>JBFWPN010000001.1:0-970586 GCA_050249955.1 Vicinamibacterales bacterium
GGCGCGTCGAGTGAGAGTGGGCGGCTAGCTCAGCTGGGAGAGCGCCGCGTTCGCAATGCGGAGGTCACGAGTTCGATCCTCGTGCCGTCCACCAAACAAGACCAAGCCAGACAACGGATACGGCGCTGACGCCCGGCTGCAAGCCGGGCGTTGCTGTTACAGGTATCGCGTCATGCCACGTCTCGCCATTCTCGGCGCCACCGGATCGCTCGGCAGCCACGTCGCGCGTATCGCAGTGGACAAGGGTTACGACACGTCGGTGCTGGTCCGCTCCGCGGATCGGCTCGCGCCGGATGTCCGCGCGCGGGTGCGCATCCTCGAAGCCGACATCCGTGACATGCCGTCCGGCGCACTGGCGGCATTTCTCGACGGGCACGACGTGATGATCTCGTGTGCAGGTCTCGTCACGGAGGGACCGCGCTTCGTGGACCTGTTCGACCGGGTCGTCTCCGAAGTCGAGGTGATGGCGCCGGGCGCACGCCCGGTCTGCTGGTTCCTCGCCGGGGCGGGCCTGCTGGACCTCGATGCGACCGGGCGTCGCGGCCTGGACTTTCCCCCGCTCAAGGACACCTACTGGCCCCATGGGGTCAATCACGAGCGGCTGCAGCGATCGGACCTGGACTGGCGACTGCTCTGCCCTGGGCCGATGGTGGATCAGCCGCCGGTGGGCGCCGAGCGCCTGCGGATGTCGGTCGACCGGCTTCCCACGCCGATGCCCGACGGCGTGGAGGCGCTCGCACCCGATGCGCTGCTCCCGCTGTTCGCGGCGCGGATCCCGGAGATGATCATTCCCTACGCCGATGCGGCGGCCTTCATGCTGTCGCACGCCGCCCCGGGGAGTGACCTCCGCAGGAAACGCGTTGGCCTCGCACTGCCCGTCGGCCTGCGCGGCCACAAGGAGCAGTGGACGGCTCAGGTCAAGCCGCCCCGCTGACCGGTGGGCGGAGCGCACGGGCAGCCGTGGCTCGGCACCGCCCGTCAGCGGCGCCCGACCGGCACACCGAGGGCCCTTGCGACGGCGTGGATGTAGTCGAGCGCCACCCGCTCGGCGTCACGGTTGGGCAGTACAGGCGGGCTGATACCGTCGCGCAGTGAGCGGTAGAGGTCCGCAGCCGCCATCAGCGCGCGCAGGCACGACGCCCCGTCATACGCCGCCACCGTCGCCGCGACAGCCGCGGCCCGCTCAGGCGCCTGCGTCTCGAGACGCCTTACGCCAGACGGTGTCGCTCCCGCTTCGATCAGGGACAAGGGCCCGAAGACGCGCGACCGGAGAAAACCCAGCATGTCGAGCGTCTCGAACAGTTCGCCACGCCCCAGCCTCGCCGCGCCGTAGTGCAGCCACACCCAGAAGCGCTCCTCGATCCACTGAGGGTCCGGGGGTGGATACCGTCCTTCTCCGGCAAGCAGTGCGACCGCGAAGCGTGCGTCGCGTGCCCATAGCACGACAGGCTCGTCCACTCGAGGCCCCAGGTCCTTGAGTGACACGAACTTCAGGTCGACGTGCAGCGGGGCCGCTTCAGGCTCTCCTTCGTAGAGACAGATCAGCAGACGGGGTTCACCCACGTGCTCGCCAGTGAATGCGGCTGCCAGTGGACCCAGGTCGGCCGCGACCGCCTGCCGTGCGGTCATCATCGAGGAGACCGCATCGGGCTCGATCCCGATGACGAGATCGAGATCGCTGAACTCGTCCATCTGCCCGCCCGCAAGCGAGCCGGCCGCAGCCACGCCGATCACGCGGGCATCGCTGGCAAGGCGCGGCACCGCACGGTGCAGGAACGCGGCGTGCTGACGGGGAACATGGGCGGGGAGTTCGACCATGTCCGAAGGTATCACCTGCGGGGTCATTCCACGTTCGTCGCGTTCAGGATCGTGGGCGTCG
Source organism: Vicinamibacterales bacterium (assembly GCA_050249955.1). Lineage (GTDB taxonomy): Bacteria > Acidobacteriota > Vicinamibacteria > Vicinamibacterales > CAVVIG01 > CAVVIG01. Next base: position 1,880 of record JBFWPN010000001.1, read on the forward strand.
TCACCCGCCGCCTGCCTGACACCTGTCCCGCATCGAACCTGGAGGGTTCATGAAGTCGCTCTCGCTCATCGCCAGCCTGCTCGCCATCACCGCCACTGCCTGCTCGCAGGACGCCAATCCGGCAGCACCATCCGCCGGCACGGCCGCCGCACCAGCCTTTGCGATCGGCTCGGCCACCGCAGCAGACACTATGCGCGCCGCCGCGGCACCCGCGTCGCTGCTCGCTGCCGTGCGCCAGGCTACCGCGAAGTATCACGACGTGGACAAGGCGATTGCCGACGGCTTCCTGCCGCCGTCAGCCGACGAATGTGTCGAGGTGCCCGGGCTCGGCGGCATGGGCATCCACAGCGTGAACCCCGCACTCGCCTCCGACCTCACGGTCGATCCCACGAAGCCGGAACTGCTGCTCTACGCGCCGAAGAACGGCGGCGGCTTCAAGCTCGTCGGCGTCGAGTGGTTCGTGCCGATCGCCGATCCGTCGAACCCGCCGCCCCAGCCGATGCTCTTCGGGCAGGGCTTCGATGGGCCGATGCCGGGCCACGAACCGGGTCAGCCCTGGCACTACGACCTGCACGTCTGGACCTGGGAACCGAACCCGTCCGGCATGTTCGCCCAGTTCAACCCGAACGTGAGCTGCTCGACGAACTAGCCCGCCTCAGGGGACCCGCTCGGCGAGCGCCTTGAGCATCGCGCGTGTCTCCTCCTGCTCCTTCAGAATCGCCTCTAGCGTCTTGCGGATCGCCGCAAGATGCTCGACAGCGGCGGCAGTCTCCAGCCCGCCATTCGACACCGAGGGGGTCTTCTTCCGTCCTGGCGTCGTGGTCGAGGATGACTCGGGCGGCGGTGGCGGAGGCGGCACCAGCAGGTGGTTCGTCGGCGTGACCGGCACGAACACCTGGTCGTGAATCTCCTCCCCCTGCGGGTTCTCGGTGGCCCGGGGAGCTCCCGTGCCGGTGCCGACGAGCAGGTCCCAGATGAACATCCGCTCGCCTTCGAGCCGGGTGATCGTGTCCTTGCTGATCGGCCGGTTCGGATCGGCGCGCTTCATCCCCCAGCCCTGGCCCGGCAGCTCGAACGCCACCTGCTCGGCGAACCTGATGGTCCACTGCCTCGCCGTCTCCTCGAACGCCTCTCCTGGGCTGCCCTGCGGGACCGGAAACGCGGTGACATAGCGGGTGAAGCACTCCCTGACGGCATCCGGCAGTTGCATGGGTCCTCCGATCGTTTTCGCGCGATGCTACCACGCGCCCCCTCGGCCAGCCGGAATCCGGGCGCCCCAGGCGCGCACCCGCCGGAAACCCGGGGTTCACCCCCGCGACGCCGTAAGGATGGCTTGGATTTTCGAGGGTTTGCCGACGGCACGATTCTGGAAACCCCGCTCCGCGGAGCCCTGAGATGAGCGTCGTCGCTTCCGAAGTCTCGCCGCTGAACTGCCGATGGATCACATGGAATGGCCCGATGCCGGTGTGCACCAGACCCCCTGGTCCCCCGCACGTGGTGACCGAGGCCGAGTGCTCGCTCTGTGCACATTGGGTCGATGAGCAGGAGCCACAGGGGAAGTCGGCACTCACGGGTGCGTCGGCGCACCCGAGGCCCAAAGCCCCGCGCACGACCGACCCGATGAACCGCGAGACCTGCCCTCGATGCGGTTCACACGACATCGTGCTGATGTCGCGCGATGCGGTCGTCCAGTCTTTCGGCTGCTCGATCTGCCACCAGCGCTGGCTTGCCACCAGGCCGTGGCCGCTCCTCCGGGAGACACGCTCCCGTCGTCAGCCGGAACCCTGAGCCGACACCCGCGACCGGGCTCGAGGGCGAAGGCGCTAGGAGACGGGTGGGCCCGGCCGGGTGTTCATCATCATTGTCGCGACACCCTCGAAGAAGGGCCGCAGCGCCAGTTCCACTTCGCGCGGCAGACCGGTCTCGTCGAGCGCCCGGGACATCAGCTGCACCCAGCGATCGCGCGCGGCTCCGTCGATGGCAAAGGGCGCATGCCGCATCCGCAGCCGGGGATGGCCACGCTGCTCGATATAACGCTGCGGGCCGCCGAAACGACCGATCAGGAAGTCGCGGAGGCGCTGCTCGGCCCCCTCCAGGTCGTCGGGCGGATACATCGGGCCGAGGATGTCGTCTCCAGGCACCTGTCGGTAGAACGCCGCCACCAGCCGCTCGAACCCCTCTTCGCCAATCGCCTGATAGATCTCGAAGTCTTCCATCGGACGAGATGTTACCAGCCACCGGTCGCGAGCCGGGCGGCGCCGGGTCCTGATCCGGACACAGAATCGTAACGGGCCGTCGATTCCCTGTCGCCGCAGCGACCGGCGCGGCACTGTGCTGCACGTCGCCGCACCGGCATCGGGGTTGCGGAACGGATGGGCATGGCTTTCTTCTGGCAGAACCCGAAAGGACAGCGTCCTGACCCCGCGCCCATTCCTCTCTCTCCCCTGCTCATTGCCCTGCTCCTGAAGCTGCAGGCCGAGACCCAGGGGGCGGTCGAGACCGTGACCGGCGCCCACGCCAAACGCGCGGCCTGATCAGACCACCATCCACGACGAAGTCCGGGGACTCCTCAGCGCCTGCGGCCGACCGTTGAGGTCGCGTCGCTTGCAAGGCCTCCGAGCCGGAGGTGCGTGGATGTTCGGGATCATCGGCTGGATCGTGTTCGGCCTCATTGTCGGGGCCATTGCCAAGCTGCTCATGCCCGGACGCGATCCGGGGGGCATCATCGTGACGATGCTGCTGGGGATCGCCGGGGCGGTGGCCGGCGGTTACCTGGGACGGGCGCTCGGCTGGTACGGCCCCGAGGACGGCGCCGGATTCCTGATGTCGCTGCTGGGTGCCATCGTCCTGCTCTGGATCTACCGCCTGGCCGTAGGCCGGCGGGCGAGGGTCTGAGACACCGACGCGGTGGAGGTGCCCGGCCCAACGGGGCGGGGCACCTTCGTTCCCCGCCCCCACCCTCAGGTGGGCCGGGAGTGCTATCGTGGACCCATGATGCCCCGTGGCTTCGCCGCCTGCCTCCTCGCCTGCCTGGCGCTGGTTCCGGCGCAGGCCCAGCCGACCACCCCCGCCGAACTGGCACAGTCCCTCCAGCGGAAGTACGCGTCGATCCGCGATTTTTCCGCCGACTTCACCCACACCTACCGCGGCGGTGTCCTCAAGAAGCAGATCACCGAGAAGGGCCGCCTGCTGATCAAGAAACCGGGCCGCATGCGGTGGGACTACTCCACTCCCGAGGTGAAGCAGTTCATCTCGGACGGCGTGAAGGTGTACTCGTACATCCCGGCGGACAGGCAGGTCATTGTCGGCACCGTCCCGAAAGACGACACCGCCAGTACACCCGCACTGTTCCTGACCGGCAAGGGCGACCTGACGCGCGACTTCACGGCCTCTGAGGGGGACGTGCCGGCCGGCTTCGCGGCTGGCACCCGGGCGCTCAAGCTCGTGCCACGGACCCGGCAACCGGATTACGATTGGCTCGTCCTGCTGGTCGAGCCGGGTTCGCTCGCCCTGCGCGGCATGGTGTCGGCCGACAGCCAGGGTGGAACCTCGATGTTCTCGTTCGCCAATATGAAGGAGAATGTCGGCCTGGCCGATAGCGAGTTCACGTTTCGTATTCCGCGCGGTGTCGATGTCATCACGGATGCAGGCGGGCGGTAACCGTTCGTCCCTTTTCGCGGCGCTCCTCCTGGCCGCCCTGGTGTCGGGCTGCGCCAGCAGCGCCGCGCTGCGCCGCGGTGCGGCAGCCGAGCAGCGTCAGGACTACGACGTGGCGGTTGCCGAGTACACCAACCAGCTTCGCCAGCACCCGGGCGACGCAAACGCCCGACTGGCCCTCGAACGCGCCAAGCTCCGTGCGTCCACGGCCCACTTCGCCAGCGGTCGGCGGTTCGCCGCCACCGGCAAGCTGGACCAGGCTCTCGTCGAGTACGAGTTGGCCCTCGAACTGAACCCCACGAATGCCGACATCGAAACCGCCCTCCGCGATGTGCGCGGCCAGTTGCGCACGCGTGTGGCCGTCGCCCGTGAAGGCAAGACGCAGCTGCAGGCGCTGATCGAGCGGGCCCGCGACACGCCACCGGCAGGACTCGAACTGCCGGGCAACGTCCAGATGCCCACGTCGCTGGTGTTCCGTGACGCGAACAGCCGCGACGTCTACCTGGCCATCGCGCGGCTCGCGAACCTCAGCATCACGTTCGACCCAGCCTTTCGTGGGGCGCCGCTCACGGTCGACCTGCGCAATGCGTCGCTCGAGAGCGCGATCCGCACGGTGTCCGAGGCGACCCAGAACTTCTTCCGCGTGACGGGCCAGCGCAGCCTGCTCATCGTCCCGGACACGCCGGCCAAGCGTCGCGAGTACGAGGAGGAGGTGGTCCGCACCTTCTACCTGAGCAACGCCGACCTGAAGGAGACGATGGACCTGCTGCGCATGGTGCTCGACGCCAGGCGGGTATCCCCGGTCACCGCCACGAACGCGGTCACGGTGAAGGACACGCCGGAGCGCATCGCTGCCGCCGCGCGCGTGATCTCGGCCATCGACAAGGCACGGCCCGAGGTGATCATCGACGTCGAGCTGCTCGAGGTGGACCGCACGAAGCTGGCGGAGTACGGCCTCCAGCTGGCCTCCCCCGGCTCGGCCGGCATCAACGGCACCGCAGGCGTCGATACCGGAAGCAGCAGCACCCTGAACCTGCGCACGCTGCGCAACCTCACCCAGTCCGACGTGCTGCTCGCGAACCTGCCGTCGCTCTACTACCGGCTCCTCAAGACCGACACCAACACGCGCACGCTCGCGAACCCGCAGCTCCGGACCTCCGAGGGCATGCCGGCCCAGGCCCGGTTCGGCGAGCGCATTCCCGTGCCGGTCACCACGTTCCAACCGCTCCTGCAGGGTGGCACCAACCAGCAGCCCATCACGTCGTTCAACTACGAGAACATCGGCGTCAACATCGACATCACGCCGCGCACGCACCACGACGATGACGTGACGCTGACACTGAAGATCGCGGTGCAGAGCATCTCGGGCACCGGGTACGGCGGGCTCCCCACCTTCGGCAACCGCGAGATCAGCACGGTCATCCGGCTGCGCGACGGCGAGACGAACATGCTCGCAGGCCTGATCCGCGACGATGAACGGCGCGTGCTGGAGGGTGTGCCCGGGCTGATCGACCTGCCGGTCATCGGGCGGCTCTTCGCCCACTCGAAGATGGAGTCCAACCAGACGGACATCATCCTCACGCTCACGCCCCACATCGTCCGGGTGCTCGACCTCGAGGAGTCCGACCTGGTGGCGTTCCGGGTAGGGCGCGACTCCGGCGCGCCGACGGTCCAGCTGCCGGCCATCATCGAGCCGCCGCCCCGCGACACGCCGGCCCAGAACCAGGGGCAGCCTCCAGGCGGCACGCCCGGCGCCGGGTCGCCCACCATCCAGCGCCCGGTCCTTCCGAGCACCGGCCAGCCCCGCTGACGGGGGCTAGGCCATCCGCTGCACGGACGCGCCCAGCATCCTGAGCCGGTCGACGAGCTGCGCGTAGCCGCGCTCCACGGTCTCGAGCGGGGTCACCCTGCTCTCCCCATCCGCTGCCAGCGCTGCGGCAATCAGCGCCATGCCCGAGCGCAGGTCGCGGCTGTCCAGCGGACGGCCGCGCAGCCTGCGCGGCCCGGTGACGATGATGCGGTGCGGATCGCAGAGGAAGAGATCCGCGCTCATGCCGCTGAGTTGTTCGAGGGCAAAGAGCCGCAGTTCGTACAGCCAGTCGTGCACGAGCGTCCGGCCTTCGGCCTGCGTGGCCAGCACGGTGACGAGGCTGACGAGGTCGCTCGGGAAGCCTGGCCAGAGACCGGTCGTGATGCGACCGGCGGCTTTCGGACGCGACTGCTCGACGCGGAACACGTCGCCCACCATGGAGCACTGGATGTTGAGCCGCTTGAGCACGGCGGCAATCACCTCGATGTCCTCGAACCGCGCACCGCGGACGTCGATCTCGCCACCCGTGATGGCTGCCACCACCGCCCAGCTGCCGGCCTCGATGTAGTCGCCCCAGAGCGTGTGTGTCGCCCCGCCGAAACGGGCCCCGCCCTCCACCCTGATCGTGGACGACCCGGCGCCGGTGATGCCGACGCCGAGCTTCTGCAGGAACAGGCAGAGCTCCACGACGTGCGGCTCCTGTGCGGCGTGCCGAATCTCGCTGACGCCGGGGGCTGCCGCGGCGGCGAGCAGGGCCGTCTCGGTGCCGGTGACCGACGCTTCGTAGAGGTAGATGGATGTCGGCTTCAGGCCGTCCGGGCACTCGAGTACGTGCCCGGGCTGGTCGAGCACGCGCGCGCCCATCGCGACCAATGCCTCGAGGTGCGTGGAGATGGTGCGACGTGCCGGGAAGTCGCCTCCCGGCGGCGCCAGTTTCGCCCGCCCGCGCCGCGCGAGCAGCGGGCCGAGCAGCAGGACGGACCCGCGCAGGCGTCCCACCATCGCGCCGTCGGGCTCGTCCTTCACCACCTCGGGGCAGCGCACGCGCACGGTGGTCGTGCCGATGCCGTCCACCTGCGCGCCAAGGTCGACCAGGAGCTGCGCCATCACCTCCACGTCGCGGATGCGCGGCATGTTCGTGAGCACACACTCCTCGGTGGTGAGGAGACACGCGGCCAGCAGCGGCAGCGCGGCGTTCTTGTTGCCTTCGACGTCAACGGCGCCGGAGAGCCGACGGCCACCTTCGATCAGGAGAGAGGACATAGAGGGAATCGTTAGTCGCTAATTGCCAATCGCCAATCTGAAGTCTGCAGTCTGAAATCTCAAATCCAGTGCGTCAGCGCTCGAACTCACCGAGGTAGACGATCTCCTCGCGCAGTTCCACGCCGAATCGCTCGCGGACGGCGCTCCGGCACTGCTCGATGAGCCGCCTGATCTCGGACGCCGTGGCACCGCCTTCATTCACGATGAAGTTGCCGTGCACCGGAGAGACCCGGGCACCGCCGAGCACGGCGCCCTTGAGACCGGCCCGGTCGACGAGCGCCCCGGCAGACCAGGGAATCCCGTCGGGCACCACGTCAGTCCCGGGCACCGGGTTCTGGAACACACAACCGGCACTGGCCTTCTCGAGCGGCTGCGTCCGCTTCCGGTACGCCAGCGACTGACGCGCCCGCTCCCGCAGCGCCGCCGGTTCGCCGGGCTGCACAACGAAGTCGGCCGAGAGCAGCACCTCACCCGTGGCCTGCAGGCGGCTTCGATCGTAGCCGAAGCCCATGTCCGCCGTGGCGACTTCCGTGACCAGGCCGGCCTTCGAACAGAGGCGGACGGACGAGATCAGCTCACTGATGAGCCGCCCGCCGAAGTGCGCGTTGCCGAACACGGCGCCGCCCACCGTGCCTGGCGTGCCTGCCCACTCCTCGATGCCCGCCACGCCGTGCGTGATCGTCCATCGCACCAGGCCGTTGATGGTGACTGCGGCGTCGGCCCTGATGTGCCCCTCGTCCACCCGTTCGATGGTGCCGCCCCTCGGACGGATGACCAGGCCACGGACGCCCGCGTCGGACACGAGGACGTTCGATCCGCCGCCGAGCAGCACCACCGGCACGCCGCCGTCGTACGCGAGCTGCATCGCGGCGACGAGGTCGTCGCTGCTCCGCGTCTCCAGCAGCCACTGCGCCGGCCCACCGACGCGGAACGTCGTGTACTCGCGCAGGGGCGCCTCCTCGAGAACCCGGTCGGCGCCGAATCGCCCGACCAGCACCTGCGTGAAGGTGTTCACTGGGTCTGGGTCTCCAGGGCCAGCAGGGGCCGCTCCCTGGCCACGAGCGCGGCGATCGCCTCGCGGCGGCTGCAGACGGCGAAACGGAGGCGGTCGCCGGGGCAGGCCTGGCCGGCCACGCCGAGATCGGCGGAGATGACCGTGGCCAGCCGTGCGTAACCGCCCGCGGTCTGGCGGTCGGCCATCAGCAGGAGCGGCTGGCCGGATGCGGGTACCTGCACGCCGCCGGCTGGCGTCGGCTCGGAGATGATGTCGGCCGACTGCCGGTGTGTGATGGCTGGCCCGGCGAGGCGGAATGCCATGCGATCGGACTGCACCCCCACATGGTAGGGCGTGGAGGTGAGGGTTTCCAACGCGTCGAGGGCGAACCGGTGCGCGTCTGGTCCCGGCAGCACCCGCAGCACTGCCGACAGGTCGACCGGGGGCACGCGTGTCTGCCCCATGCGCGGCGGCTTCCTCGCGCGCGACGCCGGACCAATGGGAAGCCGGTCGCCGCGTCGCAGGCTGCGTCCCTGGAAGCCGCCGGTCGACGTTGGCACGTGCGTGGCGCGGCTCCCCAGGACCGGCGGCGTGTCGATGCCGCCAGCGACGGCCAGGTACGCGCGCGCCCCTCGCCGGCGTGCCCCGAAGCGGAGGACAGAGCCGGGTCGCACGGCAATCGAGGTCATGGCAGGTACCGGCTGATCGTCGAGGCGCAGGTCGAACTCCGCACCCGTGACGGCGACCACGCGCGACTCGGTGAAGGCGAGGGTGGGTCCGACCAGCGTGATCTCCAGGACCGCCGCATCCCTGGGATTGCCGGCGAGGGCATTCGCCAGGCGGTGCGCGAACGGGTCCATGGGACCGGCCACGGGCACCCCGAGCGCCTGGTGCCCCCAGCGGCCGAGATCCTGGACTGTCGTCAGCAACCCCGGCGACATGACTTCGAGCAGGGCACTCACCGCTCCTCCACGGCCTCGGCAACCGCATCGAACTCGCGGCGCCCGACAACGCGAAACCGCACCGAGTCGCCCGCACGCAGGAGCGTGGGGGCGTGCGGTGTCAGCGGCGCCATCTGCAGCGGCGTGCGCCCGATGATGTTCCAGCCACCGGGCGTCTGCCTGGGGTAGACCCCGGTCTGGCGGCCAGCAATCCCGACCGAACCGGCAGGGACGGCTGTACGCGGGGCGGGACGCCGGGGCACCGCAATGCGTGGGTCGACCTCGCCCAGATACGCAAAACCGGGCACGAACCCGAGCATGTAGACCCGGTAGGTCCCCGCTGCATGCGCGTCGATGACCGCCGCGCGGGTCAACCCGCTCACCTGCACCACGTCATCGAGGTCCGGCCCGAACGGCGGGTCGTAGCAGACCGGGATCTCGACTTCCCGACCCGCGGTTGCCGTGCCGTCGGCACCGGCACCCTGAGCCGCCGCCAGCCCGAGCAGGGCGTGCAGGCGATCGACGTCCGTCAGTAGCGGATCGAAGTAGACGGTGACCGACCTGAAGGCAGGTACGACGTCGCGCACGCCGCGCAGGCCGGCCGCCTGCACGGCTGCCGCGCAGGCCAGGGCACGTGCGTTCACCGCCGGGTCGATACGTTCATCGAACTCGGCCAGCAGGGCGCTGTCGCCGTCGAACACCAGGCGGGCGTCGTTCATCGGGGCGCGGCGGAGGCGAGCGCCGACAGCAGACGCCGGTGGATGCCGCCGAACCCGCCGTTCGACATGAGCACGACGAGATCACCGGGGCGGTGCTCCTGCACGATCGTGGCGATGATGGCGTCGAGCGAGTCGGGCGCGTCCGCACGCTGTCCCCGGGCCCGCAGGTCCCCCACGAGGTCGGCAACCGACAGCCGCTCCGCCTCCGGCAGCGTGGAGCGGAACACCGGGGCAATCAGTACCTCGTCTGCCGCCCCGAAGGCATTGGCGAAGTCGTCCTGGAACACGCGCCGGCAGGACGAGGCCGATCGTGGTTCGAAGACCGCCCAGATGCGTGCGTCGGGGTTCGAGGCCCGCAGCGCATTGAGCGTCTCGGACACGGCGGTCGGGTGGTGTGCGAAGTCGTCGTAGACCGTGACGCCGGCGGCCGTGCCGACCACCTCCAGCCGGCGGCGCACACCTGCGAACAGCCGGAGCGCCTCGCGGATGCGGATCGGATCGAGCCCCACCTCCGTGGCGACCGCGATGGCGGCGAGCGCATTGCGCACGTTGTGCGCGCCGAGGAGCGGCACCTGGAACTCGCCGAATGGCAGTCCGCCACGACGCACATGGAAGTGCGTGGAGGCCGGGCCGGCGGTGAGGTCGTGCGCCTGCCAGTCCAGGTCAGGGCCGGTACCGAAGGTCTGCACTCGCGACACGGCGCGCTCGGCCAGGGCCAGCGCCGCCGGGTTGTCGCCCCCGAGCAGGACGAGCCCTCGTCGAGGCACCAGCCGCACGAACCGCGTGAAGGCGGTCGTGATGGCGTCCATGTCGGCGTAGATGTCGGCGTGGTCGAACTCGATGTTGTTGACGACGGCGATGTCCGGCAGGTATTTCAGGAACTTCGCTGTCTTGTCGAAGTAGGCGCTGTCGTACTCGTCGCCCTCGATGACGAAGTCGCGCCCCTGCCCCATCCGGTAGCTCGAGCCACCGTCGCCGAGGTTCCGGGCGATGCCGCCGACCAGGACCGAGGGGTCGGCGCCGCCATGCGTGAGCACCCAGCCGGTCAGCGACGTCGTCGTGGTCTTGCCGTGCGTGCCGGCCAGCACGATCGAGCGCGCCCCCCAGAGGAAGTGCTCGCGGATCGCCTCCGGCAGCGAGCAGTACCTGATCTTCCGGTCCAGCACCTCCTCGAGCTCGGGATTTCCGCGCGAGATGGCGTTGCCGACCACGACCAGGTCGATGTCCGAGGTGATGTGCTCGGCGGCGTATCCGCTGAAGACCGGGATGCCCTCGGACGCGAGGAAGTCGCTCATCGGCGGGTAGACATCGGCGTCCGAGCCACGCACGTCGAGCCCCTTTCGTTTCAGCATCGCGGCCAGGGTCGCCATCGCGGTGCCGCAGGCGCCGATGAGATACACACGGGTGGTCATTGAACGGCCGGCTCCTCGATGATGACACGCGGTGCGCGGCGGTCCGCGATCACGCGGGCCTGCACGCCGAAGGGAATGGTCTGCTGCGGACCCAGTGTGTGTCCCGAGGGAAACCCGGCGACGACCGGCCCGGCAAAGTCGGCAAGCGCCGCGGCGAGGGCGGCGCGCCCGGTGATGGCACCGCCGGGCTCGTCACAGCGCGGCAGCTCGCCGATGACCACGGCACCGGCCTTCGCCAGCAGGCCGCTCTGCCTCAACTGCGTGACCATCCGGTCGAGCCGGTAGGGCCGCTCGCCGACTTCGTCGAAGAAGAGCACGTATCCCGGCGGAGGCTCGAAGGCGTAGGGCGTCCCCAGAGAACACAGCAGGTTGGTGATGGTGCCACCGAGGATCGGACCTGCGTGCTCACCCGGCACCAGCGCCTCGAGCCCGGGAGCGTCGAACGGGCCCATCGGCGCAGCGACGCACAGCGCTCGCTCGAGCGTCGCACGGTCGTACCCCGCTGCACCACGCGCCAGCCGCCCCTCGAGCATCGGCCCGTGGAACGCCACCAGGCCGCACCGGGTGGTGGCCCAGGCCAGCAGCGCCGTGATGTCGCTGTACCCGATGATCGCCTTGCCGGCCTCCCGCACGACCGAGGGGGTGAGGAACGGGAGGATCTGCGCACTGCCGTAGCCGCCGCGGACGGCGATGAGCGCATCGATCGCAGGGTCGGCCAGCGCCCGCAGAATGGCGTCCGCCCGCAGGCGCGCGGATCCGGCCACGAACGGTTCACGGGCAAACACCGTGTCGTCCCACACCGGTTCGAAGCCCAGGGCCGCGATTTCGGCGACGCCAAGGTCGAACTCGGTCCGGGCGAATGGACTGGCGGGGGCGACGACCGCGATGCGCGACCCGCGAGTGAGCCTGCGAGGCCGGTGCATCACGCGAATCGGGCCATCTCGTCCGCCGTGCGACGGTGCTCGTCCTGCCCAAGCACGCGGCGGAGCGCGGTGGCGCTCATCGGGGCAGCCGCCACACCGGTGGCGAGGAACCGCTCCTTTGCACGGCGATTCCGCGCCAGCGCATCGTCGACCCGCTTCGCGAAGGCCCGGTCGTCCTCGACGCGCCTGACCAGTGCCTCGAGCGCAGCGGCCTGCGCATCGTGGTCGCCCGAGCAGATGAGCACCGCGTCACAGCCGGCCTCGATGGCCGCCACGGCGGAGTCGGGCACTGCGCGGTCGTTGGCGAGCGCCTTCATCTCGAGGTCGTCGCTGATGATCACGCCCTCGAAGCCAAGCTCCTCCCGGAGCAGCCCCGTGACAATGCGGCGTGAGAGCGTGGCCGGCCGCGCCTCGTCCAGCGCCGGGATGAAGACATGCGCGGTCATGATCGTCGCCACGCCGGCGTCGATCGCCGCACGGAACGGCAGGAACTCGCGCTCGCGCAGGAGTTCGGGCGGGTGCTCGATCAGCGGCAGCTCGTGATGCGAGTCGGTGCTGGTGTCGCCGTGACCGGGGAAGTGCTTGCCGCAGGCGGCCACTCCTTCGGACTGCAGGACTCGCACGATGGTGGCGCCGAGTTCGGCCACCGCTCGCGCGTCCTCGGCGAGGGCCCGGTCGCCAATGACCGGGTTCTTCGGGTTCGTGTGGATGTCGAGGACCGGGGCGTAGTCGAGCGTGATGCCAACTGCCTTCAGCTCGGCGGCGAGCGCGCGCGCGAAGCGGGTGGCCAGGGCGGCATCGCCGCTGCGGCCCAGCACCGCCATCGGCGGCCACTCGGTGAAGGGCGACTTCAGCCGGGCCACCCGGCCGCCTTCCTGGTCCACGCTCACCCAGCCCGGCACCTCGGGCGAGAGGCGGGCCAGGTCGTGCGCAAGTTCGGAGACCTGCGCCGGCTCCTCCACATTGCGTGCAAAGAGAATCGACCCGCCGAGGCCGAACTCCCTCGCAATGGACCTCAACTCGACCGGGGCCTGCACGCCGTTGAAGCCGGCGATCAGCAACTGGCCGATCTGGCGTCGAAGCGCGAGAGGCGACATGCCCCTGAATTCTAACCCTATATAATTCGGGCGTGCTCACCTCTTCCGCGCCCACGCGCATCGACCTCGCGGGCGGCACGATCGACATCTGGCCGTTGTATCTCTTCCATGAAGGGGCGTGCACGCTCAACGCCGCCATCAGCCTCCGCGCACACGCCACGATCGAGTCGCGGCCGGCCGGCGGCATCGAGCTGGTGTCCATCGATACCAACCGGCGCACCTACGCCGCGCACTGGTCCGAGCTGGGCGCCACGAGCGACCTGCCGCTGCTCGCACTGCTCGCCCGGCACTACCGGCTCGCGAACGCGGTGCTCACCACGCGCGGCGAGTCGCCGGCCGGCGCCGGCATCGCAGGCTCGTCCGCCCTGACGATTGCCGTGTGCGGCGCGCTCGCGCGATGGACCGGGCAGTCCGAGGCACCCGCCGACCTCCTGCAGGTGGCCATGAACGTCGAGTGCCAGACCATCCGGGTGCCCACCGGCGTGCAGGACTACAGGCCGGCGCTCTACGGTGGTGTGGCCGCCATCGAACTGCGCGTCGACGGCATCGAACGGGTCGCCCTCGAGGTGGACATCGCGGCGCTGCGCAGCCGGCTCGTCCTCGCCTACACCGGTGAACCCCGCAACTCCGGCACGAACAACTGGGAGATCACCAAGCGCCACACCGACGGCGACCCGCACGTCTTCGAATGCTTCGAGCGGATTCGCGACACGGCCGCGGCCATGCGCGGGGCACTCGTACGCGGCGACTGGGACGACGTGGGCCGGCACGTCGCCATCGAGTGGGAGAACCGCAAGCGGCTTGCGCCTGGTGTCACCACGCCCGCCATCGAGGACCTGATCGCGCGCGCGACATCGGCTGGCGCCACGGCAGCCAAGGTGTGCGGTGCCGGCGGGGGCGGCTGCCTCTTCTGCTATGGTCCTCCGGACCGGCAGGCCGCCGTGGCCGAGGCGCTCGCGGCTGGTGGCGCACGGCTGCTGGAGTTCGACATCGAGCGCGAAGGGCTTCGGGTTGGATAACACCGGCATCGCGCGCATCCTCGCCGAGATCGCGGACCTGCTCGAGATCAAGGGCGAGAACCCCTTCAAGATCCGCGCATACCGCAACGCAGCCGACATCGTCGCCAACCACCCACACGACATGGCTGCGCTCGATGCGAAGGGGCTCCAGGAGATTCCGGGCATCGGCAAGGACCTGGCGGCGCGCATCCGGGAGATTGCCGACACCGGCGACGCCGCCTTCCATCGCGAGCTGCTTGCCGAGTTCCCCCCCACCATCCTCGACCTGATGGGGCTGCAGGGGGTCGGGCCGAAGACCGTGGCCACGCTGTACCGGGAACTCGGTGTCAAGACGCTGGACGACCTCGAGCAGGCCGCGCGAGACGGACGCGTGCGGGCACTCCGCGGCATGGGGCCGAAGAAGGAAGCCCTCCTCCTCAAGGCAATCGAGGAACGCCGACAGCACGGCGGGCGTCACCTGCTGCCCGACACGCACGACACGGCCGCCGCGCTCGTCGCCTACCTGCGCTCCCATGCCCCGGGCGCCACCATCGACGCGGTCGGCAGCCTGCGACGAGGCCAGGACTCGTGCGGCGACATCGACATCCTCGTCAGCGGCTGCGACCGGTCACTGATGGATCGCTTCATCGAGTATGGCCCGGTCGAGCGCGTGCTGGGACACGGCGAGACCAAGAGCAGCGTGCGCATCCACGGCGGGTTCCAGGCCGATCTCCGCATCGTCGCGTCCGACAGCCGGGGCGCCGCCATGCAGTACTTCACGGGCTCGAAGGCGCACAACATCGTGCTGCGCGACAGGGCCATGGCACGGGGCCTGCGGCTGAACGAGTACGGGCTCTTCCGCAACGACGATGGCGCGCGCCTGGCCGGGACCACCGAGGACGAGATCTACGAAGCGCTCGGCCTCGCCTGGGTGCCACCCGAGTTGCGCGAGGATCGTGGCGAGGTGGCTGCCGCCGAGGCGCGGGCGCTCCCGTCGCTGATCGAGCACGCGCACCTGCGCGGCGACCTGCACATGCACACGACCGAGACCGATGGCCGCAACTCGATCGTGGAGATGGCGCAGGCGGCACGGGCCGCCGGCCTGGAGTACATCGCGATCACGGACCACAGCCGGAACCTCGCGATGGCCAACGGCCTGGACGATGCGCGGGCCGCCGCCCATGCGGCCCGCATCAGGGCCGAAGATGGACGGCACGGCGTGCGTATCCTGGCCGGCATCGAGTGCGACATCCTGCCCGACGGATCGATGGACCTGTCCGACGACTGCCTCGCGCAGCTCGACATCGTCATCGCGTCGGTCCACTCCGCGTTCAACCAGGATCGGCACCAGATGACCGAGCGGATCCTGCGGGCCATCGAGCATCCGTACGTGGATGTCATCGGCCACCCGACCGGGCGTCTGATCCTGAAGCGTTCACCCTACGCGCTGGACATCGAGTCCATCATCGACGCGGCCGCCCGGCACGGTGTGGCCCTCGAAATCAACAGCCAGGTCGACCGGCTGGATCTCAACGACAGCCAGGCGCGGCTGGCGCGCGACCGTGGCGTCCGGCTCGTCATCTCGAGCGACGCCCATTCGCGCCAGGCCCTGGCGGTCACGCGCTGGGGCGTCATGCAGGCGAGGCGTGCGTGGCTCACCCCGGACGATGTCCTGAACACGCGCCCGTTCGAGATGTTCCGGTCGCTCCTCCGCAGGAACCAGCCATGACGCAACTGAAGATGCTCTCCACCGACGACACGATCGCCGAGATCCGTCGCCTCTATTTCAAGACGACACGACAGACCATCCAGCAGGATCTGGCGAAGGCGCTCGACCTGCTGAAGGCCCTGCCGGGCGAGGACGAGCGCGAGCGGGCGACCGTCTACATGGAAGGGCTCGCGGAGATGCAGAAGGACTGGCTGAAGGCCGCGCGGCCGAAGGGCGGCGGCGCCGCGAAGAAAGCGCAGTCGGCACGACCGGCGGCCGGCAGGCCGAGGGGTGGCGCGAAGAAGGCCTGACGTCAGCGCCGCTCGCCCAGCACCACCTTGCGCCGGGCGGCGACACGGAGCGGATCCGGGACGTTCCTGTCGGTCGACAGCCCGGCCAGGTCGCGATCGTTCAGCCGGTTGAGCAGGTTGAGCGAGAGCGCCAGCGGCGTCTTCGGGTTCCTGGTCAGCGCGAGCACGATCGGGTAGTTCTTCAGCCACGCGCGGTTCAGCGCGATGATGCGCAGGACCTCCTCCGGCACCGTGGCCATGCGGGCGAAGCTCTCCACCTCCGAGTCGGTGATCTTCGGGCTGCTCAGCACCGCGGCCCCCACCATCTTGTTGGGGTCGCGGATGAGGATGGCCCTCATCTCACGCGATCCCCGCATGGCCGCCTTCAGCCTGTCGGTGATGTTCATCTTCTGCACCTTCTGCAGAAGGGTCTCGGGGGTGTCGTCCTCGGACTCGGTGATCTCCTCGGCCGGCGGCTCGTCACCGTCGTGGGCGATCAGGGGATCCTCGGCGGTGATCTCGGGGATCTCGGCCGGGAAGATACCCCGGTCGCCGAAGAACTCGCGGACGCCGAGCGGCACGTCCGATCGCCCGAGGTAGTGGCGCAGGGGCTCACCGGGAATCGCGTCGATGGTGCGCAGGGCCGTCTCGCGAATCTCTGCGTCGCGATCGTCCACCAGCAGGATCAGGATGCCGATCTGCTCGTGCGCCCGCGGTGCAAGGATGCCGCGCGCCGCCATGAGGCGGACCTCACGCGGAGCCTCCCCGCGCTTGAAGAACTCGAGAAGGGGTGCCGGGGCGCTCACCGCCCGCCCGCGGTGCTCAGGAGACGCTCGGGTGCGGTGGCGGACGCCGGACGGGCGTCGCCGGCCGACCCGCCACGACCGGCCAGGACGAAGTAGGCGACCGCGGCCAGGATCGGGATGAGCACGAGGGCAACGCGGAGCGGCGTGAACCAGGGGCGCTGGCGTTCGTCGTTCTCGAGTTCGGCCACCAGGTCGCGCGTGCGCGGGTGCCCCTGCGTGACGATCTCGTCCGGGAACCGGGTGATGAACTCGGCAACCGTCTGCTCGGGATCGAGCCCGACCTCGTTCGCGTAACCACGGACGAACGCACGGCTGAAGATGCCGCCCGGTAGGCGTGAGATGTCGTTGCGCTCGAGCGCCTCGAGCGCCCGCACCGATATCTTCGTCGCGTCGGCAATGACGCGCAGCGACAGCCCGCGGCGCTCGCGCGCCTCGCGCAGCCTGGCGCCAAAATCTCCTGCGTGTCGTTCTGAAGCCATTACGTGGTGGGGAGGTGCCCCCACATGTTAGCAGCCTCACCCGCGGCGCGATATGCCCGCGCGAGATCGTGCAGTGGAATCGCACGGCACGCGCCTGCGCTGCCGGTCCATGCCCCGATGGCCGCGAACCCCGCGGCGCCCGCGGTCGCCAGGTCCGGCACCCGCCCGAGGTTGACCCCACCGATGCCGAGCACCGGGACCGCCGACCCGCTCACCACCCGCGCCAGCCCATCCACCCCGAGCAGTGGATGCCCGGCCGGCTTCGACGGTGTGGACCAGATGGTGCCGGCGACGAGGTAGTCCACCGGACCGGCCACCTGCGCCTCGTGCGCTGCATGCACGGACCGCCCGACGAGGAAGCCCCGCGGCGCGAGGCGGCGGACCGCGGCCGCCTCCATCGAGTCGGCCCGCAGGTGGACGCCGTGGGCACCAGCGGCCAGTGCGACGTCGAGGCGTTCGTTCACCACGACCCTGGTGGCGGACCCGCGCACCGTCTCCAGCAGTGCGCGCACAATCTGCAGCAGGAACCCGCCATCCAGGTCGGGTTCGCGGACCTGCACGAGGTCCAGCCCGGCAACCACAGCCTGCCGGGCCTGCTCGACCAGGCAGTCGAGCACGACGGCTGGCGGCTGCCCGGGTGCAAGGCGGGACCGGTCCGTGACCAGCTGGATGATCAATCGCGCGATCCGAACACGGCGGCCATTTCGCTGAATCCGGCTCCCAGGTTCAGGAGCCCCACGCCGCTCACGGCACCGCGGAACCAGGGGCTCGCAAGGATCGGCTCGAGCGCCGGCACGGCGTAGACGAAGTAGTTCCGTGGCCAGAATGACGACCAGGGCAGCACCATCAGGAGCAGCCCGACCTCGACGAAGAACACCACCATCAGCAGTCGCGTGAGCAGGACGGCTACCCTCCTGCCTGCGTGCGCGACAGCCGCGCGATGCGTGTGGTGACGTCACGGAACTCGCCGGCGTCCGCCTGCAGCTCGAGACACACCGCGAGGGCACTCTCCGGCTCACCCGACGCTTCGAGCATGTCGGCGAGCCTGTGCAGCGTGTCGTACCGCTCTGGAGGGGTGATTCCAGGGACATCCACCGCATGCCCCAGCCACTCGATTGCCTCCGCCGTGCGCCCCAGAGACTGATAGGCCCGCGACAGCAGCGATGCGGCAGCAAATCGACGCCCGGGTGCGCGCATGGCACGGCGCAGTGGCTCAGTACTCTCACCCCACTGTCCGGCCTCGAGCAGGGCGGCGCCACGCGCGAAGTCGGCCTCGGCCGCCTCTTCGGGCGTGCCGTGTGCCACGTCGTCGCGCAGGCGCGCAAAGACGGCATCCAGGTCCTGCGGTGCGGACGTGGCCGGGTGGACAGGGACAGGTGGCGGCGCGGGCGGCGGGATGGTGTCGATGGCGTCGCTCAGGTCCTCCTCGAGTCGTGGCGCCTGGGCCGATCGCGACGGCTCGGAGTCTTCCAGGACATGCCCGGGGTCGATGGCAAGTGAGGGCGAAGCCGGCTCCGCCCTGAACTCATCGTCGAATCCGAAGGCTGGCGTCTCGGCGAGCCAGTCGGCCAGGGCCCTGTCGGGATTGCCCTGGCCGCCAGCGGCAAGCGCGGCGCGCAAGCGGTCGTAGTGCGCCCGCTCCCAGGGCCGCCGCGAGACCAGGTCCTCGGCCACGTAACGGGACTGGGCGGCCGCGCCGGCGGCCAGGTAGGCATCGGCCAGCAGGCCCTGCGCCTCGAGCAGCGGCTCGTCAAGGTGCCCGTCGACACAGACGTCGATCAGGCGATTCAGCGCGGCGACATGACCTGGCACGGCGCCCACGAAGTCCCGGACGACCGTCATGGCGCCCGTCCAGTCGCCGGCAGCGATGCGGACACTCGCAACCCGGTCCACGAGCGCAAACGCGGCGTCGGGCTGGGTCGCCGCCAGCAGCGCCGCCAGCCGCGCCACGGCTCCCCAGGACGCGTCGTCACCGGTGAGCAGTGTATCGACCATCTCCAGGCCGAGTGCGGTGTCACCGGTGCGAAGCCGGACCTCGGCGGCCACCAGCAGCAGAGCCGGGTCGCTGGCGACGATGTCGAGGGGCAGGAGCGGAGCCGCCTCGGCGTGCCGCCCGTGCGCCACCAGGATTCGCGCCAGTTCGCGACGCGCGGCCATGGCGTTCGGATCGAGCGCGAGCACCTCCTGCAGCGGCGCCACCGCGTCGGCCTCGCGGTCCACCTCCACGAGCGACGACGCCAGTTCCGTGAGGTCGCGCAGTGCACCGGGGCGGTCGCCCAGTTCGTGCCGCGCACGGGCTCCCGCGATGCGCGCGGGCACGTCCAGCTTGTCGAGGGTGCCGAGCCGGACGACGATGTCGAGTGCCCCACGCGCATCGCCACGGGTGCGCCGGTGGTCGGCAGCCAGGGCAAGGAAGGACCGGGCATCGGCGAGGAGCCCCTGCTCGGCCGCCAGTTCCCCGGCGCGCATCAGGGCGCGGTCGTCCTCGGGACGCAGCTTGAGGATCTTCTTGTAGAGGGCCGAGGCCTTGGAGTGGAACCCTTCGCGACGGAGGCTGTCCGCCCCCTGCATGAAGCGTTCGACCGCGGCGTCCACCTGGCCGGCACGGACGTGCAGGTCTCCGAGCAGGTTGGCCGTGTTCCAGTCGCGCGGCTGTTCGTCGACGAGCCTTGCATACTCGGCGATGGCCTGCTCCAGCCTGCCCTGGCGCAGCAGCTTCTCGGCCTGGCTCAGTGTGGCGGCGCGATCGATCGACACGGTTCAGGCCATCGTATCAAACAGCGTGGACGGCCTGAACGAGCGTCGGTGCGCCTCCGAGTAGCCGAACTGGGCAACGGCGGCCAGGTGCTCGGCGGTGGCGTACCCCTTGTGCCGCACGAACCCGTATCGGGGATCCTGCTGGTGCAGGGCCACCATCTCGCGGTCGCGGGTGACCTTGGCCACGATGGAGGCGGCCGCGATGGCCGCGCACCGGCGGTCGCCCTTGACCACGCCGCGTTGCGCCATCGGAAGGCCGGGCACGCGAAATGCGTCGACGAGCACGAGGTCGGGCAGTGGGGTCAGGGACAGGACCGCCCGGCGCATCGCGTCGAGCGTGGCGCGGTGGATGTTGAGGCGATCGATGTCGCGGGGATCGGAGGACGCCACGGCCCAGGCAAGGGCGTGACGGACGATCTCCGCATGGAGATCGGCACGTTCGTCGGCCGGCACCACCTTGGAGTCGGCGAGGCCGGGAATGTGGCGGTCGGGATCGAGGATCACGGCCGCCACCGTGACGGGCCCGGCGAGGCACCCGCGTCCCACCTCGTCGACCCCTGCCACGAGGCAGAAGCCAACGCGCCGCAGCGCGTTCTCGAGCGCGCGAGTGGCGGACACGCGGGACATGGGAGCCTGCCGGTCAGAACCCGGAACCCGGACGAAACGTCAGAACTCGGGCCTGGCTTCCAAGTTCCGGGTTCGGCACGCCTACTGCGGCTTCGCGGCGTCCTTCATGCGGGCCGCCTTGCCCTTCAGTGCGCGCAGGTAGTACAGCTTCGCGCGGCGGACCTTGGCGGACCGCATCACTTCGACCTTCTGGATGATCGGCGAGTGCAGCGGGAAGATGCGCTCGACCCCCTGGCCGAACGACACCTTGCGCACCGTGAAGGACGCACGCGTGCCGCCGCGGTGCTGGCCGATCACGACGCCCTCGAACACCTGGATGCGCTCCTTGTCGCCTTCGCGCACCTTCACGTGCACCCGGACGGTGTCGCCCGACTTCATCGCCGGCTTCTCCGTCAGCTGCGACTTCTCCACCACTTCAATCGCGCCCATGTCCTGCTCTCCTTACCGTCACACGCGGGGGTCCGGCCTCTGCCGCACCGCCCGTGTGGTTCGTCTGCGCCCGCCCGAGGGGCGGACCCTGTCACTGCCTACGTCTCGTGTCCCTGCTGCGCCTTGAGGTCGCGCAGGAGCTTCTCTTCTTCGTCGTCGAGCTCCGCACCCGCCAGCAGGTCGGGCCGACGCTCGAGCGTCCGCGCGAGCGCCTGCCGTTTCCGCCAGCGCCGGATCTCGGCGTGGTTCCCTGACAGGAGCACATCCGGCACCGCGAGCACTCCGCCCGTGGCGCCGTCCGCAATCTCCGCCGGCCGCGTGTAGTGCGGGTAGTCCAGCAACCCCCGGCCGAAGGAGTCTTCGGCCACCGACTGCTCGTCTCCCACCACCCCCGGCACCAGCCGTGCGACGGCATCGATGATCACGAGCGCCGGCAGTTCCCCGCCGCTCAGCACGTAGTCACCAATCGAGATCTCCTCGTCGACCCGCGAGCGCACCCGCTCGTCGACCCCCTCGTACCGCCCGCACAGCAGCACCAGCCGTGGCTGGCGGCTGAGCCGCTCCACCACCTGCTGCGTGAGCCGCGTGCCCTGCGGCGAGGTCAGGAGCACCGTCGGCCGGCTCTCCTCGAGCGCCTCGATCGCATCGAGCGCCCTGAAGATCGGTTCCGGCTTCAGCACCATTCCCGGGCCGCCACCGTACGGCACATCGTCGACGACCCGGTGCCTGTCGGTGGTGAAGTCCCTGAGGTCGTGCACCACCACGTTCAGTGTCCTGCGCTCGATCGCCCGGCCTACGATGCCGGCGCCGAGCGCCTGCTGCACCATCGCCGGGAAGATCGTGACTACGTCGAAACGCATAAAGGCTCTCCGCCCTTACCGTGACGTCCGGCGCTCGTTCAGCTCGATCAACCCTTCGGGCGGCGCAATCACGATCTGCTTCGCCCTGGGGTCGATCCGGGTGCAGATGCCGAGCGTGAGGGGAATGAGCACCTCACCGCGGTCGTTCTGCACCACCAGTCGCGTATTGCCGGCCTCGCCGTCGATCGCGGTGACCGGCCCGACCTCCTGCCCGTCGGTCGTCCGCACCACGCAGCCGATCAGCTCGTGGTGATAGAACGTCCCGTCGGGCAGTGGCACCAGCGCACTGGCCGGCACCCGGAACTCGAGCCCTGCCAGTTCACGCGCGGCGTCCATGTCCCCTATGCCCTCGAGCCCGATGACCGGCCGCCCCGCCTGCATGCGGAACGCGGTCACCGTGAACGGCTCGATCGCGCCGTCCCTCAGCACGAACAGCGTCTGGCCGACGCCGAATCGCTCCTCTGGAAAGTCGGTTTCCGGATTGACAATGACCTGGCCGCGGATGCCGTGCGGCCGGGCAATCACCCCGACCACCGCCATCTCGTCCCAGTTCACGGTCGGCCGTCGCGAATCTCGAGGGTCACGGTCTTGCCTTCCTTCTCACCGGCCGCCGAGGCCAGGGTCCGGAGGGCCGCCGCCGTGCGCCCCTGCTTCCCGATCACGCGCCCCATCTCGCCAGGGGCGACGTAGAGCTCCACCAGCGTTGTGCCACGATGCTCCGATTCGACCACCGCCACCTGGTCAGGGGTGTCGGTCAGTGCCTTCGCCAGCACCTCGACGACGCTGCGGACCGCGCTCACTGCGCGTCGGCCGCCGCGGGGGCCGCTGCCGGCGCCGGCGTCAGGTGCCGGGCGATGAGCGTCCGCACCGAGTCGGACGGCTGGGCGCCCTTGCCAATCCAGTAGTTGACGCGCTCGGTGTTCACGTTCACCAGCGCGGGCTTCGTGCGCGGGTTGTAGTGACCGAGGATCTCGACGAAGCTGCTGTCGCGGGCCGCGCGCGAGTCGGTGACGACCACGCGGAAGAACGGACGCTTCTTGGACCCTGCACGACGCAGACGAATGGCTACCATCTAACGCTCCTGTGTACTGTCCGGGGCCTCGCATGCCCGAACCGTGACTTCGCTGCGCGCGTGGGCACCGCCCACCTGCGACGCCCGGCGACTACCGCCGGTTGCGCAGCAACTCGAATGCCTTGCGGCGGGCGTTCTTCGCCCCGCCCCCCATCCCGGCGATCCCGCCGAGCTGCTTCATCACCTTCTGCATCTGCACGAACTGCTTCAGCAGCCGGTTCACTTCCTCGACCGACGTGCCGCTGCCCTTCGCGATGCGCTTCCGGCGGCTGCCGTTGATGATGTGCTGCTTGCGCCGCTCCTCGGGCGTCATCGACGAGATGATCGCCTCGATCCGGCCCAGCTGCTTCTCGTCCGGCTTGTTCTCCGCCATCGCCTTGAGGTTGCCCATCCCGGGCAGCATCCCCAGAATCTGCTCGAGCGGTCCCATCTTGCGGATCGTCCGGAGCTGATCGCGGAAGTCCTCGAGCGTGAATTCGTTCGAACGGATCTTCTGTTCGAGCTTCGACGCCTCTTCCTGCGTGATCGCCTGCTCGGCCCGCTCGATGAGCGACAGCACGTCGCCCATGCCGAGCACGCGCGACACCACGCGATCGGGATGGAACGGCTCCAGGTCCTCCAGGCGCTCGCCGCTGCCCGTGAAGGCGATCGGCACGCCGACGACCGAGACCACCGACAGCGCCGCGCCACCGCGCGCGTCGCCGTCCATCTTGGTGAGCACCACGCCGGTCACGCCCACGCGGCGGTTGAACTCGCCCGCGCTCTTGATGGCGTCCTGCCCCGTCATCGCATCGGCGACGTAGAGCAGGTCCGACGGGTCGGTCACCCCCTTGATCGCGACGAGCTCGTCCATCAGCTCGTCGTCGATGTGGAGACGACCGGCGGAGTCGACGATCACGACGTCGAACCCCTTAGTGGCGGCCTCGGTCATCGCGCCCCTCGCGCGCGAGACCGGGTCGAGATCGCCGGACGGGTCGAACACCCGGACACCGGCCTTCCCACCCACCACGTTCAGCTGTGCAATGGCCGCCGGGCGCTTGACGTCGGTCGACACGAGCAGCGGATGCCGCCCCTGCTTCGACAGCCACTTCGCCAGCTTGCCGGCGGTCGTGGTCTTGCCCGCACCCTGCAGGCCGAGCAGCAGGACCACGCGGGGACGCTTGCTGCTCTCACTGAGCCCACCCTTCGCATCGCCGAAGAGGGCCAGCATCTCGTCGCGCACGATCCGGACGACCTGCTGCGACGGCGACAGGCTCTTGAGGACCGTGTCCTCCATCGCCTTGTCGCGCACGCGGTCGACGAACGCCTTGACGACCTTGAAATTGACGTCAGCTTCGAGGAGCGCGAGGCGGATCTCGCGCAACGCAGCTTCGATGTTCTCGGGCGTCAGGCGCCCCTGGCCGGCCAGCGTCTTGAAGACGTCCTGCAGGCGTGTGCTCAGTGAGTCGAACATCGCGAATGGAAACCCGTGCCCCCCGAAGCCCGTGCCCGCCACGCCAACAACGCGCAGGCGGGCTAACGTGCTCTAGCGCAAACCCTTATTGTTGAACGGGGCCTGTTGGCTGGTCAACAGCAAAGAGCCGAGGATGAGCACAACGGCCATCGGCACTGGGCGATGGGCCTGGTCCGGGCCGTTGGCCAAGTCAAGGCCGAGGGCCCAGCGCCCATGGCCTGAGACGGTTGTCCGTCGGATTCCTCAGACCCCCGACAGGCGGTGTCCCAGCTTCTCCTTCTTCGTCTTCAGGTATCGGCGGGTGGTGTCGGAGGCCTCGATCTCGAGCGGCAGCCATTCGCTGACCGACAGGCCGTAGCCCTCGATCCCGACTAGCTTCCGGGGATTGTTGCTGAGGAGCCGCATGCTCTTCACGCCCAGTTCGCGCAGCATCTGCACGCCCATGCCGTAATCGCGCTGGTCGGCCTTGAACCCGAGGCGCTCGTTCGCCTCGACGGTATCGAACCCTTCGTCCTGCAGTTCGTACGCCCGGATCTTGTTGGCCAGGCCGATGCCCCGCCCTTCCTGGTTCAGGTAGAGCAGCACACCGCGCCCCTCGGCCGCAATGAGCTTCATGGCCGCATCCCGCTGCGCCCCGCAGTCGCACCGGACCGAGTGCAGCACGTCGCCAGTCAGGCACGACGAGTGCACCCGAACCAGCACGTCCTTCCCGGAGGAGATATCGCCACAGACCAGCGCTACGTGCTCCTTCTTGTCCAGCTGGTTCTCGAAGACGTGGATCTGCCAGTTGTCGCCGTATTCCGTCGGCAGCTTCGCAGACGCCACCTTCTTCACCAGCGACTCGGTCGCGATCCGGTACTTGATCAGGTCCGCAATGGTGATGATGAGCAGCCCGTGCTTGCGGGCGAACTTCACGAGGTCGGGCATCCGGGCCATCGTGCCGTCCTCGTTCATGATTTCGCAGATCACCCCGGCCGGATACAGGCCCGCAATACGCGCCAGGTCGACGGCCGCCTCGGTCTGCCCGGCCCGCTCCATGACGCCGCCGCTGCGCGCGCGCAGCGGGAACATGTGTCCGGGACGAAGCAGGTCGTACGGCTTGGTGGCGGGATCGATGGCGGTCTGGATGGTGGCCGACCGGTCGGCCGCCGAGATGCCGGTCGTCGTCCGCCCCTTCGCCTCGATCGGCACGCAGAACGCCGTCTCGAACCGCGACGTGTTCTGGGACACCATCAGCGGGATCTCGAGTTCGTCCAGGCGCTCCGGCGTCATCGACAGGCAGACGAGCCCGCGCCCGTACTTCGCCATGAAGTTGATCGCCTCCGGCGTCACCTTCTCGGCCGCAATCGTCAGGTCCCCTTCGTTCTCCCGGTCTTCATCGTCGACGACGATGATGATCTTGCCGTTCCGGAAGGCGTCGAGCGCATCCTCGATGCGGGCGATGGGGCTGTTCCGCTTGCGGGCCCCCTTGGCGATCTGCATGTGACTCTTCATCGTTCGTGCCTGCCCTATCTGCCCGACGCTGCGGCCTGTTCGCGCGCCAGGTCTGCGGCGCGGGCCACGTACTTGCCGATCACGTCGAACTCGAGGTTCACGGGCGTCCCCGCCGCCGCCTGCCGGAGGTTGGTGTGTGCCATCGTGAACGGGATGATCATCAGCTCGAACTGGCCGTCCGAGAGGCCCGCGACGGTCAGGCTGATACCGTCCACCGCAATCGATCCCTTGTGAATGAGGTTCGCCGCAAATGCGGCCGGGTAGCCCACCCGAACGGTATGGAACTCGAGGTCGGCAACCACCGATGCAATCCGGCCGACGGCGTCCACATGCCCCTGGACGAAGTGCCCGCCAAAGCGGCTGTCGGCCCGCATCGAGCGCTCGAGGTTCACCAGGCTGCCCGGGGCGAGGCCACCCAGCGTGGTCACCCGCAGCGTTTCGGGTCCGACGTCAGCCCGCATGCCGCCGGCGTCGTGTTCGATCACCGTCAGGCAGACACCGTTCACGGCAACGCTCTCACCCATCGTCAGGTGGGGACCGAGTGCGGTGGCAATGCGCACCCGCATGCCGCCGCCCGACGGTACCGACTCGACGATCTCACCAACCGATTCAACGAGGCCCGTGAACATATCCCTCTATCAGCACATCCGGCCCGAGCGGTACGACACGGCGGTCCGCCGCCATCGCGCCGAAGACACGACGCCCAGGCAGCAGCCGCACACCGGCCGGCCCGAGCACGTGCGGTGTCACATAGAGCCGGACCAGGTCGACCACGCCCTCATCCCAGGCAGCCGCATGCAGCGCCGCCCCACCCTCGATGAGCAGTGACGTGATGCCGCGGGCAGCGAGCGCCTTCAGCCCTGCGCTCACCGAACCGTCGCCCACGACAATGTCCGCGCCTGCCGCGGCAAGCGCCGCGTGCCGGGCGGTCTGGGCTGCCCCTTGGACCGTGGTCACGATGATGACAGGCCCGGCAGTCGCTGTCGAGAGCAGCCGGGCACCGGGCGGCGTCCGCAGGTGACGGTCGAACACCACGCGCGTGAGTGGCAGTTGCCGGTACGCCCCGCGCGCCGTGAGCAGTGGATCGTCGACCAGCACGGTGCCCACGCCAACCGCGATGGCATCCACCTCGGCGCGGAACCGCTGGGCGTGCCGGTTCGCGGCGACGTCGGTCAGGGCCGTGCGCTGCCCCGCCGCGGCCGCGAGGCAGCCGTCGGCGCTGATCGCCGCCTTGAGGACCACGAACGGGCGCCCTTGGCGCATCGACGTGAAGAACGGCTGGTTCAGGAGCGACGCGGGCTGCACACCGAGCCCGATGTCGACGGCGATGCCCCGGCTTCGCAGGTACTCGAACCCGCGACCACGCACGAGCGGATTCGGGTCTTCGACGGCGGCCACGACGCGCGTGATACCGGCGTCCGCAATGCGGGTTCCGCAGGGGCCGGTACGCCCGGTGTGGGAGCAGGGCTCGAGCGTGCAATACAGCGTGCCCCCGCGGGCGAGCGGACCGGCCATGTCGAGCGCGCGCACCTCCGCGTGCGCCTCGCCGGCCCTGGCGTGATAGCCCTGCCCCACGATCACCCCGTCGGCCGAGACCACGACAGCGCCGACCGCCGGGTTCGGGCTGGTCCGTCCGCGGCCCCTGGCGGCGTGAAAGAGCGCACGCGCCATGTAGTCCGCGTCGGTCAGTGTCACCACTTCTCCTCGAAGAGGCCGTCGACGTACTCCCTGGCGTCGAACACCACGAGGTCGTCGATGCCCTCGCCCACCCCCACGTAGCGGATCGGGAGCTTCAGGTCGTTGGCGATGGCGACGGCGACACCGCCCTTGGCGGTGCCATCCAGCTTGGTGAGCACGATGCCGTTCACGCCGGCGACGCTCGTGAACTCGCGCGCCTGCGCCAGCCCGTTCTGCCCCACGGTCGAATCGAGGACGAGCAGCACCTCCTGCGGGGCCCCGGGCACCTCGCGCGCCGCGATGCGGCGGATCTTCTCGAGCTCGTTCATCAGGTT
Organism: Vicinamibacterales bacterium; assembly: GCA_050249955.1. Taxonomy (GTDB): domain Bacteria; phylum Acidobacteriota; class Vicinamibacteria; order Vicinamibacterales; family CAVVIG01; genus CAVVIG01. Next base: position 29,681 of record JBFWPN010000001.1, read on the forward strand.
GACCCGCGTGTGCAGCCGCCCCGCAGTGTCGACCAGCACCGGGTCGCGGCCGCGCGCCTTGGCGGAGCTGATCGCATCGAACACCACGGCAGCGGGGTCGGAGCCTTCCTTCGCGCGCACGATGTCGACCCCCGCACGGTTCGCCCAGATCTCGAGCTGCTCCACCGCGGCGGCGCGAAAGGTGTCGGCCGCGCAGATGAGCGGCTGCCGGCCCTCCGACTTCAGGAGGTTGGCCAGCTTTCCCACGGTGGTCGTCTTGCCCGTGCCGTTGACGCCGACGATCAGGGTGACGCGCGGCGGCGTGGCTACGTGGATCGGCACGTCGACCGACGCGAAAATGGCCAGCAATTCCTGCTTGACGAGGTCGCGCAGCCCCTCGCCATTCGGCGAGCGCTTCCGGACGGCGCCGATGATCCGCTCGGTGGCCGCCACGCCGATGTCGGCCGAAATCAGCAGTTCCTCGAGCGCGTCGACCGTCTCGACGTCAACCGGTCGACTCCGGCGCTCGGGCTCGTCCGCCCGGCGGACGATGTCGTCGAACCTGTCGACGATCTGCTGCTTGGTCCTGGTGAGGCTGTCTCGAATCCGGCCGAAGAAACCCATCGATTCGATCTTATGTCGGTTCCGACTCCGATCGCTGCCGCCGCAGCATCAGCGCCTCGATGCCGGTGCGGACATCGGTGCGGCCGTCGAGTACCGCGGCCATCTGCGTGGCAATCGGCAGCTCGACCTGGTACTTCGCCGCCAGGGCCAGCGCGGCCCCCGTGGTCCGAACGCCCTCTGCCACCATCTTCATGCTGGAAACGATGTCACCGAGCTGTCGTCCACGCGCCAGTTCGATGCCCACGTGCCGGTTCCGGCTCAGCGACCCGGTGCAGGTGAGGACGAGGTCGCCCAGCCCGCTCAGCCCTGCCGGGGTTTCGCGCCGGCCTCCGGCCGCCGTCGTCAGCCGGGCAATCTCTGCCAGGCCGCGGGTGATCAGCGCGGCCAGCGCGTTGTGGCCGAGCCCCGACCCCTCCACCACGCCCGCCGCGATAGCAATGACGTTCTTGAGCGCGCCGCAGAGCTCGACGCCGACCACGTCCGCCGATCCGTACACGCGGAAGGACGCCCCCTTGAACTGGGCCTGGACCCGCTCCATCGCCTCGCTGTCGTGCGACGCCACGACAACCGCCGTCGGCATCTGCTGCGCGACCTCGATCGCGAAGCTCGGCCCGGACAGGACCGCCACCGGATGCCGATCGCCGGCCTCGTACGCGATCACCTCCGACATGCGCAGCATCGAGTCGGTCTCGAGCCCCTTGGTGGCGCTGACGAGAATGGCGCCGCGCGTCAGGTGTGGTGCCACCGCCCGCATCACGGCCCGGCACCCGTGTGACGGGATCGCGCAGACCACGAGTTCGGTGTCGGCGACCGCGTCCTCGAGCGACGCTGTCGGGACAACCGGGTCGGGCAGGTGGATGTCCGGCAGGTAGACGGCATTCGCGCGGCGGGCGTGGATGTCACGCACGGTCGCCGCGTCCCGCGCCCACAGGCGCACGTCATGTCCAACCCTGGCCAGGTGCACCGCCAGAGCGGTCCCCCAGCTCCCTGCCCCGAGTACTGCCGCCCGCCCCGTCACACGCGCACTCCGATCCTGCGTTCGGTCCCCACCCTGACCCGCATCAGGTTGCTGCGATGCCTGAACACGATCAGCGCCGCAGCCGCACTCGCCGCACCGACGACGGCGGCGGTCGACCCCGTGGCCCAGGCCACCGGCGGCAGCACGATCGAGGCGGCCACCGACCCGAGCGAGATGTAACGCGTCGTCCAGGTCAGCGCCAGGAAGGCCAGCAGCGCGGGCGGCACCGCGAGCGGTGCCAGGACGCCGAACACACCGCACGCCGTCGCCACGCCCTTACCTCCCCTGAACCGCAGCCAGATGGGGTAGATATGCCCGACCACGGCCGCGAAGCCCCCGATGGCGGCGGCATGCTCCACGCCGGCAATCCGCCCGGCCACCATGACCCCCGCCGAGCCCTTGGCGATGTCGAGCGCGGCCACCACGATCCCGGCACGGATGCCCGACGCGCGGAGCACGTTGGCCGCACCGATGTTGCCACTGCCCACGCGGTGCAGGTCGTGTCCGCCCCAGCGTCGCGCAAGCACCAGCGCGAACGGGATGGAGCCGATCAGATAGGCGGCGACGATGCCGAGGACGATCATGGAGGGCTTCAGTTTAGTGCAGCCCGGCCCTCGCGCCGGCCAGGTGCGCACGGACGAGCGCCGTGTGTTCGGCGCCGCGCGGCAGGAGCCGGCTCTCGAAGAGGGTCACGGCCGTGACCTGCTCGACAGCCACCACCCCGGTGTCGGGCAGTGTCAGACGAGTGGCGGCCGGGCCACGCTCAGGCCAGCGGCCCACTGTGAGGTGTGGCCGGAATGGACGGCGCTCCCTCGGAACGCCCACTCCTACCAGGCGATCGGAGACCTCCTCGAACAGGCGCAGCACCTCGGGAGCCCCCTGCTGCAGCCCCAGCCAGAGCACACGTGCCGGACCGCGATCGGGAAACACACCGAATCCACCAAAGGCCAGCTCGAATGGTTCCCGCGTGAATGACGGCGTGAGGGCACCCTGGATCGCGTGCACCTGCGGCTCCGGCACCTCGCCGACGAACACCAGCGTCAGGTGAAGCTGTTCCGCACGGACGGGACGAAGGGAGGCGCCACCGGCGCCCTTCAGGGCACGCGCCACGTCCGCCTGCTGCGCGGCCACCGCCTCGCGGGTGGCTGGACTGAGTTCAATCGCGGTAAACAGGCGGGGCATCGAGGAGCTGCAGCCGGAGCATGTTCATCGCCGCCTGCGTCGACTGGAACTTCACCATCTCCCTCGGCCCGATGAACGTGAACCGACGGACGTCGCCACCATGGGGAGTCACCACGCTGATGCAGACGGTGCCCACCGGCTTTTCCGGGGTGCCGCCACCAGGACCGGCGATGCCCGTGATGCCGATGCCGACCCCGGAGCGGGCCTTCGCCCGCACGCCATCGGCCATCGCCCGGGCTACCGGCTCGCTCACGGCCCCATGCTCGTCGATGAGCGACGCCGGCACGCCAACGAGCTCCACCTTCGCAGCGTTGCTGTAGCACACGACGCCACGGTCGAAGTAGTCGGAACTGCCGGCCACGTCGGTCAGGCGCGACGCAAGCAGGCCGCCTGAGCACGACTCGGCGACCGCAACCGACAAGCCGCGCTCACGCAGGAGGTCTCCAATCACCTGCTCCATCAGCCGACCGTCGGTGCTGTAGACCGACGGCCCCAGCACCTCGAGCAGTTCGCGCACGGCTGCCGCCAGGGCCGCCCGCCCATCGGCTTCGCTCGCGGCGTCGGCGGTCAGGTGCAGTTCGATCTGCCCCATCTTCGCCAGGATGGTGGTCGCAATCGGGACGGACGCGTTGACCCAGCGGCTGTAGACCGGCTGCGCCACCGAGTCCACGTCGGACTCGGATCGCCCGGTGATGCGGATGACACGACGGTACAAGGCACGGCCGGCGGCATTCGGCTTCAACCGCTCGTCGATCACGCGCTCGAGCAGCGGCTGCATCTCGCGCGGAGGACCGGGCAGCAGGAGGATGCCGGTGCCATCCCGTTCCATCCAGAGGCCCGGCGCCGTGCCCCGGGTGTTCTCCAGCACCGTGGCCCCGTGCGGCACCTGCGCCTGCCGCCTGTTGATCTCGCGCATCACGAGACCGCGCTGCGCGAACCGCTGCCGGATGGACTCGAGCACCCGCTCGTCTGTGTCGAAGCCGACGCCCAGTGCCTTCGCCACGGCGTCCCGCGTGATGTCGTCCTCGGTCGGCCCCAGCCCGCCCGTACAGACGATGAGGTCCACGACCCCGACACCGCGCTCGAACAGGCCCGCGAGGTCGGCCACGTCATCACCCACGACCGCCTTGAGCCGCACGTCGCACCCGATGGCGTTGAGCTGCTCGGTGATGATCAGCGAGTTGGTGTCCACCCGGAACGGCGTGAGCATCTCGCTGCCGACAGCGAGGATCCAGGCCTTCACAACTGCCACCCGAGCGTGGCTGCTCCCATCAGGGCGAGGCGCAGCGCCAGGTTCGCGTAGACGCCCGCCATCGCATCGTCGGCCATGATGCCGACGCCGCCGTGCAGCGCCTCCAGCCGGTTTGCCGGCCACGGCTTGACGATGTCCATCAGCCGGAAGAGTCCGAATCCCAGGAGGGCGCCGAACCAGCCCACCGGGTTCATCCACATGGTGATGAGCTGCCCGAGCACCTCGTCGATGACGACCTGGCCCGGGTCGCTGCCGCCGAAGTGCCGTTCGGCGACCGATCCGCTCCATGCGCCCGCGGCAAAGACCAGAGCAATCACCGCGAGGTGCAGGGTGGGGTTGGCAGGGAGCACCCACCAGAGCAGGAGGCCAACGGCGGAACCGAAGGTGCCGGGCGCACTCGGCGCATAACCGGCCCCGAGCGCCGTGGCCAGCGCGAGCGCGACAGAGGTCATCGGTAGCGAGGGTACTCGAAGCGTGCCCGTTCAGGCACTGGCTCTGACCACGCGCGTGCCTGCGAAGCGGTCGTGGAGCCCGCGTCCGTCGCGCATCAGGGCCGTGGCGAGCAGGCCGAGTCCTGCGGGGAGCGCCAGGAGCAGCCAGAAACCGGCCCTCAACACCGACTGGCCCACGTCGGGGGCGTGGTCCGCGTCGGCCGCGAGAACCCGTACGCCAGCGATCATCTTGCCCAGCGTCTGGCCGGTGGCCGTGAACGCCACGACGTAGCCCCCGTTCTGCAGGAGCAGGAACGCCAGCAAGGGCGCCTTGGGCAGGATGGCCAGTTCGGCCAGGGAGACCCGGCAGATCTTCAGCGTGAAATAGACGACGAGCAGATCGACCGCCAGGAGCAGCAGCACGTCGATGGTAGTCGCGAGCGCGCGCGGTCCGACGCCGGCCGGTTCGGGCCCCCGAGGCGCGGGCGTCGCGTCCGGTGTCCGCGTGTCCGGCGTCCGCGTGCGCGGCGCGGCGGCCACGTGCGGCGCGGGCTCGACCTCGACCCGCTGAGGCGTGGGCACCGGCTGGGGAGCCGCCTCGGCCCAGTCGAGCATCGGGGCGCGCTCCGTGCGGAGCCGCGGGACGTCCGGGGTGGCCCGGCGCACCGACAGGGGCTGACGCGGTGGCGACGCCTTCGTGATCAGCGGAACATCGTCGGTGATCGGCGAACCGAACAGCGGCAGTTCGGCGATCGGGTTGGGCGTCTCGGGCCGGCGGCGTCTCGTGGTGGGCGGTCCGGAGAGCGCCTCGTCGATCGGGGCGAACCGGTCGGCTGCGTCGACCATGTCGAGATCGCGCAGCGGCTCGGGGACCTGCGCCCGATCGTTCAGGCGGAGTTCACCGAGGACGTCCGGTTCGCTCAGCGCGAACTCGTAGCTGCAGTTGCGGCAGCGGTCCGACTGGGCGTAGCCCAGGTAACCGCACTTCGGGCACTTCATGGTTGCCCCCCGTCGACGCGGGACGCCTGGCCAACCGGCAGGGACCCGAGCGCGATGAGCTGGCGCTGGACGTCCGACCGGAGGCGGTCGGCCTCAGGTCGCTCAGGGTCGGTCATCCGGATACTCTCGAGGAGCGGCAGCGCGTCGCGCAGCTTCCCTCCCGAGATCAGCACCCTGGCGCGTGCGAGCGCCGTGGCGGAACGCCGTGGCACCGGCAGCGACGTGGCTTCCCTGGCCGCCACCGCCGGAACGGGCGACGTGCGGTCGAGGCGGCGAGCGAGCGCACGCTCCACGAGCGGCTCCCACTCGGCGCGCATCACGCTGCCGGCAAGCACGCCAGCCGAGAGGATGACCAGCCCGAGCCCTGCCAGGGCGTACCATGCGCCCCGGCGCCGCGGCGGGTTCGCGGGGGCATCGAGTGCCAGGCGCGGTTCGCTCGACTCGCCTGCGGCGACATCCTCGAACGGCGCGGCGTGCTCCAGGCGCTCCACGCGGTCGAGCAGGTCGAGCGCCTCGGTCGGGGCGCCGCCCTGCGACATCACGACATCGAGGAGCCGGCGCGCCTCCGCGCTGTCGCCCCGGCGTACCGCCGCCGCTCCGTCGTGCAGCAGCGCCTCCGACTCGCGCTGGCGCTCGGCCTGCGCGCTGCGCGCGCGTTCGATGTAGGCGCGGGCGCGGGCGTGACTGCGATCGAGGAAGAGGGCACGGGTCCAGACGTTGATCGCCTGGTCGTACTGCTGTGCGAAATAATGGTCCAGCCCGGCGAGCAGGAGCTGCTCGATCTTCGCTTCTCGCTCGGCCCAGGACGCGGGCTCGGTGGTGCGCGACGGCTCGCTACGAAGCGGATCGGACATGGGTGAGAAGCAGGGTGTCGAGCGGATTATACGATAGGGGCGCGGTGCCGTACCAGCACGAACACGCGATGCAAAACAGCCGGGTTCCACGGGCGCAGCCGAGACCTCCCGCATGGAGACACACACGCCGATGATCGAGAGCGTTCCCAACGTCAGCGAGGGGCACGACACGACGGTCGTGTCCGCGATCGCCGACGCGGTGCGTGCGGTGCCGGCCGTGCTGCTGCTCGATCACTCGTCCGATCCGTCGCACAACCGATCGGTCTTCACGATGGCGGGCGCCGCTGCGCCGCTGCTCGACGCGCTCCTCCGGCTTGCCGAGGCCGCCATTGCGCGCGTGGATCTCCGTGTGCACCGCGGCGTGCATCCGAGGATTGGCGCGGTGGACGTCGTGCCGCTCATTCCCCTGGGTGGGTCGACCATGGCTGCCTGCGTGGACCTGTCGCATCAGCTCGCCCGGGCGCTGGCCGACCGGTTCGGGCTCCCCGTGTACCTCTACGAACACTCGGCGTCCCGCCCCACGCGCCGGCGGCTCGAGGTCATCAGGCGCGGGCACTTCGAAGGGCTCGCGGAAAAGATGAAGCGCCCCGAGTGGGCGCCCGACTACGGCCCGGCCGTCCCGCACCCAACGGCGGGAGCCACCGTCGTCGGCGCGCGGATGCCGCTCATCGCGTACAACGTGAACCTCGACTCGACGGATCTGGAGGTGGCACGCGCGGTTGCGCTGGCCGTGCGCGAGAGCAGCGGCGGCCTGCCCTGTGTGAAGGCGCTCGGGCTTCCGCTCCTGCACCGGGGCGTGGCGCAGGTATCCATGAACCTGACCGACTTCACGCGGACGTCGGTACAGGAGGCGTTCGACGCCGTGGTGCGCGAGGCCGGAGCCAGGGGTGTGGGCGTGCTCGAGTCCGAGCTGATCGGGTTGATTCCGGAAGCGGCACTGGTCGGCACCAGCGCGGAACGGCTCAGGCTGACCGGGTTCACGCGCGCACAGATCCTGGAGGAGCGGATCGCGCAGCGGCTCGCCGAGCGCCCGACGCGGCCGTGAGCTACGCCGGCTCCTCGTCCACGTCGGCACGTCGCGCGGGGGCAATCCCGAACCCGCGCATCTTCCGGTAGAGGTTGCTCCGCTCGACGCCGAGCACCTCCGCCGTGCGCGACATGTTGCCCTGCTGCTCGGCCAGTGTGCGAAGGATGAGGTCGCGCTCGAACCGCTCGCGTGCCTCATGCAGCGTGAGTCGACCCGCCACCGCGGCCTCCGCCTCCGTCGGCGGCGCAGGGCCGTGCCCGAGAAAGGCAAGGTCGTCGGCCGAGATCGTGTCGCCAGGCACCATGATGACGAGCCGCTCGATGACGTTCCTGAGCTCACGGACATTGCCGGGCCACGGGTAGTGCTGCAGCATCGACAGCGCCCCGGCGTCGAAGCGCTTGGCCCGACGGCCGTACTCATGCGCGAGTTCCGCCATGAAGTGATCGGCGAGCAGCGGGATGTCCTCCTGGCGCTCGCGCAGCGGGGGCACGAAGACCGGGATCACGTTCAGGCGGAAGTACAGGTCCTCGCGGAAATGGCCGGCCCGGATCTCGGCCTGCAGGTCCTTGTTCGTGGCGGCGAGCACCCGCGCGTCCACCCTGATCCGCGTGGTGCCACCCACCTGCTCCATCGTCTGCTCCTGGAGCACGCGGAGCACCTTGGCCTGCGTCTTGAGGCTCATGTCGGCGATCTCATCGAGGAAGATCGTGCCGCCGTCAGCCATCTCGAAGCGCCCGCGGCGGTCGGCCACCGCGCCGGTGAAGGCGCCGCGCACGTGCCCGAAGAGCTCGCTTTCGATCAGTTCCTCGGGAATCGCGGCGCAGTTCACCTCGACGAACGGGCCATTGCGGCGGCGACTGAGCGAGTGCACGGTGCGCGCGACGAGCTCCTTGCCGGTGCCGTTCTCGCCGTAGATGAGCACGCGCCCGTTGCTCGGCGCGGCCATGGCCACCTGCTCCCGCAACTGCCGCATCGCATGGCTCTCGCCCACCATGGTCCGGGTCCGGTCCACGCGTGCGCGCAGCGCCCGGTTCTCGTCCTCGAGCGATCGCTGGCGCAGGGCGTTCCGCACCACCAGCAGCGTCTTGTCGATCGAGAGCGGCTTCTCCACGAAATCGAAGGCCCCGAGCTTGATGGCCTTCACCGCCGACTCGATGCTGCCGTGCCCGGAGATGAGCACCACCGGCGTGTCGACCTGCCGCTCCCGCAGCTTCTGCAGGGTGGACAGCCCGTCCATCCCCGGCATCCACACGTCGAGGAGGATCAGGTCGACCGGAGCCCGAGTGACCCGGTCCAGGCAGGCCTCACCGGTCGACACCGCCTCCACGCTGTACCCCTCGTCGCGCAGCACCCCACTCAGCGAGCTCCGCACGCCCGGTTCGTCGTCGACGATGAGGATGGTGGGTTTCAACAGGGCAACTCGATCGTGAACCGCGTGCCGGTGGGTTCGTTGTCGCTGGCGTCGATCGTACCACCGTGCTCGGCAATGATGCGCCGCACGATCGCCAGCCCGAGGCCGCTGCCGCGGCGCTTGGTCGAATAGTACGGCAGGAACAGCTTCTCGCGCTCACCCGGCGGTATGCCGGGGCCGTTGTCGGCGATCACGAGGCGGACCAGATGATTCGGCTGGTCGTGACCGGTTTCGACCACGATGCGACCCTGCCGGTCCATCGCCTCGATGGCGTTGTCCACCACATTGATGATCACGCGGCGGATCTGCTCCGGGTCGAGGCGCACCACCGGCACGTCTGGGCCGTACTGCCGGACGAACGTCACGTCGGCAAAGAGGCCGTCGTAGAGCGACAGCGTGCCGTCGATCAACCCGTGCAGGTCGGTCGGGGCGGTGCGGGGCGTGGGCATCCGCGCGAACTGGGAGAACTCGTCCACGAGCCCCTTGAGCGACTCCACCTCGCCCACGATCGTGCCCGTGCACTCGTCGACCAGGGCGCGCGCCCCGGAAGGGGCATCCGCGAAGTGCCGCTTGAGCCGCTCGGCGGAGAGTTGGATCGGCGTGAGCGGGTTCTTGATCTCGTGGGCCAGCCGCCGCGCGACCTCCCGCCAGGCGGCAACCTTCTGCGCACGGATGAGCGGGCTGACGTCGTCCAGCACCAGGATCTGTCCTTCGAGCACGCCGGTGTCTCCCGCGAGCGGGGTCGCGACCACCGTCAGGTGCGCCTCGTGCCCCTCCCGGGCAAGCGTCACCTCCCGTTCCACACCGGCCCCGCGCCCGGCACTGCCCGGGCGGAGCAGGACCGAGAACGGCTCGAGGTCGGGCCGGTCGAACACCGCGAGCGCGGGCTGCCCGATGACGGATCGGGGAACGCCGAGCAGGCGCGCGGCCGCACCGTTGATGGTCGTCACGACGCCGGCCGCATTGATGGAGACCACGCCGGTGGTAATCCGTTCGAGGATCGTCTCCACGTAGCGACGCCGTTGCTCCAGGGCGAGCGTCGTCTGCTCCACCTTGAGGCGGCTCGACGCCAGTTCGCCGGCCATGGCGTTGAACGCCTCGGTCAGCGCGCCGAACTCATCGTCACTCTGCGGCTCGAGGCGCTGGTCGAGATGTCCGGCGCCGATCTCCCGTGCCGCGTGCGCGAGCATCTGCACGGGCCTGGTGATGCGCTTGGCCAGGTACAGCCCCATCCAGGTGGCACCGACGAGAATCATCAGCGTCACCATGAGGAAGAACAGCAGGTAGACGCCGGTCAGCGGGCGGCTGAAGACGCGAAGCTGGTTGTAGTTCTCGAAGGCCTGCGTCATCTCCCGCGAACGCGCTCCGATACTCCCCTCCAGGTGCCCGGTGGCGACGACGACACCGGTCACGCGCTGATTGGCGTCTCGCACCAGGACCGCCGCGTGCAGCAGGTCGCCCTGCGCCCCGAGGACATCGACCGAACTCCGGTCGGCGCCGGCCTCGAGTGCCTGGCGGGCCAGGTCGGCGGCCGCCTCACGACGGTACTGGGCCGGAATCGCCGGGGCCGCCACCTCGATCAGCGGCAGCGGCTGGCTCCCGCCGTCGCTCCGATAGACCTGCACGACCTGCACCCGGTTGCCGCTCGTCTCGGGCTCGATCGACGGACGCAACGCCTCCGGGTCGGCCGATGCCAGGTCGGCGCCCGCGAGCTGGCGCGCCACGCGTGCGGCGTGCTCGCTCACGAGCAGCCGGCGCTCCTGGTAGTAGTCGGCGGCAATCGCATTGGCCGAGGACAGGATCTGGTCCATCGGCACGTTGAACCAGCGGCCCACACTCGTACGAATCAGCTCGCTGCCGACCGCCAGCACCAGCATGGCGGGCACCAGTGTCATCCCGATGAGCAGCGCGACCAGCTTGGCGCGGAACCGCGCGAACGGCCCGCCCCGCCTCCGCTCGACCACAAGCTTGACGATGTTGCGGGCGAGGACGAAGACGAGTGCCACGACCATGGTCAGGTCGGCGGCGATGAGGGCGTAGAGGACGAACTCGGCGAGGTAGTCGGGCGACAGGCCGGGCGAGCGATTGGCCACCGCGAGGATGGCGATGAGCAGGGCGACGAGGATGCCGATCCCGGTGAGGATCAGGCGCGGGTTGTCACGGAAGGGCGGGCGCGTCTCGGCAGCACCGCGAGGCGGCCCGCTGTCCGGGGAGATTGACGGCACCGTTCCGGCCACGCCTACTGCTTCTCGACGCTCAGCAGGCCCTTGAGTTCATCCATGAACTCACCGATGTCCCGGAAGTGGCGGTACACGGATGCAAACCGGACGTACGCCACTTTGTCGAGTTTCTTGAGTTCTTCCATGACGTAGGCGCCGACTTCGGCGGTGCCGATTTCGCGCTCCGGGCGCTCCTGGAGCATCGACTCGATCCGGTCCGCCACCGCCTCCACCGACTTGAGGCTGACGGGCCGCTTCTCGCACGCTTTCAGCAGCCCGTTGACCAGCTTCTGCCGGTCGAAGCGTTCGCGCGTGCCGTCCTTCTTCACCACCATGTAGGGGATCTCGTCGATCCGCTCGTAGCTGGTGAAGCGCTTGCCGCATTCCAGGCACTCGCGACGGCGGCGGATGACCTCGCCCTCCTTGCTCTCCCGTGAATCGACGACCTTGTCCCCGAGAGTCCCGCAGTATGGACACTTCATGGCTGGGCGGTTTCCTTCGTGTCGGCCTGATCCGCCAGCGTCCGCATCCGGGAAAGGTTGAGGCCTTCCTGGGCGGCGAAGAGCAATCCGAGGAGCAGGCTGGGTCCAACAGTGAACAGGTGCAGCACAATCGCCGCGCCGACCGCGGCATCATCGGGGGCGCCGAAGAAGGTGGTGGCCGCAAAGCGGAAGAACGCGTGAAAACCGCCGACCGCCCCGGGGGTCGGCACCGCGACGCCCACCACGAGCAGGGCGATGACGAGGAACGAGCCCACGAAGGACACCGCGAGCTTGAACGCGACCGCCACCGCCCAGATGCCGGCCGCGATCGACAGCCACAGCGGGAAGGACAGGAGCAGCGCCACCAGCAGGCGGCCGGGACGGCGGACGATGCCGAGTCCCGTGGCGAACTTCTCGGCCACCGTCGCCAGGAGGCCGGCAAGCTTCGAGGGCAGCACCCGCTCCAGGCGCGCCAGGCTCTGGGCGAGACGGGCCGGGTTGCCCGCGAGCAGGAACAGGACGACGAGCGCGGCCACTGCCCCGGCCGCGGCGGTCAGTCCGGCCACCTTGACGGTTTCGAAGGCGAGCCGGTTGGATTCGGTGGTGACAGGCGGGAAGAAGACGACGTAGCAGGCGAGCAGCACGACAACCGTGATCATGTCGAGCAGGCGCTCGAGGATGACCGTTGCGAAGGCGCCGGTCGCGCTGATCCGGCCATCCTGGCGGGACAGGAAGTACGGTCGGATGACCTCGCCCGCCCGCGCGGGCAGCACCGTGCTCGCGGCAAACCCCACGGCGGTCGCGCGGAACGAGGGCAGGAACGCCGGCCGGCCGAGCGGCTCGAGCAGGTACTGCCACCGCCACGCCCGGACGGCCAGGTTGACGATCATGGTCAGCAGCGAGAAGGCGAGCCATCCGACGTGCGCGTGGACAATCTGGCTCGCCACGCCGCGCAGGTCGACGTTGTAGAGAAAGAGCGCCAGCAACGCAGCGCTGAGGGCCAGGACGATGACGGCTCGCAGGGACGAACGCATGAGGGCTGCCAGAGGCTCCCCTACTATACCGCTCTAGCTGCGCGGTCGACGGTCAACGCTACATGTTGTTGTTGATAGCGCCGGGGGCTACCGGTAACATCCGGGGTTTCCCGACCCCCGAGGTCCACGTGCCGCTCCCAGCCCCCATTCTGCAGACCGCCATCGCCCGCCGCGCCCCCGATCGCCAGGGGAAGGTGCGGGATATCTACGACTTCGGCGATCGACTCCTGATCGTCGCCACCGATCGCATTTCCGCCTTCGACTACGTGCTCGGGTCGGGCATCCCCGACAAGGGCAAGGTGCTGACGCAGATCTCGGCCTTCTGGTTCGAGCGCACGCGAGCCATCGTCGACAACCACCTCATTTCGATGCGGGTGAGCGACTATCCCAAGGAGACGCGCACGGAACTCGGCGTGCTCAACGGGCGGTCGATGCTGGTGCGCCGGACCGAGCCCCTGCCGATCGAGTGTGTCGCGCGCGGCTACCTGTCGGGTTCGGGCTGGAAGGACTACCAGGCGACCGGTGCGGTCTGCGGCATCACGCTGCCGGCCGGCCTGCGGGAATCGGATCGCCTGCCGGAGCCGATCTTCACCCCGGCGACCAAGGCCGCGAGCGGCCACGACATCAACATCAGCGAGGCCGAGGCCGCCGCGCTGGTCGATCCGGAGGTGCTGGCCCGGGCCAAGGCGCTCACGCTCCGGTTGTACGCGGAGGGTGCGGCCCACGCGGAGTCGTGCGGCATCATCGTTGCGGATACCAAGTTCGAGTTCGGCCTGCTGCCCGACGACGGGCGGCCGGCACCGGAGCGCCTCATCCTGATCGATGAAGCCCTGACGCCCGACTCCTCGCGCTTCTGGCCCAAGGACGGCTATGCGCCCGGCGGACCACAGCCAAGCTTCGACAAGCAGTTCGTGCGGGACTACCTCGAAGCCATCAAGTGGAACAAGCAGCCCCCGGTGCCGTCGCTGCCGGAGGACGTGGTGATGAAGACCCGCGAGAAGTACGTGGAAGCCTACCGTCGCCTCACGGGCAGGGACCTGGCGTGATCTCGGATCGCCTGGACAAGCTGGTCGAGGAGATGGTGGACAAGGGGGTCCAGTTCGAGGATGCGGTCCACGAGTTCGAGAAGCGCTTCATCGCCCGCGTGCTTGGCTCCCAGGACGGGTCGCTGACGCGCACTGCGGATGCCCTGGGCATCCACCGCAACACGCTCACCCGCAAGATGGGCGCATACAAGCTCAAGAAGCGCGCCTGAGGGGCCCCCTTCTCAGCACGCTCCTTCTTAGCACTCTCCACTTGACACTGCCAATCAGGGCTGGCTACATTAGCACTCGGCCACAGCGAGTGCTAGCAGCCGGACTGCACGAGTGCTCGCCGCCAACCACTCAACCGGCGGGGCAGCCAGCCCCTCAACTACCGACGGAGCACAGAGCATGAAACCGTTGCACGACCGCATCATCGTTCGACGCATCGAGGAAGGCGAACAGAAGATCGGCGGGATCATCATCCCGGACAGCGCCAAGGAGAAGCCGCAGCAGGGCAAGGTCATCGCCGTGGGCGCGGGCAAGGTGAAGGAAGACGGCAAGCGGATCCCGCTCGACGTCAAGGAAGGCGACACCATCCTCTTCGGCAAGTACTCCGGCCAGGAAATCAAGATCAACGGCGAAGAGCACCTGATCATGCGCGAGGACGAAGTGCTCGCGATCGTCGACTAAGGAGACTCGAGAATCATGGCAAAACAGATTGTCTACGGCGAGCAGTCGCGCCAGGCTGTCCTGCGCGGCGTGAACCAGCTGGCCGACGCGGTGAAGGTGACCCTCGGCCCCAAGGGCCGCAACGTGGTGCTCGACAAGAAGTTCGGCTCGCCCACGATCACCAAGGACGGCGTCACCGTCGCCAAGGAGATCGACCTGAAGGACCCGCTCGAGAACATGGGCGCCCAGATGGTCCGCGAGGTCGCCAGCAAGACCTCCGACACCGCGGGTGACGGCACCACGACGGCCACCGTGCTCGCGCAGGCCATCTACCGCGAGGGCGCGAAGAACGTCGTCGCCGGCGCGAACCCGATGGAGATCAAGCGCGGCATCGAGAAGGCGGTCGAGGCGATCACTGGCGAGCTGAAGAAGATGGCGCGTCCCGTGAGCGGCAACATGGTGGCCCAGGTCGGCACCATCTCGGCGAACAACGACCCGGAGATCGGCCAGATCATCGCCAATGCGATGGACAAGGTCGGCAAGGACGGCGTCATCACCGTCGAAGAGGCGAAGACGCTCGAGACCTCGCTCGAGGTCGTCGAGGGCATGCAGTTCGACCGCGGCTACCTCTCGCCCTACTTCGTGACCGATCCGGAGCGCATGGAAGTCGCGCTCGACAACGCGGTCATCCTGATCCACGAGAAGAAGATCAGCTCGATGAAGGACCTGCTGCCGGTCCTCGAGCAGGTGGCCCGCCTCGGCAAGCCGCTGCTGATCATCGCGGAGGACATCGAGGGCGAGGCCCTGGCGACGCTCGTCGTCAACAAGCTGCGCGGCACGCTGCACGTCGCGGCCGTCAAGGCCCCGGGCTTCGGCGATCGCCGCAAGGCGATGCTGGAGGACATCGCGGTGCTCACCGGTGGCCGCGCCATCACCGAGGACCTCGGCATCAAGCTCGAGAACATCAAGCTGGATGATCTCGGCAACGCCAAGAAGGTCACCATCGACAAGGACAACACGACCATCGTCGAGGGCGCCGGGTCGTCGGCGAACATCGAGGGTCGCGTGAAGCAGATCCGTGCGCAGATCGAGGACACCACCTCGGACTACGACCGGGAGAAGCTGCAGGAGCGCCTCGCCAAGCTGGTCGGCGGCGTGGCCGTCATCAAGGTCGGTGCCGCCACCGAAACCGAGATGAAGGAGAAGAAGGCGCGCGTCGAGGACGCAATGCACGCCACCAAGGCGGCCGTCGAGGAAGGCATCGTTCCGGGCGGCGGCGTCGCACTGGTCCGCGCGGGTCGCGCACTGCCCGGACTCAAGCTCCACGGCGACCAGCAGATTGGCGTCAACATCGTGGCGCGCGCCATCGAGGAGCCGATGCGCTGGATCGCCACCAACGCCGGCCACGAGGGCTCGATCGTCGTCCAGAAGGTTCGCGACATGAAGGACGATGAAGGCTTCAACGCCCTCACCGACACCTACGAGAATCTGGTCCAGGCCGGCGTCATCGACCCCGCGAAGGTCGTCCGCAACGCCCTGCAGAACTCGTCGTCCATCGCGTCGCTCCTCCTCACCACGGAAGCCCTCATCTGCGAGATTCCGGAAGAGAAGAAGGAAGCGCCGGCCATGCCGGGCGGCGGTGGCGGCATGGGCGGCATGTACTAGAAGTCAGAAGTTAGAACTCAGAAGTGGAGACACTTCTGGGTCGACGACAAGAAGGCGCGTGGGCCACCTGGCTCACGCGCCTTTTCTCTTGTGGGCGTGTCTCAGTTCTGACCTCCAAGTTCCCTAGAACCGCCATTCCATGCCAATCAACGGGAAGACGCCGAGCTGGTCGGAGGCGTCGACGGCACCGGTCGCCCGGTTCCACGTCTGCTGCGAGAAGTTCTTCCGGTTCGTGATGTTCTGTGCGCCGGCGAAGACGAGCAGGGGCGTCCCGGCCACGGTGAACGTACGGTCGACGCGCAGGTCCGCCCGGAAGTAGTACGGGGCACGCAGGCCGTTCACCTGCGCGAGGTCGAAGACGCCACGCCGCTGCAACCTCGAGGCCGCCTCGTCGAACGGCGTGAACGGTCGACCCGACAGGTAGGCCACGCGCCCGGCCAGTTCCCACTTCGAGCCGAGCCTCAGTCCGCCCGTGGCGTTGAACACGACCGGGTAGTCGAACGAGCCCGGGCGCAGGATGCCGTCGAGTCCGGCATGGCGGGCGCGCGAGATCGCCAGGTTGGCCTGGCCGTACCACCGGCCGCTCCCCTTCCGCTCGGCGTAGAACTCCACGCCGGTCGCACGGCCCTCGCCCTGGCTGACCAGGGGGAAGAGGACCTCCCGCACATTGAAGGTGTCGCCCAGGTTCGCGAGCGAGAGCTGCGGGTAGTCGCGCGCCACCGGATAGTCGGAGTAGCGCTTGTGATACGCCTCCACCGTGAGGCGCGTCGACGCCGAGGGCTGGATGGTGATGCCGCCCACATAGTGGTCGGCCCGCAACGGTACCAGCGACCGGTTCTCGGGGAACACGGTGACGAACAGGAACGGCGGCTGCTGGTAGTAGGAACCGGTTGCCGCGCGTGCCGACAGGACGCTGTTGATCGTGTAGTTGAGGCCAACGCGCGGGCTGACCCGCGTCTGGCCCAGCAGCGCGTAGTGATCCACCCGCCCGCCGGCCGTCAGGTTCAGCGTCCGGGACGCGGCCAGCGTCGTCTGGAGATAGGCGCCCGGCTGGGCGGTGGTCAGCGAGGTGGTGAGGAAGAACGGGTCCGAGTCGCCACGAGGCGAGTACGGGTTGTCGGCCCCGAAGGGCGACGCCGTGTCGTACCGGACACGGAAGACCTTCATCGCGGCGCCGGCCTGCACCTTCCCGAATCGCGCCGTGGAAATCGTCGCGTCGTACTTCACCGTGGTCTCGTCCTCCCCGGAATCCTCGCTGAACACGACCGGGCTCTGGGAGATCAGCGCATCAGCAGGCAGATTGGACGGACCGCTGCGCAGGAGGTCCTTCACCGTGGACCGGACCCGGGCACTCGACTGCGTCACCCCCAAAAGCCCTACCGCGCGCCCGCCGAACGCGTGCTGCCAGTTGAACCCGGTGGCACTGCGCCAGCCGCGATACCGGATGTCGAAGTTGAACACCTCGTCCGGCTCCTCCTCCGCCGATGCCGCGGTGCGGCCCAGGCGGATCCGGTCGATGCCGGAGATGTTGACCGCCCAGATCCGGTCCTGCTGGTTGATGTCGTAGACGAACTTCGAGTTCAGCGTGTACAGCACCGGCACGCCGCCGAACCCCACGTCGTCGGTGAAGATGTCGAGGAAGCTGCGGCGCGCAGAGACGATCCAGGAGCCGCGCCCACCTGCCAGCGGCCCCTCGGCGATGCCCCCGACTCCAGCGAAGCCGAGCGTGGCGCGCCGCTGCACCTTTTCGCGACTGCCCTCGCGCTGCGCGATCTGCAGCACGCTCGACGCACGGTTGGTGAACGGCGCCGGGTACGCCCCCGTCAGGAAGGTGACATCGCGGATCATCGCGGAGTCGAGGATGCTCACGGTGCCGCCCGCCGAGGCGAAGTTGGCGAACGTGTTGATGTTCGGCACCTCCACGTTGTCCACGATGAACAGGTTCTCGAGCGGGCTCCCGCCGCGCACGATGATGTCGTTCCGGAAGTCGGTGGATCCGATGACGACGCCGGGCAGCGACTGGACGTAGCGCGACACGTCCTGCAACGCACCGGCGTCCTTGGCAATCTGCCTGGGCTCGAGCAGGTAGCCCGACGTCTTCAGTTCCTCGGGAATGGCCGCCACGTTCCCGACCACCGTGATTTCCCGCTCCAGGGCGGATGACGGCGGCAGCACCACCTCCACCCGCACCTCGAGGCCCGCGCGCAGCGTGACCGGATCGGTGACGATGGGCGGCTGTCCTGGCGCGGCCACTTCGAGCCGGTACTCACCGGCGCGCACGTCCTGGAACCGGAACTCCCCGGCGTCATTCGACAGTTCGCATCGGGTGCCGGTCACGCACACCGTGACGAACGGGGCCGGGGTCTTCTGCTCCGTCAGCACCACCCCGACGAGGATGCCGGTCCCGGTGGTGTCCTGTGCAGGCGCGACGGAAGGATGTACGAGGAAAGCCGCAATGGCGGCAAGGAGGATCGACGGACGACGGTTGGTCACGCCTAGGGGTAACCCTCTGCACCCGGCTTTTATTCCTGCCTGCGTGAAGAGGGCGCGGCCGCGAGACCGGATGTGTTCAGCGAAGCGTGAAGGTCAGCTCGATCGTGATCTGCACCGGCACGGCCTGTCCCATGCGGGTGCCTGGCGCGAAGCGCCACTGGCGGGCGGCCTTGATCGCCTCCTGATCGAGACCGAAGACCGAGTCGAGCGAGCGAACGACCTGTACGTCGCTGACCGATCCGTCCGGGCGCACCACGCACTGCAACAGCACCGCGCCCTGGATCTTGGCGCGCATGGCATCCGACGTGTACGCCGGCTTCACTTCACGCAGGATGCGCGGGAGGGTGACGCCGTTGCCCGGCTGATAGACGCCCCCGCCTGTGCCGCCGCCGCTGCCCGGCCCGAGGCCGGACCCCGACCCCGACCCGATGCCGGTGCCCGCACCGCTGCCCGCGCCGCCACCGGTACCAGCCCCCTGCGAGGGCGTCGGCGGACCCGAGGGAGCGTCGATGATGCCCGGCATCGATTCCGCCCCGGCAGACAGCGTGACGGCAGGGATATTCACCTGCTCCATCGGATTCGGCTCGACCTTGGCCTGCTTCGGCGGCTCGATCGGACGCGGCTTCTCGGCCGGCACGGTGATCTTGTCCTTGCCCGGCAGTTCCGCCTGCTTCGGCGGTTCCTTCATCTGGTTGCCGCCACCACCACCGCCGCCGCCCGGACCGGGATCGCTCAACCAGACGATGCGATCGCTGATGTCTTCCGGGATGACCGGTTCCGTCAGCTGGATGCTGGGGCCGAAGCGGGCGAGCAGCACGAACAGCGTGACCACGGCGACCTGGAGCACCAGCGCCGCCCCGAATGCCGGCACGAGGCGCTGGTTGCGCTGCTCGAACGAGAAGATGATCTCGGGCGGATGCGCGCCTTCGACGCGGACCGACAGGTGCCCGGCCGATGCATTGACGTGCGGTTCCCCCGACGGCGTGCGCTCAGCCATGGGCAACGGAATGTGACTCGCAGACGTATTTTGGCGCACGGGTTTTGCCGCTGCAACTGCAAATCGGGTGCCTCACGCGGCCCCGCTGCTCACGCTTTGGACGCCCCGACAGTGCCTGCGGCCTGCCCGCAGCCCGTTCGGTCGAGAGGACACAGCCGTGTCCCCTCACTAGACGCGGGCCCGGCATCGGCGGTTGCGACCGCACCATCCTGACGGCGGCGCGATGGGCTGGCAGGCGGTCACCGTGCGAAGTAGCCATCACGCGCACGCACGCGAAGTCCGGGCCGGGTCACCCGGACCCGAATCGACCGCCACTCGTTGCGCTCGCCAGCCCTGCCTGGCGCATAGCCCAGCAAGTACTGCTGCCGCAGTTCGGCTGCCACCGACGCCAGCGCGGCCGGCAACCGGTCCAGCCGAGGCTCGGCCGTCGCTCGCCCACCGGTCAGTGCAGCGAGCTCCGTGAACACCGGAGGGACCGCCTTCGTGAGCAGGACCGGATAGACGAGCACGTCGTTGCGTCGTGCGAATGCGAGCAGGTCGGCACGGGTGGCCTCGCTGTAGCGGTCGTCGCCATCGGTCACGAGGATCAGTGCGCGACGGCCGGCAGCCCCCTGGATGGCCGTGATCGACTGCCTGACCGCATCGAACAGGGGCGTGGTGCCCCACGGTTCGAGCCCCCGCAGCGCGTCGTAGGCCGCCCGATGGTCGGTCGACAGCGGCGTCAGCGGATCGACCGTGCTTCCGATTGCCAGCACGATCGCCCGGTCGTCTGGGCGCAGCTGGCCCAGCAGGCCCTGCACCGCGTACACCACCTGGGTGAGGCGGACCTGCGGCACGCTGAAGCTCCTGTCGACGGCCACGGCCAGCGACAGGGGGAAACGCCCGGCCGTGAACACCTGCACGTCCTGGGGCCGGCCGTCCTCCTCGACAATGAACTCGTCGCGGGCAAGGCCGTCCACGGACCTGCCCTGTGCGTCGACGACAGTGGCGTACACCTCGACAAGGTCGACGCCGGATGCGAACTGGGCGGTGGCCCGCGCAGCTATCGCACTGACTGCCAACAACATAAGCAAAAGGCCGAGGCGTGGGCCGGACCGTGTTGGTGGTACAATCGCAGGCGTTCCCCGTCCGGCCGCGCGCCACACGTCACCGGCGCGCCGCTTCGTTTCGGGGAGGAGTCTCAACATGGGCAAGATCGGACTGCCAGAACTCCTGATCATTCTGGCCATCATCATCGTGATTTTCGGGGCCAACCGCCTTCCCGGACTCGGCAAGGGCATTGGCAGTGCGATCCGCAACTTCAAGGACGGCATGAAGGACGAGACCGCCGAGCACAAGAGCTAGCGCCGGCGTTTCGGTCCCTTCTTCATCGCCCGCTCACGTCGCCCGGGCCGGTTGCTCTTCGCGCCCGGGCGTCGTTCCACCTTCGGCCGCGCCTGCGAGCGCCGGCTCCCCCGTTCTCCGTCGCGCACCCGCTCCAGCACGTCGACCAGGCCGAGATCGATCTGTCGCGCGTCCATGTTGACCCGCAGCACGCGCACGTGCACCTTGTCGCCCAGCCGGTAGCTCCGCTGCGCATTCTCGCCGCGCAGCATGTGCGCCGCCTCCACGAACCGGTAGTAGTCGTCGGCCATCGTCGAGATGTGCACCATACCCTCGACGTAGTGCTCGACCAGCTCGACGAACAGCCCGAAGGCCGCCACGCCCGTGACGTAGCCCTCGAACTCCTCGCCGACCTTGTCGCGCATGAACTTCACCTTCTTCCACTGGAGCAGTTCGCGCTCGGCGTCGTCGGCCCGCCGTTCCATCTCGCTCGTGTGGCGTGCCACCTCCGGCAGTTCCTCGCGCGCGACCTCGAGCTGATCGGCTGACAGCGTCCGGTGCCGCGCGGCCCTGAGTGCCCGGTGCACGACCAGGTCGGGGTATCGGCGGATGGGCGACGTGAAGTGGGTGTAGCTCGGCGTGGCCAGCCCGAAGTGGCCGCTGTTCTCGGGTGCGTACCGCGCCTTCTGCATCGTCCGCAGCATGAGGAACGCGATCGGCTTCTCCTCGGGGCGGCCGGCCACCCGTTCGATCAGCTTCTGGAAGTGCCTCGGGCGCAGGGCCGCCAGCGGCGCGCCGAGCCCGAGGTCGAAGGTGGAGAGGAACTCCTCGAACTTCGCCACCTTGAGCAGGTCGGGCTCCTCGTGGATACGGTACAGGGCTGGCGCCTCCACCGATTCGAGGTAGGTGGCAACCGTCTCGTTGGCGAGGAGCATGAACTCCTCGATGAGGCGATGGGCCACGTTCCGCTCCAGGGCCACAATCGCCTCGACCATGCCGCCGGAGTCCATGATGAGCTCGGTCTCGTTCAGGTCGAAGTCGATCGACCCCCTGCGGTGCCGCGCGGCGTTCAGGATGGCGAACAGGTCGCGCATCCGCTCGAACATGGGCACGAGGGGCGCGTAGCGATCGAGCAGGTCCGGATCCCGGTCGGTGAGGATGCCGTTCACGGCGGTGTATGTCATCCGCTCGTCGCTGTTGATGACGCCATCGTGGAACTCGGAGCGGACCACCTCACCGCGGCGGTTCACCTCCATGAAGCAGCTCTGGACCAGCCGGTCGACGCGGGGGTTGAGGCTGCACAGGCCCGTTGCCAGTTCCGACGGGAACATGTGGACCGCGCGCTCTGGGAAGTAGACCGATGTCCCGCGCTCGAAGGCCTCCTGGTCGAGCGCGCTGCCCTCCTCCACATAGTGCGACACGTCGGCGATGTGGACGCCGAGCCAGTAGTGGCCATTCGGCAGCACCTCGATCGTGATGGCGTCATCGAAGTCGCGCGCGTGCTCGCCGTCGATCGTCACTGTCTGCAGGTGCCGGAAGTCCGTGCGCCCGAGGATGTCGCGGTCCTTGACGCTGGTGCCGAGCCTGATGGCCTCCCGCACCGCAGCGTCGGCATGCGCGTCGGGAATACCGAACTTGCGGATGATGATCTCGGTGTCCACGCCCGGCGCGTCGATGTCGCCGAGCACTTCGGCGATGCGGCCGATGGCACCACGGGTGCCGGTCGGGAACCGGGTGATCTCGACCACCACCATGTCCCCGGGGGTGGCGCCGTGCTCCTGGCCTGACGGGATGAAGATGTCCATCAGGATCTTGCGATCGAATGGCACGACGACGCCGACGCCGTGGGCCGCCTGGTCATAGCGCCCCACCAGGGATCCGCGCGCACGTTCGAGCACGCGGATGATTCGGCCTTCCACGCGCCCGTCCGGCTTCACGCGTTCGATCCGCGCGACCACGCGGTCGCCGTGCAGGGCTTCGTTCAGCTGGGGGGCCGCCACGAAGATGTCGCCCCCACCGTCCAGTTCGCGTTCGGGCCTGACGAACCCAAAGCCGGACGGATGGGTCTCGAGTGTCCCGACGTGCAGATCCATCTTCTCGGGCAGTCCGAATCGCTGTCCACGGATCTGGATGAGCTCGCCGTCGGCGACGAGGCCCTTGAGGTGGCGCCGGAATGCGGCGCGGTCCTCCCTCTGAATCTTCAGGAGCTGGAGCAGTTCGCGCGTGCCGGCGGGGTGATGCACCCGCTCGCGCATCAACTCGAGAATCGCCTCGCGGGTGAGCATGGTGGTCAGGCTAACAGAAATACCTGCAGGTCACCGACGTTCGTGCCGGTGGGGCCCGTGCGGATGAGATCGCCCAGCGCATCGAAGTAGGCGTACGCGTTGTTGTCGTCGAGCACCGCCTGCACCGGTGGAAGCCCGTCGGCAGCGGCGCGGTCGAGGGTCGAGGCGTCAGCCAGGGCGCCAGCCGCGTCGGTCGGTCCGTCGATGCCGTCGGTGCCCGCACTGGCGATCGCCCAGCGGTCTCCGCATCCGGCAAGGGCCTCCGCTGCTGCGGCGGTCAGCTCCTGGTTCCTGCCTCCGAGGCCGCTCCCGCGCACGCGCACGGTGGTCTCGCCGCTCGCGATGACACACGAGGGTCGCCGCATCGTCCTGGCCAGCGCCAGCGCGGACCGAGCGAACGCCGCGCCGGCGAGCCTCGCCTCGCCCACCACCGCGGCATCGACGACACGCACGTCGTAGCCGCGTTGTCGGGCGGCCCCTTCGGCACCCCGCATCGCGTTCATCCGTCCACCCACCAGCACTGTCTCGGCCTTCGCCAGCCTCGGATCGCCCGGCTTGGGAGACTCGGGCCGTTCGCCCCGCACCCCGGCACACAGGTGCTCGACGACCGCCTCGGGGAACGCGTGTCGGCCACCGAACCGGTCGATGACGAACAGGGCCTCACCGTACGTCGATGGATCGGCGACGGTTGGACCGGAGGCAATGAAGCTCAGGTCGTCGCCCACCACGTCGGACAGCACGAACGCACGGCTCACGGCGCGGCTCGCGGCGGCGAGCCGGCCGCCCTTGATTCTGGACAGGTGCTTGCGGACGGTATTCAGGGCGTAGATGTCGGCGCCCGATCTCAGCAGCACGCCCGTCGCCTCGCGCTTGTCGCGCAGCGAGATGCCGTCGGCCGGCACAGCCATGAGCGCGGATGCGCCACCGGAAATCAGGGTAATGAGTTCGGCATCGGCAGGGATGGCCTCGGCCACCGCCAGCGCGCGCCGCCCACCCTCCTCACTCCCGGGTCCCGGCTGCGGATGCTCGCCAACGACGGCGTCGAGCGGCAGTGGCGGCACTCCCCCGGGCGAGACAACCACGCCGCCCTGGACGCGCGAGCCGAGCACCTCCACGGCAGCCGCGGCCATCGGCATCGCGGCCTTGCCCGCGGCGATGATCCAGACGGGACGGTCGGACCTCGGGAGGGTGGTGAGCGCAGACCGCACCAGACGTCCCGCATCCACCGCACGGATGCCCATGCGCAGGATGTGCAGCAGGTCGTCTTTCAGGTTGGTGTGGGTGGAGGTCAGTGATTGCGTCTGGGGTCTGAGGAGGAAAGGCCGGTCACGACATCGAACTGCTTGAGGAGTCCGCTGACGACCTCGGGGGCGTTCTCCTTCGAGCACAGCTGTTCGAGGTCGCTCATGATGCGGCTGAGCGCGGCCTCGACATCGGTGATGGCGCTCTCTGAGAAATACGGCCGCTGCTGCTGAAGGCAGCGGTGATGCCGGGCAAATTCCTGCCGGTAGAACTCGGTGATCGGGTGCAGCGCGCTGATCGGCCTATCGGTCACGAAGCGTGGCATGCAGGTCCTCAAAGAGGGAAGTTCCGAGATGCGCCCAGTGTAAAACCGGCTGAAATGAACTGTCAAGAACGCGTAACGATCTGCCGATACTTGCTGGTCCCTTCCGCTCAGGGAATTCCCGGAGTACCCCGCGTCAGGCGCGCCGGCTCGCGATGAAGCCTGCCAGGGACCCCACCCCCAGCCCCCCGGCTACGAGGGCGAGCACCAGTCCGGCCGGCAGGAAACGCACCGAGGAGAGATTGAGCGCCGTAGCCAGCGGCATCAGGAAACGACCGCGGGTCGAGAAGAAGACCGCCGTGAGCAGCGCCAGTGCCACCATCGCACCGAGCACGCCGTGCAGCGCCCCCTCCATGATGAAGGGTCCGCGCACGTAGGCGGTGGGGGCCCCGACGAGGTGCATGATGTCCAGCTCGTCCCGCCGGGCATTGAGCGCCAGTCGGACGACGTTGGCGATGGTGAGTGCGGCGGCCAGGATCAGGGCGGCGCCGAGCGAGAGTCCGATGATCCTGAGGAAGCGCAGGCCGCGGAGGAGCCGGTCCAGCCACTCCTTGTCGTAGCGCACGTCGGACACGCCGGCCGTGGTGCGCAGGCGCTCCACCAGCCGCTCCACGGCACGCTGCGCCTCGATCGACGACAGCAGGCGGACATCCAGGGAAGCCGGCAGCGGGTTGCCCTCCAGCGAACCGAGCGTGCCCGCCAGGTCGGGAAAGGTCTGGCGGAAGCGCGCGAGCGCCGCCTCCTTGGAGACATACTCGACGCTGCTCACGCCTCCCGACGCCTGCAACTCGCGCTCGATGGCCGCACGCTCGGCGCCGGAGACGGCGTCGGTCAGGTAGACCGACATTTCGGCGGCACCGCTCCACTCCTCGGCGAGCCGCTCGAGGTTCGAGGTGACGATCAGGAAGGCGCCGGTCACGAAGAGCGCAATGGCAATGGTCGCCATCGACAGGAGGCTCGATCGCCGCCCACGCCACAGGCTCGCCGTGGCCTCCTCGAACGCGTAGCGCAGCAGGTGCACGTCAGCTCGTCTCCGCCAGCCGGCCGTGATCGAGCGTGATTGCCCGGCGCCCGACCCGCCGGATCATCTCGCGGTCGTGCGTCGCCACCAGCACCGTGGTCCCTCGCGCGTTGATGTCGCGGAACAGGTTCATGATGTCGAGCGCGAGGTCCGGATCGAGGTTACCGGTCGGTTCGTCGGCCAGAATGATGTGCGGATCGTTGACGAGGGCACGCGCGATCGCGACTCGTTGCTGCTCGCCACCCGACAGTTCCTCGGGCAGCGCATTCATCCGGTGCTGCAGCCCCACCCACTTGAGCACCTGGAAGGTCTTGCGCTGGCGGGTCGCCAGGTCCACGCCCAGCACGCGCATGACGAACGACACGTTCTGGAACACGGTGAGGCGCGGGACGAGCCTGAAGTCCTGGAACACGAAGCCCACCGTGCGGCGATAGGCCTGCATCTCGGGAACCGACAGGTCGGTCAGCACCCGGCCGCCCACCTTCAACTGCCCTTCGGTCGGCGTCTCCGCGCAGAGGAGCAGGCGGAGCAGGGTCGACTTCCCCGCGCCGCTCGCGCCGGTCAGGAAGATGAACTCCCCCTTGTCGACGGTCAGCGTGAGGTCGCGCAGCGCGTAGACGCCGCGGCTGTACGCCTTGGAAAGGTGGTAGGCCTCGATCACGCGGTTTCGAGCGCTCGCTTCAACAGCTCGTTGATGCGTTTCGGGTTCGCCTTGCCGGCGGCCGCCTTCATCGCCTGGCCCACCAGGAACCCGAACGTGGCGGTCTTGCCGGACCGGTAGCTGAGCACGGCATCGCCGTTCCGGGCGATGACATCCGCGATGATGCCGAGCAACTGCGCCTCGTCATCGATCTGGGTCAGACCCTCGGCGGCCACAATCGCGTCGGCGTCACGCCCCGAGGCCATCATCGTCTCGAAGACCCCCTTGGCGATCGCACCGCTGATCGTCCCCGTGTCGATCAGGGCGAGCAGTCCGGCAAGCTGCGCCGGAGTGACCGCGGCCTGCCCGATGGTCTTCCCGCCCTCCTTGAGGAGGCGTGCCATCTCGCCCATCATCCAGTTGCTCACGGCCTTGGGGGCACCACCGGCCTGCACGGCCCCCTCGAAGAACTCCGAGAGCTCGCGGGTCTGGGTCAGCTGCGCCGCGTCGTAATCCGGCAGGCCGAACTGCTCGACGAACCGCTGCCGCCTGGCGGCCGGCAGTTCGGGCATCTGCGCGCGGATGGCCTCGACCCGCGACGCATCGAGGACGACCGGCGGCAGATCGGGATCCGGGAAATAGCGGTAGTCATGCGCCTCTTCCTTGCTGCGCATCGAGACGGTGTGCCCGGTCGCCGAGTCGAAGAGCCGCGTCTCCTGCCGGACCCGGCCCCCTTCGTGGAGCACATCGATCTGGCGCTCGATCTCGTACTCGAGCGCCTTCTGCAGGAACCGGAACGAATTGAGGTTCTTCACCTCTGCCTTCGTACCGAGGGTGGTGGAGCCCGACGGGCGCACCGATACGTTGGCGTCGCAGCGCAGGCTCCCCTCCTCCATGTTCCCGTCGTTCACCCCGAGCCACACCAGGATGCCCCGCAGGTGCTCGAAGAACGCCGCGGCGTCCTCGGCGTTCCGGAGGTCGGGCTCGGTCACGATCTCTATGAGCGGCGTGCCCGCGCGGTTGTAGTCGAGATACGTCTTCCGGTCCGAGTCGGCAAAGCCCTCGTGGACCGACTTCCCGGCATCCTCCTCCATGTGCACGCGCGTGATCTGCACGCGGCGCGGCCCGGCCGGACCGACGAACTCGACCAGCCCCTCGCTGGCGATCGGCTGTTCGTACTGCGAGATCTGGTAGCCCTTCGGGAGATCCGGATAGAAGTAGTTCTTGCGCGCGAAGACCGACGTCTCGTTGATCCGGCACCCGAGCGCCATCGACGCCCGGATGGCCAGGTCGACCGCCGCCCGGTTCAGCACCGGCAGCACGCCCGGGAACCCGAGGCAGACCGGGCAGACATGGGCATTCGGCGGCGCGCCGAACGCGGTGCTGCAGCCGCAGAAGATCTTGGTGGCTGTCTGGAGCTGCGCGTGGATCTCCAGGCCGATGACCGCTTCGTAGGTCATCCGCGCGGACCTGCGGCGACGACCTCGGGCGAGACCGAGCCTTCGAACGTCTTGAAGTTGTCGCGGAACATGCCGGCCAGTTTCGCGGCCTGCGCGTCGTACGCGGCTTTGTCCGACCAGGTCAGCCGTGGATTCAGCACCTCGGGCGGTACGTCCGGGCACGACTGAGGCACCTGCAGGTTGAACACCGGATGCGTGTCGTACAGCACACCGTCCAGCTGCCCGGACAGTGCCGCCGTGATCATCGCGCGCGTGAACCTGATGCGCATCCGTGTTCCGACGCCGTACGGCCCGCCAGTCCAACCCGTGTTCACGAGCCAGACCTGCGCCTCGTGGCGCGCGATCTTCTCGCCGAGGAGCTCGGCGTACCGGCTCGGGGCCAGCGGCAGGAACGGCGCGCCGAAGCAGGTGCTGAAGGTCGCCTTCGGCTCGGTGACCCCCTTCTCGGTACCGGCCACCTTTGCCGTGTAGCCCGACAGGAAGTGATACATCGCCGCAGCCGGCGAGAGCCGCGCAATCGGCGGGAGCACGCCGAAGGCGTCGGCCGTCAGCATCACGATGTTCCGGGGATGACCGCCCTGCCCCGACGGCACCGCATTGCTGATGAACTCGATCGGATACGCCGCCCGCGTGTTCTCGGTGAAGCGGTCGGAGTCAAGGTCGAGTCGGCGTGTCACCGGGTCGACGACAACGTTCTCCAGCACGGTGCCGAACCGCCTGGTGGTGGCATAAATCTCGGGTTCCGCCTCGGCCGACAGCCGGATCGTCTTGGCGTAGCACCCCCCCTCGAAGTTGAAGACTCCGTGGTCGCTCCACCCGTGCTCATCGTCGCCAATCAGCCCGCGGTTGGGGTCGCTCGAAAGCGTGGTCTTGCCGGTGCCCGAGAGGCCGAAGAACAGCGCGGTGTCGCCGTCGGCGCCGATGTTGGCCGAGCAGTGCATCGACAGCACGCCCTGGAGCGGCAGGAGGTAGTTCAGCGTGGAGAAGACCGACTTCTTGATTTCCCCTGCGTAGCTGGTACCGCCGATGAGGACGAGCCGCTTCGCGAAGTTCAGGGCCACCACCACTTCGGAGTTGGTGCCATGCCGCGCCGGGTCGGCCTTGAACGACGGGCTGTCGATGATGGTCAGCGCCGGTACGTGGGTGGCGGCCGGGTCGACGATGAAGAGGTTGCGGGCGAACAGGCTGTGCCAGGCGTACTCGGTGATCACCCGGACGGGCAGCCGGAACCGGCTGTCTGCACCGGCATGGACGTCCTGGACGAACAGCTCGGCTCCCTGAAGCGACGCCAGCATGTCCGCGTGCAGCCGGTCGAAGTGCGCCTCCGACATGGGCCGGTTCGGCCCCCCCCAGGCGACGTGCTGCTCGCTCGACGGCTCCCGAACGATGAACTTGTCGTTCGGGGAGCGGCCGGTATGCTGGCCGGTGCGACAGACGAGGGGGCCTTCGGCAGCCAGGATACCCTCCTGGCGACGGATCGCCTGTTCATAGAGAACGGCGTCCGACAGGTTCAGGTGAACCTGCGCGTCCTTGATGCCTTCATTCTCGAGCGTACGGCTGGGGTCAACGGCGGAAGTCATGGCAGCTCCGAGAAATGAGGTGGCTCGTGCATGAGAAGCCACCGGATCGTACTCGCCCTTTTTCTTGCAAGTCAACGAAGAGGCCGCTACCGTAGGTAAACGTCTCAGCCGACCGGTCGTAATCCAGCAATGAGTGACACCCGACCCGTGCGACGCCCCGCCCAAGCGCCTGTGCCCACCGACACGACGGTCGGGGTGCGCCGGCGTACCGCTGTGCCGGCGGCGGTCCCGTCCGACGATACGCGGCTTGCGGTGGAGATTCGCCGGCTCGTCGATGCCGGGGCGATGGACGAGGCGCGCGAGCAGTTCGGCGCGCTGGTCAGCGCCCACCAGAGGCGGGCGCTCAGGATTGCCTATCACTACCTCCGGGATGCCGCCGAGGCCGACGAGGCCGTCCAGGACGCATTCGTCAAGGTTTTCACCCACATCGGGTCTTACCGCGAGGCCTGGCCGTTCGAGGTCTGGTTCACCCGCATCCTCATCAATGGCTGCCTCGACCGTCGGAAGGCGCGGGCCCGCCGCGATCGATGGTTCGTCCCGGCCGACCCGGAGGCGTCGTACGACACGGTCCGCGAGACGGTGGGCGGCACTGCGGATCCTGATCCAGAGGCCCAGTTGCTCGCGCGCGAGCGGCGTGGCAATATCGCCGCGGCCATCGATCGCCTCGATGGCCGGCAGCGTACGGTCTTCATGCTCTGTCACTACGGCGACTGCTCGCCGCGGGACGTCAGCGCGATGACAGGCATCAACGAGTCCACGGTGCGCGTCCACCTGTTCCGCGCCGTGCGGAAACTGCGCGGCTTCCTCGGAGGGACATCCTGATGTTCCGCTCGGGTCACGTCAGCGAGACACAGCTCGTCGAGTGCTACATGGCGGGACGGACGCACGAGTCGGCCGACCCGCGCGTCACCGACCACCTGACGACCTGCCGCGCGTGCCGCGGACAGTTCGACGCGCTCGCCGCCTTCCTCGACGAAGACCGGGATGCGGCCATCGCAGAGGCCGACGAGGCGTTCCCGGCCGACCGCCTGCAGGCGCAGCACCAGCAGATCATGAAGCGCCTGGATCACGTGCACCGCTCGGCCCGGGTGATCTCGTTCCCTGGCCGCGACGTCTCGGTGCCGGAGCGCCCCGCCGCCATGTCGCGGCTCGCGCCGCGCTGGCTTGCGGCTGCAGCCGCAGCCGGGCTGTTCATCGGAGTGGCGGTGGGCGGCTATCTGGGTCCCGACCGCTTCGTGAGCCGCCGCACGGTCCGCGTGGCCGAGGCCACGGCCAGCCGACCGAGGGCTGTGGCAGCGCCCGCACCCACGGCCGCGCCGGCCGTTCTGGTTGGAACTTCCGCGGACAGCGTCACGCAGGACGACGATGCATTTCTGATGGAACTCGAGCTGGCCCTGGCCAACCCCCGTTCCCGCGAGCTTCGTCCATTCGACGCGCTGACCCCGCACGTCCGGTAGAATCAGCAGACGCCGTTTCCCGGCTACCCTGCTGATTTCCTGATGCCATCATTGATTTTCCGGAAGGGTCTCGACATGAAGGACGCCGTCGCCGGCGTCCTGGCCGAGAACTATCACAGTGCGCTCATCGAGCGCATCAAGGCCGAGCAATTCACCTACACGGCCGGCCGACTCACCATCCACCTGGCGCAGGAGTTCGGGTTCTGCTACGGCGTCGACCGGGCGGTGGACTACGCCTACCAGACCCGCACCCGCTTCCCGGACCGGCGGGTGTTCCTGACCGGCGAGATCATCCACAACCCTCACGTGAACGAGAAGCTCCGGGGCATGGGCGTGCGCTTCCTCTCGGATGCGGGCGAGTCGTTCGATGGCCTCGCTCCGGAGGATGTCGTCATCCTCCCGGCGTTCGGCGTGCCCGTGCAGATGCTGCAGGACCTCGACGCGCGGGGATGCACCCTGGTCGACACCACCTGCGGCTCGGTCCTCAATGTCTGGAAGAACGTCAGGCGTTACGCAGAGCAGGGATACAGCTCGGTGATCCACGGCAAGGTCTGGCATGAGGAGACGCAGGCCACCGCATCGCAGGCCGTGGCCCACGGCGGCCATTACCTGGTCGTCTACAACGACCTCGAGACCGCTGAGGTGTGCGACTACATCCGCAACGGCGGGGACCCGGCCGTGTTCATGGCCCGGTTCGGGTCGGCCACCTCGCCCGGCTTCGACCCGGACCGCGACCTGGCGCGCATCGGCCTGGCGAACCAGACCACCATGCTGATGTCCGAGTCGCTCGCGGTCGGCGAGATGCTGAAGGCCGCCATGCTCGACCGGTGGGGCGCGGCGGACCTGGCACGTCACTATCAGGCCTTCGACACCATCTGCAGCGCCACGCAGGACCGGCAGGATGCGGTCGTGGCCCTGCTGCGCGACAGGCCGATCGACATCATGGTGGTGATCGGCGGTTACAACAGCAGCAACACCGCGAACCTGGCCCGCATCTGCGCGGAGTCACGTCCCACGTATCACATTGCGGAGCCGGACTGCCTGGTCTCGCGGGACGAGATCCGGCATCGCCCCTTCGGTTCGAAGGACGAACTGGTCAGCGCGGGCTGGCTGCCCCAGGCCGGCCCGATCACCGTCGGGCTCACGTCCGGGGCCTCGACACCGGACAATCTTGTCGGCCAGGTCATCGCCCGGCTCACCGACTTCTGCCAGCCTGCATAACGCGGGTGGCGCTGGTGCCGGCCGCCCCCGCCCCCCCAAAGAAAAAACCTGTCCGCGGGCTAAACGCCAGCACGGCCGCCATCGTATTCCCTACCGAGAACTGCATTTACAGAGGTTTGACGATGACCATGCCCATGCGGCTGCGGCTGATGGCCCTGGCGCTCCTGCTCTGTGCGGCGCCGGCACTCGCGCAACGTCCGCCGGACGGCCCGCGTCCCTTCCCGTGGTGGAAGTCGGAGCCGTTCAAGAAGGAACTCGGGCTGACCACCGAGCAGTCGACCCGGATCGACCGGATCTGGGAAACCACCCGGGTGGAGTTGCGCCAGGAGTGGGACGAGCTCTCCAGGTTCGAATCCAAGCTGTCTCGGCTCATCCAGAACGACGCGGACGAGGCGACCCTGGCCCGGATGATCGACCGGGTGGAAACGGCCCGGGCCAGCGCGAACAAGACGCGCTCGCTCATGCTCGTGCAGATGCTCAAGGTGCTGTCGCCCGAGCAGCGCACGCGATTCGGCTCGCTCCACGATCAGTGGCAGCGGGAACGTCCGGATCCGCGCCGACAGAACGACCGACAGCCGCGTACGCCGGAGACCCCGCGTCCCTAGGGACCGGGCTGGTTTGGACCTCTTGAAGGAACCCTCGGGAATGACACGTTACGGACTACTGACGGCCGTGCTGTGGGGCACGCTTGCTGCCGCACCGGTCGCCGCCCAGCCGGTGACCGACGCCTATGTGCAGGAACTGATTCGGGCTGCGGCCCTTCGCGTCGGGGCTGATGCCGGCCCGGTCGCCGGACAGCCGGCACAGCCGGCGGCCGCCACGGAGCACCCGGTCGTGCGCCTCACGCTGGACGATGCGGTGAAGCTGGCGCTCGAACGGAACCTCGACATCGCTGTGCAGCGGCTCAACCCGTCCACCTTCGACTTCACCCTCGCGAACCTGCAGGCCGCGTATCGGCCCACGCTGACCTCGCAGGTCAGCCACCTGTCGCTGACCAACCCGTCGACCCAGACGATTTCGGGCGCAGCGGCCGGCACGGGCATCCTGAGCGGCACGACCACCTACAACGGCGGCATCGCCCAGAACCTCAAGTGGGGCGGCGGCGCGCTGCAGGTGACGCTGAACAACAACAAGCAGACGACGACGAGCCTGACGGCGCTCTTCAACCCGGCCTTCAACACGAACTGGTCGGCGCAGTTCACCCAGCCGCTGCTGCGCAACTTCCGCATCGACAACGCGCGCCAGCAGCTGGCCGTCACGCGCCTGAACCAGGACATCAGCGAGATCCAGCTCCAGGCCTCGATCATCAACATCGTCTCGAACGTGCGGAACGCCTACTGGGACCTGCTGTTCGCCATCCAGTCGGTGGAAGTCGCCCGGCGGTCGGTCGATCTGGCCGAGCGCCTGGTGGCCGACAACCGGACCCGGGTCGAAATCGGCACGATGGCACCCATCGACGTGGTGCAGGCCCAGTCGCAGGCCGCGACGCAGCGCCAGAACCTCGCGGTGGCGGAGGGCACGCGGCGGACCAATGAGCTGGCCCTGAAGCGCCTGATCGTGGCCGGTACCCAGGACCCGAACTGGAACGCGGAGCTGGTCCCGCTCGATCGCCCCGAGTTCGCGCCCCAGCCCATCGACATTCCAGCGGCCGTGCGGCGGGCGCTGGAGAACCGGACCGACCTGCAGCAGGCCCGCAAGAACCTGCAGGTGAACGACACGACGCTGCAGTTCCTGCGGAACCAGACCCTGCCGCAGGCCGACCTCGTCGCCCGCTACGGCCTCGTGGGCCAGGGCGGCACGCAGTTCATCACCAGCGGCACCGGCGTGAACCGCGTGGTCATCGGCGAGATCCCCGGCGGGTACGGTGACGCCCTGAGCTCACTGTTCGGGCGCAACTACCCCACCTGGAACCTGCAGCTGAACGTCAGCTATCCGATCGGGACGAGCGCCGCCGATGCGAACGTGGCGCGGGCCCGGGTGCAGTTGAACCAGGTGGAGGCGCAGCTGCGGCAGATCGAGCTGCAGATTGCCACCGACGTGACGAACGCGGCCACCAACGTCCAGAACAACGTGGAACGCGTGCAGGCCACGCAAGCCGCCCGGGAGTTCGCACAGCGGACGCTCGAAGCCGAACAGAGCAAGTTCGAGGTGGGCATGTCCACGAACTACTTCGTGGTGCAGGCCCAGCGCGACCTGGCCACGGCACAGAACAACGAGTTGCAGGCAGTCCTGGCCTATCGCCGGTCCCTTGTGGAGCTCGAGCGTCTGCAGCAGACGTCACTGGGCTCGGCGAACATCACGATCCTGGGCCGCTAGTCGGGCCGCCACGAAAGCAGACGGAGTCTATGAACCGCGGAATCATCGTCGTTGTCATCCTTGCGGCCGGCGCCGGGGGGTACTACTACTACTCGAAGCAGAAGGCCTCGAGCGCAGAGGCCGGTGCGGCGTCTGGCGCCCCGGGCGGACCCGGCGGGCCTGGTGCGCAGGCGGGACGCGGTCGCGGGGGCCCCGGCGGGCCCGGTGGATTCGGTGGTCCGGGCGGCTTCGGCGGCGGCGGTCCGCGCCTGCCGATGACCGTGGAGCTGGCCGCCGTGAAGCGCGGCGACATGAGCGAGAGCCTCGAAGTCGTCGGCAATCTGATCGGCGCCGCGACCATCGAGGCGGTGCCGAAGGTGGCCGGCCGGCTCGAAACCGTCAACGTCCGCCTGGGCGACCGGGTGAGTCGGGGCCAGCGGCTGGCCAAGGTCGAGGACCGCGAGATCCTGGAGCAGGTCAAGCAGGCCCAGGCATCGTTCGAGGTGTCGGCGGCAACGGTGCGCCAGCGCGAGGCCGACCTCAAGCTCGCACAGACCAACCTGGATCGGTCGCGCAGCCTGTACGAGCGGCAGCTGATCCCCCGGCAGACGTTCGACGACACGGACGCCCGGTACCAGGCCGCGGTCGCCGCGCTGGACCTCGCCCGCGCGCAGTACGCCCAGGCGCAGGCCAGGCTCGACGAGCTCAAGATCAACCTCGCCAACACGAACATCACCTCGCCGGTGGCGGGCTTCATCGGCAAACGGGCACTCGACCCCGGTGCCTGGGTCACGCCCAACTCGTCGTTCATCTCGGTGGTCGACATCGGCGTGGTGCGCCTCGTGGCCAACGTCGTCGAGAAGGACCTGCGCCGCATCACCCAGGGCATGAAGGCCGACGTGTCGGTCGATGCATTCCCGGGTGAAGTCTTCGATGGCCGCATCGCGCACGTCGCGCCGGTGCTCGACCCGGCCACACGCACGGCGCAGATCGAGGTCGAGGTCCAGAACTCGACCTTCCGCCTGAAGCCCGGCATGTATGCGCGGGTGAACTTCGTGGTGGAGCACAAGGAGAACACCCTGGTGGTCCCGGCCAACGCCGTGGTCGACCTGCGAGGTGAGAAGGGCGTGTTCCTGCCGGACGAAGGGGACGTCGCGCGGTTCAAGGCCGTGAAGATCGGCATGTCGCAGCCGGACCAGATTGAGATTGTGGAGGGGCTGGCGGAGGGCACGCGCGTGGTGACGACCGGCGCGGCTGCGCTGCGCGAGGGCGATCGGATCGTGCTGCTCGGCGCCAATGGCCGCGGCGGGCGCGGCGGTGCACGCGGAGCTGGTGGCCGGCAGGGTGGCGCGCCTGGCGCGGCTCCAGGCGAAGGCCGTCAGGGTGGCAGTGCCGAGGGTGCGGCCGCTGGCGGTGCCACGGGCGGCGCCCCGCTGGGGGCGCCCGGCGGTCAGGGTGGATTCGGTGGCGGTGAGGCACGCGGCCGGCGCGGCGCTCCCGCCGGCGGCCAGTAGCAGGCAGCAGCAGTCAGGTATCAGGAGCAGGCATGAGCATCCCGCGTTTCGCCATCGAGCGTCCCGTGATGATGACGATGATCAGCTCGATCATCATCCTCATTGGCGGCATCTCCCTCACGCGCCTTCCGGTCGACCTGCTGCCCGACATCTCGCAGCCGACGGTGAACGTCCGCGTCAGCTACCAGGGCGTCGGCCCGCTCGAGATGGAGGAGCTGATCGTCCGGCCGCTGGAACAGCAGTTGAGCGCCGTCTCCGGCCTCGACCAGATGAACTCCAGCGCCAACGAGGGGAACGCGAGCATCCAGCTGAACTTCACCTGGGGCACCGACCTGAACGAGGCGATGGACGACATCCGGACGCGCATCGACCGCGTGCGCGGACGCCTGCCGGAGGATGCGGATCCGCCCATCGTGCAGAAGTTCGATTCGAACGCCATGCCGATCATGGGCCTGGCGCTGGAGAGCACGGACGGCACGATGGATCGCGTGCAGCTGCGCGAGCTGGCCGAGAACATCCTCTCGCCGCGCTTCGAGCGGGTGTCGGGCGTGGCGGCCGTGACGGTGGGCGGCGGCCTGCGCCGGCAGATTCACGTGGACCTGTCGCGCGAGAAGATCACCGCGCTCGACCTCTCGGTCGACCGTGTGGTCACCGTGCTCAGGAACGAGAACCAGAACATCCCGATCGGCGAGGTGTACCAGGGCGACCGCGCCCTGCTGCTCCGCAGCCAGGGCCAGTACCAGAACCTTGACCAGATTGCGAACACGGTCGTCCTGACGAAGAACGGTGTGCCGGTGTACCTCAAGGACATCGCCGACGTGAAGGACTCGACCGAGGACGTCCGCTCGGTGCTCCGCATCAACGGCCGGCCCGGCGTGCGCCTGCAGGTCACCAAGCAGTCGGGCACGAACACCGTGCAGATCGCCGAGGGCGTGCGTGCGGAAATCGACCGCATCAACCGTGAGGTGCCCGGCGTGAAGATCTCGCTGCTCGATGACAGCGCCAAGTTCATCGAGCGGTCCATCAGCGCCGTGCAGGAGCACGTGATGCTCGGGTCGGTCCTGGTCATCGCGATCATCTTCCTGTTCCTGCGCAACTTCCGCTCGACGCTCATCGTCTGCACGTCCATCCCGATTTCGGTGGTCGGCACGTTCGCCCTGCTCTACTTCGGTGGGCTGACGCTGAACACGATGACGTTCGGCGGCCTGGCGCTCGGCGTCGGCATGATCGTCGACGCGGCGATCGTCGTGCTGGAGAACTCGTTCCGGCACATGGAGCACCACGGCAAGGACCGGATGACGGCGGCCATCGACGGCAGCGAGGAGGTCTGGTCGGCCATCCTGGCCTCGATCCTGACGCACATCGCGGTGTTCGTCCCGCTGCTCTTCCTCGAGGGCGTGTCGAGCATCATGTTCCGGCAGCTGTCGGTCGTGGTGGTCTTCTCCCTCCTGATGTCGCTCTTCGTGGCGGTGACGCTGGTGCCGGTGCTCTGCTCGCGCCTGCTCGTCCTGCCGCCGCCCCTCGAGCAGCGGAGCGCGATCAGCCGGACGCTCTTCGGGTTCAGCGAGCGGATGCTGAACGGCATGGACGACGCCTATACCAAGCTGCTGCACAAGGCGCTCTCGCACCGCGCGGCGGTGGTCGGCGTGGCGGCGGCCTCGGTCGTCCTCGCCTGGTACATCGGCGGCACCCTGCCGACCGAGCTCGCCACGCAGGCCGACGAGGGCCAGGTGCAGGTGAGCATCGAGCTGGCGCAGGGCACCCGCATCGAGGTCACCGACCCCGTGCTGCAGCGGGTGGAGGCAGCCATCAACCAGCTGGTCCCGGAGGCGACCGACGTCATCACCAACGCGGGTGGCGGCGGCGGCTTCGGACCTCCCGGCGGCGGCAACGTGAACCGCGGCAACCTCCAGATCCTGCTCAAGCCGAAGGACGAGCGGACCCGGAGCAGTGACCAGATCGCCATGGACCTGCGGCGCCAGCTCTCGGGCATTCCCGGCGTGGTGGTCCGCGCCAACGCGTCGGGCGGCAACTACCAGATGAACCGCTTCCTGTCCGGCGGCAACGCCGGCGGAGGCCGCCTCTCCCTCGAGATCCGCGGTGAGGACCTCAACGAGGCCCGCAAGGTGGCGCAGGCCGCCAAGGACCTGCTCGACAGCACGCCCGGCGTGGCCGACTCGCGGCTGGGCCGTGACGAGGGACGGCCTGAGCTGGCGGTCGAGGTCGACCGCGCCAAGGCGGCGCTGCTGGGCGTGAACACGACGACCGTGGCGAACACGCTGCGGACCAACGTGGCAGGCACGCAGGCGGCGATGTTCCGCCAGGCGGGCCAGGAGTACCCGATCGTGGTCCGCCTCAAGGAGGATCAGCGCCAGGCGGTCAGTGACGTGAACGACGTGCTCGTCAGCACGCCCCAGGGCACCGTGGTGCAGGCGAAGAACCTGATGCGTGTCGCCGACTCGGTCGGCCCGTCCCAGATTCAGCGCAAGAACCAGCAGCGCATCGCCTACGTCAGCGCCGAGCCCGAGGCCACGCTCAGCGAGGCCGTGCAGTCGGTCAACGAGCGGCTGCCCCAGATCCACAGCCTGCTGCCGAAGGACTTCTCCATCGGCTTCGGCGCCGAGGTGGAGCAGCAGGCAAAGGCGTTCGACCAGCTGCGGACCGTGCTCATCCTGGCGCTGCTGCTGGTCTACGCGGTCATGGCCTCGCAGTACGAGTCGCTGCGCGACCCGTTCATCATCATGTTCTCGGTGCCGACCGCGGCCATCGGCGTCGTGCTGTCACTCTGGCTGACGAACACGTCGTTCAACATGCAGGCCTACATCGGCGTCATCATGCTGGCCGGCATCGTCGTGAGCAACGGGATCCTGCTGGTCGACTACACCAACGTGCTCCGCCACCGCGACGGCCTGCCGATCCGAGAGGCGGTGGAGCAGGCCGGACGGACGCGCCTGCGGCCGATCCTGATGACGTCGATCGCCACCGCGCTCGGCCTCGTGCCGATGTCTCTGGGCATCGGCGAAGGCAGCGAACTGCAGGTGCCGCTGGCCCGCGTGGTCATCGGCGGCCTGACGACGTCCCTCCTCATCACGCTCGTGCTGGTGCCGACGATGTACACGCTGTTCGAGGAAGGTATCCCCAACCCGTTCCGGCGGTCCAAGAAGGTAGATGCCGCTGAGGCGTAGACCCCGATGAAAAAGCTCGTCGTGACCGTGCTCGTCCTTGGCCTGCTGGGCGGGGGCGGCTACTGGTACTACCGGTACTCACAGAAGCCGGAGGCGCCAACGGTCACGACGGCAGCCGTCACCCGCGGCGACGTCTTCGAGACCGTCGGGGCGACCGGCACGCTGGCCGCCGTCACCACCGTGCAGGTGGGCACACAGGTGTCGGGAACGATCCAAGCGCTCTACGCCGACTTCAACTCCCTCGTGAGGAAGGGCCAGGTGCTGGCGCGCCTGGACCCTTCCCTCTTCCAGACCCAGATCGAGCAGGCGCGCGCGAACCTCATCCGAGCGCAGGCCGACCTCGAACGGCTGCGTGTCACGCTGGCCGATGCCCAGACCAAGCTGAATCGGGCCCGTGAGCTGAGCAACCGTCAGTTGATTCCACGGACGGATCTCGAGACCGCCGAGGTGAACGTGCGCTCGGCCGAGGCGCAGATCCGGTCGCAGGAAGCCCAGGTCACCCAGGCGCTGGCCTCGCTGAACCAGAACCAGGTCAACCTGGAACATACCGTCATCACCGCGCCGATCGACGGACTCGTGATCTCGCGGAACGTGGATGTGGGCCAGACCGTGGCCGCGAGCATGCAGGCGCCCACGCTGTTCGTCCTCGCGGCGGACCTGACCAAGATGCAGGTGGTGGCGAACCTCGACGAGTCGGACGTCGGGCGCATCCGCCCGAACCAGGCGGTGGTCTTCCGGGTGGACGCCTACCCCAACGACGCGTTCAGGGGCAGCGTGTCCCAGGTCAGGCTCGAGGCGAAGGTGCAGCAGAACGTGGTCACCTACGCCACGGTGATCGACGTGCCGAACGACGACCTGCGCCTGAAGCCCGGCATGACCGCGAACGTGAACATCGAACTCGCCAAGGCGCTCAACGTGCTGCGCGTGCCGAACGCCGCCCTGCGCTTCCGGCCGGCGGCAGAAGTGTTCACGGCGCTGGGCCAGGCACCGCCCGAACCGCAGGGCCGCGGCTTCGCCCCCGGGGGGGGACGCCGCAACGGTTCGCAGGGGAACGGCGATACACCGGGCACGCCCGCGTCGGCATCGCCGGCACCAGCCGTAGCGCCAGGCTCCCAGGCACCGACGGTCACTACGCCGGGCCGGGCGGAGCCGGCGGCGCAGGTCGAGGCCGGCAGCGGCGCCCGGCCACCCGCACGCGGAGCAGCGCCCGGACAGGGGGATGGTCGCGGGGGTTCGACGGCGCCAACCGGTGGCGATCGCCAGCCGGAGGCCGCAGCCGACACGACGGACCGTCGGGCGAGGTTCGCCGAACGGATGCAGAACCTGCCGCCCGAGCAGCGCGAGGCGATGATGGCCCGGATGCGCGAGCGGGGGATCGACCCGGCCAACCCGGGCGCCGCCTTCAACGGCCGCGGCGGCGTCGGGGAACGGAACAGCGCAACCGGCAGCACAGATGCGCCCTCTGGTCAGGGCCGCGGCCGGCGTGACAGCCCCGCGCCAGCCAGTCCACCCGCGGGTGCCCAGAGCCCGGGAACGATCGACGCGCTGTTCGCGCCGCTGCCGCGCACCGAGTCGCCGGGCCGGGTGTGGACGTATGTCAACAACACGCTGCAGCCCGTGCGGCTGCGGCTCGGCATCTCGGACGGACAGTTCACCGAGTTGATCGAAGGCGACCTGAGCGAAGGCGCGGACGTGGTGACCAACGTCGTCCTGCCTGGACAGACGACCCGGCCGGCAACGACCGCCTTCCCCGGCTTCGGCCCGCAGGGCGGGCGCCAGGGCTTCCCCGGCGGAGGCTTCAACGGCGGCGGCGGTCGAGGACGGTAGCGTTCCTGGAACTCAGAAGTTCAGAACCAAGTCAGCAATCAGCATTCGTCAATCAGCAATTCAGCACCGCCCATCGCCCATGTCCCCTGTCATGACGTTCCGCATCGCGTTCAAGGCCCTTGGCCGGAACAAGATGCGCACGGGCCTCACCATGCTCGGCATGATCATCGGCGTCGCCGCGGTCATCACGCTGGTGGCCATGGGCAATGGCGCACAGGCGATGATCGAGGACCAGATCAAGGGTGCCGGCACCAACATGATCACGGTGAACGCCGGCAACTTCTCGAGTGGCGGCGTTCGGGGAGGGCTGGGCACCTCGAGCACCCTCACGGTCGAGGACGCCGAGGCGATCCGCGCCGAGGTGCCGGGCGCGCAGTACGTGGCGGCCGGGCAGCAGACCCAGACCCAGGTCATCGCAGGCAACCAGAACTGGTTCACCCGCATCCAGGGCACCGAC
This sequence comes from Vicinamibacterales bacterium, assembly GCA_050249955.1. Classification (GTDB taxonomy): domain Bacteria; phylum Acidobacteriota; class Vicinamibacteria; order Vicinamibacterales; family CAVVIG01; genus CAVVIG01. The sequence continues at coordinate 70,871 of JBFWPN010000001.1, forward strand.
GTCGACCTGCCGCTGATTCGGGCGTGGCCCACGCGCTTCGGATCCTTCTTCGGCCCGCAGGATGTCACCAGCGCGTCCAAGGTGGCCGTACTCGGCAAGACGGTGAGCGACACCCTGTTCGGCGCGGATGTCGACCCGGTGGGCCAGGTCATCCGGGTGCGGAACCAGCCGTTCAGGGTCGTCGGTGTCATGGCGGCCAAGGGCCAGAGCGGCATGGGACCGGACATGGACGACCAGATCCTCGTCCCCTACACCACGGTGATGAAGAAGCTGATGGGGGTCACCTCGATCCGCGACATCACCGTCTCGGCCGCCAGCGCAGCCGAGACGTCCACGGTGGCTGATGCGATCGCGGTCCTCCTCCGCACGCGCCACCGCATCGTCCCCGGCCAGGATGACGACTTCACGGTGCGCACGGCCGAGGAGATTGCCGACGTGCGCACGCAGGCCATGGGTACGATGACGACGCTGCTGGCCGGCATCGCCGGCGTGTCCCTCATCGTCGGCGGCATCGGGATCATGAACATCATGCTGGTCTCGGTCACGGAACGGACGCGTGAGATCGGCCTGCGGATGGCCATCGGCGCCAAGGGGAAGGACGTGCTCCTCCAGTTCCTCGTCGAGGCGATTGCCCTCAGCCTGATTGGGGGCGGCATCGGCATCGCGCTGGGCTTCGGGCTGGCCGAGGGGATGTCGCGCTGGATGTCGTGGCCCGCGAAGGTGCCGGCGAACGCCGTGGGGATGGCGTTCGGCTTCGCGGCCGCGGTCGGCGTCTTCTTCGGCTTCTACCCTGCGCAGAAGGCGGCGCGGCTCGACCCGATCGAAGCCCTCCGGTTCGAATGACGGACACACGGCCGGTCATCAGCATCCGCAACCTCGTGAAGACCTACGTGGTCGGCGAGGTGGAGGTGCGCGCGCTGCGCGGGGTGTCGCTCGATGTCTCGCCGGGCGAGTTCCTGTCGGTGACCGGCCCCTCCGGCTCGGGCAAGTCCACGCTGATGCACATCCTCGGGTGCCTGGACCGGCCCACGTCGGGCGAGTACTTCCTGGACGGCCAGGATGTCTCGCGGATGTCGAAGGACCAGCTGGCCGAAGTGCGGAACAACAAGATCGGGTTCGTGTTCCAGGGGTTCAACCTGCTCTCCCGCACCAGCGCGATCGACAACGTGGAGCTGCCGTTGCTCTACAGCGGCGTGAACATCAGGTCGTCCGAGCGGCGGGCACGTGCGCTGGAGTCGCTCGAGGCGGTCGGTCTCGGGCAGCGCGCGGATCATCATCCGAACCAGCTTTCGGGCGGCCAGCAGCAACGGGTCGCCATCGCGCGCGCACTGATCACGCGCCCGTCGATCCTGCTCGCCGACGAACCGACTGGTAACCTCGATACGCGGACGAGCATCGAGGTGATGGGCATCTTCCAGCGCCTGAACCGGGAGCGCGGCATCACGGTGCTGGTCATCACCCACGAGCACGATATCGCGGAGTACGGCACGCGGGTCATTGCCTGCCGCGACGGACAGATCGTCTCGGACAGGCCGGTGCAGCATCGGCGCACCGCCGAAGACGAACTGGCCGCCCTGCCCGCCGAGGTGCCGTTCTAGCCGCACAGCCGTACGCTACCCTGTCGGCATGTCCGAGCCGACCGCCGCCTTCGCCATCGCGCCCGCCACACCCACGGACCTGTCACTGGTGCTTGCCCTGATCCGGGAACTTGCCGACTACGAGCAGCTGTCGCACGAAGTGCAGGCGACGGAGGGCATGCTTGGCGATGCCCTGTTCGGTCCCGAAGCCGTGGCACACGCGATCATCGCTCGCGACGCGGCCGGCACACCCGCAGGGTTCGCGCTGTACTTCTTCAACTTCTCCACCTTCCTCGGTCGCCCCGGACTCTACCTGGAAGACCTGTTCGTGCGTCCCGCCTTCCGCCGGCGCGGTCTCGGCCGCCAGTTGCTGGCCCACCTCGCCCGGATCGCCGTGGACCGCGGCTGCGGACGGATGGAGTGGTCGGTGCTGAACTGGAACGCACTCGCTCTGGGCGTCTACCGCGCGATTGGCGCCGTGCCGATGTCCGAGTGGACCGTGCAGCGACTGACGAGTGACGCCCTCGAGGCGCTCGCCGCGCGCAGCCGCTGACGGCCACATCTTTCGTCGTTTGCCGAGGGCGATGCCCAAAGCCCGTCGTTGCCGTGGCCGGTCCCGCTCGCGTGGCTCGCACGGCTGCCTGGTTCGTGGCGAGCCGCTCGTGCCAGCGCGTCGAGGCTCCGGTCCGGATCACTCAGCCCCCGTCAGTAGGAAATCGACCGCGTGCTCGCCATGAACGCGTGCTGCCCGGCCCCTTCGCCGCCCATGGTGAGGCCTGCCAGGAGGTCACCGGCTGCCACACCGCGAACCTGCATGCAGTGCGGACAGATGACGACCTTGCCACCGGCTTTCATGAACGTCGCCAGCTCGCCGCGCTGACTCGACAGTGCAGCAACCTTGGTGGAGCCAAGGCGAACGCCGTCCACGTTCAGGAAGACCGTCACTTCGTTCCCGCCCTGCAGCAGCTTCGTCGAGAAGTTGAGGGCCATGGTGACCCGCTCGGGTTCGTCCGAGGTCAGGTTGACGAACACGGCCTCCTTCTTCTGCGCGAACGTCGGGGCACCTGTCGTCACCAGGACGGCCGCGAGTCCGAGACTGCCGATCACCACGCCCATCACGAATCTCTGAATCGTCTTCATACATGCCTCCGGGTTCGACCTGTTGTTGCGTGCGTACCTGCCACCACAACGATTCCGCCGGTCCGACATTGGTGACGGGGGCGGCAGCCAGCGGCGAGGGGCGCCGCTAGCTGCACGCAGGCGACCGTCGGCCGGGTCATAGCTCGATTCCACTGCCGAAGGCGGCCGACCGCCTGCTCGACCATTGCGCACCTGCGACGCACTCGGCGACTCTCAGGGGCCGCTGATGGCCTCTGGCTCGCGGCGTGGCGCGCCGTCAGTGTGATGTCGATTCCTCCGGAGTTGCGAACGTGGTCCATACGATGCGGTGCTCGGTCTGGGTGATTTGCCTGTGTCTTGCCCTGGTTGGTCGAAGCTCTGCGCAGGCGCCAGCCGACGGCGTAGTCCTCGGGGGCCGCGTGAGCGATGAGCTTGGAGGCGTTCTGGTGGGTGCCGAGATCCAGGTCTCGAGTCCGGCCGGCGACCGCGTGGCCGTGGCGGTCACAGATCGGGACGGGCTTCCGGATGAGGGTGCCGGCTGCCCGGACGTTTCGCGTAGTCGTCCATCACGACGCATTCGACGATGCGGTGCTCGAAGTCGGCGCCGAGCAGCTCGACCGAGGCGAAGTGCTCGACGTGGTTCTCGCCGTGGGACGATTCGTCGAGCGTGTGTCGGTGGAAGGGGCGCCTCGAGAACAGGCCCTCGCGCCCCAGAGCCCACAGAATCCCTACAGGGTTCCGCTCAGCGCAGGCACCATTTCGCAGGTCCTGACAGCCTCGCAGATTCAGGCGCTCAAACCGGTGTCCGTCTTCGACCTGTTGAACAACACGACCGGCGCGTTCTCCACCAGTTCAGGGAAGAAGGGGTTCAGTGGGGCGCGCATCCGTGGCGACAGCAACCTCGTCTGGATTGTCGACGGCGCGTACCTGCCGTCGCAGGTGGCCGGCCGCATTCTGCCGGCATTGCCCGTCAACGCGATCGAGCAGATGGAGGTGATTCGAGGTTCGAGCTCCCTGACGCTGGCGCCAATGGTCGGCTTCTCCAATCCCTCGGGTTCGCCAACCGACGGGTTCATCGTCATCCGGACGCGCCGCGCGCAACGTAGCAACGGGTCCGTCCGCCTCGCGTTCGAGTCGAACCAGACGCCCGCCGCCAATGTGCTTGCAGGGACGACCTTCGGCACACCTCGCGCCACTGGGGCCCGGTCGCTGGGATATGTCTCCGCAACCGCCTCCGTGTTCGATACGGCTGGTCCGGGCGGCCGACTCTCGAACGGTCACGCCTACAACGTCGCCAGGCACTCGACGAGCGCCCTGCTCAAGGCTGGCGTGTCGCAGGGGTTCTTCAATGTCGATGCGACCTGGTTCCACGACCACTCTCGCTTCCAGGTACCGAACTCCGCGCTCGTGGCGTCGGCCGGCGCAGCGGACAACTGGGAGATGAGGCCGTCCCGAACCGACATGCTGGTGGCCGCCGGCAACCTGGTGTGGTCGCGCCGGCAGACCACGTTGTTTGCGGTGTCGCACAACCGGTCGCACCAGAAGCTCAACGGAGCGGGAAGTCTCGCGAACCTCAACTTCGAGGACGGCGGCCTGCTCAACGAGAACCGCACCACCCACATCAACGTCCGGCATGTGGCTGACCTGTCCGGCTTCCGGTTGTCGACCGGCGGCGACGTGATGCGGTGGCACACGCCCACGGGGCAGAACTCGTACGAAGGGATCGAGCGGCGGGAGCGAATCACGGGTCTCTTCGCCCAGGTGGAGCGTTCGCTGCTTCGCAACCGTGTTGCCATGGACGGCAGCGTCCGTCGCGACCAGGTACGCATCCTCAATGGGGTCGACTATTTCACTGGGGGCGCCCAACCGCCACAGCCGTTGCCACTCGTCACCAATCGCACTCTCGCACCGGCCGTGTTCTTCACGGCCGGCGCCCATGCGCAAATCTCGCAGCGGCTGTCACTGTTGGGACGTGTGCCGCAACCGTCAGTCCGACAGCAACATCAACGCGGTTCCCGGCGTCGCGCTCGAACCCGAGACCCAGACCAAGTGGGAAGCGGGCGTCGAGAGTCGGCTCGGTGCCATGGTGACCGCCATGGCGACCGCGTTCCACCGTGGCGTTCAGAACGAGAAGAGCATCTCTGGCTACACATATACGCGCAACAACGGCGCGCTCGCTGTGTGCTCGACGGCGGCCGTCCCGACGACGGGTGCGGGCGCGCCGGCGACCAGCCTGCAACCGTGCTACACGCAGTCGGACACCACCCGGGAAGGGCTCGAGTTCGTGATCGAGGGCGGGTGGCCCGCCCAGGGGCGCTACCGCGCCGGATACACGCGAATGACCACGCTCGAGGACTCGGCCAACCTGGTCCAACGCACCACGCCTCGAAACGTCCTTGACCTGAGCCTGACGCAGGGATGGCAGCTGTTCAGCGCCACGGTGTCGGTCAAGCGGGTGTCTTCCTTCGAAGGGCGAAGGCCCGCGGGTGGTGCCGATACAGCCTACTACCCGCTCGGCGACTACACCCGTGTCGATGCCAGCCTGGGCCGGAGCTTCGTCCTCGGCGGCAAGGCCTACAGGGCGACTGCGTACGGACGGAACCTCGGCGACGTCCGCTACCAGTCGGTGGCCGGCTTTCCCGATGTGGGTCGCGTCCTCGGCGCCGATCTCACGCTGACCTTCTAGCACGGAGTACGAGAGATGAACGGTGTGTTCGCCAAGGTAACCGCGCGCAAGGTACACACGTGGATCGGCATTGCGCTGGCCGTGCCGATGACCCTGATCGCGGTCACGGGCATGGTGCTGGGGTTCCGAGGTCCCGACATCATGAGGCTGACGGTACCCGCGAAGTTCGTACCCGGCTACGCAAACGCCTCCCAACGGCAGGTGACGTCGTTCTACCGCGACGCCAGCACCACCTTCTGGATCGGGACGGACGACGGTCTGTGGACAATGACGAACAAGGTGCTCACACCTGTTCCGCATTTCGCCGGACAGCGCGTCATCGCGATTGTGGGTGGCCCGGCCGCGACCCCGATTGTCGGGACGGTCAATGGGGTCTGGTCGCTCGTGAATGGTGAGTGGCAGGTCGGTGTCCGTGGCCGGCTGCATACGCTCGCGACCCAGGCAGACGGAACCGTCGTCGCCGTCGCCGGCGGCCGCACGGAACTCTCCGCAACGCGCCCGATGATCAGTCGCGACGGTGTCACCTGGGAGATGCTGCGGCCGGCGATGATGGCATCGAAGATGTTGCCGCCAATCGACGACCCGCGGGTCTCGCTGACAGCCCTCGCGCGCGACCTCCACACCGGCGGCACGTTCCTCGGACGTGGCGGTGAGATCTGGTGGGACAACATCCTCGGTGGAGTGCTGGCGGCCATCGGTCTCACTGGCCTGTGGATCTGGCTGAAGAACGAACGGCGGAAGGTTCAGGTCCGGGCGGCGAGCAAGGCCAGCCCGGCGGTGCGGTCCGCCGCCTGAGGACGATGTCGATGCGAGCTGTCTTTCTTGTATCCCTTTCTGTCGCTTCGCTGCTGACGGTGCTGGTCTCCATCTGGTGGACCATCGACGGTGTGCTGGCCAAGTGGCGCCGGGGGGCGATGCGAATGCCGAACATGCCCGGCATCATGCGTCGCGTGCCGCTGATGACGCGGTCGAACGACTGAGCCGGCGACGCCGCGCCCCTTCCCAAGGAAGGCGGCACAGGCGGGACGCGAACCCGCTCGATCGCGCCACGGGCGGCTGACAGGTGGGGCGAGGGGCTAGGGGCGCTGCAGAAGCAGTGCGAGGGCAGCAACCGTCTCGCCGCTCACGGGATCGATCATCGCGGGCGCGATTTCAGCCAGCGGCTCGAGCACGAAGCGGCGCTCGCGAAACCGCGGGTGCGGCACGGATAGCGTATCGTCGTCCAGCACCAGATGACCGTAGAGAATCAGGTCCACATCCAGCGTGCGGGGTGCATTGGCGAATGGCCGCTCGCGGCCGCGGTCGGCCTCGATGCGCTGCAGTTCCCGCAGCAGGTCGTGCGGATCCAACGTGGTGGTGCCAACGGCGGCGGCATTGAGGTAGCGGGGCTGCACGCCGACGACGTCGACGGGGGTGGTGTCGTGGCGGCTGGAGACCCGGAGGTCGGTGAGGAGAGCGGAGAGGCGTGCGGTGGCGAAGTCGAGGTGCGCGTCGCGATCGCCCAGGTTGGTGCCCAGGGCAATCGCGACCAGCGTCGGGGTCCTACTCAATCCAGCGGGTCTGCAGCACTTCCCCCTCGAGCTTGCCGACGCCGGGCGTGCGCTTGCCCAGCAGGTCGGTCCGACCGGCGAGCGCCTGCTCGAAGAATCGCTGGGCCTCGAGGACCTCGCCGAGGATGACGCGGAGCATGTTGCGGTGGCGGATGTTGGTCATCGCCTCGACGCGCGGCTTCCATCGCTCGACGAACGCCGCCGCGTCGCGGGCATCCTCCTGGTAGAGCGGCGACGCGGCCGAGATCCCCTTGCCCGAGGGCTTGCGGTCCGGCTCGGCCTGGTTCGGCGGCACCTCCCCGCCGAGATCCACGATGGCGCGGCCCACCCACGAGAGCTGCGTGTCCTCGCGGTTGATGATGTACTGGTAGGTGTTGTTGTGATCGTACTGGGCCACGTACTTGGCGGCGGCCTGGTGCCGGAGCACCGACGTCAACTTCTCGCGATAGAACTCTTGCAGGAGCGACACCAGTTCGGTCACGACTTCTGCTTCTCCTTGCACGTGATGCAGACGCGGGTCCAGGGGATGGCGTTCAGCCGGGCCGGGGCGATCGGCTCGCCGCAATCGCGGCAAATCCCGTACGTGCCCTTGTCGATGCGCTTCAACGCCTCCTCGATGGCCTGGAGGATCTTGGCGTCCGTCTGTTTCAGCTTCAGGGCGATGTGGACCTCGTTGTTTCCGCTGGCCTGGTCCGCCATGTCACCCTGGCGCGTGTTGTTCTCCATCGAGGCCTGCAGCGGCTTGATGCCGCCGGTCCCCAGTATCTCAGTCCGTTTCCTGACGAGCGCGTCCTTGTAAGTCTGCACGTCCATCGCCTCTGGGACTCCTGCACCATGGGTCGCCCAACGGGGGCCTCGTAAACGAGGATCATAACCCAAGAAACAGAGGGTCGTCACTCGGCGCGGAGCGTCAGCAGCGGCTTGTTCCGGAGAACATCCAGGCTGGAAAGCACCCCGATGGCCGCCACCAGCAGCGCGGTCAGGACCACCCCTCCCAGATGCTCGGCCCAGAAGAGGCGCCAGGGGATGTCGAGGGCATAACGGCTCACGCCCCACGACAGCGCCACGGCCCCGAGCGACCCGACCGCCCCGGACAGCAGGCCGAGGACGCCGTACTCGAACAGCAGCATCCGCGCGATGGTGCGCGTGTTGGCGCCGAGGGTCTTGAACACGGCTGCCTCGTAGACCCGCTGGAACTTGGTCATCGCCACGGCGCCGACGAGGATCAGCGCCCCGCTGAACAGCACCAGGCCGCCGACCACGGAGATCGCCAGCGTCACCTTCGACATCACGTCCTGGATCGTCAACAGGATCTCGCGGAAGTCGATGACCGAGACGTTCGGGAACTGCGACACCAGATCCGCCTGGAAGCGGGCGCGGGCCGCCGCGTCCTCCGGCCCCTTGAGCGGCGCGATGAACATCTGCGGGGCATTGTCCAGCACGCCGGGCCTGAACACGAACATGAAGCCGCCGTTGCGCGAGTCCTTCCAGTCCACCCGGCGGATGCTGGAGACGCGGGCGTTGACGGTGCGCCCGAGGATGTCGAACCGGATCGTGTCGCCGATGTTCACCCGGAAGCGCTCGTTGATCCCTTCCTCCACCGACACTTCGGCGTCGGCGGACGGGCCGTTCCAGAACCGTCCCTCGACGATCTCCTCGTTCGCCTCGAGGTTGCCCCGGTAGGTGATCGTGTACTCACGCCCGAGGGACCCGAGCGCGCGGACGTCCTCGAACGATTCGAGGTTGGTTTCCCGTCCCTGGACACCGGTGACGCGGGCACGCAGCACCGGGATGAGGCGGAACGGACCGGTCCCGCGCGCGGGGTCCTCGAGGAACGCTTTGACACCGTCCGCCTGCCCGCGCTGCACGTCCATGAGGAACATGTCCGGTGCATTGGCGGTCAGCTCCATCGAGAACTGCTCGAGCAGGGCCGACTGCAGGCTGCGCACGCCGACAATGAAGAACGCGCCGAGGCCCACGGCCAGCAGGATGACGCGCGTCTGATTGCCGGGCCTCGACAGGTGGAGCACGGCGTGCCGCAGGGGGAACGACGGCGTGTTCGCCAGCGGCGCCACCAGCTGGACGAGCAGCCGCCCGGCCAGCATCAGGATCAGCGCAAGCCCCGCGAACCCGGCACAGACGATCAGCCCCACCTTGAGGGAGGCCGCCTGCCAGGCGGTGACGGCGACCAGGCCAGCCGTGACCAGCGCGAAGGCCCCGACGCGGACCCAGTCGGTGCCGGGGTTGCTGGCGCTCTCGTCGCGCAGCAGCAGCGAGGGCTTCACCGCGCGGACCCTCAGGAGCGGGACCACCGAGAACAGCAGCGACACGAGGACACCGATGCCAAGCCCCTGCGCGGCCGCGCTCCAGGTGACGCCGTACTGCACGTCGGCCAGCATCGACGTGGCGGTCGACGCGGTGTCGACGAAGTGGGGAATCGCCGCGACGGCGGCCCGCGCAAGCCCCACGCCCAGCAGGCTGCCCGCCAGGCCGAGCGCCATCACCTGCAGCATGTAGATGGCCATGATCTGGCCGCTGGTCGCCCCCGTGCACTTCAGCACGGCGATGCTGTGCATCTTCTGCAGCACGAACACGCGCGTCACGCTCGACACGGCGATGCCGCCGAGGATGACGATGACGAGGCCGACCATGCTCAGGTAGTTCTCGGCCCTGTCGAAGTCTCGCCCGATCTCGTCGTCCTGGGCCCGGTAGGAGCGGGCGTTGACGAAGGTGTCCTTGAAGTCGGCCTTCAGCCTCGTGACGAGCGGCTCGACCTGCGGGTCCGGCAGCTTCACCAGGATGACACTGCGGGCGCGGCTGCCGAACGTGAGCAGGCCGGTATCGGCCAGGTCTGCGAAGTCGATCAGCACGCGCGGACCGAGGCTGAAGTCGCCGACGCGACGGCCCGGCTCGTCCTGGATGACGCCGCGGATGGTGAACGGCACCTGGCCGATCGTGATCCGGTCGCCCACCTGCACGCCGAGCGCGGTGAGCAGTTCCGGCCGCACCAGCACGCCGCGCCCCTTGAGGAGGTCGTGCGAGTAGGTGGCGCCCCCCTGCAGCGTGAGCGTGCCGTAGAGCGGGAACCCGGGCTGGACCGCGCGCAGTTCCGACATGCGGGCCACGTCGCGCCCGCTGTCGGCCGGGCGGATCATCGTCGGCGTTTCGACCGACTCGGAGGATGCGAGGGCACCGTACTCCCCGAGGCGGCGCTCAATGGTCGCCCGGGTCTCCGGTGTCCATGGCCGGTTGGTGGAGATCAGCACGTCGGCGGCGATGAGCGACTTGGCCTCGCTGCCGAAGACGGCCCGCACGCTCTGGATGACCGACCGCAAGGCCACGATGGCGGCGACGCCGACCGCGATGCAGACGAAGAAGAAGAGGAGCCGGCGCCAGGAGGCGCGGGTCTCGCGAAGCGCCATGCGCAGGACGAACATCAGACCACCCGGCCGTCGCGCAGCGAGATGCGCACATCGGCCATCGCCGCGAGTTCCTGGTCGTGCGTGACGAGGATCAGCGTCGTCTGGCGCGACTGATGGATGCTGCGCAGCAGGTCCATGATGTGGTGCCCGTTCTTCGTATCCAGGTTGCCGGTGGGTTCGTCCGCGAGAAGGATGGGCGGGTCGTTGGCCAGCGCCCGCGCCAGCGCCACGCGCTGCTGCTCGCCGCCCGAGAGTTGCGAGGGATAGTGGTGGGCGCGGCCCGTGAGGCCCACCTCCTCGAGGAGCGCCCGGGCGCGCGCGCCGGGGTTCGGGGTGCCGCGAATCTCCATCGGCACGGCCACGTTCTCGTAGGCCGTGAGCGAGGGAATCAGGTGGAAGAACTGGAAGACGAAGCCGATCTTCTCACCCCGGAGCTTCGCCAGATCGTCCTCCCCGAGGGCCGTGATGTCCACGCCGTCGATCACGACCGAGCCGGAACTCGGGGCATCGAGGCCGGCCAGCAGGCCGAGCAGCGTCGACTTGCCGCTGCCCGAGGGCCCGACGATCGCAACGAACTGCCCGCGCGGAATGGTCGTGGTGAGGGGATGCAGGATGGTGAGCGGTTCGGAGCCGCTCTGCACTGTCTTCGAGACCGCGCGGAGTTCGATCATGTTTGCCTGAGCGCCGGGCGCAGCACTGTCCACACGTTGTCGGCCACCGTGCGCGCGCCTTCCGCCGTCGGGTGAATTCCGTCGCGCTGGTTGAGCCCCTCCACGCCTGCCACGCCCTGCAGCAGGAACGGGATGAGGGGCACGCCGAATTGTCCGGCCACGTCCGGATAGACCTTCCTGAACGAGACGGTGTAGTCCTGCCCGAAGTTCGGCGGTGCCTCCATGCCGGCCAGGATCACCGCGATCTTCTTCGCCTGGGCACGCTCGACGATCGTGGCGAGGTTCTTCTGGAGCTCCGCCGGCGGCAGGCCCCGCAGGCCGTCATTGCCTCCGAGCGCCACGACGAGCACACGGACGTCGCCCTCGAGCGCCCAGTCCAGCCGGCTCAGGCCGCCGGCCGACGTATCGCCGGACACGCCTGCATTCACCACCCGGTAGCCAAGCCCCTCGGCGTCGATCCGCCGCTGGATGAGCGAGGGATACGCCTCGTTTTGATCGAGGCCGAGGCCGGCCGTCAGGCTATCGCCGAGGAACACCACGCGGGGGCGGACGTCGGCGGTGCTGTTGGCTGCAGGTGCCTCGGCGGTGGGGCTCGCAGCCGGGCGGGCGGCGGCAGGTTCCGGAGCCTCGGAGCCTCCACAGGCGGCGATCGACACACCGAGCACGGCAGCGAGGAGGAGTCGGACCTGCATCATGGGGTCAAGAGAGAGACGCCAGTTCGGCATCGAGCGTTGCAATCGCCTGTTCCAGCATCGCACGGTGCGCGGGCACCCGCGCGCGTTCGAGGTCGGCCCGGAGGCGCGTGAGCGAGAGCCGGATGGTGGCCCTCCGGTTCTCCGCCAACTGCTGCTCCGGCGTCGCGCCCGGCCGTTGCACGTCGCGCCTGGCACGCTCCCGCTCGGCCTGCTGGTACTCGACGTCCTTGCTCTCGAACCCGCGGGCCATACGGTATTCTACCGTCATGTCCCCGACCGCCTTCCGCTCAGGTTTCCACCTTGCACCAGGCCCCCTTGCCGGCGTCCTGGCCTCCCACGCAGAGGCGGCGGCGCGCGCCGGCGCCGGACTGTTCCGGAAGGACACCACGACGTGGAGCACCGATGCGGCCGTGCAGGAGAAGATCGCAAACCGGCTCGGCTGGCTCTCGTCACCCGAGCTGATGGCTGCGTCACTGGCCCGGCTGCGGGCGTTCGCGGACGGGGTCCGGAACGACCACTTCACCGACGTGGTGCTGCTCGGCATGGGCGGTTCGAGCCTCGCGCCCGAAGTGCTGCGGGCCGTGCTTGGCATTGCACCGGGGGCGCCCCGGTTCCACATGCTGGACTCCACCGATCCCGCGGCCGTCCTGGCCGTCGCCACCGACCCGGCCCGTACGCTCTACGTGCTGGCCAGCAAGTCGGGCACGACGATCGAGCCGAACTCCCTGGCCGCACACTTCATCCGTGTGCTGCAGGACGCCGGCGTCCCGCGCTGGGGCGATCACTTCGTGGCGATCACCGACCCCGGGACCGCGCTTCACGCCCGCGCCCAGGCCGAAGGGTTCCGCGACACATTCGTGAACCCGGCGGACATCGGCGGACGCTTCTCGGCGCTGTCGTTCTTCGGCCTCGTGCCTGCCGCGCTGATGGGCCAGGACATCGAGGGGCTGGTCCGGCACGGCCTGGCCATGCTGGACGAAGCCCGGGACACAGCCAATGCCGCCGGGAACCCGGCCGTGGGCCTGGGGCTGCTGCTCGGGGCGGGTGCACGCGCCGGCCGCGACAAGGCCACGCTGGTCCTCCCGCCGTCACTCGACACCTTCGGCCTCTGGGTCGAACAGCTCGTCGCCGAGAGCACCGGCAAGCAGGGGGTCGGCGTCGTGCCGATTGCCGGCGAGCCCGTGCCGGCCTCCGGCGACGGAGGGGCCGACCGGATCTACGTGCGGCTGAGGGCCGCCGGCGATGCCGCAGAGCAGGCGACCGACACCGCGATGTCGCGCCTGGCGGATGCACCGACCCTGACCCTCGAGTTCGCCGAACCCGCCGCGCTCGGCGCCGAGTTCATGCGGTGGGAGATCGCCACCGCGGTGGCCGGGGCGCTGCTCGGCGTGAACCCCTTCGACGAGCCGAACGTGCAGACGGCCAAGGATGCGACCAACGCGTTGCTCGCGGTTCACCGGACCGAGGGCCGACTTCCGGTGGCGCCCCCGGACCGTACCCTCGACGACGGCACCACGTTCACGCTGAGCACCGCGGCGCGCACCGCCCTCGGCGGCGCGGCACCCGAGGGGCTGCTCTCGCTGGTCGGTCCGGGCGACTACGTGGGCATCCTGGCGTATCTCGGTCCCGATCCCGCGCTTGCCGGGGCAATGGCCGACTTCCGCACGGCCGTCCGCGGCCGTACGCACGCGGCCACGATGTTCGGCTACGGTCCGCGGTACCTCCACTCCACCGGACAGCTGCACAAGGGCGGTGCGAACAACGGCGTCTTCGTGCTGATCACGGATGCGCCCGCGAGGGACGTCGACATCCCCGGGCAGCCCTTCACGTTCGGCACGCTCGAACTCGCGCAGGCGCTCGGCGACTTCAATTCGCTCGACTCGACCGGGCGGCGCGCCCTCCACGTCCACCTGCCGAGGCCCGATGCCGCGCTGCTCCGGCGCGCCCTGGAGCGGCTGACGGCTGCCTGACGGCCCCGGTCGGAGCCAGGCGGTATACTCTCGCCTCCGGTGTCTTCACCTTCCCTGCACGCACTGCTCGCGCGCGCGGGCGGCGCACTCGAACGGGGCCGTGGGCCGGAGGCGGTCCAGATCCTGGCGCCGCTCCTGCGCTCGGCCGTCCTCTCCCGCGAGGACGACCTGGCGGTCCGCTCCGCGCTGGCGGAAGGATGGCTGCTCCAGGACGACGTCGATCAGGCGGCCGCCGTCCTCGGGCGCACACCGGACACGTTCCGCGACACCATCTCGCCCGCGCGGCTCTCCACGCTCTGGCGGCTGCACGGCCGCATCGCCTCGGTGCGGGGCGACCAGTCGCGCGCCATCGCACTCCAGGGGCGTGCGCTGAAGCACGCGGAGTCGGCCCACGACTCGAGGGCGATCGGCCTTGCGCACATGGAGCTGGCCAAGTGCTACGGACAGGTCGGCGACACCGCCATCATCCGCGAGCACCTGACGAAGGCGTCATCGGCGCTGCACGCGGCAGGAGACCGTCGTCACCTCGCGGTGGTCCATTCGCTCTCCAGCATCCTCCTGGCGCAGCTCGGCCGCTACGTGGAAGCCATGGGCGCGCTGAAGCAGGCCGAGCGGCTGGCAGCCACGGTCCAGGCTGATGACGTGGTGGCGATGGTGGTGGGCAACCAGGCCAACGTCCTCACCTTCGAGCATCGCTACGAGCAGGCGCTGACACTCGCGGAACGCTCGGTCGCGCTCCACGAGGCGCATGGTTCCGGCCACGGGCTGGCCGTCGCCCTGGCGACGCTGGGGCAGATCTGCATTCGCCTGGGCGACCTCGTCCGGGCGGAAGAGGTGCTGCACCGCGCGCTCGCGGTGCGCAGCCCCATCCAGTTCGCCGAAACGGCGGGTGCCGTCTACGATTCGCTTGCGCAGATTCACCTGATCCAAGGCGACTACGCCGCCTCGCGCAACTGCCTCGAGCGCGCACGCGACACCTACGGGGCATACGGCCGCCAGACCAGCCACTGGTACGACTGGTCGGTGCGCGTGCTGCTCGCCCGCCTCGCCCTGCGCGGCGGGTCGCTCGATGAAGCCGTCGCCATGGCGGACGAGACGATCGCGGCCGGTGCCCCCACGTTCGATGCACTCCAGGCCACGCTGATCGCAGGCGAGGCCCTGGCCCTCGGCGGCAACCTCGACGCCGCGGAGTCGCGCCTGAAGCAGGCCGCCAACCAGCTCGAGCCCCGCAGCGCGCCCGCGACCTGGGCCGAGTACCTCCGCCTGCGCGGCACGCTGCACGAACAGCGCGGCCGTGCCTCGGAGGCCTATCACGACTACGCCCAGAGCGCGACGCTGCTCGACCTGCTCGGCGAGCGCTACCTCGCGGCACAGAGCCGCCTCGCCATGGGCCGCCTCGTCGCGCGCGCCGGGGCCCGGACGATGGCGCAGCGCCACCTGGATTCCGCCGCGGCCGTGTTCCAGCGGCTGCGTGCCACGCGCGACATCTTCGACACCGAGGCGGCGCGTCGGCTGCTCAGCAGCGTCGGCACCGGCGAGGACATCATTGCCCAGCCGGACGCCGACGATGCGCTGGTGCGGCGGGTGGTGGAGGCCGCGGAACTCCCGGAACTGCTGGACCGTGAGACGGTGGCCACGATGCTCGAGGCCAGCGACGGCACGGCGGCGGTCCTGTTCGTGAACTCGCCGTCTGGCGTGCGGATCGTGGAGTCGCTCGGGTGTGATGCCCAGGCGGCGCGCGCGCACGCGCTGGCGGCGCTGGACGGTACGCTCGAACGGCAGCCCAACGCCTTTGTCGACCCGCTCGGTCGCCAGCCGGAAGGCCTGCGCACCATCGCCGTGGTCGCGAAGCATCCGCTGGGGTATCCGATCGTCCGCAGGCTGCGGATGCTGGCCGCCGTGGCCCGCCAGGGCTTCGCGTTGTGCACGGCGCGCGACCGCTCGGCGGCACCGCCGGGTCCGAGTGCCGACCGCACGCTGGATACGGTGCTGCCCGGATTCCTGTGCGCCAGCGTCGCGATGAACCGTGTCGTCGACCAGATCCAGCGGCTGCAGGGGAACGACCTCACGGTGCTGATCACGGGAGAGAGCGGCACCGGCAAGGAGCTGGTGGCGCGCGCGATCCACCAGGGTTCACACCGCAGCGAGGCGCTCTTCCTGCCGTACAACTGCACGACCACCGGGCGTGACCTGGCCGACAGCCAGCTGTTCGGCCACCGGCGCGGGGCGTTCACGGGCGCGGTGTCGGACCAGCCCGGTCTCATCCGCTCCGCAGTGGGCGGCACGCTGTTCCTCGACGAGATCGGCGACCTGCCGCTGGACGTGCAGCCGAAGCTGCTGCGCTTCCTCGAGCAGTCGGAGATCATGCCGGTCGGCGACTCGCGCCCCATCAGGGTGGACGTACGGGTCATCGCCGCCACCAACGCAGACCTCGAGCAGCGGGTGACGGAAGGGAGGTTCCGGGAAGACCTCTACTACCGCCTCGGCGTGATCAGGATCCACGTGCCCCCGCTCCGCGAACGGCGCGAGGAGATTCCCCACCTGGCGACGCTGTTCCTGCGCGAAGCCGCCGAACGGCTCAACAAGCCGGACGTGACGCTCAGCACGGAGGTCCTGGACCTCTTCGCGGAGTACTGGTGGCCGGGCAACGTGCGCCAGCTCAAGAACGAGATCCACCGGATCGTGGCCATGAGCGCCCCTGGCCACCCGGTCGACCCGTCGTCCGTGTCGCCCGAAATCGTGGCCACGCGGGTGCCTGAGACACCGGTGCTGCCGGCGACCACCACCGCCCAGGCCACGCGCCGCCCCCGTCCACAGGGACAGACGCTCGCCGGCGCCATCGAACAGGTGGAACGCGAGTTCATCCAGGACGCCTTGATGTCGGCAGCCGGCAACATCTCGGAGGCAGCACGGATCCTGGGCCTGACCAGACGGGGCCTCTACCTGAAGCTGCGTCGCCTCGGCCTGGACGGCAGGCCTGAGCCTGGTGTCATGGAGACGGCCTGATTACAAGGTATCCATCTACAACGTTCGTCGGATACCTCGTATCCACGCCTGGGACGAATTCCACCCTACCGCCGAGTCGTCCTCTGACCAGATAACGACCACTATTGCAGGCACTTGCAGCCGCTGGATACTCAATATCTCGCGGGAGCGCACGAAAAGGTCCGGAACTTGATTGTTCGACAGGGAAACCGTTCCGCCTGGTGGCGGACGTCACCCCGAGTCTCCGGAGACCTACGTGAAAGCAGCCTGGGCCGAGCCCGTGACACGTCCCGTCACGAACCGACGCACTACCGACCGACTGAACGTCGTGCTTGCCGCACGCCTGACCTGGAAGGATGCGCGCGGCGGGCAGCGCTCGGCGAGCGTGGTCACGAAGGATGTGAGCGAGTTCGGCGTATTCGTCGAGTGCCTCTCGCCGATCTCGATTACCCGCTTCCGTCTCGTCCAGTTCCAGCTCGAACGCGACCTGCGCGACATGGAAGGGCTGCCCGACTCGCTCCGTCAGGGGCGCCTGCTCTCAGCCGTCTACCGAATCGTGCCGCCCACCCGCGCCGGGGGACGCCAGGGGCTTGCCCTCCGGCTGCTCGTCGACCCCCGACGCCGCGCCAAGGGCGACCACGCCAGGCAGGCGCCGTTCGATCTCGTTGCCTCCGCCTCGCTCTCCTCGGAACCACCCGTCGTGACTGTCTGATCCCCGTTCTGCACCCTCTCTGCGTCCGCCCGGCGCACACGCGCAGGGTGGACGCCCCTCACGCGCCGCTCACCGACGGCGGGTGAGGAACCGCACCATGCCCCGCCAGTTCAGGTCGAAGCGGCCAGCCACGTCGTAGGCACGCAGGTCGGCCTCGCCCATGCGCCGCGCCAGTTCGCGCCGGACCTCGGCCACGAACCACGCCTCGCGAGCCGGCTCCTCTTCCGAGGTGACGAGCGCCTGCCGCGCGAGCCGCTCGACCAGCTGCAGGTGATCCTGCAGTTCGGCCAGGTGCGCATCCACCGCGTGGGTTGGACCGAAGTGCGTCATGAAGAGCGACTGCGGGTGCCACGCCGCAATCCGGGTGAGGCTCGCGGTCCACTGCGCGAGGTCGATGTCGGGCGGCGGGGTGGGCGGCAGCACGAAACCGCCAGGCCGCACCTGCACACCGCCCGTGTCCCCGACGAACGCGATGCCCGACTCCGGCGAGAAGTAGCTGACGTGATGCGAGGCGTGCCCCGGCGTGTATGCCACGAGCCAGGGACGCCCGCCGACGGTCAGCCCCTCACCGCCCACCACCGTGGTGATCGAGGAAGCGGGCACGGGTTGCACCGCTCCCCACAGCCGTTCCATGTCTGCGCCGTAGAGCCGGCCGGCACTGGCCAGCAGCCTGGAGGGGTCGACCATGTGCGGCGCGCCGACCTCGTGCACCACCACACGGATGCGGGGATTCTCCCTGAGCAGGGTGCCGGTGGCACCGGCGTGGTCCAGGTGGATGTGCGTGATGAGGAGCGTGGTGATGTCGCCCACCGACGCACCCAGGGCTGCCAGGTGCCGCCGCAGGACCGGCAGCGTGCTCGATGGCCCCGGGTCGATGATGGCCAGCCCGTCCCGCCCCTGGGCGACGGCCGTGGCGATAATCCGGGGGAGCCCCTGGAACTCCAGGTCTGCGAACGAAAGGCCGTGTGCCAGCGTGTTCATCGGGTGAGGGCGCTTCGCGTTAAGATTTCATTCCCGGCCAACACACCATGATTCTCCAACAGTTCTATCTGAAGTGCCTGGCGCACGCGTCGTATATCGTGGCCGACGAGGTTTCCGGGGCGGCGGCCGTCGTCGACCCGCAGCGTGACATCGACGAATACCTCGCCTTTGCCAGCGAGCACAACCTCCGCATCGAGCACGTCATCCTGACGCACCTGCACGCCGACTTCATCGCCGGACACCTGGAACTGCGTGACCGCGCCGGGGCACGCATCCACGTTGGCGCGGCGGCCAGAACGGAGTACGAAGCCTCTCCGCTCTCGGACGGTACGATCATCGATCTCGGGCAGGTCCGGCTCCAGGCGGTCGAGACGCCGGGGCACACGCCGGAGTCGATCTGCCTCCTGGTCTTCGACCGTGCGAAGAGTGCGACCGAACCGCACGCGGTGCTCACGGGCGACACGCTGTTCGTCGGCGACGTGGGACGGCCGGACCTGCACGGCCTCCTGGGCTGGACGGCGGACGCGCTGGCGCGCCTCCTGTACACGTCGCTCCACACGAAGCTCCTGGCCCTGCCGGATGCCAGCCTGGTGTTCCCGGCGCACGGCGCCGGCTCGCTCTGCGGGCGTGCCCTGGGCACCGAGCGCTTCTCCACGATTGGCGAACAGCGGCAGGTGAACTACGCGCTGAAGCCCATGACCGAGGACGCGTTCGTCGCCATGGTCACGGCCGATCAGCCCGATGCCCCGGAATACTTCGGGTATGACGCGGTGCTGAACTCGCGCGAGCGCGCCACCCTCGACGACACCATTGCCCGCGAGCTGCGTCCCCTCACACTCGACGCGGTCCTCGCGCTGCAGCGCGATGGCGCGCAGGTGCTCGACACCCGCGATCCGGCCGACTACGCCGCCGCCCACCTCTCCGGCAGCCTCAACGTGGGGCTCGGCGGGCAGTACGCCACCTGGGCCGGTACCGTGCTCATCCCGACCACGCCCATCGTCGTCATCTGCTCTCGCGGAGCCGAGCGCGAGTCGGAAACCCGGCTTGGCCGCATCGGCTTCGACAACGTGGCCGGATACCTCGACGGCGGGATGCTGGCGCTCGAGCATCGTCCGGACCTGACGCGGTCCACGACCCGCCTGAGCCCCGAGGTGGCGAAGGCCGCCATCGACGCGGGTGAGGTCGTGGTGGTGGACGTCCGCACGCCGGGAGAACGCGCCACCGGGCAGATCGCCGGCAGCCGCGGCGTGCCGCTCAGCCGCCTGGCCAGGGAGACCGACTCCCTGCCGACCGATCGCCCGCTGCTGGTGCACTGCGCCGGCGGCTACCGATCGTCCGTCGCGGCCTCCCTGCTCCAGTCGAAGGGGTTCGAGGTGCGCGAGCTGGCGGGTGGCATCGCTGCGTGGGAACAGGCCGGTCTCCCCCTGACAACCGGATCCTGATGCGCTGTCATCGCTCGCTGGCCGCGTTCGCCCTTGCGGCCGCGACCCTGTATCCCCTGCCTGTCACCGCCCAGACGCCGCCGCCCGAACGCCGGAGCGTTCAGGCCATCCGCCTCGACGAGTCGCAGAAGGTCATCCTCGACGGCCGGCTCGACGAAGAGTTCTGGAAGACAGCCGTCCCGGCCACCGACTTCGTGCAGGTCGATCCCGCGAACGGCCAGCCCGCCACCGAGCAGACCGAGGTCCGCATCGCGTTCAGCAGCCGTGCGTTCTACATGGGTGTGCTCTGCCGCGACTCGGAGCCGGATCGGTGGATCGGCTACCAGCGGCGCCGCGACGAGTTCCTCTCGTCCGACGACCGCTTCATGTGGACCATCGACACCTTCCTCGACGCGCAGTCGGGCTACTTCTTCGAGATGAACCCCTCGGGCCTCATGGGCGACTCGCTGATGGGCGGGGGCATCGACAACCGCCAGTGGGACGGCATCTGGAATGCGCAGGTGAGCCGCAACGAGCTCGGCTGGTCGATCGAGATCGAGATTCCGTTCCGCTCCCTGAACTTCAACCCCGACAACGATCAGTGGGGAATCAACTTCCAGCGCACGGTCAGGCGCAAGAACGAGGACAGCGTCTGGATGGGCTGGGCCCGCAACCAGGGCCTCCGCCGCATGGCCAACGCCGGCCGGGTCACCGGCATCCGGAACGTCACGCAGGGACTGGGCCTCGACGTCAAGCCGTACGGGCTGGCATTCGCCGAGTCGTTCCCGGGACGCAGCCCGGCGTCGACGAAGACCAGCGCGGAGGGCGGCGTCGACGTGTTCTACAGCCCCACCTCCAGCCTCCGCAGCGTCCTGACGGTGAACACCGACTTCGCGCAGACCGAGGTGGACCAGCGCCAGGTGAACCTCACGCGGTTCTCGCTCTTCTTCCCGGAGAAGCGCGACTTCTTCCTGGACGGCGCCCCCTACTTCGCGTTCGGCAGCCCGCTCAGCGGAGACCTGATCGTCAACCCGTTCTTCAGCCGCCGCATCGGCCTCACGGCGGCCGGCACACCGCAGACCATCAACTACGGCGGCAAGCTCACCGGACAGATGGGTCGCCAGGACGTGGGCTTCCTGCACGTCCGCACCGGCGACGACAACGGCACCATCGGCGAGGAGTTCACCGTGGGCCGCGTGCGACGCCGGGTCCTCGCGCAGTCCTACGTGGGCGGCATCTACACCCGCCGCGATCCACACGGCGATGCCGCGTCCACGCGGCAGACCGCGGGCCTCGACTTCCGGCTCGCCACGAACCGCTTCCGCGGCAACCAGAACCTCGAAGCCACCGGCTACTTCCTGCACGCCGACAACCCGACGGGCGACGATGGCCACTCGTTCGGGTTCACGGCGGGCCTGCCGAACGACCGGTGGAACATCCAGATGGCGTCGCGCCAGGTCGACCGCGGCTTCGACCCCGCCATCGGGTTCGTCACGCGCCGGGGCTACCGGCGCTACCAGCCGAGCGTGGAATTCGGGCCACGACCGCGCGCCAACCGCATCGTCCGGCGATACGCCTACAGCGCCGGGCTCGACGTCCAGACCGATCTCTCGAACGACCTGCTCCAGCGCATCGTCGAGCTGAAGGTGTTCGACGTGCAGTTCCAGTCGCAGGACTCGTTCAACGTCACGGTCTCGAACAACCGTGAACGGCTCGACGCCCCATTCACGCCCAGCCGCGGCATCACGCTGCCGCTCGGCGCCGAGTACACCACCAACTTCGTGACCGTCCGCGCGCAGACCGCGAACCGCCGCGTGGTGGCCATCAACACCACGCTCGAGAGCGGCGGCTTCTACTCCGGCACCAAGCGCACCGCCGCCCTCAACCTCACGCTTCGCCTGCGACCCGGCCTCATCATCTACACCTCCACCGAGCTGAACCGCATCGTCCTGCGGGAGGGTGCGTTCACGACCCGGCTCTACCGCCTCGTGGCCGAGACGCAGTTCAAACCCTGGATGGCGCTGGTGAACAACTTCCAGTACGACTCGGTCAGCGGCGTCCTGGGCTGGCAGTCGCGCTACCGCTGGATTCTGCGGCCCGGCAGCGACATCTACGTCGTCTACACCCACAACTGGCTGGATGATCCAGCCCTGTCACGCTTCGTCACGCTCGACCGCCGCATCGCGTCGAAGGTGCTCTACACCCATCGCTTCTGAGGTTTCCCATGCCACTTACCCACTACGTCACCCTGGGCCGCTCGGGCCTGCGGGTCAGCCCCTTCTGCCTCGGTGCGATGACCTTCGGCGAGGACTGGGGCTGGGGCTCGTCCGTGCAGGAGTCCGAGGCCATCATCGCGCGCTACCTCGAACGGGGCGGCAATTTCATCGACACGGCGAACGGCTACACCCGCGGGCACTCCGAGGTGATCATCGGGGACTTCATCGCGCACGACCGCAGCCGCCGCGATCGCCTCGTCATCGCGACGAAGTTCTTCACCAATCTCTATCCGGGCGACCCCAACGGCGGCGGCACGTCACGCAAGACGATTGTCGCCTCGTGTGAGCAGTCGCTCCGCCGCCTGCGCACCGACTACATCGACCTCTACTGGATGCACGCCTGGGATCGGCACACGCCCATCGACGAGACGATGCGGGCGCTCGATGACCTGGTGCGGGCCGGCAAGGTCCGCTACATCGGCGTGTCGGACACGCCGGCCTGGAAGGTGACCCAGGCGCAGATGCTCGCGGAGTGGAAGGCGTGGACGCCGTTCGTCGCGCTGCAGGTCGAATACTCGCTGATCGAGCGCACGATCGAGGGGGACCTGCTGCCCATGGCCCGCGAGTTCGGGCTCGGCGTGACGCCCTGGTCGCCGCTCCGCGGCGGCGCCCTGTCCGGGAAGTACACGCGCGCGAACGCGGGCACGCAGAAAGCCGACCGGGGCGAGCGGGTGACCGCCTTCCTGAACGAGCGCTCCTACACGATCATCGACGAGCTGATCCGGATTGGCGGCGAGCTGCGGGTGTCGCCCGCGACCGTGGCGATCGCCTGGGTGCAGCAGCGGCCCGGCGTCACCTCCACCATCATCGGCGCACGGACGATGAAGCAGCTCGAGGACAACCTTGCCGCGCTCGACGTCGTCCTCACGCCGGCGCAGACAGCGGCCCTGGACAGGGTGTCGCAGCCGACGCTCGGCTTCCCGCACCAGTTCCTGGCATTCGCGTCGATGATTGCCGGCGGCGGCACGACGGTGAACGGCGAGACCTCCGTGCCGTGGCCGATGGCGCCGAAGTCGGACGCCGAGCGCTACTGATTCAGCGGCAGTCCACGCAAGTGAAGTGGGGGCGGACCGGGACCGACAGTTCCACCTGTCCCGCCAGCCCGGCCCGCCCGCACTTACCGAAGCACGCCGTCGGCGGCAATGAGGGCCGACAGCACCGTTTCCGCGGCAGCCGTGAAGAACCCGGTGTCGACCCGGTCGGCCGTGTCCGTCGGCTGGTGCACGTCCGCATGGTCCTCCACCCCGAAGTAGAGGAACGGCACGCCGATGTCATGGAACGCCCCATGGTCGGAGGCTGACGTCCAGTCGCTGATCATGCCGGTGAGGTACATCGGCCGATCGTGCCCCGTGTGCACCGGGAGCACCGACTCCCGGGCCGCAGCCTCGACCACTCCCTGCAGCGCAGGCGTGTAGCGCACCCCCGCCACGAACAGCCGGCCGTCGTCGGCCCTCCCGATCATGTCCATGTTGACGTTCAGGCCCAGCTGCTCGCGCGGGAACGGCAGGGTGCCGACGAAGGCCCGGGCGCCACGAAGCCCCAGCTCCTCAGCGTCGAAGGCCGCGAACACCACCGAGTGCCTCAGCGGATGCGCGCGGACCCAGGCGGCCAAGGCCAGGAGGGCGGCGGTGCCGGAGGCATTGTCGTCCGCTCCCGGATAGACGGCGTCGCCAATGGTGCCCAGGTGATCGAAGTGGGCCGAGACCACGATGTAGGAGTCGGGTACCGCGGCGCCGGGCACGTAGCCCACCACGTTCCTGGCCTCCGTGAAGACCTTCCTGAACGGACGGTTCCGGCGCCACAGGGCCCGGATGCTCCGGTGCTCGAACGTGAACGGCCGTTCGAAGCCACCCTCGAACGGTGTCAGGCCAAGTTCCCGGAAGCGCGCACCGACCAGTTCCGCCGCCAGCAGCCCGCCGGGGGTGTCCGTGGCACGGCCTCCGAAACGGCGCGACGACAGGACCTCGAGGTCGAGGCGCAGCCGCTCGGCGTCGAGACGGTGCTGCGGGCTGGCCGACGCTGCCGCCACGGGAACCGCGAGCCGGCGCGACTCCACCCATCGGCCGAGCCCCATCGCGGCCGCCACCGCCAGGGCCACGGTGAGCCGGGTCCGCCGCGAGATGCGCATGCCCTTCCATCTTAGGGGCTCTCATCTGCTTCTCATCGGTTGAGTTCTAGATTGGGCCCATGGTTCCGCTGGTTCTCGTGCTGGCACTGCTCACGGCCGCTGAAGCGGCCGCCCAGCCGCCGGCGTCCTCACCCGTGCTGACACTGGCCCAGGCGGTGGAACGCGCGCGTCGCGAGTCGCCACTGCGCGCCGGTGCCGCGGCGATTGCCGAGGGCAGTGCGAGCGCCGCGGCGCTGGCCGGGCGTCTCATGAATCCGGTCATCGAGCTGCGCGGCGAGAACTTCGCCCCCGGCAACACCAACCCGCTCCTTCCCCCGCCAGACGTCTTCGCGCAGGTGAGCCAGCCGATCGAACTGGCCGGCAAGCGGGGACTCCGGCGCGACATTGCCGGGGCCGACCGGGACGCCTCTTCGCTGGTGCTCGCGGCCATAGAGCGGCAGATCGCGCTCGATACCGTCCGCGCCTACATGCGGGCTGTGCGCGCACGCGAAGTCCTGGCCAACCTGGCCACCCAGCGCGACGGGCTCGGCACCATGGTGACCACGATGCGCCGCCGCGTCGACGAGGGATTTGCCGCCGAGTCCGACCTGCTGCGGTTCGAGGCCGAGGCGGCGCGCATGGCGGCCGAAATGGCGCGGATGGAGATCGAGCAGACACGGGCGCTGGCGGAGCTCTCGGCGCTCCTCGGATCGACGACGCCGATTGCACCATCGATGCTGGCGCTGCCGCCCGCGCTCGAGCCCCCCGCCGTCACGGACGACGCGCTCGGGGCGGCCGTGGACCAGAGGCCGGACATCAGGCTCGCCACGGCCCGCGTGGACCGGGCGCGCCTCGCCTCCACCCTTGAGGATCGTCGGCGCCTGCCGGACCCGATACTCACGGGCGGCTACAAGCGGACCATGGGGCAGAACACCGCCGTTGCCGGCGTGCTGCTGGCCGTGCCGCTGTTCGACCAGAACGGCCAGACACGCGCGCTGGCGTCCGCGGCAGCCCGCGCCGCCGAACTCGACCGCGAGGCCGCGCGGGCACGAGCGCTGACCGAGGCGAAGGCGGCCATTGCGGCCGCGAAGGCGCTGACCGACAGCCTGGTGCGGGTCCGACGTGACCTGCTGGTGCCGGCCGAGGGCGTGCGGAACGCCGCCCAGGCCATGTTCCGTGAAGGTGCGACCGACGTGCTGAAGCTGGTGGACGCCGAGCGCATCTACGCGGACGTGCGCCGCGAGGCCCTGGCGCTGGCGATCGATGCCTACGTGGCCGCCATCGAAGCGCGCTTTGCCGTCGCGCAGGAGGAGATTCCGTGACCCGAGTGAGCAGACTCCCGCTCCTTGCCGGGCAGGCCGTGCTGGTGCTGCTGGCCGCAGGGTGCCAGTCGGCCCCGGAGCCAGCGGCCCAGGCCGCCGCCACGGACGCGGCGCCCGCCTCGTCCGACGTGGTCCTGCTCGATCCGGCGGCACAGGCACGCGCCGGCATTGTCGTGGCCGAGGTGACGCAGGTTCAGCGCGGCGATGCCGTGGACGCGCCCGGCATCGTCGCCGTGAACGAGATACGGACCGCGCGGATCGGGTCGCTCGTCGAGGGGATCGTCGTCGACATGCGGGTGCAGGTCGGCGACCGCGTGCGTGCGAATCAGTTGCTCGCCAGCATGCACAGCCATGCGGTGCACGATGCGTGGGCCGGCTATCGCAAGGCGAAGGCCGACGAGCGGCGGCTGCAGACCGAGCTGCGCTTTGCCGTGGATGCGCAGGCACGCGCCGAGCGGCTCTACGAGGCAAAGGCGATTGCCCTGCAGGAACTGCAGCGGGCACAGGCCAACCGCGCGTCCGCCGAGGAAGGCCTGGACATGGGACGCACCGAGGTGCGCCGGTCCGAGGAGGAACTCGAACACCTGGGCATCACCAACGGCGAGGACCCGACCGGCGAGAGCGGCGAGCAGATTCCGGTGCGGACGCCGTTCCCGGGCGTCGTGCTCGAGCGGCTCGTCACGCAGGGCACGGCGGTCAATCCCGGGCAGCAGCTCTTCGTGGTGTCGGACCTCTCCACGCTCTGGGTGCTGGCGGAACTGGACGAGGCACACCTCTCCGGCGCACAGGTCGGACGGCCGGTGAGCGTGCGGGTGGCCGCGTACCCGAACGACGTGTTCACCGGCAAGGTGACCTACGTCGGGGAGTCGGTGAACCCGAAGACCCGGCGGGTGACGGTCCGGTGCGAGGTGCCCAACCCCGATGGCCGGCTGAAGCCGGAGATGTACGCCACGGTCGAGATCGACGAAGCGACTCCGCGATCGGTGCTGGTCGTGCCGGCCACGGCGGTGCAGGTCGTGAACGGCCAGGCCTCCGTGTTCGTGGCGGAGGGCGAAGGCCGCTTCCGGGCCCGTCCGGTCGAGATCGGGAGCGAGCGGGATGGAGTGGCCGAAGTGCGCCGCGGGCTGCAGGCCGGCGACCGCGTGGCCACGTCGGGCGCCTTCATCCTGAAGTCGGAACTGCTCAAGGCCACCGACGGCGGGGAATAGGCCATGGGTCTCGTCGAACGGTTCGTCGCGCTCGCGCTCCGCCAGCGGCTCTTCGTGCTGCTCTGCCTGGCGGCCCTCACGGTCACCGGCGTGGTGGCCTACAGGCAGCTGCCGGTCGAGGCTTTCCCCGACCTCACCAACAACCAGGTGGTGGTGATCACCGAGGCGCCGGGCCTCACGTCGACGGAGGTGGAGCAACGGGTCACCTATCCGATCGAGACCGCCCTGATGGGCGTGCCGGGGACCCAGGAGGTGCGGTCGATCTCCAAGTTCGAGCTGTCGATGATCACCGTCGTCTTCAACGACTCGGTGGCGGTCTACATGGCGCGCCAGCTCGTGAACGAGCGGCTCCTCGAGGCGCGCAGCCGGATTCCGGACGGCCTCTCGCCGACGCTCGGCCCGGTGGCCACGGCCTTCGGCGAGATCTACCAGTACCTGATCGAGGGCGACGCCATCGATCCCATGGAGCGGAAGACGATCCACGACTGGGACGTGCGGACCCGCCTGCGCTCGGTCCCTGGCGTGAGCGAGATCAACTCCTGGGGCGGCCTCACCAGGCAGTACCAGGTGGTTGTCGACCCGCGGCAGCTGGATCGCTACGGGCTGTCGCTGCGCCAGGTCTTCAACGCCGTCGAGGCGAACAACGCGTCGTTCAGCGGCGGCTTCATCGAGCATCGCGACGAGCGCTACACCGTCCGTGGCGTCGGCCTCGCGGCCAACGAGGAGGACCTGCGGCGCATTGTCGTGGCATCGGTGGAGGGCGTGCCGGTGCTCGTCGGCGACGTGGCCACCGTCGAACTGGGCGCCATGCCTCGGCAGGGTGCAGTGACGCGCGACGGCAGGGGCGAGACCGTCGCCGGCATGGTCATCATGCTGAAGGGCGAGAGCGGCAAGGTGGTGGCCGAACGGGTCAAGACCCGGATTGCGGAGATCGCGCAGACGCTGCCGGAGGGGCTCACGCTCACGCCGTTCTACGACCAGACCGAGGTGATCGACCGCACCGCCGCCACCGTGCAGAAGAACCTGCTCGAAGGGTCGCTGCTCGTCGTCCTGGTGCTGTTCGTGTTCCTGCGGAACGTGCGGGCGGCACTCATCACGGCCGTGGTCATCCCGCTCTCGATGCTCGCCGGCTTCATCGGCATGAAGATCTTCGGCGTGTCGGCCAACCTCATGTCGCTCGGGGCGATCGACTTCGGGCTCCTGGTCGATGGCGCCGTGGTGATGATCGAGAACTTCGTGCGGCGCGGCCACGAGCCCGAACCGGGCCTGCCGGACGAGAGCGCGCACCATCGCAACATCCGGCGCGCGACCAGCGCCGCCACGGAGGTGGCGCGGCCGATCCTCTTCGGCGTGCTGATCATCATCGCGGTCTACATCCCGATCTTCGCGCTCGAGGGGCTCGAGGGGAAGATGTTCCGGCCGATGGCCATCACGGTGTGCTCGGCGCTGCTCGGCTCGCTGCTGCTGTCGCTGACGGCGGTGCCGGTGTTCGCCTCCTACCTCCTCAAGCCGCACAAGGAGCACGAAGGGGCCTGGTTCCTGGCGTTGCGCCACCGCTACGGCCGTCACCTCGCCGACGCGATGAACCACAAGGCGCGCACCCTGTCGGTGGCGCTGGTCGTGGTGTCCGCCGCGCTCGCCTCCGTGCCGTTCCTCGGCACCGAGTTCATGCCGCGGCTCGATGAAGGGGCGATCCTGATCGAGACCCGGAAGCTGCCGTCGGTGTCGCTCCAGGAGTCCGCGGCGCTTTCGCTCGAGGTCGAGAAGGTCGTCAAGGCGTTCCCCGAGGTGAAGCAGGTGGTCACCAAGATCGGCCGGCCGGACGTGGCCACCGAGGCCATGTCGATCTACCAGGGTGACGTCTACGTGATCCTGTACCCCAACGAGGAATGGACCACCGGGCGCGACAAGGACCAGTTGATCGAGGCGCTGGCCCTCGAGCTCGAGAAGGTCCCGGGCGTCACCTTCAACTTCACCCAGCCGATGGCCATGCGCCTGGACGAGGTCGTGTCGGGCGTGAAGGCGGACGTGGCGGTCAAGATCTTCGGGCCGGACGCTGCCACGCTCGAGCGGCTCGGCGATCAGGTGCGGATGGCGATCGACCATGTTCCCGGCAACGCCGACCTCCAGGTCGAGGTGCTGTCGGGCGCAACGCAGATCCAGCTCGACATCGACCGGGCACGCATCGCGCGATACGGCCTGAACGTGTCCGACGTCCAGGAAGTCGTGGAGACCGCGGTGGGCGGCATGGAGGCGTCCGAGGTGCTCGACGGCGCACGGCGGTTCCCCGTCGTGCTGCGCTATCCGGCCTCGATGCGGGCCGACACCACCGCCATCAGCAACCTGCTCCTCACCGGCCCGGCCGGCGAGCGGGTGCCGGTGTCGTCGGTGGCGAAGGTCACCGAGGTGCAGGGGCCCGAGGCGATCAACCACGAGAGCGCACAGCGCCGGCTCGTCGTGCAGACCAACGTGCGCGGCCGCGACATGGGCAGCTTCGTGGCCGACGCGCAGCGGGAAGTGGAGGCGAAGGTGACGTTG
This sequence comes from Vicinamibacterales bacterium, assembly GCA_050249955.1. GTDB lineage: Bacteria > Acidobacteriota > Vicinamibacteria > Vicinamibacterales > CAVVIG01 > CAVVIG01. Next base: position 100,111 of record JBFWPN010000001.1, read on the forward strand.
CCGGCCGGCTATCACATCGAGTGGGGCGGCCAGTTCGAGAACCAGCAGCGCGCGATGCAGCGGCTCACGTTCGTCATCCCGCTCTCGCTCGCCATCATCTTCATCCTGCTCTTCGTCACCTTCGGGCGGGTGCGCCAGGCCGGCCTGGTGATCATGAACGTCCCGTTCGCCCTGGTGGGCGGCATCGCCGCGCTCTGGCTCCGGGACCTGAACCTGAACCTCTCGGCGTCGGTCGGCTTCATCGCCCTCTTCGGCGTCGCCGTCCTGAACGGCGTCGTCCTCGTGTCGGCGGTGAACCGGCTGCGCGAGGAAGGTGCAGACCTGCGGCACGCCATCCTGGCGGGTGCGTCCACCCGGCTGAAGCCGGTGCTGATGACCGCCACGGTCGCCATGTTCGGCTTCATCCCGATGGCCATCTCACAGGGCGCCGGCGCGGAGATCAGCCGGCCGCTCGCGACCGTCGTGATCGGCGGGATCGTCACGTCCACCCTGCTGACGCTGATCGTCCTGCCGACCCTGTACGAACTCATCGAGGCACGCGCCAGCAGGGACGCCGACGCGTAGAATTGACGCCGTGCACATCCTCGTCGTCGAGGACGACCCCACCATCAGCCGGTTCCTGCTCCGCGGCCTGCGCGAGGAGAACCATGTGGTCGACCTCGCCGAGGAGGCTGACGCAGCGGAGCAGCTCGCCGCCGACGCGGAGTACGACGCCATCCTGCTCGACGTGATGCTGCCGGGCGATGCCGATGGCTTCACGCTCTGCCAGCGCCTGCGGGAGGCCGGCATCGACACCCCGATCCTCATGCTCACCGCGCGCGACGGCGTGGGCGACCGCGTGCACGGCCTCGACCTCGGCGCCGACGATTACCTGACGAAGCCGTTCGCCTTCGACGAGCTGCTCGCCAGGCTGCGCGCCCTGACGCGGCGCGGCCGTTCGAAGCACGTGAGCGCAACCCTCAGCTACGGGCCGCTGGTGATGGACCTCGAGGGGCACCGTGTCACCGCCAGCCGGCAGGAGGTGCACCTGAGCGCCACCGAGTACCGCCTGCTGGAGTTCCTGATGCGGCGCGCCGAGACGATCGTCTCGCGCACGCAGCTCGCCGAGCACGTGTGGGGCAACGAGTACGACCCGTTCTCCAACGTCGCCGACGTCTACATCGGCTACCTCAGGCGCAAGTTGACCGCAGCCGGGGTTCCGGGCACGCTGATCCAGACCATTCGCGGCCTCGGGTACATGCTCAAGGTGGCGGCCGGCTGAACACCCCATGCGCACACTCTCCTTCCGCGCACGCCTCACGCTCCGGTGGACCATTGCGTTCGGCCTCGTGCTGGCATGCCTGGGTGGTGCGGTCTACGTCGGCGCCCGGCTGTTCCTCTACCAGGAACTGGACGAGCAGTTGCGGACCCTCGCCGGCACCGAACTGGCCTCGGCCACCGACGGGGCCGAAGGGGTCCACTTCCACGAGTTCCCAGCGGACGTCGTCTCGGGCGCGTTCGCCGGGAAGTTCGCCCAGCTCTACAACCGCGAGGGCAGGCTGCTCAGCCAGTCGGCCGTGCTCGAAGGCGGTCCTGCCCTGCTCTCCTCCACGCGGCTCCGCGAAGCCTTCGCCGGACGCGCACCGATCTTCGACGTCACCGCCGCGCGACGTCCGGCCCGCATCATCGCGCTGACCACCCGCAAGGACGGCGACCCGTACATCGTCGCCGTCGGGCTGTTCACCGAACCCGTGGTCGCCACGCTCGATCGGCTCGCATGGCTGCTCGTCGGACTCTCCCTGCTCGGGCTTGGCGCGACGGCGGCCATCGGCTACGCGCTCGCCACCCGCGTTCTCGAGCCGGTGGCGCACGTCACCGAGCGCGCGGCGCGCATTGCCCATGGCGACTTCAAGACGCGGCTCGACCCGCCGGCTGTCGACGATGAGCTGGGACGAATGACGTCGCTGCTCAACGCGATGCTGGAGCGGCTGCACGGGTCGGTGGAGGCCAACCGGCGCTTTGCGGCCGACGCCTCGCACGAGCTGCGCAGCCCGCTGACCGCCATGCTCGGCGAGATCGACGTCACGCTGAAGCGCCCACGACTTGCGTCCGACTACCGCGAGAGCCTGATGATCGTGCGCGAGCGGATTCAGCAGCTCGCCGACATGACCGAACAGCTGATGATTCTCGTCCGGGCGCAGGAGGGCCAGGTGGTCGGCGCCACCGAGGTGGAGCTCGAGCCGCTCGCCCACGAGGTGGCGGCAAGCGTGGCGCAGGCCGCCGCCGAACGACAGGTCACCATCGACATCCGGCCCATGGCGGACGCGGTGGTGTACGCGGACCGGATGCTGTTCGTGCGGGTCGTCGACAACCTCGTCCGGAACGCGGTGCAGTACAACCGGCCGGGTGGCAGCGTGGTGGTCAGCGCCGACGTGGAGGACGCAGGCGAGGGCGAATGGACGAGCGCCCACACGGTGCTGCGCGTCGCCGACTCCGGCCAGGGCATCCCTGAGCCGGAACGCGAGAAGGTGTTCGAACGGTTCTACCGCGTGGAGCGGTCGCGCAACCGGCGGCACGGCGGTGCCGGCCTGGGGCTGTCGATTGCCAGCGAGGTGGTGCGCCTCTTCTCGGGCACGATTCGCGTGGCGGCATCGTCGCCCGAGGGGACGACGATCGAGGTGCGGATGCCCGGTGGACGGCTGAGCGCGCCCAGCCAGCCGGTGGTCCCCAGGATCGCGGCCGGCTGAGCCGCCGCCCGTGTCAGATGCGGCCGGTCTTCAGCAGCTGCGAGATGCTGCGCTGCGCCTTCTGCTTCACGGCGTCGGGCAGTTCCGCCGCCACAGCCCCGCGACAGAGCCCAATCGTCTCCCTCAGCCCGTGCACGACCGCGGCGCAGCTCGGGCACGTCTGGCAGTGCGCCTCGATCGCCTCGCACTGCGTGGCTTCCAGTTCGCCGTCCAGGTAGGCCGAGATGCCACCCAGGATGGCGGCACACTCGGGCGAGGCCTGCTCCGTCATACATCCTCCAGCGCGTCGCGCAGCATCAGGCGAGCCCGATGCAGGCGTTGTTTCACGTTCGCTTCCGACAGGCCCGTCACCGTGGACACCTCACGCGTCGAGAGCCCTTCCATCTCGCGCAGCACGACGATCACCCGGTAGCCCGGTGCCAGCGTCGAGAGGGCCCGACGCAGGCGTTCGCCCATCCATGAGTCGATGAGCTGCTGATCGGCGGGGCGACCCGACATGTCGGCCACGTCCACCGAAGTCGGCTCCCCGTCCGCGTCCGTGCCCCCCTGCTCGATCGAGGTCATGCTGGCCGGCTCGTCGACCCGGCGCCGACGCTTCATCAGGCAGGCATTGCGCACGGTCTGGTAGAGCCAGGTGCGGAACGCCTCGGGTTCCTTGATCTGCGACACGTGCCGGTACGTGTTCAGCAGGGCGTCCTGCATCACGTCCTCCGCGTCCTCGGGGTGGCCGCAGACCAGGAGGCTGAAGCGATACGCCACTTCCTGCGCACGCATCAGCAGGTGCTCCATGGCCGCGTGGTCCCCCACCGCGGCCTTCCGCACCAGTTCCGCATATTCGGTACGTGCCACGTCGCCGCGTGAGGGATGCGCGGACAGCGAATTGGTGACAGTCACGCGCTGATTGTACCGGTGTCACCACTCCCGGGGCACGTGCATCTGTCGGGGCGATGACCCGCACGGCACTGCTGCTCTGTCTCGGTATCGGCCTGTTCGCGCCGGACGCCCCGTCGTTCGCCCAGGCCGCCGACCCTCTCCCACTCGAACGTGCGCTGACCGAGGCGCTGCAGGCGAACCCCTCGCTGCAGGCGGCACGTGCCGGCGCTGACGCCAGCGCGAGCGGCGTGGACGCCGTTCGCGCGGCCTGGTACCCCCGCATCTCGTTCGTCGAGGGCTGGCAGCGCGGCAACCAGCCGATCTTCGTGTTCAGCTCGCTGCTCGCGAGCCGCCGCTTCGCGGCCAGCAACTTCGCCATCGATCAACTGAACCATCCGGATCCTCTCGGGTACTTCCACGCCACCACCTCGATCGAGCAGCTGGTGATCGACGGCGGCGCCAGGCGTGCGGCCGTCGACCAGGCGCTGGCCTCGAAGCAGGGGGCCGAGCAGGGCGTGCGCGAGGCAGCCCACGCGCTGGCTGCGGGAGTGACCGAGGCGTACGGTCGCGTGCTCGCAATCCAGGCCGAGCGGAAGGCGGCCGCCGCAGCGCTGGACGCCGGACGTGAAGACCTCGCCCGTGCACGTCGACGCCGCGATGCAGGACTGGCCACCGAGGCCGACGTGCTCGCCCTCGCGGTGCACGTGGCCGACATGGAGCAGCGCGTGGTGCAGGCCGACGGCGACACGGTGATTGCCCGCGCGCACGTGAACAGGCTGACGGGCGCCCCGATCGACCGCGTCTTCGAGGCGGTCGAGCCGGCCGGGATGGTCGAGGCCTCGCTGCCCGCGCTGACCGCGCTGCTGGCCGAGGCCGAACAGAATCGCCCGGACCTGGCGCGCGCCGAGGCGGCGACGCGCGGGGCCGACAGTGCTCGCCGCGCGGCGCGCTCGGCGTTCCTGCCGCGCGTGGCGGCCCAGGCAGCCTTCGACGTGAGCGGCACGAGGTTCACCGATCGCGCCTCGTCATGGCTGGTCGGTGGCGAAGTCCGCTGGTCGCTGGCGCTGGCCGGCGCCGAGAAGGCACAGCTCACCGCGGCCACGGCCGCCGTGACCCGGGCCCGCGCCGAGCGTGAAGATCTCCGGGCGCAGGTGCAGGTCGACGTCGTCTCGGCCGTCCAGCGCCTCCAGACGGCACGCGCGCGTCAGGCCGTCGGTCGTGCAACGGTGGAGCAGGCACGCGAGAGCCAGCGCATCGTGCGCGACCGGTACGACGCCGGACTCGCCCCCGTGAACGACCTGCTCCGGGCCGCAACTGCCGTCCTCGACGCCGAGGCGCGGCGCACCGCCGCCTTCGTGGATGCACTCACCGCCCGCGCGCAACTCGACCGCGCGCTCGGGCGCCAGCCGTAAAAGGAACCCACAGTGAAAGCTCTCACCCTCTCGTTCCTGCTCCTCCCGCTGCTCGTCGCGGCCGGCTGCTCGCATGAAGCCGCCCAGCCGCCAATGGAGAAGGCGGAGCCCATCGGCGTGACCACGGTACGCGTGGCGCCAACCGACCTGCCCAACACTTTCGAGGCCGGTGGCATCGTCCGGGCGCGATACACGGCGACGGTCGCAAGCCGGGTGATGGCACCGGTCACGGCCGTGCACGTGCGCGCCGGCGATCGCGTCCGGCGGGGAGCCCCGTTGATCGACCTGGACTCCCGCGAGATGCGGGCATACCACGAACGCTCGGTCGCAGCCGCCGAGGCGGCTGACCGCGGGGTGAACGCCGCCGAGGCCGACCTCGTCTCCGCGCAGGCAGGCCTGACCCTCGCTCGCGCCACGCACCGCCGCATCTCCGACCTTGCGGACAAGAAGTCCGCGACAGCGAACGAACTGGACCAGGCCGTGGCCGCGCTGGCAGCCGCCGAAGCGCAGGTGCAGGGGGCCGAGGCGCGCCGCGCCTCGGCCCGGGCCACACGCGACGCCGCCCAGGCCGCTGGCGCCGCGACCGACGCGGGCCTGAGCTACACCCGCCTCACCGCCCCCTTCGACGGCATCGTCACGCAGCGGCTCGTCGACCCCGGGACCATGGCCACGCCGGGTGCGCCGCTCGTCACGCTGGAAGACCCGCAGCAGTTCCGCGTCGAGGCGCTGATGGACGAGACACGCGCCAGCCAGGTGGCCGTGGGTACGCTCGTCGAGGTCGCCGTGAGCCAGGGCGACCTGGCCGCCTCATGGTCGTCGGCCGCCGTCACCGAGATCGCACGGGTCGATCCCGCATCGCACGCCTTCACCGTGAAGGTGGATCTGCCGGACGAGATGCGCACCCGCTCGGGCACCTTCGCCCGGATCCGCGTCACCGGCGCGAGCCGGCGCGTGCTCGCGATCCCGACCTCGGCCGTGATCCATCGCGGACAGCTGTCGTTCGTCTTCGCGGTGGCCCCGGGCAGCGTCGCGCGGCTGCGCGCCGTCTCCACCGGCGCCACGCGCGGAGAGATGGTGGAAGTGCTGGCCGGGCTCGCAGAGGGCGACACCGTCGTCACGGGCCCTCCGCCGGCCCTGGTTGATGGACGCCCGGTGCAGCCGGCTGGCGGCGTGGCGGCGGCGCAGGCTGGAGCAGGACGATGAGCACCTTCCGCATCGGTGCCGCAGGTCGGCTCGCCGCGGCCTTCACCCACTCGAAACTCACCCCGCTGCTCATGATCGCCTCGCTTCTGCTGGGCGTGTGGGCGGTCGTCGCGCTGCCGCGCGAGGAGGAACCGCAGATCATCGTCCCGATGGTCGACGTCTTCGTGGAGATGCCGGGTGCCTCTCCCGGCGAGGTCGAACAGCGGGTCACGCGACCGCTCGAGAAGCTGCTGTGGGAAGTGCCAGGCGTCGAGTACCTCTACTCCACGTCGACGGCCGGGCGGGCCATGGTAATCGTGCGCTTCGTCGTCGGCGAGGACGAGGAGAAGGCGCTCGTGCGCCTGAACGAGCAGCTGGGCGCCAATCGCGCTTTGGTGCCGCCGGGCGCCTCCGCTCCCATCGTCCAGGCCCGCTCGATCGACAACGTGCCGGTGATGGCGCTCACGCTCTCCGGCCCCGGGTACGACGATGTGCAGGTGCGGCAGTTCGCAACCGCGCTGCACGACGTGTTGAAGGAACTGCCGGACATCGCGGAAGTCACCATCATCGGTGGCCGCCCCCGCCAGGCCACCGTCCAGCTCGACCCCGCGGCGCTGGCTGCGCGCGGCCTCGACCCCCTGGCCGTGGAGCAGGCGCTGGCAGCGAGCAACGTGCGGCTGCCCGGCGGCGCGGTCGTCTCGGGCAACGCGTCGGCTCAGCTCGAGACCGGCCGCCTGCAGGTCTCGCCCGAGAGCCTGAAGCGGGTCGTCGTCGGCCAGGACGGCGGCGGCCCGGTGCTGCTGGGCGACGTGGCGTCGATCGTCGACGGCGGCGGCGAGCCCACGGACTACGTGCGGCAGCACGCGAGGGGACAGGAAACCCGACCCGCCGTGACGCTCTCCATCGCGAAGCGCAAGGGGGTCAACGCGATCGCCCTCACCAGCGCCGTCCGTGCCCGCCTCGACGCCGCGCGTGGCTACATCCTGCCCGCGGACCTCGACGTGGCGGTGACGCGCGACTACGGCGAGACCGCGGCGCACAAGTCGAACGAGCTCCTCTACCACATGTTCCTGGCCGTGGTGTCGGTCTCGATCCTGATCTGGCTGGTGCTCGGTCGGCGCGAGTCGCTGGTGGTGCTCACCGCCATTCCGGTCACGCTGGCCCTGACGCTCTTCGTCTTCTACCTCTACGGCTACACCCTCAACCGCATCACGCTGTTCGCGCTCATCTTCTCCATCGGCATCCTCGTGGACGATGCCATCGTCGTGGTGGAGAACATCGTGCGGCACATGCGCGAGAGCGACCACGACGTGGACGCCGCGGCGGTGGCCGTGCGTGCGGTGGACGAGGTGGGGAACCCGACCATCCTGGCCACGCTCGCCGTCATCGCGGCGATCCTGCCGATGGCGTTCGTCGGGGGCCTGATGGGTCCCTACATGCGCCCCATTCCCGTGGGTGCGACGGCGGCGATGGTGTTCTCGCTCATCGTGGCCTTCATCGTGACGCCCTGGGCCTCGCTGCGCCTGCTGAAGCGGGGGCATGGCGCCGAGCACGGGCACGAGGACCGGATGACGGCGGCGTACCGCCGGTTCATGCGGCGGCTGATCGTGGTACCCGCGGCGCGCTGGACGTTCCTCGGCGGCGTGGCGGCGCTGCTGGTGTTGGCCGTGATAACCGTGCCGACCGGCCTGGTGACCGTCAAGATGCTGCCGTTCGACAACAAGGGTGAGCTGCAGGTCGTGGTGCACATGGCCGAGGGCACGCCACTCGAGACCACGGCGGCCGTGGCCGACGCGCTGGCCGCGGAGGCGCTGCAGGATGCGGCGGTGACGAGCGTGCAGAGCTACACCGGCACGTCGTCACCCTACACGTTCAACGGGCTCGTTCGGCACTACTTCCTCCGCCACGAACCGAACCTGGCCGACCTCCAGGTGCTGCTCACGCCGAAGGAGGAACGGTCGGAGCAGAGTCACGACATCGCCAGGCGGCTGCGCAGCGCGCTCGCGCCGACCGCGCGGGCCCTGAATGCGACCGTGCAGGTGGTCGAGGTGCCGCCGGGGCCCCCGGTGCTGCAGACCATCGTGGCCGAGGTCTATGGCCCCGATGAGGCACGGCGGCTCGAGGTGGCCCGCACGGTCCGTACGGCGTTCGAGAAGACCACCGGCGTCGTGGACGTGGACTGGTATGTCGATGCGCCGCGGCCACGCGTGCGGCTCGAGGTGGACGAGGAGAAGAGCGCGGCGGCCGGCGTGTCCACGGCGGCGGTGGCGTCACTGGTGCAGATGGCCGGGGCCGGGCGCGTGACCGGGCTCCTGCACGACGCACAGGCGCGCGAGGCGGTGCCGATCGTGGTGCGGCTGCCGCGGGATGCCCGGGGCACGCTCGATGCGGTGACCGGCCTTCGCGTCGGTCCACGCCAGGTATCGGTCGGCGAACTGACCGAGACCGTGTCGTCCACCGAGGAGCAGACCATCTACCACAAGAACCTGCGGCCCGTGACCTACGTCACGGCCGACGTGGCCGGCGAGATCGAGAGCCCGGTCTACGCCATCCTCGCGATGAACCGGGCGCTGGCCTCGGTGACGCTGCCCGAGGGGTACGGCCTGGAGATCTTCAACACACAGCAGCCGTTCGACTCGTCGCGCTACGCGATGAAGTGGGACGGCGAGTGGCACATCACCTACGAGGTGTTCCGCGACCTCGGCATCGCCTTCGGGGCGGTGCTGGTGCTCATCTACATCCTGGTGGTGGGCTGGTTCCAGTCGTTCAAGAGCCCGATGACGATCATGCTCGCCATCCCCTTCTCGCTCGTCGGCATCCTGCCGGCGCATGCGGCGATGGGCGCGTTCTTCACGGCCACCTCGATGATCGGGTTCATCGCCGGGGCCGGCATCGTGGTGCGGAACTCGATCATCCTCGTGGACTTCATCGAGCTGCGGATCCGCGACGGCATGCCGATCGAGGAGGCCGTGGTGGATGCCGGCGCCGTCCGCTTCCGCCCGATGGCGCTGACCGCAGCGGCGGTCATCGTCGGGTCGGCGGTGATCCTCTTCGACCCCATCTTCCAGGGACTGGCCATCTCGCTCATGGCGGGCGAAGTGGCCTCCCTGCTGCTCTCGCGCATGACCGTTCCCATCACGTACTACCTGACACACCGGCCCACCCAGGCGACGCCCGCGGGCGCGCAGGCCGGGCCTGAAGGAGTGGCCGCATGACTGTCGACAACCTGGTTCACCTGATCGGCGGCAGCTTCGTTGTCGCCAGCGTCCTGCTCGGCATCTACATCGATCCGCGCTTCCTCTGGTTCACGCTGTTCGTCGGGCTGAACCTGGCGCAGTCAGGCGTCACCGGCTGGTGCCCGATGATGGCCTTCCTCCGGAAGCTGCACGTGCCCGACAGCAAGCCGGCGGCGGGCGTCCGGCGCTGACGTCCCCCGGGGACCGCTATGATCGGGCGGTCCCCATGCAGAAGCCGTCCGATCGCGTCACCGTTCCCGGGTCGTCCCGCACCGCGCCCGCGCACGGCACCGGCGGGCAGGCGCGCGTGCGGTTCGACGCGATCGTCGAGGCACTGCCCATGGCGGTGCTGGTCTTCCGGCGCCATCAGCTCATCTACGCGAATGGCGCGGCCAACCAGCTGCGCGAGCGCCTGCGCGCCAAGTACCGTCTGGAACTGACCGTCCTGCTGAACGACCACCTGCTGAGCCTGGACCGGCCCGATCCGGCCGGCACCGTCAGCCTGCTCACCGGCGAGCGGGGGGAACCGTTCTACCTGCACGTGATGCCGCTCGACGGCTCGGACCACGACATCGCGGTCAGCGTGCGGGAACTCGGCACCTCGATGGCCGCGTTCCGCACCCGCTACCGGCTCTCGAAACGGGAGGCCGAAGTCGTGGACCTCGTGCTGCTCGGCTACCGGAACCGGGACATTGCCGCGACGCTGGGGACCACCGCGACGACCATCAAGAAGCACCTCACCCACATCTTCGACAAGGTCGGCGTCGACACGCGGACCCAACTGGTGGCCCGGCTGGCCTGATCCGGCGCACTTTTTCGCGATGCCCTACCACCTTGGTAGTATTGTTGGGGTATCTTTTCGCCCATATAGTCCGAAAAGTCTTTCCAGACGAACGACTTCAGGCCAGTCGATTCCCGGCTCCGACCGCCGTTCCGGAGGGTGTGGTTGCTGTACGCCAGTGCTGTGTCCGATGTCGGACGCGTCCGCAAGACCAACGAAGACGCCTTTGTCGCCGACCTCGACGTCTCGCTCTTCTGCGTGGCCGACGGCATGGGCGGGCACGACGCCGGTGAGGTGGCGTCGGCGCTGGCGATCGAGGCGATCACCGCCTTCATCCGCCGCTCTGCCGCCGACAGCGACTTCTCCTGGCCGTATGGCATCGATCGGAGCCTCTCGTACGACGCCAACCGCCTGAGGACCGCGGTGCACCTGGCGAACCGACGCATCTTCCGGACGGCCGAGAACAACGACGACTACAACGGCATGGGCACCACCATCGTGGGCGCCCTGATCAACGGCACGCGCATGGCGGTGGCCCACGTGGGCGACTCGCGGCTCTACCTCGTACGCAGGGGCCGGATCCGCCAGCTCACCGCCGACGATTCGTGGGCGGCCACGATCCTGGCGCAGGATCCGCGGCTCAACGCGGCGGACATCGCGAAGCACCCGATGCGCAACGTCCTGACGAACGTCCTCGGCGCGCGCGACCAGGTGGACGTGCACGTCTCGGAGCACGACCTTGAGCCGGGCGACGTCGTCCTGCTGTGCAGCGACGGCCTGCACGGTGTGGTGGACGACACCACGCTGGCCCAGATCGCCACCAACCAGAAGGACATCAAGCTCGCCACCCGCAACATGGTGGATGCCGCGCTCGACGCGGGCAGCCGTGACAACGTCACCGCCCTCATCGTGCGGCTCGGAGGTCCCGGCGAATGATGCCGGCGCCTGCCCGCCAGGAGGTGGCCACGCTGGCCGACGGCCGGTACGAGCTGCGCGAGCGGCTTGCGGCCGGCGCGACCGGCTACGTGTTCGTCGCCGAGGACCGGCACCTGCGCCGGCAGGTGGCGGTGAAGGTGATTGCCGCCGACCTCGAGGACGACCCCGAGGCGCGCGAGCGGTTCTTCCGGGAGGCCTCCATTCTCGCGGGCCTCACGCACCCGAACATTGTCCGCGTGCTGGACGTCGGCGTGGACCACGGCCGGCCCTTCATGGTGATGGAGCTGATTGCCGGGCTCCCGCTCGGCGACTATCTGCGCACCCACGCGGACCTGTCCTGTGCGGCGCGCCTCGTCCTCATCACGCAGTTGTACGAGGGGCTCGAGGCTGCGCACACGGCCGGCGCCGTCCACCGCGACATCAAGCCCGGCAACATCGTGATCCAGGACGACGGCCAGCTGAAGATCCTGGACTTCGGGCTCGCCAGGCTGCGTCACTCGACCCTCACGGCGCACGGCGCGGTGGTGGGGTCGCCCGGGTACATGTCGCCCGAACAGGCGAACGGGCACAGGGTCGACGGACGCTCCGACATCTTCTCTGCCGCCGCTGTCGGCTACTTCATCCTCACCGGACGACCGCCCTTCGGCTCCGGCAACCTGCCCCGTACGCTGCACGCGGTGCTGCACGACTCGCCGACGGCGCTCTCCGCCGCCGAAGCCCCGCCGGAGCTGGCGGCCGTGCTGCGGCGCGCGCTCGAGAAGTCGCCCGACGCCCGCTACCAGACCTGCGCGGAGATCCTCGACGATCTCCGGCGACTGCACTCCCGGATGGTGGAATCGTGATTCGCAAACTCGTCATCGGCAATGGCCGTTCGGAGCGGGAAGTGCTGCTGGTGGGCAACATCACCATCGGCCGCGACCCCTCGTGCCACGTCAGTGAACCGGACCCCCTGCTCTCGCGCCGTCATGCCGAGATCGTGGCCAACGTCCACGGCGTCAGCGTGCGGGATCTGGACAGCCGCAACGGCATCCTCGTGAACGGCGAGAAGACACGCGAGCAGGTACTCCTGCCCGGCGACGTCGTGCAGCTGGGGCACCTGCAGCTCCGCTACCTGGAGGAACAGCCCAGGACCGAGAGCCTGGGTGGGCGGAACATGGACGTGAGGCGACCGGCCGCTCCCGTGCCCGCGCCGTCCGCTCCCGCCTACGACATGGACCGGTTCCGGCCGGAGCCGCCCGTGGCCGCACGGCCGATCGCACCGATCACCCCGAAGCCGGGACCGGGCCGCTGGCGCCCCGAGCCGACCCCTCTGCCGGGACGGCGGACCACCGCTCCCCCGCCACCCCCACCAACGCTCCAGCCGCTGCCGCCGGCGCCGCACGCCAGCCAGGCGGTTCCGCGCGGGAAGGCCGCGTTCGACGACACGGTCCGCGTACCTCGCCACGCGGTGCTGCCCGACCACCTCGACGACACCCGCCTGGCGCCGCTGCACGACGCTCCCATCGGCGGTGCCGTCGAACTCGACGCGACGCTCCTTGCGCCACTCCCGCCGGCACGTGGCGGCTGGGCCGCACCGGCCGACCCGGATGCCACCATGCTGGCCAGCGAGGCCGCCGACCTCGAGGACACGCAGGAGTTCGATCCCGACGCACACGCGGCGCCGGGTGACGCCACCTTTGCCGCAGCGCTGTCGCATCTCGCCGGCCTCGCGACTCCCGGGCAGGAACGGCTCGAACCGTCGTCAGTTGCCGGAGCCCGCCTCGTGGCCAATTCCGAGCTCGCCATCACCGACGCGTCGCCGGGCTGCGCGGAGCTGCTCGGCATGCCCGGCGAATCGCTCGTCGGCGACTCGCTCACCGACGTGTTCCTGCGCGGCGTGCGCTGCGCCTACGCCGACCCCGACCGGACCCTGCAGATGACGGTGAGCCGTGGCCCCCGTGGTTCGATCACGGTCAACCTGACGTTAGACAAGACCAGCGGACACGAGTGATGGACGTTCCCAAGCAGCTAGAGAAGATTGGTCGCTACCAGGTCCTGGAGCGCGTCGGCAAGGGCGGCATGGGTGTCCTGTACCGGGGGTTCGACCCGGTGCTCGACCGCGAGGTCGCCATCAAGCTGATGCTCACGGACTTCACGGAAGACACGGAGCAGATGCGACCGCGCTTCTACCGTGAGGCCCGCGCCGCCGCCAAGCTGAACCACCGTAACATCGTCACCATCTTCGAGTTCGCCGAGGAGTCCAACACGCCCTACATCGTGATGGAGTTCCTCCGCGGGACGCCCCTCGGGGCCCGGCTCCGCGAGCAGCCGCCCCTCTCGCTCGACGACAAGCTGAACATCGTCGCCCAGCTGTGCGACGGCCTGGGCTACGCGCACGACCAGGGCGTCGTGCACCGCGACGTGAAGCCGGACAACGTCTTCATCCTCGAGGACGGGTCGGTCAAGCTGCTCGACTTCGGCATCGCCAAGCTGACCAGCTCCAACCTCACGCGGCAGGGCGACGTGCTCGGGAGCGCGTCGTACATGTCGCCCGAGCAGGTGGGCGGCAGCGACTCGGTGGATGGTCGCGCCGACATCTTCTCCACCGGCGTGATGCTCTACGAACTGCTGACCGGGCACAAGCCGTTCGAGGCCGATGCGCCGACCGCCGTCATCCTGAAGATCCTCAAGGACGACCCGCCACCACTCGACACCCATGTGCAGGGCCTGCCGCCGCAGCTCGTGGCCGCGGTGATGAAGGCGCTCGCGAAGAATCCTGACGACCGGTTCCCGCGTGCCGACGCGCTCGGCCGCGAACTGCAGATGATCCGTCGCGCGCTGCCCGCGCAGGGCACGGCCGCGGAACTCGAGGAGACCCGGTTCGCGAACACGCAGATGATGAAGCAGATCCACGACGATCTGCAGAAGCTGCGCGATGCGAGCGCCACGCGCAGCACGTCCACCGCCGTGGGCCAGGCCGCCCAGGAGGCCCTCAACGCCTCGGCAGCTGCCGCCACCGCCGAGAGCGGCGGCACGTCGTGGCTCCTGCCGGGCGCTGTCGCCGCCCTCGTCGTGCTCGGCGCGGGCGGGTACTTCGTGATGGGCCGGAGTGCGGCGCCGGCCGCCCCCGCCTCGGCAACGACCAGCGCGGCTGCGCCCGCCGCTGATGCGGCGCCACCGCCCGCCCCCGCCGCGGCACCCACGGCCACCACGCCCGCCGCGGCCACGCCGGCGGCAGCCCCCGCCGCCAGCACGCCCGACGTGGTTCCCGCCGCGGCGCCGCGACCGGCTGCGGCACCCACCGTGCCGGTCACGATGGCCGGCGGCTATCCGTTCGAGGTGCTCGACGGCGGCCGCGTCATCTCCGACGCGAGCACGGCGCACGAACTGAAGGCCGCGGCCGGCAAGTCGCTGGTCATCTCAGCCCCGAAATACTTCCTCCGCCAGACCGTCCGCGTGGAGGGCACCCCCTCCCAGGGCTTCGACTGGGCGGCGCCCGGGCTGGGCAAGCTCGACGTGCGCAGCGTCCAGGAAACCTGCGACGTGGTCATCGGCGATCGCAAGCTGGGAAACCCGCCCCTCGTGATTCCGGAAATCGCGGCCGGGCAGTACCGCGTGGACATTTCCTGTGCCGGCGAGGTGGTCAAGAGCCACTACGCGACCGTCAGGGCCGGCCAGACCTACGTCGCCGCCATCAAATGAAGAGCACGCCTCTCCGCATCGTCAGCGCGCTGGTCGTGGCATTCGGGGTGTCTGCCGGCGCCCAGCAGAACAACGAGGAGTTCGCGCGCCGCCAGTTCGACAGCGGCATGACCTTCCTGCAGAACCGTCGCTTCGGCGAGGCCCTCAAGGACCTGCAGGCGGTCGTCGACTCCTTTGCGGCGAGCAGCGTGGCCGACAACGCCCTGCTGCAGATCGCGCAGTACCAGCTCGAGACGGCACACGACCTCGATGCGGCCCAGGCCGCCGTGGACAAGCTGCTGAAGGACTACCCCGACACCGACTCGGCCCCGATGGCGCATGTCGTGGCCGGCCGAATCTCGATGACCAAGGGACACGCGCCCGCCGACCTGGATGCCGCGCTGGCGAGCTTCGAGCGGGTGCCACGGCTGTTCCCGGGCAACGACGCCGTGGCCGCCGCCGGCTTCTTCGCGGGCGAGGCGCTGCGTGCGTTCCGCCGCGATGCAGATGCACTCGAACGCTACCGCCGCGTCACCATGGAGTACCCGCGATCGTCGTGGTCCGCGCGCGCCTCGCTGGCAGCCGGGTACTGCCTCGTGCAGATGGAGAAGCCGACGCAGGCGCTCCTCGAGTTCCAGCGCGCCCGCCAGCTCTTCCCGGGCGCGCCGACGGCCGCCGAGGCGCTGAACCTCAACACGATCGCCTACCGCCTCTACGTCCGCAATCCCGCGCAGCCGGCATTCGCTTTCGCCAACCGTGCCATCGGTCCCGAGCGTTCGGAACTGCGCGATGCCGTCGGCATCCAGTTCGACGAGGCGGGCCAGTTGATGCTGGGCCACAAGGGCGGTGTCACCGTCTTCAAGCCGGACGGGTCGGTCGCCGCATCGACCACGGCCGTCGACCTGACGGCGTTCTTCGTGGACGAGCAGGACAGGATGGTGGTGGCCCGCAACGGCAGCCTGATCACCGCACGGGCGGAAGCGATCCAGTTCTCGGGCCCCGGCTCGGACAACCAGCTGCGGGCGGTGGATGAAATCCCGGCGGTGCTGCCGACCGAGAAGGGCGAGCGGCTCATCTCGAACGTGAAGCAGCGGAATGTCATCCGCGCGCTGCCGAACGGCAAGTTCGTGGCCGTGTTCGCCCAGGGGCAGATCACCCGGATGGCGAGGAACTGGCTCGGCGACGTCGCAATGCTCGACCGCAGCAACAAGTCGGTGGCCATTGCCGACCGCGACGGCAGGATCGTGTCGCGCATCGCGCAGAAGGGCACCGGCTACGAGCTCGACGAGCCGCAGGATATTGCCTTCGATGCACTGGGGCATCTCTACGTGCTGGACCGCGGCAAGGGGGAGATCCTGGTGTTCGGGGCGAAGAACAGGCTCGTGGCCACGCTGGCCATCACCGGCAACGCACCGGGTGCCCTGAACCGCGGCGAGGCGCTCGGCCTCGATGCGGCCGGCCGGCTCTACGTGTTCGACGAGCGCTCCAGACGGATCCAGGTGTATCAATGAGACACGCCATCACCTCGCTGCTCTGCGCCGGGCTGCTGCTTGCCTCCGCCGGTGTCAGGCCCGCCTTCGCGCAGGCCGACGCCGAGGTGCAGGTGCAGATGGCCGAGGCGCGCCGCCACTTCGAGGCGCTGGAATACGAACAGGCCGTGCCCTCGCTCGATCGCGCCATCGCCACCCTGCAGTCCCGGCAGGGCGATGATGTGCGGCTGATGATGGCCGAGGCGCTCGAACTGCGCGCCCGCTCCCGTTTCGGCCTCGGTGACCAGGACGGCGCCAGGCAGGACTTCGTCAGCCTGCTGAAGGCCAACCCCGCGCACACCATGAACGGGCAGGTCTCACCCCGCGTGGTGGCCCTGTTCGACGATGCCAGGAAGGCCACCGTCACGACGCTCAACCTGACCCTCAGCCCCGAGAATGCCGTCGTGCTGCTCGACGGCCAGCGCATCACGCCCGGCCCGGTGCCGGTGCTCGTCGGCGACCACACCATCACCGCCAGCCGCACGGGGTACAAGACCGACAGCCTGTCGTTCACCGCTGCGCCCGAGACCGTGGCCGAGGCGACCCTCTCGCTCGCACGCACGTCCGCCGTGGTCGCGGTCGTGACCGCGCCGGCCGATGTCGAGGTGCTGGTCGATGGTGTCTCGAAGGGGCGCACCACCGCGGGCCCGCCGCCCGCCGAGTACGCCGCGAAGGCGACAGCCGCAGGCATCAACGCGGCCGACCTCTCGGGCGTGCTGATGCTGACCGACCTGTCCACCGGCGCGCACCGCATCGAGTTCCGGCGCGCGTGCTATACGCAGGCCGAGCGCCGGCAGGAGATCAACCAGCTCGACGACTACATGCTCGACCCGGTGAAGCTCGCGCCAGCCATGGCCCCCATCACTGCGCAGTCGCCGCAGCCCGGCACGGTCGTCTTCGTGGACGGCGAGTCGAAGGGGCGTTCCCCGTACTCGGGTGAACTCTGCGAGGGACCGCACACGGTCGAACTGCGGGCGCCGACCGGCCGCTACCTGCGTCGCATCGATGCGCGAGCCGGGCAGCGTGTGGAGGTGACCGGAGCCCTGCGCCCAGCCTTCGCGCTGGTCTCGAGCACGCAGACGAGCCTGAATGCCGACCTGCGGGGCGCCATCGAGAAGGCGTTCGAGCCGCTGCGGTCCATCCTGGTGTTCGCGCCGCCCGCCGAGGCGCTCGACACCGCGTTGAAGGCCGAGAAGCTGCCGCCAGACTGGCTGGGCTACGACGCGAACAAGCGCCCGTTCGGCGTGTCGGCAGAAGTGACCGCCGCCATGCGCCGCGATCTGTCGGCGAAGCTCGCCAGGGCCTTCGATGCGCAGGGCATAGCGGCCGTCACCGCGCCGGTGGCCACGAACCGCAGCCGGCTCGTGCTGACGCTGCTCGGCGCCGGCATCGCCGAGCCGGACGTGATCGAGGTGAACCTCGACCAGCAGGACACGGTGGCGAACGCGGTGGCGCGGATCGATCGAGCGCCGGCGTTCCTGGTGCCGAGCATCGGGCTGAACGTGGCGGACGTTGCCGACATCCCCGGCCCGATCGTCGTGTCGGTCGACCCGAACAGCCCGGCGGCGCAGGCCGGCCTGCAGCCGGGCGATCAGGTTGTCTCGGCTGACGGCAAGCCGGTGGCCAACGCCGCCGCACTCGCAGCCGCCCTGGGCGCACGCACCGGTGGACAGCCCCTCGCCCTCGAGGTGAAGGACCGCACAGGCGCGCAGAAGAAGGTCGAGCCGAAGGTGCTGATGCGTCCCCGGCTGCTGGGCATCAGCGACCAGACGCTGTTCGTGAACCCCACGCTCGTTGCCCTGCGGGCGCGCCTCGGCGAGGCGAAGGACCCGGCCGAGCAGGCCTCCATCCGCCTGAACCTCGCGGCCGCCCTCACGCGCCTCGAGTCGTGGAGCGACGCGCGCACGGAACTCCAGCAGGTGCAGTTGACGGAAGGGCCCGGCGTGGGCACCGGCACGGTGCAGTACCTGATCGGGCTGTGCTCGGCCCGCCTGGGGAACCGCACGGAAGCGGAAGCGGCGTTCAAGGCGGCCGCCGCCTCAGGGCATCTGCTGACCGAGGATGGTCCGCCCGTCAGGGAACTCGCGGAAGCGCGCCTCGCGGAACTGGCCAGGGGCGCCGGGCGCTAGGCGTCCTCAGATCCACTTCTTCGGAGTTTCCCACGACACGGACTTGATGCCGTTCGTGCCACCCTCGAGCAGTTCGCGCGTCACCTCGTCCAGGCGCCGGTCACCCTGGAGCACCGCCTTGTAGCGGATGACCGTCTGCTCGCCGTGCGAAATCTCGAACGGCTCGGCGTGGATCTGGTAGTTCGAGAACACCTGCGTGATGTGGGCCACCGGGAGCGTCGCCCCGTCCGCGATCACCGCCACACGCATCGAGCGCGACATCGTCCCCGGCGACTGTCGGCTGAGCACGACCAGGCAGCACGCCAGGAACAGGGCGCCCATGATGGCCACGCTGAACGCGCCCACGCCGCAGGCCATCCCGAGCGCCATCAGCAGGAAGAGCGCAGTGCCGTCCCTCGGGTCCTCCACGGGCGTACGGAACCTGACGATGCTGGCCGCGCCGCCGACGGCGAAGGCACGCGGCAGTGACTCCCCAATCATCGTCATGGTGAGCGCCCCGGCAACGCACAGCAGCACGTAGCTCTGCGCCATCGATCGGGTCAACGGCAGGTCCTTCCGGGTGTGGTGCTGCACGGCCGTGACCACCGCCCCGATGGTTGCCGCGAGCAGCAGCTTGAAGCCGTCCAGCAGTACCCCCGCCCCTGGCAGCGACACCTGGGGCGCGGGATGGGGCAGCGTGCCGCTCATGACATCGAGTGCGGCGGCCTGCAGCCCGGGCTGGAGCCACACGGCGAGCCCGCCGAGGCCGAGCAGGGCGAGCACCGCCGATGCGGGTCCTGACGGAGAGTGGACTGATCGGCGTGGGGGCTGGGCGGTCATGGTCGTATACAGGGAAGGCGGATGGCGCTCGTGTCGTGAACAGCAAGACCACTGCCGGCTTTCAGGGGTCGGCACGCACGCGGTTGCACGCGGAGGCGAGTGCGGCCGGGCGCCGGCGTACGAAAAGTGGCACACCGCTGACAAAAACCGGCGCACGTGTGCGCGGCGGGCGCGATGGGCCGTACGTGACTGCGCCCCGCCAGCTGTCGGCGGGGCGTGTCATGGTGCATGCGGCCACCGGTCACCTCCGGCACAGTGCCGCGCGATGGCGTGCCGCTAGGCCGCGCGCTTGTGCAGGCGGAAGCGGCCGGCGTTCGCGGGGGTCTCGACCGGCACGTCGCCCTGCGACGCCACGCGGGCGGTGGCCGCACCGCCCACCAGCGCGTCGATCTCGTTCACGGCCGCGAGCGAGGCCTCGGCCTGCGCACTCAGCTCCTCGCTGGCCGCCGCGCTCTCTTCGGCGGTGGCGGCGTTGGTCTGCGTCACCTTCTCCATCTGGGCGATGGCCTGCGACACCTGGTCGAAGCCCTGTGCCTGCTGCTGGCTCGCGGCGCTGACCGACTCGACGAGTCGACGCACTTCGGCAACGGCGTCGGTGATGGACTTGATGCTGCTCGACATCTGCTCCACCCGCTGCGCGCCCTCGCTGGAGCGGCTGATCGACTGCTCGATCAGGTCGGCGGTGTTCTTGGCCGCCTGTGCAGACCGCTGCGCGAGCGAGCGCACCTCGTCGGCGACCACGGCGAAGCCCATGCCCGCCTCACCGGCACGTGCCGCCTCGACCGCCGCATTGAGCGCGAGGATGTTCGTCTGGAACGCGATCTCGTCGATCGTCTTGATGATCCGCGAGATGTCGTTGCTCGACTCCTTGATGGAGGCCATCGACGCCACCATGGCGGTGAGGGCCGTGTTCGACTCCGCGACGCGCGTGTCCACGCTCTTGATGAGCGACTCGGCGGTGCGGGTGTTCTCGGCATTCTGGCGCGACATCGACGCCATCTCCTCCATCGACGCGGAGGTCTCCTCGAGGGAGGCCGCCTGCTCGGACGCGCCCTGGGAGAGCGACTGCGCGGACGCGGCCACCTGCGTGGAGGCCGACGTCACCTGCTGTGCCCCGTCCTTCAGGGTGGTCACCGACGCGCTCAGGAGCGAGGAGATACTGCGGATGATCAGCAGCCCTATGGCGATGCCGAACAGGATCGCCAGGCCGACGCCGACCAGGACGCCCCAGGTGGTCGTCCTCACCGCGGTGTCGATCTCGGCACCCGCCACCTTGCCGTTCTCCGCGTTCCACACCGCGAGCGTCGTCACGGCGGCATCGTACTGTTCGAAGGTCGGTCGCAGCTCGGTGCGCACGTGGTCGAGCGCCTCGGTCTTGCGTCCGGCACGGCTCATCTCGATCGAGTCGTCGAGCTGCTCGAGGAAGGCCTTGCGCAGGGGCGCCACCTTCTCGAAGTTGGCGCGGTCCTCCGCCGCGGTGATGGTCTTCTCGTACTGTTCGTACTTGACGGTCAGGTCCTTGCGGATGGCGGCGATGTTGTCCTCCGCCTCCTTCATGGGCCCTGCCTCGGTCGCCGCGATGTGCTCGAGGCCTTCCGCATAGGCGGACTTGACCTTGCCGAGGATGTCGCCGCTCAGCGCCGTGCCCGGCAGGGCGTCGACAACCACCCTGTTGGCGGCGGCCTGGATCAACCGGAGTTCGTAGAAGGCGTACGCGCCGAGCACGGTGACCACCGCGATCACCACGCCAAAGCCGAGCGCGAGCCGTCTGCCAATCGTCATCGTCTGCATATGGGTCGGTGCGAGCCCCTCCACGGAGGAGCCCTCCTTCCACCAGAGAATCGACCAGGCCGACCTCGGCTTTATGGCGGCGTACGTGGCGGGTACCCATCCCACGGAAGTGGTACGGCGGGCCGGTTCACGACGGATGAGTTGAACTCCACCGGTCTGGGGTGAGCGATTGACGGGGCCGGTCAGGGCCCACTATGCTCGGATTCCGTAATCTGACTCCGTACACGGACCACGATGACACGACTTCAGCCACCCGCCTTCCCGCCCGGCGTGTGCCTGGCCGCCGCGCTCGTACCCGCGCTGCTGCTCGCGGTGCCGGCCAGTGCTCCCGCCCAGCCCGCGTCGCAGGTGTTGACGCTGCCACAGGCGCTCGCCTACGCGCTCGACCACTACCCCGCCGTGCGTGAGGCGGTCGAACGGGTCAATGCCGCCTCCGGCGACGCCGCGCTCGCACGCACCGCCTACCTGCCGCGGCTCGACGCCACGTGGCAGGCCAACCGCGCCACCGCCAACAACATCCTCGGCCAGTTGCTGCCACAGGCGGTGATCCCCCCGATCTCGGGTCCGGTGCTGGACGCGAGCCCCGTCGGCGGCGTCTGGGGATCGGCGGCAGGAGCCCTCATGAGCTGGGAGGCCTGGGACTTCGGGACGCGCGCGTCGTCCGTGCGACAGGCCGAGGCCGCCATCGCGCGCAGCCGCCAGGACGAGGCCCTGACGCGGCTGGGCGTGCAGGAGGCGGTCGCATCGGCGTTCCTCACCGTCGTCTCGGCCAGGCAGGCGCTGACGGCCGCCGACGCAGACCGGCAGCGGCGCGACGTGCTGGCCCGTGCGGCCCACGTGCTCGCCGACAACGGCCTGCGCCCCGGAGCCGAGGCCTCGCGCGCCGATGCGGAGCGGGCGGCCGCACAGACCCGCGTGGCCCAGGCACGGCAGGCGCTGGCCCTGGCGCGCATCGCGCTGACCCGCGTGCTCGGGCTCGAGGGCGCACTGGCCGATGCCGCCCCGTCCGCCTTCATCGCCGCCACGCCGGCCCCGTCCGCCCGGGACGCCGCACCGGCAGCCGTTGACTCCAGGCACCCCCTGCTCTCGGCACACCTCGCCGCCGTCGAGTTCTCGCGCGTGCGCGAGGAGGTGCTGCGCCACACGGATCGACCGCGCGTGCTGCTTCAGTCGGCACTCTTCGCCCGCGGGTCGGGCGCCGACCCGGATGGGCGATTCGATGCGAGCGGCCTCGGCCTTGAACGGACCAACTGGGCGGCGGGCGTCCAGGTGGTGTTCCCGAACCTGTTCGCCGCCCCAGGCCTTCGCGCGAAACGTACCGCGGCCGCCGCCCAGACCCGGGCGGAGCAGGCCCGCGCAGACGAGGCCGCCCTGCGACTGACCGCGGAGCAGGCATCGGCGCAGGCGCTGCTGGAGGCAGCCACGGCCATCGCCGGCAACACCCCCATCCAACTCGCGGCCGCCAGGCAGAGTGAGGCGCAGGCACGGGCCCGCTACGACGCGGGCCTCGCGGGCATCGTCGAAGTGGCCGAGGCCCAGGCGCTGCTGGCCCAGGCGGAGTACCAGGACGCAGTCGCCCGCGTGGACGTCTGGCGCGCACACCTCGCGCGTGCCGTTGGGCAGGGCTCGCTGGAGCCGTTCATCGCGCGCGTGCGTGCGGCGGGAGGCGAATAGCCATGTGGCTGATACGGACCGCCCTGCGTCGCCCCGTCACCATCGTGGTGGCCGCGGTCGCCATCGCGCTCACCGCGACGTTCTCCGTGAGCCGCATGCGCGCCGACATCTTCCCCGACCTGGACCTGCCGGTGATCTACGTCGCGCAGCCGTACGGCGGCATGAGCCCCGCGCAGATGGAAGGGTTCATCACCTACTACTACGAGTACCACTTCCTCTACGTCAACGGCATCGAGAGCGTCGAGTCGAAGTCCATCCAGAACACGGCGCTGCTGAAGCTGACCTTCCACCCCGGCACCGACATGTCGGAGGCGCTCTCGCAGACCATCGGTTACGTGAACCGCGCACGGGCGTTCATGCCGCCCGGCACCGTCGGGCCGTTCATCATGCGGTTCGATGCCGGCACCGTGCCCGTGGGTTACCTCGTGTTCCGGAGCGAGAACCGCAGCCTGGGTGAGATCCAGGACCTGGCACTGAACCGCGTGCGGCCGCAGTTCGCCACGCTGCCGGGCCTCACCTCGCCGCCCCCCTTCGGCGGCAGCCAGCGCACGATCGTGGTGCGCGTCGACCCGGCACGGCTGCGTGCGTACGGCATGGCGCCGGACGAGGTGATCCGGGCGGTCACCGCCGGGAACGTCATCATGCCCTCGGGCAGCGTGAACATCGGCGACGAGACACGCATCTCCCCCATCAACTCCGTCGTCGGCACCATCAACGACCTGCTCGACCTGCCCATCCGCACGGGTGCGGGCACTCCGGTGTCCATTCGCGACATCGGTTCGGTGGCCGACAGCACCGACATCCCCTCCGCCTACGCGCTGGTGAACGGACGCCGGGCCGTGTACATCCCGGTCACGAAGCGACCGAGCGCCTCCACGCTCGACGTGGTGCGTGAAGTACGCGCGAACCTCGGCCGGTTCCAGGCCCTGGTGCCCGAGGACATCACGGTCTCCTACGAACTCGACCAGTCGACCAACGTCGCCGCAGCGCTGCAGGCCGTGGTGCGCGAGGCCGCCCTCGGGGCGCTGCTGACCGGCCTCATGGTCCTGCTCTTCCTGCGCGACTGGCGCAGTGCGGCGATCGTCGTCCTGACGATCCCGTTCGCCCTGCTCTCGGCCGTCGTCGCGCTGTGGGCGACGGGCCAGACGATCAACATCATGACCCTCGGCGGCCTCGCCCTCGCCGTCGGCATCCTGGTGGACGAGGCGACCGTCGCCATCGAGAACATCCACGCGCACCGCGCCCGCGGCACACCGATCCGCCGGGCCGTGCTCGACGCCAGCGCCGAGGTCGTCGGTCCGCGCCTGCTGGCCATGTTGGCGGTGGTGGCGGTGTTCGTGCCGTCGTTCTTCATGACCGGCGTCACCCGCTCGCTCTTCGTGCCGCTGTCGCTCGCCGTCGGCTTCTCGATGCTGGCGTCGTTCCTGCTCTCGAGTTCGCTCGTGCCGGTGCTGGCCGCCTGGTGGCTGCGCGCCACGCACGGCGGTCCGCACGGAGAGGACTGGGTGGATCGGCTCAGGACCCGGCTCTCCGCGCTGCTGCGCCGCATCGAACCCGCGCGCGTGCCGGTCACGATCGGCTACATGGCCGTCTCCGCCGCCATCGTGTGGATGGCCGGGCTGTCGCTCGGCCGCGAGATCTTCCCGCCCTCGGGCGCCCAGGCCTTCCAGCTCCGCTTCAAGGCGCCGGCGGGCACCAAGTTCGAACAGACCGAACAGCTGGCGCGCCGGGTGCTCGATGTCATCAGGGAGGAAGCCGGCGAGAACGGCGTGGACATCACCCTGGGCTACGTCGGCGTCCAGCCCTCGTCGTATCCGATCAACACGATCTTCCTCTGGACGGGCGGTTCGCACGAGGGCGTGCTGCAGGTGTCGCTGCGCAAGGGGGCCACGCCCGCACTGCCCCGGTTCCAGGAGCAGTTGCGCGCGCGCTTCAAGGAGACGTTCCCCGATGCCCAGTTCTCCTTCGAGCCTGGCGACGTCGTCAGCCGCATCATGAACTTCGGCTCGCCCACGCCCGTGGAAGTGGCGGTCATGGGGCCGGACTTCGCCGCCACGCGGGCGTTCGCGTCGCGCGTGCGCGACCAGCTCGCGACGGTGCCCGCGCTGCGTGACCTGCAGTACGGCCAGACGCTCGACTACCCCGGCATCCAGGTGAACGTGAACAGGCAGAAGGCCGGGCAGCTCGGCGTGACGGTGGATCAAGTGGGCCGCTCCTTCGCCGCGGCCACGTCGTCGTCCCGGTTCGTGGCCCCCAACTACTGGGCGGATCCGCGAACCGGCATCGCGTTCCAGGTGCAGGTGCAGGTGCCGCAGCCGCAGATGACGACGATCGAGGATCTGCGGGTGGTGCCGGTCACCTCCGGCGGCGCGGCTCAACCCATGCTGGGCGACCTTGCCCGCATCGAGAACGCCACCATCGTCGGCGAGTACGACCGGATCAACGGGCAGCGCATGGTCACGCTCACGGCGAACGTGTCGGGTGAAGACATGGGCCGGGTGCTGGCGCAGGTGAACGACGCGATCGGGAAGGCCGGCGAGGTGCCGCGCGGCGCGTCGGTGGTAGTGCGCGGACAGGTGGCGGCGATGGAAGAGACGCAGGCCAACGTCACCGGCGGACTGCTGGTGGCGGTCGTCGTGATCTTCCTGCTGCTGGCGGCCACCTTCCAGTCGGTCCGGCTGTCGCTCGTCGTGCTCTCCACCCTGCCCGCGGCGCTCGCGGGGGTCGTGCTGATCCTGATGGCGACCGGCACCACGCTCAACCTGCAGTCGTTCATGGGGGCGATCATGTCGCTCGGCGTCGCCGTCGCGAATGCGATCCTCCTCGTCACCTTCGCGGAACAGGCCCGGCGCTCCGGCCGGACCGCTGCCGACAGCGCGGTAGACGCCGCCGGCGCGCGCATGCGGCCCGTGCTGATGACGAGTGCCGCCATGATTGCCGGGATGGTGCCCATGGCCCTCGCGCTCGGCGAGGGGGCCGAGGCGACGGCGCCGCTCGGACTTGCCGTGATCGGCGGGCTTGCCGCCGCGACGCTCGCCACGCTCCTCGTGCTTCCATCCGTGTATGCGCTCGTGCAGCGGTCGTCGAGCGCCAGTTCGCCCTCGCTCGATCCGGACGACCCGGATCTGGCCATGGGCAGCCAGGGTTGATGATGCTGACCAACGTTCGTCGTTCCAGCCTCGGTGCGCTCGCGATCGCGTCTGCCTGTGTGGCCGGATGCTCCCCGGCATCCACGCCGCCGCCCGCGTCCGCACCGGCGTCCACGGCAGCCACGGCCGCCGCCACACCACAGGGGCCGACGCTCCTGGACGTGACGTCGGTGGTCGAGCGCCCGCTCGACGTGACGCTGACCATTCCGGGCGAGATCATCGCGTTCCAGTCCGTGGACGTGGCGCCGCGCGTGACCGGCTTCGTGAAGAGCGTCAGCGTCGACCGCGGCTCGCGTGTGCAGCCAGGTCAGGTGCTCGTCACGCTCGAGGCTCCCGAACTCGTCGCCCAGCGCGCCGAGGCCGAGTCGAAGGTGCTGGCCGCCCAGGCGCTGGTCGCCTCGGCGCAGGCGAAGGCCGACGCCGACCGCGGCACATTCGATCGGCTCCGGGCGGCATCGGCCACGCCCGGCGTGGTGGCCGGCAACGACCTCGTGGTGGCCGAGAAGGCGGCGGAGGCCAGCCGGAACCAGCTGGCGTCGGTGCAGCAGGCCGTCGAGGCGGCCCGGCAGGCGCTCACCTCCGTGCGTGAACTGGAGGGCTACCTGCGGATCGCCGCGCCGTTCGCGGGCGTGATCACCGAGCGCACGGTTCACCCCGGCGCGCTCGTGGGTCCCTCGACCGCCAGCGCGCCCCTGCTGCGCCTGGTCGACGCGCGGCGCCTGCGGGTCGTGGTGCCCGTGCCCGAGGCCTACATCACCGAGATCCACGAGGGTGCCGAGGTCACGTTTGCGGTGGCGGCCTATCCGGGGCAGAATTTCCCCGGTCGCGTGGCACGCATTGCCCGGGCGGTGAATGTCACCACGCGGACGATGGCGGTGGAGCTGGACGTGGCCAATGACGATGGCCGGCTGGTCCCGGGAGGATTCTGCCAGGTGGCGTGGCCGGTCAGCCGACGTGGACCGTCGCTCTTCGTGCCGAGCGGCAGCGTGGCCGCGACGACCGACCGCACGTTCGTGATCCGTGTGCGCGATGGGAAGACCGAGTGGGTGGATGTGCGGACGGGGCTGACGGCCGGTCCGCTCGTCGAGGTGTTCGGCGACCTGAAGGCCGGCGACACCGTGGCCGGGCGCGGCACTGACGAACTGCGACCCGGTACGCCGGTCACGCCGAGGCCGCCGAAGCCCGCGGCCTGACCCACATCGCAGGAAGGAAAGGGACGCGATGGCCGATCCGCTGGTGCGTGAGTTCCTCCTCGGGTTCTGGAAGATCCACATCCTCCATCACGCCGCCGAGGAGCGGGGCGTGTACGGGCAGTGGATGCTCGAGGAACTGCGGCACCACGGCTATCGGCTGAGCCCTGGCACGCTCTATCCGGTGCTCGCGCGCATGGAAAGGCGCGGCTGGCTCACGGCAGACCCGGTGAAGCGGGCCACCGACGCCCGCGTGTACCGCATCACCGCCG
Source organism: Vicinamibacterales bacterium (assembly GCA_050249955.1). Taxonomy (GTDB): domain Bacteria; phylum Acidobacteriota; class Vicinamibacteria; order Vicinamibacterales; family CAVVIG01; genus CAVVIG01. The sequence goes on from JBFWPN010000001.1 coordinate 127,470, forward strand.
AAGGCCGGGAGGTGCTGGCCAGGCTGCGCCGGTCGCTGAACGAGTTGCAGCACGAAGTGTGCGAGGAGGCACCGCCTGCCATCGACCGCCATGCCGCAGGCACGCGCACGACCACGCCGGCGCGGCGCCCGCGTACGAAGGCGTCACGCCGCTAGCGATCCCATCCGTCCCAGGCCATCCCGTACTTCTGGCGCACGGCCCGTGTCTCGCCGGGGAACACGCCGGCACGCCGCGCGGCTTCCTCGGCCTGCCGCATCCCGGCGTCGATGCCCGCGCTGTTGGTGACGATGTAGGTGCGGAAGGACTGGCACTGCGGCGAAGCCTCCACGGGTTCGCGCGAGGTCCAGATCCCGAACCATGCCCGATCGCCAGAGGCGCGCGAGGCCTGTGCTCCACAGCCGGAGCGGTACCGCTGCCATTCGCGATCGAGGGCGTCGGCCGCCCGCGCCAGTGCGTCGACCTGCCGCTCGAACTGCCTGAGCCCACCGTCGCGCTGGGCGTCGCTCTCCGAGGTGGACGCGCCACCGAACGCTGCATCGAGCGATCGGCCCGCGTTGTTGCCGGTTCCGGCATCGCCGCGAAGCACCGAGGTGCTGCCGCCGAGCAGGTCGGAGGCATGGTCCGTCGCGATGGCGAAGCCGAGCGACTCGGCGCCGGTCATCTTCGCGGTGGTGATGCCGATCACCGCTCCGGATCGATTGAGGAGGGGACCGCCGCTGTTGCCCGGGTTGATGGCGGCATCCGTCTGCACGATGGTGAGCCCGCCGGCGGTGCGAACCGCACTCACGATGCCTCGGGTGACCGTGCCCTGGAGCATGCCGAGTGCGGAGCCGACGGCCAGCACTTCCTCTCCCACCCGCACGTCGCGCGCAGGGCTCAGGCGCAGCGAGGGATGTGACTGCGGTGGCTGATCAACACGCACCAGGGCCAGGTCGGCGTCGCGCGCGGTGGAGGTGACGGTGCCGGCGCTCGTGGTGCCGTCGGAGAAGGTGAGACGCACCGACACGGCATTGGCAATCACGTGGCGATTGGTGACCACCGTGTCGGTGTTCACGAAGAAGCCGCTGCCGGTGGACGAGCCGGTGTCGATGGTCACCACGGCCGGCATCACCGTGCGAACCACCTCTTCACGCGGGACATCGGCGCTCGCGCCGGCAAGGGACGAGGCGGCGGCCGTTGCCCCTTTGCCGGATGGCGTGCGAGCGGTCTCCTCGCGGGCGGGCTTCAGATCGGCGTCACCGTAGCGGGGGGATGGGGTGGTGGAGCCTTGCTGCGCGGTGCGGTCGGCCACATCGGCCAGCGACTGGGCGCGGACCGGCGTGCCCACGCCAGGCAGCGTGAGGGCCAGGAGGATGCCTGCGGTGACCGCTTTCGACATGGCTGCTCCGGGCTGCGCGGTGCGGCACACGTCCGCAGTGGGGGCGCGCGCAGGTCCCGGAGGATCTATCGGCCTGGGCCGGCGTGGGCTGGAGGTGCGAGGCTCAGTAGTTCCACTGCACCTGGACGCCCACGCGGTTGCCCTTCGTCGCGTTCCCGTACGGGAACGAGCCGGTCCGCGTGCGGGTGAAGGTGTGGGAATACATGCCGGTGAGCTCCACCTCGGCCCAGCGGGCGAACTCGAGACCGAAGTCGATCTCGTTCACCGTCTCGCGGGGTGCGTTGCGTGCGAACTTGCGGGCCCCGTCATAGTAGTTCCAGCGAGCGAATGGGAACCAGGTGCCGATGCCGTTGCGCTGCCGGTAGTGCACCTGCACGTAGCCGCCGTGCAGCGTATCGTTCCCGATGGTGCGCAGGTCGGCGCTGAGGGCCGGCGTCCGGCCAACGTTCCACTCCGCCTCGAGACCGATCGGCTGCGGATACCAGACGAAAGTACCAGCCACGCGCTCATCCAGTTCGCCGCCGGCGCGCTGCGTGGGGGTGAAGGTGGCCCCCCCGGTGGTGATCGCCTGGGTCGGTGACACGAACCGACCGCGGTAGCCCTGCACGCCCAGTTCGAAGTAATGGCCGTTCGCGAGCTTGAACGGGTACTGCACGCGGCCGAATACGTGCACCTGGTGGTTCTGGTCGGACCGGTTGAGCCCCTGGCCGCCATAGACGCCGACGGCGACCACGCCGTAGTCGCCGGATCCCTTCAGGCCAAGGCCAGTGAGATCCCGGAAACGCTTGCGCGCCTCGGGCGAGGCCCACAGCAGCGAGGCGCCGAGGTCGCGCTCCCCTTCCACCGCGGTGTTGAGGGCGTCGGGGCGCTCGAGCGGCGCACGGTTCTGGCTCGACTGCATGTTCACGAACCCGAACGGCACCTTGGACTGTCCGAGGCGGATGCGCCAGGCCTTCTGCCTGTCCAGCGCCACGTCGGCGTACAGGTCGCGCATCTGGAGCGAGTAGTCGGCCGCGCCGGTTGAGCCGTTGAAGTCCATCTGCGCGTAGAGGTTCAGCCGCTCGGTGGCGTCGCCGCTGAACACGACCCGGCCGCGGCGGAGGATGAAGGATTCGTTCGGGTTGACCGACTTGTCGGCCGGCACCTCGACGGGCAGGCCCGCCTGCGACAGCACGTCGGAGTAGCGGAGTTGTGAATACCCGCGGAAGCCGATCTTCTCGTACCACTTGCCGGCGAGCGCCTTGCTCACGGCCGGGCCGATATCGGCCGTCGCGGGTGCCTGCGCCGCGGCCGACGCGGCCACCGGAGCGGGCGCAGGCGCCGGTGCCGATGCGGGCGCTGCTGGCGCGGGGCTGGCGGTGGCCACAAGGCGAATTTCTTCGTATTCGGCAGCGGTGATCGAGCCGCGGTCGCGCAGCACCTGCAGCAGCTTCAGGAGCGCCTCGTTCTGCCCGTCGGCGGCAGACGCCACACCTCCCCATCCGGTCAGCACCAGTGCCGCCATCCCAACCACCCGTCCCAGTACGCGTCGACTCACGGTCATGTTCCTGTAGATGTGTGCCGGCCGAACCGCCGACCGTTCAAACGATAGCGGCCGGAGGCTGCCCGGGCATGTCGGCCCGGTTACGGCCGTGTTACGGGCGTGTAAACAAACGAACGAAACCTGTCGAGTAACCCGAAGGGTCGCTGCGTCGTCGATGCAGGTGCTCGTGGAGGCGACGGGAATGACCGAAGATTGACAGCGGGCGCGAGCACGGCCTATGTTCCGCGGGTACCCATAGGGGGGAGGCTTGCGTGGCTGACGAACGGCTCATTGGCAGGAACTACCTGACGCCCGACCTTCTGGCAAAGGTCACTGGCAGGGCGAAATACGCGGAAGACTACCGGGCCGACGGCATGCTGTTCTGCAAACTGCTGCTCAGCCCGATGCCGCATGCGCGCGTCAGGCGGATCGACACGAGTGCCGCGCTCGCCATGCCCGGCGTCAAGGCCATCCTCACCGCGGACGACCTCCCCGAGGCGGCACGCGGAGACATCCCCGCACTCACCAACGAGCCGCTGTACGAGGGCGAACCCATCCTCGCAGTCGCCGCGGTGGACGAGTTGACGGCCACCCAGGCGATCGAGGCCATCGAGCTCGACCTCGAACTGCTGCCATTCGTCACCGACCCGCTGGAAAGCCTTCGGCCCGACAGCCCGAATGCCACCACCACCGGCAACGTTCTCGCCCCCTCGCGCGGGCCTGCGCGACGCGACATCGAGGGCGCCGTCTCCACGCAAACGGAGCTGCGCACCCTGAAGTGGACCGCGGAGGACTTCGCCGCCGCGGGCGAGGGCCAGCTGCCCATGGGCGAAGCCCCCGAGGAGTGGAGCTACGGCGACGTGGACGCCGCCCTCGAGGAGGCCGCGCTCGTCGTCGACGAAACCTTCGTGGTCCAGGCTACCAGCCACCAGACAATGGAAACCCGGAGCGCGCTGGCCTACTGGCAGAACGGCAAGCTGTACCTGCACGGCTCCACGCAGAGCACGATGCGGACGCACGCACTCGTGGCGAACTGGGTGGGCGTCGATCCGGCAGATGTCGTGTTCATCTCGGAGTACACCGGCGGCGGGTTCGGCGCGAAGGGTGGAGGCGCAGTGTCGATGTGCATCCCGGCGCTGCTGGCGAAGAAGGCGAACGCGCCGGTGATGATGCGTATCACGCGGGAGGACGAGCACTACATCGGCCACGCGCGCACGAACATGACCGGCCGGGCAAGGGTCGGCTTCCGCCGCGACGGCCGCATCACGGCGCTCGACCTGTTCATCGTCCAGGACAACGGCGCCAGGGGCGAGCGGGGCGACCACCGCGCCGCCGGCATGGCGACGTCGCTGCTCTACCAGCCGCTGGCGATGCGGTGGCGCGCCATCAACGTCCTGACGAACACGCCGACGCGCCTCTTCCAGCGTTCACCCGGCGAGATGCAGGGCATCGCCATCGTCGAGCAGGCGGTCACGAAGGCGGCCCAGCAGCTGGGCATCGACCAGGTGCAGATGAGGGTCATCAACGCACCGGCAGGCAAGGCGCCGTTCGGGCCCGAGCGGAATGGCCGGCGCGGGTACACCACGAGCGCGTTCGTGAAGGAGGCGCTCGAGCAGGGCGCCGAGCGCTTCGGCTGGAAGGAGCGCGCAGCCCGTGCAGGTCGGCGCGTCGGCAACACGGTGCGCGGCGTCGGTGTCGCCGTCGGCACCCACACCGCAGGGTCGGTGGGACACGACGGCCTGATGACGATTCGTCCCGACGGCAAGCTGTACGTCCAGAGCGGCGTCGGCAACCTGGGCACCCACTCGGTGTTCGACCTCGCGCGGGTCGCCGCCGAACTCCTCGCGGTCCCGTGGGAGCGAGTGGAGGTCATCTGGGGCAGCACCGCCAGGTCGCTTCCCTACTCGTGCATGTCGGTTGGCAGCCAGACGACGCACGCCATGACCCGGGCCAACCACGCCGGCGCCATGGACGCCCGTCGCAAGCTCCAGGAGATCGCCGCGCGCGATCTTGGCGGCAGGCCCGAGGACTACGACCTGGGCGGCGAGCGGGTGTTCCACCGGGGCAGTCCCGGCCGCGGCCTGACGTATGCCCAGGCCGCGACGCGCGCGATCGAGCTCGGGGGGCGATACGACGGGCACGAACTGCCCGAGGACATCCATTCGACTACGAAACTGGCGGCGGCAGCGCTGGCTGGTGTGGGGCTGATGGGCGTGGCCAAGGACACGTACCCCCGCGACGGCACGACCTACTCGTTCGTCGCCGGGTTCGCGGAAGTCGAAGTCGATCTGGAGACCGGCAAGTCGACGCTCATCGACTACTTCGGGATGGCGGACATCGGCACGGTGATCAACCCGCGGAGCATGGTGGCGCAGGTGGGCGGCGGGAGCTGTCTTGGCATCGGGCACGCGCTGACGCAGAAGTGGGTGTACGACCCGCACTACGGCGTGCCGCTGGCCAAGCGGTTCCATCACACCAAGCCGTTGACCATCCTCGACGTGCCAAGGTCCATGCAGGCCGACGCTGTCGGACTTCCCGATCCGGAGACACCCGTCGGCGCGCGAGGCGTGGGTGAGCCGCCGGTCGGCGCCGCATACGGGGCCGTGATGAACGCGATTGCCAGCGCCGTCGGCGTCGATGCGTTCCGGCGAGCGCCGGCCACCGCGGACGTGGTGCTGATGACGCTCGAGCATGGCCGTCGCATGCACGATCCGCTGCAGGCACATCTCTGAACCGGCGCGGGGTCGCCCTCCTGGCTGAAACCGCGGCGAGGGGCACGTGCGCGCGTGCGGGGCGGGGCGGGGATCGCGCCCGAAGACCGAGCGGCGCGAGCCGCGATGGTCGAGCGCCGGAGCCCCGCCACTGGCGCGAACGCGAGCGAATGCGAGCGTGACTGCCGGGGGCGGGGATCGAACCCGCACGCTCCTTGCGGAACCCGGGATTTTAAGTCCCGTGCGTCTGCCAGTTTCGCCACCCCGGCGCGCGGACCTCAATCATACATAGGGCGCAGGGGTGCCCTCGCCCGGCGCACGGGTATCAGCGCGCTGGTAACCGGACCATGTCCAGCCACTCCCGGCGTGTCGCCGCGGCGGGCCCGCGCGGTCAGGCGCCTGCCGCCGGCTCGGCCCCGTCCACGGCCGAGGCCTGCTGCGCCAGGATCTCCTGTGCCGCGGCAGCCTGCTCGGCGTTCACCAGCAGCACCACGCCCTCGGAGAACGCCAGGTTCGGATACTGCCCGCCCCCTTCGTCATCCCGCAGCATCGACTCGATGCCCGCCGCTTCCAGCGCACTCCGCGCCAGGTCCCCTTCCAGGTGACTGCCGAACGTGGCGACCGCAATGAGGTTGTCCATACCGCCAGCTTACGCCCCGGGCGGGCGGGACCCGTGCACAATTCAGATTGCAGATTGCAGATTTCAGATTGGAGATTGGCAATTGGCAATTGGCAATTCGCGCTGCCGAAGAGCCGTGCTTTAATACCGCTCCCATGAGCCCGCACACCGCCCTGCCCCGCACGATCGACGAGGTGATCCTCCGGCTTGATGCCATCACGGAGGATGCCGCACGCACCGGCAGCCGGGCGGGATACTTCGCGGCGCTCTACAACCGCGTCACCCGTGCGGTGAGAGACGGCGTGCGCGCGCGGGCCTTCGCCGACAATGCGCGCATGGAACGGCTCGACATGGCCTTCGCGAACCGCTACCTCGCCGCCTACGACGCGTGGCGCAGCGGCAGGCAGCCCACGCTCTCCTGGCACACGGCCTTCGCGGCAGACGCACGACAGGACCTGAGCGTGTTGCAGCACCTCTTCATGGGCATGAACGCCCACATCAACCTCGACCTCGGGATTGCCGCCGCGGAGGTGGCACCGGGCGATGCGATCCACGGCCTGCGCGACGACTTCAACCGGATCAACGGCGTGCTCGCCTCACTGCTCCCGATCGTCGAGGCACAGGTGCGCGCCATGTCCCCGTCCCTCGACCAGCTGTCGTCGCTCGCCGACCGCATGGACAACATCGACGACCGCATCGGCAACTTCTCGATGGAGAAGGCGCGCGACGGCGCCTGGCGCTTCGCCCTGCGCCTGGCTCCCCTGCGCACCCCCTTCGGCCGCGAGCTGGCCATCAGCGCACGCGACGCCATCGTCGCCGAGGTCGGTCGCCAGTTCCAGGAGCCAGGTCCGCTCACGGCGCTGCTCGGCGGACCGGATGGCGTGGACGTGACCGCACGCGTCCACCTGCTCGCGCGCACCGAGCCCGGTCTCGCCGCCACCTAGCACACGCGCACGAGGACCCGTGCCGCCAGCCCGTTATGATCGGGAGATGGGGCGACTGGAGTCGATCAACACCTCGCAGGGCGGGGTGCCGAAACTGGCCGTGTTCGAGGCGTTCCTCTCCGAGGACGGCGTGAGCGGCGACACGCAGGCCAACCGCGTGGTGCACGGGGGGCCCGACCGGGCCGTCGTGGTTTACGCCCTCGAGCTGATTCGCGCGCTGCAGGACGAGGGACACCCGATTGTCCCCGGCTCCACCGGCGAGAACCTGACGGTGTCCGGCCTGGACTGGCCCGCGGTGTCCCCGGGCACGCGCATCGCGGTCGGTGGTGCGCTGCTGCAGGTCACCCGCTACGCGACGCCCTGCAGCAAGATCGCCCCGTCGTTCCGCCGCGGCCACTTCATGCGCATCGCCCAGGACGAGCACCCTGGCTGGAGCCGGGTCTGCTGCCGCGTGCTCGAGCCCGGCCTCGTGCAGCCCGGCGATCCGGTCGAGCTGCGCTGATTGGCAACCGTCCTGCTATGCACCACGGCAGGAGGGTTGACCATGAGACTGCCGATCACAGCCGGACTGTTCCTCGCCGCATCGATCACCGCGCTTGCGCAGCAGCCTGCGCCAGGCGCACAGCCGCAGCCCCAGCAGGGCAACACCGCGCAGCCATCCCCACGCGAGCAGACGCTCACCGGCTGCCTGACGTCCGCCGACAACATCTTCACCCTGACCATCGTCGACGATTCGGGTGCGCCCGGCACCACGGTGGAGAACATCTCCTACACCCTCGCGCCGGGCTCCGGCGTGGACCTCCGGGCGCACCTCAACAAGCGGGTCACGGTGAAGGGCACCGACGCCGGCCAGGACGCCGCCACGTCGAAGCGCATCGTGGTGGACTCGCCTTCGGCGGGCACCGCCACCGGAGCCGCGGGCCAGCGCGCGAGTGACGCGGGCAACACGACGGACCGGAGCACCGGCACCAGCGGCACCGGCAGCGCCGATGCGGGCGGCGCCACGCCGAAGGTGGAAACGGAAGCCAAGGCGCGTATTACGCAGCGGACCTTCAACGTCACGAACGTGCAGCCGGCTGCCGGCAGCTGCGGCGCGTAGAGGGGCGGGACGGGCGACTAGCCGATGGCGGCCGCCGTGCCCGCCTGCATGATGCGGCGGATCTCGGCGGTATCCTCGGCCGACGGCAGACCGAAGCCGCGGCGGTAGCCGAACAGGTCGGCCACGGTCGACGAGCCGTAGCGGTCGTTCACCAGTTCGAGGTGTTCTGCCGTGACCAGCGCAGGGTGCGGCACGCCACACGCCCGGCACAGCGCGAGGAGGTCCTTGCGCAGCGTCAGGACGTAGTTGGCGAGTCGCGCCGCCTTCAGCGTCGGGTCCACGCCGCGAACGAGCCACGGATGCTGCGTGGCAATGCCGGTCGGACAATGGTTCGTGTGGCAGCGCTGCGCCTGGATGCAGCCAATGGCCAGCAGCGCCTCCCTGGCCACATTCACCATGTCGGCCCCAAGCGCGAAGGCAAACAGCGCCGCTTCCGGGAATCCGAGCTTGCCGGACCCGATGAACACCACCCGCTCGTGCAGCCCCACTGAATGGAAGATCTTCTGCACGCGGCTGAACCCCACCTTGAAGGGCAGCGCCACATGATCGACGAACACGAGCGGTCCGGCGCCCGTGCCGCCTTCCCCACCGTCGATGGTGATGAAGTCCACGCCGCGTGACGTGTGGAGCATCAGGTGGGCGAGATCGCTCCAGAACTCGGTCTCGCCCACCGCCGACTTGATCCCCACCGGCAGCCCGGTCTCGGAGGCAAGCAGTTCCACGAAGTCCAGCAGGCTGTCGGCATCGTGAAACGCCCCGTGCACCGCGGGGCTGATGCAGTCGCGCGTCCGGTCGACGCCACGGATCTTCGCGATCTCCTCGGTGATCTTGGCCTTCGGCAGGAGCCCACCCACGCCCGGCTTCGCGCCCTGACTCAACTTGATCTCGATGGCCCGAATCTGCGGCAGGCGCGCCACCGTCTCCTTCAGCCGCGACAGGTTGAAGCGCCCCTGCTCATCGCGGCAGCCGAAGTATCCGGTGCCGATCTGCCAGACCAGGTCGCCGCCGGCCTGGTGGTAGGGCGACACGCCGCCCTCACCGGTGCTCTGGAGGCACCCGGCCTCCCGGCACCCGCGATTCAGCGCTTCCACCGCTGCGCCGCTCAGCGAACCGAAACTCATGCCGGACACATTCACCACCGAGCCCGGCCGGAACGCCTTCGCGCGACCCCGCGCCTTTCCCAGCACCTTGGCGCAGGGGATCGCATAGGTCGGGTCGTAGCCCGGTTCCCCGGGAAACGGGCTGTGCAGCGGAAACGTGTGGTGCTTGATGATCAGGAACGCCGACTGCTGTTCCATGTCGTCATCCGAACCGAAGCCGAAGTAGTTGTTCTCGCGCTTCGCCGAGGCGTAGACCCACCGCCGCTGATCGCGGCTGAATGGTCGCTCCTCGTTGTTGTCGGTGACGATGTACTGGCGGAGTTCGGGGCCGATGGCCTCGAGCCAGTAGCGGAAATGCCCGATGACGGGGAAATTGCGGAGGATGGCGTGCTGCCGCTGCAGCAGGTCGTACGCGATCACGGCGGCCAGCACGCTGAGCCCGACGAGAATCACGATCATGTGCCGGGCATTCTACATCGCGACAGCCGCGGCATGGCGCGGCGGCAGGCCCGTCAGCCGAGGCGGTGTTCAGTGCACCGTCGCCGACGTCACGCCCCTCGTCTGGCTGATCACGCGCGAGATCATCGCCTCGAGCTGGGCCCGGTCGGCATCGAACGGTCCGGCGATGGCCGCACCAAGCGACACCTCGATGGCCACGACCACGCCGCCGTCCTCGTATGGGTTGACGATCCAGCTGAGGGAGCGCACCGACACCGGATGCTCCTCGTCCTGCGGGAACTTGAGGCGGTGCATCTCGACGAGCATCCCCTCCAGCATCAGGCGCACGTCATCGTCTGTCCAGTCGCGCGGGTCGCGCGAGAGATTGGGCAGGGCGCAGGTGTGGGCGGTTTCCTCACCGCGCAGCCAGATGTCGACGTAGAAGGTCATGGTAGGTCCTGGATCCGGGGTCAGCGCGATGCGAGCAGCGACGACAGGTCGCCGGGTGCGGTCACGGGTGGACGACAGGCGAAGTCGCGGCAGACATAGGCGGCGGCCTGGCCGTCGACCGGCTGCATGGCGGCGATGAACGGGGCAGCCGGAGCCAGTGCCGCGGTGTCCGCGGTGCGCACATTGATGGCCATCGAGAATGGTCGGTACGCCGAGGCCGCGGCGTCGAGCAACCGGTCCGCCCCGGCATCGTCGCCGATGACCACGACCTGCTCGAGGCCGGAGACGTACTCGGCGAAAGCGGCCGCCATCATGGGAACGGCGCGGCCGATCTGGTCGAGCCTGGGGGCGAACAGGCGCAGGGTCCGCTCGATGCGGGTGGACCAGGCCGGATGCTCGTGCAGGTGCGACAGCCGGATCAGGTTCATCACCGACACCGAGCTGGCCGAGGGTTCGGCGCCGTCGTAGTCCTCCTTCAGGCGCACGAGCACGGTGGGGTCCTGCCCCGTGGTGCTGAACCAGCCGCCGTGTTCCTCGTCCCAGAACAGGTCGTCCTGACGGTGCTGGAGTTCGATCGCCCACTCGAGCCACTCGGCACGCGGGTCGGCGCGGAACAGTTCCAGCAGGCCGAAGATCAGATACGCGTAGTCCTCGGCATAGGCCTCGATTTCGGCATGCCCTTCGCGGTAGCGGCGCAGCAGCGTCCGCGAGCCGGGGTTCCACATGTGCGCGCGCAGGAACCGGGCCGCCTTGGTGGCCGCCTCGAGGTAGGGCGCCCCCACGCGGTCGCCACCGTCGACCAGCACGCGGAGCACGTACGAGGCACGGGCGAAGGCGCCGATCATGAGCCCGTTCCAGGCCGTGAGCACCTTGTCGTCGAGCCGCGGACGCGGACGCGACAGGCGCGCCTCGAACATCCGGAGCCTGGCGTCGCGAAGGGCGTCGAGCACCTGTTCCGGCGTGCGGCCGAACTCGCTCACCAGGTCACCGATGGAGCGGGCCACGTAGAGGAGGTTCTTGCCCACGAACTCCTGCTGCGGGTCCATGGGCGCATTGCCGTCAGGCTCCACGCCGAACCGGCGCCTGACGAGCGGCGCCTCGTCGCCGAGCAGGTCGTCGATCTCACCGGCGCGCCACAGGTAGAACGCGCCTTCCATGCGGTGGGCATCCGGCTGCCCGGCCGATTCGGGCGGAATGCTGTCGGCATCCTCCGCCGAATAGAAGCCGCCCGCCGGATCGGTCATCTCGCGCATCACGTAGCGCAGGGTGTCCTCGGCCACTTCGAGGTGGAACACGTCGCCCGACACCTGCGCGCCTTCGAGGTAGGCGAGCACCAGCTGCGCCTGGTCGTAGAGCATCTTCTCGAAGTGCGGGACGCGCCAGGCTGCATCGACCGAGTAGCGATGGAACCCGCCACCCACGTGGTCGCGCATGCCGCCCACGGCCATCGCGCGCAGCGTGCTGACCACCATCTCGCGCGCATCGGCACTGCCCGTTCGCGCATGCTCGCGCAGCAGGAACAGCAGTTCGCTCGGGCGGGGAAACTTCGGTGAGCTGCCGAACCCGCCGTAGCGCTGGTCGAAGCTCGTCCTGAACTGGCCGGCGATGGCGGCCAGCACGTCGGCCTGCGGCAGCCCCTCGGCCGGCTCGCTTCGCGACGAGGACCGCAGCTGCTCGGTGACCGAGGCCGCCGACCGCTCGATCTGATCGCGCTTGTCGCGCCAGGCGCGATGGAGTTCCCCGAGGACGTCGATGAACCCGGGCCGGTTCCACTTCGAGGCAGGCGGGAAGTAGGTGCCGCCGTAGAACGGCTTCAGGTCGGGCGTGAGCCACACGCTCATCGGCCAGCCGCCGGAGCCGGTGGTTCCCTGCACGAACGCCATGTAGACGCGGTCCACGTCGGGCCGCTCCTCGCGGTCCACCTTCACCGGGACGAAGTGCTCGTTCAGGAACGCCGCAATGCCGGCGTCCTCGAACGACTCGTGCTCCATGACGTGGCACCAGTGGCAGGTGGCGTAGCCGACCGAGAGGAAGATCGGCTTGTCTTCCGCCCTCGCCTTCGCGAACGCCTCATCGCCCCAGGGATACCAGTCGACCGGATTGGCGGCGTGCTGCAGGAGGTACGGACTGCGCTCGCGCGCCAGGCGGTTCATGACCGGATTATGACATGCGGTAGAATCCGGGAACATGAGCGTCGACCCCGCGCAGTCCTCGAAACGCATTGCGATCCTCGTCGAGGAGGACTTCGAAGACCGCGAGCTTCCCCTGCTGATCGAGCTGGTGCGCGAGGCCGGGCTGCACGCCACGCTCGTCGGCCCCGTGGCCGGCGCCGAGTACCACGGCAAGCGGCACGAGGCCACCGTCACCTCAGAGATGGCGGCCGGCAAGGCCCGGATCAGGGACTTCGACATGGTGGTGGTGCCCGGCGGCTATGCACCGGACCGCATCCGTATGCGGCACGCCATGGTCGACCTCGTGCGCGACTGCTACGACACGGGCAAGCCCATCGTCACGATCGACCGCGGCGCGCAGCTGCTCATCACGATCAACGCGCTGCGCGGCCGCACCGCCACCTGCTGGCCGTCGATTGCGATCGACGTGAAGAACGCGGGCGGGCGCTATGTCGACCGGCCGTTCGTCGAGGACGGCCACGTCATCACGGCCCGCAAGTGGGACGATGTGCCGGCGCTGACCGACCTGATTGCGCGCGTGCTCGGCGCCGCGTGACGGAGCCGGAACCGGCCCCGATCAGACGCGGGGGGCCGGCGCCGCGGGCAGTTCATCCGGGCGACCGCGCCGGAGCCGCGCATACGCCGCGGTGAACTCCACGCCGTAGAGCAGGATCACCGCCTGCACGTAGACCCACACCAGGAACACCACCACGGCGGCAATCGACCCGTTCACCTGCGTGAACCGGGTCATGTCGCGCATGTACCAGCTGAAGGCGAAGAGCGCCCCCTTCCAGAGCAGGCCGGTCAGGAAAGCACCGATCCACACATCGCGAAAGCGCACCTTGGCGTTCGGCACGAAGTAGTAGACCAGGCCCACCACGAGCACGAACATCAGGGTGGTGGCATTGCGGATGGCGAGGCTCCGCAGGACGAGCAGGCTGGGAAACTGCGAGAGGATGCTGGCGAACCAGGTGGCGCCCACGATCTGCGAGGCGCTGACAATGAGCGTGGCCATCATCAGGAGCGCGCCGGCCACGAGCAGCATCAGGAACGAGAAGAGCTTGTGGCTCCAGTAGCTGCGCGTCTTCTCCACGCCCCAGGCGTAGTTGACCGCCGTGCTGATCGATCCGAAGAAGCCGAGCGCGCCCCACACCAGCGCGATGGTGCCGGCAATGCCGAGGGTGATGGTATTCCCCCGGAAGGCATCGAGCTGGCGGGTGATGAAGTCGAACTGCGCCGGGAAGTAGCGCAGGACGAAGGTGAGGACCTGATTGCGGTCCTCGGCGTCCGCGGTGACGCTGCCGATGGCCGCGAACCCGAGCAACGCGAACGGGAACATCGACAGCAGCGCGTAGTAGGCGATCGACGCCGCGTACGTGAGGTTGTCGCTCCGGTAGAACCCGAGGGATCCCCGCCAGATCGCGATGCCCGTCAGGCGCCCGATCTCCCGAGCCGTCCTCGCGGCCCCCTTCAGGGACGTCACGACGCAATTATGTCAGGCGCTCCGGCCGGACTCCACCCAGGCACGCCCAACCTCGCGGAGCAGGTAGGCAGGCACGCTCGTGCCCAGCCACAGGCGCGTGGCACCGATCGCCAGTCGGCGGAGCGACGGCGTCGTGACAATCACGTACGCCGCCGCCACACCGGCTGACACGATCACCGCATTGGCCACCGTTCGAGCCGCGGGACCCGACACGGCCACTCAGCTGCGGCGCGTGCCGCCCGGGGTCGAGCTGCCGGTGGTGCCGCCGCCGAACGACGACCCGGAGGTGCCGCTGCTGCCGCCGGTGTAGCCCGACGATCCGGCGCTGCCGGTCGAGCCGGCTCCGTAGGCGCCGCCACCCGCCCCACTCGTCTGTCCGCCCGATGCCTCACGGGCGTAGCGCTGGGCCTCGTCGGCGCCGCGGGACACCGCATCGCGGGCCTTGTCCACCATGTCGCGCCCCTTGTCCGCCCACTCGCCGGCCTTCTCGCCCGCGCGGCGATACCCCTCGGACGCAGAGTCGCGCAGGCTGCCCGCCTGCTCCGAGAGCTGGTTGCGCAGGTCGGAGCCGGACTTCGGGGCGAAGAGCATCCCCAGGCCCGCGCCAAGCACCGTGCCGGTCAGCAGCCCCATGACGAAGCTGCCGCCACCCGCCCCTTCGCTGTCATAGCGATCGTAACCGTCTGCCATCTCGTCTCCTCCTCCAGTCACCTGTGGTCGACGGCGGCCCTGATGGTCGCCGCCCCGTCGATCGGGCTCTTACGCTGCGCGGGACAGGATGTGCTCGAGTGCGACACGGGCCCCGCGGACGATGCCGACGATCCGGCTGGTCTTGGCCCGGACATTCGACCGCACGCGGTCCGCCGTGTCGTCCACGCGGTCCATCGTGGTGCGGATGGCAGTGTCCACCCGCTCGGCTTCTTCCTTGACCTTCTCACTCACCACCTTCACGTCATCCAGGATTGCGTTCACCCGGGCCATGGCGGGCGCCACCTGCCGCTCCTCGATCCCGTTCACCAGCGTCATCACGCGGGAGTACGCCAGGTACGCGCCCACGCCGATGCCGATGAGTACGAGCGCCTCGAGGACGCTGACGGCGGCCATGATGCCGAGCAGGATGTTGGTCGTATCCAGTCCGTCCATGGCCAGCCTCAGAACGGGTTCGACTGTCGGTGCTGCGCGAACGGAACCGATTCGCCGCGGTCACCGAGCGCCTCGTTGAGCACGTTCCAGCCCTGGGACGCCACGCCGACGGCGCGGTTCACCGTGCCGCGGAGCTGGATCAGTTCCTGGGCGAAGTCCTCGAGTGCCGGCTCGAGCCGCCGCCGGAGGTCGCGACCGCGCTCCGTGAACAGCATGTATCCAGCGATCCCACCGGCCACGGCCCCGACCACCGCCGCCACCATTGCCCGTTGCCTGTCGTCCACAGCGCCTCCTCTCGCACGAGTCCCGCCGTGCGTGTTCCAACATGCGTGCCACGCGGCCGCACTACTTCTTCAGGAAGAAGGCGAGCGCAATCCCGTCCCACGGTTGGGCCGGCGCTCCGTCAGCCGGCCCGGCCGAGAGCGGCATGATCCCGGTGGCACGCGCGTCGAGGTGGAAGCGCTCGACGAGGTAGTCGCGACTGACCGCCGCGCGGGCGCGCGACCCCAGGAACTGCTGGTCGGTCGTGCCGGCCGGTTCATAGCCCTCGAGCATCAGCACGCCGTCGCGCACGCGATCCAGGTAGGGTGCGATGGCGGCGTCGAGCCTGCGGCGTCCGTCGGCCGAGAGCGCAGGCAGGTCGTCCTCACCTGGCTCGAACACACGACCCGCGTCCAGCCAGACGCGGACCACGCGTCGGCCGTTCGACGCCAGGGCCCCCTCGCGATACTCGGCCGGAGAGATCTGGTCGAGATCGAAGTACCCGCGTGCGTTGAAGAACCCGCGGAAGAGGAAATTGTGGCGCAGCGCGTCCATGTTCTCGGCAAAGCCCGACATGGCCGACCGTGCGTCGTCCATGGTCTGCCTGAGGTTGCCGGCAAGGCCGGCCACCTGCCCCTCGTTGGCCTTCATCGACGCAAAGGTCTCGCGCGCCTGCGCCACGACGGCCCGGGCATCGGTGGTCACCGACTCCGCATTGGCGGCAATCTGCTTCACATGCGAGTACAGCTCGTCGTCGGCGAACAGCCGGCCGACCGTGCCGCGCCCCTCCCGCACGCCGGTCGTCAGCTCGGCCAGGTCCTCGCTGACGCGCCGGCCCGAGGCGGCCATGGTCTTCACGTCGGTGGAGACGCTCGTGATGACGTCGTTCGCGTTGGCCACCGTGTCGCCAATGGCGACAATGGCCGTCTCCACCTCGCCACGGAGATCGTCGATGGTGGCGTTCACCTTCACCATCGTGTCGCTCATCTGCTGCAGCAGGTCGCCCAGCTGGAACGGTTCGCGGCCGGGAATGGTGGAGAGCGGCGCGGCACGCGGAGAGGCCGCGCTCCCCGACGAAATCGACAGGAACGAGCCGCCGACCAGCCCCTCTGTCTCGATGGAGGCCACCGAGTCGGACCGGACGAGCTGGTGCAGTTCCTCGGTGACCAGAAGGCGGACGCGGAACTTCCCTTCCGGCTCGCCCGGCGGGATGATCTCGGTCACCTCGCCAGCCCTGGCCCCCGCGACGCGAACGACGGCGCCGGTCTGGAGGCCGGTGACCCGGGTGAACTCGGTGAAGACCTCGAACCGGTCGGCGAACGCCATCTGCCGATCGCCGATCAGGAAGACCGCGACGCCGAACAGGGCGAGCGCACCGATCACGAAGATCCCGACGCCCGCCAGACGGGCCGGAGTTGCCCGCATCCTAGCCTCCTCCTTCAGCCCGCATGAACTCGCGTACGAGCGGCATGTCACTCGCGTCGAGGTCGGCGGCCGTGCCGCGCGCCACGATGCGCCCCTGGTGCAGCAGCGCGAGTTCGTCACCCACCATGCGGGCGCTCGGGATGTTGTGCGTGACGACGACCAGGGTGGCGCCTGCCGCCTTGCGCTCCAGCAGCAGCTCGTCGATCTCACGCGTGGTGATCGGATCCAGGCCGGCCCCCGGTTCGTCCACGAGCAGGATCGACGGGTTCAAGGCCATCGCCCGCGCGAGTCCCACCCGCTTGCGCATGCCGCCCGACAGGTCGGACGGCATCTTCGCCACCTCGCGCTCGAGCCCCACATCCGCGAGCTTCTCGCGGACGCGCGCCGCGATCTCCGCATCGCTCATCCCCGTATGCCGCCTCAAAGGGAAGGCGACGTTCTCGCCCACCGTCATGGAGTCGAACAGCGCCGCGTTCTGGAACAGGAAGCCCATGCGCTTCCGCACCTCCGAGAGATCGCGCGGGCGCAGCCCGGTGATGTCCTGGCCGTCCACCAGCACCGTGCCGGCATCCGGTGACACCAGGCCGACGATGTGGCGCAGGGTGACGCTCTTGCCGGTACCGCTGCGCCCGAGCAGGCA
Source organism: Vicinamibacterales bacterium (assembly GCA_050249955.1). Classification (GTDB taxonomy): domain Bacteria; phylum Acidobacteriota; class Vicinamibacteria; order Vicinamibacterales; family CAVVIG01; genus CAVVIG01. The sequence continues at coordinate 144,854 of JBFWPN010000001.1, forward strand.
GAAGGCGGTGCCGGCCTGCACGTCCAGCGACACATCGTCGAGCACCGCGCGATCGCCGAAGCGCTTGGTGACGTGGTCGAGCCTGATCGCGGGCGTCACCCGGCCACCTGCGGATAGAAGAAGAAGATCATCCGGACGAGGATCACGTCGCTGGCGATGATCAGCAGGGAGGCGAGCACGACGGCGCGGGTGGACGCGTTGCCCACCCCTTCCGTACCCCCTGTCGCCGTGAATCCCAGATAGCCGGCCACCACGGCGATGAGGTAGCCGAAGACGCTGGTTTTCAGAGTGGCGGGCAGGAGGTCCGAGTAGGTGATGAAGGCGAAGGATCGCTCGAAGTACAGCCGCCACGACATGCCCGAGGCGGCCGCCTCGGCCACGTAGCCCCCGAGCATGCCCGCGAAGTCCATGAGGATGGTGAGGAGCGGCATGGCCAGCACGCAGGCGACGACGCGCGTGGAGACGAGGTAGTGGAACGCGTCGACCGCATTGGCCTCGAGCGCGTCGATCTGCTCGGTGACACGCATGGCACCCACCTCGGCGCCGATGCCCGCACCGACGCGGCCGGCGACGAGCAGCGCAGCCGTGAGCGGACCGGTCTCGCGAATGAGCGCGATGGCCAGCCCGGCGGGAATCATCGCCTCGGCCCCGAACCGCTCGAGCGACGCACGCGTGTGCATCGACAGCACGACGCCGATGGCGAACCCGGAGGCGCCGATGAGCGGCGCCGAGCGCAGGCCGAAGTGGACGAGGTGCCGTAGTACCTCGGCGCCCTCGTAGGGCGGCAGGAACGGGCGCACGCAGGCGCGCCCCGCGAAGAGCGAGAACGCACCGACCGGTGCGAAGGCGCGGATGGCGCCCGCACCCACACGATCGACCAGCGAAAGCTCAGGAATGGCGGCCGGCACGGCAGGGCTCGCCTGCAATGCACGGGCCGACACCTCGACACGGTGTCACCGATGTCGCTCGACGACGCCCGGCGAGGAAGCGTCAGGACCCGGACGATGAGGTGGCTGGCACCTGCGGCGCCGAGGCACGCGCGGAGCGGCCGGCGTCGCGGATGTCGTGCTTCTTCATCTTGCTGTAGAGCGTCGGACGGTAGAGCCCGAGGATCTGCGCCGCCTCCTGCTTGTTCCAGTTGGTGCGCTGCAGCGTCTGCACGATCGCCATCTTCTCGATCTCGGCCAGGGTGCGGTGCGGCGGGATCACGAAGTCGTTCGAGCTCGACGTCTCCTCGCGGATCGACTCGGGGAGGTCGCCCACCGAGATCTCGCTGCCCTTCGCGACGAGCACGGCCCGCTCGATGGCGTTCTCGAGCTCACGCACGTTGCCGGGCCAGCGGTTCCGGATGAGGAGGTGGTAGACCGATGGCGCCAGGGTCTTCACGTTCTTCTGGTAGCGCGACCGGAACTTGTCGAGGAAGTAGTCGCACAGCAGCGGGATGTCCTCGGTGCGCTCGCGCAGCGGCGGCACGCGCAGCGTGATGGTGTTGATCCGGAAGTAGAGGTCCTCGCGCAGGCGACCGTCGCGCAGGGCGGCATCGAGATCGATGTTGGTGGCGCAGATGAGCCTGAAGTCCACGTGCACGATGCGATCGCTGCCGATCGGGCGGTACTCGCGCTCCTGCAGCACGCGCAGCAGCTTGGTCTGCAGGTAGGAGGGCATCTCGCCGATCTCGTCGAGCAGGAGCGACCCGCCCTCCGCCATCTCGAACAGCCCTTCCTTGTCCATCGTCGCGCCGGTGAACGCGCCCTTCTTGTAGCCGAAGAGCTCCGACTCGATCAGGTCCTTGGGGATCGCCGCACAGTTGATCTTGATGAACGGTCCCTTGGACCGCTTGCTGTTGTAGTGGATCGCGTTGGCGATGAGCTCCTTGCCGGTGCCGTTCTCGCCCTGGATGAGGATGTTGGCCTCGCTCGCCGCCACGCTCTCGATGAGCTCGAAGAGCTCCTGCATCTTCTTGCTCTTGCCGATCACGTTCTGGAACTTGTAGCGGTCCTGCAGCTTCTGCTTCAGCAGTTCGTTCTCGTCCACCAGCGACTTCTGCTTGATGGCCTTCTCGAGTTTGTCCAGCAGACGCTCGGCGTCGATCGGCTTCTCGAGGAAGTCGAACGCACCGGCCTTGACGGCCTCGACCGACCGCGGGATGTTGCCCTGCCCGGTGATCACGATCACCTCGGCCTCGGGCTCGAGGTCCTTGAACTTGCGCACGAGTTCGATGCCGTCGACGTCCGGCAGCATCATGTCGGTGACCACCGCATCCGGACGCCAGGTCCGGAACAGCTCCTCCCCACGGGTTCCAATCAGCGCCGTCCGGACCTCATAACCGGCATGCTCGAGAAGGATCTTCAACCACTCGGTCATGGACGGCTCGTCGTCGATGGCCAGGACGCGCTTCTTACGCTTGAGACTCATGCCGAGAGCGTGGCTCAAGCCGCGTCATGAGTCAATACACATTCGTTGAACGTGAATTCTTTTTTGACATTGTGTAGCCTGAATATACAGATGAGCTGACCTGAACGTCTGCATATCGTGCGGTTTAGGTTCCTTCCGGGGCGATTCAGGACGGCCATCCCTCCTCGCCCACCAGTGGGACGAAGGTGCAGGAGGTCAGGGTCTGCTCGTCGAACCCGGTTCCCACGCGTGTGATCACCAGCAGGTGCTGCAGGTACTCGTTGCCCACGGGGATGACGAGCCGTGCACCATCAGCCAGCTGGGCGCGCAGCGACGCGGGCACGACCGGTGCCCCGGCCGTGACGATGATGCCATCGTAGGGGGCTTCGGCATCCCAACCCTGCGTGCCATCGCCGATCACGACCCGGACGTTGCGGTACCCGAGCCGAGCGAGTCGTTCGCTGGCCGGGGCGGCCAGTTCGGGACGACGCTCGATGGAGACGACATCGTGCGCCACCTGCGCCAGCACGGCGGCCTGGTAGCCGGACCCGGTTCCCACCTCGAGCACGTGCGCGTGCTCCCCGAGGCGCAGGGCCTCGGTCATCAGCGCCACCATGTAGGGTTGCGAAATGGTCTGGCCACTCCCGATCGGCAGGGGCCTGTCCTCGTAGGCCGCCGCCACCGCGTCGCCCGCGAACTCGTGCCGCGGCACCATGCGCATCGCGTCGAGCACTCGACGGTCGTGGATGCCGCGAGCCGCGACCTGCTCGTCCACCATGCGCGCACGCGCCGTTTCGTATGGGTCCATATGCGATAATCCCCGCGATGTCGGAGCAGATCCCGGCCCAGGCGCCCGCCAGGCCCGTCACGCCCATGCAGTTCAGCGCGCCCGGCGGTGACGACCAGGTCAACTGCGGGCGATGCGGCTCCGGGATGTACCGCATGCAGGCAGTCTGGCGCTGCCGGGGCTGTGGACACAAGACCGACACCTGCGGATGGTAGATGCAGGTCATCGAGTCGCGCCTCGATCCGGCTGATCCGCTCTTCAGGACCAACGCCGAGCACATGCGGCGGCTGGTCGACGACCTCCGCGGTCGCCTCGATCGCGCGCGCGAGGGCGGCGGCCCCCGATATCTCGAACGCCACCGCGCCCAGGGCAAGCTCCCCGTTCGCGAACGGCTCGCCCTCCTGCTCGATCCGGGATCCCCGTTCCTGGAGTTCTCCGCGCTCGCCGCGTCGGGCCTGTACGACGACGAGGCTCCGGGGGCCGGCATCGTCACCGGCATCGGCCGGGTGAGCGGCCGCGAGGTGCTCGTGGTGGCGAACGACGCCACCGTGAAGGGCGGCACTTACTACCCCATCACCGTCAGGAAACACCTCCGCGCACAGCAGATTGCACTCGAGAACCGGCTGCCGTGCATCTACCTCGTCGACTCGGGCGGCGCCTTTCTGCCCCTGCAGGCCGAGGTCTTCCCGGATCGTGAGCACTTCGGACGGATCTTCTTCAACCAGGCGCGCATGTCGGCGGAGCGCATCCCGCAGATTGCGGTCGTCATGGGCTCCTGCACCGCGGGGGGCGCGTACGTCCCCGCCATGTCCGACGAGACGATCATCGTCAAGGGCACCGGCACGATCTTCCTGGGCGGGCCGCCGCTGGTGAAGGCAGCCACGGGCGAGGAGGTGACCGCTGAGGAGCTCGGCGGTGCGGACGTCCACACCAGACTCTCGGGTGTGGCGGACTACTTCGCCGAGGACGATGCGCACGCGCTCGAGATCTGCCGGACCATCGTCTCGACACTGCCGCACGGCAAGCGCACGCCATCGGGACTGGCCAGCCCGGAACCACCGAAGTACGACCCCGAGGAGTTGTACGGCATCGTGAACGCCGACATCCGCAAGCCGTACGACGTCCGCGAGATCGTCGCGCGCATCGTCGACGGGTCGCGGTTCGACGAGTTCAAGGAGCGCTACGGGACAACGCTCGTCACCGGATTCGCGCACCTGCACGGCATGGCGGTGGGCATCGTCGCGAACAACGGCGTGCTGTTCTCCGAGTCGGCGTTGAAGGCCACGCACTTCATCGAGCTCTGCAACCTGCGCGGGGTGCCGCTGATCTTCCTGCAGAACATCACCGGCTTCATGGTCGGCCGCCAGTACGAGCGGGCCGGCATCGCCAAGGACGGCGCCAAGATGGTGCACGCGGTGGCCAACTCGGTGGTGCCGAAGTTCACGGTGGTGATTGGCGGGTCGTTCGGCGCGGGCAACTACGGGATGTGCGGCCGGGCCTACGACCCGCGCATGCTCTGGATGTGGCCCAACGCCCGCATCTCCGTCATGGGCGGCGAGCAGGCAGCCACGGTGCTCGCCACGGTGAAGCGCGAGCAGCTGGCGCGGAGCGGCCAGCCGTTCTCCGACGAAGACGAGCAGGCACTGAAGCAGCCGATCCTCGAGAAGTACGAAGCCGAGGGATCGCCGTACTACTCCACGGCGCGGCTCTGGGACGACGGGATCCTCGATCCGGTCCAGACGCGCGATGCGCTGGGCCTCGGCCTCTCCGCGGCGCTCAACGCCCCCCTTGCCGAGCCCAGGTTCGGCATCTTCCGGATGTAGGCGGGCGTGCCGTACGAGCACTTCACCACGACGCGCGCGGGGGCGGTCGAGCGGCTGACACTCAACCGTCCCGACGTCAGGAACGCGTTCAACGACGCGATGATCGCCGAGCTGACCGACTGGGCCGCCGCCATCGCGGCCGCCCCTGGGGTACGTGCGGTGGTGATCGGTGGGGCCGGCCCCACCTTCTGTGCGGGGGCCGACCTGGCATGGATGGCGCGCACCGTGGACTACACGGAGGCCGAGAACGTGGCCGACGCCGAGCGGGCGTCGCGAATGTTCGGGGCCATCGATCGGCTCCCGGTGCCGGTGATCGGCCGGGTGCAGGGCGCGGCGCTCGGTGGAGGTGCCGGCCTCTGCGCCGTGTGCGACGTGGTGGTGGCCGACGAGCACGCGACGTTCGGTTTCACCGAGGTGAAGCTCGGGATCATTCCGGCGGTGATTTCCCCCTTCGTGCTCGCGAAGATCGGACGGTCGGCGGCACGCGAGCTGTTCCTGACCGGTCGCCGGTTCACCGCGGGGCACGCGCTCGACATCGGGCTGGTGCACACGGTGGTGCCCGCGACCGATCTCGATGCCGCGGTAGACGCGGTGCTGCGCGAGGTCCTCGCCGCCGGACGTGACGCCATCGCCGCCGCGAAGCAGCTGATCGCCGACGTCTGGGAGGCCGAATCGCCCGAACAGGCGAGGTCGATGACGGCGCGGGCCCTTGCGGCCCGGCGGGTGTCGAGTGAGGGCCAGGAGGGCCTGCGGGCATTCCTCGGGAAGCGGAAGCCCACGTGGAGCGGCGCGTGATCCGGCGGCTGGTGATTGCCAACCGCGGCGAGATTGCCGTCCGCATCTGCCGCGCCTGCCGGGAACTGGGGATCGAAAGCGTGGCGGTGTTCTCGGATGCCGATGCCGGCGCGGCCCACGTGGCGGCGGCTGACCGGGCCGTGCGCATCGGGCCGCCGCCGCCGCGCGAGAGTTACCTCCACATCCAGGCCATCATCGATGCGGCCCTGGCCACCGGTGCCGACGCCGTGCACCCGGGCTACGGCTTCCTCTCGGAGAATGCCGCCTTCGCGCACGCGTGCCGCGACGCGGGCATCATTTTCGTCGGGCCGCCGCCCGAGGCGATCGCCCGGATGGGATCGAAGATCGAGGCTCGCGCCCTTGCCGCCGCCGCAGATGTACCGGTGGTGCCGGGACAGACGCCCGCGGATCAGAGCGATGACGGGCTGCTGGATGCGCTCAGGTCCGTCGGCCTGCCGGCCCTGATCAAGGCGTCGGCGGGCGGGGGCGGACGGGGCATGCGGCAGGTGCACGACCTCGCGCAGGCGCGGGACGCCATCCAGTCCGCACGGCGGGAATCGGAAGCGGCCTTTCGCGATGGCACGCTGTACGTCGAGCGGCTCATCGAGCGGCCCCACCACGTCGAGATCCAGATCATCGCGGACACGCACGGCCAGGTGGTGCACCTCTTCGAGCGCGAGTGTTCGGTGCAGCGGCGCCACCAGAAGGTCCTCGAGGAGAGCCCGTCGCCCCACCTCACGCCGGGCCTGCGCCGGCGCATGGCCGACGCAGCGGTGCGGGCCGCGCGCGCGGCCGGCTACGTGAACGCGGGCACGTTCGAGTTCCTCGTCGACCTCGGGGGCGGTGGCGGTGACGCCACACCGTTCTACTTCCTCGAGATGAACACGCGGCTGCAGGTGGAACATCCGGTCACCGAGCAGGTCGCCGGCGTGGACCTGGTCCGGGCGCAGCTGCTCGTGGCCTCGGGACATCCGCTGCCGTGGCGCCAGGAACAGCTGGCCCAGCGTGGGCATGCCATCGAGGCCCGCATCTACGCGGAGGATCCATCGCAGGGCTTCATCCCGCAGGCCGGCCGGCTCCTGCTGTACCGCGAGCCGCAGATGCCGGGGATCCGCGTGGATGCCGGCGTGCGCGAAGGCGACGAGGTGCCGGTGCACTACGACCCGCTGCTCGCCAAGGTGATCGCGACCGCTGAAACGCGGGACCTGGCGATTGCTCGACTCACCGCGGCCCTGCGTGCGTTCCCCATCCTGGGCATCCGCACGAACATCACCTTTGCGATCGCGATCCTCGAGAGCGACGCGTTCCGCACCGGTGCGGTGCACACGGGTTATCTCGATCGCGAGGGCGCGGAACTGGCGCAACGGGCTCCCGAACCTCCCCCGGCCTTCCTGCAGGCCGCCATGGATGCGGCCGACCGGTCGGTCGACCTGGATCGCCCGCACGATGGTCCCTCGCGGGACTGGGACCCGTGGAACCGGCGCCTGGCCGGGTGGAGCCCGCAATGAACGCACCGCCGACGGTGACACGGGTGGGACCCGGTGTGTTCCGGGTGGAGGTGGAGGGCCGCGCGGAGATCGTGCACGTGGCGGGTCCTCGCACGGCCCGGTGGGTGCACTGGAACGGCCAGGTGTACGAGCGGCCGTTCGCCGACACCCGCGCGCCCAGGCGAGCGGCCGGCACCGATGCGCACCAGTCGCTCACGGCGCCCATGCCGTCCACGGTCCGGAAAGTCCTCGTCGAGCCGGGCTCACGCGTCGCCAAGGGGGACACGCTGCTCGTCCTCGAGGCGATGAAGATGGAACTGCCCATCCGGGCCGGGGCCGATGCGGTGGTGCGTGCGGTGCACTGCCGCGAGGGCCAGCTGGTGCAGCCGGGCGCCACGCTCGTGGATCTGGACTGATGGCCAGCGCACTCGCTTCCCTGCGCGGTCGTCGGGTGACCATCGTCGAGGTCGGCCCCAGGGATGGACTCCAGAACGAACGGGCGAGTGTGCCGACGCCCGAGAAGCTGGCGTTCGTCGAGTCGCTGGCCGACGCGGGCCTGCCGGTCGTGGAGGTCTCGGCGTTCGTGAACCCGAAACGGGTGCCACACATGGGCGATGCGGGCGAACTGTTCGCGCGGCTGACCCGCCGGCCAGGCACGCGCTATTCGGCGCTCGTGCCCAACCTGCAGGGGCTGGAGCGGGCCATCGCCGCCGGGGTGACCGAGGTGGCGATCTTCGCGGCGGCCTCCGAGGCGTTCAGCCGGGCCAACATCAACGCCAGCATCGATGCGTCGTTCGAGACGTATGCCGCTGTCTGCGCGCGGGCGCGGGCCGCGGGGCTGCGCGTGCGCGGTTACCTCTCCACCGCCTTCGGCTGCCCCTACGAAGGGCACGTGCCTGCAGATCGGGTCGTCATGCTCACCGGCCGGCTGCTGGATCTGGGCGTGTTCGAGGTGGCAGTCAGCGACACCATCGGCATCGCGCATCCAGGCCAGGTGGACGCGCTTCTCGACCGGCTGGAGCCGGTCGTCCCGCTCCAGCACGTGGCGCTCCACTTCCACGACACGCGCGGTACCGCCCTGGCGAATGTGCTCACGGGACTGACCCGCGGCATCACCACGTTCGACGCGTCTGCCGGCGGCCTGGGCGGCTGCCCGTACGCGCCAGGAGCCTCGGGCAACCTCGCCACCGAGGACCTGGTGTACATGCTCGATGGCCTGGGAATCGAAACCGGGGTGTCGCTGGAAGGCGTAGCCGCGGCATCGGCGCGGATCGAGGCGGGGCTCGATCACGCGCTGCCGTCGAGATATGTGCAGGCGACGCGCGCGCGCCGACGCCCGGACCGAACTACTTGAGGACCTGCCCGATCGGCGGGTCGCCCACTTCCGGCATGGCCGCACTGAGGGTGCCGGTCGACTCCCAGATGGAGCCGTTCACGTTCGTGGCGAAGAACCGCTTGTTGTCCACGTTGGTCGGGTCGGCATACGCACGCCACCCCTGGGCGGCCTCTCCCGCCGCCAGGCCGTTGCAACTCGGTGGCGCGCCCGGGAACGCCGACCCATCCAGTTCGATGACGTAGCCCGACTTCGTGACCGTGTTCGAGGTCGCCAGGTTCGGCGAGATGAACGCCTCGTTCGATCCGGGAGGCGCCTGCCCGAGGGTCGTGAGGTTCGGGGCGTAGAACCCGCCGCCGCACGTGAGGGCGAACGTCAGCTGCGAACTGTGGATCACGCGCATGGATCCGATGGCGGACGCGGCCCCCGCCGACTGCCGCGCCAGGAGCATGCGGGGCAGGGCGATGGTCGAGAGCACCCCGATCAGCGCAATCACGAAAAGTAAGTCGATGAGGGCGAAGCCATCGGCTTTGCGAGTGTTCACCTGTCAGCTCCTGTCAGTCTTCTAGCAGGGCCCGTGCCGTATTGCAGGGCTGGGCACCCCACGGAGGATGCGTGCAGCCCGGCACCGACCTGCATGGCCCGGCTGTGACACAACGCGGCACCCTGAGGCCGCGCTGACATTTCCTGTCACATGTAGTTTCGGAGGTACGGTGTGGCAGCTTCATGCCCGGATCACCGCGCCGCGGGGTCCCCGCCGAGTGGGGTCCGGCACTGCACCCGGACTCTGGCGGACGCGTTGCATATCCATCAGCTGTGCCTCGCCCTCGCCTCCCCGATCGTCGATCGCCCTCGACCGACCGCAGGCGTCGTCCGCGCGGGGGGCGCAGGCGGATGGAGCGACGGGCCCAGTGGCAGCGTCTGACCTGGCTCGTCGGCGCGTACGCCGTCTATCTGGCCCTGCGCGCCGTCCCGGCTGCTTTTCGTCGCGCGTGGACCCGTCACTCGTCGTAATCTGCATCTCGAGTGAGGATCTACCTTTGCAGCAGCCGACTGTCATGAGAAACGGACTGGTCACGTCCGCGCTGATTGCCGCACTGGCATTGGTGCCGCTCGGTGCCCAGACACGGATCACCCCGCCCTCCAACAAGTACACCCCGGCGCAGGATGTCGAGCTGGGCATGCAGGCGGCTGCCGAGGCGCGCCAGCAGCTCCCGCTGATGCGCGACGACGCGGTGACGTCCTACATCGAGCGGCTGGGCAAGCGGCTGGAGGGGGTCATCCCGTCCAACCTCCAGCAGCCGGCATTCAAGTACAGCTTCGAGACGGTGAACGTCCGCGACATCAACGCCTTTGCGCTTCCGGGCGGGCCCATGTTCGTCAACCGCGGGATGATCGAGGCGGCGAACAGCGAGGGCGAGGTCGTGGGCGTGATGGCGCACGAACTGAGCCACGTGCTGCTCAGGCATGGCACGGCGCAGGCGAGCAAGGCCGGCAAGTACCAGATGGGGCAGATTGCCGGGGCGGTGCTCGGCGCGATTATCGGCGGGACTGTCGGCCAGGTCGTGGCGCAGGGGACCCAGTTCGGACTTGGCGCGAGCTTCCTGCGGTTCGGGCGTGAGTACGAACGCCAGGCCGACATCATGGGGGCGCAGCTCATGGCGCGTGCCGGCTACGACGCCCGCGACATGGCCGCCATGTTCCGCACGATCGAGAAAGAGGGGGGGCCGAGCGGCCCCGAGTGGCTCAGCGATCATCCGAACCCGGGCAACCGCTCCGCCTACATCGAGAAGGAGGCGCAGGCGCTGCGCGTCTCGAACCCCGTGTCCGACCGCTCGGGGTTCGACCGCGTGAAGTCGCACCTGCGCTCACTGCCCAAGGCGCCATCCTCGGAGGAGGTGGCGAAGGCGGGTGCCGGCAATCGTCCACAGCCTGGGCCGACCGCCAACGGTCGCCTCGGGCCGGTCGAGCCGCCCTCGTCCCGCACGCGTGAGTATTCGGAAGGCAACATCTTCCGCATCTCGGTCCCCTCGAACTGGCGCGAGCTGCCCGGGTCGAATGCGGTCACCTTCGCCCCCGAAGGGGGCTACGCCCAGGAGCAGTTCACGCACGGGGTGCAGGTGGGCATCCTCCGGAACGAGCGTCACGAACTCGACGTGGCGACGGCCGACTTCATCCGCTCGATGGCCTCGTCCAACCGGGGGCTGACGCAGCGCTCGCAGTCGATGCCGACGGTGGTGGCCGGCCGGCGCGGCCTGCAGACGCTCATGTCGAACGTGTCGGAGGCGACCCGCACGGCCGAAAGCGTGCTGCTCTTCACCACCCGCATGCGCGACGGCACCCTGTTCTACGTCATCAGCGTGGCGCCCGATGCCGACTTCCGGACCTACGAGCCGGTCTTCCAGCAGGTGGTCAGGTCGATCAAGCTGAACGACTGACGCCCCCACCACCGGGCGTGTGCGGGACACCCCTAATTGCCGGACGCGAACCGACCGATAACGCCGGCGTGGATGAGCAAATCTGGAGGTTCTCGCGCAACGGGGAGTTGCTGGAGATCAAGCGGACTCCCACCGAAGACGGGTTGCTGCTGGGCGTGACCGGTGACGGGCCGCCGCGAACCTACTTCTTCCAGGATCTGGCCCGCCTGGAACAGTTCCAGGCCGATTTCGAGAAATTCCTGCTCGGCACCGGCTGGACCTTCCTGGGCTTCTCCCCCGACCGCCGCTCGGGCCGCGAACGTCGGCACTTCAGCCGACTGCTCTCCGATCGCCGGCGCTGGTGGACCGACGGCATCCGCCGCCCCACGTCCGATGCCGACGACCTGGATGCCGGCGACGAACGCGAGCGGCGGCTGAAGCGCATCCGCCGCCGCCTGCCCTAGCCGCTCCGGCTGACCCGGCGTTCCCCTTGCTCTGGCCAGGAGCGGAGGTTTCGGGATGCCGGTGAAGCTGTCTCTCTCCCCCGACCACGACGGCGAGTGGCGCGTCAGCCTCGACGACACGGTAATCGTCTGTTTTTCAGGGCCTTCGGCCCACGAGCAGGCCTTGCGCCGCAGCCGCGAACTGGCCGACCTGCTGCGTTCCATTGCCGAGGAGTGCGAGCCGGAGGGACACGGGCCCTGGGCGGAAATCCCGACACCCGGGTAAGTTCTACTTCCCGGCTGGGTTCGGCTTGTTGCCGTCTCAATGGCACGCTAAGCTGGACTTCGTCTGGCTCACTTCGACAGGGAGATGCACAGGATGAGACGACTTCTGCAGGTGTGCGCGCTGGCGCTGGTCGCGCTGGCGACCCCATGGACGGCCTCGGCCCAGCAGGCGCTGGCCGACGACGATCGGGCCGGCTTGGTTTCGGCGGGCGCGATGGTTGGGGCACAGCTCGATACCGATGACAACTGGCTGCTGTTCGGCGGCGACCTGCGCGTGCAGGTGGCACACGCGCTCGAGTTCCAGCCCCGCTTCACCTATCAGCCCGAGGATGGCGGCCACACCATCCAGATGGACGCGAACATCCTCCGGAACTTCGACCTGGCACGGCCCGGCCGGTTCCGGCCGTTCATGGGCATCGGCGGCACGCTGCGGAAGGTGTCGCCCGACGTCGGTACCGGAGAGACGAAGCTCGGGCTGAACCTCGTGTCCGGCGCCCGGGTGGCCCTGAGTTCGAGCCGCGGCTACGAGCCGTTCATCATCGGCCAGTACACGATCATCCCGGACTACTTCAACTCGTTCTCGATCGTGGTCGGCGCGTCGTTCCGACTGCGCCAGTAAGCGCCCAGGCACGCGCGGCACGGAGGCCATCGGTCTCCGTGCCCGTCCTCCCCCGCTCCCCTCACTCCCACACGTTCCACCACGGCGTCAGCCCCTTGTAGATGTCCTGGACGGTGCCGAACAACGTGGACAGGTCGTAGTCGCTGAACTCGGGCGGGGGCCTGAACGACCTCATGGCCACGTTCCATGGACGCCCGGCGTCCTTCTCACTCCGCACGTGCCGCACGAGCAGGTTCACGAAGCGGCTGTATTCGACGAAGTCCTGCCACCCCACGACGGTCGAGTGACCCGTGATCACACGCGAGACGCCCGGCACGGCATCGATGGTGCGCTGGAGCGTCGCCGGGAACTCCGCCGGGCTGCCCCCCCACGGCAGGTTGATGTTCGGGTTGCGCTTCGCTCGAAAGAGATCGCCCGCGTGCATCACGCCGGCGGCGCGGAACACGACCACCACGTCACCGTTGGTGTGCGCCGGCCCGAAGAAGTACAGGTCCACGGCATCCGGACCGTCGAACAGGGTCAGCCGGTCCTCGAAGGTGGTCACCGGCCGCCCCTCGAAGCGGTTCGGGTCGCCCGTGCCGCGCAGCCGGGCCACGTTGATCGCCGCCTGGCGGTGCATCACCACCTGCACCGTCGGCGGAAGGGCGACGATGCCGCCGAAGTGATCGTTGTGGGAGTGGGTCGCGATGGCGTGCGTGATGGGAGTGGCCGTGACGCGCCGAACCTGCTCGACGACGGCGGCGCCAAACTGCGGAAACTTGGGATCGACCACCACGACACCCGTGGCGGTCTCGAACACCGCAGTGTTGCCTCCTCCGCCCGGAATCATCCAGAGATGATCGGCCACCTGTTCGATGGTGCCGACGGGAGCAGGCGCTTCACGGGGCGGCGGCGGGAGCCGCGTCGCCATCCGTCGCCAGGTGTACCCCCCGACGCCGTACGCGGCGAGCAGCGCGAGGACGACCACCCACTTCCGGCGATCGGGCAACAGCCACGTCACGGCGCATGCCCCGCCAGCCCGCGAACCGTGAGTACGCCTGAGGAAGGGATGCTGACCGGCAGCGGCTCTCCGGACGCGACACGGACCTGCGGCTGGTGGACGTCGAACGCGGCAGGCGTCGTGTACGAGACATCGTAGGTTCCCTCGGGGAGCCCCGTCACGTTCGCCTCGGCCGGACCTCGGCTGACCAGGATGACCACGGGTGCGCCATCCGGAGCCAGGAACGCGGCAGCCTTGACGGCGTCGCTCGTGGCGGTGGCGTCCACCCGCACGGCCCCGGGCCTGACGTACTTGTAGAACTGGCGCAGCAGGCGCGTCTTCGGTCGAAGGCTGGCCCGTCCGGTCTGGGCATCCACGCTGTAATACCCGTTCGGTCCGTGGAAGGTCGCCTGGTGCCAGCTGGAGACCTGGGCCACGGTCAGGTCGGCCATGAGGGCCTCCGGATCGTTCAGCTCACTCCAGCACTCGTTCTGTGCCGACTCCACGCCGGCCCGCGAGACCACCTCGCCGATCTTGGCCAGGGAGTCACGCCCGGAATCCGCATAGCAGTGATAGGTGACCATCCTGATGTACCGCTCGGCATCCTTCGCGCGGAGCATGTCGGCCAGCATCGGGAGCGCACGCCCGCGGTCCATCGGGGAGGGCGCCATGAAGGCCGGGCGATACCCCGACTTCTCCAGCCGGCGGCCGGCCGCCACCATGGCATCGCCGATGTCTGCCCCGCCCCAGCGGTTGCCGACGTCGGGTTCATTCACCACATCCACGGCGGCAGGCGTGACACCGTAGGTGGTCCGGAGGTGGTCGAACACCACCTGCATGAACTCGGCATACTCGCGCGGCCGGCTGAGGTGCTCGAATGACGACGCCCCATAGTCGCCATACTGGACGATCAGTTCACCGTGGTGGCCCGCGTCATCGAGGTCGCGCAGCATCGGCATCACGACGGTGCCCATCTGCCAGTCCAGCAGGGTGAAGTCGAAGCCCTCGAGATTCGCGACATCGGGATTTCCGTTGTCGTTCACGATGCGGTAGGCGTGGTCCTTCAGGAACTCGCGTTCCGACAGGTCACCCTGTACGTAGCGAGCGGCAGCGCCACGAGGGCCCTCGGTCCCGGAGAAGACGTTCACCTTCAGGCGGGTGATCCCGAGGTCGGTGGCGGCCTGCCGGAGCAGGTCGTCGTACCCGGGGAGCACCGGGAGGAAGTCGCGGACCGTTGCCTGGATCGCGACCTCCCATCCACGAAACGTCTGGTGCCGGACCGACGCATCAACCGTCACGGTGACGGGAGCCGCCGCAGACGTGTACGCGACGCGCAGTGTCGCGAGCAGCAGGAGCGCCAGGAGCAGGGGATGCCGGGACACGAACGGATCGTAGAACGGATCCGGCGCGTGCGCCATGCCGGCGTCCCTCGTGCGTTGCACGTGGCGACCGGCACAGGCGCGGAAGCGCCACGTTCTGCACGTCGGTGGTGGGCAGGCGTCCGGGGATCGACTCCACACTGAGGGTACAATCGGGCGCGTGTCCTCCCCGTCTTCCGAGCGCCCCGGTCATCCTGGGCCACGACCGCTGGGGCTGTCCGACGTCGTCGACTGGGCGATCTGGTTTGGTGCCCTCACCGCGCTCGGCGAGACGATGGCCGTCACGGCGGTCCGCACCCTGACGAGCCGCATGGTGTTCATCACGCGCGACATCGTGTGGCGCGCGCCGGTCTCGAACATCGCGCTCTATGGTCTTCTCGGACTCGGCATGGTCGTGCTGCTGCGACGCATGCCACGCACGCGGTCGCTGGCACTCCTCGCCGGCCTCTTCGTGTTCCTGGCGGCCGTCGGCCCGGTGCTGCAGGTGCCTCGCCTGCATCCCTACGCCGCCCTGTTCCTGGCGCTGGGTGTGGCGGTGCAGGCCGCGCGACTGACCGGATGGCACACCGACGTTGCGAGCCGCCTGGTACGCAGGAGCCTTCCCTTCGTCGCCGTGCCCTGCCTGCTGCTCGCCGCGGGGTACCTGGGCATTCGCGAGGTCCGCACACGCCAGGCGATCACCGCGCTGCCGCCCGCGTCGTCAGGGGCTCCGAACGTCCTCGTCATCGTGCTGGACACGGTGCGCGCGCGAAGCCTGGGCGTCTACGGCAGCCCGCGTCCGACCTCGCCGAAGCTCGATGCGTTTGCCCGCACCGGTGTGCTCTTCGAGCACGCCTTCTCGCCGGCTCCGTGGACGCTCCCGTCGCATGCGTCCATGTTCACGGGCCTGGTGCCGAAGGCGCTGACCGCGGACTGGCTGCACCCGCTGGACCAGACGCAGGCCACGCTCGCCGAGGAGATGCAACGTCGCGGGTATGCCACGGTTGGCGAGGTCGCGAACCTGCTCTACACGACCTCCGCCACCGGCCTCGATCGCGGGTTCCTGCGCTACTCGGACTTCCCGTTCTCGGTGGCGACCTTCATGCACCAGTCCTGGCTGACGCGGCCGATCGCCGCGGAAGTCCGGAGGAACTTCGGACAGGAAGACAAGATGGTGCGCAAGTCGGCGGCGCAGGTCACCGACAGCTTCCTGGACTGGCTCCCGGGACGTCCGGACGCGCCCTTCTTCGCGTTCCTCAACTACTTCGACGCGCACGCCCCGTACCTGCCTCCGGCTCCCTACGACACCATGTTCGGACACGGGCCCCTGCCGGACGTTGCGACCCGGCGTCAATGGTCGCCGCCCGAGATCCAGCGATCGCTGGATGCGTATGAAGGATCGGTGGCCTACATCGATGCCGAGCTCGGGCGCCTCCTCGAGTCGCTCGCCGCGCAGGGGATCCTGGAGGACACGGTCGTGGTCATCACCTCGGACCACGGCGAGCAGTTCGGGGAGCACGGGCTGTTCGACCATGCGAACAGCCTGTACCGGGCGGTGCTGCACGTCCCCTTCATCGTGTCGTATCCGCGACGTGTGCCGGCCGGCGTGCGGGTCTCGACCCCGGTGTCCCTGGTCGACCTCCCGGCGACAGTCCTGGATCTGGTCGGGACCGAGCGTCAGCAGGCGATGCCCGGACGGTCGCTGGTCGACGCATGGACCGGCGTCTCCGACGGAGGCCGCGCCGTGTTCTCGCAGGTCAGCCGCGGGATCAATCTCGCACCGCACCTGCCGGTCAGCCGCGGAAACATGGTGTCGGTGATCGTCGACGGCGTGCACTACATCCGCAACGGCGACGGCGTCGAGGAACTCTACGACTTCGAGCACGATGAGCAGGAAACCACCAACCTGGCCGGCAGGCCGGACATGCAGGAGCGCCTCCTTGCGGCGCGGAGCGCGGTCGCCACAGTCGACCAGCGTCGATGACGGGACCTGGGGCTGAACGGGTGCCCGATGCGCGGGGCAGGTTCGACCGTGGCCTCCTGTCAGCGGCAGTGTCGATGGGGCTCGTCGGCGGGCTGGTGGAAGGTGCCGCCCACATGGTGCTGCAGAAGCTGGCGGTCATCGAGAACAACTGGTTCCCGATCATCTGGATCGCGTCGGTGGTGGACGCCCTCGCTGCCGGTGCCGCAGCCACCGCGGCCATCGTCGGCCTGATGTGGATGGCCGACCGCCGGGCCGCGCGCCGGAGCGCGACCTTCGTGGTGGTGTTCACCGTCCTCCTGCCGATTGTCGCCATTTCGGCCAAGCAGTGGATCCAGCCGTACGCGCTGGCGGCCCTCGCCCTGGGCCTGACGACAGCCATCACGCGCTGGTTCGCCCGCGACCTGGACGCCCGTCTCCGCTGGTGGGCGCGCGCGCTGCCCTGGTCGGCCGGCCTGGCGGCCCTCGCCTTCCTGGCCATCGAAGGGGGAGGTGCGCTGACCGAGTCGCTGCAGACACAACGGCTGCCCGCCGCACGGGCCGACGCCCCGAACGTGCTCCTGGTGGTCATCGATGCGCTGCGGGCCGATCACGTCGGGTCGTACGGGTACCCGCGCCAGACGAGCCACGCGATCGACCAGATGGCCAGCGAAGGCGTCCTGTTCGAGAACGCCATCTCGACCACCAGCTACACACTGCCCGCCCACGCGTCGCTCGTCACCGGCCTCGATGCGTACCAGCACAGGCTGGACTGGAACACCTCGCATCAGTTCGGCTCCTCGGGCATTCGGCGCCTGCCGGAGGCCATGCTGCCACTCGGCTACCGCACCGGCGCCTTCTCCGGCAACACCTTCTACTTCTCCAGGGAACACGGATTCGGCCCAGGGTTCCTGCACTTCGAGGACTTCTACCACTCCGTCCCCGACATGTTCTGGCGCACGGCGTTCGGCGGCATCGCGACCCGCTACGTGCGGTACCGGATCGGGCTGATGGACCTGCCAGGTCGCAAGCATGCCGACGACACGGTGGCCGCCGTCACCCGCTGGACCGATCGCGATCGGGAGCGGCCGTTCTTCGCGATGATCAACTTCATGGACGTGCACGACCCCTACCTGCCTCCGCAGCCGTACCGGGGACGGTTTGCGAACGGTGGTTCACCGGGCGGCGTGCTGAACTTCCCTCGGGGCGTGCCGGAGTCGCTCACGCCTGGGCAGGTGCAGGGCGAGATGGATGCGTACGACGGAGCCATTGCCTACGTCGACGACCGCCTGGCCACCCTGGTGGCGACGCTGAGAAGCCAGTCACCGCGGGATCTGGTGGTCGTTGTCACGTCCGATCATGGCGAGGAGTTCGGCGAACACGGCGGGTACCTCCATGCGCGGCATCTCTACAGGGAGGCGATCCACGTGCCGCTCGTCGTCTGGGCACCGGGGCGAGTGCCCGCGGGCCGCCGGGTGACGGAGCCTGTCTCCATCGCCTCACTGCCGGCCACGATCATGGAGATGCTCGGTCATCCCGACTTCCCGGCCCCCTCGCTCGTGCCGCTGTTCGGCGGGCCCAAGGGGGCCTGGCCGGCCCCACAATCGCTGCTCAGGCACAGGCCCTGGGCACCGGAGCACGACCCCGTGCACGACGGCACGCTCTGGTCGGTTGTGGAGCAGGACTGGCACTACATCGAGCACGAGGGTCGGAGTCCGCAACTGTTCGACTGGCAACGCGACCCGCGGGAAACGACGGACCTTTCCGGGAATCCTGACGCCGCGGCGGTCAGGCAGCGGATGTCCGGCGTGCTGCCGACACGCGGCGCACGGCCCTGAGACCGTCGCTGCACCGAATACTGACGGCGCCCGTCTCAGCCGATACACAGCAGGTACCATACAATCCTTACGTTCCCTGAACTCCGATCATCACGACTGTGACAGACGCCCTACACATCGTCGGCGCCCGCCCGAACTTCATGAAGATGGCGGCCGTGCACCGCGCCCTTGCCGGACGGATGGGGCAGGTGGTGGTGCACACGGGCCAGCATTACGACTGGCGCATGTCAGGCATCTTCTTCGAGGAACTCGGCGTGCCGCCGCCCGACATCAACCTCGAGGTGGGCTCGGGCAGCCATGCCGTGCAGACCGCGGAGGTGATGATGCGGCTCGAGCCGCTGCTCCTCGAGCGACGGCCCGGCGTGGTGATCGTGTACGGCGACGTGAACTCCACGGTGGCGGCGTCGCTCGTGTGCAGCAAGATCGGCATTCGCGTGGCGCATGTGGAGGCCGGCCTGCGTTCGCGCGACCGAGCCATGCCGGAGGAGATCAACCGGCTGGTCACCGACCAGCTCTCGGACCTGCTCTTCACCCCCTCAGCGGACGGCAACGAGAACCTCGCCGCCGAGGGGATTCCCGCGAGCAAGGTGCACCTGGTCGGCAACGTGATGATCGACACGCTCGTCCGCCTGCTGCCACAGACACGGCCGGCGCCGCTGCTGCAGGACCTGGGGCTCGACGGACGGTTCGTGCTCGTCACACTGCATCGTCCGTCGAACGTGGACGACATCGACACGCTGGCACCCATCCTGGACGTGCTCGCCGATCTGTCGCAGGCGCTGCCGGTGGTGTTCCCGGTGCACCCCCGCACGCGCGGCCAGATCGACCGTGCCGGCCTTCGCCTGCCGGCGGGGCTGAAGCTCGCCGAGCCGCTGGGGTACCTGGACTTCCTGGCACTGCAGCGGGCGGCGACCCTCGTGGTCACCGACTCTGGCGGAATCCAGGAGGAGACCACCTACCTTGGCACGCCGTGCCTCACCGTGCGCGAGAACACCGAGCGCCCGGTCACCATCACGCACGGCACGAACATGCTGGTCGGCCGCAGCCCCGGGCGCCTGCGGACAGAGGCGCAGCGTGTGCTCGCTGCGCCGCCACCCCGGCTTGGGCCGCCGCCCCTGTGGGACGGCCATGCCGGGGACCGCATCGCGGACATCCTTGTCGGGATGCATGCCTGACATGACGCACACGTCAGGCGCCGGGGCCGCAGGCCACGCCCCACCCGCGGTCATCCACATCGACCTCGATGGCGCACGCCACATCTATCGCACCCACGGCTGGGCGTACGAGGCTGATGACGATCCGCTGTTCGAGAGCGGGATGCGGGGCGCGCTCGAGGTACTGGCCGCCGCGGGGGTCCGGGCCACGCTCTTCGTGATCACCGAGGACCTGGCGGCACCGGCGCGCCGCGCGCTCATCGACGCCGCGGTCGCCGCAGGGCACGAGGTGGGCTCGCACACGATCACGCACCGGAGACTCACCACGCTCGATCGATCGGGGAAGCATCGCGAGATTGCCGGCAGCCGCGATCAGCTCGAAGCCGCCGGCTTCTCCGTGCGCGGCTTCCGCGCGCCAAGCTTCGGGATCGATCGGGAGTGCCTCGAACTGGCCGACGCGGAGGGGTACCGCTACGACTCCTCGGTTCTCCGCACCGCCACCATTCCCGGACTGGCTGCGCCGGCTCATCGCCCCTCGGGGCCACATCGGCCGTTCGACGACCGGCGGCTGCTCGAGTGGCCCGTGCCGGTGTCCGACTCGTGGCTCCCACCATTTCATCCGTCGTACAGCCTGGTCCTTGGCGAGTGGCTCTTCCGGCGCGGCATCCGCCTGGCCGCGCGTGACGGCGCGCCGCTGGTGCTCCTCTTCCACCTGACCGACTTCGCCGACCCGCTGCCCGCGGGCCTGGCTCGCGGGTGGCGGAAGCAGCTGTTCACGCTGTCCTATCAGGATGGTGCGCGCAAGCGGGCGCGCTGTGCCGCGATGCTGGCGTTCGCTGCGGCCCACTTCCGCTTCACCACCACCGAGGACGTGCTGTCCCGGAGCCTGGCATCGTGAGCGGGTCGGCCGCGATCGGCGAATCGCCCGAGGCGTACTACCGGCGCCTGATCCTGGCGCAGGTGCCGCGCGTGCTGGGGCTCATCGACCGCGAGGCCCTCAGCCCCACCGCTGGTTGCGGAGACCGCACGTACTGGGCCTGGAAGTTCGTGGACTTCCCGCGATCGCGCTTCCAGGAGGTCCTGTGCGTCATGGGCTTCCTGTATGCGACCCCGCTCGAGGGCAGCCCCTGCTACCGGAACCCGCACCTGCTCGACTGGATGGCCGCGGGCATGCGCTTCTGGGGCACCCTGCAGCACGCGGACGGCGCGTTCGACGAGGCCTACCCTTACGAGCGGTGCCTGGCCGCCACCGCCTTCACCACGTTCTACGTCGGCGAGGCCTACGAGTTCGTCAAGGCCGACCTCCCGGCAGACGTGCGCGACAGCGTGCGTCGCACCGTGACCCGCGCGGGCGAGTGGCTCGTCCACAACGACGAGACGCACGGGTTCCTGTCGAACCACCTGGCTGCGGCGGCCGGCGCGCTCGCCCAGGCCTACCGCATCACCGGCGAACAGCGCTTCGCCGACCGCCGCGACTACTTCCTCGACAAGATCATCGCGCGCCAGTCGGCCGAGGGCTGGTACGACGAGTACGGCGGCCCCGATCCCGGGTACCAGACGCACGGCACGTTCTACATGGCCCGCTGCTGGCAGTTGAGCCACAGCGAACGCCTGCTGGAATCGCTGCGGCGGTCCACCCGCTTCCTGGCCCACTTCATCCATCCCGATGGCAGCATTGGCGGCGAGTACGCCAGCCGGAACACCCAGACCTACTACCCGGCCGGCTACGAGATGCTCGCGCGACACGACACGTCGGCCGCGTGGATTGCCCGCACGATGCGTGCGTCAGTCGCCACCGCGGATGCGGCGGGCCTGTCCGGCATCGACAGCTACAACTACTTCCCGTTCCTCAACAACCTCGTCTTCGCCTACCTGGCTGTCACCGCCGGCCCCGAGGCCGGCGCCGGCGAGGAACCGTCCACCGACGAGGCGCTGGTCTGGTTCCCGGATGCCGGCCTGGCACGCGTCACCACCAACCGGTACGTCGCCTACATCGGCACGTCGAAGGGCGGCGTGCTGAAGGTGTTCGACCGTGCGCGTCGCTCGCTGGTCTACTCGGACTGCGGCTACATCGGCCGCACGGCGTCCGGAGCGCTGGCCTCGAGCCAGCACCTCGATCGCCAGCGGCCCGTACAGGTGACGTCGGACGCGCTCACGGTCGAGAGCCCGTTCGTCCGCTTCTCGCGCCCGACCATGAACCCGTTCCTCTTCATCGGCTTCCGTGTCTTCACGACCACCGTCGGACGCTCGCCCAGCCTCTCGCGGTGGCTGAAGAACAGGCTGGTGAAGACCCTGGTCTACAAGCAGCAGCGACTGCAGCTCACCCTGCACCGCCGGATCGAGTTCGACTCCGCGGGTGTCACCCTGCACGACCGGTTCTCCAACGCGGCGGCCGGCGAGCTCCGCTCCCTGCAGTGGTCGTCGCGGTTTGCCACCATCCACATGGGGTCGTCGCGCTACTTCGTGAACCACGAACTGGCACCGATCCCGGCGGGCGGTCCGGTCGACCTCGCGGCGTCATGCGAGTTGGTCCGGCGTGTCGACGTGCCCGCGCCAGCGGGCGAGGCCCAGGCATGAAGGCACGCATACCGTGGAACGCCGTCAGGCTGCTCGGCGGCGTCGCGCTGCTCGCCTGGGTGGTCTCGGGCACCGACTGGCGCGCACTGGCCTCCGGCCTGGTCACGCCGTGGCTGCTCCTCATCATCGCGGGGCTGCCGTTCGTCGGCGCCGCGCTCGATGTCTTCCGGCTCCAGGTGCTCTACCGCGCGCAGAACCTGCACCTGCCGTTCGGCATCGGCTTTCGCGTGGCGGCCATCTCGGCGCTCGTGAACTTCGCCGTGCCCGGCGCGGCGGGCGGCGACCTCGTGAAGGTCTGGTACCTGAACTCCGTTGGCTGCGGCGGGCCCGAGATGGCGGCCATCTGGTTCATGGACCGCCTCACCGGCCTCCTGTCGCTGCTGCTCTTCGTGGCCGCGGCCGGGTTTGCCGCCTCCGGCATGGTGCAGGCCGATCCGCTGCTCCTGTGGCTGCACCGGGCCGGCCTCGTTGCGGCCGGCGTCAGCCTGCTGGCGGTCCTGCTGTCGGGCACGCGCCTGGTCCCCTGGGGCGTCAGCCTCTTCGCGCGGTTCCCCGCCGTGCACACCCTGCTGTCGCGCGCGGCCGAGAGCCTCACCAGCTATCACCGTCACCCGGGAATCCTGCTGCTCACGATGCTGTTCTCGCTGGCGTCGCACGGCGTGCTGCTGCTCACGCTCGTGGCTGAAGCCGCCTGGCTGATGCCCGAGGCGGGAGCCGCACGCGTCACGCTGCTGTCGCTCTTCGGCCTCTTCGCCAACGCGGTGCCCATCACGCCGGGCGGGCTTGGCGTGGGAGAAGCGGCCTTCGACGGCCTCTTCCATCGCGTCGGCATCGATGGCGGATCGCAACTGCTGCTGCTCTGGCGCATCGGCATGATCCCCATCTGCAGCGTCGGCGGCATCTACTACGCAATGGGACTGCATCGCCCTTCTCCGGCTGCCGACCCGGCGCAGCCCTCGGTGCCCGTCCGATGAGCACGGCCACGCCGGAACGCTCGGGCGGTCCAGCGCTGGCGAAGTACGAGCAGCGGCTGGCAGCGCTGCTGGGCTGCCGGACCGTCGTCGCCTTCTCGAACGCCCGCACCGGCATCGCGTGCCTGCTGCGGGCGCTCGGAGCCGTACCCGGAGACGAGGTCGTGCTGTCGCCGGTGACCTGCAAGGTGATTCCGCTCACCGTGCTCTCGCTGGGTCTCGTGCCGCGCTTCGTCGACGTCTCCACCGACACGCTCAATCTCGACGCCGGGGCCGTGGCGCGGGCGGTCGGACCGCGCACGCGTGCCATCCTGTTCCAGCACACCTACGGATCGTCGGGCGGACTGCAGGCGGTCGTGGCCGCGGCACGGGCGGCAGGTGTGCCCGTGATCGAGGACCGGGCGCAGAGCATGCCGGGCACCGGCCCGGCGCTCGGCGGCATCGCGGTCGTATACAGCAACAACCTGCTGAAGCCGCTTCCCGCCGGCAGCGGCGGACTCGCCGCCACCAACGACGCGGCGCTGGGCGCGCGCCTGGCGGAAGTCGGCGGCAGCCTCGCGGCAGCCCCGGCCACCGGCGACCGGATGCTGCGGATCTCGGCCTGGGTGCACGACCACGTGCTCGGCCCGCGGCTCTACTGGCCGATGCTCACGCTCTACTCGCGGGTCGACGCCAGCTACCGGTCCAATCCGGTCGAGCAGGAGATCGAGACGTTCATCACGGGCGCGGCGCACCGGCCCAGCCCGCTCATGCTGAAAAGGGGCCTGGCGTCGCTCGCGCGCCTGGCGGATGTCTCGGCCATCAGGGCCGGCCATGTCGCCGCATATGCCGCGGCACTTGCCGGGGTGCCCGGGGTGACGATTCCCTCCGTCGGCGACGCGCAGCCGCTGCTGTACTTTCCCGTGCGGGTGCGCCACAAGCGCGAACTGCTCGAGCGGGCGAGGAAGGCCCGGGTCGAGATGATCCCCTGGCCGAACCAGACGCCGATCTACTCCGTGGAAGACCCGGAGCGGCTGCACCTCTATGGCTACCAGCGTGGGAGCTGCCCGGCCGCCGAGCAGCTCGCCTCCGATCTGGTCGGCCTGCCCACGCACCCGGGGGTGACGCCGGCGTTCCGCGCCGAGGTGGTCCGCCTGCTCCAGGGGGCTGCCTGACATGTGCGGCATCTGCGGATTCGTCGGGGTCAGGGAGGACGGCCTGCTGGAGCGCATGACCGATGCGCTCGCGCACCGCGGGCCCGACGGCACCGGCTACTTCCAGCACGGCGACGTGGGGCTCGGCCACCGGCGCCTGAGCATCATCGACCTCGAAGGGGGCTGGCAGCCGCTCTACAACGAGGACCGGTCCATTGCCGTCATCTGCAACGGGGAGATCTACAACTACCGCGAGCTCCGGGCCGAGCTGATCGCCAGCGGCCACCAGTTCCGCACGAACTCCGACTGCGAGGTCATCGCCCACCTCTACGAAGAGGACGGCGTCGACTGCCTGCGCCGGATGATCGGCATGTTCGCGCTGGCCCTGTACGACACTCGCACCAGGCGCCTCTTCATCGCCCGCGACCGCCTCGGCATCAAGCCGCTCTACTACGTCGACCTGCCCGGACGGTTCCTGTTTGCCTCCGAGTTCAAGTCGATCCTGCGCTATCACGGCTTCGAGACCACGCTGAACCCGCGCGCGCTGCACGACTACCTCGCGCTGCGCTACGTGCCGGGCCCGGGCGGGATGTTCAACGAGATGCGGAAGCTGCCGGCCGGCCACTTCGGCGTGCTCGAAGACGGCCGCCTGACGCTCACGCGCTACTGGGAACCCACGCCGTACGCCGGGCCGTACCCGGGGGACGAAGGCGAGTATCTCGAGGAGTTCGCCCAGCGGTTCGAGCGCAGCATGCAGCGGCGCCTGATTGCCGATGTCCCGATCGGGGCGTACCTGAGCGGGGGACTCGACTCCAGCGTCACCGTGGCCGCCATGGCGAAGCTCACGTCCACGCCGGTCCGCACCTTCACCGTGGGGTTCGGCTACGAGCACGACGAGCTCGAGGCGGCGGCGAAGACCGCGCAGCTCCTCGGATGCCAGCACACCGAGATCCATTGCCAGCCATCGGACGTCGAGCTGATCCCGAAGATCGTCTATCACCTGGACGAGCCGCTCGGCGACCCGATCGTCATCCCGATGTACCAGCTCGCGCAGGCGGCACGGAAGGAAGTGGCGGTCATCCTGGCGGGCGAAGGCGCCGACGAGACGATGGCCGGCTATGTGTTCCACCGGGCGCTGATGTCGGGCCACCTGCTGGCGCGCCTGACACCGCAGTGGGTCCGGCATCACGTGCTGCGGCGCGGCGTCGCGCTCACGCCGGCGTCGGTCCTGAACCTCGCCTTCGACTACCCGGCAGCCCTCGGACAGCGGGGCAAGCTGAAGGTGATGGACTTCCTGGACCTGCTCGAGCCCGATCAGGTGGCCCTCGCCTATCGCCACCTCACCTCACTGTTCGACGATCGCGACACCACGACACTCTATGCCGAGGCGTTCGCGGGCGCGGTCCGGTCGCATCCCGCGGCGCCGGCGCCACAGGCGCCGCCCGGCACGCCGTTCCTGAACCGGATCATCGACATCGGCCTGCGCGACTGGCTCCCCGAGTGCATCCTGACGAAGCAGGACAAGCTCTCGATGGCACACGCGATCGAGGCACGCGTGCCGTTCCTGGATCACGAGCTGGTCGAGTTCGCGCTCAGGGTGCCTCCCGCGCTGAAGCTCCGGGGCAAGCAGAACAAGTACCTGGTCAGGCAGTACGCCAGGCGGATCCTCCCGGACGACGTCGTGAACCGGCGCAAGATGCCGTTCTACTTCCCGATCGAGCAGCAGTTCGCCACGCCGGCCTTCCAGGAGCTGATGGAGGACACACTGTCGGAACGTTCGGTCCGCAATCGCGGGCTGTTCCGCCCCCACGCCATCGAGTCTCTGCGCAACCGCATGCGAACGGGTGACTTCATGTACGTGAAGCAGGTGTTCAGCCTGATGGTTTTGGAGTTATGGTTTCGCATGGCCGTCGACCGGCGGGCCGTGGCATGAGGCCGGAGCGGAGCGATACACGCATGGACATCTCGGTAGTCTGCCCCTTCTACAACGAGTCAGGCATCCTGGAGCACGCCGTCAGGACGCTGATGGAGCGCCTGCAGACCCTGGATGGCACCTGGGAACTCATCATCGTCAACGACGGGTCGACCGACGGCTCCGCCGACATTGCGGAGCGGCTGGCGGTCGAGTTCCCGCAGCTGGTGGTGCGCGGGTACCGCCACAACCGGGGGCGTGGCCACGGGCTGCGCACCGGCATCGCCGCGGCACGGGGCAGCCTGATCGTCACCACCGAGATCGACCTCTCCTGGGGCGACACCATCGTCCACGACCTCGTCGCGGCACTGCGCGAATGGCCGGACGTGGACATGGTGGTGGCCAGCCCGCACCTTCCCGGCGGCGGCTACAAGAACGTGCCCCCCAAGCGCGTGTGGCTCAGCCGCATGGGCAACAAGGTGATCCGCGCCTGCATGTCCAATGCGGTGACGATGAACACCGGCATGACCCGTGGCTACCGGCGCCAGGCGATCACGTCGCTGCCGCTGACCGAGGACGGCAAGGAGTTCCACCTCGAGGTGATCCTGAAGGCGCTCGCGTTCGGCTACCGCATCCGCGAGATCCCGGCCATCCTCGAGTGGAAGGACTACAAGCACAAGGGCCAGCGCGTGAAGCGCAAGTCGTCCTCGCGCGTGAACAAGCTGATCGTCTCGCACAGCCTGTTCAGCATCTTCGCCAACCCGGTCCGCTATGTCTGGATGCTGAGCGGCGCCTCGCTCGCCCTCGCCCTTGTCTTCCTGGCCGTCGGCATCGTCGAACTGCTGCTCGGCGAAGTCTCCGTGTACGCCGCGCTGCTGAGCGTCTCGCTGGTGATCCTGGGAATCGTGCTGTTCGTCATCGGCGTGGTGATGAAGCAGGGCAACATGATCCAGCGTGAGATCTGGATCCTGCAGCGTGAGCAGCTGAAGGCACAGCTGCAGGCCGCCGACGCCTCGCGTGAGCGCGAGGCGGTCCGCATCGGTGTCTAGCCGCCGCGCATGATGGCGCGCCTTCGCACGCGTGTGGCCTGGGGTGAGTGGCGCCGGCCGCTCACGATCGCCCTGCTGGCGGCCGTGCTGTATGCGTCGCTCGTGGGCTGGGGCGTGCCGCATGCCACGGCGCCCGACCGCATCAAGACCACCGCCACCGACGAGATCCTTCCGCTCGAAGGCCTGGCCGAGATGCGCAGCACCTTCATCAGCGCCGCACCCGACCGGAATCTTGGTTACCCCTGGCTCCACTACGCCGTGGTGTCCGCGGCACAGGCCCCGTACCTCGCGTGGCTCATCGCGACAGGCGGAATGAGCGCGCCGGCAGCGGAGTACCCGTATGGCCTGAAGGATCCGGTCACGGCGCTGAAGGCGTTGACCGTGCTCGGCCGGCTTGCGAGCGTGCTGATGGCGGCCGGAGCGGTCGTGGCCGCCTTCGCGTTCACTGCATCACTCTGGGGCCGCACCGCCGCAACCTGGGCGGCACTGCTGGCAGCCCTCAGCTATCCCGCGGTCTACTACAGCCGCACGGGCAACCTCGACATGCCCGCCTACTTCTGGAGCGCCGCCGCGATTGCGGTCATCGGGCGCACGTTCAGTGGAGGACTCACCACCAGCCGCGCGGTCTGGCTGGGCATTTTCTCCGCAGCGGCGGTGGCCACCAAGGATCAGATGCTGATCCTGTTCGTGCCGCTGCTGGCCGGTCTCGCCCTGCCGCAGTGGCACCGCCCCACCGGAACGGGCTATCCCGTCAGGCCGCTGCTCACCCTGGTGGCGAGCGGCCTTGTCGCGTACGCCGTCGCCACCGGCATGCTGGTGGACCCGGGCCGGCACGTGGCCCACCTCCAGAAGATGATCTTCACGCCGCAGGCGGTGTCGGTATCGCTCGCCTACATGCCGGCTGCCCCGAACACGTGGACCGGGTTGTGGAGCCTGGTCACCGGGTTCGTCCAGGGGCTCCTGGCCATGATGTCGCCGCCGGTGCTGGTGCTCGCAGTGGCGGGACTTGCGCTCGCCATCCGCGCAGACCGAAGGCACCTGGTCTGGGTGGCGGCGCTGCTGCTGCACTTCGTGGTACTGGTCCGGGGCATCGGGGGAGTGGAACAGCGCTACCTGCTGCCCTTCACCATCGCCATCGACGCCTTCGCCGCCCTGTGCCTGCTCAGGATGTCGGCCTGGCGTCGTGAGGTGGCCCTTGCCCTCTTCGCCGTGTGCATCGCCTGGCGTGGCGCCGTGGCCGCCGACCTCACGTGGGCGCAGTGGCGCGACTCACGCCTGCCTGCGGCCGACTTCCTCCGCAAGGTGTACGCCCCCGGGGATCGCATCGAGTACTTTGGGGTCACCGAGGCGCTGCCGCCGCTCGACGCCGACATGGTGTCGCGCCGCATCATGGGCCGCGAGCAGTGGGCCGGCACCTTCGGGCACGGTCCAGCCGTCCTCGACTACCTGCGCCGGGAGGGACCACGCTTCATCGTCATCGTGCCCGACTGGTCCAGCGGCCGCACCACCGAGTACAGCGGCGACTGCCCACCCGAGGTGTTCGAGGCCCTGACGAACGGGTCGGTCGGCTACCGGCTGGCCGCACACTTCACGACGCCGTCCCTGCTGCCCGGCGTGCTCGCACGGCCCCGGCTCGACTACCAGACCGTGGCGCCGCCGATCCGCATCTTCGTGCGCGACGCGCAGCCTGCCGGCTCACGATAAGGCCATGCCCCACACGCTCGAGATCGGACTGCTCACGACAGCCGACCACGATCCACTCCGCCGCTTCCTCGACACGCACGACCAGGCGACGGTCTTCTACGACCCGCGCTGGTTCGACGTGCTCAGGGCCACCTACTGGCACCGGACGCGCTACTGGGTGGCCCGTCGCGGCGCCGACATCGTCGGCGCATTCCCGGTGACCACCGTGTACCGGCCGGTGCTCGGCACCAAGCACATCGCGTCGCCTTACCAGTTCAATTCCGGACTGCCGCTGGGCCTGGATGACGAGACGAGGGCGGCGCTGGTCAGGCGGACGCTCGACGACGTGAAGGGGCGAGGGGGGTACCTCGAGGTACGACACCTGGGTCGCGAACCGTGGCTCGAGGAGCTCGGCTTCCAGGCGATCGATACGGGCCTGGTCAATGCCGTGGTCCCCCTGCCGGGGATCACCCTGGCGGGCCTCCGCCACGGGCATCGCCGCGAGGTCCAGTCCGCTGAGAAACAGGGGCTGACGCTGCACGAGGACAACTCGCGGGAAGCCCTGGAGCGATTCCACCGGATGCTGGCCGTTGAGTCGAGGGCCATGGGCAATCCGCAGGGCGGATACCGCTTCCTCGAACGGTACAGGGCCGGCCTGCCCGAGTGCTTTCACCTCACGCTGGCCATGTCGGGATCGACCTGCGTTGGCGGAGCACTCACCATCGAGAACCGGAACGGCGCCTTCGGACGGTATTCGGTCGCCCTGCCCGAGGCGAAGAAGCTCTACGTGAGCAAGGCCATCATCTGGCGCCTGCTGGCCGATGCGTCCGCCCGAGGGTGCCGCAGTTTCAGCCTCGGCATCTCGTCGGCGCGTGACGAGGGGCTCATCTACGGCAAGCAGGGTTGGGGCGCCGAGGTCGCGCCGGTCTGGCTGCACGTGTACCCGCACAACTCCGTCAAGGGAGACATGAGCGGCTACCTGGATGGCTTCCAGCTCGCAAAGTCGATCTGGCGGAAACTGCCGACTGCGCTGACCGAACCGCTGGGTACGCTGGTGACCGGGTGGGTCTGCTGAACGGCGTTTTCCTGAGTAAGAACGACACCGTCTTGTTTTCTTATATCTAAAGGTCTACATTGGGCCTGAGGTGCCGCGTTTCGGTCCAGTAATATTCGTGGCCGTTCTGGTGCTCGGTCTCGAGCGCCGGGTTGACGCGTACATCGATCCCGGCACGATGGTGAGCACGCTCACCGGCGTGCTGGCATCCGCCGGCGCACTCTTCGTGCTCGCCGCAGGCGTCATCGCATATCCCGTTCGCCGAGCCATCCAGCTCATGCGCCGCAAGCGCGGCTGAACCTCACTCCAGCGGGCGCGTCCTTCGGTGATCAGTGAACGATGGCTGCTCCGGATCTGGCTGGCAGCCGCCGGCCTTCTGGTCCTGATCGGCTCGGTTCTCGGCACCGCCTTCCTGGTTGGGGAGGCCTATCGCGGGACGGCGCTGCTCTCTGAGCGGCAATCCGCGTTCATCCTGGGCATCTCCGAGTTCCCGACGGTGGTGCGGCGCGCCATCCGAGAGTCTGCCGGGCGGCTCCGTGGCGAGCCCACCTCGCTGCTCGTGGACCGGACGTCGGTCGAAACGCCTGCCTGGACCCGCCGCTTCCCTGCCCCTGAGGATCCGGGATACCTCCTCTTCGCCGGGCTCGACGCACGGACACACAGGAACCTGGTCCGCCTCATACGCATCGCCGATGGCGCCGAGGCTGGACACTGGGCACCCGACTGGGATGCCATCTACCAGAAGAGCACGCGCAAGCGATGGAGCAACAGGTTCACATCGCGCGAGTTGCTTCCCCTGAACCCTTTGCTCCTGGAAGACGGCTCGATCGTCTTCAACACGGGGAACGCAGTGGTCCGCTCGGCGGCCTGCGCCACCTCCCCGATGTGGGTGCTCGATCACATCGGTCACCATTCGGTCGAACGCGGCATCGACGATTCGGTCTGGGTTCCCTCGATAGCGGACGAACCGTACTCTGACATTCCGGCATTGCAGCGATCGTTGCGGATGGACTCGCTGGCGCACATCTCGCTCGACGGACGCCTGCTGGAGAACCGCTCCCTCGCCACGATCCTCGAGCAGAACGGCCTCACGGGGCTGCTCGGCGGGCTGCGCGACTTCACCCTCAATGTCGACGAACCCATTCACCTGAACCAGATCTCGGTCGCACCGTCCGACGGGCAGTACTGGCAGCGCGGCGACCTCCTGCTGTCCTCACGCCACCTGAGTGCCCTGTTCCTCTACCGTCCATCCACCAATCGCGTGCTCTGGCATGGGATGGGTCCCTGGATGAACCAGCACTCAGCCCGGTTCCTGGACGATCATCGAATCTCGATCTTCGACAACAACAGCCTGCGGATCGCCGGCCGCGAGGGGTTCCTGCACAGGGGCGACACCAACCGGGTCCTGGTGTACGACTTCGAGACCGGCACCGTGAGCGAACCGTTCGCGGCACTCCTGGCGCAGGCTCGGCCGGTGACGAGATCGGAAGGATTGGCGCGTCTGCTGCCGGATGGTGGCCTGTTCGTCGAGGAGACGAACCAGCGCAGGCTGCTGCGCTTCAGCGCCGACCGCCTGCTCTGGTCTTTCGTCAACGACTACGATGCCAGCCACATCGGTGCCGTGTCGTGGAGCCGCTACCTGACCGCCGGGGAGGCCGCCGTGGTGCTGCCGGCACTACAGCAGGCGTGTGGGGCTGCGCACCCCTGAGGTGCTACCCGCTGCTCAATCGACCGCGGAATCGCCGACTGGCGTGTCGGCGTTGATCCGTGCCAGCCCGCTCGATGTTGCGATGTAGATGTCGCCTGCGGCATCGACCGTGACGCTCCGGATCCCGCCGAGTTCCCCCTCGAACAGCCGCTCGCCCACCGGGGGCTGTGCCGGCGCGCCGGGGTCCGGCATGAGCCGCAGCAACGCCTGCCCGGTGTCGGACGCGACGAAGAGGTTGTTCCTGAAGCCAGGAATCGCGCTGCTCCCGTAGACCACCATCGAGGTCGGCTCCAGGTCGGCGGGAAGCGCGAACCGCGCCACGACGCGCGCGGACGCCGACGGATCCGAAGCCAGCCGGTCGAGCCGTGCCGGAGCCGCACCATCGACGACCCAGAGCGACCGCAGGCTGTCCCAGCCGAGCCCGCGTGGCGAGTGGTACCCGTACGCAAACAGCGGGGTGCCCCCCTGCTGATCGCGTGGCGTGGTCCCATCGGCGTTCAGCCGGAGCAGCTTGCCGTTGTACGAGCCCAGATCCTCCATGCGCCCATCGTCACCACCGGTGTCGAATGCGGCGAACAGCGTGCCGTCCGGGCCGACGCGCAGCGTCGCCGCAGCCGGGTCGGCAGCCGGCACACCGTCGAGGAGCACGACACGGCCCGACAGCGTGTCGTTCACCTCGACATAGCGCGAGAGCCGGAACTGCTTCGGGCTTCCCCCGGTGGTGGACACGGCGTAGACCAGGTGCGACTGCTCGAATCGCGGGTCGGCGGCGATTGCGACCAGTTCCTCCGCGTTCCCGGCATCATCTGGTGCCAGCGTCAGCGCCGCGGTGCCGAGCACCTCACGGTTGCGGATCACGAGAACCCTGGACCGCTCGGCGACCAGAACGCGCCCCGCACCGGCCGTCGCCAGGTCGACCGGGTTGGACACCGTACCCGGCAGCCATTCCATGTGGAGCCTGACCCCGTCGCGCGTCACCACGGAACGCGGCGCGGCCACCTCGAGCGGCCGGCTCGCCTCCAACCCCGTCCCTGTGGGCGTGGCCGTCACGTCCGGTTCGACGCGGACGCTGTCGGATCCGCCACTGACACGGTTCTGGACCGCGGCACGGGAGAAGACCGTGATGACCCCGGCCCCCTGGATAGAGGTGGTCAGCCGTCCGCTCGCACCAACGGTCTGGTCCGGCGCGGTGACGTCGAACGACGACACGGTCGAGGCATCCGGTCCGGTCGTCGAGTAGATGCCGTAGGTGCCGGCCGGAAGGTTCGCGATCGTGAACGAGCCGGCCGCCGCTGCCCGTACGACGACCACGGTGCTTCCGTTCGTGTTCACGAACGCCACGGGTTCGAACTGATCCGACGACGAGGTGGCCGCGATGCGGCGCGCGCCAAGTCGCACGTACCGGTAGTACTGCCGCATGTACTTCGCACGATCGCGCAGGGTGATCTCGCCGGTTCCCGTGACGCTGTAGTATCCGTTCGGCGCGTGGATCGGCCCCATGCTCCACGAACTGTTCCTCGACTCCTTGAGGTCGCGCAGCAGCATCTGGTAGGTATTGCCGGTCGTCCAGCACTCGGTCTGCGACGTGCGGACGCCGTATTCCATCGCCTTCGCGCTGAGCGTGCCGTTGGTGTTGGTACCGGTGTCGTTGTAGCAGTGCCAGCCGATCTCCTTGAGGTAGGCGCGTGCGCCAGGCTGCGCGATCATCGCATCGAAGAACGGCACGGCAGCCGCCTTGTTGGTCGTCGAGGGGCCCGTCATCTCGGGCCTGAAGCCGGCTGCGGCCAGGCGCTGGCCCGTGGCCGCCGCAATCCGCCCGATCAGTCCGCCGTCGCTCCAGCCGACGGCGAGGTCCGGTTCGTTGATCAGATCGATGCTGTCCGGCACGAAGCCGTACTTCTGCTGCAGGTGCTGGAACAGCGCCAGCATGTACTCGGCGTACTCGGCCGGGTTGTCCTTCTGCTCGAAGGCGCTCGCAATGAAGTCGACGTAGCGGACGGCGACGTGCAGCCTCTCGCCGCGAGCCTCGAGCCGCTGCCGGAGCGGAAGCACCAGGGTGTCGATCTGCCAATCGAGCAGCAGCCAGTGGAACCCGTTCGGATTGATGACGTTCGGATCGGCGTTGTCGTTGACAGGGTTGTAGGCGCACGACCGCAGGAAGGTCGCTTCGTTCGCCACACCATCCAGGTAGTCCTGCTGGCACGCGGCGGACGTGTTCTCGGCCCCGGGCGCCGTCCCGACCGAGATCCGGTTGATGCCGAGATCGTTCGCCGCCTGATCCATGATGGCGGCGACGTACGGGCGAATGGAAAAGTAGTCCCTCACGGTGGTGAGTGTCGGCACTTCCCACCCGCTCATGGTCTGCTGGACCGACGCCGCGTCGAGCGTGATGACCGGCCCCTGCGCGGGCGCCGGCTGCGACGGCGCAGGCTGAGCGGAAGCGCTGGTGCCCTCGGTCTTGCACGCCACACCGGCGAGGCAGGCTGTCAGGATGGCACCGCAGGCGAACGTACGTGACATGCAAGAGAGGCTAGCACGCCGCGACGCGGTGGAGAAATGCCAGGAGCCCGTGCTATTCAGCGCGGCGGAGCACCAGATCCGGACGTCTGGCCACGTCAAGACCGCGGCGGACCGCCACGAACTGCCAACTGCCCACACGCCGTCCCGGCAGCAGCCGCGACCCGTTCGCGATGTCACCCCACTGACGGAACACGACGTCATACCCGTTCGCTGAGACCGCCGTCGCCGTCGGCCACCTGGCATCGTCGACATCGAAGATCACGTCCGGCTCCGGCACGCCGCAGGCGAGCCGGAATTCATCGCGGCGACGGAGATACGACGGATAGTCGAGTTCGAGCCCGAGCACGCCATGCCCCAGGCCGCGCGTCAACGGGCATGCGGTGAAGAGGTCCGTCACCAGCGACACCGGGTCGAGGAAGCGCACCGTGCCGTAGCGCGCCGACGCCAGGCGGTAGCTCACCATGCCCATCTGCACACTCATCACCACCGGCTGGGACCGCCCGGACTGCCGCACCTCCTCGACCACCTCGGCCAGGTGCTGGCTGAACACCACGTCGCGGTAGTTCACACGCTGGCGGCGCTCGAACCACGACGCGCCCGACAGTGCCGGCTGGGACGCGGTCCAGATCGGGCTTCCGGTGGACTGGGTCCGCGCGAGCCAGCCTGCTCCGGCCACCTGCATGACCAGCAGCACCACGAGCGCGCCCCTCGGCGCGCCGGACGTGTGCAGGGTGGCCATCACGAGCGTGACTGCCGCGGGCAGCAGGGGCACGAAGAACCGCTGCCCCTCCATCCAGTCGCCACCGTTGAGGACAATGAAGCCGAACCCGGCAAGGACCATGAACGACGGAACCGCGATACCCGGCGGAACCGTTCGACGCCTGAGGACGGCCAGACTCCAGAAGGCGGCGGCTGCGAGCCCGACCACCCAGGTCAGCCCGTCGATGCGGGCGATCCCCTGCCAGACATAGACGACGCCGTGACGCACCTTGAGGACGCTCATGGCGCCGGCCTTGGCCACGACCGGCTGCGGCACCAGCGATCCGGTGTACCAGAGCCGCCAGGCGGACAGGACGACTGCCGCCACCACGAACATCAGCGTCACCGCCAGGAGACGCTGGCGAAGGTGCGCCTCATGCCGACTGGCGCCCACCAGGACCCAGGCCCACAGGCCCAGCAGCACCGCAGCTACCATGGGCGCCCCTTCGGGTCGGACGGTGATGGCCAGCACGGTGGCCGCC
This sequence comes from Vicinamibacterales bacterium, assembly GCA_050249955.1. Taxonomy (GTDB): domain Bacteria; phylum Acidobacteriota; class Vicinamibacteria; order Vicinamibacterales; family CAVVIG01; genus CAVVIG01. Next base: position 180,374 of record JBFWPN010000001.1, read on the forward strand.
GCCACTGCGAGCCGCTCGCGCCAGGGCCATCCGCCCCGCAGTGCGCGCACGAGCGAGAGCGCGAACGCTGCGTAGACCGTGGCGGCCAGCGTGGTCTCCAGCCCGCCGAGCGACCAGTAGACCAGCCCTCCGGCCGTGGCCGCGAGCCATTGGGCGCCGCGGCGCAGGTCGGTCCCCGCCTCGTCGGCAAGGGCGCCAGTGGCGTAGATCGCCGTCACGCCTCCGGTGATCGACAGCAGTACGCCCAGTACGGGAACCGGCAGCGGGATCACGGTCGCAAGCCCGCCGAGCAGGATGACGTGCGCCAGGCTCGAACTCTGCTCGATGTACTCGCCGTTGTAGTTGACGATGTGCCCGAATCGCGCGAAGGCCTGGGCCGCCCAGTACGTGATGTAGGCGTCGTCGCGCCCGGTAGCCGTGAAGCACACCAGCCCGAGGGCCACGAACGCCGCCGCTGGCAACAGGCCCGCCGCGGCGGATACGACCGGTCGTGCCGGCGCGGAGTCGGGGGCGCGGCTCACGGCGCGGAAGCGCCAGCGACCGGACGCGGCCGGTAGATGACTTCCGGACGGAGCGGGACGGCGACGGGAGTGAGGAACGCCCTGTCAGCGGGCTCGAACAGCGAGCCGGTCGCCACGTACGTGCGCGCGAGGCCGGCGGCCTCGAGGAACTCCGGGTGCAGGCGGCAGGGGATGATGGCGCTGAACCGCTGCGACTGCAGCGCGTCGCGAGCGGACTGTCGTACCCGCGCTGCCCACTCGTCGTCGACGAGGGTGATGTCGATGATCTCCTGCAGGTGCGCGTGCGCAGTCTTGCCCGCCATTTCGGCGAGGTAGCTCGAACACGGGACGAAGATGTCGCCGTCCATCACGGACAGAGACTGTACCACGCGGTCGCCCGCCGCACGATCGGCCGGCGTCGGAATCCACCGGGCCGGGTTGTAGGCCAGCATCGCGAACTGCGCCAGGCACAGCCCCCACACCGTGCCCGTCAGCAGGTGACGCCGGGGTTCCCGTAGCGACTGTGCAAACAGCGCCACACGCCCGACCGCGCACCCGGCCAGGATGGCGAGGCCGGCATACGCGGGCATCAGCGTGTTCACTGCATTGCCGGTCCTGAGCCGCGACAGGAAGGCCGCGCCCACCATGGCCCCCGCCCCGATGGTGACAGTCAGGGCATCACGGCGCCCACGGCGCAGGGAGTCGAGAGCGCAGAGCACGGCGATTGGAAATACCACCAGGAACGGCGACAGCAGGTCGCGCGTCCAGAAGTAGACCAGGCGCCGCTTCATGAAGAACCCCGGATGCCGCTGGAGTTCGACCACGTAGTACCAGTACCAGCCACCGCTCCGCCACTCGTAGTACAGCGTCGACATGGCCAGGACCGTCACGAACGGGACCAGGGCGTACGCCGCCTTCCAGCGATCGCGGTACACGCACCAGGCCAGGAGCGGTGCCGCGGCCAGGAGGGCGGTCTGCTTCGTCAGGAAGGCAGCCGCCAGGCACAGGCCGCCAACGACCAGCCTTCGAGCGGACACGACCTGTAGCGCGTGCAACCCACCCAGGAACAGCGCCAGGAACAGCGAGTCCACCCGTGCGATGTCGAACCAGCTCTGCGTGACGTTGTAGGTGGCCAGCATCAGGCCAGCTGCGAGCCATCCCGTGTCCCACCGGGCCGTCTCACGCCTGACGATCAGCGCGATGAACCACAGGGCCGCCAGGGTTGATGCCGTGGACAGCGCGCGCATGACCAGGAATCCGGTGTCGCCCGTGACACGGGTAATCAACGCGGCGACTTCGTAATACAGAGGCGTGTATGGATAGGCGATGAAGTCGAGGGTGGGCTGCGCGTACAGGGAGTGGCCGGCGCCGATGCGGCGGATGCTGTCGAGACTGCCCCCTTCGAGCCACTCGAGCTCGTACGGGTATCCCATCCGTCTGGCCGCGACGTAGAGGAACGCCAGCAGGAAGAGAGCGGCCAGTGCGACCACACCCGTCCTGAGCGACCGGACGACCGGGTGGTCGGTGCTCATCGTGACTCCGCCTGGCGACCCGCAGGGTGACCTGTAGGCAGCCATCACGCTGGCGGCGGCGTGACTCTAGCCCCCGATGTCCGAGGGCGACACTACCCAGTACCAGTTACAACAAGTGGCCTAGGGGACTTCATGTAGTCCGCGGCCCACAATCGGCCGATAACAGAGTGCGAACCCGTGTCCAGCGTCCAGCCCATGCCGACCGACACCAGCAGCCGCGACGCCGTCGTCGCCCTCGCCCTTGCCCGATCCTCGAACCTGGCGATGCTGCCGGAAACCGCCACGCGCGTGCTGCGGCTGGCAGACGATCCGTACGTGACCATGGCGAAGCTGGCCGACGTGATCGAGACCTCGCCGGAGTTGTGCGCCCGCATCCTGCGCATCGTGAACTCGGCCTTCTACGGCTTCCCGGGTGAGGTGCGGTCCATCCAGCACGCCACGACGCTGATGGGACTGGAAGCGGTGAGGAACGTCACGATTGCGGCGAGCCTGACGCGGGTGTTCCAGGGCCGGCCGCTGTCACCGAAGTTCTCACCGAAGGACATCTGGACGCACAGCCTGTCCGTGGCAGCTGCCACGCGCCAGCTCGCGTGCATCGGGATGCGGTCCCTGGCGGACGAGGCGTTCCTCGCCGGGATGCTGCACGACATCGGGCTGATGGTCGAGCTCCAGCTCGATCGCCCGAAGCTCGCCGCGCACCTTGGGTCGATCGAGACCGGTCGCTGCACCGACCTGCTCGCCGCCGAGGAGGCGGCATTCGGGGCGACCCATGCAGACTTCGGCGCCGCGCTGCTGGCCGCCTGGCACCTGCCGACGACGATGTCGCTCTCCGCGCAGTACCATCACCGGCCGCACCAGTTGCCTGCGGCACACCGGCTGATGCCGGTCATGGTGCATCTGGGCGATCGCCTGGTTGCGGCCTGCGGGCCGCCCTTCCTGCTCGACGATCCGTCCCCGGAGATCGATCCCGCATTACTGGACGTGGTGCACGTGTCTCCGGCGCAGGTCGAGGAACTGCGCGCGGCCCTGCCCGACGTGATCGCTGAGGTCAAGGCGGTGCTGAGCGCGGCCTAGGTCCGCCCAGGCCGCACGGCGGTGGAGTGGGGCTGGCGCTCAGGCCGCGACGCAGGTGGACGAGAAGTCGGCGCCGATCCAGGTCTCGGCCTCGGACGCCGGCACCGGCCGCCCGAAGAGGTAGCCCTGGGCCAGGTCGCCTTCGAGCGCCAGGATGGTGGCCACCTGCGTGGGATCGCAGACCCCTTCGACGGTGATCGTCTTGCCGAGGTTGTGCCCCAGCGAGATGATCGCGTTCAGGATCGTGATGGCCTGGACGTCGCCGGTCGAGCGGTCGAGGAAGCTCCGGTCGATCTTGATGCCGTCGAGCGGCAGGGTGCGCAGCAGGCTCAGCGATGAGAGCCCCGCGCCGAAGTCGTCCAGCAGGATCTCGACGCCCAGTTCCTTCAGTTCCTGCAGCAGCTCGGACACCGGTGCCGTGGCGTTGCCCGATACGGCCGTCTCGGTGATCTCCAGCCGCAGGCGCTGCGGCGCCACGCTCATGTGGCTCACCACCTCGCACACGTTCGTGAGGAAGCGCGGATCGACCAGTTCCTTTCGCGACACGTTCACGTTCATCCGCAGCGAGTCGCCTCCGGGCAGCCGGTTCATCCGCTCGAGGGTCCGCACCGCCTCACGCATCATGCGCTGCCCGATCTCGGCAATGAGCCCGGTCTCCTCGGCCACGGGGATGAACTCGTCCGGCGGGATCATGCCCTCGGAGGGATGATTCCACCGGGCCAGGGCCTCGAACGCCACCACCGAGCCGGTGGTGAGGTCGATGATCGGCTGATAGTGGGCGTGGATCTGGTCGGCCTCGAGGGCCACGCGCAGGTCGTTCTCGAGCTTCAGCCGCCGGCGCGCCTCCACGTGCATGGACTCGTCGAAGACCACGAAGTTCGCGCGGCCGGCCATCTTCGCGCGGTACATGGCCGTGTCGGCCTCGCGGAGGAGGTCGTCGGTGGCCAGGGGGCGCAGGGCCGGGTCGTTCACGCTGATGCCGATGCTGCAGGGCACGGCCACGCGCTGGCCCGCCAGCATGAAGGGCGCTGCCATCGCGTCGAGGATCCGCTGCGCCACCGCCGACGCGTCGTCGCTGCGGGCGAGCCCGTCGAGGATGACCACGAACTCGTCGCCGCCGAACCGTCCGGCAATCGACTCGGTGCCACGCGCGAGCGTGTCGCTGGAGCGGATGACGCTGGTGAGCCGCTGGCCGGTCTCGATGAGCAGCTGGTCGCCAGCCTCGTGCCCGAGGCTGTCGTTCACGTACTTGAAGTTGTTGAGGTCGATGAAGAGCACGGCGTGGTAGGTGCCGGGTCCCTCGCTCCCGCGCGCGGAAAGCGAGCCGAGCCGGCTGGTCACCATCGCGCGATTCGGCATCTGCGTCAGGGCGTCCACGCACGCCGCCGCGCTGAGTGCCGCCTCGGCCTTCTCGCGCTCCGAGACGTACCGGTCGTTGCACATCAGCAGGAAGGCGAACGGCAGGACGACGGCCACCACGTAGAACACCATGAGCGTGACCGAACTCATCGGGTTGGCCGCGGTGGGCGAGACCGACTCGGGGTCGGCCACCAGGAAGACAATGCCGCGGAAGAAGATGACGGCGCCACAGACCGCGAACATGGTGGCCATGAAGACGTGGCTCATCACGCGCCGATCCGTGCCGGTCATCAGGATCCAGACCGCACGAACAGTGATTGGCCCGGCCGTCGCCGCGAGCAGCAGCTGCCGGGCCGTCGTGCTGGGCTCCACGACCGTGAAGTAGGTGGCCACGGCCAGGTTCACCGCCAGGAGCAGGTAGTGCCAGCCGCGCCGCTTCGGCTGGCGCTCGAACTCCTCGAGGACGAAGACGCAGAGCGTCAGCGCTGCCTGGATCAGGAAGGGGCCGATCACCGCCGAGATGAACTCGGGCACGAACCCGCGCAGGCCGCCGGTGATGAACCAGCCGGCCGACTGCAGCAGCGTGGCCGCGGCCCATCGCCGCGCCCCGGTGACCCCGCCCAGGTAGCCGCGCATGACCATCAGGAGCCCGCTGCCGATGAGCAGCGTGCTCGTGATCATCACGACGACCATTGTGCGCGGATCGAGATTCATGGGAGGGCAACCCGTGAATCGGTCGGACCCACTCGAGCTTGAGCCCGGCCGTCACAGGCTTCGCGCGCCTGCCCGCCGGTGCGCTCAGTGGCTGTCGTCCTTCGGCCTGCCCATCAACCGGAGCGACGCGGCAATCCCCTTGTCGCGGCGCCGCTCGATGTTCGCGGTGGTCGTGAAGAGCGACACGTCGATGCCCACCCGTTCACCGAGGTTCAGGCCTGCGCCCACCGCAGGGTTCCAGTCCTGGTTGATGTACCGGAGGCCGCCCCGCACTTCGAGGCTGCGCGTGCGCGCCTCGACGCCGGCACGCATGCTGGTGCCGTTGAAGCCACGCCGGATGTCGCCGAGCACCGACATCTTTTCCGCGTGGTAGGCACCGTTGAACCGGTACTCCACTGGAATCTCGGTGTCGAGCGTCGGGATGAAGAGGGTCGGCGACTCGGTGAAGTCGCTGTCGCCGCTCGTCAGGCTTCGCAGCGAGTAGGTGGTGCTCTCCACCGCGTCCCAGCTGATCCGGTTGCCAAGCCCACGCGCACCGAAGCCGACCTCGAAGGGACCGGCCACGGCCAGCACTCCCATGTTGATGGCCCGCCCGGTGCCGCTGCTGGAGGTCTGGCGGGTGAAACGGATGGGTGTGGTGGATGGCAGCATGGTGATGAGACCAGCGCTGTCGGTGGCCAGGCGGACGGCGAGGTCGACGTCCTCGAGGCGGAACGCCTTGATGTAGTCGTAGTCCGCGGCCACGTACAGGCCATCGCGCTTTCCGTTGAAGGCGGACGAGCCGCCCCACGGGAAGTGGGCGCGATAGCCGACCGCCACGGCAAGCCCCAGCGCGCCGCGCGTCTGGCTGGTGATGTCGAACGCGGTGTTCCGTGCCACCACCGGCGTGGACGAGGAGAGCAGCGCAAGGAGATCGGGGTCGAACTCGTTGCGCGAGCGGACCGGCAGGTACGGACCGGCGCCAACCCGGATGCCCTGGAAGCCGCCGGAGGGCGGCTTCGACACCTTGAAGGTGTAGCCGACGGTCGGGTCCGCCAGGCCCTCACCCGTGAGCGACTGCGCGGGCACGAAGCCGCGGTACACGTTCAGGTCGCGGCTCAGCCTCGCATTGCGGATGTCGTTCACGAACGCCGCACGCTGGGGATTCGCCTCGGTGGCCAGCATGTAGTGCAGCGGGCTGGCAATGTCTTCCGCCAGGCGGATCGGGTCGAAGTCTGAAGCCTCCGGGTCGAAGCGGTCCTTGTTCTCGAGGACCCGGAAGATGCCGAACGGCATCACGATGACGCTGTAGGGACGTCGGTCGCCGGCCATGCCCGAGGCGAGGTTGCCGTCGCCGGCGCCGCCGAGGGCAATCTTGCGGGCATCGAAGGTCCAGCCCTGCGCGGCGGCTGGATGGGGCACGAGGAGGGCGGTGAGGGCAAAGGCGCCCAGCAGACGCGAGCAGAGGGACTTCATCGGACTCCCGGTGACCGGCAGTGAAAACGACGCGGCGGCCGGGATATCCGGTGCCGTGTGGCGCCCTCGGGGCTGCCGGGGGTCTGGGAGACCGTGGAGGGCGTCGCGCAGAGAGACGGACGGCCAGCCGGAATTCACGGCGCCCCACCTGACGGGAGGTTCGGTAGCCGAGGTGTCACCAGACGAGGCCTCGGGCCGTGCCGGTGCGGGGCGCCCGGCACGTGCGTCAGAGCGCGCTGATGGTCACGTAATACCCGTCGGGGTCGCGCAACGAGAACTCGAAGGTGCCGGTGTTCGGGTTGAGGTGCGGCTCTTCCTCGAACTGGGTGACGAGCGTTCGCGCGCGGCGCAGCGTCGCCTCATAGTCGTCCACCCGGAAGAACAGGAGCAGGCCGTTGCCCGGCGAGGCCAGTGAAGGGCTCGTGAGCGGCGGATGACCGTGTGCGCCCCACTGGTGCAGGCAGATCAGCACGGTCCCGTCCTCGTCGCGCACCTGCCCGAAGTCGGCGTGCGCCGGCGCGGTGAGCGGCTGGCCGAAGAGCGCCTGGTACCAGCCAAAGCTGGCCACCACATCCTTCACGCCCACGATGGTCCAGGTCCGCTTCATATGCGCGGATCCAGCGTAGCCGATTGCCTCTCACGGGAACACACGTGATGTCCCCGGTTCAGCCGGATCACCGCGCGGGTCTGGTGCGCACCTCGTACCGAAGCGCGACCATGCCGTTCCTGTAGGCCTTCTGCTCTGCGAGGTGCAGGGCGACGTCGGTGGTCAGCCCTTCGAAGAACCGGATCCCGTCGCCGATGAGCACCGGCAGGATCGAATAGCGAACCTCGTCGGCGAGGCCGAGCCGCAGGCACTCGGCAGCCACCTGCCCCCCGCCAGCCACCCAGATGTTGCGGAACGCCGGCCGCAGCACGCCGTTCACGAGTTGGGCGAGGTCGCCCGCGTGGAACTCGACGGATGCCCTGGTCTTCGGCAGCGTCCGCGAGGTGAGCACGTAGGTCTGCGTGTCACCATACGCCCACCCGTGCCCCTGGGCTTCGAAGGCGAGCGCGGTTTCGTAGGTGCGCGAGCCCATCACGTAGCAGTCGATGGACCTGAGGAACGCCGCCACGTACTCGGGCGACATCGATTCGCCGTTCTCGTACCTGTCTGATGTCTCCATCCAGTCGACGCGGCCGTCGCGGCGGGCGATGAAGCCGTCGAGGCTGGCGGCCATGTGGATGGTGACGGTCGATCGGGTGTCGGTCATCGTCCGCTCGTGGTGGTGGCCTGGGGGGCCACGGGCTGATGGTAGCACCGCGCCTCGGCGCTTGCGCCATACGCAAGGCGCGCGCTACCCTGCGCCATGAACCGTGCTCCACTCGCACGGTGAAGGAGTGCCATGTCGCTCGAAGACGCGAAAGCCATGCTGGCGCTCGCCAGCACGAACGAAACCCTGCGTCGACAGCTTCAAGCTGCCGGACGCGCCGGATTCGACCAGTTGGCCAAGGCCAACGGCATCTCGTGCACCTATGACGAGTTCGTCCAGGCGTCGCGGCTTGCCGTGGGCACGAAGCTGTCGGACAAGATCACCCACAACTACCCCATCGTCCAGAACAACAACGCCGTCGTCGTGTGACCGCGATCACCGTTGCACAGCGTGTGGCAGGCCGCGACTCGGACCGCGACCCAGCCTGGCCAGTGGGCGACCTGCACGCGCTCGCGCTGCATGTCTGTCACGTGAAGCGTTTCATCGAGCGCTGGGCCGCGGACGACCGCTTCCGCGAAGCCCTTCGCGACAACCCGCATGGGGCTGCGCGCCGGTGGAACCTGACAGTCGATCCCGAGGCCATTCGGCCACTCTGGGACCTGCCGCCAGGAGCGACCGACTGGCGTCACTGGGACATGGCCGCGTGCGATGCCTACCCGCTTGCCGCGGCCTACCTGGCGTTTCGCCGAGCGCGGGTCGAGGCAGCGGAGGCGCTGCGCCACCACTCGCCCACCTCGCCCGAGTACCGGCGCTGGCGCGCCCGCCAGGTGGCACGCTGCCACAGCGTCTTCCCCCGCGCGTTTGCCGATACGCTGCCACATGCGCCTTTCGCGTGCGAACTGTCCCTGGGCTGCTCGGTCGGATGCTGGTTCTGCGGCGTGGGCGCCGAACGCCTGACCGCACACGCCTGGTATGGGAACGGCCAGCAATGGCGCGACATCCTTGCCGTCCTGGGCGGCCTCACCGGACCGACGGCCGGTTCGCGAGGACTGGTCTACTGGGCGTCCGACCCGCTGGACCATCCACAGTTCGAGCACTTCGCCCGCGACTTCGCGCATGCGTTCGGTGCTCCGCCGCACACGACTACGGCACTGGCCACGCGCGACCTGGACCGGACACGCCGGCTGCTGCCGCAGGCCACCGCGGGGTCTCCCCTGGCCCTGCGCATGTCGGTGCTCTCGGTTGCCATGCTCGATCGCATTCACGCGGCCTTCTCGGCCGAGTCGCTCGCGCACGTGGAGCTCATCCCCCAAACTCCCGGCTCCGTCCTGCGCAAGGTACCAGTGGGCAAGGCGCGGTTGCGACTGACAGGCGGAGGGACGACCTCCACGGGACGGGTGCCGCTCAACGAGGGGGCGCCCAGCATCGCCTGCGTCTCGGGATTCCTGATCAACCTGGTGTCGGGTCGCGTGCGCCTGATCACGCCGGCACCATGCACGGACGACGCACCTGACGGCTACCGAACGATCGCAGACGGCGAGTTCAGGACCCCTGCCGATCTCGAGCAACGTGTGGCCAGCATGGTCGCCGGGCACATGGCCTTGCTCCCGGACGAGGACACTCCGCTGCGCATCGTCGCGGGCCTGACGATCCTCGAACGGGAAGATGGGTTCGAACTCGCGTCGGAGCATGCCCGCCACGTAGTCTCCGGTGGCCCGCTTGCGCGTGAACTGGGGCATCGGCTTGCGGGCACCTGCACGGTAGCTGGGCTCCGCCAGTGGGTGACGTCGTACGGATTGCCGGCCGACGTTGCGGACAGCTGGGTGGCCGAGTTGCTCGATGGCGGTTGCCTGGCCTGAACCGCCGAGATTCACGCTACACCGGGTGCCGAGGGACTCTGAGTCGATCCCGGGGACAAGACTTGTGTCCGTGGCTCATCCGTGCGGCACGGAACGATTCTCGCAGCAGCGCAGCGCGGAGGAGTCCGATGAGCCTGCGCGTCTCTGCCATCGTGCCGCTGCTCTTCGCGGCGGCGTGCGCCACCAACCCGGCGACCGGCAAGCGTGAACTCGCGCTGGTCTCACAGGAACAGGAAATCCAGATGGGCCGGGAGTCGGCGGCTCAGGTTCCCGAGCCCCTCGGCCTCGTGGACGATCCGGAGCTCCAGTCCTACGTCTCACGCATCGGGGAGAACATGGCGGCGCGCTCGGAACGGCCCAACCTGCCGTGGGAGTTCCACGTGGTCGACGACCCCGCCCCGAACGCCTTCGCGCTTCCGGGCGGCTTCATCTACGTCACGCGCGGCATGATGAACCTCATGACGACCGAGGCACAGCTCGCCAGCGTCCTGGGCCACGAGATTGGTCACGTGACGGCTCGCCACAGCGTCAGCCAGATCTCCAAGCAGCAGCTCGCCCAGATCGGACTGGGGCTCGGCAGTGTGCTCTCCCCCACCGTCGGCCAGCTCCAGCCGCTCATCGGCACGGGGCTCGGCCTGCTCTTCCTCAAGTACGGTCGCGACGATGAACGTGAGGCTGACTCGCTCGGCTTCGGCTACGTCCAGGGCGTTGGCTACGACACGTCAGAGTTCGACGATGTGTTCCGGGCGCTCGAGAGAACGGGTGACGAGGAGGCGTCGGCGATTCCCGCGTGGCTGCAGACGCACCCGCAGCCGGCGGAGCGGGCGAGCAGAGCCGAAGAGCGTGCGGCCGCGCTGCCTCGCCAGACGGATGCTCGCGTGGGGCGCGAGGCCTACCTCGGGCAGATCGACGACCTGGTCTACGGCAAGGATCCGCGCGACGGGTTCTTCGAGGACGGGGTGTTCTACCATCCGCGACTGCGGTTCCAGATCGGCTTTCCTGGCGGCTGGCAGACCGCCAACCTGACGCAGGCGGTGGTCGCCGCCGAGCCGCAACAGCAGGCGATGTTGCAGCTGACGATTGCCGGCACGCTCGAGCCGCGCGCGGCGCTCGCGCGCTTCGTGCAGCAGCCAAGCCTGCAGATCGGCAGGACCAGCACGTCGGGCATCAACGGCCAGCCTGCCGCGATGGCCGAGTTCGCCGCGGCGACGGAGGGCGGCGCCGTCCGAGGGCTCGTCGCATTCGTCTCGCATGGCGATCGCACGTACCAGATCGTCGGCTACTCGGCAGCCGAGCGGTACGGCGCGTTCGTGGATGCCTTCGATCGCAGCATTGGCAGCTTCGGACCGGTGAGGCGTGCCGACGTCCTGCGCGTCCAGCCCCAGCGCATCGACATCGTCAACGTGCCGAGCGCGATGACGCTCAGGGAGTTCGCAGAGCGTTACCCGTCAGGGGTGCCGGCGGCGGAACTCGCGGTGCTCAATCACCTGCCAGGCGAGGATGCGCGGATTGCGCCGGGCACGCAGGTCAAGCGGGTGATCGGGTCGCCCCAGATGCGGGAGCGCAGCCAGGACTCAGGGCGTTAGCGGAACAACCGAGAGCCTCCGGGTCCCAAGCATGGGACCTTCAAGGCGTGGCGCACGTCATAAACGGAGCGCCATGCCGGCGCTGGACGGCTAACGCGGTGTAACACGATGAGCACACGCACGCACCTTCCGGTGTTCGCCCTCATGTTCGCGCTTCTCGCCCCTGCAACTGCGCGTGGCCAGGACCGCGTGCGGCTGGACGTCGAGAACGGGGCGGCCATTTCCGGCTACAACGACGTGCGGATCCCCGGCGACACGGGCACGGCATTCTCGATGACCGATGACCTGACCTCCAGCACCGAGTACTTCTGGCGCGTACGAGCTGACGTCCGGATTGCGCCGAAGCACGTGGTCTCGGGACTCGTCGCACCGCTGACCATCCACTCCTCGGGGATGTTTGGGAGCCCTGTGAATTTCGCGGGCGCGACATTCGCGCGCGATGTTCCCACCGACGGCACCTGGACCTTCAACTCGTATCGCGTCACCTACCGATACGAGCCGATCCGCCACGACACCTGGATGTTCGGCATCGGCGCAACCGTGAAAGTGCGCGATGCCGTGATTCGCCTGCGCCAGGCCGGCAGCATGGCCGAAAAGACAAACGTCGGCGTCGTGCCGCTCGTCAACTTCAGGCTCGAGCGCCGACTCGGTGACGCAGTGTCACTGCTGGTCGAGGGGGACGCCCTCGCGGCCCCCCAGGGGCGCGCCGAGGACCTGTTCGCGGGCGTCCTCGTCGATGCCGGCAGGCGGTGGTCGGTCAAGGCCGGGTACCGGTTCCTCGAAGGTGGCGCGGACAACGACGAGGTGTACACCTTCGCTGCCGTGCACTACCTTGCCGCTGGCGTGGTCCTTCGTTTCTAGCCACGGAACCTCCACCGCTCCGGAGACGACGTCACATCCGGCGTGACGTTACCTCTCACTCCGGGTACGCTTCGGCACGTATGGAGATACCCACCGCCCTGCTGCGCACTCTCCCTGTAACCGTCCTCGTCGCCTGCACGGTCTGGATGTCGGCACCTTCACGTCTCGCCGCCCAGACGACGGACCAGGACCTCGCTGCGATTGCCACGTGGGTGGCGGTGGACAGCGCGACGGGGTACGAGGGGCGAACGTCGCCGGGGCTTGCGGCTGCCCTTGGAAGCGACTGGACGTCCGATACCTGGGGCAACGTCGTCACGACGGTTGGCACCGGATCGCCGCATCGAATCGTCGCCTGCGCCCTCGACCGTCCGAGCTACGCGGTGTCGCAGATCACAGACGATGGATACCTGCGCGTGCATCGCATTGGCGCAGGGTCGGCCCATCCGCTTTGGGATCAGCAGTTCGAAGCACAGCAGGTCCGCATCCTGACGCGGACCGGACCCGTGGCCGGCGTTGTCGCTCGTTCCAACGGACACTTCGCCAGACAGCACGCGAAGGAGACGGCCGTGGTGACGGCTGACGATCTGTGGGTGGATGTCGGTGCATCGTCGCGGGCGGAGGTCGAGGCCCTGGGGATCGCCCTTCTCGATCCGCTCTCTCGCCAGCTCCCGCCGTGGCCGATGGCAGGCGGAGTGGCCGGTCCCGATGCTGGCCGTCGCGTCGGGTGCGCCGCCGTCGTGGCCGCGGCTGCCGCAGCGCGGCGTGCCGGCACGCCGGGACGGACGACCTTCGTCCTCAGTGCGCAGCAGGTGACCGGCTGGGTCGGCCTGTCGTCGCTGGTCGCGCGCGATCAGAAGGTGGATGCGGTCACGGTGCTCGCACCCGCACAACAGGCACGCAGCGAAGCCGACCAGCCCGCAGAGAAGCTGGGCGGCTTTGGCGGGGTCCTGTCGGCGGCGGGTCTGCGCTCCGTTCACTGGGTTGTACCGGCAGCGGACCAGGCCGGTTCGCACATGGAAGTGGTGCGCGCGAGCGAGGCGCAGTGGCTGGCTGGTGCTGCCGCCACAGCTGCCGGACTGGATGTCGCGCCACGCCCACGCTGGCTTGCCGCGCCGGCGCCAGCGCCCCTGCGCACTCCCACTGGCGAGGACGCGTTGACGGCGGTCGAATCACTGCTACGCGATCTCGTCGAGCGCCACGGCGTGTCCGGGCACGAGTGGTCGGTTCGACGCGCCGTGCTCGACGCCTTGCCACAGTGGGCGCGCGACCTCGCAGTGGTCGATGACATGGGCAACGTGGTCGTCGAGGCGGGGCCGCCAGGGGCGCCCACGGTGTTCATGGCCCACATGGACGAAGTCGGCTTCATCATCGAGTCGATTGCGCCGGACGGGACGGTGTCGCTCACGCCGCAAGGGGGCGCCGTTGGCTCGGCGTGGGAGGGACAGACAGCCCTGGTGCACCTCGACCCGCCGGGTGCGCCGAACAGGAACACCGGCCGGGGCACCGACACCGATCGGCGATGGAAGGCTTCGTCTCTCGCCGCGGCGGCGCCGGCCCCACTTCCCGGGATTTTCAAGGTTCGGCCCACAGCGCGCCAGAAGAACCCCGGCCCGCTGCAGGCCTGGTTCGGCCTCGACGCACCGGGCCTGGCCGCGCGCGGCGTGTCTGCCGGCATGCAGGTCACCAGCTACAAGCAGGGTGTGCGGCTGGGACGAACCCGCTTCACCGCACGGTCCGAGGACGATCGCGCGGGGACCACCGCGTTGCTCCGCGCCATCAACCAGATCGATCCGGCGCGCCTGCCGGGCCGCGTGATCTTCGCGTGGTCGGTGGCTGAAGAAGTCGGGCTGGACGGGGCGACGGCGATGGCGCGTCGCTTCGGCGCGCGGACCGCGCGCATCTACTCACTCGACACGTTCGTGAGCTCTGACACGCCGCTCGAGTCGCATCATTTCGCATACGCCCCGCTCGGCAGCGGCCCGGTCTTCCGTGCGATCGAGAACGCCAACGTCTCGCCCGACGCCGAACGCCTGCGCGTGCAGCGGATCGCGGCCGCGGCCGGCATTCCACTGCAGATGGGGCTGACGCAGGGGGGCACCGACGGCTCGAGCTTCACCTTCTGGGGTGCGCCGAATCAGGGGCTGTCGTGGCCGGGCCGCTACAGTCACTCGCCTGGCGAAGTGCTCGACCTGCGCGATCTCGACCGGCTCGGTCGCCTCATCGCCGCGGTGGCCATGTCACCCGAACGGTAGCAACGATGATGGTGACCGTTGAAGCCGATGGGGGAAGCCGTGCTCGATGGCTGTGGTGGCAGGACTTGAATTGGAGGCGCCGCCCGGATTTGAACCGGGGGTGGAGGTTTTGCAGACCTCTGCCTTACCACTTGGCGACGGCGCCCAGGAGAACTGTCGGCCGGGGAGCGCGCGAGGTCCGCCTTCGCATGAGGCTACGGCGGAGAACCTTCACATGGCCCGCCAACCGTAGCTCGCGGGTGCGAGCGAAGGTTGGAGCGGGAAACGGGATTCGAACCCGCGACTTCGACCTTGGCAAGGTCGCACTCTACCACTGAGTTATTCCCGCTCGCCCGAACACCTAAAGTACCACACGCACGCGCTCAGCTCAACCCCGCAAGCGCCGCCCCGACAAATTTTCTCCGGGTTCAGACCTTTGCGGCGCGCAGCACCTGCGCGGCTTCCTCCGGTGAGGTGGGGTTGATGTAGAACCCGGTCCCCGACTCGAACCCGGCGGTACGCGTCAGCTTCGGCAGCACTTCCACGTGCCAGTGATAGTACTCGGCCCGGTGCTCCGAAAACGGCGCGCTGTGGATGACGAGATTATACGACGGATTCTCGAGCGCACGATTCATCCGCTGCAGCACGGTCTTCAGCATCCGCGCCAGGTTCTCGTAGACCGGCCGCGGCGCTTCCTCGAACCGCGACCCGTGGCTCCGCGGCATCAGCCACGTCTCGAACGGGAACCGCGGCGCATACGGCGCGAGCGCGACGATGTCGGCATTCTCGTGGATGATGCGCCGTCCGGCAGATACCTCCTGCCGGATCACGTCACAGAACACGCACCGCTCCTTCTGTTCGAAGTGACGTCGGGCACCGTCGAGTTCCTCGCGCACGAAGTCGGGCACGATGGGCAGCGCAATCAGCTGCGAGTGCGAGTGCTCCAGCGTTGCGCCCGCGGCCGCACCGTGGTTCTTGAACACGAGGATATAGCGGAAGCGCGTGTCCCGCTTCAGGTCGAGAATCCGCTCGCGGAACGCCCACAGCACCCGCTCGATCTCCACCTCGGTCATGCCCGCCAGCATCTTGCCGTGCTCAGGCGTCTCGATGATGACCTCGTGCGCACCAACCCCGTTCATGCGGTCGAACATGCCCTCGCCTTCCCGATCCAGGTTCCCTTCCACCTGGAGCGCCGGGAACTTGTTGGGCACCACGCGCAGGTCCCAGCCAGGCGTGTTCGACGGCTGACCATGTCCCCGGAATGCCAGCACCTCGGGCGGGGTCATGTCCTCGTGACCGGCACAGAACGGACAGTGCTGGCCACCAATGAGGCTCGACCGCTCGACGCGGAAGTCGTTCGGGCGCTTCTGGCGGTCGGTCGAGATGATGACCCAACGCCCGGTAATGGGATCTTTGCGCAGTTCAGGCACGGCAGTTGGCCCTCGCCACGCGTATCGGCTCGGAGGGACTCACGCGATTCTATTGCAGATTGCCGATTGCTGATTTCAGATTGGAATGGCTACCCCTACTCCGTCCCGTCGAACGCCGACGGATACACGCTGATGCGCGGGCCGTCGTCAGCCAGGTCCACCGCAACCACATCGAACCGGACGGGACGATCGCCCCACCCCCCACGCACCAGGTACATGGTGGCCGTGGCCAGGATCCGGCGACGCTTCTGCCAGGTGACCGCATCGGCACCCGACCCGAACTCGGCCCCGGCACGCGTCTTCACCTCCACGAACACCATCGTCCTGCCGTCGCGCGCGATGATGTCGATTTCTCCACCGCGCCAGCGAAAGCGACGCGCAACGATTTCGTACCCGCGACGCTGCAACTCCTCGCACGCGAGGGTTTCGCCGATTTCTCCGAGGGTTTGCCTGGCCAGGGTCATCGCGCCACGGGGACGTTGCAACCAGGGTGCCCGCCCCCCCACCCACTCAGGCTCGAGCCGTGCGCTCCACCTCCGTGAGCGCCTCGTCGAAGATGGCTACGGCCGTGTCGGCCTCCGCCGCGGTCAGCACCAGCGGCGGGCAGAACCGCACGGTGTTCCTGCCGGCACCGAGAATCAGCAGCCCGCGCCGGAACGCCGCGTTCACCACGGCGTTGCGCTCCTCCACCGCCCGCTCTTTCGTGACCCGGTCGCGCACCAGTTCCACGCCGATCATCAGGCCGCGTCCGCGCACGTCTCCAATGGTCGGGTGCTTCTCCATCAACGCCCGCAGTCCGTCGATCATCCGCGCGCCCACCGCCGCCGCGTTCGCCATCAGCTGCTCCTTCAGCAGCCGGATGGTCTCGAGCGCCGCCGCACACGCCAGCGGGTTCCCCCCGAATGTGGACGCGTGCGCACCGGGCGGCCACGACATCAGGCCGGCCTTCGCCAGGGACACGCCGAGCGGCAGGCCCGACGCCACCCCCTTGGCAATGGCCACGATGTCCGGCTGCACCCCGCTGTGCTCCACCGCGAACATGCGCCCCGTCCGTCCCATACCTGACTGCACCTCATCCACCACGAGCAGCATGCCGTGCTTCGTCGTGATGTCCCGCAGCCGCTGCAGGAACTGGGCGGGCGGCACAAGGTAGCCCCCTTCGCCCTGGATTGGTTCCACGACCACCGCCGCCACTTCGTCAGGCGACACCAGCTGCACGAGCGTCTGCTGCTCCAGCGGGTCCAGGCACTCGGACGCACAGCTCTCAGGCGTCGCGCCGACGGGACAGCGATAACAGTTCGCATACTGCGCGTGGACCACCCCCGGCACCAGCGGACCGAACCGCTGCCGCTGCACGGTCTTGCTCGCCGTCAGCGACAGCGACCCCATCGTCCGGCCATGGAACGCGCCGAGGAAGGCAATCAGGTGCGTGCGGCCAGTGGCGTAGCGGGCCAGTTTGATCGAGGCCTCGATCGCCTCGGTGCCCGAGTTGCCGAAGAACGACTTCACCGGCCCGGCCATGGGGGCCACGTCCGCGAGCGCCTCTGCGACGCGCACCTGCGGCTCGTAGTAGAAGTCCGTGCCCGACATGTGCAGAAATTGCCCCGCCTGCGCGGTGATGGCCCGGACGACGTCCGGGTGGGAGTGACCGGTGGCGTTCACCGCGATGCCGGCGGCGCAGTCGAGGAAGACATTGCCGTCCACGTCTTCCACGGCGCAGCCGCGGCCGCGCGCCATCACGAGCGGGTACCCGCGTGTATACGACGGGGAGATGACGGCGGCGTCGCGCGCGATGAGCGCGGCCGCCTTCGGACCAGGGAGCGGAGTCTTGATGTCGGGCACGGCCATCTGCGGACCCTCCCGGAAGCTAATGGCTAATCTCTATTTCTGACGTCTGAGTTCGAAAGACCTGCCTACTTGCGCTTCCAGCGGGTGACACCCGCCGAGTCCTCGAGTAGCACGCCGCGTGCCGCGAGGTCCTGCCGGATGCGGTCGGCTTCGGCGAAATCGCGCCGGCGCCGCGCCGCGTGCCGCTCCTCGATAAGACGCTCGATCTCTTCCACCGGTACCGGCGGCTGCGCGTCCTCGGCCCTCCGGAGCGAGAACACACCGAGCACCAGGTCAAAGTCCGCGAACGCCTGCCGGATCACCACCACGTCGTCCGTGCCAATCTGGCCCGCATCGATGGCTGAGTTCAGCGCGCGCACCAGCTCGAACACGGCGCCCAGGGCGCCGGCGGTGTTCAGATCGTTCAGCATCGCGTCGCGGAATGCGGTCCTGGCCTCGTCGACGCGCGCCTGAATGTCGGGATGCGAACCGGCCGCTGTCACCGCGTCGACACGCGCGAGGCAGTCCATCAGCCGGCGCAGCGCCTCCTCGGCCTGCCCCAGGCTGTCCCAGGTGAAGTTCAACTGCTTGCGGTAGTGCGACGAGAGCAGCAGGTAGCGCAGCGCCGACGCACGATGGCCGGCCTTCACCACGTCGGGGATGCTGCGGACGTTCCCGATCGACTTCGACATCTTCTCGTCGTCGACGATCAGGTGCTCGCAGTGAAACCAGAACCGCGAGAACTGGTGCCCGGTGGCGCACTCGCTCTGGGCGATCTCGTTCTCGTGGTGCGGGAAGATCAGGTCGACGCCGCCCGTGTGGATGTCGATCGGCGGGTTGCCGAGCAACTGCAGCGCCATGGCCGAGCATTCGAGGTGCCAGCCGGGGCGTCCCGGCGTGCCGCCAGCCACCTCCCACGACGGCTCACCCGGCTTCGACGCCTTCCACAGGACGAAATCGCGCGCGTCGTCCTTGCCGTACTCGTCCGAGTCGACGCGAGCGCCTGGCTTGATGCCCTCGTGATCGAGGTGCGCCAGCTTGCCGTACTCGGGCATCGTCGAAATCTTGAAGTAGATGGAGCCGTCGCTGCGGTAGGTGTGCCCCTTCTTCTCGAGCGCCTCGATCATGGCGCCCATGGCCGCGATGTTCTCCGGGTCGGTGGCACGCGGGTTCGCCTCGACCGGCTCGAGCCCTACCGCTGCGGCGTCCTCGCGGAACGCCTGTACCCACTGATCCGTGTAGGTCCGCAGGTCCATGCCGGCCTTCTGCGCGCCGAGGATCGTCTTGTCGTCCACATCGGTGAAGTTCATGACGTGGAACACCTGGAAGTGCATCAGGTGGCGGAGGGTGCGGCGCAGGACGTCGGTGTTGACGAAGGTGCGGAAGTTGCCGATGTGCCCGCGCGCGTACACGGTGAGGCCGCAGGTGTACATCCGGACCGTGTTGTCTGGCCCCGGCGTAAACGTTTCCTCGGTTCGTGTGAGCGTGTTGTAGAGGCGCATCGTGTGTTCTAGGGTAGCGAGCAGCGTGTCTGCCAGATGCGTCCGCCATTGGCGGACACCACAATGTCGAGCGTCTGGCCGTGCGCGCGCAACTGGATGTCGCACCGGCCCGCGCCGCCGAAGGTGCCGGAGCCGGCAGCCTTCTCGAGTGCCGCGGCCAGTTCGGCCGTCGGCGCCGTGGTGCAGCCGACGTGCTGGAACACCTGCCCTGCCAGCGCCTCGATGAGCGTCACGGGGGTTCCCTGGCTGGAGAGCTCCAGGGTGAAGGGCTGCGCAATCGGCGACACTACGCCGGATTCTACAGTGAAAGGCGCTGGAACAGCACGCGGGCGCGGTCGCAGTCGGCCTGAATCTGCGCCTTCAGCGCATCGAGCGACTCGAAGGCCCGCTCGTCGCGGAGCCGCTGCACGAAACCCACACGGATCGGCACCCCGTAGAGGTCGCGATCCAGGTCGAAGACATGGGTTTCGATTGAAACCCGCCCGGAGTCGTCCACGGTGGGACGGACGCCGATGTTGGTGACCGAGGGGTGCACGACACCGTCGATCGACGCCGTGGTGGCATACACGCCGAATGGCGGCAGCAGTTCGTTCTCGGTGGCCACGTTCGCCGTCGGGAAGCCGATGGTCCGCCCGCGCTGCTCGCCGCGGACCACGATCCCATCGATCGAGTACTGGTGCCCGAGGAGCGCACCGGCTTCATCCACGCGTGCCTCGTTGATGAGCCGCCGGACACGGGTGCTCGACACGACGAAGTCCTTGTACCGCACCGGATCGATCTTCTCGGCATTGAACCCGTAGCGGGCCCCGAGGGTCCGCAGCAGGCTGAAGGTGCCGGCGCGATCGCGCCCGAACAGGAAGTTGGCCCCCACCCACACCTCGGACACATGCAGCCACTCCACCAGCACGGTCCGGACGAAGGTCTCCGGGTCCCACTGCGACAGCTCGTGTGTGAAGCGGACGATGGCGGTGCCCTGCACACCTGCGCCAGCGAGCGCCTCGAGCTTCTGGGCCTTGGTCATGAGGAGCGGCGGCGCCTTGTCCGGGCGTACCACCCGAGGGGGATGCGGATCGAACGTCATCACGACGGCCGTCGCGCCACGCTCGGACGCGACCCGGCGCACCCGCTCGAGGATCTTCCGGTGTCCGCGATGCACGCCGTCGAAGTTGCCGAGGGCCAGCACCGGTCGCGACCAGCGGGGTGGGCGTGGGTCTTCCGGGAAGTGAATGACGTCCATGCGGCAGCGGACTACGGTTCGGGTGGCGCCGGGGCAGCATCGGCCACCTCGATCACCTGCCCATCATAGGCCAGCTCCACGCCGGCAGGCAGGCCGGCACAGGTCTCGGCATGCGGCAGATCGTGACAGATGTGCGTGAAGTACGTGCGCATGGCACCGATGCGCGCCGCCACCTCGAGCGCCTCCCCCACCGTGAAGTGCGTGGGGTGCGGCCGATGGCGCAGCGCATCGAGCACGAGCGTCTGCACGCCGGCCAGGAGCGGCCATGACGGCGCGGGAATGGCGTTGCAGTCGGTCAGGTACGCGAAGGTCCCGATCCGGAAGCCGAGGATCGGCCGCCGACCGTGCAGCACCGGTACCGGAACTACCTCGAGGTCGTCGAGGCAGAATGGCCCGCCGATGGTGGCGAGCGAGATCTGCGGAACGCCGCCGCCCTGCGGTGTGTGCGGATCGAAGATGTACGAGAAGGCCTTGCGCAGGTCGCGAGCCGTCCGGTCGTCCGCATAGGCAGGAATCGGCCCACGTTGGATGGCATTGAACCTGCGGACCTCGTCGAGCCCGAAGATGTGGTCGGCGTGGCTGTGGGTGAACAGGATCGCGTCGACGCGCCGCACGCCCCTGGCCAGCGCCTGCATGCGCAGGTCGGTCGAGGTGTCGACCAGGATGCTCCGCACCTCGTGATGGTCCGGATCGTCCCCCTCGCATCCGGTCCGCTCGATGAGGATGGACGGCCGCGTACGGCTGTCGCGCGGATCCGTGGAGCGGCACGTCCGGCACTCGCACCCGATCATCGGCACGCCGTGCGACGTGCCCGTTCCGAGCATCGTGATCCTCAGCCCCACGTCGTCTCCGACCGCATGCCTGTGGATTGTACAAGCGGTGCCGGGGCGTGCAGGCCGTACGGGGCCGGCGTGGACCACTCCCAAGCGGTTTCGAGATGAACCAGAAGGACTTCGCCGCACTCAGGCGCTGCCGGCCGTGCACCTGCGACGTCAAGCTCGGCCAGAGCCTCTTCCCCAGGCTGCGGGCGATCGACTGGTCGGCGGGCGCTCCCGCCAGCCGTTACATCCGCGACACACGCCCGTGCTCCGCAGCGAGCGGCATCGCGGCACGCCGGAAGCGGTAAACGAAATCGGCCCGGGACCGGTAAAATACTCCGGTTCATGATGTCCGCGTCGTCGCTGCGCCGATGGCTCGTGGCGGCCGTGGCGTTCGGCGTGTCCGTCTGCCAGCCGGCCCCCTCTGCAGCCCAGCCCGAAACCGAGATTCAGCTGATGCGTCCGATCGTGGGGCCTCCTGCCCCCGTGCCCCCGGCCATGGTGGCTCGCGACGAGGAGGGGCGGGTGACCATGCGGGCGGTCCGGATCGAGCGCCCGCTGACCGTGGACGGACGGCTGGACGAGGAGGTCTACAAGCGGGTGCCGGCCGTGAACGGCTTCATCCAGCAGGAACCACTGGCTGGGCAGAAGGCCACCGAGGACACCGACGTCTGGGTCTTCTACGACAACAACAACATCTACGTCTCCGGCCGGATGTGGGACAGCCACCCGGAGCGGATCCAGGCGAACGAGCTGCGTCGCGACAACCGCAACATCGGGCAGAACGACAGCTTCAGCGTGGCGCTCGACACCTTCTACGACAGGCGGAGCGGCTACTACTTCCAGACCAACTCGCTCGGCGGCATCCGCGAAGCGAACATCGCCGACGAACGGGCGGGCAACAACTTCGACTGGAACACCGTCTGGAACACGAAGAGTGCCCCGTTCGAGGGTGGCTGGACCTCGGAGATTGTCATTCCGTTCAAGTCGCTCCGCTACCGCCAGGGCCCCGGCCAGGTCTGGAGCATCAACGTCCGGCGCGTCGTGCGGTGGAAGAACGAGACGTCGTACCTGTCCCCCGTACCGGCGTCGTACGGTGGCGCAGGAGCAACGCGATTCACCGTGGCGGCGACGCTTGTCGGCATCGAGGTGCCGTCCAAGTCGAGGAACCTGGAACTGAAGCCCTACGTCATCGGCGGCTTCACGACGAACAACGTCGTGACACCGGCGCTGCGCAACGACCCGAGCGGCGACTTCGGCGCGGACGCGAAGTACGGGCTCACCCGCAGCCTGACGTTCGACTTCACCTACAACACCGACTTCGCGCAGGTGGAGGAGGACGAACAGCAGGTGAACCTGACCCGGTTCAGCCAGTTCTTCCCCGAGCGGCGCGACTTCTTCCTGGAGGGCCAGGGCCTGTTCGAGTTCGCGAGTGTCCGGTCGCGCGGGGGTGGCGGCGGGGGCGGTGATGGCGGCACGTCGGCGCCGAACGAGACGCCGCTGCTCTTCTTCAGCCGCCGCATCGGCCTGCAGAACGGCGCCAAGATTCCGATCCGTGGGGGCGGCCGCCTGACCGGACGGATCGGCCGGTTCAGCCTGGGCCTGCTCAACATCGGGACCGCCGAGCAGGACTCGGCGAATGCCGTGGCGACGAACTACTCGGTGGTGCGCCTGAAGCGCGACATCCTGCGCCGCAGCAACATCGGCCTCATTGCCACCATCCGGCAGCCGGCGTCGGCCGGTTCGGGCTCGAACCAGGTGGCGGGTGTCGATGCCAACTTCGGGTTCTACGAGAACATCAACATCGGTGGCTACTACGCGGGCACGAAGTCCGACGGGCGCACGGGCGACGACCGCAGCTACCGGGCGACGTTCGACTGGGTGCCGGACCGGTACGGCATCAGCTACGAGTACCTGAAGGTGGGCGAGGACTTCAACCCGGAAATCGGGTTCATGCGCCGCCAGAACTTCCGGCGCAATTTCGGGTCGCTCCGGTTCAGCCCACGGTCGCGCCGGTGGAAGGCGGTCCGCAAGTTCTATTACGAGGCGAGCCTCGACTACATC
This sequence comes from Vicinamibacterales bacterium, assembly GCA_050249955.1. Classification (GTDB taxonomy): domain Bacteria; phylum Acidobacteriota; class Vicinamibacteria; order Vicinamibacterales; family CAVVIG01; genus CAVVIG01. The sequence goes on from JBFWPN010000001.1 coordinate 203,616, forward strand.
ACGAACAACACCAACGCCCGGCTGCAATCGCGCCAGTACCAGGGGGCGTTCCGCATGGACCTGCAGAACGGCGACAACGTGGAGTCGAACCTCACGTCGTACGGCGAGGCGCTGGCGCAGCCGTTCGAGATTTCGCGTGGCGTGGTGCTGCCGGTCGGCAGCTATGCGTTCACCGACGTGGATGCGCTCTATCGCCTCGGTCCGCAGCGCCGATTCGCCGGCGACCTGCGCGTGGCGCGCGGGCAGTTCTACAGCGGCACGCGCACCGAGGTGAGCTACTCGGGCCGCATCGAGGTGAACCCGCGGATCTCGCTCGAGCCTCGCGTGGCGATCACCTCGGCCAGCCTGCCCGAGGGGGACTTCGTGACGAAGCTGCTCACGACCCGCGCCACGGCAACCCTTACGCCACGCATGTTCGTGAGCGGCCTGGTGCAGTACAACTCGAGCACGAACACGTTCTCGACCAACATCCGGGCGCGGTGGGAATACCAGCCGGGCAGCGACCTGTTCGTCGTCTACACCGAGGGCCGGGACACGACACCGGGCGTGCTGACGCCGCTGCAGAATCGCGGCTTCGTGGTGAAGTACACGCGGCTCTTCCGGTTCTGACCGGCGTAGTGTCCGCCTTCAGGCGGACCGACTGACCGGCTCGGCCTCAGGCCACGGACGCTCGCGCCGGCTGTTCCCGCAGCAAACCTTCAAGCGGCGCTGGCCGTTCCGGATCACGAAAAGCGCGCGGAGGCGCCGAGTCCTCGCGGGGTGACGAAGTGGGGCCCCGCGTATGCCGCCGACAAGCCGCCGCAGCGGGCTTTTCCGGCCACGCCGCGGGTGTGCGAAGGGAACAGTCGGTGCGGGCGCCCGCTGTCCGGAGGGCGCGGCGATCCGCCCTGTCGTTACGTGCGCCCGCTCGACACCTGCACGAAGCGCAGCCGCAGTTCGTAGAGCACCTGCTCGAGCACCTGGCGTTCCTCGACGGTGAGGTTGCCCTTGGTCTTCTCCTCGAGCAGCGCCAGGATCTCGATCATCTGGCGGGCACCTTCGAGGTTCGGTTCCGTGAGCTTCTCGCCGCCGGGTTCGGCGGTGTCGCCGAAGTGGATGGCGGCGGAGGTGGCGAGCGAGATGACGAACTGGGTGAAGGAAATGTCTGGCATGTGGTGAAATGACCTGGTGTCGTCACACAGATTACCAGAGACCCTCACGGCAGACGCAGCGCGCGAGTTCGTGCGCCTCATCGAGATCATGGCTGCCCTGCGCGCCCCGGACGGCTGCCCGTGGGATCGCGAGCAGACGATCGACACGCTGAAGAAGTACGTGCTCGAGGAGACCTACGAGCTGCTCGAGGCAATCGACCGCCACGACCATGCCGCCATCCGCGAGGAGCTGGGCGACTTCCTCTTCGAAGCCGTGTTCGTGGCACAGCTCGAGCAGGAGGCGGGCCACTTCACCATTGCCGACTCCGTGAAGGCGGTGGCCGACAAGCTGGTGCGTCGGCACCCGCACGTGTTCAGACGCGACGAAGGCGAGCCCGCGCTGGAAACCGCCGGCCAGGTGAAGGTGCGCTGGGAGGAAGTGAAGGCGCAGGAGCGTGGCGGCGAGGCGAAGCCGAAGACGCTGCTGAGCGGGATTCCGACGGCCCTGCCCGCCCTGATCCGCGCCTACCAGATCGGCTCACGCGCCCACTCGGTCGGCTTCGACTGGGATCGGCCCCAGGACGTGATCGCGAAGATCCGCGAGGAGGTCGAGGAGGTGGCCGAGGTCGTCTCCGACGGCGCCCCGCTCGATCACGCGCGAGCCGAGGAGGAGATGGGCGACCTGCTCTTCGCCATCTCGCATCTGTCCCGCCGGCTCGGCATCGAACCTGAGACCGCCCTGCGCAAGGCCAACGACAAGTTCACCACCCGCTTCACCGACATGGAACGCCGCATCCAGGAGAGCGGGCGCCGGATGGGCGACATGTCCATCGACGAGCTCGAGGCGGAGTGGCAGAGAAGCAAGGGGCTGACGAAGAAGGGCTGACAAGAGGGACTGAGGCGACCTGCCCTGCGCTGCGAGCGCTGGCCAGTGGCCGCTTCGCGGCCGGCCACACCCGCGACACGACGTCCCGCTCCGGCGAAGCCGAGGCCGCGCGGCGGGAAACGCCTCCTCGGCGGCCGGTCTGCGGTGGCACCGGTCGACCCAAGGAAGGTCGCCCGGCGCGGAACTCACGCCTGCGGAAACGTTTCCCGTCTGTCGCCCGAGACGCCGCGCTCTACGGCTTGCCTCCGCCGGACGCCGTGCCGCCGTGCCCCCGATATCCCAGAGCCCGCCGACCATCGCCGCCCCCCACCCGAAGCCGACTCCGCCAGAAGCCCAGTGCCCGAAGCCTGGAGCCCTGCGCTGCGAGCGCTGGCCAGTGGCCGCTTCGCGGCCGGCCACACCCGCGACACGACGTCCCGCTCCGGCGAAGCCGAGGCCGCGCGGCGGGAAACGCTTCCTCGGCGGCCGGTCTGCGGTGGCGCCGGTCACCCAAGGAAGGTCGCCCGGCGCGGAACTCCCGCCTGCGGAAACGTTTCCCGTCTGTCGACCGAGACGCCGCGCTCTACGGCTTGCCTCCGCCGCACGCCGTGCCCCCGAACGCCCAGAGCCCACGACCCATCGCCCGTCGCCGCGCCCCAGCCGAAGGCGACCCCGCCAGAAGCCCAGAGCCCGAAGCCTGGAGCCCTGCGCTGCGAGCGGTGCCCAGTGGCCGCTTCGCGGCCGGCCACACCCGCGACACGACGTCCCGCTCCGGCGAAGCCGAGGCCGCGCGGCGGGAAACGCCTCCTCGGCGGCCGGTCTGCGGTGGCACCGGTCGACCCAAGGAAGGTCGCCCGGCGCGGAACTCACGCCTGCGGAAACGTTTCCCGTCTGTCGCCCGAGACGCCGCGCTCTACGGCTTGCCTCCGCGGGACGCCGTGCCGCCGTGCCCCCGATCGCCCAGAGCCCACGACCCATCGCCCGTCGCCGCGCCCCACCCGAAGCCGACTCCGCCAGAAGCCCAGAGCCCGAAGCCTGGCTGCTGTCGCCTATCGCCCCGTCAGAACTCCACGAGCAGTCCTGCGGACGGCACCAGCGGCAGCATCGACTCGAACGGGCGCACGGTCTCGAGCGTGCGGCGGTTCACGGTCCGCTCGAGGAAGCGCTCGTTCCGGCGGTTCAGCACGTTCAGCACTTCCACGAACAGCGTGAGCCGCCCCTGCCGCCGCGTGAACGTGCGGTTGGCCCGGATGTCGAGCCGCGCGTAGCCAGGTACCCGCAACTCGTTCCGCGTCGCGCTGACGAAATACAGACCGTTGCGCTCGGTCCAGTAGCCGAGCGCCGGCATGTTGGAGCCGATGCGCAGCCGCGCGCTGGCACTGGTCCGATCGCTCAGCCGGTAGGCGCCGAAGGCGTTCACCGTGTGCCGCTGGTCGTAGTCACCCCAGAACTGCTCGCCGGTGATGTGGTCGCGGTACCGGTTGCGCGAGTACGCGTACGAGATCCACCCCGTCACGCCCCGGTCGGCCCGGCGCTCGACCAGACCCTCGATGCCGCGCGCATGCCCATCCAGCGCGTTCTGCCACGTCGTCACCACCGACGGCGACAGGACACTGGTCCCGACGAGCCGGACCTCGGAGAGCGGGAGCCGCAGCCAGTCGTGGTCCTCGCGGTCGTACCCGGTAACCCTCCAGTGCAGGTGAGCCCGGAACCGCCCCTCGAGCCCGACATCGACATGCGTGGACCGCGCTGGCACCAGCGAACGGTTCCCGCGCAGGCCGATCACCTGGTCTGCATCCGCCATCTGGCGGTACACACCGGCTCCGACTCGGGCGGCAATGCCGCGCCCCAACGGGGAGCTTGCCTGGATCCACGGGGAGGTGGCTGTCAGGTCGGTGATGGCCCAGCGGTCTACCCGCACGCCTGGGCTCAGGCTCAGACGTCCCGCGCGAAGCGTGCCCGAGAGGTACGCTCCCGCGCGCGCATCGGTGCCGTCGTACCGCTCGCGCGTCACCAACCGCGTGCCGGACGCCCGGTACTCGCTGCCCGACACCGCTGCCGTCCGCCACTCTGCCCCGCTGGCAACCGTCAGCCTCGACCCGAAGGCGCGCGACAGGTCTCCCCGGTACACCGCCTCGGTCGTCCCCCCATCGTCCAGCGAGATACCGCTGGTGTTGGTGTTGCGGAAGGTGTTGCCGATGAGAGCCAGGCGCTGCGTGAGGGACGTGCGCGCGGACGGCGTGTATCGCCAGCTGAGCACGCCGACGGCCGACTCGGTCATCGCGTCACGCAGTTCGTTCGGGTTGACCTGATCGTCCGGCACGAGGTCGAGCCGCGATCGACCGGCCGTTGCCGAGAGGTCCAGCCGATGGCGCGAGGACACATCCCACGACAGCTTCGACTGCAGATCGAGGAAGCCGAAGTTCACCGACTGGTCCTCGTAGAGCCGCTTGAGCACGAGATCGAGGTAGCTCTTGCGTGCGGCCACGAGCCACGAGCCCTGCTGCCGGCGCCCCAGAGGTCCCTCGGCCACGGCACTCGCATCCACCGCGCTCACCGACACGTGCGCACGGGGCCGGTCGCGCGACCCGTCGCGCAGCTGGAACTCCACCTCCGCCCCGGTGCGGTTGCCGTACTTGCCCGGATACGAGCCGCTCCGCAGCGACACCGAGTCCAGCACCTCGCCGTTGACCATGGCGATGCTGCCTGCGTCGGTCACCTCGCGAACGGTGTGGAGCAGGAAGCGGGTGGAAATACCCTCGAAGATGAACGCCGTCTGCGACGGACCCGCACCGCGCACGGCGAACTCGCTGCGGAAGTCGTCGCCGGTCGCCACGCCCGGCATTGCCTGCACGGCGCGCAGGGGATCGTTGGCGAGCAGCCCGCTGAGCAATTGCAGTTCGATGCCGCGCACCTCGGATTCGGCCGGTGCCGCCTCGGCGCGCGCTGCCGACGAGCCGACCACCGACACCGACTCGCTGTAGGTGCCGGTGCCCTGCGTGAGCGCGATCGTGACCTCGGTGTCCGTGCCGGCCGTGACGACAACGGTGCGGGTGACGAGCAGGAAGTTGACGACCGAGACGTAGAGCTCGTGCCGGCCTGGAGGCACGTCGGCGAACGTGAATCGGCCCTCGGCATCGGTGGTCGAGACGACGCCCGTGTCCTGCAGCCGCACGCTGACCTGGTCGATGGCCGAGCCACCTTCGGTATCGACCACCGTGCCGTGGATCGTGCCGCCCGTCTGGGCAGCGCCCGGCACCACGAGCGTGCACCAGGCCAGGAGTGCCAGGATCGCCGTCCGCATCCGGGATCCGACTTTACCCGTCAGTGGCTTCGTGCGGGTCCGACGCGTGAAGTTCTTCGTATCCGGAGAGACACGCCGCATGCGGCGCTGCACAATCCGTCACGTCAGGAGACAGCCGGTGGCTGCGGCCCGGCCCGGCGAGGCACGCGCAGTTCCTTCCCGGTGAACCCGCGTACCGTGAGTGCCGTGCCGTCGGTTTCCACACGTACCGCACCATCCTGATCGGTGCGGAACAGCTCCGTCCCTGCTCGCCTGTAGCGCTCGAGCACGGCGCGCGCCGGATGCCCGAACCTGTTGCTGCGCCCGACGCTGACGACGGCCACGCCTGGACGAAGGGCACGGACGAATGCCTCTGAGCTGGAGGTGCTGCTGCCGTGGTGCGGCACCTTCAGCACGCGCAGCGGAGCCGGCTCGAACAGTCCCGCAATGTCCTGTTCCACCTCGCGGCTGATGTCGCCCGTGAATACGAACGACACGTCGCGCCAGCGGAGTTCGAGCACGATCGAGTCGTCATTCCGCACGTCCTGCCGCTCCCAGTCGGGACGCGGCGGATGCCGGACCAGGATCTCGACACCGTCCACGTCCAGCCGGTCGGCCTGCTGCAGCGTGGTCCAGCGAAACGCGTGGCGTCCGACCGCCGCATGCAGTGCCTGCAGGGGTTGATGCGCGGGCACCGGCACGCCTTCCCACACGTCGTGCGGCCGGAAGTCCCTCACAACGGCGGCTGCCCCGCCCATGTGGTCGGCGTCGCCGTGCGTCAGCGCCAGCACAGAGAGGCTCGTCACGCCGAGTTCCCGGAGCACCGGCCCCACCACCCGGTCGCCGACGTCGAACGTGGTGCTGCCGGCCAGCCCGCCGGCATCGATCAACATCGCCGACCCCAGTGGGAACTGCACCAGTGCCGCGTCGCCCTGGCCGACATCGATGAAGGTGACGATGAGACGCCCGTCTGGCGGGCGAGCGCCGAACGCACTTCCGCCCCGAAGGATCCACAGGCCGCTGGCGAGCGCACAGGCCACGCACACATGAAAGAGGGCGCGGCTGCGGACACTGCCGCGCGCTGGCGCGCCGGCGAACCGCCACAGCGTCCAGGCACCGCCCACTGCCCCGTAGTACACCCACACCGGCAGGGCGCCGGGCGAGGCGACGCGCCACGTGGACCACGGCGCCAGTTCCACCAGACCGGCGGTTGCCACCAGCGCGTCTGCACCGGCTGCCGCTGCCCATCCAGTGATGCGCGCAAGCGAGGGCATGATCGGGTCGAGCAGCAGGGCGGCCATGCCGCCGCACTGCGCGACCGCCATGGCCGGAATGGCCCCGAGGTTCAGCACAAGCCCGGCGAACGTGACACGCGAGAACACCACGGCTGCAACCGGCATGAGCACCAGTTCCACCGCCACCGATGCCGCCACGAGCGTGGCCGCGGGGCGCAGCGCGGGCGGCGCCGACGAAGCACCGATGAGTGGCGACGCCCCAATCAGTGCGCCGGTGGCCCCGAACGTCAGCAGCATGGCGGTGTCGGCCACCGAGAGCGGGTCGGCCAGCACCAGCACACCGGCGGCGAGCACGAACGCCAGGAAGGGAGGACCGCGCAGGTCCAGGCCGCGCCCCACGAAGTAGATGACGGCCATGAGGACGGCGCGCTCGACCGACGCACCACCGGCCACCACGCCCCCGTAGACCACCAGCATCCCGGCGGCGCAGAACATCGCCGTCCTGCCCAGCACACCGGCGATCCGGAACATGCCGAGGAGCAGCCCCGCCAGCAGGGCAATGTTGCCCCCCGAGATCGCGATCACGTGATACGTGCCCGACTCCTGCAGCCGTCGTTCGACCTCGGGCTCCAGCCCGGTCCGGTCGCCAATGACGATGGCCGAGACGATGGCGGCGGCGCGGGGGCTCGAGGGTCCGACCGAGCGCTGCAGGGCTCGCCGGGCAAAGGCCCGCGCTGATGCGGCCGCTTCCGCGACGGGCGAAGCGCGCGCCATTACCTCGACCAGCGCGCCGCTCTTCACCGTGCCCACAAGGGTGACACCCCGACGTGCCAGCGCGCGCTCCTGGTCTGGCACGCCGGGGTTCAGGTAGCGCGATGGTCGCCGGAGTTCGGCCGGCATGCGCACGCGGCGGCCGGCGCGCCACTCGGACATGCGTTCGGGACCCATGGCGCCGAGTACCGTGAGCAGCACGCCGCCCCGCACCGGGTTCACCGCGGCGTCGGCTCTCTCGCTGGCGGTGAGCCTGCCGACCCACTCTGCCTCGATGGCCAGCGACACCGCACCAGACGCGGTTGGCGCCGCGTCGGCATCGAGCCGTCCGCTGATGACGACCCTCGCGGAGCCGTCTTCGGGGGGATGGAGACCGGCGTCCAGCAGGGCGTGGCGCTCGTCGTGTGCGATGGCCTCGAACACGACACGCAGCGTGGGCCGCCATGCGGCGTGCCACGCGTCTGCCGCGAGCACCGCGCCACCGGCGGCAAACGCACCGCACGCCGCGACACTGAGCAGCACGACCTGCGAGACCCGGGCGGCGTGCACCGCCAGCAGCGTCCATCCGCACAGGGCCGCGATGAACCACGCGAGCGGCACATCCGGCCAGCGGACGCCGAAGGCCGCTCCGGCGATGAGGCCACCGACAGGAATGGCAAGAACCACCTGCACGCCGTGGACGGAGTGCAGCGCGAATGCCACTGCGGAGGCGCGGGCGCAGCTTCGGCCAAGCTACTGGAAGAACGTGCGTTGTGCGGACGGACGGGGAACGGCGATGCAGCGGCGGTAGCAGCCGCTGCATCTGCGGAGAGGGGCGGGAGTGGAGAATCTGCGCTGCGCGGCGCTTCGGACTCCTGGCTCCCGGCCGTGTCGGCTTCGGCCTCCGGCTAGACCGTCTCGGTCGCTCCGGCGTAGTAGTCCTGCAGTGCGCGGACGCCGACGCCCTGTTCCCGCATCGCGCGGATCGCGCTGACGGCGGCCGCGGCGCCGGTGAGCGTCGTGATGCACGGCACCTCGTGCATCATCGCCGCGCGGCGCACAGCACGGTCGTCGAAGAACGACTCACGCCCGAGCGGCGTGTTCACGACGAGGTCGATCTTCTTGTTCACGATTTCGTCGGCGATGTTCGGCCGCCCCTCGTTCACCTTGAAGACCACGTCCACGTCGAGGCCATAGGCGCGCAGGTAGACCGCCGTGCCGCGCGTGGCCACCAGCTTGAAGCCCAGGTCGGCCAGGTCGCGCGCAATCGGCAGCAGGTTCGCCTTGTCGTCGTTGTTCACGCTGACGAAGGCGGTGCCCTTCTCGGGCAGCCGCTGTCCGACCGAGAGCTGCGCCTTGGCGTAGGCGACGCCGAAGCTGCTCGAGCCGCCCATCACCTCGCCGGTGGACTTCATCTCCGGCCCGAGGATCGTGTCCACGCCGGGGAACCGCACGAACGGGAACACCGGGCTCTTCACGAACACGCCGGACACCTCGACGTCCTTCGTCAGCCCGAGTTCGGCCAGCGTCTTGCCCGCCATCACCTTTGCGGCCACCTTGGCGAGCGACACGCCGGCCGCCTTCGACAGGTACGGCACCGTCCGCGACGCGCGCGGGTTCACCTCGAGCACGTACACCACGTCGTTCTTCGTCGCGTACTGCACGTTCATCAGGCCGACGACGTTGAGGGCGCGGGCGAGCTTGCGGGTGTAGTCACGAATCGTGTTCAGGTGCCGCTCGGGGCAGATGAAGGGCGGGACCACGCACGAGCTGTCGCCCGAGTGGATGCCGGCCTCCTCGATGTGCTCCATGATGCCGCCGATGACGACCGCACCGGTGGCATCAGCCACGGCGTCCACGTCGAACTCGAAGGCATCCTCCAGGAACTTGTCGACGAGCACCGGGTGCTCGGGCGAGGCATCGGTGGCCTGCGACATGTAGCGATCGAGCGTCGCCACGTCATAGACGATGGCCATGCCGCGGCCGCCGAGGACGTAGGATGGGCGCACCACCACCGGGAACCCGATGCGTGCGGCCACCTCACGCGCCTCGTCCCTCGACGTGGCGGTGCCGCTGGCCGGCTGGGGAATCTGCAGCTCTTCGAGCAGCGCCGAGAACCGCTTGCGGTCTTCCGCGAGGTCGATCGAGTCGGGCGACGTGCCGAGAATCCGCACACCCGCCTCCTGCAGGCCGAGCGCCAGCTTGAGCGGCGTCTGTCCACCGAACTGCACGAGGCACGACACCTCGCCCCCGGCCGAGCGTTCCTTCTCGATGATGCCCATCACATCCTCGAAGGTGAGCGGCTCGAAGTAGAGACGGTCGGCGGTGTCGTAGTCGGTCGAGACCGTCTCCGGGTTGCAGTTCACCATCACCGTCTCGAGCCCCTCCTCGCGGAGCGCGAAGGCGGCGTGGCAGCAGCAGTAGTCGAACTCGATGCCCTGGCCGATCCGGTTCGGGCCGCTGCCGAGGATGACCACCTTGTCGCGGCCATTCGGCGCCGATTCGCAATTCGGCTCGAACGAGCTGTACATGTAGGGCGTGAACGACTCGAACTCGGCCGCACAGGTGTCGACGCGCTTGTAGGCCGGCTTCAGCCCGTGCTGCTCGCGCGTGGTGCGCACCGCCGCCTCGCTCGTCCCGGTGGCGAGCGCCAGCTCGGCGTCGCCGAACCCGGCGCGCTTCAGCGTCCGCATCCCCCGCGTATCGAGCTGCTCCAGCCCGGTCTTCGCGGCAGCGGCCCGCAGGTCGCGAATCTCGGCGAACTGCCGGAGGAACCACGGGTCGATCTTCGTGATCTCGTGCAGCTGCTCGATCGACCAGCCGCGCTGCAGCGCGCGGAACAGGTCCCACATGCGGCGATCGTGCGGCACGGCCAGGCGCTTGCGCAGCGCCGCGTCATCCTCCTCGTCCAGCGGCGAGGGACCGAAGAGCAGGCCGCTCTTCCCCAGCTCGAGCGACCGCACGCCCTTCATGAACGCTTCCTTGAAGGTGCGCCCGATGGCCATGGCCTCGCCCACCGACTTCATCTGCGTGGTGAGGGTACGGTCGGCCTGAGGGAACTTCTCGAAGTTCCAGCGCGGGATCTTCACGACCACGTAGTCGATGACCGGCTCGAACGAGGCCGGGGTGACGCGCGTGATGTCGTTCGGGATCTCGTCGAGGTGATAGCCCAGCGCGAGCTTCGCGGCGATCTTCGCAATCGGGAAGCCGGTGGCCTTCGAGGCCAGCGCCGACGACCGCGACACGCGCGGGTTCATCTCGATCACGATCATCCGGCCGTTCGCCGGGTTCACCGCGAACTGGATGTTCGACCCGCCGGTCTCGACCCCCACCTTGCTGATGATGAGGCGCGCGGCGTCGCGCATCCGCTGGTATTCCTTGTCCGACAGGGTGAGGATCGGCGCGACGGTGATGCTGTCGCCCGTGTGCACGCCCATCGGGTCGATGTTCTCGATGGAGCAGATGACGACGAAGTTGTCGGCGGAGTCGCGCATCACCTCCAGCTCGAACTCCTTCCAGCCGATGACCGACTCCTCGATGAGGACCTCGTGCACCGGGCTCAGGTCGAGTCCGCGCTGGCAGATCTCCTTGAACTCCTCGATGTTGTAGGCGATGCCGCCGCCGACGCCGCCCATCGTGAACGAGGGACGGATGACCAGCGGGAATCCGAGTTCCTTCGAGGTGTCGAGCGCCTCGGCCAGCGTGCGGACGACCGCGCTCCGCGGCACGTCGAGGCCGATGGCGCGCATGGCGTCCTTGAAGAGCTGCCGGTCCTCGGCAATCTTGATCGCCTCGATCTGGGCGCCGATCAGCTTCACGCCGTACTTGTCCAGGATGCCGCGTTCGGCCAGTGCCACGGCGAGGTTCAGCGCGGTCTGGCCGCCGACGGTGGGCAGGATGGCGTCCGGCTTCTCCTTCGCGATGATGGCCTCGAGGAACTCGGGCGTGAGCGGCTCGACATACGTCCGGTCGGCCATCTCGGGGTCGGTCATGATGGTCGCCGGGTTGCTGTTGACGAGCACGACTTCGAGCCCCTCGGCACGCAGCGCCTTGCAGGCCTGGGAGCCGGAGTAGTCGAATTCGCAGGCCTGGCCGATGACAATCGGGCCGGAGCCGATGACGAGGACACGCTTGAGGTCGGTTCTTCTGGGCATTTTCTTGAGGCTTCGGACTTCGGGCTCCGGGCTCCTGGCGTGGTCGGCTCCGGGCGGGCCGTGTCTGCAGCCGACACCGCCTGAAGCCAGAAGCCTGGAGCCGGCAGCCTTATCCGCGCTTGTCTTCGATCAACTTGATGAAATCGCAGAACAGGTAGTCGGCATCGTGCGGCCCGGGCGAGGCCTCCGGGTGGTACTGCACCGAGAACACCGGCTGCGTCGTCGACCGCAGGCCTTCCACCGTGCCGTCGTACAGGTTCGTGTGCGTCACCTCGACGCCGGCCGGGAGCGACGCGGGGTCCACGGCGAATCCGTGGTTCTGCGACGTGATCTCGATCTTGCCGTTCGCGAGGTTCTTCACCGGGTGGTTGCCGCCGCGGTGGCCGAACTTCAGCTTGAAGGTCTTCCCGCCGAGCGCGAGGCCGAGGATCTGGTGGCCGAGGCAGATGCCGAACGTGGGGGTGCCCGACGCCGCAATCGTCCGCACGTTCTCGATGGCGTAGGTCAGGGGTGCCGGATCGCCGGGTCCGTTGCTCAGGAACACGCCGTCGGGATGGGTGGCGAGCAGTTCCGCCGCAGGCGTGAACGCCGGGTACACCCGGACGTCGCAGCCGTGTGCGCTGAGCCGGCGCAGGATGTTCCACTTCATTCCGAAGTCGTACGCCGCGATCTTCAGCCGACGCGTCGCGACCTGGCCCGGCTTCACGTCGTACTCGTCCGGGTCTTCCTGCGGCCAGTCGAATGGCGTCTGCGAGGTGACCACCTTGACGAGGTCCGACCCTTCCATCTGCGGAATGGCCCGCGCCTTCTCCACCAGCGCCGTCTCGTCGAGCTGGTTGCCGGTGGCCACCACGCCGCGCATCACGCCGCCCGAGCGCAGCTTCCGCGTCAGCGCACGGGTGTCCACGTCCGAGATGGCCACGATGTTGTGGGCGACGAGATAGTCGCGGAGCGTACCGCTCGCGCGCCAGTTGCTGGCCACGGGCGACTCGTCGCGGATGATGAAGCCGGCCACCTGCGGCCTGCGCGACTCCACATCGTCGTTCGCCACGCCGTAGTTGCCGATCTCGGCGCAGGTCATCGTGACGATCTGTCCCGAGTAGGACGGGTCGGTCAGGATCTCCTGGTAACCGGTGAGGCTCGTGTTGAACACGACCTCCCCCTGCGTTTCCCCCTCGGCGCCGGCCGCGAGCCCGCGGTAGATCGTGCCGTCTTCCAGTGCAAGTATGGCTTCTGTCATTCTCGTCTTCAGCGCTGCTCCAGCGATCCGCTCACCCGCGTCCGCTCTCCCCCGGTGACCCTCGCCGTCGATGTCCACGGCGTGAAGCCGTCGAGTTCGAGCCGCACGCTGTGGTCGCCAGCCGTCACGGCGTCGAGCAACATCGGGGTGGTCCCCACCATTCTTCCATCCACGAACACACGCGCGCCAGCCGGACGCGAATCCACCATCAGTGATCCCGCCTTCGCGCCAGGCGCGTCGGCGGGCAGGCCGCGGGTTCGCTCCGGTGCCGCCGGAGGCGCCGCCTGCCGGGCAGGGCGTGTGGCCTCCAGGTCCACCTCGATTGACTGTGCGGGCTGGGCAGTCCTGATCCTAACGCGTCGCTCGGCTGTGACATAGCCCTGATGTGCGATCCGGACGACGTGCACGCCGACAGCGAGGTCGCGCACGGTGGCCGGCGTGACACCGGCGTCGCGTCCGTCGACCGAGACACGCGCGCCAGACGGCGTGGACCGGATCGCAATCCGACCGGTCGTCGCCGGACGCGGCGCGGTTACGGCAGCCGCACGCGGCGGCTGGGACGAACGCACGTCCGGCACAGGCTGAGGCGGTGCGGGGGCCGGCGCTTCGGGGGCCGGCGGCGACGCGTCCGCGTGCGTGGCATCAGCCCCGGGCGGCATCGCCGGCGACGGCGGTGTGACAGGCGCGGGCGGCGGCAAGACGCCTGGAGACGTATCCTGCGGTGGCGCCGGGTCGACGTGGGTTGCGAGCGTGTCGGCCGCACGGTCGCGCGTGCCCATGCCATATCCGAAGGCATAACCGACAAGCAGTCCGACCACGAGCGCGAGCAGCAGGGGCCAGATGGCGGAACGGCCCTGTTCGATGGCCATGTCCGACAGCGTGGGCGGTGGCGCGAGCGGAGCGGCGTCCGGCAGTGCCCTGCCCACCGGCTCACGCGTGCCCACGGCAGCCCCGCCTTCGCCTGCAGTGGCCTCGGCCTCCTGGCGATCGGTGTCGGGTTCGTGACGCAGGTCGGGCAGCGCGGAATCGGAGTCTGCGAGCACGTAGCGGTCGGACTCGGCGCGACGAATCTCCAGATCGTCGAGATGTTCCGGAACCGGGGCCACCCCGGGCGCGCCTGCCTGGACATCGTCGGCGGCAACCGGCGCCTCTGGCACCGTCGACACCGAGTTCCCGCTCGCAGCAACCTCGTCCGACGATGACGGGGGTGCGGCCAGTGGCAGGTCCACCTCGGTCGCGAGGATGAGCGGCAGGTCCGGCTCGGGTGCGGGCCTCGTGGCGGGCCGCGCCCGCCGCGGCTGGGGCGTCGACGCCATCGAGGGGGTGAGTTCACGACGGCGGCGGGTTCGCGGCGTTCGTGCGTCGGACATGGGCAGCACGAGCACACCGTGCAGCGCCTCGACGAACCCGAGCGCGGTATCGAAGCGATCGCCCGGAGCTTCGGCGAGCGCCCGTCCGAAGAGGGCGCGCAGCGCGTCGGCGTCGGCCCCCTCGACGGCGGTGATTGCCTCGGCGGCATCGGCCCCGAGCCCGGCGATGCGTCGACCGAAGAGCATCTCGTACACGAGGGCCGCCAGGGAGAACACGTCGGCGCGGCGGTCCCAGGCCGCGCCGGCCATCCGCTCGGGCGCGGTGTACGGCCGCCGCACCGGCGGCGCCAGGCCGATCGACTCGAGGGCCTGGGCGGTGCCCAGGCCGGTGATCCGGGTATCGTCGTTCGAGACGAGCACGTCCCGCGGGTGCAGGGCGCCGTGGTAGACGTGCACGGCGGCAGCGAAGTCGAGCGCGCCGGCCACCTGGGTGGCGACGCGGAGCACGTCGGCGACCGGCGCAGGACCGTAATCGCGCATCACGACGTCGAACGAGTCGGCCGCGACGAAGTCCTGGGCGAGGTACGGCGTGAACTGTTCGAGCCCGGCCGCAAGCGGCGCGGCAATGCCGGCGTGCGTCAGGTCGGCGGCGATCAGGCGATCGAGCGCGGCAACGAACCGGTGGGCGGAATCGGGGGGAATGTCGAGCCGGAACTGCTTGATGGCGACGAGACGGCCGGGGTCTGGCTGGTAGGCGCGAAAAACCGGGCCGAGCACGCCGGCGCCGATCTGATGGAGCACCCGGAACGGGCCGAATGCGTCAGGTGGCGCGGTGCCGGAAGCGTCCGAGTGCAGCGTTGATACTCCTCAGGGAACCGCGACGGATGGTAACACTGAAACACCGCCTGTTCAATCGTTTAGCCGTGCTACAGTAAGTGCCCGGTGACGTCGAACTCAGCTGAATCGCCTCTGCTTCAGGGCACCGCCGGCGAACCGTCCGCACGGATGGCGATCGACGTGCGTCGCTTCCCCTGGATCCGTCGGCTTGCCGCCGACTACGCCTACAACTTCCGGGCCGTCGAACCGTTCTTCGTCGGCAACCCGGGCGAGCAGACCGCCTGGGCTGACGCCATCCGCCGGACGCAGGCCCATCAGCGCGAACGTGCCGCCATCGCCGACGTCATCGCGGCACAGCAGGCGCGGCGGGGCGCCCCGGCCGCGGCGATCGAGGCAGGCCGGAAGCTCGCGGCGCCGGACACCGTCGCGATCCTCACCGGTCAGCAGGCGGGGCTGTTCGGCGGACCGCTGTTCACGCTGCTGAAGGCGCTTACGGCCCTCAAGCTGGCGGCGCAGGTGGAGCGCGAACACCGCGTCCCCACCGTGGCCATCTTCTGGATCGACGCGGAAGACCACGACTGGGACGAGGTGCGCTCGTGTACGGTCTACGACGCCGCGCTGGCCTCCCACAGCGTCGCGCTGCCCGGGCGTCCCGCCGATCATGCGCCGGTCGCCACCGTCCAGCTCGATCATCACGTCCGTACCGCGCTCGACCAGCTCGAACAGCTCCTGCCCGACACCGAATTCAAGCCCGCGCTCATGGCGGACCTCCGCGCGGCCTATGCCGAGGGGCACGGCATGGCCGACGCGTTCGGCCGCTGGCTGGAACGGGTGCTCGGCGACCGCGGGCTCATCGTCTACGACGCGTCCGACCGGACGTCGAAGCCGATTGCCGCGCCGATCTTCGTCTCGGAACTGTCGCATCCCGGCCAGACGGCCAGGCTGGCCGCGCAGGCCGGCGCACAGCTGGTCTCGAACGGCTACCACTCGCAGGTGCACGCGCACGACGATGGGGTGGCGCTGTTCCACCTGGATGGCGGACGCCGAGCGCTGCGCGTGCAGGACGGCCAGCTGGTGGCCGGCGAGCACAGCTTCACGCAGGCGGCGCTGCTGACACAGGCCGGATCGACACCGGCGAACTTCAGCCCCAACGTCCTGCTGCGTCCGATCGTGCAGGACACGCTCTTCCCGACCATCTGTTACGTGGCCGGCCCGAACGAACTCGCATACCTGGGCCAGCTCCGCGGCGTGTACGAGCGGTTCGGCGTGCCCATGCCGCTGATGTACCAGCGCGCCACGGCCACGCTGCTCGATTCGGCCGCCATGCGGTTCCTGTCGCGCTACGGCCTGCCGCTCGAGGCACTGCAGCCGCAGGATGAATCGGCGCTCAACCAGCTGCTGGAGTCACAGATTCCGCCGGCCGTCGAGGCGTCGTTCGACCAGGCGTCGACGGCAATCGGCGCTTCCATGCAGGCGGTGATCGACGCGATTCCGGCACTCGACCCGACGCTGGAGGGCGCGGCACGCTCGACGCTCGGCCGCATGCAGCACGACCTGCAGACGCTGCACAACAAGATGATCCAGGCCGCCAAGCGACGCGACGATACGCTGCGGCGGCAGTACATCCGCACCCGCGCACTCGCCTTCCCGGAGGGACACGCGCAGGAGCGCACGATCGGCTTCGTCTCGTTCCTCAACCAGTACGGGCCCGCACTCGTGGATCGGCTGGAGCAGGAACTGCCCCTCGACATGGGGCACCACTGGATTGTCACCATCTAGCCCGCCCCCTGCACGACCCGCACGGCCCTCGCGGCGCACCCGCTTCTGGCAGCGCCGCTGGTTCCGCATCGGCGCCCTCGTCATCGTGGTGCCGCTGCTGCTCCTGTCCTTCGTGGCCGGGTACTACTACGTCACGTTCGGGCGGCTCATCGACCAGCAGCTCCACGGCGAGCGCCAGCGCGTGTTTCCGCGGATCTTCGCGCGCCCGCTGGAGATCCGCACCGGGCAGGCGTTGACCGAACGGCAGCTCGTCGATCGTCTCAACGACATCGGCTACGCCGAGCGGGAGACCATCGGCAAGCCCGGTGAGTTCAGCATCGCGAACGACCAGGTGTCGATCGCGCCACGTGCGGAAGACCTGAAGGGCCGAACGGTGGTGGTCTCCTTCAAGCCCCCGGCCCCACCTGTGCAGCGCGCCTCGCGCGGCAAGCCGCCGGCGCCGCCCAAGCCGGCCGATCGCGTGCAGGGGCTGCAGCTCGACGCCGAGACGCGCGACAGCCTGACGCTCGACACGCCGCTGCTCACCTCGATCCAGGCCGAGCGCGAGAAGCGTCGTCCGGTCGCCCTGTCGTCGCTGCCGCCGCACGTGATCAACGCCGTGCTCGCCATCGAGGACCGACGCTTCTACTACCACCCCGGGATCGACCCGATTCGGCTCACCGGCGCCATCGTGTACAGCGTGATCGGCGACAGCCGGATCTCGGCGACGAGCACGCTCACGCAGCAGCTCGTGCGCAACGTCTTCCTGCCCCAGTTCGAGGGCTGGTCGCTCCAGCAGGCGCGCGAGCGGTCGACGCGCCGCAAGCTGCTCGAGATGTGGGTGTCGCTCGTGCTGACGAGCAAGGCGACAAAGGACGAGATCCTCGAGATGTACCTGAACGCCGTGCCGCTCGGCCAGCGCGGTTCGTTCGCCATCGTCGGCGTCTCGGAAGCCGCGCGGCTGTTCTTCGGCAAGGACGTCAGCAACCTGACCCTCCACGAGGCGGCCACGATTGCCGGCGTCATCCAGTCGCCGTCGGCACTCTCCCCTTTCAACAACCCGACGCGCGCGCGCGACCGGCGCAACGTGGTCATCCGCGCGATGGCGGATGCAGGGTTCATCACGGCGGAGCAGGCCGACGCGGCGCAGAAGGAACCGCTGACGGTGGTGCAGCGGGCGCTCGAGGCCGAGGCGCCCTACTTCGTCGACTACGTCAGCCAGACACTGAACGAGGCCTACCCCGGGCTGACCACGACGGACGACAAGCCGGTGGACGTCTACACCACGCTCGACCTGCACCTGCAGCGCGTGGCGCAGGACGCCGTGCGTGACGGCCTTACGAACGTGGACAAGCTGCTGTCGCGCCGCAAGCGCAAGGGGCGGGCGGAAGCGGCCCTCATCGCGGTCGACCCGCGTACCGGCGAGATCCTGGCCATGGTGGGTGGACGGTCGTACAACCAGTCACAGTACAACCGTGCGATCGTCTCGCGGCGGCAGCCCGGCTCCACCTTCAAGCCGTTCGTGTTCCTCACGGCCTTCGAGCAGGCCGTGCTCAACGGCGAGACCGACGTGTCGCCGGCCACGATCGTGGACGACTCCCCCACCACGTGGGAGTTCGACGAGCAGGTCTGGACCCCGGAGAACTACGAGAACGAGTACGGCGGGATGGTCACCTACCGTGATGCGCTCGCGCACTCACGGAACGTGGCCACCATCAAGGCTGCCGAGCGGGCGGGCTACGCGAACGTTGCCGAGCTGTGGGGACGCCTCGGCGTCGGCAGCCAGCCGAAGCCGTACCCGTCGATCGCGCTGGGCGTCTTCGAGGCCTCGCCGCTCGAGATGGCCACGGCGTACACGATCTTCCCGAACATGGGTGTCGAGCGGAAGCTTCGCCACGTCCTGCGGGTCACCAGCGGCGAAGACGACGTGACGAAGAAGGACGAGGAGAAGCCGAAGGTCATCGCGCGGCCGGATACGACGTACCTGGTCACCGACATGATGCGGGCGGTCGTGAACGAGGGCACCGGCTACGGTGCGCGCGCGGGGGGCTTCACGCTGGATGCAGCCGGCAAGACCGGCACGACGAACGACATGCGCGACGCCTGGTTCGTCGGGTTCACGCCGGAGCTGCTGACGGTGGTCTGGGTCGGGTTCGACGACAACCAGGTGGTCGGGCTGGCGGGAGCCCAGGCAGCCCTGCCGATCTGGACCCAGTTCATGAAGAACGCCCTGGCGGGCCGGCAGAGCGTGCCGTTCCAGGCGCCGGACGGGATCAGCTGGGCCGAGATCGACAAGGACACGGGCCAGCTCGCCGCCCCGTTCTGCCCGAAGATCATCAACGCGCCGTTCCTGGCCGGCACCGAGCCGGTCGACGCGTGCGAAATCCACAAGTTCTGAATTCCCGTAAGATTCATCCATGAACCAGGAAGTCTTCGCGGCGGTCGCCGACGCGCTCGACAAGGGGGAGCCGGCGGCACTCGTCACCATCGTGTCCACCACCGGATCGACCCCGCAGCGGGTCGGCGCCAAGATGCTCGTCTTCCCCGACGGACGCCTGGTCGGCACCATCGGCGGCGGCTGTTACGAGAACGACGCCTTCTGGAAGGCGCGCGAGGCGATCACCAACCGCAAGCCGCAGCTCGTCCACTACGAGCTGGACGACGACTTCGCGCAGGAGACGGGTCTGATCTGCGGCGGCCAGATGAGCGTCTACATCGAACCGATCGAACCGTCACCCGAGCTGTACGTCATCGGGGCCGGCCACGTGGGCTACCACCTGGCCACCATGGCGCAGGAGGTCGGCTTCCAGGTGCACGTGGTGGACGACCGCGAAAAGTTCGCCAGCCGCGAGCGCTTCCCGACCGCCGCCGAAGTGGTCACCGAGGACATTCCGGCCTGGCTCGGCCGCACGGCGCTTCCCGGACACGCCTACGTGGTCATCGTCACCCGCGGCCACAACAACGACCTCGATGCCCTTCGAGCGCTGGCCGCGAGAGACCTGCGCTACCTGGGCCTCATCGGCAGCCGCGCCAAGGTGGCGCGCATCACCGACCAGTTGCTCTCCGAGGGCATGCCTCCCGAGGCGCTCAAGCAGGTGCACGCCCCGATCGGGCTCGACATCGGCGCCGTGACGCCGCAGGAGATTGCGGTGAGCATCCTGGCCGAGCTGATCGCCGTCAAGCACGGCCGGATCAAGAGCCGCGATGCCGCCGAGCTCTCGATGCGGTGGAGCAAGATCAAGACCTAGCCACATTGCTGATTGCCAAACGCTAATTGCTAATCTGGTTGGCGCAATCACGTTAGCAATCAGCATTTTGGGTTTGGCAGTTCCCCATGTCGCTGCTCCTGAAGAACGCCTGCGTGGTAACGATGAACGACCGGTTCGAGGTCGTGCGCGGCGATGTCTCGGTGCGGAACGGACGGATTGCGGCGCTCGGCACGGTGCCCGACGCGTCCCATGACCGCGTCATCGACTGTGACGAGGACTACGTTCTTCCCGGCCTGATCCAGACCCACATCCACCTGTGCCAGACGCTCTTCCGCGGCTACGCGGACGACATGCCGCTGATGCAGTGGCTGCGCACCCGCGTGTGGCCCATGGAGGCGGCCCACACGCCGGAGACGCTGCGGGCCGCGGCTCGCCTCGCCACCACGGAACTCCTCGCCAGCGGCACGACCGCGGTTCTGACGATGGAGACGGTGCACGACACCGATGTGGTCTTCGAGGAAGTGGCCCGGAGCGGACTCCGCGCCACGATCGGCAAGTGCATGATGGACGCCGACGATGAGGTGCCGGTGCGGATGCGGGAGCACACCCAGGCATCAATCGACGAGAGCCTGGCACTGCGACGCCGCTGGCACGGTGCGGCCGGGGACCGGATCCACGCCGCGCTCGCGCCGAGGTTCGCGGTCTCCTGCTCGCGCGAACTCCTCGAGACGGTGGCCACGTTGTCGCGCGAGCATGGCTCGCTCGTGCACACGCATGCCTCCGAGTCTCGTGAGGAGATTGCGATTGTGCGGCAGCTCTCGGGCGGACTCTCCAACCTGGCCTACCTGGACGCCCTGCACCTGGCCACGCCGCACCTCTGCGCCGCGCATTGCGTGTGGGCCGATGCCGCCGAGCAGCAGATGCTGGCGGATCGCGACGTGAAGGTGCTGCACTGCCCGGGTTCGAACCTCAAGCTGGGGTCGGGCATCGCGCCGGTGGTCGAGATGCGGCAGCGCGGCATCACCGTCTCGCTCGGGGCCGACGGCGCCGCGTGCAACAACCGGCTCGACATGTTCGAGGAGATGCGCCTGGCCGGCATGCTCCAGGCCGTGAAGGTGGCGCCCGGTGCGCTGCCGGCCCGCGACGTGCTCTGGATGGCCACCCGTGCAGGCGCGCGGACGCTCGGGCTCGAGCACGCCATCGGTTCCCTCGAGGTGGGCAAGAAGGCCGACATCATACGGGTGCGCCGGCGCGAGGCCCACCTGGCACCCGATCCCGACCCGTATTCCACGCTGGTCTACGCGTGCCGCGGCAGCGACGTCGTCACCACCATCGTCGACGGCACCGTGCTCGTCGATCGGGGTGAACCCACTCGCGTGTCACGCGAGGAAGTCGCGCGCAGCGCCACGGCCGCGGCCCGCGCCCTGGCCGCGCGCGCCGGCCTCTAGCGCGGCTATACTGACCGCTCCGTGACACGTCGATCGTCAATCGGCCGGCTGCTGCTACTGGCGGTCTCGTGCGTGCTGTCGCTGCTGGCGCTCGAGGGGGTCCTCCGGCTCAGTGGCCGCGTGCGGGTGCCTCCCCGCAACGTGCGGACCGACCGTCCGGAACTCTACGAGGCGCACCCCACCATCGGGTATCGCCTGCACCCGTCGCGGGTCATGACGTATCAGTACCCGCGCCGTCATCCGCGGACCCTGACGGTGCATGCGAACAGTGACGGCTTCCGGGACCGGCGTGACTTCAACTCCGCAGACCCGCGTCCGAGGCTGGTCGTGCTGGGCGACTCGTTCGTCTTCGGCGAGGGGGTCGAGGAACCGGAACGGTTCACCGACCGGATCGAGGCACTGCTGCCGGAGTGGCGGGTCGACAACCTTGGCATGACCGGGTTCGGCCCCGACCTGATGCTGCGCACGCTCGAGCAGGTGGGCGTCGGACTCCGCCCGACAGCCGTGCTCCTCGTGCTCTACACGGACGACTTCCGGCGCGTACGGCCGGAGTACGCGGGTGCCGGATTCGAAGTCCCCCGGTTCATGCTGCGCGGCGGCACGCTCGCCACCATCGACTATCCGACGCCGGGCGCCTGGTCGCGCCTCCACACCGTGGCCGCCACGCGCGAACTGCTGTGGCGCGCGTCGGGCGCGGAGTGGTCGCTCAACACCGCCATTCTCGACCGCATCAGGGCGATTGCCGCCACCGAGGGGTTCGCGCTGGGCATCGCATTCCTGCCCGGCACCTCGGAGACCCCCACCGACCTCGAGCGGAAAACCTGGATCAGCGACTACAGCAGCCGCTCCGGCACGCCCTTTCTCGATCTCACCGACCCGATTCTCGGGGACCGCTCCCGGCACCTGTTCATTCCGGACAACTTCCACCTGAATCCGGACGGTCATGCCGTGGTCGCCGACAACCTGGTGCCCTTCCTCAGCCGTTCCCTGCTCACGCGCGCCACCCCGTGATCCCGCCCCGGGGAGCTCACGAGGGGCGCCGACGCGGCCCCGGGGGGCTCGAAGAGGCGCGGGGCCACCGTGTATAATCCGTCCTTAGCAGTCTCTTTGGAAGAGTGCTAATGGAACAGTCCGATCGCTCGAAAAGGGTCCTTGCGGCCCTGGTCAGGGAGTACATCGCTTCCGGTGAACCGGTGGCGTCGTCCCTGCTCGTGCGTGCGGCCGGGCTCGGCGTGTCATCGGCCACCGTACGGAACGTGCTGGCCAGGCTCGAATCCGAAGGGTTCGTGGCCCAGCCGCACACCTCGGCCGGTCGGGTACCGACCGACCGGGGCTACCGCTTCTACGTCGACCTGCTGCTCGAGTCGAAGCAGCGACATCGTGCCGCGAGCGTGGTCGAAGCCCGGCTGCGGCGGGAGTCGATTGCGCCACTGGCCGACGTGGTCCTCTCGCAGGCCTCGCACGTGGTGTCGCAGGCCTCGAAGTCGGTCGGGTTCGCCCTCAGTTCGGCCCAGGATGCGGCAGTCTTCGAGCGTGTGGAGTTCGTGCCGCTCGGCGCCTCACGCGTCCTGGTCATCATCGTCGCCAAGGGCGGGCACGTCGTGCAGAAGGTGATCGACACCGGTGAGCCGCTCGGCGCGGACGCGCTGCGGCAGGCGTCGAACTACCTGAACTCCGAGTTCGCCGGACTGCCCCTGTCGCGCGCGCGCGAGGCGATCCTTGCGCGCATGGAGGAGGAGCGGCTGCTGTACGACGAGCTGATGGACCGGGCGCTGAAGCTCGGATCGTCGTCGTTCGCCGACCTCCCTGACGACCACGTGCTCTACGTCGACGGGGCCGCGGCCCTGCTGGGCGAGGAGCACGGGCTCACGCTCGACACGATGCACGCCCTCCTGGAGATGATCGAGGAGAAGCAGCGGCTCGTGCGGCTGCTCAATGAGTACATCGACGGCACCGGCCTCACCGTGGTGATCGGCGCCGAGCATCTTGAACCATCCCTGCGTCCGTTCAGCCTGGTGGCGTGCACGTTCAAGGACGGCACCAGTTCCGGAACCGTAGGCGTCATCGGACCGACCCGCATGCGCTACTCGCGCGCGATCGCGGTGGTCGACGGCGCGGCGCAGGCCATTACGCGCGTGTTGCGCGATCCCTCCCAATAACTGGCATGGCTGACGAACAGGACACCGCGGCGGGCGAGGCCCCGCCGAACGTAGACCCCGCCGCTCCGGCGCCGGACCTGGATGCGCTCCGTCGCGAGCGCGATGACCTCCAGGACCGGCTCATGCGGAAGGCGGCCGAGTTCGACAACTACCGCAAGCGCGTGGAACGCGAGCGGCGTGAGCAGGCCGACCGGGCCGTCGTCTCGCTGCTGGAAGACCTCCTCGCGGTGGTCGACGATTTCGACCTGGCGCTCACCGTGGACGCCGGGGAGGGTGGCGCGGCCTACCGCAAGGGGGTGGAGATGATCCACGCCAAGCTGCAGGACCTGCTGCGCCGGCAGGGCGTGAAGCCGATCGAGGCGCTCGGCACCGACTTCGACCCGAACCTGCATGAAGCCGTGATGCAGGAGTCGAGTCCCGGTCATCGCGACAACGAAGTGATTGCCGTGCTGCGCAAGGGCTACACGCTCAACGACCGCCTGCTGCGCGCCGCGTCCGTGAAGGTGGCCCGAGCGTGAGCAAGCGCGACTACTACGAGGTTCTCGGCGTCGCGAAGGGCGCCACAGAGAGTGAGCTCAAGAGCGCCTACCGCAAGCTGGCCATGAAGTACCACCCGGACCGCAACCCTGGCGACAAGGCGGCCGAGGAGAGCTTCAAGGAGGCGGCCGAGGCGTATGCCGTCCTGGCCGATGCCCAGAAGCGGGCCGCGTACGACCGGTTCGGTCACCAGGGGGTGAACCAGGGCGCTGGTGCTGGCTTCGACCCGTCGGTCTTCAACGACTTCGGCGACTTCGCCGACATCCTCGGCGGCATGTTCGGCTTCGACATGTTCGGCGGCGGCGGACGCCGACGGGGCGGCCCACAGCGCGGTGCCGACCTCCGCTACGACCTGGAGATCTCGTTCGAGGAGGCGGCCCGCGGTACGGAAACCTCGATCCAGATTCCGCGCCAGGAGAACTGCGACACCTGCAGCGGCTCGGGGGCGGCCCCTGGCACGCAGCCAACGCCGTGCGGCATGTGCCGGGGACAGGGCCAGGTGCGCCGGCAGCAGGGCTTCTTCACTATCGCCACCACCTGTCCGCAGTGCCGCGGCGCAGGACGCACGGTGAGCAAGCCGTGCCAGACCTGCCACGGGTCCGGACGTGTCGGACACGAGCGGAAGATCACGGTCAAGATTCCCGCGGGCATCGCCACCGGCCAGCAGCTTCGCCTGCAGAACGAGGGCGAGGGCGGCACGATGGGCGGACCGGCCGGGCACCTCTACGTGGTCGTCCACGTGAAGGAACACGACTTCTTCAAGCGGGACGGCGTGAACCTGTTCTGCGAGATCCCGGTGAACTTCCCCACGCTCGCCCTGGGCGGCGAGATCATGGTGCCCACCCTCGATGGGTCGGAAACCATCAAGGTGCCGGAAGGCACGCAGACCGGCACGACGCTGCGGCTCAAGGGCAAGGGCATGCCCGACGTGAACGGTCGCGGCAAGGGCGACCTCTTCGCCACCGTCCAGGTGCAGACGCCGAGGAGGCTCAACAAGGAGCAGCGGCAGCTCCTCGAGCAGCTCTCGAAGGCGCTGCCGAAGGACAAGTTCGAGCCACGCAGCCACAGCGAGGCCGAAGATGAGCGCAACCTGTTCGATCGCGTGAAGGACATCTTCGGGTGAGCCGCTACCCCGCCCTCGACGTCCGGGGTGTCGACCCTGACCTGGTGCTCGCGGCCGTCGACGACTTCTCGCCCACGGCCGTCGAGGACCTCGTTGACGGTGTCTCGGTCTTCTTCCAGGCGCCCGACCGTCGTGACGCGGCCAGGGCCAGCCTCGAACAGGCATTTCCCGGCGCCAGCCTGGCCTCCCGCGAGGTCGACGATGAGGACTGGGCGAGGCGATCGCAGGAGAACCTGACGCCGATCACCGTGGGTCGCCTCACTGTCGCGCCGCCGTGGTTCCCGGAGGTCAGCGGCGATGCGCCGCTGCGCGTGGTGATCCTGCCGTCGATGGGATTCGGAACCGGCCATCACGCGACTACGCGGCTGTGCCTGGAGGCGCTCCAGACGCTGGACCTGGACCGACGGCACGTCCTGGACGTGGGTACAGGATCGGGAGTGCTGGCCCTGGCTGCAGTGCGACTCGGCTGCGCCGACGCGGTGGGCATCGACTTCGACCCCGACGCCATTGCCAACGCGCGGGAGAACCTCGACCTCAATCCTGGCATCGGCACCGTGCGGTTCGAGACCGTCGACGTCCGAGACGCCAGCCTGCCGACCGCCGACGTGGTCCTCGCCAACCTGACGGGTGCCGTGCTGGTGCAGCATGCGGCCCGCCTGCGGGCTGCCGTGGCCGCTGCCGGCACGCTGATCGTGTCAGGACTCCAGGTGCACGAACGCGACGAGGTTGTCGGGGCGTTCGCCGGCGGATGTATCAGCTGGGAGAAGGAAGACACCAGCTGGGTGTCGATCGCGTTCAACTTCCCGACATTCGCCGCGGTCTAACCAGCGAGGAGGTTCGTCCGGCCATGCCGTGTCCGGCCCGTCTGTTCGCCCTGTCCGCGATCGTCCTGGCCGGCACCGTCTGGGTCGGTGCCCAGGGCACGGCCCGACCAGGCGAGCCCGCATCCAGGCAGGTTTCACCCACCCGCGACACCCCTGCGCAGCAGGCGGCGCAGCAGGACGCGCCGAAAGGTCGCATCGCTGGGCGGGTGGTCGCGGCCGACACCGGTCGCCCGGTCCGACGGGCGCGCGTCTTGCTCTCCGGCGCCCAGATCCAGGGTGGCCGGGGTGCGCTCACGGATGACGAGGGGACGTTCGATCTGACCGAACTTCCCGAAGGTCGCTACACACTCACGGCCGCCAAGACCGGGTTCATCACGCTCTCGTACGGGCAGCGCAGGCCACTCCAGGCAGGGATCCCCATCCAGCTCGCGGAGGGCCAGCAGCTCACCGGGCTGGACTTCCGGCTCCCCCGCGGGAGCGTGATTGCGGGGCACGTGTACGACGAGACCGGCGACCCGCTGCCAGGTGCCGCGGTCCGGGTCCTCCGCTACGAGTACGCCCAGGGCAATCGCCAGTTGATCCAGATGGGTGGCGCCCAGACCGACGACCTCGGCGCATTCCGGGTGTGGGGGCTGAACCCTGGCGAGTATTTCGTGAGCGCCGCGGCGCCCAACCCAGGTGGCAGGGGCGGCTTCCCACCCGGGGGGCCGCCGGCTATTCTGGCCGGGCGCGGCGGCCCTGTCGGACGCTTCGCCGGTCCCAATCCTGGCTCCGCCACCGAGACCGAACCGACCGGCTATGCACCAACGTTCTTTCCGGGCGTGCCGTCGGTAAACGAGGCACGTCCCATCAGCGTCGGCCTGAGCGTCGAAGTGCCGAGTGTCGATTTCGCCGTGCTGCTCGTACGGACGGCACGCATCACCGGTCGCGTCACGAATCCGGACGGGTCGGATACCACCGCCGGGAACGTGGTGCTCGTGGCCGAGTCGGGCGGGCGGGCCGGCCGGGGCGGCCCCGGGAGCACGTTTGCGTCGCGCATCAACTGGGACGGCTCGTTCGGGCTCGCCGGAGTACCACCCGGTCGCTACCTGCTGCGGGCGCGGGGCGAGGACACCGTGGAGCCCCAGTTCGCGGTACAGCCGCTCACGGTCACCGACACCGACCTCACGAACCTGACCGTGGTGCTCTCGCCCGCAGCGTCGGTCAGCGGCACGGTGAGCTTCGAGAATACCCAGGGGCAGCAGCTGCCCGACCCTGCCGGCGTGCGCGTGGCCGCCCCGCTCGTCGACGGCGTCGACATCGGTCCGAACCCGACCGCGCGCGTGGAACGCACGGGGACCTTCGCGTTGAAGGGGCTGCAGGCCGGCCCGCACCTGTTCCGGGTCCAGGGCGGCCCCAGGGGCTGGATGCTCAAGTCGGTACTGCTCAACGGCCGCGACATCGTCGACGCCCCGCTCGAGGTCAGGGCTGGCCAGTCGCTCACCGGCGTCAGCATCGTGTTCACGGACCGGCTGACCGAAGTGAACGGCACGATCACGGACGACCGCGGCACGCCGGTCACCGACTACACGGTGCTCGCCTTCCCGGAAGACGACACCCTGTGGCGCGCGCAGTTGCGCCACATCATGACCACGCGTCCGGACCAGAACGGGAAGTACCAGCTCCGGGGATTGCCGGCGGGTCGGTACTACGTCGTGGCGGTGGACCCGGCCGAGCAGGGCGAGTGGTTCGAGCCGAGTTACCTGGCGGCGCACGTCGCGGGTGCGACGAGCGTGGGCCTCCAGGAAGGCGACGTCAAGACGCAGGACTTCAGGCTGACCGTGCGGTGAGCACGGGCCGGTCCGGCTAGCGGCTGAGCCAGAGCGTCGACTTGATCAGGAAGATGTTGTCGCCAGGGGCGGCCCAGGAGTCGAATAGGTCGCCCACGCCGACGTGCTCGCCGGTCTGCACCGTGCTCAGGCGGTTCTGCTGCCAGACCGCGTAGAAGATGCTGCCCGGACGCCACTCCCACCGCAGCACGACGTTGCTCCGGTAGGAGCGCGTGTTGAAGTCGCGGTTCTGCAGCGTGAACTGGGAGGCACCGTCGGTGACGACGTAGTTGCCGTTGGCGAGCCGCGTGATGGAGGTGCCGTCGGTGCCGTACATCCGCAGGTTCCGCTCTCGCGGTCGGATCGTCTCGCCAAACCCCGTATACCGCCCACTGGCGGCAAAGGGCTCGGCGTAGATGTCGAGCGTCAGATCCGGCTTGAACGTGTAGCTGACGCGAAGCCGCGCCGACAGCGTCGTGCGATCGACCACACCGAAGATGTACCGGTTCCCATACGTCTCCGGACGCCCGCCCGGGATGGTGGCCAGGTACTGCCGGTTGATTGGGCCGTTGAATGTCGACGACGTGCCGTCCTCGTCTGCGTACTCGGGATTGACCGAGAACTGCAGCGAGGGGGTCGGACGGGCCGAAACCGTGACGCCGGTCGTGGTCGTGTGGTCGCCGAACTCGTTCGAGCGCCGCGTGAGGCTCACGTTCCACGCGGTGGCCGCACCGGCCCGGTTGCGGAGCTGGGCATTCCAGTTCCAGCCGAGCGGCGTGCCCATCGAGGGGCCGCCGCGGGTCATCTGCGTGTCGTTGCCGCGCAGGTAGCGCGTGATGTTGAGCGTGCCGACCCAGAAGTTGCGCAGCGTCGCGCTGTTGTTGCTCTGGAAGTTCCAACGCACGCCGAGATCGGTGTCGAAGTACCAGTACGGGACGGCCGACCACTGTGTGGAGTAGGCGCGGAGATACTTGCCCGGCCGCGTCTCACGGTAGGTCAGCCGGTGGTTCGTCGTGATGTCGCCGGCGTAGTTGAGCCGTCCGAAGTCGAGCGGGTCGAACTCCGGCGACTCGATCATCAGGTTGTTGCTCCAGAGCCAGTGCCGTCCGGCGATCTTGCTGATGTTGCCGACGGCCTGCAGGCCCGCGAGGGACGTGCGCGTCGCGTCGTAGCGGTCGACCGTCTGGTCGAGCCGGTTCAGGAAGTGTCCGTTGGCCCGCTGCACGCGCGCAATCGCGGCGGCATCGCCCTCGAGGAAGGTGAGGCCGATGTTGCCGGACGCCTCGTAGTTGCGATCCTTGAAGCGCAGGCGCGTATCGACACCGGTGGTGATGGCGCTGCGGGTGAGCGTGGAGGCCAGGGGGGTGCCCGGCGCCATGTTCCGGTGCACCAGCGTCATGTGCGCACCGACGAAGGAGTCGCGGCCGAGCTGCTGCATCGCGCGCGCAACCGCCCACTCGGCGCGGGGAGCCACCTCCACCTTCGACTCCACGCCGTTGGTCGAGACCCGGGCGAACTCCTGGTCGGTGACCGCCCCGAGGAATCCGAGCGAGAGGCCGTTGCTGAGCCGCCCGCTCAGCTTCGCCGCACCGAGGATGGTGGCCCGCTGGGGGTTGTCGACGAACTGCCCCGTTCCGGCGACGACGGGGGTGGGACGTGCGCCGATGCGGCGCGAGTAGTAGTAGTTGCTCGTGCCCGCCTCGAGGATGTTGTTCCCCTCGATGAAGAACGGCCGGCGCTCGGCGAAGGTGGTCTCGAACACCGTCAGGTTCACCTCGGCAGGATCGGCCTCCACCTGGCCGAAGTCCGGGTTGATGGTGGCCTCGAGCGTCAAATTGGACCCGACGCCAATCTTCATGTCGGCCCCCAGCCCGCCGCTCAGGTTGGCACCGGTGTCGAACGGGTTGTTCGGGTTGTTCTCGCTCGTGACCCGGGACGCCCCCGAGACGTACGGCAGGACCTCGACGCGCTGCCGCGGGTGCACGCCTTCAATGCCGCGCAGTTCGCCGAACCGCGACGACCAGCCGCGTGCCGTACGGCCGATCACCACCCAGTAGGTTTCCTCGTTGAGCGTGGGGCGCCAGCGCTTGATGTTCAGCCCCCAGACCCGCTCCGGCGCATCGTTGAACCGCAGCTGCGAGAAGGGCAGCCACATCTCGGCCGTCCACCCGTCGCTCAGGATGGTGGTCCTCGCCCCCCAGACCGGGTTGAACTCGTCGTCCGTGTCGCTCTCGTTGTCGGTCGGGTGGAAGTGATCGAGGCGGACCCCGGACGCGGTCACGCCGAACATGTAGGCGGTCCGCTTGTCGAGGTAGGTATCGAGCTCGATCTGCAGGTACTCGGCCTGGTCGCCGTTGTCGCGGCGGCTCATGGGCGCCTGGATGGCACCGTCCTTCGAGTACATGCGGGCCCCCACCCACAGCGCCGTGTCGTCATAGACGAACCGCACCTCCACACCGTCGGCCGGCTGGCCGAACTCGACCGGCTCCTGCTGCAGCATGTCGGTGACCGGCTGGGCGCGCTGCCAGAACTCCTCATCCAGCCGCCCGTCGAGCCTGACGCTGCCGGTGTTCACCCTGAGCGCCTGCGCGCGCTTGTTGGACTGGTCCGGTCGGGGCAGCTGCGCCGCGGCCAGGGACGGCCACGCGGCGAGCAGGCAGAGCATGGACAGGAATCTCAGGAATCTGGGCATGTACCGCGGTGGAAGGAAGACGGGAGATGCTAACACGAATGGTCCCAGAGGAACTGCAGGACGCTCAGTGCCGCAATGGGCACGGCGTCGGCCCTCAGCGTGCGGCCTCCGAGTGACACGAGGCGCAGCCCTCCGGACACCGCCATTGCGCACTCCGACGGATCCCAGCCGCCCTCCGGTCCCACGACGATGGCGGCCGATTCGGGCGCAGGCCGCGAACGGTACGCCGCCAGCGACTCCACACCGCCCAGTCCGGGCTCCACGAACATCAGCCTCAGTGCCGTCGGCGGCTCGTGCAGCCAGGTCTCGAATGTAAGCGGCAGCCGCACGTCGGGGAGCACCGCACGTCTCGACTGCTTGGCCGATGCGAGCGCGATACGCTGCCAGCGCTCGACACGCGCACCCCTCATGACGGCCGCCACCGTCACTTCGCTGCGGCGGCTGACCACCGGCTGGATGGCGGTGGCCCCGAGCATCACCGCATCGCGGATGACGTCGTCCATCTTGTCGCCCTTGAGGATCGCCTGGACGAGGGTGATGGGAGTGGTCGACTCCGGCGCGGGCTCGACGCGGGTCAACAGCTGGACCCGGGCATCGCGCCGCGCCGCGGTCACGACGCGGGCGAGGAACTCGTCGCCGCGCCCGTTGAAGACCGACACCGTGTCGCCCGGTCCCAGCCGCAACACGCGGGTCAGGTGCTCGGCTTCCTCCCGCGGCAGTCCCACCTCATCGTCGCCGGCGTCGAGCGCCGGCGCGAAGAATCGATGCAAGGCCACGGGCGGAAATTATCGCAGATTGCCGGGAGTGACGCGTGGGTGCGTGGTCCGTACTATACTGGCCGGCGTCCATGTTCTTCCGCGACCAGATCGTTGGCAAGTACAAGATCCTGTCGACCATCGGGAGCGGAGGCTTCGGTACGGTCTACCTGGCCGAGGACACCTGGATCGACAAGAAAGTCGCCCTCAAGGTTCCCCACCGCCAGAACATGGACTTCGGCGAGCTGCTGCGCGAGCCGCGGCTGCTGGCGGCCCTGAGCCACCCGAACATCGTGTCGATCCTCACGGCGGAGAAGCAGGAAGGGGTCTTCTTCATCGTGATGGAGTACGTGAAGGGCGAGACGCTCGAGACCGTCATCACGCGGGCCGGGTCGCTGGACGTGGCCACGGCGCTCGACTACACCTGCCAGATCTGCAACGCGCTGGACCACGCGCACCGGCACGGAGTGCTGCACCGCGACCTCCGCCCGTCGAACGTGCTGGTGGCCGACTCCGGCCTGCTGAAGGTGGCCGACTTCGGCACCTCGCGGTTCCTCGAGGTGGCCGCCCACGGCACGACGGTGATCGGCAGCCCGCCGTACATGGCGCCGGAACAGTTCCAGGGGAAGGCGCTCTTTGCGAGCGACATCTACTCGCTGGGCGTCACGATGTTCCAGATGCTGACGGGCGACCTGCCCTACGACACCCCGAGCCCGTCCGACCTCGATCGCCTCATCCGGGGCGAACTCCTCATCTCGGTCCGCTCGCGCAACCCGGCCATTCCCCGTGTCATCAACGACATCGTCCTCAAGGCGATGGCCGCCGACGTCCCGTCGCGATACCAGCGCGCGACGGAGGTGCTGGAGGACATCCTCGCCGCCCGCGGTGCCGCAGAGCCGAGGCGCACCCCACGCGCGGCGGCAGCGGTGGCGGAGGCGGGCGCCGACAGCGTCCAGGATCTCCACACCCGGCTGAAGGCGCGCGAGACCCCCCAGGCACGCTTCTGCTGGCACTGCCGCAAGCCGCTGCACGCCCGCAGCGACCGCTGTCCGTTCTGCGGCGAAAGCCAGTAGCCGTGGCCCCATCGGGGGCGGCGGCGTCCGGGCCGCGGATCAGATGCATTAGAATCAAGCGGTAAGGAGAACAGCGATGGCGTTTCCGGGTACTGGCCTGATCTGGATGAATGGGAAGCTCGTGGAGTGGAAGGATGCGACGATTCACATCGCGTCGCACGTCATCCACTACGGCAGCGGCGTCTTCGAGGGTGCCCGTTGCTACGCGACACCCAAGGGATCGGCCGTCTTCCGGCTCGACGAGCACATGGTCCGCCTCATCAACTCCGCGAAGATCTACCGCATGGAGTATGCGCTGGACCTGGCTGGGTGGCGGAACGCCGTGCTCGAGACGATCCGGGCCAACAGCATGAAGGCCTGCTACATCCGTCCGCTCGTCTACCGTGGCTACGAGACGCTCGGCGTGAACCCGCTCGGCAACCCGGTCGACGCGTCCATCATCCTGTGGGAATGGGGCGCCTACCTCGGACCCGAAGCGCTCGAACAGGGTGTCGACGTCAAGGTGGCCACCTGGTCGCGCATGGCGCCGAACACGCTGCCGGCGATGGCCAAGGCCACGGCGAACTACGCCAACTCACAGCTCATCAAGATGGAGGCGCTGCTCGACGGTTACTCCGAGGGCATCGCGCTGGACGTGTTCGGGAACGTCAGCGAAGGCAGCGGCCAGAACCTCTTCGTCGTGCGCGACGGGGTGATCTACACCTCGCCGCTTGCCGCGTCGGTGCTGGGCGGCATCACGCGCGACTCGATCATGACGCTGGCGCGCGACCTCGGCTACACCGTGGTCGAGCAGAACCTGCCGCGCGAACTGCTGTACATCGCCGATGAGGTGTTCTTCACCGGCACCGCCGCCGAGGTGACCCCGGTCCGCTCGATCGACAAGATCAAGATCGGCTCGGGCGTGCGCGGCCCCATCACCGCCTCGCTGCAGAGCGCGTTCTTCGCAGTGGTGAACGGCGACGTGCCCGATACGCATGGCTGGCTCACCTACGTGTACCCGCACGAGGCACACCTGCGTGAAACGGCCCAGGCCGGCACGGCTGTACAGAAGTAAGAACTGAGAAGTTAGAAGGCAGAACTGAGAGGTCAGAACTGGTGGGGCTCCCGCTCCGCCGGTCTGACTTCTGGTGGTCTCCGGCTCGACCGGTCGACCACCCGTCCGCCCTCTCCCGTCCTGCATACCGCCTGGCAGTCGCCCGATTCCGCCGTCAGTTCCGAATTCTGAGTCCTGCGTTCTAAGTTCCCGGGCGGTTTCTCCCGATACGTCGTGGGGGGCCCGGTTTGCATCAGCCCCCGGACACGGGACTTCGGGTCCTGCCTCGGGAGGATTGCTGAGCTCATGCACGTCAACGACCTGCTCAAGATTGCCGTCGACTCCGGTGCATCCGACCTGCACCTCAAGGTTGGCAGCTACCCCATGATGCGCGTCCGGGGCACGCTGGTGCCGGCCACCGAGGAGAAGCGCCTCGACCACGAGGATGTGGTGGCCATGAGCGCTGCGGTGATGTCCACGTCGCAGCGCCAGCGGTTCAAGGAAGCCCAGGAAGTCGACCTCGCCTACAGCGTGCCCGGCCTCGGGCGGTTCCGCTGCAACATCTTCCAGCAGCGCGGCACGGTGGGCCTGGTGCTGCGCGTCATTCCGATGCACATCCGATCGGTCGACGACCTCGGGCTGCCCCCGGTGCTCAAGCGGATTGCCGAGGAGGAGCGCGGACTCGTCCTGGTCACCGGCACCACCGGCTCGGGCAAGTCGACCACCCTGGCCGCCATGGTGGACCACATCAACCGCACACGCTGCACGCACGTGATGACGGTCGAAGACCCCATCGAATTCCTGCACCGCGACCAGAAGTCGATCGTCAACCAGCGCGAGGTATCGGTGGACACGCGGTCGTTTGCCCAGGCACTGCGCAGCGCCCTCCGCCAGGACCCTGACGTCATCCTCGTCGGCGAAATGCGCGACTTCGAGACGATTGAAACGGGCCTGCTGGCGGCCGAGACCGGCCACCTGGTGTTCTCCACCCTGCACACCCTCGATGCCACGGAGACCATCAACCGCATCATCGCGGTGTTCCCACCGCACCAGCAGAAGCAGGTGCGCCTGCAGCTGGCGAGCGTGCTCCGGGCCGTCATCTCGCAGCGCCTGATGCCCCGCGCCGACGGCGACGGCCGCGCACCAGCCGTGGAAGTCATGATCAGCACACCCTTCATCCGCGACTGCATCGTGGACAAGGAGAAGACCCACCTGATCCACGGTGCGATCGCCTCCGGCACCTCGCAATACGGCATGCAGACCTTCGACCAGTCCATCTTCAGCCTCTACCAATCGGGTCTCGTGTCCTACGAGGAAGCACTACGCTGGGCCTCGAACGTCGACGAGTTCAAGCTCAAGGTCCAGGGCATCTCCACGACCGCCGACGTCAGCCGCGACCAGATGGCGCAGGCCGTACTCAAGGGCGCGCCGGAAATCACCAGGTTCGGCACTTAGCGACCCAGGGAGACTCTGGACTCCGGGCTTCAGGCTCAAGGCGAGGTCGGCTTCAGGCCTTCCTGGCTCGGTCTTCGGGCCTCCGGCTGCGGGCGCGGTCGGCTTCGGGCTGCGGACTGATGTCGAGCGGAATGGGAGTTGCTCAGCTCGGAGCGCTCCCATGGCTCGCGACCATCGCCGACTTCACGTCTTCTCGCTCGCTGATTCGCTGCTGATCGCGGTATACCGCACTACGAAAGCACTTCCCGCGTCGGAGCGCTTCGGTCTACAGGACCAGCTCCGCCGTTCCGCTCTTTCGGCCGCCACCAATATCGTCGAAGGTTCTGCGCGGCGGACAACTCGCGAGTATGTCAATTTCCTGAACCTCGCCAACGGATCGGCGGCAGAGGCCCATTACCTCCTGACGGTGGCTCACCGGCTCGACTACGTGCCAGAATCGGCCATCGAACCGTTGCTGGCCCAGTACGCCGAACTTCAGCGTGGCCTGCAGGCGATGATGAACACGCTCGAACAGCGCGGTTGACGCCAGACCAAGTCCGCAGTCGAAAGCCTCGCCCATGACATGGCGCCAGAAGCCGACCCGTGCCGCAGTCCGGAGCCTGAAGCCAGGAGCCTCCCGACATGCCGCCAGCCCTGAGCCGACCAACCCCGAAGCCCAGGGCCTGGAGCCCGGAGCCCGCCTGCAGCGCGACGCTTACGTCACCGCGCTCGCAATGCTCGCGCGGCGAGAGCTATCGGAGCAGCAGGTGAGGCAACGCCTGTCGCGAAAGGGCCATGCGCCAGAAGACGTCGACGACGCTGTCGCGAAGCTGAAGTCGGAGCGTTCCCTGGACGACTCCCGTGTGGCGGCGGCCATTGCCCGCACCGAAACCGCCATCAAGCGGCGCGGGCGGCTGCGCGTGAGGCAGCAGATTCAGCAGGCTGGCATCTCGGGCGAGGTAGCGAAGCAGGCGCTCGACGCGGTGTTCGAGGACGTCGATGACGAGGCGCTGCTGCAGGCCGCCCTTGGGAAACGGCTCCGTTACGGCCGCCCGATCGAGGACGACCGGGAGTTCCAGCGGCTCTACCGCTACCTCGCCACGCAGGGCTTCGAGTCGGACCGCATCCTCCGGGCCCTCAACGCCCGCCGCAGCCGCGGCACATCGACCGACGACGAGCCCGCATAAGCTGCTAAACTAAGTAGTTCGATGGACTTACGCTGCGGCGACGCGGGCCGATAGCGGACACAGGTCTGAAGCCGGTCGCTCCATCCCCGGGCCGGACGCGCGTGTCTGCGCCCCGGTCCGCGGTTCCTCGTCCGGCGTTTGCCTTTAGCAATTGGCCTTTAGCGATTAGCACTTTCCATGATCACAGTCTCCGGCGTGTCGATGCGGTTCGGCTCGAAGATTCTCTTCGAGGACGTCACCACCACCTTCTCTTCGGGCCGCCGCTACGGCCTGACCGGTCCGAACGGCGCCGGCAAGTCGACGTTCATGAAGCTGCTCACGGGTGAACAGCCGCCGCAGCGCGGCACGGTCTCCCGTCCTGAGAAGCTGGGTGTACTCCGGCAGGACCAGTTCGCGTTCGACAAGTTCCGTGTCGTCGACACGGTGATCATGGGCAACAAGCGCCTCTGGGCTGCCATGGACGAACGCGAGCGGCTCTACGAGAAGGGGGCCGACATGACCGACGAAGACGGCATGCGCCTCGGCGAGCTCGAAGGGATCGTGGGCGAAGAGGACGGCTACAGCGCGGAGAGCGACGCGGCCATCCTGCTGCAGGGTCTCGACATCGACGACTCACTCCACGGACGCCTGATGAGCGAGCTGCAGGGCGGCCAGAAGGTGCGGGTGCTGCTGGCCCAGGCGCTGTTCGGGCACCCCGCTGCGCTGCTGCTGGATGAACCGACGAACCACCTGGACCTCGACTCGATCCACTGGCTCATCGACTTCCTCACGAAATACGACGGCACGCTGATCGTCATCTCGCACGACCGCCACTTCCTGAACGCGGTCTGCACGCACACGGCGGACATCGACTACCAGACGATCATCACCTACACCGGCGGCTACGACGACATGGTGATGGCGAAGACCCAGATCCGCTCACGCGTCGAAGCCGACAACGCGCAGCGCGAGAAGAAGATCGCACAGCTGCAGGAGTTCATCCAGCGGTTCGGCGCCGGCACCCGCGCAAGCCAGACGACGGCGCGCCGCAAGGAAGTGGAGCGACTGCAGACGAACGAACTCGCACGCTCCAACATCCAGCGCCCGTTCATCAAGTTCACGCAGGCCCGTCCATCCGGCCGGCTCGTCGTCGAGTGTGAGGGGATCAACAAGAAGTTCGGCCACAACAAGGTGGTCAGCGACTTCGCGGCAGTCGTGAACCGCGGCGAGAAGATCGTGCTCATGGGCCGCAACGGCGTCGGCAAGACGACGCTGCTGCGCGCGCTGCTGGCGGATGCGCCGCCGTTGCCGGCTTCACCGCAGGACCGCGATTCGGGGACGCTGCGATGGGGCCACGAGGTGGCGGTCGGCTACTTCCCGCAGGACCATACCGGTCTCATCGAGAAGGGGATGACGGCCGTCGAGTGGCTGCACCAGTTCGACCCGGACGCCCACCGGCAGGACATCCACGGCCTGCTCGGCCAGATGCTCTTCAGCGGCGAGGAAGGCCTGAAGCCGACCGAGGCGCTGTCGGGCGGCGAGACGGCGCGGCTCCTGTTCTGCCGGCTGATGCTCACGAAGCCGAACGTGCTGGTGCTCGACGAACCGACGAACCACCTCGACCTCGAGTCGATCAACGCGCTCAACATCGCCCTCCAGAAGTACGAGGGCACCGTCTTCCTCGTCACGCACGACGAGGACCTGATGGACGAAGTCGGCACGCGTGTCTGGCACCTGGAGCCGGGCAAGCTGACCGACTTCAAGGGGACACACGAAGAATACGTCGCGACGCTCGCCGATTGAGACGCGACGGCTCGCGCTGCGACGGCTGTCAAGGCTCCGGACTCCTGGCTCCAGGCTCCGGGGCGTATCGGCTCCGGCCTGAAGCCGATGCGGCCAGAAGCCCGAAGCCTGGAGCCCGAAGCCCACGAGAATCGCCATGACTTCCAACGAGATTCGCCGCACGTTCCTCGAGTACTTCCGGCAGAACGGCCACCGCGTGGTGGCCAGCTCGCCGCTGGTGCCGGCCGACGACCCGACGCTGCTCTTCACCAACGCCGGAATGAACCAGTTCAAGGACGTGTTCCTCGGGCGCGAGAAGCGGGACTACACCCGCGCGGCGACGTCGCAGAAGGTGATGCGCGTCAGCGGGAAGCACAACGACCTCGACAACGTCGGCCCCTCGCACCGGCACCACACCTTCTTCGAGATGCTGGGCAACTTCTCCTTCGGCGACTACTTCAAGGCCGAGGCGATCGAGTTCGCGTGGCGGATGCTCACCGAGGTGTGGGAGATGCCGGCCGACCGGCTGGTGGTCTCCGTCTTCAAGGGCGAGAACGGCATCCCGCGCGACAGCGAGGCGTACGACATCTGGCGGAAGTTCGTGCCGGCGGACCGGATCATGGAACTCGGCTCGGAGGACAACTTCTGGCAGATGGGCGACACGGGTCCGTGCGGACGCTGCTCCGAGATCTACTTCGTGCGCGGAGGCACCGGCGCCGATCCGGAGATCGAGATCTGGAACAACGTGTTCATGGAGTTCGAGCGCAGCGCGGATGGCACCCTGACGCCGCTGCCCGCGCCCTGCATCGACACCGGGATGGGGCTCGAGCGCATCACGGCCGTGCTCCAGAACAAGCAGTCGAACTACGACACCGACCTCTTCATGCCGCTGCTCACCCGCGTTGGCGAGCTCGCCGGCAGGACGTACGGCGACAGCGAACAGGCCGACATCTCGATGCGCGTCGTGGCCGACCACTCGCGCGCCATGACGTTCCTCATCGGCGACGGCGTGATTCCGTCCAACGAGTGGCGCGGCTACGTGCTGCGCAAGATCATGCGCCGCGCCATGCGGCACGGGAAGCACCTCGGGCTGTCCGAGCCGTTCCTGCACGAGATGGTGGCGGTGATTGCCCGCGAGATGGGCGATGCCTACCCGGACCTCCGCACCAACCAGGAGATGATCGCGAAGACGATCACCGCCGAGGAGAACCGCTTCGACGCGGTGCTCAAGGACGGACTGCCCCGTCTCGAATCCGAGATCGAGAAGGCGCTCGAGTCGCCCGGCAAGGTGCTCTCCGGCGACGCGGCCTTCAAGCTCTACGACACGTTCGGTGTGCCCTACGACTTCATCGAAGACACGGCTGCCACGCGCGGCGCGTCCGTCGACCGTGAGGGGTTCGAGCGCGCCATGGAGGGCCAGCGTGACAAGGCCCGCGCCGGCAGCACGTTCGGCGGCGGCAAGAAGGGGCTGGAGTTCAACATCGCCGACGAGCCCGCACTGGCTGGCGTCGGCGACCAGTTCGAGGGTTACACGTCCACGAGCGTCTCCGGCGTGCCGGTGCTCGCCCTGTTCGACGAAGGCCGCCAGCCGGTCGACCTGCTGGCCACCGGGACCACCGGCTTCGTGGCGCTGGCCAGGACGCCGTTCTACCTCGAAGCCGGCGGCCAGGTGTCCGACGCGGGCCGCCTCGTGAACGAGGCGACCGGGGCGTCGGCCGTGGTCGACGGGCTCGTGCGCATCCGCCAGGGCCTGCCCCGCGCGCATCGCGTACATGTCGAGAGCGGCGCCCTCAAGGTCC
Organism: Vicinamibacterales bacterium; assembly: GCA_050249955.1. GTDB lineage: Bacteria > Acidobacteriota > Vicinamibacteria > Vicinamibacterales > CAVVIG01 > CAVVIG01. Next base: position 243,020 of record JBFWPN010000001.1, read on the forward strand.
GCGACATCGTCTCGGCACGCGTGGACGAGGACAGCCGCAATGCCACCCGACGGAACCACACGGCCACCCACCTGCTCCACGCGGCGCTCCGGCAGGTGCTCGGTACGCACGTCAAGCAGAAGGGTTCGCTCGTGGCACCGGATCGCCTGCGGTTCGACTTCGCGCACTTCCAGCCGGTCACGGCCGACGAGATCGTGCGCATCGAGCAGATCGTCAACGAGCAAATCGTCAGGAACACGCCGGTCACCACGGAGGTGCGCTCGACGGAGGAGGCGATCGCATCCGGCGCCATGGCTCTCTTCGGCGAGAAGTACGGCGACAAGGTCCGCGTCGTCTCGGTGCCAGGCTTCAGCGTGGAGCTCTGCGGCGGCACGCACGTCTCGGCCACCGGGGACATCGGGTCGCTCCAGATCGTGGCGGAGAGCGGCGTGGCGGCCGGCGTCCGACGCATCGAAGCGATCACCGGCATGGGCGCCGTTGCGCACGCGCAGGAGCAGCGCGCCGCCCTGCAGGGCATTCTCGATGCGCTCCACGCCAGCGCGGACTCGGCTGTCGACACGATCGAGCGGCTCCATGGAGACGCGAAGAAGGCCGCCCGCGAGATCTCCCAGCTCAAGACGAAGCTGGCGATGGGCGGGGGCGCAACCGACGGCGGCAGCGAGACGGTCGACGTCAACGGCGTCAGGCTTGCGCGCAAGAAGGTGGCCGACCTCGACAAGGATGCCCTGCGGGGCCTCGCCGATTCCCTCAAGTCCTCCATCGGCTCGGGCGTCGTCGTCATCGCCTCGGAGAGCGACGGCAAGGTGCAGATGGTCGTGGCGGTCACCCCCGATCTGACCGCGAAGGTGAAGGCCGGCGCGATGGTGAAGACGCTCGCCCCGATCGTGGGCGGTGGCGGCGGCGGCCGCCCGGATTTCGCGGAGGCAGGCGGCAAGCTGCCCGGGAAGATCGACGAGATGCTCGCGGCAGCGCCCGATGCGCTGAAGTCGCTGCTCTGAGCCTGCGCAGATTCTGCATTCCTGCACGGCACTTCACCGTCCGTGCAGGCGCCCCCTGCTCATCCGCGGGCCGGATGCCGATACCGCCGTCAGAGTGGTGGTCCCTGCCCTTTGCCGGATGTCGTATGCGCGCCTCGCCACGGTGACGCTGGCTGCCGCGGCGCTGCTGCTTCTCGACACGCGGCCCGTGTCTGCCCAGATCTTCAGCTGGACCGACGCCAACGGCAACCTGGTGGTCTCGAACGTCCAGCCCGGCACGAACATGGGCATCGCGTCCTACGAAGTGCCGCAGTCGGAGGGGATCCGGACCACCCGCTACGTCGCCCCCGAGAAGTCGCGCTCGTTCGACGACCTGATCGACCAGCATGCCTCACGGCAGGGGGTGCGCAAGGACCTGGTGAAAGCCGTGATCCAGGTGGAGTCGGGCTTCAACCCGCGGGCGATCTCCAACAAGGGCGCCATGGGGCTGATGCAGCTCATGCCCGCCACCGCGCGTGAGCTCGGCGTCGGGAACCCGTTCGACCCAGACGAGAACGTCCGAGGCGGCGTGGCTTACCTGCGCCAGCTGCTGGACCGCTACGACGGAGACGAACAGCTCGCCCTCGCCGCCTACAACGCCGGCCCAGGCGCCGTGGACCGGAACGGCCAGACGGTCCCTCCCTACGTGGAAACCCGCAACTACGTCTCGAAGGTGAAGAAGCTCGCCGGTGCCACGGCACCCGTCAGCGCCCAGTCCGGCGGCCGCACCCGCATCTACCGGGTCGTCGACGTGGTCGACGGCGCGGAAGTGATCACCTACACCGACCGGCCTCCCTCCGAGCGCTAACGCGCGGCTGGGACGATCCAGCCCCACGGGGCGTCGCACAGGTGGCCCTGAGCCAACCTGCGCTGGAGCCTGAAGCCCGGAGACTGAAGCCCCTCAGTCCGGTCTCTCCACACTCGTCACATCCAGCCGATCCCACGCACGGCCCAGCCACTCGGTGGCCAGCCACGCCTCCGCGAACACCGCCAGGGTCGTCACCAGCGCCCCGACCGGCAGCACAATCGGCCCACCCACCCGCCGCAGGGTAATCGAGAGCAGGGCCATCACGGCAAGGCCTGGCACGAGCGCCACCAGCAGCCCGACCCAGTTGCCGAGTAGCAACAGGAGCCGCTGCCCCACCGCATCGACGCCGCGTGGGCGGGAGGGACCGAGCGGAACCCAGCCGGGAAACAGCACGGCCACGGCGTTGTGGACGGTGTACTGGGCCACGACGATGGCCGGGCAGAGCAGGAGGAAGGACGTCCAGGCCGCAATACGGTTCGCCGAGGGAATGCGCGAGGTCGACGCGAGCGAGAGCCCCATGGCAACGCCACCGAAGAACCACGCGATCGCAATGACGATCAGCGCTGGCCACACGATCTCGCCGCGCAGCACCGATGCCCCGCGAACCGGCCAGCTACGCAGCAGTTCCACGTGCTCGAGGTCCTGCCTGAGGTCCATGCGCAACATCTGCGGCAGCATGAAGAGCGCGAAGAGCGCCCCCCAGGTAGCCCCGACCCCCAGCAGCAGCACGACGCCGCGCGAGCGGTTGACGAGCACCGACGCCAACACGAGCCAGCCCAGGACGAGCACGATTCGGACCATCACACGGCGATCGACCGTCCTGAGCGTCTGAATCAGCCCCTTCCAGAGAAAAGCCGGTTCGGGTCGGCCCGAGGGTGCCAGGAGCCAGGGCGAGCGCCGCGCCACGTACGACAGCGATGCTCCCGGCCCCATCGCGACCTGCTTCTCCAGGCTCGCGTCCGCGAAGGCCTGAGACCCGGAGTCGGCCCAGAGCAGCCAGGCAACGACAATGGCATGGATGGCGAGGGCGGAGCCGATGGCCGCCGAGAAGGCGCCAACGCCTGGCGTGAAGAGCGGACGGACGAGCAGCGTGAACGGCAGCAGGAGCACACGTGCGGCGCCGTCAGTCGCCCCTTCATGGACGCGGTCGGCCAGCGAGCCGAGCCAGGGCAGGACGTCGGTCCCGGGTGGCACGGCGAGGATAGGGCCAGACACACTCATGACGGCCGCGAGCGGGATGATCAGGGCCGGCCAGCCGAACGGCCGGATCCAGCCTGTCCTCCAGTCGCCGGCGCGAGCCAGCACCACGACCGCGAAGAACAGCCGCGCCGTCATCAGCAGGACCCACAGCGTGATGAGGCCGCGAAGGCGCCCGCCGGCCGACCCGGTCGGGTATGCCAGCGCCATGATGAGGGCCGCGGCGAAGACCGCTGCCTGTGATCGGAGAATCCGGTGGAGCACGAGGCGGGTGCGCCGGACCGGAGCCGGGAAGAGGAACGCGATTTCGGCCTTCGAGAAGTCCAGCACCGCGCTCGGGAACGGCATCAGCCAGGCGGCCAGCGCCGCCGCCGCGAGCACCACCCCACCAACCACCGGCGCCATCATGTTGAACAGGGTGTCGTCGGCAACGCCGGCCCCGCGTGCCTCGTACGCCCGAGACCGGATCACCAGCGTGAACACCAGGTAGCCGATGCCGGCAAGTGCCCCGACGAGGTACCGGGGTTCCCGTAGGCGCCGCGCCCGGGTCCGGAAGCGGTTCCTGGCGGTGCAGAGGATGATGTACGCAGTTGCGTTCACTGGCCTCCGCCGGTCGGACCATCGTGGCCGGTCACCCGAAGGAAGATGTCCTCGAGCGTGGAGTCGGCCTGGTGCAGTTCCACCCGCGCAGCCAGTTCCTGCACCGTACCGTCCGCCATCTTCCGACCACGATGCATGATGACGACCCTGTTGCAGAGTTCCTGCACCAGTGGAAGCAGGTGCGACGACAGGAGGACCGCGGCGCCGTCCCTGGCCCGCCGGAGGATGGTGTCGCGCATCCGGCGGATGCCGATCGGGTCGAGGCCGGTGAGCGGCTCGTCGAAGAGCAGCACCGGGGGGTTCCTCACCAGCCCGCAGGCAATCACGACCTTCTGGCGCATTCCGCGCGACAGTTCGCCGGGCAGGGCTCCCTGCTTGCCGTTCAGCTCGAGCTCATCCAGCAGTGGCCGGACGCGCTGGTCGACATCGGCAATTCCGTAGAGCCGGCCGATCAGCCGGAAGTGCTCCTCGACCGTCATGTACTCGAACAGGTGCGGCTCGTCTGGCATGAAGGCGAGCAACCGCTTGGCGTCCAGGGGGGCGGTGGCCATGTCGTAGCCGCCCACCAGAACCCGGCCGGCCGTGGGCCGCAGGATCCCAGCCAGCGAGCGCAGGGTGGTGGTCTTGCCCGCGCCATTGGGGCCGATCAGTCCCACGATCTCGCCCGGGTCGACCCGGAACGTGAGGTCCTCCACCGCCGTGAGCGACCCGTAGGTGCGCCGCAACCCCTCGACTGCAATTCCCATGTGATGTGCTACGATTAGGGGTTCCGGAGGACCGAATTACGTGGCATCGCATGAATCCGCGCTGAAGGCGCATCGGCAGAGTCAGAAGAACCGCGAGCGCAACCGCCAGTTCCGTTCGCGCCTGCGTGGCGCGCTCAAGAGCATCCGCACTGCCATCGACGGCAAGGATGTGGCGGCCGCCGAAGGCGCGCTGAACCAGACCGTGTCGCTGATTGACAAGATGGCCAGCAAGGGCGTCATCCACGCCAATGCTGCCAGCCGCTACAAGTCACGCCTGACGACCCGCATCGCTGCGGCTCGCGCGTAACAGCGCACTCAATATCGCCTGGTGCCGCCGGCCTGTGCAGGCCGGCCGGCGCCCCTGGCACACAGCTCCACCACCAGCCGTTCCAGCAGCACGCGCGGCTCGCCCGCCGACCGCTTGAGATCGAGGTCGGTGCGAAAGAGCGCCTGTACGGCCGGCCGCAGCATGGCCGGCACCTGGAACGGGAACTTCGTCCGGACAAGCCAACCCAGCTGCCCCATGATCTGCTCCGGGGCTGCGCCCGCGTCCAGCATCAACGCCAGCTGCTTCAGCGCGGTCCGTCCATCCCCGGCTTCGATGGCATTGGCCATCGCCCAGTCGTCCTGCAGGGCCGCCGGCCCGACCACTTCCCGCACATCGTCCAGCGAGATCGCCTGCTGCCCGAGCGCGTACAGCAGGAGCCGATCGACGTCGTTGCGCAGCCGCTTCACGTCGGTGCCGCAGCGTTCGGCCAGCAGGCGTGCCCCCGCGGGCTCGATCTTCATGTCCGCAGCCGAGACCCGGTTCACCACCCACCGCGCCGCATCGTCGACACTCTCGAGCACGCCGCACTCGACGAGCGTGGCCTGCTTCGCCAGCAGCTTGTAGATGCGGCTGCGCTTGTCCAGCGTACCCGCCACCAGCACGAGCGTCGTCTGCGGCTCCGGGTTCTTGAGGAGGTCTTCGAGTTCGTCGAGCGCCCGCGTCGCCGCCTCGCTCTCGCGCTTCGGCACGAGCATCGACTGCGCCTGCAGGACGATGACGACCCGGCGCGGTGACATCATCGGGAGGGTGCGGACGGCGGTCACGAGCGACGAGACGGCCGCGGCCAGCTTGTCGCCGTTGGTGATCTCGCCCGTGTGGATCCGCTCGACGTTGAAGGCCCGAAGCCCCTCCTCGACCAGCTCCTCGAACTCGTGCGCGAGCCCGGCCTTCTCGACCTCGTCCTCTCCCTGCAGCAGGTAGACGGCATCGGCCGAGCCCGACTGGATCTGCTTGCGGACCGCGGCGGCGGTGGCAACGGCCATGGGGCTAGAACGCCTCCAGGATGGCGCTGACGATGGAGCGCGAGAACTCGGTCGTCATCCGGTCGAGGGCGTTCTGGTCCTGGCCGAAGAACGCCGACGGATCGACGGCGCCGCTCGCGCCCCCCTGGGCGTCGTACTCCTGGCGGAAGACCAGGCTCGGGTTCTCCCAGAGTGTCTTGTTCTCGCGCGTGTCGCGGAGTTCGACCCTGGCGGTCATCGTGATGGTGTAGCGGGACGCCAGCTGCTGCGGGTTGACGGTGAGCGGGACGATGCTGACACCGGTGACCTCGCCCGTGAGCACGGCATCCACACCCTGCGTTTCCGGTACGATCCGGTACTTGCCACGCCCGATGAACTCGGCGCGGACCTTCTCGGTCATCTGCGTCTCGATGTTGAAGAGCGTCGTCCGGTTCGCGAAGGTCGGGATGCCGATGGCCCGGATGTAGTCGGGCAGGAACGACCCGCGGCCGGCGAGCGAGTAGCCGCAGCCGGGCAGGGCCATGCCGCAGGCCGCGGCCAGCAGCGCGGCGGCCAGGCGCAGGCGGAGCCGACCGGCCAGGATCACGAGACCACCACGCTGACGAGCGGTCCCTTGGCCACAACCACCTTGCGGATGGTCTTGCCTTCGGTGTGCGCACGCACTGCCGGTTCGGCCAGCACCCGCTCGCGCAGCGCGTCCTCGGCGAGGTCGGCCGGGACCGTGAGACGTGCGCGGACCTTGCCGTTCACCTGCACGGGCACCACGACCTCTTCAGCCTTCGCCACCTCCGCGTCGAAGAGCGGCCAGGGCGCGCGGGTGAGGCCACCCTCGTGCCCGAGCATCTGCCAGAGTTCCTCCGCGGTGTGGGGCGCGAAGGGCGAGATCATGACAACCAGGGCGTCGAGCGCCTCGCGCATCACGGAGATGGTCTGCACCCGCTCGATGCGGCCGGCCTCGGCGTCGCGGGACGGCGCTCCGTGCGGCGTGGTGGCGCTGAACGCGTAGAGCTCGTTGACCAGCTCCATCAGCGACGAGATCGCCGTGTTGAGGTTCATCCGCTCTTCGATATCGACCGTGGCCCGGCGAATCGTGTCGTGCGTCTTGCGGCGCACCGCACGCTCGGCCTCGTTGCAGTCGGCCCCGCACGAGGGGATGCCGTCGCCGCCCACCGTCTCGGCCCAGTGGTCGACCAGCCGCCAGACCCTGAGCAGGAAGCGGAAGCTCCCCTCGAGGCCGGCGTCGCTCCACTCCACCTCCTTCTCGGGCGGCGCGACGAACATCACGTACAGGCGCAGGGCGTCCGCGCCGTACTTCTCGAGCATCGTGTCCGGGTCGACCACGTTGCCCTTCGACTTGGACATGACGGCGCCATCCTTCAGCACCATCCCCTGCGTGAGCAGCCGCTTGAACGGCTCGTCGAAGGTGAGCAGGCCCACGTCGCGCAGCACGCGCGTGAAGAACCGCGAGTACAGCAGGTGCAGGATGGCGTGCTCGACACCGCCGCTGTAGAAGTCGACCGGCATCCAGTACTTGGCGGCCGATGGGTCGAACGGGAGATCGCTGTTCGTCGGGTCGCAGAAGCGCAGGAAGTACCACGACGAGTCGACGAACGTGTCCATCGTGTCGGTTTCGCGGCGCGCCGGACCGCCGCACGTGGGGCAGGTGCAGTTCACGAACTCGGCCACCTGGGCGAGCGGCGAGTCGCCACGTCCGGTGAACTGCGCGATCTTCGGCAGTTCGACCGGCAGCTGCTCGTACGGCACGGGCACCACGCCGTCCGTCTCGCAGTAGATCATCGGGATGGGGGTGCCCCAGTACCGCTGGCGGGAGATACCCCAGTCCTTCAGGCGGAAGTTCACCTCACCGCGGCCGATCCCCCGCGCCTGGGCGTCGGCAATCATGCGGGCGATCACCGCTGGCGTCTCGGCCCCGGAGTACTCGCCCGAATCGACCAGACGGCCGGCTCCCGGGGCCGCCTCGCTCATCTGGTCCGCCGACCGGTTGTCGCCATCGGCGCGGACCACGATCCGGACCGGCAGTGCGTACTTGCGGGCGAACTCGAAGTCGCGCTGGTCGTGCGCGGGTACCGCCATGATGGCGCCCGTCCCGTAATCGGACAGCACGAAGTTGGCCACCCAGATTGGCACCTGCTGACCGGTGAAGGGGTTCAGCGCCGTGCGGCCGGTGTCGAAGCCTTCCTTCTCGATCGCGCCGGTCAGGCGCGCCTCGCGGTCGAGCGCGCGGAACTGCTGCACCTTCGCGCGGAACGCCTCGGGCGCGTCGCTTTCGGCGGCGAACCGCTCCACGAGCGCGTGTTCGGGCGCCAGCAGCACGAAGGTGGCCCCGAAGATCGTGTCGATGCGCGTGGTGAAGATCTCGATGCCGTAGTCGGCACCATGCACCGGGAAGGTCAGCCTGGCGCCCTCGGAGCGGCCGATCCAGTTCCGCTGCATGACCACGACCTTCTCGGGCCACTCGGTCAGGGTGTCGAGCCCCTGCAGCAGTTCCTCGGCATACTCCGTGATGCGGAAAAACCACTGCTCGAGGTCGCGCTGCACGACCGCGGTGCCGCAGCGCCAGCAGGCGCCGTCGATGACCTGTTCGTTCGCGAGCACCGTGTTGTCGACGGGGCACCAGTTGATGGTGGAGCGCTTGCGGTACGCGAGGCCGCGCTCGTACATCTTCAGGAAGATCCACTGGTTGAACTTGTAGTAGTCCGGCGTGCAGGTGGCGATCTCGCGCTCCCAGGCGTAGCTGATGCCGAGCCGCTGGAGCTGCCCCTTCATGTGGTTGATGTTCCCGAAGGTCGACGTCTCGGGATGGGTGCCGGTCTTGATGGCCGCGTTCTCGGCCGGCAGGCCGAAGGCGTCCCAGCCGAAGGGGTGCAGCACGTTGTAGCCGCGCATGCGCTTCATCCGGGCGCAGATGTCGCCGATGATGTAGTTGCGGACGTGCCCCACGTGCGCGTGCCCGGACGGGTACGCGAACATCTCGAGGCAATAGAACTTCGGGCGGGATTCGTCGGCAACGACCTCGAAGGCGCGCTCGGAGGTCCACTGCTGCTGCCACTTCTTGTCGAGGTGCTGCGGCTTGTACTCAGTCATTGGCGTGCGCTTATTGTACCGAATGCCCGACGCGCGAGGGGCCCCGGCACGGCGCCGGCTTCTCCCGGCGCCTAGAACTGCCAGTACTGCGTCAGGGCCGCCTTCGCCTGGGTCGCGGCCATTCGACCGCGGGACGAGGCGACCGGCGACTCGGGCCACCGCACGTCCGGCGCCCGTTCGCTACCCAGGACCGCCAGCACCTCTTCGCAGCACTCGCGCAGCGCCTCGAGGTCGTAGCCACCCTCGGTGATGGCGACCAGGCGACCCTGGCACTGCTCCTCGGCCAGCTGGCGCAGCGCGGCGGTCATCGCGGTGAACCCGGGCGTGGTCACGCGCATCTGCCCGAGCGGGTCACGTTCGTGCGCGTCGAAACCGGCCGACACCAGGACGATGTCGGGCTGGAACTGCCGCATGACGGGCAGCACGACCTGCTCGAAGACGAGCCGGTAATCCTGGTCGGTGGCCCCGAGTTCGAGCGGTACGTTCACCGTCCGGCCGGCACCCGCGCTGTACCCGATCTCGGTTGCGGCACCGGTCCCCGGGTAGAAGGGGAACTGGTGCGTGGACACGTACAGGACCGACGGGTCGTTCTCGAAGATGTGCTGGGTCCCGTTGCCATGGTGCACGTCGTAGTCCACGATCGCGACGCGCCCGGCGCCGAGGGCACGGGCGTGCGCGGCGGCGACGGCGACATTGTTGAAGAAGCAGAACCCCATCGCGCGGTCGTGCTCGGCGTGATGCCCCGGCGGCCTCGAAAGGACGAGCGCCCGTGCGTGTGTGCCCGCCATCACCCGCTCCACGGCGTCGACGGCCGCACCGGCCGAGAGCAGCGCCACCTCGTAGGTCTCCGGCGAAGTGTAAGTGTCCGGATCGAGGGCCACGGACACACCGGCGGTTTCCCCCATCCTGCGCAGGTGCTCAGGGGCATGGACACGCGCGAGCTGCTCGCGCGAGGCCACACGGGGCGCAACCACCTCCCCGCCGCGCGCTCGCCACTCCGCCGCGACGGCGTCCATCACGTCGGCCCGCTCGGGCGACTCCGGGTGGCCCGGAGGGGTCATGTGCTCCGCAAATCGTTCCGAGGCGATCAGGATCAGGCTCATCAGGGACAGTCTAACAATCGCGAATTGCGAATCGCTAATCGCCGAACGAGTGGCAAGAAGGACCGGATCGCCTGGACCTGACGGTCCTGGCCATCCTGGCTCTCCAGGCCTACCGTCGCGCCCCGAGCAACCGTAGCGCGAGGGGCGTGGACGCGAGCACGACGCCGGCGCTCACGAGGAAGACAGAGCCGAGCCCGTACACGTTCGCAACCCAGCCGAGGATGGGACCACTGAGCCCCAGCGACACATCGAGGAAGGCCGTGTAGGCGCCCATGGCGAGGCCGCGGCTTTCAGGGGGCGCGAGCCGGATGGCTTCAACACCCAGGCCGGGATAGACGAGGGCATATCCCAGCCCTGTGAGAATGACGCCGGTCATCACGAGCCCCATGCCGGTGGACAGGCCGACGAACACCAGGCCGGTCGTCTCGACGGCAGCGCAGGTGAGGGCGACCCGCGCGCCGCCGTGCACGTCCGGCAGGTGCCCGAGCAGGCTCCGCCCGACGATGAAGGCCAGGCTGAATCCGGTGTAAGCCACCCACGTCGGCCCCCAGCCCCGGTCAGCGAAGAGGAGCGCCATGAAGGTCGTCACCGAAGCGAACCCGAATCCACAGAGCGCCAGCGCAGCTCCAGGCACGGCGACGGCCCGCGTCACCGCCTTGAACGAGGGTCGCACGGTGGCCGCGCTGGCGGATGGCCGGGCGAGAGGCAGCACGACCGCGAGGGCCACGAGTGGCAGCCCCGCGGTGGCCGCGGCCACGGCCCCGAAGCCGAACGTGTCGAAGAGGAGCGTGCCGACCGGAGCGCCGGCGGCGAGGGCGGCATACAGCCCGGTGCCGATCCAGGCCATGACGCGTCCCGAACTGCGCCCACCGGCCAGCACCAGCCCCCACGAAAGCGATCCGGTGATGAGCGCGCTCTCGGCCACGCCGAGCGCCAGACGCCCGGCCAGCAGCACGGCTGCGGCACGCACCGGGGTGGCGCTGAACAGCATCGACAACAGGTAGAGCGAGCCGGCCGCGCTGCCAAAGACGAGGCCGGTCACGACGGTGACCTTCGCCCCGCGCGTATCGGACAGGTGTCCGGCCCACATGCGCGACATCAGCGACGCCGCGAACTGGCTTCCGGCAATGACTCCAACGACGATCGTGCTGAGCCCCAGGTCGCGATGCACGTGCACCGGCAGCACCGGGAGGGGGATGCCGATGATGAGGTACGCCACGAAGACGACCAGCATGATCGGCGCGAGCGTGAGGACGGAGAGCCGCTCGGGGTCCATGTCGCCACGTGTCGGCGTCCGCACCGCCTATCGCCCACCGGCGCCGAGCATCAGCTTCGTGCGGGCTTCGGCTGCGACGAGCGCCGCATCCAGGTGCTGGCGATAGCCCTCGATCTCCTGCTCGTTCGCCTCGCGCGGCACGTAGAACGGCTCGCCGACGCTGATGGCCACGGTGGCGAACGGCTTCGGCACCTGTGTGCGGTCCCAGCTCTTCAGCGTCCAGTACCGATCGGCTTCCAGGTGAAACGGCAGCACCGGATGGCCGGAGGCCTTCGCCAGCCACACGGCACCCGGCTGCGAGATACGCGCCGGTCCCCGCGGGCCATCCACCGTGAACCCGGCAGGACGGCCGGCGGCAAGGTCGCGCGACAGCTGCAGCAGCGCACGCGCGCCCCCGCGTGAGGTGGACCCGCGCGAGGTGCCGAAGCCGAAGCGCTCGATGATCCCGGCAATCCACTCGCCGTCGAAGTTCGAGCTGGTGATGACGACGATGCCGCGGTTGCGGAAGTAGTAGGTGGCCGGCAGGATGCGTCCGTGCCAGAACGCCATGATGGGCTGGTGGCCGGCGCGGGCAATGGTGTCGAAGTGCTCGAACCCCTCGAGCTTCCATCGCAGCGTGGAGCCCAGCGCGGCGATGGCCCGGTAGCCGACCACGGAGATGGCCGCCGCCTCGAAGCGCCTGCGGCGCGACGCTCGCCAGTCTGTAGGCGCGGTGGCCACGCTAGGACGGACGCTTCTCGAGACGCCCGTTCACGAACGTCATCAGGTCGACGAACTGCACGTTGGCGTCGGGCGCGCTCGACTGTGCGCCCTTCAGCATGATCGAACAGAACGGGCACGCGGTGACGACCGTCTGCGCGCCGGTCTCACGCAGTTGGCGGAACCGCACGTCCGGGATGCGGGTGCCAGGCTCGGCGTCCGTGTCCTCGAAGAGCAGGCCGCCACCCGCGCCGCAGCAGTACGGGTTCTCCCGGTTGCGGACCGGCTCCTGGATGTCGGCGCCGAAGCGCCGCAGGAGGGCGCGCGGCTCGTCCACCTTTCCTGCATAGCGCCCCAGGTAGCACGGGTCGTGATAGGTGACCGTCTCGAGGCCGCCTGGCAGCACGGCCCGGTCACCCTGCGTGAGCTCCTCGACGAACTGCGCCGAGTGCACGATGTGCACGGTGTAGCCGAACTTCCGGTAGTCCTCACCGATGGTCTTCACGCAGTGGGGGCATGACGCCACGATGGTCTTCGGGGAGGCCGCCTTCAGGTCCTCGATGTTCGCCTGGGCAAGCTCCTGGTACATGTACTCGTTGCCGGTCCGCTTGGCCGCGTCGCCCGTGCAGCGTTCCTTCGACAGGACGCCGAAGCGCACGCCCTTCGCCAGGAGGATCTCGAACAGCGAGCGGAGCGACTTCTGGAAGTCGGCCTCGAACGCGCCCGCGCACCCGAGCCAGACCAGCACGTCGTGCCGGCGTGGATCGAAGGTCTCGAGCTGGGCGCCCTCGACGAACTTCTGCCGCTGGTCGTAGGACAGCCCCCAGATATTCGAACGCCGCTCGAGGTTGTTGTACATCGCGCCGAGGTACTCGGGCGCCTCGCCATTCGACACGAGCCCGCGGCGTGCCCCGATCATGATCGGCAGGTGCTCGATGCCCACCGGGCACTGGTTCTCGCACGCCCCACAGGTGGTGCACTGCCAGAGCACCTTCTCGGAGTAGAGCTCCACGAGCTTCGTCTCGCCGGGCTGGTTGAGCAGCCCTTCCTGCGTCTGCAGGATGATGGCCTTGGGATTCAGCTCCTGCCCCGCCCCCCACGCCGGGCAGTTCACCTGGCAGCGTCCGCACTCCACGCAGGTGAAGGCGTCGAGCACACTCTTGCTGCCGAGATCCTTCAGCGTCTCGAGCCCGACCTGCTCCTTCTCGAAGTCGAGGTTCGGCACGTTCCCGAGTTCGGGCGACTTCAGGAAGACGGTCAGCGGCGACAGCACCAGGTGGAAATGCTTCGACGCGGGAATCAGCGCGAGGAACGCCAGGATCACGACCGAGTGGATCCACCAGTTGAGCCGTCCCGCCACCGACGCCTCGTCGAGCCGCCAGGTCAGGAGGAAGGTGACCATCAGCGTCGTGATGAAGAGGCCGATCACAATCGACTCGACCGACACATGCGTACCGAGTGCAAGGGGACGCACAAAGGCGCGCCTGATGATCAGGAAGACGATGCCGGCGAGCACCGCCACGGCAAACGGCGTGAGCACCAGCCGGTAGATCTCGAACGCCCGCGTGCCGGTGAGATCCACGATCCCCAGCCCGGCGAGGAACTCGAGCGCGGTGTAGCCCGCGAAGGCGACGAACCCCCAGAAGACGAACGCGTGCGCGAGGCCGGCCCACGGCCGCTCGACGATGGTCTTGCGCTGGGCGATGACGTCGGTGACGAAGCGACCGACCCGGAACGGGAGGTTCCCGGACGAGAAGGTGTTCGGGGCGGCGGCAATCAGGCGCACACGCGTGGCCACCTGGGCCGCGAACGCGCCCGTGAACCCGAGGACGAGCAGCCAGAGCAGCAGCGTCTCCACCACGGGCTCATTATGGCGCAAGGACCGGCAGCCCGCGTGCCCGGGCTGCGTGCGCGCCGGCGCGCGGTCAGCGCTTCAGGGCGGCCATCATCGCGGGCACGACCTCGAAGAGGTCGCCCACGATGCCGTAGTCGGCCACTTCGAAGATCGGGGCATCCGCATCCTTGTTGATGGCGACGATGGTGCTGGCGCCCTTCATGCCGACCAGGTGCTGGATGGCGCCCGAGATGCCGAGGGCGAGGTAGAGCTTCGGCGCGACGGTCTGTCCAGAGCTGCCCACCTGCCGTTCCATGGGCAGCCAGCCCGCATCGCAGATCGGGCGCGAGGCTGCAATCTCGGCCCCGAGCGCGTCGGCCAGCTGCTGCGCCAGCGCGATGTTCGCCTGCTCCTTGATGCCGCGGCCCACTGAGACGATCCGCTCCGCCTGCGACAGGTCGACCGCCTGCCGGGTTTCCTGGAAGGGCGCTTCCGCCTGCTGCCTGATCGCTGCCGGATCCACGCTGATGGCCAGCGTGCGGACCGCTGCCGGGGCGCTGCCCCGCTGCACGGCGTCTGCCCGCCACGCGCCAACCTGCACGGTGACGAAGTGCGGTGCGGGCCCCTGCGGCACGACCGTGGCGGTGAGCTTGCCCTGGAACATGGGACGGGTGAAGACGGTGCGTGCACCGTCGGCCTTCACGCTCGTCACGTCCGTGACAATCGCGCGGTCGAGCCGCGCCGCGAGCTTCGGGGCGAAGTCGCGCGTCTGGTAGGTGTGCGGCAGCACCACCGTGGACGGAGCGAGTTCGGCAATCGCCGACTGGAAGGCGGCGGTGAAGCCGTCCGCGGTGTACGCCGCGAGCGCGGGCGCCTCGATCGTCACGACCTCGGACACGGCAGCCCCGGCCAGTTCGGCTGCGACCGCCTGCAGGTCGGTGCCGGCAATCGCGACGATCACGACATCGCCGCCTGCGGCTGCCACCTGCTGGGCCGCTGCGAGCGCCTCCCACGACGCCCGGTTCAGCCGCCCGTCACGCTGTTCTGCAATGACCAGAATCATCGGCGCACCGCCCTCAGATCACGCGCGCGTCGTCGCGCAGTTTCGCCACGAGCGCACTGGCCGCCTCGGCAGGCGAGCCACCGAGCAGCTGGGTCTTCTTGGACTTCTCGGGCACCGCCAGGCTGAGGATCTGCTGGCGGGCCGTCGCGCCGGCCGCCGGCGCCACCGTGCGGATGTCCTTCTTCTTCGCGGCCATGATGCCCTTGAGGGTCGCGTAGCGCAGCTGGTTGATGCCGCTCTGGATCGTGAGCACGGCGGGCGTCGGCAGCGTCACCCACTGGAACCAGCCGCCTTCCAGCTCACGTTTGACGCGGAGCGAGCCGCCGGTCGAGGGCTGCACCTCCATGATGATCGTGGCGTGGCTGGCCCCGAGGCGCTCCGCGAGCACGACACCGGTCTGCGCAAACCCCTGGTCGTCGGACTGGAGACCGGTCAGCACGAGGTCGAACCCCTCGTCCTTCATGGCGCCGGCGAGGGCGGCGGAGACAACGAACGCATCTGCGGCCGCCAGCCCATCGTCCTGGACGTGGATGCCTCGGTCGGCGCCGCGGGCGAGCGCCTCGCGGAGCACCTGCGCCACGCGGGCCGGTCCGGCCGAGCAGACCACCACCTCGCCGCCGAGCTTCTCCTTGAGGCGCAGCGCCTCCTCGAGGGCGTAGGCGTCCGGCTCGTTCATCTCGTAGGTGGCATCCTGCTCGCGGATCCAGGTGCGATCGTCAGTGAGGCGGGGCTGCCAGTCGCGGGTGGGAACCTGCTTGATGCAGACGGCAATCTTCATTGCTGATCCCTAAATGCCAATCGCCAATCGGAATACAAGAAATCCACCAGCGGCCGGCACTCGAGCCGCTGGGGTCCATTGTATTTCCAATCAGCAATCAGCGACTGGCGATCAGCGATGAGGGCGTCAGCCCTCGTACTTCTTGAAGAGCAGCGAGGCGTTGGTGCCGCCGAAGCCGAACGAGTTCGAGAGGGCGTAGCGCATCGCCATCGGCCGCGCGGTGTGCGGCACGTAGTCGAGGTCGCACTCCTCGTCGACATTCTCGAGGTTGATCGTCGGCGGGGCGATCTGGTGGTGCACGGCGAGGGCGGTGATGCCGGCCTCCAGTCCGCCCGCACCACCGAGGAGGTGGCCGGTCATGGACTTGGTGGACGACACGGCCATCCTGTAGGCGTGGTCGCCGAATGTCCGCTTGATGGCGAGCGTCTCGAGCTTGTCGTTGTAGGGCGTCGAGGTGCCGTGCGCGTTGATGTAGTCGACCTCGTCGGGGCGGATGCCGGCCTTGCGGAGCGCCATCTGCATGACGCGCCGGCCGCCGTCGCCGTCTTCGGAGGGGGCGGTGATGTGGTACGCGTCACCCGAGAGGCCGTAGCCGACGACTTCCGCGTAGATGGGCGCACCGCGGCGCCGTGCGTGCTCGAGTTCCTCGAGGATCACCACGCCGGCCCCCTCGCCGATGATGAAGCCGTCGCGATCCTTGTCGAACGGGCGGCACGCCTTGCCGGGATCGTCGTTCCGCGTCGAGAGCGCCCGCAGCGCGGCAAAGCCGCCGACGCTCATCGGCGTGATGGCCGCCTCCGAGCCGCCCGCAATCATCGCGATCGCGTCACCGCGCCGGATGATCTCGAACGACTCACCGACCGAATGGGCCGACGCCGAGCAGGCCGTGCAGGTGGCGAGGTTCGGCCCCTTGGCGCCGAACCGGATGGAGACCTGGCCCGCAGCGAGGTTGATGATGGCCGAGGGAATGAAGAACGGCGACACCTTGCGGGGACCGCCGTCGAGCAGGGCGATGTGCTCCCGCTCGATCGTGATGAACCCGCCGATGCCCGAGCCGATGAACGCGCCCACTTCCGGCGCGATCTCGTCGGTCACCTGCAGCTTCGAGTCATCCATCGCGAACTGCGCCGCCGCGATGGCGTACTGGATGAAGAGGTCCATCTTCTTGACCTCTTTCTTCTCGACCCAGTTCAGCGGATCGAAGCCCTGGACCTCGGCGGCGATCTGCGCCGCGTAGGCGGACGCGTCGAATTTGGTGATCCGCCTCACGCCCGACACGCCCGCCAGCAGGTTCGTCCAGTTGGCGTCCGTGCCGATGCCGAGCGACGACACCAGGCCAATGCCGGTGACCACGACTCGCCGATTGCTCACGATTCTCCTATGGGTGCAGGTCCCGCGCCGGCGCCGTGCCGGCCGGGCAGCTTACTTCTTCTTGCTGTTCTTCTCGATGTACTCGACCGCTTCCTTCACGCGGGTGATCTTCTCGGCGTCCTCGTCCGGGATCTCGATGCCGAACTCCTCCTCGAACGCCATGACCAGCTCCACGGTGTCGAGCGAGTCGGCACCCAGATCGTCGA
Source organism: Vicinamibacterales bacterium (assembly GCA_050249955.1). GTDB lineage: Bacteria > Acidobacteriota > Vicinamibacteria > Vicinamibacterales > CAVVIG01 > CAVVIG01. Next base: position 260,112 of record JBFWPN010000001.1, read on the forward strand.
CGAACGACGCATCCGGAGTCACTTCCTCCTCGTCCACGCCCAGCTGCTCCACGATGATGCTCTTGACCTTATCGGCGACCGCCATTCACTGCCTCCTGTTCAAACCGGAATCGACTGACCGTCCTACATGTACATGCCGCCGTTGACGGCGAGGACGTGCCCTGTAATATACGCTGCCTCGTCCGACGCAAGGAAGCACGCGGCCGACGCGATGTCGTCCGCACTGCCCAGTCGTCCGAGCGGGATCTGCGTGGACCAGTCCACCTGCGCCTTCTCGCTGATGGCCTTCGTCATGTCGGTGTCGATCATGCCAGGGGCGATGACGTTCACCGTGATGCCGCGCGAGGCCACTTCGCGGGCCAGCGCCTTCGCGAACCCGATCAGGCCGGCCTTCGACGCTGCATAGTTCGTCTGGCCCGCATTTCCCATCTGCCCCACCACCGAGCTCACCGCGATGATGCGTCCCCCACGCTGCTTCAGCATGGGGCGCATCGCCGCCTGGGCGAGCGTGAAGGTCGCGGTGAGGTTGGTGGCGATCACCGCGTCCCAGTCCTCGCGCTTCATGCGCATCAGGAGCTGATCGCGGGTGATGCCGGCATTGCTGACGACGATGTCGAGGCGTCCGTGCCTGGCCACGATGGAGGCGGGCAGCGCCTCGAGCGCGGCCGAGTCGGTGACGTCGAGCGACACCAGTTCGGCGCGCCCGCCAGCGGCGGTGATCGCCGCCACGGTGTCTGCCGCGTTGTCGCCGCGTGCCGCGGCCAGGACCGTCGCCCCCTGCCTGGCCAGTGCGACGGCAATCGCACGACCAATGCCTCGTGACGCGCCGGTCACGAGTGCCACTTTTCCTGTGAGCTGGAACATGTCAGGACCGCAAGGCCTCGACGGCCGCCACGTCGTCGGGCGACCCGAAGCTGACCACCGTGGCCTCGCGATGGATCTTGCGGACCAGGCCGCTCAGCACCGTGCCGGGGCCAACCTCAACATACGTTGTGACGCCCTCCGACGCAAGGCGGCGCACCACATCCTCCCAGCGGACCGGAGACGACACCTGCGCGACGAGCGCCTCGATGCACCCGGTCGCCTGTACCTTGGGCTGCGCGTCGACGTTGGCGATGACGGGCACCGCGGGCGCCTGCGTGCGCAGCGCGCGCAGTTCGGGCGCCAGCCGCTCTTCAGCCGGCTTCATCAGCGCGCAGTGGAAGGGGGCACTGACGGGCAGTGGAATGACACGCTTGGCGCCAAGGGCCTTCGCCCGCTCCCCAGCACGGGCGACCGCGTCCTTCGCGCCGGCTATCACCACCTGGCCGGCGCCGTTCATGTTCGCCGGACTCACCACGTCGCCCTGGGCCGCTTCGTCACAGGCCTGCGCCACGAGCGCGGCCTCGAGCCCGAGGACGGCCGCCATGGCGCCCGTGCCGACCGGCACCGCCTCCTGCATGTAGCGCCCGCGACGGCGCACGATCCGCAGCGCGTCTGCGAAGTCCATGGTGCCGGCCACGACATTCGCCGAGTATTCACCGAGGCTGTGCCCCGCCACGAAGGCAGGCGAGAGCCCGAGCGAGGCCAGCAGCCGGCTGGCGGCCACGCTCACGGCCAGGATGGCCGGCTGCGTGTTCTCCGTGAGCATGAGCTGGTCGTCGGGTCCCTCGAAGCAGAGCCGGCTGAGCGGCTCGCCGAGGGCCGTGTCGGCCTCGTCGAACGCCTGCTGGCAGATCGGGAAGGTCTCGGCCAGCGCCTTGCCCATGCCGACCTTCTGCGATCCCTGGCCCGGAAAGATGAATGCGATCACTGGTGAGGTACCGCGGCGACGGCGATCTCCCGCTCGACGCGCTGAATGAGCCTGCCCGACGCAAATCGGTAGGCCATCGCGACGGCGTTGCGCACCGCTTTGGCGCTTGACCGTCCGTGTCCGACGATGGTGATGCCGGCCACCCCGAGGAGTGGCGCACCCCCGTACTCCGAGTAGTCCACGCGACGCTTGAAGTGCCGCATGGCGCGCTGCGTGAGGAGCGACCCCACGCGCATCGTGATCGTGCTCGAGAGTTCCTCCCGCAGCAGACCCTCGATGGTGTCCACGAGCCCTTCGCTGATCTTCAGCGCCACGTTGCCCGTGAAACCGTCGCAGACGATGACGTCGGCGGCGCCGCTGTAGACATCGCGCGCCTCGACGTTCCCGATGAAGTGCACCCCGCTGCCCTTCAGCAACTGGTGCGCCTCACGCGTGAGGTCGTTGCCCTTGGTCTCCTCCTCGCCAATCGAGAGAAGCCCCACCCGCGGCTGATCGAGCCCGAAGTGCACCCGGGCGTAGACGCTGCCCATCACCGCGAACTGCAGCAGGTGGGCGGGCCGGCACTCCACGCTGGCACCGACGTCGAGCAGCACGGCCGGCCGTTCCCGGGTCGGGATGGTGGCGGCCAGCGCCGGCCTGTCCACCCCGGCGATCATGCCGAAGGCACCGTACGCGGCCATGACCGACGCACCGGTGTGCCCGGCACTGAACAGGGCGTCCGCTTCCCCCCTGGCCACCAGCTCCGCGGCGATTCTGATGGAGGCGTTCGGCTTGCGCCGGAGGGCGGCGGCGGGTGACTCGACCATGTCGATCACCGCACCGGCTTCCACGAAACGCACCCTTGACGCATCGACGCCGGACACGCGTTCGACCTGGGCCTCCAGACGGGAGACCGGGCCGACCAGCACCACCCCGAGGTCGAGGTGACGCGCGGCCGCCAGGGCCCCGTCGACGACGAGCCCCGGCGCCGTGTCGCCACCCATGGCGTCAACGGCGATCCAGATCATCGGACCGCGGGACTATTCCTCGCTGACCGCGCGCGCCTGGCGTCCGCGATAGTAGCCGCAGTTCGTGCACACACGATGCGGCGGCTTCGGTTCGTGGCACTGCGGGCACTCCGCGAGGCTGGTCGCGGTGAGGGCATCGTGCGTCCGGCGCTTGGCCGTGCGCGTCTTGGAGTGGCGTCGCTTTGGATTCGGCATCGTCTTATGAGTCTTTCTTGAGGGCCCTGAGCGCCGCGAGGCGCGGGTCTTCCCACTGGGTGTTGCAGTCGCACGTCGCCTTGTTCAGGTTCGTCCCGCAATTCGGGCAGAGCCCCTTGCAGTCGTCCTTGCAGAGCGGTTTCATGGGCAACGCCAGGTAGAACTGCTCCTGCATCAGCTGCCCAAGGTCGATCTCGTCGTTCTCGTAGAACGCCGTGTCGATGTCGTCGGCCTCGACCTCGCGCTCGCCCCCACCATGGTGCTCGGTATGGGGCTGGTAACGCAGGTCGAACGGCGCATCCACGGCGATGGTGAAGGGTTCGAGACACCGGCTGCACGGCATCTCGAGCGTTGTCTTCACCCGCCCCACAAGGTGGAACTTGTCCTTGTCCTTGTGGATGTCGAAGGCCAGGGAGACCGGCGCGACAATCGTGTACGCATCGGTGCCGCCGCCAAGCGCCCCGGGCTGGTATTCCCGCTCGAAGTGCTCCTCGGCAGTCCTGATCTTCGCGAGATTCAGCGAGAGCATGAACCCCTAAATATACCTTGGAACCGCCGCCCTGGTGAATGGGAGACTTCACCGACCCACCGACCGGCGCCGCTTGGCCGTCAAACCGTCGTGGTCAGTCGATGGCCCAGGGTTTCGGGATGTACAGCTGCTCGAACAGCCGGACCGCATAGCGGTCGGTCATCCCGGCAATGAAGTCGCGGGTGGCGGCGTCAATCCCCTCGGTCTCGATGGTCCGGGCGTCCAGGAACTCCGACGGACGCTGACGGACCTTTTCCCACAGCCCGGAGAGGATGTCCGACGCCTTCCGGAACTCAGCCGTGGCGGTCTCGTTCTCGTACACCGCCTCGAACAGGAATCGCCGGACGGACAGCAGCGCCTCGAGCACCTCGTCGCTCATGCGGATCTCGGTCAACCCGCCGGCCAGCGACTCGGTGACCACGTCCTTCACCAGCGTGCCGATCCGTGCAGACGACGAGCCGCCGAGCACCTCGATGGGACCGGCGGGGAGGTCGGCCGCCGCCAGGATGCCGGCCCGGATCGCGTCGTCGATGTCGTGATTGACGTAGGCGATCAGGTCGGCCACCCGCATGATCTGCCCTTCGATGGTGCTGGACCGGAGTTCCGGTGCCATGCCGACCGGCGCGCCGGACTTGCCTTTCGAGTGCTTGGCAATGCCGTCGCGGACCTCCCAGCTGAGGTTCAGCCCCTGTCCATCGTTCTCGAGCGTGTCGACGATCCGGAGGCTCTGCTCGTAGTGGTTGAAGCCCTCGGGCATCAGCGCATCGATCACCCGCTCACCGGCATGCCCGAACGGGGTGTGCCCCAGGTCGTGCCCGAGGGCAATGGCCTCGGTGAGCTCCTCGTGCAGGCGCAGCACCTTCGCGATGGTGCGGGCAATCTGCGACACCTCGAGGGTGTGCGTGAGGCGCGTCCGGTAGTGGTCGCCGGTGGGCGCGAAGAAGACCTGCGTCTTGTGCTTGAGCCGGCGGAACGCCTTGCAGTGGATGACGCGGTCGCGATCGCGCTGGAAGGCGGGCCGCACGTCGTCCTCGCGCTCCGGGCGGAGGCGCCCCCTGGAATCGGCGGCCTTGGCCGCCTGCGGCACCAGGATCTCACGCTCGCGCGCCTCGAGCTGCTCGCGTATGGTCATCAGGCGGTCATCTCCCCGAGGAAGCTCGTGCCGTGCGCAAGCGCGCCCAGCGAGAAGTTGTCGGCCAGGGTCTGGCCGAGGTCTGCGAAGGTTGCACGCGTGCCAAGGTCGGTGCCGGGCCGGACGTGCGCCCCCACCGCGAGCAGCGGCACGTACTCCCGCGCGTGATCGGTGCTCGGCGTGCTGGGATCGTTGCCGTGGTCCGCCGTGACGACGAGGAGATCGTCGGGGCCCAGGCGCGGCAGCAGGGCGGCCAGCCTGGTGTCGAAGCGCTCGAGGTTCGCGGCATACCCGGCCACGTCGTTGCGATGGCCGTACTGCGTATCGAAGTCCACGAGGTTGGCGAAGATGAAGCCGTGGGTGGTCGTGGCGAGTTCAGCCACCACGTGGTCCATGCCCTCGCTGTCGCTGGCTGTGTGAATCGCCCGCGCGATCCCGCGACCGGCGAACAGATCCTGGATCTTCCCGATGGCCACGACGGGCACGCCCGCGGCGGTGGCCCGGTCCAGGAACGTCTCGCCCGCAGGCGGCAGCGCGTAGTCGTGCCGGTTGGCCGTGCGCCTGAACGCGCCGGGCTCGCCCACGAAAGGCCGTGCGATGACCCGACCGACGCCCAGCCCCTCACCCACCAGCCGGTAGGCCACTTCACAGGCGCGGTACAGCTCCGGCACGCTGACGATGCCTTCGTGCGCCGCAATCTGGAACACGCTGTCGGCCGACGTGTAGACGATCAGGTCGCCCGTGCGCATGTGCTCGGGGCCGAGGTCGTCGATGATCTTCGTGCCCGACGCCGTGCAATTGCCGATGACGCCACGACCGGTCAGGCGCGAGAACTCGGCGATGATCTCCGGAGGGAACCCGTGCGGAAACACCGGGAAGGGCCGATCGAGGACGATGCCCATCATCTCCCAGTGGCCGGTCACCGAATCCTTGCCGGCCGACCGCTCCGCCATGCGCCCGAAGGCACCGGCCTGCGCGGCATCTGCGGGTGACCCGCCGATCGACGCCACGCGACCGAGGCCCAGTGACCGCAGCGTCGGTACCGCGAGCGGCACCTGCGCATGGATGTTGCCCAGCGTGTCGCTGCCCTCGTCTCCGTACAGGCCTGCATCCGGCAGTTCGCCGCAGCCGACGCTGTCGAGGACGATGACGATGACGCGGGGAAAGGTGTGGGACACGGGTGGTCGTCCGCAGTCAGCCGGTCGCACCGGCCAGTCGTGCTTCGATCAGGCGCGCAACGGCGTCGACGGTGTCCGGCCGGTCGCCGGGGCCGTCGACCCATTGTAGATCAGGCTCTTTTCTGAACCAGATCATCTGCCGGCGTGCGTAGTGCCGGTTCTCACGGGCAATCAGTTCGCGCGTGGCCGCCTCGTCGCGCACGCCGTGCAGATGTTCGAGCGACTGCCGGTAGACCAGCCCCCCGAATGGACGCGCCGTCTCGGGCACCCCGCGAGCCAGCAGCCCGCGGATCTCGTCGAGGATCCCGCGCGCGAACTGCTGGTCCACGCGCCGGGCGGTACGCTCGGCAATCAGCGTCGCCGGCACGCGCAGGGCCACGGCAATCACCCGCATCCCGGCAATGGGCGACACCGTGTCGGCGAAGTGCCGTGTCAGTGGCGTCCCCGTGAGGAAGTAGACCTCGAGCGCACGGATCATCCGCTTGCGATCGCCAGGCAGGATACGGTCGGCCGAGGCAGGGTCGACCCGCCGCAGCATCCGGTGCAGGAAGGCCGACCCGCGGCGCTCCGCGCTCCGCTCGAGGCGGGCGCGCAGGCGTTCGTCGGCTGGCGGACCAGGGAAGAGCCCGCGCACGAGGGCACGGTAGTACAGGCCCGTGCCGCCAACCACGATGGGCAGGCGACCACGCCCCTGGATCTCGCGGATGACCCGCGCGGCATCGACCGCGAACTGCGCCGCGGTGTACACCTCGGTGGGGTCCACGATGTCGATCAGGTGGTGCGGGATGCCACGCCGCTCCTCCAGCGACACCTTGTCGGTCCCGATGTCGAACCCGCGGTACACGGCGGTGGAGTCGCAGTTGACGATCTCACCGCCGAGCCGCCCGGCGAGGGCGATGGACAGGGCACTCTTGCCGCTCGTGGTCGGCCCGAGGATGGCAACGACAGTCGGTTCAGGCACGGAGGCGGACGAGCACGAAGAGGGCGAACAGCACGACGAGCAGCACGAGTCCGACCTGCTGCGACCGGTTCACTGCGGTTCTTCGTTGTAGAAGAACGTGACGGTGAAGAACGCCTTGTCGGACGGGTACTCGGGCGGGAGCGGCGCGGTGGGATTCGACGAGGCCAGCGCGCCGTAGGCCGCGTTGTTGAACGCTTCCACCGGTGAGGGCCCGATCACCTGCAGGTCGGTGATGCTGCCGTCCTTGTGCACGTTGAACGTCACCACCACGCGGCCGCGCATGGTCATGGCGGCGTAGGGGATCATCCAGTTGCGCTTCACCTGGGCGACGAACCGGCGGACCCAGGGTCCGAACTCGACCCCCTTGGTATCGAACTGGATGGCCGGCCCGAACGCGCCGCCGCCCTGGGCGTTGTCGAAGTTGTCGCGCTGCACGTAGCGTTCGAGGTTGCGCAGGGCATCGCCGAGTGATCCGCCCTGCGTCGGCGACCGACCAAGCGCGCCGGCTCGCGGCGCGGGCGGACGGGACGACGGGATCTGCAGTGCCGACTGCGCCTCGGGGAGCCGCAGTTCGTTCTCGGCGAGCTGGGGCGGCTGCTGCGCCTGCGACGGGCTCTGCTGGCCTGCGAGCGGATCGGGAGCCGGCCCCTGGCCCCGTGCCACCTCCTGCTGCGAACGCTCGACCCGCTCGCGCGTGTTGCCCTGCGAGTACGGAAGCGGGTTCTGCTGCTGGGGGTTCGGCGTCGGCGATGCGGCCTGCCGGTCCATGTCCGAGAGCTCCGCGCGGTCTGGCGGACGCTCCGCCCGCAGATCGAGCTTCGGCTGGACGAAGACGAAGCGGGTCCGCTCCTCCTCGGGCTTCTGCTGCATGGCCACCTGCTGCGGCTCGGGGCGGAACAGCTCGAACTGCGCCAGCCAATCGGGCGCCGTGATCAGGACGATCACGAACAGCAGGTGCAGGATGATCGACAACAGCACGCCCTCGCGCCAGGACATGACGCTGCCTACGGGCGTTATGTCCGGGCGGCTCTCGTCGATCTCGAAGTACATCAGTAAGTTCCGGGCAGTATAGCAGCGCGGCGACGGAGACGCATGCAGCCGGGGGCTGCCTACCGGGACGATCGCTGGGCCGTATACAGATAGACGATCCCGAAGGTCAGCGGGACGGCCCGGATCTCGCCGAATCCGCTCTGCCGCAGGATTTTCACGAACTCGTCCGGCGTGGCGAAGGCGCCAACTGAAGCGGGGAGATACCCGTACGCGGCATTGTGGCGGGACACCACTTTCCCGATCAGGGGGAGGACCCTGTTGAAGTACCAGAGGTAGGCGGCACGGACACCGGGCGTGGTCGGGATGGCGAACTCGAGCACGGCCACCCGGCCGCCCGGCCTGAGCACCCGGAAGATCTCGTCACAGGCACGCTGCGTGTCCTGCACGTTGCGGATGCCGAAGGCCACGGTGACGGCGTCGACGCTTGCGCTGGCCGCCGGGATCGAGGCGGCGTCGCCGCGCACGAGCGTCAGCCGCGTGGTGAGGGCGAGCGACCGGGACTTCTCGAGTCCGACCCGCAGCATGGCGCCGGCGAAGTCCACGCCCAGCACGCGGGCCGCGCCGGGCCTGGCGTCGAGCGCGGCGATCGCCAGGTCGGCCGTGCCCGTGCACAGGTCGAGGACCTGCTCGCGACCGGTCAGTTGCAGCGACCGGATGGCCTTCCGCCGCCACCGCTTGTCGATGCCCGCACTGAGCAGGTGGTTCAGGAAGTCGTAGTTCCCGGCGATCGCGTCGAACATGCCGGCGATCTTCTCGGGCGACTTGTTGAGATCGGTCACAGAAGCTCCATCACGGAGGCCACGTCAGCGCCGGACCTGACCGGTCCACATCGGATACAGGTCGTGCTCGAACCCGAGCGCCGAGAGGATCTTGCCGGCCATGAAGTCGGCCAGGTCGTCCAGGGTCTTCGGCATCTGATAGAAGGCGGGCATCGCCGGCAGCATCACCGCACCCGCCTCGGCGCAGAGCACCATGTTGCGCAGCTGCATCAGGCTCATCGGCGTCTCGCGTGGCACGATGACGAGCGGGCGGCGCTCCTTGAGCATCACGTCGGCCGCACGTTCGACGAGATTGCGCGACAGGCCGTGCGCCACGGCGGCCAGCGTCTTCATCGAGCAGGGCACGATCGCCATGCCCCTGCACCCATGGCTGCCGCTCGCGATGGTCGCCCCGAGGTCCTTGTGGCTGTGAATCTCGATGGAGCCCCTGCCAACCCCTTCGCCGTACTTCTCGGTGAGATAGGGCACCAGCCGCTCCACGGTCGCCCGTTCGCCCAGTTCGTCGAACAGCAGCCGCCTGCCGTAGTCCGAGATCACCAGTTCGACGTGCACGCCACGCTCGAGCAGCGCCGCCAGCGTGCGGGTGGCGTAGATCGCGCCACTCGCGCCGGTGATGGCGATCGCAATGGACGGCCGACGCTCAGCGGACATAGATGCTCACTCCGAGCACGAGCAGGTAGAGAATCCCCACGTAGCCATTCATGTCGAACGCCCTCTTCACCTGCGAGAGGTCGTCGGCGCTGACGAGCGACTGCTCGTAGACGAGCAGCGCACCGACGAGGGCCACACCCACGAAGTAGATCGGGGGCAGCGGGGTCGCCCAGGCCAGCGCGACGAAACAGGCCATGGTGATGACGTGCATCGTGCGCGAGATCGCGAGCGAGGCCGGCACGCCGAAGCGCACCGGAATGGACCGCAGCCCCAGCCGGCGGTCGACCTCCAAATCCTGGCAGGCATAGAGCACGTCGAAGCCGCCGACCCAGGTGCCGATCGCCGCCGCGAGCAGCCACGGCTCCCAGCCGCCACGTCCACCCACCGCGAGCCAGCCGCCGACCGGTGCCACGGCCATCGCCAGCCCGAGAAAGAGCTGCGTATACGACGTGAAGCGCTTCGCCAGGGAGTACCAGAACACGATCGCCAGGGCCACCGGAGAAAGGGCAAGGCAGATGGGGTTGAGGCGCCAGGCCGCGAACACGAACACCACCGAGGCGACCACCACGAAGGTCGCGGCTTCCGGCCGGCTCATCGCACCACGCGGAATCTCGCGGTTCGCGGTCCGGGGATTCTGGGCGTCGAAGCGGGCGTCGACCAGCCGGTTGAAGCCCATCGCCGCCGACCGCGCCGCGACCATGGCCAGGAGGATCCATCCGATCACCGGCCAGGTGATTGGCGCATGCCTCGACGCGAGCAGCGCACCGGCCAGCGCGAACGGCAGCGCGAACACGGAGTGGCTGAAGCGGACGAACGACAGGTATGTGCGGATGCGGGCAATCATGGGCGACTGGCGGGGGCAGGCCGCTCATCGGCCCAGGACACCTGCCCCGGTTCGATGCCGGACACCAGATATTCTTCCACATCGGTCAGCCCGGCCGGAACGTCGACCGCGAGCACCCGTGCGCGCTTGCCGGCCTCCAGCGTGCCGAAGTCGGCCTCGAACCCCAGGGCGTGCGCCCCGTTGATCGTCGCGCTCTCGATCAGCCGCCCGGCCGGTACCCCTGGCGCCAGCGCCCGCATCGCCGCCAGTTCGGCGAACAGGTTCAGGTCGGGCGTGCTCGCCAGGCTGTCGGTACCGACAGCGACCCGGACCCCCGCGGCATAGAAGTCCGCCACGGGCGGCACCCCGGCGCCGGTGTGCGCGTTGCTCCGCGGGCAGGTGACCAGCGTGGCACCGCACGCCGCAATCCGGGCGAGATCGGCCTGCGTCATCTGCACCCCGTGCACCGCGAGCGTCCGCCCCCCCAGGAACCCCGCATCATCCAGGTACGTCACGGGCGAGGCGCCGGGCGGCTCGAATGCCGGGTCCCACGAGCCGACCTCCTCGAGGAAGCGGCGCCACTCCCCGGTCGCGGTCGCGATGAACTCCGTCTCTTCGCGCGACTCGGAGAGGTGCACGCTGTAGGGCGCGAACGGCCGCACGTCCATCGCCTCGCGGATGGCGCGGAACACCAGCGGAGCCACCGAGTACGGCGCGTGTGCCGCGAGACTGGGACGCACGTGCGGCACGCTGGACAGTGCATCGATCTGCCGGCACGCATCGGCGACCACCTGTCCCGGGTCTGGTGCGTTGAATCGCAGGAGTTCGTAGAAGACCACGCCGCCCAGGGCGCTGGACGCCAGCAGCTCGAAGGGGACGAGCGTGTTGCTGATGTCGCCGACCAGCGCGGTGCCCGCGGCGAGCGCCTCGGCGATGCCGGAACGGATCCCGTCGAGAATCTCCGGCGCGCGCGCGTCGGGGCGCTGCCGACGCGCGCCGACCACGCCTCGAATCCAGGTGACGAAACCCGGGGCCGGCGGCACCTGCCCGCGCAGGTACGACAGTTCCAGGTGGGTGTGTGCGTTGACGAGCCCCGGCAGCAGCGCCACCGCCCCCAGGTCGACCTCCGGCACGGACGCGTCGGCCTGGCGGCCGACGGCGACGATGCGCCCCTTCTCCACCGCCACCCAGGCATCGCGCATGGGCGGCGCGGCCACGGGCAGGACCCAGGCCGCGCGATACCGGGTCACGACTGGACGACGCGCAGGGCCTTGCCCGCGCGGCTCCGCGCGGGGTAGTTCATGAGTTCGGCCGGCACGCTGTCATCCCCCTCGGCCCGCGCCGTGGCGAGTTCGAGCATCCGGGGCACCTCGCGCTGCCGGAAGATGGGATCGCCCAGCACCTCGTAGTGCATGTTGCGGCGCTTCGCGGTGAAGCCGGCATCCTCGATGTTGCGCACGATCTCGACTTCGTCCATGCAGTAGCTGGCACCGGCGGCACGGACGACGTTCTCCTCGATCATGACGCTGCCCATGTCGTTGGCGCCGTAGGCGAGGCTCAACTGCCCCACCTTGCCCCCCTGGGTCACCCAGGAGGCCTGCAGGCTCGGGAAGTTGTCGAGCACGATGCGCGAGATGGCAAGCGTGCGCAGGTAGTCGATGCCCGTGGCTTCCTGTCCCTGGAGTTCGGTGTGCTCGGGCTGGTAGCTCCAGGTGATGAACGCGGTGAAGCCACCGGTCTCGTCCTGCAGCGCACGCAGGCGGAGCAGGTGCTCGAGCCGCTCCTCGTCGGTCTCGACGGTGCCGTACATCATGGTCGCCGTCGTGCGGAGCCCGCGGCCGTGCGCCTGCCGCATCACGTCCAGCCACTCGTCAGCCGTGGCCTTGCCGTAGCAGTGGAGCAGCTTGCGCACGCGGTCCACGAGGATCTCGGCACCACCGCCAGGCACGCTGTCCATGCCGGCGGCGATCAGCCGGTCGAGTACCTGCGACACCGGCTGCTGCGAGAGGCGCGAGAGGTGGATCACCTCGGGCGGCGAGAGCGCGTGCAGGCGGAAGTCCGGGTATTTCTCCTTGATGGCGCGGAACAGGTCTTCGTACCACTCGATCGGCAGGTCCGGGTTGTGCCCGCCCTGCAGCAGCAACTGGACGCCGCCCACGGCAATGGTCTCGTCGATCTTGCGGAACAGCTCGTCGAAGCCGAGCACGTACCCGTCGGGCGACCCGACCGGACGATAGAAAGCGCAGAATGCGCACCGGGCGACGCAGACGTTCGTGTAGTTGACGTTGCGGTCGATGATGTAGGTGACGACGCCGTCCGGATGCTTGCGCGCCCGGATGCTGTCCGCCAGATGCCCGAGCAGCGGCGTCGGCGCCTCGCGATAGAGCCTGAGCGCCTCGGCGGCATCCACGCGCCCGCCGGCCATGACCTTGTCGGCAATCTGCTGAATCGTCATTGCACCTGCTGCCGCGCGGTGTCCGCGCTCTCGTCCCGGCTCTCGTAGTACGTCGGCGCGACCGCCTCCGGCACCAGCCCGAGTTCAGCCGCGTAATGATAGAACCGCTCGACGCCGGCGCGCTCGTCGGCGCCCAGGCGGTACTTGATATTATCCCGCAGGTACCGGTCCGCGACCGCCTGCCGGGCCGGATCGCCCGGGTAGTAGGCCTCGGCGATCTCGCGGGTACGGCGCAGCGACGCGTCACGCACCGCCTGCAACGTGCGCACGTCCGCCGCGTCCAGCGCATCAGCCCGCCCCACCCAGAAGGCATAGACGAACGGTAACCCGGTCGTCCTCAGCCACAGTTCGCCGAGGTCGATCTTCTGCACGTCCGCCACGCGCGCGCCGGCCCCCTCGCCCACGACCTGCGGGCCGCCATCGAGGAACAGCGCGTTGTCGCCAATGACCAGCGCCGCGTCGGCCAGCGCCAGCATCGCCGGCAGGTCCGGACCATGGGGTACGAACGCCGGCGCGATGCCGAAGGCGCGCGCGCACATCACCCGCGTGAGCGCCACGGACGTCCGTGAGCTGGTGTCGAGCGCGATCGAGCGGACGTCGCGGATGTCGCGCGTGGTGTAGATGGCCACCGACGTCACGGGACCGTTCGAGGTGATGGCCACGTCGGGCACCACCCGGTAGGCCGAGGGGCCACCCGGACCACGCAGGTACTCGATGGACGGGATGAGCCCCAGGTCGGTCTCGCCGCCGTGCAGCAGCTCCGCGCAGCGGGCGGGCAGGTCGAACCGCACGTCGAAGCGCGGGAACTGCTCGAGGCCGTACACCAGCGGGCGGGCGTTCAGGTACGTGACCGCACCGATGCGGACCGGGGCCATCAGCGTGCGTCGAAGCGACCGTCGCGCTCGACCGGCTCGAGTGCGGCCGCCGTGATGTTGCGGCGGATCTCCTCGATGGGGGCGCGCCGACGCCCCTCAGGCGCCTCGTCGACCGGTGACACCGCATCCACATCGTCGGCACCGATGGTGAGCGCCACCTGCGCGAGCTTCGGGCCGTAGAGGGCCCAGTCGACCTGGATGGACGGAATGTTGCCGATGAAGAGCCGCGCCAGCGCCACGCGGCGCACATCGTCGTAGCCGGTGGTTGGTACGGCCGGGTTGGTGGAGCGTGGCAGGGGGGCAAAGGCGTGGATGACGCCGACCGAGTGCTGCAGGTCCGCAATCTGGCGATAGAGAGCCGGCATGTCCGCGGTTGGCAGCCTGTCGATGGTGAGCCGCGCAAGGCGAAGCCCCGCGATGTTGACCTCCTCGATGGCGAGCCGGGCGTCGCGGAGCCGATCGAATGGCGCCTGAGCGATGAGTTCGAGCCCCGCCTGCTTGAGTTCCTCGAGGATTGCCCGCAGCGGACGCTGCTCGGTCGAGGCGAGCTGCTCGAGATCGGCCAGCGAGTAGCCCGACACCGGGCGTCCGCCAGCGGCGGCCACCACCTCGGTCACGCGCTGCACCGCCGCAGCCCCACTCGAGGGCATGCCCACGATGCGCACCTCGCCGGCGGCCGGCGGGATGGGCATGGGTGCGCCAGGTGCCGCGTCGACGTCGGCGACGCGGACGAAGGTGGTGCGCGCCCCGTGGAGGCGGCGGCGAATCTCGTCGGCGGCGGCGCCGACACTGATGATGTCGTGGCTGGAGGCGAGTGCGGTGAGCTCGGCGTCTGTGACGGTCATTCCAACCGTCGATCATAGCAGGCCTGAACCTGAGCGGGGACTGCCTGAACCGGGCGGGTCCGACCCTGAGTGCCGCCTGTCGGGACACCGTGTGCCGGAACGGCGGCAGTCTCGGGAGAATCGCCGGTGAACAGCCCCAAAACGCGCCGAAACGGTCGAGTCTCGTCTGGCAAAAGCTATGCGTCCAAGCCTGGCATGGCTACCACTATCCGTGCAAACACACTCCTGCAGCGGCTCATCGGTGCGGCGGCGCTGGACACGGCCATCTACGAGGAGGTGGAGGCCGATCCGCACGCCACCGGCCAGGCCATGTCCGTCGTCGTGCTGTCGAGCGTGGCGATGGGCGTTGGGGCGCGCGGTCTTGGGGGCGGGGTGGAACTCATCGCCCTGTTCGGGGTCATTGCCCTCATCACCTGGGCGGCCTGGGCGCTGCTCATGTTCGAGCTGGGCACACGGCTGATGCCGGGTCGTCGCACCCGCTCGAACCCCTATGAACTGCTGAGAACGCTCGGCTTCGCGGCCACGCCGGGGTTTGCGGCTGTGCTGGCGGCCGTGCCCGGGGTTGCGGTGCAGGTCCTGGCGCTCACCTGGATCTGGATGGTGGCGGCCATGGTGGTCGCCGTGCGGCAGGCGCTCGACTACGAGAGCACCTGGCGCGCCGTGGTGACCTGCGTGCTGGGGCTGGCGCTGGCCCTGGCCATCGCGATCGGCATCGGCATGCTGTTCGCGCCGTCGGTGTCCTGAGCCGCGCGCCTACATGGCGGCGACGATGCGCGTGGCGAGGTCGAGGGCGCGGCGCCCCTGCGCGCCGTCGACCAGCGGCGCACGTTTGTGCCGTACCGCGTCGACGAAGTCGGCGAGTTCGCGCTTGAGCGGTTCCTCGTCCGGCACCGCGATGTCGCCGCCGTCGATCGAGGGCTTCGGTCCCTCCCCCTTCACGAGGCGGTACATCTCCACCTTCTTCGCGGCGTAGTCGATCGAGACGTACGCAGCCGGCTGGAAGAAGCGGATCTTCCGCACCCGGTCGCGGCTAATGCGGCTCGCCGTGAGGTTCGCGATGCAGCCATTGGCGAAGCGCAGGCGGGCGTTGGCGATGTCCACGCGGCCGGTGAGCACCGGCACGCCGACCGCCTCGATCGACTCGACCTCGGACTTCACGAGTGACAGCACCACATCGAGGTCGTGAATCATCAGATCGAACACCACGTCGATGTCGAGGCTCCGCTCGGGGAACGTGCCGAGCCGGTGCACCTCGATGAATCGCGGGTCGTGCAGCAGCGGGCGGGCGGCCTCGACCGCGGGATTGAACCGCTCGGTGTGCCCGACGGCGAGCACGGCGCCGCCCTTCGCCGCCGCGGCCATCATCGCGTCGGCCTCGTCGAGCGAGCGGACCATCGGCTTCTCGACCAGCACCCCGGTGCCGGCTTCGAGGAACGGGAGCGCGACGGCCAGGTGCTGTTCGGTCGGGACGGCAATCGACACGGCATCGACCTTCCCGAGCAGCGAGAGCGGGCGCATCAGCGCACGTGTCCGGTTCGCGGCGGCAATCTCCTCCGCGCGCGCCTGGTTCACGTCCACCACGGCCACCAGTTCCACGCCAGGCATCGCGCCCAGGATGCGCGCGTGATGCTTCCCGAGGTGCCCCACACCGATCACCGCCACCCGCATGTTCATGCCCGCTCCTGTCCGTCCACCGCCGCCACGCGCCTGCCGACCATGGCGATACCGGCGGCGTCCGCAGCCGCCACGATGGCGTCGCCGTCGATCATCAGCGTCTTGCCCGCGTCGACCGAGAGCACGGTGGCCCCGGCCGCCTGCATCGCGCGGATGGTGGCGACGCCTACCACCGGCACGTCGAACCGCATGTCCTGGTTCGGCTTGGCCACCTTCACGACGCAGACGCCCGCGCCCGCGAGCTGTCCGGCCCGTGCAATCACCTGGTCGGTGCCTTCCATGGCCTCTACCGCCACGACGGCGGCCGACTTCACGGCGATCGTCTGCCCGATGTCGAGCCCCGCGATCACGTCGGCGATGCGATAGCCGAAGGTGAGATCGGCCCGCTCACCGTCGGAGGGCGCGCGCTTCGTGAGTACCCCTTCACGGGCCATCAACGGTGTGAGGAACGCGGTGGAGTCGACGAGCTCGATCCCGCGCTCGCGCAGGAAGTCGCCGACGGCGCCGATGATCGAGTCGGTGTTCTTCGATGCGATGCGCGCGAGGAGCCCCAGCGCGGTCATGTCGGGCACGATGTCGGAAAAGAGCTTCGTGTGCTTCACCTGGCCGGCCATGAGCGCGTGGGTCACGCCGGCGTCCTCGAGCAGCCCCACCCAGGTGCCGAGCTTGCCGAGCGACACCCGGTGGAGCGCGGCCGCCGGCGCCCGGGCCGCCTCGGCTTCGAGCTCTGGGAAGGCTTCTTCCTTGAGGGCGATGATGGTGACCCGGTGGCCGGCCGCGCGGGCGGCCTCGAGCACCAGGAAGGGGAACCGGCCGTTGCCGGCAATCAGTCCGAGGTGCACGCTAGTCGTCCGAGGCGACGTCCTCGCTCCGGCGCGTGGCACGCTTCAGGATGACGCCCCGCTCCGAGTGACGGATGAAGTCCACCAGGTACTGCACGTCGGCGCAGGCCAGCGTGTCGTCGGCCTCGATCTGCTGGAGCGCCGAGGAGGTGTTCAGCTTGGACTGCAGCAGGTAGCGGAAGGTGCGCTTGAGGCGCGAGATGGTGTCCGGGGTGAAGCCGCGGCGGATGAGGCCGATCGTGTTCAGGCCGTAGATGCGGGCGCGGTTGCCCACGGTCCTCGCGTACGGCAGGGCGTCCTTGGTGACGACCGAGTAGCCGCCGATGAACGCGTACCGCCCCACCCGGCAGAACTGGTGGACGCCGGAACCCGCGCTGATGTTGGCGAAGTCCTCGACGTGCACGTGCCCGCCGAGCGTGGCCATGTTGCCGAAGATGGTGTTGTGCCCCACGTGGCAGTCGTGCGCCACGTGCACGTAGGCCATGAAGACGTTCCGGTCGCCGATCTCGGTGATCCCGCCGCCACCCGCGGTGCCCCGGTGGATGGTGACGAACTCGCGGAAGACGTTGTGCCTGCCGATCACCAGCCGCGTCGGCTCACCCTTGTACTTCAGGTCCTGCGGCGTGAGGCCGATGGACGCGAACGGATAGATCTCGGTCCCCTCGCCGATCTCGGTCCATCCGTCGATCACGGTCGACGCGCCAATCTTGCAGCCGGGTCCGATCACGACATTCGCACCGATCGTGGCGTGCGGGCCGACGAAGGTGCCCGCGCCGATCCGCGCGTTGGGGTGGACGTTGGCGGAGGGATGGATCAGCGTCGGTTCGGACACGAGGCCGAGCACGAGCTGGCACTCGGTGGCGAGCTGGCCGCCGGCAAAGGCCGTCGCCTGTGCGAAGGCCACGTTGCCACGCCGCCGGGTGAGGGTGATCTCGAGCTGGAGGCGGTCACCGGGCACCACCTGGCGGCGGAACTTCGCGCCGTTCACCCCGCGCAGGTAGACCCGCGTCTGGGGGGTTGCCTCCTGGTCGCGCACGAGGATGGCGGCGGCCTGCGACAGCGACTCGACCATCAGCACCGCGGGCAGCAGCGGGGCGCCGGGGAAATGTCCGGTGAAGAACTCTTCGTTGACGGTGACGTTCTTGACGGCCACCAGGCGCCGCCCCGGTTCGTGCTCGAGGATGGCGTCGACGAGCATCGACGGGTAGCGGTAGCACAGGCGCTCGAGCGCCTGGGGAATGTTGATGGACACTCGTGTCAGTCTACCAGAACCCCAGCCGCGTCCCGGGCGCGCGGACCACGGCCAGACGGCCATTCCGGCGTCTAACAATCAGGGCTGTCGCACGGCTCTGGAAACACCCATAATATGAGGAGCTTCAAGGAGCCCAATGAGTCGATTGACGTTCGCCGCGCTGCTGGTCGTCGCCCTGGGCGCCGCCGGTTGCAGCAACAACACCCCGACGACGCCGACCCCGACGCCGACCCCGACGCAGGTGTCTGACACGTTCAACGGCACGCTGACCCGGAACGGCGCCGCGAGCTACGCGTTCAACGTGTCGGCGGCGGGAGCGGTCTTCGCCACGCTGGCCTCGGTGGCCGACAGTACGGTGCCGGTGGGCATGAGCCTCGGGATCTGGAACACCACCACCAGTGCCTGCACCGTTGTCCTGGCCAACGACAACGCCATCCAGGGCACCACCATCACCGGCTCGGCGAGCGGCATCGGCCAGTTGTGCGTCCGGGTCTACGACGTCGGCAAGGTGGCCGACCCGCTCGATTACCAGGTGACGGTCGTCCACTACTAGCGGACGCGGCACGCCGGTCGGCCCGGGGGCTGCGTACAAAGAAAAACGCGGACCGGAGCGTAAGCCCAGGTCCGCGTCTTCACTTCCGACTTCTAAGTTCTCAGTTCTGACGGCTTACTTGCCTGCCGGCGCCTTGTCGAGCCGCGCAACGGCTTCGAGCGTGAGGTCGATGCCCGGCTCGGCCCAGATGACGCCCGAGTCGCCGGCGCTGAAGAGGACCTGAAGGCCCTTCTCCTTCGAGAGCGTCTCGAGGACCGGCATCAGCCGGGTCTGGAATTCCTGCTGGAGCTGCTGCTGCAATTCCTGCAGTTCGGCCTGCGCGTCCTGCTCGAACCGCTGCCCTTCCAGGGTCTGCCGGTCGATGTCCTTCTGCAGCTGTGCGCGGGCGGCCTCGCTCATGACGCTGCCGCTGGTCTCGAGCTTCTGCTGGTTCGCCTGGAGGGCCTTCGCCTTTTCCGCGGCTTCGGTCTGCTTCTTCTGCGCCAGCGCATTCACCTTGGCAGCGGCGCTCTTGCCTTCAGCAGACAGCTGGGCGATCGCCTGCAGGTTGACGAAGCCGACCTTCGCCCCCACCGGGAACGGGGTGGGCGGCTGGGGCGCGGCCTGGGCGGGTGCGGCGGGCGCGGGGGCGGCGGGCGCCGGCTGCGCGGGACGTGCGGCACCGGCGGGCGCCTGCTGGGCAAACACCGGCGACGCGCTCACCGCGAACGCAGCCGCCACGGCAATGGCGAA
The DNA here is from genome assembly GCA_050249955.1 of Vicinamibacterales bacterium. Classification (GTDB taxonomy): domain Bacteria; phylum Acidobacteriota; class Vicinamibacteria; order Vicinamibacterales; family CAVVIG01; genus CAVVIG01. Next base: position 279,437 of record JBFWPN010000001.1, read on the forward strand.
ACCTCTCATTACAGCTAATCCTTTCGACTGGGCGAAACCCTTGGAGTGTATCAAAACGTCGTACCCACGGCGAACCTGAACTGGAAGGCCTTGGCCGGACGCAGGTAGTTGGTCAGCACCCCGCCCCGCTGGGGGTTGTGGGCAAAGATGAGACGGAACGGGACGTTCAGCACCGGCATGAAGAACCGTATCTCGGCGCCGGTCGACGTCTTGAAGGCGCTGCGCTGGCCGACCACCTCGATCTTCGCCGGGTCGACCGTGCAGGTGCCGTTGGCCTGCGGCGCGCAGGCGCTCAGCGACAGCGACTGCAGCGGATCGAACAGCAGCGGCGTCGGCGGCACGGCAATCTGGCGGATGTCCTCCTTCAGCCCGAAGGACTGGCCCGTGTCGCGCACCTGGCCCGCGTCGTAGAACAGGATCAGGCGCACCGGCCCCGCAATCGAGATGATCTGCTCCACGTTGAAGAGCAGGCTCTTGTTGCCGCCCAGCACGAGCCCCGTCTGAAGGTCGGAAGGACCGACGCTGCGGATGTCGTAGCCGCGGATGCTGTACTCACCGCCGAGGAACAGCTTCTCGAAGATCGGGAGCTCGATCGTGCCGCCGTACGTCTTGACGTACTCGACCTGCGCCCGCATGCCGAACGACATGCGGTTGTTCTGCTTCAGGAAGGCCACCGCCTCGATCGACGGCTTGATGTACTTGGTGTTGCCGCCGAAGCCGGCCACGTCGTTCGAGATGCTGAGGCGCTTGCCGGTGGTCGGGAAGATCGGCTGGTCCACCGAGTTGTAGATCAGGCTGGGCGACACCTTGCTGATCGTCCGCTCGCCACCGGCGCCGATGAGGAGCGAGTCGCGCAGGTAGGGGTTGCGCGCCAGGATCAGGGGGTCGGTGAAGGCCGTGTTGATCTCGGTGACCCGCACCTTCTGGTAGCTGTAGTTCACGAACGAGCGGGTGAACCCGCGGCCGACCGGGAAACCGAAGGTGAGCGACCCGCCAGTGGACCGCTGCGTGAACTGGCTGACGTAGCGCACGTCGCTGCGGAAGAGGTTCACGCCGCCCGTGATGTTCCGGTCGAAGAGGAAGGGCTCGGTGAACGACAGCGTGTAGTTCTGCGCGCGCTGGCCGCCCTGCAGCGAGACCGTGAGGCTCTCGCCCCGACCCAGGAAGTTGGCGGTCTGGAAGGACAGCTGGCCGAAGAACCCCTCGAACTGCGAGACGCCCGCACCGAAGGTCAGCTGGTTGCGGTTCATCTCCTCCAGCTTCATCTTCACGTCGACCTTGTTGTCGGCGTTGGGGGTCTTGTCGACGTTGACGTCCTTGCCCGGGCCCTCGAGCGCCTTGAAGTAGCCCAGCTGGTTCAGCCGCTTGATGCTGAACTTCAGCGCCTCGGTGTTGAAGACACCGTTTTCGTACAGCCGCATCTCGCGCCGGATCACGTTGTCGCGCGTGGTGGTGTTGCCCGTGAAGGTGATGCGGTTGATGAAGTACTGCTTCCCTTCCTGGATCTGCAGGGTCACGTCGACGGCCGGGTCCCCGGCGGGCGTGTCCACGGCCGCGAGCATCTTGGGCACCTGCGCCTCGGCCGGAGTGGGCTCGTCGCTGAACTTGTAGTCGGGGAACCCGGTGAACTCCATGTAACCGCCGGCGCCGTAGATTTCCTGCGCCTTCTGGAATCCCTTCCGGACCTGCTTCTGGCTGTAGTACTGCCCCTTCTCCAGCTTGAAGAGCGGCTTGAGCGCTTCGCTCTTCACGACCGTGTTGCCGGCCACGTCGAAGCTGTTCACCTTGTAGCGATGGCCCTCGTTCACCGGCACGCGCAGTTCGATCCAGCGGGTCTTCTTGTCCTCCGAGTCGGACAGGACCCGCACCTCGGGGTCGCCCACCTGCGCGCGGATGTAGCCGCGGTCGCGGTAGTAGTCGAGCACCCGCTCGGCATCCTCCTCGAACTTGGTCTCCTGGTACACGCCGCGTCCGGAGAGGAACGACAGCCACCAGTGGGCCTTGTTGTCCTTCATCTTGCGGCGGAGGGTCCGGTCGGACACCGCAGTGTTCCCGGTGAACTCCAGCCTCCGGATCTTCACCTTCGGCCCCTCGCTCATGTTGAAGGTGATGTGCACCAGCTTTGGGCCGCCCTCGACCGACTTGATCTCGTGGCTGACCTCGGAGGACTGGTAGCCCTTCTCCTTCATCATCTCGCGGATGATCCCCTCGATCTTCCGGATGAGGGCGGGGTCGATGAAGGTGTCGAGCCGGATCTGCGCGTTGTTCTCCTTCAGCTTCTCGTCGATCTTCGAGGTCTCGAGTTTCTTGGTACCCACGAAGTCCACGATCTTCACGCGCTGGCGCTCCTCCATGTCGTAGGTGATCAGCTTGCCGACCACCCCGTTGGAGAACACGTAGTCCTCGACCTCGATCGAGAGGTTGTCGAGGAAGTTGGTGCCCCAGAGACGCTTGAAGTCCTCGCGGATGTTGTTCTCGGTGTCCTCGTTATACGGCACCCAGACGCCTTGCGACGGCGCGCTCGGCTTGGTCTGGATGTAATACATGTAGGTCTGGATGTCGACGAGGGAGGTGTTCCCCTGCGCCTCGAAGCACGGTGCGATGAGGTAGACCACCGGGCCCGATCCGGCCGGGGGGAGGGCCCTCGGCGCCGGCACCGGCTGGCCGCAGATCGTGGCGGGATTCGCCACGGCCGGCTGCTGGGCACGCGCGGCTGCCGCCGACAGCAGCAGGGTGACCGCCAGCGTACTGACTCGTAACCGTTTGAACATGCAGTGCTTTCCAAACCGCCGCGTCCACGGGGACGCCTGAAGCTCTTTACTTTACTGGATCTTAGACGGTTCCGGCCATCGGATGGCCGTGGGACCTGACTGCGGCCGGGACGGCCATAAGGAAGGTAAAAAGGGCAGAGGCCACGGCCCCTGCCCCCAGTTCTGACTTCTGCCTGCTAACGTCCTACGAGAGGCGTCGTCCGGCCTCGAGTTCCCCGGCGGGCCGGTAGGCAATCTGACCAGCCTCCATGTAGACCTCGACCTCGCCCCCCTTGAGGTGGCCGCGAATCAGCTCCTCGGACAGCGGATCCTCGACGTACCGCTGGATCGCCCGGCGGAGCGGACGCGCGCCGTACGACCGGTCCTTGCACGTGACGTCGATGATCCAGTCCACCACTTCCTGGCTCAGCGAGATCTTCATCTTGCGATCCACCAGGTTGTCGTTCAGCTGGTTCACCAGCAGCGCCATGATCCGCCGCAGGTCGTCGTCGGTCAGCGCCTCGAAGACGATGATCTCGTCGATGCGATTGATGAACTCGGGGTTGAAGGTCCGCTTCACCTCGCCGAGCACCATCTCCGACACGCTCTTCTCGATGGCCGTCGTCTCGGAGGACTGGAAGCCCAGCCCCGTCCGCTTCTGGATGAAGCGGGCGCCGATGTTCGACGTCATGATGATGATCGTGTTCTTGAAGTTCACCCGGTTCCCGAGGCCGTCCGTCAGGTGGCCGTCCTCGAAGACCTGCAGCAGGATGTTGAAGATGTCCGGGTGCGCCTTCTCGATTTCGTCCAGCAGGACCACCGAGTAGGGGTTCCGCTTCACCTTCTCGGTGAGCTGCCCCCCCTCCTCGTGCCCGACGTATCCGGGCGGTGAGCCAATCAGCTTCGACACCGAGTGCTTCTCCATGTACTCGGACATGTCGAAGCGGATGAGCGCATGGTCGCTGCCGAACAGGAAGTTGGCCAGGGCCCTCGCCAGTTCCGTCTTGCCGACACCGGTCGGCCCGAGGAACACGAAGCTGCCCACCGGACGGTTCGGGTTCTTCAGCCCGGCGCGCGAGCGACGGATCGCCCGCGAAATCGCCGAAATCGCCTTCTCCTGGCTGATCACGCGACGATGGAGTTCGCCCTCCATCCGCAGCAGCTTGTCCCCTTCGTCCTGGTTGATCGAGGTCATCGGGACGCCGGTCCACTTCGCGACGACCTCGTCGATCTCCTGCTTGCCGACCACGACGCGGCGGGTGCTCGACTTCACGTCGAACTTCTCCCGCACGAACTGCAGGTTCTCGCGCGCCGCCATCTCCTGCTCGCGGTAGAACTGCGCCTTCTCGAAGTCCTTCTGCGAGGAGGCACTCTCCCACTGCTCGACGGCCACGCGGATGCTCTTGTTGATCTCGCCGAACTCCTCGCTGTACCCAGCCTCGCGCAGCTTCGCCCGCGCCCCGGCCTCGTCCACGAGGTCGATCGCCTTGTCCGGCAGGAACCGATCGGTGATGTAGCGGTTCGACTGGTAGACGGCGGCCTCGATCGCCTCCCGGGTGTACTCCACGTGATGGAACGACTCGTACCGCTCCTTCACGCCCAGGATGATCTCGATCGTCTCCTTCTCGCTCGGCGGATCCACCTTGATGGCCTGGAAGCGGCGCTCGAGCGATCGGTCCTTCTCGATGTACTTCCGGTACTCGGCAGGGGTCGTCGCGCCGATACAGCGGATCTCGCCGCGGCTCAGTGCCGGCTTGAGGATGTTCGCCGCGTCCAGCGACCCCTCAGCCGACCCGGCCCCGACCAGTGTGTGCAGCTCGTCGATGAACACGATGATGTTCGGGTTCTCGGTGAGCTCCTTCATGATCGCCTTGAGCCGTTCCTCGAACTGCCCGCGGTACTTCGTACCGGCGACGATCAGGGAGATGTCCAGCGCCAGAATGCGCTTGTCAGCCAGGAAGTGCGGCACGTCGCCGAAGACGATCTTCTGGGCCAGCCCCTCGACAATGGCGGTCTTGCCCACGCCCGGCTCGCCGATCAGCACGGCGTTGTTCTTCGTCCGGCGGCAGAGCACCTGCTGGACCCGCTCCACCTCGTGCTCGCGTCCGACGAGCGGGTCGAGCTGGTTCTTCATCGCCGACTCGGTCAGATCCCGGCTGAACTCGGCCAGCAGCGGCGTCTCCTTCACCCGGGTCAGCGTCGTCTTCTCGTTCAGCAGCTGGACGATGTCCTCGCGGACCGCGTTGAGCCGCATGCCCTTCTCCATCAGGATGGAGGCGGCCACGGAACGCTCCTCGCGCAGGATGCCGAGCAGCAGGTGCTCGGTGCCGATGTAGTTGTGGAGCAGGCGGTCGGCTTCCTCGGCTGCGAACTGCAGCACCCGCTTGGTTTCCGCGCTGAAGGGGATCTCGACCGAGGTCGAGACCTTCTCACGGAACACCGTGCGGCCTTCGATTTCCTTCCGGATGTTCTCGAGGGAGAGGTGCGAGCGCGCAAAAATCCGGCTCGTGAGCCCTTTGCCTTCGCGGATGAGCCCAAGCAGCAGGTGCTCGGTCTCGATCGAGATGCTGCCGAGCTGGCTGGCCTCGTATCGGGCGAAGAAGAGTACTCGTCGGGCCCTTTCGGTGTACCGTTCGAACATCCGGCCTACCTAAGTGAAAGCAGATGGTGTTGGGGTCACGACTGCGCTGACCACAGTATAAGGCATCGCCATCGGGCGCCGCCCGTCATTCTCCCGGTAACCCACGCGCAGCGTGGGAGTTCCGTCCCTTCCTAAGACGCCGCACATGCGTGCGACGTGCCGGGGGAACTCAGAACTCAGAAGGCTGCGAGCTTCTTCAGGTCGGTCCGGTCCAGGACCTCCCGCAGGACTTTGACGTCCTCGATGTCCCGACCTTCGAGCTGCACAAGGAAACGCTTCGCCACGACCACGCTCAGCTCCCCGTTCCTGGTGCCCTTGTCCCACTTCTCCCAGCCCGGGTTGCCGTCGATCACCAGCGACCGTTCGAAGCCGTCGGCTGTCTCCTTCTCGTAGCCGGCCGCCAGCATCATGGAAAAGGGCGCGAAGAGGAGCTGGTTGAACCCGGAGTCCATGACCTTGGCCTCGACTTCCGCCTCACCCTTCCTGTAAGTGACCGACGCCTGCGAGAAGGCGAACGGTGCCGTCATCTTCTCGCCGGTCGGGTTGGTGCGCTCCCAACCTGCAACCTCGGGCATCACGGTCTGCAGGTCGCGGAAGCTGACCGGCTCCACCTGCTTGACGTTGGGGTCGCCGCCGTTCAGGCCCCTGGCCATCTCCTCGAGGCCTTTCGCCATCTGCTCGGCCCCCTTCTGCATGTCGTCGGCGTTCGTCCCGAGTTCCTCGGCCGTCTTCTGCAGCTGCTCCGCGGCCTTCTGTTCCTCCGACGCCCCGCAGGCGACGGTGGTGCAGGCCAGGGCCAGCAGGGCGGCTGTGAGCCAGTTCGCGTTCATCGCAGTGTCTCCTTGGGTCCCAGGAAAGACGACGCCCGGACGGCCGTCGCACATGAGGAGCCGTTCGCTCGGATCCTACTGTAGGGTATCGGCTCGTACGGGCGCCGCATCAGCCTTCGTGGCGGCTGCCGATGCCTCCACCCCTGGATGAGCACCGCCGCCTGCGCGGGCCGGCCCCACCAGGTCGCCCGGCGACGCCCCGATAAGCCCTGACGCTCAGGGCCGACCGGCAATGGGTGACGCTGGCCTGGCGTCGACGAACTCCCACCGGAGGCCGACGCGTGGCGCGCTGTCCAGGCGGGCGGCCAGCACCGATTCGCCCGGCCGCCGTGCCGACACCTCGAGCACGAGGCGACGGGTGCCGCCCGGCACCGGCATCGCCGCGCTGAGCTGCGTGCCCGCTGCAAGCTGCCCCTTGAGCACGGACTGGCCTGCTGCGGTCACGCGGACATCGACCGGCGCCGCGTCGGCTCCGGCGGCACCCTTCGCGGTCACCAGCAGCCACGGCGCCGAGACGTCCAGCACCGACACGGCGCGGGCAGCTGTCGGCCTGAATCCGTCAGCACCGGTGCCCGCCATGCCATACGAATATGGTGCATCGCCCCGCAGCTTCCGCATGGGCGGCCGCAGCGGCCCACCGGCAACGACGGCCGTGCCCACCGCCGCCAGGATCACCGCAAGCGTCACGGCTGCCCAGCCGACCCTCCCAAGGCTATGCGTATCGGCCGGCGAACCAGCGCGGAGACGCAGCCAGTTCGCCAGGCTCCAGAAGGTGATCGCCGCCGCCACGTGCTGCCCGGGCACGCTGATCATCGACACCACACCGAACGCGATCAGCATGCCGCGCAGGGTGAGTGTTCCAGGCGGGTCCCCCCTGCGGACCCGCACCACGAAGGCCGCGAACAGCAGGAACCACAGGAGCCACGGCGCACTGCCGACGATGCCGAGTTCGGCCACCTGGTGGCGCACCCAGTTCTGGGCGTTGTCCGGCGTCATCCGCTCGGCCGTATAGAACGACGACACCAGCGAGTGGAACATGCCCACGCCCACGCCGGTCCAGGGGTACGCGCTGACCATGGCCACGGCGGCCGGGCCGAACCCGTCGCGGTGCCAGAGCGAGGTCGCGACCTGGGGCACGGATATGCCCCCGCTGGCGACGAAACGCCGCTGCAGCCGGTACAAGGGACTGACGGTTTCCCGCCCGCCGGCGACGACGAGGCCAACGGCGAGGACGACCAGCAGGAGAGCCGCGGTCGCGTGCACCGGGCCCGGCCGTGCGCGGCGGCCGAGGTCGGCGGCGGCGAACACAGTGACCACCGTGGCGCAGACCAGCGCGCCGCCAGATGCGGTGGCCCACACGGCCAGCCAGGCCCCACAGACGCCAACGCCCGCCGCCAGGAACCCGAACCGTCGCAGCGAACGCGCGAGCACGGTGAACCCACCGATCCAGAGGGCGGCCAGCAACCCTGAGACATTGGCGTCGTAGGTGGTGCCACCCGCACGTCCGCGCGCACCGTACACGCTCTGATTCAGGAAGTGCACGTCCACGAAGTACTGGTAGGCGGTGACGGCAATCAACACGGCCACGCTCGCGGCGAGCGGGCGCAGCACGTCGCGGTCGAACTCCGCGGACGGACGCCCGCACAGCCAGTCGAACCAGAGCACGCCCATCACCAGCGTGACCGCCACGAACCCGATCCAGCCGGCCAACAGCGAGGGCCAGGCATCGGCCACCAGGTACCAGAGCTCGCGATCCAGCAGCAACCCCGGCGTGAAGTCGGTCTCGCGGAGCACGACGATGGGCGCGCATGCGGCCACCACCAGTGCCCCGGCGACGAGGGGCCCACGCCACAGCGTCGGTATCCGCCAGGGCGTTCGAACCAGGTCCGGCAACAGCGCACCGAACAGCGGCGCCAGCCACACCACCTCGTGCGGCGAGTAAGGGACGCCACCGGCCGCGAGCCGCACGAGCACCTGCACGAAGTACGCAGGCAACAGGATCAGGGAGACGATGCGAGGGGTGAAGGAGGCCGCAACCGCGGCGGCAGGCATGCCGGCAACCACGAGCGGCAGCACGAGCGGCCAGCCGCCGGAGAGCAGCCGCGCCTCGATGACGAGGACCACAGCCACCCAGGCGATCAGCAACCGCTTCGTGAGTCGTTCCACCTGGCGGCGTATTGTACTACCCGGGTTCACACCCTTCCCTGCGCCCGCATCGCCTGACGTGTCGCCGGTGCCGGTCTCGGAGACAGTACAATGACGCGTTCCCGCGACGCCCATCCCGTGACCGAATCACCCCCTCCCACGGAGTCGACACGCTCGCCGCTCCGGCGCTGGCTGATGGCCCTCACCGCCGTCTCGCTGCTGGTCGCCATTGGCGTGCACGCGCTGCGGAACCCGGAGGAAGTGGCCCAGTTCCGGCGCCTGTCCACGCCGGTGCTGATCGGGGCGGTCATCTCGCAGACGCTGGTGCAGATTTTCATGAACGGTGCGCTGCTCGTTCCGCTGCAACGGCACCTGCGCGGGCTCGGCTTCTGGGAGTTCCTGCTCGTACGGACCGGTGGCCTCGTGGCCAGTTCGGTCGTGCCGGTGGCCGGTGGCATCGCCGTCCGGCTCGCGTACCTGCGCAGGCGCGGGCTCACCTACTCCGACTTCACCTGGGCCACCATCGTCGCCAACGTGTTCGCACTGGTGGCGGCCGCGGTACTGGCGGTCGTGGCCTCCGGAGCGATGTGGTGGCGCATCGGCCAGCCGCCGCTCCTGGTGTTCGGGCTCGCGGGTGCCATCGCTGTGGGTGCCGGAGCCGCGGTGTTCCTGACCGGCGCCATTCCGAAGCTGGCGTCACGCGGGCTGCTCGGCCGGCGTGCCTGGGTGGAAGCGCTGTCGGCACACGCACTCGACCGCCGGACCGCGACCGGCGTGGTGGGCTACTCGCTGCTGCGGCACTTCTTCAACTTCGCGACCTTCGGCCTGCTGTACGGCGCCATCACCGGGTCGGCCGACAGCGTCATCACCGGTGGGCTGGTCTACGCACTGACGAGCCCGGTGCGGATGGTGAACATCACGCCGGGCAACGTCGGCGTGAACGAGTGGGTGGTGGCGATCGTCGGCGGCGCGCTCGCTTTCGACGTGACCGTCGGCCTGATCGTGGCCATCGTCTTCAGGGGGGTCACGGTCGTGGCGCAGGGGATTGCCGGCCTCGTGGCGTGGGCCTGGGTGGAGGTCGCCGGCGACGCGTAGGTCAGCCTCCTGCGCGCAGGAGGCCGCCCTCGTCGCAGAGGTCGGTCAGTACCTCTGACAGGGCATAGCGCGCCTGCCAGCCGGTGGCGTCGTGCAGGCGCGTGGTGTCGGCCAGCAGCAGCATGCGCTCCGTCGGCCGCATGCGCGCCGCCTCCTGCAGCACCCGGATGTCGCGGCCGAGCACGCGCCGCAGTTCATCGATGAGGTCGCTTACGGACACCGCCACGCCGGTGCCCACGTTCATCACGGTGTAGCCGGTCACGCGCTCCAGCACCGCGAGCATGGCCGATGCCACGTCTCGCGAGTCGACATAGTCGCGACGCGCGTCGGTATTGCCCAGCGGCACCACGTCCGACCGCTTCAGTGAGTCGAAGATGTGCGGAATGACATGCGGGTTCGTCTCGCGCCTGCCCACGGCGTTGAACAGGCGCAGGGCCGTGGCCGACGCGCCCGTCTCGGCATGGAACGCCTCGAGCAGCACCTCGCCGCTGACCTTGGACTCACCGTAGATCTCGATCGGCCCGATGGGGGTGCCTGCCTCCGTGCACGCGTGTTCCACCGGCGCGTAGACGGCGGCGCTCGAGGCGAAGACGACGTGCCGGACCGAGGTGCCACGACAGGCATCGAGCACGTTCCGCGTGCCGTCGACGTTGATGGCGATCGTCTCGGCCGGCCGTGCGATGCAGTCCGGGATGAAGTGCATGGCGGCCAGGTGCACCACGGCATCGGGCCTCGCCTCGCTGATTGCCGCGCGCAGTGCCGCGGCGTCGCGGATGTCGGCCTCGATGAGCGCCGTGCCTGGCGGCAGGTACTCGCGGCGTCCGCGACTGAGGTTGTCGAAGGCCACCACGCGGTGCCCGGCCGTCGTCAGGCAGGCCGACACGGCGGATCCGATGAAGCCGGCGGCGCCGGTGACGAGGATCGTCATCTGGCCCTGGGTCATGCGCGCCTCCGCAGCAGCCCCGTGAAGACGTCCCAGTACCCTTCGCACATCTTCTCGAGAGAGTAACGTTCGACCGCCACCTGCCGGCAGCGCCGGCGCATCTCCGGCAGCCGCGCGCGGTCGGCCAGCACCTGCCGCAGCGTAGCGACGACGCTGTCGACGCTTTCCGGGTCGGGGACGTACCAGCCGGTCTGGCCAGCGTCCACCGGCTCGCGCACACCGGGCAGGTCCGAGACCACGCACGGGACACCCGAGGCGAGCGCCTCCAGCGACGCAATCGACAGGCCTTCGCGGGTGGACAGCTGCACGAAGAGATCGGTGTCGGTCAGGATCTCGCGCTTGCGCGGCTCGTCGATGAACCCGACGAACTCCACGCACCCGCCGCTCTCGTCCGCCATCTGCCGGATCCGGTCGCGCTCGGGACCGGTCCCGGCGATGCGGAGCAGCAGGGGTGCGCCCTCGGCCGCCAGGCGCCGAACGGCCTCGATGAGCACGTGGACGTTCTTCCGGGGCACGAGGCGCGACACCGAGAAGAGCCGGAGGGTCCTGTCGCTGCCCGGGCCAGGCACGAAGTCGGCCACTTCGACGCCGTTCGGGATCACCGTCACGTTCGGCACCTTCATCACGCTGCGGAGGTGGTCCGCCAGGTCGAGGCTGACGCTCACCACCGCGTCGGCGCGTGTGAGGACCGCGCGCGTGATCGGGGCCATGGCGGGCGGCAGTTCGTACACGTCGGCATTGCCATGCACGGTCACGACGAGTGGCTTGCCGACGAGCGCGCGGATCATCAGGGCGCTCACCCCGAGCGGCAGCGGGAAGTGCAGGTGCACCAGGTCGGCGGCCTGCGCCATGCGGTACATGAGCGGCAGCGAACAGACCACGTCGAGGCCGGTCACCGCCAGCTTCTGGGGAAACGAGACGTGCTGCGCACCGGTCGCGTAGTCCTTCCAGACCTCGGGTGCCGGGTTGGTGTAACGCCGTACGGACAGGAACTCGTACTGCTGGGTTGCCGGACTGTCCTGGTAGCCGCGCGTCAGCACGGTGGTCTCGAGCTGCGGCGCCAGCCCCTGTGCGATGGCCGCCAGCACCATCTGTCCGCCGCCCTGGCGCGGCCAGAACGTGGGATAGAGCGCCAGCAGGCGGATGGGCCGGCCGAGTGGGTTCTCTGTCATAAGGCGTTCTGGATCGCGCTCCGCACGACGGCCAGTCCGGCCCGCGCGAGTTCCTGGAGGTGGACCAGTGAGTGGCCGGCAAGGAGATCGTTCAGCCCCTGCATCTTGTGAGGCTCCCGGTTCCGCAGGACGCGGGCAGGCTTGCCGAGCGTGGCGGCGCAGATGGCCGGATGATACCGGTCGGAGACCACGGTCGTTGCGCGCCGGACGACGCGGACCAGCTCGGGCACGGTGTGGCAGCCGACCCACTCGACGCCGAGGCGCGAGCCTGCCGACGCGAGGAAGCGGGCATCGCGATGCATGTCGCTCGTCGCCAAAACGATGGGATGCGGTCCAGCCGGCACCAGTTCGTGGCGGTCCGCGAGCAGCGCGCCGCCGTCCATCCGCAACGAGCCCACCGGATAGTTGTTCGACCGCAGGAACACGAGCCGGCAGGGCGCACCGGGCGGCTCCCCTGTCATCGCCGAGGCATACGGGTAGAGGAACGCGTAGTCTGCCGCGAGCGTGCTGGGCACGCCGCGTGCCTCGAGATACCGATGGGTGGCCGACTCGCGCGCCACGCACGCGGACGCGCGCGCAACGGTGCGGACGCCGGCGTCGGACAGTGGACCGATGGAGTGGCTGGAGAGCACGATGGGCTTGCCGAGGTCCCGGACCAGGGCAATGTCGGCCAGCGCAGATGGGGCCCGCGGATCGTAGTCGGCGATGTACGGTCCCGGGGCGCAGACGATCGCGTCGTACTCGTTGAAGAGCCCGGCGCGGCGCCGACGCCACCAGGGCTCGACGGCAGCACGCTGTGCCAGGCCTGGCGCGAACGTCCAGAACCACGGAAAGGGCTCCGGGCGGAACCGGTCGACCAGGGCGATCAGTTCACCGGTGGCGGGCGCGGGCGTCGCGGGGTAGCCGGCAAGATCCAGGACGGCCGGGCCAAGCTCGCGAAGCGCGCGCAGCAGGACCGAGAGCTGCAGCACGTCCCCGAGATTGCCCCTCATCCAGGCGTGAACGACGAGGAGCCTCATTCAGAAGGTGCTGACATGATACTCGACGGGAACGGCCACAAGGTGGCGCTTATACTAGCTGCGCTCGCCGCATGACTACGACACCTCCAGCAGGGCCTACACCGCTGCGCCGCATCTGGGTCGCGGCGTTCCTGCTGATCTGCGGCTTCGCGTTGTGGTCCGATTTCCGGCACATCGATGCGACGCTGCCCTATCCGCAGCACGTCGACGAGGCGTTCCTGACAGGCCCGGCGCACCGCACCGTGGTGACGGGCAACCTGCATCCCTACACCTTCAACTATCCCTCACTGCCGAAGTACATCGCCGCGGCCGGCATGGCCGCCGGCTTCATCCAGTCGGCCACGCGGCTGGAGCTGCGCGAGGTGAAGGACATCGGCAACGTCGGCTACCCGTACTACGACGCGCGCCGGCCGATGCAGACCGCGCGGCGCTTCTACGCCATCCTCGCGGTCGTGGCACTGGCGATGTCGGGCGTCTCCGCCTGGCTTGCCTTCGGCCGGCCGGTGCTGCTCGCCGCCACGCCGCTCGTGCTGCTGCTCTCGCCGCTGTTCTGGTTCCACAGCTGGACCTACCTGAACGTCGACCTGGTGGCGGCCAGCTTCACGGCGCTCACGCTCGCCTCTACGCTGGCCGGCATGCGCCGCACCTCGCTGCTGCACGCCGCGGTGCTGCCTGGTGTGTGCGCAGGGCTCGCGACCGGCTCCAAGTACACGCTGGCAGTGGCCATCGTCCCCGTACTGCTCGGCATCGTGCTGGGCCAGCCTCGTGGCACGCGGCTCGGCGGGTGCGTCGCCGCCCTGGCGGCGATGGTGGCGGCCTTTCTCGTGGCGGTGCCCTACAGCCTCCTCGACATCCCGGGGTTCCTCAACGGCGTCGCCTCGGAGGCCTTCCACTACGCGTCGGGACACCGCGGCTACAACGAAGAGCCGGGCCTGCCCCAGTTCCTCTACTACGCAGGGCACTTCGCGTCCGAGTTCGGTGTCGCAGGGGTCGTGCTGGCGCCGCTGGGGCTTGCCGCGCTCGCGTGGCACGACTGGCGGAGGGCTGTCGTCCTGGCCGCGCTTCCAGCCGTGCTGCTCGCGCTGCTCTCGGCACAGCGCGTCCACTTCCCGCGCAACGCGCTCAGCCTCCACCCGATCGTGGCGCTCTGCATCGCGGCAGGCCTCGTGGTGATCCACGGCTGGCTGGTTGCCGCAATCACCCGGCGACAGTGGCTCCGGCGCATCCCGGCACCGCCCCTTCACGCGGGGCTGGCGGTGCTCCTCTTCGTGGCCCTGCTGCCGATCGGACACCTCGTCAGCAGTGCGCGCGTCCGGGTGGACTCGCGGAACCTGGCGACGTCATTCCTGCTCGAGCGCGTACCTGCGGACTGGACCATCGCGGTGCCCGAACAGCTGGGGTTCGACAGCCGCCCGCTCGCCGAGGCCGGTCGCCGGGTGGTCACGGTGAACCTGCAGTCGGCGGGCGACGACGCCTCCCTGGCGGCCGTGCTCGGTCCGGTTCCGGGGCCCGCCGTGCTGCTGGTGCCACGGTGGGGTGCAGACGAGCGGTTCCCGAACGGCGCACTGGCCACCGCCCTCAACCGCACTCACGCCCGATGGCGCGCCCTGCGCGGGTTCGGCAGCAACGATGTGCTGGTAAACTACTCATACTCCACGCCATGGGGCGATCCGGCCTTCACGGTTGCCGTGCTCAAGTGAGCGGCAACGCGGCCGAGACACTGTGACTGCCATCGAACCTTCGAACAGCGCCGGACCGGTCGACGCGGGCGCGGACAGGCGCGCCGTCCTGCTCTTCTGGGGACTGGCGGCGGCGCTGCTGCCGGCCATGGTGCTGGCGTCGTTCCACTTCGGGGTCACGTGGGACGAGAAGTCGCGGCACCACTACGGCGAGTTGATCTGGGACTTCTACACCGGCGTCCGCGGCCGCGAGGCCTTTCCCGAGACCGGTGGGCATCTCTACGGCGGCCTCTTCGACCTGCTGGCCGTCGCGGCTGAACACGTCTTCCCGGGCAACCGCTACGTCATCCGCCATGTCATCGGCGCGATCTTCGGCTGGTTCGGGATCGTCTACGCTGGCCGCCTGGCCGGGCGATTCTTCGGCGCATGGTCGGCAGTGATCACCCTGGCGCTGCTCACGCTCTCGCCGCGCTTCTTCGCCGACGCGATGAACAACCCCAAGGACCTGCCGTTCGCGGCCATGTCCGTGGTGGCGCTCTACTACATCTCGCTGATGTCGCCGCGGTGGCCGTACCTGTCGCTCGGCACCGGGATCAAGATGGCCGTGCCGCTGGCGCTGGCCCTCAGCATCCGGGCCGGCGCCCTGCTCTACGCAGGATACGCAGGCATGCTCGCCGGCGCGTTCTTCCTCGCCGAGCGGCACTACGACTGGCGGCGCCTGCTGCACCTCTCGCTCCGGCTGCTCGGCCTGCTTGCCGCGGTGCTGGTCATGGGGACGGTGGCCTGGCCGTGGGCACAGGAGAACCCGTTCATCCGGCCCATCATCGGCCTGCTGGGCTTCTCGAGCTACGACTACGGCGGCATGGTGCTCTTCCGCGGGGTCGAGTACGTCGCCTTCAAGCTGCCGTGGACCTACGTCCCAACCTGGGTGGCCATCTCCACGCCGCCGGTCGTGCTGCTCGGCGTGCTCCTGTCGCTCGCCCCGCAGCCGTCGGGAGTACGCTGGCCGCGCGCCGCGCTCTGGTTCGTCGTGCTGCTGCCCATCGCGATGATCGTCCTGCGCGGCTCGACCATCTACGACGGCATCCGCCACCTGCTCTTCACCTATCCGCCGCTCGTCATCCTCGCGGCGTCCGGCTACGCGGTCTGGCTGTCCCCGGCCGCGGGTCGCGGCCGGCAGGTCGCCGCCGGCGTCCTGCTCGCGGTCGGGCTCGCCGACATCGCGATCTTCAACGTGCGCGCGTTCCCCAACCAGATCGTGTACTTCAACCAGGTGGCGGGCGGACCGAAGGGGGCCTTCCTTCGCTACGACATGGACTACTGGGGAAACTGCCTGCTCGAAGCCGTGGACTGGTCGGCCGACCTGGCGCGTCGCGCCGGCCAGCCGGTCGTGGTCTCGGGTAACGCATGGCAGATCATCCAGCTCGATGCCGAACGCTACAAGGAACTCGCGTTCACGCCGCCCTGGCGACCGACCGAACACGTCACCATCCGGCTCAATCGCGGCCCGATCGAGGGCATGCGCGAACTGGTGAACCGCACCGATGCGCTCTACCAGGTGAAGACGCCCGACGGCGTCGTGCTCTGCGCCGTCTTCCCCGGACCGGCCTACGATCAGCTGCGTCCCAGCCTCGCCCGTGCGGAACGATGAGGACGATGCCGACCGCGATACCTGAACTCTCGATAGTCATCCCGGTCTTCAACGAGCAGGAGTCCGTCGCGGACCTCATGGCGGCCATCCGCTCGGCCATGGCTTCGGTGACAGAGCACTACGAGATCCTCTTCGTGGACGACGGGTCGACCGACGGCACCCTGGCGGCGCTGAAGTCCGAGGTCGAGAGCGATTCGCGCGTCCGCGTGCTGTCCTTCCGCAGGAACCTGGGCAAGTCGCCCGCCCTCACCTGCGGCTTCCAGCACGCCGCAGGCCGCTACATCGTCACGATGGACGCCGACCTGCAGGACGACCCGCGCGACATCGGGAAGATGCACGAGTACATCGTGCGCGAGCGGGTCGGCATCGTGAACGGGTGGCGCAGGGACCGGCAGGACAGCCTGCTGAAGGTGATTTCGTCGAAGCTGTTCAACCAGGTCGTGGTCCGGATGCTCTTCGGCGTGTCGTTCCACGACATGAACTGCGGGCTGAAGCTGTACCAGGCCGATGCGGCGCGCGACCTCCGCCTGTACGGCGGCATGCACCGCTTCATCCCGGTGATGGCGTCGGAGATGGGCTATCGGGTGGCCGAGATTCCGGTGCAGCACCACGAGCGGCGGCACGGCATGTCGAAGTACCCGTCGACCAAGATCTTCACCGAGATCCCCGACCTGCTGACGCTGTTCTTCCTCATGAAGTACACCAAGCGTCCGCTGCACTTCTTCGCCCGGGTTGGCGCGCTGGTGGGGTCGGTCGGGATGGTGGCGCTGCTCTACCTGACCTGGCTCTGGACGCAGGGCATTCCCATCGGCACGCGTCCGCTCCTCAGCTTCGGGGTGCTCATGGTGATGGTGGGTGCCCAGATCATCTTCACGGGCCTGCTCGCCGACCTCATCGTGAACGTGAACCAGAGCCCCCGGCAGGAGTTCCCGCTCAAGTACTCGTCCGACACCGCCGAGCGGATCTGACGCTCAGGCCCCGACCAGGCGACCGCCCTCGAGCCGCAGCACGCGATCGCACGCGGCCGCCAGCCGGGGGTTGTGGGTCGCGATCACCGAGGTGAGGCCGTAGCCGCGATGCATGTCGCGGAGCAGCTCGTGCAGCGACTCGGCGGTCTGCTCGTCGAGGTCGCCCGTCGGCTCGTCGGCCAGCAGCACCGTGGGCTGCATCACCAGCGCACGGGCCACCGCCACGCGCTGCTGCTCGCCACCGGACAGCATGCCGGGCCGATGGGCCAGGCGCTCACCGAGCCCCACCCGCGCCAGCAGTTCCGTGGCGCGCGCCGCGGCCTCGGTCCTGCCCACGCGTGCGATGCGCATGGGCATCATCACGTTCTCGAGCGCACTGAACTCGGGCAGCAGGTGATGGAACTGGAACACGAACCCGACATGCCGGTTGCGGAAGGCCACCAGCTCGGCATCGGGCAGGGCCATCAGGTCGGCGCCGTTGACGGTGACGCTGCCCTGCTCCGCCCGGTCGAGCCCGCCCAGCACATGCAGCAGCGTGCTCTTGCCGGCCCCCGACGCACCGACAATCGCCACCATCTCGCCCGAGGCGACCTCGACGTCAAGGTCGCGGAGCACGGTGAGCACCTTGCCCGCGTCGACGTAGCTCTTCACGATGCCGCGGGCGGCAATCAGGACAGGCATGAGTCGCTCAGGACGCGGGGCGAACCTTCCATCGGCTCCGCGCTACTCGTACCGCAGCGCCTGGGCGGGATCGAGCTTCGCCGCCTGGCGTGAGGGGTAGATGGTGGCCAGGAACGCGATCAACACCGCGGACACGACGACCAGGACGAAGTCGAGCGGCATCACCGTGAACGGCACGTGCGAGATCTGGTACACGTCGGCCGGCACGCGGATCAGCTGGTAGACGTCGAGGACGCGCGAGATGCCGTAGCCCAGCCCGCCGCCGACCACCGTGCCCACCACGCCGATGATCAGCCCCTGCAGCATGAAGATCGTGGTGACACTGCGGGCGCTCGCCCCCATGGTCTTGAGAATCGCGATGTCGCGGTGCTTCTCCATCACCAGCAGGATCAGCGAGGCGACGATGTTGAGCGCCGCCACCATGACGATCAGGCCGATCGTCAGGGAGATCGCGATCTTCTCGAGCCAGAGCGCCGAGAAGAGCGACTGGTTCATGTCGGCCCAGTCCTGCGCGATCCACCCCTCGCCGAGCGTCGCGTCGACGGCGTCAGCCGTGGCGGGCGCCGCGAACACATCGTCGAGGCGCAGCTGGATGGCGTCGATGTCCTCCTTGTCGAGGAGGCGGCGCGCGACGTCGAGCGAGACGAAACCGGTCTGGGAGTCGATCTCGTAGAGTCCGAGCGAGAAGGTGCCCGCGACGCGCAGGCGGCGTGCGCGTGGAATCATGCCCATGGGCGACAGGGTGCCCTGCGGCGTGAGGACGGAGATCGAGTCGCCCACCATGACGCCGAGCTGGGCCGCGAGGTCGCTGCCGAGCAGGATGGCCCCCGGGGATTCCGGGTCTGCCTTCGCAAGATCCTCGAGGACGCCCGAGCGCATGGCGGCGGCAATGTCGGTGACCTGCGGCTCGACGGCCGGATCGATTCCCTTGAGGTTGATGAACGCCTGGTCGCCGGCAGCCGAGACCAGCGCCTTTCCCAGGATGGCTGGGGCGGCACCGACCACGTGCGGCTCGGTCCTGAGTTTCTGGAGGTAGGTGTCGTACGTGCCGGTGATGCCGCCACGCTTCCACACGAAGATGTGCGGGTTCGAGCCGAGGATGCGGTCCCTGAGTTCACCCTGCAACCCGGTCATCAGCGCGAGGGCGATGACCAGCGCCATCACCCCAACCACGACGCCGAGCGTGGAGATGAGTGAGATGACCGAGATGAATGCCTGCTTCCGATTCGCGAGCAGGTAGCGCAGCGCAATCTGGAGCTCGAAGGGCGTGTTCATCTCCGCTCGATTCCGTGGCGTCCGTGGTAGCGCATGTGGCGTCTATTCCCGCTTGCGCATCAGCGGGAACAGGATGACGTCGCGGATCGAGGGGCTGTTGGTGAGGATCATGACGAGCCGGTCGATGCCGACCCCCTCGCCCGCCGTGGGCGGCAGGCCGTACTCGAGCGCGCGGATGTAGTCCTCGTCCATCGCGTGCGCTTCCATGTCGCCGCGGGCGCGGTCCTTGAGCTGGTCCTCGAACCGCCGCCGCTGCTCCACCGGGTCGTTCAGTTCGCTGAAGGCGTTGGCCACCTCGAAGCCGCCGATGTACAGCTCGAACCGCTCCACCGTGTCCGGGTCGTCGGCCCGCTGCTTCGACAGGGGGGACACCTCGGTCGGGAAGTCGTGCACGAAGGTCGGCTGGATCAGCCGGTCCTCACACAGGCGCTCGAAGATCTCGGTGGCAATCTTGCCGGCGCCGTACCCCGGCTGGACCTCGATGCCGAGCGAGGCCGCGAGGGCGGCGGCGCTGTCGCGGTCGCGCAGTTCCTCCGGGGCCACGTCGCGGCCGAGCCGGGCCGACGCCGCCTCGCGCGCGCCGTCGCGGAGCGAGAGCCGCGCGAACGGGGCCGCGAGCGAGATCTGGTGCTCACCAAACGTGACCTGATCGCTGCCGGTGGCCTGGACGGCGACCGTCGAGATCAGGTCCTCGGTCATGACCATCAGGTCCTGGTAGTCCGAGTACGACTGGTAGAACTCCATCATCGTGAACTCGGGGTTGTGCTGCGTCGAGATCCCCTCGTTCCGGAAGTTGCGGTTGATCTCGAACACGCGCTCGATGCCACCCACCGTGAGCCGCTTCAGGTACAGCTCTGGCGCGATGCGGAGGTAGAGCTGCATGTCGAGCGCGTTGTGGTGCGTCACGAACGGGCGCGCGAGGGCTCCGCCGGCGATCGGCTGCATCATCGGCGTCTCCACCTCGAGGTAGCCGCGCGCGATCATGAAGGCACGGATCGCCGTCACCACGTGGCTGCGGGTCTCGAACACGTGCCGCGACTCCGGGTTCACCGCGAGGTCGAGGTACCGCTGGCGATAGCGGGTCTCGACGTCGGTGAGCCCGTGCCACTTCTCCGGCAGCGGAAGGAGGCACTTGGTGAGGAAGTGGATGCGCGATGCCCAGATGGTGAGCTCGTTCGTCTTGGTCCGGAACAGGCGGCCCTCGACACCGACCCAGTCGCCGAAGTCGAGCAGCTTGAAGATCCTGAAGTCCAGCTCCGGCATCGAGTCCTGCCGGATGTAGACCTGCAGCTTCTGGCGACCGTCCGACAGCACGAGGAAGTTGGCCTTGCCGAAGGAGCGCATCGCCAGGATGCGCCCGGCCGTGGCGGTTTCAGGCCGCTCGGCCTCGAGCTGCGCGCCGTCCTTCGGGTTGTGGGCCGCGACCAGTGCGCTGATGGTGTCGCGCCGCTCGAACCGGTTCGGGTAGGCGGCGACACCCAGCGCCGTCAGCGCCTCGAGGTTCGCCTTCCTCTGCTGGATCTGCTCGTCCTGTGATGTCGACATACGGAATCGCCAGTTGCCAATTCGCCGACGGCTAGTCGCCGGTCGCCTGCGCCATGCCACCCTCACCCGCCTCGAGCTTCCGGCGGATCGCGTCGAGCATGCCGTTGATGAACTTCACGGATTCCTCCGTGCTGAAGGTCCGCGCCAGTTCGAGCGCCTCGTTGATGGCCACGGCCGGCGGCGTGATCGTGTCACGGGCGGCCCCCCGCGTACCCAGGGATGAGCGGAGGGTCCGCAGTAGCTCGGACACCGACAGCCGGAGGATGAGCCGGTCGAGGATGGCCATGCGTTCGGGCCGCCACCGCTCCGCAGTCTCGGCGATCAGGGCGTCGGCCTCGCTGAGCCGCCTGACCGTGTCGTGGGCCAGCTCGGTGGCAAAGGCACGGAACTCGTCCGAGGGAGGTTCGGGGTCGGCCCACTGCAGGTCGAAGAACGTGTCGGCGGCGCTCGCCACGTCCGTGCGGCCCACCTCCCACTGATACAGGATCTGGAGGGCAGCCTCGCGGGCGCGGTGCCTCGGGTCCTTGCGGGCGCCCTTCATGCGTCCGGCGTCCCGGCCGACAGCTCGGTGGCGACGAGCGCGAGTTCGATCGTCGCCTGCGTGGCTTCCCAACCCTTGTTCGACGGGCCATCCACGGCGCGCTCGAGCGCCTCCTCGGCCGAGTTGGTCGTGAGCACCCCGAACGCGATGGGCACGCCGGTTTCGCCTGCGGCTGCAGTCAGCCCGTGCGCCACCGCCGACGAGATGTACTCGAAGTGGGGCGTCGCGCCACGGATCAGGCAGCCGAGGCAGACGATGCCGTCGAACTCGTGGGTGTTGGCGGCGAGCCGGGCGGCAATCGGGAGCTCGAACGCTCCAGGCACCCGGATCACCGTCACATCGTCGTCGGCGACGCCCGCGGCGGCAAGGGCACCCAGAGCGCCCCGTTCCAGACGGTCGGTGACGAAGTCGTTGTACCTGGACACGACGACCGCGAACTTCAGCCCGGTCGCGGACCTCGAACCTTCGATGATGCGCACTACTGTCCCTTGAAAGTCGGCTTCCGCTTGTCGAGGAAGGCGCGCGTGCCCTCCCGCATGTCGTCGGTGGCTGCCGCGAGCCCGAAGAGGGTCGCCTCGTAGAGGCAGGCGTCGGCGAACGGCATCTGCGCGCCCGCCTGTACGGCGTCCATGATGTAGCGGACGGCGATCGGCGCCTGCCCCGCGAGCGCTGATGCCAGCTTCCGGGCTTCCGTGAGTAGGTCGGCGGCAGGAACCACCCGGTTCACCAGCCCGATACGCTCGGCCTCGGCCGCGGTGATCGGCGTACCGGTGAGCAGGAGTTCCAGGGCACGTCCGGGCCCGACGAGCCTGGGCAGCCGCTGGGTACCCGCGTAGCCGGGGAGCAGTCCGAGGTTGATCTCCGGCTGCCCGAGCCTGGCCGTGTCGGCGGCAATGCGGAGTGTGCAGGCCATGGCCAGCTCGCAGCCACCACCCAGCGCGTAGCCGTTGATGGCGGCAACAACCGGCTTGCCCAGCTGTTCGATGCGATCGAACACCTGCTGGCCTCCGCGGGCCATTTCGCGGCCGCTCACCGGCGACTGCTGCGCGAGTTCGTTGATATCGGCGCCGGCGACGAACGCCCTGTCGCCCGCCCCGGTGATGATCAGGGCCCGGACTGCGGGGTCGGACTGGAGGTCCACGAGGGTACGCCCGAGTTCGTCGAGCGTCTGTGCGTTGAGGGCGTTGAGCACCTTCGGCCGGTTGATCGTGATGGTCGCCACCGGACCATCGCGTTCGACGAGAAGGTTGTCAAAGGCCATCGCGGCCTCGAATTATACCCCACGCCCGCAGGGCGGCCGCCCCGGCCGCCGAGCCGATCGTGTCCGCCACCACGTCCGCCATCTCCACGGCGCGCGGCGGGTTGAAGTACTGATGGACCTCGTCGCTGATGCCGTACAGCGCCCCACACACGGTGACCGTCAGCACCGTGGTCCAGGTGACGCCATGCCAGCCGCCCGCCAACGCCCTGCCGAGGAGCAGGCCGAAGCCTGCATAGAGAAGCGCGTGCAGCAGCTTGTCCGAACCGCCGGGCATGGCCGGCGTGGCCGTCAGGGAGGAGAGCCCGAAGATGAAGGCCATGTAGGCCAGCACGGGGAGCCACCGCGACAGGAGAGCGCCGGGCACCGGGCTCTGGGCGTCGGGCTTCTGGCGTCGGGCGTCGGGCATGATCGACTTCGGGCCAGGAGCCGACGCGCCCCGGAGCCGGGAGTCCGGAGTCTGGAGCCGGTCAGGCCATGCGTTCAGAACGGAAACGGCATCATCAGCCAGCCGATCACCACGGCCGACAGGATGAAACCGGCGAACAGCATGCCGCCGAACCGCAGCTGTTCCCGGGCCTCGTCGCGTGCGATCAGGGCGAAGACGAACGAGACGAAGAACGCGAAGAGAACGAGCAGGAGGAAGTGGCTGTGCACGGTTACTTGCGGCCGAGCGCGATGTCGTAGGCGTCGATCACGACCAGCAGGTTGAGGAGGCCCGAGACAACCAGGAAGGCATTGCCGTACTCGTAACCCACGGCCCTGACCTCGCCGGCACCGAGCCCGAGACCGGTCGCGATGAAGTACGGCAGCCCGATCCCGAAGTGCGCGAGAGCCGCCAGCCCGACCAGCGGGTCAGCCAGGGTGAAGGAGAACAGCTGACCCTTGATGGCCAGCCCGATCGCGAACATGAGGGGGATGGCCACCAGGAACGAGATGCCCTGGAATCGACGCCCCTGCCAAAGGTGCCCGGCACCAGGTATGGCCCAGGCGGCGAGGCACATGAGCCACAGCGCGGCCGGCTTCGACGCTTCCGTAGAGGGTGACACCGCCCGATAGTTTACTCCGAGACCGGGCGGTGGCCGGCACGACACGTGAAGACCCAGCATGACAACGGTTTACCCTGTCGCGGAACCGATTCCGGACGACCGCCGTCTAACGACGTTAGCTGACCGAACAGTGTTCACATCTGGCCAAACCGGTCGGTGTGCCTCGGCTGCGACGACGTAATGGGAATCAAGGAACGACAGGAACGGGACCGCGAGGCGGTCCGTCGCGGCATCCTCGACGCGGCCCGGGACCTCTTCATCAAGGATGGCTTCGAGCAGGTCTCCATCCGGAAGATCGCGGAACGGGTCGAATACAGCCCGGCCGCCATCTACGGTTACTTCTCCTCGAAGGACGACATCTTCTTTGCCCTCGCCGAAGAGGGCTTCCGGCTGATGTACGGCGACCAGCAGGCGCTGGATGCGCTCGGCAGCCTGCCGCCGCTCGAGCGTGTCCGGCAGTTTTTCTGGCGCTTCTACGAGTTCAGCTGCGACCACCCCGAGTATTTCTCCCTGATGTTCGTGGACCGCTCGGTGCCCCGGATCGGGCGCGAGTACGAGCGGCTGCGCTACGCGCGTGAAGGCAAGCAGCTGCTCCTGTCGCACATCGAGGCCGCGGTCCAGGCCGGCGACCTGCCGGCCGCCACCACCCCCGAGGCCGTACTTCACGTCGTGAGCTGTGCCCTCGTCGGCGTGGCGGCCATGCGGGTGTCAGAACGCCTGCCCGGCAGTGTGGCCGACGCGCTCGCGCGCGATGTCCTGACCGTCACCCTGGCCGGCCTGCAGGCTGCGCCGCCACTGCATTTCACGTCGATCGCCTGTCCGCTCGACGAGCCCGTTCATTCATCGCACGACCCGCACGTGTCATCACAGGAGCCCCGTTCATGATCCGTCCATTCGACAACGCGACCCTCGCCGCCGTCCTGCTGGCCGGCGCGTGTGTCTTTCCCGCCTGCGGCTCGGCCGATCCGAAGGCGGCCGATGCCAAGGCGGCCGCGGTGACCTCGACCGCCCCGCCGGTGGCCGTGTCCGCGGTGGCCGCGGTGGAGCAGCCCATCACGCGCTTCATCCGCGCCACGGGCAGCCTGATGGCTGAGGACCAGGCCGATGTCGCCGCCGAGATCGCGGGGCGCATCGTGGCCACACCGGTCGAGCGCGGCATGGCGGTCAACGAAGGCGCGGTGCTCATCCGGGTCTCGCCCGCGGAAGCCGACGCACAGGTCAAGGAAGCCGAGGCGAACGCGGCGCAGATCGAGGCGCGCCTCGGCATCACGTCCGGCGCCGAGTTCGACGTCAACAAGGTGCCCGAGGTCCAGACCGCAAAGGCGTCCTTCGACCTGGCCACCAACGAGTTCAACCGGATCAAGTCGCTGCTCGACCAGCGGGTGGTTTCCCAGTCGGAGTTCGAGCAGCGTCGGACCCAGATGGACGCCAGCCGCCAGCAGTACGAGGCCGCGCGCAATGGCGCGGCCCAGCAGTTCCAGGCGCTCCAGGCCGCACGCGCGCGCGTGTCGCTGGCCCACAAGTCACTCGCCGACACCACTGTCCGCGCGCCGTTCACCGGCCTGGTCGGCGAGCGGCTCGTCTCGGTCGGCGACTACGTGACCAAGGGCATGAAGGTCGCGGTGGTCGTCCGGGTGAACCCGCTGCGCGTCCAGATGACGGTGCCCGAGCAGTTCGTGTCGGCCATGAAGGCCGGCGCACCGGTCACCTTCCAGGTCGACGCCTACCCCGGCCGTGAGTTCACCGGCACCGTGCGGTATGTCTCGCCCGTGCTCGAAGCCAACCGCCGCGCCCTGACAGTGGAGGCGGTCGTGCCGAACCAGTCGGGCGACCTGAAGCCCGGTCTCTTCGCCACCGCGAGGGTCGAGCAACTCGAGAAGTCGCCGGCCGTCATGGTGCCGGTCGATGCCGTGCTGACGCAGGCCGGCACCAGCCGCGTCTACGTCGTGAACGGCGATCACGTGGAGGAGCGCATCGTCACGCTCGGCGAGCAGGCCGAGGCGCTCGTGGAAATCGCAACCGGACTCAAGGCCGGCGAGCGGGTGGCGACGAAGAACGTCGCACAGCTGTTCGACGGCGCCAAGGTGTCGTAATGCAGTGGCTTGCCGCGCTGTGCATCAAGCGCCCCGTCTTCGCCAGCGTCCTCATCCTCACCCTGACCGTCATCGGGGCGTTCTCGTTCACGAAGCTGGGGGTCGACCAGTTCCCGAAGGTCGACTTCCCGATGATTGTCATCACGACTGTCCAGCCGGGCGCCGCGCCCGAGCAGATCGAGACGGAAGTGACGGACAAGATCGAGGAAGCCGTCAACACGATCAGCGGCATCGACGAGCTGCGCTCCACCTCGTCGGAAGGCGTGTCGCTCGTCATGGTGTCGTTCGTCCTCGAGAAGGATGGCGACGTCGCCGCACAGGAAGTGCGCGACAAGGTCAGTGCCGTCATGTCCCGGCTGCCGCGCACGGTGCAGCAGCCGCGCATCGACCGGTTCGACCCTGACGCGGCACCGGTCATCAGCATCGCGCTCACGGCCAAGAAGCCGGTGCGCGACGTCACCGAGTACGCGGACAAGGTCCTGCGGCGCCAGATCGAGAGCGTCACCGGTGTGGGCCAGGTCGTGGTGCTCGGCGGTCGCCAGCGCCAGGTCAACGTGTGGCTCGACGCCGACCGGATGCGCGCGTACAACGTGACCGTCAACGAGATCTCGCGCGCACTCCAGGCCCAGAACATCGAGGTGCCGGGCGGGCGCGTGGACCAGGGCGGTCAGTCGCTCACCCTCCGCACGCGCGGCCGCGTGCAGTCGGTGGCCGAGTTCAACGACATCGTCATCCGCGAGACGGAAGGCCACCCGATCACGCTGGACGACGTGGCGCGCGTGGAGGACGGCGAGGCCGAGCCCACCACGATCGCGAGCATCGACGGCGTGCCGACCGTGCTGCTGGACGTCCGCCGCCAGTCGGGGACGAACACGGTCGAAGTGGTCAAGAACGTCCGGGAGCGGCTCGACGAGATCACGCCGACCCTGCCGCCCGGCTACGAGGCGCGCATCGTGCGCGACCTCTCCATCTTCATCGAGGCGGCCATCAGCGACGTCGAGGAACACCTGGTGCTCGGCGCCATCCTGGCGGCGCTCGTGGTGTTCGTGTTCCTCGCGAACTTCCGCTCCACCATCATCGCGGCCATCGCGATTCCCACCTCGATCATCGCCACGTTCGGCCTCGTCTGGTACATGGACTTCACGCTGAACATGATGACGATGCTGGCGCTCACGCTGTCGGTGGGCATCGTCATCGACGACGCGATCGTGGTGCTGGAGAACATCTACCGGTTCATCGAGGAGAAGCACGAGGACAAGTTCAAGGCGGCGGAAGACGCCACGGCCGAAATCGGCCTGGCCGTTCTGGCGACGACGCTGTCGCTGGTGGCGATCTTCGTGCCGGTCGGCTTCATGGGCGGCATCGTCGGCCGGTTCATGAAGAGCTTCGGCCTGACCATGGCGTTCGCGATCATGGTGTCGCTGGTGGTCAGCTTCACCCTGACGCCGATGCTGGCCGCGCGGTGGCTGAAGGTGAATCCGCACGGCAAGGACAAGCACTCGTCGAAGAACTCGAAGGTCTTCCACGCGGTGGACGTGTTCTACACGCGCCTGCTCGAGTGGTCGATGGGGCACCGGGCGATCGTCGCCATTGGCGCGGTGCTGGTGCTGCTGAGCAGCATCCCGTTGTTCATCGTGGTGCCCAAGGCCTTCATGGCCCCCGACGACCAGTCGGAGTTCGAGATCAACCTGCGTGCGCCTGAAGGCACCAGCCTGGAGGCGACCGAGATCCTGACGAACCGCGTGGCGACCACGCTGCGGCAGCGGGTGCCTGAGGTCGACTACACGCTGATCACCATCGGTGGCGACCAGGCGGGCACGAGGAACCTCTCCTCCATCTATGTGAGGCTCGTCCCGATCGAAGCGCGCGAGCGCGATCAGTTCGTCATCATGAACGCCATCCGCTCGGACATCCTGCCGGTCGTGGCCAAGGATGCGCGGACGTCGGTGCAGCAGGTGGCGACCATCGGCGGCGGCGGTTCGCAGAACGCCGAGATCCAGTTCCTCATCAGTGGGCCTGACCTCCGGACGCTGGACGTGCTGAGCCAGCAGATGCTCGAGAAGATGAAGGCGATTCCGGGGCTGGTGGACCCAGACCGGTCGCTGAACTCCGGCAAGCCCGAACTGTCGGTGCAGGTGGACCGGCCCAAGGCGGCCGACCTCGGCGTCCAGGTGGGAGACGCGGCCGAAGCGCTGCGGTGGCTCGTGGGCGGCGACCAGGTGACCACCTACAACGAGGGGAGCGAGCAGTACGAGGTGCATCTCAGGGCCGAGGCGGCGAACCGTTCCACCGAGCAGGCGATTGGCGGGCTCACGGTGCCGTCGAGCCGGCTGGGCTCGATTCCGCTGGAGAACGTTGCCCGCTTCACAAGCGGCTCGGCCCCGTCGGACATCAGCCGCCTGTCGCGCCAGCGCCAGGTGACGCTGTTCGCGAACATGGTGCCGAACGCCTCGCAGTCGGCGATCCAGAACGCCATCCAGGCCGAGTGGGACCGGATGGCGCCAGGACCCGACTACAAGGGCGGCTTCAGCGGCCGGTCGAAGGAACTCGGGCGTGCGGCGGAGAACTTCGTCCTCGCGTTCGTCCTGTCCCTCGTGTTCATGTACCTGATCCTGGCGGCGCAGTTCGAGTCGTGGCTCCACCCCATCACGATCTTGCTGTCTCTGCCGCTCACGCTCCCGTTCGCGCTGCTGGCGCTGCTGATCTTCAACCAGTCGCTGAACATCATGTCGGCCCTCGGCCTGCTGGTGCTCTTCGGCGTGGTGAAGAAGAACTCGATCCTGCAGATCGATCACGCGAACCAGCTCCAGGCGCAGGGCATGAACGCCCACGATGCGGTCATCCAGGCCAGCCGCGACCGTCTGCGGCCCATCCTGATGACCACCTTCGCGTTCGTGGCCGGCATGATCCCGCTCATCGTCTCGAGCGGCATCGGCTCGGGCACGAACCGCGCGATCGGCTTCGTGATCTTCGGCGGGCAGTCGCTCGCCCTTCTCCTGACGCTGCTCGTCACGCCGGTGGCCTACTCGCTGTTCGACGATGCGTCGAAGATCCGCTTCTTCAGGCGCCGTCGATCACCCGAGGTCATCCCGGCGTCGGCCTCGTAATGGCAAGGACATCACTCATGCGGACATCATGGATTCCGGCCGTCCTGCTCGCCCTGTCACCCTCGGTGGCAGCCGCGCAGACGGCCTCCGCGCCACTGCGGCTGTCGGTCGACCAGGCCGTGGCCATGGCGCTGCAGGACAATGCGGACCTGGCGGCCGACCGGCTCGACCCGCAGATCGGCGATACGCGGGTGGCGGCGGCCTCGGGCCTGTTCAAGCCCACGCTGGCGTCGAGCGTGAACCGCAACAACCAGCTCGCGCCGCCGTCCAGCCTGCTCTTCCCGACGGCCACGCGCAACGACGTGGTCACCTCGAACGTGGGACTGAACCAGAGGCTGCCGTGGTTCGGCACCACGTATGCGGTGGGCTGGGACACGTCGCACACGACGAGCAACGCCTTCCTGAACAGCTTCAACCCGCTGCTCCGATCGGGGCTGTCGTTCCAGGTGTCGCAACCGCTGCTGAAGGACCTCTTCACCGACGCCGCACGGGCAAACCTCAGCATCTCGCGGACGAACCGTACGATCGCCGACACGCGGCTGCGCGAGAGCGTGGTGCGGACGACGGCGGCGGTGAAGGCGGCCTACTGGAACCTGGTGTCGGCGCGGGCCAACGTGGACGCGCGGCAGGCGGCGCTGCGGCTCGCCGAGGAACTGATGCGCGTGAACAAGGCCAAGGTGGACGTGGGCCAGTCGCCGCCAATCGACCTGGTGTCGGCCCAGGCGGAGGTCGCCTCCAACCAGGAACAGCTCATCGTCGCCGAGACCGCCGTGAAGCAGTCGGAGGATCGACTGCGCGTGCTCATCTTCGACGCGGCGCGGCGCGACGTCTGGAACGTGGCCCTCGAGCCCACCGACGCGCCGCCGCTCGCCACGCAGGCGATTGACGTCGATGGAGCGGTGAGCGCCGCCCTGCGCGACCGCGCGGACCTGGAGCGGGCCCGTCGCGATATCGAGAACGCGGGCATCGCGCTCAAGCTCGCGGGCAACCAGAAGCTGCCCGACGTGCGCCTGAACGCCAGTTACCAGGCGAGCGGCCTCGGCGGCACCGAGATCCTGCGCGCCGGCGGCTTTCCCGGCACGATCGTCGGCAACGGCCAGGTGATCAGCTTCGGCAGCATCCTGAACCAGTTGTTCCGCAGCGACTACCCGACCTGGGCCGTGGGCGTGAGCGTGTCGTACCCGATCGGACAGAGTGCCGAGGAGGCGAACCAGGCGCGCAGCCGGCTCGAGGCCACGCAGGCCGGGCAGCGGCTGCGCAGTGCCGAGGGGCGTGTCATCCAGCAGGTGCGGGACGCGGCGTGGAAGGTGGAGATGAACGCGAGGCGGCTCGAGACGGTTCGGGCGGTGCGCGAGCTCGCGGAGCAGCGGCGCGACGTCGAGCAGAAGCGGTTCGACGTCGGCATGTCGACGAGCTTCCTCGTCATCCAGGCACAGCGCGACCTGGCGCAGGCGCGACAGAACGAGCTGGCCGCCGTGCTGGCCTACGACCTGTCGCTGGTGGACTTCGAGGCGCTGCAGCAGGCCGGACCGGCCGGCCAGAATGCGGCCACAGCGACCGCATCGGCAGCTGCCGTGGCGGCAACCGCGGCGGCGAGCACGACACCGGCCCGGTCGACCACCTCGACGTCGACAGGCATCCCCGGCGTGTTCTGACGAAGGCGGGCCGGAGCGCGGCGGTGCGACGACACCGCCCGTTCTCCGGGCTCCCCGGCGCGGCTCAGGCGATGGTCAGCTTGAGCGGCGAAAAGTGCTCCTCGTACCGGTCCATGAACTCGCGGAACGAGTACGAGTGGCTCTGCCCGCCGAGGTGCTCCAGGGCGTAGGTGGCAGCCACGCTTCCGAGCTGGGCCGACTGGGCGTGGTCGAGCCCCATCGCAATCCCCTTCATCAGTCCGCCGCGGAACGCGTCGCCCACGCCCGTGGGGTCGACGATCCGCTTCGGCGCCACGGCGGCGACGTCGATCCGCCGGTCCCGCGTGATGATCGACGACCCGTGCTCGCCCCTCGTGACGATGAGGGCGCCGCAGTGGCGCAGGATCTCGCTCTCCTCCAGCCCGGTCTTCTGCTTGAGGATCTCGTATTCGTAGTCGTTCACGATCACGATGGAGGCACCTACCGTGCCCTCCTTCAGTTCGCCCCCCGACATGCGCGCCACCTGCTGGCCCGGATCCCAGATGTAGGGAATCTGGAGCGTGCGGCACTCCTCGGCGTACTGCACCATGGCGCCCGGATCGTTGGGCGAGATGATCGTCAGGCCCGGGTCGTCGATGCCGCGGAACGAGAGCTGGCCGGCGTCGGCCATCGCGCCGGTGTAGAAGGACGCAATCTGGTTGTTGTGCTGGTCGGTGCTGCAGAAGAACGAGGCGGTGAACTTGCCCTCCACCTGCGGGGTCAGCGAGGTATCCACGCCGGCGGCCTCGAGCCACTGGCGATAGTCGCCGAAGTCCTCGCCGGCGGTGCCCATGAGGAGCGGCCGCTCGCCGAGCAGGGCCAGGGTATAGGCGATGTTCGGCGCGCAGCCGCCGCGCCGCTTGTCCATCGAATCGACCAGGAAACTGAGGCTGATCCGGTGCATGTGCTCCGGCAGGAAGTGCTCCGTGAACCTGCCTGGAAACGACATGAGGTAGTCGTACGCAATCGAACCAGTGACGATGATGTTCATACGGGAGTCCGGTTACCTGACGTACTTGCCGATGATGGGCGCCAGCTCCTGCCTGACCGCCGCGGGGATGTGGTCGGGCCTGGTGATGATGGCGGTCGCGAGCGCGTCCTTGCAGCCGCAGGTCCGCTCGGTGCCGAGCTGCTCCACCGCCGCGGCGATGGTGCGCTGCGCCATCACGGCGTTCTGCGTCAGGTTGGCGATGATGAGGTCGACCGTGACCGAGTCGTGATCGGGATGCCAGCAGTCGTAGTCGGTGACCAGCGCCAGCGTGGCGTAGCAGATCTCGGCCTCACGCGCGAGCTTCGCCTCCTGGAGGTTCGTCATGCCGATGACGTCCATGCCCCACGAGCGATACAGCCGAGACTCGGCCAGGGTCGAGAACTGCGGCCCCTCCATGTTCACGTAGGTGCCGCCGCGGTGCACGCGGGCGCCCGCCGTCTCGGCGCAGTCCCCCGCCAGCGTCGCCAGGTGCCCGCAGACCGGGTGCGCGAAGCCCACGTGGGCCACGATCCCGCGGCCGAAGAAAGTGCTGATCCGCCCCTTCGTGCGATCGAAGAACTGATCCGGCACCACGATGTCGAGCGGCCGGTACTCCTCCTTCAGGCTGCCGACCGCGCTGGCCGACAGGATCCGCTCCACGCCCAGCACCTTGAAGCCGAAGATGTTGGCGCGGAAGTTCAGCTCCGACGGCGAGATGCGGTGGCCGGCGCCGTGCCTGGCGAGGAACGCCACCCGCTTGCCGCGCAGCGTGGCGAGGACGTAGGGACCGGACGGATCGCCGAACGGCGTGGAGATGACGCGCTCTTCGCGGTCGGTCAGTTCGGCCATGTCGTAGAGGCCGCTGCCGCCGATGATGCCAATGGTCGGGTTGCTCATGTGGTTGCCCGCAGGCCCAGCTTGCCCTGCTGCTCGGTGATGAACGCTGCCGGGATGACAGGGTCGTGTTCGAAGAAGGCGAGGGTTTCGCGCCGCGCGACCGCGCGGGCAAAGGCCTGCTTGGCGAACAGCGTGTCCATCGGGTAGAGGTCGTAGCCCATGATCCACGGATCGGGCAGGTGCGCGCTGGTCGGCATCAGGTCGGCGAGGAAGACCGCACAGTCGCGGCCCGACTCGATCCAGATGATCTGGTGATGGGCCGTATGCCCGCCGGTCCGCTGCACGCGGACGCCTGGCATCACGTGCTGGTCGTCCTCGATGAAGTCGATGACGCCCGCCTCGGCCAGCGGGATGAAGTTGTCCACGAGGTAGCTGGCGCGGCTCCGCTCATGGGGCTTGCGCGCGTCGTTCCACTCACCCCGCCTGATGGCGTAGCGGGCGTTCGGGAAGCGCGGCACCACCGTGCCTGACGCGTTCCGGACCGTGAACCCACCCGCGTGGTCGAAGTGCAGGTGGCTCGCCAGGACGATGTCGATGTCCTCGGGAGCGATGCCGGCCTCCGCCAGCGCGTGGTCGAGCGTGCGCGTCCGGTCGGCGGCGTACATCCGGTAGAACTTCTCGCTCTCCTTGTCCCCCAGCCCCGCGTCGATCAGCATCGTCCGCTGGCCATCGCGTACGATGAGCGGCCGCATGGTCATGGGGATCCGGTTGGAATCGTCCGGCGTGGTCTTCTTCTCCCAGAGGGCTTTTGGCACCACGCCGAACATCGCGCCGCCGTCGAGCCGGAACGTGCCGTCGTACAGCGAGACCAGCTCGAAGTTGCCGACGGTGTAACGGGAGATGGAGAGCGGAGGGACGGTGTTCGGGGCCTGCTTCAGTTCCACGAGGACGCCGTGCGCGGCCGACGGGTGGATGAACGCCACCCGCGCCTGCTCCGCACCCGGGCGTGCGACCTCGTCGATCAGCCGGACGCCCTTCTCCTTGAGCATGGCGAGCGCCGCATCGATGTCGTCGACGCGGAGGGTGATGTGGTGCAGCCCGGGTCCGCGCTTCTCGATGTACTTGCTGATGGGAGAGTCTGGTGCCGTGCCCTCGAGCAGTTCGAGGCTCGACTGGCCGGCGTGGATGAAGTGCGCGCGGACGCGCTGCGAGCCCACCTCCTCGGAACCATGCAGTTCGAGGCCGAGCGCCTCGTGAAAGAAGGCCAGCGAGGCAGAGAGGTCCGAGACGGCGATGCCGATGTGATCCAGGTACGCTTTCATAAGGTGTCAGGGCCGCGGGGGCATGAAGGACGCGAAAGGCCTATTATCGCCTGCTTCGCGGGCGGCGCGCCTCATGGCTGCCGGCCGATGGCGCGGACGAGCAGGTCGGTGGCCGCCGAGTAGGGGTCGAGGGTCCTCGCCGCGATCCGATCCACCACGGCGTCGAACTCGCCGGCCTGCAGCACCGACCGCTCCAGGTGCGCCATGAAGCGCTGCGACACCAGTTCCCGCAGCCGGTAGGCACTGCGCGTGCGTCGCCTGGCGGCCTGCTGTGCCTCGCCGTGGGCACGAAAGGTGTCAATCGCGGCATCGAGCTCGGCGATCCCCTCGCCCATGGACGCCACCGTCTTCAGGATGGGCGGCCGCCACTCGCCAGGCCCGTACGGGTGCAGCGCCAGGTTGGCTTCGACCGCCGAGACCAGCCGGTCCGCCCCCTCGCGGTCGGCCTTGTTCACCACGAAGATGTCCGCGATCTCCATGATGCCTGCCTTGATCGCCTGCACGTCGTCTCCGGTGCCCGGCACGAGGGTCACGATGGAGATGTCGGCGGTGCGGATGATGTCGACCTCGTCCTGCCCCACGCCGACGGTCTCGATGATGATGACGTCCTTGCCCGCCGCGTCGAGCACGAGCGCCGCGTCGCCGGTGGCACGCGACAGCCCACCGAGGTGTCCGCGCGTGGCCATGCTGCGGATGAACACGCCAGGGTCGCCCGCGTGGGTGTTCATGCGGAGCCGATCGCCGAGCACGGCTCCGCCGGTGAACGGGCTGGTCGGGTCGATGGCGATGACGCCCACCGTACGACCGCTCGCGCGGATGGTGGCCGTGAGGCGGTCGACGAGGGTGCTCTTGCCGGCGCCTGGGGGGCCTGTGACCCCGACCAGGTACGCCCGTCCCGTCCGCGCGAAGATGCCGCGGATCAGGTCGGTGGCGGCCGGCTCTTCGTTCTCGATGAGGGAGATGGCGCGCGCGATGGCCCTCGGCTCGCCGGCGAGCACGCGGTCGGACAGTGTGGTCGGCTGCGTCATCGGGCGAAGAGCTGCCGGGCGATGACGAGCCGCTGGATCTCGCTGGTGCCTTCGCCGATCGTGGTGAGCTTGACGTCGCGGAAGAACTTCTCCGCAGGGTAGTCCTTCACGAAGCCGTAGCCGCCGTGAATCTGCACGCAGTCGTCCGATGCCCTGACGGCGATCTCGCTCGCATAGAGCTTCGCCATCGACGATTCGAGCGTGGTGCGGAGGCCGCGGTCCTTGAGGTACGCGGCGCGGTAGGTCAGCAGGCGGGCCGCTTCGATCCGCGTGGCGTTGTCGGCCAGCTTCCATTGGATGGCCTGGAACGCGCTGATGGTCTTCCCGAATGCCTTGCGCTCCTGCGCGTACCGCAGCGCGGCCTCGTACGCGCCCTGGGCGAGGCCGACCGACAGGGCCGCAATGCCGATGCGGCCCGCGTCGAGCACCTGCATCGTGTTCACGAAGCCCTGTCCCTCCTCGCCAAGGAGATGCTCCTCCGGGATCCGGCAGTGCTCGAACAGCACCTCGGTGGTGTCGCTCGCGCGCATCCCGAGTTTGTCCTCCTTCCGGCCGGCGCGCATCCCTGGCGTGCCGTGCTCGACGATGAAGGCGGAGATGCCCTTCGGGCCGGCTGCCTTGTCGGTGACCGCCATCACGACCATGACGTGCCCGACGCGACCGTGGGTGATGAAGGTCTTCGCGCCGCCGAGGGTCCATCCATCGCTGGAGCGCACTGCGGTCGTCCGCATGCCGGCCGCGTCACTCCCCGAGGTGGACTCGGTCAGGCCCCAGGCGCCGATCTTCTCGCCCCTGGCCAGCGGCACGAGCCAGCGTCGCTTCTGCGCCTCCGTGCCGAACATGAAGATGTGCGCCGCGCCAAGGCCGTTGTGCGCAGCCACCGAGAGCGCGATGCCCGGGTCCACGCGGGCCAGTTCCTCGATGCAGATGCAGTAGTCGATCGCGGACATCCCGGAGCCGCCGTACTCCTCGGGAAACTGGATGCCCATCAGGCCGAGGCCGGCCAGGGCCGGGATGAGTTCGACCGGGAAGTGCTGCGCCTCGTCCCACTCGCGGACGTGCGGGCGGATCTCGGTCTCGGCGAACTCGCGCACCGAGCGCCTGAGGAGTTCCTGTTCGTCGGTCAGCCGGAAATCCATGCTCTCAGAGAGCGTAGCATCCCTCACTGCAGCGCGGTGACCGAGCGCAGGATCGCAATGGAGGCGAGCTGGTAGCGCGAACGGCCCTGCTTCTGGAGGAATGCCACGTAGTTCCCGTCGGGCGACCACGCCGGCAGCAGGACCGAACTGGTCCGGGGCACGGGCCGGATCCGCTTTTCCTTGTCGACGAGGGCCAGGTGCCCGTTGCCATCCACGAAGGCGATGGCGCCGCTGCCGGCCGGTCCCCAGCCGAAGGTGACGCCGTCCTTCGGCTCGTCGCTCATGAAGCGGCCGATCTCGACGCCCAGATACGAGAGGGTGATGTAGGAGAGCACGTACGAACTGGCCGCCTCGCTGCCCGTCGCGGTGCCGGCGCTGGCGAACCCACCGGTGAACGGGGCCACCCGCTGCCGTGTCCGGTCCTCGCGCACGTCGATCTTGAGCCACGGCATGCCCGGGGCGCGCTCGACGACCTTGTTGTGCCAGTAGTCCGCCGCCCAGTCAGGTTCCTCGTCGAGCGGCCGCAGCTTCTGATCGGCGAGGCGGATCTGAAAGTGCCGCACCCGCGCGGCCCCGCCCACCCCATCGCGCGACTGGAGGTAGAGCACGGAACCGTCGGGTGCCCACGAGAGGCGACGCGGCTCGCCCGAGAGCGCCTTGCGGGTGACGTCGGTCACGGTGGTGGGCGGAGCCACCACCATGGTGTCGACATCGAACGGAGCAAACCCGGCTCCCTGGACCAGCAGCGAGACGAGGAGACCCAACCACCGCATCGCGCGATTCTACCCACCTTGCGGGAATCGTGCAGGACCCGGTGCGGCAGCCGCCTCAGTAATAGACCGTGACCCGGAACGCTCCCGTGTTGTCGTTCAGGAAGTCGTCGTTGATGCCCAGGTAGAGCCGGCCACCGCCGCGGACGCGGATGGCCCCGGAATCGTCACCGATGAAGAACAGGTCGTCCTCCTCACCGATCCGCCCGATCAGGGCGGCCGCCGGCCGGTTCGCCATCGGCCGACCGTCGTTGCGGGGCGAGTTCCTCTCACCGGCGGGACCATCCTGCCTGCCGGGTCCCCAGCGGACCCGCCCGGTCGCCTCGACGTAGATCGTCTGCCCGGGCCGGAGCGTGATGCTCGTGTCGCTCCACGGCTGGGCGGCGTTCACGGTGACGGTCCGCTCACGCATGCCGGATGGGCGCGATGGCGCGTCGCCCCGATCGTCACGCTCGCGATCGTCCGAGAACCGGTCTCCGCGCCCCGCCGGCTCGAGCTCGATGCGAGCCACCTCCTCGCGATCGAAGCGGAGCCGTTCGCGGCTGAACACCCCGCGCTGCCCCTCGAACTCGACGATGCCATCGCGCACGGCGACCAGCGCCCCCTGGACCCGTCGTCCGTCGCGCAGCACCAGGGTGTCGGCGCTGACAAGGGCCCCGCCGAGCACCACGACCACCGCACAGAAACCCGCCTGCCTGCGTGTCACGCTGAACCTCCAAATTCGGCTTTCGTACTAATATCGGCAGCAGGAGGGTTCATGCGCAGTTTCCGTCCCGTGCTCCTGGCGGCGACCCTGGTGCTGGCCACCGCGGCGCCGGCCCTGGCCGACATCACGGCGTTTCTCGGTGCGACGACGACACCGTCCAACCGGCAGGTGCGGGGCGCCGCCCTCGGATCCGGCCTCCTCGCGATCGGCTTCGAGTTCGAATACTCCGCCACGACGGCCGACCTGGCGAACGGCGCGCCATCCCTGCGGGTAGGCAGCGCCAACGGCCTGCTGCAGACCCCGGTGCCGATCTTCGGCGTGCAGCCGTACGCCACGGTGGGAGCGGGCCTCTACCGGGAGCGGCTGGGCACGGTTGCGCATACGGGCGTCGGGACGAACGTGGGTGGAGGCGTGAAGATCTCGCTGGCGGGACCGCTGCGCCTGCGCGTCGACTACCGCGTGTTCAGGCTGGGAGACAGCGCGCGCTACTCGCCGTCGCACCGGATCTACGCGGGGCTGAACCTGAAGTTCTGAGGCAGGGGGTGTACACGCGAAGAGGGTGGCTCATCTGGTGAGCACACCCTCTTCGCGCGTCGGAACTGACGTGCGCGCTTACTTGGAGAGGTCGGACAGCAGCGTGAGGTTCAGCAGGTTGCCCGAGGGCGTGCCGAACGCTTCCGCGTACGTCTTGTAGAGATCCTGCACCTCGGTCGGGAACGCCTCGGCCAGGATGGTCGTGACCGTGTAGTCCGCCCCCTTGACCGACGGATAGATCACCGAGACGTAAATCGCCGCCCCGCCCGCACCGGCCTCGGCCGCCTTGAAGACCTTCCAGTTCTCGGCCTGCTGCTTGCGCTCGGGCTTGTCGCTCTTCTGGAGCGCTTCCTTGAGCTTGCCGATGATCATCTCGTAATCGGCGACCTTGTCGGCCTTGATGAAGTTCAACAGCAGCGCGCCGTCGCCAGCGAAGATGTACGGGTTGGCTTTCGGAGCGTCCTGCGCCTGCGCGGCACCGGCCGAGAAGAGACCCGTCATCAGACCAAGAACCACCACACCCACCCGGCGTCGGACCACCGGCACGTACCGTCGAAGCATCACGGCCTCCTTCACAAAGGGCTGTTACTTTATCGTACCTTGACGGCCAGCTGAAGCGGTCCGTCTATGTCGAACGTTATACCACTACCCGAGCGTACCGTGACACGCCCTTCGCGTCCACCGGTCCGGGCCTGACGACGGTCAGGTTCATCTCATACGAAGATGGCCATGACCTCGTTGGCAAGAAGCATACCCCGGCGCGTGAGCCTGAGGCGCGCGTGCTCGTGCACCAGCAGCCCCTCGTCCACGAACGGCTGGAGTTCGCGACCATAGCGCGACCAGACGTCCGTCTTGTACCGGGCGTTCACCGTCTCCAGATCGATCCCCTGCGTCAGCCGCAGGCCGGTGAACAGCGCATCACCGATCCGCTCGGCCGGTGTCAGGGGCCGAACGTCGGTCCTGATGCTGCCCCCGTGGGCGATCCGCTCGATGTAGTCGACAGTGGACGACACATTCTTCCAGCGAATGCCCTCCCGTGTCGAGTGCGCACCGCATCCGAAGCCCAGCCACTCCCCGTCGCTCCAGTACTTCAGGTTGTGCCTCGACTCGCGGCCTGGCCGGGCCACGTTGGAAATCTCGTACTGGTGGAGACCGGCCCGTTCGAAGCGGTCCATCGCCTCCATGTACATCGCCTCGGCATCCTCGTCGGGCGCCTGGGACCAGCGGGCCCGGGCCATGGCGTCACGCAGCGGCGCGTTGGGATACACCTCGAGCATGTAGAGCGAGACATGCTCGGGCGCGAGCGCGATGGCGCCGTCGACCGACTCGAGCCACTGCGCCACGTCCTGTTGCGGCAGCCACATCATGAGGTCGACGCTGAGGTTGTCCACGCCGGCCTGGCGCGCCTCGCGTACGGCTTGTCTGGCCCGCTCTGCACCGTGCAGCCTCGAGAGCCGCACCAGTTCATCGTTCCGCAGCGACTGGACACCGAAGCTCAGGCGCGTGACGCCGGCTGCGAGATACCCCTGCAGCGCGTCCACGTGGACGGTCTCGGGATTGGCTTCGAGGGTCACCTCGGCATCGGGCGTGATGTCGAAGGCCGTGCGGCAGGCGTCGATGATGACCGCCACCTGGCCGGGCTCGAGCAGCGACGGGGTGCCGCCGCCGAAGAAGATCGTGTCGGCCTGCTCGCGCCCCGCTGCGGGTGTGGCCAGGCCAATCTCGCGCACGAGCGCCTCGACGTAGCGACGAGCGAGGTCCGCGTCGAAGAGGCCGCGGTTGAAGTTGCAGTAGTTGCAGATGGCCGCGCAGAACGGGATGTGGACGTAGAGGCCGAGCATGGGAACTTAACCTTAGAACTCAGAGTTCAGAAGTGAACGTCCGCGCTTTCAGTTCTGCCTTCTCACTTCTGAGTTCTAACTTCTTCCCGCCTTGCCGCCGCTCCACTTCAGGTCGGCCTGTCCGTCGCGATCGCGGAGCTGGGCGCGCGCCTGGCGGCCGCCGCTCCGCCCAGGCGAGGGGAGCGACGAGCTCTTGCCGCGCATCTTCCACATCATCACCAGGTCCTCGGAGCCGCCGTTGGTCGGCAGTTCGCGGTAGTCCGCGCCGTCGAGCACGTGGAACTCGCACATCTCGTGCAGCCGCGACCGCATGCGGTGTCCGATGCGGAAGAGCAGCGCGTTCGGATCGGTCTGGTCGGGGATGTCGGCGTAATTCGACGTGAAGATCGTGAGCCGGCGCTCGTTGTAGCGCGTGTTCACGATGAGGTTCATCGTCTCCTCGACCCACTCCGAGGTCTTCTCGGCGCCAAGGTCGTCCAGCACGAGGAGGTCGGCCGTCATCACGGGCCGCAGGATGTCGAGCTCGGTGGTACGGGTGGAGGGGTCGTAGGTGCTGCGGATGACGCGCAGCAGGTCGCGCG
Source organism: Vicinamibacterales bacterium (assembly GCA_050249955.1). GTDB lineage: Bacteria > Acidobacteriota > Vicinamibacteria > Vicinamibacterales > CAVVIG01 > CAVVIG01. The sequence goes on from JBFWPN010000001.1 coordinate 319,280, forward strand.
TGTCGTAGAAGAGCCCGCGCGCGCCGGTCCGTTCGATGACACGCTTGAGCACCGCCACCGCGAGGTGGGTCTTGCCGACACCGGGCTGCCCTTCGAGGAAGAGTCCGCGGCTTGCCACCGGGAACTCCTCGGCCAGCCGTGACGCGATGTCGGCCGCCTTCTTCAACGACTCGTTGTAGGCGGTGAAGTTGGCAATGGTGCAGTGCTGGTAGCGTTTCGGGATGTTGGCGCTGGCCAGTCGGAGCTGACCGGCCTCGGGCCGCTTGCACTCGCATCTCACGACACGACGGACACCGTTGTCGTCGACCGGTTTCCAGCCGGTGTCGTCGCAAAGATCGCAGGGCATAAGCAGGGGACTCGGGAGTTGCAGACTGCAGACATGTGATTGCAGACCTGCGATGTGCAGGTTGGCGACTGCCATCGGCAATCCGCAATCCGAATTCTGAAGTCTGAATTCCTGGTCGCCCGAGAGTATATCAGTGGCCGGACGTGCGTGAGCCGTCAGTTTCCACAACGGCTGGCGTCGACGCGTTCGCGGGCGGCTGGGCGCTCGCGCGCACGAGATCGGTGGGTGTCGACTTGACAATGGCGGTGGACAGGCGCTGCTCCCAGTCGCCGATGCCGCGCGCCATCTCGCTCTTCACGTACTGCATGAACTCGTTGACCTCGGCCTGCATGCGCTCGATCTTCCGACGCATGTTGAGGATGATCTCGACGCCGGCGAGGTTCACGCCAAGATCGCGCGTGAGCGACAGGATGGTCTCGAGCTGCTCGAGATCCTCCTCGGAGTAGAGCCGCGTGTTCCCCTCGGTCCGCGAGGGCTTCAACAGGCCCTCCCGCTCGTAGAGCCGCAGCGTCTGCGGATGGATGTTGTACTTCTGCGCCACGGCGCTGATCATGAAATACGCTTTGCCGGTCTTCTTCATGCCAGCTCCCGTCTGACGTCGCCGCTGTTGATGCGGCCGAATTCGCGCAGCAGTTCCTTCGATCGTTCGTCGAGCACCGGAGGCAGCACCATCCGGACCTCGATGACCAGGTCGCCCCGCCGGCCATCGCGCGGCGAGGGCGCGCCACGCTCGCTCAGGCGGAAACGCTGCCCGGTCTGGGTGCCCGGCGGCACGCGCAGCCGCACGACACCGTCGAATGACTGGATCTCCACCTTCGCGCCGAGCGCCGCTTCGTGCACCGCGATCGGGACGGTCAGATGCAGGTCGTCGCCGTCGCGCCTGAACCGCGGGTCGGGCTCGACGTGCACGGTGATGTACACGTCGCCGGCCTCCCCGCCATTCGGTCCATCGTGCCCCTTGCCCGGCAGGCGCACCCGAGCCCCGTCCTGCAGGCCCGGCGGCAGCGTGACGCTCAGCGACTCCGACAGCATGTCGAGCTGCCGGCCATGACACGTCGGGCACTTCGCGTGGGCGAGCAGGCCTGCCCCTCCGCACGAGAGGCAGGGCTTCGAGAAGACCATGTGGTTGCGCGTGGATTTCACGATGCCCGTGCCGCGGCACGGGCCGCAGGTCCGCTCGACCGCCTGCACGTGCCCCGTGCCCAGACAGCGCGGGCAGTGCACGGTCCTCGTGACCGTGACCTGCCGCGTGCCCCCCCTCAGCGAGTCCTCGAACGACAGCCGCACGGCCAGGTGCAGGTCGGGGCCACGCTCGGGCCTGGCCTGCTCGGTCCGCGCCCGGAAGACGTCCGCGAACAGGTCGCCGAAGGTGGGCGCCGCGTCACCACTGACGCGCACCGAGAAGTCGAACCCCTCGAAGCCGAAGGCCGGGCTGCCGATGTCGACCACGCCGCCGGCCGAGTCATACCGCCTGCGGCGCTCCGGATCGATCAGGGTTTCATAGGCCGTGGCGATCTGGCGGAACTGCTGGGCCGCCAGCGAATCGCCAGGGTTGATGTCCGGGTGGTACTTCCGCGCGAGGCGCTTGTACGCGCGCTTGATGTCAGCGAGCGACGCCTCCCGCTCCACGCCGAGCAACAGGTAGAAGTCCATAACACCTGATTGCGAATTGGCAATCGCCAATTGCGAATTGGAAAGCGCCGCAGGGTACGGGTATTTCCAATCCGCAATCAGCAATCGGCAATCAGCAATGTTCTATTTGTCGTCCACCACCTCGGCGTCGATGATGTCGCCGCCCTGGTTCGCTCCACCCGTCGAGCCCGCCCCGCCTCCGGCCGCACCCGCGCCGGGTCCGGCCTCCGGGCCCGCGCCCGCGCCCGCACCGGCATCCGCACCGGGTGCCGCCTGCTGGTACAGGTTGGCGGCCGCCTTGTGCTGCGCCTGTGTCAGATTCTCCATCTCGCGCGCGATGGCCGCGGCGTCGCCCGACTCGATCGCCTTCTTGAGCGACTCGACTGCGCCCTCGATGGCCGACCGGTCGGCTGCCGACAGCGTGTCGCCCGAGTCCTTGATGAATCGCTCGGCCCCGTACACGGCCTGGTCGGCCCGGTTGCGGTTCTCGATCTCCTCGCGGCGCTTCTTGTCCTCGTCGGCGTGCGACTCGGCCTCGCGCATCATCCGGTCGACCTCGTCCTTGCTCAGGCCGCTCGACGCGGTGATGGTGATCTTCTGCTCCTTGCCGGTCCCCTTGTCCTTCGCGTGCACGTTGACGATGCCGTTCGCGTCGATGTCGAAGGTGACCTCGATCTGCGGCACGCCGCGCGGCGCGGGCAGGATGCCGTCCAGGTGGAAGCGACCGAGCGTGCGGTTGTCGCGCGCCATCGAGCGCTCGCCCTGCAGCACGTGGATCTCGACGCTCGGCTGGCTGTCGGACGCGGTCGAGAAGACCTCGCTCTTGCGGGTCGGAATGGTCGTGTTCCGCGGGATCAGCACGGTGGAGACGCCGCCCATGGTCTCGATGCCCAGCGAGAGCGGGGTCACGTCGAGCAGCAGCAGGTCCTTGACGTCGCCAGCGAGCACACCGGCCTGGACGCCCGCGCCGATCGCCACCACCTCGTCGGGGTTGACCCCCTTGTGCGGCTCCTTGCCGAAGAGCGCCTTCACGATCTGCTGCACCTTCGGGATGCGGGTGGAGCCGCCGACGAGCACGACCTCGTCGATCTTCGACGGGTCGACGCCAGCGTCGGCGAGCGCCTGCTTGGTCGGCCCGACCGTCTTCTGGAGCAGGTCGTCCACCAGCTGCTCGAACTTCGCGCGGCTGAGCTTCATCTGGAGGTGCTTGGGACCGGTCTGGTCCGCGGTGATGAAGGGCAGGTTGATGTCGGTCTCCATCACGGTGGAGAGCTCCATCTTGGCCTTCTCCGCCGACTCCTTCAGGCGCTGCAGCGCCATACGGTCCTTCGACAGGTCGATGCCTTCCGCCTTCTTGAACTCGGCGATGATCCAGTCCATCACGCGCTGGTCGAGGTTGTCGCCCCCCAGGTGAGTGTCGCCGTTCGTGGCCTTCACCTCCACCACACCCTCGCCCACCTCCAGGATGGAGATGTCGAAGGTGCCGCCGCCGAAGTCGTAGACGGCAATCGTCTCGTCCTTCTTCTTGTCCAGGCCGTAGGCGAGCGCAGCCGCCGTCGGCTCGTTCACGATGCGCATGACCTCGAGCCCGGCGATCTGGCCGGCGTCCTTCGTGGCCTGGCGCTGCGCGTCGTTGAAGTAGGCCGGCACGGTGATGACGGCCTTCGAGACCGACTGCCCGAGATACTCCTCCGCCGCCTGCTTCAGCTTCTGCAGCACCATCGCGGAAATCTCGGGCGGCGTGAGCGGCTTGCTCTGTCCTTCCACACGCACGGTCACGCGCTGCCCGTCGGGCACGACGTGATACGGCACCATGGTCATTTCCTCGCCGACTTCGTCGAAGCGGCGGCCCATGAAGCGCTTGATCGAGAAGATGGTGTTCTCGGGATTGGTGACCGCCTGGCGCTTCGCCACCTGGCCGACCAGGCGCTCACCCGACTTGGTGAACGCCACGACGGATGGGGTCAGGCGTCCGCCTTCCGGATTCGTGATGACGACAGGCTCGCCGCCTTCCATGACCGCGACGACGGAGTTGGTGGTGCCCAGGTCGATGCCGATGATTTTGCTCATTGAATGCCTCGAAAACCCACTTGGGGTGATATCGGATTCAGTATAAAACCTGAGTCACTCGCATTCAACCGCGACATCAATTCCGGTGGAAGGAACGCCCCGAGCGTATGCGCCGCCCTGCACCGAAAGGGCTATACTCGGACTGCCAGCGACCTGCCCCTCATCCGAGGCGGCCATGCCTGTTCTGCGTCCGATCCGGAACGAATCCGCCATGCCCGCGCCCGCCGCGGCCATGCTCGCCTGCCTGCTTGCGCTGGCAGCCCCATCCCACGCCCAGGAACCCGCACAGCTCGACCCGCCGGCGCATGTCGCCGTCGTCGACGGTGACGCGTCGCTACGCCGTGACCTCGAGGATGGCCCGGCGGATCCGGGCATGCCGGTGGTGCCGGGGGACTCGGTCCGCACGACACGCGGACGGGCGGCCATCCTCTTTCCGGACGGCTCGGCCCTCGATCTGGATGAGTACTCACGCATAGACCTGCAGGCACGCACGCTGGTGAGCCTCCTCGAAGGGCGTCTCCGCCTGACGATCCCGCGCGAGTCGCCCGCCCGCTTCATCGTCGACACGCCGGCGGGAACGGTTCGGGTCGACGAACCGGGCGAATACCGGGTGGCGCTGCTCGGCACCACCTACGGTCAGGTGGAACTGACGGTGGTGCGAGGTGCGGCCGAACTCGAGGGGATGCGTGACCGGGTGCGTCTCACCGCTGGCGAGCGCAGCCTCGCCTGGACCGACGACGAACCCACTCGCCCGGAGCGGGTCAACGTGGCCAGGCTCGACGAATTCGACCGTTGGTCCGCATCGCAGCGGGAAGAACGGACAGCCGGGTATTCGAGCCGCTACCTGCCGCCCGACCTCCGCGCGTACGGCGGCGAGTTCGACAGGCAGGGCCAGTGGCAGTACGACTCCTCGTACGGCTACGTCTGGTACCCGAGGGTCGATACGGCGTGGCGTCCCTACTTCAGCGGGTACTGGACCTCGGTTCCGGCCTTCGGCTGGACCTGGGTGGGTCTTGAACGCTGGGCGTGGCCCACACACCATTACGGCCGCTGGGGCTACGGCTCCAGCCGCTGGTTCTGGATCCCCGATCGACGCTGGGCGCCAGCCTGGGTGTCGTGGGGGTCGGCCCCCGGCTATGTCGGTTGGTCGCCCCTCGGCTGGGACAACCGGCCGATCTTCCCGTTCAGCCTCGGTGCCGGCTCGCGTGGTGCGCTCGGATGGGTGGTGCTGCCGAACAACCGCTTCGGCGTCCGTGGCGCCGCCGCACACCGATTCGCCGTGGAGCCGCGGTCTCTTTCTCCACGCACGGGCTTCGTGACCCGCTCCGCCCCACCACCGACGCCTCGACGCGGGACCGCGTGGCGTGGGACCTCACCACGCGACGGGGACACCGGTTCCGCCCCTCGCGCGCGCGACGACGAGCGGCGTGGAGGCATCCGCGGCGATCGTCGTCCCGGTCCGGATCGCAGTTCTGGAGGCACGCTGTCGGGCGGACCGGGTGCTGTCTCCGGCCCGGCTGTGCCGCGAGCACCGGTCGCTCCGGCGTCGCCCGGTATGCGGTGCGCGGTCCCGCGAGGCGGGACGGCGGAGGACACGGTGCGCGCGCCGCGACCCTATCCATTTGGCGACTTCCGCCGCTGGAACAGCGGGGGCACCGCCTCGGCTCCGGCACCGGACGTTCCGGATGCCACCAGCGCCCCACCGGCTGACAACGACGGCCGTCCGGCCAGCAGGCCGGACCGTGCCCGCGACGGTGGCCGGTCGGGGCGGACCCGTGAACGGGTCTATTCGAGCCCGGGCGCCGGTGACTCGCGTGCGACGCCTCGCGAGAACGCGCCAGGCGTCGGTCCTTCCGGGAGCGTGCCGGCCACAGGTGCGGGCCGCCGAGCCCCGTCAGGTCCGGGCCTGGGCAGTACAGAAGGCAGACCCGGGGACGGGGGCGGCACGTTCCGAGGACGCCCGGCTCAGCCGAGAGGTGACGCACCAGCGGGTCGCAGCTCAGGTGGCCCCGGCAGCGCCGTACCTCGGGGTGACCAGCGCGCCCACGATCCAGGCGCCCGGCGGCCGCCGCGGTGATCCCGGCATCGGCCCGCTTCGTTGCTACACTGACATCGTGCGGATCCTGAGACCCAGACGCGTCCCGTGCGCGGTCCCTCCGGTCCACGGCCGATGCGGCATCCATGGCTAACTACGTTGTCCGCATCGCGCGTAGCGCGACGATCATCGCGCTCTTCGCGGCCGCGGCCCTGCTCGGCACGCTGAGCGGCGTCCTTTTCGCCTTCGCCGGCGACCTGCCCGAGATCTCCGCGCTCGACAACTACAACCCGAGCACCATCACCCGGGTCTACGCGTCGAACGGTGACACCATCGGCGAGTTCGCGGTCCAGCGACGCCTGGTGATCGGCTACGACGACATCTCGCCGAAGCTGCGGCAGGCGATCATCTCGGCCGAGGACGCGGACTTCAACTCGCATTTCGGCCTCAGCATCTCGCGCATCCTGATCACGCTGATGCGCGACGTGCTGCAGCGCCGCCTGGGCAACCCCGCCGGCGCCAGCACGCTCACGCAGCAGCTCGCCCGGAACCTCTTCCCGATCGGGTTCCAGAAGAGCATCGAGCGGAAGGTGAAGGAGGCCATCCTCGCCATCCAGATCGAAAAGCGCTACACGAAGCGCGAGATCCTCACCCTCTACTGCAACCAGATTCACTTCGGCCACGGCACGAATGGCGTGGAAGCCGCGGCGCGGCTCTACTTCAACACGCGCGCCAGGGACCTGACGCTCGAGGAAGCGGCGCTCATCGCGGGCATCATCCAGTCGCCCGCCAGGCAGAGCCCCTACGTCGACATGAACGCGGCGATGCGCCGCCGCAACTACGTGCTCGGCCGCATGGCCGACGAAGGCTACATCACGCCGGCCGAGGCCGAGGCCGCGAGGGCGACGCCGATCGTCCTCAAGGGCCAGCCACAGCCCGAGCGCTCGGTAGCCCCCTACTTCCTCGAGGAGGTGCGCAAGCACCTCGAGCGGCAATACGGGGCGCAGGCGCTCTACGAGAGCGGCCTCTCGGTGACGACCACGCTCGACCCCGCACTGCAGGTCATGGCGAACAAGGCCATCGAGCGCGGCCTGCGCGCCTACGACAAGCGCCATGGCTGGCGTCGTCCCACGCGCACGGTCACCACCGAGAAGAAGACGATCGAGACCTGGCGGGACGAACGCTGGCGCAGCCCCATCCGTGAGGGCGACATCGTGCCGGCCGTGGTCGAGGCCGTCGGCACACCCGCGGCGGGAGCCGCACGACTCGTCGTGGGCACCTACAAGGCCGACCTCACGCGCGAGGGCTTCGCGTGGACCCGCAAGGCCAGCGCGGCCGATCTCGTCGCCCCGGGCGACATCGTCGACGTGCAGGTCAGGACGATCGATCACGAGGCGAAGACGGCGACCGTCTCGCTGGAGCAGTCGCCGCTGGCCGAAGCGGCCATGGTCGTCGTCGACAACCACACCGGCCAGGTGAAGGCGATGGTGGGCGGCTGGGATTTCCAGCGGAGCAAGTTCAACCGCGCGGTCCAGGCCTACCGGCAACTGGGATCCACCTTCAAGCCGGTCGTGTACACCGCGGCCATCGATCGGGGATTCACGCCGGCGACCCTGCTGGCCGACGACCCGGTGGCCTACCCGTCCGGGAACGGCGGCACCTGGACGCCGCAGAACTACGACCACACGTTCATGGGACCGATCACGCTCCGCTACGCGCTCGAGGAGTCGCGGAACATCCCGGCGATCAAGGTGATGGAAGCGATCGGTCCGGAGAACGTGCTCGCGTACGCGAAGCGATTCGGGTTCGAGGAGGACTTCCCGCCCTACCTGCCCATCGCGCTCGGCGCCGGTGATGCGACGCTGCTCGAGGTGACCAGTGCCTATTCGACCTTCCCGAACCAGGGCATGCGCATGCGCCCCTGGTCGATCGTCACGGTCAAGGATCGGGAAGGCAACCTGCTGGAGCAGAACCGGCCGGAGCCGACCGACGTCATCGGCGCAGACTCCGCGTTCGTCATGACCAACATCCTGCGCGGCGTGCTGAGTCCGCGCGGCACGGCGGCGCGTGCCACCCAGATGGCGGCGTCCTGGCCTCTGGCCGGCAAGACCGGGACGGTGGACAACAACACGGACGCCTGGTTCATCGGCTTCGATCCGGACATCACCGTCGGTGTCTGGATTGGCATGGACGACAAACGCAAGTCGCTCGGCGGCGACGAGCAGGGCGCCAAGGCGGCGCTCCCCATGTGGATGGACTTCATGCAGGCGTACATCGAGAGCCGCCCCGGCAAGGACTCGCCGCCGCAGTTCCAGCCACCCGCCAACATCGTGTTCCTCGCTGTCGACGCGTCAACCGGTGCCGCAGCCGGTCCCGATGCCACCGGCACCATCACCGATGCCTTCATCGCCGGCACGGAGCCCGGCGGCCTGAACCGCACCGCGCCGCAACCGTAGGGGACGTCGCCCCCTTCACTTCAGGAGTCGGCCCCGCTCGGCAGCCGCACCGGGTGCCGGGCTTTGTCCTACATGACTCCATGCGCATGGAATTCCGTGAAACCATGCGCCGGAAAGGGACTGTATTGACTGTAAACGTCCACCAGCATCAACCGTAAGATAAGGCAACCCGGCGTGGCTCAAGGCGGCAAATCCAACCTGCTCATCGAACGCGGTTCACCATTCCGCGCATTGGCCGAACACGTGCCGGTGATGTTGTGGGTCACCGACGCCCGAGCCACTCCCCTGCTCCTCAATCCCACCTGGCGGCACTTCCGCGGGCTGGGTGCCCTCGACCCGGTACCCGATGGCTGGGGGCATCGCATCCTCGAGGACGACCGCGAGTCCGCGTGCCAGGCCCTGCTCGATGCGCATCGCCTGGCTCAGCCGTACGTGGCAGAGTACCGAGTCCTGCGCGGCGACGGGCAGACCCGCTGGCTCCACGACCATGGCATGCCGCTCTACGATGCCACCGGTGCCTTCGTCGGGCAGATGGGCTGCTGCGTCGACGTCACGGAGGAGCGCACGCACCACGTACCGGAGCCCTCCGAGCGCCGGCTGAAGGCACTGGTGGAGAGCACGCGGGACATGGTCTACCGCGTGCGCCTCACGCCGTCGGTGGCCATCGAGTACGTGGGGGGCGCGGTCGAAGGCATCTCAGGGCATTCGATCGACGAGTGGTACGCCGACCCGATGATGATCCTCAGGTCGGTGCACCCGGAAGACGCCCCGAAGATCGCCGTGACACCCGAGCAGGTGGCACACGTCCCGACGTCGGATGTCTTCCGCTGGATCCACCAGGACGGAACGACCGTCTGGGCCGAGCACTATCGACTGCCCGTCTACGACAGTGCGGGCCACATCGTCGGCATCGAGGCCATCGCCCGGGACATCACCCACCGCGTGGAAAGCGAGCGTCGCCTCCGCGAGTCCGAGGAGCAGATGCGCCAGCTGGCCGCCCGCCTCCAGACCGCCCGGGAGGAAGAACGGGCGGAGGTGTCGCGGGAGCTCCACGACGAACTCGGCCAGACACTCACGGCACTGAGGCTCGAAATAAATCGCGCCGTCTCGGTGTTCGCTTCCGACCCGAAGAACGTTAGTACCGTCGACCGCCTGCAGTCTGTCGTGGGTCTCGTCGACCTCGGGATCGGCATGGTCAAGCGGATCTCGGCCCGCCTCCGGCCGGCCACGCTCGATCATCTCGGCCTGGCGGAAGCCATCAGGTGGGAGGCCGCCACGTTCAAGGCCAGGACCGGGATCCGGTGCCAGGCGAGGTCGAACCGGCGGCAGACCAGGCTCGACGCGGCACAGCAGACCGCGCTGTTCCGGATTGTGCAGGAGGCACTGAACAACGTGGTGTGTCACGCCAACGCCAGCTCGGTACAGGTGGCCATCAGGGAGACCGACACCGAGGTGGAGCTGCGGGTCCGCGACAACGGACGGGGCATCACCGCCGCGCAGGCGTCGGCGCCAGCCTCCATCGGGCTGCTCGGCATGCGGGAGCGGGCGTCCCTGATTGGCGGCACCTTCACGGTGACAGGCCAGCGGGGCAAGGGCACGGTGGTGTCGGTGATCGTGCCTCTCGAGCAACCGAAGACGGTGAACCGGCCACTCGCCAGATCGGAGTCGCTGCGACGATGATTCGCATACTGCTCGTCGACGACCATCCCGTGGCTCGCCACGGCATCAAGTCGCTGCTCGTCGAACGGATGAAGGATGCCGTCGTCGGCGAGGCGCCTGACGGTGCGGCCGCCCTCCGGCAGGTCGAGGACGGCACGTGGGATCTGGTCATCGCCGACCTGTCGATGCCGGGCATGAGCGGGCTGGAGCTGATCAAGGAACTCCGGAAGGTCCGACCGACGCTGCCCACGCTCGTGCTGAGCATGCATCCCCCCTCCCAGTTCGCCCGCCGCGCGCTCAGCGCCGGAGCCATCGGCTACCTGACGAAGGACAGCAAGCTCGACGAGTTCGTCACGGCGATCGAACATGCACGGCGCGGCCGCCGCTACATCAGCCGGGACACGGCAGACCTGCTGCTCCGTCAGGGGGCACGCTGGGAATCGCCGCCCCACGAGTCGCTCTCGGATCGGGAGTACCAGGTGCTGCGGCTGATCGGGTCGGGCCTCACCATCTCCGATATCGGCCGCGACCTGGGGCTCAGCGTGAAGACGGTGAGCACCTACCGCGCTCGCGTGCTGGACAAGCTGGGCATGCGCACCAATGCCGAGCTGATGCGCTATGCGATCGAGAACAAGCTGCTCGAGTCCTGAGCAGCCCGCCCCTGCGGGTCAGCGGCGCAAGGCACGCTTCACGGTGGCCTGCGCTTCCGGGATGCCCAGACCCAGGGTGATCGCGAAATAGGTGAGTCCGTACGGCACGAGTACGGCCACCCCCAGCACGATCGGATGCACCTCGGGCATCGCCAGCTTGATGCCCCATCCAACGCCAGCGCCAGCCAGGGCCGCCAGCCACAGGCTCACCAGGTAGGACCATGGCATGCTCGCCCGGCCAATCCGCTTCCACAGCCCGCCGCGCAGCAACGCCATCTCGCACCAGCCCGCGATTCCCGACGACGCCGTCAGTCCGGCCGCTCCCCACCGCGGATCGACACCCAGCATGTGCGGCAGCGGAATCGCGAACACGTAGCCGAGCACGGTCGTCATCGAGACCCGCGCCAACGCAAAGCGCAGCGGGCTCCGGGTGTCGCGCAGCGCGTAGTAGGTGGATGAGTACACGCGACCGAGCGTGTTCGCCAGGAGCCCGAACGAGGCGCCGGCCAGGATGGCCCAGACGTAGGTGGCATCCGCACGCGTGAAGCGACCGGTCTGCAGCACGGCCGCCGCGACCACGTCGCCGAGGGCCAGCAGGGCAATCGACGACGGCACGACGAAGAAGGCGACCCGTCGTACGGCCGCTTCCAGCCGGGTTCGAACGCCGGCCGTTGCCCCGGCGTCGAGCGCCGCCACACCGGACATCGCCGGCAGTTCAGAGGCGGCCACCGACACCCCGAACAGGCTGATCGGCAGCGTGTAGAGCAGCGCGGCGCTGGAGATCCCGCTCACCGCCCCCGTGGGCAGCAGGCTGGCGAGCAGGGCGTCGATGTAGACGCTGATCTGCACCACGCCGCGGCTGAAGAACACCGGCACGAAGTTCCGCACGGCCGTCCGTACGTGCACGGACGCGGTGTCCCACACGATGCGCAGGTCGGGTGCGACGCGCAGCACAGCCGGCACCTGCGCCAGGAACTGCGCGGCGCTGCCGGCCACCGACCCCCACGCGAGCGCGTACGCCAGGGCGGGCAGCTCGGTACCACTGCCGAACACGAGCAGCGTGCCGATCATGCAGGCGTTCCACATGACGGGCGCCGCGTACGACAGCATGAATCTGTGGTGGCTGCTGAGCACGGCCAGGCACCACGCCGACAGCACGAGCATGCCGGCGCCGGGAAAGAGCACGCGTGTCAGGCGGATGGCGAGTTCGCGCTTGGCACCGGTGAAGCCGGGCGCCACCACGGCAATGAGGTGGGGCGTGCCGAGCACGGCCAGCAGCACCAGCACCGCGGCGACGGTGGCCACCAACGAGAAGACCGCGCCCGCCACCCGGTCGGCCTCACGGCGCTCTCCCCGGGCCACGAGCGAGGCATACACGGGGATGAAGGACGACGACATCGCCCCGTCACCGAACATGTTCTGGAGGAAGTTCGGGATGCGGAACGACGCGTTGAACGCATCGGCCTCATCAGACAGGCCGAAGTAGTACGCGAAGACACGCATGCGTACGAACCCGGCCACCCGGCTGATGAGGATGCCGGCGGCAACGAACACCGCGCGATTCACGGCCGGACGGACCCCTCGTCCCGCCGAGGCGCGCTACTCGACGTCATCGTCGCCGGTCGCCTCGCCGAGCGTGCCGCTGGCCTTCTTCATCAGGTACGACTTGATGAAGCCGTCGAGGTCGCCGTCGAGCACGCGCGTGGGATCGCCGACCGACTCCTTGGTGCGGTGGTCCTTCACCATCTGGTACGGATGCAGCACATAGCTGCGGATCTGGCTGCCGAACGCGATGTCGCGCTTCTCGCCGCCCAGCTGGTCCAGCTTCGCCTGCTGCTCCTTGAGCTTGAGGTCGTAGAGGCGCGCCTTCAGCACCTTCATCGCCTGCGCGCGGTTCTTGTGCTGCGACCGCTCGTTCTGGCACGAGACGACGATGCCGGTGGGAATGTGCGTGATGCGGATCGCCGAGTCGGTGACGTTCACGTGCTGGCCGCCGGCACCGCTGGAGCGATAGGTGTCGACCCGCAGGTCCTTCTCCTCCACTTCGACATCGACATCGTCACCGAGTTCGGGCCAGACGTAGAGCGAGGCAAACGAGGTGTGGCGGCGGGCCGCCTGATCGAAGGGCGAGATGCGCACGAGCCGGTGCACGCCGGCCTCGGCAGCGAGCAGGCCGAAGGCGTAGTCGCCGGTGACGGTGAAGGTGGCGCTCTTCAACCCGGCTTCCTCGCCGGGCTGGTAGTCGATCAGTTCGCGCCGGAAGCCCCGGCGCTCGATCCACCGGAGGTACATGCGCAGGAGCATCTCGGCCCAGTCCTGCGACTCGGTGCCGCCGGCACCGGGATGGATCGTGACGATGGCGTTCTTCCGATCGTGCTCGCCGCCGAGCATCTTCTTGATCTCGCCGACCTGCACGTCCTGATCGAAGGCGTCGAGCCCCCTCGCGAGGTCATCCTCGACCGGCTCACCCGCCGCCACCCACTCGGCGAGTACGGCGAGATCCTCGCCCTGCTTCTTCAGGGAGTGGATGAGATCGCGATCCTGCTCGATGCCCTTGCGGCGCTGGAGAACCTTCTGCGCCTCGGCCTGGTCTTTCCAGAAGTCGGGGGATGACGCCTTGGCCTCGATGCGGGCCAGTTCCTCGTCGGGTTTGGAGGCCTCAAAGATAGCTACGCAGATCGGCCGCACGGCGGCTGAGATCCTCGTAGCGTTTCCTTAGCTCGTCGGCGGTTGCCATGGCGCCTATTCTACACGCCGCCGCAGCAGCACCAGCGCGAGGATCGTCACGACGGTCGACGCCGTGGCGCACACGTCGCCAATCCGCGCGTAGATCGTCTGCTGGCGAAGGAACCGCGCCTCACCCACCACGACGGCGGGCTCGAAGATGGCGGTCTGCGCCAGCACCCGCCCGTACGGGTCGACGATGCCGGTGATGCCGGTGTTGGCCGAGCGCACGAGATAGCGGCCGTTCTCGATGGCACGCATGGACGCCTGCGCAAAGTGCTGGTAGGGTGCGGACGTGTGCCCGAACCATGCATCGTTGGTGATGGTGGTGATGAGCTCGCTGGCCGCGGCGGCCCGACGGACGAGATCCGGGTAGACGATCTCGTAGCAGATTGCCGTGCTGACCAGGTGCCCGCGGGCTGGCAGGAGCACCGCTGCGTCGCCGGCGGAGAAATCCGAGACGTTCTCCACGAGCCGCTCCGCGAAGAACAGCAGACCCTTGAGCGGCACGTACTCGCCGAAGGGCACGAGGTGCACCTTGCGGTAGACGCCACCGGTGGAGCCGTCCGGGCGGACCAGGAACGCCGAGTTGAAGTACTGCGGAGGCGTGGTGGACCGATCGATCTGGTCGCTGCCGAGCAGAATCGGCACCCGGGATTCGCGCGCGATGGCCCGCACCATCTCGGCACCCGGACGGTCCTCCTCGAAGAAGAAGGGGGTGGATGACTCCGGCCAGATCACGAGCTGGGCCCCCTTCGCGATGGCGTTCCGGGTCATGTCGAGGTACTGGCGGAAGATCGCCGAGGCGCGCGACGGATCCCACTTGTCCGCCTGATCGACGTTGCCCTGCACGAGGCCGACGGTCACGGCATCGCCCTGCCGCGTCAGCGCACCGTCGCGGATGCGCGCAGCCCCCCAGCTGCCGACCCCCACGACCACGCCGAGGACCAGCACGAGCGGGCGGTACGGCGCGAACGCACCACGCGGCTGGGAAGACGCCGGTGCCAGACGACCGGCCAGCGCGGCGTACGCCAGTGCGGCGCTCAGGCTGGCCACGAGCGCCGACACGCCGAAGACCCCGGCCACGGACGCGAGCTGCGCGACCGGCAGCACGGTGACCTGGCTGTAGCCCAGGAGCACCCAGGGGAACCCGGTCATGATGTACATGCGCCCCATCTCGGTCGCCACCCACGCGCACGGCGCGAGGAGCAGGCTGCGCAGCCCGATCGCCAGGGAGAACCGGCGCATGACCAGCGCGAACACGGCCGGGAACAGTGAGAGATAGGCGATGAGGAGCGCGTTGATGAGCACGGCCACCGCAACCGGCAGGTCGCCGTAGACGGCCATGACGTTCGAGATCCAGTAGAGCGTGCCGGTGAAGTAGACGACTCCGGTGAGGAGCCCCTGAAGGAAGGCGTCGCGCAGGCTCGCACGCTGCACCGCCACCAGCAGCGGCGCGAGGGCGACCCAGGCCACGGCGGCCAGGCCGAACTGCGGAAAACTGAGCGCGAGCAGGAGGCCGGAGATGCCGGCCAGCGCATACGACAGGGAACGGGACTGGTTCAGCGCGTCACCCAGGGCTTGAACTTCTCTTCGCGCTTCAGCCGGTCGGCCATCGCCTGCGCTTCCCTGCGGGTCTTGAACGGGCCGACCCGCACGCGGAACACCGCCGAGTTTCCCTTCGGCGTCTCGACGTAGGCCGCATAGCTCTTCGACGCCAGGCGCCTGACGATGGCGTCGGCCTCGCCGCGCACGTTCACGGCCACCACCTGCACGGCGTAGCCGCCGACGCTGGGCGGAGCGGACGGCGGCGCAGCCTTGGCAGGCTCGGCCTTCGCCGGAACCGCCTTGGCAGGGGCGGCCTTCGCGGGTTCGGCCTTGGCCGGGACGGGACGGGTCACCTCGGGAGCTGGCTTCGACGGCGCACGGAGCGAATCCGCCGCGGGCGTGCCGGTCGCCGCCGGTACAGGCTCGTTCCGCGGGACAGCCTCGGGTGGTTGCTCGTCGGGGACAGCGGGCGCCTTCGCCGCAGGCTCTTCATCCTGGGGTGCGGGCGGCGGGGCGGTCGTGGGATCGTCGGTGGGTGGCTGGACCGCGAAACGTTCTGGCGCCTGGGGCGACTCGTTCAGCAGGTCTGCGTTCGAGGTGTCCATCCGCTCCGCACGAACGCCACGACCGACGAGCACACCTGTGAGAAACGTCACGACCAGGACGATCGTGGCGGCCATGAACAGGAAGACGAGCTGTTTCCCGCTCAGCTGAATTTCGCGGAACCCGTCGTCGGGGGAGCTGGGCACTGCCAAGGCGCGTTGATCTTAGCACGCGGATGCACGGCCGCTCACGGCTGGGGCACCTGCTCGAGCACCTTTCGTGCCTCGGCGTTTGCCGGGTCGAGCGCAAGGGCCCGCCTGGCGGCCGCGCGGGCCGCCGCGTGCTCCTTTGTCTCTACGTACGCCTGAGCGAGGAGCGCGTGCGCCTCGGCCGACTCCGCACTCCACACCGAGATGTTGAGCGCCTGAATCGCCTCCGGCGCGTGCCCGGCCCGCAGGTGGATGCGGCCGAGCAGGAGGTGCGCCTGCGCGTCGTAGGGAACGAGGAACAGGACCCGGTTCAGTTCCTCCACCGCCTCGCGGTCGCTCTCCTGCGCCACAAGGCGACGGGCACGATCGAGATAGTAGCGGGCCAGCTCGCGCTGGTCGGTCTGGAGGTTTGCCAGGGTCTGCTCGATCTGACGATCGTGCGGCAGTTCGACATCGCCCTTCACCCGCTCGAGTCCGCGCGGAACCGGGTCGGTGGCCGGGCGCCTGTCCCAGTCCTCGTAGGCCGACGAGAGCCGCCGTGCCAGTTCCTTCTCGCGGACCGACTCGGCGCTGTGGCCAGCCGCCGCCAGCGCCACGCCGAGGACGTAGTGCGCGTCACCGTCGGTGGGATCGCGCCGAAGCGCCTCGCGCAGCCAGTAGATCGCGGCCTGCGGGTCCTTCTCGAACCAGTAGGCGTAGCCGAGGTTGAAGAAGTAGTCCGGTTCGGTCGCGTCGGTGTCAGCGGCCTTCGTGAAGAAGTAGGTTGCCGTCCCCGTGGAGGGAGTCGCGCCGCGGCGCAACTGCACCACGCCGAGGTTGTTGAGCAGGGCGGGCGTCTGTCGGTCATCCAGCAGCGCCTTGAAGGTTGCAAACGCCTGCTCGTGTCGCTTCAGCGCAAGCTGCGACAGCCCCTGCCTGAACCGGGCGCGGCGGTTGAGCGTGGACGAGGCTGGCACGGTGGCGGCCGCAGCCAGCGCCTTCTCGTGCTCCCCCTGCTCGTCGAGCACCTCCCACATGGCGATGCGGGCACGGTCGAAGCCCGGCTCCGCACGCAGGGCCAGTTCGAGGTAGTTGATGGCCGTGGCCGGCGTCTCCGCCAGCAGCCCCTTGATGTAGTTCTCGAAGGCCGCCACCGGCGGATGAATCCGTTCGATCTCCGCCGACGTCCTGGCCGACGCGGGAGCGATCCGCCGCGCCACCTTCTCGAACATCGCGAACAGGTCGGTCAGCGGCCCGCGTTCGATCGCCTCGGCCGAGAGGCGCGCCGCATCGAGCGCGACGGCCCGCGCCCGCACCACGACCTCGTCTCCGTCCATGCTGAAGGTGCCACGCACCACCTGGGACGCCCGGACCAGCTGCCCGATGCGGATGACCGTGGCGTCGGTCAGCGCGGCGGCCGGGGGCACCTGCAGCCTGTCGAACGCCTCTCGCCGCTCATCTCGCGTGATGGCCGGGGCACCCAGCGCGTTCAGGTCGTCGGCCAGCAGCAGGGCCGCCGCCTCGCCAAGCCACACGAGCCGGCGATCGTGCGACGCATTCTCGAAGGGCATCACCAGGATGCGGCCAGTCGCCGGCTGTGCCCATCCGGGGCGTGGCAGGCAGGCGGCGAGCAGCAGGGCGCCCAGGGCGAGGGGTCGCCACGAGAGCCTGGTCGTCACGTCACCTCCATGACGTCAGCGGCCTCGGTCGCGGCGAACGGGACGACGAGCGTGCAGGTACTGCCGCCCGCGCCGGTGCACGTGTCGAGGGTGACGGCCGTGTCGATATCGAAGCGCGCCAGCAGGCGTCGGCCCGCGGCGGCATAGTAGCCGCAGAGCGGATGCGCCGCGGGCTCACGCACCGCGCAGAACACCGATGCGCGGACCGCAACATGCGCCTGCCCCTTGCGGATCCGCCACGAGGCCCGGCTCTCCTGGTAGCTCATGCGCACCAGCATGGCGAGCCGGCCGAGGACCAGCCGCTTGCGGATGAAGCGCGGTGACAGCGCGATCAGCCTCCGCCGAAACGGCCCCATCGAGTCGACCGTCCACTCGGCGGCATACTCGCCGGCCCTGGCCGTGACGGCCGCATAAGCCGGTCCTTCCTGGCGGAGGAAGCTGAGGACGGCGTAGAGCGGTGCGAGACCAATGGTGCCCTCGCGCAGCCCCTCGGCATTCAGCCAGCTCTCGTAGAAGCCCAGGCGCATCGGAAGCTCATCGGCAATGGCCTGATGCAGGCTTGCGACCAGCACCCGCCCGACACCGCTCTCCCTCATGTCCGCCTGCCAGCGGCGGTGCCGGCCCGCGCGCGGCGCGGCTGCCCCGTGCGGCCCGCTTCGGCCCTAAGATCGGAGAGACGATGATCACCGGTGCCATTCTCGCAGGCGGACAGGCGCGGCGTTTCGACGGCCGCGACAAGAGCCAGCTGCTGGTACACGGCCGCGCCATGCTGGACCGTCAGGTGGAGGCGATGCGGCCGGTCGTCGATCGCCTGCTCCTCGTCGGTCACGGGAGCCCACGGCTTCCCGCCGACGTCGAGCGGGTCGCAGACCGGGTCGACGGCTGCGGTCCCCTGGCCGGGCTGGAAGCGGCCCTGCACGCAGGGGCCGGCCGGCCGATCCTGCTCGTCGGGTGCGACATGCCGTTCGTCACCACGCCCCTGCTGGCCTTCCTGGCGAATGCGCTGGCCGATGCGGATGCTGTCGTTCCCGAAACGGAACGCGGCTATCATCCCTTGTGTGCGGTGTACGCGCCGTCGTGCCTTGGTGCGGTGCGCCGCCGGCTGGCATCGCGGTCGCTGCGCCTGCGCGGCCTGTTCGACGAGGTGCGGGTCCGCGTGATCCGGGGTACCGACCTCGCACGGTTCGGCGAGCCGTCCCACCTGCTCGCGAACGTGAACACCCGGGCGGATCTCGACGCACTCGAATCGCTGAACCACTAAACTGTAATCGTATCAAAACTTACGCTCGCCCCAGGGACCGCGAGAGGTCCGGGAACCGACTCCGTCATCGACCATGATTCTTCCGATCCAGCGCCAGGTCCACGCCGCCATCTCCAGGGCCATCACCGAGCAGCTCGGCGTCGCCGAGGTCCCCGCCTTCGCGGTGGAGACGCCGCCGCGGCGCGAACTCGGCGATCTCGCCGTCACGGTCGCGTTCCAGCTGGCCCGTGCCCTGCGCAAGGCTCCGAAGGCGATCGCCGAAGAGCTGGCTCGTGCGGTCGGTCCCATCCCCGGCGTGGAACGTGTCACCGTGGCGCCCAACGGCTACCTGAACCTGTTCCTCGATCGGCCGGCCTTCCTCGTCGACCGCGCCACGGGGCGCGCGGACGGGCTTCCGATCGCCGAGGGCAAGACGGTGGTCGAGCACACCGCGATCAACCCGAACAAGGCGGCGCACGTCGGCCACCTCAGGAACGCGACGCTCGGCGACACGCTGGTGCGCGTGCTGCGCTTCCGCGGCACCCCGGTCGAGACGCAGAACTACATCGACGATCTCGGCGTCCAGGTGGCCGACGTCATCGTCGGCTTCCGCTCGCTCGAGGGGAAGTCGGTGGACGACGTGCGGCAGATCGCGGAGTCGACCCGGTTCGACTACTACTGCTGGGATCTCTACTCGCGAGTCACGCAGTGGTACGACGAGGACAAGGCGCACCTCGACGTGCGGGCCACGACCCTGCACGATCTCGAGCACGGCGGCACGGAGGTGGCCGAGATGGGCGCCGTGATCGTCGACCACGTCGTCCGGGCGCACCTGAGGACGATGGCGCGCCTCAACATCGGCTACGACCTGCTCACCTACGAGGGGGACATCATCCGCCTGAAGTTCTGGGCACACTGCTTCGAGACGCTGAAGTCCCAGGGGGCCGTGTTCCTGCAGACCGAGGGCAAGCTGAAGGGCTGCTGGGTGATGCGGATCGACGAGGGCAGGGAGCCTGCTGCCGGCGACGAGGAGAAGGAAGAGGACTCACGCGAGAAGGTCATCGTGCGCTCGAACGGCGTGGTGACGTACGTGGGCAAGGACATCGCGAACCAGTTCTGGAAGTTCGGGCTGCTGGGACGCGACTTCCACTACCACCGGTTCGCCATGCAGGCGGGCGGGCGCCAGCTGTGGGCCACCACTTCGGGCGAGGGCGACTCGGCGGGCGTGCCCGCCTTCGGCGGCGCCACCCGGATCTACAACGTGATCGACTCGCGACAGATGTACCTGCAGGCGCTGCTCGCCCAGGCACTTCGGACGCTCGGCCACCCGGAGCAGGCCGGGAACTCGGTCCACTTCTCGTACGAGATGGTGGCCCTGTCGCACGCCACCGCACAGGAACTCGGCTATCCGGCAGAGCCGGAGGAGGAGAAGCGGCCGTTCGTCGAGGTGTCGGGCCGCAAGGGCCTGGGCGTCAAGATCGATGACCTGCTCGACGTGCTGGAGACGAAGGCGGGCGAGGAGGTGGCGCGGCGCAACGCGGAGCTCTCGCCGGAGGAATGCCGGACGATCGCCTCCCAGATCGCCGTCGCCGCGATCCGGTACTTCATGCTGAAGTTCTCGCGCGGCAAGCTGATCGTCTTCGACATGAAGGAGGCGCTCAGCTTCGAGGGCGAAACCGGGCCCTACCTGCAGTACGCGGCGGTTCGCGCGAACAAGATCCTGGCGAAGCTCGCCGCGCGCGAAGGGCTGGGCGAGGCCGCGCTGGTCGAGGGGCTCGAGGACCTGCCGCGTGCGGAACTCGAGGCATCGGGCGACCACGACCTCTGGGCGCTCGTCTTCGAGGCCTCGCGGCTCGACGAGGTCGTCGAGCAGACGGTGCGCGGGCTCGAGTTCTCGGTGCTCGCCAAGTACACGTTCGGGCTGGCGCAGCTGTTCAACGCCTTCTACCACAGCTCCGAAGTGCTGAAAGAGGAAGATCCCGCACGCCGGCGGTGGCGTGGGGCTGGGGTGGCTTACTTCCGGGCGCAGCTCACGCGCGCACTGGACCTCATGGGCATCGCCGTGCCCGATCGGATGTGAACCATGGCTGAAATCGCGGTCACCAGCTGCGCCAAGCTCGAGGACTACCGGCAGGCCATCCTGCATGCCGGCGGTGAGGTCCGTGTCGTGGAGGCGGGCGTCCCGGTTGCCGAGGCCCTCAGGGATGCGGGCGGGCTGATGCTTACCGGCGGCGACGATGTGGCGCCGACACGATATGGCGAGACACGGCACCCGGCCACGGTCGAAGTGGCGCCGGAGCGCGACGAGTTCGAGATTGCGCTCGTCCAGGAGGCGCGCAGGCTCGGCCTCCCGATCCTCGCCATCTGCCGCGGCATCCAGGTGATGAACGTCGCCTGCGGCGGCACGCTCGTCCAGGACATCCCGACCCAGGTGGAGAATGCCCTGCCCCACTCGTTCAAGGTCCCCCCGCACAAGCCCTTCGACTACGCGCACGACGTGTGGGTGGATGAGTCGTCGCTGCTGGCAAAGCTGATGACCGAGCGCCTGAACGGGTCGGACTCATGCGCGGTGAACAGCCGGCACCATCAGGCGGTGAAGGAGGTGGCGCCCGGCTTCACGGTGGTGGCGACCGCGCCGGACGGCATCATCGAGGCCATCGAGGACCCGGCCGCACGCTTCTGCGTCGGGGTGCAGTGGCATCCGGAGAACTTCTGGCGCACGGGCGAGTTCCGACCGTTGTTCGAGGGGTTCCTCGAGGCGGCCGGGCAGCGCTAGGGACGCCAGCCGCCGCGGGGCGGCCGATCAGTTCCAGCGCGGATTCATCAGGAGCGTGAGCAGCAGGAACAGGGCGAACAGGGCACCGGGCAGCGCGAGCACCAGCGACACTACCGCCGCCAGCCCTGTCCGTCCCGACTGCTTCAGCGCGTAGCTGCCCCCGGTGACGCCAAGGCAGAGCGCCAGCAGCGTCGTCCACAGTCCACCGTTGAACGACGACACGCTGCCGTCCACCAGGCCCACCAGAAGGAAGTACACACAGGTGAGCGTGAAGAGACACGCCACACTCCAGGGAATCCAGAACGTCATCCGGGTAGCCATGGTACAACAGCCGTACTGAGCTACACTCCGGCCGTCGCGCCAGCGCAGCGCGCATTCTCGGTCTTCCTCACGCGAGCCGGAGCGTCGTCATGACACGTCGTGCCTGGGTTCTGTTCAGTGGACGGCTGGTGCTGCTTGCAGGCCTGGGCGGTGCCGTCAGCGTCGGCGTCGGAGCGGCCGACCCGCTGCGGGTGGTGCTGCTCGTCGACTCGAGCACCAACATGGCCCCGATGCTCACCGAGTTCAGGGCCGGCCTGCACACCTTCATCGATGCCGTGCCGGAGGACGTGGAGATCACGTTCATCAGCACGGGCGGCCAGATCCGCATCCGGGTCCCCCCCACGCTGGACAGGCAGCGGCTCCACGACGCCGCGTCGCGCTTCTCCTCGGATGGCGGCGCCAACTCGTTCCTGGACACGATGCTCGAGAGCGACCAGCGCTTCCTGAAGGCGGCCCCCGACCGGCGAGGGGTGTTCGTGGTGGTGACGACCGATCCGCCCACCATCAACGAGACCCCACTGAACCGCTACAACCCCTTCGTGGCCGACTTCATGCGCCGCCGCGGTCGTGCGCACGCCGTGGTCATCCGCCCGGGCAGCCAGAACACCGGCGTGGCCACCGCCGTCATGGAGAACCTGACGAAGAACACCGACGGCATCTTCACGGTGATGGCGGTGGGCAACTCGCTGCCCGCACGCATGAAGGAGATGGCCGAACAGGTGGCGGCGCAGAACTGAGGGCGCCGGAGTCGTCAGCGCACGAAGATGGCGACGGTCTCGACGTGCGGCGTGTTGGGGAACAGGTCGAAGCCGCTCACCTGCGTGAGCCGGTACCCCGCATCGATCAGCTTCCTGGCGTCGCGCCCGAGGGTGGCCACGTCACACGAGACGTAGACCACCGACTGCGCCCCGAGGCCGATCGCCCCCTGCAGGGCCTCGGCCGACATGCCGGTCCGCGGCGGGTCGACGATGAGGACGTCTGGTGTGTTGTGCTGCCGGGCCACGAACGTCTCCACGGCCTCGTGCACCGCCTTCACGCCCCCGGCGGCCTGCTCCGCATTCGTGGCGAGATCCGCGGCACCGGTCCGGTCGCCTTCGACTGCGATCACGCGCGCGCCACGCACCACGGCCGCCGCCACCGAGAAGAGCCCGACGCCGGCATACAGGTCGACGAGGCGGCTGGCGGCCGGCACCTGTCCGACCACGTGCGCCACGAGCGGTTCGAGCAGGAAGCGGTTCCCCTGGAAGAAGGCCAGGACGTGTCGCTGCAGGTTCACCTGGTGCCCGTCGAAACGGATCGCGTCGGTGACGTGCGCATGCCCGCTGACCACCGAGGCTCTCGGACCGCGTGGCTGCGGCGCCGGCACGGTGAGGCCCGTGAGCCCGTCGGACATGGCAAGGCCGCTGAAGGCCCGCTGCGCGGGCGGCCCTTCGGTCTCCAGGTGGACGACACGCTGCGAGGCATCGAGGTTCTCCGACAGTTCCAGTTCCCGAACGCCTGCCATGCCGAGCGAACGGAGGCCGGCTGCGAGGCGATCGAGCGTGTCACAGGTGTCGTCGCGCAACTGCCCGGTGCCCCTCACGTCGCAGAGGTCGTGCGTGCCTTCGCGGAAGAACCCGATGCGGCCCCCGCGCACGTGCAGTCGTGCACGCATGCGGTAGCCCGCCTCGGGCGACCCGTGCACGCTGACGGCGCCCGGGAGCGGCACGCGCCCGATACGCGTGAGCGCGTCTTCGATCACGAGCGCCTTCACCTGCAGCTGCCGCGCGTAATCGATGTGCGAGTACAGGCATCCGCCGCACAGCGCGTCGGCCAGCGGGGCCCGCCGATCCGACGACGGCAGGTCGACCGACACGACCTCGGCAAACGCCACACCGCGTCCGACGCGCTCGATGCGCGCGGTCACCAGTTCGCCGGGGATGGCGCCGGCGACGAGCACCACCTGCCCATCGGCCCGCGCAATCATGCGTCCGCCGGCGGCCGGCTTTTCGATCTCGAGCGACAGGGTCTGGCCTGGTGACAGCATGGACGTCAGGAGAACGAGAGGGACGGAAGGCCCAGCCGTTCCCGGAGGGCACGCGTACGTGCAAGCGTCAGGGCCTGCTCGAAGGCGTCAGCAGACATTGTGGCCCGAAAGGCGGCCAGTTCGTCCACGGCGTGCCGCGCCGCCGCGTCGCGGACCTCGGCGGCAGCCGAGGCCGCGGCCAGCACGATGAGCTCCGCATCGAGTGCCGACAGCCGCTCGATGACAGCCTGACGCTCGTCGCCGCGCAGGCCGCCAGGCTTCGACCTGGCCGCATCGAGTTCCGCCGACACACGGTCCACGATCGGGTCTGCCGCGTCGGGCAGCACGCCAGTCGCCCGCAGGCTGCTCAGTCGGACCAGCACACGCTCGAGGTGTTCCGGCAGCGTGGGCCCCTTCCGGCGCGCTGGCGGCGGCTCGTCACCACCCGCGGGCGCCGGGGCGGCGGCACCCGCGCTCAGGCCGGTCGCCCGTCGCCACTCGTCGAACAGGTCGAGCACGTCTGCTTCACAGAAGTCGATCCGGACGGGGCGCCGGCGCGGCCCCTTGCGGTAGTAGCGCTCGAAGTACCGGTCGATGCCGGCCATCGCCACCTTGAGCGGGATCCCCTGCTCTGCCCAGCGCGACACGACGTCGAAGGACGGCCCCACGATCCGCATGAGGTGTCCGTCGTTCTTCCGGCAGAGGTGGGCTTCGAGTTCTCGACAGTAATCGGGCAGGTCAATCAATCTGCAATCTGCAATCTGCAATCTGCAATCTGCAATCTACCGCGTCGCCGCGTTCCGCTCCCACACCAGGCGGAGCCCCTGGAGCGTGAGCTCGACGTCGACGTGCTCGATGATGTGCGTCTCGGGTGCGATCACGACGGCGAGCCCGCCCGTGGCGACGCAGACCGCGTTGCCGCCCAGTTCGGCGTCCATCCGACGCACGAGCCCTTCCACCATCCCGACGTACCCGAAGAACAGCCCGGACTCCATGGCGCCCACGGTGGTCCGCCCGATGACGGTCTGCGGCTTCCGCACCTCGATGCGCGGCAACCGCGCGGCGCGCTGGAAGAGCGCGTCGGCGGAAATGGTGACGCCGGGGCAGATGGCACCGCCCAGGTACTCACCCTTCGCACTCACCGCATCGAGCGTCGTCGCCGTCCCGAAGTCGCAGACGATGAGCGGGCGACCGTTGCCGCCGTACTGCTCGAAGGCCGCAATGGCATTCACGATGCGGTCGGCACCGACCTCGGAGGGGTGGTCGTAGAGGATCGGCATGCCGGAGTTCCCGGCCGGGTCGACGACGAGCGGCGTGCGCTCGAGGTACTTCCAGAGCATGCCGACCACGGTGGTGGTGAGCGGCGGCACGACCGAGCCGATGACGACACCGCTAATCCGGGATCGATCGATGCGGCCGTGGGCGAAGAGGCCGTCGACGGCCAGGCCGAGTTCGTCGGCGGTCCGTTCGCGCAGGGTCTGGAGCCGCCAGCTCCGGACCAGTTCGCGCCCCTCGAACACGCCGAGGACGATGTTGGTGTTGCCGACGTCAATCGCGAGCAGCATGCAGTCCCCAGCGTACCTCACCGGCCACAATCCGTTCGACCGTGTCACCCGTCCGCACGAGGAGCGCACCCATGGCATCAATCCCCGCGGTGAGGCCGGAGCGGACACCCGCCGGCGTGTCCCATTCCACCCTGGCACCGCGGCTGCCGAACGCGCGCGAACGCCACGCGTCGAGGATAGCATCGTAACGTCCCGCCAGCAGGTCGGCGTACCGCGCCGCCACGGCGGCGAGCGATTCCGCGCAGAGCGCGGCACGATCGACGCCGCGCCCGAGTTCGTCCTCGAGCGACGTGGCGATTGTGGCGAGTTCAGGCGGGTAGGCCGCAGACATCACGTTGATGCCGTACCCGAGCACGACCGCCTGCACACCTCCTGCGCCCGGCGAGAGGATCCCCTCCGCGAGAATGCCCGCCAGCTTGCGGCGGCCGACGAGCAGGTCGTTCGGCCACTTGATGGCGGGAGACAATCCGGTGGTGCGCTCGACCGCCTCCGCGAGGGCGACGCCGGCACTGAGCGTCAGGAGTGCGGTGGCCCGTTCGGGGTCGGCCACGGCTCGCCCGGGTGTGAGGACCACCGACACGTAGAGTCCGGAGGCCGGCGGAGAGAACCAGATGCGGCCCCGCCTGCCACGACCCGCGGTCTGCGCGTCGGCCACCACCACGGCACCGACCGACGTGGCCGACTCCGCCAGGGTCGCGGCGACGTCGTTGGTCGAGCCGATGGTTTCGAAATAGACGACCCGCTGCGCGACCGGACCCAGGCGGTCCGCCCTGGCCGCAAGCGCGTCGGCGAGATCGGAAGGCAGCGGCTGTGGCTGGACGGACATCGGGACTAGAGGGGGATCGGCTCGATTTCGAAGCTGATGTCGATCGCCGGAGCGGAGTGGGTCAGTGCGCCCGCCGAGACGTAGTCGGCGCCCGTTGCGGCCAGTGCGGGGATGCGGTCGAGCGTCACGCCGCCGGAGATCTCGATCTTCGCGCGCCCGGCCGAGCGGCGCACCGCTTCACGCACGTCATCCAGGGTCATGTTGTCGACGAGGATGACGTCGGCGCCGGCGGCCAGCGCCTCGTCGAACTGGTCCAGTGACTGCGCCTCGATCTCCAGGCGCAGGTCGGGCCGGCTCGTGCGGCAGCGGGCCACCGCCTGCGCCACGCCGCCCGCGAGGCGCACGTGGTTGTCCTTGATCAGGATGGCGTCATAGAGGCCGATGCGGTGATTCGTGGCGCCCCCGGCGGCGACGGCGTGCTTCTCGAGGACGCGCAGGGTGGGTGTGGTCTTGCGCGTGTCCAGGATGGTGATGCGCCCGTCGGCGGCATCGACGAAGGCGCGGGCGCGCGTGGCGATGCCGGACAGCCGCTGCATGAAGTTCAGGGCGGTGCGTTCGGCGATGAGGAGCGTGCGCGCCAGGCCGATGACCGCACCCACCTCCTGGCCGGCCTCGCAGCGGTCACCGTCCGACCGGAGGAACCGCACGTCGACCGCGGCCTCGATCTGGCGGAAGGTTTCGGCGGCGACCTCGGTGCCCGCGAGCACGCACGGCTGCTTCACGAGGAAGACGCCGCGGGCGCGCTGGAGCGGCGGCACCGTCGCATCGGTCGTGACGTCGCCCGTGCCGAGGTCCTCGGCCAGGGCGCGACGCACGATGTCAGCGTAGGCCTCAGGCCTGAGGGGCCGCATCGTATCCGGCCACGACCACCGAGCCCGGTTCGCCGGCCACGCACTCGAACGCCTGCACCCGGAGCGCCGCCTTCAGGTCGGCCTCGACCACCGGCATCAGCGCCACCTTCGCGGAGTCGGCCGTGATGGTCACCCGGGTGATCGGCACCTTCAGCGGCTGCTTGGCTTCCGACCGCTGCTTGCGCACCTCGAACAGCAGTTCGGTGGCCCAGGCGTACACCTGGCGGTCGGACTCGGCGCGCGCCGGGGAGTCGTCCTCGATGAGCGCCTCGATCTCCGCACGGGTTGGCCAGCCCGCCTGGTGCACCGACCCCTCCTGCCACCACGACCAGACCTCCTCGGTCACGAACGGCAGGAACGGCGCGAACAGCCGCAGCAGCACCGACAGGGCGGCCGCCAGTGCGGAGTTGGCCGATGCCGCGGCCGCCTCACCCTGTTCACCGTACCGGCGCCCCTTCACCAGCTCGAGGTAGTCGTCACAGAAGCGCCAGAAGAACTCCTCGGTCCGCTGGAGCACGCGCGCGTAGTCGTACTCCTCGAAGTTCCTCGTCGCATCATCCACCAGCGACGCGAGCGCGCGGAGCATGGCGCAGTCGACCCCGTAGGTGATCGCGCCCTGCGGCGTCGCGGAGCTGAGGGTGAAGCGTGACGCGTTCAGCAGCTTCATGGCGAGCCGCCGGCCCACCTTCATCTGCGCCGCGTCCATCGCGGTGTCGGTGCCGGGCCGTCCGGAGGCGGCCCAGTAGCGCACGCCGTCCGATCCGTGTTCCTCGAGCAGCGCCATCGGCGTGACGACATTGCCCTTGGACTTCGACATCTTCTTGCGGTCGGGGTCGAGCACCCAGCCCGAGATCGCCGCGTTGGTCCACGGCAGGGAGTCGTGCTCGAGCTGCGCGCGGAGCACCGTGGAGAAGAGCCACGTCCGGATGATGTCGTGCGCCTGCGGGCGCAGGTTCATCGGGAAGGTCCGCGCGAACAGATCCGGATCATCGGGCCAGCCGCACGCCAGCTGCGGCGTGAGCGACGAGGTGGCCCAGGTGTCCATCACGTCCGGATCGCCGGCAAAACCACCCGGGACACCGCGCTGCTCGGGCGTGTAGCCGGGCGGCACGTCGGTGGACGGATCGATGGGAAGCTGCGCTTCGGACGGGACGATGGGCGAGTCGTACTGCACCACGCCGGCGGCATCGATCGGATACCACACCGGGAAGGGCACGCCGAAGAAGCGCTGGCGGCTCACGCACCAGTCGCCGTTCAGGCCGTTGGTCCAGTTCTCGAACCGGGCCTGCATGTACGGCGGATGCCACTGCAGTTCACGGCCGCGGGCAAGCAGTTCACCGCGGAAGTCGAGCGTCTTGATGAACCACTGGCGGCTCGTGACGATCTCGAGCGGACGGTCGCCCTTCTCGAAGAACTTCACCGCGTGCGTGATCGGGCGCGGCTCACCCACCAGGTCGCCGCTCGCCTTGAGCTGCTCGACGATCTTCGCCCTGGCCTTGGACGCGGAGAGCCGTACCAGTTCGTCGTAGTGCTGCTGCGCGCGGGCCGGATCCGCCGACTCCCAGCCCTGGGCTCCGAAGGTGACCGGGCGGAGGGTGCCGTCGGCCTGGATGATCGCCCGTACCGGCAGGCTCAACTCGCGCCACCAGGTCACGTCGGTGATGTCACCGAACGTGCAGATCATCGCAATGCCGCTGCCCTTGGCCGGATCGGCCAGGGCGTGCGCGCGCACCTGCACGCGGACGCCGAAGAGCGGCGTGATCACCTCGCGGCCGAAGAGCGGCTTGTACCGCTCATCGTCTGGATGGGCCACCAGGGCCACGCAGGCCGGGATCAGTTCGGGGCGGGTGGTCTCGATGTAGATCGGCTCACCGCCCTCCGCCTGCTGGAAGGCAATGCGGTGGTACGCCCCGGGCATCTCGCGGTCTTCCAGTTCGGCCTGGGCCACCGCAGTGCGGAAGTCGACGTCCCACAGGGTGGGCGCCTCGAGCTGGTAGGCGACGCCGCGGGTCAGCAGCCGGAGGAAGGCCGCCTGCGACACCCGCTGCGCCCGCCGGCCGATGGTGGCGTAGGTCATGGACCAGTCGACCGACAGGCCGAGGTACTTCCAGAGGTGTTCGAAGGCCTTCTCGTCCTCGGTGGTCAGCCTGGTGCACAGCTCGATGAAGTTGGGACGCGACACCGAGATCGGCTGCTTGCCCGGCGTGGCCGGGGGCTGGAAGGCAGGGTCGTACGGCAGCGAGGGGTCGCACCGGACCCCGTAGTAGTTCTGCACGCGGCGCTCCGTCGGCAGCCCGTTGTCGTCCCAGCCCATCGGGTAGAACACCGCCTTGCCGCGCATCCGCTGGAAGCGCGCCACGACGTCGGTGTGGGTGTAGGAGAAGACGTGCCCGACGTGCAGCGAGCCGCTGACGGTCGGCGGCGGCGTGTCGATCGCGTAGACCTCGTCGCGGTGCGCCGTGCGGTCGAACGCGTACACGCGACCGGATTCCCAGTTGGGGATCCATTTCGCTTCCAGCCCTTCGAGTGCCGGCTTTTCGGGGAGATTCAGGCGCGCGGGGTCGAGTCTGGTCGGTGAAGGCTGCGGACCGGGCATCCGCTCATCTTAAGTGATGTTGCGCTTGATCCGTTCGATCTCTTCCCTCACGAGCCGCTCGGCGGTGGCCGAGACCACTTCGTTCACCGAGTCGCGGACGACCCGGTCGGAGAGTTGTGCGAGGACGCGGCGCGCGATCTGGTCGGCGAGCGCATTCACGTCGATCGATGGCGCCGCGGCCGGCGCCATCGCGATCCGTCCGAGGGGCAGGACGACCGCGCCCGTCTGCTCGGCATCGAGCAGGGTGGCGAAGGCATCGCCGAGGGGCGCGCCAGTCGGAGCCGCAACCGGGGGCGGCCCGGGATACCGTGCCACGTCGAACGGGCCTGTCGGCTCCTCGCCTTCCGCGGCAGGTCGTGGCAGGCGCGGGGACCGCGCCAGTTGCGCGAAGGCCCTGTCGAGTTCGTCGAAGTAGCGATCGGCCCCGGGCCCTGGTTCAGCCGGCGTGATCGCCGGCGGCCCGGCCGAATCGACGGCCTGGACCGCGTGGTCGGCCCGTGGAGGTGCCGGCGACTCCTGGACGCTGGCGTCCGCATGGTCGGGGCGGGGCCGGCCGGATGAGAGGAGATCGGTGACCCGCCGCACAAAGGCGGCCGGTTCCAGCGGCTTGGTGAGCACGCCGTCTGCGCCGACGGTCCGTGCCCGGTCCAGGTCGGCCGGCTCGAACGCACCGGCCATCAGCAGGACAGGAATGCCCGAGAGGTCGGGCTGGCTGCGGATCCACTCGGTGACCTCGTAGCCGCCAGGCCTGGGCATGCCGATGTCGGCCACGACCAGGTCGGGCGCCGAGTGCCTGATGGTATCGATGGCCTGCTCGCCGTCGGCGACGGACACCACCGTCAGGTCTTCCCCGGCAAGGGCCAGCTGCACGACCCGCTGGATCGTGGTGCTGTCGTCGGCGAGCAGAACCGTCTTGGCCACGTGCGTAAGTATCGGACGCTCCAGGCCGGCGCGGCAGGATCAGGCGCGCGCGCGGACGTTGCTGTTGATGAAGTCGATGATGGCCTGCATCGGCGTCCCGGGAAGGAACACGCCCTTCACCCCGATCGCCTGCAGCTTCGGCACATCCACGTCGGGAATGATACCTCCGACCAGCACCAGCACGTCATCCATGCCCTGTTCCTGCAGCAGGGCCATCAACCGTGGGGCGATATGGTTGTGGGCGCCCGACAGGATCGACAGTCCGATGACATCGGCATCCTCCTGGAGCGCGGCGGACACGATCTGCTCGGGCGTCTGCCGCAGCCCGGTGTAGATCACCTCCATGCCGGCATCGCGCAGCGCCCTCGCGATGACCTTCGCTCCCCTGTCGTGCCCGTCGAGCCCGGGCTTGGCAATCACTACACGGAGTTTTCTCATTGCGAATCGCGAAATGCTAAACGCTAAAGTGAAGGTCGAATGCCGGGATCACTGTATTTCCAATCAGCAATCAGCATTCAGAAATCAGCAATCAGATAATGGCCGTTTCCTCGTACTCGCCCCAGACCTCGCGCAGCGCATCGCACATCTCGCCGAGCGTGGCATAGGCCCTGACCGCCTCCAGGATTGGAGGCATCAGGTTCGTGGTCCCCCGGGCTGCGCCCCTGATGGCCTCGAGCGCCTGCTGCACCCGGGCCTGGTCGCGCGTGCGCCGCACCTCGTCCAGCCGCGCCACCTGCTCGTCCTGGGCCCGCTCGTCGACATAGAGCGTCGGAATCGTCGCGGTGCCCGGCTCCACGAAGTCGTTCACGCCAACGATGACCGTGTCGCGCGATTCGATGGCCTGCTGCAGCCGGTAGGATGCCTCGGCGATCTCGCGTTGCGGGAATCCGCGTTCGATCGCCTCCACCATGCCCCCCATCGCGTCGATCTGGGCGAAGTAGGCCTGCGCCCCCTCCTCCATCTGCCGGGTGAGGGCCTCGACGAAGTAGGACCCGCCAAACGGGTCGACGTGGTCCGTCACGCCGCTCTCGTGGGCGAGCACCTGCTGGGTCCGCAGGGCGAGGGTGGCCGCCTCCTCGGTTGGCAGCGCCAGCGCCTCGTCCAGGGAGTTGGTGTGCAGCGACTGCGTGCCGCCGAGCACGCCGGAGAGCGCCTGCAGGGCCGTGCGGACCACGTTGTTCAGCGGCTGCTGGGCCGTGAGCGAGACGCCGGCGGTCTGCGTGTGGAAGCGCAGCTTCAGCGAGCGCTCGTTCGTGGCGCCGAAGCGGTCGCGCATGGCCCGGGCCCAGAGGTTCCTGGCGGCCCGGTACTTGGCAATCTCCTCGAAGAAGTCCGAGTGCGCGTTGAAGAAGAACGACATGCGCGGGACGAACGTGTCGACCGCCAGGCCCGCGTCGACGCCCCACTGCACGTACTCGATGCCGTCGCGCAGGGTGAAGGCCAGTTCCTGGATGGCCGTGGAGCCGGCCTCGCGGATGTGGTAGCCGCTCACCGAAATGGTGTTCCAGCGGGGCACCTCGGCGGCGCAGAACCCGAACACATCCGTGATGAGGCGCATCGACGGACGGGGCGGATAGATGAACTCCTTCTGGGCGATGTATTCCTTCAGGATGTCGTTCTGGATGGTGCCCGACACCCGGTCCCAGCCAACCCCCTGGCGCTCGGCCACGACAAGGTACATGGCGAAGAGGATGGCCGCGGGCGAGTTGATGGTCATCGAGGTGGTGATGGCGCCGAGGTCGATCCCCTCGAAGAGCACCTCCATGTCGGCCAGGGACGCGATGCTGACACCGCACTTCCCCACCTCGCCGAGCGAGAGCGCATGGTCGGGATCCCGTCCCATCAGTGTCGGCAGGTCGAACGCCACGCTCAGGCCGGTCCCGCCCGCCTTCAGCAGGGCCTGGTACCGCCCGTTGGTCTCGCGCGGCGTGCCGAAGCCGGCGAACTGCCGCATGGTCCACAGCTTGCCGCGATAGCCGGTGGCATGGATGCCGCGGGTGTAGGGAAAGGTCCCGGGCTCGCCGATGTCGCGGGCACGATCGATGCCTTCCAGGTGCTCGGGCGTGTAGAGGCGCTCGATCGGGTGCCCAGAAATGGTGGTGAAGGTTCCCGCACGCTCGGGCGCCTTCGCCAGCGCGGGTTCGAGCGTCTCCCGCTGCCAGCGAGCCTTCGATGAGTCGGCCATCGCTTTCATCCGAGTTTCATTATATTAAGGACATCATGACGACCCACGGCCCGATCTTCGGCGCAATGCTGCAGGAGTTCGACGGCGCGGCACGTATCCTCAACCTCGAGCCGGGCATCTGGAAGATCCTGACGCACCCCAAGCGGCAGATCACCGTATCCTGCCCGGTCCAGATGGACAACGGCGAGATTGAGGTCTTCACCGGATACCGCGTGCAGTACAACATCACGCTG
This sequence comes from Vicinamibacterales bacterium, assembly GCA_050249955.1. Lineage (GTDB taxonomy): Bacteria > Acidobacteriota > Vicinamibacteria > Vicinamibacterales > CAVVIG01 > CAVVIG01. The sequence continues at coordinate 352,329 of JBFWPN010000001.1, forward strand.
GGACCTGCGAAGGGCGGCATCCGGTACCATCCGGACGTCAGCCTGGACGAGGTCACGGCCCTTGCCGCGTGGATGACCTGGAAGTGCGCGGTCGCCCACGTACCCTTCGGCGGCGGCAAGGGGGGCATCATCTGCGACCCCACGCGCATGTCCCGCCGCGAGCTCGAGGCGCTCACGCGCCGCTACGTCGCGGAAATCATCGACGCCATCGGCCCCGAGAAGGACGTGCCGGCCCCGGACGTCAACACCAACGACCAGGTGATGGCCTGGTTCATGGACACCTACAGCATGCACGTCGGTCATACGTCCACGGCGGTGGTGACCGGCAAGCCGCTCGAACTGGGCGGCTCGCTCGGCCGGCGCGAAGCCACCGGGCGCGGCGTGATGATCGCCACCCGTGAATCGGCCCGGCACCTGGGCTTCGACATCAGCACGGCGACGGTCGCCGTGCAGGGCTTCGGCAACGTCGGCTCGATCTCGGCGGAGCTGATCGCCGGGCTCGGCGCGAAGATCGTCGCGGTCACCGACTGGAAGGGTGGAGTCTACAACGAGAAGGGGCTCGACCTGGCACGGCTGATCGACCACGTGAAGCAGCACAAGACCGTGGCCGGGTTCGGCGGCGCAACATCCCTGACGAACGACGAGCTGTTTGCCCTGGACGTGGATGTTTTGGTTCCGGCAGCGCTCGAGAACCAGATCACGATTGCGAATGCGCCGGCGATCAAGGCGAAGGTGGTGGTGGAGGGGGCGAACGGCCCGACGAGCCCGGAGGCCCACCGGCACCTGCACGAACGGGGCGTCTTCGTCGTGCCCGACATCCTGGCCAACAGCGGGGGGGTCACCACGTCCTACTTCGAGTGGGTACAGGACCGGCAGGGCTACTTCTGGACCGAGAAGGAAGTGAACGACCGGCTCGAGGGCAAGATGACCGAGGCCTTCAACGCCGTGCTGCAGACCTCGCTGAAGTACCGGGTGGACCTGCGGACCGCGGCCTACATCGTGGCGATCAACCGGGTCGCCACGGTCACTCGCATGCGCGGAATGTACGCCTGAGCCGGCGCCGAGCCAAACCGAGGACAGGGCGACGTGACCGGCATCCGTCGGTGCACGTCGCCGCCGCCGTGGCGGTCAGGCCTTGAACCGCCTCCAGTCGATCCCGTACTTCCTCACCCTGTAGTTGAAGATCCGCTCGGTGGTGCCGAGCAGGCGCGCCGCCTTTGCACGATTGCCGCGCGCGCTCTTGAGCGCGTCGAGCAGCGCGTCCTTCTCGAACGCCTCCATCGAGTCGCGCAGCGTCGCGGTCTGCACGGTGCCGGTCGCCTCGGCCGTCTGCAGCGTGGGCGGCAGGTGATGCGCATGCACCACCTGGGCGTCGCACACCACCACGGCCCGCTCCATCACGTTGGCCAGTTCGCGCACGTTGCCCGGCCAGTGGTAGCTGGTGAGCATGTCGATCGCCGGCGTCGAGATGCGCTTCACCGCCTTGCCGTGCTCGCGTGAGAACTTCTCCAGGAAGTAGTCGGCCAGCAGCAGGACGTCGGGCTTCCGCTCGCGCAGGGCCGGGACGAAGATCGAGAAGACGTTGAGCCGGTAGTAGAGGTCCTCGCGGAACTCGCCGGCGGCGATGGCCTTCTCCAGGTCCTTGTTGGTGGCGGCGATGAGCCGGATGTTGCACCGGATCGTCTCGACCCCACCCAGCCGCTCGAACTCGCGCTCCTGCAGCACGCGCAGGAGCTTGACCTGCGTGGCCAGGTTGAGCTCGCCGATCTCGTCGAGGAACAGCGTGCCCCCCTCGGCCGCCTCGAACCGCCCCTTCTTGGTGCCGTGCGCACCGGTGAACGCGCCCTTCTCGTAGCCGAACAGCTCGGACTCGATCAGGTCCTGTGGCAGCGCCGCGCAGCTCACCTTGATGAACGGCTTCTTCGCGCGGGCGGAGTTGTAGTGGATGGCGTGGGCAATGAGCTCCTTGCCGGTCCCCGACTCGCCGCGCAGCAGCACGGTGGTGTTGGTGCGCGCCACCTGCGCGATCTGCTCGTACACCTGGCGCATCGGGCTGCTCGTCCCGATGATGTTCGAGAAGTCGTACCGCTCCTTCAGTTCCTGCCGCAGGTGCAGGTTCTCGTCCATCAGCCGCTGCTTGTCGGCCTGGATCAGCCGGTGCACCCGTACGGCCTGTGCAATCATCGACCCGACCACGCCGAGGAACTTGGCGGTGCGGTTGTAGTCGCGATCGGCCTTGAAGCGCAGGTCGATGCTCATCGCACCCACCGTGCGCCGGTCGAGCGGGATCGGCACCGACACGTAGCTCAGCTCCTGCTCGCGCAGCTCGGGCCGGTCGGACAGCCGGTTCATGAACATCGGCTCGCGCGAGACGCGCGGCACGACCATCGGCTTGCCGCTCTGGATGACCTGCCCGATGATCCCCTCGCCAGGCTTGAAGCGGACCCGCTTGCCGGGGGCAATGGCGCCGGCCGCCGCCTCGAGCTCCACCTCGCCGGTGTTCTCGTTCTGGAGGACCACCGCCCCGCGCACGGCACCGTGGTGCCGCACCAGGATCTCGAGCACGCGAATCAGCGCGGCATGCAGGTCGAGCGTAGCCGACAGCGCCTGGCTGGCTTCGAGGAGTGTCGACAGCTTCCGGACTTCTCCGGCGTGCGCCTCGTCGGGCTCCATCCACTGGGCCACCGGACTCTGCGAAGACATAGGTTTCGTACCCCGGGGGAAGTTGCTCACCGCCACACCATCGACAGGGGATGTCAGCAAGCCCGATTCCATGAGCTGGAGCCGGTCGGACCCGGGACTCCGGCCCTTTTGCGGGGAAATTGCGGCAGGCGACGGCTACTGGCGAAACCGGCGCTGGACAACTTTGTAGAAACGCCGGCACTTCAGGCACGAAATTGTCACGACGTTCAGGAGGCCGCGTCGCCCGGGAGGCGTCCCGGGAGGCCGGCGTCACGCACGCCCGGCACCGCGGCCCGTCCCCGACGTCCGCCCACGCGGATCGCCGGACAGGGGTGTGGATCCAGCGCGGACCCCTTACAAATTTGTGGTGGACTAGGGAGTGACGGTGAACTCGGTACGCTCGATCGCCGCACCGTCGGCCGACCTGGCGCGGAACTCAAGCGCGTACCGCCCCGACGCCAGCGAGGCCAGCGGCAGTTCCACCTGCGCGACTGGCGCCCGCCCTGGCGTGAGGGTGACCGGGAGCAGACGGAGCGGAGCGCCAAAACCGTTCATGAGCCGGATGCTCACCTCTGGCTCCCCCACAGCGGCGAGTACCGGGATCCGAACCACGAGGTGCTCCGACCGGCTGAACTGCCGTGACGCAGCCGGCGACGCCGCCTCGGGTCTTTCCAGCAGCGCCCGCCGATCGCGCATCGTCCGCGCACGATAGACGGACGGCGTGCCGAACGCGACGGGGCCCCGGAACCCGACAACGGCCAGGTCGCGCACGTCCGAGTCGAGCAGCCGGCCCGCCAGGTCGAAGAGTTCCAGGCGCACGAGCAGGGTCGCGGGCGCAGCCTCGAAGGAGACGTACGGGCGGCCGCCTGCCACCGAGAGGCCGGCGGCCTGGCGCGACTCCCCGTCGAAGATCGGCGTGCCGTCCATCGTGGTCACGCGCACGGCGATCCGGGCCACTTCCCTGGGGACGCGATCGCCAGGTCGTGGCGGCGCCGGCTCCCAGATGAAGCTGACCTCGGTCATGCCGCCGGGGTCAGGTGTCTGGCCGAACCAGGTGCGGATGAGCGGCGAGGTGCGGCGCGGCACCCGCAACCCCTCGGGCAGGCCGCGCGGAGCCCTCTTCACGGCGTCCTCGGGCGCCTTGAGGGCATACCCGGCACGTGCGCGGGCCGTGAGCCCCGGACGCCGGACCTGCACGTCGACGCTTCGGTACCGCCCGTCGGCCGCATCGGCAGCCGGCCTGATCGTCAGCAGGTAGTAGCGGCCGGCCTCGGCCAGCATCCGACCAATGGCACTACGGAGGTCAGCCGGACCATCGACCGTGAACCCGGTGGTCCCACCGGCGAGCCGCGTCAGGGCGTCGAGCGTACTATCCGGAGCCGGCGTGCTGGTGGCACCCGCGTCGGAGGGGGAAGGCCTGACACCGTAGATGGCCACGCCGCCGCGGTTGGCCATGCGCACGGTCCCCTCGATGCCGCCGCTCCCCCGGTCAGTACCTGACGCGCCGACCGCATCGGGAAAGGCATCGCTCAGTACGATCAGGGTCTTGCGACCGGCGAACCGCCCCAGGTGCGCGGCCAGCGCGTTGACGCCGGAGACAACGATGCGGGCACGCGCAGCGTGCATGCGGGCAGGCGTGCCCGTCAGGTAGTCCTGCTCGAAGTCGCCACGAGGTGCCAGGTCGTCGCGCCGCGGCTGGGCTTCCTCGATCAGGCGAGCCGCCCGCTCACGGTCGGTCCACAGGCGGATCGACACGACCGAATCGAGCGGCTTCATGGCCACGACGAGATCGCGCGGACCGAGCACGGTCCTCACCGCCGCTGCAAGTTCCTGCCGGGCGGTCTCGAAGGCCGCGCCGCCACCCAGGTGGTATTCGTCGACGTAGATGCCAACGATCCGGTCGGCGGCGGTGGCCGCCGCCCGTTCCTCGTCCTCGGTGGCAATGGGTGCCAGCGGCAGCGGGTTGGCTGAAGGCTCGACGAATCGAACGCCCTCAACGGGCACGGCGCGGCCCGCCTCCGTCACCTGGAAGTCCGGTGCCCCAAGCGCCGTTCCACCGGCCCCGGCGTCGACGACGACGTCGAGCGCCACGGGTGCGGGGGACTGGGCGTACACGGAGCCGGCCGTCAGCAGGCAGATGACGGCCAGGCGCACGCACCGCATGCAATCAGCCGGTGATGCGGAACCCGACCAGCTCCGTGACCGGAGTGGCGCCCCCGGAGACGGTGACCTCGACGAGGTACTCGCCCGGTGCGAGAGAGGCCAGCGCGAGGTCGATGTCGTGCGCGGGGCCGCTGGCGCCGGCGGCCGGTGTGACGGGCAGTTCGGAGACAGCCTGTCCCCCCCGGTTCAGCAGCTTCGCCGTGAGCGTCGGTGCCGAGGCGCCGTTCCCGTAGGTCGGGATCCGGATGAAGACCCGCTCCATGCGGCTGAATTCACGGGCCGCGGTCGGCACCGCCTTCGGATCCGACTTCAGCGTCTGGAGCTCACGTACCGTCCGCGCGCGGAAGACCTCGGGAGTCGCGATGAGGACGTCAGGAGCCGTGAGGTCGGGGACCGTCAGCTCGCGCACTTCACTGTCGAGCGTTTCGGCCGCCGCACTCTCGACGGCGAGCCGCAGCTGCACCTTCCCCGGCGCTGCCTCGAACGTCACCGAGCCGCCGGGGGGCGCGCCCGGCGCCGCCGCATCGGGCGACCTGCCACGGAAATACGGCGAGCCGTCTGGGGCCACGGCGGTCACCGCCATCCTCGCCGGTGCATCGCCCTCCCTCGACCGCTCACCAGGTGTCTTCGGGACAGGCTCCCACACGAGCGTGACCCGGGTCTTGCCCGTGCTGCCGCGAGAGGTGCCGATCCAGGTGCGGACGATCCGCGAGCGCGACGCCGTGGTGATGGCCGCCAGGGCGGATTCGACCGCCTTGGGAGGCTCGGGCTTTGGCGGAGCGGTCGCCCGCTGCGCATCCTCGGCCGTGAAGGCCCAGTATCCCTTGCGCGCGCGTACCTGGACGCCCGGCCTCTTCACCCGCACGCGAATCTCGTGGAACTTGCCGTCCGTGGCGGTGTTCGTGGAGTTGTAGCCGAGCAGGTAGTACGCGCTCGAGTCGCGGACGATCTGCTTCATGCCCATGGCGAGATCGTTGCGGTTGACGATGGCCCGGCCGTCGGTGTTGATGGCGAGGGTCCGCAACGTCTCCATGGTGTTGTTGAGGTACTGGCGATCGATCTGCTGGGAGATGTTCTGGTCGATGCCGAACTCGCCGGTGGAGAGGCCGCGAGGGTCCACGGCATAGATCGCCACGTTGTTGCGGTTCGCGATCCCGTACAGCTCCCGCAGGTCGGACTCCATGTTGTTGCCCGCGGAGAACTGGGCCCGGTCCTCGGCAATGCTGTTGAGTCCGGCGAAGGGGTCGCGCGCGTTCGGGTTGCCCGAGCCGGGCATCGTGGCGACCTGGTTGCGCATCTGCGGAGGCAGGAGCGCGTTATAGCCTTCACTGACGAGGATGAGCGCCTTGCGGCCCTCCTTGAGGCCACCCAGGTGCACCATCAGCGAGCGCAGCGCCGACATCGACACCTGGTTGCGCACCTGTTCCACAATCTCGGTCGGGTAGTAGGCGTACCGTTCCTCGAACTGGTTCTTCGGCGTGTAGTCGTACTTGCGCCCCGTGAACTGCATCAGCCCACGCACGATGGCGTCGTGGTTGCGCGTCATCCGCACCGCCGCAACCGGCTGCAGGGGATACATCATCCCGACCATGTCGGTGGGACCAAGCTGGGTCTGGACGAACCGCGCGAGCTGCTCGCGCGCCTGCATGCTCGTCTCCAGGCGCGTGTGGTAGTCGTCCATGAAGAACGCGAACAGCCGCACATCGTCGCGCGCCGCCTCCGACTCCTCGTCGGCATCGGTGCGGATCTGCCGCGGCGGCGTGCGCGCGCTCTCGATGAGGCCGCCGTCGAGCGATACGAGCTTGAAGGTCTCGATGGCCTGGGCCCTGCCGTCCTCGACGATCTCGAAGTCCTCGGGTTTCAGGGTGTCGATCGGGTTGCCGTTGCGATCGGACACGATCACGTCGACCCGCACGAAGTTGATGCCGGCGCGGAAGACCGGCTGGTCGGCTGGCGGCTGTGCCGGCGGCTGCGACGCGGGCGGCTGGCCGGCTGCGGGGGTGGAGGCGGGGGGCGGTGTCCCTCCGGACGTCTGCTGTGCGTGCCCGGGGATGACCGTGGCCATCGCGGCCAGGAGTGCCGCTGCGGCGGTGTTCCGAAGGAGCTTCGCCATGCTTCTATCTTAGCTTCCGCGCCTGTTAACATCACCGGCTGTGCCGACCGACCCCACCGATCAGCTCCACCTGCCGTTGACGAGGTTGTCCGAGGACGAACGGCTGTTCCGCGACAGCGTCTTCGAGTTCGCCGACCGCGAAATCCGCCCGCTCGTCCGCGAGATGGACGAGCATGCCAAGCTCTCCCCTGCCCTCGTCACCCAGCTGTTCGAGATGGGCCTGATGGGCATCGAGATTCCAGAGGCCCATGGTGGCGCCGGCGCCAGTTTCTTCCATTCCGTGCTGGCGATCGAGGCAATTTCACGGGTCGACCCGGCGGTTGGTGTCGCGGTCGACGTCCAGAACACGCTGGTGATCAACGCGCTGCTCCGGTGGGCCACCGACGAGCAGCGGCAGCGCCTCCTGCCGGCGCTGGCAACCGACACCATCGGCGCCTACGCCCTGTCCGAGGCCGGATCCGGCAGCGACGCGTTCGCGCTCGCCACGCGGGCGGTGAAGGCCGATGATGGCTGGGTGCTCAGCGGGCGCAAGCTCTGGATCACCAACGCGAACGAGGCCGGGCTCTTCATCGTGTTCGCCAACGTCAACCCCGAGGCTGGCTATCGCGGCATCACGGCGTTCCTGGTCGAGCGGGGCATGCCGGGATTCACGGTCGGCAAGAAGGAGGACAAGCTGGGCATCCGGGCGAGCAGCACATGCGAGCTGCTCTTCGACGAGTGCCGGGTGCCGGCCGCGAACGTCCTCGGTGACGTGGGCAAGGGCTACAAGACGGCGATCGAAACCCTCAACGAAGGCCGCATCGGCATCGGGGCACAGATGGTCGGACTCGCCCAGGGGGCGCTCGATCATGCGATCAGGTACACGTCCGAGCGGAAGCAGTTCGGTGCTGCCATCTCGAGCTTCCAGTCCGTGCAGCACCAGCTGGCGCGGGCGGCGACCGAGGTGCACGGGGCGCGCCTCATGGTCTACGAGGCCGCACGCCTGCGTGACGCGGGACTGCCGTTCCTGGCCGAAGCCGCGATGTGCAAGCTCTCCTCGTCCGAAGTGGCCGAACGGGTGACGTCGCTGGCCGTGAACCTCTTCGGCGGGAACGGATTCGTGAAGGAGTACCCGGTCGAGAAGCTGTTCCGCGACGCGAAGATCGGGCAGATCTACGAGGGCACCTCGAACCTGCAGCTGCAGACGATCGCCAAGCAGATCCTGGGGTGACCTGATGTCTGCCACCTACCTGGCCGACATCCGGCGGACCTACCGCAATTACCGATCGCTGGCCGAGCGGGCGGTGGCGCAGGTGGATGACACACAGCTCTTCCAGCCACTGGACGCCGAGGACAACAGCATCGCGGTCATCATGCAGCACGTGGCCGGCAACCTGCGCTCGCGCTTCAGGGACTTCCTGACCACTGACGGCGAGAAGCCCGATCGCGATCGTGACGTGGAGTTCGAGGCGCCTGCGATCGACCGGGACGGGCTGCTGGCGAACTGGACCGCCGCGTGGGACCTCGTGCTCGCGGAGCTCGACGCGCTCACGCCGCCTGACCTCGATCGCACCGTCCACATCCGCCTCGAGCCATTCGCCGTGACCGAAGCGCTGAACCGGTCGGTCACGCACACGGCGTATCACGTGGGACAGATCGTCTTCCTCGCCAAGCACTTCGCCGGCTCCGCGTGGACCTCGCTCAGCATCCCCAGGGGCAGGTCACGGGAGCACGCGGTCGGCACCTTCAAGCAGGGGATCGTGCCGCGCTGACGCCCGCGCGCCGGGCATTCACCCGTCGGCGAGAATGCCCTGGGCGATGATGAGGCGCTGCGCCTCGGAGGTACCCTGGTAGATCTCGGTGGCGCGGACGTCCCGGAAGAGGCGCTCGATCGTCGACCCCCGGCGGTAGCCGGCCGACGCCATGATCTGCATGGCGCGGTCGGTGGCGCGGTGCGCCGCCTCGGACGCAGCCAGCTTCGCCATCGAGGACTCCACCCGCGAACGCTCCTGCCGGTCCTTGGCGTCAGCCGCCTTCCACGTCAGCATGCGCGCAGCCTCCAGTTCCGTGGCCACGTCGGCCAGCATCCACTGGATCGCCTCGTACTTCGCGATCGGCTGCCCGAAGGTGTGACGGGTCTTCGCGAAGGCGATCGCCTCGGCAATGGCCGCCTCGCCGATGCCGAGCGCCTGGGCGGCAATGCCGACGCGCCCCCCCTGGAGCGCCCACATGGCCAGCCTGAACCCCTGATCCACGGCGCCCAGCACCTGGTCGTCGCGGACACGGACGTCGAAGTCGAGGTCCATGCAGCCAAGTCCGCGTACGCCCAGGGAATCGTTCCGCGAGGTGCGGCTGATACCGGGGGCATCCATCGGCACGAGGAACGCCGTCACCCCCTGGCCACGTTGTCCGGGACGCGTACAGGCGAACACGATGGCCACCGACGCGACGTCGGCGTTGGCCACCCACACCTTCCGGCCGACGATCCGGTAGCCGTCCGACGTGCGTTCGGCGCGCGTCTGCTGGTTGGCTGCATCGGTGCCGGCCTCCGGCTCCGACAGCGCGAACGCACCAATCGCCTCACCGGTCGCGAGACGACGGAGCCACTGCTCCTTCTGTGGCGCCCGGCCGGCATGTGCGAGGAGATCGGCCACGAGCGACTGCTGCACGACCAGCGACACGCCGACCGTCGCACTGGCCCGCGACACCGCCTCGATCGCCGCAGCGTAGCTCACGTAGTCCAGACCACGGCCTCCCCAGGCGGGCGGCACGGTGATGCCGAGCAGCCCGTGGGCGGCCGCGGCCCGGATGACGCCGAGCGGGAACTCGCCAGACTCGTCGATCGCCGCCGCAGCCGGAGCGACCACTGCCGTGGCGAACGTCGACACCTCGTCCACGAAGGCGCGCTGGCGGTCTGTCAGTTCGAGGATCATGGCCGTGGCTCGTGAGCCGGCGTCCGCGCGCGCAGCAGCCGCTCGAAGATCGGACGGAGCCTGGTGGCGGTGGCCTCCATGTCCTCGGGCAGCACCCGTGTGTTCCCGACCACCGACATGAAGTTGGTATCGCCCGTCCAGCGCGGCACGAGGTGGACGTGCATGTGGTCCACGATGCCCGCACCCGCCGGCTGTCCCAGGTTGATCCCGACGTTGATGCCCTGGGGCCGGTACGCCTCGGTCAGGGCGGCCTCGGCATCGCGGGTGAACACCATCATTTCCTGCAGTTCCTCGGCGGTCGCCAGCGTCAGCGACGCAATGTGCCGGCGTGGCACCACCATGAGGTGTCCGTTGTTGTACGGGTAGAGGTTGAGGATGACGTAACAGGTGTGCCCGTGCACCAGCACCAGGCTGTCACGCAGCGGGTCGCCCTGTGCGCCAGCCCCCGGCGAGGACACCGCACAGAAGATGCAGCCGCTCGGCTTGCTCGAAGTACTGGTCACGTAGGCCAGCCTCCAGGGAGACCACAGGCGCTCCATACGTTGGGAACTCAGAAGTCAGAAGTCAGAACGGCAATCTGCAATCTGCAATCTGCAATCTGCAATCTGCAATTCGAGACTCAGTCTAGCGCGGAGGGAGGCACGAACACGAAAAAGGCCGGCGGAGCCGGCCTTCCCGTGTGTCAGATGGTGAGCGCGTCGGGCGGTGTGGCTGACCCAGCCGGCTCGGCCGGCGTCTCGTCCGGCTCGCGGTTGATCAGGTCCTTCAGTTCCTTGCCCGGCTTGAAGTACGGCACCTTCTTGGGCGGCACATCGACCTTGTCGCCCGTCTTCGGGTTCCGTCCCTTGCGTGGCTCGCGCTTGCGAAGGCGGAAGCTTCCGAAGCCGCGGAGCTCGATCTTCTCGCCGCGGTGCAGGGCGTCGATGATGCTCTTGAACACCGTGTCGACGATGACTTCGGAGTGCTTCTTCGTGAGGTCCGAGACCCGCGAGACTTCCTCGACGAGTTCGGCCTTGGTCATGCTGCCGCCAGTCATACCTGATCCTTGCAGGCGCTGGGCGCTGGGCCATCGGCGATCGGCAGATGCCTGCGAGACTGCGGCACTGCCCATCGCCGATCGCCCATGGCCTATCGCCTAGCGGTTGTTGCGGAAGTGATCTCCCAGGGTCGCCGTGCCGTCACCGGCCGACTCCTGATAGCTCTCCCAGTCGGCGCGGAACTCGTCCGACTTGAGCGCGCGAATCGACAGACCGATCTTCCGTTCCTCGGGAGCGAGCTTGATGATCTTCATCGGGTAGGTCTCGCCCACCTTCAGCTCGATCTTCTCCTCGTCCTTCGTGGCGTGGCGCGAGTCATCGAACTCGGACACGTGGATGAGCCCCTCGATGCCCTCATCGAGCTCGACGAACGCACCGAAGTTGGTCATGCGGACGACCTTGCCCTCGATGGTGGCGCCCACCTGGTGCCGAGAGAAGAAGTCGTCCCAGATGTCGGTGGCCAGCTGCTTCAGCCCGAGCGAGAGGCGCTGGTTCTCGGCGTCGATGTTGAGCACCATCGCGTCGACCACGTCGCCCTTCTTCAGGACCTCGGACGGGTGCTTGATCCGCTTGCTCCACGACATGTCGGAGATGTGGATCAGGCCGTCGATGTCCTCCTCGACCTCGACGAACGCGCCGAACTCGGTGAGGTTGCGGACCTTGCCCTGGATGCGCGAGCCGACCGGGTACTTGTCGGCCAGGTCGTGCCACGGGTTGCTCTCGACCTGCTTCAGGCCGAGCGAGATGCGGCGGGCGGTCGGGTCGACGCCGAGCACCATCGCATCGACGGTGTCGCCGACGTTCAGGATCTTCGACGGGTGCTTGACCCGCTTGCTCCACGACATCTCGGAGACGTGGATCAGCCCCTCGACGCCCGACTCCAGCTCCACGAAGGCGCCGTAGTCCGTCAGGCTGACCACCTTGCCGCCCACGCGCGCCCCCACCGGGTAGCGGTCCATCACGTTGGCCCACGGGTCGGTGATGAGCTGCTTGTGGCCCAGTGACACGCGCTCGGTCGCCGCGTCGTACTTCAGGACCACGACATCGATCTCGTCGTTGACCTTGAAGAGCTCCGAGGGATGACCGACGCGGCCCCACGACATGTCCGTGATGTGGAGCAGGCCGTCGATGCCGCCGAGGTCGATGAAGGCACCGTAGTCGGTGATGTTCTTGACGACGCCGCGGAGGACCTTGCCTTCGGCGAGCGTCTCGAGGGTGTGCTTCTTCTTCTCGGCATTCTCCTCTTCGAGGAGCGCCTTGCGGGAGAGCACGATGTTGCCGCGCTTCTTGTTGACCTTGATGACGCGCATGCGGAGTTCCTGTCCGCGGAGCGCGTCGAGGTTGCGCACGGGCCGGACGTCGATCTGGCTGCCGGGCAGGAAGGCCCGGACGCCGATGTCGACGGCGAGGCCGCCCTTGATGCGCTCGATGACCCGACCGATGACGACCTTGCGCTCGACGTAGGCCTTCTCGACCTCGTCCCAGATCTTCATCTTCTCGGCCTTCTCGCGCGAGAGGACGACGTAGCCCTCCCGGTCCTCCGTCCGCTCGAGCAGGACATCGACGATGTCCCCGGGCTCGACCGTGACCTGGCCGTTCTCGTCGACGAACTCATCGACCGCGATGATGCCTTCCGACTTGTACCCGACGTCCACGATGACTTCCGACGGAGTCACCTTGAGCACCGTGCCCTTGACGACCTCGCCTTCCGCGATGTTCCGGAAGCTGCTATCGTAGGATTCCAGCAGTCGGGCGTATTCGTCGGGGTCGACCTGATCGTCGTCTTCGCGGGGGAGAATCTTCAGTCCGCCGCGATCACCGCGCTCTGCGCGGTCGAGCGTTCCCGCAGCGCCCTGTCCCGGACCTGGAGTCTGCTCGTCTTCAACGTTTGCCATGCCTTGCGCACTCCTCTTGTCATCGCACGAATGGTCCGGAGTAGCCCGAACACACCCGTACGAGTGCCGGCGTTCTGGTAGCGGGGTCCGGCGGCCCGCAATTTCGGCTTGTCAGCAGGTGCTCTGCAGCGCCGTCTGATTTCCTATAAGCATCAGAGAGTACGACACTTATCGCAAAACTGTCAAGATTCCGAAAGGACTCGATCATGGCCAAACGCACGGCCAAGGGCACCAGCAAGGCAGCGGCGGCACGCAAGCGCGCGAGCGCCGCCGGCAGCAAGGCACAGTCGAGCAAGAAGGCCGGCGCAACGCGTAAGGCCGGCGCCAAGAAGGCCGCCAGCAAGAAAGCCGGCGTCAAGAAAGCCGGCGTCAAGAAAGCCGGCGTCAAGAAGGCTGGCGTCAAGAAGGCTGGGCCCAAGAAGGCTGGCGTGAAGAAAGCCAGCGCGAAGAAGGCCGCCGCCTCCAGGAAAGGCGCCAGCAAGCGCGCGCCAGCCACGCGCAGCGCCACCAAGGCCACCGCGCGCGGGCGCAACCCCCGCTCGGCCCAGGCCCGGCCCAAGAAGGCCCCCGCCCGCCGTTCGGCAGCCTCGAGCCTCGCGTCACGCCGGCGCGAACTGAACGCCGTCCCCTCGCCCCCCTCGTCGCTCAACATGAATCGCCGTGGTACGGCGGCCAGGACCGGTCGCGAGGAAATGGCCGAGGCACGCGCCGACCACGCCACGCTGACCCCATCGATCACGGGGGGTGACGTGGACGCCAGTGTCGAGGACGCCTACTTCACCGGCGACGAAGCCCCAGGCGGTGACAACCCGACGCCCGATCAGGACATCGTCGACGAGATCGGCAAGGCGCTCGGCGTGGAGTATCAGGACAACGAGGAACTGCGCGGCGCCGACAAGCTCGAAGAGCGCGACCGTCACCGCTGGGAACTCGACCCTGCGTCGGCGGAGGATTACCGCGACAGGGACAAGGACTGAACGCCTGAACTGCGGCGTCAGGCTCGCAGCGTCTGTCTGACAATCTCCATCACGCTCGCCACCACGTCGCCGACCGGCGCATGGGTGGTGTCGATGACGGTGGCGTCCGCTGCCGCGTAGAGGGGCGACGCGGCACGGGTCGAGTCGCTCCGATCGCGCTCCTGGAGCGCGCTGGCCACCTCGGCCAGCGCGGCCGGTCCCGAATGAAGCGGGTCGTTCGCTCGACGCCGGGCACGCTCCTCCGCTGAGGCGTCGAGGTACAGCTTGACGTCAGCCCCTGGGAACACCACCGTCCCGATGTCGCGCCCCTCCATCACGATGCCGCCCCCCTCACCCATGGCGCGCTGCCGATCCACGAGGATCGCCCGCACGCGTGGCAGGCGCGCCACCGCCGCGGCCGCCCGGTCGATCTCGGGCGTGCGGATGGCACGCGTCACGTCGACGCCGTCGATCGTCACGGCCGTTGCGGAGATGTCGATCGCCGACGTGCGTGCAATGTCCGCCAGTCGCGCCTCGTCCTCGACCGGCACGCCGAGCTGGAGGGCACGCCAGCCGACCGCGCGGTACATCGCACCGCTGTCGACGTGGCGATACCCGAGTTCGGACGCGATGGCTCGCGCAACGGTGCCCTTGCCGACGCCCGAGGGACCGTCGATGGCGATGATCAGCTTTCGCATGGCGTGCAGATAGTAGGATGTCGGAGAAAGGAACGGGACGCGTGGAACGGCTCCAGAAAATTCTATCGCAGGCGGGCGTGGCGTCGCGGCGCACGGCCGAGGATTTGATGCGCCAGGGACGTGTCACCGTGAACGGCGAGACGGTGCGGGAACTCGGTACGAAGGCAGACCCGGCCGTGGACGACATACGCGTCGACGGCCGCCGCGTGAAGTCGGCCGAGCGGCCCCGATACGTGCTGCTCAACAAGCCGAAAGGGTACGTCACCACGCGGTCCGACCCGCAGCGCCGCTCGACCGTCATGGAGCTGCTCGCGGGCGTACGTGAGTATGTGTACCCGGTGGGGCGCCTCGACTACGACACCGAAGGGCTGCTCCTCCTGACGAACGACGGCGACCTCGCGGCCAGGCTCACCCACCCGCGCCACGAGGTGCCGCGCGTCTATGAGGTGAAGGTGGCCGGTGTTCCCGACGACCACGACATCGACCGCATTGCGAAAGGTGTCACGATCGACGGACGGCGCACCCAACCCGCGCGCGTCGAGTTGATGCCGGGTCGCCACGAGTCGCATGCAACGCTCCGCATCACCATCGCCGAGGGACGCAATCGCCAGGTACGCAGGATGTTCGACGCCATTGGCCACCCGGTCGACTACCTGCGCCGCATCGCGATCGGGCCCTTGAGGGATGTCCGCCTGAAGCCGGGGCACTGGCGCGACCTGTCGGACGACGAGGTGCGGGCACTGCGGCGGGCCGCGCACACGCCAACATCGCCGAGTGGCAGTTCGGCGCGCGCCGGCAATGCACCGGCCGCGCGCCGGCCGCCAGGCACCACACCGGCCGCTGGACCGAGGCGACGCGCCCGCGCCCCTCGTACACGCCACTGAGCCAATTCGGACCGGCGGGCGCCCCGCGATCCGGCGCGCATCATCAGACGTGCAGGATCTCTCCCTTGAGGCTGAACGCGATGGCGAGGACGTCCTTCTGCGTCTGCTCGTCGACCCCGTGTGCCTGTAGCGACGCCATGATGTCGTCCATCGCCGCAAGGTATTCCGCCTCGCTGATGTTCATCCCGCGATGGGCGTCCGGCATGCTCCGGCCGGTGTAGGCAGCCCGTCCGCCGCTTCCGGCCTCGAGGAACGCACAGAGGTGCTGCTTCGTGATGTCGAGCTTCTCGGTCTCCAGGTAGGGCCTGAACCGCGCCCGGATCACCGGGTTCTCCATGTGGCGCGACACGACGCCGTCGACGATCGCCTGGATGCCAGCTGAACCGCCAAGTCTGTCGAACAGTGAAGGTGTGGACATGATGAGGCTCCATTCCCGAGCTAGGCTCGGCATCGGCTCGCGACCTGCCGCGACACCGCCTTCATCGTCGCAGGCGGGCGTTCCCCGGACGTTCCTCGCGACTTGCCAGCCGCGCCCGCTTGAGGAACACTGACGGAATCAGGGCAGGCCTGCCATGCACCGTCCGGTGATGCACATCCAACTGCTCGGCAGCTTCATGGTCACCGCCGACGGCCAGGGCATCACACCCGACCGGTGGCGCAACATCCGGGCAGCCCAGCTCGTCCAGCTCCTGGCGCTCGCGCCAGCGCACCGCCTGCCCCGTGAGCAGGTGGTCGATGCCTTGTGGCCGGACCTGTCGCCGCCTGCGGGAGCGGCCAATCTCCGCAAGGCCGCATACCTGGCCCGCCAGGTCTGCGGATATGCCGATGTCGTGGTGCTCTCAGGTGGCGAGGTGCAGCTCGCGCCCCACGCCGATCTCACCATCGACGCCGAATCGTTCGAGCGGGCGGCCCTCGAGGCACGGGCCTCCGGGGATCCCGCGGCCTGCGTCGCCGCCGCGCGCCTCTACACGGGGGTCCTGCTGCCGGCCGCCCTCTACGACGCGTGGACCAGCCTCGCGCGCACGCGCCTTCGGCAGCTTCACCTCGAGGTGCTGCGGGCCGGTGAGCTGTGGGAGCAGCTGGCTGAAGAGGAGCCCACCGACGAAGGCGCGCACGCCGCGCTGATCCGCCGCGAGCTCGCACGCGGCAGCCGCGCGTCGGCGCTGCGCTGGTACGCACGGCTCGAGTCGGCGCTGCGCCACACGCTGGGGGTCGCGCCGGACGCGGCACTGCAACAGCTCCGTCGCGAGTGCCTCGCGACACTGCCGACCGAGGCGCACGGGTTCATCGGGCGGCGCGGCGAGCTGGCCGCCGTCGAGCGATGGCTCGCCTCCGATCCGATCACCCGCACCGGCGGGCTGGTCATCGAAGGGCACGCCGGGATCGGGAAGACGGCACTTGTCCGGCAGCTGGTGCGCCTCGCGACCCGTGTCGCGCACCGCGTTGTCACCGTGACCGCACACGACGCCGCGCCGCCGTACGGGGCGGCGATCGCGGCCGCGGAACGCCTGGTTCTTGAGCACGGGGGGCTGCTCGAGCGCCTGCCGCCTGCGCATCGCGGTGTGCTGGCACAGCTCACGCCGCTCGCGGCCCCCGCCCCTGCCCCGGCGGGACCAACCGGGCGTCATCAGGTCTTCGGCGGGATGCGTCGACTGCTCCTCGCCGCCGCAGGCAGCGATCCGATCGTCCTCCTCGTCGACGATGCCCACCTGCTCGGCCCGGCGGATCTCGACCTGGTGCTCGAGCTTGCCGTGACCGGCAGGCCTGTCTTCGTCGTGCTCGCACTCCGCCCGCAGCCGCCGGACAACCCGGATGCCCGGCGCATCGGACGCCTGGTGCGCGGTGGCCACCTCTCGGCCATCAGCCTCGGGCCGCTGTCCGACGAGGAGACACGGACGCTGATTGCTTCGTCGAACGGTGCCCTGGGGTCCGAACGCACCTCCCGCATCGTGCAGGCCGCACAGGGCAACCCCTTCGCGGCGCTCGAACTGGCCCAGGCTGGATACGCCGATGCCGATGCCATTCCCGCGAGCACGAGAGACGCGATTCTGGCACGCCTGTGTGAGGTGCCGCCGGCCGCAAGCCCGCTGCTCCACCGTCTCGCGCTCGCCGACGACGAGTTCGACACTGCGCTGATCGTGGCGCTCGCGAATGAGGACGACACCACGACCTTCAGGTACCTCGACCAGCTGCTGAACCTGGGGGTGCTTGTCGTCTCCCGGGACAGCTATCGCTTCCGGCATGAGCTCGTGCGCCAGTCGCTGGCCGAGGCGCTCGCGCCGCACCAGCGTCTCGATGCACACCGGGCGATCGCGGACTGCCTCGCGCGTGCGGGCGCGGCTCCGGTACGCGTGGCGCACCACTGGCGGGCAGGTGGTCGTCCGGAGGCGGCCGTGCCGTTCCTCATCGAGGCTGCCGAACGCGCGCTGCGTGTGGGTGCGTTCGCCGATGCGCTGGGCTGCCTGGAGACCGTGCTGGCGTCCGCCCCCCGCCACCGTCGTGCGCTGCGCCTCCGGGCCGAGGCCCTGGACGGGCGTGGCGAGCGGGCGGCGGTACAGGCCTACCGCGATGCCGCCGACGTCGCCGACCCACGCGAGGCCGACGACCTGCGGGCGAAAGGGGCACTGGCGCAGATCAAGCTGGGCGATCCCGTTGGAGCCTTGAGTGCCCTGGCCCCGCTCGAGCCGACGAGCCTTGACGGACGGCTCGCCGAGGCGCTGGCCTACTGCGGCGCAGCGGCCATGGGGGTCTCCCCACCCGAGCGGGGATCCGTCCGTGCGGCCGCCGCACGCAGGATCGCCCTCGATTCGGGAGACACGGCGTCGCTCGTCATTGCCTCCTGGGCGCACGCGGCGGTGGCGCACGCGAGGGGCGAGCTGCCCGGGAGCGTCTGGGCGGACCTGTACGACACGCAACACGTCCCGCACCTCGCCGTCCGGGTCTTCGACGGACAGCTGTGCATCACGCAGCGGCTGCTCTACGGCTCGCGTCCGTACCCGGACGTCCTGGCCTTCGCGACCGCGCTGGCCACGGAGGCGGAGCGGCTCGGGGCGGCGCGCGGCCATGCCTTCGGCGTGACGCTTCGCGGCGAGGCACACCTGCTGTCCGGCAATCTCGACGCGGCAGAGGCAGACCTCCTGCGCGGCGCCAGCCTCCACCATGCCTTCGGCGGAGCCACCGGGGAAGCGTTCTCCCTGCAGCGGCTGTCCGAGGTGGCCATACACCGCGGCGACCGTGCGCGTGCGGTCAGGCTGCTCGACGAGGCGCTCGACGTCGCGCGGCAGACCGACATCGGGTTCCACCTGCTGGATCGGATCTACGGCACGCGGATCACGCTGGGCTCGGACCCGGAGTCGGCGCTGGCCGCGGTCATCGAGGCCGAGGAGCAGGTGCGCGGGCCGCTGGAAACCTGCCCCGGCTGCCGAATCACGCTCGAAGTGCCGGCCGCCATCGCGGCCGCGCGGGGCGGCGATGTGGTCCGCGCCGAACGGCACGCGAGCGCCGCCGACTATCTGGCGCGCGTCGTGATGCAACTGCCGGCATGGGATGCGGCGGTCGAGGAGGTGCGTGGTCACCTCGCCCGAGCCAGGGGAGAGAAGACGGCCGTGGCTGCGGCGCACTTCGCGAAGGCAGCGGGTGCCTTCAGGTCGGCAGGCCAGCCGCTCGACGCCGCCCGCTGCGACCGGCTCCGCGCTGGCGCATGAGCCCGCGGGTCAGTTGATGGTGGGCTCGTCGTCCCCGGCGTCGCTGTCGCCGTCGTCAGGGTCGGTGGCCGCGTGGACCGGCTCCTCCGCCGCCACGGCCCCGTAGTCAGGCTCGCTGAGCGGCAACTGCTCTTCCGGAGGCGTCTGCTCGACGAGGAGACTGCTCTCGATCCCCAGCGACTCCGCCATGTCCTCGACCTTCGGCAGGTCGCTCAGGTCCTTCAGGCCGAACCGGATCAGGAACTCCTTGGTCGTCGCGTACATGAACGGGCGCCCGACCACCTGCTTCCGGCCCACGATCTTGATCAGGTGCCGCTCGAGCAGCGTGTTGAGCACGCCCGATGCGCTGACGCCACGGATCTCGGTGATCTCGAGGGCGGTGATCGGCTGGCGATAGGCGATGACGGCCAGCGTCTCGAGCGCCTGCACCGACAGTTTCTGTGAGCTGCGCTCGTGAAAGAGCCGTCGCACCCATTCGTGCAGGTCGGACCGCGTCACGATCTGGAAGCCGCCCGCCACCTCGACGAGCTGGAGCCCGCCCGGCCGGAGGTAGTCGACCTTCAGCTCCTCGAGCGCCTGCAGCACGTCTTCCCTGGGCTCGCTGTCGAGCAGCTTCTGGAGCGCCTTCGGTGTCAGCGGTTCGGGCGAGGCGAAGATCATCGCCTCGACAATCGCCTTCAACTCACCGAGCGGACGCCGGAGCTCCTCGTCGGAGACTTCGTCCATGCCGGCCACATCAGCAGTCTCCGGCTCGACGCCCGCTTCACCGGAGCCGTCCTCGGTGATGGCGTCCACGCCAGCTACTCCACCGGCCGCGTCACCGTCCTCGACGACGGCAGGGGTTTCTTGGTCTTCGGATACGTCGTCGGGAACCGCATCAGGCTCACTCGCTGGTTCGGTCGGTTCCCCGGTCGCGTCGACCGGACCCGCGGCAACCTCAGGGGAGTCGGCCTGGTCGATGGACGCGGCGGACGGGTCCGCCGCCGGCAGCTTCCCGTTCACGTCATCCTGCTCTGTCGAATCAGCCACGATGCGCCTCCGGGTCCCCAATCGGATGCGGGGCATCGGCCGGACGTGGTCGCTTGTAGACACGAATCGGGCCGAAGCTGCCTGACTGGAACACCCTCACCAGCTTCAAACGGATCATCTCGAGGAGCGCGAGGAAGGTCACGATCAGACCGGACCGGTCCCGGACGTCCGAGAAGAGATCCTCGAACCCGCACGCCTCGTGCTCGGACAGGCGATCGAGCAGTTGCTCGATGCGGACCTCGACCGGGACCTCCTCCGGCGGCAGCAGCACCTTCGGCCGCGCCTTGGAGCGCTGCACCACCTGCTGGAAGGCGGAGAGCAGGCTGAAGAGGTCGACTTCCAGCTCCGGCTCGAACTCGTCGCCCGCGATCTTCGCCACACGTTCGTCAGGCCGCTGCCACTGCGCCGCACGCAGTTGCTCGCGCTCGTGCAGCAGTTCGGCGGCAGCCTTGAATTTCTGGTGCTCGAGCAGGCGCCGCACCAGTTGCTCGCGCGGGTCCTCCTCGTCGCCCTCGGCCGATGCCGCCGTCTCCGGGCGGGGCAGCAGCATCTTGGACTTGATGTGGATGAGCGTCGCCGCCATCACGAGGAATTCGCCGGCGATGTCGAGGTCCAGCTCCTGCATGAGCTGGATGGTCTCGAGGTACTGCGCCGTGATCATCGCGATGGGAATGTCGTAGATGTTCACCTCGTGCTTCTTGATGAGGTGAAGCAGCAGATCGAGCGGTCCCTCGAAGTTGACGTTCTCGAGCCGGATCGGCAGCGACTCGAGCGCGGATTCGAAGTCGTCCTGGGAGGCCATGTTACCGGTAGTTCAGCTTCACGGCGTCGCGCACCCGCTCCATCGTCTCGATGGCCACCTTGCGGGCGCGGCGGGAGCCCTCGTGCAGGATGTCGCGAACCGTGTCCGGCTTCGCGAGGAGCGCGGCCCGCCGCTCGCGGATGGGGTCGAGGTGGACGTTCAGCGCGTTGGCGAGCTTGGTCTTCACCTCGACGTCACCCACGCGGCCGGTGCGGTACCGCTCCTTCAGGTCGTTCACCTCCTCCACGTTCGGGTTGAACGCGTCGTGATAGGTGAACACCGGGTTGCCCTCGACGGTGCCCGGGATGTCGGCGCGGACACGCTTCGGATCCGTGTACATCGACCGGACCTTCTTCATCACGTCGGCCGCCGAGTCCGAGAGGTGAATGGTGTTGCCGAGGCTCTTGCTCATCTTCTTGTCGCCGTCAAGCCCTGGAAGGCGGCTGAACTTCGTGAGCAGGGGCTGCGGTTCGACCAGCACGTCGCCGAAGAAGTTGTTGAACCGGCGGACCGACTCCCTCGCGAGCTCGAGATGCGCCACCTGGTCGTCGCCAACCGGGACGAACCGGGCGTCGTAGATGGCCACGTCGGCGGTCTGGAGCAGCGGGTAGCCGAGGAAGCCGATGGACGACAGGTCCTTGTCCTTCAGGTTCTCCTGCTGCTCCTTGTAGGTCGGTACGCGCTCGAGCCACGGCACCGGCACCACCATCGACAGCAGCAGATACAGCTCGGCGTGCTCGGGCACCAGCGACTGCACGAACAGGGTGCTCTTCTCGGGGTCGAGCCCGGCGGCAATCCAGTCGGCCACCATCTCGTACGCGTAGGTCGTCAACTGCGACGTGTTGCCATAGTCGCTGGTCAGCGCATGCCAGTCGGCCACGAAGTAGTAGCAGTCGTACCTGTCCTGGAGCGGCACCCAGTTCCCGAGGGCGCCAACGAGATGACCGAGGTGCAGCTGGCCGGTCGGTCGCATACCCGACACGACCCGGGCCTTACCGGCAGGCGAAGCAGTCGTCATTGCAGAATCAAGGGCGAATCAGGGTGAAGGCGTCGAAAATTGCGTGAACTCACGATGGTGCAGACCAGGGCGCGGCCAGGGCACGAGGCCAGCCGGCAAGGCGGTACAGGTTACGGCTGCCCTGCGAAAAAGGCAAGGACGGCATCGGCCAACCTCGGGCCGATCGCGGCCGCCAGTTCCTCGCGCGTGGCGCGCCGCACCCCCGCCAGGCTGCCGAACGTGGTCAGGAGCTGCCGACGGCGACGAGGGCCCACGCCCGGAATCAGGTCCAGCTCCGAGCCGAGGTCGCGCATGGTCCTGGCCTTGCGGTGGAACGTCACCGCAAACCGGTGGGCCTCGTCGCGAATCCTCTGGATCAGGAGCAGCGCCGGATCACTGGTCCGGAGCGCGATCGGGCGGTCCTCGGCGCGCGTGAAGAGGAGTTCCTCCTTCTTCGCGATGCCGACGGCCACCAGGTTGGCCAGGCCGAGCTCCTCGAGTGCGGCATAGGCCGCTTCGAGCTGCCCCTTGCCACCGTCGATGAGGACGAGATCCGGGAACGGCCCGCCCTGCTCGAGCACGCGCCGATACCGGCGCCGCACGACCTCGTGCATCGACGCGAAGTCGTTGGCGACGCGCAGGGCCGTGCCGTCTGCCGGCAGCGGAATGTGTGCGACCGCCTCACGGCTGTCGGCCTCCGTCGCCTGCGGCAGGGAGACGATGGCGCCAGACTGCCCACGTCCCTGGTGCGCGTCGACCCGCGTGCCGCGCACCCGGAACTTGCGGTACTCACTCCGCTTCATCCGGCCGTCCTCGCACACCACCATCGACGCCACCGTCTCGCTGCCCTGGAAGGTGGAGATGTCGAAGCAGTCGATTCGGCGCGGCAGGGCGGCCAGCCCGAGCACCTGCTGCAGTGTCGCGAGGGCGTCGTACTGCGCGGTGGTGTCGGTGTTGAACCGCGATTGATATGAGAGCCCGGCATTCCGGTTCGCCAGGTCGACCAGGCCACGCTTGTCGCCCCGCTGCGGCACGATGAAACGGACCTTGCGCCCTTCCCGGTCGGACAGCCAGGTCTCGAGCGCCTCGCGCTCGTCCGGCTCCGCCGGCAGGTGCACCTCTGGCGGGGCGTTCCGGATTTCGTAGAACTGCTGGATGGCCGCCGCCAGCACGTCGGCCTCGTCCCGGCCCACCACTTCGGCCTCGGTCCCGAGGTCGATCCGCTCCACCACCCGTCCGCCACGGACCTGGAACACCTGCACCGCCGCACCGGCCGGTCCCACCTTCATCCCGAAGACATCGCGGTTCCCCAGTTCCACCGTCGCCATCTTCTGCTGCCGGTCCTCCAGGGTCTGGATGGTGCGGATGGCGTCGCGGATCTGGGCCGCCTCCTCGAAGCGCAGGTCTTCCGAGGCTTCGAACATCCGGGCCTGCAGCCGGCGGGTGAGCTCGTCGTTCTTGCCCTCGAGGAAGAGCCGCGTGTGGTCCACCGCGGTGCGGTAGGTCTCCGGGCTGCAGATCGCCGCCACGCACGGCGCAATGCACCGCTTGATGTCGAACTCGAGGCAGGGCCGATTGCGCTGCCCGGTAATCACCTCGTTGCACGAGCGGATGCCGAAGAGCTGATGCGTCAGCGACATCGTCTTGCGGGCGAACCGGGCCGGCATGAACGGACCGGCGTAGAAGTTCCCGTCGCGCTCCACCCCGCGCGCAACGAGGACCCGGGGGAACTCTTCCGTCGTGGTGAGCTGGAGGTAGGGGTAGTTCTTGTCGTCGCGCAGCAGGATGTTGTACTTCGGGCTCCGCTGCTTGATCAGGTTGTTCTCGAGCGCGAGCGCCTCAACGACCGAGTCGGTGACGATGAACTCGAGCCGGACGATGTCGTCGAGCAGGGCGTCGGTCTTGGGGCTGGTGCCGTAGGCCCCCAGGTAGTTCCGGACCCGGTCCCGCAGCGCCCGCGCCTTGCCGACGTAGATCGTGTCCCCCTCCGCGTTGAAGTACAGGTAGACACCGGGCTGCTCGGGCAGCCGGGCTATCTGATCCTTGAGTTCGCGGATGGGCATACGTTACTATGGCGCGTTTCCGGCTCTATTCTGAACCCTCCATATTACCAGTGCCTTCGAACGCAGAAGTCGTCTCCCCGCACGAGGATCGGGCCCGGCAGTCCCAACAGGCGCCGAAGTCCAACCTCACCTTCACGGGCATCATCGGCACCATCTGCTGGTTCCCGCTGCGCGCCATCATCGCCGTGTGCGTGGCGCTGCGCATCCACCCGAACGTGCTCACGCTCGTCGGGGTGCTCATCAACATCCTCGCCGCCTGGGCCCTCGGCGTCCGCCGGTTCGTCCTGGCAGGCGTCGTGATGATCTGCGCGAACATCTTCGACTTCATCGACGGCAAGGTGGCGCACGAGCTCAAGCTCGAGTCGCGGTTCGGCGCGTTCTGGGACTCGACGCTCGATCGGTTCTCCGACCTGGCCCTGTTCATGGGGCTGATCTACCTCTACTCCACCCTCGACCGCACCGACTACGTGATGATTGCGGGCATCACGCTCATCTTCACGATCATGACGAGCTACGCGCGCGCGCGTGCGGAGTGCCTCATCGAGAAGTGCAAGGTGGGGTTCATGGAACGGCCCGAGCGGATCGTGCTCTTCATGATCGGCGCGTTCACCAACCGGTTCGCGGGCGTGCTGTGGGTGATTCTCTCGCTGTCGGTCCTGACCGTCGCGAACCGGATCTACTACACCTACCTCGCGCTGAACGACCTGCCGATGCCGTCGAAGACCGGTACGGCCGGGGTCTTCAACCGCATGTTCTTCTGGACCGACCCGCGCACGTCGGTGCCGTACGACATGTGGGTGATCTCGATCCTGGCCTTCGTGTGGCTCGTGCCGCCCGACTGGCTGGGCGACCCGACAGCAACCGGACCCGGGCTGGTCGGGATCCTGATGGGGCTGTTCTAGCCGCGTCGCACGTCGTCGACCACCGCGTCAGGCACGCCTGCGCGTCTTCGCCGGCCGTCCGGCCGTCGACGCCTTCGCGGGCTTCTTGGCCGCCGCACTCACCTGGTCGAGGCTCTTCCGGAGCGCATCCATCAGGTTGACCACCTTCGGCGGCTCGGCCGTCTCTGGTGCCGTCACTTCCTGCCCGGCAACCTTGGCGTCGATGATGCGCTGCAGTCCGGCACGGTACTCGTCCGTGTAGCTCGCGAGGTCGAGGGGCCCCTCGAAAGTCGCGATCACCTGCTGCGCCAGCTTCATCTCCTCGGGCCTGACGTCCGCAGGCACCGAGTGCAGTTCCTCCACCTGGTCGATGCTGCGCAGCTCGGCGGCGTGGTGCAGCGTGTACATGACGATGCCGCGTCCCTGCGGCCGGACCGCGACCAGGTATTCCCGGCCGTACAGGGCCAGCTTGCCGATCCCCACCTTGCCGGCCATACCGTCTCGCATCACGGCAAAGGCGTCGGCCGCCATGCCACCATCCGGGGCGAGGTAGTAGGTACGGTCCACGAACATGGGGTCGATGGCTGAGTCGTCGGCGAACTGCACCAGGTCGATGACCCGGGTCGACTCGGGCCGGACCTTGTCGAAGTCCTCCTCCGTCAGCACCACGTACTGCCCCTTGGCGAACTCGTAGCCCTTGACGAGTTCGGCGTTGGACACCTCGCGCTCGCAGTGCGGGCACCAGCGCTTCTGCTGGATGCGGGTACGGCATTCGCCGTGGAGCTGGTTGAACGAGAGGCTGCCGGCCGCCTCCGTGGCCGGGAAGACCTTGATCGGGATATTGACGAGGCTGATCTTGAGGAAGCCCTTCCACGTCGCCCGTGCAGCCACGGCGCCTCCCTGGAAGTGAGAACCTGAAAGTCGGAACTCAGAAGAGTTCGGAACGCCTACGCGTCGTCGCGTTCGTCGTGCGCTCCGAGATCCAGGCCCGAGCCGAACTGGATCTCGTGATGACCGATCTTGTCCCGCAGCAACCGGCGTGCCTCGCCATAGTGCTGAGGCGGCACTGCCAGCCGCCGTGCCAGGTTCTTCAGGCGGGAGATGACGATGAGCGAGACATCATGTTCACCTTCGCGCCAGGTGATACCGCCCACCTCGGTGTAGGGGATGAACGAATTGTCGGCCCAGATGCCGTCGGCGTAGAACCCCCGGCCGATCCGGCGGCTGAGCGGCAGCAGGTACCCGAAGTAGACGAACATCATCACTTCGCCGAACGCCTGGCGGTGCACCACGAACAGCTTCACGAACACCAGCACGCCGGTGGCCACGCCGAGGACGGCCGTGAGCTTCGCGAGCGGCGGTGGCGGACTGGGCCAGGTCAGCATCGCGCCCCTGCGGCGACGCCTGAAGCGGATGTAGTCGAGGAGCAGGCGAAGGTTGGCGAAGAAGAAGCCGCCGCCCAGGATGAAGAGCGTGCCGGTGACGAGGTCCACGGCAGGATTCTACGAAAACCTAGGCCTTCTCGACGTTGGCGAGAGTGGGATCGAAGCAGTGGCGGCAGCGGGCCTCGTACAACCCGCTGGCGCCGACCAGCACCCGTTCCCCGCTCTGCACCAGTCGCTGCGTGTGGTTGGCGGGGTCGCCGCAGACCATGCAGATGGCGAGCGTCTTGGTGATGTACTCCGCAATCGCCAGCAACTGCGGCATCGGCTCGAAGGGACGGCCAAGGTAGTCCTGGTCGAGGCCGGCAACGATGACCCGCTTGCCCCGGTCGGCCAGGGTGTTACACGCGGCGGGGAGGTTGGGGTCGAAGAACTGTCCCTCGTCGATGCCGACGACCTCGGTGTCGTCCTCGACCAGCCGGATGACTTCATCCGACGTGCGGACGTTGGTGGACGCAATGCGCATGTCGCTGTGCGACACGATATGGTCGTGGCTGAACCGGTCGTCGATGACCGGCTTGAAGACCTGGACCTTCTGGCGGGCGATCTGCGCGCGACGGATGCGCCGGATCAGCTCTTCGCTCTTGCCACTGAACATGCTGCCGGTGATGACTTCGATCCAGCCATGTTCCGGCTTCTTGCGCACATCCATAACTGCCGCTCGGATTCAGATTGCAGATTGCGGATTGCGGATTTCAGATTGCTGAATGCCGATCGAACGGCCGGACACCGCCGCAGACTCGAGACCTGGCAGGCCTGATCTGCAGTCGGCAATCTGCAATCGGCAATCAGAAATGGCCTCAGGCCCTGCCCTGGTATTCGCCGGTGTCGGTATTGATGCGAATGCGGTCGCCTTCGTTGATGAAGGGCGGCACCTGCACCACCAGGCCCGTTTCGAGCGTGGCCGGCTTGATCTGGTTGCTCGCGGTCGCCCCCTTGATGCCGGGCACCGTCTCCATCACGACCAGGTCGACGCTCTGGGGCAGTTCGATGCCGACCGGTTCCTCGCCGTAGAACTCGACACGGATCAGGGCATCGGGCATCAGGTAGCCGATGGCATCCCCCAGCACCTCTGACGACATGTGGATCTGCTCGTAGGTGTTGGTGTCCATGAAGCAGTAGGAGTCGCCGTCCTTGTAGAGGTACTGCATCTCCTTCTCGTCGAGCACCGCACGCTCGATGTCCTCTTCCGAGCGCCACTTGACGTCCTGCAGCGTGAGCGTCCGGATGTTGCGCATCCGGCACTGCACGTGGGCGCGCAGGTTGCCGGGCGTGAGGTGATGCAGTTCGAGGATGCGGAACAGGTCGTTGCCAACCTTGATCAGCTGCCCTTTGCGAAGCCGTTTTGCCTGTACTGTGTCTGCCATAGTTGCGCCTGTATATCCTTGCAATCGTAGCACATATGGTCGAGGCTCCGGGAACCGTGCTACGATTTTCCCGTGGCATTCTCCCGGTGGGATCCGTTCCGCGATCTGCTGGCGCTGCACGACCAGATCGGTCAGTTGGTCGGCAGCGATGCGCCCGGATGGACCCCGCCCGTCGATCTCTACGAGACGGCCGGCAGCTTCGTGCTCACCGCCGAAGTACCCGGGCTGAAACGCGAGGAGATCGAGATCCACGCCGAGGAGAGCCGCGTGGTCATCCGGGGCGAACGGGCCGGAGGCCAGGTGCCCTGCGAACAATACCACCGCGTGGAACGCGGCCACGGCCGTTTTTCCCGCGCCTTCGTCCTGCCGGAGCCGATTGACGTCGACAACGTCTCGGCCGACCTGCAGGACGGCCTGCTGACCGTCACGATTCCCAAGGCGGGCGGCCGCGGCGCGCGCAAGATCAACGTCTCCTAGCGATGATCCGCCGTTTCTTCCTCACCCTGATGCTCGTGGTGGCCGGCTTCACCGCCGGCATGGTGGTCACTGGCCGCATGCGCTTCGCTGCGGATTCGGCCGCCGAAATGGCAGCCCCCACCGAACCGGTCACGGCAGCGGAGCCCCAGCGCCAGGGAGGTACGCCCCCACCGGTCACCGGCTCCATCGCCACCGGCCCCGACTTCACGAAGGTGGCCGGCCAGGGCGTCAAGGGTGTCGCCAACATCTCGTCGCTGCAGGTGGTGCGGCGGCCGAACTCCCCCTTCGAGAACGACCCCTTCTTCCAGTACTTCTTCGGCGACCAGGACATGTTCGGCTCGCGCGATCGCCGGTCGATGAGCCTCGGGTCCGGCGTCATCATCTCCACCGATGGGTACGTGGTCACCAACAACCACGTGGTCGGCGAGAACGTGCGCGAGATCACCGTCGCCTTCAGCGACAACCGCGAGGTGAAGGGGCGCGTGATCGGCACCGACCCCGCCACCGATATCGCGCTGCTCAAGGTCGACCTCAAGGGGCTGCCGGCCATCCCCTGGGGCGACTCGAGCCGGTTGCAGGTCGGTGAATGGGTGCTGGCCATCGGCAGCCCGTTCCAGTTGAGCCGCACGGTCACCGCCGGCATCATCAGCGCCACCGGTCGCTCCAACGTCGGGTTCTCCGAGTACGAAGACTTCATCCAGACCGACGCCGCCATCAACCCGGGCAACTCCGGCGGCGCGCTGATCAACACACGGGGCGAACTGGTCGGCATCAACACCGGCATCTTCAGCCAGAGCGGCGGCTACCAGGGCATCGGGTTCGCCGTGCCGAGCAACCTCGTCCAGCATGTGGTCGACGACCTCATGCAGTTCGGCGAGGTCCAGCGCGGCACGATCGGCGGCATCGTCACCATCGACAAGCTCACGCCGCAGATTGCCGAGGAAGTCGGCGCGCCCAGCACGCAGGGCGCACTGGTCATCCGGATGATGCGTGGCTCGGAGGCCTACGAGGCCGGCGTCCGCCCGGGCGACGTCATCGTCGGCTTCAACGGCACGCGCGTGGACGACCCGTCGCAGCTCTACCGCCTCGTGGCAGACGCGAAGATCGGATCAACCGCCACGATCAGGGTGTTCCGCAATGGACGGACGCTGGATATCCGGGTGCCGATCGTGTCCGATGCGCGCAGTCGCCGCTAGGGCCCGCGCCGCCACCCTGCTCGTCACCCTCATCGTCCTGATCCCGGCCATCGTGCGGGGACAGGCGCTTTCCCTCTCGATCGCGAGCCGCAGCCTGCAGCCGGGCGAGGTGGTCATCGCCAGCGTCATCGCACCGCCCGACACGACGGCGGTGTCGGTGTCCGGCTTCGGCGCCGAGACAGCCGCCGTGAAGGGGCAGGACGGAACCTGGCAAGCCCTCCTCGGCATCGACCTGGACACCCGCCCGGGAACCTACACCGTGGTGGCGCGCGCTACCGCGCCGTCGCCAGCCGAGACCCGGCAGCGCCTGATGGTGCAGCCGAAGCGCTTTGCCCGTCGGACGCTGCGGGTCGCGCCCCAGTTCGTGGATCCGCCTCCTGAGGTCCTCGAGCGGATCACGACCGAGGCGGCGGCCCTGCGCGACGCCTATGCGCGCACCTCGACGGAGCCCGCCTGGCACGAGGGCTTCGCGCGGCCGGTGCCCGACCGCGCGAACTCGAGCTTTGGCGTGCGGAGCGTCTTCAACGGGCAGCCGAGGAGCCCGCACACCGGCACCGACTTCTCCAGCCCCGAAGGCAGGCCGGTCGTGGCGCCCGCAGGTGGCCGTGTCGTGATCGCGCGCGATCTCTTCTTCACGGGGAACACCGTGGTGATCGACCACGGCCTGGGCGTGTTCTCCCTGCTCGCCCACCTCTCGCGCATCGACGTGATCGAGGGCGACGTCGTAGCAGGTGGAGCCCCCGTGGCGCTGGTCGGGGCCACGGGGCGCGTGACCGGTCCACACCTGCACTGGGCGCTTCGCATCGGCACCGCCCGCGTGGACGCCCTGGCCGCTCTCGCCCTGCTGCCCATGAGCCGATAAGTCCGGCGACGCGTGCCCCACACGACCACTGCCCGCACAGCCCAGCCAGCCATCGACGTCCGTGCCCTGAGCAAGCTGCACGGGGACGTGACGGCGCTGTTCGACGTCACCTTCGGGGTGCATGCTGGTGACATCGCGCTGGTGCGCGGCGGCGCGGGGGCCGGCAAGTCCACCCTGCTGCGCCTGCTCGCCGGCCACACCATGCCGTCTGGCGGACGCATCCGGATCCACGGCACCGACCCCCGGACGGCTCGGCTCGACGCTGGCGCACGCGTCGGCTACGTTCCCGAGGGGGCGTCCCGTGGCGGCGTGATGCGCCCGATCGACCTGATGGAGTTCGCCGGCCGGTCGCGTGCGCTGCCCCGGCGCCTGATCGACGAGCGCATCCAGGCCGTCAGCGCCCTCTGCGGCCTGCGGGGCCTGCTCCACGAACGGACCGACCGCCTGCCGCGGGTTCTCAGGGTTCGCGTCGCGCTCGCCCAGGCCCTGGTACACCGTCCGCAGGTGCTGTTGGTCGACGCCCCACTCGCTGAACTCACCTGTGAAGAGGCCCGCGATGTCGTGTCGCGCCTGTGGTCGCTCCGCGGCGCGCTCACCACGCTCGTGACGGCCGGTGCACACGACAACGTACCGCTCGCGCCGGACCGGGTGCTGATGCTCGAGCAGGGACGCCTGGTCGCACTGCTCGATCGGCTCCCGGCCGCCGGCTGATTCCGACAGGCAGCGGCCACCCGGAGGGCGCACCAGGGGGGTGTGCACCATCGTGAGGCCGGCGACCTGAATCGCGAGTACGATCGCAGGCCATGTGCGGCATCGCCGGCATCGTGCATACGGACGGACGCCCCGCTGACCGGGCCGAGCTGCAGCGCATGGCCGATGCCCTCGCGCACCGCGGACCCGACGGTACCGGGATCTGGCAGCACGGCGCCACCGGACTCGTGCACCGCCGCCTCGCCATCATCGACCTCGAGGGTGGACGACAGCCGATGGCCGGCGCCGACACAGGCTGCGTGCTCACCTTCAACGGCGAGATCTACAACTATCGCGACCTGCGCCGCGAACTGCAGGCCGACGGCCTGGTGTTCCACGAGGCGTCCGACACCGAGGTGGTCCTGCGCGCATACGAACGGTGGGGTGATCGCTGCGTCGACCACCTGCAGGGCATGTTCGCCTTCGCCATCTGGGATTCGCGGACACCACGCCTCTTCGCCGCACGGGATCGCCTCGGCATCAAGCCGCTCTACTACCGATGGCAGTCGGGCACGCTCAGGTTCGCCTCCGAGTTGAAGGCAATGCTCGCCGCCGATCCCACGCGTACCGCCGCACTGGACCCGCGCAGCTTCGACCGCTACCTGCGTCTCCAGTATGTGCCGTCGCCGCACACGATGGTGGCCGGGGTCCGTCAGGTGCCGCCGGGCTGCACCGTGGCCCTCACGGCGGCCGCGGGGGCCGCGCCGGTCGAAGCGCGTTACTGGCAGGCGCGTGGGCGGGCGGCAGGGCGAGCAGACGTCCAGCAGTTCCAGGATCGGCTGGCCCGCGTCGTGGAGAGCCACATGGTGGCCGACGTCCCGGTCGGTGCCCTGCTGTCGGGCGGTCTGGACTCGAGCCTGGTGGTGGCACACATGACGCGGCTCGCGACGACGCCCGTGCATACGTTCTCGGTGGGGTTCGAGGATGCACGCCTCGATGAACGTCACGCGGCACGGCAGGTCGCGGCACATCTCGGGACCGAGCACCACGAACAGGTCGTTACCGACGCCGATGCCGCCGACGCGCTGCCGGCGGTCGTCCGCGCCATGGACGAACCGCTCGCCGACTACGCGGCCCTTCCCACCTGGCTCATCGCCCGGTTTGCGGCGCGGCACGTGAAGGTGGTCCTCACCGGCGAAGGGGCGGACGAACTGTTTGCCGGCTACCGGCGCTACCGGCGCGACCGCCTGCTCGCCCCGCTGGCACGCCTGCGCACGCCCTACCAGGCCTCGCACGTCTTCTCCGCCTGGGAGACGGGCCGCCTGCTGCGGCGGCGTCCCACGCCACTCGAACGTTCGGCGCACGCGGGTGCCCGGACTCGCGGCACGCTGAACCGGCTGCTGCTGCGGGATATCGAGGGCTGGCTGCCGGACGACCTGCTCGTCAAGGTGGACCGCATGACCATGAGCTGGTCCCTGGAGGCACGGGTTCCGTACCTGGATCACCAGTTCGTCGAGTACGCACTCGCCATACCGGCCTCGCAGAAGCTCGGGCTGGTGGGCGGCGACAACAAGCGCCTGATGCGAGAGGCGGCCGCGCGGCTGTTCCCGTCCACGACCGCGCAACGCCCCAAGCAGGGCTTCAAGCCGCCGATCGACCAGTGGCTGCGTGGCCGTCTGCGTTCCCTCGCGCACGACACCCTGCTGTCGCCGGGCGCGAGCCTGCGCGGCCAGGTCGACATGTCGATCGTGCGCCGGTTGCTCGCGGACCATGACGCGGGCCGGCCCTACGGTCACCGCATCTGGGCGCTCCTGGTCCACGAACTCTGGAGCCGGGAGTACCGTGTCGCCTGAGCGCCCCGTCGCCTACATCCTCGGCACCTTTCCCCAGCCGTCGCAGACCTTCATCGCCCGGGAGATTCGCGGGCTGCGCGAGGCCGGCTTCCCGCTCCGGATCTTCGCCCTGCGCCAGCGGCCCGAGTCGGATCTCGAGGCGGCAGACCGCGCCTGGTACCGCGACGTCTGCTTCGTACCGGCGGCCGTTGGCCCAACCGTGCTGGCGGCGAACCTCCATTTCCTTGCCCGGAGTCCGGGCCGTTACCTGCGCGCACTGACCGACCTGGTGCGCCTGCCGCATCGACCACGGGTGCTTGCCCTCCGCGCGATCGCCCTGTTCGTCAGGGCTGCCTGGGTTGCCCGCGAGGTGGAGCGCGGCGGAGGCTGCCGGCAGGTTCATGCCCACTTCGCGCTGGCACAGACCGAGGTGGCCATGGCCGTGTCCTCGCTGCTCGGATGCCCCTTCAGCTTCACGGCGCACGCGCGCGACATCTACGCCACGCCCAGCGCACTCGAAGAGAAGATGCGGGCTGCAGCGGTCGTGGTCACGTGCACGGGCTACAACGCGGAGTACCTGCGGCGGCTGTGCCCGGAGTTGCCCGACGCGCACGTGCAGCTCGTCCATCACGGCGTGGAGGTCGACACCTTCGACATCCAGCCGGCGACGGCGGTCACCGATGCGGTGCCGATGGTGCTCGCGGCAGGACGCCTCATCGAGAAGAAAGGCTTCGACACGCTGGTGGACGCCTGCGCTCGACTGAGGGCGCGCGGCGTCCCCTTCCGCTGCCACATCGTCGGCACCGGGCCGGCGGAGCCTGCGCTGCGTCAGCAGATTGCGGCGCTCGGACTGTCGGAGGTCGTGCAGCTGCCTGGCTGGGTTCCCGCCGATGCCCTGCGCATCGAGATGGCTGCCGCGCGCGTGTTCTGCATGCCGAGCCGCGTGTCGCGCAGCGGCGACCGCGACGGCATCCCGAACGTCGTGCTCGAGGCCATGGCGGCCGGGCTGCCCGTGGTCGCGACCGATGTGTCCGGGATGCCGGAGGCGGTCCAGGCGCCGGCCACCGGCCTGCTCGTGCCACCTGCGGATGTGGATGCCCTGGCGGACGCCCTGCAGCGGATGCTGACCGACCGGGTCCACGCTGCGCAATGCGGAGAGGCCGGCCGTCAGCGGATCCTCGACGAGTTCACCCTGGCCATCGCGTCGCAGCGCCTGACCCGCATCTTCACCCCGGGCGCTTCCACCTAGCATGCGCAGCCGGTAGCCTCACAACAGGCCGCCTCCGGGCGGCGGACCTGCGATGATGGTGCTCATGAGCCACCTCACAGGTCCACCCTTCCCACACGTCGAGCAGCTCTCTCCCGCACAGCTGAAGGCCATGATGGGCGCCGGCGAGGCGTTCGAACTGGTGGACGTCCGCACCCCCGAGGAACGCGACCTGGCGTGCATTGAGGGCTCCCGGCTTCTGGATCAGGCCTATGGGCAGCAGATCCTTGGCCTGGACCGGTCCACCGTCCTGGTGTTCCAGTGTCACCACGGGATCCGAAGCCAGGCTGCGGCCGAGTACTGCGCCCGGGAGGGCTTCACCCGCGTCTATAACCTCGTGGGTGGCATCGATGCCTGGTCGGTGATGGTGGATCCGTCCGTCCCTCGCTACTAGAATGAGCACCCGCGACTTCTGAGACCGGTCGGACAAACCCGGAGATGCCTCCTCCCGTCACCCCCGCTTCGGCGCTCAACGACACGACGGAGTTCCCGCCGCCCGACGGGACCGTGGCGCTGAACCTTGGTGCGGCGGCCCTCTTCTTCGTACTGGTGGTCGTGGCGGTCGCCTTCGACTGGGTGGCCCTGAAGGGGGTCTTCGTGGTGGGCTTCCTCTCCGTGGCGCTCGCCTACCTCCTGCTGCCGCTGGTCATGATCATGCGGCGCGAGTCGCCCGGCTGGATGCGCGGCTGGCGCCCGTCACGCATTCTGGCGGTCCTCATCATCTATGCGTCGGTCGGCCTGCTGCTTGCGCCGATCTGGGCCGTCTGGGGCGACAAGATCACCGGCACCGTGCCCGACGTGGCGCGCGACGTGCCGCGCCACGTGTCGCGCTTCGTGTCGCAGGTGCGCGCCAGCGAGCGCTGGCACGAGCGCTTCGCCGTGGAGCGTGAAACCCGTCGGTTCCTGCGGGCCATGAGCCACCGGGTATCCCAGCAGGTGCAGAACGAGGTCGCGGTCGTTGGCGCCGAGGTGGTCCGGGCGCGCCTGGTCGTCCCCTGGCTCGCCGGTGTGCCGCTCATCGCCCTGCTGCTGGTGGCCCAGTGGCCCGCCTTCCACCGGTCTGCCGCGCGCGCGCTCCCCACGCCGCACCTCAAGTGGCGGACGGACCAACTGCTGCGCCAGGTGAACAACGTCCTCGCGGCATACACCAGGGCCCAGGCGCTCTCGGCGCTGGTCGTGGGGGTGATCTGCGGGGTCGGCTTTGCGCTGATGAAGCTGCCCAACGCCGCCATGTTCGGCATCGTCGCCGGGTTGCTGGAGACGATCCCGATTGCGGGACCGCTGGCCGTGGCCATCTCGGCCACCTCCGTGGCGCCGCCGCAGAAGGTGCTGCTGGTCCTCGCCTTCCTCGGGACGCTGCGCATCGTGCAGGACTACGTCATCTACCCACGGCTCATCCGGCAGGCGATGCACCTTCATCCCGTGGCGGTGGTGGTGGCGATCTGGTTCGGGGCGATGGCTGGAGGGGTGGTGGGTGTCTGCCTGGCCGTGCCCACGGTGGGCGTGTTCCAGGTCGCGATCAGGCACTACCTGGAGTACCGGGCCATCGAGCGCCTCGTCCGCGAGAGCGAGGCCCCTTCGCCCTCGCGGTCCTAGGAACGGTCTCAGAGGAAGCGCAGCACCATCACCGTCATGTCGTCGCGCGGGGGCTCGGTGCCCGCAAAGTCCGTGACCGCCTTGAGCACGGCAGCCAGCGCATCCGCTGCCGTTCCACCGCGGACCGTTGCCAGCACCTCGGCGAGCCGGTCGTCGCCGAACTCGTCGCCAGCCGGATTGACCGCCTCGGTGAGGCCGTCGCTGAAGACCACCAGCAGGTCGCCCGACGCCACCTGCACCTCGCCGGTCTCGAACTCGCTGAAGTCGAACAGGCCGACCACCGTACCGCCGGTCTCGAGCCGGACGAGCCCGGTACTCGTGACCAGGAAGGGCGCGTTGTGCCCAGCGTTGCAGTACTTGAGCGTCCGATCGGCCTCGATCTGGCCGTAGAAGACCGTTACGAAGCGTGACGCCACCGCCCGTCGGCAGAGCGACCGGTTCAACCGGCTGCACACCTGCGCCGGCGAATCCGTTCCTTCGGCTTCCCCTGCCAGCAGGCCCTGCACCACGGCCGTGAGCAACGCGGCCGATGTGCCCTTGCCCGCCACGTCTGCCACGGTGAATGCCAGCGCGGCGTCCTCACGTTCGACGTAGTCGAAGAGGTCGCCTCCGACCGATCGGCAGGGTGTCGTACTGGCCACCAGTTCCACGCGGCTCGAGGAGTGGTGGTCCGGCGGAAGCAGGGCGCGCTGGATCTCGGAGGCGATGCGCAGTTCCTGGGCAGCGCGTTCAGCCTGCACGG
Organism: Vicinamibacterales bacterium; assembly: GCA_050249955.1. Taxonomy (GTDB): domain Bacteria; phylum Acidobacteriota; class Vicinamibacteria; order Vicinamibacterales; family CAVVIG01; genus CAVVIG01. The sequence continues at coordinate 388,616 of JBFWPN010000001.1, forward strand.
CTTCCTGATAGAGGCGTGCGTTCTCGATCACCACGGCGGCTTCGGCGGCCAGCGCGTGCAGCACGCCGGCGGCCTGCAGGTAGCCCTTCTCGCGGCTGTCGAGGTAGAGCACCCCGATGCGCCGCTCCGCCCCTTCACTGTGCGCCTCGGAGCCGAACTGTGCCACCTTGAGCGGCGTGCACAGCACGTGGCGGATGCCGAGCGCGAGCGTGCCTCCGTGCCTCGACGCGTTCGCGTCGTCCAGCAGATCGCTCACGATGCGGTCGTTGCCGGTGGCGAACACCTCTTCGGGGATCCGCTTGCTGGTCTGCGCGGAGGTGAGCGTGATGCCACCGCGCCCACGTGCCAGGCGCTGCACCAGCTGACCGCCAGGCTCGGCGAGCAGGATGAAGCCGCGCTCGGCGCCGGTCAGCTCGAGCGTGCTGTCGAGCACGATCGCGAGGACCTCATCGAGCACCTGCCCCGAGCCGAGTGCACGGAGCCCCGCCAGCAGCGCGTTCACCTGCCGGAAGTCGAAATGGCCCGACGTGAGGGCACTGGTCTCGCCCGACTCGACGCGCAGTTCGGTGTCGCCGATGCGGATGCGGTCGCCGGGCTTGAGGACCGTCGTCTCCACCTTGGCGTCGTTGACGAACGTGCCGCCACGCGAGCCGAGGTCCTTGATCCGCCAGGCCTTCCCGTCCTGCTCCAGCTCCGCATGCCGGCGCGAGACGTGCGCATCGTTCAGCTGCAGCTGGCTGTCGGAGCTGCGGCCGATGACGAACGGGCCGCTCGGCACCGACACCGAGCGGCGCCCGGAGGCATCGACCACGACCAGGTTCAGCATGCTCAGGCTCCGTAGCTCTCCAGGGCCGCCGCCTCGGTGTCGTACGAGTCGAATACGGTGGCCAGCTTCGTGATCACGAGCAGGTCCTTGAGCTTCTTCGTGACACCGACCAGCTTGAGGCTGCCGCCCTGCTTCTTCACGGTCACGAAGGCGTTGACCAGCTCTCCCAGCCCGGCGCTGTCGATGTAGGGCACGGCGGCCAGGTTCAGCAGGACCTTCCGCTCACCATTGGCCAGGATGCTCCGCACCTTGTCGCCGAGCTTCTCGGAGCCTTCGGTTCCCAACGTGATCGGGCCATCGATATCGAGCACACACACGTCCTGCACTGACCGCTGCGAGATGTTCATGTCGATCCTTCCGCGAAGAGAAATGATGAGCCGGAATTATATGGTCACCGGGCCGCGCCATCATAGCCGAACGGCACGCGGACCCTCCTGTTGGCAGCAGCCTCGCAAGCGCACGGGGACGTGCGTCAGCCAGTCGCCCTCGCCGCGCTCGTCCTGCTCGTGGTCTCGCTGCGCCCCTCCGCTGCGGCTCCCGACATCTTCGTCGGCGACAGGCCCGTCGAGGTGACCATCGTCGCGCCCTTCCGTAAACTCTTCGTCAACGCCGAGGCCGATCCGGAAGCGTCGGTCAGCGGGTCGCTGATCATACGGACCGAGCCCGGCGCTCCGGACACCACCATCCGCAACGTCACGATCAAGGAACGCGGCAATACGAGCCGCCGGTCCACGGAGTGTACCTTCCCGAAACTCAGCCTCGATCTCGACGACGCGAACGGAACAGGCGCGCCGGTTGGCGACATCCGCGTGCTGAAGATCGGCACACATTGTGGTGATGCGCCGATCGGCGTGCTGACCCCGAAGTTCGGGCGGCTCGCCAACGAGCTGGCACCGGTCCGCGAAGCGCTGGTCTACCGGCTGCTCGAGGCCGCCGGCGTGCCGACCCTCCGCGCCAGGCCGGCGCGCATCACCTACCGCTTCGTCGGCGCGCAGACCGACGCGTCGCTCACGCGCAACGCCATGCTCCTCGAGGACGACGATGACGCGGCACGGCGGTTCGGAGGCACTCAGATTGACGAAGCCGGGTTCGTCTCGGCGCGTGAGCACTTCCAGGTGACGGACACGGCCCGCCTCGCCTTCGCCCAGGCCATGGTCGGCAACTTCGACTGGTGCCTCCGGATGTTCCGCGGCGACATCTACCGCTGCGACGACCGCCATCCGCTCTGGAACGTGCTGGCGTTCGACCGGACCGACGGCCCGGACCTGCCGCTGCCCTACGACTTCGACCTTGCGGGACCGGTCGTGGGCCGCCACATCTGGTTCGACGAGGTCTTCGCCGCAGACTTCGCGGCATCCGGCTCACCGATTGAGGTGGAGGTGCTGGCCCAGGTGCAGCGCACGCGGTCGCTGTTCGACCGCAGCGTCCTGGATGCCACCCGTGCGTGGTTCGTCGATGCGCGGCCGCGGGTCGAGGCGGCACTGGCGCAGGCGACCGTGGACGACGAAGGCCGGAGGCTGGCGCGGCGCTATGTGGACGCGTTCTACCAGGGCATCACGCGGGACGAACGCTTCTACGGCCCGATTGTCGTCGAAGGCGGCCACCGGGCCTTCCTCGATGCGGAGGGGGTGCAGCCGGCCTGTGGCGACCGCAGCCACGTTCCGCAGGGCACCGTGGTCAGCGCGCCGCTGGCGACCCGTGACGGCCGCGTGCAGGTGCGTGTCCTCGATGCCCTGTGGACCTGGACCGGTGACAGGCGGTGCGAGGCCGTGCAGCGTGAACCGGTCTGGATCGACAGCAATGCGATTGGCACGGACTACCCGCGCTAGAATCGGCTGGTGGACGATCAGCCCGTCACTCTCTGGAAGCTCCGGCGCGATGCCGAGGAGATCGCATGCCGTGTGCGGCTTGCCCCGTACGGCATCGAAGTGGACATGCTGAACGACGGCGCGGTGGTGCTCACGCGCGTCTTCGCCACCGATGACGAGGCGCTCAGCTGGGCGCGCGACCGCCGCGGGCGCCGCGAGTCCGAAGGGTGGCTCCCGGCGCCGGTCGATCCGGAGCCGGGCCAGCCCCGCGTGATCTGACGCCTACTTCCTGGCCTCGAGTTCGTCCCAGCGCTCGTAGGCCACGAGCAGTTCCTCCTCGACGGCGCCGTTCCTCGCCATGGCCTTTGCGATGGCGTCGGCCCCTTCCTTGTAGAACTCCGGCGCGGCCATGGCCGCCTGCAGTTGTGCGTGCTCCGATTCGAGCGCCTCGATCCGGCCCGGCAGCGCCTCGAGTTCACGCTGCTCCTTGTACGACAGCTTGCGCGCCGCGGCGGAGGACTGCGTCGGCGGCCCGGATGCCGGCACTGGCGCGGACGAGGTCCGTGCGCCAGCGGCCGGTGCGCCCTCGACCTTCCGGCGCTGCCTGAGCCAGTCGGCGTAGCCGCCGACGTATTCCTCGACGCGACCATCGCCCTCGAACACGATGGTGCTCGTCACCACGTTGTCGAGGAAGACCCGGTCGTGGCTGACCAGCAGGAGCGTCCCCGGCCATTCGACGAGCTGGGCCTCGAGCAGTTCGAGCGTTTCGAGGTCGAGGTCGTTGGTCGGTTCGTCCATCACGAGTACGTTCGCCGGACGCGTGAACAGCCGGGCCAGCAGCAGGCGGTTGCGCTCGCCGCCCGACAGGGCCTTCACGGGCGAGCGGGCCCGCTCGGCACCGAACAGGAAATCGCGGAGGTACCCGTGCACGTGCTTCGGTTGCCCGTTCACCGTCACGGTGTCGTTCCCTTCGCCCACGGTGTCGAAGACGGTCTTCTCGGGATCGAGCTGCTCGCGCTGCTGGTCGAAGTAGGCCACCTGCACGTTCGAGCCGTGACGCACCGTGCCGGCGTCCGGGGCGAGCTGCTCCAGCAGCAGCCGCAGCAGCGTGGTCTTGCCGGCACCGTTCGGACCGATGAGCCCGACACGATCCCCTCGCATGATGCGCGTGGAGAAGTCGGCCACGATCACGCGGTTGCCGTAGGTCTTGCGGAGGTGCTCGGCCTCGAACACCATCTTTCCCGAAGCGTCGGCGCGGTCGATCCGCATCGACACGTTGCCCTGCACCTCGCGCCGCCCCGCCCGCTCCCGGCGCATGTCCATCAGCGCCTTGACCCGCCCTTCGTTGCGCGTGCGGCGGGCCTTGATGCCCTGGCGCAGCCAGGCTTCTTCCTGCGCGAGCTTCTTGTCGAACTTCTCGTTCTGAATCGCCTCGTTCGCGAGCCAGTCGTCCTTCTTCTGGAGGAACGTGGCGTAATCGCCCGGCCACGAGGTCAGGCGCCCGCGATCCAACTCGACGATGCGCGTGGCCAGCCGCTGGAGGAAGGCGCGATCGTGGGTGACGAACACGACCGCCCCTCGGTAGTCCGCCAGGAAGTTCTCGAGCCACTGGATGGCGTCGATGTCGAGGTGGTTGGTCGGCTCGTCCAGCAGCAGCACGTCCGGTTCCGCCACCAGGGCCCGGGCGAGGAGCACGCGCCGCCGCCACCCACCCGAGAGTGTGTCGACCTTCGCATCCCCGTCGAGGTCGAGCCGCGACAGCACCAGGTCGACCTTGTGCGCACGACGCCAGTCTTCGGCGTCGTGTCCGGTCAGGCCGGCGAGCCCCTCGGCCACCACCTCGAAGACCGAGTGCGTGGAGGTGAGCGGCACGTCCTGCACGAGGCGGGCGACGCGCAGCGCCGGCTGGTGCCAGAGCGTGCCGGCATCCGGCGGTACTTCGCCGGAGATGATCTGCAGCAGCGTGGACTTCCCGGCGCCGTTGCGACCGATGATCGAGACCCGCTCGCCCGACTCGATCTGCAGCGAGACGTCGTCGAGAAGCGGGAGGTGGCCGAACGCGTGGTGGATGTGGTCGAGAGTCAGCAGGGGCACAGGGAGGGGAGGATGGATGATTGCTGATTGCTGATTGCTGATTGCTGATTGCTGATTGCTGGTTGCTAATTGCTGATTGCCAAGAGCGTCTTGCCTGTCTGGCACGGGCAAAGCGGACGGACGGCCGTCACACGCGGCCGAGCATCTTCAGGATACCGAGCGTGAGCCAGGGCACGTAGGTGATCACCAGGACGCCGATGCCGAGGATGGCCAGCATCGGCAGCGCGGCGCGCGTCACTTCCATCAGCGGACGCTTGAACCGGTAGGACGCCAGGAACAGGTTGAGGCCCACAGGGGGCGTGAGGTAGCCGAGTTCCAGGTTCGCGATGAAGACGATCCCGAGGTGAAACGGGTTGATGCCGTAGGCCATGCCGAGCGGTACGATGAGCGGCACCACGACGACGATGGCCGAGAAGATGTCCATCAGGGCGCCGACCACGAGCAGGAACAGGTTGAGCCCCAGCAGGAAGGTCAGCGGCGAACTGATGTGCGACTGCGTCCAGGCCAGCAGCTGCGCCGGCACCTGGGCACTCACCAGGTAGCTGGTGAGGCCCACGGCCACCCCGAGAATCACCAGCACACCACCCACCACGCCGACACATTCCGCGAAGACGCGCAGCAGGTCGCGGCGGATCTCGATGTCGCGATGCACCACCGTCTGCACCAGCAGCGCATACAGCGCGGTCAGTGCCGACGCCTCGACCGCCGTGGCGAGGCCGCTGAACAGCGCGCCGAGGACGATGAAGGGCAGTGCAAGTTCCCACTTGGCGGCCCAGACGGCCGCACCCGCCTCGCCGATGGCGAACGCCTGTCGGCCCGCGCGCGTGACGAGCCCCTCACGAACGCCCCACGCGGCGATCATCGTGGTCAGCAGGATGCCCGGCAGCATGCCGGCGATGAACAGGTCCTCCATGGGCAACTGCGCCACGATGCCGTAGAGGATCAGGGGCAGTGCAGGCGGGAGCAGGAGGCCGAGAGAGCCAGAGGCTGTGAGCAGCCCGAGCGAGAAGCGCTCACGGTAACCGTCCTTCACCAGCGCCGGGAAGAGCAGGCCCCCGAGCGCGAGGATGGTCACGCCGGAGCCGCCGGTGAACACCGTGAAGAACGAGCACAACAGCGCGCAGACGACGGCCGTGCCGCCTGGGATCCAGCCGAACCAGGCGCGGAACACGCGCAGCAGACGGGCCGACGCCTGCCCCTCCGCGAGCAGGAAGCCGGCCAGGGTGAACATCGGGATGGCCGGGAGGGTCGGCGAGGTGGTCAGGGCGTAGGTCTCGATGAGGACCGCCGCCGGCGTGACCCCGTCGATCATGAACAGCACGACCGCCGCCCCGCCGAGCAGGGCGAAGATCGGGGCGCCGACCGCCGCGGCCACCACGAGGGTGGCGAGCCACGGCCAGGCCGGCGCCGCTTCGAGCAGGCCGGGCTCACGTATCAGGAGCGCGGCCACGACCAGCCCCGACGCCGCAAGCAGACGGCCGGTCCACCGCGGACCCGCCTTCCATACGAGCCGCAGCGCGATGAGGGCGAAGCCGAGTGGCAGGGCGATCTGGGCTGCCCAGGTCGGGATGCCGGCGCCAAAGCTGCTGTGTGCCTCGCGCTCGGTCAGGAGCAGTTCCAGCCCGCCGTACGCGAGCAGGGCCGCCATGCAGGAGGCCACCGCGGCGGCCACGACGCCAGCGGCCTGACGGAGCCGACCGTCTGGAATGAACGTGCCGCTCGCGAGGGCCAGGAGCTTGCCGTCACGCGCGGCGATGGCGGCGCCAAGGAAGCCGACCCACAGGACCAGGTGCTGGACGATGGGACCGGCGGCAGGAATGCCGATGCCGAACGCGCGGCGCAGGACGATCTCGAGCAGGGGGATCACGGCCATCGCCGTCAGGGCGACAGCAGAGCACGCGTCCTCGATCTGCGCGAGCCGACGCGTCACTGCCTCGGCGCAGGCGCCTGGGAACGGGCGGCGGGTGCGGTGGGCTTGGCCTCGGCCGCCTTGCGCTGCCGGAACGCGTCGCGCTCTTTCACGGCGAGGTCGTAGATGTCCTGCGGCACCATCTTGCCGCGCATCGTCTGCCCCAGGCTGGCGGCAAGCTGCTGCCACTCGGGTCCGGTGCCCTTGGTGACCTTCAGCCCCTGGTTCTGCATCATCAGCGTGGCGAGGCCGTCACCCTTCGGCACGTCTGCCTGGAGCTGCTTCTCCACCTTCAGCGAGATCTCGCTCATCGTCGCGCGATCGGCCGCCGGGATGGCGTCCCAGGTGCGCTTGTTCACGACCGTGGCGCCGACGATCGGGCTGATGCCCAGGTCCAGCATGTACGGCGTCTGCTTGTACCACTGGAACGACATGGAGGCGAGCGGGGTGGTCGGCAGCGCGTCGATCATGCCGGTGGTCAGGCCGGTGAGCACGTCGGTCATGGCCATCGCGCGCGGCTGGAAGCCGTTGGCCTTGTACCACTGCGTCATCGTGTCGTCGCCGGCCGACGTGTAGAGCTTTGCGTTCTTCAGGTCGGCCACGGTCGTCACGGGCTGCTTCGAGAACACCTGCAGCCATCCGCCGTGGCCCCAGTGCACGAGGACGAACCCCTTCTGCTCCACGCGCTGCTTGAGCAGCGGCGTGAGCTTCTCGATGACGGCGTTCAGTTCGTCGTAGTTCTGGAAGAAGAACGGGATGTTGAAGACGTTGAAGGACCAGTCGATGGCCGCGAGGCCGACGACCGTGAGCGAGGCACCCTGGAGGGCATTCAGGCGCATCTTGCGGAGGACCGTGGACTCGTCCCCCTGGGAGCCGCCGCTGAAGACCGTGAGGGACACCCGGTTGCCGGTGGCCGCCTTCCAGTCGGTCCCCATCTGCTTCAGGCTCTTGTCCCAGACCGAGCCGTCGGGCACGACCGTGGCGAGCTTGATGGCAGAGGACTGCGCGAGCGGCGCCTGCGAGAACGCAAGCGCCGCCAGCGCCACCAGAATCAGACGGGCACGCCAGGACACGGCCAGCCTGCCGTCAGTTTGCCGCGCGGGTTGCGGTCCAGTCCGCCTCGCCCATGCCGGCGATGCTCGCCTTGCCAGTGATGGACGTGGCGCCGATGTCGCCGGTCATCGTGACCGGGAGCTTGCCCTGCGGGGTGTCGGCCTCGAATTCGAACTTGACGGCACTGCCGGTCACCGTGCCGGCGATCACCAGTTCACCGGCCGGCCCGTTGATGGTGCCGGTGAGCTTCTCGCCCTCCTGCTTCATCACGGCTGTCGCGGGCATCTCGCCCATGCCGGCAATGACGATCTTGAGGTCCCACTTGCCGTTCAGGTCGGTGATCGCCGCCCCGCCGGCCGCCGCCACAGCTGGCGCGGCTGCCACAGCTGGCGCGGCTGCCGCCGCTGCCGCGGCCTTCACCGCCCGCTTGCCGGTGAACGGGAACTCGCCGAAGTCGCCCACCTTCACCGTGCCGTCCATCGTGTCGCCGACCACCTTGCCGTCGATGGCCAGGGTGAGCGCCATGTTCTGGATGCTCAGTTCGGCGGTCAGCTTCACCGCGTTGTCGGCCGTGGTGCCGGTCACCGCCACCGGTCCCATGGCATTGGACATCTGGCCGGTCACCTTCTCGCCGTTCACGGCCAGTTCCAGGGACGAATTCGTGGTCCCCTGCGGGGTGGACAGGGTGATCTCCCACTCGCCCGCGGGTCCGGTCTGTGCCGATGCCGCCGCCGGGGTGAACGCCAAGACCGCCGCAGCCGCCAGCACACCAAAGAACTTCTTCATCAAAAACGCTCCTGCAGGTTGAGGACCGAGAATATCACGGTGATAATACGCCGATGAGATCTTTACATTTCGTTGCAGCGTCAGCGTTCCTGGCCGTGGCCCAGCTTGGCGCGACCGTGCTGCAGCAGTCCGCCCCGCCCCCGGCACCCACGTACCAGGAGCGCGACTTCCTCACGCGTACCCGCCGCGTGACGGTCGAGGGCCGCCGGGCCGGCGAAGGCTACTTCTCCAGCGACGGCAAGCGGATGATCTTCCAGAGCGAGCGCGAACCGGACAATCCCTGGTACCAGATTTACACGCTCGATTTGACGAGTGGTGACATCAAGAAGGTTTCGCCCGGCATCGGAAAAACCACCTGCGCGTACTTCCGCCCGAACAGCGACGAACTCCTCTTCTCCTCGACCCATCACGACCCGAAGTCCAAGCAGTACCAGGACGAGGAAATCGCCTTCCGTGCCTCGGGCAAGACCCGCCGCTACTCCTGGGACTACGACCCGGAGATGGACATCTACGCCCTGAACGAGAAGACCGGCGCCATGAAGCGCCTCACCACGGCCAGGGGCTACGACGCCGAGTCGGCGTACTCCCCGGACGGCCAGTGGATCATCTTCACGTCGATGCGCAGCGCGTACAGCCGCACGCTGAACCCGACCGAGAAGGCCGCCCTCGAGAAGGACCCGAGCCTGTTCGCCGACATCTACATCATGAAGGCCGACGGCAGCGGCCAGAAGCAGCTCACCACCGAATGGGGCTACGACGGCGGGCCGTTCTTCACCGCCGACGGCCAGCGCATCGTCTGGCGCCACTTCGACGAGACCGGCCTCTACGCCGACATCTGGACCATGACGCTCGACGGCAAGGACATGCGCCAGGTGACCTCGTTCGGCGCCATGAGCTGGTCGCCGTTCCAGCACCCCTCCGGCGACTACTTCATCTTCTCCTCCAACAAGCTGGGGTTCGAGAACTTCGAACTCTTCATCGTGGACAGTGCGGGCACGAAGGAGCCGGTGCGGGTGACCTACACCGACGGGTTCGACAGCCTGCCGGTCTTCACGCCCGACGGCCGGCAGCTGTCGTGGACCTCGACCCGCTCCGGCGGCGAGGAAGGCCAGATCTTCCTGGCGCAGTGGAATCACGAGAAGGCGATGGAGGCGTTGAAGAACGCACCACCGCGTGTCACCAACCTGAGAAAGTAGCGGCCATGAAACGTACCGCCCTCGTCCTCGGCTCGCTCGCGCTGGCGTCGACGCTCCACGCACAGGCGCCGGCCACCACCGCCTCGCGTACCCGGGCGCACGTCACCACCCTCGCGTCCGACCAGCTCGAAGGGCGGCTGTCGGGGTCGGCCGGCGAGAAGCGCGCCAGCGACTACCTCATCGCGCAGCTCCAGCGCATCGGCGCGAAGGCGCTGCCGGGCCGCGACGGCTTCACCGTGCCGTTCGAGTTCACCGCGGGCAGCCGCGATGGCGGCTCCTGGATCCGGCTCGGCGGCTCGCTCATGCAGCGCTTCGACCAGCGGACCGACGTGCAGGCCCTGTCCTTCTCGGACAACGTGGACGTCTCCGACACTCCGGTCGTCTTCGCCGGCTACGGCATCGTCGTCCCCGACGCGCAGGGTTTTGCCTACGACAGCTACGCCACGCTCGACGTGAAGGACAAGGTGGTGCTCGTCCTCCGCTACTTCCCGGAGGATGCCGAGACAAAGACCAAGGGGATCCTCTCGCGCTACTCCGACCTCCGCTACAAGGCCATGGCCGCGCGCCAGCGCGGCGCCAAGGCCATCCTCGTCGTCGCCGGCCCGAACTCCCCGAACGCCGGCGAGATCATCCCGATGACCTTCGACACGGCGCTTGCCGGGTCCGGCATCGCCGCCGCCAGCATCAGCGGCGCTGTGGCCGACGCCATGTTCCGCACGCTGGGCGACCCCGCGAAGACGCTGAAGGCTGCGCAGACTTCGATGGACGATGCCAACCCGCATGCGGCGGGCTTTGCGCTGCCCGACGTGACGGTCACCCTGCACACCGACGTCGTCCGCGAGAAGCGCACGGGCAACAACGTGATGGCGTACCTGCCGGCCACCGGCAGCACGGCCGGCGTGCCGAAGCCCTGGGTGGCGGTAGGCGCCCACTACGACCACCTCGGTCACGGCGAGAGCGGGAACACCCTCGCGGAGAAGGCCGACGCTGGCAAGGTGCACCACGGGGCCGACGACAACGCCTCGGGCACCGCCGCCGTGCTGGCACTCGGCGAGATGCTGGCCGCGCAGCCGCGGAAGCGGAACGTCGTCCTGCAGTTCTGGTCCGGCGAGGAACTCGGGCTGATCGGGTCGAGCGCGTACGTGAACGCCCCGGTCATTCCGCTCGACCAGACCGCGGCCTACGTCAACTTCGACATGGTCGGCCGGATGCAGGACAACAAGCTGTCGGTCCAGGCCACCGGCAGCAGCCCGTCGTGGGCCCGCCTCGTCGAACAGGCGAACATCGCCGCCGGCTTCGACCTGCAGGTGCAGCAGGACCCGTATCAGCCGACCGACGTCGCCAGCTTCAACCAGGCCGGCATCCCCTGCATCAACTTCTTCACCGGCACGCACGTCGACTACCACAAGCCGAGCGACACGGCCGACAAGATCAACTACGAGGATCTCGACCGGGTCGTCGAGTTCGCCGCCGCCATCGTCAGGCGGCTGGGCGACACGCCGGAGGCGCCGCAGTTCACCAAGGTGGAGCAGAAGACCGACACGGCGGGCCGTGCCGGCGTGCGCATCTTCACCGGCACGATTCCGGACTACTCCACCGAGGTGAAGGGGCTGCTCCTGAGCGGCGTGATCGGCGGCGGTCCAGCGGAGCAGGCCGGTCTCGCGAAGGGCGACGTGATCGTCGAGATCGCCGGGCAGACGATCGCCAACATCTACGACTACACCTACGCGCTTGAAGTGCTGAAGATTGGAGTGCCGGCGAAGGTGATCTACCTTCGTAACGGTGAGCGCCGCGAGACGACGATGACGCCGGGCGCCCGCAAGTGAGGGGCTGAGGGGTTTCGAGAGCCGCCGGAGCAGCCAGTCTTCGCGAACGCGACGGCTGCTGCGACCGGCGACTGTCGATGCAGTGTGACTACTCGGGCCTTACGTTGCCAGCGCGAGGTCCCTTCGGCGACTGTTCCTCGTCGAAGCTGACGCGCTGGCCTTCGCTCAGCGAATCAAAGCTCCCCTGGACTGCACTGCGGTGGAAGAAATATTCCTGGCCGCTCGTGTCGCGAATGAAACCGAAACCCTTGTCACGCTGAATCCGCTTGATCGTACCGCTCGCCATCCGAGACTCCTTCCCGTCGTGTCCGCTCGTGTGCGGAACACGTGTCCAGAGACTGGACAGAACTCACAATACCACGGGCTGCCGAATATCCGGCGGCCGTTGCTAAGCTCTGCCACACATCCCAGGACGGACTCCTCGCCCGTCCTTATGACGCTCGAGTCGACAATTCGGCCCCCGCGCGGCGCGCTCCCGGGCTCGAACCGGTGGCGGTCTTGCACGCTCCTGCTCCGGGAGGAACAGGAATGTCGGGAATCCGGAGTGTCGTGCTCGGGTCGTACCTGCTGTCGGCGGGCATGGCCGCAACCTCGATCGGGCTCACCGCACAGGGGGTGAACCCGCCGGTCCGGTTCACGGCCGTGGCGCAGGACCTGGACCGCGGCCTGTCGACGCCCATCCGCATCGCCGTCACGCGGTGGTCGAGTGAGGCGGTCGAGAAGAACCTGGTGAACGTCCTGATGACGAAGGGCGCGGACCAACTGCTCGAGGCCCTGCGGTCGGCGCCGACCGTGGGTACCATCGGCACCACGACCAGCCTCGCCTGGGATCTCCACTTCGCGCGCCAGACCCGCGATGAAGACGGCGGCACACGCATCGTGCTCGGCACGGACCGTCCCATCGCGTTCTCCGAGCAGTGGGCCGGATCGCGGACGCTGGACTACCCGTTCACGGTCATCGAGCTGCACCTCGATGACGACGGAACCGGTGAGGGCACCTTGTCGTTCGCCACCAGGGTGATTCCCCACCCCTCGAGCCACTCCGTGGTCCTGGAGAACTGGGGGACGCAGCGGGTGCGGCTCACGCAGGTGCGGCCCGAGCGCTAGGCGCCCGCCGCCCGCCGTTCACGGAAGTAGACGATCAGGTCGACCCCCTTCGCCGGCGCCGCCCCCAGCTGGCGCAGCATGGTCTGCACCTGGCCGCGGTGGTAGGTGCCGTGGTTCACCACGTGGATGAACATCTCCCAGAAGGCGGAGGTGTGTGCGCGGCCGTCGAGTGCCCGGTATTCCAGCTCCTGCCGCACCCCGTCGTCGTCCAGGGAAGCGAGGAACGCCCGAATCTTCAGCTCCTGCGCAGCCCACCGTTCCCGAAGCGTGGTCACATCCGGGAAGTCGTTTGGGTCGAACATGGCCGCCGGCACCTCCCGGTTCCATCGCAGGTACCAGTTCCACTCAGCGGAGCAGAGGTGCACGAGTGTGTCGCGCACGGAGGGGAACGAACTCCCGAGGTCGCGGGTGAACTGCTCCGGGCTGAGCGCTCCAACCGCCTCGAGCACGCGCGTCCGTGCCCAGTAGTGGAAGTCGAGCATCATCGTCAGGTCGGCGTGGGTCATGGAACGGATATTACGGCGAGCGGCGGGAGAGCGGAACGACGAAGGGCCGCGGGGGGAGCCGATCCCCGCGGCCCTTCGCTGGTCGGCACCACCTGCTACCGTGGGCCGACGTTCGACTGACGGACGGACTGGCAGCCCAGGCTCAACGCGGGCTGACGGTGACGAACACGTCGCGGCCTTCGTCGCCGGCGGCGCGGCGGATCAGCAGCAGCGTGGGCCGGTCCGACGCCGCGCGCACGGCTGACCGGAGATCGTCCACCGACTGGACGGGCCGCCGGTTCACCTCGAGGATGATGTCGCCGGCCTGGATGCCGGCATCGGCCGCGCGGCCTTCGGGGTCGACATCCTGCACCACCACACCGCGGGCATCCTTGCCAAGGCCGGCCCGGGTGGCCACCTCCGGCGAGAGGGGCGCAACCGCCACGCCGAGTGCCGCCTTGTCATCCGCAGCTCCGCCCTGCCGCGACGCTGCGTCGCGCGACACCTGCGCCTCGTCCAGCTTCACGCTCAGCGTCTTCTCGGCGGAGTCGCGCACCACGACCACCGAGGCACTCGAACCCGGGGTTGCCTCGGCCACGCGGTTACGCAGCGTGTTGAAGTCGTGGATGGCCTGGCCGTTGAACGACCTGATCACGTCGCCACGCTTCACGCCGGCCTTCTCTGCCGCGCTGCCAGGCGAGACGGACGACACGATGGCCCCGCCAACCTCCTTCAGGCCCAGGCTCTCGGCCATCTCTGACGTGACCGGCTGCACGGTGACCCCCAGCTGGGACCGGCGCACGCGCCCGTTCGTCTTCAGCTGGTCCATGACGTTGCGGGCCATGTTGGCCGGGATGGCAAAGCCGATCCCGATGTTGCCGTCACCCGGCGAGACGATCTGCGAGTTGATGCCGATCAGCTCGCCCTTCGTGCTCACCAGTGCACCGCCCGAGTTGCCGTGGTTGATCGGCGCGTCGGTCTGCAGGAAGTCCTCGTAGCTGCCGTCGCCGGTGCCGGTCGAGCGCCCTTTCGCGCTGATGATGCCCATGGTGACGGTCTGGCCGATGCCGAGCGGATTGCCCACGGCGAGCACGACGTCGCCCACCTGCACCGCGTCGGAGTTGCCCAGTGGCAGTGTCGGCAGCCCGGACTGGTCGATCTTCAGCACCGCGAGGTCGCTCGGCTTGTCGGCCCCCACGAGGCTGGCCTTGAACGATCGGCCGTCGTTGAACTCGACGCGGATGTCCTCGGCCGAGTCGATCACGTGATTGTTGGTCAGGATGTAGCCGTCAGTCGTGACAACCACGCCCGAACCGAGCCCCCGCTGCTTCGGGCTGCGCGGCATCTGGCGCCCCTGGCCGAACCGGTCGCCGAAGAAACGACGGAGCATGTCTTCATCGCCGGGACCGAACTGGGTGGGCGAGACACGCGCGCGCCCCTCGACGCGCACGGTGACCACGGCCGGAGCGACCGCCTTCACGATGTCGGCATAGGAGTCGCGGCCGCCCGCAACGGCAGCCCCGCGCGAGACAGGTGCGGACTGCTGGGCTTCAGCAGCCGGGGTGCCGGCGGCAGGTTCGGCGGCTGTGCCCTGCCAGGTGGCGCCGGCCACGAGGAGCGCCGCAGCCCCCAGTGCCACGGCACCCCTGACCGTCCGCTGCTTCAGGTTGATGGGGGTGATGTCCATGGTCTCCTTTGTCCTCTCTGGAATAGGCGGACCGTGTGTCCGCGCACATTCGATTAGACGGGAGCCCCCCTTTCACGGCCGTTGCCGCTGCATTACATCGGTGAAAGGAACGACCCTCCCCCTACGACGGCCGTGGCAGGCGCGTGGTGTGGAATGGCTGGAGCGTGTCGAGCGCCTCCATCCGGTCGTGCCCGACGTCCCACTTGAAGAGCCGCAGCTCGATCGCGTCAGGCGTGAAGTCCGCAATGGTGAAGCCGTGCTGCTCGATCGGCGCGAGCGGTTCCTGGAGATCCACCACGCTCGACGGCGTGGCGCCAATGCCGCGACGCGCCGACGGCCACCCGCCAGGACGCGTGCCCACGGGACCGGAGAGGATGGTGGTAATCGGGTTCGACGAGAAGTCCTGCCGGCCGCTGCGCAGCATTCGGCCCACCGCCAGGGCATGCAGGTCGCCGCTCACCACCAGCGGCTGCCGCGCGCGGTTCGCCGCCAGCGCCGTCATCAGGCGATCGTGCTGGGCGAGCCAGCCGGGCTGCCAGTACGGCTTCTCGATGCTCGTGGTGAGGCGCCCCTCCTGGCTGAGGATGTCGGGGTACCACTCGCCCCACTTCCCTGCGCTCCACCCGGGGGGCGACGAGGGCGCGTGCACCAGGTGCGCGGTGTCGGTCGACGCCGTGCGATCGCGCAGCCAGCGCTCCGCCTCGGGGTCGAGGAACACGCCGGTGCTTCCGGCGAGCGTCATGGTCCGCCGCACGTCGTACAGCAGGACCTCCACCAGCCGACCGATGCGCAGCGTGCCGAAGCTCTCGGAGAGGCCGCGGTCTCGATCCTCCGATGCCGACCACGGGAGTCCGGCCGGCCTGCTGGCGTGCGGCAGGAACTCCGGGTAGTACAGCTTCTGCGTCGCCCGCGCGAGGCGCAGCATGAAGGTCGACGGCGGGAACGTGACCAGCTGGTCGGTGCCTTCGTCGTTCTCGAAGTAGTCGTGATCGTCCTGGAGGAAGAACACCGGGGTGGAACGGAAGTCGGTGCCGTACACCGGCACGATCTGCGGCCCCGCGGCACGCTTCAGGACGGTTTCGTTCGTCGTGCCGAAGACCAGCGCGGACCGCTGGAAGGTCCCGGCCAGCTCACGCGCCTGAGCCGAGGCGCCCATGCCGGGGCCGCCTGTGGGCGACAGCTGGTCCCAGTAGACGTGGTCGCCGTTGGCCACCACGGCGTCGGGCCCGAACGAGAGCGCGCGTCGCAGCATCCGGCTGCGCGTGGCCCCTGGCAGGAACTGCAGCGCCTCGTGCCCGCCCGCGCAGGTGAAGAACAGGATCCGGAACCGCTCGGGCGTCGCATCCGCGCCGGGGAACGTACGGATCTCCCACGGCTCGCAGAGGGGACGACCGTCGGCATCGCGCAGGTCGAGCCGGTGCGTCGCGCCGGGCGCGAGCCCTTCCGCCCTGAACTGCCAGAACTCGCCCGCGGTGTCGTTCACCTGGCCGCGGAACGCCCGCGCACCCACGCGCAGGCTCGGCGCCCCGCGCAGCGCGCGCGAGAACGAGGCCTTCAACAGAATGTCGGTCTCGCTGACGGTGGGCAGCAGGTGACGCACCTGGCCGGCGTCCCAGGCGCCCTGCACGGCCGGCACGCCGGTCGACGCGAAGAGTTCGGCCGACGCGCGGCCCAGGATGGTCGCACCGAGGGTTCCGAGCAGGAAACGACGACGGTCGAGTGTCATGTCGGCCTCACCAGGGCAGTTGCCCCTTCATCTTACGGGGCCATCGGCAACCACACCGTGAATGTTGCACCCGCACCGGGCTCGCTCGCCGCCGCCACGCTGCCGCCGTGCGCCTCCACGATGGCCTTCACCAGGCTCAGCCCCAGCCCGAGCCCGCGCGCCGTCCGGCTGCGATCGCCACGGAACAGCCGTTCCCAGATGCGCTCCAGTTCGGCATCGGGGATGCCCACGCCGGTGTCGCGCACGCGGAGGAGGGCCCTTTCCTTGTCGACCTCCACCTCCACCTGCACGCGCCCGCCCTCTGGCGTGTACTTCAGGGCATTGTCGATGAGGTTCGCCGCCACCTGCTCCACCCGCACGCGGTCTGCCAGCACCACGGCCACTCGCCAGGTGCCGGTCTCCAGCGTGATGTCCTTTGCGTCCGCGACATCCCGGTAGAGGTCGAGCGCCCGGTCAACCGCCTCACGCAGGTCGAAGGGCTCCTTCCGCAGCGGCATCGCGCCGCTCTCGGCTTCGGAGATGTCCATCAGCGTGTTGAGCATCACGAGCACGCGGTCCGCCTCTTCCACCGAGTCGGCCAGCGCCTCCCGGTATCGCTCCACGTCCGGCTCGCCGGCCAGCGCCAGCTCCGCCGATCCGCGCAGCCGTGTCAGCGGCGTCCGCAGGTCGTGCGACACGTTGTCGAGCGCCCCGCGCATCCCGCGCACCAGCCCCTCGATCCGATCGAGCATCTGGTTGAACAGCACCGTCAGCTCGCTGATCGCGTCATCGTCGCGGCCCGCCGGCACCCGCTCGTCGGTGCGGCCGGTGGCGATGATGCGGCGGACCGCCGCCGACAGCCGCCGGATGGGCCGCACGGCCGACTGGGTGGCAATCCATCCTCCCGTCAGGGCAATCACGAAGATCGCCAGGGTGACGAAGCCGAGCATCGTGCGGAGCCGAGCCAGGATGTCGCGCCGTGCCTCGGTGCTCTTGCCCACCTGCACGATCGAGCCGTCACGCAGCTGCAGTGTCGCCACTTCCATCGTGGCCACGTCCCACCCCTCGGCATTGCTCAGCAGCACCGATTCCGAGAAACCATCCAGCACCCGGACGAAGATGCGCTCGCCCGACGTCCGCTGCTCCACCTCCACCGTGGAGGCAAGCGCACGGATGCCCCCGCGGGCGTACACCGTGGCGTACTCGCCGAGGCGCGCCTGGATGATCTGGTGATCGCGCTGCGCGAGCGCCGTGGACGTCAGCAGGTAGGTGATGAGGACGACGGTGACGGAACTGGAGACGAACAGCGTCGCGTACCAGACGGCGAGGCGGAGTCCGAAGGGCCCCGAGAGCGTCTCGCCGGCCGCGGCGTCACCGGATGACATAGCCCACGCCCCGCACGGTCTGGAGCAGCCGCGTGCCGAACGGCCGGTCGATCTTGTCGCGCAGGCGGCTCACCAGCACGTCGACGATGTTGGTCTGGGGGTCGAAGTTGTACTCCCACACGTGCGACAGGATCATGGTCTTCGACACGACCGTACCAGCGTGCCGCATCAGGTACTCGAGCAGCGCGAACTCGCGAGGGCGCAGCTCGATGGTCACCCCGGCGCGGGTGACACGGCGCGACAGCAGGTCCATCGAGAGGTCGGCCACCGTGAGCGTGGTGGGCTCCGGTGCGCGGGTGGCCCGCCGGACGAGCGCCTGCACACGCGCGAGCAGCTCGGCGAAGGCGAACGGCTTGGTCAGGTAGTCGTCGCCGCCCGCCTGCAACCCTTTCACGCGGTCGTCCACCGACCGACGCGCGCTGAGGATCAGCACCGGTGTCGTACGTCCCGCCTTGCGCAGCGCGTCGATCAGGCTGAGGCCGTCACGACCGGGCAGCATGAGGTCGACGACGGCGACGTCGGGGTTCTGGATGAGCGCCGCATCGAGCCCGTCGTTGCCGTTCGACGCGATGTCGACGGCCCACCCGGCCTCTCGCAGCCCACGCGCAATGAACTCCGCAATCGCCGCGTCGTCCTCGATGATCAGGGCGTGCATGCGGGGCGTCCTCCCGTGGCGCTAGCGTCCCGTGGAGCCGGCCGGGGCGGCGCGGAGGTACTGGGACGGCCATTCCACCTGGTGCCCGAGCTCACGGGCCGCGCGCAGGGGCCAGTACGGATCGCGCAGCAGTTCACGAGCCAGCAACACCAGGTCGGCCTGTCCGCCGCGGATGATGGCGTCGGCCTCCTCGGGCCGCGTGATGAGGCCCACCGCCCCGGTGGCGATCGCCGCGTCACGCTTGATGCGTTCGGCAAACGGCACCTGGTAGCCAGGCCCGATCGGAATCTTCGCGTGCGCCACGTTCCCGCCTGACGAGCAGTCGACCACGTCCACCCCGAGCGCGCCCAGGCGCCGCGCCAGTTCGACCGACTGCTCGATGTCCCACCCGCCCTCGGTCCAGTCGGTGGACGAGATGCGGACGAACAGCGGCAGCGCCGCCGGCCACACCTGACGCACGGCGGTCACCACCTCGAGGCAGAAGCGGATGCGGTTCTCGAACGACCCGCCGTAGGCATCGGTGCGGGTGTTGCTGACTGGCGAGAGGAACTCGTGAATCAGGTAGCCGTGCGCCGCGTGCACCTCGACCACGTCGAAGCCGACGCGGCGGGCGCGGGAGGCCGCGCGGGCGAAGGCGTCCACCACCCGTGCAATGTCCTCGGCCGTCATGGCCCGCGGGGTGGGATAGGTGTCGGAGAACCGGTCGTCGGTGGGCCCGATGGGCTCCCAGCCACCCTCGGCGCCGGGAACGGCGCCGGTGCCGTCCCAGGGCCGCTTCGTGCTGGCCTTGCGGCCCGCATGCGCGAGCTGGATGCCGAAGGCCGCCCCCTCGCCCTTCACGAACCGCACGATCCGCTCGAACGCGGTCGCCTGCACGTCGTCCCAGATGCCGAGGTCATCGGGACTGATACGGCCTTCCGGCGCCACCGCCGCCGCCTCGGTGAACACGAGCCCCGCGCCGCCGACGGCACGGCTGGCCAGGTGCACGAAATGCCAGTCGTTCACGAACCCCTCGTTCGAGGAGTACTGGCACATGGGCGAGACGGCGATGCGGTTGCGGAGCGTCAGCCCGCGCAGTGTCAGCGGATCGAAGAGATGCGGCATCCCGCCATTCTAGCGACTGGCGGGATCAGCGAACCAGTCCGCGCCCTTCCTCGATGACGATGGCCTGCTTCGCGGCCACCGTCGCCACGCGGTCCTTCGCGCCGCTGGGCCACTCCACCTCGACGACCGTGGCGGCCGGGTCCTTCCCGAGCCCGAAGGTCTGCGCCAGGTCGCTCTGGGACGCGTAGCTGGATCCGCTGCGGACCATGCTCCACTGCCGGCCGGACGCGCTGGTCACCCGGACCACGGCCCCGATGCCATCGCGGTTCGACTTCACGCCGCGCGTGCGGACCGTCACCCAGTTGTTCGCGTTGCCGCCATCGTTCCGGTAGAGATAGGCCGGGCCGTGGTTGCTCGTGAGCAGCACGTCCAGGTCGCCATCGTGGTCGATGTCGGCGTAGGCGGCGCCTCGGGCGACGATCGGGCGCGAGAAGGCCGGGCCCACGCTGGTGCTGACGTTCTCGAACCGCTTCTGCCCGAGGTTGCGGAAGAGGAGGGGCGGTTCCTTGTACTGGATGCGCGGCTGGACACGGCCAATCTCCTCCTCGATGTGTCCGTTGGCTGCGAGGATGTCCGGCCAGCCGTCGAGGTCGTAGTCGAAGAAGAACACGCCGAATGCCAGTGAGAGCAGGCTCGCGCGCCCCACGGCGGACTTCGGGGCTTCATCGACGAAGAGGCCGGTGCCCTCGTTGTGATAGAGCCCGAGCATCTGGTTGGAGAAATTGCCGACGAGCAGGTGTGGCCGTCCGGACCGGTCGTAGTCCGCCGCGTCGGCACCCATCGCGCCGCGGGCAACCCCGTCCTCGCTGAAGGCCACGCCGGCCCCCATTGCCTCGTCCTTGAACGTCCCGTTGCGGTTGTTCCGGTACAGCTTGTTCGGCTGGGTGTCGTTGGCGACGAAGAGGTCGGGCCAGCCGTCGGTGTTGTAGTCCAGCACCGTCACGCCGAGCGACTTGCTGGCCGGGTCGGCCACACCGGCCTTCCGGCCGGCGTCCTCGAATCGCCCGCCGCCCAGGTTCCGGAAAAGCCGCGAGGCTGTGCCCTTGTACGACTCGGGTGTGCAGTACGACTTCGTGGTGCCGTCCAGCGAGCAGAACAGGTCGCCCTTGGCGGTCCACTGGACGTAGTTGGCGACGAAGAGGTCCAGCAGCCCGTCCTTGTCGTAGTCCAGCCACGCCGCGCTCGTTCCGAAGTTCGCGTTCACGATGCCGGCGGTCTTCGTCACGTCGCGGAACTTGCCTGCCCCTTCGTTGTGGAACAGGCGGTCCCCTTCGAGCGCGGTGACGTACAGGTCCTGACGACCGTCGTTGTCGTAGTCACCGGCGGCCACGCCGATCCCGTACATCTCGACATCGAGTCCGCTGCCCACCGTGATGTTGGTGAAGGTGCCCTTGCCGGTGTTGCGGTAGAGCGCGCCGGGCGACCGTTTCGCGCCCGGCGTCCAGCCCTTGCTGTTCACGAGGAACAGGTCGCTCCAGCCGTCCGCATCGGCATCGAAGAAGGCCGCTCCTGAGCCGAGCGTCTCGGGCAGGAACTTCCGGCCGGCGCGCCCGCTGTTGTGGGTGAAGCTGATTCCCGCCTGCGCGGTGATGTCGGTGAACGTGATGCCGCGCGGCTGCTGCGCGACGAGCGCGGCGCCCGCGAACGCGACGATCAGGAGGGTTGCGACGTGTCGGTGCATGGTTTCGTGGGGGTGGCGTCAGTTGTTCGTCGCGACCGTGCCGACCGGCACGCTGTCGTGCTCGTGGATCTGCTGGCGCTCGTTGTTGTCTTCAGGGCTGACCATCCGGCGGGTGCCGGTGATGGCCTGCGACGCTTCCTCGGCCTTGAAGCGGGCGAACAGTGCCGCCTCGCGCTCCGCGAGGTCGGCCTTGCCCAGCCCGCGGTAGCAGAGCATCGCGGTGTAGTGCATCTGCAGGTCCTCGGGGTCGATGCGGGCCACCCGCTCGAGATAGGAGAGCGCCTCGGCATACTGCCGCTCGAGGAAGAGGATGCGCGCAATCTGGTTCAGCACGACACGGTCGCGCGGGTGCTTCTCGGAGGCCACCTTCAGTGAGGCGAGGGCCGCCTCGTAGTCGCCGTCGGCCTTCTCGATCATCGCCTTGAAGAAATGGATGCGCCCGAGCGACGCGTCACGCTCGAGCGCCTCGGCAATGTAGGGCTTGGCCGCCTCCGTCTCCCCTTCCTGGATGAGGGCGCGCGCCACATTCAGCCAGCCGTCGGCGTACTCGGGCTCGGCCGCGGTGACCTGCCTGAAGGCATACTCCGCACCCTTGATGTCGCCCTGCAGCAGCAGTCCGATGCCCCAGTCGTTCCATCGCTCGCGATCCGGCTTGCCAACCACTGGCGTCCACACCGTCTGCTCGCCGGCGTCGGCCAGCGGCACGGTGGCCGTCGCCTGCGCCAGGACGACGATCGGCAGGTCCGGAATCCGGTCCTTGATTCCCCCCGAGACGTTCTTCGGGATGTTGGCCGGCGCGAAGGAGTACTTCAGGTCGTTGTGCGCCCGCCCGACCAGCGACGGGTCCTGCCCGGGCTCGGGCTCGCCGGCGTAGGCGAACTGGGTGTAGTAGTGCGAGAACTTCCGGTAGTTCAGCTTCGCGGTGAAGGTAATCGCCCCCTGCGCGTCCTTCGGAATCCGCACGCGGTAGTGCGCCACGTCGGCTGCGCCCGGCGGGATGAGCCGCACGTACAGCACGCTGCGGGCCTGCCAGGCGTTGCGCTTGTCGATCGGGTTGCCGTTGGCGTCGAGCTGGTACGACTTGTAGAAATGCGCGCCCGGCTCCACCGGCCCGCGTCCATCGTCGGCCACCTGCCCGCTCCAGAACACCAGCTTTCCGGCGGCGTCGCGCCCCTCGAGTTCGAGCCAGATGTCGAACGCGTCGACCGTGCCACCCGGGAAGAAGTGGCCGATCCGCCGCGTGCGCACGACCACGTCCACCCGTGCGGTCGAACCCGGCTGCAGCTTCGGCTGCGCGCGGTCGATCGGTGCCGCCACCTGGCCGACGTCGCGGATCGTGACCTGCGTCTGCTGCTCGGCTTCCTCGCCCACCGCAAATCCCGTCATCGCCTGCGGTGCGTCACCCACGCGGCGCACCATCGGGGAACGCTCGCTCGACTCGTCGATGGGTGACACCGCGAAGATATCCACGCTGATGAAGCCGGACTTCAGGAACTTCTCGGTCTCTGCCAGTTGCGTGCTGTCGTGGTTCACGAATGGCACCGCGGTGTTCGCCGCGGCAAACCGGTGCGAGTGCACCGTACCGTCGGCATGGCGGCCCGGGTCGTCCGACTTCACGGAGGCCATGTGGCAGTCGACGCAGGTCTGGCCCTTCGGCGGGTAGTAGAACGACCGTGCCCCCTCACCGAATCCGCTGGCCTGCCAGTTGTCGTAGTCGTTGAAGCCGCGGAACCAGCGGTAGTCGTTCACCGGCACGTCGAGGTGCACCTTGTGGCAGGCCGAACAGTATTCGGACTGGTCCTGCCGCATGAACGGCTTCATGAACGATCGCCGGTGCGGCTCGGGGTTCAGGTAGGTCAGGAACCGATCCAGCCGGCGCATGACCGGGTTGCGGCTGGTCGCCAGTTCATGGAGCGGCGGATACTCGATCGTGAACCCGGCGTTCCCCATGGTGCCGTCGACACGGGTGATCGAATGGCACGACGTGCACGCCAGGCCGGCATGCGCCTCCGGCGTGTCGACCTGGTCCTTCATCGGCGTGTCGAACCGGCCGTTGAAGAACACCGCGTGGTCGTGGCAGCCGGCGCACCACTTGCTCGGCTGGGTGCCGGCCACCCCCTGCATGTATTCGATCGACTTCCGGTAGAACTGGTTGTTGAACGAGGCGAAGTGGTGCATCGACCCCTTCCACTGCTCGTAGACGTCCTTGTGACATTCGCCGCACACCTCCGAGTCCATGAAGAAGTTGGACGGGATGACGCCTCCCACGTTGGTCTGGGCCGACGAGGGGAAGAACGGCGACGTGGGGCCGCCACCTTCCTGCTCCATCGACATCGGCGGCGCGAGCGGGTTGACGATGCGGTCGTTCGGGTTGGGATGGGTGGTGGCCCAGTAGGTCGCACCAGCCGGCAGCGCCACCAGGAGCACGAGGGCGGCCTGCAGCGCGAGGGAGAAGCGGCGGGCCGGCGCGCCGTCCGTGCGCCGGCTCCACGCGAAGGCCGCGATCAGCAGCACGCCGGTGATGGAGGCTCCGATGTGGGCCTGGAGGGCCCAGCGCTCCTCGAGGATGTTGCCGGCATACACGAGATAGGCGCCGAAGCCGAGGGCCACCGCCATGGCCAGCGCGCCGAGCAGCGATGCCGGCCGCCGCGTGCCGGGGTCACGTGCCAGCAGCACCCCTCCGGCTGCGCAGAACAGCACGCCGAGCACCAGATGCAGGAGCACGTTGCCCATGTAGACGATCGTGGGGGCGGGCAGCGCCCAGATGTACCCGGCGTTGACCGTGAGCAGGAGCAGGAGGCCCGCCACCGCGGTTTTCAGAGTGAGTGTCATGCAGGCGTTCGCAGCAGTGGCCGCGCGGAGCACCAGCGCCCGCCGCAGCGGCGAAGATCCTACGGGACCGGTGCAGGGCCGCCAATACTACGAACACACTAACCGCCGAGCGCGCCCCCCGCGTGGGCCCCGGCAGACCTGCCACCCTGTTTATCCGCTCCTTACGACTCGCCCGGGACCTGGGACGAGGCTCGTGACGGTCGGCAACCGTGCGTAGTACGCTTGGGAGATGCGATTGGCCCCAATCGCGACGCAGGACACCTCCGTCTCGACCGGCAGCACCGCCCTTGGCCTCCCCTGTCGAGCCTGACGTCCTCCGAGAAAGGATTCGTAGTGAGATTCGCCTTGCCGGCCGCACTCCTGCTGCTGGCTGCCGCGGCCGTCCCGGCCGCGCGCGCGCAGACGCCGACGACAGGTTCCGCCACCCGCACGCAGCCGGGGCTGCCCGGCTCGCCCTTCCTCGGCGGAGTCCCCAGCGGTGAGGTTACGCCCCAACCCATTCGCCTGACCCTGCTCGACACGCTGCGGCGTGCCCTCGACCAGAACCTCGGCATCCTGAACGCCGAGGAGGCCGTGGGCCGGGCCCGTGGCGTGCGGTGGACGGCACTGGCCGACCTGCTGCCGAACGTCAGCGCGCGGGTCGGCGGCACGCGGCAGACCGTGAACCTGGCAGCCTTCGGTTTCCCGCTGCCGGACGGCGTGCCGTCGCTCGTCGGCCCCTACAACATCTTCGACGCCCGCGTGAACGTCTCGCAGGGCATCGTCGACCTGCGTGCGCTCAATGCCGCGAAGGCGGAGAAGCACCGGGTGTCGGCAGCGGAGCTGTCGGTCAGGAGCGCACGCGACCTGGTCGTGCTCGTGGCCGGCACCCTCTACCTCGATGTGCTGGCCGCGCAGGCCCGGGTCACCTCAGCCGATGCGCAGGTGGAGACGGCGCAGGCGCTGTTCGATCAGTCCACGCGCTTGAAGGAAGGTGGCATCGTGGCCGGGATCGACGTGCTGCGGGCCGAGGTGCAGCTGGGGTCGGAGCGGGTGCGACGGACTGCGGCGGTGAACAACCTCGAAATCACCAAGCTGCGGCTCGCCAGGGTCATCGGCCTGCCTCCGGGTCAGGCCTACACCCTGGATCCGGCGGTGCCCGACGTGCCGGCGCCGGCGATGACGATCGAACAGGCGCTGGAGCGCGCCTACCGGACCCGTCCCGACTATCTCGCGGCCATCGAGCGCCTCCGTGCGGCCGAGGCAGAGCGGCAGTCCGCCATCGGCGAGTGGCTGCCCTCGCTGCGCGTGAACGCGGACTATGGCCGGATCGGGCACTCCCCGGCCGACGCACAGACCACCTACTCGGTGTCCACCAGCCTCAACGTGCCCATCTTCAATGGGGGCAGGACACGTGGGCGTGTCATGCAGGCCGACGCCGACCTGCGGACGCGGCGGGCAGAGGTGGACGACTTCCGCGCCGCCATCGACTTCAGCGTGCGGTCCACCTTCCTCGACCTGCAGGCGAGCGACGAGCAGCTGAAGGTGGCGACCCGCTCGCGCGAGCTCGCGGCGCAGCAGCTCACGCAGGCGAGGGACCGCTTCGCGGCCGGCGTGGCGAGCAGCGTCGAGGTCGTCCAGGCGCAGGAAGCCGTGGCGGCGTCGAGCGAACAGTACATCGCGGCGTTCTTCGCGTACAACAGCGCGAAGGCGCAGCTGGCCCGCGACCTCGGTGAGGCCGAGGCCATGGCATTCCAGATTCTCGGAGGCGGCAGGTAATGGCGGATTCGATCGAGGCCCCATCGTTCACCAGTTCGGGGCGTTTTCGCGCCATGGTCGGCGCGCTGCTCGTCGTGGCGCTCGCCGTCGGCGGCTGGCTGTGGAGCAGCCGGGGCCAGGAGTCGACCGACGACGCGCAGGTGGATGCGCACCTGACGCAGATTGCACCACGCGTCGGCGGCACCATCCTGCGCGTGCCGGTGGCCGACAACCAGGTGGTGGACGCCGGCACGGTGCTCGCGGAGATCGACCCGCGCGACTACCAGGTGGCGCTGGACCGCGCGAAGGCCGAGCTGGCGGATGCGGAGGCGGCCGCGATTGCCGCGCAGAGCAACGTGCCGATCACGTCCACCTCGACCGAGAGCGGTGTCAGCTCGGCGCAGAGCGCCCTGGATCAGGCGCGCAGCGTCATCGAGACGGCCGGCAAGGAAGTGGACGTGGCCAGGGCGCGGCTCACCGCGGCACAGTCGCGCCTGCGCGAGGTGGAAGCCAATGCCACCCGTGCCCGGCGTGACGTCGAACGGCTGAAGGGTCTGCTCGAGAAGGACGAGGTGTCGCAGCAGCAGTACGACGCGGCCGTGGCCGCGGCCGACGCGCAGGCGGCGGCCACCGACACCGCCCGCGCCCAGATCGTGGAAGCGGAGGCGGCGATCCGGATGAGCGAGAGCCGGCGCGCGCAGGCGACGGCGGCCGAATCGGCCGCACGCGCCGGGCTTCGCAGCGCCCAGACCGGCCCGGAGCAGGTGACGGCCATGCGAGCGCGGGCCTCGTCGGCGCAGGCGCGCGTGGAGCAGGCCAAGGCCAACCTGGCGCAGGCCGAACTGCACCTGCAGTACACCGTGATCAAGGCACCGGCGCGTGGTGTCGTGTCGAAGAAGACCGTGAATCCCGGGCAGGTGGTGCAGCCCGGCCAGCCGCTGATGTCGCTCGTCCACCTGGACGAGGTGTGGGTCACGGCCAACTTCAAGGAGACCCAGCTCACCGACATGAAGCCGGGCCAGCGGGTGGTGGTGGAAGTGGATGCCTACGACGGCGCGGTCTTCGAGGGGAAGGTCGACAGCATCGCCGCGGCGACCGGGGCGCGCTTCAGCCTGCTGCCGCCCGAGAATGCCACCGGGAACTTCGTGAAGGTCGTCCAGCGCGTGCCGGTGAAGATCGTGCTCGAGGGCGGCCAGCATCCCGAGCAGGTGCTGCGACCCGGCATGTCCGTGACACCGACGGTGTACACGCGGTGAGCGCGGGCCAGCCGCAGCGCCACGTCAACCCGTGGATCGTCGCGGTGGCGGTGATGTTCGCCACCTTCATGGAGGTGCTGGACACCACGGTCGTGAACGTGTCGCTGCCGCACATTGCCGGCAGCCTGTCGTCCACCATCGAGGAGGCAACCTGGGCGCTCACCTCCTACCTGGTGGCGAACGCCATCATCCTCCCCATGACCGGCTGGCTGGCCAGCACGTTCGGCCGCAAGCGGCTCATCATGGCGGCGGTGGTCGGCTTCACCGGGTCGTCGTTCCTGTGCGGGCTGGCGCCGAACCTCGCGTCGCTCGTGGTCTTCCGGATCGTGCAGGGGGCAACGGGCGGCGTGATGCAGCCGCTCTCGCAGGCGGTGCTGCTCGAGGCCTTCCCGCCGCAGGACCGCGGCAAGGCGATGGGCTTCTGGGGCCTCGGCATCGTGGTCGCCCCGATTCTCGGCCCGGTGCTCGGCGGCTGGCTCACCGATGTCTACAGCTGGCGCTGGGTCTTCTACATCAACATCCCGGTCGGCATGGCGTCGCTGGTGATGACCCACCTCTACATCTTCGACCCGCCCTACCTGCGCGGCATGGCATCGAAGTCGGTGGACTACTGGGGCATCGGCATGCTGGCGGTCGGCATCGGCGCACTGCAGTTCGTGCTGGACAAGGGTCAGCAGGAGGACTGGTTCGCCTCCAACCTGATGCTCGGGCTCGCCGTCCTGAGTGCGCTGTGCCTCGTGGCGCTCGTGGTGCACCAGCTCACGACCGACGAGCCGATCGTGGACCTGCGTGTCTTCAAGATCCGCAGCTACGCGGTCGGTGTCTTCCTGATGACGATCGTCGGCTTCGTGATGTACGGGAGCATGGTGCTCCTGCCGATCATGCTGCAGACGCTGCTCGGCTATCCGCCGCTGCAGGCCGGCATCGCGCTGGCGCCCCGCGGGCTCGGCTCCTTCATCATGATGCCGCTGACCGGCGCGCTCATCGGACGCGTGGACGCCCGCAAGCTGCTGACGCTCGGGCTCCTCGTCGGCGGCGGCACGATGCTCTGGCTCTCCACGATGAACCTGAACGCGGGCTACTGGGACCTGTTCTGGCCGCAGGTGGTGCAGGGGATGGGCATGTCGATGCTCTTCGTGCCGATCACCACGATCGCGATGGACGCCATCCCGCGCGAGAAGATGGGGTACGCGACCAGCCTGTTCAGCCTGATGCGCAACATGGGCGGCAGCATCGGCATCGCCGTGACGGGGACGATGCTGTCGCGGCAGACGCAGCAGGTGACGGCGCTCTACGGTGCCAACGTCACGGCCATGGACCCGACCACCCAGTCGATCTTCTACCAGGCGAGAGGGGCCTTCCTGGCAGCAGGCGCCGACATGGTCACCGCCACCGACCGCGCGTATGCCGCACTGTTCGGGATGGTGCAGCGGCAGGCCGCCATCGTGTCGTTCGTCGGGCTGTTCCAGTTCCTCGGCGTGGTCTTCCTGGTGGTGACGCCGCTGGTGCTGCTGATGAAGCGGCCGCGGGCAGGCGGCAGTCCGGGCGCCGCCCATTAGTCCCGCGCAACGGCCGAGGCGCACGCCTCCCCATCACGCGCCGCGCCGTGCCGTGAGATGGAGGTGTACACTGCGACCGTGAAGCTCGTCGCAGCAGCGGCCCTCGTCGCCATCGGCATCGTCAGCGTGTCAGCGCAGCAACCCGGGGGCGCGACGCCGGAGGTGCCGGCCGCGCCGGTGCGCCCGTCGTTTGCGGAGTTCCTCGACGGGATCCGCGCCGAGGCACGGGCGCGCGGCGTGAGTGACGCCGTGATCGAGTCGGCGCTGTCGGGCATCGAGGAGCCGATGCCGGTGGTCCTCGAACGCGACCGCACGCAGGCAGAGACGGTCCTCACGCTCGAAACCTACATCAGCCGGCAGCTCACCGTCCGGCGCATCCGCACGGGACGCGAGATGGTGGCCCGGTATCGGGCGGCCCTGGACGCCGTGGCTGCGAAGTACGGCGTGCCCGCGCGCATCATCGCGGGGATCTGGGGCATGGAATCGAACTTTGGCCGGTTCAGCGGGGTGCGCCCCACGGTGGCCGCCCTGGCGACGCTCGCCTGGGATCCGCGCCGGTCGACCTACTTCCGGGGCGAACTGTTCAGCGCACTCGAGATCCTGAACCGGGGCGACATCGCCGTGGACCAGTTGAAGGGTTCGTGGGCGGGCGCCATGGGACAGCCGCAGTTCATGCCGTCCAGCTACCTGAAATTCGCCGAGGACTTCGACGGCGACGGCCGGCGCGACATCTGGACCACGCCGGTTGACGTGTTCGCCTCGATCGCGAACTACCTCAAGGGTCACGGCTGGGTGGACGGCCAGCTCTGGGGGCGCGAGGTGAAGGTGTCGCGCGAGGCGGCGAGCCGCATCGCCGGCACGGTGGCGCGGCGCGACGCATCGTGCCGGGCCAAGCGCGACATGACCGTGGCGCTGCCGCTGGCCGAGTGGCAGCGGCTGGGCGTGCGCACGCTCGCGGGCCGCGCGCTGCCGAAGGTCGACATCGAGGGGGCGCTGGTGTCGGGCAGTTCCCGGCACTTCCTGGTCTACGGCAACTACGACGCCCTGCTCGACTACAACTGCGCGCATCCCTACGCGCTGAGCGTCGCGCTGCTCGGCGATCGGCTCGCCGCCGCCGCGGCGCCGCGCGCCAGCGCGCCGGCACGACCGGCTGCCTCGAAACGGTCCATCTCCGCCCCGAAAGGGAGGAAGGCCGCGCCGCGGCGGTCCGGGCCGGCCACGCGCGGGACCCGCCGCGCAGGGCGGGCCTGAACATCGCGAAAGGAACCTGACATGGCAACCCCACTCGTGGTGGACGACAAGGGCCTGGTGGCGACATGCCGCCACTGCGGCCAGAGGAATCGCGTGGCGTTCGACCGGCTCGCCCGGGAGGCACGTTGCGGCCAGTGCCATGAGCCGATCGAGGCCGGCACCGCACCGCTCGAGGTTGGCAGCACGGCCGATTTCGACCGGCTGGTCTCACGCTCGGCCGTGCCGGTCGTCGTCGACTACTGGGCGCCCTGGTGCGGTCCCTGCCGCATGGTCGCGCCGGAACTCGAGAAGGTGGCCCAGCGCGCGGGCGGGCGCTTCCTGGTGGTGAAGGTGAACACCGACGTGCTCACCGACCTCGGCGAGCGCCACCGGATCATGTCGATCCCGACATTGGCGATCTTCTCGGGTGGACGCGAGGTGCAGCGCGCCGCCGGTGCGCGGCCGGCGGCCGACATCGAGGCGTTCATCGCCGCCTCGGTCTCCTAGCCTCCGGAATCAGCGCGGCCGCTTCCAGTAGTAGCGCGCCAGCCACCGGCTGAGCCCGTCCAGCCCGGGGAACAGCACCCGCTCGTTGATATTCAACTGATCGAGCTTGTCGCGGATCTCCCACTTCAGGCCCGCCGGAATCACGACCCGCCTGGCGAGACGCGGCGCGCCAGCGAGCCAGCGGTCCAGCCGGGCCCCTGGGTCGGGCATCAGCGAGAAGAGCGCGAACTGGTTCGTGATTCGCGGGTCGAGCGACGGTGGCTCGAGGAAGAGCAGGAACAGGTCGCGCGAGAGCCGGTCGAAGTCGGCGAGCGAGCGGAAGCGCTCCAGCATCTCGACCGTGCAGGTATCCGATCCTTCCCGCTCGAGCATGCGCCGCAGGCGCGCCGGCAGCGCCCGGTTCGCCTCGACGAAGTTCAGCATCCAGACCGACCCGTCGTGCTGCATGTGCGCCAGGCTGGCGGTCGCGAAGTGCAGCGCGACAAACGGAGAGTAGGTCCAGTCGAGCAGCCGCGTGGGCAGGCCGCGGTGCTGGGCAAGCGCCAGCCAGTGCCAGATGCTGCGCTCGCCGACGTCACTGTGGGCGTACTTGCGGAAGTTCCTGAGCAGGTGCTGCTCGAGCGCCGCCGGGTCGCGGCCCGCGGCCAGGCGAAGCAGGCCGCTCGCCAGATCGGCCTCGACGACCCCCTGTCCACGGAAGGCGAACGGCGAGCGGAAGCGGCCGATCGGCTCGTTCCAGGCGTCGGCAAACAGCAGGTCCAGCAGTTCGGCCCAGCCACGGGGACGGCAATCGATCGGGCCGTGTGGCCCCTCGCGCCTGGCCATGCGCCTCAGGCGCGGCGGCGACCGCCGCGCGCCGCGGCCAGGCCACGCGCCGCGGTGACGGCAAGGGTCCATCCTCCCCCACCATCGTCGGCGACGTAGACGTCCACCATCGGCGTGAGCAGCCGATGGACCTGCGGGGCACAGAACTCCGGGCGCATGGGTCCTCCGCCCTGTCTCGAGCAACCGACATGCCGCGCTATGATCGCGGCCGTGCTTCCGATCGTGTACGCGCTGAACGCGCACGCCGGCTATCGGTGCCGTCGGTCGGGTGCCTGCTGCACGGCTGGCTGGACGATACCGGTCGAGCCGCACCTGCGGCCCTTGATCGGCAGGACGTGGCTCGAGCCTGATACAGACGGCGCCTGTCCCCGGTTCGACCGTGCGACGGGGCAGTGCTCGGTGCAGCGCGACCACGGCGAGGCCGCCCTCCCCGTCTCCTGCCACCAGTTTCCCAGGCGGGCGCTCGTCGACGATCGGGGCATTTCGGTCACCCTGTCGCACTACTGCCCGACTGCCGCCACGATGCTGCTCGACAGCGCGGTGCCCCTGACGGTCGTCGCACGCCCTCCCGGCTTCCCGCCGGACCGGGCATACGAAGGGCTCGATGCCCGCGGCGAGTGGCCCCCGCTGCTCCGGCCCGATGTGCTGTTCGACACCGGGAGTTATGCGCGCTGGGAGGCATTCATGGTCGAGGCACTCGGCGCATCGACCGCCGCCCCAGGCGCGGCCATCGACGCGCTCGCGGCAGTGGCGGAGCACCTGCGCCGCTGGAACATCCACGACGGCCCGCTCGACGCCTGGACTGCGCGTGTCCTGTCGGGAGCCGAACCGCTGCACCCCGGCATACACCGTGAGCGTTACGGCCCGTACCGCGCGCAGGCGGCGTTCCGTCGAGTGGCGGACGCGGTTCCCGATGGGCTGAGCCGGCCCGACCTGCCGGCCGACTGCGACGCCAGCGATCATCAGTGGGTGGCGCCCGCCTGGGAGGCACTGGCCCCACGGCTGAATCGGTACCTCGGTGCCCGTGCGTTTGCGTCGTGGACCGCCTACCAGGGTCGCGGGGTGCGCACGCAGATCGCGGAGCTCATGGCCACGGCTGCCGTGCTGCGCATCGAATGCGTGCGGGCCGCCTCGGCGGCCGGTCGGCTCCTCGACCCGAAGATGGTGCTCGAAGCCGTACGCGCGACCGATCTCCTGCTCGTGCACCTCGCCGATCGCGATCGGCTGGTGCCATGGTTCACCGAAGCCGAGAAGAACTGATGCCGCGTCACCGTCGCCGCGTGTGGAATGCGGGCCTGACCGCCTGCCTGCTGGCCGCCGTGCTGTCTGTCCGGACACTGTCGCAGCCGGCCCGCGGGCGGGCCGATGCCGTGGAGGAGGCCACGGTGGCGCAGCTGCAGCAGCAGCTCGCCCGGGGGACGCTCACCTCCCGGAGGCTGACCGAGCTGTACCTGGATCGCATCGAGGACCTCGACCGTCGCGGACCGGCACTCAGCAGCATCATCGAGGTGAACCCCGACGCGCTCGCCATCGCGGACCGGCTCGACGCGGAACGGAAGGCGGGACGGATGCGCGGTCCGCTCCATGGCATTCCGGTCGTGCTGAAGGACAACATCGCGACCGGCGATCGCATGCGAACGAGCGCCGGCTCGCTCGCGCTGGCCCCGGTGTCGGCACCTCGCGACAGCATGGTGGCCACGCGGCTGCGCGACGCGGGCGCGGTCATCCTCGGCAAGACCAACCTGAGCGAATGGGCCAATTTCAGGTCCACGCACTCCTCGAGCGGCTGGAGCGCCCGTGGCGGCCAGACACGCAACCCCTACGCGCTCGACCGCAACCCGTCGGGCTCCAGTTCGGGCACCGGCGTCGCCGTCGCCGCCAGCCTGGCCACCATCGGCGTCGGCACCGAGACGGACGGCTCCATCGTGTCGCCGGCCAGCGTCAATGGCCTGGTCGGCATCAAGCCGACGCTCGGGCTCATCTCACGGACGGGCATCGTGCCGATCGCGCACAGCCAGGACACGGCCGGTCCCATGGCCCGCACGGTGGCCGACGCGGCCGTGCTGCTGACGGTTCTGGCAGGGCCGGACGCGGACGATGACGAGACCCTGACGCCGTCGCGCACGACAGGCGACTACACGCGCGCGCTCGACCCATCGGGCCTGCGCGGCGCACGCATCGGCGTGGTTCGCAACCGGCTCTTCGGATCGCATGCGGCCACGGATGCACTGGCAGGGCAGGCGATCGAGGTGCTCAGGGCGCAGGGCGCGATCGTGGTGGACCCGGTGACCATCCCCACGCTGGGACAGTTCGACGACACCGAGTTCGAGGTGCTGCTCTACGAGTTCAAGGCAGATCTCGCGCGGTTCTTCCGATGGTGGGGTCCCACGGCGCCGGTGCGCTCGCTTGCCGACGTCATCGCGTTCAACAATGCCAACCGCGCCGCGGAACTACGGTACTTCGGCCAGGAGCTCATGCTGCTCGCCGAGGCGAAGGGACCGCTGACCGAGGACACCTACCGGAACGCACTGGCCAGGAACCGGCGGCTGTCCCGCGACGAGGGCATCGATGCGGTGATGGCGGCGCACCGGCTGGATGCGCTGCTCGCCCCCACGGGAGGGCCTGCCTGGCTGACCGACCTCGTGAATGGCGACAGCGGCACCGCCACCATCCCGGGGCCGTCGACCGTCACGTCGGTCGCCGGCTACCCGCACGTGACCGTCCCGATGGGGTTCGACCACGGCCTGCCGGTGGGGCTCTCCTTCTTCGGCCGGGCGTGGAGCGAGGCCACACTGATCCGCCTCGCGTACGCCTACGAGCAGGCGACGAGGCATCGGCGTCCGCCCACTTTCGCGCCGACCGCGGCGCTCCGCTGATCCGGCGACGTTACTGCGCGCTCTGCCAGAGCGCCCGGCCCACGAAGAACGGCCCGAGCCGCTCCAGATACAGCGACGTCTGCTGCGTCTTCCTCATCGTCTGGACGATGGCGGAGAGCGGGAAGAGGTCGGGTCCGATGAGGCCCACGACGAAGTCGTTGTCGTGCTTGTCGAGGCCATGGCACGCGAGGCGGATGTCGTGCGCGTAGTCGGCCGCCCCGAACGACATGCCGATGGCGCCGTGCTCGGCGAGGATGACGCGCTGTTCCTGTTCGGGCAGGTTGGCGAACCTGCCGCTGCGACGCAGGGGATACCACACCGCCCAGCGCCAGTCCCGGTTGAGCACGGTGCGGCGGGGACGATGGAGGAGCGTCTCGGTCAGGTCCGGCTCGTACCCGATCGCGTAGGTACGGCCCATCATCGTGTACTCCTCTTTCTGGTCCAGCGAGGCGAAGGGCTCCACGTTGAGCAGGCCGCGCAGGCGATCGAGGAAGTCGTTGGGATCCTGGGTCAGCGTGAGCAGACCGACACCGTGGGGATCGTTGACGTCCTCGTACAGCACCCCGGTGAGACCCGCGTGTTCGAGCGCATGGGCGAGCGGCCGCGCGTCGTGGCAGTTCCCGAACACCAGCAGCTGCATGAAGAGTCGCTGGTTCGAGCGCTGCGGTTCGCCGTTGCGGTTGCCGCCCTTCTCGGACAGGTCCGGCGGTTCAGGTCCTCGTCTGCGTTCGGGCGCGTCGGGAGTGTCAGCCATGTGGCGAGTATAATCCGCGCGTTCGACGCGCGCCCAGCACGGCGCTCGCCCGGCGCACGACCCTCCCTGATGTTTTTGTCCCGCGACTGAGCCACAAGGTATAATTCACCGGTTCTGGCCCCGCTGCGGGCCACCGGCCTATTCAGACCCGGTTCCCACGACGGAGATTCGCGAGCATGCCGTTCATCATCACCGACCCGTGTATCGACACCAAGGACACCGCCTGCGTGGACGTGTGCCCGGTCGACTGCATTCATCCCCGCAAGGACGAAGCCGAGTTCGCCTCGACGCGGATGCTGTACATCCACCCCGAGGAGTGCATCGACTGCGGCGCCTGCGTGCCGGCGTGTCCCGTGGCGGCGATTTACGAAAGTGCCGACGCCGTCCCGTCGCACCAGAAGAATCTCATCCAGGCGAATGCGATCTATCGCAATGGCGACGCCGATGCGATGGCACAGGCCGAAGCGCTCGTGAAGGCGCACGTCGACGCGCATGCGGACATCATGGCCGTGCCGGCTGAAGAGCGTCAGGCCGCCCACGCCAAGTTCTAGCCGTCAGGCCTTCAGACTTCGGATTTGACGATTTCGAATTGCAGATTTCAGACTGGGAGCTTCGGCTCCAGTCTGAACCTGCAACCCGAGGCGCACGGCCCGTACCCGGCGTGCGGTCTCCGGGCCCCGTACTTCCGCTCTCCCGCACCGACCGTCGACATTGCAATCGCCCATTGCGAATCAGCAACCTGCAATCTGCAATCTCCAACCTGATGGGCCTTCTCCCGTGAAGATCGCCACCTGGAACGTGAACGGCATCCGCGCGCGCGAGGCCCAGGTGCAGGAGTGGGTCGACCGCGAGCGGCCCGACATCGTCTGCCTCCAGGAGATCAAGGCCACGCCGGACCAGGTGCCCACCGCGCTGTGCGAGATGGAGGGCTACTGGTGCTACTGGCACGGCGGCAAGGGCTATTCGGGTGTGGGGCTGCACGTGAGCAAGGCACTGGCGCCCGAGCGACCGGCCTTTTCCCACCCGCCGTTCGACTTCGAGAACCGCATTGTCCAGGTAGAGCTGCCGGCGCTCACGGTCGCGTCGATCTACGTCCCGAATGGCGGCAAGGACTTCCCCGCGAAGATGCGCTTCCTCGAGGCGATGGAGTCACATGCCGCGAACCTCGAGGCGGCCGGGCGGACGGTCGTGCTGTGCGGCGACCTCAACATCGCCCGCACCGATCGCGACGTGCACCCGCGCGAGCGAAAGCCGCGGGCGATCGGCCAGTTGCCGGAGGAGCGTGCGCTGCTCGAGCGCATCATCGCCCGGGGGCTCGTGGACGTGGGCCGCGCGCTCGACCCGGACAACGACGGCCTGTTCACGTGGTGGGCACCATGGCGCAACATGCGGCAGCGGAACATCGGCTGGCGCCTCGACTACGTGCTGGCCAGCGGATCCCTGGCGGCACGCGCGGTCAGCTGTCCCGTCCAGCGTGAGGTGGGCACCAGCGACCACGCCCCCGTCCTGGCCACCTTCTCCTGACCAGCGACCGGTCCCGGAACGCGCCCGAAGGGCGCTCGCCGCACCGCCGTGAATTGCCACCGGGCCTTCGGTGATTCGCGATTAGCATTGTCCTATGTCCGTCCTCGACCGCTTCCTCCGCTACGTCCAGATCGACACCCAGTCCGACGAGAGCTCGACGACCTACCCGAGCACGGCGAAGCAGTTCGTCCTGCTGCGCGCGCTCGTCGACGAACTGCACGCCATCGGCCTCTCCGATGCCGCGATCGACGAGCATGGCTACGTGATGGCCACCATCCCGGCCACGACGGCCAAGCCGGGCGTGCCGGTGATCGGCTTCATCGCGCACGTGGACACGTCGCCGGAGATGCCCGGGGCCGGCGTGAAGCCGATCGTCCACCGCGCGTGGGACGGGCGCGACATCCTGCTGCCGGACGCGCCAGACGCCGTGCTCCGCCAGACGGAGATCCCTGCGCTCGTCGAGCAGGTCGGACACGACATCGTCACCGCCTCGGGCACGACGCTGCTCGGGGCCGACAACAAGGCGGGGGTCGCCGAGATCGTGACCGCTGCGGAATACCTGGTGCAGCATCCCGAGATTCCGCACGGCGCCATCCGGATCGGGTTCACGCCAGACGAGGAGGTCGGCCGGGGAACGCTGCACTTCGACGTGCAGAAGTTCGGCGCCTCGTGCGCGTACACGATGGACGGCGGTCTCCGCGGTGAGGTCGAGGTGGAGAGCTTCTCCGCCGACGCGATGACGCTCACCTTCCACGGCTTCAACACGCATCCCGGCTACGCCAAGGGTCGGATGGTGAATGCGATCAAGGTGGCGGCCTCGTTCATCGACAGCCTCCCGCAGCACACGCTGTCGCCGGAGACGACCGAGGGGATGGAGGGGTTCGTCCACCCCTACAGCGTGAGCAGTTCGGTCGAGAAGACCAGCGTCAAGCTGATCATCCGCGACTTCGACACGTGGGGCCTCCAGGAGAAGGCACGGATGCTCGAAGCCCTGGCCGAGAAGGCCGTGCATCGTCATCCAGGATCGCGGGTCGAGATCGAGCTCGTCGAGCAGTACCGCAACATGAAGGAAGTGCTGGACACCCGTCCCGAGATCGCAGAGTACGC
Organism: Vicinamibacterales bacterium; assembly: GCA_050249955.1. GTDB lineage: Bacteria > Acidobacteriota > Vicinamibacteria > Vicinamibacterales > CAVVIG01 > CAVVIG01. The sequence goes on from JBFWPN010000001.1 coordinate 426,130, forward strand.
CGAGGAGGCGGTCCGTCGCGCCGGGCTCGAGGTGCGTCGGCGCTCGATCCGCGGCGGCACCGACGGCTCGCGTCTGTCGTTCATGGGCCTGCCGACACCGAACATCTTCGCGGGCGAGCACAACTTCCACTCCCGACTCGAGTGGGTGTCGGTGCAGGACATGGAGAAGGCCGTTGAGGTGATCGTGCACCTGGCGCGCATCTGGGAGGAGCGCGCCTGACAGGGCACCACGAGCCGGGCGCCTAGCGCTTCTTCGCGGTGCGCCGCTTCGCAGTGCCCTTCCGGGCGGATGTCCGCCGCGGCACCTTTGCGCCGGCCTCACGGGCCTCGCTGAGCCCGATGGCGATGGCCTGCTTGCGGCTGGTGACCTTCCGACCCGATCCCGAACGCAGCGTCCCGGCCTTCCGCTCGCGCATGGCCGTGGCCACCTTCTCCTGTGCCTTCTTCCCGTATTTCGCCATTACCCCTCCTGTCCGTCCCGACGGTTCTGGCCGTCCCATCCGTCCCGCGACGCCCCGGCCCCCGTGTTAGGCTTCCACCGTGCGACCGGCCAACGCGCCGGGGAGGAACCATCATGCGAAGACTCATGGCTGCCGCGCTGGGTGCGGCCCTGGCCGTGGCGCCGCTGTCAGCGGCACTCTCCACGGCCGAAACGAAGCGGATCGAAGATGCCGCCACGGTGCTGCGGGAGCTGCACGCGGCTCCCGATCAGGACGTACCGCTCGACCTCTGGGGCAAGGCGTCCTGCGTGCTCGTGGTGCCCGCCCTGAAGAAGGCCGCCTTCATCGTCGGCGGCGAGTATGGCAAGGGGCTCATGAGCTGCCGGCGGCCCGGTGGCTGGAGCCCGCCCGTGTTCATGCGCCTCGGGAAGGGCAGCTGGGGCCTGCAGTTCGGGGCGCAGACCGTCGACCTCGTCCTGCTGGTGATGAACGACAAGGGCATCGACAAGCTGCTGAAGAACCGGGTGTCGCTCGGCGCGGAAGCCTCGATCGCCGCCGGTCCGGTCGGACGTGACGCGCGGGCCGCCACCGACCTGCAGATGCGGGCGGAGATCCTCTCCTATTCCCGCACCCAGGGGGTCTTCGCGGGGCTCAACCTTTCGGGCGGCGTGCTCCGGCCGGACACCGACGACAACGCCGACCTCTACGGCAAGGGGATCACCGCGCGTGACATCCTGCTCGACGGTCGCGTGCAGCTCCCCGGAGTCGCGCGCACCTTCGTCGACGCCCTGAACCGCTAGCAGCCTGCCAGCCCGCAAGCACGAAGGGCGCGTCGGCCATACGCCGGGTGCGCTTCGCGCTTGCGCGGGCGGCAGTTCCGCCTTCCGGGACTAGCGGCCCCGCTTCCGTCCCCGGTCGGCCGCCTGCTGGCGGCTGGCCGCTGCCCCGCCGCGCGCCGCCCGGGTCTGCGCCCCACGTGCGAGCCTGACCGGTGGCTCGTCGGCCTCCTCCTCGTCATCCTCCGTGTCCGCCGCGGCCTGGTTCACGTAGCTCTCGGCGATTGCGGTGAGGCGCTGGTCGGTTTCCTTCTCCTCGTCCAGCGTGTCCTCGAAGAGCGACGCCACCTCGCTGTGCCCGAGCAGGTTCGCCCAGACGCGCAGCGTGCCGTATGACGCGATCTCGTAGTGCTCCACCTTCTGCGCAGCCGCGATCATGAGCGCGTCGCGCGTGTCATCGTCTTCCGCCTCGGCCATCATCTCCTGGCCTTCCTTGATCAGGTTCTGCATGCCGACGCACTTCTTGCCCCGCGCAGGCATCTCCAGCATCTCGAACACCTGCTCGAGCCGTTCGATCTGCTGCTCGGTCTGCTGCAGGTGGTCCTCGAAGGCGGTGCGCAGTTCGTCGTTGCCCGCCTTCTTGATCAGGCGCGGGAGCGCCTTCGTGATCTGCTTCTCCGCGTCGTAGATGTCCTTGAGTTCGTCCTGGAACAGGCTTTCGAGTGAGTCGATGCCGGCCATGTGTGCAATGCCTCCGTGATACGGGTGAGCCGTCTGTGTGGTCACGTGCGGCGTAGCAAGACCCGTGCGCACCGGCGAGAACAGGTGAGGTGCCCTCCGCGCAGATGCGGCCAGCCTCGCGAAACAGGCCACACCTCCACGGTTCACCCACCGCGGCCACGACCCGCCTGCACAGTGAACTCGACTGACCTGTCCTGTTGGTGGGCACACAACGTGCACTTTTGCGACGTGAAGCGCGAGCACCGACGTGCACGTGAGGTGAAACGAGATGGACACATTCAAGGAGGGAAGCTGAGATGCGTGCAGTGAGAAGGTTGTTCTGCGCGGTCGTGCTGACTGCGTTCCTGGCGCCGGCCGCCGGTGCTGATGAATACACCAAACAGACGTTCCTCACCTTCAGCGGACCCGTGCAGCTGCCCGGTCTGACGCTACCCGCCGGCACCTACCAGTTCAAGCTGGCGGACCCCGCTTCGGGGCGTCGCACGCTGCAGGTGTGGGACAAGGACGGCGCCACCCTGTTCGCCACGCTGCTCACCATCCCGGATCAGCGGATGACCCCGACGAACGAACCGGTGGTGATGTTCAACGAGACGGCGAGCGGCGACGCGCAGCCCATCAGGGCCTGGTTCTACCCCAACGAAACCTACGGGATGGAGTTCGTCTACCCGAAGGATCAGGCCACTCGCATCGCAAGGGCCACGGGGCAGCCGGTCCTCTCCTTCGATGACGATGAGAAGAAGGACGAGGACGGGTACAGGGCGGCGCACGTCGGGCGGGTCGATGCGAGCGGGACCATGGTCGACGCCGACCGTCCCTCCGACGTGACCCCGTCGAGCACCGCCTCGGCACAGCCCGGTGCGACCACGACGACCGGTGCCGCAACGACGACGGCGGACCGCACGTCGCAGGCGGCCGACACGGCGGGCGCGGCCGGACGCACGACCTCGCAGAACGCCCAGGCCGAGCGGAACACCGCCGAGCGGAACGCCGACGCCATGCCGTCGGCATCTGCCAGCCGTGCGAACTCGACGGATGTGACGCGTGCGCAGGCGCCAGCCGCACCTGCCACGCGGAGCGAGGCGAACCGCGACAACATCCCGAACCAGGCCGTGGGCACCAGCGGATCGTCGGCGCAATCGGCGAACACCCGCCAGCCGGCGCAGGCCGGGGCTGGTGCACGAGAGCTTCCGCGCACGGCCGGGAGTTCCGCGCTGATCCCGGTGTTCGGACTCCTGTCACTTGCGGGTGCCTTCGTCATCCGCTCGCTCCGTCCACGCAGCGGCGCGTCGCGGTAGCTGCGCCGGGCAGGGCGTCACGGGGCACCTCCCGTGCCGCCCTGGCTCGGCCGGGCGCGGGGAGGATCCTCCGGTGCGGCATTCATGGCTTCGCCCTGCGGTGTGTCTCGCAAGTGCGCTGGCAGCACACGCCGCGTACGCCCAGTCCCCGACCTTCAGGAGCCACTCCAGCGAGCTGGTCGTGCTGCCGGTCACCGTGACCGACCGCGAGGGCCGCCTCGTGCCGGACCTGGAACCGACGCACTTCACGGTCTACGACAACGGACGCGCGCAGGCCATCGCGGCCTTCAGCCGCGACGACGCGCCGGTCAGCATCGCGCTGGTGATCGACAACTCGGGCAGCATGCGCCCGAAGCTGGGTGAGGTGATGGCGGCGGCGCTCGCGTTCGCGCGGGAGAGCCATCCCGAGGACGACCTGCGCATCGTGGAGTTCAACGACCGTGTCCGCGATCCACTCGAGGGGGCGACGGTCGGGGCCTCGGACATGCGCGGGCTCGAGGCCGCGCTGCGGACGCTGCGGCCCGAGGGACAGACCGCCCTCTACGACGCACTGCTGTATGGACTCGAGCAACTGGACGACACGTCGCATGCGCGCCGTGTGCTGGTGCTGATGAGCGACGGCGCCGACAACGCCAGTCGAGCCACGCTCGATCTGGTCCTCGATCGCGCGCGCCGGTCGGACGTCACCATCTACACCATCGGCCTCTTCGATGCAGACGCACGCGACAGGAACCCAGGGGTGCTCGCCGCGCTCGCGAAGGCCACGGGCGGCGAGCGCTTCCTCCCGAAGTCGCCGGGGCCGCTGCTGGCCGCGTGCCAGCGGATTGCCCGGGAGATCAGGAGCAGCTACACCATCGGGTTCACGCCACCCGAACGCGATGGACGGTACCACGGCGTTCGGGTGGAACTGACGGGCGAGGCGCGGCGTGGGCGGCGCGTGCGGACCAGGCCCGGCTACGTCTCGGGACTTCAGGACTGAGCATGCAGAGACCACACATGAGTGAACCTGGCAGGAGTGTCACCCCGATGGATGCGCGAGTGCGGTCCGCCTGGTTCTGGGCCGAGCGGGCGCTCTTTCTCGTCGCGTTCATCCTGGGCACCTGGACACTGCTCGACGCCGCCGAGGCGCATTTCTACGCGTCGCTGCCGGTCCCCACCGCAACCCAGGCCACCGTCGCACTACCGGGTGATCCGGGCGACGGCGTGGTTGGCACCGGCACGCCGGCCTCATTGCAGCCAGGCTCGTGGGTAGCCCGTATCCAGATTCCGTCAATCGGGCTGGATGCCACGGTGATCGAGGGCAGCACCGACGAGATGCTGGCTCGGGCTGCCGGTCACATCGAGTACACGCCACTGCCTGGACGCGGGGGCAACGTCGGCATCGCCGGCCACCGCGACACCACGTTCCGTCCGCTCCGGCAGGTGCAGCCCGGACACGCGTTGCGCCTGGTCACCGCGAACGGCACGTTCGAGTACCGCGTGGATCGCACGATGGTCGTGAACCCGGACGCCGTGCATGTCCTGGATCCCACCGACAGGCCAACCGTGACGCTGGTGACCTGCTATCCGTTCACCTTCGTGGGACGGGCGCCGAAGCGGTTCATCGTGCAGGCATCGCGCGTCGAATGACGGGATTGCATCGGGTGAGGTGCCCGTGAGGCAGATGGGCGAGAGGCAGGTGGGGACGCGGAGCGATGCCCCTGCGTCCCCCTCGCCGGACGGGCCCTAGCGGCCGAGGCGGGTGATGGCCACCGTGAACTGGCCATCGTTGTCGGCGTGATGGTCGTCGTTGACACCGAGCTGCAGCCGGCCGTTCGCAGGCATCGGCACCGGCGACGTGTTGGTCGACACCAGGAACGGCGCCCCGTTGCCCACCCTCGCGATCAGGGCACCCACCTGGGCACTGGGCAGCGGCAGGCGTCCGCCCGGCTGGATGGGTGAACCACCGACTCCGGAACTCGCCCCCTCGGCCACCTTGATGTCGCCCGACGCGTTGAACTGAATCTGCTCACCACGACGCACCGTGATGCCCGTGTCGGTCCAGAGCTGCCGGGCAGGCACGCTGATCGTCTGCGCACCAGCCGGTATCTGCTGGGCCTGGCCCGATGTGGCCACGGCCTGCGAGCCGGCGCCGCGGCTCAGGTGGACCTGTGCGACATCGTTCGAGGTCAGGTCACGCTGGCCTGAGGGGGTGTCGATCGTCAGCCGCAGGGGACGCGTGCCGCCCACGTCGGACAGGCGGCCTTCGAGTACCTGCCCGTTCCGCATCACGACCACCGACTGCCCGCTGTTGATCCGATTCTGTGCATCGGCCGGGATCGGGCCGACCGCAAACTCGACCGCAGCCACGTCGCCGGTCGGGATGGTGCGATCCTGCCCATTCACGCGCACCGCGAAGCCGGACGCGTTCATGTCGATCAGCTCTGCACTGATCCGCTCCCCGCTCTTCATCACGATCGTCGACGGCTCCTGAGCCTGCACCAGCATGCCGCCCATGAGCCCGGATGCCACGAGCGTTGCCACAATCCCCAGTTTCCTCATGTGTACTCTCCCCTTCCTGCAGCTGATGTGTGCAACGTGGGTGCCACGCTAGTGGTATCCTGAAGCCCACTGGCATGGACGAAACGGCCCTTCCCTCGGCCCGACACGAGTCGATTGACGCCGATCCGGCAGCAGTGCCCGAATCCCCCGCGCTCCCGGTCACGCTCGAGGCCGATGCGGCGTTGCCGTCCGACTCGACGCACCCGGCGGTCGACAGCGCCATGCGTGTGGAGTCCGCTCCCCTGACCGATGTGCCGCCGACCGTCGTCGTGTCTGACGGCGGCGCAGAGGCCGCTGCAGTGCCAGCCGTCGATGCTGCGCCCCCCGCGGACCGCCCGCGCGCACGGCCGCTCCAGCGGATCGTCGCGGAGATGGTGGCCGGCGTGCAAACGCTCTTCTCCGCCGCCGTGTACGCGACCCTCATTGTGACCTTCGGCTTCCAGGTGGCGCGCGTGGACGGCCGCAGCATGGCGCCCACGCTCGAGGATCACGATCGGCTGATCGTGAACAAGCTGGTCTACGAGGTGGGCAACCCACGCCCCGGCGACATCGTGATGCTCTACTACCCGCTGAACCCGGACAAGATGTTCGTGAAGCGGGTGATTGCCAGCGAAGGCGACGTCGTCCGGATCGTCGACGGTCACGTCTACGTGAACGACGTCCCGCTGCACGACGACTATGTCCCCGAGGAGTTCCGGAGCCACGACGACTGGGGGCCCACGGTCATCCAGCAGGGCTACTACTTCGTGATGGGCGACCACCGGAACAACAGCTCGGACAGCCGCCACTGGGGCCAGGTGCCGAAGAAGTACATCGTCGGCAAGGTGAAGGTGCGGTGGTGGCCGCTCCAGGACGCTCGAATCTTCTGACATCCCCGTGGTTGATCACGCCGTCCTGATTGCAGCCGCGGATCTGCTGCCCGCACTGAAGGCCCGCCTTGCCGCGGAGGTCCGCGACCTCACCGCGTTCACGGATGCGGAGGCGCTGCGCGCGCTCGAGGTCATCACGACGAAGCGACCGGGCACCGTCCTGCTCGAGAAGCGGTTCGCAGCGACGCCACGTGGTGCGGCGCTCATCAATCGCATCAAGGCCGACCCCTCGCTGGTCGACACGCGGATCGATGTGCTCGCGCCAGACGGCCAGGCCGACGGGGCCGGCGCCACGCCGCCAGCGGCCGCGGCCCCCCCGGCGGCGGTCCCGCCGCCGCAGCTCGACTACCGCGGCACACGCCGTGCGCCGCGCGTCAACATGCCCGACACCTGCGAACTGTTGGTCGACGGCAACCGCGGCACCATCGTAGACCTCTCCACGCTCGGGGCACAGCTGCTGACGGCCACGGTCCTCAAGCCGAACCAGCGCGTCAGGGTGTCGCTCGCCGACGATGTGGCGACGATGCGCTGCAGCGCAACGGTGGTGTGGGCCTCGTTCGAGATTCCGAAGGGGTCGACCCCGCGGTATCGCGCCGGGCTCGAGTTCATCGAGCCCGACACGACGGCCGTGGACGCCTACATCGGGCGGCATCCACAGCCCGCGAAGTCCTGAGCGGACCTCGCCTAGAGGGCGAGCGTGAAACCGGGCAGGCGCGCGGCGATCACGTCGTTGCGCAGGATGGTGTCGTGCCGCTCGGAGCCGGTCGACACGAGCGCCGCCGGCACCCCTGACACCTCCTCGATCCGCGCGATGTACTTCTTCGCATTCTCGGGCAGGTCGTCGAAGCGGCGGATGCCTTTCGTGGGCTCGCTCCAGCCGGGCAGCGTCTCGTAGACCGGGACGCACGCCGCCAGTTGGCCGACGTCGGAGGGGAAGTCGGTGAGGACCCGGTCGCCGCAGCGATACGACGTGCAGATGCTGATCTCGTCCAGTCCGTCGAGCACGTCCATCTTGGTGACGGCGAGGACGTCGAGGCCGTTGATGCGCGCGGCATAGCGCACCGCGACGGCGTCGTACCATCCGCAGCGCCGCGGCCGGCCGGTGACGGCACCGTACTCGTTGCCGTTGTCGCGCAGGCGCCTGCCCATCTCGTCGTGCAGTTCCGACGGCATGGGGCCCTCGCCCACGCGCGTGGCATAAGCCTTCACCACGCCCATCACGCCCTCGATCCGTCGTGGGCCGATGCCGAGCCCGGTGCAGACGCCGCCGATGGACGCGTTGGACGAGGTGACGTAGGGATACGTACCGTGGTCGATGTCGAGGAGCGTGCCCTGTGCGCCTTCGAAGAGCACGGCGCGTCCGGCGGCGAACGCCTCGCTGAGCTGCAGCGACACGTCGCGGACCATGGGCGTCAGGCGCTTGCCAATCTCCACCACCTGGGCCAGCACGGTCTCCCATTCCATCGTCGTGTCGTGCACGAGGCGGTTGCGGGCGCTCACGTTGTCGCGGATGCTCTGCTCGAGGCCGACGGGGTCGGCGAGGTCGCCCACGCGAATGCCGCGCCGCGCGATCTTGTCCTCGTAGGCCGGACCGATGCCGCGGGAGGTGGTGCCGATTTTCCGCTCGCCCCGTCGCGCCTCCGACAGCAGGTCGAGGTCGCGGTGATACGGCAGGATGAGGTGGGCCTTGTCGCTGACGAAGAGGCGCCCGGTCACGTCGATGCCGTTCTTCGCCAGCTCGTCGACCTCGGCAAACAGCGCCTGCGGATCCACCACCACGCCGTTGCCAATCAGGCACACGACGCCGGAGTGGAGGATGCCGGACGGAATCAGACGAAGGACGAACTTCGTGCCGTTGACGTAAACGGTGTGGCCGGCGTTGTGGCCGCCCTGGTACCGCGCGACGATATCGAATCGGGGCGTGAGCAGGTCGACAATCTTTCCCTTGCCCTCGTCACCCCACTGCGCCCCAAGCACTGCAAGATTCATAGACAGGCCTACGATTCTACCCTCAATCCACCCGCCCGCCGACGACGCGTCGCCGCACCGTTCGCGGCATGGCTGCCGCGGCTGCGCCTGTTCGTCCGTCAAGGGAAAAGCGTTTCGGCTTTTCGATTGACAACATCGTTCCCGCTTTCTAAGGTTCTAGTCTTTCGACACACACAGCACGCGCATGTTGACTCCCCGCACCACGCTCACGCGCCGCATCACGGCCGCCCTCGACGCCACGCCCTCCCGCATCCCGGTACTTCTCGGTGGGTGCGGCTCCGGCCGCACGACGCTGCTGCACCAGGTGCGCGACCGCGTGGGTCGGTCGCAGGCGCAGTACATCGACGTCGAGCGTACCGCGACCACACCCGAGCGTTTCTTCCGGGCCGTGGCCGCAGCGTCGCCGTTCGCGGTGCCGTCCTGCCAGGCGGGTGCACGGGGCGCCTTCGATGCGGTGATGGCGTTCCTGACGCGCACGCGGGCATCGGGTAATGAACCGATCACGTTCCTGCTGGACGAGTTTCTCGAGTTGCGCACCTTCGAGAGCTTCCCGGGCCTGCGGCGCGTGCTGTTCGATTTCGCCGACGGGCTCGTCGAGAGCGGCAACCGCTTCGTGCTGAGCAGCCGTTACAGCGCGCGGGCCCTGAAGCTGCTGCGCGATCGGCCGGCGCGGTTCGAGGTCATCCACGTGCCCTCACTCACGGTCGAGGACACGCTCGACATGCTGGACCTCGGAGGCGCGGCGGTCTCCGACGCCGAGTTCACGGCGCGCACCGTCCATGCCCTCGCCGATGGGCGTCCGGCCTATGTCCAGGCGCTGTCTGGCGAACTCCAGCGGATGCGCGACAACGGCACGCCGGGCGGGGACGACGCGGTCAGCGCGCTGGCGGCGCAGATGGCGGCGGACGGCCGCCTCGCGCACCTGTGCAACTTCTGCTACGAACTGCGGCTCCACCGCGCGCGTGGCTATGGGGCACTCAAGGCGATCCTCGAAATCCTTGCCGACGAGGAAGGGCTCACGCTCACGGAGATTTCGCAGCGACTGCAGCGGACGCCCGGCTCGACGAAGGACTACCTGTCGTGGCTGGAGGATGTCGACCTGGTCGTGTCGCGCCAGAAGCGCTACAGCTTCACGGACCCGGTCCTGCGCGTGTGGGTGCGGCTGCACTGCCGACCCGTGCCGCCGACGGACGACGAACTGGCCCGCGAGGTGCACCGGTATGCGCTGCCGCGGCTGCCGCAGCCGTCGGAACCGGCCATGGCCATGGCCGCGACGGGTGCCGGGAGCGCTGACGACGAGCGGAAGCCCTGGGGCATCATCGAGATCGACTGACGGGTCGACCACGAGCGTCCGACGCGCCTAGTCGACCGGCCCCCGCAGCGCCTCCAGGGCGAGCCGGGCGGCTTCCTGCTCCGCCTCCTTCTTGCTCGGGCCGATCGCCTCGGCCAGCCGCTCTCCACCGACGACCACCGCCACCTGGAACTGCTTCCGGTGATCGGGCCCCATGGTCCCCGTCAGCCGATATTCGGGGAGCGGACGATCGGTGGCCTGGAGGTGCTCCTGCAGGGCCGACTTGAAGTCCTGCTGGCCAGCCAGGCCCCCGTCCTTGGCGTCAGCCACGAGGGGCGCGAACTCGCGCATCACGAAGGCGCGCGCCTGTTCGATGCCGCCATCGAGGTAGATGGCGGCAATGAGGGCCTCGTAGCCATCGGCCAGCAGCGCCTGCTTGCGGCGTCCGCCTGTCTTCTCCTCGCCACGACCGAGCAGCAGGTGCTCGCCGAGCGACAGCCGCTCGGCCTGCCTGGCCAGCGTGGTGGCGGAGACCAGCGTCGCCTTCAGCTTGGACTTCAGCCCCTCGGTCGACTCCGGGAACTCGTGGAAGAGCAGGTCGGCCACCACGAACCCGAGGACCGCATCGCCCAGGAACTCGAGCGACTCGTTGTGCGCCACGCCACCACTCACGTCCTCGTTCGCGCGCGAGGTGTGCGTCATCGCGTGCTCGAGCAGCCCGCGGTCCCGGAACCGGTAGTCGATGGCACGCTGCAGGCCCTCGAACTCGTCGCGCAGGCGGACCACGTGGCCGGTCTGGAGTTCCGTACGGTGCGTCTCGATGATGCGCCTCGCCTCCTCGGCCTCGTCCGGATGCACGGCGATCCGGACCTCGGCCAGGTCGCCGGCGGCCAGCGGGAACAGCGTGCGGGAGGTGGCCGAGGCCACCATCGGCATCACGCCGTTGGACTCGAGCAGCGCCCGCACCACGTCGGCCTCCACCGGTGAGCGCGTGCTGAAGATGGTGACGAACTCGCTCACGTCCGGGCCAGCTCGGCTTCCGCGCCCGCGACGGCGGCACCGGCATCGACGTCGTCGATACGGAGCAGGATCATGGTCATGTCGTCGTGCTGCGGCGCGTCGCCGACGAACGCGGCGATCTCTCGCAGGATCCGCTCGCGCAGCTCGTCGGACGGCAGGTGCGCATGCTCCTCGACAATGCGGCCGAGGCGGTCCTCGCCAAAGCAGTCGTCCGCGGCGTTCATCGCCTCGCTGATGCCGTCGGTGTACAGCACGAAGATGTCGCCGCCGGCGATCGGGATGGTCTCCTCCTGAAGCAGGCGGTTGAAGATGGTCCCGTCATCCAGGTTGAGCCCCAGCACCATGCCGTCGGGTGCCAGCAGGCGGAGCCCGCGTGCGGTGGACTTCGGCCCAGGGCAGCAGAGCAGCGGGGTGTGCCCGGCCCGCGCGTAGGTCAGCGTCCGCGCGCGGGTGTCGATGATCGCGTAGATCATCGTGATGAAGCTGCGCGAGTTCAGGTGCTCGGCGATGATCCGGTTCGCGGTGCAGAGCAGGTCGCGCGGTGACGTGTGGTTGCGGCTGAGCGAGAGCATCAGCCCCTTCATCTCCGCCATGTACAACGCGGCGGAGGTGCCCTTGCCCGAGACGTCGGCAATGAGGATGCCGACACGGTGGTCGTCGAGCGGCAGGATGTCGAAGTAGTCGCCGCCCACTTCACGGGCCGGCACGCAGACGCTGGTCACCGAGATGCCCGGGAAGCCGAGTGGTCCCTGCGGGAGCAGCGACATCTGGATCTCGTGCGCAATCCGCAGTTCCTCCTCGAGCCGCTTCTTCTCGCGCTCGACCCGGAGGAGGTCCTCGATGCTCGAGGTCATCGAGTTGAACGACTGCGCCAGCTCACCGAGCTGGTCCTTCGCCCGGATGGCGATCTTGTGGCGGAAGTCGCCTGCGCGGACCCGCTCGGTGCCGGCAAAGAGCTCGTGCACGGACCCGGTAATCGATCGGGCCAGCGCGAGCCCGACCACCAGCGCGATCACCTCGATGATGAAGAAGAGCACGCCGATCGCAAAGAGGATCACCAGCAGGCCCTGGCCGATCAGCCCCTGCGACGCGTTCATGCGGGCGTACATCTGCGCGATGCTCAGCTGCATCGACGCCATGATGGTCCCACTGCGGGTCTCGCCCGTGGCCCAGTCGACCACCTCGGGGAAGGTGGCCGATATGGCCGGCAGCGCCGTCATCGACGCGTCGGGCTCGACGCTGTCCACCGGGCGACGGGACCGGAGTACCGGTGCCCGCTCCCCCATGGTCCGCACGGTGGTGAGTTCGACACCCGTCTCCGTACGGAGCTCCTCGCGGACCGGGTCGTTGACGAGCAGGTCGACGATCACGGCGTAGGTCGGCGCCGGGCTGTCTGGCATCACGATCGCCCGCGCGATCAGCTCGACGTCACGCGCCGGCTGGCCGTTGACACTGAGGGCGGTCGACGCGGCCGGACGATCGAGGTTGGCGTAGGCGAGCAGGCCCTGGAAGCCCGAGCAGGTCACCCAGGTGGGAAGCTGCCTCGGGGGATCGACATGTGCCCACGGGCCGGCCATCACCGGGGGGCGCGGCTCGGCCACCGGCACCACCGGGACATCGGTGTTCTCGCACGGCCGCTCCATCGGCACGACGGCAATGGAGGCCCCTGGAAAGTCGCGCGCGATGGCCGCCTGGCGCCGGTTCGCAATCGATACGACGCCCCGTCCTCCGGCGCGCTGGATCTCGACCGCGGTGGTCGAGGCCACGGCCCGTGCCTGCGTCGCCAGGGTCTGGAACCGGGTCTGCAGCAGGTACGAGCTGAAGTTCGAGAACAGCAGCAGGCCACCGAGGAGGAAGAAGGCGACGATCAGGATCGCGGGCACGACCCCGATGAAGATGTACGAGATGATCAGCTTGCGCCGCACCCGCCACAGCAGGCGGCGCTGCGCGAGGGCGATGCCCTGCGCGACGAAATACGCCCCGCCGCCGACCAGCGCCACCGAGGCCAGAGTGTCGAGCAGGCGCACGGCTCCCGGCAGCTCGACGGCGAGCGACAGCAGGAAGATCAGGAGCTTGATGGCGGCGCCGACAACGATCGCCCGCCCTGGCAGCGTGCGGAGCAGCGCGTGCTTCATGGGAACGTGGACGTGGCGCTATTTAACCATGTAAGGTGGTGCGGTCGTGAAACTCCCGGACAACGCCAGATTTTCCACCGTGTGCCTGCACGCGGGTCAGGAGCCTGACCCGTCCACGGGCGCGATCATCACGCCGATCTTCCAGACCTCCACCTACGTGCAGGAGGAGCTCGGCCGCCACAAGGGCTACGAGTACGCCCGCACCCAGAACCCCACGCGTGGCGCGCTCGAGGGCAACCTGGCCGCGATCGAGGGGGGGAAGGCGGCGTTCGCCTTCGCATCCGGCATGGCGGCCATCTCGGCCATTGCCACGATGCTGAAGAGTGGCGACCACGTGATCGTGTCCGACAACGTCTACGGTGGCACGTACCGGCTCTTCGACAAGGTGCTCCGGCGCTACGACCTGTCGTTCACCTACGTCGACACGGGCGACCTCGAGGCCACGGCGCGTGCGTTCACGCCAGCCACCCGGATGCTGTTCGTCGAGACGCCCAGCAACCCGATCATGCGGATCACGGACCTGGCGGCCGCCGCGGCGCTGGCGCACCAGCACGACGCCCGCCTGGTCGTCGACAACACCTTCGCCAGCCCGGTCCTCCAGCGACCGATGGCCGTCGGCGCCGACCTCGTGACGCACAGCACGACGAAGTACCTCAACGGCCACAGCGACAGCGTGGGCGGCGTGGTGGTGGCTGCCAGGGACGAGGACGTCGAGTGGCTGCGCTTCGTGCAGAACGCGGCGGGTGCCATCCTGAGCCCGTTCGACTCGTGGCTGGTCCTCCGCGGCACGAAGACCCTGCCGCTGCGCATGGCCAGGCACTGCGAGACCGGCATGGCGCTCGCGTGCTTCCTCGAGGGACACCCGAAGGTGAGGAAGGTCTATTACCCCGGCCTCGCGTCGCACCCGCAGCGCGACCTGGCTGCGCGCCAGATGTCGGGCTTCGGGGGCATGCTGTCGTTCGACCTCGGGTCGAGGGAGGCAGCGGCCTCGCTGCTCAAGCGCGTGAGGCTGCTCGCCCTGGCCGAAAGCCTGGGCGGGGTGGAATCGCTGATCTCGCACCCCGCCACCATGACCCACGCGTCGGTGCCGCCCGAGCACCGGCAGGCGCTCGGCATCACGGACGGGCTGGTGCGCATCTCGGCAGGGCTCGAGGACGTCGACGACCTGCTCGACGACCTGACCCAGGCGCTCGACACGATCTGATTCGCCGCGCACGGCGCGGCGCGCGCCCCTACCGCCCGGCGTCCGCGCGGGCGGCCTGCGTTGCCTTCCGGTGCTTCAGGAACTCGAAGACCGCCGGCAGCACCGAGACGACGACGATGCCGATGGTGACGAGCGAGAAGTTGTTCTTCACCACCGGCACGTTGCCGAAGAGGACGCCTGCCCCGAGGCAGATGCCCACCCAGCCCACTGCCCCGATGAAATTGTAGAAGCCGAACGACGAAGGGGTCATCTGCGCGGCGCCCGCAACGAAGGGCACGAAGGTCCGGACGATCGGGACGAACCGCCCCAGGATCACGGCCTTGCCCCCGTACTGTTCGAAGAAGGCATGCCCGCGCGCCAGGTACTCCCGGTTCAGGAGGTTGTGCCAGAACCCGGCGTGGTCGGTTGCCGAGAAGACCCGGGGCCCCACGAACCGCCCGACGGCGTAGTTCACCGCGTTCCCGGAGAAGGCCGCGAACGCCAGCAGCCCGAAGCAGATCCAGGCGCTCATCGAACCCCTGGCACAGATGGCGCCTGCCGCGAACAGCAGGGAGTCGCCCGGCAGGAACGGTGTCACGACGAAGCCGGTCTCGGCAAAGACGATCACGAAGAGCAGGGCGTAGATCCAGAGACCATAGGCCGCGACGAACTCGTTCAGGTGGGCGTCACTGTGCAGGATGAAGTCGATGACGTTCGGCATGAATTCTTTATTCTGGCACAGGGGCGGCGACGCCGGCCCCGGCGGCCACCCACGCGAGGTAGGCCGGGTCTCCCCGATCGACGGCGACGACGAGGAACTCGGGCAGCTCGTAGGGGTGGCATTCCCGCACGACCTCGCGGACCGCATCGACCCGCGATTGATCGGTCTTGATCACCAGTTGGCACTCGACATCCCGCTGGACGGCCCCCTTCCAGCGATAGAGGGACGTCATGGGCGGCAGGACATTCACGCAGGCCGCGAGGGTCCGGTCGATCAGGGCACGACCCAACTGTTCCCCGACCTCGGCCGACGGCACCGTCGTGAGCACGATGACAGGCTCGGACATGGGCGAAAGCTCGTCGATTCAGGCGTTTCCGCGTTGTACGCGACTGTCAGTTGTTGTACTGTCTTTACCGCGTGGCTGCCAAGAACACACCGTCGACCCCCCTCAGGGGATCGCCAGGACGGCGAGCGTCGCGGGGCAAGCGGATTGCCCGGTGGGCTGTCGTGTTCTTCGCGCTGGCCACGATCGTGGATGCCGTGGTTGGCGAGCGGGGCCTGCTGGCCATGCTTCGGGCACGCGAGCAGTTCGAGGCGGGTACAGCGGCCCTCGTGCGGCAGAAAGCCACGAACGCCGCGCTGCTCGAGGAAGCCGACCGTCTGGCGAACGATCCCGAGGCGATCGAGGAACTGGCGCGGGACCAGCTGGGGCTGATGCGGCCCGGCGAAAAGGTCTTCATCATCAAGGACCTCAAGCCGCCCGCCGCGCACTGACGCCCGCGCATCGGCAATGCACCGCACGCGGCACCCCGTTCGAAGCCAGAAGTCGGAGAAAGCGGTCGAGCCTCCGAACTTCTGCTCCGGTCGTCACTGCTAGGTTCTAACCTCGGAACGCCCTACGCTTCGCGCTCTCCCGTGCGGATCTTGTAGCTCTCGAGAACGGGAATGACGAAGACGCGCCCGTCGCCGATCTCGCCCGTGCGCGCCGACGCGATGATGGCCTTGATCGCGTCGTCGGCCATCGAGTCCGGCACGACCACCTCGATTTCCATCTTCGGCAGCAGGCTCACGTTGTACTCCTGCCCGCGGTAGATCGCGGTGTGGCCCTTCTGCTTGCCATGGCCTCGCACCTCGGTCACCGTCATGCCGGAGATCTGGAGCTTCTCGAGCGCTGCCTTCACTTCATCCACCTTGTTGGGTCGAACGATTGCCTTGATGAGTTTCATGAGCGTCCCTCCAGAACGCGTTGCAGGTTACCGGTGATGTGAGCTTGCTGGTCCGGCGTGAGCTTCTTGCCGTCCCGCCTGATGTGGAAGACGTCGATGGCGCGGCGCCCCTCGGTGCCGATGAGCACCAGGTCGACGTCGCTCCCCGATTCGGAGATGACCCGGCTGACGCGATAGAGCAGGCCGAGCGCGTCCTCCGCGACGATCTCCACGATGGTGTATTTGCGCGACGAATCGTTGTCGCAATGGACCACAGGCGCGAAGCCGGGCAGCTTGCGCCGGAAGGCACCCTGCTCGCGGCCACGCAACCGTGCGGCGATGTCCTTCTGGCCGAGCACCACCTCGGTCAGGTTCCTGAGCAGTTCCCCCTCCCCTTCCGCATTCAGCTCGAGGAACTGCTCATCGTCGGTGAAGTGGAACATGTCGACGATGAGGCCGGTCGGCTTGGTGAAGGCGAACCCGCGCAGGATGTCCATGCCGTAGGAGGACAGGACGCCGGCGATGTTCGAGAAGAGGAACGGCCGGTCGTGCGTGAGCACGGTCAGCTCCCAGCCGGAGTCGACGCGGTCCAGCCAGGCCTTCACGGCGTCGGGCGCGAGGTCGCGTGAGAGCCGCACGTGGCGGTACACCGCGTCGTGGGAGAAGAGCTGCAGGTACCGGCGCGGCAGTCCCTCCAGGAACGCCGCGATCTCGTCGGCGCCGAGGTCTGCGGGGCGGTGCTCGAGCAGGGCCGAGGTCATCGACTGGCGCCGGTCGATGATCTCGTCGCCATAGGTGAGCGTGAGGTGGTTGTACGTGTCGACGTACAGCCGCCAGAGCAGTTCCTCCTTCCAGGGCGTGAGTGTCTCGCGGCTGACGGCCTCGACATCCGCGAGCGTCATCAGGCAGAGCATCTTCAGCCGTTCCTCGGTGCCGATGAACTGGGAGAACTGCCGGACGATCTCGGGGTCCTCGGTGTCCCGCCGGAAGGCGACCAGCGACATCTTGATGTGCTCGCGGACGAGGAAGTCCACCTCGGCGCGCTGGTCCTCGGTCAGGTCGAGCCGCTCGAACATCTGTTGCGCCATGCGCGAGCTCTCGAGCGTGTGGTCGTCGTCAGTCCACTTGCCCACATCGTGATAGATGAGCGAGAGGACAAGGAGTTCGGGGGCCTGCAGCTCGTTGAGCAGCCGGCCGAAGCGCTCGCGCTCGCGAGGCGGATGATCGGTGAGCCGCTCGAGGTTCCTGATGGTGAGCAGCGTGTGCTCGTCCACCGTGTACTTGTGGTAGAAGTCGCGGACCACGCGGCAGTTGATTGCCCTGAACTCGGGGAAGATCTGGCCGAGCAGCCCGCAGTCGTGCATCTCCGACAGCCGGGCGTAGAGGCCCGGTCGCGGCGTGAGGAACCGCAGGAGCGCCTCTCGATGACGCTTCGTCGGGACGAAAGCCTCGGCCGCGAATCGGCCGGCATTCTGGCTGATGCAGGCCAGCGCCTCGTCCGAGACACCGCAGCTGCCGTCGAGCGCAGCCTGGAAGAGCGCGAGCCAGCTCTCCGGCCGCTCGGCCGCTTCCCGCGTGTCGATGAAGCGGATGCCGTCGCCGCCGCGCACGAGGTTCTTGCCGATCGGCGCGGGCGCCGCCTTCAAGGCGAATCGCAGCGAGCGATCGATGGCGCGGGCATGGCGGAAGTAGTCGCCCATGAAGCGCTCCACCCGCTGGCTCGGCGTGCTGCCCGCGTAGCCGAGCCGTTCGGCCACGCGCTCCTGCACTTCGTGGCTGAGGATGTTGTGATGGCGACCCGCCTCGAGGTGCAGCACCGAGCGCACGCGGAGGAGGAACTCCTCGGCATCCTCGAGGGCACGCGGTCCGGCCCCGCCGTTCGAGAGCAGGACGGGATCGGTGAGCTTCGCGATGGTCTGCGCGCCGAAGAGGTCGCGCAGCCCGCCCGGGGCCTCCTTCACGTCGGGCTCGAGCTGGTAGAGCGTGTCGTTGAACTTGGCGTGCCGTTCGGCGATGAGCCCCTTGAGCGCCTCGAGCGTCCGGGTATTGGTGCGGGCCACGTCGGACGCCTCGATGAACTGGTCGAGGAGCGTCGCGTCGCCGACGACCGGCCGCGCATCGGTCAGCGCGAGCAGGAACTCGGAGTTGTCCGACTCGAGGCCGGCCCCCTCGGCCACCTCGCGCACATGATGGCCGATGGTCAGGCCCAGGTCCCAGAGTGGATTCAGGAACGCGTGCAGGAATCGCTCGTCCTCGCGGCCGATCACTCCCGCGAAGAGGATCAGCAGGTCGACGTCCGAGTGCAGGCAGAGTTCCCGGCGACCGTAGCCGCCGAGGGCGAAGACCGCCACCGACTGCGTGAGCGAACCGGCATCCGCATACAACTGCTGGATGAGGGCGTCCATGCGGTGCGAGTACTGCCGCATGGCGTGCCGTCCGCCCTCGCCGCGGCCGGATGCGTCCGCCAGTTCACGCCGGGCGCTCTCGAGCCGCACCGCGCGGGCGGCACGGGCATCCGCCCGCGGGTCGGTCGGCATGATCTGTGGCTCTGAAGGCATGGACGTCTCGGCGAACCGTCGGGCGGCCCGCCATTCCGGCGGGTCCGTCCGTATCGTAGCGCAGTCGTACGGGTCGATACGGCTGCTCAGAGCAAAAGCGGCACCGTCCGCACGCCGGCGGGCACGAGGCCGAAAGTGGCCGTTTTCCTCGGAAATCGGCGAAGCTGGACAGAACCGAGGCGTCGACGGCAGGCGACAGGTTTGTCGCACACCTCTGATGTCTTCACAAATTTGTAGCAGCCAGGAGCTGACCGCGTGATGCGGGTCAGTAGGAGATGCCCACGCCGATCAGGGCCACCACCCTGTGCGCGTCGCCCCGATTGAACGCCTGCGTGGTGTCGCCGAACGTGTAGTAGTCGATGCCGCCGCGCAGGGACCAGGCCCCCAGCGCCGACGTCGAGGCGGTCACCGGCACCGAGACGAGCGCGCCGATGCTCAGGAACCCGAAGGCGTGGTCGGTGCCATTGAGTTCATAGTAGTTCCCGGCGCTCAGGCCCACCCGCACCGGGGCGGCCAGGGTGGCGCGCCCGCGCGACAGCACCGTCGGCGTGCCCCCGAGTTCCAGATAGGTCCCCTTGCGTGTGCCGCCGTCCATGCCGCGATCGCCCACCTCGGAAGCCAGGCGCAGGTAGGGATGCACGCGGTCGGCATGGGTGACGGTCACGGAGACTTCCTTCACCGTGTCGAACAGCAGGTTGGGGCTGGTATAGGCCGTGTACGTAGTGGCGAGGGCGATGCGCCGGGTGATCCCGAGCGCGAGCGAGGCATTGAAGGTTTCCGCGTAGTGCAGCCGTTCGGTGAATCCCTTGCTGCCGGCACTGCCCGTGTTGAGGCTGTTCCAGATCCCGAGGTCGACTCCGATGCGCCGGACGCCATCACTCGACTTGAGCGTGAAGCCGACGTCGGCCCATGGGGTGAGGGTGAGCGAGGGGTCGCGCTCCTGCACCAGGCCGCGCAGGACGTACACGCTGGGGGCGTCGAATCCGCCCCGGAAGGTCACGCGCCCCTGATTCGGGGACTGCGCACGCGCACCGGCCGGCACCACGAGCATCGCTCCGGCCAGGAGCACTGCCGACACCCCGCGAGACCACGCAACGCCACGAACGCCCATCGACACCTCGGACAAATCATCGAGCCTGCCCGATCGGGAGTCAAGGCTGAGCCGGAGCCAGGGGCGGGACCTCCGCATGCCGCGGAGCGTCCCGCCGTGCCGGCCGCTAGGACTTCGAGGAGAAGGGAACGATGAAGGCGACCGTGAACGTGTTCTGGTTCTTCCGGCCCACGTCACCCTTGCTGAAGTACTCGATGTCCGACCAGTCGCGCCGGTACTCGGCGCGCAGGATGAGCCCCTGCGGATGCTTCACTTCGGCCGTCATCGTGAACTCCTTGAGGTTCTGCGCGGCGCCGCTCGCGAAGCCGTCCGTGTCGTCGAAGATCTCGAAGCGCGGGGCGAGCGCGAACACCGGGGTGATCTGCCCCTTGAAGTAGAGTGCCACGCCCTGCCAGTTGACGCCGTCGCCGGCGATGGAGTCCTTCGCGTAGACGTAGTTGAGGCCGGCCGACGCCTTCGGCGACAGGGTCAGCACGATGTTCGTGTCCGAGTAGGTGCGCTTGTCAGCGGTGTTGTCGGTCTGCTCGGGACCGTAGACCAGGTTCTGGATGATCGTCACCGTGCTCGACGGCACGAGCGTCAGGCTCACGCCAACCGACTTGCCACTGTTGTTGTCACCGGTGGCATTCCAGCCGTTGACCAGCATGGCCCCCAGCGTCACCTTGCTGCTCACGGCGTACGAGGCGCGCGCACCCACGTGGTAGTACGGCCCGAGCGCATAGAGGAACGCGCGAGAGTAGTTGTTGTTCAGGTTGGCCTCGGTCGGCTCCATCCCGATCGGCGTCACGAACTTGCCGACGTCGAAGGTGAGGCCGCCGCCCACCGGCGCGAAGTAGCTGATGTAGGCCTGCTGCACGTTCAGGAGGTTGTTGTTGTCGAGCGGGTCGCTGTTGAAGATCTGCGCGGTCTGCCCGTACTGCAGGTCGAAGCGGAAGCCGACCACGTCGTCCTTCACCGCCGGCTTCGTCATCGCGAACTCGAGCAGCGAGAGGCTGAACTGGTTGTGCTTCACGTCGAAGTTGCGAAGCGGCGTGAAGGTGCCGGTCTTCGGCTTGTTGAAGTTGTAGGTGTAGTAGGCGTCAACGAGGCCCGAGAACTCGACCTTGCTGAAGAACGACGACACGTTGGTCTGCGCCGACGCCGGCTGTGGGCCGAGCACGGCGGCACACACGCCGGCGATCGCCAGCGCGCGGACAGGACGCATCGTCTTCAGGACACCGGTCAGTTTCAGGGCTGCACTCGCACACAGTCGCATGTAGATCTCTCCTCCGGAGGCCGACGCACGCACAGGGTTCGGACGCGTTCCCCGGCGTGTTTCGATTTGTGGCGTTCTGTGGCAAGTCAGGTTCCGATCCGGCCTGGCGGCCCCCACCTCTGGTAAACCACGTCGAATCAGTTGATTAGCACGCACGAATCCAGGAGACGGCGGCTCCGGCACAACAGACACTCTTGTCGGTTCGACAGTTTTGCGTGGACATGAATGTCCGATTCTGGCTGCCGCCCGACAAACCGGGCGCTTCCAGCCCATGGACGCCACGCTGGGGTACGGTGTCAGGCCGGCGGGCGTACAGGAGTGTTCGTGCACGGTGGTTCCGCGACAGGAATGACCTACGACAATTGTGTCGGCTTATGGAAAATCGCCGACAGGGATGTCGCGCGGCCGCCTGGGGCGGCCCAGCGAGGGCGAACGGTGAGGCTGGGAGGGGGCCTGCGCAGCGGCGCGCAGGCCTGGGAGGGCTGACTGACCGGCCGGGTACTTACCGCGCCGGCACGGCGAGCACGAGCGCGTCCTTCTGCTTCAGGACCGCCGTGGCGATCGCACCTGGTGTGCCCCGGTCCACGGCCCGGAGCCCCATGACGACGAGCCCCGCGTGTTCGGCCACCGCGGCCCTGTCGATCTCGGCAGCGACCGTGCCGTGGCGCACGAGCGTGCGGGCCGAGGCGCCCACGCGCCGCGCCAGTTCAGCCAGCGCCTGCTCTGCGGCAGCATCGGCCAGGCTGGTCTCCGCCACCGTCATCAGCGTGAGCGGCTGCGAAGCGACCGCGGCGACCTCCGCCGCCACGGTGAGCTGGCGTTCGTTGATATCCGACAGATCCACGGCGCCGAGCACGGCGCCAGGCGTCAGGCGCGCCGAGGTCGCATCGATGGCAACAATGTCGACGTCGCCGGGCGGCACGAGGAGCACCGGACAGGCCGCCTGCTCGAGCAACTGCGCGCTGGTCGATCCCAGGAACCAGCTCGCCAGCCCCGACTTCGAATGCGTGCCGGCGACGATGAGGTCCGTACTGTCCCCTGCAGCATCGACGATCGCATCCACCGCCTGCCCCATCACGAGCTGCATGCCGAGCGTGGTGGGCTGCCCGACGTAGGTCGCTCCCGGCGGGAGCACATCCTTCAGCAGGCTGGCGATCTTCAGCTCGGCCTGGTGGGCGTCCTTGTTGACCACCGTCAGGATCGACAGCTTTGCCCCGAAGGCACCCGCGATACCGATGGCGTGCCGCAGCACGCGCGGAGCGAGCGGCGACGAGTCGAGTGCGCAGAGAACGGATGAGAAGAGGCTCATGGTGCGTTGATGTTACGGATTCTTTATCTGAAGCGCAACTGCCGAGGTATTGACTGACTTGTCGGGAATCACGTACAGTCCGGACCGCTCAACGTAAAGATTGCGTCAATGTCTCATATGCTGGAAGTAAGCGCATCGACGTCGCGCGGCCGGGCTTCTGTCTCGACCGTGCTGGCGGCTGTCGTCGCCGTGATGACGATGGGCTTCCTGGCAGGGGTGGCACCGCGTCTGTGCACCGCGCTCGCGCGTGATGCCGCCGTGCGCACCACGCGTTCCGGCCAGCGTCAGGCACAGGAACCGCACGGAGCCGAGCACCACGGTCCGCCCGGCGAGCCCGCGGCAGGCAGCTTCGATGCTGCCGACCGACAGGCTGACAACGCCACACACGCTCCGCCCACGCCTGACGCCGCACTCGACGGACCCACACTACCAGCACTGTCAGGCCGGCTCCTGCCGGTCACCGCGAGCACCGTCCTCGGGATTCGCGCCGGACGCACAACCCGCCCCGGCGGCCGCGCCCCACCCCTCGCCTAGCCTCACTTCGTCATCAGTCGCCGCCGCGTCGACCCGGCGCCACGCTGGTCGGTCACGGCAGGTGTGTCGGACGAACAACTGGGACGCCCCTTTTTCAGGTTCAGCAGTCATGCATCAGCACCGCTCAATGTTCGGATACCTCAAGCAGGACTCCATTGCCGGAGTCGTGGTCTTCCTGGTCGCCGTCCCTCTCTGTCTGGGCATCGCGGTCGCGTGCGGCGTACCGCCCATCTCCGGCCTCATCGCCGGCATGATCGGTGGCCTCGTCGTGCCGCTCATCAGCCGATCGCCACTCTCGGTCTCCGGTCCGGCCGCGGGCCTCACGTCGGTCGTGCTCGCGGAAGTCGATCACCTCGGTGGACTCGAGCCGTTCCTCGCATCGGTGGTCCTGGCTGGCGTCCTGCAGTTCGCGCTCGGCGTGCTGCGCACCGGACGGTTCACGGCGCTGGTTCCCTCGGCGGTGATCAAGGGGATGCTCGCCGCGATCGGCATCACCATCGTCTGGAAGCAGTTGCCTGTGGCCTTCGGGTCCGCTGGCGGGGTGATGGACATTGCCACGCAGTTCAACATGGGCGCGGCCCTGATTGCCGCAGGCTCGCTCGTCATCCTCTACGGCTGGAAGCTCACGCCGCTGGGCCGCTATCCGGTGGTCTCGCCGGCCCTCGTCGTTGTCGTCCTGACGAGCATCGCCGCCGGCATCATGCGCGGGATGCCCGGCTTCAACCTCGGACCCGAACACTTCGTCAGCGTGCCGCTCGGCGGCATCGGCGCCCTGTACAGCGCGCTCCCGCGACCGGACTTCGCGGCGATCGTCCGGCCGGACGTCTGGGTGTCTGCCGCCACCATCGCCGTGGTCGCCAGCATCGAGACCCTGCTGTCGCTGCAGGCGGTCGACCGCCTGGATCCGCTGAAGCGCCACAGCCCTCCGGACCGTGAACTGCTCGCGCAGGGTACGGCGAACGCGGTGTCCGGCCTGCTCGGTGGGCTGCCGGTGACCGCGGTGATCGTGCGGAGCGGCGCGAACGTCGCCGCGGGGGGCCGCGAACGCTTCTCCGCACTCATGCACGGCATGCTGCTCCTGGTATCCGTGGTCGCCGCCGGAGCGCTGCTCAACATGATCCCGCTCGCGGCCCTTGCCGCCGTGCTGATTCAGGTCGGCCTGAACCTGTGCAAGCCGGCGCTCTTCTCCACGCAGGTGAAGCTCGGCCCCCGTCAGCTTGCGCCGTTCGCCATCACGATTGCGGCCGTACTTGCCCTCGACCTGCTGAAGGGGGTCATCGTCGGCATCGTCGTGGGCATCATGTTCATCCTCTACGAGAACTCGCGCCGTGCGGTCATCGCCGAGCGCGACGGCAGCGGGGTGCTGCGCATGCGATTCCGTCGTGACGGCACGTTCGTCTCGAAGCCCGGCATCGTGACCGCGCTCGAGGGCGTGGGAGACGGCGAGGTCGTCGTGATCGACGGCACCGGCGAGTACATCGACCACGACGTGAAGGAGGTGCTGGCCACCTTCATCGCCGATGCGCATCACCGCAACGTGAAGGTGTCGCTCGTGGGCATCGACCTCGGTCTCGCCCAGGCCGGGGGAGGCCACTGAGGTGAGCGGCCACGGCGCCGTACACGAACACGCGGACCCGGTCACCCGGGCGCTCGCCCGGGCGTCAGGGATCCTGCCCGACCAGGGTCCCATCGGCGTGTTCGTGCACCACAACACCCTGCACGCCTTCCAGCACCTCCCGTTCCACGAAGGCGTGTGCGCCGGGGCGTCTGCCCTTCGGGCACGTCCGTACCTCAGCCTCCAGGAGTTCCGCGACGCCTGGCGCGGATCGCGCATTGCGGACGACGACCTTTGCACGGAGATCGACCTCGTGCTCGGCGCGAGCCGCGCTGAACCGGTCGTCGGCCAGCTCACCAGGGCCGGGCTCTGGCACACGCTCCTCGTCACCGACTGCGACGTGGATGATGCAGCCGGCCTGGCGTTCAACCTGGAACTCGGGACCGCCCCCCAGGCGGAGGACAGGCCGCTGTGGGAGGCGTGCCTCTCGAGGGTGGGCAGGGGTCCGCGACCGGCCTAGCCGGACGACCGCACCTTCGCGCGCCACCGTGACATTCTCCTGGCGCTCGGTGGGGAGGACATCGACATCGCCGTGAACGCCGAGCTGATCCGGCTCGGCTCCGGCTTTCTGGATCATGGACAGGCGCACGCGATGATGCCCGGCCGCGAGCGGGGCTTCCTGGCGGCGGTCGCGGCCCTCTACACGGCCGGTGGGCGTGCGCCGCTGTGCAGCCCGGGCATCGTCGAGGACATGCGGGACGTCCTCGCCAGGCAGGCCGATGCGCATGCGGTGATGCAGACCGCCCTGGCCGCGCTGGGCGTCGCGGACCACGACGTGGAGCCGTTCCTGACGGCCACCGCACTGGCGTTGCCGGGATGGGCAGGCATGTTCTCTCGGCACGAGCGGCATCCCGAGGAACAGCCCGGCCACACGCCTGCGACACTCGCCGACTTCATGGCGGTCCGGCTCCTGCTGGAGCGGCGCGCAATCGAGCGGGTGGCGCGACGCCTGGGCGTGCCATCGACCTGGTCCGAGCTGCGGTCGCGTATTCCCGCACCGCCGCCGCGGCCCGCGTTGCTCGACGCCGCCCTGCTGTGGTGGATCGTGCGCTCGGCCGAGATGAGCCGGCAGGAGGTGATCGACCTCCCGGACGCCGCCCTTGCGCAGGCCTGGCAGGCATGCGAGCAGTTCCCGCCGCTGCGACGACGGCAGCTGTTCCACGAAGCCTACGAGCGGACCTACCGCCGCTCCGTGCTGAACGCCATCGCCAGGCGGCGCGCCCTGCCGGACGAGACGGCGACCGCGCGCCCGCGCGCGCAGTTCGTGTTCTGCATCGACGAGCGCGAGGAGTCGATCCGGCGGGCGATCGAGGAACAGCACCCGCTCTACACCACCTTCGGCGTGGCCGGGTTCTTCGGCCTGGCGATGGACTACCGGGGCCTGTACGACCACGAGGCCGCTGCGCACTGCCCGGTGGTGGTCACGCCGGCGCACGAGGTGCACGAGCATCCCATCTACACCGAGTTGAGCTGGCACGACCTGCGGCTCGGGCTGCGTGACCGCTGGCACGCCTGGGAGCGGCGCGCGGCTTCCGCGTCCCGCACGCTGGCCGGCGGCGCGGGTATCTCGTTCCTGCTGGGTCCACTGTCGGTGTTGAAGACGCTCGCGCAGGTGCTCGCCCCGCGCTCGTTCGCCATGTTCGCGGAGCGGGTGCTGTCGAAGGTGGCGCCCCGGCCGACAACCCGGCTCTCGGCGTTCCGTGCCGAGACCGACGCCGGAGCCGCCGCGGCGGCGTCGGGCAAGCCGGTCGGATTCTCCATCGATGAAGCCGCGGACCGCGTGACGGCGACGCTGCGCAACATCGGCCTGGTGCGCGACTTCGCGCCGGTCGTGGTCGTGCTCGGCCACGGCTCGACCAGCCTGAACAACCCTCACGAGTCCGCGCACGACTGTGGTGCGTGCGGCGGACGGCGGGGCGGCGCGAACGCGCGGCTGTTCGCCGACATGGCCAACCGGCCGGACGTGCGCGAGCGGGTCCGCGCGCGCGGCGTCGACATTCCGCGCGACGTCTGGTTCGTCGGCGCGCTCCACGACACCGCCAGCGACGCCGTGACCTACTACGACATCGAGATGCTGCCGCGCGGCCATGCGGCGCACTTCGAGGAGGCGTACCAGGTGCTCGAGCGCGCCCGACGCGAGAACGCACTCGAGCGGAGCCGGCGCTTCGACGATGCCCCGCTCGACAGCACGCCGGAGGGGGCGCTCCGGCACGTGGAGGAGCGGTCGACGCTCCTGGCGCAGCCGCGGCCGGAGTACGGTCACTGCACCAACTCGATCTGCATCGTGGGCCGACGGTCCATCACCCGAGGCCTGCACCTGGATCGCCGGGCATTCCTGGTCAGCTACGACGCCTCGACCGATCCCGACGCCTCGGTGATCGAGCGCATCCTGGCCGCCGTCGGGCCGGTGGGCGCCGGCATCAGCCTCGAGTACTACTTCTCCTCGGTCGACAACGCGCGCTTCGGCTGTGGTACCAAGCTCCCGCACAACGTCACGGGCCTGCTCGGCGTGATGGACGGCCACCAGAGTGACCTCCGGACCGGGTTGCCGCTGCAGATGGTGGAGATTCACGAGCCGATGCGGCTGCTGCTGATCGTCGAGGCGACGCCGGAGACGC
The DNA here is from genome assembly GCA_050249955.1 of Vicinamibacterales bacterium. GTDB lineage: Bacteria > Acidobacteriota > Vicinamibacteria > Vicinamibacterales > CAVVIG01 > CAVVIG01. Next base: position 453,336 of record JBFWPN010000001.1, read on the forward strand.
TGCTGCGGGTGGCCTCCCGGCAGGCGGAGGTGGCGGAGCTCGTGGTCAACGCGTGGGTGCAGCTGGTCTCACTCGACCCTGACACCGGCGCGATGGCGGAGTTCAGGCAGGGCGGCTTCGTGCCCTACATCCCCGAGCCGGTGCTGCTGCCGGTCGTCGAGCGGTCGCCCGAGTGGCACATGCGGAGCCGGGTGCACCTGCCGCCCGCACTGGTGCGGAGCGCGCTACCGGAAGCCGCCGTGGGACACGGCCACCATCCTGAACCCGTGACGGTGGGGTCTGCCCGTGGCTGACATCATCCCGTTCCTCCTGCTGCTGGCGATCATCGCCCCGCTGCTCACCGTGCCCGCGGTAGGCGTGCGCGTGCTCCTCGGCGACCGCTTCCCGCCCGAGTCTGTCGCCTACCGGATGACGTCGTTCGGCCTCATGGCCTCGACGGCGGCCAGTGCCTTGGTGTTCGCGAACTTCGTCGGGCTGGCCGGTGAACCGGTCAGCGGGGAGATTGCGCTCGGGCGCTGGCTCCAGATCGAGGAGTACGAGATTCCGTTCGTGCTGATGGTCGACCGGATTTCGGTCACCTTCTCGCTCTTCGCCAACATCCTCACGTCGATGATCGCCCGGTTCTCGAGGACCTACCTGCACAAGGAACCGGGGTTCGTGCGCTTCTTCGTGCTGCTCGCCTTCTTCGCGAGCGGCACGCAGCTGATCGCGCTCGCCGGGGCGCTCGAGCTGTTCTTCGCGGGCTGGGAGATCGTCGGCATCTCGTCCGCGCTGTTCATCGGCTACTTCCACGAGCGCGACGAACCGATCCGCTCGTCGGTGCGCGCCTTCGGCACGTACCGGTTCGCCGACGCAGGATTGCTCCTGGCCACGGCCACCACCTTCGAGCTGCTCGGGTCGGCACGGTTCTCGGCATTCAACCGGGTCTCTGCGCTGACCACCGCCGAGGCGACGGTCATCGCGCTGCTCTTCCTGCTCTCGGCGATGGGCAAGTCGGCCCAGTTGCCGTTCTCCGGCTGGCTGCCGCGCGCCATGGAGGGTCCGACACCGTCCAGCGCGCTGTTCTACGGCGCGGTCTCGATCCATGCGGGCCTGTTCCTGCTGCTGCGGGTGTGGCCCGTGCTCGAGCTGTCCCTGGCGGCGCGGGGGGTGGGGATCCTGGTCGGCCTCTCGACGGCCATCTACGCGTCGGCGGTGGTCCGGACGCATACCGATGCCAAGGGGGCGCTGGCCCACGCGACCCTCGCGCAGGTCGGCCTGATCCTGGTGGAAATCTGCCTGGGCTGGATCACCCTCGCGCTGGTCCACCTGGTGTGCCATGCGCTGCTGCGCCTTGGCCAGTACCTGAAGGCGCCGAACACCATCCACGACAGCCATCGTCTCGGGCACGACCATCCGACGCCCTCGCTGCTCCAGCGCCGGGCACCCGCCCTGGCCGCCCGCCTCTACGCCGGCGCGATCCACCGTCTCCGGCTCGACGAGCGCATCGACGTGGTGATCGCCCCGGCCCTGGCGCTGGCCGGGGCCCTGGACCGGCTCGATCGCCGCCTCCGCCGCGCGCTCTCGTTCGACGGCTCGCCATCATGATGTTCGACTGGCTCTCGGCCCCTCTGGAGACGCTGACCTTCTGCGTCGTGCTGCTCCTCGCGCCACAGTTCGGCTCCCCGGTCAGGCGCGGGGCGCCGCTCACCCTGGCGGCGCTCGCCGGGGCGCTGGTCTCCACCCTGCTCGCCACCGATGGGCGCCTGGCCTACGGCGCGGCGGCCGCCGCCGCGGTGCTCCACGCTGTGACCGCCTGGCCGGCCACCCGCACCGGCGCGATCTGGCTCGTCGGCTCGGGCCTGCTGGCCGCGGGTGCCGGCGCCGGGCTGGCGGGCGACCACGTCACGGTCGCCTTCCTGCTCTCGACCCTGGCCATTGCGGTCCGGGTCGGCGTGCTGCCCCTGCATGCCGGGGTGGCCAGCCTCTGCGATCGCGCGCCGCACGTGCAGACGCAGCAACTGGCGTCGACGGTCGCCCTCGTCTTCGTCCACCTGCGGTTTGTCGACCATCACGACGAGGCCATCGCGCTCGCGCCGCTCATCGTCCGTTTCGGGGCGTTCGCGTGCTTCACCGCGGCGCTCATGTCCACGGTGCAGAACGACCTGCGGGGCTTCTTCCGCACCACCACCTCCATGCACGGCGGCATGGTGCTGGCAGCCCTCGGCGCGGCCAGCCTGCACAACTATGCGGCGGCGCTGCTCGTCTCCGTGTCCGCCAGCCTCGCCCTCGGCGGCCTGGGCATCATGGTGGCCTCGCTCGAGGCCCGGGTCGGCCCGGTCGTGTACGGGCGCCCGGGCGGGCGGGCCCAGGCACTCCCCCGGCTTTCGACGGCCTTCGCCCTGTTTGCGGCGGCCGGCGTGGCGGTTCCCGGCTCGGTGGGTTTCGTCGCGGACGACCTGCTGCTGCACGCCCTGTGGCGGAGCAGCCCCACGTCGACAGTCGTGGTGATCCTGGCGGCCTCGATGCTCGCCGTGTCGACCCTCATCTGCTACTCGCACGTGTTCCTGGGTCGCCCAGCCGCGGTGCTCGCCCCCGACCTGCTGCCGCGGGAGCGGGTGGTGGCCGCGCTGCTGGTCGTCATCATCCTCCTGCTCGGATTTGCTCCAGGTGGCCTGCTCTATCCGGCAGAGAAGTTCCTGACGGTTCCGGAGGCTGCGGTCGCGGAGCTGGCGGGTTCATAATCAGGAAGACGGATGCGACACGCACTCATTGCCCTGCTCTCCATCGTGCTCTTCGGCATCACCCCTGCCCACGCGCAGGACTACCAGGACTTCCAGGTGTGGAGCCAGACGGTCGTCATCGGCCAGCTGTCCGAGAACTGGCGGTCCCACCTCGAGTTGCAGCCCCGCGTCTTCGACAACGGCCGGGAGCTCGGCATCACCATCATCAGAGGCGCCATCGGGCGGCAGCTGACGCCGCGGGTGAGCCTCTGGGCGGCTATGGGGTGGTGGCCCGCTCGCTGGGTCCGGACACCACGTGGGAGAAGCGGGCGTGGCAGCAGATGCTGGTCAACTTCCCGCGTGCCGGCACGTGGGCGCCGTCGCTCCGCGTACGGCTGGAGCAGCGGTGGATTCCGCAGCGTGCGGACTCCTCGCACCGGCTGCGCGTGATGGCTCGCGGGCAGCGCCAGTTCAAGGCCAACAGCCCCTGGCATGTCGCCCTCTATGACGAGGCGATGTTCACGCTCGACACGACGGCGTCAGGCCCGTATCGCGGGTACGACCGGAATCGCGCCTTTGGCGGCGTGGGCCGGCGCCTGTCGCCAGCCGCGACCATCGAGGCCGGCTACCTCTGGGAGAACTCCACGGTGAGGGGTCCCGGGCAGCGCAACGAGCACGTGGGCCTCGTCACGCTCAACCTGGCCTGGCCCCGGCGCTGACCGATCGCCCAGCCCTTCGGGCGGGCCACTCTCCGGCCCGCCTGCCAGCCTTCCGCGCCAGCCCCCGCCCGCTCACCCGATCCCGCGTCGCCGTGAGGGCTTCCGTGCCGCGCCTCACGCGGCGGGCACGTGCCCTATTGCCACAGAAATGTGCCGACAATTGTCGAAGGCGACAATTCTGTGACCTTCCACCCTCTTGGCGTGTCCTCCCTAATACCCACCTTTTCAAGCACTTAACCACGACACCGTGAGGCAGCTGATCTGGCTCTCCCCTTGCGATTGTTTGGCGCAGACGCGACCCGCACATGGGCGGGCCGGATGTGTGAGGCGTGCGGGGCCCTGCGGGGCCACCGCACTCGAGGTGAGCATGAACGCTGCAGACACGACATGGATGCTGGTTTCGACCGCCCTGGTCCTCCTGATGACCCCGGCGCTGGCTTTCTTCTACGGCGGCCTCGTCCGCTCGAAGAATGCGCTGAACACGATGATGATGTCCTTCATCTCGCTCGGCTTCGTCGGCGTGCTCTGGGCGGTGATTGGCTACTCGCTGACCTTCACCGAAGGCAGCAACTTCATCGGGGATGCATCGAATGCCCTGCTGCGGGGTGTCGGCCTCGAGGCCAAGGGGACCATCCCGCACCTGCTCTTCATGTGCTACCAGGGCACCTTCTGCATCATCACGGCGGCGCTCATCTCGGGCGCCATCGTCGAGCGGATGCGGTTTCCCGCCTATGTCACGTTCATCACGCTGTGGGCGCTCCTGGTCTACGTGCCGGTCGCGCACTGGGTGTGGGGCGGCGGCTTCCTCGCTGACATGGGCGCGCTCGACTTCGCGGGCGGCACGGTCGTCCACGTGAACGCCGCGGCCGCCGCGCTGGTCGCCGCAATTGTCATCGGCCCCCGCCGGGACTACAAGAAAGTCGCTCTCGCTCCCCACAACGTGCCCTTCACGCTGCTCGGCACCGGCCTGCTCTGGTTCGGCTGGTTCGGGTTCAACGCCGGCAGCGCCCTTGCCGCCAGCCCCATCGCCGCCCTCGCCTTCACGACCACCATGCTGGCGCCCGCGGGCACGCTCGTCGTCTGGGCCCTGCTCGACATGGTGCGGCTGCAGAAGACCACGGCCGTTGGCGCCGCCACGGCGATTGTCGTGGGCCTCGTGGCCATCACCCCGGCGGCCGGCTTCGTCGGCCCGATGAGCGCCATCATCCTCGGCGGCCTCGCCGCCATCCCGAGCTACTTCTGCCTGCTGTGGCGCGCGAAGACGAGCCTCGACGACTCGCTCGACGTGGTGGCCGCGCACGGCGTCGGCGGCACCTTCGGTGCGCTGCTCACCGGCGTCTTCGCCCAGAAGGCCATGAACGGCGTCGCCGATGGCCTCCTCTTCGGCAACCCGGGTCAGCTCGTCACCCAGGCTATCGCCGTGGCCGTGGCCTGGATCTTCTCCGGGGTGGTCAGCTTCATCCTGCTCAAGCTCGTGAACATGGTGTTCCCGCTCCGCGCAGACGACGAGGAGCAGTCCATCGGCCTCGACGTGGCCATGCACGGCGAGGACGCATACGTCCACTCCGGCGGTTCGGAGGCGGCGATCGGCTAGCGGGCGGCGTCACACATCACCGCCCGGACACAGCCGGGGCACGCGCATGTCGTGCCCCGGCTGTTCTCTTGTACGCTGGCGGCGATCGCGTCCATGCGCAGGTCGCCCAGGTGGAACGCCGATGGCGGTCCGCGAGGGACCGCCGGTGCCACGTGTCAGGAGGAGACGGTCGGGAGGAGAGATGACGCGTCCGGACGGGTTCCCCCGTCCGGACATGGGGAGGGCGACTACTTCTTGTGCGACGCCGCGTAGTCCACGGCGAACGTCTTCAGCGCCGGGCTGGTCAGCCCCAACGCCGTCGCCTCGGCCGAGGCACGCTCCGTATCCCACCCGTCGACGACCAGCCGCTTGATCATCCAGAACGCCGCCGCGCGGTTGCCGCTCGCGCAGTGGACGAAGACCGGCTGGTTGGCCGGCTCGCCAACAGCCGCGATGAACTGATCGACCATCGCCGGGTCGGGTGACGCTCCGTTGACCGGCAGGTGCACGTACTTGACGCCAGCGGCCTTCGCCGCGGCCGACTCACCCTCAACGTCGGCGCCCGGCTCGTTCGCCTGCCGCAGGTTGATGATCGTCTTGTAGCCGAGCTTCTTCACCTCGCCGACGCCGGCGGCCGTCGTGGCGCCCGCGCAGGCGATGGTGGACTCGAGCTTCGCGAAGTTGGTCACGCCAGCCACGGTCGGCTTGGTGACGGTCTGGGCCAGCACACCGGCCGAGAGCATGAACGCGACCGCAACGGCCGCCGCACAGGTCTTGAACATACCGACTCCTCCTCAGGTCTAGGTCACGTAGGCGAACGAATAGCCGCGCTCCTGCGCGCGGTTGACCGCGACGATGCCGGCCGGCACCATGTGCGCGTTCGGGATCAGGTTCTCGGTCAGTTCCTTGAAGATGGCGTCGGCGTTGCCACCCGACTTCTGGGCCGCCAGGTTGGCCGTCGCGCGCGTGGCCATCGCACACACCGCGAAGCGCACCCCACGTTGCGCCATCTGGTCGATGGTCACGTTGACATTGCGCATCAGCTCGCCGTAGCCGCCCACGCGCATCAGGTTCGTGGTCGGCACCTGCTTCGTCTTGGGATCCAGGAACTTGTCGCCCCGCTCCGAGAGCGCTGCGCTGTACTTGGCCCACATCGCGTCAGTGAACGCGAATGAGGTGGACGCATGACGCAGGCAGATGACCTGCGCGAGGTCGGCATCGGTCAGCTTGTAGCCGCTGGCATTGGCCACGAAGTAGTTCCGCGCGAAGAAGAGCGCCTGCGCAAAGCCGTCCGTGGTCACCGTGTCGTAGAAGAACCGGTGCTTGGCGGTCGTCTGGTCGAACCAGTCGTCCTCAGCGTGCCGGGCGGGCTGGAACGGGCCGGCCGAGGCGGGTGCCTGCTGGGCCTCGGCGGTTCCGGCGGCGGTGAACGCGGCTCCGAACGCCCCGGCCCCGGCGGCCAGGCGTGAGAGGAACGAGCGGCGCGCAAGCGGGCCGCGAGCGTGGTCCTGCTTCATAGGTCTTTGTCCTCGATAGGCTGTCGAAACGACGAAAGTACCGCTACACTACCCCGTCCGGCGGTCATCCGTCCATGCATACGAATCCACGACTCACCCTGGCGCTCCTGGCGCTTGCCGCGGCGACGGCCTGCTCCAGGCCTGCGGCCACGTCCGACACCCAGCCGCGACTGCGGTACCAGCTGAATGGCCCGCTCATCCCGGCGAGGATGACGATGGTGACCGCGTGGGACTTCCCGCAGAACCCGCTGACCGACAAGGGCCTGGACCAGTCCAAGCTGTCCAAGGAGATCCAGCTCGGGTATCGGCTGTTCACCAACACCCCCGCCGAGGCCGAGCGCTTCGTCCCGGGCGAGATGTCCTGCAACAACTGCCACTTGAACGGCGGGCAGCGGGAACGGGCCATGCCGCTGGTGGCGATCTCCGGGGTGTTCCCTGAATACAACCGCCGCGCCGGTCGCCTCATCAGCCTGAACGACCGCATCGTCGACTGTTTCCTGCGGAGCATGAACGCGACCGACCGGCTCGAACGCGATGCCGACGGCAACATCGTCGGCAATGCGGCCGACGTCCTGCCCAACCCGACGTCGCGGGAGGTGATGGCGATCGCGGCCTACCTGAACTGGATCTCGCGGGGGAACGCGATCGGCAAGAGCCCCTCGTGGCGCGGGCAGAACGCGATTCCGCAAGCGTCCCTGATCCCGATGGACAAGCTGGATCCGGTGAAGGGAGAGGCAACCTTCAAGGAACGCTGTGCGTCGTGCCACGGCCCCGATGGTCAGGGCGTGTTCGTGGGAGACAAGAAACCCGGTCCGCTGTGGGGCCCGAAGTCCTGGAACGACGGCGCCGGGGCGGCGCGCACCTATACGCTGGCGGGCATCATCCGGTACACGATGCCGTACCTGGACCCGGGCAACATGACGGATGAAGAGGCGCTGAACGTGGCGGCATACATCACGTCGAAGCCGCGCCCTTCCTATCCGTTCAAGGACCGCGACTACCAGGTCGATCCGCTCCCGATCGACGCCGTCTACTATCCGAAGCGGCCGGTCGCGACGCAGTAGCCCTGGCTCCGGCCCTGCCTCCTGCGTCGCTGGCCGCCGGGCCGGCGCTCAGAACGCCGGCCGCATCGCGAAGCTGCCCACCACCGGACGCGCGAGCGCCGCGAAGTCGTCGTAGCGCATGCAGACGGCATCGCCGTGGGTGCCACCGTTGAAAACCACCTGGGGCTGCGCAGCCAGCGCGATGTCGACGAACACGGGCTGGTTGTAGAGCGGACCGAGCGGGGGCATCGCACCCGGCTCACAGTCCGGATAGAGCTCGGCGAGTTCCTCCTCGGTCGCCAGGCGAATGCGCTCGGCACCGGTCAGGAGCAGCAGTTGTTCGAGGTCGATCACCAGGTCGGCAGGGACGACCGCCATGATCGGCTCGCCATCGGCGAAGAACACCACGGGCTTGGCCCAGTCCCGACCCGAGATGTGGGTAACCGCCGCTTCCTCCTGGGCGGTGTACGCCGGTACGTGCGGGAAGACGCTGTACGCGACGTTGGACTGCCTGAGAAACTCCTGAACCAGTTCCGTGACTGCCATGCCCCGCCTCCTTCATGCGAGGGGTCGTGGGGTCACCACCGCCCCTGTCCGTTCGCCTCCTGCCGGAACCGCGCGCCTGTGAACTGTGTGCTGGCCGGTACTGCAAGGTACCTGCCTCGCGCACGATGCGGGAACTCCGGGCGAATCGCCGGGGGCAGTCAGCGCGACACCCTCGCCCGACTCCGAAGTACCGGCGGTGCCACCGGAAAGGCGGCGACGGGACGGTCAGCGCGTCAGCGTGAGCACCGGACACGTGGCCCGGCGGATCACCTGGTTGGTGGTCGACCCGAAGAGGATCAGGTCGAGCGCGTTCCGGCCGTGGACACCCAGGACGATCAGGTCGGCGTGGGTCTCGGCTGCCGCCGCGAGCAGCTGCTCGTAGGGCCGGCCGTGCGCGAGCCGGATCGAGGGCTCGCACCAGGTCCGGATGTCGTCGGTGACCAGCGCCTCGAGCCGCGTCCTGGCGTCGTCATGCACGGCGGACCGGTAGGCCCCCATGTCGAACGGCAGCGTGATGTCCGCCTCCGCCGAGGGCGGGAACTCGAGGACGTGCATCAGCGTGAGCGCCGCGTCGGACTCCTTGGCGAGCGACACGGCGTAGCGCAGTGCCGCCATCGAGGGCTCGGAGAAGTCGAGCCCGCACAGCACCCGCTTGAACGGCAGCTTCGACGTGGACACCGTGGGCGGCGGTACCGTGACCACCGGGCAGGGGGCCGTCCGGACCACCTTCTCGGTGACCGACCCGAGCAGCAGGCGGTCGAAGCCGCTGCGGCCGTGCGTACCGAGGACGATCAGGTCGGCGTCGATCCGTCCCGCGACCTCGACGATCCGGGATGCCGGGGTGTTGCCGTCGACCGCCATGACATCGCCCATCACCCCGGCGGCACGCACCGGCGCGAGCCACTGGTGGAGGCGGCTCTCGGCGTCCTCGAGCGTCGCGACCGGGCCACCGCCCATGTCGGTGAACAGGATGGGCGGTTCGACGAGGAACGCGGGATGGCGGACATGCAGCGCGGTGATGCGCGCCCGATACCAGCCCGCAATCATCACGGCGTGCTCCAGTGCGTGCTGTGACGCATCGGAGAAGTCCACCGGGCAGAGAATACGGCGAATCTCCAACATACGCGCCTCCATCCTGCACGACTGCAATTTCCCTGCTGCCCGGCCGATTCATCGATTACGGCCGGAATCTCGACGTGGCGGATGCGACGCCCGCGGATGAGTTCGAAAACTGCCGGTTTGCCGGCAGCACCTGCGTATGATGGATGGCGAAGTCATGAGCAAGACCCTCTCCCGCCGCGCGTTCCTGTCTTCTCTCGCGGCCGGCGTGCCACTGCTCGCGCTCACCCCATCGGTCGCCTCCGCGACCACGGGCGCGGCCGCGGGCCTTGGCACACGAGCCCTGAACTTCACCCACACGCACACGGGTGAACGGCTGCAGGTCGAGTACTTCAGCGCAGGCACGTACCTGCCCGATGCCCTCTCGACCGTGAACCATTTCCTGCGGGACTTCCGCACCGGCGACGTGCACGACATCGACGCCGGCCTGCTCGACCTGCTGCACACGCTCACGTCACTGACCGGCACGGCCAGGCCGTTCCAGGTGATCTCCGGCTACCGATCGCCCAACACCAACGCGATGCTGCGCCAGCGGTCGGAGGGCGTGGCTGCCGGCTCGCTGCACATGACGGGGCAGGCCATCGACATCCGCCTGGCTGACATTCCGCTCGCGAAGCTCCGCGCCGCCGCGCGCACGGTGGGCCGCGGAGGCGTCGGCTACTACCCGGCGTCCGACTTCGTGCACGTCGACACGGGCCGCGTCAGGACCTGGTAGCCCGTCACCGCCCCGCCTCGACCGACCGCGCGCGCAGCGCCGCATCGAGGCGGGTGTCGTGACGATAGATGTCCTCGGCAAATGCCGCCTGCCCCCTGTCCAGCAGCACGGCGGCCGTCGAGTAGAGCAGCATCACGGTCACCGGCGGCGTCACCGTTACACGCGAGGAGTGCGGAGCAAGCGAGGCGGCTTCCACACGCTCGCGGGTCCAGCCCTGGTCACCCAGGATCCATGTCGCAAGCCCCACCGGGTCCTCGACCCGGACGCACCCATGGCTGAAGTCGCGTCGGCTGCGGGCGAAGAGCGACTGCGCCGGCGTGCCGTGCATGTAGACGTCGTGCTGGTTGGGGAACGAGAACTTGATCAGCCCCAGCGCGTTGTCCGGTCCCTGCTGCTGGCGGAGCCTCACGGTGCCCGCGCGCAGTCGCGCCAGGTTCTCTGGCGTCGTGTCGACCACCGGCGAGAGGTCGCCCTGTCCGGCCACGAGTTCCATCCGCTCCCGCTGCAGGTAGCCGGGGTCCCTCGCCAGGCGAGGCAGGATCTCCTTCCGGACGATTGAAGTCGGGACGTTCCAGTACGGTCGGAAGATGACCTCGGTCAGTGTGGCCGAGAGAACCGGCGTCTGGGTGTGCACGGCACGGCCCACAATGGTCCCGGTCGTGAACGACGGCGCCCCCGATGGCGGATGACTGTCCCACCCGAGCAGCCGGAACATCGGGATGTTCACGAGCACCAGCCGCCCCGCACGGTCATGCGGCACCCAGCGGAGCCGTTCCATTGCCAGCTCGATCTGCCGCACGCGCGTCGTGAGCGGCACCGCCAGGGCGGCACGCGTCTGCCTGCCGAGGACACCGTCTGCCTCGAGGCCATGCCGGCGCTGGAAGCGCTTCAGCGCCTCCACCACCGATCCGGCATGGACCGCCTCGCCATTCGCATCCGACGCGTCCAGATCGCCCAGGAACACGAGTCGCTGCCGGAGCGCAGTCGCGCCGACGAAGGGCTCGCCTGGCCGCACGGACGGCGCATCGAGGTCGACCTGATAGGGGCGCTCCGCGTGCGCGCGCTCGCGGTAGTGCGCCAGGACGTAGGCCAGGGCACGATACTGCACCGACCGCGGCGCCCACGCACGCACCGCGTCAATCACCTGTCGCCGGTCGGCCGCCTCGCGAAGCACCGCGGCGAAGTCGTGGCGATCGCGGGGCAGGTCGAGGGTGAACCCCATCGCCCGTGGGTCGACACGACCACCGTGGAGGTCGGCGAGGTACCGCAGCATCGCACCGCTCAGCGCGACGTCGCAGGCGGCCACCGCTTCCGGGTCAGCCGCGCGCACGAAACGATCGACCGCGCGCGCTTCCCCGGCCAGCGCATGCAGGCGGCCGGTCTCGTAGTCGGCCGGGGCGAGCCCCTCGTCGGCAGCGGCCTCGAGTACACGCAGCGCGTCGCGCCCGGCCGCCATGAGTTCACCATCCCGGCCCAGCCACAGCGGCGCGAACCCGCGCGGCTCGTACAACGCGACCAGTTCCGCCCGGGGCCGAACCTGACGCTCGAGCGCGTCCTGAACAGACTCGGGCACCGGCTGGGGCGCAAGGGTGCCGAGGGCAGCAACAGCCACGAGGCACGGAACGAGAACCCGGCGCATGTGGGCCTCAATCTCCGAGTGGTGCAAATCGCCGCCCACCACCGGTGCCCATCACGGCCGCGCGAAGGGCCTGCCACGGCCTCACGCCGCCGCCAATCCGCCATCCCATCCGAATTGCCGCTGCCCTGCCGAGGCCTGTGAGCCGGTCTGCCCGCCCTCCGCGCATTCCCAGGTGATGACCAACCTGCCTCGCCTTGCCGCCCTCGGTCTCATCCTCGCCCCGGTGCTGCATGGCACCGCCGCTCACGGTGCCGAACTGACGGCCACGACCCGCGCCGCCTTCGACCGCTACGTCCTCGAGTCGGAACTGCGCATGGACGACGACGAGCGGCGTGGACGGTTCCTGTGGCCGGACCGACTGCCCACAGCGGAACGGAGCCGGCAGTTCGAGGGCGTGAAGCAGGGGGCCATCCTGGTGGAGCGCCTGGAGACCCGGCCGGGCGACAAACGGATCGACATCCCGGACGGACTCACCCACCACTGGGTCGGCCTTGTGTTCGTGCCCGGAGTGAACGTTGACGCGGTCCTGGGGCTGCTGCAGGACTACGACCGGCACGCCTCCATCTACGCTCCGCGCATTGCCCGCTCGCAGACGCGCGCCCGCAACGGCGGCACCATCGACTTCCACCTGCGCTTCGTGATGACGAAGATGATCACGGTGGTGATGGACAGCGAGAACCACGCGGTGTTCTCACGCCCCTCTCCCCACAGGGTCTCCGGTCGCATCGTGAGTACACAACTTCAGGAAGTGGAGGACGCTGGCCTGCCCGGCGAGCGCCACAGGCCCGCGGGTCGCGACAGCGGCTACCTCTGGCGGTTGCATACGTACTGGCGGCTGGTCGGCCAGGACGGTGGCACGTACGTGCAGTGCGAGTCGATCTCATTGACGCGCGACATCCCCCTGGGGTTGGGATGGGTCGTCGGTCCGTTCGTCGCGAGCCTGCCTCGCGAATCGCTGGAGTTCACGCTCGACACCACACGTGCAGCGCTGCGTGCACGGTGACCGTTGAAGCCGCCGGCGACGCCGGGGACGACGACGCCGATGGGGCGCAGTGCGGCGACGCGGCGTGTCGCTACGCGGCGGGAATCCTGCGGCCCCTGGACGGCACGCGCTGCACTTTCAGCGGGGTTGCCCCCTCGACACGCACGAATGCACCCTCGCGGGTGCGCAGGAGGAAGCCGTTGTCGACCAGTTCGGTGAGGACGGCCGTGCAGAGGGAAGGTTCGAGCGCCCAGAGGCGGCGGGCCTGCGGCTCGGTCAACCGGAGACCAGGCATCTCCAGGAATTCACCTCGAACGCGACGAAGGATGTCTTCACGGCGATGAGCGCGGGGTGCCTGCATGTCCCGTCCTCCTGTGGTGACCGGATTTCGTCCCCCACTATAGCGCCGCGACATGTGAAATAGATGAAAAACAGGCGCAATTTCGTATGGAAGAGCTGACTCGCGAGGCTACCGATCAGGTGGAAACTTTTGCGGAGACCGCGGCGTCAGAACGGGTCGGAGAGGTTCGAACGAACACGAACCCGTGCGGCGTGGACGGGTCAGCCACACCGCACAAACGGAAAGGAGTCTCGTATGCGCGGTCTGAAGACAGTCGCGCTGCTGGCGGGGCTTTTCGTCTGCGTCTCCGCCGCAGCCGTCCGGGCTCATCAGCCTCCGAGCCCGGCCGTGGTCCTGTCCGTCACCCTTCCCGATGGTCAGGTCAAGCAACTCGACACGTATGAAAGCGGACTGGTCACTGTCACGGTGAGCAACCGCGAGTACGGCTTCCGTCCCACGATGCACGACGATGCCGGCACCAGGATGACCATCACGGTGTTCGACATGGGCGGGAACACGGAAGGGGTGCGTGAGGTGGGCTCCGTCGAGGTCAAGGGCGGCGGGCCGTCTGTGTCCACCCGCACGTCGCCGGCATTCAAGGTGCAGGCGAGGAAGGCTGCAGGCACCCAGGCGACGTAGGAGCCGTCGCCTCGGTGCTCTTCGCATGTCGTGCCGCGTCGCCGTGCCTGGTCGGCGCGGCACGGCATGCCGGTGTCAGGCGGCCGGATCGGAGCCTTCGCGTCCGCGCGCCTGCCATTCCACCACCACCGCGTCGCCGCCCGGGGCCTCGCGAACCAGTCCGGTCCCGAACAGCGACGTCAGGTCCCTCGGCGCGTGCGCCGCCAGGGTCAGCAGTTCCGAGCGAAGCGTCTGCTCTGCCGTCGAGGACAGATCCTCGAAGCGGAGGAGGCAGCCGACGCCTTCGTCGACCGCTACGACCGTGCCGCTCACGCTCAGCGCCCGTCCGGGCGCGAAGTGAATCCGCAGCAGCGCGAACTGATCGAGCCCCAGCGCATCGTCGGTGCGCAGGCAGCAGCCGGTCTGGGAGAGATTGGTGACGCTGGCGGCCCTGGCTCCCTCAGGGGTGAGCCACTCGCCCTCGAGCGGGCCCTCGATCCGCGACGCAAAGAGCGGCAGCGGTTCCGCAACCGACGGTCCCGGTGCGGGCAGTGAGCTGCGCAGGTCGAGATCGCTGCGAAACCGCATGGCGGTTCGGTAGATCAGTTCGCCGCTCGTGCCGACCGAGACCAGCTCGGTGCGGATCACTTCGCCGTGCGCCTCGATGCTGCGGTCGGCGGCATCGACGATGACGACCGTGCCACGGCGTCCCGGCTGGAGCCTGGCCGTCGTTTCCATGAGCACACCCCCGCTCGAGATGTTGACGAGCCGGGCAGTGTCGCCCGCCGCCGGCTGTACGTGGCGGATCCAGGGCACTTCGTGGGGCTGGAGACGGCGGTTCACCCGGCGCTCGGCGCGCCAGGCCGGGAGCGGAACGACGTCCTTGGGCGAAGGTGTGGGCTGCATCGGGCACCGATGAGGCAACCCGAGTACCAACTGCGATCGGGTACGCGCTGGCGCGGACCTACACGCGAAGGCGCGCAGCCCGGAGGCCGGGAGCGCCGGTCCGGTGTCCGAAGGATGGACACCGGGTCCCGGATTTCGACACACGCTACAATCGCCGCCATGCGATGGCTCATCCGCGTGCTCCTGCTGCTCGTCATCGCGGTCCCGGCCGCGGAGGGGGCGGACATGCACGACCTGTCACTCCGCCTGCCCTCAGGGGCGAACGTCCTCTACGGCCTGTCGGTCCCCGACACGCCGGCACCGGCCGAGGGGCGTCCGCTGGTGCTGGCCCTGCACCCGGGCGGCCAGCGGATGCGCTACTACGGCAGTGCGTACGCAAGGGCGATCGTGATGCCGGCTCTCGCCCCGCTCGACGCCGTGATCGTCGCCCCCGACTGCCCGGGGGCCTCGTGGGCCGCCGACGACGCCGACAGCATGGTGATGGCGCTGCTCGACATGGTCCTGCGCGAGCACCGCATCGACCGGAAGCGGGTGCTCGTGGTCGGGTACAGCATGGGTGGACGGGGCACGTGGTTCATGGCGTCGCACCACCGCGACCTCTTCACCGCCGCGATTCCGATGGCGGCTTCCACCGGCAACGATGCCCAGGAGACGCTGGCGACGATGCCCACCTATGTGATCCACAGCCGGCGCGACGAGGTGGTACCCTTCGGTCCGGCGGAGCGCTCGGCCAGGGCTCTGGCCGACCTCGGACGGAGGATCCGCTTCGAGGCGCTGGACGAACCCACCCATTACCAGATGGGCGCATATGTGCCGGCTCTGCGGCGGGCGCTCGAGTGGGTGCGGCGCGAGTGGGAGCGTCCCTGACCCGGAGCCGGACGGCACGCTGAGGACGAGGCAGCTGGCCTTGTGGCGCGCGGGGCCGATATAGAGAGGCGTGGAGCTCCAAGCCATGCCTGTCTGCCCGACCTGCCACACCGTCCACGATCCGGGCCTGCAGATCTGTCCGTCCGACGGCACGCTGCTGCCAACCGCACCGGTTCCCGACCAGCATGTCGGTTCGGTGCTCGACGGCAAGTACCGCATCGACAGCTTCATCAGCGCGGGCGGCATGGGGTCGGTCTATCGCGGCACGCACGTCCTGCTCGACAAGACGGTCGCCATCAAGCTGATCCGGCGGGATCTGGTGACGACACCGGACGTGGGGACGCGCTTCCAGCGGGAAGCGCGCGCCGCCTCGAACCTGGAGCATCAGAACATCGCCGCCGTCTCGGACTTCGGCCAGGCCGCAGACGGGACGCTGTACCTGGTGATGGAGTACGTCAGCGGCGCCAGCCTGCGCGATGTGATCCAGCGAAGCGGACCGATGGCGCCCGGGCAGATCCTGTCGATTCTCGGCCCGATTGCCTCGGCACTCGGACGTGCACACCGCCAGCACATCATCCATCGCGACCTGAAGCCGCACAACATCATGCTGCGTGTGGACGCCGATGGTGCCGTCACGCCGAAGCTGCTCGACTTCGGGATCGCCAAGACGTTCGACGAGACGTCCGAGCCGCTCACGATGACGGGGTACGCGCTCGGGACGCCGCAGTACATGTCTCCCGAGCAGGCCACCGGTAAGTCGGTCGACGGGCGATCCGACATCTACTCGCTCGGTGTCGTGCTGTACGAGATGCTCGTGGGCGAGGTGCCGTTCAGCGACACCTCACTTGCCGGTGTGCTGCTGAAGCAGATGACCGAGGCACCGGTGCGCCCCTCGATGCGGAGGCCCGACCTCGACATCTCGCCCGAGCTCGAAGCCGTCGCGCTGCGTTGCCTCGAGAAGGAGCCGGGCCTGCGCTTCCAGTCAGTTGAGGAACTGGACGCGGCGCTGCACCGTGCGGTTGGAACTTCATCGGCAGGAACCACGGTGCGGAACGCGATTCCTCCGGCGCCCGGCGCGGTTCCGCCACTGCCCCCTGGGGCTCCGCTGGCGGCGCACGGTACGTCGCCCACCCTTCCGGCGCCACCACCCCTGCCGCTGCCGCCGCTGGCGGCTGGCGCGGGGCGGTCGATGCGGACCGCTCCGTGGCTCGCCCTGGGCGCCCTCGCGGCACTGGCGTTCATCGCGGTCGGCGTGCGCGGCCTCTCGCGTTCATCCGCGCCGAGCGTCGCAGTGGTGGACGACCGAGCACCGGAGGCGGCGGCCGACCTGGTGCCCACCGCCACCACGCCGGCCGGCACGGCTAGCATCCGCATCGATGGAGACGTCGCTGCGACCTCGGCTGGCTCGCCTGCGGCCGCCGTACCACTGAAGGCCCTCGGCGCCGTCCCATCCGCGCAACTGCCGCGCGAGAACCGCGCGCCAACGGCCCTGGGCTCGCCTCGGGGCGCGGCAACCGGCACGCCTGCCCCAGCATCGGCCCCGGTGCCCGGGCCCTCGCCGCTGTCGGCCGGGTCGCCCGTGGCGGCACCCCAGGCAGCCCCCGCACGGTCCAGGGCTGCAGCCCCACGCATCTTCGCGCGGTGCGGTGGTCCCGTGGAGGTGTGTGGTGCGATCCGTACGGCCCTGGCCGACGCCATGGCGAAGGACGGCATGCCGGCATCCGCCTCCGAGGAGCGCGCCGACGTGGTGCTCGGGGTGATCGTCGACATCGTGGAGGAACGGGCCGAGCGATCGTTCGGCACGCTGTTCGTCACCCGAACCTACTCAGCGGACGTGGAGGCGCGTTCCGGCGACGAGGCGCTCCCGATGCCGCAGGGACGAACCTTCTCGTTCGATGCGCGGGTCGGCCGTGAGCGCGCCAACGAACAGGCGCGCCTGCTGGCGGCTGACGTGGTCGAACGGGTGCGCGCGCACTGGGACGGCCCTCGCTGATCGGACGCGTGTTCAGCGGCTGACGGCGGACCCGGTGAGCGCGTCCAGTTCGTCGACCGTGATCGCCCAGTTGGCATTCGAGCCGGAGGGTTGCGGCAGGTCACCGCCGGCTCCCACGAAGTCGCCAGACACGACCATCGCGATCACGGCGCCGTCTGCCGCGAAGACCGGGCTGCCGCTGGTGCCGGGCGAGATGCCCAGCCCAACTTCCAGGAAGGGCAACCGTACGTCGGAGACCACGTCGACCGACAGGCGTCCACGCGGTCGGGCCGGATCGGTCGACACCGCCGGGAAGCCGAAGCTCGAGACCGGCATGCCGCGCTGCAGGCGCCGGATCTGTCCGGCCGGCGCGAGCCGCAGGGGGCTGGTCGTCACTCCGGGTTCGAGGGCCAGCAGGGCCACGTCGTGCGCGATCGAGCCGGCCTGCCACTGCGGATGGCGCCGCGTGGACGCGACGCGGTGCACCTCGAACGTATCGCTCCGGATCGCGACCGCTCGCGCATCGCCCGCCCCGCCCGACAGGAACGGATCCAGCGAAGCCGCCACATGGGCGTTGGTGGCGAGCGCGCCATCACGCGCCACGGCGAACGCCGTGCCCAGGATGCTCCGGCTGCCCCCACGTTCGAGCGCCACCACGTACACGGACCTGCTGGCGCGCCCCGCAATCCGCTGCGGGTCGACCGCCGACGATGTGGAGCGGTAGGACACCGCGAGGAGCGCCAGCCCCACGGCACCAGCTCCGAGCAGGGCCCACGCCACGGCAGGGCGCCGTGCCTGGGCGTCCACGAAGCCGATGGCGAACTCGACATCGCCGATGGTCAGGCGATCGCCCGCCTGCACGCGCGCACGTGTCACGCGCTGGCCGTTCAGGTAGGTGCCGTTGCTGGACTCGCGATCGATCACCCACCACCCGTCCTCGTCGTGGACGAACTCGGCGTGGCGGGCGCTGGCGGTGGGTGCGATCGGTTCGGGAAGGACGAAGGTATTGGTGCGGCTCCGTCCGAGCGAGACCGGCGACGCGGAGAACACGATCGTGTCCCCGCGTCGTGGTCCAGTGAGGAACTCGAGCCGGAGTCGGGTCACCCTACTGCTTGCGGACGGTGTCCTTGGCCTTGGCGGTGCCGGTCAACGACACAATGGAGTACTGGGCCTGGACCTCGACGACGGCGCCGGTGCCGGTCTGCTTCTCGTCGGCACCGAGCTTCACGCCGGTATCCGGATCGATCAGCGCCTCGCCAACGCTGAGGAAGGAGAACGTGTCGCCCACCTTCAGGCCCGCGTTCGCGCCAAGGTTCACCCAGGCGCGGTTCCCCTCGACCTTGATCACCTTGCCCTCGATGCCGCCGGCCGTGGCCGCCGAGCCGATCTTCGCGAGGTAGTCACCGGCCACCATCTTCTCCACCGTGGCCCGGGTGGCCTTCTCGATGGCTTCGCTGGCGATGCCCCACTCCGCGTCACGGCTCAGGCTGTTGCCGCGAATGAACCCGCCGCCCTTCTTCACCTCGCCCTCGGCGCTGAGCGCGACGATGCGTTCGGCGGTCGTCGTGTCGACGAGCCTGACGTTGATCATCGCGGTGGCCGACACCATGTTGCCGCCGACCCCCCCGAACTTGGCGATGCCACCGCGCGTGTTGTTGATGCTGAACTTGTCGATGCCGCCCACGAGGATGTACTTCACGCCCAGCACCTTGCCCACCTTCGCGGCCGTCTGCGGATCGAGCGCGCCCGCCGCACCAAGCCCCTGCTCCTTCATGATCAGGTTCAGCTTGTCGCGCTCGATGACGCTGAACTTCCCACTGAGCGTCGGATTTTCCGCGAATGCGGTGTCGAGGGTGTTGCGCACGGCCGGCCCCATGTTGCTGTGGAACCACCAGCTGGTCTCGGCGTTGTTCTCGATTTCCCAGATGGCAATCCGGATCTTCCCCTGGGCCTGCGCCGGTGCCGTCGCCGCTAGGACGAGCAGGCACGCGGTGGTCACGAAGCGGCAGAAACGCACGCTCATGCTTGCCTCCACGAATCTGAAGTGTCAGTCCACTACCGGTATGGCGCGCAGGAGAGTCGAACGACCGCCGCGACACCTGTCGAATGGCTTGTCGGCCGGACGTGTCCCGCGCGGTAGTGGGTGACCCGAATCAGGCCGGGGGCCGTGCACGTCGGCCCGCTGCACGCTCGATCGCGCGGGCCAACTGGTCCATTCCGAACGGCTTGAGGATGAGCTCCCGGATGCCGGAGGGCTCCAGCAGTCGACGGTCGTCCTCGCTGATCCGCCCGGTGACGAGCACGACCGGCAGGTCCGGCCTGATGGCCAGGACGGCGCGGGTCAGTTCCGTGCCGGTCATGCGCGGCATCGCGTAGTCGGTGATCAGGAAATCGAAGCCGGCGGGATTGGCCCGCAGGGCCTCGAGCGCCGCGCGCGGATCCTGGAAGGCGGTCGTCTCGTGCCCCAGGCGCGCGAGCATGCGGGTCCCGAGCGCCACCAGCATCGGCTCATCGTCGACGAGCAGCACGCGCAGCGACGCCACCTGTACCGCGGCGTGCGGCTCGGGCGCGGGCGCGGGCACGGGCGGCAGTTCGGGAATCGGGAAGAACAGCGCGAAGCTCGACCCTGCCCCTGGCGTGCTCTCCACCGTCACCGCGCCGCCGTGGCTGCGCATGATCCCGTGCACCATCGAGAGGCCGAGCCCCGTGCCTTCGCCGACGGCCTTTGTGGTGTAGAACACGTCGAAGATCCGCTCCATGGTCGTCGGCTCCATCCCGCACCCGTCGTCGGTGACCGTGAGGCGGAGGTAGCGGCCGGGCGCGGCGCCGGGCATCGCGCTGCAGGCCGCAGCGTCCAGGACGACCGGTTCCAGGCCGTAGGTGATGGCGCCCGCCCTGGAGCCGATGGCATGGGCGGCGTTCGTCGTGAGGTTCACGACCACCTCGTGCACCTGCGTCGAGTCGGCCATCACGTCCGGGATATCGCCCGCGAACCGGGTGCGCAGCTCGATGCTGGCGGGCAGGGTGGACCGGAGCAGCTTGAGCACCTCCAGGACGACCAGGTGGAGGCTCACGCGCTCGGGCTGCGTCTCCTTCGGACGGGCGAACGTCATGATGCGACGCACGAGTTCCGCGGCGCGATCGGTCGAACGGCGGATGTCCCGGAGGTTGTCGGCCACCTGGTGGCCGGCGCCGGTGACCAGGGCCGCCTCGTCCACGTTGCCGCGGATGGCGGCGAGGATGTTGTTGAAGTCGTGCGAGATGCCGCCGGCGAGCGTGCCGAGCGACGCCAGCTTCTGCGCCTGCAGATGTGCCTGCTGGAGACGCTTGCGGGCGCTGATGTTCATCGAGCTGCCGACCGCGCGGGACGCCGTGCCGCTGGACGCGTGCTGTATGACGCGTGCGCGGGTGTGCACCCACTCCCAGGAGCCGCCCGCGGACGGCATCCTGTACTCGCAGTCGAATGCCGGGTCGCCGGGACCGAAGCCGCGCCGCACGCCTTCCGTGAACCGCTCCTTGTCGTACGGATGCACCGCGTCAGCCCACCCCCTGAACGTGCGAAGGTCGTCGCGCTCGGCGAGGCCGAGCCTGGTGAGTCCGTTCGGCTCGAAGATCAGGGCGCCTGCGAGCAGGTCCACCTCGAAGGGCACCACCTGGGTGATCTCCATGGCCAGTTGCAGGCGCTCCTCGGCGCGGCGCGTGTTCGTGATGTCGCGGAAGCACCAGATGCGGCCGGCACGCCGGCCTTCGAGCAGCAGCGGCGCCGTGAACCGCTCGAACACCCGACCGTCCGTGAACGTGACGAAGTCGGTGGACTGGGCGTCGGACTCGTAGAGCGCCTGCACCGTCGCCATGAATCCGTCGGGGTCGACCAGCTGGCCGAGCACGAAGTCGAGCAGCGCGCGATCGTCGCGGCTGGCCAGCAGCGGGTGCGGGATCGACCAGAGTTCGGCGAAGCGCCGGTTGGTCCGGATCACGCGCCCTTCCGGGTCGACCGCCAGGATGCCTTCGGAGGTGGATGCCAGGATCGCCTCGAGCTGCGCCTCGCGCGCAAGGACCTCCGCGTTGCGCTCATTGAGGTGAACGCCGAGCTGTCGCACCTCCTCGATCCGGTCACGGTAGGAGTGCCGGGCCCGGTGCGCCAGGACCGCGGCCAGGAAGATGACCGCGGTCTCCACGACCCACCGGAGGACCGGCGTGGTGGGCGGTGCGGCGGGCAGGGTTCCCTGCAGTTCGCCAACCGTGAAGGCCAGCAGCAGGGCCGACGTCAGGCCGGCCAGCACGAGGGCGCCGCGCGGCTGCGCCAGCCAGCCAAGCATGAGGATCAGCAGCGGGTAGATGTAGACGGAGACCGCGTTCACGCCCCCGAAGATCACGGCGGCCACGGTGACATAGGTCCAGACGCCCAGGGCCTGCGTGAGGAAGCTGGCCCGGGGGTGGCCGGCCCTCAGCAACGCGCCGGACACCAGCCCGATGACGACGAAGGTCGCCACCATGGCCTGCCTGGCGACCTGCTCGGGTTGAAAGATCCGGAGGGTGAGGATGGCGAGCCCGCCACCCACGATCATGAACGCGACGGAGTACTTCAGGAAGGCGTGCGTCGGCTCCCAGAACAGCGGCTGCTCGGTGCCGCCCTGCGGTCCTGTCGGTCCAGCATCACGGGCTGGCATGGAGCCCTCCTAGCGCGCCGGTCGGGGCGGTCGGCGGGCCGGGCGTGCGGCTCCGTCGGGTCTACCGGGTCGGGCCGGGGCGTCCCGGCCAGCTCGGCGATAAATAGTACCACGCGGCCCACCAGTGCACGCTGGTTCGCGTGCTTGAGTGCAGTCGCGGCAATCGGCGGGGCCGGCACCGTCGGGACTGGCGTAGACTGATTGCATTCCCAATCAAGCGCCAGACCCGGCGGTTCGGCGAGGGGACCCACCCGTGCACAGCGACGGTCTGAGCGACCGACTCGGCGCCTACCTCCTGCCGGACAGCGACCAGGACCTGCGGGAGCGGTTCTATGAGCGGCTGTGCCTTGCTGGCGCGATCCTGACGCTCGCCATCGTCATTCCCACGAACATCTTCCAGGACCTGCCGATCGTCGTGTCGGCGATGGCCGGCCTGTTCGGGCTCGTGGCATTCGCGCTGTACCTGCTCGCCAGGCGCGGACACTACTACCCGGGCTCGCTGCTGGTCGCCCAGCTCGTGATGCTGAGCGTCGGCTGGTTCCCGAACGCCGGGACCCAGGGCAGCCTGCCGTACTACTTCTTCATCCCCATCTGCTACGTGGTGATGTTCTACCGCGGACGGCGCGTCTGGGTGCTGTCCGCCCTGGTGATCGCGGTGGCCACCGTACTGACGCTGCTGGAGTATGCGCGGCCCGATCTCCCGACTCCGTTCCCATCCGACCGGGCCCGGCTCGTCGACCTGATCACCGGTCTGGTCGTGAGCGGCTTCACGTGCGCGTTCATCCTCTGGATGGCCACGACCAGCTACGACCGTGAGCGGCGGCGGCTGAACCTGGCCCTCGCGTCGCTCACCGCCACCGAGGAGCGCTTCGCGGAGATCTTCCGTGTCTATCCAGAGGCTGTGTACCTGTTCGACGGCGCGAACCGGGTGTTCGTCGACGTGAACGAGGGGTTCACGCGGCTCACGGGCTGGAGTCGCGAGGAGGCCGTCGGCCGGTCGGGTGTCGACCTCGGCCTGTGGGTGGACGAAGGCGAGCGGTTGCGGTTCGTCGACCTCGTGGCAACCAGGCGACGGGTCGACCGGTTCCTCTCACGCCTGCGCGCCAGGGACGGACGGCTCTTCTGGGGTTCGACGTCACTGGCGGTGGTCACCTACGACGGTGCCGACCTCCTGCTGATGACCACGCGCGATGTGACCACCGAGGTCGAAGCCCGTCGGGCCATCGAGGAGTCGCGTGCCCGTCTCTCCACCCTGATCGACAGCACGGACGACATGGTGTGGCTCGTCGAGCCGGTGGAGTTCAGGCTGGTGCTGTTCAACGCGGCCCTGGCCCAGGCGGCTCGCGCGAACTTCGGCCTGCAGTTGGCGAACGGGATGCGGCCGTCCGAGATCATGCCGGCGCCGCACGACCTGGAATGGCGCGGCTTCTACGAGCGCACGCTGCGCGAGGGTTCGTTCTCGACCGAATACGCCGTGCCCGGCACCGACACGACGGTGCTGCACTCGTTCAACCCGGTCCGTGTCGACGGCCGGGTGACCGGCATTGCGGTGTTCGGCAAGGACATCACCGAGCACAAGCGCAACGAGGCCGAGCGCGAGCGGCTCGAGATGCAACTGCTCGAGGCCCAGAAGATGGAAAGCCTCGGCAGCCTTGCCGGCGGCGTGGCCCACGACTTCAACAACATGCTGGGGGGCATCCTCGGCTATGCCGACCTGCTGCTGCAGGACGAGCACGACGCCGGGCGGCGGCACGACCTCGAGGCCATCGTCCAGGCAGCCACACGCTCCGCGGAGCTGACGCGCAAGCTGCTCGCCTTCGGGCGACGCGGCAAGAACATCGTGGAACCGGTGGACCTCGACGCCATCGTGGCGGACTGCGTGACGATGCTCCGCCCGACATTCCGGCCGGACGTCACGCTGGACCTGTCCCTCGGCACCGGATGGACCATCGACGCCGACCCGGGCCAGATCAACCAGCTGGTGGTGAACCTGGCCATCAACGCGTGCGAGGCCATGCCCCACGGCGGAACGCTGCACCTCCAGACAACGGAGGTGACGCTCGACGAGGCGCACGCGCAGCCGCTGCCGGCCGGCGACTACGTGCAGCTGATCGTGGCCGACACGGGCGTTGGGATGACCGAGGAGGTGCGCATGCGCATCTTCGAGCCCTTCTTCACGACGAAGGTGCGCGGCAGCACGCCGGGAACCGGCCTCGGCCTGTCGACGGTGTACGGCATCGTGCACCTGCACCGGGGATCGATCGTGGTGCAGTCCACGCCAGGTATGGGCTCACGCTTCGTCGTTCGCCTGCCCCGCGGTGTGCTCGGTCCGGTGGCGGCGAGGCGCGCGCCAGGAACGGGACCAGGCGAGGGCCTGGTCCTGGTGGTCGAGGATGAACCGATCCTCCGGCGCTTCGCGACGACAGCCCTGGCCCGCCTCGGGTACCAGAGCCTGACCGCCGAGGATGGCGTGCAGGCGGTCGAGGCCTTCCGCCGGCATCATGAGGGGTTGAAGGGTGTGCTGCTCGACCTGAAGATGCCGAAGATGGACGGTCGCGAGGCCTTCCTCGCATTCCGGGCGATCGACCCTGGCGTCCCCGTGGTCGTCTGCTCCGGCTACGGCGACAACGAGGAGGCGCAGGGGCTCATCTCGCTCGGCGCACTCGGCCTGCTGCCCAAGCCGTACCGCATCGCCGACCTGGCCGAGATGCTTGGCCGGTTCACCCGGCACTGAGCCCGGCGCCGCGTCAGAAGATGAACAGCTGGCTCTGGACCAGCAGCTGGGTGTGAGCCGGGGCCCCGGTCTTCAGCGTGCGTCCCACGCCGCACTTCAGGTTGCTCCGGTGCCCCTTCAGCCAATAGAGCACGCCGGCCTGCATCGCGGCCGAGTCCGCCTTCCCGAACGCCGCGATGTCCTGGTGCGCCACCTGCCCGAAGACCCCCACCCGCCTGCGGCCGGTGTAGCTGCCCTCGGCCATCCAGGTGTGCTGGCGGGGCAGCGTGGTGAATGTCCGGCTGCCGTCATAGCGCGTGTAGTCGGCCTGCATGGTCAGGGTGGCGCCATTCCGCAGGGGCCACTCGCTGAACACGTCGGCCGAGACGGCGCTGAAGTGCTCCTGCCGATCGACGCTGACACCGACACCGAGCATCCGCCGCTTGCCGTGCAGCGTGCCGGCGTAGAAGTAGCCGGTCTGCGCGCCGAAGGGATGCCACACCAGCCGCCCGGCATAGCGTGGCGACATGCCGGCCTCGGTCTTCATCGCACCGCGGAAGATGCCGGCACGGTACTCGACCCGGTTCTTCGCAAGGTAGCCCCGGAGCTGCACCCCCTGGTCGCGCCCCACGCGTGAATGCGTCGGGGCCGAGGACAGGAAGGAATACGGGCCGTAGCCCACGGCCATCAGCGACGCGGCCGACTGCGTGCCGTTGTACGAGTCGGGCACCAGCAGCAGGCCGGCGTCGACCTGCAGCTCGGGCCGCCACTCGACGGTGACGATCAGGTCCTGCAGGTAGGTCGGCGGCACCGACCACGTGGCGTTGTGCTCGCCGAGGAACGGGGTGTCGGTGTCCACGAACAGCTTCACGCGGTTGGCGAGCCTGCCGCCGGCAATGAACCGGAAGCGCCTGAGGCAGATGTCGTGCGTCGACGGCCCGTTCTCGGTGATGTCGCGCTGCGCCAACGCCTGCGTCAGCAGGCCGAAGCTGATGGCCGACGTGCCGTCCTTCGTCTGCAGCTGCACCGGCGTCTGCGCCGACACCGCGGCTGGCCCCGCCACCATTGCCGCCACCAGCACGCCACGCACGCCCCGCTTCACCCATCCTGACATGGCAACCTCCTGCCCGACCTGCCGCTCCATGCGCGTCACGTCATGCCGCGTGCCGATCCTGGCGCCCTGTCGCCGGCACGCCGGCCCCCATGCCCGAGACGGGCCCGGCAAGCTGATGACCGTGATAGTGCGCTCCCACGAGTTCCTCGAGGTTGTGGATGGTGGCCATGGCCGCCCCCGCCTGCGCGCTCAGTTCCTCGCTGGCGGCCGCACTCTCTTCCGCGTTGGCGGCCATCATCTGGGTGACCTTCTCGATCTTGGCGATGGCACCCGACACGCGGCCGATCCCCTGCGCCTGCTGCTCGCTGGCGGTGCTCACCTGGTCGATGAGCCCCTTCACCTTCACCACACCCGTCGTGATGCCCGCAATGGCAGACCCGACCTGCGTCACCCTGGCCGCCCCGAGCTTCGAGTTGGCGAGCGACTCCTCGATGAGGGCCGTCGTGTCCTTCGCCGCCTGGGCCGACCGCTGGGCGAGGTTCCGGACCTCGTCGGCGACGACCGCGAAGCCCATGCCGGCCTCGCCGGCCCGCGCAGCCTCCACGGCGGCGTTCAGCGCAAGGATGTTGGTCTGGAACGCGATTTCGTCGATGGTGCGGATGATGTGGGCGACCTTCTCGCTCGACTGCTCGATCAGCCGCATGGACCCGACCATCTCCTCGAGGGCCGCGTTCGACTCGGAGACGCGCGCATCCACGTCGCCCATCAGCAGGGCAGCCTCGCGCGAGTGCTCGGCGTTGTTCCGGGTCATCGTCGACAGTTCGTCCATGGACTGCGCCGTCTGCTCGATGGAGCTGGCCTCCTCGGTGGCTCCGCGTGCCAGCGCCTGCGCAGAGCCAGCTACCTGGCCGGCCGCCGCCACTACCTGGGATGAACCGTCGGTGAGGTTGGTGACAATGGTGTCCAGCTTCCGCCCGAACCTGCGGGCGAAGAGGCTCCAGGTCACGGCGCAGCCGACGAGTGCCAGCGCCGCCACCACCAGCAGGATCGTGTCGGTCTTCGACACGAGGGCATCGATCCGATCACTCGTCGCAAACAGCTCCGGCTCCGGCAGGCTGGCCGCCACCACCCAGTCGAGGGCAGGCACGTACTTGAACCGCGCCACTTTCATCACCGGTGCGGGGTCGTTGGCGTTCTGCCAGGGATAGCGGTGCTCGCTGGTCTCGCCTGGCCGGAGAGTCACCGCGGTGTTCACGATCTCCTGGATGAAGAAGTTCCCGTCCGCATCGCGCGAGCCCCACAGGTTCTCGCCGTCACGCTTGCGCCCCAGCGAGAGCACGTAGCTGCCCCGCTGCTCACCCGTCGCCTTGAGGATGTAGATGTAGCCCGTCCGGCCAACCTTCACGGCCGCCAGCTTGTCGAGCAGGTCGTTGACGGCTCCAGGGTCCGCGGTCGCCTGCTCACCGCCTGCCGCGCGCCCGACAAGCGACTCGCAGGCCAGGTGGACCAGGTGCACGATATGGTCGAGGTCTCCCTTCGCCAGGTCCACGGTGCCGTCGTGCGCGGCCTGCTGCGTGCGCGCATCGGTCTGGCGCACGATGGCGAGCACGGTCATCAGGGGGCCCACGGTCAGCAGCAGGCCAAGCAGAAGGAGTTTCTTCGTGAACGACATTGCGCGGGCCTCCGGCAGGATCCAGGAACTTGTCCGTGCAATCGGCGCGTCGAAAGTCGGGTTGAGCAGAACGCCGACTCGCCAGGAAATTTTCTTCGAACGCAGTAGGAGGCGTACTGACGACTGCCGAAATGCCGGCAGGGCGCGCCTTCAGCGCGTGGCGCGCTCGACGAGGGCGAGCGCCGGCAGGACGATGTGGAGCATGGCGGCCACGGCAAGCGCCGCGAGGCAGGCGTGGGCGATCTGCAGGTATCGCCGCATGAGTTGCAGCACGCTCCAGCCGAACTCTTCCGCGAGCACGCTCGGGTCGCTCAGGCCATGATCGCCGGCGCCGAAGGGCACCGCCGCGATCCCGCCCGCCCAGGTCGCGTAGGCGTCCATGAAGGCGAGCGCCCCGATGGCCACCAGCCCCCACCGGAGGCGATCGCGCCGCACGGCACTCTCCTCGCGCGCGAACACGGTCATCATCAGCAGCGTGCCAATCAGCAGGCTCCCGCCATCGCCGCTGAACACGATGAGCTGGCGGGCCTGGCCCGCGTGCAGGACGAATGTGCAGACCGTCACGAGGCCGAGCGCCGCGACCGCCGCAGCCACCCAGAACCAGCGCGCAATCGCCCACGCGCGCCACGCACCGTAACCCAGCGCTCCGGCGATCAGCAGGGTCAGGAGGAGCGACCGCTCGTCACCAACCGGCGTGAACCAGGGACCGGGCCACGCCGGGTACCCACAAGCCCAGGCAGCGGCTGCGTGCCCGGTTTCGTGCACCCACATGGCGATCATGCGCACGGCACCTGGCGACGCGCGGACCGCCAGCCACGCGAACCCCAGCGCCAGCACAATGGCGAGGGCGCGTGCACGCAGTTCCACGCGGAGCCTGTCGCGGTCGGCCTCGGCACGCTCGAGGTCTGCCTGCACCGACGCCCCAGGCAGGCGCGACGGGGCGGCCGGATCCACGGCCGCGCCCCGCAGGTACTTGGAGACAACGACGCCGCACTTCGGGCATTCCTCGAAGGTGGCGGTATGGACGAAGGCGCAGCGGGGGCAGTCCATGTCCCCGGGTTATCGGCTGCGCCGCGGGGAACCGGCAGGTCCGGCTCGACCGGTCCGTCAGTCGGGGAACGCGAAGTCCTGCCGTTCACGCGGCGTCAGTTCCCGCGGTGGACGGCCGTTGGCCAGGGTCAGCAGCGCGTCGCGGCCGACGCAGAGGTCGCAGTCGAAGATCCTGAGGAAACCGCCCTGGCCTGCGGCGGCGATGAACCGGCCGTCGGCACTCATCGACACCGCATACAGCGGCTGCTCTCCGGCAATGATCTGCATGCGGGCACCGGTCTGGATTTCCCACAGCACCAGTTCAGAGCCGGCGGTCACGAGGAAGCGGCCATCGTTCGACAGGGCCGCCGAGTAGAGGGCGCCGGTATAGGTGCGGATCTCACGCTGCAGGTCGTACGTGCTCGCATCCCAGAGCTTGGCAATGCCATTCTCGTCGACCGACGCGAGCCGTGCGCTTCCGGCCGCACCACCGTAGGCCACTGCAAGCACCCGCGCGTCGTGCGTGAGCGTCCGCTCGCGCGCGCCGGTCTCCGCGTTCCAGATGGCCACCGTCCCGTCCTGGGCGCCGCTGGCCACGTGCCGCCCGTCTGGACTGACCTCGACCGACTGGATGATCGCCGGCTCGAGCCCGGCCGTCTGTTCCCCGACGTCACGCATCGTCCCGTCGGCGATGGACCACGACAGCACGTGGCCTTCGAGGCCGCCGCCCACCACACGCGAAGCCGTGGCGTCGAACGCCGCGCCCACCAGCAGGAACTGAGGACCCTTCAGGCGGGCGCGCAGGTCTCCGGAGGCCACATCCCACACGCGCACGTCGGTGTCGTTGGGGTCGCGCGTCGGCCGCGTGAGGCATGGATTGCCGCCCGCCGTCAGCATCAGGCGGCCGTCGCGCGAGAACGCCCCAACGGTGAGCGGGGCTGGATGCTGGCGCGAGAACACGGGGGCTCCGGACCTGATGTCCCACAGCCGTGCGAACCGGTCGCACCCGGTTGCGAGCAGCCGCGTACCATCCGGATTGATCGCCACGCCCATCACATCGTCGGTCGGTGCACCGCCCTGGACGCCACGCAGGTGCAGCACGGGCGCGGAGGACGGCATCTGTGGCGGGGGATCGTCCGCGTGTCCGTGCCAGCGGAACAGCGCCTGCCGCAGCGCCGATTCCGCCTGCACCGGCAACTGCTCCGCGGGGACGGTGGACGCGGCGCCGAGCGCCTCCATCGCGAGCCGCACCGCGAGTTCGGGCTCGGTGTCGAGCCGGATGAGCGCGGCCGAGGCCAGTTCGCGCGAGCGCGCGATCCGCGCCTGCGTGTCGGCCTCGGCACGTTCGCGTTCGGCGACGCCAAGCGCGCTGGTGGCGCGCCTGGCCTGCCCCACGGCGTAGTAAGCCAGCAGGCCGACACCGGCCGCCACCACCACCGCCACGCCGGCCACCACTGCGGCAATCGTCGAGCGCCGCCGAGCGTTGAGCGCCGCCTCGGCGGCTCGCCGGGCTTCATCCTGCCGGCGCAGCTCATCGCCCAGCTTCTGCAGGTCGTCCTGCCGGCGCCGCTCGTCGCGATGCTTCACGACCGTCGGCGCGAGCAGGTCGTGGATCAGCTCCACGCGCGTCACGCCCAGCGAGGGCTCGAAGCGCAGCAGCCGGCGGTCCACCAGCACCTGCAGGGCACCAAGCGACAGCAGGTACGGCTCGCGCAGCGCATCGTCCTGCGCGCACGGATTGCGGTAGCCGCTCTCGGTGACCAGCTCGCTCTCGATGAACCGGGCCACCCGCTCCGGCTGGTCGTTCATGCTGTCGTTGTAGTGCCGGTCGACGACCCCCGTGCCGAGTTGCGAGAGCAGCTCGGCGTCAATCCGGTCCGGTCCGCCCTTGCTGCGTCGCTCCTTGCGCCCGGTGTTCAGGCCGCGGCACACCAGGCTGAGCAGGGCCGGTTCCACGGTCAGGCTGTCGAGCGAGGCGATCGACGTGTCTTCCTGCGGGCTCGACTTGCGCTCCGAGGCCACGAACCGCACGATGAGCGACGCCGTTCGCTCGTCCACCAGGTGCGACGCCGCGCCGCGCACCGCCTCGAGCGCCTGTCGTCCGTTCATCGGCAGCAGCTGCAGGCGGTTCCGCATCAGCGACGGCAGTTCGCGCCATCGCTCGAACTGCGTGGCGAAGTCCTCGCGGAACGACAGCAGCACGCGGTACGGCTGGCTGCGCAGGGCCAGCGACGTGGCGAGCTCGGGGTCTTCCGCGAGCCGCCGCTCGGTGGCCACAGGGATGCGGTTCTCCGCCAGGTCGGCCAGGTCCTCGCGCAGGCGCTGCACCGCCAGCGGTGCCGACACGCCGAGCGTGAACACCTCCTCGAACTGGTCCAGCACGAAGACCGGCATGAGCCGCTCGTTCTGGCGGCTCCAGACCTTCGTGTCCACCCGGTGCAGGTATTCCCAGAACGTGTCGCCGGGCCTGCGCTCCGGAGCGTCCGCACCGACCTTTTCCGAAGTGCAGGCCTCCTGGAAGGCCATGTACAACTGCTCGATGAGCGGCGTGTCGGTCAGTTCGCCCGGGGCCGGGTAGCGCACGCGGAGGTAGACCGGGAGGTAGTTCGCGCGCCTGAGCGCAGGGAACAGGCCCGCCTTCAGCAGCGAGGTCTTGCCGAGACCCGAGCGGCCGAACAGCACCGTGAGCGGGGCATCGGCCACCAGGCGCCGGAGTTCGGCGATCTCGCGGGTGCGCCCGTTGAAGAACTGCTCGGCCCGTTCGTCGAACCAGGCCAGGCCCGGCCAGGGGTTGTCGGCATCGAGCTGGTAGGAGGTCTCGACCAGGTCAGCCACGTCACCCCCTGAACGCGCGCAGTTCGCGCACGATGGCCGACTCCAGCCGCGGTGTCAGCTTCCCGCCTGGAGCGAATCCGAAGTCGATGTGGCCGAACATGCGCTGCGCGCGGGGATAGAGCACCAGCTTCGTCTCGGCCTCTGGATCGACGAACACGGGGACGATGAAGGCGCGGCCGTCGATGCTGCGCGCACGCTCGATCGCCTCCTTCCACTCGGCGATGAAGAAGCCCTCGGTGCGCTGCTCCTCCGAGTGGGAGATGACCGGGAGGAACAGCTGGCAGGCACCGATGCCTTCGAGGATGCGCTGCTCCCAGTCGTGCCCCGGCTCGAGCACCGACTTGTCGAACCACGCCACGTCGTTGCCCGCGAGCCGCCGCAACTCGTCGAACAGCGTCCGGGCCGACGCCAGGTCGGTGCGCGAGTAGCTGATGAACACGGCCGGCTTCCGACCCTGCGGCGTCACCACCACCTGCGCGGCCGCAGCCGGCGTCTGCTGGCCGGGCTGGGCGGCCCTCCACCGGGCGTGCAGTTCGGCGACGAACGCCTCGGGTGTCATGGCCGAGATGCGCGTGTTCCTGGCAAAGGTGGTGAGGAACACGACGAACCCGGGCTCTTCACGCTCCGGGTCGATGATGAAGTCCTTGCGGCGAGGCTGCTCGCTCAGTCGCTTCGGGGCAGCCACACGGACCATGAACCGGCTCAGCCAGTCCGGGAAGTGGCAGCCGATCAGGAGCAGGTTCGCGCTCCTGATCTCCGAGAAGAACCGCTTCGGCGGACGTCCGAGACCGGCCTGGATGCCGTAGAGGAACTCGAGGATGTCCTCGTCATGCGTGGCGAAGACCGGCGACACGGCAGCCTTCCCGAACATGTAGAGCACGGCGGTCCGCCGCTCGCTGTCGCCTTCGTCGAGGTCGGTCAGCCGGTCGTTCGGAAGGCCATCAGGCGCGTACTCCACCTGCTCGGTCCGTGCCTGGCCCCCGTGCCGCACCGCATCCAGCGCCTGCGCCAGGACGTCGTCCACCGTGGTGGTGACGAAGTACCGGATGTCGTCGATGGCCGCCAGCAGGCGGAGCGGCGCCGACACCGTGTCGCGGTGCTCGCCCAGGGTGGCGCGGATGGCGTCGTGCACCGGCAGGTAGCTGTCGGCGCTGGCGCGCTTGCCGAGCCGGTCCAGCGCACAGACGGCGTCGTTCAGCTCGTGGTGCTCGCGCAGGTCGACGGTCGAGGGGTCGACGTTGTAGCGCGCCAGCAGCCGCTCCGCCACGAGGCGATAGAACGGCACGCGCGCGCCGTTGACCGTGGCGGTCAGGAGTTCGCTGCCGACGATCGGCACCACCTGGCGGGCCGCCACCAGCGGGATCAGATCGCCCCAGAACTCCTCGGGATCGTTCGAGACAGGCGTCACCTGTGCCCCTGTACCGCCTGGCCTGCGGCGCTGCTGCTCCGGTCGTCACTCACGGCGTGAGGGATGTTAACGCGAATGCACCCTCCTGCGCTGAGCGGGCGGTGCACAATGAATGGAATGCCCGCACGCCAGACCCGCGTGATCCGCGTGGATCCCGCGCATCCGGACCCGAACGCGCTGGCCGATGCCGCACGGCGGCTGCGCGAAGGCGGACTCGTCGTCTTCCCCACTGAAACGGTGTACGGGCTCGGAGCGAACGCGCTCGACGTGACCGCCGTGCGCGGGATCTTCGAGGCCAAGGGACGCCCGTCGACCGATCCACTGATCGTGCACGTGGCCGACGCCTCGGAGCTGCCGTCGCTCGTGAGGGACGTGCCCGACACCGTGGGTCGGCTCACCGCACGGTTCTGGCCTGGCCCGCTGACCCTGATCCTCCCGAAGCAGCAGCACGTGCCTGGCGAGGTCACGGCAGGGCTGGACACCGTGGCCGTGCGCGTGCCAGCCCACCCGGTGGCGCGTGCCCTCATCGCGGCAGCCGGCCGGCCCGTCGCCGCCCCCAGCGCGAACCGCTTCTCGCGTCCGAGCCCGACCGACGCCGCACACGTGCTCGCCGACCTCGACGGCCGGGTGGACATCGTCATCGACGCCGGACGCACCGACGTCGGTGTGGAGTCGACCGTGCTCGACCTGTCGGTGCACCCGCCCCTCGTCCGTCGGCCGGGCGGCGTGTCGGTGGACGCGATTCGCACGATCCTGCCCGACGTCCAGGTGATGAGCCGATTCACCGACGCTGGCGAGGCGCAGATCTCTCCCGGTCAACTCCTGCGGCACTACGCGCCACGCGCGCGCATGACGCTGGTCGAGGGCGAACCGCACGCCGCTGCGGCACGCGTGCTCGCGGAGACGCGTGCGAGGCTGGCCCTGGGTGTGCGCATGGGTATCCTGGCGCCGGCCGAGGACGCGGCTATGGTGAGCGAGCTGCTTGATGACGCCGGCGCGGGCGGGCGGGTGACCGTGCGGATCTTCGGTTCTCGGGCCGAACCAGAACAGGCCGCGCGCGAACTGTTCGACGCCATCCGGACGCTCGACGCGGCCGGGCCCGACGAGATCCTCGCCATTGCACCCGCCCAGGAAGGCATCGGCCTCGCCATCCACGACCGGCTCATCCGAGCGGCAGAAGGTCGGGTGCTGCGCTAGCCGGTCGTGCCCGGAGCCCGGTCGGGCATGACGAACGTGCGCCTCGCCCGTTCGGACCGGAGCACCTCGTCGCTGTAGTAGCGCGCGAGCAGGGCCTCGCGCTCGAAGAGCTCCGGGAACCGGTCCGCGAACTCCCGCCACGTCGGCAGGCGCGTGCCGTCGTCGAGCCGCTCCGCAATGAGCAGCAACCACGCCACCGTCATCGTCTCGTGGTATTTTCCCGAGGCTCCGAGGGACGCGGCATATGCCTGGAGCGCGGTCCGGAAGCGGTCCATGGCCTCACCGAGCGGGTAGTGCGTCAGGTACCACCACGCCGCCCGCACGTGACCGGCGTGCGTGAAGAATGCCTTCGGCAGCGTCCGCGCCTCGAAGGCCTGAACGAACTCGTCGTCTCGGTCCATGGCACCGGTCTCCGTCATCATCACCCCGTCAGCCGATCGTACTCCCACTCACAGGCCGACCGGTTTCTCCCGGCCGTCGAGCACGCCGCCATCCGCAGCCACGACGTAGCGGTCGGCCAGTGGCGGCATCGTGTCGTCGAGCCGCTGCACGGACAGGGTCACGCTGCCGCTGTTGTTGTCGTAGGCCAGCCACCAGTCGTTCGCGTAGCCATGGAAGACGCCCCCGGACGCGTTCACCGTCACGTCGACGGCGTCACCCACGGCCTTCAGGTGACGTCCCAGCGGGATGAGCGAGCGGGTCAGCTCGGTGGGCTCGCGGAAGAGGAGGTAGTACAGCAGCCGCAGGCCGCCACGCTCGACGTTCGGCCACTGGCGCGGATGCGCGACATGGCCGATCAGCTCCATCCAGCGCGCGGTCTTCACCCGTCGCCCCCAGCCGAGGAAGCGGCGCAGGTCTCCAGGTCCGGCAGGATCCTGCCCGGCGGGACCGCAGCTGGGCATTTCCTTGTCCTGCCAGACGCCACCCACGTAGGTGATGCGGTAGGTCGCGCCGGACGTCATCACCACGCCGGTCCGATTCCAGCCCAGGTGACCGAGCAGCCGCACCGTCGCCCGTTCACCGGGCGCCAGGGTGACCAGTTCGTCGCTGCACACGGGCGCATCCGCCGCCCGCAGCGACCTGCTCTTCTTCGCCCGATCCTGCACGGTCTCATCGAGCACACCGTACCCCAGGCTCTGTTCGACCTCGCAGGGGTGCCACCGTGGCCACGCACCGCTCACCCGCCAGGCCTTCTGCCGCTCCAGCTCCGTGATCACCTGGCCGATCGGGTTCGGATAGAAGTCCTGGTCGGTCCGCTTCAGGACAGTCCGGTCCCAGGCGTCGTGCAGGATGAGCCCACACGTTCGCGCTTCCTCGATCATCCAGCCGAGCGCGATGTCGGAGAGCGACGTGTCGGCGTAGCCTCCGCCAACGCCGGCATGCGAGCCGCGGAACCAGCGCTGCTGGATGTCCTGCCCGGGCTGGGGTGTGGCCTCGTCGAACAGCGTCGGGAAGAACTGCGAGCGCTGCTCGTCCATCGACAGCGCGTGTCGGATCACCTTGCAGTTGCGGATGCAGGTCACGCCGAAGCCGGCATTGCTCCACAGCTTGAAGATCGAGAACGACCAGCCCCAGAGCGGCACCCCGAGCGACGCCACGGTGTCCCAGAGCCCCAGGAACTCGATCTGCACGCCGGTGTGCAGCAGGTCCGGCCGCACGGTCACCGTCTCATCCGGGCTCTCACGGTAGCGATACAGCTGGATGATGTCGGGCGCGAAGCGGACGTACTCCTGCCGCAGCAACCCCACGTCGTCGATCACGTCGGCAATGCACCGGGCCGTGTAGGCGCCGCGCGAGAAACCGACGATGAAGATCCGGTCGCCCGGCTGGTACATGCGCACGAGCTGTGCGTAGCCCTGCGTGATGTTCTCGGTGATGCCGATGCCGAAGGCCAGCTCGCCGATCGCCCGGATGTTACCCAGGACACCCAGCACCTTCGCCGGCGTGTTGGCGGCCAGCCAGCCACCGACCTTCTCGAGGGTCGAGAGCGTCTTGCTCTCGCCCGACGTGCCGGTCCCCACGCCGTCGTCGTACCACTTGTCCTGCAGCCACTCGGACTCCACGTCCGACTTGGCCACCTCGAAGAACTTGCGGACGTTCGAGACCGCGCGACGACCGCCATCCACCGCCTCGGCCCGGTTGCCGGTGCCGTCGCAGCAGATGACGATGTTGCGCGGCGTCCGGCGTCCTGGCAAAGGCGTACTGGTACCGGTCGCACCGCCCACCAGCCCCGTGATGCGGCGGGAGGCATCGACCATACCGAACCAGACGTAGAGGATCCCGAGCCCGGCGACAACGCCGAGCAGGCGGATCTCCGGTGTGGCGAGGTGATAGAGGTCGACCAGCCGCTGCAGCGGTGCCGCCGGTTCGCTCCACTGGACGTTCATCGCGAACAGGGTCAGCAGCGCCGCGCCGTACAGCATCCCGCCGGCAACGACCGCCACGAGGAGCTGGACGAGGGGATGCAACCGGAACCACTTGCCGGTGGTGAACTGGCGCAGGCGCCAGCCGGTGATCCGGACCGACCGGTCGACTGCCCACGGGAGGGCCAGCAGGAGCGCCGCGATGAGGAGCAGGGTGGTGAACCACCCCGGCTCCGAGATGGCGGGCGGGGTGGCGAGCATGCCGTCCAGCCTCGCCTGCCAGGCATCGTCCAGGCTCAGCGTGGCGAGGCAGGTGCGCTCGGCCGGTGTGGAGATGAAGCCGTCACGTGGGTCGTCGCACCGCGAGATCATGGCGCCAGCCACGAGGTACGCCACATCCTGGGCGGCGTCCCGGCCGGCGCGGGCGGCGAGTTCCGCACCGAGCCGTTCGGCGGTGATGGGCTCGCTGGAGTCGAAGGCCTGATTCAGCGGGTCGGCCTGGGGTGGAGGCGCGCTGCACGCCGACGCGAGCAGCAACGCCACCAGGCACAGGCAGCGGACGAGGATGGACGGAGATGACCTCACGAGCGCCTCCAGGATCGGCCGCAGGTGATGCGACGGATGAGGCGGTCATCTTAGCGAAGATGACGGGATGTCAGCCGAACAGCTTCCAGAACATGCGCCCGTCGTGGGCCCCGTAGACGTCACCCGAGAAGCAGGCCTGCGTCAGCAGCGGGTCGACCACCTCCGAACGCCACGAGGCCAGCGGGAAGTCCGCGATCACCTCGCCGGCCGAGATCGCGCTGAGGAAGGCGCGGGCCTCGACCGCCGGGAGCGCAGCGAACGGGACGCCGTGCGTGCGTCGGCAGGCGGCATCGGCGGCCACCAGCCCCGCCTTGAAGAGTTCGCGCTGGCCATGGACGCCAGCGTCGATGGCACCAGCCAGGTGCGCATCGATGAAGGCCGCCAGGCCGCTGGTCACGCCGTCCGGCGTGAGGTGGTCGGCTGGGCACAGGGCGTTCACGAGCGCCTCGGTGATCGAGGCCTCCGCGGCGGTAAGGCTTCTATAGCCGGATGCCTCGGCGGTCGTCACCGGAACGGCGCCGTCGGCCGCGAGCCCTGACGACGCGAGCGGCAGCGCCGCGGCCGCCGCGAGCGTACGCCCGAGAAAGCCGCGCCGTGACACCGTGCCCGGAGTAGTCTCGCCCATCACGCCCTCCCGCCAGGCTCGTGAGCGTCGCCGTCGTTACGCGCGGCGAGCACCAGCCCCTTGTTCGCCTTGAACAGCGCGTAGAGCGCGTCGTACGCGACGTAGCTGGCGTCGAGCCGCTCCTGGTCGGTGCTCTTGTGCAGCACCATGCCGTCGGAGAAGGCCAGGAAGCCGACGCCGATCTGGCCGTCACGGTCCGTGATCGGCGGGCGGTAGCCCTCGAGCACGAACTTCACACCCTTCTCCACCACCTGCGCCATGTGCAGGATGGCGGGGTCGGTGATCTTGTACTTCTTCACGAGCTTCGTGAAGGTCGTGCCGTTCTCGTCGTGAGGACCGAGTTCGGTGCCGGGAATCGCAAGCGGGATGGCGTCAGCAGGCCGCGTGTTCACCTGGTCGCGCCGCACGAAGACGAACTCGGCCTGCGGGTCGATGAACCGCTTGATCAGCCACGGCGACGCAACCCGGTCGAAGTGGACGTTGGCAGTGGTCACCCATTTCATGGCGCTGGCCTCCTCGAATCGGTCGGTGCCGGGGCGGCCCGACGTCAGGCATCCTGGTGCCGGCTCAGGGGAACGGCGTCACCCGGCCGACGGTCGCAGCAGTATAGCGGTGACGGGCCGCTCGGACATTGCGTTTCACAGGTGCAATCCGCGGGTTACGCCCCGTCCCGCCCTGCCCCCGCGGCGTCGAGCGGCACACGGACCAGCACGGTGGTGCCGTGCTCCGAGGTCTCGACTTCGAGGGTGCCCCCGACGAGCGCCGCCCGTTCACGCATGCCCACGAGACCGAGCTGATCCGGGCCGAAGGCGCGGGCCGTACCCGCGTCGAACCCGGTCCCATCGTCCTCGACCGTGAGCTGCAGGGAGTCGCCGATGTGCTGCAGGAGGACGCTGACCCGGGTGGCCCGGGCATGCTTGTAGACGTTGTGCAGCGCCTCCTGGGCGATGTTGTAGAGATTGGCATCGATCTCGTGCGAGTGCGGCGGAAGGTCGGGCCCGGAAGATCCGTACTCCGCCACCAGGCCGAACCGGCGGCTCCAGCCTTCGACCAGGCGCGCGAGCGCCGCGGAAAGTCCCAGGTGGTCGAGCGCCGCCGGGCGCAGCTGCCAGGTGATCGCGTCGACGCTGATGTCGATTTCGGAAGAGACCCGCTGGATGCGCTCCACGAGTTCGACGAGGTCGGCCGGAAGGCGGGCGTCGCTCCGCAGCAGTTCCAGCTTGAGCCGCAGGGCCGTCAGCGGCTGCCCGAGCTGATCGTGGATGTCGCGGGCGATGCGCCGGCGTTCATCCTCCTGCACCGACACAAGGCGGCGGAACAGGGCCTTGACCTGGAGTTCCGCGGCCTGCTGCAGCTGCACCTCGCCCTGCAGGGTAGCGTTGGCACCGGCGAGCTCAGACGTCCGGCTGCGCACCCGCTCTTCGAGCGTCTCGAGCAGCCCGTGGAGCCGCGCCTCGTTCTCGCGCAGGGCCTCCTGTGTGCGCTTCAGGGCATCGATGTCGGTGACGACCGCCACGACCTCGGCGATGTGCCCGTCCGCGTCGTGCACGGGAAGGGCGGCCACTCGGGTCCACACCTCGGTGCCGTCGTCCTGCAAGTACCGGAACTCGACGCCGGGCACCATCCGTTCCCCCCGCAGCACCCGCGCGGACGGATAATCCTGTGGTTCGATCCGCCGGCCATCTGGGTGGTAGCCGCGCCAGCGCGGCTGGGCCGCCGGCTCGCGGGACGGGACCGTCCGGCTGGGCAGGTAGCGCAGCATCTCCCGGTTCGCCAGGACGACGGCTCCGCCTGGCTTCACCAGCCCGACGCCGACAGGCAGGGTGTCGAAGACCACGGAGAGGCGTCGTTCGCTCTCGCGCAGGGCCGCCTCGGCCCGCGCGCGCTGCAGCGCCGCCCACGCCCGCTCGGCGGTTTCCTGGATGAGCGCCACCTCACTCGGCTTCCAGTGACGCGGATCGCTCGCCTGCACCGTGAAACCGGCGACCCACACACCGTCCTTGAGCATCGTGACCCCGACAGCCGAGCGGATCAGTGCCGCGGTCCACACGGGTCGCTCGACATCGCCCAGGCGCGGGTCCGTCAGCACATCGTCGATGACCACGGTTTCGCCGCGGACGAATGACTCGACCAGGTTCGGGCCGTAGGCGGCGTAGGCAAGACGCGCGGGCAACGGCGGCACGTCGCGTTCCCACGAGCCCCTGAACACCGCGTCCGCACCCTCGATCTCGGCAAAGCACACCCGGTTCGCGCCGAGGAACTCGCCCAGCAGGCGGCACGCGAGCGTCGGCGCCTCGAGCGGCGAGCTCGTATACCGGAGAGCATCGCCCACTTTCATCCGGAATGCCTGCCGGGCGTCGCTCTCGCGATCGCCCGACACGGTCGTCGCGTCCGGTCGCGCAGGCGGTTCAGCCATGTCCGGAGTCTACGCCCGATTGCCTGGGCACCGGGCGGCCCGGCTTCACCCTTCGCGGTACACGTCGTGGGGAGCCTTGTCGGTCCGCCGTCCCACGAACGCGGCATGACGCAGGCTTCCGCCAGCCGTCCATTCGGTGAAGGCCACCTCGACGACCAGTTCAGGGACCACCCACCGGAGCGCGGCCATGTCCTCGGCCGTGATGCCTTCACCCCAGCGCCCCTTTCGCGGAGACGGCAGGTTCGCGAACGGGCACGCATCGCCCTGAATTGGCCTCAGCAGCCCGAACAGTTCCTGGCGCGCGCGCGGGGTCAGTCCGGCGCGTACGATCCCGGCCGCCAGCCACTGGTCCGCGTCGCGGTAGCCGACGATGAGTGCGTCGACCGAGGAGCCGACGGGTCGGAAGCCCCCGACCACGAACTCCTGCCGCTGCTGGAACTTCACCTTCAGCCAGGCGCCCGATCGCTGGCCTGGCTCGTAGCGCGAGTCCAGCCGCTTGGCCACCACCCCCTCGAGACCGAAGCTCCGGACCAGCGGCTCGATCTGCGCCGGCGATCCGGGAAGCGGCTCCGACAGCAGGACACGGCTGCCCTGCACCGTGGATGCGAGCACGACGCGTCGCTCGCTCAAGGGTCGCGACAGGAGGCTCGTGCCGTCGAGTTCGAGGATGTCGAAGGCGTAGTACGCCATCACGAACGACGCGGCCTGGCTCCGGTGCTGCAGCGCCTGGAACGAAGGCCGACCGTCTGCGTCGAGCGCGACGATCTCACCGTCGAGCAGGCACGCCCGCGGGTGCAGCGTCCGCGCGGCCGCGACCACGGCGGGGTACGCACGGGTCAGGTCTGCCTCGCGCCTCGAGATCAGGGTGATGCAATCCCCCGCCTTGAGCAGGAGGGCGCGGTAGCCGTCCCACTTCACCTCGTAGGACCACTGCGGTCCGTCGGGCAGCGAGGATGCGGACAGCGCCAGCATCGGCGTCGGGCGCGCAGCCATGCCCCAAGGGTAACCATCCATCGGGACGCGTGCTAGAGTCTCGCCAGCGGAACAGGCGTGCACCCGCCCGACCGTTCCCGGAGGACACGCATGAACGACCCGGTGCCCGTCCCAATCGAAGCCGTCCACCTCGACCTGTTCGGGATGGCCTTCCCGCCCTTCACCACAGGCACACGCCAGTTCGTGGTTGTTGGCCCTCACGTCGTGACGTTCGAACCGGACGTGCGGGAGTGGCAGCGCGAGATGCTGGTGACGCAGCTCATGGCCGGCCGCCGGGCCGCAGCCGACGCAGGCGCGGCGGGCCCCGACGCGTGGTCTGCCGCGTACGCCACCGAGCTGGGCACAGTGGGCCTCATGACGCCCGGCCCGTGGCTGCCGTGGCCCGCGAGCCATTCCGTCCTGTCCACGCTGCCGATGAACGACCTGATCGCCTGGGCGTTTGGCGACGACACCGCCGAGGCCTGGTCCGCCGCATCGGCACTCGCGCTGCTTCGCGTGCGGCGCGACGATCGGGAGTTCATGGAGGCACTGGGTGAAGGCATCCAGGCCCGTACGGCCCGCCTCCTGGTCAGCGTCGTCAGTCCGGCCGACCGAGGCGTCGCGTTCGCCACGCTCCTGGTCAACGTCGATGGGCCCGCCACGCTGGGCGCGCTGCTCGACGGTCGCCTTCCTTCGGCGAGCGTGCGGGTGGCACGCCAGCGCGTCGAGGCGGATCTCGACCGGGCGAGTTCCGCGATGCCGCCTGACAGGCTCGCCGGGCCGGGGCTGTCGCCGGCGCCATCCGGGGCCTCGCCTGACGATGTCTTCGCAGGTGGGAGTGACGCGCCAGCGATGGCCGTCGAACTGGACGACGTGTTCGAGATGGGCGGTGATGGCGAGATGAGCCGTGTGCGGGGCGAACACAGCGAGCCGTCGCACGGCGGCCTGGTGATGTCACCCGCGCCGATGGTCCCGCCCGCACCTGGTGTATCTGCAGCAGCGAGCGACGTGAAGGCGGCACTCGAGGCAGCGCCAGGACGTGGAAGCGGACCGACCCCGCCCGGGACCGAACGGGTAGACGCCGCCGTGTACGGTCCCCGCGAGATCGCACCGGCGAGCGTGTTCCTCGTCCAGGTATTCCTCTACCCGGTTGGGGCCGAGGCGACCGTCGCGACGCAGGCACGTCAGGTGGACGAGGCCGCGGACCTGCGCGGCAGCCGATCGCTCGACCTGACCCTGGCACCCGGCACGCGCGTCGACATCCGGCTCGACATTCCCGGCCTGGCGGTGGATGAACCGGATGCCTACCTGGTGTGGCGACAGGACATCGCGTCGATCCAGTTCGAAGTGGCAGTGCCCGGTGTGGTCGCGCAGGCGAGCGTCATCGCGCGTGTTCGCTTCGCCATCAACGGCGTGCCGGCAGGCACGCTTCGCTTCACGCTGAAGGTCGTGCCGCACGGTTCCGCCTCCGCGTCCCCGGAGGTGCGCGAGGTACAGGCGGCGCGCTACCGGCGGGCGTTCGTGTCCTACTCGTCGAAGGATCGCGCGGAGGTCCTGAAGCGGGTGCAGGCGTTCAAGATCGCCGGGATGTCG
The DNA here is from genome assembly GCA_050249955.1 of Vicinamibacterales bacterium. Lineage (GTDB taxonomy): Bacteria > Acidobacteriota > Vicinamibacteria > Vicinamibacterales > CAVVIG01 > CAVVIG01. The sequence goes on from JBFWPN010000001.1 coordinate 495,726, forward strand.
GTCTTCCAGGACGTGCTCGACCTCGATCCGGGCGAACGATGGGAGCGCGCGCTCTATCGCGAGATCGACACCTGCGATGTGTTCCTGCTGTTCTGGTCGTCGTCTGCGGCCGGATCCACGTGGGTGCTGAAGGAGATCGACTATGCCCTCCAGCGGAAAGGGGGCGACGAGGACCGCCCGCCGGCCATCCAGCCGGTGCCCATCGAGGGCCCACCCATCCCGACGCCACCAGCGGGTCTCGGCGGCCTCCACTTCAACGACGCCCTGCTGGCGCACATCGCGGCTGCGGCAGCGCGGCCGCCCGCCACGACGGGCTGACCGGGGCAGGTCGGGCCTAGCGGTTCCGTTCCTGGTAGCGCGCGCCGCGGAGGATGTCCTCGAGGGCGTGATTGCCCTCATGGCAGGCGTACTCGAACATCGGGTCGTCGGTGCGCTGCATCGGCAGAACCGCGGTCCACGGGCGCGTATAGGCCGTCGGGTTGTCGACGGTGAATTGGTACTCCAGTGTCCTGTCGTCCACCCGCGTCAGCCGTTCCACCAGCCGCAGTTGCGCGTCGCCGCCACGCACGTTGACCCTGGAAGTGAAGTGGGTGGTCTCGATCACCAGCGTCCGTCCCTCCCAGCGACCGCGCGACTCCCCCTGCCATCGGCGGATGGTGGCTGGCGGACGCTGGCGACCGTCGAGCGGGATGACCCGCGCGTCGTGAATCATCTCGTTGTAGATGACGACGTAGCCGGGCATCTCGTGGATGCGGACGATGTTGTTGTAGGGACCGGGCAGCATGGGTGGCCCGGCATTGAAGCTCAGGCAACGCTCCTGGAGCGACCGATTCTCCGGGCCGTCGGCCGGATGCGCACGGTTGTCGGCGGCGTTTGCCGCGAGCCGCGCCTGCGCCTCCGCGGTGAGCGCGGGAAGGCGGCCGTCGACCGGATCGACGATGAGCGACGTCATGCGCTGGCCGTTGCGCGGCGCGAGAGCGGTGCCACGGTCGAACCAGTAGTCGTTCACCGCACGAGCGACGTCCACGCCGGCGCCGCCGTCGCGCCGATCGCGGCTGTTCCGCTCGATGTTCTGCCGTGCCCATGCCTGCGCCTCGGCGTCGGGAATGGTGGCGCGGCCGGCGAACTCGGCCGGCCGTTCGAGGGGCGTGAGCGTGGCGAAATCCCAGGTGCCCTCGAGCGTGCCCCGGCCTGCCTGGGCGTGCAGCGATATCCCGGCGACGACGAGCAGCAGCGGCAGCATCCTGACGGCAACCCGCATGCGGCCGATGATACCGGAGAGGGCCGCGGCACCGCAGGCATTCCACGCACCCTGCTCGCCCCGTCCCTCGCGGGCCGATCAGATGCCGCGGACCAGTTCCCCGTGCGCACGCTCCCTCTCCCGGTCGATCTGCTCCGCGGTGGCACCGAGGTGGTCGAGGATGTCCTCGATGAAGGCGAGCGCCACTTCCCCTTCGCCCGAGTACACGCTCGTGGCTCCCGCCTCTGCGAGCGGCGGGGCGTCGCGCAGGTAGGCCACGCGGGCGAGCACGCGCACGCCGGGGTTCATCCGGCGGGCCGTGCGGATGACCTCGGTGCTGCTGGCCATGCCGGCCGATCCCAGGATGAGGATGCCCGCCGTGGCGACGCCCGCGGCCTCCAGCGTCTCTGGCCGTGTCGCGTCGCCGTACACGGCGTCCACGCCATCACCGCGGAGCTGGCGAACCGCGTCGACGTTCAGGTCGATGACGGTGGGTGCGATGCCGTTGTCGCGCAGCAGGCGCACGAGCGTCCGTCCGGTCGGGCCGAACCCGATGACGACCGCACGGTAAGCCGGGTTGCGTTCTCGCTCCACAGCCTGCCCTTCCAGGTCTGCCGGCACCGTGGCGGGCCGGTTCACCAGCGTCCACAGGCCCGGCTTCGAGGCGAGCCAACGTTCGATCGGCCGGATGGTCCGATAGGCAAGCGGGTTGAGGACGATGGAAGTGATGGAGGCGGCGACGAGGACATTGGTGGCCTCGGCCGGCAGCACGCCGAGGTCGCGTCCCACGGAGGCGAGGATGAACGAGAACTCGCCGATCTGGGCCAGGGCGATGCCGGTGGTGAGCGCCGCTCGCACGGGGTACTTGAGGACCCACACGAACAGCAGCGCCACAACCGGCTTCGCGACGAGCACGATGGCGAGCGCCCCCAGCACGAGCAGGGGCGACGCCATGAGCGACCAGGGGTCGAGCAGCATGCCGACCGAGACGAAGAAGAGCACCGCGAAGGCGTCGCGCATCGGCAGTGCGTCGGACGCCGCCCGCAGGCTGTACTCGGATCGTCCCACCACCATACCGGCCAGGAACGCGCCGAGGGCCATGGACACGCTGAACACCAGGGCCGAACCCACCGCGATCCCGAGCGCAATCACGAGCACCGTCAGCGTGAAGAGCTCGCGGGATCGCGTCGCCGACACGCGGTCGAGCACGCGCGGGATCACGCGAGTGCCCACGACCGCCGTGAACGCCACCAGCGCCCCCACCTTCAGGGTGGTCAGGGCGAGGGCGCTCCACAACGGCGTCTCCTCGCCCTGAGGTCCGAAGAGCGCCGGCAGCAGCACCAGCGCCACGACGGTGAAGAGGTCTTCGACGACAAGCCAGCCGACCGAGATGTGACCGGCCTGGGTGTGCAGGTCGTTGTTGTCGGAGAGCACGCGCACCAGGACGACCGTGCTGGCCACCGCCAGTGCCATGCCGAAGATGAGCCCGGCCGGCCAGGACCAGCCGACCGCATGGGCCAGCGCCGCCCCGAGCACCGTAGCCACGGCACTCTGCGCGATCGCACCCGGTACCGCCACGCGCCGAACCGCGAGCAGTTCCTCCACGTGGAACTGCAGGCCAACGCCGAACATCAGCAGGATGACGCCCACCTCGGCCAGCTGCTCTGCCAGGGACGCGTCGGCCACGAACCCGGGCGTGTGCGGTCCGACGAGCGTGCCGGCGAGCAGGTAGCCGACGATGGGCGACAGGCCAAGGCGCTGCGTGAAGTACCCGAGGACGAGCGCGCCGGCCAGGCCTCCGGTCAGCGTCAGGATGAGGTCGTAGGCGTGCATCGCGTCTCTCCGGAGGATGCGCGCCGTGCGAGACCACCTCGGCAGGAGGGCAGATCGTCGGGTGCGCAACGCGCACGGCCAGCGGAACCGCGGGGCGCGGTCCATCGGTAGGACGCCCGCCGCCCGCCGCCGGTTGCGGCGCGATTGGCCCCGTCGCGGTCGGGCTGGCGGCGATTCGTCTCTCAGGCGATGGCCGCATCGACCGGTGCTGCACCGAGCACCCGCACGATCTCGCGCGGGTCGATCCGCACCAGCAGGCCGCGTCGGCCACCGTTGATGTAGATGGCCTCCAGGTCCAGGATGGTGCGCTCGATGTAGACCGGCATCGTCCGGCGCGTGCCGAACGGCGACGTGCCGCCGACCAGGTACCCGGTGTGGCGCTGCGCCACCGCCGGGTCGCACGGTTCCAGGGTCCGGCGCCCGGCCTGCCGCGCCAGTTGCCGGGTGGACACCTCGCGGTCGCCGTGCATCAGCATGAGCAGCGGCTGCGCGTCTTCGTCCTCCATGACGAGCGTCTTCACCACGGCGTGTTCGTCCACGCCGAGCGCTCGCGACGACGCGGCGGTGCCGCCGTGGGGCTCGTAGCGGTACTCGTGCTCGGTGAAGGCCACGCGGCTGGCGCGCAGCGCCCGTTGCGCGGGGGTCATGGCCGACAGGATAGCAAGTGCGTGACCTCGGCATTTTGCTGGGGTGAGTTGACGTGGACGTGATGCAGGCCTGCTATACAGTGGCGGTCGCGGACGCCAGGACGGCGCCCGTTTCGACTGGAGGGCCCGATGGCCGACGTGCTGGGACGGATGCTGTGGTACGAGCTGCTGACGACGGACATGAAGGCAGCGGAAGGGTTCTACGCGAACGTGGTGGGTTGGTCGGTGATGCCGTTCAGGCCTGAGCCCGATGCGTACGACATGTTCGCGAAGGGGCCTGACGCGCCGGTCGCGGGCATCATGCGGATTCCCGACGGGATGCAGTTCCCGCCGCACTGGGAGATCTACGTGGGTGTCCCTGCGCTGGACGAGGCGGTGGCGAAGGTGGAACGGCTTGGCGGCAGCGCGCTCTCGGGGGCCATCGCCGTCCCGAATGTGGGGCGCATCCGCGTGATGAAGGATCCGCAGGGCGCGGTCTTCGCGCTCTTCGAGCCGTCGGACGCGCCGCTGGCCGAGGCGCCGCCTGCCCCCGGCGACGCCTCGTGGCACGAGCTCTACACCACCGATGCCGTGGCGGCGCTCGCGTTCTACCGTGAGATGTTCGGCTGGACTGCGTCGACGACGATGGACATGGGGCCGATGGGTACCTACCACCTGTTCGGCCGGGGCGGGCGCGACATCGGCGGCATGATGAACATGCCGCCAGGGATGGACGGGGTGCCCCCGGCCTGGAACGTCTACTTCCACGTGGAGAACGTGCACGAGGCGGCCGCGCGGGTCACGGCCAACGGAGGCCGCATCCTGAACGGCCCCGTGGAGGTGCCGGGCGGAGACGAGATCGTCAACTGCCTCGATCCGCAGGGTGGAGCCTTCTCGCTGCACGCGCGGAAACGCTAGACACGCTTCTTGCTCTCACACGCGTCATCGTCTGCCGTTCGGGGGCACGGGCCGCTTCGGCGTCAGGCGTCGAAGCCCGGAATTACGGGTATTTCCGGCCCGCTGCCGTTCTCGCCCGATGGCGTGGGCGGGCCTTCACACAGGTTCGCGGACGTCAGCCTGCTGGCCGCTCGGCCGGTTTTCTGGCTCTGCCTTTGGCTCGCGTGGCTGGACTGCGTCCCTGCCCGCGCATCGTGCTGCATGACGGATCGGCTTGAACTCATCTCGCGTATCCAGGGAGAGTCGGACACCGGCGACTCGGTGGTGCTGGTGAACATCAGCGACGGCGGACTGCTGGTGCACACCGACCACGAAATGCAGGTGGGTGAAGTCCACGAGTTCCGCTTCCGGCTGCACACGGACACCATGCTGCTGTTCGCGGCGCGGGTGGTGCGCGCGGCACACACCGATTCGGGACCGAAGCGCTACGCCATCGGATTGGCGTTCGAGGACACTGCCACGCAGCGGCAGCAGCTCGCCATCAGGTCCCTTCGGGAGTTCGGAGCCGTGAGGCCGCTGACCCGACAGGCGCCAGGCTGCTGAGCCGGCCCTTCGTGTTCACGATGCGGCAGCCCCGGCGACGCAGCACGGCGTATACTAGCCTCCTCATTCCGCTTTCCTGAGCCCTGCGGCCAGCCTGGCCCACAGCCCTCACTAGAGCAATCTCAAGGGGGGCACGTTGCTGGCTCATTCCTCCACGGCAACCGTCGGGTTCCGTCATCGCTCAGCCGCCGTCGCGCACCACTGCCGCCACGCTCGCCAGCTCAGCCTTGACGAGGGCTGCGCATGACGCCGCTCCTCCGCTGGCTTCAGCGCCGCGCCGATCGCCTCCCAGGGACACCGCTGCGCGACGACCTGCTCAACACCGGAGGGCTGGACGAGCGTGCCCTCGGGCTGGCCGCACACCTCACGCTCGACCCGAACCGGAGCCATCAGGCCCTCGACATGGGGCCGCGCTTCGACGACAACGTGCGCACGCTGCGGGCGGCCTACCGGACGTTTGCCGATGATGTGCAGGCGGGACGGTTCGTCGGTCCCGGCGCGGAGTGGATCCTCGACAACTTCCACCTGATCGCGGAAGAAGTGGCCGACATCCGTCGCGACCTCCCGCCTGCCTTCGCGAGAACCCTGCCAACCCTCGCCTCCCCGGAGTACGCAGGCCAGGCACGGGTGTACGCCATGGCGATCGAAGTGGTCCGGTTCAGCGACAGCCGCCTGTCGCGCCACATGCTCGCGCACTTCCTCCACGTCTTCCAGCGCGTCGCCCCACTGACCATCGGCGAACTGTGGGCCTGGCCGAGCATGTTGAAGCTCGCCCTGGTCGAGAACCTGCGGCGGCTGGCCGATGAACTGCTCGACGGGCGCAACACGCGGATCGCGGCCGACCGGTACGTCATGGCCGCCGACCGCGCCGCCGGCCTCCCCGGTGTTCCCGGCGGATCGAGCCTCACCTTCCTTGTCCAGGTGCTGCATCGGGCGCGGGAGTACGGCCTGCGGCTCTCGGCGCTGCGGCGCGCCGTTGACACCGACCTGGCGCAGCGGCAGACCACCGCGGAGGATGCCGTCCGGGAGGAGTATCAGCGCCAGGGTGTGAGCCTCGCGTCGGTGGCCAACGCGGTCACCAGCCTGCGGCTCTGTGCGACGCTGGACTGGCCCACGCTCGTCGAGGAGGTCAGCCTCGTCGAAGGCGTGCTCCAGCGCGACCCGGCAGGCACGCACGGCCGCACAGACTTCCTGAGCCGCGATCAGTTGCGCCAGGCCGTGGAGATGCTTGCGCCGCCGACCGGCGAGGGGCAGGTGGGCGTCGCCCTGAAGGTCGTGGAACTCGCACGCCGTGCGGCGGCCGCACACGGCGCTGCCGATCGGACCGCGCACGTCGGCCACCACCTGCTCGGTGGCGGGCGGAGTGCGCTCGAGGCCGAGCTGGCGTACCGGCCCGCTGCGGTGCAGCGGCTCCGGCGCTTCATGGCGGCACACGCCGCGCCGCTGTACCTTGGGTCGATTGGCGCCGCCACGCTGGCACTCGTGACGCTGGGCGTGGCCTACGCCAGAGGCGAGGGCGCCACCCCGCTCGCGCAGCTGCTCATCGCGTTCCTCGTGCTGCCGCCGCTGGCCGACCTCGTCGTGGTGACCGTGCACTACGTGGCGTCGCGGCACGTCCCGCCACGGCGCCTGCCCCGGCTCGACTTCAGCGACGGCGTACCCGACTCCGCGCGCACCATGGTGGTGGTGCCAACGATGCTGACCAGCCTCGCCGGCGTCGACCGGCTCGTTGAGCACGTCGAGGTCCTGGCGCTTGGCAACCCGGATCCCTGCATCCACTTCGCAATCCTCAGCGACTTCCCCGATGCCGATACCCTGGAAGCCCGGAGCGACCGCGCGCTCCTCGCCAGGGCCAGGGCGGGCATCGAAGCCTTGAATCGCAAGTACCGCACGGACAGCCCCGACCGCTTCTTCCTCTTCCACCGCGAACGGCAATGGAACGCCAGCGAGGGCATCTGGATGGGGTGGGAGCGCAAGCGGGGCAAGCTGGAGGAGTTCAGCCAGCTCCTGAGAGGTGCGTCGGACACCAGCTTCACGACCCAGGTGGGCGCCCTCGAGCGGTTGCCCCACGTCCGGTACTGCCTCACGCTCGACTCCGATACGCGGCTGCCGCGTGATGCGGCCCGCAAGCTGATCGGGATTGCCGCGCATCCGCTGCACCTGCCCCGCCTCGACCCCGTCTCGCGCCACATCGTCGAGGGATACGGCATCCTGCAGCCACGCGTGAGCGTGACCATGTCGAGCGCCGGCGGATCGCTGTTCGCGCGCACCTATGCCGGGGACACAGGAGTAGACCCGTATACGACGGCGGTCTCCGACGTGTACCAGGACCTCTTCGGCGAAGGCATCTTCACCGGCAAGGGGCTGTACGACGTCGACGCGTTCGCCGCCGCGCTGGAAGGCCGCGTGCCGGACAATGCGCTGCTCTCGCACGACCTCTTCGAGGGGCTCTACGCGCGGGTCGGGCTCGTCACCGATGTCGAGGTGGTGGACGACTATCCCTCGACCATCGTCGCGCACGCCAGGCGCCAGCACCGCTGGGTGCGTGGCGACTGGCAGATCCTGCGCTGGCTCTTCCCGATCGTACGGGCCCGCGGCGGTGTCGCGGTGAACAAGCTGCCGCTCATCGCCCGGTGGAAGATCCTGGACAACCTGCGGCGGAGCCTGCTCGCGCCCGCCACCCTCCTGCTGCTCCTGCTCGGGTGGACGGTGCTGCCCGGCTCGGCCGCGGCGTGGACGGCGGTGGCACTGGCCCCGATGGCGTTCGCCCTTCTGTCGCGCATGACCGAGGCGCTGGGCGGACCGGCACGGGGCCACGGGTGGAGGCCGTTCGCGCGGATCCTGCTCGAAGACCTGGCATCGGCCGGCACACGGCTGGTTCTCCAGCTCGTGTTCCTGGCACACGACGCCAGCGTCCGCGTGCACGCCATCGGCACCACCCTGATCCGGCTCGGCCTCACGCGCCGGAGGCTCCTCGAGTGGGAAACGATGGAGGCGGCCGCGGCGCGCGGTGCCGCGGCGGGCCTGGTGTCGCACATGCGGGCGAGTCCCGCCGTGGCGGCAGTGTCACTCGCCCTGGTCGCCTGGCTGCGCCCGTCGTCGTGGCCGCTGGCGCTCCCGCTCGCCGGAGCCTGGGTGCTCGCCCCGTGGGTGGCGGGACTGCTCGGTCGTCCCATCGTGGCGAGGACGGTGCCACTCGGCGCAGACGACCGCGAGTATCTCCTCGAACTCGCGCGGCGCACGTGGTCGTACTTCGACCGGTTCGTGTCCGCCGAGGATCACTACCTGCCGCCCGACAACGTGCAGGTGCAGCCGGAGGCCGGCATCGCGCACCGCACGTCGCCCACCAACATCGGGCTCGGGCTGCTCGCCACGCTCGGCGCACACGACCTTGGCCTCATCGACGGCGACGGGCTCGCACGCCGGATCGACCGGACCCTGTTCACGGTCGAGCACCTCCAGCGGCACCGCGGGCACCTGCTGAACTGGTACGACACCCGGACGCTCGCCCCGCTCGCGCCGCTGTACGTGTCCACGGTGGACAGCGGAAACCTGGCAGCCGCCCTCGTGGTGATCGCCGTCGGGTTGCGGGAGCTCGCGCCGGATCTCGCGGCTCGCGCCACGGCCCTGGTGGAGGCGATGGACTTCCGCCTGCTGCTGGAGCCGAAACGACAGTTGTTCTCGATTGGCTACCGGCTCGCCGACGCGGATGGATCGGGGCGGCTGGACGACTCCTACTACGACCTGCTCGCGTCAGAGGCCCGCGTGGCCAGCTTCCTCGCCATCGCGAAGGGCGATGCCCCTGAGGCGCACTGGTTCCGCCTCGGCCGGCCCGTGGCGGAGGTGGGAGGCGTGCCGGTCCTGCTGTCGTGGAGCGGGACCATGTTCGAATACCTGATGCCGCTGCTCGTCATGCGGTCGCATCCCAACACGCTCCTGGATGCCTCCTGCCGCCGGGTCGTCCGCCGGCAGATGGACTACGCCGGCGATCACGGCGTGCCGTGGGGTATCTCGGAATCGGCATACAACCTGACCGATCGCTTTGGCGTGCTGCAGTACAAGGCGTTTGGTGTGCCTGGGCTCGGCCTCAAGCGCGGGCTGGGGCGTGAGGTCGTCGTCGCGCCGTACGCCAGCGCGCTCGCGTTGGCGCTGGCGCCGGCAGACGCGACGGCGAACCTGCGCCGTCTGCAGGCGTCCGGGCTCGAGGGTGAATACGGCCTCTACGAAGCCATCGATTACACGCCACGCGCACAGGACGCACCGTCTGGCGCCGCGGACTCGGGCGTGGTCGTCCAGACGTTCATGGCACATCACCAGGGGATGACGCTGGTCGCGCTGGTCAATGCGCTGCTCGACAATCGCATGGTCGAGCGCTTCCACGCTGACGTAAGGGTCCAGGCCACTTCGCTGCTGCTGCAGGAACGGGTTCCGCGCGGGGGCGTGGCGATCGAGCCGCGGCCCGACGCCGAGATTACGCCGGCCGGGACCAGCACGCCTTCGTCGACCCGTGTGTTCCGGTCGGCGCACACGGCCGTGGCCCACACGCAGTTCCTGTCCAACGGACGCTACGTGACGTCACTCACCAATGCCGGCGGCGGCGGCAGCACCTGGCGCGGCCTGGCGGTCACGCGATGGCGACGCGATGCCACGCGCGATGCGGAGGGGCAGTTCCTCTACCTGCGCGACGTGCGCAGCGGCGAGGTCTGGTCCGCCATGTATCAGCCCACCGGCGGGACGCCGAACGAGTATGACGTGACCTTCGGCTCGGAGCGGGCCACGTTCAGGCGGCGCGACGGCGAGATCTCGACGGTGCTCGACATCGCGGTGGCGGCGGAAGACGACGTGGAGGTGCGCCGGCTCGCGGTGCGCAACCACGGCACGCGCGTCCGCGAGTTCGACGTCACCAGCTATGCGGAACTCGTGCTGACCTCGCCTGAGCAGGACCTCGCACATCCCGCATTCGGGAAGCTCTTCGTGCAGACCGAGATGCTGCCGGACGCCGCCGCCCTCTTGGCCCGCCGCAGGCCGCGCGACCCGGCCGAGCCGCCGATCTGGGCGTTCCACGTGCTGGCGCTCGATGCCCCGCCGCAGGGGCCCCTCGAGTGGGAGACGGACCGTGCGCGCTTCCTCGGGCGCGGCGGAACGCCAGCCGCACCTCTCAGCCTGGACGGACGGGCGCTGTCCGGCACGACCGGGATCGTGCTCGACCCGGTCGTCTCGCTGCGGCAGCGTATCCGGGTGCCACCCGAGACGACGGTCCGGCTCAGCTTCACCACCGGTGTCGCGTCCGATCGAGAGACGGTCGTTGCCCTGGCGCTCAAGTACCACCAGTTCGGTGCGACGGCACGCACGTTCGACCTCGCCCGCACGCAGGTGGAGAGCCAGTACCACCACCTCGGCATCTCGGGCCAGGACGCCGGCCTGTTCGAGCGACTCGCGTCGCGCGTGTTCGGCAGCGATGGAACACTCCGGGCACCCGGTGCGGTCCTCTCGACCAACGTCCTCGGACAACCGGGTCTCTGGCCCCATGCGATCTCAGGCGACCACCCAATCCTGCTCGTGCGCATCGACGACGACGCGGGCCTGCCCCTCGTGCGGCAGGCGCTGCAGGCGCAGGAGTACTGGCGGCTCAAGGGGTTGACCGCCGACCTGGTGGTGCTGAACGACCATGCAGGCGGGTATCTCGACGAGATGCAGGCGCGCCTGACCGAAGCGCTGAATGACGGCCCCTGGAGCACCTGGCAGCATCGGCCCGGCGGCGCGTACGTGCTGCGCACCGACCGCATGGCGCACGAAGAGCGCGTGCTCCTCGAAGCGGCGTCCGCGGCCGTGCTGCGGGCGGGCGCCGGCGACCTGCGGACGCAGCTCGAACGGCCGGACGTGGCGGTTCCCGTGTCCGAACCGCTCGCCCCCCCGCGCCCCGCGCGCGCGCATGCCGACGTCCAGCCCGAGTTGCCCGTGCTGGCCCTCGACAACGGCGTCGGCGGCTTCACCGATGGTGGACGCGCCTACGCGTTTGCGGTGGATGGCACGCGCTGTCCACCCATGCCCTGGGTCAACGTCATCGCCAATCCGCAGTTCGGCACTATCGTGACCTCTTCAGGTGCCGCGCACACCTGGGCCGGCAACAGCCGCGAGAACCGGCTCACGCCGTTCGCGAACGACCCTGTCTCCGACCCTACTGGCGAAGCCCTCTTCGTCCGCGACGATGAGACCGGCGAGTACTGGTCTCCGACGCCGGCTCCAGTGGCGCCGGCCAATCCGACCCGCAGCGTCGTCCAGCACAGCGCCGGTCTGTCGCACTTCGCGTCGGCCAGCCACGGCATCACGCAGGCGCTCGACATCTTCGTGGACGACGCGGACCCGGTGAAGTTCTCGCGCCTGATGCTCACCAACACGGGCGACGAGCCCCGCAGGCTGAGCCTCTTCTCCTACAACGAGTGGACGCTCGCGCCCCCGCGCGGGCAGGACCACCGCCACGTGGTGACGTCGGTCGACGTGGGCACCGGCGCGGTCTTGGCGGTCAACGCATACAACCACGACTTCGCGGGACGCGTGGCGTTTGCCGCAGCCAGCACCCGGCCGGTCGCGGTGACGGGCGATCGCGGCGGCTTCATCGGCCGGAACGGCTGCCTGCCGTCGCCCGCCGCCCTGAAGGAGACGTTTCTCGATGGGGTCACCGGCGCCGGCCTCGATCCCTGCGCCGCGCTGCAGGTGCGCATGGTGCTGTCGCCAGGAGAGTCCCGCGAGGTCGTGTTCCTGCTCGGCCAGGGTACCGATCACGCACACGCCAGCGCCCTGATCGCGCGCCACTCGTCGATCGACGCCGCGCGGGCCGGGGCCGGCCGCGTTCGGCAGACGTGGAATGCGCTGCTGGACGCCGTGCAGGTCCGCACACCAGACGACTCCTTCGATGCGCTCGTGAACCGCTGGCTCCTCTACCAGACGATTGGGTGTCGGCTCTGGACGCGAGGCGGCTACTACCAGCCTGGCGGGGCCTTCGGTTTCCGGGATCAGCTGCAGGACGTGATGGCGCTGCTCCTCTCGAGCCCCGGCCTCGCCCGTGAGCACATCCTCAGGGCGGCGGGTCGGCAGTTCGTGGAAGGCGACGTGCAGCACTGGTGGCACGAGCCCTCGGGACGCGGGCTGCGCAGCCGCTGCTCCGACGACCTCCTCTGGCTGCCGCACGTCGTTGCGGAGTACCTCCGCGTGACGGGCGACACGTCGGTGCTCGACGAACGCGTGCCCTACCTGACGGCGCCACTGCTGAACGATGACGAGGTGGAATCCTACGGGCAGCCGGCCATCGCGGCCGAGGACGGCTCGCTCTACGACCACTGCCTGCGTGCAATCGAGCGGGGCGCCACGATCGGATCACATGGCCTGCCGCTCTTCGGCGCGGGTGACTGGAACGACGGCATGAACCGGGTGGGGGCGAATGGGAACGGGGAGAGCACCTGGCTCGGATTCTTCCTGCACGGGATCCTCGTGGCATTCGCGGACCTGGCCAGCGCGCGCCAGGACGAACCCAGGGCGCTGCGTTACAGGGACGACGCCCGGAGGCTGGCTGCGGCCCTGGACCTGGCCTGGGACGGCGACTGGTACCGTCGTGGCTACTATGACGACGGGTCGCCGCTCGGGTCTGCGCAGAACGACGAATGCCGCATCGACTCGATCGCGCAGTCGTGGGCGGTCCTCTCCGGTGCCGTGCCCCCGCGCCGTGCGGAGCGGGCGATGGACGCCGTCCGGACGGCCCTGATCGATCGCCGTGCCCGTCTGGTGCTGCTGCTCGAGCCTCCATTCGATCGATCGGCACAGGAGCCGGGGTACATCAAGGGCTATCCGCCGGGCATCCGCGAGAACGGCGGGCAGTACTCACACGCGGCCGCCTGGGTCGTCATGGCGCTCGCGCAGCAGGGCAGCGCGGAGGAAGCCATGGAACTGTTCCACATGCTCAACCCGGTGAACCACACACGCACGCTGGACGGCATCAACCTGTACAAGGCGGAGCCCTACGTGGTCGCGGGTGATGTGTACGGCCGCGCGCCTCATGCCGGAAGGGCCGGATGGAGCTGGTACACGGGCTCGGCCGGCTGGCTGTACCGCACGGCCGTCGAGAGCATTCTCGGGCTGCGCCGTCGTGGCGCGACGCTCGCCCTCGCGCCATCGATTCCGAGCACGTGGGAAGGGTACGAGATGGTCTGGACGATGGAAGGCACCCGCTTCTCCATCACGGTGGAGAACCCAGAGCGGGTCTCGCGGGGCGTAGCCGCCGCGTGGCTCGACGGCGTACCCGTGGACGGCCGATCGGTGCCGCTGCCGGCGGACGGTGGCCAGCACGTGATCCGGGTGGTCCTCGGACGGGCGTCCTGACCCCTCGTTACGGCTCGGCGTCATCTGGTGCGGGCGGTTCCGGCACGGTGCCGTCCGCTTCCGGACCGTGCGACGGCCCTGGCTGCGCCGGATGTACAGGACCGCCATCGTCGGTCATGACCTGCTGGGCAGCCGCAGTCTGACGCGCCTCCTCCCGATCGGCGGCGGCGGCGTCGTCAGGATCGCCCGGTCTGGTCATGTGGTGCGAAGCCTCGCGATGATCCAGTCGATGGCGCGGACGATCCGCTGCTGCACGCGTGCGACCGGCGCGGGATCTGGCGTCAGTTCCCGCCACGGTCCCTCCTGCTCCCGCATCGCCACCTGGTGGGAATAGAAAGGAACCGCAGTCGCCGGTGGATGTTCGACGCTCGTTGTGCCCTCGTTGTTGCCGGGAATCATGCCCATCCGGCCCGTGAGGACCGCGTACCGCGAGGCGGCCAGCAACGCGTCGGGCGGCAGGTCTTGTGAGTCCATAAGGGACAGCGTACGGGAGCTGACGCGCGCCGACTGTCCCAGAGTGTACAGAGCCCCGTCGCGACCACCGGATGCTGTGCAATCGGAGACAGCGGGATTGCGCCGTTCGCAGCACGATGGTGCATGCTCATTTCACAGCCCCGTAGCAGCTCATCATTCGCAGACAGCCTCGTGGGTCCCCCGCTCCCGGCGGCCGCAATTCCCCTGACCTTCGAGGATCGCTGGGCGGCGTGGGAGGCGAAAGGCGAGGCGCATGACGCGCTCGTGCTTCGTCGGATGCGTCTCGCAGCCCCGATGCTGGCGGCGTTCACGGCAGCCGCACTCTACCTGCTGAGCCGTTGAGCGGCTCAGCCAGTCGACGCGTGGTCCAGGAGAAGTCAATGAATCGGACTGTCGGCGTGGCGGCCCTCGGACTCTGCCTGCTCCTGGTGTCGAACGGGAAGGCTGAGGCGCAGAACCTCGGCCAGTACCGCAACTTCGCGCTGGGGATGACCGTGGCGGGCGTCACGGACGCCGTCGGCGTCAAGGCCACGGAAGTGCGGACCCTGCATGTGAAGCCGGCGGTGCTCCAGGAGTTCGAGTGGCGGCCGTCGCACTATTCGCGATGGGACCCGGCGAAGGAGAACGTCGACCAGGTCACGTTCCGGTTCTTCAACGACCGCCTGTCGCAGATGGTGATCGCGTACAGCACGTCGCGCACGAGCGGGATGACGAGAGTCGACATGATCGCCGCGCTCGTCACGGCGTACGGTGAGCCGGCGCGGCCGGGAGGGGCGGTGGCCGGCGACAATGATTTGGGCCCGCGGGTGTCCAGGTGGCTGAACGCCGACGCCTCCGTCGATCTGCACCAGGGCACGGATGCGTGGCGGCTCGTCGTCACGTCGCTGACCCTGCACCCCGCCGCGCGCCTCGCGACCGCGCAGGCCGAGCGACAGCGCGAACGGGACGAACCGGCGAGAGCCCGCGCGCAGCGTCAGCAGGAGGACGCGGACGAGCGGGCGAGGGAGGCCGAGACCCGCAAGACCAACCGGGAGTCCTTCCAGCCGTGACCACGACGGGAACGACGACGCTCGTCGAGCTCACCCCGGCAGGGTGGCGATGGAGCGATGGCCTCGACGGCCACCGTCGCGACCAGTTCGGCAGCCCCGACGCGTGCCGGCGCACCGGCCTGCCGAGCACCGCCTACCGGCGCTGGAAACACGCGCAGACGCAGACCGAGTGGGGCCGCACGCACATCGGCTGGCTCGCCCTGTCACAGTCGGGCGTCCTGCTCGGCCATGCCACCCGGCACCTTCTCGACGGCGTGCTCGATGGTGAGCCCGTCCGCGTCTACGCCGTGGGCGACCTGACGCCGAGTGCCGACAGCCAGCAGGGGTGGGAACGCACGCTGCTCGAACACGCCATCGTTGACGCCGAAGCCGGTCACGATGCGGCCGTGGTGCTGCTGTGTGCGGAAAGAGCCGAGGACTGGCAGCAGGACCTCGGCTTCCAGGACGTCACGCCGCCGGAGTCGACGCTGTCGTTTCCACCGACGCGACGGCCGGGCGCGCCCATGCTGTCGATCCGGGGCGGCGAGGAGCGGGACCTCGTCGCCATGGCGGCGATGGACGACCTGCGCCCACCAGCGGCCCGCTTTCACCTGCGGCACGACCTCAGCCTCTTCAAGCACCGGCTCGCGGTGGAACGCATGCTCGCCGGCCTCGGATCGTTCGGCGCACGCGAGCTGCAGTTCTTCGTGACCGAGGAAGGGACCATCGCCACGGCGTACGTGGTGATGCAGGTGCGCGGCGACGAGTGGTCGGTCCTGCGCTGCGGCGATCGCGACCCGACCGGCGCACGCATCGGCGGCATCATGCAGGCGCTCATTGCAAGAGACCCGACCGAGCCGGCACCGCAGATATCGGGCTGGTTCCCGCCAGGCTTCGTGCCGCCACAGGCCGTCCGGGAAGCCACGATCGGCCTGCCGCCAGTGGTACTGGCCCGTCTTGTCGGGCAGCATCGACACACCCGCGGCGTGGGACCAGGCGAGAGCCAGCTCTGGCGGGCGGACTGCGTGTGAGACCGGGTGACGGGTGAGTGTGCCCCCCGTGGCCGACCGTTCGGCAGCGTCGAGGGCGGCGGTGGTGCCCTCCGTACAGCGGACGGCGGAGCCGATGGCTGGGGCGGGCCGCCTTACCGTACGCGTGCCCACGCTCCTTTTAGCGATTCTGTCGGCGCTGATGATCTCGCTCTCGGCGTGGCTGTCACTCCGCTGAGTCCGGGCCATCCTGCAGGATGACTCCGAGCAGCGACTCGTGCACCGTGAGCGAGCCGTTGTACTCGATGAGCCCTCGCTTGCGGAACTTGTTCAGGAAGAAATTCACCCGCGAACGGGTCGTGCCGACCATCTCCGCCAGCACCTCCTGCGAGATGCGCGGCAGCACCCGCAGGGGACCGTGCGCCTTGCCGGCTCTCGCGAGCAGCAGGAGCGTGCGCGCGAGCCGCTTCTCGCTGGCGTTGAAGAGCTGGTCGAGGAGATCCGCCTCGAGGCGGGCGTTCCGGGCGAGCATGTGCGCGATGAACCGATCCGACAGCGCAGGCTGCTCATGCAGCAGCGAGACCATGCGGGCCTTCGAAATCTCGAAGATCACGCTGGGCACGAGGGTGGTCGCCGTGGCCTGGCGGGTCGGCTCGCCCGAGAGGGCGCCCTCCCCGAAGAAGTCGCCCCGCACCAGCACGCCGACGACGCCGACCTTGCCCCCCTGAGAGAGGACGGACAGCTTGACGCTCCCATCCTTGATGAAGAAGACCGAGGCGCAGGGGTCTCCCTGCATATAGACCACCTCGGAGGCGGCATGGCTGGTCGCCCGCGGCGACAGCCCGGACGCATGGAGGAATGAATCCTCGCCGAGGAACCCGTCTGGCCCGGTTGCCATCGCCGGCCCAATTATCACCGGATTGAAACGCCAGACCCGCGGAATCGCCCGGCCGGACGGTGGAGCCGGGATGCGCGGGGCGCGTGCTACTGTGCGGTGATGCTGCCGTGGCTCCTCGACGCAGACCCTTCCATCTGGTGGCAGGTGCTGCGCGACCTTGTCGGTGCGCCGTCTGGCGAGGTGGCGGCCGAGCGCTGGCCTGCTCGAACGGCACCTGCTGCGCCGCAGGAGCACCGGCACCCTCGTCAATCCCGACTGGCTACGGATCTCATATCCCACCAGGTGGCATTACGACGTGCTGCGGGGCCTCGCCTATTTCGCCGACGCTGGCGGACGGCCTGACCCTCGCCTCGCAGAGGCGATGACGCTGCTGCGCTCGAAGCAGCAGCCCGACGGCACGTGGCTGCTGGAGCACACGCATCCTGGAGCCGTGCACTTCGTGCTCGAGGAAGAGGGGCGTCCCAGCCGGTGGAACACGCTGCGGGCAATGCGGGTGCTGCGCTGGTACGAGGCCAACCGCCAGACCGATGCAACGTCCTCGCCCTGAGCAGGCCCGGGGTCGCTGCAGCGGAGACGTGCGGCGCTCGAAATCAGGTGCATCGTGGTGGTTTACGGTCACTGGCGGCATCTGGAGTCGGTGGGTGCGTTCCGGCTGCGGTCCGTATAGAGTTGAGTCTCGTGATCCCCTCGCCGTGGACCACCCGATCAATCCCTGACCTGTTCGACGCCGCCGCAGACATGCACACCGACCGGTGTGCCATCGACGATGGTGCGGCCGCGTGGACGTATCGCGAGCTCCGCGTACGCGTGGACGCCGTGGCGGCCGAGATCACCCGGGCGCTTCCGCCCGGCGAACGTGGTTGCCATATCGGCCTGTTTGCCGAACCGTCGGCACCCGCGATTGCTGGGCTGCTGGGTATCCTGCGGGCCGGGCATGTCTATGTGCCACTCGACCCTGACGACCCAGCCGAGCGGCTGCGCTTCATCGCCAGCGATGCCCGCCTGCGGCTGATCGTCGCCGTGAGGGATCGCCGTCACGCGGCCGATGCGCTCGCTGCTACGCTGTCGCTCGACGTGGTCGAGATCTCGCAGCCCCTGCCCCCACCTGGCGCTCCGGCGGTGGCGGTGAGCACGGTCGCTCCGGAGTCGGTGGCGTTCGTGCTCTACACCTCGGGTTCGACCGGCCAGCCGAAGGGGGTGCTCCAGACGCACCGTAACCTGCTGCACTATGCGTGGCACTTCGGCCGCTTCCACGCGCTGGGGCCGGGCCAGCGCATGTCGCTGGTCTTCTCGCTCGGGTTCTCCGCCTCCAGCATGGGCCTCTACTCGGCGCTGCTGACCGGCGCCACGCTCTGCATCTTCAACGTACGGACCCAGGGCGCCGCCGCACTCGGCGCCTGGCTGGCGGCCTCGCGCGTCACCATCCTTCATACGGTGCCCACCGTCTGGCGCGTGCTCGTGCAGCACCCGCCCAGTGGCGGGCTGCCGGCCCTGCGCACCATCGACCTCGGCGCCGAGGCGCTCTTCACGCACGAAGTGGCACCCGCACGCCAGCGCCTGGGCACGCACATCCGGCTCACCACGCGGCTGGCCGCGACCGAGGTGAGCCTCATCGCGCAGGGCGAGATCGGCGAGGTGCCGGATGGCTCGGGACCGGTCGCGGTGGGACACCCCGCAGGCGGTGCACTCGTGCGGGTGGTCCGGGAAGACGGAGCGAGCGCTGCCCCCGGAGAATCCGGAGCGATCGTGATCCACAGCCCGTACCTCAGCCCCGGCTACTGGCAGCGGCCGGCGCTGACCGCCGAACGCTTCGCCGACGATCCCGAACGTCCGGGATGGCGCACGTACCGCGGTGGCGACACCGGCATGCTCGATGCGGAAGGTCGCCTCACCGTGCTGGGCCGCACCGACGCGGTGGTGAAGGTGCGCGGCGCACTGGTGCATCTCGCCGAGGTCGAAGGGGCCATGCGAGCCGTCGCCGGCGTCCGCGACGCCGCGGTAGTGCCGGTGACGGATGCCGCCGGCGCGGTGACCGGCCTGGCTGGCTTCTTCACCTCCGAACAAGGCGACGCGGCGGACGTGCGGCGCGCCCTCGCGGCCACGCTGCCCGGCTACGCGGTGCCGAGCGAACTGCACCGCCTCGCCGACCTGCCGCTCACCGCGACAGGGAAGATCGACCGTAGCGTGCTGGCCTCCCGTCGTCGCCCCGAACCGTCGGCGGCGGAGATGGAGCAGGCGCGGAATGAAACCGAGCGGCTCGTCGCCACGCTCGTCTGCCGCGTGCTGGAGCTGCCGGCGATTGGACGCACGGCCGACGTCTTCGAGCACGGCTGCGACTCGCTGCGCCTCACGCTGCTGCAGCTCGCAATCGAGCAGCACAGCGGTCGCACCCTGACGCCGCAGGCGCTGGTCGCCGTGCCAACCGTGGCCGGCATTGCCGACCTGCTGCGGCACACGAACCCGACACCCCGGCAGGCGTCAGCGATGGTGATGCCGGTGCGCACCGGGGGATCGCGCCCCCCGCTGTTCCTGGTGCACGGCGGGCGGGGCGACATCCCGGGCCGCCGCCTCCTCGAGGCCATTGGTCCCGACCAGCCGCTGTGGGCCTTTCGCGCGCGTGGCATGGACGGGCGCACGCCGCCGCACCGCACCATCGCGGAGATGGCGAGCGCCTACGTGGCGGAGATGCGCCGGGTGCAGCCCGAGGGCCCATACTTCCTCGGGAGCGTCTGCGCAGGCGGGCTCATCGCCGCGGAGATGGCCCGCGAGCTGCGCACGCTGGGCGCCGGGGTGGCGCCGCTCGTGCTGATCGATCCCCCGCGGCTGCCCCGCCACCAGGGACCCGTGAGCTACGCGCTCAAGGCGGGGATGCTCGGACTGGCCTGGGCGGCGACCTCCACCACCGTCACCCGCTCGCTCCTGCGCACGGCACAGGAGTGGCGCGGGGTGGCACGGAGCGGTGAGGTACGCCCGGAGCAGACACCGGTGTGGGTCAGCTTCCGCATCGCGTCGTACCGCCACCAGCCGGCTCCGTACGATGGCCCCGTGTGCGTGCTGGCCAGCGAGGGACGCCTCGCCACCGCGGAGGCCAGCTGGCGCCGGTACCTCACGGGCGAGGTGCAGTTGTTCACGGTGCCTGGCGGCCATGCGGATCTCTTCACGCCGGACAACCACGACACGCCACGCCAGCTGCGCGCGTGCATGGACGCCGGCGTCGCCTGGTTCACCCGGCAGGCGACCGGCGCCGGGTCCACGCAGCACCTCGGCGCGGCACTCGCGTGAACGCGGCGGCGCGTGCGGAACTGCAGCGGGGCTGGCCCATCCTGCTCGCCGCGGTCGTGGGCCTCGGCACCGGCCTCGGGGCCATCCCGATCTACACCCTGGGTGCCTTCACCAAGCCGCTGGCGGACGCCTTCGGCTGGTCGCGCGCCGATGTCCAGGGCATCTTCACCTGGATGACGGTTGGCAACCTCCTCGCCGCACCACTCGTCGGCACGGCCATCGACCGATTCGGCGTCCGGCGGGTCACCCTGGTATCGACACTCGGGCAGGTGGCCGGATACGTGGCGTTCGCAGCCCTTGCGCACAGCGCGGCCCCACTCTGGTACTTCCAGCTGGTCGCCTTCGTCACCGCCGTCATCGGCGTGGGCACCGTGCCGGTGACCTGGACGCGTGCCGTCGTGCAGTGGTTCGATGCGGCTCGCGGACTCGCGCTCGGACTCGCGCTGTCGGGCACCGGGCTCGCGGCCACGTTCCTGCCGAGCCTGACCACGTGGCTCGTGGCCACCGTCGGCGTGTCCGGCGCGTACCTCGGGATGGCGGCGCTCCCGGCGCTGCTGGCGTTCCCGCTCGCGTGGCTCCTGCTTCGGGAACCTGAGGCCACCGTACTCACGACGGGCGGACACACCCGCCCCGCCGAGCGCGCAGGCGACCCGCTGCGGCATGTGCTCACGAACTACCGCTTCTGGGTGATCAACGCCTCGTTCGTACTGGTGGGTGGTTCCCTGGCGGGCCTGAACGGACACCTCATTCCGCTGCTCACCGATCACGGCATGTCGGCCGCAACCGCTGCCGGTGTCGCCGGCGTCACCGGGATGGCGGTGCTCGTTGGGCGCCTCTCGAGCGGCTACCTGGTCGATCGCCTGTGGGCCCCCCTGGTCGCGGCCGCCATCCTGCTGCTGCCGTCGATGACCAGCCTCATGCTGGCATCGGACGCCGCGGCATCGATGGCGGTGCCTGCTGCGGTGCTCATGGGTGTCGGGGTCGGTGCGGAGTTCGATCTCATGGCCTTCCTGGTGAGCCGCTATTTCGGCCGCCGGCACTACGGCACCATCTACGGCATCGTCTACGCCCTGTTCCGCGCCGCCACTGGCGTGGGGCCCCTGTGGTTCGGGTACGCGTTCGACACGACGGGCACCTATGCCGGCGTCCTGCGCATATCTGCGCTCCTCATCGTGGCCGGGGCGATGGCCCTGCTGACGCTGGGATCGTATCCGGCGCACAGAACGACGGCGACCGCGCCCACTCGCACCTGACCCTCGGCGCGACACCGACGAGACGGCGGCGAACAAGTCGGGCATCGCGTATGCTGGCATGCATGTCGTTCTGGATCAGCGTGACCTCGAAAGACCACGTGGCCGCCAGCCTGGCCGGCGGATACCTGCAGGCACCCGGCGAAAAAGCCGGACCGCTCCACCAGATGGAACAGGGCGACATCGTCTTCTTCTACTCTCCGGGGACGCTCTTCCGCCGCGGGGAGGTCCTTCAGGCATTCACCGGCGCAGCCCGCGTCACGGGCGACGTGGCCCACCAGGTCGTCGACACACCCGGGCGCGTGTGGCCCTGGCGGCGGGCCATCAGCGCGCTGCCATCGGAGGAAGCGCCGGCAGAGCCGCTCGTCCCTGCACTCACATTCATCAGCGACAAGGAACACTGGGCCGGGACCTTCGGCCGTGGCCTGTTGAGCATTGGGGCGGACGACGCCGCACGCATCGCTTCGGCCATGAAGCTGGACCTGCCAGCCCAGTGATCGCCGGATAACATGCCGGCCGGCATGCTCAAACTGGTCGTGAATGGTTTTCTCGCCGGGCTGGTAGTTGTCGCCGTCGGCGAGATCGCCCGCCGCTCTCCCAGGGTGGCCGACGTCATCCTGGCCGTGCCGCTGGTCGTCTTTGCCGTCTACGCCGTGATGTACCTGCAGGTGCCGGACATCGCGCCGATTTCGCGGATGGCGCGGCAGATGCTGGTGCTCGTGCCGCTCAGCCTGCCGTTCTTCGTCCCGATTGCCTTCGCGGATCGCCTGCACCTGACATTCTGGCCGGCTTTCGCCATCGGCCTGATGCTGGTGACGGCAAGCGTCAGCACGTACCTCTGGCTCACACGCTGAGCGCACACGGCGTCAGCCTGCTCGCTGCCTCCCGCCTTGCCCCAGCTCGCGGACGATGCTAGCGTCGTCGGTCGTGGTCGTCGGTGCCGGCATGTGGCTCGCAGCCGTGGCGCGCGGCGCCGCGCATGTCGCGCGCTCGCCTCACGACGATCGGACGACGAGATGCCACAGCAACCCCTTGATGTACGCGTAGATACGCTGGAACGGCAGATGGAAGCTCTTGCAGACATGCCGGCACGCATGGACCGACTCGAGTTGCAGGTTCTGCACCTGCGCGAGGAGATGCGGGCCGAATTTTCTGCGGCCCGTGGCGAGTCGTGCGGAATTCGGGTGGACCTTGTGGCGCAAGGGTCCGCCATTCGTGCGGAGCTCGCAACGGAGGGCTCGTCGATCCGTGAGGAGGTTGCGACGGAGTCTGCCGCGATTCGTACAGAGCTCGCCGCCGAGTCTTCGTCGATTCGTGCGGCGCTCGCCGCAGAGTCCTCAGCGATCCGAACGGAACTCGCGACCGAGTCCTCCGCAGTTCGTGCGGAACTCGCGACCGAATCCTCCGCGATACGTGAGGAACTCGCAGCCGAGTCCTCCGCAATTCGTGCGGAACTCGCGACCGAATCCTCCGCGATACGTGAGGAACTCGCGGCCGAGTCCTCCGCAATTCGTGCGGAACTCGCGACCGAATCCTCCGCGATACGTGCGGAACTCGCGGCCGAGTCCTTCGCGATACGTGCGGAACTCGCGGCCGAGTCCTCCGCGATACGTGCGGAAGTCGTGGCCGAGTCCTCCGCCATTCGTGCGGATCTCGCCACCGGCCTGGCTGCGGTGCGAGCCGAGGCCGCCGAGGAGCGAGTCTGGGTACGCTCGGAGTTCGCAGCCGTGCGAGCCGAGATCCGTGCCGGCGACGGGGAGACCCGCGCGCAGATGCGGGTGCTGCACGAGGATGTGATCGGCCGGCTCGCCCTCATCCAGGAAGGCCAGGCCACGCTGCTCAAGCGCCGGGCGGCCGGCGGCCGGAAGCGGTCACGGTAACCGTCCGGAGCCGGGCGACTGTCACGCCGTCATCCAACTGAGCGCTTCGGTGGCGATGGCGGGCGGCACCTCGTGTCGGCCGTCGAACTCGCGATAGGTCACGTCATAGCGCATCGACTGCAGGCGCGGCACGATGACGCGGCTGCACCGGTCGATCGGCAGGATCTGATCGGAGCGTCCGTGCGAGATGAAGACCCGCGGCCGCGCCAGGGGGGGAGCCTGGATGACGAAGCCTGGCGAGCAGGCCAGCACGCGCGGGAAGAGGTCGCCGTTGGCGAGGCCGAGCGACAGGGCATAGGAAGCGCCGTCGGAGAATCCGCCGACGGTGACGCGCGACGGGTCGACAGGGAGCCTGGCGAACACGAACGCGAGCACCTGGTTGAGGAAGGCTACGTCCTCGCCGAAGTCGTCGCGGATGGCGTCCCAGGTGCCGTTGCGCGAGTCGGGGGCCACGAGCACCACGCCGGCCGCATCGGCGGCTGGTCCCACGCGCCGAAGCATGGCGGCGCCGTTCTGGGTGGCACCGTGGAGGAACATCAGCAGCGGCACCGGTCCGTCGCGCAGCGTGGAGGGCATCTGAATTACACCGTCGCGCCCTCCCGAACCGAGCCCCAGGGGTCCGCTGGCAAGCACGCGGGTTACGCCCTGGCGTGGGCGCGCCGACAGGCGGGCTGCGCCGTTGGCTACTGACTGCCCGAACACGATTCGTGACGCGGCGGTTGCTGCGAGCGCAGATCCCGCAGCCGTGATGAAGCGTCGGCGGGTGACGCGGGTGTGATGAGCCACGGTACGACGATGACCTCCGCGGGAATCGTCTCACGGCAAAGGTCACAACCGCGATACATCTCTCGTCGGCGACGAACGGTCCGGAGCAGTCCGACGAGATGCGCGCCGAGTTTGCTGCGATGCGGCACGAGGCATCAGGCGAGTTCGCCGCGGTCCGGGCTGACGCGTCGGCGGAGGCGTCGTGGGTTTCGGGCAGAGTTCGCGACGGTGCGGGCCGAGATCCGCGCTGGGAATGAGGAGACGCGGGCGCAGATGCGGGCGTTGCACGAAGACCTGGTCGCGCGACTGGCCCTGATCCAGGACGGGCAGGCGGCGCAGCGGCCCCGCAGGGCGTCGAGCGGGAAAAAGCGGTCGCGGTAGGCGCGCGCCCTCGCACGGCACGCCGCAAGATCCGCTGCGCAGGCCGGCTCAGCCGCACGTGCGCGGACGGGGCTCTCGCGATACCGAGGTAGAATCCGCGGAAGTTTGATGCCTGCTTTCGTCCCTGGGTTCGAGCACGACCTCTTCATCAGCTACGCCCACCAGGACGACAAGCGGTGGGTGCAGGCCTTCGAGGACGAGCTGCGCGACGAAGTCTCGAGGCGGCTCGGACTCGCGCTGTCCACCTGGCAGGATGTCTCGCGCCTGCGTGCAGGCGAGAACTGGCAGGAGGGCATCCAGGACGGTATCCGGCACTCCGCCGCCTTCATTGCCATCGTCAGCCCCAGCTACCAGAACTCACTCTGGTGCGCACGCGAACGCGCCGAGTTCCGGAAACAGTTCGACGCAGCCACGTCCGACTGCGGCGGTCGCTTCTTCAAGGTGGTGAAGACGCCGTGGCCGGAGAATGGCCATCGCCTGTTCATGCAGGAGATCCAGGATGTGGAGTTCTTCAAGGCCGACGAGGACGGGCCGCGCGACTTCACACCGGGATCGCGTGAGTTCAAGCGTGCGGTCCGCAAGCTGGCCGATGGCATCGAGCCGCTGCTGCGCCGCATGCGCCGGGCCAGCCAGCGCGTGCACGTGGCGTGGCCGGTCGATGAGTGCCTCACGGCGTGGGAACAGTTGAGCGCCGAACTCCGGAGCAAGGGCTTCGACGTGCAGCCGACCGGCCCCCGCGACGCGTCGTTTGCCGATCCGCTGCTCGCGTCCGACCTCGAGCAGGCGGTGCTGTCCATTCATCTCCTTGGGTCGTCGTACGACGCGTTCAGCGAGCGGATGGCGCTGCTCGCCGCGGACATGGAGCACCGGCTGATGTTCTGGCTGGCGCCCGGCGCCAGCGCCACGGCCGACGCGCGGCAGCAGGCGCTCCTCGATGCCATCCGGCGGGGCGTCCGCCCGGATGACATGGCGCGCGAGTGGCCGCATGGCTGGTCGCTGATTGCCGAGTCTGGCGTCCGCCGGTTCATCGACACCGTGCTCGCGAGGCTGAAGCCGGTGCCCGCACTCCCGATGGAACCAGGCCGGCAGCCCGGAGCCGCCAGCATCTACATCGTGCACGACCCGACGACACCCGACGACAGCAATGTCGCGCTGGAGCTGAGGGACCGCATCTCGAAGGGCGAGGGGATGAACGTGTTCCTCTCGCGGGCCGACCTCCCGAGTCCGACGGAGCAGAAGCTGTGGCATGAGCAGTTGCTGAAGTCGTGCGACGGCGTGCTGCTCTTCCGGCAATCGGCGCCGGAAGGCTGGTGGAACCAGCTCGCGCCCGAGGTGATCCTGGCCGAGCGGAAGTTCGAGCGATCGCCCATCAAGTCGCGCGCGTTCCTGTTGCCGCGTCCCCCAGGCTGGGAAGTCGGTCCGGACGTGAAGGTGCTGCCATACACAGCCCCCTTCCAGATGACCCAGCTCGAGCCATTCCTCACTCCCCTGCGCCAGTCGACGGGCCTGCAGTCATGAACCAGGCGCCGGTCGGCATCGGACACCTGCACTCGCCTTTCCCGGGACTGCGGGCGTTCGATACGGACGAGGCTCTGCTCTTCTACGGTCGAGAGCGGCAGGTGGCAGACCTGCTCGATCGCCTGTCGGAGAGCCGCTTCGTCGCGGTGACCGGTTCGTCCGGCTCAGGGAAGTCGTCGCTGGTGCGCGCCGGCCTGCGACCCGCGCTCCAGCGTGGCTACCTGATCGATGCCACGTCACGCTGGCGCTTCGCAGTCATGCGCCCCGGTGGTGCACCCCTCGAGGCGCTCGCACGCGCGCTGGCAACCGCCTTCGAGACCGACGCGGCGGGGTCGATCCTCGAGACGCTGCAGGGAACGAGCGACGGGTTGATCGAGGTGACCTCGCGCGCCCACCTTCCGGCGGGCGAGAGCCTGCTCGTCATCGCCGACCAGTTCGAGGAGCTCTTCAGGTTCGATGTCAGCCGTGCCCAGCAGGCGAACGCAGCGCTGTTCGTCAGCCAGCTCCTCGCCGCCACCGAGCAGCGTCAGGTGCCGATCTATGTCGTCATCACGATGCGGTCGGAGTTCCTCGGGCGATGTGCGGAGTTCTCGGGGCTCGTGGATGCCTGCAACAGAAGCCAGTACCTGGTGCCACGGCTCACGCGCGACGAGCGGCAGGACGCCATCGAGCGGCCGCTTCGGCTGTTCGGCGCCACGGCGACACCAGCCCTGGTGCAGCAGGTCCTGAACGAGGCCGGTGACGACCCGGACATGCTCCCGGTGCTCCAGCACGTCATGCTGCGGACCTGGGGGGCCTGGGTCGCGGGTGGACGGCAGGGCCGCATCGACCAGCGCGAGTACGGCAGCGTCGGCGGCAGCGAGCGCGCGCTCGACGTGCATGGCGATGCGATTCTCCGTGAGGCAGGGCCTGACGCAACCGCGCTGGCAGAGCGCCTGTTCAGGAGCCTGACGGTCGTGCAGAACGGCGTCGTGTTGCGGCGTCCCCGCCGGCTGCAGGAACTCTACGATGTGACGGGCGCGTCAGACGATGCGTCACGTGCCTCGGTCGACGCGCTGATCGCCACCTTCGCACGCCGCGAGCACTCGTTCCTGTCCCTCTCATCCAGCGCGCTGTCGCCCGAGGTGGTGGTGGACATCACGCACGAGAGCCTGATCCGCAAGTGGCAGCGGCTCGATGGCTGGGTGCGCGAAGAGTCACGCAGCGCGGAGTGGCTCGCCGACCTGTTCCGGGACGTGGCGCGCCACACCGCTGGGGAGTCTGGCCTGTGGGAAGACCCGGAGCTCACCACCGTGCAGCGCCGCCGCCGGCTCGAAGGCTGGACCGAGGCGTGGGCGAATCAGTATCGGCGTGCTGGCGACCCTCCGTTCGACGCGGTGCTCGCCTTCCTGGACGAGAGTGACCGGGCGCAGGCCGAGGCGACACGACGGGAGCGCGAGCAGCAGGAACGCGAGCTGGCGCACGCCCGCGCCCTCGCAACCGCCAAGCGTCGCCAGACGGTCATCCTGGGACTGCTGCTGGTTGGCGTGGTGGTGATTGCCGCCGGTCTTGCCCGCCTGGTGGGCAAGGAGCGCGAGCTCGCCGAGACGACCGCCCAGTACCAGCGGGTGTCGCAGGATGCGGCCCGGGCAGCCGACAACCTCGCGCAGCTCGAACGGGAACAGGCCGCCCTGCGAGCGGCCGCCAGCGGGGGTGCGGCAGCCACTCCGGCCGAGCAGGCACGCCTGGCCGAGTTGACGCAGCAGATCCAGTCCGTCAAGGCCCAGGCCACGGCCAGCGAGACCGAGCTGGCGCGCCTGCGCAGGGATCAGGAGCTGAACTCCTCCGACCGGGGCGCGCTGCTGAAGCAGGTGGACGCACTGCGGCTGCAGCTGGCGCAGGTGACGGCGGAACGCGACAAGCTGCAGTACGCACCGAAAGCCAGCACACCGACGGTTCCGCAGGCCAGTGCGGCCGACGACCGCGTGGCGACTCTGACCAGGCTGCTGGAGGAAGAGCGGAGCCGTTCGAGTGAGGCGTCGGTCGAACTCGCGCGGCTGCGCAGTGAACTCGCCGGAGCACGAAGCAGCGATGCGCCGCAGCCGGCGGTGTCGGTACAGGAACTGACGAAGGCCTACTCGGACGGCGTGCGCGCCTACGACCTCCGCAACTGGAGTGCGGCGTCAGCCGCGATGCAGAACGTCGTCCGGATGCAGGCTGGCGTGAGCGAGCGGCCGAAGGAAGTGCGCCTGTCAGGCACGCGCTTCGTGTCCTGGGCACCCTACTCCTACCTGGCGGCAGCCCTTGGACAGCAGAAGGCCGATTGCAGCCGGATTGCGCCAGCGCTGAGCCAGGCCGCTGCCGAGAGCGCCCCGTCCGAAATCAGGGGGAGCCTGCAGGGCGCGCGAACGCAGTGTCCCTAGCGGACGCCTGGCATCGCGCTCGGTCAGAACCGCACGATGGTCGAGAGCGACACGATGGTGGAGCGTGCGGACACGTCGATGCCGGCGCTGACGTCGGCCCGCGGGTGCACCGCGATCATGGTGCCTGCCGTGTAGTGCCACAGATCGCGTCCCGACGACAGGTTCGCCGCAATCCGCTCGTCGAGCAGATCGTTGGCCGGCGTCGGCCGGTAGCGCACCGAGTGGTCGGGATCGAACCAGAGACCGGCACGCAGGGCGGGCCGCCACTTGATCGGCATCAGGTACTCGACGCCACCATGCAGTTCGTGACCGTCGTTGATGCTGAACCGGTCTGCGCGTGTGCGGCTCTCTCCCTGGTTCACAAGCACGCCCACGTAGTCGTCGAGCAGCTGCGAGTGGCGCACCCAGGTGTACTCCGCGGTCACGGACAGCCGGGTCGTCAACGCCGATGATGCGCCGATGGCAAGCGTGTCTGGCACCTTGAACGTGGAGTCGGTGCGTTGCTGCGAGCCCACCAGGCCGCCGGAGAACGACGAGAACCCGAAGCGCGGTGCACGCTTGAACGCCACGCCGATCTTGGCGCGCGGCAGCGGCACCATGGCGCCGACGATGACGCCGGCCGCCGTGCCGCGCCCGGCCTGGCTGAAGTGGAACACGCTCTGCGTGGGATCGGGCGCGCCGAAGAACGACTCGTGCAGGTAGCGGTCGAACTCGAAGCCGAGCCTGAAGCGCTGCACGAGAAGTCCGCCCCCGAGCCACACGCGCGGCAGCTGCACCGCGGCCGAGAGGCCGGCGCCGCTCACGGCCAGGCTGCGCGTGGCCGAGAAGGCGGTGTCGCGCGTGTCGAATCCGCGGTTCTGGAACGTGCCGCGTGCGCTGAAGTCCTGCGACAGGTGAATCAGGTCGTAGCCGAACCCGGCGATACGCCAGCGCCCCCGCGGGTAGACGAACGACCCGAACGTGGGCGCCGTGCGCAGGCTGCCGATGTCCTGGCGGAGTAGCGAGTTCGTGGTGTCCTCGCCAAGTCCGGTCGGCACGCCGGAGAGCCGCCCGCCGATCAGCATCGGCTGCACGAACCGCCGGACACGTCCCTCGACCGACACCTCGGGCCGCGTCAGTTCGATGAGCCCTGCCGGATTCAGCAACGCCGCCGTGGCATCGTCGGCCAGGCCGACGAAGGCGCCGCCGAGCGCGAGGCTGCGGGCGCCGGGATTGACGAAGTCGAACTGAACCGGCACCTGTAGGGACGACTGCGCGATCGCCGGGAGCGGGGCCATGGCGGCGAGGGCGCCGACCAGCGCGGCAGCCCACCGCGTGGTCCGTTTCATCGTGACTCCGTGCGCACAGGGTTAGGTGCCACAGGTGCCGGCGGCCCGGGCAACCTGTTGCGTGCTGGTCACGGTGGTCGCCGTGCCGACCGCGGGCGTCGCGGTCAGCGAGACACCGAGCTGGAATGTGGCGACACCCGGCGCAAAGCCGCACTCGAGCGCGGGTTGTACGTTCTGCGTGGTAGCGGTGACAACGCTGCCGGTCGGGCTCGTGAAGCGCCAGCTGAACGAGTAGGGGCCGGTGGCGCCAGAGGCCGTGCCTGCGAAGGTGCACGACACCGCGCCCGTTGCGGGCGCGACGCACGGTGTGTTCTGCACGCCGATGGATGCGGTCACCGCGGTGGTGCCGCCCGTGGTGCCCCCTCCGGTCGTTCCGGCGCCTGGCGTGACCGGGTTGGTGCTGCCTCCGCAGGCGCTCGTGAGGAGCAATGCGGCAGC
This sequence comes from Vicinamibacterales bacterium, assembly GCA_050249955.1. GTDB lineage: Bacteria > Acidobacteriota > Vicinamibacteria > Vicinamibacterales > CAVVIG01 > CAVVIG01. Next base: position 525,931 of record JBFWPN010000001.1, read on the forward strand.
ACCCACGCACGCGACGATGCGGACCCCGGCTCTCGAACGAACACACATGAGATTCCTCCGTCCCTGCACGCGCGAGTGGCGATTCGCACCGGGGGAGTCTAGCAGGCTCTCTCCGTGACGCCGGGTCAATTCGTAGGCCGTGCGTAGCTCTGCTTGGGCAAGTGCGGCTCGCTTCTCAGCTCAGCTTGCACATGCCTGTTGCCTGCCTGCAGACTCATGCACATCGGAGTCTGCGATCACCATGCATGCGTCGCTAACACCCACGACCGTCGACTCGCCAATCCGCACGTGTGCGCGTCTCACGGCTGCCATCAGCGGCGCTCGGGATGTCGAGGAGATCTATGTCGCCGCGCTGGATGCCCTGTCCTCCGGGCTCGGCGTGGCACGCGCCTCCATTCTCCTGTTCGATCCTGACGGTGTCATGCGCTTCAAGGCCTGCCGCGGCCTCTCCGTCACGTACCGGCAGGCTGTCGAAGGCCACACGCCGTGGCGTCCGGACAGCCCGCAACCGGAACCCATCATCGTCAGCGACGTCCGGGACGATGCGTCGCTGGTTTCGTACCTCCCGATCTTCGAGGCCGAAGGCATCGCGGCGCTGGCGTTCATCCCGCTGGTGAGCCTCGGGCGGGTCATCGGCAAGTTCATGCTCTACTACGCCGTGCCTACGCACCCTGCCCCGGACGACGTGCAGTTGGCGGCGGTCGTCGCGTCGCAGGTGGCGTTCGCCGTGGAGCGCACACGGACGGAGCAGCAGGCGCGCCGAAGCGAGGAGCGCCTGCGCTTCGCGCTCGACGCGGCGTCGATGGGCACGTGGGACTGGGACCTGGTGACCAACGACGTCCAGTGGTCCGAGAACCTGGCGTCCATTCACGGGCTTCCTGCGAATTCGTTCGACGGCACGTTCGCGAGCTATGAGAAGGAGATCCATCCCGAGGACCGTCCGCGCGTCTACGCCTCGATCGCGCGGGCGCTCGAGGAAAGCGTTCCGCACGACGTCGAATATCGGCTCGTCGCACCAGATGGGACGATCCGGTGGTGCGAAGGCAAGGGGCGCGTCGAGCATGAGCATGGCCGTCCCGTGCGCATGAGCGGCGTGTGCATGATGGTCACGCGGCGCAAGGAGGCGGAGCTGGCCCGCTTGGCGGCGGCCGAGGAATCAAGCCGCCTGAAGGACGAGTTCCTGGCCACCCTCTCGCACGAACTGAGAACGCCGCTGAACGCCATCCTCGGCTGGGTGCAGATGCTCGAGCTCGGCGAACTGTCTGCGGCGCGTGCCCGTCGGGCGGTGGACGTCATCGGCCGCAACGCGCGGCTTCAGGCGCAGCTGATCGAGGACATCCTCGATGTGTCTCGGATCATCGCCGGGAAGCTGGAGGTTGAACGGGCGCCTGTCCTGATGTCGCAGCTGCTGGACACGGTGGTTGCGGGCATCACCCCGGCTGCCATGGCCAAGGGGCTGGTGTTCCAGTCGGAGGTGGTCCCGTCGCTGCCACCGATTGAAGGCGACGCCAGGCGCCTCTACCAGGTCTTCAACAACGTCCTCTCGAACGCCGTCAAGTTCACCGAGCCAGGCGGAACGATCACGCTCCGGTGTGCAGCGGACGAGAGCTCGCTGCACATCGAGGTACGCGACTCGGGGATCGGTATTCCACCCGAGTTCCTCCCGCATGTCTTCGATCGATTCCGCCAGGCCGACAGCCGGGCGACGCGTGTGCACGGTGGACTCGGCCTGGGGCTGGCCATTGCCCGGCACCTCGTGGAAGTGCATGGCGGGGTGATTCGGGCGGAGAGTGCGGGCCCAGGCACGGGGACACTCGTGTCGATCCGGCTGCCAGTGGCCGCGGCGCTCGCATCGCATCCGGAGGGTGAGGCACTCGCCACGGCGCCGCCGTGCCAGCTGCAGAACACGACCCTGCTCGTCGTGGACGATCAGGCCGATTCGCGGGAGATGGTTGCGGCGCTCCTCGAGCAACGAGGAGCCACCGTGCTGCAGTCCGGCTCGGCGGCGGATGCGCTCGATGTGCTGAGCACGAAGAAGGTCGACCTGCTCATCGCGGACATCGCCATGCCGCTCGTCGACGGCTACGAGTTGATGCGTCGAGCCCGATCGTCAGGCTGCCTCGTCCCGGGGATTGCCGTGACGGCATTCGCCCGCTCCGATGACCGCCGGCTGGCGCTCGAATCGGGGTACACCGGCTACCTGGCAAAGCCTGTCGACGGCGCCCAGCTCGCAACCACGATCCACGCCCTGCTTCACGCAGAGGGAACTGAACCGGGCTCCATCGCCGGGTAGTCCGATCCGATCAGGATTCGGGGAAGGCTGTGCCGGGGTGACGCGACCACGGGCAGGATTGCCCGAAAATGGAAAGAGCCGGTCGGCGACCGGCTCTTCGAAGATGTTGTTGGTTGCGGGGGCTTGCCCTCGACTACATCGGCGCCTCTGTTGGACGGCAGCGTAAGGGTGTAAGTGCTGCTGTTTTCGACGGAGGTGTCCGATGTCCTACGATCCTCGTTGGGGCGACGATCCGCGTGATTCCGATCCGCGCGAAGCTGACCACTCGCGCGGCCGGGACCATGACGACACCAGGTCGCTGGGGCGTGGCGGTGGCGGGAGCGACCGCCAGAGCAGCGGCGAGCCGTCACGAGACATCCGAAGCGATGCCCGATGGCCTGACCGGGACCGTGACGCTCCGGAGCGTCCTCGTGACCCCCACGTGTTCGCGCGTCACGTCGATCTGCCGCGCGGCCCCGAGCGTGAGCGTGTCCGGGACCGCGATCGCATCTACACGCTGCGGGGCTCCGAATCCCGTACGCTGGCTACCGTCGGCGCCTTCCGCGTCGTCGCCAGCAGCGACCTTCGCGACCACGACGGCAGCCGCTCGAACCTTCGTTCAGGCGACCTCCGCCACCTGCGGGAGCAGGGGCTGATCGAGACCGCTCGCGTGCCAGGCTACCGCGACCATGCGGTGGCTCTGACGAAGGCTGGACACAGCCTGCTGGAGCGTCACCGGGACTCGCGTCCGGAGCGACACCAGACCTTCCACGCCGGCCTTGTCCGCTCGCGCGAACGCGAGCACGACCTGCAGGTCTATCGGGCCTACGAGAAGGCCGAGGAGCGTCTCCGCGAGCGCGGCGCGCAGGTCGAGCGCGTTGTGCTCGACCACGAGCTGAAGAGCGACTACCAGCGCTGGCTCCACGAGCACGACAACGATCACGACGACTACGACGGACACCCCGAGCGCACGGCGGAAGAGATTCAGGAGTGGGCCGCTGAGCATGACCTCCCGTACTTCGACGACGAGGTGCATTTCCCCGACCTGCGCGTCGAGTACGTGGAGCCGGACGGCCGCTGGGACCGCGAGGACATCGAGGTCGTCACGCCGCATTACCGGGGCGCGCACGCCGCCAGCGTGGCGCGATCGGGTTTCTCGACCTACGGCGGGTCAAGCCTCCGCATCAGCGGCAGCGGCGGCGGAAGAAGCGGGCGCAGCGGACGGACACCGAGCGTTGCCGAGGAGTTGTTCCGATGACGCAGTCCACTTCTGTCACCCCGCCCCCTTTGACGACGGCCGCCCGCATCAGGGCCATCGTCGACCATGGGTTCACCGAGCGCCAGGCACGGTTCCTCGAACTCGTCATGCGGCACGCCGGCGTCTGTGTCCCACGGCAGTACGCGGAGGTTGCCGGCATCGCCCAGGGCGCCAAGTGCAACGCCTTCTTCGACCGCCTCGTGCGGCGCGGACACGCTCACGCGATCGAGTGCGTCCACAACCGCGCGCGGCTCTACCTGGTCCACTCCCGACTGCTGTATCACGCCATCGGCGAACCCTCCAGCCGATTTCGACGCGCCGTGTCTCCGCGGCTGGCGCTCGAACGGGTGATGCTGCTCGACGCGATGCTCTCCACGCCCGTTGACGAGTGGCTCGCGACGTCAGCCGAGAAGGCCGTGGCACTGCCCCTGACACCGGAGATGAGGGTGCCTGACGGCTTCCCGATTGGCCTGCAGGCCGACGGCAGAATCGTCGTGCTCTACCTCGCTCCGGAGCCGTGGCCGGATGCCTTCCGGACCTTCCTCCGAGCGCATGCGTCGCTGCTTCAGAGCGTTCCACAATGGACGATCCGCATCGTCCTTCCGCGTCGCTTCGGACACGCCCACGACGACTACCAGCGAGCGGTTCACGAGGAGCTGGAATCGTCGTTGTCGGCAGCGTTGGTCGCCGACCTGAAGCGCTACTTCGAATGCCGCCGGGACATCCACATGGCCGGCGATCCACAAGCTGACGAGGTCTTTCGAGCCGGTCACCGCCGGTTCAGTTCGCCCCGCTTCGATGACCTCTATCGCCGCTGGATCAAACACGGCGACGAGGCGTTCAACAGCTCATCGTCTGTCGCAATCACCGAGGCTCTGGAGAGCGGCGCGGGACGCGTCGAATCGTTCGTCCTGCCGCACTCGTACCGTCATCTCTCTCCCCTGGTCGGCCAGTCGCGTTCGAACGCGGACGAAGTTGAGAAGGGGGTTGAGAAGGGAGCCGATAGGGGGGACACTGCCCGCCGGCACTCTCAACCCCGTGCCTCAACCCCCTGGCGATCACACGAGCGCCCGGTGGTGATGTGACGCGCACGACGACGCGGCCCGCAGCAACGCGCCCGCGCGCAACGACTTACGCGTCGCGGACGATGCCTCTGAAGGAGCGGCGTTCTATGCCGCTCCTGTCGCCGACAGGGCCAGTACAGGAACGGAACCGAGACGTGAACGACCCCGCTGCAGGTACCCTTGGCCCGATCAGGCCGCGGCCCCGGGGTCGTTCACGTCTCGGCTGTCGATGTCTGTTGGCCCTGCTGCAGCGTGCAGATCTCACGCACGAACACGCCCAGATCTTCCCGCAGAGTCGTGGTCACTTCTGCCGGAACGCCGACGCTCCGAGCTGACATTGTTCGGGAGCGAACGCGCGCATCAAGGCTCCCCTCCGTCCCGTCGGCGCTGCGCGGCCTTGACCCGCGCCATGCGCTCCCGACGTTCTGGGCAACTATCGGAGCGTCGGCGGAGTCTGCAGCCCTCTACTTGCCGGCGTCGATCGCGCGCAGAAGGTCCGACGCAAGCGCGGCGCACGATGCGGCAACCGTTTCGGCCGGCAGCAGGACGCCAGCCGCACGGACGGCCATCTGCGGGCCAGCCGCGCGAGCGTCGGTGAAATGCTCGCGCAGAATACCTAGCGCCTCGCGCGTGACCTCACCGGCGACATCACCTTGCAGCAGCGCATTGACCGTCGCCGCGAGCGCAGCGGTCTCCGTGGCTTGCAGCAGTCGCAGGATGTCGAGCGCGTCCTTGTCTTCCAGGCGCCGCTGCTCGCGTTCAGCGGCACGTTCGGCAATCTTGTGGGCCTTCGCGACCAGGAGAGCGGCGGGGCCCGCGATGGCCACGTCGAAGGCCCTCGAATCGGTCGGCTCCAGCGCTTGGATAGAGACCACGGTCTTGTCGATGAGCGCGGCTTCGAGACCGCGTGTCTTGCGGGCCACTTCCTTGGCGTGACCCTGCAGCCTGGCCGCACGTCTTCCCGGACCGCCAACGGCATCAGGAACCATTAGGTCCACTTCGACGTTGGCCGGTGTGCCTTCGACACTCCGAGACGCGACCCAGACGCCCACCCTGTTGCCGCGCACGAACCTCGCGCCGAGCATCGCGGCCTCGATCTCCGGAATCTCTCGGAGCAGCGCAGGATCGAGCGTGATGTCGGCATCGAGCGTGAACTCGGGGACGCCGAGGTCAATGGCTCCGGTGTGCAGGTAGACCGCCTGCGCGCCGACGACGATCACCGCGCGTCGCTGGTCGCCCAGCGCTTCGAGTGCGTCCAGCAGAACAGTTCGGGCGAGGGCATAACGCGGATCAGGCGCGCCAGGCATCCTCGTTCTCCTGCATCCACTGGATCAGCGCCTCGGCCTCATTTGGGCCACGGCCAGGACTCGTCATCAGATCCGTCGCGATCTGGCTCAGCGCTGCGATGGTGATCCCCTTCTTGACCGACGTCCGCTCGAACACGACATCGTCGAACGGCGTGAAGAGCGCGACGTTCGCCCCGGCCTCTGCGGGACGCAGGTCGAGCGCCTGCTCGACGTCACGTGGCTGGTCCACGTACAGGGTGAGCAGACGCGGCGGCGCCACCGGCGCGACTTCAGCCGCGGCCCACGATCCGGTCACGGCGTACCTCACCTTCAGTTGCTTGAGGCGCTCGATCACCGCCGGGACGCCTCGGGCAGCGAGGTACATCGTCGCGCCCTGACGACGGAACGGTGAGTATTCCTGCGACCACCGGTTCAGGAGTGCGCGCCAATCGGCGGCAGTGATGGGGCCTCGGGGCGTGCGCGTAAGTAGCGCCTCGCGATCCAGGAAGTCGACGACACGGGAGGCGTACCCGGGATCGACGCCAGCCCGCTTGGCGAGCTCCCGCAGGCCGACTGGCGGCTTGAAGTCGCAGAGTGCCCGAACGAGTCGGCCGGCCTTGGCCCCCTTGAGGGACTTGCGGTCCCGCGGGCTCGGCTCCGGATTCTCCCGGGCGCCGGTGGTCTCGATGAAGAGGCCCGGCTCCGCCAGCACCAGCCGGACGTTGCCCGTCAGGTCGGCGTACGCGAATCCTCGGCTGCGGAGACGTTCCTGCGTCCGCGGGCTGAGGTAGGGCGCGGCAATCAGGACAGGCTCGTCCGGAGTGGGGCGCAGCATGGCAGCCAGGTAGTGCACGTCCTTCGGCTCGACGCGGCTCTTCGCTTCCACGCGTACGGTGCCCGACGCGGCTCCCTTGCGTCGTACGCTCAGGACGGCGTCAACGGGCGCCACGCCCGCGGTCTTCGAGGGTTTCACGACACTACCGGCCCAGCCGGCAGGCAGACGCCCCTGAAGGGCCGCCAGGACATCAGCGACGATGGTGTTGTCAGATTCTGGCTTGTTGCCCACAATGGGCAACAGTATATTTCAGGCAACACGCGAGCGTCAAAGCCAAGGCCTTATTGCCGGAAACGAAGACGGCGCCGGCCACCCCCGTGCTCTTCGCTGTTTCTTCGTGCTACCATCCCGCCAGCTCAGCATCGAACATCGGAGACTTCCAGCACGAGGTCAGACGGACCGTGGCATATCGAAGCGGCACCTACGTCATCTTCCATGCGGCGGGCACGTCGGATCCCACGGCATCTGACATGAAGTACTACAACCTACTGCGGGCCTGGCGCGTGCGCACGGACAACGACTTCCGGTTCGTGAACAGCCATGAGAAGGCGGCAGCGGTACGCGACAGCAGTAAGCGTGAGACGTTGAGGCGAGCACTGGTCGAGCGCCTGGGGAACTCGAAGAATGTGGTCCTCATCCTGGGCGAGACGACACGTTTCGACCAGGACTGGGTTCCATTCGAGATTGTCCACGCGATCGACGTTCGCGGCCTTCCTATCATCGCCGCGTACCCAGGCTACGACTACATCCAAGACCCGGCGGCCCTGGCCGGATACTGGCCCGCCGCTCTTGCGACGCGAATTCAGAACGGGACAGCGCGGGCAATTCACATCCCGTTCAAGCAAGAGCCCCTAACGGATGCAGTGAGGCAATTCAGCTTCGATTCGCTTCCGACGACCGGTTTCTCGTACTACTCGACTGAGGCGTACGCGAGCTTTGGCGTCACCGTTCGCAGCTAGCCGAGGGACGCGATGTCAGTGTTTGTCAGCTTCGACTACGACAACGACCGCTACTACAAGTTCCTTCTCGAAGCCTGGCACGCGAACCCACGATTCCGGTTCACCTTTCAGGACGGCACCCCCAGCGAGATCAACTCGACGAACGTGGGACGGGTGAAGGCGGCGATCACGACGAAGATCCAAGCGGCCACACACACGCTAGTGATTGTGGGCCAGTACGCGAACACGCCTCACCGGCACCGCGCCTTGATCGGCCACCGCAATTGGATCAACTTCGAGATCGCGCAGAGCAAAGCTGCCTACAACCGGATCGTGGCCGTCAAGCTCGATCGCTCGTACGAGAGCCCACACGAGTTGGTCGGCGCGAACGCCACGTGGGCGATGGTCTTCACCGAGGAGGCGATCGTGCGCGCCTTGAGCGAGGCATGACGGCCGACACGAAGGCGGAGATCCTGCACGAACACTACCGCGATACGTGCGGTGTGATGCAGGGGCTGCGGGTCAGCCGAGATCGGTGCTTCTACCTCGTGATCGCCGTCTTGGCCGCTGCGCTATTCGACGTAGCCACGCCGCAGGGATTCGCGACGGCCGTCGGCGATCTGCTGACGGCCCGGCTAGGCCTCTCGAACGCGCTCGATCTTGCCTACGTGCGAAGCATCCTTTGGTTCCTGCTGCTGGGCCTGACGCTGCGATATTCCCAGCTGACCCTGAACCTTGAACGCCAGTATGGTTACGTGCACAAGCTCGAAGAGGTCCTCCAAGAGGCGGTTCATCCGGCCTTCCGGCGCGAAGGCAGCGCGTACCTTGACGATTACCCGCGGTTCCTCACGTGGGCACACTTCCTCTACACCGTCGCCTTCCCGCTGCTGCTGTGCGTCGTGGCACTCGGCTGGACGTATCGACAGTTCCCGAGTCGCCCGTGGCCATGGACCGTCTGGTTCAACCTTGCCGTCACCGTACTGCTCCTCGTGTCGGTAGGACTGTACCTCCAGACCCTGCACCGCGAGCGCATCTCTCGCGGCATAGCGTGGTGGCATGCCTGGTGGAGCGCCCCTGCAAAGACTCGGCAAGCAGCCGCGGAGGCGGACGGAACAACGAAGGCAGAATGAGGGCCAGTCAGCGGACTCAACGCCTGGCGCGTTCTGCTGCATGAGCCGTCCACGCCGTGAAACGGACGCAGCCTCTCTATGACTCTGCGCGAGTTGCTTTCGACCGACCCTGTGGCCCGTGCCGACCACGAACTCGCGCAGGCGCACGTCAGCGCACGGTTCGGAGGCCGAATACCTGAGGGCGTGCCTGGGCTGTCGCTGCGCCCGTTCGTTGAGGACGCACCTTGGCGGTACTGGGATGATCGGAGCGTGGATCTGGCGCTGACCCTGCTTGAGAAGGACGTCCCAAGGTCCATTGCGGCAGTTGTTGCTCGTTCCGGCTCGATCGACCGCGGAATCGATGAACTGTTCCGGCAGACCGCCCGTGGCGTTGACGAAGGTGCTCGCAGTGGTGACAGCGCGAGCGAGATCGTGACGCTTGCGACCGAGTGGATTCCTGAGTACCTGCGCCTGGTAGAGCACGTCTTTGGCAACCTATTGGAGCCGATCTGGGCGACCCTCAAGAAGGGAGGAACGGGCGGGCACTTCGACTTGCGAGGCGCGACGACCTTCATGAGGTCTCAGGGACACGATGCTCTGCTCGGCGGTTTCACAGAGGAAGTCCGCAACGCCATCGCTCACGGCAAGGTTCGCCTGACGGCTTTGGAAATCGAGTTTGGGGACGTGCGGCCCGTCTGCTTGACGCGAAGCGCCTTTCTGGATGCTCTCGATGAGCTGGGCCGAACCTGCAACGCCGTCGCGATTGCCCTGATGCTCTTCATTGGGAAGCACCAAGGTGACGTGGTCAGGTCAGGAGGCGTCCCCAGGGCGGTAGCGACGCGATTTGCCGCTGGCGCGGTCGGCAGACGCAACTGCCGCGTGACGGGGAGCGTTGAGTCAGAAACGCCTCTCGCCGGCAAGCAACTACACATCGCAGTTGAGATGACCGAGCGCCACCGGGCTCATGTCCTTGGGCAATGCGCTCGTGTGGCCTATCAGTTCATCCAAGTCCTGGGTGCTGCTCGATACGAGCGACTGGCAATCGAAGTGCACCACGGAGAACCGGTCGCGTCCCTGTCGATCGTGAAGCCGCAGGAGCTGATTGCACTCGTTGCTCGCGGGTCTCCGATTGAGGCGCTTTCAACGGCCTTCGATGATACGCAGCTGCTCTGGTACGACGAGCCAGCGTGGAGGACCCGACTGAGGGCGTGGCGAGTAATTGCCGGGTCCACATGGCGACTCGTCAGGCATCAGATCATCATGAACTGGCACGCGGCGAGGCTCTGCCTCGGCAAGGGCCGATTCAGGGTCCGTGAAGTGCGTAACCTCAGTGTCGATGGCATAGCTCGCGTTCACGTCCTGGCAGTGTTGCTTCGGCCCGAGGATGCGGACGATCTCGCGGTCGTAAACGAAGTCCTTCGTGAACTGGTCAAGGTCGGTCGCAGGCGGTTCGTGCGTTCGAGGATGGGAACGTTGGATCGGGGTGTCGCATGGCCAAGACGTCCAGTGCACGTGTGGGTCGATCTATACCGCTCAGACGGGACTCTTCGGTGGCTAAAGTCTGGGGGATGGCCCAAAGGACACCTCGTCGCAGTGGCCGAGCGCACGTGGGGGCGGCGCGCTGCGATCAAGGTTCCGAACCCTGAGCATGTCTATCGGAAGATCCGCATCCGATACCGAATGGACATCGATGCCGCGCGCGCGGCCATGGCTCAGGCCACGGAATTGTTCGAGAAACTCGGACAACGAGGTGGCACCCAGCCACTCGCTTGAATGCGCGGCCGGCGTTACCGAACGCTGGCTGCTAACTCTCCGCCTTTTGAGCGGCACGACACGCTCAGCCCGCGATCGCATCCCAGTACGGCCGCATCACCCGCGTCATTCGCAGCTGGTCGGCTTGGCGCCACAGCTCGTCGGCCGCGCCCTTCCGCAGGCGGCGGTAGTCGCGCAGCGCCTCGACGGCGACATCGACGCCGATCCGATTGCGGAACCTGAAGCAGTCCACGACCGTCCGGGCAGGACTCGTGACGCGTACGGTCACGCCCTCGACGTCGTGTTCATCGATGCCAGCAGTCAGTGCGGCGCCGGAAATGCGCACGACGCGAACCGCTGCAACGTCGAGCCGCGGGACGCCTGCACGCCGGTCCACCGCCAGCCACACCTCACGCGGATGCTGCGTGCCCATCGCGTGGAAGCGGAGCGCCGTCAGCAGGCAGACGACGCCCTTGGGCACGCGCTTGGCGACTTCGGCCAGCGTGTGATGCTCGCCAGGGGCGAAGGTGGCGGGCGCATAGAGGCCGCGTCCGAGACGCGTCAGTTCGCCCTGACGGGCCAGTCGTCTCACCTGCTCCGGGTGTAAGCCGAGCGCACGAGCCTCCGCCAGGCGGAAGACGCCGCGGTTGCGAATGGATCTCGGCAGGCCGGGCACGATGTGTTGTTATACACCCACTCAGACTCAAGTGGCTGTATATTGACACGCGGCGACGAGCCAAGCCGGCGCAATTCCTGCCCAGGCTGGTATCGTCTTGGCACCCAACGATGAGTCGGACTCCCCAGGATGTCGCCCGCCGGTAGCTCTAATGCCCCCGAGGCACGGGCGCGTGCGCGCATCGACCAGGCGCTGGCCGAGGCCGGCTGGACGTTGCAGGACCGCGACGACATGAACCTCGCCGCGGCCGACGCCATCGCCGTCCGCGAGTTCAAGCTCGATCGCGGTCACGGCTACGTGGACTACATGCTGTTCCTCGACGGGCATCCGGTTGGCGTCTGCGAGGCGAAGCCGGCCGGCACGGCGCTCATCGGCGTCGAACACCAGGCGAAGAAGTACGTCGAGGGCATCCCGCCCGCCCTCGCGGCGCCCTACACACCGCTTCCGTTCGCGTACCTGTCGACCGGGGAAGAGACGCTCTTCATCAACCATTTCGACCCGCACGCGCGTACGCGGCCCGTGTTCGCGTTCCATCGCCCGGACACGCTGCGCGAATGGCTCACGGCCGACACGCTGGACGCGTGGCTCAAGCGGTCTGGCGGGTTCTACACCGCCGCGGACGACACGAAACCGTCCACGCTCCGCGCACGCCTGCGCGCCATGCCGCCCGTCGAACTGCGAGGCATGTGGCCGAACAAGGTGCAGGCTGTCGCGAGCGTCGAGAAGAGTTTGTTCGACGACCGCCCGCGCTCGCTGATCCAGATGGCGACCGGCTCGGGCAAGACGCTGCTGGCCGTGACCACGCTCTACCGGCTGATCAAGTTCGGTGGCGCCCGCCGCGTGCTGTTCCTCGTGGACCGTGCGAACCTCGGCGAGCAGGCGGAGAAGGAGTTCCAGGGCTTCCGCACGCCGGACGACAACCGGCTGTTCACCGAGCTGTACGGCGTCCAGCGCCTGACGTCGAACACGGTTGGTTCCTCCAGCAAGGTCGTCATCTCGACGATCCAGCGCCTCTACTCGATCCTCAAGGGTGAACCCGAGCTCGACCCCGAAGTCGAGGAGCATTCGGAGCTGGATGGCGGACCGGAGCCGAAGGAGCCAATACCGGTAGCGTACAACGCCGCCGTGCCGCCGGAGTTCTTCGACGTCATCTTCATCGACGAGTGCCACCGGTCGATCTACTCGCTCTGGCGTCAGGTCCTCGAATACTTCGATGCGCACCTGCTCGGCCTCACCGCGACGCCGGCCAAGCACACGTACGGCTTCTTCAACCAGAACGTCGTCATGGAATACCCGCACGCGCAGGCCGTGGCCGACGGCGTCAACTGCGACTACGAGGTCTACCGCATCCGCACGCAGATTACCGCTGCCGGCTCCACCATCGAAGCCGCGCCGGGGACGATGGTCGGCTATCGCGACCGGCAGACGCGCCGGACACGCTGGGAAGCGCCGGACGAGGACGTGACGTACGAAGCATCCGATCTCGATCGGAACGTCGTCGCGCCTGATCAGATTCGCACGATCGTCAGAGCGTTTCGCGACAAGGTGCTGAAGGAGACGTTTCCGGAACGCACCGAGGTCCCGAAGACCCTCATCTTCGCCAAGGATGATTCGCACGCCGAGGACATCGTTCGCATCGTGCGCGAGGAGTTCGGCAAGGGCAACGAGTTCGCGCAGAAGATCACCTACAAGGTGACCGGCGCCTCGCCGCGCGACCTGATTCAGGAGTTCCGCAACAGCTACTACCCGCGCATCGTCGTCACGGTGGACCTGATCGCCACGGGCACCGACATCCGGCCCGTGGAGATTGTCATGTTCATGCGCAGCGTGAAGTCGCGCGTGCTCTTCGAGCAGATGAAGGGTCGTGGCGTGCGCGTGATCAACCCTGACGAACTGAAGGCGGTCACGCCGGATGCGCGCGCCAAGACGCACTTCTTGATCGTGGACTGCGTCGGTGTCACCGAGCAGAAGCTCTCGGACACGCGCCCGCTGGAGAAGAACCCCACCGTCTCGCTTCGGGCGCTGCTCGACCACGTGGCCGCGAACGGCACGAACGACGGATACCTCTCATCCCTGGCCAGCCGGATTTCGCGCATCGAGAAGCAGTGCGACGCGGACGACCGCAAGAAGGTGGACGAGGCATCGGGCGGCGTCTCGCTGGCGACTATTGCGGCCGACTTGGTCCACGCGATCGACGACGACGTGCAGGAACAGGCCGCGCGGAAGATGTACGCCCTGCCGCACGACGTCGAACCGTCGGAGGAGCAGATCCGGAAAGCCGCCGAGCCGTTGAAGCGGCAGGCCATCCACACGCTTATGAGCCGGCCGACGCTGCGGAAGCTGATTCTCGACCTCCGCCACAAGTTCGAGCAGGTGGTCGACGAGGTCAGCAAGGACAAGCTGCTGGCGGACCAGACCGGCTACAGTCCGGAGGCGCGCGACAAGGCCGCTGCGCTCGTCCACTCGTTCGAGCGGTACTTGGCCGAGCACAAGGACGAGATCGACGCGCTGCAGTTCTTCTACTCGGTGCCGCACCGGAAGCGGCTGCGCTACACCGACATCAAGGCGCTGGCCGACGCCATCTCCGCGCCGCCGCGACAGTGGACGCCGGAGAAGCTGTGGCGCGCGTACGAGACGCTCGAGAAATCGAAGGTGCGCGGGGCCGGTGCGGAGAGGCTGCTCACGGATGTCGTGTCGCTCGTGCGCTTCGCGCTTCACCAGGAGGGCGAACTCGTGCCGCACACAGAGCGGGTGCAGGCCCGCTTCCACTCGTGGCTCGCGCAGCAGCAGAGCGCCGGCCGTCAGTTCACCGACGAGCAGCGACGCTGGCTGGAGATGATCCGCGACCACATCGCCACCAGCCTGGAGATCGACATCGACGACTTCGACCTGACGCCGTTCGCTGGCGAGGGCGGGCTGGCGAAGGCGTCGCAGGTATTTGGAAGGGAGCTTCGAACGATCGTGAGTGAGCTGAACGAGGCGCTGGCGGCATGACCTTGCCACGCGGTTGGGCCGTGGCCCGATTGGGGGACGTTGTCGTCGAGCGTGTGTCGCAGGGAGAACCGACAGCGCAAGCCGTGCCGTACATCGACATCGGCGCGATCGACAGGGAGCGCAAGAGGATCTCGGAGACACAGGCCGTCACTGCCTCCACAGCGCCGACCCGTGCCAGACAGTGGGTAGAAGCTGGAGACGTGCTGGTGTCAATGACGCGGCCTAACCTGAACGCGGTCGCGCAGGTGCCGGAAGCCCTCGACGGCGCGGTCGCTTCGACGGGGTTTGACGTTCTCCGCGCGATTGGAGTACTTCCGGAGTGGATCTACTACCGCGTGCGCAGCCACGCCTTCGTCCAGGATGTCTGCGTTGGTGTGCAGGGGGTTGTGTATCCGGCGATTCGTCCGGCCGACGTCCGCCGCCACGAACTGCCAGTTCCTCCACGAGGGGAACAATCACGAATTGTCGAAGCGCTTGAGTCGTACCTCTCGCGCCTAGACGCCGCGGTCGCCAGCCTCCAAGCAGCCCAGAGAAAGCTGAAGGCGTACCGCGCATCGGTACTGAAGTCCGCCGTCGAGGGCCGGCTCGTGCCGACCGAAGCCGAACTCGCGCGCAAGGAAGGCCGCTCGTACGAGCCGGCCAACGTGTTGCTCGAACGCATCCTGAAGGAGCGTCGCCGTCGGTGGGAAGACGCCGAGCTGGCGAAGATGAAGGCCGCCGGCAATGCACGAAAGGACGACAGGTGGAAGGCGAAGTACAAGGAACCTCAGCCACCGGACGTCGACAACCTGCCGAGTCTGCCTGAGGGCTGGTGCTGGGCGACAGCCCAGCAAGTCACGCTTCGCATCACCGATGGAGAGCACGTCACTCCGCCCCGGACCGGCCATGGTGTGTTGCTCCTATCAGCCCGGAATGTCCGCAGCGAGGGGCTCTCGCTTGAACAGGTCGACTTCATCTCCGAAGGCACCCATCGAGAACTTTCTCGACGGCTGAAGGTTGAAGCCGGCGACGTCCTTCTGTCGTGCTCTGGCACGGTAGGCCGCACCTGTGTTGTTCCCGCGGGTTTGCGGTTTTCGCTCGTCAGGAGCGTGGCCGTCCTCAAGCCGCTGTTGGTCGATTCACACTACCTCTCGCGTGCGTTGGCGAGCCCTCTTCTTCAGGCGCAAGTGCATCGCAGAAAGAAGCAGACGGCGCAGGCCAACATCTTTCAGGGGGAGATCGCACAATTGGTGTTTCCGCTACCACCACGGGACGAGCAGCGGCTTATCGTCGAGGAGGTGGAGCGACTCGACTCCTTGCAGAATGCCACGCGGAGGAGCGTCTCTGCGCAGCTCCTTCGGGTGCGTAAGCTACGGCAAGCGACTCTCCGGTGGGCATTCGAAGGGCGTTTGGTCGACCAGGATCCGGCTGACGAGTCCGCGGATGTCCTGCTCGCTCGTATCCGTGCCGAGCGCGGAGCCGCCACAGTCGCGCAGCCGAAGGCGAAGCGCTCGCGGAAGCTGAAGGCAGCATCATGAGCGACCAGAGCGAACGCATCGTCAAGAAGCTCTGGAGCTACTGTCAGGTACTGCGCGACGACGGCTTGAGCTATCAGGACTACCTGGAGCAGCTCACGTTCCTGCTGTTCCTGAAAATGGCCGACGAGCGCGCCGCTCTCACCGGCGAGGCGCAGCCCATTCCGAAGGGCCACCGCTGGGACGATCTTGCGAACCCGAAGATGGAGGGCGTCCAACTCGAACAGCACTACCGCGACACCCTGAAGGCGCTCGGCGAGCAAGGCGGGATGCTGGGCCTCACCTTCCGAAAGGCTCAAAACAAGATCCAAGACCCGGCGAAGCTCCGTAAGCTCGTTGTCGATCTGATCGGCAACGAGCAGTGGCTCGCGATGAGCGCCGACGTCAAGGGCGACGCGTACGAAGGGCTGCTGGAGCGCAACGCGCAGGACGTCAAGGGCGGCGCGGGCCAGTATTTCACGCCGCGCCCGCTCATCGACGCCGTCGTGGACTGCATCCAGCCGAAGCCCGGCGAGGTCATCGCGGATCCGGCCTGCGGCACCGGTGGATTCCTGCTATCAGCGCACCGCTACATCGAGCGCCACTATAAGCTGGACAAGGCCCAGAAGAAGGCGCTGCGCTACGACGCGCTGCGCGGCATCGAGCTCGTCGACGGCGTCGCACGCCTCTGTGCGATGAACCTGTTCCTGCACGGCATCGGGCCCGACGACGATCGGCGCAGGCCGCCGATCAAGACCGACGATGCCCTGAGGCACGAACCGGGCGCGACCGTGGACGTCGTCCTGACGAACCCGCCGTTCGGCAAGAAGTCGTCGATCACCGTCGTCAACGACGAGGGCGAGACCGACCGCGAGACCATCACGTACAACCGGCCCGACTTCTGGACGACGACGTCGAACAAGCAGCTGAACTTCGTCCAGCACGTGAAGTCGATGCTCAAGATCCACGGTCGCGCCGCGGTCGTCGTGCCCGACAACGTGCTGTTCGAAGGTGGCGCCGGCGAGAAGATTCGGCGGAAGCTGCTGCAGGAGTGCGACGTCCACACGCTGCTGCGACTGCCGACCGGCATCTTCTACGCTCAGGGCGTCAAGGCGAACGTGCTGTTCTTCGACCGCAAGCCAGGTGCGAAGGCGCCGTGGACGAAGGAGGTCTGGTTCTACGACCTCCGCACGAACAAGGACTTCACGCTGAAGACACGGCGTATGACCCGCGCCGATCTCGACGAGTTCGTCGCGTGCTACAACCCGGCGAACCGGAACCAGCGGAAGGCGACGTGGAGCGAGAAAAGGCACCCCGATGGCCGATGGCGTGCGTTGACGTACGACGAAATCGTCGCCCGCGATAAGTGCAGTCTTGACATCTTCTGGCTGAAGGACGAATCGCTGGAGGACTCAGCGAACCTCCCCGAGCCGCATGTGCTGGCCGAGGAGATCGCCGACGATCTGCGAAGCGCACTGGAACAGATCGAGAGCGTGCTGGCGGACCTGCAGGAGCGGGCTACAAGATCGAGTGAGGAGCAATGAATGGCCAAGCCTGACCGTGCCGTGTATTCGCCGACAGATTTCATCACCTGGCGTGAGACCGAAGGCCTTTCGCTGACGCCGAAGTTCCAGCGGCGAGGCGTTTGGAAGCCGAAGGCCCGCTCGTTCTTCATTGACACCTTACTGCGCGCGATGAGCATTCCGCCGATCTACATCAGGGTGACCCAGAACGAAGCGGCGACCCGAGTGGTCCGCGAGGTGATCGACGGCCAGCAGCGCATCAGTGCAGTAATGGATTTCATCGACGGAAAGTACAGCCTTTCGAAGAGTCTTGCTGCCACGTGGGCGGGCAAGGCGTTTTCGCAGTTAAGCAAACCTGAGCAGACCCAACTCCGTACATACGGGTTCTCGAGCGAAGTGTTTCAGGACATCTCGGACCAGGAGGTCCTCGAGCTGTTCGCTCGACTCAACACGTACAGCGTCAAGCTGAGCAGACAGGAGTTGCGCAACGGGAAGTACTTCGGCCTCTTCAAGCAGTCGGCGTACCGCCTGGCCTTCGAGCACTTGGAATTCTGGCGCCGAAACCGAATCTTCACGGAGACGGCGATCGCTCGAATGCTCGAAGCAGAGCTCACAAGTGAGCTGATGATCGCGGCGATCGACGGAATGCAGGACAAGAAGCAGTCGATCGACAACTACTACAGCAAGTTCGACGACGAATTCCCATCGCGTGCGCGCGTAGAGAAGCGATTCCGCGACACGACGGATGCCCTTGTTGAAGCCATGGGCGACTCACTTCGGACGAGCGAGTTCAGGCGGTCACCACTGTTCTACAGCCTGTGGTGTGCTACGTACCATCGCCTCTTCGGTTTGGCCGCGGTTGACCTTCCTACTCCCAAGAAGGCCTTCGACGGGAAGGCTCGGGAACGCTTCAGGATTGGCGTCAACCAGCTATCAGAAGTGCTCGCATCGGTCAAGGCGAAGGAGTCGTTCCCGAAGAAGTACACACGATTTGTGGCTGCCTGCCAGGGACAGACGGACAACATCAAGCCCAGGCAGATCAGACTGGACTTCTTGGTGCAGGCCACTTCCGAGTAGGCAACAACGTGCCTCGTCAGATGGCTGACTTGGGCGACGTCTTCGAACGGCGTGTCGAGGGCGCCGTCGATCTGGCGCTAGCCGGAGAACAAGCGCGTGTGCATCTTCCGCCTATGGCGGGCGGCTCCGGATTTCGGATCGCTCGTCTTGAGTACCTGTACGAACTTGCGTACCTTCGCATGTTCGTCGCCTGGGAAAGCTTCCTGGAGCAGACGTTCTACCGATACATGTGCGGATCGGTGTCTACTAGATTCGGCCAGCAGACGATGGTGGCCGGAATGTACTTCCGGTCGACCGGTGCGGCCGAGGCGGCGGTCTTGGGAAACCACGCCTACAAGCTGTGGCACAACCCAACACAGGTCGCCGGCCGCGTTGCAGGGTTCGTCATCAACGGGCAGCACGAACAGTTGATGAAATCGGCTTCAGTTCGACTCGGCCACTTGGCATCGTTGCGGCACCGAATTGCGCATGATCAGAAGGACGGAGCCTCGAAATGCGATGCGGCCACGATGTTCTTCGCGGGACGCCGCTATCCTGCGGCGCGACCAGGGCGCTTCTTCCGCGACTGGGATGCGCCAAACCGACGACAACTGGAGCGCATGAAGAACGAGCTGATCAACCTCTCAAGGCAGATTGCGTAACTGGCGCTGAGAGATCTCGCTCGTCCCTAGTACTTCGAGACCGGCGTGTCGTCTGAGACCTCCTTCTCCGGGTCTTCAACCTGTGCCGTTGATACCTTGGCCGAGAAGGCGTTCCAACCATCGAGGAGCCAGTGCGGCAGTTGATCGTGTCTGCGGACGGCCACTCGGGCGTTGGCATACGGCATCGCGGGCTCAAGGACAGTCCGAACCATCAGGCTGTCCGGGTTCACCTGGATCGGGGCGATGAGGTCCGGCGCGAGCGTGATGTCCTCACGGCTCTGGAGGTATAGAGGAACCAAGTAGTTCATCTTCCCGAAATACCAGTACGGAAGCTCAAGGTGTCGGTTGAGCGACCACTGGATCGCTCCCGACACGGCACACATCTGCGCCACTGACGGCGTCTGCTTCAAGAATGGGACACGGTCGGCACGCTCGCCCAAGATGTGCTCATGGAGCATGACAACCTCGGCGCCCTGCGGAACTGCCGGCGGCGCGGGAATATCAGGCGGAGTTGGCAGCTCAGGAGCGGAGATCTGCGACCCAGCCGCAATGACGCGCCACTTCGGACCTGGAAGCGCGTTCTTGGCGAACACCAAGTACAGAGGTGTGCCATATCTTGTCTGCAGGTGCCCGGCCGTCGTGTAGAACTGATTGGAACTCTGGGTGAACCTGCCCTGCTCGATGCTCCACGGGATGTGAACAGCGAGGTACTTCGCGAGCACGTACCTGTCGTTGCCCCAGTTCTCTGATAGGGCCTCACCGGCGAGTTGGTCAACGATCTTGGGCGGCAGGAAGACAAAGCGATGGAGCCGCTTCACCACCTCATTGGTGTATCCGTCACCAAGTTCCTGCACGAGCTCGTCCTGCTCGAACATGTCGTCGGACCTCTCACCAGTTGGTTCAGCCACGTACCGCGTTCCCACGATCTCGAACCTGCGTACACGAAGGAGCGGGCTCCGAGTATCGCGCCGCACTCTGATGCTGTTGGGCCGCATGGTAGCACCCAAGCTCTTCCGCGGGCCGCGTCGTAACGGGCGCCTCAGCAGAGTCTGGCCTGGCATCTCGCGCAACGGACCCAGCAATTGATTTGACACCTTCTCTCAATCGGCGTAGCTTGAGCCCATCTCGCCGTGGCGCCCCGCGCCACACCCTCCATCAGCCCAGAGCTGTGGAGTGCGCCCTCACTCCCGTAGCCCCAGCGGAGCCGGGAGTAGGCATCCAGCACAAGAGCGATAGAAGCACCCAGCGCGAACGGCTCGACTCGAGCGTCCGCCGGTGCCAACAGGACTCTCGGCGCGCATGGCACATCCCCTGCTTGCCAGTCCTCGACGGCCGCAATATACGCGCCGTCATCCGGACCGTACCGCGCATCACGCTCCGCGGGCTGCACCGGTCCTCTCGGGCTCGACGGCCGACGCCCTGCCGCACTGGCACGGCGTCGGCCCGTCGGACGCCGCTCCGTTCGTCTGAACGGACATCGGCCAACGGCCGCGCGGCAAGCCCCGAGTGGTTCCAAACGTTCAACCGTTGCAGCTCTTCGCCGGGGGTATCATGCGAGGACGGAAGCGATCTCGTGCCCGGGGGCCGATGCGTGGACGCGAGGCGTTCCGGCGTGGCCGCCGCGTATTGTCGGAGACCGATGCTCGGGTCGACGAATCCCTTCGCGCGCTGGCGCGGCTGCTCGGCAGGCAGGCGGCGCGTGAAGCGTTCAAACGCGGGATGAGCCGCGAAGCCGACCGCTCGACCGAAGAAGGCCGCGAATGAAAGTCGCCATCTACGCCCGCTACTCGTCAGAGAATCAGCGCGAAGCCTCCATCGAGGACCAGTTCCGCATCTGCCGCGAGTTCGCGCGCAAGCAGGGCTGGCACATCGCGGGCGAGTATTCGGACCACGCGATCTCCGGCGCCACGCTGATGCGCCCCGGTTTCCAGGCCATGATGTCCGAAGCCTTGCGCGGCAAGGTGGACGTCGTGCTGGCCGAAGCGCTCGATCGCTTCAGCCGCGACCAGGAAGACACCGCCGGCCTCTTCAAGCGCCTGACGTTCGCCGGCGTCGGCATCGTCACGCTCGCCGAGGGCGACATCACGTTCCTCCACATCGGCCTCAAGGGGACGATGAACGCGATGTTCCTCAAGGAGCTGGCGGACAAAACGCGGCGCGGACTGCGCGGACGCGTCGAGCTCGGGAAGTCCGGCGGCGGCGCCTGCTTTGGCTACCGCATCGTCCGCACGTTCAAGGACGGCGTCGTTTCGACTGGTGAGCGCGAGATCGTCGCTGAAGAATCTGACATCGTTCAGCGCATCTTCAAGGACTACATCGCCGGCATCTCTCCGAAGCAGATCGCGAAGGACCTGAATCGCGAAGGACTGCGCGGCCCGCGTGGGGCGCTGTGGGGACCGAGCACGATCTACGGCAACCCGAAGCGCGGCACCGGCATCCTGCACAACGAGCTGTACATCGGCCGTCTGGTCTGGAACAAGCTGCGCTACTTGAAGGATCCGGACACCGGGAAGCGCGTGTCGCGGCCAAACCCGGAAGCCGAGTGGGTCATCAGCCAAGTGCCGGCGCTGCGCATCGTGGACGATGAGCTGTGGCGGGCAGTGCAGGCGCGCTACGCCCGCGTTCAGAAGCAGTGGAAGACCGCCGAGCCGGGCAAGCGCTTCCGGCAGTTCGTCCGCCCGAAGTACCTCTTCACTGGCATGACGAAGTGCGGCGTGTGCGGCGCGGGCTTCGTCGTCTACTACCGCGACCGACTGGGCTGCTTCGGCACGCGCGAGCGTGGCACGTGCACGAATACGCTGACGATCCCGCGTCAGGAAGTCGAGGCGCGCGTGCTGAAGGCGCTGCAGGAGAAGCTGCTGCGCAAGGACTTCTTCGAGGAGTTCTGCCGGGAGTTCACGAAGGAGATGAACCGCCTCCGGATGGAGCAGAGGGCGAGCCTGAGCGGCGCCAAGCGAGAGCTGGAGCGGGTCCGGCGCGAGATCGAGAAGGTCATCGACGCCATCGTGCAGGGATACGCGAGCCCCGAACTGAAGGCGCGCAACGACAGCCTGCAGGAGCGGAAGGAAGCGCTGATGGCGCAGCTGGCGGCAGTCGATGAGCCGCCGCCGCTGCTGCACCCGAGCCTGGCCGACCTCTACCGGTCAAAGGTCGAGGAACTCGCTGCCGCGCTCCAGCGCGAGGACACGCGCCTGGAGGCGTCCGAGAGCCTGCGCGGCTTGGTTGAATCGATTGTCTTGACCCCGAGGGACGGCCAGCTGGGGATCGAGTTGCGTGGGAATCTGGCCGCGATGCTGGCTGCTGCCCAACAAACAAAAAGATCGCCTGAAACAGGCGATCTTCTGGTGCCGATGAAAGTGGTTGCGGGGGCAGGATTTGAACCTGCGACCTTTGGGTTATGAGCCCAATCTGACGGGACAACCCTGGCCCGCGTGAACCAACTTGAGGCCATTTTCCTAACGATTCTGACCACTTGCTCCAACCTCCATACGCCCCCAGCAACTACCGATTGTCAGCCAGTTGTCAGCCGGGCTCCGAAGAACCGGATCGTGGGGCACGTGGTGCGGACCAGGAACCAGGCCCGTGTCTGATGGGGACACGGCTCCGCCGTTGATGATGCCGAGCTTGAGTTGTACACTGGTTGCGCGTGCGTTCGATGGGGCTCAGGGCACCTGACACGCCGCCGACGGCCGAGTTGCGGCGGACTTTGTCGGTCGTCGCGGTAAGTCGGAATCGCGCTTGCCCCAGCGCACCGCTCATCTGGGCGCGCGGTGCGCTGATGTGAGCGTGTCGTTCTACGGCCGAGACGGCCATTATCGGCTTTTGGCCGTCTAAAATGTCCAGCGGCCGCAGTCAAGCCGCTGAGGAGGTTTCATGCGGGCCAACAGATCTGTCGTCTTCGCACTCGTCGCGTTCGCTCTTGGGGCATTGCCCGCGAGGGCGCAGGACGCAAAAACTGTCGAAGTCACGCCGTATGTGGCGCTCGGTACGGCCGGGGCCTCTCCCGTCGGTGCCGCCGTCACGTTCCCGATCACGTCGAAGCTCAGTTTCGAGACAGATGTCGCCTATCGTCGTGGTGAGGGCAACATCAATGCGCTGAGTATGAACGGCAGTCTCTTGTGGTCTCTACCGCGGGTCGGTCACGCGATGCCGTATGTTGCCGGCGGAGTCGGACTAGCGCAATACGGAGCGCCCGTGTTCTCCTCCGACGGTCCTCCGATCGGCACCCAGTCGCGCGTGGCGATGACCGTGAACGCTGGCGGCGGCCTGAAGATGCCAATGAATGACAAGATGGATTCGCGAACGGATGTCCGGTGGTTCAAGTCCTTCGGCCATCAGGGATCGGAACAGTTTCGCGTGGCTCAGGGCATCTCCTTCGATGCCGGAAAACGGTAGAGGGCGCACCGGCGCGAGCAGTTCGGAAGAGGTCGGTTGGCCAACTGGTTCTGCGAGGGCCGTCGCGCAAGTGCCAAGCCATGCGCGGCGCGGAGGCGGCGTCAAGGGCGGCGAAAGCCGCCGAAGGGCACCCTTGATGCCGCTGAGCACCGCGTCACCATGTTCGAGCGACGGCCACGGCCTGTTCGCGTGACTCGCTCGTTCCCGCCGGTCGGCTGATGCCGGGTGTAGACGACGCCGGTGTCTGGCCTCGCTCCAGCGCCGACCGATGCGAGACGTCGCGTTCCAGTCGGTCTGTCAGCTTCGCCTTGTCATCGGTGTAGATCTGCGCGTCGTAGCGTCCCCGCGACACAGCCACGTACGCGAGCCGTCGATTCACGAGCTGTTCGCTGGCGCGTTCGGTTTCGACATGCACGAGCACGCGATCGGCGGTCTGCCCCTGGCTGCTGTGGCTCGTCACCGCGTAGCCGTAGTCGAGATGCCGCCGTTCGCGCGGTTCGAACGAGGCGGTGCGGCCGGAATCGAACCGCACGTCCATGCGCCCGGTCTTGTTGATCCGTTCGACCCTGCCCAATTCGCGGTTTGCGATGTCACGCCCGCGGTCCGGCGCCGTTGCCTGCACGCGGTCGCCACACGCGAAGCTACGCTCGGCATCGCGGTAGACCGTCACGCCTTGCAGGCGCCGCGGATCGTAGCTGAGCGTCCGCGCATCATCCGTCCGGACCGTTAGCTGGTTCGCCTTGCCGTCCACCCGTTCGACGCGCGCGTAGTCGCCCGCGTCCACGCCGAGACTTCGGCTGCCCCGGCTGTACCGCACGACGTCGCCGGATTCATAACGTTCGGCCCATTGCCGATCGGCACCGGTCATGTCCTGACGCGGCACCAGTACTGACGTGCGGTGCTCGTCGCGCGCGACGTGTCCTTCACGCTGCATGGTGCGGTGGATGGCGTCGTTCAGGTCTTGCCTCGACTGATTGTCCGGTGACACGACGAGCGTGCCCTGCGGGTCGCGTGCGTACTCGTGTGCAATGGCCGACAAGCGTTCATCGCGCGAACCGATCTCGTGAACGCGGCCCTGTTCGTCGAGGTGCTCGACCGCAGTCCGGACGTCGCCACGAGCCAACTCCTCGACGACGGACTTCAAGTCGTGATCCTGCTGTCGCACGATGTCGTCGAGGTGGGCGGTGTGCAGCCCGGCCTCCTGCAACTGGTGATAGGGGCGGCCCGCCTCGACAGCCTCGTGCTGGCGGACGTCTCCGACCAGCAGCACGCGGTCCTCCGGACCGAGCCGTTCGAGGAAGGTATGCATCTGTCTCGTGCCGGCGAGACTTGATTCGTCGAGGACGTAAAGGTGCTTCTGCCCGGTTGCCCGTGCATCATCCTCCCGGTGGACGAGGTGCTGTTGCAGCGTGTGCGACTCAATGCCGGCTTCCTCCAGCTTCTGTGCCGCGCGAGAGGTCGGGGCGAGGCCCTCGACCTCATAGCCTTCTCGCTCCGCTGCCTCGCGAATCATCGCGAGTGTGGTCGTCTTCCCCGCTCCAGCGGTGCCATCGAGCCCCATGACCCGATCACGGTTCGCCAACACCTCCTCGACGGCCGCGCGTTGGCTGTCGGTCAGATGGGAATGCTTTCGAACGATGCTCTCTCGGGTGTCGTCGCTGCATAGCGCCTGGTGCTGACCTTGACCGCCACGGACGCGATCGATGGTCTGCTGTTCGAGCTGCAGCATTTCCGGTGTTGTGAACGATCGGCCTGGCTCATGCGTGTCGGTCTCAATGGCGACGAAGTCGCCGCGCGCAATCCGACGATCGACCTCCCGCTTGATGTCGTCGATGCGGGCCTCACCGAGGGATCGCTGTAGGGCATCTCGACGGAGCGTCCGCTCGTCAACGACGGCCTCACGTTCCAGTGTCCGGTCGCGCGCGAACGTCACCGCCCGTCCAGCGACACCCGCCCGATCGTGCTCGGCGTGGTAGTCGCGCGCGATCCCTTCGCTCGCCTCACGCACTCGGGCGGGCTGACTCCCGAACCGCTCGGCCAGCTCCTGGTGCCGTCGCTGCATTTCGGCATGGGCGACGTCGGCCTTCTCGTCGCGTGTCTGGTGGGCGGCGATCTGCGCCGCCGCGGCGCCCTGTCGGTCCTCACGAGCCAGATACGCTTCGATCTGCTGACGACGAGGACTGGATGCGTCGAGGTACTCGCGCGTGTAGCCGCGGATTTCAGGTTGGCCGCTGCGTCCCTGCTCGATCTCATAGCCGATCGCGGTCAGTCGCGTGGCCAGTTCGGAGCGATACACCGCGGTGGCGTACTGCTGGGTGCGATACAACTCGCGCGGTTGCAGGGGGCGCACGGTGCCATCGGCCGTCTCAGTCAGGTTGAAGATCACGACGTGCGTGTGGAGCTGTGGCGCGGCGTAACCGTCCACCGGTCGGGCGCTATCGTGTTCAAAGACTGCTGCCACGGCCTTGCCGGTGGTCTCCGGACGACGATTGCCACCGAGCCGCGCTTGGACGTACGGCTCCAACTCATCGAGCGCCACGCGCACGCTCGCTCGGTGCGCATCGCGCACCCGTGCATCGTCGGCGACCAAGGCCGTGATCGACACGCTTTTCGGCGCGGAGAACGTCGCGTCCCACCCCGCACGGTGCTCCATCGTCGTCACGACGTCGCCGTGGGCGTTGCGGGTCTCGCGGGCGGTCTGATGGCGCACGAGCTGTTCGCCCGTGAACGGATGCTGGCCGTCGGCCAGCCGCTGGAAGTGGGTTTCGTGGACCTCGCCCACGAGGCCCCAACTCTCCGCGAGCCGGCCGTACCACGCGCCACAAATCCGATCGGCTTCGGTGTAGTAGTTCTCGCGCGCGTTCTGAAATTCCTCGGCGTGGTACCGCTGCGCCTGGCCCGCGCTCAACGGCTTCGAGATCGTGAGCATGGGACGCTACTGGAAGAACGGCTGTTCGTGGGCCACGCTCGCGGCGGGCTGTTCGTGCTCCAGGATCGCGGCCGGCACGGTCACCGGCATCGACGGAGCCGGCGGCGGCACGGTGATCGGGGTGCTCCCGGTGCGGTGTACGGGACGCTCCACGAACGCGGGTTGCCGTGCCGGCAGTTCCACGTAGGGAAAGTCCAACCGGACGACGAGGTTCTCCAGCTTCAAGTAGCCGTGCAAAGACGGAAGTCCGCTGATCTCACTCGGCATGACCAGAGGCTCGACCTGCCGCTCCAGGCCGTAACTACGTTGATCTTGTTTGCCCGTCGACCGGCTTTCGCGGAGTCGTTCGATCTCGATCTCGCCGATGGTGTCGGAGATCCACTTGGCCGCACGCGGCTCGCTGGTCCGGAGGAAGATCTTCGTCGCCGGCTGCGACAGCATCGCCTCGGCGTCGTGGCCGTAGCGCGTTTCGAGCTGGCTCCGTCCCTGGAACCCCAGGACCACGGGATTGTTCGACTTTCGGTTCTCGGTCACGGCCGTGTGGAGCTGCGGCAAGCGCTGGAGGCTGGCGAGCTCGTCGAGGATGAACCACACCGGTCGGTGGACTTGTTGACCGCGGGTCATCAGGCGCAACACGAGCATGTCGAGCCAGAGACTGGTCAGCGGCACCAGCCGGGTGCGCGTCTCCGGTGTGCTGGTCAGGAAGATCCATCCTTGCCGGTCGCGCGCCCAGGCCGAGGCACTCCAGCGCTGGGTGGTCGTTGAGGCATGCGGCAGGAGTTTCAACGTGTCGGCCACCATGTTGAGCGTCGCGAGCACGCCGCTCCGTTGAGCAGGAGCTCGACGGTCGATGATCGAGGCGTATGGTGTGCCATGGACGCGCCGATCGAGTTCCTCGTCGTGGCAGAGCCAGCCAGCCAATTCGTCGGCCGTGGGCCGGAAGGTTAGCAAGTGCGCGAAGATGCGCCGCGGGCCTTCTGTAAAGAACGGGTTCTCGTTCACGCGGTCGGGAAAGAGCGACGTGGCGAGCGTCAACGCTTCGGCGTCGTGGCGGAGTTCCTCGCCAGGGCTCCAGGAGGGAGACCGAACGTCGAGCGGGTTGAGGATCACATCGCCCCGATCGGGCGTGTAGAACTGCGGCGTGTATTCAAGCGCCGGGTCGTACACGATGGCGGTGTCGCCCCGCGCCTCCAACTGGGAGAGCAGCTGACGAATCAGCGCGGATTTGCCGGTACCCGAGTCGCCTATGATCAGCAAATGGCTTGATTCCAGGGTGCGCGGGATCGCCAGGGCCGGCTGGAGACCGAGCCATCTGGCCGCGACGTTCGAGCGTTGCGTAAACGCCACGCCGTTCGCACGCATGCGGCGGTTGAACCGACGGACCGAGACCAGTTCCGGTCCCTTCAGTCGTCGGCCGTGGCGGCGCGATCGAGCCCATTGGATGTCGTGCGGAATGGCAAGCAGGAGTCCGGCGACCAGCACCGCCACCATGGTCAGCAGCGGCAACCGGGCCAGATTTCCGAACGACTGATCGGCATAGATCCAGACCTTGAGCTGTTGGTGGACCTGGGCGTGGTCGTACGTGAGATCCCGCCAGACGAGACGACCGCTCTTGGCCTGCCGCGCCAGCTCCGACAGGGCGAACGCCGTGTCGCCGTTCTCCGCCGTCACGGGCACCACTTCGTCGTCGATCGCGAGCCGAGGTCCGCGTGGTGTGACCATGGTGAGCACCCGGTAGCGTCCGCTGCGCAACCCGAGAGAATCTGCCAACGCACTCCGCGTGTACGCGGACAGGTAGAAGCGCTGAAGCGGTGTCCAGACCACGGCATATCGCACCGCACCGAGCACCACCCCGCTGACGACGGCGAGAGCGATGACGCCCATCAGCCAGACCGGTACCGCGCGCTGCCACTTGCCAGCGGCTGGGGCTCGCCCCCACTGATGGTTCATGGCTCCCTCCGTGCCGCAGCGGCCAGGCGTGCGTCCGCCAGACGCTGCTTCTCCTGGTCGGCGCGCTCGATCAGCCGCTGCATCGTGTCGGCCGTCACGGATGTGCCACTGCACACGCTGAAGTGAAGGTTGAGCAGGATCGTGCGGAGCGCCAGCAGCTCAGCGAGCACGAGTGGCTCGGTGGGAGCGGTCTCTGTCGCGCGCAGGAGGGCGGCCCGAACCCATTCGCTGACCGGCTGGTCTCCGGCGAGCGCGTGGATGCGGTTGTACTCCTCTGGCGTGACCTTCGTGCCAATGGACTTCGTCCGCCGCGATGCCATGCGAGGACTCCTTGCAGTCCGGCGCAACCCGCGGTGCGCACCGGTCGAACGTGGTTACTCGCGGTTCCTGTACGGGAACCGTATCCAATAACTGCCGCGAATCTCGAACAAATCCCGCGGTTCCTATCGGCGAACCGCTCGTCCCGTGCAGCACCCGAAACGGGGTGACGTGTCACCCGTAACAGCCGGTGCGCAGCACCGCTCACGCACGTCGGCGTTACCGCGCGGCCTCGGCGAACGCCAGCAGCCGCGCCTCCGACAGGCCGGGCACCTGCAGCGACAGCGCCTCCACCGACAGGTCGGCTTTGCTGAGCAGCCGTCGCCGATACGCCTCCACCGCCATGTAGGCGCGCTCGGCATTCAGGTCCGACAGCACCGTCACGGCCGTCGGCTTGTCGGTCGCCGCGCGGCCAAACAGTGCCAGCCACTCACCGGCCAGCTCGACGACTTTGGGCTTGAGCAAACGTGCGCTGTCGGTGTCCGAGATGACGCCCAGGCCAAGCAGCCGCGATACAGCCAGCCGGTAGGCTGTGCCGAAGCGCCGCGCGACGCACGCCGCATCGAGGTAGGTCACCACCTGGGAACCGGGCGTCGAGCGCTCCTCGGCCCGTTCCGCTCGCTCCGTCGCGGTCGCGAACACCCACTGCACCCGGCGGCTTCCCTGGCCCTTGCCGAGGTCCCGAACGGTGTCCAGAACGGCGGACGTGGGCAGGAGGAACGCGCCGGCGAAGGCGTCGGCACGACGCTCCATCAACTGGCTGGCGATCGCGTGCGTGCACACGCGGATCGAGCCCATCGGCTCGCAGACGGCATGCGCGTACGCGTGCGCGATGGCCAGACGCTGGCGAGCCGCGTCGTGCGTGCTGTTGACGACGATTGCCACCCCAACGGTCGCGTGCGCGAGGAACAGGCACGACACGTCGTCGGGCAAGGTCAGGGCAAAGACGGGAACGCCTTCGGCCGCGCACAGATCTGCGAGGTCTGTCAGTGGCACACGTCGGAGATGCAGGCGTTGACGCTCGCGCTCGGCGAGGTCCTCGCCCTGCCGGATGGCGTCGGCCAGCGTCCGCGGCGACGCCGGCCGATAGGTCGGCGGCCCGTTGCGTGTGGGACGGCCCAGCAGCGAGGCCAGATGCGAGGTGGCGGCCAGTGCGCCGAGCACGCCGTGGATCGGCGCCTGCATGTCGACGGCACGCGACAGCGCCGGAACCAGATTCAGCAACGCGGTGGTAACCGGATCGTCCGTGGCCACCGGTGTGCCGGTCAGCTCGACCACCGACGTGCCATAGAGATCGGCAAACGTGGCAAGTTCATCGTCCGAAACGGGCCGGTTCGCCAGTTCGATCTGCGCGACGAGGCTACGCGACAATCGAAGTTTCTTGGCCACGACTTCCTGACTGAGACCGCGGTTCTCGCGGGCCTTGCGCAGGTTCGTGGCGAGGGGTTCGCGACCGGTGACGTGGGCAAGCACGTCTCGGGTCGCCGGCGTCAGGTCACGCCATCTCGCAATGGCTTCATCGCTCGACGGCTCATGCACAGCGCCATCGGTCGGATCGTTCGGGCGGTTGTCTCGTGGCATTGCAGGCCCTCAGGCTGAACACTGCGGCCAGTCTATGCGTGTTTGACCTGACTGTCAACTTGTGACAGTATTGTTTGACACCACCGACGGACTCTGACTCCCACTGCTGGCACCTCCGTCGCACCACAAGGAGAACGCCATGAAGGTCGTTGTTGAATCAGACCCACGGCTGGCAGATGGACCGACCGCTGCCGGCGTCGATCCCTCGCGCGTGATGCGTGTCCCGTCATCACGGAGCCGCGTCGACCAGCTCCTGACCGTCGCGGAAGCGGCACAGTGTGTGGGCTGCTGCGAAGAAACGATTCGTCGCGCATACCTGGCCCGCCAACTGGATGTGCTGCGGTTCGGCGCGCGTCGCGTCAGGATTCGCCCCGGAGCGTTGACGGCGTGGCTCGAACGCGGCGGCAAGACGACGGCAGCATAAAGGGGGGGGCATCATGGCTGTTCGGAAGCAGTGCAAGGCGAAGGGCTGCAAGGCCAGTCCGCGATGCGACCATCCGTGGTGGTTCGACGTGATGCACCAGCGGAAGCGTTACCGCATGCCCGTCGATACGTTTGCGCTGGCCAGGGGCGCCACCAAACCGATCGCGTCGAAGCAGGAGGCACAGAAGGTCTGGGAACCGAAGTTCATCGGCGAAATTGTCGCGGGGAAGGATCCGCGCAAGCCGCCGGCACCGCCAGCCGCGCAAGGGATGACAGTCGCCGACTTTCTCGATCAGTACAGCGAGCGGTACGTCGTCGCCGAATCACTGCGCAGCGTGGCCTCGATTCGCAGTCGCCTGACCGCGTTGAAGCATGCGCTTGGCACGCTGCCGGTGAGCGCATTGGAACGCACCGACACGATCGAGGACTTCAAGCGCCAGTACGGAGAGTCGCGCTCGCTTGCGGCTGTCAACCGGACGTTGGGCATTCTGCGGCACGCCATGAACTGGGGCCGGGGTCGAACGCCAGCGATTTTCACGGCATCGCCGTTCCATCGGTTCGGCGTGAAGATCAGGACTAAGGGCGAGACGAAGCGGGATCGCCGGATTGCGCCGGACGAGGAACAACGGCTACTGAAAGCGGCCGACAAGTTGAATCGCGTCGAACACGCGTTCGCCGGTGCGCAGATGCGCGATCGAATCGTCGGCGCTCTCGAAACCGCGTGCCGGCTCGGCGAGATGCTGAAGATCCAGAACCGCCACGTGCTCTGGGCCACGCATCAGATCATCATCCCTGCTGAGCACGCGAAGGACGCGGAGTCACGCCGCATTCCGTTCGAGCCGAAGGGACGCCTCGCGCAGATCCTCAAGCGGCGGCGCTTCCTCGGTCCCAAGGGGTACGTGTTCGGCGGGGCCGGAGGCGAGTTCCAGAGCACGATCCGTACGGCGTGGGAGTCGCTCGTCCTACTGGCCAACGGCATCGAACCCACGCGCACGCGAGCGCATGGCCGCGTCAATCGCGAGAAGCTCGCAGAGATCGATCTGCACTGGCACGACTTGAGGCACGAGGCCGCCTGCCGCTGGCTCGCGAAGGGGTTGGATCTACGCGCGATTCAGCTCTTGCTCGGCCACGCCGACCTCAAGACCACGCAGCGGTACTTGAACGTGACCGACGAGGAGCTGCGCAAGACCATGCGCGAGAAGCTCTGGAAGCACGGCTCGGCGAAGTGAATCGACGTGTGAACGTCAGTGTCAGTGTCGGACGTCAGGGGATCTCTCGCCATGATCGCGCGTCGATGAACTGAGACAGATGACCGACGTTCGTCGTGGCCACGACCATCTCGTCGTCCGACTGGGCAAGCAGTGCGCTCTGCGCAGCGAGAATGACGTCGCCATCCAACGCCTTGTCGTCTGCTGTCGGTCGTCCGGCGCTGCGTGCCGTTGCCCAGTGCTCCGCAGCCTTGAGCATCGCCGCGGTCGTGATGGGCGCGTAGCGCAATCGCATCTTCAACTCGTCAAGGCGCCTAATCGATTCCGCACTCTTCATCCGCAAGAGTTCGCGGCGCAGCTCGTAGTCAGCGATCTCTGGCACCAACACCGCGGCGCCGCCAAGGACGACCTGCTTCAGCCACGCCTTGCACTCTCGTGGCTCGCCGGTCTCGGCAGGATGCACCAGCATGCCGAGAACGCCCGTATCGAGAACGATAATCTGGCTCAAGGAAAGAGGGGGCGGCTGGACAGTCGGTCACGATCGAGGTTGCGCTTCAACTGCTCCCACGATTCGAGACCGCCTTCGCGTCTCGAATCCTCGTCGAGCCACGAGTCCAGCAGGTCGATGACGGATTCGGCGGGACGCCGCGCGCGCGCGAGCAACGCGTCCTTGGCTTCCTCCAGGGCAGCGACCGCCTGCTCCTCACTCACCGTCGGGAAATCAGCCAGGAATTCCGCAAGCGACCGACCACGTTCCAAGTATTCCAGGAGCGTCTCGGCCGGCACACGTGTGCCGGCGAACACCGGCGTGCCGCTC
This sequence comes from Vicinamibacterales bacterium, assembly GCA_050249955.1. Classification (GTDB taxonomy): domain Bacteria; phylum Acidobacteriota; class Vicinamibacteria; order Vicinamibacterales; family CAVVIG01; genus CAVVIG01. The sequence goes on from JBFWPN010000001.1 coordinate 558,470, forward strand.
AAAACCTCGGGATCGACTTGGATGACCGTTGCGCCTCGCTTCATCAGGTTCAGGATACACCCTCTGTCTCGTTCGCAGCCAACGAGCGGAAGGCGGGGCTGTACACTCGAACGGGGCGCCGCAGCGCCCCCGTGAGTCTTTCCCGATTGTCAGCCGATTGTCAGCCGAAGCTTGAAAATGTGGTTGCGGGGGGGGGATTTGAACCCCCGACCTTTGGGTTATGAGCCCAACGAGCTACCGGACTGCTCCACCCCGCGTCACCAGAGACACTGATACTAACACAGGCGCTGCGCCCGGCAACAGCTGATCTTGCATCGCTGACGACCCGAGCGGGTCGCGCCGCGCTCGCGCGGCATTTCCTCCACCCCATCTGCCGAGCCAGCGTATTCTCAGGACACGTCCCCTGAGGTACTCCACGCCCCGTGACTCATCCGCCAACCGTCCCACTCCCAACGTTCGATGACGTGGAGCGCGCCGCGCTCCGCATCGACGGCGTCGCCCACCGCACGCCGGTCGTCACCTCGCGCACGGTGGACCAGCGCACCGGCGCCAGCGTCTTCTTCAAGTGCGAAACACTCCAGCGCGGTGGCGCCTTCAAGTTCCGCGGTGCCTTCAACGCGCTCTCGCGGCTCGATGACGACCAGCGTCGCCGCGGCGTCGTGGCCTTCTCGTCGGGCAACCATGCCCAGGCCGTGGCGCTCGCCGGACGCATCCTCGACATCCCCCGCGTGATCGTCATGCCGGCCGACTCGCCCGAGGTGAAGCGCCGTGCCACCGAGGAGTACGGCGCCGAGGTGGTGCTCTACGATCGCGAACGCGAAGACCGCGAGGCCATCGGTCGACAGCTCGCGCACGATCGCGGCCTCGCCGTGATCCCGCCCTACAACCACCCGGACATCATCGCCGGCGCCGGCACCGCCGCACGCGAGCTGTTCCGCGAGGTGGGTCCACTCGACATGCTGGTCACGCCCTGCGGCGGAGGCGGGCTGCTCTCGGGCTCCTCGCTCTCGGCCGCCGCCCTCTCGCCCGGCTGCCGCGTCATCGGCGTCGAACCGCTCGCCGGAGACGATGCGACGCGGACGTTCCGGACGAAGTCGCTGCAGACGGTGAAGAACCCACGCACCGTCGCCGACGGCGCAATGACGCCCTCGCTCGGGTCGCTGACCATGCCACTGGTGCTGGCCCACGTGGCCGACATGGTGACGGTGGACGACCCGACGCTGCTGCGCGCGATGTTCTTCCTGTGGGAACGCCTGAAGCTGATCGTCGAGCCGACCGGAGCGCTGGCCGCAGCTGCCGTCCTCGAAGGCGCGGTCGACGTGCGCGGCCTGCGCGTCGGTGTCATTCTCAGCGGCGGCAACGTGGACCTGTCGCAGGTGCAGGCGTGGAGGGCGATGCTGTGAAGCACATGGTGCGCACCTGGATCCTCGCGGCCGGGCTCGCGTGCGCGTGGCCACTCGGGCTGGAGTTCGCCGTTGGTCCGGCTGAAGCCGGACACTACAACCGCGCGCACACGGGACCCCACGGCATCGCGGCGCGGTTCGTCGCGCACGCACAGCAGGAGGAACCCACCTCCCCGCGCCGGCAGGCGCCCATCACCATCCTCCAGATCAACGACGTCTACTCCACCGTACCCATCGACGGCCTGGGCGGCCTGGCACGCGTCGCCACCATCAAGAAGCAGTTCATGGCTGCGGGCCGCACGCCGCTGCTGATGATGGGCGGCGACTTCCTCTCCTCATCCGTCGCGTCGAGCGTCTTCCGCGGCGAGCAGATGATCGAAGGGCTGAACGCGATGGGGCTCGACATCACCGCGTTCGGCAACCACGAGTTCGACTTCGGCGTCGACCTGCTCCTCACACGCATGAAGCAGTCGAAGTGGCAGTGGGTGAACGCCAACCTCGTGGACCGCACCACCGGCCGGCTGGTGGGCGACACCCCGCCCTACGTGATCCGCGAGGTGAACGGCCTCAAGCTCGGCGTGCTCGGCCTCTGCATCGTCGACGAGGGCATGGCGAAGCCCGAACTGCGCCAGCGCCTCGAGATGCTCGACCCGATCGAGATGGCGGCGAAGTACGTCCCGCAGATGCGCCAGGAAGGAGCCGACATCGTCGTCGCCCTCACGCACCTGCGCATCCGGCAGGACATGACGCTGGCCGAACGCGTGCCCGGCATCGACGTGATCGTCGGCGGACACGAGCACTACCCCATCACCACGATGAGCGGCCAGACACTCATCAGCAAAGCCGGCATGGACGCGCGGGCGGTGGCCCGCATCGACATCGCGAAGCGGCCCAACGGCCTGGTCGACCGCTACTACGAGCTGATCCCGGTGAACAACACGGTGAAGGACGACCCGGAGACCGCCGAGGTGGTGAACGCCTGGGAGGCACGCCTGTCGTCCACCATGAACGACCCCGTGGGCAGCACGACCGTGCCGCTCGATGCCGTGGACTTCCGCATCCGCGGCGGTGAAACCAACATCTCGAACCTCGTGGCCGATGCCGTCCGCGCCGAAGCGAAGACCGACGTGGCCCTCGTCAACTCGGGCGGCATCCGCGGCAACCGCGTCTACCCGGCCGGCGTGCTGCGCCGACGCGACGTGGTGGCCATGCACCCGTTCGGCAACGTGATCTGCACGGTGGAGATGACCGGCGCGAAGCTGGTCGAGACCCTGAACATCGGCGTGGACCGCCTGCCGGCGGCCGACGGCGGATTCCCGGCCGTGTCGGGCGTCACCTTCCGCGTGAAGGTGTCGCTGCCGCCGGGCCAGCGTGTGTCGGACGTGCGCGTGAACGGCCGGCCGCTCGACCCGGCGAAGTCGTACACCGTGGCCATGCCGAACTACGTGCTGGAAGGGGGCGACGGCTACTCGAACCTGGCCGACGTGCTCGTGCTCGTCAACGCCGAGCAGGGCCCGCTCATCGTGGCCGCCATCGAGAAGTTCATCGGCGGACGCGAGATCAGTCCGGCGATCGAAGGCCGCATCACGATCGAACCGTAGGCTCGACGCCTGCGGTCAGGCCTGACGCGGCTCTGGACGTACCGATCGCGAGGGGACGGCCGCCTTCACCCGTGCCCAGTACACCCGCGCCAGCAGCAGCGCGCCGACAATGCCCCCATAGAGAAGGGGGCTGCGCACGTCGGCCTTCACCAGCCAGTAGTAATGCACGACGGCGGCAATGGCTGCCGCGTAGACCAGCCGGTGCAGCGCCGCCCACCGCTTCCCTCCGAGGCGCCGGATCCACCCTGCGGTGGACGTGATGGCCAGCGGCAGCATCAGCACGAGCGCCGTGAACCCGATGGTGATGAACGGCCGCTTGTAGATGTCCTCGCCAACCGACATGGCCAGGTTGCGCGCCGTGCTCCACGACACGATGCCGTCGGTGAACTCGAGCCCGGCAAACCGGTCAGCGATGGTGTAGACGAGGAAGTGCAGCGAGCCGTAGAAGAAGGCGTAGAGCCCCATCATCCGGCGGAACCTGATCGTCCAGTTCCAGCCGGTGAGCCGACGGAGCGGGGTGATCGCCAGCGTGATGCAGATGAAGCGGAGGGCCCAGAGGCCCGTCTCGTTGGTGAGGTCGCTGAGCGGATTGGCGCTGAGGTTACCGGTGAGGCCGGCCCACAACAGCCAGCCCACCGGGCCAAGAGCCGCCAGGAAGACCAGCGGCTTGACAATGAAACGGAGCACCCGTGAGGACAACTCTCAGTAGAACTTCCTGAGGTTCATTCCCGCGTACATCGACTGCACCTGATCGGCATAGCCGTTGAACATCAGGGTCTTGCGCTTGAAGAACTCGCCGATGCGACGCTCGGATGCCTGGCTCCAGCGCGGATGGTCGACGCTGGGGTTCACGTTGGAGTAGAAGCCGTACTCCTCGGGATTCGAGAGCTGCCAGCTGTTCATCGGCTGCCGCTCGGTGAACCGGATGCGCATGATCGACTTGGCACCCTTGAAGCCGTACTTCCACGGCACGACCAGCCGGAGCGGCGCGCCGTTCTGGTTCGGCAGCACTTCACCGTAGAGGCCGACAGCCAGGATGGTGAGCGGGTGCATCGCCTCGTCCATGCGCAGCCCCTCGAGGTAGGGCCACTGCAGCACCGGCTGGCGGATGCCGGGCATCTGGCCGTAGTCGGCCAGCGTGTAGAACTCGACGAACTTCGCCTTCGGGGTCGGCTCGGCCTTCTTGATCAGGTCCGACAGCGGGAAGCCGACCCACGGAATCACCATCGACCAGGCTTCCACACAGCGGTGACGGTAGATCCGCTCCTCGAGCGCCTGCCCCTTGAGGATGTCGGCCAGGTTGTAGCTGCCCTTCTTGGCGCACTCCCCTTCGATCATCACCGACCACGGGTCGGTCTTCATCTTCCCGGCGATGAGCGACGGCGAATCCTTGTCGGTGCCGAACTCGTAGAAGTTGTTGTAGGAGGTGATCTGCTCCCAGGTGTTCGCCTTCTCCTGCTCGGGCGCGAGGCTCAGCGGGCTCTTCGCCACGCCTTCGAGCTTGCGTCCGTGTGGAGCCGGCTTGCCGGCCGCGAACAGCGTCTCGGACACCGAGACCACCCCGGCTCCGGCAGCGGCCACCCCCGCGGCCGACCGCAGGAACTCGCGGCGGTTCACATACAGCTTCTTGTCGGTGACGTCGGAATACGGGATGTCCGCCGGCTTCTTGATCAGCATAGTGGGCTCGCCCTCTTTGACGCCGCAGGCCCGGCGCCGGTTACGGGGAGCCCTCATTATACGGATCCGGGGGGAAATGCCGGGTTTTCCAGCCCGACGCCCCCAGGCCCGCCCGCCACACCGGCTGGCCGGACGCTGCCCTACCGCGCGCGGCTCCCCCGCCGCATCAACGCGGCCAGCGCGAACAGGGCTGTTCCGATGGCGAAGAGCTTGGCCCCTTCCGGCACGCGGGTCATCGGCACGACCGCGCCCGCAGTCGTCAGCGGCTGGGATACCACCACGTGCGCCACCGGCTCCACACCCTCATGCGGAGCTCTCCGGTGCGAGCTCTCCAGTGACAGGGCGAAGCCGACAGGCACGACGACGGCGGCGACCAGGGCCGCGAGGATCAGGATACGAAGTCGTGTCCGCATTGCGATGGACTGTTGTTCAAGGTGAGTGCCACGCGCGCCGTGCACGATCGACACGCCCCGTCGCGCGTCCACGCACCTCGCGAGACACCATCCCCATTACCCTGCCCGCGCCTCACTCGGCCGTTCTCGACACGTGCCGTCATCCTCGGGACGGAACGGGTTTTCCCAAACTGGGTGCCGCGCATGCGCGAGGCGACGTGCTAGTCTGCCGAACCATGTCGAACGCTCCGGCTCCCACCCACCCGCTCGCTGCCGAATACGCACAGCTCCTCTCGTTGGCCTCGCACGAGTTCCGCACACCAGCCTCCGTCGTGGGCGGCTACCTGCGCATGCTCCAGAAGGACAACGCGGAGATCAGCGAGCGGCACCGCAAGATGATTGACGAGGCCGCACGCGCCTGCGCGCGGATGGTGGCGCTGATTGGTGAGCTCAGCGACATCGGAAAACTCGACAACAACACGGCGCCCCTCAGGCCTGAACCTTTCGATGTATTCGCGGCGCTCGACGAAGTGGCCGCAAACGTGCAAGAGGGTAGGGACCGCGAGGTACGACTGCAGCTCAGCGGCATCAGCACTGGCGGACACGTCATGGCCGATCGTCAACGGCTCCTCACCGCGTTCGGGTCGTTTTTCCGGGCACTGGTGCGCGAACAGCCGGCGGCGGTGACCATCGTGGCCGATCGGCGGCTGGTCGTGGACGACGGCACCACCTCGGCGGTTGTCGTCATCGCCAGGGAAGACGATGTACAGCGCGCATACGACGCTGTTGCGCAGCCATTCGATGAACTCAGGGGAGGCATCGGGCTGAGCCTGCCGATTGGCCGTCGTGTGGTCGAACGCGCGGGCGGGCGCGTGTGGGCGCCGCGACCGGCCGACGAGGCCGACCGCGGCCTGCGCAGCGCCATGCTGGTGTCGCTTCCCGTTCATGTTCCGGAGTGACCTTGAAAAAGCCCTTCATCTCGATCGTGGATGACGACTCGGGATTCGCGAATTACCTCCGCACGTTCCTTTCCCTCCGCGGCTACGAGACACGGTCGTACTCGCGGGGCGACGAGATCATCGCGTCCATCAAGCAGGGCGATCCGCCCGATGTGGTGCTGCTCGACGTGATGATGCCGGGCATGAACGGCCTCGACACGCTTCGCGCCCTGAAGACCGCCAAGCCCGACCTGCAGGTCATCATGCTCTCCGGCCGCGAGCAGGCCTCCACCATCGTCGAGGCGGTCCGGCTCGGCGCGGCCGACTACGTCGTGAAGCCGGACGACCCGGAGGGGCTGGGTGAGATTGCGCTGGATGCCGCCATCAAGAGCGCGATCGAGAAGACCCGCCTCGTGTCGGAGATTACCGAGCTGCGCCGCCAGCTGAGCGACGATCAGGACCGGGCGTTCCTGTTCTGGGGCGACAGCCCCGAGATGCAGACGATCGCATCGGTCATCGAGCAGGTGTCGGACAGCGACGTCACGGTCCTCATCCGTGGCGAGAGCGGCGTGGGCAAGGAACTGGTGGCACGGGCGATCCACCAGCGCTCGTCGCGCAAGGACCGGCCGTTCGTGAAGGTGAACTGTGCGGCGCTGCCGGCCGAGCTCCTGGAAAGCGAGCTGTTCGGTCACGAGAAGGGGGCGTTCACCGGCGCGGCCACCACGCGCATCGGCAAGTTCGAGCAGGCCGACACGGGCACCATCTTCCTGGACGAGATCGGCGAGATGAAGGCGGCCCTCCAGGCCAAGCTGCTGCACGTGCTGCAGGACGCGCAGTTCACCAAGCTCGGGAGCAACCGCCCGGTCAACGTGGACGTCCGCGTGGTGGCCGCCACCAACCGCGACCTCGAGGCGATGATGCTGCGCGGGGAGTTCCGCGAAGACCTCTACTACCGGCTGAAGGTGATCGAAGTGACCGTTCCGCCGCTGCGCGAACGGCGCAGCGAGATCGCCCACCTCACGCAGTTCTTCATCGACCGCTACGCCCGCCGGTACAACCGGCCGGTGCGCCAGCTCTCGGACGACCTCCAGCGCCGCTTCCTCACCTACGAGTGGCCGGGCAACATCCGCGAGCTCGAGAACATGATCAAGCGCATCGTCATCCTGCAGGATGAGTCGCTGGTGATCCGCGAGATGGAGCGCAACCCGCGCGCCGCCCTCATGCTGGCGGGGGCAGGTGTCGTCACCGGCGTGAACGGACGCGCCATTCCCGCAGCGCCTCCGGACGAGGCCGACGACCTCGAGGTGGTGGATGGGCTCGACGAGGGCATGCCGGCGGAGCCCGCCGCCGTCGTTCCACCGCCGAGTTCCCGCCTGGCCGACATTGCAAAGTCGGCGGCGATGAAGGCGGAGCGCAGCGTGATCGAAGACACGCTGCACCAGGTCCACTGGAACCGGCGCCGCGCGGCCGAGCAACTCGGCGTGAGCTACAAGACGCTGCTCAACAAGATCAAGGAGTGCGGCATCAGCAGGGCATGAGCGGCATCAGCAGGGCATGAGGCGAGAGGCTCGTGCGTTCCTCGCCGGATGCCTCGCGGTGCTGGTCACCGTCCCGGTCACCGTGCGCGCCCAGGGTGTCCAGCTCACGCTGCACGACGGTCGGGTGTCGCTCGTGGCGGTGAACGCCACACCGGCCGAGATCTTCGAGGCCTGGAGCCGGACCGGCGACGTCCAGGTCTTCAACGCGGAGCAGCTCGCAGCCACCCGCCAGTCACTCACGCTGGAGGACGTCCCGGAAGAGCAGGCGCTCGACACCCTGCTGCGGCCGGTCACCGGCTATCTCGCACGTCGCCGCACCGGGTCCGCGCAGCCCTCTGACTCGATGTTCGATCGCATCGTGATCATGCCGGCTCCGGCTGCCGCACGTCCGGCTGCCGCGCCGGGTGCACGGCCGAACGTCCAGCCGGCCCCGCCACCGCCGCCACTCCCCTTCCCCCAGGCCCCGGAGCAGCCGCAGGGTGTGGAGCGGATCATCGGCGCGGACGGGCAACCGGTGGACGACGACCAGGTGGGTGCGCCGCCACCACCGCCTCCGGGCGCGGACGCGCCGTCCGAGGGCGGGCGTGCGAGGCCGGTGCCCGTGCCTGGTGGGGCACGAACGCCGCAGTATCCGCAACAGCCGCCGCCACAGCAACCGCAGTCGCCGCCAGCGGCCCAGGGGCAGCCCGGCGCGCCGCCCGTCGGCGCACCACAGCCAGGCATGGTCGTGCCGGTGCGGTGACCGGAATCCCCTTTCTGAGTAATCCACTTCCGCGCGCCACGTCCGTTCACATCTGCTGAAGGCGCGACCCGCATTTCGCGAGTGCGTTTCCCTGCGGAAACACCGCCACATCGTTCGTGGCACCTGCATTGCTCAACAGGTGCCCGTGCACGTAGAGACTCAGCAGGCGAGCCGGCCCGCCCCGCGCGATCGTCCCATCGAGGAAGTGCCGTCGGTGCTGGTCGTGGACGACGACCCGGGGATGCGCGCGTACCTCGAGCGGTTCCTCACCGATCGCGGCTATGTCGCCATCGTGGCGGGACAGGCCGAGGATGCCGTGGCCCGCTACAACACCGAACGTCCCGCCGCCGTCATCCTCGACGTGGTGATGCCGGGTGCGATGGACGGCCTCGCCGCGCTCGAGGCGTTCAAGAAGCTCGATCGCGACGTGCCGGTCATCATCCTCTCCGGCCAGGGCCGCACCGCAACCGTGGTGCAGGCCATGAAGCTCGGGGCGTCGGACTTCGTCAGCAAGCCGTTCGACGACGCCGACCTCGCGGGTCCGCTCACCCACGCACTGGAGCAGCGGCGTCACGCACGCGAGGTGGAACGGCTGCGCCTGCAGCTCCAGTCGCAGCCCCGGCACCAGATGCTCTACGGGGCCGGCGCACGCATGGCGGAGGTGCGCGACCTCATCGACCGCATCGCCGACACCGACGTGACCGTACTGATCAGGGGTGAGAGCGGCACGGGCAAGGAACTGGTGGCGCGCGCCGTGTGCGCGGCCTCGCTCCGCCGCGAGAAGCCGTTCGTGAAGGTGAACTGCGCGGCGCTGCCGACGGAGCTGCTCGAGTCGGAGCTGTTCGGGTTCGAGCGCGGCGCCTTCACGGGCGCCATCCAGCACAAGCCTGGCAAGTTCGAGTTCGCGAACCACGGGACGATGTTCCTGGACGAGATCGGCGAGATGAGCGTGGCGCTGCAGGCCAAGCTGCTCCAGGTGCTGCAGGACGGCGAGTTCTCGCGCCTCGGCGGCAAGCACGACGTCCGCGTGGACGTCCGGCTCATTGCCGCCACGAACCGCAACCTCGAACACGCGGTGGCCGCGGGCCAGTTCCGCGAGGACCTCTTCTTCCGCCTCAACGTCGTGGCGGTCACCCTGCCCCCGCTGCGCGAGCGCCGCGAGGACATCCCGCTGCTGGCGGACCACTTCCTGAAGAAGTACTCGGTGCACTACAACAAGCCCTACGTTCCGCTCGACCCGGATGTCGTCACGCTGTTCGGCCAGCACGACTGGCCCGGCAACATCCGCGAGCTCGAGAACCTGATGAAGCGCGCCGTAGTGCTCGGCCCCAGCGCCACGATCCGCAAGGAACTGGCGACGGCGCTGGCGCAGTCGCGGCACCGCCGCGCGCACCTCGACGGGTCGGCAGCCGCCCGGCCTGCCGGCACGCCGGGCACCGATGCCGGTGAGGATCGGGCACGGTCGTCCGCATCGAAAGCGAACACGCGGCCCACGCCCGCGGAACTCGCGGTGGCGGCCGCCGACGCCGGCAACTACTCGCTCAAGGACATCTCGCGCGAGGCGGCCCGCCAGGCCGAGCGCGAGCTCATCGCGCGGATGCTGCAGCACACGCGCTGGAACCGCAAGGAGACGGCCGAGATCCTCGGGATCAGCTACAAGGCGCTGCTCTACAAGATCAAAGAGAACGGGCTCGACAAGGCCTCGTAGCACATGACGGGGAGTTCGTTCTACGAGGGAGGATCGCGCCTGTTGACGCCGGGCGCCTTCGCGTTCGTGCTGGACAGCGAATTGAAGCGCGCCGTCCGCTCGCAGAACTTCCTCACGCTCGTCGTGCTCGAGGCGAGCCGCGAGTGGGAGGGGATGATGGTCACTGCCGACGATGGGACGCTGCTGGAGGTGGCGCAGGTCATCGGTCGCGAAGTCCGCGACACCGACCTGCTCGGCCACTCCGACAGGGGCACGCTGGCCCTGGTCCTGCTCGACGCCGACTTCGACCACTCGACGCGTGTCATCGATCGCGTGGTCTCCCGGATCGACAGCTACGACTTCGGCACCGCGCTCCGCATCGCCGTGGGTGCCGCCTGCTACCCGACCCATGCGGTCGACGCCGACTCGCTGAAGCGCCAGGCCCTCACCCGGCCGGTCGTGAACTGGCGGGGCGGCCGGCACCGCGGAGCCGAGACGCCAGACCAGAACTGAGGAGTCATCACATGCCGCACACCCCATCGGGCCCGGCCGTCGCCGCCCTCGCCTGCCTCACGCTGCTGTCAGCGACCGCGCCCGCCAGCGCGCAGACCACACCACGCAGCGTCGTACCTCCCCCGCGCCCGGCCGTCGCGGACGACGCGCGCACGCCTGGGACGGCCGCTACGACGGCGCGGCCCATGGACACCAGCCGGCCGTTCGGGCGCGATCGACAGGGTGCCGTGCCGGACGACTACCGGCTCCAGGTCGGCGACAAGCTGCGGATCGAGGTCTACAAGGACGCGCAGCTCTCACAATCGGTGCAGATCAGGCCCGACGGCAAGATCACGCTGCCGCTGGTGGGCGACATCGCGGCGCTCGGACTCTCACCACTCGACCTGCGTGAGCGGGTGGCGGCGGCCCTGAAGGAGTACGTCAACAACCCGGTCGTTACCGTCATCGTTGTCGAGGGCACGTCGCCGACCGCGTACGTGGTGGGTGAAGTGAACCACCCGGGTCCGGTGGTCCTGCAGGGAAGCCTGACCGTGCTGCAGGCCCTGGCCGTGGCGGGCGGCCTGAAGGACTTCGCCGACGCCAAGAACATCCGGATTCTCCGCAAGGGAATTGCCGGCCCGCAGTCCATCCCCTTCAACTACCGCGACGCCATCAAGGGCGGCAGCGGGGCATCGGTGGTGCTCCAGCCGGGCGACACCGTCGTGGTGCCGGACTAGCACGATGACCCGGGTGACCATGCGACAGCGCCTCGTCCGCTCGGCAGCCACGCTGTGCCTGGCCAGCGTGGCCACGGCCGCAACCGCGCAGCAGGCCGATCCGCGGTTCTCGCCGGAGCGGCAGCCTGCGGGCTGGAGCGTCACGCCACGACTGACCACCGGCACCGCGTTCGACGACAACGTGCTCATCCAGGGGCGGGGCGACCGGCTGGCCAGCGACCTGAACACGGCGCTGGTCCCCGGCGCGAGCCTGGACTTCGTCGGCAAGACAGGGACGCTCTCGGCCAACTACACGGGCGGCTTCCAGTTCTTCCGCGACTTCAGCTCGCTGAACAACTACGAGCAGAACCTGAACGTGTCGGCTCGCCGGCGCCTGTCGCCGCACCTGCTGCTGTTCGCAGGACAGTCCTACTCGCGCACGCCCACCACCGAGCTTCCCGCGCTGGCCGGCATCCCGTTCCTGCGGATCGGCGCCCGGCTGTCGGACACGCGGGCAGGCGTCGAGCTGTACCAGACCAAGCGGCTGTCGCTGGCCGCGCAGTACAGCTTCCAGTGGATCGCGTTCAACCGCGACCCCGTGCGTGGCGTGCCCCTCGTTGGCGGTCACGCGCACGGCCTGTCGGGCGGTGCGAAGTACCAGCTCTCGTCGCGGCTGACGCTGACGGCCGACTACGACCGCCAGCGCGCCGCCATCCTCAGCGGCACCCGGTTCACGGTGCAGAACAGCTGGGCGGGTGTGGACTACCGGTTGCTGCGCAACGCGCGGATCTACGGTGCGTTCGGTATCGCCAGGCTCGATGCCGCCGACCTCGGCACCGGCCGCACCTCGCCGGCGTGGCGTGCCGGCTACTCGCACCGGTTCGAGTCGGCCGCGCTCGACCTCGGCTACGCGCGGTCGTTCGTCCCGTCGTACGGCGGTGGCGGCACGCTGGCCAACGAGGAGCTCACCTCCAGCCTGCACGTGCCGGTGGGTCGTCGGCTCTATGCCCAGGGCACGCTCTCGTGGCGGCGCAACGAACCACTGGTGGCCGGTGACCAGGCCCTCACCTCGATCTGGATCGGCGGAACGATCGGCTACGCCGTCCGCCCGTGGATGCGGGTCGAGGGCTTCTACGGCGGCACGCACCAGCGCATCGACCGGCCCGGCGGCCGACTCGATCGCAACCGGATCGGCATCCAGGTCACCACGCTCAAACCCATGAGGATCCGCTGATGGAAGACACGCCACGCTCCGTCCACGCGCTCGACTACCTCCACCTCGTCCGCCGACGCCGGTGGTGGCTCATCGTCCCGATCGTCGTCGCGATCGTCGGCGGCCTGATCGCCCTGCAGGTGCTGCCCAAGGAGTACCGGTCGACGGCCACGCTGGCCGTGGCGGCCCCGGTCGTCTCGCCGTCGCTGGTGAATCAGGCCACGCAGCTGGACAACCAGGAGCGACTGCGTGCGCTCTCGCAGCAGATGCTCGCCACCACGATCCTGTCGCGCGTCATCCAGGAGGAAGGGCTGGGTGCCCCCGGGGACGACCGGCTCGTCTCGCGCGTCCGCGCCGGCGTCAGCATCGACGTGCCGGATCCGGTGGCGCAGGTGAACGAACCCCGCCGGCTCGACGCCTTCCTCGTGTCGTACGACGCATCGGACCCGGCGCGTGCGCAGCGGGTGGCCAACCGGCTCGTGAACGTATTCGTCGACGAGAACTCCCGGCGTCGCGCGGCCAATGCCGAGGGCACCGCCGCGTTCCTCGAGGGGCAGCTGCGGGCCAGCCAGGACCGCCTGGCCCAGCTCGAGGCGACGCTCCGTGCCGCCAAGGAATCGTTCATGGGCCAGCTCCCGGAGCAGACGCAGGCGAACCTGTCCACGCTCTCGGGCCTGCGCCAGCAGCTCGAGGCCAACGCCACCGCCCTGCGCAGCGAGCAGGACCGCCTCTCGATGATCGAGCGGCAGCTCGAGGGCGTGCGCCAGGGCAGCAGCGACGTCATCTTCGTGCCGGGACCCAACGGCGGGTCGCAGGCGCAGACGCCGGAGAGCCGCGTGCTCCTCCTGCAGCGCGAACTGGCCGAGGCCCGAGCCATGTACACGCCGCGCCACCCGGAAGTGCAGCGGCTCGAGGACGACCTGCGGAATGCGCGCGAGGACGCCCAGGCCGAGAAGGCGCGGCCGGTGTCCGACCGCATGGCGCAGCTCTCGCTCGACCCGACCTTCCGCCAGCTCACCGCCGACCGCGAGATGTCCCGCCTGCGCATCCGCGACCTGCAGCGCTCGGAGGGCGACCTGCGGCGCCAGATCGGCACCTACCAGGCCCGTGTCGAGTCGGCCCCCCGCGTCGAGCAGCAGCTCGCTGCCGTGCAGCGCGACTACGACCTCGAGCGGCAGCAGTACTCCGAGCTGTCGTCGAAGCACCATGCCGCCACCATTGCCGAGAACGTGGAGCGGAACCGCAGCGGTGAGCAGTTCACCGTGCTCTATCCGGCCACCTTCCCGTCACAGCCGACGAGCCCGGTGCCGTGGCGCGTGATGCTCATCGCCGTGGCCGCCGGACTCTGCCTCGGTGCAGGCGCCGCGCTCGGACGCGAGTACCTGGACCGCTCCGTCCACGATGCGCGCGATCTCCGGGACGAGTTCCAGCTCCCCGTGCTTGGCGAAGTCACGCGCATCCAGCCTGTCTGAAAGGACCACGACCATGCCACGAATGCAGGACATCCTCGACAAGGCCGAACGCGAAGGCGCGGTGCGTCGCGTCCGCACGGACGTGCAGGCGGCCGTTGCCGACGTCGCGGCACCAGCGGCGACCCTCCCGCCCGAGCCGTCGCCCGCGTCCGTGCCGATCGGCGCTCCGTCGCTCCCGGGCACCGCACCGGTCGGGACGCTCACACCCTCCCGCATTGTCGCGGGCGCGCACCTCGATCCACGCCTCATCACGGCCTCGTCCGCCGAGACCCGCGTGGCCGAGCAGTATCGGGCGCTGCGCACGCGCATCCTGCACGCCGACCCGACGTCGCCGGTCAACGTGGTGATGCTCACGAGTGCCGGGCGCGGCGAGGGCAAGACCCTCACGGCCGGCAACCTCGGCCTGACCATGGCCCAGGAATGGCAGCGGCGGGTCTGTATCGTCGACGCCGACCTCCGCTACCCGCAGATGCACCGGCTCTTCGGCCTGCCCGACGGTCCCGGCCTGTGCGACGTGCTCGCCGGGCACGCGCCGCTCGAGGACGCCCTCGTCACGCTCGAGGAGCACGACCTGACGATCCTGCCGGCAGGGCACGTGCCGGCACACCCGGCCGAGCTGCTCGGCACCAGCGCCATGCGCCGGACCATCGAGGCGCTGCGCCACCGCTTCGATCGCGTCGTCATCGACACGGCGCCCGCCGCGCCGCTGGCCGACGTGAGCATCCTCGCGCCGCTCGTGGACCGGGTGCTCATCGTGGTCCGCGCGGGGCGCACCACGAAGCCGGCCATCCACGAGGCGGTATCCGCCATCGACGCCGGGAAGCTGCTCGGGTTCGTGCTGAACGAGACGGACTAGGACGGGGAACGGGTTCGATGCAGGTCTTCAACCGCCACGTCTCGGGTCGCGGGCTCACGGTCTTCGGGTTCGAGACCGTGCTCATCACGGGATCCATCCTGCTGGCCGCGCAGCTCCACGGGTCGTTCGACAACGCCATGGACGGGCTCTGGCGTGTCGTCCTCATCGTGGCCCTCTGCGAGTTGTGCTTCTACTACAACGACCTGTACGACCTCACGGTCGTCCACTCGAAGGCGGAGCTGGCCGTGCGGGTCCTGCAGGGTGCGGGGGCGGTGGCCATCGTCCTGGCGGTGCTCTCGATGTTCGCGCCGGGCGTGCTGATTGGCAGCGGCACGTTCCTCACGGCGCTCGGGCTGCTGCTGGTGGCGGTGCCCGCCTGGCGCCTGGCGTTCGAGGGGCTGACACGCGATCCCGACCTCGAGGAGCGGGTCCTGATGCTCGGCTCCGGTCCCGCGGCACGCAGCGTGGCCGACCTGATAGCCGCGCAGCACGACTTCCCCTACCGCGTGGTCGGGTTCGTCGATGCCCTGGACGAGACCCCCGAGGGCATGGAGAACGCCGGGCTCTCCGACCTCATCCGGCAGCGTCGCGTGGACCGGGTCGTGGTGAGCCTCTCGGATCGGCGCGGACGCATGCCCATCCGCGAGCTGCTGCAGGCCAAGCTGTCCGGCGTACGCGTCGAGGATGCGGCGACGATGTACGAGCGGTTGACGGGAAAGATCCTGATCGACGAGATCAAGCCGAGCTGGCTGATCTTCTCCGATGGCTTCCGCGCATCGCGCACCACCCGGACAATGAAGCGCCTGGCCGACATCGGGCTGGCGGCGATTGGGGTGGTGCTGGCCATGCCGCTGATGCTGCTGACGGCGCTGATGGTCCGGCTCGAGTCGGCAGGCCCCGTGCTCTATCGGCAGGAGCGGGTCGGCGAGAACGGCCGGATCTTCACGCTCTGCAAGTTCCGCTCGATGCGGACCGATGCCGAGAGTGGCACGCCGGTCTGGGCGAAGGAGAAGGACGACCGGGTGACGCGCATCGGCCGCTTCATCCGCCTGACCCGGCTCGACGAACTGCCCCAGCTCTGGAACGTGCTGCGGGGCGACATGAGCTTCGTCGGCCCGCGTCCCGAACGTCCGTTCTTCGTGGAGCAGCTCGCAGCGCAGATCCCCTTCTACATGGAGCGGCACGCGGTGAAGCCGGGCGTCACCGGGTGGGCGCAGGTGAAGTACCGCTACGGGTCGTCGGTGGAGGACGCCATGGAAAAGCTCCGGTACGACCTCTACTACATCAAGCACCTGTCGCTGGTCTTCGACCTGACCATCGTGCTGGACACCGTGAAGGTGATCCTGCTCGGGAAAGGTGCCAAGTGAGCGACGCGCAGGCGCCGATGCTCGGCGCCCCCGCCCTGGACGGATCGTCGGTCGTGGCCCGCAACCTGTCGACCCGCTACCTGGCCATCGCCACCGAAGCGGCGCTGGGTGTCCTCATCCTGCCGTTCAACGTCGCCCACCTGGGGCAGTCCGCGTACGGCCTCTGGGTGCTGGCCGCCTCGGTGACGGCCTACTTCTCCGTGCTCGACATGGGGTACTCCGGCGCGCTGGTGAAGTTCGTGGCGCAGTACCGCGCGCGGCAGGAGGTGCGGTCGCTGAACGAGATCCTGAGCACCCTCTTCTTCGTCTTCGGGGCGGCTGCCGTGGCGATGTACGGCGCGGCCGGCATCCTCGCCCTGTTCGTCGACGGCGTGTTCCACCTCGCGCCGGACCAGACCCATACCGCGCGCGTGGTCCTGCTGATCGTCACGCTGAACGTGGCAGCGAGCACGGCGTTCAGCGTGTTCGGCGGCGTCATCAACGGCTTCCAGCGCTACGACCTGAACAACCTCGTCGGCACCGCCAGCAGCGTCGTCACCGCACTCGTCAACGTCCTGGTCCTGCTCGCAGGCTACGGCCTCGTCGAGCTGGTGGCCGCGATGACCGCCGTGCGGGTGCTCACGTTGTGGGTCTACCGTGCGAATGCCTACCGGGTGTTTCCCGGGCTGCGCATCCGGCCGTCGCTCTTCCGGCTGGCGCGGCTGCGCGAGGTGACCGGGTTCAGCATCCACATGGCGGTGATCGACTGGGCCAACAAGCTGAACTACTCGGTGGATGCCCTGGTGATCGGCGCGTTCATGAACACGTCGGCGGTGGCCGTGTGGGCCATCGCGCAGCGCCTGGCTGAACTCGCCCAGCGTGTGGCCAACCAGCTGAACGACATCCTGTTCCCGGCCGTGGTCGAGAACGACACCGCAGCGCGGCTCGACCGCCTGCGGCGCATCTTCATCGAGGGCACGCGGCTGTCGCTGGCCACGGTGGTGCCGCTCTCCTGCGCGCTCGTCTTCCTTGCGCGGCCGCTCGTCACGTCGTGGGTGGGCCACGGGTTCGAGCAGAGCATCCTCATCCTGCAGTTGCTGTCGGTGGTGGTGGTCATCCGCGTGGGCAACGCCACGGCGACCACGCTCCTGAAGGGTGCCGGCGAGCACCGCGCGGTCTCGGCCACCAACATCACGGCCGCCCTGTGCAACGTGGCGCTCAGCATCGTCCTGGTGAAGCCGTTCGGGCTGCCGGGTGTCGCCATCGGCACGTTGATCCCGGTGGCGGTCAGCGCCATCTTCTATCTCTTTCCCCTCGCCTGCCGACGAGTGGAGCTGCCCGTGGCGAGCGCGCTGGCCAGGGGTGTGTGGCCGGCGCTCTGGCCCGGCGTCGTGATGACCGCCTTCATCCTGGGCACCAGGCACCTGCTGCCCGCGCAGCTCGCGGCGGTGGCGGCGGAGTGCGTGGCGGCCGGGCTCGTGTACGCGCTGACCTTCCTCTTCTTCAGCCTGAACCCGGTGGAGCGCCGGTTCTACCTGGAGAAGCTTGCCCAGATGATCGGCTATCCGAGGCTGCGGCCCGCCGAGGAGCCGCTGTGAGGGCGGTGATTCTCGCTGCGGGGCGTGGCGGACGCCTGCAGGGTGCCATCGGTGACCAGCCCAAGTGCCTGGCGCGTGTGGGCCACCGCACGCTGCTCGACCGCCAGGTGGCCGCCCTCCGGGCGGCCGGGATCAGCGACATCACCGTCGTGGCCGGTTACGGCCTCGCCCAGGTGCAGCGCACCTGCCCACCCGACGTGGACGTGGTCGTCAACCCGGACTACGGCACGACGAACAGCCTGTACTCGCTGTGGCTGGTTCGCGAGCAGCTGCGGGGCGGGTTCCTGGTGATGAACTGCGACGTGCTCTTCCACCCGCAGCTGCTGGCCGACCTGCTGTCATCCCGCTTCGCTGACGCGGTGCTCGTGTCCGCGCGCGGCGACGAGGCGGAGTACGGCGACGAGGAGATGAAGGTGTGCATCCGCCGCGGCCTCGTTCGTGCGATGGCCAAGACGCTCCGTGCCGACGAGAGCGATGCGGAGAACGTCGGAATCGCGCGGTTCAGCGCGGAGGGGGCGGAGGCCCTGATCGACGTGATGCAGGGCATTGTCGGCACAGGGGCGGTGCGCGAGTGGCTGCCCCGGGCGTTCGCCGCCTTCAGCGAGCTGCGGCCGCTGCGCGCGATCGATACCCGCGGCTATCCCTGGATTGAGATCGATTTCCCCGAGGACTACTGGCGCGCGTGCAGCGAGGTGCTGCCGGCCATCGAGGCGCTCGCCCCACCGGGCGATGCGCCGGCCAGCCTGGTCGCGGGAAGGACGTGGCGCCATGTATGAACGCTTCTACAACCTGCGGGAACGGCCGTTCTCGCTGAGTCCGGACCCCGAGTATCTCTATCCGAGCCGTGTGCACAAGGAGGCCCTGAGCTACCTCCGCTACGGCATCGAGGGGCACGCCGGCTTCATCGTCATCACGGGCGAGATCGGCTCGGGCAAGACCACGCTGCTGCAGACCGCCCTGAGGAGCCTGGACCACCAGACCTCGGTCTCTCGCATCGTGAACACCATGCTCGACGCGCGGGAGCTGCTCGAGGCGGTGATGCTGGACTTCGGCATCGACCCCGGCATCGGGCGCAGCAAGCCGACGCTGCTGCGCGACCTGGCACGGTACCTGGTCGAGCAGCGCGGTGCGGGACGCCTGGCGCTCCTGGTCATCGACGAGGCCCAGAACCTGAGCCTTGCCGCACTCGAGGAAGTGCGCATGCTCTCGAACCTCGAGACGGAGAAGTCCAAGCTGATCCAGATCGCGCTGGTGGGCCAGCCGAACCTGCGCGACCTGCTGCGTCGGCCCGAGCTGGAACAGCTGCGGCAGCGGGTCACGGTGAGCTATCACCTCCAGGCGCTGGACAGCGCCGAGACCGCGGCCTACGTCAATCACCGCCTGCGGCGCGCGGCCATCGGGGCCCCGCTGGAGTTCTCGCGCGACGTCACGGACCTCATCCACCTCCACAGCGAAGGGCTGCCACGGAAGATCAACGTCATCGCCGACGCGGTGCTCCTGTTCGGCTACGGCGAGGAGCAGCACACCATCGGCGTGGAGCTGACGCTGGAGGCCATCGAGGAACTGGAACAGACCGGCGTGATCCAGTCGCCCGATCGGGCGCGGGCGGCGCGGACGCCACAGCCGGTGCCGCGGCTGGCCACGGCCGTGCAGGAAGAGGAGTTGCAGGCACGCGAGGCGAGGCTGGCCGAGCGCGAACGGCAGATCGCCGAGCAGCAGCGCGTGATCAACGAGGAGTACCGCCTGCTCAAGTTGCGAGCTGGCCAGGGCGACGCCGACTCGAGCGCAGGCGCCGGGTCGTCATGGCCACCGGCGGCGCCCGCCGCCGCAACACCGACCGCTCCCGCGGGCGTCGTGACGGCGGGAGAACCGCCGCTCGTACCCCACCCCGCGCCGGCACCACGGCGCATCGTCATGCCCAGACGCGAAACACCGTCGATGGCGCACGTGGCGCCACCCGACAGCGTCTGGTCCCGCGTGCGCCGGGCCCTGTTCGGCGCATCCAAACCGGTCTTCGAGGACTAGGAGGTCCCCGCTCATGTCAGCACTCGCCCAGGAACTGCGCCGGCGCATCGAGACGCGCACGGCCCGCGCCGGCGTCGTCGGTCTCGGTTATGTCGGACTGCCCCTTGCGGTCGAACTCGCCCGCGCCGGGTTCGACACCGTGGGTCTCGATCTGGATCCGCGCAAGGTCGCCGCGATCAATGCCGGGGAGTCGTACATCCCGGACGTGCCCACGGCCGACGTCCACGCGCTGGTGGGTACCGGCGCGCTGAAGGCCACCACCGACTACCGCGTGGTGGCCGGCCTGGACACCGTGAACATCTGCGTGCCCACGCCGCTGCGCAAGACGAAAGACCCCGACATGTCGTTCGTGGTGTCGGCCGTGGAGGCCATTGCCGAGCACCTGCACCCGGGCATGCTGATCGTCCTCGAGTCCACCACCTACCCGGGCACGACCGAGGAACTGCTGCAGCCGGCACTCGAGCGATCCGGGCTCAGGGCCGGCACCGACTTCTTCCTGGCCTTCTCGCCCGAGCGCGTCGACCCGGGCAACGCCACCTGGCAGACGCACAACGTGCCGAAGGTGGTTGGCGGCACGACGCCCGACTGCAGCGACCTGGCGCGGGCGCTGTACGCCACTGCCATCCAGACCGTCGTGCCGGTCAGTTCGCCGCGGGTGGCGGAGATGGTCAAGCTGCTCGAGAACACCTTCCGGGCGGTGAACATCGGGCTCGTCAACGAGATGGCCCTGATGTGCGACAACCTCGGGATCGACGTCTGGGAGGTGGTGGACGCGGCGAAGACCAAGCCGTTCGGCTTCATGCCCTTCTACCCGGGCCCGGGCCTCGGCGGTCACTGCATCCCGATCGACCCGTTCTATCTCTCGTGGAAGGCACGGCAGTCGGGCTTCGAGGCGCGCTTCATCGAGCTCGCGGGGCAGGTGAACGGCTCGATGCCCGAGGCGGTCGTCCGCAAGATCGGGGACGCGCTCAACACCCAGCGCAAGCCGCTCAACGGCTCGCACGTCCTGGTCGTGGGGGTCGCCTACAAGCGCGACATCGACGACATCCGCGAGTCGCCCTCGCTGGATGTGATGTCCGTGCTGCACGAGAAGGGCGCGCGGGTGTCCTATGTCGACCCGTTCGTGCCGAGCCTTCCGGCACGCGCCTGGCACGGCGACCGCGACCTCGCGTCGCGGGAGATGGGGCCGGGCGCGTTCGCCGACGTCGACTGCGTGGCCATCCTCACGGATCACAGCACGCTCGACTACCAGACGCTCGCCGGTTCGGCGCCACTGGTGGTGGACACGCGGAACGCCGTGAAGGGGCGCTACCCACACGTGTTCCGGCTCGGCGCGCCAGCCTCCACTGGCGTACCGGCGCGCGCGGGGGCGGAGGCCGCGGCCTAGGTTCATGCGCACGCTGTTCTGGTCATCCGCGCTGTTCATCGCCTACGTGTACGTCGGGTACGGCGCACTGCTGATGATCTGGGCGCACCTGTGTCGCCTCGGACGCCGCGACACCCGTGCGTCGGGACAGGGGCTGGCGGCACCGCTCCCGGCGGTCTCGGTGATCCTGGCCGTCAGGAACGAGGCGGCGCGGCTGCCGGCCCGCATCGGCAACCTGCTGGAGCTCGACTACCCACCGGACCGCCTGCAGATCATCGTGGCGTCCGACGGCTCGACCGACGGCACGCGTGCGGTCCTGGCCCCCATCGCGCCGCAGGTCGAGCTGATCGAGCTGCCGCCCGGCGGCAAGGCCGTGGCCCTGAACGCCGCGGCGGCACGGGCACGGGGCGAGGTGCTCGTGTTCACCGATGCCAGGCAGACGTTCGCCCCCGATGCGCTGCGGGCGCTGGTCGCGCCGCTGGCCGATCCACACGTCGCGGGCGTCAGCGGCGAGCTGATCCTCGGCGCCGAACAGTCCTCGGGTCGCCGGGGTGCCGGCGAGCGGCGCAGCGAGCCGGCCGGTCCACCGGCGGACGATCGGCGACGGGCCGAACGTCGGGCCACGTCGAGCATCGGTGACGGGGTGGGCGCGTACTGGAAGTACGAGAAGCAGCTCCGGCGGCTCGAGAGCGAGGTGGGGTCGATGCTTGGCGCCACTGGCGCGATCTGGGCCCTGCGCCGCAGCGCCTGGCGGCCGCTGCCGCCCGGCACCATCCTGGACGACGTACTGGCGCCGATGCGGACGGTGCTGGCTGGGTGCCGCGTGATCTTCCAGCCGGCCGCCGTGGCTTTCGACCACACGCCACGCGATGCCGCATCCGAAACGCGGCGCAAGGTGCGCACGCTGGCGGGCAACGTCCAGATCCTCTGGTTCGAGCCCCGCCTGCTCGTGCCGATCGTCAACCCGGTGTGGCTGCAGTACATGTCGCACAAGGTGGGACGGCTGCTGGTGCCCTACGCGCTGCTGGCGCTCTTCGCCTCGAGCCTCGTCCTTGCGCACACGGCCACCCTGTATGCCGCGGCGCTCTTCGGCCAGGTCGCCTTCTACCTGCACGGCGGCTACGGCGCCTGGCTGGAGCACTGGCACGCGGCCGGGTCGGAGCGGCGTTCCCTCATCCAGCGGACCGGCTCCGTGGCCTTCACCTTCGTGATGATGAACGTGTCTGCCGTGGCAGGCGCGGGCGCGGCCCTGCTTGGCCGACGGGTGTGGCGATGACCGGCGGACTGCGCGAGCGGCTGGCGTTCAATTTCGGCGGCGGCACCGTGCCGTCGCGCCGGGCGGTCGAGGCTGCCATCGCCCGGGAGAACGAGCCGACGTTTGCCACCGCACCATACAGCGAGCCACGCGACTGGGGTTATGCCGGCCTGCTCGCCTTCACGGCCGTGCTGATGACCCGTCCCCAGGACACGCTGCGGTTCCTCGACCCCCTGCACCTGGCCGAGCTGTGCGCCATCATCGGCATCGGCCCGATGGTGCTGCACCGCCTGGCCAGCCGGCAGCCGGTGTTCCGCGTCACGCCCGAGACCACGGGCCTGCTCGCCTTCGGCGCGGCCATCCTCCTGTCCGTCCCGTTCTCGATCTGGCCCGGCGGGTCGTTCGGCCTCTTCACCGACTCCTACCTGAAGCTGCTCGTCATTTTCGTGCTGATGATGAACACGCTGACGACACCGAAGCGCATCGAGCAGATCACGTGGGTCATCGTGCTCTCCTGCGGGTTCATCGCGTTCCGATCCGTCTTCGACTACGCCAGGGGCGTGAACCTGGTCGAGGGGAACCGCCTGGCCGGGCCGGTAGGCGGCATCTTCGGCAACCCGAACGACCTGGCCATGAACATGGTCACGTTCCTGCCCGCGGCTGCGGTGTTCGCCCTCTCGAAGCAGGCCAGCACGTCGACACGTCTACTTGCAGCGGCTGCGGCAGCGCTCATGCTCGCCACCATCGTGTTCACGAAGTCGCGGGGCGGGTTCCTCGGGCTGGCGGTGGTGCTCCTGGTGCTCCTGGTGCTCGGGCGCAAGGTGAGGCCGGGCTTCGGCACGATCGCGGTGGTGGCCGTGCTGTGTGCCACCCCCTTCATGCCGGCGACATTCTGGGAACGGATGGCGAGCATCGTGGACGACCGCAAGGACAAGCAGGAGTTCACGGGCACCCGCGAGGCGCGCTGGACGGTGATGAAGGAAGGGCTGCGGGCTTTTGCCGCACGACCGATCACCGGCGTGGGCGCCGGCGTGTTCCAGGCCTACAACCCGCCGGGGCGCAAGGAGACCTGGAAGGAAACCCACAATGCCCCGATCCAGGTGGCGGCCGAGACCGGCATCTTCGGCGTCGCCGCGTTCCTGTTCCTCGTGTTCAGGGCCGGGCTTGGCACGCGCACCACCAGGCGGCTGCTCGAGAGGGGCCGCGGGCTCGCGCGGAGGCACGACCCGCTCTCGCGCATCCTGGACGCCGACGACCGGCGCGCCATGCAGGCGCACACCGTTGCCATGACGGCCGGCTTCGCCGGCTGGTTCGTCTGCTCCCTGTTCGCGTCGGTGGCCTACAACTGGACCTTCTACTACCTGCTCGCGCTGATCGTCGCCAGCCGCGAGATGGTGCTGGCGCGCGTGCGTGCCGCGCGCTCGCTGCCTGCCGATCCTGTGAAACAGATTTCCGTTTCACCCACGCCGCGTTCCCCCGTGGTGGCGCCCGGCGTTCGATGACACCCGTTTTTCCGCGCGCCGGCCGGCTCGGCCTGCCGGTTCAGCTCGGCACCCGCATTGCTCTGCACAGCGGCATGCGTGTCTCGACGATGCCACCGGCGTGCGGAGCGGGCCCACGGTGAACCTGCTGCACGACACCGCCTACCGGCGCATGCGTGCCTCGGTCACCTCGGCCGTGCACGCGATGGACGACGTGCTGAGCCGTCGCGAGGGGACGCCCCAGCGGATCCTCTTCGAGGCGGCATCGCCGATGAGCCTGGCGGTCTTCGGCCCCGTGCTGCGCCGGCTCTCGCGGGACCCGCGCCTCGAGTTCTGGTTCACCAGCTGCAGCCGGACATGGCACGCGCGCGCGATCTTCCACGCGGTCGGCATCCACGACCGTGTCGTCGATGCGCAGCACGTGCGCTGGTCGAAGTTCGACGCCTACGTCAACACCGACTTCTGGGACATGACATGGCTGCCGCGTCGCACCAGGCGGGTGCATCTCTTCCACGGCGTGGCGGGCAAGTACGGCCTCGACGCACCGGTCCGCATCGCGCCGGTGGTGGCCACCTTCGACCGGCTGCTGTTCCCGAACCAGGACCGGCTCCGCCGTTACG
The DNA here is from genome assembly GCA_050249955.1 of Vicinamibacterales bacterium. GTDB lineage: Bacteria > Acidobacteriota > Vicinamibacteria > Vicinamibacterales > CAVVIG01 > CAVVIG01. The sequence continues at coordinate 582,888 of JBFWPN010000001.1, forward strand.
CGGAGGCCGGGCTGGTCGACGCGGCTTCCCCACGGGCGGCGCTGATCGGCTATCCGAAGGTCGACTGCCTGGTGGATGGCACGCTCGACCGGGCCGCCACGCTCAGGCGCGTGGGGTGCACGCCGTCTCGCCCGACCGTACTCTATGCGCCCACCTGGTCACCGTACTCGTCGTTGAACAGCATGGGACACCAGGTTGTCGCCGCACTGGGACAGCTCGGCGTGAACGTGATCGTGAAGCTGCACGATCGCTCGTACGACGGCGCGACGCGCGGGTCGGGTGGCGTCGACTGGGCCCGGGAGCTTCGCGAGGTCTGCCGCGAGCACGGGGCACAGCTCGTCCACGACGCCGACGCGTCGCCATGGCTGCACGCGGCAGACCTGCTGGTGACCGACCACAGCTCGGTCGGATTCGAGTTCATGCTGCTCGACCGGCCGGTCGTGGTGATCGACAGGCCCGCGCTCATCGCGCACGCACGCGTGAACCCTGACAAGGTGGCGATGTTGCGCGGCGCGTCGTTCGTCGCACGCGAGGGCGACCCGCTCGACGCCGTGGTGCGGGACGGCCTCGATCACCCCGGGCACCATCGGCGCGAGCGTCAGCACATTGCGGCCGAGCTCTTTTACGGAGCCGGCACCGCCACCGCCCGCGCGGTGCGCTGCCTCTACGAGCTCATCGAACTGCCGCTGCCTGCGGAACACGCACAGACCGAACCCGCGCGTGCACTCGCACAGCTCGTGCGCTCGTCCTGAGCCGCCGCCACCGGGTGGCCCCGTTTGTGCTCGTCCCACTGGCCCCGCACAGATGTCGGCAGAGATCGAACTGGACTATTTGTTGAGGAGATCCGTGACGAACCCGCTACTCACGACGGTGCACCGCCTGATGCTGGCGTGCGCGCTTGCCCTGATTGCCCCGCTCGCCGCCCCACGCGCCGTCGCCGCCGCCGACCAGATCTATTTCTCTGCCGTGGACGACGTGGCGGCGCAGCTCGTCCAGCGGATCAACGCGGAGACCGTCCGCATCGACATGTCGGCCTGGTACCTGACCGACAGCACGGTCTACACCGCCCTGCTGAACCGCCACAAGGCCGGCGTGCAGGTGCGGCTCATCGGGGATCGCGGCTCGATCTTCGAGATCGACCAGAACACCCGCAACACGTTCTACTACCTGGCGAGCCAGGGGGTCCCGATCCGGCTGCGCTACAACCCCACGTGGTACCCCGAGATCGATCACTGGAAGGCGACCATCTTCGCCGGGCAGAACCTCGTGGCGTTCGGGTCGGCCAACTACACACCGTTCGAGCTGACGCCGTTCTCCTCGTCCAACTACAAGGACGAGGTGACGCTCTTCACCACGGACCCGGCCCTGGTCGGTGCCTTCAGGACGAAGTTCGATCGCTACTGGAACGACACGGCTGGCGAACCCGAGAGCCTCATCCCGTCGGCCCCATACTTCAAGGACTGGGACGACGCGTGTGCGGTCGAGCCCAGCTGCTCGGATTACCGCACGACCTACCCGAACCCGGTGCCGATGACGATCGACACGCGCCGGCTCGAGCCTGACAATCCGCTCCCGCCGGACATGGTCTGGGGCCAGGGCTCGGCGTTCAACAACCGGCTCGTCTCGGAGATCGATGTCGAGCAGACCGCGGTGGACTTCGTCATCTACCGGCTGACCGTGGACAACATCACCGACGCACTGCTGGCGAGGAAGGCCGCGGGGGTGCCCGTGCGGCTCATCATCGAGCCGGACGAGTACCTGAACCGGAAGTGGCCCGAGTTCTGGCTGACCCACGCCAACATCGATCGCCTGTGGGCGGCGGGCATCCCGATCAGGATGCGCCAGCACACCGGGCTGACGCACATGAAGGTGCTCATCACCTCGCAGGTGGCCACGATCGCCTCGTCGAACTTCGCGGCCGCCTGGCAGCGCGATCACAACTACTTCCTGCCGGCAGCAGGCAAGCCGGCCATCTACACGGCGATCAGGGACCGCTTCGACACGATGTGGAACGACACCACGGGGTTCCGGACGTTCGTGCCGCAGCCGCCGGATGCGCCCACGCCGGTCGCTCCGGTGTCCGGCGCCTCCGGCGTCAGCACCGCCACCACGCTCACGTGGAACCGGGCGGTGTTCGCCACGAGCTACGACGTCTACCTGGGCACGAGCGCCGGGTCGATGACGCTGGTGGGGAACGTACCTGCCCAGCTGGTCAACGATCCCCCGCAGACCTACTCCTTCACGCCCTCCACGGCGCTCGCGGGCAACACGACCTACTACTGGCGGGTGGTCTCGCGCACGAACGGCACCGTACGCGACGCGACCCTGGTGGCGTCGTCGTCCCTGCAGTCGTTCACCACCGGCGCGACAACCGGCGGTGGTGGTTCTGTCCCCACGCCGTGGCAGACGCAGGACGTCGGCGCCGTGGGCACGGCAGGCAGCGCCTCGTTCGCGAATGGCGCGTTCACGGTCGCGGGTGCCGGGGCCGACATCTGGGGTTCGGCAGATGCGTTCCGCTACGTCTACCAGGACGTGAACGGCGACTCGACGATCGTGGCACGGGTCACCTCGAGCCAGAACACGAACAGCTACGCCAAGGCGGGCGTCATGCTCCGCGAGTCGCTCACGGCCGGCTCGGCGCACGTGCTGCTGAACGTGCGCCCCGGCGGCAACGTCGAGTTCATGACGCGCGGATCGACCGGCGGCGCCACCACCTATCTCGGCGGCAGCACGCAGGCCGTTCCCGCGTGGCTGAAACTCGAGCGCAGCGGCAACACGGTCACCGCGTCGGTGTCGTCGAACGGGTCGACCTGGTCCACCGTGGGCAGCACCAGCACCACCGTCAGCTTCGGCGCAACGGCTCGGCTCGGGCTGGTGGTGAACAGCCACAACACCGGCGTCCTCAACACGTCCACGTTCGACAACGCCACCGTCACGACCGGCTCGGCTCCGCCGCCGCCACCGCCGCCGGGCCTGCCGGCGCCGTGGACGAACCAGGACGTTGGGACGACCGGGCTGGGCGGCAGTGCGAGCGTCAGCAACGGCACGTTCACGGTGAGCGGCGCGGGCGCCGACATCTGGGGCTCGAGTGACGCGTTCCACTTCGTGTCGCAGCCCACGTCGGGCGACATCGAGGTCGTGGCCCGCGTGGCCGCGCTCCAGAACACCCACCAGTGGGCCAAGGCCGGCCTGATGCTGCGGCAGTCGCTCACGGCCACCTCGCCGCACGTGCTGCTCGACGTCACGCCCGGCGGCACCATCGAGTTCATGACGCGCGCCTCGACGGGTGCGTCGACCACGCTCATCACCTACGGCACCCAGGCGCCGCCCGCCTGGCTGAAGCTCACCCGCAGCGGCGCCACGGTCACCGCGGCGGTCTCGTCCAACGGCAGCACGTGGACGACCCTGGGCAGTACCACCACGTCGATCCCGGCCTCGGCCCAGGTGGGGCTGGCCGTGACCAGCCACGACGTGAACACGCTGAACACGGCCACGTTCGACAACGTCACGGTGAGCGCACCGTCGACACCGCCGCCCCCGCCACCCAACGCCACGGAGGTGGTGATCTACGCGAGCGACATCCCGGCGGCGGCCCTGCACGGCAACTGGGGCACGGGCAGCGACGGCGCCTCGCCCTCGGGCGTGAAGCTCGTCACACCCGACAACGGGGTGGCGAATCCCAACAGTCCGCTGGCGTCACCGGCCGACTACGTGGACGTGACGTTCACCGCGGAGGCGAACACCCCGTACACGTTCTGGCTGCGCCTGCGTGCCACGGCCGACAGCAAGTACAACGACGCCGTCTGGGTGCAGTTCTCCGACGCGCTCGTCAACGGCGCACCGGCGTACCAGATGAACACCACGTCGGGCCTGCTCGTGAACCTCGCCACGAGTTCCACCGGTGCCAGCCTGCAGGGCTGGGGCTGGCAGAACACGGCGTACTGGCTCTCGCAGCCCACGACGGTGACATTCCCGACGTCGGGAAGCCACACGCTGCGCATCCAGATCCGGGAGGATGGCGTCCAGTTCGACCAGATCGTCCTGAGCCCGTCGGCATATCTCACGTCTGCCCCTGGGCCGCCCACGGCCGACTCGACGATCGTGGCCAAGCCGTAACGCACACACGAGAGGGCAGGGTCTGGCCGTGCACACGTTCTCCGTCGTCATCGCCACGCGCAACCGGGCGGCCCTGCTCGCCAGCACGCTCGAGGCGCTGGCCGAGCAGGACTGGCCGTCCCGGGCCGTGGAGGTCATCGTCGCCGACAACGGCTCGACCGACCGCACCAGCGGGGTGGTCGCGCGGGCCGCCGCGCGCGACGGTGGGCCGCTCGTCCGGTATCTGCACGAGCCGATTCCCGGCAAGTCGGCCGCCGTGAACCGCGCGCTCGGGCACGCCTCGGGCAACCTGATCGCGTTCACGGACGACGACGTGCGGCCGGAACGCGCATGGCTCCGGAGTCTCGCGGTGGCGTTCGACGCAACCGGGTCGGACTTCGTCGCCGGTCGCGTACGTCCGGAGTGGGAGGCGGCGCCACCGGCATGGGTCTCGCCCGCGGTGTACGGCGTCATCGCCGTGCCCGAGAACGGGGACGACAGGATCGACATCCGGTCGGAACGCGCGCGGGTGGTGCCGATCGGCGCGAACATGGCCGTGCGCAGGCACGTCATCGAGCGCATCGGCGGTCTCCGGACCGACCTGGGCAAGCTGGACGGTTCGCTCCGTACCGGCGAGGACCACGAGTTCTTCCTGCGGATGATCCGCGCCGGTTTCCGCGGCGTCTACGAGCCGACCGCGGTGGTCCATCACCGCGTGGGCCAGGAGCGGCTGCGCCGCGACTACTTCCGGCGCTGGATGCACCAGAACGGACGCGACGTGGCCCGCCTCGAGCAGGCGTACGTGCCGCCCGTCGGTCCCCGGCTGCTCGGCTCGCCCCGGTACCTCTGGCGGCAGGCCGCGGTCGATGCCCTCCGTGCCGTCCGCGCCGCTGCGCGTGGGAACAGCGCCGGCCGGTTCGCGGCCGCGAGCCGCCTGCTCTGGTTCGCGGGCTACCTTCGCGAGTCGTGGCGTCGCTCTCCGCGCCGTCCCTCAGCGGACCACGAGTCACCCACGCATCCGTTCGCGCCCCAGGCCGGGTGATATTCGCCATGACCGCCAGCGTGATCATCGCGACCTGGAACAGGGCGGATCGGCTCGACGACTGCCTCGGCCACCTGATCCGCCAGGACTTCCTGCCCGGCGACGAAGTGATCGTGGCCGACAACGGCTCCACCGATCACACGGCACGCGTGGTGGCACGGCACGCAACACGCTTCCCCGTCCCGCTTACGAGGCTGGTCGTCCCCACGCCCGGCAAGTCGCACGCCGTGGCCGCCGCCCTCGACATCGCCGGCGGCGACCTCGCCTGCTTCACCGACGACGATGTGCGCGTGGGCGGCCACTGGCTTGCGGCGCTGCGACGCGCCTTCGCCGATCCAGCCGTGGGGCTGGCTGGTGGACCGGTCGAGCCGCGCTGGGAGGTGCGTCCCCCCCGCTGGCTCGCACTGGCCGGACACAGCAGGCTCGGCGCGCCGCTCGGCCTGCTCGACTACGGTCCCAATCGCCAGCCTCTCGGCAGGCGCACGCTGCTCGGGGCGAACCTCGCAGTCCGCCGGCACATCCTCGTGGAGATCGGCGGGTACGCCACGCACCTTGGCAAACTGCGCGGCACGCTGCTCTCAGGCGAGGACCACGAACTGTGCGACCGGGTACAAGCGGCCGGACACGAGGCTTGGTACGAACCCTCTGCTCCCGTGGCGCACTGGGTGCCTGCCGATCGGATGCGCCTGGTCTACTTCATCCGCTGGTTCTTCTGGTCCGGCATCACGCATTCGGCGCTCGACGCGGGCCACGGGCGCACCGGAGTCGTCCGCTCCCTTGCCGGCCAGTTCGCACGGGGCCTCGGCGGGTCGCTGGCCGCGATGGCGCGGGGCCAGGTGCCGCACGCCGTCGACCGTGCGCTCGACTCGGCGTTCGCCGCCGGATACGCCGCCGCACGCGCCGGCATCGTGCGTACCCCCTCGGGCACGACACCGCAGGCGGGGCGGTCATGACGGTGACCACGGTATCCGTCCTCATCTGCACGTACAACCGCGCGCGGCTGCTCGAGGAGACGCTCGCGGCCCTCCAGCAGGTCGAGCCACCTCCAGACTGCGCGGTCGAGATCCTCGTGGTCGACAACAACTCGACGGACGACACGTCGCGCGTGCTGGCCGACGCCGCCCGCTCGGGGCCGTTCACGGTGGTGCCGCTTCGCGAGGCGCGACAGGGCAAGAGCTTCGCCCTGAACCTCGGACTGTCGGCGGCGCGCGGCGAGGTGGTGGCGCTGACCGACGACGACGTGCTGCCGGGAGCGCGGTGGCTGCAGCGAATCGTCCGCGCGTTCCGGGAGGACGATGGACTGACCTTCGTGTTCGGCAAGGTGCTGCCGCGCTGGGGCTGCGTGCCACCGCCCGAGCTGCTGACCACGCGGGCCCAGGACATCTGGGGTCCGCTGGCGATCGTCGACTACGGTGACGATCCGGTGGAGTACGTGGCCGCGAGTACGGGCCAGCGGCTGCCGATTGGCGCGAACCTCGCCTTTGCGCGATCGGCGCTGCTCACGATTGGCGGCTGGCGGACCGACCTCGGCAAGGTGAACAACAGCCTGATCTCGGGTGAAGACCACGAGATCTTCGTGCGGCTCCGCCGCCATGGCCTCTACGCGGGGTTCTACGACCCGGCCCTGATGGTGCGGCACTACGTGCCGCCCTCGCGCCTGACGCGACGGTACTTCCGGCGCTGGTTCTACTGGCACGGCAAGACCAACGCGCTGATGCTGCCCGACCTGTTTCCCGACCTGGACTTTGCGACCGTGCCACAGGTGGCGGGCGTGCCCCGCTTCATCTATCGCCAGGCGGTCGGCCAGCTCTGGCGATACCTGCATGCGGTCGGACGTCCCGATGCGCTCACGCTCCTCATCGAGGAGCTGAAGTCCCTGCAGTTCATCGGGCTGTTCGCCGGGTGCTGGAGGCGGCGGCTCTCGGGCACACGGCTCGGCACGGGTGCCGCCAGGCCGGCACCCGGATTGCTCGGCCGGTGACGCGATGTTCTTCGACACGCCGGTCTACGCCGTCTTCCTCGCACTGGTCGTCTTCCTCTACTGGCGGATGGGCTGGCGCAGCCAGAACCGCATGCTGCTCGCGGCCAGCTACGTGTTCTACGGCTGGTGGGACGTCCGGTTCCTCGGGCTGATCGCGGCGTCGACCATCGTCGATTACTACTGTGCGCGGGCCATCGCTGCGTCTGGCGATTCGCGGCGCCGGCGGCGGCTGCTGATCGTGTCGCTCGCCGTGAACCTGGGCTTCCTCGGCGCCTTCAAGTACTTCAACTTCTTCGTCGACTCGTTCGTCGTCCTGCTGGACGGCATCGGCATCGACCACGTGCCGGTCACGACGCTGCGCATCCTGCTGCCGCCGGGCATCTCGTTCTACACCTTCCAGGAGGTGGCCTACATCGTCGACGTGTACCACCGCAAGATCGAGCCGGCCGACTCCCTGATCGAGTATGCGCTGTTCATCAGCCTCTTCCCGCACCTGATTGCGGGACCGATCCAGCGTCCGAGCCACCTGCTGCCCCAGGTGCGGGCCCCGCGCGTGTTCGACCAGGAGCGCTTCCTCAACGGGTTGCTCCTGATCCTGACCGGACTGTTCAGGAAGGCGGTCATCGCGGACAACTGCGCGCTGATCGCCGATGCGGCATTCTCGGGCCGGCTCGGTCCGCCGAACCTCGTGACCACCATGCTGGGTGTCTATGCCTTCGCGTGGCAGATCTACGGCGACTTCAGCGGCTACAGCGACATCGCCCGCGGCAGCGCGCAGCTCCTCGGCTTCCACTTCATGGTGAACTTCCGCCAGCCCTACCTCGCCACCAGCCTGCAGGACTTCTGGCGGCGCTGGCACATCAGCCTCAGCACCTGGCTGCGCGACTACCTCTACATCCCGCTCGGCGGCAACCGGCATGGTGAAGCCATGACCTACCGCAACCTGATGCTCACCATGCTGCTCGGCGGGCTGTGGCACGGCGCGAACTGGACATTCGTGGTGTGGGGCGGCATCCACGGCGCGGGGCTGGCGGTCGAGCGCTTCGCGTCCCGGATGATGGGCCGGGACGTGCGTGCGCAGGTCGCGGAACCGGTGCCGCCATCGCTGCTGGCCCTGCGGCCCTGGCTCGCGCGCATCGTCATCTTCCACCTGGTGTGCCTGGCCTGGATCTTCTTCCGGGCCGAGAGCGTGAGCGCCGCCGTCGCGATGCTCGCCGGACTCGGGCACGTCGTCTGGAGTGAGGAGTACGCGATCGCGCTGCGGTTCCTGGTGCTCTTCGCCGTGCCGATGTTCGTGATGGATCTTGTGAACGAGGCGCGTGGCGAGGAGTACGTGTTCGAGCGGACGTTCGAGTTCAGGCGTGCGGCCGTCGGTGTTGCCCTGATGGGTGTCGTGGCCGTGTTCGCCGCAAACCAGCTCAATGCCTTCATCTACTTCCGTTTCTGACGTGGCGCCGTCGAGCCGGCTCCGACGCGCCACGTGGCTGCTCGTCATCGGGTGCGCGGTCGTTGCCGTCGGCCTGGAGGTGGCCGCACGGGTGGGGCTCGACCGCGGGAGCAGGATTCAGCGCCGGATGGTGGAGGAGTACCGGTCTGCCGTGGCGATCGGCCAGGACGGCGCGAGCGGCCGCCATGTGCTCGTTGTGGGGAACTCGCTGCTGGACGAAGGGGTGGACTTCGGGAGGCTGCGGACGGAACTGCGGGACGGCGTGGACGTGCGGCGCTACATGGTCGAGCAGACGGTGTACTACGACTGGCTGTTCGGGCTTCGACGGCTGTTCCACGAAGGAGCGCGACCGGATGCCGTGGTGGTGATGCTCGGTACGGGCCACTGGCTGAGCCCCAACATCCGCGGCGACTACTCCGCGCAGTACATGATGAGCCAGGGCGACCTGCCGTCCGTGGCGCGTGAGCTGGACATGCACCCGACGCAGGCCACCGGTCTGCTGTTCGCGGGCGTGAGCAAGTTCTGGGGGGCCCGTAGCGAGATGCGTACGTTCGTCATGCGACACCTGATGCCGGACCTTGCCCGTTTCATGAACATGTCGAGTGCGATCGACCATCGGCCGATGGTGGACAGCGCCATCGAACCGGTGCTGGTGGAGCGGGTCGCACGGATGCGGGATGTGGCGCGCGGCTTCGGCTCGACGTTGATTGTGCTGGTGCCCCCGGTGCTCAACCCGCAGGACGGCTCGAACGGCCTGGTGGCGGCCGCGCAGCGCAGTGGTGTCCCGGTGCTGCGCCCCGTGGCATCGGGCGCGTTCGACGCCGGCCTGTACCGGGACGGCTTTCACCTGAACCCGAGCGGGGCTGCGCGGTTCACCGAGCGGCTGATCCCGGCCCTGCAGCGCGAGCTTGGCGTCGCGCCGCGCCTGAACGCCGCGGTCCGCTGACGGTGATCGCCCGGCTGACGTGTCCGCCTTCAGGCGGACCGGGCAGCGCCGTCCACACGCGGCGCGCGAAGCAGCATCCCGAACACGCCGAGCAGCCACAAGGCCACGAACGGTCCCCAGTCGATCGAGCCGGCGCTTCCCGGCGGTTCGGGGAAGTACCAGAGGTTGAATACGACCAACAGGACCCCGAGAGCCGATCCGGTTGCGCCCACCACGCCTCCGAACTGCGGGTGCCCCACCATCGCCAGGCCAAAGAGCACCACGGCGAGGCCGATCAGCACATCCCAGGCAACATCGAGCCCGAGATGTACCGCGTTCAGCCCTGCGCGCAACGGCGCTGCGTCGACGGCGCCGTCGGCGGCGAGCCTGGCGGCAAAGATCGATTGCTGGACCGTGAGCATCAGCAGCACCGTGACCCCGCCGGCAACGGCCGCAGCCGCCGCAATCTGCAGGAGCGGCGTACGGCGGGTCTCGGCCAGGCAGTGGTAGAGCCCGGTGCAGCCCACGGCGAGCAGCGGACCGAACGCGAACGCCGCGGCGTAGGCAAGCGTGTCTGGGAGGGGGAGGAAGGCTGCGCCCAGGTAGCTGGCCACAGACAGCAGCCCGCAGGTGGCGCCGGTCCGGATCCAGTCCCGGGTGAAGCTGTCGGAACCACCGCGTGCGGCGGTGGCTCCGGCGGCCGTCAGGGTTGACGCGGTCGTGGTGGGCATTCCGCACGGGTGAGACGAGCGCACCCGTGCGGAAGTTTCAGGGGCCCGCTACTGGATCCGGAAGTCGGCGATCACCGGGTTGTGGTCGGACAGTGACGTCACCGGCACGTAGCAGTTCACCGGCGTGGCGCGCCAGCCGCCGTCCATGGAGCGGAAGATGTAGTCGAACCGCACGGCGTTGTTCACGGTGTAGCCGTTCTGGTTGCTGCCCGTGTAGTCCTGCCACGTGTCCGTGTACTGGCTCATCATCGTCGTGATCCAGTACTCGCCCCACCAGGAGTTGAAGTCGCCGCTCACCAGGCGCGGCCCCGGGAAGTTCAGCGACCACGTCATCAGCTGCTGGAGCTGCGTCGTGCGGTAGCTGGTGGTGTAGTAGTCCAGGTGGGTCGAGAACACGGGCACGTTCACGCTGCCTACGCGGACCGTGGCCTCGGCCACCGAGCGGTTCGAATAGAGCGTCGTGTAGTCGCTCGTTGCGTGCAGCTGGTAAGTGGCCTGCGAGACGACCGGCAGCCTGGTGAGGATGACGTTGCCCTCGGTGCCGGCCGCATTCGTCACGGGTGCCCACACCACGGTCCACGTGTTGCCCGTGTACTGCTCGAGCAGCTGCTTGTACCGCTGCGGCTGGTTCTCGCTCCAGGTTTCCACCTCCTGCAGCGCCACCACGTCGGGCTTGTGGCTCGCGATGAACTGCGCCTGTGCGGCCAGGTCGTACGCACCGGACTTCGTGGTGCCGTGCTGGATGTTCCAGGTCATCATGCGGAGCGTGCCGCTGCTCGTGTAGCTGCCGCTGCCACCACCACTGGACGTCGTGCCCGAGACCACCGTGACCTTGTCGAGGTTCACGCCGCCCGAATCGACCATCAGCGTCATCAGCTGCGTGCCGGCACTGAGCGTGACCGGCACGTTCACGGTCGTCCACGACTGCCACGACCCGGACGCCGCGACGGGCACCGCGGTCCACACGCTGGAGCCGCTGAACCCCACATGCATCGACCCGCCGGTTGCCGACGCCACGTGCAGCTGCACGGTGTAGCTCCCGCTGCTCGCCACCTTCACCGTGTAGTTCAGGTACTCTGACGCCGCGGTCCACCCGATGTTGTAGCCCACCGACGACGTCTCGATGTCGACACCCGTGCTGCGATAGGCGCCCCCCGAGTTGCCGCTCGTCGTGTCGTGATACGCCACGCCGTCGGCGCCGTTGTCGAAGTCCTCGGCCTGGATGGTGCCCGGCACCGCCCAGGGCGTGCCACCCAGCGGGGTCGACGAACCCGATGACGAGGTGCCCCCGGACGACCCGGCCGAGCCGCTGACCACCGAGATGCGATTGATGTTGAAGCCGCCAGCGTCGACGGCCAGCGTGAGGAGCTGCTGCCCGGCGGTGAGCGTCACCGGCACGTTCACGGTGGTCCAGGTCTGCCAGCTGCCGGTCGCCGGTATCGACACCGCGCTCCATACGCTGCTGCGGCTGAAGCCGACGTGCATCGCACCGCCGCCGTTCTGCGAGGCCACGCGCAGCTGGACGGTGTAGCTGCCGCTGGTGGTGACGTTCACCGAGTAGTTCAGCCACTCGCCCGCCGCGGTCCACCCGACGTTGTTGCCGCCGTCGGCGCTCGGCTCCAGGTCGACCCCGGTGCTCCGATACGCGCCGCCGCTGTTGCCACCCGTGGTGTCGTGGTAGGCCACGCCTTCCCCACCGTTGTCGAAGTCCTGCGCATTGATCGTGCCCGGGATCGACACTGGTGAACCGAGGTACGGCGTGGTCGTGCCGCCGCTGCCGCTCGTGGTCGTGGTGCCGCCGTCCGTCGAGTGCGGCAGGATGGTGGTGTCGTTCGTCGTCTGCCCAGGCGGCCGGGAGAGGTAGGTGGCGGGGCTCAGTACGATCTGGTCAATCTGGGGGCCGTCCTCGCGCGTCTGGATGCGGACCGTGTGCGTGCCGCGCGCGCCGAACATCACCAGGGGTGTCTGAGTCGTCCAGTAGCCCTTGTCGGCCCAGCCCCAGCCCGACACGCCGCAGCCACTGCACGGCTCGAGGTTCACCAGCAGCCCGTCGGTGGTCCCGATCCGGTAGGCGGCACTGCCATTGGGGGTGGCCGAGTCCGAGAACTGCACCCACACCGAGTCGTTCCACTTCGAGTCGTTGGTGGCCCGCATGCGCAGCCACACGTGGTAGGTCGTGAACGACGGGGCGGTGAAGGACGCCTCGATGTAGTGGCTCGGACTGGCGAGCGCGTTCGTGGTGTACGACCATCCGCTGTCGGTGCTGGTCAGCCGCTGGCCGCCAGCGGCGCTCGAACTCGCCGACAGGCTCCAGCTCCCCTGCACCACCGTGGCATCCGACGCGTACAGGACGATGTCCTGTGCTCCGGCGGCACCCGCCACCATCATGCTCGCGCAGAGCGCAAGACACCCCAACCACGCACGCTTCAACATTTGCCCTCCATCGGCACGCATACCGTTCCCGCCGGACACTCCGCGGCCGCGATGGTCGCGACCCTGGAGTGCGCGCCGTCAGGCGATCGAGCGACGGGAAACTTGTCCTGGATGTCGGCCGGCCCGGATCCACACACAGGGGCCGTGTCCGACCGGGCACATGGGCAATGGTCGGACCACAGGCCAGACCCTGCGGTTTTGTGTGACTTTTGTCACAGGCGCGCGCCACGAGCACGCGTCTGCCCTGTTTCGCAACTCGGCTGTTTCGTAACTTTTACCCAACAGCGCGACAGCTCTTCTGGAGAAGACCGAGGAATCAGACCGGTTTTCGGTGCGGGTAAGGATAAGTGCTGAGTTGTGTTCGCGGACAACCTGGACGATTCGATGACAGATTCGTGCGCGAACGGCTGTGTCCGTGACCTGACCTGATACTCGCGGTCAGCTCAGCACTATTCGACACACGGATCCGACCGCAGGCACACCAGAACTGTTCGAGCGATGACGGTTTCGTAAGCGGATGAGCTGACACCCCACGTGCCGGTCGCCCGATTCCCTCGGAAATCGCGCCCGGACGAGGTGGTATTGCCGTTGCCGTTCCCGTGAGTGTCGCGGCCGCCGCCGCGCACCTCTCACACACACAGAGCACGGAGAACGACGATGCGCAAGAGAACCCTGGCTGGGGCATGGGCGACGTGTGCCTGCCTGCTGATCGCGACGACCGCGGGCGCCGCCCCGGCCGACGTAGTGCTGTATGCCTCCGACGCCGCACGCACGGCCGGCAACTGGTCGAAGGTCGCGGACGGCACGGCCGCAGGCGGTGCGGCACTGGTGAGCACGGACCGAGGCTGGTCGGCCGCCGACACCCCGCTGGCGAACCCGGCCGACTACGTGGAATTCACATTTCCTGCACCGGCCGCGGTGCCGCACCATGTGTGGGTTCGACTGAAGGCTGCGGGGAACAGCAAGGTGAACGACTCCGTGTTCGCGCAGTTCTCGGATGCCATCGCCGGGGGCTCGCCGGTCTACCGCATCGGCTCCACCGCGGGATTGACGCTGAACCTCCAGGTCTCGAACGGCGCCAAGCTGAATGGGTGGGGATGGGTGGACGGTGCCTACTGGCTCACCCAGGCGGCCACGCTGTCGTTCACCACGAGCGGCACCCACACCCTGCGGCTCCAGACCCGTGAGGACGGTGTGCGGGTCGACCAGGTGGTGATCTCGCCGGCCACCTACCTGGCGGTGGCACCCGGCCAGCGGTCGGGCGATTCGACGATCGTGGCCAAGCCGGCACCACCACCGCCCGCGCCGACGCCGTTCACCGGCGTGGCGGTCACGCTGCCGGGGGTGGTTGAAGCGGAGCACTTCGACAACGGCGGTGAAGGCGTGGCGTATCACGACCTCGACACCGCGAACGCCGGCGGCACGTACCGGACGACCGGCGTGGACCTCGAGGCGGCCACCGAGGGCGGCTACGACGTTGGCTGGGTGAACGCCGGTGAGTGGCTGCTCTACAGCGTGAACGTCCAGGCCGCCGGCAGCTACCTGTTCGAGGCCCGCGTGGCGGCCCCCTCAACTGGCGGCACATTCCACGCCGAGTTCGGGGGCACCGATGTGACCGGTCCCCTCACCATTCCAGCCACCGGCGGCTGGCAGGCGTGGACCACCGTGTCGAAGGTGGTGACCCTCGCGGCCGGGCCGCAGCGCCTGCGCATGGTCTTCGACACGGCCGGCGCGTCGGCATTCGGGAACCTGAACTGGGTCCGGATATCGCCGGCTGCCGCCCGCCCGTTCAACGGCACGGCGTTCGTGGTGCCCGGCGCCATCCCGGTGGAGCAGTTCGACCTCGGCGGAGAGGGGTTGGCCTATCACGACACGACGTCCGGCAACAGCGGCGGTGCGGGGCGAGCCACCGACGTCGACCTCGAGCCGAGCAGCCTCGGCACACCTGACATCGGGTGGATTGCCGGCGGCGAGTGGGTTGGGTACAGCATCAACGTCGCAGCCGCAGGCACCTATGCCATCTCGGTGAAGGTCGCCTCGCCCAACGCGTCGGGCGAGATGCACGTGTCGGTCGGAGGTGTGGCCACGCCCGTGCTTGCCGTGCCGCTCACCGGCGGATGGCAGGCCTGGCAGACGTTGAACTGGACGACGACGCTGCCCGCAGGGGCCAGCACCCTGACGCTGGTCTTCGACGCGGGTGGGTTCAACGTCGCGGCATTGGAGGTGGCACCCGTCATCGGCCCGGCCACCAGCCCCGCGCCCACACCGACACCGACACCCACGCAGACCGGCACCGTCATCAACGTACCGGCCGGGGCCGACCTGCAGGCCGCCATCGACGCGGCGCAGCCCGGCGATACGATCCGGCTCGAAGCCGGCGCCACGTTCGTGGGCAACTTCCGGCTCCCGGCCAAGTCCGGCACGGGCGTGATCACCATCCGGACGGACATCGCCGACCCTGTGCCGGCCGGCACGAGGATTACGCCGGCCACCGCGGTGAGCCTGGCCAAGATCCGCTCCGCCAACACCTACACCGCGATGGCCACGGAGCCGTTCGCCCACCACTACACCATCCAGCTGGTGGAATTCCTCGCGAACGGCGGCGGCTATGGCGAGGTGCTGTCGCTCGGCGACGGGTCGTCGTCGCAGAATTCGCTGGCGATGGTCCCGCACACGCTCGTCGTCGACCGCGTCTACATCCACGGTGGTGCCTCGGGCCAGAAGCGCGGCATCGGCCTGAACAGCGCCACCACGGAGATCCGCGACTCCTACATCTCGAACATCTGGTTCGTCGGACAGGACTCGCAGGCGATTGCCGGGTGGAACGGTCCCGGCCCGTACACGATCGTGAACAACTACCTCGAGGCGGCATCGGAGAACTTCCTCCTCGGTGGGGCCGACCCGGCGATCCAGGACCTGATCCCGTCCGACATCCTGTTCTCGCGCAACTACGTCACCAAGCCGCTCGCCTGGCGCACGAACAGCAGCATCAACGTGAAGAACCTGTTCGAGCTGAAGAACGCCCAGCGGATCACCATCGACGGCAACATCTTCGAGCACAACTGGGCGGCGGCACAGGCGGGCTACGCGCTGGTGTTCACGGGCCGCAGCCAGGACGGCCTGGCGCCCTGGAGCGTCGTGCAGGACCTGACGTTCACGAACAACATCGTCCGGCACGTGGCATCGGCCATCAACATCCTCGGGAAGGACTACCGGTTCCCGAGCGGCACGTCGAGCCGCTTCCTGTTCCGCAACAACCTCTTCACCGACGTGAGCCGGGCGAACTGGGGTGGTGACGGTCGCTTCATGCTCATCAACGGCGGCGTGGACATCACGGTCGATCACAACACCATCCTGGAGGATGGCGGGTCGGTGCTCTACGCCGACACCAATGCCGTGCAGGGCTTCACGATGACCAGCAACATCGTCCCGGACAACGCGTGGGCCATCATGGGCGGCGGCACCTCGCCCGGCAACGGCACCATCGCAACCTACTTCCCGAACGGCACGTTCCTGCGAGGCGTGTTCGCGGGGTCCAACCCCGGCTATTACCCGGCGGGGAACTTCTATCCGTCCTCACTCGCGGGTGTCGGCTTCGTGGACCTGGCGGCTGGCGACTATCACCTGGCGGCAGCCAGCCCCTACCGCAATGCGGCGCTCGACGGCACAGACGTCGGTGCCAACATCGATGCGATCCTGACCGCTACGGCCGGCGTGCCGTAGCCGGCCCTCCCAGGCTCCTGTCGGCGCGGCGCGCGCCGCGTCGACGGGACACGTCTGGTCCCTGCATTGCATTGCCCAGCGCACATCGCGCGGTTGAGCACCACGGCCGCCGCTCGTGGGCAACATCATGGACCTGAAGGGCAGCGGATTATCGACGAGTCGGGTCGACGTGTCCGTGATCGTGAGCACGTGCGACCGCCGCGACCTGCTGGCGCGCACGCTGGACAGTCTCGTCTCGCAGGTGGTGCCGACGGCGATCGAATTCGAGATCCTGGTCGTCGACAACAACTGCACGGACGGCACGTGCGAACTGGTGGCGGGCTACATGCGCCGCCATCCCGGCCTGGTCCGCTACCTCTTCGAAGGCCGCCAGGGCGTGTCGTACGGGCGCAACGCCGGCGTGCAGGCGGCCCGGGGCGCCATCGTGGCGTTCACCGACGATGACAACGTGGTGCCACGGACGTGGGTGGCCACCATCAGCGAGCTGCTGGCGAGCCATCCCGAGGCGGTCGGTGTTGGCGGCAAGGTGCTGCCCGAGTGGCCGAGCCCTCCGCCGCCCTGGCTCGACCGTCGACACTGGTCGCCCCTCGCCATCCTCGATTACGGCGAGCGTCGCTTCCACACCAGTGCCGATCGCCCGCTGTGCCTGATCGGGGCAAACCTCGCCCTGCGACGCCGTGTGCTGCTCGATCATGGCGGATTCTCGCCTGCCTTCCACCGATGCCAGGACCACGACCTCGAGCTTCGGCTGTGGCGGGCCGGACACCGGCTGCTCTATGCACCCGAGCTCGTGGTGTTCGCGCCCGTCGATCCGGCGCGGCTGACGCGCGCGTACCACAGGCACTGGCATCGTCAGCACGGCTACCACGGCGCACTGCTCGCGCTCGAAGAGACGGTCGACGCCAGTGGCAGGCTGAGGCCCGGACGGCACGAGACGCCGCGATTGCTCGGCGCACCCGGGTACGTGCACCGGGCCGTCTGGTCGCACGCGGGCCAGTGGCTGGCCGCACGGGTGCGGGGCCAGGCGGCCCTGGCACTCCACCACGAGCATCGGCTGCGCTATCTGGTCTCCTACCTGCGCCGCACGGCCGTGCTGAGTCGGGGCACCCGCAGGCCGGTCGTGGCCGAGGCGGCCGCATTCGTGTGGAGCCACCTTGCGCGGCGGGCGGAGGGGGTCCGCATGGCGACCGGGCGGTTCCTCGGCGCGCATGCCGTTGTGGCGTTGCTCATCGGCGGTTCGGCGTGGGACACGGTGACCGGAGCCGAGCACTGGCCGTTCTCGCCGTATCCCATGTTCTCGCACGTGGAGCGATCGCGGACGCTGGACTCGCTGGTGCTGCGCGGCGTCCCTGCCGATGGTGGTGAGCGGGAGCTGAGCATCAGGGACGGCGCGATGCTGGGCCCGTTCGACCAGTGCCGCATCACGACCGCCATGCAGCGGGTGGCGGCGAACGATCGGGCGCGGCTGGCCACGATGCTCGATGACACGTTGGCGCGGTACGAGGCGGCTCGCGAACGCGGCGCGCACGACGGGCCACCGCTCAGGGCGCTGCGGGTCTACCAGGCGCACTGGACCCTCAGGCCGGACGCGTCGAACGTGGAGGAGCCCGATACGATGCGGCTCCTGTCGGAGGCGGTGCCCGCGGGACCGCCGCACCTGTCCGGGCTCCGGTAATGGGGCGGTTGACACGCAGCTGGATGGACTTCTGGTTCGCCCCTGCCAGTCCCGTCGACCTTGGCGCGGCACGGCTGTTCTTCTACTGTGGGGTGCTGCTTGCCTATGGTGGGACCGACTTCAGCGCCTGGGGCGACGTCTCGAGTTCGTTCTGGATGCCGATACCGCTGTTCGACGCGCTGGGGCTCCAGCCGCTGTCGCCAGCGGGTCTCTCGCTGGCGCGCATCCTCTGGTGCATCGCCCTGGTGTCGAGCGCCGTCGGCCTGCGCACCGGCCTCAGTACGCGCGTGGCCTTCGTGCTCGGGCTCTACCTGCTCGGGCTCCCCCACAACTTCGGCCACACCTTCCACTTCGACTCGACGCTGGTGATCGCGATGGGCATCCTCGCGTGCTCGCGCTGCGGCGACGCCTGGTCGGTGGATGCGATGCGCCGCGGCAGCCAGCCGCACCCGAGCGGCGACTACCGCTGGCCGGTGCGCGCGGTCTGGCTGGCGATGGCGCTGGTCTTCCTGCCGGCGGGGATCGCCAAGCTCCGCTACGGGGGCGTCGAGTGGATGTTGTCCTCGAACCTCAGCATCACCCTCATGCGCGCGGCGTATCACGTCTCGGATGCCGACCCGATTGGCGGACTCGGACTGTTCGTGGCCCGCCACGAGTGGCTGAGCCGCCTGGTGGCGATCGGCACCGTGGTCGTCGAACTCGGGTTCGTGAGCGCGCTCTTCTGGCGCAGGGCTCGGCTCGTGTTCGTTCCAGCGGCCTTCCTGATGCTGGTGGGCATCAGGGTGATGATGGGGCCCACCTTCGGCGGCTTCCTGGTCCTCAACGTGTTCTGGGTGCCGTGGGCGGCGCTCGCGGCCGTCGCCACCACGCGCCTGCGCGCCCGCCACGCCGCACCCGGGCGCACCACCGCAACCGCGACCGACATCACGCCGGTCGCCTGAACCACGGACACTGATCGCTCATGCCACACGCTGCCGACATCCGCGCCTGGGAAGAAGCCGAAGTGCTGCGCAGCCGGGTCGAGGCCCGTCACACGCCGGTCGCCCGCCTCCGCACGAGCGAATGGAACCTCCGACGCTATCTCGACCCGCCGGCCGACACGCCGTACCCGCTCGAGTATGCGTTCCATGTCATCGGCAACGTGGCCGGCCGGACCGTGCTCGACTACGGCTGCGGAAACGGTGAGAACAGCCTGCCGCTCGCCGCGCGGGGCGCGCGGGTGATCGGCCTCGATGTGTCCCGTGAGCTGCTGGAACTGGCGCGACGACGGCTCGGGCTGTACGGCCTTCAGGAGCGTGCCACCTTCCTGTCCGGGTCCGCACACGACCTGCCGCTGCCCGATGCATCCGTCGACGCCGTGATGGGCATCGCCATCCTGCACCACCTCGACCTCGAACGCTCTGCAGGCGAGGTGCACCGCGTGCTCAAGCCGGGTGGCATCGCGGTGTTCCAGGAGCCGGTCCGGAACTCGCCGGTGATCAAGGCGCTGCGCGGGATGATCCCCTACCGGTCCGATGAGGTCTCCGATTACGAACGGCCGCTGACCGACCCGGAACTCCTGGCGTTCGCGTCGCGCTTCCGCGACGTCCGGATGCGGGCCTTCTCGCTCCCCTTCATCAACCTGGCGCAGGTGGTGCCGGGGCTTCGCGCCCTGGTGCTCCGGCTCTACCGGGTCGACGGAGCCATCCTGCGCCGCACGCGGCGGCTGGATGCCCTCGCCGGCATCCGCGTCATCGCCATGCGCAAGGCGCGCTAGCGATTCGCCCGCCCGGGCACGCGTGCGATCGTCCGCAGGTCTGCCCCCAGCGGACGACCACCCGGCGCCCCCGTGTTCCACGCACTGTCAGTTCGGAGGCGGAAGTCCCTTCCGCCGAAGTCGACGAACTGGCGACGGAATTCGTCCATCGAGGGAAACAGGTTGCCGCCCGGATACCAGGCGGGGTTCCCGCCGGCGATGACGTTCCCGGTGATGCGCGCACCCGGCAGGTTGTTGCGGATGCTGTCGTTGCCAGGCGCACGGGCGCTGGCGATGATGCCGTACGCCCCGTGTGCCACCACGTTGTTGGTGAACACGAAGCCGTCCACCTGTCCATCCACCTTCGCGATGCCACTCGATTCGCCCTGGATCACGGTGTTGTGGTCCATGACGACGTCCCTCGGGCCGTCGGTCATCTGCAGCAGGTACCCGTCGCCGCCCCAGGCCCGTCCGTCGAGACCCGTGATGAGGTTGTCGTGGATGGTCAGGCCAGAGGTCCGGCGTGACGGGCGGAGGTAGTCGCTCCCGAGAATCTGGAAAGCCGCCGCCACGTCGCGGACCACGTTGCGCTCGAAGCGCACGTCCGTCACTTCGCACCAGGGGCACCCGCCGTCCTGGTTGCGGACGGTGAACAGGATGGCATAGCCCGACTGCGCCTGCGCCCAGTTGCGCTCGAAGACGTTCTCCTCGATGACGA
The DNA here is from genome assembly GCA_050249955.1 of Vicinamibacterales bacterium. Classification (GTDB taxonomy): domain Bacteria; phylum Acidobacteriota; class Vicinamibacteria; order Vicinamibacterales; family CAVVIG01; genus CAVVIG01. The sequence goes on from JBFWPN010000001.1 coordinate 603,393, forward strand.
CGCGCCGGGCGTTCTTCAGCTCGAGCAGGTTCTTCACCTGCCAGCGGACGCCCGGCTGCCGCCAGGCCAGCGGCTTCGAGACATGGTTGCGCCGGATCACGATGCCTGCGGGTGTCAGCTGCAGGATCGACGGGTCGGCACCGCCGAAGAGGATGTTCTCGCCCGCCGCCTCGATGGCATTGTTCTCGATGAGGTAAGGCCCAGGCCCGTTCCAGCCGGCAATCGCCTGCGAGTCCTGGCCGGGCACCATGATGCCTGCCACCGTTGAGTTCGAGATCGTGACGTTCGCGGCATTGAGCGCGATGCCGCGCTTCTGTCCGGCCAACGGATCGCCATGGATGTAGAGCCGGTCGAGGACGAGCTCTGCCGGCACCGCCATCAGGGAGCGCTGTGCGGTGGAGCCGTCGCCGAGCGCGATGATGTCGCCCGCGCCGCCCTTGTTGCCGCGGAACTCCAGCAGTTCCACCCGCCAGCCGTGGGCAAACGGTTCCGTGGACAGCGCCGGCATGCCGTCAGGAGAACGCAGCGCCGCCAGCCCCGCGGCCTTCGCGACGGTCATCCGCTCCCCTGGGAGCACGGCATCAGGCCCAGCCGTCCGCAGCACGATCGGCCTGGACGCGCTCGCCTGCCGGGCGCGGAGCACGAAGTGGCCGACGAACGTGGCGCCAGGCTCGAGCGAGATCACGTCGCCCGGTCGCGCGCCGTCGAGTGCCGCCTGAAGGTCGCCTCCGGCCGGTACGGTGACGGTGTTCGCCTGCGATGAGCGCAGTGGCAGGGCTGCAACCACGACAGCGGTGACACACGCGACGAGCCTGGACGTTGCGGTTGAGCTGTGCACGGCCGGATCGCAGCAAAGGGCGAGCCCGAACCATCGTCGGGCCGTCGGCGCGGTCCTTGCTGCTCGGCTGAACGCGCATGCACGACACCACGCCGGACGCGACGCTGCGGGACGACTTCGTCGAGATGTGGCGCGAACAGATCGAGTTCCGCGAACTGCTCGTCCAGATGACCACGCGCGACCTGCTGCTCCGATACAAGCAGACGGCCATGGGATTCGCCTGGGCGCTCCTCACGCCCCTGATGAACACCGCGATCTTCTCGATCATCTTCATGCGCGTCGCCCCCATGGACACCCCGGTGCCCTACCCGCTGTTCGTGTACTGCGGCATGCTCACGTGGAACTTCACGGCGTCTGCGCTCCGCTTCGCCGTCACCTCGCTCACGGCGAACACCAATCTCGTGACGAAGGTGTACTTCCCGCGCGAGATCTTCCCGTTCTCCGCGGTGGCGGTCTCCGTCGTCGACCTCCTCGCCGCCTCGTCCGTCCTGGTGGCGATGATGGCCTACTACGGCATCGCACCGACGCCGGCGCTGCTGCTGGTGCCGCTGGTGCTGGCCGTACAGGCCTGCCTCACGCTGGCCGCTGCCCTGCTGCTCGCGATGGCGAACCTGTTCTACCGCGACGTGAAGTACCTCTTCGAGATCGCACTCACCGTCTGGATGTTCGGCAGCGCCATCGTCTACCCGCTCGAGTCGATCCAGGGTGGTGTGCTGGGCCTGCTCCTGCGCCTCAACCCCATGACCGCCATCATCGAGGCCTACCGGCACGTCATCCTGTACGGATCGGCTCCAGACTGGGTGCCGTTCGCGGCTGCCGCCGCGCTGGGACTGGTACTCCTCCCGGCCGCCTGGCTCCTCTTTCACCGGTCCGAGTTCCGGTTCGCGGAACAGATCTGAGATGGCCAGACCGCGCGTCCGTTTCGACCGTGTGTCCAAGGCCTTCGTGCGGGGAGAGCGCCACGATTCCCTGCGCGACCTGATTCCGGCCGCCCTCCGCGCGCTCCGCGGCCAGTCCGCGTCGGCCCGCGACCTGTTCTGGGCGCTGGACGACGTCTCGTTCGAGGTGCGGGAAGGGCAGGCCCTGGGGATCATCGGCCGCAACGGCGCCGGCAAGTCCACCGTGCTGAAGCTGCTCACGCGCATCCTGAAGCCGTCGAAGGGCCGCTGCGCCGTCTCGGGTCGCACGGGTGCGCTCATCGAGGTGGCGGCCGGCTTCCACCCCGACCTCACCGGGCGCGAGAACATCTACCTGCAGGGCGCCATCATGGGCATGACGCGTGCGGAGATCGCCGGGCGCTTCGATGCCATTGTCGATTTCGCCGGCATCGACGCGTTCGTGGATACGCCGGTGAAGCGATATTCGAGCGGCATGAACGCGCGGCTCGGCTTCTCGATTGCCGCACACCTCACCCCGGATGTCCTGCTGATCGACGAGGTGCTTGCGGTCGGCGACAAGGGGTTCCAGGAGAAGTGCCAGGCGCGCATGCAGCAGTTCGTGCGGGACGGCGTGGCGATTGTCTTCGTCTCGCATCACCTGCCGGCCGTCGCGCAGCTGTGCGACCAGGTGCTGCTGCTCGAGCACGGACGCACGCGGCAGCTGGGGCCTCCGGCAGATGTCATCGCCACCTACTGCCGCACCGCGGACGCCACCGAACAGGACGACGTGGCCATCACCGCCGAACTGCGGAGTGCGCGGCACGCCGCGGGTGCCGACGGGTACTCCGTGACTCCGGGCGAGGCACTCACGCTGGATGTCACGCTGCAGTTCCGGACCGACATCGCCAGCGCCACCGTCGGCATCGTCATCTGGGACCTGGCGCGGGAGCTGTACGTCTACGGGGCGAGCTCGGACTTCCTCGGCCTGCCGTTCGTGAGCGCCCGTGCGGGCGAGCGCCGCTCGTTCACGTTCACCCTCACGGCACACCTGGCGCGCGGCCTGTACGCCATCGAGGTGAACGTCGTCGATCTCGAACGCCACCGGTTCGCGGCACTCGCCAGGGGCATCCGCCACCTGCAGGTGGTCGAACACATCACCTACGACGGCGTGGCCAACCTCTACCTGGAGGGACGCGAGACAACGGACGGCGCGCTTTCGACGCCACTCGCCAGCACCGCCGGGCGCTGAGCGGCGCGGTCCGCCCTGCGGCGCCGCTCTTCGGCAGCCTGGCGCTCGAGGTGGCGCAGCCGTGCCCTGTAGGCAGCCAGCACCGCACCCGGCAGGAGTCGGAGGGCGACAGCCACGGCAGCGAACGGAAGGCCTTTTCCACGGCGATGCAGTTCCCAGAAGATGGAACGCGCTTCCACGAAATCGCGCCGGAGCAGGGCGCGCTTGGCTCGCACCAGCAGACACCCGGCCGCCAGCTCCTCCGTGCGGCGATCGATGACCGCAAGTTCGTCTGCCTTCGGATTTGCCCGGAATCCCCTGGCCTGCGCGAGCACCTGCAGGATGCTCTCGAACATCGCCGTCTCGTCCGCACTGACGCTGTCGGGCCGGCGGCGGTAGCGCGCCAGCGGCTCCGGCACGGTCATGATGCGGAGCCCGGCAGCCGTGACACGGAGCCAGTATTCGTAGTCCTCGCTGCGCCAGAGCGCTTCGTTGAAGCCACCGATGGCGTCCACCACCTCGCGCCTGAAGACCGACATGATGAACACGGCATCCTCGTGCTCGAGCAGGTCGACGAAGCGCACCTCGCCAGGGCTCGCCGGCCACGGCCTCACCGGCCTGCCGTCGAGCGGTCCCCCCAGGTTGAACCCGTTGCCCGACACCACCGCGAACTCGGGGTGGTGGTCAAGCTGCCGCACCATCGTGGCGGCGAACGGCGGCTCCCATAGATCGTCGCTGTCGAGCAGGGCGAAATAGCGGCCACGTGCGTAGCGCATCGCGACGTTCCGGGCATGCGAGCCGCCGCGGTTGGGGCCCCTGAATCCGCGCACGCGCGGATCGCGCAGCGCGTAGTCCGCAATGACCCCCGACGTACCGTCCGTCGACCCATCGTCGACGATGAGCATCTCGAGGTTGCCGAGGGTCTGCCCGAGCACGGATTCGATACACACGGCCAGGTAGCGTTCAGCGTTGTAGGCCGGTGTGATCACACTCAGCACGGGGTCTTCGCCGGCCGACGACGATTTGAGGGGGTGCACGCGCGTCCGGCTGAGGCAAGGCCCGTTCCATCGACTGGACGTGCCGGCGTGCCTGCGGCCTGGCCGCATCGGGCCTCTCGTTTGCACAATCGGGTCGCACGTGAACCTCGACCGCAGACCCCTTCGTGTGGCACTCGTTGCTCCGTCCCTGCGTATCCTCGGCGGCCAGGCGGTCCAGGCCGACCGGCTGCTGCGCGCCTGGGAGGGCGATCCGGACGTGGACGCCTGGCTCGTTCCCCACAACCCGCTGCCGCCGCGGGGGCTGCAGTGGGCCGTGCGCGTGAAGTACCTGCGCACGCTCGTCACGGAAGCGACCTACCTGCCGCTGCTGGTGAGGGACCTGTCCAAGGCCGACGTGGTCCATGTCTTCTCGGCGTCGTACACGTCGTTCCTGCTGGCGCCCCTGCCCGCGCTGCTCATCGCTCACCTGCTCGGCAAGCCGACAATCCTGAACTACCGGAGCGGTGAAGCGCCCGATCATCTGGGCACGTCTGCTGTCGCACGGTGGGCCGTCCGCCGCGCGGACCGCAACGCGGTCCCTTCGCCATTCCTGCGCGACGTACTCGCCGGATTCGGAGTCCCGGCGGCCATCGTGCCGAACCTCGTCGCGCTGGACCGGTTTCCGTATCGCGCGCGCGTGCCGCTGCGGCCACGTCTCCTCTCCACACGCAACCTGGAGCCGCTCTACAACGTCGCCTGCACCATCGATACGTTCGCGCGCGTGCAGCAGGCCCATCCCGATGCCACCCTCACTATCGTCGGCTCCGGGTCCCAGGAGGCTGCCCTCCGGCTCCAGGTCGAACGCCTCGGCCTGCGCGGTGTCACCTTCGCGGGGCGGGTGGCACCCGAGGCCATCGCGCGCTACTACGACGCGCACGACATCTACATCCAGAGCCCGAACATCGACAACATGCCGGCATCGGTCCTCGAAGCCTTCGCGAGCGGGCTGCCGGTCGTGGCGACCGAGGCGGGTGGCGTGCCCGTCATCCTGCGACACGAACAGCACGGGCTGCTCGCGCCGGTTGGCGATGCCAGTGCACTCTCCAGCCAGGTACTGCGGCTGCTGGACCGGCCGGACTGGGCGCGAACACTGGCCGCGCAGGCGCACCAGACGCTGAGGGACTCGTCGTGGCCGCGGGTCCGCCAGCAGTGGCTCGACCTCTATCGCGACGCGGCCAGCACCACGGCTCCGGCCACCCACCCGGTGCGCGCGTGACAGGTCGCCTGCTCACACGGCTGGTACGCATGGATGGTCGCGAACTGCGATGGCGGGCGACGACGTCCGCACGCACGGCAGCGGAGCGCGCCAGTGTTGCACTCCGACCCGGCTGGCAGCGTCGAGCGCTCGCTGGAATCCTTCGGGCCGAAGCCCCAGGTGCCGCGGAGGCGCGTGCGGGGAACTGGGCAGCCGCTCACGCCGCACTGGGTCGATCGTTCCAGATGCATCCCTCGCGGTTCGTCATCGGACCGGGCGGCCGTGAGGCCGTCGCCCAGCGGATCGCATCGATGGCACCGCTCGCACGAATCGAGGCGGCGCAGGCAGCGGACCGGATCGTCGCAGGTGAGTTCGATCTCCTGGGCTACCGTGCGCTCCGGTTCGGCGGCATGCGCGACAGTGTCCCGGACTGGCACGTCGACCCGGTCAGCGGCCGCCGTGCCCCCACGCGCTTCTGGACAAGGGTGCCCTACCTGGATCCGGCGGGCGGCGATCACAAGGTGATCTGGGAGCTGAATCGTCACCAGCACCTGCTCATGCTCGGGCGGGCGTACTGGCTGACCGGACGCGAGGCGTACCGTCGGACCGCGATTCGCCACGTGACCGACTGGATCGAGGCGAACCCGCCCCTCACCGGAATCAACTGGGCCAGCATGCTCGAACTCGGGTTCCGCGCACTCTCCTGGCTCTGGGCGGTGCACTTCTTCGCCGGGCACAGCCGCCAGGACGAGGAGCCGTGGCTCGTGGATCTGCTGGTGGCGCTCGACCGACAGCTGCGCCACATCCAGCGGAACCTCTCGTACTACTTCAGCCCGAACACGCACCTGCTCGGGGAAGCGCTGGCGCTCTACACCGCGGGACGCTCGCTGACCTGCCTGCGACGCTCCAGGGCGTATGCGACAGCCGGCCGCGCGATCCTGCTCGAGCAGGCCGCACGCCAGGTTGGCGCGGACGGCGGACACCTGGAGCGTTCCACCCACTATCACCGTTACACGCTGGACTTCTACGTGCTGGCCCTGCTCGTGGCGCGGATCACCGGCGACACGGCCGCGGTGGCGCCTCTCGAGCAGGTCGTCGCGCGCCTCGCCTTCGCCGCGCGCCTGCTCGCCGACGACACGGGTCGGCTCCCCCACATCGGTGATGATGACGGAGGGATGCTCCTGCCCCTCTGTGGCCGCAGCCCGGACGATGTGCGCGACAGCCTGGCGGTGGCCGGTGCACTGACCGACGAGGCCACCCTCATGGCGGGAGGCGTGGCCGAAGAGGCCCTCTGGCTGCTGAACCATCCGGCGCTCGCACAGGACCTCGACCGCCTGGTGACCGCGCCTGTCGCACCACCGCCTGCATCGGCCGCACTGCCCGACATGGGCTACTACGTCTCGCGCCATGACGACGGGACGCACGTGGTGTTCGATGCGGGCCGGCACGGATTCGCCAACGGCGGTCACGCGCACGCGGACGCGCTCTCGCTGACCCTGTCGGTGGGTGGCACGCCGGTGCTGATCGACCCCGGCACCGCGTTCTACACCATTCACCAGGACGAGCGCGATCGCTTCCGGTCGTCGGCGTATCACAACACCCTGGTGGTCGACGGGCGGTCACAGTCGATCGCGTCGGGCCCCTTCCACTGGGCGTCGATGGCGCATGGGACCGCCGAGGCATGGCGCGCGCATGCCGCGTTCGACTATGCCGAGGGCACCCACGACGGGTACGCACCGGTCACCCACCGGCGGCACCTCATGGTCGTGCACGGCGACCTGCTGGTGGTGGCTGACGTGCTGACCGGAGGCGCCACCCACCGGCTCGACGCGTACTGGCACCTGCATCCGCGCTGGCTCGTGCAGAGGGATGGCCGGCAGGCACGGCTGTTCACGGGTGATCGGCACCTGACCTGGGCCTGCTCCGGAGGCACGGTCGCGTGCATGGCCGGCGGCGCACCGGAGTCGGCCGGATGGTGGTCGCCCCGGTACGGGCAGGTGGAGCCGGCACCCACACTGCACGTGTCCCTCACCGGGTCGCTTCCACTGTGCCTGGTGTCGGCCTTCACGCTCGGCGGGCGTAACGACCTCGTCGGCATCGATCGCATCGAGGGATGGATCGACGCCTCGAGTGACCGCCTGTGCTGGGGCGCGTCGATCCGTCGCGCCCGGTCGACCGATCTCGTGGGTGTGAGCGCCCCGGCGCACGCCACTCCAGACATGCCAGCCAGGCGCGGACCGATCCGGTGGAAGGTGGCCGACATCGAGACCGACGCACGGGCGTTCATCTCGCGGCTGCGCGGCGAGCGGCCGTACATCGCCTTCGTCGACGGGTCGTACTTCTCGTCGTCACTGGAACCCGCAGCGCACGTACGCCTGGCCCGCCAGGTCGCTGCCTATTTCGCCGTGCCGGCAGGCATGGCTCATCGCCCGGTCCGCCGTGCACGGCACGCCGACCTGGCACCGAGGTGATTGACGGTCATGTGTGGTATCGCCGGTTTCGCGGACGCCACGGGTGCACGCGGCCTCACGCGCGACGACGCGGCCGGCCGGGTCCACGAGATGTGCGCACACATCAGGCACCGCGGCCCCGACGATGAGGGGATCTGGGTGGGGGAGCAGGTGGCCCTCGGCATGCGCCGCCTGAGCATCATCGACGTCGCGGGCGGACACCAGCCGATCCACAACGAGGATCGGACCGTCTGGACCGTGTTCAACGGCGAAATCTACAACTTCCGCGACCTGCGCGCGGAACTGGAGGCGGCTGGACACGTATTCACGACCTCCACCGACACCGAGGTGATCGTCCACGCGTGGGAGGAGTGGCGCACCGGCGCCGTCGCACGGCTGCGCGGGATGTTCGGACTGGCGATCTGGGACACGAAGAGCCGCACGCTCGTCCTGGCGCGCGACAGGATCGGCATCAAGCCGCTGTACTACACCGAGGCGGCCGGCCGCCTGTACTTCGCGTCGGAACTGAAGTCGCTGCGGGCGGCGCCCGACGTCCCCCTCGATCTGGACGTCGACGCACTCGACCACTTCCTCTCGTTTCTCTATACGCCGCGGGACAGTTCCATCTTCAGGAACGTCCGCAAGCTCCCGCCGGGACACATGCTGACCTGGGAGGACGGACACCTGGAGGTCGCACCCTACTGGCAGCCGGCCGCGGTGGAGGCGTTCTCCGGTTCGGACGAGGAGGCGGAAGCAGGCCTGCAGCACGTGCTGCTCGAGTCGGTCGGGCTGCACATGGTGAGCGACGTCCCGGTTGGTGCGTTCCTCTCGGGCGGCGTCGACTCCTCGCTGGTGGTGGCGCTGATGGCGCGCCTGTCACCCACACCCGTGAAGACGTTCTCCATCGGCTTCGACGAGCCGGCGTTCGACGAACTGCCCCACGCACGGCGCGTGGCGGACTACTACGGGACCGACCATCACGAAGTGGTGGTCCGTCCGGATGCCGTCCAGATCCTCGAGCGGCTGGTCTGGCACTTCGACGAGCCCTTCGCCGATGCCTCCGCGATTCCGACCTGGTATGTCTCCGAGGTCGCTCGCCGGCACGTCACCGTCGTGCTGTCTGGCGACGGGGGCGACGAGCTGTTCGGCGGCTACGACCGTTACGTGCCGCACACCCGGGTCGCCGCCTTCGACCGCCTGGCGCCGCGCGCGCTCCGCCGGCTGGCGACCGCGTTCGCCGCGAGCCTCCCCCACGGCACAAGGGGCAAGAACTTCCTCCGGCACGTCGGCCGCGACGAACGGGGCCGCTACCTGGATGCCATCCGGTACTTCAGCGACGATGAGAAACCGGCCCTGCTGTCGGCGGACGTACAGCGGGCGCTGACCGGGCCACCGGTGGAGGCCAGGCTTGCGCGGCACTTCCAGCGCTATCGCCAGCTTTCCTGGCCGAGCCAGATGATGCGCTTCGACCTGGAGACCTACCTTCCGGAGGACGTGCTGACCAAGGTCGACCGGATGAGCATGGCGCACTCGATCGAGTCGCGCGTGCCGCTGCTGGACAACGCGGTGGTGGACTACGCCACGAGCCTGCCGGCCTCGTTCAAGATTCGCAACAATCGACGCAAGCACGTGCTCAAGGCGGTGGCCTCGCGGCTGCTGCCACACGGGCTCGTGGACCGGCCGAAGCAGGGCTTCGGTGTGCCGCTCGGCCTCTGGTTCCGGGGCGGTCTCCGCGAACTGTTCGCCGACGTACTGCTGGGGCCCACGGCGCGCCAGCAGGAGTACTTCGAGCCCCGCTTCGTGTCTCGCCTGGTCGACGAGCACCTCTCGGGCCGTCGCGACCACACCCTTCGGCTCTGGCAGCTCGTCGTCTTCGAGTGCTGGCGGCGCCAGCAGGCGCCTGCCGGTCCACGTGCATCGGGGACGCCCCTGGCGTCCGTTGTTGGATGAACCCATGCTCAAGCGCACCGTGATCGCCTCGCTGCAACCGTTCGTCGCCGGTCGTGTGTACACCGTGAGGCACGGCCTGGCCCGTGGCCTGAAGCGCCGCGGCGGACTCGGGTTCGTTCCCCAGTTGGGATCGCCATCGGCCGAGGAGCAGTTCCTGGCGTCGCTCTCGCTCGACGGCGAGACCGTCTTCGACGTCGGTGGCTACGAAGGCGTGTTCACGCTGTTCTTCGCACGCGCAGTCGGACGCGAGGGACGGGTGGTGACCTTCGAACCCAACCCGCGGAACTTCGAGGTCATCACCGGCAACGTCCGACTGAACGGCTTCACTCACGTGGAGGTCCGGCAGGTGGCGCTCGGCAGTGCACCAGGCACCGCAACGCTCGTCTTCCCGTCCGACGAGACGGCCCGCGGCTCGATCGAGGCTCGCATCGCGGACCAGATCCGGAGCGAGCCAGGGGTGCGCTCCGTGGCCGTGACGGTGGACACCCTCGATCGGCAGGTGGCGGCCGGGCTTCCCGAGCCCGACTTCGTGAAGCTCGACGTCGAAGGGCTCGAGCACGCCGTGCTCTGCGGCATGCGCGACACTCTGGAACGGCGCCATCCGCGGCTGTACATCGAGATCCACGGCGCCACCGGGCCCCTGAAGCTCGAGAACGTCACGCGCGTGGTGTCGGTGCTGTGGGACGCTGGCTACGACGTGCTGCACGTCGAGAGCCGCACACCGCTGCGCCGCGCCGACCAGCTGCCGCTCGCCATCCGCGGTCATCTCTACTGCACGTAGGCACGCCGTTCACCTTTCTGCGAACTCCAGTTCCACCCGCCGACCAGGGTCGCCACGAAAAGCGCAGATCTGGTGCGTCATGCGGAACCCCGCGTGGCACCTGCCTTGCTCAGATGGGCACCGTGCCGATCGACCGACCTCGTCCGATTGTCGTTGCCATTCCAAGCTTCCATCCCGGCGGGACCGAGCGCCAGATGATCGAGCTCGTTCGGCGGCTGTCCCCCTCGCGCTGGCAGGTGCACGTGGCCTGCTTCCGCACGGAGGGAGCCTGGTTCCCGCGCATCGCGACGGCTGCTGCCTCGGTCGGGACCTTCCCGCTGACCGGGTTCGCCAGGGCGGAGACGCTCCGGCAGGGCGCACGATTCATCGACTGGTGCCGTGAGCGGGGGGTCACGCTGATTCAGACCTCGGATCTGTACACGAACATCTTCTTCCTGCCTGCGGCCGCCGCGGCGGGCATCCCCGTGCGGATCGGCGCGCGGCGCGAGATCGCCGCCGGCAAGAGCCGCCTGCAGGTGCTGGCGCAGCGGGCGTCCTATGCTTGGGCGCACCGGGTCGTCGCCAATGCCGGGGCCGTGGCCGAGCGTCTCACCCGTGAACGGGTGTCGCCTGCGCGCATCACCGTCGTACCGAACGGGCTGGACCTGTCGCGCTACGTCGGCAACACGCCTGTCGCGTCGGGCCACCGGGTCACGATGGTGGCGAACCTCAGGCCTGGCAAGGGGCACGACACGCTGATCGATGCGGCGCCACTCGTGCTCGCACGCGTCCCGGACGCGACCGTCAGGCTGGTGGGCGACGGCCCCGAACGGCCCCGCCTCGAGCAGCGGGTGCGCGATCGGGGCGTGGCCCACGCCGTCATGTTCGAGGGGCACGTGGAGGACGTCGCGGACTGCCTGGCTCACACCGACGTCTTCACGCTGCCGTCCGACTCCGAGGCCTTTCCGAACGCGGTGCTCGAAGCCATGGCGGCCGGTGTGCCGGTCGTGGCATCCGCGGTCGGCGGCGTGCTCGAGGTGGTGGATCACGGACGGACAGGTCTGCTCGTGCCGCCGGGCAACCCCAGCGCCCTGGCAGACGCCTTGTGCCAGGTGCTGACCGACCGCGCCTCCGCAGCCGCGATGGCCGGGCGCGCCCGCGACCTCGCACACTCGCACTTCTCCTTCGGCCGCATGGTCGACACCCTGGAGCAGCTGTACATCGAGGAACTGGCCCGGCGCGCGCCGGAACGGGCCGTGCACTCGGCGGTCGCACCCTTCTGATCATGTGCGGCATCGCAGGATTCGTGTCGTTCGGCGGCCTCACGGACCGCGCCCCCGCCCTGGCCGTGGCCATGCGCGACGTCCTCGAGCACCGCGGACCCGACGAGGCCGGCCTGCACTGCACGCAGCACGCGGCGCTCGCCCACCGCCGGCTCAGCATCGTGGACCTCGGCAACGGCCAGCAGCCCATGGCCAACGAGGACGGCAGCGTCTGGGTGGTCTTCAATGGCGAGATCTACAACCACGAGGAACTGCGCCCACGGCTCGAGTCGCTGGGGCATGTCTACCGGACGCACTCGGACACCGAAACGATCGTCCACGCCTACGAGCAGTGGGGCGACGCGTGCGTGCAGGAGTTCCGCGGCATGTTCGCGTTCGCCCTCTGGGACGAACGCCGGCGGCGCCTGCTTCTGGTCCGCGACCGCCTGGGCGTGAAGCCGCTCTACTACCACCAGCACGGCCAGACCGTCGTCTTTGGCTCGGAAATCAAGGCGCTGCTCCAGCACCCGGACGTGCGGCGGGAGTGGGATCCGGAGGCCGTGGACGCGTTCCTGGCCTTCCAGTACATCCCCTCGCCGCTGAGCATCTACCGGCACATCGCGAAGCTGCCGGCGGCACACCTGATGGTGGTCGACGAGCACGGCACCAGCCTGCGGCGGTACTGGACGCTGCCGTTCGGGGGCGCCACGTCGGACGCGCGCGAGGAGGCGCTTCTCGAGCAGCTCGACGGGGTCGTCCGCGAATCCGTCCGGCTCCGGCTGCTGAGCGACGTGCCGCTCGGGGCGTTCCTGTCCGGCGGCATCGACTCCAGCCTGGTGGTGGCCACCATGGCCGCGCTGACGCCAGGCCAGGTCCGTACGACGTCGGTGGGATTCGCCGAGCAGGCGTTCAACGAGCTGGAGCACGCGCGGCTGGTCGCCGCGCATCTCGGCGTGGAGCAGCACGAGCACATCGTGACCCCGGACATCGCCGACCTGCTGCCGAGGCTCGCATGGCACTTCGACGAGCCGTTCGCCGATTCGTCCATGGTGCCGAGCTACTACGTCGCGGCCGCGGCGCGGCAGCACGTGACGGTGGCGCTGTCGGGCGACGGCGGCGACGAGATCTGGGCCGGCTACTCGCGGCACCGGGTCGAGCAATGGGAGTCACGGCTGCGCGCCCTGCTGGGCCCGGGCGCGTCCCGACTGGTGGGCAGCGCGGCACAATGGCTGCCACTCTCGCTGAAGGGCGCCCGCTCGCTGCGGCACCTGGGCCTGTCCGAGGCCGACGCCTGCGCGCGCAAGCACGCCTATTCGTTCTTCGAAGCCGACGACCGCGCGGCGCTCTACTCGCCCGCCTTCGCCCGCGAAGTGGCGTATGCGGATCCGCTCCGCAGCTTCCGCGCCGCCTACGACGAGTGCCCGTCGCACGACGCCCTGGAACGCGCGCTCTACGTCGACGCGAACACCTACCTCGTGGACGACATCATGACGAAGGTCGACCGCACCAGCATGGCCGTGTCGCTCGAGGCCAGGGAACCGCTGCTGGACCATCGGCTGCTGGAGCTGGCGGCGACGGTGCCGTCCACCCTGAAGATCAGGGGGAGCCAGGGCAAGTACCTCCTCCGGCGTCTGCTCGAGCGCCACGTGCCTCCGGCCATCGTCAACCGGCCGAAGCACGGCTTCGAGGCACCGATCGGCGGGTGGCTGCGGACGGCGCTGCGCCCGCTGGCCACCGACCTGTTCTTCGACGGGCGCATGCGCGAGCGCGGGCTGTTCGAGATGACCGCGGTGGAGCGCCTGTGGCGCGAGCACCAGTCGGGCGGTCGCGACCACCGGCACCGGCTCTGGAGCCTCCTCATGCTGGAGCTGTGGTTCCGGGAATGTGCCGAGGGGACCATGGTGCGCCGACGGGGCGCGGAGGTGGCGGCCTGATGTGCGGCATTGCCGGCCTCGTCTGCTTCGACGGTCTGCCCCCGGATGCGGCCGATCGCGCGACACGGATGCGCGACACGCTCGTCCACCGGGGACCGGATGAAGCCGGCCTGTTCGTGGACCAGCGCGCGGCCCTGGCCCACCGCCGCCTCACCATCGTCGACCTGTCGACAGGACAGCAGCCGCTGGCGAACGAGGACGGGCGCGTCCGGGTGGTCTTCAACGGCGAGATCTACAACCACGGCGAGCTGCGGGGCGAGCTGGAGTCGGCCGGGCACCGGTACCGCAGCCGGTCGGACACCGAGACCATCGTGCACGCGTACGAGCAGTGGAGTGACGGCTGCGTGGATCGGTTCAGGGGCATGTTCGCGTTCGCGCTCTGGGACGTGCGACGGCATCGCCTGCTCCTCGTGCGCGATCGGCTCGGCATCAAGCCGCTCTACTGGGCACAGGCCGGGCAGACGCTGGTCTTCGCGTCGGAGATCAAGGCGTTGCTCGCGAGCGGGTTCATCACGCCCTCGCCCAACCACCAGGTGCTGCCCGAACTCCTGAGCACGCGGTACGTGTCCGGCCCCGACACGCTCTTCAGGGGGATCCAGAAGCTGCTGCCGGGGCACCGCCTGGTCTTCGAGAACGGGCACGCCACCGTGTCGCAGTGGTGGGACGTCCCGTTCCGACGTCAGAACCTGGACGTCGGACGTCAGGAGTCCGGCGGGGGGACGCGGACGCGCGACTACGTGGCGGAGTTCAGGGACCTGCTGCAGGAGTCCGTACGGCTGCGGTTGATGGCCGACGTGCCGCTGGGCATGTTCCTCTCGGGTGGCATCGACAGCAGTGCGATCGGTGCGCTGATGGCGGGGATGATCGACCGCCCCGTGAAGACGTTCTCGGTCGGCTTCCGCGATCGGGCGTTCAACGAGCTGGGCTACGCGCGGGAGGTGGCCACGGCGATCGGGGCCGAGCCACACGAGGTGGTGATCGACGACCACGACTTCTTCGGTGCCCTGCCACGCCTGCTGTGGCACGAGGACGAGCCGATTGCGCACCCGTCGAGCGTGCCGCTCTACTTCGTGTCGAGGCTCGCCCGACAGCACGTCACGGTGGTGCTCACCGGCGAGGGCAGCGACGAACTGCTGGCCGGCTACGGCAAGTATCCCCGGATCGCCCTGAACTGGCGGGCGGGCACGGTGTACGAGCGAATGCTCCCGGCGTCGCTCCGTCGGTTCGTCGCGGACTCGGTCGTGCCGGCGCTTCCCGGTCGTCCCGGCCGGATGGCCTCGCGTTCGTTCCTGGCCATGGACCGGACACCGGACGCGATGTATCTCGACAACTTCGCGGCGATCCGCATGCGCGACCTGGGCTCGCTGCTCCATGGTGCGCCGGGTCATCGCTCGGCCGTGGCGGCGGCGTACGCCAGCTCGATCCGGTGGTTCGAGCAGCCGCCCGCGGGCAGCAGCCTGCTGACGCGCCTGCTCTACGCCGACATGAAGACCTACCTGGTCGAACTGCTGATGAAGCAGGACCAGATGAGCATGGCCACGTCGATCGAGAGCCGTGTCCCCTTCCTCGACCACAGGCTGGTGGAGTTCGCGGCCACGCTGCCCGACGAGTGGAAGCTCTCCGGCTTCACCACCAAGCGCATCCTCCGCGAGGCCATGAAGGGCGTGCTGCCGGCGTCCATCCTGCAGCGCCCGAAGATGGGATTCCCGGTGCCGTTCTCGCGCTGGACCCGTGGACCGTGGCATGGGGTCGTGCGGGACGTGCTGCTCGATCGACGTACGCGTGAGCGCGGCCTGATCGATGCGGACGGCGTGGATCGGCTGCTGCGCGATCATGCCGCCGGCCGCACCGACGGCTGGGACCGGCTGTGGATGCTCCTCAACCTGGAACTCTGGCACCGCACGTTCATCGACGGCGGCGGCGTGCAGACGCTGCCGTCGCCAGCCACGCGGGCCAGTGCGACGTCCACCGGGGCCGCGCTGCGCCCCCGCGCGGCAGGACAGCCGGCGGCCTGACGCCATGCGGATCCTCTGGCTGAAGTCCGACCTGCTGCTGCCGCTCGACAAGGGTGGCAAGCTGCGCACCTGGCACCTGATGCGCCAGCTCGCGCGCCATCACGCCATCACCTTCCTGGGGTATGCCGATCCCGATCAGCCCGCGGCCGACATCGAGGGCATGGGTGCAGTGGCGAGCGAGGTCATCACGGTGCCGCGACGGGACCCGGCCAAGGGCACCATGGCCTTCTACCTCGACGCCGCGCGGCACCTGCTCGACCCTCGGCCGTACGCCGTGGCCAAGTACGAGTCGGCCTCCTACAAGGCAGCCGTGATGCGCACGCTGGCGCGCACGAGGTACGACCTGATTGTCTGCGACTTCCTGCCGCCGGTGGTCAACCTGCCCGCGCAGCTACCCTGCCCGGCGGTGCTCTTCACGCACAACGTCGAGTCCGAGATCTGGCGGCGCCATGCCAGCACCGCCGCGAGCACGACGCGGCGAGTGCTGTACGGGATGCAGCATCGACGCATGTGCCGCTTCGAGGCACGTGCGCTCAGCCGCTTCGATGGCGTGCTCGCCGTGTCGGACGCCGACCGCGACACCTTCGCACGGCTCTATCCGGGCACGGTGCGACACCCGGTTCACGTGGTTCCGACCGGGGTGGACACGCAGTTCTTCTCGCCCTGGCGGTCCGATGACGATGGCCCGAGTCCTGTCGGCTCGCGTGCGCTCGTCTTCACCGGCTCGATGGACTGGCTCCCCAACGAGGACGCCATGGTGTTCTTCTGCCGGGAGGTGCTGCCACTCATCCGCGCCGAGGAGCCCGAGGTCACCCTCGCCATCGTCGGCCGGGCGCCGACGCCTGCCGTCCTGCGTCTCGCCGAGCTGCCTGGCGTCAGCGTCACGGGTCGCGTGGACGATGTGCGACCGGCGATGGCGGAGGCGGCGGTCTACGTAGTGCCGCTGCGGATCGGTGGCGGCACGCGACTGAAGATCTTCGAGGCGATGGCGATGGCGAAGGCCGTCGTCTCCACCACCGTCGGAGCAGAGGGTCTGCCGGTCACGGCGGGCGAGCACCTGATGCTGGCCGACGAGCCCAGGGGGTTCGCCCGTGCGGTGGTGCGGCTGCTCCGCGATGTCGACCGCCGGCGTGCACTGGAGCAGGCCGCGCGCCAGCTCGTGGTGGCGAAGTACGACTGGGCGGCGGTGGCCGGCGACCTCGAGGAGGCGCTCATGCGCTTCGCGATGATGACGCCCGCGACGCTGCAGGAGCGCACCGCACCGGGACGCGACGTGGCGGCCGCGCGGTCGACCTCGGCGCCGCAGGTCGACGGGACTCGAGACGGTCCCGGCCTGACGGCCGGCTGAAACGACGATCGCGCCCGCCGACGCATGTCGCGGTGAGGGCGCAGGCAGGAGCAGCAATGAAGGTGTCGGTGTTCGGTCTGGGGTACGTGGGCAGCGTGTCGGCGGCATCGTTCGCGGCCGATGGGCACCACGTGGTCGGTGTGGACGTCAACGAGGACAAGGTGGCGGCGGTGAACGCCGGCCGCAGCCCGATCGTGGAGCCCGGGCTGGAGGAGCAGCTCGCCGAGGGTGTGGCCGCGGGGCGGCTGCGCGCGACGACCGACACCGCTGACGCGGTGGCGTCGACCGAGGTGTCGCTGCTGTGCGTGGGCACGCCAAGTCGCAAGAACGGCAGCCTGGACCTCAGCTACCTGGAGCGTGTCGCGTCGCAGATCGGGTCGGCCATTGCCACCAAGCCGTCGTACCACGTGGTGGTGGTCCGGAGCACCGTGCTGCCGGGAACGACCCACGAGGTGGTGATTCCCGCCCTCGAGCGGGCCTCGGGCAAGCGTTACGGTGATGGGTTTGGCGTGTCGGTGAACCCCGAGTTCCTGCGCGAGGGCACCGCGCTGAAGGACTTCCGCAAGCCGCCGCTGACGCTCGTGGGGCACAACCATGCGGCCGATGCCAGCGGCACCATCGCGCTCTACCAGGCGATTGACGCCCCGCTCGTCAGCACGAGCATCCGCGTGGCCGAGATGATCAAGTACGCCAGCAACACGTGGCATGCCCTGAAGGTCTGCTTCGCGAACGAGATCGGCAACGTGTGCAAGAAGCTCGGCGTCGACAGCCACGAGGTGATGGACGTCTTCTGCCGTGACGAGAAGCTGAACCTGTCGCCGTACTACCTGAAGCCGGGGTTCGCCTTCGGCGGCTCCTGTCTGCCGAAGGACGTGCGGGCCCTGCAATACCGGGCCAAGGAGATCGACGTCGACCTTCCCGTCATCTCGGCGATCCTCCCGAGCAACCGCCTCCAGATCGAGCAGGCCCTGACGCAGGTGCTCGACACCGGGAAGAAACGGATCGGGCTGCTCGGCTTCAGCTTCAAGGCCGGCACGGACGACCTCAGGGAGAGCCCCATGGTCATCCTCGCGGAGTCGCTGCTCGGCAAGGGGTGCTCGCTGCGGATCTACGACCGCAACGTGTCGCTGGCCCGGCTCGTCGGCTCGAACAAGGAGTACATCGAGGGACAGATCCCCCACCTGTCGTCACTGCTCTGCGACACCGCGGAAGAGGTGATCGACGGCGCCGACGTGATCGTCGTCGGCAACAAGAGCCCCGAGTTCACGCAGGCGCTCGAGCGCACGCGGCCAGACCAGGTGGTGATCGACCTGGTACGCCTGCCGATCCCGGGCGCCCTGCTGCAGGCCGACTATCGCGGCATCTGCTGGTAGCGCGGGCGGTCAGCGCACCGTGCGCCAGTCGCGGTTGCCGCGGAGCTGGCGTTCGGCGCAGGCGCGGGCCCGGCCGAGCGCGTCGGCCAGCGCGCCGATCGAGGCAGGGTTCTCCAGCTCGCTGTCGGTGGGGCAGGGCGGACGGCTGGTGTTCGGCGCACCCGGATCGGCAAGGTGCACCGCCACCCCCTCGCGGACCCATGCCGGTGTCGCCGGGAGAACCGGGTCGACGTACTGGTGCACGAGGGCACGACGCAGGCTGCGTTCGAGCATGCCGCGCTGGCGGAGCATCCAGGTGGGCGTGAGCAGGATCTCATCGCCGATGGTGGCCGCGAGTGTGAACCACGGCCGCCCGGCCGCGCGCGCATAGGCCTCGTTCGTGTCGAAGACGCGGACACGGACCGGACGTGGCGCTTCGCCGAGCGCCGCCGCCACCGTGCTCCGCTCCCTGGCCACCAGCGCCAGCAGCGCGCGATGCTCCCCTGGATCGGCCGATTCCAGCACCACGGTGATATCAGAGGACGCGACGGCATCCACGGCCCGGCGGCCGGCGGCCTCAGGCGGCGCGACTGTCACGGGAGCCGGCGCTACCGGCGCCCGAGGCTCGCGCGACGCGGCCGCTGCGGGTGGTGCCGCCACACTCGGCCCGCGGCGCACGGGCGGTGCGGCCGTGAGCCTGGCACCGACGGTGCCGAGGGTCGTGCCCGGGTAGTAGCGCGCCAGGATCGACCGCACGTCCTGCCCGGCCGCCGCGAGCTTCATCGACCCGATCACGCACATCCCCACACCGTGGCCCGCGCCGCGCCCGGTGAAACGGAATGCCGTGCCCCGGCGGCGCAACTCGAACTGGGTACTCTGCAGGTGCTGGAACCCGAGCGAGCGTCCCACCACCATCCGCAGATCCTGACCGGTGATCTCTGCCGGTGCCATGCCCTCCAGGGCGACCCGGGCCACGCGCCCCGCGTCATTGTGCGCGGACACTCGAACATCGCGCAGCGTGCCGGTGAACCCGCCCGCCCGCAGCGCACGCTGCAGATCGCCGATGGCCAGTTCCGCGCTCCACGCTGGAAAGCCCCCGCACCCATCGTCGTCGTGGATTGGCAGGTACGGCGGGTCGTCGGCTGTCGGCCAGACGTTCGAGGGTTTCTCGGTCCGGCCTCCGCACGAGGCACTGTAGAAGACCGTGGCTGGTACGCCGTCGTACAGCAGCACCTGTTCGGCGGTCGCGAGCGCGGCACGCTCGGTGGCCGGCGTCGCCGTACGCATCACCTGGCAGTGCGTCTGGTCGCACAGGTCGAAGCCCTCGGCCTGGTGCCGGCTGCGGTTCGTGAGCGTGTAGGTGCGGATCGCGATGGCCAGCGCCTCGAGTGACGCCGGCGGACTGGCCGGTGCCGCCTCACCAGCCAGCACGCGTCCCACGTACACCTCGAGCGGGACCGACACGACCTCGTAGGTCCCGTTGCGAAGGATGCCGATGCGCACCGCCGTCGTGCCTATCGGGACGGCGGGTTGCCCGGCTGCGGCCGGGCCGGCGGCACGCGACACGGCGTGACCGGGCGGACCGCTGAGCGCGAGCAGCGCCGCGACCACCACTGGAAGGGCGCGCATCATCCCAGCAGCCCGAGGAAGTCCTCCACCGAGTCCCACATCCGGGACAGGCTGCGGCCGAGCTGATGATCGTCGTCCAGGAGCGACAGGGTGACCGACGGACGCGTCGCCGCGAACAGCTCCACGGCCCGGGGATCGACGACCGTGTCGTGCAGGCCCTGGAAGACGAGCGCAGGCTGTGTGAAGCGGGTCTCGAACGGGTCGTGCCGGAGGGATTCGGCGTAGAACTCGAAGTTCAGGAGCCGCTCCTCGCCATACGCGTAATGGAAGAACGGCAGCGCGCCCCTGTGTCGCCACTCGTCGATCCGCTCCGGTGGCAGGAGCGAGTGGCCCGGCTTGGCCAGCATGACCGCGGGTGCCAGCAGCACCAGGCGGTCGATCCGATCGCCGAAGCGGCCCGCCGCGAGCACGGCGAGCGCACCACCCAGGCTCGATCCAATCAGCGATACACGACCACCCGCCTCGTCGATGAAGCGGTCGAGCTGCTCAAGCATCCTCGTCATCGTGAGGGTGGCGAAGTCCGGCAGGTTGAAGTCCGGTGTCGAGAACGGCACGCCGTGCTGCGCCAGCCGCTCGCCGAAGAACCGGGCCTTCGTCGACTCCGGCGACGATGCGAACCCGTGGAGGTAGAGGACCGGCGTGGCCACGCGATCGGTCACAGGTAGTTGGGGCACCCCGGCCGGCACCGGCACTTGATCTCGGCGTCGCCGTTCGTGTTGTAGTCGTAGTTCAGTTCGGTGCCCTTCCTGATCGTCTTCGCGGCGCGGATCCAGATGACGCCGTCACGAATCTCGACGTAGCAGTTGGGCTTGCAGGAATGGTTGATATAGCGAGCAATGTTGCCGCCGACCGCCGCGTCGACCGCCGTGCGGTTCGTCAGCTTGAAGCACCAGATGTGCCCCTTCTCGAGGTAGCGCGCCTCACGTTTCAGGCTCTCCCGGTTGGGAATCTTCTCGCCGGCATAGTCCACGATGCGCTTGTTCTTCGGAATGGTCTCGGTGGCGAACACACCCCAGCCCTGGATCTTCGATCTCTTCCGTTCGATCATTGCCCTTAATGTAACCGATGTCGCTGCTATAGTTGGTCGATGGAAGGCATCGTCTCCGCATGGGGCAGGATCTTGCGGGGCTACCGGCCCTCGCTTTCCATCGAGATCACCCGCGAGTGTCCGCTGCGTTGTCCCGGCTGCTACGCGTACGGCGATGATCACCTCGGGGGCGACATCACGCTCCGCCAGGTGCGCGACTACAAGGGCCAGGAACTGATCGACCGCGTGCTCGCCCTGGTCGATCAACACAAGCCGCTGCACGTGTCCATCGTCGGCGGCGAGCCGCTGGTGCGGTACCGCGAGCTCGACACCATTCTCCCGGCACTCGCGGCGCGCAGCATCTACGTGCAGCTCGTTACCAGCGCGGTGCGTGAGATCCCGAAGGGCTGGGCGACCATCCCGAGGCTGCATATCACGGTGTCGATCGACGGCCTGCAGCCCGAGCACGATGCGCGCCGCACGCCGGCCACCTACGACCGCATCCAGAAGCACATCGTCGGGCAGCGGATCGTGGTGCACTGCACGGTCACGCGCCAGCAGATCAACCGTCCCGGCTACCTGGACGAGTTCCTCGCGTTCTGGTCGGCCAAGGAGGAGGTCCGCAAGATCTGGATGAGCCTCTACACGCCGCAGGTCGGCGAGGTGTCCGACGAGAGGCTCACCCCGGACGACCGCGTGCGGGTGGTGGCCGACCTGATGGCGCTGCGGCTGAAGTACCCGAAGTTCGAGGCCCCGGAAGGCATGCTGAAGGTATACGCCCAGCCGCCGGCCTCGCCGGCGGCGTGCGTATTCGCCAGGACCACCACCAGTGTCTCGGCCGATCTCACCACCCGCATCGAACCGTGCCAGTTCGGCGGCGTGCCGGACTGCGAGCACTGCGGATGCGTGGCGTCAGCCGGACTCGCCGCAGTGGAACGGCACAGGCTGTGGGGCGTCGTGCCGGTGGGCGCCATCTTCACGGGATCGGTCGCGATTGGCGAGCGGGTGCGGCGCCGCCGTGAGCGCGGCGGCGGCAACGGCCGGCTGCCGGTGTCTCCGGAGACCGAACCGGGCTAGACCGCGGCGGCCATCAACTTCTCCTCCGGCCCGAGCGGCCTCCCTTCCTTCAGGGTCTTCAGCGTCCGGCGCGCGGCCTTGCGCCCAGAGGGGGTCTGCGCCCAGTCACGCGCGAAGACCGCCATGATCTGCTCGACCACCGGCCGCTCGGTGACGATCACGCCCACTTCACGGCGCTTGTCCAGTTCCAGCTTGCGCAGGCTCTGGCTGCCGACGAACGCGCGCTGTCCGTCGCGCACGATCGCACGCACGTGCAGCCGCTTGCCCGGATACTTCTCCCAGTTGCCCAGCTTCCACTTGGCCTCGACCTTCCCGAGGATCTTCACGTCGACGCCGGCTTTCACCTTCGCCGTGATGATCCGCAGCATGGCGTCATCGGTGAGCCCGGGGTCGTAGATGAGCAGCTGTCGCTTCGCCCCGCTGAGGAACGCAGCCAGGCGGTCGCGTGAGTTCTCGGGGCTGACGACCAGCCGTGCGAAGCCGGACGCGTACGGTTGACGGTCGAAATCGGCGCCGAAGAGCTTCATGGCCTCCTGCACCAGCTTGCGGTTGCGGGTCACGATGGCAAAGCTGCGGCTCTTGTCGATGTCGAGCGTGGTGAAGTTGAAGCCATAGATGTGGAGGACCCTGCCGTCCACGATCATCATCTTGCCGTGGTAGCGAACCAGGTCGTCAGCGGTGCGCGACACCGTGACCCCCTGCTCCAGCAGGTGCAGCTCGAGCCGGCGCAGGTGCTTGTCCCCACCACGATTGGTGTGTGCGGTCAGCGCCCGTACGACGACGCCACGGGCGACGGCGGCCTCGAGGGCGCGGGCAAGATCCCGGCGGTCGAGCCGGAAGATCAGGATGTCGATGCTCTTCTTCGCCTGCCTGATGGCGGTGAGCACGGGGGTGATCCCCTCGTCTGGCTGGACGATCAGCTTCATGCGTCAGCTCGGCCTTTGGTCGTGGGGTACGGAGCTTGAAATGGTCCTGTCACGTGATGCCACGGTGCAGCAAGTTGCTCGCCATCCCAGCCGTCGCCGCACTGCTGGCCGCCGGCCAGCCGTTGCACGCGCAGCAACCGGCGCGGGCGCCGGCGTCCGATGCCGCGAAGGCGGCACGCACCGAGGCGCTGAAGGCGTTCGGCCAGCGGGTGAAGGACTACGTGGTGCTGAAGAAGCGACTGCAGGAAGGGTTGCCGGAGATGAAGACCGGCGACCGATCCACCGGCAAGGTGGAGCGGCTGGAGGACACGCTGGCCGCGCGGATCACGCGGGCGCGGGCAGGCGCGCGCCCAGGCGACATCTTCGGCACGGCAGCGCCACACTTCAAGGCCATCATCGAACTGGACATGCGGGAACGGGGCATGCGCGACGCGTTCAACAGCATGGAGGAGGTGCCCAGGCAGTCTCCGCTGGCGGTGAATGCGATCTATCCTGAGAAGGCGGCCCTCGCCACCGTGCCACCGCTGCTGCTCGTGAACCTGCCGCGCCTGCCGGACGGGCTGGAGTATCGCTACATGGGACGTGACCTGATCCTGCGCGACCGCGATGCCAACCTCATCGTCGACTTCATCGACGAGGCAATTCCGCTGGAACGGTAGGACCTCCGTGATGCGTCGCCGCCCTGTCCCCCTTGCAGCCACCATCGTCGCCCTGTTCGTGGCGGCCCTTGCCGCACAGGAACCGGTCCGGATTGCGCTGCCGAACAGGCCGGACACGGTGAAGTTCCTGGCGATGGGCGACAACGGGTCCGGCAACCGCGGGCAGTACGAGGTGGCGGAGCGCATGGCCGAGGCGCACCGGCTGTTCCCGTTCGAGTTCGCCATCATGCTGGGTGACAACATGTACGGCAGGCAGCGCCCGGCCGACTTCGTCTCGAAGTTCGAGCGCCCCTACAAGCCGCTGCTCGACGCCGGCGTGAAGTTCTACGCGGCGCTGGGGAACCACGACGAGCAGAACAACCGCTACTACAAGCCGTGGAACATGAACGGCGAGCGCTACTACACCTACACGAGGAAGAACGTGCGGTTCTTCGTGCTCGACAGCGACTACATCGACCCGAAGCAGCTGGACTGGATCACGGGCGAGCTGCGGAAGTCGACGGATGACTGGAAGATCGTCTACTTCCATCACCCGCTCTACTCGTCGGCCGGACGGCATGGCTCGGAGACCGACCTGAGGCTCGTGCTCGAGCCGCTGTTCGTGCGATACGGCGTCCATGCGGTCTTCTCCGGGCACGACCACGTGTACGAACGCATCACGCCGCAGAAGGGGATCTACTACTTCGTGTCCGGCTCGGCCGGGCAGTTGCGGCGGGGCGACCTGCAGCGGTCGGCGATGACCGCCGCCGGCTACGACCAGGACATGGCCTTCATGCTGGTCGAGATCGACGAGGACGAGATGGCGGTCCAGGCCATTTCGCGGACCGGTCGCACCGTGGACTCGGCCACGCTGCCGCGCCTGGGGTCGCGCCAGCCGCAGACAACCGCCGGGCGCTAGCGGCGGAGGAGGTCTGAAACACGAAGGGCACGGTGGCTTGCGGCCACCGTGCCCTTTGTCGTGTCTGCGTGACGAGGTGAGCGGCTATCGGCCGGCGAACCGGACGCGCACGCCGAAGTTCAGCAGCCGCGGCGCACCGATGGTCGAGGGGTTCGTCTGCACGAAGAACACCTTGTTCGTCAGGTTCTGGGCCCCGAAGAACAGCTGCAGCCGCGACCCGAGGTCGCGTGACGCCATCAGGTCGACCGAGGTGTAGCCCGGCAATCCGGGGCCGACGTTCGTGTCGTAGCCTGCCGCGGCGAGTGTGGCCGCCGGGATGAACTGCACGTTCTGGTCGTCGTTGTACTGCAGCCCGACAAACTGGAACCCCAGCGAGAGGTTCAGCACACCCGGGTTCATGTAGGCCACCTGCAGCGAGCCACGGTGCTTCGGCACCTGGGCCAGGTACTTGCCGACCAGCGCGGCGTTCACCGTGCCGCCGTCCGTCACCTTGGCCTCGTTGTAGATGTAGCCGCCGTTCACCCGCAGGTCGCGACCGATGAGGTATTCCACGTCCATCTGCAGGCCCTGGATCTGCGTGCGGCCGAGGTTCTGCTTCTGGACGCAGTTGGCGGCGGCGAGGCCGGCGCAGACCGTGGCGAAGTTCGGCTGGCTCGTCGACATCGTGACGTTCGAGATCGGGTCCTTCACGCGGTTGTCGAAGTAGGTGAAGCGGGCCGTCAGGTTGCGGGCCGGTGCGATGTTCAGGCCGAGTTCGCCGCCGATCAGGCGTTCGGGGCCGAGCTGCGCGTTCGGGCGGGTGGTGATGGCACCGACCGAGAACTGGCGATACAGCTCGGTGAGGGTTGGCGCGCGGAAGCCGGAGTTCATGGCGCCCCACGCCGTGATGCGGTCCGTGAGGTGATAGAGCGCCGCCGCCCTGGGGCTCACGACCGTGTCCGTGCGGTCCGGAATCGTCGGACGGTTGTTCGCCGTCGGCAGCCCGGTGGCGACCGTCGTCTCGAGGTTGTGGCCGTTGTAGTTGCGCCAGTTGTCCACACGGGCATTCAGCGTGATGACCAGCTTCTGCACCGGCGTGATGATGTCCTGGACGAAGGCGCCGTTCGAGCGCTGCGAGCCGCCGGAGAAGCGCGTGACCGTGAGTGCGGCCGGCAGCGTGACGCCATCCGGTCCGGGTGTATTGCTCACGAACCCGTAGGCACTCTCCTGGCTCTCACCGTCGACCCAGCGGTAGTCGGTGCCGACCGTGATGGCCTGCTTCGAGCCGACCACCTTCTGCCACTGCACCATGCCTCCGAACCCGTTCACGGGCAGCCGCTGGTCGGTGGCGAGCCGGACGAAGTTGCGTGTCGTTGCCGCGTTGCTGACCGCCAGGAAGTTGTAGTTCGCCTTCTGGATGTCTCCGAAGACGCGCGCCTGCAGGTCGCTGTGGTCCGGCAGCGCCGCGCGGACGCCGCCACTGAAGCTGGTCCACTTCGTACCGTTGACCTCGCCGATCTTGCCGTTGACGCGGTCCTCCTTGAAGTACCCGGCGCGGCCCGAGATGACGATCCGCTCCGTCGGGAGGAACTCCACCTTGCCGGTCACGTTCCGGTAGTCCACCTTGGCGTTGTTGTCGACCGGGCCGGCCTCGGTCGTCACCGTCTTGAAGCCGTCGGTATTGAACGCACTCCCTTCGACGGCGAAGCCCACCTTCTTGTAGACGTGGCTGGCGAACATGTCGAACTTCGGCGTGTTGCCCTGGTCCGACCCGCCGTTCGCACCCGAGAAGCTGCCGAACTGCGGCTTCAGCTCGAGCGTGCGGCTGGTCGGCCGGCTCGTCACGATGTTGATGACACCGCCCATGGCGTAGTTGCCGTAGAGTCCGGAGGCGGTGTCCTCGGTCACCTCGATGCGGTCGACGCTGACCATCGGGACGCGGGTCCAGTAGACCCAGCCGCCGAAGGGATCGTTGAACGGAACGCCGTCGAGCAGCACCAGCGTGCGGCTCTGGCCGCTCGGGCCGATACCGCGCAGCGACACACCCTGGGTGGTCGGCTGGGCCACGACGCTGTTCGCACGACGGAAGAGGCTGAAGCTCGGCACGCTCCTCAGGACATCGTCCACGGCAATGGCTGGCGACGACTCGATCTGCTCGGCGGTGACGACGCTGACGCTCGCCGGTGTGTCACCGAGCCGCTGCTCGGTCCGGCCTGGCGTGACGACGACGGTTTCGAGAATGGAGGGCGGCTGCAGGGTGACCTCGACCTCAGCCTGGCTGCCAACCGTCTGGCGCTGCTCGGCGAAGCCACCGGCGCGAATGATGAGGACCGCGTCGGCGGGGATGCTGTCGAACGAGAAGCGTCCATCGGCACCAGCGATGACGGTCTGCTGCTCGGTTCCTGTCGATGTCTGGATCGTGACCGATGCGCCGGGGACGGCACCGCCGCTCGTGTCCTTCACGACGCCGGTGAGGCCGGCCATGGCCATCGACAGCGTGAGAAGTACTGCCAGTAACATGTGCGTGTGCTCCGTGTTGTTGAGGCGGAGGCAGAGAAGCCTCCGGAAGATGCCAGCGACGAAATCGTCGGGATTATAACAGCGGGAATGATGAGATGCCGGTGAGAGGTCGTCGGAAAAGCGCGCGATGGCGGTCGTGTCCGGGCGTCCGCCCCGTGGCCGATCAGTAGAAGTCGTGGGGCTCGAAATCGACGGCCGTGCCCCCGAGCCCCTGGACGATCTCGGCCCGCACCGAGACCACGCCGTCCTGGTGCTGTAGGACACCTTCCACCAGCAGGAACGGTTCCTCCACGATCACCCCCCTGTCACGCGCGAACAGGTCTGGCCGGACGATGATATTGGCAATTCCTGTCTCATCTTCGAGTGTCAGGAACACGAATCCCTTGGCGGTGCCCGGGCGCTGGCGGGTGATGACCATGCCGGCCACCCGGACCATGCGTCCCTGGCGGGCGGTCCGCAGGTCGGTGGCACGCATGACGCCGCGCATGGCGAGTTCGTGGCGCCTGAGCGCCATGGGATGCCGCCCTACGGTCAGGCCGGTCCCGGCATAGTCGGCCACCAGGCGCTCGGCCTCGGTCATCGGCCTGAGCGGGCACTCGGCCTCGTCATCCGAGACGAGGTCCTGCCCCGGTTCCCGCTCGTCCCGGTCACCGGCAATGGCCTGGGCCAGCGCCAGGTCGGCCGCTGGGCCGAGCCAGCCTGACGGGTCGGCGGGGGCATGGTCCGCTTCCCGCTCCTCGAACAGCGCGCCCGAGGGCCGCACGGCCCGTTCGGCCTGCCACAACGCGGCCCGGCGGTCGTAGCCGAAGGCGTTCAGCGCGCCGATCTCGGCAAGGGTGACCACCTCGTCTCGGCGCAGGCCGATGCGGGACACCAGTTCGTCGAGCGTCGCGAAGCGCTGCGGACGGCGCGTGCCGGGCACCCAGTCGTGCGAGCAGTTGTTGCAGTAGTACGTGCCGGGACGGGCGCCCCGCCCTTCCACCTTGTCCAGCATCGAGGGGTCGTCGCACCCGCACTTCGGGCAGAGCAGCACGTCGTCCGGCTGAAGCCGGACGCTACGACTCTCAGGTGTAGTGCCCGCCTTCAGGCGGGCTGTCCGCCCGTACGCCGCGATGGCCTTCCCGGCCTCGGCCCGCAATCCGCTCACATACCGCAGGCCCAGCCGCACGGCGCCATCCGGCTCCACCGTGCAGTCCCAGTCGGACACCTGCACGTCGATCGGCTGGAACCGCACGCCCCGTCGCTGGGCGTCCTTCACGAGCGTCGAAGGGTGGTAGAACCCCATCGGCTGGTTGTTCAGCAGGGCCGTGTAGAACGCCGACGGGTAGTGGGCCTTCAGGTACGCGCTGGCATAGGCCAGCAGCGCGAAGCTGGCCGCATGCGACTCGGGGAACCCGTACAGGGCGAAGGAGGTGATCGACAGGATGATCTGCTCCATCGCCTCTGGCGCGATGCCGTTCCTCGCCATCCCCTCGCGGAGCTGCAGCTCGATCTGCTTCATGCGCTTCTCGGATCGCTTGAATCCCATCGCACGCCGCAGTTCCTCGGCCTGTCCGCCCGTGAAGTTCGCGACGACCATCGCCATGCGCAGCAACTGCTCCTGGAAGAGCGGCACGCCGAGCGTGCGCCTGAGCACCGGTTCGAGCGACGGGTGCGCATAGACCACCGCCTCGCGTCCCGCGCGGCGATTCAGGTAGGGATGCACCATCTGCCCGACGATGGGGCCGGGGCGGATGATGGCCACCTGCACCACGAGGTCGTAGAACTTCACCGGCTTCAGCCGGGGCAGCGTCGCCATCTGCGCGCGCGACTCCACCTGGAAGACACCCACCGTGTCGGCCTCCTGCAGCATGCGGTACACGGCAGGGTCGTCCTGCGGCAGGTGGGCGAGGTCTACCAAAAGGCTTCGGGCTTCGGGCTCCGGGCTTCGGGCCTGGCCTGGAGACTCGTCAATCTGCAATCTGAAATCTGCACTCTGCAATTCAGGACGCCGCTCGCCGTTCACCAGCGCGAGCGCGTCCTGGATGGCGGCCATCATGCCGAGGCCGAGCAGGTCGACCTTCACGATGCCCATGTCGGCGCAGTCGTCCTTGTCCCACTGCACGACGACGCGGCCCGGCATGCTGGCGTTCTCGAGGGGCACCACCGAATCGAGGCGTCCCTGGCAGATCACCATGCCGCCCGAGTGCTGGCCGAGGTGCCGGGGCAGGTCCTGCATCTCCTGCCAGAGTTTCGCGAAGAGCCGGACGCGGTTCGCGTTCAGGTCGAGCCCCACCGACGCCAGGTGGCGCGGGAGGGTGTCGTTCGCATCGACGAACTCGAAATGGTTCATCGCCTTCGCGAGCCGATCCACCTGCGGGGGATCGAAGCCGAGCACCTTGCCCACTTCCCTGGCGGCGCTCCGGCCGCGATACGTGATGACATTGGCGGTCATCGCCGCGCCGTGCTGCCCGTACTTCTCGTAGACATGCTGGATGACCCGCTCGCGCCGGTCGCCGCTCGGCAGGTCGAGGTCGATGTCGGGCCACTCGCCCCGTTCCTCGGACAGGAACCGCTCGAACAGCAGTTCCATGCCGACCGGATCGACCGCCGTGATGCCCAGGCTGTAGCAGACTGCGCTGTTGGCGGCCGACCCGCGCCCCTGCACCAGGATGTCGTGCTGGCGGCAGAAGTTGACGATGTCCCAGACGATCAGGAAGTAGCCGGCGAGGTCGAGCTTCTCGATCAGGTCCAGTTCGCGTGCGATCTGCGCACGCGCCTTGTCGTGATACGGACGATAGCGGTGGCGTGCCCCCACGTCGGTGATCCGCCGCAGGAAGGATGCCTGTGTCTCACCGGACGGCACGGGATATTCGGGGAAGCGATAGCCGAGGTCGGCCATCGTGAACTGCAGTCGATCGGCGAGCGCCAGGCTGTTGGCGATCGCCTGCGGGTGATCGGCGAACAGCGCGGCCACCTGGTCGCGCGGCTTGAGATAACGCTCGGCGTTGGCGGTCAGCCGTCGCCCGGCGCTGGCGAGATCGGCATGGTGGTGGATGCAGGTGAGGACATCGAACAGCGGGCGTTCGGCCGGCGTGGCGAACCGCACGCCGTTGGTGGCGAGGAGCGGCACCCGGAAAGTCCCGGCCATGGCCACAAGCGCCTGGTTGTCAGCTTCCTCGTCCCGCCGGAAGTGACGCTGGAGCTCGACGTACGTCCGGTCGCGCCCGAACAGGCCGACGATGCGATCGAGCAGTCCGCCGACGCCGAAGCGATTGGCGTCGAGCGCGACACGCCCGACGAGGGCGACGAGCCCTCCCGTCATGCCGTCGAGCGCCTCGATCGGCAGGGCCCCTTCCCCTTTCGGCGAGGCCAGCTTCATGCGCGTGATCAGGCGGC
This sequence comes from Vicinamibacterales bacterium, assembly GCA_050249955.1. Taxonomy (GTDB): domain Bacteria; phylum Acidobacteriota; class Vicinamibacteria; order Vicinamibacterales; family CAVVIG01; genus CAVVIG01. The sequence goes on from JBFWPN010000001.1 coordinate 633,733, forward strand.
ACAGGTTCCGGTATCCCTCTGGGCTTTCACAGAGGAGCGGCAGTACAAACGGCGGGCTGGGCTGATGGGGCAGGTTGGACTGGGTGCCTTTCAGCCTGGCGCGACCGACGTGCCCCTGCAGTGCCGCCGGCCCCTCCCGGCCTTCCCGGCCGATCGTGAGCTCCGCCCCCACGATGGGCCGAAGGCCGGCTGAGCGGGCAGCCTTGTGGAAGCGCGGCATGCCGTACACGCCGTCGCGATCGAGGAGCGCCACGGCCGGATAGTCCAGTGCCGCAGCCCGCTCGACCAGCGCTTCGGGAAGCGAGGCCCCCTGCAGGAAGCTGAAGGCGGAGGCAGCGTGGAGTTCGATGTAGGACACGGGAGGCCACCAGGGCGGGCAGGGCGGGCAAGGCGGGCGGGATTATCGATGAAGCCTCGAGGCGCGGACCATTTCCGCCTGCCTCCATGACACTCCAGCCTGCCCTGCCCAGCCTCGCCTGCCTCACCGTCAGTCCACCACTCCATCGATGAACCAGCCTTCGGTACTGCGGTCCCGGAAGATCCGGTAGACCGCCCCGTCGGTCAATGCCACGTCCCACTCGTCGCGATTCCAGGGACCGCCGTCGCGTGCCATTGCTGAGTGCTGATTGCTGAGTGCTGATTGTCCGGAGTGGCTGGCTTCCACGTCAGCGTGTCCTGGCTGCAGTGCCGGGTTTGCTGCCTTCACTTCCAGCTTCGGAGCGCCTTCCCACCAGGCACCGGATGTGCGCCAGGGACCGGCACTCGACAGGACTGTCCCGCCAGCAAACCCCCGGCGGTCGGTCGTGACACGCAGGGGACGACGCTGCGCATCGGTCGCGACACGCGCGGGGATCGGCTGGCGGCACCGCCGCAAGGCGGAGGTGGTGGGAGCGTCGGAGTTCAGAGACTGGGGAGCTGGCCGCGTCGACGCGCGACCCAGCGCAGCGGGGGCAGGCGGGCGCTCGATGGCGAACGGGCTGAGGGCGAAGGCACCGGGGCGGAATGAATCGACCGTGGCCGGTGCGCCGACCCGGTCCTGCCCCATCAGCGCGCCGAGCCGTGCCAGCAGCGTGGACAGCTGTTCCGGGGTGGGATGGGGCCGGGCAAACAATGCGTGCTGGAGGATGCGGCCCGGCGTCGGCTCGATGGTGATCGAGACCACATCGATGGCAGCCCCGGGCGGATGCGCCTCCACGTCGAGCAGCACGAGCGTCCGCAGCGCCCGCACGTCGCGCAGCGGCGACGGGAGCTCGAGCCGACACGCGTGCACGTCGCGCGTGACGAGCCCGAGTTCCACGTGCAGCACGGCCACGCCACGATCGCGACGCTCCAGCCGGGTGGACAGCGGCTCGAGCAGGCGCGTCAGGACGAACGACAGCGGTTCGGCCCCCTCGATCGGCCACTCGAGTTCGAGCCGTCCCTCGAAGCGTTCGTCTGGCTGCATCGGCACCAGCGGGCGCAGGTCGCGCCCCCGGGCGACGGCCTGCCATACGCGCCCGTTCCGCCCGAGCCGCGCCGACAGGTCGGCATCGGGCAGCGCCGCCAGATTGCCCAGCGTCCGCACGCCCCACTTCCGCAGCGCCGCGATGGCATCCCGCGCCTCGCCGGCCCGCAGCCGCGCCTGCGTGGCGGAGGTGGCCGCCGGCACCGCGTCCTCGTGCAGGTGTTCGAGCACCGCGATCGGAATGGACCCGAGCGCCTCGGCCATGTCCACGGCAGACACCACCGTGAGCCCGGGGCGGGCCACGGCCAGGACGAGCGCCGCCATCCGCGTCGGCGCAATGGCGACGTGCACGCGCACGCCGCGCGCGGCCGCCTCGCGCCGCATCTCGGCCCCGATCGTCCGTGGCGTACCGAGCAGGCGCGAGAGCCCGCGCACGTCCACCGACACCAGGTCGGGCCGATGCTGCTCGTACCGCGGGGAGAACTCCGCGGCAATCGCCGTGAGGACGGCCGGTGCGGACGAGGCCTCCACGGGCGGGGCGCTCGCGGGGGTCGCCGTCAGCGTGGCAGGCACGGCTGGGAGCGGCGGCTGATACAGGCACGCATACAGGGCCGCATCGGCCGGAGGAGCTGGGCGCGTGTCAGACATGGTGTGCCACCTTCGTCGATAGCGGCAGCGCCGCGCTGTCGGACGCCTGCACGCGCGCGCGCGCCACCCGCGCCGACAGGTCCAGCCCGTCGAGCAGGTGCCCGGTGAAGCGCGAGGCCTGCGCCCGGCCGCCCGCCCCCTGGGCATCCGGCGCCACGGCAGGCTGCAGCACGATCGACAGCCCGGCCGAACTGCGCGACATCGGCATCGAGCCGGCCAGCACACAGATCGTCTGCGTCCCCTCGACCATGCGCTGGAGGCGGAGCCACGTGGTGAACGGCAGGCGGCGGATCGCGTCCGGCGGGGCATCGGCCAGATCCAGGACGACGAGGCCGAAGTTGCCCGCCTGCAGCACGAGGCCCAGGGCCTTGATGGCCTGCTCCAGCGCCCGCTGGTTCAGGTCGCGGCAGAAGCCGGGATTGGTGACCACATGGCCACGGATCCAGAGCAGGCGGGTCAGGTCGAGCCCGGCGGCCTCCGCCGAGGCCACATCCAGCATGTCCAGCGCGTCGACCAGCGCCACGAGCTCGCCCCGGGCGGTCGCCGCCGCCATGGCCTGGAGTACCAGGCTGGTCCGCCCAGACGAGCGGGGCCCCACGATCTCGGAGAGATGGCCACGGGGCAGCCCGCCACCGAGCCGCGTATCGAGCGAGGCCAGCCCGGTCGGCCCGCTCGCCTGGTCGTCCTGTGAATCGAGCGGCGCGAGGGCGGACGTGAGCGTCCGGTCGAGCCGGCGTGCCCGGAGGGCAGTCATGAGCGTATTGCGGTCAGCACGGGCAGGGAGCATCGTTTTCGCCTTATGTTCGCCTACAAGGCGAACTATAGCCCACGCGTTTCCGCCGCGCAATAACTGAATGTCCGTTGTAAGATGAGCGACGCGTTCGGGCAGGCTAAAGTCCTGCACGACACAACTTTACGTGGCCGACTCCACTCCAGCAGAGGCATTACCCGCCACCGACGCGCAGTCGACCATCTTCGGGTCGAAGGCGCTCCACCGGATGTTCGCGGCCTTCACCTACCGCGACTTTCGCGTGCAGTGGTTCGGCGCCTGTACCTCGAGCGTAGGCACGTGGGTGCAGATCACCGCCCAGAACTGGATGGTGACCCAGCTGGCCAGCGAGTCGCGCGCGGCCTTCTTCCTCGGGCTCGACTCCTTCCTCCAGCAGTTGCCCATCATGCTCTTCACGCTGGTGGGCGGCGTGCTTGCCGATCGCCGCGACAGCCGCCGGACGCTGCTGAGCTCCCAGTACCTGCAGATGGCCACCGCCGCGTCGCTGGCCCTGCTGGTCTACGGCGAGTACGTCACCATCCCCTGGATCCTCACGCTGTCGTTCGTCACCGGCGTGGCGCAGTCCTTCGGCGGACCGGCCTACCAGACCCTGGTCCCCTCCCTCGTCGACAAGAAGGACCTGCCGAACGCCGTTGCGTTGAATTCCATCCAGTTCAACATCGCCCGCGTCATCGGTCCGCTGCTCTTCGGCGTGACGCTCGCGGCCGGCGCCAGCATCGGCCTCGGCGATCAGCAGTCGATGGCGCTCTGCTTCGCCATCAACGCCGCCTCCTTCCTCGTCGTCATCTACACGCTCATGTCGCTGCGGGTGAAGTTCGTCCCCCCGGCACAGCAGAAGAGCATCAAGGACGAGCTGACCGGCGGCATCCAGTACGTGCGGCAGCAGAGCACGCTCATCGCACTCATCGTGCTCGCCGCCACCACGACGTTCCTCGGCTTCGCCGTGCTCACCTTCCTGCCGATCTTCACGAAGAGCGTGTTCCGGGAAGGCGCCAGCACCTACAGCCACCTGCTCGCCTTCTCGGGAGCCGGCTCGGTCGTGGGGGCGCTGGTCGTGGCCTGGCTCGGGAAGTTCAAGCGGATGGGGCTGGCCGTGCTGATCGTCCAGGTCTTCTACGGCCTCTTCATCGTGGGCTTCGCGATGTCACGCACGATGTGGCTGAGCAACCTGCTGCTGTTCCTCACGAGCGCGGCACTGATGATGGTGTTCTCGACGGTTACGTCGCTCGTGCAGTTGACGGCACCGAACGAGATGCGCGGACGCGTGATGAGCATCTACATGCTGGCGTTCCGGGGCGGCATGCCGCTCGGCAGCCTCGCCAGCGGGTGGGCCGCCACCTACATCGGCGCCCCGGCCGTCCTGCAGATCAACGGCGTCCTGCTCGTCGCGGTGGCCATCTATTTCCTGCTGCGCAGCCACGGTGTCAGGGAGATCTAGCGACCGTCAAATCGCAGATTGCGGATTGCTGATTGCTGACTGATTGCGGTTGGCGATGAAGAACGGCTGACGGCTACTCTGCGGGGTCGCTCGCGGACCGGCGAGCCTCGCCAAGCAGCGCGATCCGCCTGACGAGATCTTCGTGGAGGATCCGCATCTCACTCCCCTGCGTCAGGATGCGATCCGCCAGGTCCCTGTGCATCGAGGCCATGTCAGCGCGAAGCTCCTCGCGGAGCCCACCAACTTCGGTGTGCAGTTCCTCGCGCAGCCCACCGATCTCGATGCGCAGTTCCTCGCGCAAGCCACTGATTTCGGTGTGTAGTTCACCGCGCAACCCACCAATCTCGGCGCGCAGTTCCTCGCGCAGCCCACCGATCTCGGTGTGGAGTTCCTCACGCAGGACACTGATTTCGGTGTGCAGCTCACCGCGCAGCCCACCAATCCCGGTGCGCAGCTCACCACGTAGGTCACCCACCTGGCCGTGCAGGTCACCCACCTGGCCGTGCAGGTCACCGACCTGGCTGTGCAGGTCACCGACCTGGCTGTGCAGGTTACCCACTTGCCCTTGCAGGTCCCCCATCTGCCCCTGCAACGCACCCATCTGACCACGCAGGTCACCCATCTCGCCGCGGAACGCACCCACCTGCCCGCGCAGGTCGCCCACCTGCCCTTGCAGCTCACCGACCTGGCTGTGCAGGTTACCCACTTGCCCTTGCAGGTCCCCCATCTGCCCCTGCAACGCACCCATCTGACCACGCAGGTCACCCATCTCGCCGCGGAACGCACCCACCTGGCCGCGCAGGTCACCCATCTGGCTGCTGACTTCAGCCGCAAGCCGGTCGACGCGCGTGTTGACCGAAGCGATGCCACTGCGCACGTCCTGCCCCAGTTGCAGAAACTGCGATGAGAGCGCCTGCATCTGTGCGGGCAGTCCGGCGAGGGCCGCCACTGTGTGCTCGAGTTTTTCCACGCGTTCTTCCAGATTCTGGCCCGCCATGGTCGGCTTCCTCCTCTCCGCACCATTCGTGGGAACGATGCAGCCGAAGCGGACCTAGCCAGCGTTGTGCCACAGTCGAGGTGAGCCCGGAGCCCCCCTGCTCTCATCCAAGAGACGACGACGCTACCATCGTCAATGCCACTTCACAATATCGACACTGAGGCGCGATGGGGGGGCGAGGCGCGCGGGATGATATCTCGGACAGGCGAGGAGCCGCAGCAGATGTTCGACGGACAGAACCCGTAGGGCACGCCTGCGAGGGGCCGGTGGCGGTCCGCAAGAACCAGGTTCCGCCGCCCTCGAGCTCTGTCTTCCGCAGGTAGTCGGAGCCCCGGGGCTGGTGTCGCCCTTTCACACGTCGGCCCCAAAGCGGCGCTATAGTAGCGCGCCATGAACCTCGCTGACGTCCTCCGTTCCCATGCGACGCGGACACCAGCCGCCACGGCGCTGCTGTGCGGCGAGCGCTCACTCACCTACGGCGAACTCGACCGATCCACCGACTCGCTGGCCAGCTGGCTGATCGCCGAGGGGCTGAAGCCGGGCGACCGGGTCGCCATTCAGTGGCCGAACGCGATCGAAGTCGTGCAGGTGTTCTTCGCGGCCTTCAAGGCCGGACTGATCGCGGTGCCCATCAACCTGCGCCTCAAGCCGCAGGAGATCGCGTGGGTCACCCAGCACGCCGGCGCCGCCCTGTGCTTCGCGCACCCGGCACTGGCCGACGTGGCGCGGCAGACCGGAGTCCGGACGCTCGACGCCCTTCCGGACGGCCCCGCGCCGGATCAGCCAGTCATCCCGCCGTCCGACCCCGATACGCCAGGACTGATCCTGTACACCTCCGGCAGCACGGGACGGCCAAAGGGCGCCGTGCTGAGCCAGCGCAGCCTGGTCGCAACCGCCGAATTGTGCGGGGCGATCCTCGCCGGCTTTGACGCCGACCTGAAGGCACGCGGCCTCCTCATGACACCGCTGATGCATTCGAGCGGGCTGTTCGTGCTCCTCAGCGCGCTGTCCCGCGGTGAGCCCTGCGTCCTGCTGCCAGCCTTCGATCCCGCAACCGTCCTCGATACCGTCCAACGCGACCGCTGCACGAATACCCTGGCCCTGCCGGCGATGATGCAGTTCGTGCTCGAGGAACAGGCGCGAACGCCGCGTGACGTCAGCTCGCTGCGCGTGGTGTTTGCCGGGGGCGACAGCGTGCCCGTGCCTCTCCAGGAGCGATCGCGCGCGTTGCTCGGCGGCGTGATGCTCGAAGGGCTCGCGCAGACCGAAACGGGACCGACCATCTGCAACCCGGCGGCGCGGCCCAGGCTGGGCTCCCTGGGACTGCCCCATGCGGGTGTCGAGCTTCGGCTCGTCGACGTCGTGTCGAGGAACCCCGTGCCGGACGGCGAGCCCGGCGAGCTCCTCGTGAGGAGTGCCGCCGTCTGTTCCGGCTACTGGAACAACCCGGACGCGACACGCGAGGCGTTCGAGGATGGCTGGTTCCGGACCGGCGACCTCGTGAGCCGCGATGCCGACGGCTACTACTGGTTCCGGGGTCGCCTCAAGGAGATCATCATTCGCGGCGGCTCGAACATCTCGCCCCAGGAGGTCGAGGAAGCGCTGTATACGCATCCCGACATCCTCGAGGCAGGCGTCATCGGGCTGCCCCACGACGTCTGGGGCGAGGTCGTGGTTGCCGTCGTCGCCTTGCGGGAGGGCGCCACGGCGACCGAAGCCGACATCCGCGAGCACGCGCGCAGGACGCTGGCCGACTACAAGGTGCCGGAGCAGGTGCACTTCCTGCCGGCACTCCCGAAGGGTCCGACCGGCAAGGTCCATCGGCGAGCCCTGAAGGAGGCGCTCGCCGCCAGGCCGGAGTAGGTACTCGGGCGCCACCGCATCGAACCCGGTGGACAATAGGGCATGCCCTCGCCCGACCGTCCGCTTCCGCCCTCGGCCACCCGGAAACCCATCACGCTCACCGCCCACGGCGTCACGCGCACGGACGAATTCGCCTGGCTGAAAGCGGACAACTGGCAGGACGTCATCCGGGATCCGGACCTGCTCCCGGCCGACATCCGCGCCTACCTCGATGCGGAGAACGCCTACACCGCCGCCGTGATGCAGGGCACCGAGGCGCTCCAGGAGCAGCTCTTCGCCGAGATGAAGGGGCGCATCGCCGAAGACGATGCGTCGGTGCCGGATCCGGACGGACCGTGGGAGTACTTCGATGCGTTCAGGACCGGCGGCCAGTATCCGCGCTTCGCACGCAGGCCGCGCGGCGGCGGACCGGGGGTCGATCAGGTCTTCTTCGACGGCGACGCCGAGTCCGCCGGCCATTCCTACTTCCGCATCGGCGGCGTGTCGCACGCGCCGGATCACAAGCGCTTCGCCTACGCCGTGGACACGCTCGGCTCCGAGGTCTTCTCGCTCAGCTTCCGCGAGTTCGACGGCACGGTCCGCTATGCCGACACACTGGCCGACACCGCGGGACGGTTCGTGTGGGCGAACGACAGCCAGCACCTGTTCTACGCCGTGCTCGACCGGAACCATCGCCCATGCCGCATCTTCCGGCACTGCCTCGGCACGTCGCAGGCAGACGACGTGCTGGTGTACGAGGAGGAGGACTCGGGCTTCTTCGTCTCGCTCGGCCGCACGCTCGATCGCCGCTTCATCGTGATCGCGTCTGGCGACCACGTGACGAGCGAGGTCTGGCTGATCGACGCCAGCGATCCCACCGGCGCGCCGCGCCTGGTCGCCCGACGCCAGCCCGGCGTGGAGTACATGGTCCACTCGCAGGGCGGCGACCTGGTGATCCTCACGAACGCCGATGGAGCCGAGGACTTCAAGGTGGTGCGGGCGCCGGCGGCTGCACCCGGGCGCGAGCACTGGGTCGACTGGATTCCGCACGTGCCGGGTCGGCTGATCGAGCGGATCGTCTGCTTCGCCGGCGAGACGGTCCGTCTCGAGCGCGATGCGGGGCTCCAGCGCATCGTCATCCGTCACGCTGATGGCAGCGAGCACGCCATCACGTTCGATGAAGCGGTCTACTCGCTGGGGCTGCACGGCAGCTACGAGTTCGACACGACCACGGTGCGGTTCTCGTACTCGTCGCTCACCACCCCGGAGCAGACCTACGACTACGACATGCGGAGCCGGAGCCGCGTCCTGCGCAAGGAGCAGGTGGTGCCCAGCGGCCACGATCCGTCGACGTACCGATCGGCTCGCGTGTTTGCCACGAGCCACGACGGCGAGCAGGTGCCCGTGTCACTGCTGTGGCATGCCTCGACGCCGACAGACGGTACTGCACCGCTCCTCCTGTACGGGTACGGCTCGTACGGGCTCACCATTCCGCCAGCGTTCTCGGTGACGAGGCTGAGCCTGGTCGACCGCGGCGTCATCTGGGCGCTTGCGCACATCCGCGGCGGCAAGGACAAGGGGTATGGCTGGTATCGCCACGGACGGGAGCTGGAGAAGAAGAACACGTTCCTCGACTTCATCGCGGCGGCCGAGCACCTGTCCGGCGGTCCGCAGGCGGTGACGCGTCCCGGCCAGATCACCATCGAAGGCGGCAGCGCGGGCGGCATGCTCGTGGGTGCCACGGTGAACATGCGGCCCGACCTCTTCAAGGCGGTGGTGGCGCACGTGCCATTCGTGGACGTGCTCAACACCATCTGCGATGCGGAACTTCCGCTCACCCCCATCGAGTGGCCGGAGTGGGGCAATCCGATCGAGAGCCGCGAGGTGTTCGAGTACATGCGCTCGTACTCGCCCTACGACAACGTGGAGCCGAAGGCCTACCCGCACATCCTGGTCACCGCTGGCCTCACCGATCCGCGGGTCACCTACTGGGAACCGGCCAAGTGGGTGGCGCGCCTGCGCGCGCGGAAGACGGATGACAACCTGCTCCTGCTGCGCACCTACATGGAAGCCGGCCATGCGGGAAAGTCGGGCCGATTCGAGCGCCTGCGCGAGACCGCCCTGCACTATGCGTTCGTGCTGATGGTGAACGGTCGGTCCGCCTGAAGGCGGACGGCACGGCAGGTGGGTCGCGGTGGTTCAGCGCCAGGAGGCGACCGAGAACGCGATCCAGAAGGCGACGAACCCGGCGACCACCTGACCGCCAAGGTTGAGTCCGGCCCACAGGAACTGCCCCTCACGCACGAGAACCACGCTTTCGTTCATGTAGGACGAGAAGGTGGTGAAGCCGCCGAGTACGCCGGCCAGCAGCAACGCGCGCATCTCGGGCGTGAGGGTGATGCGGTCCTGTGCAAGCCCGGTCACCAGGCCGAACGCCAGGCAGCCGACCACGTTCACCACGAACGTGCCCGCCGGAAAGAGCGTGCCGAACGCCCGCAGGACGACCCCGGTCACCAGGTACCGGCACACCGAACCAACCGCGCCGCCAATCGCTATGAGCAGGATATTCACGTAAGATGAGAACTGCTCCGCATTATGCCAGTTCTCGAGCTTCTCACCAGCTCCGGCTTCGGCTCGCTGCTCGGGATGCGACATGCGCTCGAGCCGGATCACCTGGCGGCGGTGTCTACGCTCGTCAGCCGTGAGCGCAGCAGCGCGAAGGCCGCATTCCTGGGTGTCTGCTGGGGCGTGGGCCACACGTTCGGCCTCATCGTCGTCGGCGCGGTGCTGGTGCTCCTGCGGTCGGAACTGCCCGAGCGGCTCGCGACGCTCTTCGAGCTGGGTGTGGCAGTCATGCTGATCGTGCTGGGCACGCGCGCCCTGCGGCAGGCCTGGACACTGGGCCAGCCCTCGCACCTGCACCAGCATGCGTTCGCGGTGCATACCCACTCGGGACTACCCGCCCACGTGCACATCGGCACGTGGACGCTGGCGAGACGCCCGCTGCTCATCGGCGCCATCCACGGCCTCGCGGGCAGCGGCGCACTCACGGCACTCGTGCTCACCACCCTGCCGTCCACCGCCGCGCGCCTCAGTTACATGGCACTCTTCGGCCTCGGTTCCACCGTCGGCATGGCAGCCCTCTCGGGCCTCCTCGGCTGGCCGCTCGCGCGGCTCGGCGCGCACCATGCCGTGGCCCGCGCCATCTCCTTCAGCGTGGGGCTCATGTCGGTGGTGCTGGGGTTCTTCTGGGGCTATCCGCTGATCGCACGGTTGATCTGAGCAACCGCTAGCGAACCGTCAGCGTCCACAGGACCGGCGCCACGGCCGCCGGGTAACAGAGCCTGTCGTCGCAGGCCTGGTAGTTGAGCGCCGCCCCCAGCGTGAGTACGTCGCCGGGCTTCGCCGTCGACTTCACCGTGAGCGGCACACTGATCCGGAACGGCCCGCTGTAGGCCGGCACCCGGTCGACCGTGCCAGGCACCTGCACCACACCAGCCTTGGGATACGACACCTTTCCTGCCGACACGGCCGCATTCGGCGTCAGCACGAGCGACACGGCCGTGTACCCGGTCGCCCCCTCGGCATAGACATGCATCGCGCGGTGCGGCGTGACGTCCGCCCACAGCGTGACCGAGCCGCCGGGCGCCACCACCGGCACACTGGACGATGGCACCACGGTGGCCTGCTGGGGTGTGGGCTTGGACAGCAGGGTCTGGGCGCGGCCAGGGGCCGCGCCAGACGGAAGGGTCAGGACCGCCGCAATGAGGATCAGGCGCCGCATCCCGGCATTCTAGTCCCGCTTCATCGTCTCGTAGAGGGTGCTCGCCCCGCCGCCGATGGCGGCTCCGATGAGCGCCCCCTTCTTGCCGCCGACGATGCCGCCGATGCCGGCGCCGGCCGCGGACGACCCGCCGATCACCATCGCGGTCCGCTTCCAGTCGCGGCGCGGCTCACGCTCGACCACGCGGGTGCTCGACGTGCGGACGCGTCGTGCCGGCTCGTACGCCACGGTCTGGATCGGGCGAGGCTGGTTCGTCACCACCACAGGCTGGCTATAGGCTGGCGGCAGGGGCGCCGGAACGTAGGAGACCACCTGCGCGGGCTGGGGGACATACGCCGTGGCGACCTGCGGCTGGACCGCCATGCCATAGGGCATCATGCCAGGTGCCGGCTGCTGCAGCGACACCGTCTGCGCGAACCCCGGCTGGTCGCTCGCCACCGGCCGCATCGAGGCCGACATTGGCTGGCTGCCACGCAGCAGTCCATAGGCTACGAGCAGCACACCCACTGCAATCGTCGTCAACACACCCGCCAGGTACTTGGTCATCTCCGCCTCCTGCGCGCCAGCGGCGCGATGCCGGCGTAAGAACAAGCCCGGTGCCAGCGGAATCTGGCGTGATCTGCACAATCGCACCGCCGGGCTGTTCAGGATTCCGGACACTTCCGATCCCGGAAGTGTGCAGTCCCGCCCTGTCACCAGTTACCATCATCCCAGCCCATGAGCCGCGTCCTCGTTGTTGAAGACGACCCCGATATCGCCGACCTGATGCGACGCTACCTCCAGAAGGGGGGGTTCGAGGTCGAGGTGCGTGCCGCGGGTCGCGACGCGCTGAACCTGATCGCCGAGCACCCGCCGGACCTCCTGGTGCTGGACGTGATGCTGCCGCAGGTCAGCGGCCTCGACATCTGCCGGACGGTGCGGGGTGACGAACGGACCGCCTCGATCCCGATCATCATGGTCACCGCACGCGCGGAGGAAGCAGAGCGCATCGCCGGTCTCGACCTTGGCGCCGACGACTACCTCGCCAAGCCCTTCAGCCCCGGCGAACTGGTGGCCCGTGTCCGCGCCCTGCTCCGCCGCGCGGCGCGCACCCCGGTGCTCGATGCCACGATCGCGTACGGCCCCATCCAGCTCGATCCGGGACAACACACCGTGACCAGCGGAGGCGAACCGGTCCTGCTGACCGCCAAGGAGTTCCTGCTCCTGCAGTACCTCCTGCGGAACCGCGGCCGCGTCCTGTCTCGCGATCTCCTCCTCACCGACGTGTGGGGTTACAAGTACACGGGAGGCACCCGCACGGTGGATGTCCACATCCGCCGGCTCCGCGAGAAGCTGCCACTCCTCGAACAGGCGCTCGTCACGGTCAAGCAGTTCGGCTATCGGCTGCTCGACACGCCGCCGGAGCTCCCGTAACCGTGCCACCGCGCGCCTCCTTCCAGATCAAGCTGTTCCTGGCCGGCGTGTCGGCCGCCGTGATGACCCTGCTCGTGGCGGCGGCGCTCTTCACCCTCACGCTGCAGCGCCAGAACAACGAGCGGGTGGAACAGATGCTGCGCGCGGAGGTGCGCGTCGCGGAGGAACTGCTGGCGCGGGCGCCTGCCACGCCGCCGGGTGCCGACGTCATCGTTCCCCTCGACGCGGAAGCGGATCGCATCGGCGCGCTGCTGACCGCGCGCGTCACTTTCATCGCCGCCGACGGCCGTGTCCTCGGCGACTCGGCGGAACCGCTCGCTCGGATCGCGGCCATCGAGAACCACGCCGCGCGACCCGAGGTGGTGGCGGCCCGCGCCGGCGGGCTTGGCACGGCGAGGCGCGCAAGCACCACGGTGGGCCAGGACATGCTCTACGTCGCGATCCCCGTGCGCCACCCGCAAGTGGCCGTCCTCCGGCTCGCGCTCCCGCTCACCACCATCCGCGAACAGCTGGGCAGCATCCTGACCGCGTCACTGACCGCCCTCGGCCTCGCGCTGCTCGGCGGCATCGTCAGCGCGGGCATCCTCGCGGGACGGATCGGTCAGCGTGTCCGCGCGATTGCCTGGGTCGCCCAGCGCTATCGCCAGGGCGATCTCACGCCGCCCCGCCTCGACTATGGCGACGACGAACTCGGCGTGGTCGCACGCGCGCTGGACGATTCGGTCCACGAACTCGGACATCGGCTCGAAGACCTGGAACGCGATCGCGGGCGGATGGCGGCGCTGCTCGCCGGCATGATCGAGGGGGTCATCGTGGTCGACCAGGCTGGGCGTCTCCAGCTCGTGAACACCGCCGCCCAGGAGATGCTGCGGATCGGCGACGCACCGGTCGGCCGCCATTACGTCGAGACGATCCGCCACCCGGCCATTGCCGACATGCTGACGGCGGCCCTGAACGGCCGGACCTCGGAGTCGGTGGAATTCACGCCCCCGCGCGATACGGCCAGGACCATCATCGCGCGCGCGGCGCCGGTCGCCTCGGGCTGGGCGCACGGCGCGGTCCTCGTGCTCCACGATGTCACGGAACTCAAGCGGGCCGACCGAATCCGGCGCGACTTCGTGGCGAACGTCTCGCACGAACTGCGCACGCCCCTGACGGCCATTCGCGGCTACGTCGAGGCGCTCTCGGACGACGACGTGAACGAGGACGATCGGCATCGCTTCCTCGAGGTGATCATGCGGCATGCACGCCGCATGGAGCGGCTGGTGCAGGACCTGCTGCGGCTGGCCCGCCTCGACGCGGGCCAGGAAACGCTGGACATCACGGGCTGCGACCTGCGTGCGCTGCTGCAGGCCGTGGTCGCCGACCTCGAGCCGGCATTCGACGGACGGGGGCAGGATGCGCAGGTCGCCATCGGCGACGGTGCGGCGCACACCCAGGCCGATCCGGCCAAGCTGCACGACGCCCTCAGGAACCTGGTGGCCAATGCGAGCGCCTACGCGCCGGAGAACTCGGTCATCGAGCTGGCCACCCGCACCACCCCTGCCGGCATCGCCATCGACGTGATGGACCGCGGACCCGGGATTCCCGAGGAGGACCGCTCCCGTGTCTTCGAGCGCTTCTATCGGGTGGACAAGTCACGGGCCCGGGATCCCGGCGGCACCGGGCTCGGCCTCGCGATTGTCAGGCACCTGGTGGAGCTGCACGGCGGCCACGTGTCGGTCACCAACCGCCCGCAGGGGGGCGCCTGCTTCACCGTGGAGCTGCCGCGGCAGGTGAAGGGCCGGGGCGAGCCGGCCTGACGCGACCTGCCCTCAGTTGGCGCCGGCGAGGTGGAGCAGGAAGAACGTGCCGGCGCCGATGGCGAACGCCGCGGGAATGGTGAGCACCCAGGCCCAGACGATCTGTCCGGCCACACCCCAGCGGACCGCGGAAAGGCGGCGCGTGGCGCCGACACCGACGATGGCGCCGGTGATGGCGTGGGTCGTGCTCACCGGCACGCCAGTGAGCGTGGCGATCATGAGCGCCGTGGCCGCGCCGGTCTCGGCGGCGAACCCGCCCACCGGCTGCAGCTTGGTGATCTTCGACCCCATCGTGTGGATGATGCGCCAGCCGCCGGCCAGCGTGCCGAGGCCGATGGCCGTGTGCGCGGCCAGCACCACCCAGAAGGGGATGTCGAACGTGGGGATGTAGCCGGCGGCGAAGAGGATGCCGGCAATGATGCCCATGGTCTTCTGCGCGTCGTTGGCACCGTGGTTCAGCGAGAAGAACGCCGCCGACACCAGCTGCAGCCTGCGGAACCACCGGTCCACCCGCGAGGGCGGCGTCCACCGGAAGATCCAGAGGATGGCGGTCATCAGGGCGAGCCCCGAGACCAGGCCGATCATCGGGGACAGGAAGATGAAGATCAGGGTGAGCGTCCAGCCGCTCGGGATGATTGCCGCGAAGCCGGCCTTGGCCACGGCTGCGCCGGCGTAGCCGCCGATGAGCGCGTGCGACGAGCTGGTGGGCAGGCCGAAGTACCAGGTGATCAGGTCCCAGACGATCGCGCCGGTCAGCCCGCCGAACACGACGGCGAAGGTGACGATCTTGATGTCGATCATCCCCGAGCCCACCGTCTTGGCCACGGCGGTGCCGAACACGAAGGCGGCCACGAAGTTGAAGAACGCGGCCCAGATGACGGCCTTGCCGGGCGAGAGGACGCGCGTCGACACGACGGTCGCGATTGAATTCGCCGCGTCGTGGAATCCGTTGATGTAGTCGAAGACGAGCGCGATGGTGATGAGCGCGACGACGATCCAGAACATCTGGCGCTAACCGTGCTTGACGACGACGCCCTCGAGGACGTTGGCGACGTCCTCGCACCGATCGGTGGCGTGCTCGAGGAAGTCCAGGGTTTCCTTCCACTTGATCACGGCAATCGGATCCTTCTCGTCCTCGAAGAGCCGCATCACCGCATCCTGGTGGATGCGATCGGCCTCGTTCTCGAGGCGGTTGATCTCGACCGCGTGCGTGGTGACCCCCTTCTTGCGCTCGAGCGCCTCGAGCGCCAGCCGGATCTGCTTGGTGCTCTCGGTGATCGTGCGGGCGAGTTCGCGGGCGCCGAACCGGATGTGATTGAGCTTGTAGAGCTTCACGAGCGTGGCGGCCGCATCGATGGCGTCCATCACGTCGTCCAGCGACTTGGCCAGTTCGTGGATGTCTTCGCGGTCGATCGGCGTGACGAACGTGCGATTCAGGCGGGAGATGATGTCGTGCGTGAGGAAGTCGCACTTGTGCTCGATTTCCTTGATCTCTTCCGCCTTCGCCCAGATCGGCTCGTCGGTGGAGAGCATCGCCTCGAGTTGCGCGGCTCCGCGCTGGAGCTCGTCGGCCAGCGCCTGGAAGTCAGCGTAGAACTTCTCCTCGCGCGGTATCAGGCGGAATGCCAACGGTTCTTCCCCTTCCTGTCGCTGTCGAATCGCGGACGCAAACCGCTGGATTGTAGCAGATCCATTTACATTGCCGTTACATCCATGCGCCCGGAGCGACCGTGGCGGGTGTACCATTTGCAGCACGGAGAAACGGTGAACAACGAGGTTCTGGCAATCATCCTGGGCGGCGGTCAGGGGTCGCGCCTGTTTCCGCTCACGCAACTACGCTCCAAGCCGGCGGTGCCCATCGCGGGCAAGTACCGCCTGATCGACATTCCCGTCAGCAACTGCCTGCACGCGGACATCCGCCGGATCTTCGTCCTGACGCAGTTCAACTCGGCGTCGCTGAACAGGCACATCAGCCAGACCTACCGGATGGACCTCTTCAGCCCGGGGTTCGTCGAGATTCTCGCGGCGGAGATCACGCCCGAGAACACCAAGTGGTTCCAGGGCACGGCCGACGCCGTGCGCAAGGCCTCGCGCCACTTCCTGCGCTACGACGCCGACTACTACCTGATTCTGGCCGGCGACCACCTGTACCGCATGGACTACGGCGAGATGGTGGAGGCGCACATCGATCGCCGCGCCGACATCACCATCGCCGCACAGCCGTGCACGCCCGAGGATGCCACCCAGATGGGCATCTTCCGCTTCGACCGCGAGGGACACATCGTCGCCTTCGAGGAGAAGCCGAACGAGGCACGCCTCGCCGAGATCGGGCAGAGCATCCCGCCCGGGTCGATGGTGGCGGGCCACGCCGCCGACAAGCCGTTCGTGGCGTCGATGGGCGTGTACGTCTTCTCGCGCGAAGTGCTGATGGACCTGCTGGCGGAAGGCGACGCCGCCGACTTCGGCCGCGAGGTCATCCCGTCCGCGCTCAACCGGTACCGGGTGAACTCCTACCTGTTCCGCGGTTACTGGGCGGACGTCGGCACGGTGAAGTCGTTCTACGACGCGAACATCATGCTCACCAAGCCCGGGTCCCCCTTCAAGTTCTACGACCCGGCGCGTCCCATCTTCACGCATCCCCGGTTCCTGCCGGGGTCGCGCCTGGTGGACGCCCGCGTGCACGACGCGGTGGTCGCGGAGGGGTGCTACCTGGGACAGTGCAATGTCGAGGAGTCGGTGATCGGCATCCGCACCCACGTGCTCGAGGGGACGACAATCACGCGTTCGGTCCTGCTCGGCGCTGACTACTACGAATCGGACAGCGTGGCCCCGTCGCGCGGCGACGCGCCGAGGCTCGGCATCGGCCGGAACGTGGTGCTGGACAAGGTGATCGTCGACAAGAACGCCCGTGTTGGCGATGGCAGCCGCCTCGTCAACGAGAAGGGGCTGGACCACCTCGACGGCGACGGGTTCTACATCCGCGACGGCGTCATCATCGTTCCCAAGGACGGCGTCATCAAGCCCGGCACGGTCGTTTAACACAGCCGAAACACGCGCGTCACTCCGCCCTTACTCCCGCTTCCTACAGTGGCTTCGTGGCCCCGGCCGTCTGGCCGGACCAGCCACGGAGTCCGGCCATGAGCGCCGGCTCCAGACCCCGATGTGCGGGGTCGAGCGTAGTGGGAGGCATCACATGAGAGTGTTTCGCTGGATCGCGGCGGTCATCCTGGCCGCGACCATCCCTGCAACGGCGTTCGCGCAGCAGACGGAGTCGCGCGTGCTCGGCCGGGTCGTGGACCAGAGCGACGCGGCGCTGCCCGGGGCCACGGTGAACGTGGAATCCCTCGATACCGGCAGCGTGCGGTCGGTGGTCACCGACGAGGAGGGGGCCTTCACCGTCACCAACCTGGGTCCCGGACGGTACCGCGTGCGGATCGAACTGAGCGGCTTCCGTGAGGAAACGCGCTCGGTGGTGCTCGGCGTCGGCCAGTCGGAGCGGATTGCCGTGAGCCTGGGCGTGGCAGGCATCAGCGAGTCGGTGAGCGTCTCGGCGGTTGCGCCAGTGCTCGACGTGGCCTCGGCCAGGGTGGGCGTCAACGTCTCCCCGGAGGAGGTGCAGAACCTGCCGGTGAACGGCCGCAACTTCGCCAACCTGATGACGCTGGCGCCCGGCGCGACGAGCGACGGCAACGGCGGCTGGGCGTCGGTGCGGTTCAACGGCAAGTCGAACCAGCAGAACTACCTGAACTACGACGGTGTCGACGGCACCTACGTGTGGGACGCGAGCCCCGGTTACCTGAACGCCACCGGTTCGCAGTTCCGCCTGCAGACCTCGATGGAGTCCGTGGCGGAGTTCCGCGTGAACTCGGGCCTGGCCCCGGCCGAGAGCGGCCTTGGCTCGGGCGGCAACATCACGGTGGTCAGCAAGAGCGGCAGCAACACATTCCGCGGCTCGCTGTTCGAGTACGGCCGGAACGACGCCCTCGACGCGGCCAGCAAGTACGACAACAAGAAGCAGCCACTCTCGATGAACCAGTTCGGCGGTTCGCTCGGCGGCGCACTCAAGCCGAACCGGACGTTCTTCTTCGGGAGCTACGAGGGCCTGCGCCAGACCACCGGCCTGTCGTTCACCGAGGCGGTGCCGAGCGCCGAGGCCCGTCGCCGGATTCTTGCCGGTGAGCCGATCGGCACGGGCGGCGGCCAGAGCCCGGCCCGTACGCAGGCCGTGGCTGCGCTGCTCGCCGGCTTCCCGGAAGGCACCGTGGCGACCGCGAACCCGCTGCTGGCGCTGGCCACCAACGTGACCGAAGCCAGGCAGCGCGAGCACACCGCGTCACTCCGCATCGACCACCGCTTCTCGAACTCCCAGTCGTTCTATGCACGCTACCTGTTCAGCGACGGCAACGTCGACACGCCGGACCGCACGGTGACGGCACGCCGCGTGCGCGCGAAGCAGCGGCCGCAGAACCTGGTCTTCAACCACCAGTCGGTGTTCGGCACGTCGCTGGTGAACGAGGTGAAGTTCGGCTTCAACTCCCCGCACACGAGCGCCATCGCCTTCGGGGCCACCGCGGGCTACGACCCGGTCGGCGTCTCCCTCTCGGGTACGGTCACCTCGTCCAGCATCGACGCACGCGGCACCAGCGGCATCGCCCGCAGCGGACTCCTGATCCGCGCCTCGAGCGCGTCGTCGACCACGGGCTCGGAGTTCACGCCCACCTCGCTCGCCTTCAGCGATGCCCTCACCTGGACGCGCGGCCGCCACACGGTGAAGTTCGGCGGTGAGTACCGCCAGATTCGCGGCAACTTCCAGTTCCTGGGCAGCACCGAGGTCACCTACAACAGCGTGAACGACTTCATCGACAACCGGCCGGCGGCCGTGCAGGTGGCGCTCGACTCCCCTGTCTTCTCGCCCCGCCAGTTCTACGCCATCGGCTTCGTGCAGGACTCCTGGCGGACGACCGACAGGCTGACGCTCGAACTCGGGCTCCGCTACGACTACTACTCGGTTGTCAGGGAGGCGAACGGGCTGGCCAAGCCCTTCTTCGTCGAGGACAACGCGTTCTCGTCGAACCCCGACAACTTCTACGACCCGGACCGGAACAACTTCGCGCCGCGCCTGTCGGCCGCCTACCAGCTGAACGACAAGACGGTGGTGCGCGGTGGCTTCGGCCTCTACTACGGTCCCGGCCAGTTCGAGGACCGCATCCAGCCGATCGAGAACTACATCGAGCGGCGGCGCGCGCAGCAGGCCGACGTCCCGAACAACGGCCTGGCCTACCCCTTCACCGGTATCAACCTCGGCAATCAGCTGTCGGTCCGCGGCTACACGCACAAGCGGCCCGATGAATACAACGTCCAGTACGGCGCCAGCGTCTCGCGCGAGCTCCCCGGCCAGATCAACCTGACGGTGGGCTACACAGGCAGCCAGGGCAAGGACATGTTCCTGCGCGGCGTCTCCAACACGCTGGACCTCACCACGCGCACGCGACAGGCCCCGGTCGTTGGCCAGGTGGACTACAAGACGTCCGGCTGCGTGGATGGCCTCGTCATCAACGGCAATCCCATCACGGGCTGCGGCTACGCCGAGTACAACGCGCTGCAGATCAGCGCCACGCGCCGCTTCCGCTCCGGCTTCACGGGCGGCTTCCAGTACCAGCTCTCGAAGAACAGGGGCACCACGCAGGGCTCCAACGAGGCGGCGACGACGCAGAACACGTTCGACTTCGAGACCGAGTACGGTACGAACCCGCAGGACATCCCGCACACCGTCAACGGCTCCCTGGTCTACCAGATCCCTGGCAACGGCATGTGGACCGGCGGCTGGCGCATCGGTGGCATCGTGAATGCGCGCAGCGGCGTGCCGATCAACGTGGTCATCGCGCGTCCGGACAACACCTCGGTGGGCGGCGTGACGGTGGTGAACATCCCCGGCGGCAACAGCCGCGGCACGCAGCGGCCCGACCTGGTGCCCGGCGTGAACCCGTATCTCGAGAACGGCGGCGTCCGCTACCTGAACCCCGCCGCGTTCGCCACGCCGCAGCCCGGCACCTTCGGCAACCTCCCGCGCAACTTCCTGCGCGGCCCCGGCTTCTGGCAGGCCGACCTGATGGTGAGCAAGGACCTGCGCTTCGGCAGCTCCCAGTCGGTGCAGCTCAGGGTCGAGGTCTTCAACATCCTGAACCGGCTGAACTACGAGAACCCGGCCGCCACGCTGCCCAACGGCACGCCCGGCGTGCCCTTCACCGACGCCCAGGTGGGCACGTTCGGCTACATGCTGGGTCCGCTGAACCGCACGGTCGGCCTGGGCACGGCGCGCCAGACGCAGGTATCGCTCCGCTACTCGTTCTGACGACCCGGCCCGCCTGAAAGCGGGCGCTGCACGCACACGTGGGCCCGGGGGCGTATGTCCTCCGGGCCCTGTCCTTTTGGCGGGTCGAACCTCTCCCGTGGTCTCCACGACGCCCGACGCGTCATCCTGTCACCCCGCCGTCACACGCAGCCGCTATAGTTGTCGCATGACGACGCTGCGTCTCGCCTCCCTCCTCGTCTCCGGCCTCGGCATCATCGTCGCCACCGCGCTGGTGCAGGGGGCCGACGCGCCGAAGGTGCTCATCGCGCATCGGGGCGCGTCGAACTACGCCCCGGAACACACGGTCGCCGCCTATGACCTGGCCATCCAGCAGAAGGCCGACTTCGTGGAGCCCGACCTGGCAGTGTCCAAGGACGGCGTGCTCGTCTGCCTGCACGACGACACGCTGGAGCGGACAACGGATGTCGAGGAGATCTACCCGAACCGCGTGAGCCCGGACGTGAGGGGCCGCAACGGTGAGAAGCGCTGGGTCGCGAACGACTTCACCGTGGCCGAACTGAAGCGGCTGGATGCGGGCAGCTGGTTCGACGCGCGCTTCAAGGGGCAGCAGATCCCCACGTGGGACGAGATGCTGGCCCGGGTGCAGCAGCATCCCGGCGTTGGCGTGTACCCGGAGCTGAAGTCGCCGCCGCTCTACACGGCTCGCGGCATCGACATGGCGAAGCTGTTCGTGGATTCCGTGAAGCGGCACGGGCTCGACCGGCCCGAGTCGCTGAAGAAGACGCCAGTGATCATCCAGTCGTTCGACCGGCCCACCATCAGGCGGATGTCCGTGGACCTGCCGGCGGTGCCGCGCGTCTTCCTCACGTCGAACGAGGCCGACATCACGGATGCCCAGCTGAAGGACCTGGCGACCTTCGCTCAGGGCATCGCCCCGGAGAAGAGGCTGGTGGCCACGCACCCGGATCTGGTGGCGCGTGCGCACGCCCTGGGCCTGACGGTCACGGTCTGGACATTCCGGGCGGACGAGAAGACCGGCCACCCGTCCGTGAAGGACGAGATGGCGCAGTTCCTCTACACCTTCGGCGTCGACGCGCTCTTCACGAACAATCCGGACCAGTTCCCACGGCGCTGAACCGTTCCTAGCGACGTGAGACGGTCGCCGGCGATTCGAACCCGGCAAGCCGGATGACGTCCTCGGCCGGCATCGTGACCATCTGCGCCGGCGTGAGCCGCGCCTGGCGCGATGCCCGGTCGACCAGCAAAGTGCCGACACGGTGGCCGGCCCAGCGCCGCCCCTGGCGATCGGCCCTCAGCCACGCGCCCCAGGCCTGCTCGTCCGGCATGCCCAGCACGTCCCGCACGCGGGTCTCGTCCGTCCCGGAGTAGTCGCCCCACGGACGCGACACGCGCGCGAAGTCCCGCTCGAAGGCGATGGCCAGCCCCTCGCCGATGAACTCCTCGGTCAGCCCCTTCGAACGGTGTGCATTGTTCCGCACCAGGTGCGTGAACGCGTGGAAGAGCGACGCCCGGAGTTCGCGCTCCGCCGTGGCCCGCACGCCGCCCGCGTGCCGCGGGTTCACATCCCACCAGACCACATTCGGCGTGAAGGCGTTGCTGAGCTCACCTGTCTCGGGGATGACGTTCGCTCCGGCGCGGACCTTGACGAGAATCTGGCCGGGCAGCCCTGGCAGGAAGCGTCGCGCATCGGTCACCGCAGCCTCCGCGATGCGCTCCACCGCCCTGCGCTCGCGCCACGAGAAGCGGTAGCCTCCCGCCCGGTAGAACTCCACGCGGACGACCGCCACATCAGGCGGCCCGCACGACGGCACCTGCAGCGGCATGACGACCGCCAGCACCGCGAGCATGTTCATCAGTGAGCCGCGCACGCGCACGGAGGTCAGCCTAGCAGAGGCGCCCTCCCAGCGTCGCTATCGCGATCGGGATAGACCGAACGGTGGTGCGGCGGCGGGTCAGCCGCGGGAGAGGCCGCTCATGCGTCGCGTGGCGAAGCGGGCCAGCAGGGAGCAGACGAGCACGATGCCCACCAGCACCAGCGCGCCGGCCCATGCCTGCCGGTGCCAGTCTTCGTAGGGCGAGATCGCGTAGGTGAACACCTGCACCGTGAGCGACGAGATCGGCTGGGTGACGTCGGTGTTGAAGAAGCGGTTGTTGAACGAGGTGAAGAGCAGCGGGGCGGTTTCGCCCGCAATCCGCGCCAGCGCCAGCACGATGCCGGTCACGATGCCAGGCGCGGCGGCCGGGAGCACCACGGTGAACATCGCCCGTGCCCGCGTGGCCCCCAGGGCCAGTGCCCCCTCCCGCATCGTACCGGGCACGAGCAGGAGCAGTTCTTCGGTCGTGCGCGCGATGATCGGAATCATCATGATGCCGAGCGCCAGTCCCCCGGCCAGGGCGCTGAACTGCTTGAACGGCAGCACCGCGATGCCGTAGGCGAACACGCCGATGACGATGGACGGCACGCCGTTCAGCGTGTCGGCTGCGAACCGGATGGCCGACGCGAGTCGGCTGCCGGCGTACTCCGACATGTAGACGCCGCTCATCACGCCGATCGGGATGGCCATGACGGAACCCAGCGTGGTCAGCATCAGCGTGCCCACGATGGCGTTCGCCATGCCGCCGCCGCTCTCACCCACCGGCGCAGGCATGTTGAGGAAGAAATCGACGTTCAGCGCGCGGATTCCCTGCGAGATCACGAAGAAGAGGATCATCGCCAGCGGAATCAGGGCAAGCAGCACGGCGCCGGCACAGAAGGCCACGAACAGGCTGGACAGGAGCTTGCGGCGCAGCATGGTCGTCAGGCTCCTGCGGCCGAGGGCTGGACGCGTGACGCCACCCTTGACGGCTTGGCGCTCCGCGCCATGCTCCAGATGAGCAGGCGCGAGAGGCCGTTGACGATGAGCGTGATGGTGAACAGCACGAGGCCGATCTCGATCAGGGCGTGCAGGTAGAGTTCGTCCGCGGCTTCGGTGAACTCGTTCGCGAGGACCGCGGCCATCGTGTACTGCGGTGCGAAGAGCGAGGTGGACACCTGCGGGTTGTTGCCGATGACCATCGTGACGGCCATCGTCTCGCCCAGTGCACGGCCGAACCCGAGCATGACGGCGCCCACGATGCCGGTGCGTGCGTAGAACAGCGCCGCGGAGATCGCCTCGAAGCGGGTGGCGCCGAGGGCATAGGCCGCCTCGCGCTGCGCCATCGGCACCGACTTGAGCACCTCACGGGCCACCGACGAGGTGAACGGCACCACCATCACCGCCAGGATCAGCGTGGCGGACAGCATGCCCACGCCAAGCGGGGGACCGGAGAAGATCGGCAGCTGCCGCATCGAGTCCGGAAGCGAGGTCTGGAGCCATCGCACCGCCGGCACCAGCACGAAGATGCCCCAGATCCCGTAGACGATCGAGGGGATGGCGGCGAGCAGCTCAGTGAGGAACACCAGTGGCTGACGCAGCATCGGCGGGCACAGCTCCGTGATGAACACGGCAATGCCGATGGCCACCGGCGTGGCAATCAGGAGCGCCAGGACGGACGAGTAGAGCGTGCCCCAGATGAACGGGAGGGCGCCGAACTCGCCCGACACCGGATCCCAGGTCGAGCTGGTCCAGAACGACAGGCCGAACTCCTGGATCGACAGCATCGACTGCCGGGCCAGCTCGAAGCCGATCGCCGCGACGATGGCGATCAGCAGGACACCGAAGGCGCCGGTACCCACCCTGAATCCGAGGTCCTTGCTCATCGTCTCACTGGATCTTCACGCGTTCGAGCTGGGCCAGTTCCTGCTTGACCACGTCACCGGGCAGCGGCGCGTACCCGAGCTGGGCGGCGAAGGCCTGGCCGTCGGTGAGGGCCCATTTCATGAAGTCCACCATCGCCTTGCCACGGGCCTTGTCCTTGGGGTCTTCGTAGAGGAGCAGCCAGGTGAACGAGGCAACCGGGTAGGCGCCGGAGCCGGCGGCGTTCGTGATCGACACGCGGAAGTCCGCGGGCATGCTGGCGGCCGCAGATGCAGCGGCCGCGGTCACCGCGTCCGTGGAGGCCTTGACGAACTCCCCGCTCGCGTTCTGCACGGCGCCGAAGGCGATCTTGTTCTGGAGCGCGTAGATCAGCTCGACGTAGCCGATGGAGCCCGGCGTCTGGCTGACCAGGCCGGCCACGCCTTCGTTGCCCTTGCCACCAACACCCACGGGCCAGTTGACGGAGGTGGAGACGCCGACCTTCTCCTTCCACTCGGTCGAGACCTTCGAGAGGAAGTCCACCCAGATGTACGTGGTGCCGGAGCCGTCGGAGCGGTGCACCACGGTGATGTCCGTGGCGGGGAGCGACACGCCCGGGTTCACCATCGCAATGGCCGGGTCGCTCCACTTCGTGACCTTGCCGAGGAAGATGTCGGCCAGGAGCGGGCCGGTGAACTTCAGGTCCGCGTTCAGGCCGGGCAGGTTGTAGACCGGCACGTCGGCCCCGAGCACGGTCGGGAAGTGCAGGATGGGACCCGGTGCGGCCTTCAGCTGCTCGTCGGTCATCGGACCGTCGGTGGCGCCGAAGAACACCGTCTCGTTGCTCACCTGGCGGATGCCGCCGCCCGACCCGATGGACTGGTAGTTGATCTCGACCTGCGGGTTCGCCTTGCGGTACTCGTCGAACCACTTCGAGTAGATCGGATAGGGAAAGGTGGCACCTGCGCCGTTGATGGAGAGCGTACCGGTCGCCGCGGCCGCATCCTTGCCCTCGCCGGCGGGCTGTCCGCCGCCACAGGCGGTGGCGAGCGCCGCCACGAGCACGGGCAGCGCACGGGCCGCCCACGAAAACGTCCTGATGTTCATCGAATCACACCCTCTCGAGGGCTCGCGCGCGCATGCCCGGCCGTTCTGCGGCAGCGGCAGGTGCGGCCCTGTCCAGCAGTGTGCCCTCACGGTATCGGGCGTGTGTGTCGCGCGTGCTTCCGGTGTGTTAAATGTCTGTTAAATCAGGCGGACTATCCTTCAGAAACCCACCTTCAGCCGGGCGGTGAACGTCCGTGGCGCGCCGTAGTGCGTGCCGTTGAAGATCGACAGGAAGTTCAGCAGGTACCGGGTGTCGAATGCGTTCAGGACACCCGCCTGCCAGTCCACCTTCGTGGTGCCGCGGCGGAAGAGTTCCCCGCCGGCCAGCAGGTTCGCGAGGGTCCTCGGCTTCGCACGCTCCGTGTCGAGGTTGACCAGGCCGAGCGCCTGCGGGTCCTCGAACGTGTCCGGGTCGAAGTCTTCGGGCAACCCGAACGGGATGCCGCTGTCCACGCGGCCCGTGAAGGAGGCGAAGAACCGCTGGCTCGGGTGCGCGTAGGTGACCCCGAACTGCGACTGCCACCGCTGGTCGTGGTCTGCGTAGAACTGCTCGCCCGCCGGCGGCGTCTCCTCGAGGAAGAGCCCTCCGGTCAGCGGTGCCGTCAGGAGGATCTTCGCCCGCGAGAGGCTCACGTAGCCGTTGATGCCCTTGTAGACCGGCACGTCGAGCCTGGCTTCGAGCCCTTCGGCCAGCCCCTTCCCTACCGAGATGGGAAAGGTCACCGTGGTGTCGAGGAACTGCTCCACGTCCGCGACATTGCGGATGTCCTTGCGGTAGTACGCCACGTCGATCTTCGCGTGTGTGGACAGCGCCTGCTGCACACCCACTTCCCAGGCATGCTGCGTCTCGGGCTGCACGTCGAGGCTGTCGCCGCCAGGTGAGAGCGCCCGCGCTTCCTCCGAGCTCGACAGCAGCAGGTTCTCCGAGAAGGGTGGCATGAAGAGCCGGCTGTACGAGCCGCGCAGCACAGTGCCGGTGTCGTGCACGTGGTAGGCGATGCCGAGCCGCGGACTGACGGCGGTCTGCTCGACCAACAGTCTGTAGCGATCCACGCGCACGCCAATGGCGATGTTCAGGTCGTCGACCGGTGAGAACGTGTCCTGGATGTAGGCACCCAGGGTCTGCCCGACACGTGAACCGGTGAAGCTGAATGCCTGGCCACCGCGTGCCGGGTCGAACTGCGCCTGGATCGACCCGTCCTCCGTATCCCGGCCCACCATCCGGAACTGCTCGTTCACCGGGTTCCGATCGAACTGCACGCCGGCCTTCACGCGGTGCCCGGCCGACGCGTAGCTCAGGGCGGCGTTCACCCCCTGGTGGTTCAGCTCCCGGTACTGCGTCGCGGCGAGCGGCACGGCACTGGTCGCGTCGAGCTCCGCCGATGCCGCGCGGCGATACGCCACCAGGTCGAGCGTGAACGTGGTGCCGAGCTGCCGCAGCCAGGTGACGGTCTGCGAGCTGCCGCCCAGTTCCTGCCACGAGTCTTCCCCCCTCGCCTGCGCGTCTGCCCGGTTGGGGGTCTGGAAGCGGCTGCCGTTCGCGGCGAAGACGCCGCGGATGAAGTCCCTGGCGCTCGGGCGGAACTCGAGCTTGCCGGTGAAGCGCTGCGCATTGCCGGTGTTGTGGAAGTTGTCGGCCGTCGGCGGGTCCAGGTAGCGGTCGGTCCGGTTGCCGCCGGCGCTCAGGAAGTAGCCCACACGCGAGTTGAACCGGCCGCCCACCGTCCCACCGCCGTCGAGCGCGCCAAAGCTGCCCACGTTCAGGCTGGCCTCACCCGACACCGGCTTCGGCGCGTCCAGGCCCGACTTCGACGTGATGTCCACCACCGCCGCAAGCTTTCCGCCGTACTCGGCCGGCACACCACCGGTCATCACCGCCGCCGACTTCACGTACCGCGGATCGAGCGGGTTGGCGTACGCCTCGGTGTACTCGTCGGTCATCGGCACGCCGTCGACCACGTACTGGATCTGGCCATGGGACCCGCGGACGTGGATGCGGCCGTTCTGGCTGGGAATGAATCCGGGTGCCGACAGCAGCATCGCCGAGAGCTGCTTGCTCGGCGTGGCGCTCGGCAGCTGGTCGATGAGCGCCGCGCCGAGGTCGACGTGCGACCCGGTGGACGAGGTCTCCAGCAGCGCGTCGGCAGACACCTCCACCACCTCGTTCACGCTGCCGAGCCGCAGCTGCAGGTCGGCCGCGATCGCGACGGTGGAATGCACGTCGACCACCTGTTGCGCGGGCGCGAAGCCCTGGACCGATGCGGTCAGCACGTAGATCCCGAACGGGATGTTCGCCAGGGTGTATTCGCCCTGGCCATTCGTGACGGTCTCCTGCCCGGTGCGCGACACGCGGTTCAGCAGGCTGACCGTGACGCCGGGGACCGGGAGCCCCTGGTCGTCCTTCACGACGCCCGAGATCGTCCCGATGTTCTGCGCCAGGGACGACGTGACGCCCCCGAGCATGAGCAACAACACCAGCAACGCACTGCGCGCCGCGCCGTGCGGAAACACGTTCACCATGTCCATGACCTCACACTGAAAACACCAAACACCGGCGTGCACGCCCGCAGGCGTGCCCGTGTGGCAACCGACAGTCTGGAGACGCGGTTCAGGCGAGGGGCGGAGCGCGGGCAGGCTGGCGCGAGTCGAACGCGACGTGACGGGCGCGGCTCGAGGCGACGGCGACCGGCTGCTCGACCAGGAGCGGTGAGGCCAGTGACGAGGAGGCGACGAGCGAGCGGAGCGAGAGGTTGTGGCAGGTGAAGCAGTGATCGGACGACGGGGTGTCGTCCGTCGGTGCCTGCCCGATGCGGTGCGCCGCGTGGTCGTGCGCCACCACCGGGTTGCACAGCGCGTCGTCCTCGACGTGGAGCAGCGAGGACACGGCCATCCAGGCCATGCAGAGCTGCATGGCGACCGCGAGGGCGTGGATGGAGGCGCGCAGGCGCAGGGCCCGGATCACGACAAGACAGGGTAGGGCGTCTGGACGGGCGTGTCAAACGGGCGGCTCGGCATCTGTGACCCGATCGTGACGCCGCCGTCACGTCCGCTTGATACGAGGTTGCTAGCGTGAGCTGGTCGCGGGCCTACCGCCCGCCCTCTCCGAAAGGCTCAGCCACCCACATGTCCCTGAAATCGTTCCTGACCGCGCTGCTCCTGCTCGTCGCTGCGCCCGCGTGGGCCCAGTTCGACGCGGGAGCCGTTCTCGGCACCGTCCGCGACAGCAGCGGCGGCGTGCTGCCGGGCGTCACCGTCACGCTGCGCAGCCTCGACACCGGCATCAGCACCACCCGGACCACGGACGAGCGTGGCAACTATGAGTTCCCGACCGTCCGCATCGGCGCCTACTCCGTCACCAGCGAGCTGCAGGGCTTCGCCACGCGCGAGGTGACCGACGTGCGGGTCGCGGTTGGCGCCCGGCTGCGCGTGGACCTCGACCTGAGTGTCGGGGCGGTCTCCGAGTCGGTGAGCGTGACGGGCGCTGCGCCGCTGCTCGAGACCGACTCCAGCCAGCGCGGCCAGGTGATTACCGGGGAGCAGACCCGCGCCCTGCCGCTCAATGGTCGCGAGTACTCGGCGCTGGCCCTCCTCTCGGCCGGGGTGCGGCTGTCCGCCTTCAACAACGGCAGCTCGAACACCCCCCGCGAAGGGTCGTTCAACGTGAACGGGCTGCGCAGCACGTTCAACAACTTCCTGATCGACGGCGTGGACAACAACGCCTACGGTACGAGCAACCAGGGCTTCTCGAACCAGGTGATGCAGCCGCCGCCGGACGCGATCGGCGAGTTCAAGGTGGTGACCAACAACTCGAGCGCGGAGTACGGGCGGGCCGCCGGGGCCACCATCAACGTCGTCTATCGCAGCGGCACCAACAGCCTGCACGGTGCGGGCTGGGAGTTCGTGCGAGACACCGCCATGAACGCCACCGGGTTCTTCAAGCCGGCGACCGGCAAGCCGCAGATGCACCGCGACCAGTTCGGCGGAGTCATCGGCGGTCCCATCGTCAGGAACCGGGCGTTCTTCTTCGCCGACGCCGAACTCTACCGCCAGACGCGCAAGGTGACCGGGAACAGCTCCATCCCGACGGCGGCCAATGCCGCCGGCATCCTGCCGGTGGCCATCCGCGATCCCAGGACCGGGATTACCTACGGCGCCGGCACGCCGATTCCTCTGACCGCGTTTGCCAGGAAGGTGCTGTCGTCCCTCCCGACGCCCACGGGCGCGGGCACGGCGAACAACTACACCATCCTCCAGGAGTTCACGAACGACACCGACAAGGCCGGAGGCAAAGTCGACCTGCAGCTCGCACCGGGGCTCTCGACGTTCGGGCGCTATGGATGGCGCGACCTGAGCACCTTCGACCAGCCCGGCATTCCGCTGCCGGCGGGCGGCGACGGCAACGGCACCATCTACGCACGCAGCAAGCAGCTCGCGCTGGGGATGACGTGGGTGCAGAGCCCCACGCAGCTGCTCGAGGTGCGGTTCGGGTACGGGTCGACCGAGGCCGGCAAGGGCCCGCCCGGCCTGGGCACCGCCAGTGCGCTCGAGCAGTTCGGCCTCACCGGGCTGCCCTCGGATCCGCGGATTGCCGGTGGGCTGCCGACCCAGGTCATCACGGGCTTCACCACCCTCGGTCGCCAGGCGACCAACCCGCAGTGGCAGTACCCGACGGTCTGGAACCCCAAGGTCAACTACACGTGGCTGGCCGGCGCCCACTCGATGAAGGCCGGCTACGAGTTCCAGCGGATCAACACGCAGGTGCAGGACGTGAACCCGCTCTACGGCCGCGACGCCTATAGCGGCCAGTACTCCAGGCCCGCTGGCGCGGCGGCGGCGAACATCTACAACCTGGCCGACTTCATGCTGGGTCTCCGCTCCAGTTACTCGCTGAGCAATGTGCTGGTGGCCGACGTCCGCCAGCACATGCACTTCGGCTACGTGCAGGATGACTGGCGGGTGCGCGATGGGCTGACGCTGAACGTGGGGCTGCGGTACGAGTACGCGTCACCGCAGTGGGAGAAGAACAACATCCTCTCGAACTACGACCCCATCGCGCGTACGATGATCGTCGCCCGGGACGGGTCCATGAAGGACCGTTCGACCATCAACCCGGACCGGAACAACGTCGGGCCGCGCCTGGGCTTCGCATGGACCGTCGCCGACCGCACCGTGGTGCGCGGCGGGTGGGGCCTCAGCTACGTTCACTTCAACCGGGCAGGCGGCGGCAACCTGCTGCCCATCAACGGCCCCCAGGTGATCAACGCCGTGGTGAACCAGAGCCCCTCGGACGCCGCCTTCGTGCCGACGGAACTCGGCTACCCGGCAGGGCTGACGGACCCATCGAAGTTCAACCCGCTGACGGCCAACATCACGTACATGCCCGAGGACTACCACTCCAGCCCCGTGCAGAGCTGGTACATCTCGGCGCAGCGGGAGCTCGGTCGCGGTTTCCTGGTCGATGCCGCCTATGTCGGCAACCGTGCCGACGATCTCCTGCTCTTCGCCAACTACAACCAGGCTCGTCCGAACAACGCGGCAGGGTCGCTGTCGCTGCAGGCGCGCCGGCCGATCCCGGAGTTCTCCGACATCACCTATGCCTTCAACGGCGGCAAGTCGCGGTACCGCGCGTTCCAGGGGAAGGTGGAGTGGCGCTACCGGACGAAGTTCTCCGTGCTCAGCTCGTTGACGTTGTCCGAAGCGAAGGACAACGGCGCCGGCTCCCTCGAGAACACGAACGGCAACTTCCCCGCCCCGCAGGACTTCTCCAACATGGATGCGGACTTCAGCTACTCGGGCTATCACGAACCGTTCAACAGCAAGACGAGCGTGGTCTGGTCGCTCCCCTTCGGCCGCGGTGAGCGCTGGGGCTCGACTCTTCCGGCCGTGCTCGACGCGCTGGTCGGTGGCTGGCAGCTCGCGGCCATCAACAGCCTGAACGCCGGAGAGCCGGTCACCTTCACCTACACGCCGACCACGCCCTTCATCGTGTCGGGAATCGCACAGGACTTCCGCGGTGCGAACAACTACCGCCCCAACGTGACCTGCGACCCGTATGCGTCGAACCGGACGATCACCGGCTGGTTCAACGCCAGCTGCGTGTCGATTCCCACCGACCCCAGCCAGCCGTTCGGCAATGCGGCCCGCAACAGCGTCCGCGGTCCGCACTTCTGGCAGGTGGACCTCGCCGCCAGCAAGACTGTGCCGGTGACCGGCCAGATCAGGCTCGAACTTCGCGTCGAGGCCTTCAACCTGCTCAACCGCACCAACTTCCGTGCCCCGAACGGGAACCGCAGCTCGAACGCCTTCGGCACCATCACCAGCACCTACGATCCCCGTCAGCTGCAGCTCGGCGCGAAGCTGCTCTGGTAAAGCTGGACTCGCGCCATCCAACCGGGGTCGGCTCCGCACATGCGGGGCCGGCCCTTTTTTTCATCTGCGGTGAGGTGCGTGGAGACTCGGCGCTCAGAGGCCGGCGAGGAAGCGCAGCAGGACCGCGGCGACGACCGAGGGCTCGTCGAAGACGGTCAGGTGGTGACCGTCCAGGCGTACGCATGTGGCCGCCGGTCCGGCTGCCTGGATGGCGTCGGCATTCCGGGCCGGTACGGCCTCATCTCCGTTGAAGGCCAGGTTGAGCATCGGCAGGGGACACTGCCGCAGGTGCCGTGTCGCATCCACGTCGATCACCGCACGCAGGCGCCGGGCGATCGTGGCAGCAGGCACGCGGCGCCACGTTTCGCGCTTGGCCGCACGGCGGGCGCCCGCCGAGGGATCCACCCAGGACGGCAGGCGCCGAAGCAGGCGCAGCAGTGCCACCATCCATGGACGGGTCAGGAAGGCGATGCGGCGCAGGTGCGGCCGGGGCAGCCGCACGAAGGTCGCCATGAGGACCAGCGCACGCACGCGCGATGGGCGGCGCGAGGCGAGGCAGAGGGCGAGCGGGCCGGAGAACGAGAATCCGACGAGGATCACGTCGCGCAGATCGCGCGTGGCGTGGTCGACGTGATCGAGCAGCGTCTCGTAGTCGTTCGGGCCGGTCGTGGGCAGCTCGACGACAACGGCCCGAATCCACGGGGGCAGTTCGGCGATGAGCGGCCTGTAGAACACGTCCGTGCCGTCGAGCCCCGGCAGCAGGACGAGCGTCAGGAGCGGCCGCGCGGTCAGGACGCCTTCGGGAGCACGACCGGCCCGCCGGATGTGCGGCGCAGGAAGGCTCCGCCGCGGGTCTTCGCGAGGAATCCGCGGTCCACCAGGGCAGCCAGCGCCCGGTCGCACGCCTCCGCCGGCAGGTTCCACAGGCGCCTCGCCTGGGCGGCCGTCACGATGAGGTCGGGCATCTCGATGAAGTCCACCGCGATCCGCATGATGGCTTCCTCGCGGTCGATCACCAGCACTGTCATACACCGTCTCCTTCTCTCCGAATCGTCCGACCTCGAGGCGGCTGTGCCTGGCCGTGCCGGCCTAC
Organism: Vicinamibacterales bacterium; assembly: GCA_050249955.1. GTDB lineage: Bacteria > Acidobacteriota > Vicinamibacteria > Vicinamibacterales > CAVVIG01 > CAVVIG01. The sequence goes on from JBFWPN010000001.1 coordinate 666,510, forward strand.
GCCGCCCATGAACCGTTCCTGTAGAGGGTCAATGCCACGTCCACGTTGGCGCGCAGCGTGGCCGCGATGGAGTCCCAGTCCTTCGCGCAGCGCAGCAGTGTCTTCCACGAATACAGGTGCTTGGCCTTGTGGAAGTCGCTGTTGGCCACGTAGGGAAAGTGCTTCAGCGACGTGACGGAGAAGAGGTCGTCACGATTCGCCGCCTCCCAGACGTCCACCAGATGGGTCAGGGACTTCCGGTTGTCCCAGAGGAAGCAGGTGCTGATCTCCACGCGCCGCGTCGTGCGGTGATGCGGGTGGCAGGCGATGCTCAGCGCCCCCTGCGACCGGATCTCCTGCAGGATGTCGCGCGCCGTCTGGTCCGCACTGATCCACTTCCGGATGTTGAGCGCGATGATGTGCGAGTTCTTGCGGCTGCGCAGGTTGTTCTGCGTGATCTCGGCGCCGGGGATGACCAGCAGATCGTAGAGCCGCCTGGCCCGGATCGCCTCCGCCTGGATCTCGGCCATGTACGCGTCGAACCGCTCCTCGGTGACCGAGAAGTGCCGCCGGCCGAGCGACACAATGCGTCCCACGCGGCCGAGCAGGTCGCGCTCCATCAGGATGTGGTCGGTAATGGCGATGACGTCGAACCGGCCGGTCTGCCCGTACAGGTCGATGACCTCCCGCAGCGACAGGCGCCCGTCGCTCCAGGTGGTGTGGACGTGGAAGTCGCACAGGAGGAACGGCTCGTATCCCGGCACGTCAGGCCCTCACGTCGACGTGGGTGCGATCGGCCGGGCGGTGCCGCAGCACCTCCGACCAGAAGTTGCGGACGTAGAGTCCGAACACGGCACGCTTGCCAAGGGCGTGGTAGCGGCGGGCCGAGGTCCACAGCCAGCACTCACCTGCCAGGTCCACCTGCCCGATCGGCGTCAGCCGGCGTCCGAGGTTCGTGTCCTCGCCGTGGAACTCGATGCTCCGGTCGAAGCCGTTGATGCGGGCCAGTGCCTCTCGCTTCACGGCGAAGTTGCCACCGTAGAGGATCGCGCCGATCCCGAGCGCGTGGTGAACCAGCCAGTGCGTGGGTGGCGCCAGCAGCCAGTCGTAGGCTCGGATGAGTACGCGCCCCGACCGGTCCCAGTCGAAGAAGCGATAGGGCCCGGTGACCGCCACCAGCGCCGGCCGCACCGTGAAACGCCGCTCGATCCGCGCCAGCCAGGTCAGCGGCGGGCGGCAGTCGGCGTCGACGTAGGCCAGCACGTCACCGGTGGCCGCCAGCCGCCCGGTCTCACGCGCCGTCACGAGCCCGCGGACCGGCTCGTGTATGACGCGGACGCCCGGGATCGCGCGCGCGATCCCGGCCGTGCCGTCGGTGCTGGCGTTGTCGACGACGATGATCTCGTCGGGGGGGCGGGTCTGTGCCAGCAGCGCATGCAGGCACGGACCGAGGTATCCGGCTTCGTTGTACGCGCAGACGATCGCGCTGATCGTCTGCCGCCGTGCACCCGTCATTCCCCCTCAGCCTACGAGGCTGGTGTAACAGGGGGCGCCATGGCCGTTCAACGGGCGTGTGAAATCGGGCGGGCTACTGCGAGGCTTTCTCGAGTGGAGCCAGGACGATGTACCAGCTCTCGCAGTCCATCGTGGACCCACCGCCAAGGGCGACGGTGAAGGCAAGGTTGAGCGAGGGAATGTCCCAGCGCTGCCGGGCCCGGCCCCCCTCCATCATCACGCGGTAGGGCTGGAGCAGGTTCTCGCGCGACTCGTGCTCGCGGTGCTCTTCCTGGACCCCCTTGAAGATCGCGAACTCGCGGCGCGGGCCGAGGTGCACCTCGAACTGGGGCACGCTGTTGACGAAGTGGTCGTAGATCTTCTCGGCGTATCGCCCGTCGGACTGCTGGCACGACTGCCAGTTGCCCTCGAGGATGTTCTTCGGGTCGCTGTGGTAGGGGATCCACTCCTGCGCCGAGGCCACGCGCGGCGCCAGCACGACCGCCAACAACCCCACGGTCACCGCCATCCGTCCGAGCACACGTCCCACGTCACGCCCTCCGCGCGCACACCCCGAAATCAGGCGCAGGATAGCATGCAGCCTGCCGCATCCGTAACCCAGATTTAACAGGGACGATACCCTGTCGAAACTCCGGCTCGGTAGTGTGGACCTACCTCATGCCGAAGCATCGCGTACTCATCGTCGAGGACGAGCAGGACATCGCCGGGCTGATCAAGCACACGCTCGAGCGGTCTGGCGGCGCGGAGGCGGAAATCGTGGGCAGCGGTGACGCCGCGTTGAAGGCCGTCTCGGCGCGGCCCCCGGATCTGATCATCCTCGACCTGAACCTGCCGGTCCTGAGCGGGCTCGAGGTGTGCCGCCTGCTGCGGCAGCGGTCGGATGCGCGGCACCTCCCCATCATCATGCTGACGGCCAAGAGCAGCGAAGCCGACCGGGTGACCGGGCTGGAGATGGGGGCAGACGACTACGTGACCAAGCCCTTCAGCCTGCGCGAGCTGACGGCGCGGGTGAAGGCGGTGCTGCGACGGGCCACGTCGCCCGAGGAACGGCCGGCATCGGTGTACAGCGGCGCGCACCTGGTGGCCGACTTCGACGCGGTGTCCGTGGAGGTGGATGGGGCGCCGGTGCGGCTCACGCGCCGCGAGTTCGAGCTGCTCCGTTACCTCGTCCAGAACAAGAACCGTGTCGTGTCACGCGACCGGCTGCTCGAGCGGGTGTGGGGCTACGACCGGCTGGTCGAGACCCGGTCGGTGGACGTGCACGTGGGGCGCCTCCGCCAGAAGCTGGGCGCGGCCGGCCAGCAGATCGAGACCGCCGTCGGGCTGGGCTACCGGTTCATCGACTGAACACCGGGGCCGGCCAGCGCGTCACATCAGGCCGCGCGCCGTCTGAAGCGTCCACCCGTCGTCGAGCAGGTCTTCCACCTCGCGCCGGACCCGATCCAGCGTGCGTTCCACCCGGTGCCAGTCCTCGAGCACTTCACGCCACTGCACGCGGCGGTTCTCTTCGACGGTCACCTCCCACCCATCGAGGCCGCTCAGGGCGACGGAGTAGTGGCGAACGCGGCCGGGATAGACAACGTTCACGTCCAGCATGGGAATCACCTCGGGATATGCCGTCATCTTCCCGTACCCGCGTGTAACGTGGCTGTAAACTCTGGCGCACTACCCCAGCCGTGCGCCACGTCCAACGCGAAGCGATTACCCTCGTCCAGAAGGAGCCACGATGTCCGAGACACAGACGTTCGAGACCCACGTCCGCCGCCTGCCCACGTCCGTCACCGTCCTCTACCTGTTGTTGCTGGCCAACCTGCTGTGGACGGCCTACCACCTGGTCACCGCCTTCTCCATCGGGGCGCTGTTCGCGTTCGTGGTGGCGCTGGCGCTGCCGTGGATTGGGGTGGTGTCGCGGCAGCAGACGCTGACGGTGCAGAACCGGGTGATCCGGTTGGAAGAGCGGCTGCGCTACGCGTCGGTGCTGCCGCCGGATCGCGCTGCGCAGGCGGACCGCCTGACCATCCAGCAGCTCGTGGCCCTGCGCTTTGCCTGCGACGAGGAACTGCCGGGGCTTGTGGACGAGGTACTTGCGGGCACGCTCAGCGACCCGAAGGCCATCAAGCAGCGCGTGCGGCAGTGGCGCGCGGATCACCTGCGCGCCTAGGCCCGCGCGGCTAGTCGCGGATCGCCCGCAGCATGGCCGGGGTGGCAAACCACTGCACCGCCCCGGGTGCGGTGGGCGGGAGGCGCGCCACGTCGATGCGGCAGACGGCGCCCTTGCGGAATTCGAAGGGGTTCCTGGCACCCACGAGGCGCGCGGCGAGCCGTCCCAGGTCCGGCTCGTGCCCGACGAGCGCCACGCTCTTCCGTCGGGCGTGCTTCTTGAGCGCGTCGAGCAGGGCCGTGTGGCTGCCGTCCGGCGCCAGGGCGTCCACGACCACGATGCGTGGTGCGGGGTCGAAGGCCGCCGCCACGATCTCCGCCGTTTCGCGGGCGCGGACGAGCGGGCTCGTGAGCACCACGTCGACCTGCACGTCCAGGCGTCCGAGCCCGCGTACGACCTTCCGCATGCGCGACTTGCCGTCCCGGGTCAGCGGGCGCAGGGTGTCGTCGGGCCAGGCCTCCCCACGTTCTTCGGCAATCGCATGTCGAATCAGGTAGAGCTGCACCATGCCGGTATTCTGGCGCGGCGCGACGGACCTTGTAAACGAACCCGGCCCACCGGCCGCCGTGGTTTTACAGCCCTGTTACACCCGCGTGGTGAGATGCCCCGGCGGGGCACGCCCGGGGCGTGACTCGTGGCGAAAACCCGCGTAGTGTAGGGACACCATGCGCCTGGCGGCCATCGACATCGGCACCAACTCGCTGCACATGATCGTGGTCCGGGTCCGTCCGGATCTGTCGTTCGAGATCATCGATCGCGAGAAGGAGATGGTGCGGCTGGGCGCGGGCGGGCTCGATGGGCGCGCGCTGACGCCGAAGGCCATGCAGGCCGCCCTCCAGGTGCTCTCCAAGTTCCGGCGCCTGGCCGAGTCGCACGAGGTGGAGCGCATCGAGGCGGTGGCCACCAGCGCGGTGCGCGAGGCCGAGAACGGCGGCGCGTTCCTCAAGGCCATCTTCGAGCAGACCGGCATCCGCGCCCGCATCATCTCCGGCACGGAGGAGGCCCGCCTCATCCACCTCGCCGCGGCGTACGGGCTGGGGCTCACCAACGAAGTGTCGGTCACGGTCGACATCGGCGGTGGCAGCGTGGAGATCACCCACGGCACCGGGCGAACGCTCGCGACCGGCCGGAGCTTCAAGCTCGGCGTGATCCGGCTGGCCGAGCGCTTCGTGAAGTCCGATCCGATCACGCCGCACCACGAGCGGAAGATGGTGCGTCACATCGAGGCGGAGCTGAAGCCCTTCCTCAAGGAGATCGCCGAGTCGGGCTACGACCGGGTGGTGGGCACGTCGGGCTCGATCCTCAGCGTCGGCACCATCGCGGCGGCCGAGGAGGATGGCGTGGTGCCGGCGGGCATCCGCAACCGGCGGGTGTCGGCCAAGCAGATCCACAAGGTGCGGAAGGCGGTCTGTGCCGTGGGACTGCAGAAGCGCCTCCTCATCCCCGGCCTCGAGCCGCGTCGCGCCGACATCGCCGTGCCGGGCGCCATCCTCATCGACGTCATCCTGAAGCGGCTCGGCGCCGACGCCATCACGCTGTGCGACATGTCGCTGCGCGAGGGCATCGTGCTCGACTACATCGCGCGGAACCGGAAGGAGATTGCGCACGCCGAGCGCTACCCCGACGTGCGCCGGCGCAGCGTCATCGAGCTGGCCGAGCGCTGCAACTACGTGCCCGAGCACGCACACCGGATCGCCAGGCTTGCGCTGGCACTCTTCGACGAGACGCGGGGCCTGCACGGCTACACCGACCGGGAACGGGAGTGGCTGGAGTACGGCGCCTTCCTTCACGACATCGGCGTCCACATCAGCTACGAGAAGCACCACAAGCACTCGTACTACCTGATCCGGAACGGCGACCTGCGCGGGTTCGAGCCGCTGGAAGTGGAGACCATCGCGCAGATCGCGCGCTATCACCGGCGCGCCGTCCCGGCGCGGGAACACGAGGAGAGCCGGGAACTCCCGAAGAGGGGGCGCCGGGTGGTCCGCATTCTGGCCGCCATGCTGCGACTGGCGGAAACGCTCGACCGGAGCCACGCGCAGGTCGTGGCCGGCCTCACGGTGCAGGACCGGGAGCACGAGGCGGTGCTCGTGCTGCAGACGATCGGTGATGCCGAGCTGGAGGTCTGGGCCGCGGCGCGTCACTCGCAGCCGTTTGCCGACATGCTCGGCAAGCCCCTCAGGATCGAGGCAGTGCTGGTGCCGCAGGCCGTGCGGACGAAGACCGGCGGCCAGGCCCAGGCACGCGCCACCGGCGTCGCCGGCGTGCCGATGCGGGTGGGTCACCGCATGGAGCTGGTCCCCCGGCAGGGGAAGTCGCGCCACTGACTAGAGCAGCTTCGCCGCCAGCTCCGCAATCCTCGACCGGACGACGTCCTTCATCGTCAGGTGGGCGAAGCTGGGTTCGCCCTTGAAGCGCTCCACCACCTGTACGAGACCGTTCGAGAGCGCGTCGATCTCCGTCCGATCGATCTGATCGGGGTCGCCCGTGAGGATCACGCGCGTCCCCTCGCCCGCACGCGTCAGCACCAGCTTCATGTCTTCCTGCGTCAGGTTCTGCCCGTCATCGACGATGAGCACGGCGTCGTGAATCGAGCGCCCGCGCAGGTAGTTGATTGGGGCGATCTCGAGCACGTTCCTGGCGAGGAGGTCTTCCACGCTCGCGGGCACATTGCCATTCTCCCCGTGGCGCTCGCCCAGCCCGTTCGAGAAGCGGGCCCCGTTCCCCATGCGGCGGATGATGAAATCGAGGTTGTCGATGATCGGCTTCGCCCACGGCGCCATCTTGTCGCCCACCGTGCCCGGAAGGAACCCGAGCTGGCGTCCGGCCTCGGCGTTCAGACGATACACCTCGATCTTCGAGACGCGGCCGGCGCGGTACAGCTCGAAGGCCGCGAGCAGGGCCATGAGCGTCTTGCCGGTGCCGGCGATCCCCACGAGCGAGACGATCAGCGTCTGCTCGTCGAGCATCAGCTCGCGCGCGCACGCCTGCTCCGGGTTGCAGGGCCCGAACCGCTCACCGGCCTTGAAGGACACGCGGCGGAGGTAGCCCACCCCGTCGTGCTGCTTGTAGATGCCCCACGCCGCCTTGCCGTTCCCGTTCACGCGCACTTCGCAGCACTGGTTGACGAGCAGTTGCGAGGTGTCGGTGAACGCGGACAGCTCGGAGACCGGCAGCCGCTGCTCCACGTGCAGCGACGAGAGCAGCCCGGCGTGCTCCTCCGGCAGGTCGATCCGCGCACGGCCCGAGTAGAACTTGTCGGGCGAGGTGACCGGCCGATCGCTGTAGTAGTCCTCGGCGGCCACCCCACGCGCCCGCGCCTTGCACCGCATCGCGGCGTCGCGCGTGACGATCGAGACCGGCAGGTCGCGGTGCGTCTCCTGGTAGTCGTTCGCCAGCAGGATGATCACATCGTCGGCATAGGCTGACGAGAAGCCGGGCCACGCGCGGGACGTGTCGAGTTCGCCGCCGTGGAAGCAGACGCGGCCGCCGCGCATCGGAATACCCTGGCGGAGCATCTCGGGCGAGGCGTCGGACTGCAGCTGGTCGAGGAAGCGGATGGTCTGTCGGGCGGTATGGCCAACCCCGCTGGAATCGGCGCGGCGCCGATCGAGTTCCTGCAGGACAGGAAACGGGATGATGACGGTGTTGCCATCCGTCAGGTTGTGGAGGGCATCGGGGGCGGAAACCAGAACACTCGTGTCGACGACGTAGACCTTGCCACCGTTCGGCTGTGTCATCGGGGCTCCTGAGTGCGGGCGGCACGCCGGTCGTGTGCCGTGCGCGGATTGTACGCCTCACATCAGGGCCGGTACAACGGGCAAGATGCGTGGCGGCACACAGTCCGCCAGCCCATCCGGCCCGTCGTCACGTCGGCCGCCTCCCGTTGCCCGGGCCGGGTCGCGTCACCCCGCCAGGGAGCTGTGGCCCAGGTTCTTCCGGATGAACCCCACCTGCCCGATGTGGTATGCCTCGTGGAACGCGAAGAACGCGAGCAGGTCGGCCACGGTCTGCGCGCCGGCGAACGATACGGGCGTCGGTGAGGCCAGCCGTTCGGGCGTGAGGCTGCCGAAGGCGGCGCGCATGGCCTCGTGCGTTTCGGCGAACTTCGCCCCAATCGCGCTCACCGACGGGTAGGCCGCACGGTCCACCCGCTCGGACCCACGCTTGAAGCGATTGCCCCAGCCCGGGTCCCACGGAGCCCCCAGCAGCCCCAGCAGTTGCCCGCGTGTCTCGGTCACGTGTCCGACGACCCAGGCGATCGGGTTGGCCTTCCCTTCCATCTGGTGCCACGCCTCATCGTCAGAAAGCCCTTCGAGCCCCCTGGTCACGAGCGAGTTGTTGATCTTGAACAGCAGCGCAATCGGTTCGGCCGCGGCCGGCAGTGTGTCGGACATGACGCCTCCTGAAGAGTTCCGAGCAGCGTAGCGCAGAGCCAACGCGGGACACCACGCAACCCATCCCCGCCTTCCCTGCCGATCCCCGCCCGCCAGGCGCTCCCGGCCACTGACACCGCGAATTTACACTGCCGAAACCTCCGGGTCGCGCGCAACGGCTAGGCTTGAGCCATGCTGCTTACAGCCACGCTGGGGCCGACTGCCACCAGCGTTCCGGGTGATGGTCGCACCACCGAGGCGCAGCCCCCGAAGATCGACGTCTCGCACGTCAACTTCTATTACGGGGCGCACCGGGTCCTGCACGACATTTCACTGGCCATCCAGCCCAACCAGGTCACCGCCTTCATCGGCCCGTCCGGCTGCGGCAAGTCCACCTTCCTGCGCTCGCTGAACCGGATGAACGACATCATCCCCGGGGCGCGCGTCGAAGGATCGGTGCGGATCGATGGCACGGACATCTACGCACCGTCGGTCGACGTGGTGGCCCTGCGCCGCAAGGTCGGCATGGTCTTCCAGAAGTCGAACCCGTTCCCCAAGTCGATCTTCGAGAATGTGGCCTACGGCCTGCGCATCAACCGCATGGCACGGTCGAAGGAAGAGATGGGCGGCCGGGTGGAAGCGAGCCTCAAGGCCGCGGCGCTCTGGGACGAGGTGAAGGACCGGCTGCACACGTCGGCCATGGCGCTGTCCGGCGGCCAGCAGCAGCGCCTCTGCATCGCCCGCGCCCTGGCCATCGAACCCGACGTGCTGCTCATGGACGAACCGGCGTCCGCCCTCGACCCGATTGCCACGCAGCGCATCGAGGAGCTGATCTACCAGCTCAAGAGCCGCTACACCATCGTCATCGTCACCCACAACATGCAGCAGGCGGCGCGCGTCTCGAACACCACCGCCTTCTTCTGGCTCGGCCGCCTGATCGAGTGCGACCGGACCGACAAGATCTTCACCGCCCCCTCCGAGAAGCTGACGGAGGATTACGTCACCGGGAGGTTCGGCTAGATGGAACCGGTCGAGCGCGTGCCGCGCCACTTCCAGGACGAACTCGAACTGCTCAAGACGCGCCTGCTCGAGATGGGCGGCCTTGCAGAGGAGAACGTCCGCCTCGCCGTCCAGGGGCTCGTCGGGCGCGATCGCGCCGTCATCGACCGCGTCCTCACCGGGGACGAACCGGTGAACCGGCTGCACGTCGAGATCGACGGTCGCTGCTTCACGCTCCTGGCCCTGCACCAGCCGATGGCCGCCGACCTTCGCACCATCGTGGCGGCGGTCAAGATCAACACCGACCTCGAACGCGTGGGCGACCTGGCGGTGAACATCGCCCAGGCGGCGGCCAGGTATGCGGCGCACCCGCCGGTCAAGAAGCTGATCGACATCCCGCTGATGGCCGAGATCGCCCAGAACATGCTGCGCGACGCCCTCGATGCCTTCGTCCGCCACGACGTGGACCTCGCGCAGCACGTGCTGGACGAGGACGACCGGCTCGACGCGCTCAAGACCCAGATCTTCCGGGAACTGCTCACGTACATGCTGCAGGATCCCGCGACGATCGAGCCGGCCCTCGACCTGATCCTGGTCTCGCGCCACCTCGAACGCATCGGCGATCACGCCACCAACGTCGCCGAAGACGTGATCTTCATCGTCTCGGCGCGCGACGTGCGGCATCCCGGCGCCCAGGGTCGGCCGTAGGCCGCTCCACCGGGACGCCGGAGTCCGCCGGGCCTCCCCGATCGACCGGAGGCCAGCCTCGGCCGTGCCAACCCCCGCTTTTCTTATAGAATGAGGCGATGTCCCCAGAGCCAGAGGCGCGGCTGTGTGTCTTCTGCCGGAAGAACCCGGTGGAGACGCGGTGGCGGCCCTTCTGCAGTGAGCGCTGCAAGCTGCAGGACCTCGCGCACTGGGCGGACGGCACCTATCGCGTGGCTGCCGAGCCGGTGAACCCGGCCACCGCGGCTGGCGACGACATGACGGACCCCACCGGGTACTGACCTCCGGGCATATCGCCACGGCGGCGGGACCAGGCTTGACGACTTGAGACTGCGATGGCAGATACGCTGACGATCGTCGACAACCGCACGGGCAAGAAGTACGAGCTGCCCATCCAGGACGGCACCATCAAGGCCATGGACCTCCGCCAGATCAAGACGGGGGACGATGACTTCGGCCTGATGACGTACGACCCGGCCTTCATGAACACGGCGAACTGCCGGAGTTCGATCACGTTCATCGATGGCGACAAGGGCATCCTCCGCTATCGCGGCTACCCCATCGAACAGCTCGCCGAGGACTCGGATCACCTCGAGACCGCGTACCTGATCCTGAACGGTGAACTGCCGACCGCCACGCAGCAGGCGGTCTTCAACGAGCAGATCACCATGCACACCATGCTTCACGAGAACGTGAAGAAGTTCATGGAGGGCTTCCGGTACGACGCGCACCCGATGGGGATCTTCCTCAGCACGGTCGGTGCCCTGTCGACCTTCTACCCGGACTCGAAGCGGATCAAGGATCCGGAGTCGCGCCGGCTGCAGATCACCCGGCTCATCGCGAAGGCGCCGACCATCGCCGCCTACGCCTACCGCCACATCGTCGGCCGCCCCTACATCTACCCGGACAACGACCTGAGCTACACCGGCAACTTCCTGAACATGCTGTTCAGCACGCCGGCCGACAAGTACCGCCCGAACGACGTGCTCGCCCGCGCGCTCGACGTGCTGTTCATCCTGCACGCCGACCACGAGCAGAACTGCAGCACGAGCGCCATGCGCAACATCGGCAGTTCCGAGTCCGACCCGTACGCCTCGGTGGCGGGTGCGGCGGCGGCGCTCTACGGCCCGCTGCACGGCGGCGCCAACGAAGCGGTGCTGCGCATGCTCGACGAGATCGGGTCGGTGGACCACGTGCCGGACTTCATCAAGAAGGTGAAGTCGGGCGAGGCCGGCTCGCGCCTCATGGGCTTCGGCCACCGGGTGTACAAGTCGTACGACCCGCGCGCCAAGGTCATCAAGAAGATTGCGGACCTGGTGTTCACCGTCACTGGCAAGAACCCGAAGCTGGAGATCGCGCTCGAACTGGAGCGCATCGCGCTGCAGGACGAGTACTTCGTCAAGCGCAAGCTCTACCCGAACGTCGACTTCTACTCGGGCCTGATCTACCAGGCGATGGGTTTCCCGGTGGAGATGTTCCCGGTGCTCTTCGCCATCCCGCGCGTGGTCGGCTGGCTGGCCCAGTGGCAGGAGATGCTGATCGACCCGGATCAGAAGATCGCCCGGCCGCGCCAGATCTACACGGGCTACGACATCCGCGACTACGTCAGCAAGGACAAGCGGCAGTAACGTGTTCAGGCCGGCCCTGGTCTTCGCGCTCGCGCTGCTGCAGGCCCCTGCGGCAGCGCCGCGCTTCGACTCGGGCCGCGCCTGGGACCACCTCCGCCAGGTGGTCGCCCTGGGCCCCCGCCCATCAGGCTCCCCCGCCAACGAACAGACCCGCACGTACATCAAGACCCAGCTCGCGCAGATCGGCATCCCGGTGGTCGAACAGGCCTGGGACGCCAGCACCCCAGCCGGCCCGATCCACATGGTCAACCTGATCGCGACCATTCCCGGGACGAGCCGCGACCGGCTGGTGATTGCCGGACATTTCGACACGAAGCGCTACCGCGAGTTCCGCTTCGTCGGCGCCAGCGACGGCGGCTCGAGCACCGCGTTCCTCATCGAGATGGCGCGCGTGCTGAAGGCCCGGACGAACCCGCTCACCATCGAACTGCTGTTCCTCGACGGCGAGGAGGCGCTCGGCGAGTGGAAGTACCCGGACCACACCTACGGCAGCCGCCACTACGTGGAGCAGGCCCGTCGCACCGGCGCGCTCGCCTCGCTCAAGGCCCTGATCCTGGTCGACATGATCGGCGACCGCGACCTGAACCTGCGCCGCGACGCGAACTCCACGTCGTGGCTCACCGACGTGATCTGGGCTGCCGCGCGCGAACAGACGCTTCAGCGGCACTTCCTCGACGAGATGACCGAGATCGAGGACGACCACCAGCCGTTCATCGAGGCGGGCGTGCCGGCCGTCGACCTGATCGACCTCGACTATCCCCAGTGGCACACGCCGCTCGACACGCTCGACGCCGTGAGCGCCCGCAGCCTGCAGGTGGTGGGCGACGTGCTGCTCGCCGCGCTGCCCCGCATCGAGCAGCGTCTCACGCGCCGCTGAGGCCCGCGCGCTCCACGGGCTGCTCACGACTCACGCACACGTCATGGCCACCCCGGTGAACTACGACGACGTGGCACAGGGATTCGAACGGCGGTACGCCGCGTTCGACTACTCGGGATTCACCCACGCCCTGCTCGACTTCGTGGCACGCAGCACCGGCGACGCAAGCCCGCTCGTCCTCGACGCCGGCTGCGGAACCGGCCACTGGCTCCGCACACTGCGCGACCAGACGCCGAGCCGCATCGTAGGTGTCGACCGATCGGGCGGCATGCTGGCGGTGGCACGCGCCGCGGCCGCAACCGATCCGCTGGCGCAGGCAGATGCCGCAGCCCTGCCCTTCCTGCCTCATACGTTCGATGCGGTGTTCTGCCTCAATGCCGTGCATCACTTCGCGGACCCATCGGCGTTCGTCAGGGAAGCCGGACGGGTGGTGACGCCCGGCGGCGGCCTGATGGTGGCCGGACTCGACCCTCAGGCCGGTGTCGACCGCTGGTGGCTCTACGACACGTTTCCCGGCGCGCACGACGCCGATCTCCGGCGCTATCCCGCGATGGCGCGGGTGCGCGACTGGATGTCCGAAGCCGGGTTCGAGGACATCGGGACCAGCGTGGTCCAGACGTGGCGGGGACGCGTCAGCATCCCCGATGCGTTCGCACGTGGCCTCCTCGACCGGACGGGGACTTCGCAACTGATGGTCCTGTCCGATACGGAATACGAGGCGGGTGTCGACCAGCTGAAGGCCGCGGCGGAGCGCGGGTCGTCGGTGCGGCTGGAGACCGACCTGCGGCTGTTCGCCACAGTGGGCTGGAAGGCGCCTACCTCACGCCGGCCTTGACGATCCGCTCGACGAGGGGTTGCCGGAGGCCAGGTACGACGGCGAGAGCATCAGGACAGCCATCGCGCTCCGATCGAGCGTGGTGCAAATCTCGTCCATCCACGGGCATCCCGGCTCGATGCCCGTGCAGGGGGCGCGTGACGGCTATCCCGCGGCCGGCGGAGCAGCCGCAACCGACCTCCCAGGTCCACGCCTGGCGTCCCGGGCAGCAGCCAGCCTGATCAGGCCCAGGGCCGCGACCGCGAGCCCGCCCGCCGCGACCGACGCCACGCGGAACGCCTCCCGCGCGGCTGGACGCATCACGTCATCGATCAGGAGGTAGCGTCCGGTCGTGCGGTACATGACGGTGGCATCGTGCGAGTAGCGACGGCCGGCCAGCACGATCATCCTGTCGAAGATCACGTTCCACACCAGGAAGGCGCAGACCAGCCACAGGACCACCGCAGCCGTGACCTTCGTCCGTGTCGACGTCATGCGCCAATCACCTCGTCGATCGCCTCGAGCATCTGCCGGGTCAGCCACGCGGTCTCGTCCTCGGTGATCACGTAGGGCGGCATCGCGTAGACCACGTTGCCGAGCGGGCGCAGCAGGACGCCCCGGTCGAGGAACGCCCTGGTCAGCCTGGGCCCCACATCGTCCAGGTAGCCGCCCGCAGCCTTCGTGGCCTTGTCGCTCACCAGTTCGACGATGCCCACGCCCCCGATGATGCGGACGTCACCAACCGACCGGTGCGCGCGCAGCGGCGCCAGGCCCCGCTCGAGCCACCCCTCGAGCTGCTGCACGCGGCTGATCCCCCGGGTGTCCTCCAGCAGTTGCAGGCTGGCGAGGCCCAGCGCGCAGGCCAGCGGGTTCCCGGTGAAGGAGTGCCCGTGGAAGAACGTGCGAGTGCGGTCGTCGCTCAGGAACGCCTCGTAGATGCGCTCGCTCGCGGCCGTGACGCCGAGCGGCAGGTAGCCGCCGGTCACCGCCTTCGACATGCACAGGATGTCGGGCGACACGGCGGCGTGCTCGCAGGCGAACATCCGGCCCGTGCGACCGAACCCGGTGAGCACCTCGTCGGCGATCATGAGCACACCGTACTGATCGCACAGACGCCGGACCCCAGCCAGGAATTCCGCGGGCCAGACGATCATGCCGCCGGCTCCCTGGAGCATGGGCTCGACGAGCACGGCCGCCACGTCGGCCCCGTGCCGCTCCAGCTGGGCGCCGAGGGTCGACGCCCAGGGTTCCGGTCCGAGGGCCACCGGACAGGTGTCGGCACCCAGGCAGTCGATCCGGCACGTGGTGCGCTCGAGACCGAGCGGACAGCGGTAGCAGTACGGCGCGTGCGCGCGAACGACATCGAACAGCATCGGCGCGAACGGCTGCGTGAACACTGACGCTTCACTCGCCGACATCGCCCCGACGGTGTCGCCATGGTAGGCGTGGTGCAGCGTGATGAAGGTCCGCCGCTGCTGTCCCTGGTTGCTCCAGAACTGGCTGGCCATCTTCATGGCCACCTCTACTGCGGTGGATCCGTTGTCGGAGTAGAAGATGCGCGTCAGCCCCGCTGGAAGCACCCCCACGAGACGCTCGGCCAGGGCCACGCCCGGTTCGTGTGTGCAGTTGGCGAAGATGACATGCTCGAGGCGCGACGCCTGTTCGGCGAGAGCCGCGTTGAGCACCGGATGGGCGTGGCCGTGGATGTTCACCCACCACGACGAGGTGCCGTCCATCAGCCGGCGGCCGTCTTCCGTGAACAGGTACACGCCGTCGCCGCGAACGATCGGCAGCGGCGCCGGCCGCGTCAGCATCTGCGTGTAGGGATGCCAGACGTGCGCGGCGTCCCGCGCGATGAGGTTCTTCTTCACAGCAGGAAGGGGTCCAGTTCGCCGCGTGGCGCCAGGGAGGCCGCCGCCACGCGCAGGGTGTCCGTGCCCAGCGGATGCAGGTGCGGCAGTTCGCCGATGACGGGCACATGCCCACGAGCCTCGATGGCCACGCGGTTGTCCGCATTCGGCTCGCCCACCATCACGACACCGGCAATCGGGACCGCGCGCGCACGAAGGGCCTCGACCGTGAGGAGGGTATGGTTGATCGTGCCCAAACCGCTGCGGGCCGCGATCACGGCCGGCAAGCCCAGCACCACCATCAGGTCGACCATCAGCTCGTGATCGTTCAGCGGGACCAGCACACCACCCGCGCCTTCCACGATCCAGCGCTCGCCATCGGGCTGGCTCCAGGCCAGATCCATCAGCGGCGGCAGCGAGATGCTGGTGCCGGCCAGTGCCGCGGAGAGATGCGGAGACAGCGGACGGGGCAGCCGGATGCCCTCGTGCAGCGCGCGGTCGGCCGGCAGGCCTGCCAGGCGCAGGACCTCCGCGGTGTCGTCGTCGGCCTCGCAGCCGGTCTGCACCGGCTTCCAGTACCGCACCGGTCGCGCCGCGAAGCGGTGCAGCAGGGCGGCCGAGACCACGGTCTTGCCGACGCCGGTGTCCGTGCCGGTTACGAAGACGCCGCGGAGCACAGCCCGGCCTCCGTGAGCGCAGCCACCACGAGCCGCGCAAAGCGATCGAGCGTCGGTTCGTCGAGCGCGGTGTTGACCGACACACGCAGCCTCGCCGTGCCCTCAGGCACGGTGGGGGGGCGGATGGCCCGCACGTCGAACCCTTCGGCCTGGAGCGACTCGGCAATGGCCACGGCCGCCTGGTTCGGACCCACCTGGATCGGCACAATCTGCGAGTCGTCCCCGGCCACGTCCAGCCCGGCCTCGCGCAGGCGCGTGCGCAGGTGGCTCGCCAGCGCGCGCAGGCGGAGGCGTCGTTCGGGTTCGTGGCGAATCACGTCGAGGCTCGCGCACAGCGCGTGTGCCATGGCCGGTGGTGCCGCCGTGGAGAACACGAACGGGCGCGCACGCTGGACCAGGAACTCGATGACCCACGACGGTCCCGCCACGAACGCGCCACCGACACCGAGCGCCTTGCCGGCCGGGTTGATCGACACGATCGCGTCAGCCGCCACGCCGCACGCCTCGATGAGCCCTGTTCCACGTTCGCCGTAGATCCCGACAGCGTGCGCCTCGTCGACCACGAGCAGCGCGCCGGCATCGCGGCAGGCCGAGGCCAGCTCGGGAAGCGGCGCGCGGTCACCGTCCATGCTGAAGAGCGACTCGACGAGCACGAACCGGAGCCCCTCGCACGGCGTGGAGGCGAGGGCGGTCCTGAAGGCGGCCACGTCGTTGTGCGGGACGATCACGCGCCGAGCCCTGGAGAGCCGGACCGCATCGATGAGACTGGCGTGATTGAGGGCGTCGCAGACGATCACGTCGGACGCCTCGGCCAGCGTGGTGACGACGGCGAGGTTGGCCAGGTAGCCGGAGGAAAAGAACAGCGCCCGCTCCGTGCCCTTGAACGCCGCGAAGCGGCGCTCGACCGTCTCGAACGCCTCGCGCTCGCCGCGCAGCAGGCGCGAGCCGGTGCTGCCGGCCCCCTCCTGGCGGACGCCGTGGACGAAGGCGGCGGTGACCGCCGGGTGCGTGGAGAGCCCGAGGTAGTCGTTGGAGGACAGGTCGGTACCGACCGGTGGGCGCATCGCCCGGAGCAGGCCGTCGGCGCGGAGCTGCGCGAGGCGGGTACGGATCCTCGCTTCGAGCTGGCTAGCCGCCGACATTCACCGTGTCCGCCTTCGCGGGTGCATCGGTGTGCGGCACGTGCGCCGCGTGGCCGGCGTCGCCGGGCGTGAGCCGCATGCCGAGCTTGTCGAAGAGCCGTTCGTCGTGTGAGTCGCCCGGGTTCGGCGTCGTGAGCAGCTTGTCGCCGAGGAAGACGGAATTCGCCCCGGCAATGAAGCACAGCGCCTGCGCCTCGTCGGTGAGCTGCATGCGGCCCGCGCTGAGGCGCACGTAGGACTTGGGCATGAGGATGCGAGCCGTGGCGATGGTGCGCACCAGTTCGAGCGGGTCCTCGGGCGCCACGTGTTCGAGCGGCGTGCCGTCCACCTTCACGAGCATGTTCACCGGCACGCTTTCCGGGTGCGGGTCGAGCGATGCCAGCTGGCGCAGCAGGCCGTAGCGGACCTTCCGGTCCTCGCCCAGGCCGATGATGCCGCCGCAGCAGAGCGTGATGCCGGCCTCGCGGACGCGCGCGAGTGTCTGCAGGCGCTCGTCGTAGGTGCGCGTGGTGATGATGCTGCCGTAGAACTCGGGCGAGGTGTCGAGGTTGTGGTTGTAGGCCGTCAACCCTGCCTGCGCGAGCCGGTCCGCCTGTTCCTGCGTCAGCATCCCGAGCGTGCAGCAGGCCTCCATGCCGAGGCCGCGCACCACGCGGACCATGTCGAGCACGCGGTCGAACTTCTCGTTGTTCGGCACGTCGCGCCAGGCCGCGCCCATGCAGAACCGGACGGCCCCCTGCTCCTTCGCGCGGGTGGCCGCATCGGTCAGGTCGTCCAGCGACACGAGATCCTGGCGGCCGACGTCCGTCTTGTAGTGCGCCGACTGCGGGCAGTAGGCGCAGTCCTCCGGGCAGCCGCCGGTCTTGATGCTGAGCAGCATGCACCCCTGCACCTCGTCGGCCCTGTGGAAGGCCCGGTGCGCGAGCTGGGCGCGAAAGACCAGGTCTGGCAGCGGCGACGTGTAGATCGCCTCGATCTCGGCGATCGTCCAGTCGTGACGGATGTCGGGAACAGTGAGGGTATGCACGGGCCCGTTTACTGTAACAAGAACCACGCGAGCAGCACCAGCACGGCAAGCGCAATCGCCACGAACACGATCGTCGATGTCGACCGCCCTTTCGGCGCCTGGTACGGCTTGTATTTCGCCTCGGTCGTGGACGTGCCACACCGGTAGCAGATGAGCGCCTTGTCGGCGATCTCGGTCCCGCAACTACGACACTGCATGCGCTGGTCACCGGCACCGCCGCCTCCGTCGCCCAGTCGAGGGTCAGGGGGGTGTCGGTCCTCCAGCGTACATCACGTCACGTCCGCGCGTCCGAGGTTCATGCGGGCGGGACACCGGCAGCCGTGTCCGTCCGCGCTCCAGGACCCCTGACAGAGCTGCGATATAGTGGCCGCTGCGGTCAATGCCTCAGCTGAAGGTCGCGTTGCGCCCCCGTCACCTGAACGTCCTCGCTCCGATCGTGTCGTGGCTGTTGCTGGTGGCGACCGTCGGGGTCGCTGGCGCGCAGCCGCACCGCACCACCATCCTTGCCGCCGAGGGCCGCCAGCTCCGGTCGTGGGATGCGGCACTGGACCGCCAGCTCAGGACGGGCGTGTTCGAGGAGCGTCGGTCCGACGTCGACACGCTCATCGAGGGACGCACCCACACGCGCTACCGGCAGTTGCATCGGGGCCTCCCGGTCGTCGGCGCGGGAGTGGCACGGCAGACCGACGCCACGGGCAGTACCGTCTCGATCTTCGGGACGGTCTTCGACGACATCAGCCTCGACGTCACGCCCTCGCTCTCCACGGGCGACGTGGTGGCGCTGCTCGCCGACCAGACCGGCGAGGAGCTGGGACCCGGCCGCCAACCGACGCTGTGCGTCTTCCCGACCGAGGAGGGCTACCACCTGGCGTACGCCGCCACCGTCTTCACGGCCGAAGGTGCCACGGCCTTCATCGTCGACGCCATGGACGGCCGCATCCTCCAGCAGAGCGATGGCCTGCGGGCCCAGTCGGCCGTCGGCACCGGCACCGGCGTGCTCGGCGACCAGAAGAAGATGAGCGTCACCGCCGAGAGCGGCGCCTACAACACCCGCGATCCGCTGCGACCGCCGCTCCTCACCACCTACGACCTGCGTGAGAACCTGCAGCGGACGCTCGACTTCCTGAACGGGCGCACCACGCTCGGCGTGGCCGACCGCGCCACCGACACGGACAATGCCTGGACCGACGCGGCCGCCGTGGACGCGCATGCCCAGACCGGGTTCTTCTACGACTATTACTTCAAGCGGTTCGGGCGACGGGGGCTCGACGACAACAACCTCCGCCTGCTCAGCATCGTCCACCCGGTGCCGCGCGCGACGGTGCAGTCGCAGTCGAGCGCCACCATCAACACGTTCTACCTGAACGCCTTCTACGCCGGTGGCGGCGTGATGGTGTACGGCGAGGGGCTCCCCTCCAACCTCAGCGCGGGCGGCCAGCGGTGGAACTACCTCGCGGGCGCACTTGACGTCGTGGCCCATGAACTGACCCACGGCGTCACCGACTACACCTCCAGCCTGATCTACCAGTTCGAGTCGGGCGCCCTGAACGAGGCGTTCTCCGACATGATGGGCACCGCCGTGGAGTTCTACTACCAGGAGGCCGGATCGGGTGCGCTGAAGGCCGACTACCTGATTGCCGAGGACGTCGTGACGCCGGGCGGCATCCGCTCGATGGAGAATCCGGCCGCGTACGGCCAACCCGATCACTACTCGCGCCGGCAGGTGCTCCCGATCACCCGTGACAGCGGGGGCGTGCACGTCAACTCCGGGATTCCGAATCACGTCTACTACCTCGCCATCGAGGGCGGCACGAACCGCACGTCTGGCCTCGCCGTGCAGGGTGTGGGCCGGGCGAACCGCGAGCAGATCGAGAAGGTGATGTACCGCGCCTTCACCCAGCTGATGCCGCCCAACGCCACGTTCAGCGTGGCACGCGCGGTGACCGTCCAGGCGGCGGCGGATCTCTACGGCGCCGGCAGCGCCGCCGCGCGCGCCATCGAGCAGGCATGGACTGCGGTGGGAGTGAACTGATGCGCCGCGCCGGCCTCGCCTTCGCGCTGCTGCTCGTCACCGCCGCGGGCAGTTCCGCCCAGGCGCCACGGCCGCCGGCTCCGCGCCGCAGCCAGCCCGCCGGACCTCCGCTGCCGGGCCCCGAACGGGTCCGCATCCTCGTCAACGGCGGTGCGCTGCTCAATCCAGCGACCATCGTGCAGGACTTCGCTCTCACGAAGAACGTGGAGACCGCCCCGGTCAGGACCGACCTGGCGCTCGGCACGGGCGGGGTCGTCGACATCGGCGCGCGCATGCGCGTGACCCGCACGCTCAGCATCGGCGTCGTCGGGTTCTTCGCCTCGTCGCACGCGAGCGGCACGCTCGAGGCGGACATCCCGCATCCGTTCTACTTCAACCAGCCGCGGCGCATCTCGGGCGACCTCGCGGCGTTCGCGCGCAGCGAACGTGGCCTGCACCTCGAGATCGCGTATCCACTGTCGGTGCGTCGAGGCCGCGAGATCACCATCTTCGGCGGACCGACGTACGTCACGGCGCGGCAGCAGCTCGTCACCGACGTGAGCTATGCCGAGAGCTTTCCGTACGACACCGCCACCTTCACCGCGCCAGCGACGACCACCGTCGACGAGTCGGCCCTGGGCCTGCACGTGGGAGCGGACGTCACCTGGCGGCTGAGCCGGTCCCTGCGCGGCGGGGCGCTGGTGCGCTACGCCTACGCGGGCGTTCCGACCGAGGCGTCGAGCGGCAACCGCGCCGACCTGCGTGCGGGAGGGCTCCAGGTCGCTGGCGGCCTCCGCCTCATCATCCAGAAGCGACCTCCCCGGCCGGCCGCGCCGCGACGGCGCTGACACCCGGCCCCCGGGTCGCGGGCGAGGACCCAGCGGTGGCTAGAGCGGGACGGCTCCCGTCGGCTATCATGGAAGCTCCCATGCCAACTCTCTTTGAAAAAGTGTGGAAGGCGCACGCCGTGCGCACCCTGCCGAGCGGCCAGACACAGCTCTTCGTGGGCCTGCACCTCGTGCACGAGGTGACCAGCCCGCAGGCCTTCGACATGATCCGCCAGCACGGCTGGGGCGTGCCGTTTCCGCACCGCACCTTCGCCACGGTCGACCACATCGTTCCCACGAGCTCGCAGCGTCGTCCCTTCCTCGACGTGGTCGCGGAGGAGATGACCTCGGCCCTCGAGAAGAACTGCCGCGACTTCGGCATCCACCTCTTCGCTCCCGGTGACGATGCAAACGGCAATCAGGGGATTGTGCACGTGATCGGGCCCGAGATGGGGCTGACGCAGCCGGGCATGACCATCGCGTGCGGCGACAGCCACACCTCGACGCACGGCGCGCTCGGCGCGATCGCCTTCGGCATCGGCACCTCGCAGGTGCGCGACGTCCTCGCCTCGCAGACGCTCGCCATGGACCCGCTGAAGGTCCGTCGCATCGAGGTGCACGGTGCGCTGAAGCCCGGGGTGTACGCGAAGGACGTGATCCTCACCATCATCCGGCGCCTGGGCGTGAACGGCGGTGTGGGCTATGCCTACGAGTACGCCGGCTCCACCATCGAGAACATGTCGATCGACGAGCGCATGACCGTGTGCAACATGTCGATCGAAGGCGGTGCCCGCGTGGGCTACGTCAATCCGGACGAGAAGACCTTCGCGTTCCTCAAGGGTCGCCAGTACGCGCCGCAGGGCGAGGCCTGGGACCGTGCGGTGGCCTGGTGGAAATCGCTGGCGAGCGACCCTGACGCCAGCTACGACGACCTCGTCGTCATCAACGCCGAGGAGATCGAGCCCACGGTCACCTGGGGCATCAACCCGTCGCAGTCGGTGGGGGTCAGCGAACCGATTGCCACGAAGGACGACGAGGCGCTCACCTACATGGGCTTCAGTGACGGCCAGAAGGTGGCCGGCACGAAGATCGATGTGGCGTTCATCGGTTCGTGCACCAACGGCCGGCTGTCGGACCTCGAGGAGGCGGCGCGGTTCGTCAAGGGTCGGCATGTCGCTCCGCACGTGAAGGCGCTCGTGGTGCCGGGTTCGCAGGAGGTCAGCCGCCAGGCGGAAGCCAGGGGGCTGGACCAGATCTTCACCGCCGCCGGCTTCGAGTGGCGCGGCGCCGGCTGCTCCATGTGCCTCGCGATGAACCCGGACAAGCTGGTCGGCAACCAGATCTCGGCCTCGTCGTCGAACCGCAACTTCAAGGGACGGCAGGGTAGCCCGACGGGCCGCACGCTGCTGATGAGCCCGGTGATGGTGGCTGCGGCCGCGATCGCGGGTGAAGTGACCGACGTCCGGCAGATGCTGGAAGAGGTGAACGCGTAATGGCTGCGATTACTGCCGTGACCGGCCGCGCGCTTCCGCTGCGCGGCAACGAACTCGACACCGACCGGATCATGCCGGCGCGGTTCCTCAAGGCGGTCACCTTCGATGGCCTCGAGAAGCACGTCTTCGAGGACGACCGGAAGGACAACCCGAACCACCCGTTCAACAACCCGAAGTACCAGGGGTCGTCGATCCTCGTGGTGAACGAGAACTTCGGCTGCGGCTCGTCGCGCGAGCACGCGCCGCAGGGCCTGCTCCGCTGGGGCATCACGGCCATCGTCGGCGAGAGCTTCTCGGAGATCTTCCGCGGCAACTCGTCGGTGCTCGGCGTGCCCTGCTTCACGGCGGACAAGGCGTCGATCGAGGCGCTGCAGGCGCTGCTCGAGCAGGCGCCGGACACGGTGGTGGACGCCCAGGTGGCGTCGGGCGTGATCACCGCGGGCACGCTCAAGATCCAGGGCCAGCTTCCCGCCGGCGTCCGCGACGCGTTCATCACCGACAAGTGGAACCCCACGTCGATGCTCCTGGCCGACTACGACCAGGTGAAGGACACGGCCGCGCGCCTGCCGTACGTCGCCGGCTTCTAGCCCGGCCGCCGGCCAGGAGCCCGTGGCTGCTCCGGGGGGTGCGGTTCCGGGGAGAGCGCGTACAATCGCGTTTTCTCCCTGGAGTCTTCCCACATGCGAATCACCACACTCACCGGCGCCCTGCTTGGTGCCTGCCTCGCGTCCGTCGTCCTCTCCGCACAGCAGCAGCCGTTCTCCGTGGGCAACCCGCTCGGGATGCCGATCACGCCGGCGGCCGACGGCACGTTCGAGCCGATGTCGAGCAACGTGAAGGTCTACGGCTCCGTCTACTCGGCCGAGAGCTGCTCCTACGATGCAGGCCGCGGCGTCATCGTGGTCCCGAACCGCGGTGTCGGCCAGAACGTGCAGACCAACAACGCGTGGGTCACGTTCCTGAACCACGACGGGTCCGTGCACACGTCGCGCTGGATCGGCATCCAGCCGCCGGAACAGCGCAAGGCGCTCACGCCGCCGCTCGTGCTGAACGAGCCGTCGGGCAGCGACATCGCGAACGGTTTCTTCTACGTCTCGGACCGCGACGGCGGCACCAGCCCGACCGACCCGCTGGTGGCGGTCATCCGGAAGTTCGACATGCGCACGGGCGCGCCAGCGGGCGAGGTCCGCGTCGACAAGTCGACCGGCTTCAACGACATCGAGGTGGCGGATGACGGGACGATCTATGCCACGCAGACCGGCGTGGGCGCCCCGAACCCCGATCCCGCGAGCTGGCAGGTGTGGAAGATCACGCCCGCGGGCCAGGCCTCGATCCTGATTCAGGGTGCACCCCTCCGGCAGCCGAACGGCATCGCCTTCGACGCCCGCGGCAACATCGTCGTGGTCAACATCGGAAGCACCGCGGTGCTCACCTTCTCGCCGACCGGCCAGTTGCTGACGACGGAGAATGCCGTGCAGGCCGGCAACGACGGCCTTGTGGTGATGCCCGACGGCACGAAGTACGTGAGCAGCGTGCAGCTCGGCGGCGTGTCGCGAATCCGGCCGGGCCAGCCGGCGGAACTGATCGCGAGCAACATCCCGAACCCCGCGTCGATGTGCTACGACGCCGGCGCAAACCAGCTCGTGATTCCGATGAACGCGAACAACGCGCTCGCGTTCATCCCGCTGGGCCGCTAGTCCAGCCTCGCCCGGGCGCGCCTTCCTGGGCGTGCCCGGCCCCCTTCCACTCCGCCCGCGGGGCATCGTGCCTCCGGCCGGCCGGGCCGCGCGGCGGGAAACGGCTCCTCGACCGCTGTCCATGGGCTTGCGCGTCGGGACGGAATGCCGTCCCTCCGCGCGTCCGTGTCGCCTGCGGGCCGTTTCCGCCTTCCGCTGGTGCTCGCCGCGCTCTACGGCCGGCCTCCGGCACGACACCCCGCTTCACCGCCGGCACCTGGGCCTTCAACGCGCCAGGGTCCTGCCCGGGAGCTCACGTCGTTCTGGCTGATTGCGTTCACTGAACATGTTCGGTAGACTGCCGAACATGATGTCCAGGGCCGCACAGAAGGCCGAGACCCGCGACCGGATCCTGGCGGCCGCGCGGAACCTGTTCGAGGGCGACGGCTTCGACGCCACGAACATCCGCCGCATCGCCGATGCGGCCGGGGTGGCCACGGGTACGGTGCTGTTCCACTTCACGGACAAGCTCGACCTGCTGCACGCCGCCCTCTTCGAGGATCTCGAGGCGGTCCTGCAGGAGGTGGTGCAGGCACCGCCAGGACGTTCGCTCCGGCAGTGGCTCTCACGGCTTGTCGACCGCGTGCTGTCGCACTACGAGGCACGGCCCGGGCTGTCGCGCGTGCTGCTGCGCGAGTCACTCATCTCGGGACCACCGTGGGCGGAACGCTTCGCCGGGCAGATGGGCCGGCTCCATGGCGCTGTCGCCGCGCGCGCGGCGCTGGCGCTCGAACGTGGTGAGCTCGAGGCAACGTTCGACCCGCGCCTGTTCGCGATGGCCTTCCTGAGCTACTACATCTTCGGCCTGCTGGCCTGGGCGCAGGGCTCGCACCCGGCGCCCCGTGCGCTCGTCGAGCACCTGGTGGAGCATCACCTGGCCGGCTATCGCGCCACGCGGAGGACACGATGAGCATCTTTCGATCACCGGAGGCGAAGGACGCGCTGGTGGCCTGGCACCACCGGTTTCGCGAGCGCATCGCACGGCCGACGGAGTCCCGGGTGATCGATACCCCTTTCGGTGACACGCACGTGCTCGTGGCCGGTCCGGCAGACGGGCCTCCACTGGTGCTGTTCCATGGTGCCCTCGCCAGTTCGGCCCATGCGCTCTCGGTGGTCCCGTCGCTTGCCGACCGGTTCAGGGTGTACGCCGTGGACGTGGTCGGCCAGTCTCCCCTCAGCGCGGAGACCCGCCCGGACGTCTCAGGCAATGCCTACGGTGAATGGGCTTCTGCCTGCCTCGATGAGCTCGGCCTGGCGCGCGCCGCTGTCCTCGGTGTCAGCTGGGGCGGGTTCGTCGCATGTCGGCTGGCTTCGGTCGCGCCGCAGTCGATTGCGGTCCTTTCCCTGGTCGTGCCTGCCGGCATCGTGAGCGGCTACGGCTGGGAGCCGGTGGCGAAGGTCGCCCTTCCGATGCTGCTGTGCCGCATCGCCCCATCGCGCCGGAACTTCGAACGTTTCGCCTCCGCCCAACTCACGGTGCGCGACCCACTGTGGGTGGAGTACCTGGGTGAGGCGTTGCGGACGTTCAAGGTGGACTTCCGCGCGCCACGCAACCTGCGCAGCGGCGAGCTCGACCGATTCCGGGCCCCCGTCCAGGTGATCGCGGCGGAAAAGGACATCATGTTTCCAGGCGAGCGGCTCCTGCGACGGGCTCGCGAGGTGTTCCCGAATCTCCAGGAGACGCACCTGCTGGATGGGGCGCGACACTCGCCTTCCACCACCCCTGAAGCAGGACGCGCACTGGCGAACACGATCGCCACCTTCCTCGAGCGTCACCTGCCTCATGCCGGCATGGACGCCGCGCTCAGTCCTGCATCAGCCCGATCAGCTTCTGCGTGAGGGCCGGCCCGAGATCGTCGATCTTCGAGACGCGGGTCGCGTTCGCGTAGAACTGCGACACGTCGACCCCGATGCCGATGGCAGCGAGCTTCACCGGCGACCGGGTCTCGATGTGCCGCACGACCGCGAGCAGGTGCCCGTCCAGGTAGTCGAAACCGTTCGCGGCGAGCGTCGCCTCGTCCATCGGCGTTCCGTCGGAGATCACCACGAGTATCCGCCGCTGCTCGGGCCGCGCCAGCAGTCGCCGGTGCGCCCAGGTCAGCGCCTCGCCGTCGATGTTCTCCTTCAGCATCTCATCCCGCAGGAACAGCCCCAGTGACGGCCGTGCGCGGCGCCACGGTGTGTCGGCGGCCTTGATGACGATGTGTTCGAGCCCGTTGAGGCGGCCGGGTTCGGGCGGATAGCCGTCCATCGCCCACTGCCGCGCCGGCTCTCCCCCATCCCACTCCTGGGTGGTGAAGCCGAGCACCTCGCACTTCACGCCGCAGCGCTCCAGGACTCGCGCGAAGATCTCCACCGTCAGCGCGGCGATCTTCATCGGGCGCCCGGCCATCGACCCCGAGTGGTCGATGAGCAGCGTCACCGCGGTGCTCGGGAACGGCGACTCGAACTCCTGCCTGAACGGGCGCACGGCGCCGCCGCTGGCGACGAACGCCGGCAGGCGGCCCGGGTCGAGGAGGCCATCGTCCTGGTCGAAGCGCCACTCGCGAGTCTGCTTCGCCATGATGACGCGCATCAGCCGCTTGGCGAGCCGCGCCACCACCGACCGCACCTGTCCGAAGTCGGCATCGAGCGCGCGCCGGAACCGGTCGAGCTCGTCGCGGCTGGCGAGGGCCGACGCATTGACGACGCGGTCGAAGGCGGTGGTGTAGGCGCGATAGCCGATGAGCGCCGCCACCGGGTCGTCCGCGCGCGGTGCCTCCGTGTGCTCGCTCTCCGCGGCTGCATCGGGCTCCGGACTGGTCTCCAGGCCACGTCCCGGGATGGCGTAGCGCCCGCGCCGGAGGTCGACCCCGCCCGGGGCGCCAGGGATGTCGAAGGCCCTGGACGGTGCGTGCGGCACGTCGACCGGCACCTGACCGCCGGCCGTGATCGACCAGCTCGCCGCGTCGAGCGCGAAGGTCGACATCTCGCCCAGCACCGTGCGCAGCGCCGCCAACTGCTCGAGCAGGGCGGGCGTCAGCGATGCCCGCGCCAGCGCCACGACATCGCGCTTCTCCGGTGGTGCGGGCAGGCCGCTGAACAGTTCGAAGGCGAGCCAGCGAAGCCCGTCGCGATCGCGTCCCGGATGCTCGACGAGGTTCCGGGCGATGCCCGCGAGCCAGCCGGCGCCAAGCGCATCGATGCGGGCCGTCGCCAGCGACTCGTACAGCGACTGCGCGCCAGGGTCCACGGGACGATGGGCGTGGTGGATGGCCTCGTCATGGAAGCGACAGCGCAGGGCCACGCGATCGGCCCTGGCCCTGAGCGGACCGAGAGTGGCCGCGTCGGACGCGAACAGCTCGGCGTCCGCATCCGGTGCTTCGCCGAGCGTGCGGGCACACGCCGCAACCGCCTCCAACGTGCGGGCGTTCACGTCAGCGGACCGGCGGCCCCTTGGGACCGGACTCGGCCGGCAAGTCCTGGCCGATGCAGCGCTGGTAGTACTCGGCGACGAGCGCGCGCTCGTCCTCGTCGCACCGATTGAGGAAGGTGAGCCTGAACGCCAGCCCCAGGTCGTGGAACAGCGTGGCGTTCTCCGCCCACGTGACGACCGTCCGTGGCGACATCACGGTGGAGAGGTCGCCGTCGGCAAACCCGCGCCGGGTCAGGTTCGCGAGGGCCACCATCGCGCTCACTGTGTCGCGCCCCTTTGGCGTCCGGTACTCGGGGCACCGTGCGAGCACCACGTGCACTTCCTGGTCGTGCGGCAGGTAGTTGAGGGTGACCACGATGTTCCAGCGGTCCATCTGCCCCTGGTTGAGCGGCTGCGTGCCGTGGTACAGGCCCGTGGCGTCGCCGAGGCCGATGGTGTTGGCCGTGGCGAACATGCGAAACGCCGGGTGTGGTTCGATGACCTTGCTCTGGTCGAGCAGCGTGAGGCGTCCCTCCACTTCGAGCACCCGCTGGATGACGAACATCACGTCGGCCCGGCCGGCGTCGTACTCGTCGAACACGAGGGCGCACGGTCGCTGCAGCGCCCAGGTGAGGATGCCGGGCTGGAACTCGGTCACCTGGCGGCCGTCGCGCAGCACGATGGCGTCCTTCCCGATCAGGTCCATGCGGGTGACATGGCCGTCGAGGTTCACGCGCACGCACGGCCAGTTGAGCCGGGCCGCCACCTGTTCGACGTGGCTCGACTTGCCGGTGCCATGCCTGCCCTGCACCAGGACGCGGCGGTTGTGGAGGAAGCCGGCCAGCAGTGCCAGCGTCGTCTCGCGCTCGAAGACGTATCCCGCATCAATCGGCGGCACGTGTTCGTCGGTGAACGAGAACGCCGGGACCTGCAGATCGGTGTCGATGCCGAAGACGTCGCGGGCAGAAATGGTGATGTCGGGAAGGGTCGGGGGAATGGTGGTCACGGGCGTGAAATCATTCTAGGCGATGGGCGATGGGCCAGAGGCGCTTGTGTACACAGCCCATGGCCTACGGCCTATCGCCGATAGCCGCTGGTGGCGCTCAGGGTTGGTCCTTCGCCGCCTGGCGCGCCACCTCGAGGAACGCATTCGCGGCGTGCGATCGGTGGGCGTTGCGACAGACGAGCGTCAGCTCACGCTTGCGCGAGATGCCCTGCACCGGCACCGCCACGAGGCGGCCGCTGGCAATCTCCGTGATGGCACAGCGACGGGGCAGGAGCGCGACGCCGAGTTCCATCTCCACCGCACGCTTGATCCCGTCGAGGCTCGGCAGCGAGATCACCATGTTCAGCGAGATGTGCTGCTCCTCGAAGAGCCGCAGGACCCGCTCGCGCGCCGGCGACGGATCGTTGTGCGCCACCACCGGCACGCCCGCGGCGTCGGCCATGGTCACCTGCTTGCGCTTCGCGAACGGATGGCTCGGTGGCACGAGCAGCACGAGTTCGTCGTCTCCGACGACTACCTCGAGCAGCCCCTGCTCCTGGGGCCGGAAGGTGAGCGCGCCGAAGTCGAGGCTGCCCTGCTGCACCTCCACGGCAATCTGGCGCGCGGGCACGCGGCGAACGTCCACCGCGATGTCGGGGAACTTCTGCCGGAACCGCTGCATCACCGGCAGCAGCGTGTGGATCGCCGCTTCGTTGGCGCCAATCAGCACGCGGCCCCTCCGCAGGTCGCGCAGTTCGCGCATCGCGGATTCGGTCTCCTCGGCGAGCCGGACCAGCCGCTGCCCGTAGTTCTGGAGGACCCGGCCCGCATCGGTGAGCGTACCGCTCTTCGACGACCGGTCGAAGAGCTGCTCCCCGAGGTCGTCCTCGAGCCGCTTGACCGCCTGGCTGACGGCCGGCTGGGTCCGGTGCACCTTGGCCGCCGCGCGCGAGAAGCTCCGCTCCTCAGCCACGGCCAGGAAGATCCGAAGGGCTGTCAGGTCCATAAACTGAACTTATTGTAACGTAATGATTATCGCTTTGACTTCTAGTAATGCCGCGGCTACAACAGAACACCATGAGCCACGATTCCTCCCGAATTGTCGTATTCGACACCACGCTCCGCGACGGCGAACAGGCACCCGGCTTCTCGATGGACGTGCCGTCCAAGTTGAGCATGGCGCGCGCGCTCGATGCGCTCGGGGTGGACATCATCGAGGCCGGCTTCCCCATCGCCTCGCCGGCTGACGCGGAGGCCACACGGCAGGTGGCGCTCGAGGTGCGGCGTCCGGTGATTGCGGCGCTCGCGCGCTGCCGGCCGAAGGACATCGAGGAGGCGGCCCGTGCCCTCGAACCGGCCGACCGCAAGCGCATCCATACGTTCCTGGCCACGTCCGACCTGCACCTCTCGGCCAAGCTGCGCATCACGCGCGAGCAGTGCCTCGAGGCGATCGTCGAGAACGTGGCCCGTGCACGCCACTTCACCGACGACGTGGAGTTCTCGGCAGAGGATGCGACGCGCAGCGATCGCGACTTCCTCTGCCGGGTTGTCGAGGCCGCCATCAACGCCGGCGCCACCACGATCAACCTGCCCGACACGGTCGGCTACGGGATTCCCGACGAAACCCGCGAGTTCTTCGCGGAGGTCATTCGCCGGGTGCCGAACTCCGACAAGGCGATCTTCAGCGCGCACTGCCACGACGACCTCGGACTGGCCGTGGCGAACAGCCTGGCGGCGCTCGACGGCGGCGTCCGCCAGGTAGAGTGCACGATCAACGGCATCGGCGAGCGCGCCGGCAACGCCTCGCTCGAGGAACTGGTCATGGCCCTGCGGGTACGCCAGGACCGCATGCCGTACGACACGGCCATCAATACGCCGCTCCTGTTCGAAACCAGCCAGCTCCTCTCGAAGCTCACCGCCGAACCGGTACAGTCGAACAAGGCCATCGTCGGCCGCAACGCGTTCGCGCACGAGGCGGGCATCCACCAGGACGGGATGCTGAAGGACTCGCGCACCTACGAGATCATGAAGCCGGCCGACGTGGGCCAGACGGCCAACCAGCTGGTGCTGGGGCGTCACTCAGGCCGGCATGCCGTGGGCCAGCGCGCCGAGCAGCTGGGACTGACGCTCACCCAGGACGAGCTGGCGCAGGTCTACCACGCGGTGGTCACGATGGGCGAGCACCGCAAGTCGATCGGCGACAACGACATCCGCCGCATGGTCGAACGCGTGCGCGCGGGTCAGACAGCAGAGGTCGCGGGCTGACTAGAATCGCCCCATGATTCCCCTTCGGGACGTCATCCCGTCCCGGACCACCCCGTACGTCACCGTCACGATCATCGTCCTCAACACGATCGCGTGGATCTACGAGCTGGCCATGCCCAGGCAGGAACTCGAGGTGTTCCTGCAGATCTTCGGCGTGGTGCCCGCGGCCTTCATCCCGTCCACACTCGTCACGTCGATGTTCCTGCACGGCGGGTGGTCGCACGTGATCGGCAACATGCTCTACCTCTGGATCTTCGGCGACAACGTCGAGGACCGCATGGGACACGGCCGATTCGTCGTGTTCTACCTGCTCTGCGGGTTCGTCGCCGCGTTCGGGCAGATCGTCATGGACCCGGGATCGACAGTGCCGATGATCGGCGCAAGCGGCGCCATCGCCGGGGTGATGGGCGCCTACTTCGTGCTCTACCCGCACTCGCGGGTGCTCACCCTCATTCCCTTCATCATCTTCTTCGACATCGTCGAGATACCCGCGATCTTCCTGCTCGGGTTCTGGTTCGTGATGCAGCTGTTCAGCGCCGGGGCCATCGCCGTGACGGCCAACACCGGCGGAGGCGGCGTCGCCTTCATGGCGCACGTGGCCGGGTTCGTGATGGGCGTGGTCGGCGTGTTCGCGTTCCGCAGGAAGCAGCAGCCCGACCAGTGGATGTATTAGCGTTCCGACGTCAGGACTGAGAAGGCAGGACTACGAGCGGGAGCGCAGGGATCGGTCGATGCGCGCGATCTCGAGCACGATGCGCTCCAGCGCCAGCTCGTACTCGTCGGTCGGCATCGTCTCCTTGCGCGCGCGCAGTTCCTCGAGCTGCTGCTCCAGCTCCGCCCGCCGACGCAGCATGGCGGTCCGCTGCGGATTGCCGGTGTCCTCGATCCGCTCGTCGGCCTTCAGGTAGGTGGTACGTGCCAGGATACCGTCGGGTCCCTGGTCTTCCAGCAGCCGCCCGGCACCATCCCCATCGTCGTCGAGCATCGGGTGTTCGGTGGCCAGCTGCGACCGCTGCTCGAACCACCCGCGTACGCCGGCGCTCATGAAGGTGAACGCTTCCCAGACCGACGTGCGACCGTTCTTGTCGAGGTCGGCCGCCGCGTCCGTGTACGCCGCGAGCAGGAACTGCGGCAGCACGGTCTCGAAGGTCTGCGCGGCGGAGTCGTTCGCGGTGATGACGATGCGATTGCGCGCGGAGAGGGCCTCGAGAAAGGGGAAACTGCCGCTGGCCGCGTTCACGACGACCGTGCGCGTGGGCATCGGCGCGAGCAGGTCTGCCCACTCGTGCGCGGTCAGGTCGGGCCCCACGAGGTTGAACTTGGCTTCCGTGGCGTCCGAACCGCTGCCATGCCCCACGAGCACCACGAGCAGGAGGTCGTCCTTCTTCGCGCGCTGGCGGATGTCGGCCAGTGCCGCGCGGACGTTCTCCCGTGTCGCCTTCCGGGCACCGGCGAACTCCTCCTCGGCCAGCAGCTGCACGTGCGCCTCTGGATAGCCCAGCGGCCCCTGGAGCAGCTGCACGAAGGAGTTGCGCCACTCGTCGTACTTCTCGGCGTACTGCGGACCGCCTGACGCGCCGGTCACCACCAGGGCGAACCGTTCGGCTGCGTACGCACGTGTGCCCAGCAGCACCAGGCTGCCGGCCAGCAGCACGACCGCGAGCACCCGTTCCTTCATGACCCTGCCAATTATCGCCGGCCGGACCGTCCGGTCCAACCTTGTGCCGGCTACCTCATGCCCCAGGTACGCCGCAGGATCCATTCCGCTGCCAGCAGGCCCATGACCAGCAGGAAGGCCCAGGGCTGATGCCAGAGGTCGCGACGCTCGGGCTCGAGCGTCTGCGGCGCCGCGGACGTGAGTGCGTCGAGCAGGCGGTCCACCTCGTCCAGCGAGGCGTACTGACCGGCAGTCTGCCTCGCGAGACGCCGCAGGTAGCCCTGGTTGAGGCGTGGGTCGGCATACTCCGGGTCCGTGCCACCGACGTAGAACCAGCGGTCGGCCACGCCGAGCAGCGTGGCGCCGAGCCTCGACTCGGCGTGAATCCGGTAGAGCCCAGGCACCTCTGGCGACAGCGTGGCCGCATGACGCCCGGTGCCGGCCGGACGCAGCGTGAGCGGCTGCTGCTCGCCGCCTGGCGCCGTCAGGGTGGCCTCGACCGCGGCATCGGCCACGAGATCGAACCCGGCGTTGCGGCTCTCGAGCTGTACGGGAACCGGCTCGCCAGGCACAGGGCTGTCCGGCAGGGTGAGGGTCACCGGCTCGGGCGCGTCGCCCGCCAGCCATCGCGCCGCCTGCCGCCAGAAGAACTCGTAGCTGCGATCGTCGGACGGTCGCAACATCCGCCAGCGCCACGAGGCCTCACCCGAGAACACCATCGAGCGCCCGCGGCCGTACCGCTGGATGGCCACGAGCGGCACGGGGGCGCCGTTGGCCGACTGGGTGATCGCGAGGACGGTCGCACCTGGACGCGGTCCGCCCACCGGAGCGCTCGACGCCAGCGGCGGGAGCGCGGCCCACCGCTCGCGCGACTCCTCGGGCGTGGCCGCAATGCGCATGATCGGGTGCCGCGCCCCCTCGTCGGTCACCCGTACCGCGTTCTGCGCGATCGGATCGCCGTCCACGGCACGCGCAGGCGCACCACCCCGACGGTCGTTCAGCTCAACGGGCAGGGCCTCCTCCAGCACCGATCCCGCGAGGCCGCGCTGCAGGAAGGTACGCGACCCGAGGAGCAGGAGGCCGCCACCGCGCACGCTGACGAAGTCGGCCAGCAGCTCCATCTGCGCCCGGCCGAAGAAGTCGCCTTCGAGGTTGCCGATGACGACCGCGTCGTACGCGAACAGCGACTCGCGGGTGGTGGGGAAGCCCGAGACGAGACCCGCCCCACGGCCGCCTCCCGCCTGGATGAGGAACGTGTCGCGGCCGCTGTCGTCCTTGCCCTTCCGGACGATGGAGTCGACCTCGACGCTCGGGTCCTGCGTCAGGGCGCGCACGAGGAAGCTGTGCTCGTACCCCGGAGATCCCCCCAGCACGAGCAGGCGACGCTTGCGTGCCGCCGGGCTGAGCAGCACGCTGCGGACGTTGTTCTCGGCAATCCGCTCCCGCGCGTCGACCACCACCTCGGCGGTGTACACGGTCGCATTCAGCGGATCCGGCGTGACGGCGAAGGTCTCGTCGGTCGGCGACCCGTCCGCCACCGGTGTCACCCGGCGCGTGTCCACGAGCTGCCCGTTCGCCAGCAGGCGGAGCACGTACGGCTCACGGCCAAGACCGTGCGTGTCGGTCACGACGTGCAGGTCGACGAGCGCCTGGTCCAGGCGCGGGTCACCCGCCGTGATACCGATCACCTCGCGATCGGGGAGCCCCTCGACCGAACCGACCCCGACCGCGAACACCGGCGCGCCGGCACGGACCACCGCCCGCTCGGCCGCCTGCGTCGTGTCGCCGCCGTCGGAGAGCAGCAGGACGCCACCCACGCGACGTCCCCGATACCGCTCGCGCACGGCCGACACCGCGGCCGCGAGATCGGTGCGTCGCCCGTCGGCCGCCAGGGCGTCGATCGGGGTCTCGGCCAGCCCCTCGCCCACGCCGAACACCTCCACCTTCCCGGTCCTGGCGAGACGCGGCAGCACAGTCGACGTGAGGGCGGTGCGCGCCGCCTCGAGCCGCGTACGCCCGTCCAGGTCCGCGATCGCCATGCTCCGCGAGGTATCGACGAGCACCGGCACCACGACGTCGCCAGCGTTGGCGGGCGGGAGGAGGATGACGGGACGGCAGGCGAACAGGAGGACGGCGACGAGCGACAGTGCGCGGAGCCCAATCAGGACGGCCCGCTGCACCGGGGTGAGCGGCACCAGCGGCCGCCGGTACGACAGGAAGGCCGACCCGGCCAGCACCAGCGCCGCAAGGGCGATGAGCCACCAGGGGATCGGGGACGCGAAATGGATCAGGGCCGTTTCCTCGTGGCGAGCGCCTTGAAGTAGCTGTCGACCTGCTGCTGGTACTCCGCCGGGGCGCGTTCATCCCCACCGGCCGCCAGGCGATCCTTCGAGGTCTTCTCCTGCAGCCGCCGCGACGCCGACGACTCCACATCGTCCAGCGCCAGGGTGACCTGGCGGGTCAGCTCCTGCCACTTCGCGAAATCCTGCTTGAAGCCCTGCGTGCCTGGCGCAGACAGCACCATGCCCTGTCCCTCGAACGTGGACCCCGGGCCGCCTTCGCTGCGACCGCTCTCGCGCTGGGTCTCGTTCATCAGCTCGCGCACCTCGCGAAGCTGGCGCGCCATCTGCTCGCGCAGCTGCTCGACCGAGGCGGGATCGCCTGACGTGCCGCCCTGCCCCTGACCCGGCTGGCCGTTCGGGGTCGGCTGGCCCTGGCCGCGCTGGCCGGACTGCGGTACGCCACGCTGCTGGCCGGACGCCTGCCGGTCCATCTCCTCGAGCTGGCGCGTGAGGCTTTCGACGCGGTCGCGCAGTTCCCGGGCACGCGCAACCCGGTCGTTCAACCGGCGCGACTCATCGTCCTGCGGTGCCTCGACGAGGTTGAGACGGTCGGCAAGCCGGTCGAGCGCACGCGCGAGTTCCTGCTGGGCCCCTGCCTGGTTCGTGGCGCCGGGTCTCGCGGTGGGCGTTCCCTGCGGCGTGCCCTCCTGCGGCTGGGCGGAGGAAGCCCGTCCCTCCGACGCGCCGCTGCCCGAGGCCGACGTGCCGGCCGAGCGCCGCATGGCCTCCGCCGACTGCTGCATCCGCTCGGACAGCCGCTGGTTCTCGATCTCGCGCGCTGCCTCGGCGGCAGCCTGCTGGAGGTCCTGTGGCGACTGTCCACGTCCGGGCACTCCCTGTGGACCGGGGTTTCCCTGGCTCTGCTGGCGGAGCCCGTCCTGCACGCGCTGCAGCCGATCGGCAAGCCGCTCCTGCTCGCCCGCCAGCCTCCGCAAGGTGTCGCTGCTCGCCTGTCCATCGCGTCCGCGCGAGGACTCGGCGGCGATCTGCCGCTGCGCATCGGCCAGCTGGCGTGCCTCGAGCTGGAGGTCGCCCAGCGCGCGGCGACGCCCCTCCGCGCTGCTGCCCTGCAATTGACGCTCGAGGTCGCGCAGCTGCTCGAGTGCGCGCGAGCCCCGCGCCGCCGCCTGCCCCGTGTCGGCACGACGCAGGTCGTTGGCTGCACTGCGCATCTCCTCGGAGATGTCACGCATCCGATCGGTGCCCTGCTGCCCTTCCTGCCCCTGCGATCCGGCACGGGCATTCTGGCTGTTCCCTGGACGCCGCTGTCCCGACTGGCCGGCCTGTCCCTGGGCGCCGGCGGTCTGGCCAGGACGTCCGCTGGGCTGTCCCGACTGTCCACGCTGGCCCTGCTGGCCGGCCTCGGCCTGCTGGCCAGCCTGCTGTCCCTGCTGCTGACCCTGCTGCTGCGCCTGCTGGCGGAGCTGCTCGGCCACCTGCTCGGCCCGGTTCTGCAGGTCGTTCTGCTCGCGGGTCAGGCTGTCGAGCTGTCGCTTGCGCTCCTCGGGCGTCAGCGCGGACTGATTGCGCGCGAACTCCTGCTGTCGACGCACGAGTTCGTCCTGCCGCTGCGCCAGCTCCTTGATCCGATCGACGGCGCTCGTCTTCCGTTCGTCGTTCTGCTCGGCGTTGGTGCGGTTCTCGTAGTTGGTCTGCTGACTCCGCGCCAGTTCCTTGTCGAACAGGCTGGAGAGGTCCTCGGTCGAACGGTTCTGGCCGCTGCCCTGCCCGGCCTGCTGGCGCTGAATCTGGCGCTTGCGCACGTCGGCCTGCGCCTTGAGCAGCGCGTTGAGCGCCTCCATCTCGTGCGGCATGGCCTCCGAGGTCTTCAACGCCTCGAGCGAGGTGACCGCCTGCCCCATCGCGCGCGAGGCCGTCGTCATCGCGTCCTCTTCGGGCAGGCTCTGCCCCACCCGTGCCCCGCCCGGAGCCGGGGCCGGCGGCGGTTGCGGCGTACCCGGGCGTGTGCCCGGACGCGTGGTCCGGCGCGGGTCGCGCATCGTGTTCTCGCGGAAGGCGCTCGAGGTCTGCTCGACCCGCACCTTGAGCTCCGCCTCGGACTTCGCCACCGCCCTGATGTCGGCCTCGGACTTCGCCCCCTGCGCGTCGCGCGAGCGGCGATCGAGCTTCCAGGTGGCGACGACGATCTCCTTCTGCGCGGCGACGAGATCGTCGAGCTGCGGATTCCCGCTGCCGCCGCCCATCGCCGCCTGCGTCTGCGCGAGGGTGAACTCCTCCTCGAACGGGCGCACCTCGAGGAAGAAGATGTCGCTGCGCGACTCGCTGGCCTTCTTGCCGCGCGCGAGGTCGCGCGCACGCACGTAGTAGCTGACGAAGTCGCCCGGGGTCACGTCGATGTCCTCGAGGTACATCACGTAGCGTCCGGTCACCGACGTCGAACGGGGCGGAATGCCGAGCGGCACCACCGTCTCCTTGCCGCCGCGGACCGCGTACACGAGCTCGAGCGAGGCCACACCGAAGTCGTCCTGCGCCTCGGCCGCAATCTCCACTTCCTCGAGTCGGGTCACGCGTCGGTCGCTGGCGGGACGCACCACATGCACCTCCGGCGGACGATCGTCGAGGATGCGGATGAAGTACTCGGTGTCCCCCTGGGTCTTCATCCCGTCGGCGTTGGTCAGCCCGACGCGGTACGAGCCGTTCTCGGCGATCTGGAGCGTGCCGGCCAGCACGGTGGGCGACTGGTTCCGGAGTGTGAGCGTCCGCTCGGGCCCGAGCACCATCTGCCCGGCGGTCACCGGGCCGTCGGTGTGCACCTTGACCACCACGTTCGTGCCCTGCGGCCCGTAGATGTCGCCGCCGTCCTCCTCGGTCCGGGGCGCCAGGCCGAGCGACGCGGGATAGGTGTATTCCACGTCGATGCGCGCCACCCGGGGCGGGCGTACGACTGCCACGTCGTAGGTCTGGGAGGTGACCGCACCGGCCGACACCCGGTAGCGGAATGACCGGGTCAGCGACGGCAGGTCGATGCGGAAGCGGCCGCTGCCGTCGGCCATCATCTCGGTCGGCAGCCACTCGTCGCCGTCCGGGGCTGCCTGGAGCAGCTGCGCCACCACCGGGGCCGTGTTCCCGACCAGGCGCGCGTCGACCGTGAGCGTGCCGCCGGCCTGCACCCGCGTACTTCCGGGAGTGACCTCGAGCGTCACGCGGGACGGGAAGAGCATCAGGGCCACGGCATCGAACGCCTGGCGCGCCGGCTGCCGCGAGACGAGCAGCATCGCGAGCAGCACACCGCAGGCAACGGCCGCGCGGATGGCGCGGCGACGGATCGCGTCTCCGGGGACGATCGTCGAAGCATCGACCTCGGCCGCCGCACGCGCCGCGTCGCGCACCATGGCCATCGCCAGCGCGGGCCGGGCCTCGTCGGGGGGAGCGGTCGCGACCTCGAGGGCGCTGACCAGGCGCTCGTCGAGCGAGGGCTCGCGCTCCTCGATGAAGCGGGCCACGTGCCGGTTGGAGGGGACGTGCCGGGACGGCCACGCCGCCCACACGATGGCCGCGAGGCCGGCCAGCACGGCGGCAACCGCGAGCACCGACAGCGCCACCGGCGACTGCGTGAGCCATCGGCTGATCACCAGGGCGAAGCCGATGATGACCGTGCCGGCCAGGGCCGCCCGCGTGGTGACCTCGAGCAGTACAAGGCGCCGCCACCGCGCGCGCACGCGGTTCAGCAGTTCCTGGATTGGCGCGAACTGCTCACTCATGATCGTCAGGCGGTCCTTGCCGCCAGCCCTGTTTCCACAATCAACAGGACCAGCATCACCGCCAGCACATATTGCCAGATGTGCTGCCGTTCTTCAGTTTCCTGCGCCTGCAACCGCGCGCCCGCCTGGGCGCCGCTGCCGAGGGTGGTGACCGCCGCGGAGAACTCCTCCGGGGTCAGCCTGCCGGGGTCGGTTTCGACCGGGTCGACGTTGACGGCTACGAGATTGGACGCGCGCCCGGCCTTCAGGGCCGCAACGCCCGGGACGGCAGGCACGCCGGCCGGCACGTCGGCGACGAGGTATTCGGCCGAGCGCTGTTCGCCACCGGTCAGGTAGCGCACGGCCTCGTGCAGGAACGGGACAAAGGTGGCATGCAGGGGAAAATCGTTGCCCCGGTTGTCCAGATCGGACGACAGCACGAGGGCGTGCCCCTCGCCGGACGCACAGTCCACCAGCGCCGCCTCGCCGGTCGTGAACCGGGCCAGCACGGGACAGTCCTCCGTGCGCAGGATCGACACGCGCTGGAACTGGACCAGCCCGAGCGCCCCCTGCGCTGATCCGAACGCCCGGATCACGGGATGCCGCACGTCGGACGGCGCCCAGGTTCGCGCCACGCGGGCGCCGGGCACCGCCGCCCCCGGGCTCACGACCGACAACCTCGGTCCGCCGAGCACTTCCTGCAGCACGTCACCATCCACGTCAGGACCGGCAGCCACGATCATGCCGCCGCCCCTCGCCAGGTAGTCCCGCAGCAGTTCGCGGCCATGATGCTCGAGCGCGCGGGTGGACACCAGCACGACGGCCGTGTGGCGGTCGAGCCTCGGCTGATCCCAGCCGGCCAGCTCTCCGGCGGCCGCCGCCTCGACCGCGTAGGCACGACCGTCGGCGCCTGCCGCAAGCAGTGCCTGCTCGAGGTAGAAGGCCTCGCGGCCCAGGTCGCCGGCCGTCGCAATGACGAGGACGGACGGACGCGACGTGGTGTCGAGCACCACGAACCGGGCATTGTCACCCGCGGCGCCGGCAGGGTCGTCCACGCTGACCGACGCCCAGCGCCCTTTCGGCAGTGGAAAGGCCACGCCCGCCACCTGGCCGGCAGCGACCGGGACGGTGGTCTCCCCTGCAACCCTGGCCGGTGCACCGGGGTCGGTCCCCTCCTGCACGCTCAGGAGGACGCGCACCGACGCCGTGGCGGTGCCGGCATTCCGCACCGAGGCCAGGAGCCGATCGCCCGCGATTTGCGCCGCAGTCACCGCCAGGTTCGGCGGCGGCGCGCCGACATCGCGCACCTCCACGGTCACCCCCTCCGGCACCGTGGCCTGGTCACCCACATCCCAGCCGGTCTCCTGCAGGTCGGTGACGACGACAATCCGGCCGGGACGGCCACGCAGCAGGTCTACCCCGGCGTTCAGGGCCGCGCGGTAGCGCGTGGCACCAGCCCCGGCCTGCGCGCGGTCCACCGCCGCCGAGGCGACCGCCCGATCTGCCGACGGCTGGCTCGCCACCTGTGCGCTGTCGGCGAAGGTGACAAGGGCGGTCAGGTTGCCGGCGGGTGCCGATGCGAGCGCCTCCCGGGCGAGCTGGCGGGCCTTCTCGAACTGGCCCGGGGCCGAAAGGCTCAGCGACGTATCGAGTGCCACCACGGTCGTGGCTCCGGACGTGGCGAGTCCCGACGCGAAAAACGGGCGGGCGAACGCAAACGCCAGCAGCAGCAGCGCAGTCACCCGCAGGGCGAGCAGCAGCAGTTCGCGGAGCCGCCTGCGGCTCGAATGTTCGACCGGTGCGTGCTTCAGCAGGTGCACGGCCGGGAACGGCACGCGGTTCTCGGGATCGCGCTTCAGCAGGTGCAGCACGATCGGCACGCTGGCCGCGAGGGCACCGAGCAGGAACAGCGGTGACAGGAATCCCATCAGAACGCGTGCTCCCGCGTGGAGAGGTAGTGCATGAGCCCGAGTTCGAGGGGGTCCTTCGTCGTGAGCAGGTGGTAATCGATGCCGGCGCCGCCCAGCTCACGCTTGTAGCGGTCGATCAGCCCCTGCATCGCCTCGATGTAGTGCTGGCGCACGACCGCCGGCACCGCCATCACCTCGGCGTCCGACTCCATGTCCTGGAAGCGCGTGGCCCGCTCGAAGGGGAACTCCAGCTCGTGCGGGTCGAGGATGTGGAAGACGATCACGTCGGTGCCGCGGAACGTGAAGTGCCGCAGCCCGCGGATCACGCGCTCGGGGTCGTCGAGCAGGTCCGAGATGAGCACCACCATGCCGCGCTTGCTGATGGATGACGCCAGCTGGTGCATCGGCTTGGCGACGTTGGTCTTCTGTCCGAGCTTCAGCCGTTCCAGTGTGACGAGCATCGCCCGCAGGTGCCCGCCGCGCGCGCTGGCCGGCAGCATTCCCACGATCCCCTCGTCGAACGCGATGAGCCCGACGCCATCGCGCTGCCGGTTCATCAGGTAGGCCAGCGACGCCGCCAGGCACTGTGCGTACTCGAACTTCGTGATTCCGCGCGAGCCGTAGCCCATCGAGCCGCTCACGTCGAGGAGGATGTGGCAGTCGAGGTTGGTCTCCTCCTCGAACCGCTTGACGTAGTGGCGATCGCTCCGCGCGTAGACCTTCCAGTCGATCATGGCGGGGTCGTCGCCCGGCATGTACTGGCGGTACTCGGCGAACTCCACGCTGAACCCCTTGAAGGGGCTCCGGTGCAGTCCGGTCAGGAAGCCCTCGACGATGGTCCGCGCGCGCAGTTCGAGCGTGCCGAGCCGCGCGACCACGGCCGGATCGAGGAACTGCCGCGCACGCGGGCCCGATGCCACCGCCTACATCCCGCTCTTCGGCACGGCGACCGTCTCGAGCAGCCGGTCGATGATGGTGTCCGAGTTGATCCGCTCGGATTCGGCGTAGAAGTTGGTCATCACGCGGTGCCGGAGGATCGGCTTGGCGAGCGCCTGGATGTCCTTGATCGACACGTGGTAGCGCCCGTGCATCAGCGCACGGGCCTTGCCGCCGCGAACCAGCGCCTGCGAGCCGCGAAGGCCGGAGCCCCACTTCACCCACTTGTCGACGAAGTCGGGGGCACCCGGGCGGCCGGGCCGCGAGGCGTCGACGAGCCGCACCGCGTAACGGGCCACCTCCTCGGCGATCACCACCTCGCGCGACAGCTCCTGGAAGAGCAGGATGTCCGGCCCGCTCAGCACCCGCTCGGGCCGTCCCTGCTTCGTACCGGTCGTCTTGGTCACCACCGCCACCTCATCGTCCTCGTTGAGGTAGTCCATGACCAGGTTGAACATGAAGCGATCGAGCTGCGCCTCGGGCAGCGGGTAGGTGCCTTCGAGTTCGATGGGGTTCTGCGTGGCCAGCACGAAGAACGGCCGCTCGAGCTCGTAGGTGCGCCCGGCCGCAGTGACGTGGTACTCCTGCATCGCTTCCAGCAGCGCCGCCTGTGTCTTCGGCGGGGTGCGGTTGATCTCGTCGGCCAGGATGATCTGCCCGAAGATGGGGCCCTTCACGAACCGCATGTGCCGGCCCGACTCGTCCTCGTCGAGGATCTCGGTTCCGGTGATGTCGGACGGCATCAGGTCGGGCGTGAACTGGATGCGCTTGAAGTCCAGGTCGAGGATCTCGGCCAGGCTCCGGATCAGGAGCGTCTTCGCAAGGCCGGGGACGCCGGTAATCAGGCAGTGGCCGCCGGTGAACAGCGCCACGAGCACCTGATCGACCACGTCGTCCTGGCCGACGATGACCTTGCGGAGTTCGGTGAGAATCCGCTGGCGCCCTTCGGCCACCCGCTCCACGCTGGCGGCGCCGGTCTTCGAGTCGTTGTCCAAAAGCTGTTCCTCGGATGAAGAGTTCGTGATTGGGTCGGTGCGCGGCGTGCGCAACCCGCCGCGGGCAGCGGCAGGCCTCAGTGGGTCAGCGCGTAGATGACCTCGTTGATTGCCATGCGGTACGCCAGCGACGTGTATTTCAGGTACCCCGGATATTCCTCCGCATTGGACCACTCCCAGCCGTCGCCCATGTCGGTGTTCCAGTTCACGTAGAGCATGGGACGCTGATTGTCGTCGAAGATGGTGCGGAGGTGTGCGACAAAGCCGCCCTTCTCCCAGCTGCGGCCGGCCATGAAGGATCCGAGGCCCGCGATCTGGGGATAGCCATCCAGCTTGTAGAAGCAGCTGTAGATGGCGTGATCCTTGGGGAAATCGACCACGTCACGGTCCGGGAAGACCTTCTTCATCTCCTTCGCGAAGTGCTCCCACTCGTAGGGTCCGTGGAAGTCGTCGAAGAAGGCGGTGCCGCCGCGCAGCAGGAACTCGCGCAGGATCTTCGCGTCGCTGTCGGTCAGCGACAGGTTGCCCGGCTCCACGAAGTAGATCCAGGGGTTCTGGAACAGGCGCGGGTCGTCGAGGGTCAGCACGATCGGATCGAGCACGTCGATCGAGGTGGCCGTCTTGATCCGGCGCGAGAGATTCTGCTCGGCCGCCGGACCGTCGATGAGCCACGGCTCGCCGTAGAAGTCCTGGCCGATCCGCGTGTTCTCGGTCGAGTAGTGGTACTTGATGCGGACGAAGCGCCACTGCAGGCCGGCGAACCGGTCGTCGGCGGCGGTGGGCAGCTGCGCGTCGACCACCGGCTGCAGCGAGGGCACGAGCGTGAAGGCGAGCACGGCGGCCACGATGGCCAGCCGGCTCCTCCGGCCGATCACGGCCGTGCCTCGGCCAGCTTCAGCAGCAGGTCCTGCGCGCGCTCGTAGCTCGGGGCCACCTCGAGGGCCGCCAGCGTCTGGCGGCGTGCATCGGTGCGCTTACCCGCGGCGAAATAGCTCTCGGCCAGGTCGGTGTAGGCGGCGGCCTGGTCCACCGGGTTCATGGCGACCACCGCCTTGAACTCGCGCGACGCGGCCTCGGCCTTGTTCTGGCGCATCAGCACGCGGCCCAGTTCGGTCCGGGCCTGGGCGTCGAACGGATCGAGCGCCACGATGCGCGTGTAGACCGGCTCGAGGCGCGCCGTGTCCGACACGCCCGTGTCACGCAGGAGCTTCGCGAGCTGGCGCGCGGCGTCCACGTTGTTGAAGTCGACGTTCACCAGGCTCTGGAACGCCTCGATCGCGCCCGGCGTGTCGCGCCGGGCCATGGCGATCTCGGCGATCAGGGCGTGCGGGCTGTCCTCGCCCCCCTGCAGCGGCACGAGCGCGGCCGCCGTGCGGAACGCCGCCACCGCCCCCTCGAAGTCGCCCGCCTTGCGCAGCTGCACGCCGAGCGCCATCTGCGCGATGTAGTTGTCCGGGTTGGTCGCGGCGTACGCCTTCACCTCGTCCAGCGTCATCTTCGCCGGGTTGACCCCTTCGGCCGGCTCCTTCAGCGCGGCGCGCATCTTCCCGTACTTGGCTTCCATACGCCGGTCGAACGCATCCTGCATGTCGGCCAGGGTGACGCCCACCGCGGCCTTCATCGCCGCATCGGTCTCGAGCCCCTGTCCGTAGGCGCGCAGCAGCTTGTGCAGCCCCTCGTCGCCGTAGGTGGCCACGATGTGCTCGACGAGCAGCGACGCCTGGAAGTAGGCCAGCCCGATCCTGCGCGGGTCCTGGAACGAGGCATTCAGCTCGGCCAGCTTGATCGTCTGCCCGCGGTTCATCAGCCCGGCGAACTCGACGTCCATGCCGCGCGCCCATTCCGGCCGCGCGATCTTCTCCTCGTATTCCGAGATGCCCTCGGTGAGCCAGCGCGGCACGCGCTGGTTGGACATCTGCAGCGTGATGACGTGCCCCAGCTCGTGCCAGAGCGTGCCCGCCCACTGGAAGTCACCCGGTGGCCGCGCCTTCGGCGAGTCCATCGTGACCACACGGCCGAAGCAGGCGCCGAGCGCGCCGATCATGCCGGGCAGGCCGACGTTGCGAACGGCGAAGTCGTCGTGCTTCGGGAAGATCTCGATGAGGATGGGCCCCTTGGGCGTGAAGTTGTACCGCTTGGTCATCGCGGCCATCGCGTCCTTCGTGAGCGCCAGGACCTCGTCCTGCATCACCGCCGCATCGGCCTTGTCCATCCGGATCACGAAGTCGCCGTCGCGCACCGTGACGAACTTGTCCAGCGTGTCCATCATCTGGAGCAGGTTGTAGGTGACGACGTCGTACGGGTGATCGGCGAACGACTGTTCGAGCGCGGTGCGTGCCCCCTGCTCGTCGCCGGTGCGGAGCAGGTGGGTGCCGAGGTCCGACAGCGCCCGCGGATTGCGCGGGTCGAGGGCGAGCCCCTTCCGGACGAGCACCACCGCCTCGTCGAAGCGGTAGTTGTGCGCGGCCAGCTCGCCCGCGAGCCGGTAGGCCTCTCCGTAGTTCGGCGAGAGCGCCAGCACCTTCTGGAGGCTCTGCTCGAATTCCGGCAGCTTGTCCTCGACGTAGGCGAGCGCGCCCAGCAGGGCGTGGGCGTCGAGGCTGTTCGGATTCACCTGCAGCGCCTTCTGCACCGCCGTCCGCGCATCGTCGCGATGGCCGGCGTCGGCCGCTTCGGCGGCGATGAAGAGGTGGGCCTCGACCGAGGACGGGTTCACCTCGAGCGCCTTCTCGGCCACCTTCACGGCCTCGGGCGGGTTCTGCTCGCTCATGGCCTCGGCCATGCCGACCAGGGCCGGGGTCCACCGCGAGTCCTCCTTGAGGGCGGCCTCGAA
Organism: Vicinamibacterales bacterium; assembly: GCA_050249955.1. GTDB lineage: Bacteria > Acidobacteriota > Vicinamibacteria > Vicinamibacterales > CAVVIG01 > CAVVIG01. The sequence continues at coordinate 711,366 of JBFWPN010000001.1, forward strand.
GGACTTCATCGCGTCGACACTGCAGGTCTGGCAGCGCCCCTCGACGAACATGAGGCCCCAGTCGGTCTGGATGGCCGGGTCGCGGGGCGCGGCCGTGGCAGCGTCGCGATACGCGGCGTTCGACTCGTTGAAGCGGCCGAGTGCCCGCAGCGCACGGGCGGCGCGGGCAAGTTCGGACGCCCGCTGGGCGGTATCGGCCGACTCGGCCACACGCGTCAGGACGGTTGTGGCCTCCGGCCGGCTCAGCATCTGCAGGAGCAGGCCCAGCTGGAGGGCGGCATCGCTGTCCGGCTGCCGCTGCGCGGCCGGACGCAGGAGGGTCTCGGCGTCCTGGTACTTGCCCCTGGCCATGAGCGCGCGGGCGTGGATGGCGACCAGTGTGGGGTCGTACTGATCCCGGCCGGCAATCGTGGCGGCTTCGTCATACCGGCCCTCGTTCAGGGCCCGCATGGCCAGTTGAGCCGGTGTCTGCGGAACAGGCATCGGCACTGACGGCCGGCGCACCTGCGCGACCGCGACGGTGAAGGTGGCGCCGAGCACGAGCGCGGCCAGTCCGAGCGCCTTGCGCGTCATTTGCACATTATATAGACGCTGGGAAGGGGAATCGGCCGCACGGACCGACATCAGGGCGGCCGATGGGCTTCGACCCCCGGCTCCGGCCTCCGGGCTCCCGGCTTCGGGGCTTGTCGGCGTCAGGTGGCGCCGGCTGCAGACTCGAGGGAGTTCGCGAAGCTGAACTTCTGGATTCTGAGTTCGGAACTAGAACAGTTCCCGCCAGGTGTAGAACAGCGTGGCGTTCAGCGCCTGGAGCGCCATGAAGCTGGCCACCCACCCGCTGCGGTGCCGCGCCGGGATGGCCGTGGCGCACCAGATGAACGCCGGGAAGAGCACCGACGAGAAGCGTCCCAGCGACAGCATGCCGCCCGCCGCCATCGGCGGGAGGATGTTGACCAGGATGAACACCGCGTAGGCGAGCCCGAGGCGACGTGCCACGGGAATGGTGCAGGCCAGGCCGAATGCCGCGCCCATGGTGTTCAGCACGTCGGTCGGCACGTGCGTCGAGTAGGTGTAGAGCCCGGCATTCACGATCCAGTCGTACCGGTCCGCAATCAGTGGCAGGAACCCCGAGTACTCGCGTCCCCACGCGGCGTGCCCGTCGGCCCACTGCAGCGGGTTCCCCGTGAAGTACCACATCCACGCCGAATAGAGCAGGACGCCGATCCCCGGCATGGCTGCCGAGAGCATCGCTGGCACGAGCGCCGCGAACGTCCGACGCGAGGGCTCCTGCTCCACGTTGCCGGCGGGTCCGCCGTTCAGCCACGTCGGCAGCCAGGGCGAGATCGCGACAACAGCCAGCGGAATGGAGAGGAAGCAGCCATTCGGGCGTGTCAGGCCGACGAGCAGCCCCCACGCACCCGCCGCCCGGAGTTCCCGCCGCCTGAAGTGATAGAAGGCGGCAATGGCCCCGAGCAGGTACAGCGACTCGGTGTAGATCGCCCCGAAGAACAGTGCGAACGGATAGGCGGCCAGCAGCCACACCGCATACCCGGCCGGGTCGTCATCTCCCGTGATGTCGCGCGCCAGCCGGAACAGGTAGGTCAACGCCAGGAAGAAGCAGACGAGGACCACCACGGTGCCCGCCGTCACGAACGCCATCGTCTGGCCACCCATCAGCCGGGCAGCCATGCGCCAGATCATCGGAAACGCCGGGAAGAAGACGATGTTCTGCTGGCCGTGGTAGTTCGGGCTGAAGGCATAGCCCTCGGACGCAATCCCGAAGTACCAGGCCATGTCCCAGCGCACCTGCAGGTTCGCCACCTCGTTGTCCGACAGCCTGAACGGCGCCTGGCCGTTGTTGCCGTACCCGAACAGAATCACGGCCATGTAGCCGGCGAAGAAGATCGCGGGCCGGGTGGCGACCACCGCGGACAGTGCGGTGCGTGCCGGCGACGTCCGCAGGCTGCCGAGCACACGCCCGGGCAGGTCGGCCCAGATTGCCGGATGCCGCACCAGCGCATGACGGACGAGGCCGAGCAGGAACGCCGCGGCCACGATGCGGTACGGAGAGGTCAGCGCGATGCGCACGCCGCCGAATCGCATGCGGAAGCCGCCCCACACCGCCACCACGACGGCGAGCAGGAGCAGCGCGAAGCAGAGCATGTCGACGACACGCGCCCAGGTGGGGAGCGGCGACGGCGATTCGGCTGCCTGACGGGGAGGGGACGACATGGAGAGCGATGAAACGCGCGCGCGGGCTTACCCGCGCCGGAGTATAGCACCCAGGACGCGGTTCTCCAGGCGAACGCGGAGCAGCATGAGCCCGCAGAAGAACGCGGTGCCGAGCACGCCGGCAATGGGCGCGGCGGCGATGAGCCCGGCTCCCGCGAGCTCACCCACCACGCCGACGTAGTTCGGATGGCGCAGTCGCGCGTACGGCCCGCGCCGCACCATCTCCATGCCCGGCACGACGATCACCCGGAAGGTCCAGGCCTGGCCCAGCGAGAGGATCGCCCACCACTTGAGGGCCTTGCCTGCGAGGAACACCAGCACGCCCAGGCCAGCGATCGCGGCAGGCGGTTCGGGCCGGAGCGCCCCCTCCAGCAGCATCACGAGGAATACGCCCGGATAGGCCACCTGCATCAGGGGGTAGACGTCGCGTGGCGGTTCGATGCCCCCACGCGCACGCTGCGCGCGCTCGTTCCGGGCGGCCCGACGCGCCTCCGCACTCATCGTACCGAACACGGCCAGCGCAAGCAGAACCAGGCGCACCATCGGAATCTCCTAGGTGGCCGCCGCAAGCCCGCAGTCGCTCGCATGCCGGATCAGCGCGCGGATGACCGCAGGTGCCGCCTTCGCCCCGACGGTCGCACCGCGGACGCCCGCGGGCGACGCCACCAGGGCGCGAAGCAGCCGATTGAAGCGCCACTTGCCGCCGAACTCGCGCGCGCGCGCGGCGTCGAGCGCCGCATGCACGCCGTCCCATCCCTGCTCCAGCGCCCTCAGGGCCGCCGGAGCCGCCAGTTCGCCGCCGCGCAGGGCGAAACGGAGCCCGTCGCCCGTCATGGGATCGATGAAACCGGCGGCGTCGCCGGCCAGCAACAGCCCTCGCGGCGCACGCGCGCCGGGCACGGCCTCCACCGCCAGCGGCCCCAGCACGAGGGCGCGTGACACGTGGACGGCACCGGCCACCCGGTCGCGCAGCATCGGTTCCCGTTCGATCAACCCGCGGAGCGTGGCAGCCGGCTCACGGAAGGCGGCCTCCGCCGAGTCGACTGGCCGGACGACACAGAGGTTGGCCAGGCCACCGGGCAACGGGGCAATCCCGATGTAGTGATTGCGGCGGATGTGCATTTCACCGAACGACGTGAGCCCTCGCACCCCTGCCGCGTGGACGCCGATCGCCCAGCGCCGTGGACCGGGGGGATGGCGCGTCAATCCGAGCGCCAGCGCCAGGGCCGACCGCCGTCCGTCGGCAGCCACCGTGACGTGCGCCTCGATGTCGAACCGCATGCCGCCTGGTCCGGTGCACGATGCGCCGACCACCGCCGTTCCCGCCCGCCCGTCGCGCACGATCGGGCCGGCCGCCCGTACCCCGGCGCGGAAGTCCGCGCCCGCGCGCACCGCCGCCTCGACCAGGATCAGGTCCAGGTCATCGCGCCTGATGGCGAGACCGTGGAGTCCGTCGGGGTAGCGCCCTTCCACAGCCACGCCGGGCCCGCTCACCAGCATGCCCTCGACGCGCAGTGCCCGGCGGACGATCGGCTCGGACAGGCCCAGCCGCTGCAGCACCGCGAGCGCGCCGGGATTCAGGCTGTCGCCGCACAGCTTCGGGCGCGGGAAGCCAGCCCGGTCCACGAGGCACACCCTGGCGCCGGCACGGGCGAGTACGAGCGCTGTCACCGCGCCGGCAGGTCCGGCTCCCACAACGAGGGCGTCGAAGCGGTCCACGCCCCCTCACCCTCCCGCAGACGCGTGCCCCAGCACGAGCGCGCTGTTCTTCGACCCGAAGCCCAGGCAATTGCACAGCGCGGCCTCGATCGCGGCCGCACGGCCGGTGTTCGGCACGTAGTCCAGATCGCAGGCCGGGTCGGGCTCGCACTGGTTGATGGTGGGAGGCAGGTAGCCGCGCTGGAGCGCCAGCGCCGTGGCCACGACGCCGGCGGCCCCGCTCGCCCCTTGCGGGTGGCCGATCATCGACTTCACCGACGATCCGGCCATCCGGTCGGCGTGTGGTCCGAACACGTCGCGCACGCACCGCGACTCGATGGCATCGTTCAGCACGGTCGAGGTGCCGTGGAAGTTCACGTAGCCGATCTGCTCGCGCGCCCTGCCGCTCTTCTCAATCGCCGTCGCGATGGCACGGACGATCTCCACCCCGTCCGGTGCCATCTGCACGCGGTGGAAGGCGTCACATGTCGAGCCATAGCCGTCCACCGACGCGTAGATGCGCGCGCCGCGCGCCCGCGCACGGTCCTCGCGCTCCAGCACGACCATCCACGCCCCCTCGCCGAGCACGAAGCCGTCGCGCAGCCGGTCGAACGGCCGCGACGCCGCCTCCGGCGCCCCGTTGAACGCGCTCGACACCACACGCATGCGCGAGAACCCGTACATCATCCCAGGCGTCACGCATGCATCGGCACCGCCGGACAGGACGATGTCCGCATCACCGGCACGAATCGTCGCGGCGGCATACCCGATCGCGTCGGTCGAACTCGTGCACCCGCACGACAGCACATGGCTCGGTCCGTGCAGCCGCAGCGAGATGGACACTTCGCTCGACATCATGCCGACGATGGAAATGGGGATGGCGTAGGGCGTGACCTTCCGGCCCCGTTCCACGAAGAAGTCGTAGTACTGCCTCTCCCCCACGTCGATGCCGCCACCGCCACTGCCGATGATCACGGCCGCCCCTGCCTCGCCCACCCGCAGCCCGGCGTCGTTCCACGCCTCGCGGGCGGCGATCACGCCGATGAGCGCCGCCCGGCTGTACCGCTTGGGATCGGCACGATACCCGGGATCCCAGATGTCGTCCCCGTCGAGCGCAGGCACGTCGTCAATCGTGACGCCGGTCACCGGTGCGGCCACGGTGCAGATGACGGAAGGGTCCAGGTCGTCGAGGCGGCGCACGCCACTGTGCCCCTGGCTGATGTGCATCCAGAAGGCTTCGCGCCCGACGCCGAAGGGCGAGACGACACCGATCCCCGTGATAACCACCCGCGGCATGACAGGGTTGGTTATAGCATCTGGTGAACTGGTGAGCTGGTGAAGCACATCGTCAAGGGTCTTGGGTTCGCGTTGTTCATGGGTGCCATCGGCGGCACCGCGTGGTGGTGGATACAGCTGCCGGCACTGGCGGATGCCCGTGGCGGTGCCGCTGCGATCACCATCGACGCGGCGCTGTTCAGCGCGTTCGCGCTGCACCACAGCCTGCTCGCACGGCCGCGGGCGAAGGCGGTGGTTGCCAGGATCGTGCCCGACGACCTCGTGCGCAGCGCGTACGTGTGGGCGGCGAGCCTGCTGCTCCTGGCGATGTGCGCAGCCTGGCAGCCGATCGGGTATACGGTCTACGAGGTGACCGGTCCCGGGGCCATCGTGCTGCTCGCACTGCAGGCCTCAGGGATCCTCCTGAGCCTCCTGGCCGTCAGAATGATCAGTGTCAGCGAACTCGCGGGGCTCCGGCCGACGCGCGCGACCGACGTGCTTCAGTTCACCGGGCCGTACCGGCTCGTGCGCCATCCCCTGTACCTGGGTTGGGTCCTGATCTTCTTCCCGGTCCCGCACATGACCGGCGACCGCCTACTGTTTGCGGGGCTCTCCACGCTCTACCTGCTCGTGGCGATGCCGCTGGAAGAGGCGGCGCTCACGCATCACTACGGCGAACGCTACCTCGAGTACCGCCGCACGGTCCGGTGGCGTCTAATCCCGTACATCCACTGATATCCTGAACCCATGGCGACCGAGACCGCACGCACGTACCCCAGCGAACTGCCGCTCCTGGCCCTGCGCGAAACCGTCGTCTTCCCGCTCACGGTGGCGCCGCTGGCCATCTCGCGTCCGCACTCGGTCGAGGCGGTCAACCGTGCCCTGGCCGGCGACCGCCTGCTGTTCCTGACCCTGCAGACCGCCGACGTCGAGTCGCCCGAGCCGACCGACCTCCGCGAGGTAGGCACCATTGCGGTGATCCGCCAGATGGCGAAGGCACCCAACGGCAACATCCACATCATCGTCGAGGGGTTGCAGCGCGGACGAGCCGACCTGATTTCGCGCTCGGCCAACTCGCTGCGCGCGATGGTACGCCCGCAGCCCGAGGAGGTGCCGCGCACGCTGGAGGTGGATGCCTACGTCCGCCGCCTGCAGGAGCTCATCGACAAGGCGCTCTCGGTGGCCACCGGCCTCTCGCAGGAACTGCGGACGATGGTGCAGGGCCTGGACGATCCGCTGCGCCTCGCCTACGTGCTCTCGAGCCTGCTCGACATGAAGGCTGACGAGAAGCAGCAGATTCTCGAGGCCAATGCCCTGCTCGACAAGCTCTCGGCGGTGGCCGCCGCACTGAACCGCGAGATTGCACTGCTGGAACTCAAGGGCAAGATCGAGACGGCCGCCCAGCAGGAGATGACCGACGCGCAGCGGCAGTACTACCTGCGCCAGCAGCTGAAGGCCATCCAGGAGGAACTGGGCGAGGGCGAGAAGCCCGAGGCGCAGGAACTCCGCCAGCGCATCACCGAGGCGAAGCTGCCCGAGCATGTGGACACGGTCGCCCGCCGCGAGGTGGATCGGCTCGAGCGCATGGGCCCGGCCTCGCCCGAGTACCAGATGATCCGCACCTACCTCGACTGGGTGCTGGACGTCCCGTGGTCGACGACGACCGAGGACCGCCTGGACCCGATCGCGGCGCGCCAGGTGCTGGACGAGGATCACTACGACCTCGACAAGATCAAGGAGCGCATCGTCGAGTATCTGGCGGTGCAGAAGCTGAAGTCGCAACAGACCGGGTCGCTCGCGATGAAGGGGCCGATCCTCTGCTTCGTCGGTCCTCCGGGCGTGGGCAAGACCTCGCTCGGCCAGTCGGTGGCCCGGGCGATGAACCGGAAGTTCGTGCGCATCTCGCTCGGCGGCGTGCGCGACGAGGCGGAGATCCGCGGTCACCGGCGCACCTACATCGGCTCCATCCCAGGGCGCATCGTGCAGGCGCTCAAGCAGGCCGGCGCCATGAACCCGGTGTTCATGCTCGACGAGATCGACAAGATCTCGGCCGGGTACCAGGGCGACCCGGCGGCAGCCCTGCTCGAGGTGCTCGACCCGGCGCAGAACGCGACATTCCGCGATCACTACCTCGAGATCAACGTGGACCTGTCGCGGGTGCTCTTCATCGCCACGTCCAACCAGCTCGGCACCATTCATCCCGCGCTGCTGGACCGCATGGAGATCATCCAGCTCGCCGGTTACAGCGAGGAGGAGAAGCTGCACATCGCGAAGCGCTACCTCGTACCGCGCCAGCTCACCGAGCACGGACTGACGGCCGAGCAGATGGTGCTGGACGACGCGGCGATCCGCCGGATTGCGAGCGACTACACGCGCGAGGCGGGCGTACGGAACCTCGAGCGGCAGGTGGGAACGGTGGCCCGCAAGGTGGCGGCGCGCGTGGCGTCGTCACATGAACCGCTGCCGCTCGTGACCATCCAGGCCGACCAGGTCCCCGACTATCTCGGTCCGCCGAGGTTCCAGCAGGAGATCGCGTTCCGCGTGTCGCGCCCGGGCGTGGCCACCGGCGTGGCGTGGACCGAGGTGGGGGGCGACGTGCTGTTCGTCGAGGCGAGCCTGCTGCCATCGGGGCACCACAACCTGATCCTCACCGGGCAGCTCGGCAACGTGATGCAGGAGTCGGCGCGCGCAGCGCTGAGCCACGTGCGCGCCACGTCCACGGAACTGGGGATCGACCCCGAGGTGCTCGACAAGCACGACCTGCACGTCCACGTGCCTGCGGGTGCGATCCCGAAGGACGGCCCGTCTGCGGGCGTCACCATGGCCACCGCGATCGTGTCGGCGCTGCGGAACCAGCACGTGCGCGAGGACGTGGCCATGACCGGCGAGATCACGCTGAGCGGTCTCGTCCTGCCGGTCGGCGGCATCCGCGAGAAGGCGCTCGCAGCGAAGCGCTTCGGCATCAAGACCTTCATCCATCCCTCGCGCAACTCGGCCGACGTCGCCGAACTGCCGCCCGAGGTGAAGGACACGATGACCTTCGTGCCGGCGTCGACACTCGAGGACGTGCTGAAGGTCGCGTTCGCCCCGCCGGCCTGATGTGCCTCGTCTTCTACATCTCGGGTCACGGCTTCGGGCACGCAACCCGGAGCCTCCAGCTCCTCGCTGAGATCGCCCGCCGACGGCCCGGGCTGCGGCTCGTGCTGCGCACGACCGTACCGGAGTGGTTCCTGCGTGCCGGGCTCGACGCCCCGTTCGAGCTCGTCGAGGGGGACACCGACACGGGCGTGGTCCAGCCGGACGGCCTGACGATCGACGCGGAGGACACCGCGCGGCGCGCCGCCGGTTTCTACACCGGCTTCGATCGGCTGGTCGCGCGCGAAGCGGCGCGTCTCCAGCGGCTCTCGGCCACGCTGGTCGTCGGCGACATCCCGCCACTGGCATTCGCGGCGGCCGCCGAGGCGCGCCTGCCATCGGTCGCGTTCGGCAACTTCACCTGGGACTGGATCTACGGTGGGTTCTCCACCTTCGACACGCACGCGCCCGGCGTGCGTGCCGCCATCACCCGCGCCAACGCGTGCGCCACCCGCACGCTGCGGCTCCCGTTCGCGGGTGGGTTCCACGGGATGAGGGCGATCGAGGACATCCCGCTCGTGGCGAGGCAGGCGCTGCTCCCGCGCGACGAGACGCGACGACGGCTCGGCCTGCGCGACCCGCGTCCGGTCGTCCTCGCCTCGTTCGGAGGACACGGCGGATCGGTGCCGCTCGGCCCCGCAGTGGACGGGTCGTTCCTGCTGGTGGCCACCGACTACGAGGTGCCCGACGGCTTGGACAGCCCGGACATCCGCATCGTGTCCAACCGCGCCATGCGCGATGCGGGTGTCAGCTACACCGACCTGCTGGCTGCGGCGGATGCCGTAGTCACGAAGCTCGGGTACGGCATCGTGTCGGAGTGCCTCGCCAATGGCGTCGCCCTGCTCTACACGCTGCGTGGCGACTTCATCGAGCAGGAGGTCTTCATGCGCGAGATGCCGCGGGTGATGCGGACGCGGCTGATTGCACAGGACGAGTTACGACAGGGTGCCTGGGGCGCGCCGCTCCAGGCGCTGCTCGCACAGCCATCGCCCCTGGGACGGCCTCCCCTCGACGGCGCCGGCGTGGCGGCGGAGCGGGTCGTATCCCTGCTGCAGACGCGGTAGCGTCCCCCTTCAGGCGACGACAAGGATCCGGCTAGGACCTGGCGCTGCGGCCGGCGCCGCCCACACCGGCGTCATCCCCGTAGGCCCCGCGCATCGCGCGCAACCGGATGCGCAGCAGCTCCCGCAGCATCTGCCATCCGTCGCGCAGCATGTTCAGCCGCGACTCCGCCCGGTAGTGCCACTCGATCGGCAGCTCGACGATGCGCAGCTTGCGGGCGCGGGCAATCGCAAGCACCTCGACGTCGAACGCCCAGCCGTCGACACTCACCCGCGGGAAGATGGACTCCACGGCGTCGGCCGTGAACATCTTGAAGCCGCACTGCGAGTCTTCAACCCCGGGGAGCACCAGCCACTGCACGCCGAGGTTGAAGAGGCGGCCGGCGACGTGCCGATACGCCGGTTCACCGATGCGGCGCGCCTTCACGCCCTCGCGCGATCCGATCGCAACGTCGAACGGCGGCGCCAGGGGCGGCAGGAATCGCACCACCTCGCTGACCGGCATCGACAGGTCTGCGTCGCAGATGAACCGGAACTGCCCGCGTGCCGCCAGGAGTCCGGCCTTCACGGCTCCGCCCTTGCCCCGGTGCGGCTCGCGCTGGAGGACGATGCGCGGCTCGAGCGAGGCAGCGGCATCTGCCACACGCACCGTCGCATCGGTCGAGCCGTCATCCACCACGCGGACCTCCCACGACCACGGCTGGTCGCGCAGGTACTCGGTCAGCGTGAGCAGCGTCGTCCCGAGCCGCCCTTCCTCGTTGTAGGCCGGGACGACGATCGACAGGAACACGGGCGGCATGACGCTAGCGCGCGCCGGACAGCACGGCCTCGGAACTGCACGACGCGTAGGGTCCGGGAGTCAGGAGCAGGGAGTTGAGCAACGGCACCATCGGGGGCGACACCGGCGGCAGCCCGGCGGCGGCGCGCCGCTCCTGGTACTGGCGCCACACCGAGTCAGACATCAGCACCGGCCGGGCGGATCGCGCGTCGAGCAGGTACTCGTCGATGACCGCGGCGTTCGGCGACGAGGCTTCCGTGACCGGCTCGATCCGCCGAAGGTAGTAGTACAGCGGATGCCAGACCCCTTCCGGCATGTCGATGTAGAGGCCATTCGCCAGGCCGGACGAGGCCTTGACCCGCGCGAGGCACTCGGCGGCCGTGCGAATGGGGTGCCGTCCGTCGTCGAGCAGGTCGATCTGCCGCCGGTAGGCAGCCAGGGGCATCGCGCTGAAGACCAGGAGGGCGACCACGAGCCGGACGGTGCGTGCGCTGGTGCGCGTGAGCAGCGCAAGCACCATGACCAGCATCAGCGGCCGCTCCATCGACGAACTGCGGAAGAGCGTTCGGCCGTCGATGGTGATGCGCAGGTTGCCGAGGGCCAGCGTGGCGATGGTCAGCGCCGCGGCCACCACCATCAGCGCTGACGCCGCCAGGCGCACGCCGTGCGAGCCCGCACGCGAGGCGAGCCCGGGGAAGGTGGCCGCCACCCGGTCCTCCACCCACTCGAACAGCCGGCGCAGGGGAACTGGCGCCAGCATCGTCACGAGCGCCGCCAGGTACCCGGCGCCAAGTGCGAGCGGCGGCAGGAACGGGTAGGCGTAGTGATACAGCTTCGAGCTGCCGGCGGAGATGATGACCATCGGCACGACCGCCCAGAGCAGGATCACCATCCCCTCGAACCAGCGCCGGCGCACCGCCTGCACGGCCAGGGTGGCCACGCCGGCCACCACGAGCCACTGCGACTGCTCGCGCAGCAGTTCGTTCCAGAGCTGCTGCAGGTACCAGTACCACGGGTGCAGGTGGGTCGGATCGAGGTACGCGGTCATCCGGCGCAGGACGTGTTCGCCCAGGATGGTGCGCCAGAGTTCGTTGCCGAAGCGCACCTGCGCGTAGACGAACCAGGGCGCGCACAGGAGCAGCACGAGTCCGACGCACTGCAGCCAGATCCGCCAGTCGGCCAGGAGCCTGGCCCTGACCCGCGGCGCCGCCAGCGCCGCGATGGCCAGCGTGAATGGCAGGAAGAGCGCCGCCACGAACTTCGTCATGAACCCGAGGACGAAGAAGACCGAGGCGGCCACGGCATGCCACCGCCGCCCCCGCTCATCGTCGCGGACGGACCAGCGGAGGAAGTGGAAGACACCGGCGCAGTAGCTGAGGACGAGCGCCGCCTCCATGTTGTTGGTGCGAAGCCCGTGAGAGAAGACGAGCGGCCAGTGCACGAACAGCAGCAGGACGGCAACCGCCCCGCACACGGGACCGGCCAGCAATGTGCCGATCGCGAACACGTACACGAACGCGGCGGACGCGAGGACCACGTCGACCAGGCGGAGCCCGAACTCGTCGTGTGGCAGCAGGCCAGCCCGGATCGGCGCGGCGACCATCCAGAACTTCAGCGGCGGCTTCTCGAGGAAGACGACCGTGTTGCTGGGGCTGCTCTTGGGCTCGAGCCAGTTGCCGTCGGCCAGGATGCGATCGACGGCGAAGGAGTAGATGGCTTCGTCGGTCTCGAGATCAGGCTGTCCGAGACCGACGAGGAGCGGCAGGCAGAAGGCGATGAGGACGAGGGCCAGCCAGGGCCGGCCGAGCCTCAGGCCTTGATGCAAGTGACGAGCGACCAGATCCTCGGGATGTTGATCTTCTCGATGGACACTGGCTTGAGCCCGGCCTGCGCCAGGAACGCCGGCAGGTCGAGATCGGACTTGAACCCGATGTGGACGGTGAAGGGCGAGATCGCCCGCTCCATCCAGGCCAGCACGGGATTCGGGCTCAGGAAGTGATTCAGGATGATGATCTTGCCGCCCGGCCGGCAGACGCGCACCATCTCACGGACCACGGCGACCGGATCGGGGACCACGCTGATCAGGTACGGCGCATAGACGATGTCGAAGGAGTCGTCGGCGAAGGTGAGGTTCGCCGCGTCCATCTCCATCAGGCGGATGTTGCTGAGGCCGTGCTTGGCGACACGCTCGCGGGCCTTCTCGAGCATCGAGTCGGACAGGTCGATGCCGGTGACGTGGCAGGTGCGCGGATAGAGCCCCGCGTTGATGCCGGTGCCGACCCCCACCTCGAGCACGCGGTCACCGGCCTTGATACCCATGCGCTGGAGCGCCTGCACGCGTCCGGGATGGAGCGTGGGCCCGAACGTGAAGTCGTAAATCGACGCCAGCTTTTCGTAGACGCGGGCGACGAAATCGTTCTCGACCGCAGTGACCGACAGCGCGCGGGTGGCGGCGTCGGACCCAACGATCTCGTCGTGCTCGGTGTGCGGCGACTCGAATAGCGGCATCAAAGGCCTCGGCGATTGCGGCCCTGGCGCGTGTCACGAACGAAACACAAGCCACATGACCGCGAGTGAGACGAATTCGAGCGACTATACATCCTGTCCCTCAGCGAAGTCCATCAAGGACCCCAAGCGCCGCGTCGATGTTGCCGGTCTGGGTGGATACCTGGATCCCCTGGACCGCGTGCCGGAGGCCGGCGGCCACCTCCCTCGCAATGGCGATGCCTTCGGCGGCGGCCGCGTCGTGGCCGTCGGCCCGGCGCATCCGATCCATCAGCCCCTCGGGCACCCGGACACCCGGCACCTCGTTGGCAATGAACTCGGCATTGCGCGCGGAATCGAACGGAAAGACCCCCGCAATGATGGGCAAACGGGCCGATTCGATGCGTTTCAGGAGCTTCTCGAAGCCGCCCAGGTCGAAAATCGGCCGCGTGACGATGAATTCGGCGCCGGCCTCGACCTTGTAGTCGAACCGCCGGAGTTCTTCGTCCATGTTGGAGGCAGCCGGGTTCACCGAGACGCCGATGTGAAAGGCCGTGGGAGCACCGATGGGTTGGCCGCCGATGTCCCCACCGTGGTTGAGACGGGTGACGAGGTTGGTGAGGCCGATTGAGTCCACATCGAAGACGGCCGTTGCATCGGGATAATCCCCGACCCGCCCGGGATCGCCCGTGATGAGCAGCAGGTTCCGGAGCCCGATGGCATGCGCCCCGAGCAGGTCGGACTGGATGCCGAGCAGGTTCCGGTCGCGACAGGCATAGTGCAGGACCGTCTCGATCCCGGCCTGCTGTTCGACGAGCAGCGCGAGCGCCAGGGCGCTGAGGCGGGCGCCCGAACGCTGGCCATCCGGGATGTTCACCACGTCCACGCCGTAACGCTTCAGTTCGCGGGCACGCTGGATGGCAGGCTCGGCCTCGAACCCCCGCGGCGGCAGCAGTTCCACCCCGAGCACGAAGGTGCCACGGGCGAGCGCACGGGCCAGGTGCGACTTCTGCTCGCGCGGGACCGGCGGGGCCACGATCGTGGGTCCCAGCTTCGCGGGCTGCCGGGGCGTCGCCGACTGCGCCTGGGCATGGGCCCCCCGCACGGCCGCCTTGATCTGGCGGATGTGCTCCGGCGTGGTTCCGCAGCATCCGCCCACCAGGCCGACGTTGTGGAGCATGAATCGCCGGGCGTAGGACGCCATGTACTCGGGCGAGCAGAGGTAGATGTTCCGTCCCTCCACGTCGCGCGGCTTGCCGGCGTTGGGCTGGGCCGAGAGCTTCAGGCCGGTCACCGCTTCCATGCGCTCGATGGTCTCGAGCATCGGGCCCGGGCCCACCGCGCAGTTCACGCCGAGGATGGTCGCGCCGCGGCGCTCGAGTTCGGGCGCGAAGCGCTCTGGCGGGGTGCCGTCGAGCGTGTTGCCATCCTCCTCGGTCGTCATCTGGGCGACGATCGGCAGGTCGGTGAGCGAGCGCACCGCATCGATGGCGGCGCCAATCTCGTTCAGGTCGCGAAACGTCTCGAGGATGAACAGGTCGACGCCGCCCTCGAGCAACGCGGCGGCCTGTTCACGGAAGAACTCGCGGGCCTCGTCCACGCCGGTCTTGCCCCAGGGCTCGATCCGGATGCCCAGCGGTCCAATCGCCCCGGCCACATACGCGCGGTCGCCCGCCGCGCGCCGGGCAATCTGCGCGCCGGCCACGTTGATCTCGTGCAGCCGGTCGGCCAGGCCGAACGAGGCGAGCTTGATGCGGTTCGCGCCGAACGTGTTCGTCTCGAGGATGTCGGCCCCGGCGTTCACGTACTCCTGGTGCACGGCCTCCACGAGCGGCGCCTGCGTCAGGTTCATCGCGTCGAAGCTCTTGTTGATGAACACGCCGCGCGAGTAGAGCATGGTGCCCATCGCGCCGTCGCACACCAGCACGCGTTCGCGAAGGGCGTCAAGGAATGGAGTCATCGCAATCAGGTATCGAGGCGCTCGCACCGGAAGGTGTCGGCGTCAATCAGCAGGTACGACTTGTTCACGACGTCAAGGCCGATGGACCGCACCCCATGTCGCACCGAGTCGGTGAACTCGTGATGGTGCCCGAAGAGGTGCAGGCGCGGCCGCATCGAGGTGAGCACCTCGTTGATGACCGTCTTGCCCGCATCGATCCGGCGGCCGGCCGGGTAGAACGGCCTCGGTGCCTCATGCGTGAGGAACACGTCGACGCCGGTGAGCGCCTTGCAGGCCAGCACTTCCTCACGGACAAAGTGCCGGCGCTTGTCGTCGCGGCTCTTCCCCAGCTTCACCGAACCGGTGGTGACCCGCTTGCCCCGCGATGGCGGGAGGAGCGCCACCGGCGAGTGATACCAGCTCGGCGCGAAGGTGCCGCCCAGGGCGGCCACCCGCCAGGGCCCGACGTCGTAGGGGCCGCCGTTCGGCAGGTAGTGCAGGGTCGGGGCGGGCGACTGGCCGGCCATGGCGGCCGCCACCACGTCGAAATCCTCGTTGTTCCCCTTGATCCAGTAGAGCGGCTTCGCCGGCGTGAAGTACTCGCCGTCGTTGCTGGCCATGTCGCCGACCTGCACCCACAACATCACCTCGGGGTGCCTGGCCATGATGTCGGCGACCGCGTCGAACGCGCCGTGGATGTCGCCTAACGCACCGATCTGCATGTCGATGAGCGTGGGCAGGTCCGGATGGATCGCCTGGACGGGCGCAGGGCGTCTGGCCGGAGCCCGACCCGTCCGCGCTTACCCGTTGGCGCCGGCCCCGGTCGTGGCGGGGACGAGCAGGTCGGTCTTGTCCCACACGAAGTCGTCCTTGCTGTACACCGCCAGCTCGTAGTCCTTGCCCATGAAGATGGCACCCACGGGACAGGCTTCCTCGCAGAACCCGCAGAAGATGCAGCGGGTCTTGTGAATCTGGTAGACCGACGCGTAACGCGGGCCCGCCTGGACGGTGCCGTCGTTCTCGGCCGGCTCCAGGTAGATGGCATCGGCCGGGCAGGCGACCGAGCAAAGCCCGCAGGCGACGCACTTCTCCAGGCCGTTTTCATCGCGCATCAGCACCTGTTTGCCGCGATACTTCGGGAACACCGGGACTTTCTCGTCCGGGTAGTCCACCGTGATCGGCTTCTTGAACATGTGCTTGAACGTGGTGGCGAACCCGACGATCAAAGGACGAATCAGAGCCATTGCTCTCAGTTTACCCCGCCGATAAGATCCAGTAAATCAAGGATGCCCGGCCCACAGTTTCTCTCAGCCGAGCAGGTGCTCCTGACGACGCTGGTCGTCAAGCTGGCCGTCATGGCGGCCCTGGCGACCATGCTGGTCCGCTACCGCCGCTTCCGCCACATCCTCATTTTCGAACGGCGCGGCTGGGGCGATCGCCTGATCCTGGCCATGGCGCTCGGCCTCCCGCTCACGGCCGGTGTCGCGTCACGTCTGCTCCTGAACTATAACGCGGCCGACCTGACCCTCGAAGGCGCCTTCGTGGTCGGCCTCATCGCCGGCCCGTACACCGGCGCCATCGTCGGCCTGATGGTGGGGCTGCCTCCCCTGGCCAACGGCGAGGTCGTCGCCCTGCCCTTCGCGGTCGGCTGCGGCTTTGCCGGTGGCGGCCTCCGGGAACTGTGCCCGAAGGAGGCCATCTGGCACTTCTCGCCGTTCGACGTCACGCGGCTGCCGGTCCGCGTCTGGCACATGCTGCTGCAGCGCCGGGTCGACTGGCAGGTGGTGCTGCTGGTCGCCCCCGTCGGCCTGGAGCTGATTCGGCAGGCCCTGGGGTTCCGGTGGAGCGAACACCACCGCATCTTCTACCTCCACCCGGAGCCATTCTGGACGCTCGCGGTCATCATCCTGGCGACGGTGCTGGCCGTGGCCACCCCCATCAAGATCTGGAACAACGCGCGCATCGAGCACCGGCTCGAGGAACAGGAGAAGCTGCTCCTCGCAGCACGCATCGAGGCGCTGTCGAACCGCATCAACCCGCACTTCCTGTTCAACACCCTCACCTCCATTTCGTCGCTGATCCGCACGCAGCCCGACACCGCCCGCATGCTCATCACCAAGCTGTCGGGGCTGCTCCGCCGCCTCATGCGGAGCACGGACCACTTCGTGCCCCTGCGCGAGGAACTGGAGTCCATCGACCAGTACCTCGACATCGAGGTGGTCCGCTTCGGCCCGCAGCTGCGGGTGGTCAAGGACATCAGCCCCGAAACGCTCGACCTCATCGTCCCGAGCATGCTGCTGCAGCCCATCATCGAGAACTCCATCAAGCACGGGCTCTCGCGCAAGGTGGGCGGGGGCCGCATCACGATCCGCACGGCACGCAAGGGCGATCGCTCGCTCATCGAGGTGGAAGACGATGGGCTGGGCATGACCGAGGAGCGGCTGAAGGAAGCGCTGGAGGGGGGCATCGGCCTCAGCAACGTCAACGAACGGCTGCGGACGATCTACGGCGCCGCCTGCACCCTCAAGCTCGCGAGCACGACGGGACGTGGCACCAGGGTCAGCGTGGAGATCCCCGACCTCATCGTCCCGGAGCGGATCCCGGCATGATCGACCTTCGCGCGGTTCTCGTGGACGACGAGCAGCTGGCTCGTGAGGAACTGGGCTACCTGCTCGGGCAGCTCGGCGGGGTCGAGGTCATCGGTGAAGCCGACAACGGTCCCGCCGCCGTCGACACGATCGACCGGCTCCAGCCCGACGTCGTCTTCCTGGACGTGCAGATGCCCGGGTTGTCCGGCATCGAGGTGGCGCGGCGGCTCCTCGACCTGGATGCCGGAGCGCAGATCGTCTTCGTGACCGCGTACGACCAGCGCGCGATCGAGGCCTTCGAAGTGAACGCCGTCGACTACCTGCTGAAACCGGTCGACCCGGTCCGGCTGGAGACCGCGGTGCAGCGGGCGCGCCGCCGGATTGCGGCGGAACGGACCCCGGCGTCGGCCGACGGGCCCGCGCAGCCGCTGGCGCCGGCCCACCTCGAACAGATCCTCCAGCTCGTGACCGAGCGGCAGCACCGGCGTGAACGGCTCGCCATCAAGGTGGGCGACCGCCTGCTGCTGGTCCAGGCCGAGGAGATCATCCATGCGTCGCTCGTGGATGAGACCATTACCATCGTCACCAGCCAGTACGCCGGCACCTCGAACTACCGCACGCTCGACGAGCTGCAGGCCCGGCTCGATCCCGACGTGTTCTGGCGCGTGCACCGGTCGCACCTGGTGAACATCAACAAGATCAAGGAGATCGTCCCGTGGTTCAGTCGGAACTACATCCTGAGAATGAAGGACGAGAAGGCGACCGAGATCCCGGTCAGCCGCGCGCAGACCAAGCGCCTCAGGGAATACCTGAAGATCTGACCGTCAGCGCGGCTCCCCTCCTCTCCGGCGTTCCGGCTGACATCCCGGCCGACGCGCCGGCTGACGCCCCCGTGTTCGAGGCCACCAGCGTCGCCGGGCCGGAGCCGGTGAGCCAGGCGATGGCCGGGATGAGCGCCGGGCAGCCGCTGCCGGCTGCGGCAGGTCCGGCGGCCTCCGAGGCCGTGCGCCGCGGCCCCACGCGGATGCAGCAGGTGCAGGAGGAGCTGATTGCCTGGGTGAAGACGCTGTTCTCGGCGGCCGTCTACGCGGTTCTCATCGTCACCTTCGGGTTCCAGGTGGCGCGCGTGGAGGGCCAGAGCATGGCCCACACCCTGGAGGATCAGGACCGGCTGATCGTGAACAAGCTGGTGTACCGGATCAGCGAACCGCGGCGGGGCGACATCGTCATGCTCTACTACCCGCTGAACCCGGACAAGTCGTTCGTGAAGCGGGTGATTGCCGAGGAGGGGGACAGCGTCCGGATCGTGGACGGGCGGGTCTACGTCAACGACATCCCGTTGCAGGACGACTACGTGGCGGCGGAATACCGGAGCCACGACGACTGGGGGCCGCAGATCATCCCGGAGGGCTACTACTTCGTGATGGGCGACCACCGGAACAACAGCTCCGACAGCCGGCACTGGGGGATGGTGCCCAAGCGGTACATCATCGGCAGGGTGCAGCTGCGCTGGTGGCCGGTCCCGACCGCCCGTGTCTTCTGAGCGGTACGCGGACGTCGCGCGGGTCCTCACCCGTGTCCTCTTCCTGAATCTGGCCGTGGCGATCGCGAAGATCGCCTACGGCTATTCGAGCGGCGCGATCAGCATCCTCTCGGACGGCTTCCACTCGCTCACCGACACGGCGTCGAACGTCGTCGGCCTGATCGGGGTGTACGCCGCCAGGCGTCCACCGGACGAAGACCACCCGTACGGGCACCGGAAGTACGAGACCGTGGCAGCCATCGGGGTGGTTGCGTTCCTCGGGCTCGTGATGCTCGAGGTGCTCCGGAACGCGTTCAACCATCTCTCCGGCCGCACGGCGCCGCCCGAGATCTCGGCGACCGGGTTCGTCGTGATGATCCTGACGGTCGCACTGAACATCGTCGTGGTGCGGTACGAGACAGCGGCCGCGGAACGGCTGGGCAGCGAGGTGCTGCTGGCCGACGCGACACAGACGCGCGGCGATGTCTGGTCGTCGCTCACCGTGATTGTGGCGCTGGCCGGGGCGCGGGGCGGCATGCCCATCCTGGACCCGCTCGGGGCACTGGTGGTGGCGGGGTTCATCGGGCACGCGGGCTACCAGATTGGCGTGACCACCACGAAGATCCTGAGCGACAGGATTGTCATGTCGGAGTCCGACATCGAGTCGGTGGTGATGAGCGTCGACGGTGTCCTCGGATGCCACCATATCCGCACGCGGGGGTCGGTGGACCACGTGTTCCTGGACTGCCACGTGTGGCTCCCGCCGCAGATGCCGCTCACCGACGCCCACGACATCTCGCACGTCGTAAAGGATCGATTAATGATCCGCTACCCGCAGATCGTGGATGCCGTCATTCACCTCGAGCCCCCCCCGCGCACGGGCGCCGATTGACGCTAGAATCGTCGGCGCACATGCGTCTGTCCTCGGTCCTGCTGGTCTGCCTCCTGCTCTCGGTGTCTGCGTCCGCACAGTCGCCCGACCCGCCGATACAGGGACCGCCGCCACCCGAACTGCCCGAGATGATCGCGCGCGACGCGCAGGGGCGCATCACGATGCGCGCGCTGCGCACGCCGTCACCGCTCGTCTTCGACGGCGTGCTCGACGAGCCGTTCTACCGCGACGTGAAGCCGGTTGGCGACTTCATCCAGCAGGAGCCCCGCGAGGGCCAGCCGGCCACCGAGAAGACCGAGGTGTGGGTCTTCTTCGATCGCGACAACCTGTACGTGTCGGCACGGATGTACGACTCGCAGCCCGACAAGCGCGTCGCCACCGAGATGCGGCGCGACGCGAACAACCTGTTCAACAACGATCACTTCGGCGTCTCATTCGACGGCTTCTACGATCGCCGCAACGGCTACGGCTTCGTCGTCAACGCGTCGGGGGCGCTGCTGGACTGGTCGACGACGAACGAGCAGCCGAACAACAGCTGGAACGGCGTCTGGTACGCGAGGACCAGCACGTTCTCGAACGGGTGGGCGGTGGAGATCCGGTTCCCCTTCCGGTCGTTCCGCTACCGCGAAGGCGGCACGATCTGGGGCATGAACTTCCGCCGCCGCGTGATTTACAAGAACGAGCTGAGCTACCTGGCCCCCGTGCTGGCGGCGTGGGGCCGGCCGGCGATGTCGCGCATGTCGGTGGCGGCCACGGTGGTCGGCATCCAGACACCGGGCTCCGGCAAGAACATCGACGTGAAGCCGTACGGCCTCGGCTCCATGCTGACCGATCGCGTGGCACGACCACCGGTGTCGAACAGGGGCGACGGTGCGTTCGGCGTCGACGTGAAGTGGGGGGTGCGGCAGACGCTGGTGGCCGACCTCACGGTGAACACGGACTTCGCGCAGGTGGAGGACGACAACCAGGTCGTGAACCTCACGCGTTTCAGTGTGCAGTTCCCTGAGAAGCGCGATTTCTTCCTCGAGGGTGCGGATACGTTCAACTTCGCCAACGGGTCGGCGGGCGCCGGAGGCACCGGAGGAGGCGGCGGCTCGGCCGGCAGCGGCCAGAACACCAGCACGGCGCCGGTGCTCTTCTACAGCCGCCGGATCGGCCTGAACAACAGCGGCCTCGAAGTGCCGATCCGCGCCGGCGGCCGTGTGCTGGGCCGGAGCGGCCTCTGGCGATACGGCGTGCTGAACATCCAGACCGGCGCCTCGGAGACGGCCAATGCCCCCTCCACCAATTTCTCGGTCGTGCGCGTCAACCGCGACTTCCTGCGCCGCAGCCGCATCGGCGCGATCTTCACGCGGCGCGACCCGGTGGCAGCCACGCGCTTCGGTGCGAGCGGCTCGGAGAACCTCGTCTATGGTGTCGATGCGCTGCTGAGCCCGACCAACGAGACGAGCATCCTGGCGTATGCCGCCAAGACGCAGTCACCGGGGCGGACGGGCGACGACACGAGCTACCGGGGTCGCTTCGACTGGAATCACGACCGCTATGGCATCCAGGCCGAACACCTCTCGGTCGGCGCCGACTTCAACCCGGAGATCGGCTTCCTGCGGCGCACCGCGTTCCGCCGATCCTACGGACAGCTCCGCTACAGCCCCAGGCCGAGGAACCTGCGCGGCATCCGGAAGCTGTTCTACATCGCGAGCGTCGACTACATCACCGACCCCCACAATCGCCCCGAGTCGAAGGAAGTGCAGGGCAACTTCCAGATGGAGATGAACAACAGCGACACCTTCTCGATCGACGCCAGCCGCAACTACGAACGGCTCGTCAACCGCTTCGAGGTGGGGAAGGCGCTGTTCGTACCGGCGGGGTCATACGAAATGACGCAGTCGCACGCCACCTACACCTTCGGGCAGCAGCGCCCCATCTCGGGCTCGCTGACGGCGGGGTACAGCGGCTTCTACGGTGGCACCCTGTCCGAGCTGACCTGGAGCGGGCGGGTGGAGCTCTCGCGGCAGTTCTACCTGGAGCCGCAGCTGTCGTGGAACCGGGTGGACGTGCCGCAGGGGGCCTCGAACAGCAACCTGTACGCGACGCGCGCCACCTACACGCTCTCGACGCGCATGTTCGTGTCGGCGTTGATTCAGTACCAGTCGAGGACCGACAGCGTCACCACGAACGCGCGCTTCCGCTGGGAATATCTCCCGCAGAGCGAGCTCTTCATCGTGTACAGCGACGGCCGGACCACCCTGAACAGCACCGGCTACCCGGACCTGCAGAACCGGTCGTTCGTCGTGAAGCTGACGCGCCTGTTCCGCTGGTGAGAGGACCTTCCAGGCCTTCCGGGCTGTCCGGGCCTACTTCCGCGTCACCCGCACCTCGAAGACGCGCGGCCACAGCTTGCCGGTGACGAACAGCCGGTCGGCGCGTTCGTCGTAGGCAATGCCGTTCATCACGTCGGTCCCCTCGCGTTCACGCGGGGTGAGCAGGCCACGCAGGTCGATGTAGCCGTTGACCCGTCCGCTGGCCGGGTCGATCCGTGCGACGTAGTCGGTCTGCCAGACGTTGGCAAACACCTCGCCCTTCACGAACTCCAGCTCGTTCAGGTTCTTGAGCGGCTGCCCCGCTGCCATGACGCGCAGGCGGCGCCGCTCGGTGAACGTCGCCGGATCGAGGAAGCGCAGGTACTCGGAGCCGTCGCTCATGATGAGCGACGTGGCGTCCTGCGTGAGCCCCCACCCCTCGCCGGAGTACTTGTGCTGCCGTCGCGGCGCGAAGGTCTGGCGGTCGTAGACCAGCGCGAGCCCCGACTGCCAGGTGAGCTGGAACAGCTCACTGCCGCGGACAGCGATGCCCTCACCGAAGTACTGCGCCGGCACATCCCGCTTCTGCAGCACCTCGCCCGTCTCGACCTTCACCCGGCGGATGGAGGACCGGCCATTGAGGCCCGTGCCTTCGTAGAACACGCCGTCGACGAACTGCAGGCCTTGCGTGAAGGCATCGCGGTCGTGCGGGTAGCTGTGAACCACCGTGTAACCGAAGACGGGCATCGCTGCGCCCGATTGCCAGGCGGCAACGCCTGGCGCACGACCGGTCAGGATCATGGCCGCGGCTCCGAGGAGGAGGGTGAATGACGTGCGCACAGGGCAATGATGCCGCGACTGCGGGTTCTCCCACAATCGGCGGTGCTCAGCGGGTGAAGGTGCCGGACTTGCCGCCGGTCTTCTTCATCAGCCGGATCTGGCCGATGACCATGCGCTTGTCCACGGCTTTCACCATGTCGTAGATGGTGAGGGCGGCCACCGACACCGCGGTCAGCGCCTCCATCTCCACCCCGGTCTGGCCGGTGGTGCGCACGCGGGCTTCGATGTCGTAGCCGGTCGCCGTCGGGATCAACTCGACGTTGACACTGGATACGGGCAGCGGATGGCAGAGCGGGATGAGCGCCGAGGTCTGCTTGGCGGCGAGGATGCCGGCGATGCGGGCGGTCTGGAGCGGGTCGCCCTTCTTCACGGCCCCGGCTCGGATCTGCGCCAGCGCCTCCTTCGACATCCGGATCGCCCCGCGCGCAATGGCCTCACGGGTGGTCAGCGGCTTGTCGCCGACGTCGACCATGGTGACGCGACCGGCCGCGTCCACGTGGGAGAGGCGCGGCGCTGCCGGCTTCTTTCTGGACATCAGGTCACCTGCTCCCTGCTCCGCCCTGGCGGGCGATCACTCGTCGGCCTGCGCGACGTCACCGTGCGCGAGGTAGAACGACAGGCTCTCGAGCGAGACCGTGAGATCCACCCCTTTCACCTTCACACCATCGGGCACCTGGAGGGTACCTGGCGAGAAGTTGAGGATGGCCTTCACGCCGGCGGCCACGACCATGTCGACCACCTTCTGGGCGGAGGGGGCGGGCACCGCCAGCACGGCAATGCTGACCTCGTCGCGCTTCACGAACCGTCGCAGGTCGGCGATGTCGTGGATCGGCACGCCCGACCTGGACTGCTGGCCCACCTTGCCCACCTGGTTGTCGAAGAGCGCCGCAATCTCGAACCCTTCCTGCCGGAAGCCGGGGTAGTCGGCGAGCGCCAGGCCGAGGTTGCCGGCGCCGATGATGCCGACGCGAAGTCGGCGGTCCAGCCCGAGAATCTGCCGCAGGTGCCGCTTCAGGTCGCGGACGTAATAGCCCACGCCACGCACGCCGAACTCGCCGAAGTACGCCAGGTCCTTCCGGATCTGGGCGGCGTTCAGGTGGAACTGCTCAGCCAGCGACTGCGAGGAGACCGTGCGGGCCCCCTGTGCCTCGAGTTCCGTCAGGCAGCGGAGGTAGACCGAGAGTCGGTTGGTCGTCAGCTCGGAGACGTGATCGGCGTTCTGACGGGGCTTCGGGGGACGCACCCCCGCTTTGTTCCGATGTTTCACAAGCGCGCCAAATTGTAGCAAAACCCCATGCTAATATCCGGGTCCATGGCCACTTCCGCTCCGGATTCACCGTCCGGCACGGCCTCCTCGCCCGCAACCGCATTCGAACCCTACGTCCCTGCCGCCCAGTCTCCGGCTGAGTTCACGCTGAAGGCCATCGTGATCGGCGCCCTGTTCGGGCTCCTGTTCGGGGCGTCCACGGTCTACCTCGGCCTTCGGGCGGGCCTGACAGTCAGTGCGTCCATCCCGATTGCCGTGCTGGCCATCTCGGTCCTCAAGCGGCTCGGCGGCTCCACCATCCTCGAGAACAACATCGTCCAGACCATCGGGTCGGCCGGCGAGTCGGTGGCCGGCGGCGTGGTGTTCACGGTGCCGGCCCTGATCTTCCTGGCCTCGGGCGCCGACTACTTCAACTATTTCCAGATCACGATGCTGACCCTGCTCGGCGGCATCCTCGGCACCCTCATGATGGTGCCGCTGCGCCGGGCGCTCATCGTGAAGGAGCATGGCGTCCTTCCCTACCCCGAAGGGACCGCCTGCGCCGAGGTGCTGGTGGCCGGCGAACGGGGCGGCAAGCTGGCGTCGCTCGTGTTCAGCGGGCTCGGCATCGGCGCGCTGTGGAAGGCCCTGTCCTGGATCTTCGACCTGTTCCGCCAGGAGATCGGCTACTCGACCGTCAGGACGAGCCAGTTCCCGAATGCCACGCTCAACGTGGACATCTCGCCCGAATACCTCGGCGTGGGCTATGTCATCGGCCCGCGGATCGCCGGGACGATGTTCGCCGGCGGCGTGCTGTCGTGGCTGGTCCTGCTGCCGCTGCTCAGCATCCTCGGCGCGTACATCACCGTGCCGTTCCCGCCGATCCACCCGAATTTCGCGAACAACCCGGCCACCGGCCGGCCGTTCCTGATCGCCGAGATGGAACCGGGCCAGCTGTGGAGCGCCTATATCCGCTACATCGGCGCCGGTGCGGTGCTCGCGTCCGGCCTGCTGACGCTGGGACGCACCATCCCGACGATCATCAGTTCCGCGGTGGAGGGCATGCGCGGATTCGGCGGCGGCACGGACGCCGCGGTCGCACGCACCGACCGGGAGCTGCCGATGTCGACGGTCCTCATCGGCACGCTGGTGCTGGCGCTGGTCCTGGCGTTCGCGCCCCGGATGCCCCTGCAGGGAAACCTGCTCGCGGCGGTCCTCACGATCGTGTTCGGGTTCTTCTTCGCCACCGTGTCCTCGCGCATCACGGGGCTCATCGGCACCTCGTCGAACCCGATTTCGGGGATGACGATTGCGACGCTGATCCTGACCTGCCTGCTGTTCGTGGCGCTCGGGTGGACCGGCGACACGTATGGCCCGGTCGCCATCTGCGTCGGCGCGGTGGTCTGCATTGCGGCGGCGAACGCCGGCAACACGTCGCAGGACCTCAAGACGGGATATCTCGTCGGAGCCACCCCGCTCTACCAGCAACTGGGGCTCCTCATCGGCGTCGTCGCCTCGGCGGTGTCGATCGGTTTCACCACGCTCTACCTGCACGAGGTGTTCACCATCGGATCGCAGGACATCGCGGCGCCGCAGGCGACGCTGATGGCCACCATCATCAAGGGGCTCCTGAGCCAGAACCTGCCCTGGGGGCTCGTGCTGGTGGGCGTCTTCATCTCGCTCACGCTCGAACTCTGCGGCATCCGTTCGCTGTCGTTCGCGGTCGGTTCCTACCTGCCCATTGCCACAACGGCGCCGATCTTCGTGGGCGGCCTGGTGCGCTGGTGGGTGGAGCGGAGCACCGGTGTCACGCAGGAGTCGGACCTGGGTGCGGGCACCCTGTTCAGTTCGGGACTGATCGCTGGCGGATCGATCTGCGGCATCCTCTACGCGGTGCTCGTCGGTACCGAGACCATTGGCCCCTTCCAGGCCCTGGGTGCCGCCCTGCCCTGGTTCCATGACGGGTCCGGGCTGGCCCAGGTCGCCAGCGGCCTGCTGTTCTTCGCGCTCGCGGCGCTGACGGCCCGCATGGCGAAACGCGCGGTGATGTGACGGCGTCCATAGCCGGTACCAACCCGAGGAGACGATGAAACGCCTGGTCCTCCTGTGCCTGCTCGTCGCCACAACCCTGTCGGCCCAGACCGGCAACACGCGCAGGGCCACGAACGTGGCGGCCCTTCTGGCCCATCCCACGTTCTTCCACAACCGTCCGGTCGTGGTGGTTGGCGAGCTGAAGCTGCTGGACTCGGGTGAGTACCGCCTCACCAGCGACGGGCTCTCCCTACGGGTGCTGAACAAGGGCACGTCGCGTGAGGGCCTGGCAGAGGTGCGTGGCGAGTTCTGGGACGTGGGTAAGTTCAACGCCGACGACCCACGGCTGGTGGGCTACGACCTCCGCCGTGACTTCGGGATCGACCCGGACGGTGCCTGGCCGAGGGCCGGGCAGGTGACCGTGCTGATCGCGTCGGCGGTTGCGGAGGCCGAGTCGCCCTCGGCGCCGAACATCCGCAATGTCGTGCTGCATCCCTCGCGTTACCTCGACCAGCGGGTCAC
The DNA here is from genome assembly GCA_050249955.1 of Vicinamibacterales bacterium. Taxonomy (GTDB): domain Bacteria; phylum Acidobacteriota; class Vicinamibacteria; order Vicinamibacterales; family CAVVIG01; genus CAVVIG01. The sequence goes on from JBFWPN010000001.1 coordinate 737,906, forward strand.
GCTCGTCGGGCAGTTCGGGGGCCGCAACCTGCTCGGGGATCTGCCTGATGCGCCGGGACAGAGCCGCTGGGATTTCGTGCTGCGGTCGGCCGACGCCGCGGTGTGGGTCACCAACCTGCGCCCGCGCGGCCGTGACTTCGAGCTGGCACTCGATGCCCGGATCGACACGGGGCGCTGGGTGGAGGTGTCGGGCACGCTGCAGGGAGGCCGCGGCCTGCAGTGGCTGAACGGAGAGGCCGGCACGATCAAGATCACCCAGGCGCCGAAGGACCTCACCGCGCAGCCGGCGATCCGGGTGGCCGCTGCGCCGCCTCCCGAGGTGGTCTTCAGCGCCCCCACGGGCGGCGAGACCGACGTCCTGCCGACGGGCAGCGTCCGCATCCAGTTCTCACGCGACATGGACGCGGCATCGTTCCGGAACCACATCCGCGTGCGCTACGCGAACGGGTCCACGGCCCCTGTGACCTTCACCACGAACTACCTGCCCGGTACGCGCGTCCTGGAGATCAAGTTCGCCGCACCGCTCGAGCGGTTCTCCGCGGTCGTGGTGGAACTGCAGGAGGGCATCGTCGGCACCGACAAGCAGCCGCTCGCTCCGTGGACGCTGCAGTTCGAGACCGCCGGCTGATCTAGGCGCCGAGTTGCCGGAGCAGGTGCTCGATCTGGACGCGCACCTGGGCAATCAACGCGTCGCGATCGGCGGCGCTCATCCCCTGCGTCTCGATCGGTGTGCCCACGGCGATGTCGACGGTCACCGGGTGAATCAGCCAGCTGCCGCGCCGCATGGCTGCGCGCCCGCCGCGGATGGCGATCGGCACGATCGGCGCCTGCGCCAGGATCGCCATGTGGATGCCCCCTTTCTTGAAGGGGAGTAGTTCGTCGGTGCGGCTCCGGGTGCCTTCAGGGAAGATCAGGAACGAACTTCCGCCGCGGATGGCGCGCGCACCGTTCTCGATCGAGCGGATCGAGGCCTCCCGGTTGCGTCGGTCGACCGGGATGAAACCGCCCAGCCTGAACGCGCGCGCGAGTATCGGAATCTGGTCGATCTCGTGCTTGTAGAGGATGTGCATCCGCGGATGCAGGGCCTCGAAGAGCACCGGCGGGTCCACGTTGCTCTGGTGATTCGAGCAGTACACCGCGGCCCTGTCGAGCGGCAGGTGCTCGCGGCCGCGTACGCGGAAGGAAATACCGGTCGTGAGCAGCGCAAGCCGGACGCCGATGTGGCCGAGGACGTAGAGCAGGCCCTTCCAGCGGAACGCCAGCGCCAGCAACATCCCTGGCGGGGCCACGAGCAGCACGTAGAGGGACACGGCCACGTAGGTCGCGACCGTACGAATCGCCGAGATGATCACCGGGCCTGAATCATAACGAAAAAAGCCCGCCGGCTGGGCCGGCGGGCTTCATGGGTGCGGACTGACGGGCGACGATTACGACGCCCGGACGGCGCGCCGCGGTGCGGCGCTGGCAGCCTGCGCACGTGGCGCAGGTACGACAGCCGTCTTGGTCACCTTCGGGCGCGGCGTGGCGGCACGCGCCTTCGTGGTGAAGCAGCGCTCGAGGGCGCGATCGACGCGGCCCTCGATCGAGGCAGCGGTCTCGCGCATCACTTCGGACACTTCGGAGATGATGAGGAACTTGGCGCGGTCGAGCATGCGCTTCTCGCGGAACGAGAGGCTCTTGGACTTGGCGAGGAAGGTGAGGCTCTTCAGCACGTCGGCGACGTCGTAGATCGAGCCGCTCCGCATCTTGTCTGAGTTGTCCTTGAAGCGGCCCTTCCAGTTCTGGTGGTTGTCGATCTTGCCGTCGCCGAGTAGTCCGAACAGCCGATCCACGTCATCGTCACTGATCGCGCGTCGGAGGCCGACGCCGTCGACGTTCGCAACAGGCACGAGCACGGTGGTGTCGTTGGCCACGATCCGAAGATGGTAGAAACCGCATGTGGTACCGAGGATCGTCTTCTCCTCGATCCGCTCCACGATTCCAAGACCATGATTCGGGTAGATGACCTTGTCGCCGACTTCAAATGTCACGGTTCCCCCTGTTAGGAGCGCTGGATGGTAGGCCGATAGAGTGCCGGCAGTTCAATCAGTATAGCCCACGCCGTACAAGCCGACAACGACGGAAACCGCGAAAACGGGCTGTTTTCGCGAGGTTTCGCCCCTCTCTGCGCCCTGATGTGCAGCGTCGGCTGTACGTATGGCTGGGCTCTGCCGTGGCGCTTGGTCGATGGCGCTAATTGCTTGGCAGGCGACGCTTTTGACGCGAATCTGGACAGTAACCTGGCTTCCCGGAAACTGGACCGCCAGGGTGAGCGCCTCCCCTGGCAGCTCGGCCAGACTTTCGTACGACATCAAATCACCGTAAGGACCGGACCAGTTGGCCGGAACCCGCGCGGTATACTGCTGTTCGCCTCCCTTGCCGGAGTGGTGAAACTGGCAGACGCGCGGGACTCAAAATCCCGTGACCTTCGGGTCGTGTGGGTTCGATTCCCACCTCCGGCACCAACGTTGTCCGCATCGACACCGGCGCGGGTCTTGCTCCACGTGTCATCAAGGTCCATCGGTGCCGGACTTCCGGCACGTTCGCGGGAGGCGCCATGTCCCACGCAATGGCCCGCCGCCGTCCTGCCCTCCACTCCAGGCTGGAACAGGAGTCGAACGGTTCTCCAGTCGGCCTGCTGCCGTACCTGCGTTCGGGGCTCGGCAGGACGGCACTCACGGTCCCGCTCATCTACTCGCTGCTCCTGCCGCTGGCGCTGCTCGACCTGTGGGCAACGCTGTACCAGTGGACCTGCTTCCCGGTGTACGGGATCGGTCGGGTCCGTCGACGGGACTACCTGATCCTCGACCGCCACCGGCTCCCGTACCTGAACGCACTGGAGAAACTCAACTGCGGCTTCTGCGCGTACGCGACTGGCGTCCTCGGATACGTCCGCGAGATCGCCGGACGCACGGAAGCCTACTGGTGTCCGATCACGCATGCCCGGCCGGTGAGGGACACGCATGCGCACTATCGGGACTTCTTCGACTACGGGGATGCGGCAGGCTACCGGCACGGGCTGATGCCCCTTCGCCGGGGCCTGGGACGGCAGCGTCCCGGGTCACGATGAACCTGGGAGACGCAATCAGCCGTACATCGGCCACAGGCGGATTGCCGCGAGCAGGGCGAACATCCGAGAATGACCCGTCAGTCGATAGAGTCGATACCGCGTGCGCATGGAGCCGGGCCTCCGCGCGCAGTATAGGAACGGCTCGGCTGTCCACGATGTCGGAGATCGTCTGATTCGAAAATATCGATCGTGCCAGGGCTTGACTCTTCGGCCGACGATCCGCGGACTGTCGTAAGACTTCCGGGAATGTCAGGGCGCGGTTGGTGACTTCCTGCGCGAGTGGTCGTTTGAAATCAAGGCGAGACGGACACCGGCCATGCTACTGGAACAGGCGCGTCGCCGGCGCGGCGTCCCTCCGGAACTCGTGGGCCACGGAATAGAAGCCCGCCGAGGTGAGCGTCACGGTGATCGGCGCATCGGTGGTGTTCTCCCAGTACCAGCCGTGGATGCCGGCGAACGGAGTGACCAGCGTCCCGGATGACCGCTGGATGCCGGCCTGCTTCTCGTAGGTTTCGGCGTAACCCTTCGGCGCACCATCCGGCTCCGCATGAAACTCCAGGTTGACCGGTCCGGTCGACTCCCACGAGTAGAGCAGCGACGCGCCCTTGTCCAAGCGGTACTTGTATTCCACGAACTCGCGGGGTGCGAGCGCGAACGACACGGTCTCCTGGTGGAACGGCCGCTCCGAGCCGACCACGGTCCGCGACGCCACCGCCCCCTCCTGCGCCTGCTCGAACGAGGCGACCTGCTGCTTGACGTCCGACAGCGCCAGCAGGCCGAAGCGCCGGCCGAGCCCCGTGGGGTCGACGCCGTACTCCGCTGGCAGCACCGCCACGACAAGCGCGATCCCGGCCACGAGCAGCGCCACGCCCACCGCGACGGCGATGTGCTCGCGCGCCCGGCTTCGATCCAGTGCATCCGGCTGCAGGTTCATGCTCATGCCCCGAGCACGTAGCCGGAGAGCTGGTAGCCCACCAGCAGGAGCCCGACCGTCATCAACACCGTGTTCGTGGCGAATGCCTGCCGGACGAAGGTGGGACGCGAACGCCACACCATCAGCATCGCCATCACCATCGTCAGCGCGAGCGCCTGGCCGACCTCGACCCCGACGTTGAAGCTGACGATGTTGGTGACGAGCCCGCGCGCGGGCAGGGCGAACTCCTGCAGCTTGGTGGCGAGGCCGAACCCGTGGAAGAGGCCGAAGACGAAGACGGCGGCGCGCGTGTCGGGCTGGACGCCGAACCAGCGACGGAACGCGTCCATGTTCTCGAGCGCCTTGTACACGACGGACAGGCCGATGACCGCGTCGATGAGGTAGGCGTTCGCCTCGATCCCACCGATCACCCCGGCCAGCAGCGTCAGGCTGTGGCCAAGGGTGAAGAGGCTGGCATAGAGCACGACATCGCGCACCCGGTAGAGGAAGAACACCACGCCGACGAGGAACGCGAGGTGGTCGTACCCGGTGACCATGTGCTTCGCACCGAGGTAGACGAGCGGGCCGATCGCGGCCCCGGTGATGCCCTGGAGGAAGAGCGCATCGCCACCCGTCACGCCGTGCGCATCGACCGGTGCCTGCAGGACTGCCAGCACCAGCGCCGCGACGAGCAGCGCGGCACGCCACCGACGGTCGGCCTGGCCCCTCACGCTACTCGGTCCTCTCGTACTTCCCGTGGCAGTTGTTGCAGGCGTCGTAGATGGCCTCACCCGATGCGAAGACCGCCGCCGCATCCTTCGCGTCCGCGGCCGCCAGCGCCACCTTCCCCGCGGCAATCAGGTCACGCGACCAGCGGGTCCAGTCGCCGCGGTCCACCGCACGATTCCCGATGAGCAGCAGGTTGCCGGCTTCGGACAGCGCCGCTGCGCTGTTGGCCACCGCCTCCCACTCCTCGGGGGTCCTCGGCGCCTTCTCCTCGGTGCCGGCTGCCGTGACCGTCGTGCTCACGGCGCCGAACACCACGGTCGCCGCAGGATCCACGATCCCGCGCATGATGTGCCCGACGCTGGCCACCGGGGTCAACGCCTCGACGGGCGCCGCCGCAGGCGTGCGGACCGTGCGCGCGGACAGCACCACGAAGCTCACGCTGCAGACGAACAGCAGCGCGCTCAGCAGGAACAGGGCATGCCTGGAGTGCATGCCGCGGATTGTAGCGCGTCAGTTCGGCAGCCGGAACGCCAGCAGTTCGCCTGTGTAGCTGCCGCCGCTGATGGCGACGATGAGGTACTGCCGTCCGTCGACCATATAGGTCATCGGTGTGCCGCTCTGCTGCGCGGGCATGTAGTGCGCACCCACTTCCTTGCCGGTCGCCTTGTCGAAGGCGCGTAGCATCGCGCCACGCTGGCCGTTCGGGGTCGGGCCCAGATTCGTCTCCCCGGCCACGAGGATCGTCTTGGTGACCAGCGTGCCCGAGTTGTTGCCCTGGCGGCCCAGCGGCCCGAGGTTCAGCCCCTTCAGTGCCGGGTGGTTCCTGATCGCGTCTGGAGTCTCGCCAAACGGCACCTGCCACCGGAACTCGCCCCGGTCCATGTCCACCGCGGTGATGCGGCTGTAGGGCGGCTTGATGAGCGGCAACCCCTGCACGGTGAGCGGCCCGCTCCCGCTGGCGCTGGCGCCCGCGACCCGCGGGGCGGCCGTGGCCGATCCCGACCCGCCGCTCGTCCGCGCACCGGACAGCACCGTCCCCTGGTGGTACGGCACACCGTCGGCCCGCCCAGGCGCCGGCGGCATCAACCCGAAGGTGCCCACCGACCGGGTGGACGCCACGAACAGTGTGTGCGTCTCCGGGTCGTACGAACCGCCCGGCCAGTTGGTGGCAGCAGCCTGCCCGCCCATTGCCAGTGTCGCGATCGGCCCTTCCGCACGGCTGACGGACGGCGGCGTGAACATCGGACCGATGCGGTACTTCTCGATCACCGTCAGCGCCTCGGCGCGCAGTTCGGGTGTGAAGTCGATCAGGTCGTCCATCGTCAATCCGAGTCCGTCGTAGAGCGGGGGCTTCGTTGGCACGGGCTGCGTCGGCGAGTACCACTCACCCGGCGTGTCGCCCTTCGGAACCGGCCGCTCCTCGATCGGCCACACCGGCTCGCCGGTCTCGCGATTGATCACGTACAGGATCGCCTGCTTGGTCGGTTGCGCCAGCGCCTTCACCGCACGGCCATTCACCGTAATGTCCATCAGGATCGGTGGGCACGGAATGTCCATGTCCCACAGTCCGTGATGCACGAGCTGGTAATGCCACTTCCGCACGCCCGTCCTGATGTCGACCGCGACGATGCTCTCGCTGAACAGGTTCGCGCCGGGCCGCGACCCGCCGTAGTAGTCGTGCGTCGGCATCTCCACCGGCAGATACACCAGGCCGAGCCGCTCGTCCGCCGACATCTCGGCCCACACGCCCGCATTGCCCGTGTAGGACCACGAGTCGCGCTCCCACGTGTCGTTGCCGAACTCTCCGGGCCGCGGAATCGTGTGGAACGTCCACAGCCGCTTGCCGGTGCGCACGTCGAAGCCGCGGACATACCCCTTGATGTTCTCGCGGCTCCTCGGGTTGGCGCCGGTCTCGAACGCAGCACCCACCACGATCACGTCATTGGCGATCTTCGGCGTCGCATGCAGGCCCACTGGCGCGGTCGTCAGGTCGATGGCCTGGTCGAAGTCCTGCTTCAGGTCGACGATGCCGCCAGTGCCGAACGATCGGACCAGCTCACCGGTCTTCGCATCGAGCGCCACCATGCGGTACCCCGGGGTCACGTAGACAATGCGCTCCTCGCGGCCGTCGGTCCAGTACGACAGGCCCCGTCCGGACAGCTGCCGTGGCGCCGCCTGGCCGCGCGCCCCTTCCTGCTCGCTGTGCATCCAGAGCATCTCGCCCGTCCTCGCGTCGAGCGAGAAGACGGCGCGCCGGCTGCCCCCCGTGGAGAAGAGCCGCCCGCCGATCATCAGCGGCGTGGACTGCAGGTTGAACTCCGGGCGCGGACCGAGGTGGTCGGTCTTGAACCGCCAGGCGATGTCGAGCGACTTGAAGTTGGCCGCCGTGATCTGGTCGAGCGGCGAGTAGCGCGTGTTGCCGAGATCGCCGCCGTACGACCGCCACTCGCCGTTCTGCGCACCGGCCTGTCCGTGCAGCGCCGGCTGCCGGCCCGCCAGCGCCAGCCACACGCAGGCCGCCGCGAGCCCCATCGTCGTTACCCGTCGCGTCATGTCACCACTCCGTCACCGCGCCTGGCGGCGCACTCGGACTCCCCGCACGACCGAACTGGGCCGAGAGCATACACCCGGGCCGGTGGCGATCGACGGGTGCGCAACGAACGGGCAGTGGCCAGTGGTGATGACGCTCGATCCGCGCACGGAACCGCCTTCGGCCGTCACGCCGAAGGCGATGATTCAGCGCGCCTCGCAGGTGAAGCTGGCGGCGTCGTCCGCGCTGCCCGTGCCCGTGTAGCGTGCCACCTGCGGGTGCGGACACAGCGGCCGCGTGCGGGTCACCACCCCGTTCTCGCGATGGGTGGCCGTGACGGGGCCGGGCGCCTGCCCCTTCTCGACCCAGTTCTCGAGCACGGTCAGCATGTCGAACTCGTTCGGTCCGGGACCACCACTGCAGTGGTGCATGCCTGGCACGAGGTACAGCCTTGCGAAGGTGTCCACGGCCGGCTGGCCACCGACGATCTTCGTCACCTTGTCATAGTAGCCAACAGTCCCGTAGGCGCTGATGGCCGGGTCGGACCACCCGTGGTAGAGCAGCAGCTTGCCGCCGCGCTGCTTGAAGGGTCGGAGGTCGGCATCGAGCGGGCTCAGGATCTCGCTCATGGTCTTCATCCGTGCCAGATCCTGCGGGAACCGGAAGACGCGCCAGGTGAACGTAGGGTCGTCGTTCTCGAGCGCCAGGAAGCGCATGTTCGAGTCGGCGAGGCCGTAGCCGCTCGGCAGTCGACGGCCGGCGTACGCCAGCGTGCCGTCGGCCTGCTTCGTCGGGTCTTCCGGCCCCGAGATCCAGGCACGCCAGCCGCTGGGGCTTCCCTCGTGACCCACGGGAAATCCCCACGCGTATGGTTCGCCGTCGAGCGCCGCTCCCTCGTAGATCTGCTTCACCACGGCCAGCTGCCCCTCGTTCAGGCAGGTCGGCCCGTCAGGCCCGGTGCACTTCAGCGTCTCCGGCTTGAAGGTGCAGCGCCGCGGGTCGGTGATCAACCCATCCTCGAGGCCGTCGGTCCTGTCGCACGCCGCGAGAGTGGCCTTCGACAGCAGTTCGATCTTGTCGGCCGTGAGGAAGTTCTCGGGCTTCGCGAGCATCTTCTGGTAGACGAGGGCACGGCCCACCTGCATCGGCGTGCCGGTGGCCGGGTCGCCGCCGATGATCCCGTCGAAGTCCTCGGGATAGCGCTGCACTTCCATCAGTGCCTGCCGTCCGCCGTTCGAACACCCCTCGAAGTAGGCGTGCTGCGGTGCGCGGCCGTAGAACGCACCGGACAGCGCCTTGCCGGCGACCGCGGTCGCGTGGGTGCCACGGTGCCCGTAGTCGATCTCCTTGGCGCGGTTCGCTCCCCACGTCTGGTCGCTAGCCAGGTGCCCCGTGTCCGTGGACGCCGAGGCATAGCCCCGTTCGAGCCCCTTGTTCAGCGAGCCGATGGTGCCGCCAAGGCCGCCCACTCCCACGAAGTAGTACTTGCCGTTCCAACGTTCCGGCAACCCCAGCCGGAAGTTCACCTCGTTCCCGGGCGTCGCGGCATGGCCGTCCACCTGGCAGTACCTGGGCAGCTTGCCCGTGGCCTCTACCACCTTCGCCCCGGTGATCGTCGTGCCTGCGGGCGCCTTCGCCTGCAGCGCGGGGACCGCACAGTCGGCGAGGGTCGAGGTGGTGCCCTGCGTCAACACATGCACGCCACCCGCGCCGACGATGGCCAGGGCGGTCGTGGAGGCGAGTCGGAGGAATCTCTGCATGGCCCCAGATGCTACTTCACGAGTCCAGCCCCCCGGAATCGTTCCGCATCTCGGATAGACTTGGGCCGGGGGTACTTGTGGGAATCTCGCGGGAAGAACTGCTTCGCCTCGCCCGGTCGGGTGCGGCGGCACGTGTCCAGGAACTGCTCAGGGAGCTCGAGTCCATCTACAAGACCTTTCCGGACCTTCGCTCCGCGAAGGGCGGACGGGCGGGGGCGCCAGCGCGGACACCGGGCAGCAAGACAGGCAAGCGCGCGTGGACCGCGGCCGACCGGCGGGCGGTCTCCGAACGGATGAAAAAATACTGGGCCACGCGCGGCAGCGCCAAGGCCGGCAAGCCGACGAAGTAGCCCACGTGTAGCAGTCTTTTCACACAGGCCCGGGCCTGCGCCTGCTGTAATGGCAAGGTCGTCCCCCGACGGAGGAGGCCTGATGGTGCGACTGTCCCGGCGTAAAGCGCTCTCTGTGTTCGGTTCGGCTGGTGCAGCGGCGATTGCCGCGGCGTGCGGCGCCTCCACCACGTCACCCTCGACAACCGGCAGCGCGACCACCGGCTCGGCGGCCGGTGGCACCACGAACAGCACCACGTGCGTCGTCAGCCCCGAGGAGACCATCGGCCCATATCCGGACCGGACGGGCATGGTGAACAACCCGGTGTTCTATCGTCAGGACATCACGGAGGGCCGGCCCGGCACGCCGCTGACGCTGAACCTGCGCGTGGTGAACGTCCGGAGCGCCTGCGCGCCGGTGGCCGATGCGGCCGTGGAGATCTGGCAGTGCGACGCCAGCGGCAATTACAGCGAGTACTCGCAGCCGGGCTTCAACGGGGTTGGCCTGACGTTCCTCCGCGGCCTGCAGACGAGCGATGCCGCCGGAGCGGTCACCTTCCGGACGATCTACCCGGGCTGGTACAACGGACGCGCGACGCACATCCACGTGGACGTCTACATCGGTGGCCAGCGCGTGAAGGTGACGCAGATCGCGTTCCCCGAGAACATCTCGTCCCAGGTGTATGTGCAGGGGGTCTACGCCTCGAAGGGGCAGAACACGACGAGCAACGCCAGGGACAACGTGTTCTCCGACGGGGTGGACGACGAGCTGGCCACCGTCACCGGCACGGTTGCCAGCGGCCTCACCGCCTCACTGACGATCGGGATCTCCGCCTGACACCGCCGGGTTCCCACCCGTGGTCGATCAGGTGCGGGGCCTGTCCATGCCCACGTGCGACAGGTGTGCGAACCGGCGCACGCCCGGATGGGGCGTAGCCACGCCGCGATCGCGCTGCAGCGCCGGAGGCGGCGGACCGGCCCACGCCATCACGCTGCGAATCACCAGGCCGGCAGTTGCGCCAAGACACAGGCACAGCAGGAACATCAGGCATGCCACCAGGAGTGCCGCGCGCGGCCGTGGCGTAGCGCCTTGATCTGCGTACCGCATCACGGATGCTCGATGGTGAGCGTGAACGCGGTGTCTTCCGTCAGGCGACCCGCATCGTAGACCTGCACGCAGTAGCTGCCGGCGTCGGCAGCGGTGACGATCTGCGGCGACGTGCCGGGGCCGGTCACCACGGAGACCGACGGGCTGCACGGCGTTCCGGTCGCCGGTACACCGACCACCACTCCGACCGTTGAACTGCCGTTGCCCAGTGCGGAGAGCGTCACCCGGATCGTGCCCGCACTGGACATCGCGAAGGTCCGCGCGGTGCTGCCGCGAATTGCCAGCAGGCTCGAGAAGGTGTCGACCACCGGCGATGTCGCGGTCGTCGTGGTGGACGAAGGCGACGTGGTGGTGTCGCTGCCGCACGCGGCGGTGAGCATGCCGAGCACGCAGGCAGCCGATGCGAGGAAGGCTCTCATGTCAGGTGTGCAGGATGCGGATGACGAACGTCGCGTCACCGGTGAGCGCACCGGGATCCGTGACGTTGACGCAATAGATGTTGTCGGCGGCCCCGGTCGCGGTGAGCTGTGCGGTGAGTCCGGTGGAGGTGTCCACCGCCGAGGTGACCGCGCATCCGAAGCCACTGGGAGTGCCGACCCCCACCGTGAGGCGTGCCGTCACGGCCGGTCCCACCCGCGAGTACGCCACGCTGGCCAGCGTGATGGAGACATTGCCGGCCGACGTCACCGTGAAGGCGTAGAAGGCGCTGCCCCGCGGGGCGATGGTTCCGGTGAAGACCTCGGTGGCGGTCGTGCCCGTGGTCGTCGACGGCGAGGTCGTCGCCTGCTCGTCGCCGCACGCAGCGGCCGATGCCGCGAGGAGCAGCGCACAGAGGACGCGTCGCATCCCCGTCATGGGTGGGCCACCGTGGCAGACACCCTGACCGGCCCGGTCAGCGTCCCGTTGTCGTAGATGCGCACGCAGAAGACACCGGGACCGTACGTGCCGGTCAACTGGGCGACGGTGCCGGGACCCGTGCTGATGGCCGTGCTCGTGGTGCAGGACGTGCCGCTCGGCCGGCCGATCCCCACCCCAAGCGTGAGGTCCTCCGGGAGGTCGGCACCAGAGACGCCCGTGAGTGTGACCGCGACGTTGCCGTAGACCGCGATGCTGAACGAGTAGAAGATCCCGTCCCCCGCCGACAGCGTCGTCTCGAAGGTCTCGCTCGTGGTGGCGTCGGCGGCCACCGGAGTGGGCGACGTCGTGGTGGTGGAAGACGAGGCGCTGGCGCCGCCGCAGGCCGTGGCGGCGATGGCCGCGGCGCAGGCAATGGCCAGAGCCGCGCGCAAGGTGGGCATGGGTGCCATTGAACCTGTCAGGTGTTGAAGCCGCGTGATACGCCTGAGAAAAATCTGTGACAACTACGACGAGCGTGACGATTCGGTGAGCCGGTAGCCAACGCCGCGCACGGTCTCCACGAAGCAGGCGTCCTTCAGTACCGGCCGCAGCTGGTGCCGGAGGCGCTTCACCAGTGCGTCGACGCTGCGTTCCGTGACGAACGTGTCGCCCCCCCAGACGGCATCGAGCAGCGCCGGCCGGTCGAAGATCCGGCCTGGGTTGCCCGCCAGCACGTAGAGCAGCTGGAATTCCTGCTCGGTGAGGCGCAGATCGCGCCCGGCCGCACACACGCGACGACGCGCCGGGTCGATGTCCAGGTGGCGGATGTGCACCCTCGCGCCGGCCACACCGGCCAGGTCGCTCTCCGGCGGGGCCATTCCCCCATGCACGTGCACGCGCCGCAGCAGGGCACGGGCCCGGGCCACGAACTCGCGGCGGCCGCAGGACATCGGCAGGTAGCCGTCGATGCCGCGCTCGACCAGTTCGACACCCTGCGCTTCGTCGCCGGGACCGACCAGGGCCAGCGTCAGCGGACGCCGTGCCAGCCGGCCCTCCGCCCTGCGCACGATGGACAGCGTGGCTGCGCCGAGGCGCTGCTGATCGATCACCAGCAGGTGCGGCGACCACTCGTGCATGCGTGTCACGTCGTGTTCCCGGCAGGTCACCACGTGGAGCCCTTCGTACTGCAGCAGCTGGCGGAAGACGGCAGTGTCCGATCCTTCGGCCTCGATGAAGACAACGGTGGCTGCGGTGGCGGTCATTCAACGGGCAGGAGTGGAAGCGACCGTGCCAGCAACCCGGCTGCCAGCCACCCGCCCTGCCCTGTCAACGAGTTAGAGAAACCTGTCCACGGACGGCCTCGCGTCCGTGTCGCCCCTGGCGGACAGCAGGTAGCGCACTCGCCACGCACGCCCGGGACTGTTGCTTACACCAGTGGGCTCGGATATAAACACCCGCGCCGGCCCCGCCGGATCCCCAGTCCAGTGCCAACCAGACTCTCGTCGCGCCGCGCGTGCGTCACGTGGTTCATGGTGTGCGTCGCCGTCAGCGCGCTCACGCGGCTGGTGGTGTCGTCGGCCGACGTGATCAACGTCGACGAGGCGTCGTACATGGTGGGCGCCTCGGAGCTGCTGCGCGGGCACGTGCCGTACACGGCGTTCGGCGACAACAAGCCGCCGCTCATCTACACCTACTACGCCCTGGCGCAGTTGATCGGGGGAACGGGGATCGGCGCCGTTCGCCTGCTCACGGCGCTCGTGACGGTTCCCCTGACCGCCTGGGCCATCACCGCCTTCTACGGGTACGACCGGCGTGGCATGACCGGGGCGCTGCTCTTCCTGGTCTACAGCGCCTCGTACACGGCGAGCGACATGCTGGCCGTGAACTGCGAGGTGGTCATGATGCTGCCGCTGGCGTGGGCACTGGTGGCCGTGGCCGACCCGCCCCAGGCGCGCCACCCCGGACGCACCTTCGTGGCCGGGGCGCTCACGGGGCTCGCGGCGCTGGTGAAGTACCAGGCCGGTCTGTGGATGGCCCCACTCGCGGTGACCGTTGCGCTGGCCAGCTGGCAGCATCGGCGGGCCGTCTGCTGGACGCCGCTCGTCACCCTGACCCTCGGGGCGCTGCTGCCCGTGCTGGCCACGCTGTCGGTGTTCGCCACGCTGGGAGGTCTCGAAGACCTCCTCTACTGGAACGTCACCCACAATCTCGAGTACCTGCAGAACCCAATCGGATCTGGCGAGGCGATCCGTCGGGGCCTTACGCGAATGGGGCCATTCCTCCTGGTCACGGCACCGCTCTGGTACGGATGGCTGCGGTCGTCGACAATGGCACCCTCGCGGCACTGGGAGGTGCTCCTGGCCGGGCTGGTGGGTGCCTCCGCCGCAGCCGCCTGTCTCGGGCTCCGCTTCTTCCCGCACTACTTCGTCCAGCTGTACGTGCCGTTGTCGATCGGCGCGGCCCCCTGGGTGGTCAGCCTGTTCGCCACGCCGGCCCGCGTGCGGGGATTCGTCACTGCGGCCATCACCGTGCTGTTGTGGGCGGGGTGGACCCTCGCGAATGCGAGCCGGCTGCGCACGGAGGTGGAGCCGACCCTCAACACCACCGCGTCGGCCGTGGCCGCCCGGCTTCGCTCGGACGCGTGCTTCGGCGACTCGTCGATCTTCGTGTGGGGGTCAGCACCCGAGTTCTACTATCACGCCCGGCTTCCCCTGGCATCGCGGTTCTTCTTTCCCGAGTTCCCGCTCGTGCGCTACTACGCCGGCAATCCGGCCGCCACGGCCGCGCGCATGCCCAGCGGACGGCGTGCCCGCCGCGTCCGTCACTGGACACGATTGATGGCGGACCTCCGCACGTCGCGCCCCACCTTCATCCTGGACACTGCGCCAGCCGGCATCGCCCGCTGGCAGCACTTCCCCGTTCGCGACTATCCGCTGCTCCACCACTTCATCGCCCGGCACTACACTCCGGTCGACGTGGTCTCCGGCGTGCGGGTCTACCGGCGGAACGAGTGCGAGCCGTTCGTGGCGAGCGCCACTCCCTGACAGGCCTCACGCGCACCACGGCTGAGGTCATGCCGTTTGCAGCACCCCCGCGCGAATATCTTCATTCCACGAGGTGCGCATGGGACTCCGGGATACGTACAACGCCGCCATTCAGACCGCAAAGAGCCTGCACATGGAAGGGGCCGCGGAGGAGCGCGACGGCAAGCTCTACTTTCACGGCACTGTCAGGAATCAGGACGAAGCGAACCGGATCTGGGACGCGATCAAGACCGTGCCGACCTGGCGCACGGACATCATCGCCGACATCAGGCCGCTGCAGGCGACGAGCGCCGCGGCGCCGGCCGCGGCCAGCCAGCCGGCCCCCGAGCCGCGCACCTACACGGTGAAGCGGGGCGACACGCTCGGCAAGATTGCCAGGGAGCTGCTCGGGGACGCGGGCGCCTACCCGCGCATCTTCGAGGCCAACCGCGATCAGCTGTCGGATCCCGATCGGATCACGCCGGGTCAGGTGCTCCGGATTCCCGACCGGGGCTGACGCGGAGGCCTGGGCCTCGCGTCAGGCGCGGAACCGGTGCCGGACGAGCATGTCCACGGCGTGCCAGCCGTCACGCCACCGAATCTTCTTGCCGGCCTGTCGCGACCGCGGCGAGAACGACACGGGCAGCTCGATGATGCGCACGCCGCGCTTGAGCAGGTTGACGGTGATCTCGGGCTCGATGTCGAAGCGGTCGGCGGTGAGGCGCAGGCCCCTCGCAATGTCGCCACGCATGATCTTGTAGCAGGTCTCCATGTCGGTCAGCCGCGTGCCGTACAGCACGTTGGTGAGCATGGTCAGGCCCACGTTGCCGAGCCTCGACATGAAGGGTACGTGCGCCGCGCGCTGCATGAAGCGCGAACCGTAGACGACGTCGGCCTCGTCCAGGCGGATGGGCTCGATCAGGCGCACCAACTGCTCGGGGTCCAGCTCGAGATCCGCATCCTGGATGGCGACAATCGTCCCCCTGGTACGGGCGAAGCCGGTACGGAGCGCCACGCCCTTCCCGCCGTTCCTTTCGAGGTGCACGGCGGTGATGAGCGGGCTGCGGGCGGCTGCCGCATCGAGCGCCGCGGTGGTGCCGTCGCGCGAGCCATCGTTGACGGCAATGATCTCGATGGGCAACGGAAAGGCGATGCCCAGCAGCCGATCGAGCACGGCGCCGATGGTGGCTTCTTCGTTGTAGACGGGAACGATGATGGAGAGCAGCGATGACACGCGCCTCCATGATAGCGGACGAGCTTTGGAATCCCTCAGCGCGCCTCGTCGCAGCTGGACGCCCCGCGCCGCCGGACCACCGCCGCCCCATCGAATGCCTCGACCACGTCGAGTTCGGTCCGCACGTCACGGGGCAGCGCCGCCAGGTCGGCGATGGCGAAGGGCCATCCGCCGGGCGTCAGCCAGCGCACGATGGCATCCTGCGGTTCGAAGGTGCTGTTGTCGCCGGTCCGCCCGGAGATGCGGGGATTGCCGAGCACCGCGAGGTGCAGCCAGTACGCGGTCTCGTCATCGCCCACGAGGTACTCGACACAGGCCGGCGGCACGTGCGCGCGGGCCCACCGGCCCGCCTCGTAGAGCGGCAGCGACACCGCCGGTGGAAGCGGGTGTGCGAGCGCCGGGCGTTGCACGAGCGGGGCGGAGGCCGGCACGAGCACGGCTGCCACCATGGTCCACGCCAGACCCGCGCGCGCGCGTGACGGGAGCCTCCGGGCGAGCAGCTGCCACAGCTCGCCCAGCACCAGCGTGGCGCACGCGGCCATGGGCCACAGCAGCAGGTACCCCATCTTCAGTGCCATGTACGGCTGCGACGCACCCGCGCGTTGCGCGAGCACGTAGAACGCACCGGCCTGGGCCAGCACCGCACACGCCAACGCCACGACGGGACGCCCCCGCCGGCGGACCACGGCGACGACGACGCCGACACCAGCCAGCGCGAGCAGCAGGGGACTGTAGGCCGCGACCGAGGGCCACGGCGCCGCGCCGCCGGTCCCTGCGAGCTGAAGCCATCCCAGTCGACCAATGACATACACGCCGGCGGTCAAGGCGATCGGCACGAAGGCGACCAGGAGCCCCCGCAGCCGCGACGCCAGCCGCAGATCCGTGCGAGCGGCAACCACCAGAAAGGCGGCCAGCGAGGGCGGACCCACATACACCGGCCAGGTCAGGAACGCCGCGGCACCCGCGAGGCCGAATACGAGCAGCGTCACGTCCGACGGTTCGCCGTCCCACGCGACGACCGCCCACCACATCGCCACCACGAACAGCTCCGCCACCACCTGCGCGAGGAAGGCATATTCGGTGAACCCGCCGAGGAAGTAGCGGGGGGACGCCAGCAGCACCGCGACGCCAGCGACCGCCAGCCCGCGTGGTGCGCCGACCGGGAGCAGCCGCACGCCGATCAGGAACAGGAACCCGGCCTTGAGTGCCACCGTGACGGCCTGCACGGGATGCAGGGCGCGAAGCCCATCGGTCCCCGACCACGCACCCGCAAGCGCCGCAAGGACGTGGCTCCCGGGGGTGTACTGCGCCATCTCGCCCAGGAACCGCTCGAGCCCGGTGTCGTGCACCAGCCGCCAGTGGCTCTCGATGTAGTGGATCAGCAGCAGGTGATGTGTCAGGTCGGGGCCGGTGCTGAGCGGCAGCAGGTGCGGCCGCGACAGCCACAGCAGCCACGCACAGATGGGGATGACGACCGCCGCGAGCAGCGGCCCGTCGCCGGCCACCCCGACGGCGCGTCGGCCGAGCCCCGCCGCGGAGATGGCCGTGGCCACCACGGCGACGCCGAGCATCCCGCCCGGCATGAAGCGGCCACCGGCCAGGTCGATGGCGTAGGACGCGATCACGAGCGTGGCCAGCGGCGCGAGCAGCGACACCGCCACGGCTTCCGCCCTCGTCAGGCGCCGGTTGTCAGTCTGGAGCAGCACGCCGTGGTCGAGGATACCGCCGGAGGGCGTCAGAGGCGGAACAACCGCGTGAACTTGACGATGAAGGCACGGGTGCGGAGCGCGGGGAATCCGGCGGGCACCGTGTCCCGCCCCTCGGTCAGGACCACGTACAGGTCGCTGCCAGGCTGGTATTCCCAGCGGTAGCGGATGTTCGTGCTCAGGCTGGTCGCACTGGAGTTGTACTGCGTGAGCGCGCTGAGGCTCATGCGCGGGGTGACCGTATAGGTGAAGCGGCTGCTGATGAGCGTGGAGGTGAAGTCCCCTTCCGGCATGCGGACGACATTCACCGTGACGCCGGGCTCCACCGACACCTGCGGGTTCAGCTGCACGCGGCCGCGCGACGTGCTGATGCTCGTGCGGGTGCCGTTGTAGAACTGGCCGTACTCGAACGTCAGGTTCGAGGAGACCGGGCGCTGCGGCCCGAAGTTGTAGATCAGGTGCAGTTCCTTGAAGCCGTAGCCGCCCACCGGGATCACCACGCCCGGCTCGATCTGGAACGGGTTCACGAGCGACTCGTAGTTCTGCGCCACCTCCACCGCCGCGGCGTCTCCGTTCTGCAGTTCCGCGCGCCATGCCAGCAGCGCCTGCCGCGACTCGAGCCGGTTGTCGGGGTTCGTGATGTAGTCGAACATCCCCTCGTAGTACCACTTGCGGATCGTGCGCGACGCCGGGCGCGGGCTGTACCGCAGGTAGACCGAGTTGCGCGCGAACGCGGTGCGCCGCGTGAACCCGGCGTCCGGCCGGAAGTTGCGATCGAGCGTGAGCCGCTCGACCTGCACGCCGTAACGGTCGGCGTTGTAGTCCATCTGCGCGCGGTAACTGGCGTTGCGCCCGTCCAGCGTGGGGTTGTCGGTGGCCGCCAGGTAGGTGTTGAAGTTCAGGTTCTGGAAGAACGAGAACACGCCGTCCACGCCGAACGTGCGCCCGTGGCCGTCACCGATGGTCGAGCGCGAGCGGTCCGTGACGAGCAGCCCCACGGCACTGCGGCGCAGGATGTCGCGCTTCACGCGGACCACGCCGAAGTTGGTGGGGGCAATGCCGAGGCCTTCGACATTGGCGGTGCGGATGTCGATCAGGCCGATGCTGTAGGGGCCGGCCTTGCCCGTGAGACGGCCGCCGCCGTCGATCGGGACCTGCCGGCCGTCCTGGAGGCCGATGCGGCGGCTGAAGAACATCACGGGAACGTCCGCCTGCTGCGGATTGCCGAAGTTGCTGCCGCCGCCACCCGGGGGACGGCTCGACATGCCGCCGAACGAGAAGATGCCCTGCCCTTCGAGGAAGAACTCGCGCTTCTCCGGGAAGAGCACACTGAAGCGCGTGAGGTTCGCCTGCTGCTCGTCCTCCTCCACCTGGGCGAAGTCGGTGTTGTAGGTGAAGTCGGCGGTGACCCCCTCGGTCACCCCCACCTTCATGTCCATCCCGACGTCCGCCTTGCCGGTGTTGGTGGCGGAGACGCCGGCGGGGCTGTCCGTGGTCAGCCCGGTGATGCCGTACGGCTTGAGCTCGTAATTGCGGCGGGCCTGCGGCGTCTCGATGCCAACCAGCGTGGCGGCCGACGACAGCTTGTTGATGGCGCGCCGCCCGAGCGCCGCCGGCATGCGGGTCAGGTACTGGTTCTCGTTCTTCCACTTCACGACCCGCTTGAGGTTCACGCCCCAGGCCTGGGTGCCTGGCGGAAAGCGGAGCGACTTGAAGGGGATCGCCATCTCCACCGTCCACCCGTCGGGCGCGCGGGCGGTGCGGCCGTTCCACACCGTGCTCCAGTCGCGGTTCATGTCCCGTTCGTCGGTGATGTAGCCATCGAACAGGCCGCCGGCCAGGGAGATCTGGAACAGGAACCCGTTGCGGCGGTCGTGGAAGGTGTCGAGTGCGATGCCGAAGCTCTCGTTGTCGTTGGTACCCTGGCCGTCGCGCCGCATCTCGGTGATG
This sequence comes from Vicinamibacterales bacterium, assembly GCA_050249955.1. GTDB lineage: Bacteria > Acidobacteriota > Vicinamibacteria > Vicinamibacterales > CAVVIG01 > CAVVIG01. The sequence goes on from JBFWPN010000001.1 coordinate 757,134, forward strand.
ACCTCGCGCTCCGGGTGGGTGTCGTGCAGGCGCGCCGAGACGTAGATGTTGCGATCGTCGAACAGCAGCCACACCTCGGTCTCCTCGGTGGCCGGTTCACCTTCGCGCGGCTCCTGCTGCAGGAAACCGCCGATCGCCGGAACGCGGGCGTAGACCTCTTCGTTCAGCTGGCCGTCGAGGACGATCGGCTGCCGCACCCGGGTGGCGCGGACCGTCACCTCACCATCCGCCGCGCGCGTGACCACGCTGGCGGCGTCGGCGGCGGGCGGCGGGGCCGCCGGTTCGGGCGCCTGCGCCAGTGACGTTCCGGAAAAGAGGCAGAGGACTGCACACAGGACGGAAGCGGAGCGGACCATCGGGTTCGACGTATCAGGGATGCGCCCGTCGCGGGCGACGAGGTCCCACTTTATCAGGAGGTTTCCCGGGAGGGACCGGCAGAGTCGGCCCGCACGGCGAGACGATACCTGATCCGTATCATCCGGCGCAGCATTTGCTCAACCTCCAGCCATGAGGGCCGGCCACGTGAGCCACGGCCCATTGGAGGGAGAAGTCATGCTGTTCACCTTGGCGCTGATCCTGTTCGTGGCCTGGCTGCTCGGCCTGGTCGGTGTCTACACCATCGGCTCGATCGTGCACGTCCTGCTGGTGATCGCGCTTGTGCTGTTCCTCGTGGGCATCATCGGCGGCCGTCGCACGGTGGTGTAGGTGTTCCGACGTTAGAACCCAGAACTCAGAAGTCAGACGTTGGCCCGGAGCGAGCGGGCCGCCATGTCGTGCCCGGCTTCAGCCGGGCTGAACAGGAGTGACCTATGAACCGCGATGAGATGGAAGGCAAGGCCGAGGCGCTGAAGGGCAAGGCGAAGCAGGCCGTCGGCGACCTCACCGACAACGAGCGCTTGAAGAACGAAGGTGTGGCGGATGAGGCCGCCGGCGACACGCAGGACGCGATCGGCCGCGGCCGGCGCAAGGCCGGCGAATTCGTCGAGGACATCGGCGAGCAGATCAAGAAGTAGCACGAAGCCATGGCGCCGGGGATGCGCCGGACGTTAGCATCTGGTGTGTCCCTGGCGCCCCGATTCCTCCTCGCCGCCGCGCTGCTTGCCGGCGCCGGCGCGCTCGCGTGGTACCTCACCCACCGCGTCGACTCGACGCCCGTCTCCGTGGCGCCACGCACGCTCGAGCGCTGGAGCCTCGTCACGAGCGACGGGACCGACCCGTGGGTCGTCGCCATGAAGCCGCCCGAGACCCTGGTCGCCTCACTCGTGGCGGCCGTCTCGCAGCGCAGCGACGCCGCGCTCGTGCCTCCGGCGCACCCGGCGCTCCCCCTCGTGCTGCGCACCGAGTTCGACGAGGGACTGCAGGGCGTTTATGGGGTCGACTCGGTGCTGCGCATTGCGCGTGAGTCCGGCGTGGAGACCGGCACGTTCACGCCCATCTGCCTGGCGCACCGCACCACCACGGGACCGGACGGCCCGGCCGAGGTGTACTACGTCCCGTTCGAGTCCGAGGCGTTCGTGAAGGTCCGGGTCGACCTGGTGCCGGCCCAGCCCGAGCATGGCGGCATCGGCATCTACGACCCGTCCCTGCTCACGCCGGTGGTCATCGTGGCCGCCTCCACGCCCGACGTGGACCGCTTCCTGCCCCTGCCGTTCGATCCCGAGCGCGATTGCGAGGCGCCGGTCCAGGCCGGTCAGAACTGAAACAGCCGGTTCACCTTCACGACGAACGCACGGTTCCGCAGGTCGGGAATGCCGCCGAGCGACGTGTCACGCTCATCGGTGTAGACCACGAAGATCTCGCTCCCTGGTCGGTACTCCCAGCGGAGGCGGAGGTTCGAGCTCATCGCGCGCGTACTCGAGTTGTACTGCACGAGGCCGCTGAAGAACATGCGCGGCGTCACGGTGAAGGTGGCGCGGTTCGAGAGCAGGCGCGTGGTGAACCGGCCCTGCTGCAGGTCGACCCAGTTCAGCGACACGCCCGGCTCGAGCGAAAACCGGGGCGACAGCTCGATGCGCGCCCCCGAGAACCCCAGCGTCGTCCGGTGGCCGTTGTAGAAGGTGCCCCACGAGGCGCTGATGTTGCCCGCGATCGTGTGCTGGTTGCCCTGGCTCCAGGACACGGTGACATCGCCGAACCCGTAGCCGCCCACCGGGAGCGTCACGGCCGGGGCAATGGCGAACGGCACCGCCAGGTACTCGTAGCTGCGGCCGACCTGCGCGTTGAAGCCGTCGCCGTTCTGGAACTGCGTGCCGTACGACACGTTCACGTCCCGGCTTTCGAGGCGTCCGCTGGTGCCGGCGATGTAGTCGTAGTTGACCGAGTAGGTGTGCTTCCGCACCCGGCGCGAGCGCCGCGGCCTCGGGCTGAACCGGAGCGAGCCGAACTGGCGGTCGAACGCCGACCGCCGGAGGAAGCCCACCTCCGGGTTGAAATCCTGCTCCACCCGCAGCTTCTCGTACTGCAGGCCATACCGATCGCCGTTGTAGTTCACGTTGGCGCGGTAACTGGTGTCCTTGCCGGACCGCCCGGGTGTGTCGCTCTTCGCCCAGTAAGTGTTGATCGTCCAGTTGTCGTAGAAGCCGATGGTGGCGTCGAGCCCATAGGCCTGGCTCGGGTCTGGACCGCCGACGGCATTCGACCGGCCCGTGTACAGCAGTCCCACGTTGCTGCGGCGCCCGACGTCCTGCCTGAGCCGCACGACGCCGAAGTTGGTCGATGGCGTGAGCGCCGTGTCGCCCGCGCGCACGTCGATCACGCCGACGGTGGTGCCCCCCACCTTGCCAGTCAGGCGACCGCCGGCATCGATGGGGACCTGGGCGCCGTTGTTGAGGCCGATGCGCCGGCTGAAGAACAGCAGCGGTGTCAGCGTGTTGCCGCTCCTCGTTGTCGATTCCGCCCCGCCGAAGTCGAAGATCCCCTGGCCCTCGAGGAAGAACTCGCGCTTCTCGGGGAAGAACAGCGGGAAGCGCGTGAGGTTCACCTGCTGCTCGTCCACCTCCACCTGCGCGAAGTCGGTGTTGTAGGTGAAGTCGGCGGTCAGGTTCTGCGTCAGGCCGTACTTCACGTCGAACCCGAAGTCGCCCTCACGCTGGTTGTTCACCGTCGGGCGCGCGCGCAGGTCGCTCGAGAGCCCGGCAATCGCATACGGCTTGATGTCGAGGTTCTTCGTGCCGGTCGGCGCGTCGATCCCCACGAGGGTGCCGCCCAGCGAGATCTGGAAGATCACGCTGCCCTGGGTCGGCATCATGCGCTGGATGAACGACTCCTCGTTCTTCCAGCGGACGGTGCGGCGGATGTTCACGCCCCACACCTGCGAGGCCCCGGGGCGGTAGCGGATCGCCCTGAACGGAATCGCCATCTCGGCGATCCAGCCCTTCTCGAACCGGCCGGCCTGCCGGGCCCACACGGGGTTGTAGTCGGTGTTGCCCGGCGAGCGCTCGTTCGTGACGTAGGCGTCGTAGATGCCACCGATCGGCGAGAGCTCGAACAGGAAGGCGTTCCGCCGGTCGTAGAACGTGTCGAAGTAGATCGCGAAGTTCTCGTTGCGGACGACGTTCATGCTGTCGCGCCGCATCTCGTTGGCCACCCACCGGTCCTCGGTGGCCGAGTCGTAGCACTTGGCCCCGACGTAGATGGCGTTGTCGTCGTAGAAGATCCAGACTTCGGTCTCTTCGGTCGCGGGTTCACCGCGGCGCGGCTCCGTCTGCAGGAAGCCGCTCATGGGTCTCGTGAGCCGGTAGGGTTCCTCGTCCAGCGAGCCGTCGATCCGGATCGGGGTGCTGATGCGGGTGGCACGCAGCGTCACGTGCCCCTGGGCGTCGCGCGCCACGGTGTCTGGCGCCACCGGTGGTGCCGGCCCGTTGATGGGCGTGCCGTTCACCACCACCGCGGGGGTGGCCGGTGTGGCCGGTGCCTGCGCGAACGCCAGGCTGGCGACAGCCAGGACACTGGCCGCAAGGACGGCGACACGGACCGGTCGAGTCAAGGCAGGGATTATAAGTCTGTACTCGAGGTTGCGGCCGTCCTGCTCAGGCGATAGCATCGCTCTCGGCCCATGCATTTGCCGCTCCCACGGCCGAGGTCCTGCCAGTGTCCCTGCGGTATCAGCTCGGCCTCACGCTGATCGTCGTCAACGCCCTGCTGACCGCGGGTGTGGCCGTGGTGGCCTACCGGGCCGCGCACGACGCCATGGTGGACGGGGCGCTCCGCTCAGTGATGCTCGTCGCCCGGAGCCGCGAGCGGGAGCTGCTCGATATGCTCGATCACCGGCAGGAGCGGCTCACCGGCTTCCTGCAGAGCCTGCAGTCGCTCTGCGCCGAGCGCGGGCCGTATGGCGGGTACGGCTTCGAGGACGAATGCGTGCGCGCCGCCGTGGGCGGCTTCCACCGCAGCGAACGTGCCCTCTCCACCCACGTGAGTTATCGCGACGAGCGCCTCGCCCACGCGGGCAGCCGTTCGGTCGTGGCGGCCCCGGGACCCGGTCGCCTCGTCCGCATCACCTCGAGCGCGGGGGCAGGCCAGTACGCCATGGAGGGCCGGCTGGGCGACCTGCAGGTGCACGTCGAGTTCGCACTCGAGGACGTCAATGCCGTCCTCGCCGACAGCGCCGGCCTCGAGGCCAACGGCGAAGTGTTCCTCACCGATGCCGGCGGCTACCGCCTGACGAGTGCCCAGCGTGCCGCCGCCTGGCAGCACCCGGTGGCCATGCCGGCCATCCACGCCTGCGCGCGCGGCAACGCGCAGGCCACGCAGACCACCGACGACCGCGGCGTCACGGTCATCGCCGGCCTGCAGCCGGCGCCGGCTCTGGGCGGCGGCTGCCTCGTCGCCAACGTCAACTACGACGATGCGACGGCGCCCATGCGGCGGCTCGGGCAGCTGCTGGCCTACTCGTCCGCCCTCGTCGGCCTCCTCGGGGGGGTGGTGTCCATCGTGCTCGCCGGCGTCGCCACCCGATCGCTCAAGCGCCTGGCGCGCTCTGCCGCGCGGCTGGGCGACGGTCACTTCGACACGCCGATCCCGGCCGAAGGGCCGAGCGAGGTGCGCCAGCTGGCCCGCACGCTCTCGGGCATGGCCGGGTCAATCGGGCAGCTGGTGCAGCGCGAGCAGCACGCGCGCCACGAGGCCGAGGCCGCCAACCGGACGAAGGACGACTTCCTCGCAACCCTCTCGCACGAACTCCGCACACCGCTGAACGCCATCCTTGGCTGGGCGTCCATCCTGTCGCGCAGCGACTACGACAAGGCGCGCGTGCGGCACGCCGTGCACGTGATCGAGCGCAACGCCCGCATCCAGTCGCAGATGATCGAGGAGCTCCTCGACGTCTCGCGCATCGTGTCGGGCACGGTGAAGCTGCAGGCGGCCGACGTCGCCATCGGCACCGTGGTCCAGGCGGCGCTCGAGTCGGTGCGTCCTGCCGCCGAGTCCAAGGGCGTCACCATCACCGCCGCCATCGAGTGCCCGGACCTGGTGGTGCACGCCGACGCGCGACGGCTCCAGCAGGTGACGTGGAACCTGCTCTCGAACGCCGTCCGTTTCACGCCGGCTGGAGGCCGCGTGACCGTGGGGCTGCGCCGGGTGGGAGACGAGGTGGAACTGCGCATTGCCGACACCGGCTGCGGCATCTCGCCCGGGTTCCTGCCGCATGTCTTCGAGCGCTTCCGCCAGGCCGAGAGCAGCACGACCCGCTCGCACGGCGGCCTTGGCCTCGGCCTCGCCATCGTCCACGACATCGTGGAGTTGCATGGCGGATCGGTCCGCGCCGAGAGCGCCGGCGACGGGCTCGGTGCCACCTTCATCGTGAGGCTCCCGGCCACGCTGGTGCAGCCGGGGACGCTGCGGGCGACCGCGCCGCCCCAGGTGCCGCGCAGGCTGAACGGGGCGCGTGTGCTCGTCGTCGACGATGACGCGGACACCAGGGACGTGCTGAGGGCGGTGCTGGAGGCGGCGGGCGCGGAGGTGGTGACCTCGGCATCCGCCCGGGAGTCGCGCACGCTGTTCACGCGGGATCATCCGGACCTGCTGATTGCGGACATCGGCATGCCCGAGGAGGACGGCTACGCCCTGATCGCGTCCATCCGCGAACTGGAGACCGGCACGTCGCACGTGCCGGCGATTGCGCTGACGGCACGTACGAGGCCGGAGGACGTGGCGCAAGCGCTGGCGGCCGGGTTCCAGCTGCACCTGGCGAAGCCGGTCGACTCGGGGCGCCTGGTCGAGTCCATCGCGTCGCTGGTCTCGCCCCCGGCGTGAAGGCAGCTGTCTGGACAGTCGGCAACCTCGCGGGTAGGCTGTGCCTGGGAGGCGCATATGGGCCAGCGACATCCGTATGAGGAGGCCCCGAGCAGGGCCATCTGGCGCCGCGCCGTCTCGGACCGGCGGCTGGAGGACCTTGGCGAGTGGCATTCGCCGAAGTTCGACATTCACGGACGCCCCATCGCGACCATCGGCAGCTGCTTCGCCCAACACATCGCCCGGGCGCTCAGGTCGCTGCGCTACCCGGTGCTGGACGCGGAGCCCGCGCCGCGCGCGCTCACGGCCGAGAGCCGGCAGCGCTTCGGCTTCGAGGTCTACTCTGCGCGGTACGGGAACGTCTACACCGCCCGCCAGATGCTGCAGCTCTTCGACCGAGCAACCGGCGCGTTCGTGCCATCCGATCACGCATGGCCCCTGCACGGCGGCTTCGTCGATCCGTTCAGGCCCGCAATCGAGCCCGGTGGATTCGACAGCGTTGAGGCGGTGGCGGCGGAGCGGGAGGGCCACCTCGCGCGGGTCAACGAGCTGTTCTCGCGAGCTGGCGTGTGGGTGATGACGCTCGGGCTGACCGAGGCCTGGGTCGCGGACGCGGACGACGCCGTGTTCCCGCTGGCACCGGGTGTCGCCGGCGGGACGTACGATCCGGCACGCTACCGGTGGGTCACGTTCTCGTTCGCGGATGTGGTGGCGGACCTCGAGGGCTTCTTCGGTCGGGTGCGCAGCCGCAACCCGGCGGCGCGGTTCATCGTGACCGTGTCCCCGGTGCCCCTGGCTGCCACCGCCTCCGGGCAGCACGTCGTGGTGGCCACGATGGCATCGAAGGCAACCCTGCGGGCGGCGTGTGCCTACGTCGCGGGCCTGTTCGACTTCGTCGACTACTTCCCGGCTTTCGAGATCATCGCCGGGGCCCAGGCACGAGGGGCGTACTTCGCAGCCGACGCGAGGACCGTGACGGCCACAGGTGCAGCGCGGGTGATCGAGGCGTTCGTCCAGGCGTACGGGCTGCCGGCCGCCGAGCCGCTCGAGGCACCGGCGGCGGACGTCAACGTCGACGTGGCGTGCGAGGAGGCGCTGCTGTCCACGCTGGGCGACTCGTCATGCGCATCCTGATCTGCGGCGACTCACACTGCAATAGCTATCAGCAAGGCGTGCTCGAACTGGGCCCCGCCACTCCGCCCGGTGCGACGATCGACGTCCGTATGGCAGGGCCATCGGGTGTGTTCTCGCGTCCGTTTCACGAACGCCTGGGAACGGCAGTCCGCTTCCGCCCGGAGGTGTTCTACCTGGAGGAACTCGCAAGGCGTCTGCCGCAATTTCCGCTGTCGGGCTCCGCCGGCCCCTTCGACTGGTACGGCTTCAGTGGTCCGCTGCACCTGCTCGACGCGACCCTCGACGCCGGGCTGTATCACCGGGGGAAGCCCTTCCGCTCGAGAGCGCTCCTGGAGCGCGTGGCCCTCGACCACACCGCCAGCTGGCTGACCTTCCTTCGGGATGCCGTCGGGGTGGGACTGCCCGTGTTCGTCCTGGAGTCGCCGCTGCTGTTCCGAACGTCGCCCCTGCTCGCGGAGCAGGCAGCCCGGATTGCACCCGAGGCGGCAGCCGAGGTCGACAACCGGCTGCGGAGCACGGTATGCGATGCGCTGCAGGACGCCGGGGTCCTCGTCGTGCGGGTGCCCGATCGTGCAACGGTCGATGGTCTTTTCATGGCGGAGGTCTTCCGGCACCCCAACCCCACGGACCCCCATCATGGCAACGGGTCCTTCGGAGCGATGATGCTGCAGTGCGCCATCGACGCAATCGGCCAGAGGGCGCCGATCGTCGCACCGGGGACGGCTGTGTCCGAACGGTCCGCGCCGACCTTCACTGAGGCCGAACTGCAACGAGACAGGGGGCGCTGGGTGTACAGCACGGAGTGCGAGGCCGTGCTCGAGACACGGTGGTTCCAGGTCACCCTGGTGCCGTCCCCACCGCTGTGCCTGAACGCTACACTCAGGGTCGTCTTCAAAGCCGCATCGGCCCGAGAGGACCAGCCAACCCGATTTGGCCTGCAGGTCCGCGGCGACGACGGTGCATCCAGCGGCTGGCGGTGGTTCTGGGCGGAGGGTGGTATGACCATCGTCGACGGATTCGAGTGGCCCATACCGCAGGGTTCGCGAACGCGGGGGACATGGGCCGTCGCGATCGCTCCCAGCGACGGGGCGGCAGAAGCAACCGCGTCCGTCATCCTGATGTCCTTGTCGGTCGAGCAGACCGCGCCTGCCGCCGGATCCAACCTGCGGGAGTGACACATGCCCGCAGCCGGCGTGCTAGAATCCGCGCCGGAACGGTTCCCGGTCCCGCGCTCCCTGTGCTGCGGCCGGGCAGCCTGCCGCTCTGGAGGACTGCGAACGATGGCCCCTGAAACGTCGCGCCGCGACTTGCTGAAGACCCTTGGACTCGCCGGACTTGGCCTTTCCATGGCCAACCTGCCGGAGTTCGCCCTGCCCGTACTGGCGCAGGGGGAAACGGTGGTGCCGTTCAGCGATTTCCCGGCCAACTTCAATCCGAACCCATCTGCCATCACGCGGAACTACGACATCCGCAAGATCGACGGCCCGTTCACGCCCCCCGACCAGTTCTTCACGACGCAGCACTACGGCCACCCCACCGTCGACCTCGCCGCCTACCGGCTGCGCGTGAGCGGCATGGTGACGACGCCGCAGGCGCTGACGATTGACGACCTGAAGAAGATGAACGGGCGCGACCTGATCGCCGGGTTCGAGTGCTCGGGCAACAGCCCACGTCTCGTGCAGGGCTTCGCCGGGAACGGCAAGTGGACCGGCATCCCGCTGCGGCTCGTGCTCGACCAGGCCGGCATCTCCCGAGACGCGCGCGAGTTCGTCTTCTTCGGCGCTGACAAGGGCCAGGAAGAAGTGGAATGGCGCACGCAGAAGTTCACGGTCGAGCAGCAGTTCGGCCGCAGCCTGCCGCGCGAACTGGCGCTTTCGGGTGAGCCGTTCCTGGCGTGGGCCCTGAACGGGCAGCCGCTGACAGTGCACCAGGGGGCGCCGCTCCGCCTGATCGTGCCCGGGTGGTACGGCGTAGCGAATGTGAAGTGGCTCTCGAACATCCACGTCCAGGCCGAGCCCTACATGGGCAAGTTCCAGACACGCTGGTACCGCACGCTGCGCGAGGAGAACATCGGCGGGACCGTGATGCCCAAGGAGACGTCGATCTCCAGGATGCGGCTGAAGTCGGTGATCGCTCGCGTCAGCACGACCGGCAACAAGAACTACAAGGTCACCGGGTTCGTGCTGAACGACGGCACACCCATCCGGTCGGTCGAGGTGCAGGTGGATGGTGGCGCCTGGCAGAAGGCGACGCTGTCGCCGGACACGGCGGCCACCTACGGCTGGAAGCTCTTCACCTACGAGTGGAACGCCCCCGCCGCCGGCGAGCACACACTGGTGTCGCGTGTCACCGACACGAACGGCGCCGTGCAGCCGACCGCCGCCGACCTCGCGAACAAGAAGACGTTCCTCGAGGACAACGGGCAGTTCCCGCGGAAGATCACGATCGCGTAGCGCTCCCGCCTTCGGAGGCTGCTGTCAATCGTTCACTGGTGAGGCGCATCGAGTGCCCTCACCAGTGAAACGTCCACCCCTCCCGCTCCAATTCCGCCCGCCTGGCACGCCCCTCATCGACCGCCTCGTTCCTGCTCGCGAAGCGCTTCGATGATGTGAGCGTCGTGCCGTAGAAGATCTGCAGGTCCCACTCACCGGTCTCGGTCACGCGCTTCAGTTCGGCGTCTACGTACAGATTCCGTTTGCGGAGTCGCCAGATCCGCAGGTCCCCCGGACGTTCGGTCATCATCTGCCTCCAATTCTACGGAGTGCCCCGCCGAACACGAACCTGTAGAATCGCCACGTGAAGCTGCTCGCGCTGGCCACCATCGTCATCCCGCTCGGCCTGGCCGCGCCGATGCCGGTGCCAGCCGGCAATCCGATCACCGATGAGAAGATCGCGCTCGGGCGATCGCTGTTCGCCGACACGCGCCTGTCGCGTGACGGCACCATCGCCTGCACGTCCTGTCACGATCCGGAACGGGCCTTCACGAAGCCGGAGGCGGTCTCCCCCGGCGTGTTCGGCCGCCGTGGTCGGAGGAACTCGCCTACCATCGTGAACCGCGCCTGGGGCCGGGTCTTCTTCTGGGACGGACGCGCAACCACGCTCGAGCGGCAGGTGCTGATGCCCATCGAGGATCCGAACGAGATGGACCTGCCGGTCGTCGAGGCGGCGAAGCGTGTGGGGCTCACCGTTGAGCAGGTGTCCGAGGCACTGTCCACGTTCGTGCGGGCGCAGATGTCCGGCAACACGCGATACGACCGCTTCACCGCCGGCGAGCGGACCCTGCTTACCGCCGAGGAGCGCAACGGCCTCCGCGTCTTCCAGGGCCGAGGGAACTGCCTGATGTGCCATGTCGGGCAGAACTTCACCGATGAAAAGCTGCACAACACCGGCGTCGCGTGGGTACCAACCACCGGCGAAGGCAACGGAGGACACATCGTCGACGACGGCGGTTTCACGGTGACGGGCAGGGCCGAGGATCGCGGTGCGTTCAAGACGCCAACGCTGCGGGAAGTGGCGCGCACCGCGCCATACATGCACGATGGCTCGATCGCGACCCTCGAAGACGTGGTGGACTTCTACGATCGTGGCGGACGCCAGAATCCGCACCTCGACAGGGACATGCAACACCTCGACCTCACGGCCGAGGACAAGCGCGCTCTCGTCGCGTTCCTCAGAACTCTGAGTTCGGAGTTCTAGCTTCCACTTCCTCCGATCTGTCTCCTGAGCCATTCCCAGAAATGCCGCTCGTCGCTTGTGGCAGGCTGCGCCTCGGCCGCAAGCTGACGCGCCACGTCTGGCCGGCCCGCACGCCAGAGGGCGTAGGCCATCAATGGCCTGACCGTGGATCCGCGTAGCCCCTGCCTGTCGGCACCCGCGAAGAACTGCGCGGCCCCTGCGTAATCTCGTCCCGACAGCGCACGCAGGCCCTTCGCGTAGAGCACGGCGCCGGTCGAGTCCTCCGAACCCGACTCGGCGATCCGCTGCTTCACATCGTCGCTGCCGAGGATCCAGAGGGGGAGCGTGCGCAGGGAGGTCTGCGTGAGCAGGCCATCGAGCGCCTCGATCTGCCGAAGCGGCTGCCCTCCTTCCCAGTACACGCGGTTCATCGCCGACTGGTGCTGGAAGAACGGCAGGCTCCGTTCAATCAGTTCGGGCGGCCAGAGGCGCCGGATGAACGGCGACTGCTGGAAGGCGTCGCGCGCACGATTCACGTCGAGGACCGCCTGGTACAGGCCGGTGACGACGGCGTCGTGCCCGTAGCCGGGGTCGGACAGCGAAGGCCGCCCACGCGCCGGCCGCAGACGCCGTGGGTGGTCGTCCGTGAGAGGCGGCGTGTCCCTGGTCAGGGCGTTCAGGTACGCAGCGTCTCCGAGGAACGTGGCAGCGACCTGCTCCGCGCGTTCGAACCCCACCTCGCGCAGCCGGGCCTCGAGACCGGGCGTCTGCCAGGGGGCGGTTACCGTCGCCATGGTCCGCTGGCCATGCGCGTCGCGGGTGCCCAGCAGCATCAGGTCGAAGGGCGTTGCGTTCCACAGCGTGCAGTCGCTGAACACGTCGCAGAATGCCCGGATGATCGTGTTCACGTCCGTTCCGGGGTTCGGCCGGGCCACCGGGACCCAGTAGGTGGCCATGCCCCCCTCATTCAGCCGGTCGCGCACCAGCTCGAAGTATTCCCGTGTATAGATGTTCACGGTGCCGGGCGTCCGCGGCGGCGGCGGCTCGCCGGTGATCAGGTCGAACCGCTCGCGGGTCGACTGGAGATGGAAACGGCCATCCTCGATATGGAGCCGGATCCGCGGGTCGTCGAGCGGCCGCGCACCTGCCGGGTAGATCGCATCGCTCATCGAGACGATGTCGCGGGAGATCTCGGCCACGTCAATCGATTCGACCGACGGAATGTGCGCAACCGCACCCACCGTGACGCCGACACCGTAGCAGATCACCAGGGCCTTCCTGATCGGGCCGTCATGGAGCAGCATCGGGTAATAGGCGAACGCGCGCATGTAGCGCTGCCCCTGGAGCGCGGTGCCGGACATCGAGAACCCGTTGGTGACCAGACGGCTGTAGACGGGACTGCCGAGCCACCGCTGCTGCATGACCAGCAGCGTCTCCGATGCGCCCTCCTTCGACGCCACCACAGATGAGCCGTCGTCGGCATACGCGGCCGCCGCGCGGAGGAAGTACCGGTCGGTCCACGAGCCGAATGGCAACGCCACCACGCCGATGCCCAGCGCGAGCGCAGACGCGAGCGCGGGGCGGCCAGTGCGCCGGCCTGGGGCCGCACTCACAGGCGGGCGGTCGTGCCATGTGAGCAGCGCCACCACAGCGTAGCTTGCCGCGCTCAGCACGATGGCAGCGGTCATGCCGGCGTGTGGCAACAGCAGCCAGGCGGCGATCGGCGGGCCGAGCAGCGCACCGGCGGTGTTGGCAGCCGCCAGCCCACCCGAAGCGGCAGATGCCTTCGGATGCCGGTGCCACAGCGCCTCTCCGGTCAGCGTGAAGAGCACTCCGGAAAGCACCGATGCCGGCAGCGTGAGCACGAGCGCGAACCAGAGCAACCTCGCCCAGCTGCCAACCTGGGTGTCCGAGGTGGTCACGCCGAACGCCGCGTAGGAGGCCAGCACCGCGACACCCGTGAGGCAGGCCACGGCCGGCAGCCACGGCCGCGTGTCCCGCCGGCTCGAGACCCACCACGCCGCGACGAGTCCGCCCGCACCGATGCCGGCCAGGACCACCGCCAGCATCAGGCTCGTGGCCAGGGTCGTCACGAGGACGTACATCGAGAGGAGACGGAACCAGATGACTTCCAACGCGAGCAGCGTTGCTCCGGCGACGGCAGCAGCCGCGAGCAGCGGCTCCAGACGCTGCGTGGACAGCGTGGGCCGGGACCCGGCAGGGCTTGCCTGACCGGCGGGTAAGACGGATTCGTCGTCCGCGACGCACGCAAGTGCGAGTCCGGACGCCATGACGTTCAGTCCGCCGGCCAGCCAGGCTGTGCCGACCACGCCAAACGCGCCAATGGCCAGGGTCTCGGCCGCGATCACTCCGGCCACCGCGCCGAGCGTGTTCCAGCCATACAGCGCGCCCAGTACGGCGCCAAAGGTCCGCCCTTCCCGGGTTCGAGCCTCGGTGAGGAGCGGAAGCGTGGCGCCCATCAGCGTGGTGGGAACGCCCATGAGGGCAAAGGCCACGAGGAAGCGCCACAGATTGAGCACGGCTCCGCCGCCCGAGGCTCCCGGAAGGTGGTTGACGAGTGCCGCCGTCTCCGGCAGGGCATGGGTGACCAATACGCCCGTAACGCCGGCGACCAGTTCCAGGCCGACGTACAGCCTCAGCGGCCGTTTCACGCGGCCGCCGTGGCGCGCGACCACCAGGTTGCCGATCGCCAGCCCACCCATGAATGCGGAGAGCACGACGGTGACGGACGCGAGACTGCTCCCGAGCGCGAGCCCACAGCGGTAGAGCCAGACCACCTGGAAGACGAGCCCCGCCGCACCCGACAGGAAGAAGGCGGCAGGCAGGACAATCGACCGACGCATGCGGTGCAGATGATATAACTCTCTGCCTGAGGCCCACCCTGATGAAGCCGATCGCCCTCGCCGCCCTCGTGGCAGGTGCACTGTCCGCAGCCCTGATCGCCCAGCAGCCGGCGGCTCCCGCCGAGACCATCCTGTCGCCAGGTCCGTCGGCGGCGCGCTTTCCGCGCAACGTCGAGGAGTTCGATCGGATGTTCAACGAGATCAAGAACTGGGGACGGTGGGGCGCGGATGACCAGCTCGGCGCGGCGAACCTCATCACGCCCGAGGTTCGCAGGAAGGCCATCGCCCTGGCGAAGGAGGGCCTCACCGTGTCCATGGCGCACGCCCCCATCAAGGAGGTCGCGCCGGACAACCCGAACCCGTTCAACCACACGATGAACCGCGGGCTGACGACCGACACCTACAGCGTGAGCTATCACGGCTACGCGCACAGCCACCTCGACGCCCTCTGCCACTTCCTCTGGAAGGACCAGACCTACAACGGCTACCGCCGCGAGGACGTGCTGAGCGAGAAGGGCTGCCTCAAGCTCTCCGTCGACACCTACAGAAACGGCATCGTCACGCGCGGCGTGCTGATCGACATGCCACGGCTGAAGAAACTGCCATGGCTCGAGCCGGGCACGCCGGTGTTCGTGGAGGACATCGAGGCCTGGGAAAAGATGGCGAAGGTGAGGATCGGTCCGGGTGACGCCATCTTCCTACGCACCGGCCGGTGGGCGCGCCGGGCGAAGCTCGGTCCGTGGGCCGTGGGCCGGAACGAAGCGGGCTATCACACCTCCGTCGCCCCGTGGCTCAAGCAGCGCGGTGTCTCGTTCGTGGGCAGCGACGATGCGCAGGATGTGATTCCGTCGCTGGTCGAGGGGATCAACCTGCCGTTCCACACGGCCATCCTTGCCGGGCTCGGGATCGACATCCTGGACAACCAGGATCTGGAGGCGGTGGCGGAGACTGCGGCGCGGCTGAATCGCTGGGAGTTCCTGCTGAGCGTGGCACCGGTGCCGGTGACCGGCGGCACGGGATTCCCGGCCAACGCGCTCGCCATCTTCTGAGCATCGGCAATCGAGAATCGCGAATCTGCAATCTCAAGTCACCAATCTGCAATCTGAAGGAGCCTGTCATGCGATCTGTGGTGGTGAGTGCGCTGTTGTTGGGTGTGGCCGGCGTGCCGGCGATGGCCCAGGCTCCCGGCGGTCAGGACCGCGGCGCTGCTCCCGCCGTGCAGGCCCCCGCGCCGGCGCCAGCACCAGGCTCGGCCGGCATCTTCAAGGCGAACAGCGACCTGCGCACGGTGCTCGAGGCGGCGATGGCAAAGTCGAACGACATGGCCACATCGCCAATCGCCCTCACGGATCAGTACCGCGTGAACATCGTGCACCGGCCGAAGCCGAACGGAGCCATCGCACACCCGGGCAATACCGAGCTGCACTACATCATCGAAGGGTCGGGCACGGTCGTCACCGGCGGGAAGATCGTACGGAAGCCAGGTGCCCCGGCCAGCGCCGCGACGATCGAGGGTGGTGAGTCGCACAAGGTGACGAAGGGGGACGTCATCATCGTCCCGGCCGGCTCCGCGCACATGTACAGCGAGGTGAACGGCCAGATCACCTACCTCGAGGTTCGGTTCGTCGCGCCGAAGTAGGCCTGGGGCTTCGGGCCTCGGGCTTCAGGCTGCAGGCGGTGTCGGCTTCAGGCAGGGGCCGCCCCGCCTCAGTCCTGCCCGCCCGGCCTGCCTGACCTGCCCGGCCCTTCAGGCCCTCCCAACCTTCCCGGCCTTCGAGCCTCTCCAGGCCGCGTGTGAGCGGGGCATCAAGCCTCCGGCCCGTCCGAGGCCGCGCGGCGGGAAACGGCTCCTCGGCCACTGTCCGTGGGCTTGCGCGTCGGGACGGAATGCCGTCCCTCCGCGCGTACGGCCTGCCTGCGGGCCGTTTCCACCTGTCGCTGGCGCTCGCCGCGCTCTACGGCCGGCCTCCAGCTCGACGCCAAGTAGGCTCTGAGTGGGTCCGCGTAGTTGTCAGGGTAGATGAAGTCGTTGCCCGTGTTGTACGGCGGGTCGATGTAGATCATCTTCACCTTCCCGAGGTACGCCTTCTGGAGCAGCTTCGGCGCCTCGAGGTTGTCGCCTTCGATGATCAGGTTCTTGGTCGTGTCGAAGTCGACGCTCTCCTCACGGCATGGCTAAGCGTGGCGGTGCTGGTGGCCTGAATCGTCCTGAAACACTCCGCCACCTTGCCGCCCTCGGTCCGCACATCGGGGAACAGGCGCAGGAGTTCCTTCCGCCGCTCCTCCGCGATGTCGAGGGAGTGTCCATCCAGCTTCTCGGGCTCGTTGTCGGGTGTCATGCGTAAGGCTCGAAGTGGTTCTCGTCCGACGCCAGCAGAGTCAGCAGCTTCGGATGCAGGAACAGCTTGTCTCGGCCGACGCGCTGCTCCAGCAGCACACCGATGTCGCACAGTTGCTTCAAATACGTGGAAGCGGTTTGCCGCTGCGCCAGCCCGGCGTCGACGATGTTGGCGATGCGGCAGTATGGCTGCTCGAAGAGCAGTTCAACAAGCTCGTGCGTGTAGATACCGGGGGCCTTCGCGTGCACGTACCGCTTCGTTTCCTCGATCAGCCATCGCATGGCATGGATTTTCGCCATGGTCCAGAGGGCCGTATGCTCGACGACGTTGACAAGATAGAGCACCCAAGGTTCCCAGTGGCCACTCACGGTCACATCATTCAGCAGTGTGTAGTACTCAGTTCGACTCGCGATGATGTCGCGGCTCATATACAGCACCGGGACTTCGAGCAGCTCCTGCTCCACCAGATACAAGATGTTCAGGATGCGGCCCGTGCGGCCGTTCCCGTCCGTGAACGGGTGGATCGCCTCGAACTGGTAGTGTCCGATCGCCATGCGTACGATGGGATCGATGTCGTCCTCCGCGTCGTGCAGGTAGCGCTCCCAGTTCGCCAGCAGGTCGCGAAGCCGAGCCTCGCCTTCGGGCGGCGTGTATACCGCCGCTCCCGTCACAGAGTTTCGAAGCACCGTACCGGGCACGTCGCGAACGTCGACGTCGATGCCGCGGAGCGTTTGGCAGATGTCCACCGCCGTCCGTGTGCTGACCGGACGTGTTCCGAGCGACTCGAACCCGAGTCTCAAGGCCGTGCGGTAGCGGAGCGCCTCTTTCGTGGCGGGGTCGGTCGACTGGCTCTCGTCCTGGGCGTACTGGAACAGCCGGTCCGTGGTGGTGACGATGTTCTCGATCTCGGAGCTGGCGCGCGCCTCGAGGATCGGAATCGTGTTGATGAGGATGGTCTGGTTTGGGACCAGATTGCCGGCCTGCTTGAGCTCCGCCAGGGCAGCCCTGGCTTCGACGACGGCCTTCAGTACCGCCTTGGTCTCGACCTCGGCCCTGGGCGGGAGCGATGGCAGGTCGTTGAAAGGCTTGTCAGCCGCGAAGCTGGAAGCGGACATGTTCACGTGGTCGACATGTTAGTCAAACATGTCGAAGAAGTGCGATTCTTTCGACATGTGATCCAACCGCGAGCCCCTGCTACTTCGTCACCGGATGGTGAATCGCACCGTAAACAGTTCTACCCGCTCGACATAGGTCAGCATTCTGCGCTGAACTTCGTCCAGCAACTCGTCCTTGCGGGTCTCGACGTCTCTCCAGGCACGGTCGTAGTCCTTCCAGGCCTTATGACGTCTGGCGTCCAGGCGCTTTATGTCGCGCTGCCGCTCGAGCTTCTCAGGCAGGGTCCCAGCCGTTCGGGCGGACTTCCGCGCCTCCTTCAGTTGGTCATCAAGCTGGTCCAGAGCTGCCTTCAGGCTGGTCCGTCGGTCCTCCGCCCACCTGTCCAGCTTGTGCCCCTCCAGGCCTTCCCCGGCCCTCCCGGCCTTCCGGGCCTCCTAGAACCGCATCATCCGGTTCAGCTTCACCACCAGTGCGCGGTTCCGCAGCAGCGGAGACCCGATTGGCGTCGTGTCGCGCTCGTCCGTGTACACGACGAACAGTTCGCTGCCGGGGATGTACTCCCAGCGGAAGCGCATGTTGCTGGAGAGAAGGCGGTCGTTCGAGCTGTACTGCAGGAGGCCGCTGACGAACATGCGTGGCGTGAACGCGTAGTCGGACCGCGCGCGGATCACGGTCGTCGTGAAGTCGCCCACGGGCAGCGTGACGGCGTTCACCGAGACGCTCGGCTCCACCGACAGCCTCGTGGTCACCGACACCCGGGCACCGCTGACGGTGAGCGCATTGATGTGGCCGTTGTAGAACTGCCCATTCTGGAACGACACCGTGCCCGAGATGCGGCGCTGCTGGCCGAAGGCGTACCGGGCGGTCCAGTCGTTGAACCCATAGCCGCCCGAGGGGATGTTGACGCCGCGCGCCACGTTGAAGAGTGAGGGCAGGTACTCGTAGTTCGTACCGCCCTCGACCGAGAACTGGTCGCTGTTCTCCAGTTCGACGTTGACCCGCGCCGTCTGCTGGCGCGATTCCATCCGCTTCGACGTCGCCCCCTCGATGTACTCCACGGCCGCGGTGGCGGTGATCTGCCGCACGCCGCGGATGTTCTTCGGCCGCGGGCTGAACCGGAGCTCGCCGAAGGTGCGCTCGAAGTTGCGGCGACGCAGGAAGCCCACCTCGGGGTTGAACGCGTCGCCCACCTTCACCCGCTCGAACTGCACGCCGTAACGATCCGGCGCGAGGTCGACCCGTGCCTGGTAGCTGCTCTCGTCCCCAGCCACGTCGTCGGTGTGGGTCTTGGCGTAGTAGCCCCCCATGGTCAGGTTGCCGAAGAAGTTGAAGACGCCGTCCACGCCGTACGCCTGGTTCGACTCGTCCGGCCGCGAGGCCGACTTCGACCGATGGGTGGCCATGGCGCCGATGGCACTGCGCCGGAGCACATCACGCTTCAGGCGGACCACGCTGAAGTTGGTCTTCGGCGATGACGACGCCGCTTCCGCATCGGTCTCGATGTTCAGCAGGCCGACGCTGAACTTGCCCACCTTGCCGGTGACGCGGCCGCCAGCCTGGATGGGCACCACGCGCCCACCGTTGAGCCCGATGCGCCGGCTGTAGAACAGCAGGGGCACGGTGCTCGTCGACGCGCCCCCGCCGCCACCACCGCTGCCGGTGGTCGGAAAGGCCGCAAAGCTGAAGATGCCACGTCCTTCGAGGAAGAACTCACGCTTCTCGGGCAGCTGGAGCGTGAACCGCGTGAGGTTCACCTGCTGCTCGTCCACCTCCACCTGCGCGAAGTCGGTGTTGTACGTGAAGTCCGCCGTCAGGTTGGCGGTGATGCCGTACTTCGCGTCGATGCCGAAGTCCCCCTCGTTCTTGTTGTTGACGGCGGGGCTCACGACACGGTCGGTCGAGCTCCTGGCAATGCCG
This sequence comes from Vicinamibacterales bacterium, assembly GCA_050249955.1. Lineage (GTDB taxonomy): Bacteria > Acidobacteriota > Vicinamibacteria > Vicinamibacterales > CAVVIG01 > CAVVIG01. Next base: position 776,410 of record JBFWPN010000001.1, read on the forward strand.
TAGGGCTTGATCTCGATGTTGCGGCTGGCCGGCGGCAGCTCGAGCCCGACGAGAGTGGCGGCGGCCGAGATCCGGAAGAAGCCCTGCGAGCCACCCATCACGGTCGGCAGCGGCGTGAGGTGCGCCCACTCGTTCTTGCGGCGGATGGCGCGCCGCATCTGGATGCCCCAGGTCTGGCCCGACCCCGAGACGTAGCGGATCGACTTGAACGGGATTGAGATCTCGATCGTCCAGCCCCCCTCGAACCGCCCCGTACGCACGGTCCACACCGGGTTCCAGTCGGTGTTCGCGTTCCCCTCGTCGGCCTCGCTCAGGTCGATGCGGCCGCCGACCGGGTTCGAGTAGAACACGTACCCGTTCCGGCGGTCGTGGAACGTGTCGATCATGAAGCCGAAGTGATCGTTCTGGCGGACCTGGTTGGCGTCGCGGCGCATCTCGTTGGCCACCCACTTCCCGGGCGGCGCAGAGTCGTAGCAGCGGGCAGACACGTAGAAGCGCTCCTCGTCGAACATCACCCACGCCTCGGTCTTCTCGGTGGGGTCCGCGCCGTTGCGGGGGAGCGTCTGGATGAAGTCGGCGATGGCCGGCGTGCTGGTGTAGACCGACTCGTCCAGCCGCCCATCCACGCGCAGCGGCTCGGACAGCTTCACCGCGCGGACGGTTGCCTGCCTCGCCTCGTCGCGGGCGATCACCGCCGGGGGCACGGGAGCCGGCGGCTGCGCGATGGCCGCCGTGGAGAGCGTGAGGAACAGCGTGGTCAGGATCCCGCGTCGCACGTGAAGCCCTCAGAACCGGAACAGTCTCGTCACCTTCATCACGAACGCGCGGTTCCGCAGATCGGGATACCCGGGCCTGAGGGTGTCGCGCTCGTCCGTGTACACCACGAACAGCTCGCTGCCCGGCCGATACTCCCAGCGGAAACGGAGGTTCGAACTGAGCACGTGCGTCGACGATGAGTACTGGAGCAGCGCGCTCATGAACCGGCGCGGCGAGAAGCCGTAGTCCGTGCGCGCCACGATCACGGTGTTGGTGAACGTCCCCGCCGGCAGCGAGACGTGGTTCACCGTGAAGGTCGGCTCGATCGACCAGTTCGAGCGGATCGCAAAGCGGCCGGTGCTGAAGCTGACCGCATTGATGTCGCCGTCGTAGAAGTGACCGGTCTGCCAGGCCAGGCTGCCCGAGAAGCGGCGCTGCTGGCCGAACCCGTAGCTGGCGGTGAGATCCGAGAACGGGTAGCCGCCCACGGGGATGGTCACCCCCGGGGCCACGGTGAACGGCCGTGCCAGGAACTCGTAGCGATTCGTGGCGACCACCGAGATGAGGTCGCTGCTCTGCTTCTCGATGAGGAAGCGCCCGGTGGCGGCGCGCGACTCCAGCCTGCCGGTCGTATCGGTCACCAGGTACTCGTAGGAGCCCTCGGTGGTGTACTTGCGCACGCGCGTGCTGTGCGCCGGACGCGGGCTGAAGCGGCCCGACACATAGCTCCGGCGGAAGTTGGTGCGGTTGGTGAAGCCCACTTCAGGGCTGTAGTTCGCACCCACCACGAGGTAGTCGGCACGGACACCCCACCGGTCGGGGGCGTAGTCGAAGCGTCCCTGGTAGCTGGTGTTCCGCGTGTTGCGTCCGTCCACCTCGGACCTGGCCACGTAGGTGCCCATGCTGAGGTTGTTGCCGAAGGAGAACAGGCCGTCGACGCCGTAGGCCAGACTCGACGAACCCTTCACGAGGGCCGACTTGTCGCGGTTGCTGATGATGCCACCGATGCTGCTGCGCCGCAGGATGTTGCGCTTGATGCGGGCCACCGTGAAATTGGTGGGGGCGACACCCGCAATCGGTTCCTCTGCCGTCTCGATGTTGACGGCCCCCACGGTCCACTTGCCCACGCGGCCGGTGACGCGCCCGCCCGCGCGGATCGGCACCACGCGGCCGCCCTCGAGGCCGATGCGCCGGCTGTAGAAGAAGGTCGGCGCGCCGGTCGACGCGTCGGTGTTGCCGCCGCTGCCGAAGCCAAGCCTGGCGCCGCTGCTGCCGCCACCGCGGCCGAAGTCGAAGATGCCGCGCCCCTCGAGGAAGAAGTCGCGCTTCTCGGGGAACTGCAGGCTGAACCGGGTGAGGTTGAGCTGCTGCTCGTCCACCTCCACCTGCGCGAAGTCGGTGCGCACGGTGACGTCGGCGGTCAGGTTCGAGGTGATGCCGTACTTGAGGTCGCCGCCGAAGCTGCTCGTGAGGTCGTTGCTGACCGAGGGCACGCGCACGCGGTCGGTCGTGTTGGTGCCGATGGCGTACGGCTTCAGATCGATGTTCGCGCTCTGCGGGGGCAGATCGAGCCCCACGAGCGTGGCCGCGCGCGACAGCCGGAAGATGGTGTTCGGCCCACCGCCGGCCGCGGGCAGTTCCGTCAGGTGCGACCATTCGTTCTTGCGCCGGATGGAACGGCGCATCTGGATCCCCCAGGTCATGTTCGTCCCGGACACGTACCGGATCGACTTGAAGGGGATCGCCATCTCGGTGGTCCACCCGCCCTCGAAGCGGCCCGGCCGCACGTTCCACACCGGGTTCCAGTCGCCGTTGGGGTTGCCTTCGTCGGTGACGAGCTGGTCGGTGAAGCCTCCGAGCGCGTTGGTGTAGAAGTGGAAGCCGTTGCGCTTGTCGTAGAAGGTGTCGAGCAGCACGCCGAACATGTCGTTCTGGCGCATCTGGTTCGTGTCGCGCCGAATCTCGTTGGCCACCCACTGCGACTCGGGCACCGACTCGTACAGCTTCGCCGTGATGTAGATGTAGTTGTCGTCGAACGTGACCCAGGCCTCGGTCCGCTCGGACACCGGCTGCCCGTTGTTCGGGATGGCCTGGATGAACCCGTCGATCGGTTCGTTCTCGCGGTAGACGGCTTCGTCGAGCCGTCCGTCCACCTTCAGCGGCTCCTTCAGCCGGATGGCCCGCACCACCACCTGCCCGTTCTCACGGACGATGGTCTTCGGCGCGACCGGAATCGGCAGTTCGGACGGCGAGGTCGCCAGCTGGCCCCCCCCGGACTGCGCGGACTGCCTGGCCGGCTGCGCCCGGGCCGCCCCTGACAGCACCAGCGCGGCGGCCGCCGCGCCCCACATCGCACGTCGCATGCGCGTCACGACCCAGGTCAGAAGCGGAACAGCCGGTTGAACTTCACGACGAACGCCTGGTTCCGCAGGTCCGGGTAGCCCGGCCGCGTGGTGTCGCGTTCATCGGTGTAGACCACGAACAGCTCCGAACCGAGCTTGTACTCCCAGCGGAAGCGGACGTTGGTGCTGAAGATGTTGCCGGCCGTGGCGTACTGCATGAGCGACGACAGGAACATGCGCGGCGTGAAGGCGTAGTCGGTGCGCACGCGGAGCAGCTGCGTGCGGAAGTCGCCCACCGGCAGGTTGACGTCCTGGAAGGTGATGCTCGGCTCGACCGACCACTGCTTGAGGATGGCGTAGCGGGCGCCGCTCAGCGTCAGGCCGGTGATGTCACCGTTGTAGAACGTGCCCTTGTTGAACGAGAGGTTGCCGTTGAACCGGCGCTGCGCACCGAGCTGGTACGACACGGTGGCGTCGCGGAAGTTGTAGCCACCACGCGGGATGCGGACGCCGGTCGCCACCTGGAACGGGTTCAGCAGCAGCTCGTAGCTGTCGGTCGCCTCCACGCTGAACACGTCGCTGTTCTGCCGCTCGGCAACGAACCGACCCTGCTGGATGCGGGTCTCGAGGTCGCCGAACCCGTTCGTGATGTACTCGACCTCGGCCGCGTACGTGAACTGCCGGATCCCCCTGAAGTGCCGGCGCGGCCGCGGCGAGAACCGCGCCTGGGCGTAGGTGCGGTCGAAGTTCCGGCGCCGCGTGAAGCCCACTTCCGGATTGAAGTTGTTGCCGACGTGCAGGCGCTCGAAGCGCGCGCCCCAGCGGTCGCCGGCCCACTCGGCCCGCTGCTGGTGGCTCGTGTTGTCGGTGGTCCGTCCCTCGGTGTTCGACTGCGAGTAGAAGCCTCCCAGGTTCAGGTTCTGGAAGAACGAGAAGGAGGCATCGCCGCCGAACGCCAGGTTCGACGCACCCGGCACGAGGGCCGACTGCGATCGGTTGGTCAACATGAAGCCAACGCTGCTCCGCCGCAGGATGTCGCGCGAGACGCGCGCCACGGTGAAGTTCGTCCGCGGTGAGGCCGACACCTCGTCCTCGCTGGTCGCGATGTTCACGACCCCCACGTTGAAGCGTCCGACCTTCCCGGTGACCCGGCCGCCACCGATGATCGGAATCACCCGGCCATTGTTGAGGCCGATGGCGCGGCTGTAGAAGAGCGTCGGGGTGAGTGCCGTGCTGGCACCGCCGCCGGCCGCCGAGCCGACGGTCGGACCGCCACGGCCGAAGTCGAAGATGCCGCGCCCCTCGAGGAAGAAATCGCGCTTCTCGGGGAACTGGATGCTGAAGCGGGTGAGGTTCAACTGCTGCTCGTCCACCTCGACCTGCGAGAAGTCGGTGTTGTAGGTGAGATCGGCCGTGAGGTTGGCCGTGATGCCCACCTTCATGTCGACGCCGAGGTTCGGATCCCAGTCGTTCGACACCGACGTGAGGCGATCCGTGGTCAGCCGCGAAATCGCATACGGCTTCAGGTCGATGTTCTTGCTCGCTTCCGGGAGGTCGAGTCCGACGAGCGACGCCGCGCGCGAGATGCGGAAGATGCTGGTCGACCCGCCGGTCGCCGCCGGCACGAACGTCAGGTGCGTCCACTCGTTCTTGCGCCGGATGGCCCGCCGCAGCTGCACGCCCCAGTGCTGGTTGGTGCCCGCCTTGTAGCGGATCGACTTGAACGGAATCGCGAGCTCGGCGGTCCAGCCACCCTCGAAGCGGCCCGTGCGCACCTGCCACACCGGGTTCCAGTCCGTGTTCGGGTTGCCCTCGTTCGTGATCCACTGGTCGGCAAAGCCGCCGAGCGGATTCGTGTAGAAGTTGAAGCCGTTGCGACGGTCGTGGTACGTGTCGAACAGCACCCCGAACATGTCGTTCTGGCGCAGCTGGCTCGTGTCCCGGCGCATCTCGTTCGCGGTCCACTGCTCGGGCGGGGCCGAGTCGTAGCACTTGCCCGTCACGTAGATGAAGTTGTCGTCGAAGAAGATCCAGGCCTCGGTCTTCTCGCTCGCCGGCTGCCCCTCGGCAGGCAGCGTCTGGATGAATCCCGAAATCGGCTTCACCTGCGAGTACACCGCCTCGTCGAGCCGCCCGTCGATGCGCAGCGGCTCGGTGACACGGGTGGCACGGACGACGACGCGCCCGTTCTCCCCTCGGGAGATCACCTCGGGAGCAATCGGCGGCGGCGGGTCCTCATCCGATGCCGAAGTCGACGCCGCGCCCGACGGGGCAGGACGGCGCTGCGCCAGCACTGGCGCCGAGACACACGTGGTGACGAGCAGGATGCAGCCGAGCCGCATCGCGAAGGCGTTGCAGGGTTTCATGAACGGTCGAACTCAGGCTCTCGGGAAATGAAGACACGCGAAGCTGGCTGTCCGTGCCCCCGCTCACCGCCATGCGAATGATGGCGACTGACGTGACAGACAGGCCGGTGACAGGGTCGCGACGATCGGCGGTCGCGGCGCGGAACGGGTCCAGCTCAGCCTCCGAAACAAGGGAAGTCGTCCGTACGGACGGCGCTAAATTCTACTGGATTGCGCCGCACGCCCGAAGTGGGAGATGCGTAAAGAGCTGCGCAATCCGCGCAGCTCCCTGCATTCAGAGGGGATAGGGCAGCGTACGGCCGAGCAGGGTCACGAGCAGCAGCACCGTCGGCACCAACACGGCGAACACGACAAGCGTGTAACCCATCACGTCCCGGGCCCTGAGCTGGAAGAGCCCGAGTATCGGCAGCATCCAGAAGGGCTGGAGCAGGTTGGCCAGCGCCTCGCCCAGGTCGTAGGCCGCCACCACCCAGCCCAGGTGGACCTGGAGTTCATGGGCCGCCGCCATCACGTAGGGGGCCTCGATCACCCACTTGGACCCGCCCGACGGCACGAAGACGCCGAGCACGGCCGAGTAGAGGGCCACGAGCGCCGGGAAGCTCGACGGCGTGGACACCCGCACGAACAGGTTCGCGAGCTGCTCGTTCAGGTGGGTGGACGTGATCACCCCGGCAATGCCCGCATAGAAGGGAAACTGCAGGATCACCCCCCAGACCGCCGGCGTGGCCGCCTGCATCGCATGCATCAGGCGAGCGGGCGTGCCATGCAGGAGGAAGCCCAGCAGCAGGAAGATCAGGTTCACGATGTTCAGGTTCAACGCATTCAGGGGCTCGGGCGCCGAGGCGAAGTAGCGCACCAGGAACGCCCCACCGAGTGCGCAGGCGAGCCACGTCAGCAGCCGCGAGTGCTCGAGCCAGGCCCCCGGCGGGATCGCCGCCGGCACGCGGGGCTCCGCGATCTCGCTGGTGCCGAGGTCGATGCCGAGGCTCCCGGCGGTCCTGGCACGGCCGGCCGGGGGTGTGGCGAGCCACATCACCGCGGTGACAATGCCGATCTCGACCACCACCGAGAGGAGGCTCTGCCAGAGAAAGATGGTGTGCGTGAAGGTGATGATGCCGCCGGGCACCAGGCCGTCCCTGGCCACGATGTCGCGGATGGCAGGCTGCAGGGCGCCCGGCGTCGCCATCTGGAGGGCGGCCGAACCGCTCAGTCCCTGCGCCCAGACGCTACCGAGGCCAAGGAAGCTGGATGCCGCCAGGGCACGGTAGTCCACGCCGTCGAGCCGCCGGGCAATCTCACGCGCGAGCACCGCGCTGAAGATCAGGCTGAACCCCCAGTTGAACCACGAACTGGCCATGGCGAAGAACGCCACAAGGGCCACCGCCCCCTTCGGGGTCGAGGGCCAGCCGGCGACGGCGCGGATGATTGCCCGCATGGGGCCGGAAGTGGCGAGCACGTGACCGGTGATGATCACGAGCGCCATCTGCAGGGTGAAGGGAATCAGGTCCCAGAAACCTCGTCCCCAGGCATCGACCACCTGCCCCGGCGTCGACGGCGTGAGCGTGAGGCCGGCAGCCACCACGAGCACGGTTGCCAGCAGGGCGAAGACGAACGCATCGGGAACCCAGCGCTCGGTCCAGGCTGTGAGCGCGAGGGCGATGCGGGCGACGAGGCCCGACTCCATCCCTCCGCCGCGCTGCCCATCGGGGTCTGGGCTCATTCGAGGCCGAAGGCCAGCAGCACGTTCCCGGGCCTGGCGCGATAGTCGCCTGACGCCACGTACATCATCCCGTCCACCACCACGGGGGCCGGACCGTTCAACGACGCCCCGCGCGCCCGCACACCGTTCACCGTGAGGAACTCACGGTTCGTGTCGTACTGCCACACGATGGAGCCATCCCGTGTGGAATAGGCCCGGAGGCCGCCGTCGAAGGCGCCCGACAGCACCGCTCCCGGGATCACGGTGACCGCCGCGGACTGGACGGCGTTGCACAGGCGCCCACGCTGGCCGCACAGGAGCTGCTCCACCGGCGGGGCGAACCACACGCGCTCGCCCGTGGCGAGCTTCACCGCGTGCAGCCCGCCAGGTGCGGGACGTGCCTGGTCGGCCACCGGCAGGTAGGCCTGGTCGGCGTCGGTCGCGATGCCCCACTCGATGCCGCCGAGCGATCCGCCCTGCCCGGCCCGGTACTCCCAGACCACCTTGCCGCCATCGTCAGGGTCGAGGCCGAACGCCATGCCGGACTTCTGTCCTGCGATGATCAGCTCACGGCCACCCGGCAGCCGGGCAATGACCGGCGAGGCACCGAAGTCGTAGTCGGGCCCCTGCCTGCTGCCGCAGTTCGGCTCCCCGTTTCGGCACCCGTACACGTCGCCCTGTTCGAGCTGCCGCGCCCACTTCATCGCACCAGTCTTCAGGTCGAACGCCACGATGGCGTCGGTGCCCGGCTGTGAGCCCTTCCCGCTGTACGTGTTCCCCACGCCTGCGTAGATCAGGCTGCGTTTCGGGTCGATCGTGGGCGCCGACCAGATCGCGCCGCCCGAGGGTCCCCACGACTCGCCACCATCCGGCCGCTTCCCCATCAGCGTGGGCTCGTCCGGGATGGGATACGCCCGCCAGATCACCTGGCCCGCCTTCGTGTCCAGCGCGACGATCGCGCCGCGGAAGGTGCAGCAGTTGTAGGTGGGGCTCTTTCCCACTTCCTCGTACGAGGACGTTGGCACGTACAGCCGATCGCGGTACAGCGCGGGCGAGCCGGTGAGTCGGATCAGCGGGTGCGGGTCCACCTGCACGACCCAGACCTGTGCCCCGGTCCCGGCGTCCACCGCATAGGCATAGCCCTTCTGGTCGGTGAAGTAGGCGTTGAACCGCCCGCCCGAACCCGGTCGCGGCCCGATGACCACGGAGCCCCGGACCCCGCCCTTCGCGGTGTAGATCCAGACCACGCAGCCGCTTCTGGCGTCGACCGAATAGACCGTGCCGTTCTGGGAGCCCACGAAGAGACGCCCGCCAACCACCGTGGGCTGCGCCCAGGCCGAGGTCGCCTCCGGGAAGCCCAGCGCCCACTTCAGCGTGAGCTTCGGCAGGTCCGCGGCCGTGAGGCCACCGTCCCTGGCCGAGACCGCGTGTGTGTTGGCCAGGTCGGCACTCCACCCGTTCCACGAGGGTGCCCGCCCTGGACCGGTGAACGCCGCCGGATTTACGCAGCGGCCCACGTTCGGGTCGACCGTGACGTCGGCCCCGACGGTCTTCCCCGTGAGGTGCTCCGCCACCGCACGGCGCTCGGCGCCGCTCAGCGACAGCCCCTGGTAGCGCATGGCACCGCCGGTGAGAGCGTTGATGATCGACTCCGGCGTGCGGTCGCGCAGTTGCTCCGGCGTGGGCGCGCGGGAACCCGAGGCTCCGTCGTGGCACGTGGCGCAGCTGGTCCGGAAGATGCCGGCGCCGTCCGGCGCCTGTGCGCGCGCGGGCGCGGCCGCGGAAAGGATCGCGGCCACCGTGGCAGCCGCGAGGGCCATGCGAACGTTCATGCGGAATGCTCCCAGGGAGCGGATGATAGCAGCGGAGCTGGCGCGGGTTCAGACGGTCTTCACCTGCGCGCCCGGGGCGGCGAGCAGGGCACGTTCCACGTCGGCACCGGTGGCATCCTTCGGTTCGGCGATGCCGACGAGGATCTTGCCGTTGGTCACCTCCGGGTCGTAGAGCGTGGGCACCTTGCGCCCGAGGCCGGCGGTGATGATGAGCGTGGCCACGCTGGTGACGATCGCGCCGAGCATGGTCATCTCGAAGATCACGATCAGGTTCGGCCACCAGGCCACGATCGGCATGTTGCCCACGACAATCGGCCAGTCCTTCTCGGCGAAGGTGGTCAGCCAGGTGGAGAACGCCATCCCGGCGAGGCCGCCGGCACAGGCGATGTACCACTGGTAGCTGTGGCGGCCGATGTGGCTGAACTCGAACTCCTCCATCGGGGCGCCGCTGATGACCGTGATGTCGTGGTCTTCGTAGCCGGCGGACCTGAGGCTGTTGACGGCCCGCTGGGCGGCGTCGCCGGTCGAATAGAGCGCGTAGACAGCCTTCATGCGTGGGTCTCCCCGAGCCGGCTCTCGCTGGCGGCGGCCATCTCCTCGATCGGGGCGTGCTCACCCGCACGCATTTCCCAGATGGAGATGATCGGGATGAACTTGGCGAAGAGGGTGTAGAGCAGCGTCATCGCGGCGAAGGTCGAGATCGTGATGATGATCTCGGTCGGCCGCGGCATGTACGCGCCCCAACTGTAGGGCAGGAACTTGAACGCCAGGGACGGCACCACGATCAGGTAGCGCTCGAGCCACATGCCGATCACCACCCCGAACGAGGCGATGACACAGCCGGTGATGGTGCGAAAGCGCCGGATGCTGAGGATGATCACCGGGATGACGAAGTTCACCAGCACCATCGTCCAGAAGAGCGGCGAGTAGGGGCCGTCCTGGGTGGCGCGGAAGGTGTTGTACTCGGCCACGTGGTTGCCGTACCAGGCCGTGAGCCGCTCGTTGAACGTGAAGTAGCCCCAGAGCAGGCTCATCGTGAGCAGCAGCTTGCCGAGGTTCTCGAAGTGGATGTCCTCGAGGTACTCGTGCAGCTTGAGCACCCGCCGCAGCGCCGCCATGGCGATGATGAGGCCGGCGATGCCGCTGAAGATGGCGCCCGCCACGAAGTAGGGCCCGAAGATCGACGAGTGCCACATGGGCACCGGCGCCATCGAGAAGTCGAACGAGACGATGGTGTGCACCGACACCGCCACCGGGATGATGGCAATGGCCATGATCTGCATCGCCGTCTCGAGCCGGTGCCACTGGTGCGTGGTGCCGCGCCAGCCGAGCGCCAGCGCACCGTAGATCGTCTTCCGGATGCCGGTCGACCGGTCGCGCACCAGGGCGAAGTCCGGGATCATCGGCAGGAAGAGGAACAGGAGGCTGCCGGTGAGGTAGGTGGAGATGGCGAAGAAGTCCCACACGAGCGGCGACCGGAAGTTCGGCCAGATGAGCCGCTGATTCGGGTACGGCACGAGCCAGAAGAAGAGCCACGGCTTGCCGAGGTGGATGATCGGGAAGAGCCCGCCGATCATCAGTGCGAACGCGGTGATGACCTCGGCGCAGCGGGTGACAGGGCGGCGCCACCCGGCGTTCACCAGCCGCAGGATCGCCGAGATGAGTGTGCCGGCGTGGCTGATGCCGATCCAGAACACGAAGTCCGTGATCAGGAAGCCCCAGTAGATCGGCCACCCGAGGCCCGTCAGGCCGAACCCGCGGTTCATCTGGAAGAACCAGGCGAACAGGCCCGACGCCACGATCGTGGCCAGGAAGCCGACGAACAGGAACCACTTGATGCCGCCGCGCTCGAGGGGGCGCAGCAGCGTCGTTGCGAGGCGATCGTCGGTGGCGCTCATGCGTGCTCCACAGCCTTGAGATAGGTGACCTTCGGCGCCGTGCCCAGGTCCTCGAGCAGCTTCATGCCACGGGGCGACTCGGCCATGCGGGAGACCTCGCTCTCGGGGTCGTTCAGGTCGCCGAAGATCAGCGCCTTCGACGGGCATCCCTGCACGCAGGCCGGCTTGATCTCGCCGTCCTTCAGCTCACGCTTCTCGGAGGCAGCCACGTCCTTGCCGGCCGCGATGCGCTGCACGCAGAAGGTGCACTTCTCCATCACGCCGACTTCGCGCAGCGAGACGTCCGGGTTGAGCTGCAGGTGCAGCGGCTTGTCCCAGACCGGGTTGAAGAAGTCGAAGAAGCGGACGTTGTACGGGCAGGCGTTGGCGCAGTAGCGCGTGCCGATGCAGCGGTTGTAGACCTGCGCGTTCAGCCCCTCGTCGTTGTGGTGGCTGGCATACGTCGGACAGACCGGCTCGCATGGTGCTGCGTCGCACTGCTGGCACATCACCGGCCGGTACTTGACCTTCACTTCGGGGAATTCGCCCTCGAAGTACCGCTCGACCCGGATCCAGTGAATGGCCCGCCCGCGCGAGGCCTGGATGTCGCCAACCGTCGGGATGTTGTTCTCGGCCCGGCAGGCCGTCACACATCCTTCGCATCCCGTGCAGCGGTCGAGATCGACCGCCATCCCCCATCGGTGGGCCATTACCTGGTCTCCCCTTCGTGCGGGTTCTCCCGCAGCTCGCCGCGGGCGGAGAACATGATGAGCGAGCCATCGGGCTCACCGGCGCGCGACACCTTCACGCGGGTGGCAGCCCACGCCAGGCTGCCCGTCTGCTCGTGCATCACCGGTGCGAGCAGTTCGAGCGGGTTGCGGCCACGGCCCGTGGCGTAGCGGGTGAAGTTGGTGTGCCCCTGTCCCACGGGCATCGCGATGATGTCGGGCGAGAGCCCCGGGTTGATGAACGCCGGCGCGCGCACCGCGCCATTCGCGGACGTCACTTCGACCACGTCGCCGAGCCCGATGCCAAGGCGTTCGGCCGTCCTCGGGTTCAGCTCGACCCAGCTGCCCCACATCGCCGAGGTGATCGGGTCCGGCAGCTCCTGCAGCCACGGCAGGTGCGCGAGCGACCCGTCGAGGAACGCCGCCGACGGGTACGGCAGGAACTGGAACGGGTACTCGCCTGCGTCGCCGTTGAAGGTGGGCTCGGTGTAGCGCACCGCAGCCGGCTTCGCGTCGGCCGCGGCCACCGCGGCGCTGCCCTTCGGCAGCTCACCCCACCAGCCGCCCTGCGTCTGCGCCTGCGCCCACGCCTCTTCGCCGAGCGGCGCGAGCGCCGCCTGCACGAACCCGTCGTAGGACGTGGCGCCGAGATCGATCGGTGCCTGGAGCTTGCCGGCTGCCTCGAGCAGCACGTCGCCCATGGCGCGCGTGTCGAACAGCGGCTTCATCACGGGGCCGGCAACACTGACCACGGCCTGCGCCGATCCAGACTCCGGGACGGCGTCCACGAACGACTCGAGGAAGGTGTGGTCCGGGAGGATCAGGTCGGCCAGCACACTCGTCTCGTCCACGAAGTGCGCGAACGACACGATGAAGGGGACCTTCTCGATCGCCTCCTTCACCTTCAGCGCCTTCGGCGCGCTGAACACCGGGTTGGCATCGTCGACCAGCAGCACCTGCGGCACGACACCGCCCGCGAGCTGCGCGAGCGTGGGGCGCCCCTGCACCGCCGCCCGGTTCAGCTGCGGCGTGAAGAGCAGGCCGCCCTTCTGACCGACCGCGCCGAGCAGCTGGTTCAGCGCGTTCACGGCCAGGGCCGTGAACAGGCCGTTCGTGTGGGCCAGCGGCACGCCGCCGACGATGGCGACAGAAGGCGTGTGCCCGGCAAGGCTGTGCGCCAGGTGCTCGACGCGCGCCGCCGCCACGCCGGTGATCGACGCGACGCGGTTCGGCTCGAACTCGGCGAGGCCGTCGGCCCAGCCATCGATCAGCGCGGTGGCGCGGGACGGCTCGGACGGCCGCAGGTTGTCGCGCAGGATGACGTGCGCGAGGCCGAGCGCGAGCACGCCTTCCGTGCCGGGCTTGGCCGCCACCCACTCGTCGGCACTGGCCCCTGTCGGTGTGATCCGGGCCTCGACATGCACGAACCCGCCGCGCACGCCCGGTCGACCCTGCCGCATGCGGCCGTAGCCCGCGGCATGCGACACCGGCGAGTTCCACGTCCCGAGGAAATCGGCGCCGAACCCGATGACGAAGCTCGCGTTGGCCAGGTCGAAGGTCGGGAGCTGGGCGAAGCCGAAGCTCATCTCGTTCGCACGCCGCAGCACGTCGTCCGAGAAGACCTCGTGGACGATGGCGGCGGGGGCGCCGAACTTCGTGGCGAACTGATCGAGGAGCAGCTGCCGATGGTTCCGCCGGCCGCCGACGATGACGGCGAGCGACTTCTGGTTGTCGGCCGACGCGAGCGCGTCGAGCTTCCCGACGAGTTCGGCGATGGCCGCATCCCAGGTGATCGCCTCGAACTCGCCAGAGCCGCGTGCACCCTTGCGCTTGAGCGGATGAGCGATGCGATCCGGGTGGTAGGTGACCTGGATGGCCGCCTGGCCACGGGCGCAGAGGGCCCCCTGGCTGACCGGGTGCGCCGCGAGCCCCTCGAGCTTCTTCGCGACGCCGCGACGGACGACACCCTGCTGGCCGTCCTTCGTGGTGTCGACGTCGGCCATCATCACCCGCACGTTGAGGCCGCAGCCACTGGCGCAGAGCGGGCAGACGCTGGGCTTCCACTCGGCGATGCCGGGCACGAGTTCCTCATCCGGGACGAACCGGATGATCTGGTGTTCGGGAACGCCGCAGCTCGCGAGCGTCGCGGACGTCCCGGTGATGGCGGTGAGCTTGATGAATGTACGGCGGTCCATCAGAAGTGGCAGGTCAGGCAGTCGTTCGGGGCGTTCTTTTCCCGATGACAGTTCACGCAGAAGCCCATGTTGTGATCGACATTGCGCTGCGCGACGGTCTGGTGAGCGATATCGCCGTGACACGTCGCGCACTCGACACTGGCGCGGATGTGCGGCGCGTGGTTGAACCTGACGTGGGCGCCCTGCGTGAAGCCGTAGACGCGCTGCCACTCGAGGTCGATGCCCTTCTCGGACATCTGCGTGATCTGCTGGATGCGCGGCCGGTCGGTCGCGATCGCGGAGTGGCAGATGAGGCAGGTGTTGACGCTGGGCAGGCCGGCCTGCGGACCCTTCGTGACCGCCTCGTGGCAGTACTCGGTGCAGGTGAGGCCCTTCTCGATGTGGGTGTTGTGGGGGAACTCGATCGGCTGGGTCGGGTTGGGCTTGACCCAGTAGTAGTCGTTGACCGCGGCGCCGAAGGTCTCGTGGGCCGTGGTCAGGCGCGGCGCGCCCGAATGGGCCTGGGCGGTGTAGGACGCGCCGTCAACAGGGGCGGGGCGGTCGTCGAGCCAGCTGCAGCCGGCACCCGCGATACTTGCAACGATACAGAAGAGGACCGTGTAGTAGCGCATCTGGATGCCGGTGCAGGAGGTGGCCCGTCTTTACTTCTTCGGCCCGACGCTTCTGAGGTAGTTGACGACGTTCCAGATGTCGGTGTCCGTCATCCGGCCCTTGTACCCCTTCATCTTCATGTCGGGGCCGGCGCCGTCCCTGATGACCAGGAAGATCTCGCCGTCGGTGCTCCCGCGGTCCCACTTCGCATCAGTGAGATCCGAGGGGTGCGTGTCCTTCGGCGCCATCGGGCCGTTGCCCTTCGCCTCCGGACCGTGACAGAACCGGCAGTTCTTGGCGTAGGCGGCCTGCCCGGCGGCGATTGACTGCGCGGACGTGGCGACCGGATTCTTCATCGCCTTGCCCTCGGCGCTGCCGCCGGGGTTCTGCGCGCTGAGCGTGGTCGCCGCCACCAGGGCGAGACCGACTCCGAACATCAATGACGAAACGCGGTTCATGGTTCCCGCTCTCCCTTTGTTAGTGCTGGCCGTACGTATTCCGTGTGTTGCTGGTCGTGAAGCCCGGCGCAGGTGCCGAGCTGGTCGCGTCTCGATTGCCCAGTGCCTCCGTGGCCCGACAGGACAACGAGCGTCTGCGGAGGGGCGTAATGTCGGGGATTCTGCCACAGCAGGCGCGCGCCCGCAACCCACGATTCGCTATACTCGGCGCGTGCTCGAGAGATTTTCGTCCCGTGTCGTCCTCATGACCTGTGCGGTCGTCCTGCTTGTGGCGCGGTGTGGCGCGGCGCAGGCACCGGCAGCCAATACGGCCGTGCCCGGTGCGTCCGAGGCCACCGTCCGGCTCCAGCTCGCCGCGATGAACGGCGACCTGGCGCAGGTGGCCGCCGCGGTGCGCGAGCGTCAGCCGCTCGATGCGCCGGGCGACTCGCGCATGACCGCGCTCGGCATCGCCGCCCTCTACGGCCGCGCCGAGGTGATCACCGCCCTCGCGGCCGCGGGCGCCGACGTCTCGGCCGACCAGGATGGGGAATCGGCACTCGCGGTGGCCGCACACGAAGGTCACGTCGCCGCGGTCGAGGCGCTCCTCGCTGCCGGCGCCCGGCTCGACGTGACGGACAAGGACGGCATCACACCGCTGATGGTCGCTGCCTCCTCCAATCGCGCTGCCGTCATCCGCGCACTCCTGGCGAAGGGCGCGCCGATCGACGCCACCAACAACGACGGCGCCACCGCCCTCGTGGCCGCCGCCTACGGCGGCCACGCCCAGGCCACCGAGGCTCTGCTCGCTGGCGGCGCGAACACGTCGGTGCGTGACAAGGCCGGGCGCACCGCGCTCATGGCGTCAGCCCTCGGCGGCAACGCCGCCGTCACGCGGCTGCTGCTCGACCGCAAGGCCGACGCACAGGTCGACGACAACAACGGCATGAACGCCCTGGTCTACGCGGCGTCCACCGGCCAGGACGAGATCGTGGCACTGCTGCAGAAGGCCGGCGTCACCAAGGGCTCGGACATGGCGCTGGCCTTCGCCGTGCGCGGCTGCCGCATCCCGCTCGCCACCTCGTTGCTCACGTCGGGCGCCAGCCTGAAGGCCGAACTCGGAGGCGACCACCTGCTCATCCTCGCGGCCGGCGCGAACTGCCCGTCGGCCATCGAACTGCTGCTGTCGCGTGGGATGGACGTCAACGTGGCCAACGAGGACGGCATGACGGCGCTGATGCGCGCCGCCGGCGAGGGTTACGCCGACATCGTCGCCCTGCTGCTGTCGAAGGGCGCGGACATGGAGCTGCAGAACGCGAAGAACCAGTCGGCCTGGCTCTTCGCGGCGATGGGCAATCACAACGAGGTGGTGGAACTGCTGCGCGCCGACCGCGAGGCGCGCGCGAAGAAGGGGCAGGGCCAGACCCGCCCGTAGATTCGCCCGCAGGTCCGGCGGTGGCCTCAGTGGGTCGAGCCGGGCAGATCCAGTGGTGGGGCCGGCGGCAGCAGGTTCGCCTCCAGCCCGCTCGCCGTGCGCGGCGGCGCCGACGTCACGTCCCGATCGGGTCGCGGCGTCACGGGCAGCGCTGGCGCGGCGGCCGGCACCGGAGCCGAGACGGCGGCCGGCTTCGTCGCCCGCCTGACACGGCGCGGGGGTGCGCTCTTCGGCAGCTTCACGAGCTGCGTCACCTTCTCCCCTTTCCCGATAATCACCCCGAACGTCTTTCGTGCCTTCCCGGCACGCAGCTCGACATCGTGCGCGCCGATGGGCAGCGAGAGCGCCAGCGGCGTTGCCCCGCGCGACTCCCCGTCGATGAAGACCTCCGCACCTGCGGGCATGCTCGTCAGCTCGAGCGTGCCCCGTCCCGTGTCCACGAACTGGAGCAGCTGGCGCGCGGCACCCAGCGTGCCGCTCGCTCCCACGATCACCGCGAGCAGGGCGAAGGCACCGGCGAGCCGCCAGTTCCACCACCACCGGCGTCCGGGCCGCTCGTCGATCGTTGCGGTCCAGGCATCGTCCGGAACACGGCGATCGCCGGTGGCGTCCTGTCCGGCCGACGGCGTGGTCCGGCGCTGGCGCGGGGCGGCCGAAGCCCCGCCGCGCTTCGCGGCGACCGGCGCCGCGATCGCGAGCACGTCGGGCATCTCGGGCCGCGTCTGGGCGGTCTGTGCGGCGACGAGTTGCAGGGGCGGCGTCGCCGGCGAGGGCAGCCGGAGCTGGGGTGTCGGGAGCACCACCGGGGTCGCAACCCGCTCGGCCTTCGCGGCGGGCAGGGCACCGCTCGCCTCGACGGCACGCAGCCGTGATACGAAGGCGGCGAGAGCCGCGGGCTCGGCGATCGACCCGGCATGGGCAAGCACCGGCGCGAACGCGTCGCTCGCTTCCGCCGCGGTGGCGAAGGGACGCTCTGGCCCGACCTGCAGCGCACGCGCGAGCCACCCGCGGACGCCTGCCGGGAGCGGCTCGAATCCGCCCTGCGCCGACATGGCCGTGGTCGCGGCCAGCACGTCCGCAATCCGCGACGGGAACTCCTCGAGCCTGATCGGGCGTCCCAGCACGAGCGCGATCGCCACGAGGCCGAGCTGCAGGACGTCTGTGCGCGCGTCGAGGTTCGTGGTCGGCGCACCGGGCGGCAGGGCGATGCGCAGCTCGCTCCAGTAGCGCTCGCGCGAGTAGCGCAGGTGCTCGAGCGCGCTGCCCAGCACGTGATCGGCGAGTACCATCCGGCCGTCAGGCGTGATCAGGATGCGTTCGGGACCAACTGCGCCGTGCGTGATGCCAGGACCTGCGGCGTGCAGCGCCACGAGCGCACTCGCCAGCTGGCCAATGCCGAAGAGCGCGGCACCAATCCCAACGGGCACCTGGCGGACCTGGGCACTGCGCAGCAGATCGGACAGCCGCGCCCCCTCCGCACCGGTGAAAGCCACGCGCAGCCGTGGCTCATCGCCAGGCTGACGCTCGACCGCCACCACCCGCGCCACCTGCGGGTGCTCGAAATCGGCCAGCCGCTCGGCCCGCTCCCGGAGGGCGAACTCGAATGACGAGGCGGACGAGAGTGCCGGTCGGAGCACGAGCCACTGATGCCCGGCACCACCGTGTGGATCGGCCGCGGACATGCGCTGCCCGAGGCCGTCCTCGAAGGCGACCGCAACCGAGTCGGCGTGACGTTGACGATCTCCAGCTTCCATGACCTCTGACCTGCACCTGGGTAGGCATGGTCACAGGATGCGCAAACTGTGCCGTACTGTCGTTGTACTGGAAACCCGAACGGGGAGAGCAGCTTAGACGCAGGTGCCCGTGAAGGAATCGGGCGGAAGGGGTGGGGGGCCGATTACGTCTCCGTCAGGTGCCCCCCGATTTTGTAACGGCGCTACTCGGGCGAGATCGAGGTGCGGCCGCAGTCGTCGCAACGCAGGTAGATGACCGGGAGCGATTCCGAGCGGCCGATGACCTTCGCACTGGGAACACCACACCGCGGGCAGACAATCGCGCCGGACGATGAACGTTTTGCCATGAGAAACTCCCTCAACATCTTAGACCGCTTCTGCCCTTGGGAGGATCCCCAAAAACTTGGCCGTGCAATGGATCAGCCGCGCAGACGCACCATCAACTGTTCCATATCGTCCGGAATCGGGGCTTCCACCCGGAGCGGGCGCCCGGTGCCCGGATGCACGACCCCGAGTCGCCAGGCATGGAGAGCCTGACGTGGAAACTCAATGGTTCGAAGGGTTTCCGGTCCGTACACGTACCGGCGCTCACCGACCAGCATATGGCCCCGCAGCCGAGCCTGAAGGCGGATCTGGTTGCGCTTGCCGGTCACGAGGCTCACCTGGATGAGCGACGTGTCGCCGAACGACTCGAGCACCTCGTAACTGCACTCGGCCGTACTGGCGCGCGGGTCGCGGGCGTGGGTCTCCTTCTGAATCAGCGCCTCGTCATCCCACGCGAGGTGGTCGCGCCAGATCCCGCGAACCGGGGAGGGCACTCCGTAGACGATGGCCAGGTACAGGCGCTCGGCCTCGTGCCGCCGGAACTGGTCCTTCAGGCGCATCTGCGCGTCCGCACGGGTGGCGAACATCACGAGACCCGACGTGTCCCGGTCGATCCGGTGCACAACGAACGGCTTGCGCCGCTTCGGCCGCAGGTGTGCCACCAGGGCCTCCTCTACCGAGGGGGCCTCCTGGCGACGCGGGAGTGGCACCGTCAACAGGCCTGCCGGCTTGTTCACCACCACCACGAGGTCGTCCTCGTAGACGATCGGCAGCTCACCCGGACGGGCCGCACGCTGCGACACGCGGCGCGAACTGCCGGGCCTGTCCATCCAGAGCCGGATGGCATCGCCGGCAACCAGCCGTCGGGCGGCCGAGAACGGCCCGGCCTCCTCGTCATTGAGGAACACCTTGCCGCGGGCGAGCGCCTCGCTGGCGCGGCCGCGTGAACCGAGCCGTCCCGGATCGGCGAGGTACTTGTCGAGCCGCACGCCGGAGTCGGCCGCCGAGACGAGCCAGGTGTCGGCCATGACGATGGCTAGCCCCGGAACGGCGTATCGGAATCGGTCACGGTGTAGGAGAGGCTGAGTACCACGGTGAGGGCTAGGCAGGCCGCCGCCGAGAGGTACGGCATGCCGTCGCCGAACCGGGCGAGCGCCGCGTTGCCCCAGACCGGACCGATGGTACGGCCGAGGCTCTCCATGGCGCCGGCCGCTCCCTGCACACGCCCCTGCTCGTCCGCACGGCCGGCCCGGCTGACCAGGGCCGACACCGTCGGGTGCCCGAACCCAATGCCCAGGGCGAGTGGAACCAGCGCGAGGGTGAAGGTCGCCACCGTCTGCGCCAGCGACGCCCCGACAAGCCCGACTGCCGCGCACGACAACCCGAGCACGAACGTCGGCTTGTCGCCGAACCGGTGGACGACGGGCCGGATGAGCCCCCCCTGAATAATGGCGCCGAGGACACCGAACGCTGCGAAGAAGTATCCCGTCTGCGACACGTCGAATCCGAAGCGGCGGGCCACGACCAGCGCGAACGTTGTCTGGAAGATCGCGAACGCGAACCAGTAGATGAAGTCGATCCAGAGCATGCGGCGCAGGCCGGGCCGCCGGATCATCTCGCCCAGGTTGCGGAGCGGCATGCCGGTGCCGGCCGCCTCGCGATGCACAGTCTCCGGGAGCCAGAACCAGGCCATCAGCGTGGCCACCAGCGTGAGCCCCGCTGCGGCCCACACCGGCGCCGCGTACCCGTAGCCGGCCAGCATGCCGCTCAGGGCCGGGCCCATGATGAAACCCATGCCGAAGGCGGCGCCGATGAGCCCGTAGGCACGGGCCCTGTCGGCCGGCGCGGTGACGTCGGCCACGTAGGCGCGTGCCGTCGAGATGTTCCCCCCGGAGAGGCCATCAACGACGCGCGCGACGAACAGCACGGCAATGGAGTGCGCCATCGCCATCATGACGAAGCTCACGACGGTGCCGAGGAGGCTGAAGATCAGCACCGGCCGGCGGCCGTAGCGGTCGGAGAGATCGCCGAGGGCCGGGGCCGCCGCGAACTGGCACAGCGAGAAGACCGCGAACAGCAGACCGATGGTCACGGGCGACGCGCCGAAGGTCTCCGCGTAGAACGGCAGGAGGGGCACGATGATCCCGAACCCGACCAGGTTGATGAAGACGGTCAGGAGGATGACGAGCAACGGGCGCGTCACTCGCGCGTACCCCTCCCGGCCCTCGGCCCCTTGAAGTCACGGACCGGCGCGTGATCCAGGTTCGCCAGCCGCCACGCCGTCTCGTACACCAGCTGGGTCACGCGCGTGAGCTTGGGAAACTCGATGCGCGACACCTCGTCCGTGTTGGCGTGATAGTCGGGGTGCAGGCCGGTCGTGAAGAAGATCACCGGGATGCCCTTCGCGGCATAGCTGTAGTGATCGCTGCGGAAGTACAGCTGCTCGCTGTCGGCCGGATCGTTGAACTCGTAGTCGAGCGTGAGCGGACGCTCCAGTGCCCGGTTGGCGGCGATGCTGATGTCGTGCAGCTCGGTGCTGATCCGGTCGGACCCCACGAGGTACACCGTGTTGCTCTCGCTCGCCTGGTTGTCGCGGTTGCGCCCGATCATGTCGATGTTGAGTTGCGCCACCACGTTGTCGAGCGGCACGGTCGGGTAGTCGGCGAAGTAGCGCGATCCGAGCAGGCCGCGCTCCTCGCCCGCATGCCACACGAGGAGCACCGAACGGCGCGGCCGCTCGCCCTCCGCCAGCGCGCGGGCCACGGCCATCAGCGCGACGGTCCCCGACCCGTCGTCGTCGGCACCGTTCCAGATGCGGTCCTGCTCGGCGCCTCCCGTCACGCGCCCCGGAGCCGACGGCCGCTTGTTGTCGCTCGTGAGCTCGGTATCGGCGTACCCCACGTGGTCGTAGTGGGCGCCAACGGCAACGTAGGTTGACTTGAGCTGCGGGTCGCGCCCTTCCACCACAGCCACCACGTTCTGCGTGCGCTGCGTGCGGAGCACTTCGTACTCCGCATCGAGCGTGAAGGTGAGGCTCACGTTCTCGAGCCGGAACCCGGCGAGCGGCTCCCGCGCCTCGGCCCTGCGCTTCAGGTCCGCGTACTTCACGTCGGCGCGGCTGAACAGGAACTCGAGGAACTCGTCGCCCGCCGTGATCGAGGGAGACACCGGCTGATCGAGGCGCTGCGCCGTGACGAAGTCGGGCCGGGGAGGCCGGTTCGCGCTGCCGTCGGTACCCGACTGCCGCCGCTCCTGCTGCGGTGCCGCGGGACCGATGGCCGCCGCCGCCTTCATCTGGTCCGTCAGCCAGCGCCCGCGCCCCCCGAGCAGTCGGCGCGACTGCTCGGCGTCGACCACCTGGGGGCCGGAGCGGCCGAGGAAGACCACCGCCGCACCTTCGTAGTTCCTGCCGCGCAGGTCCGAATAGTTGGCGCCTGGCGCATCGAGCGCGTAGCCGGCGAACTCCACCCGGTCGACGGTGAAGCTCCTGGCCGCGCCGACGTTGCTCGGGAACGAGACGCCGTCGTCCTGGGTGAAGGTGCGGGTCTCCCGGCCCACCCGCACGGTCACGGAGGACCGGTTCGTCGACTTGATGCTGCGCACCTCGACGTTCTGCAGGTAGCTGCGATCGCCGCCCCGCGGCGTGAGCCCCCACTGTTGCAGGTGCGTCTGGATGTAGCCGGCCGCCAGGCCGAGGCCCTCGGTGTAGATTTCCCGCCCCTGCAACTCGTCCGACGCCAGGTACGTCAGCCATTCCCGCAGGTCGGTCGGGCTGATCGAGGCGCGTCCGCCGGCCGCGCCGAGGGAGGCAACGAAGAGCGCAACGGCGATCGCGAGGGACAGCAGGGGCTTGCGGGCAGGCATGTACAGCTCCAGGTCTTACTATAGCCGCTTGCCTTGTCCTCCAACTTCAGGTAAGGTTTTCCGCCTAAGCTTCCGCTTGCCCACCGTGTCTTTGTCGCCTGCACGCCCTCGCGGTTCTCGCGATCCCTTCCCTACGCAAGGAGATAACTGATTGGCTGTCCGGTTGTTCGTCGGTAACCTGTCGTACAGCACGACTGAAGCGGACCTGCGCACCTACTTCGGCGCAGTCGCACCGCCCTCACAGGTCGTGCTCCCCGTAGACCGGGAAACAGGTCGCCCCCGCGGGTTTGCGTTCGTCGAGTTCCTCGATCGCTCCCACGCCGAGACGGCGATTCAGCGCTTCAACGGCCAGGTGTTCAATGGGCGTCCGCTGGCCGTGAGTGAGGCCCGTGCACGCGAGGACCGCGGGCCTGGCGGTCCCGGCGGTCCCCGCCCGGGTGGTCCCGGTGGTGGCTTCGGTGGTCCCCGCCCCGGCGGCTTCAGCGGCCCCCGTCCCGGCGGTCCCCCGAGCGGCGGCTTCGGTGGTCCCCGTCCCGGCGGCTTCGGCGGTCCGCGACCGTTCGACCCGTCTGCGCCGGCCCCGCCGCGCAACCGCAACTTCGGCCCTGACGCCAAGCCACAGCGCGGCCCGAACGCCAAGGCCAAGAAGAAGCAGGAGGACCGGCCCCGCGGTCCCATCCCGACCAAGTTCACCGGCCGTTCGTTCTCGCTCGACGACGACAGCGCGGACGAGACGCTGCCGGACATCGACGATTTCGCCACGAGCAAGCAGGACGAAGCCGACGATACCGACGACTGATTCGCCTCGAGGGAAACGGCCGGTCCATCCGGCCGCTTCCCGTCACACCGCTACGCCTCGTCCCCCCGACACAGATCGCCCATCGCGATCGCCTCAACGCCTCTAGAATGAGGTGGCCATGCCGGACACCGACACCATCTGGGCCCAGCTCCTCGATCGCATGCGACCCGGCATCGACTCGGACGAGTACCGGCGCTGGTTCTCCAACTCCACACAGGCCAGCGACTCCGGCGACCAGCTGACGGTCTGGGTGCCGTCACAGGCCGACGTCCGCCACATCACCCTCCACTACCTCGATCGCATCTATCGCGAGCTTGCCGCGATGAACCGGTTCCACGTCACGGTCCGCTTCATCGCCACCGGCTACGACGACGACGAGGACGAGTGGGAGGAGTGAAAAGACTGTGATTTCGGGCTGATCGACGGCCCCCTTCCGGCACACGGCGGTAGGATGCGGTCAGGTCTTCCGCGTCATGTGGTACCGCAGCCTCTACTGGCGCATCGCCCTCGGCTTCATCGCCTGCCTCGCCCTGCTCCTCGTCGTGCAGGCGGTGCTCTTCGTCTGGATGATGTCGCAGGCGGGCTCCGCCGTCCCCAACCAGTCGCCCGACCGGCTCGCCCAGGCCGTGGCCGCCGACGTCGGCCAGGCGCTCGACGTCGACGCCGCCCTGGACCTGGACCGCTTCCTCCGCCAGGAGTACGCCGGAGACACGCAGCCCTTCTTCGTCGTGATGACCGACGGCCGGGTGCTGGAAATCGGCGCCCACTTCCCCGACACCCTGAAGGCCGAGGCACGCACGCGGCTCGATGGCATCCGCAACATGGACCCCGCCAGGCTCGGCCGCGGCTTCGGCCGTGGCGGACCGTTCCGGTTCGGTGAGCGGGGCCGCGGCGGTCCACCGCCGTACCCGCCACCCGGCAACGGCGCGTTCATCCGACCGGGCCCCGACGCACGCGGATCACGCGGTCCGGTGGGGGGACCGCCAGGATTCCGTACCGGGCGTCCCTTCCCCATCGTGGCGAACAACCAGATCGTCGGCATGGTGGTCGTGCCACCCCAGCCGCCCTTCTCGTTCCTGCTGACACGTTATGCCCCGACGCTGGTCACGGTGGCGGCGCTCACGCTGGTGGTGGGTGGTGCACTGGCCGCCTTCGTCATCTTCGGGCCAGCGCGACGGCGCCTGAAGGGCGTGGAAGACGCGGCGCGACGCCTGGGCAGGGGCGACCTCTCGGCACGCGCGCCCGTGTCGGGCAGCGACGAAGTAGCGGCCGTGGCGGCCGCCTTCAACGTGATGGCCGACGACCTGTCCGCACGCACCGAAGCGCTCGTGGCGGCCGATCAGGCCCGTCGGCAGTTGCTGGCCGACGTATCCCATGAACTCAACACGCCGGTCACGGCCATGCGCGGCTACCTCGAGACGCTGTCGATGCCGGAGCTGGGCCTCGACGAGCCGACCCGGATGCGCTACCTGAGGATCGTCGGTGACGAGACCGCGCGGCTGGAGCGGATCATCGTCGACCTGCTCGATCTTGCCCGGCTCGAGGGAGGCGGCGGGGCACTGCGGGTGGAGGAGGTGCCGGTGGCCGACCTGTTCGATCGCGTGGTCGCCCGCCACGAACGCGACGCGGCCGCAGCCGACGTGCGGATCGAGACGGAGGTCGGCGACGGCGTGGCGACGATCACCGGGGACCGGACGAGGCTGGAACAGGCGCTCCAGAACCTGGCGGCCAACGCACTCCGGTACGCGCCGGCCGGCACCGCGGTCACACTGCGTGCGCAGCGGGAAGGTGGCTCGATCGTGCTGCTCGTTCGCGACGAAGGCCCGGGCATCGACCCGGAACACCTGCCTCGTGTGTTCGACCGCTTCTACAAGACCGACCAGTCACGCACGGCCCAGCCCGGCGGCGCCGGCGGCAGCGGCCTCGGCCTCTCCATCGTCAAGGCCATCGTCGGGCGGCACGGCGGGACGATTGCCGTAACGAGCCGGCCCGGGCGCACGGAGTTCCGGCTGGCACTGCCGTCGCACCCGACCGCCGCCTGATCGGTCGCTGGCGACCGACCGCGACACACGCGGACCTCAGGCCCGCCGACTGCTCCAGGGATGCGAGGGTCCGAGCCCGCGCAGGGCATCGGCCGGCGCCTGCACCGACTCCTCGACTTCCGCCAGGATCTGCCCGCGAATCCAGTCCACCGGGTCGGGATGACGGGCGATGAACGCCTGCCACTCCGCCTCCGTCAGCGACACGGAGATCACCCTGTCTCGATCTGTGCTCATGGCTATCAATCTACCCCCGGAGCCTGCCGGTCTGGACGATAGAAAGTTGTGATTGCGATGATGACCGGCGTTTATGCGATCGGGCCCGCGCCAGGCCTGGGCGCCAGTTCGAGCCGGCCCTTGATCTCGTCGAACGCCACCTGGAGTTCATGGACCATGCGCGGCACGCGGTTGGCCCGCGCATAGACCCAGCCGGTTTCGCGCACCAGCTCATGACCGTCGATCCGGGAGCAGAAGAACTGCCCCTCGCGGACCTCGCGGGCCACGGCCTGGTAGGGAACGATGCTGATGCCCAGTCCGGTCTTGACCATGGCCTTGATGATCTCGACGTTCTCGGTGTCCATGACGACCGTGGGCTCGATCTTCTCGGTCACGAACAGCGAATCGATCACCCGCCGCGTGGCCGAACCCGGCTCGAACAGCACGAACGGCTCGCCCGCCAGGTCCTGTGGCACCACCTTCTTCTTGCGAGCCAGCCGGTGCGTGGGCTGGGTGACGAGCAGCAGTTCCTCACGCAGCACCGGGAGGGTGACCAGGTCGGACTCCTCGACCGGCAGCGTCAACAGGCCCGCGTCGTGACGCCCGGCACGGATCTCCTCCACCGAACGGGCGGCGGTCGCCACGGTGACACGGATGTCCAGCTGCGGGTGCACGCGTTTCAGGTGCTGCAGAAGGGGGGGGAAGACGTAGAGGCACACGGTCATGCCGCCAGCCAGGCGGACCGTGCCCCTGAGGGCCTGCGTGTGGTCGGTGATGGCGCCTACCGTGTCCCGCACGTCCTGGAAGACCCGCTGCCCCAGCTGGACCAGACTCTCGGCCGCGGGGGTCATGCGGACCTGGCGGCCGACCCGCAGGAAGAGCGGCTCGCCCAGTTCCTCCTCGAGCAGCGCGATCTGCCGGCTGATGGCCGACTGGGAGACATGCAGCTTGCGGCCGCACGCCGTGAAGGACCCGGTCTCGGCGATTGCCTGGAGGATCTCGAGCTGCCGCAGGTCCATCGGTGAACTCAGGATTGCAGAAACGACAGAATGCGGCAAGGATCGTACACGCGATGGACGCCCACTACTTCCTGATCGGCACCGACGGCCGGCACTACGGGCCACTCTCCCAGGACGATGTCCTGACGTGGCTGGCCGACGGACGGGCGAGCCGCTACTCGCGCGCCAGGCGCACCGAGGAAAGCGAGTGGTCGGCCCTGCGCGACATGCCCGAGTTCGAGGAGGTCACGCGGCCGCCGTACGCCGCCTGGACGCCGCCGCCGCTTCCCGACGCGGCGCCTGCGAATGGTCCATCGCCCGCCCCGGCAGGCGCCGACGGACAGAGGCGGCTCGATCCGGTGTCGTGCCTCCGCCGCGGGTGGACCCTGCTGTTCAGCGACTTCGCGCTGCTGGCCGGCACGAGCCTGGGCGTCACTCTCCTCGCGGCCCTGCTCGCGATGATTCCCACGGTGGGCCTCCCGATCAGCGCGCTCGTCAACAACGTGCTGATGGCCGGTGTCTACCTCCTGTTCATCTCGCGCATCCGCGGGTTGCGCACCGGCATCAGCGAGGTCGCCGTCTCCATCCGGGACGTCATCCCCCAGGTCATCATCGCCGGCCTCGTGCAGCCGCTGCTCGCCGGGACCATCGTCGTCCTCCTGTCCCGGCCGTCGCAGGCTGCGGTCGCCGTCGGGGCCGTGGCAGCGCTGCCCTGCGTGTTCCTGCTGGTCTGCTACGTGTTCCTGGTTCCGCTGATCGTGGACAGGCGCCTCGGCGTCTGGACGGCGATGGAGCGGTGCAGGAAGACGGTGCAGCGCACGTGGTTCCCCACCTTCGGCCTCATGCTCGCCGTGGGCCTCCTCCTGCTGCTGGTCGCCCGTTTCCTCGTGCCGCTCGCGCTCGTGGCGCTGCCCTATTGCTGGGCCGTGCTGATGGTGGCGTACGAGGACCTGTTCGGCGAGTAGCCCCTCACGGGGCCGCAGGACCGCGGACTTCCAGTTCCGCAATCCACCACGGCGTCGTCGGGTCGGCCATGGACTGGCGCACCCGGATGAAGCGTGCCGGCCCGTTCCCGAGTGCAAACGACACCGGGACCGTCCTCGGCTCGCGAACCGCGGCGCGGACCGTGAGCACGCCCGCCAGCTCGCGCGGCAGCAGCGTCCAGTCGATGCCGTCGCGCGAGAGCGCGATCTCCAGCCGTCTCGGATAGCCGAACGAGTAGGCGCCCATGGCCAGCACCACCGCGCCGACCGGCACCGCGCGTCCCAGGTCGATGGTCAGCGTCTCCCCACCCACCTGCGGCGTCTCGGTGCCCCATGCCGTCAGGAGATCGTCGTCCAGCATGCGAAGTACGTGTTCGGGATGCGGCGTCGCCTCGACCATCACCGGGCTGAGGCGGGGACCGAGCGGGCGGGCAGCAGCCGGATGCGGCGGCACGATGAAGCCAACCCAGCCGTCGGTGGGCGGCATCGCCGATCTGCCAAGCGCGGCGAGCGCAGCCTCCGCGACGCGGGCATCGGCACGCGACCGGTCCACCGCCACGCCGATGGGCACGTCCGGCGCGAGTTCGCGCAGCGCCTCGAACTCGCCCGCGCGGAGCGCGCCCGCCAGCGGCAGCACGTGCGGCGGATAGTAGCCGCTGACACCATTGACGATCGGCAGACCGTGCGCCATCGACCGATACATCGCACCGAAATCGGCAGGCATGTCTCCGAGGGGCAGTTCGACCACGGCCGCCACCGGGGGCCACTGCCGGATGCCGCCCTGCGGTGCCTCGGCGGTGGTGGTCCGCACCCAGCCATCGGCGACGATGCCCGAGGCGATGAGGGCGATGAGTGGCCAGCGCCGGGCCCCGGTTGCCCAGCGGGCGACGGCGAGCGCCAGCAGCATCGCCTGGCAGAGTGCGGCCAGCATCAGGAACCGCGCGGGCACGCGCATCGCATCGAAGCCGGGCAGCCGCATGAGCCACGCGTACGGCGGTTCGTAGAGTATGGGCGTACCGGCGAATCGCGGTTCAGGGCCGAGCGCCAGCAGGTACATCGCTGCCGTGGCCAGCACGTAGAAGCCGGCGAGGGAGCGCCTGCGCCACAGGCGGCGGGTCCACGTCGATCCGAGGAACGCCGACAGCGCCAGGGCCAGGGCAATCGAGAGCGGCTTCCGCGACCCGCCCACCGTGAGCGGGCCGGCGGTCCACGGCCCGACGACGTGCACCGATAGCGCCACAAGCGCCGCACAGGCCGATATCACCGCCAGCCACCGCGGCCATCGCCGCCGTCCAGCGGCGCGGCCGTGGTGTTCACCGAGGCCGGGTTCGGCTTCGACCTCGGCGCCCGCATCACGGCTCGGCTGCAGCCTGCCCGCCATCAGGGCAGCCAGGCCGACGGCGAGCACGGTCAGGCCGGGAAAGGCGGCGGTCTCCGGCCGTGCCACGCCCAGCCGTCCTCCCCAGAGCCACAGGTCTGGCGGTGCGGCGACGAGGTCCGCCAGGTCCACTCCGAACCGACGGATCTCGTTGATGTCGCGCAGCAGGTGAAGGCGCGTGTGCACCGCAAGGTACTCGAGCAGGATCGGCAGCATCGGCAGCACGGCCACGCCCAGGACGAGGCCGGTCGTGAGCGCCCGCCTCGCGGGACGGACGAACCACGCCAGCCAGAGCGCCACGAGGATGGGCACCTGGAAGAGTGCATAGCCGTTCGCCAATGACTGCAGCAGCCAGGCCGTGCCCGAGAGCGCCAGCCAGCGCCACCCGCCACGCGTGACGTGCCGATGCAGGCCGAGCAGGACGATGGGTGCCCAGTAGAACGAGAGCACCTGCAGGTGCGAGAGCTGCGTGGCGCGGTATGGGGCCAGCATGAACGCCAGCCCGCCCACCAGGGCGGCATCCTCTCGGCCCGTGAGTTCACGCGCGAGCAGGTAGCTCGAGAGACCGCTCGCGGCGAACGACAGTACGTAGACGGCGTTGAACGCCGCGACCGGATTCCCGGTGAGCCACTGCACGGCACTCGACACCGGCAGCTGCGCGAGCAGGAGTTCCGAGAGGGCAACCGTGTCGGTGGCGGGAAAGAAGATCGGCCCGTTCCACCAGGCGCGGCTCAAGGGCAAGGCCTTCGTGCCCCACCAGAGGATCCAGGTGTTGAGCACCGAATCGCCGGCATCGTGTACGAACGCGGAGCCGAGTCTGGACAGCAGCGGCCACAGCAGGACCACGGTGACCGCACCGTACAGGAGTGCTGCGCGCAGTGCTGCCCGCATCTGAGGGGCAGTCTATACGCCGGCCCCGGTGGAGGGTCAGCGTTCAGTGCGGGTTCACGGAATCTTCATGGAGCCGGACCGGACGCAGCCGCCACCTCAGCGACGCTTGGCTGGCGGCCAGTAGCCGAACTCGTCCTGGAAGCAGACCCCTTCGAGATCCGCCACGCGCGCCTGGAAGTAGGTCTGGGCGTCGGCGATGGCCTGGTTATAGATGGTGGGGGCGATCTCCCGCAGGATGAAGTCGAGCATCAGTCCGGCCTTCAGGTCGCCCATCTCCTGATCCAGCTCTTCTTCGGCGTAGCGCTTCACGGACGCCTGGAGCTTCTTCAGCGTCTCGGGAGGAATCTGGATTGCCATGTCACTGCCCGAGCCGCGAGCCGGTCATCGCGACAATGGAATCGCCGTCCGGATCCACGTACTTCCGCGCGGCAATCGCCCGCGCCATGTCCGACGTGGGGTATCTCAGGTGCGGCGTCTCGTCGGTGGCGGCGCGCACGATGACGCGGGCGACGTCTGCGCCACTCTGCCCGACAGCGGCGAACACCTGGCTCGTGGCGCCGAGGTAGGCGGCGCGCATCACGTCGTAGGCACCGTCGGTGCCCGTCACCTGCCGGCTGCCGAGCTGCTCCTGGACGGTGTTCACGAACTCGGTGTGCACCGGGCCCGGTTCGATGAGCGAGACGTGAATGCCGAGCCGCGCGGCCACGGGCGCCAGGCTTTCCATGAACCCCTCGACGGCGAACTTCGCCGCGCAATACGCATCATTGAAGGGCTGGCCGATGAGGCCGCCAATGCTGGTGTTGCTGATGATGCGGCCGCCGCCGGCCCGGCGCATGTGCGGGAGCACCGCCTGGGTGACCCGCCAGACGCCGTAGAAGTTCGTGTCCATCACCCGGGTGAGGTCGTCGAACCGCGTCTCCTCCAGCGTGCCGAGGAAGCCGGCGCCTGCGTTGTTCACCAGGAGGTCGATGCGGCCGTAGTCGCCCAGGATGCCATTGACGCAGGCGATGACCGACGCCGCATCGCACACGTCGAGCGCACGGATGTCGAGCTCGACACCCGCCGCCGAGGCTTCCTGGCTGAGCGCGTGAGACTTGCCCGTGTTGCGCATTGTCGCCACGACTGCGAAGCCGGCCTGTGCCAGCTGCACGGCCGTGAAGAGGCCGATTCCGGACGAGGTTCCAGTCACCAGTGCCACACGCGTCATGTTCGCTCCATCGAGGCCCGGCTGAAGCCGGACACTGCACCTGTGCCCACCGTCAGGCGGGCCGTCCGCATCCGTTCATGGTGCCCGCCTTCAGGCGGGCCAGTTTAAGCCCTCGCAGCCGAACACCGTGTCTGGCGGGAACACCAGCCCGAACTCGCCGGCGAGCGCATCGAGCAGTTCGCCCGGATGCTCGAGCGTCCGTGCGTGCGCCCGCCCGTTCCGATCGCGCCGGGTCAGTTCCCGGTTCACCAGAGTGAGCCGCCCGCCGTCGGGCAGCGCGCGCGCCACCATCAACCGGCTGCGGAAGTGCGATTGCGGGTGCGCGCTCGTGTACCAGTTGGCCAGTTCCCGATCGATGGGCGGCATCGCCTCGCCGGTGAACTCGAGGACGTCGGCCCACTCGCCGCCCAGCTTCGCCTGATGGAAGAAGCGCCCCTCTTCGGCGACGATGCGCCGCGGTTCGTGCGGGGTGGCCTGCTCAGCGGCGACGTCGAACCTGATTGCGCCGGTGAGCGACAGGTTGCCGACGCCGACATCGGCCACCCAGGGGATCCCGTCGATCACCACCCGCAGGAACAGGTGCGTCCGTGGGGGGGTGAACTCGCGCGGACGCTGATAGCGCACCCGCGCGCTCAGCGGTGTCACGTCGAACCCGAGCTGCTCGAGGACGAGCAGCAGCAGGCCATTCTGCTCGAAGCAGTAGCCACCCCGTCCGTCTGCGACGATCTTTCGCGCGATGGCGTCGGGCGCGAGGTCGATGGGCCGGCCCAGGAGCACGTCGAGGTTCTCGAACGGCACCCGCTCGACATGCGCGGCCATGATGCCGTTCAGCGTCTGGAGGGAGGGCCCGGTTCCGCCGCCGTACCCGATGCGCGCGAAGTAGGCGGCGAGGTCGATCACGTCAGGGCCTGGCGACGTTGCGGAATGACTTCAGGAAGATCTCCCGGTCTTCCGGGTCGGCGATCGCCTGTCCGAGTCGGTCGGCCTCGGCGTAGTGCTCGGCATGCAGGCTGGCGTTGCCGGCACTCCTTGCCGCGGCTGCGAGCGTGGCATGCGCAAAGGCCTGCTCCCAGTCGGGTGCCTCGTGCTCGTTGAAGTAGTTGAACGCCAGCATCGCATAGCGCAGCCCCAGCGTGCCCTCACCCACCAGCGCGTGCGCCATACCGAGCAGCATGTGGGCACGTGCCTCCTGCAGCGGCGTCCCGACGCGGCCCCAGTGCCAGGCCGCCGCATGCGCCGTGTGCAGCAGTTCGTGCACCTCGCCAGGGCTCCGGTCGGGCTGTTCCACGAGCGCCCATGCCCGGTTGTTGCAGGCCACGGCGAACCACTTTTGCCACTTCGCGATCTCGTCCTGCGACGGTCGTTCAGCCATGAGTGGGCCCCATGAGGATCGGTTTCGCGTCCTTCGTCCACCCTTCGTCCCAGGTGGGCCGCGCGGAGCGGCGGGCGCCCGTGCGCAGGCGCTCGAGTGTCGACTGGTCGGACGGGAAGGTCTCGAACAGGTCGAACAGCACGTCGGCGAGCTGGCGCCCGGTCGAGAACAGCAGGCCGTTGTCGCCGTGACGCACCCGCTCGGCGAGGCAGGCGCCGTAGTCGAGCGCACAGACGGGGACGCCGGTGCCAAAGAGATCCGCCACCTTCATCGGGATGTCGAGGCCGGACGAGGACCGGTGCAGGCACAGGCCGAGATCGGCGCTGCCCACCACCTTGGGATACTCCTCGGGCTCGAGCCACCGCGTGCGCAGCTGCACGCGGCGGGCGGGAAGCCCGGCAAACAGCCGCTCGAAGCGGAGGCGCCGCTCGCCGTCGCCGGTGACGAGAATCACGATGTCCGTGAAGCGGCGCCCCGGAGCCGCCGCCTCCCAGCCCCGGATGCGGTCCTCGAGGTAGTTCACCGCCTCGACGACCAGGTCGAAATCCTCATCCTCGGTCCAGCTCGTGGGACACACGATGAGCGCGTTCACGCCGAGCCGCACGCCGAGCCGCCCGAAGAGCGCCTGCTTGAACCGTTCGCGTTCGCCGCGCTCGACCGGCGTGAAGACCGCAGCGGGGCGGTCGTACAGCACGGTGGGTCTCGGCACACCGAACCGGCTCTCGAGCCACGCGGCCATGCCGCGCGACACGCAGATGTTCGCGTGGACACGCCGGGCGTCGCGCCGCTCGTACCAGCGCGCCAGGCGCACCGCCGGGTTCCACCGGCCGAGGCGCTGCCGCAGGACGGTGTACCCCAGGTTGTGCCAGTCGACGACGAACCGGACGTCCTTGCGGTGCAGGGCGGACCAGCACACCGCCAGCGTGGGGAACGCCGGCGGGTTCTGCATCAGCACCAGGTCCGGCGGCGCCAGTCGGCGCAGGACGCGCCAGAGCTTCGCGGCCACGCGCAGCGTGTCCCAGATCGCCACCAGGGCGTAGCCGGTGCCCGACACCTGCCGGTAGCGGAGCGTGGACGGCCGGAAGCGATGCACGGTGATGCGGGGGTCGTCGAGGATGGCACGCGGAAGCCCGGTGCCCTCGTACCCGATCAGATCGACGTCGGCGCCGCTCGCGGCAAGGGCCCGTGCGTGGTACTGCATGCGAGCGCTTTTGCCGAGGTCGGCCAGCGCGAGGACGACGGCACGCATGTGTGGTCAGCGAGAGAGGCTCGATTATAGACGAAGCTCACGCCGTCTTCTTCAGCCGCCTCGCGATCAGGGCGACCACCTCGCGCTCCTCCGGGGCCAGTGCTCTCCTGTCGGACAGCTTCGCACGGGTCGCGATGGCCCGGATGGTCGCGCCCTCCATGTACGCGTCCAGGATGGCCGGGTGGATGTAGCACTTCCGGCACACCGCCCTGGTGTTGCCGAGCCGTTTCGCCACGCTCTCGACGGCCTTGATGACGTTGCGCTTCGCCTGGGCCGTTGTCGTGCCGGGGCGAAGCGCCGCCAGCGCCTGGGCCGCCAGCACGGTGCCGGCCCAGGTACGGAAGTCCTTCGCCGTGAAGTCCTGCCCCGTCAGCTCGCGCAGGTAGGTGTTCACGTCGGCCGACCCCACGGTCTGCGTACGCCCCTCATCGTCCACGTACTGGAACAGCTCCTGGCCGGGCAGATCGCGGCACGCACGGACGATGCGGGCGAGGCGTGCGTCCTGCAGGTCGATGGCGTGCCGGATGCCGCTCTTGCCGCGGAACGAGAAGCGTACCGTGCCCCCCCGCACCCTGGCGTGCCCATCCTTCATGGTGGTCAGGCCGACCGAGCCGTTCTGCCGTGCGTACTCCTCGTTGCCGACACGGATGAGGGTCTTCTCCAGGAGCTGCACCACGGTGGCGAGTACCTTCGCTCGTTGGAGCCCCGGACGCTGGAGGTCGGACGCCGTGCAGCGGCGGATATCGGGCAACGCCTCCGCAAAGGCGATGAGCCGCCCGTACTTCACCTCGTCGCGCACCTCGCGCCACCGCACGTGATAGCGGTACTGCTTGCGGCCGCGGGCGTCGCGCCCGGTGGCCTGCAGATGGCCATCGGGATCGGGACAGATCCAGACGTCTGTCCAGGCAGGCGGGATGCCGAGCCCACGAATGCGCCGGAGTTCGGACCGCCTCACGAGGACGTGCCCGTTCGGCAGGACGTACCGGAAGTGGGGCCGGCGCCCACGCCTGCGGATGCCAGGCGTGGACCTGTCGTCCACGTAGCGGAGCCCGGCCACCCGTGCGGACTGCAGTGGGTCGAGGGGCGCACCGGCTGCGCGGCCGGAAGCCGCCGCGCGCGAACGGACCACGCTCCGCACGCGCGCCAGCCGCCCCGCCGCCCTCGCGGTATCAGCGTCCAGCTGCCGCCATGCCGCCGGAAGCCGCATCTACTTCGCGGGCTTGATCTCGAGCGCGTTCGCGAAGTCCTTCACGCCAGGTGCCGCCTTGACCAGGTCGGAGACCTTGTTCTTCTCGGCGGTGGTGCGCACCTCGCCCTTCACCGTGACCACGCCATTGCTCACGTCGAAGTTGATGTCGCGATCGCGCAGGACCTGGTCGCGATCGATCATGTCGCCGAGGTCGGACCGGATGCGGCCGTCCATGTCGTCGGCAGTGGTCTCGTTCACCTCGTTGATCGTCAGCTCGTTGAGCACGCGGCCCGACGTGCCCACCGCCGTCTCGGCCACCTGCGCAGCCCGTTCACGCTCGCGTGCCGAGTCGACGGTGCCCGTCAGGTGCGCAACGCGCGCGTCCTCGTCCCAATCCACGTTCACGTCCGGGATGTTCGCGTCCTTGAGCGCCTGCTCGGTACGGTCAGACGGGTCCGGCACGTTGTTGTCGCTGCAAGCCCCGGCGGCGAGCGCAAGCGTGAAGGCGACGGCGACACCGGTATGCATCACACGCATGACTGATCCCTCCCATGGCCCGGCACCCACGCCGGGCCGCGCCGCATCGGAAGCGGACGCTGCCGTCTGTCATAGCAATGGGAGGACCACCGGTTGCCGTACTGCTGACGTCTGGCGACGGCTGTGCGACAGCTCAGGAGGAACTCGGCCAGAGCTTCTCGCCCGTGATGAGGCGCACCCGCCGCTGCAGCGTGAAGAAGAACCAGGCCCACTCCCCCATCACGGCAACCCGGTTGCGGAAGCCGATCAGCCAGAAGATGTGAATCAGCACCCAGATGAGCCACGCAAACAGCCCCGACACCTGGAGCGGACCGATGTCGGCCACGGCCGAGGCCCGGCCGATGGTGGCCATGTTGCCGTAATCCGCATACCTGAACGGCGCGGGCGGCTGTCCGGCCACCAGCCGACGCACGTTGCGCGCCGCGTGCGCGCCACCCTGCTTGGCCACCTGCGCCACGCCCGGCAGCCACGCACCATCCTGCTGGAGCGCGCAGATGTCGCCGACGACGAACACCTCGGGATGACCGGGCACCTGCAGGGTCGGCTCTGCCAGCACCCGCCCGGCGCGATCGAGCGGTACGCCGAGCGACGCCGCCAGCGGCGACGCGGCCACGCCGGCAGCCCACAGGACGGTCTGCGCCGCGATGCGCTCCCCGCCGATCAGCACGCCTTCGCGATCGACCGCGGTGACGGCCGCGTTCGTCCGGACATCGACCCCGAGGCGGGTCAACGATCGCACGGCGGCCGCGCGCAGGTGCGGCGGAAACGCCCCCAGGATGTGGGGGCCGCCCTCGAGCAGGACGATGCGCGCCGACTCGGGGTGGATGCGCCGGAAGTCCTGCCGCAGCGACTGCCGCGCAATCTCGGCCAGTGCACCGGCGAGTTCGACACCGGTCGGGCCGCCGCCCACGATCACGAACGTGAGCAGGCGCGTGCGTGCGGCATCGTCCGCCTCGCGTTCGGCCGCCTCGTACGCCAGCAGCACCTGCCGCCTGATCTCCAGCGCATCGTCCAGCGTCTTGAGTCCTGGTGCACGGGTCGCCCATTCGGGATGTCCGAAGTAGGCATGGGCCGCGCCGGTGGCCACGATCAGGTAGTCGTAGTGGACGACCTGCTCGGCGGCGCCGGCGGACGGATCGAGCAGCACGCAGCGACGAGCGGGGTCGATGCCGCGGACGTCGGCCAGCAGGACGTTCACGTTCTGCTGGCGCCGGAGGATCCACCGGATCGGCGAGGCCACGTCGCCGGGCGAGAGTGCGGCGGTCGCCACCTGGTAGAGCAGTGGCTGGAACAGGTGGTAGTTGTGCCGGTCGATGAGGGTGACGCGCACCGGTGCCCGTGCGAGGGTCCGGGCCGCGTCGAGCCCGGCAAATCCGCCGCCGAGGATCACGACATGAGGGAGTGACGTCACTGCGCGATAATAACCACACCTATGCCTCCTTCAGCGAAGAGCCGACCGCGTGACGTCCAGCTCAACGGCCCCGTCTCGGTGGTCGACACGGCCTGCCCGCTCGACTGCCCCGACTCGTGCAGCCTGGCTGTCTCGGTGCAGAACGGAAAGGTGCTGTCGCTCGACGGCTCGCACAGGAACCCGGTCACCGACGGGTTCATCTGCGCCAAGGTGCGGAAGTTCGATCAGCGGGTGTACGGACCGGATCGCATCCTGAGCCCCGGCATTCGGAAGGGGCGCAAGGGGGAGGGCCGGTTCGAGCGGGTCACCTGGGATGTCGCGCTCGACCGCATCGTGGAGGAGATGGAGCGGGCACGCGACCGATGGGGGGCTCCATCGATCCTGCCGTATTCCTACGGCGGGTCGAACGGCCTGCTGACGCAGGACAACCTCGACGCCACGCTCTGGCGGCGGCTCGGCACCTCGCGCCTGGCGCGCACGGTGTGCGCGGCGCCGACCGGCGCGGCGAACATGGGGCTCTACGGGAAGATGCCCGCGGTCGTGTACGAGGACTATGTCGAGGCGCGCCTGATCATCCTCTGGGGCGTGAATCCGAACGCGTCTGGCATCCACCTCATCCCATACGTGCGAGAGGCCCAGAAGCGCGGAGCGCGGCTGGTGGTGATCGACCCGCGCTCGACCCAGCTGGCGCGCTCGGCCGACGTGCACCTCGCGGTACGGCCGGGCACCGACGTCGCCGTGGCCCTGGCGATCCACCGCTACCTTTTCGTCAACGGCTTCGCCGACGAGGCCTTCCTGCAGGCGCACACGATCAACGCCGGCGTGCTGCGTGAACGGGCCGAGCCGTGGACCATCGCGCGCGCGGCGGAGGTGGCCGGCATCGATGCGGAGGCGCTCGAGCGGGTCGCCCGGCTCTACGCCGAGTCGTCGCCCGCCCTGGTGCGGTGCGGCTGGGGACTGGAGCGGAACCGGAACGGCGGCAGCGCGGCCGCGGCCGTGCTCGCCCTTCCGGCGGTGGCCGGCAAGTTCGGCGTGCGTGGCGGCGGCTTCTCGATGAGCAACTCGGCGTCGTGGGGCATCGAGCGGACCTGGATCAACGCGAGCGAACCGGACACGCGCGTCGTGAACATGAACCACCTGGGGCGGGCGTTGCTCGACTACACCGATCCGCCAATCAAGGTGCTGTTCGTCTACAACTGCAATCCGGTGGCGACCGTGCCGGACCAGCGTCGCATCGTGGAGGGGCTCAAGCGCGACGACCTCTTCACCGTGGTGTTCGAGCAGGTGATGACCGACACGGCGCTCCACGCCGACGTGGTGCTGCCGGCCACCACGTTCCTCGAGGGCTACGACTTCGCCAAGTCGTACGGCACGATCAGCCTGGACCTGGTGCGTCCGGTCGTTGAGCCGGTCGGCGAGTCGCGCTCGAACGCGGACGTGTTCGGCGAACTCTGCTCGCGCCTTGGCGTGCTCTCGCCCGATGAACCCGCGGGGGAGCTCGACCTCATGCTCACGGTGCTCGATGGCCTGCCCGGCTCGATCGCGGAGGACATCCGTAACGACAGGCGGCCGGCCCCGCCCTTCGGCACGCGCCCCGTGCAGTTCGTCGACGTGTTCCCGAACACCCCGGACCGCAAGGTGGACCTCTGCCCCGCGCACCTCGACGCCGCCGCGCCGGCCGGGCTCTATGCGTTCCAGCCCGATCCGGCTACCGACCGCTACCCTCTGGCGCTGATCTCTCCAGCGAGCGAGAAGACGATCAGCTCCACGCTCGGCGAACTCCCCGGCGCGGACGGCAGGCTCCTCATGCATCCCGACGACGCGGCGGCGCGTGGACTGGAGGACAACGACGCGGTGCGCGTCTTCAACGACATGGGCGAGGTGCACTGCACGCTGAGTGTGCTGCCCATCATCCGCCCCGGCACGGTGAGCCTGCCAAAGGGCCTGTGGCGGCGGACGACGCGCAACGGCGTCACGGGGACGGCGTTGGTGGCGGATGCGCTGACCGACATCGGCGGCGGCGCCTGCTTCAACGACGCGCGTGTGCAGGTGGCGTCGCTGCCCACGGCCTGAGCCGGGGAACTGGGGCGGCCAGAGCGACCCCTCCGGCCTTCCATATCAGTAGCTGAACGTGAAGATCAGGTCGGCGCCAGAACCCTGGTTCCGGCGGAAGACCGACTGCTGCGTGGTCGAGCCCTGCGTCACGTTCGTCTGCAGCCGCAGCCAGCGCGTGATCTCGTACTCCAGCACGAAGTTGGTCGAGCTCTGATCGCCAATCCCCTGCTGCACCTTCACGTAGAGGTTCTCCCCCACCTGCTGTCCCAGCGTCAGCTGCGGGCCGCCGCCCGACTCGGGTGCCACGTTGATCTCGAAGGTGTCCAGGTTCAGGGCGCTGCCGATCGACTGGGCGAGCTGGCCGGCAACCGCCCCCGTGGCAATCGACTGTGCCCGCTGCGCGAGCGAGACCTGCTGCCCGGCCCCCAGTTCGTTGACCGGCTGGTTGAAGACGATCAGCGAGAGGATGTCGGCCTGCTCGAGCGGTGGCGTGCTGGCCAGCACGATCTCCGGCTGCCGCAGGGTGCCACGGATGTTGACCCGTGCCTCCACCCCCTGAATCGTCCGCTGAGTCCGAAGGTCGAGCGTGGGGTTGAGCTGATCGAGCCCCTCGAACCGGATGAACCCATCGCGGAGAATCTCGAAACGGCGTCCCTGGAAGTCGTACGTGCCGCGGATCGTGTTCACGTCGCCGACGAGGCGGATGGGTCCGCCGGGATCCTTCGTGGCCGCCAGATCGCCCCCCAGTGTGAGGTTGAGTGCGCCCAGGCTGACCGGCGAACCGGGCGTCTGCAGGCTGCTGGCCCTGATCAGCAGATCGTTCGGCACGGTGAGCGTCAGGTTCATGCGCAGCGCATCGAACGGGCTCGAGGCCGCGGGTTGCGTGCTGGCCTCGGCGAGCACGGCGCTGGTGTTGCCGGCATCGCCAGCGGCCCCTT
Source organism: Vicinamibacterales bacterium (assembly GCA_050249955.1). Taxonomy (GTDB): domain Bacteria; phylum Acidobacteriota; class Vicinamibacteria; order Vicinamibacterales; family CAVVIG01; genus CAVVIG01. The sequence goes on from JBFWPN010000001.1 coordinate 815,851, forward strand.
CCGTCGGGTAAGGGGACGCGCCGATGGCGGCGATGATCTCGTCCAGGTTGATCTCGCCGGTCGTCACGCCGAGATACCCCTGCACGATCGGCGAACGGAGCTGGCCACCCAGCGAGATCGCGCTCTGCAGCCGCACGTTGCCCATCCGGTTGTCGATGATTTTGAAGTCGTCCGAGTTGACCCAGATCTGGAAGCCGCCCACCTCGCGGGCGTGCACACCGAGATCGCCCGTGATCGACAGCGCGCTCTGGTGGTTGTCCAGCACGGTGATCTGCTCGATGTGGACCCGTTCTGGCTGCAGTTCGACCGCACCGGCGATGTTCGTGTAGGTGACCCCGGTCGGCTCGACCGTCATCCCGCCGTTCGCGATGGTGATGGCCCCTTCCGGGTGCGGATCCTGTGCGCTGCCGGTGACCCGCACATGCGCCTCGAGCGTGCCGGTCACGTCGGTGAGCGCCGTGGTGAATCCCTGCACCAACGCCAGGTCGAGCGGGCTACTCTCGATGGTGAGGTCGATCCGGTCGGCCGGGGTGGCCGGCTCGACATGTCCGGTTGCCCGGCGCTCGGCGTCGGTCGATGCGGTCGCCGGGCTGAAGAGCGCGACCGGCAGGTGGCCCTTCGCCGTGATCCACTGGGCGGCATTCTGCTGGAGCCGCGTGTCCACCGTGATCCCGGTCGGCTGGTAGGACACCGTGCCGGCCAGGGTGTCGTAGCGGAACTGCCGGAACCCGCCCTGGTTCACCTCGAACCGCCCGGCAATGTCCGGTGCCTCGCGCGTGCCCCCGACCGTGGCCGATGCGTCAAGACGTCCCGAGAACTGCGGCGGACGCAGGAGCAATGCGTCGACGCCCGCCAGATCGACGTTGCGGAGCGTGACGGTGAGGGCATCGCCCTGCCCGAACACACCCTCGGCGGCGATCTCCTGGTCGCCGTTACGCAGGCGGAATCGCTCGACAGCGATTCTGTTCGCGGCGTAGCTGACGGTCGCGTCTGCTCCGTCCGGGGTGTTCCACTGCTGCCCCGCGGCCGTGAGCCCGAGCCGCGTGAGGTGCACTTCCTGATGGTCGGGGTGCAGCACGACCGAGCCACCCGCCTGGAGCTGACGCTCGGGCTGCGCGGCGCTGACCTCGAACGCCACGCGGTTGTCCGCATACGTGGTCGTTGCCGACACCTCGTTGATGTTCTGCCCCGCGATGGTCACGAAGGTGGCGTCGGTCTTCGCGGTCACTGCTGCGTTCGCAAAGGCCAACTCCGGCACGCGGGCCGTGAACGTCGAGTCGACGCTGAGCGCCCCGTTCTCCCCGTACTCGAGTGCGTCGGCGCTGAGCTGCCCGGCGATCTGGAACTCGCGGCGGTTGCCGGTGACCGTGGCGTCGACCCTCGCGAGCCCCTCCACGGGTACGTCGAAGAGCTGCCCGATCGTTCCGAGGCGCGGCGAGTCGGCGTGCACGGTGAGCTGCGAGGCGCCGGTCTCGCCCACCGCAAGCGTCCCCCGTGCCTGCACGTTCAGATCGCGCCCGACGATGTCCAGTACGCGAACCTCGGCCTGCGGCCCCCGGAGGTCGGCATCGGCCGAGGCCGACTGGATCGCGAGTCCGCCGATAGTCGAGGGGGCGAGCGTCAGCCTGACGGTCGCGGCCACATCGTCCAGCGATACACCGGCGGAGAGGTGCGCTACCGTCGCGTCCACCTCGAGTGCCCCCGAGACGTTGCCGTCCAGGGCGGGCCGGTTGTTCGCCACGGCGGGGTCGACATCGACGAAACCGCCCGAGGCGGTGACGTGCGCGACGTCCTGCTCCACGGTGGCGTCGAACCGGAGCTGCGGGATGCGGCCGCCGAGCACGGCGGAATCCGTGAGGGTGCCACCCGCCTTCATCCTGAGATCGGCCAGCGAGGTACCGGCCCCCTCCACCGCGATGGATGTATTGAGGCGGCTGCGGTAGCGCGGGTCCGCCAGGGCTGGCACCTCGAAGGCCCGCCCCACGGTCTCGAGGTCGACGTCGGCGACGGTGGCGTGTGCCGTGTACGAAAGCGCCGTGCCGTCCATCAGGGCCGACATGGTCGTCCCCGCGGCGATGCGCGCCCCCGGCACAGTCGACTCCGCAAGGGTGAGTTCGGCGGAGACACGCCGGTCACGCGGCGTGTCGGACCAGCTGCCTGCCGCGCGATAGTCGGCCGAGACGTTCGTGGTGGCTCTGGGGAGCTTCAGCGTGCGCGGCAGCGCGGCGAGGTTGACGCGGCGCGCCTGCCCCTGCAGGTCGAACACGAGCGGCTCGGACCCCTGCGGCAGCCGGAGCGGTCCACGCGTGCTGATCGAGGCTCCGTACGCCGTGGCGCGCCCGTCGACCTCCACGCGGCGCCCATTTACACGGGCATCCACCTCCACACGGTCGGCGGCGTAGCCCTGAAGCGCCACGCGCGGCGCGCGCACCGACGCGGTGCCACGGATCGACCCGACATCCGAGAAGTCCGCAGCCGTGAGGTCGGCTGCCAGATCCGCGGTGAGGTCGGAGGCCTGCGACGGGTCGCCGAGGAGCGGAGCCAGGTTCAGGTGCCTCACGCTGACTGTGCCGCGTGCGGCCTGCCCGGGCGCCTGCAGGTCGGCCACGAGCTGCCCGGTCACCTGCCCGGCCGACGAGCGCACGTTCATGGTGACGCCGAGGCTGTCGAGCCGGCCTTCGAGCGCCAGCTCGAAGGCCGGCTGGATGTCCACGCCCTGGAGCGATGGCACCACGCGCGCGATCTCAGGGATCGACAGCCGGTCGGAGGAGACTGTGAGGTTGAGCACCGGCGTCGCCAGGTAGTCCTGGACCGCACCATCGATCTGCATCGAGCTCTCGCCCGTCCGAAGCGAGAGCTGCTCGACGAACAGCGTGTCGTCACGCACGGCCACACCGCCCGAGAGGGCACGCAGCGCCAGCTCGGGCCGATCGGTCCGAAACGACACGTGCGAGATGTCGATCGAGTAACGCACGGGTTCATAGCGGAACGCGAGCGTCGCATCGAGGTCGTCCACCCGCGACGGCAGATCGATCCCCGAGGTCTCCTCCGCATCATCGATGACCACGGTGGCGTCGCTGATACCGATGTCGCCGATCGAGATCGGCGCCTGCGGCCCTTCGCGGTCGGCCTCCTTCGACTGCTGCTTCACCAGCCGCGCAATGGACCACGAATCCCCGTCGCGCCGGAGATGCAGCGTGGGATGGTCCACGCTGATGGCGTCGAACGACAGGCCGCTGGTGATGAGCTCGAAGATGTTGTAGTCGAGGCTCACGTTCCTGACCGACACCACGTCATCGCCCTCCATCGACACGTCGATGTTCTCGAGCTGGAGGCCGAAGAAGAGGTTGCCGCGCAGCCGTTCGATGGAGAGGTCGCCGTTCAGGTAGTCGCCGGCCTGCGTCACGAGGTAGCCGCGCAGCCAGTCCCTGAACCAGGCGGTCTGCGAGACGATCACGGCGGCGGCGGTGGCGCCGACGATCAGCGTCAGGACGAGGATGAGGGCGTGGACGACACGTCGGGCGACACGCATGGCCGTCCGGCTGCGTCGCAAAAGACGCGCCGGCTCAGAATGCCTGGCCGATGCTGAAGTGGATGCGCCAGCGGCGCGCCTGGGGCGACCCGTTCACGAGCAGGCCCGGCAGCTCGTTGAGCTGGTAGCCGAGGTCGAACCGGATCGGCCCGACCGGGGTCTGGTAGCGCAGTCCCGGACCGACGGCATACCGCAGGTCGCCGAGGTCGAAGTGGAAGTCGCCTGCCCAGACATTGCCGGCGTCGACGAACGCCACGGCACCGAAGCTGCCGGAGAACGAGAGCCGCGCCTCGGAGCTCCAGGCGAACATGCTGTTGCCGCCGATCGGCAGCCCCGAGCCACCGAGCGGGCTGACCTCGTAGCGGCCCCACCCGCGGATGGTGCTGGCACCGCCGAGGAAGTACTTCTTGGAGAAGGGCACCTGCGTGGGGTCGTCGCCCGCGGCGTTGATCGCGCCAAGCTGCATGCGGTTGGCAATGACCAGCCGGTCGCTGATGGGCAGGTAGTGACGGGCGTCCAGCGAGACCGCGGAGTAGTTGAACGTGCCGGGCAGGAGGCGTCCGGCGTCCTCGAGCCGGAACACCAGCTGGTAACCGCGGGTCGCGTTCAGGAGGTTGTCGGCCGTGCTCCGCTGGAGATCGAAGCCGATCGCCCCGAGCGTCCCCTCCTGCTTGCCGGTGGTCGGATCGAGGCCGAGGGCGATGAGGTCCGAGTAGAGCTTGGGGTCGTTCAGCACCTGGTCCTTGATCGAGGTGCTGCTGCGTTCGCTCGAGACGGACACGGACCAGCTGAACTGCGGCGTGCGGCGATGCAGCAGCGTGGCCCGCGCACCGGTAATCACCGAGCCGTACGCGGGCGTGAAGGTGTACCAGCGCTGGGCTTCGCCCCCGAGCGACAGCGGCGCGGCAAAGACGTACGGCTGGTTGAAGTTCAGCCGCAGGCCCCGATCGAGCGAGGACCATCGGGCGTGGGCCCCGGCGGATCGGGCTCCGCCCAGGAAGTTCACATGGCGGTACTCGCCGTCGACGCGCGCCTTCTCCTCGGTGCCGTAGCCCACGCCGAAGTTCACGCGCTGGTGGCGCCCCTCGGCCACGGTGACGCGGGTGTTCACCTGAGGCGACTGCTGCTCGGGGTTGAGCGCTTCCACGTTCACGAACTGGAAGAGCTCCATGGCATAGAGGCGGCGCTGCGACTGCTGCACCACGCTGCGCCTGTAGAGGTCGCCGGGCTTGAACAGCAGCTGCCGTTCGATGACCCGCGGGTTCACGCTGCTGTTGCCCGCGATTTCCACCGACCCGAAGTGCGCGAGCGGTCCGGGCTGGGCAGTGAAGATGACCGTGGCTTCCCTGCCGGCCCCGCCCGCCTGCTCGTCGGTCGACACCCGCGCCCAGGGATAGCCATGATCGCGGAGTTCGTTCAGCGCGAGTTCGTGCGCCGTGGTCACCGACTGCCGGTCGCGCGGCTCACCGATGGGGAGCGGCACCTGCCCACGCAGCGTGTCGAGGCTTCCGGGTGGCACCACGTCGAAGCCGCGGAACTCCACGGCCGCCACGCGCACCGGTTGCCCCTCGTCCACAGTCACCGTCACATCCACGGCATCCTGGGCGTCGTTCAGCTGCACGTCGATATCGGTGACGCGCGCGTCCGGATAGCCGCGGTCGGCATAGAACGCCTCGATGCGCTTGAGGTCGGCGTCGAACCGTCCCCGATCGAAGTAGTGCTTCCGCGCCCAGGGGAGCTGCCAGCCCACCACCGGCACCCTGGCGTTCTCGCGCGTGGCCAGCGCGGTGCGCAGCCGCGCCTCGTCTACCCCGTTCACCCCCCGGAACCGCAGGGAGTGCACCGTGACAGTGCCGCCGTCCTTGCACGCCCCGGCCGTGAGGGCCAGCGCCAGGACGAGCACGAGGGGTCGCAGTCGACTCATGTGAACCCAGTACAACACAGACTGTGCCAGCGGCGTGCCTGGGCAAGCGGGGCGTCGCCGACCGGGCGGTCGGCACGGGGTGGAGGCCGCTAGTCGGGAGTGGGGTCCGTGCCCGGCGTGACCGACAGGGCCGCCAGGATCAGGCCGAGTCCGAGCGCAACGACCGCACCGAGGGCGATCCAGAGTGGCGGCAGGTGGTTGGCGACGCCGGCCCGCCACAGGGCGAAGCCGGCGCCGATCACGAGTGCGAAGTAGGCGATCAGGTAGACGTGGATGAGCCGCATCACCTGACGTTCACGGTCAGCGCCGCGCGACGGTTCAAGCGACGGGTCTCCTCGCGGGCGTTGTCGTGCTTCGGCCGTTCCTCGCCGTAGCTGATGGTGCGCAGGCGGTCGGCCTGGACACCCCGGCTGACCAGGTATTCCCGGACCGCATTGGCGCGGCGATCGCCCAGTGCGAGGTTGTACTCGGCCGTCCCGATGTTGCAGGTATGCCCCTCGACCTCGATCCGGAGGTCGGGGTTCTCGCGCAGCGCCGTGACCGCTTCGTCGAGCACCCGCGTGGCCTCAGGCCTGAGCGTGTAGCGATCGAAGTCGAAATGCACGTCCTCGAAGGTGTAGTTCCTCACCGGCGGACGCGTGACCTGGATGGTGACATTGGCCGAGGCGGTGCCGCCCTTGCCGTCGCTGGCGGTGACGGTCGCCTGCACGGGCCCTTCCTGCTGCCCTGCCGTCCACTGCGTCTGGCGCTCGGACGGGCTGGCCAGCGAGCCTGAGGGCACGGACCACCGGTAGGTCAAGGCATCACCATCCGGGTCGGTGCCGGTGGCGGTGAGCGACGAGGTCCGCCCCACTTCCACCGTGCATGGGTCGCACTGCGCCTGCACGGTTGGCGGACGGTTCTGCGGCGCCGGGGGTGCCGGCGGCGGTGGTGGCGGCGGCGGTGGTGGCGGGGTGTACGCCCGCACGCCGGGATGGAACCCCAGGCGTACCTGCCAGTCGACGAAGTCGCCCGTGGCTCCCTCATCGGTGCGGTACCGGTCGCGGTCGAGCGTCGGCACGTTCCAGCTGAGGCCGCCGCCGATGAAGAAGCCGCTCCGATGCTGCCACGTGAGGCCGGCCGTCGCCCTGGTCAGCTTGGAGGTCTCCGACAGGGTGGGTGCCACGCTGAGGTCGGTGCCGATGAGGGGCGATCCCGTCACCAGGGTGGTGTCGCCATTCGGCACGAGGCCGTTGATCTCCAGGACACCCCTGAGCGGCGACCGGCTGGGGAACCCCGCGCCAGCGCCCCACCGGAACGCCCCGCCGGGCGCGTCGAATCCATCAGGCTGGCCGCGCCACTCGTAGCCGGCGTAGCCGGACAGGTCGACCATGCGGCGCACCTCGGAGCTGACGATCGCATCGAGTGCGACGTCGGCCTTCCCGGTCGACACGCCCCGGTCGAACTTCCCGGTCGGTGCCTTCACGAGGCCGCGGACCGCAAGGGCCGCAGGCCCGTTGGCGGTGGACTGGGAGAGAAGGTTGACCTTCGCGCCCAGGTAGAGGTCCCCCACGTTGTCCCCGCTCCAGCCCGAATTGGCGCGCGGGTAGCGATCGACGATGCCGCCCGCTGCGGGATCGGAGATGAAGATGGGACGCAGGTCGCGCTCGACCCGCGTATCGAACAGGAAGGACCCGAAGACTTCGGCACGATTACCCAGGCCTACCGCAAACGTACCCGCGAAGTCGCCGACATTGGTGAAGCCCTGGGTGAAGTTCGTGCCACGGCGGTAGCCGCTCACGGACCACTTACCGTGAGCGAGCACCTCCGCCGTGGGCACAAACCACAAGCCGGTGTCGCCGAAGAACGTCGTCGTTGCCGGACGCACGTCGCTCGTCGTCGTTGACGCGGATTCCGTCTGCGTGGCCGATGCGTTCTGAGCCGTGGATGTCCCTGAAGTACCGGATTGCGCGCCCGCCGTTGCCGACACGGCGAGTGCCAGCGCCCATGCCACGGCCACCCGTCTGATCATTCATCGCCTCCACTCTGCGCCGCCCGGCCTTGAACGGCAGCACGACTGCTGCCTTCATCACTGGGCGTTGCCGTCTGGATTGGCCGGCGCCGAGTCTGCCGAGACGATCAGCCGTCCGCGGCCACCCCGGCTCACCTGGCCACCCTTCCGGCCGGCCGACCGTGCTTCGTCCGCAGTCCATTCATGAGCCGTTCCCTTTTCATGGGCCGCGCGCCCGCCCTTGCTGGCGATCTCGCGCTGCTTCTCGGGAGACATGGATGCAAAGCCGCGGCGTTCCTTGCGCTGTTCAGTGCTCACCGTTTCCTCCGTCGATGTGTCCCGTGTCACCAGGCATTGACGACATACGGGCCCTTCTGGTCCGGTTCGCTCGGGGGGTCTTCCACGCGCGGCGGCGGCGGCTCATCGAGCGGCGTCTCTGGCGTGTCATCGTCCCCGTCACCAGGCTCGTCGGGCCGTTCCGGACCGTTGAGCCGAAGCACCGGGCAGGGGGGGCTGTCGCACAGCATCACCTCAGCAGACTACAAAAGCAGTGCCATACCTGCCGCTGAGGCTGGTTTGGAAACGTTGCAATTTCAATGACTTACGGAGGGCGATTCGGGCGGGTTCGGGCGCCGTGCAGCGGATCGCTACAGTCGGGCTTACGAGGAGTAGCAAACCGCGACGCGGCTCGGCCGGCGCGCCGGGCCGGCTCCACGCCCGCGGCGGCGCCGGACCAACTCGTTCGAATTCAAATCAGCGGATGAGTTCCCGCGTGGCGAAGGCGTGACGGAACGCGTCAGGGACGGGACGAACGCCTGGGCCGGTAGTAGTCGCACCCGTCGCAGTTCCGCACGTCGAACTGGTAGCCGACGACCGGAAAAAGCATCGGGTGGGCGCAGTACAGGAGTTCGCCGTCCTCGATCGTGTGGAACCCGACGTTCGGGGGGATCTCGGGCGTCCGGCGCCCGTACCAGCACGCGCGGTGGCGGACTTCGGGCTCGGACATGGTCGTGGGGCGAGGATCGAACCTAGCGGGAGTCTTCCGGACGGTACTCCGGTGGCAGCGCCGAACTGTCGGAGAAGAAGAACTCCTCCATGTGGCGAGCCATGAGTTCCTGCGCCTCCTTCTGGAACGGCAGGAGCCGGTACTCGTTGAGGATCATCTTCATCCGTTCCTCCCACTGCTTCCAGGCGTCGACGGAGATTTCGTTGAAGATGCGCTGGCCGAGTTCACCAGGCCACGGCGGACTGTCGAGTCCCGGCAGTTGCTTCTGGAGTTTTGCACAGAAAACCGTTCGCCCGCCCGTGCCCGGAGTGTCAGCCATGGTGCCGATTGTAGCACCCGGCGCACGCCACTCCCGGCCCCGACGCCACCGCCCGGGCGGCCGGGCCGCGTCTGCTAGAGTGAACCCCGACCAGCGTGCCGTCCATGACCCCGCACACCTCCGGGCAGGGCCACCCGCCCGGACTCTATGTCCTCTTCTTCACCGAGCTGTGGGAGCGATACAGCTTCTACTCGATGATGGCCATCCTCACGCTGTACATGGACGAGGCCCTGCACTTCGATGCGGCACGGATCGGCATGGTCTACGGAGGGTACATCGGCGGCGTGTACCTGCTGCCGCTCGCGGGCGGCCTGCTGGCCGACCGTGTGCTCGGCTATTACGGGGCGGTGGTGCTCGGCGGCGTGGTGATGATGGCGGGCCACCTCGTCCTCGCCGTCGAGTCGCCCCCCTTCTTCTACAGCGCGCTGGTCCTCCTGGCCGTCGGCACCGGGCTCCTCAAGCCGAACGTCTCCACCATCGTCGGCAACCTGTACCGGGAGCGGCCCGCGCTGCGTGACGCGGGGTTCAACCTGTTCTACATGGGCATCAACCTGGGCGCGCTGATCTCACCGATCTCGGTCGCGTGGTTCCGCGCGCACTACGGATGGAGCGTGGCCTTCGGGTCCGCGGCCGTGGCCATGGCGCTGTCGCTGGCGTTCTTCATCGGTGGCCGGCGGTTCCTTGGCGATGCAGCCGGCCGGGTCGACGCCGCTGCACCGGAGAACGAGGCGGTCTCGGCGGAGGACGCGCGGCTGCGCGTGACGACGCTGCTGGCGCTGTTCGCCATCGTGGCGGTGTTCTGGGTGGCGTTCTACCAGAACGGGTTCACGCTGACCTTCTGGGCCCGGGACAACACCGCGACCAGCCTGGCACCCGAGACGTTCCAGTCGGTCGAGCCGTTCGGCGTCATCGTGTTCTCGTTCGCCTTCGTCTTCCTGTGGACCTGGATGGGGCGGCGAGGCATCGAACCGTCGACACCCGTGAAGATCGGGCTCGGCATGGTTCTCGTGGCACTCGCCTTCAGCGTGATGGCGGTCGCCGGGCTCGTCGGCGGCGACACCGGTCGCGTGTCGATGTGGTGGCTCGTCTCCGCCTACCTGCTCGTCGCGCTTGGCGAGGTCTGCCTGAGTCCCATGGGGCTGTCACTGGTGAACCGGGTGGCTCCGCCGCGGAGCCGTGGCGTGATGATGGGGGCGTGGTTCGTCGGCCTCTCGGCTGGCGGCTATTTCTCGGGGGCACTTGGCGCCTACTGGGGATCGATGCCCCACAGTTCGTTCTTCCTGATGGTGGCCGGCATCCTCGTGGTGGCCGCGGTCTTGCTCACCGCACTCTTCCCCCGGATCCGCCGGGTGCTCCGGCAGGTGGAGACGCTCGAACAAGGTGTATGGCCCTAGAGGAATACAAGAGGAAGCGCGACTTCTCGAAGACACCGGAGCCGGCCGGCGCCGTCAAGGCCGGGGGCACCGGTTCGCTGTTCTTCTGCGTGCAGAAGCACCTCGCCAGTCACCTGCACTACGACTTCCGCCTCGAGTACAACGGGGTGCTGCTGTCGTGGGCGGTGCCCAAGGGGCCTTCGCTCGATCCGAAGACCCGTCGGCTCGCCATGCAGACCGAGGATCACCCGTTCGACTATGGCGAATTCGAGGGTGTCATTCCCGAGGGCTATGGGGCCGGCATCGTCATGCTGTGGGACAAGGGGACCTGGACCCCTGACGTGCCGGATGTCGATGCGGCCCTGAAGAAGGGCGACCTGAAGTTCACGCTCGATGGGTACAAGCTGAAGGGATCGTGGGTGCTGGTACGCACGAGCGGGCGCTATCCGGGCGCGCGCGGCGGGAGCGGTTCGGAGCAGCGGTCGTGGCTGCTCATCAAGCACCGGGACGACTGGTCGTCGGGCGAACTGGACATCACGGCGTTCGCCCCGCGCAGCGTGAAGAGCGACGGCGACTTCGAGGACATCCTGGCGGAGGACACGCCGGCCGTGTGGCACACGAACCGCCCCGCGAAAACCGGCGATACGGGCGCGATGCTCGCCACCATCATCGAGCGGGCGGCGCGCCTGAAGGCCGGGCGCGAGGCGGACGCCGGGACCACGGCCGCCACGCCTGCCGCCAAGGGGAAGGGCGGCCGCGGGCGCGAGCGGGCGGCGCGGCAGACACCGACCCGCGCAACGGCCGTGAAGACGCGGAAGAAGTAGCGCTGCCTGGCCAGCGGGCCGACGTGCGGGGTTACGTGAGCAGCCGCTGCGAGAGCACGCTCCACACCGCGTAGGCCAGCCGCCGCCGATCGTGCCGGGCGATGTCGCGGCACCAGAGCTCGGCACTCACCTCTTCGCAGTGCGCCGGAAGCGTGCCGGTCTGGAGCGGCTGCTTGTGCTCGAGCGCGTAGCGGTCGAGCACCTCGTCGGACGGATAGGTGTTGTTCGTGATCACCACGTCCACGCGCCGGTCGATGGCCCGCTCCAGCCACTCGACCGCGTCGGCCGCCGTGAAGCCGGACATCCCGCGCCCTTCGGTCAGCAGGTTCGCGACGAGGATGACCGGTCCCTTCATGTTCCTGAGGGCATCGGCCACGCCCCGGACGAGGAAGATCGGCATCAGGCTCGTATAGAAGCTTCCGGGACCGATCACAACGGCATCGAACTCCGCGATCGCCCGGGTGACCGCCGGGTGAATCGCCACCGGCGGTTCGAGCCAGATGCGGCGGACCGGCCGTCCCTGCGACTGGCCGGCGTCGACCTCCACCTCGCCGCGGGTCATCGAGCCGTCGCTGTATTCGGCGCAGACCGAGGCCTGCTGCACGCTGACCGGCCAGACCCGTCCCCGGCACCCGAGCAGCGCGCGGAGGCCGTCGATGGCATCGAGGAAGTCGCCGCTGTAGCGCTGCATCATCGAGAGCAGCAGGTTGCCGCCGGTGTGGCCGCCGAGCCGTGCGTGCTCCAGGGTGGGGAGCCGCGCGAGCAGCACGCGGCGGGCCTCGCGCGAGTTCCGCGCCAGCGCCAGGGCGCACTTCAGGATGTCGCCGGGCGGCAGCACGCCGAGTTCGTCGCGCAGCACGCCGGAACTCCCGCCACTGTCGAACATCGTCACGACGGCGTCAGCCTTCACCCAGGGATTGGTCTTGAGGCCGCCGAGCAGGCTGGGCAGTCCGGTACCGCCGCCGAAGCAACCGACGTGCAGTTCGCGCAGGAACATGAGCGCAGACATTGTAGGTGATCGGGCGAACGGCCCGGTGAACCGATCGGGCAGGGGCGTCGTCGAAACGGTAGGGGCAGTCGGCCGCACCGCAGGGCGCGGGAGCGGACCCGGCAGCCGGAGCCGGTAAGATCGCGGTATGCGCAACGCAGAAGCCGTGCAGGACCTCGACCGGGACCTGCGGACCATCTTCCAGGGACGCGTGCGGTCGCTCGTCACGTACGGACCCGTGCCGGACGGTCCCGTCAATACGCTCGCCATCGTCGAGGCCATGACGGCCACCGACCTGCGGTACTGCGCCGAGCGTTCCGCACTGTGGCGCCAGCGTGGCCTGGCTACGCCGCTCATCCTCGAAGCGGGCGAGTTCCAGCGTTCGCTGGATGCGTTCCCGTTCGAGTTCGGGACCATCCTCGCGAGCTACGAGCTGGTGTCGGGACCCAATCCGTTCGAGGGGCTCGCCGTCGACACGGCCGACCTGCGACGGGCCTGCGAGGTGCAGGCCCGGAGCCACCTGCTGCACCTGCGCGAGGAGTTCATCGACACCAACGGACGGAACGACTACCTCGCCGAACTGGTCCAGCGGTCGGCGCCGGCACTCGCGGCGCTGCTCGCCAATGTGCAGCGGCTTCCGGCGGCACCTGCGCCGGACCCGGTACTGGCACGGGTCGCGCAACTCGGCCCGCAGGGGACGATCTCGTCCGACGAGGCCCGCCGGCTGTTTCCCGACTATCTCGCCGCGGTCCGCCGGCTCGTGGACGACCTCGATCGCTGGAGCCCGGCGTGAACACGGCGGCCCGCAGCCGCACGGCCCGAACGGGCCTGCGGACCCTCATGCTGGCACTCTGCATCACCCTCGCCTGGCTCGGCGCCGCGCGGCCGGCGAGCGCACAGCCATCCGAGCCGCCGGCCCTGACAGGGCCGCTCACCGACGCGGCTGGCGTGATCGACGCCGCCAGCGCGCAGCGGATCGAGTCGACCATCCGCTCGCTCCAGGCGGCCAGCGGTGATGTGATCGTCGTGGCGACGGTGCCCACCATTGCGCCGTTCGGTGACATCCGCGAGTACGCCGTGCGGATGTTCCAGAATCAGGGGCGCGGCATTGGCGAGCGGGGCAAGGACAACGGCCTGCTGATCCTCCTGGCGCTGCAGGAACGGCGCGTCTGGGTTGAAGTCGGCTACGGGCTCGAGCCGTTCATCACCGACGGCTTCGCGGGACAGGTCAGTCGCGAAGCGATGACCCCCGAGTTCAGGAACGGCAACTACGGCGCGGGGCTGTTCGCGGGGACCAGCCTGATCGCGCAACGGATCGCCCAGGGCCGGAATGTCGAGCTCACCGGCGCGCCGCCCGCGCCGGTGCGGACGCGGCGGGCGCCCGAGCGGAACGCGAACTGGCTGCTGATCCTGTTCATCGTGCTGGTGGTCCTCAGCCGCTTCGCTGGCGGAGGCCCGAGGCGCGGACTCCGGCGTGGCGGGCGAGGCGGCTGGTACAGCGGCGTGGGCCCCTTCGGCGGGGGCTTCGGTGGAGGGTTCGGCGGCGGCTTTGGCGGCGGTGGCGGATTCGGTGGGGGCTTTGGCGGGTTTGGCGGCGGCCGCAGTGGTGGTGGCGGCGGCGGTTCGAGTTGGTAACCTGAAGCTGAGAGGATGGCAATGACTCGCAGAACGGCGATTCGTCTGATGGTGCTCGCGCTGGCGGTGCTGCCGCTGACCGGCTGCTCGTACAACAAGTTCGTCAGCCAGGAAGAGGCCATCAAGGCGCAGTGGGCGCAGGTGCAGAACCAGCTGCAGCGCCGCAACGACCTGATCCCGAACCTCGTAGAGACCGTGAAGGGGTACGCGGCGCACGAAGAAGGGGTGTACAAGGACATCGCCGACGCGCGGTCTCGGCTGCTGGCGGCACGGTCGCCCGAAGAGACAATCCAGGCGGCAAACCAGCAGACCGGCGCGCTCGGCCGGCTCCTGGCCGTCGTCGAGAACTATCCGCAGCTGCGGGCCAACGAGCAGTTCAACCGGCTGATGGACGAACTGTCGGGCACCGAGAACCGCATCGCGGTCGAGAGAATGCGCTACAACGAGGCCGTGCAGGCGTACAACACGTCACGTCGGCAGTTCCCGGCCAACATCACGAACAAGATCTTCAGCTTCCAGGACTATCCCTTCTTCGAGGCGCCCGCCTCGGCACGCGAGGTCCCGAAGGTCGACTTCGGCACCAGCAGATAGGACCTCAGAGCTCAGAATGCGGAGTTCTGAGGTCTGACTTCCCAACCGATGCTCCCTTCGCCGGGCCACGGGCCCGTGCGGAGGGAGCGCATGGCTGATTCCCCCCTTCTCTCCGTCACTAGCTACATCCCGCCCGACCTGATCGCCAAGCTCACAGGCCGCGCGAAGTTGGCGGAAGACATCAAGGCTGAGGGGGTGTTCGACGAGACGACCGGCGCGAATGGGGTCGGCGAACCACCGGTGAGGGCCGGCTACGGCGCCGTGATGAACGCCACCACCGACGTAGTTGGGGTATATGCCTTCAGAGGAGTACCTATCAACCCGGATCTGCTGATGACCTACGTCGACGAGGGACGCCGAAGCCACGATGCGCCGACAGCCCACATGCAGAGTAGCGTCATCTTGGCTCGAGCGTGAGAGTCTTCCCTGCTTCAGGGAGCCGATCTTTTCTGTCGAATAACAGATTCGACAAAGATCCAGCTGCCCAAGGGCCAGCCTGGTCGTCGTAATTCGGACTGGACGGAGAACCTGACTGTCCGGGAGCGTTCACCACCAGCGACCGATCCCAGCTCCCCACATCGAACACCGCGCGGAAGGCAGGGCCTCGGCGCCCATCTGTGGCGAACACCGTGTCGGTGTGCCCGCCTAATGGGAACGGCCCTACGTTGAAGCGGGCCCGGCCAATCGCGAACACCCCCAGCGGATGCGCGAAGGTGACCTGTGGTTCGACAATTCGGTCCGCCGAGCGGGTCGTCTCCTCAGGCTGGAGTTCGCGGACCGCATCAGATAGGGCATCCACCAGCAATATGTCGCGCCACGGACCGGTATCGCCACCAGCACCAGCCGATGGCGGACCTTCCAGGGCGACAACCGGGTCAAGCCTGGCCGCGAACTCGTCCACCAGTTCAGGCTTCACCAGCCGCGCAGCCAGTCGCTTGCGAACCGCCGCTTCCCAGACCACGTACAACGCGGCCGCAGGCGCATCGCCCAGTAACCGGCGGTCCCATGTCAGAAGGAGACGATGCTGTTCGAGCAAGTTTCTTGGAACTACCCTAACTTCTTCAAGTGCATTCACCAGCGCGTCAGCCCGATCGGAGGCCACGTCGGCCTGGATTGCGGCCAGCCCTGCCACGCTTTGAGGGTCATCCTGCGACAGCAGGGTGGAAACGCGACGCCGAGCCGCCGTTGGTAGGGCAGATCCAAGAACAACGCGGCCGTCGACGTCGAGGGGCTCGGCACGTGTGGCCAGTTCGGTAAACCCCAGCCATGTTCGAGACGACAGCCAGGCCGCCGCGGGGACCGCTCCTCGTCCATCGGCACGCACTGGTACGAGCCCGGCCCGCTGCCGCAGCAACCCACCCGACAGGTCCGCCGCCACGAACTCTGCCGCGGGTGCCTTCCACGCCGACAGCGCCTGCCTGAATTCGCCGACAGTCGACACCCGCAACAGGGCCAGGGCGGCCAGCTCACCGGCGCCGCCTGGCTCGGTGCCGACCCATCGCAGGGTGAACACCAGGTGCCGTTCCCGGTCCTGGGCGATGACCACTCCGTTTGGGGTGTAGAGCCGCTCGTACTCCACGGGCTTGTCGCGGCCGAGCACCGATACGCGCTCGATGTCGACGGCCATGTCCACCCAGCGTCCATCACGCGCCACCTGATGGGCGTTGTCGGGGTTCACCCGCTCCACGAAGACATCCTGCGTGTCATCGTCGCTGGGGGTGAAGGCCCAGGCGACGGACCGGTTGTGCCCGATGGCAACCCCCGGAAGCCAGGGTGAAGTGGCACCGATGATGTCGAGCCCAGGCGCGGTGAGGTGCACCAGATACCGCCGTGCAGGCGTCTCGAACCGGTTGAACTCCGACACGGCAAGGAGCGGGGCATTGGTGGCGCTCCTCGCAGCTGGCACAGCCCAGACGGCCCCTCCCGAGATGCGCGCGGCCTGGGTCCAGATGTCCCGACCGGGCGCGACCGGCGACGTGCGATCCTCGCTGTCCGTCAGCACCACGTCGGCACCGCCGGTGGTGCGGCTCGGACGCGGCGCCTCGCTGACGGGATTGGTGAGGGTGGTGAAGAAAGGCGGGGTGCCCAGCCGGCGCAACGCGTCGGAGACCACGAACGTGATGGCCGACAGGTCCACGCCCAGGTCGGTAACCGTGCGCGCCCCACGTGGCAGCGGCAGCAACTGGTCCACCCTGGCCGCCCCGAGCGCGGCCACCATCCGCCCGCGGAACAGGTCGTCCATGGCGTTGCCACTGGCCAGGAAGGCGTCGGTCCGGTTCAGCAGGTCCTCCGGCTTCCAGAACTCCGGCAGCCACCCGGCCACGGCGAACTCCTCCGGAACGGTACGACGAGCCTCGGCCACCCAGGCGTTGATCCCGTTGGTGAAGGCGACCGCGATCTGCCGCGCCTCAGGGCCATAGCTCGCCCACTCGCGCGCATAGTCGCCGCGGAACTGGATCCGGCGGGTCATGGAATCGCGCTGGATGAAATTGGCCCCCAACACCTCGGCCAGCCGTCCCTGTGCGGCCCGCTTCCAGAGGTCCATCTGGAAGAGCCGGTCCTGCGCCTGCACGAACCCCTGGGCAAAGAAGAGGTCGTCGGTCGTCGCTGCGGTGATGTGCGGAATGCCCCGCTCGTCGCGGACCACCGTCACCGCCCCCTTCAGGCCGGGTACGGTGACCGTCCCCTCGACGGGCGGAGCGGGCGGTGCCGTCGGCGCGTCAGGCTCCGCCCTCCGGCAACTGGCACCGGCCAGCAACAGCAGCAGGACCAGCGCCGTCGCGGCGACCGGCGCTCCGTGCACGAGGAACCGGCGCGATAGACTAGCCCGCATGGCAATCCGCGAGGGGCTGCTGGCCGAGTTCGATCACGAGATGGCGTCGACGCGGCGCCTGCTGGCCTGCATCACCGACGACCGCCTGGCCTGGTCGCCGCATCCGCGGGCGCGCACGCTGGGTGCGCTCTGTGCCCACATCGCCGCCATCACCGAGTGGAGCACGCCGATCCTCGAGCACGACCGGGTGGACCTGGACGATGTGGTGCAGGGGCCGGAGGAGGTGGCGTCTGCGGCGGCGCTGCTCGCCCGCTTCGCGGCCGGGGCGGCGCGCGCACGGGCGCAGCTCGATCGCAGCGATGCCGAGCTGGCCGCACCATGGTCGCTGCGTCAGCGCGGCGGCGAGCTGTTCTCGCTGCCACGGGCGGCGGCGTTCCGCACCTTCGTGCTGGGGCACGTGGTTCATCATCGCGGACAGCTCTCGGTGTACCTGCGCCTCAACGACATCGCCGTGCCGCCGATCTACGGGCCGACGGCGGACTCTCGGAGAACCGAGAAGTCAGATGTCGGAAGTCAGAAAAGGGCCACCTCTGACTCTGACTTCTGAGTTCCCGGTTCGGACACGCTACTTCCGGCTTGCCTCGACGCTCTCGGCCAGGCGGCGGACACCTTCCTCGATCTCGGCCGGGCTGAGGGCGCAGAACGGCAGCCGCAAGAACCGCTCACCGCCACCGTTCGGGAAGAACGCAAGCCCATCCGAGAGGTTCAGGGCGCGCTTGGCCGCCTCGGCTCGCACCGTGCTCGTGAGCACCCCGTCAGGCAGTGTCAGCGAGATGAAGAACCCGCCGTCGGGCCTCGCATCCACCGCGCCCGGCATGTACTTGTCCAGCGCCGAGAGGCAGGCGTCGAGCCGCGGGAGGTAGAGCGCCTTCAGCCGCTCGATCTGCGGCGTCAGGAGGCCGCGCTGGCACCACTCGTACGTGATGCCCTGCGCCAGGTATCCCGGCGAGATGTACGTGTCCTCGGCCACCTTCGCCAGCTTGTGGATGAGATCGGGCCGGCCGATGATGAAGCCGGTCCGCACGCCGGGGGCAATCAGCTTGGTGAACGAGCACATGAACAGCGTGCGCTCGGGCGCCAGCGAGTAGATCGACGGCTCCTCGGTGCCACGGTAGCGCAGCGGCCGGTAGGGCGCGTCCTCCACGACCAGGAAGTCGTATTTCTGCGCGATCTCGGCCACCTTCCGGCGCTTTTCGCCCGAGCAGGTGGTGCCCGACGGGTTCTGGAAGTCGGGAATCACGTAGAACGCCTTCGGCTTGTGTGTCGCGGCCGCCGCCTCGAGCGCCGCGATGTCCGGACCGTCGGACTGGAGCGGAATGCCCACGACCTCGATCTGGTGGCGCCGGAGCATCGTGATCGTGCGGTCGTAGGTCGGGTTCTCGGTGAACACCACGTCGCCCGGCTTGAGCAGGCCGAGGCAGAGGAACTCCACGATCTGCAGCGAGCCGTTGCCCGTCATCACCCGGTCGGCGGTCACGCCCTGCCACTGGGCAATCCACTCGCGCAGCGGCTGGAACCCGGCGGAGGGACCGTACTGGAGCATGGCGGGCCCGCGCGCCTTGAGCGCGTCGATGGCCGCGGCGGCCACCTCGTCGAGCGGGAAGGATTCGTTGGCGGGCACACCACGGGTGAAGTTGATCGTGTCCATCGACGTTCGTACCTCTGTCTGGCAGCTGGTCTGTGGGGTTATGACGAGAACACCTGATTGTAGCGTGAAGGGCTGGTGCGTCACCTGCCCTCCTGGCCCATCGCTGGCGCGGCCGGTCAGCGCGCGTCGGCCGCTGCCATGATCGTGGCCAGGATCACTTCGGCCGCCTGTACGTTCTTCTCGGTGGTCACGTCGATCCACTCATCCAGGGAGTGCGAACGGCCGCCGGCGCCGCGGCCGATGGTGATGGCCGGGATCCCCATCGCGATCGGCACGTTCGCATCGGTGCTCCCGATCTCGTAACTCGGCACGAAGCCGTACGCCCGTGCCACGGCCGACGCGGCCTGCACCAGGTACGCGCTCGTCGGCGTGGTGCCGGACGGACGGTCGCCGATCAGCGTCACGTCCGCCACGATCTTTCCCTCACGCGTGCTGCGTGTCCGGTTCTCCTCGTCCACGGCGTCGCGCACCACGCGCTGGAACGCCTCGTCCAGCTTGCGCAGTTCGTCGGGCGACTCCGACCGCATGTCCACCAGCATGAACATGTCTACCGGAATCGAGTTGACCGACGTGCCGCCGCCCACCACACCCACGTTGAACGTGGTGCGGGGCGCGTCCGGCACCTTGAGCAGGCCGAACCTGTTCATGGCCGTGCCCATGGCAAACGCCGGGCTCACCAGCCCGAACGCCCCGTAGCTGTGTCCGCCGGGGCCCTTGAACGTCACCCGGTACCGCCGGCTGCCAAGGCCGCCGTTGACGATGCCGTCCTGGGAGCCGCCGTCGATGGAAATGAAGCTCTTGATGCGGTCCTTGTACTTGCCCTTCTGCAGGAGGTACTTCACGCCGCGGAGGTCGCCCTCCCCTTCTTCACCGACATTGCCCACGAACAGGATGTCGCCCGGGGTCTGGATCTTCGCGGCGTCCATGGCACGGATGACGCTCAGCATCATGGCGAGCGCACCGGTGTCGTCGCCTACGCCAGGCGCGTGCAGGCGGTTCCCCTCGCGCCGTGTCTTCACGTCGGTCCCTTCCGGGAACACCGTGTCCAGGTGCGCCAGCACGGCCAGCATCGGCCCGTTGCCGGTGCCCCTGCGAACCCCCATCACGTTGCCTTCCCCGTCGCGCTCCACGTCGGCCAGCTTCGCCTCGCGCAGCATCTCCAGGTAGGCCGCCCCGCGCCGGTCCTCCTTGAACGGCGGTGCCGGGATCTCGGTGAGCGTGATGAGTTCCCGCACGAAGCGGTCGTGGTCCGACACCAGGAATGACTTGGCGTTGCCGAACGCGCCGCCCGACACGATGGCCTGCACCTTCTGGGTGGCGTCCTGCGCGAACGCCGATGTCACGTTGAGCAGCAGCGCTGCCGCAACCAGCAGACTCTTCATGTTCCGGATCCTACTTGATGCCGGCCGCAATCGAGTCGATTCCGCCGGAGCGGCCACGCTGGTCGTCGGCCGGCCGCCCGCAGACCGCGAGGATCGGCACCGGCCCGCCGCCGATCTCCTCCACCGTCCACGCATAGGGTCCCGGCGGCAGCGTCGCCACGATCGCTCGCAGTTCCTCGACGCTCGAGGTGCGCAGCGTGGAGACGACGCCGTCCCACCAGATCGCCACCGGCATGACCGGTGGCAGGTAGGTCAGCAGCAGCGCCCGCCAGTCGCGCGGCCGCACGAACGGCATCAACACGAGGACGGCGATCGGGATGACCAGGGTGGCCAGCAGCCCACGTGCCGAGCGCGAGGTGGCCTCGAACGCCGCGAACGGCACGCCGGCGCGCTGCGCATCGGCGAGGATGGCGGCCACCTGGCGGTCACTGAAGTGGTGCAGCGCGGAGAACATCGTGCGCGCTCCCGTGAGGTCGCTGGGCACCGCCGTGGCGCTCACGGGGCGCTGGTGGAATCGAATGCCAGCGCCTCCGAGCCGGCGTGCCGCCGCCTGGTTCGGCGCCAGGTCGGAGCAGGTGACCTCCACGGCACAACCCGCCGCCCGCAGCGCCTGCTGCAGGCCTGGCCACGGTCCCCCGGCACCGGAGCAGAGATCGACCACGTGGGTGACGCCAGTGTCGCGGAGCAGCGCCGACAACCTCGGAACGACAAGACTGTAGGGTTGAGCCCGCGTGATGATCTCGTGCAGGTACCCGGTCATGGCATCGCGCGCCCACGCGGGCCACCACGGCTGATCGGCGAGTTCAGGCAGGTCGAGTCGACGCACGGGCGCTCCTCCGGCCCGTGGCTGCATCCCGGACGGGCCGTGACGGGCGGCGATTATACCGGCCCCCATCCTGTCGTGCTGGATAGAATCAGGAACATGCGCCGAACCGTCACGCTGCTCGCCTGCCTCTCGCTGCTGATTCCTGCGGTCGTTCCGGTGCAGGCCGTCCGGCAACCGGTTCGCGCCAGGCAGGGCATGGTCGTCGCCATGGAGGCCCTGGCCACGGACGTAGGGGTCAGCGTGCTCCAGAAAGGGGGCAACGCCGTCGACGCGGCGGTCGCCGTGGGCTTCGCGCTCGCCGTGACCCACCCATTCGCGGGCAACATCGGCGGCGGCGGCTACATGCTCATCCGGCTGGCCGACGGACGCACCACGTTCATCGACTTCCGCGAACAGGCGCCCGGCAGGTCGACCCGTGACATGTATCTCGACGCCCAGGGCAACCCGACGAAGGCGAGCATCGAAGGCTGGCGCTCGAGCGGGGTGCCAGGCACCGTGCGCGGCCTCGAACTGGCCAATACCAAGTACGGCACGCGCAGCTGGGCCGACAACCTGGCACCGGCGATCGAGCTGGCCACGCGCGGGTTTGCGGTGTCGTATCCGCTCGCAGAGGGGCTGAAGGGCTCGCGGAGCCTCGCGGCAGACCCGGAGTCGAAGCGCATCTTCCAGCGTGACGGACGGTTCTTCGACGTAGGCGAGACCCTCGTGCAGCCCGAACTCGGACGCACGCTGCAGCGGATCGCCGCGAACGGCCCCGCCGAGTTCTACGAAGGCGAGACCGCACGACGCTTCGCCGACGAAATGGCGCGACATGGGGGCCTGATTACCGTCGACGATCTCAGGAACTACAAGGCGGTCGAGCGGACGCCGCTGAAGGGCACCTACAGGAACTACACGGTGATCACCGCCCCTCCCTCGAGTTCCGGCGGCATCGCGCTGCTCGAGATGCTCGGCATCCTGGAAGGCACGGGGTACGAGAAGGCCGGCGCCGGCTCCGCTGCCGCCATCCACTACATGGCCGAGGCGATGCGGCTCGCCTACGCCGATCGCAACGAGTACATCGGCGACCCCGACTTCGTGAAGGTGCCCATCGCCGGCCTGCTCGACAAGGCCTATCTCGCCCGCCTGCGAGCCACCATCGATCCGCTCGAGGCCACCCCGAGCGTTCGCGTCAAGCCGGGCCAGCCGGCCGGCGTCGAGAAGATGGAGACCACGCACTACTCGGTCGTCGACTCGAAGGGCAACGCCGTCGCGGTCACCTACACGCTCAACGGCGGCTACGGCAACGGGATCACCGTGCCTGGGCTCGGCTTCCTGCTGAACAACGAGATGGACGACTTTTCCGCGAAGCCCGGCACGCCGAACATGTTCGGCCTCGTCCAGGGTGAACGGAACGCCATTGTCCCCGGCAAGCGTCCGCTCTCGTCGATGACGCCCACTATCCTCGAGAAGGACGGACGGCTCTTCATGACGGTGGGTGCACCCGGCGGCTCCCGCATCTCCACTGCCGTCCTGCAGGTCATCCTCAACGTGGTCGACTTCGGGATGACCATCCAGGACGCGATCGACGCACCCCGCGTGCATCACCAGTGGATGCCAGACCGCCTGTCGCTCGAGCGGGCGATCTCGCCCGACACGGTGGAGATCCTGAAGTCGCGCGGCTACGAGGTGGACTACAACCCGGGCGTCGTCCTTGCGCAGACCGCCGCAATCGTCAGCGACGGTGGCTGGCTGCAGGGCGGCAGTGACGGACGGTCGGCGGCCGGCAAGGCCGCAGGGTACTAGTCGACCGGCTCCGTCGAACCCTGGAACCGAAGGTCCAGACGGACCTCACGTCCGCCCTCGAGGCGGACCGACACCCCATGCTCGCGCGCCCACGCCTGGAACTGCGGGTCCCATTCGGTACCCTCGGCCAGCGATTCGAGCAGCGCCGCCCGGTAGGTGCCCGGAGGCAGTCCCTGCACCCTGAACTGTCCCGCGCGCAACGGGCGGACAACGCGCACGAATCGGTCGGGAAGGACGCCTGCGGGAAGGCCCTCCGGTAGCAGCACCACCACGAACTCGCGACGGGCGGTCCCCTGCCCGTCGGTCACCGTGCCGACCAGGTCTGTGACCGTCTCCGTCACCACGATGCGCAGCACGCCCGGCTCGGCGGCATCGACCTGCGCGGCCCGATCGGTGACGTCACGTCCGTTCAGCGTCGCGGACACGATCGCCCACGCGGCCGACGATGGTCCAGCCAGTTCGAAGCGCACCGGCCCGAAGAGCCCACCCAGCGCAAAGCGACCGTCGCGACCGGTCCGTCCATCGGAGCCGCGCCCGGCAGCCCCCGAGGGAAGCCTGGCATCCAGCGACACCGCTGCGATGCTGAGCCCGGGAGGTAGGGGCGCCGAGCGCCCCTGGACGCCCACCATTCCGCTGATTG
The DNA here is from genome assembly GCA_050249955.1 of Vicinamibacterales bacterium. Taxonomy (GTDB): domain Bacteria; phylum Acidobacteriota; class Vicinamibacteria; order Vicinamibacterales; family CAVVIG01; genus CAVVIG01. The sequence continues at coordinate 839,147 of JBFWPN010000001.1, forward strand.
TGGCGCCAGCCGCCGTTGCCATCGACAGGCCCGTGATGTCGGCTTCGGCTCCCACCGTCACGGTCATCGTCGCCACCTCACTGCCGCGTCCGGCGCCACGAGGGTCGACCCGTGCAATGAGCAGGTGCTCACCCGGCGGCACGCCCGCGAGCACGAAGGAACCATCGGCGCGGCTCCGCGCACTCCGCCCCACCCTGTTGTCGTCCCCGGCCGCAGCACTGATCGTGACCTCGGCGCCAGCAGCTGGCCGACCGGCCGAATCGGACACGGTGCCGCTGACCGTCGACAGCCGGGCGGACATGAGGCTGAAGTGCGCCGTCGTCTCCTGCCCGAGCCCCACGCTGACCGTCGCCGCGTAAGCCGGCAGCATGACGCCCGGATAGTACGTGGTCGCGTGGCGCTCACCAGTCGCCTGCCCCGGTGTGCCCCGCTGCCGTGAGGTCATCTCGGCGCCTGCAGACGCACTGACGATGTAGTCCCCCGGCATGAGACCGAACAGCCGGAACTGTCCGAGATCGTCGGTCGAATCCGAGACCTCCGATGATTCGAGCACACGGCTGCCGCCGGACCGGTAGACATAACGGGCGGCCGACACCGTGGCGTGCGGCACGGGGTCCCCCTGGTCGTCCGTGATGCGTCCGGCGATGACGCTGCCGCGGGCCAGCGGAAAGACCACATCCCTGGTCTGTCCGATCGCGAGATCCACGGGCGTGCCGGGTTCGAACGGTCGGCGCTGGCCGTACTCGAGCGTGACGAAGCCGCCCTTCGACGCAGACAGTGCATAGTGCCCCGCAGGCAGGCCATCGAAGTCGAAGAGGCCCGCGGCATCGGTGCTGACCGAGCGGGCAATTGCCTGGCTCCGATCCGCGATCCGCACCTGTGCGAAGCGAACGGGCTGGCCCGTGTCGGCCGCCACCAGTCGCCCGCGCACCCGGGCACTGGACGGCTGGGCATGAACCTGTACGGATCCGGTGACCAGCACGGACAGGAGGAGGAACGCGCGAAGAGTCACCCAGCCATGATCGAGGGCTGCCGTCGGGTGTTCAACACGATTCCGCCGTGCTGGCGATCATTTGACAGCGCGTTGACATGGTCCTGACATCCGGCGGCCGCGCGGGCAACAGACTGGTCGGGCATATGGCGGGCGCGCGTCGCCGCGTGCGTTCCGCCCCTCGCCAAGGAGTACGCAGATGTTTCGAGTCAGGCACGCCCTTCTTTCCCTGATGTCCCTCGCCACGATGATGGCCCCCGCCACCGTGGCGGCCGACGATACGCCACGCGATGTCAACTGCAGCGTGTGGGTCGAGTACCGGCTGAACACGAACACGCCGCAGCAGTACAACACCAGCTTCGCCCTTCCGGCGGGCACGACGTTCCACGATGACTTCGGGACGGCCGTCCGGTTCAAGGAGTTCAACGCCAGCTCCCGGCTCGACGGCGACGGCAACACGGTCGTGGACTTCGACTACTACAACGAAGTGAACGCCTTCGACGCCGTCGACTTCAGCTCGAGCCTGACGCTGTGGGCGGAGAAGGGGACGCAGGTCGACGGTCGGCAGTCGTTCTACAGCTCGCGCGCCGGCGGCACACACCGGACGAACTGGGTGGTGTTCTGCGTGCGGGACGGGAAGTAACGCGCGTCAGCGGCCGGTGCGGGCCATGGCCTGCACCGCCGTGCCACCACCGATGATCGCGAACGGGACCTGCAGCGCCACGCTCGCCAGCAGGAACCAGGTGGGGAACGTGCCGGCGAGGCCCATGGCGTTGATCACGTTCACTACCAGCAGCAGCCCACCGAGCGCCAGCGCATAGCGGATACGCGGCTGGCCGGCCGGGGCGAGCCTGGCGGCCATGTGGCTGCCCGCAATCGCGATCGCGCCGCGATAGGCGAGCACGAACAGCAGCGTGCCGACAGAGTGCGCCGCGGCCTGCGTCGGCAGCAGGCCGCGAACGGCCAGCCAGTTGTCGGTGACCACGGTCAGCAGCACGGTGATGGCGCCACCGGCAACCACAGGCAGGATGTGCCGGATCAGCGCGGGCTGCGCCTCGGGAGTGGGTGTCGACTCAGTCATGGAGAAGCTGGGTGCGCAGCCACGTGCGGGCGTCGGCTTCCCTGGTGAAGCACTCGACGCGGTGGCCGCGATCGCCGGCCAGCGACATCATGCTGGCAGGCAACACCTGCGGCGGCGCGGACACGACGATGGCCACAGGACCATCGACCAGCTGGGTCAGCGCGGTCAGCAGCCCGGACATCCTGATCACGTCGAGCCCCGCCGGCGGAAGCGCCTCCGGAGCCACGAGGATCAGCACGCCGAAACCCTCGCACAGCCGCGGGTCGCCGGCGAGTTCATCAATGGACGATCGCGCTGCGCCAACGGCGGGGGCGGCCGAGCCGGTGATCACGATGAGTCGTGCGTCCTGCTCGATGCGGTGTTCGAGGACGGCGTGCATCAGTCCTATTCCACCACAGGCGGCTGTGGAAGGCACGCCGGCGGCACGCGCCCCACGCCGGATACGGCTTCGAAGGCTCGTGCAAACCGCAGCAGGTCGAGATCGGCGCCCCAGCGCCCGACAAGCTGAATCCCGACGGGCAGTCCATCTGCCGTGAAGCCGGCAGGCACCGACATGGCCGGGACCTGCAGCACGCTGAACCAGTAGGTCGAGCGCATCCAGGCGATGTAGTGCTCCATCTCCGTGCCGTCCACCTCACGCGGCCACGTCCATGTCGCATCGAAGGGGGGTACCTGACTCGTCGCGCACGCGATGACGTCGTAGCGATCCTGGAACGCGCGGAAGCGTTCGATCAGATCGGCCTGGCGGGCGAGCGCCAGGGCCGCTTCCGACGCGGTGACCCGCCGGCCCCGCTCGATCTGCCAGATGGCCTCTGGCTTCATCAGGTCGCGATGCCGGTCCAGCAGCGGCCCAAGCGTGTGCGCCGACATCCACGAGCGGACGGTGAGGAAGACGTCGTCCGCCTCCAGGAGTTCGGGCGCCACGTCGTCCAGCCGGCAGCCGAGCCCCTCGAGTGTGCGCCGCTGCGTCTCGATCACCGTCCGCACACGCGGGTCGAGCGGCAGCCCACCCAGGTCGGGGCACCAGGCCACGCGGACCCCGTCCGCGGCCGGCTCCACCGGACGCGCGAACCCCTCCGGATCTGATGGCCATGTGCGCGGGTCGCGCGCGTCACGGCCGGCGATGGCCGACAGCATGAACGCCGCGTCGTCGACCGACCGCGCGATCGGCCCCTTGGTCAGGAAGTCGATGAGCGGGAACGGCACCGGTGCGTTGGGCACGAGTCCGGCCGAGGGGCGGATGGCGACCACGTTGTTGAAGCTCGCCGGGTTGCGCAGGGACCCGCCCAGGTCGCTCCCGTCGGCCAGTGGCAGCAGGCCGGCCGCCACGGCCGCGGCCGCCCCACCGCTCGAGCCGCCGGCGCTCTTCGTCGTGTCGTAGGGGTTCACGGTCGTCCCGTAGACGCGGTTGTAGGTGTGCGACCCCATCGTGAACTCGGAGATGTTCGTCTTGCCGATCGGGATCACGCCTGCGCGGCGGAGGCGCTCGACCAGGACGGAGTCGGTCTTCGGCATGTCGTGCTCGAAGATGAGCGACCCGCGCGTGAACGGAAAGCCGACCGCGGGTTCCGCATCCTTGAAGGCGATGGGCAGGCCGTGGAGCGGACCTACGGGACCACCGGCTGCGAGCAGGCGGTCGGCGTCGTCCGCAAGGTGCAGGCATGCCTCGGTGGGAAGCCGGGCGACAATCGCGTTCAACGTGGGATTGAGGCGCTCGATCCGCGAGAGGAACGCCAGCATCACCTCGCGCGCCGACACCTGCCGCTGCCGGATCAGGCGCGCCAGTTCGCGAGCCGCCGTGAAGCAGAGGTCAGTGCTCACGATACGGACGCATGGTTCGATTCACGACGCGAGGGTTACGCGCGATCGGCAGCAGCCACCGCATCGTCGGGCAGGTCGACCGGGTCGGGCGCAGCCGGTCGTTCGCCATTGAGGATGGCGTTCGCCCGCGCCAGGTCGAGCGCGCCGTCCCACTTCGCCACCACCATCGTCGCCACCGCGTTGCCGATCAGGTTCGTGATGGCGCGCGCCTCGGACATGAAGCGGTCCACTCCGAGCAGCAGTGTGAGACCGGCCACGGGGATCGTGGGGAAGGCCGCGAGGGTGGCTGCGAGGGTGACGAAGCCGCTGCCGGTGACTGCGGCAGCCCCTTTCGACGTGAGCAGCAGCACGCCGAGGATGCCCAGTTCCTGCGACAGCGAGAGGTCCACGCCGCTCGCCTGTGCCACGAAGATGGCCGCCATGGTCATGTAGATCGACGTGCCGTCCAGGTTGAAGGAGTAGCCGGTGGGCACGACCAGCCCCACCACCGGCTTCGCGCAGCCCAGGTGCTCCATCTTCGCCATGATCCGCGGCAGGGCCGACTCGGATGAGGAGGTGCCGAGCACGATGAGGATTTCCTCGGCGATGTACCGCAGGAACCGGATCAGGCTGAAGCCGGTGGCGCGGGCAATCAGGCCAAGGACCACGAAGATGAAGAAGGCGCAGGTGAGGTAGACGCCGGCCATCAGCTTGCCGAGTGCGACCAGCGATCCCAACCCGTAGCGACCAACCGTGAAGGCCATGGCACCGAAGGCGCCGATGGGGGCGAGGCGCATGATGAGCGCGATGACGTCGAACAGCGCCGCCGAGAGCATCTCGATCAGCTCGACCAGGCGGTGCACCCGCGTGCCGAGCCGCAGCAGCGCGAGCCCGAAGAGGACCGAGAAGAACAGCACCTGCAGCACTTCGCCTCGCGCGAATCCGCCAACGATCGTGTCGGGGATCACGTTCAGCACGAAGTCCACCGTGCTCAGGTGTTCGGAGGCGGTGGTGTAGGCCTTCACCGAGTTCAGGTCGGCGCTGGCCGGATCGAACCCGAGCCCGGCCCCGGGCCTGAGGATTGTGACCACCACCAGCCCGATGATCAGCGCGAGCGTGGACACCGCCTCGAAGTAGACGAGTGCGCGCAGGCCGATCCGGCCCACGTCCCTCATCTCGCCCATGTGCGCGATGCCGGCGACGACCGTGGTGAACACGATCGGGGCAATCATCATCTTCACGAGCTTGATGAAGCCGTCGCCGAGCGGCTTCATCGCGGCCCCTCGCTCGGGGGCGACCGCGCCGAGCACGACGCCGATCGCGATGGCGACCAGGACCTGGAAGTACAGATTCGTGTAGATCGGCCTCTTCGGCATGCGGGAATGATAGCGGTATGATCGACCTGATGGACGAGTTTGTTCCGAGGCCGGCGCTGCGAGGCGGGCACCGGATGACGCTGTTCGGGTGGGGACGCCCGCGCAGGTTCCCAAGGCTGCCGCCGCCGACCGAGCGCGTGTTCGCCATCGGTCCGCAGACGCGGGTGGTCGCGCATTGCCACTGGCAGCCGAACGCCAAGGACCGACCCACCATCCTCGCCCTGCACGGCCTGAACGGCTCGAGCGACTCGCACTACATGCGCGGCATCGCGGAGAAGGCCTGGACGCGCGGGATGAACGTGGTCCGGCTGAACCAGCGGAACTGCGGCAACACCGAGCACCTCTCGGCCGGGCTGTTCCACTCGGGCCTCACCGAGGACGCACGGCACGTCGTCGACGAACTGTCGACCGTGGATGGGCTCGGGGCGATCGCCGTGGCCGGGTACTCGCTCGGCGGCAACCTCGCGCTCAAGCTCGCGGGCGAGTACGGCGAGCAGCCGCCGGCGGCGCTGCTGGGCGTGGCGGCCATCTCCCCCATCATCGAGATCGGCGAGTGCACGCGCGCCCTCGAGCGCCCGCAGAACTTCGCGTACGAGTGGAACTTCGTGCGCGAGCTGAAGAAGCGGATGCTGCGGAAGGAGCGGCACTGGCCTGGGCTGTTCGACCTCACGCGCCTGCACGCCATCCGGACCGTGCGCGAGTTCGACAACGTGTTCACCGCGCCGCACTTCGGGTTCGCCGACGCCGAGGACTACTACTACCGCTGCAGCGCCATGCGGATTGCCGACCGCATCGCCGTGCCGGCGCTCGTGATCACGGCGGAGGACGACCCCTTCGTGCCTCCGGGTCCGTTCCGCAGCCCCGTGCTCCACGCCAACCCGCACCTCGACGTGCGCATCACGAAGCACGGCGGCCACTGCGGGTTCATCGGTCCGGCGTCTGGCGACGATGATGGGTACTGGGCAGAGACGCAGATCGTGCGCTTCGCGCTCGCCCAGGACGCGAGGAAGCGGGAGCTCAGAACTCAGAGGTCGGAAGTGAGATCCGAACTTCCAGTTCTGAGTGCCGACTCCTGAGTGCTTGCTCCTCCAGCTCGGAGCCGCTCCATCAGGAGCTGCGCGAACTCCGGCCCCTTCCCCTCGTCTTCGTGCTTGAAGTAGATGTAGACGTCCTTGCACCCGGCCGCGGCCCCAGCGATCGTGTCTGCCCACCGCGCGATGTCGTCCGGTGTGTAGCCCTCGTCACGGAGGCGGAAATAGGCATGATCCGCCGTGACGCGGACCGGCGCGGAGAGCTTCTCGCTGTCCGAGACACAGAGCGCCAGGTTGCGTGCCTGCAGGCGTGCGAAGACCTCGTCATCGAACCAGGACGCATGCCGGAACTCGAAGGCGGCGCAGACCCGTGGCGGCAGGTCGGCCAGGAACGCGTCGAGAACCTCGAGGTCCTTCTTCATGTTGGGCGGCAGCTGGAACAGCAGCGCCCCGAGCTTCGGGCCAAGTGAGCCGGCCACGCGGCAGAACCCCTGCACCAGGTCGCCGGTATTCCTGAGTCGGGAGTCGTGGGTGATGCGGCGCGGGGCCTTCAGCGTGATCCGGTAGGGGTCTGGCGTCTGTCCGGCCCAGCCCGACACCAGCTTCTCGTTCGGCATCCGGTAGAAGGTGTAGTTGATCTCCACCGTCGGGAAGCGGGCCGCGTAATACGGCAGCATCCTGGCCGCCGGCAGGTCCTGGGGATAGAAGCTGCCCTTCCACTCGGGGTAGTTGTAGCCGGAGGTGCCGACCCAGATCATCGGGTCCAACTGTAAACTAGGCCCATGCGCACTTTCACCGCTTTCTTCCTCGCACTCGCGCTGCTGGCTCCGGCCTGCGGCGGGGGCGCACCGGCGGACCAGAAGGAGTACACGCTCCAGGGTCAGGTTCTCTCCGTGCAGGCCGATCGCAAGGAGGCCATCATCCGGCACGAGGAGATTGCCGGCTTCATGGCCGCGATGACGATGACCTATCCGGTGCAGGATGCGAAGGAATACGAGGGGCTGAAGGCGGGCGACCTCATCTCCGCCACCCTGGTCGTCGAGCCCACCCGGGCCTACCTCCGACAGGTGAAGCGGGTGGGCGAGGCGCCGCTGGCCGTGGCCGACGGCGGCACCGCCCCGGCGGCCGCCTCAGGATTCGAGCTGATCAAGACCGGCGCCCCGGTTCCGGACCAGGCCTTCGTGAACCAGGACGGCGAGAGCGTCACGCTGCACTCGCTCCGCGGCGATGCCGTGATCGTGACGTTCATCTACACCAGCTGCCCGATGCCGACGTTCTGCCCGCTGATGGACCAGAACTTCGCCAAGATGCAGGCGAAGCTCAAGGAGAACGGCAACCTGCTCCGTGCGCACCTGCTCAGTGTCAGCTTCGATCCGCAGATCGACACGCCGGCCGTGCTGAAGCAGCATGCCACGAAGCTCGGCGCCGACCCGCGGCTGTGGAGCTTCGTGACCGGCGACCGCGACGAGATCGACAAGTGGGCGGCAGGGTTCGGCGTGTCCATCTCGCGCGCCACAAACGACCCGCGCGACATCACGCACAACCTGCGGACCGCGCTGATCGATCGCCAGGGCAACCTGGTCCAGGTCTACACGGGCAACGAGTGGACGCCGGAACAGGTGCTCGCCGACCTGCGCGTGATGGTGGGTGTCGACTGAGTTCACGCCGCGCGAGCGGCGTCTCATCGCGCGCCTGAAGACGCCGGCACTCGTCCAGTCGTACCTCAACCGCCTTCCGTACAACTACGAGCGCCACGGCGAGACGCTGCGGGGCTTCCGCGGCGTGGTGCGGCACGGGCAGGCGCACTGCCTCGAGGCGGCGCTCTTCGCGGCCACCGTCCTCGAGCAGCACGGGTTCCCTCCGCTCGTCATCAGCTTCGAGTCGGCAGACAAGCTCGATCACGTGATCTACGTCTATCGCGAGCAGGGACGCTGGGGTTCCATCGCCCGTTCGCGCGATCCCGGCCTCAACGGACGGCTGCCGGTCTTCCGGAGCGCCCGCGCCCTCGCGGCGAGTTACGTGGACCCGTACGTCGATCACACCGGTCGCGTGCTGGGATTCGCCGTGGTGCACGTCGCCGAGCAGATGGGCGACTACGACTGGCGCCTCTCGGTGCGCAACGTGTGGAAGGTGGAGCAGATGCTCATCGACTACCCGCACCAGCGGCTCGGGATGTCGAACGCCCGCTACGGGCGGTTCCTCGCGCGCTACAAGGCGTTCCGTGCCGCGAACGACGACAGGAAGCCGGTGCTGTACTACTCCGGTCGCGATCGGTGGGCGCCGCTCCCGCGGGACGCGAGCTGGGAGAAGCACTCGTAGGCCGCGGCGGCGGTCCCACCAGCAGCCCGCGTGCGGCCATCCGGCGTGGATCAGTCCAGGTCGAAGTCGCGCGTCGGCTTGGTCACCGGCTCCGTGTGCGCCTGCCGGAGCGCCTCCTCGAATCGGCGGGCGAGTGCGTCGCCGCGGTTCTTCTCGGCGTCCACCGACTGCTGGAAGATCGACTCCCGCCGCGCCGCTTCCTCCGCAAGGATGCGCTGCGCGTTGCTCAACTCGGGCTTGTTGCCCCGCTCGGGCTCGCGATGCGAGATGACACGGCCCAGGTTCAGATCGATCACCAGGATCGTGTTGCAGCAGGGACAACTGACTTCGAGCTCGGACTTCAGGCGGGCCATGTGCGCGTCCTCTGGATGCGGGGCCGCGAGGGCCGCCCCGGCGGCACTATCATAGCGTAGTGACCCACGCCCCCCGGACGACCCTCCGCATCGTCACCTACAACATCCACCGCTCGCGGGGCATGGACCGCCGCACGCGGCCGCTGCGGGTGGCGGAGGTGCTGCGCGACATCGACGCCGACGTCGTGGCTCTGCAGGAGGTGGTCGGTGCCGGCCCGGGCTCCAGCCACATCGAGGAGATCGGGGCCGCCCTCGGCATGGGCTGGGTGATGGCGCAGACGCGGGAACTGCGCGGCCACCAGTTCGGCAACGTGGTGCTGAGCCGCTTCCCCATCGTGGACCACTGCCAGCATGACCTCTCGTACAAGTCGTGTGAGGAGCGCTGCATGCAACGGGTCGATGTGGACGTGCACGGCCGTACGCTGCACGTCTACAACGTGCACCTCGGCACGGCGATCCTCGAGCGGCGTCACCAGGCCCAGCGGGTGGCGGCCATCGTCTCGAACCGGCACCTGACCGGTCCGAAGATCGTGCTGGGCGACTTCAACGAGTGGATGCGTGGACTGACGACGACGCTGCTGAGCAGCCGGCTGAAGAGCGTGGACCTGCAGCAGTTCATGAAGCGGCGCCGGCACTATCCTGGGCTGTTCCCGATCCTGCACCTGGACCACATCTACTACGACGGTCCGCTCGAGATCGTCCACATCGAGGTGGTCAGGAACCGGCTCTCTCTGGTCGCCTCGGACCACCTGCCGCTGGTGGCCGACGTGCGAATCTAGGGATTGCAGCTTTCAGAGTGGCGATTGCAGATTGGCGACTGCCGCCCGTCAGGTGTCTGACTCTTCGGCGAGTTCCAGCCCGATCGGCCCCGGGTCTTCGACGACGCTGACGCGCGGCTGGTGGCGGCGGCGCGCCTTCACGGCACGCGCCTCGGCGTAGATGCGCTCGGGGACCGGCTGCACGTCCCACGCAATCCCCAACGCCTGCATGGCCCGGATGACGTACCAGGTCGGATCGAACTCCCACCAGTAGAACCCGTTGCGCGCGGCGCGCTGGTAGCGGTGGTGGTTGTTGTGCCATCCCTCGCCCACGGCGAAGAACGCGGTGAGCGGGTTGTTGCGCGACTCGTCGATCGTGTCGAAGCGCCGCGAGCCGAACAGGTGGTTCACCGTGTTGATGGCGAACGTGGCGTGGGCCAGCGTGACCGTCGGGAGGCAGAACCCCCAGACCAGCCACGGGAATCCGCCGGCGGCGAAGAGCCCCACCGCGAGCAGCAGCGGCGGGATGAAGAAGTACGTGTCGAGGAACCTGATCTCCGGGAACCTCGAGAAATCGCGGACCACCGGGTTGGTCTGTTCGAGCCGGTCGTTCTTCGTGTCGTTGAGGAACCACCCGATGTGCGCGTAGTAGATGCCGCTCACCATCGGGCTGTGCGGATCCCCCTCGCGGTCGGCGTACTTGTGGTGGTTCACGTGATGACCGGCCCACCACAGCGGCCCTTTCTGCATCGCGGCGGTGCCGACGAGCGCCCAGAAGAACTGGGCGGCGCGATGCATCTTGAAGGCGCGGTGCGCGAAGTAGCGGTGGAACGCGAGCGTCAGGCCGATGGCGCGGAGGAAATGCGAGACGGCCCAGAGCGCAACGAGACCGGCCGACACGGGAACGAAGAAGACAAGAAGCGCCGATGCCTGGACCAGCCAGAACATCGCCTGCGTGAGGATCTTCATCGGGGCGTCAGGAGTGGAGAAACGGACCGGGCGTCAGCCCTCTTCCTCGTACTCCTCTTCCTCGGGGGGACCGAGGCGGGTCGAGGGCCGGAGGGCTTCGCGGTAGTCGTAGAGCGGGAGGTCGCGCACGTGCAGGGGCAGCGTGCAGCCGGGTGACTTCAGGTCGACGACCACCGTCACAGGGCTGCCTTCCACGCCTTCGCGAAACGCGACGCGGCAACCACAGGCCAGCCGAGCGTGCGTGAACCCCTTCAACATCCCGGGTTCATCATAGCAGTACGAGGAGACGCGGGCCGGGGAATCGCCAACCCACCAGCTTGCGGCACGGCATGCGGATCAGAGGAGCGACTGGATCTCCTTCTCGAACACATCCTTGCTGGTGAGGCCGGTGTGCGTCGCGCAGATCTTGCCGTCGCGCGAAATCATCACGCTGACCGGGATTCCGAGGATGGGGCCGTACGCATCCTGCACATCGTCATGGCCGAGCCCCTGGAGGACGGGATAGTTCATCCCCATCTCCTTCACGTAGGGCGCGAGTTTGTCGACCGGATCGTCCACGGAGACGCCCACCACCTGGAACCCCTGCGAGCCGTACTTCTGCTGGAACTCGATGAAGTGCGGAATCTCCACCTTGCAGGGGCCGCACCAGGTGGCCCAGAAGTCGAGCAGGATCACCTTGCCCTTGAAGCTCTGGAGCGACACGTCCTTGCCGTCCACGTCCTTCATCGTGAAGTCCAGGTTGGCCGGCCTGGCGTCCGCAGGGCAGCTGAGCGTGGGCTCGTCGTTGCCGCGCGTGTCGACCACCGGCTGCGCCACCATCTCGGGATGGTTGTCGGTCAACCAGGGCATCTGCGTCGTGATGGTCAGCGCGGCGAGCGCGATGACGCCGACAGTGGCGATGGCCCAACGGATACGCATGTCACACACCTCGAGTGGTCATCTGATGGTCGTGCGGACGAGCGACACCATGCGATCGAGCTCCTGCGCCGACTCACGCGCAACGAGCACGAAGGTGCGATCGCCCTCGGCCCAGATCCGGGCGTGGTGCCCGAACACCGACACGACCTGTTCCTCCCGGGTTTCCCGCGGGAGCATGAAGAGCGACACCGGCTGTCCCCGGTGCATGTACATGATGTGTGCAACCTTGCCCTCGCCGTAGAGGCACGGGCGCGACCCGACGAGGGACACATCCTCATGGTCCGACGTGTCGGGCAGGTGCACGTCCCAGTCGAACCACGACTGCATGGAGGCCTGGACCGCCGACGGCGTATTCGCCGTGCTGAGCAGGTGATTCAGCCTGAAGCACTTCTCGTGGTCGAGGGCGAGTTCGGCGGCCAGCACGCGCGACGAGCTGCGGGTGGCCTGGTAGAGGAAGGCGGTGCCGACGGCGAGGATGAGCGTGGCGGCCACTGCGTACGGGGCCAGCTTCGCACGCCAGGTGCGGGCGGCCGCGAGGAGCGGAACCCGCGGGGTTTCCCCGGCTGCGGGGAACGGGACCACGGTCCGGCTGGAGGAGCTGGCCAGGCCCGAACAGCGCCGCTTGAGGTCGTCCGGGGCGTGGGCCGCGGTCAGGTCGGCCCGCCTGGCCTGCAGCAGCGAACGGATCGCCCGCTCAGCCGCCACCTTGGCACGACAGGGAGGACAGGCCGTGAGGTGCTGGGCCACCACCACCTCATCGCCGTGCGGCAGGTCGCCGTCCACGAATGGCGTCACGAGAGGATCGATGCGCGAACACTCAGGCATTGACAGGTCTCAAGTGTTGTAGACGGCCGAACAGCATACGACGTCCCCGCGAAATGCGCGACATGACGGTACCAGCCGGGATGCCGAGCATCTGTGCGATTTCGGCATACGAAAACTCTTCCACATCTCGAAGCCAGACCGCCTCACGGAAGGCGTCCGGCAGCTCGTCGACAGCCGCCTGCAGATCGGGCGTCAGGGTGTTCCGGATCAGCAAGGTTTCCGGGTCCTCGGCCCCGGCCGAGAGCCCGGGGCGCGGCGCATCCGCCGCCTGGTCGACCACGTCGCTGTCGACCGTCACGGCGTCGCGCGAGCGATCACGCGCCCGGTTCCTGGCGGTGTTGTGCAGGATGGTGAACAGCCAGGCGCGGAGATTGGTGCCCGGCTCGAAGCTGTCCGCCGCCCTGAAGGCCTTCAGATACGTGTCCTGCACGAGATCATCCGCATCGGCCGGCACCCGCGTCAGCCGCAGGGCAGTCCGGTAGAGACTGTCGACATATTCGAGGGCGTCGGCCTCGAACGACGCCCGGGCGTCCGAGTCCGCGCCGGGCGATGCTCTTCTGGCCGGTCCCATGCGCATGACACCTGCGCGTCTGGGGCGTTAACCCCGGAGCGCGGAGATTTATTCCTAATGGTAGTGCGGGCCGCCCCGGGATGTCGCCTGCAGGGGTCGGCGGTGAGGCGAGCGGAGGACAACCGGCGTCAAAAACCCCAGTTCAGCCGGGACCGGCGTTTGCAGGTCCGCGAAACGTCACAGTAAGATTCTGCGCAGCTTCTGTACTGCACCCCTTCGAGGTACCTGCTTATGCGCATGCGCGTTTCCTCGCGCCGCACGTCGGCTCGAGGCCCGCTGGTCGCCCTCGTCCTGTCGCTGGTCGCCCTGACGCTGGCCGCCGCCCCGCCGGCGTCGGCCCAGACGCCGTTCGTGCCGTATTTCGGCAAGAACAACATTCACTACGACAACTTCGACTGGCACATCTACACGACCGACCACTTCGAGATCTACTACTACACGGAACTCGAAAAGCACCTGGAGCGGGTGGCCGGGTATGCGGAGGGCGCCTACCAGCAGGTCAGCTCGGACCTCAAGCACGACCTCTCCTTCAAGGTACCCCTGATCCTCTTCAAGACGCACAGCGAGTTCGAACAGCAGAACGTCATCCCGGGCGCCGCCCAGGAAGGCGTGGGCGCCTTCGCCGAGCCGTTCCGCGACCGCATGCTCCTGCCGATCGACGACCCGCCAGACCGCCTGTACGGCCTCATCGCGCATGAACTGACGCACATCTTCGAGTTCGACATCATCCCGCAGGGCCTGATCCGCCGGAGCGTGCCGCTCTGGGTGAACGAGGGGCTTTCCGACTACGAGCGCGGCCAGTGGATGCCGCTCGACCTGATGATGATCCGCGACGCCGCCGTCGCCGACATCGTCCCGAAGATGAGCGAGCTCCAGGGATACGGGAACAGCGGCAACCCCCGCCTGATCTACAACCTTGGCCACGCCGTCTTCGAGTTCATCGAGGCGCGCTGGGGCAAGGAAGGCATCCGGCAGTTCATGTTCGCACTCCGCAAGAGCGTGATCGGCGGCGGCGAGGACGCCTACGAAGAGGCGTTCAAGATGAAGCCCGACGAGTTCGACCAGGCCTTCGAGCGCTACCTGAAGGAACGCTTCAAGCCGTTCCGCGACAAGGAACGCCCGGCCGACTACGGACGCGACATCGCCCCGAGCCCCGAGAAGACCAAGTACGCGGCGGCGCTGTCCATTGCCCCCTCACCGTCGGGCGACCTGCTCGCCGTGCAGACGATCAACCGCAAGGACGGCGAGGCCGACATCGTGCTGGTGTCGTCGAAGGACGGGTCGATCGTCCGGAACCTCACGGAAGGTTTCGACAAGGACCTGGGCTTCACCAACCTCGTGATGCTCGGCGAGCGGTGGAACACGATGCCCTGGATGTCCTGGTCGCCGAAGGGCGACCGGCTCGCCTACCTGGTCCGCACCGAGAAGGAACGCTCGCTCATCATCCAGAACGTGCTGACCCGCAAGATCGAGGTCCGCATCCCGATGAAGACGGTGGACGAGCCCGAGTCCCCCAGCTTCTCGCCAGACGGGACGACGATGGCGGTGGCCGGCCTGCGCGATGGCATCGGCGACATCTTCCTGGTGAACCTCCAGACACAGGAGGTGACCAACATCACCAATGACGACTTCTTCGACTTCGGGCCGGTGTACGCGCCAGACGGCTCGTTCATCGTCTACAACGCGCGCGTGAGCGGCAACCAGAAGCTGTTCCGCATCGACCTCGACACGAAGAAGAAGACGCAGCTGACCTTCGGCACCAACGACGAGACGGCCGCGCAGTTCTTCGACCAGGACACGCTGCTCTTCTCGTCCACCGCCATCAACCCGAACCAGCCGATCGACCCGGAGGTGGCGAGGAACGCGAACATCTACAACGCGTGGACGCTGGACATGAAGACCGGCGAGCTGAAGCAGTACACCGATGCCCTGGGCGGCATCCTCTCTCCCGTGGTGATCAACGACGGCACGCAGCAGAAGATCGGCTTCGTGAGCTATTACAAGGGCGAGTACGGCCTGCACACGCTCGAGCGCAAGGAACCGCTCAACGTGGCGTCCAGCTCGGACTTCGGGGCGCCGGGCCCCATCATCGACTTCCAGGCCCCGCTGCAGCACACACTCGTGCCCAGCAACCAGCGCCGGAAGAAGGCGTTCGAGAAGATGTTCCTCGAGGGGCGCCCGCCGGTGAACGTCGGCGTCACGAACAACGGTGACGTGTTCGGCGGCACGCAAATCAGCTTCGGCGACGTGCTCGGCGACAAGCAGGTGAACGTCTTCGCCGCCTCCATCGCGCAGTACCGGAGCATGTCGGTCGGCTACGTGAACCTGGGGCGCCGGTTCCAGTACGCGCTGCAGGGCTACTCGCAGACGCAGTTCTTCTACGGGCAGTACTCGGGCCTCTTCTACGACCCGCGGATCGCCCCGTACGTCAGCCGCGACCTCGCACAGGCCACCCGCACGGTGCGCGGCGGCACGGCATTCGGGATCTACCCGCTCAACCGCTACAGCCGCGTCGAGTTCACCGGCGGGTTCATCAACCTCCGCGAGCAGTACAACGACCCGGCCCTCCAGTTCGAGGCGCAGCAGTACCAGCAGCAGCGCTTCGGGCAGCAGGTGTTCCGCAACGGCAACATGCTGCCGCTGAGCGTGGCGTTCATCCAGGAGACCACGGTCTTCCGCGAGTTCGGCCCGCTGGCCGGCAGCACCATGCGGATCGACTACGACTTCGCGCCGAAGATCGGGAGCACCCTGTCGCGCCAGACGATCGACGCCGACGTGCGCTACTACCAGCGCCTGGCAACCACCGGCGTGCTCGCGCTCCGCTTCCGCGGGTTCAAGAGCACGGGCGCCTATCCGGACTTCCTGTATTTCGGCGGCAACTCCGAGATGCGGGGCTACAACTACCTGAGCTTCGTCGGCCAGAACTCGATGTACGCGAACGCCGAGCTCCGCTTCCCGATCATCGAAGCGGCGCTCACCCCGATCGGCGTGATCGGCGGCATCCGCGGCGTGTTCTTTGCCAACATCGGCGGTGGCTGGTTCAACAGCCAGGACTACACGTTCATGACCAGCTCCACAGAGACGGTCACCCCGCTCATCCGCTACGACATCGACGCCATCGGCAACGCCACGCCGGTCTTCGGCGCACCGCGGAACATCAGCGGCTTCCGCCTCAAGGACGGCCGGGCCTCCTACGGGTTCGGCCTCGAGACCTTCGCGCTGGGGTTCCCGATTCACTTCGACTGGTCGTGGCGCACGCTGCTCAACAAGGACTGGGAGGATGCGACCTTCGCGCTCGAGGGCGGGAGTGCCGAGTTCCGCAAGCCTCGCTTCGCGATGTGGATCGGCTACGACTTCTAGCCGCTGAACGGAACGCCGCCTGGGCGGTCGGCCGGACACAGCAAGGGCCTGGCGGGGACACCTGCCAGGCCCTTGTCGTTTCGTGCCATGCGCGTCGCGCCTCAGCCCTTGAGCTTCTGCGCGAGCCTGTGCAGGAAGAGGCCGACGTCGGTGACGATGCCGATGGTCTGGGAGGAGCCGCGGTCGGCCAGCTTGGTGACGACGGCAGGGTTGATGTCGACACAGACCATGCGAACCCATGACGGCAGCATGTTGCCGACGCCGATGCCGTGGAGCATGGTCGACAGGGCCAGGACGAGGCGCACGTTCTCGAGCGCCGCCGTGTACTGATCCTGTGCCACGCGGAGATCCATGATCGTGTCGGGCAGCGGCCCGTCGTCGCGGATGCTGCCGGCGAGCACGTACTGCACGTCGTGCCGGATGACCTCGTACATCACCCCGGACGTGAGCACGCCCTGCTCCACCGCGGGCTTGAGCCCGCCCGCGCGCGCGATGGTGTTGATGGCGCGCATGTGGTGCCGGTGGCCGCCCTCGATCGCCTTGCCGGTGTTCAGGTCGACGCCGAGCGACGTGCCGAAGAGCGCCTGCTCGACGTCGTGGACGGCCAGGGCGTTGCCTGCGAGCAGCACGTCGACGTAGCCCGCCTTGATCAGGTCCTGGAAGTAGGCCCCGCCGCCGGTGTGGACCACGACCGGCCCGGCGACGACGGCAATGCGCCCGCCGGCGGCCTTGATCTCCTGCATCATCGCGGCGATGCGGGCGACGCCCACCTCGACCCGCCGCTCCGAGGAGATCTCGTTGGTCATGAACGCGAACCCGTGACGGTCGCGCTCCTGGAACTCCGGATTCACGCGGATGCCGTTCACGCCGCAGACGACCCGGTCGCCCCTGCGCACGTCGCGGAGCTTCCGGCAGGTGGCCGCCTCCCCCTCGATGACCACCACCGCGTCCATCCGCTGCTTCTGCACCTCGGTCCACTGCCCCGCGATGCGCACGAACGTCTTGTGGTTCGTCGTCGAGTAGAAGTCGTCGGCCACGCACCCGTCGCGATCGGCCACGCGCGTGAGGGCGTCCTGGTCGTCGGCCAGGCGGCAGCCGAGTGCCACCAGTTCCTCGAGGACGTCCTCGAGCCCGCTCTCGGTGTCGGCCGAAATCCGCATCGCGATCGAGGAGGGCTCGTCGTTCCGGCGGCCGATGTCGAACTTCAACACGTCGAACGACGCGTTGTGCTTGACGACCGTGTCGAACACGACGTTGAGGATCTGCGAGTCGATGAGGTGGCCCTCGGCCTGGACCACCTCGCTGAAGGCGTTCGGCTTCTTCATCTCAGGCGAAGATGGGCAGCGCGAGCGGCGGCACCACGTGGTAGTCGCTCTTGGCGACCTCGGCGAGGGCGCGGTCGAGCACCGATTCGGGGCACTCCTCGAGAGTGGTCACGAAGGGCAGGCGGTCGCGCCGGAACTTCGGGAGCTGGAGCACACCCTCGATGTTGATGCCGTACTTGGCGTAGGCATTCGTGATGGACGCCAGGATGCCGGGCTTGTCGTTCACCGTGAAGCGCACGTAGTGCGGCGCCACGAAGTCGCCCTTGACGCGGTGATAGACCGTCGGTTCGGCCTGCGCGGGCGGCAACGACCCGTGACCGGCGACGGAGAGCACGTCGGACACCACGGCGACGGCCGTGGGTGATCCGCCGGCGCCGGAGCCGAGGAACGAGGTCTCGCCGCCGAAGATGCCGCGGACCGTCACGATGTTCTGGCTGCCCTCGATGCGGCCGTAGCTGGAGGTGAGCGGCACCAGTGCCGGGCGGACGGCGGCGAACACCTCGCCGTTGTCCTCGGCCGACGCACGGGCGATCTGGCGGATGGTACAGCCGAGTTCCTTGGCGTACATGAAGTCCACCGCCTCGATCGGCCGGATGCTGCGGGTGGCGATGTCGCTGACGCGCACGGGCCGGCGCAGGCCGACGGCGGCAATGATGGCGAGCTTGGCGGCGGCGTCAGCGCCGTCGAGGTCCTCGCTGGGATCGGCCTCGGCATAGCCGAGCTTCTGTGCATCGGCGAGGACGTCGGCGAAGGAGATCGCCTCGTTCTGCATCCGGCTCAGGATGTAGGCACAGGTGCCGTTCAGGATCCCGCGCACCTCGACGAGGCGGTCGCCCGCCAGGCCTTCCTGAAGCGCACGCAGCACCGGGATGCCGCCGGCCACCGATGCCTCGAACCGGACCTCCAGCCCCTTGGCGCGGGCGAGGTCGAGCAGTTCGGCTCCGTGGTGGGCCATGAGCTGCTTGTTGGCGGTCACGACCGACTTGCCGCTCTGGAGGGCCCCCTTGACCCAGTCGTACGCCGGCCGGATGCCGCCGACCACCTCGATGACAATCGAGGCGTCCGAGGCAAGGATGTCGTCCGCCGAGTCGGTCCAGATGACCGAGGACGGGACCCAATCGACTTTCTTCCTCGTGATGTCGCGGTTGAAGATGTGGGTCAGCTGCACCTGCGGCACCTCGCCGCTGCAGAGGATGCGGGCCACGGACTGGCCCACGGTGCCGAATCCCATCAGCGCCACGCGCGCAGGCGTACCGTTCGACTTCGACGTCACAGTGAAGACTCCGTCTCAGAAATTCAGATCGCAGATCGCAGATTGCCCGTTGCGCAAGGTGCGAGCGTCCCAGAGCGTACCACGCCTAGACGCCGTAGCCGTATCCCGCCTCGTCGGGGACGCGCTCCTCGGCTTCGGGGGTCATCTGGCGAGTGTCGGCCTGCTCGTCGCAGTCGCCCACCGACTCGGGATGGCGGGCGCTCTCGTCGGGACTGGTGGTCATGTGCGTATTCATGGTGTCCTCTGCCTGGTTGTCGAACAAAACAAAAAGGGCCATCGCCCGCCTGGGTGATGGCCCTCTGGAATCGCTTCGCTTGCGCTTCTGGTTACATCACCCGGTGCACTGGATCCTGAGCGGCAGCAGCAGGCTGCCGATGCTAAGGAGCAGGAGGGTGGTCGGACGCGGCGCAGACGTCGCGTGTGCCCGGCGGCTGGCCAGGGTGAACGACGCTGACATGTGTGCTGCGCTGCGCATGAGACTGCCCTTACAACACCATATCGGCGGGTGGGAAGTCAACCAACACCGTTCCGGAATCCGGAAGTCAGAAGTCAGCGCTCGGAACGATGGGGTGGCGGTGCGGCGGGTGCGATACTGGTCATCACCTCCGGCTGACACGCTGGCCGGCCTTCTTCCACACTCTGATTTCTGACTTCTGAATTCCCGGTTCTCGCCCGATGCCAAGGTTCAAGCTCACCATCGAGTACGCGGGAACGCGCTATTCGGGCTGGCAGATCCAGCAGAACGCCAGGACCGTCCAGGGCGAGATCGACCAGGCGGTCCGCACCGTCACCGGACGACGGGACTTCGAACTGTACGGGTCCGGTCGGACCGATGCGGGGGTCCACGCGCTCGCGCAGGTGGCGCACCTGGACGTGGCGACCAGGCTGCCGGCCGACCTGCTGGTCCGGAAGCTGAACGACGAACTGCCGGCCGACATCAACATCCTCGGTGCGCGGGTGGTGCCGCACCGGTTCCACGCGCGGCACGACGCCGTGGCTCGCCGGTACCTGTACCAGATCGCCCTGCGGCGGACGGCGTTCGCCAAGCCCTACGTGTGGTGGGTGAAGGAGGGGCTGCAGGTCGCCCGGATGCAGGAAGCCGCAGCCGCGTTCATCGGGATGCACGACTTCGCCGCCTTCGCCGTGGCCGATCGCGTGGACGAGGAGGCCTCCACGCGCGTGCTGCTGGAACGGCTCGACCTGCGGGCGGAGGGCGCGCTCCTGCTCGTCGGCGTCGAGGGGTCGCACTTCCTGTGGCGCATGGTCAGGCGTCTGGTCGGCGTGCTGGTGGCGGTCGGACGTGGCGACCTGGCCGGGAGCGACGCGGCGCGGCTGCTCGACGGCCGCTCGGACCTGCCGGCGAAACTCACCGCGCCGGCCTCGGGCCTGTTCCTCGAGCGGGTGTTCTACAAGGGGGACGCTCGCGATACGCCGATCCGTCCGGCCACACCGTTCGGGGGCAGCTAGCTCACGTCAGCGCAGGCCGGTCCCGAGCACCAGCTGCACCACCTCCGCATAGCTGGCTGTTCCCGCATCGACGCGGTTCGCCTTCAGGTAGCGGTCGTAGACCTGCCACCCGGCCCCCGACACGCGCGGGCTCACCTCCCGCTCGTGCCGCTCGCGGATGGCTCGCAAGTCGGCGCGCGGCCCTTCGCCGAGCGCCGCACTCACCTCGAGTGCCGTGGCGCGGGGAAGTCCGGCGACCGCCTCGCGGTAGAGGAACAGCCACCCGCTGTACTGGTGGGCCGTGGTGCCGCGCAGGCAGGTGAGCCAGCTGACGAAGTTGGCCTCGCCTTCGTCCGTGATGCCCGCCAGGTGCGCCCACTCGTGGGCAACGACCTGTGGCCGCTCGAACGGCAGGATGTCGCTGGCCACGAGTGTCTCGAGGAAGAACGGGTCGGTCATGCCGGCGACACCGGCCCGCCGGAAGTACAGGTCCAGCAGGCTCTGTTTCGGCCGGCCCGGCACGACGGTCGCGGGCAGGCGGAGGGCGGGGAGCGCGGACCGCAGGGCGTCGACCAGCGACGGATCGACCGGATCCATCGGGTGCCACCCCTCACGATGCGCAGCCGCATGCAGCGCGTTCGCACGCTCCACGGTCTCGCGCGCCAGCGCCACGGCCGCCTCCGGCGTCACGCGCGCCGCGTCGTAGGGCACCGTGCGCCGGAGGCCCTCGCGTCGGTAGTTCAACCCCCACATCAGCAGGAACACGAGGTAGGCCGCCGCCCCCACCGTCGCCACGCGCCAGAGGCCGCGGAGCACGGTCCGGCCCGCCCCCTCACGCCGCAGGTCATCGATGGTGAGTGCAAGGCCGGCGAGGAGGCAGGCCAGGATCAGCACGTCGAACCAGGCCATGGCCGTCACGTTGGACAGGGAGGTCATCACGGACTGGAGCCGTGGAAAGAGGGTCGCCGCGTAGGCCTCCTCGACGAAGGCCTGGGGCATCGGCGTGACCAGGGCGATGAGGGCCACGAGCACGACGGCGAGGCGCAGTCTCACGTCGCCATCTTAGGGGAAACGGGGGTGCCCTTCCCGCGAACGCAGACAATCTGCGATCATCGTGCGGCGATGACCAAGCCCCTGCTCAAGTGGGTCGGCGGCAAGCGGCAGCTGCTGCCGGCGATCCGCCCGTTCTACCCGGGGGTGTTCGGCCGCTACATCGAGCCGTTCTTCGGGAGCGGCGCCGTCTTCTTCGATCTGTGGGAGCAGGGGCGGCTGCAGGGGCACGAGGTGGTGCTCATCGACTCGAACCCCGACCTGGTCGGGTGCTACGAGACGGTCCGTGACCACCCGGACGCCGTGGCCGACGCCCTGGAGCGGCTGGCCGATGGCCACGCGCGCGGGGGCCGCACGCACTACTACGCGGTTCGCGACGCGCAGTTCAATCCGCAGCGGGCCGAGCGTCGGTCAGGGGATGGACGCATCGCCTACACCGCCGATCTGGCCGCCATGCTCATCTACCTGAACCGCACCGGCTTCAATGGGCTCTTCCGCGTGAATGCCCGCGGTGCGTTCAATGTCCCGGCAGGCCGGTACGAGCGCCCGCGGATTGCCGAACGCGAGCGCGTGCACCAGGTGGCCACGGCGCTGCGAACGCCGGGCGTCGAGCTGCGCTGGGGCACCTTCGGCGAGGCGGCATCGCTGGCAGCCAGCGGCGACTTCCTCTACATCGACCCGCCGTATGCGCCCCTGAGCGAGACGGCCAGCTTCACCGCCTACACCGCGCCCCGCTTCGGCCCCGACGAACAGCAGGCGCTGCAACGCCTGGTGCTCGATCTCGTCCGGCGTGGCTGTCACGTGCTGCTCAGCAACTCCACCGCTCCGGCGATCGTCGACCTCTACGATCGCAACGCCGTCGCGAGGCGTGCCGGCCTACGCGCCCTGCGCGTGCCCGCCCGACGGGCCATCAACAGCAACGCCGCACGGCGCGGCCCTGTGGAGGAGTACCTGATCACCAACATCAGGCGCTCCGAAGTCAGAACCTAGAAGTCAGCAGTCAGAGATTCCAGCGTCGAAGCGGGAATCGCCGCAGGTGAGCCGTCCAGTTCTGCGTTCCGGGTTCAGCACGTCAGCTTCCGGCGGCCCAGATCAGCTGATCGCACTGCGGGCACGCGTAGGCCATGCGCAGGTCGCTCACGAACGAGACGAACGCACCGTGCCCGGTCTGCATGCAGGAGGGGCACAGCGCGGGAGCGCTCGCGTCGATGGCGGCGATCTTCAGCGCCCTGCCGGTTGTCGGGCAGGGTATGGCGGCCGGCCGCGGGTGGTGGGGCACGAGGCGCATCACGCCGTTCTGTTCGACGCGGCGCACGAGGCCATGGAACTCGAATGGATGAGTCACGGTCCGGAAATTCTATGCGAACTCGTCCTACGCTGCTGCGCCGATGGCCACGCACCGATAAAGAAGGCCAACGGTCCGCGCGCGCGCGCGGCGAACACAGCGCGAAAGGCCCGGAGAAAACAGGTTGACGAAAGGGCCGGTGCAGGGGACAGTTAGTGGTCTGGGAGTTCGGGAGCGTGGCGAAACTGGCAGACGCGCGGGTCTTAGGAGCCCGTGGGCGGAAGTCCGTGTGGGTTCAAGTCCCTCCGCTCCCACCACTGCCGTTCTGACCGCACCGTCCAGAACGCCTTCCCCTCGGACCAACCCTTTTCCCTGAGCAGCGATGAAAGCCGAACTCGTCGACGTCAACGAAACCCGCAAGACCCTCTCGGTTGAATTTCCCAGCGACCTGGTGGATGCCGAAATCGAGCGCATTGCGCGCGACTACTCGCGGAAGGCCCGCATTCCGGGGTTCCGGCCCGGCAAGGTGCCCTCACGCGTCGTGCGTCAGCGCTTCCGGGAGCAGATCCTCCACGACGTCGCGCACGAGCTGGTGCCGCGCGCCCTGGACGAGGCGCTCCGCGCCAAGGGGGTCGAGCCGGTGAGCACGCCCGACGTCCGCGAGGTGGTCCTCGAGGAAGGACGGGCGCTCACGTTCACGGCCTCGTTCGACACCCTTCCGCCGTTCGACCTGGGCGACTTCGCCACGGTGGCGCTCACCCGCAAGCCGACCGACGTGTCGGACGACGCGCTGAACGACGCGCTGACGCGCCTCCAGGAACGGGCAGCCCGCCACGACGCCGTCGAGGGTCGCGGCGTGGTCGACGGCGACATCGTCACGGTGGACATCGAGCGCACGGATGCGTCCGGCGCGAGCGACACGCACAAGGACGTGGCGATCGAGATGGGCGCCTCGGCGAACCCGCCCGGGTTTGATGCGCAGCTGCTCGGGGCCGAGGCTGGCAGCACGCGCACCTTCCCCATCAGTTTCCCCGCCGATTACCCGAACGCGGAGTTGGCGAACACCGAAGTGGCCTACACCGTCACGGTGAAGGCCATCAAGCGGCGGACGATTCCGGCGCTGGACGATGAGTTCGCGAAGGACATGGGCGAGTTCGAGAACCTCGACGCCCTGAAGGCACGCGTGCGCGCCGACCTCGAGCACGAAGCGATGCACGCCTCGGAGAACGACCTGCGCGGCGATCTGATGAAGGCGCTGGCTGGGCGCGTGCCGTTCGAGATTCCGGCGGCGCTGGTGGAGCGTGAGATCGACCGGCGGCTGGAGGACTTCGCGGGCCGGCTGATGCAGCAGAACATCGATCCGCGGCAGGCCGGCATCGACTGGGGGGCGTTCCGCGAGAGCCAGCGGACCCCGGCGAAGGAGGCGGTCGGCGGGGCGCTCGTCCTGGACGAGCTCGCGCGCAAGGAGTCGATCACGGTCTCCGAGGATGAGATCGAGCAGGAGATCGCGCGCTACGCGGAACGCACGGGCCGGACGCCCGCGGCGGTGCGCGCGGCGCTCGAGAAGGATGGCGGAATCTCCCGTATCTACGCAGGTTTACGGCGGGAGAAGTGCGTTGACTACATCATGGCGCGTGCTACAATTTCGGGGAAGTAAAGCCTCCCCGCTCGCGCCCGTTTCCCCGACATCAACCGACGTTTTTCCGAGACGGAACCCGCACAGGCCTATGCGTCACCAGCTTCCCGATCCACGTGCCCAGCTCGTTCCCATGGTCGTCGAGCAGACGAACCGCGGGGAGCGTGCCTACGACATCTTCTCGCGCCTGCTGAAGGACAGCATCATCTTCATCGGGACGCCGATCGACGACAACATCGCGAACCTGGTCATCGCGCAGATGCTGTTCCTCGAGGCGGAGGACCCGGACAAGGACATCCTGCTCTACATCAACAGCCCGGGGGGCTCGATCACGGCGGGTCTGGCGATCTACGACACGATGCAGTTCATCAAGCCGGACGTGGCCACCTACTGCATCGGGCAGGCGGCCTCGATGGCCGCGGTGCTGCTGGCATCGGGCGCCAAGGGCAAGCGCTACTCGCTGCCCAACTCGCGCATCGTCATCCACCAGCCGCTGATGTCGGGCCTGGCCGGCCAGGCGACCGACATCGACATCGCGGCCCGGGAAATCCTGCGCATGCGGGAGCGGCTGAACGGCATCCTCGTGCACCACACCGGACAGCCCGAGAAGCGCATCCAGGAGGACACGGAGCGCGACTACATCATGACGGCCGACCAGGGCAAGGAATACGGTATTATCGATGATGTCATCCGCAAAAGGGCGTAGGAGCCCCCAATGGTGAAGAAGAGCGGCGAAGCGGAGGTTCTCCGGTGCTCGTTCTGCAACAAGGACCAGAATGACGTCCGCAAGCTGATCGCGGGCCCGACGGTCTTCATCTGCGACGAGTGCGTCGAGGTCTGCAACGACATCATTGCGGACGACAATCGCTTCGAGAACCGCGGGACGCGGTCCTCGCTGCCCACCCCGCAGGAGATCAAGAAGTTCCTGGACGAGTACGTCATCGGCCAGGAGCGGACCAAGAAGAAGCTCGCCGTCGCGGTCTACAACCACTACAAGCGGATCGAGATCCAGAAGCAGCCGCGCAGCCGCAACGACATCGAGCTCACGAAGTCGAACATCCTGCTGATTGGCCCGACCGGGACCGGCAAGACGCTGCTCGCGCAGACCCTCGCCAAGCTCCTCTCGGTGCCCTTCACCATCGTCGACGCGACCACGCTGACCGAGGCTGGCTACGTCGGCGAGGACGTCGAGAACATCATCCTCAAGCTGCTGCAGGCCTCCGGCGGGGACATCGAGAAGGCGCAACAGGGCATCATCTACATCGACGAGGTCGACAAGATCTGCCGCAAGGACGAGAACCCGTCGATCACGCGCGACGTGTCGGGTGAAGGCGTCCAGCAGGCGCTCCTGAAGATCCTCGAGGGCACGGTCGCCAACGTGCCGCCCCAGGGCGGCCGCAAGCACCCCCACCAGGAGTTCTTCCAGGTGGACACGACGAACATCCTCTTCATCTGCGGCGGGGCCTTCGTCGGGCTCGACAAGGCGATCGATCGGCGGGTCGGCAAGAAGACGCTCGGCTTCAAGGCGGACGTGAAGTCGCTGGCCGGCCGCGACGTCGGCGCCACGCTCGAGCAGCTCGAGCCGCAGGACCTGATCAAGTACGGCCTCATCCCCGAGTTCGTCGGCCGCCTGCCGGTGATTGGCACGCTGCACGAGCTCGACAAGGCCGCCCTGGTCCAGATCCTGACGCAACCGCGCAACGCCATCACGCGTCAGTACCAGAAGCTGTTCGAGTACGAGAACGTGAAGCTCCGCTTCTCGGACGACGCCCTCGAGGCCATTGCCGAGTCGGCGCTCGAGCGGAAGATCGGGGCCCGGGGCCTCCGCATGATCATCGAGGACCTGATGCTCGACCTGATGTATCAGGTGCCGAACCAGAAGAAGGTCCGGGAAGTGACGATCACCCGGGAAGTCGTGATGGCCAAGGACAAGCCCATCACGCTTATCGAAAAAGCAGGCTAGCGCCTGCTGCTGAATTGCAGATTCCAGAGTTCAGATTTCGGATTGGAAGGCTGCACAGCGTTCAGGGTTGCAGATGGGGCCGGCCGGCGGCTGACCGGTGTCAGGCCTCCCCAGTCTGCAACCTGAATCCTGCAATCTGAATTTCAAGCATCTCCCCATGGAAAACACCCTCGAAGTCTACGAGACACTCCCCATCGTCCCGCTTCGCGACGTGGTCGTCTTCCCGCACATGATGATGCCCTTCGTCATCGGACGGCCGAGCTCCACCCGGGCGCTCGAGCATGCGCTGCTGAAGGACAAGCGGATCTTCCTGGCGGCCCAGCACGACGCGTCGGTCGACGACCCGCAGCCCGAGGACATCTACACGATGGGCTGCGTCGCCAACGTCGTCCAGAGCCTCAAGCTGCCGGACGGGAACATCAAGGTCCTCGTCGAGGGGGTGGAGCGCGCGCGCGCCATCGAGTGGAAGGAAGACAAGGGCTTCTACCGCGTGGTGGTGAAGGTGCTGCCGAAGCAGCGCGACGCCAGCGGCGACGTCGAAGGCACGATGAGCCGCGTCGTGTCGCTGTTCGAGCAGTACGTGAAGCTCTCGAACAACCTGAACTACGACGCCATGGTGGCCGCGGTCCGGGTGGACGATCCGGGCAAGCTGGCCGACACCATCTCGGCCCACCTGCTCGTGGGCGTGGACGAGAAGCAGAACCTGCTCGAGATCATCTCCCCGATCGAGCGCCTGAACCGCATCGCCGGCATTCTCGAGATCGAGGTGGACAAGCTCCAGGTCGATCGCCGCATCCAGTCTCGCGTGAAGAAGCAGATGGAGAAGGCGCAGAAGGAGTACTACCTCAACGAGAAGATGAAGGCGATCCAGAAGGAGCTGGGCCGCAAGGACGAGAAGGGCAACGAGGTCGACGACCTGAAGAAGAAGATCGAACAGGCCAAGATGCCGAAGGACGTCGAGGAGAAGGCCATCCAGGAACTGAAGCGCCTGGAAGCCATGCCCCCGATGTCGGCCGAGGCCACTGTCTCGCGGAACTACCTCGACTGGCTCATCGCCGTGCCGTGGCACAAGAAGACGCGCGAGAGCCGCGACCTGAAGCGCGCCGAGGAGGTCCTCAACGAGGACCACTACGGCCTCGAGAAGCTCAAGGAGCGCATCCTCGAGTTCCTCGCCGTGCGTGCCCTCGTGAAGAAGCCCAAGGCCACGATTCTCACCTTCTCCGGACCTCCCGGCGTCGGCAAGACGTCGCTGGCCAAGTCGATCGCGCGCGCCATGAACCGGAAGTTCGTCCGCCTGTCGCTCGGCGGGGTCCGAGACGAGGCGGAGATCCGCGGGCACCGTCGCACCTACATCGGCGCCTTCCCCGGCCAGATCATCCAGATGATGAAGAAGGCCGGCACGATGAACCCGGTGTTCCTGCTGGACGAAGTCGACAAGATGTCGATGGACTTCCGCGGCGACCCGTCGGCCGCCCTGCTGGAGGTGCTCGACCCCGAGCAGAACGGGACGTTCCTCGACCACTACCTCGACGTCGAGTACGACCTGTCGCACGTGATGTTCATCTGCACGGCGAACGTCCTGCACACGATCCCGCAGGCGCTGCGCGACCGCATGGAGGTGCTGCAGCTCGCCGGCTACACCGAGATCGAGAAGGTCGAGATTGCCAGGCGCTTCCTGGCGCCCAAGGCGATCGAGGGCGCGGGGCTGACGAAGGAGAACATCACCTTCACCGACGACGCGCTGCAGACGATCATCAACCGCTACACGCGCGAGGCCGGCGTCCGCAACCTCGAGCGCGAGGTCGCGTCGATCTGCCGCAAGGTGGCGCGCAAGGTGGTGGTCGAGGGCAAGACCTTCTCCGAGGAGATCACGCCCGACAAGGTGACGCAGTACCTGGGCGTGCCGCGCTTCCGCAGCACCATGGCGGAAGAGAGCAACGAGATCGGCATCGCGACCGGACTGGCCTGGACCGAGGTGGGCGGCGAAATCCTGGTCACCGAGGCGACCCTCATGCCGGGGCGCGGCAAGCTGACGCTGACCGGCAAGCTCGGCGACGTGATGCAGGAGTCGGCACAGGCCGCGATGAGCTTCGTCCGGACGAAGTCGGACGAGTACGGCCTGCCGCAGGACTTCAGCCGGAAGAACGACATCCACGTGCACGTGCCCGAAGGGGCCATCCCGAAGGACGGCCCCTCGGCCGGCATCACCCTGGCCACGGCGCTCGTGTCAGCCCTCTCACGGGTGCCGGTCCGGAAGGACGTGGCGATGACCGGCGAGATCACGCTCCGCGGCAAGGTGCTCCCCATCGGCGGCGTCAAGGAGAAGCTGCTCGCGGCGCATCGCGCGGGCATCACCACCATCATCCTGCCGAAGGACAACGAGAAGGATCTGGCCGACATCCCGAAGACCGTGCTCGACACCCTGAAGGTACACCTGGTGCAAGGCATGGACGAGGTGCTCAAGATCGCGCTTGTCGAGCCGCTCAGCGGCCGTATCCCGGCCGAGGCAACGCCGGAACCGGTCGAGACGGCCGACGTCGACGACAGGATCACGCACTGACACGGGAATGGCAGATGGCTGATCGCAGATTGCCGACTGGCATCGCCGGCCTGAGGCATTCTGCAGTCTGAAGCCTGAAGTCTGCATTCACCGTGAAGATTTCAGCCTCATTCATCGTCTCGGCCGCCAGCGCGGCGGACTTTCCGCGCGATGGCCTGCCCGAAGTGGCGATGGTCGGGCGCTCGAATGTCGGCAAGTCGAGCCTGATCAATGCCCTCACCCGGCAGAAAGTGGCGCGCACCAGTGCCGAGCCGGGCAAGACGAGGCTGGCGAACGTCTACCGGGTGCAGCGGGGTGCCGCCGCCCCGTTCTACCTGGTGGACCTTCCGGGCTACGGATATGCACGGCGCGCGAAGACGCCGGAGAGCACGACGTTCGCCGCGCTGACGGACGCCTTCTTCGCACGGGAGCGCGCCAGCGCGCTCCTGCTGGTGGACACCCGGCATCCCGGCCTCGACAACGATCGCGAGGCCTGGCACTGGCTGCGGCAGGCAGCCCCGGCTGCCGTCGTGGGGACCAAGATCGACAAGCTGCCGCGCGGACAACGGATACGCGCGCTCAAGGCACTCGAATCCGTGTTTGAAGACACCGTGCTGCCGGTTTCAGCCGTCACCGGTGAAGGACTGGACGAACTGTGGAAACTGATCGACAGGCTGGCGAACAGCCGGCAGCCGTAACCACCGCGCAACAGGAACAGCCCGCCAAGGGCGGCAACGGGTCGGCCCAGGCCGGCCAGGAGCGCGGACGACCGGGCGAGAACAAGCCCGAGAAGATCGAGCGCATCGACCTCGCCACGCTGAAGGACATGAGCGTGGGCGCGCTCACGAAGATCGCGAAGCAGCTCGAGGTGCCGGGCGCCACCGGCATGCGCAAGCAGGAGCTGATCTTCGAGATCCTCAAGGCGCGCGCCGAGAAGAGCGGCCTCATCTTCTCCGAAGGCGTCCTCGAGGTCCTGCCCGACGGCTTCGGCTTCCTGCGCGCCCCCGACTACAACTACCTGCCCGGTCCCGACGACATCTACGTCTCCCCCTCGCAGATCCGCAAGTTCGACCTGCACACGGGCGACACGGTGTCGGGCCAGATCAGGTCACCCAAGGAAGGCGAGCGCTACTTCGCCCTCATCAAGGTCGAGGCGGTCAACTTCGAGCCGCCGGAGCGCACGCGCGACAAGGTCTTCTTCGAGAACCTGACGCCGCTCTACCCGCAGAACCGCATCCAGCTCGAGACCGAGGCCGAGAACCTCTCCGGCCGCGTCCTCGACCTGATGGTGCCGATCGGCAAGGGCCAGCGCGGCCTCATCGTCGCTCCGCCGCGAACCGGCAAGACGATGCTGATGCAGAACATCGCGAACAGCATCACGAAGAACCACCCCGAGGTCTACCTCATGGTCCTGCTGATCGACGAGCGGCCAGAGGAAGTGACCGACATGCAGCGCTCCGTCCGCGGCGAGGTGATCTCGTCGACCTTCGACGAGCCGGCGCAGCGCCACGTGCAGGTGGCCGAGATGGTCATCGAGAAGGCCAAGCGCCTCGTCGAGCACAAGAAGGACGTGGTCATCCTGCTCGACTCGATCACCCGCCTTGCGCGCGCCTACAACACCATCGTGCCCCCGTCGGGGAAGGTGCTGTCGGGCGGTGTCGACAGCAACGCCCTGCAGCGCCCGAAGCGCTTCTTCGGTGCGGCCCGGAACGTCGAGGAGGGCGGCTCGCTCACCATCATGGCGACGGCGCTCATCGACACCGGCTCGCGCATGGACGAGGTGATCTTCGAGGAGTTCAAGGGCACCGGCAACCTCGAGATCCACCTGGATCGCAAGCTGACCGACCGTCGCGTGTTCCCGTCGATCGACATCCAGAAGAGCGGTACCCGCAAGGAGGAACTGCTCATCCCGAAGGAAGACCTGAACCGCGTCTGGGTGCTGCGCAAGGTGCTCACGCCACTCTCGCCCGTCGAGGCCATGGAACTGCTGCTCTCGAAGATGGGCAAGACCAAGACGAACCAGGATTTCCTGTCGGCCATGTCGAGCGGAAAGTAGGACGGGAGTGGCTGACGTGGTGAATCCAGTCACCACGTCGCCCACTCACCAGCATTCCCCGCTCCCCCTGCTATCCTCGCTCCGGTGCTCCGCCAGCAACTGAGGGGGCTTCTCCTCGTCCTGTTCGCCTGCTCGGTCATCACGGCCGCCCTTGCCTCGGGGCTGCGTCCCGACACGTTCTTCGTCGGCGATCCGGGCGTGAAGCTGATCTCCACCCGGAACACGCTGCGCACGCCCGCCAGCCCGCTGAACATCCCGCTGCCCCACATCGGTACCGACCAGGTGCCGCACGTCGAGCAGTTCTTCGCGGTGCACGACACCCACGCGCACGCCGTCACGTCCGAGTTCTTTCCGCTGGTCACGGCCCCCCTGCTCCGCCTCTTCGGGCTCCGCGGGATCTATGTGCTGCCCGCCCTGGGCTTCCTGGCCACGCTCGCAGGTACTGCCTGGCTCGGCTGGGTGCTGGACCACCGGCGCAACATGGCGCATGTGGCCGGCGTGGCCGCGCTCGGCTCGCCGTTCCTGTTCTACGGCCTGGAATTCTGGGAGCACATGCCGGCGGTGGCGCTGCTCGTGTGCGGCACCGCCCTGCTGTTCCACGCGACGAGGCGCCAGCCCGGTGGACATGCTGCGACACTGCCAACCTTCGCGGCCGGCCTGCTGTTCGGTGCGGCCACCACGTTCCGCCCGGAAGCGGCCTGCTTTGTTGCGGCGGTCTTCGTCGCCTCGCGCCTGCTGATTCATCGCCCGTCCTGGCGGTCACTCGCCGTGGCCACGGCAGGCATGGTGGTGGGGCTGCTGCCGCTCGAGGCGTACACCGTGGTGCACTTCGGGTCGTGGATCCCCGGCCACGTCGGCACCAATGCGGCGCTGTTCGGCGATGCCTGGCTCGCCGAACGGGCCACGTTTGCCTCGAACTGGCTGCTCCCCGCGCCCTGGACCGGACGCGGACCGACGCGGCTGGACAGCTTCTGGAGCGTCGCCCCCGCGGCGGTCGTCGCCGCGGGCGGCCTCTTCCGCGCGTCGAACCACGACGAACGCCCCTTCCTGTGGACCGTGGCCGTGCTCACCATCGGGCTGACCCTGCTCGTGGCTCCGAACGACGGCGGTGGACAGTGGGCGCCCCGCTACCTGCTGCCGGCCTACGTGCCGCTCGTCCTGCTGGCTGCCGACACCATCCAGGCCCTGCCACGCACCGTCTGGGCGATCGCACTGATCGTCGTGCTCGCCGCAGGCGGTGTCTGGGTACAGCGCGCGGCGTACCGCACCCTCCGTGGCGCCAAGAACACCTACGGCCGCCTCGCCGATGCCGTCGAACGCCTCAGCAGCCCTGGGCTGCCCGTCATCACCGACGTCTGGTGGCTCGATCAGCTCGCCGCCGCGGCCCTCGACGATCGCAATGTGCTCGTCGCAGCCGACCCCTCAGCCGGCCGCGACATCGTCCGCCGCTTCAGCGACCTGGTGTCGCCAAGTGTCACGGTGGTTCGCAGCCACGAGATTCAGGGCGGGGTCGACGCGTGGAACACCGGCACGTGCTACTTCGAGGAAGCCCGAGAGGAGGTGGACGTGCGCGGAGTCGTCGTCTACCGGTTGCGCCACCGGTGCGGGTACACAGACGGGAATCGCTGATTGCGAAACGCCAAGCCCTCACTGAACCGTCAGATTAGCAATCGGCAATTCGCAATCAGCAATTCTGGAGGGTGGTCGTGAAATACAGGCAGTTTGGCCGTGTGGGGTGGCCGGTGTCGGAGATCGGCTACGGCATGTGGGGCATGGGCGGCTGGACCGGCTCCGATGACGAGGAGTCGCTGCAGGCGCTCGGGCGCGCCATCGTCCTCGGCTGCACCTTCTTCGACACCGCCTGGGCCTACGGGCAGGGCAAGAGCGAGCAGCTCCTGGCCGAGGCACGGCGCCGCTACCCCCACGCGCCGCTGCGCGTGGCCACGAAGATTCCACCGAAGAACATGCGTTGGCCGGCCCGGGCTGACGACCCCGCGCACGACGCCTACCCGGCCGACCACATCCGCGAGTACACCGAGATCAGCCTGAAGAACCTCGACGCGGAGTCCATCGACCTCCAGCAGTTCCACGTGTGGAGCGACACCTGGGCAGACGACGATGGCTGGAAGACAGCCGTGCGGGCGCTGAAGGAGGAAGGGCTGGTGAAGGCCTTTGGCATCAGCGTGAACCGGTGGCAGCCCACCAACGTGATGCGCGCGCTGAGCACCGGGCTGATCGACAGCGTGCAGGTCGTCTACAACATCTTCGACCAGGCGCCCGAGGACGAGCTGTTCCCGTATTGCCAGGCCAACAACATCGCCATCATCGCGCGGGTGCCGTTCGACGAGGGGAGCCTCACCGGTACGCTGACGAGGGACTGCCGCTGGCCGGACGGTGACTGGCGGAACACGTATTTCACGCCAGAACGGCTGGAGGAGACGCTCGAGCGGGTCGAACGGCTCGACGTACTGATTCCGGACGGGATGGACCTGCCCGAGCTGGCGCTCCGCTTCATCCTCGAGCACCCGGCGGTGACCACGACCATCCCCGGCATGCGCCGGGTCGGCCATGTGGAGCGAAACCTGGCCGCCGCCGACGGGCAGCGGCTCCCTCCGAGGAGCCACGAGGCGCTGAAGTTCCACCGTTGGGACCGCCGCTGAGCCCTGGGCCAGCGGACCGGTGGTATACTCAGGGTTTCCGGAAACGCCCAAGGAGTTCGCTGTGCAGGAAGGTATCCACCCGAAGTATCACGACGTCGAGGCCCGCTGCGCCTGCGGCGCAACCTGGCAGACCCGCTCGACCAAGCACGAGCTGCACCTCGAAATCTGCTCGAACTGCCACCCGTTCTTCACCGGACGGCAGAAGCTGATCGACACGGAAGGCCGCGTCGAACGCTTCACGAAGAAGTTCGGCGCCCAGACGTCGGAGAGCCGCAAGGCGGCTGCGAAGGCGAAGAAGGGAACAGCGGCCGCTCGCTGACCAGCTTCCGTTCGATGCGCGCGAGGCGATGCCGCACGGCATCGCCCCACGCCGCCTCCGCTCCCGCTTCCAGGCTCTTCAGCGCAAACATCCTCGCCGCTTCGAGGTCTCGGTCCCGGTGCTCGTGGTGAATCGCGAGCGCCGCTGTGGCCTCGCGCCTGATGGCCGACGGGCACCCCGCTACCTCGAGCAGTTGCCGCCACCAGCCGGCCGCCTCGGCATATCGCCGGCTGCGCCGGGCCGCCACCGCCAGCGACCGTAACGCCTCCGCTCGAATCCCCTCGGGCGTCCAGGTCCACTCCACCGACCCTCGTCGCCGCTCGCCACGCGCCAGGCCCTGGGCCGCCATCCGCTCCGCGTGCTGGTAGGACGCAATGGCCTGCGCACCACGCTCCGCCCGCTCGTACAGCTTCCCCAGGGCCAGCGCCTCTCGCGCGCTCGCCGCCGCCTCCGGCCCCTCACGCAGCAGCTGGAGCAACCGCGCCGTCACGCCGGCAAGCGACAGCAGGTCGAGCCGGTTGTGCTCGAGCACGTCGGCCAGCGGCGCCGCGTCGCCAGACCTGATGAACTGGAAGTAGCGCGCGGGAATCTCGAAACCGGGCACATCACCCACCCGCCTTGCCCCGAGCAGCTGCTGCTCCAGTGCGATGAGCGAGCACCCGAGCACCGGGTCGCCTCCCCAGAAGCGACGCGCCGGGTGCAGCACGTCCACGTGCGGCAGCTGCGTACACGGCGAGGTGAGCCGGTGGAACAGGTAGCGCGTCTCGATGACCGGGGCGTCGAACGACTTTCCGTTGAAGGTGACCAGCGCGCCCGCATCGGCCAGGTCCTGCGCCACCAGCGCGAGCATCCCCCGCTCCGCCGCGTAGTCGGTCATCAGGTGCTGCTCGACGATGAAGGCGCCGCTCTCGTCGAATCGCGAGCAGCCGACCAGGAACGCGTGCGTGCCTGCGCCGCCGCTCAGGCCGGTCGTCTCGAGGTCGAAGAACACGAACGACCCGCACGGCACGCCGGACGTCAGCAGCGACGCCGCATCCCCTGCCTGGACCAGCCGGGCCGCAATCTCCCCCACCGCGACGCTGCCGTACCGGGCATCGGCCTCGAACCGGCGGGTCACCACGAACGACCGCGCGCCGTTGCGCTCCCGCCACTCGCCCCCAAGGATCCGTTCGAGCCCGGCGCGCGAACGCGGGACGGCAGGAGCCGCGGAGCCCTGCGGCATCGACGGCGTTGCCGGCGCGCCTGGTTCCGCCCGTGTGCCCTCGTCCGCGCGTGGAGGCGGTGCCTCCATTCCTCCGGATGGGCGTGGTGGAGAGACGATCCCCCTCAGCCGATCCCGCAGCCGTGCCGGGTCCATCATGGTCATGCGGCCAGCCGATCCGCGAGCAGCAGGTCGAGGATGCGGAGCGCCGCCGTCTTGGCCAGCGGCCCGGTGTTCCCCACCGGCCCCACGCAGCCGGGACAGCCGTGCTCGCAGGGGCACTCCGAAATCAGCCGCTGCGTGGCGGTGAGCAGTTCGTCGTGCATCCGGTACAGCGGCGCGCTGAATCCGATGCCCCCCGGGTAGTTGTCGTATACGAAGATCCGGGGGCTCTGCTCCTCGGTATCGATCGAGATGCCGATGTCGTGCCCGTCGCACATCAGGAGCAGTTGCGCCACCTGCTTCATCGCGTACGACAAGCCGACGATGCCGTCGCGCCGGTCGTCGGTGGCGAACGGCAGCACCCCCATCAGCTCCGCCGGGATGGTGAGCCAGTACGACGTGGTGTGCATCTGCTGCTCGGGGAGGTCCAGCTCGCCCGACCCGATGTTCTCGTTCGTGTAGAACTTGATCTTCTTGAAGCCGACCACCCGCGAGACGACGTGCACCTCGCCGTTCGACGGAACCGCAGGCTCCGAGAACGTGTCGATGATCGTCACTCGACTGTAGGTGATGGCATCGGTGTAGTAGTCGCAGTCGATCTCCCGGACGTACGCCTTCCGCCCCTCGAAGTCCAGCTTCTCCACCTGGTAGAGCGTGCCTTCCACGATGTAGATCGCCTTCTCGTGCAGGGTGGACGGTCCGCTGGTGAAGTCGGTCTCGCCGATCACCCGCGGCTCGTGCGTCGTGTCGACGATGATGAAGTTGTCCGAGGAGACGGATCGCAGGCTCACGGCATCGGCCGGGTACGACTCGCTGGTCCAGTGCCACTGCCCATCGTCCGAGGGATGGTCAGGATCGTCGCTCCCACCGGTCCGGTGCACGAGCCCCTGCTCGGCCAGGATGCCGAGCACCTCCTGCAGGTCGTGCCGGCCGAACTGCTCCACCGGCGTGAACGGCAACTCGAACGCCGCGCACTTCACGTGGTCGACGAGGATGTGCAGGTTGTCGGGGTCGACGAGCGCGCGCTCGGGCGACGCATCGAAGAAGTACGACGGGTTGCGCACGATGAACTGGTCGAGCGGTGCGCTGCTCGCGACCATGACCGCCGCGGAACGGCCCGCGCGCCGTCCGGCACGCCCCGCGCGCTGCCAGGTCGCGGCAATCGTCCCCGGGTAGCCGGCCATGACCGACACGTCGAGCGCCCCGATGTCGATCCCGAGCTCGAGCGCATTGGTCGACACCACGGCACGCACCGCCCCTTCCCGCAGCCCCTTCTCGATCTCGCGCCGCCTCAGCGGCAGGTA
Organism: Vicinamibacterales bacterium; assembly: GCA_050249955.1. Taxonomy (GTDB): domain Bacteria; phylum Acidobacteriota; class Vicinamibacteria; order Vicinamibacterales; family CAVVIG01; genus CAVVIG01. Next base: position 875,718 of record JBFWPN010000001.1, read on the forward strand.
CCCGCCGCGGTAGCCACGGATCCGCTCCGGCTGTCCCGGCTCGTTCTCGAAGTCGTCCTTGAGGTACGTGGTGAGGATCTCGGTCGAGAGCCGGCTCTGGGCGAACACGATCAGCTGCAGGTTGCGCTTCAGGAACTCGGAGGCCACCCGCCGGGTCTCGCTCAGGTACGAGCGGCGGATGCCGAGCTGCTGGTTGACCACCGGTGGATTCACGAACAGGAAGTACTTCTCGCCCCTCGGGGCGCCGCTGCGCGCCACGAGTTCGAACGGCTGCTCGGTGAGCCGCTCGGCAAGCTCGCGCGGGTTGGCAATCGTCGCCGACGAGCAGATGAACACCGGGTTCGACCCATAGTGACGGCAGACGCGCCGCAGCCGCCGCAGCACGTTGCAGAGGTGACTCCCGAACACGCCCCGGTACGCGTGCAGCTCGTCGATGACGATGTACTTGAGGTTCTCGAAGAGCTTCGCCCAGCGCGGGTGGTGCGGCAGGATGCCGGAGTGCACCATGTCCGGGTTGCTGAGCACCAGGTGTGCGCGCGAGCGGATCGTCCGCCTCGCGTCCTGCGGCGTGTCGCCGTCGTAGGTGTAGACGCCTATCTGCTCGCCCGTGGCCGAGGCGATGTGCTCACAGAGGGTCTGGAGTTCCGCGAGCTGGTCCTGGGCGAGGGCCTTGGTCGGGAACAGGTAGAGCGCGCGGCTCGACGGATCCTGGAGGATCGAATGGAGTACGGGCGCGTTGTAGCACAGCGTCTTGCCCGAGGCCGTGGGCGTGATCACCACCGCGTTCCGACCCGCGAGCGCGTGATCGATCGCCTCCGCCTGGTGTGTGTAGAGCTGGCCGATGCCACGTGACCCGAGTGCGTCCCGCAGCCGACCGTCGAGCGCCTCGGGAAATGGGGCGTACTCGGCCGGCACCGGATCCATGCGGCGAACGGCCGTGACATGACCGTCGGGGTTGTCCGGCCGGTCCGGCACCCGTCCGGGGACGAGCCGATCCAGCGCCGCGTCGAGCGCGCCGTCCCTCCCGGGTCTGCGGACGCGCGTGTCGGTCGTAGTCGTCAGCTCGTTCATCCCTGGCACTTCCAGACTGGTGGCGAAAATTCACCGAAATCGTAGCAGCGCGGTTCAGGGGCGATCAAGGACCGAAACGACCCGGGGAGCCGGGCGAGGGCCGGACAGGCGGCGGTATCCGGATTGCTGTCCCGTTGCCGCATGAACAGGACCCAACAGACCGCACTGGCCGCCGGCGCCGTGGCGCTGGGCGCCGCCCTCCTCAGTCGAGGTCTTCGAGCCTCACGCCGCATCGACTTCTCCAGGCGCATCGTCGTCATCACCGGCGGGTCGCGCGGCCTTGGACTGGTCATGGCCAGGCAGCTGGTGGCCGAGGGGGCCCACGTGACGATTGCCGCACGCGACCGGGGTGAGCTGGAGCGGGCGCGGGAGGAGCTGACCGCAGACGGGGCGAGGGTGCACGTCGCGGTGTGCGACGTGGGCCGGCGCGAGGAGGCAGAGCGACTCATCGAGGAGACCCTGCAGCGGCACGGACGGATCGACCTGCTCGTCAACAACGCCGGCGTGATGAAAGTGGGGCCGATCGAGCACATGGCACATGCCGATTTCGAGGAGGCCATGGACGTGCACTTCTGGGGTCCGCTGCACACGACGCTGGCAGCGGTCCCGGCCATGCGCCGCCAGGGTGGCGGACGGATCGTGAACATCTCGTCGATCGGCGGACGCATCGGTGTGCCGCACCTCGTGCCGTACTGCGCGAGCAAGTTCGCGCTGGCGGGACTGTCCGATTCGATCCGGGCCGAACTGGCGAAGGACGACATCTTCGTGACGACCGTCTGCCCGGGGATGATGCGGACCGGTTCGCCGTTCAACGCCTGGTTCAAGGGGGACCACCGGGCCGAGTTCGCCTGGTTCGCCATCTCCGACTCCATCCCCGTTGCATCCGTCGACGGCCGACGCGCCGCCGCACAGGTGATCGACGCGGCCAGGCACGGCGATCCGGAGCTGGTGATCACGCTGCCGGCCAAACTGGCGATCATCGCGAATGCCGTCGTGCCGGAGGTGGTGGCCAGCGTCATGGCCACTGCCAACACCACGGTGCTGCCGGCGCCACGCGACGAGGCCGGCACCGATGCACGCAGCGGGTGGCAGAGCCTTTCGGAGTGGGCCCCGTCCCGCCTCACGCGGCTGACCGAGCGGGCCGCCAGCGAGAACAACGAGGTGCCTCCGGCCTGACCTATACTCGGCCGGTGACTCATCAGTCCCACCGGCTCCCCCGCACGCTCGGCCTCGGAAGCGCCACCGCAATGGTGATTGGCATCACGATCGGGTCTGGCATCTTCCGCTCCCCCGCCGGCGTGGCGCAGCGCGTCGAAGACCCGACGCTCTTCATGGCGCTCTGGGTGGTGGGCGGCCTGCTGGCGCTGGCCGGCGCGCTCTCGCTCGCCGAACTGGCCGCGGTCTTTCCGGAGTCCGGAGGCTACTACGCGTACCTGCGCGAGACCTGGGGCCGGCCCACCGCGTTCCTCTTCGGGTGGACGCAGCTGGTGCTGCTGCGCGCGTCGGCCATCGGCGGCATTGCGCTGGCATGCGGCCAGTATTCGCTGCGCATGCTCGGCATCGACCCCGTGGCCAACGCCGGCACGGCGCAGCTGGTGTCGGCCGGGGCGATCATCATCGCGGCGGGAGCCAACATCATCGGCGCCCGGATCGGCGCCGCCATCGTGAACGCATCGAGCAGTGCGAAGTTCGTGGCGCTGGTCGGCCTGGCGGTCGTTGCGCTGGCGCTCGGCGGCGCGCATGGCGGCTCCACGGCCAACTTCGCCGCGAGTGCACCGGTCACCGTGAGTGCCTTCGGGCTGGCGCTCGTCAGCGTGCTGTGGGCGTACGACGGCTGGGGTGACGTCTCGTTCGCGGGCGGCGAAGTGAAGGACCCGCAGAAGACCCTGCCCCGCGCGATCATCGGGGGCACCATCGGCGTGGTCATCGCCTACGTGCTGGTGAACCTGGGCTACGTCTACGTGCTGTCCCTGAAGGGTGTCGGGGGCTCCCCGCTGGTGGCGGCCGACACGATGACGCGCATCATCGGTCCGGCGGGCGCGGCGCTCGTGTCCATGCTCGTGGCGCTCTCCACCTTCGGCGCACTGAACGCAGACTTCCTCGGCTCGCCCCGCATCTTCTTTGCGATGGCAGACGACGGGCTGTTCTTCAAGGTGATCGCGCGGGTCCACCCGCGCTTCCAGACGCCGCACGTGGCCATCCTGCTGACGGCAGTGATGTCAGTCCTGCTGGTGTTCAGTCGCAGCTTCGAGGCGCTGACCGAGACCTTCGTCATCGCCATCTGGCCCTTCTACGGGTTGTGCGTCGCCGGGGTGTTCCGGCTGCGGCAGCTCCGGCCCGACCTGCCGCGTCCCTACCGGGTGATCGGCTACCCGCTCGTACCGGCCGTGTTCCTGATCGCGGTCTTCGGCTTCCTGCTGAACGCACTCGTCAGCGAGCCGTTCTCGACGATCGTGACGTTCGCGATCATCCTCGCGGGGTTGCCGGTCTACTGGGTTGCGTTCCGAACCTAGAAGTCAGGAGTCAGAAATCGGAGAAGAGCGCTTCGACCGTGGCTTCTGGGAGGCAGGGATTCGAAATCGGACCCTACAGGTTCGACTTCGACTGGCAGCCGTCGACGGTGATGCTCGCGCCGCTGACCCAGCTGGCGCGCGGCGACACGAGGAAGGCGACCACGTCGCCGACCTCCTCGACACGCCCGAACCGGCCGAACGGCAGTTCACGACGGACGAACTCGGCCATCCCCGCCGGATCCTCCTGCTGGCGCTTGTGCCACGACCCGCCTGGAAACGAGATCGACCCCGGGCACACGCTGTTCACGCGGATGTTGTCGCGCGCCAGCTGTTGCGCCATCGACTTGGCGAGGCTGATCTCCGCCGCCTTCACGGCGTTGTACGTCATCCGCCCTCCCGACTCCCGTCCCCAGATCGACGCAATCATCACAATCGACCCGGCGCCACGACGGCGGATGTGGGGCACGGCGAGGCGCGACAGGCGGATGGCCGGAAACAGCGTCTGGTCGAACGCCTCCTGCCACTCGGCGTCGACGGTATCGACGATGGTGGAGCCTCGGGCAAGGCCGACATTGTTCACGAGGATGTCCAGCCGGCCGAAGGTGTCGACCGTCTGCGCCACGACCCGCTCCGCGTCGGCGGCGACCGACACGTCAGCCACGATCGGCAGGATGCCGTCATCCGAACCAGCCACCTCGCGCAGCGCCGTGGCCGAGGCCATCAGCGTGGCCTCGCCGCGGGCGCAGATCGCCACGCGGCACCCTTCCGCCACCAGCGCGCGCGCACTCGCGAACCCAAGCCCACGGCTGCCGCCGGTGACAATCGCTACCTTGTCAGACAGGTCAAGATTCATGCGGAAGATTGTACAGGGGCCGGACAGACCGATTGCAGATTGGAGATTGCTGATTGCTGATTTGAATTCTGAGTTCTGACGTCTAGGCTCTCACGTCGGAACGCACTTATCTGCCCGTGAGGTCGTTCAGCGACCAGTCGAACGGCAGGTACTCCATCCGGAAGGAGTTCCGCTTGAGGAGGTCCTGCTCCGCCGTCAGCATCTTCGGATCGATGAATGCCAGCACGGCCCGTTCCACCGGACTTCGGCTGGCGAACCCGGTCCGCGCCTTGTCGGCGTAGGCGGCAATGAACTGATCCCGCCGCCACGAGAAGATCGAGCTGACCCGCATCACGTCCTGCGCGGTGTCCACCTGCACGCAGTGGCTGCGGCTCGCGCACTCGGCGGCGTTCTCGGCCAGCTGCTGCTCGAGCTTCTCAGGCGTGTAGGCCTCGCTGCGGAGGCGGCCGCTGCCCACGGCGCCGCGACCGAGCGCGAAGAACAGGCGTGGGTCGTGGAACGACGGCAGCACGGTCTGCTCGATCTGGTCGAGCGTGAGGGTCCGCCCAGCGAGACGGTGCGGCTGCCGCTCGAAGGCACCGGGAATCTGCCGGATGCTCCCCGGCGGGTACTCCCGCGAGCGCTGCGCGATCGGATAGTGCTCCACGACCGTCTGGAGGACGATGGCGTTGTATCCGTTGATCCAGAAGGCGGCCTGCTCCTGCGGCGATGCAGACCCGAGCTGCGCGTTCGCAAGCGAGGCGACGTACCCATCGAGCCGCGCCCGTTCAGCCTTGAGCGCGCGGTAGTAGACGAAGCCGTCGCGCACGTTCATGTCGAGCATCTGGTCGAGCACCTCGCGCCGCGGGTCGGCCCCGCCGGCCTGGGCCGCGGGCGTCAGGCCCGCAAGCGCCACGGCCAGCAGCACAACCGGGAGCTGAATCCGCCAGTCCAGCCTGATGCGACTCGTCGAGATCTGCACGCGTGTCCTCCGTTGCTGTCGAGCCAGGGCGATCCCCGGCTCCCGTGATCTAGAGACGATCGAGGAAGCCCAGAAGTGCGGCGTTGAAGGCGGCCGGCTGCTCCAGGCTGGCCAGGTGCCCGGCCTGCGGAAGCCGAGCAAGGTGCGCGCCCGGAATGGCCGATGCCATGGTCGAGCTCAGGGCGGGCGGCGTGAGCGTGTCCTCCTCGCCCACGATCACCAGGGTGGGCACCGTGACAACGGAGAGCAGCGGTGTCGAGTCTTCCCGCCCCGCCATCGCCCGCAGTGCCGCCTGCACCGCGCCGGGCTGGTTCGCCGCAATCATCGTCCGCAGCCATGCCTCGACCTTCGGCTGCGTCCTCATCGTCGTCTGGCCCAGGAGCTTCGGCACCATCTCGTCGGCCACTGCGGCGACGCCGTCCGTGGCGACCACGCCGATCAGGCGGGCACGATTGGCCCGCGCCTCCGGGGCGTCGGCATCGGCCCTGGTGTCGGCGAGGACGAGTCCGCGGAACAGGTCTGGCGCCTGGCGATAGAGCGCCAGCGCCACGTAGCCTCCCATCGACAGCCCGCCGATCACCGCGGGCTTCAGGGAGAGCGTCTCGATCAGGTCGGCGACGTCGCGGGCGTAGTCGTCGATGGTCTCGGCGTGCACGTCGTCAGGGGTGGTGCAGTCGAACCCGCGGAACTGCGGCATGATGACCCGCCAGCCGGAGCTGGCCAGATCGTGCTGCGGCTCCCACATGCGGGCACCGATCGGAAAGGCATGCAGCAGGATGAGCGTCCCGCGAATCGGACGGTCTGGCGGCCATCCGTATGCGTGCGGGTGCGCCTCGAGATACCGGAGGCGTGAGCAGGACGGCATGGCCCCATTCTGACGCACCCGCCGTGGTGCGGACGTGTGCAAATATTAGGGCGTGCTGACGCTGGCGTCTCTGGGGATGTTCGCCTACGGAACCTACTCGGCCATCTGGGTGGTGGTCGATCTCATCCAGGGCGCGCGCATCGAGTGGTGGGCGGAGGCGCTCATTCTCGTCTTCGGACTGCTCCTCGTGCTGGCAGCGGCGTTCGTACGCGTACGGCTGCCGGGCGGGCTCGCGGTCGCCATTGGCGCCATGCTCGCGCTGCAGGCGCTCGAGGTGCACACGGCCGCGCACCTCGAGTCCGGCCTCACGCCGCAGGTGGGCCGTGCCGTGCTCGCCTTCTTCCTCGTCGGCAGCGCGCTGGCCGACGATGGGAAGCGGCGGCAGGCACGGTGAAGGACTACTGGCCCGGGGTGCCGCGGCCGGCCTGCGCTGCGGTGGCCCGCTCCGTGGACGGGGGCACCATGCCCTTGGCGCGCATGTAGACCGCGCCGGTCCCGTACATCTCGTTGCTGTGGGTCACCACGTTGCCGAGGAGCGCCCCCCGCGCCACCTCACCCTGGCCCTGCTTGACCAGTTCCGTCAGGTTCTGCTCGGTGACGGCCGCGAACGCCTTGTCACAGAGCGCGAAGGAATCGGCCAGGGCCTTCTGGAACTCGGCCTTGGTCTTCAGTTCCTGCTCGAGGTTGTGCCCCTGGTTCGGGTTGGGCTGGCCGAGGGCGGCCGCGCACGAGCCGAACTGCGCGTTCGCCACGTGCCCGAAGAGCTGGCCATAGGTGCGGAGTTCAGCGGCCGGGCCCGGCTTGAAGGCAAAGTCGGCCTCGGGCATCTTGGACGCCATCTCGGTCAGGTTCTGCTTGACCGTGTTGTACGCACGATTGAGGTTGGACGACACCGTCCACTGCTGGCCCGCGGGCGGTGCCTGGGCATAGGACGGACCGGCGACACCGAACACGGCGACCACGGCAAGAACGACACGCTTCATCTGCACTCTCCTCGGTAAGGGGACGAACAGCTCAAGGACGTTAGCACATGACCTTCGACGAGTTTCAGGCCGCCGCCCGCCAGGATACCGAGCCAGACCTGTCGCCGCTCCTGCGCGCGCTGTGGCACGACGCCCGCGGCCGATGGGACCGGGCCCACAGCCTGGCCCAGGACGTGGAGACGCGCGACGGCGCCTGGGTCCATGCCTACCTCCACAGGCGCGAGGGGGACCTGGGGAACGCCGGCTACTGGTACCGGCGCGCCGGCCGGCCCGTGTGCACGGCGGACCTGACGGACGAGTGGGCCGACATTGCCCGCGCCCTGCTCGGGGCCTGCTGACGGGGCGGAACGCCTTCGCGGGTCCGGCGCGGCCGGGCAGGTGTAGAGTGGAGAGCATGAGCATCCAGAAGCCAGACACCATCTCACGCCGGTCGCTGCTCGGGCTCGCCGTGGCTGCGGCGCTGCCGTGGGTTTCCGGAATCCGCCTCGCGGCGCAGGCGAAGCCGCAGATGACCGTCTACAAGTCTTCCACCTGCGGGTGCTGCTCGAAGTGGGTGGAACACATGCAGGCCAACGGCTTCGACGTGAAGGCCATCGACGTCGACGACCTGGACAAGGTGAAGCGCGAGCGCGGAGTGCCGCGCGCAGCCGAGTCGTGCCACACCGGCATCGTGAACGGCTACCTCGTGGAAGGCCACGTGCCCGCGGCCGCCGTGAAGAAGATGCTGGCAGAGAAGCCGGCGTTTGCCGGCATTGCGGTGCCCGGCATGCCCATCGGGTCGCCCGGCATGGAGGTGCCGAGCGGACAGAAGGACCGGTTCGACGTCGTCTCGTTCGACAAGGCCGGCAAGCTCACCGTCTACGTCAAGGGCTGAACGCCGATCGGCAGCGCGCGGATATCGCCCCCAGACGCCACGGCCCACGTTCGTGGCAGGGGAAACGTATCCGCGTGCGGCCGGTGACGTCCCCACCCACGTGACTCCCGCCCCGCTCGCCTGCTCCGTCCGCGACTGCCACGAACCGCTCCAGCGTGCTGGCCGCGCCTGGGTATGCGCCAGCGGCCATTCCTACGACATCGCCCGCAGCGGCTACGTGAATCTGCTGCAGCCGCAGGACCGGCGGTCGCCCGACGCCGGCGACTCGCGCGAGGCGGTCGAGGCGCGGGCAACCCTGCTCGCACAGGGCGCCGGCCGCGCCGCCATCGAAGCCGTCGTCGGTCAGGCGCAGGCATTGGGAATCGCGGGCACGGCGGTCGTCCTCGAGCTGGGCTCGGGCTCTGGCGAAACGCTGGCGCGGCTCGCGGAAGTGATGCCGGTCCAGGGTGTGGGACTGGACCTGTCTGCCGCGGCCGCGGCCTTCGCGGCACGCCGCTACCCTGGACAGACGTGGATTGTCGCGAACGCCGACCGCCGGCTGCCCCTGCTCGATCACAGCGTGCACCTCGTCGTCTCCGTGCACGCGAGGCGCAACCCCTCCGAGTGCCAGCGGGTGCTGGTGCCTGGCGGCTACCTGATCGTGGCGGTGCCGGCAGCCGACGATCTCATCGAACTCCGCGAGGCGGTGCAGGGCGAAGGGGTCCCGCGCGAGCGCGTGAGCGGGGTCGTGGCCGAGCACGGCGCGTGCTTCGAGGAGGTGACGAGGTCCGAGGCCCGGCAGCAGCTGACGCTCGGGCGGGACTCGCTGCTGCAGTTGCTGCGCGGCACCTACCGCGGCGTGCGCCAGAGCGAGAGCCGTCGCGTGGACGCGCTCGACCGGCTCACCGTCACGCTCGCCTCGGACCTCGTCCTGTTGCGCGCCCGGCCCGCGAGCCCCTCGTCGTAGGGCCCGGCTTCAGCGGTAACTATTTACTTCGCTGACCAACGACTGTTAAGCTCAGCGGCCTCTACCCAGACGGAGGCCACAATGAGCGCAGCGGTGTTGAAAGATGCGATCCGGAACAAGCTTCAGGTTACAGCCCACTACCAGGGACATCCTCGCGAGTTCTGCCCTCACGCGATTGGCTGGAAGGGTGACTCGTACCACGTCATCGGCTATCAGTTCGGCGGCTCCAGCTCAAAGGGTTTACCTCCGGGCGGAGAATGGCGTTGCTTCGTGGTCGCAGGCTTGTCGAACGTGACCGCAAAAGCAGGCGCGTGGCACACGGGTACCAGTCACACCAGGCCAATGACTTGTATCGACCGCGAGAGAATCGAGGTCGAGGTGGCCTACTAGCCTTTGCTTGACGGCTCAGGCGCGAACTTCTCGGCCGCATATTCATCGGCCCTGTCCTTCGCGTCTGGGCCAAAGAAGCTGGCCGAATACACCTCACCTCCGGAGAGATCGATGGCCTCGACTGTCCAAGCCTCTGGCCGGTCGCCCGTTTTCACGATCTCTGGCTGAAACGGAAGCTTCGTCATGCCTCGACGAGTAGCAAAAAGCGCCACTTCATCCGCTGGTCCGGCAGTCAAATTCGACATGGCAGTCCTCTCCTGTTGAGCGTAGAATCGCCCGAGAGGAATACAGGCAGGTTGTAAGGGCGTCTCGCTGTCAGGCTTGGCGGCGCGATTGCGAGCGCATCCTTCGAGGGCGGAGCTTTGTGGCTCCAGAGACAGTTTAGCATCTTCCCTTGAAGGAACAGAAAGTGCCGCCACAACCACCACTTTCCAGACGCAGCAGCGTGCCTAAGCAGACAGTCAAAACGCCGCGTGCGAAGTCTCCCACGGCCAAGAACGATCTGCGGCTAGAGCTATCTGGACAAGTAACCCTTCAGCGCCTCGGTGAGGCCCTGACTGCGTGGACCGACCTGCTGCAAGAGGTCGGGCGAGATGTCGCTGGTGCGGCCAGTCGGGATGCCGTTCGTTACGTCGTCAGCGAAGCTAGGACTGGCAGCGTGATCCTTGGTGTCCGGCCGCAGCCTGGGCGCAAGAGTGTCCCGGCGGCGGTGATGCCTCGAATCTCCAAGGCGCTGACGGGCGGCATCAAATCACTCGGGGAGCGGGCGACTCGGCCGAAGCACTTTAGCGATACGGCGTTGATGAAGCTCCGCGAGCTGGCCAGACTCACCAGTCCCGAGACGCCTGCGGTGAAGGTCAGCAACGGGACCGGATCCGCAATCACCTTGTCGAGCCGACTGGTAGAGAACGTCGAGGCGGTGCTTGCTCCGGAACTGGAAAGTATCGGGACCGTCGAGGGACTGCTGGAAGGTCTCATCACTCACGGCAAGAGCCGGTTCCTCATCTTCGATCCGATCACTGGCCGTCAGGTCGTGTGCTATTTCGGTGGTCGCATCGATTGGCAAGACGTCCATCGCGCCTACGGGCGACGTGTCGCCGCTACGGGTTTGATCCGCGCCAGACGTTCGGGCGAGAAGGTCAGTATCACCGTATCGTCGCTCGTCGTCTTACCAGCCGACTCGGAACTTCCTAGCGCCGCCGACGTGCTCGGCATCCTCAAAGGTATTCAATGAAGGGATACCGGTACTGGGATTCCGTGATGTTCCTCGGCTGGCTCAGTGCAGAGCCGGACAAGGTGCCACTTTGTCGACCTGTGCTTGAAGCGGCAGAGAGTGGGAACATCGTGATCGTCACGTCTGCGCTGACGATCACAGAGGTGCTGTGGATCAAGGGGTACGAGAAGATCAGCGCTACTCACGCGAAGAAGATCGAGGCGTTCTTCAAGCACAGTTGGATCGTCGTGCGAGAGTTGGACCGGTTCATCGCTGAGGACGCCCGCGAGCTGGTGTGGAACAAGAACGTCAAGCCAAAGGACGCTATCCATTTAGCGACGGCGTTACGTCAGGACGTGCAGCTAGACCAGTTCGATACGTTCGACAATGGCCTCATCCGTCTGTCGGGAACACTCGGTGAGCCGGGCTTGACGATTGGACCACCTGGATTGCCACCAAAGCTTCCATTCGAGGCCGAGCCTGACGAGGAATAGATGAAGACTGACACACGCGACGTACAAGAAGGCCCGGCGGCATTCGACCGTTTCAGGGACGCCGTCAGGTCTGTCCTTTCCGTTAAGAAATCAGAGTTGCCGCCGAAACCCACCCGCGCCAAGAAGAAGGCGACCAAGAAGAGGTGAAGAGCCACACGACGAGCGCGGGAGCGCACCTAGCGGCGCTTCCGGCTCCCACGTTTTTGGCGCGCGCGCTCCATCTTAGTTAAGAAGCGCTGAGCCGTCCTCCTGACCCGTCAACTGCTTCCACATCAGGCGACGGTCAATGATGCTCGCAGCCGCGAGCGCGAACCGATTGAAGTCCTTCAGCTTGCGGTTGTTGAACCGATACATCTGCTCATCGAGGTAGCGGAACAGGTGGAACGGTTCGACGCTGACATACGTGCCCTTGAGCGCACGCTTCAGCAAGCTCCAGAAGTTTTCGAGGCCGTTCGTGTGGATGTCGCCCTCGACATACTTTTCAGCGTGGTCGATGACACCGTGGACGTAGCCCTTCTGCCCCATCTTGTCGTAGGAGCGAAGCGCGTCGGTGTAGAGGTTGGAGCCGAGTTCGACATGCTCCACGACGGTCTTTTCAAGTTCGTTGCGGCGGCGCGTCTCGACGACGCGAGTGCGCACGCGAGAGCCCTCGCCGTGGCGCTCCAGTAGCCCCATGACGGCCACCTTGCCAGCCATCGAATTGCTCTGGCTGATACCGAGCTTGTCGCGCTTCCGCTTGTGCATGTTGCGGGACCTGCCGCCGATGAACGTCTCGTCGGCCTCGACGTGGCCGCTCATCATCGTCTCGAAAGAACCCTGATGCAGCGCGAAGCGCAGACGATGCGCCATGAACCACGCGCTCTTTTGCGTGATGCCGAGCGTCCTGGCGATCTCGCAGGAGGACACGCCATTGCGGGAGTTGACGATGAGCCACAGCGCGACGAGCCACTTGTCGAGCGGCAGCGGGGAGTCCTCGAAGATCGTGCCAGTCTTGAGCGTGAACTTCGGACGGGGATGCTTGGCGTAGCACTTCCACTGCCGAGCGTTCGCGAGGTAGGTGACCTTGTCGCTGCCGCACGTCGGGCACTTCACGACGCCATCGGGCCAACGCAGGCTCACGAGGAACTCGCGGCAGCTCTCGTAGTCCTCGAAATAGCGAATGGCCTCAAGCAGCGTGGTCGGCATCTCGCTCGCCATGCGACAAAGATACCGGTCCACCCTTGGTCAGTCAAGTAAATAATTGCCGCTTCAGCCGGGCCTCGTCATCCGCCTGCAGGCGGACACTGCACGGGGTCAGTACATCGTGTAGGCCATGATGCGACCGCAGAGGATCACGATGGTCCACAGCAGCAGCGACACCGCACCCGCGAGGCGCGCCCCGGCCGGCGGCCGCGCCAGGTGCTCCCACGTCGCGGCTGATGGTTCGGTGACCCGGTGATAGTAGAAGGCATTCACGCCCGCCAGCACCATCGCGGCCAGCTTGATCCTGAAGAACACATTCCCCGCGGCTGCCGCAGCGTAGCCCGTGAACAACATCAATCCGGTTGCGCCCATCAGCAGGAAACCCACCGCAGCCCAGGGGATCAACTGCCGGTAGACACGCGTCACGGGCACGCCTGGCAGCACGACGCCGACGAGCCTGAGATCGAACCATAGGAGCGTGCCCACCGACAGCGCCAGGCCGAGGATGTGGAGCCCTACCACCGCCGGGAACCCGTAGAGCGATTCGCGGACGAGGACCCCCACGGCAGACGACTCGAGCCACTGGAAGAGGACGGCCATCGTCATTCGAGCAGGATGAACACGCACGCCGTGACGGCCGCGCCGAGCCAGAGCGCGAGTCCGGCCGCGCCACACAGGCGTGCGGCCGCGGTGCGGCCGGCTGACGCGACCCGGGGCGCCGCAAACACCTGCACGAGCGCCGCCAGCGCCACCAGCAGGAGCTTGAGCTGGAACGTGCCGTTCACGGCGGTGCCTTCGGCCCTCGGCAGGAACTGCAGCGCGCCGGTGCCCGCGCTGATGACGAGGCCGGCCGCCAGCAGGCGCGCGGAGGGGCGTAACACGTCGAGCGGCGCGCGATCGCCGAACACAGCCCCGATCAGCGCAAGGTTGGCCACCAGGCCGCTGCCGAGCACCAGCGTGAAGCCCACCAGGTGCAGCGCGCTGAGCGACGCCAGCCACACCTGCGACTGGCCGATCGCCGTGGCGGCGGCAGACGACTGCAGCGCCTCAAGCACCGTGCGGGTGGCCTTCCGACCGGCGCTTCAATCCCTCGGCTTCGAGCGCGAGGTAGCGGCGGTTGATGCCGGCGGTGAGCCGGCCAATCAGGTTGCCGATGATGCCGTTGTACTGGATGCTGAGCGTCACCCTGGATCCGGTCGCACTCGGCTCGATGGCGTGCCGCGCGAGCACACGCACGCCAGGGGCCCGGCTCTCCCAGTCGAACCCCCGCCCCTCGTGGAGCATGGTCACGATCCAGTCGGCGGCGGGCAGCCTGGGCTGCCACACGCGCGCGCGTGCACCGATCCGGAATGGGCCGGCGTTCGTCCGGCGAACGCTCGTCACCGACGGCGTCCACTCGTGCCAGCGCTCGATGTCGCTCATCACGGCCCAGACCCGGTCGGGCGGAGCCGCAATCTGCACGCTGACGCTGTAGTCCTTCACGATGCCCCTAGATTAGCCCCGAGTGACGTCCGGCACGTAACGCGCGGCCTACCGCCACTCCGGCGCATGGCGCTTCCGCCGCTGCCGGGTCTCCACCGACACGCTGAGCGTGAACAGCGCCATGACCTGCGCAAGTCCTACGAACGCGTAGATCGCGAACCGCGTGAACGCGCCGGGCTCCGGCCAGCACGTGGTGCCCGCTGCGAGGCACGCCTGCACGACCCTGTCGATCGCGGCGTGCTCCCGCAGGATCAGCGCCACCGCGCTTCCGAAGATGATGGCGGTTCCGGCCAGGTTGCCCAGGATCGGCTGCCCGCCTGCCCAGATCGGCCAGGCGACGATCAACCCGGCCAGCATCGGCACCGTGGCTCCCAGCACGATCCACCCCCAGTCCAGCCCCTGGATCGCCGCAGGCTCGATCACGTGCCCTGCTCAGACCGGTTCGACGATGACCGGATGGTGCATGGCGCGTCGGAGCCCCACCAGCAGCAGGACCACGCCGACCAGCGTGGCGAGCGCCACGCTGCCGAGTCCGGCGGTGACGAACAGTTCGAGCGCGGGCGACGCCGCGTGACCGGCCCCGGCAAGGGGGGTCGCCTCGCTGGTGCCCACGATGCCTGCCAGCGTCGTGAAGAACCAGTTCGCGAACGCGCCATAGAGGAGCGATGCCCGGCAGGCCCACACCTGGCCGTCCGACAGGCGGAGCCGGTCGATGAAGAGCCCGACCAGCAGCAGGAACATGCCGTTCATGGCGCCCTCGAGGTGACCGGCCAGCACACCGCGAGGGTTGGCAACGACGGCAGGTCCCGCCGCGAGCACCAGGCCGGTCAGCAGCGACAGCAGGAACAGGACCATGCCCCAGAACAGGAGTCGATCGTCGGCTCGCATGGCGGGATTCTACGCGACGCCCCAGGCGGGTCCACGCCGGTCACTGGAAATCTTCGGCCGTTGGCGTCGGTTTTCCGTAAAATGTCGCGCCGCCCCGTGGTGGCGACAGTTCAGCAGTATTCCGGACGAGAGTCGAGGGAGGCTTCATGTATCGCAAGTACGTGCGTGGTGGAATCGTGGCGATGACACTGGCGCTCGGCGCGGCGGCCTGCGGCCAGCCGGCGGCCGAACAGGCTGGCGGCGGGGTGACACTGGCGGCAAAGGAAGGCCCGGACGTGCCGTACAAGCTGGGCACATTCGAGAAGGACGGCAAGGCATTCATGGGGCTGGTCCTCCGCGACACCCAGGTGGTCGACATCGCGCAGGCGAACGCCGCGTTCGAGGCCGGCAACGCGTCGGCGGCCAAGCTGGCCGTCCCGGCCGACCTCAAGGCGCTGATCGCGCAGTACGACGCCGGCTGGAAGGACCGGCTGGCGGCGATCGCGAAGGCGATTCCAGCTGACGGCGCTCCCGCGTTCGTCGCCGCCTTCGAGGGGCTCAAGGCGCTCCCGCCCATCCGGCCGTCGCTCATCCTGAATGCTGGCGGCAACTACACCGAGCACACGGCCGGCATCGCCGCCCAGCAGCAGCGCGCGGGCGCCAGGCCTGAGGCGGCGGTCAAGGCGGTGGCCGCCCCCGGCATCTGGGAGCGCAAGCCGGACGACACGCGCGACAACCCGTATCTCTTCCAGAAGTCGCCGACGGTGGTGGCCGGGGCCAACGACCCGATCCTGATGCCGCGCGGCCGCACCAACATCGACTTCGAGTGCGAGTTCGCGGTGGTCATCGGCAAGACGGCCAAGTACGTGCCGATCGACCGGGCGGCCGATCACATCTTCGGCTACACCATCCAGATCGACGTCTCGGACCGCGGCGGGCGCGGCGACCGCAAGATGGGCGGGTCGGACTGGCTGATCGGGAAGAACCACGACACGTTCGGTCCCCTGGGTCCGGTCATCGTGCCGAAGGAGTTCCTGAAGGACGCGATGAACACGCGCCACACGTTCACGCTGAACGGCGAGGTGATGCAGGACTCGAACACCAGCCGGATGGATCACAACATCCACGAGCTGCTGCACTACGCGTCGAACATCCTCACGCTGGCCCCGGGCGACATCATCTCGGGCGGCAGCCCGGCCGGCACGAACATCGAGCGCGCCGAGCCGCGCTGGATGCGCGCGGGCGACTCCGCCGTGTGCTCGATCGAGGGCATCGGCCAGCAGAAGCACTCGGTGGTGGCGGAGGCGGCGTCGACGAACTGAACCGCCGACGGACAGGCTCCAGGCTTCAGGCTTCAGGCTTCAGGCGGCGTCGGCTTCAGGGCCGGGAGCCGACCCGTCCCGGAGCCGGGAGCCCGGAGCCCGAAGCCTCCCGGCTCACATCGCCGGCGGTTCCGGAGCCGGTGCGAGAGGAACGATCGTGCCGAGCGCGGTGGCACAGAGCTTCTCGTCGCCGGCCTTCACTGCGAAGATGTCGCACCGGGTCACGGCCTGGGTGCGGCCGCTCGAGACAACCGAGGCGCGTGCCAGGAGCAGGTCCCCGGCTCCCGGCCGGACGAAGTTGATCTTGAACTCGGCCGTCACCACCGGACGCCCGAGCGCCATCGCGCCCGCGAACGTCAGGGCATTGTCCGCCAGGTAGCTGATCACGCCGCCGTGCGCAAAGCCGTAATGCTGGTTCAGCTCCGGCCTCAGCGTGACCGACATCTCGAGCTTCCCGTCGCCCGCCGACACCAGTTCGGCCCCAACCAGCCGGCTGAACGGCTGTGCCACCAGAATCTCCCGTCCCAGCGTCAGATAGTCCATGGCCGCAATCATAGGGCGGGAGGCAGGTGGGGCGGGTGGGACGGATGGCTGCATTCCGCCATTTCGCCCTTAAGATTGAGCGGTCGGGTCACCCGATCATTCCGGTCAGCCGAAAGGATTCATCCCGTGCGACGAGCACTTCTTGCGTGTTCAGCAGTTGTCGTGGCTGCGCTGGCTGCCGCCTGCGGCGGGGGCAGCACCCCGTCGAGCGAACCGGCTCCCGCCGCGGCCGTCACGCCGAGCGCCCCGGTCAACACCGACAAGAACGCCTACCCGGTCTTCGTCAATGTCGATGAAGGGGCCGATGCGGCGGTCCCGGCCGATCAGGGCGGGAAGGGCTTCACCGGCGACGGCTGGGACACCAATACCGACTTCGACCTCATCGGCGACCCCCGCGCCGTGAAGGGCGGCCTGCTCCGCGAGTACGTGCTCGACTTCCCCGGCACCCTTCGCCTGGAAGGCCCCGAGTCGAACACGGTCCTCAACTCGATGATCGGCTCCGGGGTCTACGAGACGCTGCTCGGCATCCACCCCACCAGCCTGGCCTACATCCCGGCGCTCGCCAGCCACTGGCAGATCTCGGCCGACAAGGGCACCTACCGCTTCCGCCTCAACCCGAACGCCCGCTGGTCCGACGGCCAGCCGGTCACCGCCGACGATGTGGTGGCGACCTGGGCGTTCAAGATGGACAAGGGGCTGCAGGATCCGAGCAACCAGATGGTGTTCGGCAAGTTCGACAAGCCGGTGGCCGAGAGCAAGTACATCGTCTCGGTGAAGAGCAAGGTGCAGAACTGGCGCAACTTCCTCTACTTCACGGGCATGCCAATCTACCCGGCGCACGTCCTGAAGACGGTCGACGGCGCCGCGTACCTCAAGGACTACAACTTCAAGCTGATGCCCGGCTCCGGCCCCTACACGCTCGAGGAAGCCGACGTCGTGAAGGGCAAGAGCGTCACGCTGCGCCGGCGCACCGACTACTGGGCCGAGAAGACCCGCCGCAACGTCGGCCTGAACAACTTCGACGAGATCCGGCAGGTCGTCGTCCGCGACCAGAAGCTCGCCTTCGAGATGTTCAAGAAGGGCGACCTGGACGACTACTACGTCAACGTCTCGCGCGAGTGGGTGGAGGAGATGAACTTCGACCGCGTCCAGCGCGGCCTCATCCAGAAGCGGAAGATCTTCAACGACAACCCGAGCGGGATCTCGGGCATCGCGCTCAACACGCGCAAGGCGCCCTTCTCGGACATCCGGGTGCGCAAGGCGCTCACGCTGCTGATGAACCGCGACGAGCTGATCAAGAGGCTCTTCTTCAACGAGTACGTCCCGCTGAACTCGTATTACGCCGGCGGCATCTACGAGAACCCCGACAACCCGAAGAATGCCTTCGACCAGCAGGCGGCGCTCGCGCTGCTGGCCGAGGCCGGCTGGAAGGACCGCGACGCGCAGGGGCGGCTCGTGAAGAACGGCCAGCCGCTCTCGCTCGAAGTCCTCTACGGCAACAAGGGGAACGAGAACTGGCTGACCGTGTACCAGGAAGCGCTGCGCAAGGTCGGCATCGGCCTCAACCTGCGCCTGGTCACGGGTGAAACCCTCTTCAAGCTGGTGATGGACCGGAACTTCGACATGGTCAGCATGGCCTGGACCGGCCTGCTCTTCCCGAACCCGGAAACCTCGTTCGGCGGCGAGCTGGCCGACCAGCAGAACAACAACAACATCACCGGCTTCAAGGATGCGCGGGTCGATGCCCTGCTGAAGGAGTACGACCTCGAGTACGACCAGAAGAAGCGCGCCGCCATCATCCAGGAGATCGACGGCATCCTCGCCAACTCGTACCAGTACATCCTCGGTTGGGACGCGCCATTCCAGCGCATTGCCTACTGGAACAAGTTCGGGATGCCGGACGGGGTGCTGACCCGCATCGGCGACTACCGCGACATCACCTCGACCTGGTGGGTCGATCCGCAGCGCGCCGAGGCCCTGCGGAAGGCGATGGGCGACAACGCCGTCAGCCTGCCGGTCGGCGAGACCGAGGTGCGCTACTGGCAACAGTTCGGTGAGCGCGAGAAGGCGGCCGCCCCGGCGAAATGACCGCGTACTTCATCCGCCGCTTCCTGCTGATCATCCCGACCTTCCTCGGGATCACGCTGGCCGTCTTCGTGGTGATGCAGTTCGTGCCGGGAGGTCCGGTCGAGCGGCAGATCATGCGCTACCAGATGGCCGCGATGACCGAGGGAGGCGGAGGCGGCGGGGCCGGTGCGTCCATCAGCGGGCGCGGCAGCATGGCGCTCCCGGAAGAGCAGATCGAGGAGATCCGCCGGTACTACGGCTTCGACAAGCCGGTGCACATCCGCTACGCGACCTGGCTGTGGAACGTGCTCCATCTCGACCTGGGCAACTCGTACATCTACCAGGACCCGGTGTGGGACGTGATCAAGTCCCGCTTCCCGATTTCCATCTTCCTGGGTCTCACGGGATTCCTCCTCAGCTACGTGGTCTGCATCCCGCTCGGCGTGATCAAGGCGGTGCGCCACGGTTCCACCTTCGACTTCCTCAGCAGCGTCATCGTCTTCCTCGGCTACGCCATCCCGGGCTGGGCGCTCGGGACGGCCCTGCTCGTGCTCTTCGGCGGCGGCAGCTTCTGGGACGTGTTCCCGCTCGGGGGCTTCCGGCCCGACAACTGGGAGTACCTGAGCGTGTGGGGCAAGATCACCGGGCAGCTGCACCACATGACGCTGCCGGTCATCTGCTACATGATTGGCGCCTTCGCCACCGAGACCATCCTGACGAAGAACTCGCTCATGGAGAACCTCGGCCAGGACTACGTGCGCACGGCATTCGCCAAGGGGCTCAGCGAGCGCCGCGTGATCTTCGTGCATGCCCTGCGCAACTCGCTCATCCCGCTGGTCACCGGCCTCGGGCATGCCATCAGCCTGATTCTCGCCGGGTCGTTCCTCATCGAGCGGGTCTTCAACATCGACGGCATGGGCTACCTGGGCTACACGGCCATCCTGCAGCGCGACTACCCGGTCGCGCTCGGCATCCTCGTGATCAGCAGCCTGCTGATGCTCATCGGCAACATCCTGTCCGACATCATCTACGCGCTGGTCGACCCGCGCATCCGCTTCCAATGAGCCGGTCCGAGTCCATCTTCAGGAAGCGCCTGCGGAAGTTCCGCCGGCTCAAGCGCGGCTACTACTCGTTCCTGCTCGTGGCCGGGCTGTATCTCCTGTCCTTCGCGCTGCCGCTCATCGCCAACAGCAAGGCGATCATCGTCCACTACGACGGCCAGTACTTCTTCCCCGTCGGCTCGTACCACGCGGCAACCGACTTCGGCATCCAGGCGATCGGCGAAGCCGACTACCGCGAGGTGAAGAAGCACTTCGAGGCCGAGGGCAAGGGGAACTGGGTCCTGATGCCGCCCATCCCGTTCGGGCCGAACGAGGCACTGCTGGACGACTCGGGAAGTCCACCGAACCCGCCCTCGTGGTCGCACCTGATGGGGACCGACGACCGCGGACGCGACGTCCTGGTGCGGCTCGCGTACGGCTTCAACATCTCGATGACCTTCGCGATCGTCGTCACGCTCTTCGGCGAAGGGCTCGGCATCGCCATCGGCGCCATGCTCGGCTACTTCGGCGGGAAGCTCGACATCCTTGGCCAGCGCGGCATCGAGATCTGGTCGTCGCTGCCGTTCCTCTACACGATCATCATCATCAGCTCGGTGGTCGTGCCGGTCTACCTGCCCGGCCACTCGCAGCTCGCGCAGCCGTCGTTCTGGCTGCTGGTGGTGATCATGTCCGCGTTCAACTGGATGGGCATCACCTACTACGTCCGCGGCGAGTTCTACCGCGAGAAGGTGAAGGACTACGTGGGAGCGGCCATGGCTGCCGGCGTCTCCGACTCCGGCATCATCTTCAGCCACATCCTCCCCAACGCCCTCACGCCGGTCGTCTCCTTCACCCCGTTCGTCATCGTCGCCAACATCGGCTCGCTCGTGGCGCTCGACTTCCTGGGCTTCGGCCTGCCGGCGCCCACCCCGAGCTGGGGCGAGCTGATCGGCCAGGGGATGGAGAACCTCACCAAGTGGTGGCTGGTCTTCTACCCGAATGGGGTCCTCTTCGTCACGCTGCTGCTCGTGGTCTTCATCGGCGAAGCCGTGCGTGAGGCCTTCGACCCGCGCGAGTACTCACGACTCCGATGACGACGCCCTCCGTGCCCGAGACGCTCCTGTCGATCCGCGGCCTGCGGACCTACTTCGACACCGAAGCCGGTGTGGCCAAGGCGGTGGACGGCGTCGACCTCGACATCCGCAAGGGCGAAGTGCTGGGCCTGGTGGGCGAGTCCGGTTCCGGCAAGAGCGTCACCGCCCTGTCGGTGCTGCGCCTCATCCCCAGCCCGCCCGGGCGCATCGTCGCCGGAGCGATCACCTTCAAGGGGCGCGACCTGCTCGGCATCTCGTGGGAGGACATCCGCAAGGTCCGCGGCAGCGAGATCAGCATGATCTTCCAGGAGCCGATGACCTCCCTGAACCCGGTCTTCACGATCGGGATGCAGGTGACCGAGGTGATCCTCCAGCACGAGCCGGTGTCCCAGGAGGAGGCGAACCGGCGGGCGGTGGCCATCCTCACCGAGGTCGGCATCCCCGACGCCGCCCGGCGCATGACCCAGTACCCCCATCACCTCTCCGGCGGCATGCGCCAGCGGGTGATGATCGCGATGGCGCTCGTCCTGAACCCCGACCTGCTCATCGCCGACGAGCCGACGACGGCACTGGACGTGACCATCCAGGCGCAGATCCTCGACCTGATGCTGCAGCTGAAGGCGAGGCGCCCGGGCGCGGCGATCCTGATCATCACGCACAACCTGTCGGTCGTGGCCGAGACCTGCGACCGCGTGGCGGTGATGTACGGCGGGAAGATCCAGGAGGTTGCGCCGGTGACGCGCCTCTTCGAGAACCCGCTGCATCCCTACACGCAGGGGCTGATCGGCTCCATCCCACGCGTGGACGGCGAGCGGGCGAAGCGCCTCAACGTGATTCCCGGCACCGTGCCGAGCATCCTCGACATGCCGGCCGGCTGCAAGTTCGTCACGCGCTGTCCGCACCGCTTCGAGCCGTGTGCCGACATCGAGCCTCCGCTCATCGAGGTGGAACCCGACCACTTCGTGCGCTGCCACCTGTACCCGACACGCTGACATGAGCACCCCGCAGGACGTCATCCTCGAAGTCGAGAACCTGAGCGTGCGCTTCCCCGTCACGGGGGGTGTCCTGCTGCGCCGCATCGGCGAGGTGCGGGCCGTGGACCGGGTGTCGTTCACGATCGGTCGCGGCGAGACGCTCGGCCTCGTGGGCGAGTCGGGCTGCGGCAAGACCACCGTCGGCCGCGCCATCGTCAACATCCTCTCGGCGATGGCCTACGGCGTCGAGGTGACGGGCCGGATCGTCTACCACCACTCGTCTGGCCCCGTGGACCTCGCGACGCTCACGCGCAAGGGGATGCGCCCCTACCGGTCCGACATCCAGATGGTGTTCCAGGACCCGTACGCCTCGCTGAACCCGCGCAAGACGGTCAACCAGATCGTGGCCGAGCCGCTGGCCATCCACTCGAAGGGATCCAAGGCGGAGCACCTGGAACGGGTCGCCTGGCTGCTGCAGAAGGTGGGGCTCTCCGCCGAGCAGGGGAACCGCTACCCGCACGAGTTCTCGGGCGGACAGCGCCAGCGCATCGGCATCGCGCGCGCACTCGCGACCAACCCGAAGCTGGTGATCGCGGACGAACCGGTCAGCGCGCTCGACGTGTCGGTCCAGGCCCAGGTGATCAACCTGATGCAGGACCTGCAGGAGGAGTTCGGGCTGTCCTACCTGTTCATCGCCCACGATCTCTCGGTGGTCCGGCACATCTCGAACCGCATTGCCGTCATGTACCTCGGGCACATCGTCGAGATGGGTGACGGCGAGACGATCTACCGGTCGCCGCTGCACCCCTACTCGCGGGCGCTCCTCGCATCGGCCCCGCGCCCCGACCCGGGTGCGAAGCGGGTCCGGCAGGCAAAGCTCGTGGGCGACATCCCCTCGCCCATGAACAAGCCTTCGGGCTGTCCCTTCCGTACGCGCTGCCCCATCGCGAAGGACAGCTGCGCGGCGGAGGTGCCCCCGCTGCAGTTCCGTGACGGCCGGTTCGTCGCCTGCCCGTTCGTGGAGTGAACGGTCCCAGGCGTCAGTTCGCGAAGCCGTACCCGAACAGCGCAATCTCCTCGGCGTAGACCCGTGCCACCAGGCCGCGCGTCCGGTTGTCGTACGCGTCGCGGTAGTCCGGCTTGTCCATCCGCATCAGGTGCGGCAGCGGCGTCGCAATGGCGAGCCGATGGGCAATCTCCGCGAAGTCGCGGTCGAGGGTCTCGAAGCGCCCGATGAAGTCCACGCCGATGCGGCCGTCGAAGCCGCGGATCCAGTCGAGCTGCGGCCGCAGCATGCCCCGTCCAGCCTGGCGGTCGAGGAAGCGGCCGAGCGAGACCGGTTCAGTGAGCCCGTACGACGGCCAGTGCTGGCGGTCCTGCATGACGTTCGCCCACCAGGAGTGCGCCCGCGCCCACGGGTTGCGCACGACGGTGAACTTCAGGTACGCCGCGAACTGTCCGGCCGTCACCCGCAGGTCGTTCGCCGGGTTCGCACTGGGCGGTGCCAGCCGCCGATGGTGCAGCCGGGCGAAGGCGTGCCGAAGGTTGTCCCGGCCGTTCACGGCGCGCGAGAATGGGAAGGGCTCCTCCAGCATCCGAAGGCTGCGGTGGTCCTGCGCCTCGCGTCCCGCATACCCGTCCAGGTGCCCGAGCACCGACTCGATGCTCGTGCCGGCGCACTTCGGGATGTGGATGAAGATGCAGCGATGCTGGTGCGACACCATCGGCGCAGCCGATCATAGACGTTCGTGGTGACGAACGGTGCCGGAACGGCCGCGCACCCACGCATACTTGCATCCATGACACGGAAGATCCTTGCAGCCGCCGCCGCGGTGGCCGTTGCCGCCAGCCTCCACGCGCAGGGGCAGGCGGCGTTCAGCGCCGACCGGTTCCGCGCCCATGTCGCCTTCCTCGCCGACGACCTGCTCGAGGGACGCGAGGCGGGCACGCGAGGGCACGAGATCGCGGCCCGATACGTCGCCACGCAGTTCGAGCTGCTCGGCGTGAAGCCGGGGGCTGCCGGACGCTCGTACTTCCAGCCGGTGAACCTGCTCGAGGTGGCACACACCGGCCGGGCACCGACCCTGACGATCAAGACGCCCGAGGGGAGGCACCGCCTGCGACATACCGTGGACGCGCTCATCGGCGGAGCCCCGGACGGCGGGACCGCGCGGGTGAACGGACAGACGGTGTTCGTCGGCTACGGCGTCACCGACCCGGTCCTCGGGATCGACGACTACGCCGGGCTCGACGTACGCGGGAAGGTGGTGGTGGCGCTGGCGGCCCCGGCGCCAGGCATCGACAGTGAGATTGCCGCGCACCTGATGAGCGTGCAGCGGCGCACCGCCGCCCGCCACGGAGCGGTCGGCTTCATCGGCATCCAGACACGGGCCGCCGAGAAGGCCCGTCCCTTCGACGCGCTCATGAGGCTGGCAGATGGGCCGGCCACCAGCTGGGAGCGAGCGGATGGACAGCCGGGCGACGGCTCCGGCATGAAGGCCGGTGCGCTCGTTGGCCCCAGGGCTGCCCCGCGGCTCTTCGAGGGAGCTCCGCGTACGCTGAACGACGTCCTGGACGAGGCAGACCGGGCCGGCGCACGGCCCGCCGGCTTCGCCCTGAAGAGCACGGTCGAGCTCAGCGTCACGACAGCCGTGCGCCGATACGCCAGCCCGGATGTCGTGGGCCTCATCGAAGGGACCGACCCGGTGCTGCGCAACGAGTACGTCGTGCTGATGGCGCACGCGGACCACATCGGCGTGAACCGGTCGGGCAGCGGCGACCGGATCAACAACGGCGCGCTCGACAACGCGGCTGGCATCGCCACCCTGCTCGAAGTGGCACGCACTTTCGCCACATCCACCCAGCGCCCACGCCGGTCGATCCTCCTCGTCGCCAATACGGCCGAAGAGAAGGGTCTCCTCGGAGCCGAGGCGTTCGCCAACAATCCGCCCGTCCCGATCGAGCGCATCGTCGCCGCGGTGGACCTGGACATGCCGTTGTTGCTCTACGACTTCACCGACGTGGTGGCCTATGGCGGCAGCCACTCCACGCTCGACCGGGCCTTCCGTGCCGCAGGGGCGGAGATGGGCATCACGCTCTCGCCTGACCCGATGCCGGAGCAGACGATCTTCGTGCGGTCGGACCACTACGCGATGGCCAAGGCGGGCGTACCGGCGGTGATGCTGGCCACGGGGATGGCGAA
Source organism: Vicinamibacterales bacterium (assembly GCA_050249955.1). Classification (GTDB taxonomy): domain Bacteria; phylum Acidobacteriota; class Vicinamibacteria; order Vicinamibacterales; family CAVVIG01; genus CAVVIG01. The sequence continues at coordinate 900,654 of JBFWPN010000001.1, forward strand.
CGGCGGGGACAAGGCGTGGGCGAGCTTCCTGAGCACGCAGTACCACCAGCCGAGCGACGACCTCACGCTCCCGATCCACTGGAACGCCGGGGCGAAGTTCGCGGAGCTGAACTACCGCGCGATACGGATCCTGGCCGATTCCCAGGAACCGGCGCGCTGGTACGAGGGCGACTACTTCGGGCGCGTGTTCGCGCCGAAGGCGGCGAAGGCACCACGGCCGTAGTCAGGCTGCTTCGGTCGACGGGCCGGATCCGACGCGCGCCTCGTGGGCCGGGCTGGTCACCGCCAGCGTTTCCGCGCCCAGGAACACGAACGCAATCCAGATCGCGTCAGCCAGCAGCAGGTGCAGGAGCTGCAACCACACTGGCGCGAGCAGGGCGACGTTCACCGCGCCGGCCGTCAGCTGCAGCGCCAGCAGCCAGGTCAGCGTGCGGGCGAGCGAGCGGGCCCGCAGGTTGCGCCCCGCAATCTTCCAGACAGAGGTCGCCAGGTACAGCGACACCATCACGGCCAGGATCGGATGGATCGTCCGCAGCCGGATCAGGAAGTGCGAGGTGGCCGAGAGGTCCGCCCGCAGCCCTTCGCCGAGCGATCCGGCCGGAAAGAGGGTGTCGCCCAGCGCCGTGATGGCCCCCGCCACACTGACGATGAGCAGGGCGGCAGCGCCGAAGGCAAGCGGAGCCGTGCCGACGACGCCCGCACCCACGCGCAGGTGTGACCCACCCGAGGCCCAGTGCACGCTCAGCGTGAGCGCGGCCAGCAGCAGGAAGGTATTGAGCAGGTGCGCCGCCACCGCAAACGCCCTCGCCGCGCTCGCGTCGTCGGCCACGAGCTGGAAGAGCACGAGGCCGGCACCAAGGGCCGCTTCGGACAGCATGAACCCCAGGGAGAGCCCCGCGCCGAGCCGGACCGGGGAGCCGGGCGCCGCCACCCGGCGAGCCCAGAAGAAGAGCACGACCACCGAGATGAGCGCGAGGCCGCTCGTGGCCCGGTGGGAGAACTCGACCAGCATCTCGACCGACTCGGGCCGTGCCAGCACCTCGCCGTTGCAGAGGGGCCAGTGCGCACCGCAGCCGGCGCCGGAGCCGGTGGCCCGCACGTAGGCACCCCAGGCGATGACGGCAAGGTTGTAGATCAGGACAACCCAGGTATAGCGGGCAAGGCGAGCCATCGGATCGATCCTAGACCATCTCCTCCACCACGGAGGTGCCGCTGCCCTCGCCACCTTCGGTCCAGCTCCAGGATTCGTGGAGCCGCAGCCGGCCGTCCGGGAGGACTTCCGGCGTCGAGAGGCAGCGACCTGCCCGGAGCTGGCCCGTGACGCTGACCTGCTGGTAGCGCATCTCGAGCCGTCCGCGCGCGTCCACCGTGGCGATCAGGGTGCCGAACGCGACGCCCCCGCCGTCGTAGGTGGCCCACACGACGGCGCCCCGCTGGTGGTAGTGGAACGTGGTGTCGGTCGTGACGTCGCCCGTGTCCACGTTGGACACGGCGCGAAAGCGGCGATTGTCGTAGTCGATGATCACGGCAGCCCATGTTACCGGTCGCCGGACCGCGGCGCACGCTGACCGGCCAGTCGGTCGGGTGCTAGCATGGCGGCGTGTCGCGCCTCACTGTTGCCGCCGTCGTGACCGGCGCACTCGCCCTCGCTGCCGCGACAGTGCCGGCGCAGGGGAGACCCGACATCTTCCAGGTGCCCCTCTCGCATCCGACCATCGCCTACACCACCGCGCCCACCGCCGACCGGATCAGCCGGCTGAACAAAGCGCTCGCGGCGGGCACGATCAGGCTGCCGTTCGACCCGGCGAGCGGCTACCTGCGCGGCGTACTGGCCGCGACCGGTGTGGCCGTGGAATCGCAACTGCTCGTCTTCTCGCAGACGAGCGCCCAGGCCGACCACATCTCGTTCGCCAACCCGCGCGCCATCTACTTCGACGACGACCTGGCGGTGGGCTGGGTGCGGGGTGCCGAGGCACTCGAGGTCGCGGTACACGACCCACGGCAGGGTGCCGTCTTCTACACCCTCGCCCAGCGCCCCACGGACACGCCGCAGTTCAGGCGGGACAACGGCTGCCTCCTCTGCCACGCCATCTTCGAGACGCACGGAGTGCCCGGGTTCCAGGTGCTGAGCACCTTCCCGATGGCGAACGCCGACGCCTACGCATCCGGCGTCGCCAGCGACCACGGCACGCCCTTCCCCCAGCGCTGGGGCGGGTGGTTCGTCACCGGGCGCAGCGTGCCGGCGCAGCACCTCGGGAACCTGCCGGTGGTCCGGCCGGTCGGCTCGCACGCGATGCCGGAGGCGCCGGTTCTGGCGTCGGTGCAGGGGCAGTTCGATCTGGCCGGATTCCCCACCGACACGAGCGACATCGTCGCCCTGCTGGTGCTGGAACACCAGGCGCGCGTGGCCAACGCCCTCACGTGGCTCGGCTGGGAAGCGCGGGTCGCCGAGCCGACGCCCGCCGGGCGCGACCGCGTCGCCTATGTCGCGCGCGAGGTGGTCGACGACATGCTCCTGGTGGGCGAGGTGCCGCTCGGGCAACCGGTGGAGGGCACATCGGGGTTCGCACGGCGGTTCGTGGAGAAGGGACGGAGGGATCGGCAGGGTCGCTCGCTGCGAGATCTCGACCTGCAGACGCGCCTGTTCCGGTACCCCTGCAGCTACATGATCGACTCGGCGGCATTTGCGGCGCTGCCTCCGGAGGCACGGCTGGCGGTCTACGCGCGTTTGCGGGAGGTGCTGTCTGGCGCCGAGGGCTCCCCTCGCTACGCAGACCTCGCGCCTGCCACGCGTCAGGCGATCGTCGAGATCCTGCGCGACACGCGTGATGATCTGCCGGCCGGGTGGTAAGCTTCGTCACCGGCCCCGGTTCCCTATGACGACGCCCGTGCCTGACGCACCCGACCTGACCGCAGAGGACCTGCTGGCACTCGTGGACATGGGACGCGAGCTCGCGGCGGTGCTCGACATCCGCGCGCTCCTGCCGCGCATCCTCTCGCGCGCGTGCTGGCTCACCGACTCGCCCGACGGCAGCGTGATCCTGTTCGATCCGGAGCGGGGCGACCTCTACTTCGCCGAGGCAGTCGGAAGAGACGCGGCCACGCTGCTCGAGCAGTGGGGACGCCGCCGCCAGAGGGGCATTCCCGTGGACGCGAGCAAGGCCGGCCAGGTGTTCAGCACCGGGCGCTCGCTGAAGGTGGACCTGCTCGTGGACGACGAGCGGCACTTCAAGGGGGTGGATGCCGATACTCGCCGGGCCACCGAGTCCATGATCTGCGTCCCGCTCGTGGTCGGCAGCGACCGGCTGGGGGTCATGCAGATCCTGAACAAGCGCACCGGGAACTACACGGGCCGCGACCTGACGCTGCTCGAGCACTTCGCCAGCCAGGCCGCCGTGGCGCTGCGCAATGCCAGGCTCGTGGAGGACGTGCTGGCCCACATGGGCTGGTACGAGACAGAGGGGGGCGGGCCCGACCCGCTGCGTCTGCTGACGACCCTCCGCAATCCGGCGCACGCCGAGGAACTCACGGTGATGTTCGCCGACATGCGCGGCTACAACCGGCTGTGCCAGGTGCTGGACCGCCCGGAGCACGTGCAGGCGATCCTGAACGAGTTCCTGACCGAGCTGGCCACGTCCGTCCTCGCCAGCGGGGGCATCGTCAACAAGTTCCTCGGTGACGGCCTGCTGGCGATCTTCCGCGAGAGGGATACGGCCCTGCGCGCCGTCCGGTGCGCCGCGGACCTCACCCACCGCATGGCTGCCATGCGCACGCGCTGGGACGAGAACACCAACGCGTCGCTCGAGTTCCTGGACGTGGGCATCGGCATCGCCACCGACACCGTGATTCTCGGATCGATCGGGACGGCGCGCGTGCGCGACTTCACGGTGCTCGGCACCGGCGTCAACCTGGCCGCGCACCTGACACGCGACGCCAGGCAGGGACGCCGCATCCTTGTGGACAAGCGGACCTATCTCGCTGTCCGTTCGATGGTGACCGCGGATCCGCCCGAGGAGTTCGAGCTGAAGAAGCCGGACCAGCCCCAGGGACGACGGTACGAGCGCTACTGCATCCGCAGCGTGAACGGCACGCAGCTCGCACGCGCGGCATCGGCGGCGTCCCCGGCAGCCTCTCCAGCGCCGGCTGCCGGTGCGGCGCCCGCACGCGACAGTATCTTCATCAGCTACAGCCACGACGATCAGCCCTGGCTGGAGAAGCTGAAGGTGCACCTGAAACCGCACACGCGGAAGCGCAGCCTCAGCGTGTGGGACGACACGCAGATCAAGACCGGGGCGAACTGGCGCGAGGAGATTCGACGCGCGCTGGCGTCGGCGAAGGTGGCCGTGCTGCTGGTGAGCCCGAACTTCCTGGCGTCGGACTTCATCACCGACGAAGAGATTCCGCCGCTGCTCGCGGCTGCGAAGGAGGCCGGACTGACCGTCGTCTGGTTTGCCGTGAGCGCCTGCTCGCACGACCAGACCGACATCCCGGACTACCAGGCGGCCTACAACCCCGAACGTCCGCTGGACAGCCTCTCGCCAGCGGAGCTGAACCAGGCGTTCGTCGACATCTGTCGGAAGATCAGCGACGCCCTGAGGTAGGCACTCGCAGTCCTGCGTGCCCCACCTGCCCAGCCAGCCTCGATTCCCGGCCTTGCAGCCCCCTAGACGTGCCGTCCCATGGCCGAGTCGTGCCGTGTGTCGCGCATCATCGTGTACACGACGAGCGACGCGGCAATGACGCCGGTCAGGTAGAAGTAGAACCAGTTCTCGTGGCCGATCGACTTGAACCACAGGGCGATCGACTCCGCGGTCCCCCCGAAAATCGACACCGTCACGGCATAGGGCAGGCCGACGCCCGTGGCCCTGACAGCCGTGGGAAAGAGTTCGGCCTTCACCACGGCGTTGATGGACGTGTAGCCGGCCACGATGATCCAGGCGGCCGCAATCAGCAGGAAGGCGACGAAGCCGCTCTTCGTCGACTGCAGCGTGTAGAGGAGTGGAATGGTGAAGAGCGTGCCGGTGACACCGAACCAGATCAGCAGCGGCTTGCGCCCGATGCGGTCCGAGATGGCACCGTAGATCGGCTGCAGGATCAGCGCGAACACCAGCGACCCTGCCGTCACCAGCGTGGTCTGGTTGTCCGTGAGACCGACCGACAGCTTCAGGAACTTCTGCATGTAGGTCGTGTAGGTGTAGAAGGCGGTCGTGCCGCCCATGGTCAGGCCGACGACGACCATCACCTCGCGGGGATAGCGCATCAGCGCCCGCAGCGAGCTCTCGCGCTTCGTGACGACCTGCTTCGCCGCCTTGAAGTCGTCGGTCTCGTGCAGGTTGCGCCGCATCGCGAGGGCGACGACGGCGAGGAGGGCACCGATGAAGAAGGGGATGCGCCAGCCCCAGGCACGCAACTGCTCGTTGGTGAGGAACACCTGCTGCAGCAGGAGCAGCACCAGCAGCGCGGTGAGCTGGCCACCGATGAGCGTGACGTACTGGAAGCTCGAATAGAACCCGCGGTTCTTCTCGTCGGCGACCTCGGAGAGGTAGGTGGCGCTCGTGCCGTACTCGCCGCCGAGGCTCAGTCCCTGCAGAAGCCGGGCGAGCCCCAGCATGACCGGTGCAGCCAGCCCGATGCTCGCATACGACGGCGTGACCGCAATCATGAGCGAGCCGAAGCACATGAGCAGCACGGAGATCATCAGCGCGCTGCGCCGGCCGTACGAATCGGCCAGGTGGCCGAAGAGCCAGCCGCCCACCGGCCGCACGATGAAGCCGATGGCAAAGAGGATGGCGGCATTCAGCTGCTGGACGACCGGGTCCGACCCGGGAAAGAAGGCGCCCGCGAAATAGAGCGCGAACGCTGAGTAGGCGTAGAAGTCGTACCACTCGACCAGGTTGCCGATCGACCCGACGAAGATGGCACCCACCCGCCGACGCACATCGTCGAAGTGGAGCTCGCCTGAGCGTTCGGTCACCTTGAGTGCTGCGCTGCGTTCCACGCTGTTCTCCAGTGGCTGGCTCCGCCGCGAGATCGGACACGCGCGGGCCGGGCCATCTTATCCGAGTCGTCCGCGCCCGTGACTACCGGTCGGCGGTGGACATCTGGGCCGGCGTGGGATGCAGGATCAGCTTCTGCACGCGCCAGTTGGAACTCTCGGCCACGTAGATCTCGTTCTCGGCAGGGCACGCGAGCTGGTGTGCGCCGGAGAACTGCTTCAGGTTGCGGCCGGACCTGCCGATGACGCCGAGCACCCGGCCATCGAGCGTCACCTTGAAGATGCGGCCGGGCCACGTGCTCTCGCCGAGATACAGCACCTGGTTCGGGCCGGGCGTGATGCAGAGGGAGTTGGGAGCCCCCACGCCCTGCATCGACGGCGCCTTCGGGGTGTCCCCGTTCACGGCGCGGGTGCTGTAGTCGGGCGGGATCCGGATCTTCCACTCGCGGAGGTACGTGCCATTGGTGTTGAAGACCTGCACGCGCTCGTTGCCGCGGTCGCCGACGTAGATGTTGTCGTTGCGGTCGATTACGATGGCGTGCGGCGTGCGGAACTGGCCGGGACCCGTGCCCGGCTCGCCGAACGACCCCACCCAGTCGCCGTTCCGATCGAACTTGGCGACGCGCGAGTTGACGTAGCCGTCGGTGACGTAGATGTTGCCCTGCGAGTCCCAGGCCACGTCGGTCGGCTGCCGGAAACTGCCGTCACGGGGAGGCAGGGGCGGGTTCACGTGCTCCCAGGGCTCGGCGCCGTCCGCCGACTCCTTGCGGCGGCCGAACACCCACACCACGCGGCCCGCCTGGTTGAACCGGATGACCATGTCCGAGCCCTTGTCGATGGCCCAGATGTCGTTGTTCCGGTCGATGCGGACGGTGTGGGCGAAGGCCCACCCGTAGAGATCGCGCCCGATCTCCCGGATGAAGTCGCCGTTCGGTGCGAACTCCAGCAACTGTGCCGCGGTCGGCCCGAAAGCGGGGCCTCCGGTCGCACCGGATCGGGAGAAGACATAGACATGTCCCCTCGCGTCGACCGCCACGCCCGGCACCTCGCCGAAGTTGGTACCTTGCGGCAGGTGGAGGAAGTCGGGAACGGAATCGAACTGAATCTCCGGTGCGCTCGCCTGCCCGGCGGGGGCGGCAGCCTGCTGACCGGCCGTCAGGCTGGTTGCCAGCGTGGCGAAGACGACGGCCCCGCACAGTGCCGAAACCCACTTCCTCATCTGCCCTCCTTCGAGGCCGCCGGTCGCATGGGCGACGTGGTGCGATCGATGGCCGTGCCCTTCAGGTACACGGCGCTGATACGCCGGGTGTTCGTGATGTCCTCGAGCGGATTGGCATCCAGCACCAGGAAGTCCGCGCTCTTGCCAGGCGCGATCGTGCCGAGGTCGTCGAGGCGCAGGAACGCCGCCGAGTTGCGCGTGGCAGCCACAATCACCTGCGCCGGCGTGAGTCCCGCGGCCACCATGTCGGCCATCTCGGCATGCGGTGCCCACGGCGTGTTGCCGTCGGTGCCGAGCGCGATGGTGACACCGGCAGCAGCCAGCTTCGCGAGGTTGCGCGCCTGCAGGTCAAAGGCCTTCTTCGTCTCCGGCCGGTCGACCGCGTTCTCCTGCAGGCGCCGGAGGTCGTCGGCCGGCAGGCTCGCGGCCAGCCAGCTCATGTCCGTGGCCACGCCCCTGTCGGGCAGGTTGGGCACCAGCACGAAGGCCGGCTTCTCCTTCAGCAGCGCCAGCACCTCGTCATCGGCGTCGGTGTCACGGATGCCGTGCGCGAAGGCGTCCACTCCGACCCGCAGCAGGCCCTTCGCATCCGACAGGTTGAAGATGTGGGCCGTCACGCGGAGCCCGGCCGCGTGCGCCTCGTCGATGATCGGCGTGTAGAGTTCAGGCGGCAGCTTCTTGTACTGCCCGTTCCGGTCGTCCACCCAGATCTTCACGAGGTCGACCTTCCTCGAGGCGAGTTCACGCACCGCCTGCCGACCTTCGGCTTCCGTGGTGATCCAGTACGGCGCGTCGGTCCGCCCGGGCTCGGGCAGCGTGATGCCGCGGCCGGCCGTCCGCACGAGCGCCACGCCGGGCACCGGGTTCGCACGGATGTCGAAGACCGTGTCTCCCTTGTCCTGGCCAAGGCTCAGGGCGGCGGCCACACCGTAGTAGGCGCGCCGCCTCAGGTCGTCGACCAGCGCCTCGCGCGTCTGGCTCAGGTGCGTGTGGGTGTCGACGATGGCCGGCATCACCGTCTTGCCGGCAAGGCTCACGTGCGTCGCGCCGTCGGCCACCGCAATGGACGCGGGCGGCCCCACGGCCAGGATCCGGCCCGCATCGACCACGATCGTGGCGTTCTCGATGGGCGGCGTGTCGGTCCCCGTGATGACCCGCGCCCCTTCGAACAGCGTGGTCGTGGACTGCGGGTTCTCCAGCTGCGAATCGGATGAGGTGCAGGCCGCGACGAGGAGTGACGAGCCCAGCGCGGCAGCAACCGCACCGGTGCGAACAGCCAGGAATCGGCGCATGCCATGCCTCCGGGAAAGAATCGCACTGTAACGCGGAGCGTCGCGCGAGACAACTGCGGGCGATCGGCGCAACATCGTTGCCGAACGGGGGCCATCGCGGGGGGTGCGCATGGCCAGGTGAGTTTACCGTTGTGGCTCGTGGTCCCCTCGTGGAGAATCTCCGGCACTGTGACGCCTACACGCGCATCCATCCGCCCGGGCCTGCTCATCCTCGTGGCTCTCGTCGTGACCGGTGTCCTGTGCACGCCGCTGACGGCCTCCGCGCAGCTCAAGGTCATCATCTCTGGCGGCTTCAACGCGGCCTACCGCGAGCTGCTGCCGCAGTTCGAGGCGGCCAATGGCGTGACCGTCACGACCACCAGCGGTGGATCGGTCGGCACCGGACCGAACACGATCGGCGCCCAGATCCGTCGAGGCGTGCCGGCTGACGTCGTGATCCTCGCCCGTGAGGGGCTGCGCGACCTGATCGCGGAACAGCGGATTGCCGCCGGCAGCGATGTAGACCTTGCCCGGTCGATCATCGGCGTGGTCGTGCGGAGCGGCGCCCCGAAACCGGACATCAGCACGCCCGAGAAACTGAAGCAGGTGCTGCTCCAGGCCAAGTCGGTGGCCGTCTCGAGCAGCACGAGCGGCGTCTACCTCACCACCACCCTCTTCCCGAAGCTCGGCATCGCGGACGCGATGAAGGCCAAGACCAGCATGAGCGGCGCTGCCCTCGTCGGCCGCGGCGAGGCGGAGGTCGGCCTGCAGCAGGTCAGCGAGATCCTGCCGATTCCGAACACCACCTTCGTCGGCACCATCCCTGAAGAGATCCAGTACGTCACCACCTATGCCGGTGGTGTCGTGGCCGGCTCGGCGAATGCGTCCATGGCCTCGAAGCTGCTGGCATTCCTGTCGTCGGCTGCCGCGGCGCCGGCCGTGACGCGCAGCGGCATGGAGCCGGCGACCCGCCGCTGACACGTCGCGGCCTCGCGCCCCCGGAGGGCTGGTGGGGTCGGTGGGACCGCAAGAAGCACAAAGGGCGGGCCCCCGGTTGGGAACCCGCCCTTTGCCCTTCAGTTCTGAGTTCTGACTTCTGTTCCTATGCGCAGCCTGACGTGTTGCCGCAGTTGACGCACTTGTAGCAGGCGCCGCTGCGGATCATGATCGAGCCGCAGGTGGAGCACGGCGGGGCATCCTCCTGGTTCTGGATCGTGGAGAACGGCGTGGCCGCCGGGGCGGCCGCCACCGGTGCACTGGCCGCAGGAGCCTCGACCGCCGCAGGCTCTGCCGGTGCGGCAGCCGCCTTGATGTCGTCCAGGTCGCGGCCGTTCACGCCGGCGTGGAACTGCGCCTCCGGCGAGAGGAACTTCGACGCCAGCCAGCGGAAGATGTAGTCGACGATCGACTTCGCGAACCGGATCTCCGGGTTGCGGGTCATGCCGCTCGGCTCGAAGCGGACGTGGCTGAACTTGTCGACGAGCGACGCCAGCGGCACGCCGTACTGGAGCGCGTAGGAGATGGCCTGCGCGAAGGCATCGGCAAAGCCCGAGATCGTCGAGCCTTCCTTCGCCATCACGAGGAAGATCTCGCCCGGCTGTCCGTCCTCGAACAGGCCGACCGTGATGTAGCCCTCGTGCCCCTGGATGTCGAACTTGTGCGTGATCGCATGCCGCTCGTCTGGCAGCTTGCGACGCACCGGCTGGGTGACCAGCGCCTGCGCCGCCTGCGACACCGTGTCGCTCGGCGTGGACTTCGACGTGTTGAGCGGCTGCGTCCGCTTGCTGCCGTCGCGGTAGATCGAGATCGCCTTGGCGCCGATCTTCCACGACTGGATGTAGGCCTGCTCGATGTCCTCGACGGTGGCTTCCTTCGGGACGTTCACCGTCTTGCTGATCGCACCCGAGATGAAGGGCTGCGTGGCCCCCATCATCTTGATGTGCCCCATGTAGTGAATCGAGCGCTGGCCCTTCGCCGCCTTGAAGGCGCAGTCGAAGACCGCCAGGTGCGCATCCTTCAGGCCGGGAGCCCCCTCGATCGTCTCGTTCTGGTCGATGTACTCGATGATCGCGTCGATCTGCGGCTGCGTGTAACCGAGCTTGCGCAGCGCCATGGGGACCGTCTGGTTGACGATCTTCATCATGCCGCCGCCGACGAGCTTCTTGTACTTCACCAGCGCGATGTCCGGCTCCACACCCGTGGTGTCGCAGTCCATCATGAAGCCGATGGTGCCGGTCGGCGCCAGCACGGTGGCCTGGGCGTTCCGATAGCCATGCTGTTCACCCAGTTCCACCGCATCGTCCCAGGCGGTCTTGGCGGCCGCGTAGAGATCGGTCGGGACGTTGCGCGGGTTCACGTCGCGCATTGAGTCGCGGTGCTTGCGCATCACGCGGAGGAACGGCTCGCTGTTCTGCTCGTAGCCGCTGAACGGCCCGCCGTGGTCGCGCGAGATGCGGGCCGACTGGGCATACGCCTCGCCGGTCATCAGCGCGGTGAGGGCGGCGGCGTAGTCGCGGCCCGTGTCGCTGTCGTAGGGGAGGCCGCGCGACATCAGCAGGGCGCCGAGGTTGGCGTACCCCAGCCCGAGCGGACGGTACGCGTGGCTGTTCTTCTCGATCGCCGGCGACGGGTAGCTCGCGTTGTCGACGATGATCTCCTGCGCGGTGATGAGGGTGCGGATGCACGCCTTGTACGCCACCGTGTCGAACTCGCCGTCGGCCTTGACGAACTTCATCAGGTTGATCGACGCGAGGTTGCAGGCCGAGTCGTTCAGGAACATGTACTCGGAGCACGGGTTGCTGGCGTGGATCCGGTCGGTCTCCGGGCAGGTGTGCCACTCGTTGATCGTGGTGTCGAACTGCATGCCCGGGTCGCCGCAGACGTGCGTCCCCTCGGCAATCAGCCGCATGAGGTCGCGCGCGCGGTAGGTGTCCACGACGTCGCCGTTGGTGACGGCACGCGTCTCCCAGGTCGAGTCGTCCAGCACGGCGCGCATGAAGTCGTCGGTCACGCGCACGCTGTTGTTCGAGTTCTGGAAGAACACGGACGAGTACGCCGGACCGGTGAACGAGCCGTCGTAGCCGGCGTCGATGAGCGCCCAGGCCTTCTTCTCTTCCTCGACCTTGCAGTTGATGAACTCGACGATGTCCGGGTGCTCGGCGTTGAGGATGACCATCTTCGCCGCGCGGCGGGTCTTGCCGCCCGACTTGATCACGCCGGCGAACGCGTCGTAACCCTTCATGAAGGAAACGGGGCCCGAGGCGGTGCCGCCGCCGGCCAGCAGTTCCTTCGACGAACGGATCGGCGAGAGGTTGGTACCGGTGCCGGAGCCGAACTTGAACAGCATGCCCTCGGTGCGGGCGAGCGACAGGATGGAGTCCATCGTGTCCTGCACCGAGTTGATGAAGCAGGCCGAGCACTGCGGCGCCTTCTCGAAGCCGCAGTTGAACCAGACCGGGCTGTTGAAGGCCGCCTTCTGGTACACGAGGATGTGCTTCAGGTCGTCGCTGAACGCCTTCAGGTCTTCCTCGCCAGCAAAGTACTTGTGGCCACGCGCCCACTCGGTGATCGTGGTCACCACGCGCCCGATGAGCTGCTTGACGCTGCGCTCGCGCTCGGGCGTGCCGATCTGGCCGCGGAAGTACTTCGAGACCACGATGTTGGTCGCCTGCTGCGACCAGGCCTTCGGGATCTCCACGTCCCGCTGCTCGAAGACGACCTCGCCCTTCTCGTTGCCGATGACGGCTGAGCGCAGCTCCCACTCCACCTCATCGAAGGGGTCGATGCCCGCCTCGGTGAAGAACCGCGGGAACGTGAGACCGGGCGCCGTGGCGGCCGCCTTCTTCGCCCTGGGCTTCTCGGTTTCGATGAAGGGCGCCACCGACGACGACCCGCTCGATTCCACTGTCTGCTGACCGGCCGGTGCGGCCTGGTAGGCAGCGCCTTCCTTCATAGTCCTGCTCCGTTTGCTCCGGGGCGTCTCCCCGGATCAAGCAATCGAGCACCCCTGCCCCAGGGGTCCGATCGGCTTGTCTGTGATGTCTGAGTGAAGCGTTGGTTTGACTGAAAACGGCTTCGTACCTTCTGCGGACCGGTGTGGCCGGAAACCTGGGATGTCCCCGTCCGACGCCCGTCCTTCCTCGCGTCAGGCGGGTTTCAATATGCGCCCGCGTAACGACGATGTCAAGCCAGGATCTACCACATATTGTGTTTTTGTTTTAGGGCACTCGCATATGTGGATGCCTGTGGAAAAGACGGTACCTGGCGAAAACGCTAGGAAAACCTTGGTGGGTGTCCGGACGGGCCGACAAGTCGGCGCTTCAGGCGAAGTCCTGCGGGACCGTGGAAGAGTGGCGTCAGCCCGACCATTGGCGACGAGCCGGTGTGTTCGTACATGGCGGGCGGGAGGTCGTCTTTCGACGCCTCCCGACGTGCAGTGGCGGGGTGTATGGAAGGTTGTGTGCCCTCCGGCAGAACGCTGGAGGAACGAGGTTGCCCTCTTATTGAGCAACGGGAATGCCAGCAGCGATTCGCACGGAAATGGCCTGAATTTGCGCGGGTGTGTCGGAGCGGTGGATGCCTGTGTCACACACCTGAACGGTTGTGCTGCACTGTGGGTAACAAACGCCCCACCGGTGTCGACACGCGGCCAGGGCCAAGGCCGCGTCGGCGCAGCAGTTCCGCGAGCCATGCGTCAGTGCCCCGATGGAGATCCGTCCAGTACGCTCGAGTCCACGTGCCGACACGGGCTCAGCGGTATGTGGCGGCACACCGACAGCGTTCCGAATTCAGAACGTGGAACGTCGAACGACTTATCTGCCGAACAGCTGGGCGGCCAGGGCGGCCGCCTTGTCGGCGAGGTTGTTCGCGAAGACGAGGTTCCGGGCGCGGAGCGCCTCTTCTGCCTGCGTGGCGAAGCGCTTGGCGGTGTCGTACTGGTTCCGGGCGTCGGCGTTCAGCGCCTGGTAGTTCACCCGGTTCAGGTCGTTCAGCGCCTGACTGATGAGGATGCGTACGCGGCGCTCCACCTCGCCCTCGCGCTGCGTCGGCGTGGTCTGCAGCGTGGTCGGCGGGGTCCGGGGCTGGTCGTCCGCGGGCTTGGGTGTCTCGCTCACCACGACGTCGGTGCGGGGCGGCTCCGTGCTGCGCGGGGCGTCGGTTCTCGCCGGAGCCGTGGGCCTGGTCCGCACCGGAGTCTGCGGCTCGTCGGGCAGCGACACGATGGGCGACTGCGGCGGTTCGGCCGCCTCGACGATGCGCGGGGGTGGAGCGGGCATGTCGAGCGGAGGGAGTTCCGCCACCGTGCTCGCCTGACCGTGCGCACAGGCTCCAGCGACGAGCGGCAGCAGCCACAGGCACGCGTGGCGAGCCGCGCGTCCTGCCCTGGCTCGCCATCCCTGCGTCTCCGTGCTCCTGTCCCGCTGCATGCGCATGCTCACCGACCTCACGCCTGCGGCAGCAGGATCGTGAAGGTCGTCCCCTTCCCTGGAGTTGACTGTACTTCAATCTCGCCGTCGTGCATCTGCACGGTGCGATAGACCATCGACAGGCCGATGCCGCTGCCCCGCTCCTTCGTCGTGAAGTAGAGGTCGAAGATGCGCTGCAGGTGTTCCGGCTTGATGCCCACGCCCGTGTCGGCCACGGTGATGCGGACACGGCGGCCGCGCACCCCCTCGCACCGCAGCCGGAGCGTGCCCCCGCCGGGCATCGCCTGGCAGGCGTTCAGCGCCAGGTTCAGCAGCGCCTGCCTGAGCATCGTGGGATCGCCGTTCACCTCGGGCTCGCCCTCGGCCTCGGTCACGATCTGGACACCGCGCTGGTTCGCCTCGGTCGAGATGATCGGCACCACCTCGTTGATCAGCTCCGTGAGGTTCACCGGCCGCAGCTGCAGGTCCTCGGGGCGCGAGAACTTGAGGAAGCCCTGCACCACCTCGTCGAGCCGGCGGATCTCGCGCGCGATGACGTCGACGTGCTGCAACGCCTCTGGTGCCGGGGCCCCGGCGGGGCCGGCGTCGAGGTTCAGTGGGCCGCGGGCGGCACCGCGCGCCGAGGCGAGGGCCGACGGCGCCACGTACTGCCGCAGCAGCTCGAGGTGGATCATCATCGCGTTCAGCGGGTTCTTCACCTCGTGCGCCACGCCGGCCGAGAGCCTGCCCAGGGCGGCGAGCTTGCGCGAGTACCGGATGGTGGACTCGACCTGGCTGAGGTACTCCACGTTGCGCGCGATGAGCATCACACCCACAAGGTGTCCGGCCCCGTCGTTCACCGGATGCGCCAGCAACAGGCGTTCACCCGCCTCGCCCTTGGGCTCGCCGAACACCGCCTGCGTCGGTCCGCGCGACTGGCGCGTGGTGAGGGTGTCCTCCGCCATGCGGCGCAAGGGATGGTCGGGCGCGATCAGCGCCTCGAGCGCTGCACCCGGTGCGGCAGCCGGCAGCAGCAGGCGCATGGCCGGATTGGCGAACAGCAGCCGGCCGTCCGGGCCGACGATGGCCACGGCATCCTCGAGGTGTTCGACCGCCGACTCGAGGTGCGCCACCTGTCCCGCCATGTGCGAACGGTCGGCCGCAATCTGGGCGCTCATGGTGTTGAAGAAGGTGCCCAGTTCCCCGAACTCGTCGGCCTGCGGCAGGTCGAGCTGCACGCCCGACTCACCGCGGCCAAGGCGCGTGAGGCCGCTCCTGATCACGTGGATGGGGCGGAGGAGCAGCTGCGCCAGTACCGTCGCCCCGAAGACGGCGGCGGCGAGCGCACCAAGGGCCGTCAGTACCGCCGGACCGAGCGAGCGGTTCAGGTCGCGGCGGATGAGCAGCGTGGAGACGCCGATGTGAATGGAGCCGATCGGCTGGTCGCCCATGAACAGCGGCTGCGCGTATTCGAGGTTGCGGCCCTGGTCACGGTAGATGGCCAGCAGCCGGCTGAAGGCGGGCCGGTCGAGCAGTTCCTGCAGGTTGGCCGACCGCGGCAGCGGACGACCCTCCTGGCTGGTGTCGGCATTGAGCACCGCGATGCCGTCGGGGCTGGTGATGGCGGCCACGGTGACCGCCGGATCGTTCAGGCTGGCTTCGAGAATCGAGCGGAGCGCGGCGTCGGCGTGCAGCGCCTCGTACGGGTCGCTGACAATCGGCACCGCGCTCGCGCGGTA
The DNA here is from genome assembly GCA_050249955.1 of Vicinamibacterales bacterium. Classification (GTDB taxonomy): domain Bacteria; phylum Acidobacteriota; class Vicinamibacteria; order Vicinamibacterales; family CAVVIG01; genus CAVVIG01. The sequence continues at coordinate 916,283 of JBFWPN010000001.1, forward strand.
GGAGATGGCGCTGGCCAGCAGCTCGGCGCGCGCCCCACTGTCGTCGAGGCCCGCCTTGGCGAGCTGCGACAGGTGCATCAGGCTCAGGGCCACTACCACCACACCCACGATGGTGGTGACGCCGAGCACCTGCTTGCCCTTGATGCCGAGTCGCATGGCTCGATCCTAGCCTGCCCGGGGCGCGGACCTACTCCACGATGTTCTTCTTCGGGCGCAGGCGCAGCTTGTTCAGCTTGTTGTGCAGGGTCTTGAGGCTGATGCCGAGGATCTCGGCCGCCCGCGTCTTGTTGTCGCGCGTGTGCTCGAGCGTCATCATGATCAGCCGGCGCTCGGCCTCCTCGACGGTCGTGCCCGGCGCCAGCGCCACCTGCGGCTGGTGCTGCGGCAGCGGCTCGTTCAGCAGCGTGGGCGGCAGGTGCCTCGGCTCGATGAACGGGCCGGGCGCGAGGATCGTGGCCCGTTCCATCACGTTGCGCAGTTCGCGCACGTTGCCCGGCCAGTTGTACTGCTCGAGCATGCGCATCGCCTGGTGGTCGACCCCGGCGATCGACTTCTGGTTCCGGGTGTTGAACTCGGCGACGAACGCCTGCACCAGCAGCGGCAGGTCCTCCTTGCGTTCACGCAGGGGCGGCAGCGTGAGGGCAAACACGTTCAGCCGGTAGAACAGGTCTTCGCGCAGCTTCCCCTTCGCGACGGCCTCCACCGGGTCGACGTTCGTGGCCGCAATCACGCGCACGTCCACCGACTGCTCGTTGCGTCCGCCCAGCCGCCGGAACCGCCGTTCCTGCAGCACGCGTAGCAGCTTCACCTGCGTGGCCGGCGTCATCTCGCCGATCTCGTCGAGGAAGAGCGTGCCGCGGTCCGCCAGCTCGAAACAGCCCTGCCGCCGTTCGGCCGCACCGGTGAACGCCCCCTTCTCGTGCCCGAAGATCTCGCTCTCGAGCAGCGTCTCCGGAATCGCCGCGCAGTTGATCGCCACAAACGGGAACGCGGCACGTGGACTGAGCTGGTGGATGGTCTGCGCCACCAGTTCCTTGCCGGTACCCGACTCCCCCGTGATCAGCACCGACGCACTCGTCGGCGCCGCCTGCTCGACGACCGAGTAGATCTTCCGCATCTCGGGGCTGTTCCCGATCATGGTCCCGAAGGTGCCATGCTCGCGGAGCTGGCGCCGGAGCGCCTTGACCTCACGGACGGTTTCCAGCCGCTCCACGATCTTGTCGAGCAGGATCTTCAGACGCTGGATGTCGACCGGCTTGGTCAGGTAGTCGTAGGCTCCCTCTTTCATGGCCTCGACGGCGGTCTCGACCGTCCCCTGCGCCGTCAAGAGCAGCGTGGTGACGTCGGCCCCCTGCGCCTGCAACGCACGGAGCAGCCCCAGGCCATCGAGCCGGGGCATCACCAGGTCGGTAATCACGATGGCCGGACGGAACGACGTGACCTTCTCGAGGGCCTCCTCGCCGTCGCCCGCAGACTCCGCAAGGAAGCCCCAGCTCCGGACGAGTTGTTCCAGGCCGACCCGGGCCGACGTGTCGTCCTCGACGATCAGCACCCGTTCGGCAACGGCGCTGGGTGTGGTAGCAGTCTCGCCGAGCAATGTCATTTTTACATTGTGAGTTGCGCCGGGTAGCAGCGCAAGCTCAGCCCTCATGCTTGTAAGTTGTTGACCAGAAAACCTCTACAATGGTGACGGTCCACGGGGACCGGGCCACAGGAGAGGGTGACATGCGACGCTGTGCAATTGTTGTGCTTGTTTTTGGTCTGACTGCCGCGGCCTGCCAGCCTGCCCCTCCCGGGACCGGCCAGCCACCCGCCGGCGACCCGGCCGCCGCTGCTGCCGCTGGTGGTACCCCTTCGGCCAGTGCCCCTTCGGCGGGGGCCGCTGGAGCGGTTCAGGGCGAGGCCGCGTCGGGCACCGGCACGGGAACAGGCGCCACGGCGCCCGCCGGCGCCATGGGCCTGACCACCGCCGGGGGCTCAGCTCCCGCGCAGGCCTCGGAGCCGGCACCGGTCGAGGTCACCATCCCCGAGGGCACCACGCTCGCGCTCACGCTCGATACCGCCGTGGCCTCGGACCAGAGCAGGGTCGAACAGGCCGTCGGTGCCACCCTGAAGGATGCGATTTCCGTCGACGGGATCACGGCGTTGCCGATCGGCACGACCCTCGCCGGCGCGGTGACAGAGGTGGAGCGTGCCGGGAAGGTCAAGGGTCGCGCGCACCTCGCCTTCCGCTTCACCGAACTCACACGGCCCGACGACCCCACCCGTTATGACGTCCGCACCTCGCCGGTCTCCCGCACGGCGGCCGCCACGAAAGGCAAGGACGCACTGAAGGTCGGCGGCGGCGCACTCGGCGGGGCCATCATCGGCGGCATCGCCGGAGGCAAGAAGGGCGCGGCCATCGGCTCCGCCGCCGGCGCAGGCGCCGGTGGCGCGGTGGTGATGTCGACCCGGGGCGACGAGGTGCGCCTGGCGAAGGGCGCGAGCATCAGCGTGACGCTCTCGCGGCCGCTGGTCGTCCGGGTGCCGCGAGGCACGCACTGACCGTGGACGCGGATCAACCGCCCATCGCGGGCGCGGACACCGCCGAACCGCCTCCGGCGCCAGCCGCCCGCGCGGCAGCCGTCATGGAGGTGCTGCTGTGCTCCGGCTACCCCACGCAGATCGCGGTGGCCCAGACGTTCGCGGTCTTCGGCGTGCGGCCCATCAGTCCCACGTCGTTCTCGCTCGCCTACGTCACCGCCATCTCGCTGGTCGACACCGCGATCCTCATCGGGCTCATGGTCTTCTTCCTCCGGTCGCGCGGCGAGTCGCCACGGGTCGCCTTCTTCGGTGAGCGTCCGCTCCGCAGCGAGCTGCGGGCCGGGCTGCCACTCGTCTTCGTCGCCTTCGTCATCGCCGTGGTGCTGATGCTCACGCTGCAGGCAGTCGCCCCGTGGCTGCACAACGTCACGCGGAACCCGTTCCAGGATGCGGTGAAGACCCGGCTGGACGTCGTGCTGCTGGTCCTGGTGGTGGTGATCGCGGGCGGCCTGCGCGAGGAACTGCAGCGGGCATTCCTGCTGGGACGATTCGATCGCTGGCTCGGTGGTGCGCGGGTGGGCCTCGTGCTGACCAGCCTCGCGTTCGGACTGGGGCACTACTACGAAGGTCGCGATGCGGTGATCGTCACCGCCACCCTGGGCGCCTTCTGGGGGTCGGTCTACCTCGCCCGCCGCTCAGCCGCCGCCCCCATCGTCAGCCACGCCGGGTTCAACCTGCTGCAGGTGGTGCAGTTCCTCACGGTCATCCGCTGAGCGACGACGCCCGGGTCAGGGGCCCGGTTGCGCGAGATCGATGACGTCCGCGCGCCGGCGCAGCCCGCCCACCCATTCGTCCACCAGGCGCCGCTGCTCGGCCGGGGTGTCGGCGGTGAAGCGCTGGTCGAGGTACGCGCGGATGCGCAGGTCCTCGCGCAGCAGTTCGCGGACGAACGCGCGATCGATGCCCAGCCGGGCCACCGTCGCCTCGAACGCGTCGGCACTCGGGAAGCGCGCCACCACGGCGTCGAGCGTGGCATCGATCGTCTCGGCCGACGGCTCGGGCGGCGCGAAGCGGTTCACCTCGGCCAGCACCAGGGCACGGTCGACGAGCTGCGCGAGCACCGCACGCACCGGGTCGTCCGCGTCGCGCACGTCCACACGCCCCAGCTCACGGGCGGCACGAACGTCGCTCAGCGTGATGACCTCGCCACCAGCCACGGCGAGGACCCGGTCAATCACCTCCTGGGCGTGCGAACGCGCCGGCACCAGCGCCATGATGCAGACCAGTCCGCGCAGCGTCCAGGCTGTGAGGATGCGGTTCATCTCAGAACGCCTCCCCGAAGGTGATGAACCACTGGATGCGCGACTCCTCGCCCCGCCTCGGCACCTTGAAGCCCAGGTCGAACCGGAGCGGACCGACCGGCGACTTGTAGCGGAAGCCCACGCCCAGCGCACTGCGGAGGTCGCCCACGTTCACGTCGGTGACCCTGTTGAACACGTTGCCGACGTCGGCAAAGGTCACCAGCCGCACCGCCGTGCGCACCGGGATGCGGAGCTCGCCATTGAGGATGAGCAGCGCGTTGCCGCCGAGCGGGAACCCCGCCGGGTCGATGGTGTCCGATGCGCGCCTGGGCGTGTGCGTCACGCCCAGGCGGTCGAGCGCGAAGCTGCGGACGGTCGTGTCGCCGCCGGCAAAGAACCGCTCGCTGGCCGGCAGGTCGCGCGACCCGCTCGCGTTCGGAAACCCGACGGCAGCCCCCACGCGCGCACTTGTCGCGAACACCACACCGCGCTGGCCGGGCAGGGTGCGGAACGACTGCGCCGTGACGAACGACTTCATGAAGCCGACCTCGGAGCCGATGGCCCTGGCCGCCATCTGCCCGTTGGCGCTCATGTACTGGCCGTGGCTCGGATCCACCGGGTCGTTCCGGGTGTCCCGGATCACCGACGCCACGAACGAGGAGATGCGGACCTTGGGGAAGAGCCGGTCGATGCTCCGCTGCTGCGACGGGTCGACGCTCTGGTTGAAGACGCGCGTGCGCTGAATCTGGTAGCCGCCGCTCGCGCTCATGTTCCGCGGCAGGCGCACCGCCAGTTCGGCAGAGACTGCGCGCCGCGAGAAGTTGAAGCTGGACCGGATCTGCTGCTCGAACGTGCCGGTCACGCGGAAGTCGGCACGCGACTGCAGGATGCGCGGCTGCCGGAACTGCCCGAGCACGCGGTACTGCGGGAAGCCCCACCCGCCGGTATCGGGCAGGGTGGACTGATCCTGGTTCGCGAACACCGGCGAGTTGCGCGGGTGCAGGCTGGCGCTGGTGAAGAGGTTCACCGAGCGGTTCGTGCCGAAGAGGTTACGCCGCCCCACTTCGAACGACGCGCGTGGTGCGAACTGCAGCTGCTCGGACGCCACCGTCGGGTCGTTCGGCGACCGCACGACGCGCGAGCGGACCTCGAAGCCGCCGCCCCATCCCACGGTGGTGAGCGGGGCCTCGTCGACGGTGACCAGCACGTCGCGGTGCGCTTCGTCGCCCCGCCCGAGCTGCGTGATCCGCGCGCGGCGGAACAGGCCGAGCGAGGCGAGCCGGCGCTGACTCTCGCTGATGGCCTCCAGGCCGAGCGGGTCGCCGGCCTTGAACTGCAGCTCGCGCTCGATGGTCTCCGTCTTCGTCCGGGTATTCCCCACAATCAGCACGTGGTCGACGATGACCCGGGGTCCCTCGCGGACGGCGAACACCACATCGGCCCGCGTCGTGTCGACCGAGAGCCCCTGGCGCGACTCCACCGTCACGTTCTGATAGCCGCGGTTCGCATACATCAGCTCGATGGCGTCACGATCCGCCGCAAGCCGCGCGAGCGAGAACGGTGCCCCAGGCGCGAGGCTGAGGCTGGCCAGCAGGTCCCCCTCCGGGACGGACTGGTTCCCCTCGATCCGCACGGAGCTGACCAGCGTCTGCGCGTTCTCGACCACGTCGATCCGGATGGCCACCGGCACCTGCTGATCCGCGCCCGGCGGCCCGGGCACCGTCGTGGCCTCGGCACGGGCGGCCGTGTACCCGACCCTGCGGTAGAGCTCCTCGATCTGCGTGAGGTCTGCGTCCAGGGCCGCAGCAGAGAACGGCTGTCCCGCACGCACCCGCAGGCGCGCCAGCAGGTCCGCCGCCGGCACCGCCACGTTGCCGGTCACCTCCACGGCCGACACCCTGTGGAGGCTGCCGCGCGTTACGGTGAAGGTGATGAAGAGGTCGCCGTTGCGCTCCTCGCGCCGATAGGGGGCCTTCGCGTCGCGATAGCCCTGCGCGCGGAAGAAGTCCTGGATCCGGTTGCTCGAGTCCTCCAGCAGGTCCTCGTCGGCCGACCCCTCGCGCGCCACCGGCACCAGTTCGTCGCGGCGGTCGTCCGGGACCGGGTCTCCCTCGAACTGCAGGTGCACCACGGGTCCCCGGATGGCGGTGAGCCGCAGGTCGACGGTGCGGCCGTCGGTCGAGAACACGGGGATGGCCGACAGGCGCGCCTCGTAGAAACTCCGGCGACGCATCTCGTTGAGGTGCCGCTCGATGCGCGCGAGCAGCCGCTGCCGTTCGTACGGCTGCCCCGTGGCGAGGTCGAGCTGTGCCAGCAGCGCCGACGCCGGCATCCCCGGCGTCCCCTCCACGGTGATCGTGCCGAGCCGCGCTCGCGTGCCTGGGTCGATGGCGAAGGTCAGCAGCGTCCGGTCTGGCTGGTGCTCGACCGCCGCGCGGGGCGTCACCCGCGCGCGCAGGTATCCCTCGTCCCGGAGCGTGTCCTCGATGGCGCGTGCCATGTCGGCCGCACGCGCGGCACGCGGCGAGCGTCCGAACCGCTCGAACAGCATCTGCCGAAGGCCCCCCTCCTCGATGCCGGGGGCCCCGCCAGAAAAGGCGATCTCCTCGACCGGGTGCAGGGGAACCAGCTCGTACACCAGCGACACGCCGTTCGTGCCGAGCGAGGCCTTCACCTGCACGTCCTCGTACACGGCAAGGCTGAACAGGTGCGTGAGCGACTCGCGGACCTCGCGCATGCCGAGCGTGCGACCTGGCGTGGTCTCGACGAGCGCCAGCACGCGCGGATCGGTCACGACCCGCCCCTCCACCAGCACCGACACGGCGGCAATCGGCCTGCCCAGGTAGTCGGTCACGTCCGCCCTGGCCGGAGCCGCCACGGCCAGGAGTGCGGCCAGCACGAGCCCGGCCAGCCTCCACGTCACGCGCATCAGAACGCGTGCCTCACGCGGACCTCGATCGCGTAGCTGGAGTCTTCGTTGCGCGAGAGGATCCACGACAGCCGGTCGCTCTCGTCGTACTCGAGCAGCAGGATCTGGTCGTTGAACGAGCTGCTGAGGCTGCGCGAGAAGGTGAGGTAGACCCGGTCCGAAATGCGCTTGCCGATGGTGACACGCGCCGACGGGTTCACGCGCCCGGTCGACTGGTTGTACGGATCGATCAGCGACGGCGTCACCTGGAAGGTGTCCACACCGAAGGTCTGCTCCACCACACGCCCCACTTCGGACGCCACCGGGTTGGCGAGCAGCTGCGTGGCGCGGGTCGTGAGGATGTCGCGCTGGCGCTGGTTCGGGTTCTGCAGCGCGAGCAGCTCGGCGTCGCCAGCTCCCTGCGATCGGCGCACATCGGTGAAGAGCAGCGCCAGCACGTCGGGAGCCGGCAGCGGCGGATCGGACGTCAGCTCGGGCTGGAGCCTGTCGAGCGTGCCCACCGCGCGCACGATCACCTGGTAGGTCTGGTAGGGCACGCGCACCCGTGTCTGCGCTTCGACGTCGAAGAACGGCTCGATGCGCGACGGGTTCGTGAAGTCGATATTGCCCCGGGTGACCAGGTAGCGGCGCCCCTCGAAGGTGATCTCGCCGCGGTCCACCTCGGCCCGCCCGAACAGCACCGGTCGATCGTAGGTCCCTCGGAGCTGGAGGTCGGCACTGGCAACGATGCGGGCGAGGTTGTTCTCGATGCGCAGGCTCGAGGGCACCACCACCTCGAGATCGAAACGGAGCGGGATGGTGCTGGACGCTGGCGTGGGCGCCATCTCGACACCGCTGCCGCGCCCTCCGAAGCTCATGATGCCGCCGCTCGGATCCATCCGCTGGGTCCACGTGGCCTGCTTCACGCGCACGGTGCCGCCCAGCGTGGGCGCCTGCACGCTGCCGCGCAGCGAGAGGTCGGCGTCCACGGTGGACCGGATCCCCTCGGGATACCGCAGGTGCATGTCCTCGCCCCGCACGGTCACGTTCAGGTCGCCGGGCATGTACCCGTCGAGCCCCACACGGCCCCCGAACTGCACCCGTCCGCCGCCCATCGTCGCCGTGATGTCGTCCAGGCGGATGCCGCGCGAGTCGAAGCGGATGGCGCCGTTGATGCCGTCGAGGGCGTTCGGCAGCGAGAAGTGGCGGACCCGCCCGTTCGCGATGACCGCGCTGCCGCTGAAGTTCGGCTCGTACATCGGGCCGTCGATCGCGGCCGTGAGCGTGGCGCGGCCCGCGCCACGGACGTCGCGCATGAAGCCCTGCAGGATGCCCAGGTTGGCGTCGCCGTTCGCGCGCAGCGCCACGCGCTCGTCCCCGAGCGACACCGACCCGCCGATGGAGAGCTGCGTCTGGTCGCCCACCAGCTGGAAGTCCTCGACCCGCACCACCTGCTGCGCCATCGAGAGACGGATGGGACGCGGGATGCGGATGGCGTAGTCGAACAGCTCCATCTCGAGCCGGTCGACCGTGGCTTCCACGTCGAGCCGTCGCACGTCCTCGAGGGGCCCGCCCACCCGGATGGTGCCGCTCGCCACGGCGCGCGTGAACTCGGACAGCTTCGGCACGTAGACCCGCACATAGGGGTCGAGCGGGCTGTCGTGGAAGCGGAAGGTCAGGTCGGCGTCGTAGCCGGTCTCGAGCGAAATGCGTCCCGTGCCGGTCAGCGCCAGCTTGTCCGAGTTGGCTTCGGCCTCACCGATCACCTCGGTGCCACGCAGGCCGAGCGTGCCGGTCACCAGCCCGACCGGCTCCTGCGCCACGGCGAAGTTGTTGATGCGGAACCGCACGTCGTAGCGCGGGAACTCGAAGGTGCTGCTGCCGGTGGCGGTGAACTCGATCACGCCCGACGGCTGCAGCGTGGGGTACGCCAGCAGCGCCACCCGCTCGGCCGGAATGCGGCGACCATCCGCGTTGAACGAATAGGTGCCGTCCCACCCGACGTAGGCGGCGCCGGTCACGGTGCCGGTCGCCTTCGCCATGGTCATGCCGTCGAGGCGGACGCCGCGGCCATCGAAGCGCAGCGAGGCGCTCGCCCGCTGGAACGGCTCGTCATACGCCACCCCATCGTCAATGGTCATGGCGCCGAAGCCGAAGGGGTTCTCGTAGTTGCCGGTGAGGTGGAACTCGCCGCTCAGGCGGCCGGACACCGGCCAGTCGTCCAGCTCGAAGGCGTGGCGCAGGCTGTCGAGGTCGCGCCTGACGAGCCTGAACCGGGCGTTGACCTCCTCGCCGCCGTCCTTGCGCGGGTAGCCGAGCGAGTAGAGGCCCTCGGCCCTGATCTCCGAGTCCTCCTTGCGGATGATGCCGTCGGTCACCGTCACGTAGCTGTTCTCGACGACGATGTGCGCCGAGCCGTCACCCCAGAGGGTGTCCCAGGCGCGCATGTCCTCACCGGTGAAGAGCCCTTCGACGCGTGGGTTGCGGAAGGGACCCGTGAGGCCGCCGTCGAACTCGCCACGGCCGCCGAAGGCCACTGCGCCGGTCTTCGCGCCGAAGTCGGTGAGGATGCCGGCGAGCACCTGGTCGCTTTCCTGCCAGTCGGCGCTCGTCACGTGGAACCGCATGTCGGACTCGTCGCCCCACGCCGTGCGCCCCTCGAAGGAGACGTGGGTCTTCTCGGTGGCGAACCGCCCGTCGCGCAGGTCGACCGTGTCCGGCCCGAAGTCGTAGGCCGCATGCCCGGCAATCGGGATGTGCGGGGCGAGCGGCATCGGCAGGAACGGCCCCCACTCGTGCCTGGAGTGGTCGGGGTCTGCGGCGCGCACCGCGTCGAGCGACGGCACCATCGTCGTCGCACCCGCCGGCGGGGTGACGGTCACCTCGCCGCCGCCGCGATGCTCCGTGAAGCGGCCCATGGGCCATTCGAGCAGGTTGCGCCCCGTGGCCCGGCCGCCGAAGCGGACACCGGCGAACTGGTAGAAGTCGGTCAGCTCGGCCAGGTCGAGATTCGTGTAGCTGGCCTCGAAGCGGCCGGTGGGCTTGATCGGGTCGCTCAACGGGGCGATGTCGAAGGTGAAGCGCGCGTTACCGCCCGAGAAGCGCGAGCCGGCGTTCATCACCTTGAAGAACTTCTTGTTCCAGTGCAGCGAGCCGTACAGCGCGGGGAAGCGGTAGTCGTAGAGGCCGGCCACCTCGGAGGTGAAGTCGCCGGTGAGGTCGTGGCCCCCCTTGTACAGATGGAACGTGCCGGCGAAGTCGCCCGCGCCGTCGAGCACCCAGGGCTCGTCCTTGAAGAACAGCTCGCGCATGCGCTGGAACTGCACGCGCGACTTCACCTGGTAGGTCATCTCGGGCCACTGCGCCATGTCGAGATCGCCGGTGGCGCTGCTGACCGCACCGTCGGTGACCATCTCGATCCGGTCCATGTGGAGCTTCGACCCGTCGATGAAGAAGTGGGCGTTGAAGTCGGCCCACATCGGCACGTAGTCCTGGATCGTCACCAGGCCGCCCTTGAACGCAGCGTCGCCGTTGTAGCCCCGGCTGTTGGTGACCGTGATGTCGATGTTGGGCGCGATGATGCCCCAGGGGGTTTCGTGGTCCTCGTAGGTGAACTGTCCGCGATAGGCGTGCACGCGCTTCACCGTGGTCACGAAGCGCCGCGGCCCCGGGGGGCGGTTGCTCTCGCTGCGGCGGAACCGGACGAAGCTGTCGGTGCCCGGCCACTTCTCGACGAGCATCTGCCAGTCGGTCAGCTCGACGTCGGCCACGATGATCTCGGGCACGCGCTGGAGGAGCTTCCCCCAGTCCATCGCGATGGTGAGCTTCTTCGCAGCGAAGAACGGGCGGTCGTCCGGCTTCAGCCCTTCGATGAGGAAGTCGTCCACCTCGAAGCGGCCGTTGGCGATGCGGATCGAGAGACCGCCGATATGGATGGGACGGCGGAGCTGCGTGGAGCCCTGGCGCTCGGCGAGCGCGCGGATGGACGGACCGAGATCGATGCGAAGCGTGACGACGATCGCAATGGCGAGGATTGCGATGGTGCTCGCCAGGCTGATGCCGACGTATCGGAGGACCTTGAGGGCCCGCTGCCTGGAGAACAGTGACACGTATCCTTAGGATGGCGTGATGATCGCGAGGAGGGTGCCGGCCTCGACCGACTGCCCCTCCTGCACGAGCACCTCGGTGACGGTACCGTCACGCGAGGCGCGGAGCTCGTTTTCCATCTTCATGGCTTCGATGACGACGACCGGCTGCCGATGCAGCACGGCGTCGCCCGGCTTGCCGACGATGCGGACGATCTTCCCGGGCATGGGCGCCACGATGCGCTGCGGTCCCGAGCCGCCGGAGGCCGCCTCGTCCTTCCGGCCGTAACGGCGTCGGGCATTGAGGCTGACCGGCACGGGCACGGGGCCGATGCCGAAGACGTGGTGACCGGACACCGGGTCGATGGCGACGGGGATTTCGTGGCTCAGCACCTGCTCCTCCCCCGCAATCAGCAAGGAGAGCGTGTGCCCCGCCACGTGCGCCGCATCGACCACCCAGCGCTGGTCGTCGAACGACACCACGAACCCGCCGTCCTTGCGGACGACGCTGACCTGCCTCGACTGTCCGTTGACCTCGATCTCGTACTGCACGGCTATCGCAACCCTTCGCTGCGCGCGCGTGTCTTCCAGCGCGTGGCACCCGCGGCCACCGGCTCTGCGGATGTCGTGGCGAATGCAGACGCACCGGCGGTGCGCGGGGCGAGCGCCAGCTGCAGGGCACCAGCCACTGCGGCGAGGGTCTCGGCCTGGGCATCCGGTTCGACGAACGGACGCCCGTTCCTGGCTTTCAGGATCTCATCGAGGTAGGTCGTGTGGAACGCGCTGCTCTGGAACTCCGGCTGCGCGAGCAGCCAGGTGAAGAACGGCACCGTGGTCTTGATGCCGGTGACCACGTACTCGCCAAGCGCACGCTTCATGCGCGCGACGGCCGCTGGACGATCCTCGGCCCAGGCCACCAGCTTCGAGATCATCGGGTCGTAGAAGATCGGCACCTCGAGGCCGGCCGTCGCGCCGCTGTCGTCGCGGATGCCGGGACCGTTCGGCACGCGCAGGTGCTGGATGCGGCCGGGCGACGGCAGGAAGTTGTTGTCGGGATCCTCGGCGTAGATGCGGCACTCGATGGCGTGGCCGTTCGGCGTCAGCACCTTCTGCGGGTCGAGCGTCAGCTTCTCGCCGCGCGCGATGCGGATCTGCCAGCGGACGAGGTCGACGCCGGTCACCATCTCGGTGATCGGGTGCTCCACCTGCAGGCGCGTGTTCATCTCGAGGAAGTAGAACCGGCCGTCCTGGTCGAGCAGGAACTCGATGGTGCCCGCGTTCGTGTAGCCGGCCGCACGGGCCACCGCGGCTGCCGCCGACGTGATCTGCAGGCGCAGCTCGGCCGACACCGCGAGCGACGGCGTCTCCTCCACCACCTTCTGGTGCCGCCGCTGGATGGAACACTCGCGCTCGACGAACGGGAGCACGGTGCCGTGCTGGTCGGCCAGCAGCTGCACCTCGATGTGCCGCGGGTGCGTGATGCGCCGCTCCAGGAAGACCGCGGGATCGCCGAAGGCGGTGCCCGCCTCGGAGCGTGCGGCACGCACCGCACCGAGCAGGTCGGCGGCGCCGGTCACCGTGCGCATGCCCTTGCCGCCACCGCCGGCCACCGCCTTCACCAGCAGCGGGTAGCCGATCTCCTCGCCAATCCGCAGGATCTCGGCGTCGCTGGTGTCGGCACCGAGCGGGTCTGGCGTGCCCGGCACCACCGGCACGCCGGCACGAACGGCCACCTCGCGCGCCGCGGTCTTGCTGCCCATCAGCGCCACCGCTTCCGGCGACGGCCCGATGAAGGTGATCCCGGCGTCGCGACAGGCCGCCGCGAAGTCTTCGTTCTCGGCCAGGAAGCCGTACCCGGGATGGATGGCATCCGCGCCGCAGCGCTTCGCCACGTCGATGATCGTGTCGATCCGGAGGTAGCTCTCGCGCGGCGCACTCGGCCCGATGGGGTACGCCTCGTCGGCATACCGGACGTGCAGCGCGCTCCGATCGCACTCGGAATAGACCGCCACGGGCGAGATCTGCATCTCGCGGCAGGCACGGATGATCCGGACGGCGATCTCGCCGCGGTTCGCGATGAGGACTTTACGCAAGGGTCGGCCTGGTGGTTTCGACAGCTAACTATTCTAGCACCGCGACTTACGCGGGCGTCCGGCCGTCTCGACCGGTCGGGCACTTCATCCGGCGACCCCTCAGAGGGGGATGTTGCCGTGCTTCTTGGGCGGGTTCCGGTCGCGCTTGTTCTCCAGGTTCCGGAGGGCGGCAATCAGCTTCCGCCGCGTGTCGCGCGGATGGATCACCTCGTCGACGAAGCCCCGCGAGGCGGCCACGTACGGGTTGGCGAACTTGCTGCGGAACTCGGCCACCTTCTCCGCCCGCGCGGCAATGGCGTCGGCCGCGGCATCCAGCTCGCGCTTGTACAGCACGTTCACCGCACCCTCGGGCCCCATCACCGCGATCTCGGCCGTTGGCCACGCATAGTTGAAGTCGGTCCGAATGTGCTTGCTGGACATGACGCAGTAGGCCCCACCGTAGGCCTTGCGCGTAATCACGGTCACCTTCGGCACGGTGGCCTCGGCAAACGCGTAGAGCAGCTTGGCCCCGTGGCGGATGATGCCGCCGTACTCCTGCACGGTGCCCGGCAGGAAACCCGGCACGTCCTCGAAGGTGACGAGCGGGATGTTGAAGGCATCGCAGAACCGGACGAACCGCGCGCCCTTCACCGACGCGTCGATGTCGAGCACCCCGGCCAGTACCGCCGGCTGGTTCGCCACGATGCCGACCGACCGCCCGTCGATCCGCGCGAAGCCGACGACGATGTTGCGGGCGTAGTGCTGGTGCACCTCGAGGAAATACCCCTCATCCACCACGGCGTGGATCACGTCCAGCATGTCGTACGGCTGGTTGGGCGACGCCGGGACGAGTCGGTCGAGCTCCGGCAGCTCACGATCGGCATCCTCGGCCGCGGGCAGCCGCGGCGGGTCGTCCACGTTGTTCGAGGGCAGGAAGGAGAGCAGGTCGCGAATCAGCCCGATGCACTCCTTGTCATCGTCCACCGCGAAGTGGGCGACGCCGCTCGTGGCGTTGTGCGTCATCGCGCCGCCGAGCTGTTCCTTGGTCACCTCCTCGTGGGTGACCGTCTTGATGACGTCGGGGCCGGTCACGAACATGTAGCTCGTGTTCTTCACCATCACGTTGAAGTCGGTGATGGCCGGCGAGTAGACCGCGCCGCCCGCGCAGGGCCCCATGATGGCGGAGATCTGCGGGATGACGCCCGAGGCGAGCGTGTTGCGCAGGAAGATGTCGGCGTAGCCGCCGAGCGACATCACCCCCTCCTGGATGCGCGCGCCGCCCGAGTCGTTGAGGCCGACCACCGGTGCGCCGAGGCGCATCGCGAGGTCCATGACCTTGACGATCTTCGCGGCGTTGGTCTCGGACAGCGAGCCGCCGAACACGGTGAAGTCCTGCGCGAAGGCGAAGACCTGGCGTCCGTCGACGAGCCCGTGCCCGGCCACGACGCCGTCGCCGGGAATCAACTGGCCGGCCATGCCGAAGTCCAGGCACCGGTGGGTGACGAGCTTGTCCACCTCCTCGAAGGTGCCCGGATCGAACAGCAGCTCGATGCGCTCGCGCGCGGTGAGCTTGCCCGCCTCGTGCTGGCGGCGCAGGCGGTCTTCGCCGCCGCCGAGTTCGGCGCGACGTTCGAGGTCGTCGAGAACGGAAATGGGGTCCATCGTGTCGGCTGCTCAGGCGATCGGTGGCTACTTGCCGGACGGGTACGCCTTCTCCCAGTCCTTCAGGAAACGCTCGAGGCCGCTCGTCGTGAGCGGGTGGTTGAACAGCTGGTCGATCACCGCGGGCGGGCAGGTGCAGATGTCCGCGCCCATCTTCGCCGCATCCACGATGTGGATCGGGTTGCGGCAGCTGGCCACCAGGACCTCGGTGGTGAAGTCGTAGTTGTCGTAGATCTGGACGATCTCGCGGATCAGGTCCATGCCGGTCTGGCCGATGTCATCGAGCCGGCCGACGAACGGGCTCACGAAGGTGGCCCCCGCCTTGGCCGCGAGCAGCGCCTGCGCCGCCGAGAACACCAGCGTGACATTCACGCGGATCCCCTCGTCCGACAGCGCCTTGCACGCGCGGATGCCATTGCGCGTCAGCGGCAGCTTCACCACCATGTGCTCGTCCAGCGCCGCGATCTCGTGCCCCTCGCGCAGCATGCCGTCGAACTCGGTGGAGATGACCTCGCCGCTCACCGGCCCCTTCACGATGCCGCAGATCTTCTTGAGGTTCTCCTTGTAGTCCCCCGGCTCCTTCGCCAGGAGCGACGGGTTCGTCGTCACGCCGTCGATGATGCCGAGGGCGCACAGTGTCTCGATGTCCTTGATGTTGCCGCTATCCACGAAGAGCTTCATATCGACCTCTCGCTGACGCGGACCGGCTGAGTGTGATTTCAGCGCGAAATCCGCGCAATGTGATTGCGAATTTCGCCCGACCTGAATCGACGCCCCCGTCCGTCCGCCCGCCCCGCCTCAGGGCGTGTCGTTACTGACCGGATTGCTCAACTCACCAACCCCCTCCACCCGGACACTCACCACGTCGCCCGCCACGATCGGGCCGACGCCCGCGGGCGTGCCCGTGGAGATGATGTCCCCGGGCTCGAGCGTCATCACGAAGGTGATGTACTCGACCAGGAACTCGATCGGGAAGATCAGGTTGCTCGTGCTGCCGTTCTGCCGGCGCTCGCCGTTCACGAACCCTTCCACGGCACGGGGTCCGCGCCTGCCGCCAATCTCGATGCACGGGCCGAACGGCGCAAAGGTGTCGAACCCCTTGGCCCGGGTGTACTGCGTTTCCCTGTTCTGGATGTCGCGCGCGGTGACGTCGTTCAGGCAGGTGACGCCGTAGATGTAATCCCACGCATCCGCCGCCTTCACGCGGTGCGCGCGGCGGCCGATCACCAGCGCCAGCTCCGACTCGTAGTGAATGGTGCCGACGCCGGGCGGAATCAGGATCGGCGCCCCAGGGTCGAGAATGGACGAGGGCGGCTTGGAGAACAGCAGTGGCTCGGGCGGGATCGCCTTCTTCATCTCCGCCGCATGGTCCTTGTAGTTCAGGCCCACGCAAATCAGCTTCGATGGCAGCACCGGCACGTGCACCGTGACGGCGGCAAGGCCCCCGTCCAGTTCGGGCCCCGCCGTGCAGCCCTCGAAGATGCTGCGCCCCTGCGGCACCGCGCGATGCAGCGTGCCCGCCCGTTCGACGACGTAGAAAGGGTCGGCGCCCTGAGACACCCGATAGAGTCGTTCCATGGCTGGAGTCCGCGAAATCTTACGTTACCTCGCCGTTTCCGTAATGGAGGTCGACGGGGCGCTGCGGTTGCCCGCCTTGTCGACCGCCACCACGGCGTAGGTGACCCGGGCGCCTGTCGGCGCCGGATCCCGGTAGTTCGTGTCCGGAATGGGCGCCGGAGTGGCCGGCACCAGTTCGGTCGCCGGTGCCATGGCCCGCAGCACGATATAGCCGGCGATGTCCGCCTCGTCGTTCGCCGTCCAGATCAGGCTCACCGAATTCTCCGAACCCACACCCACGAGCCCCTGCGGCGGGGCCGGCGCGAAGGTGTCGCGGGGCGTCACGCACTGCGGTGCCGACGCGGCGCTCTCGATCCGTACCGACTCCACCGTGAGCACACTCCGCACCTCGTAGCACCGCTCCTCGCCCCAGGCGATGGCCGCGTCGGCAAACGAGGGCTCGGCCACCGGTGCCTCCGTCAGCGCCACGGGCGGAGTGCCTGGCCGGTAGACGGCATACGCGACCGCCGTTCCCTCGGCGGCGGTGACCGGCGCCCACGCCACGGTGATCGCCTTCTCGTCGTACGTCACCCGCGGCGCACCCGGAGCCGCCGGCGGATCGACCAGCGGCACCGCCACCCTCGGTGTCAGCGCACCGCGGCGTCCACGGCTGTTGAAGCCGACCGCCACGTACGACCGGTAGGTGCCGGGCACCGCCGGATCGATCGTGTCGGTGACACGGGCGGCCTCGTTCTGATCGAGCCCAGGACCCTTCGGCGCCGGCGTTTCAGGTTCGGGTTCGTCCGGGTCCGGCGCCTTGTTCACCGCGAGGGTGCCGATGCGCTCCCCCTGGCGCACCACCTCCTCGGCGCCCACCGGGCCGGGCGTGGTCCAGGCATAGACCTCGATGCGCGCCAGGTCGGCCGGCGTGCTGCGGTCGGTGTTTGCCCCAGGCACCGTGAACGACAGCGCCACCTCGTCGCCCTGCCGCACGGCGGCAAAGCCCTCGGGTGGATTGGGCAGGAGGACGAGCGGCGGGAGGGGCGGCCCCTTCTTGCCGCAGGCGAGGGCCAGCACCGCCGTGGCCAGCACCAGCGGCAGCGCGGCCCGAACGAGAGGTCGGCTCACAGGATGTACCGGGAAAGGTCTTCGTTCTTCACGACGTCGGCCAGCATCCGCGTCACATACGCATCGTCGATCACCACGTGCTTGTCGGGCAGGTCCGGCCCCTCGAACGAGATCTCGTCGAGCAGCTTCTCCATCACCGTGTGCAGGCGGCGCGCGCCGATGTTCTCGGTCCGCTCGTTCACGATGGTGGCGAAGTCCGCGATGCGATCGATCGCCTCGGGCGAGAACTCGAGCGTGATCCCCTCGGTGCTCATGAGCGCGGTGTACTGCTTCACGAGGGCGCTGCGCGGCTCGGTGAGGATCCGCACGAATTCGTCCTTCCCCAGCGCCTCGAGCTCCACGCGGATCGGGAAGCGCCCCTGGAGCTCGGGAATCAGGTCCGATGGCTTCGAGACGTGAAATGCCCCGGCAGCGATGAAGAGGACGTGGTCCGTCCGCACCATGCCGTGCTTCGTGTTCACGGTGGTGCCCTCGACGATGGGGAGGATGTCGCGCTGGACGCCCTCGCGGCTCACCTCGGGACCGTGCGATCCTTCCCGCCCCGCGATCTTGTCGATCTCGTCGACGAAGATGATGCCCGACTGCTCCACCCGCTCGATGGCGGCGCGCGCCACGCTCTCCATGTCGATCAGCTTCTGCTCTTCCTCCTGCGTGAGGTAGTCCCACGCCTCGGGCACCTTCATCTTGCGCTTCTTCTTGCGCCCGCCCTGGAAGAGCCCCTGCATCGTGTCGCCGAGGTTCAGCCCCACTTCCTCCACCGACCCGCCGGCAATGATCTCGAGCGAGGGCATCGCCTTCTCGCGAACATCCACTTCGACGACCCGCTGGTCGAGCCGGCCGTCGCGCAGCTGCTCGCGGAACCAGTCGCGCGTGCCCGACTGCGGGTCGCGCGTGCTGGCGTCCTCCCCCGGCGTCAGCGGACGCGATGGGGGCAACAGCAGGTCGAGCAGCCGGTCCTCCGCGTTCTGCCGGGCGCGGGTCCGCACCTCCTCGAGCCGCTCCGCCCGGATCATTTCCACGCCAAGCTCGACGAGGTCGCGCACCATCGACTCGACGTCGCGCCCCACGTAGCCCACCTCGGTGAACTTCGAGGCTTCCACCTTGATGAACGGCGACTGCGCCAGCCGCGCGAGCCGGCGCGCAATCTCGGTCTTGCCGACGCCGGTCGGCCCGATCATCAGGATGTTCTTCGGCGCAATTTCCTCGGCCAGTTCCGCTGGCAGCTTCTGGCGGCGCATGCGATTGCGCAGCGCAATCGCCACGGCGCGCTTTGCCGCCTTCTGGCCCACCACGTACTTGTCGAGTTCGGCCACGATCTGTCGCGGCGTGAGCGCGTCAGGCGCGCTCTGCGAACTCTCTGGCAGCAGAATCGGCATCCGTTACAGCTCTTCGACGACGATGTTGGTGTTCGTGTAGATGCAGATCTCGCCGGCGAGCTGCATGGCCTTCAGCGCGATGGTCCTGGCGTCGAGGTCGGTGTTGGCGGCAAGGGCCCGGGCCGCAGCCAGCGCGTACGGACCGCCAGACCCGATGGCCACGATGCCGTCGTCCGGTTCGATGAGGTCGCCGGTGCCGGAGAGCAGGAAGGTCGAGTTCCGGTCGAGCACGATCAGCATCGCCTCCAGGCGCCGGAGGATGCGATCGCTGCGCCAGTCCTTGGCGAGTTCCACGACGGACCGCTCCAGGTTGCCGCGGTACTGATCGAGCTTCGCTTCGAAGCGGGCGAACAGGGCGAAGGAGTCTGCGGCAGAGCCCGCGAAGCCGGCGAGGATGCGGTCGTTGTAGAGCCGGCGGATCTTCTTCGCGCTCTGCTTCATGACCGTCTGGCCGAAGGTCACCTGGCCGTCGCCGGCCAGCACCGACTGTCCGCGGTGCCGCACGGCGAGGATGGTTGTGCTGTGGATCATCGCGGGTTTTCTGACTGTATCGGCCCCGTGATCGGGGTGTCAAGAAAACGGGACGCGCGCTGCTCCCGGGTCAGGACACGCGGGGCACCGCGGCGGCGGGGACGGCGAAAAGCGGCCCAAATCAGCTCGTCTGCAGTGGCAGCGTGGTTGCTTTTGCGGAGAAGTTGGAGTCTTCCCATGCGCGTTCATCATCAGCACTCGTCCGGTCGACCGGCGCTCGCGTCGGCGGCCACGCTCACGGCCAGCGCGCTCGTCGGAGCCGCTCTCCTCATTCCGGCGCCGGCCTCAGCTCGTCCGGCTGACCGCGGCGACCTGTCCGGCACGCCGGCAGTGGCAGTTTCGGTGCTCGACGGGCAGCTCATCCCGCGCCTCGAACAGCGCCGTGGCGGCGGTCGTGGGGGCGGCGGGGGTGGCGGACGCACCAGCGGCGGCGGAGGCGGCGGAGGTCAGGCTGTTCCGCGCGGCGGGTCGGGCGGCGGCATCAGCTCGGGTGGCACACGGTCGGGTGGCGGGGGCGGCGGCAACGTGGGCGGCACCGCCCCGCGGGGTGGACCGCGCGGGGGCGACGCCCGTGCGGGCGATGGCAGCGGGCGCTCGGGTGACGCGGGCGGAACGGCGGTGAGCCGACCTCGTGGCGACCGCGAAGTCACCGGTACCGCGGTGCCGCGGCGCGGCGGCAGCAGCGGCGGCCGCGGTCCCGACACTGTCATCGTCGGTGGCGGCTACTACGGCGGGTTCTACCCGTGGGGGTGGGGCGGCCTCGGGCTTGGCGGGTACTACGGCTGGTACGACCCCTGGGGCTGGGGCGGGTACGGTGGCTGGGGCGGATACGGCGGAGGCTATGGTGGCTACGGCGGCGGGTACACCTACTACGCCGATGGTGCACTGAAGCTGAAGGTGAAGCCGCGCCAGGCCGAGGTGTTCGTGGACGGCTACTACGCGGGTGCGGTGGACAGCTACGACGGCGTGTTCCAGCGGCTGCGGCTGGAGCCAGGTCCGCACCGCGTCGAGATCCGGCTCGACGGGTACGAGCCGCTGTCCTTCGAAGTGCGGATCCTCCCCGACCGCACGATCACCTACAAGGGTGAGATGCAGAAGACCGGTACTGTCGAGTAAGGACACCTATCCGACAGGTACCCGTTGCGGCATGAAGGCCGCCGCATATACTCACGCGATGAAGAGCATGCGCGTCCGTGAAGGTGCCCGGGCCGTGGCGCTGTTCGCCTTCGGCTTCACGCTGTTCACTCCACCTGTCGTCCTCGCGCAGGCGGGTTCCGCCGGGCCGCGGACGACTGTCCCTGCCGAGCGCCAGTCGATTGCGGGGACGTGGAACTTCTCGACGCTCACGCCGCTCGAACGCCCGGCCGAGTTCGGCAACCGGGCGACGATGAGCGCCGCCGAGGCTGCGGCGTACGAGCAGCAGGTGATGGAACGGAACAACGCGGACCGCCGCGACGGTCCGGTGGAGACCGATGTCGCCCGCGCGTACAACGACGCGTGGTACGACCGCGGCACGCACGTCGCCATGGTGAATGGCGAGTTCCGCACGTCGCTCGTCGTGTCGCCGCCCGACGGTCGGATCCCTGCCCTCACCCCAGCTGCGGCGGCTCGGCAGGCTGCGCGCGCGCAGCAGCGACGGGATCACCCTGCCGACGGACCGGAAGACCGATCGCTCGGAGAACGGTGCCTGAGCTTCAACGCCGGCCCGCCCACCCTGCCCGCACCGTACAACAACTACCTGCAGCTGTTCGTGTTCGCCGACTACGTGGTCATCCTCAACGAGATGATCCACGACGCCCGGGTCGTGCCGACCGACGGACGCCCGCACCTGCCGCCACACATCCGCCGGTTCCAGGGAGACCCCGTGGGTCACTGGGAGGGCGCGACGCTCGTGGTCGACACGACGAACTTCACCGACACGACGAGCTTCCGCGGCGCGACGGCGCGGCTGCACCTGGTGGAGCGCTTCACGCGCACCAACGCGAACACGCTGCTCTACGAGTTCACGGTGGACGACCCTGACGCGTTCACGGCTCCCTGGAAGGTGGCGCTGCCGATGCGTGCGACCGACGAGGCCATCTACGAATACGCCTGCCACGAGGGCAACGAGGCGCTGACCGGCATCCTGCGCGGGGCGCGCTTCGGCGAGCGCACACGTCCGTGATCGGCGCCTGAGACCGGGGCGGCGGGCCGACGTCCCGCGCCTCGTCTGGCGTCAGCGCGCGCGCTTCATCAACACGTAGACCGGCACGCCGAGCCCGATGATGGCCAGACCCGCCATCGACGGCACCGGGTTCCGCCACACCTCGTTCAGCAGCATCACCCCGCTCGTCAGCACGAACACGGCCGGCGCCAGGGGGTAGCCCCAGGCACGGAAGGGCCGCTCGACCGACGGCTCGCGCCGCCGCAGGACGAACAGCGCGGCCACCGCAATGCCCGAAAAGAGCACCACGGCAAACCCGGTGTAGCTCACCAACTGCGAGAGCGACCCGCACAGCACGAGCACGCTGCTCCACACCGTCTGCGCGAGGATGGCGCTGACTGGCGCGCGAAAGCGCGGGTGCACGCGCGCCGCCTCGGCGGCGAAGAGCCCGTCCCTCGCCATTGCGAAGTACACGCGCGGACCGGCCAGCACCATCGCGCTGATGCTCGCGGCGATGCTCACGATGGTGAAGAGCGCGATCACGTTGCCCGCCGTGAAGCCGAACAGCCGTTCGGCCACCGTGTCGATGAGCGTGCCCTTCACCGCCGCCAGGTCGGCCGCCGGAATCGCGTAGAGGTAGAGCGCGTTCAGCCCGAGGTAGATGACGACGACCGCCAGCGTGCCGAGCCCCAGGGCAATCGGCACGTTGCGCCCGGGCGTGTGGATCTCTTCGGCGACATACGCCGCGGCGTTCCAGCCCGAGTAGGTGAACATCACGGGAACCAGCGCGAGCAGGACGCCGGTGATGCCAGCGCTGCCCGCAGCCAGCACCTGCGCCGGCTGGCCTTCACCCAGGCCGAATCCAAGCGCGAGGAACACGACGATGGCGCTGACCTTGGCGCCGGCGAGGATGTTCTGCACGAGGCTGCCCGGGCCGAGCCCGCGCAGGTGCACGACGGTGATCGCGGCGATGGCTGCGAGAGCCACGAGCGCCTTGGGCGACACGACGATCGGTACGAGCGGCAGCGGCACGGTGAGGAGCGGCGTGCCGTCGCCGGCGATGGGCGCGAAGCGGCCGATGTACTCCGCAAGTGCGACCGCGCTGGCCGCTATGGCGCCGGAGAAGCCAGCCACGAACGAGGTCCATCCGCTCAGGAAGCCGGTGAGCGGCCCGAACGCCTCGCGCAGGTACACGTACTCGCCACCCGCGCGAGGACGGAGCGCCGCGAGCTCGGCATACGCCATGGCGCCCGCAAAGGCGAGCATCCCGCCGAGCAGCCAGACCAGCAGCATGCCGCGCGCGCTCGGCACCAGGCCGGCGACGATGATTGGGGAGAAGAAGATGCCGCCGCCGATGACGTTCGACACCACGATCGCCGCGGCGTCGAGGGGGCCCAGCCGTCGGTCGAGCGCGGGCGTGGAGTCGGCGGTCACGGTGAAGGCCGGAACCGCTACTTCTGGATCAGCCGGCGTTCAACCGGGAACTCCGCGAGGAGCGTCCACTGCGCGGAGCCGTACTTCGCGAAGACCTGTGCGCGGGCATCGATGAACTGCTTGTTCGCCATCATCTGCGCCCGGGTTTCGCTGCTGGTGTAGCCCAGCGTCGAGTTGACGGTGAAGCTCTTGGTCGAGGCGCCGCCAGCCAGCCCCTCCGACCCCGTGATCCGCAGGAAGCCCGCGCCCCACTCCTCGTCTTCCCCGACGCGGCGGAAGATGACGTTGCCCTGGAGCGTGCTGATGGGCGTGCTGCCGGTGTTCCGGAGGGTGAAGGTGATGGAGGGGACGATCTTGTTCTGCCCGTTGATCACGCCGAGGTCGGCCCACCCGGTCGAGACATTGTCGATGGCCAGGGCAGACTTCAGGTCGATCTTCGGTCCGCAGGCAGCGGCGGTGAGGGCCAGCAGCAGGGTCAGGCAGAGTGCGCGCATGCCGCCATTCTAGAACACCCGCACTTCGATGCGCGTGCGGGCCTCCTGCGGCGTGATTTGCCCCCCGAGGAACGCGGTCAGGTCGGCCCCGCGGACGCTCAGGACGACCGTGCGCGAGTCGGTATCGATGCCCATGCGGGGCCGGTCGTCGCGGCGGCGGGCCGCCACGGTGAGCCATTCGGCCGGACCGATGGACAGGCTGCGGCTGTGTTCGAGCATGGCCCCCATCAGGGCCTCGCGGATTTCGGTGCGGTAGGCTTCGTCCGGGTTGCTCAACACCGGGTCGTCGGTGCGCGGCTCTGGGGCCGGCGCCGTGGCGTCGGGGGCGGCGATCCCGTTGGCCGTCTGGACGGCGGTGGCGGCGGCACTGTCGGCAGGCAAGCGGCCGGGTGCCACCTGCAGTTCGAGCCGGCGCAGGGCCTGCTGCGCATTCACGTCGTTGCCGGCCGCCTGACGCAGGGTCTGGAGCGCGGCCTCGAGCCCGAGATCGTTCCGGGTCATCGCCTGGAAGCTCCAGATGGTGCCGCCGAGATCGGGCACCTCGACATCGAAGAAGACGCCGTAGCCATCGAGCCGGAATCCGCGCGCCTTCGCGTTCTCGGTGAGCAGCATGTCGGCCGGCATGATCGCCTGGAGCCGATCGCGAATGACGGTGGCCCCGTGCTCGACGGCCCCTTCGAGCACGCGCTCCATCTGCCCGAGCTGGTAGCGCGCCTCGCGCACCCGCATCTGGGCGGCTGCCGTGCCAGTCTGTGCGGCCCCGGTCGGCTCCTGGGCCGCCGCGATCGACGCGGTGACCCCGATCACCGCGATGGTCCACGTGATGCTGCGCATTGATTCCGTCCGTCCCCTGCCCATGGTCATCGCTGCTCGGACACACGCTGCCGCAGCAGGTCGTTCAGCTGCTGCTGCTGCCGCATCACTTCCATGCCGGTGCGGTTCTGCAGCAGGCCGAGCGACCGGTCGTAGTAGACCCGATCCGCCTGTCGCTGCACCTGGACATCGCGCGCGACGCCGGCCACCTGCAGGCCGATCTCGCGCATCACGCGGCGCTCGCTCGCCTGGAGGTCCGCACGCACCTGCTTGAGCAGCTCGTCGCCCCCGGCCGCAGCCGTCGCCACGGGCTGGGTGCGGAGCGCCTGGAGTTCCTGCCGCAGCGCCACCAGCTCGGCGCGAAGCTGCTCGCTTTCCGCAGACGGGGCGGCGGCGGTCCGCACCGTGGCCGCCTGCGCCTCGGTCGGTGCGGCAGCGGCCCGAATCCAGCCGGTGGTGAGCGTGAGCCCCTCGCGCGAGTACGTGAGGTTGATGTTGGCGAGGCCGAGCGAAGCGGCCACGACGAGCATGGCGGCGGCCGCCTGCATCCAGACCGGGGCGTCGGCCAGCACGCGCCAGCCGGACGGCCTCGGCGACGGCGGCGGCTCGGCCAGCCGGAGCGCGACCCGGGGCGACTTGCCACCGACGCCGTCGGCCACCTCGGGCGCCGCCCAGGCCGCGAGCCCCTCGCGCACGGTGCCGAGCGCGTCGAGTTCGGTGCGACAGGGCACGCAGCCCGGCAGGTGCCGTTCGAACGCCTCGCGTTCGGCCTGGTCGATGTCGTCGTACAGGTAGGCGACGAGGACCTCCTCGCGCCGGCCGTCGTAGGTACAGAGGTCGTTCAGCATGTCAGGCCACTCGGCCGGGACGACGGGCGAGTTCGCGCCTCAGCACCGTCAGTCCCTGATAGAGACGTGTCTTCACCGTGCTCAGCGGACATCCCTGGAGATCGGCAATCTCCTGGAACGTGAGCCCGTGATATTCCTTCAGCACAATCGCCGTGCGCTGCTCCTCGGGCAGGTGGGCCATCGCCTCCTCGACCCGCCGCGTCATGTCCTTGCGGCTCACGAGGTCTTCGATCGACTCCGAGGGTTCGGCCGCAGCCGCCATCTCGATGAGGTCGACGTCCTCCGGCGGCTGCACCACCGGCGCGCGGCGCTCCTTGCGCGCCCAGTCGCGACACAGGTTCAGGGCGATGCGGTAGATCCACGATGAGAACTTCGCTTCCCGCCTGAACTTCGGCAGCGCGCGGAAGGCCCGGAGGAACGTTTCCTGGCAGACGTCGCGCGCGTCCTCTTCCCGTCCGATCGTGCGATACGCCAGGGCATAGATCGGCCGCTCCCATCGCAGGATGAGCTGGTTGAAGCTGTCGTGATCGCCGCCCATCGATCGGGCGACGAGTTCCTCGTCGGTCCAGGTCATGCGAAAGAGTCGGGCCCCGCGTCTCCCCTCATTAGACGGCGTCCTGCCGGCTTCGGCCTGACCCGCCTGCGGCCATGCTCGATGTTACCAGCAGGTCATTGATGCGGCAGGGTTTAGCCCGGGCTACAATGCCGGAACCCCTCACCCGATCATGGAACCCTCGCGCGCCGCGGCCGGCTTTACCGTTCACTCGCTCCTGACGCTGCTGGCAGAGGGGGGCGGGCGCACGGCTGCCCTGTCGTTCCTGCACCAGCGCGCCCTTCAGGTGGCCGGTGCCACGGTGTCGCTGCTCTACGAACCCCATCCGGCGAACGGGCGCATGCAGGCCACGTCTGGCGCGGGCGTCGAGGCCCTCCCCACCGCCGCCTGGGAGCCCTCGTCCGGGGAGTCTGCGGTGCTGGGACGCATCTTCTCGGGTCGACACCCGGTGGCCATGGCCGGACTCGCCGCGGAGCTGTCCTCGCTGCACGAACAGGTCGGCACGGCGGCAGCCATCCTCGTGCCCCTGCTGGCCGAGACGCATCGCGTGGGACTGCTCGTCGTGGGGCTGCCGCCGGATGCCCGGCCCGACGTGGAGGCAGTGGCCGGCAGCGACGTGCCCTCGGGCTTCCTCGTGGCCCTGGAGCTGTCGCGACTCCGGCAGCGCGAAGAGTTCGAAGCCGACGTGCGTGCGCTGCTGGACACCTTCTCCGAACGGCTGGCCACCACGCTCGACCTGGCCCAGGCGCTCCAGCCGCTGTGTCACGCCGTGACACGCCTCTTCGCGTGCGACCGCACGACCGTCTGGGTGCACGAGCGCGAGTCGCGTCACCTGGTGCCGCTGGCCTCCTCGGACCCTGCGCAGCTGGACGACCACCAGTCGGTACGCGCTGACGATCCGGTGGCCCCCGCGGCCGTGGCGCTGCGGGCGCAGCGGGCCGGGCTCTCGACGAGCGACGGGGAAGCGACCAGCCGCCTGTGCATTCCGCTGCGCGG
This sequence comes from Vicinamibacterales bacterium, assembly GCA_050249955.1. Classification (GTDB taxonomy): domain Bacteria; phylum Acidobacteriota; class Vicinamibacteria; order Vicinamibacterales; family CAVVIG01; genus CAVVIG01. The sequence continues at coordinate 942,707 of JBFWPN010000001.1, forward strand.
CTGCCGCCGCGCGCTCGGCACGGTGGTGTGCGACGGCGTGCGGATCGAGCCTGGCGACGACATCGCCCTGCTGAACCGGGCGGACGAACTGGGCCGGCAGCTCTCCGGGGCGGTGGAGACGATCGCGCTGCTCCGGGCCGTGGCACGGACGCGGCAGGAACTGGCCGAAATTTCACAGTTACCGCCGTCGCCCGCCGGTGGCCCCACCTGAGCCATGGGTTCGTGCGACACTATCTGGGCTGCGCCAACACTTTGAATACCGATGTGCCCGCCGGTTCGGCCTGCCGGTGCGTCCGGGTGCTGGTCCCGTGGTAGCCTTCAGCCGCGCTCGGCCCGGGTCCGTGGGCAGCACAGATCTCCATGATTGACGAAACGTTCCTCACGACCGAAGAAGTCCTCGAGTATCTGCAGGTCAACCTGCGGACGGTCTACCGGCTGATCAAGGCCGGGAAGATCCCGGCCGTCCGCGTCGGCCGGCAGTGGCGCTTCCGGAAGAGCGACATCGACGCGTGGCTCGACAGCCAGCACTCGCGTCCCGCCACGCGCGCCGCGGCGGCGCCGATGCCGATTGCTCCGGCACCCGCGGCTCCGCGCGACCCCGAGGCCCGGCCCCGCATCCTCGTGGTGGACGATGAGGCGAGTGTGCGCGACCTGCTGGTCAAGACGCTCTCGCTCGTGGAATACGACGTGGATGCCGCGCCCGACGGCCAGGCCGCACTCGATCAGATGCGCCAGCACCGGTACGACCTGCTCATCACCGACCTCCGCATGCCCGGCATCGACGGCATGAGCGTCATCCGCGAGGCCAAGCGCTACAAGGCCGACATGCCGGTGATCATCATCACGGGCTACTCGTCCGAGTCGGCGGCCATCGAGGCGTTGAACCTCGGCGTGGCCGGCTACCTCACCAAGCCCTTCCGCGTGCCGCAAGTGCTGTCGACCGCCGCCAAGGCGCTCGAGAGCTGACCGGGATGATCCAGCTTTCCGAGCTCACCAAGACCTTCGGCGGCCGGGTCCTGTTCGACCACGTCACCTGGCAGATTACCGACCGCGAACGGGTTGGGCTGTGCGGCCCCAACGGTGCCGGCAAGACCACGCTGCTGAAGATGATGGCCGGCCTCGAGGAGTGCGACTCGGGCGCCATCCTGAAGCCGGCCGCACTCACCGTCGGCTACCTGCCGCAGGACGGGCTGTCGCACGCGGGCAAGTCGGTCTTCGAGGAAGCGAGCGGGGCGTTCGACGACCTGCTCGCGATGAAGGCCGAGATGCACGTGCTCGAGGACAAGCTCGGCGACGCCTCGGTGCCCGAATCCGATCACGAGGCGATCCTCGCCCGCTACAGCGACCTCCAGGATCAGTTCCGCCTGCGCGACGGCTACGCCATCGAGCTGAAGACCGCCACGGTGCTGCAGGGCCTCGGCTTCAGCCGCGACGACTTCGAACGGCGGACGGAGACCTTCTCGGGTGGCTGGCAGATGCGCCTCGCCCTCGCCAAGCTGCTGCTGAAGCAGCCGAGCCTGCTGCTGCTCGACGAACCGACGAACCACCTGGATCTCGAGGCGCGCAACTGGCTCGAGGAATACCTCAACGCCTACCCGCACGCGGTGATCCTCGTCTCGCACGACCGCTTCTTCCTCGACGCCGTGGTCACCCGCATCGCCGACCTGACGCTGCGCACGCTCACCGACTACGTGGGCAACTACAGCGCGTACCTCGTCGCCCACGAGGCGAAGATGGACGCGCTGCGGAAGGCGAAGCACGAGCAGGACGAGGAGGTCGCCCGGGTCAAGATGTTCATCGACCGGTTCCGCTACCAGGCGACGAAGGCCTCGCAGGTGCAGAGCCGGATCAAGATGCTCGAGAAGGTGGTGCCGATCGAGGTGCCGCCGGAGCGGAAGAAGATCCGCTTCCACTTCCCGGTCTGCGAGAAGAGCGGGCGCACGGTGCTCGAGCTGAAGCACGTGCGCAAGGCCTACGGCGACCTGGTGGTGTTCCGCGATCTGAACCTGCACGTCGAACGGGGCGACCGCATCGCACTCGTCGGCCACAACGGCGCCGGCAAGTCCACGCTCATGCGCATGCTCTCGGGCGAGGAGGCGCCCGACTCGGGCGAACGCATCGAGGGGCACAACCTCGTGATGCAGTACTTCGCCCAGGACGAAGCCACGCGCATGGACCCGGCGCCGACGGTGCACGACACGCTCTCGTCGGGCTCGCCCATGCACATGGTCCCGATGATCCGCAACATCCTCGGCGGGTTCCTCTTCTCGGGCGACGACATCTACAAGAAGGTGAAGGTGCTCTCGGGCGGCGAGCGCACGCGGCTCGCGGTGGCGCGGATGCTGCTGCGTCCCTCGAACACGCTGCTGCTCGACGAACCGACCAACCACCTGGATCTCGACTCGAAGGAAGTGCTGCTCGACGCGCTCGTCGACTACGGCGGCACGCTCATCTTCGTGTCGCACGACCGCTACTTCGTCGAACGGCTCGCCACGAAGGTGATCGACGTCGGCGGCGGTGACGTGCTCGTCTACCCGGGCACCTACCGCGAGTTCCTCTGGCACAAGGAGCACCCCGAGGCGCCGGCCACATCAGGCCAGGCGCAGGCGCGCAAGCCGGAGGCGGCGAAATCCCAGCAGGCGAAGCCCCAGCCGTCCGCCACATCGCCGCAGGCCGGCAGGAGCCGGCCGCAGGCCGCAGCCGCCGCGCCCACGCAGCCCTCGCGCGACGAGAAGAAGCGGCTCGATGCCGAGGTCCGCAGGCGCATGAAGGCCGAGCAGGCGCGCAAGGCCGAAGTGGACCGCCTCGAAGGCCGCATCGCCGAGACCGAAGCGGCCATCCGCGAGCTCGAAGCCCGCATGTCCGCGCCCGGCTTCTACGACGATCGCGCCGCCGCGCAGAAGGCCGCCGACGAGCACCAGTCCCTCATGTGGAAGGTCGGCGAGCTCATGCAGCGCTGGGAAGACCTCCAGTCCGACCCTGATTTGGCTCCCGCCAGCGACCGATAACAATTTCGTCAGCCGATTACGGTTCTGCCCCGGTCGCCAGCGCGCCGCCACGCGCGAGGTCCGCGAAACGCGCCGTTTTCAGCCCAGAAATGTCCAGTCGAGCCGGGTACGTCCCTTGCCCCGGCAGATCCGAGCTGAAGTGTATGGCTTCCCCTCGCCCCATTCCTGAAACCGGCGCCCGGCGCCGCCGGGTCGCGGCGCCCTCCGCGCACGCGTCGCCGACCACCCATCCGGACGACCGTTTCTTCCGGCACCTGGTCGGGAGCATGCGCAATGGGGTGATCGCGATCCATCGTCACGGCGCGCTCGCGCTGATGAACGACGAGGCCTACCGGATCTTCGCGCTCCCGCGTGGATCGGCCGACATCGGCACGCCGTTCGCCGACCTGTTCCGCGAGCGACCCGATCTCGTGCGCGTGCTCTCCGGCGCCTTCGAGATGACCACGCTGCCCAACCGGGCCGAGCTGCGGCTGAAGGACCTGGACCGCGTCATCGGCTACACGCTCTCGCAGGTCCGCGACGAGGAGGGCCGCGCCATCGGCGCCGTGCTCTTCTTCAAGGATCTGACCCGGGTGGAGCAGATGGAGGAGCGCGAACGCCTGCGCGATCGCCTCGCGTCGCTCGGCGAAATGGCCGCCGGCATTGCCCACGAGCTGAAGAACCCGCTCGCCGGCATCGAGGTGATGGCCGGGCTCCTGCGACGCCAGGTGTCCGACTCGCCCGACGCGCAGTCGCTGCTGGCCGATATCATCAGCGAGGCCAAGCTGGCCAACTCCATCGTGGTCGAGATGCTGGAGTTCGTGCGGCCGATCCGCCTGCAGGTGGAGCAGATCGACATGGCCGGCGTGCTCGAGCAGTCGGTCACCAACGCCGAGAGCAAGGTGCCCCGCCGCGACATCGCGATCGACCTGGACGTGGCCGAGGGGCTGCCGCGCATGGACGGCGACGCCAGCCAGCTGTGCCAGGTGTTCACCAACCTGCTCACGAACGCCTTCGAGGCGATGAACGGCAGGGGGCGCGTGCTGCTGCGTGCCGCCCTCGCCGAGGTGCCATCCGACGAGGAAGGTTCGTCCGGCGCTCCCACTCCCGCTCCTGCCGTCGTCGTCGACGTGGTGGACGACGGCCCCGGGGTGTCGGCGGAACTGAGCGATCGCATCTTCAATCCGTTCTTCACGACCAAGGTGACCGGCTCGGGCCTGGGCCTGCCCATCGTCCGCAAGATCGTCGACGCCCATGACGGGCGCATCGATCTGAGCAGCGAGCCCGGGCACGGCACCCGCTTCCGGGTGACGCTGCCGGTGTCGTCGAAGTCGAGCTGGTTCAAGTAGAGGACGAGGCACGAGCCATGGGTCGAATACTGGTTGCTGACGATCACGATGCCCTCCGCCGGGGGCTCGCGCGGGGGCTGTCCGAGGCCGGGCACGAGGTGGAGGAGGCCTCGAACGGCAACGCCGCCATCGAGCGCCTGCACGAGAGCCACTTCGATGTCGTGCTGAGCGACCTGAAGATGGGCGGCAGCGACGGCATGGACGTGCTGCGCACGACGCGCGCGCTGCACCCGACGACCGCGGTGATCCTGATGACCGCGTTCGGCTCGGTGAACACCGCGGTGGAGGCGATGAAGATCGGCGCCTTCGACTACGTGCAGAAGCCGTTCGAGATCGAGGAAATGGAGGTGAAGATCGAGAAGGCGCTCGAGATGCGGCGCCTGAAGCACGAGCTCGAGTACCTCCGCGGCACGCAGCAGGACATCTACGACTTCGACCGGATTGTGGGATCGAGCGCCGCCCTCCAGAAGGTGCTCGACATCGTCCGCAAGGTGGCCAAGAGCAACACCACCGTGCTGGTGCGGGGCGAGACCGGCACCGGCAAGGAGCTGATTGCCGGTGCCACGCACCACAACTCGCTGCGGAGCACCCGCAACTTCGTGAAGGTGAACTGCGCGGCCCTGCAGGAGAACCTGCTCGAGTCCGAGCTGTTCGGGCACGAGAAGGGGGCGTTCACCGGCGCGGACAAGCAGCGGATCGGCCGCTTCGAGCAGGCGGACGGCGGCACGCTGTTCCTCGACGAAATCGGCGACATGAGCCCGAGCACGCAGGCCAAGATCCTGCGCGTCCTGCAGGAGCACGAGTTCGAGCGCCTGGGCGGCACGCGCACGCTGCGCGTGGACGTGCGGCTGATTGCCGCCACCAACCGCGACCTGTCGGCCATGGTGCTCGCGGGCCAGTTCCGCGAGGACCTCTACTACCGCCTCAACGTGGTGTCGATCGAGATGCCGCCGCTGCGCGAGCGCAAGGACGACATCGTGCCGCTGGCCAATTCGTTCATCCGCAAGTTCGCCGGTGAACTGAAGAAGAAGATCGACGGACTCGAGCCCGACGCCCAGAAGCTGCTGATGCGCTACAACTGGCCTGGCAACATCCGGGAGCTCGAGAACGCGATCGAGCGCGCCATGCTTCTGGCCGAGGGGCGCGCCATTGCCGCCGACGACCTCCGCCTCGGCGAGACCCCGACACCAGGCTCCGGCCGCGACCACACACCGGTGGTCCGCATCCCGCCCACCGGCATCCCGCTCGACGATGTGGAGCGGTTCGCGCTGATCGAGGCGCTGAAGATGTCGAACTGGGTGCAGAAGGACGCCGCCGAACTGCTCTCGATCAGCCCGCGCGTGATGAACTACAAGATCAAGACGCTGGGCATCGAGTTCCCGCGCGGCCGCCGGGCAGCGCCGCTCACCCCGTCGGATCCGCTGGCGGCGGCCTCTTAGAGGATGGGCGATAGGCGATTGGCTCCACGCCTCGGGCTCCTGCTGGAAGCCTAGTCGTCTGAAGGCTTCCCCGGCGTCGTCGACCGCGCCCGCGGGTGCGCCTTGCGGTACACCTCCATCAGCTGGGCCGCGTTGACGTGCGTGTAGCGCTGCGTCGTGCTCAGGCGCGAGTGGCCCAGCAGCTCCTGGATGGTGCGCAGGTCGGCACCGCGCTGCAGCAGGTGCGTGGCAAAGGAATGCCGCAGGGCGTGCGGGCTGACGCCGTCGCGCTCGGTCACCGCCGCGTACTTCCGCACCAGCCGGTCGATGCTGCGCACGGTGAGGCGCCCGCCACGATAGTTGACGAACACCGGCTCGCGCCGCGCACGCCCCTGTTCACGCCGGCGGTCGCGCGCGCGTGACCCCACCACCCGGTCGTCGGTGCTGCTGTTGCGGATGTACTGCTCGCGGTCCTTCAGCCAGGCACGCAGGGCGGTGGCCGTGGCGCCGTTGAACGGCACGAGCCGCTGGCGGCCCCCCTTGCCGAGCACGCGCACCATCCGCCCGCTCAGGTTCAGGTCGTCCAGGTCCAGCCCGGCCAGCTCGCTGAGCCGCAGGCCCGACGCGTAGAACAGCTCGAGAATCGCCTGGTCGCGCCGCCCGAGCGGCTGCTCCTCGTCCGGCGCGTCGAGCATCCTGGTCATCTCCTGCTCGGAGAGATGGGCCGGCATCCGCACCTCGCGCTTCGGCGTGGCGATGAGCGAGCCGGCGTCCGACTCGATGATCCCCTCGCGCCGGAGATAGCGCAGGAAGGTGCGGATGGCGGCCAGCTTCCGCGCGGCCGTGGCGCGCGTCTGCCCTTCTGCGTGCAGCCAGGCCAGGAACGAGCGGATGGCGGTGCGGTCGAGCGCCTGGGGCGAGAGGTCGCGCTTCTTGAGGTCTGCGGCGGCGGCCACGTGGCCGATGAACTGCGTGAGGTCGCTGTCGTAGGCGCGCACCGTGTGCGGCGACACGTTGCGGTTGAGGGCCAGGTACCTGAGGAAGGCCTTCAGGTGCTCGATCATGCCACCCTGTCCCGCATCCAGGCGTCGAGCGCCTCGAGCGCGCGGTGCGAGAGGGCCACCTTGCGGTCGGCCTTGCCCCGCGGCGGTTGCACCAGCGGCTCCATGATGCCGAAGGTGATGTTCGACGGGTCGTAGTGCGCCGGATTCGCGTGCGACGCATAGTAGGCGAGCGCGCCGATCGCGGTGGTGCGCGGCGGTGCCGAGGTTGGCCGGCCCTTGGCCAGCGCCGCTGCGTTCAAGCCCGCGAGCAGCCCGGAGGCCGCAGATTCCACGTAACCCTCGACACCCGACATCTGCCCGGCGAAGAAGATGGACGGGTGCTCCCGCAGCTGCCACGTTTCGGTGAGCACCGTCGGCCCGTTCACGTACGTGTTGCGGTGCACCATCCCGTAGCGTACGAACTCCGCCTGCTCGAGCCCCGGGATCATGCGCAGGACGCGCGCCTGTTCACCCCACTTCAACTGGGTCTGGAACCCCACGAGGCTGAAGTGGTCGGCCGCGAGGTTGTCCTGTCGCAGCTGCACGGCGGCGTACGGCGTGCGTCCGGTGCGCGGGTCGGTGAGGCCAACCGGCTTCATCGGGCCGAACCGCAGCGTGTCCACGCCGCGGTGCGCCATCACCTCGATCGGCAGGCAGCCTTCGAAGAACTTCTCCTTGTCGAAGTCGTGCACGGTGGCCGACTCGGCATGTACGAGCGCATCGTAGAAGCGCTCGTACTCGTCCTTCGTGAACGGACAGTTCAGGTAGTCCCCCTCCCCATCGTCCACCCCGCACGCGACGTCAGTGGCGCCCGCACCCTGAGCGACCGAAGGGAGTCGAAGGGCCCCCTCCTGCCCTTCCAGGCCCTCCCGCCCCCTGATCGACCGTCCCCACCGCGACTGGCGGAACACCTTCGTCCGGTCGATCGACTCGGCCAGGACGATGGGGCTGATGGCGTCGTAGAAGTACAGGTGACTGCCGCCCACCAGGCGCGCGATCTCGGCCGAGAGCGCGTCGCTCGTCAGCGGACCGGTGGCCACGATCACCGGCTCGGCTGGCGACGAGGGCGGCAGCACCGCCACTTCCTGGCGGACGATGGAGATGAGCGGGTGGGTGCTGATGGCGGTGGTGATGGCGTCGGCAAACGCCTCGCGGTCGACCGCGAGCGCGGCGCCCGCGGGTACGCGGCTGGCCTCGGCCGCCTGCATCACGAGGGAGCCGAGCCGCCGCATCTCTTCCTTCAGCAGGCCGACCGCGTTATCGAGCTTGTCACCGCGGAACGAGTTGCTGCAGACCAGTTCGGCGAGCCGGTCGGTCTTGTGCACGGCCGTGCCACGCACCGGCCGCATTTCGTACAGCGTGACAGGCACGCCCGCGCGTGCCGCCTGCCAGGCGGCCTCGCACCCGGCGAGGCCCCCCCCGACGACCCGAATCATGACGTGACTGCAGCCTTCCGCGTGCGCTTCGTGGTGGCAGCCTTTTTCGCCGCGGGCTTGGCGGACTTGGTGGACTTGGCGCGCGGAGCGCGCGCCTTGGAAGCACCCTCGCCCGCAGCCTTCTTCTTCCCGCGTGCCGCACCACGACCGCGCCCTTCCTTCGGCGGCGCAGACCGCCGCGCCTCGAGCAGGTCGTTGGCCGCTTCGAGCGTGAGCGTCTTCGGATCCACGCCGCGCGGCACCGACGCGTTCGTCTCCTTGTCGGTGACGTACGGGCCGAAGCGCCCCTCGAGCACCTGGAGCGGCTCGGCCCCCGGCCGCTCGATCAGCGCAATCACCTTCTTCGACGCCTGGCGACGCCGCGAGCGCTTGGGCTCCGAGAAGAGCTGGAGCGCACGGGCCAGGTCGCACGTGAACAGTTCCTCGTCGCTCTCGAGCGAGCGGAACTCGTCGCCGTGCTTCACGTACGGACCGAAGCGGCCGAGCCCCGCCACGACGATCTCGCCCGACTCCGGGTGGATGCCGAGCTCGCGCGGCAACTGGAGCAGCTTGAGCGCCTCATCGAGCGTGACCGACGACTCGGTCATCTCGCCGATCAGCGACGAGCGGCGCGGCTTCTCCTTCGATCCCTTGTCGGGCGTCTCGCCGAGCTGCACGTACGCGCCGAAGCGGCCGTGAATGGCATAGACGTTCTGGCCGGTCGCCGGGTCGACGCCGAGCAGGCGCGGCCCTTCGGCCTTGGCGCGAATCAGCTTCAGGGCGTACTCGACCGTCAGGTCCGCGGGCGCGATGTTCGGCGGCAGCGAGGCGGTCCTGCCCGGCCCCCCCTCGCCCTGCTGCAGGAAGGCCCCGAAACGGCCGATGCGCACGCGGATCGGCTCGCCCGATTCCGGGTCGGTCCCCACGTCGATGAGCGGATAGTCGGCCCGCTCCTCGGCCTGCTTCGCCGCAACCTCGAGACCACGGTGCTGCGTGTCGCCGCGATAGAACTGCTCGATGAAGTGCAGCCAGTCGCGCTTGCCATTGGAGATGTCGTCGAGGTCCTCTTCCATCTCGGCGGTGAACTCGAAGTCCACCAGGTCGCCGAAGTGGGCGCTGAGGAGGCGCGTCACGGCAAATGCCGTGAAGCTCGGCACGAGCGCCTTGCCCTGCCGGAAGATGTAGCCGCGCCGCTCGATCGTCCCGATCGTGGCCGCATACGTGGAGGGCCGACCGATGCCGAGCCGCTCCAGCTCCTTGATGAGCGAGGCCTCGGTGAACCGCGCCGGCGGCGTGGTCTCGTGCTTCTTGGCGTCGAGCGCCAGCAGGGTCACGTCGCCCTGCGCGGTACCGGCTGCCGTGATGCGGGCTCCGACCGCCAGCTTGGGCAGCACGGTCTCCTGGTCTTCGAGTTCCGCGGCCGGGTCGTCACTCCCCTCGACGTAGGCGCGGCGGAAGCCGGCAAACTCGATGGCCTTGCCCGACGCGGTGAACACGGCCGGCTCGCCGCTGGTACCGGTGCCGGTGATCTCCACGGTGGTGCGCAGCACGCGGGCATCCACCATCTGCGATGCCATCGTGCGCTTCCAGATCAGCTCGTAGAGCCGGAAGTCGTCGCCCGACAGCCCCGCGGTGACCGGCGTGGCGGCGAAGTTCGACGGACGGATCGCCTCGTGTGCCTCCTGGGCGTTCTTCACCTTGGTGGCGTAGCGGCGCGGACCGGCGTAGTAGCTGTCGCCGAACATGTCGCGGATGGCCCCGGCCGATTCCTGCAGCGCCTTCTCGCTGAGCGTGGTCGAGTCCGTGCGGTGGTAGGAGATGTGGCCGTCCTGGAAGAGCCGCTGGGCCGCCTGCATGGTGCGCTCGGTGGAGAACCCGAGCTTGCGGCTGGCTTCCTGCGTGAGCGTCGACGTGGTGAAGGGGGGCGCCGGCCGTTCCACGCCGGGCTTCTCTTCGACCGAGGTGACGGTCCACGGCAGGTTCGTCCGCAGTGCCTCGACCAGCGCGTGCGCGGCATCGCCGCCAATCACGCGCGCGTTCCGGCCGACGAAGCGACCGTTCGCGTCGAAGTCCTTGCCCGAGGCCACGCGCTCGTCGCCCACCCGTGCCAGCGTCGCCGCGAACTCGCGGCCCTCGCCCGACAGGCGCGCCTCGAGATCCCAGTACGTGGCGGTGGTGAACGCAATGCGCTCCTGCTCGCGGTCGACGATGAGCCGGACCGCCACGCTCTGGACGCGGCCGGCGCTGAGGCCGGTCTGCACCTTCTTCCAGAGCACGGGCGAGAGCGTGTAGCCATAGAGGCGGTCGAGGATGCGCCGGCTCTCCTGCGCGCGCACCAGGTTCTCGTTCACGTCGTGCGCATCCTTCACGGCGTCGCGGATGGCCGACTCGGTGATCTCGTGGAAGACGATGCGCTTGACCGGAACCTTGGGCTTGAGCACCTCCTTCAGGTGCCAGCTGATCGATTCGCCCTCACGATCAGGGTCGGTGGCGAGGAACACCTCGCGGGCGTCCTTCAGGGCCGCCTTGAGCGCCTGGACGTGCTTCCGCTTGTCGTTCGGGACGACGTAGTAGGGCTTGAAGTCGTTCTCGGTGTCGACACCGAGCCGGCCCCACTTCTTCTTGCGGATCTCGTCGGGAATCTCGTCGGCCGATTCCGGGAGGTCGCGCACGTGCCCGAAGCTGGCCTGGATGTCGTAGTCGTTCGAGTCCAGGAACCGCTGAATCGTCCGCGCCTTGGCCGGCGACTCCACGATCACGAGTGTCTTTGCCATCTGCCCTGTCACCCTAGCACGTTCTGTCAAACCGCACGAAACGCCCGCCCGGCTCACGGCGGACCAGCCCCCGGAACTCCAGGTCGAGCAGCCGGGGCAGCAGGTCGGAGGCGCCGAGTCCGCAACGGGCCGAAATATCGCCCAAATCCGAGGGTTCGCCCACGGTCAGGGCGTCGAGGACCGGGTCTGGCGCGTGCCTGGGCGCCACCCCGACCGTGCCCACGCCTGCACGGGCCGTCCACCCCAGTTCGTCCAGGACGTCGGCGGCCGACTCGACCAGCCGGGCTCCGTCCCGGAGCAGCGCATGCCCGCCGCGGTTCCGTCCACCCAGGACGTTGCCGGGCACGGCCATCACATCGCGTCCCTGCTCGAGCGCGCAGCGGGCGGTGATGAGCGAGCCGCTCTTCTCCCCCGCCTCGATGACGACGACGGCCCGCGAGAGGCCGCTGATGATGCGGTTGCGGCGGGGGAAGAAGCCGGGCTGGGGCACCGTGCCCGGCACCAGTTCGCTGACCACGGCACCGCGGGTGGTCATCTGGCTGGCGAGCGCGCGGTGCTCGGGTGGGTAGACGACGTCGGCCCCGCATCCGAGCACTCCGACCGTTGCCCCTTCCGCGGCAAGCGCCCCGGCGTGGGCGGCGGCATCCACGCCACGGGCGAGCCCGCTCACCACGGTGACACCGCTGGCCGCCAGTTCCGCGGCGAGCCGCTCGGCCACCGCCACGGCGTACGACGAGCCAGCGCGTGAACCCACGAGCGCCACTGCCGGCGTCGAAAGGGCGGAGACCTGACCGGCGACCCAGAGCACCGGTGGCGGGTCGGGGATTTCGAGCAGGGCCGGCGGAAACGCGGGGTCGTCCTGGCCGATCAGGGCGAGGCCGGCCGCCTCCGACCGTGCACGGGCGGCTGAGGCCAGCGCCAGGGCGCGCGCCGGGTCGGCCCATGTTGGAGGACGGCGTCGGTTGCGGGCGTCGGCGCACTGCGCCTGCAGGATGTCGGCAGCGGGCAGGCCGTCGCGCAGGTGGAGGGTAACCGTGCGCCAGCGCCAGACCGGCAGCAGCGCGAGCGCGATCAGGTCGAGGCTCGGAGGCATGCGTTCACCCGGACGGCCCGACACGATCGGGACGGGCCGCCGCGACGTGCGCGGGCCCGACCGCGTCCAGTATAGCGTCCACCCCGACGACATCCGGTGTCGGGAGAGGTCGCTTTTCGAAAGCGGTTGCATGAGATCGCGTGCAAAATGGCAGGAATTTCCACGGTTCTCCATGGCATCGCGCTTGCTCGGCGTGAGGGCCTGATGGGCGCCAATTGCCTTGCCTCGTGCAGTTTCGTGTCGCTATAGTGAGGTCCACTCGGCCCATGGTCATGCTCCGCCCGCTGGTGTCCGCCGTCCTGCTCCTGCCCCTGCTCGCCACGCCTGCGCTCGCCGACAAGCGGAGCGATGCGCGATCCGAAGTGGCCTTCGGGATCGATGTCGCCCAGCGCGGCCTCTGGCGCGAGGCGATCTATCGCTGGGAACGGGCGGTCGAACTCGACCCGACCTACGCCCCGGCCCTCAACAACCTCGCCGTGGCCTACGAGCACGAGGGACAGCTCGACAAGGCCCGCAAGGCGTACGAGCGCGCCCTCGAAGTCGACCCGAAGAACCTGCAGATCCAGCAGAACTACGAGCTGTTCAAGGAAATCAATGACCGGACCGCGGCCGAGCAGGAATAACCGGAGCCGGGCGCTTGCCCTGCTCGCGGCCGCGTCAGCGGCCACGATGCTGGCCTGCGGACCGGTCTCCTACGAGATCCCGATCGAGACGCCGATTCAGGCGAAGCTGGACGTCACGCCGTTCCAGCGCGTCCTGATCGCCGGCTTCGTCACGGGCGGCACCGAGGACGTGGACACGAACCAGGAGACGGTCCGGCTGCTCCGCAGCCAGCTCCGCTCGAAGTCGACGCTCCGCATCATCGACGCCGACGTCATGCCGCTCATGGAGATTGCCCAGGAGCAGAGCCGGGTGAATGCCGAACCGGCCGCCCCGGCGGAGTCGGGCGCCGCCGATCGCGCCGCGGGCCCCACGGCGCTGCCCAGCCGCATCCGCGACGAGAAGGATCTCGAGCCCTACGAGCGGCTCTTCGCCAACACCTCCTACTGGAAGCGGATCGGCGAGGAATACCAGAACCCGCTCATCGTCACCGGCACGGTCCTGTTCACGCCCCAGTCGCGTTCGGGCTTCGTCTCGCGCGATGTCGAGCAGTACGACTCGTTCGGGCGGCGGCAGGTGATCCCGACCCGCACCTACATGGAGCGGAAGGGGTTCATGCTCCGGCCCAAGTTCATCTTCATCGACGGCCGATCGGGCGCCACGATGTACTCGGAGAGCTATCGGGAAGAGGTGCTCTACAACATCCAGCAGAGCACGCCCGCCCTGTCGTCGTACTTCGAGCTGATGGACCGTCTGGTCCCGAACTTCCTGAGCACGCTGAGCAGCCAGAAGGTGCGCGGCACGCGCGTCCTCCTGAAGTAGAGCGTCGCGCCGATACACAGGTCGAGGACCGCTGTACTTGCAGGGACGCCCGCGCTACACTGCCGGCACCCGCATGGGTGACCACACGCCATCGTCAGCAGCCGTCCGTCCGCGCGTGGCACGCCTGCTGGCCGTGTGCGCCGCCACGGCGCTGACCGCCGGGTGCGCGGCGTCGCCGTCGGCCCCCTCGTCCACCGCCGGGTCTGCCAGCCTGACCGCCAGCCTCCAGTTCTGCGCCGACGAGATCAACCGCTACCGCGCGAGCATCGGCCGCGCGCCGCTCGAACGGACCGACTCCCTGGAACAGTTCGCCAGCGAAGCGGCCCGCCACGACCATGAGGCCGGCGTGCCGCACCTGCTCTTCCGCAACACGAACGGCGGTGGGGTGGCGCTGGCCGAGACCCAGCTGCTGCTCTGGAAGAACTATCAGGTGCGCGAGGTGATCAAGGAAGGGCTCGCCCGGATGTGGGCGGCGGGACCTGGCGGCGAACACTACGCCATCCTTGCCGGTCCCTACACGCAGGTGGGCTGCGGTGTGTTCGTCGACGGCACGCAGGTGAGCGTCTCGCAGGACTTCCGCTAGCCTTTTTCCCAGGTCCCGCGTCGAAACCTTTGCAATCGTCCGTGTACGGTCGTACAATTCCCCCTTTGCACAGGTGCCGACTATGTACGCAATCGTTCAGACCAGCGGTCGTCAGGTCAAGGTAACTCCCGGAGCCACCGCGCTCGTGGATGGCACGGCGGGAGAGCCGGGGGCCGAACTGACGCTGGATCAGGTGCTGCTCGTCGAGAAAGACGGGGGCGAAGTGGTGGCTGGCGCGCCGTTCGTGGCCAACGCGAAGGTGCTGGCAGTCGTCGAAGGCGAGGCGCGCGGGCCGAAGATCCGCGTGTTCAAGAAGAAGCGCCGCAAGGGCATGCGCCGGACCAAGGGTCACCGCGCCACCTACACGCGCCTTCGTATCAAGGACATCGTTCTCTAGGTTGTTCAGTCATGGCTCATAAGAAAGGTCAGGGCAGCTCCCGCAACGGCCGGGACTCCAACTCCCAGCGCCTCGGCGTGAAGGCGCACGACGGCAACTTCGTGACCGGCGGGACGATCATCGTCCGGCAGCGAGGCCGCCGCTTCAACGCCGGCCTCAACGCCGGCCGCGGCAAGGACGACACGATCTTCGCGAAGATCGACGGCAAGGTGCGGTTCGAGGACCACGGAGCCAAGGGCCGCCTCATCAGCATCATCCCGCTCGCCGAACAGGCCTGAGCATCCGCTATACCGGCATCTGGCCGTCCCGCCCCATTGGCTGTGCAGCGCCGGTCGCCCACCACGTGTTGGGCGGCCGCGCGTCCGGCCTGACATGTTCCGATGTTCGTTGACGAAGTAGACATTCACGTGACAGCCGGACGGGGCGGACGCGGATGCCTCGCGTTCCGCCGCGAGAAGTACGTCCCACGCGGCGGTCCGAGTGGCGGCGACGGCGGCCACGGCGGCTCGGTCTTCATCGTCGCCAGCCCGCACATCAACACCCTCATCAATTTCCGGTTCCATCCCGAATTCGACGCCCAGAAGGGCGCCAACGGCGAGGGCTCGAACCGCACCGGTCGCAATGGCGAGGACCTCACCCTGGACGTGCCGGTCGGCACGCTCGTGTGGGATCGCACCGGTGCGCCGGAGATCGCCCCGCGCATCGTGGCCGACCTGGCCCAGGCGGGCGACCGCGTACTGGTGGCCAAGGGGGGCCGGGGCGGACTCGGTAACGCGCACTTCGCCACCTCGACCAACCGTGCCCCCCGCAAGGTGCAGCCCGGCGAGGAAGGCGAGGAGAAGTGGCTGCGTCTCGAGCTGAAGCTGCTCGCCGACGTGGGCCTCGTGGGGTTCCCCAACGCGGGCAAGTCCACCCTCATCTCGCGCATTTCCGCGGCCCGTCCGAAGATTGCGGACTACCCGTTCACCACGCTCACGCCCAACCTCGGTGTCGTGGGCCTGAGCGACGACCGCAGCTTCGTGGTGGCGGACGTGCCCGGGCTGATCGAAGGGGCACATCGCGGACAGGGCCTGGGGCACCAGTTCCTGCGGCACCTGGAACGGACCAAGGTGCTGGTGCACCTGGTCGACGTCTCGAGCATGTCGGGACGCGATCCGGTGTCGGACATGGACATCATCCGCCGGGAGCTGGAACTGTTCGCCCCGGAGCTGGCGTCCAAACCGCAGCTCATCGCCGCCAACAAGATCGATGCGCTCGATGACGAGGCGCGCGCGGCGGCCGTGGAGCGGCGCGCCGGCGAACTCGGGCTGCCGTTCTTCCGCATTTCCGGTGTCACCGGTTCTGGCGTGCCCGCGCTCCTCGAAGCCGTGTGGCGCGAACTCGCCGCGGCGAGGGAGGCTGACGCGGCGAATCTCGATCTCCAGTCTCCAGACGCGTCGACGAACGAATGAGCATACGGCGGGTAGGTCTCCTCGGCGGCACCTTCGATCCCATTCACATGGGCCACCTCGATCTGGGCGCGGCGGCCCAGGCGGCACTGGACCTGACACAGGTCCTGGTCATTCCGGCCAACGTGCCTCCGCATCGCCCGAGGCCGCTCACCTCGAGCTTCCACCGCTTCGCCATGGTGGCGCTGGCCGTGGCCGGCCGGCAGGGGTGGCGCGCGTCGGACGTGGAACTCCGGCACGACACGCCGTCGTACACCACCATCACGCTGCGGCGCTTCCACGAACGCGGCTACAAGGCGCACGAGCTGTTCTTCCTGATCGGCGCCGACGCGTTCGCCGACATCACGATGTGGCGCGACTACCCGCAGATCCTCGATCGTGCCCACTTCGCCGTCGTGTCGCGCCCGGGCACGCCGGTCACCGGGCTGCCCGAACGGCTGCCGGCGCTCGCCGCCCGGATGATCGAGGTGACGCCGGGAGTCGCAATCCCACAGACCCCCTCCATCCTCCTCATCAACGGCACGACCGCCGATGTCTCGTCCACCATGGTGCGATCGAGACTGGCCGCGGGTGAACCGATGGAGGGCCTGCTCGACCCGCGGGTCTGGCAGCATGTAGAGCAGCACGGGTTGTATCGATTGTCGACGCCCGATCGACGGAGCGCAGGCAGCCCGGCGGAAGGCGCGGCAGGCAGGTTGCATGGCCAAGACTGAAAAGCGGAAGAAGACACCGCGCCTGCCGAAGGCGCTCACCCTCGCCATCAAGGCGGCCGAGGACAAGAAGGCGAACGACCTCGCGGTCCTCGACCTGCGGAAGGCCCACGGCTTCACGGACTTCTTCCTGATCTGCTCGGGCACCAACAGCCGCCAGATCCGCGCGATTGCCGACGCAATCGAGGAAGCGCTGGCAGGCGAAGGGGAGAAGCCCGCGCACGTCGAAGGCTACGACCGCTCCGAATGGATCCTGCTCGACTACTTCGACTTCATCGTCCACGTGTTCGCGCCGGACACGCGCACGTTCTACGGGCTCGAGCGCCTGTGGGGCAATGCGGAAGCAGTGTCGGTGGGCAGCGAACCCGAGAAGCCCGCGTCCTAGCGGTCGGATCGCCACGCGCCTGATGCGCGCGTGGCTCGACGGCCTGCTCGCGATCCTGCTCGCGCCGGCCTGCGTCTCCTGCAGCCGGACACTGCCCTCCCCCACCCGCGGCTGCGTCTGCGAACACTGCTGGCATCGCCTCGACCGTCTCGTTCCTCCCTTGTGCGCGCGCTGCGGTGAACCGGCCGTGCCCGGTCCGGCAGCCCTCCATGCCTGCGCCCACGACCGTGGGCACTTTCGCGCGCTCAGCGCCGTCCGTGCCGTCGGTCCCCACGACGGCGTGCTGCGCGATCTGGTGCACGCCCTGAAGTACGACGGCCGGCGGTCGCTCGCGCGGCCGCTCGGGGCGCTGATGCGCGAGGCGGCGGAGCCGCTGGTGCAGGCGTCGCAGGCCTGCGTGCCGGTGCCGCTCCACCCGTCACGACGCCGCGAGCGCGGCTTCAACCAGGCAGCCGACCTTGCCAGGCACCTCGGTCTGCCGGTGGTGCACGCCCTCAGGCGCACGCGACGCACCGAGACGCAGACGTCGTTGCCCGCACCCGATCGGCACGCCAACGTGACGGGCGCGTTCGCGGTCACGCGCCGGGCGGCGGTGCTGCGCGGGTCCCAGGTGCTGCTGGTAGACGATGTGCGGACGACCGGGGCGACGCTGGAGGCGTGCGCGCAGGCGCTGCGCGAGGCCGGCGTCGGCGAGGTCTGTGCGGTTACCGCAGCGAGAGCTGCGCTGCCACGTGCGTGAACACGTCGGCGGCCACGGCCTCCTTCGTGCGTTCGCCGTCGAGCAGCAGCCAGCCATCGCGCTGGGCGAGGCGACGGTAGCTGTCGCGCACGCGGCCCTGGAGGGCAAGGTCGCGCTCGTAGCGATCGCGGTCGGTGGCCTTCCGCCCCACGGCGGTTTCGGGCGCGATGTCGAGCATGATGGTGAGCGACGGTCGCGGCAGGAAGCGCTGGATGTCCATGAGCCACGCGGCGTCGAGCCCGAAGGCCTCGCCGTACGCGACGCTCGACGCGAGGTAGCGATCGCAGATCACGAAGCACCCCTCGTCCAGGAGCTGCTGCAGCGTGCCGCGCCACTCGTAGCGGTTGGCCACGTAGAGCAGCTGCATCACGTCGGGCCCGTACTCACGTTCGCCCGCCAGCGCGCGGCCGATCTCGGCGCCGATGTGCGTGGTGTAGTCCGGGAAGTCCACGAGGCGCACCGTGTGTCCGAGCGTCGTGAGGCGATCGCGCAGCCGTTCGGCCTGCGTCTGCTTGCCGCTCTGGTCGAGCCCTTCGAAGGCGATCAGGTGTCCGGCCATCGGGTCAGCGCGCGGGGGCGAGCGAGGCGTCGGTTTCGAGCGCCAGCATGTCGTCCACCGTCTGCCGGCGGCGGATGACCTGCCAGGAACCGGCGTCCACGAGCACTTCGGCGGGGAGCGGCCGGCGGTTGTAGTTCGACGACATGGCCGCGCCGTAGGCACCGGCGTCACGGATGACCAGCACGTCGCCGATCGCCAGCGGCGGCAGCATGCGGTCGCGTCCCACCACGTCGCTGCTCTCGCACACGGGACCGACGATCTCGTAGTGGCGCGGTTCGGCATCGGAGGCGACAGCCGGCTCGATGCGGTGGAACGCGTTGTAGAGCGCCGGACGCATCAGCTCGGTCATGCCCGCGTCGATCACCGCGAACTCGCTGATGGCGTTCCGCGGCTTCAGGTCGATCACGCGGCCGAGCAGCGCGCCCGCCGGGCCGACGATGGAGCGGCCCGGTTCGAGGACGATGGGGAGGCCGGTCGGCCTGACCGCCTCCACGACCGCCTGCACGTACTCGCGGATGTCGAGCACCGGGGCACCGTCGTACGAGATGCCGAGGCCGCCGCCCACGTCGACGTACTCGAGCGGCATGCCGGCGGACGCGAGTTCGGTGGCGATGCCGGCGACGAACTGCGCCGCGCCGCGCAGCGGGTCGAGCGTGGTGACCTGCGAACCGATGTGCACGTGCACGGCCACCAGCGTCAGGAACGGCCGGCCGGCCAGCGTGGCGAGCAGTTCGCGGGCTGCGTCGACCGGCACGCCGAACTTGTTGATCTTCAGCCCCGTCGAAATGTGCGGATGGCTCCTGGCGTCGATGTCGGGGTTGATGCGGACGGCGACGCGGGCCGGCCGGCCCAGGCGCGCGGCAATGGCCTCGATGCGCGCCAGCTCACCGGCCGATTCCACGTTGATGGCCTTCAGTGCGAGCGGAACGGCGTGCTCGAGTTCCGCCGGCGACTTGCCGACCCCCGTGAACACGATCTGGTGCGGCGCATACCCCATGCGGCGCGCCACCTCGATCTCCCAGACCGAGTTCGCGTCGGCGCAGCTGCCGAGCCCCTGCAGCAGGCTCCCGATGGCCAGGTTCGAGTTGGCCTTCAGGGCGTAGTGAAGGGCGTGCGGGTAGCCGTCGAAGGCCTCGTCCAGCGCGCGGAAACGGTCGCGCAGGGCGGCGGCGCTGTAGACGTAGACGGGTGTGCCCTCGGCGTCGGCGATCGCCCGCAGGTCGACACCGTCGCACACGAGGTGGCCGGCTTGGTGGAAGAATCCAGTCACGAATCGACTAACGACTATACCACCTGATATCATCGCGTGTTCCCGCGCCAGTTCACCCATGCCTGTCGATCCATCCATCGCGCCGGACGAAACCGAGGTCCTGATCCAGCGGTGCCTCCGCGGCGACCAGGCCGCGTGGGAGCGCATCGTCCGCCTGCACTGGCGGCGTGTGTTCAACGTGGCGTACAAGTTCGTCGGCCGGCACGACCAGGCCGAGGACCTGACGCAGGACATCTTCATCAAGATCTTCAAGTCGCTCGACACGTTCGACCGCCGGGCGAACTTCCAGACGTGGCTGATCAGCGTCAGCCGCAACCTGTGCATCGACCACTACCGGAGCGTCCGCAAGGAGCGCCAGACGATCGACCGCGACGTGGACGCCAGCGAGCTGGCGCCGGCAACGGTGGAACCCGGGCCGATTGCCGCCCTGGAGCAGCGCGACCGCGTGACGCTGCTGCGCGAGGCGCTGGCCTCGCTGCCCGACGCGCTCCGGACCGCCGTGGTGATGCGCGACATCCAGGAGCTTTCCTACCAGGAGATCGCCACCCGCCTCGGGCTGCCCGAGGGCACGGTGAAGTCGCGGATCAACCGCGGGCGCAACGAGCTGGCGCGCCAGATCCGCCGGCTGCGCGGCGACGACTACAGCCCGACCGGTTCGTCACCCGACGGACCCTCCCGTACTGGAGCACAGCGATGAATCTGAAGACCGAGCAGGCCGGCGCGGTGTCGATCGTGCGCGTCGGCGAGAGCCGGATGATGTATCCGATGCTGGCGGAGTTCTCGAACACGGTGTCGGGCCTGGTGTCGGGCGGCGCCCGGCACATCCTCATCGACGTCAGCCCGGTCACCTACGTGGACAGCGCCACCATCGGCTGCTTCATGGATCTCTACCGCACCATCTCCGGCGTCAGCGGCCAGCTGAAGCTCTCGGGGGTGCAGAAGCGGGTCGAGACGATGCTGACCATGACCGGGACGCAGAACTTCATCCAGCTGTTCACCGACGAAGCGGCCGCGCTCGGGAGTTTCGGGGAGTAGCGATGCGCACCATCAGGACCACGACCGGCTCCGAGGTTACGCTCGACGGCGACCTGCTCGCCATCATGGAGCTGCTCTACCGCGAGGTGACGGCGAAGCGGTCGCTCGACCGCACGTTCGACGACATGGTGAAGGAGATCCACCACCTCATCGGCCAGATGACGGAGGAGGAGCGCCGCACCTACTTCGCCGAGAGCCTGTTCCTGAACACCGTGCGCTACGAGAACGACAAGCTCGAGGCGTACATGAAGAAGCTGTCGCGGAAATAGCCCTGGAAAGAGCCCTGTGTCCCTGAACTTCCTCGCCACCCGCTTCCGCTGCACCTGGCCGTGGGACATCCTCGTGATGCTCTGCGACGGGCGCTTCGTCTGCGGCTGCGCAGACCCGTACGGCCGGCGCGTGCTGGGCGATGCGCGCACCGGATCGGTGCGCGACACCTGGACCGGGCCCACCATCACGGCCCTGCGCGAGGACCTGAACAACGGCGGGTCGAAGTTCTGCGGCGACTGCGCGCTCAAGCTGCCGCTCAAGAAGGATGAATCGCCGCGCGTGCGGCCGGTGGACGCCGGGCCGTATCCGGGGCGGATGTACATCGAGTGCACGGCGGCCTGCAACATCTCGTGCAACCAGGCCTGCTGCGCGCCGGAAACCGGCATCACGCGCACGCGCCAGGCGGGCATGCTCGACTTCGAGCTGTTCAAGCGCGTGATGGACGAAGCAGGCCCCACGCTCGGCCGGGTCGACTTCTTCAACTACGGCGAGGCGTTCCTGCACAAGCGCGCGGTGGAGATGTGCGAGTACATCAAGACGAACTTCCCGCACATCTACCTCTACACCAGCACGAACGGGCTTGCGCTCTCGGAAGACGCCGCGCGTCGGCTCGCACGGTCGGGCATCGATGAGGTCACCTTCTCCATCGACGGCGCGCGGCAGGAGAGCTACGAGAAGTATCGCCAGCGCGGGAAGCTGGACGTCGCGCTGCGGAACCTGCGCGCCATGGCGGACGAGAAGCGCAAGCTCGGTCTCGAACTGCCGTACCTGAACTGGCGCTACATCCTCTTCACCTGGAACGACACCGACGAGGAGATGCAGCAGGCGCGCGAGATGGCGCAGGAGATCGGCGTCGACCGCCTGTGCTGGGAGATCACGGATCATCCGGAGGACGCCTATTCGCGCCGCTTCGTGCCGGGCACACCGGGGTGGGAGTCGATCCGGCGCGAAACCTGGGACGACAGCAACCTGGGCAATGCCATCCCTGGCGCCACGCCGCGGGCCGAGATTTCCGTGCGGCCGATGGTGCCGGGCTTGCCGCTCATCGGCGCCCGTCGTCGTCCACTCACCGTCCGCGCGCGCGTGCGCAACCTGAGCCAGCGTGCGTTCCCCAACAGCGGCGCGCAGGGGCGTCGGCTCGTCCGGCTCGGGGCGCAGTTGTGCCGGCAGGACGGCTCGCTCATCAACCTCGACTTCGCCCGCGCCGACCTCCCGCGTCCCCTCGAAGGGGGCGGTTCGGCCGACATCGCGCTGCGGCTGAACGAACTGCCCGACCCGGGCCGCTACCTGCTCAAGTTCGACATGGTGAGCGAAGGGGTGGAGTGGTTCGAGAAGTGCGGCTCGCCGACCACGACGCAGGACCTCTGGGTGCTCTAGGGGAAGCCCCCTGCGCTGCGAGCCGGACGCAGCCTACGCCACCTGCAGCGGAGGTCCGATCAGTTCCATGCCGTGCGCACGCCAGAGGGCTGGATCCAGCGGCGGCATGGCATTGTCCGCAGTCACGATCCTGAAGAAGTCTTCCATCGCTCCGGCTGGGGTGAATGCGATCAGGATACGGCCGTGCGCGTCGCCGACGTGGGCCCAGACATGGGGCACCTGCCGCGGGGCGAGCATCGAATCTCCGGGACGCAGGTGGACCCGTCGGTCTCCAACCTCGAGGATGAACTCGCCTTCGAGGGCATAGAACCACTCGTCCTGGTCGACATGAAGGTGCCGGGCGGGTCCTCCCTTCGCGTGGAAGGTGTTCTCGAGAACCAGCAGGTCGCTGCGTCCGGCGACCTTGAACTGGATAGCGCTCACGCCAAGGCCGCGCCGCGCTCCCTCGGTGTCGCTGCCGGCCGGCACGAACAAGCCGGCCCCGCCCATCGGATGCGCTGGTACGTGTTCAGCCATCGTGCCCTCCCTCCAGGACGAGCGCCAGGCGGCTGGCGCGCGCCGTGGCCGGCATGAACGTAGCCGGTGAACCGCAACCAGCGCAAGCCGAGCCATGTCACGGCGTGAGGCCAAGCGGCCCGGTGTGGCGCGCCGTCCCCCTCAGCTCTCTGGGTCGTATCCGAACTCGCGGAGTTCCTGCGGGCAGCGGCAGGCGCCGGCGATCCTCGCGGCCCAGTGGACCGCCGCCTCGCGCGACGGCAGTTCCAGGACACAGAAGCCGCCGTTGAACTCCCGCGTCTGCGGGTACGTGTCGTGCGTGACGGCACCGTCGGCGGCGACCATCACGGGCGCGACCGCCTCGTTGATCCCGCCGCCGAACACATAGACGCCGGCCTGCTTGGCTTCGCGGATGACCGTGTGTGCGGCGTCGCTGACGGCGGCCATCTCGGCGTCTGGCACGTGCATCGCCGACGCCGGGAACGAGATCAAGTACTTGGCCATGGGTCCGCCTGTCCTCACTCAACCTGCGTGCCGACCCACCAGGTGGTGCCGCCTGCATCCATGAAACCGCCACGCTTGTCGGCATCGCCGTCCTGGACAGGCCGCTTCACGACCGTGGCCCCAGCCGAGACGGCTCGCTCGAACAGCGCATCGACGTCCTCGACATAGACATGCACGTGGCTCGACGTGGCTGGCCAGCCTTCGACGGCATCTGCGAGCATGATCACCGTGTCGTCGATCCGCACCTCGCCGTGGGAGATCAGCCCAGGCTTACCGGGGGTCACCCGCAACGTGCGGGCGCCAAACACCCGAACCAGGAAGTCGATCGTGTGCCGGGCGCCATTCACGACCAGGTACGGCGCCACGGAGGTATATCCGTCTGGTTTGTAACTCATGAGTGCTCCACTTCCAAGACTGCGGTCAGCCTGCCGGAGAGGGCGTGCCTGGGCGACCATCCGCAGATGTCCAGCCGCCCTTCACCCGAACGCAAAGAACCGGCCGAAGCCGGCGGGGCGGGCGATGACCGGCTGGTCGCTGACGGCGCTGGCCGCCAACTCGTGCGTGTGCCCACTCATCATGTGCCTGTAGTGCGCCAGTGCCGCCACGTACGTCGCGTCGTCGGCCAGCCCCTTTGCCGCACGAAAGCGCCACCACTGATGGTCGATCCAGCCGTGCAGCTTCCAGAACCGCCGGTTGAAGATGTTCACCTTCGGGTCGCCCAGGTTCACGTCGCTCGTCGGATCGGTCCAGCGGTTATGGAGGTAGTTGTGGACGCCGAGCCGGGCATCGGGATCGCGTTTCGTCGGATCCGCCGCAGTGGGACGGATGTTCGTCTCGAGGAAGCGGCCGAAGTCATCCTCGTGCTGGAAGTGGACCGCTGCGGCTTCGATCGCGGCCACGCCACCGGCCTTGGCGGCATCGAACGACGATCCGTCGCCAACTGGATCATCCGGGTCCGACGGGTCCTGCGGCGGCGTATGCCAGCCTCGGAGCAGGTGCTGCGCCTCCGGGAACTGGTGCAGCAGCAGATGAAACATGGCGCGGTGCATGATCAGGAACTCGAGACCGCTGCCAGGCTCCCCTTCCTGCAGCGCCGCTCGTTTCCACCCCTGCGCCTGCGCGTACTGCACCATGGCCGCCAACTCCTGACGCGCGGCCGGGTCGGGATGATGCGCTGCGAGGTGAGGCCAGTAATCGAAGCGACGCGTGTAGTGCCATTCGTCGTGGTGCGCTCCCCACTGGAGCCCCTGCATCCACGCGATCATGCCGGCAGGCATCCTGACGTCAGCCATAGCCACTCCTCCAGACGACCGGTCTCTGAGTCAAGACGGACGGGCCCTGGCAGTTTCCTCGAACCCGGACCGCAGCGGTCCTACGCCTCGTCATGCGCCCGCTCGAGCCCCGCCACATCGAGCTTCACCATCGTCATCATGGCATCCATCACGGCCTTCACCTTCTTCGGGTTCGCATCCGCGATCAGCTCGGTGAACCGTCTGGGGACAATCTGCCAGGACAGGCCGAACGGATCCTTGATCCAGCCGCACTGCGTGGGGGTTGCTCCCGCCTGCACGAACCTGTCCCAGTACTCGTCCACTTCACGCTGATCCGCGCAGTCGACGTAAAGCGAGACCCCCTCCGAGAAGCTGAAGTACGGCCCCCCGTTGTAGCCCATGAACGCCTGCCCGCCCACGACGAACTCGGCGGAACTGATGGGGCCGTCCGTGCCCGTGCGGGCGACGTTGCGGATCGCGGAGTCTGGGAACGTGGCGGTGTAGAACGCGATCGCCGCTTCCAGCTGGTCGTTGAACATCAGAAAGGGCGTCACCTTGTTCATCGAAGTGTCTCCTCAACGCCATGGTCAGGTTCAGGCACACCGCTTGCGAACTGGTGTGAACCGTGGAGGCCGGAATGAAGTCAATGAGCTGCCGAGAGCTCGGTGGCCCGTGCGATCAAAGGCTCACCGCCGAATCCTGGGACGACATAGTACAGGTCATGACCCGGCATGTCATGGACACGCACCCGGAGACGGCCAGGGCGATGGAGAGGATGCACAAGGAAGACCCGAAGCGGTGGGGTCGCGAGATGAAGCCCAAGTGGGACGCGAAGCCGGCCGAGTAAGGTGCGCCGCCTAGTCGGCAGACCCGGTCGATAGGCCGTTCACCATCGAGGACACTCAGCGCCGGCTATCGCAGGCACCCAGACCGAGAGGTCAGAACCCGGATGCGAACTCCTCGGCGTACCTCACCAGACCGCCGACTCCTTGGAGCGCGCCGCTCCTGAGTTCCATCACCATGAACGCGTCCGTTGCACCGTACTCGTTGTCCAGGCCGACGTCGCTCGCCCGAGAAAATCCGAACCTGCGGTAGTAGTCGACATGTCCCAACACGACGACGGCGTCGCAGCCCGCCTCCTGGCACGCCGCCAGGCCGTCTCGAACGAGGGCGGAGCCGATGCCGGTCTGCTGGAACTCAGGCAGCACGCTCAGCGGCGCCAGACCGACGGCCCGGAATGTCTGCGGCGCGTGCGTGACCGAGACGGGCGAAAAGAGGATGTGCCCCACCACCTGGCCGGCACGCTCGGCCGCCAGCGACACCACGGCCTTGTCGCCAGCGCGAAGCCTCTCAACGAGGTTCGCCTCCGCTGTGGTGTCGAACGCGTGCTCGATGACGTGGCGGATTGACGCGACGTCATCGACGCGTTCGCGGCGGATGATGACCGTGCTCACCCGTGACATTCAGCCTCGGCCGCGGAGGCGCGAGGCGACGAGCCGGACGTCGGCTGGAACGGTTGGCGAGGTATCACCACGTTGGGATCGCTTGTCCGGGCTGCAGTTGCTCCCATGTGTTCCACTCTTCGGCGATCTTGCCGTCGACGATTCGGGACAGATTTATGCCAATCAGCGTGACGGGGGCGCCTGTCTCGCGCAGTGTGGCGCGTGCCGTCATGCGGGTGGCAACCTTGTCGCCCTCGACGAACTGATCCTTCACTTCGAACGAATCAGCGGCGTAGACGAAGAGGTTGTGAAAGTGCAGGATGCTTTGCCGAAGCCCCTCGAGATCGCGGTCACCGGTTGACACGTGCCCGACATAGTTCGGAGCCATCACTTCATCGAGCGACGACAGATTCCCAGTCGCGTACATCTCGAGCGCCCTGCGGAAGACGGCCTTCTTCGATTCTGCGGATTCAGTCACGGTCGCGGCCTTCATCGGGAGCCCTCGATCAGCAGCGGCGGCAGCCGCAGCCACGTTCACATCAGCCGCGCCCTCGGCGGCATATCGCCCGCGTTGAGCGCGGCGGATCATCTACCATCTCGCGCCTGACGGGTGACATGAGCGGAGACGGACCGGCGCAGCCCGTTGGACATCCGCTCGATGGCATGGTCAGGCCGCATTCTGACGCCACGCTCTCCCAGAAAGCAACCCGAACACGGCACTCAGTGACCACTTTACGAGCGACGCCGTGCCAGCAAGAGTGTAGAGACCAGAAGCCATTTCATCGGGGTGCGAGGTGAACACTTGATGCAGAAGGTTCTCCACACAATCGAACGCCGCCGCAGCGGGGAGGAGCCAGGGAAGGAGCCGAGCACCCTGGATCACATTGCGTTGCGAAGCGAGCCTGCGGGCAAGGAGCCAACCAAAAACGCCATAGACGACCAGGAACACGTAGTCGACTGCGAAGTGATGCTTGAAGCGCTGCACCTGATCGGCTGACCAATTCGACAGTACGCCGTTGAAGGACTCGCGTGAGAACGTCAATTGAGCGGCCAAAGGGATTGGATCCAGGTCGTGGAGGTAGTAGCCCATACTGCCTAGCAGGCACACGCCCAGGAAGCCAACAGCCCACAGAACTGGATCGCGCTTCATTGGCCATCCCGAATCTGTGACCAGCGACTGTCCCGCTGCGTTTCCGTTGTCTCTTCGATACGTGACGCCACGGTCCACACATGGCCGGACGGGTCCAGCAACCTGGCACGTCGCAAATGAGCCGCACGCGGAGGCACACGTGAGTGGGCCGAGCGTGTCGGCTCCATTTGCTTGTTGGGCGGCTGGGACGATGCTACGCTCGTTCGCATGACGATTGAAGCGCGCGTTCGCCAGGGGCGTCTAGTCGTCGATGAGCCAACAGAGCTCCCGGAGGGCACGGAACTGCAGCTGTTGCCTCTCGACCCCGGCGACTGGCTCAACGACGAGGAACGTGCTGCACTGCACCAGGCACTCCGAGAGTCTGGCGCAGATGTTGAGGCCAACCGGCTCGTGGATGCTGAGGAGATCCTTCGGGAGCTCCGCACGCTTTGAACGCACGCCGTGTTCGGTTCACCGCCACAGCCCAACGACATGTCCCAACTGAGCGCACTTGGTGGATTCAGAATCGAATTCATGCAGACGTGTTTGCCGACGAACTTCAAGAGGCGATTCGAATTCTGACCTGGCTGCCTGGGGCTGGAACCGCCTACGCGGGCGCTGGAGTCGCCGGCCTGCGCCTGACGTCCCCCCGTCTTGAGTAGCACTCGGCCTTAGAGCCCGGCGGTGACTGTACTCGCTTTCGATTGCAGCTGCTTCGCGAAGCCGGCGGGCGTCAGCCCGCCCAGCCCCTTCTTCGGCCGTTCT
>JBFWPN010000002.1:0-592819 GCA_050249955.1 Vicinamibacterales bacterium
AGCGCCGTATCCGTTGTCTGGCTTGGTCTTGTTTGGTGGACGGCACGAGGATCGAACTCGTGACCTCCGCATTGCGAACGCGGCGCTCTCCCAGCTGAGCTAGCCGCCCACTCTCACTCGACGCGCCTCCAGAACCGACGCGACCTCAGAAGTTTACCACGCGGATCCGGCACCGGCAACGTCCAGCTGGCACTGGTTTGCTATAGTCGAGTGCAGTGTCCATCAAGCGCATCGGTGTCCTCACCGGCGGCGGCGACGCCCCCGGGCTCAACGCGGTGATCCGCGCCGTCGTCAAGTCGGCCTGCAACAGCGGAATCGAGTGCATCGGCCTCGAAGACAGCTTCGACGGCCTCATCGAACCCGGGCGCTCCCGGGTCCTCACCCCCCACGATGTCCGCGGCATCATGCGGCTCGGCGGGACCATCCTCGGCACGGTCAACCGCGGCAACCCGTTCGCCTACCCGATCGAGACCTCGGAAGGCACGCGCGACTACTCCGACCGGGTCGTCGAGATGTTCCACAAGATGGGGCTCGACGCACTGGTCTGCATCGGCGGCGACGGCACCCTCGGCATCGCCTACAAGTTCTACCAGAAGGGCATCCCGCTCGTCGGCGTGCCGAAGACCATCGACAACGACATCGTCGGCACCACGAACTGCTTCGGGTTCGACACGGCCGTGGCCTTCGCGACCGATGCCATCGACCGCCTGCACACCACCGCCGAAGCACACCGCCGGATCATCGTCGTCGAGGTGATGGGACGCTACGCCGGGTGGATTGCCCTGTATGCCGGCGTGGCCGGCGGCGCGGACGCCATCCTCATCCCCGAGCTGCCGTTCGACCTCAATGCCGTGGCCGAGAAGCTGCGGGAGCGCGACCGCTGGGGGGCCCACTTCAGCATCGTGGTGGTGGCCGAGGGAGCCATCCCCAAGGGAGGCAAGATCGCGCTCATCGAAGAGGGGAATGCGAAGGAAGGCCGCGTCGAACGGCTCGGCGGCATCGGTGCCAAGGTGGGCGACGCCCTCGGCCGCATGACCGGCAAGGAGACCCGCTCGGTCGTCCTGGGGCATCTCCAGCGTGGCGGCGCCCCCACGAGCTTCGATCGCATCCTGGCCACGCGGTTCGGTGGCAAGGCTGTGGAGCTGATCAAGCAGCAGGACTTCGGGAAGATGGTGGCCTTCGCGCCGCCCGACATCGTCGGACGTCCCCTCGAGGAAGTGGTGGGGAAGCAGCGCACCGTGCCGCTCGACTCGGACGTCGTGACGACCGCCCGAGCCCTGGGGATTACGTTCGGAGACTGATCTCGTTCCGAAGTCAGAACTCAGTTCTGACTTCGGAACGTCAGTGTCCGAGCAGTTCGCCGTCCTTCTTCTTCTGCAACTCGTCGATCCTGCCGATGAAGCTGTCGGTCAGCTTCTGCACCTCGTCGAACCCCTTCTTCTCGTCGTCTTCCGAGATGGCGTGGTCCTTGAGGAACTTCTTCAGGCGATCGTTGGCGTCGCGGCGCGCCTGGCGCACCTGGTTGCGACCCTCTTCGGACAGCTTGTGCACGTGACGCGAGAGTTCCTTGCGGCGCTCCTCGGTCAGGGCCGGAAGCGGGATGCGCACCACCTTGCCGTCGTTCGCCGGGTTCAGGCCCAGGTCTGACGACCGGATGGCCTTCTCGATGGCGCCCAGGAGCGACGGGTCGAACGGCTGCGCGACGATCAGCGTGGGCTCGGGCACCGACAGGCCGGCGAGCTGGTTCAGCGGCATCTTCGAGCCGTAGGCGTCGACATGCACGCTGTCGAGGATGGTGACCGAGGCGCGGCCGGTGCGCACCCCCGCCAGTTCGTGGCGCACGTGCTCCAGCGTGCCGTTCATCTTCTTGCTGACTTCCGCAAACAGGGCCTTGAGATCGGCGGCGTCCATGGAATCGATGTCTCCGTTGCGCTACGCCGTCACGAGCGAACCGATCGGCTCGCCGCTGATGGCGCGCTTGATGTTGCCGGGCGTGCGAAGGTTGAAGACCACGATCGGGAGCTTGTTGTCCATGCAAAGCGAGATCGCGGTGGCGTCCATCACCTTGAGCCCCTGCTCGAGCACCTGCAGGTACGAGATGCGGTCGTAGCGTGAGGCGTCGGGATGGAGCATCGGGTCGGCGTTGTAGATGCCGTCCACCTTGGTGGCCTTGAGGATCACGTCCGCCTTGATCTCCATTGCCCGCAGCGCCGCGGCGGTGTCGGTGCTGAAGTAGGGGTTGCCGGTTCCGGCGCCGAACACCACCACGCGCCCCTTCTCGAGGTGGCGGATCGCCCGGCGGCGGATGAACGGCTCGGCCACGGCGCGCATCTCGATGGCGGTGACGACGCGGGTGACCACGCCGGCCTGTTCGAGGGCGTCCTGCAGGGCCAGGGCGTTGATCACCGTGGCGAGCATGCCCATGTAGTCGGCCGTGGCGCGGTCCATGCCTCGGGCGCTGGCGGCCACGCCCCGGAAGATGTTCCCGCCACCGATGACGATGGCGGTTTCCACGCCCATGCCCTGGATCTCGGCGACGTCCTTCGCAATCTGCGAGGCGACGGCCGGGTCGATACCGTAGGTCTGCGAGCCCATCAGGGCTTCGCCGGACAGCTTGAGGAGGACGCGCTTGTAGGCGGGAGAGGACGAGGAGGTCACGGGACCTGATTATAGTCGTGCGCGCGGAAATGCACTAACGCAGAGGGCGGGGAGGCGGCGTGGAACACGCATCCTCCGCACCCTCCGCGCTGGTGCCGTACGTCAGCTAGGCTGCGGCGGTCTCGCCAACCTTCAGGCGTGCGAAGCGGGTGACCGCCACGGTGGCGCCAAGGGCCTTGTTGGCCTGGGCGAGGACATCGGAGACCGACAGCTTGGGGTCGCGAATCGACGGCTGGTCGACGAGCACGACCTGCGAGTAGAAGCTCCCGAGCTTGCCTTCGACGATCTTCTCGATCACGTTGGCCGGCTTGCCGGAGCCCTCCATCTGTCCGCGGTAGATCGCCTTCTCCTTCTCGAGCGCGTCCGCCGGCACTTCTGCGCGCGACGCGTACGACGGGCTGGCAGCCGCGACCTGCATGGCGACTTCCTTCACCAGTGTCTGGAAGGCGTCCTGCGAGGCGACCTCCGGCGTGACACCCGAGAACTCGACCATCACCCCGAGCTTGCCGCCCAGGTGGATGTACTGGCCGACGTAACCCTGGTTCGCGTAGCGCACGAAGCGCGGCGCCGCCATGTTCTCACCGAGCTTGCCGATCGCGGCCGCCACCAGCGGCTGCACGGGACCGTTCGGATCCGACAGCCACGCGTTGCTGGCCGCATCACCCGCCTTGTTGATCTCGGCGATGATGTTCTTCATCAGGTTCTGGAAGTCCTCGGTGCGGGCGACGAAGTCCGACTCGCAGTTCACTTCCACCAGAACGCCCACAGAGCCGTCCGCGCTCACTTCGTTGCCGATGAGCCCTTCGGACGTGGCGCGGCCCGCCTTCTTGGCGGCGCTGGCGAGCCCCTTCTTGCGGAGGATCGTGTTGGCCTCCTCGAAGTTGCCGTTGGCTTCCTCGAGGGCGGCCTTGCAGTCCATCATGCCCGCGCCGGTCTGGTCGCGGAGTTTCTTCACATCTGCTGCGCTGATTGCCATGGTCAGTCTCGTACGAAAAAAACGCCGGCCCCCCGGAACGAAAGGCCGGCGTTGATTGGGGAGAGTCGAACGCCTTGATCAGGCGGACGCCGGTGCGGCCTCGCGGCGGCGGACCGGGCGGGCGGCGCGGCGCGGATCCTCGCCCGCAGCGGCGCCCTCCTCGGTGGCCTCGCGCGCGGCTTCCGCATCCACCGACTGCTTCATGTCGCGGCCCGAGATCACCGCGTTGGCGATGGCGCCGGCGAACAGGCGGATGGAGCGGAGCGCGTCGTCGTTGCCCGGGATCACGAAGTCGACCTGATCCGGGTCGGCGTTCGTGTCGACAATGCCGATGATCGGAATCTTCAGCTTGCGGGCCTCGTCGACGGCGATCTGCTCCTTCTTCGTGTCCACGATGAAGATGGCGTCGGGCAGGCGCGACATGCCGCGGATGCCCTCGAGGTTCTTCGTGAGCTTGCGGCGCTCCTTCTCGTTGCGCGCAATCTCCTTCTTCGAGAGCGTGTCGTAACGACCGTCGGTCGTCATGGCTTCGAGATCGCGCAGCCGACCAAGGCTGCGCTGGATGGTCGCGAAGTTGGTCAGGAGGCCGCCGAGCCACCGTTCGTTCACGTAGA
The DNA here is from genome assembly GCA_050249955.1 of Vicinamibacterales bacterium. GTDB lineage: Bacteria > Acidobacteriota > Vicinamibacteria > Vicinamibacterales > CAVVIG01 > CAVVIG01. Next base: position 4,249 of record JBFWPN010000002.1, read on the forward strand.
ACATGCCGCACCGCTGCGATTCCTCGGCGATGACGTCCTGCGCCTGCCGCTTCGTGCCGACGAACAGGATCGTCTTGCCCTCAGCAGCCAGGTTGGTGACGAACTCCTCGGCGGAGCGGAACAGCTTGACCGTCTTGCCCAGGTCCAGGATGTAGATGCCGTTCCGTTCGCCGAAGATGTACTCCTTCATCTTCGGGTTCCAGCGCTTGGTCTGGTGGCCGAAGTGGACGCCGGCCTCCAGCAGGTCTTTCATCGCGATCGAGCTCAAATCTCCTCCATCCTCTCGGGTGATTTCAGATGAACACCAATACGACGGCCGGCCTGATGCGGACCCATGATCCGCACTCTGAAATCGGGGGCCAGCCGCCTCGTGAGATGTCCGCCTTCGCCCGGGCGAAGGCGGGGTCGACTAGCGCTTGCTGAACTGGAAGCGCTTGCGCGCGCCAGCCATGCCGTACTTCTTGCGTTCCTTGGCGCGGGAGTCGCGGGTGAGCATGCCCTCGGTCTTCAGCGCCTTGCGCAGCTCGAGGTTGTACTCGACGAGCGCGCGGGCGATGCCCAGCCGTACCGCGCCGGCCTGACCCGAGACGCCGCCGCCCTCGACCGTGGCCAGCACGTCGAACTTGTCGGTGGCTTCGGAGATGACCAGCGGACGCTTGATCTGGGTGCGGAGCGCTTCGGTGGGGAAGAACGCCTCGAACGCGCGGTGGTTGACGCTGATGGCCCCGGTGCCGGGGCGGAGGAAGACGCGGGCGGTGGACGTCTTGCGGCGTCCGGTTCCGTAATACTCAACTGCTGCCACGTTACGCGACCTCGAGCTTGGAGGGTTTCTGCGCCGCGTGCGGATGATCCGGACCGGCGTACACTTTGAGCTTCCGATACATCGCCTCGCCCATCTTCGTCTTCGGGAGCATGCCGCGCACGGCCTCCTCGATCAGGCGCTCCGGGCGCTTCTTGCGCACGACTGCCGCGCGCTCCTCCCGCAGGCCGCCCTCATACCCCGAGTGCGCGCGGTAGATCTTCTGGTCTTCCTTGCGGCCGGTGAGCTTCACGGTCTTCGCATTGACGATGACGATGTGATCGCCGGTGTCGATGAATGGCGTGTAGGTCGCCTTGTGCTTGCCCTGGAGCATCCGGGCGGCAACCGTGGCGACGCGGCCGAGGACCTGGCCATTGGCGTCGATGACGTGCCACTTGCTGTCGGCTGTGGCCTGCGCCGCGTTAGCGATGAACGTAGACATCCTTCAGTTTCCCGCGGGCATGACCCCGCACTGCAAACGACTCTTGCCCGAATACGAACCGATGTTGTGGGAAGTCCCGCCCGTGGAGCACTTCAACGGCTGACTTGCACCTGTCTGGCGGGTCCAGGCAACGGCAAACCCAAATTTTACGGGCCCTTCTGGGCACTGTCAACACTCATCTGCCAATTGTGTGCCGCACCGCGCCTGACCGGTCATGCCCGACCCCTTTCCTCCCGATAAGCCCTGATGAGTGCGCTGGAGCGGGACACCAGGTCGGTCCAGCCCTCCAGAAACGTCAGCGGATGACGATTCCGTAATCGACGGGCAGCAGGGTGGGGCGGGTGCGATGGCAAAAACTGCCGGTTCCTCGAAGCGAATCGCGAAATTCCGGCGGGAATCCGAGTGGTACCCCCTTTGCCCTGAGCTGAGGCGTAGACCTGAGGCGAGCTGAACACCATGCTGGGATTTGGAAGAGCAAAGACGGTCATCGGGCTGGACATCGGATCGAGCGCCGTCAAGGCCGTGGAACTGCGGACCGCCGGCAAGGGTTACCGGGTGGCCGCCATCGCGTCCGAACCGGTGCCGCCTGACAGCATCGTGGACGGCGCCATCATCGACGGCGGCGCCGTTGCCGACGCCATCCGCCGCCTGTTCGCGCAGAAGGGGTTCAAGGCGAAGGACGTCGCCGCCTCCCTCTCGGGCAGTGCGGTCATCGTCAAGAAGATCAGCCTGCCGGTCATGACCGCGCAGGAACTCGCGGACTCCATCTCCTGGGAGGCCGAGCAGTACATCCCGTTCGACATCCAGGACGTCAGCCTCGACTACCAGGTGATCGACAACGGGGCGGGCGCCGACACGAACGGCACCATGGACGTCCTGCTCGTCGCGGCCAAGAAGGAGAAGATCGCCGACTACACGAACGTGATCACCCAGGCCGGACGCCAGGCCGTGGTCGTCGACGTGGACGCGTTCGCCCTGCAGAACGCCTACGAGGCGAACTACGGCGTCACCCCGGGCATCGTGGTCCTGCTCAACGCCGGCGCGAGCGCCACCACCATCAACATCGTGTCGGGCGGCCAGTCGCTCTTCACCCGCGACCTCTCCGTGGGCGGCAACGCCTACACCGAGGCGGTGCAGCGCGAACTGAACCTCCCGTTCGACCTGGCCGAGATGGCGAAGAAGGGCGTGCCGATCGACGGCCACACCTTCGACGAGGTGCGGCCGGTGCTGCACGCCGTCACCGAGAACCTGCTGCTCGAGATCCAGAAGACGTTCGACTTCTTCAAGGCGACCGCGGCGTCGGACCGGATCGACGGCATCGTCCTCAGCGGCGGCGCGTCCGCGGTCGACGGGTTCGGCGAGGCCCTCGCCGAGCGGTTCGGTATCCCGGTCGAGCACTTCGACCCGTTCCGCCAGGTGGCGTTCGACAAGCCGCCGGCGGGCGACCTCGCGGATCTGGCGGCTACCACCGCCGTCGCCGTCGGGCTCGCGCTCAGAAAGGCTGGCGACCGGTGATCAAGATCAATCTCCTCGCGACGGAACGGAAGGCGGCCCGCAAGAAGGTTGCCTTCGATGCCAGCCAGCAGATCACGGCGATCTGCGCGGTGATCCTCGTGCTCGGCGTGGCGGTGTGCGGCTGGCGCGCCTGGTCGGTCTACGCCGACGGACAGCGGGTCGACACCGAGATCGCGGCGGCGCAGAAGGAAACCCAGCGCCTCCATGCGGTCATCGTGCAGGTGCAGCAGTTCGAGCAGCGCCGCGCCCAGCTCCAGCAGCGCGTCACGCTGATCGAGCAGCTGCGGCGGGAGCAGGTCGGCCCGGTGCACATGCTCGACGAGATCAGCCTCTCGCTGCCGCCCTCCCTGTGGCTCACCGAGATGAAGCAGACCGACACGCCGAACGAGGTGCTGATCGACGGGCGATCGCTCTCGCTCACCGGGCTGTCGGACTTCGTGGCGAACCTGGAGCGCACCGGATCGTTCCAGCGGTCGATCGAGATCGTGAACAGCACGACCGACACCAGCGCGGGGCCGCAGGCCGAGGTCGTCAAGTTCCAGATCAAGGCGGTCTTCAAGGGACCGGGCGTCCAGGTGGCGACCACGGCGGATGCGAAGGGCGCCGCCGCTCCCGTAAAGCCCAAGAGCTGACACCCCGATACCGCACACAGAGCGCAGGCTACCCATGGATATCAGTCTCACCAAGCTCCCGTGGTACGGACAGATCGGCGCCTTCGTGGCGCTGAGCGTCACCGGCATCGGCCTGTTCTACTACTACTACGAGCAGCCGGCCCGGGCCGAGGTCGCGGCGCGCGAGATCACCCTCAAGGCGCTGAAGGCCGACGTGGCGAAGGGGCAGGCCACCGAGAAGAAGCTCCCGCAGTTCAAGGAACAGGTGGGCGAGCTCGAGGAGCGCCTCGCGAGCCTCAGCGAAGTCCTGCCGGAAGAGAAGGACGGCGCCGAGCTCCTTCGCCAGATGCAGGCCACGGCCGTGCAGTCCAACCTGGTGATCAAGAGCTTCAAGCCGGCGGCGGTGGTCACCAAGCAGCTCCACTCGGAGTGGCCGATCGCGCTCGAACTCGACGGCACCTACCACAACCTCGCGCTGTTCTTCGACCGCATCGGCAAGTTCGCGCGCATCGTGAACATCAGCAACCTGAACGTGAAGGGGCACGACACCGCGAAGGACAAGGAGTCGCGCGCCACCATCACGGCCAGCTGCACCGCGACGACGTTCGTGCTGCTGGACAAGCCGGCGCCGAAGAAGGGCGCCAAGGGTGCCCCGGCCGCCAAGCCGGCACCGGCCAGGAAGGTGGCCTGACATGCGTGCCCTGCTCCCACTCCTCTTCGTGCTCCTGGCGGGCGCCGCATGGGCGGGCCCGACCGCGCCCGGCCAGGCCGGGACGACGACGCCGGCTGCCAATGTGCCGACGCAGCCAGCGACCCCGGCCATCGACCAGCCGGCGGCACCGGCCTACACCTACAACCCCGAAGGGCGTCGCGACCCGTTCCTGAGCCTGACTGGAACCGGCGGCGACTCGAAGGCGGCACCGAAGCCGACCGCTGCGGGCATCGCGGGCATCCGCGTGGACGAACTGTCGGTCCGGGGAATCATGCAGAGCCGCGAGCGGCTCGTGGCCATGGTCCAGGGACCGGATAACCGGACGTATCTCATTCACCAGGGTGACAAGCTGGCGGACGGCGTGGTGAGAAGCATCACGCCGCAGGGGCTTGTGTTGGTTCAGGACGTCAGCGACCCGCGCTCGAAGGACCAGACGCGCGAAGTGCGGAAGCTGCTGCGATCGCCTGAGGACGAGAAGGAGTGACTGTGACGAGGGGCGTGGCTCTCTCCCTGGTCGTGATGCTGGCGACCTCCGCGAGCACGTTGTCGCGGGCCGCAGGCACGGCCACCAATATCCCGGGCGCAAAGCTCACGACGATCACGTCGAGGAGTGACGCCCGCGGCGCAACGCTGGTCATCGAGGCAACCGAGCCCGTGCCCTACGTCGCGACGCGGCCAGATCCCCTGACGGTGGTGGTCGACTTCCGGAACGTCGACGCAGCCGCGACGCTGCCGGCCGGTGCCGATGGGAAGGGTCCCATCGCGTCGGTCGCAGTCGAGTCGGCCCAGTCGATGGGCTCGCCGGTCTCGCGCGTGCGCATCGCACTCGCGCAGCCCGTGGCGCACCATGTGCGCGCCGAACGCAACCGTGTCCTCATCGACTTCGACCAGGCCGCCGGAGGCGCGGTGCCGCTCGTGGCGCCCCCTGTCTCCCGGCAGTCGGCACAGCCGGCCGTGCAGTCGGGTGTCGACCCGCTCGCCGCGCTCGGCCTCTCCGGCGCACCCGGGCCGAAGAAGACCGGCGCCCAGCAGTTCCTGGCCGCCGCCCAGGCGCCTGCACCGCAGGCGGTCGCACAGGCCCCGGCGGGGCCGCCCCTGACCGGCGCCCCGACGCGCACGGGCCGCACCTACAGCGGCAACCCGGTCAGCCTGGACTTCCAGCAGGCCGACCTGCGGGCGGTCCTCCGGGTCTTCGCCGAGATCAGCGGCCTCAACATCGTGATCGACCCGGCCGTGAAGGGGACGGTCGACGTTGCCCTCCGCGACGTGCCGTGGGATCAGGCGCTCGACATCATCCTCCGCGCGAACAAGCTGGGCTACATGGTGGACGGCACGGTGGTGCGGATCGCGCCGCTCACCACCCTGGCCGATGAGGAGAACCAGCGCCGCAAGCTCGCCGACGAGCAGGCGCTCGCCGGCGACCTCAAGGTGCTCACCCGGATGCTGAGCTACGCGCGCGCCGAGGAGTTGCAGGCGCTGCTCACCAAGAGCGTGCTCTCCAAGCGCGGCAGCGTGCAGGTCGATCCCCGGACGAACACGCTGATCATCAGCGACCTGCCCGAGATGCTGGAGAACGCCTCCAACCTCATCACGACCCTCGACACCGCGCAGCCGCAGGTCGAGATCGAGGCCCGCATCATCCAGACGACCAAGGCCTTCGCGCGCGCCCTCGGCGTGCAGTGGGGGGCCACGGGTCGCGTGGAGGCGGCCCTCGGCAACACCACGAACATGGCCTTCCCGAACAACGGCAGCGTCTCGGGCGCGGCCCCGGGCGGCAACATGGTGAACCTGCCGGTGGTCGGCGCGACGACGGCCGCCCAGCTGATGCTCGGCTCGGTCAACGGCGCCTTCAACCTCGACGTCGCGCTGAGCGCTCTCGAGTCGTCAGGCAATGGCCGGATCCTCTCGACCCCGAAGGTGTCCACGCTGAACAACGTGGAGGCGGAGGTGACGCAGGGCATCCAGATCCCCCTGCAGACCATCGCGAACAACACCGTCACCGTCACCTTCAAGGACGCGGCGCTGACGCTGAAGGTGACCCCGCAGATCACCGCGGCCGGCACCGTCATCATGAAGGTCTCGCTCGAGAACGCCACGCCGGACTTCGCGAAGGCGGCCGGCCCGGCGGCGATTCCGCCCATCAACACCCAGCGCGCCCTCACGACCCTGCTCGTGAGCGACGGCCAGACGAGCGTGATCGGCGGCATCTTCACGAGTTCTCAGCAGACCCTGACCGACCGTACCCCGGGGCTGGGCCAGATCCCGCTCCTCAACTGGCTGTTCAAGCGCGACCGCATCGATGACGAGAGCCGCGAACTGCTCATCTTCATCACGCCGCGCATCATCAAGGGCTGACGCGGAAGAATCGCCATGCGCCACTTCACCTCACTTGCCATCGTCACGACGCTGGCCGTCGGCGCCGCCTCCTGCGGCGACGTCGCGCGCAGCGGACGCTCCCCGGTGTTCCTGGTCATCGACTCGCTCGGCGCCCTCGCCGGCGGAGCCGACGACACCCAGGCCACCTCGTTCCTCAGCTCGGACGTCCAGCGCATGGACACCAAGCCCGCGCCCTGCTCCGAGACCTCGCCCTGCGCCACCACGTATGGCGACGCCGGTGAAGCGGTGTTCCACCTGTCGCTGAGGGACATCGGCGCGGTGGGCAGCGTCACCGAGCCCAGCAGCAACAACCAGGTCACGCTCACGCGCTACCGGGTGACCTACCGCCGCTCGGACGGCCGCAATACGCAGGGCGTGGACGTGCCGTATGCCTTCGATGGCGCCGCCACGGTCACGGTGCCGGCGTCGGGTACGGCCAAGCTCGGGTTCGAGCTCGTGCGCAACGTCGCGAAGATGGAAGCGCCGCTCGTGCAGCTGGTCAGCAACTACACGATCATCACGACCATCGCCGACGTGACGTTCTACGGCCAGGACCTGGTGGGCAACGAAATCCAGGCCACCGGCAGCATCCAGGTCAACTTCGGCAACTTTGCAGATCGGTGACGACCATGAAAGGGATCTCGTACTCGCTTGCGTGTCTGGCCGCCGTGCTCGCCTCCGGGTGCACGGTGCACCAGACCGAGACGCCGGACCTGACCGGCCCCTCGGAACTCGCCCTGTCCGTGTCGATGGCTGCATCGCCGGATACGCTGCTCGCCGGCGGGCTCCAGCAGTCGTCGATCACCGTGACCGCGCGTGACGTCTCGGGCGCGCCGAAGCCGAACGTGCCGTTCCACCTCTCGACGGTGGTGGGCGGGGCGGGCGTGGCGTTCGGGACGCTGTCGGCGCAGACGGTCGTCACCGGGACCGACGGCCGGGCCACGGCCATCTACACGATGCCGACCTTCACGCCGTTCGACGCCGGCACGCCGTCGCGCCGCGTGGCGGTTGCGGCCACGCCGATCGGCACCGACTACGCCGGGGCGATCCCGCACTATGTCGAGCTGCTCGTGGTGCCGCCAGCCGTGCCGACCTCCGTGGCCGGCAGCCCGACCGCGGCGCTGACCGCGTCGACCACCACGGCGAAGGTGGGCCAGCTCGTCACCTTCGATGCCGCCGGCAGCACGGCGGCGTCGGGCGCCTCGCTGGTGCTCTACTACTGGAACTTCGGCGACAGCCTCTTCAACGAGGAGCACGGCTCGGACGCCTCGCACGTCTACGCCACACCGGGCACCTACACGGTGATCCTGGGCGTGCAGGACGATCAGGGCCGCGTGGCCAGCACCTACAAGACGATTGTCGTGACGAACTGATTCGCGCACAATCGTGCGCGGAGCAGATGACGGAGCACGCCCGCATCGATGACCTTCGACGCAGGGTCCAGCAGGATCCTGCGTCGATTGCGTTTGCGCAGCTCGCAGAGGAATACCGGCGGTCCGGCCACCATCTCGAGGCGGTCGACACCTGCCGCGCCGGCCTCGTCACCCACCCCGAATACCTGTCCGCCCGCGTCACCCTCGGCCGCGCCCTGCTGGCGCTCGGCCGGATCGACGAGGCTGCCGACGAACTCCAGGCGGTGCTCGGCGTCGCCTCCGAGAATCTCGCGGCGATCCGCGCCCTGGCCGACGCCCGCCGGCTGCAGGGGCGCCTCGCCGAGGCCGTCACCCACTACACCGCGGCGCTGACCCTCGCGCCGAACGATCCCGATCTCGAGCGCAGCCTCGCCGAACTGGCGGCCGAACGCCAGGATGGCCAGGTCGCCACGGTGCCGGACCCGGTCCGCGCCCGGCGCACCGTGGCCGCGCTCGAACGCTGGCTGGAGGCCATTCATGCCGCACGCACCGACCGACATCCTTAGCCGCCGTCACGGGACGGTGCGCGCCGCGCTCCGCGACACGGGCCTCGACGCCGCGGTCATCGTGGCGCTGCCGAACATCGCCTGGCTCTCGAACTTCGCCGGCAGCAGCGCCATCCTCGTCGTCGACCACGAGCGCGTCACGTTCATCACCGATTCCCGGTACGTCACCTCGGTGACCGAACAGCAGTCGGCGGCCCACGCCTGCCCGGGCCTGGACCTCACCCTGGTGGATGGGTCGTACGATGCCACCCTGGCCACGGTCCTCGCCGGTCGCGGCTATCGCCGGGTGGGGTTCGAGGCGGGGCACCTGACCGTCGCCCGCTACCGGTGGCTCGAGTCGGCGGTGTCCACCGCCGCACCGGTGCCCGAACTGGTCGCCCTCGGCAACACCATCGAAGTGGCCCGGAGCATCAAGGACGCGCACGAGATTGCGCTGTTCCGCACGGCCGGGGCGATGCTGGCCGATGTCACCCGCGCGGTGCTCACGCTGCCGAAGCTGGGCATGACCGAACGGGAGCTCGCCCTGCAGATCGACATGACCATCCATCGGGCCGGTTTCGAGAAGACCGCCTTCGAGACCATCGTGGCCTCCGGTCCGAACGCGGCGCTGCCGCACGCAAGGCCCACGAATCGAACATTGGGCGAAGGTGACCTCGTGGTGCTGGACTTTGGTGGCGTGTACGACTCATACTGCGTTGACCTCACGCGAACGGTCGTGGTCGGGCCTGTGTCGGACCGTGCACGCGATGTGCACGATGCCGTCAGGCGGGCCCACGATGCCGCGATTGAGGCCACACGTCCGGGAGCGTCGAGGTTCGACATCGACGCCGCTGCGCGCGACTTCCTGACCGCGGCGGGGATGGGCACGGCGTTCGGGCACGGGACCGGGCATGGGCTCGGGCTCGAGATTCACGAGGACCCGCGGATTTCACGGCGGGCACCGAACGTGGACACCAGCCACGAAACCGTGGTCCCGGGCATGGTCTTCACCATCGAGCCGGGTGCCTACTTCCCCGGCTGGGGCGGCGTGCGAATCGAGGACGACGTGCTGGTGACCGAGGGCGGGGTGGAACTGCTCACGGTGGCACCGACAGAGCTCATCTCGGTCTGATGGCGGAAACAGCCCGATTCGGACGTCCAACTCACAGATTTCTAGATTTCTGACTCCACATCATCTTCGTAGCCTTCGCATGGATCTCGACCAGCTCAAACAGATACTCGACCTCGTGCGCGAGCACGAACTGTCCGAGTTCGAAGTGGAACAGGACGGTCTCCGCCTCAAGATCAAGAAGGACGCGGGCGGTGCGTTCGTTCCCGTCCACGCGCATGTGCCGGCTCACGCCGCCCCCGTGGCCGCGGTCCCTCCCGCCGCCCACGCGCCGGCGGCGCCGCAGGCCGTCGCCGCGCCAGCCGACGTCGACATCGAACTGGCCGTGGTCAAGTCGCCCATTGTCGGCACGTTCTACCGCGCTGCCGAACCCGGCGCGCCACCCTTCGCCGAGGTCGGCACCACCGTCAAGAAGGGCCAGGTCCTCTGCATCATCGAGGCGATGAAGCTGATGAACGAGATCGACTCGGAATACGAGGGCGAAATCGTCAACGTCTACGTCGAGAACGGCCAGCCGGTCCAGTACGGTGAGCGCCTTTTCGCGATCCGCACCAAGTAGATGTTCAAGAAGATCCTGATAGCAAACCGCGGCGAGGTGGCGATGCGCATCATCTACGCCTGCCGCGAACTGGGCATCAAGACCGTCGCCGTCTACTCCGAGGCCGACGAGAACTCGCTCCACGTCAAGTTCGCCGACGAGGACGTCTGCATCGGCCCCGCCCGCAGCGCGGACAGCTACCTGAACGTGCCGGCGGTCATCAGCGCCGCCGAGGTGACCGGCGCCGACGCCATCCACCCTGGCTACGGATTCCTCTCCGAGAGCGCCTACCTCGCCGAGGTCTGCGAGGCCTGCCACATCAAGTTCATCGGTCCCGATCCGCAGGTGATCCGCCTGATGGGCGACAAGGCGCGCGCCCGCCGCGTCATGAAGAAGGCGGGCGTGCCGATCCTGCCCGGTTCCGACGGCCCGATCGAGAACGAAGAGAAGGCCCTCAAGCTGGCCAAGGACATCGGCTATCCGGTCATCGTGAAGGCCACCGCCGGCGGCGGCGGCCGCGGCATGCGCGTCGTCCGCGCCCCGGGCGAACTGCTCCAGGCGCTCAAGACCGCGCAGCGCGAAGCCGAGGCGGCCTTCGGCGTGGGCGATGTCTACATCGAGAAGTACGTCGAGTCGCCCCGCCACATCGAGTTCCAGATCCTCGGCGACCACCACGGCAACCTGGTCCACCTGGGCGAGCGCGAGTGCTCCATCCAGCGCCGGCACCAGAAGCTCATCGAGGAGTCGCCCTCGCCCGCGCTCACCGACAAGATGCGCCGCAAGATGGGCAGCATCGTCGTCGATGCCGCGAAGGCGGTGCAGTACACCAACGCGGGCACGTTCGAGTTCCTGATGGACTCGCAGGGGCAGTTCTACTTCATGGAAGCGAACACGCGCCTGCAGGTGGAACACCCCGTCACCGAGATGGTGACCGGCATCGACATCGTCAAGGAACAGATCCGGATCGCGGCAGGGCAGAAGCTCGGGTTCAAGCAGAGTGAGGTGGTCTTCACCGGCCACTCGATCGAGTGCCGCATCAATGCCGAAGATCCCGAGACGTTCGTGCCGTCGCCCGGCCTCATCCGGGTGTTCAGCGTCCCGGGCGGCCCGGGTGTCCGTGTCGAGACCTTCGCCCACAACGACTGCACCATCACGCCCTATTACGACTCGATGATCGCCAAGATCATCGTGCACGGGCGCGACCGGACCGAGGCCATCGCGCGCATGCGGCGCACGCTCGAGATGACGGTCATAGAGGGGATCAAGACGAGCATCCCGCTGCACCTGAAGGTGCTGGCCGACCCCGACTTCGTGGCGGGGCGGATGAGCACGTCCTTCATGGAGCGCTACATGGTGGCGCGTCCGTCCGGGCGGCTCGCCGAGGCGGTCTGAGCGCGTCCGTGCTCCCGCGGCTCTACGTCGTGTGCGACGCGGACGTCTGCGCGCGCGCGGGCTGGACCGTCACCGACTTCGCCGCCGCCTGCCTCGACGGCGGCGCATCCCTCATTCAACTCCGCAACAAGCACGCCGGTTCCCGCGTACTGCTGGCCGATGCCCAGTCGGTGGTCCGCCGCGCGGGCAGCCTCGCGCGGATCATCGTGAACGACCGGGCCGACATCGCCCGGCTGGCCGGCGCTGCCGGTGTGCACGTGGGGCAGGACGACCTGGGCCCGGAGGACGTGCGGCTGGTCACCGGACCAGAGATGATGCTCGGCCTGTCGACGCACACCGCGGAACAGCTCGAGGCGGCCATCCGCCGACCGATCGATTACGTGGCCGTCGGTCCCGTGTTCGGCACCGCCACCAAGGACACCGGCTACGAGGCGGTCGGACTCGCGATGGTGCGCGAGGCGGCGGCCGTGGCGGCGCCCTCCGGCAGGCCGGTGGTGGCCATCGGCGGGATCACGATCGACTCGGCTCCCCACGTGATTGCCGCCGGGGCGGCCTCGGTGGCAGTCATCACCGACCTGCTCGTCGGCGGCGACCCGAGCGCCCGCGTGCAGGCGTTTGTCGACCGACTCTCACGCGTATAATCGCCATGAATCCAAGCGCATCCCGCGGCTGGTAGGAAGGCACCTCGTGGCAGGTTCATTGTTCCGGACGAAGTCCATCGATCGGCTGCTCACCGAGCATCAGAGCGGCGAGCTCCAGTTGAAGCGCACGCTCGGTCCGTGGGCCCTGGTGGCGCTGGGCATCGGCGCCATCATCGGCGCTGGCCTCTTCGTCCGCACGGCGGCCGCCATCGCGGAACGCTCCGGTCCCTCGGTCACGATTGCCTTCATGGTGGCCGGGCTCGGGTGCGCGTTCGCCGGGCTCTGCTACGCCGAGTTCGCTTCGATGATCCCCATCGCGGGGAGCGCCTACACCTACTCGTACGCCACGATGGGCGAGCTGGTGGCCTGGATCATCGGCTGGGACCTCTGCCTCGAGTACGCCGTTGGCGCCGCCACGGTGGCGATCGCCTGGAGCGAGTACTTCAACAAGGTGCTCGAGTTCGTGGGGCTGCAGGTGCCCTACCAATGGAGCCACTCGCCGTTCGAGGTGGCGGCGGCAACCGGCGTCCACGGGATCATGAACGTCCCCGCGCTCTTCATCCTGCTGGTGCTCTCGCTGCTGCTGGCCCGCGGCACCTCCGAGTCGGCGTTCGTCAACACGCTCATCGTCATCACCAAGGTGGCCATCGTCGTGATGGTGATCGTGCTCGGCTGGGGCTTCATCAACCCGGCGAACCACACACCCTATATCCCGGAAGCCACGACCTACACGACGCCGCAAGGTGTGACGCACGCCTACGGCGGCATCATGGGCATCCTCGGTGCGGCCGGCGTGGTGTTCTTCGCCTTCATCGGCTTCGACGCGGTCTCCACTGCCGCGCAGGAAGCCAAGGACCCGAAGCGCGACATGCCGATCGGCATCCTGGGCTCGCTGGTCGTCTGCACGCTGCTCTACGTGCTCTTCGCGCACGTGCTCAGCGGCCTGGCCACCGTTGAGGACTTCCGCACGGAAGGCGGCGAAGCCTCCGTGGCCTACGCGATCGCCACCTACATGCCGGGCTACGGCTGGCTCGCCAAGTTCGTCACGGTCGCAATCCTGGCAGGCTTCTCGTCGGTCATCCTGGTGATGCTGCTCGGCCAGTCGCGCGTGTTCTTCTCGATGAGCCACGACGGGCTGGTGCCGAAGGTCTTCTCCGAGCTGCACCCGGTCTACCGCACGCCGTACAAGGCCAACATGCTCTTCTTCGTGCTCACCGGCCTGTTCGGCGCCTTCGTCCCGGGTAACATCGTGGGCGAGATGACGAGCATCGGCACGCTGTTCGCCTTCATGCTCGTGTGTGCCGGCGTGTGGATCATGCGGGTCCGCCGGCCGGACATCAAACGTGGGTTCACGGTGCCGGCGCTGCCCTTCGTGGCCATCATGGGCATCCTGGTGTGCGGCGCGATGATCTATGGCCTCGGCTGGACGAACTGGCTCCGCCTGCTCGCCTGGCTCGCGCTGGGCCTCGTGTTCTACTTCGGCTACGGCAAGAGCCACAGCCGGCTCGAAGGTCAGGCCTGAGCGCCTGATCCGACGCGACCGTGCCAGACCCGAAAGCGCCCCACCTGCTCCGTGCGCAGGGCCCGGTCTTCGCCGTGGCCCTGCTCGCGGCAGTCGTGCTCTCGGGCACGCTCGGATACATGCTGATCGAAGGCTGGAACGCCTGGGATGCGTTCTACATGTCCGCGATCACGGTCACCACGGTCGGCTATCGCGAGATTCACGACCTGTCGTTCTATGGACAGGCGTGGACGGTGCTCCTCCTCTTCAGTGGCGTTGGCGCCGCGCTCTACGTGTTCACTCTCCTCGCCACGGTCGTGGTCGAGGGAGGGCTCGACACGCGGCTCCGGCAGCGACGGCAGGCCCGCATGCTCACCACCATCCAGGATCACTTCATCGTCTGCGGCTACGGCCGCATCGGCAGCATCATCGCCGCCCAGCTCCGCCAGCAGAACGTCCCCTTCGTCATCGTCGAGCGCGACCCGGCGCGGCTGCAGGCGGCCATGATGGACGGCCTGCTCGCCGTGCAGGCCGACGCCAGCCACGAAGAGGTGCTGAAGCGGGTCGGCATCGACCGCGCCCGCGGCCTCATCGCAGCCGTCGGCACCGACGCCGAGAATGTCTACACGGTGCTCAGCGCACGTGTCCTCAAGCCCGACCTCTTCATCGTCGGACGCGCGGAGGGCGACGATGCGATGCGGAAGCTGTTGAGGGCCGGGGCGAATCGCGTGGTGTCGCCGTACCAGATCGGTGCGGTGCAGATGGCGCAGACCGCCATCCGCCCGGCTGTCGTCGACTTCATGACGCTGGCCACGAGTTCGGACAACCTCGAGCTGGCCATGGAGGAGATTACCGTCGCCCGCGGTTCGTCCCTTGTGGACAGGTCGCTGCTCGACGCGAACCTGCGCCAGCGCTTCGGTGTCATCGTCGTCGCCATCCAGCGCGAGGATCGGCGCATGGATTTCAACCCGGAACCCGATACCGCGATCCGGTCGGGTGACAAGCTCGTCGTGCTCGGCCGGCCGCACTCGCTGCCGCGGCTCGAGGTGGAGGCTGCCGCGTAATGTCCGCTCGTCTGCTCGATGGAACCGCTGTGGGTCAGGCCATCCGCGCCTCGGTGAAGCCGGAGGTGGAGGCGTTTACGCGCGAGGCAGGGCGGCCGCCCGGTATTGCGCTGGTGCTCGTCGGCAACGACGGCGGCTCGGAGCTGTACGTCGGCAGCAAGCTGAAGTCGGCGGGGGAGAGCGGCATCCGCGCCGACCTCGAACGGCTGCCCGCCACGGCCAGTGTGGACGACCTGCTGCGCCTGGTCGACAGGCTGAACCGGAGCGAGGTGCACGACGCCATCCTCGTGCAGTCGCCGCTCCCGAAGGAGATGGGGCCGGACGCGGAGCGCCGCGTGTTCGACGCCATCGATCCGGACAAGGACGTCGACGGCTTCCACCCGACCAATGTCGGCCGGCTCGTTCAGGGGCGGTCCGCCCTTGTGGCCTGCACACCGTCGGGCATCATCGAGATGCTCGACAGGTCCGGCATCGAGATCTCCGGGAAGCGCGCCGTTGTCATCGGACGTTCCGACATCGTCGGCAAGCCGATGGCGCTGCTGCTCCTGAATCGCCACGCCACGGTCACGATCTGCCATTCACGCACGAAGGACCTGCCGTCCGTCGCGCGCGAGGCCGACATCCTGGTGGCGGCCCTCGGCCGTCCGGTGTTCGTGACGAAGGACTTCGTGAAGCCGGGCGCCACCGTCATCGACGTGGGCACCACGCCGGTGTCGGATCGCGCGCTGATCGAGTCGCTCTTCCCCGTGGGGCACAAGCGCCGTGCGGCGTTCGAGAAGCGCGGCAGCCTGGTGCTGGGCGACGTGCATCCCGAGGTGGAAGAAGTGGCGGGGGCGCTCACCCCGGTGCCCGGTGGCGTGGGGCCGCTCACGATTGCCATGCTCCTGAAGAACACGGTGACCGCCGCACGCGAACGCCTCGCGAAGGGCCGTCGGTGAGGGCGGACACGCGGCTGCGGGGTTGCGCCTGATGCTGAAGGTTGCGCTCACCGGCGGCATCGCCACCGGGAAGACCTACGTGCTGCGCAAGCTCCAGGAGCGAGGCGTGGCCTGCCTCGACGCCGACGAACTCGCGCACGGCGTGATGGCGCCGGGCACGGAAGCCACGGCCCTCATCGCCGAGCGGTTCGGCGACGTGCTGGCGCCCGACGGTTCAGTGGACCGCCAGAAGCTCGGTCCCATCGTGTTTGCCGACGCCACGGCGCGCCGCGAACTCGAAGCCATCGTGCACCCAGCCGTGTACCGCGCCATTGCGGCCGCCATACGCGGGTTCGAACGGATCGGGGGCGTCCCGCTGGTGGTGGTGGACATCCCGCTGCTGTACGAGACGGGCCATGCGGCCGAGTTCCCGATCGTCATCGCGACCGTCTGTCCCAGGGAGACGCAGATTGCGCGCCTGCTGGAGCGCGGCCTGAGCCACGAAGCGGCGGAGCAGCGGCTGGCTGCGCAGCTGCCGGCGGAGGAGAAGGCGAGCCGCGCGAACTACGTGATCAGCACCGACGGCACCTTCGAGGACACCGACGCGCAGGTCCGGTCGGTGCTCGCTGACCTGCTGACGCGGGCACGCGCTTGATGGAGTGTCCGCCTTCCGCCGTCATGTCCTGGTCGTCGGACCGCCATAGCCTTTGGCGAAGGCTGGTCAGGCGGACGACAGGTGACCCTCTGGCGGCGAGGCGTCGTGCTTCCTGCACGTCCGGGGCCGCGCGGCGGGTCCCTCGACTCGCGCAACTCGCTCGGGATGTTGAGCGTCGAGCCGCAGCGTCGCCACGTAGGTCTTGTCGGCGCTGGCGCGTGGAGCGACCGACTCCAGACTCACCAATTCACCAGGTCGCCAATTCACGCATTGTGTGTAGTCACCCCGCGGTGTCCTGCGCCGGGGCGATCCGCTCTTCCACGAACGTATTCCAGTCGTGGCAATGCGGGCACTGCCAGAGCAGCTCCGTGCTCCGGTAGCGGCAGCGCATGCAGACGTGTGGGTCGAGGTAGAACACCGCGTGCCGCGTCAGGTCGCTGTAGCGGTCGACCAGGTCGCCCGGGTGCTTCAGGTGCCCGAGCGTCTGCCAGATGGCCTGGTGCACGCTGAGCGAGTGCGGGTTCTGCACGAGCGCCGCGAAGAGCAGTTCGAGGGCATCGGACGGCTGGTCCGCCGCGACCAGGTGGCGTGAGAGCGCCAGCCGCGCCCGCCAGTCCTGCGGGTTCTCCTCGATCAGGCGGCGGCACAGTGCAGTGAAGCGCTCCGGCTCCCCGGCGCGGGCGGCCTGTGCCTCGAGGCGGTCGAACGCGAGATAGGCCCGGTCGGGCGCCACCTGCACCAGCGTGTTCCAGACCTCGGCGGCCTCGTCCTCACGCCCCTGCGCCTGGCGCAGGTCGCCAAGATTCAGGTAGGCCGGCACGGCACGGGCGTCGAGCTCGATGGCCGACTGGAACCGCCGCGCAGCCTCCGCGTGGTCCTTGCGGCGCACCGCCTCGAGCCCTATCTCGTTCTCGAGAAACGCAAGGATGGACTGGCTCTGTGGGCGCGACTCGATGGCCGCCAGGTTCGTGAGGCGCTGGCGCGTGTCGTACGCCTCGGTCCACTGGTGCTGTTCCTCGTGCAGCTTCTGGATGTTCTCCAGCGCGTACGCGTTCTCGGGATCCAGCCGCAGCACTTCGTTGAAGGCGTCGAGCGCGCGGTCCACGAAGCCGCCCCGCTTGTAATCGAGGCCCAGGCAGAACAGCACGTAGGCGTGCTCCATGCGGCTCAGTTTCTGCCGCTGCAGCAACGTCTGGTGGATGGTGATCGCCTTGCCGACCTGTCCCTTCTCGCGGTACAGGTTCCCGAGGATCATGTTCACCTCGAGCGCGTTCGCATCCTGCGCGGCCGCGTGGGTGAGCTCCTCGATGGCGAGGTCGATCTGGTTGGCCACCAGGAAGTTCAGGCCGAGGATGTAGTGCGGCGACTCCCGCACGCGGCGGCGGTCCACCCAGGTGCCGTCGCGCAGCTTGTAACGCTCCCACGCCTTCCCGATGGTCAGCCCGACGAGCAGCGCGACGAGGGCTGCGAGGAGCGGTGCGTTCTCCATCATCTGATCTGGTGCGCCGCCAGGTCCGCCGGTTCGTTCAGGTAGGCCTCGACGATGCCCTCCCAGCGTCCCTGCACGCGGAGGATGCGCTCGATCGCCTCGCGTGCGGCGCCCGCGCCACCGGCAGCGCGCGTCACCAGGTGCGAGCGGCTGCGGACCTCCTCCACGCAGTCGGCCGGCGCCATGGCGAGACCCACGCGGTTCAGCACCGCCAGGTCGACCACATCGTCGCCCATGTAGGCGATGTCGGCATCGGTGAGGCCGTGGTCCGCGAGGATCCGTTCGTAGGTGGCCAGCTTGCTGGTCACGCCATGGTAGACGAGCGTGATGCCGAGCTGCGCGGCCCGGTGCGGGGTGGTGGCAGAGAGCCGTGCGGAGAGGAAGCCCACCTTGATGCCCGCGCGCTGCGCCCAGACCATGGCGATGCCGTCGCGGATGAAGAACGACTTGCTCTCGGTGCCGTCGGTATGGACGATGACCCGGCCGTCGGTGAGGACGCCGTCCACGTCGAAGAGAATCATGCGCACCGCGGCGGCGCGTTTGTCGAGTTCTGCGTCGGTCGGGGTCACACCATCTCCGTGCGCCAGAGGTCGTGCAGGTGCACCACGCCAACCGCGCGCCTTGGCTGCCCTTCAGCCACCACGATCGACGTGATCTTGCGCTGTTCCAGGACGTGCAGCGCCTGGGCCGCGAGCGTGCGGGGTTCCACCGTCACCGGATTCGCGGTCATGACGTTCCCTGCCGTCAGCGTTAGCGTATCGCCCTCGCGTGCCATGAGGCGTCGCAGGTCGCCGTCGGTGATGATGCCCACGAGTTCGCCCTGGTCGTTGGCCACGCAGGTCATGCCGAGCCCTTTCCTCGACATCTCGTAGATCACGTCGCGCATCACCGTGTCCACGGACACCTGCGGCAGGTCCTTCCCGGCGTGCATCAGCGTTTCCACGCGCATGAACTGCTTCCCGAGCTTGCCGCCGGGGTGCAGGTTGGCGAAGTCTTCCTGGCGGAAGCCCTTGGCGACGAGCAGCGTCATTGCCAGCGCGTCGCCGAGGGCGAGGGCCGCGGTCGTCGACGCGGTGGGCGCCAGGTTCAGCGGACAGGCCTCTTCGGCAATGCTCGCGTCGATGGCCACGTCGGACGCCTCGGCCAGCGTGGATCGCGGACCTCCGGTGATGGAAATCAGCTTGGCGCCGACGCGTCGGATGGTCTCGAGCAGCCGGAGCACTTCGGCGGTCTCTCCGCTGGATGACAGCGCGATGACCACGTCGTCGCCCTGGATGACGCCCAGGTCGCCGTGCACGGCTTCAGCGGGATGCAGGAACTGGGAAGCGGTACCCGTGCTGGTGAGGGTGGCGGCAATCTTCCGGCAGATGATGCCGGACTTGCCCATGCCGGTGAGGATGACGCGTCCTCGGCAGGCCAGCAGCAGTTCCACCGCACGCTCGAACCGTTCGTCGATGCGCGGTACCAGCGCGAGGATCGCGGCCGCCTCGGTTTCGAGCACCTTGCGTGCGAGCGAGAGGTCAGCCACGGACTGCTTCGACTCCCGTCGCCGCAGCCGGCGACGCGGACTTCACGATGGCATCGATCGCGAGCAGCCGGCGGAGCAGCGGTTCGAGCAGGTCGAGCCGCAGGGCATTCTGGGCGTCGCTCTTCGCGCGCGACGGCTCCTCGTGCACCTCGAGGAACAGCCCGTCGACGCCCGCGGCCACACCCGCCGACGCCAGCGGCGTGATGTACTGCGCGAGGCCGGCGGTGACGCCGTCGCCGCCGCCCGGCAGTTGCAGGCTGTGCGTGACGTCGAACACCACGGGCAGCCCCTGCTCGCGCATCATCGGGAAGCCGCGCATGTCGACCACCAGGTTGTTGTAGCCGAAGCTCGTGCCGCGCTCCGTGACGACGACGTTGGGGTTGCCTTCGCTCGTCACCTTCGCCACCGCGTGCTTCATGTCGTTCGGGGCCATGAACTGGCCCTTCTTGATGTTGACCACGCGGCCGGTGCGCGCCGCCGCGACGATCAGGTCGGTCTGGCGCGAGAGGAAGGCGGGAATCTGCAGCACGTCGGCCACGTCGGCCGCCACCGCGGCTTCGTGCACCTCGTGGATGTCGGTGACGATCGGCACGTCGAAGCGCTGCCTGATGGCGCCGAGTACGCGCAGCCCCTCGTCGATGCCCGGGCCCCGGTACGAACGGTTCGACGTCCGGTTCGCCTTGTCGTACGACGCCTTGAAGATGAACGGGATGCCGACACGCCGCGTGATGTCCACGAGCGCCTCGGCCAGTCCCATCGCATGCGACTCGCTCTCCACGACGCAGGGGCCAGCCATGAGGACGATCGGGTGGCCGGCCCCGATCGCCATGTCGCGCAGCCTGGCAACCATGCTCAGGCCACCGTCTCGGTGGTGGCGTGTGCCGCCTGCGTCTTGTGGCGATAGCTGGCCTCGACGAAGGCTGCGAAGAGCGGATGCGGCCGGGTCGGCTTCGACTTGAACTCGGGGTGGAACTGCACCGCGAGGAACCAGGGATGCCCCGGCACCTCCGCGATCTCCACGAACTTCCCGTCGGGCGACCGGCCGGAGATGGCCATGCCGCGGTCGGTGAGCGCCTTCTCGTAGAGGCAGTTGAACTCGTAGCGATGGCGGTGCCGCTCGTGGATGAGGGCCGTGCCGTAGATCTGGCGGGCGAGTGAGCCGGGTGCCAGTTCGCAGGGGTAGCTGCCCAGCCGCATGGTGCCGCCGAGTTCATCCACGCCGAGCAGGTCGCGCAGCTTGTAGATCACCTTGTTCGGCGTGTCCGGCGCGCACTCGGTCGTGTCCGCATCCGCGAGCCCGGCGACGTTGCGGGCGTACTCCACGGTTGCCATCTGGAAGCCGTAGCAGATGCCGAAGTAGGGCACCTTGTGCTCACGCGCGTAGCGCGCCGCCACCATCATGCCGCGCGTGCCGCGATCGCCGAAGCCGCCGGGCACCAGGATGCCGTCGGAGCCCTCGAGCAGCGAGGCGCCGTTCTGCTCCTCGAGCGCCTCGGCCTCGATCCACTTGATGTTCACCTTGAGCTGGTGCTTGAAGCCGCCGTGGTACAGCGCTTCGTTCAGGCTCTTGTACGAGTCCTCGTAGCCGACGTACTTGCCGACCACGTGAATGGTCAGTTCATCGGTCGGGTGCTTGATGCGGTCCACCAGGTCTTCCCAGTCGCGCATGTTCGACTGCGTCTCGGGGAGGTGCAGGTACTTGAGGACGATGCGGTCGGCGCCCTCGGCCTTGAGGACGAGTGGCACCTCGTAGATGCTCGGGACGTCCTTGGCCGTGATCACCGCCTCTTCGTTCACGTCGCAGAAGAGGGCGATTTTCCGCTTCAGGTCCGGGTCGAGAAAGCGGTCGGTGCGGCAGAGCAGGATGTCGGGCTGGATGCCGATGGAGCGCAGGTCGCGCACGCTGTGCTGGGTCGGCTTGGTCTTGAGCTCGCCGGCTGCGCCGATGAACGGCACGAGCGTGAGGTGCATGTAGAGCGTGTTGTCGCGGCCCACGTCCTGGCGGAACTGGCGGATGGCCTCGAGGAACGGGAGGCTCTCGATGTCGCCGACGGTACCGCCGATTTCCACGAGTGCAATGTCCACGTCCTTCGCGGCGGCGCGGATCGCGTCCTTGATCTCGTTGGTGATGTGCGGGATGACCTGCACGGTCCGACCGAGGTAGTCGCCGCGGCGTTCCTTGTTGATGACGCTCAGGTAGATCTTGCCGGTGGTCCAGTTCGACTGCTTGGACGGCGTCGAGTGGGTGAAGCGCTCGTAGTGGCCGAGGTCGAGGTCGGTCTCGCCGCCATCGTCGGTGACGTAGACCTCGCCGTGCTGGTACGGGCTCATCGTGCCGGGGTCGACGTTGATGTAGGGGTCGAACTTCTGGAGCGACACCGTGTAGCCGTGTCCCTCGAGCAGGGCGCCGATGGAGGCGGCCGCGAGCCCCTTGCCGAGCGACGACACCACGCCGCCGGTCACGAAGATGTACTTGGTTGCCTTGGTTGCCGTCATGTGCGAATCCCGGGGTGACTGCTCATCGAGACGTTCAGTTGGGGCGCCCGCCGGAGTGCAGGAGCCGGCGTACCTGCTCCAGGTCTTCCGGCGTGTCGACGCCGATCGAGTCGTACGAGGTTTCCACGGCCCTGATGCGGATGCCGTGTTCGAGCGCGCGCAACTGCTCGAGCGATTCCGCGCGTTCGAGCGGGGTCGGTTCGAGCGAGGCGAGCACCATCAGCGCCGTGCGGCGGTAGGCGTAGACGCCGACGTGGCGGAAGAGCGGCGGGTAGCCGCCGCGCGGATCGCGCGTGTGCGGGATCGGTGCGCGCGAGAAGTACATCGCGAAGCCGGACCGGTCGGTGACCAGCTTCACGATGTTCGGGTTCTGGAGCTCCGCCGGGTCGGTGATCCGGCGGTAGAGCGTAGACATCGACACGCTGCGATCGGCGAACGGACCGACCAGTTCGGTGATCGCCCTCGGATCGAGCAGCGGCTCGTCGCCCTGCACGTTGACGACGACGTCGCAGTCGAGGGAGGCAGCGACCTCGGCCAGCCGGTCGGTGCCGGTGAGGTGGTCGGCCCGCGTGAGCCGCACGTTCCCGCCGAACTCGGCCACCCGCGTGGCAATCCGGAGGTCGTCGGTGGCCACGATCACCCGCGACACAACCGGCGAGGCGGAGGCCCGCCGGTAGACGTGCTCGATCATCGGACGGCCATCGATGTCGGCCAGCGGTTTTCCGGGGAAGCGAGTAGAGGCGAATCGAGCGGGAATGACGGCGACGACTTCCAGCGGACGCGTAGGATCGACCGCAGAACCAGTCGATGCAGGGTGCACGACGAATAGTAACACGGCATACCCTGGCATCGTGCTACGATCCGCCACGTCCACATGAACGTCCGGCGCATCGTCTGGTTCGGCGTGTCGACACTGGCGATCGCGAGCTGGTTCGCGAGTGCCTCGACCTCTGGCGTTCGCCCACCCGCCGTGCCATTCCCGCCGCCGAAGCCCTCGCCGGTCGACTTCTCGATGGTCGCGCTGCAGTCCGAAGTGGGACGGCTTCACGAGCGGCTCGCCCCGACGGCCGCACCCACGCGATCCCGCGACCTGTTCCGCTTCCAGTCGCGCATCCCCGAGCGGCGGGCGCCCCTTGCGCGGCCGGCCGCGCCCGTCGACGTCGTGGCTGAGGCGCCTGCGCCGCCTGCGCCGGCACTGGCGCTCATCGGCGTGGCCGAAGACGCCACGGCCGACGGCGTGATCCGCACGGCGATTGTGTCGGGACTCGGGGACGTGTTCCTCGTGAAGGCGGGCGAGACGATCCGCGATCGCTACCGGATTGGCGCCGTGTCCGCAGACGCGGTGCAGGTCGTGGACACGGTCACCGGTTCCGACAGCACCCTGGCGCTCCGCTAGCCGCGCGCGGCGGGCGTCGCCATGGTCTCCATCATCATCAATCCGGTGTCTGGCGGAGCAGCGCCTGCGGTTGCCAGGCAGCGCGCCGAACTGGCGTCGACCCTGGTGGAGGCTCATGGTGAGCCCGGCGAGGTGCTGGTCACGCAGCGTCGTGGCCATGCGGTGGCGCTCGCTGCCGGCGCGGTCCGGCGCGGGGCTCGCCTCGTCGTGTCGTGGGGTGGTGACGGCACGATGAACGAGGTGGCCGGGTCGCTCGTGGGCACTGACACGGCGTTGGGGCTCGTGCCTTCGGGCTCGGGCAACGGGCTTGCCCGCGAGCTTGGCGTCGTGCGTGACGCACGCACGGCCCTGGCGGCGGCGCTGTCCGCCCGGCCGCGGCGGATCGATGCCGGCATGCTGGACGGCCGCTACTTCTTCAGCGTGGCCGGCATCGGCTTCGACGCGCACGTGGCGGCGGCGTTCGACCGGGATGCGGGGACGTCCAGGGGCTTCTCGAGCTACGTGCGCATCACCGCCAGGGAGATGCTGCGCTACGCACCGGCACCCTACAGCGTGAACGGTGGCGCATCACGCCCGATCTTCCTGATCACGCTCGCGAACTCCGCACAGTTCGGGAACGGTGTCCGCATCGCTCCCGGGGCCAGGGTCGATGACGGCCTGCTGGACCTGGTGGTGTTCGAGGAGCGCTCGCGGCTCGCAACCATCCTCAACGTGCCGAGGCTGATGACCGGCAGGGTGGCGAGCGCACCTGGCGTGAGCGTCGCCCGCACCTCCGCCGCGATTACCGTGGAGAGTGCCGCGCCCATTGTGTACCACGTGGACGGTGAGCCGCAGGTGGGCGGCACGCGCCTCGAGGCGCACGTCGTGCCGGGCGCGCTGCTGGTTGCTGCGCGAACCTGACGGTTCGCCACATGAGAAGAAGGCAGGACTGAACGAGGAGCGGGGAAGAGCGAAGCCGGAGCCTTGCGGCGTCCGGCTTCAGGTGGTTGATTACAGGCGGACGAGCCAGGCGTCCTTGACCGCGCCGATCTTGCGGATCTCGTCCACGGCGGCAGCGAGGGCGTTCGCCTGTGCGGTACCTTCGTCGACGTTCACCACGCCCACCGCGCCGGTTTCGTTCCGGCCGAGCGCGAAGTTGGCGATGTTGACGCCGTGCTTGCCGAGGATGCTGCCCACCTCGCCGATGACGCCAGGCTGGTCGTCGTTCGAGATGATCAGCAGCGAGCCGGTCAGCGGCGCGTCCACGGCGATGCCGCGGACCGACACCAGCCGCGGCGAGTTCGGCTCGAACACCGTGCCCTCGGCCCAGCGCTCACCGTCGCCCGTGTGGAGCTTCAACGAGACGAGGCTCGCGTAGTCGCGCGGACGGGTGCTGCGGGTCTCGGTGATCTCGATGCCGCGCTCCTTGGCCGCCGCGCGGGCGTTCACCACCGACACGCCGCCCGACAGGATCGGACGGAGCACGCCGGCGGCTGCGCTGGACGCGAGCAGTGAGGCGGCGGAACTGTCGGCCAGCGCGCCGTAGTACCGCAGCGCGATCTGGTCGACCCGCGCGGGTCCCATCTGCGACGCGACCGAGGCGAGACCTTCGGCGAGCTTGAGCCACGGCTGCAGGCGCTGCAGCTCGTCAGCCGGCACGGCGGCGGGGAAGTTCACCGCGTTCCGGACCGCGCCGCTCTTCAGGTAGTCGCGCACGGCATTGGCCGTGTCGAGGCCGACCTGCTCCTGCGCCTCCTCGGTCGACGCCGCGAGGTGCGGCGTGGCCACCACCTTCGAGAGCTGCGGCAGCGTCCACTCCACCGGCGGTTCCTTCTGGAACACATCGAGGCCGGCGCCGGCCACGATGCCCGCCTCGATGGCGCGCACCAGTGCCGCCTCGTCGATCAGGTCGCCGCGCGCCGTGTTGACGAGGCGGATGCCCTTCTTGCACTTGGCGAACCGGTCGTCGTTGAACGAGTTCTTCGTCTCCGCGGTGGAGGGCATGTGGAGCGAGAGGTAGTCGGCCGAGGCGCAGATCTCGTCGAGCGACTTCAGCTCGATCCCGAGCGAGGCGGCCACATCGGCGGAGATGTACGGGTCGTAGGCGATGATCGTCATCCCGAACGACTTCGCGCGCGCCGCCACTTCCTGGCCGATCCGGCCGAGGCCCGCGATGCCGAGCACCTTGTTGCGGAGCTCGGTGCCCATGAACTTCTTCTTTTCCCACTTGCCGGCCTTCATTGCCTGATCGGCGGCGGGCACGGCGCGGGCGAGGGAGAGCATCAGCGCGAGCGCCTGCTCGGCCACCGCGATGCTGTTGGCGCCGGGGGCGTTGACGACGAGGACGCCCTTGCCGCTGGCCGCCGGCATGTCGATGTTGTCCACGCCGCTGCCGGCGCGGCCGATGATCCGGAGCTTGGGCGCTGCCGCCAGCAGGTCCTTGGTAACCTTCGTGGCGCTGCGGACGATCAGGGCATCCGCGTCGGCGAGGTCCTTCGCGAGGTCTTCAGGCTTGCGGCCCGAGCGGGCATCGACCTCCCACCCTTCGGTGCGGAGGATGTCGAGTGCGGACTCTGGCAGGTCGTCGGAAACAACAATTTTCATTTTTTGGCCGTTGGTTGAGCGAGCGTTCGCAGGTAGTTGACGACATTCCAGATGTCGTCCGTTTTCATCCGGGCGCCGTAGCCGCGCATGCCCGTGCCCTTGGCGCCGTCCTTGATCACTGTGTAGATCTCCCCGTCCGTGGAGCCGTGCTTCCAGCTGGCGTCCGTGAGATCCGAGGGCTTCGGCGGGTTCATCGCCATCGCCATCTTGCCGTCCCCCTTGCCTCCGTCTCCGTGGCAGGTGGCGCACTGCGTACCGTACAGGGTCTTTCCCGCAGCGACCGACGCTGGCGTCGACTTCACCGGGTTCTTGAGCGCGGCGGCTGCGGCATGTGTGTGCGCCCCGGCCTCGTGCTGGCCGGATGCGGTGGAACCCTGAGCTGACAGGCCGGCCGTCCAGGCAGACAGCGTGGCACTTGCGACAAGCAACGCGAGCAGTGTTCGCATCGTTTGACCCTCCGCCCGATAGTATAATCCGGAGGTTTTGTTCGGTCGGTGCGTCCGGTTCGTGTACGCTCGCCCCAGCGTGGTGCAATTCGCTAAAACACTCGAATTGACGCGTCACAGCGGCGTAAACAGCCCCCTTTTCAACAGAGTTTTCCACAGAAGCTGTGGAATCGTCGGGCGCGCGCGGGGGAACTGACCTAATCAGCGCGGTGTCCGCCGCAGGTGAGCGGATCAATCGGCAATCAGCACTCGGCACTCTGAATTTCGCTTATGTCCAACACTCCTTCACTCACTCCGCCGGCTGACGGCGCGGCCATCACGAGACAGAACGGCCGACTGGTAGTTCCCGACAACCCGATCGTCCCGTTCATCGAAGGTGACGGCACGGGGCCCGACATCTGGCGGGCGAGCGTCCGCGTGCTCGACGCGGCGGTCGCGAAGGCCTATGGCGGCAAGAAGAAGATCGCCTGGATGGAGGTCTACGCGGGCGAGAAGAGCTTCACCCAGTTCAACAACTGGCTGCCGGACGAAACCGTCGAGGCCTTCAGCACGTACCTCGTCGGCATCAAGGGGCCCCTCACCACGCCGGTCGGCGGCGGCATCCGCTCGCTGAACGTGGCGCTCCGCCAGCTCCTCGACCTGTATGTGTGCCTGCGCCCGGTCCGCTGGTACAAGGGTGTGCCCTCGCCGGTGAAGAACCCCGGCAAGGTGGACATGGTGATCTTCCGCGAGAACACGGAAGACATCTATGCCGGCATCGAGTACGCCGCCGGTACGCCAGAGGCGCAGAAGATCCTCGACTTCTTCGAGAAGGAGTTCCCGAAGGAGTTCAAGAAGATCCGCTTCGGCACCCAGAAGGCCTCGCAGGAGTGGCAGGTGCAGCTCGAGGGCATCGGCGCCCCGAAGCGCGACGTCTCCATCGGCGTCGGCGTCGGCATCAAGCCGATCAGCTACCTGGGCACGGAGCGCCTGGTGCACAGCGCCATCAGCTACGCCATTGCGGCCAACCGCAAGAGCGTCACGCTGGTTCACAAGGGCAACATCATGAAGTTCACCGAGGGCGCCTTCCGCGACTGGGGCTACCAGATCGCCAAGGAGTTCTTCGGGGCCGTCGAGATCGACGGCGGGCCGTGGTGCCGGATTCCCGAGGGCAAGCCGGGCGCCGGCATCGTGATCAAGGACGCGATTGCGGACATCACGCTGCAGCAGGTGCTCACGCGACCCGACGAGTTCGACGTGATCGCCACGCCGAACCTCAATGGCGACTACCTGTCGGACGCGCTCGCGGCGCAGGTGGGCGGCATCGGCATCGCGCCGGGCGGCAACATCAACTACGTGACCGGCCACGCCATCTTCGAGGCCACGCACGGCACGGCACCGAAGTACGCGAACCTCGACAAGGTCAACCCGGGCTCGGTCATCCTCTCCGGCGAGATGATGCTCCGGCACATGGGCTGGAGCGAGGCCGCCGACCTGGTGGTGAAGGGCATGGACGGCTCAATCGGCTCCAAGCGGGTCACGTACGACTTCGCCCGGCTGATGGACGGCGCCACCGAGCTGAAGTGCTCGGAGTTCGGCGACGAGATTATCAAGAACATGTAGCCCGAGGCCGACCGGACCCGGAAGCCCGGAGCCCTGAGCCTGGAGCCCTGTACGGCTTCCGGCTCCCGCCTCCAGGCTCAAGGCCGTGTCGGCTTCCGACAAGGAGCTGTGAGATGAACCGTAAAGTCACCGTGGTGGGCGGCGCCGGCAATGTCGGCGCGACCGTGGCCCGCTGTATCGCCGACAAGGAACTCGCCGACGTCGTCATCGTCGACATCGCCGACCAGAAGGCCGCGGGCGTGGCGCTCGACATTCTCGAGGCCTGCCCGATCACCGGCTCCGACAGCCGTGTCATCGGCGGGTCGGACTACTCGCAGACCGCCAACTCCGACGTGGTCGTCATCACCTCGGGCGTGCCGCGCAAGCCGGGCATGAGCCGCGACGACCTCCTGAACGTCAACTTCGGCATCATGAAGGCGGTCACCGAGCAGGTGATCAAGTACTCGCCGAACGCCATCATCGTCCCGGTGGCCAACCCGCTGGACGCCATGTGCCAGGCGGTCTACCGCCTGAGCGGCTTCCCGCGTGAGCGCGTCATCGGCATGGCCGGCGTGCTCGACTCGGCACGCATGCGCACCTTCATCGCCATGGAGCTGAACGTCTCGGTGGACAACATCCACGCGTTCGTCCTCGGTGGCCACGGCGACACGATGGTGCCGCTCCCGCGCTACTCGACGGTGGCCGGCATCCCGATCACCGAGCTGATCTCCCCGGAGCGCATCAAGGCGATCTGCGACCGCACGGCCAACGGCGGCGCCGAGATCACGAAGCTCGTCGGCACGAGCGCCTGGTATGCGCCGGGTGCCGCGGCTGCCGAGATGGTCGAGATCATCCTCAAGGACACCAAGAAGATCGTCCCGTGCTCGGTGTTCCTGCAGGGCGAATACGGCATCAAGGATCTCTTCGTCGGTGTGCCGGTGAAGCTCGGCGCACGCGGCGTGGAGCAGATCATCGAGATCACGCTGACGGCCGAAGAGGAAGCCGCCCTCAGGAAGTCGGCCGGCGCCGTGAAGGAACTCACGGACGTCATCGGCGTCTAGCGACCTGGCCGGCCGCACGGCGGCCCAGACGCACACGCACCCGGGAGGCAGGAGGACAGCGCACGTGACGTGCGGCTGCCTCCTGCCTTTTCCCTTTCAGGCCGCTGTCCCGACAATCCTGTCCGTCATGCATTGACCCACCAGGTGACGCTCTCGCGACGGCTACAATGGACTGACTTCACGAGGATCCATGCCCAGACCGATCGAGCGTCGCGAATTCCTGAAGGCAGCGGGTGCCGTCGTGGCCCTTGGTGCCGCGACCGCGTGCCGCGTGTCCCCAGGTGCCGTGGCCACGCCCCGAGTCCCACGGTTGTTCCTGCCGCCGCTGCGCATCGGCATGGACCGCGTGACGCGCATCACTGTCTGCACCCGCCCCTTCCGCCCTCAGGGCCCCAGGCTCGAGGTCGAGAAGATCGGCGACAAGACCGTGGTCCACAACTACGGGCACGGGGGCAGCGGCTGGTCGCTGTCGTGGGGCTATGCGTCGCTCGTCACCGAGAAGGTGCTGGCCACCGGCGAGCGGGACGTGGCGGTGATCGGCGCGGGCGCGATGGGCATGACCACGGCCATCCAGCTCCAGCGCGCCGGCCTGCGCGTCACGATCTACACGAGGGATCTGGCGCCAAACGTCCGCTCGTCGTGGGCGACCGGCAGCTACACTCCGGACTCACGCATCGCACTCGAGGAGCATGCCACGCCGGAGTTCAAGCGAACCTGGGAACGTGTCGCACGCGAGTCGCATGCCGCGTTTCAGTCGTTCCTGGGCACGGCCGGAAACCCCGTCGAGTACGTCGACAGCTACGGCATCAGCGACGCGCAGGCGCCACGGCAGCGCGAAGCGTCCAACCGGCCAGCCTTTGCCGAACTGCAGCGCGAACTCACGCCAGACCTGCTGGTCAAGCGCCTGGAGTTCCAGCCGGGCACGCACCCATTCGGCCAGCGCTACGTGCGTCGGAACACGAACCTGATGTTCAACCTGGCGTCCTACCAGCGCATCCTCATGCAGGACTTCGAGGCCGGCGGCGGGAAGCTGGAGATCACCGAGTTCCACGCGCCGAACGAGTTCCAGCGCATCCGTGAGCGCACTGTGGTCAACGCGACGGGATATGACGCGCGTGCGCTGATGAACGACAAGTCGCTCGTGCCGGTACGCGGCCAGATCACGCGCCTGATTCCGCAGGCGGACGTGAACTACGGCGTCAGTTACCACAACGTGTCGTTCCTCCCGCGCCGGGACGGGTTCCTCATCCAGGTGACCGGCGACAGCGACTACTACGGCTACGACATCGAGTCGGCCGTGCCCGACCGCGCCGAGACCGAGCTGGGCGTGACGACGATAGCCTCGCTGTTTCCGGCCGTCGTCTAGCGCAGGGCCGGCACCAGGGCATGCGGGCAGACTTCGTCATCATCGGCGGCGGCATTGTCGGCGTGGCTACCGCCTGGTCGCTCGCCACGCGCGGCGCCTCGGTGCTGGTGCTCGAGGCCCAGGCAGTGGCCTCGGGCGCATCGGGCGGCGCCGGCAAGCGCGGTGTCCGCGCGAACGGGCGCGACATCCGCGAACTGCCGCTGATGCGCGAAGCCTACGAACTCTGGCCGCGCCTGCACGAGGTGCTCGGGGCACCGACCGGCTACGAGCGGGTCGGCCACCTGCAACTCTACGAGCGCCATCACGACATCGGGCAGGCCGAGGTCCGCGCCCGGGTGCAGGCGTCGTTCGGCATCCCGACGGTGCACCTCGAGGGAGCGCGCGTTCGCGACGTGGAGCCGGGCGTGTCCGACCGCGTTCTCGGCGCCCTTCACGCACCCCTCGACGGCATCGCCGACCACAACGCCACGACGCTGGCCTATGCGGGTGCGGCGGAGCGTGCCGGGGCCGTCATCCGCACGGGCGCCATGGTGGTGGGCATCGAGCGCGAAGGGGCGCGCGCCGTGCGTGTGCACCTGGACGACGGCAGCGCCGCCGACATCGGGCGCGAACTGCTGGTGCTCGCCAATGGTGGCACCGACGACCTCCTCGTGCCCGCGTTCGAGTGCCACCTGCCGATCTGGACGATCTATCCGCAGGTCGTCCTGTCAACGCCGGCCGCCGACGCGCCGTTCCGCAGCTACGTCGGCCACGCGAGCCGGCCGGTGGCCCTCAAGATGGTCCCGGGCAACATCGTCATGCTCTCCGGCGGCTGGCGCGGACGCCGCAATCCGGAGTCAGGCAGGGGCGAGACGACTGCGTCGAACATTGCCGGCAACTGGGCAGAGGCAGTCGCGCTCTTCCCGGCGATCGCGGCGCTGCAGCCGGCCGACGGAACGGCGGACCGGGCCGAGACCAACGCGCTGGATCTCGTGCCGGTCATCGACCGGGTACCCGGCAGCACGAACGTGCTGGTCGGCTGTGGATGGACCGGTCACGGCTGGGCGATTGCGCCGGCCGTGGCGCCAGCACTGGCCGAGTGGGCGCTCAGCGGCTCGATGCCCGACATCCTGCAGCCGTTCACGCTGGCGCGTTTCTCGCGCTCGTCGCGCTGACACCCGGCCAGAACCACGCCGCC
Source organism: Vicinamibacterales bacterium (assembly GCA_050249955.1). GTDB lineage: Bacteria > Acidobacteriota > Vicinamibacteria > Vicinamibacterales > CAVVIG01 > CAVVIG01. Next base: position 35,561 of record JBFWPN010000002.1, read on the forward strand.
AGCATCACGGCGGTCGTCGCCCCGAGCACCGGCAGCGTCCCGAACTCGACGATCAGCAGCGGCATCGTCGCCGTGACGAGCCCGCCCCCGAGGAGCGGCGAGAGCACCATCGACCGCGCCGCGAACGCCTGGGCCGCCGACGTGCGCTGGTGCGGATCGGCGATGCGGAGCAGCATGAGGCCCACGGCCGCCACGCCGGTGAGCGTGCCGTAGGTGACGATCGCCTGCTCGAACCAGTCCTCGTCGAGCATCCGCGGCGCCAGCCAGATCACCGAGCCGACACACCATGCGATGGCGGCCACCATCAGCAGGGCGAACGGTGCGAGGTTCTGGAGGAACAGATCGAGCCGCATGGTGGCCACGGCAGCCGCAACCAGCAGGTCGAGCGACGTGCCGGTCAGGCGCTGGAACGTGCTGCGATCGAGCCATGCCGAGATGCCCAGGTGCTCCACGGCATGTTGGAGCAGCATGCCGCCGACCATGGCGAGCGGGAACACCGGAAAGCTCTCGAAGGTGGGGTGCAGCAGGCTGAGCACCCGCTGCATGCCCCAGCCGATCAGCACCGCCAGCATGGCCACCGCCAGGTGCAGGGCGAAGGGCTCGACGACGGTGACATTCACTGTGCTGAACGCGATCGGATGGCGCTCCACGGGCGTGAGCCGGCCGTCGAGGCGGCGCAGCCCACCCGCCACGTCGTCGATCGCGCGGGCGTAGCCACGCCGCGCCGCCCACTGAATCAGCAGGACGCCGCCAATGACACCGGTAAGGATGCCGACCGTGGCGGACATCTGACCCAGCGGGCCGCCGGCTGGAAACCCGAGTTCGGTGTACACCGGGGTCATCGCACTGGCCGACCCGTGGCCGCCCGAGAAGCCCACCTCGATGAGGCAGCCGAAAAGCGCCGGAACACCGAAGGCCGGCGTGAGGAGCGCCCACACCAGCACCAGGCCGATCACGAACTGCCCGAGGGCACTCACCAGCGAGAACCGCACCAGCGGACCGGCCGTGCGCGCGACGTACGCAATCGAGGGCACCGGTGCCCCGAGGAACAGGCACGCGAAGACGATGTTGATGAGGAGGCCGGGGAGAGCGACCCAGATCGACTCGACGTCCGGCGGCACCAGGCCCAGCCCGTGGCGGCCGGCGGCCAGCCCCACGAATCCGCCGAGCAAAGCCACGGGGAGCATGAGCCGACCGAGCAACGGCAGGGCCAGGCGCAGCGCGAACCCGCTGGCGAGCAGGAGGCCCAGCCCTCCGAGGGCGGCGAGGAAGGTCACGGCTCCGAAGTATAGACGGGGCACATGCTATTCTTCCGAGGCGTGACGCGCGCCCTGCTCATCGTGCTGGCCCTCGGGACCGGCGTCCTTGCCCGCGCACCGCAGTTCCCTGCCGTCGAGCCCGCTGCCATTCCAGTCGAGCAGGAACCCAGGCATCGCCTGGTGTTCGCGAACGAGTTCGTCCGGGTCCTCGACGTCGTGCTGCCTCCGTTCTACGTCTCGCAGAACCACACGCACGTCTACGACAGCGTGGCGGTCACCATCGTGCCGGGCATCGAGGGACCACAGGGACAGTCCCGCATCGGCTTCGCCGGCTACGCACGCGGCGGCTACTCGCACATCATCACGAACCAGAACACGGGGCCGATGCGCATTGTCGCCGTCGAATTGCGGGCCGCCCAGCCGGGTGCCACCGAGGAGGTGGCGCAGGACGACCACCTGCCTGTCCTGTCCAACGCCCGGGTGCGCATCCGGCGCGTCAGGCTGGGAGCGGGCGCCACGCTCGACGAACACCAGCACGCCAACGGCTATGCGAGCGTCGTCGTCCGGGGTGGTGACGGCCCTGGCACCTGGCGCTGGCACCAGGCGGGCGAGGGGCCCGCGCCGTTGTCAGGCGGGTCGCAGCCGCTCGAGATCGTGGAAGTCGAACCGCGCTAGCCATCCCGCTGCTCCCTGGAGGCACGATGCACACCACACTCGCGGCCAGACTCGTCCTGACTATCGCCCTGCTGTTCTCTTCGGTCCCCTCGCACCCTGCCACGGCAGCGGAGGACCCGCGCATCACCGAAGAGGAACGCACCAGCCTCCTGGACTACCTGGATCGCTCGCAGCGTGAGTTCGAAGCGCTGCTGCAGGACGTCAGCGACGCGCAGTGGAACTGGACGCCGGCGCCGGAACGCTGGTCCATTGCCGAGGTCGCGCGGCACATCGTGATCTCGGAGGACTATCTCTTCGAACAGTCCATGCTCGCGATGCGGAACCCGGCCGACCCGGAGTGGATGGCGAAGACTGGGGGGAAGACCGCGCTACTGGAACGGGCGCTACCGGACCGCACCCGGAAGGTGCAGGCGCCCGAGCCGCTCAATCCGCTGGGTGGGCCGGCCATGACACGCGCCGAGGTGCTGGCGGCCTTCCGCCAGAAGCGCGCGAAGACGCGCGAGTTCGCGATGACGACGCAGTTGCCCCTGCGCGAGCACCTGACGAAGGGACTGTTCCCGATCTTCGACCCGCTGAATGCCTACCAGTTCGTGCTCTACATTCCGCTGCACAACCTGCGGCACAACCTGCAGCTCGCCGAAGTGAAGAGGTCACCGGGATACCCGCCGCGCTGAGCGGGTGAGAGGGAAGCGGCCGGCCCGTGAGGACCGGCCGCTGCGCACCGACGACTTACTGCTGCTGTTGCGTGCGGGTCTGCGGCTTCACGCCGTTGGTGACGCCGACGCCGTACTTCGCGACGCGCTCCTGGTACTCCGCGTCGGTGAGGTAGACCACGTTCATCCACGCGTGGCACATCTCGTCCACCGTGCGGTCGCCCCAGCCCACCCACTGCTCGGGGTCGGGGTTGGACTTGTTGGCCTTCGTGTTGTCGAACCACGCCTTGACGTGGATGATCGTCCCCTTCGGGAAGACCGGCGCCGCGTCGTCGGTGTAGATGTAGTTGGTCATCCAGTTGAAGTTGAAGTCCTTCACGTAGCTGACCGTCTGCGTGATGCCGTTCGGCAGGATGGCTTCCACGAGCATCGCCTTGCCGCGCAGGTGGAAGTGCGGCTGGAAGTTCGTGATGATCGTGTTCTCGCGCAGGACGTTGAAGCCCTCGCTCTCGGCAATCGAGTTCGGCGGGATGTCGAGGCCGCCGAAACCCGACTTCAGGCCGTTGAAGAAGGTGAGGTAGCTCCGCTTCGTCGGCTCCTGGCCTTTCGCATACAGCCACAGCCCCAGTTCCGAGCCGCCCGTGATCTCTTCACCGGCGGCGTGGATGTGCTGGTCCCACGAGATCTTCTCGCCCGGCTGAATGAGCTTGCCGGTGCCCTCGAGGAACCGGTCGTAGCCCTTGCCGATCGCCCATTCCATCAGCTGCGGCCGCATGGTCAGGGTGTTCACCGCATCGCTGGCCACCGCGAAGCCGCCCGTCATCACGCCGGTGTTGACCGCCGCGGCGTTGTCCGGACGGAGCACGTGATAGGCGATCGAGTGGTGCAGGATCTTGCGCGACTGGATGTTCGACGGCCGGATCTCGACCATCTTCACCCAGCGGGGCTCGGTCACCGGGATGTCGTTGACCGGGCGCCACCACACGTCCTGGTGCACGGCCGGCATGGTCTGTTCGGGCGCCTTGATCACGATGTCGGGCGGACCGTACCCGTCGGCTTCCGCCTGCCAGTACAGATCCTTCTTCACCGGCTTCATCTTGAAGTCGGCGGGGTTGCCTTCGACCGCGCCGCCGTCGACCCAGGCCACGACCGTCGCCACCTGCTCGTCGCTCAGCGACATGTCGTTCTTGAACTTCAGGACGCCGGTCGAGCGGTCGATGTGCCACGGCGGCATCTGCCGCGACTCGACGCGCTGCTTGATCGACCGAGCCCAGGGACGCGCGTCCTGGTAGGTGACCAGCGACATCGGACCGATGGAGCCCGGCTCGTGGCACGACTGACACTTGGACTGGAAGATGGGGGCGACGTCCTTGCTGAACGTCACCTGCCGTGCGGGCGCCTGTGCCGCGGCGGCAGAGGGCAGGGCGATGGCAGCGCCGAGGGCCAATGCTGCGGTGCCCAGGTGCAGTTTCGAACCGAACATGCACGTCTCCTTTTCGGAAAGTCGTACGGGCGGAGACATGCGTCCCCGCTCGTCGACGACGCACACCAGGCACGGCGCAGTTGTCGAAGCAGGGAGATGGTAGCTGAAGTGGACGCGGTCAGGCCACAGGAGAAAGTGGCCTGACCGTATCTAAATGCGGGTAGGACGAGGGTTATGCCTTGCGGGATGTCGGCGGTCGCCGCGATTCCGGCGGACTACTTGGGCTGTTCGAGATTGACCGTCTTGACCGGTCCCATCCCGACGATGCGGACCACGGCCTCTTCCTCGTGGGCGCCGTCGTAGTGGTGGCCGAACGCGGGGTGGTACACGAAGCTGCCCGCCTTCATGGCGGTCATCTTCGACTTGTCGTAGACGTCGGACTCAGGACCGAGGTGCACGTACCAGGTGCCCTTCACCACGGTCACGAGCCGGTCCTGATCGTGGTAGTGCGGGCGGCTGCCGGTGCCAGGGGCGAACGTGATCTGCACCACGTAGGGGCCAGGCTTGGTCGGGTCGCCGAAGAGCACGACCTGGCTGCCGCGGCCGGTCGGCTTCATGTCCTCGAGCTGGATGGCCTTGAACTCGCTCAGCGGGATGCTGCGCGTCTGGCTCGACGCCGAGGTGCCCGCGAGGAGTGCGACCACGGCGCTGCACAGAATCCACCGACCCATCAGAAAACGTCCGCTCATTTCATGTCTCCGTTCACGGGGAATGGCCGGGCGATGGACGCCGGCACCGCCTGCAGTGAGCAGGCGGTGCGCGATTATAGCGGCAGGCGCGCTTCAGGCCAATCGGGACGGCATGCGCCCGGCCCCAGCGCGGGGGCCGCGACGTCACGCCGGAAGGCGGGGTCAGTTCGAGGCTGCGGGTGCCGCGGGCGATTCCTCGGTGACGAAGACCTCGGCGATGATGCCGACGTACGCCTCGTACCAGTGGCCGCCGTGGATGGTGCCGTCGGAGTAGGCGACCGAGCCGTGCGCGTGCACGTTCAGGCGTCCCTGGCTGTCCCGCTCGATGCTGCCGACGAGCGAGACCACTTCCGCTTCCTGATTGAGCTCGATCTTCTTCATCGCGTTGCCGCGGTCGGTGTCGGCCCAGCTGAAGAGCCCCTTCGACAGGGCGCCGAGTCCGGTGAAGTGTGCGTTGCGGATGTTGTGCTTCTCCGCGAACTGGGTGAGGGCCGTCATCACCTCATCCCCCTTCGCGAGATTCAGCCGGTAGGTGCGGCCGGTGGTGCCGAGGTCCGTGACCTTCAGCCCCGGAGCCGACGACTGACCGACGCGCGTGCCTCGCGCCACGTAGCCCTCGGGCAGCGGAGCCTGGGCGAGGGGCGCCTGGCCCTGCGGCGCGGCGCTGGCCGACGGGGTGGCCGCCAGCGCTGGGGGAACCGGCAGGGTGACATTGCCCGTTGCCGCCCACTCGGCGCCGCGCGTGAAGGTGGTGGTGAAGGCGAGCGTCTGCACCTGGTCGACGTCGTGGCCGAGCGCGGTGGTGAAGACGCGACCCTTGCCGTAGTCGCTCACCCACAGCATCGGCTCGTCGGCGCCCGGCCCTTCGAGCGGCTGCGGCGCGCGCGCATCGGTGCGGCTGGCCGCATAGAGCGCGTGGTCGTCGTACGCCGTCGCGAGAATCTTGTAGGGACCGGCCGGCTGCCACTTCAGGTTGGCGTAGAGCTCGTCCTTCTGCTGGTCGAACTTGAGCTTCAGCCCCCGGGTGATCGGGTGCTGCGCGTCCTTCACGGTGATGGTGAAGTCGTGCGGCGCCGAGTGGTGGCCCATGTTCGGCCGCCAGTTCGCGCCCGAGATCTTCTCGTACTCGGTCCAGCCGTCGAAGGACTGCATCGCGAAGTGGTAGACCACCAGCCCCTTGCCGGCGCGCACGAAGTCGAGGAGCGCGGCGTCGGCACGGTCACCCCACCGCAGTTCCGGTCGGTTCCCCCCGGAGTAGTTCAGCACCACGAGATCGTACGGTGCGAGCGTTTCGGGCCCGCCCCCCCGGAACTCCTCGGTGACGCGCACCTCGAACTTGCCGGTGTCCTCCAGCGCCTTGCGCAGGAGAGGCGTTGTCCCCTTCCAGTTGTGCGCCACGTGCTGACCGGTGACGATCAGCACCTGGATCTTCTTCGGTGCGGCAGGTGCCGGGGGCGCCTGGGCGTATGCCGGGCCGATGGCGAACGATGTCAGCAGCGCGAGGCTGGCCAGAACACGTCTCATGGGGAACACCTCTCCTGAAGAACGGGAACCAGGCTACTTGGCGGGGGCTGGCGTGGTGGCCGGCTTGCCCTTCTCGACGACGTAGGTCACGAGGACCTTGGCGGTCTTGCCGGCTTCCGGATGACCGTTGTGAATCACGCCGGCCGGCACGAAGAACGGCTCGCCGGTCTGCAGCGTCCTGGCCGGCTGGCCCTCGATTTCCAGCACGAAGGGACCCGACTCGACGAACGAGATCTCCTCGCCGGGGTGGGTGTGGCGGCCGGTCTCGCTGCCGGCCGGGAACTCGGCGATGGCCATCACCGATTCGCGGCCGGGCGCCGACAGGTCGCGCTGCTGGAGGATGGTGCGCTTCACCTGGGGCGCCTGTGCCCCGAGCACTCCGAGAGTGGTCACCACGATCGCGGCGGCCAGGCCGGCGCGGATTGCCTTCTGTGTCATGTCGCTCCTCGTAGCGGACCCTGGTCCGCGGTTCATGTCTGCCGGTCCTGTCACTTCGCGACCAGGACCGCCCTGATGTACTCGCGCGTCATCCGCGCGATGTTGGCGATCGGGATTTCCTTCGGGCACACGGCCTCGCACTCGGCCTCGTTCGAGCAGCTGCCGAATCCCTCGGCGTCTGCCTGTTCCACCATGGCGACGACCCGCCGCTGGCGTTCGACCTGGCCCTGGGGAAGCAGTGAGAGCTGCGAGATCTTCGCGCTCATGAAGAGGTGGGCCGAGGCGTTCTTGCATGCGGCCACGCAGGCCCCGCACCCGATGCACTGGGCGGAGTCCATGGCGGTCTCGGCGATGTCCTTCGGGATCGGGATGGCGTTGCCGTCCGGGGCGCCGCCGCAGTTCACCGAGACGTAGCCGCCCGCGGCGATGATGCGATCGAAGGCGCTGCGGTCCACGACCAGGTCCTTGACCACCGGGAACGCGCGCGCTCGCCAGGGTTCGATGGTGACGGTGTCACCGTCCTTGAAGCGCCGCATGTGCAGCTGGCAGACGGTGGTACCCCGGTCAGGACCGTGCGGCACCCCGTTCACGACGAGGCTGCACATGCCGCAGATACCCTCGCGGCAGTCCGAGTCGAAGGCGATCGCTTCCTCGCCCTTCTTGACGAGCCCTTCGTTGACGACGTCGAGCATCTCGAGGAACGACATGTCGGGCGAGACGTGGTCGGCGGCGTAGTCGACCAGCCGGCCGGCCGAGTTCGGCCCCGACTGACGCCAGATCTTCAGGTTGAGTCTCACGGTTGAATCCTTTCAGGCTCTGGGCGCCCGGCTTCGGGCTCCCGGCCAGTCGGGTTCCGGCTGTTCGGCCCAGGACCTGGGGCGTCTGCTGGAGCCGACGCCGCCTGAAGCCCGGAGCCTGAAGCCCGAAGCCCTACCTGTAACTCCGTTGCGTCGGATGCACCTCTTCGAACACCAATGGCTCCTTGTGGAGTGCGGGCCGCTTGCCGACGCCCGTGAACTCCCACGCCGCCACGTACGAGAAGTTGTCGTCGTCGCGCAGCGCCTCGCCGTCCGGTGTCTGGCTCTCCTCGCGGAAGTGGCCACCGCACGATTCGCGGCGCTCGAGCGCGTCGAGCGCCAGCAGTTCGGCGAACTCGAGGTAGTCGGCCACGCGGCCGGCATACTCGAGGCTCTGGTTGAGGTTGTCCGGTGAGCCCGGCACCGAGACGCTGTGCCAGAACTCCTCGCGGAGCTTGGGGATCTTGCCGAGGGCGCGGGTGAGGCTCTCCTCGGTGCGCGCCATGCCGACGTCATCCCACATGATGCGGCCGAGTTCCCGGTGGATCTCGCGGATGCCGCGGTTGCCCTTCACCGAGAGCAGGCGGCTGATCCGCTGCTGCACGTTGTCGGCCGCTTCCGTGAAGGCATCGTGATCGGTGGTGACCTTGGGGAGCGGCGTGCTCGCGAGGTACTGCCCGATCGTGTAGGGGATGACGAAGTAGCCGTCGGCCAGTCCCTGCATCAGGGCGCTGGCACCGAGGCGATTGGCACCGTGGTCGGAGAAGTTGGCCTCGCCGAGCACGTGCAGGCCGGGCACGGTGCTCATGAGGTTGTAGTCCACCCAGAGCCCGCCCATCGTGTAGTGGATCGCCGGATAAATCCGCATCGGCTTCTCGTACGGATTGTCGTCGGTGATCTTTTCGTACATCTGGAACAGGTTGCCGTACTTCTCCTTGATGACCTCGGGCCCCACCCGCTTGATGGCGTCCTTGAAGTCCAGGTAGACGGCGAGGCCGCTGTCGCCCACGCCGCGGCCGTCGTCGCACGCCTGCTTCGCGTTGCGGGAGGCCACGTCGCGAGGCACCAGGTTGCCGAAGCTCGGGTACTTCCGCTCGAGGTAGTAGTCGCGTTCTTCCTCGGGGATCTGCTCCGGCGGCCGGCGGTCGCCCTGCTTCTTCGGCACCCAGACACGGCCGTCGTTCCTGAGGCTCTCGCTCATGAGCGTGAGCTTGCTCTGGTGGTCGCCGGAGACCGGGATGCACGTCGGGTGGATCTGCGTGAAGCAGGGGTTCGCGAAGAGCGCCCCGCGCTTGTGCGCACGCCAGGCGGCGGTGACGTTCGAGTTCACCGCGTTGGTGGAGAGGTAGTACACCGTGCCGTAACCGCCCGTGGCGAGACACACGGCGTCGGCGGCGTACTTCTCGATTTCTCCGGTGACGAGGTTGCGCACCACGATGCCGCGCGCCTTCCCGTCGATGACGACCAGGTCGAGCATCTCGCGCCGCGCGAACATGCGCACCGACTTCTCGTGCACCTGTCGCATCAGCGACTGGTAGGCGCCGAGCAGCAGCTGCTGGCCGGTCTGGCCGCGCGCGTAGAACGTGCGCGAGACCTGCGCCCCACCGAACGAGCGGTTGTCGAGCAGCCCGCCGTACTCACGGGCGAACGGCACGCCCTGCGCCACGCACTGGTCGATGATGTTGACGCTGACCTGCGCGAGGCGGTGGACGTTGGCTTCACGGGAGCGGTAGTCGCCCCCCTTCACCGTGTCGTAGAACAGCCGGTAGATGCTGTCGCCGTCGTTCTGGTAGTTCTTCGCGGCGTTGATGCCGCCCTGTGCCGCGATGCTGTGCGCCCGACGCGGGCTGTCCTGGATGCAGAAGCTCAGGACGTTGTAGCCCAGTTCGCCGAGCGAGGCGGCGGCCGAGGCGCCCGCGAGGCCGGTGCCGACGACGATGATGGTGTGCTTGCGCTTGTTGGCCGGGTTGACCAACTTCATCTCGAACTTGTGCCGGTCCCACTTCTCGGCGATCGGGCCGGCAGGAATCTTCGAATCGAGTGTCATTGCCCCACCTGCCCGGCGAAGAAGTGCACGTAAAGGGTGATCAGGATGAATCCGCCGCCAATCACGACGGCGAAGACCTTGCCCAGCGCGAGGATGCGCGGCGTCCAGCGCGGATGGTCGAGCCCGAGCGACTGGAGGCTGCTCGACGCGCCGTGCCACAGGTGCGAGCCCACGATGAGCATGCTGACCACGTAGAAGGCGACCATGAGCGGGCTGGCGAAGTTCTCGGCGACCAGCCGGTAGAGGTCGCGGACGCCTTCCACCCCTTCGACCGGGTAGTACGCGCCGTACTTGAAGCCCTTGACGTGCAGCACCACGAAGATCAGGAGCCAGAGGCCCGTGAAGATCATCGTGGTCGACGAGACGGACTTGCGGCTCGGGCCGCCCTGGCTCTTCTTGAGCTGGTAGGCGACCGGGCGTGCCTGCTGGTTCCCGAGGTACATCGTGACGGTCTTGTAGATGTGCATCAGGAAGATGAGCACCAGCAGGACCTCGATGACGGGGACCAGCGGGTTGCTCGTGAGGGTGTGCGAGTACGTGTTGAACGTGTCCCGCCCGAGGAGGATGAGCGCGTTACCGGCGATGTGAGAAATGAGGAACAGGAAGAGTGCCAGGCCGGTGACGCCGATCAGCAGCTTCGAGCCGACGGACGTGGCAAAGACGCGAATGCGCGAAGACATCAACCGCAGAGTTTACATCAAGTTGCGGGGCGCCAACCGGTGGGCGCGAGGCCGCCCGCGCGGTTCACGGGGAGTGAGGGCCCACACCCGGTTCGACGCCCGGACGATGACGCGCGGTGCGCGCGCGTGTGTCGGGGCATGCCGAACGTCCGGCGTCGTGGCGCATCGTCGGGCCCCGCCTCCGACCATTGACGAAACATGAGCTCGGCACGTAGCATCAGGTGCCTTCTAACGCGCCCACACATGAAAATCCACGAGTATCAAGCCAAAGCCATCCTTGCGCGGCACGGTGTGCCTGTCCCGCGCGGTGAAGTAGCCTTCAACGCGACCGAAGCCGGTGAGATTGCCCGGCGGCTCGGCGGGAACATCGTTGTCGTGAAGGCACAGATTCATGCCGGCGGCCGCGGAAAGGGCGGCGGCGTGAAGCTCGCCAAGTCGCCCGACGAAGCCGAGGCCATTGCCCGCCAGATGATCGGCATGACGCTGGTGACCCACCAGACCGGACCCGAAGGCCGCGTCGTCGGACGCGTGCTGATCGAGGAAGGCCTGCAGATGGACCGCGAGCTGTACCTGAGCATCGTGCTGGACCGGCAATCCGGCAAGCCGGTGATCATGGCCAGCGCCGCGGGCGGCATGGACATCGAGGAGGTGGCCGCGGCCACGCCCGAGCAGATCCACCGGGTCTATATCGATCCTGGTGCCGGCTTCGTGCCGTTCCAGGCGCGGCAGCTCGGGTTCGCGATGGGGCTCACCGGTCCGCAGGTGAACAAGCTGGTGAAGCTCGTCGGCGCGCTCTACGACGCCTTCGTCGCCACCGACGCCTCGATGGTCGAGATCAACCCGCTCGTCGTGACCGCGCATGGCGACCTGCTGGCACTCGACGCGAAGGTGAACTTCGACGACAACGCGCTCTACCGCCACCAGGATCTGCGTGACCTCCGCGACCTGGGCGAGGAAGACCACCTCGAGATCGAAGCCTCCAAGTTCTCGCTGAACTACATTCACCTCGACGGCAACATCGGGTGCATGGTGAACGGCGCGGGGCTCGCCATGGCCACCATGGACATCATCAAGCTGGCGGGTGGCGAGCCGGCGAACTTCCTCGACGTCGGCGGTGGCGCCAACGCCGAGCAGATCCGCAACGCGTTCAAGATCCTGATGTCGGACAAGAACGTCAAGGCGGTGCTCATCAACATCTTCGGCGGCATCCTCCGCTGCGACGTGCTGGCCCAGGGCGTCATCGCCGCCGTGAAGGAACTCGGCGTGCCGGTGCCAATCGTCATCCGGATGGAAGGCACCAACGTCGAGGAAGGGAAGCGCCTGCTCCGCGAGAGCGGGATGAACTTCGCCACCGCCGATTCCATGGGCGAGGCGGCCACGACGGTCGTGCAGCTCGCGGGCTGACAACGGGTCCCAGGCTCAGGGCTTCTGGCTCTGGGCCGGTCGGCTTCAGGCCTCTGCTCCAGGCCCGACGCCGACGTTGCCCGAAGCCTAGAGCCTGGAGCCCAGAGCCTATTCAGAGACAACGATGGCAGTACTGATTGACAGGAACACGCGGCTGATCGTCCAGGGCCTGACCGGCCGTGAGGGGACGTTCCACGCCAAGGCGGCCGCCGCCTACGGCACGACCGTGGTCGGCGGCGTCACGCCCGGCAAGGGCGGCACGACGCACGAGGGCTGGCCGGTGTTCGACACCGTGCAGGAGGCCGTGGAGAAGACGGGCGCCAACGCGTCGGTCATCTTCGTCCCGCCGCCGTTCGCGGCCGACGCCGTGATGGAAGCCGCGGACGCGGAGATCGCGCTGGTGGTCTGCATCACCGAGGGCATCCCGACGCTCGACATGATGCGCGCGATGACGTTCCTCAAGTCGCGTCCGAAGACGCGGCTCATCGGCCCGAACTGCCCCGGCGTCATCTCGGCCGGCATGGGCAAGGCGGGCATCATCCCCGGGCACATCTGCCGGGAAGGGTCGATCGGGATCGTCTCGAAGAGCGGCACCCTGACCTACGAGGCCATCCACCAGCTCTCCCGACAGGGCATGGGCCAGACCACCTGCATCGGCATCGGTGGCGACCCGCTCATCGGCACCAGCCACATCGACGCGCTGAAGCTGTTCGCGGACGATGCGGACACCGAGGCGGTGATCATGATCGGCGAGATCGGCGGCAGCGCGGAGGAAGAGGCCGCCGCGTGGATCAAGGCGAACTTCAGGAAGCCGGTCGTCGCGTTCATCGCCGGGCAGACCGCTCCGCCCGGACGCCGCATGGGGCACGCGGGCGCCATCATCTCGGGCGGATCCGGCGCCGCCTCCGACAAGATGGCCGCGCTCACCGCCGCAGGCGTGACCGTGGTCAAGAGTCCGGCGGACATGGGCACGGCGATGAAGGAGCTGCTCGGTCGCTGACAGCGACGCCCGAGCCATTCAAGGGCCCGGTGGTCTCAGGACTGCCGGGCCCCTTTTTGTTGTGACTGCGATGGGGTGGCGCATCGGCAATCGGCAATCGGCAATCGCGAAAAGGAAGGTCGAACCGGCGTCACCGACGCGCTGAGGTGCTCGTGCCCGCCGACGCTGTCTTCAGTGATGCAATGAAGATAGCGAGGAGTTCCCTCGCCTCCACGGCGAGTCGCCCGCTTTCGAGTGACTTCATCATCCCGGCACGTCGCGCGAAGTCCAGCCAGAACGCCGTCTCCTCAGCCTCCTCCGCAACAAGGCCAAGCTTGGCAACGAACTCCCTGCGTGACCGGGCTCGGCTCGCGGCGTAGTAGTTGGCCGCAACGCTGGTTGCGCTCCTGAACAACTGGTCGGCCAGGCGCCGCTGCCTCCAGTCCGCTTGCAGTTCCTGACACAGGCTGGACACGCCGAGCGCGAAGACCATCGTCCGCTCCTTCAAGTCCGCCTGACGCATGCGTTCAGCATCGCAAGAGGCGCGCCGAACTTCGGATACGGATTTCCGAGGGATTCTGGGGAGTCCGTGCGGCCCATGGCATTTCCATTCAGCAATTGGAGATTAGCGATTGTCAATTTCCACTGTGTATAATTTCCGGATGTCTCAGCGCACGCTTGCCATCATCAAGCCGGACGCCGTCGAGCGGAAGCTCGCGGGCCGGATCATCCAGAGAATCGAAGACGAAGGGTTCACCATTCGCGCCATGCGGCGGGTGCACCTCTCCGAGCAGCAGGCCGGCGGGTTCTACGCCGTGCACCGCGAGCGGCCGTTCTTCTCGAGCCTCACCCAGTTCATGTCGTCCGGTCCGGCCATCGTGCTCGTGCTCGAGGCCGAGGACGCCATCAAGAAGTGGCGCACCCTGATGGGCGCGACCAACCCGGCGAATGCCGATGCCGGGACGCTGCGCAAGGAGTTCGCCGAGTCGATCGAGCGCAACGCCACGCACGGCTCGGACGCACCGGAGACGGCCGCGTTCGAGATCGGCTACTTCTTCGCCGGGGTCGATCTCATCTAAGGCAGGTCGGGCGGGGAGGGCAGGTCGGGCCGTCACGGTCCCACGCGCCCCAGCGCCCTTCCACCCTGGTGGTTCGCGGTGGGCAAGGCGCTCGTCGTCATCGGCCTGGTTGTCGCCGCCATCGGCGCGGCCATGATGCTTGGACTGCCGCTCGGCCGGCTGCCGGGCGACATCGCGGTGCGCAAGGGCAACTTCTCGTTCTACTTCCCGCTCACGACCTCCATTGTCGTGAGCATCGTGTTGACGCTGCTACTGGCCTGGTTCCGACGCTGACCTATGGGTATCAAGGCTGACCGCTGGATCAAGCGCATGGCCCTCGAGCACGGCATGATCGAGCCGTTCGTCGAGCGCCAGGCGCGCGAAGGTGTGGTGTCCTACGGCGTCTCGTCGTACGGCTACGACATTCGCGTCGCGGACGAGTTCAAGGTGTTCACCAATCTCTACAGCACGGTGGTGGATCCCAAGAACTTCGACCCGAAGTCGTTCGTCGACATCAAGGCCGACGTCTGCATCATCCCGCCCAACTCGTTCGCACTCGCGAGGACGATCGAGTACTTCCGCATCCCGCGCGACATCCTGACGGTCTGCCTCGGCAAGTCCACCTACGCCCGGTGCGGCATCATCGTGAACGTCACGCCCTTCGAGCCGGAGTGGGAAGGGCACGTCACGATCGAAATCTCGAACACGACGCCGCTGCCCGCGAAGATCTACGCGAACGAGGGCATTGCGCAGGTGCTCTTCTTCCAGGGCGACGAGCCGTGCGAGGTGTCCTACAAGGACAAGGCCGGCAAGTACCAGGCGCAGCGCGGCGTCACACTTCCCAAGATCTAGACATTGCTCATCGGCAATGGCCAATCGCTAATCTGACGCCAGAGCCTGTCTCCGAAACGCGCGACGCACGAGCCTGCGATCAGGAACTGGCAGTCAGTTGAGCAATCCGGAATCAGCAATCACTTCAGCAATCCGCAATTAGCAATTAGCATTTCCCGTGGTGCGTCTGTCCCTTTCCCCACGACTGATTGCGGTGGCGGCCGTCCTGGTCGCGGCGGCCGTAGTGTGGGGGCTCGGCCGGCCCCTGCCCGACATCGAACAGCAGCGTCGCCATTTTGCCGACCTGCAGCGTCGGGTCGCGCGCGCCGAACAGGACAAGGCGGCGCGGCAGGCCGACCGCGGACGGGTGCTGCGCCTGCGCGCGCAGGCGCGTGCCGCGGCCGGTGCGCAGCAGGCCGCCTTCACCGCCGAGGCCGACCAGGTGGCACGACGGCTCGGCTGGGGCGATGCCGCGTCGGTGCGGGCCGACGTGCTCGATGCCCCGGTCGTGACGCTCGCGAGGACCACAACCCTCCCGGGCATCCCCGACGCCCGGCCCGAACGCGGCAACGGATGTCTGGCCTGCCATCTCGGCGCGGCGACGCCAGGGTTCGAACAGTATCCGACTCCGTTCCGCACCCATTCGCGCCTCGCCACGTACGTCGGCGCCGCGTCTCCCCATCCGCCATCACGCGTCGGCTGCACGTCGTGCCACCAGGGCGACGAGTATGCCGACAGCTTCGCGGCGGCGGGGCACGTGCGGGCAACCCCCCAGGCGGGCGCCGTGCCGGCAATGAACCGCACATGGACGTCCGCCGGCGCCGACGGCTCGATGTTGCCGCTGCCCTCGACCGAGGCCGGCTGCGTCACGTGCCACGTCGGCGAGCGGTATCAGCCCGGTGCGCCCGCGCTGAGCGAGGCGCTCACTACGATCGAGCGGGCCGGCTGCTACGCCTGCCATCAGGTGCCCGGGATGGAGCGCACCCCGCGCCGTGCGCCCGACCTGCGGCGTATCCGCGGCAAGCTGTCGCCTGCCTGGGTGGGGCACTGGCTGGCCAACCCCGCAGCCGTGAAGCCCGCCACCTGGATGCCGCGCTTCTGGGCCGATCCGGATGCCCCCGCCAGCCGGGCGGCCATCGCGGCGATTGTCAGCTACCTCTTCGCGCAGAGCGACGGCTACGTGCCCGCGCTGGCGTCGACACCCAAGGGCGATGCGGCACGGGGCCGCGCGCTCGTCGACGCGGTCGGATGCCTGGGGTGCCACGTGGCCGGCGATGCCGACCGCGACACGACGAGCCTTCGGCGCACCTTCGGCCAGCCACTGCAGGGGATCGCGAACAAGACCACCGCGGCGTGGCTCGTGGACTGGCTGCGCGACCCGGCTCGCTACAGCCCGGGCACGCGGATGCCCAACCTCCGCCTCACCGTGAACGAGGCCTCGGACATCGCGGCCTGGCTGCAGACGCTGGAGGCACCCGCACCACCGGTTGGCGCGGTCACCCCGGACGATGGGGCGTTCCGGGCGGTGCTGCAGGAATACGACGCGTCGACCCCGGCGGCCACGCTCGCGCTCACGGGCGCGGCGCTTCGCGAGGCGGCCGGCCGCACGGTGATCGACGCGCTCGGCTGCTTCAACTGCCACGAGATCCGGGGTTTCGACGGGCGGACCACCACCGCGCCGCTGCGTGCCCGTCCGTACTGGGACGACGGGCTGGTCGCCTCCTTCTTCGCGCGTGCCGAGTCGACGACCGACGCCGCTGCGGCACGGGCCGACGTGGCCCCGCATCGCGGCACGCTCTACCGCTTCGGTCCGGGAGAGCGGCGCCGCCTCGCGCTGGCGCTGACTGCCGTGGCGGGTCCCCTCCGTGAGACGCATGCGCTCACCACGCCCTGGCACCTGGCCAAGGTGGCCGGCCGCGCCCTCACGCACGAACGCAACTGCGTGGGATGCCATCCCATCGAGGGCACGGGCGGCGATCTTGTCTCGCTGGTGGCGGAGCCGACCCTGGGGCCGCCGCTGCTGACGCCGGAGGGGGCGCGCGTGCAGCCGGCGTGGCTGCGCGGCTTCCTGCACGAGCCTTCCACAATCCGGCCGTGGATCTCGGTCCGCATGCCGACGTTCGGCCTGTCCCCGGAAGCCATCGAGACGGTGGGCGGCTATTTCCGCGGGATTGCGCCCGAGAGCCCGAAGCCGTCGCCTGCCACCGAGGGCGCGACCGCCGCAGATGGGCGTGCGCTGTTCGACCTGCTGAAGTGCCAGCAGTGCCATGTGCTCGGCACCATCCCGACGGACCAGCCGACCTCGAACCTCGCGCCGGACCTGCGGCTGGCGCGCACCCGGCTGCAACCGGACTGGATCCTGTCGTGGCTCAGGGATCCGTCGAGCATCCTTCCGGGCACCCGCATGCCCACCTTCTGGCCCGACTACCCGGCCTCGTTCTACGAGCCGCTCGGGAAGGACGGCGCGAAGCAGGTGCGGGCGATTCGGGACCACCTGCTGACGCTTCGATGAGGGCAGGCAGGGCAGGCCGGGCGGGCAGGACTGTCGCGCGTCACTCCGGCCGGCCCCGCCCGCCCGGCCAGCCCCCTGCCCACCAGGGTGACCAGCTATAATCAGCGGGAATGTTGCGACCCTACCGGGGACAGCTGCCTCGCGTCCACCCGACCGCCTTCATCGACGACAGCGCGCAAGTCATTGGGGACGTGGAGATTGGCCAGGAGAGCAGTGTCTGGATGCTCTGCGTCATCCGTGGTGACGTGCACCGCATCCGGATCGGCGACCGGTCGAACGTCCAGGACGGCACCGTCATCCACGTGATGAAGGACACCCACCCGACCGTCATCGGCAACGACGTGACCATCGGGCATGCCGCCGTGGTGCACGGCTGCACGATCGAGGACCGCTGCCTCATCGGCATGGGGGCCATCCTCCTGAATGGTGTCACGGTCGGCACCGGGTCCATCATCGCCGCGGGAACACTGCTTCCCGAGGGCACGCAGGTTCCGCCCCGGTCGCTCGTGATGGGCAGCCCGGGCAAGGTGCGGCGCACGCTCAGCGACGCGGATCTCGACGAGATTCAGATGTACGCCGATCGGTACGTCGCGTATCGATTGGATTACATGTGAGCACCCTGTCCACGAAGCCGCCGAGCGGCACGCGCGATTTCCTGCCGGATGACATCCGCCGGCGCGAGTACGTCATGCGTGTCATCCGCGACGTGTACGAGAGCTACGGCTTCGAGCCGCTCGAGACGCCGGCGTACGAGAACATCGAAACCCTCCTCGGCAAGTACGGCGAGGAGGGCAACAAGCTGATCTTCAAGATCCTCAAGCGAGGCGAGCAGGCGGCGACCGGCGAGGCCGACCTCGCGTTGCGCTACGACCTGACGGTGCCGCTCGCCCGTGTGGTGGCCCAGTACCAGGCGGAACTGCCGCGCTTCTTCAAGCGGTACCAGATTCAGCCGGTGTGGCGTGCCGATCGTCCCGCGAAGGGACGCTTCCGCGAGTTCTACCAGTGCGACATCGATGCCATGGGGTCCACCTCGCCCGTGGTCGAGGCCGAGCTGATTGGCGCGGTGTCCGAGGTGCTGGGACGGCTGGGCTTCGACAACTACGTCATCCGCCTCAACCACCGGAAGGCGCTCCGGGCGCTGCTCGAATGCGCCGGTGTTCCCGAGCCGCTTCATGCCGACGCGCTCGTTGGCATCGACAAGCTGGACAAGATCGGAACGGCCGGTGTCGAGAAGGAACTCGCCGAGCGTGGGGTGGAGCCTGCGGCGGCGAGGGCCTGCCTGGAGTTCTTCGCCGGTGCGTCGGCGGCGGAACAGGCGCCCGACACCATGCTGTCGCGCCTGGGGGCGTTCGTGAGTACCCATGCCAGCGGCCCCGAGGCGGTGGCGGAACTGGCGTCCATCGTCAGCCTCGCCGAAGGCGGGGCTGCCCGTGGCCGGCTGCGGATCGACCCCAGCCTCGCGCGCGGGCTGTCATACTACACAGGCGCCATCATGGAAATCGCGGTGCCCGACCTCCAGGGCAGCATGGGAGGCGGCGGCCGCTACGACAACCTGGTGGGCATGTTCCTCGGGCGCGACGTGCCCGCGGCCGGATTCTCCCTCGGGCTCGAACGCATCATCGTCGTCATGACCGAGCGCGGGATGTTCCCGGCGAAGGTCTCGCGCGGCCCGGTCGACGTGATGGTCACGTTCCTGTCCGACGAGCTCCGGGCCGAGGCCCTGCGCCTGGCCACGGAACTGCGGGCGGAGCGGCTGCGCGTCGAGGTGTTCCCGGAGGGGAGCCGGAAGCTCGATCGGTCCCTCAAGTACGCCTCCGGCCGCAACGTGCCGGTGCTCGCGATCCTGGGCGAGGACGAACAGGCGCGCGGCGAAGTGACCGTCAGGGATTTGCAGACGCGGCAGCAGGATGCCGCACCACGCGCGAGTGCGGCGAAGGAGATCGCCCGTCGCGTCCGGATTGAGGCGAGTTAAGCGACATGGCAGAACAGCTCGGCGACTGGGTACGGACTCACACCTGCGGGGCACTCCGCACCACCGACCTCGACACGGATGCGACCCTCCTCGGGTGGGTGCACCGCGTGCGCGACCTCGGGGGCGTGCTCTTCATCGACATCCGCGACCGCGAGGGTGTGTCGCAGGTGGTCTTTCGCGAGAACGAAGCGCTGCTGGTGCAGGCGAAGAAGCTCCGGCCGGAATTCGTGGTCGGCGTGAAGGGGCTCGTCGAGCGCCGGTCGCCCGACACCGTGAACCCGCGGCTGGCCACCGGTGAGGTGGAGGTGCTGGCGCGCGAGCTTCGCATCCTCAACGAGGCGAAGACGCCGCCGTTCCAGATCGCCGAGGACTCGCCGGTCTCCGAGGACGTACGGCTGAAGTACCGCTACCTCGATCTCCGGCGTCCGCGCCTGCAGGGGAACATCGGGCTCCGCCACCGCGTCGCCTTCGCGATCCGCGAGGAGTTCAACCGGAACGGCTTCTGGGAAATCGAGACGCCGATCCTCACCAAGTCCACGCCGGAAGGTGCGCGCGACTACCTCGTGCCGAGCCGCGTGCACCCCGGCGAGTTCTACGCGCTGCCGCAGTCGCCGCAGATCTTCAAGCAGATCCTGATGATCGGCGGCATGGACCGGTACTTCCAGATCACCCGGTGTTTCCGCGACGAAGACCTGCGTGCCGACCGGCAGCCCGAGTTCACCCAGGTCGACGTGGAGATGTCGTTCGCGTCGCCCGACCTGGTCTACGGCCTGATCGAGCCGGTCATCCAGCGGATCTTCGCCTGCGTGGAGAAGACCGTGCCGACGCCGTTCCGCCGCATGCCGTACGCCGAGGCGATGGCGAAGTACGGCTCGGACAAGCCGGACCTGCGGTGCGGCCTCGAGATCCACGACGTATCGGCGGCGTTCGCCGACTCGGAGTTCCGCGTCTTCAGGCAGTTCATCGCCGAGGGCGGCGTCATTCGCGGCTTCGCGATTCCGGGCGGGAACAAGTACACCCGCAACCAGATCGACGGCATCGTCGACCTGGCGAAGCAGATCGGGTTCGGCGGGCTGATCTGGGTGAGGCCCGGCGAGCCGCCGACCAGTTCGGTGAAGGCGCTCAGTGAAGGATCGCTGCGCGCGGCCATCGAGGGCATGGGGGCCGGGGCGGACGATCTCGTCCTGCTGGCTGGCGGCCCGGCCGACAGCACGGCCGGCCTGCTCGGGCAGCTTCGCCTCGCCATCGCGAAGCGCGAGAACCTCCTGGACCCGGAGAAGTACGAACTCCTGTGGGTCACCGACTTCCCGCTGCTCGAGTGGAGCGGTGAGGATGGCCGCTGGTATTCGATGCACCATCCGTTCACCTCGCCGATGGACGAGGACATGGACAAGCTGGAGAGCGACCCTGGCTCGGTCCGTGCCAAGGCGTACGACCTCGTGCTCAACGGCAGCGAGATTGGCGGCGGCAGCATCCGAATCCACTCGGCGGAGATGCAGGCGCGGATCTTCCGTCGGCTCGGCATCTCGGACGAGGAGGCGAAGGCCCGCTTCGGCTTCTTCCTCGAGGCGCTGGAGTACGGCACGCCGCCGCATGGGGGCATCGCGCTCGGCCTGGACCGTATCTGCGCGATCCTGGCCAACGAGTCGTCCATCCGGGAAGTGATCGCCTTTCCGAAGACGGCCACGGCGGTCGACCTCATGGCCGATGCGCCCTCGACGGTCGACGCCAAGCAGTTGCGGGAGCTCCACCTGAAGCCGTCCAAGTAGGCCGGGTGGTATGTATCTTGTTACCTCCACGGGGCATTGATGAAGCGCATACCCGTCCCTGAAGACGCGGTCGCAACGCTCTTCGGGACGTACGACGAGAACCTCAAGCACTTCGAGTCCGTTCTCGGCGTCCGCATCCGCACCCAGGGGCATGAACTGGTCGTCGAAGGCGACAACGGCGGTCCGGAGAAGCTGGACCGGGTGGTGAGCCAGCTCACCGCCCTGATGCGCGAGGGCTTCAAGCCGTCGACGGCCGACGTGAAGACCGCCGCCGACCTGGTCGCCCGCGACAGCACGGTCGACCTGCAGGAACACTTCCTCAAGGGCAGCCTCACGCCGGCGGGGAAGCGGCGCGTGGCCCCGAAGACCATCAACCAGCGGCGCTACATCGACGCCATCGAGGGGAACGACATCGTCTTCGGCGTCGGTCCGGCCGGCACCGGCAAGACCTACCTGGCCATGGCGCAGGCGGTGGCCTACCTGGTCAACAAGAAGGTGAGCCGCATCATCCTGGCGCGGCCTGCGGTCGAGGCCGGCGAGAAGCTCGGCTTCCTGCCGGGCGATCTCACCGAGAAGGTGAACCCCTACCTCCGTCCGCTCTACGACGCCCTGTACGACATGCTGGATGTCGACCGCGTGGCGCGCTACCTGGAGCGGGGCACGATCGAAATCGCCCCCATTGCCTTCATGCGCGGGCGCACACTGAACGATTCGTTCGTGATCCTGGACGAAGCGCAGAACACCACCTCCGAGCAGATGAAGATGTTCCTCACCCGGCTCGGATTCGGCAGCAAGGCGGTCATCACCGGCGACATCACCCAGATCGACCTGCCGAGCGGGCGGGGGTCGGGGCTGATCGAGGCGATCAAGGTGGTGGGGAACATCGAGGGTATCGCGTTCATCCACTTCGACGAGCGCGACGTCGTCCGGCACAAGCTGGTGCAGCAGATCGTCAAGGCCTACGAGGCCTATTCCAACGGGAGCGGAGCCCCGCGGCCGGCAGCTGCGGGGAGCCGTCCCGCCTAAGTCGACCATGGCTCCAGGCGACCAACGTCGCGCGCGTCCGCGGCTGCAGGTCACCGTCTCCGACGAACGGGGGCGGCCCCTGCGCAGCACGCTGGCGCGCTGGCTGTCGGGCGTGGCACCGGCGACGGCCCGCGGGACGGTGACCGTGGCCGTCGTCCCCGATACCCGTGTGCGTGCGCTGAACCGCGCCTATCGCGGGAAGGACTACGCCACCGACGTCCTGTCGTTCCCCGCCGTCGATCCTGCTGCGCCATCCGTGGCCGAGCCATCCTCCGGCCCGCGGCCCCTCGGGGACATCGTCATTGCGCGCGGGGTGGCCCGCCGGCAGGCCCGCGATGCGGGGCATGCCGAATGGGTCGAGCTCCGCGTGCTGGCGCTGCACGGCCTGCTGCACCTGCTCGGCTACGATCATGAACACGACACGGGCGAGATGGCGCGCCTCGAGCGCCGCCTCCGCCGGAAGGGTGGGCTCCGCGAGGGGCTGATCGAACGCGCATGATTCCGCTGCTGCTCTTCCTGCTGGCGTGTGCCGCCACCTATCTCGGCACCATCGACGCGGCCTTCAGCGCGCTGATGCGGCTTTCGCTCCGGCTGCTCGCCGAGCGGAGCGCGCGTCCGGGGGCGCTCGGCGAGTACCTGGACGACCCGGTGCTGCTCTTCGCGCCGCTCCGGCTGATGCTGGCGCTGATTGCGGCGCTCGCCACCGTGCTGCTCGCGCGTGCCCTCGGCATCGAAGGGCCGCGGGCGCTGCTCAGCGTCCTCGGCAGCGTGGCCCTCTTCATCGCCCTCTTCCAGGTGGTGCTGCCGCGGCTGCTCGTGATCGGCGACCCCGAGCGCGTGCTCGAGGCGCTGTTGCCCACCTTCCGGCCGCTCGCCCGCGTCCTCCGCCCCATTGCCGACTGGACCGCGCGCGCCGTGCCGACGCGGAAACCGCAGGCGACGACGCCGGAGGAACTGCAGGCCGAGGCCGGCGACGTCACGAGGGCCTATCTCGACAGCGCGCAGGACGAGGGCATCATCGAGGGTGAGGAGCGCCGGCTCCTCCAGAGCATCGTCGACTTCGGCGACACCCTGGTCCGCGAGATCATGACGCCCCGCCCCGACATCGTCGCCATCCGCGAGGATGCGACGGTGGGGCAGCTGCTGGCACTGTTCCGGGAGCAGGAATACTCGCGATTCCCGGTCTACAAGGACAACCTGGACAACATCGCCGGGTTCGTCTTCGTGAAGGACCTCGTGAAGTTCCCCCAGCCCGACGACTCGCGTCCCATCACCCCGCTGCTGCGGCCCGCGGTGGTGGTGCCCGAGAGCAAGCGGGTGCCCGAGCTGCTGAAGCAGTTCCAGCGGCAGCAGACGCAGATCGCCATCGTGGTGGACGAGTACGGCGGCACTGCGGGGCTGGTCACGATCGAGGACATGCTCGAGGAGATCGTCGGCGAGATCCGCGACGAGTACGACGTGGAGAGCGAGCCGATTGTCGACGAGGGCGGGGGGCGGTACCTGTTCAACGGCAAGGTGGACATCGACGAGGTGGCGCAGCGCCTCAACGTGCAGATTGCGCGCGAAGGGTTCGAGACCGTCGGTGGCTACCTGATGACGCACCTCGGGCGTGTCCCGTCGGTCGGCGAGGCGGTCGACATCGACGGCCTGCACGTCGAGGTGCTCGAGGTCGACCGGCGCCGGATCAGCAAGGTTCGAATCACGAGGCGCGAAGCTGCGGTGGCGCCGGAAGGGGAGCGCACGCTGTGAAGTGCGGGTTCGTCTCGCTCATCGGCCGGCCCAATGCCGGCAAGTCGACACTGCTGAACCGCCTCGTCGGCGAGAAGCTGGCCATCGTTTCGGACAAGCCGCAGACGACGCGGAACCGGATTCTCGGGGTCCGCAATTACCCGGACGGTCAGGTCATCTATCTGGACACGCCGGGCATCCACCGCCCGCTGCACCGGATGAACGTCCGGATGGTCGACGCGGCGCGGGACACCATCGGCGAGGTGGATATCGTCGGGCTGGTGGTCGACGTCTCGGAGAAGTTCGGCCGTGGCGACCGGTACGTCTTCGACCTGCTGAAGGACGTGCGCACGCCTGTATTCCTGATCCTGAACAAGATCGACCTGATCAAGAAGACCCGGCTGCTCCCCGTGATCGACGAGTTCAGCCGCAATGGGACCTTTGCCGAGATCATCCCGGTGTCGGCGCAGACCGGCCTGAACGTCGACCGGCTCGAGCAGGCGATCCTCGCGGCCCTGCCCGAGGGCCCCGCCCTGTACCCGGAGGATTACCTCACCGACCAGCCCGAGCGCTTCATGGCGTCCGAGATCGTCCGGGAGAAGGTGCTCCAGTTCACGCACTCGGAGATCCCCTTCTCGAGCGCCGTCGTGGTGGACCGGTTCGAGGAGCCCGAGGGGCCCAAGGGCATCCTGCGGCTGTACTGCACGATCGTGGTGGAGCGGGAGTCGCAGAAGCCGATCGTCATCGGGCGGAACGGCGAGATGATCAAGCGGATCGGCACGGCCGCCCGGGAGGAACTGGAGAAGTTCTTCTCGACCCGCGTCTTCCTGGACCTGCACGTCCGGGTGAAGAGTGACTGGCGCGAGGACGACACCGCCCTCGGCCAGATGGGAGTGGGGAACCCTCGGGGAAGTTAGAAGTCAGAAGTCAGAAGTGAACCGGGGAACTGGGGGAGTGGACCTTCACTTTGGCAATTGGCGTTTTGCGATTGGCGATTGAGGGCGTCAGCCCTTTATGGTTCATTCTTGTAGTACAGTGAAGCGCCTTCCCTGAATGCCGCTGTTCACCGCCGACGCGCTCATTCTGAGGACGTACTCGCTCGGTGAATCGGACCGCATCATCGTCTTCCTGACGCGCGATCGCGGCAAGAAGCGCGGGGTGGCCAAGAATGCACGGCAGAGCAGGCGCCGCTTCGGCGGTGCGCTCGAGCCGATGACCTGCGGGCGCGTGACGTACCGCGAGCGCGAGCGGCGGGACCTGGTGTTCGTGGAGGACATCGCCCCGACGCAGTCGCCGCTGCGGATTCCGGCAGGCGCAGGGGACTCGCTCGGTCACGTCGCGTACTTCGCCGAGCTCATCGACGAGTGGGCGCCGGAGAACGACCCCAACGAAACGCTGTTCCGGCTGGGGGCCTCGGTGGTCGATGCCCTGGCCGCGGGTGTGGACTGCGACCCGCTGGCCCGCTACTTCGAGTACTGGCTGCTGCGGCTTCAGGGGGTCTACGAGGCCGACCCGCGCGCAACGGCCGGCGCGCGCGCGTTCCTCGACGCGGCGCGCACCGCCAGTCCGCTCGGACTGGGGGACGTGGCGGTGTCCGCCACGGTGCTGCGAGAACTGGAAGCCTCGCATCGCACGAAGATCGCGATGCATCTCGAAAAGGATTTGAAGTCCGCGCGAGTGTTGCGCGAGATGCGACGATGACGTTTCAGGGTCTCATCCTCAGGCTGTCGGAGTTCTGGGCTTCACGCGGCTGCGTCCTCCACCAACCGCTCGACCTCGAGGTCGGCGCCGGCACCATGCATCCCGAGACGTTCCTGCGGGTGCTCGGTCCCGAGCACTGGAACGTCGCGTACGTCCAGCCCTCCCGCCGCCCTGCGGACGCCCGCTTCGGCGAGAACCCCAACCGCCTGTTCAAGCACCACCAGTTCCAGGTCATCCTCAAGCCGGCCCCCGACGACGTCCAGAACCTCTACCTCGAAAGCCTCGAAGCGTGCGGGATCAACCCCCGGCAGCACGACATCCGCTTCGAGGAGGACAACTGGGAGTCGCCCACGCTCGGCGCCTGGGGCACGGGCTGGCAGGTCCTGTTCGACGGCCAGGAGATTTCCCAGTTCACCTACTTCCAGCAGGCCGGCGGCATCGACCTGTCACCCATCTCCGCGGAGCTGACCTACGGCCTCGAGCGCATTGCCATGGTGCTCCAGAAGGTCGACAGCGTGTTCGACCTGGAGTGGGGCGCGGACGTGAAGTACGGCGTCGTGCGGCACCGCGAGGAAGTGGAGCAGTCGCGCTACGTGTTCGGCGAGGTCGACCTGCCGCGCGACCAGTTCGGTGCCTTCCATCGCGACATGTTCGACCGGAACTACGCGTTCGCGGAGATGCTCCTGCGGAGCGGCCTGGTGCTGCCGGCGCTGGAGTTCTGCCTGAAGTGCTCGCACCTGTTCAATGTCCTCGACTCCAGCAACAGCATCGGCGTGACGGAGCGGACGGCCTACATCCTGCGGGTGCGCCAGCTGGCGCTGCAGATTGCGAAGGCCTATGTCGGCGACCCCGCCGCGAAGGCGGAGGCCTGAGATGGACCGCGAACTGCTGCTCGAAATCGGCTGCGAAGAGATGCCGGCCAGCTGGCTGCCGGGCCTGACCAACCAGGTTGGCGACGTCGTCATCGCCCAGCTGAAGGAACACCGGCTCGCGCCGGAGACGCCGGTCGAGACCTATTCGACCCCGCGGCGGCTCACCGTCCGGATCGCCAAGCTCGCGGAACGCCAGACCGACCTCGAGGAGGTGCTGAACGGGCCGCCCGTCTCGGCCGCGTTCAGGGAGGACGGCACGCCCACGCCGGCCGCGGCCGGCTTTGCCGCCAAGAACGGCACCGAGGTGTCGGCCCTCGAACGCGTCGAGACGCCGAAGGGGGTCTACCTCGCCTACCGCCGCAAGCAGCGGGGCAAGGCGGCGGTCGACGTGCTGCCGTCGGTGCTGGGCGGGACGCTGCGCGGTCTCGCCTTCCCGAAGGCGATGCACTGGGACGCCATGCTCGAGGACGGCAAGGGCGAACTCCTGTTCGGCCGTCCCATCCGCTGGTTGTTGTTCACCTACGGCGGGCGTGTCGTGCCGTTCGGCATCAGCCGTCCGCCCGGGGCGCAGACCGGCTCGGTGCAGGACGTCACCTCGGGCGCCGTCACGTACGGGCACCGCTTCCTCACCACCAGCGGGCGCGCGGGACGGGCCATCAAGGTCCGCTCGTTCGACGAGTACCGGGCGCGGCTGCTCGAGAACTTCGTGATCCTCGAGCGCAGCGAGCGGCACAACAAGATCGCGCGCGAGCTCGACGCGAAGGCCCAGCGCCTGCAGGGCCGCGTCAGCCGCATGGTCCGTCAGGAGTCCGGCCTGCTGGCCGAGGTGCCGGACCTGGTCGAGTATCCGTCGGTCGTGGCCGGCACGTTCGCCCCCGAGTTCCTCCAGCTTCCCGAGGAGGTGCTGACGACCACGCTGATTCACCACCAGCACTACTTCCCGGTGGAGGCGGAAGACGGGAAGCTGAAGAACGCGTTCCTGGCCGTGATCAACACCGAGCCGGACAACGAACGGACGATCGCGCGTAACGCCGAGCGGGTGGTCACCGCCCGCCTGCGCGATGCGCGCTTTTTCTGGGAGGCCGATCGGAAGTCGCCCCTCGCCTCGCGGCTCGACCGCCTCGGCACGCTCCTGTTCCACAAGAAGCTGGGTAGCTACGGGCAGAAGGCCGCCCGCATCGAGCGGCTGGCCCGGTGGATTGCCGCCGAGGCGCTCGGCGCCGGCGACGCCGCCTCGGCGCAGGCGGCCCTGGCGGCCCGGCTGGCCAAGGCCGACCTGACCACCGACATGGTGCGCGAGTTCACCGAGCTCCAGGGCACCATGGGCGGCATCTACACCCGTGAGGAAGGCCAGCCCGAGGCGGTGTGGAAGGCCATCTACTATCACTACCTCCCGATTGGCGTCGAGGCCGACGCCGCCCCGTCGAAGCACCAGCTCGGAGGCGCGGCCACGACATGGGCGGCGGTATCGCTCGCCGACAAGCTCGACACCATCGTGGGCCTGTTTGCCGCTGGGGAGAAACCCACGGGATCGCGGGATCCTTACGGGCTGCGTCGCGCCGCGCAGGCCGTGGCGAAGATCCTCACCGACCTGCCCGCCACCACCGGCATTGCGCGGGCCGTGCCCCTGTCGGCCCTCGTCGAGCAGGCGTTCGAGGGATACGAGGGAGCGCTGGCCACGCAGGGCGATGGCTGGAAGGCTTTGGTCTTCGACTTCTTCGCCGAGCGCCAGGCGTACCTGCTCGAGCGCCGTGGCTTCCGGTTCGACGAGATTCGGGCCGCAATTCCGGCAGACGCGGCCTCACTGCGCCCCTACGACGTGCTGCGGCGCGTGCAGGCCCTGGCGCACGCGCGCAAGATGGCCGGTTTCGAGGCGCTGGCTGTCCTGTTCAAGCGCGTGAAGAACATCACGAAGGACTTCACGCCCGGACCCGCCACGCCGTCGGGCTTTGCCGCACTCCGCTCCGCCCTCGTCGAGCCGGCGGAACAGGCATTGCTTGCCGAGCTCGAGCAGCGGTGGCCGCGCATCGAGCAGAACCTGAAGGACGAGAAGTACCTCGATGCCATGACGCAGCTGGCGCACCTGCATGCGCCGGTGGACCGGTTCTTCGTCGACGTGCTCGTCATGGCCGACGATCCGGGCCTGCGTGAAGCCCGGCTCGCGCTCCTGACCACACTGCGCGATACGATCCTGATGACCGGCGGCGACATCTCGGAAATCGCCCCGGATGAAGGCCGATAGTTCCCGAGACGCACTACTACTTACGACCACTGTTTCTGTCTGACAACACCGACGTTCGACGGAGTCGATGATGGCCAAGAAAGCTGTGAAGAAGAAGGCCGGCAAGGCCGCAGGCGCCCGCAAGGCCGCCAAGCACGTGTATTTCTTTGGGAACGGCAAGGCGGACGGCAATCGCACCATGAAGGACACGCTCGGCGGCAAGGGCTCCGGCCTGGCCGAGATGACGAACGCGGGACTGCCCGTGCCTCCCGGCTTCACGATCTCCACCGACGTCTGCACCATCTACTACAAGGAGAAGGGGAAGATCCCGGCCGTCATCGACGCCGAGATCGCCGAGCACCTCAAGAAGCTCGAGAAGGCCGCCGGTGCCCAGCTCGGGTCGAACGGCAACCCGCTGCTCGTCTCGGTCCGCTCGGGCGCGAAGTTCTCGATGCCCGGGATGATGGACACCATCCTGAACCTGGGCCTCAATGACCAGTCGGTCGAGGGGCTGAAGGCGCGCACCCAGAACGGCCGCTTCGCGTTCGACAGCTACCGCCGCTTCATCCAGATGTTCGGCAGCGTCGTCCTCGAGATTCCGAAGTCGGCGTTCGAGCACGAGTTCGAGAGCGTGAAGGAGTCGAAGGGGGTCAAGCTCGACACCGATCTCGACGAGGTGGCGCTGCGCGAGGTGGTCGAGCGCTACAAGGTGGTCGTCAAGAAGAAGACCGGCAAGGCCTTCCCGCAGGACCCCATGGAGCAGCTGAAGGCGGCGCGCGACGCCGTGTTCCGCTCCTGGATGAACCCGCGCGCCCAGGAATACCGCCGCATCTACGACATCCCGGACCACATCGGCACCGCCGTGAACGTCCAGATGATGGTGTTCGGCAACACGGGCGACCGCTCGGGCACCGGCGTCGGCTTCACCCGGAACCCCGCCACGGGCAAGAAGGAGTTCTTCGGCGAGTTCCTCATCAATGCGCAGGGTGAGGACGTCGTGGCCGGCATCCGGACGCCGCAGCCGATCCGCGAGCTGGAGACGGTGATGCCGGCCGCCTACAGGCAGCTGCGCACCATCACCACCCGCCTCGAGAAGCACTACCGCGACATCCAGGACTTCGAGTTCACGATCCAGGACGAGAAGCTCTACATGCTGCAGACCCGCAGCGGCAAGCGCACCGGGCACGCGGCCGTGATGATCGCGACCGATCTCGTGGCCGAGCGGCTGATCACGCCGAAGGAGGCGGTGCTGCTGGTCGATCCGGAGTCGCTCAACCAGCTCCTCGCCCCCGGCTTCGACCCGGCCGAGTGGAAGAAGATCCCGGTGGCCACCAAGGGCCTGCCGGCGTCGCCGGGCGCCGCGAGCGGCCAGGCGGTCTTTTCGGCCGACCACGCGGTCGAGTGGACCCAGAAGGGCAAGCAGGTCATCCTGGTCCGCCGCGAGACCGTGCCGGACGACATCCACGGCATGTTCGTCTCGCAGGGCATCCTCACGGCCACGGGCGGCATGACCTCACACGCCGCCGTTGTCGGCCGCCAGATGGGCAAGCCCTCCATCGTCGGCGCGGGCGCCATCGAGGTGGACGAGGTGAACCGGCAGTTCCACGTGAACGGCCAGACGGTGAAGGAAGGCGACTGGATCTCGTTCGACGGCCTGTCGGGCGAGGTGAAGCTCGCGCAGGTCGGCACCAAGCCGAGCGAGATCCTCCAGGTGCTGAACAAGCAGCTGAAGCCGAGCGAGTCGGACATCTACCAGCGCTTCGAGAAGCTGCTGACGTGGGCCGACAAGTTCCGCCGCATGGGCATCCGCGCCAACGCCGACCTGCCCGACCAGGCCGAGATCGCGTACGCCTTCGGCGCGCGCGGCATCGGGCTGTGCCGCACCGAGCACATGTTCTTCGGTGAGGGCCGCATCCCGGTCGTCCAGCGCATGATCCTGGCCGACAACGAGGCCGACCGCCGCACGGCGCTCGACGAACTGCTGCCGCTCCAGCGCGAGGACTTCTACGGCGTGTTCAAGGCCATGAAGGGCTCGCCGGTCACCATCCGCACCATCGACCCGCCGCTCCACGAGTTCCTGCCCAAGCGCGAGGAACTGATGGTGGAGATCGCGCGGCTCGAGATGGGCAGTGGCAAGAAGAAGGAGCTCGAGGAGAAGCGTCACCTGCTCGCCCGCGTCGAACAGCTCCACGAGTTCAACCCGATGCTCGGCCACCGCGGTGTCCGCCTCGGCATCACCTATCCCGAGATCACCGAGATGCAGACCCGCGCCATCATGGAGGCGGCCTGCCGGCTGAACAAGGAAGGGCTGAAGATCGTTCCCGAGATCATGATCCCGCTCGTCGGCCACGTGAAGGAGCTCCGCGACCAGAAGGCGGTCGTCGATCGGGTGGCCGCGCAGGTCATCAAGGAGCAGGGCGTCCGCATCAAGTACCTCGTGGGCACGATGATCGAGGTGCCGCGCGGCGCCATGACGGCCGACCAGGTGGCGAGCGAGGCGCAGTTCTTCTCGTTCGGCACCAACGACCTGACCCAGCTCACCTTCGGCTACTCGCGCGACGACGTCGGCAAGTTCCTGCGGGTGTACCAGGAGAAGAAGATCCTCGACAAGGATCCCTTCGCCACGATCGACACCGAGGGTGTCGGCTCGGTCGTGCGCACGGGCGTCACGCTGGGCCGCCAGACCCGCCCGGAGCTGAAGGTCGGCGTCTGCGGCGAGCACGGCGGCGACCCCGCGTCCATCCACTTCTTCGAGAAGACCGGGCTGGACTACGTCAGCGCCTCGCCCTACCGCATCCCGGTGGCACGCCTGGCTGCAGCGCAGGCGGCGCTCTCGGTGAAGGTCGGAGATTGATGTAGACGGGCTCCAGGCTTCGGGCTTCAGGCTTCTGGCCTCGTCGGCTTCAGACCAGAGCCGACCTGCCCGGAGCCAGGAGTCTGGAGCCTGAAGCCCGTTGGTTACCATCTTCCTCAATCGCAACGGTCAGACCGAACAGGTCACGAGCATCGACCGGGTCTGGCTGAATCGCTCGTCGAACACGTTCCTGTGGGTGGACATCGAAGCGCCGTCCATCCCGGAGCTGCTGATCCTCAGCGACACCTTCGCGTTCCACCCGCTCTCGGTCGAGGACGCCCGCGCCGAACTGCACTACCCGAAGATCGAAGCCTACGACGGCTACCTCTACGCCATCCTCCACGGCATCGCCTTCAGCGACAACAGCGAGGACTTCGCCACCCAGGACGTGGACTTCTTCATCGGCCACAACTATCTGGTGACGGTCCGCACCGGCCCATCACGGTCGATCGAGAGCCTGCAGGAGAACGCGGTCCGCAACCCCAAGGTGATGAACGAGGGGCCCGTCTCCCTCTTCCACCGCATCGTCGATGCGATGGTCGATCACTACCGGCCGGAAGTGGACAAGCTGGAGGAGCGGCTCGACCAGCTCGAGGCCGAGGCGTTCGACCGGCCGAACTCGAACACCATCCGCCGGATCCTCGCGGAGAAGCGGCGGGTGGCCGGGCTCCGGCGCATCGTGATTCCGCAGCGCGACGTCATGTCCAGGCTGGCCCGCCGGGACTTCGTCGACATCAGCACGGACATGTCCTTCCGCTTCCGGGACATCTACGATCACCTGCAGCGCCTGGGCGACGATGCGATGATCTTCCAGGACCGGATCACCGGCATCCTCGACGCCCACCTCTCGAACGTGAGCAATCGCCTCAACGAGGTGATGAAGGTGCTCACCGTGTTCACGACCATCTTCATGCCGCTCACCCTCGTCTCGGGCATCTACGGCATGAACGTCAGCCTGCCGCACCTGCCCGGCGGCGAGACCAACCAGTTCTGGGAACTGCTCGGCGTGATGACGGTGATCGTGGTCCTCATGCTCGCCTACTTCAGGCGGAAGCGCTGGATCTGAGATGGGTCGCATCCACCGCCTTCCGGACGACCTCGCGAACCAGATTGCGGCTGGCGAGGTGGTCGAACGTCCCGCCTCCGTCGTCAAGGAACTGGTGGAGAACGCCATCGATGCTGGGGCACGCCGCATCAGCATCCACGTCGAGCTCGGGGGCAAGAAGCAGGTCAGGGTCGAGGATGATGGGGAAGGGATGGAGCCGGCGGACGCGCGGCTCTCCATCGAGCGTCATGCCACGAGCAAGATCCGGCGGGCGGACGACCTTGCGGCCATCCTGACGCACGGCTTCCGCGGCGAGGCGTTGCCGTCGATCGCCTCGGTGTCGCACTTCACGCTGCGGACCCGGACACGCGACCGGCACAGTGGCACCGAGATCCGCGTCAACGGGGGCCTCATCGCGGCCGAGTCGGAGGTGCCCGCGGCTCCGGGCACGGTCATCGAGGTGAACGACCTCTTCTACAACCTGCCGGCACGCCGCAAGTTCCTGAAGTCCGACAGCGCGGAGACCGCCCAGGTGTCGCGCGTCACCACGCAGCTCGCGCTGGCCTACCCGGAGATCGGGTTCACGCTGACGAGCGGTCCGCGGACGCTGGTCCAGTGTCCGCCCGCCGGGTCGTTGCGCGATCGGCTCTACCAGCTGTATGGGGACCGGGCCGACCTGCTCGAGGTGCGGAAGGAGGCCGGTGGCATCCGGATGCTCGGTTTCGTGGCCGCACTTGCCGAGCACGGACCGACGCGTGGGCCGCAGAATGTCTTCGTCAACAGGCGGATCGTGAAGGACCGCACCATCGCGCATGCCATCGGCGACGCCTACAGCGTGGCGTCGATCAAGGAGCGCAGCCCCGAGGTGCACCTGTTCATCGAGATGCCGGCCGACGCGCTGGACGTGAACGTCCACCCGACGAAGGCCGAGGTGCGCTTCCGCGAGCAGTCGCTCGTCCACGAAGTGGTGCGCCGCGGCCTGATGGATGCCCTGGGCAGCGGCGGCGTGCCCGAGCTCCGCCTGCAGCAGGACGCGCTCGCGGTCCGTCCATTTGCCCCGGCCATTCCCGGGATCCTGGCCGGTGGCAGCTTCCCGAACCGGTGGGTGCCAGGCGCCGCGTCGTCGTATCCGAGGATGCCGTACCCGATCGAACCTGCAGCCGCCGTCGCGCCCTTCGCAGGCGCTGATCCGGCGGCAGAGGCGGTGCCGCCATTGGCGTCTGGCCGGGAGGCGAGCCCGTCAGGCTCGGCAGGGGAACCGGCGGGGCGAGGCGAGGCCGTTCCGGCTGGCGGCATCAGGCCGATGATTCCGCTCGGGCAGTTCCGCGACACGTTCATCATCGCCATTGATGACGAGGGGATCGCCATCATCGACCAGCACGTGGCGCACGAACGTGTGCTGTTCGAGCGCGTGATGCAGCAGCTGACGCGCGGCGACCTGCAGTCGCAGCGGCTGCTCGTCCCGCTGCTGCTGGAAGTGCCCGCAGCGGCGCAGCAGGCGCTCGCCGAGCGTGGTGCGGCCCTGGCTCGGCTGGGCTATGAGGTCGAGCCGTTCGGCGAAGGGACGATGCGCGTGTCGGCGGTGCCGGCGCTGCTCTCGACCGAGGACAGCGCGCAGGCGCTGCGGGCGCTGGCGGACGATCTCGAGGGGCTCGATCGGGGCGCGCAGATCCAGGAGGCACTCCAGCGCATCGCCGCGCTCACCGCCTGTCACGCCGCCGTGAAGGCGAACTACCCGCTCACCTACGAGAAGATGACGCACATCCTCGAGGAACTCCGGGCCACGGCGTACTCGACCGTATGCCCGCACGGCCGGCCAGTGATGCTGCGGCTCACCAGGCGCGAGATCGAGAAGAACTTCGAGCGAATCTAGCGCCTCGCAATTTTGTTTTTTGCTCAGCTTGACCCTGTCTCGCGGCCGCTGTTACTGTGGCCTCGTTCGCCGATAACAACTACATAGCCAACGCTTGCCCAAGCGAAAAAGGCCATCCGGCGCGAGCTCTCCCGCAGTTCCGCGGGGCCGTCGTCGGAGCGCAAAGCTGTAAGCCACGGACATCCGGGGATGCCGGGTGGTTTAGCTGCCGAACTTGGAGTCCGTCAATGGTGTCGCGCCGCTTCCTGACCGTCATCGCCATCCTGTCCTCGGCTGTCGCATCCTTCTTCCTCGGCGACTTCCACGCGCGATCCGGCACGGCCGCCGAACGCGCCGAATACGACGCCAAGCTCGATGCCATCCGGGCCGAGTTCCGAAGCGAGGTGGGCCGCACGCGCGTCCCGGCCGCGCTCCCGGCCGGTACGTCGGGACTGTCCTCACGCCCGACCGTGCCGATGTCGCCCTCCGACGCCGCGCGCACGCGCATGGTCGACGAGATCAAGCAGGAACTGCAGAGCGAGCTGGGGCTTGCGCCGCTCCAGTTGCTGCGCGACCGGCGCACCAGCTTCGTGGAGCTGTATGCGGGCGACAACCAGGGCCGGACCAACTACGGGACGGCCGGCTACCTCGGGAACGGGTACTTCATCACCGTCAAGCACGCGGTGGTGGCGCTGAAGGACGATGACAACCGCGACGGACAGCGGAAGATCACGTCCATCCGCATCGTCCACCACGGCAAGGACGTCCCGGCGAAGCTCGTGGACGCGGGCGATGCCGACGTCGAGGTGCACAGTGGCGACTGGGCCATCATCCGGACCCGCCCGCTCGACATCCCCGCCCTTCACGCGAACACGGCGTTCGACTACGAGTTCGCCGAGCCCATCTTCCGGCTGGGCAACGACTACTCGAAGGGGATCCTGCTCTCGACCGGATACGTGGGACAGCGGACGTCGAACGGCCTGGTCACCGCCCTGACCGACGGGCACCCTGGCGTGTCGGGCGGTGGCGTGCTGAACCGCGCGGGAGACCTCGTCGGTATCCCGGTGGGGCGCATGCAGGGCGACTACCGCTTCTCGTTCATCCTGCCGATCCGGACCGACATGCTGCGCAAGGTGCGCGGCCCGGCTCCCGTGTCTGCGGCGCAGGTGGCTCAGGCACCGGAGGCCGGCGGGCCGCCGCAGGCCGACGAGCCGAGGATGGTCGAGCCGACCCACTGACACGGCGGGCCGACGCTGCGCCGGTCGAGCCCGGCTGCGCTAAGATGACCCCATGAAGCCGAGCGACTGCATTCTCTTCTCAGGTGGCGCCCCGGGCGCCGAGGCCGAGTTCGGCGCCTGCGCCGAACGCCACGGCATCGAGGAAGTGAACTTCACGTTCGATGGCCATCCCATCGTGCGCCACCGCGGCGTGCGGGTCCTCAACCACGAGGAACTCCAGAACGGCGACGTCAGTCTCGCGTACGTCTCGAAGCTCATGAACCGCCGCTACACGGACGCGCCGACGATCCGCAAGGTGCTCCAGACCATCTGGTACCAGGTGAACAACGGCCAGGAGATCTACGTCATCGGCACCATCCTCGACGACGGCACGGTGCGGGGCGGAACGGGGTGGGGCGCCGAGTTCGCGAAGATCTGCAACAAGCCGCTGCACGTGTTCGATCAGGATCACGACGCCTGGTTCTCGTGGGACGGCGACGGCTTCGTCAGGCGGGCCGCCGAGGACGGCCCGGTCATCACCCATCCTCACTTCACGGGTACGGGCACCAGGCGCGTGCGCGACAACGGCAGGGCCGCCATCGAGGCGCTCTTCACCCGTTCGTTCGGCGCCGGCGCTTGATGTCGGCCCAGCCGTCGAGCCGGCGCTTGATCTCCTTCTCGAAGCCCCGCTCGGTCGGTCGGTAGAAGGTCCGTCCCTCGAGTGACGGTGGCAGGCAGGACATGTCGGCCACCGCCTCCGCTTCGTCGTGTGCGTAGCGGTAGCCCTTCCCGTACTCCAGCGACTTCATCAGCTTCGTCGGGGCGTTGCGCAGGTGCAGCGGCACCGGCTCTGCCACGTCGCGCTGAGCGGCATCGGCCGCCTGGCTGTAGGCGGTGTAGGTGGCATTGCTCTTCGGTGCGGTGGCGAGATACAGCGCGGCCTGCGCGAGTGCCGTGCTGCCCTCGGGCATCCCGATGAAGTGCACGGCCTCCCTGGCGGCCACCGCCACGGTGAGTGCCTGCGGGTCGGCGTTGCCGACATCCTCCGAGGCGAATCGCACGAGCCGTCGGGCAATGTAGAGCGGATCCTCCCCAGCCTCCACCATGCGGGCGAGCCAGTAGATCGTCGCGTCCGGGTCGCTGTTCCGCATGGACTTGTGGAGCGCCGAGATCAGGTTGTAGTGCTCTTCCCCCGACTTGTCGTACAGCAGCGCCCTCCGCTGGATGGTCTGCTGCACCCGCTCGGCCGTCAGCTGCTTGAGCCCGTCCACCACGGGGGCCGCCCCCACCGCCAGCTCGAGCAAGCCGAGCGCCGCCCGCGCATCGCCGTTGGCGTACATCGCCACCGCCTTCAGGGCCTCTGGTTCGACGACGGCCGCCTCCCGCCCCAGCCCACGCTCGGAATCCGACAGGGCCCGCGAGAGGATCGCGAGAACCTCGTCGGTCACGAGTCCGCGCAGGACGAACACCTTCGACCGGGACAGGAGCGCCGCATTGACCTCGAACGACGGGTTCTCGGTGGTCGCGCCGATGAGGACGATGTCGCCCGCCTCGACGCGGGGCAGGAAAGCGTCCTGCTGGGCCTTGTTGAAGCGGTGGATTTCGTCGATGAACACGATGGTGCGTCGGCCGGTGGTGCGTCGGACCCGCTCGGCCTCGTTCATCACCTCGCGGATCTCCTTGATGCCCGAAAGGACCGCGCTGAACGAGACGAACCGTGCCCGCGTGGTCTCGGCGACAATCCGCGCGAGGGTGGTCTTGCCGGTCCCAGGCGGACCCCACAGGATGATCGACTGGAGCAGGTCGCGCTCGATGGCTTCGCGCAGCGGGCGGCCAGGGCCCAGCAGTTCCTCCTGGCCCACGAACTCGTCGAGCGTGCGCGGCCGCATGCGTTCTGCGAGCGGCGCAGGTGCGGCCGTGCCGGCCGGTGCCGGCGTGTCGTCGGGAAACAGCGAGTCCATGGCTAGGTGGTGGCGGCGGTGACCGTGCCGCGGTGAGCGAGGGCTGGGGAGTGCCGCTGACGTCGTGCCTCGTACAGGACGATCGCGGCAGCCACAGCGGCGTTCAGCGACTCGACCGGTGCTTCCATCGGGATGGTCACGTGCCGATCGGCAGTGTTCACCACATCCGCGGGAAGTCCGGGCCCCTCGCCCCCGATGAGGAGCGCGACCGGCACCACGAGGTCGGTGTCGACGAGGGGGGCGCCATCGCGAGGCACTGTCGCCACCACGAGGGTGTCGTGGCTCCTCGCGTGTGCGACCGCGTCCGCGGCGCTCGCGGCGAACGCGATTGGCAGGCGCAGCGCGCTGCCCATCGATCCACGCAGGGCTTTCCACCCGAACGGATCGGCGCAGCA
Organism: Vicinamibacterales bacterium; assembly: GCA_050249955.1. Taxonomy (GTDB): domain Bacteria; phylum Acidobacteriota; class Vicinamibacteria; order Vicinamibacterales; family CAVVIG01; genus CAVVIG01. Next base: position 73,203 of record JBFWPN010000002.1, read on the forward strand.
CCCGGCGACGATCGCGCCGGTCGCGCCGGCTGCCTCGGCCACACGGAGGATCGCACCGACATTTCCCGGGTCCTGCACGTCACAGAGGACGACGACGAGGGCACGGCCCGAGAAGGGGGATGGGGCGACGGGCGGCCGGTTGGCGAGGGCGACGATCAGGCTGCTCGAACGGACCGGGCTGGCGGCGTCCATCACCGTGGCGGACGCGGTCGCGACCGGTGTGTCCGGCGGCAGGCGTCGCAGGAGTGCGGCGGCGTCCGGCCGCTCCACGGCGTCGGCGGCAATGAGCACGTGGCGGAGGCGGAGACCGGCATCGATCGCCTCGCCCACCAGGTGGAGGCCGTCAAGGAGGATCGTGGCGCTCGCGTCGCGCGCGGCGTCGCGGTATGCCGCGACCGTGGCGTTCTGCCGGCTCGTGATCCGCTGCACGGCCGAAGCATAGCACTGGGTGCGCGCGCGGCCCGGCCGGCGCCAGCAGGCGGCTATGGTATCTTCTCAGCAGACATGAGCACCTCGGTGAAGGACCGGCTGATCAGGAAGTTCGACGACGAAATTGCCGCGCTGGACCGCGAGCTGAAGCTTGAACTTCCGAAGGAAATCAAGCGCGCCCGTGAACTCGGCGACCTGCGTGAGAACGCCGAGTATGCGGCGGCCAAGGAGCGGCAGCGGCTCGTCGAAGCCCGCATCAGCATGCTGCAGAAGCGGGTGTCCGAGATCCATCTGCTCAATGTCGACCGCATCCCGCGCGGCCGCGCCGGGTTCGGTTCCACGCTCCACGTGACGGAGTCGAACGGCGACAAGATCGTGTTCCAGCTCGTCATGCCCGAGGATGCCGACGCCACCAAGGGGCTCATCTCCACGACCTCTCCCATCGGGCGTGCCCTGCTGAACAAGGAACCAGGCGACGCCGTCAAGGTGACGACGCCTGGCGGCATCCGCGAGTTCGAGATCGACCGGCTCTTCACGATCCACGACGAAGCGCCGGAATGACCCGTCGCGGCGCCGCCCATCCGGCTGACGCCTACTCGCCGCAGCGACGCACGGCGCTGCTCCTCACCGGCACCGGCACCGCCGGCGCCTATCACGCGGGTGTGGTGCGCGCGCTCCACGAAGCCGGGGTCAAGCTCGACGTGATCGGCGGCCGCGGCGTCGGCGTGGTAGGGGCGCTCTTCACCGCGGTGGACGGCGCGCCGCACCTCTGGAGCGACAAGGGGTTCTGGAAGCGTCCCGGGCTCGGTCGGCTCTACGGCTGGCGGCCCACGCTCCGGCTGCTGACCGGAGCCGTGGCGCTCGCGATTGCCGTCGTCTCGCTGCCGCTCGCCGCCGTCGCCGCCGGGCTCATCGTCTTTCCGATCGACTTCGTGCTGAAGATGGTAGGGCTGTCGGGTGGGGGGCTGGCCGCCTGGTACCTGGGCCTGGCCGACGCCGCCTTTGCACCCACGGCGTTCCCCACGTGGCTGCCTCGCATGGCGCTGCTGGTGCTGGGCGTGGCCGGGGCCATTGCCGCGTCGAGTGCCTTGCGCCGCGCCGCCACGTCGCGCCGCACGCGCGGACCCTGGTGGTGGCGGATGGTACCCGCGCCGCTGACCGCCGACCTGGCCATTGCACATGCCTGGGACGCCGTCTGGGACCTGGTGCGGGGGGCGGCGCAGCTGCGGACCCCCTCGCGCGTGGACCTGGCGCGCCGGTACGCGGAACTCCTGGGTGACAACCTGGGGCAGCCGGGCTTCCGCGAACTGGTGCTGGTGATGCACGACGTCGATGCGGGCCGCGACCTGGTGTGCGCGATGGTGGCGGACGCGCGCCGGCGCGATCTGGTGCGACGCGCCTCCATCGAGGAGACCGAGGCACGACGCGCCGAGGTGCTCGACCTGGCGGGCCTGGCGCGCGACCATCTGGCCGATGCGGTGGCCGCGTCGCTCACCATCCCACTGGCGACCGACCTCCACCACGTGCATTTCGCGGCCGACAGCTACTGGCGCGGCGAGACCCATCGCGTCTGCGACCGTCCGGGCAGCCTCGAGCGGCTCCTGCGCGAACTGGCCGAACTCGACGTGGAGCAGATCATCATCGTGTCGGCAGCGCCGGAATCGCCGGGGCCCCATGCACTCGCGGCTCCCCGGATCGACGGGCGCGGACGGGTGGGTGAATACCTGCGCTCGGCCGAGGCCGCGGCGGTGAGGGACGCGGTGTCGCGGCGGCGCGCCGACGACCCGCGCCTGTTCCTCATCCGCCCGCTGCACAACCCGGTCGGTCCGCTCGACTTCGTGGGTGGGTTCGACGACCGCTCCGACCGCCGCCAGGATCTCGACGAGCTCATGAACCGCGGGTACGAGGATGCCTACCACCAGTTCATCGAACCGGTGGTCGGTGCCGGCGGCGAACACGTTGGCACGGTCCGGTGAGTCCTCGGGGCCGGACCGATGCAGGCGAAGGACGGTAGGCCAGAGGCCGTGGGCCTTCTCCTGACGTGGTCACGAGTCGTCCGATCGCCCATCGCCCATCGCCTGGAGCCCCTATGTCCAAGACCACTGATCTGATCCACGGCGGCAACCGCGTGCCGGCGAACGCCGCGCCGCTCACCATGCCGATCTTCGAGACGACCACTTACGTCTTCGAGAATGCGGCCGAGGTGATTGCCTACAACACCGGGCACTCCGGCAAGTTCCTCTACACGCGGTACGGCAATCCGACCATCGCCGCAGTGGAGCAGTCGCTGGCGCTGCTCGACGGTGCCGAGCAGGCGCTCCTCTTCTCGTCGGGCATGGCGGCCGCGGCGACGACGATGGTGGGACACCTGCAGGCGGGGGACGAGGTGCTGTGCGCCGCGGCCATCTACGGCGGGACGCTGCACCTGCTGCACGACCTGCTGACCCGATTCGGCATCACCACGCGCTTCGTCTCCGCGATGGAGCTCGCGGCGCTCGAGTCGGCCATCGGTCCACGCACGCGCATGGTCTGGTTCGAGTCGCCGACTAACCCCACGCTGCGCTGTGTCGACATCCGGCGCGTGGCGGAGGCGTGCCGGGCGCGCGGGGTGCTGAGCGTGATCGACAACACCTTCGCCAGCCCGCTGAACCAGCAGCCGCTGGCGCTCGGCGTGGACCTCGCGATGCAGAGCGCGACCAAGTACCTGAACGGGCACAGCGACGTCACTGCGGGTGTGGTGGCCGGGTCGGCGGCCCTGATGGCGCCGATCGAGCGGGCGCGCCGGCTGCTCGGCACCATCCTGGACCCTGCGCCGGCCTACCTGCTCGGGCGGGGCTTGAAGACTTTGGCTGTGCGCGTGGCGCGGCAGAACGAGAGCGCGCTGGCCGTGGCCACGGCGATGGCCGCGGACCCGCGCGTGAGCCAGGTGTTCCATCCCGGGCTGGCGTCGCACCCGGAGCACGACATAGCCCGTTCGCAGATGACCGGGTTCGGCGGGATGGTGTGCATCGACCTTGGCGGCGATTACGACCGTGCGGTGCACGCGTTCGACAGGCTGGCGGTGATCACCAGGGCGGCCAGCCTGGGCGGTGTCGAGAGCATCGTCAGCCTGCCGGTGCTGACCTCGCAGTGGGGTCACAGCGATGAGCAGCTTGCCGCGGCCGGGATCACCAAAGGGATGCTGCGGTTGTCGATCGGCCTCGAGGACGTGGACGACCTGATCGCCGACCTGAGGCAGGCGATCGCGTAGGGGTGGACCGCGGTCCTAGGGGCGGACCGCTTCCTTGCGCCGTTCGGTGGCAGCAGCTTCGTGGAGGAACTGCGAGACCAGTTCCTGGAGGCGCGGGCCGATCTCGTCGCCCCCGTCCACGCCGAACTTGTCCCGGAAGGCGCGCATGCCCACCACGGCCTTGGCCATGGCGCGGTGCCCGCCCGCGCTGCCGATGTCACCGAAGAAGCGGCGCGCGAACTCGCCCGCGTTCTTGGAGTAGCCGAGGTTCCTCACCGAGATGACGAGCGCGTCGTTGACGACGCCGGCGATGACCGTCCACTTGACGTGCTCGAGCTGGAGGAAGAAGTCGGCAACGTAGGGGATGAAGTCCTCTCGCGGGAGGGTGCCGAGGAAGGTGCAGAACACCTGGTCCACGAGGCGGCCGCCCTGGTGGGCCTTCATGACGTAGTCGAGCCGTTCAGCCGTGATTTCCGCCCCTTCCATCTTCCGGATCATGGCCGCGTCGGCCAGCGGGTAGAGGAACGAGAAGGCCTCGATGTCGACCCGGTTGGTCTGCCGGTTGAAGAAGAGCGTGTCGGACTTGATCGCGTAGAGCATGGCGGTGGCGGTGCGCTCCGAGATGTTGACGTCCACGGCGCGCAGGTGCTCGGTGAGGATGGTGCACGTGGAGCCGTAGTCGGCGCGCACGTCCTTGAAGACCGCCGTGTAGCCGGTCTGCTCGGGGTGGTGGTCGATGACCAGGTCGACCCGGTCGATCAGGCCGCCGAAGTAGTGCGGCTGCACGTCGACCATGCAGATGCGGTCGAACTCCCGGATGGTCTCAGGGGTCATGATGTCGACGTGGATGTCGAGCAGGTTGACCATCCGCAGGTTCTCCGGCCGCGTCACCCCCTGCAAGGCGCCGATGATGGCGGTGGTCTTCGTCCGGCGAAGCACGTTGCGCAGGGCGAGGCCGCTGGCCATGGCGTCGGGGTCCGGGTCGTTGTGCAGCATGATCAGGACGCGGTCGGCGTCACTGAGGTAGCGCTGGTACTGCTGCACGCGCGCGCGGGTGAGCGATCGGCTGACTTCGGTGACCAGGGGGTTGCCGAACAGCTCCGACATCGCGAGGTACGCGACGTCCGGGAACTCGGTGTGGAACTCGTCGGCCCGCTTCGTCGAGGCGGCGGCCCCGATGCCGAGCAGGTAGATCAGCGTGCCGCCCGCGTCGCGGACCGCCTCGAGGATCCGGCGCGGACTGCGGCGGCCGTTGTCCTCGATGATGACGCAGGTGCCAGGGCTGAGGTCGGCCTTGAGGAAGGTATCGGTGCGGCGGGGGTCGCCGGTGACGAGGCTGACACCGGCATCGTGCAGGCGCCGCGCGAGCGGCTTGTTCTCCACGATGAACTCGACCTCGAATCCCGGGAGCAGGATTTCGTCGAGCATCCTGATGACCAGCTCGTCCTGGCAGACAGCTAAGCAGCGCATCTGGATACCAAGCCCTGATTATACAAAGCCGAGGTCACGGGCACCGACCGAAGCACGGCCGGCCGTGTAGTACGATGACGGATTCGTATGCCTTCGGTCCACGACCGCTTTCACCTGGTCTCCGGGTTCGAGCTCGCCGGCGACCAGCCGCGCGCCATCGGCGAACTCGTCGAGGGGCTGGAGCGTGGCGACCGGTACCAGGTGCTCCTGGGGGTGACCGGCTCGGGCAAGACCTTCTCGATGGCGCACACCATTGCGCGGGTCAACCGGCCCACGCTGGTCATGGTCCACAACAAGACCCTGGCCGCCCAGCTCTACCAGGAGTTCAAGCGCTTCTTCCCGGAGAACGCGGTCGAGTACTTCGTCAGCTACTACGACTACTACCAGCCCGAGGCGTACGTCCCGGCCACCGACTCGTACATCGAGAAGGAGGCCACGATCAACGACGAGATCGACCGCATGCGGCTCTCCGCCACCCGGTCGCTCTTCGAGCGGCGCGACGTCCTCATCGTGGCCAGCGTCTCGTGCATCTACGGCCTGGGCTCGCCGGAAGCCTACTACGGCATGCTGCTGCCGCTCGAGAAGGGGCAGCGGATCGGGCGCGAGCAGGTGCTCCGGAAGCTGGTCGAGATCCAGTACGAGCGCAACGACCATGACTTCAGCCGCGGCACCTTCCGGGTGCGTGGCGACATCATCGAGGTCTACCCGTCGTACGAGGAACTCGGCCTGCGCATCGAGCTCTTCGGCGACGAGGTGGACGAACTCGTCACCTTCGACCCGCTCACGGGGAAGACCCTGCGCCGCCACGACAAGGTGGCCGTCTATCCGAAGTCGCACTTCGTGGCGCCGCGCGACCGGACGCGCCTGGCGGTCGAGACCATCAAGGCCGAACTGGTGGAGCGGCGTGGCCAGCTGGAGCACGAGGGCAAGCTGCTCGAGGCGCAGCGCCTCCACCAGCGGACGATGTTCGACCTGGAGATGATCAAGGAGATCGGCTACTGCCACGGCATCGAGAACTACGCGCGCCACCTCACCGGCCGTGCGCCCGGGCAGCCGCCGCCCACGCTGTTCGACTACCTGCCGAGCGATGCCCTGCTGATCGTGGACGAGAGCCACCAGACCGTGCCCCAGATCCGCGGCATGTACTTCGGTGACCGGTCGCGCAAGGAGGTGCTGGTCTCGTACGGCTTCCGCCTCCCGTCGGCGCTGGACAACCGGCCGCTGAACTTCGACGAATGGGAGCAGCGCGCCCCGCAGACGATTTTCGTGTCGGCCACGCCTGGCCCCTGGGAGCTGGACCGCGCGCAGGGGGTGGTCGTCGAGCAGATCATCCGGCCCACGGGGCTGATCGACCCGCCGATCGAGGTGCGCCCGGTGAAGGGGCAGGTGGACGACCTGCTCGCCGAGATCCGCGACCGGGTCTCCCGCCGGGAGCGTGTGCTCGTCACGACCCTGACCAAGCGGATGGCGGAGGACCTCACGAGCTACTACCAGGGGCTCGGCGTGCGCGTACGCTACCTGCACTCCGACATCGAGACGCTCGAGCGGGTGCAGATCCTGCGCGACCTGCGCAAGGGCGAGTTCGACGTGCTGGTCGGCATCAACCTGCTCCGCGAGGGGCTCGACCTCCCGGAGGTGTCGCTCGTCGCGATCCTCGACGCGGACAAGGAGGGCTTCCTCCGCTCGGGAGGGTCCCTCATCCAGACCTCCGGGCGCGCCGCCCGGAACGTGAACGGGCGGGTCATCATGTACGCGGACACGGTGACCGACTCCATGCGGGCCTGCATCGGCGAGACCGAGCGCCGCCGGGCGATGCAGCAGGCCTACAATGAGGAGCACGGCATCACGCCGCAGTCGGTCGTCCGCCAGCTCGATGACGTCATGTCGAGCGTGTACGAGCGCGACTACATGACGGCGCCGATGCTCGTGCGCGACGGTGCAGAGGTCTTCCGCACGCAGGCGGAACTCGATGCCCACCTTGCGCGTCTGCAGGAGAGGATGAAAGCCGCGGCCGCCAACCTCGATTTCGAGAAGGCAGCCGCCCTCCGCGACGACATCAAACGCCTGCGCAACGCCGACCTCGGACTGCCGTGGCCGGCGCGGAGACACTGACCGCGTGCCCTCGTTCCTCGAAAACTGGTCCAAGAGCGCCGCCCTGGAGGTCCAGGAATACGTCCGCCTCGTGCTGGCCGGCGTGCGCGGGGTGTTCAGTCGCCCTGTCTATCGCTACGACATCGTCGAGCAGCTGGACGTCATCGGTGTCGGGTCGCTGACCGTGGTGCTGCTGACCGGCCTGTTCACCGGGATGGCGCTCACGGCACAGAGCGGCCTGACGCTGGACCAGTTCGGCGCCCGGGCGGTCGTCGGCCGCCTGGTCGGGGCGTCGATGATCAAGGAGCTCGGCCCGGTGCTGACGGCGCTGATGCTCACCGGACGCATCGGCTCGGGCATTGCCGCGGAGCTCGGCTCGATGATGGTGACCGACCAGATCAACGCGCTGCGGGCCCTCGGCACCGATCCGATCCGCAAGCTCGTGGTGCCGCGCATGCTGGCCGGCTTCCTGATGACCCCGGTGCTCACGGCAATCTCGGACTTCGTCGGCATTGCCGGCGGCTGGGTGGTGGCGCGGTTCCAGCTCCAGGTGAACTCTGGGCTCTACTGGTCGTCGGTCCGCGACGGCCTCTACCTGCAGGACGTCTACGGCATGGGGCTCGTGAAGCCGTTCGTGTTCGGCTTCATCATCGTGACCGTGGCCTGCCACGTGGGCATGCGGACCACGGGCGGCACCGCCGGCGTCGGCCGTGCCACGACGGTGGCGGTGGTGGCCGGTTCGGTGCTGGTGATTGCGGCCGATTTCTTCGTCAACCAGATCCTGGTGACGCTGCTCTACTGAGATGGCCGTGGACCTGGACGACCGGCACGACGAAGCACAGGCCCTGCTGGACGAGCCGGGTGCGCCGGTGGTCGTCTTCGACCACGTGGAGCTGGCGTTCGACGACAAGGTGGTGCTGCGCGATGTCAGCTTCACCCTGCGGAAGGGGCACACGAAGATCATCCTCGGCGCCAGTGGCTCGGGGAAGTCGACGTCGCTGAAGATCATCACCGGCCTGCTCAAGGCCGACGCCGGCGTCGTGTGGGTGAACGGCGAGCGGGTGGACCAGCTCGACGAGCGGCAGATGATGGCGGTCCGGGACGACCTGGGGCTGATCTTCCAGGAGGGGGCGCTCTTCGACTCCCTCACGGTGCGCGAGAACGTCGGCTACAAGCTGTACGAGGAGTCCGACATGGCGATCGAGGACGTGGATCGCCGGGTGGAGGAGGTGCTCGGCTTCATCGGGCTGGCCGAGCACATCGACAAGATGCCGTCGGCGCTCTCGGGCGGGCAACGGCGGAGGGTGGCGATTGCGCGGGCCATGGCGTTCAAGCCGCGCATCCTGCTCTATGACGAGGCGACGACCGGGCTCGACCCGATCACGGCGCTGACCGTCGATGCCGAGATCATCAAGCTCAGGGACCTCGAGGGGGTCAGCTCGATCGTGGTGACCCACCAGCTGCGCGACGCCTTTTACGTGGCGACGCACATGGCCGTGCGCGATGCGCAGGGGCAGGTGCAGATCGTGCGTGCCAGCCCGGCCAAGGAACAGGAAGCGGAGTTCCTGATGCTGAAGGACGGCGTCATCGTGTTCGAGGGGGACGCGGAGGAGCTGCGGCGCTCGACGGACCCCTACATTCGGTCGTTTCTTTCGTAGGATTGCTACATGCCTCGCACGAGATCGCTCGCGTGGTCGGAACTCAAGATCGGTGTGCTGACGATTGCTGCCGTCACGATTGCGGCTGTCCTGATCTTCAGCCTCACCGGGACCAAGGGCTTCGCCTGGCAGCGCTACAGCCTCAAGACCCGCTTCAACAACGTGGCCGGCCTCGCCTCCGGCTCCCCGGTGCGCATCGCGGGGGTCGAGGTCGGGACGGTCACGGCCGTCGAGCTGAGCGGCGAGGAGGTGGACGTCACCTTCCAGGTGAACGAGAAGAACCGGCCGCTCATCACCGACAAGTCCGTCGCCAGGCTCGGGTCGGTCTCCCTCCTGGGGCAGAGCGCGGTGGACATCACCCCCAATGCGGGCGGTACCCCGATTCCGGAGTGGGGGTACGTGCCGCAGGGGCGGCCGGTGGCGGTCATGTCGGACATGACCGACGCCGCCAGCCAGGGCATCCAGGAGCTGACGTCCCTCATCCACGACGTGCGCGGAGGGCAGGGCACGGTCGGCAAGCTGATGACCGACGAGCAGCTGTATGTCGAACTGAACCGGTTCGTCGCGTCCGCCGGCGCACTGACCGACGGCATCAGGCAGGGGCGCGGCTCGGTGGGCAAGCTGCTGAACGACCCGGCCACCGCCAACGCGCTCGAGGCGTCGCTGCAGAACATCGAGACCCTCACGAAGCAGATCGCGGCCGGTGAGGGCAGCCTGGGCAAGCTCCTCAAGGACGACGCCTTCTCACGGTCGCTCACGTCGGCCACGACAAACCTGGACACCCTGGTCGGCAACCTGAATAAGGGCGAGGGGACGGCGGGAAAGCTGATGACCGATCCCGCGCTGTTCAACCGCCTCAACTCGATGACCGAGCGGCTCGATGCGCTGGTCACGAAGCTGAACGACGGCGAGGGGACGGCGGGGCAGTTGCTGAAAGATAAGCAGTTGTATGAGAACATGAATGGCGCGGTGGGCGACCTGCGTTCGCTGGTGGCCGACATCCGGAAAGACCCGCGCAAGTTCCTCAACATCAAAGTCAGCGTGTTCTAGGGAGAACGACCATGGCGAGAGACGAAGGGGCTGGCTCCGGAACGATCCTGCTTGCATTCATGCTGGGGGCGATCAGCGGTGCCGCGGTGGCGCTGCTCTACGCACCGCAGTCAGGGAACGAAACCCGCGAGCTCCTGGGCGAGAAGGCCCGCGAGGGCCGCGAGCGCGCCGCCGCCGCGGCCGCCAAGGGCCGCGACATCCTCGAACAGGGGCGCGACACGCTCTCCTCCGCCATCGAGCGTGGACGTGAGGCCTACCAGCAGGCGAGGGCGCGGGAGAACGCGTGAGCGGCTGGTCTGACATCTTCCTCGGCATCATTGCCGTGGCCACGCTGGTCACCGCGGTCCTGCAGGTGGCCGTGCTCATTGCCGCCGGCATGCTGACCAGGCGCATCGGACGGCTGGCGGACCAGGTCGAGCGCGAACTCTCCCCGCTGCTGGCCAGCCTCAACGCCATCGGCAAGGACGCGGCGAAGGCCGCGTCGCTGGCCACGGCCCAGGTCGAGCGCGTCGATCGGCTCTTCGGCGACGTGGCGATCAAGGTGGAGGACACTCTGACCGCCGTGCAGCATGCCATCGCTGCGCCCGCGCGCGAAGGCGCGGCGCTGATGGTGGGCGTTCGCGCCGCGCTCGACTCGCTCCGCCGCGGGCTGGCCTCCAGGCCCAGCCGCTCGCGCTCGAGCGAAGACGAAGACGCGCTCTTCATCTGACGCGGGGCCGGTCCCGGTCCGCACCGGGAACCCGTGTCCCGCTTCCCCCTCAGACGGCCCTCGCACGGGCTGCCATCGTCTTTTCACCCCTGCCCGCCAGTGACGTCACCATAATCGTGACGTGACCTCGAAATACTGTCTTGCCGCTGTCGTCCTCGCGCTCGTTGCCGGCACGCGCCCTGCCGCCGCCGGGCAGGCGACGCCCGTATCGATTGTCGGTGCCTGGGTGCTGAACACGCAGGCGAGCGACTCGCCTCCAGCGCCGCCCGAGGGCCAGGACGGGCGGGACGGACGGCGTGGCCGCGGACCTCGTGGTGGGGGTCCCGGGGGGCCCGGGGGTGGCTTCGGCGGACGCGGAGGCGGTGGGTTCGGGCGTGGCGGTGGTCGGGGAGCCCCCGGCGGCGGGATCGACCGCGAAGAGATGGAGCGGCGCATGAACACCATTCGCGACGTCATCCGTCCCGCAGAGCGACTCACGATCACCCAGACCGAGTCGATGGTGATCATCACCACGGGCGACGGCCGGACCACTCGCCTGGCACCCGACAACTCGAAGATCAAGGACCTCGGCTCGGGCATCGAGCGCAGGACCCGGTGGGAGGGCCAGACGCTCGTCACCCAGATCAGCGGGCTCGGGCGCGGCAAGGCCACCGAGGCCTACGCGTTGGACCCCGCCACCGGCCAGTTGATCGTGCTCTTCGAGATGGAGGGGGAGGCCGAACGGCGCGATGACGACCGCGGGCGAGGACCGGGGATGCCTCCCGCGCCCCGGCGCCGGGTCTACGATCCGCAGCAGCCGTAGCGGTCAGGGGGCGGCGACCAGCACCGCCACGAGCGTGGCCGCCATGGCCGCCAGCACGCCGCCGGTGCGGCCGGCAAATACCGAGGTGCCCAGCACAGCGGCAAGCGTCGCCTTCATGACGCTGTTGGACAGGATGCCGATGGCGATGGCGCGAGCCGCCGTGTCCGGTGCCAGCCCGGACGACGCCATCGCGGTCATGGACACTGTGAGCGCGTCCACGTCGGTGAGGCCGAGTACCGCTCCCGTGGCCAGGAGCCCCACGTCCCCCGCGTGCCCGCGGACGAAGGCGACGCCGAACAGCACCAGCTGGAACGTGGCCGCCATCTGCAGGGCCGGCCACACCTGCAGGGGATTGGCGGCCGTCGTCCCGTCGCCCGACTCAGCCGGTCGGCCCCGCAGCCACACGCCGAGCGCCAGCAGGCCGACGATGAAGGGCGGCGCCAGGTAGGGCACGAGCGCCGCGGCCACGCGAACGTCCAGGACCGCGGTGGCCACCAGCACACGCGGGAACAGCATCGTGCAGGCGGCGATCGTCGCGGTGGCCAGCGTCGCAGACGGAAGCCCCTCCTGCCGGCTCAGCCTGGCGAACGTGAACGTCGCATTCGTCGACGAGACCAGGCCCGCGAGCGCGCCGGTGACCGAGTAGCCGTGCGCGGTGCCGATCAGGCGCCGCGCGATGTACCCGGTGAAGCTCAGGCCGGTGAAGAACAGGACGAGCAGCCAGAGTGCGCGCGGCCGGATGCCCCCCAGCGGACCGAACGGGCCTTCCGGCAGGAGCGGCAGCACCACCACGGCCATGACCCCGAAGCGCGCGGCGGCCCGCAACTCCGCCTCGTCGATCCGGGCCACCAGCCGGTGCAGCCGAGACTTCTCGACGAGCAGCAGCACCGTGATGGCGATGATCGCGCTGGCGATCGTGGTGTGGCCCAGCCCCGAGAGCAGGCCCGCGGCCACCGTGATGAGCGCCGCGACCTCGGTCGTCGCATCCACGTCGCGACGGCTCGCTGCGGCATAGGCGATGGCGATGAGTGTGATGAGGCCCGCGGTCAGCACCGCCGCCAGGAGGGCGTGTCCGCTGTGGGCCAGCGAGCCGGCGATGCCCGCGGTGATGCCGATGAGGGTGAAGGTGCGGATGCCGGCGAAGTGCGCGTTCCGCCCGCGCGTGTGACCCGACTGCTCGCGCTCCACGCCGATCCCGAGTCCGCCCGTGGCGGCGACGAGCAGGCCGAGCAGGCTGGACGGATCGGTCATGACGGGCGCGGGGCCTTCTGACCGGCTGAAGACACGACCGGCCGCTGCGGGTCAGGCAGCGGCCGGTGCGGGTAGAACGGGACGCTGGTCCGGCCGTGCCTCAGAGGGCGACGGCGGGAGAGCCGAGCACCTGCCGCCAGCCCTTCACGTTGAAGGCGAAGGCGAGCAGGAGGATGCCGGAGACCAGTGCGAAGCCGCCGAGCATCATGATGAGCGTGCTGAGCGCCATCGTGGTGTTGAACAGCAGCACCGCCCCGAAGAGCAGCGAGATCGCGCCGTTCAAGCCGAGCAGCCAGTCGCCCTGCACCATCGAGCCACGGGCCTTGCTCTTGAGGCCCAGTGCGCCCGCCAGCTCGATGCCGCCGGTGACGACCGCATAGGCACCGATGTTCACCACGAGCCAGTACTCGACGAAGTTCTGCGGGGCGAACAGGGTGACCAGGCCGACGGCGATGCCGACGAACCCTTCGAGGAACAGCGAGAGCCAGTTCACGGCCAGGCCGGCGCCCATCGTGAAGAGGCCGTCAGCCAGTGCAAACAGCCCGAACAGCTTCAGCAGCCAGGCGAGCGTCTCGTCCGGTGCGACGAGCGCGGCGACTCCGAACAGCGCGGATACGGCGCCACGCGAGGCGACAATCCACCAGCGGCGAACGAATTCATCGAACATGGGGTCCCTCCTCCTGAAAACAAACCTGTTGGCACTCCAGTGAGCAGACTCCATGCCGGGTCACTTTCGGCAGATTTGGCCGTAAATTCGGGACATTCGTCTCCGGTCGCGGGGAAGACTTCGCAGTGCCGCCGAAAATTCGGCAGGCGGTCCACGCCCGGCGCGCGGCGAGTCCCTGCCCTGGCGCTTGCCACCCGATCGACCCTTTTCATATGCTGCTCGGATGCAGACCTCGCGATACGAGTCGCCAGTGACCGTCGCCGCGGCCGTCGGCCTCATGGCCGCTGAGCCTGGAGCCCGCGTGCTGGCAGGTGGCACCGATCTCCTGGTGCAGTACCAGGCGGGCACCCGTCGCCCGACGATGTTCCTGGACGTCAAGCGCATCCCTGAACTGATGACGGTTGCTGCCGACGCCGACGGGCTGACCATCGGTGCCGCCGTGCCGGCTGCCGAGATCTGCGCACATCCCACCATCGCGGCCTGGTATCCGGGCCTGGTCGACGGGGTGCGGCTGATCGGATCCACGCAGATTCAGGGACGTGGCAGCCTCGGCGGAAACCTCTGCAACGGGTCGCCTGCGGCCGATTCGGTCTGCTCGCTGATCGTCAACCGTGCGGTTGCACGAGTGGCTGGCCCGGCCGGACAGCGCGACATTCCGGTCGAGGTGTTCATGACCGGTCCAGGCCGCACCGCCCTCGTTCCCGGCGAACTGCTCGTCTCCCTGCACCTGCCGAAGCCCGGCGCGCGCACGGCCGACGCCTACCAGCGGCTGATTCCGCGCACCGAGATGGACATTGCGGTGGCGTCCGCGGCGGTGAGCCTGTCGCTCGACGCGGCCGGCACCTGCACGGCGGCGCGCGTGGCCATCGGGGCGGTCGGCCCCACGCCGCTGCTCGTCCCGGAGGCCGCCGCTGCGCTCGTCGGTTCCATGCTGGACCCCGCGTCCCTCGAGCGTGCATCGTCGGCGGCCACGGCGGCCGCGCGGCCGATCGACGACAAGCGGGGAACTGTGGCCTATCGCCGGACCGTGGTCGGCGTGCTCACGAAGCGTGTCGCCGCCATCGCGGCGACGCGCGCGAAGGAACGCTAATCGTGTCGAAACTCCACATCGCATCGACCATCAACGGTGAGCCGACCGAGTACCTGTGCTCGCCAGACGAGACGCTGCTCGGGGTGCTGCGCAACCAGCTGGGCCTCACCGGAACCAAGGAAGGCTGCGGAACCGGAGACTGTGGTGCCTGTTCCGTGATCCTCGACGGCCGCGTCGTGGCGTCGTGCCTCGTCCTGGCGGCCGAAGCGCAGGGGCGCACCGTCACCACCATCGAGGGCGTAGCCAGCGGCTCGGTGCTGCACCCGCTGCAGAAGGCCTTCCTTGCGGAGGCAGCCCTGCAGTGCGGCGTCTGCACGCCGGGCTTCATCGTCGCGGCCAAGGCGCTGCTCGACGTGAACCCCGAGCCCACCGAGGAACAGGTGCGGTACTGGCTGGCAGGCAACCTGTGCCGGTGCACCGGCTACGACAAGATCGTCCGCGCGGTCCTCGACGCCGCGGCGGAGATGAGGAGCGCGACGGTATGAGCAACGGTACCTTCACGGCCATCGGCACCCGTCCGGTCCGTCACGACGGCGTGGACAAGGTGACCGGCCGCGCCAACTACGGCGCCGACCTGTCGCTGCCGGGCATGCTGCACGCGGTCGTGGTGCGGAGCCCGCACGCGCACGCGCGCATCCGTTCCATCGACGCCACTGCCGCACTGAAGGTGGCGGGTGTGAAGGCCGTTGTCACCGGACGCGACGTGCCGCTCATCGACGCGAAGCTCGGCATGGGCGAGGGCGCCATGGACCTCAAGGACATGAGCGACAACCTGCTGGCGCGCGAGAAGGCGCTGTACCACGGCCATGCCGTGGCCGCCGTGGCGGCGACGACGATCGGTGCCGCGCGCGAGGCGGCGGCACTGGTGCGTGTGGAGTACGAGCTGCTCGAGCCGGTGCTCTCGATCGAGCGGGCGATGGCGACGGACGCACCCATCCTCCACGAGACGATGCGGACCCACGGCCGGCCGGCGGTGGAGGACAAGGGACCGACCAACGTGGCCGGCCGGATGGAACTGCGGCGGGGCGACGTGGAGGCGGGCTTCGCCGAGGCCGACGTGGTGATCGAGCGGGTGTTCCACACGCCGACCAGCCATCAGGGCTACATCGAGCCCCACGCCTGCGTCGCACGGGTGAACGAGGATGGCCGCGTGAGCATCTGGACCAGCACGCAGGGACCCTTCCTCGTGCGCGACGCCACGGCCATGATGCTCGGGCTCGACGCCGCGAACGTGAAGGTGACGCCGAGCGAGATCGGTGGCGGCTTCGGCGGCAAGATTCCGGTCTACCTCGAGCCGCTCGCCGTGGTGCTGGCGCGGCAGACGCAGCGACCGGTCAAGATGGTGATGACGCGCGACGAGGTGTTCCGCGCGACCGGGCCGACCTCCGCCACCACGATCCGCATGAAGATGGGCGCCCGGAAGGACGGCACCATCGTGGCCGCCTCGGCATCGCTCTACTACGAGGCGGGGGCGTACCGTGGATCGCCGTCGGGCGCGGGCGCCATGTGCGCGCTTGCACCCTACAACATCCCCAACTTCTTCATCGAAGCCTACGATGTCGTCGTGAACAAGCCGAAGGTGGCCGCGTACCGGGCGCCCGGCTCGCCGATGGCCGCGCTGGCGACCGAGTCGCTGATCGACGAGATCGGGCGCACGCTCGGCCTCGATCAGATAGCCATCCGGCTGACGAACGCGGTGAAGGAAGGCGACCTCGCGCCGTACGGTCCGCCCTACGGCCGCATCGGCTTCCGCGAGGTGCTCGATCAGGTGCAGCAGAGCGCACACTGGAACAGCCCGAAGGCGGCCGGAACGGGCCGTGGCCTGGCGTGCGGCTTCTGGTTCAACGCCGGCATGAGCTCGAGCGCCACCGTGACGCTCGGGGCCGACGGCAGCGCCGCCGTCGTGACCGGCAACCCGGACATCGGCGGCACGCGTGCCGCCCAGGCCTTGATGGTGGCCGAGGAACTGGGCATTCCGGTCGAGCGGGTGCGGCCGAGCGTGGCCGACACCGATACGGCCGGCTTCACCGAGATCACCGCCGGCAGCCGTACGTGCTACGCGACCGGCATGGCCGTGGTGGAGGCCTCGCGCCATGTACGTGAGCAGCTGCGCGCCAGGGCCGCGAAGATCTGGAACGTGCCCGTGGAGCAGACCCGCTGGGAACACGGACGTGTCGTGCCGCTCGAGGCGGCCGAGGGGCGCCAGCCGTTGACCGTCACCGAGATCGCGGCCAAGCTCGCGAAGACCGGCGGACCGATCATCGGCAGCGCGTCGGTGAACCCGCCAATGGCTGGTCCGGCCTTCGCCGCCCACATCTGCGACCTTGCGGTGGACCGCGAGACCGGCACCACCCGCGTCGTGCGCTACACCGCCGTCCAGGATGTGGGGAAGGCCATCCATCCGAGCTACGTCGAGGGACAGATGCAGGGCGGCGCGTCGCAGGGCATTGGCTGGGCGCTCAACGAGGAGTACATCTACGACGCCGGCGGCGTGATGCAGAACGCCGGCTTCCTCGACTACCGCATGCCGGTGGCGTCAGACCTGCCGATGATCGACACCATCCTCGTGGAGGTGCCGACGCCCGGTCATCCCTACGGCGTTCGCGGGGTGGGCGAGGTGCCGATTGTCCCGCCGCTCGCGGCCGTGGCCAACGCCATGGCCGACGCCACGGGGGTCCGCTTCACCGATCTGCCGCTCTCGCCCCCGCGTGTGCTGGACGCGCTGGCGCAGCAGGCCTGACGGACGGACACGGCGTCTGGATACGGCCATGCCCACGGTGCACTTCTCGAGCGCACTGGCGCGTCACACGGGCGGGGTGGTGCAGCTCACGCTCGATGCCCCGCGCGTGAAGGAACTGCTCGACCTGCTGACAGCCCGCTACCCGGGGCTGCTGCATGAACTCCCGGAACTCGCCGTGGCGATCGACGGCGAGGTGAGGCCGGATGCGGCGTACGAGCCGCTCATGCCGACGAGCGAGATCTATTTCGTGCCCAAGATCGCGGGTGGGTGAGGAGGCGTCCGTGTCCTTCCTGCTACGGCTGACGATCAACGCCCTCGGGCTCTGGGTGGCCACCCAGGTGGTGCCCGGGGTCACCTACACCGGAGGCCTCGGACCGTTCCTGGTCGTGGCGCTGATCTTCGGGGTGATCAATGCGACCCTGCGGCCGCTGATGAAGTTGATGACCTGCCCCCTGATCCTGCTGACACTCGGGCTGTTCGCGCTCATCGTCAACGGCGCGATGTTCTGGCTGACGGGCCGGATCGCCAGCGGATTCGGCCTCGGCTTCCAGGTGGACGGCTTCCAGGCGGCGTTCCTGGGGGCGCTGGTCGTGAGCGTGATCAGCGCGCTCCTGTCCTGGTCGGTCAGGGTCGAGACGTCCGGCGGTCGCCGCGACTGACGCCGGTCAGGGTTCCGGGCAGGGCTGGCCGCTCACCGAGACGAGGAGCACCGCGGGGTTGCGCCCGCGGCGCGTCAGCGCGTGCGCCGTTCCCCGCGGGATCATGGCATACCAGCCGGACGAGATCGTCTGGTCGCGTCCGTTCAACGTCAGCACCGCTTCACCCGCCACCACGTAAATCGAGACGTCGGCGTCGGCGTTCGGCGGCGTCTTGATCCCCTCGCGCAGCACCATCAGCTGGGTCTGCTCGAACCCCGAGCAGGCGATCGGCACCAGCCTGCTCGGCTCGCGTCCGCCCAGCGAGCGCTCCGCCAGATCCGCAACGCTGAGCACGCGGGCCTCGCCAGGCTTCGCGCTCGGTGCGGCCGGGGCGACCGGCTCAGGAGTGGCGGGCGGCGGTGGTGGGGGCGGCGGCGGAGGCGCCAGCGACAGGGCGAGTTCCACGGGAGGCACGGTGGCACCCGCGCGGATCGTGATCTCCTTCTCGAGCGTGACGAACAGGTCGCCTTCTGCACGCACGCGATACGTACCGGCACTGAGCGTCCGGAACTGCAACGTCCCCGCCTGATCCGTCGTGCCGTCGCGGCTGACCGGCCCTTCGAGGCGGACCGTCACCCCCTCGGCCGGCGTGCCGGTGCGGTCGGTCACGCGGACCTGCAGCGTCAAGGCTGCCGGTGCGGGCCGGCGCGCCGCCTGAGCAGCCGGCGCGGGGGCGGCCGGGGCGGGGCGTGGCGGCGCGGCGGGCTGGGCCTGCGCCTGTGTCAGTGCCAGCACCAGGACGAGTCCTGCGGTCATCGGATTCTCCACCTGCACGCGTTCATCGAAGCCGGCGTGGGGCGGGCAGTGGCCGCCCCACGCGGTGGTACGGTCGCGCTGGCGATCAGCGCAGCGCGTCGGGTGTCAGCACGACTCGCGCCACCATCCGGGCGCTCTCGCGGATTTCGCGCGCCGCCGCCTTCACCGTGATGGTCGCCCGCGACGTGAGGTCGACGTCGTGCCCCACCTCGAACCGATCGCGGATGCTCTTGTTCCTGAACTGGAGCGGGAACTCCGGCCGGTTGATCGAGATGTCTCCGTAGGGCTCCGTGTTGCGGTCCACGATGACGCCGGTGAGCCGCCCCTGTGTATTCATCCCGATCAGCATGTGAATGTGACCGTGATACCCCAGTTCGCCAGGGACGAGGTCGATGGTCCAGAACGCCCAGCCGATGGGCTTGGCCCCAGGTGTCTTCGCCGGGTCCTGGGCGTAGGCGGTGAAGTAGATCGGGTCCTTCTCGCCACGCGGCGTGAAGGCGACCGCGTTCGGGAACAGCTGCTTCAACCGTGCGGTCGGCATCGGGTCGATGAAGCCGGCCCTGGACTGTGCCAGGAGGGCCAGCGGGGCCAGGACGAGGAGCGCGAGCGCCAGAACCAGCGGACGGGTCACGTGAAAAATCTCCGGTCCAGATTATAGGTGACGCCCGGGCAGCGATGCCTGCCGCGGTCCCTCGGCGGGCCGTCCGGCGCGCCTGGACCGGCGTCCTACCGATCAGCCGGAGACCCCCTCCGCACCCGTGCCATTCATGAGGGGCACGGCCGTTGCCGATAGCCAGAGTGAAGAAAGGAGCTGCATGGAACCCCTGTCCGACCTCCTCGCGACATCCGAGCGCCAGGCGCTCGAATTCTTCTTCATCGGCCTGAAGGATGTCTCCGGGGCCGACGTGGACGAACGGGAACTGCTCTACACCGCGAGCGTGCTGGCGCACTACGCACAGGTCTCCACCCACGCGGGGCGCGACCTGCCGGCGCCCACCACGCTGGCTGCCGTGTTCGACCAGTTCGTCCTCGACGACTCGATGCGGCAGGACAGCGCCATGCTCGAGACGGCGGCGACCCAGTGCCTGCTGCTGTCCGGCTTCTTCGAGACGCAGATGCGCCGGCGCCACAACATCCGCTGGTACGCCGACCTCGGCGCAGGCTTCTTCAGGCGGGCCGCGTCACTGTCCGCCCACCGCAAGCGGGCCGACCTCCTCGACCTGGTGGGGCGGCACTTCGAGCCCTGGCGGGTGCGCTACGCGCGGTTGAGCCACGAGCTGCGCACGCAGCACTACGTGATCCTCCGGACACCCGGCACCGACAACTGACCGTCCCCGTACGTGCGAAGACCGCTGACCCACGCGATGACGGGCATCGCAGGGGCAACGGTCTTCGGGGAGCCGGCGTTCCGGCTCGCGTCAGCCTACAGGCGCGGCAGCTTGGCCAGGATCCGCGTCACCGCGTCGTCCACGCGCCACTCGATCGTTTCCTGGTGATCGATGCCGTCCAGCGAGCCCTCGGCCCACCCGCGCCAGACCAGCTTGTGGGTGCGCGCATCCACGAAGTCCAGCGTGATCGTGCCGGCGTCGTAGATGCTGGAGTGGCAGTCCTCGCAGTAGCCGAAGGGGCGGTCGAGGGCGTTCACGTCGATCTTCTGCGTGGCGCTGGCGTGATAGTGAATCACCAGGTCGGCCGAAGCCGGCGTGGCCTTCTCCAGTCCGCGCGCCGAGAGCAGCCGGTCGGCGGTCGTGCGGAGCCGCTGCTCGAAGAACTCGTTGTTGTCCAGCCGCGCATCACCGGTGCCGAAGGTGTCGGGTGCCGCCCACGTGTAGCTGGTGTAGTGCGTGAAGTCCATGCCGCGCTCGAGCGCACTGTTCACGCGCACCGGGGCGCAGGCCGAGAATGCCGTGGCGGTGGCCAGCAGCGTGAGTCCGAGTGTCCATTGGATGGTTCGCATCGCCGTTCTCCGTTCGCGCATCGCGCGCATCCCGCGTTGATCCCAGGCCCCCTCCGCAACGGCTCTCAGATCGACTTCGGGAACCGCGCGAACATCCGGGTCACGGCCTCGTGGATGCGCGACTGGAACTTCTCGGGGTGGTCCAGCACGCCGTTGAGCGGATTCTGCGCCCAGCCGCGCCAGATCAGCCGGTTCGTGTGGCCGTCGACCACGTCGATGATGATCGTGCCCACCTCGTCGTCGAAGACGCGCACCGTGCAGTCTTCGTCATAGCAGGCGCCCGCGGACTGGTCGCCCCGGTTGATCGTGAGCTTCGACGAGATGTTGGCGTGGTAGTGCACGAGCAGATCCGGCACGTCCCCCTCGGCCACGGTCTGCGAGAAGCCGCGCGCCGCGAACTCGCGCTCGACCGCTCCCTGGAAATGGTCCTTGAAGAACGAGTTGTCCAGCCTGGCGTCACTCTCGGGCAGTGCGTCCGGAGGCGCCCAGTCCCAGGTGTGGTACTGGCTGATGTTCAGCCCCTGCTCCACGTGGGAACTCACGTTCATGGTCGCGCAGGCAGAGACCGTGAGCGCGAGAACGGCCATTGCCGACCACCGAAGGATTCGCAGCATGACGCACCTCAGTTCCGATCGAGTCGGGTCGCACTGTCCGCTTGCGTTGCGAAACCAGTACCACCCGCCCGACAGATGCATTGGGCCGGAAATCGGTGACGGACGACGGATTTCCGTCGGGCTCAGGGGATTATCACGGCCCGTCCGCGGACTTCTCCGCGACGCAGCCGGTCGTAGGCGCTGGCGGTGTCGGCCAGCCGGAAGGTCTCGACGTGGGCCCTGATCAGGCCGGACTGCCCGAGCGCGATGACCTCGGCCAGTTCGGCCCGCGTGCCCCAGAAGGGCAGGACCACGCGGGTCTCGAACGGCACCGAACCGAAGGCCACGGGCAGCGTCCCCCCGGCGAGCCCCACGATGGCGATATCGCCACCAGCCGAGACCACCGACCGGGCGAGATCGAGCGTCGGGGTCGACCCGACGAAGTCCAGCACCACGGCCGCGCCTCCCGGCGCCGGACCCACCAGCGCGCGGATGCGTGCAGCGGTGTCGCCGCCCGCCAGGTAGGCTTCTGCCGCGCCCAGTTCGCGCGCGTGCGCCAGCGCCTCGTGGCGGGTGTCGACGGCGACCACACGCGTGGCGGTGGTCGCCCGCAGGATCTGGATGGCCATGTGCCCGAGGCCGCCCACGCCGATCACCACACAGGTACTGCCCGGTGTCAGGCCTCGATTCGTCATCCGGATGGCGTGATACGGCGTCAGGCCGGCATCGGTGAGCGGCGCGGCCTGCGTCACGTCGAGCGATCCGATCGGCACGAGCTGTCGGGCCGGCACCGTCACGAACTCGGCCATCCCGCCGTCGCGCCCGAGACCGATGCCTCCAGGCGGGACGACGCGGCACTCGTTGTCACGGGCGTCCAGGCACGCCGGGCACGATCCGCAGCCGACGATGCCATACACGGCGACCGCGTCGCCGATCGAGAACCCGGTCACACCCGCACCGAGGGCATGCACCCACCCGGCGATCTCGTGACCCAGGGTGAAGGGGAGGGGCATGCCCATGGCGCCCGGATCGTCCAGCACGTGCAGGTCGGAATGGCAGGCACCCGCGGCACCCACGCGGAGCAGCACCTCGCCCGCCCCGGGCTCAGGCCTCACAACCTCGACCAGTGCCGGCGTGTGGGGGCTCGTGAGCCTGAATGCCTGCATGCCCTACTTCCAGCCGCTCGACTTGCGGGTGAACCGCGCGGGCAGGGCCGGCTTCTTCTCCGGTTCAGGTTCGCTTTCGCCAGCCGCCGCCCTGATCTCCGCCTCCAGTTCATCCTCGTTCGGGAGGCCA
This sequence comes from Vicinamibacterales bacterium, assembly GCA_050249955.1. GTDB lineage: Bacteria > Acidobacteriota > Vicinamibacteria > Vicinamibacterales > CAVVIG01 > CAVVIG01. The sequence goes on from JBFWPN010000002.1 coordinate 95,689, forward strand.
GCCAGCTGGTCCACGAAGAGCAGCGAGTGCTGCGAGGGGATCTCGAACTTCTTGCCGCAGGCCTTGCAGACCACGTCCTCGTCCAGCCGCAGCAGGTAGTCGCGCAGCTTGGCGAACCGCGCGCGGTCGTGTTCGTCGGCTCCCGGCGGCAGGCGGTCCTTCTTCACCCGGCGGACCCACCTGATGCTGTACTCGCTGGTGCGGCGGCACTTGGGGCAGGTGTATCGTCCGGGCCGGGATTCCGGCCTGTCGGAGAAGAAGGCGCGCTCGTCGAGTGACATGGCCCGAATCGTACCACTAACGCTCCGGCGGACACGGCGCACCTCCCCGTGGACATTCGGCGTATGGGTGAGTGGGACCTGACGTGGATCCGGCGGCCGCGACGAAGGCAGGCTGCGGCGGACCGGAATCGGGGGCATGGCGCGAGGCACGTGTCTTGCGGTGACCCGATATGTCACGTCACGAAAGGAGCCACGCCATGAAACGCGTGCTTGTGGCACTCGTGGCGGCGTCCTGCCTTCTTGGCCCACGCCCGGGCCAGGCCCAGACACCCGTCGCCGATGATCGGATGGAGTTCTTCGGAAGTGGGGGGCTCGCCTGGTTCGGGCACGGCCGCGTCGACTGGGCCGAGGGAGCCGAGCTTGGCGGCGGCGTCACGCTGCTGCCGTTCACCGGTCCGCTGCGGCGCCTCGGCATCCAGGTGAGCGGCGCCTTCCTCGACGAGGATGAGCACACGGCTGGTGTGGCGACAGAAACCGTGAACGCCAGCCAGTTCGTCATGGCGGCCACCTGGCACTTCTCGCGCTCACGGCTGCAGCCCTATGCGCTCGGTGGCCTGGCGGTGGTCCGGGCCGAGCGGACCTGGGCGTGCGATACCTGCAGCGACGGGTTCGACCAGGCGAGCGGCGGGTTCGTGCCGCAGACGCTGCGGGAACACGTGAACGCGACCGAAGCCGGCGTCGCGTTCGGCGGCGGCCTGCGCGTGCTCGTTGGACGTCGCCTGGCCGCGCGGGTCGAGGCGACGGTTGCCGACACCACGCCGGGTGGCGGCTGGAACTGGAACTGGCGGGCCGTGCGCGCCGGCCTGGGCGTGCGCTTCTGATCGCGTTCAGCGATCGAGCGCGAAGCGCACCACCTTGTGCGACCCGCCGCCCTGCCGCTCTTCTGCGGTGGCGCGGACGATGCCGTAAATGGTGCCAGGGACCGAGCGGTCCCACGCAATCCCCTGGCCGCGCACGGCCATCGGGATCGTGTCCACGAGTTCGAGCACCGAGCCCGACGAGGGGAGCCGCATCCGGTACAACTCGGGGAGGTCGTGGCCGGTGACGTAGAGGAAGCCGTCGGGCCCCCACGACCCACCCGAGTTGCTCATCAACTCGAAGCGACCGAGCAGCGCGCGGGGCAGCGTCCAGGCTTCGAGCATCTGGAACGTCGGGCTGAACTTGATCAGCTGCGTATTCAGCTTGTTGCCGTACTTCGTGCGGTCAGGGCCGTAGGGCTGGTCGTAGTTCGCGAAGACCATCCACCAGGCTCCCTCGCGGAAGTCGGCCCACGTGAGCGACCCCCAGTTGATGCCGAAGCTGTGGGATCCCACGTGCTCGAGGGTCTCCGCATCGAAGATCTCGAGTGAGCTGGTCATCGGCCACTCCGGGTAGTTCGAGTGGGCCGCGTACAGCTTGCCGTCCAGCACCATGCCGCCATCGAGGTGGATGAGCGGACCACCCTTCGGCTGCTCCCGCCGCCTGACCAGCGCACCGGTCTCCTTGTCGTACTTCGCGATGGTGGTGTTGTCGATGGCGTAGAAGTGCCGTGCATCCACGGCAACGCCCTGGTTCGCCTCGGGCACCTCGAACTCGGCGGTCCGTGTGAGCGTCGGCTGGGCGACGAGCAGGGCAGGCGCGAACACCGTGCAGATGATCGCGCCCGTCAGGGCGTTGGAGAGTCGGGGCACGGCCCCGATCTTACAGCGTCGCCAGCGTCCCGTTCCGGGCCGCCTTGCCGATGTGCTCGGCGGCTCGGAAGGCGAGCGCCTGGATGGTCATCGTCGGATGGTTGCGACCGCCCGTGACGAGCGTGCTGCCGTCGACGATGAACAGGTTCGGCACGTCGTGTGCGCGGTGGTTGCGGTTCACGACCGAGGTCTTCGGGTCGTTGCCCATCCGGCAGGAACCGCGGTTGTGCGCGCTGCCCCGTGCGTCGTTCACCGGCCCGGCCCAGACCTTCGTGGCACCGGCCGCCTGCAGCACATCGAGCCCCTTCTGCCGGAAGAACTCCATGGCCTTGATGTCGTCCGGGTGGCTCTGCGACGTAATCCGCATGGCTGGCAGGCCCCACGCATCCTTCACGTCGGGATCGAGGTCGACGCGGTTCGTCGCGAGCGGCAGCTGCGTGACGAACGACGTGATCGTCATCTTGTGGTTCGCCTCGTCGCGCAACGCCTGCTTGTACGCCGCGCCCCAGCGGGCCGTGCCCGGCGAGAGCCCACGGAGGGCGTAGTTGATCGGCGTGTCGAAGCCCCGTGCGGTCATGCGCCCGCCGCCGTAGAAGCCCCGCTTGGGATCGCTCGGCACGAAGTCGACGATCGCCGCGCCGGTGACCAGCCCCTTGTAGTCGTTGAGCGGATGCTCGAACAGGGCGTTCGCACTGACGGTGTTGCCGAGCATCAGGTACCGGCCCACCACGTCGTTGTTGTTGGCGAGCCCGTTCGGGAAGCGCTGGCTCTTCGAGAGCAGCAGCAGCCGGGCCGACTCGGTGCCGTTGGCCGCGAGGATGACCGCCTTTGCCCGCTGCCGGACCACGCGCCGGTCGGCGTCGAAGTACGCCACGCCCGTACACCGGCCTGAACTGTCCACCGTGATCTCGTGCACGTAGGAGCGTGCCCGGATCTCGCACCTTCCCGTCTTCTCGGCCAGCGGCAGCATCGTCACCGCCGAACTCGATCGGGCCTTCACGTGGCACCCGAACCCCGAGCACATGCCGCACTGCACGCAGCCGGATCGGCCCTGGTAGTCCTTCGAGATCACGGCGAGCGGCCCGCGCACCACCGTGAGACCGAGCTTCGATGCGCCCATCTGCATCAGGGCGCCCGACGCCTTCAGCGGGACGGGAGGCACCGGGTAGTCCTTCGACATGGGAGCCACCAGCGGCGAGGTGATCCGCATGCCCGAGATGCCCATCTCCCACTCGGCCTGCACGTAATAGGGCTCCAGCTCCTCGTAGGTGAGCGGCCAGTCCTGCAGCCCCGTGCCCGCGACGCCGCCCGTGACGGTGGCTTCGTTGAACTCCCACGGGAGGTGACGCCAGCTGCTGCCGCCGTAGGTCACCGTGCCGCCGCCCACCACGCAGCCGTAGCTGTGGGAGCCCGGCGTCGCCTTGTCCTTCTCCGTGCGGCGGAAGGTGTTCGGCTGCCGCACGGGGTCGCTCATCAGCTGGTAGTCGAGCCCGCCGTTGTCGTTCAGGTACTCGTCCTTCGTGTACTCGTGTTCCTTCCCGTAACGGCCCCATCCTCCCTGCTCGAGGACCACCACGGTGAATCCCGCCGTGGAGAGCTGCTTGGCCATGATGCCGCCGCCAGCACCAGATCCGATGACCACGAAGTCGACGTCGGTGTTCGGTGAGAACTGGGCCATGTCGTCTTCTCCCGTGTCAGCGGCTGGTGGAGCCGGGAAGTGCGTCGTAGTAGCCGAACGGTGGCGTGTGCTTCAGCGCATCGTCGTAGTGCAGGAGCGCCCAGCCCACCTTGCCCTGGTTGCCGCCGTGCGACGGTGCCGCGAAGAAACCGGTGATGGTGTGCGTGCGCACCAGGTTGAAGAAGTCGCTCTTCTCGATGGCGGTCAGCACCGCCACCTGCTGCTCGGACGACAGGCTGGCGAAGGCGCCCGCCGACGGGTACATCTGGCGTGCCTGGCCCGCGAGCAGGTCGAGCCCCTTGCGGTAGGCGTCCTGTGCGTCCTTCTCGAACGTGGTCAGGATGCGGTCGATGAAGACGATGACGCGTGCCTCGCGTGCGCCGGGCGTCGAGTCGGTGGGGATGATCTGTGCGGCCATCGCCTCGATGTCGGCGGCCTGCGCAGGGGCGAAGAACGCGAAGGCCGTGGACGCGCCGCTGCGCGTCGACTGCTGGACGAAGGCGTAGGCCTCCTCGATGCCCGCGGCATTGGCGACGGCCCACGCCGCGCCGACACCCGTGAGCGACTGGCGGAGGAACTCGCGTCTGGACCGGTCACGTTCGCTCATACCCCGTCCTTCCAGCCCGGCAACCGGGCCGCCCTGAGCTGTTGCTGCAGGCGTCCTGCCGCGGTGCGGGACGCGTGGTGGCCGTTTGTACGACCGGTCCCGGGAGATGTCAATCAGAAGCTGGCGCCTCGTGTGCTCCCGGCGGGCGCCCTCGATCAGCGCACCAGTCGGACGACGATGACGAGGCCGACGGCGAACGAGGCCCACCAGGCCACGCGGCCGTGTGTGTGCTTCAGCCAGTTCCAGCCGTAGGCGGCGAGCGCCATGCTCGAGATGAGCAGCACGACGATGGGCAGCAGTTGCAGCGGGGCGAGGGTGGGGCCGAACGTGTTGAGAAGGCCGGGTGCGAAGACCGACCCGTACACGATGAGGAGGTGGAGCACGTAGATGAGGAGCGACTCCTGCGCCACGGCGCCGAAGATGTGGGGCAGGCTCGCGAGCCGGCTGCTGGCCTGTGCGATGACCCCGACAATGGCAAGGCAGACGCCCGCCCGCAGCAGCAGGTTGCCCGGGACGAAGGCATACGCGCCCGTGCCGAACACCTGTACCTGGAATGCCGTCAGCCACGCACTGGCCATCACCAGCAGCGCACCCGGGACAAGCAGCGCCCGCGTCGCGTAGTCGCCCAGGTTGGCCGCACCCCACCGGGCGTAGAGCATGCCGAGGGCGGCACCGGCGAGGATGAAGGCCGCCCACGGTACGAGTGGGAACTGCGAGCCTGTGACCGGCGAGAGGTACGCGGCCGCTGGCGCTGGCAGCCGGCTGGACCAGTCGGTGGACCAGGCCCAGGGGGCGTAGAAGACCAGCCCGAAGGCGAGCAGAAGGGCGACGGCGCCAAAGACCCGCCTGGAACGGCAGACCAGCACAAGGACCTGCACGAGCACGAACGTCACGCCAATGAGTTGAAGGACGTCGACCCCGAGTAGTGTCTGCCACTCCGCCTCAGAGGCCGTGGCCATCCGGCTGAGCGGCGCGACGGGGGACCGCATGGCGTACCCCAGGGCCACGAAGGTGCCGAACCGCCGCAGTCGCTTGAGCAGCGCGCGAGAGATGGTGAGGTGCGAGGGCCAGTGCCGGGAGGTCGCGATGCTGAAGGCGAAACCGGAGAGCAGCAGGAAGAGGCAGGAGGTGAGGCCCCGCTGGAACTGCCAGACGTCGTACAGCCGGCCGGCGCGATAGGCCGGCGCCAGCAGCGCGTGCAGGGTGTGGCCGTAGAGCATGAAGACCACCGCGAGCGCGCGGGCCAGGTCGATGAAGATGACACGCGAGGCCTGCGCGCCTCCCGACCGCCGGGCGGGCCGGACGACGCCGTCCGCCGCCGTTCCGGCTGCGCCGCGGCCGGTGTCGGTGTGCGACGGGGCGGTCGGCATCTCGGGAAATGGTAGCGCGTTCCTAGCGCTGGGGCCCACGGTGTATCAGGCGGACCGCATCGAGCCTGACCCGCGCGCTGGCGAGCACCGCCGCGAGCGACCGCTGCTGGTCGACCACCAGGGTGATCTCCTCGTCGCGCACGGTGCGGTTCACCTTCTGGAGTTCCCGAAGGCGGCTCTCCTCGTGCGTCAGCACCGTCCGCATCGTCTGCGTCGCCGCCTGGACGAGGGCGGGCACACGCGACTCGGCCAGTTCGGTGGCGCGCGTGACCATGCGCGGCAGCACCTTCTCGCGGATGTCGTCACGCTGGAGCAGCGCACGGGCGCCACTGGCCGAGGGCGCGGACACGAGTGCGTGCGTGGGCAGGGTGTCCGTGGCATCGGCCCCCCGGTGGTCGACCGCGACCCGCAGTGGTGTGGGTGGGAGAAAGCGATCGAGGTGGAGCGCGCCTGGCGCCAGGCACTCGAGGACGAAGATGGCCTCGAGGTAGAGCGCGGCAGGCGAGGTGTCGGGCCACCGTGCGAAGGCGCAGTTGCCCCGCTCGGAGCCGAGCAGGAGGTCGAGGGCGCCGCTGGCGAGCGGGTGATCCCACGTGAGGAACTGCAGGTCTTCGCGTACCAACGCTCGGCTGCGGTCGCGCGTGACGGTGAGCCCGTCGGCCTTCAGGCCGGGGAAATCGTCCACGAGGACGCCAGCCGACCCGAGCCGGTACGTACGCGGGGCGATCTCCTCCACCTCGATGAAGAAGAGGTCGAATGCCGCCAGCATGAACGCGTCGAGTGTGCGGTCCTCGTCCTGTCGGCGAATGTCGGCCACCAGCGTCGCGGACCGAGCGGGCCGCGACGAGTTCCACTCCAGCAGGCGGTCGCGCCCCTCTTCCATGCGGTGCGCCGTTTCGTCGCGTGCCTGCCGGACCTCCCTGATGAACGCCTCGAGGTCGGCCCCCGTCGTCGCGGGCGCGTGCTGGACCTGCCGTATCAGGTTGGCGAGCCGATCGGCGAACCGTTCGGCGAGCTCGCGCGCACCCGGGAGGTGGTGCTCGACGGCGTCGAGCCCCTCGTGGTACCAGCGGGCCAGCACCTCGAGGTGCGTACCCGTGACGTACGGGACGTGCACGTGGATGTCGGCACGCTGGCCGATCCGGTCGAGGCGGCCGAGCCGCTGCTCGAGCAGGGCCGGGTCGACCGGCAGGTCGAACAGCACGAGGTGGTGCGCGAACTGGAAGTTGCGCCCCTCGCTGCCGATCTCCGACGCAATGAGCAGGCGGGCTCCGTCGGGATCGGCGAACCAGGCCGCGCCCCGGTCGCGCTGCACGAGCGTCAGCCCCTCGTGGAAGGCCGCCATCGGGAGCGTCGTGCGCTGGCGCAGCGCCGCCTCGATGGCCACCGCCTTCCGCCGGCTGTCGCAGATGAGCAGCACCTTCTCGCCGGCCACAGACTGCAGCAGCGCGAGCAGCCAGTCGAGGCGCGGGTCGCGCTGCAGGGACAGGCGCCCCTGATCGTCGGTCTCGACCGCACCGCTGGCCAGCCACTCCTCCGCGAGTGCGCGCCGGACGGCGGCGGTGCCTGCCGGGAGGGGCACCAGATGCGCGAGTCGACGGGGGAAGCCTCGGATGGTCGCCCGCGTATTGCGGAACATCACGCGCCCGGTGCCGTGCTGATCCAGGAGCCGATCGATCCAGTCCGCACGCAGCGCATCGTCCTCCGCCGCAAGACCGGACTCGATCGTGTCGAGCGGTTCGGCGAGCACCTGCGCGAGGCTCACGGCTTCGTCCCTGGTCAGGGGATCGCCCGACTTGAGGACCTGGGCCAGGCGCGCCACCGCCTGATAGGTGGTCGTTTCGTGCCGGAACTGGTCCAGGTCGAAGAAGCGATCGGGGTCGAGCAGCCTGAGGCGGGCAAAGTGTCCTGCAAGGCCGAGCTGCTCCGGCGTGGCGGTGAGCAGCAGCAGTCCCGGTGAGATCCGGGCGAGCTGATCGATGGCGGCATAGCCGGGGCCCGGCCGCCCCGGCGCCCACTCGAGGTGATGGGCTTCGTCGACCACGATCATGTCCCATCCCGCGGCGACCGCCTGATCCAGCCGCGTGGGGTTGTCGGTGAACAGCGTCAGCTCACACAGCAGCAGTTGATCGTCGAGGAAGGGATTGGCCGACGGGTCGGCCTCCTCGATGGCGGCACAGCGTGCTTCCGTGAAGATGTGGAACCAGAGGTTGAACCGGCGCAACAGTTCGAGGAACCACTGGTGCACGAGCGTTTCCGGCACCACGATCAGGACCCGCTGCGCACGCCCGGTCAGGAGCAGGCGATGCAGGATCAGGCAGGCTTCGATGGTCTTGCCGAGTCCGACCTCGTCGGCGAGCAGCACGCGCGGCAGGAGCCGGCTGGTTACCTCCGCGGCAATACCGAGCTGGTGAGGGAGCAGATCGATCCGTCCACCCACGAGGCCCCGCACCTCCGACGCGCGGCGCGCGTGCTGGTGGTCGAGCGCCACCCGGCGGGTATCGAACATGGTCGATGGATCGAACTGGGCGGCGAAGAGCCGCTTCAGGGGACTGCTGAAGCTGAGCGTGTCGCTCAGGTCGGTCTCGCACACGTCGCCCGCATCCACGGCGTAGTGCAGCAGCCCCTGCCGTTCGCGTACCGCGCGCACCGCGCCCTCGCCATGCTGACGGGACACGATGGTGTCGCCCACGCGGAAGGCTGCCCGCCTGATCGGTGCGGTGGCGGTGGCCGCGTACTGGCGTGACTCGCGGGTGGCCGGAAACCAGATGGTGACGGTGCGTGGACCGACGGTCCGGATTTCACCCAGCCCCAGTTCGGGTTCGCTCACGCTGATCCATCGCTGACCCGGGGTGAACGTCGGGTCGCCTGGTGTCGGGTCGGTCGGCACGGGTCAGGTGCGCGGGGCGGAGAGCAGGTACGGAGCCAGGAACGCCAGGACATCGCTCGCCAGGACACCGACGGTGACCTCGATGCCCGACGCCCGCATGATGTCGATGCCGGCCCCGTTGTTGCGCGGGTCAGGGTCGAGTGAGCCCACCACTACGCGCGGGATGCCCGACATGACAAGCGCCCTCGCGCACGAGGGGGTTCGCCCGACGAAGGCGCAGGGCTCGAGCGTGACGAACATCGTGAGGTCGTCGGGATCGGCGTCCGGGCCGAGGTGCAGCAGCGCCGCCGCCTCGGCATGCGGCTCACCCGGGGCGCCCGTGAATCCGCGCGCCAGGATCTGCTGCCCGCGAACGATGACGCAGCCGACCGGTGGGTTCGGCAGGCACAGGGGCAGCGCCTTCCGGCTCTCGGCCAGCGCCTCCGCCATGAACCGTCGTTGCTGCTCGTCGCCAGGCTCCATGCCTGGCCTGTCGAGTTCCGCCATGATCGTCAGGCGGATTGTACCGCGCGTGTGCGCGTCGCGGGGACCGGGCGCGACTGGCGCCCGCGCCCCCGCTCAGGTGGACCGGCCCGGTACGGCTTCCCGGTCTATCGAGGCGTGCTGCCAGAGCCGGTCGGGCCGCCCGCGGGCGTCGACGGTGTGCTGCCCCCGCCGGTCGCACCGCTGCCGGGCGACGACGGCGTGCTCCCGTTGACGCCGCTGGCCGGGGGCGTGGTGGGTGCACCCACCCCGCCAGTCGGCGGACACGGCATGGCGGCGCCGCTCGTGCCGACCGCGCCGGTTGGCGCCCCGGTCGTGTGGCTGTCCGTGCGACCCGTGGCGTTCGTGGCCGGAGTGGTCGCGCGCGCTCCCGGCGTGGCTGTCGCCGGACCCACCAGCTTTGCCTCAGCGGCGGCCGTGGGCGACCCCGACTGCGACAGGGGACCTGCCTCGGTTGCACTGTTGGTGGTGTCGTTCGAGGAGGTGGTCGTGCCGGTGGAGCTGTTGATGCGGCTGTGCGGGTCGCGGGCAGCGGCCGACAGGGACGTGGCCGCGCCGGCCGCCCCGGTGGCGCCCGGCGTCGCGGCGCCACCCGACGCTGCTCCTGCGGGCGTCGTCGTTCCAGGCGTGGTTGACCCCGGTGTCGTGGCCGATGCCACACCGGTCACCGGCACGCATGGGGTCGTGGATGTGGGTGCAGGCGTACCTGCCGCTGGTAGCTGCGGCTGGCTGCCCGACTGCGTCGACGGTGTATGAGTCGTTGGCGTGCCGGTGTTCTGGGCGGCTGCGCCACCTGCACACAGCGCGGCGGCAAGGGCGGCGCTGCTGGTCATCATCGCGAACCTGCGTTTCATGCATCCCTCCAGGTGGTCATGCTCCACCTGGGGGAGTGCACGCGCGATGCCGCCGCGGCCGATCGAGCGCGACGGTATGCGGCGTCAGACGACCTCGAGCGGCACGTGCGGCCCGGCAGGGAGTTCCACCACGATCGGGTCGCCGGGCGCGACCACGCCGCCTGACAGCACAATCGCCATCACTCCCGCCTTGCGGTGCACGTGACCGGCCGGGTCCCTGTCGAGCACGGCCGTGAGCAGGCCCTCGTGGAAGTTCTCGATCTGCACGCACGGGTTCCGCAGCCCGGTCACCTCGACCACCGCCTCCTCGCCAAGACGCAGCCGGGTGCCCCGTGGCAAGGCCAGCAGGTCCACGCCCGCGGTCGTGATGTTCTCGCCCAGCATGCCTGGGGTGATGGGGAAGCCGTTCGCGTTCAGCTCGTCGAGTACTTCGCGCATGAGCAGGTGCACCTGCCTGAGATTGGGCTGCGATGGGTTCCGCGCCACACGCGAGCGGTGCTGCACTGTGACCCCCGCATGCGCGTCGCCTTCCACACCGAGCCCCGCGAGCAGCCGCACGTCGGTTTGCAGCCGCTTGCTGAACCGGTGCGCGCCATCCTTCGCGACCGCGACGACGGTCGCCGGCAACGAGGTCATGCGACCCCCTCGATCCAGGTCCGGATCCGCGACGCAATCGTATGGTTGCGGGCGCCGATGGTCGGCTGGTTGGGCGATGTCACGGAGTACGGGCGTCCGTCGGCGTGCTCGACGACACCACCTGCCTCGCCGAGCAGCAGCGCCGGTCCTGCGTGATCCCATGGCAGCAGCCGGTAGTACATGACGAAGTCCTTTCGCCCGCGCAGCACGTCGGTGTACTCGACCGCGGCCGCGCCGCACGCCGGTGCCGGGCGGACACGATCCGCCAGGCGCGCCAGCATCATCTCGCGGCGATCGGGCGGCATGAACCGGACGAAGATCGTGCCCTCCGGCGTCGTGGGGGCGGGGCCGTCGGGGACCCGCAGCCGACCGCCATTCAGGCGGGCGCCGGCGCCGGCCTCGGCGACGAACGTGTCGCGGCGCACGGGCAGGTGCACCCAGGCGGCGCGGGCATGGCCGGAAACCACGAGCGCCACCATGACGCCGAAGCCCTCGTCGCCGCTCGCGAAGTTCCTCGTGCCGTCGAGCGGGTCGACCAGCCAGAACACCTCATGCTCGCGCAGGGTACCGAGCAGCTCCGGCCGCTCGGCCGCGGCTTCCTCACCGATGACCGGCACGTCGAGCAGCTCGCGCAACCCACCGGTGAGCGCCGCTTCCGATTCATGGTCCACGATCGTCACGATGTCGTCGAGGTCGCCCGTGGTCGCCTTGCTGTGGATGTCGGCCTGCCGGAGCGCACGGAACCGCGGCAGCACGATCGCGGTGCTGACTTCCTCGATCAGGCGGGTGACACGATCGACGTCCAGGCGGGGCGGGGGAGCGGCCACACTGGAATGGTGGCACATCCCGGTGCAGATTCGCGCGGCCGACCCCGGTGGGAGCCGGAGCCGGCCGCGGCGACGGGCGGTGTCAGACCAGCGGCGGGTCGGTCTCGCGCTCGAAGAACCGGTGGCGGGCGAGCGCCGCGATGAACCCCGCTGCCGCTCCGGCCGCATCGTCACCGGCCGAGACCAGCACGCCGAGATCGGCGGACACGGCGCTGGCGGGGATGCCCGCCTGCTCGAGCACGTCGGTGCCGCGGTCGAGCACGAGCATCGGCTTGCAGTGCCGGTACTGATCCTTGACGAACTCCATGGTCCGACCGTCCGGGGCGCCGGCGCCGAGCGCCCCCGCGATGACCACCGCGTCCCAGAGCACGGAGGGCATGGCCTCGACGCTCGAGTCGACCTCGAGCCGCGAGCTGCCGGCGTCCACGTCTCCGAGCGTCGACGCGAGCCGGCGCGATACGACACCGGCCCCGAGTAGGCGTTCCTCCACGGCGGTCACCGCCGTCCCGTCGACACCGTCGGCCACCAGGATCGCCACCCGGCGCCCGGCGAGCCCGCCGGTCCCGGGCCGCGCGGTCAGCGACAGCGCGGGAGACTCGGTGACCTCCGGCGCCGCGTCGCCGATGGCGAGCCGCGGCAGCGGGTCCGGCATCTCGCGGATGCCGAGGCCCTCGGCGACGGCCTTCGCGAGCGCCTCGTCGACGTTCCGGAGGCCGGCGACCATCCGCCTCCGGATTGCCGGCGTCTGCACGCGCGACAGTTCGAATCTGAAGGCATTCACGATGTGGTGCCGTTCAACCGGCGTCTGGCTGACCCAGAACAGCCGCGCCTGCGCGTAGTGCTCCGCGAAGCGGTCAGCCTTGCCCCGCACCTTGTCCGCGGCCTCGGCCATCGGTTCCCGATGCGAGAAGAATCCTGCCGACCCGGCCTGGAACGGGCAGCCGCCGGCCAGCGAGTTCGGTTCGTAGCTGACGCGCCCGCGATTGATCGTCTGCCGGTGCATGCCGTCGCGCTGGTTGTTGTGCACCTGGGCGAGCGGCGTGTTGATCGGGATCTCGTGGAAGTTGGGACCGCCAAGCCGCGAGATCTGGGTGTCGACGTACGAGTGGATCCGCCCCTGCAGCAGCGGGTCGTTGGTGAAGTCGATGCCCGGCACCACGTGTGCCGTGCAGAAGGCGACCTGCTCGGTCTCGGCGAAGAAGTTGTCCGGGTTGCGGTCGAGCACGAGCCGTCCGACCGGCCGGACCGGCACCAGTTCCTCGGGCACGATCTTCGTCGCGTCGAGGACATCGAAGCTGAAGTCCTCGGCCTGCCCCTCGGTGAAGATCTGGATGCCGAGTTCGTACTCGGCGAACGCCCCGGCCTCGATCGCCTCCCAGAGATCACGGCGGTGGAAGTCCGGGTCGGCGCCCGAGATCTTCACGGCTTCGTCCCACACGAGCGAGTGCGTGCCGGCCATCGGGGTCCAGTGGAACTTGACGAAGTGCGACTCGCCCCGCTCGTTCACGAAGCGGAACGTGTGGACCCCGAAGCCCTGCATCATCCGGTAGCTCCGCGGAATGGCCCGGTCCGACATGGCCCACATCAGCATGTGGGTGATCTCGGGCATCAGCGACGCGAAGTCCCAGAACGTGTCGTGCGCGGTGGCGGCCTGCGGCATCGCGAAATGCGGCTCCGGCTTGGCCGCATGCACGAGGTCGGGGAACTTCATCGCGTCCTGGATGAAGAAGACCGGGATGTTGTTGCCCACCAGGTCCCAGTTGCCCTCCTGGGTGTAGAACTTCGTGGCGAACCCGCGCACGTCACGCGCGGTGTCTGTCGACCCGCGCTCGCCGATCACGGTGGAGAACCGCACGAACACCGGCGTCCGGAGCCCGGCTTCCGAGAACAGGTGCGCGCGCGTGTAGCGCGTCAGCGGCTCGTAGCACTCGAAGTAGCCGTGCGCCGCCGACCCGCGCGCATGGACGATGCGTTCCGGGATGCGCTCGTGATCGAAGTGCGTGATCTTCTCGCGGAGGATGAAGTCCTCGAGCAGGGTCGGTCCGCGGAGCCCGGCCTTGAGCGAGTTCTGGTTGTCGGCGATGGGCACGCCGTGGTTGGTCGTGAGGCGCTGCCCGGTCGAGTCGGCCCGCACGCGGTCCAGCGGCGCGTTGGTCTCGTTCACGCCGATGGGCGGGGTGTCGCTGCCCAGCTTTCGCGACCCGACCGTTTCCTGCACGGTGCTGGAGGTCACCACAGGGTCATCCGCAGGCACGGGCGTGCCCGCGTCAGGCGCGAGCCCAGCGGGCTCGAACTCCGAGGGCTTGAGCGGATTGCGCGGCATGCCTGACGACAGGCGCTCGGTGCCGGCCAGCTTCCGCGTGAGGGCATCGGCGCTGCGTACCGAGGCGGAGGGTTCGGTCGGTCCCGATACCGTGGCGCGGCTGTTCGGATCGGTCACCTTGCCGGAAGTGGTACTGCTGCGTTTCGATTTGGCCATGGCGTGGTGGGGCTGCAAGATCCGGGCAGGGGGAGCGACGACCTGGACGGTACGGGGCACGCACGGTGTCGGCCGATCCCGGCCGACCGTGACCGGAGGCGATCCGGTCGTTGTACCATCGTGACGTCATGCCGTCGCCTCCACGAACCGCCCGCATCCTCCCGCTCCTGCTGTTCCTGTTGCTCGTGGCCGTTCCGGGCCGTGCCCAGGAGCCGGCCCCTGCCGAGCCGGTGCTCGGCCAGAAGGGGAAGGACGTGCAGTGGGTGCCCACCCCTGCGGCGCTGACCGAGAAGATGCTCGACCTGGCCGGCGTGACGCCAAAGGACTACGTGGTGGACCTTGGTTCGGGCGACGGCGTGCTGGTGATCGCGGCGGCGAAGCGCGGCGCGCGGGCGATGGGGATCGAGTACGACGCGAACCTGGTCGCCGTGTCGAAGCGGAATGCCGCGGCCGCCGGGGTGGCGCGGCTGACGCGCTTCATCCAGGGCGACATCTTCAAGAAGAACTTCTCGGACGCCACGGTGATCACGACGTTCCTGCTGCCGTCGATGAACCTGCAGCTGCGACCGAAGTTCCTCGCCATGAAGCCGGGCACGCGCATCGTGTCGAACACGTTCCAGATTGGCGAGTGGGAGCCGGACGAGACGGTCATGCTCGAGGAGCCGTGCGAGCGCTGGTGTCGTGCGCTGCTCTGGATTGTGCCGGCCCGCGTGGGAGGGCTCTGGCGTACGGGCAGGGGTGAGCTGTCGCTGACCCAGCGCTTCCAGGTCGTGACCGGCATGCTCGGCGGCGAGGCGATCGTCGAGGGCCGCCTGCGGGGAGACACGATCACGTTCACCGCAGGTGCGGTCCGCTACACCGGGCGGGTCGAGGGCTACCGCATCAGCGGCACCTACGAAGCAGACGGCCGCACCGGCAACTGGAACGCGATTCATCGCTGACCCCCTTACGGTCTTCTGTGCACGCCGGCCCGCGGCTTTCGCGCATAATCACCGGTCATGATGGACATGCACAGCCGCCGTGCGTTCCTGCGCGCGGCGATGACGGCCGGGGTGGCCTGGGCCGCAGCCGATCTCGCACAGGTGGAGGATGCACTGGCCTGGGCGGCGCAGCGGCCCGCCGCCGGGCCGCGACCGACGCCTGCCCTGACGCCCGCGCAGGTTGCCACGGTCGAGGCACTGGTTGCGCGAATCATTCCTGCCGTGGACGGACGTCCCGGTGCCCGCGAGGTGGGCGCGGCGCGATTCATCGATCGGGCCCTGGCCACGTTCAACGCCGGGCAGCGGCGGGCGTATGCAGACGGGCTGGCCGATCTGGACCGCCGAGCGGCGGCTGCAGAGCCCGGTGTGGCCGGCTTTGCCGGGCTCCAGCCTGCCCGGCAGGATGACCTGCTTCGGCAGATCGAGCAGACGCCGTTCTTCCAGATGGTCCGCTTCGACACCATCGTCGGCACCTTCGCGCTGCCCACGTACGGCGGCAACGATGCCCATGCGGGCTGGCACCTGATCGGGTTCGAGCACCAGCCGCGGTTCCAGCCGCCCTTCGGCTACTACGACGCCCAGGCGGGGAGGGGCTGATGGCGGCACAGGACGAACGCCGCCCCGCCGCCCGCTTCCGCCCGTCGGACGAGGTCGATTTCGTGATCGTGGGATCCGGAGCGGCCGGTGGCATCATCGCGAAGGAACTGTCGACGGCCGGCTTCACGGTTGTGGTGCTCGAGCAGGGTCCCCGGCTGACCGAGACCCAGTTCGACCACGACGAGTACGGCACGTTCATGCGGGCGAAGAACGCGAACGATCCCGCGACGCAGCCGCAGACGTTCCGGGCCACGCCGCAGGACGAGGCGAAGGAACAGCTGGCGCTGATCTACGGCCGGCTCGTCGGCGGCAGCAACGCGCACTTCACGGGAAATGTGTGGCGGCTTCGACCGATCGACTTCGACGAAGCGAGCCGCGTGGGGCCGATTGCCGGGGCCGACTTCGTGGACTGGCCCATCACCTACGACGACCTCGAGCCTTACTACACGAAGGTCGACTGGGAGATTGGCGTGTCGGGCGCGCCCGGGCCCTCGGATCCGCGGCGCTCGCGCCCGTATCCGATGCCGCCGCTGCCGGTGAAGTCGTCGGGTGTGCTGATGGACCGGGCCGCGGCGACGCTCGGCCTGCGCTCGCAGCCCGCGCCGATGGCGATCAACTCGCAGTACTACAACGGCCGGCCTGCGTGTCAGCATTGCGGCTTCTGTCTCTTCTTCATGTGCGAGTTCCGGTCGAAGTCGAGCGCGATGACGACCATGCTGCCGGTGGCCGAGGCGACCGGGAAGTGCGAAGTGCGCCCGGACAGCTACGTCGCGAAAGTGGAGATGCGGCCGGATGGCCGCGCGCGCGGCGTGGCGTACTTCGACGCGCGGAAGCGCCTGCAGGTGCAGCGGGCGAAGGCGGTGGTGGTATGCGCGAACGGCGGTGAGACGCCGCGGCTGCTGCTGAACTCGGCGACATCGCGCTTCCCCAACGGCCTCGCCAACTCGAGCGGGATGGTGGGCACGCACCTGATGTTCAACACCTACTCGGGCGTGAACGCCCAGTACGAGCAGCCGCTGAACGAGCACAAGAGCGTGCAGAACACGCGCATCATCCTGGACTTCTACGACAGCGACATGAAGCGGGGGTTCTACGGTGGCGGCGGCATCGACGCCCGTTTCGGCCGGTACCCGATCACCTTTGCACTCGGCGGCCTGCCGCCAGGCTCGCCGACCTGGGGCGAAGGCTACGCGCGAGCGCTGGCCGAGCAGTACACCCGCACGATGTTCTTCGGCTGCCACGGCACGTCACTGCCGGTCGAGGCGAACAGCGTGTCGCTCGACCCGCGGTTGAAGGATGCCTGGGGCCTGCCGGCCATGCGGGTGACCTACAAGGACCACCCAGACGACCTGAAGCACCTGGCCTTCCTCATGGACCAGGCCACTCGCCTGGCCGAGGCATCCGGCGCGCGGAAGTACTGGGCCGATCCGATCGCGCCCCAGACCAACTCGGTGCACCTGCTGGGCACCTGCCGGATGGGGAACGACCCGAAGCGGTCCGTGGTGGACCGCTTCAACCGGACCCACGACGTGAAGAACCTGTTCATCTGCGACGGGAGCAGCCTGGTCACCTCGACCCGGGGCCAGCCGACGATGACGATCATGGCGCTGGCATTTCGGGCCGGCGAGCACATCGCGCGCTTCGCGAAGTCCGGCGCGATCTGACCGGCGCTGGCGCCGGCGCGTCATCGCAGGTGGCGCTAGAAGCTGGTGCCGATCGCGAAACGGAAGCTGTGCGCCGGCTGCGTGGCGTCCCGCAGCGGATTCACGGCCCAGATGAACCGGAGGGGCAGGTTCAATCCGGGCACGACGAACCGCAGCTCGGCGCCGGCCGATGTCCTGAGAGACGACAGGCGGATGGGAGCCGCCTCGGCGAACGCCTGCCCGGCGTCGTGGAACAGCACGAGGCGGAACGGCCCGCCAAGGTCGACCAGGTATTCCGCGTTGAACAGCACGAACTTGTTGCCCCCGAGTGCGCGGTGGCTGGCGTCGGCCGGGCCGACCGTGCGCAGGCCCACCCGGCGGATCTGCTGCTCGCCACCCAGGAAGTAGCGGACGTAGTAGGGCAGCGTGGTGGACGTCGTGCTCCCGAACGTCCGCAGCCAGCCGCCGTTCGCCCGCAGGGCGACGCCCGTGCTGCGCGTAAGCGGATGCCACCAGGCCACCTCCACCTCTGGCTTGAGGTAGTCGTACTCGCCCTTCAGCGCACGGCTGCCAACCTGGGCGCCCGCGGTGAACCTGATTCCGCGGCGCGGCAGGATTGGGTTGTCGACAGTGTTGTAGACGAACGTCGGTGTGATCCGGCTGTCGACGTGGCGGCCCGCATCGGCCGCGACGTTGAAGAGCGGGCTGCCGGCGCCGGTGTTCGTCGACGACAGCAGGGCGTCCGCGATCGAGACATTCACCACCTCGAACGTGTGGTTGAGGGCAATCCTCCCGAACGGGCCGGCCAGCCGACCAAGCGACCACGAACTGCCCGTGCGCGACTCGGTGTAGCCGGACGCGCCGCTGCTGAGGGGGTAGTCCACAGTGCGCGAGAAGGCGCCAAGCGACCCGGTGACCGGCCGGCCGAGCAGGTAGGGTTCCGTGAACGACACCTCACGCGCATGCGCCCGCTGGCCCGCCTGGGCGGCGATCGACAGCGTCTCGCCGCGCCCGAGGAAGTTCGAGGTGGCGAAGGTCACGTTGCCGAACAGCCCTTCGTACTGTGAGACGCCGCCGCCGAAGTTGATGCGGCGCTGGTCCTGTTCCTCAACGGCCACCGTGACGTCCAGCCGATTCGGCGCGCCGGGCACCTTCTCGACCGTGATCTGCTGCGCCTCCCGGATCGGCTTGACGTAGCCAAGCTGGTTGAGGCGCCGAAGGCCGGCCTGGAGCGCCTCGGTACTGAAGACCCGGCCCTCGGTCACGCCGAGTTCGCGCCGGATCACGTCGTCTCGGGTGACGGTGTTCCCCGTGAACCGCAGCCGGTTCACGAAGAACTGCCGGCCTTCCTGGATGCGCAGCACTACGGAGACCGTGGCGGGGAGGCGATCCGCCTCGTTGTGCCGTTCGAGTTCCGGGTAGGCAGTGAACTCGTAGTAGCCGGCGGCGCCGTAGCGCTCACGCGCCCGCTGCAGTCCCTTTCGCACCGCACCCTCGTCATAGAAACGCCCCGTCAGCACTGGGAAGAGCGCGGCGAGGTCATCCCCGCTGAACGCGGCGTTGCCCTCGAATGTCACCCGATCCACCGTGTAGCGCAGCCCTTCGGTCACCGGAACCGTCACGTCCATCACGCCCGATCCTCCAGCCGCTGACGCTGACGTTCCGGAGGTGACGGGCGTGCCGACACGTGCATCGATGAAACCTCGATCGCGATACGCCTGGACGATGCGGTCGGCGTCTTCGGGAAAGCGATCCTCGCGGTACTCGGTCGGCTGGCCGGGCAGCAGGCGGCGCCAGCCGCGAGGCGCGCCGCTCAGGCGCGACAGGATCTGACCGTCGGAGAGCGCGTGATTGCCGTCGAGGGTGAGCCGCCGGACGTGGCGCCTTCCCCCTTCGTCCAGGTGCAGCACCACGCGTGCCGACGCGGTGCCGTCGGCGTCGAGCACCTGGTGCGTCACGCGGGCACCGGCGTGTCCCCTCTCGCGGAGCATCGCCTCGATGGCGAACTCGGCCGACCGCAGCGTGCCGGCGTCGAAGAAGGCGCCCGGTTTCAGCCACCCTCCCGCCGCGAGGGCGGCGTCGAGGACCGACCGGTCGATCGCCTTCGAACCCGCATAGTCCACGATGGCGACGCGACGCTTCTCCTGGAGCCGGTAGGTCACCCGCATGCCCGGCGTACCGTTCGGGTAGGGGACGTCGGTCACGTCGACGGCGAGATCGTCGAGGAACCCGGTCGACCAGAGACGGTCGAAATCATCACGGAGCGCCTGCAGGTCGTACGGCTCCCAGGCCGCCTCCGCGGGGCGGCTCGCCTTCGTGCGGACGTGGTACCCGTAGGTGTCGATCGACACGACCGGCTGGCGGCTTCCAGCCATGAACTCGATCTCGACCGAACGCACCACCGCCGGTGAGCCCGGCGGCGGCTGGGCAGGCTCGTGGCCCTGGACGACGAAGGCCATCAGCAGCAGCGGTGCCAGTGCCATGTACTGGTATGACGTGCGGCACCGGCCGCGGCCGTGACGGGGGCGTGAAATATCGGTGACACGGTTTACCATTCGACCTCGTGGAGGGCACCGAATGGCTGGAACGTCGAGAGTGGTAGGACGCCGCGCGCTGATCAAGGGTGCGGCCATGCTGGCAGCGGCGGCGACGCGCGTCGAGGCACAGGCGACAGCCCAGCAGGGCGAAACGGTCACCACGCTCGCCGACGCACCGCTGGCGACCGGCGCCACCGTCACGGTGGAGCGACGCGGCGAGATCGTGCTGATAGGCCTGAACCGTCCGTTCATCCAGAACCGGATCGATCCGCCCACGCGGCTGAGGCTGGGTGAGGCGTACTACCAGTACGAGCATGACCCGACGCTGCGTGCCCTGGTCCTCTTCGGACATGGTCCCAACTTCTCGCGTGGCATCGACGTGGACGCGTCACAGCAGGGCATCGTGTCCGGCACGCGTCTCACCAGCACCGCCACCGCGCTCGACATCCTGGGCAACTCGACCGGGCCGCGACGCACCAAGCCGGTGGTCGCCGTCGTCCATGGCGACACCTGGAACCTCGGACACGAGATCTACCTCGCGTGCGACATCCGGATCGCCGCGGCCGATACGCGCTTCGGCCAGGACGAGAACACCCACGGCCGCTTCCCGGGTGGCGGCGCCACGGTGCGGTTCGTCCGCGAGGCAGGCTGGGGCAACGCCATGCGGTACATGCTGACCGGCGACCACTGGTCGGCGGAGGAGTCGTTCCGCATGGGCATCACGCAGCAGGTGGCGCCCACACCGCAGGCCGCACTGGAGGCTGGCGTCGCCATGGCCCGGAAGATCGCTGCCTGCGGCCCGCTGTCGATCAAGGCCACGCTGGCGTCGGGACATCAGTACGTGGATCCCATCGAGGCGGACGCGCTGTCGAAGCTCGGGGCACAATATGCCGCGCTCTACCGGACGGAGGACTTCCTCGAGGGCCGGCGGGCTGAAGCCGAGGGCCGACCCCCGAGGTATCGGGGCAGGTGACGGACGCCTAGGCGGCGTCCTCGGTGAGGAACCCGCCGGACTGGTGTGCCCAGAGTCCGGCGTAGATCCCGCGTCGTGAGAGCAGCGTGTCGTGCGATCCGCGTTCGACGATGGTGCCGCCCTCCATGATGATGAGTTCGTCCATCCGGCGCACGGTCGAGAGCCGGTGGGCGATCACGAGCGCGGTGCGGCCCTCGAGCAGCGTCAGCAGGGCGTCCTGGATGGCGGCCTCGCTCTCGGAGTCGAGCGCGCTGGTCGCCTCGTCCAGGATGAGGATCGGCGCATCCTTCAGGATGGCACGCGCGATCGCGATGCGTTGCCGCTGTCCGCCGGACAGCTTGACGCCGCGTTCGCCGACCATCGTGTCGTACGCCATCGGCAGCGACTCGATGAACGACGCCGCATGCGCCAGGTCCGCGGCCCGGCGCACCTCGGCGTCGGTCGCCTCGGGGCGCCCCACGCGGATGTTGTCCGCAATGGACCGGTGGAACATCGACGGATCCTGGGGCACGTACGCGATCGTCCGCCGCAGCGCCGTCTGGGGCACGGTGTCGATCGGTACGCCGCCGATGAGGATGCGGCCGGCGTCCACGTCGGAGAACCGCAGCAGCAGCCGCGTGAGCGTCGTCTTGCCGCCGCCGGATCGCCCCACGAGCCCGAACTTCGACCCCGACGGGATCTCGAGCGACAGCCCCTCGAAGAGCAGCGGCTGTGTCGGCGTATACCGGAAGCTCACGCCCTGGAGCGTGATGCCGTGGTCGGCCGGCGTGAACGGCACCGGATCCGGCGCGTCGTTCACCACGGGGGGCTCCAGCAGCAGGTCCGCAAACTGCGCGGCATCGGTCAGCGCAGTCTCGAGCATGCGGTAGATGCGGTTGAACTCCCACATCACCCGCGTGGCCGTGGCGTAGTAGCTGAAGGTGATGAACACCGCCTCGAGGCTCGCCCCGCTGGTGTCGCGCGTGGCCAGGGCCGTCACCAGCCCCAGGATGTTGGTCGTCACGAACATCGTCGAGGTGACGATGTCGATGCGGAAGTTCTGGTAGTCCCAGGACCGGAGTGTCTTCGCACCGAAGTCGCCCACGTTGGCGGCGTGGATGCGCGCCTCGTGATCCTCACGTGCGAACGCCCGCACCACCTCCGCGTTGGTGATCGAGTCGGCCACGTGCCCGGCGAGGGTGTTGGACGCCGCCTCGCGGATGTCCACGAGGGAGCGGCCGCGCCGCACCAGCGGCAGGATGATCGACACGGTGATCGCGAGCACCGACAGGAGCACCACGATCAGCCAGGGCGAGTACTGCCAGAGCACGAAGGACACGAAGACCAGCGGCAGCACCGTCGGCGCGATCATGAAGACGAGGACGTCGAACACGTCCTCGTACCGCCGGGCGTAGCCGAGCGCGCGCTTGGTGAGCGAGCCCGAGTAGTTGCTCTGGAAGAAGGCGAGGTCCTTCGCGAGCAGTTCGTCCATGGCCTCGACGTACAGCGACTCGAGCCCGCGGATCTCCACGCGGGTGATCAGGATGGTGGCCACGCGCCAGCAGGCCTGCCCGGCGATCCAGAGCCCGGCGAAGGCCAGCACGTAGGGCAGCAGGTCGGGCCATGTTAGCGCCTCGTTCCGGCCCAGCCGGCCGAGGAGCCGTGCAATGACGAGCGGCGGCGCGTAGTGGTTGAGGATGTCGGCCGCGGCCGGCAGCAGCACGCAGGCGGCGGTCATCACCGGGGTCCGCTTCGCCTGGCGCCAGTACCTGGACAGTACCAGCCGCAGTGATGCGGTCAGCCGGCTTCCTTCCGGTTTCAGTTCGGTCGTCATGAGTCTTTCCGGGACGTGGCAGCAAAAAGAAAAAGGGCCATCACCTGGGACAGGTGATGGCCCCTTGAAAGGCCACGTCAAGCAGACGGTTCACCTGCGCAAGTGTCTATCGACATACGCGCCGACCTGCGGCCGCGCGCTCGACATCTGGGTGTGAATGGCGGTGAACATCGTGACCCTGAGGAGACCACAGCCGCCGCGAACCTGTCAACCACCGCAATCCGGATACGAGTTGCGCCTACGCGCGCAATGCCCGCGTCCCGCCCGGGCGGCGGTCGGGCCGGTTGGCAGACCGCGCACGGCCGAGCCGGGACGACCCGCCCTGGCGCGACCCGTTGACGACAGTCGGGCCGCGTGTGACCATGTGTTCGGGCGGCAGGGTCTCGCCGCCCTGGGGCCGAGCACCGGGGGGAGTCGATCGTGCGGAGAGTGGCTGTTCTGGCGGTAGTGGCGGTTGCCGTAATCTCGACTGCATCGAACGTGCTGGCGGAGCGCTCGACGCTCCTGGCAGAGCCGGCCTCAGTGGAGCACGGGCGTTACCTGGTCGAGCATGTGGCCCGGTGTCCCGAGTGCCACACCCCACGCACGGAGTCTGGAGAGCTGGACCGGTCCAAGTGGATGAAGGGGGCCACGCTCATGAAGCTGCCGGTCGTGTCGCCGAGCGACTGGCGCCGCCGTACGCCCGACCTGTCGTCGACCAGCTCGCTGTGGATGCGCTGGGGACAGGACGGGGTGGCGAAGTTCCTCCAGACCGCGAAGACCCCGCACGGCATGCCGGCTGAGCCGCCGATGCCTTCCTACACCCTCGACCCGGTCGACGCCGAGGCGATTGTCGCCTACCTGAAGTCGCTGCCGTAGGCCATCAGCGCCCCGACGAACGCTGGCACGTCCTCGAATTCCCAGTCGGCGTGCGGCCGCCTGTCGGGCAGCACGTGGGGCCAGGCCATGCCGACCAGCCGAGTGACGAGCACCGTGCCGATGCCGAGTGCACGGGCCCCCTGGAGTTCGTCGCTGCCGCCGTCACCGACAAAGAGGGTCTCGGCCGGGACCGCGCCCACTGCCGCCATCGCGTGCTGGTAGATGCGCGGGTCGGGCTTGCGCACGCCGAGCGCGAACGAGAAGCAGACCGCATCGAGCCGTTCCCGCAGCGGGGATGCCTGCCAGCACTCCACGTCGTCTGCCCCGGCATCGGACACGAGCGCGGTGCGGATGCCGGCGGCCCGCACGAGGTCGAGCGCCTCGATGAACGCCGGGTCTGGCCTCAGCAGGGCGTCCTCGATCCGCCTCCGCCTGGTCTCGACGGCCGCCACGATCCGGTCGTGACCCACGGACGGGTCGATGCCGTGGGTCACGACGCGCATGATGTCCAGCGCGTCGGTCGCGTGTCCCAGCGCCCGGCCCAGCACGTCGTCTCGATAGAAGCAGCGTTCCCATTCCTCGTGGGGGACGCCGAGGATGTCGGCAATCGCCGGTTCGCCCGCCTGGAGGGGCGGCAGCGACACGAGTGTGTGGAAGAGGTCGAAGAGGATCGCGCGGGGCGCGGGCAGGGGGCGCGGAGCCGGCACGACCGGATTGTACCGCGCGCACTCCGCATAGAATCAGACGCGTGAAACTGCTGGCTTCCTACCTCCGGGGCTACTGGCCCCTTGTGGCCCTGGCCCTGGTGCTTGCGGCAATCAACCAGGTCTTCTCGCTGCTCGACCCGCTGATCTTCCGGCACGTCATCGACGAGTATGCGACCCGCTTCTCGGAGTACACGACCGGCGAGTTCTTCCGGGGCGTGAGCGTACTGCTCGCCGCGGCGGTCGGCGTGGCCTTCGTCTCGCGGGTGGCGAAGAACTTCCAGGACTACTTCATCAACGTCATCACCCAGCGGCTCGGGGCCCAGATCTACGCCGACGGCATCGAGCACTCGCTCGAGCTGCCGTACGCCGTCTTCGAGGACCAGCGCAGCGGCGAGACGCTGGGCAAGCTGCAGAAGGTGCGGACCGACGTCGAGAAGCTCATCTCGGCGTCGATCAACATCCTGTTCACGTCGCTGGTCGGGATCATCTTCGTGATGGTGTACGCCTGGAGCGTGCACTGGCTGATTGCGCCCATCTACTTCCTGACCGTGCCGGCGCTCGGGCTGTTGAGCTCCGTGCTCAGCCGGAAGATCAAGACCATCCAGAAGGTGATCGTGGCGGAGACCACGGCACTGGCCGGGGCCACCACGGAGTCGCTGCGGAACATCGAGCTGGTGAAGAGCCTTGGGCTCGCGCCGCAGGAGATTGCGCGGCTGAACAGCACGACCGACAAGATCCTGCAGCTCGAGCTGAAGAAGGTGCGCTACATCCGCAGCCTCAGCTTCGTGCAGGGCACCGTCGTGAACTTCCTGCGCACCAGCATCATGTTCCTGATGCTCTACCTGATCTTCACGCGGGCGATCACCGTGGGGCAGTTCTTCTCGCTCTTCATCTACTCGTTCTTCATCTTCGGGCCGCTGCAGGAGCTGGGCAACATCATCAACATCTACCGCGAGGCGGAGGTGTCGCTGAAGAACTTTCAGGACATCCTGGACATGAAGAAGGAGCCGCGGCCGGCGAGCCCCGTGGCGCTGCCGTCGCTCGAGCGGCTCTCGTTCGTGCACGTCGGCTTCCAGCACCAGTCGGCTTCTGCGCCGGCGCTCACCGACATCTCCTTCGAGGTGCAGCGGGGCGATACCATCGCCTTCGTCGGGCCCTCGGGGGCCGGGAAGACCACCCTGGTGAAGCTGCTCGTGGGGCTCTACCCGCCGCAGTCGGGCGACATCCTCTACAACGGCCACTCGGCGTCCACCATCGACCTGAACCAGCTGCGTGAGCGGATCGGCTTCGTCACCCAGGACACGCAGCTCTTCTCGGGCACCATCCGCGAGAACCTGCTGTTCGTGAACCCGAAGGCGACCGACGAGGAGTGCCTGGAGGTGCTGCGCAAGGCGGCCTGCCACACCCTGCTGGCGCGGGCGCAGAACGGGCTCGACACGATCATCGGCGAAGGCGGCGTGAAGGTGTCGGGCGGCGAGAAGCAGCGGCTGTCCATCGCGCGCGCGCTGCTGCGGCGGCCGCACCTGCTCGTGTTCGACGAGGCCACCTCGTCGCTCGACTCGCTGACCGAGGAGGAGATCGGCCAGACCATCCGCGAGGTGGGCGCCAGCCAGGACGTGATGACGATCCTCATCGCCCACCGGCTCTCGACCATCATGCACGCCGACCGGATCCTGGTGCTCGAGCGCGGGTCGATCGTCGAGTCGGGCACGCACGAGGAACTGCTGGCGGAGAAGGGGCTCTACTACGCGATGTGGCGCCAGCAGATCGGCGAACGCCGTCCGGCCGGCGGCACCATCCTGCCCGGGCGCATGAGGGGCGCGGCGACGGTCCCGGCGTGAAGCCCGATACGCCGCGCGGCGAATGGGTGACGACCGACATCCCCAGTCGGCTCGACTCGCTGTCGTGGTCGCCGTGGCACCGGCGCATGATCCTGGCACTCGGCATCACCTGGGTGCTCGACGGGCTCGAGGCGAGCCTCATTGCGAACATCGCTCCCACGCTCCAGAGTGCGGCCACCCTCGGCCTGTCTGCCACGCAGGTCGGCTTCGCCAACAGCGTGTACCTCATGGGGCAGGTGGTGGGCGCCCTGGTCTTCGGCCATCTCACCGACCGCCTGGGACGCAAGCGCCTGTTCCTGGCCACCCTCGGGCTGTATCTCGGCGCCACCGCGCTGAGCGGGCTGGCTCCCGGTTACGAGGTCTTCCTGGTCTTCCGTGCCCTCGCCGGGGCAGGCATCGGCGGGGAGTACTCGGCCATCAACTCGGCGATCGACGAACTCGTCCCTGCACGCATTCGGGGGACGGTCGACCTTGCGGTCAACGGCAGCTACTGGGTGGGGGTGGCCCTCGGGGCCGGCGCCACCCTGCTCGTGCTCGACCCCCGCCTGTTCCCGATCGAGACCGGCTGGCGGATCGCCTTCGGTGCGGGAGCGGTCCTCGGCCTGATCATCGTGCCGGTGCGCCGTGTGCTGCCGGAGAGTCCGCGCTGGCTGCTCAACCACGGCTACGTACGGCTGGCGCACGAGGTCGTTCGGCAGATCGAGGTCCTCGTCTACGGTTCGTCGGGGCGCGAGCGGGTGGTCGAGTACCGCAGCGTGTCGATCGTCACCGAGCGCGTGCGGGTCGTGGGCACGGTGACGCTCCTCGATGTGGTGCGGACGCTGGTGTCGAGGTATCCACGGCGGACCGTGCTCGGCCTCTCCCTCATGCTGGCGCAGGCGTTCCTCTACAACGCCATCTTCTTCAGCTACGCGCTCATCCTCCAGCGCTTCCACGGTGTGGCCTCCGATCGCGTGGCGCTCTACATCGTGCCCTTCGCCGTCGGGAACTTCCTCGGCCCGCTGCTGCTCGGTCCGCTCTTCGACCGCTGGGGGCGTCGCGTCATGATTCCGCTGACCTATGCGCTCTCCGGCGTGCTGCTGCTGGCGACCGGACTGCTGTTCGTCGCGGGCCTCCTGACGGCCGTGACGCAGACCGCGGCCTGGATGGCGGTGTTCTTCGTCGCGTCGGCCGCCGCAAGCTCGGCCTACCTGACGGTCAGCGAGCTCTTCCCGGTGGAGCTGCGCGGCATGGCGATCGCGGTGTTCTATGCGTTCGGCACGCTCGTGGGTGCTGGTGCACCCACGCTGTTCGGCATGATCGTCGACACCGGCGACCCGATGCGCCTGCTGGCGGGATACGGGCTGGCCGCGGCGCTGATGGTCGCGGCCGCCGTCGTGGCGCGGGTGCTCGGCGTGGATGCCGAGCGGCGGTCGCTCGAGTCGCTCGCGAGGGAGGACTAGCGCGGAGCACGCGGGAACCGCAGAACTTGGTATGGCTGAGTACCGTGGCTACTCCTGCAGAGCCAGCGGCGCTGGTCGGCAGGTCTCCTGCGGCGAGAATGGCGCGCGGAGGACACGAGTGGGACGGGTCCTGGTCAGCGGGAACATGATCGACCCACCCTCATGTCGCCCATAACCTCCGGCAGGTGTGGCGCAGCGCGCGCCGGGCGGGTGCGGTGCGGCACCGAAGAGAGGTTAGGAGGGTCCTTCCATGAGAGCGACGCCGAGTGGACGACCCGAACCAAGCTGCAACTGCGTAACGTGCGGCGTGCGTGGGATGACTACCGTGGCCGGATCCCGCGAGGGCCGACGCCTGTCGCCGTGCCGTGGACCTTCGCCGACTTGAAGGCGATTCGATGGGGGCTTGAATGGTGGGCGCTACTGGACTCGAACCAGTGACCTCATGCGTGTGAAGCATGCGCTCTAACCAACTGAGCTAAGCGCCCCGGGAAGGGAGACTTCGAATTCTACAACAGGTCCGGCCGGGTCCGATCCCCCAAGTCTGATCGTCCCCCATCAACGGGATGGCGTTGCCGGGCGGCGCAGGCGCGCAGCCCCTGGGGCCAGCATCGGTCTGCCGTCAGGCTCCCAGCGACGCGCGGTGCTTCCACAGCCACCAGATGACGTACGGCGCGAGCGTGAAGCTGGTGAGGTTCACGAACATCTCGCCGTAGATCGCCGCGTTCGGCTGGCGGTACATGGCGTTCCCCACGTTGAAGGCCACGTCCACGAGCCCAAGGTAGACGAGGGAACTGCCACACAGGATGCCTGACAGCACGCCCGTCGACGACCGCCGCCACAGGCCGGCAGCGCCGACAAGGGCGGTCAGCGTGGTCCAGAGGTTCGCTGCGGGGAAGGACAGATCGAACGTGCGGAAGCAGGGTACCGACGGGTACACCATGGCATCGGTGCCGAAGAAGGTGCCCCAGTAGCTGGCCTCGCCGATCGCTGCCAGGACGAGCAGGACGATGACCGGACGTGGATCGGGCGATGCGCCCGCCTGAGCGACGCCCGGTTCCTGAGGCTCCGCCGTTGGTACGTCGATGGTCACGCGTCTCACTCCCCGGCGCCGGTCGCCTCAGGTGCCGTGTACGGTCGGGCCCCGCGACGCCACCGGAGCGCCGAAAGCCCCTGCAGGGGCAGCAGCAGTTGTCCGAGGAACCCGGGTGGAACAGGATTCGGCTCGATGCCCAGCCCAGGGGTCGGCGCCGACGTCGGGTCCATGAAGGTGCCGAACAGGTGATCCCAGCACATCAGGTTCATGCCGAAGTTGCTGTGGCCCTGACGCTTGTCGATCGAGTGATGCAGCCAGTGTGCCGCCGGTGTCCCGAACACGTGGTTCAGCCACCGGGGTGTCCGCATGTGCACGTTGGCGTGCTGCAGCGGCGAGACGAAGTTCCCGAACGCCGTGACCGACAGCACCACGGGGAGCGGCGCTCCCAGTGCCAGCAGTGGCGCGACGGTCAGGAAGGTGAAGCTGCCCACGTCGAGCGCATGAATCCGCGTGGTCTTCAGGAACGTCATGCGTGTCGGGCTGTGGTGCAGCACGTGGATCCACCACAGCGCCGGTACCGTGTGCGACAACCGGTGCTGCCAATACTGGAAGAACTCGGCGACGACGAGCCCCAGCACCGCCTGTACCGCCAGCGGCCACCCCGACGGCCAGAGGCCCCACACCGGCTCGGGGACCGCGGCGTCCGCAAGTGCCGCGCCGCCGACCGACCCCAGCGCGAAGCCGAAGACCATGTGCCCCACGTCCTGCCACAGGTCGGGGTCGCCCGTGGCCCACTCCGGATGCCGTGGCCACCAGCGCTCGGCCAGCAGCAGGCCAGCACCCGTACCGACGGTCACCACATTGACGGCGAGAGGTGCGTCGACGCCGAGTGTCACGCCGACATAGACGGATCCCAGCAAGGCCGCCATGAGCCCGGTCCACACCGCCCCGGTCACGCGCGCCCCCAGTTCCGGGCCGTGAGGTTCGCGAGGACGCGCGGCAGGTACTCGAGCACGGACGGTGGCATGGCCGCGGGCCCGAACCGTTCGTCGACCGTGCGCCGGGAGAACTGCTTCGGCAGCAGCAGGTAGTCCGCAACGACGTCGAACATCCAGAACGCCGCGGGGGAGAGCCCGCTCGTCCCCTCATCGTCCTGCCGCAGCCGCTCCCACTCGGCGCGATCGATCCAGCCGACCGACCAGTCACCCCGGGCAAGGTGCAGGCGGAAGGTGTCCACCAGGTCCGCGCACGTAGGGGCCGCGGCGCCGGCCGCGATCTGGACGGTCTCTCCAGGCACGAAGTGCCGCACGACGAGGTCGTGCAGCACCCGGGCGGCATAGTCGGTCGGGAGCATGTCCAGCGTGTGCGACGGGGCTCCGGGCACCCGCGTGGCTCGCCCGGACGCAAACAGCTCGAACATCTTGTGCGCCTCGAGCGTGCGGTGCACGTGTCCATCGCTCGCGCGCCCGACCAGCAGCGACAGCCGGTAAGTGGACACCGGCAGCGCCGGCATCGACGCCCGGACCAGGCGCTCGGCCTCGTACTTCGTCTGCTCGTAGGCATTGATGAAGCCGGCGTCGTGGTCGAGATCCTCTTCGCGGACCTCGCCTGTCCGCCTGCCGGCGACGTACAGCGTGCTCACATGCGCGAAGGCATCCAGCTTTCGCATGCGTCGCGCCAGTGCCAGGGCCTGCCTCGTACCCTCCACGTTGATCGGCACGGTCTGCGCGAGGTCCGCATTGAAGTCGGTCACGGCCGCCGCGTGCACGACGTGAGTGGCCTCGGCCTGCAGCCACTCCGCATCCGTGTCCGACAGGCCGAAGCCCTGGCGGGTGACGTCGCCGACGCATGGGCGAAGCCGGGTGGCGCGCATGGCGAGCCCGTGCCCGGTCACATCGGCCAGCAGCGCGCTCCAGCGCCGCTCCAGGTCGGAGGAAGATGATGCCCGAACCAGGATCCGGATCTCGTCGAACGATCGCTGCTCGAGAGCCTGGCGGAGCAGTTCGGTGCCGACGCTGCCGGTTCCGCCGGTCAGGAAGAGTTTCACGAACCGCCCGCAGGGACGCACACTTGCACGCTGGCGCCCATCGCCAGGTCAGGTGGGCCGTCCAGTTAAGCGGGAATGACGGGTGAAGTGGATCAGGACGGGACGGAAGGGCGGCTACTTGCGCCCTTCCGGGAGGCGGCGCTCGCTCGACCCGCTGTAGACGTGGTCCTTCGGATCGATCTGTCGCATCGGCTCGTGCCGCATCCGCTCCTCGTGGGCATGGGCGATGAGGCCGGGCATCCGGGAGATCAGGAAGATGGCGTTGCCCAGCTCGTAGCTGAAGCCCAGGTCCGCCGAGATCGCCGCGATGGCCCCGTCGACGTTGGCCGGCAGCAGGCGGCCGTACTGGTCCTGCCTGGCGGCCAGCGCCCGCTCGATGGCGCGCAGCATCCGCACGTGCTCACCTTCCAGCTCGAGTTCCATGCACAGCTGGAAGAGGCGCGGTGCGCGAGGGTCCTGCGAATGCAGCCGGTGTCCGAACCCGGGCGGAGCCGTGGTCCCCTGCACGAGCGCCTCCACCACCAGTTGCTCGGCCGATTCCTCGAGGCTGTAGCCGCTGCGCATGAGCGACAGCCCCTGGTCCAGGAACCGCATGCAGGTCTCGATG
The DNA here is from genome assembly GCA_050249955.1 of Vicinamibacterales bacterium. GTDB lineage: Bacteria > Acidobacteriota > Vicinamibacteria > Vicinamibacterales > CAVVIG01 > CAVVIG01. The sequence goes on from JBFWPN010000002.1 coordinate 126,542, forward strand.
TCGCCGCCGTGATGCGGGCCGAAGGCGAGCACGCCGGCTGCAACGGAGTCCTTCAAGGGCGCGCCGGTTGCGGCGACGTTGCGCGCGGCCAGTGTCGACGGTGGCGTCACGCCGTGATCGATGACCGACACCAGGATGGCGTTCAGCATGCGGCCGATCGCCGGCGTCGGCAGCTCGCCCATGAGCAGGAGGTAGACGGCGTCGGCGAACGACAGACGACCCATCAGTTCGTCGAGGTGATAGCCGCGGACGAGGATGGCATTGGGCGACACCTTCGTCAGCGCCGTGCTCCAGTGCGGGTCGTGCGCGCGCGGGTGCGAGCGGCGATCCTCGGGAGTGGGCTTCGCGTGCGGCTCGGACACGGACACCTCCAGGTGCTGCGACGGTTACAACGTGCCGTACAACCTGTCGCCGAAGTCGCCCAGGCCGGGAACGATGTATTTGTGCTCGTTCAGGCCATCGTCCACCACGGGCGTGAAGATGTGCACGCGCGGGTGGTACTGTTCCACCATGGCGATGCCCTCCGGCGCGGCGACGATGCAGACGATGCGGATGTCGCGGGCACCGGCTGCCTGAATCAGGTTCAGGGCCTCGACGGCGCTGCCGCCGGTCGCCAGCATCGGGTCGATCATCAGCACGTAGCTGTTCTCGAGGCCGTGCGGAAACTTGGAGTAGTAGCGCGAGGCGATCGCCGTCGCCTCGTCGCGCTGCAGGCCGATGTGACCCACCCGCGCGTCCGGCACCAGTTCGAGGACGGCGTCCAGCATGCCGAGGCCGGCACGCAGGACCGGCACCACCACGACGTTGTGGCGGAGCCGGCGGCCGGGGGCAGGGCCGATCGGGGTGTCCACGGTCACCGGGTCGGACGGAACCTCGCGCAGCGCCTCCGCCGCAAGCATGACGCTGATGCGGGTGGCAGACCGCCGGAACTGCTCCGGCGGCGTCGTCCTGTCCCGCAGTTCGACGAGGGCGTCGTGCACCAGTGGATGATCGACGATGTGGACCGGCACGATGCCCCACTATACAATTTCTGGCCATATGCGTGCACTTCTCGCGGGCGTCTTCGCACTCGCGATGGCCACGGTCATGACATCCGCGCAAGGCTCGCGCCGCAGCATATCGCTCATCGTCGTCGGCGGCACGGTGCTCACTGAGAACGACACGCGACAGGTGTGGTCGCCGGGCGCCGTGGCCATCAATGGCCGCGACATCGTCGACGTCGGCGCACCGTCCGAGATCGCCGCGCGGTACGTGGCGGCGCAGACGATCGAGGCGCGCGACCAGGTGGTGCTGCCCGGGCTGATCAACACCCACACGCACGCGCCGATGGTGATGTTCAGGGGGCTCGCCGACGACCTGGCCCTGATGGACTGGCTGCAGAAGTACATCTTCCCGGCCGAGGCGAAGACGGTGTCGCCGGAGTTCGTCCGGATCGGCACGAGGCTCGCGGCGCTGGAGATGATTCAGTCCGGGACCACCACCTACGCCGACATGTATTACTTCGAGGACGAGATCGCCCGCACCACGCGCGACGCCGGGCTGCGGGGCGTCCTCGGACAGACGGTGATCCAGTTCCCCGTGGCTGACGCGAAGACGCCGGCCGAAGGGCTGGCGCGCGCCGAGGCGTTCATCCAGGCGTTCAAGGACGATCCGCTCATCGTCCCGGCCGTGGCGCCGCATGCGATGTATACGCTCGATGCCGCCACCCTCCAGGCCACCGCGGCGCTCGGGCGCAAGTACGACGTGCCGGTGCTGATTCACCTGGCCGAGACCCAGGACGAGGTGAAAACGGCGCGCGAGCAGCAGCGGAACACGCCGGCCGGCTACCTGGAGTCGATCGGCTTCTGGGGGCCGAAGACGCTCGCCGCACACGGCGTGTGGGTGACCGACGAGGACATCGCGATCCTGAAGAAGCACGACGTCGGCGTCTCCCACAATCCCGAGAGCAACATGAAGCTGGCGAGCGGCACGGCGCCGGTCCTGAAATACATCCAGTCCGGGGTCAACCTGTCGCTCGGCACCGACGGGGCGGCCAGCAACAACGATCTCGACATGTTCGAGGCGATGCGGCAGGCGTCGTTCCTGGCCAAGCTGTCATCCGGGAACCCGACCGCCGTGCCGGCGCAGGTGGCGCTGGACATGGCGACGATCGGCGGTGCGAGGGCGCTGGGGCTCGGACGCACGATCGGGTCGATCGAGCCGGGGAAGCGCGCCGACCTGATCACGGTGGCGATGAGCGCCGCGCGACAGACGCCGTTCTACGATGCCGTGTCGCACCTGGTCTACGTCACGCGTGGCGACGATGTGCGGAACACCATCGTGAACGGCAAGGTGCTGATGCGCGACCGCCGCCTGACGACGCTCAACGAGGCCGAGGTGCTGGCGCAGGCGAGGGCGCTTGCGCAGAAGGTGCGGGACGCGGTCCAGTGACCGTCGCTCACGCCACCGTGCGGCCGGTCCTAGCCTTCGATGAGGCCGATGTACGGCAGGTTGCGATACTGCTCGGCGTAGTCGAGCCCGTAGCCGACCACGAAGTGGTCGTCGATGGTGAAGCCGACGTACTCGACCGTCACGTCCACCTTGCGGCGCGAGGGCTTGCTCAGGAGGCACGCGGTGCGCAGGGTGCGCGGGTTCCTCGCCCGCAGGATCTCCTGCAGGTAGGTCAGGGTCAGGCCGGTGTCGACGATGTCCTCGACGATCAGCACGTCCTTGCCGTCCAGCGTCGTGTCGAGGTCCTTCATCAGCCGCACTTCGCCGGAACTCGTCGTTCCCTTCGCGTAGCTGGAGACGGCCATGAAGTCCAGCGAGACGCTGCCTTCCATGTGGCGTACGAGGTCGGACATGAACATGAAGGCGCCCTTGAGGACGGCGATGATGTGCACGTTCTCCGGATAGTCGGCCCGGATCTGGGCGGCCAGTTCCGCGACGCGCGCCTGGAGCTGTTCTTCCGTGATGAGGGTGCTGGTGGGACGACGATCGACCATGGCTCGTGCATGATACCCCGGTGCCGGGCATGAAGCGCTTCGAGATCATCACCGAGGCCGAGGCGCGGGTCATCCCCGTCGGCGACACCGTGTCCCTGGCGAAGGGCGGCCATGTGACGCCGCTGGCGCACGACACGCTCCGCGAGCGGCGGGTCACCGTCGTGAGCGAGACGGGCGTGCCGGCGGAGGTGGCGGCGCTGGTTCCAGCGGCCGACGTCCGGACCGTCGTCATCGGCAGCGACCACACCGGCATTGCGCTGCGGCGCCTGCTGGTCGCCTTCCTCCGCGGGCGCGGAGTGTCGGTGCATGATGTGGGCACCGACCGCACCGACGCGGTCGACTATCCGGACATTGCGGAGGCGGTGGCCCGGCCCGTCGCCCTGCGGGAGGCCGATGCCGGCATCGTGATTGACGGGGCGGGAATCGGGTCGGCGATCGCGGCCAACAAGATTCCGGGCATCCGCGCGGTGATGGCCACCACCGAGACGATCGCGCGGTACTCACGGGAGCACAACGGCGCGAATGTGCTCGCGCTCGGCGCGTCGCTCCTGAGCATCGACGAGGCGACGGCGATCGTGACCACCTGGCTGTCCACGGCCATGCGGGAACCGCGCTACATCCGGCGGCTGGCCAAGATCAACGCAATCGAACGGCGGGGCTGAACGTGACACGGGACGAACTGCAGCGACTCATCAACCTGATCGTCCAGGAACTGTCGGCCGTGCCTGCCTTGCGCGCCGGGCGCTGCACCTGCCATGCGGTGAACGCCGAGTGCTGCCCGAGCCGGCTGCAGGGCGTGATCGACGCCGGGGCCACGCGCGTCGGCGTCCATGCTGGCGGGGGGGCGCCAGAGGGGGTGGCGTCGATGATCGACCACACGCTCCTCAAGCCGGACGCCACGCAGGCCGAGATCGAGCACCTGTGTCGGGAGGCGGCGCAGTTCAGGTTCGCGACAGTCTGCGTGAATCCGGCGTGGGTGGCCACCGCGTCGCGCCTGCTCGCCGGCAGCGGGGTCGGTGTCTGCTCCGTGGTGGGGTTCCCCCTCGGCGCCACCACGCCGGACGTGAAGGCCTACGAGACCCGGAGGGCCATCTACGACGGTGCGCGCGAGATCGACATGGTGATCAACGTCGGTGCGCTGAAGTCGGGCGACCTGCGGCTCGTCGAGCGCGACATCGAGGCGGTGGCCTCGACCTGCCGCGACTGCGGCGTCCTGAGCAAGGTGATCATCGAGGCGGCGCTCCTGACCGACGACGAGAAGGTGGCGGCCTGCACGCTCGCGAAGGCGGCCGGTGCCGATTACGTGAAGACATCGACCGGGTTCGGCCCGGGTGGTGCCACTGCCGCTGACGTGGCGCTCATGCGCAGGGTGGTGGGGGCCGACATGGGCGTGAAGGCTGCGGGAGGCGTGCGCGACCTCGACGGCCTGAAGGCCATGGTGGCCGCGGGAGCCACACGGGTCGGCGCCAGCGCCGGGGTGAAGATCGTGCAGCAGGCACGGGGCGACAAGCCCGCGGCAGTGGTGCCAGGGGGCTACTGAGCCCGCCTGGCCGTGTCCGACGCCGCTCCTCGCCCGCCGTGGTTCCGCTTCATCAAGAAATCGTGAGGGGCTCTGCTGCTGAGCGGGTCCTATAATGCGGGTGGTGCTTCGCCGGAACACGCCATCCGCCCGCATCCTGGCCTACACGATCTCGGTCGTGGTCATCGGTGTCTGCGCCGAGCTGCTGTTTGCCATTCCGGCCATCACGGCCGGGGCGGCCGCACCCATCCTGCTCCTGGCCGTGCTGCTGATCGCGCGCGAACTTGGCACCGGCCCGGCACTCTTCGCGTCGGTCTGCGCGGCGCTGGCGTTCTCCTTCTACTTCCTGCCCCCGTCCGGGCTCTTCATCGAAGACCCGAACGACTGGGTGGCCTTCGGCACTTTCACCACCACGGCCATCATCGTGGGCGAGCTGGCCGCCCGTGCCGAGCGCCGGCAGCAGGAACTCGAGGAGGGCAAGCGTGAGATCGAGCAGCTGTACCAGCAGCTCGAGGCGGCGTTCGAGCGGGCGAGCGAGGCCGAGGCCGCGCGCCGGAACGAACAGCTCAAGTCGGCGCTCCTCGAGGCGCTCACGCACAACCTGCGCACGCCGCTCACGGCCATCAAGGCCTCGGTGACGGCCATGCTGAGCTCGAAGGAGCAGGACCCGAGCGCGCTGTCCCAGGCCAGCCGGAAGGAGCTGCTCCACGTCATCGACGAAGAGACCGACCGCCTGAACCGGTTCATCGAGGGGCTGACCGTCGTGGATCGGGCGGAGCCGGCCCAGCCGAACACGATGAAGGCCGAGAGCGCGGAGCAGATCATCAAGGACGCCGTGGGGCGTGCCGAAACGGTCGCCCGGCGGCATCGCGTGACGGTGTCGATCGACGCCGGCCTGCCGCTGCTCGCCGTGGACCGCTCCGCGATCGGGGAAGCGCTGTACACGCTCATCGACAATGCGAGCAAGTACGCGCCGGTGAACACCACGATCCGTGTCGCGGCCACCCGCGCCGCCGACGAACATGTCTGCCTCATCGTCGAGGACGAGGGGCCCGGCATTCCGCCGGAGCTCCGCGAGCAGGTGTTCCAGAAGTTCTTCCGGATCCCCGGACGCGAGTCCGTGGACCCGCGCCGCAGCGGGATCGGCCTCGGGCTGCCCATTGCCAAGCGGCTCGTCGAGTCGCAGGCAGGGGAGATTGCCATCGAGACCCCCGCCTCGGGCAGGGGCACCGGAATCAGGCTGACGCTGCCGAGTGTCCGCCCGGAGCCGAGCCAGGGCGACGGCGCGCAGGCGCCGGCCGAGATTCACGCATAGGAGAGAAGGTAGATGCAGGTTGCAGAGAGCTCGAAGGTGCTCGTCGTGGACGACGAGCCGCAGATCACCCGGGTGCTCAAGACCGTGCTCGGCAGCGAAGGCTATGACGTGCGCACGGCGGCCGACGGCGAGTCGGGCTGGTCGAGCTTCCGCGACTGGAACCCTGACCTCGTGCTGACCGACCTGAAGATGCCGCACATGGATGGTGTCGAGCTCTGCCGGCGGATCCGCGAAACCTGCATGACGCCGATCATCGTGCTGTCGGTCAACACCGAGAAGCCGTCGAAGATCGACGCGCTCGATGCCGGTGCCGATGTCTACATCACGAAACCCTTCGACTCCGATGAGCTGAAGGCGTTCGTGCGTGCGGCGCTGCGGCGAAGCGGGCAGCCGCAGTCGCACGAGCCGTCCTCGTTCGACGCCGGCGACTTCCGCGTGGACATGGATGCGCGCCGCGTGCACACGCAGGGACGCGAGGTGCGCCTCACGCCGAAGGAGTTCGACCTGTTCGTGTACATGGCGCGCCATCCGAACCGGGTGCTGTCGCATGCGGCGCTGCTCGAGGCGGTCTGGGGGCAGGCTTCCAACGATCAGCCCGAGTACCTGCGGGTGTTCATGGGGCAGCTGCGCAAGAAGCTCGAACCAGACCCGTCGAATCCGCGGTACCTGGTCACCGAGCCGTGGGTGGGGTACCGGTTCAATCCCAAGGGGTAGCCCGCGCTAAGCTAGGGGCATGTCCTCGCGTGTCTCCTGGCGACTGACGCCAGCCCGGCTGGCACCCCTGCTGGCGCTGCTCGCCGTGTCGACGGGCTCCGCGAGGGGAACCGCGCAGGCACAGGAGGCCGGTCTCTCCGGCACCTGGAGCATCAATCGCGACGCCAGCCAGTTCCCGCGCGAGATCGGCTTCGACGCCGACTTCGCCCCGTCGGGCCGCCCCGAGGGGGGCGGGCGTGGTGTGGGAGGGCGCGCCCTGCCGCCGTTGCGGCCCCAGGGCGAGAGCTATGAATCGGCGCGCCGCCGCCAGGCCCTGACCGACGAGGTCCGCCTGCCACCCACCCGGCTGACGATCGTCGACACACCGGATCGGGTGACGATCACCGACCAGGCCGGCAACTCGCGCATCTACCATCCGGATGGCCGGGCGGAAACGCTGGAGATTGGCGGGGTCCCCGTCCTGACGAGCGTGCGCCGCGAAGCGGGCGCGCTCATCGTGCTCTACGCCGTGGCCGACCTCCGGCAGATTCGCTACACGTATTCGCGCCCGCCCGGGTCATCGCTGCTCGTCGTGGAGACGCAGTTCCTGGAGCGGGGCAGCGGCGACTCCGTCAGGCGTGTCTACACGCCTGGAGACACCCTTCCGCCCGCGCTCCCGGCCGACGTGGCGGGCCGCGCCATGTCGCCGGGGCCGGCACCTCCGGCCGCGCCGCGCCCGGCGGTGCCGCGAGCCGGATCGGAGTTCACCGGACTCACCCGTCTCGGCATCGTCGTGGAGGAACCGGCCACCCAGGCGGTGAACTGCGGCGTGACCCGTGAGGCGCTCGAGTCGGCGGTGGCGAAGCACTTCACGGCCATCGGCCTCCGCGTCTCGACCAACTCCGACGAAGACAGCTACGTCCACGTGACCGTGATGACGTCGACCATGCCGAACGGGATGTGCATCTCGCGGTATGACTGGTCGATCTACTCGATGACCGAAGCGGCGCTGTCGCACCAGCGCTCGCCGATCCTGGCGCAGGTGCTGCTCGCCCATCGGGGTGGGCTGACCGGCAGCCTGCCGGCGACGCACGGCACCGACATCATCCGCGGGATGGATGACGGGCTGGCCCAGATCGCGGCGATCATCCGCGACGCCAATCCGCGCTGATCAACCTGGTTGCGAACGCGCGCGACGCCGTGCCTGATGGTGGCGTCGGCGCATCGTCGAGCCGTCGACCGCCACGCCGCCTATCGTGCGGATGCCCGGAGCGACTCGACCTCTTCCGAGCTGAGGTGACGCCACTTACCAATCGGCAGCGTGCCGATGCGCAGGTGACCGAGCTGCACGCGTACGAGCTTCAGCACCTTGGCGTCGAGGGCCTCCACCATGCGTCGGACCTGCCGGTTACGCCCTTCGGTGAGCGTGATCTCGAAGTGGGTGTACTTGCCGGAGTCGCGCAGGCGCACGACGGTGGCCGGCCGCGTGGGGCCATCGCTCAGGGTGACACCGTCGCGCAGCTGCTGGAGCTGCTCCTCGTCGAGCCGCTTCGACGCCTTGACCAGGTAGGTCTTCGGCACGTGCGAGTCCGGGTTGGTGATCAGCTCGGCCAGCCGGGTGTCGTTTGTCATCAGGAGGAGCCCGGAGGTGTCGAGATCGAGGCGGCCCACCGGTGATACGAACGTGCCGACGTCGTCGATGAGGTCGTAGACGGTGGGGCGTCCGTCCGGGTCCTTGTAGGTCGTGATGTAGCCGGTGGGCTTGTAGAGCAGGACGTAGACCCGGTCGCGGACCGCGAGCGGCCTGTCATCGAAGTGCACGCGATCGCGCGCCATGTCCACCCAGTGATCCGGGTTCTCCACGACGCGTCCATTGACGCGGACCCGTCCCTGGTGAATCCAGCGCCGCGCCTCAGTGCGTGAGCCGAGCCCGGCCTTCGAGATCACCCGTTCAAGGGTCTTCAGTGGACGTTTCTGGTCGGGCACAGCCTATTGTCGCCCGACCTGTCACCGGCGCAGCAGTGCACGGATGCGGTCCAGCGGCAGGGCATCGGCGCTGCCGAACCGCGAGCGGACGCCTGTCGCGCGGAAGAGCGAGTTGTAGACCGCCTCCTCGGTGGCCTCGAGCGCAGCCTGGAAGAGCGGGGACATGGCATCGGGCGGCAGCACCTCGCGCGTGCGGGCCTGGGCGTCGCCGAAGCGGCTGCGCATCTGCGGCGAGGTCGAGAAGGCGATGGCGAAGTCGCCGCTGCCGTTGCTGTACGAGGAGCCGGTGCGTCCGAGGCCGAACACCGCCCGGGCCGCGAGTCGCCGCAGGTCGCGGGCGTCGACCGGGGCATCGGTGGCCACGACGATCATACAGGAGCCGTCGCCGGCCTCGCGGCGTGCCGCATCGGCCGCGTCGGCAGCAGCCGCAGCCCGTCGTGGCGGCTGCAGCTGCTGGAACAGCGGGACGCCGGCAATGGTGAGATTGCCACCGTAGTTGGTCTGCACGAGGACGCCGACCGTGTAGCCGGCCGGCACCCGGCGCGAGGCCGTGCCGATGCCGCCTTTCCACCCGAATGCGATCGTGCCGGTCCCCGCGCCGACCGTACCCTCCGCCACGACACCACCGGCCGCGGCCCGAATCGCGTCCAGCACGTGCGTCGTGGTGACGTGCAGGCCGCGGATGTCGTTCAACCCGCCGTCGTTGGTCTCGCCGACCAGCGGGTTCACGGACCGCACCTGCTCGTTGCCCGGTTGCGCGAGCGTGTATCGCACCACGGCGTCCATGGCCGTGCCCACGCTCAGGGTATTGGTGAGCACGATCGGGGTTTCGATGGTGCCCAGTTCGGACACCTGGGTGGACCCGGCGAGCTTGCCGAACGCGTTCCCGATGAACGCGGCGCCTGCCACCTTGTCCTGGAACAGGTTGCCGCCGTGGGGCAGGATGGCCGTCACGCCGGTCCTCACGCTGTCGCCCTCGATGAGCGTGGTGTGCCCTACGCGCACGTCAGGCACGTCGGTGATGGCGTTGAGCGGCCCAGGCTGGTACACGCCGGGCGCAATGCCGAGGTCGCGGGCCCGGACGGGCGGCTGCGCCGCTGCCGACAGCCCGAGCGTGGCCCAGAGTCCGGCGAGGAGCACAGCCGTGCCCACGCGGGATGGCGAGCGCCGGCGGGCGGGGCGCGTGGGAGAACGATGGGGGCGAGTGGCCATCTTTCGACCATAGCATCGAACGGTCGAGTCGCGCCGTGACCCCTCACTGCATTTGGGTATTCACCCGGCGTGTCGCGGAATCGACAATTTCAAAGCGTTATCCCGCCCCGGCGTTGCCTGCGCCGGGCGGTGCGTGAACGAACTTGGAGACATGCCCATGAACGTGAGATCGAACCGGTCCGTCGGCGGACGTTGCCTGGCGGCCGGGGCCCTGGTCCTCCTGGCTGCGGGATCCGCCCAGGCCCAGACTGCCCCGAAGACCGTGACCTTTGCGAAGGATGTCGCGCCGATCTTCCAGGAGAAGTGCGAGGCCTGCCACAGGCCCGACTCGATCGCGCCGATGTCGCTCCGGACCTATGACGAGGCCCGGCCGTGGGCACGGTCGATCCGATCGCGTGTCGAGTCGCGGCAGATGCCGCCCTGGCACATCGACCGCACGGTTGGCATCCAGAAGTTCAAGAACGATCGTTCGCTCACCGACGAGCAGGTGGCCACGATCGTCGCCTGGGTGGACCAGGGCGCGCCCCAGGGGGATCCGAAGGACATGCCCGCGGCCCGTCAGTGGCCGAACGATCAGGGCTGGAACTATGCCGCTCGCTTCGGCCAGAAGGAGCCGGACCTGATCATCCGCAACAAGCCGTGGACCATGAAGGCGGGCCAGGGGAACACCTGGTTCAAGCGCGTGGTCGAGACCGGCATCACCGAGCCGCGCTGGGTGCGCGCCATCGAAGTGCGCCCGGGCACGGTGAAGGGTCGCAAGATCACGCACCACGCCAACGTCGACATCGACCAGGTGGAGCCGGACGGCAGCGTCACCGTAGGCCGCTTCATGGAGTGGGCGGTCGGCAAGGAAGGAGAGCTGATGCGGCCGAACACCGGCAAGCTGATGCTCCCGGGCTCGAAGATCTCGTGGGACGTCCACTACGCCAGCACGAACGAGGACGTGACGGACGCGGTGGAGATGGGCGTCTACTTCTACCCCAAGGGGCAGGAGCCGAAGTACCGCCAGACGCTGCTCAACGTGGGCAGCACCGGCGTGAACATCGACATCCCGCCCAACTCGATCGTCGCCTCCGAGGGCTTCTTCGTGTTGCCGAAGGCGGCCCGGATCGAGAGCTTCCAGCCGCACATGCACCTGCGCGGCAAGGCGCAGTCGCTCGAGGCCATCCTGCCCACGGGGCAGAAGATCCTGATCAGCCACGTGGCCGAGTTCAACTTCAACTGGCACAACGCGTATGTCTATGACGACGACGTGGCGCCGCTGCTGCCGAAGGGCACCGTGCTGAAGGTCACGTCGTGGCACGACAACACGGCGGCGAACAAGGCCAACCCCGACCCCAACGTGTGGGTCGGCTACGGCGACCGGACCGTCGACGAGATGAACCACGTGTGGATGAACGTCACCTATCTCGACGAGGCCGACTACCTGGCCGAGGTCGAGGCGCGTCGGTCGAAGCTGACGCAGCAACAGCAGCAGTAGGAGCGGGTACGCGCGGGCGCCCGGCGCCCGCGCCTCCGCCAGACGGATTGGAGAACGCCGGATGAACGTTCGTCGTGCAAACTTCGTGGCCGCCCTCGGCATGGTCGCGGTGCTCCTGGGCAGCGTGCCATCGGCCCAGGGCCCCAACAGGCTCCCGATGCCGCTCGAGCCGTTCGGCGATGCCGGGGAGGCCGTGTTCCCGGTGTTCGAGGGGTGGGCCGAGGCCAAGGATGGGTCGGGCTACTTCCTGGTGATGGGGTACAAGAACCGGAACCGCACCGAGACGATCGAGGTGCCGGTCGGCCCCAACAACCGCATCGAGCCAGGCGGACCGGACTACGGCCAGCCCACCGTGTTCGAACCTGGACGGCACGAGACCCACTTCGCGATCAAGGTCCCGAAGGACTTCGGCCAGAAGAAGCTCACGTGGACGATCGTGGCCAACGGGCAGACGGCCGCCATCACGTTCTTCCTCAATCCCGAATACAACATGCTCGTCTATCGGGAGGACGCCAACGGGAACGATCCGCCGGAGGCCAGGTTTGCCCCGAACGGGCCACCGCTGGTGGGTCCAAACGCCGGCTTCGCGCAGCAGCTCACCGGGACGGTGGGACAGCCGGTCACGCTGAAGATGTGGGCGTCCGACGCGCCACCCACCGAGAAGAACTGGGAGAACATCGTGTCGGCGCAGAACAGGCCGAAGCCGGTTCCCCCGGGTCGGGACCAGATCGCGATTGTGGGCGGGCAGGTGCTGAACGCGGGTGGTGGGCCGGCACGGCCGGCCAACACGGCGCCGCCGGCCGATATCACGGCGGTGTGGCAGAAGTTCCGCGGGCCTGGGAAGGTGACCATCTCACCATCCGGTGGCGTGCCGCTGGTCACCAACGGCAACCCGAAGACGGTCGCGGAAGCGACGGCCACGGCGACGTTCTCGGCGCCTGGCGAGTACTGGCTGCGCGCGGAGCCGGTCGAGGCGGACGACGGCTACGACGGGATGTGCTGCTTCACGTTCGCCATGGTGAAGGTGACGGTCAAGTAAGCGGAGGATCGATGGCGGCCGGGCCCCTGGCCGCCATCACCACTGTGCCGAGTGCACGGTATACAGCTGCCCCGACACCTTGAGGCCCATGGTCGCGTCCCCGGCGGCCAGTTGCCCGCCCCCCTTCGGTTCCCCACCCACCGTTCGTCCCTGCCGCTGCGACTGACGGCGAAGCTCTGTCTTCAACGCGGCGCGCTCGGTGGGTGCCACGTTGTGGAACTTCACCATGCATCGCCCGTCGCCTGCCACTTCGGACACCCGTCCGGTCAGCATGGGACGGTTCGCGTCCGAGAACAGCACCGCCACCGACACCCAGCCCCCGGGTTTCACCGCTTCGTTCGTCCGCACGATGCAGCCGGTCTCGGTGAGGTTGGTCACCGACACCAGCTGTGAGGTCGAATCGGTGGTGAACAGCGCGTCCACCGGACCGGCGAGCATGACCTCCTCTGTGCTGGCGACCGGGGCGTCACGCAGGTTCTCGGGCAACAGCACCTCTCCCAGCGCCGCCTCCGACGTCTCTGGCGAGGCCAGTTCCCACGGGAGTTCCTGATCGAACTCGAGCGCGGTGCGGTAGAGCAGGCCGCTGCTCGTGATCGAGACGACGTAGGTGCGGACGACGACGGCCGGCAGCTTTTCGGTCTTCTGGTCGTCCATGGCGGCCACCAGTGTCGTGCGGCGCCCCGGGGAGAGCCGGTCGCGTGTATCGATGAGCACGCCGGTCTTCGAGATGTTCACCAGGGTGGCTGTGCCGGTGATGTTCGGCTTGATGGCGGTCAGCCAGGGGACGTCCGCCGGCACGATCCGCGGTGCCAGCCGGCGCTCTTCGGTGACCGGCGGCCTGGTACGTCTGGGGGAGTGGTTGGTCGACATGCGAGTTCCTCTCGATGACAGCTGCGCTCTACGCTGCAAGCCCCGTGGCAAGACGCGGTCCGTCCGCGAGGACGCGAGGGACCTGGCTCGAACCTGCTGTGCACGCAGCACATGGCAGGGTTTCGCGTGCTGCCGCCGGGTGTGACCCGGCCCACCTGCTCGTGTTCAGGGCCGGCACACCGATCACGGAATTTTGATCGCGGAGTTCGCCCTGAGCGGCCGATATGTCAGGCGTGGGTACCGCGAGTTCCGGGGCCGCCGACCGGCAGCCACGCCCAAGTGACGAGGCCACGGGCCGCCAGCACCTCCTGTGGATTGGCGATCCGCTGCCCGCGCTGCGGTTCGCGGCGGAGTACCCCGCCCGCATGCGCGTGACGGCGTGCGAAGTTCCGGCACTTCGTGGGCACCTGAGCGCGCAGGCTCCCGGTGGACCCCGGTTCGCAGGTGTGGTCGTCGACACGACGGTGCAGGTGGACCTGCCCCGTGTCGTCGCCACGCTCGACGAACTTGGCCAGGACCTTCCCCTGTTGCTCATCGTTGCACCCGAGCAGCGCGCCTTGCTGCCTGCGTCGGCAGAAGGCGAGTCGAGCGACCGCGTCGTCAAGGCACCCGGATTCATGCACCAGGTGATTCCGACGCTCGATCAGGTGCGCGCCCGCCGCGAACTGCTGTCGGCGTTCCGGGCCACGACCGAGCGCGAAGCGCGCCTGCGGTCCATCCTCGACCTTCAGCCGGCCGTCGCGCTCATGGTCGATCCTTCCGGACGGATCGCAGCGGCGAACCGGGCCGGGCTCCAGCTCATGGCGCATCCCGACGGCGGCAGCGTGATCGGGCAGCTGTTCGTCGACTTCGTGCTCGCGGCAGAACGGGACAGCGTGCGTACGGTGCTGAAGGGCACCAGCGACACCGGGAGCCTCGAGCACGCGCTCGTCCGGGCCGACGGTTCACGCGTCCGGGTGTTGACCCGCGTGACGCCCTTCCCGCAGCGCGACGGGCTCGCCTCGCTGGTCACACTGGACGTGCGCGGGTCGGCGCTCGACGAGCCGGAGGTCGCCGCCGCACTGGTCGAGCGGTCGCCGTCGGGAGACACCGCCGAGCCGGAAGACGACGAGTGGGAAGAGCTTCCCGCGGAACCGGCTTCCCCGGAACCAGCGCCAGAGCTCGCCGAGGCCCGCTCCCTCCTGCGGCAGGCCGCCGCGGAGCGCGACGCGATGGCTGCCGAACGGGACCGTCTCGCGCTCGAGCGGGACGCCCTGTCGGCCGAGCGCGACGCACTCGCGGTCACGCAGGAGTCGCTCCGGGCGGAGCGGGACTCGCTGGCCAGTGAGCGGGCCGAACTGGTCGCGTCCACGGCACGGCTGTCTGAATCGCTCCAGGAAGCGGAGGTACAGCGTCAGCGAGACCGTGCCGCGACCGAGCGGCTCGCCGGCGAGCGCGACCAGCTTCGCTGCGAGCGTGATGCGGCCATCGTCGAGGGACAGGCAGCACGCGACGCACATGTGCAGGCAACCGCGACTGCCAGTGGCTCGCTGGCCGAGGCCCACGGGCTTGCGAGCCAGCTGGCGGCGCTTGCGGCTGAATTGGCTGCGAGCCGCGCCGCGCTGTCGTCCGAGCGGACGGAGCTCGAGCATGTGCGGGAACGGGTCGCGCGGCTCGACGCCGAGCGCCTGGAGCTGGCGGCGGCTGTGGACGCTGGTGCCGTGCAGGTCATGAGCGTCGCGGAACAGCTCGAGGCTGAGCGTGTCCGGGCGCAGGCACTTGCGGACCAGCTCGATGCCGAGCGTGGACAGCTCGCCTCGGCGCGCGACGAGGCCCAGACGCTGCGCCGACAGCACCTTGAAGCGGCCCGGGGGCTCGACCAGCTCGGCCCGCTCCAGGCCGAGCGCGACCATCTTGCGCTCGCACTCGATCAGGCCACCTCCGACCTGCAGGGGCTGGCTGCTGACGTTGTGAAGCTCGAGCGCCTGCTTGCGTCGGCCCGCACGGACTGCCGTGTGCGCGATGGCGCGCTGATGACGGCCACGCGGGAGCGCGACGCCCTCACGGAGCGCGTGCTGGCCGCTGAGCAGGAGACGCAGCACGTTCGCCAGCAGCTCGCCCAGGTCGAAGCGGTCGTGACGACCGTGAGCGAGGAACGTGACCGTGTCGTTCGCGAGCATGTCGACCTGGCGTCGGAACGGGATCGGCTGGCCTCCGGGATCGATGCCCTGCGGCGGGAGCAGAGCCACAGTACTCGCGACGTGAGCCGCCTGCGTCAGGCCGCTGACGACGCCCTGAAGGAGCGGGAATCGACCCTGACCGAGCTGGCGACGGCGATCGTCGAGCGCGACCGTGCGGTCGCGGCCCTTCAGGATGCCGTGCAGGCGCGTCAGCAGTCACTGTCGGAGCTGGCCGACGCGCGTGCGGAACACGAGGAGCGCCGTGCGGCCTTGGCCGAGGCGGTCCGCGAACGGGCGCGGCTCGCTGCGGAACGGGATCGACTGTCCCGGGCGCTCCGTGCCGTGGTGTCCGACGATCCGGCAGGCGAGACTCCGGCCCCCGCGCCTCCGTCGGACCACGAACGGGTTGCCGAGGAGCCCTCGCCCATTGCGGCTGCATCTGGAACGGCTCCCCCCGCGCCAGACGTACCACTGGCCTCGAACGTCGACGACACGTCCGCAGGCGTGCCGCCCGTGAAGGACGGGCGCGAGCGCCGGCGTCACCACCGGATCACCGGTACATTCGACGGTGAGCGCCTCGGGATCATGGACACTCCGGTCCAGATCCAGAACCTCAGCATCGGTGGGTGCTTTGTCACGTCGTACCTGCCGCCGCCGCAGGAAGCGCGGTGGGACCTGCGGATCAACCTCGGCAGGCACGGTATAGCCGAAGTCGAGGTGCAGACCGCCTACGTCTCGCCTGAGATCGGCTTCGGCGTGCAGTTCGTGGCGATGAGCGATGACGCGCGAAAGCGGATTGCGGCAGTGGTGGAGGCCGCACGTGTCGCGACCCAGCCGCGAGGCAGGACGACGGCCGGCAAGCTTGGCGCCTGAGGTAGGCGCGCCGGTGCGGGGACGGCCGTCTTACCGGACGCGGTACACGGCGTAGGCGATGAGTGCTTAACGGACGAACTTGCCGATCAGTGTCCAGGCCGTGAAGTGCCAGAACGGCATCCGCGCCGCCCCGGCCAGGGCCACCAGGATGTCGCCAATCACGGGCACCCACGACAGCAGCATGGCTGGTGCCCCGAATCGTGCCAGCAGGCCTGCCGCGCGTGCCATGCGGACCGATGGCGGCGGGGCGACCGCGCGCGAGCCACGCCCCAGCCAGTACGTGGTGCACGCGCCGAGCGTGTTGCCCAGCGTTGCCACCACCACCGGCGTGGTCCACTGACCTGCCCGGGCGACGACCAGCGCCAGCACCGCTTCCGAGGACAGCGGCAGGATGGTTGCTGCCGCGACGCTCGACACGAACAGGGCGAGCAGCGAGGCGTCCGGGAGTCCGTTCAACGATCGGACCCCCGACTGGCGGGACGCCGTGTGGACCCGGGAGCGCTCACCGAGCGGGGGCGGGGACCTTCGGCTTGCCGTTCTCGTCGACCTGCACCGTCTTCACCGGACCCATCCCGACGAGGACCAGCACCGCCGGCTCCTTCTCGCCGACGCGCGCGCCGTCCCAGTGCACCGTGTTCGCCCGGTCGATGGCGACGCTGCCCGCGTGTACGGGATAGGTGGTCTTCTCGTCGTACACGTTGCTCGACGACACCCACCACGTGCCCGAGATGATGTACGCGTAGCGCTCCTGGTCGTGGAAGTGCGGCTGCGAGAAGTTGCCCGGATACCACTTGTAGACCACGCCGTAGAGTCCGGGCTTGTTCGGGTCGCCGAAGAGCACCGCCATCTGCTGGCGGCCTTCCTGACCGGTCCACTTCAGGTCCTTCGGGAGCACCATCGGGATGTGGGACGGATCCGGCAGCGGCCCGGGCGGGTCGCTGACCGTCGGGCGGGCCACCTGGGCATGAACGCCGCCCGCCACGAAGCCAGCGGCAACGGCGCCGGTGACGACCAGCACCCCGACGACGAGTCTCAAGTAGCGCATACGCATCTCCTGGGAGTGATGTCCGGGTGCCGAGTATGACGCGGCTCGTGTGCATGTCAACAGGGATGGCGGCGTGTGCGCCGTGGGGCGGACCGTCAGCCTGCGGTGTGGCAGTGATAGCAGCCGAAGGCTCTTCGCTCGGCGTTATACGCGTAGGTCTGGGTGTAGTCGTAGGCTGGCCGCTGCAGCAGACGGGCCATGCCCGGCAGCACCGTCGTCCGCATATGGGCCGTGACCGCCTGCTTGCCCGGGTCTGACGCGTAGCCGTGGAGGGCGTTCCGCACCTGCGAATCGGCCCCGACGCTTCCGGCCAGCCCACGGACAGCCTCGTCCGGCAATGCGGCGACAGCCGGCATCTGCCAGTTGCGTTCCTCGGGTCGCGGGCCATGGCAGGTGCGACAGGTGACGTTTCCGCGTCCCACGACCGGCTCGAGCGCGGTCAACGCGAAAGGCATGACCTCCTGCTCCATGAAGCGCACGATCTCCGCACGGCTGCGCGTGTGCCCGTTCGGACGGATCGGGTCGGCTGCCCCCGGGGGCGGCTGTCCCTGCTGGCAGCCGGCTGCCAGCAGGGCGACCAGCCCCGCAGCCAGGCCGACCGCGCGGCGTTCCGACCGGGGCGCGTCAGCCGAGCCAGGCGCGCGCATTGCGGAAGAGGCGCATCCACCCGCCGTCCTCACCCCACCCTGCAGGCATCCACGAGTTCTGGACGGTGCGGAAGACGCGTTCGGGGTGCGGCATCGTGATCGTGACGCGGCCATCCGCAGACGTGACCGACGCGATGGCTGCGGTCGAGCCGTTCGGGTTGGCGGGGTAGACCTGTGTCTGGCGTCCCCGGGAGTCGACCCAGCGCAGCGCGACGCCGCCGCCGGCCTCCAGGGCGGCCAGCGCGTCCGATTCACGGAACTCCGCCTGCCCCTCGCCGTGCGCCACGACGATGGGCAGGATCGAGCCGTGCATGCCGGAGAACAGGATCGACGGGCTCTGCTCGATGCGGACCAGAGCCACCCGAGCCTCGTACTGTTCCGAGACGTTCCGGACGAACTTCGGCCAGTGCGACGCGCCCGGGATGATGTCCCTGAGATTGGCGACCATCTGGCAGCCATTGCAGCTGCCGAAGGTGAACGTGTCGGGACGCTGGAAGAACGCCTCGAACTGATCGCGAGCCCTGGCGTTGAAGAGGATGGTCTTCGCCCACCCCTCGCCGGCGCCGAGGACGTCGCCGTACGAGAATCCGCCACAGGCGGCGATCCCCGTGAACGAGGACAGGTCGACGCGCCCGCCCAGGATGTCGCTCATGTGGACGTCGTACGCATCGAACCCGGCCCGCTCGAAGCCGGCAGCCATCTCGTACTGGCTGTTGACCCCCTGCTCCCGGAGGATCGCAATGCGTGGCCGTGCGCCGACGTTCACGAACGGCGCGGCTACATCCATTGCGGGGTCGAAGGTCAGCGTGGCGCTCAATCCCGGGTCGTCTGTGTCGAGCAGGGTGTCGTACTCCTCCCGCGCGCAGTCCGGGTTGTCGCGCAGGCTCTGCATCGTGTAGCTCAGCTCCGCCCACGCCCGGTGCAGGTCGACCCTCGAGGCCCGGTAGCACTCGGTGCCGCCCTGCGCGATGCGAATCGTCGTGCCAGGCACGGCGCGGCCGATCCGGTGCGTCATGCCGCCCAGACCCGCGGCCGTGAAGCGACTCACCACGTCCTCGACATCTGCCCGTCGCACCTGGACCACGGCGCCGAGTTCCTCACTGAAGAGCGCCGGCAGTACCTCGCTGCCCAGAGTGGCGAGGTCGACATCGAGCCCGCAGTGGCCCGCGAAGGCCATCTCGACGAGCGTGGTGAAGAGGCCGCCGTCCGAACGATCGTGATAGGCGACCAGGAGCCCGTCACGCAGGCAGCCCTGGACGACGTCGAAAAAGGCCGTGAGTCTGGACGGTTCGTCCAGATCCGGTACCGAATCGCCAATCTGTCCCCAGGCCTGGGCCAGCGCCGAGCCGCCCAGCCGGTTCCTGCCATTGCCGAGGTCGACGAGGAGCAGCGCTCCATCGATGTCTGCCCGCAGCTGCGGCGTGACCGACAGCCGTACATCGGTCACGGGCGCAAATGCCGACACGATGAGCGAGAGCGGTGCGGTGACGGCCCTTGGCGCCCCTTCGTGCGACCACCGCGTGTGCATCGACATCGAGTCCTTCCCGACGGGAATGACGATGCCGAGGGCGGGGCAGAGGTCCATGCCGACGGCGCGGACGGTGTCGAACAGCGCCTCGTCCTGGCCCGGTTGTCCGGCTGCAGCCATCCAGTTCGCCGACAGCTTGATGTCGCGCAGCGCGCCGATCCGCGCGCTGGCGATGTTGGTGATGGCCTCGGCAACCGCCATGCGTCCCGACGCGGGGGCATCGATCATGGCAAGCGGCGTCCGCTCGCCCATCGCCATCGCCTCGCCGACGTACGAGTCGTAGGCCGTCAGCGTGACGCCGGCATCGGCGACAGGCACCTGCCACGGGCCGACCATCTGGTCCCGATGGATCAGCCCCGTGACGCTCCGGTCGCCGATTGTGACGAGGAACCCCTTTCCCGACACGGCCGGCATGCGCAGGACCCGCTCCACGGCGGAAGCGATCGTGACCTCACCCAGTGCAAGTGGATCGCGGGTGCGCCCCTGGCGGGTGAACGCGCGCCTCATCTTCGGTGGCCTCCCGAAGAGCACAGACAGCGGGAGGTCCACCGGCGTGGCGCCAAGCAGCGGGTCTGACACGTTGAGGGTCGGTGCCTCGAGCGCCTCGCCGACGACGGCAAAGGGGCAGCGTTCCCGCTCGCAGATGGCGGCGAAGGTTTCCAGATCGGAGGGATGGATGGCCAGGACGTAGCGCTCCTGGGCCTCGTTGCACCAGATCTCGAGCGGTGACAGCCCCGAGTCTGCGCTCGGAATGCGCCTGAGGTCGATCCGGGCACCCCGCCCGCCATCCTTCACGAGTTCGGGCAGCGCGTTCGACAGGCCGCCCGCACCGACATCGTGGATGAAGCGGATCGGGTTGTCGTCGCCGAGCTGCCAGCAGCGGTCGATGACCTCCTGGCAGCGATGCTCCATCTCGGCGTTGTCGCGCTGCACCGAGGCGAAGTCGAGGTCGGCGTCGCTGGCGCCCGACGTCATCGAGGATGCCGCGCCGCCACCGAGGCCGATTAGCATCGCCGGTCCGCCGAGGACGACGAGCAGGGCCCCCGCCGGCATGTCGCCCTTGTGGACGTGCGGCTCACGGATGTTCCCGAGTCCGCCCGCGATCATGATCGGCTTGTGGTAGCCCCAGACGCGATCGCCATCGGGCTGCTCGAGCGTCCGGAAGTACCCGCAGATGGCGGGTCGTCCGAACTCGTTGTTGAACGCCGCGGCGCCGATCGGACCCTCGATCATGATCTGCAGCGGCGAGACAATGCGTTCGGGCCTGCCGGTGGCGTGCTCCCAGGGCTGTTCGAGCCCGGGTACGTGAAGGTTCGAGACACTGAAGCCGACCAGTCCGGCCTTCGGCCGGGCACCGCATCCCACGGCCCCTTCGTCGCGAATCTCGCCGCCCGACCCGGTCGATGCACCGGGGTATGGCGCGATGGCGGTCGGGTGGTTGTGGGTTTCCACCTTCATCATGATGTGCACCGGCTCATCACGGAAGGTGAAGCGACCCGTCCCTGGGGCGGGGAAGAAGCGACGGGCCTGGTGCCCGCGGATGACGGCCGCGTTGTCCGCGTACGCGCTCAGCACGTCGGGATCCGCCGCTACCCTGTAGGTATTTCGGATCATCGCGAAGAGGCTGTGCGCCTGCTCCTCGCCGTCGACGGTCCACGTGGCGTTGAAGATCTTGTGCCGGCAGTGCTCGCTGTTGGCCTGCGCGAACATCATCAGCTCGACGTCGGTCGGATTCCGGCCCAGGCTGGAGAACGCCGTGACCAGATACTCGATCTCGTCGGCAGCCAGCGCGAAGCCGCGTTCCTGGTTGGCCTGCGCGAGCGCCTCCCGGCCGCCACCGAGGACGTCGACCGTCATGAGCGACCGCGCCGCTCCCTGTGCGAACAGCGTGGCGGCATCGTCCAGGTGGTCCAGCACGGTTTCGACCATGCGGTCGTGGAGGTGCGAGGCCACCTCGGCCCGCCGACTGTCACCGAGGGACGCTGTGCCGTTCACGTAGTACGCGACGCCCCGTTCGACTCGGCGAATCGCGGCCAGCCCGGCGTTCCGGACGATGTCGGTCGCCTTGCTGGACCAGGGTGACACCGTGCCTGGGCGGGGGACCACGAGGAGGAGCGCTCCGCGCTCGTCGGCGGGCGCACGCCTGGGGCCATATTCCAGGAGGCGACTGATGAGCGCGTGTTCTGCGGCGGTCAGCTCCCGTTCGACGTCCACGAAATGGATGAACCTGGCGCCGATGCCGTGGATGCCCCCGGCGTCGCCACCCAACCGGTCGTGGAGACGCTGCAGTCGGAACGGAGAAAGGGCAGGGGGGCCTGGCAGTATCAGCATCAGGTTCGGTGTCGGAACGTGGGAGGGTCTGGATGATTATCGCGTACCGGTGGGACCGGCGCGGCGCGTTCGCTGGACCACGTGAGCCCGGTGATATCCGGCGGTACGATGGCTGTGCCGCCGGGCTCGGACCGCCCCGCTGGGCTCGTCAGGCCCAGGCGCGGACCTGACCGTCGCGTGCCTCGAGCAGTTCGCCGATCGTGATGGCCGCGTGGATCAGCCCGACGTGCGTGTAGGCCTGCGGGAAGTTGCCGAGCAGGGCGCCGGTGGCCGGGTCGATGTCTTCGGAGAACAGCCCCACCGGGTTCTCGTGGGCGGCCACACGACGGAAGAGGTCGACGGCATCGTCCAGGCGTCCAACGAGGGCAAGGGCCTCGGCCATCCAGAACGAGCAGATGGTGAACGCGCTGGTCGGGAGGCCGAAGTCGTCCTCGTTCCGGTAGCGCATCATCAGCCCCCGATCCATGAGCCGCGCCTGGTAGGCCTCGACAGTGCGGGCGAAACGGGGGTCTCTCGCATCGATGATGCCGATGGTGGCCAAGAGCAGGTTGGCCGCATCCGGGAATCGGCCCTTCAACGCCTGCGTGAAGAAGCCGTGGGTGTGGCTGAAGCCGTCCGCCAGGACGATCGATCGCTCGGCCGTCGCCACCGCCTCCCACCGCTCTGCCGTGGCGTGCCGCCCCAGCGAGTGCGCGAGGCGGGCTCCGCGCGAGATGGCCGCCCAGCACATGGCCCTCGAGAACGTGTGGACGTTCATGGTCGTGCGGTACTCCCAGATGCCCGTGTCCGGCGTGGGAGCCGCGGTGATCGCCTCCTCGACCAGGCGCTCGATGAGCGGGAAGTACTGCTGCCCGTCTCCGTCGATGATTCGGGGGTCGGCCAGCAAGGTGTGCAGGCAGAGGATGACCTCACCCATGAGGTCGTTCTGCCGTTGATGCATCGCGTGGTTGCCGATGCGGACGTGGCCATTTCCACCAAACCCGGCGAGGTGCGGAAGGTGCATCTCCTCGAGATCCCGCCGGCCATCGATGCCGTACAGGGGCTGAAGAGGACCGGAGTCGGCCACGTCGCGAAGGAATCGCAGGAACTGTTCCCCCTCCTGCAGGTGGCTGAGGCGTCGCAGGGCTTCGACGACGAATGCGGCGTCCCTGAGCCAGCAGTAGCGGTAGTCCCACGTGCGCGGCGTGCCCATCGCTTCTGGGATGCTCGTGGTGGCGGCGGCGATGATGGCGCCGGTGTCCTGGTATGCGTGCAGCTTCAGGCAGAGCGCCGACCTGAGCACACGTTCGGGCTCGAAGAGCGGCAGCGCGCAGGTCTGGGACCACCGCTGCCATCCGGCAATGGTGTGCTCGAGATCGCGGAGGATGCCACCGAGGTTCGTAAGCGAGGGCGGCTGCCCGTAGGTCAACGAGAACCAGAGCGGCCGGTCCACGGCGCACGCCCGCGAGTCGAGCACGTAGGGGATCGGGACGTTGCTCTGGAGTACCAGCGGTGCGGTGCCGCCCTGTACCTCGATGCCGGTGCCGGTCTCGGTCAGGACCGGCTGTGTCCGGGCGTAGTCGGGACGGGGGTCGAAGCGGACCCGGACCATGGGACGCCCGCGGAGCGGCCTGACCAGCCTGACGAGCTGGATCGGCGCCCGGACGTCGAGCCCCACGGGGATACGCGGAGCAAAGTCCACCACCTCCCACGCGCAGTCTCCGGCGTCGAAGGTGGTGACGAGGACGTTGCTGTTGCGGATGTAGCGTTGCGTGCCTGTGATCGTGCCGCTCTCGGGAGCGATGCTGAAGCTTCCGCCGCGCTCCTGGTCCAGCAGGCTTCCGAACACGGACGGGGAATCGAACCGCGGGAGGCACAGCCACTCGATGGCACTCGTAGGCGATACGAGGGCCAACACGCGACCGTTGCCAATCGCGCCGTGGTCCAGGCGCGGGTGTGGTGGAGTCGCACGGGGGGCGTCGCTGACTACGGCCATCGTTGTCTGGTGGGTGAGCGGACGGCTGGCAGGTTGCGCGAGACGCCTGCTACGGCTGGGAGCGGATGCTGGACCGCCCGGAGGCCTAGTGCCGCTCCTCCAGGTCGCCGAGCTGCTGCGCCAGGTAGTTGTCGAGGCCGATCTGCTCGATCAGCTGAAGCTGCGTCTCGAGGAAGTCGACGTGTCCTTCTTCATCGCGGAGCAGGCTGGCGAAGAGATCGCGTGAGGCATGGTCAGCCGCTTCCATGGCCACCTTGATGTTGTCATTGTAGGCGACGACGGCCTTCAGCTCGAGGTCGAGGTCGTTGCGAAATTGCGCCCGGACGTCAGCACCGATGGTGAGGGCCATCGGCTGCATGACGGGCGTGCCCTCCAAGAACAGCACCCTTTCGAGCAGCTTCTCCGCATGCTTCATCTCGTCGATCGACTGCTTGCGGATGTACGAGCCGAGCCTGTGATAGCCCCAGTTATGGAGCATCTCCGCATGCACGAAGTACTGGTTGATGGCCGTTAGTTCTTCCTGGAGCGCCTGGTTGAGGCGCGCAATCACCTGAGCATCACCACGCATTGGGACTCCTCGCTCGACTGCGTTGCAGGATTCGGTCCGAGCGCCATTCAGGCGACGCTCACCGAGCGGTCGACCTCGTCCCAGCCATTACCCGCGAAGGTTGACCGGAGACGACCGGCGAAGGTGAGTGCGGCCTGTCGCGCGGCGAACTGGTACGCGCCGTAGACCCTGCTGTTGCGAACGAGGTTGACCCGGTAGCAGTTCTGCTCGGTCCGCAGCTCGCAGACCAGATGGGTTCTGCCACGCCGGCACTGCCACACCGATTCGCACGGACAGCCGGACGCGACAGGTGCCTCGCCATGCACAGCTACAGGCTGGCGGTCGCTGGTTGGATTGTCGTTCATTGGAGCCCCGCAAACGAGAAAGAAGTGATCGTCGAATATGATACTGAGTCTCAGTATAGCAGGATGTTCAGCACAACTCGTCGAATTCAGGCCACATTTTCGGAACTTCAATATAGGACTTGACTGGTCTTATTTCCAGATGTTAGCGTCGGAGGCATATTTTGATATTGAGTCTCATTACTGTATTGCAACGCTTGAGGCCTCGTTCGATGGTTCGCAGAGTCCTGTTCTGGATGCACCTCACGGCCGGCGTCGTGGCCGGCCTCATCATCCTCGTCATGAGCGCTACCGGCGTGGCGCTCACCTACGAGCGTCAGGTCAACGAGTGGAGCACGGCGCACCTCCGGTCCGAGGCGCCGTCGCCCGGCGCGGCGCGGCTGCCCCTCGAGCGGCTGCTCGTCGTCGTGGCGCAATCCCATCCTGGGACCACGGTCACCGGCGCCACCATCAGCGCAGGTGCCGACGCGCCGGTCACCGTGACGACCGATTCCAGCCCCATCTACGTGGATGCCTACACAGGCCGGGAACTGGGCGAGCGGCGAGGGGCCGCCCTCAGGGAAACACTGGCCTCGCTGCGCGCGTGGCATCGCTGGCTGGCGGCCGAGGGTGACCAGAGATCCACTGCCAGGAGCATCACGGGCTGGTCCAATCTTCTCTTCCTGTTCATCGTTGTCTCCGGGATCTACCTCTGGTTGCCGCGGGTGCTCACCTGGAGCCAGATTCGACAGGTGCTCTTCTTCCGGTCGGCTTATGGCACCGCCAAGGCCCGCGACTTCAACTGGCACAACGTCATCGGGATCTGGACGGCGATCCCGCTCTTCATCGTCGTCCTCGGTGCGGTGCCTATCTCGTTTCCGTGGGCGAGTGACCTGGTCTACAGGATTGTGGGCGATGAGCCTCCGCCCCGGCGTGGGGAAGGTGCCGGGCCGCGTCCGGGGACGGGCAGGCCTCCGGCCCGACAGTCCGAGTCGCGCTCGATGCCTCAGGCGTCTCTCGCTGGCCTGGACACCGGTGTCGCGCGTGCGATCGCCGACCAGCCTGACTGGCGCACGGTCACGGTCCGCCTGCCGCGTCGCGCCGACGAACCGCTTCCTTTCACCGTCGATCGCGGTGACGGGGGGCAGCCACAGCTGCGCTCGAGCCTGACTGTTTCCAGGACCGGCGACGTGACCGCGCGCGAGACGTTCGCGGATCAGAGCACGGGACGCCGGCTGCGCAGCATCCTGCGCTTCGCCCACACGGGCGAGGTGCTTGGCCTGCTTGGCCAGACCGTGGCCGGACTTGCGTCGGCCGGAGCTGTCGTCATGGTCTGGACCGGCCTGGCCCTGACCCTGCGACGCTTCCGCGCCTGGCAGGTGCGACGCACGGAGTTCAGCACAGGGCCCCAGACCGGCGTGGCCGCGTCCGCAGGCCGTTCCTAGCAAGGCGAGTCATCAGCGTGTCCAGAATTCGCTCCGAACGGGTACTCACCACCGTGCATCTTGCCCCCTCGACGCGGCGCGCGCGCCTTCTGGTGCTTGGCGCGGCGGCGGTCACCCAGGCAGTGCCCGCAGCGGCCGCCGTGCAGGACACCCAGAGTCCTCGCCCGGGCGCTGAGGGCCTGGCCAGAATACAGACCTTTCAGTTCGACATTCCGGAAGGCACGCTCGACGAGGTCATCGTTGCCGTGCGCGCGATCACCGGTGTCAATGTCGTGATCGCCAGCGAGGAACTCAGAAGCCTGCCCACAACGGGCGTCCGCGGTGTGATGACGGTGGAGGCTGCCCTCGCCCTATTGCTCTCGGGCACCCCGATGCGGGCCACGGTGCTGGCCGACCGGATCGAGGTGGCGCTCGCGCCGTTGTCCGAAAGTGTCAGCGTGGTCGGCGTCGCCGCCAGGCCGAACGTCACCTCGCCTCGGTACACAGTGCCGCTCCGCGACGTTGCACAGACCGTGGCGATCGTGCCGCGCAGCGTCATCGACGAGCGGGCCGCAACGACGCTGACCGACGTACTACGGAATGTTCCGGGTATCACGCTCCAGGCCGGGGAAGGCGGAGGCGCGTCCAATACCGCCGGTGACATGTTCAACATGCGCGGCTTCAGCGCGAACAACAGCCTGTTCGTCGACAACGTGCGGGACAGCGGACTGATGGCGAGGGACGTGTTCAACGTCGAGCAGGTCGAGGTCTTCATGGGCCCGAGCGGCGCTGACGTCGGCCGCGGCACGGCGGCCGGATACGTGAACATGGCCACCAAGCGTCCGCACGTCGGCACGTCCATGGCGGTGAGCGGGGCGGTCGGCACCGCCAGCCAGGGGCGGGTGACCGCCGACATGAACTGGAGTCCAGCAGGAGGAGGCCGGGAGAGCTGGTGGTCCCGCTCCGGGTTCCGCTTGAATGTCCTCTGGCAGGATCGGGGCGTGCCCGGACGCGATCACGTGAAGAACCAGGGCACCGGCATTGCGCCGGCCGCGGCGTTTGGCCTGGGCACGCGCACCAGGGTTTTTGCCAGCGGCCAGTTCGCTCGTCAGGACAACGTGCCCGACTACGGCATCCCGACCGCCGGGTGGCGCGACACGCTGCTGGCGCCTGGCGTCGTGCAGACGCCGCAGGCCGTGCGCCAGGCGAACTACTACGGCAGTCTTGGCTACGACTACGACCGCGCGGAGCAGGATGCCGGCCTCCTCCGGGTCGAGCACGACGTGCGGCGCAACCTGTCGGTCTACAACCAGACGCGCATCAACCGCACGCACCGCGACGCCGTGCTCTCGTCCATCCAGAACATCGCGGCGTACGCTCCGGCGACCCAGTCGGTCACCATCAGCCGGCAGGGCAATGAGCGGCAGAACACCATCGTCTCCAACCAGACCTCCATCGTCGGCCGATTCGCGACCGGATCACTGCGTCACGGCATCAGCGGTGGTGTCGAGGTCCTGCGCGAGGAGCAGTTCGCGCCAGGCAAGCAGGGCCTCGGCACGCGCGCGGCCGTGGATATCTTTGCGCCGAATCCGCGGGATCCTCTTTCCGGGTACGGGCCGGGGCGTTCGCTGGCGGAAACCTCGGGTGCGACGGGCAGTGTCGCCGCGTACGCCAACGATTCGGTGGAGATTGGAAACCGCTGGCTCCTGGCGGCCGGGTTCCGCGCCGAGCGCTACCGGACGGACTATCTGGCTGTCGACGCTGCTGGGGCGGTCACGACGGACCTGGCGGCGAACGGTACGCTCCTCAGCAGCCGGGTGAGCACGCTGTTCCGCCTGACACCGGCGTCGAACATCTACATCGCATACGGCACCACGGCGACGCCTCCAGGCGAATCGAACTTCCAGCTGAGTGCGACGGCGAACAACGTCAACAATCCAAACCTCGAACCGCAGCGGTCCGCGAACCTTGAAGTCGGCACGAAGGTCGACGTGAGCGGCGGACGGCTGTCCCTGAGTGCAGCCGGCTTCCGCACGAGAAACAGGAACATCATCTATACGATCGACGCGACCGCCGTGCCCCCGCTGTTCAATCAGGACGACGACCAGTTGGTGCGCGGCGTCACGGTTGGCGCGCTCGGCCGGATCACACCGAGGTGGCAGGTGCTGGCCAACGCTGCCTACCTCGACGCGGAGCTCCAGAGCCAGGGGGCAAACAACGGGAATCGGCTCACGCTGACACCCGCCGTCTCCGGCAGCCTGTGGACGACCTATCTGGTGGGTCGTGGCGTCTCGGTTGGCGGCGGCCTGCAGCACGTCGGCACGTCATGGGCGAACACCGCCAACACGATTCGGCTTCCTGCGTACACCCTGGTGGACGGCCTGGTCGAGTACGCCACGAATGCCCACCTGACCTTCCGCCTGAACATCAGCAACGTGACGGATGCCGTCTACGTGCGGAACGTGAACAACAACGGCGGACGCTACAACCCTGGCCAGCGCCGGGCTGCGCTCCTGACCACCAGCGTCAGGTTCTGAGGCACGACCATGCTCATCGAGATTCCCGGCGTCCTTACGGCGGCGCAGGTGCGCGAGGCGCGTGCGCAGCTCGACGCCACGGCCTGGGTGGACGGCCGTGCCACGGCGGGCCCACAGTCGGCGCAGGTGAAGGATAACGAGCAGCTGCCTGAGGACCACCCACTTGCGCGTGACCTTGGTCGCGCCATCATCGGGGCGCTGCAGCAGCATCCGCTCTTCATGTCGGCTGCGCTGCCGCTGCGCGTCTTTCCCCCGTTGTTCAACCGCTACGGCGAGGGGCGCGCATTTGGGAGCCATGTCGACAACGCCATCCGGTACGCCGGCGGCAGCCAGCCGCTCCGGACCGATCTCTCGCTGACGCTATTCCTGGCTGAGCCCGATGAGTACGACGGCGGGGAGCTGATGGTGGAGGACACCTACGGGGTTCACGCGGTGAAGCTGCCAGCCGGCCATGCCGTGCTCTACCCGTCGACCAGCCTGCACCACGTGCGCCCCGTGACCCGCGGATGCCGCGTCGCGTCGTTCTTCTGGATTCAGAGCATGATCCGCAGCGACGGCGACCGGGCGCTGCTGTTCGACCTCGACAGCGCCATCCAGAGGCTCGTGGTCGACCAGCCGGAGCACCCGTCCCTCGTGCCGCTCACCGGCGTGTACCACAACCTGCTGCGCCGATGGGCGGAGATCTGACGGCGACGCCAGAGTCGTTGCGGCGCCTGGCCACGGCGCACATGCAGGCTGGGCGCGACCTGATGCATGGTGGACGACCAGAGGCGGTCGGGAGAGCGCTCGCGCTGTTCGATCGCGCCGTGGCGATCAGGCGTGGCCTGTCCACTCGCGGTGCGCTCGACGATTACGATCTGGCCGGCGCGTGGCTCAATCGGGCCGAGGCCCTGCTCGTACTTGGCGCTCCCGGGCACCTCGACTCCGCCGTGCGTGCGACAGACGAGGCCGTGGCGCTCCTGGAACGCTGGCCGCAGGTGAGGGACGCGAGAATGACGCTGCGCCTCGCGACTGCCCTGCAGAACCGGGCTGTCGCCCTTCGACGCCTGCAGCGCGAGCCCTGGAGAGTCACGAACGACCTGTTTCGGGCCATCGCGCTGTTGGACACGATCGCAGATGCGGATCCGCACGTCGGCACCCGGAGCGCTGCTGTGTGGGTGAACATCGCCGACGTGCAGGCGGGGGAGAGCGATCCTGCTGCATGGCAGCGTGCCCTCCAGTCCGCCGAGTGTGCGCTTGCACGGGTGGCGGGTCTAGAGGGTACGGAGCACGAGGCGGCGTTCATCGCGGTGCAGGCACGCCGGATCTACTGCCAGGCTGCGGCGCGCTGCCTCGCCTTCGGCGAACCCGACGTCCGCGCCGATCTCGTCGGGGCCACGAGCGACGCCGCCGAGGACGCCCTGAGGCTGATTGCCCACTGGTCGGGCCGCGATCACGCAGGCCGGCTCAATGGCGACGACCTGTTCGAGTTCGGTCGCCTGCTGTACGGCGAGTATCAGCCGCAGTTTCTGGCGGAGTTCGAGGCCGAGTTCTCGAGGCGTTCATCCTGACGCGGCCCACGACGCTGGGGAGTGCAGACCGGCCGATCTGTGCTGAGAGCACAGCGAGAACACGGTGGTGTGCTGCCGAGGGATTGAATTACCGGGTGAGGTGGAGCGGGCTACGGGGATCGAACCCGTCTAACTGGCTTGGGAAGCCAGGGCATTACCACTATGCTAAGCCCGCAAATCGGAAGTGCTACTCGCTGATCGCCGACTGCTAAACGTGACGTCAATCGGCGAGGCCATCACTGACGGCCGACTGGCTGCGGCACCAGAGATTCTAGCAGACCCCGGCGATTCCGCAATCCATTCAGCAATCAGCGATTAGCCTTTGGCAATCCGCTAGGCGCGAATCAGCGCCAGCACCTCGTCCCGCTTCTGCGCCATGAGCGCGGGCGTCTCGGCCTCGAGGTTCAGGCGGAGCAGCGGCTCGGTGTTCGACGCGCGCACGTTGAAGTGCCAGTCGGGATACTCGACCGAGATGCCGTCGAGATGATACTGGTTGCCGTCCGCGTACTTGGCGCCGATGTCGTCCAGCTTTCCGGGCACGTCCGCCATGCTCTTGAGCTTGGTGTTGATCTCGCCCGAGATGAAGTACTTCGCGCGCAGCGGCTCCAGCAGGTCGCGCAGGCTGAGCCCCTTCTTCGACATCAGCTCCAGGATCAGCAGGGCCGGGATGAAGCCGTTGTCCGCGAAGAAGTTGTCGCGGAAGTAGTAGTGCCCGGTCACCTCGCCGCCGAAGATGCCGTTGGTCTCGCGCATGCGGCGCTTGAAGAACGCATGGCCGACCCGGTTCATCAGGGAAGTCCCGCCGTACTTCGCGACGATGTCGCGCACGGCGTAGCTGGCGCGCAGGTCGTAGATGATCGTCGAACCCGGGTGCTTCAGGAGGAATGCCTCAGCCAGCAGCGCCGTGATGAAGTCGCCCGAGATGAACTCGCCGCTGCCGTCGATGAAGAAGCAGCGGTCGGCGTCACCGTCCCAGGCGATACCGATGTCGGCCTTCTCGGCGATCACCCGCTCCGTGATGTCCACCCGGTTCTCGTCGATGAGCGGGTTCGCCTCGTGGTTCGGGAAGCGCCCGTCGATCTCGAAGCACAGGCGGGTGGTCCGGCAGGCGAGGCGCTCGAACAGCTTCGGCGCAACGAGGCCCCCCATGCCGCTGCCGGCATCGAGCACGCAGTTGAACGGCTTGATGATGGAGGGATCGATGAAGCTCATGACGTGGTCGACGTACGCATCCAGCGTGTCGGCCTGCGTCACCGTGCCGCGCGTCGCCGCCGGAGGCGGCACCGTGCCGCGTGTCACCATCTCGCGGATGTCCGAGATCCCTTCCTCGCCCGAGAGCGGAAAGGCCTCCCGGCGCACCATCTTCATGCCGTTGTACTGCTTCGGGTTGTGCGAGGCGGTCACCATGACGCCGCCGTCGTGCCCGTCCTTCGCCACGGCGAAGTAGAGCATGTCGGTGGCAATCATCCCGTAGTCGACCACATCGCACCCCTGCGAGGTGGCGCCGTCGATGAATGCCGCCGCGACCGAGGGCGACGAGAGCCGCATGTCACGGCCGACGGCGATGCGCTTCGCCTTCAGGTAGGTCACGAATGCCGCGCCGATGGCCCGGGCTGCGTCCTCGTTCACCTGATCCGGGTACGTGCCGCGGACGTCGTAGGCCTTGAAGATGTCAGGGTTGATCGCGCTCGCCATGAATGCTCTCCAGATTGCTAATTGCCAACTTCCAGATCGCCAATCGACATCAGCGATTGGCATTCGGCGATTGGCAATGTTCAGAGTCTCGAAAAATCCGTGAGCACGGATTTGTCCCCGAGCACGACGCCGTTGTCCAGCGACGCGCTCCGGCCGACGTGACAGTGGCGGCCCATGATCGAGTTCCGCACGACAGCCTCCTGACTGACGCGCGAGCTGGACCAGAGGATCGACCGCTCGATGTTCGCGTGCTCCTCGATGTGGCACTGGCGGCCGACGACCGTGTAGGGGCCGATCCTCGCGCCCGCCTTGATCACCGCGCCATCATCGATGTAGCAGGGGCCCTCCACGACGGCGCCCTCCTCGACGCGGGCGTTCGGCGACACCCATGCCCGACCCGGCGCGCCGGCGAACGGCTGCGCCACGCACCGGCCGTCCATGATGTCGCGGTGCACCTGCGTGTACTTCTCCGGCGTGCCGATGTCGATCCAGTACCCGCGGTAGACATAGGCGACGAACGTCTCGCTGCGCTCGATGAGCGACGGGAAGAAGCTGCGCTCGATCGACCAGGGCTCACCCTTCGGGATCCGGTCGAACGTGTCGGGCTCCAGGATGTAGATGCCCGCGTTGATCGTGTCGCAGGTGATCTCGTCGTCCTTCGGCTTCTCGAGGAAGCGCAGGATGTTGCCCTCCGCGTCGGTCTCCACGAGGCCGTACGCCCGTGGGTTCTCGACGGGCGTGAGGACGATCGTGGCCTTCGCCTTGCGCTCGCGGTGGAGCTTCAGCACGGCGCCGAGGTCCACGTTGGTGAGCACGTCGCCGTTGAAGACGACGACCGACTCGTGCAGCGACTCGCCGGCGTAACGCACGGCGCCTGCCGTGCCGAGCGGTTCGGGCTCGACGACGTAGCGGATGTTCAGCCCGGCTTCACTGCCGTCGCCGAAGATCTCCTCGATCCGGCGCGGCTGGTAGTTGAGGCTGAGGATGACCTCGTCGATCTCCGGGACCTGCTTGAGGAGGTCGAGCTGGTAGTGAAGGAACGGCCGCTCGAAGATGGGCACGATCGGCTTCGGCGTGTGGATCGTCAGTGGTCGGAGGCGTGTGCCCTTGCCCCCCGCGAGCATGATCGCCTTCATAGGCAATCAGCGATGTTATCATGCACACCGCCCACATGAACCTCCCGAACTCCCTGTCGGTCACGCGGATCTTCCTCGTGCCGCTGCTCGTGGTGGTGCTGCTCACCAAGTTCGAAGGCCGCATGATCTTCGGGGTGCGCAAGGAGCTCGTGGGCGCCGCCATCTTCGGCATAGCCTCGCTCACCGACTGGCTCGATGGATACCTGGCCCGCCGTCGTGGCCAGGTCACCGCGCTCGGCCAGTTCATCGACCCCTTCGCCGACAAGCTGCTGACGATCGCTGCCTTCATCTCGCTGGTGCAGATGGACCTTGCGCCGGCGTGGATGGTCGCCATCATCATCGGCCGCGAGTTCGCCGTGACAGCCCTGCGCTCGCTGGCACACGCGCGTGGAGCGGCCATGCCGGCGTCCCCGCTGGGCAAGATCAAGATGGTGGCGCAGATTGTCGCGATCCTGGCGCTGATCCTCGGGAAGGATCACCTGCACCAGTTCGTCATCATCGGGCAGGTCGCGCTGTGGGTGGTGGTAGCGACGGCGCTGATCTCGGCGGCCGACTACTTCCGGCGCTTCGGGAAGTTCCTCATCCCCAAGGCCTAGCCGGCCCCTCGGTCAGGACTTCTTGGCTGCGGTCGTTGTCGGCGCGCCGTCGGCCGGCGGCGCGTTCTTGATTTCGTCGATCCGCTTCCTCGCCTGCTCCAGGTACTCGCTCTGCTCGAACTCGGTGACCAGCTTCTCGTAGATCGGCAGGGCCTCCGCCTTGCGGTTCACCTGCATCAGCGACTCGCCCAGGTAGAAATACGCGCCGTCACGTCCGGTGTACTCGGGGTCGTCCTTCAGCAGCGTGGAGAGCCGGTCGATGGCGCCGGGATACCAGCGGATGCGCCAGTAGAACCGCCCCACCTCGAACTCGGCCTCGCCGAGCCGGTCCTTGGCCTCGCGCAGGTGCTGCTTCACCTCGGGGAGCAGGGCGCTGTTCGGGTAGCGGACCAGGAACGTCTGGAACTCGCGGATTGCCTCGCGGGTTTCGGTCTGGTCGCGCTGGGCCGCGCGCATCTGGCGGAAGTGCCCGAGGCCGATCTTGTACTGCGCGTAGTCGGCACGCGGGTGGGTCGGGTAGAAGGAGAGGAACTCCTGGAACTCGGCGATGGCCAGCACCAGCGCCTCGGATGACCCCTCGCCGAGGTAGGTGTCGCCGATCCCGAGCTTGGCATCTGGCCGGACGGGACTCTGGGTATAGGTCTCCGTGACCTGCTTGTAGAACTCGCGAGCCGTCAGCCATTTCTTGCGCTCGAGCATCTCGTTGCCGCGCTCGAACAGGAACTGATCGGGCTGGGTCGTGCCCGGCGGCAGCGCGCGCCGGCCGCCACCCGAGGCACATGCCGAGACGAGCGCCGCGAGCAGGACGATCGCCGTGACGGACGTGCGGCGAAAGACAGAAGACATCATCACAGGATTTGGGTCAGCCACGCATGTTCCGCGGCCAGTCCGCGCTCGAGATCGAACTTCGGCGCAAAGGCCAGGTCGGCGCGGGCCAGCTCGGTGGCGGCGTAGGTGTGCCGCATGTCGCCCTTCTGGGCCGCCTCGCGCGCAATGACCGGTGGCTTCCCGGCGACGCGCCCGATGATCTCCAGCACGTGGTTCAGCGAGACCCGCGACCCTCCGCCGATATTGTAAACCCGCCCCGCCACGCCTCGCTCCGCTGCGGCGATGTTGGCATCCACGATGTCCTCGATGAAGGTGAAGTCCCTCGTCTGTTCGCCGTCGCCGTAGACGGCAATCGGCTGACCGAGGATCGTGGCCCGCAGGAACTTGTGGAAGCCCATGTCCGGGCGCTGCCGCGGGCCATACACCGTGAAGTACCGCAGCGACACGGTCGGGACGCCGTAGTTCACGAAGTAGAGGTAGCACAGCTGCTCGGCTGCCAGCTTGCTCACGCCGTAGGGTGAGACCGGCTGGGGCAGGGCGTCCTCCCGCATCGGCATCTGCACGAGGTCGCCATACACGGATGAACTCGATGCGTAGACGAGCCGCTCGATGCCCGAGCCGACGCACGCCTCGAGAAGCCGCTGCGTCGCCTCGATGTTGTTCGTCGTATAGATGTCGAAGTCGCGCCCCCAGCTCTTGCGCACGCCAGCCTGCGCCGCCTGGTGAAAGACGTGCGTGCGGTCGGCCAGCAGCGCCTTCAGGTCCAGATCCTGGACCCTCGCCTCCAGGAACTGGAAGTTCGGCGCCGTCCGCAGGAACGCTAGGTTCCGCTCCTTGTACTCGCGCGGGTAGTAGTCGGTGAAGCAGTCGATGCCGACGACGTGGTGACCGCCGCGGACGAGCCGCTCGGCCAGGGTGGACCCGATGAATCCGGCAACGCCGGTGATGAGTGCCTTCATGCGCCTTGTGGGAAAATCGCGACCACCCGCGAGGGAAGCCGGCGTGGCCGTCCCGCCGGGTCGAGGCAGGCGTGGACGGTATGACCCTCCGCCAGCGTTGCCCCGTCCATCAGCCGAACCACCTGATAGTCGAACCGGACGCGCACCGGGGACAGCAGCGTCCCACGCGCCCGGATATCCAGTTCGTCATCGTATCGCGCCGACTGCCGGTAGGCACAGTGCGCTTCAGTCACCGGAAGGCCGAACCCCTCGGCTTCCATCTCCCTGTACGTCCATCCGGCCTGCCGCAGCCATTCCGTGCGGCCCACTTCGAACCAGACCAGGTAGTTGGCGTAGTACACCACGCCCATCTTGTCGGTCTCGGCGTACCGCACCCGAACCTGGCATGACGACCCGACGCTCAACGGGCGTGGCTTTCCGCGGTGAGCGCGCCGTTGGCCAGCGCCTTCAGCTCGCGGGTGGCCTGCTCCGGATCGGGCGTGCCGAAGATGGCATTCCCGGCCACCAGGATGCGTGCGCCGGCCGCCACGACCCGCGCGGCCGTCTTCATGTCGATGCCGCCATCGATCTCGATGGGGGCCGCCGTATTGCCCGAGCGATCCAGCAGGGCACGTACGGCTGCCACTTTGGACTCTGCCCGCGGGATGAAAGTCTGGCCGCCGAAGCCGGGGTTCACCGACATGATGAGCACGAAGTCCACGTCGCCCGCGATCTCCTCGATGGCACTGACTGGCGTGGAGGGGTTCAGCACGACCCCGGCCTTCACGCCAAGTGCCTTGATGGCGTGCACCGTCCGGTGCAGGTGGGGCAGCACCTCGACGTGCACGGACAGCATCGAGGCGCCGGCCGCGGCAAATGCCTCGATGTAGCGGTCCGGCTCCGAGATCATGAGGTGCACGTCGAGCGGTCGCGTGGCCACGCGCTTGAGCGCCTTGACGACGGGCGGACCGATGGTGATGTTCGGGACGAAGTGGCCGTCCATCACGTCGACGTGGATCAGGTCGGCACCCGCGCGTTCGACGCGCTCGATAGCCTCGCCGAGCGCCGCGAAGTCGGCGGACAGAATGGAGGGGGCAATCTGGACGTTCACCTGCTGACCTCGATCGAAATCGGTTCGCCGGGAGCCACCTGGAACCCGGCCTGCGGGCTCTGCCGCAGCACGACGCCGGCCGCCACGCCGGGGTACGGAGACGATGCCACCACCGCCACGCGGAAGCCGCGCTGGCGCAGCAGCGTGGCTGCACGTTCACCGTTCACGCCAATGAGGTCCGGCATGACGTAGTTGCTCGCCTGTTCCGCCCGGTTCACCAGCAGCGCGACCTTCGCCCCGGGGCTGTTCGGCGGCGGGTCCTGCGCCACGATCAGGTCCGAGGCGAACGAGGCGGAACGGATCTCGGACACCGTCGCATCGTCCAGCCCATCCTGGGCCAGCCGCATCTGGGCCGTGCGCTCGCTCTCGCCGGTCAGTGGCGGAATAGTGGCGGCCCGCGCGCCGGCGCTGAGCCACAGCCGCACGCTGCGCTGCTCGCGCGACAGGGTGCCGGGCGGGGGATCCTGGGCCAGCACGCGTCCGGCCGGAATCCGCGGGTCCGGTCGTCGGGCGTCGTCGAGCCGCACCCCGAGACCGAGCTCCGCGGCGATGGCCGTGGCCTCGTTCGCCGTCCGGTTGATCAGATTCGGCACCTGGACCTCGCGGGCCCGCAGTGCCACGCGCATTGCCGCGGCAGCAAACAGCAGGTAGGTGGCGCCGAGCGCGCCCACCAGCAGCAGCAACTTACCCGCGCCCCAGACGCGGGACTTGAAGGCCATTGACCGGGAAAGCGTACTACAACTGCCGTGACCGCTCGAACACAGCCCCGAAGAACAGTTCGAGCCCATGGCGGTCCGGCTCGGTGCGCAGGTGACCCGCACGGTCCACCAGTTCAGGGCGGATCGCCGGGTGCGCCTCGTTGGCCCGGACGGCGTGGAATGCCGGGTGACTCGCCAGGAACGCCGTTGCGACCTCCTCGTTCTCCTCCGGCTCGCTGGAGCAGGTGGCGTAGATGAGCCGCCCGCCCGGGGCGACGACGTCCGCCGCATGCGCCAGCATGCGGCGCTGCGCAGCCGCGAGCAGCGGCAGCGAACTCGCTTCGCGCCGCCACCTGATGTCCGGATCGCGCCTCAGCGTGCCCAGGCCCGAGCAGGGAGCGTCGACGATGACGGTCGAGAACACCTGGCGGAAGGGGAGCGGGTGCGTCAGGTCCGCCTGCACCAGGCGCACGCGGCTGGCACCCGTGAGCGCCACCGTGCGCTGGAGCAACCGCATGCGGCGGTCGCGCACGTCACACGCCACGAGCATCTCCGTCCCCGACAGTGTGGCGGCGATGGCGGTGGCCTTGCCGCCAGGCGACGCGCAGGCGTCGAGGACCAGCGGCCCCGGTGCCGGGCCGGCCAGCAGCGCCACGATCTGCGACGCTTCATCCTGCACCACGAAGGTGCCGCGTTCGGCCTCGGCCCTCAGGTTGCCGTGTGACACGACGACGGCCTCGGGCGCCCATGTGGCCGGCGAGGCCTCGAGGTCCAGCGCCTCGAGCGTGCGTAGGAGCGCCTCACGGTCCGTCTGCAGCCGGTTGGCGCGCAGCGTCAGCGGCGCAGGCCGGTTGTTGAACGTTGCCCACGCCTCCGCCCGCTCCAACCCCACCCGGTCCAGCCACCGCGCAACCAGCCAGCGCGGATGCGAGAGGGTGGTCGACAGGTAGTCGAGCGCGGCGTCCCGGTCGTCGGACGTTGCTGGCCTCGGGGGCAGGGTCAACTGCCCCCGGCTTCGAGAGATGCTCCGAAGGACGGCATTGACGAACCCGGAGGCGCTCTTCTTGCCTGCCTTCTTCGTCAACTGCACGCCGTCGTCCACGACGGCCGATACCGGCACGCGGGTGAGGTGCAGCAGCTGGTAGAGGCTCAGCCGGAGGACCTCGACCACTTCAGGATCCAGTCGAGCGACAGGACGTTTCGCCGCGTGGGCGATCAGGTGATCGAGTGCGGCCCGCCAGCGGAGCGTGCCGGTGGCGATGTCCGTGGCCAGCGCCCGGTCGCGGTCGTCGTCGAGCGATTCCCGGATGGACGCCACGGCCGAGGGAAGGTCGGCACGGCCGGTCGAGACGCGGCGCAGGATGTCGTACGCCGCGATCCGCGCAGGCGCGATCATGGTGCGGGTGCGAAGCGCTGGCCGGCCGCCAGCTTCCGGCCGGCGAGGAACTCCCTGGTGTGCGTCGCGCGTCGACCTTCCGCCTGCAACTCGGTGAGCTGCAGCGTGCCCGCACCCGTGGCCACGTGCAGGTCGTCGCCATGGGCGAGCACGATGGTTCCCGGGGCGGCGCCCGGATCTGCGGCAACCCACCGGGTGCGCCACAGGATGAGCCGCTGGCCGTCCACGTAGGTGAACGCATGCGGCCACGGATGCAGGCCGCGAACCTGGTTGTGGATCTCGCCGGCCGGCCTCGACCAGTCGATGGCTCCGTCCTCCTTCGACAGCCTCGCGGCGTAGGTGACCAGGGCTTCGTCCTGCGGCTCCTCGTCCACCGGCCCTACGGCGAGTCGATCCAGCGTCTGTACCAGGAGCGCGGCGCCCAGGCTGGCGAGATCGCGCTCGACCTCGTCACTCGTGTCGTCTGGACCGATCGGACGTTCGACCCGCGCCATCATGCCGCCCGCATCGAGGGCGCGCACGACGCGCATGATCGTCACGCCGGTGACCGCATCGCCCGCGATGACCGACCGATGGACCGGTGCGGCACCGCGCCACCGTGGCAGGAGGGAGGCGTGCACGTTGATCATGCCCAGGCGCGGGATGTCGAGTACGGTCTGCGAGAGGATCTTCCCGAAGGCGGCGACCACGCCGATGTCGGCACCGAGGGCGCGCAACTCGTCGATCGTCGCGGGGTCCCTCAGCGTGACCGGTTGCAGGACCGGGAGCTGATGCTCGCGGGCGCGGGCCTTCACCGGCGCATGGGTCTCCTTCTGGCCGCGTCCACGCGGCCTGTCCGGCTGCGTGACGACGCCGACGACGGTGTGGCGGGATGCCAGGATTGCGTCGAGCGTGGGGACGGCGAACTGCGGCGTCCCCATGAAGAGCACCTTCAGTCCGGGGACGGTCACCACTTGCCGGCCTTCGACAGCTTGCGGATCTTCCGGACGATCATCTCCCGCTTCAGCCCCCGCAGGCGGTCGACGAAGATGGTGCCATCAAGATGATCCATCTCGTGCTGGAACGCGCGGGCCAGCAGGTCGGTGCCTTCGAGCTGCTGCGGGTTGCCGTCCCGGTCCAGCCCCTTCACGACGGCCCGCTTCGGCCGCACGACGGTCGCGTTGAACCCGGGCACGCTCAGGCAGCCTTCCTCCTCGAGCTGCATGCCGTCACGTTCGACGAACTCGGGGTTGATCATCACGATGAGGCCGTTCGGATCCCTGCCGACCGACAGGTCGATGACGAAGATACGCAGCGGCACCCCGATCTGTGGTGCCGCCAGGCCGATCCCCGGCGCGGCGTACATCGTCTCCACCATGTCGCGGACCAGGACGTCGATCTCCGGCGTGATGGCCGCCACCGGCGCCGCCGGCTGGTGGAGCACGTGTGCGCCGTAGCGCATGAGGGGGCGAATCATCCGGCCCTCACCCTCGGGTGAAGCGGGCGGCGGTGCGTGTCCGGTACCGGGTCAGGTTGTCGATGATCTCCGGCATCGCGTCGCCGCCGAACTTCTCGAGCATCGCCTCGGCGAGCACGATGGCCACCATGGCCTCGCCCACCACGGCCGCCGCCGTGACGGCGCAGGTGTCGCTGCGCTCGATGGCAGCCGGGCTCAGCTCGAGGGTGTTCAGGTCGACGGAGCGAAGCGGCTTCATCAGCGTGGCAATCGGCTTCATGTAGCCGGTGACGCGCAGGTCCTCGCCATTCGTGATCCCCGCCTCGAGGCCGCCCGCGTTGTTCGTGGGTCTCGACACCGGCACCTCGGGGTGCGTCGTCGTGCCTGTGAGCGGCAGGATCTCGTCGTGAATCCGCGAACCGGGCAGGTCGGACACCCGGGGACCGATCCCGATGCCGACCCCCTTGATGGCCTGGATGGACATCAGCGCCTGCGCGAGGCGTCCATCGAGCTTGCGGTCCCACTGGACGTGGCTGCCGAGGCCGACAGGCAGCCCCCGGACGATCACCTCGAAGCTGCCGCCCACCGTGTCGCCGGCGTCCTTGGCCGCGTCGATCACCGCCTTCATCTCCTGCTCGACCGGTCGACTCACGCAGTGCAGCTCGGAGTCCGCCGGAATCGCCT
The DNA here is from genome assembly GCA_050249955.1 of Vicinamibacterales bacterium. Taxonomy (GTDB): domain Bacteria; phylum Acidobacteriota; class Vicinamibacteria; order Vicinamibacterales; family CAVVIG01; genus CAVVIG01. The sequence goes on from JBFWPN010000002.1 coordinate 167,114, forward strand.
GCACGTCCTCGAAGGTGACCGCCATCGGGTTGCCGATGGTGGCCGAGCCGATGTTCACGACGTGGCTGACGATGGTGACGCCGAGGTGGGAGAGGAACTGGCGGCAGACCGTGCCCACCGCCACGCGTGAGGCGGTCTCGCGGGCGCTTGCGCGCTCGAGCACGTTGCGGATGTCGGTGTGGTCGTACTTCACGACGCCGGCGAGATCGACGTGGCCGGGCCGCGGACGGGTCACGGCTGGCCGATCGTGCCCTGGCGTCTCCTCCGTGGGAGGCGCCTCCACCGCCATCGTGCGCTGCCAGTTCTCCCAGTCCTTGTTCGGAATCATCAGCGCGATGGGTGCGCCGGTGGTGACACCGTGGCGGACGCCGCTGATCGCGTCGGCACGGTCCGACTCGATGACCATGCGCCGGCCGCGGCCGTAGCCGCCCTGCCTCCGCCGCAGTTCGGCGGTGAGCGCAGCGAAGTCGATGGTGAGACCGGACGGAATGCCTTCAAGGATGGTGACGAGCGCACGTCCGTGAGACTCGCCAGCGGTGAGAAATCGCAGCATCTGGGCTTCATTCTATCCGAAAAAACTGCGGGCTCCAGGCTCGCGCCGCCGCGTGTACCGCATGAAAACGGCCGGGCCGCGATCTTGCACGACGTCGTCTCGCAGACAGGAGGAGGCGTGCAGCTGATCGCGGATCGATTCGTGGCGGATGGGGACGCGGGCACCACCGACCTCGCGACAGGCGCGTGCGTGAGCCTGCGCGTGTCGACGGAGGGCGGTGCCACGGAACAGGCCTGGTGGGCAGAGCGGTGCGCATGGTTCTCCAGCCTCACCCATCCGGCCATCGCCCCGCTGATCGACTACGGGATGCTCGGCGAGCACCGGCGCTTCGAGGCGTGGGGGGCCAGCCCGGGCTGGAGCGGATCGCGTGCGGCTGCGCAGGAGGTGTGCCGCGCGGCGCACGGCTTCCTCGGCGCGAGCGGGCGCACCGCGGCGGCAGTCGACACCGCCGACGTCGGGACCTGCTACGGCCGCGCCGTGATGATTCCGGGTGCCGCGCACGGGATGCGGCGCGTCGTGCCGCCGGGGGAGACCACGGCGCGGTCCTCGCTCGGCATCGTGCTGCCCCCGGATCGCAGACTCGGGCCGCTGCTGGATCTCTTGGAATCGCAAGCACCAGGGCGGCCGTCCGCCATGGCGGTGTGGGCGCCCGATCTGTCGGGTGCGGCTAACGCGATCCTGCAGATCGCCCGGGCTGCGCGCCTGGGCGGCGCGGTGCCCGTGTGCCCCGGGCAGTTCCAGGGTGAGGTGCGACGCCTGCTGGCGGGCCGCACCCTGCTCATCGTGGCCGGCACGCGACAGGAGGACGGGTGGCGCGCGCTGATGGAGGCGGCCCTGCACGCGGAGCGGCGTCATGCCGTGTGCTTCGTCGGCACCGAGTTCGTGCGGCGCGTGCACCTCGTCACCCTCGGACGCCTCGGCGTCGACGTGCTCATGGCGTCGGTCCACCCTCCCCAGGCTCCGTGCGGCCCAGGGTTCCGGCGGGTGACTACCGCGGCGCGCCGCGCCCGCGGCTCCAGGCAGCGCTTCGAACGCCTGATCTTCGGCAACGGCGCCCCGGCGGCCAGGCCCGGCCGCACGGCGCCATCGACGGCACCCGCGCGTGCCGCGGAGGACACCACGACGATGCCGGTGCACACGGTCACGGAGATGCCGGGCTGCTCGCGTGTTGGAGCCTGGGCCGCCCCTGGTGAACTGCTTCGTCTGTCCCGGCAGACGGATGTGGCGCGCCGCTTGATCGCCGGCGGCCGGATTCAGCCGGCCGAACGGCTGCTCAGGCAGGTGATGCACGCATACGCACGACGGGGCGAGTGGGCCATGGCCTCCGACGCGGCGGTCCTGCTGGGACGCACGCTGCGCCGGCGCGGCCGCCACGACGCCGCCGTGACCGCATCCGATGCGGCGGCCGACTGGGCGCTGCACGCCGGCGACCTTCCGCGTCTGCAGGCGTCCGCCCTGCTGAGGGCGACCCTCCTTGTCGACGATGGGCGGCCAGGCGATGCGGAACTGGTGGTGGAGCCGCTGTTGGCGTCGGCACTGAGCGGCGGCGGTCCGCTCGCGGTTGACGCCGCCCTCATGATGGCGCGGACACTATTCTGGCAGGGGCGCTATCCCGAGGCTTCGCACCGCCTCGCGTCGGTCGGCTCGGACGGTCCGTCGTCGGCGGCCGACGCGGTGCGGTTACTGGCGGCACGCAGTCGTGTGGCCGTGGGGCTCGGTCGCGTGGCCGAGGCGGTGGCGCTGTCGGCAGCCGCGCGAGAACAGGCCCTGGCCACGGCCGATCCGCGCGCTGCGGCCGGCGCCTACCTCGCGTGTGCGTTTGCCCAGCTCTCTGCGGGAGACAGTCGCGAGGCGCGCCTGGCGGCGGCCCGCGCGATGGCGCAGTCCCGAGCGGCCCGCCACCCGCGGTCGACACTGCTGGCGAGGTTCCTGCTGGCGGAGTCTGCGCGGCGCCTGGGCGACACCAGGGTGTCGCACGCTGTGGTCGCCCGATACCTTCGCCTTGCCCGCCCGGCGCTGCCCGGCCTCGCGCGTGGCCGCCTCGAAGTGCTGCGCGACACGCGCGATGCAGGGGGCCGGTCCGAGACCGGCCAGCGGTGTGCCATCAGGTTCGGGCTTCCTGCGCTCGCGCTGTTCGCCCAGGTGCATCCGTCGGCAGTCGGGAGCCCCGCGCATGCCGCGGACGAGATCGTCGCGCTCCTGCAGTGCTGCCAGGAAGCGCGGGACGACCGGTCGGTGCTCGTCGCGGTGTGTGCCCGACTCCGCGGCCGGCTCCGCGCGGCCGGCGTCGGCTTCTTCGCCGCGGACCCCTCCGAACCCGTGCTCGTCGCATCGGACGGGGCCCGGCCGGATGCCGTGCTCGCCGCGCGGGTCATGGCCGCCGGCCAGCTCGTAGTGCCGGCCGACGCCGAGCCCCGTCCCGAGTCCGGCCTGCCGGTGCGTTATGCCGGCCAGACCATCGGTGCGCTGGTGGCCACGTGGATGCCCGCCGGCTCGTGGGACGCGTCGGCGCTTGCCATGCTGCTGTCGACCGGGGCGGCCGCAGCGGGACCGGCCTTGTCCGGCCTGATTGCGGCGCGCGTGGCGGACCGCCGTGCCCGGACGTCGGAACTGCTCGGCGTGAGCGAGGCCGCCGCACACCTGCGCCGGGCGGTCGACGGTGCGTCGGGTGCTCCGTTTGCGGTGCTGGTCGAGGGCGAGAGCGGCTCGGGCAAGGAGCTCGTCGCACGCCTGCTGCACAAGCTCGGGCCGCGCCGCGACCGGCCGTTCTGCACCCTGAACTGTGCCGCGCTCCCGGACGACCTCGTTGAATCCGAACTCTTCGGCCATGCGCGCGGTGCGTTCACGGGGGCCGTCGCCGAGCGGCGGGGCGTCTTCGAGGACGCCCACACGGGCACCCTCTTCCTGGACGAGGTCGGCGAACTCTCGCCGCGCGCGCAGGCGAAGCTCCTCCGCGCGATTCAGGAAGGGGAGATCCGTCGCGTCGGCGAGAACGTCAGCCGGCGCGTGGACGTCCGGCTGGTCACCGCGACGAACAGGAACCTGCGTGCCGAGGTTGCCGCCGGCCGGTTCAGGCTCGACCTGCTGTACCGCCTGGACGTCATCCGCATTGCCGTCCCGCCACTGCGCGATCGCCGCGACGACATTCCCGTCCTGGCCGAGCACATCTGGCGCGATGCAACCGGCAGGGTCGGCAGCCGTGCCACCCTTCTTCCCGCCACGCTCGAGGCCCTCAGGGCATACGACTGGCCCGGGAACGTCCGGGAACTCCAGAACGTGCTGGCAGCACTCGCCGTTCGCTGTCCGAAGCGCGGCCTCGTTCCGCCGACGGCGTTGCCGACACCGATCGCCGGTGGCGCCCCCCGAGCCACGACACGACGGCTCGACCAGGCACGGCAGGCGTTCGACAGGGACTTCATCCGCGCGGCTCTGGTGCGTGCGGGTGGGCGACGCGCACGCGCCGCGCGCGAACTGGGCGTCTCGCGCCAGGGGCTCGCCAAGCTGATGGGACGGCTGGAGATTGCAGGGGAGGAGGTGGGGCAGGGCTGAACGAGCGGAGCCCCCGCGCGACCGGGCCGGCCGCGCGGAGGTCAATCGCGCTAGCGCTTGAGGCGCGGGATGAACTTGGTCAGGCCCTGGATCGGACCGACCTCGCCCGCGTAGACATTGCCCTGAGCGTCGGCCGTCACGCCCTCGCCCATCGAGCCGTAGCCACCCATGCCGGACGCCTGCCGGGACACATGCTCCGGCACGAAGTACCAGACCTCGCCGGTCCGCGCGCTCCCTACGCGCAGGCCCTTGCGCCAGCCCGGGTTGTAGTTGTCGTCCGACTCCGAGTCGATGGCGTACAGCGTGTCGTCCGCACTGATGTGGATGCCGCTGATGCGGCTGAACTGGTACCACGTGTCGAGCAGCTTGCCGTCCTGGTCGAAGATCTGGATGCGGCGGTTGCCGCGATCCGCCACGAACAGGCGGCCGCGCGAATCGAACGCGAGCGAGTGCGGGCCGCGGAACTGGCTCGGGCCATACCCGTAGCTGCCGAAGCTCTTGATGAACTTGCCGTCCGGCGTGAACTTCGAGATCCGGCCCACCGCTTCCGGGGTCGGTTCGTCGATGAACTGCGCGCTGTGCGACTCGGACACGTAGATGCTGCCGTCCGGCCCGACCACGACGTCGTTGGGCTCCGTGAACGCCTCGGGCGGGTTGCCTGTCTTGCCGCCGCTGCCGAGCGTCAGCAGCACCTTGCCGTCGGGACTGAACTTGACGACCGTATTGCCCTTGTTGGCCCAGTCCGGGAACTTCTTCAGTTCATCGGCGGTGGGCACGCGGGCATCAACCACCCAGACATTGCCCTGCTTGTCCACGTCCATGCCGTGCGGCCAGAGGATCTGGCCGGCGCCGAACGTCTTCAGGATGTTGCCGTTCGCATCCAGCTTGATGATCGGATCCACCGTGGACCCGGCGCACGAGTTCGTGCCGCAGCGATCCGCGGCCCAGATGCTCTTGCCGTCCGGGTCGACGTCGATCGCGCTCACCGATCCCCACTTGCGCCCGTTCGGCAGCGGTCCGAAGTTCCGGACCGTCTCGTACGGGTTCGGGAGGAAGTTGACCGGCTTGACGTTGGCGTGCTCGGGCGGACCCGTGGCGCCACGGGGGCGGGCGGGTGGCGCGGCAGGGGCACCAGCGCCCCCCTGACGGCCCTGGGCCGCGAGGGACGCGAACGTGGCGACCACCGCACAGGCGGTCGCCGCAATCAGGAACTGCTGCTTCATAGACACCTCAGGTTCTCGGAGAAGGAAACCGCAGGCGATTGTCGCATGGCTGGACGTTGACAGCCACGCGACCGCGCGGTCATCATGCCGCCGGTTCCGTCGACACGACCGCAGTCCAGCGGAGGAGTCCATGCCCGTCACCCGAAGCCGCCTCATCGTCCTCGCCGCAGCGCTGCTGCCGGTGTTCGCCGCCGCGTGCAGCCAGCCCGCGGCCGACGTGCCGAAGGCCCCCGCATCGCTCACGGAGGTTGCCACCGCTTCGCTGGCCCGCATCGACGGCGAACTGAAGGTGGACGGGCTCCGGGAACCGGTCGAGATCATCCGCGACCGGCAGGGCATCCCGCACATCTTCGCGAAGAACGACGATGACCTGTTCTTTGCGCAGGGCTACGTGATGGCGCAGGACCGCCTCTGGCAGCTCGAGATGTGGCGCCGCTGGCGCGAGGGCCGGCTGGCCGAGGTGTTCGGTGAGAAGGCCGTCGAGTACGACGAACGGGCGCGGCTGATGATGTTCCGCGGGCCTTGGGACGAAAAGGAATGGACCTCGTACCACAAGGATGCGGAGCGGCTGTTCACCGCCTGGGCCAATGGTCTCAACGCCTACGTCCGGGAGAACGCCGACAACCTGCCGGTGGAGTTCAAGCTCACGGGCATCAGGCCGGAGCCGTGGACGGCGAAGACGGTCACGCTGCGCTGGGCGAACCTCGGCATCGACAGCGTCCGCTACCACGGGATTGCCGAGATTCAGTTCGCGGTGAACGCGCGCAAGCTCGGCATCAAGGAAGCCAACGCGCGGCTGGCGCCGGATCCGTGGGACGACATCACCGTACCCGAGGGGCTCGACCTGAACTGGTTCACCGACGAACTGCTCGCGGCGGCGCGCAGGGGCGAGGGCAATCCGTTCGAGCCCGGCAGACTGCCGGCGCCCGCCATTGTCGAGCCCTACACGGCGCTCGCGCCGAAGCAGCTGGCGGCGCGCCTGGTGCCCGAACTGCAGGACATGGACGGCAGCAACAACTGGGTGGTCAGCGGCCAGCACACGGTCACCGGCAAGCCGATCCTCTCGAACGATCCGCACCGCACCATCGAGATGCCCGCACTGCGGTACTTCGTCCACCTGAACGCGCCCGGCTGGAATGTCATCGGTGGCGGAGAGCCGCCGTTCGTCGGCGTGGACGCCGGGAACAACGAGAACATGGCGTGGGGCTTCACCTTCGCCGGCACCGACATGGTCGACGTCGTCGTCGAGCAGACCAACCCGGCGAATGCGAACGAGACGAAGTTCAACGACGCGTGGGTGCCCATGCAGGTCATCCGCGAGGAGATCCGCGTGAAGGGCGAGAGCACGCCGCGCACGGTGGAGCTGAAGTTCTCGAAGCATGGTCCCGTGTTCTACGAGGACCCGGTCAATCACCTCGCCTTTGCGGCGAAGTCGGTGAACCAGGAGCCGGGCACCGCGGCGTTCAAGGGCAGCCTCAAGCTGGCCCAGGCCCCGAGCTGCGAGGACTTCTTCGACCGGGCCATGTCGTGGAAGATGCCGACGCACAACCTGATCTGCGGCGACAACAAGGGGAACATCGCCTTCCAGATCACGGGGCTCACGCCGGATCGGTCGGGCTGGAACGGCCGCTTCCCGGTTCCCGGCACCGGGAAGTACGAGTGGACGGGGTTCCGGAGCGACCTCCCGCGCGAATACAACCCCGCGCGCGGCTACATCGCGACCGCCAACGACCAGTCGCACCCGAAGGACTTCAAGGGACGGCCGGTGTTCTACAACGTGTCCACCGACGTCGATGTGTCGCGCATCGCCAGGATTCGCCAGATGCTCGATCAGCAGATCGCCTCGGGCAGGAAAATCGACATCGCCGACATGGAGCGCATGCAGCAGGATGCGTACTCCCTCCGCGCCGAGCGTGATGCGCCGCTCTTCGCCGGATGGAAGGCGACCAGTCCTGAGGCGGAGAAGGCGCGTGCCATGATCGAGGGCTGGGATCATGTCCTCAGCGCCGACACGGTGCCCGGTGCGATCTACGTGCGCTGGTCCACCAGTGACGCGGGCCGGAAGGCTGTGACGGCGAAGGGGCCCGAGCGCCGTGCGCTCGTGGAGCAAGGCCTGCTCCAGGCCATCGAGCGCACCACGAAGGACTGGGGCACCGACTGGACGCAGTGGCGGTACGGCCGGATCAACCAGAGCCGCCTGCCGCACATGTTCGTCGACGAGTTCGGCCTCGAGGCGATCGAGCGGCCCGGCGGGTTCAACACGGTGAACGCCACGGGTGCCAATTTCCGCCGCGTGATCGACCTGACGAACATCGATCGCACGATGGCCACGAACGCGCCCGGCCAGTCGGCTCAGCCGGGAAGCCCCTACTACGGAAACCTCCGGGAGCACCTGGCCAACGGCGTGTACTACAACCTCCCGTACTCGCGTGAGGCGGTAGAGAAGGCGCAGGCCCACAAGCTGACCATCGCGCCGAAGTAGGGACACGGCGCCCGTGGGCCGCTTCCTCGTCCGCCGCCTCCTGCTCACCGTGCCGGTGCTGATCGGGGTGGCCACGCTGGTCTTCTCGCTCGTGCACCTCGTGCCGGGCGATCCGGTGCAGGCGATGCTCGGGGAGAGCGCGGCGCCCGGTGACGTGGAGGAGATGCGGGCACGCCTGGGGCTCGATCGCCCGCTGGTCGAGCAATATCTCGCCTTCGCCGCCGGCCTCGTGCGGGGCGACCTCGGCACCTCGCTGCGTACGAACCAGCCGGTGTCCACCGTGGTCCTCGAACGGATGCCGGCCACCCTCGAACTCGCGGTCGCCGCCATGGTCGTGGCCGCCGCCCTCGCGCTGCCGCTCGGCGTGCTCGCGGCGGTCCGCAGGGGCACCTTCACCGATCACCTGTCCACGACGCTCGCGCTCGTGGGCATCTCGATGCCGACCTTCTGGCTCGGGCCGCTGCTCGCCATTGTCTTCTCGGTCTGGCTCGGCTGGCTGCCGGTGGCAGGGCGGGGAAGCCTGGCCCACCTGGTCCTGCCGGCCGTCACGCTTGGCGCACCGCTGGCGGCGATGCTGGCACGCATGACGCGTGCGAGCCTGCTCGAGGAACTGCGGGAACTCTACGTCACGGCCGCGCGCGCCAGGGGCGCCTCGCAGGCCCGCGCGGTTCTGGCCCATGCCCTGCGCAACAGCCTCATTCCGATCGTCACCATCGCCGGCCTGCAGTTCGGGTCGGTGCTGACCGGCGCGGTGATTACCGAGACCATCTTCGCGTGGCCGGGCGTCGGGCGGCTCCTCGTCCAGTCGATCAGTGCCAGGGACTATCCGGCGGTGCAGGGCTGCATCCTGCTGATTGCCGTCACCTACGTGTCGATGAACCTTCTCGTCGATGTGCTCTACGGCGTCCTCGATCCGCGCATCCGTCATGAGTGACCGCCTGTGCTGAGGCTTGGGGGCTGGCTCGTCGGCATCGCGCTGGCCTCGGCGGTACTTGGGCCGTCCCTGGTGCCCTGGGATCCTGCGAGCCAGGAACTGGCGGCTCGCCTGGCGGGCCCGTCGCTCGCGCATCCCTTCGGGCTCGATGAGCTGGGGCGTGACATCCTTGCGCGGATCATGGCCGGTGCGCGGATCTCGTTCCTGGTCGGACTCGTCGTGGTCTCGGTGTCAGCGGTGTTCGGCACGATGCTGGGAGCCGTGGCCGGCTACGCCGGCGGGCGGGTGGATGATGTGATCAGCCGAGTGATCGACGTGCTGCTGGCCTTTCCCGGCCTGCTGCTGGCGATTGCGCTGGTCGCGGTGCTCGGGCCGAGCCTGCTCAATGTGCTCCTGGCGCTGACGAGCATCGGCTGGGTGGGCTACGCGCGGCTGGTGCGGGGGCAGGTGCTGCGGGCGCGCGAGTTCGAGTACGTGCAGGCCTCGCGCGCACTCGGCGCGGGCACGCTGCGCATCCTGCTGGTGCACATCATTCCTGGCGTGCTGCCGTCCGTCCTGGTACAGGGCACGCTCGGCATGGCGGGTGCCATCATCGGCGAGGCGTCGCTCAGCTTCCTGGGTCTCGGAGTGCAGCCGCCCACGCCCAGCTGGGGAACCATGCTGAACGGAGGGCGGGCGCACATCCTGGATGCACCGCACCTCACGATCTTTCCCGGCCTGGCGATCGCGCTGCTGGTGCTGGGGCTGAATTTTCTCGGGGACGGGCTGCGCGACCGGATCGACCCGCGGCACACGACAACCGCCTGAGGCGGTCGATCAGGCGCCGGCTTTCTGCAGCTTGCGATCGAGCGCGGAGATCCGGCGGTCGGCCGGCGCGAGCATCTGGGCGCGGGTGACCGCGGCCCGGGCCTGAGGCAGGTCGCCGGTGCGCATCAGCGCGTCCGCGAGCGACGCCAGCAGGGCGACGTCATCGCTGCGTGCCGCTAAGGCCCGCTGCAGCCAGGGCACGGCACCGTCCGCGTCGTCGAGCGCGAGGGAGAGCTGCCCAATCCGCGCCGCGTGGTCGGCGGCTGCCTCGTCAGGCTGGGTGAGCGCGACATAGTCGACCAGCGCAGTGCGAGCCGTGGCGGTGTGGCCGAGACGCTCGGCGACGTCGGCGAGCTGCCGGAAGGCCGAGGGATCGAGCGGGTACCGTTCCAGGGCCTGCTGGAAGAGCTGCTCGGCGGCGTCGAGCTGTCCGGAGAGTGCGAGGGCGCGCCCGTACAGGGCCTTGGTCTCGCTCGTGGCGGTCAGCGCGGACGCCGCGCGCTCGAGCGCTTCGAGCGCCTTGCCGAGGGCTTCGGGACGGTCGCTCCGCGCTTCGGCGACGTCGAGCCAGACCCGGCCGAGCGCGGCATTGACTGGAGACTGCTCCGGGGCCTGCTCCGCCGCGGCCGAGAGGGTGGCGATTGCCAGGTCGGCCTTGCCGCTGCGCGCCTGGGCGAGGCCGATGGCCACCTGCCGCTCGGCGCGCCGGGTGTCGAGCCCGGCGAGCACCTGCAACTGCCCGAGCTGATCCGGATAGCGCCCAGTGGCCGCGAAGAGATCGGCCAGTTCCTCGCGTGCGGGCACGAAACCCGGAGCCCGTTCCACCGCCCGTTTGAGCGCCGCAATGGACTCGTCGAGCCGCCCCTGGTCGCGCAGGCAGAGGCCGACGAGGTAGTGCGCGTCCGCGAGGCCGTCGTCCAGGGCGGTGGCCGCCCGGGCGTCGTCCAGGGCGATGGCAACGGTCCCGTCGCGGTAACGGGCGAGCGCGAGTTTGTACCGGATGAGCGCCGACCGTTCGTCCAGTGCGAGCCTCGCCTCGTAGGTCTCCGCCGACCTGCGAAAGCGTTCCTGCGCGTACAGGACATCGCCGAGCGCCTCGAGTGGTCGAGTTGCGGTTGGGTCGAGCGTGGACGCTGCCCGGAAGTCGCGGGCGGCCACGTCGAGCTCGCCTCGAAGGCGGTAGGTCTCGCCCCGGCGCAGGCGGGGGAGCATGGCGTCGGGCCGGACGGCGATGGCGCCGCTGAAGTCTTCGACCGCGGCCAGCGTTTCACCGGCAGCGAGCGCAGCCTCGCCCGAGGCGAGGAGCACGCGGTAGTTCCGCTCGCGGGCGGCGGCCCGGTAGGCGAGCGCCCCGGCCACGGCGGCCACGGCGACCAGCGCGGTGAGGACAAGTGCTCGTTTCACCGGGGTTTATCCTACCAGTCCCGGACGTGTCAGGGAACTTTCACGGAGTGCCGGGGTCTAACTCCGGTAACATGTTGTCCGTGAAGCAGGCCAGGGCCGTCGAATGGTCAGACATCGGCGTCCGCGAGGCAGCGCTCATCCAGCGCTGCGCCGCCGGCGACGAGAGCGCCTTTGCCGAGCTGGTGGCCGAACACCAGCGGATGGTGGTCCAGCTGGCGATGAACCTGCTGGGCGACCGCGATGAAGCGCTCGACCTGTCGCAGGATGTCTTCATCCGCGTCTTCCGGACCATTGGCCAGTTCCGCGGCCAGTCTGCGCTGCGCACCTGGATTTACCGCATTGCCGTGAACCAGGCGCGAAACCGCCACCGGTTCTGGCGGCGTCGCCGCCGGTCCGACCAGGTCTCGCTCGACGCGCACGTCGAGGCCCACGGCGACTTCCAGTGCGGCGCCGAAGCCGGACCGGACCGCATCCTGGCCCAGAAGGAACTGGCCGCCCGCCTGCAGGATGCCCTCGAGGCACTGCCGTTCGATCAGCGCACCGCCATCGTTCTTCGTGAAGTGGATGGTTTGAGTTACGACGAGATCGCGTTCTCGCTCGGGGTGGCGGTCGGCACCGTGAAGTCACGGTTGACGCGCGCCCGGCAGACGCTCCGTGCCGGCCTGCGCGAGGCGAGGACGGCATGAAGGTCCTCATCTGCGAAGAAGCCCGCCCCCTGCTCGAGGAGTATCACGACGAGGAACTGCCCGTCGGTGATCAGATCGCCGTACGCGCGCACCTCGAGTGGTGCGACGAGTGTTCGGAGGTGTTCGCGGACCTTCGCCTGATGCGCGGGCTGGTCCGGGCCACGGCACCTGGCCAGAGCCTGCTCGAGCAGCAGGACCGCGTCACGTTCGAGGCTGGGGTCATCTCGAGGGCCAAGGCCGAGGCGCGTGTCTCCTGGTCGGCGCGCGTGCGCGAGGTCCTGGACGACGTGCACATGGTGTACGCCGGGGTTGGTGCTGCGGCCGCCACGGTGTTCTGCGTGCTGGTGCTGTCGAGCATGATGCGATACGCCACCAACGAGCGGCCCGATTCGCTCGCGGCCATCGTGAGCCTGCTGGCGTCGCCGAAGGTGGAGAAGGTCGACGAGTACGCCCCTGGCATGAACAAGAACCCGATGGTCGTGGACGCGCGCATGCTGATGCCCCGCGCGCTCGACCAGATCTTCCTGGCCGCCGCGTCGGCCACCGACGAGTCGGTCTTCACGCTGTCCGCCGTAGTCACGCGCGAGGGGCGGATTGCCAGCCTCGAGTGGCACTCACCGAGCGGCCGTACGCCGAAGGCCGGCAGCCGCGAGGCCGAGACGGTGGATACGCTGCTCAACACGGCGTCGCTGGCCCGCTTCGAGCCGGCCCGCGTGCAGGGGCTCCCGATTGCGGTGAGCATGGTCTGGCTCGTGGCCAATACCACGGTCCGCGCCCCCAAGGTCACGTCCCTCGAACTGCCGGTGCCCGTGGCCAACGCGCCCGCCACCGTCGCCACGCCGGGGCTCCGCAAGCGCAGGGTCGACATCCTGCTGCCGTCCGAACCTCGCCGTACGGTCGCCTGAGCGCTCCGCCGGTCTCCACACGTCCTTCAGCCCATTGCCAGACGCGAGGCCTGACGGCCTCGCACATCGCCCTCGGCTGCCCGCGTCTTCCGGCTGGCCCCGCTCGGGTGGCCACCAGGCCTGTGCACTGGATGCAACGACGCCAGCCCGCGGCCGTGAACTGTTGGCCTGCGTGACGGACTGAACGTCGCTGATGGTGGGAGACGGGCCTGCGGGCTTACCGTCCGCCGCCCTGTGCCGGCGCTGACACCTGCGTGGTCGACACATTGTTCATGGCATCGATGGCCCGCAGCGTGAGCCCGCGCGGTCCGATGGCACCCTCAAGCGGGAACTCGTAGCGCTCGCTGCGTGTGTCGGCCAGGCCGTCTGACGGGAACACCGTCTTCCACGATTCGCCGTCGGCTGAGTACTCCAGCTTCTGGATGGGGGAGTGGTCGTCGCGGACCTCGACGGAGACGACCGTCCGTCCGGCATCGACCCTGGCGGTCGCGGTTGCGAAGGCCGGTGGGGCGTTGTCGATGTCGAACGCTGCGCTGTCCAGCTCACCCGCGAGCGCCGCCGCGTCCGGGTTGGACGGGGCATCCGAGGCGATCACCCGGACGATGTAGGTGCCATTCGGCACCGTGGTCGTATCCCAGACCAGGATGGTGTCGCTGAGGCCTGACCGGAGCACCTTCCAGGTGGTGTCCCCTTCGCGCCGGTACTGGACCTCGTAGGTCAGTTCGTCCTCGTTGTCGTCGTCCGCACGCCACTGAAGGGTTTCGAGCCCCTTCTGGTAGGTACGGCGCCCGACTGACGATCCTGCGCCCTGGTTCTGGGCGGCCTGCGTCAGCTTTCGCTCAGGCGTGCTCTGGTTGTCGAAGCCGGCCAGGTCGGGATCGCCGGTGCTGTACGGCTTCTGAAAGACGATGCCCGGAGGGTGGACGGTGACGGAGCGGACCTGTGGCCGGATGTTACGTGGCAGGTAAGCTGCGGTGATCGAGGTGAGCGCAGGCCCTTCGTCACCGCCGGTGAGGACCGCGCGCCACTGGAGGTAGCGCGCCTTCGGGCTCGAGATCGCCGAGCCCGAGGTGGCGTACGGCGCAGACCAGTCACTCCAGGTCTCGTCGGGCGTTTCGGTGTTGCCGCTGCGGGTGGTTATCTCGATGCGCGCGCTGCCGGTGGCGGACGCGCGCCAGGAGATCGAACCCCACGAGGACACCTGCAGCGCGTCGCGGACCTCCGACTCGTACGTGCCGCGGGGCGCCCGTCCGGCCGAGAGGCGCGACACCTTGCCCGGGTTCGCCGTGGCGTAGACGACCCGCCCCCGGCTGTCGCGGTAGAGCGCGGTCACCTGCGAGGCGGCAGCTCGGGCCAGCAGCAGGGGACGAACCGGGTTGCCCTCGAGCCGGTAGATCTTGCCCTTGTCACCCGTGGCGACGAGCACACGGCCTTCGGCGTCGAACGCCAGGTCGTAGGGCAGGTCTTCGCGGGCGTCCCACAGCATGTCCCAGAGTCCATCGGGAGCGACGGTGTAGACGGCCCCCTTCGAGGCGCCCGCCGCCGGGCGCGTAGTGCCGCTCGCGTTACTGGCGCTTGCCGAATCGACGACGACCGCCGTGATCTCCGTGGAGACCGAGACAGAGGCCACCGGGGCGCCGGGCGTACTGCCGGTCTGCTGTGGCGTTGTCTCGGTCGGCGTGCCCGGTGCCGCGCCGCTGTTCGGCCGTCCGTTCGCGGCTGCGACCAGCAGGGTGCCCTTGTCGTCGAACTTCAGCGTCCGGATCTCCTGGTACGGCGTGTCGAGCAGCAGGAAGCCCTTGCCGGAGGGATCCACGCGGATCACGCGCCCCGGCGACTCGGTGCCGATGAGGAGGTTGCCGGCCTTGTCGAACACCAGGGCCGTCGCGTGCGTCGCCTTGGTGTCGTAGAAGAGCGAGCCGTTGCCATCCGGCGTGATCTTGTAGACGACGCCCCGCTCGCCGGTTGCGGCGTAGACGTTGCCGCGGGCGTCGGTGGCGAGCGCCCAGATGTACTTCTGGGCGGGGTCGAAGAAGCCGGTGCCCCTGCCGTCGCGATCCACCTTGTAGACCTGCCCGTCGGGCGAGGTGGCCGCATAGAGGCTGCCGTTGGGGCCGGTCGCCAGCGCATGCACCTCGAGTTCGGCTGCGTCGAAGAACTGCGAGCCGCGTCCCTGCGGGTCGACCTTGTAGACACGGCCGTCGTTGCCGGTGCCCACGTAGACCGAGCCGTCGGGTGTCGGCAGCAGGGTCCACAGGAAGGGGGACGCCGTCTCGTAGACCAGCTCGGAGGCCGGGCCGAGGGTGAGCTGTCCACGGGAGTCGACCGCCAGGTTCTCGAGGTCGCCCTTGAGGAAGTCGGGCTGGGTGGCGGCGACGAAGAACTTCGGGGCCGAGGCGCGGGTGACGACACCTGCGCAGGCAAGGAACAGGGCGGCGGCGAGCGCGCGCCGCGCGAACCGGGTTGGTGCCATCGTGTATCTCTGCAAGAGGCGGCTGACGCGTGTCAGTTCGCCGAAAGCTGGATGGTGAGGGTCCGTACACCGCTGATGGCCTGCTCCGTACGGAGCTGCCATTCACCGAGGGTCGATGTCTGCAGCGGGTTGAGCGTGCCACTGCTGCGGTCGGATTCGAGTACGGCCAGCACCGACGGGGGCAGGGCCGAGAGGAGTTCGCCCCGCACGACGGCGCCCGAGTCCGATCCCATGAGCTTCACGTAGATCGTGTTGTTGCGGCGCGTCTTGTTGAGCGCTCGGACCACCTGCGGGACGCTGCGGGGCTGCGGCAGGCGCGCCTCGCGCTGTTCGGTCTGGTTGAGGCGCTGTCCGTCGGAGACCATGAGCGCGAGCGAGCCGCGGGCATTGGCGGGGATCTCGATCGGGATGGTCTGGATGATGTCGTCGCCGCGGTAGCTGCGGAGGAGGACCTTCAGCGGCACGGTCTTGCCGGGACGAGGCCGCGGGTCGTCGAGCCACACGCGCTCGAGCTGCGCCGTGCGCGGCTGTTCGGTGGACTTCACGGAGATGTCGAGCGACTCCATGTCGACGCTCTCGTAGTCGTTGTTCACCATCGCCGTGATCGGCGCCACGATGTAGGCCGATGTGTTCGACGCGGCGTTCTCGCCCGCGAACATGTTGTCCAGCACGACCGGTTCGTGCCCCCTGATGGTCAGTCGACCCTGCACCGAGTAGGTGGCGGTGCCGAACTGCCGCTCGTACGACGTGAGCGTGTTCACCAGCGCGGTGTAGGTCATCAGGGGACCGAAGAGCTGGTCCTTCACCGATCGGAACGAGAAGGTCCGCGCGCCGATGCCGCGGTCGGCGTCGAGCGTCATCTTCACCGGCAGGAGCGAGGGGCCCGGGCCGAGGCGCCCGGCAATGGCAGTCGCCCGGTCCTGGTTGAAGGTGCCGATGATCTCGCCGGTGCTCGAGAGCTTGGCCGAGGAGAACAGGCTGGGCAGCACGGTGTAGACGTACGCCCGCGTCATCGGGAAGTCGATCGGCCCGAGGTTGTACATCGGATGGCCGAACGCGTAGACCTTGTTCTCGTCGACGTGGGTGACGGTGCCCGTGGCACCCAGCTCGAGATCGCCACTGACGAAGGTGACACCCACGGCATCGCCCGGCTTCAAGGGACCGTCGAACTCGGCCATGCCCGGCCGGGCCGCGGCGCCGCCGGCGACCGGGACGAAACCGGAACTGCGGAACGTCGAGGCCAGCACGTCGGACACGGCCGGGTCGAAGCCGGTTGCAACCAACGGTGTCGCAATAGGCCGGAGCATGGTACCGATCTCGGCGCCCATCCCGGAGACCGACGAAACGCCGATCAGCTGCGTGTCGCCCGCGCGTTCGGCGAACGGGCGGTTCCAGTTGAGCGCCTTGCGGAAGGCCGACAGCAGCGAGTCGGACTGGATCGGGAATTCGACCTGTACCCTCGCGCCGGCCGGCCGCGCCGCACTCAGCGCCGTGGCGTCGGTCATTTCGGCGATTGGCGTGATGCCGGCAATCGGCTGCTTCGGGAAGCTGCCCAGGGCGTAGGAGACGGCGCCGATCAGCTTGCCGTCGATGTAGACCGGGCTGCCGCTCATGCCGGCGATCACCCCGGTTTCTGCCAGCGGCCCGCCTTCGAGCTTGGCCAGGATGAGGTTGCGCTGGGTGCCGATCACGTTCTCGATGACACCGATGATGTGTGCCCTGAACTCCTCGACCCGGGTTCCGTCGAAGACGGTGTGGCCGATGCCGACCATGCCGGGTCGGATGTCGTCGACGCCCATCTGCGGGGTCGCGGCGCGCAGTGTCGACAGGGCGAGAAGCGACAGGCTGAGTGCGATCGCAAGGCGTCGGATCTTCATGGAATCAATCTCGGTTATAGGGGAGAAGTGCTTGATGGTCAAGGAGAAATGGGCTTTTGGCGTTGACACTCGAGACGGCGTTCTGTTATCGTCCAGACTTCTCGTGACTGGTCACGCACCTCTTCATTTCGCCAACCTCCTCGATGCGACCGGCGCTGGCCTGTCGGCGTGGTGGTATTGGTGTGCATCCGAAGAGGCACTCGCCCTGGCCTGACCTGCCACCGCGCGACGAACGGACCGCCTCTTCAACCAACTGTTGAAGAGGCTTTTTTTTTGGACTTGTGACTACGACACCACGGCTCTGCGTCACCATCACCGCCCCCACGACGGCTGAACTGCGGCGCCAGCGCGACCTGGTCGTCGACGCCGACCTCGTCGAACTCCGGCTGGACAGTGTCAGCGACCCCGACGTGGCCGCGGCGCTCGACGGACGCACGCTCCCGGTCATCGTCACCTGCCGCGCACGGTGGGAGGGTGGCGGTTTCGCCGGCTCCGAGGAGGAGCGGAAGGCCATCCTCCGCCAGGCCCTCGAACTGGGCGCCGACTTCGTCGACGTCGAATGGCGCGCCGGCTTCACCGACCTGCTGGCGACGGACGGCCGCCGAATCGTGCTCTCGTCACACGATTTCGACGGCGTGCCGGCGGATCTGGCCGAGCGTGCCCGGGCGATGCGCGCCACCGGTGCCGGCGTCGTGAAGATCGCCGTCGCGGCGAGCCGCCTGAGCGACTGCCTCCCGCTGCTCGACCTCAGCCGCACGTTCGGGGCCGATGAACGGACCGTCCTGATCGCGATGGGTGACGCCGGACTGTCCACGCGGGTGCTGGCACAGCGGTTCGGGTCGGCCTGGACCTATGCGGGTGGCGTGCGCGATGTCGGGCAGGTCTCCGCCCGCCGCCTGCTCGAACAGTTCCGGTTCCGGTCGGTCAATGCCTCGACCTCCATCTATGGTCTCGTTGGGCGGCCCATCGGACATTCAGTCTCGCCCGACATGCACAACGCCGCCTTCATGGCCACCGGGTTGAACGCGGTCTACCTTCCGCTGCCGGCCGCCGACGCAGACGACTTCCTGACATTCGCCCGTGCCCTCGGGATCGCGGGGGCCAGCGTCACCATCCCGTACAAGGTGGATCTGTTGGGCCGTGTCCAGGCGGTCGATCCGCTGGCGCGCGCAGTTGGCGCCCTGAACACGCTGCGCATGGCCGGCGACCGGTGGGAAGCGCGCAACACGGACGTCGGAGGGTTCCTGCAGCCCCTGCGCGACAGGCACGTGCCGCTGGCGGGCCGGCGTGCCTCCATCCTCGGCGCCGGCGGCTCGGCCCGCGCGATCGCGGTGGGCCTGGCTGCGGAAGGCGCGCTCGTCACCGTCCATGCCCGCGACGCGCGGAAGGCGGCCGCCGTGGCCGAACTGGCGTCGGGCGCGGTCGGCCCATACCCGCCGGAGGCCGGCTCGTGGGACCTGCTCGTCAACTGCACGCCGGTCGGCATGGAGCCGAAGATCGACGTCAGCCCGCTGCCGGCGACCGCCTTCGACAAGGGGGTGGTCTACGACCTGATCTACAACCCCTCGATCACACGCCTGATGCGCGACGCGGCCACCGCCGGCTGCGACACCATCGGCGGCCTCGACATGCTGGTGGCGCAGGCCCAGGCCCAGTTCGAGTGGTGGACCGGTGTGACGCCCCCCGCCGGCGTGATGCGTGCCGCGGCGGCGCGGCGGCTTTCGGAGTTCAAGGCCGATGAAAACCACCTCGTTTGAAGAGTTCAAGGAGCTCGCGCGGCGCGGGACGTTCGTGCCCGTGTGCAAGGAGCTGGTGGCCGACCTGCTCACGCCGGTGTCGGCCTTCCTGAAGATTGCCGAGGAGGCCGACTATGCGTTCCTCCTCGAGTCGGTCGAGGGCGGCGAGCACGTCGGGCGGTACTCCTTCCTCGGCAAGGATCCGTTCCTCATCCTCAGGGCGTCGGACGGAACCACGACCATCGAACGCGCGGGCGAGGTCACGACTTCCGACGCGCCATTCCTCGGGACGCTCCGGACGCTGATGGCCGACTACCGGTCGCCCTTCGTCCCCGACCTGCCGCGCTTCACGGGCGGCGCGGTCGGCTACTTCGGCTACGGCGCCTCCACCTGGTTCGAGCCGGTGCTGGGCGATCTCGGCACCGCGGCCGACGGCGCCGACGATGCGGGCTTCATGATGTTCGACACGGTGCTGGCCTTCGACCATGTGCAGCACCGCATCCTGATCATCGCGAACGCGCGCATCACCGCCGACGACGACCTCGAGTCGCTCTACCAGTTCGCCTGCGCGAAGATCGGGTTTCTCGAGCGTGAGCTCGAGCGCAACCTGTCGGTGCCGAAGCGGGCGCATGGCGACGCGCTGACCTTCACGTCCAACTTCACGCGTGAGCAGTTCGAGCAGCAGGTCCGCGTGGCCAAGGAGCACATCGCGGCGGGCGACATCTACCAGGTGGTGCTGTCGCAGCGCTTCGAGGCCGAGGTGAAGGCCGACCCGTTCACGGTCTACCGTGCGCTCCGCCACGTGAACCCGTCGCCCTACATGTACTTCATCCGGATGGCCGGCGTGTCGGTGGTGGGCTCGTCGCCCGAGATGCTGGTCCGCGTCGAGGGAGCGCGCGTCGAGACGCACCCGATCGCGGGCACGCGCCGGCGCGGCAGGAGCGAGGACGAAGACCTGCGGCTGGCCGAGGAGCTGAAGCGCAACGAGAAGGAACGGGCCGAGCACGTGATGCTCGTCGACCTCGGGCGCAACGACGTGGGCCGCGTGTGCGACTACGGCTCGGTGCGCGTGCCGCAGTTCATGGCGCTCGAGCGCTTCTCGCACGTCATGCACCTCACGTCGGTGGTGGAGGGGCGCCTGGCGCCCGAGTGCGATCGGCTCGACGCCCTCGCGTCCTGCTTCCCCGCGGGCACCGTGTCGGGTGCCCCGAAGGTGCGGGCCATGCAGATCATCCACGAACTCGAGCCGGCGGCCCGCGGGTTGTACGCGGGTGCGGTCGGCTACCTCGACTTCGCGGGCAACCTGGATTTCTGCATCGCCATCCGGACCGTGATCATGTCGGGGCAGAAGGCCTTCGTCCAGGCCGGCGCGGGCATCGTGATGGACTCCAATCCGACGGCGGAGTTCGAGGAGACGCGGGACAAGGCCAGGGCAGCGATGCGCGCCCTGGAACTGGCCGAGGCCGGACTCTAGGGATGATTCGGGTGGAGCAAGTGGGTGAGTGATGGTGTTTGTCCTCGATAACTACGACTCGTTCACGTACAACCTCGTGCAGTACCTGGGGGAACTCGGGGCAGAGGTGGTCGTCCGCAGGAACGATGAGGTCAGCGTGGACGAGATCCGCGCGCTGGCCCCCGAGCGGATCGTGCTGTCGCCCGGTCCGGGCCGTCCTGAGGACGCGGGCATCATGATGGACGTCATCCGGGAACTCGGGGCCTCCACGCCGATCTTCGGCGTCTGCCTCGGACACCAGGCCATCGGTGCCGTCTTCGGCGGGTCGGTCGTGCGGGCTGCGGCGCCGATGCACGGCAAGACCTCCACCATCGAACACAACAGCCGCGGGCTGTTCTCCGGGCTGGACGCCCCGTTCGAGGCGTCGCGTTACCACTCGCTCGTGGTGGCCGAGGAGGGGTTCCCCGGGCAGCTCGAAGTGACCGCCCGCACGAAGGACGATGGGGTGATCATGGGCCTGCGGCACCGGACACTGCCGATTCACGGCGTGCAGTTCCACCCCGAGTCGATTCTCACCAGTGAGGGGCGCCGGATCCTGCGCAACTTCATCGAGGGGCGGTTGGACTGATGTTCCAGGCTCTCATCGAAAAGCTGATCCGCCACGAGGACCTCACCAGCGAGGAGGCCTCGGCCGCCATGACCGAGGTGATGGAGGGCCGGGCGACCGACCCGCAGATTGCCGGCTTCCTCATCGGCCTGGCCATGAAGGGTGAGCGGCCGGAGGAGGTCGTCGGCCTGGCGCGCTCCATGCGCGCGCACGCCGTGGCCCTGTCGCGCCGGTTCGACGACGTGTTCGACACGTGCGGCACCGGGGGCGATCGGTCGGGCACCTTCAACATCTCCACCTGCGCCGCCATCGTGCTGGCTGCCTGCGGGCAGCGGGTGGCCAAGCACGGCAACCGGTCCGTGTCGAGCCTGTCGGGCAGCGCCGATGTGTTCGAGGTGCTGGGCGTGCAGGTGGGCGCACCGCCTGCGGCGGTCGAGCGGTGCCTCGCGGAGGCAGGCATCGGGTTCTTCTTTGCGCCGACCTTCCATCCGTCGATGCGGCACGCGGGCCCCGCGCGTCGCGCGCTCGGTGTCCGCACCGCCTTCAACCTGCTCGGGCCCCTCACGAATCCTGCTGGCGCCTCGCGGCAGATTGTCGGCGTACCCCGCCCGGAGTTCACCGAGCTCATGGCGCGCAGCCTGATGCTTCTCGGGTCCGAGCGCGCCTGGGTCGTGCATGGCGCCGACGGCATCGATGAGATCTCGACGACCGGCTACACCAAGGTGTCGGAGTGCCGGGATGGTGCCGTGAAGACCTTCTACCTCCATCCCGCCGACTTCGGGATGCACAAGGCGTCTGCCGGTGCGCTCAAGGGCGGCTCGGCCGCCGACAACGCCGCGATCATCCGCGGCGTGCTCGACGGTGTCCCTGGGCCGGCGCGCGACGTGGTCGTGCTCAACGCGGGCGCCGCCCTCTTCGTCGCCGGCCGGGTCGGGTCGATTCGTGACGGCATGCACCAGGCGGCGCTGGCCATCGACGCCGGTGCCGCGCGCGCCACCCTCGCCCAGCTGGTGACGCTGTCGCAGGCAGACGCCGCGGGAGTGGCGCCATGAGCGCCCAGCAGCCGCCGGCGACCGGCGACCTGCTCGCGACGATCGTCGCCGCGACCCGTCGCGTCACCGAGCTCAGGGCCGAGCGCGAGCCGCTGGCGGCCCTCCTGGCACGCGCCGAGCAGCGGACGCCTCGACCTGGGGTGTTCACGCAGGCGCTCTCGCGTACGGATCGCTGGAACGTGATCGCCGAATGCAAGCGCCGCTCGCCGTCGAAGGGGGTGCTGCGCGCTGCGTACGACCCGGTTGCGATTGCCTCGTCGTACGCCGCCTCCGGCGCCGCGGCGATCTCGGTCCTCACCGAGCCGACATTCTTCGACGGGGACCCCGCACACCTGGAGGCGGTCCGCGAGGCGGTGCAGGTGCCGCTCCTCCGCAAGGACTTCATCGTCTCGGAATACCAGCTCGTCGAGGCGCGCGCCATGGGCGCCGACGCCGCCCTGCTCATCGTCGCGGCCCTGACGCCGGCCGAGCTGCGGCAGTTGTCGGCCACGGCCGCCTCGCTCGGGCTCGACACGCTGGTGGAGGTGCACGACGCCGACGAACTGCGCATCGCCATCGACGCGGGCTCGACCGTCATCGGCGTGAACAACCGGAACCTGCGCACCCTCGTCGTCGACGTGCATGCCTCGGAGACGCTCGTGTCGATGATGCCGAGGGAGGTCATCGCCGTCAGCGAGAGCGGGCTCCGGACCAGCGCCGACCTGACCCGGCTGTCGGCGCTCGGCTATCGTGCGTTCCTGATCGGGGAGCGGTTCATGACCGACCCGGATCCGGGCGCCGCCCTGGCCACGCTGTTGAAGGGCGCCTGATGTTCGTGAAGATCTGCGGCATCACCCGCGCCAGCGACGCGCAGGTGGCCGTCGAGTGTGGTGCGTCGGCGATCGGCTTCATCTTCTGGCGTCCCGCGAAGCGCTGGGTCGAGCCGGAACAGGCGCGGGCGATCGTGCGCACCCTGCCGCCCTTCGTGACCCCGGTGGGCGTCTTCGTGGATGAAGCGCCGGCGCGGATCAACGAGGTTGCGGCCCTCGTCGGCCTGGGGGCCGTGCAGTTGCACGGCGACGAGTCGCCCGAGGTGCTGGCGCGGCTGGAACGTCCGGTGGTGAAGGCCACCGGGCGGATCGACGCGGAGACCGCCGCGCGCTGGCCGACCCGCGTGGTGATGCTGGTCGATGCCGACGACCCGGTGAATCACGGCGGCACCGGGGCACGGGCCGACTGGGCGGCGGCCGCGCGGCTGGCCGGTCAGCGGCGGACCATCCTGGCCGGTGGCATCCGGCCGGAGAACGTGCTGGACGCCGTGGCGACCGTGCGGCCGTTCGGCGTCGACGTATCGTCGGGCGTGGAGGACGCGCCCGGCATCAAGAACCCGGACCGGATCCGGGCGCTGTTCGAGGCGCTTCGCGCGTGGCGAGGCTGACGTGACTGAGACGATGCGCGGTGGTGACCGCGCCCGGTGAGGACGATGCAGACTCCTGTTCGCCGCGATCCAGACGAGCGCGGCTACTTCGGGCCCTTCGGCGGCAAGTACGTTCCCGAGACGCTTGTCGAGCCGATCGAGGAACTCCAGCGCGCGTACTACGCCATACGCGGTGACATCACGTTCCAGAGTGAACTCGCGCGACTGCTGAAGCACTACGTCGGGCGGCCGACGCCCGTGTACGAGGCGGCGCGGCTCTCCGAGGCCAGTGGCGGCGCGCGCATCTTCCTCAAGCGGGAAGACCTGACGCACACCGGTGCGCACAAGATCAACAACGCGCTCGGGCAGGCGCTCCTTGCCAGGCGGATGGGGAAGACGCGGATCGTGGCGGAGACCGGCGCGGGCCAGCACGGGGTGGCGACCGCCACCGCCTGCGCGCTGCTCGGCCTCGAATGCCACGTCTACATGGGCGTCGACGACATGGCGCGGCAGGCCCTGAACGTGGTGCGCATGCGGATGCTCGGCGCCGAGGTGGTCGGCGTGGACGCCGGCAGCCGCACGCTCAAGGACGCCATCAACGAGGCGATGCGCGACTGGGTCACCAACGTGACCAGCACGTACTACCTGCTGGGGTCCGCGCTCGGTCCGCATCCGTACCCGTTGATGGTCCGCGAGTTCCAGTCGGTGATCGGCCGCGAGGCGCGCGCCCAGATCCTGGAACAGGCCGGCCGCCTGCCGGAGGCCGTGGTGGCCTGCGTCGGCGGCGGCAGCAACGCGATGGGCATCTTCGACGCCTTCGTGGCCGACAGCCATGTGCGGCTGATCGGTGTCGAGGCTGGTGGCGAGCAGATTGTCAAGGGGCGCCATGCGGCGCGCTTCGCCGGTGGCAGCATGGGCGTCCTCCAGGGCACGCGGACATTCGTGCTGCAGGACGACGACGGCAACATCGAGCTGACGCATTCGGTGTCGGCCGGGCTCGACTACGCGGCCATCGGCCCCGAGCACGCCTACCTGCGGCACATCGGCAGGGCCGAGTACGCGTACATCACCGATGCCGAGGCCATCGACGGCTTCAAGACCCTCGCGCGGCTCGAAGGGATCCTGCCCGCGCTCGAGTCGTCGCATGCCATTGCCTACGCCGGTCAGCTGGGACGGAGGCTGGGCCCTGGAGCCATCATCCTCGTCAACCTTTCCGGACGGGGCGACAAGGACGTCCACACGATGGAGCAGTATGTCGAGACTCGCTGAGACGTTTGCCCGCCTCCGCGCCGAAGGACGTCCCGGACTGGTGACCTACACGACCGCCGGCGATCCGGACCTCGCGCGCTCGGGGGAGATCCTGAAGGCGCTGGCACGCGCCGGGGCCGACGTGTTGGAGGTGGGTGTCCCGTTCTCCGACCCCCTGGCGGACGGACCGGTCATCCAGCGCGCCACGGAGCGCGCCCTGGCGGCCGGGGGCAGCCTCCGCGCCACCCTGGACCTGGTCGAGCAGGTGCGGCGCGAGGTCGACACACCCGTGGTGATCTTCAGCTACGCGAATCCGATCGTACGGTTCGGGCTCGACGCGTTCGCCCGGCGCGCGGCTGCGGCCGGTGTCGACGGCGTGCTGGCGCTCGACCTGCCGATCGAGGAAGCGGGCGAGTTCCGCGACGCGATGACGAAGGTGGGGATCGACACGATCTTCCTCCTGAGCCCGACCACCACGGATGCCCGCATCCGCAAGGCGGCCGAGCTGGGACGCGGGTTCCTCTACGGCATCTCCCGGCTCGGCGTGACCGGCGCGCGCGACACCGTGGCCACCGGCGCTGAGGAGATGGTGCGGCGTATCCGCGCCGCGACCGGGCTGCCTCTGGCGCTCGGGTTCGGCATCTCGACCCCGGCGCACGTCGCCGAGGTTGGCGCCTACGCCGATGCCGCCGTGGTGGGCAGCGCGCTGGTGGCGCTGATTGCAGAAGCCGGGGGGAGTGACGACCTCATCCCCCGTGTCGAGACGTACGTCAGGTCGCTGCGCGCGGCCTGCCTGCCGGCGAAGGCCTAGACATGACCCTCGAGGATTTGCGCAACGACATCGACCGCGTGGACGAGGTGCTCGTTCGGCTGCTGAACGAGCGGGCCCGGTGCGTCTGCGAGATCGGCCGGCTGAAGAAGGAGACCGGCATGGCCATCTACCAGCCGGACCGCGAGAAGCAGGTGCTCGCGCACGTGCGCGCGATTGCGTCGGAGGGGCCGCTCGGCCCCGATGCGATCGCGCGGTTGTTCGAGCGGATCATCGACGAGGCCCGGCGGCTCGAGCGCCGGGTCATTCACGGCGAGACCGACGACGCCGGCCATGAGCCGGCCAGGCAGGACCAGGGAGTGTAGGACGTCATGGTTGTGGTGATGCAGGAGGGGGCCACCGACGGCCAGATCGAGCAGGTGGTGAAGCGCCTGGTCGAGATGGGGATGGACGTGCACAAGTCCACCGGTGTCTCGCGAACCGTGCTGGGGGCAGTGGGGCAGGGACGCCCGGATGCCGCCCTCATCGAGATGATGGACGGCGTCGACGAGGTGGTCCGGATCTCGTCGCCATACAAGCTCGCGAGCCGCACCTTCAAGGCGGAGCCGACGGTGGTCACCATTGGTGACCTGCGGATCGGGGGCGACGAGGTCATCGTCATGGCCGGCCCCTGCTCGGCCGAGAGCGAGCAGCAGGTCCGTACTACGGCGGCGGCGGTGCGGCGGGCCGGGGCCAAGGTGTTCCGCGGCGGCGCCTTCAAGCCGCGCAGCTCGCCCTACTCCTTCCAGGGGCTCGGCGAGGAGGGCCTGCGCCTGCTGCGCGATGCCTCGAGTGCGGAGAACATGGCGCTGGTCTCCGAGGTGATGGACATCAGCCAGATCGACCTGATCGAGCGCTACTGCGACATCTTCCAGGTTGGCGCCCGCAACATGCAGAACTTCACCCTGCTGCGGGAACTGGGCCACCGGCGCAAGCCGGTGCTGCTGAAGCGTGGCATCTCGGCCACCATCGAGGAGTGGCTGCTGTCGGCCGAGTACATCCTGAGCGGCGGCAACACCGACGTCATCCTCTGCGAGCGCGGCATCCGGACGTTCGAGACCGCGACGCGGAACACGTTCGACGTGTCGGCCATCGCGATGGTCAAGAAGCTGAGCCACCTGCCGGTGCTTGCCGACCCCAGCCACGGCGCGGGCCGGCGCGACATGGTGGCGCCGCTCGCCCGCGCGGCCGTTGCCGCCGGCGCCGACGGCCTCATCGTCGAGGTGCACTGCGATCCGGACCATGCACTCAGCGACGGGGCACAGTCGATGTTCCCAGCGCAGTTCGACCGGCTGATGGCGGAGCTCAGGATCATCGCCCCGGCCATCGGCCGCTCCATCTGCCTCGAGAACGCCCCGCGGCGGGGCTGGGGCAAGTGAGCAGCACGCCCTTCGGGACCGTCGGCATCGTCGGTCTCGGCCTGATCGGCGGGTCCGTGGCGCTCGCGGCCAGAGCGACGTGGCCGTCGCTGCGCATCGTCGCCGTCGACCGGAGGGCGGTGCTGGATGACGCACGGGCGGCCGGCGCGATCGATGCAGGCACCGAAACGCTCGATGCGGCCGCCGAGGCGGACCTCGTCGTGCTCGCCGCCCCGGTCCGGCAGAACCTGGAACTGCTCCCGCAACTGCCGGGGAGGGTCAAGCGCACGGCGGTCGTCACCGACGTGGGCAGCACCAAGCGCGACATCGTCGAGGTGGCCGCCGCGTTGCCGGACGGCGTGACGTTCGTGGCAGGACACCCGATTGCCGGCGCTGCGGTCGGTGGCTTCGCGAATGCGCAGGCCGACCTGTTCCGGAACCGGCCGTGGCTGTTCACGCCATCGGAGCGGACCGACCCGGCCGCAGTGTCGGCCCTGTCGTCGTTCGTGGCCGCACTGGGCGCCGAGCCGGGCGTGATGACACTGGCCGAGCACGACCGCGTATTCGCCTACGTGAGCCACCTGCCGCAGTTGGTCGTGAGTGCCCTGATGTCGGTGGCGGGCGGTGCCGTTGGCGGCGGTGGGCTGGCCCTGTCGGGGCGCGGCCTGCTCGACACCACCAGGCTCGCCTCCAGCCCGTCGGACATCTGGCGGGACGTGGCCGCGGTCAACGCCGACCAGATCGGTCCGGCGCTCGATTCGCTGATAGCCGTGCTGCAGCGCCTGCGCGACGACCTGCCGACCGGACGCTACCTCACCGACCTGTTCGCCGACGCCGCGCGGTGGCGCGACGAGCTCGTCCAGCGCTCGCAGCTATAATCGGCCCATGAACAAGGTGCTTCCGAGCGCCGAGGCTGCTGTCGCGCTGGTCCCCGAGGGGGCATCCATCCTCATGGGTGGGTTCGGCCTCTGCGGGATCCCGGAGAACCTGATCCAGGCCCTGCGCTCCCGCGGCACGCGCGACCTCACCGTCATCAGCAACAACGCCGGCGTCGACGACTTCGGGATTGGCGTCCTCCTGCGGGCCAGGCAGGTGAAGAAGATGGTGGCCACCTACGTGGGCGAGAACAAGGAGTTCGAGCGCCAGTTCCTGAGCGGCGAGCTGGCCGTCGACCTGGTGCCGCAGGGCACCTTCGCCGAGCGGATCCGGGCTGGTGGCGCCGGCATCGGCGGCTTCTTCACCCCGACCGGGTACGGAACGCTGGCAGCCGAGGGGAAGGAGACCCGGATCATCGAGGGGCGCCCCTACGTGCTCGAGTCGCCCATCACGGCCGACTTCGCCTTCGTCAAGGCCTGGCGCGGCGATCGCCTCGGCAACCTCGTGTATCGACGCACGGCCCGCAACTTCAACCCGGTGATGGCCACCGCCGGACGGATCACGATGGCCGAGGTCGAGGAGCTCGTCGAGCCCGGCGACCTCGATCCCGACACCATCGTCACGCCCGGCATCTACGTCAGGCATGTCATCGTTGGCAGCGGGTACGAAAAGCGCATCGAGAAGCGCACGGTGCGACAGTCATGAGCCACGCCCCCGACATCCGCACCCGCGTCGTCCGCCGGATTGCCCGCGAGCTGAAGGATGGCGACTACGTGAACCTGGGGATCGGCATGCCGACCCTGGTGGCCAACTTCGTCCCGGCCGGCATCGACATCACGCTGCACTCCGAGAACGGCATGCTCGGGGTCGGGCCGTACCCGCTCGAAGGCGAGGTCGATCCCGACCTGATCAACGCCGGGAAGGAAACCGTCAGCGAACTGCCAGGATGCGCCTACTTCAGCAGTGCCGACTCGTTCGCGATGGTCCGTGGCGGCCACATCGATCTCACCGTGCTCGGCGCGCTCCAGGTGGACCGCGAGGGCAACCTCGCCAACTGGATGATCCCGGGGAAGATGGTGAAGGGCATGGGTGGCGCGATGGATCTCGTGGCGGGCGCCCGGCGCGTCATCATCGCGATGGAGCACACCACGAAGGATGGCGGCCACAAGATCCTCGATCGCTGCACGCTGCCACTGACCGGCCTCAGGGTGGTGAACATGATCGTGACCGAACTGGCGGTGATCGACGTGACACCGGACGGCCTGGTCCTGCGCGAAATCGCTGCCGACACGACCATCGAGCATGTGCAGGCGGCCACCGGCACGCCGCTGGCGATTCCCGGGAAGGTGGGCACCTTTGAATAAGGACTTCGAAGTCGTCATCCTCAGCGCCTGCCGGACGCCCATCGGCAGCTTCGGCGGGACGCTCAAGGACCTCACTGCCCCCAACCTCGGCGCCATCGTCGTGCGCGAGGCGATCCGCAGGGCCGGGGTGACCAACGAGGATGTCGGCGACGTCATCCTCGGCTGCGTGCTGCAGTCCGGAGCCGGCATGAATGTGGCCCGGCAGGCCTTGCTCGAGGCCGGACTCCCGAACGAGATTCCCGGTGAGGTGGTGAACCGCGTCTGTGGCTCAGGGCTGCAGGCGGTCGTCCATGCCGTCGAGGCGATCAGGGTCGGCTACGTCGACACCATTGTCGCGGGCGGCACCGAGTCGATGTCGAATGCACCCTACGTGCTGAAGAACGCACGCTGGGGCTACCGCATGGGTAACGCCGAAGCCATCGACTCCCTCATCGGCGACGGCCTGACCTGCGCCATCAACCAGGTGCACATGGGGGTGACGGCGGAAGAAGTGGCGAACCGGTTCGGCGTCTCGCGCGCGGATCAGGACGCGTTCGCCGCGGAGAGCCAGCGGCGTGCGGGGGCCGCCATCGCCGCCGGGGCCTTCGCCGATGAAATCGTCGCGGTCGACATCCCGCAGAAGAAGGGCGACCCGGTCCGCTTCGCCGTGGACGAGTATCCGCGCCCAGGCACGACGGTCGAGAAGCTCGCGGCGCTGAAGCCGGCTTTCCGCAAGGACGGCACGGTCACCGCCGGCAACGCCTCTGGCATCAACGACGGGGCCGCGGCACTCGTGATTGCCAGCGGGGCAAAGGCGCGCGCCGTGGGCACGAAGCCTCTGGCGCGGATCCTGGCGTACGTCTCGACCGGCGTGGATCCGAAGATCATGGGTATCGGCCCGGTGCCGGCCGTGCGCAAGGTGCTCGACCGCGCGGGCCTCGCCCTCGCCGACATCGGGCTCTTCGAGTTGAACGAGGCGTTCGCGGCGCAGTCGGTGGCGGTCGTGCGCGAACTGCAGGTGGACGCTGCACGCGTGAACGTGAATGGCGGCGCCATCGCCCTCGGCCATCCCATCGGTGCGAGCGGCGCGCGCGTGCTCACCACGCTCGTGTACGCCCTGCGTGCGCGTGGCGAGCGCTACGGAGTCGCCTCGCTGTGCATCGGCGGCGGGATGGGCATCGCCATGGCCGTCGAAGCGCTGTGATCGTCATCGTCCGGCAGGTGCTGGACGATGTGCGCGCACATGCGGAGGCAGAGGCGCCGCGGGAGTGCTGCGGCGTGCTGATCGGCCGCGAGACCGAGATCCTCGAACATGCGAGAGCGAGGAACGTGGCTGCTGGCACGACCCGCTTCCAGATCGACCCGATCGATCACATCCGTGCCATGCGCGACTCGCGCCTGCGTGGGCACGACGTCATCGGCTTCTACCACTCGCACCCCAGGACGCGTGCCTATCCGTCCGAAACCGACATCGCCGAGTGCGGCTACTTCGGCGTGCTGCACCTCATCGCCGGGGTGGGGCCGGACGGGCCCGAAATGCGGCTGTTCAGGATCGAGCAGGCGGGCGTCACCGAACTCGGGTTCGACGTGAGGTGAGAGGCCGCATGTCGTGTCCGCCTTCAGGCGGACACCATTCAGAACGGTCCGCCCTGGAGCCCGGGCTGCACCTGGACGTTGGTGGTGGCCGATCCAAGGATGCGGTCCTTCTGCTTCAGGTGGAAGTAGAGCTTGAAGTTGCCGGGCCGGCGAAACACGTGCTGCGTGGTGTACCGCCGCTTGATCTGGCTCTTGCCCGCCTCGTACGGTTCGCAGTCGGTGGTCGACTCCGAACTCGTGTCGTCGCCCCACTGCCACTCGACGGTGGGGCAGTAGTACTCCTCGAAGTCGTCCGCGCCCCCGGTCAGTTCGACCGTGAGCGTGACACGGGCCGGGGCTATCGCCACCTGCGGGTTCACCCGCAAGGACATCTTCGGTCGCTTGGCGTCCTGCTCCCGGGCCGGCTTCTCGTTCCGCTGCTGCGCGCCGACCACTCCGGCGGTGCCCGCGAGGGCGGCACCCAGGGCCGCTGCCAGAATCATCCGCCGAAGTTCGACCATCGTGTTCCTCGCACCAGGCACCGGAGTCATCCGGTGCGCAATTCTACCGGCGCCCTGTGGGCGCAGCAACCGGGTTCACGCCATAATACCGTGATGTCCGCGACGTCCCATTCCGCCCCGATTCCCTGCGTGTTCGGGCCCTGTCAGTCGGCTGAGGTCGATCTGCTGGTCCTGCCTTGGTTCGAAGGAGAGACCCCCGCAGCCGTTGCCGGGCTCGATGCGGCCACGGGCAGCGAGGTGACCAGGGCGCTGGCCTCGGAAGAGTTCCGGTCGCGCCCCTTCGAGCTGTTCATCACCCCCATCGTCGCCCGCGCCTGGAAAGCCGGTCGTGTTGCACTGGTCGGGGCCGGGCCTGCCGCCGCGTTCACGCCCAGCCTCGCCAGGCGGGTGGCCACCGCGGCGGCGCTCGCGGCGCGGGTGCGCCGCGTGCGGACACTCGGGTTCGTCATCCGCCCCGGAGTGGCGGCGCCATCGGGTGACGTCGATGTGGCCGGGTTCGCCCAGGCGATCGCCGAAGGGCTGACGCTCTCGGAGTTCAACTGCGGAACCTACCAGACCGGGGAAGGCCCGCGCCCCGACCCGATCGCCTTTTCGATCGTGGTGCCGGAACTGCGCGACACGTCGCCAGAGAGCCCGGGGCGGGTGCAGGGCGCGGCGCTGCGGGGACGCGTGTACGGCGAATCCACGAACCTCGCGCGTGCGCTCACCAACGAACCTGGCAATGCGCTGACGCCTCGCGAGTTCGCCGTCCGCTGCGAGGCGATCGCGTCCGAGGGGGGCGCCGCCGTCGAGATCCTGGACGAGACGCAGATCGAAGCCCTCAACATGGGCATGCTGCTCGGTGTCGCGCGCGGCAGCAGCGAGCCGCCGCGCCTGATGGTCTTCCGTCACACGCCGGCGGAGGTGAAGGCCGGACCCGTGCTGGCGCTGGTGGGGAAGGGCATCACCTTCGACACCGGCGGCATCTCGATCAAGCCGTCCGAGGGCATGGAGCGCATGAAGGACGACATGGCGGGTGGCGCCGCCGTTGCGTGCGCCATGCGCGCCATCGCGCGGCTCGGTGCCCCGGTCAGGGTCATCGGCATCGTGCCGGCCACCGAGAACATGCCGGGTGGTCGGGCGCTCAAGCCAGGGGACGTGCTGCGCAGTGCCGAGGGCAGGACCGTGGAGGTGACGAACACGGACGCCGAGGGGCGCCTCGTGCTCGGAGACGCACTCTGGTACGCGCGGCGCCTCGGCGCCACGCACCTCGTCGATGTCGCCACGCTCACCGGCGGCATCACCGTGGCGCTCGGCAAGATCACCAGCGGCATCTTCGGCACGCCGGACTGGTGGGTGGACCACGTCCGGCGCGTCGGCGACCGCGCCGGGGACCGCATGTGGCGCCTGCCGCTCTTCGACGAGTATCGCGACCAGCTCAAGAGCGACATCGCCGACATGATCAACACCGCTGGACGCGTGGCGAGCCCGATCACGGCTGCCGTGTTCCTCAAGGAGTTCACCGGCGGTCTGCCCTGGGCGCACATCGACATCGCCGGCACTGCCTGGGCCGATGAGGCGAAGCCCTACATGCCCAAGGGCGCGACGGGCGTGGCCGTCCGCACCCTGGCCGAGCTGCCCTTCACCACGGACGTGTGGAAGTGATGGTCTTCGCACTCCAGCAGCCCGCCCAGCAGCCGCCGCAGCCGTCGGACGGCTTCGTCGTCAAGATCATGCAGCCGCCGAGCGACGTCGAAGGGCTGGCCGATGTGCTCCTCGGTTCGCTCGGCCTCGTGGGCCTGCTGGTGCTGTCTGCGGTCGTCCTGGCACTGGTGTTCGCCGGGGGGCTCTACCTCTACCGGCTCTGGTTCGGTGATCCGTTCCCGTCGGCGTCCGAACAGCGCCCCGGCGACGGCGGGCCCGCGGGCAGCATCACGCGCTGAGGCCAGGCCGGTTGCGCGGCCGGCTCAGTTCTGCTGCTGCGCGGCGACAGCCAGCGGGTTGCCGAGCGACTGCTGGTACTTCCGCACGCCTTCGAACAGTGCGTCCGCGATCTTCTGCCGGTAGCCGGCCCCCTTCAGCAGCCTGGCCTCCTGCGGGTTGGTGATGAACGAGATCTCCGCGAGGATGCTGGGCATGGCGGCGCCGATCAGCACCACGAAGGGGGCCTGCTTCACGCCAAGGTCCTTCAACGCTCCGTTCGAACGCTTCAGCCTGGCCGTCATCTCCCGCTGCACGTAGGTGGCGAAGTCGCGCGACTCGTCCACCTTGCTGTTGAGCGCGATGGTGGTCACCACATCCTGCAGGGCGCCCATGGGCTGGCCGGACGCGGCATTCTCTCGCGCGGCCACGGCGGCCGCGCTCTGCGTCTTCGCGAAGTTCAGGAAGTAGGTCTCCACGCCGCGCGCCGACTTCACGGTGCTCGCGTTGGCGTGGATGGACAGGAACAGGTCGGCGTTCTCCCGGTTGGCGATGGCGGTCCGCTCCTGCAGTGAGACGAAGTCGTTGCCGCGTCGCGTGAGCACCACTTCGACGCCGGGAATCCTGGACAGGAGGCGCTCGAGGCGTTGTGCCACGTCGAGGACCAGCTCCGCCTCGGTGAGCCCTCCACCCCTCGCGCCCGGATCATGGCCGCCATGACCCGGATCGATCACGATGCGCGATACGCCGAGGCCGAGCTGCCTGGCAATGGACAGTCCGCCGGCGAGGTTGGTGGCCGGCGGTGCAGGCGGGGAGGAGGTCGTCGGTGCCGCCGCGCTTCGGGTTGGCGTGTCGGCCGACATTGCGGTCGGCGTGACGCGCGGGAGTGCGGCCGTCGCCAGCGTCGGCATCTTCAGCACCCACCGTATGGGCTGTGCCGGAAGGACCGGGGGCTGCCGGGAACCACCCAGCTGACTCGGTGTCTCGGCCACCGCCGTCGGCTCCGCCTCAGGCTCCGGCGCAGGTGGGGCGACAGGATCCGTCACCGCCACGGCCGGCGCAGCCGACCTGGACGGTGGCGTATCGAGGGCGGCCGTGAGCGGCGTGGCACGCAGGCAGTCGATCACCAGCCGGAAGGGGCTGTAGAGCGGGTACACGCTGTAGCTCGAGACGCCCGATGCCTCGAGCACGACTCGCGTCACCGCATTCGGGTGGCGCCCGACGCGGATCTGCCGTACGACGTCGGAGTCCGAGTCGAACCGCAGGGTCTGGTCGATGAGTGCCGGGTTTGAGCGGGTCGACTGCAGGTCCACGAAGATGCGCGAGGGGCCGTCGATGCGCTCGTCGTGGAACGCCACTTCGTCGTCGAGTTCGATCACGACGCGGACGACATCCTTCATCACGGCGCGGCGGATGGCCTTCACGTTGACCAGCCGGGTCGGTCCGGAGGTCGGACTGTCGGCCGCGCTCGCCGGGACAACGCTGCGCGTGGGCGCAGGGGCGGGCGTGGCGGGAACGGCCGCCACCGACGTCGGC
The DNA here is from genome assembly GCA_050249955.1 of Vicinamibacterales bacterium. Lineage (GTDB taxonomy): Bacteria > Acidobacteriota > Vicinamibacteria > Vicinamibacterales > CAVVIG01 > CAVVIG01. The sequence goes on from JBFWPN010000002.1 coordinate 201,415, forward strand.
GTGTTCAGCCGGGCCGGGTGTGCATCGAGCCAGGCCACCTGCTGCGGCGTGGTCTTCGCGAACCTGCTCGTCGGGTATTCCGACTGCAGCAGCTTGAGCATGCGCAGCGCCGCGGTCCGCTCGCGCGACTCACCGAACTGCTCGAAGGCGTCGCGGGCCAGCATCGCTCCCCGCCACAGGGCGTCATCGCAGTACCCGCTCGCCGGGTAGTGGCGGACGACCCCCTCGTACTCGGCGACCACGGTGCGGACCGCCCTCAGGACCGTGGGCTGTGGCGAGGTGGCGGCGAGCGCCTTGCGCACCGCCGCCTCCTTGGCCGAGGCATCCGCGAAGAGCACATCGGCCGTCGGGGCAGAGCGCGTGGTCGAGGCCGGCGGCTGGGTCTGCGCCCGCACGGGGGCCGCTCCGGCGACCATCGCCGACGCGGTCCAGGCGGCGAGCGTGCAGGCGCGCACCAGTCCCCTCATCGCAGCTGTGCGTCCACCTCTTCGAAGTAGCCCTTGTCGACCAGCACCTCTCTCGGCTTGCCGCCGGCGGCCGGAGAGACGAGGCCCTCCATCTCCATCATGTCGACCAGCCGCGCCGCGCGCGAGAACCCGATGCGCAGGCGCCGCTGGAGGTACGAGATGGAGGCTTGGCCGCTCTGGACCACGATGCGGGCCGCCTCGTCGTAGAGGTCGTCCTTCTCCAGGTCGATCCCGCCCTCGGCGGCCGACTTCTCCTCGGCCGTGATCGTCTCGTCGTAGGTGGGCTTGCCCTGCTTGCGGAGGAAGCTGGCGAGCCGGGCACTCTCCTGCTCCGAGATGTACGGACCGTGCAGGCGGATGGCGCGTGAGGAGGCCGGCGGCAGGAACAGCATGTCGCCCCGGCCGAGCAGCTGCTCGGCGCCGTTGCTGTCCAGGATCGTGCGCGAGTCGATCTTCGACGCCACCCGGAACGAGATGCGCGAGGGCATGTTGGCCTTGATGAGGCCGGTGATGACGTCGACCGACGGGCGCTGCGTGGCGAGGATCAGGTGGATGCCGACGGCGCGGGCCATCTGGGCGAGGCGGCAGATCGACTGCTCGACTTCGTTGCCGGCCACCATCATCAGGTCGGCCAGCTCGTCGATGAGCACGATGATCATGGGGAGCGGACGCGGGTGCTCGGCCCCCTCCTTCGGCGTGCGCTTCTCGGCGATGGCCTGCCGGATGTTGCGGTTGTACTGCTCGAGGTTGCGAACGCCTTCCGAGGCGAGCGTCTTGTAGCGCTCCTCCATCTCGCGGACCGCCCACCGCAGCGCGTTGGCGGCCTGCTTGGGGTCGACGACGACCGGCGTCAGCAGGTGGGGGATATCCTCGTACATGCCGAGTTCGAGCCGCTTCGGATCGACCATGATCAAGCGGACGTCATCCGGCGTGGCCCGGTACAGGATGCTCGTGAGCATCGAGTTGATGCCGACCGACTTGCCGGTGCCGGTCGAGCCCGCGATGAGCAGGTGCGGCATGGCCGCCAGGTCCGTGACGTACGGGTCGCCATGGATGGTCTTGCCCAGCGCGATCGGCAGCTTCGCGCTCGAGCTCTCGTACGCCTCGGACTCGAGCAGTTCGCGGAGCGAGATCTGCGCCCGCTGGCTGTTCGGGATCTGGATGCCGACCGTCGACTTGCCGGGAATGCGGTCGATCAGCACCGACTCGGCCTGCATGGCGAGGCAGAGATCGTCCGCAAGGCCGGTGATCTTGGAGTACTTCACCCCCGCCTCGGGCTTGAACTCGTAGGTGGTGACCACCGGTCCCGGATGGATCTGGGTGACCGACCCCTCGACCGAGAACTCGCGGCACTTCTCCTCGAGCAGCCGCGCGCTGGCCATCAGCTCGCGCTCGTCGATCTTCCGCTCGGCCTTCGGTGCATCGAGCAGGGCCATCGGCGGCAGGGTGTAGTCGCCGACGCGACGCTCGGCGGGCGCCTTGCTCATCGGCTCGACGTCGACCAGCGGCAGCGGCGGGGTGGCCACGGCCACGCGCGGACGGGGTGGCAGCGGCCTGGCTGGTGGCGCCGGTGCGGGGGCCACCGCCGCGGCAGCCGGCTCGCCGGCCTCCTGCGCCTGCCTCCGGCGGACGGCCCGCGCACCGGCATCGGCAATCGCCGTCACCGCCGCGGGGTCGGCCCCGGCCTTCCTGGTGTGCTTCTCGATCACCTCGCGCCGCTGCCGTTCGCGCTCCCGCTCCTCGCGCCACGCACGCACGCGGGTCACCATCTGCGACGTGCCCGTGCCCAGGGTCCCGAAGATCGCCGCGAACGCCCGACCGAACGAGAACTGCGTCGAGACGATCACCGCGATGAAGAGCAGCGCCAGCAGGATGATCAGCGACCCGGTGCGGCCGAAGTACGCCACCATCTCGAGCGAGAGCCACCGGCCCAGGTTGCCCCCCCCGGTGTTCTGCGCCATGCCCAGCCCGCCCGTGCCCGAGAACGCCATGCCGAGGAAGGTGCTGACGCAGCCGAAGAGCAGCGTGCCGCCGAAGGCCTTCGTGGCCGGGGCGTCCACCTCTCGGCACCAGAAGTAGTTCCAGCCCACGACGATGAGGGCGACGGGGATGGCAAAGGCGGTGAAGCCCACCATCTGGAAGCTCAGCTCGGCCAGGAACGCGCCGACCTGGCCGGCGAAGTTCGCCGTGTCGGCCGATTCACCGACCCGGAAGAACCACGCCGGGTCCTTCGGCTCGTAGCTCGCCAGCGACACGATCCAGAACAGCGCGGCCGCGAAGAGGGCCACGCCGACGAACTCGCTCACCCGGCGTGAGATGGTCGATGCCTTCACGCGATTAGATCTCCATGATGACCGGCAGCACGAACGGCCGCCGGCCCGAGCGCTTGCGGAAGAAGCGGCGCAGCTCGACGCGCAGCTTCTCCTTCATGATTCCCTGGTCGGTGCGTTCCTCGAGGCTGGCCTGCTCAATCGCCTCGGCAAGCACCCGCGCCCCGTCCGCCAGCAGTTCCTGGCTGTTCTCCATCACGAAGCCGCGCGTGATGATGTCCGGCACCCCCTCGAGGGTGCCGTTCTGCTTGTTGATGGCCACGACCGGCACGACCAGGCCGTCCTCGGCCAGGTGCCGCCGGTCGCGCAGCACCTCGTCGCCGATTTCGCCCGTGCGCGTTCCGTCGATGAGCACCCGCCCGACCGGTGCCTTTCCAGCCAGCCGCGCCCCGTCCGTGTCGATGGCGACGATGTCGCCGTTCTCGGCCAGCAGGATCTCGGGCCGCGGATCGCGCCCGGCGAACACGCGGCGCGCCACGCCGGCGTGATGCGACAACTGGCGGAACTCGCCGTGCACCGGGATGAAGTAGCGGGGCTTGATCAGCGAGAGCACGAGCTTCAGCTCCTCTTCGCTGCCGTGCCCCGAAACGTGCACGTGCTTCGATCCTTCGTGGATGATCGTGGTACCCCGGCGGGCGAGGTGGTTCATCACCCGGCCAATCGACTTCTCGTTCCCCGGGATGGCACGGGCCGAGAGCACCACCGTATCGGTGTCTGCCAGCTTCACGTGACGGTGATCGTCGACCGCAATCCGCGACAGGGCCGACATCGGCTCACCCTGCGAGCCGGTCGTCAGGCAGAGCACGTCCTGCGAGGGGTAGTTCATCACGTCGGAGTCGCGGATCTGCAGGCCCGCCGGGATGCGCAGATACCCGAGCCGCTGGGCGATCGCCGAGTTCTCGATCATGCCGCGGCCGACGAACGCCACCTTCCGATCGAACTGCGCCGCGAGATCCACCACGATCTGCATCCGGTAGATGCTGGACGAGAAGGCCGAGACGATGAGCTTGCCCTCGGTGCTGGTGAAGATCTCCTCGAATGCGTCGATGACCTCGGTTTCCGATCCGGTGAATCCCCGCCGGTCGACGTTCGTGCTGTCCGCGAGCAGCGCCAGCACCCCCTCCGACCCCAACTCACCGAACCGATGGAGGTCGAAGTGCTCCCCGTCGAGCGGGGTCTGGTCGATCTTGAAATCGCCGGTGTGGACGATGGTGCCGAGGGGGGTGCGGATGGCCAGCGCCACGCAGTCCGGCATGCTGTGCGTGACGCGGATGAACTCGACGTCGAACGGGCCGATGGTCACGCGGTCCCGGGGACGCACGGCCTGCGTCGGCGTGTCCTCGAGGCCATGCTCGCGCAGCTTGGGTTCGACCAGCGCCAGCGTCAGCGGCGTGCCGTAGATCGGCCCGGCAATGTGGGGCACCACGTGCGGCACCCCGCCAATGTGATCCTCATGGCCGTGCGTCAGCACGAGCGCCGCGGCGCGCCCCTTCTGCTGCAGGTATGTCAGGTCGGGGATGATCCGGTCCACCCCCAGCAACTCGGGGTCCGGAAACATGACGCCGGCATCGATCACGATGGTGGTCTCACCGTAGGTGAGGGCCAGCATGTTCATGCCGAATTCGCCGAGCCCGCCGAGCGGAACGATTTCGAGCATCAAGCCTGGTTTGCACACACCATCACCCGCACGTTCCGGGCGGAACGCTCGCGTGCGACGGGAGCCGCCGGTGGGGCAGCTCGATCAGGCTGCTGGGCGCGCCTGAGATCTACGGGGCGGGTTGACCGACAACACACGTCGGTAGAACAAGATAGCTCGAAAACTATAGCACAGGAATCGGGGGCGATTGTGCCCGCGTTGCGTTCACGACGACGCCGACCGCATTGGCCAGGGCCACGAACTCGGCGATGGTCAGGGTCTCGCCGCGTCGGGTCGGGTCGATACCGGCCGCCGCCAGCGCGTCGGCAGCCAGGGTGGGCGTCAGGCCACCGTAGGCCAGCAGCGCGTTTCCCAGGGTCTTTCGCCGTCGCGAAAACACCGCGCCCGTCACCGCCGCCAACAGCGGCTCGCTGGTCACGGGGGGCTCTGGCGGGTGGAAGCCCAGCCGTACGACGCTGGACTGGACCTTCGGCGCCGGCCGGAACGCACCCGGTGGAAGGTTGAGCAGCCGGCTCACTGTCGCGCGGTGACCCACGAGCACGGTCAGCAGCCCGTAGTCCGTGCTCCCAGGCACTGCCAGCAGCCGGTCGGCCACTTCACGCTGCAGCATGATCGTCGCGTCCTGAAGCGGCACCCCCTGGCGTGAGAGGTCGAGCAGCCGGAACATGATGGGCGAGGCGACGTTGTACGGCAGGTTGCCGGCAACCCTGATGGGCGTGCCAGGCGCCGCGACGGCATGCACGTCCTCGATCAGCCGTTCGCGCGACAGCTGCAGGAAGTCCGCCTCGATGACGTGGACCTTCGGCAGGGCCTCCTCGCGCAGGGCCGCGGCCAGGTCGCGGTCGATCTCGCAGGCGATCAGGGCAGAGGCCGCCTCGGACAGCGGCCGAGTGATGGTACCGGGTCCGGGACCGATCTCGACGAAGAGGTCGGTCGGCCGCGGGGCAATGGCCGCCACGACCTTCCGCGCCCACACGGGCTCGAGGAAGTTCTGGCCGAATCGCTTCTTGGCGCGGGGGTTGCGATGCCCCGCGCGCTCAGTCGGCGCGGCCATCTCCCCGCCAGTACTCGTTCTCGATGTGCTCGATCTCTTCCTCGCTCAGCCCGAAGTAGTGACCGATTTCATGGATGAGCGTTTCGCCAATCGAGACAATGAGGTCGTCCTCGTCTTCGGCCTCACGCTCGTGCGGACCCTGGAAGAGGATGATGCGATCGGGCAGCAGGTTGCCCTGTGCCCACTGCCGCTCCGTGAGGGGCGTCCCGGTATAGAGGCCGAACAGCGTGTCGTCTTCCTCCGCCCCCATCTCGTCCAGCAGCGCATCGTCCGGCTCGTCCTCGACCACGATCGCGATGTTCTCCATGGCGTCGCGGAAGCGCTTCGGGATGGTCCTCAGCGCGTCGGCCACGGCACGTTCGAACGCCGCGCGCGTCATGACGACCGCTTTCCGCGCCGGCCGTGAGAAGCGGCGGGCGGCGTGCGGCCGGCTGCCGGCTTCGCGGATGCGCCGGCCTTCCTGGTGGTGGGTGTGGCAGGTCGCCTGGCGGCTGTCGTCGTCGGCCCGCGACGGTGCGCGCCGGCAGGTGGGCGGGCCGTGGGCACCGCCGGCACCTGGCTCGCCCTGAAGAACGCGCAGTGGTCCTGCACGAGACACGTGGGGCAGAGCGGCTTGGGCTTGCAGACCCGACGACCGTGGAGAATCAGGCAGTCGGACGCGCGCGTCCACCGGTCGGGCGGCAGCAGCGCACAGAGCTGCGCCTCCACCTTCTCGGCGTCCTCGCCCTCGGCGAGCCCGATACGGTTGGCGACCCGCAGCACATGTCGATCCACCGGCAGGCCCGGGACGCCGAGCGCGTGGCCGAGCACGACGTTCGCCGTCTTCCGTCCCACCCCGGGCAGCTTCGTGAGTGCCTCCATGTCGGCCGGCACCTGCCCACCGTGCTCCGAGACGAGCGCCTGCGCCATCCCGATCAGCGCTTTCGATTTGGCGCGGAAGAAACCGGTGGAGTGAATTGCCACCTCGAGGTCTTCCTGGTTCGCGGCCGCGAGCGCGGCCGGCGTGGGATAGCGCCGGAAGAGCTCAGGCGTGACCATGTTCACCCGCTGGTCGGTCGACTGCGCCGACAGGATCGTGGCCGCGAGCAGCTCGTACGCGTTGGTGAAATGCAGCTCGGTGTCGGCGCCCGGATGCTGTTCGTCCAGCAGATCGAAGATGGCGACCGCGGTGCGTGGTGACGTCATGGCAGCGGGCAGAGGCAGGCTCGACGCCGCACCTCAGTGGATGGGACCGCCCTTGTTCCAGCCCACGTTGTTGTACGACTCCGAGTAGACACGCATGTGCTCCTGCAGCGCCCCGATGAGGTTCGGGATGAACTGCACCGGCACCACGATCTTCGCGCGCACGGGCGCCTTCACCACGTGCTCCGACTCGGCCTCCCGGATCTCCCTGTCCGACAGCGGCATCACCTCGCAGAACGTCAGCGTGAAGTCGAATGGCGTGTGCGCGATGGAGCAGAAGTTCGAGTACGTGCGCGGGTTGTCGTGCTCGTCGTCTGCAGGGACGATGGTGAAGTTGATCTGCTTGGGCTTGTCGGACATGAACGGATCGTAGCCGAACTCAGAAGTCAGAGGTCAGAACTCAGAGGTCGGACGACGCCGGCACTCGAGCCTCCGGCCTCCAGTTCGACCTGCTCGCTTCCAGGTCCCAGGTTCGGAACGTTCAGTATTTGCGCATCACGCCGACCACCACGCCCTGGATCTGGACGTCGTCTGGCGCCGCGAAGATGGGCTGCATGGCCGTGTTGGCCGGCTGCAACCGGATGCGGCCGCTCTCGCGGTAGAACTTCTTGAGGGTGACGTCCGTGCCGCGAAGCAGCGCAATCACCATCTCGCCGTTGTCGGCTGTCTTGCGATCCTCGACCACGACGAAGTCGCCGTCGCGAATCTGCTCGTCGATCATCGAGTCGCCACGGACCCGCAGCACGTAGGTGTCGCGGCGTCCGGCGAAGTCCTCCGGCACGGCAATGGTTTCGTTCGAGGCCACCGCCTCGATCGGGAGGCCCGCGGCCACGTAGCCGAGCAGCGGCAACTCGACCGCGCGGCTGCCGGTCCGCGCCTGCACCATCTCGACCGACCGGCTCCGGTTCCACGCCCGGCGGATGAAACCCTTCTCCTGCAGGTTCGTGAGGTGCTTGTGCACGGTGGCCAGGGACGACAGGCCGAATCGCCGCCCGATTTCCTCGAGGCTCGGGGCGTAGCCATGCTGCTGGATGAATTCGTTGAGGTAATCGAGGATTTCTCGCTGCCGTTTCGTGAGCGGGAGCATGCGGTCGCCTCCTGAGCTGCTCGGACTATATGCAAAGCAAAAGCGAAAATCAACGACGTTCTCGCCGTTTGTTCGCCTGTTCGCGCCTGGCCGTGGTGTTACCATCCGCGCGACGCGGAACTGGGAGGGGCCGATGCGCATGCAGACGCAGGTGGCGGCGCTCGTGACGGTGGCAGCCCTGATCGGCCTGACCACCGCACTCGAGGGGCAGGGGCGGATCCGGGCCGTGCAGGGGCCGCGCACACCCTGGGGGCACCCGGACCTGCAGGGGACCTGGAACAACTCGACGATTACGCCGCTCGAGCGTCCGCGTGAACTGGCGGGCCGCGAGTTCCTCACCGCGGACGAGGTCCGGAGGCTCGATGCCGCTGCCGCCGAGCGCTACGACCAGCGCCCCGACGATGCGGCGCAGGATGTGGACGCCGCGTACAACCAGGTCTGGTGGGACCGTGGCGCCACCGTCGCGTCCCGCCGCACCTCGCTCATCGTCGATCCGCCGGACGGGCGCATCCCGGCACTCACACCAGAGGGGCAGCAGCGGGCCACGGCCATTGCGCGGCGCCTGCGGGGCGTGACGGAGGGGCCCGAGGATCGGAACCTCGCCGAGCGCTGCCTCACGCGCGGCGCGCCCAAGCTGCCGGGCGGCTACAACAACAACGTCCAGATCGTGCAGACGCCCGGCTACGTGATGATCATGCAGGAGATGATTCACGAGGCCCGGATCATCCCGCTCGACGGACGCCCGCACCTGCCGCCCTCGATCAGGTCCTGGCTGGGCGACTCCAGGGGGCACTTCGAAGGGGACGTGCTCGTCGTCGAGACGACGAACTACCATTCGCTGTCCGGTTTCAATTCCTACTACTGCTGCCCGGGCGCCGCCGACCACCTGCGCATCCTCGAGCGGTTCCGCCGGGTGAGCGAGGATGCGATCGACTATCGGTTCACGGTGGAGGACCCGACGACCTTCACGCGGCCGTTCACGGTGGAACTGCCGATGACGCGCCTCGAGGAGCCGATCTTCGAGTACGCCTGCCATGAGGCGAACTACGGGCTCGAGGGGATCCTGCGCGGGGCGCGGGCCGAGGAGCGGGACGGCCGCCGGAAGTAGGCGTCACCGGGAGGTCAGGAGGTAGATGCGCACGTTCCCGTCGGTCTGCCAGAGATGCAGTTCGGGGAACGTCGCAAGGGCCTCCACCTGGGCTGGACGCATGCTGCGCCCGTCCACGAGCACGTGGGTCACGCCCAGGGCGAGCAGATAGTCGACCGACGCCTGGTCGGGAAACGGCGCCAGCTTCTGCACGTGTTCGTAGTAGCTCGCCGGCTTGAAGCCCGAGTAGCCGTTCACCATGCGGTGGAAGGTTCGCGTGGAGGCGGTCGCGAGCATGAACGGGGCGTTCATGTGGAAGCGTGACGAGTCGTAGAACGGGAAGAACGCCAGCACGGAGGTGGATCCGATGCTGGTGAGTGCGTCGTAGATGGGCGGGGTGCCGCGGTACTCGGTGTAGCCCAGCGGCGCCCGGAGCGCTTCTCCGTTCACCGCGAGCACGAGCGCGAGGCCCAGGGGCAGCGCCGCCCGCGTGGACACCCGCTGTTGCAGCGCGGCGATGCCGAATCCGGCCAGCATGCCCATCGCGGCGAGCGTGAACTGTCCGAACCGGACCGCTCCGCGGATGCCGGTGAGCAGCGGATACACACGATACAGCAGCCGGTACGGCGGAAAGGCCGGGCCGAACGACAGCGCGAAGGCCACCACCGCGATGGCGACGAGCATGCGCGTGCGCGGATCGCCGAGCCCCCGATGCCAGACGCCAAGGCCGGCCAGTGCCAGCCCCACCAGGCCGGGGAACAGCGCGTCCCCCTGGAAGAATGGGCGGCTCCACTGCAGCATGTCGAAGTGGATACGCCCGGCCGCAGCGAGGTAATCCGTCAGTTCGGCGGAGTAGCGCTGCGTTTCCTCCAGCGACCGGCCGAGTCCGACTTCGGCGCTGGCACGGTAGTAGGGCAGCAGGAACGGGGAGAGCAGCAGGATCGCGACGAGGGCCGCCAACGCCACCAGCGGGGCCACCTTCGCGAACCGCGCCCCGCGCCAGTCTGCCGGCCGCACCAGGGCCGCCGCCGCGAGCGACAGGCTCGAGAACACCATCACGTAGGTGCCCGTGAGCGAGTGCAGGACGAACCAGCCGGCCAGCGCCAGCGCATGGCGGACGCGCGGGTCGGCCAGGAGCCGGTCGAGTGCCAGCAAGGCCAGCGGGAAGAACTGCAGGTGCAGGTCCTGGATCTGGGGCAGGCGCGTCAGCGAAAAAGCGTTGAAGGCGACGAGTGACCCCGCGCCGATGCCCGCCAGCCACGAGCCGGTCCAGCGACGCATCACGAGGCTCGTCGTCCACCCGGTCAGCGCGAAGCCGGCCAGCAGCACGAGGTTGTGGACGAGGACCGGGCCGAGCCCAGCCCACAGCAGGGGCGCACCGAGCAGCGACTGTGCGAACAGGTGGTCGGAGTAGGCGAGCGTCCCCTGCTCCGGATGGAAGATGTTGGCGTCGAACAGGTGCAGCGGGTTGGTGACGAGAGCGTGCGCCACCCACGCCATGATCCACTCGTGCAGCACGTAGTCGCCGTTGTCGTTGCGCGACAGGGTGGCTGGTGCGGCGGCCAGCGGCCAGAGGTGCACGACAGCGAGGGCTGCGAAGACGGCGAGGCTGCCAAGTCCCTGGAGCGTTGCGCTCCGGCCCCGCGGTACGTCAGGCATCGCGCGCCAAATGTTAGCATCCGCTTTCGCGCGCATTCCAGCTACGATCCCTGCCCGTGCGCCTGCCACTCGCCATCCCGCCAGCCGACGACAAACCATTCGACGTGGTCACGGTCGGCCTCAACTCCGTCGACCGCATTGCCGTGGTCGAGCGCTACCCCGCGTGGAACGCGAAGACCCGTCTCGACCGCTACCTTGAGCGGCCCGGTGGGCAGATGGCGACGGCCGCGGCGGTCTGCGCGAGGCTCGGGTGGCGCACGCGCTACATCGGCAGCTTCGGCGACGACGAACTGGCCCTGGAGGGACGCGAGTCGCTCACCTCGGAAGGGGTCGACGTCAGCCGGTCGTGGTACGTGCCGGAGGCCACCAGCCAGTTCGCGGTCGTCATCGTCGATGCGACGACGGGGGAGCGGACCGTGCTGTGGAACCGGCATCCCGGCCTGAAGATGCTGCCGTCTCAGATCGATCCGGACGCCGTGGTCTCCGGTCGCATGTTGATCGTCGATTGCCATGAGACGGCCGCCGCGACCCATGCCGCCCGCCTGGCGCGGGCCGCCGGCATCCCCACGGTGATCGACGTCGAGAAGGTGCGCGACGGCATTGGCGACCTGCTTGCGAACATCGACGTGATCATTGCGGCCGAACACTTTCCGTCGGCGCTGACGGGCCACGACGAACCGGGCCGTGCCCTGGCGGCGATCGCGCGGGAATACCATGCGCCGATTGTGGCGGTCACCCTGGGCGAGGAGGGAAGCCTCGCGCTGGTGAATGGACGCGAGGTGCGCACGCCGGCCTTCCGCGTCGCGTGCGTCGACTCGACCGGGGCGGGCGACGCGTTCAGGGGCGGCTTCGCGTCGGCCTGCCTCCTCGATCCCGGGGCGGACGTCGAGGCGATCATGGCCTACGCCAACGCGGTCGCCGCCCTGAACTGCCGCGACTTCGGCGCGCGCGGCGGGATGCCGACCCGCATCGAGGTCGAGGTGCTGATGGCCGGGCGGCAGGCCTAGTGCTAGGCTCATAAGCACGTGACCGAACAGCAGACTGTCGAGGACCTCCTGGCCCGGCTCGAGCGGGAGCGGCTCGACGCCGACCGGCTGTACAACACCGCCCTGACCGCGCTCGACCGTGCCCTGCAGGCGATGCCCGCGCTGCCGGTTGCGCCGGCTGCCTACGATCCCTCGCGCCTGCCGGACGTCAACCGTGGCTGGGACACGCTGCCCTCGGGGGCGCCCGCCTTCGATCGGTCCTGGCGTGGCCGGCTCGGTCGCTTCGTCTGGCGGCTGGTGGGCCCGGCGCTCGAGCAGCAGCGCGCGTTCAACGGTGCCGTTGCGGATCACCTGAACCGGAATGTGGCGGCGCACCAGCAGGCGGCGGCCTCCCTGGCCGCGCTCGTCCAGGCGTTCCGCGAGCACCTCGAAGGGCTGATTCGCTTCGAGCATCAGTTGCTGGAGTACCTCCGGACCATCACGGTGTATGTCGACAGCAAGGACCGCAGCCTGGGCGGCCCCGAGATCCGGCAGCGCCTCGCGCTGACCGAGCAGCGGCTCCTGGCGCTGAAGCGTGACAGCGATCGGGCGCAGGCCCCGCTGACCGGCACCGCGGCGGCGACGGCACCGGCCGTGCCCGGCGGCGCCACCGCGTTCACCGGGTCCGTGGACTCGCTCACCTATGTCGCCTTCGAGGACCAGTACCGCGGGTCGACGCAGGAGATCCGGCGCCGGGTCGACTCTTACGTGCCGGTCTTCGCCGGAGCGTCCGACGTGCTCGATGTCGGCTGCGGACGGGGCGAACTGCTCGATGCCCTGCGCGGCTCCGGCGTGTCGGTCCGAGGCGTGGACGTCAGTCCCGCCATGGTGGAGATCTGCCGGTCGCGCGGCTTCGATGTCGCGCTGGGTGATGCCCTCCAGTTCCTGCAGGCGCAGCCCGACGGAAGTCTCGGCGGCCTCATCGCCATCCAGGTCGTGGAGCACTTCACACCCGCCTACCTCACACGGTTCCTGGAGGCGGCGTACCATGCGCTCCGGCCCGGGGCAGCGATCGTCCTCGAGACGATCAACCCGAACTGCTGGATGGCATTCTTCGAAACCTACATCCGCGACCTCACGCACCAGCACCCGTTGCACCCCGATACGCTGCGGCACCTGGTGCAGTCGAGCGGGTTCTCGCACGTCGACGTGCAGTTCCGCGCCCCGGTGCCGGAGGAGGATCGCCTCGCCCAGGTGGAGCTCCCGGCCGACTTCTTCCCGGCCGGGGTCGTACCGGTGGTCGACGCCATCAACGACCACGCCAACAAGCTGAACCGTCGCCTGTTCTCCTCGATGGACTATGCCGTCATCGGCCGGAGATGACCCGGTTAAACCCTGGTGCCCTGTCGCCTGTCTAACCAGCCATCAGCCGCCATGGCCTCCACGTTGACCTTGACCCTCGACCGCCGATCCGGCTCGAGCTGGGATGTGACGGTGCTCAGACAGGATTCCGCCGCGGTATCCGACCACGGCCTCGAGGCACTGACTGAAGCGGACCTCATCGCGGCCTGCCTGGACGGCCGCCCCGGCGCCTTCGATCTCATCGTCGAGCGTCACCGCCGGCCGGTGTACCAGATCTGCTACCGCTTCATGAACAACCATGAGGATGCGAGCGACCTGAGCCAGGAGGTGTTCCTGCGGGCCTATCGCGGCCTGAAGAACTTCAAGGGCAACGCCGCCCTGGGCACCTGGCTGCACCGCATTGCGGTGAACGCCTGCCTCAACCGGGTCGCGGTGAAGACGCCGAAGAGCGAACCGATCGAGGACGAGCAGCACGTGGACACGCGCTCCGAGACACCCACGGAGCGGATCCTGCGCGACGAGCGCGCCGTGCGGGTGCGTGCCGCCGTGGCCCAGCTTCCCACCAAGCAGCGGGCGGCCCTCATCATGCGCACCTACGAGGAGCGCTCTCACCAGGAGATCGCCCAGGCGCTCGGCACCAGCGTGGGCGCGGCCAAGGCGAACGTCTTCCATGCCCTGCAGAACCTCAAGAAGCTGCTGGGAGACATCTGAGATGCGCCACCTGTCGCCGGACGCCTTCGTCGACCTGCTGGACGGCACCACGCCCGAGACGGAGGTGCCGCACCTGCGCGAGTGTGCCCGCTGCCGGGCAACGCTCGAGGAGCTCCGCGCGACGTGGCTGGCCGCCGCCGACGTCGAGGTGCCGGAGCCATCACCCCTGTTCTGGGATCACCTCTCCAGGCGCGTGCACGACGGCGTGGCGGCCGAACCGGCCCCTCGCGCGCCGTGGTGGCGCATCGACTGGTCGTGGCGCCCGATCGAGCTCGCGGGTGCGGCGCTGGCGACGCTCGCGCTCGTGCTCTTCGTGCAGGCGCCGCGCAGGTCGCCGTCGACGCCAGCCGCGCCAGAGACGGCCGCGGTCGTCGGCGCGCCGTCGGCCGGGGCGGAGCCCATGGTGTCGCTTCCCGACGACGAGTCGATCGACCTCATGGTCGACCTGGCGGGCGACCTCGACTGGGATGCCGCGGCGGAGATCGGGCTGGCCATGCAGGGCGGCACCGACCTGGCGGTGGCGCACCTGACACCCGGCGAACAGGCTGAATTGCAGCGCCTCCTCAGCGAGGCGGTGGGGACGATGTGATGGCGATGGGGCTTCGGTCAGCGGTGGCGGCGGCCATGCTGTGCGTGCTGGCGGCCGGGGCGGTCTCGGCGCAGGGGCGCCTGCCGCGCCGGAATGGTCCGCTCGCGCAGGACGGCGTCTCGCCCAACGAGATCCAGCGCCTGTTCGATGCCTACGTCGTGATGCAGGCCCAGCAGGAACTGCAGCTCACCGACGAGCAGTACCCCCGATTCCTCACCCGCCTCAAGGCGCTCCAGGAGGTTCGCCAGCGGAACCTCGCCGAGCGTACGCGCCTGCTGCGCAGCATCCGTCAGTCGGTCGACTCCGGTGCCGCCGACGACGGGCAGTTGAGGGCCCAGGTGCAGGCGCTCGACGCGCACGATGCCGCAAGCGTCGAGAGCCTCGTCTCCGCGCGGCAGCAACTCGACGATCTCCTCACGCCGCGCCAGCGTGCGCGTCTGCGCATCTTCGAGGAGCAGATGGAACGGCGGAAGTTCGACCTGCTCATGCGGGCCCGGCAGTCGAACCGCGCCCGCACCGCTCCCTAGGCGAGGTACACTGCGGGACTCAGAGTGCCTGAGTCCGTGAACGACGATCCCCTGGCCACGCCCCTGCAGTTCCTCAAGGGGGTCGGCCCCAGACGTGCGGCCGACCTCGCGCGCGTCGGCCTCCACACCGTCGAAGATCTCGTGTTCCGGTTCCCCCTGCGCTACGAGGATCGCAGCCACATGCTGCCAATCGCGCGGGTCCGTCCCGGCACCCGCGCGTCGATCACCGGACGCGTGGTGCACACCGCGCTCCGTACCACCCGTCGCCCGGGCTTCCGCATCTTCGAGGCGATTGTCACCGACGAGAGCGGCAGCATCCTGGTCAACTGGCTGAACCAGCCCTACCTGCGCGACGTGTTCAAGGCGGGGCAGCACGTGGTGCTGTACGGCCTCGCCGAGATGCGTGGGCACGGGGGGCTCCAGCTCACGAACCCCGATCACGAGATCCTGGATGACGAGGAGGGAGGCGAGACCATCCACACGGGTCGGATCGTTCCCGTGTACGAGAAAGCCGGCACGGTCACGCCGAAGATCCAGCGGCGTTTCGTGCACGATGCCCTGCTGAAGCTCGGGCCGGACCTGCCCGATCCGGTGCCGGAGGGGCTGCGTGCGCGCGAGGGTTTCCCCACGCGGCTCGCGGCCCTGCACGCCACGCACTTCCCGCCCTCCGATGCCAGCCTGGAGCAGCTGAATCGCTTCGCCACCCTCGCGCAGCGCCGGCTGATCTTCGAGGAGGCGTTCCTCTTCCAGCTGGGCGTGATGGCGCGGCGCCGCGTCGCCCTGGCCGAACCCAAGGCAGGCACGATTGCGGTGGACGACCGGATTCGTGAGTCGGCCCGGCAGGTGCTGCCCTTCAAGCTCACGGCGGGGCAGCGGCAGGCACTGAAGGAGATCGTGGACGATCTGCAGAAGCCGCACCCGATGAACCGGCTCCTGCAGGGGGATGTCGGTGCGGGGAAGACGATTGTGGCGCTGCTGGCGGCGATCGTCGCGATGGAGAACGGGCTCCAGGTGGCGTTCATGGCGCCGACCGAGATCCTGGCCGAGCAGCACTTCGGCACCATCTCGCGCCTGCTGGCCGCCTCGCGCTTCCGCGTGGCGCTGCTCACGGGGGCCAGCGGGGCGGCGGCGCGCCGGCAGCAGCTGGCCGAGATTGCGTCGGGCGCGATGCACCTGGTGGTCGGCACCCACGCGCTCGTGCAGGGGGACGTCGCGTTCCACCGGCTGGGGTTCGTCGTCATCGACGAGCAGCATCGCTTCGGCGTGCTGCAGCGGGCGACGCTTCGCGAGAAGGGGCTGCATCCCGACGCGCTCGTGATGACGGCCACGCCCATTCCCCGCACGCTCGCGCTCACCATCTACGGCGACCTCGACACGTCGTCGATCCGTGACAAGCCGCCCGGCCGCACGCCGGTCCGGACCAGCATGATTCCTGACGGCCGGCGTGACGAGATGCACGCCCTCGTCCGCCGCGAACTGGAAGCGGGCCGCCAGGCGTACGTGATCTATCCGCTCGTCGAGGAGTCGGAGAAGCTCGACGTGAAGGCGGCCACCGAGATGGCCGACACGCTCCAGCAGCAGGTCTTCCCGGAGTTCACGGTGGGCCTGCTGCACGGCAGGTTGAAGGGCGACGCGAAGGAGCGGGTGATGCGGTCCTTCGCAGCCGGCGAGCTGAACCTGCTGGTGTCGACCACCGTCGTGGAGGTCGGGATCGACGTGCCGAACGCCACGGTGATGGTGGTCGAGCACGCCGAGCGGTTCGGGCTGTCGCAACTGCACCAGTTGCGCGGGCGGGTCGGGCGCGGCGCGCACCAGTCCTACTGCCTGCTGGTGTACCAGACGCCGATGTCGCCCGACGCGAAGGAACGCCTGACCGCCATGGTGGAGACCACCGACGGCTTCGAGATCGCCGAGCGCGACCTGCGCCTGCGGGGCGCGGGCGACTTCTTCGGCACGCGGCAGGCGGGCGTCCCGACCTTCCGCCTGATCGACCTGGTGCGCGACCGCGATCTCCTCGACCTGGCACAGCGCGAGGCCGACCGCTGGTTTCCCGACGCGGCGCCCACGCCGGCCGCGGTGGCGGACCTCCTGCGCTCGTGGTCGACCCGGTTCAGGCTGATGGAGGTGGGATAGCGTGCGCGTCATCGCCGGAGCACTGAAGGGGCGCACGCTCAAGGCGCCGACCTGGGACGGACTCCGTCCGACCTCGGATCGCCTGCGCGAGACGCTGTTCAACGTGCTGGCGCCGAGGATCCAGGGTGCGCGGGTGCTGGACGTGTATGCGGGAACCGGCGCCCTCGGCATCGAGGCACTCAGTCGCGGCGCGGTGGAGGCGACCTTCGTCGAGGAAGACCGGCGGGCGCTGGCGCTGATTGCGGAGAACCTTGCGCGCTGCGGGATTGCGGACGGCTATGCTATCATCCGCGCGTCTGCCAGCCGGGCTCTCGACCGGCTGCGACGCAGCCCCTCGTTCGTGCCGTTCGACATCGTCCTGCTCGACCCGCCGTACGATCACCCGGCTGCAGAGGCACTTTCCGGCGTCGATGCGCTCGTGGCGCCCGACGGTCTCGTGGTGTTCGAACACGCGAAGCGCGCGCCGGCCCCGGAATCGGTTGGCCGCCTGGCGCTCACGCGCGACCTCGTGTCGGGCGACAGCGCCCTGGCCTTTTACGCATGCCCACACTAGCCGTCTATCCCGGATCCTTCGACCCGCTGACCAACGGGCACGTCGACATCATCACCCGTGGCTCCCGGCTCTTCGACCGCATCATCGTCGCCGTGCTGATCAACGAGGAGAAGAAGCCGCTCTTCTCGATGGAGGAGCGGGTCGAGATCGCACGCGAGGTCTTCAAGGACGTGCCGAACGTGGAGGTGGATACCTTCGACGGCCTGCTGGTGGACTACGTGGAGAAGCGCCAGGCGCAGGTCATCGTGCGCGGGCTGCGCGCCGTGTCCGACTTCGAGTTCGAGTTCCAGATGGCCCTGATGAACCAGCGGCTGAATGGTAAGATCGAGACCATCTTCCTGATGCCGGCGGAGCAGTACACCTACACCAGCTCCCGGCTGATCAAGGAAATCTTCAGGCTGGGCGGCCGGATTCACGGCCTCGTTCCCGAGATGGTCGAGGAACGGCTCCGCCGGAAGATCATCGCGCGTCCCACGGCCTGACGCCTGTCCCGAATCCGCATGGTCCAACTGGCCCGCCGCACATCCCGGATTGCCTCCTCACCGACGATGAAGGTGACGGCTGCCGTCGATCGCCTGCGCCGGGAGGGTGTGGCGGTGCTGGACTTCGGTGCGGGCGAGCCCGACTTCCCGACGCCGGCGCACGTGAGTGCGGCCGCACACCGCGCCATCGACACCGACCGCACGAAGTACACGCCGGTGGGCGGCACGGTCGACCTGAAGCGCGCCATCATCAGCCGGTACCGCGCCGATTACGGGGTCGATTACCGCGAGACCGAGGTGATTGCCTGCGCGGGCGGGAAGCAGGCGCTCTACAACGCCGCGCTCACGCTGTTCGACGCCGGTGATGAGGTGATTACCCATGCCCCGGGCTGGCCCACCTTGGTCGAGCAGATCAAGCTGGCCGATGCCACGCCGGTCGTGGTGCGCGCCACGCCGGACAACGGCTTTGCGCTGACGGCCGACCTGTTCCTGGCGGCGGTCACCCCGCGCACCAGGGGAATCGTGCTCAATTCCCCGTGCAACCCGACCGGTGCGCTGATGTCGGAGTCGGACCTGACCGTGCTGGCGCAGGAAGCATCCCGGCGCGGCATCTGGCTCGTCATCGACCTCTGCTACGAGAAGCTGATCTACGATGCCTCCGCGGCGCACAACCTGCCGGCGGTCATCGCGCGCCACTGCAGGGACCTCGGTATCATCTGCGGGTCGGCGTCGAAGGCCTACGCGATGACCGGCTGGCGCTGCGGCTGGGCACTGGGGCCGGCGGCGGCGATCGCGGCCCAGCATGCCCTGCAGAGCCACGCCACCTCGAACGTGTCGTCGATCACGCAGGAGGCCACGGTCGAGGCCCTGACCGGACCGCAGGACGCGGTCACGGCCATGCTTGCCGAGTACAGGCGGCGTCGCGATGCGCTGCACGGCTGGCTCACGGCCGATCCGCGCATCCGGATCGTGAGGCCGGCCGGCGCGTTCTACCTGCTCCCGGACGTGAGCGGGGTTCTTGCAGATGCCGGCTTTGCGACGACGACCGACTTCGCCGAGGCGCTGCTGACCGAGGCGCGGGTGGCGGTCACGCCGGGTGAGGCCTTCGACGCCCCCGGGTTCATCCGCCTGTCGTACGCGACGTCCATGGACGTTCTGCGCGAGGGCAGTGCCCGGCTGCTGGCCTTCGTGGCGCGCCGGACGTCGGCCCGGGTGTAATGGCGGGCGGCAGGCGTTCACACTCGTAGCGCCCGGCTTCAGCCGGGCGAAGCAGGTTGCACATGTCCAAGGTAGTCGCCGTCATCGGCGCCTCGAACAATCGGCAGAAGTTCGGCAACAAGGCGGTGCGGGCGTTCGTGCGCCAGGGGTACACCGTCGTGCCGATCCACCCGACCGAGGCGGAGATCGAAGGGATCCGGGCGTACCGGTCGGTCCTCGACGTGCCCGGCCCGATCGACATGGCCTCGTTCTACGTGCCACCCGGGGTGGGCGAGCAGGTCATAGACGAGGTGGCCCGCAAGCAGATTCCCGAAGTCTGGCTCAATCCCGGCGCCGAGAGCGACGCGCTGATCGCACGGGCCGGGGCACTCTCGCTCAAACCCATCGTCGCGTGCAGCGTCGTCGCCATCGGGCAGAATCCCTACGCCCTCTAGTCGTCAACAACCTCTAACCACCGACCACGAACGTCATGCCTACTCACCAGAAGCGCCAGCCCGCCGGGCGCCCCGCAAGCGGATCATCCACGTCCGATGTCACCGGCAACCCGCCGGATGTCCCTGCCGCCGCCGCTGCTCCAGAACCGCCGCCCGTGCAGAAGTCCGCCCCGGCCCAGAAGCCCGGCGGCGAAACCCTGAGGCTCACCGACCTCAAGGACCTGAGCATCCAGAAGCTGACGCAGATCGCGAAGGACAAGAACGTCGTCGGCGCGACCGGCATGCGGAAGCAGGACCTGATCTTCAACATCCTGAAGGCGCAGACCGAGCAGAGCGGCTTCATCTTCTCCGAGGGCGTGCTCGAGGTGCTGCCGGACGGCTTCGGCTTCCTGCGCGCCCCGGACTACAACTACCTGCCCGGTCCGGACGACATCTACGTCTCGCCCTCGCAGATCCGCCGCTTCGACCTGCAGACCGGCGACACCATCTCGGGCCAGATCCGCCCGCCCAAGGAAGGCGAGCGCTACTTCGCGCTCATCAAGGTGGAGGCGGTCAACTTCGAGGCGCCCGACGTGGCGCGCGACAAGCTGTTCTTCGAGAACCTGACGCCACTCTACCCGCAGGAACGGATCAAGCTGGAGACATCCGGCGAGAACCTCGCGGGCCGCGTCATGGACCTCATGACCCCCATCGGCAAGGGGCAGCGCGGCCTCATCGTCGCGCCGCCGCGCACCGGCAAGACGATGCTGCTGCAGAGCATCGCGCAGTCGATCACGACGAACCACCCGGAGGTCTACCTCATCGTGCTGCTCATCGACGAGCGGCCCGAGGAAGTGACCGACATGCAGCGTTCGGTGCAGGGCGAGGTCATCTCCTCGACCTTCGACGAGCCGGCGCAGCGCCACGTGCAGGTGGCCGAGATGGTCATCGAGAAGGCCAAGCGCCTTGTCGAGCACAGGAAGGACGTCGTCATCCTGCTCGACTCCGTGACGCGCCTTGCGCGCGCCTACAACACCGTGATTCCGCCCTCGGGCAAGGTGCTGTCCGGCGGCCTCGACAGCAACGCGCTGCAGAAGCCCAAGCGCTTCTTCGGCGCTGCGCGCAACATCGAGGAGGGAGGCTCGCTGACGATCATGGCGACCGCACTCGTCGACACCGGCTCGCGCATGGACGACATCATCTTCGAGGAGTTCAAGGGCACCGGCAACATGGAGATCCACCTCGATCGCAAGCTGGTGGACAAGCGCGTGTTCCCGGCAATCGACATCCAGAAGAGCGGCACGCGCAAGGAGGAACTGCTCATCCCGCGGGAAGACCTGAATCGCATCTGGGTGCTGCGCAAGGTACTGAACCCGCTCTCGGGCGTGGAGGCGATGGAACTGCTGCTCGACAAGCTGGGGAAGACCCGGTCGAACCAGGACTTCCTGTCCGCCATGCAGAAGATGGGCTAGGCCCGCGTGACGGCCGACGATCTCTCGCGACGCTGCGCCGAATCCCTGGCATCGACCGCGCGCGCAGCGGGCCTGACCGTCTCCACGGCGGGCGCCATCGTCACCTTCCCACTCGGGTCAGTGGCACTGCGGGCGCGGATCGAGATGCGGCAGCCTGGCGACGGGCGCCTGCTGGTGGCGGTGGCGGTCGAGACCGCCGTGGACACCCATCCCGGCTTCATCGTCGGCGTCATCGGCACGGGGCGGACCGAGGGCGAGGCGCTGGACACCGCGGTCCACGAGTGGGTCCAGATGGTGGGGCAGGCGGTGCTGTCGGCCGTGGTCACGCGTGAGCGGGCCGAGCGATATGCCCTCGGGCCGTTCACGGTCTACCCGGGGGCGACCGGCTTCCGCGGCGCGCAGCCGCCGGCCTGGTCGGCGGCCGATCACGAACGGCTGCTCGGCACCCTGCGGCCCGCCCTGCCGGCGAGCGCGTCGGCAATCCATGCGGTGACGATCACGGCAATGGTGGAGCCCGGCCAGATGGCGCAGGGCGAGGCGCGCCTCGACGGCATGCCGTCGACACGCCTCTGGGACGCCACGCGCCGGTTCCCCTGGCCCACGTCCGCGTCCGGCTACATCCTCAAGCAGTTCTACCTGCTCGTGCCCACAACCTAGCCGCGCGGCGCAGAGGCTCGGATGTCGCGCCCACCGGTGTTCCCCGTGGTCCTGGCCGGATTCACGGCCTTCCTCGATCTCTACGCCACACAGCCGCTGCTGCCGCTGCTGATGCGCGTGTTCGACGCATCCCACTTCGACGTCAGCCTCACCATCACTGCCGCCACGGTGGCGGTGGCGCTTGCGGCGCCGGTCGTGGGGCGGATCGCGGACGTGGTCGGGCGCAAGCGCGTCATCGTCGGTTCGGCGTTCGTGCTGGCCGTGACGACGGCGCTCTGCGCGAGCGCCACCGGTCTGGGGCAGTTCATCTTCTGGCGGTTCGTGCAGGGACTCGTCACGCCCGGCGTGTTCGCCATCACCATTGCGTACATCCACGAGGAGTATCCGGCGTGGTACGCGGGGCGCGCGTCGGCGGCGTATGTATCCGGAACCGTGACCGGCGGGTTCTGCGGCCGAGCGCTCGTCGGCCTCCTCGCGTCGTCCTTCGGCTGGAAGCTGGCCTTCGTGGTGCTCGCGCTGGCGAATGTCGCCGCGGCCCTCGCGATCGCGAAGTGGATGCCGGCCGAGCGAAAGACGATGGGCGAGCACACCGCGCCAGGCGGGCACGGCCGGTCCGCGCTGCGTCTCCTGCGGAATGGCCGGCTGTTCGCCACGAACGTGGTCGGCTTCTGCGTGCTCTTCTCGCAGGTGGCGGTGTTCACCTATGTGACGTTCCACCTGGCGGCACCGCCCTACAGCCTCAGCACCGCGGCCCTCGGGTACCTCTTCGTCGTCTACCTGTTCGGTGCGGCGGTCACCCCGCTCGCCGGCAGGTGGGTCGACCAGTACGGCCACCGTGCCGGCCTGGCCGTGGGGATGGCCGCCGGCGGCATCGGCGCGCTCCTCACGCTGACCGATCCGCTGCCTCTCATCGTGGCGGGCCTGGCGCTCGTGGGCAGCGGCGTGTTCATCGCGCAGGCGTCGGCCAGCAGCTACATCGGTGTGGTGACGCGCGCCGACCGGGGCTTGGCTGTCGGTCTCTACTCCACGGCCTATTACCTGGGCGGCACCCTCGGCGGGTCGCTCCCGTCGCTCTTCTGGGAGAGCGGCGGGTGGTTTGCCTGCGTCATGCTGGTCATCGTGGTACAGGCCGCCACGCTCGGCGTGGCCATGGCCTTCTGGCGACCGGCGAACACGTAGTGTCCGCCTTCAGGCGGACCCCGGCTACACTGGGCGGAGACCATGCCCGCACCCGAGCAGTTGATCCTCCTTCCCGGCATCCGCGGCGAGGCGGCGTTCTGGGAACCGGTCGCCACCCGCGTGGCCGACCTCGGCCCCGCGCACCTGCTGCGGTATCCGTGGGCCAGCGGCACCGGCGCCATAGACGAGGCCGGCAGCCTCGACGAACTTGCGGACGCCGTCGCGGCGCGCATCGACAGGCCGACCGCGCTCATCGCGCAGTCGCTCGGCGGTGTGGTGGCGCTGCTGGCCGCCGCGCGACAGCCGTCGCTCGTGACGCACCTCGTGCTCACCGCCACGTCCGGTGGCGTGCGCACGGACGACCTCGGTGTCACCGACTGGCGTCCGGCATTCTTCGAGGCCTACCCGGCGATTCCACGGTGGCTGGCCGAGGATGCTCGCGACCGTTCGGACGTGGCGCGCGCCCTGTCGATGCCTGTGCTGCTCCTCTGGGGCGACCAGGACCCGATCAGCCCCGTGGGCATTGGTCAACGCCTGGAGTCGCTCATTCCGGGCTCCGAACTGCACGTGCTCGCAGGTGGCGAGCACGATCTTGCCGTGCGTCATGCAGACGATGTCGCGCTGATGATCAGGGCGCACCTGACGGGGAAGGCGTAAGCGGTCTCATGGCGATCACGCACCTGCCACCCATGGCCATCGACGGTCACCAGCCGGTTGGACCCGGAGGGCCGGACCACCCGATGCGGATTGCGACGCAACGGGCGGCAGGGCTTGCGCCGGAGGGGTGGACCGGTGAACTTCGCGACCAGGTGCGCACCTTCTTCGACCAGGCGGCCTCCGACTGGCATGCCTCGCGTACCTCGCCCGGCCGCACTGCCATTGTCGCGGACGCCCTCGGCAGGGGGCTCGTCCCACTGCAGGGGGGAGCGTCGCGGCTGGCGATCGAGCTGGGCAGCGGCACGGGTGCCTACTCGGGGATCATCGCGGAGCGGTTCGTGCGCGTGCTGGCGGTCGACCTCTCCATGGCCATGCTGCGCGAGGCTGCGGCGGGGCCGGCTCACCGCATCCAGGCCGATGGCGCCAGGCTGCCGGTGGCCGACGCCGCCGCCGACGCGGTGGTCCTCATCAATGCATTTCTGTTCCCCGACGAGGTTGCGCGAGTGCTCGCCCCTGCCGGCGCCGTGGTGTGGGTGAACAGCAGCGGCGAACGCACGCCCATCCACCTGCCGGTCGACGAGGTTGCGGCGCGCCTGCCCGGGACATGGTCTGGCGTGGCCAGCCGTGCAGGTGAGGGGCTCTGGTGCGTCCTCCGGCGCGCCTGACCGTCGGCATGCCAGCTTTGCGCGAACACGGCCCACGCAGTCGCCCGGGGCTCTGCGCGGGCGTGCAGCAGGGGCTCCCAGGAACCGATAACCGATCCGCGTGAACGAACCTGGAGCGATGATGACCGGTGGTAGCAAGCGCGTGTTCCTGACGGCTGCGGCCCTGCTGGCCGTGGCCACGTTGACACTTCAGGCTGGCGCGCCACAGCAGCCTGCGGCGGCCGGCCCGCCGAGGCCCGTGCGCAACGACACGCCCCGGACCGGTCGCGAACTCTCCGTGCTGCGCAATCACCAGCTGCGCAAGGGTGGGCACGAGACCTTCTTCCAGATGAGCCGGCAGGGGCTCTGGCCGTACTTCGACCGGATTGGCGCGCGCGTCGTGGGCCAGTGGAAGCTGGTCGACCCCGTGTCGCCGTCGTCGGATCGTGAGGACGTCTATCGGCTCACCCGGTACGCGAGCTTCCAGCACTGGCTCGGCACCCGCTCCGGCAGCCAGACCCCCATTGGCGGCGATGGTCCGGCCTGGGCCGCAGGCCAGGCCGGCGTGCGCGAGCGGTCGGGACTCGAGCTTGGCTCTGCCGGTGCGTACTTCCTCGACGGTGCGATCGCACCCGAGGGGCCTATCTTCATGCCGCCCGTGGTCGAGCAGTACCGACTGGTCGACGCGGGGAAGCGTCCCGCAGCCGACGCTCCGGTCATCGCGGTGCGGGCCGGTGTGGGGCAGCCTGGCCAGGAGATTGTCGAACTCCGCTACCAGCAGATCCGCAAGGGATCATTCGAGCAGTTCCTCGAGGCCACCAGGTCGGCGGTGTGGCCGTGGGAACAGAAGCTCGGTGCCCGCCCGATTGGCCAGTGGCGCGTGATCTACCCCACGGACCCGGGGGATGGCTCCTCGCGTAACCTGCAGGGGCGCTCTGCGCTGCAGTTCATCACCACGTTCAACCCGGCGTACGACGAAGTGGTGACCCTCACGCGGTATGCCAGCGCGGCTCATCGCGAGGCGATCTCGACCCCGGAGCGCGCGGTGTTCGAAGGTGGGAACGGTCCGGACTTCGTCGCGTGGAAGACGGCCGTCGAACTCCGTGCGTCGCTCACCCTGAGCACGCGGGTCGAACTGCTCCAGGGGTTGCTGTACGACAGCCCGCCTGCCTACCTGCCGGCACTGCCAGAGCAGTACGAGCGGGTGCCGTAGCCTCAGGCCGACTGCCGCTGCCGGCCCGCAGCTAGAATGAGGTGATGATCCGGCCCGACGAGGACTGCATCGAAGGTCAGTGGCTGTCGAACCGCGGTTGCACGGTGCGTGACGCCACGTGCGAGCGGATCACCAACCTCATCGAGACCTGGCTGCGCAGGGCCGGCACCTCGCCGCAGGGGCTCGCCCTCTTCGAGGATCCGGGAGACGGCCGGCTCTGGGCCTTGAGCTATCCGCACGGAGGCATGCGTGGCGGTGGCCCGCCGCGCCTCGAGTGTGTCGCGCCCGCCCGGCACGGCGCCCCGGCGTCGGAGACGCTCCGGTGAGGGGCAGGCGAAGGTGCGCCGACCACGCGTGTGCGCGGGGCACAACATCAGTCCGCACGCTGGTGCGCTGGTGGATGGCCGTCGTCCTGCTTGCTGTGTGTGCGCCGGCAGAGGCAGGCGCCCAGAACCCCTCGCAGCCGGTGCCGCTCCAGATCGTGGAGTTCTCGTGGCCACTGCCCATCGGATCGGTTGTCCCTGCCGGCGCCATCGCAGTGACCCTCGATCGCGGCATGGGCTTCCAGATGCAGTTTCGCCTCCCGGCCGACTGTCCAGCCCTGGCGGAGGCGATGTCGACCCATGGGATCGACGCGAGCAACCCTCAGGTCACGACGCAGTACCAGGCGGCGCGCGATTACTGCGCGCGGGCACAGGTGTTCACCCGGGGGGCCGCGACCGCTCCGCGCGACTTCGTCTCGCGCACCAGTTTCACCACGCTGCCCCTGGACCTTGTGCCGTACGCCGCGCGATGCGCCGCGGCCAGTGACGAGGCTCTCGTGTCCGCATGCGGCCGGGTGGCCGCGCGCGACACCGCCATCTGCTCGGGTGGTCCGCTGCCGGCGCAGTTGAGCGTGGCCCGGTTCCTGCTCCAGCCGGGGGCGGGCGGTGCCGGTCCGGCTCTCGACTGTCGCCCGGTGCGCGTCGACAGCCTCTCGTGCCGGATGACCCGCGGTCGGTTCGACGGCCGCATCACCTTGCGGAATGGGATGGTGCGATGCACGCCCGGAGGATCGGGTGCATCCGATGCGGTGGCGCTCGAACTGCGCGATGTCACCTTCCGCGATGTGAATGGTGATGGTCTGATGGACGCCCTGCTCAGCGTCGGCACTCCCGGCATGGCCGACTTCCAGCACTGGACGACGTTCGCGGTGACGCGGCGGACCGCCTCGGCCCCGCTCGAACGGCTCCAGTTCGAGTAAGGCCGTGTCCATCCACGTCGTGCTGGTCCACCCCGAGATCCACTGGAATACCGGCAACGCCGGCCGCACCTGCCTTGCCACCGGCGCCACGCTGCACCTGATCGAGCCGCTCGGGTTCTCCCTCGAGGAGAAGCAGGTGAAGCGGGCCGGCCTCGACTACTGGCCCCACGTTTCGCTGCGCGTGTGGCCGGACTGGACCTCGTTCGAGCGCGAGTTGCCGCAGTTCGGCGAGCCGTTCTTCTTCTCCACGAAGGCGTCGACTCCGCTGTGGGACGCGCCGCTCGGTGACCCCGAGCAGGCCGTGCTCGTGTTCGGGCGCGAGACGGCTGGACTCCCCGACGACTTGCACACCCGGTACGCCGCACGCTTCGTCACCATGCCCATGGCCTCTCCACTGGTTCGCTCACTCAATCTCTCGACGAGCGTGGGCATCGCCGTGTACGAGGTGCTGCGGCAGCGTGTGGTGCGCGGCCGCCAGGTGTCGGGCGCGTTATGATGCGGGCATGCGACTGAGCCGCCGCGCCTTCGTCCGGGCCGCATCGGCCGCTGCCGTGGCAGGCGCACTCGACCGGTGGCTCGGTGCCCAGGCGCTGCGTCCCGTCGACGGGGGGCGCCTCCTCCGGACGATGCCGCTCGGCCGCTTCGACGGTCGCCCCGCGCCGCCGATGCACCAGCTTCTCGGCGCCGGCCTCGACGCGCGGCAGTTCACCGACCTGTCGGTGCTCGCCCCCGATCGTCTTGTCACCCCCACCGAGCACTTCTACATCCGGACCGCGCACCCGCCGCTGCCGGCCATCGACGGGTGGCGCCTCGCCCTCGGCGGCCGCGTCGAACGCGAACAGGAACTCGGCCTGCGGACGCTCCAGGAGCAGGCCATCGACATCGGCATCCGGCTGATGGAGTGTGCCGGCAACTCGGACCCCGCCAACTTCGGGCTGCTCAGCGCGGCGCACTGGGATGGCGTACCGATGGCCGCCGTGCTCGACCGTGTCCGCCCGCAGGCTCCCTCGGGTCGCCTGAGGGTCTCTGGCCTTGACGACGAGCAGCGGCCGTCGGTGACGTCGAATCCCGGCGCGAGCTGGATCTTCACGCGCGACGAACTCGAGCGCCGCGGCGCATTCCTGGCCACGGCGATGAACGGCGCACCGTTGACTCCCGATCACGGTGCACCCATCCGCCTCGTCGTCCCGAACTACTACGGCTGCGCCTGCATCAAGTGGGTCACCCGCATCGACTGGGTGGCCGACGATGAGCCCGCGACGACGCAGATGCTGGAATTCTCGTCGCGCACGCACCAGGCCGGCATCCCACGGCGTGCACGCGACTACGCGCCGCCGGTGATCGAACTCGCCGCGGCGCCCGTGCGGGTCGAGCAGTGGCAGGTGGGCGATCGACTCAGCTATCGTGTCGTCGGTGTCCGCTGGGGCGGGGAGTCGCGGGTCGCACCGCTGACGATCAGGTTCCGCAGTGGGGAACGGCCGATGCCGGTGACCGACGTACCGGACACCGACAACCCGGCCACCTGGAGCCTGTGGTCGCACGAGTGGACGCCGGATGCGCCCGGGCGATACCAGATCGCGCTGGGCGTGTCGGACCGGTCGGTGCCTGCGCGGCGGCTGGAACTGTACTTCTACACGAGGGCGGTGGAGATCGACCGGGTCTGAGTGCCGGCACGAACCGTCCCGTCGCCGGACCCTCAGCGCAGCGCGGCGAGGCTGCGTGCCTCGGCGAGTTCGGGGCGGTTGTTGTCCGCCAGCCGCCAGAGGCGGAGGAACTCGGTGGCCGAACGCCTGGCCTCAACCCGGTTGCCAGCGGCGGCGGCCGCACGGGCAAGACCCAGGAGCGCCACGGGCCTGCGCGGGAGTCGCGCCAGCACCTTCTGGTACTCAGTCACGGCGGCGGCCGGCTGGCCGAGGCCGGCAAGTGCCTCGGCATACAGCTCACCGGCCGGCTTCGGCGGATACGGGCGCGCAATCGGCTTGCGGCGCGCGTACTCCCGTGAGGCCGCCCGCGCGAGCGTGGACAGCCCTTCGGCCTGGCGTCCACGCGCAATGGCCAGGAGTGCCGAGACCTCGTCGATCATGATCGCGGCCACCTCGGCGGCATCGCGATCGGGCGCGGCGCCCATGGCTTTCCGCAGTTCAGCGACCACGGTGTCTGCCCGCGCGTACTCCTCGTTGCCCACCGCGCTCAGCCCCAGCGTGGCCAGCTCGTCGACGTTGTCGAACGTCGACCGACCCTTCATCAGGTGCCAGTCGGCGCCCTCGATGATCGTGCGCGCCCGCATGTTCGCCAGCTCGTTGCGGAGGCCTACGGCGTCGTACCCGCGGCCGATCTCGCTGGCCATCGCGCCGTGCCCGGGGCCGGCGAGCGCCGCGCGCGGTCCGAGCTTCAGGGTGTCGGCCAGCGCGCGCTCGACGATGGCCGCCACCTCGCGGGCCCGGACGAAGCGCCCCTGCTGGAGCAGCTCGAAGTGGAGCCACGACAGGCTGTGGAAGTCCTGCTGGTTCAGCGTGCGTCCGGTCTTCCGGACCCACAGGACCGACGAGTCCCATGACGCCTGGTCGGACGCTGCCGCCTCCTCCCACATCCCGAGCGGCAGGAACGCATGCGAGGGCATGTGCTGCGCGTGGCTCGACTGGGGGGCGATCTTCGCGTAGACGCGTGCGGCGGGCAGCGCCAGCGCCGTGTGCTCCCCGTCGTCATACGCATGGAGCATGTAGTGCGCGGCGCCGGGGTGCTGCGGGTTGCGCTTGAGAATGCCCGACGCGATGTCGCCCGCCTGCACGGAGACGTCGGGGCGGCGCGTGCCTTCAGGGATCGTGGCGAGGAGCGCGAGCGACTGGAAGGCGCGTGCCTCGTCATCCTGCGGGAAGTCGCGCGCGATGGCCGCCATCGCCTCACCGAAGAGGCGGGCGCGGGTGGCGCGGTCTCCCTCGCCGAACAGGCGCTCGATGGCGCCGAAGTAGGCCTTCTCGCGCGGGGTGGGCGCCCGGGCCGCCCTGGCCTGCGCCGTTGGCGCCAGGCGGTTCAGGATGGCTCGTGCGCGCGCGACGTCCTCGTGGTACCAGAGTGGCTGCCAGTGGCAGAGCGCCTCGCCCCAGTAGGCCATCGCGAACGCGGGTGCCAGCTTCTGGGCGTCGCGGAACGCGATGATCGCATCGTCGTACTCGAAGCTGTGCAGGTAGAGTACGCCGCGCTCGAAGGCGTCCTGCGGACGGCCCGACTCGGAGGTCGGGAAGGTGATCCGGCCGATCAGCGGGGCCTGCGCCAGTGGCGATGCTGCCACCACGAGCAGTACCGTCACGAGGGCAATCCGGCCGGCCAGGTGTTTCATCATTTCCGCGCGTAGCCGGGACCGCGAATCACCTCGCCGGGCCGGGCATCTGTAATCTTGCCAGAATCGACCACCGCCTGTCCGTTGACGAGCACGAACGTGATGCCTTCGGAATACCGGGCCGGGTCTTCGAACGTCGCCACGTCGCGCACCGTGGATGGGTTGAACACGGTGACGTCGGCCTTCATGCCTGGCCGGAGGATGCCGCGGTCGGTCAGACCCACGCGCCAGGCCGCGCGCGACGTGAAGCGGCGGATCGCCTCCTCGAGGGTCAGCAGGCGCTCCTCGCGGACGTAGCGGGCCAGGATGCGCGGGAACGAACCCCAGCCGCGGGGGTGCGACTTCGACGCGGCGAGCGGACCGTCGACGGCGCGGGCACCCGAATCGGTGCCGATCGCCATGAGCGGGTGTGCGAGGGCGGTCCGCACGTCCCGGTCATCCATGATGGCGATGATCACGTCGCTGCGGCCACGGTCGGCCACCACGATGTCCATCACGGCGTCGCGCGGGTCCTTGCCCATCGCGGCGCCAATCTGCTCGAAGTTCATCCCTTCGTACTGTTTCAGCGACGGCTCGACCACGGCGGAGAGCATCACGCCGGCAGCGCCGCCGGAGCCGTACCACTGGTTCTCCCACTCGGTGATGTTCGGGTCATCCATCTCGCGGCGGATGCGGTCCCGCAACGAGCGATCGCGCAGGCGGCCCAGCATCGGCTCGAGCCCGCCGTCGCGGACCCACAGCGGGAGGCAGGCATCGAGGCCGTTCGACGCGCGGTCGTACGGGTACATGTCGAAGGTCACGTCGAGGCCGTCGGCTCGCGCCTGGTCGAAGCGGGCGAGCACGGCCGGCATGCGTCCCCAGTTCGCCTTGTAGGCCGTCTTCAGGTGCCAGACCTCGGCGGGAATGTGCGCGCGTCGCGCGATGGTGAAGACCTCATCGAGCGAACTGTCGATCAGGCCCGACTCCGACCGCTGGTGCGAGATGTAGATCCCGCCGTACTTCGCCGCGACCGTGGCGAGTTCCACGAGTTCGTCGGTCGAGGCGAACCGGCTCGGCACGTACTGCAGGGAGGTGCTCAGGCCGAGCGCGCCCTGTTCCATGGCACTGGCCACCAGCGCCTTCATCCGGTCCAGCTCGGCCGCGGTCGCCTCCCGCTGGCTGTCGCCGACGACGTAGGAGCGGAGGCCTCCGGCGCCGACGAAGGTGCCGAGGTTGATGGCGGGCCTCGAGCGGGTTTCGAGCCTCGTGAAGTACTCGTCGAGCGTGTGGAAGTCGATCGAGAGCCTGAAGCGGTCGAAGGTGGCGACCCAGTCGTTGAACATCCGGTCGTTCAACGGGGCAATCGAGGTGCCTTCTCCGGTGATCTCGGTCGTGACCCCCTGGGTGACCTTGCTGGCAGCGCGGCCGTCGACCAGCACGTTGAACTCCGACTGGCCGAGCATGTCGATGAAGCCGGGTGCCACGACCATGCCTGTGGCGTCGATGCGTCGGGCCGCCGTCTGCCCGTCCAGGCGGCCGATCGCGGCGATGCGGTCGCCCCGGATGCCGACGTCGGCCGACACCCACGGCGCGCCGGTGCCGTCGACCATCCGGCCACCGGCAATGATGACGTCGAACGCCGGCGTGGCGGGCGTGCCTGGCGCCGGCCCGGTGGCGGAGCAGGCGGCGACGCCGAGCGGGCCGAACAGGAGCGCAGCGCAGAGTGTGCGGATGGACATGGCGCGAAAAGAAAAAAGGCCCGGGCCGCAGGACCTGCCTGCGACCCGGGCCACGAGCCGACGGGCGACTAGAAGCTGAAGCGGGCCATCAGCTGGATGATCCGCATGAACCCGGCCTGGGTCGTCGTCTGGCCGAAGTTCGCCGTGCCCACCGTGTTGCGGCCCTGGAGCGTCCGGACCTGCACCCGGTTCAGCATGTTGAGCGCTTCCAGCTTGAACTGGAGCGACTTCGTGCCGAAGCGGACGTTCTTGATGAAGCTGGCGTCCACGTTGTAGGTGCCCGGCGTGCGGATGTCCGTGATCGTGCGCGGCGCGTTGCCGTAGGTGAAGTTCGGTGCCGTGGTGAAGGCGGCCGGGTTCACATAGGTGGCCGTCGGGTGGTCGGCCGACGCGAGGCGATCCTCGTAGCTGCCCGCGGTGGCCAGATCGACACCGGGCACCAGGTTCGGCCGCTGCACGGCCGAGAAGGTGCCGGTGTTGTCGCTCTGCTGGACGGCAATCGGGAAGCCGGCCTGCAGGTTGACAGCCGCGGAAATCACCCAGCCGCCGATGATGCCGTTGGTGAGCGCGTTGCTGCTCTTGAACGGCAGGTTCACCACCGGGGCGAGGATGACGCGGTGCGGCACGTCGAGCAGGCTGCGCGCCCAGTCGGCGTTCGGGTCGTAGCAGGCGGCGAAGGTCGTGGTGGTGCACGCCGGCATGTACGACAGGTAGTTGTAGTTGTTCATCGGGTTGTAGCCGCCCGCAGTGTAGAAGTTCGTCTCGGCCATCTGGTTGTCCATCAACCGGCTCCAGGTGTAGCTCACGCGGCCGCCGAAGATGCCGGTGGCGCGCTTGCTGTACTCGAGCACGACCGCGTCGTACTGGCTCTTGCCCTCGAGTACGTGGCGGGCGTTGATGTCCAGGAACTGCGGGAACGGCCGCAGCAACTGGCGACGGGTGAGCGTGGCCTGCGTGGACAGAGCGCCCGCGCTTGGGTTGCCGAAGAACGGGTTGGGCAGCGACTCGTTGAGGGCGCTGCCGAGCGCCATGTACTTCGGATCGAGCTGGTTGATGTTCACGGCAGCGTCGATCGAGCCGCCCAGGCTCAGGTTGCTGCCCTTCGACCCGATGTAGCTGAGGGTGAGGGACTGGTTGCCGCCCAGCTCACGCTGGATGTCAACCGAGTACTGCTGGACGCGCGGTGCGGTGCTGGTCTGGTCGACGAAGCTGATCGTGCTGCCCACGCCCGACAGCAGGCCGTTGGTGCTGCCGCTCACCGGAATGAGCCCGTTCGGGAACGGGTTGGTCAGGGTCGTCGTCGGGTTCGAGGCGGACTGCACGAGGAACGTGTTCTGCGTGTAGCCGACCTGCCCGTAGTTGTTGGCCGAGGAGCTGGGCGCCGGGTAGTTGTATGGCGCCCAGTAGACGCCGTAGCCGCCGCGGATGACCGTCTTGCTGTCGACCGAGTAGGCCAGGCCGACGCGGGGCGACCACTTCAGGCGCGGCGGGTTGCCCTGGGTCGTCGGGTTGCCGTTCACGCCGGCATACATCAGGCCGCCGGTGACCGAGCGGGCGCCGACGCCCGCGAGCGGGTCGGCCGGGAGCACCACGTTCGACAGTCCGTTGGTGGCGGTGCGGTCGAACCCGACGGTGAAGTTGTTGTTCTTCTCGGCCATCCCGGTCTCGTGTTCGAGGCGGATGCCGTAGTTCACGGTCAGCTTCGCGTTGATGCGCCAGTCGTCCTGCGCGTAGCCACCGTAGTAGTACTTGTAGATGTTGACCGGCGTCGAGAGCGTGATCGAGCTCTGGCGGTTCGACAGCGCCGAGGGCAGGCCGAGCAGGAACGACGCGAACGCGTTGCCGTCGGTCGTGCTGTTGGCGTTGAGCCCCGTGGACGACGTGATGTCCTTCTCGAAGTCGAAGAAGCCGGCACCGTTGCCCGGGGCGTAGAAGTCGAGGCCAATCTTCCGGTAATCGCCGCCGAACTTCAGCGTGTGCGTGCCGATGATCTTCGAGAGTGTGCCGTTCGCGCTGGTGGAGTACCAGTCGCGGTCGGTCGGGTTGATGGCGCCCAGCGTCTGCGACGCGAACGAGTCATAGCCGCGGATGCGGACGCTCGGGAACTTCTGCACGGCGATCTGGTTGAGGTAGGTCTGGGAGAAGCCGAGGGTCGACGGGTCGAAGGGGACCGTGAGGACGTCGTTGTCGGGGAACGAGGTCTGGCCGTAGCGCAGCGACAGCACGGTGGTGTTGTTCAGCACCCAGGTGTTGTTGAGCGCCAGCACCCACGGACGGCGCTTCAGCAGGTAGTCGCCGGGATCGGCGAAGCGGTTCGGGTCGGTCTGGTCCGCGAAGCCCGAGCCGGTGGAGAAGTAGTTCGCGCACGGCTCGTCCGAACGGTTCCACAGGTAGAAGCCGGTCAGCGAGATGGCGTCGGTGAACTTGTGCTCGACCTTACCGGTGTACTGCTGCGTGCCCACGGTCTTGATGAGCGAGGTGCGCGTGTAGTTCGCACTGCCGTTGTCCACCTGGACGTCGGCCGCCGGCAGGTACTTCAGCATGGCGGCGGCAACCGGGTTGATGCGACCCGCGGGAATCACGTTGCCGGGGAACGGCTGGCGCGTGAGCGGGTCGTAGATGACGACCGGCTGGCCGGCCGCGTTGGTCGTCTTCGAGAAGTCGCCGGCGCGCTCGAGCGCGGTGGGCATCAGCTCGCTCGCGTTGCGCGTCTGCGTGTCGGAGTAGTTCTCGCTCGCGAACCAGAAGAAGGTGCGGTTCTTCTTGATCGGGCCGCCCACGCCGCCGCCACCGAGCCAGTACGGGCTCTGGGGCTTGGCGACGCCAGCCAGCTCGGAGAAGTAGTTGTTGGTCTGGCCCCAGATGGGACGATTCTGGATGAACCCGCTGCCGCGCCAGTTGTTGGTGCCCGAGCGGAGCGTCGTGTTGAACACGCCGCCGCCCGTGCGACCCATCTCGGCGTCGTAGGTGTGGACCTGGACCTTCACGTCGTCCAGCGCCTCGATGGTCGGGTTCGCGGACGCGCGGTTGCGCAGGTCGGTGACCGGCACGCCGTCGAGCACGTAGTTGTTGCCGCGACGCGTGCCGCCGCCGAGCGAGACGAGCGACGAGTTGGTCTGGTCCTGCTGGCGGTTGTACTGCGTGTCGCCCGAGGCGATCACCGTCGGCACCGTGGAGCCGATCATGAACGCGTTGCGGCCGGCCGCGGGCAGCGTCTGCAGCGCCTCGGCGTCGAGGCGCGTGCCGGTGGAGGCATTGGAAGTTTCGATCAGCGGCGCTGCACCGGTCACCGTGATCGTCTCATCGAGGGAGCCCACTTCGAGCGTGGCGTCGAGCGTCAGGAACTGCTGCGTGCCGACGGTCAGTCCCGCACGCTGGTACGTCTTGTAGCCCTGGAGCGTCGCCTTCAGCGTGTAGGTGCCGGGCGCGAGGTTCGGGAAGTTGTACTCACCCGCCTCGTTGGTCGTCGTGGAGCGCAAGACGCTGGTCGCCTCATTGGTGAGCGTCACTTCCACGCCCGGAATCACACCACCCGAGTCCTTCACCGCACCTCGGATGCCGCCCTGGAACCCCTGGGCGAACAACGGGGTGGAACTGCCGACGAGCCATAGCGCCGCGAGCAGCCCGAATATGAGCCTCCGCATCAACCGTCCTCCTTCATGTCCGACAAGCCTGGCTGCTGTCCGATGTGGCACGTCGCGACAACGACGTCGAGCCAGGCTGATGGGTTTGGATTCTAGGCGGCAACTCGATGGCACGCGTCCATACATTTTTCGAAAATATCGATTTCATTCGGAAATTTGAACGGGCCGTGGCGCAGTTGCTACGACTTTGTGGCCACTCTGGCCGAGAGACGACATCGATGTCGGTTCCGGCGCGTCCGAACCTTGCAGGCGGAGCGCGAGGAAGCGTCGGGCCTATATCGAACGGGAGGGGATGCGGGAGGCCGAGGTGCACCGGTCCGAACGCGGTCGGGATGCGACCGCGCTCGACCTAGAACCGATCGCCGCGGAAGGGGGCCGGGTCGAAACCCGGCGTCTCACCGGACATCAGCTGCGCGAGGAGCAGGCCGGTTGCCGGGGCCGTCTTGAGTCCCGCCATCTGGTGGCCGGTGGCCAGCCACACGTCGCCCCGACCAGCGGCGCGGCCGATGACCGGCATGCCGTCCGGCGTGCAGGGCCGCAGGCCACGCCACAGTTCGGACACCACCGGCTGGTCACCGATGTTCAGCATGCCCTTCGCCCCGCGCATGATCACCTCGACGCGGCGCGTGTTGATCGAGAAGTCGTTCTTCACCAGTTCGAGCGTGCCGGCGATGCGCAGCGCATCGCGGTGCGGGTTCACCGCCACCTTGCGCTCGATCAGGTAGATGGAGCTCTTCGGGTGCGGGTTCGCCTTCGGCACCAGCAGCGAATAGCCCTTGGCCCCCAGCACGGGAATACGGAGGTCGAGCATCCGACCCAGGTCCTCGGACCACGAGCCTGCCGCGAGCACGATCCGCTCGGCCGAGAACTCGCCGGCGGTGCTTTTTACCGTTCGGGGACCCGCACCCGGCGTGGTCACTCCGTAGACGTCGGCCCGTTCCACGAAGCGGACGCCGGCGGCACGTGCCTCGTCGGCCAGCACGCTCACCGCCTCATACGGCTTGCAGTGGGCATCGTCGGGGAAGAAGTAGCCGCCCACCGTGCGGCCGACGATGGCCGGCTCGCGATCGCGCACCTGATCGGCGGTCCACCGTTCCAGCCGCACCCCGGCACGGGCCATCAGCTCGTTGACCTTCACCGCGGCGGCAAACGACGCCTCGTGTTCGTAGACCGCGAGCAGCCCGTTGCGCTCGAAGCTCGCGAATGCGGGATTGCGCTGCGCGAGCGCCTCCCACATGTCGACGCTGGCGTTGCACAGCGCCACCAGGGCCATTGTGCCCGGCTCGAACTTCGACCGGCGCGATGCGAGCAGGAACTCGATCAGCCAGCGCAGGTACCCGGGATCGAGCCGCGGCTGGATGTAGAGCGGACTCTCGGGGTCGAGCATCCATCGGAACGACTTGAACAGCATCGACGGGTTCGCCAGTGGCGTGGCCTGCGACGGCGTGAGCCATCCCGCGTTGCCGAACGAGCACCCGTACCCGACGCGATCGCGCTCGAGCACGGTGACCGACGCGCCCCGCAGGGCGAGCTCGCGCGCGCAGGCAACGCCCACGACGCCGCCCCCGATGATCAGAACGTCCATGCACAGATTATGTCCGCTTTGCCGCCATTGCCGTGAGGAGGCAGGCCTCACGCCATGACGCCGTGGCGAGTTCGCTACAATCGTGTCCGGATGCGGATGGCGGTAACGCGCGAGGGGCGCGCCGGCGAACGGCGTGTGCTGCGGCGCAGGGGAACCCGATGATCAAGCGCGTGTGTGGAGTGATGGCGGCCTGCAGCCTGTGGGCCGCGTCGGCGATGGCCCAGGGCAGTGGCATGGACGGCAGCCAGCTCGGGTTCTTCATGGGGCGCTGGACGGTGGAGGGGCTGGCGCGGCCGGGCGGCGCGGGCGGCTTCGGGGCCGCGAGCGGCACGGAGACCTGCGCGTGGTTCTCCGGCGGGCCATCCATGGTCTGCCGGCAGACGATCAAGGACAGCGACTCGGAGACCGACAGCATCTTCATCCTCAGCTACGACCCGGTCCGCAAGCAGTACACCGCACACGGCACCGACAACACGGGCGTGGTGACGACGCTGACGGGCACCCTGGCCTCGGGTGTCTGGCGCCTGGCGGGCGAGCGGCGCGGCGCCGACGGTAAGGCGACGCCGACCCGCTACACGTTTCGTGAGGCGCCGGGCGGCGGGCGTGCGATGGACATCGAGGTTGGCGGTGCGAAGGGTGCGTGGACCAAGACGGTCGGGGTCACCCTCAGGCGCGCACGGTGAGGCGATGAAGTTCCTCGGATTGGCCTACGAAGAAGAGCGGACGCTGAATGCCCTGAGCACGGAGGAGTGGCAGGCGTTGCGTGACGAGACCCTGAACTACGTCGAGGCGCTCCGCGCCAGCGGGCACCTGATCGATGCGCGGCCGCTCCAGAGCGCGACTCGCGCGGTCACCGTCCGCGTGCGGCAGGGGCGCCCGGCCGTCACCGACGGTCCCTTCGCCGAGACCAAGGAGCAGCTGGGCGGATATTTCCTCTTCGAGGCCGCGTCGTTCGAGGAGGCCGTACGCATTGCCGAGGGCTGGCCGTCGGCGCGGCTGGGCACCATCGAGGTGCGCCCGATCGACGACGAGTTGAAGACCGACCGGCGCTACTGAGCCGCCGGGGCCGTTGCACGGCAACCCATCCGGTGGGATGATGAGCCGCTTCGGGCCGCACTGGTGCGCGCCCCCCGAGGAGACGGCTTCATGAAACTGACATCGGCCCTGGCCGCCGGCTTCGTGCTGGCGCTCGCGTCCACCGCATCGGCCGCAGGCGAGAGCGTCCTGTTCATCGGCAACAGCTTCACGTTCGGATCCGGGTCTGCGGTCCGCTTCTACCGGAACGACACGGTCACCGATCTCAACAACGAGGGGATCGGGGGCGTGCCCGCCCTCTTCAAGTCGTTCACCCAGCAGGCCGGCCTCGACTACGAGGTGGCCCTCGAGACGCGCGGCGGCGTCGGCCTCGACTTCCACCTGGAGAACAAGCTCGGGGTAATCGGCCGCCGTGGCTGGGACACCGTGGTGGCCCATGGGTACAGCACGCTGGACGCCGAGAAGCCGCGCGATCCCGCCAAGCTCGTCGCCACCGCCAGGCAGATGGGCGAGTTCCTTCGCACGAGGAACCCCAAGGTCCGCTACTTCCTGACGGCCACCTGGTCGCGGGCCGACCAGACCTATCCCCAGCGCGGTGCCTGGAACGGGCAGCCGATCGAGCAGATGGGGAAGGACGTACGTGCCGCGTACGACAAGGCAGCCGCGGGTGCCAGTGCCACCGTCGTTCCGGTGGGCGACGCCTGGAACCGCGCGATGTCGACCGGACTGGCCGACACCAACCCGTACGATGGCATCGAGGCGGGCAAGCTCAATCTCTGGACCTACGACCACTACCATGCGAGCACCTACGGCTACTACCTGGAGGCGCTCATGGTCTTCGGCAGCGTGACCGGCCGCGACCCGCGATCGCTCGGCGACAACGAGTGCTCCGCGTACGAGCTCGGCATCTCGACGGCCGAGGTGCGCAGGCTGCAACAGGTGGCGTTCGATCAGCTCAAGGAGACGGGGGACATCACCCCGAACCCGCTCGTGCTGCCGAAGCCGGTCACCCCCGAACGGTGCGTCGCGCGCTGAGGCATCGACGTGAGTGGCGGGCGGGCGGCCGAGTGGCCTGAGTACTACCAGAAGACCGCGGGTCGGTCGGCGCGCCTGCTCCTCCTCCACGCGCTGGAACGGTGCGGCGCCGCCAGCGGGGCAGTCCGGCGCGCTGTGGATGTCGGCTGTGGCGACGGTACCGAGACGTGCCTGCTCCTCGAGCGCGGGTGGCACGTCACCGCCGTCGACGGCGAGCCCGAGGCCATCACTCGCCTCCGGGACCGGCCCGCCGCGCATGCGCACGCCGACCGTCTCCACACGCAGGTGGCGACGTTCGACACGCTGATCTGCCCACCGGCGGAACTCGTGTACGCCGGGCTCAGCCTGTTCTTCTGCCCTCCGTCTGCGTTCGAGGCACTCTGGCTGCGTCTCACCGCCGCGCTCGTGCCGGGTGGTGTCGTGGCTGCGCACCTGCTCGGTGATCGGGACTCCTGGGCGGCTCGCGCCGACATGACCAGCCACACGGCGGCCGCTGTTCGCACGCTGCTGCGCGGTTGTGCCGTGGAGTACCTGGCGGAAGTAGAGCACGACGGCACCGCCGTGTCCGGGCCCAAACACTGGCATCTCTGGGAGGTGGTGGCACGGGTAAAGTAGGGGACGTGCATCGCGTCACCACCTGGCTCGATCGCTGGCTGGCGGAAGGTCGTCTCCAGGCCGCGCAGCACGACGCGCTCTCGGCGATCGAGACCCGCCGGCGCATCTCGCTCTTCCTCGAACTCAACGCGCTGCTGTATTTGGGCGTGGTCGCCTTCGCGGGCGGCCTCGCCTGGACGGCGCGAACCTATTCGGACCGCTGGGGCGACCTCGCCATCCTGCTGCCGGCCAGCGCGCTCGTGCTCGGCTGCTTCGGCTACGCGTTCGCGGTGGCGCGCCCCTACTCGAACGACCGTGTCGAGCCGCCGTCGCTCGTCTTCGACTACGTCCTCTACCTTGCCTGCCTCGTGCTCGGCGTCGAGCTGGGTTACGTGGAGTACCGCTTCCAGTTCCTGCGGGCGCACTGGGACTACTACCTGCTGGCCTCCGCCACCGTGTACTTCGCGGCGGCCTACCGCTTCGACAACCGTTTCGTGCTCTCGCTCGGCCTCGCCGCCCTCGGCGGCTGGTTTGGCGTACGCATGGACCGCTTCCGCTGGTTCGACGGCGAGTCGGTCCGCCTTGCCGCACTGCTGTACGGCCTGGTGGCCGCGGCCCTTGGCACCGTCACCTGGCAGCGCCGCTTCAAGCCGCATTTCCTCGACACCTACCTCCAGCTATCGGCGCTCATCGTGCTCTCTGCCCTCACCTGGGGCGTGCTGGACGACGACGGGTTCTCGCCCTGGCTCGTGCCGGCCATCGCGGTGTCCGCGGTCTGCATCCTGGGAGGGATCCGGCACCGGCGCTTCAGCTTCGTGGTCTACGGCGCCTTTGCCGGTTACGTGTGCGTGAGCCGCGAGATCCTCCCGTACGTGCCCGGCATCGAGCCGAAGTTCCTCTACATCGTCCTCTCCGCGGTGCTGATGATCCGCTGGCTCGTGTCGTTGTCGCGGCAGATGGGACGGGAGCCATGAGGGTCTATTCCCCCGATGAGGAGATCAGGGTCCGGCTGGCTGGGCGCGTGCGCGAGTGGGCGAAGGCAGGTCTGCTCTCCCAGGAGCAGGCGCAGCGGTTCGCGTCGGATCTCACCACCGACCTTCGTCGGACGGGGCTCGGACTGAGGTTGGGGCTCGCACTCTTCACGGCGATCGCCGGTGCCGCGGCCACCGGCCTGGTCTTCCTGCTGACCGATCTCCGCAGCGAAGTCGTCGTATCCCTCGTGGCCGCTGCCATCGGTGTGGGCGCATTCCATGCGGCGACGATGGTGGTGCGGGACTATCGCCTGTATCGCCACGGTGTCGAGGAGGCGCTGGCAGTCGGCGCG
This sequence comes from Vicinamibacterales bacterium, assembly GCA_050249955.1. Lineage (GTDB taxonomy): Bacteria > Acidobacteriota > Vicinamibacteria > Vicinamibacterales > CAVVIG01 > CAVVIG01. The sequence continues at coordinate 242,228 of JBFWPN010000002.1, forward strand.
GTCGGCCTGTTCGGCCTTGCGGCCGGCCTGCTCTCGACCGAGCTGTTCGGGTCGAATTCGGGCAGCGAAGCCTGGTTCTTCGCGATGCTGGGCGTTGCGGCGGGAGCCGTCGCGGTCTATCGCCGCTTCGGATTCCAGTACGCCGCGGTGGTGGCGCCGTGTGCGGTGGCCCTCGCACCGATGGCGTTCCGTGCGATCGGGCCAGAGGGCGGGCGCCTGTTCGCCGCCCTCGTCTTCGGTGTGGTCGTCACCCGTTCCAGCCTGGCGCGCCGGCACGCCGAGCACGAGATCGCGCTGGACGACTGGACCGTGATCCGGGCAGCCGCCGCAGGCGGGCTCTATCTGTCGCTGAACCTCCACCTGCTGTCCGAGCCATTCGGGACCTCGGCGGCAGGCTGGTTCCGGTGGGGAACTTGGGGTGTCACCTGGATCCTGCCGTTCGTGCTGGGCCGGGTCGCCGTCACGGAGCGGGATCCGTTGCTGCTGCGGATCGCGCTCGCTGCCATGCTGGCCTCACTCGTGACCAACAAGGCGTATCTCGGCTGGGCGCGCCAACCCTGGGACCCGATGGTTTTGGGGATCGTCCTGGTGGGTGCGGCGGTGCTGTTGCGCCGCTGGCTCGCAACGGGCGCAGACGGCGAGCGCGGTGGCTTCACCGCCCGGCCTCTGCTCGAGCGCGATGCCGCGTTCATCCAGATGGTCAGCCTCGCCTCGGTTGCAGTACACCCGGTTCCGCAGCGGCATAGCGAGGCGCCTGCCGACCCGTCGTTCTCGGGCGGTCGCTCGGGTGGCGCCGGCGCCGGTACCGAGTTCTGAGTCGACGGCACCTCCCCCGTCGGCATTCCCGACCGGTTCAGGTCGCCGGACGCGCAGACCCGCCGGCATCGACACAAACGTCGGTCGCACACGGTTTGTGTTGACCATCACGCCACACTGGCGCTGTAATGCCGGCTCAGGCGCAATACCCTCTCCAAGGAGACACGATGAGCGAACGGCGTACGCGACGAGACTTCATGGGGCTGACGGCCGGTGCCGTGGCCGGGTCACTGGGACATCCATGGTTCACGCGGACCGTTGCGGCCGCCGCCGGAGCCGAAGGCGGGAACGCCGACCTCATCGTCGTGAACGCGACGGTGCATACCGTGGACACGCGTATGCCCACGGCGCAGGCCTTCGCCGTGAAGGACAGCCGGTTCATTGCCGTCGGCACCAATGAGGAGATTCGCGGGCTCGCCGGCAAGGACACCACCACCTTCGATGCGAAGGGGATGACCATCGTTCCGGGCTTCACGGACTGCCACAACCACGCGGGCGGGGAGGTCCTCCTGTATGAAGTGCTGGTGGGCAATCCATTCGAGGTGGAGTTCGTCACCGTGACGAGCATCATCGACAAGCTGCGCGCCCGCGCACGCCAGCTCCCGCCAGGCACCTGGGTGGAGGGCTACTTCTTCGACGACACGAAGCTGAAGGATGGCCGCGAGCTGAACGTGAAGGACCTCGACGAGGTGTCCCTGGAACACCCGGTGGTGGTCCGGCACCGCGGCGGTCACACGTCCTACTACAACTCGAAGGCCTTCACGATGGCCGGCGTGACGGCCTCGGCGAAGAACACTGCCGGCGGCACCTACGACAGGGACGAGACGGGGCAGTTGAACGGGCGCGTCACCGACACGGCGCGCGGCGTCTTCAACGGCGTCGGGACGCGCCCCACCTACTCGGCCGCCGACCTCGAGAAGCGGGGCAGGGACGGCATCGCGCACATCTCGAAGCAGTTCGTCAGGTACGGCCTGACCAGCGTGCACCACGAAGGCGGCAACCTGGCCGCCATCCAGGATGTGCGCGCGCGCGGCGAACTGCTGCACCGCGTGAGCTATGAAGCCAGCGGCCGGGTGCTGGACTCGATGATTGCCAGCGGGATCCAGACCGGCTTTGGCGACGAGTGGATCAGGTTCGGCGCGACCTCCGAGCACACGGTCGACGGTTCGTTCTCCGAGCGGACCATGGCGCTGAGCCAGCCGTACCCGGGGGACAAGTCGGGTTACAAGGGCAACGTCACCGAGACCCAGGAGGAACTGAACGCCTGGGTGGAGAAGGTGCACCGTGCCGGTATCCAGGTGAACTGCCACGCCAACGGTGACGTGGCGATCGACATGTACTTGACCGCGGCAGAGCGGGCGCAGAAGCTGTTCCCCCGCCAGGATGCGCGCCCGAAGATCACGCACTGCACGCTCATCGACGACAGCCTCGTGCGGCGCATGAAGGCGCTCGACGCCATTCCGGCGATGTTCACGACCTACGCCTACTACAACACCGACAAGTTCGTGTTCTACGGTGAAGACCTCATGAAGCGCAGCATGGCCTACCGCACGCTGCTCGATGCCGGCATCCACGCGGCGGCCGGGTCGGACTTCAGCCCCGGACCGTTCGCGCCGCTCATGGGCATCCAGGGCATGGTCACCCGCAAGGGCTGGGACGGCAAGACCTGGGGCGTGAACCAGCGCATCTCGGTCGCCGAGGCGCTCAAGGTGAACACGCTCCACGGCGCGTACGCCTCGAAGGAGGAGCACCTGAAGGGGTCGATCACGCCAGGCAAGCTGGCCGACTTCGTCGTGCTCGCCGACGATCCGCATACCATCGACCCCGAGAAGATCAAGGACATCAAGATTGTGCGCACCGTCGTGGGCGGCAAGGTCGTGTACGAGGGCTGAGCCGCCGCGGCGGGCGCGCCGGGAATGTGTCGTCTCCCGGCCCCGAGCACGACGGTGCCGGCATGCTGCAGCTTCATGGCAGCACCTCGCCCATGGCCAAAAGGCTCACCTCGCGCTGGCGCGGGCCGTCGAGTTCGACCAGGAAGACGCGCTGCCACCGGCCCAGCTGGAGCGCCCCGTTCACGACGATGACGACGGCGGTGGAGGGCAGGAGCAGGGATCGGCAATGGGCGTGTCCATTGCGGGGTTCGCTGGTCGGCACCTGGCCCCGGAGCGGAAGTTCGTCGTGCCAGTACGGGTGCGTGCGGGGAGCCAGCCGCTCGAGCAGCGCCTCCATGTCGGCGAGCAGCAGCGGCTCGGCCTCGTTGATGGCGATGGCTGCGGTGGTGTGGCGGCTCTGGATGGTGAGTGTGCCGGACCAGCGACCGGCAGACGCGGACCAGGCCTGAAGCGCCGGGGTGATGTCCACGAATTCGGTCGGCCGGGTCGTGGGTACTTGCAGGGTTCCGTGCTCGCAGGCACGGCCATGCGCGATCGTCGTCATGCAGGATCCTCCGGGGTCCGAGCATGAGACGGAGGTGGTCGGCGAGTCGTCAGGGGCGGCTGAGCAAGTTGTGAGATCCTCGTGAGCAGACGGATTCAGGCCTGAATCCGGGGATCACGGGCGTCGCGTCAATCCCCAGGCGAGGCCCACGCCGAACGCCAGTCCCTCGCCCATGGCGATCAGCGTTGCCGTGACCGGCCCGAAGCCGGGTTCGCCGATGAGGCCGCCAAGCGGACCGAGGAACGCGTCGCGCCCCGTCGCCGCCTGAGCGATCGCGTGCAGCGTGCCGCCCACCAGGGGGCGGCCCGTGACGGCGATGAGCAGCGCGCCACCGGCGGTCGAGAGCCCGGTCATCAGGAGCACGCGGACGCGGGCCGGGCCGCGCGGGGTGGCGAGCCCTTCATGGACGTCGGCGGTGGACCCACCGTAACCGGCTGCTGCGGCGGCTCCAATCACCAGCCCTTCGATCGCGCCACCCACCGGTGCCTCGACGCCGACCAGCACCGACAGGCTCGAGCCCCCGAGCATCTGCAGCAGCAGGCCCACCGAACCTCCGCCGAGCGCGCTCCCGACGACCAGCCCGCTGACGCGGCGCGATCGGATGGCGGCTTCGGCCACAGCCATCCCCGCGCCGACTCCGGCGCCAGCCACCATACCGCAGGCCGCGCCGAGTGCCGCCAGTACGGGCACGACGGCCGGGGGTGAGGTGTGGGCTGGCGATGCGAGGAGGAGCAGGCCGCCGAGCACCCCGCCGCACAGCCCGGCCACCGCGCCACCGACAGATGCATTGGTCCAGCGCCGGGCCACGATCCACGCGGCCCGCCTGGTGCGCAGCCGGACCAGTTCGCGCACCGTGGAGATGGCGTCCGGCTGGCCGAGGATCGGCACGGGGCCCGACGTCGGGCTGTCCCAGCGGGTGTCGCGCAGCAGTGCCCGTGCGCGCGCACCCGCGGCGCCGGCCGGCAGTCGGGCGAGCACCATGGCAGTGCCGAGCGCGTGCAGTCGCTCGGCCGCCTCGCGCTGGTCCTCCTCGGCGGCGGGGGAGTCGGCCCGCGCGGCAAGCCTGGCAAGCAGCGCGGGAACCGGATCGTGCGGTGCGGCGGGCGGGCCCCCGACGCCGTCGGTGGCCAGGTCCGGACGGCCGCCGCTGTCCTCTTCCTCAATCACCCCGGGAAAGACGAACTGGTACCCGTGCCGCGATACCGTCCGCACGAAGCGTGGGTCGCGCGAATCGTCGCCGAGCGCGCGGCGGACGGTGCGGATGGCCTGGGTGAGGGCACTCTCCGACACGATCACGTCGGCCCACACCGCGTCGAAGATGTCGCGCTTGTGCACCGCGTCGGCACGGTGCTCGACGAGGAAGAGCAGGAGATCGAAGTACCGCGGGATCAGGGGCTGCTCGACCCCGCTGCGCAGCAGGGTCCGCTGGCGCGGCGACAGCACGAATGCGTCGAAGCGGTAGCGGACCACGTGATGCGGGCTACTGCCGCAGTTCCACGCTGCCTTCGACCGGCGGACCGTCGGTGACCGGCGGCGGGGCAATGCCCAGGATACGGCGCAGTTCGTCGCCCTCGATTACCTCGACCTCGAGCAGACGCTTCGCGATGGCGTCCACCTGCTCGCGGCGCTCGGTGAGGACCCGCGCCGCCGTGTCGTGCGCCTCGGTGATGATCCGGCGGATCTCGCCGTCGATCTTGAGCGCCGTCTCCTCGGAGTAGAGCCCGCGTTCCTGCGGCATCGGCACGTCCAGGAACTTGGCGCGCTTGTTCCCGTCGTAGTTGATGAGCCCGAGCGTCTCGCTCATGCCGAACTCGCAGACCATCGCGCGCGCGATGTCGGTGGCGCGCTGGAGGTCATTCTGTGCGCCGGTCGTCACCTCGCCGAAGGTGATCTCCTCGGCCGTGCGCCCACCCAGCAGCACCGCCAGCTCGCCCATCAGCTGTCGCCGCGTGGACAGGTAGCGCTCCTCGGTGGGAAGGTGCAGGGTGTAGCCCAGCACGCCGAAGCCGCGGCCGACGATCGAGATCTTGTGCACCGGGTGCATGCCCTCGACGACCGACGCCACGACGGCGTGGCCGGTCTCGTGGTACGCGATCGTCTCGCGGTCCTTCTCGCTCATCACCCGCTTGCGTTCCAGGCCGGCGACGAGCCGTTCGATGGCCGCCTCGAACTCGTAGGGGCCCACCTCGGTCTTGTCGTTCCTGGCGGCCAGCAGTGCCGCCTCGTTCACCAGGTTGGCGAGGTCGGCGCCGGCAAAGCCGGCCGTCCGCGCCGCGACGACCCGGATGTCGACATCGGGCGACACCTTCACGCCCTTCACGTGGATCCGGAGGATCTCCTCGCGACCCTTCACGTCCGGCTTGTCGACCAGCACCTGCCGGTCGAACCGCCCCGGGCGCAGCAGCGCCGGATCGAGCACCTCGGGCCTGTTGGTGGCGCCCATGATGATGACCCCCTTGCGGGAGTCGAATCCGTCCATCTCGGCCAGCAGCTGGTTCAGCGTCTGCTCACGTTCCTCGTGGCTGCCCACGGGGCTCTGCACGCGTGCCTTGCCGAGCGCGTCGAGTTCGTCGATGAAGACGATGCAGGGCGCCTTGGCTTCGGCCTGCTGGAACAGGTCGCGGATGCGCGCGGCGCCGACGCCGACGAACATCTCCACGAACTCCGAGCCGCTCAGGCTGAAGAACGGCACGTGCGCCTCACCCGCCACCGCCCGCGCCAGCAGCGTCTTGCCTGTGCCGGGAGGGCCGACGAGCAGGACCCCCTTCGGGATGCGACCGCCGATGTTGGTGTACTTCTTCGGGGTCTTCAGGAACTCGACCACTTCTTTGAGTTCCTCGCGCGCCTCGTCCACACCGGCCACGTCCGCGAACCTGACCTTCACCTCGTCATCGGCGAAGACCTTGGCGCGGCTGCGGGCGAAGGACATGACGCCGCCCTCCGCGCCGCTCATGCGGCGGAAGAAGAAGCCCCAGATGCCGATGAAGAAGAGGAGCGGCAGCAGCCACCCGAGCAGTTCGGGGAGCCAGCGGTTGTTGGTTTCGCCGCTGTACTTGACGCCACGTGCCTCGAGCTCCTCGGTGAGCTTGGCGTCCTCCACGCGCGTGGTAAGGAACTCGCGGGTCTGGCGGCCACCCGAGGTGACCGGTTCCTTCAGCGTGCCGCGGATGCTGACGTCGCCAACCGTGACCTCGGTGACCCCGCCGTTCTTCACGAGCTCCTTGAACTCGCTGTACGGGATCGTCTTGCCCTGCGGCGTCATCCAGTACATCTGGGCGAGCCCGAGGATGAGCAGCAGCGCGAGCCCATACCAGAGCGACATGCCGGGGCGGCTGCCAAGCGGGCGGGGGCCGCGCTTGTCGCCACCCCGGGGGTTGAAGCGGGGAGTCGGGTTGTTCGACGACATGTTCCTTACTTCATTATGCCTGCACCCATCATCGGGCGGCTCCGCCGGTCGTCTGGCCCGTCCCGCCGGTGCCGGCCGAGGCTCCGGCGAGGCCCCCCTTCTCGAACCGGAGGCCGCCGGGGCCGGCGTCGACGAGGACCGTGTCGCCCTCGCCGAATCGTCCTTCCAGGACCTGCAGCGCGAGTGGGTCCAGCACGCGCCGCTGGATGGCCCGCTTGAGCGGCCTGGCGCCGTAGGCCGGGTCGTAGCCCTCCTGTACCAGGTCGTCCTTGGCGCCATCGGTGAGCTGGACGTGGATCTTCCGCTCTTCCAGCCGCTTCAGGAGTCCGGCGATCTGGATGTCGATGATCTGCTTGATGTGCGGCCGGCCCAGGGCGTGGAAGAAGATGATCTCGTCCACGCGGTTCAGGAACTCGGGGCGGAAGTGGGCGCGTAGTGCGTCCATCACCTGCCGCCGGGTCCCTTCGTCGAGCACGCCGGTCTCCACCGACGAGTGCTCCGAGATGAACTGGCTGCCCAGGTTCGAGGTCATGATGACGACGGTGTTCTTGAAGTCCACCGTGCGTCCCTTCCCGTCGGTCAGGCGCCCGTCGTCCAGGAGCTGGAGCAGCACGTTGAGCACCTCGGGGTGTGCCTTCTCGATCTCGTCGAACAGCACCACCGCGTACGGCCGGCGCCGGACCGCCTCGGTGAGCTGGCCCGCCTCCTCGTAGCCCACGTATCCGGGCGGTGCGCCGATCATGCGGGAGACCGTGTGCTTCTCCTGGTACTCGGACATGTCAATTCGCACCATCGCCTGCTCGTCGTCGAACAGGAACTCCGCCAGTGCGCGCGCCAGCTCCGTCTTGCCGACCCCGGTCGGGCCGAGGAAGAGGAAGCTGCCGAGCGGCCGGTTCGGATCCTGGAGTCCGGCACGGGCGCGGCGGATGGCGTTGGACACCGCCACGATCGCCTCGTCCTGGCCGATGACCCGCTTGTGCAGCCGCTCCTCCATGTGAATCAGCTTCTGGATCTCGCCCTCCATCAGCCGGCTGACCGGGATGTGGGTCCACTTGCTGACCACCTCGGCGATGTCTTCCTCGTCGACCTCTTCCTTCAGCATGCGCTGCCCCGAGTGAAGCGAGGCCAGGCGGGCTTCCTCGTCACGGATCTTCTGCTCGAGCTGCGGAATGCGCCCGTACTGAAGCTCGGATGCTCGGGCGTAGTCGCCGCCGCGCTGCGCGGTTTCGAGCTGCTGGCGCAGGGCCTCCAGCTCTTCCTTCATCGTGCTGCCGGCCTGGATGGCGTCCTTCTCGTGCTGCCATTGGGCGGTGAGGCGCCCGCGTTCCTCCTTGAGGTCCGCGAGTTCCTTGTCCAGCTTCGCGAGCCGCTCCACCGACGCCTTGTCCGTTTCCTTCCGCAGGTTCTCGCGCTCGATCTCGAGCTGCGTGATCCGGCGTTCGACTTCGTCCACCTCGACCGGCATCGAGTCGATCTCCATGCGGAGCTTGGAGGCTGCCTCGTCGACCAGGTCGATCGCCTTGTCCGGGAGGAACCGGTCGGCGATGTAGCGGTTCGACAGCACGGCCGCCGCCACCAGGGCGGCATCCTTGAACGCCACCTTGTGGTGGATCTCGTACCGCTCGCGCAGGCCGCGCAGGATGCTGATGGTGTCCTCGACCGTCGGTTCGCCGACGAGCACCGTCTGGAAGCGGCGTTCGAGGGCCGCGTCCTTCTCGATGTACTTCCGGTACTCATCGAGGGTCGTGGCGCCGACCGTGTGCAGTTCGCCCCTGGCCAGCATCGGCTTCAGCATGTTGGACGCGTCCATCGACCCTTCCGCCGCACCCGCGCCGACCACGGTGTGCAGTTCGTCGATGAAGAGGATGACCTGTCCCTCGGAGTCGGTGATTTCCTTCAGCACCGCCTTCAGGCGCTCCTCGAACTCGCCCCTGTACTTGGCGCCGGCCACGAGGGCGCCCATGTCCAGGGCCACGATGCGCTTGTCCTTCAGGCCTTCCGGGACGTCGCCGCGCACGATCCGCCCGGCCAGGCCCTCGACGATCGCCGTCTTGCCGACGCCCGGCTCGCCGATGAGCACCGGGTTGTTCTTGGTGCGGCGCGAGAGCACCTGGATGACGCGACGGATCTCCTCGTCGCGCCCGATGACCGGGTCGAGCTTGCCCTTGCGCGCGAACTCGGTCAGGTCGCGGCCGTAGCGCTCGAGTGCCTGGTACGTGCCCTCGGGGTTCTCGTTCGTCACGCGGGCCGAGCCGCGGACGCTGGTGAGCGCCTGGAAGACGCCGTCGCGCGTGACGCCGAGCCCCTTGAGGTACTGCGCCGCGGGAGAGCGCCCGCTCTCGTCCGCGATGGCCACGAAGAGGTGCTCGGTGCTGACGAACTCGTCCTTGAGGCGATCGGCCTCGGCCTGTGCCTGGTCGGTGACGAGCTTCAGCCGGGGCGACAGCGACGGCTGCGATCCGCCGAAGGCCGACGGGAGCTTGGCGACCAGGTCCTTCGCGCCCCGGCTCACCGTGCCGGGCTCCACGTTCATCTTGCGCAGCAGCCCGGGGACGATACCCTCGCGCTGGTCGACGAGCGCGGCGAGCAGGTGCTCGGGTTCGAGCTGGGGGTTGTTGCCCGTCTGGGCCAGTTCAAGGGCAGCGGCGACCGCTTCCCGCGCCTTCTCGGTGTACTTGTTGATGTTCATGACGTCGTTCCTTTGTCGAGCTCAGCGAGCGCCTCGTAATGCCTGCGCTGCTCCGGCGTCAGCGTCTTCGGCAGCTGGACCTCCACGGTCGCGTAGAGATCGCCGGATTCGGGACGGTTCGTCGCGGGCATGCCATGCCCCTTCAGCCGGAATGTCTGGCCGTTCTGCGTGGTGGCGGGCACCTTCAGCCGCAGCGTCCGGCCGGCCAGGGTCTGCACGTCGGCTTCGCCGCCGAGGATGGCAGTGGTCAGCGGCACGTGCACGCGGGTGTACAGGTCGCGCCCCTTGCGCTCGAAGCGGGGGTGAGGGGACAGGCGGATCCGCAGGTACAGGTCGCCGGACTTGCCGCCGCCCGCACCCATCTCGCCCTCGCCCGCGATGCGCACGCGTGAGCCGTCACCGACTCCGGCGGGAATCCGCACCTTGACCGTCCGCGCATGGCCGTCGTGCTTGACCGACAGGTGCAGCTCGGTGCCGTGGAATGCGTTCTCGAGGGAGAGTTCCAGGTCCTGCTCCACGTCGCGTCCGGCCCGCGCACCGCGACCTCGGCCGCGGCCGCGCCGTCCGGGCTCCTCCTGCTGGCCGCCCGTCGCACCGCCGAAGAAGGTCTGAAAGAAGTCGGAGAACGGGTTGCCCCCCTCGCCGAACATCTCGTTCATCTCGTCGGGCGTGACGGTGCGGTAGCCGCCGGCGCTCCCGCTCCCGGCCCCGCCGCCGAAGTGCACGTTCCAGGCGCCGCCCTGGCCGAACGGGCTGCCGGCCCCTGCGGCACCGGCCTGCTCGTAGGCGCGCCAGTTGGCGCCGAGTTCGTCGTACTTGCGGCGCTTCTCGGAGTCGCTGAGCACCTCGTTGGCCTCGTTGATCTCCTTGAACTTCGCCTCGGCTGCCTTGTCACCCGGGTTCACGTCGGGGTGGTACTTCCGGGCGAGCTTGCGGAAAGCCTGCTTGATTTCCTTCTCGGTGGCCCCCTTGGGCACGCCGAGAGTGGCGTAGTAGTCCTTGAACTCCATCAGTCGAACCCCAGCAGCCGGGCGAGTTGATCGACCTCTTGCGTGAGGCGGCGCGCCTCGCGCGTGGAGAGCGGCTCGTCGCGCATGAGCGGCCGCATCCGCTGCACGACCTCCGCAATCGAGAGCAGCCGCTGCACGCCTGCGAGGTTGATCCCCGCATCGTCCACCAGCCGCTTGATGACCTTCAGGCGCTCGAGCTCGTCATGCGAGTAGACACGCATGCTGCCGATGGTGCGGCTCGGCTGCACGAGCCCGAGCCGTTCGTACTTACGCAGTGTCTGCGGGTGCATGCCGAGCATCCGAGCCGCGACGCTGATGAAGAAGTAGTCGTCGTGGATACCCATGGCCTTCGGACGTTCCTGATGAGACCTTGCTTCGATCCAACTCTATGCCTTGACACGGTGCGTGTCAACGTCCGGCCGGTATACTGGCGGGGCGTGTTCTCTCTGCCGTTTCTCGCGAGTGTGCAGCCCTCCGACCTGGTGACGATCGCGCTCCTGGTGGCGCTCGAGGGGCTGCTCAGTGCCGACAATGCGATGGTCCTGGCCGTGCTGGTGCTCGGCCTCCCGCGGCAGGAGCAGCAGAAGGCCCTGCGCTACGGCATCATCGGCGCCTTCGCGTTCCGGTCCATCGCGACGCTGCTGGCCGTCTACCTGATTGCCCTGTCCTGGGTGAAGCTTGCAGGCGCCGGCTACCTGCTCTGGCTGGTGTACCAGCACTTCACGCAGCACGGTGGGGCCGAGAGCCGGCAGACGCCACCCAAGGCCACCTCGATGTTCGGGTTGTCGCCCTTCTGGTCGACCGTCGTGAAGGTCGAACTCACCGACATCGTCTTTGCCATCGACTCCATCCTGGTCGCCGTCGCGATGTCGAACAAGGTGTGGGTGATCCTCGCCGGCGGCATCCTCGGCATCATCATGATGCGGCTCGTCATCGGGCAGCTGCTCGCGATCGTCCAGCGCTATCCACCCCTGGTCGACGGCGCCTTCGTCATCATCGCGTGGGTCGGCATCAAGCTCGTCGTCGAGTACCTGCACAGCAGCGGCTACATCCACTGGGAGATCCCCAAGTGGCTGTCGCTCGGCCTGATCGTGGTGATCTTTGCCGCGGCCCTCCTGTATGCGCGACGTGTCGAGCGGAAATCCCTGACCCGGGCCGAGCGTCGCGCCTCGGAACTCCTCACCGACCAGCAGGACTGATGCCGCTGCCGGGCACGCGCCGATTCTGGACGCTGGCGGCCTACACCCTCCTCGGCCTGCTCATCGTCGGCGGGGGCTATTCGGTCTGGTGGCTGTCGCGGTATGCCGTGGCGGTACACCGCCTGACACGTGGCGTGGGTGACACGGTCTTCCTGGCGAACGACGGCCGGCCGTGGTTCCGGCTGGACGAGCAGCGGCACGACGTCGGGCTGGACGCCATCGCAGCAGACCTGCAGCATGCGTTCGTCGCCATCGAGGACCGGCGGTTCTACTACCACCCGGGCATCGACCCCATCGGGATCGCCAGGGCGGTGTTTCGCGGGGTCACCGACGGCGGACGCCTCGAAGGCGGCAGCACCCTGACGCAGCAGCTGGCCCGAACCCTGTTCCTCTCCAATGCCCGCACGCTCGGACGCAAGGGGCGCGAGGCACTGCTCGCGCTCATGCTCGAGGTGCAGCTCACGAAGCCACAGATCCTCGAGCTCTACCTGAACAGGGTCTACCTGAGTGCCGGCGTGTACGGCGTCGAGACGATGTCGCAGCACCTCTACCGTAAGCCAGCCCGGCAGCTCACCCTGCCCGAGGCGGCGCTCATCGCGGGGCTGGTGCGTGCGCCGTCCACGCTGTCCCCCTGGAGCAACTACGACGGCGCCCTCGAGAGAAGCCGCGTCGTACTTGCCCAGATGCGGGAGCAGGGCTTCATCACGCCCGAGCAGGAGGCGGCGGCTCGGCGGGTGAGACCCCGCATCCAGACCTACCGGCAGGCGCGCGAGGGGGCGAGCGGGTGGGCGCGGGAGTATCTGCGACAGCAATTCCGGAACGAGTTCGGCGGCGATCACCCACCCGACTGGCAGGTCAGGACCACTTTCGATCGCAACATCCAGGATGCCGCCGAGAAGGCCGTGGCCGCAGGCCTGCAGCGCCTGGGGGGGCGCGGCCTCGAGGCGGCGTTCGTGGCGCTCGACCCGCGCACCGGCGACGTGCTGGCCATGGTCGGCGGTGGCGACTACGCGCGCAGCACCTTCAACAGGGCCACGCGCGGCCGGCGCCAGCCCGGCTCCGCGTTCAAGCCGTTTGTTTACGCGACGGCGCTCGAGCGCGGTTTCTCGCCGGTCTCGGTGCTCGACAACCTGGACACCGTGCGCGCTCCTGCACCGGGTGACCCCGAGTGGCGGCCGCGGAATGCCGAGGGAGACGCCCCGGCCCGGCTCACGCTGCGTGCGGCGCTCATCGACTCGAACAACGCCGCAGCCGTCGATCTGCAGCGCCGCGTGGGCAGCGGCCAGGTGCTCACGCTCGCCTCGAATGCGGGCATGCGGAACCTGCCGGATGTCCCGTCGCTGGCGCTCGGCACCGGGCTCGTCTCTCCACTTGATCTGGCTGCCGCGTACACAATCTTCCCGGGCGGCGGGGAACGGGTCGAGCCGCGCGCCATCCTCTCGGTGGCCAATGCCCAGGGCGAGGAGGTCTTCGCGCGCGACGTCAGCACGCGGCGCGTGCTGGGTGAACAGGTGGCGTTCCAGATGCTCGCCATGCTGCGTGATGTCGTCGATCGCGGCACGGGAAGCCAGGCCCGTGAGCTCGGCGTCCGTGGTCCTGTCGGCGGCAAGACCGGTACGACGAACGAGTACCACGACGCCTGGTTCGCAGGGTTCTCCAGCTCGGTCGTGGCGGTCGTGTGGGTGGGGCGCGACACACCCGCCCCGATCGGACGCGAGGCGTATGCCGCGCGGGTTGCCGTCCCCATCTGGGCCGACTTCATGAAGCGAATCGCCCGTTCCCGTCCGCCGGCCGATTTCACCATGCCCCCCGGACTCCGGGAGCAGGAACTCTGCGCGGTGTCCTACCTGAAGCCGGTGGATGAGTGCCCGACCTACGTCGAGTACTTCAAGGACGGTGATGACATTCCGGGTGCCCTCTGCGAGGTGCACCGTGGCACGCTGAAGCAGCGTGCCACGCGGGCGGTGCAGGGTTTCTTCCGTTCGCTGGGCGGGCGGCTGAAGGGGATCTTCGGACGATAGGCCAGCGGGGCCACAGGCCCATGGCTCGCAGGCGAAGTGGGCACCGTTCCTGCTACCGACCTGAGCGCAGATGGCCGGCTCAGGTTCACCTCCCTCAACGCGTGTCTCGCCGACGGACAACCGCACGCGTCGTCTGCCGATCGGCGCCGAGTTCATCGGGCCGCGCCGGATGCACGTCCGCGTCTGGGCGCCGGCGGCGCAGCTCGTCGAGCTGGTCATCGACGATCTCGGCGTGCCGATGACGCATGACGAAGAGGGGTACTGGACCGCGGAAGCCCAGGCACATGCCGGTGCCCGTTACGGGTTCCGACTCGACGGTGGCGACCGGATCTACCCGGACCCGGCCTCGCGCTTCCAGCCCGACGGACCACACGGTCTCTCGGCCCTCGTCGACCCTGCCTCATTCCGCTGGCACGACGCTGGCTGGCCGGGCGTGTCACTCGAGGGGCAGGTGCTCTACGAACTGCACGTCGGCACGTTCACGCGCGAAGGGACGTGGCAGGCGGCGACGCGCGAGCTGGCCGAACTGCGCGCGCTCGGCATCACCGCCATCGAGCTGATGCCCATTGCGGAGTTCGACGGTGCATTCGGCTGGGGCTACGACGGCGTGGACCTGTTCGCGCCCTACCATCACTACGGTTCACCCGACGATCTGCGGGCGTTCGTGGACGCGGCGCACGAGGTTGGGCTCGGTGTCATCCTCGACGTCGTCTACAACCACCTGGGGCCGTCCGGCAACTACCTGCGCGCGTTCTCGCCGGCCTACTTCTCGACAACCTACGACAACGAGTGGGGAGATGCCCTGAACTTCGACGGTGCCGATGCGGGGCCCGTGCGCGAGTTCTTCGTGGCCAATGCGCGGTACTGGATCGATGAGTTCCACATGGATGGACTGCGGCTGGACGCCACGCAGCAGATCTTCGACGCGTCTCCCCGCCACATCATCGCGGAGATCGGGGCGGCGGTCCGCGAGGCGGCGGGCGGGCGCGGCACGCTGATCGTGGCGGAGAACGAGCCGCAGCACGCGGAACTCGTCCGGCCCGAACGGGAGGGGGGCATGGGGCTGGATGCGCTCTGGAACGACGACTTCCACCACAGCGCCCTCGTGGCACTGACCGGTCGGGCGGAGGCCTACTACAGCGATACGCTCGGCACATCGTCCGAACTGCTGGCGGCGGCCAGGCACGGGTTCCTGTTCCAGGGCCAGCACTACAGCTGGCAGTCGCAGCCCCGCGGGACCCCGGCACTCGACCTCGAACCGGCGAGATTCGTGGTCTACCTCCAGAACCACGACCAGGTCGCCAATTCGGTGCACGGGCTGCGGATGGATCGGCTGGCGCATCCGGGTCGCATCCGGGCGATGACCGCCTTCCTGCTGCTGATGCCCGGGACGCCGATGCTCTTCCAGGGCCAGGAGTTCGCCGCGTCCACGCCGTTCCTCTACTTCGCCGATCACCAGCCGGAGCTGGCGCGGGCGGTGATGAAGGGGCGCGCCGAGTTCCTCACGCAGTTCACCAGCGCCGTGGACTTCGAGGCCCGCGCGGCGCTCGACGACCCGGCCGATCGGCGCACGTTCGAAGGCTCGGTGCTCGACCTCACGGAGCGTCAGTCGCACGCGGCCATCTACGCGCTCCACAAGGACCTGCTGCGGCTCAGGCGCGAGACGCCCGCATTCCGCGCACAGCGGCCAGGCGGTGTCGACGGCTGCATCCTCACGGCGTCGGCATTCGTCCTCCGCTACCTGATGGGAGGGACCGACGATCGGCTGCTCGTGGTGAACCTCGGCCGCGACCTCTCGCGTGCGTCCATCGCCAACCCGCTCGTCGCGCCACCGCGCGGCTGCGACTGGGAGGTGGAGTGGAGCAGTGAATCGCCGGCCTACGACGGTTCAGGCACGCCCGACCTGTGGCCGATGGGCCGGTGGTGCATCCCCGGCGAAAGCACGCTCGTGCTCCGGCCCGTGGCGCTGCGGGCGAGGACAACCACAGGCACCAAGCGCCGCACCGCCTGACGCCCAGGCGAACGACCTGACGCTCCTGCGAGAAAGGGCAGACGACGTGAGACAGCCTGTCCGACAGATTGACTGGCCGGTAGACATCCACGATCCCGAGAAGAACGCCACCCGCGAGTGGCTCGTCACCAACGGCCTGGGCGGTTACGCCTCCGGGACGGTCGAGGGCATCATCACCCGTCGCTACCACGGAGTGCTGATTGCCGCGCTGCCGTCCCCCCACGGCCGCGTCGTGATGTTGAGCCACGTGGCCGAGCAGGTGCGGTTTCCCGATGGCCGGCGCGTCGAGTTCGGGGGCCGCGAGCGGCTGCTGAATGGCACGCCGCCGTCGCGCAGCTTCCTCGTCTCGTTCAGGACCGAGAGCGGCCTTCCCGTGTGGCGGTTCGACATCGAGGGCATCGTCATCGAGCGGCGCGTGTTCCTCACGCACATGCAGAACACCGTGCACCTGATGTACGAGCTGCTGGACGGAGCGGAGCGGGTCGAACTCGGCCTCCGTCCGTCCGTGAACTTCCGGTGGCAGGAGAACCCGGTCAGCGAGCCGCTGGGGTGGCCGTACGAGTTCAGGGCCGTCGCCGACTGCTTCGAGGTCGCCCTTGCGCAATCGCCGCTTCCGCCGTTGCGCCTGCTCGCCTTCGGCCAGGAGCCGACCTTCACATTGAAGG
Source organism: Vicinamibacterales bacterium (assembly GCA_050249955.1). Taxonomy (GTDB): domain Bacteria; phylum Acidobacteriota; class Vicinamibacteria; order Vicinamibacterales; family CAVVIG01; genus CAVVIG01. The sequence continues at coordinate 258,481 of JBFWPN010000002.1, forward strand.
GCCGTCGCCTGAACCAGGTGCAGTACGCCGTGGAGGAGAGCCGCGGGTATCACGCGGAAGGGGACCTCTGGAGTCCCGGCTACTTCCGGGTGTCGCTCGGACGCGGCGAACGGGCGTCCCTGGTGGCGTCGACCGAATCGTTCGAGACCATGAGCGTGCTGTCGAGCGAGGCTGCGCTCGACGCCGAACTCGCCAGGCGCGAGCACCTGCTGGCCAGGGCGGGCGCGGCCGCGGGCACGGACGTCGGCGCTGAACTGGTCCTCGCCGCGGACCAGTTCATCATCACGCCCGCCGGCAGGCTGGAAGAGGCGGCGCGCGCGCGTGCCGCGGGCGACGAGGTGCGGACGGTCATCGCCGGCTATCACTGGTTCACCGACTGGGGACGCGACACGATGATCAGCCTCGAGGGGCTGACCCTCACGACCGGGCGGCACCAGGAGGCGGGCTACATCCTCCGGACATTTGCCCACTACATCCGCGACGGGCTCATCCCGAACATGTTCCCGGAGGGCGAGAAGGAAGGGCTGTACCACACCGCCGACGCCACGCTCTGGTTCTTCCACGCGCTGTCGCGCTACACCCAGGTGACCGGCGATCGGCTGACGCTGGACGGCATCTATCCGAGGCTGGAGTCCATAATCGAGGCGCACGTGAGGGGCACCCGGTTCGGCATCCGCGTGGACCCGGCCGATGGCCTGCTCACGCAGGGCGAGGACGGGTACCAGCTCACCTGGATGGACGCGAAGGTGGACGGCTGGGTGGTCACGCCGCGGCGGGGCAAGGCGGTCGAAATCAATGCGCTCTGGTACAACGCCCTTCGGCTGATGGAGCAGTGGGCCGCCGAGCGCCACGACGCGGCGGCAGATGACTATCGGGCCATGGCCGACCGGGCCGCCCGCTCGTTCAACAAGCGCTTCTGGTACGACGCGGCGGGCCACCTGTTCGATGTCGTCGACGCCGAATCGGGTGGCAACGACGCGCGGTGCCGGCCCAACCAGATCCTCGCCGTGTCACTGCCGCACCCCGTGCTCGACCGATCGCGATGGGAACCCGTGGTCCGGACCGTTCGCGATCGCCTGCTCACCCCGGTCGGGCTGCGGTCGCTCGCGCCGGGGGAGCCGGACTTCAAGGCCAGGTATTACGGCGACCTGAGGGCACGCGATGCGGCCTACCACCAGGGCACGGTGTGGGGGTGGCTCGTGGGTCCGTACGTGGATGCATGGCTCAGGGTGTTCCCCACGGACAGGGCGGCCGCGCGCGCGGCCCTGCAGGGGTTCGAGGCGCACATGAGCGATGCCTGCGTGGGGTCGGTCAGCGAAGTGTTCGACGCCGACGCACCGTATACCCCGAGGGGCTGCATCGCGCAGGCCTGGTCGGTGGCTGAAGTGCTGCGTGTGTCTCACTGTCTCGGCATGCTCGCATGATGCGGACGAGGCCGGGTCCCGTCGTGCCGACCGGCTGGCATGCCAGCTGCACCAGCCGCAGCGGGAGGAAAATGATGGCAAACATCTTCGACGACAACGAACCGGTTGAGCCGCGGCCGTCGCACGACGATCGGCCTGCCGACGACGTCGACCGCGACCCGGAGGCGGACCAGTCGATGGTCGGTGGTTCGCAGCACGACAGGGCGCGGCATTCCGGCTCGCGGGATGTGACCGAAGGGACCACCGGAGGCACCGGCACCGAGGTGGGCGGATCGCGGAACTATCGCACCGGCACCGGAGCCACGGGCGGTGACATCGGCAACAGGCCGGAGTAGGCCACGGACCGGGGAGGGCGGCGCCTAGCCGCCTTCCTTCATGCGCCGCAGCGCCCGGCGGTCACGTTTGTCGGGTGTCGTGGGCGGGGTGACGGCGGCGCGGTACATCCGCTCGAGCCTCCGCATCTCGATCTCCTCCGGTGTCGCGGGCGGTGTCCGATCCTCGTAGAGGAGGCGCGCATCGGCCCTCGACAGGTGCCTCTCCGCAATCCCCTTCACCACCACCGTCTGCCTGCGTCCGAAGGGGCGGCCGATGACCAGCTCGTCGCCGGGCCTGAGCATCCGGTGCGCCTTCGCCGGCTGCCCGTTCACGTCGATCTTGCCGTTCCTGATCGCCTTCTGGGCCTCCGAGCGGGTCTTGAACAGGCACGCCACGTCCAGCCAGACATCGAGCCGTGCGGCCTCGCCGCTGCCTGCCTCACCGTTCGGTGCTCCTGCTCCCGTCCGCGGCATGATTCGATGATACCGGACGCGTGCATTTCGGGTATAACTCTCCGGACCTGAGCCGGCAGTCCAACCCTCTTTCACTCACGACAGGCAGGGATCTCGCGCATGTGGCAGCACAACTACGAACCGCTCGGCGGCAGCCTCGGTCTGTCCGCCCTGCTCGCCGCCGTTCCGATCATCGTGTTGTTCGTCATGCTGGGCGTGCTGCGGAAGCCGTCTTGGATCTCGGCCCTGACGGCCCTCGGGTCGGGGCTCCTCGTGGCGCTGGCGGTTTACGGCATGCCCGCATCGCTCGCCCTGATCTCGGTCCTCTACGGCGCGGCGTACGGCATGTTCCCGATCGCCTGGGTGGTCTTCAGCTCGATCATGCTCTACCGCCTCGTGGTGGACACGGGCAAGTTCGAGGTGATCAAGGACTCGGTCGGCGGGCTTACTGACGACCGCCGGCTGCAGGCCATGTTCATCGCCTTCTCGTTCGGCGCATTCATCGAGGGCGCCGCCGGATTCGGCGCACCGGTTGCCGTCGCCGGTGCCATGCTCGCGGGGCTCGGCTTCGATCCGTTCTATGCGGCTGGCATCTGCCTGCTCGCCAACACGGCGCCGGTCGCTTTCGGCTCGATCGGCATCCCGGTCATCACGCTCGCCAACGTCACAGGCCTCCCGGCCGGGGACCTCAGCGCGATGGTGGGACGGTTGTGCGCGATGGTGTCGGTGTTCATTCCCGGCTACCTGCTCGTGGTGATGGCGGGACGCAAGCGCGCGCTCGAGGTACTGCCGGCCATCGTGGCGTGTGGCGTCTCGTTCGCCGGCATGCAGTTCCTCGTGTCGAACTACGTGGGCGCGGAGCTCACCGACATCGTCTCGTCGCTCACCTGCATCATCGTGATGATTGCCGTGCTGAAGCTGTGGAAGCCGAAGACGATCATGCGCCTCGAGGGCGACCGGCCCGCCACCCTCGCGGTGCACCGGCACACTGGCCGCGAACTCGCGCTGGCCTGGCTGCCGTACATGCTCCTCGTGGTCTTCGTGCTGGCCTGGGGCGAGCCCGGCATCAAGAAGGCCATCGACACCTGGACCAACGGGCTCCTGCCGGCCTCGCTGCCGGTGAACGCCGGCACCCTCAACGGCCTGAACGTACCGGGCCTGCACAACCAGATCATGCGCGTGCCGCCGGTCACCAATGCACCGGCGCCGTACGCCGCCGTGTTCACGGCCAACTGGCTCTCGGCCTCCGGCACGGCCTGCGTGCTGGCCACCCTCGCGGCAGCGTTGTTCCTCGGCCTAGGCCCGGGCCCGGTGGTGAAGGCCTACAAGGACACGTTCCGCCAGCTCTCGTTCGCCATGGTCACCATTGCGTCCATGCTCGGCCTGGCCTACCTGATGAACTACTCGGGGATGACCTCCACGCTCGGCCTGGCGCTGGCATCAACGGGTGGCGCCTTCCCGTTCTTCTCGGCCGTGGTGGGCTGGATGGGCGTGTTCCTCACCGGTAGCGACACCTCCGCCAACGCGCTCTTCGGCAACCTGCAGGTGGTGACCGCGAATGCCCTGGGCCTGAACCCCATCCTCACCGCCTCGGTGAACTCGGCGGCCGGCGTGATGGGGAAGATGATCTCGGTGCAGAGCATCGCCGTCGCGGTGGCTGCCACCGGCATGACGGCGGCCGACGAGAGCCGGCTCTTCCGCTTCACGATCAAGCACAGCGTGCTGCTCATGGCAGTGATGGGTCTGCTCTCGATGATGTTCGCCTACGCCACGCCGCACTGGGTGCCCCCCGCGCCAGGGCACTAGCCCCGACACGGCCGATCGGCCCGCGGTTTGCTCCGCGGGAGGCATGACCAGCCGTCTCCCGGTCGTGGCCATCCTGAACAGCAACGACGACGTGGTCGAGCTGCTCCGGGTGGCCATCGAACAGGCAGGCCTCATCGTCGTGTCGGCACACGTGGATGCCATCAAGCGCGGAGACGCCAGCCTCGTGGAGTTCGTCAACGAGCACGCACCCGATGTCGTCGTCTACGACATCGTTCCGCCCTACGACCGGAGCTACCGGTTCTTCGAACACCTCCGGCACGGGGCACTGCGGGGGCCACGGTTCGTCCTCACCAGCACCAACCCGAGGCGCGTGGAGGAACTGACCGGGGTGGCAGCCGATCACGTCTACGAGATCATCGGGAAGCCCTTCGACATCGACAGGATTGTCGATGCCGTCCGGCAGGCCGCCCGCGCGCGGCCGACACGCGACTGACGTGGCCGATGCGCGTGCTAGACTCCCCGCATGATGAGCGTGTCATACCGGTGGTTGCGGACGGCAACGCTGGCCGTGCTCCTGGCGGGCATCCCCGCGCTCCAGGTGTCGCCCTCCGCGCAGGCGGCGAACCCACCCGACTGGAGAGCCCTCGAGGCCGAGACCCTCCAGCATTTCCAGGCGCTGCTGCGTCTCGACACCAGCAACCCGCCGGGCAACGAATACCTGGTGACCGACTACCTCAAGGCGGTGCTCGAGAAAGAGGGCATCCCGGTCGAGATCGTCGCCTCCGACCCGAAGCGCCCGAACCTCATTGCACGGATCAAGGGCAGCGGCCGCAAGCGCCCGATTCTCTACATGGGCCACAGTGACGTGGTCACCGTCGACCCGAAGAAGTGGACCTTTCCCCCGTTCAGCGCCACGCGGGATGGGGGGTACATCTACGGCCGGGGGTCGCTGGACGACAAGCCCCACGTGGTGGCCGGCCTGATGGCGCTGCTCACGCTCAAGCGCCTCAACGTCTCGCTGGACCGCGACGTCATCTTCCTCGTGGAGGCAGGGGAGGAGGGCTCGAGCGGGATCGGGATCGGCTACGTCGTGGCCGAGCACTATCCGTCGATCGAGGCGGAGTACTGCCTGGCCGAGGGCGGCAACGTGACACGGACGCGCGGCGCCGTGAAGTTTGCCGCGGTCCAGGCGCAGGAGAAGGTGTCACGCGGCATCGAACTGTTGGCCACCGGCCCGTCAGGGCATGGGTCTGCGCCGCTTGCGGGGATGGCCATCGTGGAACTCTCCAAGGCCGTGGCTGCGCTCGGCACCTGGCGGGTGCCGTTCGTGCTGAACGACACGTCGCGCGAGTTCTTCAGGCTGATGGCCACCGTGTCGTCGCCCGAGGATGCAGCCCGTTACCGTGCGGTGCTCGGGAGCGACCCCGCGGCAGCGGCGGCGGCGCACGATCAGTTCGTCAGGAACGAGCCGCGCTACGCGTCGATGCTGCACACATCGATCTCGCCCACCATTGTCTCGGGCGGCTACCGCTCGAACGTGATTCCGTCCGAGGCGAAGGCGACACTGGACGTGCGCATGGTACCCGAGGAGGATCCGGCCGCGTTCCTCGAGGCGGTGAGGAAGGTGATCGACAACCCGGCGGTCACGGCCCGCTATGCGTCGGCCACCGCGCGCCCGATTCCTGCGCCGGCACGGCTCGATTCCGAGGCGTTCAAGGTGATCCAGTCGGCGGTGGCCCGCAACTACGACACCGTCGCCATTCCCATGATGGGCACCGGCGCCACCGACATGGCCCAGGTGCGCATCAAGGGGCAGCAGTGCTTCGGCATCGGTCCGGCGCAGGACATCGAGGACATCAGCAAGGGCTTCGCCGCGCACAGCGACCAGGAGCGGATCCTCGAGGCCGAGATCCACCGCTTCGTCCGGTTCTCGTACGAAATCATCTACGACCTCGCGCGCCGCAACTGATCGCGGCGGCCAGCACGACCGTGAGCCCGCCGGCGCAGAGCCCTGCTAATCTGGACGCATGGCCTGGAGCGATGCCCTCGTGGAGTTCGTGGAGAAGTCGGCGCTGCTGCGCGAGTCGATCAAGCGGAGGGGCGACGACGAGCACTACGCCGCGCGCGTGGAGCGGATGTCGCTGAAGCTGGAGGCGCTCGCGACGGCGCTCGAGGAGTCGGCGCCGGACACGGCCAGGGCGGTCAGGACCGCATGGGGTCGGCCGGTGCGCAGCCTGGCCTTCAGGAACGCCGGTCACCAGAAGGAACGGGAATGAACCGGACGGGAACCGGACGCAGGCGACCGGTTCCCATCCATGTCGCCACGGCTACGGCTGGCAGGCGGCCGGGACCGTGAAGCTCTCGACGATCGACACGGTGCCGTCCCTGTTGACGGTGCCGCTCGCTCCCTCGCCCACGCCGTACTTCGCAAACGCCGCCCACACGAGGCACGCATCGGACGGCGTGGCGCCGCTGGCGACCGCCTGCAGCATCCCGTCACGCATGTCCTCGTAGGCGGGCGTGGCCGGCGTGTAGTTCATGCCGTCGACGAAGTACTGCTTCACATCCTCCAGCCGCGCGCCGAACTGCTGCATCAGTTCCCACACCACCGCGGCGTAGATCTCGCCGTCGTTGTGCACCTCGCCGCCGTTCACGTCGGCATACGTGTTCGGGTAGTTCTGGTACGGCGCGCGCCGGATGCCGAGCGGGTTCACGAACGAGTACTCGCCGATCCGGTCGTCGCCATTCATGAGCATCGCCACCGCGTCGCTGGCCCCTTCGCCGATGGCGCCGGCCAGCGGGCCGCTCATGCCGCCGATCATGCGCCACGTGAGGCCATGGCCGAACTCGTGGAACACGATGTCGGAATCCACCGAACCGTCAATCTGCGGGGGTGGTGCCGGGTTCAGCGTCACGGTGGCGGCAGGGGAGGACAGGGTGCGGAGCGCCGCGCCCGGGTCCTGCCCGATCATCACGGACGGGATCCGGATCTTGCGATCCGTGCCGCCCATCGTGAAGACCTCGGTGGTGCCCGTGTTGTTGGCCACGATCACCGCGATCGCGCCGGCAGCCTGCGCGTTGGCCACCTTCACCACGAAGTTGCAGGTCCCACGGTCGATGAGCGCAATCTGGCCGCTGACGTTCGTGATGGCTTCGCAGCCATCCGAGGGCGTGCCGGTGCCGTCGTTGGCGAGGACAACCGTGCCCGAGACGCCGGTGGTGGTCAACGCCGGACCGAACTCGGCGCCCGCCGCGCCATAGGTGGCGCCGGTCAGCTGGACGAGGTGCGTCGGGCCGGGGCCGCTCCACAGATACATCTGCATGCGCGGGTTACGGCCGTCGGTCGGGGTCGCGAAGTTCGCGTTGTCGATGCCGCCGCCGTCCTGCGCCTCGGCGTTCACCGAGTCCGACGCCTTGCCGGCGCCGGTGAAGTTGGTCTCCTGGAAGTTGCCAGCCGACTCGTCGAACCCGAGCCGGAACAGCTCGTCGTGGATCACGTTGTTCAGGTAGAACAGGTTCTGGACGGAGACGGCGCGGTTCTCCACCGTCGACGGTTCGGCGGCCAGGTTTGCCGAGGCAAGGAAGTTGCCCGACGTCACCGCGGTGCCGCCACGGTCGGGACGGTTGTTGGAGTCGACATCGAGGTAGGCGCGCACGTTGTTCCCGCCGATGTTCGTCGTCAGCTGGGCTCCCGCGAGCCATCCCGCCGGCGACTGGGTATTGCCGGCGCCCGGGCCGGCGACGACGGTCTGCGCACCCTTGAGCGGATCCTCGACGAACACGTTGTACGAGTCGGAACTCGTGCGCGACACCACCTCGAGGACGGTGCCTCCGCTGCTGACGAGCGTCTGGTGCAGAAGGTTCCGGGCTTCGGACCAGGTCTCGACGACCAGGCCGCGCGCCAGCGACCCGTCGGCCTGTGGTACGGCCACGTGGGTGACGCGGGGCTCGTCGTGGAAGAACGCCGTCCGTGCGAAGACGACGCTGTTCTGTTCACGGCGCGCGGCGCCCACACTGACGCGCTCGCCGGGGTAGAGCCGCGCGAGAGCTGCGTTCAGGGCCTGACCTTCGGTGACCGCGGCTGCCGCCGGCGCGGTGGAACCGCTCGGCACGAAGTTCGCGGTCAGGAAGACGAGGGCTCCGCTGGCCGACACCGCGGCCTTTGCGGAGACGCCGTACACGTCGAGGGCGCCGATGCGCTGCGTGAGCCGGTAGACCCGCACGTTGTTGGCGGCCGCGACCGGGCTCCCGTCGACCACGATGGAGCTGGCAGACACGAAGATGCCGCGCTGCGCGAGGAACGCCGCGACCTGCGCGGCGACGCCGTCCTGCGACGCGGACGCCAGCGGCTGTGCGACCGACCCGGTGAAGGTCTGCGCGCGGCGCGGGGCGTAGGCGGACGATTGCGCGTATCCGGGCGCTGACAGCAGCAGCCCGGACAGGAGGAGCGTGGAGGCGAGGGACTTGTGCATGTCCCGGAATCTACACCGGTGGCAGGGGCGAATGGCCGGAAAGTCGGGACGACCGGCAGACCCCATCCGTGCTGCGATCCATGAACTGGTCGAACCCGGCAGCGGGCGTGGTTCTGGCTGCCCACGCGGGATCTTTAGTCGGGCCGTGTGGCGACTTGCCTGGGCTCGTAGCCGAACCGCAGCTGGTCGTCTGCCGCGTCGATGGTGACCGTCCCCCCGTGTTCCAGCGCACCGAACAGGATCTGATCCGTGAGTGGGTCGCGGACTTCCTTCTGGATCACGCGCGCGAGCGGACGGGCACCGAACACGCGGTCGTAGCCCGCCTTCGCGAGCCACGCCCGGGCGGCGGGCGTCAATGTGATGGCCACCTTGCGCTCGCTCAGCTGGCTTTCGAGCTGGAGGATGAACTTCTCGACGATCGTCTCCATCGCGTCCGGCGACAGCGCGCGGAACATCACGATGGCATCGAGGCGGTTGCGGAACTCCGGGCTGAACACCCGCTCGAGAGCGGAGCGGGCCTTGCCGGCCGCCGCCCTGGAGCTGGAGTCGTCGCCTGTGCCGCCCACGTCGGCGAAGCCGATCGACGCCGAGCCCATCTCGCGCGACCCCGCGTTCGAGGTGAGGATGACCACCGTGTTACGGAAGTCCGCCTTGCGCCCGGCGTTGTCCGTGAGGGTGGCGTGATCCATCACCTGCAGCAGCACGTTGTAGATGTCGGGGTGGGCCTTCTCGATCTCGTCGAGGAGGACCACCGAGTACGGGTGCTGCCGCACGGCGTCGACCAGCAGCCCCCCTTGCTCGAAGCCGACGTATCCGGGCGGTGCGCCGATGAGCCGGGCGACCGCATGCTTCTCCATGTACTCGCTCATGTCGAAGCGGATGAACTCGTTCCCGAGGAGCAGCGCCAGTTGCTTCGCGAGCTCGGTCTTGCCGACGCCGGTCGGGCCGGTGAAGAGGAAGCAGCCCGCGGGACGATCCGGCTGGCCGAGCCCCGCCCTCGACCGCTTGATGGCCTGCGCCACCAGGTGCACCGCCTCGTCCTGGCCGAAGACGACCCGGCGCAACTGCTCCTCGAGCGTGCGCAGCCGATCCCGATCGGAGGCTGTCGCCTGACGGTCCGGGATGCGCGCGACTCGGGCCGCCACCTTCTCGATGTCGCGTGCGTCGACGATGGGCCGTTCGGCGGGGGGCTGTTCGGCGACCATCGCCGCCGGTGCGCCGCCGTCCGCCAGTCCGGGCGCCGCGTCGAGCGGGGCTCTGTCGGGGGTGCCGGTCCTGGCGTCGGCCGCAGCCGCGGCCGCCGCGAGCGCCTGCAATCGCGTCACCGATCCGGCCTCGTCCATCAGGTCGATGGCGCTGTCGGGCAGCTTGTAGTCGCGCAGGTGCCGCGCGGCGAGGCGCGCGGCAGCGTCGAGCGCCGCGTCCGTGTAGCGGACCCCGTGGTGCTCCTCGTAGCGGCCGCGCAGGCCGGCAAGGATGCTCACGGTCTCCTGGATCGAGGGCTCCTCGACGGCAATCTTCTGGAGGCGGCGGGCGAGTGCCCGGTCCTTCTCGATGTGCTTGAACTCCTCGTGCGTCGTCGAGCCGACCACGCGGAGGCTTCCCTGCGTGAGCAGCGGCTTCAGCATGGTGGCGAGATCCATCGTGCCACCCGTGACTGCGCCGGCCCCGACCGTGGCATGCATCTCGTCGATGAACAGGATGGGACGCGGGCGGGCCGCCAGTGCGTTGATCACCGCCTTGAACCGCTCTTCGAAGTCGCCGCGGAAGCGGGTGCCGGCCAGCAGGGCGCCGGTGTCGAGCGAGAAGACCTCGGCGTCGGTGAGCGCACCCTGCACGTCGTCGTGGAGCAGCCGCGAGGCGAGCCCCTCGGCGAGTGCCGTCTTGCCGACGCCGGGATCGCCGACGAACACCGGGTTGTTCTTGCGCCGGCGGCAGAGCACCTCGATGGTCCGCTGGAGTTCCGCCTGCCGTCCGATGAGCGGGTCGAGCTGCCCCTGGCGTGCGCGCTCGGTGAGGTTCACGCAGTAGGCGGCGAGGGGATCGGCGGCGGCCGCCTGGCCGGTCTCCGCGTCGGCCCTGCCGGCCGGCGCGCCACCGGGTCCGCCCTCGGCCTGCGGCGTCTTGCTGATGCCGTGGGAGATGTAGTTGAGGATGTCGAGCCTGGTGACGCCGTGCTCGGCCAGCAGCTGGGCGGCGTAGGTCTTCGGCTGCTGCAGCATCGCCGCCAGGATGTCGCCCGCGTTCGCCTCCTCGCGCTGCGCGCTCTGCACGTGGAGGATGGCGGTCTGCAGGACGCGCCGGAACGCGACCGTCTGCTCGGGATCGCGGGCGGCGCCGCGCGTCTGCCGCTCGATCGACTCGTCCAGGTACTGGTCCAGCTCGCGGCGCAGCTCGGGCAGGTCGGTGCCGCAGGCCGCCAGGATCCGCTCGCCGTCGGGATCGTGGGCCAGGGCGTAGAGCAGGTGCTCGAGCGTCAGGTACGCATGGCCCCGCGAGATCGCCTCGCGGAACGCGATGTTCAGGATGACTTCCAGGGCTGGGGAAAACATTCAGGCGTCCTCGATCGTCGCCTGCAGCGGATGGCCGGCGTCGCGCGCCAAGGTGACGAGCGAGTCGACCTTCGTCTCGGCAACTTCCCACGGGTAGACACCGGCGACGCCCCGCCCGTTCAGATGCACCTGCATCATCACGCGGTACGCCTCGGCTGGCGTCTTCTGAAACAACTGCTCGAGCACATCCACGACGAACTGCATCGGCGTGTAGTCGTCGTTGAGGATGATGACGTTGTAGAGCGCCGGCTCCTTGACCTGCTCGTCGACCCGCTCCTTGAGGGCGCCGCCAGTCTGGTCCTGGCGTCCGGGTCCATTGGCCATGGATACAGCGTAGCGCATGTTCCGGCCCGCGCGCTGCAGGGCCGCGCGTGCCGGCCCGTCGGCACGGTAAGATCGCGTGGCGTTCGTGCGCATGCCGTGACCTGGAACACCTCGCCCCAGCCCGTCGGGCTCAGCCGCTGGCACTTTCCGCCGTCAGACGAATGGCCCGACCAGGATCTCGTGGCCGGCGGCGCCGACCTCGAGCCGCCGACGCTCCTCGATGCCTACGCGCAGGGGCTCTTCCCCATGATCGTCAGCGCCCTGCCGGACACCCTCGGCTGGTGGTCGCCCGATCCCAGGGGCATCATCCCGCTCGATGGGCTCCGCGTGTCGCGGTCTCTGCGACAGAGCCTGAAGCGCTTCGAGGTGCGGGTGGACACCTGCTTCGAGCAGGTGATGCTCGGGTGCGCCGACCCGCGGCGACCCGACGGCTGGATCACCCGTGAGTTCGTCGATGCGTACGTGCGCCTGCACGAACTCGGGTGGGCGCACAGCGTGGAGGTCTTCGATGCGGAGGGCACGCTCGCCGGCGGACTCTACGGCGTGCGCATCGAGCGGTTCTTCGCGGGCGAGTCGATGTTCCACCGGCAGCGCGATGCGTCGAAGGCGGCGCTGGTCGCGCTCGTCTCGCTCATGTCGGACAGTGGCATGACGCTCCTCGACACCCAGTGGGTCACGCCGCACCTGGCCTCGCTCGGCGCGGTCGAGATCCCGCGGTCCGCCTACCTCGCGCGGCTCGCACGCGCCATCGGCGCCTGAACGACGTCCATCCCCGAACCCATCCACGGCCGGCCTGGGGTCCCGTGCCGGGTCACGTCGGCGGGCGGCGCCGCAACCCGCGCGCCCCCACACTCGGGCAATCGGCGCGAGGCGAGGGCGCTTGAGCGTCCGTTCGCTGCCGCTGATCCGCGAGCGGATCGACCACCGTTCGCCTCCGGCGATCCCCCGTGTCGAGGCGCCGACAGGCCCGAAGGGGTGAGTGCCAGGGGCCTGACGCCGGCGCGCCCGCACCCCGCGCGATTGTCGAGGATTTCCGTGGGGATGGCGCGGAGTGCGCATGGGAAGCGATCTTGCTGCGCACATGGGCGGACGGGTTTCGATGAGCGCCCTCGCAACAGTGGCACTGGCGATGATGATGGCGAACGGCAGCGTGCCGCCTGCCGCGGCCGATCCCGCGGCCGCCGATGCCTCCTCCCGTACCGTCACGGTCCGGCTCCACGACTACGCCGAACTCGACGATGACGAGGTGAACGCGGCACAGCGCCAGGTGAGTGAGATCTTCGGCACCATCGGCGTGATCGTGGAGTGGCGCACCACGGTGCGTCCATCGCGCATCAAGATGGGCCGCGAGTCGTGGCCAGCCGACCCGGTGCCGGCGCTCACCGTGCTCGCACTCACCCCGGCGATGGCCCGGCGGATCGGCATTCGCGAGGACGTGGCGGGCTACGCCGCCGTGAGTCCGCAGGATGGCGGCAGCGTGGCGTTCATGGTCGCCGAGCGGACGCGGCGCATTGCCGAGTGCGCGCGCCTCTCGCACGCACGCGTGGCCGCAGGCGTGATCGCACACGAGCTCGCGCACCTGCTGATGCCCAACCGGCCCCACGCGCACGACGGCCTCATGCGCGCGAACTGGCAGCCCTGGGACTTCCGGTTCTCCTTCGCGCACGCGTTCTCGGCCGTCGAAGGCGAGATCATCCGCCGCGGCGTGGCCCGGCTTGCCCGCACCGCCCAGCACGCCGACAACTGACCCGCGCCACGCGCCACCCGCAGCCGGTCCCTCTGGCCCGACAAATGTGGATCCCGCCAGCGGCGAAACCGACAAGCATGTCGTGATGCGATCGGTGCCCGTGCGTGATTCCTTGGGAAAAACGCGCAACTCCGGCGTGGCGCTCCTCTTGCTGAAAGGACAGGCAACGAGAAGGAGGACCCCTCGATGATGTCCCGGTGTCTGGTTGTCATGTTGCTGCTGATGGGCGGCGCGCCACACGTGCTCGGCGCCGACCTGCGCGGGTCGACAGGTGCCGTGTCGATCCGCATCCACGACTACTCCGGATTCGACGCGCGACAGCTGCAGCAGGCCCAGGCGCAGACCAGCGACACCTACGCGCGGATTGGCGTGCGGCTCGACTGGCGTGAGACCGTTCGGCCCGCCGAGGTGCAGGCTGGTCGCGGCGAGTGGCCGACCGACACCCAGGCCACGCTCACCATCGTCGTGCTGTCGACCCTCATGGCGGAGCGGCTGGAGGTGCCGCGCCACATCGCCGGATATGCACCGCTGACACGGGATCGCGGCGGCCGCATCGCGTTCGTGGTGGGCCCTCGCACGCAGGAGATTGCCCGGCAGGGCTCGGTCGAGCCGCCGGTCGTACTGGCGGGTGTCATCTCGCATGAAGTGGCGCACCTCCTGATGCCGCACCGTTCGCACTCGGACGACGGGCTGATGCGCGCCAAGTGGACGCCGGCCGAGTTCCGCCACGTGAGGCGCCGGCGCTTCACGGTCGACGAGGCGGCCGCGATTCTCCAGACCGTGCGTAGCATGGTCGACGAACACACCCGGGTGGCGGACTGAGCCATGACCGCACAGGACAAGCGCGCAGCAGCCCTGGGCCTGGTGGGCGAGTGTACGGACCGCCTTCGCGGGGCCAGGCAGGCAGACGACGTGCGGGCGCTGGCGTCAGCGCTCGCGGCACGGGCGCACGCCCTCCAGGGCGACCCGGACGACCGGCCCTACTTCACGCGGACCATGTCGCGTATCGCACACGTGGTGCGCGCGCATGGCTGGGTCGACGTCGCGGCCGATACGCTCGAGTGGACGATTCGGCAGGGGGCGGTGGACGGGTACGTCCTCAGCGAGCTCGCCGAGTGCCAGCTCGCCCGTGGCGATGTCGACGCGGCAGAGGCGACGCTGGCACGGGCGCGGGCATCGCAGGTGGCCACCGATGCCATCTACACGTCGCTCGTGAAGGCCCACGGGCGGGCCGGTCGTCCCGAACTGGCCCGACGCATGTTCGAGCAGGCGCGGGCCGACCGTGCCCTCACGAGCTTCACCTACCCGGCGCTGATCGCGGCGTATGCGGTGGCCGGCGACCTGGCCGGTGCGCATCGCGCCTTCGAGAGTGCGCAGCATGACGGCTTCATCACGCCACCCGCGTACACCGCGCTCGCCAGCGCATACGTGGGCGTGGGAGAAGTAGCCCGCGTGGATGCGGTCCTGGCTTGCGCCCGCCGCGAGGGGCACTCGTCGTCCCGGCTCGTGCTCACGACCATTCGTGCCCATCTCGAGCAGCGCCGGTTTGCCGTTGCGCGGCGCGTGCTCGAGGAGACGAAGGCCCTGGGCGAAGCGGACGGGGCCTGTTACGCCGTGCTCATCGCCGCCTGTCACAAGGCAGGACGCCACCGCGAGGCGAAGCGGGTGTTCTCCAGTGCGGCAACGGATGTCGTGCTCACGCCGGATGACCGGCGCCGCATCAAGTACGCGCACGCGCGCACCCGTCGCGAGGGTGCCGCCCGCGACGTGACGATGGCTGCCTGACCGGCGCCGCTGGCTGCCGGCGGGGTACACTCGTCGGCAGCCGCCATGACACACGACATCGAACTCGGTCTCGATACCTTCGGCGACGTCACGGCCGACGCCGATGGCCGCCCGATCCCGCAGCCCCAGGTCCTGCGCCACGTCGTCGAGGAGGCGGTGCTGGCGGACCGGCTCGGGCTGCACTTCTTCGGTGTCGGCGAGCATCACCGCGAGGACTTCGCGGTGTCGGCCCCCGAGGTGGTGCTCGCGGCCATCGCGGGGCGTACGCGCCAGATCAGGCTCGGCTCTGCGGTGACGGTGCTGAGCACCGACGATCCCGTGCGTGTGTTCCAGCGCTTCGCGACGCTCGATGCCATCTCGGGCGGGCGGGCCGAGGCGCTGCTCGGCCGCGGGTCGTTCACCGAGTCGTTCCCGCTGTTCGGGTACGACCTCGCGCAGTACGACGTGCTGTTCGAGGAGCGCCTGGACCTGTTCGTGCACCTGCTGGCCGAACGGCCGGTCACCTGGTCCGGGCAGACACGGTCGCCCCTGACGAAGCAGCGCGTGTACCCGCCCACCTCGGGCGGACTCCGCACGTGGGTCGGCGTGGGGGGCAGCCCCGACTCCGTCATCCGGGCCGCACGCCATGGCCTGCCCCTGATGCTGGCGATCATCGGCGGGCACCCGCAGCGGTTTGCCCCATGGGTCGATCTGTACCAGCGCGCCCTCGTGCAGTTCGGGCACACGCCGCGGCCGATCGGTGCGCACTCGCCTGGCCATGTCGCTGACTCGGACGAGGAAGCGCGCGAGGTGCTGTGGCCGCACTACGCGGCGATGTTCTCGCGCATCGGCGCGGAACGGGGCTGGCCGCCCGTGACGCGCGCCCAGTTCGAGCGCGAGACCGGGCCGGCCGGCGCGCTCTGCGTGGGGTCACCCGAGACGGTGGCTGCCAAGATCGCCGCCACGGTGACGGCGCTCGGGCTGTCCCGTTTCGACCTGAAGTACAGCAACGGTACCCTGCCACACGAGATGCTCCTGCGGAGCATCGAGCTGTATGCGACCGAGGTGGTGCCGCGGGTCAAAGCGCTGCTCGCCCGGGCCTGACCGCTCAGGGAGCCGGGGCGACGAGGGGCAGCGGCCGGATGTTCAGGGACACGGGACCGGCACCGCGCGTGCGCGTGGCGACGGCCATCAGGAACGCCTCATCGAGGACGACCAGGTCGAACTGCCAGTGGGCCGGATCGTCATCGAACCCCGGCGCAAAGCTGATGCGGGGACGCGCCGGTGGTGCCAGGTCGAAGGCGAAGCGGTCGAGGCCCAGCGACAGCCCCGCTCCACGCGCCTTGATGTAGGCCTCCTTCAGCGTCCAGTACTCGAGGAACCGCCGGGGGCGATCCGCCAGGGGGAGCCGTACGAGCGCGTCGTGCTCGGTGGCGGCGAACCGGGACTCGGCCACGGCGAGTGGCGTCCGCCGGCCGATGGGCTCGACATCGATCCCGACCTCGAGGGTGCGGGAGACCACGCAGGCGATCAGCCCGCCGGCGTGCGTGAGGTTGAAGCGGGGCGGCGTGGGGACGAGGGGCGCGGCCACGAACGGCCGACCGAACTCGTTCGTGCCGAACTGCCAGGCCGTGGGTGGGACGCCGGGCTCATAGCTCGAGAGGACCGTGCGGACCATGTGCCGGGCGGCGAGGCACTCCTGTCGTCCGTCTTCGTGGCGGAAACGCGCGCAGCGTTCGTGCTCGGATTCGGGGACCGTCGCCCGCGCGGCGTTTTGCCGCCGGTCCTCCTGCCCGGGCAAGAGCCGGTCGTGCCAGACATGCACGGCACCCGGTGCCAACTCCTGGTCTGCCTGCGGTCTCGAGTACCCGGTCGTCACCGGAACAGGATAGCCGGAGCGGTCCGGCAGGCGGGTCGTTCCAGCGGAAAGTTGCTGCCGTTCACTGCTTGGTTTACCAAGTTCGTTCCTGTTCTTTCGTATTCTGAAAACGTCCACATTGCGCTTTCTGGTGGCGGCGTAATCCTGTATGTTCTAGCTGAGCTTGCCGCGGATCCGTTCGGCGCCGACGGAGCGGCACAGGCCATCGACGAAGGGTTGAAGACTCTCATGCCGAAGCGGCAACAGGTGAATGGGAACGGGAACGGGGCAACCCAGACCGACGCTGTCCTGCAGTTCCTGCAGACGGTGTGGCGGCTCGAACATGCGCTCGAGCGTGCCTCCAAGCGCATGGAGGACACCATCGGTCTCAGCGGACCGCAGCGGTTCGCGCTCCGGATGATCGGTGTGCAGCCAGGCATCACGGCAGGTGAACTGGCGGGGGTCCTCCACCTCCACCCGAGCACCGTCACCGGGATCGTGCAGCGGCTCGAACTGCGGAAGCTGGTGAAGCGGACGGCCAACGAGAGCGACGGACGCGTGGCGCACCTGTTCCTCACGCCGGCCGGCGCCAAGGCGAACAAGCCTGCCGGCAAAGGCACCATCGAGCGTGCGGCGCGCAACGCACTCACGCGGATCCCCGCCACGCAGCAGAAGGCGACGGCGGCGATGATGCACGAGTTCGCCGCCGAGCTGATGAAGATCTGACGCGCGGGTCAGCGCGCCGGCGCGGAGCCGGAGGAGGCCTGCGAGCCGGCCCGGCCACGCTCCAGTGACGCGAGGAGCGCCTCGGGGCTGACCGGCTTCACCAGGTGAAGGTCGAAGCCGGCTTCCAGACTCCGCTGGCGGTCTTCGGCCTGTCCCCACCCCGTAATCGCGACGATCTGCATCTGTGCGCCCCGTGCGCTCGCCCGGAGCGCACGGCAGGTCTCATAGCCGTCGCGTCCCGGCATCCCGAGATCGAGCAGCACGACATCCGGCTCGAACGTGGCTGCCTCCCTGACCGCCGCGTCGCCGTCGTAGACCGTCCGCACCTCGTTGCCGACCTGCCCCAGGAACAGCGCCAGCGTGTCGGCCGCGTCGGCGTTGTCGTCCGCGATCAGCACGCGACCGCGGAATGTCGTGTGCCGGACCGCCCGGCCGTCACTCGGCGACACCGCCCGCTGGCGCCGCGGCAGCGTGATGCGGAAGGTCGAGCCGCGACCAGGTCCTTCGCTGGCGGCCTCGATGCGTCCGCCGTGCATCTCCACCAACTGGCGTGCGAGCGACAGGCCGATGCCCAGGCCGCCCGGGGCATGCTGCCTCGCCTCCGGCACCTGGACGAAGAGGTCGAACACACGGCCGAGCATCGGAGCCGGGATGCCGATGCCGTAATCGCGCACCGACACCACCGTGTCTGCGGCCGTCGCGGTCACGCCCACCTCGATCCGGCTGCCAAACGGGCTGTACTTCGAGGCGTTGTTCAGCAGGTTGGTGAGGACCTGCGTCAGGCGTGCAACGTCCCCGTCCACCTCGATCGCCCCGGCCGACCCGGTCACCTCGATTCGCTGGTGCGCGGCGTCGATCAGCGGGGCGGTCGACTCGATGGCCGCATCGAGCACGTCCCGAGTGACGTCGGCGCGCGCCGGAGCGCCAGCCGTCCCCGCGAGAGCCGCGAGATGCCGCCCTCGTCCTCGCTGGAGCGCACGTTGAACCCAAGGCCGATGACCACGAGGGGAACCAGCACCACGAGCACGAACGCCAGGTCGAAGTGTCCGAACGACGCCAGCAGCGGGTTTCCCAGATCCGCATCGTAGAGCTGTCCCTGCAGACCGTGGAGACGCACCTTCAGGTTGAAGGCCTGCACGTCGCGCTGGCCGATGGCGACCGCAGCCCAGGGCGACGGCTCGCGCACGGTATGGAAGAACAGGTAGTAGAGCTGTTCGCCCGCGCTCGACGAGGGGGGAAGGGAGTGAGCACGCGCGCGTGCTCGTCGGACTGGCGCGCCGGGCTGTCGGCCAGGACGCGCCGCTGCCGCTCGATGACGGCATTGCCGTGCAGCACCGCCACCACGCCGGCCGCCAGCACGAGTGCCGCGGAGTACCGTGCCGCCCGATCGCGGCCGAGGAGGCTGCCGCCCACCCGTCGGTCGCGTCATTCAACAGCCGGTCCGAAAGCGGTCATGCATGGTCGGTTCGTGCCGGCGAGTGTGGAAGATGTCGATGGTGTCTGCTCGTCGACCATCGAGGGCGTCGCTCGCGCGGATGAGTTGCCCGTCGTCCGCACGTGTAGGACAGACAGCCTCAAGGGTGTTTGCCGTCGGACGATTACCCACGCGGTCATGGCGCGCCCCACGTTTGCTCCGACCGGCCGCGAACGACAGTTCGAGCACCACGAACTGTTCTTCTCCACCACCGACCCGAAGGGCGTCATCCTCAGCGGCAACGATGTCTTCGTCCGGGTGAGCGGATATCCGTTCGGGAAGCTCGTTGGCAGCGCGCACAACATCATCCGCCATCCCGACATTCCGCAGGCGGTCTTCAAGCTGCTGTGGGACTACCTGGACGCCGGCCGGCCCTTCGCCGGCTACGTGAAGAACATGGCCGCCGATGGCGGCCACTACTGGGTCGTCGTCCTGGTCGTACCCATCGCGCGCGGGTACCTCTCCGTCCGGTTCAAGCCGTCGACGCCCCTGCTGCGCGTGGTGGAGGATGTCTACAGGCAGATGCTCGCGCTGGAGAGGGGGGTCGGCACGGCCCCTGGAGCCTGGCGGCGCGGGATGCAGCTCGCCACCGAATTCCTCCTGTCCACCCTGAAGGCGAAGGGGTTCTCGGGCTACGACGATTTCATGCAGACCGTGCTGGCCACCGAGTTGGCCAGCCACCGTACCCTGCTCGAGAAGCGCTCGGCCCGGCTGCGCGAGGAGGAGGCCAGGCGCGACCAGGAACTCGCCGTGATGCTCGACGAGTGCGGCGGGGTCGACTCGGAGCTCGGCGGGCTCTTCGCGAGGATGGGCACGTTCCTCGACGTGATCAAGGGGCTCGACGCCAAGGCCGAATTCCTGCGCGGTCTCGCCTCGAACATGCACCTGGTGTCGCTCAACGCCCTCATCGGCTCGTGCTCGCAGGGCGCGGGCGGCGAGGCGTTCTCCGTCGTGACGCAGGACCTGGCGGCGCTGTCGAAGGAGAGCACCGCCACGATCGAGGTGATGACGCGCGAGCTGACGACGCTCACCTCGTCGCTGCGCGAGACGGCGTTCAGCATCAACGCCGCGAAGCTCCAGGTGGAAATGACCATGTTCTTCCTCCGGGAACTGGCGGCCGCCGGCGCCGACTGGCAGCACTCGAAGGACGGCGCCCGCATCCGCGAGGACATCGCCACGCTGCGGGAGTCGTTCCGTTCCAGCGTCCAGGCGATTGCCACGGCGGTGAACCGCGCTGCCGACCCGATCCCGCGGCTGTTGCGGATGGAGTCCGACCTCGACGTCGACCTGCGGCGCATCTCCTGCGTGCGCCTGGTGGGGAAGATCCACTCGACCGGGCTGGCGGGCGAGGCGCACTTCCACGAGATGCTCGACCGGATCCTCGACCAGCTGGGCCGGGCCACCACCGAACTCGAGGAACTCACCGACGGCGTCAAGGGTCTCCGGGGACAGCTTCCGGAACTCCAGGCCGCGGCTGCCCGTGTGCAGGGCCGCAGCTGCGGATGCCGGCACCTGCTCGACGTCGCGGCCTGAGGGCGTCCCACTCAGCGCCGGAACAGGCTGACGACCGCCACGGCCGCCACGCCCAGCCCGATCAGCACCGAGCACCAGGACCCGACACCGGCACGCTCGTGCCACCTGAGCTCGCCGCACTCCATCGTGACGCGCGGTCGAGGCGGACGGGCCGACATTCCAGCCCCGCCCTTCATGGTCCATCACGGGTCCCCGCCTGCGGGGATACGACGGGCGCCGCCCGGCCTACAGCAGGCGCTCGGTGGCGGCGGCCGTCGAGGTGAGGGTATACTCGCGGAATGAATCCGAATTCACTCCCTGACGCTCGGGTCACTCTCCGAGCCCGATTCAGGAGTGCCACGCGGGAAGCGATCCTCGAAGCCGCTGCCGACCTGCTCGGCGCCGACGGCGCCACGCAGACCCGGATGGAGGACATCGCCGCGCGCGCTGGCGTGGCGGTCGGCACGGTCTACAACTACTTCGAGGACCGCAAGACACTGGTCTCCGCCCTGCTCGAGACCCGCATCAAGGGGCTGCTCGAGGCGCTCGACGCCAGCCTCGCCCCGCCCGCGAAGGGGGCAGCGGCCACCCCGGCACCCGACGCGCGGACCGCCTTCCAGGCCGACCTCGAACGCTTCGTCGCCGCCTTCACGGCGCACATCGAGTCGAACCGGTTCCTGTTCGCGGTGCTCCGCGACGAGGAGCGCGTCAGCGGCGTCGACGCCACCTCACAGAGCCGCCGCACCACCCTTGGCGGCGAACTGCTGGGCAAGGCCGGTCGCCTCATGGACAGGGGGCTCAAGGCACGGGTGCTGCGCCGCGACGATGCGGAGCTGTACGGGGCGATGCTGGTGGGCATGCTGCGGGGCCTGGCGCTCCGCTCGCTCACCCGCACCAGCGCCGACCTGCGTCGCGACATGGCAGCCATGGTCCGCGTGTTCATGTCGGGAGCTGCGCGTTGAGCTCGCCTGCCATCGCCCTGCCGCTGCCGGCCAGCCGGCCGGTCGTCAACAAGTGGCTCGTCACCATCTCCATCAGCTTCGGCACCCTGATGGGTGCCATCGACTCGTCCATCGTGAGCGTGGCCCTGCCGCACATCCGCGGTTCGGTCGGCGCCACGCTGCAGGAGATCACGGCCATCAGCACCGGCTACGCGGTGGCGTTGGTGCTCGTGATGCCCCTCACCGCGTTCCTGAGCCGGCAGTTCGGCCAGAAGAACGTCTACATGGCGTGCCTGGTGCTGTTCCTGGCCGGCTCGCTCCTGTGCGGGTTCGCCACGTCGCTCACCTCGCTCGTCATCTACAGGGTCGTTCAGGGGTTCGGCGCGGGCGCCCTGCAACCCACCGAGCAGGCCATCCTCCGGCAGACGTTCCCCCCGAAGGAACAGGGGATGGCGATGGCGCTCTTCGGCATGGCGGTGATGCTGGGGCCGGCCATCGGCCCCACGCTCGGCGGCTACATCGTCGACAACTATCACTGGTCCTGGATCTTCTTCATCAACCTGCCGATCGGCGTGCTGGGGCTCTTCATGGTCGCGAGCTTCGTGCACGAGGACCCGGAACTGCTGGAGCACAACCGCCGGGAAGCCGCCAAGCAGCGGCGTCACCTGGATTGGGTCGGCATCGTGCTGATGTGGATCGGCCTGGCGGCGCTGCAGTACTTCCTCGAGGAGGGCAGCCGTGAGGACTGGTTCGACTCCTCCCGCATCACCGCGGTCTGCGTCGTGGCCGTGTTCGCCCTGGCGGCCTTCGTGATCCGCGAGCTGACGGCCCCGTACCCGGCGGTCGACCTGCGGCTGTTCCGCGACCCGGTGTTCCTGTCCGGCACCGCGGTGGGCGGGCTCATGTTCGCCATGCTGATGGCCAACATGTTCCTGCTGCCGATCTTCATGCAGGAACTGCTCGGGTTCTCGGCGGTGCAGTCGGGCTCGGCGTTGATGCCGCGCGTCATCGCGATGATGCTGGCCGTGCCGATCGTCGGGCGCCTCTACCAGCGTGCATCGCCCCAGGTGTTCATCGGGGCCGGCGTCCTGATGTTCTCGACCAGTTCGTGGATGCTGAGCCACCTCACCCTCGAGTCCGGTCGATCGGACATCATCATCCCGCTCATCGTGCAGGGGCTCGCGTTCGCGTTCCTGTTCGTGCCGCTCACCACGCTGGCGCTGGCGAACATCCCGCGCCACAAGATGTCCGACGCGACCGGCCTCAGCTCGCTGCTCCGGCAGATTGGCGGCGCGATCGGCCTGGCGATCTTCTCGACCCTGATCGGCAACTACGCCGTGGTGGCCCGTGGCGGCATCGAGCCGCACCTCACCGCCACGCGCCCGGAGGTCTGGCAGCGCCTGCAGGCGCTGCAGCAGGGCTTCATGGCGCGCGGCTATGACGCCGTGTCCGCGAAGGAGGCGGCGCTGCGCGCGATGACCGGCAGCGTCATCGGCCAGTCCACCGTGCTCTCCTTCGAGCACATCTTCATTCTTGCCGGCGGGCTGTTCCTGCTGGTTCTGCCGCTCACGCTCTTCCTCCGGGTGCCGAAGGCAGACCCGAAGGACAGCGGCGACGACGATGTTCATGTGGAGATCTAGCTGATGAGTGCTGACGTGGTACGAGACGAGAACGCGCCCCCGCAGGCCGGGAAGGGCCGACGGGCGTTCATGGTGCTGCTGGCGTTGATGGTCACCGTCGTGGGCGGGATCGTTGCCTACAGCTTTGCCACCGCTGACCGCGAGAACACCGACGATGCGGTGGTGGAGGCGGAAGTGGTGGCGGTCACCTCGCGGGTCCCGGGACTGGTGAGCCGGGTGATCGTCCAGGACAACCAGGTCGTGAAGAAGGGCGACGTGGTCATCGAGCTGGACAGTGCCGACCTGCTGGCGCGCGCTGCGCAGGCGCGGGCGGAGCTCGAGACCGCGCAGGCGCAGGCGGCTGGCGCACACGCGCAGGAGCAGGTCGTGGCGGCGTCGGCCCGCGGTGGCCTGCAGAGTGCCAGGGCGCAGGTCGAGGCATCCACCGCAGCGGTACAGGCGGCAGAGGCCCAGGTGGCGGCGGCGCAGGCGGCCGTCGGGCGCGCACAGGCGGAGGTCGACAAGGCGGACCGCGATCTCGCCCGCGCGAAGGAGCTCGTGGCGAGCGACGCCATTGCCCGTCAGCAGCTCGATGCGTCGCAGCTCGCGGCGGAGGCGTCGCACGCGGCGCTGCGCCAGGCGCAGGCCAACGTGACGGCCGCACAGGAAAGCCGGCGGTCGGCGGAGAGCCGGGTGCGCGAGGCGCAGGCCCGCGTGTCGCAGGTGACGCCGGTGCCCCAGCAGATCGAGACGGCGCAGTCGGCCGCGTCGCTGGCAGACGCGCGGGTGAAGGCCGCCGAGGCGGCCTTGCACCTGGCCGAACTGCAGCTCTCCTATACGAAGGTCACCGCCCCCAACGACGGCCTGGTGACCCAGCTCGGTGCGCGTGTCGGCGCGATCGTGTCGGCGGGCCAGCCGCTGGCGCAGCTCGTGCCGCAGCAGACCTACCTCGTGGCGAACTTCAAGGAGACGCAGATCGACCGCATGCGACCGGGCAACCGTGCCGAGGTGACGGTCGATGCCTTCCCGGGCCGGGTCTTCGCGGCCACGGTCGACAGCCTGGCCGGCGGCACCGGGTCACGGTTCTCGCTGATTCCACCGGACAACGCGTCCGGCAACTTCGTCAAGGTGGTGCAGCGCGTACCGGTGCGCCTGGCGTGGACGACGCCGCCTGATGTGGCACTGAAACCGGGTCTTTCGGCCGACGTGACCGTGTTCGTCGGCGGACAGCAGTAGGGGAGGCGCAGATGGCAGTCGTGGTCGCAATATCCCGTCAGTTCGGCAGCGGCGGTGCTCGCGTGGGTCGGGCGCTGGCGCAGCAGCTCGGGTTCCAGTACGCCGATCGCGAGATCCTCGCCGAGGCCGCGCGGGCGCTGCACGTCGAGACGTCGGACATCGAGCCGCTCGAGGAACGGACCGCGAGCGTGTGGGAGCGGATTGGGACGCTGTTTGCGCTCGGCTCGCCCGACACGCCGTTCATCCCGCCGACGCTGCCGTCGGTGGACGAGACGCGCCTCTTCGAGATCGAGAAGCAGGTCATCCGGCGCATTGCCGAGCAGGGCAACGCCGTCATCGTCGGACGCGGGGCCGCGCACGTGCTGGACGACCGCTTCGACGTGCTGCGTGTCTTCCTGCACGCGCCGTTCGCGCACCGTGTTTCCCTGGCGATGGAGGAGTACGGCCTTACCGACCGCAGCGGCGCCGAGCAGGTGGCCCGCGAGTCGGATGCCACGAGGGCCCGCTTCGTGCGGAGCCTCACGAACCGCGACTGGTGTGACGCCACGTTGTACGACATCACGCTCGACACCAATGTGGTGGGCGTGCCCCAGACCGTGGAACTGCTGGCCGCAGTCGCGGCGCCGCGGGCCGGACGTCGTGGGGCAGGGGCGGGGTCGCAGACATGAGCGGCGTGCGGAGAATACCGACATCGCGCTTCGATCGTGCCGCGGTCCGCCGAGCCAGCCTTGCCGCGATCCTCGCCTGCACAGGATTGGTGGTCGCACCGCCGGTGTTCGCGCAGGGCGCCGCCGGCCCGTTCGGTGGCAGTGTGGTGCAGGGAACCCTCACGGTGCAGGCGCTCCCGCTGACGCTGGACGACGCGCTCGCCCGCGCCCTGCAGCACAACCTCGGGCTGATCAACACCGAGCAGCAGGTCGAGAGCGCCCGCGGTGCGCGGGTGCGCGCCCTCCGCGACCTGCTCCCACGCGTGGAAGCACGGGTGGACGAGACCCGGCAGACGAGGAATCTCGCGGCGTTCGGGTTCGACACGTCACTGTTCCCGGGCATCCCCTCGGTTGTCGGGCCGTTCAACATCTTCGATGCCCGTGTGTATGCCTCGCAGCCGGTGCTCGACTTCGCGGCACGCAGCGACATGCGGAGCAAGGCGGCGACCCTCGAGGCGGCCCGGCTGGATGACCGGAACGCGCACGACATCGTGACGTTCGTCGTGACGAGCCTGTACTACCAGGCCGTGGCCGGTGAAAGCCGTGTCGTGAGTGCCAGCAGCCAGGTGGCGACCGCCGAGGCGCTGCTGGCACAGGCGACCGCGCTGCGCAACGCAGGCGCGGCGCCAGGGATTGACGTGGTCCGGGCCCAGGTGCAGCTGCAGGCGCAGCGGCAGCGGCTCATCACGGCCGAGAACGAGGCCGCG
The DNA here is from genome assembly GCA_050249955.1 of Vicinamibacterales bacterium. Classification (GTDB taxonomy): domain Bacteria; phylum Acidobacteriota; class Vicinamibacteria; order Vicinamibacterales; family CAVVIG01; genus CAVVIG01. Next base: position 284,078 of record JBFWPN010000002.1, read on the forward strand.
AAACAGAAGCTGCAGCTGGTCCGGGCGATCGGCATCCCCACCGGCCAGGTCATCGAACTTCCGGATCGTGTGCTGGAGCTACCGGCACAGGCGCTGACACTGGATGAGGCGCTGCGGACGGCGGCGGCGCGGCGCGCCGACTTCCAGGCAGGGCAGGCGCGCGTGCGCGCGGCAGAGGCGGCCCTCGCGTCCACACGGGGCTCTGGGCTGCCGAGCGTGCGGGTGAGTGCCGACTACGGCACCATCGGTTCGAGTCCGGCGGATGCGAGACGGACCTACACCATGGCGCTCGGCGTGCGCGTCCCGCTCTTCGACCAGGATCGGACCGGTCGCCAGGTGGAGAACATCGCCACGCTTCGGCAGCGGGAGGCGGAGGTGGCCGATCTCGCCCAGCGGATCGAGGCCGAGGTGCGCACCGCCTTCCTCGACCTCGAGGCCGCCGATCAGCAGCGGTCACTGGCGCGCGAGCGGGTCTCGCTGGCATCGCAGGAACTGGCGCTGGCGCGGACCCGCTTCACCGCCGGCGTCACGAGCAACCTCGAGGTGATCCAGGCCCAGAACGAAGTCGCCACCGCCTCCGATGCCGAGGTCGCCGCCGGGTACGCGGTGAACACAGCCCGCGCCGCCCTGGCACGCGCCATCGGCGGGCGGGCATCGCAGGTGCAGGGGGAGCCGTGACTCACACGATCGACCGGTCCAACACCGTTGTCCTCAGCATGGACTTCCAGAACGACATCGTCACGCGCTACGTCCCGGTCGACCCTGGGCTGATCGCGCGCGCGGCCGGTGTGCTGGCGCAGGCGCGTGCGGCCGGCATGCCGGTGGTCCACATCGTCGTGCGGTTCAGGCCGGGGCACCCCGAGGTGGGGACGCGCGGGCTGTTTGCGGGCATCAAGGCGATGAATGGCCTGGTCGAGGGGACGCCGGGCGCCGAGATCTGCGAGCCGCTGGCGCCGGCACCCGGCGAGGTGGTCTGCACGAAGCGGCGTGTCGGTGCCTTCTCGGGGTCCGACCTGGACACGGTGCTGCGTGCGACCGGGCGCACGCACCTGGTGCTGCTGGGGATCGCCACCAGCGGGGTCGTGCTCTCGACGATCAGGGCCGCCGCCGATCTCGACTACACCATGCACGTCGTGTCCGACTGCTGCGCCGATGCCGACCCGGAGGTACACCGGGTGCTGATGGACAAGGTGTTTCCGAGGATGGCGACGCCGATTGGCGCGGCGGAGTTCGCGGCTGCGGTGTCCGCCCGGCCCTAGCGGACGGTTCAGCCCTTCGGCGTGCGCCTGGCCGACCGTCGGTGGCGCCCGCCGCTCGCGGCTTCCGGCGCGGCCGGGATCGCAGGACGTGCCACCATCACCTCGGTCGACTTCACAATCGCGATCGCATCGTCGCCCCGCTTGAACTTGAGGGCGCGGACGGCGTCGGATGTGACGACGGCGGTGATGGTCTGGTCTCCGACACGCAGGCGGATCTGTGCGAGCAGGCCGTCGACCCGCACCTCCTCGATGTAGCCGTGCAGGCGGTTCCTGGCACTCAGGTCTGCCAGCCCTTCGTCATGGCCGCGAACCGTCGCCGCCGCGCGGTCCGGGTTCCTGCGTGTAAGGAGCCGGTCGATCTCCGCCTCGGCGATCCGGTGATGCCCGCCCGCCGTCTGCGTCGTGCGCACGCGCCCGCTGAGGACCCATCGCTTCAGCGTCGAGTACCCCACTCCCATCCGTTCGGCTGCCGCGCGAACCGTGAACTGTGCCATGCCTGGACTCCGTCGCTCCTGCCGGATCGTATCACCGGGTGCCATTGGCCCATTCGATGCGACACCGTGAGGCAGTTCGAGGCGAGTGCGGAGCGGGCATGATGTGGTCCGTCTTCTGCGGGCTCGTTGTGTGAACGATTAGAGTCGGTTCGAGACGTGTTGATCGGCGATTAGGTTCGGATGTAGATTGGCGTTCCATGATGGAATGCGGAGGGCATGCCGGGACTCGGCTGCTGGCGTGGGTGTTGGCGCTGGTGCTGTCTTCGTGGGTGGCGGCGCCGCCGGCCGCCGCGCAGGTGGGGGCGGGAACGCTGGCCGGCGTGGTCACGGACCAGGACGGCGCCGCGGTTCCCGGTGCCACGGTCGTGGCCACCGAGGTGTCCACGGGCCGGGTTCGCGCGGCGGTGTCCGCCGCTGATGGTGGCTACGCCTTCGCGGGCCTCGCGCCCGGGCGCTACGTCCTGCGGGTCGAGTTGAGTGGCTTCCGGCCGGTTGAGCACACGGGCATCCAGGTCGCGACAGGCGAGGCCGTCAGGGTCGACCTGGAACTCGCCGTCGGCGGAGTGTCAGAGGCGGTGAGTGTCGTCGGTGACGCCTCGCAGTTGCGCAGCCTCACGGCCAGCCTCGGGCAGGTCATCGACAACGCGAAGGTGATGGCGTTGCCGCTCAACGGCCGCAGCTTCGTGACGCTGGCCCGGCTTGCGCCCGGCGTGGCCCTGCCGCCGAACTCGTCGCTGCCGCGCATCAACGGCGGGCGTCCCCGCACCAACGAGTACCTCTTCGACGGCATCTCCGTCCTCCAGCCAGAGCCGGGACAGGTGGCGTTCTTCCCGAATATCGACGCCATCCAGGAATTCAAGATCGAGAGCAACAGCCCGCCCGCCGAGTTCGGCCGGTTCAACGGTGGCGTGGTGAACCTCACGACGAAGTCGGGGACGAACGAGGTGCGGGGGAGCGCGTTCGAGTTCTTCCGCCACGAGTCGCTGAACGCGCGGAACTACTTCGCCCCGGCCAACGCCGCGACACCGCTGTACCGCCGGAACCAGTTCGGCGGCGTGATCGGCGGGCCGCTGCAGCGGGACCGGACCTTCTTCTTCCTCGACTACCAGGGGCAGCGCCAGTCGATCGGACGCACCGTGACCTCGACGGTGCCGACGGTGCTGCAGCGGCAGGGCGTGTTCACCGAGGCCATTGGCGGACGCGTGCCGGTGATCTACGACCCGGCGACCGGAGCCGGCGGCACGCGCACGGCGTTCCCCGGCAATGCCATTCCGGCCTCGCGATTCGATCCGGTGGCGGCGGTCCTGCTTTCGCGCTACCCGCTGCCGACCGGCAGTGGCACGGCCAACAATTTCCGGAGGGTCGACAACGAGCGGCAGGACCAGAATCAGTTCAGCGTGCGGCTGGACCGGCAGTTCAACGCGAACCGCGACCATGTCTTCGGCCGGCTGACGCGGTTCGCCGAGCGCTTCCTGCCGGTGACACCGCTGCCCGACGGAAGTGGCGTCACTGCCGGAACGCTGGGACCTCAGGCCACGACCGCCTACTCGTTCGCCTCGCGCTACCAGCGCACGCTCGGGTCCCGGATGCTCAACGAACTGCGGGTGGGCGACACACGGCGCCACGTGGATCGCTCCGCGGCGAGCCTTTCAGGCAGCGCGTCCGCCGTCCTCGGCCTTCCCGGGATTCCATCCACGGCGCAGTTCCCGAACACGCTGCCCGCATTCCTCATCGCGGGCTACCAGCAGCTCGGGTCGCCGGCGAACACGGCCTCGGATTTCAGCACCAGCGTCACGCAGATTGCCGACACGGTCAGCTGGCTGACGGGGCGCCACACCATCAAGTTCGGCGCGGACCTCCGCTGGGCCCGGCTCAACGTCGTCCAGCCGCCGTCCCCAACCGGCTCGTTCACGTTCAGCAACATCTTCACCGACCTGCCCGGCACGGCCAACACCGGGACGCCGCTGGCGAGCTTCCTCCTCGGCCAGGTTCAGCAGTTCTCGATCGACCTGCAACGTTCGCAGGTCCGGAACCGCGCACACATCCAGGAGTACTTCGTCCAGGACGACTGGCGCGCGACCGCGTGGCTGACGATCAATGCCGGTCTCCGTTACACGCTGAACTTTCCATCAACCGAGGTGGACAACCAGGCCGCGGTGTTCAACCTCGAGACGAGGCGGCTCGAGTACCTGGGACGCGACGGCAATCCGCGCGCCGCGCGACAGCTGCACAAGGGCAACCTGGGACCGCGGCTCGGCCTGGTGGGGCGGATGTCCGACCGCACGGTCGCGCGTGCGGCGTACGGCCTCGTGTGGATCGAGATGGCCGGGATCACCACCCCGTTCACGACGCCGGTCTTCCCGTTCCTGCAGACCGTCTCGCAGCGCACCCTCGACAACGTCGTGCCCGCGTTCATCCTGTCGCAGGGACCACGCGTGGCCCCGGTGTCGTTGACGCCAGACGCGGGTCTCGGCCAGGGGGTCTTCGCGGTCGATCGTGATCTCGGGTCGGGCTACGTCCAGCAGTGGAGCGCGTCGTTCCAGCACGACCTCACCTCGAACATCACGACGGAGGTGGCCTACCTCGGATCGAGAATCACCCACGTCGGGATTCCTGACACCAACCTGAACCAGCTGTCGGTGGAGCAGCTGGCGCTCGGCCCAGCCCTGACCCAGCGTGTGCCAAACCCCTACTTCGGCATCATCCCGCGATCATCGTCGCTCGGCGACCCGACGATTCCGCTGGCGCAGTTGCTCAAGCCCTTCCCGCAACACACGACGGTGAGCCTCTATCGGAACAACGTCGGCACCACGAACTACCAGGGCCTGTCGGTGCGGCTCCAGCAGCGGCTGTCTCATGGCCTGTCGTACCTCGCCGCATACACGCGGTCCAGGCTCATGGACGATGCCTCGTCGGTGTTCGACGCGTCCATTCTCACGGGTCCCGTGGCCAACTATCCCGTTGCCGACAGTTTCGATCGGCGACGCGAGCGCGACTACTCGACGGGGGACATCCCGCACGTGTTCTCCCTGGCGGCCACCTGGGACCTTCCATTCGGCGCCACACGTTCGCGCCACCTGCCGCGCCTCCTCGGGATGTTCGCGAACGACTGGTCGCTCGCCGGCATCGTCACGATGCAGTCAGGCGTGCCGGTCGCAGTGACGCAGGCGACCAACAACAACGCGTTTGCCGGCTTCGGCGTGCAGCGGCCCAACCTGGTTGCCGACCCGACGCTGCCCGCGGCCGAGCGCACGCCGGCCCGGTGGTTCAATACGGCAGCCTTCGCCACGGCACCGCAGTTCACGCTCGGCTCGTCGACGCGCAACCCGGTGCGGGGGCCGAACTATCGGAACCTGGATCTTGCGCTGTTCCGTCGCGTGCCGCTCGGGTCGTCGCGCGGCCTCGAGCTTCGCGCCGAGGCGTTCAACGTCACCAACCGGGTCAACTTCGGGGCACCGAACGGCACGTTCGGCTCCGCCGCCTTCGGCACCATCACCACGGCGCTCGATCCGCGCGTGATCCAGCTCGCGGTCCGATTCCTGTTCTAGCGAAGCCGTCCGCCCGAAGGCGAATCCTGGTCCTCGAGCCGCGAGACTCACGGGGTGTGGATGAGTACGAGGGGCCGCACTGACGCGAACTTGGCGGTGATGTTGCTGAGGGGGAGGGCAGAGCCTGTCGCTGTCCAGGTCAGGCGTCGATAAGCGGATCAGGCCTGACTGGAGGGCGGCATGGACACGACGAACCTGACGTGGCGTGACAAGCTGGCAATCGTCGATACGACGCTCCGGATTGCGCTGGCGATGTTCCTCGCCATGGCCGGTTTCTGCGAGCTGGTGCTCGCCGCGTCGCAGGGCTGATCGGGGCGGGTCGAAGCCACGAAGCCAGCGGCGGCCGTGTGCCGCGCGGGGCTCCGTGGCTCCGTATCGGACGAACGCCTACTTCTTCTTCGTGACGAGCTTCTGGACGCGCCAGTTGATCAGCTCGCCGACGTAGATCTCATCCTCGGACGGGCAGGCAATGGCATGGATCCAGCCGAACTCGCCGGGGTTACGGCCGGGCTGGCCGTACACGCCGAGCACCTTCCCCTCGAGCGACACCTTGTAGATGCGGCTCGGGTAGAGGTCGCCGACGAACAGCACCGGGTTCGGCCCCGGCGTCATGCAGAGGGCGTCGGGGGCGCCGGGTGCCTGCGAACCGGTCTTCGCGTTCGGGGTCTCCGCACCGTAGACGATCTTGCCGCGCTTGGTGTCGACCGGGACGTCGATGGTGAACTCACGGAGGTACTTGCCCTCCGTGTCGAACACCTGGATGCGACGGTTGCCGCGGTCCGCGACATAGACCTCATCCTTCGGCGACACGGCGATGCCGTGTGGCGTGTCGAACTGTCCGGGGCCGTTGCCGAGCGAGCCCCAGCTCCCGACCCATTCGCCCTTCGCGTTCGCCTTGCCCACGCGCGAGTTCACGTAGCCGTCGCTGAAGTAGCTGTTGCCCTTCGAGTCCCACGCCACGTCGGTCGGCTGGTTGAAGACGTTGTCGCGGTGCACCGGGATCGGGTTGCGCGGGTTGTTGTTCTCGGGGGTCTTCACGTCGACGCCGGCGCGCTTCAGCACACCGGAGAGCTGCGACGCGTAGTCGGGCGGCGCGTCGAAGTGCGACGACTCGCCGCGGCGGCCGAACATCCACTCCGCACGACCCTGCGGGTTGAACTTGACGATCATGTTCGAACCCTTGTCGACGATCCAGATGTTGTCCTGCTTGTCGATGCGGACCGCATGGGCGTAGGCCAGGGCAAAGTTGTTCTTGCCGATCTCACGCAGGTACTTGCCGTCCTTGTCGAATTCGAGCACCTGGGCGGCCTGCGCCATGTACGCCGCACCGGTCACGTTGCCGCGGTGGAACACGAAGATGTGCCCCTGCGAGTTGACGGCCACGCCGCCGATCTCGCCGAAGTGCACGTCGTTCGGCATCTTGAAGAAGTCCTTGACCGGTTCGAACGGGAGCTCGGGAACCGACTGGGCGGCCACAGGGGCGGCCAGCAGGCCGACCGCCAGGCAGGAGAAGAGCAAACGCTTCACTAAAGACCTCCGTTTCATCACACGCATGGAACCAGCACCCGCCCCTTCCGGCCTGGGCCGTGGGCAGCAAGACGCCGGGGGCGCCAAGGTTAGCGCAGAGGCGGAGTCTGAGTAAACCGTAAGTCGAAGCTGGGCGATACTGGATTGGGCACTGGAACGCGGCAGGCGCGCAACGCCCGCACAGGTCACATGGACGCCACACCCTCAACCCGCACGTTTACACCACTCGAGCAGGCCGGCACTCTCGATTCATTGCTGGCGGCCCCCGGACCGTTTGTGATCTTCAAGCACAGCCCGACGTGCGGCACGAGCGCCTTCGCCTACGACCAGCTCCTCGATTTCCTCGACGACCCGTCGGGCACGCCGATCCACCTGGTGAACGTGCTGGCCGCGCGACCGCTCTCCCAGCAGATTGCCGCCAGGCTGGGCGTGCGGCACGAATCGCCCCAGGTGCTCGTGGTCGACGGCGGCCAGGTGCGCTGGCACGCGTCGCACTTCCGGGTCACCGCCGACGCGCTGCGCCGGGCCCTGGCCAGCCTGCGTCAGCCGTAGCCCGCGCCCGGATACGTCATCCGCACGAAGAGCCAGAAGACCGGTGCGAAGACGCTGTCGACGAGCCGCCACGCGATCAGCATGCCCACCATGCCCAGCGCCGGCGACGACCAGATCATGTGCTGGTAGCGGTTCGCGGCGCTCTCGCTCATGAACAGCAGCACCACGCCGCTGCCGTCCAGTGGCGGAAGCGGAATCAGGTTCAGCGTGGCCAGCAGCAGGTTCATCGAGAACACGGCGCTGGTGAAGGCCGCCAGCGCGCGCCACACCCCGCCCTCCTCGGCCCCGATCAGGCGGCCGAAGCCGGCCGAGTCGGGCGCGTAGAACACGCCGCTGAACACCCCCACCTTGATTGCCAGGATCGCGGCCACGACCAGCACCATGTTCGATGCAGGACCTGCCAACGACATCCAGCCTGCCCGTCGCGGATACCGCATGGCCCAGTGCGGGTCGTACGGCGCACTCGCGAACCCGTATGGCCATCCAGACGCCAGCGTCGTCAGCAGCGGCAGGATCAGCATGCCGAACGGCTCGCGCCGGATGTGGGGCGTGGGGTCGAGCGACACCTGTCCGCCGTGATAGGCCGTGAGGTCGCCTCCGCGCATCGCCGCCCACGCATGCGCGGCCTCGTGCAGCGTCGTCGAGAACAGGAAGACGATGTAGTAGAGCAGTCCCTGGGCAAGCGCGTCAGGCGTCATCGGTGCCGGTATCGTAACAGGGCCCACGTCGGTCCGGGCGCTGTTGGGCCGCGAGGGGCACCTCGATTGCCCATGCGCCTGCGCGTCGTCCGCCGTTCAGCTCGGCAGGCCATGCGGGACGGCGCACCTACAATGATGTCGCCTGTCGGCCTGGACGCACAAAGTTGTCGGCGAGGCGGCGGTTCGGGGCTTTGCCGGTGGGCGGTCGGGGGGCATCGCACCGGACGGCGGGTCCGACGATTCAGACATTTGAGTCGGCCTCCTACGGTCGGCTGACAAAGATGTAGCGTGCTGGCGGCGCGCGTCCCGCGACCGATCGCTGGAAAATCCGCCGGTTTTCGGCCCCAATCTCCCTCGACGTCCGGCCCACCGCGTGGCACCGCGGTTGCGATAGTCCAGGGCACACCCTGTTCCGACAGGCATGAACCCTGGTCCCGCGAGCCGCGGGCCTCTTCCCGAGGTGCACTGATGAACTCCGCCGATACCGCCTGGATTCTGGTCTCCACGGCGCTGGTGCTGCTGATGACGCCGGCGCTCGCGTTCTTCTACGGGGGCCTGGTCCGCCCGAAGAACGCCCTGAACACCATGATGATGAGCTTCATCTCGCTCGGATTCGTCGGGGTGTTGTGGGCCGTCATCGGCTACTCGCTCTCGTTCGGGGCGGGCAACAACTGGATCGGAGACACGTCGCGGTTCCTGCTCAACGGCGTCGGGCTCGAGGCGCAGGGCACGATTCCGCACCTGCTGTTCATGTGCTTCCAGGGCACGTTCTGCATCATCACCGCCGCCCTGATCTCGGGCGCCATTGTCGAGCGGATGCGGTTCCCCGCGTATGTGGCGTTCATCTCGCTCTGGGCCCTGGCGGTCTACGCACCGGTGGCGCACTGGGTGTGGGGCGGCGGCTTCCTGGCGAAGATGGGCGCGCTGGACTTCGCCGGCGGCACCGTGGTCCACGTGAACGCCGCGGCAGCCGCGCTCGTGGCGGCGATGGTGATCGGGCCGCGGAAGGACTTCAAGCAGGTGGCCCTCGCACCGCATAACGTGCCGTTCACGCTGCTGGGCACCGGCCTGCTGTGGTTCGGCTGGTTCGGCTTCAACGCCGGCAGTGCCCTGGCCGCGAACAACATCGCCGCGCTGGCCTTCACGACCACCATGCTGGCGCCGGCCGGCACGCTCGTCGTCTGGGCCCTGCTCGACATCGTCCGCCTCCAGAAGACAACGGCGGTGGGCGCTGCGACCGCCATCGTGGTGGGCCTCGTGGCCGTGACGCCGGCTGCGGGCTTCGTCGGCCCGATGAGCGCCATCGCGCTCGGTGCCCTGGCCGCCTTCCCGAGCTACTTCGCCATCCTGTGGCGCGCGAAGACCAGCCTGGACGACTCGCTCGACGTGGTGGCCGCGCACGGCATCGGCGGCACCTTCGGTGCGCTGCTGACCGGCGTGTTCGCGCAGAAGGCGCTCAACGGCGTGGCCGACGGCCTGCTCTTCGGCAACCCCGGCCAGGTCGGCATCCAGATCGCGGCGATTGCCGCGGCGGCCGCCTACAGCGGCGCCATGAGCTTCGTGCTCCTGAAGCTGGTCGGCCTCGTGCTGCCGCTGACGGCCAGTGCGGAGGATCAGGCGATGGGCCTCGATCTCTCGGCTCACGGCGAGGAAGCCTACGTGCACGGTGGCGGCATGGATGCCGCCGAGGCGATTGGCAGCCCCGCCAGCGGACTCGCGCCGGTGCTCACCCCGAGCCCGGCCCTGGCCGACTGACACGTGTCATGACGCTGCTGCGAATCGTGACCTCACCCGATCGGGCGTCGGCGATCCTCGATGCACTGCTGGCGGTTGGCATCGCGGGCATGACGATCACCGACCTGCAGGGGTCATCGGCGCAGCAGCGTCACCGCATGTCCTACCGCGGCACGGAGTACGACGTGCGCTTCGTGCCGCGGGTGGAACTGCAGATGGTCCTGAAGGACGAGTGGGTGCAGGACGCCATCAACGAAATCCTCGAGGTGTCGCGCGACGAGGCGCTCGGCGAGAACCGCATCTTCGTCATCCCGGTCGAGGCGGCGTACCGCATCCGCACCGGTGAGGTGGAGCAGGCCGCCCCGCAGCCTGCCCCCTGGTTCCTGTAGTTCGCCCGCCTACTTCGCCGGGAACTTCACCAGCACGTAGGTGATGTGTTGCCCGGGCGTCACCAGGAAGGCGTGCGGGACGGTGGCGGGGATGTGCAGCACGTCCCCGGCCCGCAGCGGGTGCCGCGTGCCCCCATCGAGCCCGGTCCCCACGTACTCACCCGCGCCGCTCCCGGCCCGCTTGCCCACCATCGTCCCGCCGAGTTGCAGCGTGCCTTCACCGCTCTGCACGAACACCACGTCGACGATGCCGTCGTGCTGTTCGGGGTTGCCGTCGGCATCGCGGTACAGCAGGCGGAACCGGTGATCACCGTAGTCGGCCAGCGTCTCCCGCGCCGAGTGGTCGGCGCCCACTTTCGTGGAGAGTGCCGCGTCGCGCTGGCGCAACTCGGCGGCGCTCCAGTGTCCGAATGCCGACTGCGCCGTCGTCCTGGCGCCGAGGATCGCGACCGCAACCGCGGCCACACCGACCAGACTCCATCGCATCCCTGCCTCCAGTTCGGACCCGTCCGCGGGACCTGGGGGATTCTACGGCGACTCGTGCGCGGCGTGTCCTGCTTGTGCGGTGATGCTGGTCGGTGGTGCGAGCCGGAGCAGGATGCCGGCGCCCGGTACAACGCGCCCTTCGTAGCGCGGCGCCAGCCTCGGTTCCACGAGTCCCGCGAAGAGTGTGGCGCCGCCTGACAGGTCCAGCAGACCGAGTGTCGCCAGGTGGTGCTGGTATCCGACCTGAATCCGGGCCATCGACAGGACGTCCGGAGAGAACTCGTCGGCGTGCAGGTCGTGGGCCGGCTTCCCGGCCACCTCGATCCGCCCGAACCAGCGATGCACGCCGTTCACCACGGTGCCTTCCGCCAGCAGCGCGTGTGTCGCCCGGCGCAGGCCGTCGGGCCGGTCGGGCGTTGGTGCCCGCTCGAACCCGTAGGCGACCGTCGCCGCCCATAGCCCCGAGCGGATACGGCGGACGCTGCTGATGGACGTGGTGACGCGTGTGGCGTCGAGCCTGGGGGCCGTGCCGATGCCGGCCTCCACTTCCTGCAACTGCGCGCCCGACACCTGGAGCACCGTTCCCGCCGACGGCCTCAGCGTGATCCGCGCCGACCATGAGTCGAGTGGGCTACGCTCGAGGTCGAGGCGACGGTCGTCCGGTTCGCGTGCATTGAACAGGCTGGCGTCCACCTTCCACGTGCGGCCGTAGACGGCGCCCGTGAGCACGCCGAAGCTGACGTGGGTGGAGTCGAGGGCGTGGTGGGTGAGGGGCGCGACCGGATTCCCGGCGGCTGACGTGCGGTGCATGAAGGCCGCGGGCCCGAGCGCAGGCTCGCCGACCGGACCACCGTAGACCTGGAGCCGCGTGGACCCGATCAGCGGGCGGTCGTAGGTCGCGGCAAGCTCCATGAACAGGTCGTGGGGGTGTTGGCGGTCGTGCACGGAGTCCCCATCGCACACCTCGCCCGTGGCGAGCAGGTCTGGATACCCGCAACCCCGGACCGTCCAGGGTTCGGCGCTGGCCATCGCGCGGAGCACGAGGGTTCCGCCGCCCGTCCTCCGATCGGCTGAGGTCATGAACCAGTTCACGGCCGAGATGCCCCGGCCTCGATAGTGCGGGCTGCCCGCGTGTGCGAGCCCCTGCAGGGTGCCCTCGCCGTGGAGCATCAGCGCCCATGGCCCGGCGCGTCGGTGAACGGCGCCCGGCCGTCCGTCCGGCGGAGACCACGCCGTGCCGGACATGTCGATCGAGGCGGGCAGCGATGGGGTGGACTGCGACAGCACGTCGCCGCCCTGGGCGTGCGCCCGTGGTCCGGCGAGCAGCGCCGCAACCGCCAGGGTCAGGCGTGCCAGCAGTCGGGACGCGGCAGGCATCGGGGAATGTGGCCGATCATAGTCGACGGCGGTCACGCCTGCGCACGATGGCCCGCGCGCCGGCTTCCGGGGCGTCCGGCCCTGCTCACCGTTGCCTGCGAAGCAGGATCGGAGGTGGTGAGTCGTGCCCGGACTGCCGTACAATCGCTGTCGCGTGACACTCGCGCAGCCCTTCGGATCAAGAGGAACCAACCTGTTTCGCAGCACGGACTTGGCGACGGCCGGGGACCGCGCGTACACGGCCCGCCGGCATAGTGGCGCGGGGTACGGAGCCCGATGATGCACGTGCGCGAGACCAGTGCTGATGCGCCGCCGGATCTGGCGGTCATCCTGCCCGCCTTCAACGAGGCTGCCGGCATCACCGACACACTCGCCCGCGTGCGCGACGTGCTGGCCTCGTTCCCCGGTCGCGCCGAGGTCATCGTCGTCGACGATGGGTCGAGCGATGACACGGCGAGCCGTGCACGGGCCTGCGGCGTGCGCGTGGTGAGCCACGGGTGGAACCGCGGCTACGGAGCCGCGCTCAAGACCGGCGTGCTGGCCACGTCGGCTCCGGCGATCATGATCATGGACGCCGACTCCACCTATCCTCCGGATGCGATCCCCCGGCTCTACGCGCGGCTCGACGGGGCGGACATGGTGGTGGGATCGCGACTGCTGTCCTCTTCGGGCGTGGCGTGGATCCGGAGGCCCGGGAAGTGGATCCTCAACAACTTCGCGAGCTTCCTGGTGGGGCGGCACATCCCGGACCTGAACTCCGGACAACGCGTGATGAAGCGTTCGACGCTGCTGCGCTACATGCACCTGTGTCCGAGCGGTTTCTCGTTCACGAGCACCATCACGCTGGCGATGCTGGCCAACGGCCACAACGTGGTCTACGAGCCGATCGACTACGCCAAGCGGGCCGGCCGCTCCAAGATCCGTGCGTCGCACTTTGTCAGCTTCATCCTGCTGGTCGTGCGCGCCATCGTCCTGTTCAACCCGCTGAAGGTGTTCCTCCCGGCAGGCGCGATCGTGTTCCTTGTCGGGGTCGCCAAGCTGATCGAGGACATCTACCTGTGGAACCTGTCTGAGACGGCCGTGATGGCGTTCCTGTCGGCCATCAACATCTGGGCCGTCGGACTGCTGGCCGACATGATCGCCCGCCTGCAGTTGCAGCAGCCGTTCCGCTCGAAGGACTGACGCGTGGCCCGCTGGCTGATTCGTGCGGCAGTCTCGGCGGCTGTGGCCGCGGTGCTGCTCGCCATCATCCCGTTCGACGCGGTGCTCGACGCGCTGCGCCGCACGAGCCCGTGGACCTGGGCGGCGAGCGTCGCCATCTTCTTCGCCGGTCACTACCTGAACGCCATGAAGCTGCGGCTGCTGCTCGGCCCGGTGCCCGGGCAGGAGCGCACCGTGTCGGCCGCCTGCGTGCGTGCGCAGTATGCCGGGCTGGTCGCGAACCTCGGCCTGCCAGGCCTGGCTGGTGGCGATCTTGCCAGGGCTGCCTACCTCGCGCCCACCGTCGGCGTGGGTCGCGTGGCGTTCGCGAGTGTGGCCGACCGCATGATCGACACGGCAACGGTGCTGGCGCTGGTGGCCGTGGCACTGCCGTTCGCTGGCGCCCCAGCCGCGGTCGCCGGGGTGGTGCGCAGTGCTGGCGCGTGGCTCGTGGTAGCCGCCGCGGGTGGCGGCCTGCTGGCACTGGGCGCGCTCGTCGTGCTGTTCCGCGTGCAGCGCTTCGCGGGGATTGCCGAGAAGGTCACCACCGCCGGCCGGGCCCTGCTCGCGCGCAAGATGGCGTTCCTCGGGGCGGTCGGGATCTCGCTGGCCGTGCAGGCGGCCTTCGTGATGACCAATGTCTGGCTGGCGCGGCAGGTCGGGGTGACGACCGGGTTGGCGCCGTGGTTCGTGGCGTGGCCGCTGTCCAAGCTGATTGCCGTGCTGCCGATTTCGCTCGGCGGGATCGGCGTGCGTGAGGCCGCACTCGTGTCCCTCCTGGCTCCGTACGGCGCCCCGCGCGAGGCCGTGCTGGCTTCCGGCATCCTCTGGCAGGCGGTGCTGATCGTCACGGGCCTGGTGGGGCTCGTGATTACGCAGATGCTGCCGTGGGGTGCCTCCGTGTCGACCCCGGTCCCGGCGGAGCGTTCCTGATGCCTCCTTCAGCGCAGCCTTCGTTCGTCATTCTTGGCGGCGGTCCGGCCGGACTGGCCGCTGCCTGCAAGCTCGCACGCCACGGCTGGACCCGCGTCACCCTGCTCGAGCGGGCGGCCCACGTGGGTGGCAATGCCGGCAGCTTCGTGATCGACGGAATCCCGGTGGATTTCGGCAGTCATCGGTTGCATCCGGTGACGCCACCCGAGGTGATGCAGGACATCCGCGGGATGCTCGGCGCCGACCTGCTGGATCGGCCGCGTCACGGGCGGATCCGGCTGCGCGGGCGGTGGGTCCACTTTCCGCTCAAGCCGTTCGACCTGCTCACCGGGCTGCCGCCGACGTTCATGGCGGGTGTGGTGACCGACGGCATCCGCAAGAACCTCACGAGTGAGTCGGGCGATCCCACGTTCGCCTCGATCCTCGAGCGCGGGCTCGGGCGCACGATCTGCCGCGACTTCTACTTTCCGTACGCCGAGAAGATCTGGGGGTTGCCTCCGGAGGCGCTCGACCCCGAGCAGGCCAAGCGCCGCATCTCGAACAGTTCGCTCGGCAAGATGATCCGGAAGGTGCTGAGCGCGCTGCCGGGGGCGAAGAAGCCGGCCGGAAGCGGGCGGTTCTTCTATCCGCGCCAGGGATTCGGCCAGATCAGTGACGCCCTGCACGCGGCTGCGCTCGAGGCAGGTGCGGCGGTCCACCTCGAGGCGGCCGTGACGCGCGTGGCGGTGGAGCAGGGGCGCGTCCGCGAGGTGGAGGCCACGGTCGGCGGCACTCGCCGCGTGTTCCCAGCCGACTACGTGCTCTCCACCATCCCCGTCACGGCGCTCGCCTCGCTCGTCGCCACCTCTGGGCCGGCTGCTCCGACAGCCTCGCTCCGGGGGCTGCGTTCGCGCTCGATGGTGCTCGTGTACCTGGCCCTCGACGCCGACCAGTTCACCGAGTTCGACGCCCACTATTTCCCGGAGCGCAGCATCCGGATCAGTCGCCTCTCGGAACCCAAGAACTACTCGCTGACCCAGGCTCCGGGGCGCACCGTGCTCTGTGCCGAACTGCCGTGCGCGCAGGACGACGCGGAGTGGTCGGCCAGCGACGAGGACCTGGGGCGGCTGGTCGTGCGCGACCTCGAGACGGCAGGCCTTGGCCCCGTGCCCCGCGTGGCGCACGTCCAGACGCGCCGCCTGCCGCAGGCGTACCCACTCTACACGCGCGGCTACCGCGAGGCCTTCGACGCCGTGGACCGCTGGGCCGCCAGCATACAGGGGCTCATCACGTTCGGCCGCCAGGGCCTGTTCGCGCACGACAACACGCACCACACCATGGCGATGGCGTACGCCCTTGCCGCCTGTCTTGGCGACGACGGGAGCTTCGACCGTGCGGCCTGGGCACGCGCCCGGAAGTCATTCGAGGCACATGTCGTCGAGGACTAGCGCACGCCTCGGGCCGCTGGTGATCTCCACGCTCGCCGTCGCCGCGGCGCTGCGCCTGCTGGGGCTCGGGTCAGGCCTGTGGTACGACGAGATCGTCACGCTCGTCGACTCGGCGCGGCTGCCGCTTCGGGCGATCGTCACGACGTTCCCCGGCGTGAATACCCATCCGCTCTACAGCGTCCTCGCGCACGGCTCGCTGAGCGCCTTCGGCGAGTCGGCCTGGGCGCTTCGGCTGCCCGCGTGCCTGTTCGGTACGGCCTGCGTCTGGATGGCGTTCGAACTCGGCGCCCTGGCGATGGATAGGCTCGAGGCCTGGGCCGGTGCCGCGGTGCTCGCCACGTCGTACCATCACGTCTGGTTCTCCCAGAACGCGCGCGGCTACACCATGATGGGGTTCTTCGCGATCCTGTCCACCTGGTTCCTCCTGAGGGCCGGGACGCATGGCCGCGGGCGCGACTACCTGTACTACGCCCTCGCGTGTGCCGCGGGCATCTACACCCACCTCACCATGGCCTTCGTCGTGGCCGGTCATGTGGTGGTGTTGCTCGGCGGGTACCTTGTGGGCTGGGAACCCGCGCGCGTGCACCTGAAGACCGGTCTCGTGCCGATCATGCGGGCCTGGACGATCGCTGGCGTGGTCTCGCTCCTGCTCTATGCCCCGTTCATCCCGGGGCTGCTGTCGCACTTGGGCGAAGAGGCGCCGGTCGAGGCCGCGCAGGTGGCCACGGGGAGCTGGGCGCTGGCGGAAGCCATCCGGTCGGTACTGTCGGGTGCCGGGGTGCCCGCGGCTCTTGCGGGCGGCGCCATCGCCTGCCTGGGTGTGCTGAGCCTGTGGCGCAGGTCTCCGCTGCTCCTCGCGCTGCTGCTGATGCCCGCGGTGGTCACGGCCGTCGTCGTGATCGGCCTGCAGCAGCCGCTGCGTCCGCGGTTCTTCTTCTTCCTCTCGGGCGCCGCTGCGGTGTTCGTCGGTCGCGGCATCGGGATGCTCGCCGAGCTCACGGCACGTCACGCGTCCGTCACCCACCGGGTCGCCGTGCTCGCGTGCACGCTGCTCCTGGCGGCCGGGTCGGCGGTGGCCCTGCCAAAGAACTATCTCGTGCCGAAGCAGGACTTCGACGGTGCCGTACGCTTCCTGGAGGCGCAGCACATGTCCGGCGCACGTGTGGCCTCAGCCGGGCCGGCCTGCTGGCCCCTGGAGCGCTACTACGGGAAGAAGGACAGCTGGCCGTGCCTGGCGACCATGGCCGATCTCGAGCGCCTCTCGGCCGGCACCAGCCGGACGCTCGTCGTCATCACGCTGTCGGACTACATCGTCGACGCCAGCCTGCGCGAGTACCTGCGCGGGCGCTGTCCGGTGGTGCGGGTCTTTCCGGGCACGCTCGGTGGGGGCGACATGGTGGTGTGCGACGCCAGCCAGGGGACGCGGTCGTGACGTTCCTGGCCTCGCGCCGCTGGCGGCTGTTCCTGGTGGCCTGGATCATGTACTCGGTCCACTTCGCCACGAACGTGGTGCGCGAGCACTATCCGGCATTCTCGATCGTCGAACACGGGACGTTCCGGGTGGACGAGTACCAAGGTTTCCACTCGGACATCTTCGTGCACAAGGATGGGCACTCGGTGATCGGCAACCAGGTCCTGGTGTCGGTCCTGGCTGCGGTCCCCCTGCTCGTCTTCGATCCCGTCCTCGACGCGCTCGAGGCCTACAGCAAGGCCCGCCTGGCGAGCGGGGACGCGCCGCAGGGCGACTACCGCACGAACAAGCCGATGCGCGTGCAGTTCTTCCGCCTCGTCCGCGAGCGCGGGCTCGAACTGCGGTTCGGGGCGGCCACCGCGGTGACGTCGGTGTTCTTCATGGCCCCGATCACGGCCGGGTTCCTCGTGTACTTCTACGGCGTGCTGCTGCGGCGCGGCCTGTCGCCGCGCGACGCGACGTCGGTGGCGCTGCTCCTGGGATTCTGCACGCCGATCTTCTTCCGGCAGGCATCGCTCAACCACAACATGTTCGTGATGTACGCGATGTTCATCGCGTTCTGCCTGTTGTGGGACCGTCCGGCCGAGGGCCCGGTGCCTCTCCGGAACCGGCTGCTGGCCGGGTTCTTCGGCGGTATCACGCTCGCCACCGACTACGTCGGGGTGATCATCCTGCCGCTGCTGTACTTCTACCTGCTGGTGTCGCGGATGAGGAGTGCAAGCCTCCAGGTGGCGTTCGTCGAGTCGCTCGCCATGGTGGTCGGCAGCCTGCCACCTGTCGGCTTCCTGCTCTACAGCCAGTGGGCGATGTACGGCAACCCGTTCCTGCCTGGCCAGTACTGGATGCCCGACCAGAACGAGTTCACGCAGGTGGGCGCGAAGGGCATCACGATGCCCGACCCCGAGATCTTCGTCGACAGCCTCGTCAGTTCCGACTACGGCATGTATTCGTGGGGGCCGCTGCTGCTGCTGTCGCTCTGGCCGGCGCGGCGGCTGGCCGATTCGGGCCTCGTGGTCCCGCGTTTCGAGCGGCGGTGGCTCGCGGTCACCTGGCTGGTCTTCCTCCTGTTCACGTCGATCAACCAGTACTCGCGCCTGCAGTTCAACAGTGGCTTCCGGTACCTGATTCCCCTGGTTCCGTTCCTCATGCTGGTGGTGGCCGATCGCTGGCTGCAGCTCGGCCGCTGGGTGCGCGTGGCCATCACCGGGGCCACGCTGCTGCACTCGTGGGTGCTGACGGTGTTCCGCGAGCCGGTGCTCAGGTCGTGGGGCCTGTTCATGGACGAAGGCGTCCGGCTGCCGTGGTACCGCGTGCTGAGCATGACCGCGAGCCCCGACAGTCCCGTCCTCGGCAACTGGTGGGTGCCGTCGATTGTGCTTGCCCTGGCAGTGGGCGTATCGGCTGCCCTGTGGCAGTATGGCGCCCGACTGGAGATGGCGAATGAGCAGCGGTAATTCACGAGCCGGGCGCGCCCTGGTATCGCTTGTCGTGCCGGTCTTCAACGAGAAGCAGGTAATCGGCGTGTTCTACGACAGGGCCACGCGTGCGCTGGCCGCCCTGCCGGACATGGAATACGAGCTCCTGTTCGTGGACGATGGCAGCCGCGACGGGTCGTACGACATGCTGCGCGGGTTCGCCGATGCCAATCCGCGCGTGCGGGTGCTGAAGTTCTCGCGCAACTTCGGCCACCAGATCGCCATCACGGCCGGCGTGGATCACGCGCGCGGCGACTGCGTGGTGGTCATCGACTCTGACCTGCAGGATCCCCCAGAGGTCATTGCCGACATGGTGGCGCAGTGGCGCGACGGCTTCGACGTGGTCTACGGCGTGCGCTCGGAGCGGGACGGGGAGACCGCGGTGAAGCTGATGACCGCCTCGGCGTTCTATCGCCTCATGGGACGGCTCTCGAACATCCAGATCCCCGCCAACGTGGGCGACTTCCGGCTGATGAGCCGCCGCGTGGTGGACCAGCTGAAGCTCCTGCGCGAGAAGGACCGTTTCGTGCGCGGGCTCGTGAGCTGGGTGGGCTTCCGCCAGACCGGCGTGCTGTATCACCGCGATCCGCGCTACGCCGGCGAAACCAAGTACCCGATGCGGAAGATGCTCAAGTTCGCGTTCGACGGCATCACGTCGTTCTCGACCGCACCGCTGAAGCTCGCCACCTGGCTCGGCTACGCAGCCGCCGTACTCGCCGTGCTCTACCTCCTGAGCGTCTTCGTCCAGAAGTTCCTGGGCTACACGGTGGACGGCTGGGCCACCATCATGGTGGCGATGCTCTTCATGGGCAGCGTGCAGCTGATCTGCATCGGGATCCTGGGAGAGTACCTCGGCCGGATCTTCAACGAAGTGAAGCCCCGCCCGATGTACGTCGTCGAGGAGCACCTCGAGACGCCCTCTGCCGAGCGGGCGCGAACCGCCTGACAATGCGCGACGCGATCTGGGTGTCGGGCGCCGGCGGGTTCGTCGGGCGCCGGCTGCTTCCACACCTGGCGGCCACCGGACGGCCGGTCGTGGCGCTGCTGCGGACGCCGCCCGCAGAGCCCCTGCCCGACGGGGTGACGGTCGTCCGTGGCGATCTGCTCGACCCGGGCACGTACCTGTCATCACTCCAGGGATGCTCGACCGTCGTCCACCTGGCGGCCAGCACCGGGAAGGCCGCAGCCTCCGAGCACGAGCGGGTCAATGGCCTGGGCACCGAACGGCTCGTCGACGCCGCCATCCGCGCCGGTGTCGGCCGGTTCGTGTTCGTCAGCACGATCGCCACCACGTTCCCCGACCTCGCGGACTACCCGTATGCGCGCGCGAAGGTCCGTGCCGAGGCGGCGGTCCGCGCCTCGGGCCTCCCGCACGTCATTCTCAGGCCGACCATCATCCTGGGCGACGATGCCCCTCTCCTCGGGGCGCTCGGGAAGCTCGCGATGCTGCCGGTTGTCGTGATGCCGGGAGACGGGCGTGTGCAGGTCCAGCCGATCCATGTCGACGATGTCTGTCGCGCCATCGTGGTCTCACTCGACCTCGCGTCGCGTAACGGCGAGGCGATCGAGATCGGTGGTCCGGACACGCTGACCATGGAGGCGCTGCTCCAGCGGCTGAGAGTGGCCAGGGGCGGGAGCGCCGGGCCGGTGCTGCACGTGCCGCTCGTCGCGATGCGGCTGCCCCTGCGCCTGGCCGAACGGGCCGGCCTTGGCGCCGTGCTCCCGGTGACGGCCGGACAGCTGACTGCGTTCCGGTTCGACAGCCGTGCCGCGTCGAACACCGTGCAGGAGCAGCTGTCGGGGACGATGAAGGGCGTTGGCGAGATGCTGGGCGCCAGCCCGACGGCGGCCTCGCGTGACGCCGCCGCGGACGAGGAGTGCCGCGTCTTCACGCGGCACGTGGTTGGGGCTGAGCCCGACCCGCAGGTGCTGTCGACCTATCGTGAGGCGATACGCACGGTGACGGCGCTGCAGGCTGCCGACCGCTTCGACGAGGCGTTGCTGGCGTTCGCGGCTCGTGGAACGGCATGGGCGGCGCTCGCCGACGGATATGCGGCCCTGCTGCATCCTGCGTCCGCGCTCCGGAAGCGGCTGGTGCTGCTGCTGGCCATCCTGGAAAGCCGCGCCCCCTATCACCGCACGATCGACGACAGCCTCGGGCCGACGGTGCCGATGCTCGGCCGGTTGCTCGTGACCGGCATCGGCGGTGTCCTCTGTGCCGTGGCAGGCCTGGCCATCTTCGTGCCCGCGCGCCTGATCCTTGGCGGCAGGAGGGCAGGGGCGTGACGCCGGACGTGACGGTGGTCGGCTCGGGAGCGAGCGGGATCCACTTCGCCTTCACCGTCCTGCGCAGGGGCGGCCGCGTCCGGATGCTGGACGTGGGACGTACCGGTCGACCAGCGGTGCTGCCGGAAGCATCGCTCAACGACCTCAAGGCCAGGCTGGACGATCCGACCGGGTACTTCCTCGGACGGTCGTTCGAGGCCGTGCACCTGCCCGGGGTGACGGACGAGTACTACGGCATCCCACCCGGCAAGGACTACATCTTCGAAGCACCGGAGGGGTTCGACCACACGAGCCGCGGGTTCGCCCCGCTCTTCTCGTTTGCCGGGGGAGGGTTGGCCGAGGCGTGGACCGGCGGCTGCTATCCGCTCAAGCCGGAAGAGGTGGTCGACTTTCCGTTCGAGCCCAACGCGCTGGCCCCGCACTACGCGGAGGTGGCACGCCGCATCGGCGTGTCGGGAGAGGTGGACGACCTCGCGCGCTTCATGCCGCCGCACGACCACCTGCAGCCGGGGCTTCGCCTGGATCGGCACTCCGAGCAGCTGGTCGCCAGGTACGCCCGCGTGCGGGAGCGCATGAATCGCGACGGGGCCTTCCTGGGGCGCAGCCGGGTTGCCACCATCAGCCAGCCGCTGGGCGACCGCCTGCCCTGCAGCTATTCCGGCCGGTGCCTCTGGGGCTGCCCTCGGGGGTCGCTGTACACGCCATCGCAGACCCTGCGCGAGTGCCTGGCCTCCGACCGCTTCGAGTACATCCCGGGCATCGAGGTCACCCGTCTGGCGCTCGGACCCGGTGGTCGCGTGCGCGGGGTGGTGGGGCGCGTGCTGGCGGACGGCGGTGAGCGGGTCTTCGACGCGGACCGCGTGGCGCTTGCTGCCGGGACGCTGCTCTCCACCCGCATCTTCCTGCAGACCCTCAGGCACGAGACGGGCGAGCGGGTGCGGCTTGGCGGGCTGATGGACAACCGCCAGCTGCTCGTGCCCTTCGTCAACCTCGGTATGCTCGGTGCGCGGTTCTCGGCCGATAGCTACCAGTACCACCTGCTCGGCCTCGGCCTCGAATCTGCCGATCCGAAGGAGTACGTGCACGGGCAGATCACGACGCTGAAGACCGCGCTCGTGCACCCGCTCGTCCAGCGACTGCCCCTGCACCTGGGCGCATCGACGCGGATCTTCCGCGCGTTGCACGCGGCGCTGGGGCTGGTGAATGTGAACTTCCGCGATACCAGGCGCCAGGACAGTTATGTCGAACTTGCCGACGACGACTCCGGACGCCTGTGCATCGGTTACACCCCCGATACCGGCGAGCCGGCGCGGATTGCGGCGGCGCTCGGGCGGGTCAAGCGGGCGCTGCGTGCGCTCAATTGCATCGTTCCGCCCGGCATGGTCCACGTGCGGCCGATGGGCGCCAGCGTGCACTATGCCGGGACGCTGCCGATGACCGCCACGGCAGCGCCGTTCACGACCACCGCGGCATGCGAGAGCCGCGACATCGGCAACCTGTTCATGGTCGATGGGGCGACGTTCCCGTTCCTGCCGGCCAAGAACCTCACGTTTACGCTGATGGCGAACGCCGTTCGCATCGCGGAGGCGGTATTCTAGGATGTACCCATGAACTTCTTCGCCACCATCGTCCCGTTCCACCCCGACTACCTGCTGTCGTGGGTACTGCTGTACATCGGACCGGATGTCTTCCTGCCGCTCACGTCGGCACTGGCGGCCATGGCCGGGTTCCTGCTGATGTTCTGGCAGCGTGTCCTCGGCTTCGTGATGCGCCTGATGGGGAAGGGTGGCACCGAGTCGGCGGAGTCTTCCGCCACGACGTCGGACGCCAGCCGCGACCACCAGAAAACCTCATGAGCTGGCTGGCGATCGCGGCCATCGTGGCCGCGCTGCTGGCCGCGAATGTCGTCTACCTGGTCTGGTACTTCGGCTGGGTGGAGCGGCAGACGGCCGGCGCTGCGTACTTCTCGCGCCCTGTCGACGAGCGTCGCGCCCTCAAGCGCCGCATCCGCCTCCTGTCCATCCCGACGCTGCCGCTGATGCGGCTCCTGGCGTCCGGCTCCCGCTCACAGAAGGGCCTTCCCGGTTTCGAGTACGAGGGGGTCTGGGGACCACAGAAGGTCGCCACCCCGGAGGTCTTCGCGAAGGCCAGGGCGTACGTGCCGGGGCCCGACGATGTATTCGTGGCGACGCAGATGCGGTGCGGCACCACGTGGATGCAGCAGATCGTCCACCAGGTGGTCACGCATGGTCGCGGCACCTTCGAGCCCGGCAGCGTCCGCTCGCACATCTACACCATCAGCCCCTGGATCGACGCCACGCACGGCGTGAGCATGGAGGCCGCGCCCCTGGTGGGCCAGCCGCCGGTCCGCATCATCAAGACGCACCTGCCGGTCGAACTCTGCCCGTACTCCCCCAGTGCGAAGTACATCTACGTGGCCCGGCATCCGGTGAGCTGCTTCGCGAGCATCGTCGACTTCAACCGCACGATGATCGGCCCGCTCCTGCCGCCGGTGGCCGCCCTCGCCGACTGGTTCTGCAGCGACCGGATGTACTGGCTGCCGTGGGCGCGCCATGTCGAGGGCTACTGGAAGTGGGCGGCGCGCCACGACAATGTGCTGTTCGTGCACTACGAGGACATGGTGCGCGACTTCGGCCCGGTCCTCGATCGCATCACCACCTTCCTCGGCCACTCGCTGACGCCGGAGGAGCGCGCCCAGGTGATCGAGCGCACCAGTTTCAGGTACATGAAGGAGCACGAGGAAGCGTTCGAGATGGCGCCCCCCTCGATGTTCTCGGTGGCGGCGGGGCAGTTCCTGGCGAGCGGCCGCGAGCGTCGCCACGAAGACGTGACCCCCGAAATCAAGGCGCGCATCGTGGACTACTGCCGCAAGGAACTGGCAGGCGCCGAGTATCCCGCCGCGCGGTTCTATCCCGACCTGGCCTAGCACACCCCCGCACGTGGCCACCCCACAGAGCCGACCGGGATTCGCCGTTCGCTACCTGATCCTGTTCGGTGGCGAGGCCGTGAGCAAGGTCTGCGTGCTCCTGGCGTTCGCGTACCTGGCCCGTGTGCTCAGCCCGTCAGACTACGGCACGGTCGAACTGGCCCTCTCGGTGACCATGTTCTTCGTGCTGGGGGTCGAGAGCGGCATGGGTTCGTACGGTGCGCGCATCGTGGCGGCCGATCCGTCGCAGGCGCCGTCGATCGTGCCCCGTGTGGCGATCCTTCGGGGCCTGCTCGGCCTTCCGGCGTTCCTGCTCATCCTGGCCGTGGCGGCGCAGTACCGGGCGGCCGGCCTCGGTGTGCTCGCGGTCAATGGCATTGCGGTGTTGCTCACCCCGTTCCTCACGCAGTGGGTCTTCCAGGGGCTTGCCCAGATGCACTGGGTGGCTGCCGGCACCGCGCTGCGGAACATGACCTTCGTGGCGCTGGTGCTGCTGCTGGTGCGCCCCGGCTCTGACATCCGGCTCGTGGCGGCCGCGGAGGTGGGCGGCGTGGCGGCGCTCGGCCTGTTCAACCTGTGGGTGCTGCGGTCGCGGCTGCGGGTGGCGCTCGACTGGCACGGGCTCTGGCCCGGCGTGACCCGCGTGTTCGGTGACGTGTGGTCGCTCGGCCTGAGCGACTTCACGTGGGCCTGCCTCTGGTACTCGCCGGCAGTGGTGCTCGGCTGGGCTACGGGCGGGCGGACCGACCAGGTGGCCTGGATCGCCGCCTCGGTCCGGATCGTCAATGCGCTGCACACGTTCGTCTTCCTGTACTTCTTCAACCTCCTGCCGGGGCTGGCGAAGGCACTGGCCACGGGCATCGACGACTGGCAGCGGCTGATGCAGCGATCGATGCGGGTGGCCCTGTGGCCCGCGGTGCTGTTCGCCGTCGGGGGGACCTTGATTGCGCCGGCTGCCATGCCGCTGGTCTACGGCGCCGAGTACGCCTCGGCCGTGGTGCCGTTCCAGGCGGTGGTCTGGATGATTCCGGTGGCGTGGTTCAGCGGCCACTACCGTTTCAGCCTGATAGCGGCGGGGAGACAACGCTGGGAGTTCCTCGCGTCCGCCGGTGCCGCCATCGTCGTGGTCGGCGGCGCGTGGCTGCTCGCGGGTACGTGGGGGAGTGCGGGCGCGGCGACCGCGCTGGTGGCGGGTGGCGTCGTGAACGCGGTGCTGGCGGCCTGGTTCTCGAACCGCACGATCGCGGGAGTGGCGGTCCTCGCGTGTGCCGGGCCGCCCGCAGCGGCTGGAGCGGCGGCGCTGGTGGTCGGCGTCCTGCTCCGTGAGGTGGTGGGCGTGGTGCCGGCCACCGTGGTCGCGTGCGCGTCGTTCCTTGCCGTGGCGGCGGTTGCCGAGCCCGAACTGCGACGCCTGGCGTCGCCTGCCGCGTTCCGCACCCGCAGCCACGCCGACGTGGCGTGACGGCCGGCGCTATGCGTCGGCCGTGATGTAGCCCAGTGCTTCGCCGGCGCTCCACGCGATCAGCAGGACCACGAGCAGGGGGGCGGACGCCAGGAACGTGCCGGGCCTGCGCGGCAACTGGAGCCGCGCGTGCCGGGCGAGCAGTACCAGCGGGAGCAGCGGCGTGCCGAGTACCAAGGCGAGGCGTCGTACGAGCGGGGCTTCCTCGGCGCGCGTGGCGGCGAAGAGCCGGCCCCACGCGATCCGCTCGCGGAGCATGCCGCCGAACGCCAGGGGCTCCCGCAACTGGTCGACGACCGGTTCGGGAGACAGGAACAGCACCTCGCCCTCCCGCGCGAGCGCCCAGTTCACGGTGGTCTCGTGGTACCGCTCCTTCCACAGGTGGGCGGTCTGCTCCAGGGCACGTCGCTTGTACGCAATGTTGATGTCCGAGACCCAGGCGCGGGGACCAGGTTCGAACGGCAGGCCGAAGCGGCCGAAGTCGCAGAAGTAGACCGCCCAGTGCCTGATGGACGTGCGGCCGTTCTCGATGGCGCCGCCAATCGCCGCGTGAGGCAGCCGACCGTGCAGGTCGTGGAGGGTTCGCGCCCAGTCGGCGCGTGGCACGCCGCGATCCTCGAGGATGGCGACGATCTCGCCCGTCGCCGCGCCAAGGCCGGCCGCGCGCCGGCGGTCGAACAGTTCGTGCTGGCCGGCGTGGCTGTGGGCCGGACGCGCCGTCTGACGTTGATGCAGTGCGAGGAAGTGGAACGCGGGGTAGCGGGTGCGGAGGGCGTCGATGCCCGGCACCGTGTCGTCCCACGGAACGATGACCTCGAGGGGAGGCGCGTGCTGCTGCCGGGCCAGGCCGTCGAGGCAGCGTTCGAGCGCGGCGCCGCCGTCGACGATCGTCACGATCACGGAGAGGAGCATCGGGCTCAGGACTGCACGCGGACGCGCGCGGTTGATCGCGGTCGTGCCGGCCGGTGCACGCGTGCCTTGCCGGGACCGGGCGATGATGATGTAATCGCAGACGCATCGTAGCACGGTGCACTGAACCCGACCCTGTGCCTTGACCCGGATGCGCCATCCCAAACAGGCCCTGTTCACGTCAGCACCCGGATGCCGGTCGTGGGCATGAGCGCCGTCGCGCATCTGCCGCCGCGCCGGATTACCCGGCTGGCCACGGGATTGACGCTGATCGGCTGCGTCGCCGGCATCCTGATTCCGGCCGGCCTCGGGTGGGACTTCGCCAACTTCTACGACGCCGGCCGTCGCGTGCTCGCAGGTGAGGCCGGCAACCTGTACCAGCCGGAGTCGTCAATCGGCGGGCTGCCACCGCAGGGCGTGCTCGGCTTCTTCGGCTCGCCGATCTCGGCGGTGTTCTACGTGCCGATGGCGCTGCTGCCGCCGGTGGTGGCCCTCACGCTGTTCAAGCTGGCCAACGTCGCGGCGATCCTCGGCACGTTCGTGCTGCTGTTCCGGGCGAGCCTGCGATTCAGGCCCGAAGGCGAGGAGGAGCGCGAGCGATTCCTGGCCCTCTTCAGCGTCCTCTGCCTGAGTTTCCAGCCGTTCTGGACGGTCTTCAGGGTGGGCGGCCAGGCCACGCCGCTGGCGCTGTTCGCCATCGTGATCGGCATGGACCGGCTGATGCGCGATCGGGTGTGGAGCGCGGCCGTGGCGTTCGTGCTGGCCGTGCTGCTCAAGCCAGCCTTCGCCCCGGCGCTCGCGTTCCTCGGCGTGCTCTGCGGTTTGCGGTTCTTCATGGCGCTGGCAGTCGTGTCCGTGGTGAGCACGGCCATCTCCATCGCGATGCTCGGGCTGCCGGTGCACCTCGAGTTCGTCCGCCTGCTGATCGAGAGCGGCGGGCGCTCGGACCAGTGGTACTACAACAGCTCGCTGTTCATCCTGCTCGAGAACCTGAGCCTGGGGATGGGGAACCCGGCGTATGGCGCGCCGCCGATCTATCGCATCGAGGCGTCGATCATGCAGCTTGCGGCCGTGGTGCTGGTCGCCTGGCTGACAGTGCGCACCAGGCGCGCGGGGCTCCCACGCCCGGCCGACCGGCACGCGATGGTCATGCTGTCGCTGTTCCTCTTCCTGCTGATGTCGAAGACGATCTGGGAGCAGTATCTGGAGCTGCTCTTTCCGCCGCTGGTCTACGCCCTGGCCACCCGCGAGCACCTCGGTGCCGGCGCACGGCGGATCGTGTTCGCGATCTGCGGCTTCTGCGTGCTGCAGAACGTGATGTTCTGGGCGGCGATCCGTGCGCAGGGCATCGAGTCGCTGTCGGGGCTGATGGTCATCGCCATCGTGAAGACCGCGCCGCTCCTGCTGACGGCGGTGCTGCTGGTGCGGCACTGGGGTGAGTGGCTCGAAACCTATCGCCTCCCGGCGTGGCGCATGGAAGGGGAGCGGTCGTGATGAACGGGGCAGCCGCCTTCGCGCCGATCTGGGTGGCGCTCGCTGGCGCGCTGGTGAACGTGGCGCTGAACTGGTTCGCGTGGCGCAGCGGGACCGTGCCGCACCTGAGCCCCGACTTCCCGTGGATGACGCCGCTGCCGCTGCTGGTGCCCGCCATGCTCGCGGCCGTCATCATTGCCGCGGCCCGGCGCCGCGCGATCATCGCGCGCGTGCTCGTCTTTGCGGCAGGGGCGCTGGTGGGCTTCGACCTGGCGCTCAAGGTGCCGGGCATGGCGCATTACGCGGCGGCGGTGCTCGGCGCGGGGCTCGGCGTGCAGCTCGCGCGGATTGCCACCAGTCCGGGCGCGGCCTTCGAGCGCATCCTGCGGCGCTCGTTCGTGCCGCTGGCCGTCGGCCTGGGCGTCCTTGTCCTGGGCGCCACGCTGGACACGCGTGCCACGCCCCAGGCCGTGGCGGGAACCCCGAGGCCGGGGGCTCCGAATGTCATTGTGGTCACGCTGGATACCGTGCGTGCCGGACACCTCAGTCTCTACGGGTATGGTCGGGACACGTCGCCGAACGTGCGGGCGTTCGCCGGGCGCGGGGTCACCTTCGATGCCGCCTTCTCGGCGGCGCCATGGACGCTCCCCTCCCATGCCTCGATGTTCACCGGCCGGTGGCCGCACGAGCTCTCGGCGAACTACGATGTGCCGCTCGATGCGGCGACGCCGACGCTGGCCGAGTTCTTCAGCGCACGCGGGTACGCCACGGCCGGGTTCGTCAGCAACCTCCAGTACTGCGGGCGGACATCAGGCCTCAGCCGCGGATTCGGCCACTATGAGGACTACCCGCGCTCGATCGGCTCGGTCGTGTCCTGTTCGGTCTCGGCAAAGGCGGTGGTCAACAACTTCCGGCTGCGCCGCCTGATCGGCAACGACCAGCACACCGATCGGGTCGATGCCAGCGAGATCAACGCCCGCGCGCTCGCGTGGCTCGAGGACCAGGGCGACCGGCCCTTCATGATGTTCCTCAACTACTTCGACGCGCACGAGCCCTACCTCCCGCCGCCACCGTACGACAGGGCGTTCGGTCCGGGCCGGGCGCACGGCCGCTTCAGTCCGCTCCATCACTGGGGGTGGAATCCCGCGTTCAACCATCGGCCGCTGACCGCAGCCGAGCAGGAAGAGGAGATCGACGCGTACGACGGCTCGCTCAAGTACCTCGACTTCCGGTTCGGGGAGTTCCTGCAGGCGCTCGACCGGGACGGACGGCTCGCGAACACGATCGTCGTCATCACGGCGGACCACGGCGAGGAGTTCGCGGAGCACGGCGTCTACGAACATGGCTACACGCTCTACCACGCAGGGGTGCACGTGCCGCTGGTGTTCGTCGCGCCAGGACTGCCCGCCGGCGTCCGCATCCCGACGCCGGTGAGCGTGCGCGATCTTGCCGCGACGGTTGCCGCCCTGGCTGACGCCACCGCGTCGTCTGCCTTTCCTGGCCATTCGCTTGCCGCCCACTGGCAGTTGCCCGCCGGTGAGGCACGCTCGAGCCCCGCCTTCTCGACGGTCCGTCGTCCGCCTGGGCAGCCAGACTGGTTCCCGGTGAGCAAGGGCGACATGCAGGCGCTGACCACCGACGACGGCCTGCGCTACATCGTCAACGGCGATGGACGCGAGGAGCTGTACGACCTGGCGGCCGACCCTGCCGAGAAGGACGACCTGGTGCAGCGGCCGGAGCGGCGTGCCCAGCTCGAAGCGGCCCGGGCAGCGGTCGCGTCGCTCCTCGCCGGACGGGAAGGCCGGTGAGTCGGACCGTGACCCGAGACGCCAGCGCGCCGGAGCGGGCTCCGGCGACGTTCTGGGTGGCACTGGTGGCGGCCGTGGCTGCGTGGATTGGCGCCATCCTCGCGCTGGTGGCGAGCAGCCCGCGGCTGGTCGCGGCCTTCCACGGGTTCCTGCACTCCGGCGTGGCGTCGCGCTTTCCTTCGCCGACCTTCGTGCCGGAGAACCCGTTCTTTGCGGGCGAGCCGCTCCGGTACTACTGGTTCTACCAATGGCTCGGCAGCCTGGTGTCGCGGGCGCTGGCCATCGACCAGATACACGCCTTCCAGACGGTCGCCCTTGCCAGCCTTGCACTGCTGGTGGCGACGGCGGCGCTGGCCGGCTGGAACCTGTACCGATCGACCGCTGCCGGCCTGATGATCGGCTACCTCGCGCTCGTCGGGATGAACCCGCTCGGACCCGCCATCGCGATCGCGAAGGTGGTGCTGAAGGGCGAGGCGGTGTGGGAGCATCCCGCCACCGGAACGGGCGGCGACATCTTCGTCACGAACCAGCAGGCCGACGACAGGCTGGCCCGCCCGCTCCTGGGCGCGTTGCACATCGGCACCGACTGGCAGAGCAGCCAGGACATCGTGTGGTTCTTCGATGTCTCGTCGCGTGGGCCGTCGATTGCGCTACTGATGGTGCTGGCCTGGCTGATGACGAGACCCAGGCGCAGGCCGTGGACCCCGGCCGCGATTGCCGTCACCGGCGGCCTGGCGACGGCGCTGAATCCGATCGTCGGTTTCTCCGTGGCCGGCACCCTGATGGCGGCGGCGGTCGTGGTGCGGCTGGCGCGTGGCTGGCGTCCGGACCTGCTGGGTCGCAGCGGAGCGGAGCTGGCCGACAGCGCCGGGTTCCTGGCCGGTGTGGTTCTGGCCTGGCCGATCTACCGCAACATGTTTGCGGTCAGCAACACGATCACCTTCACGTTCGATGAGTGGATGGTGGTGAAGACCGGCAATCTGGTGGCCGGCTTCCTCGTGCTGCTGCCCCTGGCGCTGTGGGGCGTCGTGAACCCGCGGCCCGGTACCTCCGGAACCCAGCAGGCGGGAGTGGCGTCGCTCACGCTGGCATCGCTCTTCCTGATCGGCGTGGTGCCGTTCGTCACGCTGTACGAGATCAACCAGCACAACTTCGTGAATGCCGCGAGCTGCCTGCTGGCGGTGCCCGCGGCGTCATGGCTCGTCGGTGGGCGAGAGCCGGTCGAGCGCCGGACGGTGTCACGCAGGGCGTGGCTGCTGGTGATCGCCTTCCTGCCGATGACCATCGGCCTGTTCCTGGCGTTTGCGGGTCGGGGCGACCTGCCATTGCGGGCGGCTGGCGGCGAACTGCGCCGTCTCCCGGTTGATGGACCCCTCGATGCCTTCTACCAGTGGGCCAGGCGGGACACGCCGGTTGACGCGGTGCTGGTGGTGAATGCGGACCGGCCGGTGAAGATGTCGGGCAACGTGACCGAGATTCCGGCGCTCAGTGGCCGGGCCGTGTTCGTCGACCACAACACCTACATGGTGGAGTCGTACCCGGCGCTCGCCGATCGGACAGACCTGGCCCGGCGGGCCGCGGACGGGCAGGTGCTCACCATCGACGACCGCCGGATGCTGGACGCCCTTGCGCGGCCGGTCTACATCGTGAACTTCGAGGCCGACCGTCCCGAGGTCCTCGCGCGGCTGCGTGCCGCGCATGGCGCACCGGTGTTCGAGCGTGGGTTCGTTGCGGCGTTCAGGGTGAGGACTGGCCGCTGACCGCTCAGAGCGAACCGCGCCTGCGCAGCCACATCACCACGCCGCTCCCGCCCTGCACCGCGAAACCGAGGCTGGCCAGGCTGTAGAGCACGCGCACGGGCGTCCCGAACGGGTTTCCGGTATGGAGGCGCATCAGAGTCTGGCGCGTGGGTGCCGGGCCGAGGGCGAAGGCGAGTACCGCTGTAGTGGCAATCACGATCATGAGCACGAACCCGACGGCGCCCACGAGGTGGTGCAGGTCGAACGCCGCCCGCTTCCAGCCTGACCGCACCTGCACCCTGAGCGCCTTGCGCTGCCACCACAGGTAGAGCCCACCCAGTTCCAGCAGGACGGCGATGGCCGTCGCCGTGAGGACCACGAGCGCCCCGGGCCGGCCCAGCGCGAGCGTCTCATGCAGCCGCCCCGCGGCCTTCCGGATCAGGCTGTTCCCGGGCCACACCATGATGGCGCCGGTCGCGCCGGCAACGGTGAGGATGAGCGACGAGAAGAGCCCCATCCAGCGATGGGTGGTCAGCACGAACGGTCTGAGTCCAGGCATGCGGAAGTCGGTCAGTGGCAACGGCCGTGATGCGTCATGATAACGCACGGCCCGGCAGGAACCTGATGGCGGAAGCGGGCCGGTCGTGGACAATTAGGGGCGCACGCATTCAGGCGGGGGAATCACGGAGATGCTCGGGTCGATCGGAATGTCGGAACTGCTGCTGATCGGCGTCATCGCGCTGGTCGTGTTCGGCCCGCGTCGGCTGCCGGAGATCGGCCGTTCGCTCGGGCGCACCGTGAACGAGTTCAAGCGCGCCAGCCGCGACCTGCAGCAGACGCTCGAGGACGAGGTGCGCGCCGAGGAGACTCGCCGACCGGAGTCGGCGTCCACCGAGGTCCCGGCCGTTCCGCGCCAGAGCGACTTCAGCGACCACCTCTCGAAGAGCGCCGGCGGCGACCTGGCGTAGAACAAGGACGGCTCACTCGTCCTGCTGCGCATCTCCGCGGAACGCGATGCGGGTCCGCGCCTCTCCGGCCGCGAGGGGCGCGACCGTGATGCACAGGTTCACGGCGTGCACGTGCACCAGCACGGTGCAGCGATGGCCGCTGGCCAGGTGGCCGGTAAACGCCAGCATGTCGTCACCGTCGTAGCCGACCTGCTCCACATAACAGTGGCCGTCCGGCACGTCGTGCGTCAGCTCGATACGCTCGGTCGGTTTGAGCCCGGCCTCCATGCGCTGGACCCGCGCGAACAACCGCCGGTAGAACGACTGCGCAGAGCCGCCGGTGGTCGATGGAACGCCCGTGCCGACGCCCTGCGGGGCGGAGGCGCCGCCGTCCGCTGTCTTGTGGGTGTCCTCGTACGCGGCCGCGCGCCTGGCAATCTCCTGACGCAGCTTGTCGATGTCCATCAGACCCTCCGCAGATCCGCCAACGCCGGTGACTGCCCGGAGTCTAGCGGAAGTGCCGGCACCCCTGCGTATCGGGTGGGCGCCGGGGTGTCCATAGTCCGTGCGGGCCCCTGCTGCTAGACTGGCGCCCATGCTGACCACGCTGATGCTCGCCGCTGCACTGGGATACGCCCACCCCGAGCAACTCGTCGACACCGCCTGGGTGGCGGCCCATGCCCGGGACGCCAACGTGCGCGTGCTGGATGTCCGGCGAGCCGGCTACCAGGAGGGGCACATCCCCGATTCGTTGTGGCTCGACCCCGAGTCCATCCGCGACACGGCGAACGCCCCCAGCTTCATGCTGTCGCCCGACGCCTTCGGGCAGGCGATGGGGAAGCTGGGCATCAGCAACCGGACGCGCGTGATCCTCTACGACGACCGCGGCGGGCTGCTGGCATCGAGGGTGTGGTGGATCCTGAACGCGTACGGGCACTCCAACGTGGCGCTGGTCGACGGGGGGTGGGTGCAGTGGACGGCGGAGAAGAGGACAACGACCACCACGCAGCCGGCCGTCCCAATCGAGCGCTTCACGGCCACGCTGCAGCCTCGATGGCTGGCCACGCTCGCCGACGTGCAGGGCGCGATCGGCACCGGGCGCGTGAAGATCGTGGACGCCCGCACGGTGGCCGAGATGGACGGGTCCGACACGCGCCTGAGCAGCCGGGGCGGCGTGATTCCGTCCGCCGTGCCGGTGTACTGGGAAGACCTGCTGGATCCGGTGACGAAGCGTTTCAAGCCCGCCGAGGAACTGCGAGCGCTCTATGAGGCGCATGGCATCCGCTCCGGCGACGAGGTGATTGCGTACTGCTGGGTGGGACACCGATCGGCGGTTGATCTGTTCGCGCTCCACCTGATCGGCTACGACCGCTTGCGCAACTACCTCGGCTCCTGGGAGGAATGGAGCAAGCGGATGGACCTCCCGGCCGCGCCGTTCACGAAGTAGCGCTGGCTCGCGGGATGACCGGCAGCTGGTGCGCCGCCGGTCACCCTGGCATCTACGAGCAGCAGGTCGGGCCGCAGCACGCCTTGGCGGCCTGGGGCTTCGTGGCTCGGATGAAGGCGCTGGCGAACTTCCCGTCCACGGCCGGCGCGAGGGCGTCCACATCGACCCCGGTCTCGGTCAGGAAGCCTCGGGCGTCTTCCACCTTGTAAACCCGCCACGGCTCGACATCCACGCCTTCGAACCCGGCAGCCTTCAGCTTCGCGGCGTAGTCCTGCTCGTCGAGCGCGCCGGCGATGCAGCCCACCCACAGCTCCATGTTGCGCCGCATCTCCTCCGGCACCTCGCCGCGCACCACCACGTCGGACACGGCGAACCGTCCACCCGGCTTCAGCACACGGAACGCCTCGCGGAGCACCGCGTCCTTGTCGCTCGACAGGTTGATCACGCAGTTCGAGATGATCACGTCCACGCTGTTGTCGGGCAGCGGGATCGACTCGATCGTCCCCTTGAGGAACTCCACGTTGGTGGCGCCGGCCTTGCGCTGGTTCTCACGCGCCAGCGCCAGCATCTCGTCCGTCATGTCGAGGCCGTACGCCTTGCCGGTCGGGCCCACCCGTTTGGCGGAGAGCAGCACATCGATGCCGCCGCCGGACCCGAGGTCGAGCACCACCTGGCCGGGCTCCAGCTGGGCCAGCGCCGTCGGGTTGCCGCAGCCGAGCGAGGCAAGTACCGCCTCCTCGGGCAGCGTGCCGGTCTGATCGGCGGAGTAGAGGTTGCTCGTGATCGGGTCGGTGGGGCTGCCGCAGCACCCAGAGGGCCCGCAGCACCCTCCCGAACCCTTGCGGACCGAGGCGGCGATGGCGCCGTACTTCTCCTGCACGGCCTGTTGGATGTTGGACATTGTTTACAGCTCCTTGTATCTGTTTGTGCGAATATGGGGACTGTATTCGCCGACCGGTATATTTGTCAATACGGATATATGGCCAAGCATCTCGACGACATGGCAACGCTGTTCCAGGCGCTCGGCGACGAGACCAGGCTGCGCATTCTCGGCCTGCTCCTCGCCGGCGAGGTCTGCGTCTGCGATATTCACGAGACCCTCAGGATTCCGCAGCCCAAGGCCTCACGCCACCTGGCCTATCTCCGGAAGGCCGGACTCGTGGACTCGCGGCGCGAAGGGCTCTGGATCCACTACCGCCTCGCGCAGCTCACGGACCCGGTGCTCGACGCCGTGCTCGCCGCCGTCCGCCACGCCCTGACGCATCACGACGTGGTGCGGAGGGATGGGGCGCGCCTCGAGACGCGCACGGGCTGCTGCCTCCCCGCTCCCGTGCACCTGCATGGTGCCGCCTGCTGCGGACCGGCGGAGACGACCGTCACTACCGCGGCGCTGCGGGGGCGGAAATGAGCCCCCTCGCCGTCGCACCCGCGACCATCGATGATCGGGAGCCGATACGGCAGCTGCTCGCGTCGCACGGGCTTCCGCACGACGGCCTGCTCGATCACTGGTCGACGACGCTCGTGGCCAGGGCGGAGGGGCAGCCTGTCGGAAGCGCGGCACTCGAGGTCTATCCGGACGGGGCGTTGCTCCGCTCGGTCGCCGTCGCCGGCACGCTGCGGGGTACCGGGGTTGGCCGCGCGCTGACCGAGTCGGCGCTGCGGCTCGCCGCCGACCTCCGCGTTCCGGCGGTGTACCTGCTCACCACGACCGCGGAGACCTACTTCCCCCGCTTCGGTTTCGAGCGGATCGACCGCGATGCCGTACCGCCAGGCGTCCGGTCTTCCATTGAGTTCACCTCCGCATGCCCGGCCAGTGCCGTGGCCATGCGCAAGCGTCTCTAGGTTCACACGCATGGCGACACGCATTGGCATCAACGGATTCGGCCGGATGGGCAGGCTCGCCCTCCGCGCCGGATGGGACCGGCCCGATCTGGAGTTCGTCCACATCAACGAGGTGGCCGGCGGGCCCGAGACGGTCGCGCACCTGCTCGTCTTCGACTCGGTACATGGGCGCTGGACGCGGGACGTGTCGTCGACCCCCTCGTCGATCGTCATCGACGACCGATCGATCGCCTTCACGGACGGCAGGAGCCCAGGATCGGTCGACTGGCGCGCCCACGGCGTGGACATCGTCCTCGAGTGCAGCGGCAGGTTCCGGACACCGGAGGCGCTCGATCCGTATTTCGCCGCCGGAGTTCGCAAGGTGATTGTGGCCGCCCCGGTGAAGACCGGCGCCCTGAACATCGTGATGGGCGTGAACGATCACCTCTACGATCCCGCTGTGCACCACTTGGTGACCGCGGCCTCGTGTACCACCAACTGCCTCGCGCCGGTGGTGAAGGTGGTGCACGAGATGCTCGACATCCGCCACGGCGTCATCACGACGATTCACGACATCACCAACACCCAGACCGTGGTGGATGCACCGCACAAGGACCTGCGCCGCGCCCGCGCCAGCAGCCTGTCGCTCATCCCCACGAGCACGGGATCGGCCACGGCGATTGCGCTCATCTATCCGGAACTGAAGGGGAAGCTCACGGGACTCGCCGTCCGGGTGCCGCTGCTGAACGCGTCGCTCACCGACTGCGTGTTCGAGGTGAACCGCGCTACAACGGTAGACGAGGTCAATGCGGCCTTCGCCGCAGCCGCACAGGGCGGGCTCCGCGGTGTGCTCGGATACGAGACCCGCCCGCTCGTTTCCGTCGACTTCAAGGACGACACCCACTCGGCGGTCGTGGACGCGCTCTCGACGATGGTGGTGGACGGCACCTGCGTGAAGGTGCTGGCGTGGTACGACAACGAGATCGGCTACGTGCACCGCATGGTGGAACTGGCGCAGATGGTGGGCCGCCTGCTGTGAGCGGCGGCACCGGCGCTGCCGCGGCAGCCATCAGCATCCGTCAGTACGCCACGGTGACCGCCGCCTACTGGGCGTTCACGCTCAGTGACGGCGCCCTGCGGATGCTGGTGCTGCTGCACTTCAACCAGCTCGGATATTCGCCGGTCCAGCTCGCATTCCTGTTCCTCCTCTACGAGTTCTTCGGCATCGTCACGAACCTGGTGGGCGGGTGGCTCGCCTCGCGGACCGGACTCAGGTTCACGCTGGTGTCGGGGCTCGCGCTGCAGGCTGGCGCGCTCGGCCTGCTGGCCCTGCTCGACCCCGGCTGGAGTGCCGCAGTGTCGGTGGCCTACGTCATGGGATGCCAGGCGCTGTCTGGGATTGCCAAGGACCTCACGAAAATGAGCGCGAAGAGTGCGGTGAAGGTGCTGGTGCCCAAGGGCGACGACTCGGGCCTCTTCAAGTGGGTGGCGGTGCTCACGGGCTCGAAGAACGCGCTCAAGGGAGCCGGCTTCTTCGTGGGCGGCCTGCTCCTTGCGGCGTTCGGCTTCGTCGGCGCGCTGGTGGCGATGGCGTCGGGCGTGCTGTTGGTGCTGATCCTGGTGCTCACGCTCTTGCCCGCGAACATTGGCCAGGCGAAGTCGAAGGCGGCGTTCTCCGGCATGCTGTCGAACTCGGCAGGGATCAACCGCCTGTCGCTCGCGCGGCTGGCGCTCTTCGCCGCGCGCGATGTCTGGTTCGTGGTGTCGGTGCCGATCTTCCTGGCCTCGGTTCTTGGCTGGTCCTCGTCGCGCGTGGGCGGCTTCATGGCGATCTGGGTGATCGCCTACGGTGTCGTGCAGGGAAGCTCCCCCGTGCTGCTTCGTGCGGTGACGGGTGGCCGCGCGCCAGGGCCGGCGCTCACGGCCGGGCTCGGACTCAGCCTCGCCGCAGTCACCGCGCTCATTCCCGTGGGGCTCTCGGCCGGGTGGTCGCCAGCAGTCACGATGCTGGCCGGCCTTGGCGCCTTTGGCGTGGTCTTCGCGCTGAACTCGTCGGTCCACTCGTACATGGTCCTTGCCTATTCCGAGTCCGACCGCGTGTCGATGAACGTTGGCTTCTACTACATGGCCAATGCCTGCGGGCGGTTGCTGGGCACGCTGCTGTCTGGCCTGCTGTACCAGCGCGCCGGCGTCAGCGCGTCGCTCTGGGGAGCGGTGGTGCTTGCCGCCGTGGCCGGCGGCGTCGCGCTCTCGCTGCCGCCAGTGTCCGGCGCGGCCGCCTGGGACCGCGTGTCCGGCGATGAGTGATGAGCTGGTCGGGTTATAAAGAGTTCAAGGAGCCTGTCTTCAATGCCTGGAGAGATCTCACGGCCGGTGGATCGCGGTCGTCGCAAATTCCTGATGTCTGCCCCGGTGCTCGGCCTCGGTGTGGCGGCCTGTTCCACGTCAGGTCCCGAGGAGCCGGCCGCGGGTGGCGCGACCTCGGGCGCCGCACAGTCCACCGTTGTGCGATACGACCTGACGCGTGAGTCCGGCGCACTCGATCCTGATGAGGTCGTCCAGTCTGCCTGCCAGTTCTGCAACTCCCTCTGTGGCATCCAGGTGCTGAAGAAGGGAGGTCGGGTCATCGGCATTCGCGGCGACGACAAGGACCCGGTGGCGCAGGGCGGCTTGTGCGTGAAGGCCGACATGATGCCGCAGCTGGTCTACAACCCGCGGCGGATCAAGACGCCGCTGAAGCGGGTGCGCGGGAGGAAGGGCGACCCCAACAGCGTGTTCGAGCCGGTGAGCTGGGACGCCGCGCTGGAAGGGATTGCGCGCAAGTTGATCGAGATCCGCGATACCACCGGACCGCAGGGCGTGGCCAACAAGACCTCGGGCCGGCTGCCGCGTGGGACCGGCTCCATCATCGGCCGGTTCTTCGACTTGTATGGATCGCCAAACGCGACCGATGTTGGCCCCGTCTGTAACGACGCGGGAGGCAATGCCCTGGCCTGGACGTTCGGCCTCGGCAACTTCACCAACGGCTACGGTGTGGACGGCGCGACGGGGGCCGAAGACCTCGGGTCGTCGAAGTTCTTCCTCTTGCTTGGCACCAACCAGGCGGAAACCCACCCGGTCACCTTCGAGTATCTCCTGCGGGCGCGGCAACAGACCGGTGCGAAGCTGGTGGTGGTCGACCCGCGCCGGACGCCAACCGCGGCGTATGCCGACGAGTACCTCGCGATCCGCCCGCATACGGACATGGCGCTGGCCTACGGGCTGCTCGCGCACATCGTCACGCGCGAGCTGTACGACACGGCGTTCGTCGAGCAGTGGGTGCTGGGCTTCGACGAACTGAAGGCGCACATCGCGTCCCAGGGGTTCTCGCCTGAGTGGGCCGAGGCGATGACCACGATTCCGGCGGCAACGATTCGTACCCTGGCCGAGGCGTACGCGAAGGCGAAGCCGGCGGCGATCTTCTGCAACGCAGGCGTCTCGCACCAGATGAACGCGTTCCACACGTACCGTGCGCTCGCGTTCCTGGCGGCGATCACGGGCAACATCGGTCGGCCCGGCGGTGGCTGCAACTTCATGCACAACACCTGGCCGGGCGGTCTCGACCTGCCACCCATTGCCGGCGAGGTGCCGAAGAAGGAGAGCCCGCTGCCGGTAGGTCCGGACTGGTTTGCCACGTCGATCCTCGACTCGAAGCCCTACAAGCTACGGGCGATCTTCATGGAAGGCAATCCGCTGGTCGACAGCGCGAACAGCAGCCGCGTGAAGAAGGCATACGAACAGCTCGAGTTCCTGGTGTATCCGGGCCTCTTCATGGAGGAGCCGGCCTACTACGCGGACTACATCCTGCCGGTGCCCAGCGTCCTCGAGATGGACACCATCTACATGCGTCGCGACGATCGCGGCATCCGATGGTGCAACCAGGCCGTCCCGCCGGTGGGGGAGTCGAAGCCGGACATCTGGATCTGGATCGAATTGGCGAAGAAGATGGCGGCCCTGGACCGCAAGCACGCGCCGGAGTACTGGACCGGCAACCTGCGCGAGGAGTGGAAGGACTACGAGGCGCTCTGGGACACGGTGTTCGCGAAGAACACGCCCGGTGTGGCGGGCATGACGTCGGCCCGGATGAAGGAGCGGCACGAGCCGCTGCGGTGGCCGTGTCCCAGCACCGACCACCCTGGCGTGAGCACGCTGTACCTGGAGCATCCCTCGTGGCAGGCTGCCGCGGAGTCGCTCGGTCACACGGGCAAGCGGTTCCTCACACCGAGCGGGAGGATCGAGGTCTTCACGCCCGACCTGCAGGCGAGGCTCGCCCCGGCCGGCCATGCGGCGCTGCCGCCGTTCTACGCGCACCCGGAGACGACGGGCGACTTGCCGTTCGCGCGCAACCTCGATCAGCTCGTGACCAATCCGGTGAACCCGGGTGCGCCGACGCCGAAGGCCGAACTCGCGGTGACGGCGCCGAGGCCCGAGGGCTTCCCGCTGGTCGGCATGATCGGACGCCCCAGCGTCGTGCACTTCGCGACGATGACGCAGTGGACGCCGCTTGGAAAGCAGTTGAACGGTGTGCGTCTCGTCCAGGTGCACCCTGAAACTGCCGCTGCGGCCGGAATTGGGAACGGCGACACCATTCGCGTCGAAAGCCCACGCGGCGCAGTGTCGGCCACGGCCCTGCTGTTCGACGGCATCCGGAAGGACACGGTGTTCGTGCCGAACCTCTTCGGACCGCAGCAGTTTGTCGGCGAGGAGATCGGCCTGCCGCTCTACGAAGCGGCGAACACGCTGGTCGACGATCGCTACTTCGACAATCTCTCCGGGCAGCAGGCCTACAAGTGCTTCGCCTGCCGGGTGGTGAAGGCCTGAGCCAGGTCACGGCCCTAGTTGGGCCCGCGCGGTGCGGCGGATGGAGCGTGACTCGACGACGCTGACAGGATGCCGGTTGACTTCGCAAGAATCAGGGTCAGATCCGGGTGGGTGCCTCGCCGCTCTGGCTCCTGGCGACGGTATCCCGCCTGCCAGAACGGCAGGTCTGCCGACTCGATCACACCGTTCAGGATGTCCACGATCGAGCCAGACTCGACGGCGAAGGGAGGGACGAACGTGCTGTCGCGCTCGCGTTCGACGTATCGGCCCGTATGAATCAGGCTCGCGACGCCGGTCAGGATCTCGAGGTCGGTGGAACGCTCGGCACGGAACCGACGCACCGGGCGGTTCAGTGGATCATGCGGATCGTTCCACGCCGCCCTTGGGCGCACCACCACGACCCCTCCAAGGCGCCTCCACTCGTAGCGTGGGTTCGCGGAGATAGCGGAATCGAGCGCATGTTCAAGCGGCGGGTAGTTGACCGGCCTGTGAT
The DNA here is from genome assembly GCA_050249955.1 of Vicinamibacterales bacterium. Lineage (GTDB taxonomy): Bacteria > Acidobacteriota > Vicinamibacteria > Vicinamibacterales > CAVVIG01 > CAVVIG01. Next base: position 324,840 of record JBFWPN010000002.1, read on the forward strand.
GCGTCGCCGAGGTCGCGGCGTCTCGCGCCGCCTGGACCAGCGCGTCGCTCAACGCGCCTGCAGTGGGGTTGAGGGGTTCGACTGACTGAAAGCCGATTCGAGCGCCTGTGTCGACCGCAATGTGCCACAGGGCGGCAGCGAGTGTATCGTCCGCCTGTTCGGAGCGGGTACGCGCGCTCTGTGCCAGGACCACACCAGCCTGTGAGAGAAGCGTCGCGATGGAGACCGCCACGAGCATCGTCGTTCTCATCCAGCCCTCCCTCGTGAGGTGGCCTCACGCGTGTGGCCCAGCCTACCGCATGGGACAACTGAAGGCGAGCAGCCGTAACTCGAGCTGCATGAAGCCGGAAAGCCGTTGGAGAAGTTCGGTGCGGAGCAGGAAAAGATGGTGGCGAGACCCGGGATCGAACCGGGGACACTACGATTTTCAGTCGTATGCTCTACCAGCTGAGCTATCTCGCCACGTCAGGGAAGACCGTGCGGCCCTGCCGTGACCGGCGGACCGTGAGGAGAACGAGATGATAGCACGCGGCGAGGCTGGGCTGGAAGGCCAGACTGCCGCGTGCCATCGAGGATCGCTACTGCGCTGGTGCCGGATCGATACCCGCCCAGAGATTCATGGTACCCAGTTCCACGCGACCACACGCCTTCAGGTAGCAGAACAGCTGCGTCCGGTAGGCCGCGCAGCCGCCAAGCACCATGGCTACCAGGAACGACCCGATGGTGTGCTTCGCGCCGAACATCTCGATCTCCTTGCGGAAGGTCTCGTCCGACACGTTCCCGAGCAGGGACGCATACTCGTCGGCCTGCGCGGCAATGACGCCGGCAACCGTGGCCAGGTCGGCCTCCTTCACGGCCTCCGAACGCGACACCCAGCTCGCCTGCTCGAAGGAGCCGGAAAGCGCCGACTGCACGAGCACGGGACCCATCACGCAGAGGTACCGCAGCAGTTCGATCGTGCTCCGCTGCTTCTCGGTGGGGCGGTAGTCCACCGCGCCCGGCTCGATCTTCGTGATGAGGTGGGAGAGGATGCGCACTTCGTTCTGCAGGAGGCCGATCAGTTCGGGCTTGGTGAGGACCATGTGTCGTGTCGCCTTAGTCTGTTGAGGGTCGGTAAGGGCGGGACGCCAGGCGCGTCCCGCGTGGTCGGGCAGGCCGGGGCGGGGCAGCGCCCCGCCCCGGCTCGCGTGGGCTAGGCGGTCACCGGTTCCACGTCGCGGGCGAGCCCCAGCTCCTTCCGCACGCGTTCCTCGATGGCCTTGTAGGTGTCCGGATTGTCCTTCAGGAACTGCTTGGCATTCTCGCGCCCCTGGCCGAGCCGCTCGCCGTTGTAGGCGAACCAGGCGCCGCTCTTCTCGACGATGCGCTTCTCCACGCCGAGGTCGAGCAGGTCGCCCGTTCGCGAAATGCCTTCGCCGTACATGACGTCGAACTCCGCCTCGCGGAAGGGTGGGGCCACCTTGTTCTTCACGATCTTCACCCGCGTGCGGCCGCCCACCACCTGGTCGCCGTCCTTGATGCTGGCAATGCGCCGGATGTCGACCCGAACCGACGCGTAGAACTTCAGCGCGCGACCGCCGGTGGTGGTTTCGGGGTTGCCGAACATGACGCCGATCTTCTCGCGGAGCTGGTTGATGAAGATGAGGCAGGTCTTGCTCTTGGCGACCGCGCCGGTGAGCTTCCGCAGCGCCTGCGACATGAGGCGGGCCTGCAGGCCCATCTGCGCCTCGCCCATCTCGCCCTCGATCTCGGCCTTCGGCACGAGCGCGGCCACCGAGTCGACCACGACGACATCGACCGCGTTCGACCGGATGAGCACCTCGACGATCTCGAGTGCCTGTTCACCGTTGTCGGGCTGCGAGACCAGCATGTTCTCGACGTCGACGCCGAGCTTCTGCGCGTAAATCGCGTCGAGCGCGTGTTCCGCGTCGACGAACGCGGCCATGCCGCCGCGCTTCTGCGCCTCCGCAATCACCTGCAGCGCCAGCGTCGTCTTGCCCGACGACTCAGGCCCGAAGATCTCGATCACGCGGCCGCGCGGCATGCCGCCGACGCCGAGCGCGAAGTCGATGCTGATGGAGCCGGTGGGAATGGCGTCGATCGGCTGGATGGCGCCCTTCTGGCCCAGCCGCATGATCGAACCCTTGCCGAACTGCTTCTCGATCTGGCCGACGGCCAGCTCCACAGCCTTCAGGCGTTCCTTGTCCTGGCGATCGTCGCGGTCGTTCACTGGCGGCATGCTGCTCCTCATTCTCTGGCGCCCCGCAGACGGGACGCCCTCATGTCCGGCATATCCGGACGGGGCTTCTGGGTTGGAATCCGGGCGCTGTTCCCGATCGGCTCGGCTCCGTTGGCGAAGCGGAGCCATTCTAGGTTCGTGCCTTGGCGAAAGTCAAGCGATAGAGTCCGGTTGTGTGTCAGTGAACTTCATGTAAATCAATGTTTTACGAAATATGAAGACTTTCGCCTTCTGGCGGGTGGTTGGCAGAATCTGCGATGATGAGGCCCTCGATGCCTAGCCCGCTTGGCCACTTCCTGGCCGGCCTTGCCGTCGGAATCGCCACCGATCCCGAGCCGCCGCCCACCAGACGCCCCCTGCGGGAACACCTGACCGGCTTCGCCCTGGCCTGCGGCGCCCTTGCTGCCGCACCGGATCTCGACCTGCTGCTGCACAAGACGCTGCTCGGCGAGTTCCACCGGACCGCCACGCACAGCGTCACCGCCGTGGCCCTGGTTCTGATTATCGGGGTGCTCGTGACAGGGAAGGTCACACGCCGTCGCAGCCGCTGGTGGGCCGTCGTCTTTGCCGCCGCGTGGGGGACACACCTGCTCATGGACTGGCTGGGTGCCGATCCGTCGAGGCCGCCAGGGCAGCAGCTGCTCTGGCCCTTCTCGGATCGCTACTTCATCTCCGGCATCGACTTCTTTCCGTCCACCGAGCGCAACTTCCACGGCGAGAAGTTCCTCATCCGGAACATGGTTGCCGGCGTCACCGAGCTGGCCGTCGGCATTCCGCTGGTGGCCCTCGGCTGGCTGCTCGGCCTGCCACGGCGCATGGCCGTGGGCCGACGGCTCAAGCGCGGAGCCACCACGTCGTGACCGCGGGTGCACCGCGCGGCGTCCATGCGCTGACACTCGCGCTCTTCCTCCTGCTCGCCGTCGTCCACACCTGGCCCTTGGCCACCGACCCGGGCGGGCTGTCGCGCAACGACACGCACGACACGATTCACCACGAGTGGATCATGGCGTGGGACGCGCACGCGCTGGCGACCGGTCCACTCGGCCTCTTCGACACCAACACGTTCCATCCCGAGCGCGACACCCTCGCGTACTCCGACCACATCATCGTGCAGGCGCTCCTCGGCGCGCCTTTGCTCTGGGCGGGGGCCTCGCCGGTGCTCGCATACAACATCGTGCTGATGCTGGGGCTGGCCCTCACCGCGTGGACCACCTGCCTCATCGTCAGCGGCTGGACCGGCAGCCGGCTGGCGGGAATCCTCAGTGGCAGCCTGATGGCGTTCAACGCGCTCACGCTGACACGGTTCGCCGAGATCCAGGACCAGTACCTGGCCTTCTTCCCGCTGGCGCTCTGGGCGCTGGACCGTCTCCTCGCGACGCCGCAGGTGAAGTACGCGGTACATCTGGCCGTGTGGTTCGCGCTCCAGGCGCTGACGTGTGGCTACCTGCTGGCCTTCGTGGCCCTGTCGCTCGTAGCCGGCGTGGCGGTCCGTCCGGCGGAGTGGCTGGGCAGCCGCTTTCGGCGGGTTGCGCCGCTGCTCGTGGGCGCCGCGGCCGGCGCGCTCGTGGTGCTGCTGCCGTTCCTGCTCCCGTACCTGCGGGTGAACAGGGGCCAGGGCTTCGGACGCGAGATGGAAGAGGTTGCGATGTACTCCGCGCGCCTGACCGACTTCCTCGGCACCGGCGGCCGCCTCCACTTCGCGCTGTGGAGCCACCAGTTCTTCGACCGGGACGGGCTGTTCCCCGGGATGATTGGCGCGGGGCTGACGTTGGTCGCGCTCGCGGTCGGACTGGCCTGGCGCGACCGGCGTGCCCGCATGGCCGTGGCCTTCGGTGTCGTCGCGTTCGCACTGTCGTTCGGCCCGGCGTTCCCACTCTATGAACTGGTCACGCGCCTGTTCCCGATCATGGCTGGCATTCGCGGGGCCTCACGCTTTGGTCAGCTGTTCCTCGCCGCGGTGGCCATCCTGGCCGGTTTCGGCCTCGCCCACCTGCAAGGGCGCTGGCCCCGCCACGCGCTGACGCTGGGGATCGTGCTGGTGCTGGGGGTGCACATCGAGGCATTGCGTGCGCCGATCAATTACCGCGCATTCGACGGCATCCCCGCGATCTTCGATGCGCTGGCCGACGAGCCGGACGGCACGCTCGTGGCGTGCTACCCATTCCCGCCGCCGCGCGAGGCGTTCCACAACGTGGACTGCATGCTGGCATCCACGCGCTTCTGGAAGCCGCTGGTGAACGGGTACTCGAGCTTCATGCCCGAGAGCTACGCGCGGTCCGCCGCGGCGTTGGTGCCATTCCCGGAAGGCGATACCCTCGATTACCTGAAGCGGCTCGGTGTCACGCACGTCATCGTGTTCACCGGCAAGGTCAGCGATCCCCGCATGGCGCGCATCGAGGCCCATCCCGATCGGCTCGAGCTCTGGAAGACCGATCCATCCGCCCGGATCTACCGGCTACACTAGGCGTTCGATGATTGACGGAAAGACGGTCGCGGTGGTGCTGCCCGCGTACAACGCGGCAACCACGCTGAAGGCGACGGTTGACGAACTCCCGGCCATCGTCGACCACCGCATCCTCGTCGACGATGGGAGCCGGGACGGGACGGTGGCACTGGCCCGCTCGCTCGGTCTCACCACCTTCGTGCACGACTCGAACTACGGCTACGGCCGCAACCAGATGACCTGCTACCGCGAGGCGCTGCGGGCCGGTGCGGACATCGTGGTGATGGTGCATCCCGACTACCAGTACACGCCGAGGCTCGTCACCGCCATGGCGAGCATGATTGCCTATGACGTGTACGACGTGGTGCTGGGCTCGCGCATCCTCGGCGACACGGCGCGGTCCGGCGGGATGCCGCTCTACAAGTACGTGTCGAACCGCGTGCTCACCGCCTCGCAGAACCTGGTGCTCGGCGCCAAGCTGTCGGAGTATCACACCGGCTACCGGGCGTTCGCGCGCCGTGTGCTCGAGACGCTGCCGCTGCTGGAGAACTCCGACGACTTCGTGTTCGACAACCAGATGCTGACACAGTGCCTGTACTTCGGGTTCCGCGTGGGCGAGGTGTCGTGTCCGACGAAGTACTTTCCCGAGGCCTCGTCGATCAGTTTCGGGCGGAGCGTCACGTACGGCGTTGGCGTGCTCCGGACGGCCGTGCAGTGCGCGCTGCAGCGTCGAGGCATAAGGAACTACGCAATTTTCGACCCCAACGGGCGACGACTCGAAACAGCCGGCCAGCGCTGAGCCGCGCGGCCGCCTGCGCGAGGCTCCGGAAGGGCCTGCCGAGTGGTAAAGTTACCGCCCATCTATGTCCTTGTCGTACTGCCGCACTCTGTTCCTGGCCGCCGCATGCCTTGCCGCGGCGATTCCTGCGCACGCGCAGCCCGCGACCGCTGCATCAGCTCCCGGCGCCCCAGCCGTCGCGCGCCGCGCGACGGTGACGAAGGTGACTGCGGATCCGGTGGTGGACGGTCATCTCGACGAGGCGGTCTGGGGCCAAGCCGCGCCGATCAGCGACTTCCGCATGATCGAACCGCGCGAGGGGCTCCCCGCCAGTGAGCGCACCGAAGTGCGCATGATCTATACGACTTCCACCCTGTATGTCGGCGTGGAGCTGTTCGACGCCGACCCCTCGAAGATCGTCACCACCGACTCGCGCCGCGACTCCGCGCTGTCGGGGCAGGACTCGTTCCAGATGATCTTCGACACCTATCACGATCGCCAGAACGGCTTCGTGTTCGGCACCAACGCCTCCGGCATCCAGTACGACGCGCAGGTGCGCAACGAAGGGGAGACGCTGCGCGGCGGCCCGCCCACCGGGCTTGGCGGCGGCGGCACGGGCGGCGCCGGCGCCGGCCTCAATACCAACTGGGACGGGTCGTGGGTGGTGAAGACCGCCGTCACCGATCACGGGTGGACGGCCGAGTTCGCCATTCCCCTGAAGACGCTGCGCTACGGGCCGCCCCCGCAGACCTGGGGCGTGAACTTCTCCCGGAACATCGAGCACAAGCGTGAGGTGAACTACTGGTCGCCGATGCCGCGCATCTTCGGCATCACGCGCCTGTCGCAGGCCGGTGAACTGACCGGGCTCAACGTACCCGCGCCGCGCGACTTCAAGATCATTCCGTACGCGGTCGGGTCCACGAACCGCAACTTCGCCAGCCGCACCGAAACCGCGTACGTGCGGGACAGCAACTGGGGCGCGGACGGCAAGATCGGCATCACGTCCAGTACCACGCTCGACCTCACCTACAACACGGACTTCGCGCAGGTGGAGGTCGACGAGCAGCAGATCAACCTCACGCGCTTCAACCTGCTGTTCCCGGAGAAGCGGCCGTTCTTCCTCGAGAACCGCGGCATCTTCGCGGTCGGGCGTCCGGGAGAGATCGATCTCTTCTTCAGCCGCCGGATCGGCATCAACGACTCGGGCACGCTCATCCCGATTCAGGCCGGCGCGAGGCTGACGGGGAAGGTAAATGGCGTGAACGTCGGCTTCCTGAACATGCAGACGAAGTCGGTCGGCCTGCCGGGCACGTCAGGCTTCACCACCGGCAACAACTACACGGCCGCACGCCTCAGCAAGGACCTCCGCAACCGGTCGGGGTTCGGCGCGATCTTCGTGAATCGGACCGGCACCGGCGACTTCGCCGGCGACGACAACTACAACCGCACGTTCGGCATCGACGGCAAGTGGGGCATCAGGCAATCGCTGACGCTGAGCGGCTTCGTCGCCAAGACGCAGACGCCGGGACTGACCGGTCGGAACCACGCGCTGTCGGGCGCCTTCGACTTCCGCACCCGCCAGTACGAGGCCACCGTCAGCTACGCCGAGGTGGGCGACGACTTCAACCCGGAGGTCGGCTTCCTCGAGCGTCCCGACGGCTACCGGCAGACCAGCATCATCCTGCGCCGCCGCATCCGAACGCCGCGGCTGGCGAAGCTCGGCATCCGCGAGGTGGAGCCGCACGCCAGCTACGAGAGCTTCTGGGGTTTCGACGGGTTCCAGGAGACCGCCACGCTGCACGTGGACAACCGGCTCGACTTCGAGAAGGGCTACTCGATCACGTCGACCGCGCTGAACATCCAGTACGAAGGGCTGCGGAAGCCGTTCGAGGTCTACCCCGGCGTCATCGTGCCCGTGGGCAGCTACCGCAGCCCCTACTTCCTCACGCAGGCCAGCACCGACCGGCGCAAGTGGATGTCACTCGGCTTCAGCGCGAACATCGGCGGGTTCCTCTCGGGCGACCAGGTGAGCCTCGGCCCGTCGCTCAACATCCGTCACGGCGGACAGTTGACCTCCTCGCTGCGGTGGACGCGGAACGACATCAGCCTGCCGCAGGGCAAGTTCATCACCAACCTGGCCAGTGCGCGCGTCACCTACAACTTCTCGACGCTGGTGAACCTGTCCGGGCTGATTCAGTACAACGATCGCACGCGGCGCTGGTCCACCAACCTGCGCTTCAACTGGCTGCGCACCGCCGCCAGCGGGCTGTACGTGGTCTACAACGACACGGAAGCCTTCAGCGGGCTCGGACCGGTGAGCCGCGCCTTCATCGTGAAGTACGCGCACCAGTTCGACGTCCTCCACTGACGCTACATGGTCGAGTCGTCGAGCAGACGGGTGGTCAGCAGTGACTGCCCGATCTGCTTGAAGGCGGCCGTGAGGTCGCCGCTCGACGGCTGGCTGAAGAACTTGGAGGAGTCCGACGCGATCTGCCGCATCGTGTCGTACGCCGAGATGCGCGGGGAGTCGTTGGCGCACGAACCGCTCGACGAGGTGGACGCGCCGTAGGCAACGGAGTAGACCCAGGTGCCTGCCGCGGCGGCCGCCTGCGCGGCCGTGATGGCCAGGCGGCAGGGGTTGGCCGGACCGCCCGTGTAGCGGTTGGCGTCGCCGTCGCTGACGAAGATGATGACGTTCTGCACCGTCGGGCGCCCGCTCGACTGCAGTGCGCTCTGCGCCGACTGGATCGCCCCGGCGAAGTAGCTGCCCTGGCCGCCCGGATTCTCCGCCCCGTAGGACGTGCTGCTGCACGTGTTCCCGTTGCCCCAGTCCACGGCCTTCACCATGTTCGACGATGCCCCGGCCAGTGCACCCGTGGCCGACGGCTTGTAGTCGCTGGCGAGCGGGGCGATCACGTAGACGGGTGACGCCCCGTACGGCGATACGTCACCCGAGGCGAGGTTCCTCGAACAGTCGAACTGCCTGCTGAGCGGGGTCGCCGCCTTGAGCCCCGGGAAGACCGCGAGCCCGACCTCGTCTATCGGGTTGGCCACGTGCCCGCTGACCGCCGCGCCGCAGGTGGCCTGCGTCTGGGAGCAGGGCCAGAGGGCGTTCAGCAGCGTCCGGATGCCGGCCTTGGCGCAGTCCAGGCGCGTCGGGTGCGTCACTCCGGCAACGCTGGCGCTGCAGTTGCCGCCCATCGATGCCGTGGTGTCCAGAACGATCATCACGTCGAGCGGCGGCATCGAGCCGCCACGCATGCCGGCCGTGGCGCGCGTGCCCACGTCGAAGCTGGTGAACCCCAGGACCCGCCCGAAGAAGGTGGCGACCGGCGCCCGCTGCACGACCGTGACCGTGTTGGCCGGGGTCGACGGCGATGTGCAGTTGGCGCCCGTCATCAGGTTGGCCATGTAGTTCGTGCATTTGACCGTCGTCTGGATTGAGACGCCGGTGATCGTGCTCCGCGCGTTCTTGGATCCGGTGGTCATCGCGAACTGCGAGGCCACCGTAGTGGGGGAGCCACCGCCCGCCTCACTCAGTTCCATGGCCGCTGCCGTGGCGGCCGCATCGGTCGAGGCCTGCAGGGCCTGCCGCACCGACAGGGCATAGCCGACGTCGATCGCCAGGCCCATCATCCCGAGCAGCACGACCGTCAGGACAGCTACGAGCGGAAGCGCCTGGCCGCGCTCGCCGCCCATCACTCGACCCTCACCGTGGTGCGTGAACGGAGCGTGCAGCCGGGGATGAAATCGATGCCGTAGACCGTGGCCGAGCAGGGATACGTGGCCTGCACGGCGGCATCGGCGCCCGACGTCATCGTGGTGCCCTGATCCGCGCACGTGGGCGACCAGGAGGGCCCGAAGGTGGCGCCGTTCACGGTGATGGAGATGGCGATGTTCCCGGCCGTGAATCCCTGCGCCGCGTTCCGGAGCTTCGTGGCCGTGGCCCCGCACGGGTCGGCGTTGCCCCGCATGAGCGCCAGCGTGCGGGACGCGACGCGCACCGAGTCGTTCAGCGTGACGTTGGTGTTCATCACCACGCCGAACTGGATGATGCCGAAGACCATCAGCAAGAGAAGTGGCGAGACCAGCGCGACTTCGATCAGCGCAGATCCTGATTCTCCCGTGACTATCTGACTTCGTGCGAGTTTCCGCCTGTTTTCCACGAAAGTAGCCTCACCAGACGTTCATCGTCTGCGGGGCGCGTGGCTTTACAGGCGGCGGGTGTGAATGCAGCCAGTGGTTGGGCGATCAGGCGTACGTGTAGAAGCCACGGCCGGATTTCCGGCCCAGGTGCCCGGCGGCCACCATGCGCCGCAGGAGCGGGCAGGGGCGGTACTTCGGATCGCCGAGACCCTCGTGCAGGACGTTCAGGATCGCGAGGCAGACGTCGAGGCCGATGAAATCGGCCAGCGTGAGCGGTCCCATCGGATGGTTCATGCCGCCCTTCATGACCGCGTCGATCGCCTCCGGCGTACCGACACCCTCCATCACGGCGAAGAACGCCTCGTTCAGCATCGGCATCAGGAGGCGGTTGGCGATGAAACCGGGATAGTCCGCGGCCTCCACGCCCGTCTTTCCGAGCTGCGTGCAGAGGTCGACGGCGGTCTTCATCGAGGCGTCGGACGTGGCCTGTCCGCGGATCAGCTCCACCAGCGTCATCAGCGGCACCGGATTCATGAAGTGCATGCCCAGCACCCGGTCCGGGCGGCTCGTCGCGGCACCGATGAGCGTGATCGAGATCGACGACGTGTTCGAGCCGAGAATCACCTCGGGGCGCGTGATGCGGTCGAGTCGGCCGAACAGGTCACGCTTCGCCTCGGCGTTCTCCACGATCGCTTCCACCACGAAGTCGACGTCGGCAAGCTGGTCGAGCGAGTGGCCGAACGCCAGGCGTCCCAGGGCTGCATCCCGGGCCTCTGCGGTGAGCGTGCCCTTCTCGACGAACTTCGCGAGGCTCTTCCCGATCGCGCTCGCGGCGCGGTCGAGCATCGGCTGCGCGATGTCCACCAGCTGCACGCGGAAGCCGGCCTGCGCGAACACCTGCGCGATGCCGTTGCCCATCGTGCCCGCACCCACCACGCCAATTGTGCTGATCGTCATCGTGTCTGCATCCCCCGGAAAGCGGCCGGCGATCGGCCGGATGGCGGGTGTCAGCCCGCCTGCGGCAGCTCCACGGCGAGCGCGACGCCGTTGCCACCACCCAGGCACAGGGTGGCGATGCCTCGCCTGAGCCCGCGTGCCTTCAGTGCGTACAGCAGGGTCGTGAGCACCCGCGCGCCGCTGGAACCGATGGCGTGCCCGAGCGCCACGGCGCCGCCGTTCACGTTTACGCGGTCCTCGTCGAGCCCCAGCTCACGCGTCACCGCGATCGCCTGCACGGAAAAGGCCTCGTTCAACTCCACGAGGTCCACGTCGCTGAGCGACCAGCCGGTCTTCGCCAGCACGCGCCTGACGGCCTCGACCGGCGTCATCAGCACCATCTTCGGCGCCAGTCCGCTCGTCGCCTGGCCGACGATGCGGGCGAGCGGCGTGAGGCCGAGCGCGCGTGCGCGCGCGGACGACATCACCACCACGGCCGCCGCGCCGTCGTTCACCGGCGGGGCGTTCCCCGCGGTGACCGTGCCGTCCTTCCTGAACGCCGGCTTGAGTGCCCGCAGGGCCTCGGCCGTGGTGTCGGGACGCACCGCCTCGTCGCGGTCGAACAGGCGGGTCGTCCCGTCCTTCTGCGGGAGCGCCACGGGGAGGATCTCGTCGCGGAACGCGCCGGAGGCTGCGGCTGCCGCAGCGCGGTGATGGCTGCGGACGGCGAACGCGTCCTGCTCGTCGCGCGGGATGCCATAGTGCCCGGCGACCACCTCGCCAGCGTTGCCCATGTGGTAGTTCTCGAAGGCGCACCACAAACCGTCGTTCACCATGGAGTCGACGAGCGGGGCGTTACCAAGGCGGGCGCCTTCGCGAGCCTTGGGCATGAGGTAGGGGCAGTTGCTCATCGACTCCATGCCGCCGGCCACCGCGATGTCGATGTCGCCAACGGCCACCCCCTGGGCCGCCAGCATCACCGCCTTCAGGCCAGACCCGCAGACCTTGTTGATCGTGAGTGCCGCAACGTGGTCACCCAGGCCGCCGCGCAGGGCCGCCTGGCGGGCGGGGTTCTGGCCCAGTCCGGCCGAGACCACGTTGCCCATGATGCACTCGTCGACCAGCGACGGGTCGATGCCGGCCCTGCGCACGGCGTCTGCAACGACCAGCGCCCCGAGCTGGGGGGCGGTGAACCCCTTCAGCGCACCCTGAAACCTGCCGGTCGCGGTGCGAACGGCACTGACAATCACAGCCTCGTGCATGGGATGTAGTGTAGCGGGCATCGGCGCCCGAGCCGGCAGGGCTCGCCGTCGGTGGCGGCGAGAGGGACGTTCACCGGCGGAGGCGCACCTCGTGAATGGCATCGGGGCCGAGCAGGCCCTGCAGGCGCGTCAGGATGACCGGGGATGCGCGCATGATGGCCGACGCCCAGCTCGGGGTCTTCGCCTCCACCAGGAGCACCCCGTCCTCGAGCCGGACCGCACTGGCACCGGCCATGGCTGGCCCGACCGCCGAGCGCCAGGCGAAGTCCACCTTCCCGTGCGACAGGGGGGCCTCGCGCACGATCGCGGCCAGCGCGCGGGGCAGGACCTGACCGATCGGCTGCATGCTCACGGCGCGCGATCTTATCATTCGTCCATGCGCCTCATCCTCGGGTCTGCGTCGCCACGACGGGCAGAACTCCTCTCTGCGGCCGGGTTCACCTTCGATGTCCGGGTGGCCGACGTCGACGAGCGTGTTCGCCCCGGTGAACGGCCGCACGACTACGTCAGGCGACTGGCGCTGGAGAAGTCGGCCGCCGTGCTGGACCGCCTCGAATCGACCCTCGCTGGCGATCCCGGCGTCCTAGTCCTTGCCGCCGACACCTCCGTCATCGTCGACGACACGATTCTGGGGAAGCCGGCGGATGACGCGGATGCGGAGCGGATGCTGCGGAGCCTGTCGGGTCGGGCTCACCTGGTGCTCACCGGCGTGAGCGTGCGAGGAGCCCGGGCGCACCTGGATGAGGTGGAGGAAACCCGCGTGTTCGTGAAGCCGCTGTCCAAGGCGGAGATTGCCTGGTACGTGGCGAGCGGGGAAGGGCGGGACAAGGCGGGGGCCTACGCGATCCAGGGGCTGGCGTCGCGGTTCATCACCCGCATCGAAGGGTCGTATACGAATGTGGTTGGGCTGCCGGTGGCGCGAGTGGCCGAGCTGGTTTCACGGCTGGCCGATGGCTGAGCGGCATCTATCCCGTTTTGGAGGGGTTCGCAGCCTTGCATCGTGCCGGTAGTCGAGCTATTCTGAGCGTGTCTCGTTCCCGGAAGTCCTTATGACACATCGATATATAAAAATAGGTATCACCGCGGTCGTTCTGGTGCTCGCCTTCGCCGGGATGCTCTGGTCCACGCTGCGCGAGGGAACCGAGTACTACAAGCACGTGGATGAAGTCATGGTGGACACGCAGGCCTGGGAGGGCAAGCGGCTCCAGCTGCATGGTCACGTGGTGACCAACTCCATCATGGTGAAGCCGGATACCCTCGAGTACCGGTTCAAGGTCCAGAACAACGGACATGTGATCGACGCCACCTACAAGGGTGTGGTGCCGGACACGTTCAAGGACCGGCCGGGCGAGGAAGCCGAGGTGGTGTTGAAGGGGCAGCTGTCATCGGCCGGCTTCTCGGTCGAGCCGAACGGCATCATGGCGAAGTGCCCGTCCAAGTACGAAGCGGAGAAGAAGCCAGGGCAGGTCGGATAGATGGCATCCCTGGGCTCCTTCCTGCTGCTCGCCACTTTCGTCGTCTGCGCCTATTCCGCCGTCATCTCGGTCGTGGGCGCGCGACAGCGCTCGCGGCGGCTGATTGAGAGCGGGATCGGCTCCTTCTATCTGGTCTGCGCGCTCATGACCTGCGCGTCCGCGGTCATGGTGAACGCCTTCCTGACCAACGACTTCTCGATCAAGTACGTCCAGCACTACTCGGACTCGGTCCAGCCGCTCTTCTACAAGATCACCTCGTACTGGGGCGGTCTCGACGGCTCGATCATGTTCTGGGTGTTCCTGCTGTCCATCTTCGGCTCGCTCGCGGTCTACGTGAATCGCGAGCGGTACCGCGAGCTGATCCCCTACGTCATCGCCACCATCTCCGGCGTGCAGATGTTCTTCCTGTACCTGATGGTGGTGCACAAGAACCCGTTCGGCACCTTCCTCGCGAACGTGCCTGCGGAAGGCACCGGGCTGAACCCCCTGCTCCAGAACTACTGGATGGCCATCCACCCGCCGTCGCTCTACACGGGCTTCGTGGGGATGACGATCCCGTTCGCGTTCTGCATCGCGGCGCTGGTCACGGGTCACCTGGACGACTCGTGGCTCAAGGCGGTCCGCCGCTGGACCATGTTCAGCTGGCTGTTCCTCACCTTCGGCCTCACGCTCGGCATGATCTGGGCGTACGAGGAACTCGGGTGGGGCGGCTACTGGGCCTGGGACCCGGTCGAGAATGCCGGCCTGCTCCCGTGGTTCACGGCCACCGCATTCCTGCACTCGGTGATGGTGCAGGAGCGGCGCAGCATGCTGAAGATCTGGAACGTGTCGCTGGTCATCGTCACCTTCTTCCTGACGATCTTCGGCACGTTCATGACCCGGTCCGGCGTCGTGCAGTCGGTGCACGCCTTCGGTGAGGATCGGGTGCTGGCCTGGCTGTTCACCATCTTCATGGTGATCATCCTGACCTTCAGCTTCGGCCTGGTCATCTACCGCATGCCGCTGCTGCGGGCGCGCAGCAACGAGCTCGACTCGTGGGTGTCGCGCGAGGCGGCGTTCCTCATCAACAACTGGATCCTGCTGTTCTCGGCGTTCTTCGTCCTCTTCGCGACGATGTTCCCGACGCTGAGCGAGGCGGTGACCGGCACGCGCATCACCGTGGCCGGCCCGTTCTACAACAAGTGGATGGCCCCGATCGGGCTCATCCTCCTGTTCCTCACCGGCGTGGGCCCGCTGCTCGCGTGGCGCAAGTCCACGATGACGAGCCTGCGCGACCAGTTCCTGCTGCCGACGTCGCTGGCGCTGATCACGGTGGTCGGGCTGGCGGTGTCGGGGCTGCACGTGTGGTCGTCGGGCATCTGCTTCGCGCTGTCGGCGTTCGTGGCCGGCACCATCTGGCAGGAGTTCTGGCGCGGCACGCGCATCCGGAAGAAGAACACCGGCACGGACATGCTGACGGCGCTGATCGGCCTGGTGGGCCGCAACAAGCGGCGCTACGGCGGCTACATCGTCCACCTCGGCATCGTGCTGATGTTCCTCGGCTTTGCCGGCGAGACCTACAAGCTGGACGAGCAGGTTCTGCTCAAGCAGGGGCAGGCGGCGGAAGTCGGCCGCTGGCAGTTCCGGAACGACGGCATCAAGGTGAGTGACGACGGCCAGAAGCAGATGACCACGGCGTACATCACCGTGCTCGAAGACGGCCAGCCGATCGGCAACCTCTACCCGGCACGCTGGGTCTTCCACCGGCACGAGGAGTCGCCGACGACCGAGGTCGCAATCCGCCGCGGCCTCTGGGAAGACCTCTACGTGGTGCTCCCGGCCACGGACCCGCAGATGATGGCGGCACAGACCGCCACGCTGCAGATCGTCGTGAACCCGCTGGTCAACTGGATCTGGCTCGGGTTCGGCCTGATGGCATTCGGCACCGGGATCGCCCTGCTGCCGGAGAAAGCCTACTCGTTCGCCGTGGCCAAGAACCCTGCCGACGTGGCGGGTGCCACGGCCACGCTGCTCCTGATCGTCTTCCTGTGGTCGACACCCGCCTTCGCCCAGGCGCACGACCCGAACGCGGCCAATGCGCCGGTGGTGGCCACGTCTGAACTCGAGAAGGAGATGCGCCGCGAGCTGGTCTGCATCTGCGGCGACTGCCCGAAGTACCCGCTGTCGGAGTGCACGTGTTCGGTCGCCGCCGAGATGCGTGGCGAACTCTCGCAGCAGATCGCCCTCGGCAAGAACCGAGACCAGATCCGCCAGTGGGTGGTCGAGCGATACGGCAGTCAGGAGGCGCTCGGAGCCCCCATCGATCAGGGCTTCAACCGCCTGGCCTGGTTGCTGCCGTGGACGCTCGGAGTGGGCGCGGCGGCGGTTGTCGGCCTCGTGGCCGTCCGCTGGTCCAGGAACAACCGCAAAGAGGAGCCCGACGCCGTGGCTCCCACCGACGCCGACGTGAACGAGCGCCTCGACGATGAGCTCAGAAACCTCGACTGAGCACGGCCGGAGCCGTCCGGATATTCCCACCACATCCTCTCCCGCCGCCATGCAGCCCTGGCAGTTCTTCGTGCTGGCAGGGCTCGGGTGCGCCACGGCCGTCACGTTCATGGCCCGGACACAGGGGGTGATGGTCGTCATCCTGCTGTCGGTCCTCATGGTCACCACCGTGCTCGTGGGCATGGCCATGCTCCGTACCATCCGTCCCCTGGTGACCGACCACGACGACCGCGGTGCGCTCATCGGCCAGCGCACGCGTGCAGCGCTCGAGCAGGAGAAGGCCAACACCCTGCGGACCATCAAGGAGCTCGAGTTCGACCGGGCGATGGGGAAGATGTCCGAGGACGACTTCCGCGAGATGTCGGTCCGGCTTCGTGCGCGCGCCGCACGGCTCATCAAGCAGCTCGATGCCGGCTCCGGGTACCGCCCCCGAATCGAGGAGGACCTCGCGAAGCGGCTCGGCCAGGCTGCCGACCATCGGACGGCGCCTGCCCAGCCGGCGTGTGCGAGATGCCACACGCCCAACGACCCGGATGCGAAGTTCTGCAAGAACTGCGGGGAGCGGCTCGCATGATCTCCGTGGTTTCCAGACCTCTGACCTCGGTCCTCCGACCTCTCGGGTCCGCACTGCTGTGCGTGCTGGTGTTGCTCGCCTGTGCGTCCGGCGCGTCCGCCCAGATGCCCGACATGAAGCAGATGTCAGGCATTCCGCGTCCGGTGGACGACCTGCCGGTCGGTTCGGTGTCGGTCCGCGTGATCCGTGGCGACATGTCGAATCCCGTGGTGAATCACCCGGTGGAGATGCGTGCGGGCGACCGCGTGCAGACGGCGACCACCGACGCCGAGGGGCGCGCCCAGTTCGACAACATCGTGCCCGGCAGCCCGGTGACGTTCACCACCACGGTCGACGGGGAGAAGCTGGACTCCCAGCCGTTCAACGTGCAGCCGCAGGGGGGCGTCCGCATGCTGCTCGTCGCGTCGGATCCGAACGCGGCCGCGGCCCCGCCCGCGCCGGCCACCCCCGCGGTCAGCGGCAGCGTCTCCATCGGCGGCGAGTCGCGCATCATCGTCGAACCTGGCGACGAGACCGTGGCGGTCTACTACATCCTCGACATCGTGAACGGTGCCGCGTCACCGGTGAACCCGGAGAAGCCGTTCAACTTCACGCTGCCGGCCGATGCGGTGGGGACCACCGTCATTCAGGGGTCGTCGCCGCTCGCCACCAACAAAGGGCGCGACGTGACCGTGGCCGGTCCGTTTCCGCCCGGCACCACCGCCATCCAGGTGGCTGCGGAGTATCCGGTCGGCAGCGGGACGGTGGAGATCGCGCAGGCGTTCCCCGCTCCGTTTGCACAGCTCGTGGTGATCGCCAAGAAGGTGGGCGACATGAAGCTTGCGTCCGCCCAGTTCACGCGCACGGAGGACACCGTCATAGAGGGGACCACCGTCGTGCTCGGCGTGGGGGCGGAACTGCCCGCCGGCCAGACATTCGGGCTCACCATCACCGGTCTCCCGCACCACAGCAGCGCCCCCCGCAACATCGCCCTCGCGCTGGCGGGGGTCATCGTGCTCCTGGGGGTGTGGGCCTCGACGAAGTCGGAAGCGCCGGCAGACCGGGCGGCCGAGCGTCGACGGCTCATCACGCGCCGCGAGAAGCTCCTGGCCGACCTGGTCCGCCTCGAGCAGGACCACCGGCGCGGCCGCCTCGACGACGTGCGCTACTCGGCGAGGCGCGAGGAACTCGTGCAGTCGCTCGAGCACGTGTACGGCGCGCTCGACGAAGACGAGACAGGGCCCGAGCCGGCCGGGCGTGCGGGTGCCGCCGCCTGAACGGGTCCGTCGCACCGTGACCTTCGACTTCGAACGCGTTGAGCTGAGCGACCTGTCGCGCCATTTCGGGCGCCGGAAGGCCGTGTCGCGCGTGTCGCTGAGCCTCGCGGCCGGCGACATCCTTGGGCTCCTGGGGCCGAACGGGGCAGGGAAGTCGACGCTGCTCGGCATGCTGGCCACGCTCGTCGCGCCGACCAGCGGCGCGGTCACGTACGGCGGCGTGAAGGCCAGCGAGCGCGGCGAGGCCATCCGCAGCCGCATCGGCGTGCTCGCGCACGAACTGCACCTGTATCCGGAGCTGACCGCACGGCAGAACCTTCAGTTCTTTGCCGACCTGCACGGGTTGACAGACCCGGCGCTCGTAGGAACGGCTCTCGAGTCGGCGAGCCTGGGCGACCGCGGGGAGGATCAGGTGGCCTCGTTCTCACGGGGCATGCGGCAGCGGCTCGCCCTCGAGCGGTGCCTACTCCATCGTCCCCGGCTGGTGCTGCTCGACGAGCCGTTCACGGGCCTGGACGACCGGGCCGTGCGCGTGGTGGCGGACCGGATCCGGCGCATTGCCGCCGACGGGGCCATCGTAGTGCTGGCCACCCACGACCTCGACGTGGCCGACGGGCTGATTACGCGGATGGCCGTGGTGCGCAGCGGTCGCCTGCTGTCGGACACGGTGGCCGGATCCGGCGTGCGGCAGCAGTACCGCGCGCTCGTGGAGACCGCGTGAGGTTCCTGCGCGTGGCGCTGCTGGTCCTGCGGAAGGACTTTGCCATCGAGCTGCGGAGCTACGAGATCCTCTCGACGACGCTGTTCTTCGCGGTGTCGTGCGTGGCGATCTTCTCGTTCGCGTTCGTGCGGGAGGGGCAGGCACCGGTCGATGCCGCCGCGGGGATCCTGTGGATTGCCATCGCGTTCTCGGGAACGCTGGCGCTCGGCCGCACATTCGAGCGGGAGCGGTACGGGGAGACGCTGAAGGCGCTGCTGCTGGCTCCGGCCCCGAGGCCGGCCATCTACCTGGGCAAGCTGCTCGGGATCGTGACGCTGCTCTTCGCCACGGAACTGGTGGTGGTGCCGATGGTGGCCTTCCTGTTCTCGGCGCCGTTCTTCGACCGGCCGCTGCTGCTCGTGGCGCTGCTCGGGCTCGGCACCATCGGCTACGCGGCTGTGGGGACACTGTTCGCGGCCATGCTCGTCCGTGCCCGGACCCGAGATGTGATGCTGCCGATTCTGCTGTATCCGATTACCATACCGGTGATCATCGCGGGCGTGCGCGGCACCTCGGCGCTGCTGGCCTCGCCCGTGGACGAGCCCGTGGCGATGCTGTGGATTGGGCTGCTGTCGTTCTTCGACGTGGTGTTCGTGACGCTGTCGCTGTGGACGTTCGAGCCGCTCATGACGGAGTAGGACCCTTCGACCCGCTACGCTCGCTCAGGGTCGAGGCAGGACTGGGGATGTGCCGATGAGAAAACTGTTTGTGCCGGTGCTGGTGGTGACGGCGCTGATGTTCGCCTATTCACCCATCGCCATCGCAAATGCGCCGTACGAGTCGACCATGCGGCTCGTCCAGAAGATCTTCTACTACCACTTCCCAGCCTGGATGGCGCTGACGGTGTCGGTCACCGTGTGCACCGTGTCGAGCGCCATCTATCTGTTCACGGGGTCGGCGCGTGCCGACCGCATTGCGGTGGCGGCGGCGGAAGTGACCGTCATCTTCGGGCTGTTCGGGCTGGTCAGCGGGTCGCTCTGGGGGCGCAAGGCCTGGGGTGTGTGGTGGCAGTGGGACGCGCGGCTGACCATGGCGTTCCTGCTCGAGCTGATCTTCTTCGGCTACATCCTGGTCAGGAACTACGGCGGCCCCGGCGCCGAGAAGCTGGCCGCGGCGATGGGGATTTTCGGCGGCGCCACCGCCCCGTTCGTCTACAAGTCGGTCGACTGGTGGCGGACCGTCCACCCGAAGACCAGCGTGATGACGACCCTCGGGGAAACCTCACCCGAGATGTGGTACGTCGTCTGGTTCTGCACCTTCACGATCCTGCTGTTCATGGGGCTGCTGCTGGCCGCGCGCATTCGCCTCGAGGAGCAACGCGCGGCCCTGGACCAGCTCTACCTGGCTGCCGAGGACTGATCACATGATTCGCCGAACCTGGATTGCGCTCCTCTCCTTCGTCCTGCTGGCCGTCAACGCCTTCGCCCAGCAGCCGGCCTCGCCCGACGGCTTCGTCCCGATGAGTTCGCTGCCACCCGGCGAGGAACTGCCGGCCGCGCGGTTCGTCATCGCGTCGTACGCGTTCTTCCTGCTCCTGATGCTCTTCTATCTCTGGACCATCTGGAACCGCCTGTCCAAGGTGGAGAAGGACATGAAGGATCTCGAGCGGCGTCAGGGTGGAGCCACCCGGTGAGTGCCGGTCACTTCATCTTCATCCCCGCGGTCCTGCTCGTGGGGCTGGTGATTGGCTGGATCCTGGGCTCGCGCGCGGCGCGTGATGCGTATGCGATGGAGCTGAAGCGCCGCGAGGAGCGGGCCGCCCGGAAGGGCGGGGCGGGCTAGAGGGGCGAAGCGGGCCTAGCGCCCCGCAGCCAGTCGACGGACGAGCGGCTCCGGCAGGCCGGCCGCCGCCATCTTCTCCTGCGTCTGCTCGACCGGGTAGTCCACCCGGAACATGCCCAGCACCTGCGCGTCCACGTCGAGGATCGCGTACGCGGCGCGCGGGTCCGCATCGCGCGGTTGTCCCACCGAACCCGGGTTCACCAGATACTTCGCGTCGGCGTCCAGCCGCAGGCCGTCCGCCCCGGGCGTGATGAGACCGATCGACCGTCCCTGGAGCTGGAACGCCATGGCCACGTGCGTGTGGCCGAAGAGGCACAGGCGCTGCCGCGCCGCGTCGATGGCGCGCCGCGCGTCGAGTTCGTCGAAGATGTACTCGTCTTCGTCCACGGGCGATCCGTGGCAGATCTCGAACGCGCCGTCCACCACGCTGGGACCCTGCGGCAGCCTCGTCAGCCAGGTGCGGTGGTCCGCCGTGAGCGCGTTCAGCGTCCACTGCGCCGCCGCCCGCGCGGCGATGTTGAAGCCTTCCGCCTGGTCGATCCCGAACGCGATCTTGTCGTGGTTGCCGCGCACCAGGGCGACCGGCTCCAGCGCCACGACCCGGTCGATCACCTCGTTCGGATCGGGTCCGTATCCCACGATGTCGCCGAGGACGACGATGCGGTCGTACCCGCGGCGCCGGGCGTCGTCGAGGCAGACGTCGAGCGCTTCGATGTTGGCGTGGATGTCGCTGAGGACCAGGTAGCGCATATGGCAGGAACGTCGACTGGGGGCTCGGCCGAACGGGCTAGGGATTCAGCCAGTGCACGATCTCCTCGACGATGGCCGGGATGCTGGCACGCTCCGCGTCCACGCGGTAGTGCGCATCGCCGTACGCGGCGCGACGGAGGAGGAACAGGCGCTCGAACTCGGCGCGATCGGCGGCAAGCGGACGCCGGCCGTCGGCCGGCACGCGCTGGATGATGCGCTGCATGGGGACGTCGAGCCACACGGTGGCGCCGTCATTCTTGATCACGGCCCGGTTCTTCGGGTCGATGAACGTGCCCCCGCCGGTGGCCACCACGAGGTGACGGGTGGGGACCTGCTCGAGCAGCACCGCCTGTTCGACGGCACGGAAGTAGGGTTCGCCGTGCTTCGCGAAAATGGCGGCCACCGTCTGCCGTTCGCGCTGCTCGATCATCTCGTCGATGTCCACGGCGCGCCATCCGAGGCGACGTGCCAGTGCCCGTGCCACCGATGACTTGCCAGCCCCCATGAAGCCCACGAGATAGATCTTGTCCGTGTTCACGCGACGAGCCGCTGCAGGGTGTCGAAGAAGCCGGGGTAGGAGATCACCACGGCTTCTGCGCCTTCGATGCTGGAGGGCCCCTGGGCGGCGAGGGCGGCGATCGCAAAGGCCATCGCCATGCGGTGGTCGCCGCCTGCGTGCGCCACGCCGCCGCGCGGCCGGCCGGTGCCGCGGACGGTGTAGCCGTCGCCGTGCTCCTCCGCGGCGATGCCCAGGTTTCTGAACCCGGTCACCAGCGTGGTGATGCGGTCGCTCTCCTTCACGCGGAGTTCGCCGGCCCCGTGGATGGTCACCTGGCCGCCGTGCGCCGCAAGCGCCGAGATGGCCGGGAGTTCGTCGATGAGCCCGGGGACCTCTTCCGGGGCAATCTCGAGCGTGCCCAGCCGGTCCGCAGCGACCACGACCGTGCCGAGCGGTTCGCCGGCGGCCACTGACTGCGGATGGACCTCGACGTGGGCGCCGAAGCGGCGCAGCACATCGAGCAGCGCCGTGCGCGATGGGTTGAGGCCGACGCCCTCGATGGTCACCGACGAGCCGGGCAGCGAGGCTGCCGCCACCATCCAGAACGCCGCGGACGAGAAGTCGCCGGGTACCGGCAGTGACTGGCCGGTACCGCGCTGCCCGCCGTCGACCGAGACGGTCAGACCGTTCACCTTCACCTCGAAGCCGAAGGCGGCGAGGGCGCGCTCGGTGTGATCGCGCGTCTGGGCGGGTTCGGTCACCGACGTGGTGCCCTCCGTGTGGAGGCCAGCGAGGATGACGGCGCTCTTGACCTGGGCGCTGGGCACCTTCGGAGCGTAGGCGATGGGCGTGAGCGTGGTGCCGTGGATCGTCAGCGGCGCGTGGCCGTCGACCGCCTCGATGCGGGCACCCATGAGCCCGAGTGGTTCCATCACCCGGCGCATCGGGCGGCGCGAGAGCGACTCATCGCCGATCATGATCGAGGTGAACGGTTGCGCCGCGAGGATCCCGGCCAGCATGCGCATGGTCGTGCCGGAGTTGCCGGCATCGAGCGTTGCGGATGGTGAACGGAACCCCCGGATGCCTCGTCCATCTATGGTGACCGTCGTGCCGGTTCGGGCGATCTCGACACCGAGACCGCTGAGGCAGGTGAGCGTCGACTGGCAGTCGGCGCCGGGCGCATAATTGGTCAGTGCCGAGCGCCCCTCGGACAGCGCGGCCAGCAGTGCGTAGCGATGGGAAATGGACTTGTCGCCGGGCACGGTGAGCCGGCCCTGCACGCGCGCAGCGGGGGTGATCGTCGCAGTCGTGACCAGAGACATCCGACAGATCTTACGACAGTCGGCTTGACATCGCCCAACAGATGGGGTGGTATTCGAACTCGAGTTTCATGGCGCACACACATCCCCTGAGCATCCGCCTGGAGTTCACCAGCGCGTTCGACATGCTCGACGTCCTCGAGGTGGTCACCGGCCATGCCTGCAAGCAGGTCGGGCTGGACGAGGACTCGGTCCACTGGGTCAGCGTGGCGGTGCGCGAGTCGGTGGCGAACGCCATCAAGCACGGCAACCGGAACGACGCCGCCAAGAAGGTCTTCGTGGGCTTCGACGGCACGTTCGGCGCTGTTCCCGAACTGGCCATCAGCGTCCGCGATCAGGGCGCCGGGTTCGACCCCGAGGATGTGGCGGACCCGCTGGCGCCGGAGAACCTCCTCAAGGGGAGCGGCCGCGGCATCTTCCTCATCCGCAGCTTCATGGACGAGATGTGCCTCCAGCGTGCGCCCGAGGGCGGCATGGAGATGCGGATGGTCAAGCGTGCCCAGCCAGCGTCCGCCAGCGACGGTCCTGCCGCCTGAAACCTCACCAGCTCCCAATGCCTCACAATCCGTTGTACCTGACCACTGCGGTCGAGTCGGTCGTCCGTGCGGGCGACGTCATGCTCGAGCGCTTCGGCACGGACGTCCGTGTAGACCTGAAGGGGGCCATCGATCTGGTGACCGAGGTCGACGTGGCCATCGAGCGAGAGTTCCGCGCCCGCATCGCCGAGCGCTTTCCCGAACACGTGGTCCTCGGCGAGGAGATGGGCGGCAGCGTCGCGGTCCCCGAGGGGGCGTGCTGGGTGTTCGACCCGATCGACGGCACGACGAACTTCGCGCATGGGCTGCCGATCTTCTGTTCGTCGCTCGCGCTGGAGATCGACGGCGTGGCACAGCTGGCCGCGGTCTACGACCCGACCCGCCGTGAGCTCTTCACGGCCGAGCGGGGCGGTGGGGCCTTCCTCAACGGCACGCCCGTCCACGTCTCGCAGCCGGCCAGCCTGCTCGAGGCGGTCCTGGTCACCGGCTTCCCGTACGACGTGCACGCCCGGGTGGCCGAGATCGTGGGGCTGTTCGCCGAGTTCGTCGGGAAGGCCCGTGCGGTGCGCCGGCTCGGATCGGCCGCGATCGATCTCTGCTACGTCGCCGCCGGCCGGCTGGACGGCTTCTGGGAGCGCGACCTCAATGCGTGGGACATCGCCGGGGGCGCCCTTCTGGTCGAGGAGGCCGGCGGCCGCATCACCAACTTCCGCGGAGAACCCTTCACGTCGCGGGGGCGCGAGGTGGTGGCCAGCAACGGCCGGATCCACCAGGCCATGCTCGACGTGATTGCTGGCCCGCGCACCTACATCGGCCGCTGAACCGGTGTCGGCGGGACCGGACGGCACTGTTATCCGCGGATGACAGCGCGATGAATCGGGCCTGAAATCGTTCCCAAATCCCGGACCTCGGCTGGCACCGCTCCTGCTTTGTCAGGGGTCGGGTTGCCGCTGCTGCGGCATCCCTTCCCGCGATCCGCGCCCCCAGGCGGACGCTACTCAGAGGAGCGCCATGCGTCGTCTACCGTTTGCTGCCACCGCGCTGTTCGTGCTTGCCAGCCTCGTCGCGCCTGCGTCGAGCGAAGCGCAGCAGTCGCTGAACTTCCATGTCGGCGGGTTCGTGCCCAGGGCCGAACGGAACCGGGACCGGCAGGACGTGCTCTGGAACAACCTCGACTTCCTCTCCTTCAATACCCGCGACTTCAACGGCGCCACGGCCGGCGCCGAGTACCTCGTCGGCCTGGGCGAGTTCCTGGATGCCGGGCTCGGCGTCGGGATCTATTCGAAGTCCGTGCCCAGCGTGTACTCGCGGCTGGTCAACGCCAACGGCTCCGAGATCGACCAGGACCTGAAGCTCCGCATGGTGCCGTTCACGGCCACCGTGCGCTTCCTGCCGTTCGGCCGATCCGGAGCGATCGAGCCCTACATCGGCGCGGGCGTGGCCGTGATCAACTGGCGCTACACCGAGGTCGGCGAGTTCGTGGACTTCACCGACAACTCGATCTTCGACGATGAGTTCACGGGGAAGGGGACGGCGACCGGGCCGACCATCCTGGGCGGCGTCACGTTCCCCATCGGAGATGCGTGGAACCTGGGTGGCGAGATCCGCTGGCAGCGCGCCCTGGGCAACCTGCCCTCCGACCTCGGCTTCGCGGGCGACAAGGTCGACCTGGGTGGCGTGAGCTACCTGGCCACGTTCCGCGTGCGCTTCTAGGAGTCTGATGGTCCGCAGCCGCCGCACCTGCCGCATGTGCAGGGCAGGCGGCGGGACTACCGGGCGGGTGCGCGTCGATACAGCGCGACACCCGCAGCTTCGCAGGTGCGGGTGTAGCCGTCGAGGAACGACGGGTGCTCGCGGACGATCTGCGCCAGCATGTCGCCCCCTTCCGCCTTCTCCTCGACGAGGATCCAGCCGGCAAACGGGCGTGGCGTGACGAGGGCATTGAGCCAGATGTCGCCGTTGCCTTCGTGCAGGAAGTCGCGGAGCGAATAGCCCGCCCTCGACAGGTCCTGCATGTAGTGCCCGAGCGACCCCATGCTGGCCATGATGCTCTCGCCCCGATAGTCCCGCGCCAGGCAGGCGGTCACCCTGTCCCGCGCGATGATGTTCGGTCGGTCCCACTGTGCCTCGGTCACCATGGGCGCCTCCCGGTCCATCGGTCGAAGGTCCCAGGCCACGAGGCCAGCCAGGATGATCACGAGCAGCGGTCGCGCGCGCTTCCAGGTGCCGGCGGCGACGCCCGCGCACACCGCCTGCAGGGCGATCAGCGGCACCATGTACCGGATGCGGTACGGGTGGCCGTCCACGAACGCACTCCAGGGCACGGCAGCCATGCCCGCAAGGGCGAGTGGGAGCAGGTGAGTGGCCCGCGTGCGGTGCGACAGGGCCTGCGCGGTCAACACCACCGCACCGACCGCGGCAGCCGCGAGCACCGCGCTGCCGCTCAGGGCATGCAGGCCCCAGACGATCTGCTTCACCGCTTCGAGCGGCTGACCCTGCGCCGGGTTCTCGGGGACGAAGAACCCGCTGGCGAACCAGGACCCGACCACCACCTTGCTGAAGACGCTGAAGCCGACGAGGGCCGCGAGCGGATAGATGGCGATCCGCAGCACCAGGCGCGCCGCCATGCGGCCCGGCAGGCCACGTCGCCACAGCACCCACACGGCTGCCCCGAGCGACCCGATGGCGACGGGCCACGCCTCGTAGCGGGTGAGGCAGGCGAGCGCCAGCGTCCACCCGACCTGTGCGGCAGACGGCCGTGACGGGGCCGTGCCGCGTGTCGCCGCCGCGGCCTCGTCGCAGTAGGCGATGAGGAGGGCGATGCCCGCCAGCGAGAGCGCGAGCAGCAGCGGCTCGGTCATCGGCGTCGACTGCAGGTAGAGAACGTTCGGGTTCAGCGCGAAGACCAGCGACCCCGCGCCGGCCGCGAGCCATGAGCCGGTCGTGCGGGCGATGAGCCAGGCAATCGCCGTCGTGGCGACGGCGAACGACAGGATCGAGATCGCCACGCCCGACGCACCTGAGCGATACAGAGCGTCGACCTGCACTGGCAGGGCATTGAGGAGGTGGGGCAGCGGCAGCCACACCGCACCAACCTGTTGCCATCCTGGCGTGATGCTGTCGGCGATGCGGCGCGCGACCACCAGGTGCCCGCGGGCGTCGTAGTGGCTCAGGGTGAGGCCGAGTGCCGCATAGCGAAGCGCGACGAGCGTGCCCAGCAGGGCTGATGCGGCCGCCACCGCCACGAGCGGACCGCGCCGCCATTCGCCGAACTGCACCGGGTGATTGTACCTGCTCCTGTTACAATCACCTGTTCACCTATGCGGAAGTTCGTTGACTGGGTCCAGGCCGTCGCCCTGGGACTGGGCGCCCCCGGTCTCTTCCTTGCCGCCCTCCTCGACTCGTCGTTTCTCTCGCTGCCGGAAGTCGTCGACATCCTGCTGATCTGGATGACGACCCACCACAAGTCGCTGATGCTGCTCTATGCGGCGAGCGCCACGGCCGGGTCGGTGATCGGCTGCCTCATGCTCTACGCGGTGGGTCGCAAGGGCGACCAGTTCATCCAGCGCCGGTTCAGCGCCGATCGGGTGGAGCGAGCCCTCGGGGCGTTCCGCCGCTTCGGCCTGATGGCCGTGCTCATCCCGTCGCTGCTGCCGCCGCCGATGCCGTTCAAGATCTTCGTGCTGCTGGCCGGTGCGGCAGGCATCAGCCCGGGGCGCTTCGCGGTGGCCATCACGATCGGCCGCGGCATCCGATACTTCGGCGAGGGGCTGCTCGCGGTCTGGTACGGCGACGCGGCCCTGGCCTTCCTCGAGTCGAACGGACGGGCCATTTCGCTGTGGCTGGCCGGCATCTGTGTCGCGGGCCTGGTCGCCTACGTCGTCTGGCAGAAGACGCGTGGTGGCCGTCGACAGTAAACTTATACTCACGCCCACATGGTCGAGCTGAGCGTCGTCATCCCGGTCAAGAACGAAGCGCCGGGGCTGGAGGATCTGCACCGGGAGGTGACCGGTGTCCTCGAGCCATGGGGACGCTCGTACGAGGTGATCGTGGTCGATGACGGGAGCACGGACCAGAGCTTCGAGGTCCTGTCCCGCATCCAGGCCGCCGACCCGCGCTGGCGCATCATCCGGTTCCGGCGGAACTTCGGCCAGACCGCCGCCTTCTCGGCCGGGTTCGCCCATGCCCGCGGCCGGTTCATTGCGACGTCCGATGGCGACCTGCAGAACGACCCGAAGGACATTCCCGCGATGGTAGCCAGGCTCGAGTCCGAGGACCTCGACATCGTGTGCGGCTGGCGCAGGAACCGGCAGGACGCCCTCGTGTCGCGGCTGCTGCCGTCGATGGTGGCCAACCGCCTGATTTCCTGGGCCACCGGCGTCCGCCTGCACGATTACGGCTGCTCGCTGAAGATCTTCCGTTCGGAAGTGGTGAAACCGCTGAAGCTCTACGGCGAGATGCACCGGTTCATCCCGGCCATCGCGAGTGAGCAGGGCGTGCGGATCGCCGAGGTGGTGGTGAACCATCGTGCGCGGCGCCACGGCAGCTCGAAGTACGGCATCTCGCGGACGATCCGGGTCGTCCTGGATCTGCTCACGGTGAAGTTCCTGCTCAGCTACTCCACCCGGCCCGTGCAGATCTTCGGCCTGATCGGCCTCACGATGCTGACCCCTGGCGCGGTGATCCTGGCCTACCTCACCTACGCGAAGCTGGGGCTCGGCGAGGCGATCGGCAATCGTCCGCTGTTGCTGCTCGGCATCCTGCTCGTGTTCACCGGCGTGCAACTGCTGACGCTGGGGTTGCTCGCTGAACTGCAGGCCCGGACCTACCACGAATCGCAGGACAAGCCGACCTACGCCATTCGCGAGATCCGCGAGGCGCCGGTCCGTCCGGTGTCCGCAGGCGAACTGCACCACGCCTGAGCGATGGCCGTCCGCGAACTCGACACGCCGCGCGTCGCGCGCCCGCCCCGGGCAATGGCGTGGGTGGTGCTGGCTGCGTCAGCCGCCGCGGTGCTGGTAGTGGGCATTGCGGCGACGCTGATCCTCTTCGGCAACCTGGACGCCTACCCCGGCGCACCAAGGCTCCGCTTCTGGCTCGCCTTCGCCGGGGCCTGTGGCCTCACGGTGGCCTCACTCTCCCTCCGGAGCCTGCGGTGGATCTTCCTGCTGCGGCGGGCCGAGACGCGCATCCCGATCCGCGACGCCTACATCGGCTACTTCGCCGGGTTCAGCCTGCTCTTTGCCCCGATGCTGGCCGGTGAGGTGGCGATCCGTGCCGTCGTACATCGCCAGCGTGGCGGCGTCCCGGTGCAGACGACCCTGGTCGTCAACATCTGGGAACGCCTGCTCGACCTCGCGGCGCTCGCCGTGCTGGCCCTGGCCGCCGGCCTGGCGGTCGGAGCGGTCGAGCCCTGGCTGTGGGCGCTGGCGAGCGCGGCCGCCTGCTCGTTCATCACGCCCGTGCGTCGAATGGCGCTTCGCGCGATCGAGGCGCTGGGGCTGAGGCTCGCGCGCCCGTTCGACCAGGCGCCCGCGCCGTCCTTCCGGCGCATGGGCGACCTGCGTACCTGGGCGGTGGCCTTCGCCACGAGCCTCGTCGCCTGGCTGCTGCCGGCCCTGGGCCTGTGGCTGCTCGGGCGTGGCCCGATCGTCTCCGTGAGCCCCACCCACGCGGTCTGGATCTACGCGTCGTCCGCGTCCGCCAGCGTGATCACGCTCGCGCCTGGCGGCGTGCTCGTGGCGGGCCGCGAGATGCTGGCGGCACTGGTGGCGCTGGGCCTGCCGGAACTGTCGGCGGTCCTCGGCGTGCTCGGCGTCCGCCTGTCGACGGTTGGCGTCTCGGTGGCGCTGGGCCTGGTCTTTGCCGCCATCCACTTCCGCGCGGCCTCCGCGGACAGCGCGACCCACTTCGACGACATCGCCGATGCGTACGACGTGCAGATTCCCGAGTCGCGCCGGCATGCGCTGCTCGTTCGGAAGACCGACATGATGAAGGTCGTGCTCGATGCGCGTGGCGTGGGACGCCGCGGGCTCGACGTGGGCTGCGGGCAGGGCGCCTACGTGGCCCGCATGCGCAGCCTTGGCTTCGACGTCGAGGGCATCGACATGTCGTCGGGGCAGGTCCGGCTCGCCGCCCGCAACGTCGGCGGCGAGGGGATCGTGCGCGTGGGGTCGGTGCTCGACATCCCCGCAGCCGATGGGACCTTCGACTTCCTCTACATCATCAATGTCCTGCACCACCTGAACTCGGTGGAGGAGCAGCGCCGGGCGTTCCGTGAACTGTTCCGCGTGCTCAAGCCGGGCGGCCTCCTGTTCATCCACGAGATCAACACGCGGAATCTGCTGTTCCGCTTCTACATGGGTTACGTCTTCCCCTCGCTCAACTGCATCGACGAGGGGATCGAGCGCTGGCTGCTCGCGCACAGACTGGACACCTACACCGACAGGGACGTCGTCGAGGTCCGCTACTTCACGTTCCTGCCCGACTTCGTGCCCGCGCCGGTCGTGCGCCTGCTGGCACCGATCGAACGGTGGCTCGAGCGCTCGGCCGCGCGGGTGTTCTCGGCGCACTACATGGCGGTGCTGCGGAAGTGACTGGCACGGGGACGATGGCTGGAACCCCGGTGCTGGCGCACCTCAGGCTGCTGGCCGCACTCCAGGCGATGGCCGTCGCCGCCTGGCTCACGCCCGCGTCCGTGCACATCGTGCACTGGCCGGCGTCCGGACCCACGCGGCTTGCCCTGCTGGCGCCCACCTGGCAGCTCCTGGCGTGGACCACCGCGGCCCTGGCGACCTACGGCGCGGTCCGGGTGCTCGGCCGTACGGCACCGGCCGCTCGCATCCTGACGCCGTTCATGCTGTTGTGGCTCGTGGCCGTGCCGTACCTGCCCTGGCTGCCCGACAGGCTGCCGCTGCTCCTGGTGCTCGGCGGGCCGCTGCGATGGGTGCTCGTGGCCGGGGTGGGGGTGCGGTCGTTCCTGCTGTGGCGGGGCGATCGTCCGCTGCCCGACCCCGGGCAGTACGTCGGTCGCCGCATGGTCTTCGCCGCGAGCCTGGCGCTCTACCTCGTGTTCGGACTCTGGAACCTCGACGCGAACGGCATCGGCGGTGACGAACCGCATTACCTGGTGATCACCGAGAGCCTGCTGCGCGACGGCGACCTGGACATCGAGAACAACCACCAGCGTGGCGACTACCGGGCGTTCTTCCGGGGCGACCTGCGTCCAGACTTCCTGCAGCGTGGCCTGAACGGCGTCTTGTACTCGATCCACGCACCCGGCCTGCCGGCCCTGCTCCTGCCGGTCTATGCCGTTGCGGGGCATCGCGGCGCGGTGGCGTTCATCGCCCTGATGGGCGCACTGGCGGCGCTTGCCGTGTTCGACCTCGGGGTGCTCCTGGCCGGATCGACCGTGGCGGTGCTCACCTGGCTCGCGGTCTGCCTTACAGTGCCGTTCATTCCGCACAGCTGGTCGATCTTCCCCGAGATGCCCGGCGCACTGCTCGTCGCCTGGGGGGTGCTGTGGCTGGTGAGGCCGGTTGACGAGGTGGGGGCGGGGCGATGGGTGGTGCGCGGGCTCGCCCTGTCCCTGCTGCCGTGGCTGCACACGAAGTTCATCGTGTTCCTGGCGGTCCTGTCCCTGGGGTTTGGGCTGCGCCTGCTCAGGCAGGTGCCGCGTCTCCTGGCAATTGCCACTCCCATCGCGCTGTCCTGCGCAGCCTGGCTGGCGTCCTTTTACGTGATGTACGGCACCGTCAATCCCGAGGCCCCGTACGGTGCGTATACGCAGGTCTACGTGCTGACCAGCAACATCCCGCACGGCCTGCTCGGCCTGTTCTTCGACCAGAAGTTCGGCCTGCTCGTCTACAGCCCGGTCTACCTGCTGGCTGTTGCCGGCGCCTGGATCGGACTCCGCGACCCGCGCCATCGCTTCGTCACGGCCATCCTGCTGCTCATCGTGGTCGGGTTCGTGGGGAGCACGGCGCGGCTCTACATGTTCTGGGGCGGATCGAGTGCTCCCGCCCGTTTCTTCGTCCCGCTGCTGCCGTGCCTCGCGCCCTTCATCGCGCTGGCGCTGTCGCGCGCGCGGTCTGTCCCGGCCATCGCCGCGAGCGCGGTCACGCTGGCGGCCAGCCTGGGCGTGGCGGCCGTGGGAATCGCCTCACCCGAACGGCTGATGCTCTTCAGCAATCCGCACGGGCGGGCGCGCATCCTCGAACTCCTGCAGGGTGGGTCGCCGCTGTCGCTCGTGCTGCCAACCTTCACCGACCCGGACTGGCCGTCGCATGTGGTCCCGCTCGTGCTCTGGGTCGTGGCGGCCGGCGTGGGCGGCGCCGTGCTCGTGCTGATGTCGAGGCTGACGGCCCGCGGCCCATGGGCGGCCCTGGCGGCCTCCATGCTGGCGTTCCTCGCGGCCGGGGCGGCGTTCACCGCGAGGCCGCCTGCTGCCGCGCGCGAGGCGACCGCCGTCAGGGGCGACCTCGACGTGCTCTGGCGGTACGACCGCGACCGGTTCCGCCCCTTCGCGTACGACACACTGGAGCGTCCGACCCGGGAGCGTGTCCTCGAACTGGCCACCGTGCGGCTGCGTCCATCGGTGCTCCCCGATGCGATGGGGCCGGTCGACCTCGGTCCGCTCGAACTGCCGCCCGGCGAGTTCGAGGCGTCGGTCTGGTTCAACGGGGGCAGCAGCCGGGATGGTGAAGTCCTGGTGGCCGGTCCTCGTACCGTCTTCGGCCGCGCCGATGCGCCGCTCTCGAACCCGGCGCGCTTCCCGGTTGTCTTCCCGGTCGCCGGCCGTCGCGTCGTGGTCCGCGTGCCGGACGCCACCGTGGCCCGCGCCATCACCGAGGTCCGGCTGGAGCCGCATGACGTGCCCGCCCCCTCGCAGCGCGACCCACGGCCGGTACGCGCCGTCGAGAACCTCGGCACCCGTCCCGGCGCCTACCTCGTCTACACTGATGGCGATGCCTATCCGGAAATGGGCACCTTCTGGACCCGTGGCACGGCGGCAACCACCGTGTTGGTCGCTCCCGGCGGGGCGCCGGCGATGACGCTGACACTGTCGACCGGACCGATGTCCGGCACCGTGTCCGTCACGCTTGGCGGGCAGACACGTCAGGTCGCGATGACCGCCAACCGTGAGGTTCAGATCGATCTCGACCTGCCGGCCGGTGAACGTCTGGTGCCGCTCACGATCGGGTCGTCCGTGATGTTCAGGCCCAGCGAGGTGAATCCGGCCCTCGCGGACAGCCGCGGCCTCGGCTGCCAGGTGCGCCTTGTCCTTCACTGACCGCAGTCCTGAGTGGAGTGCGGCAGCACGCCGGGTGGCGATCGGACTCGCGCTGCTGGCGGCCGGGTGCGGTGACAGCCCCACCGCGCCCACGCCCCCGGTGGACGTGCTCAGCATCAGCTGCCCCGTCGCGCAGAGCGCGCAATCGCTCGACGGCAATCCGGTCGTCGTCAACTTCCCGAACCCGACGGTGAGCGGCGGCGACGGTGTGCTGTCCACCACCTGCACGCCCACGAGTGGCAGCCGCTTCAACGTGGGCGTGACCAACGTCACCTGCACGGCGCAGGACACCAAGCGGCAGACCGCCTCGTGCGGGTTCCAGGTGTCGGTCACCCGCGTGCCCCGGCTGGCGGCCACCCGGTTCGTGGCCTTCGGTGACAGCATGACCGAAGGCTTTGCGCACTCCTGTCCGTTCACCACGCTCACCGGCTATGACGCGATCCTGGCCGACATCGAGTACCTGAACCTGCTGCGGCCACCCGGCTTCTCGGCCATCGCGTACCCGGTGAAGCTGCAGTCGATGCTGGCCTCGCGCTACGCCGGCCAGTCCATCACGGTGATCAACGAGGGCAACGGGGGAGAGACCGCCGTGCAGGGCGCTCTCGACCTGCCGCGCGTACTGAACAACGACACGCCGCAGGCCCTGATGCTGCTCGAAGGCATCAATGACATCCACCAGGGCCGGCCGACACAGGGCAGTGCGATTCCGAACGTCATCTCCAGCCTGCGCTCGATGGTGCAGGAGGGCAAGCGGCGCGGCATGACGGTCTTCCTGGCCACCCTGCTGCCGCAGCGTGTCGGCTCGTGTCGCGACTACGACTGGGACGACGATGTCGAGGACGTGGTGCCGGCGAACACCCAGATCCGGTCGCTCGCCTCTTCGGAGAACGTGACGCTGGTCGACCTGTACCCGGCGTTCAGTGGCAACACGACCACGCTCCTCGGTCCCGACGGACTGCACCCGAACGAGGCCGGATACCAGAAGATGGCCGACCTCTTCTACGACGCCATCACCCGCCGGCTCGAGCAGTAGCGGTTTCCGGCATTTTCACGCGCGCGACCGGTTCGGCACCGCGCTCCCTGCGTGCGCCTGTTCCACGGGCGTCCACTCGGCTAACATCATGGACCGATGGCACTCGTGGCTCCGAGCCACAACACCGACCCGCACGTCGCGCGTGTCGTCGTCTTCAGCGGCGGGCGCGGCTCCGGCATGCTCTCCAAGCAGCTGCTGCGGGACCCGCGCGTCCGCGTGACCCTGGCCATCAACGGCTACGACGACGGGGCGTCGACCGGCGAAGTGCGTCGGTTCCTGGGCGATGCGCTCGGTCCGTCCGACTTCCGGAAGAACGCCTCGCGGCTGGCGCTCGAACTCGGCACCTGTCCCTCACCGCTCATCGAGATGCTGGATGCCCGGCTGCCGGATGGCTGCCAGCCGCCGCAGGCGCTGGCCACGCTGCGGGAGCGATCGGCTCCCTATCCCGAGGTGGCGACGCGCGTGGAGGCGTTCGCCGCGGAACTGGCCCGTACCGGATTTCCGTTCGACTTCGACGACTGCAGCCTGGGCAACCTGGTGTTCGCGGGGTCGTACCTGGTCAGCGGCCGTCGCTTCAACGACGCGGTGGACGACTACTGCGGCCTGCTCGGCCTGCCGTCCGGTCTCATCGAGAATGTCACCGATGGGACCAATGCCCACCTGGTGGCCATCGGGGCGGACGGCACGGTCCTCAAGAGCGAGGAGGAGATTGTCGGCGCCGCGGGCCACAACCGCATCAGGGACATCTTCCTCATCGATCCGCCGCTCGCGCCGGAGGAGCGGCGCGCCCTGACCACGCCGGAGGCGGCGGCCGAGCTGTTTCGCCGGCGTGAGGTGACTCCCGCGATCAACCCGCGGCTCGTGAGCAAGATCGAGCAGGCGGACCTCATCATCTACGCACCCGGCACACAGCACTCGAGCCTGTTTCCGTCGTACCTGACGCCGGGGCTGAGCGAAGCCATCGCGAGGAACCTCAGGGCGATCAAGCTGCTCATCACCAACATCCAGGCCGACGCCGAGATTGCCGGCAGCACGGCGGTGGACATCATCGGCCGCGCGCGCTACTACCTGCAGGGCAGGGGACGACGCCAGACGCCGACCCCGTCGCTCATCACGCACTACGTGGTGAACGACCCCGGGTCGGCAGAGTCGCACGTGCCATACGTGCCGCTCGGACAGATCGAGACGCTGGAGGACCCGCGGCTGGTCCGCATCGGGCACTACGAGGACGGTGTGTCGGGCCGTCACGATGCGTCCAAGATCCTCGGCCCGTTCGTGCGGTCGCTGCTGCACGTGCCGGCGCGCCAGCGGCTGGCCATCCTGCTGCACGATGCGGGATCCGCCGACAAGCTCGCACAGTCGATCGTCGAGATGGTGCGCGGCGGCATCTCCGACCTCCCGATCGACATTGTTGTCTTCCATGAAGGGGAACCGCTCGACGCGGAGTTCGTGGAGTCGCTGCCGTTCGAGGTGCGCTGCCTGCCGGCCGGCGCCGGTGCCGATCACCGGATGCGGGAGGCGCTCCGCGAAGGGGCATTCGACTACGTGGCGCTGTTCGAGTCGTCCGGGATGTATCGGGGCGAAGACCTGGTGGGCCTCGCCTCGAGCCTGGTCTCTGGTCGGCTCGACGCGGTGTGGGGCAGCCGGCGGCTCTCGGTCCGCGACATCGAGGAGTCGTACCGGTTCCGCTACCGCAGGCAGGCGCTGCTCGGGTGGCTCAGCTACACAGGCAGCCATGTGCTGAGCCTGTCGTGCCTGGCCCTGTTCGGCCGCTACATCTCGGACACGCTGTCTGCGGTGCGGGCGGTGCGCATGGCCGATGTCGTGGAACTCGACGTGCCCCTGACGCACAAGCGGGCCAACGAGCACCTGCTGGCCAATCTGCTCCGGCGCAAGGCCGATATCCTGGAGATTCCTGTCCAGTTCCTGCCCATCTCGCCGGATTTGGTGAAGCGCACGAGCGTGGTTGAGGGGGTGCAAGCCCTGGGGGCGCTGATCAGTGGCCGGCTGGCTCCCGCTGAACGGCGGGGGACAGCCGATGCGAAGGACGAGCGGAGGACGAGCCCTGTCGTCACCCCCTGACGCCGCGATCGCGCGCGTCCTCGTCATTCCCGCGGCAGGCATGGGGTCGCGCCTGCGGAGTCCGCTGCCGAAGGTGCTGGTGCCGGTCCTCGGCCGGCCCATGCTGGACTGGCTGCTCGAACTCTACGCGCCGCACGTGAGCCGTGTCATCGTGGTGGCCAACCCGGCATCGCGAACGCTCGTGTCAGAACAGCTCGCGCGACGCGGGCACCCGGCCGCCGTGGTCGTCCAGGAGCAGCCCACGGGCATGCTCGATGCGATTCTCCTCGCGCGTCCACTCGTCGAGGCGGGCGCGGCCGCGAGTGTGTGGATCACCTGGTGCGATCAGGTCGGTGTCCACCCCGCGACGGTTGCGAGGCTCGCGGCACTCGACGCGGAGCATCCCTCCACGGCGCTGATCATGCCCACGTGCACGAGGACGCAGCCCTATATCCACCTCGAGCGGCGCCACGGACATCGCATCACCCGCGTGCTCCAGCGCCGCGAGGGCGACGTGATGCCGCCGGTCGGCGAGAGCGACATGGGGGTGTTCCGCCTGTCGCGGCGCGCCTTCGTCGACGACCTGCACGACTTCGCCGCAGGTGCCGAACTGGGAGATGGGACCGGCGAGCGGAACTTCCTGCCGTTCATCCCGTGGGTGGAGATGCGGGGGGGCGTGCTGACCTATCCCTGCGTGGACGCAGAGGAATCGACCGGCGTCAACACGCCGGAGGAACTGGCGTTCGTCGAGGCCTACCTCGCGCGGCGCACCCGGAGCTGACGTGTCCGTTCTCTCGATTGTCATACCCGCCTACAACGAGGAGCGCTTCATCGGCGAGCTCCTCACACGGATCAAGGCGGTGGACCTTTCCCGCTTCGGGCTCACCACCGAGATCATCGTCGTCGACGACTGCTCGAAGGACCGGACCGCCGCCATCGTCGAGGCCGAGGCGGGCGTCACGTTGCTCCGGATGCCGAAGAACGGCGGGAAAGGGCAGGCGGTTCGGGCCGGGATCGCGCGGGCGACCGGGGAATACCTGATCATCCAGGACGCCGACCTCGAGTACGACCCGAACGACTACGTGCCGATGCTCGATGCGCTGCTGTCCGGCCGGGGCACGGTGGTGTACGGGAGTCGGTACATGCGATCCGGCAAGCACGCCAACCAGTCACTGGCGGCCTATCTCGGAGGTCGGAGCCTGAGCCTCATCGCGCTGGCGTTCACCAGTACCTGGCTCACGGACACGGTGACCGCCTACAAGCTGTTCCGGCGTGCGGAACTGGCGGCCCTGCCGCTCGAGACGAGCGGGTTCGAACTCGATCACGAAATCACGGCGCGCATGGTCGCGGCTGGGGCGCGCATCGTGGAAGTTCCCATCAGCTACGCGCCCCGCACGAAGGCTGAAGGCAAGAAGATCGGCCTGCGTGACTGGTTCATCGGATTCCGGACCTTCTGGCGGTATCGAAAGGGCTGACGAGCGGGCGCTTTTCTGATGTACAAGCGCGTGTGCCGTGGTGTATCATTTCGCGCGTAAGTATCCCGTAAGCCCTCACTGAATCCGGAGAAGCTCTTGATGCGGAAATACGCCTCGCTCACGGCGGTTGCCCTCGCCCTGTTCACCGCCGCCTGCTCGAAGACGTCACAGGCGCCGGCCACGACGCCCAGTTCAGCTGTTCCGTCCGACGTGGCCGCGGCCGCCGATGGGTCGACCCTCAAGGCCACCGCTCCCACGCCGCAGTCTCCGATCAACAACCAGCAGCCCCAGGTGCTCGAGGTCGTCCTCAGCGTCGCCAATGCCTCCGCCAAATACGCGGACGGCGTCAACCCGACCTACCGATTCCAGGTGTTCAATGCGGCGGGTAACCTGGCGTACGAGGCGGCGAACGTGCCGGCCGGCGGCGCTGGCGTGACGGCGCACACCGTGACCGCCCAGCTCGAGGGCGACCAGCGCTACTCGTGGCAGGCCCGAGCCGAGGTCGCTGGCGGCGTCGGCCCCTGGTCGGCCCGCGCGAACTTCATTGCGCCCCAGACCAGCGGCTACCTGCGCGGTGCCGAGCTTTACGATCCGCTGGTGAACGGCAAGACGGTTGGGGAGATGCACGGGCCGCTCACCTTCATCCCCGGTGTCGGGCTGAAGTTCGAAGCCCAGCAGAGCTACGTGAGCTACGTGCTGCCGCAGACGCTGTTCGAGGGTGAGTTCTCGCTGCTGGTCACGGGCATGCCGGCCAACACGGACGGCACCAAGACCAAGCTGTTTGCGATGGGTGAGGGCTTTGCCGACATCGTCACCAACGATCGTCGCATGACGGTGGAGAAGCGCGGCGATCCGGCGGGCGTCGTGGCGTGGCGCTTCATCACGCATGACGATCAGGTCGACACCGAGGGTGCTGAGCGGCAGTACGTCGACTTCAAGGACGAGCGGACGTACTTCTTCGAAGCCACCTGGCGGAACAACTTCTTCAACGTGAAGATCAACGAAGGTGGCGTCGATGGCCGGACGATTTACGAGAAGGGCAAGCACTTCAACGGCCGCCCGTACGACCCAAACCCGCACGTGATCTACCTGGGCGCTCCCGAGGGGCGTTCGGGGCCAGAAGGCGCGTCCGTGGACCAGGCCATCATCCGCCAGGTGTGGGTGTCGGGCCGTCCGCGTCCCGCGTTCGCCAACAAGTAAGGCGCGCCGCAGGCGCACCGCACACGCAGAGAAGGCCGGGCAGCACGCGCTGTCCGGCCTATTCTCTGTACGGTGACTGTGCGTCGGTGGACCTGTGCGCCGGGGCCAGGCCTCCGACCGCAACTGGTCGGGAGCGGTTACGGCACGCGGGCCGGGATGGCCTGACCCGAGAAGAGCTCCACCCGTTCGAGCGCCATCCGCACTTCGCCGTTCACGAAGAAGCGGTACTCGAGTGAGGAGACGCCACCGTCGGGCACCGTGAAATCGAGGCTTGCGAGCAGGTGGTCGGCCCGTGCGGGCGATGCGATGACCGGCGCCCGAGCGACACGACGCTCAGGGCTCAGCCAGACCTCGACGAACCCGACAGGGCCATCCGGTGCCGAGTCCACCGTGCCCACCCAGCGGGCCTGGTACATCCCCGCAGAAGCGGGAATACCGGGACCGAGCTGCAGGTATCCAGCCCGTCCGTTGGACCGGATCGTCCCGGAGGCCGCATCGCGCCGGCCGGCATCGGTGGCGAACCGCTCGTTGTCTGCGCGAATCGACAGCGAGACCGACCGGTGCTTCAGGACCTGCTCGTGGAAATTCCGGTAGCGCCCCACGTTCAGCGCCACGATGTCGCGCAGCCGATCGGCCGTGAAGAGCGGCCCCCGCGTCACGGTCCGGATGCGGTCGTAGTAATCCTTCAGCAGCGGATCGGTGAGCAGGTTCCGGTCCTGGTCTACCGACTCGAGGTAGCCCTCGGGGATGTCCCTGAAGTAGTGCCCCGAGTAGAACTCGAACGGCAGCCGTGGCGAGACGGGGATGCGCGCCAGCAGCGGGTCGGAGAGGGCGTTGCGGTCGATCAGGAACTTCTCGGGGCCGGCATACAGCCCGAAGAAGCCGATGCTGCCCTGGACCGTCACCTTCTCGGCGCCGTTCCTGAAGCTCGTGCCCTCGTGCACCCACACGAAGTCCGGCAGCGTGCGGAACGGACTGTAGGTGAGGATGTTCGTGCCCTGGAAGTAGTGCCCCCGCTCGTCCTTGATGCCGTTCTGCGTGCGCCATGGCCAGGCCGCGTCATACTGCGCCGTGGTCTTGATCGGCACGATCGGCATCAGCGCGTTGTAGACCACGAGGGCGGCCAGCGTGCCCGGCATCGACAACGCCGCGGCGGCGGGCGCAAGGGTCATCACCGCCAGCAGGAACGGCATCGTGAAGAAGCGGCCGCTCATGAAGTCACCGCCGACTGACACGGTGTAGAGCACGTAGAGCAGCGCCGACAGGGCGGCGCGCCTCGGTGCCTGCCGTGCGCCCCAGCCCACCATCACCGAGAGGCCGATGGTGGCCAGCGTGATCGGATCGAACCGGAGGCTGTTGAGGACGTACGCCAGGCCCTGCCGGTAGAGCAGCAGCTTGGGAATGCCGTTGGCCACCTTGGCGTAATAGGTGTTCGGCAGGGGGAAGCCGTAGTAGACGGTCGCGAATACCAACCACAGCACCGCGGGCGTCAGACCGAGCAGCACGGGGACGACGGCCCGCTGGGGCCGTCGGTGGGCGCCGAGCCAGAGCAGTTCCACCAGGGGAATGGCGAAGAGCAGGATGGCGTCCGGCCGGGTCAGGAACGCGAGCGATCCGATCAGGAAGAGCCGCCGCAGTTCACGGGAGTCTGGCGGCAGCCCCCAGGCACGCTCGAAGTAGCGCTTGTAGAACAGGACGACGAGCAGGTAGCCGAGGGGGTTCTCCAGTCCAGAGGCCGTGTAGTCGACGAACGCCTTGGAACTCAGCAGCCAGCCAATCGTGACCAGTGCCACCGGCGTGGTGCGCGCCCAGCGCAGCAGCACCACGACCGTGGCGATGCCGAACGCCCAGGACACGACCGTGCCCGTGAAGAAGAACTCCCGCGTCAGGACGTGGGCCGCGGCCATGATCAGCATCCACAGGGGATGCGTGTAGGCCTGTACCCGCTCATCCGGGTTGAAGGTGAGCCCGTGCCCGTGGACGAAATTCCAGATCACCCGGAACGTGATG
Organism: Vicinamibacterales bacterium; assembly: GCA_050249955.1. Lineage (GTDB taxonomy): Bacteria > Acidobacteriota > Vicinamibacteria > Vicinamibacterales > CAVVIG01 > CAVVIG01. Next base: position 365,153 of record JBFWPN010000002.1, read on the forward strand.
TAGGCGTCGTCGCCCATCCAGGCGTTGGCCAGGAAGACGTAGCTGAAGAGGACCAGCAGGACCGCCCGGGTGAGGCGGGGAACCGAGGACGCGGTGGTGCTGTCGGGGAGCACGGACGAGGCGGGCGGAACCACGGCTTTACGATGAAGCGTAAGCGTCGTAAAATCAAGAGGTTCATGGCTCAGACCTACGCACTGAAGTACCTGACGCAGGCCGCCCTCAGCGCTCCGAAAGACCTGCTGAACGGCTACATCGCGCGCTTCAAGCCGATCCATCCGACGGTGCTCATCTTCCAGTGCACCTTCGTCTGCGACGCCCGCTGCGAGATGTGCAGCAACTGGCAGCGCGGCGACCGCAAGACCGACATGACCCTCGACCAGATCCGGAAGGCGTTCCAGTCGCCGCTCTGGAAGAACATCGAGATGGCCATGCTCTCTGGTGGCGAGCCGACCACGCGGAACGACATGGTCGAGGTGTCGCAGGTCATCATCGACAGCCTCCCGAAGATCCGCAAGTACGGCATCAACACCACCGGTCTCACCCCGCACCGCGCCATCCCGATGATCACCAAGGTGGCGGAATACTGCGCCGAGAAGGGGGTCATCTTCAGTACGCGCGTCTCGATCGACGGCGTCGGCGAGATGCACAACGAAGTGCGGCACGTGAAGGGCGGCTTCGAGAAAGCCAACAAGACCATTGATGCCATGCGGGAACTGCAGAAGCGGGTCCCGTTCAACTTCGGCGTGTCGGCCACCATCTTCAACAAGAACATCGACGACTGCGAGAACATCCTCGCCTGGGCCAAGAAGGAAGGTCTCGACATCGTCTTCAACATGGTCCGGTTCTCGGATCCGATGCTGGGTAACAGCGAACTCGCGGCCGGCGCGGTGAAGCCGATTGGGCGGGACGAGGAGCGGCTCCGGCAGTTCTTCCTCGAGCGTGTGCGGATGGACCCGATGATGGACGGGCAGAACTACATCCACATGCACTACGCCGACATGATCGGCAACGGCTACCACCGCGAGGCGCCGTGCCCGTTCCAGTCGCAGGGCATCATGCTCAACCCCGATGGCGGGCTGTTCTTCTGCGAGAACAGCCAGGTGATCGGGAACGTGGTGACCGATGACCCGGAGGAGGTCTACTTCCGTGCGGCGAGCCAGGAGCACCGGGACTGGGTGCGCGACACGCAGTGCCCCACGTGCCTCAGCCCGTGCCAGATGAACGTGGCGGCCGTCAAGCAGGTGGTGCCGTACGTGAAGTTCCTCGTGCGTGCCAGCCGCGAGAAGCGCAAGAAGGTGGCCGCGCGCACTGTGGAGCCGGCCGCCGCAGCCCTCAAGTAAGGCGACCAGCCGCGCCGGAGCGCTCTGAAACGACGAACGGCCCGCATGCGCGGGCCGTTCTGCTGTACGCCGGGAGCGAGCGGGCTAGCGGGTGGCGGGCTCGTCGAGCGGCTCCGCAATCTCTTCTTCCCGAATCTCCACGTTCCCGTCGTCTTCGGTGGCCCAGAACTCCCGGTCGGCGCTGTCGTCGATCTGGCTGAGGACCGACCCCTTGAGGATCTTCTCGGCCATCGTCAGGCCCTGGCCGATGGAGTGGTCCATGTTGTTGTACCAGAAACGGCCGCTGCGTCCCGCGAGCAGCAGGTTCGAGTAGCGGCCAAGCTCGGCCAGGCTGCGCTTCAGTTCGCCGAGGTAGTTCAGCTTGTAGATCGGGTAGGTGTTCCGCACGCACTCGATGTGCACGCGCTCCACGTCGCTGGCGGCGTCGATCGTCTTCGTGCGCACCAGGTCCTTGATGATTGCATCGGTGTAGCGTTCCGGGTGCTGCCAGCGCTCATCCCCCTCGCGGCAGGTCATCTCGATGCACAGGGCACCCTTGCCGGCCGGCAACGTGGTCTTCGCGAACGCCGACGGCGTGGTGACACGCGAGAAGATCTCGTCGCCGCCGTAGTAGGTCCACTGGAAGTCCATCTTGTCGGGACGCGCCAGCTCCAGGTTGTAGAAGATGGTCGAGAGGTACTCGAGGTCGATCCCCTTGATCCCCAGCAGGCTGAGGATTTCGCTCATGGGACCGGTCCAGACCAGGTTCTGCACGGGCACGCGGCGGCCGCCCGTCTCGACGGCGACGATGCGATTGCCCGAGGTTTCGATGGCCGTCACCGGGCTGCCCAGCTGCACGGAGCCATTGGCCGTCTTGATCCCCTCGGTGAGCAGGTCCGAGAATCGGCCCACGCCGTGGGGCGGGTACAGGAACGTGGTCTCCACCGGCTTGGGCAGGAAGGTCGTCTTCAGCAGGTTCCAGAGGCTGTCGGCGCTGGCGCGCTTGTCGATGACCGCCCGGTTCACGCCCGCTCGCGCCCAGTCGCGGTGCAGCTCGGCGGGGGAGTGGAACAGGAACTTCTCGGTGTACGGCTTGAAGAAGATGTCGTACAGCGTGCGGCCGTACTTGTTCACCACGTCCGCTTCGAAGCTCTCGCCGTCGAGGTGTTCCTTGAAGACGAGGTCCTTCGATGCCTTGATCATCGTGACGAGCGGCATCGCAAGCAGGACGCTCGGTCGGAGCGGCCACTCGTGGAACTTGCCGAACATGCGTGCGCCGCTCTTGCGCGGGATCTCGATGGCATCCTCCTGGAGGATGTCCCGGATGAAGCCCGCAACCTTCGGGTTCTCGGTGTGGAAACGGTGCGGCCCGACGTCGAAGTGGAAGTCGCCGTAGTGCCAGGTGCGGGCCAGGCCGCCAACCACGTCGTTACGCTCGATGACCGTGACGTCGAACTGGTGCCGCAACTGGTGGCCGATGGTCAGGCCCGCCACGCCGGCGCCCACGATGGTGATGCTCCGTGATGTGCTCATTCTGGGAATCGACCCTCTATGATGGCCGATCTGGCGGGAAATGGACAGCGCGTGCCCTCAGAAGAGCACGTAGATGGCCACTTCGTCGTTGGCGAACACCCGGCCGAACCGCTCGGGGTGGGCATCGAACTTCGCGGTGCCGGCAGGGAACTCCTCCCGCTCGACGCGGCCCACATACAGGTAGTCGATCTTCAGGTCCCGCCACAGCGCCACAGCCTCGGCAGGATCCTCGGTTGCAAAGATCCGGTCGGCCCGTTCCGCAATGGCATCGTACTCCGGCGTCCGCAGCAGCGAGATCGGCAGGCCGGCGGCCATGCGGCGATGCGCGAACGAGGGGATGAGCGACCAGGTCTCGCGCCCGCGCGGTTCGAGCGACATCTGCACGAGCGCCGAGCGCGGCGTGCGCCGCTGAATCCACGCGAGGGCGTCCTGCTCCTGCGGTGTCAGCCGCACGGTCCACCGGAAACCGGGGCCCATGTTGAGGTTCGTGGTGTCCTGCGCGTTGTAGATGTCGATCAGCGTCGTCGGCAGCCCGATGACCAGCAGCAGGCCGACGACGAGTGCGGTCGAGGCCCGGCCGAGCCGATCGTGCAGCGTGCCGATGGCGAGCGCAATCAAGGCCGGTGAGGTGATCAGGAACAGGTGGCCCGCCCGCCAACCCACCCAGATCGGTTCGAGTACCAGGGTGACGAAGAAGAACAGCAGTCCGGACAGCACCAGCCCCACGACCGAGGGTCGCAACCGTTCGGGGAAGCGCTGCCAGGCCACCGCGGCCAGGCCCCCGAGTGCGGGTACGAGCGCCGGGCCGAGCGCAAGGCCGAGGATGGTGAACGGCGTGCGGGACGCCGAGCGGGAGAGGCCGATCTCCACGGCGCTGCCCGCACCTTCGAAGGTGGCATTCACGAGGCACCAGCCGAGGCCGAGCGCCACCATGGCGACGGCGGCGAACTGCGTGCCAACGAGTCGCGGGAGCTGGCGAGGCGATCCCGCGGCGGTCCACAGCAGTGCGAGGCCATAGACCAGCGTCATGGAGCCGGCAGGGAAGGGGCTCATCATCAGCGCCAGGCCGAGCGCCGTGCCGGTCATGACCGCCGTTCGCACCGACATGCGGATGCCGGCGCAGATGGCCACGGTGACGGCCAGCAGGCCGAGCGCCGAGGCGTTCGCGTGCTGCGGTCCCCACCACAGCGAGCGGGGGAGGCCGTCGATCGTCAGCCCATAGAAGAACCAGGCCGTGACCGCGTCGATGTTGATGCCCTTCACCTGCGACAAGGGGATGCCGCGCTGCCAGTGCGCGACCACCTGGTACAGCCCTTCGGCGCTGGCCGAGAGCACGACCAGCCAGATGGCGGCGGCGACGGCCGCGGCACGAGGAACCGCTGCAAACGCGGCCAGGAAGATCGCGCCGACGAAGAGGAGGCCCGCGCCCAGGTTGTTGACCGCGAGGAACGACTCGATGGGCGGCGCCTGCCTCGCCTGCGTGACCACGCCGGTCGTGACCGAGGGCAGCACGAAGTAACCCCAGTAGTAGTGCAGGGGCTGCGACGCCATGTACGGATTGCGCGGCGGTGCATCGAAGCGGGCCAGTTCCGCGGCCAGCGCCTCGTGCCAGACGAAATCCGCCGTGAAGTAGGCGCGGTAGTTCCGGCCGCCCTGGTCGTCGATGCGTGCCACGTTCTTGTACGGGAGCAGCATCACCAGCGGGACGAGCAGCAGCGACAGGGCGAGCGCACGCGTCGTCGCACCGGTCCATCCGGGAAGCGGTGCGAGCGGCTCGCGGATCCGCCCCGTCGCCAGGTGTGTGGCCGCGCTCATCACGGCCCAGGCGCCGACGAAAGGCAGCCACCAGGGCTGCCGCAGCGCCAGCGGCACCCACAGCGCCACCGTCGTGAGACCGTAGCCAAGCAGTCCGCCCGCGATCCACCGCGCCGGGTGCGACGCACCGAACAGTGCACGGCCGAGCGGCCAGCCAGGCACGGTGGCCAGTACGAAGACGCACGCGTACCCCAGGCCCGCGGGTCCGCCGATGATGCCGGCCACGGCAAGGACGACGAGCCCGAGCGCCACGACCGATCGGAACGGCGTCATGGCTGCACCGCCCTCGGGTGGGGCCGGATCGCATAGAGGAGGCCACCAGGAAGGTTCCCCAGCACACCGAGCCCGAGGAAGAGCACCGAGAGGGCGAACGCCTCGGGCGCCGGCGTGCCGGCGCGTGCGAAGAACCAGACGAACGCCACCTGCGACGTGCCGATGCCGTTGATGGTGACCGGCAGGAGCATCACGAGCAGGATCATCGGGATGAAGGCCAGGTAGGCCGACGCGGAGGCCGTCATCCCGAGGGCGAGTCCGAGGCAGTATGCCTGCGCGATCCGAAGCAGTTGTACCGCGACAGATCCGGCGAGGACGTTCACCAGCTGCAGGTGGTGCGTCGCATACGCCCGCGTGGCGCCGGTCACCTCGGCGGCGAGGGCCGCAACCTTCCTCACCGGTACCGCTTCGCCGAGCCGGCGTGCGAGTTCCGCGGCCCGCTCGCTGAACACCACCGCCATGATGGCGGCGCACAGCCCGGTGGCTACGATCAGCGAGAGGTAGACACCCTGCACGGAGACGAGGTCGCGCCGACCCGCGGCCACGATCCCGATCACGGCCACGATCACGATCGACATGACGCCGAGCATGCGGTCCATGAGCACGGACGCGAGCGCCTGCCCCCGCGCCACCTGCAGACGCGCCAGGCTGTAGGCGCGGACGAGGTCACCGCCGACGCTGGCCGGCAGGAAGGTGCCGAGGAACGTGCTGACGAAGAAGATGTGCAGAAGCTCGGTGACCGGCGGCCGCGACCCGGAGTCGACCGGAGACAGCAGCGTGATCCAGCGATAGGCCATCAACGATCGATCGACGATGACGAGTGCGGCGGAGGCGGCGAGCCAGCGCCAGTCGGCATCGCCGGCGGCGCGGAGGACGGCGGACGGATCCGCCTGCCAAAGGATATAGCCGGTGAGCAGGATCGCCACCAGCGGGCGGAGGATCCTGCCGAGCGATGATGCGGTCACGCCGATGGCTGACCCGCAGACACGGGGCTGATCAGGTGTGCAAGGAACATATCAAAACTGCGCGCGTCATGTTACCATCCGAGCGGCATTGGCCGGTGTGACTCACTGCATCCGCCCGCCTTCCGCGACTACTCCAACGCAGAGGATTCATTGATGAACGCTCCGAAACTCGCGCTGCGCCTCCTGGCAGCCGCCGCCCTTGTTGCGACCTCCGCCCCCGTCTTCGCGCAGGCTCCGGCGCCGGCGACCGAGAAGTTCTTCCTCAACGCCAACGTCGGTGGGAACCTCGCCAAGCGCACGCTCAGCACGGTGGCCACGGCGACCGTGTACGAAGAGCCCGCGCGCCTGGACGCGACCTATCCGATTGGCTCCGGCGTGCTGTTCGACTTCGGCACCGGTTATCGCGTGTTCGGTGACGTCTATGTCGGTGTGACCGTGGCGATGTTCTCGAAGACCGGTGATGCCACCACCCTGTCCGACGTGCCGGACCCGGTGCTGTTCGACCGCCCGCGTCTCGACATCGCCGGTGCCGCCACGGGGCTGAAGCGTTCTGAACTGTCGATCATCCCGCAGGTCATGTTCGTGCGCGCGCTCACCGACAAGGTGGATCTGACAGCCGGTGTCGGTCCCACGTTCGTGCGCCTGAAGCAGGACGTGATCAGCTCGTTCACGGTGGCGAACCGGACGCAGAACGTGACGCCCGTCACCTCGACCGAGTCGGCCAACGGCACCGGCATCGCGGTGTCGGTCGACCTCACCTACGCGCTGACCTCGCGCCTCGGCTTCGGCGGCTTCGCCCGTTTCGCCCCGGCGAAGGTGGATCTGGCAGCCGCTGGTGAGAAGGTGAACGTGGCGGGCATGCAGGCCGGCGCTGGCATCCGCCTGCGCTTCTAGCTCCGGCGCGTCAGGCAGGTTTCCGAAAGACCCTCGACCGAACGTTCCGCGGAGCACCGGCACTCGAGCCGATGCTCCGCGGCCTTCCTCTCCCCTCGACCTCACCCCTCACTGCACGTCGCAGCTGTCGATCCGGATGTTTGGGTAGACCTTCGGGCCACCCCAGATTGGCGTCTGAGCGCCGTCGGAGTCGCCGAGCACGTCGAACTGCTGCTGTGAGGTACCAGACCCCTTGCAGATGATGTCGCACGAGTACCCGCCGCAGTTGGCGCCGCTGCCCTTGCGCAAGAGGCCGTAGCCGGTTCCCCACGTTCCCAGCCGGTTCAGGTCGCTCGAGACGTTGCGCATGAACGTCAGCATCTCGCTCGTGTTCATGGTCCCTTTGAACTGCTCGCGGCGGCAGGCCACGACGCCCACCTGCGTGCTGTTGGTGCAGGCGCCACCGCTGCTACCGCCGCCTCCGCCGCCGGTCGAGACCGGGGTGGGCGTGACGAAGCCGCCGGTATCGGACCAGGGGCCCAGCGCGCCGCCCTCGAAGGCGCGCACGCGCCAGTAGATGGCCGTGGCCGCCGGCAGGCTGCTGGCCGCCTTGAAGCGGGTTTCGTTCGGCTGTTCGGGGAACTGCCACGCAGCGATGATGCCCGAGAAGGCGCCGTTCGCCGAGACCTCGATGACGTAGCTGACCAGGCTCGGCGAGCCAGTGCGTGGGGCATTCACGAACCGGAACTCAGGCGTATAGGACGAGACCACTTCGCCTGCGACCGGAGAGACCAGGCCCGGCTTGCCAAAGGAGACCGGCGTGAAGACGTTGAAGGCGAGCGGCGATGAATAGGGGCCGGTGTTCGCCCCGTCCTGGGCCTTCACGCGCCAGAAGTAGCCGCGGCCCGTGCCGAGCGCGTTGGGCAGCACGAGCGACGTCCGCCCGTTCTCGCCCGGCGCCACGTCTTCCCGCAGGAAGACCATGTTGGCAAAGCCGGTATCCGTGGCCACCTCGAACGAGTACTTCAACGGGCGCTGGCCGGTCGACCAGGCGTTCTCGATGAGGAGCGTGATCGGCTGGCTGTCACCGGAAATCTGGTGATTGGCGGGCGGTTCGAGCAGCTTGGGCGCGGAGATCTCCACCCCGGGAATCGGTCCGGCGACCGAGGGGCTCAGCGGGCTTTCGGTCTTGGTGATCTCGCAGCCGGCGGCGCCGATCGCCAGCGCGGTCAGGAGAACGAGCGAGCACTTTCGCATATCGGGAACCCTGCACCCACATGGGGGTGCCAAACACGTTAGTCGCCGTCGTATCCGACTTATCGGGCGTCGACAGGTCGGACTTCAGCGTGCGAGCAGTCGCGGTTGCGTATCGAAGTGCGGCGAGGGCTGGGTTCCCGACCGCGGTCACTGAGGTAGGCGCTGGAAAGTGTACGGGTGGGTCCGGTCAGTGTCAATATAGAGACCACTCGTGACCAACCGACCGCTCAATGTCCTGCAGGTCTGCGACCACCTCGGGTGGGAAGGGTCGCGCATGCACGGCGTCAAACGACTGTTCAGCTGGATGATTCCACGGTTCGACCGTGCACGGTTCGACGTGTCGCTGGTCAGCCTCCGGAAGAAGGACCTGTCCGAGGAGACGCTCGACGCCCTCGGCATCGACATCAGCTACCTCGAACGGGGCAAGTTCGACCCGATGACGCTGCCGGCGATGCTGAACATCGTCGATGCGAAGAAGATCGACATCCTCCACCTGCACGGCTACGGCGCCACCACCTTCGGCCGCATGGTGGGTGCGCTGCGCGGTATCCCGACCATCCTGCACGAGCATGCCAACCTGACAGACACCCCCTGGTTCCAGAAGGTGGCCGACAAGGCGCTCGAGCCGTTCACCGACATCGCCCTCGCCGTGTCCCAGAGCACCGCGGACTTCGTCACGCACGCCCGGCTCGTGCCGGAGGGCAAGACCAGGGTGGTGTACCTCGGCGTGCCGCTGGAAGAGTTCAGCCGGGTCCGAGCGGCCGGCGAAATCTCGGAGGCCCGCGCCGAATTGGGCATCGCCGCCGATGAGTTCGCTGTCGGCACCATCACGCGCCTGCACGACTCGAAGGGGAACAACTACCTGGTCGACGCGGCCGCGCTGGTGGTACGCGAGCGGCCGAACGCCCGTTTCTTCCTGGTTGGTGAAGGCCCCCTGCTGGCCGACCTGGAGGCGCAGGCCCGTGCCCTGAACCTGGGCGATCGCTTCGTGTTCGCCGGCTTCCGCCGCGACGTGGCAGGCACCCTGTCGGCCTTCGACCTCAGCGTGTTCCCGTCGCTCTGGGAAGGGACCCCCATCACGGCCTTCGAAGCGCTGGCGATGGGCAAGCCGATTGTCGCGACCGACGCCGATGGCCTGCTCGACATCCTGACAGCGTCGCACGACGCCCTGATTGTCCCACGCCGGAACGCCGCGGAACTCGCCGCGACGATCGTGTGGGCCATGGACAACCCGGCCGAGCGGGCGCGTCTCTCCGCCAATGCGCGGGTGACGGGCAGGGAGTACGACATCCTTGCCTTCGTGCACAAGATGGAGCGGCTGTACGAGCTGCTGCACGATGCCAACCACGCCGGCCAGCCACGCGGCCTGGAGGGGGTGGACCTCTCGTTCCTCTCGTCGGGCCGAACGAAACGATGACGGCACGGCAGCACGCCAGCCACGCCGGCGCCGCCGTGGTCGGAGCGGTCCTGTTCGTCATCGCGGCGGCGGTGGCGCTGTCCGTGGACGTCCCCCGCACGAGCTACGGCCTCAAGAGCGACGAGTCGACCTACGTGGCGGCCGCCCTGAGCGCGGCATACGACGGCGACCTGTCGTTCTCCCGCACCGACCTCGAGCGATTTGCGGGGCTCTATCACAGCGGCCCCGATGGCATCTTCCTGAAGCGCGGCAAGATCCTGCGGGTGCGGGTGCGCGCGCCCTTCCCGTACGTCCACATCCAGCACCGGCAGGACCCCGACATCAGCCGGCTCTTCTATGGCAAGGCGCTGGTCTACCCGCTGTTCGTGGCGCCGTTCATCCGCCTGTTCGGCCTCAACGGCATCCTGTTGTCGCACGTGCTGCTGCTCGGCGTCTCCGCGCTGGCGGCTTACCTGTTCCTCGCCGCCCAGGGGCCGCCGCTCCGGGCGCTGGCGCTCGCCACCGCCTTCTTCGGCGCCTCGGTCCTCCCGGTCTACAGCGTCTTCCTGATGCCGGAGATCTTCAACTTCACGCTGGTGCTCTCGGCCTACTTCCTCTGGCTCTACAAGGAAGTGGCGCCCGACTCCCGGCTCGCCCGACCGTGGACCGACTACGCGGCTGCGGTCCTGCTCGGCATCTGCACGTACTCCAAGCCATTGCCGACGGCCATGCTCGTTGCCCCGGTCGTGCTGCTGCCCTGGGTTCGCCGCCGGTGGACGCACGGCTTCCTGGTGGGGCTCGTGTCGGTGGTGGTCGCCGCCAGCCTCTTCGGCCTCAACGCGGCCGTGTCCGGTGAGTTCAACTACCAGGGTGGCGAACGGCGCACCTTCTACGGTCGGTTCCCGTACGACCGGCCGGACAACACCTGGGCGCCTGAATCCACGGCCCCGCGCGCCGGCACGGACGGGGAGGCGCAGCAGCTCGTCCTGACGAGCCCCGACGCGCCGCGCTGGTTCGCCCAGAACCTCGAGTTCTTCGTCCTCGGCCGGCACTTCGGCTTCGTGCCGTATTTCTTCCCGGGCGTGGTCGCCATCCTCGCCTGGCTGTTCTCGCGTACGCGTCGCGATGCCTGGCGCGCGCTCGTGTTTGCCGGCTTCCTGGCCTCCACCGTGGCGTTGCTGCTCGTGTTGCCCTTCACGTGGAGCGGGGGAGGTGGCCCGCCCGGCAACCGCTACCTGTTCGCCGCCTATCCCGTACTGCTGTTCCTGGTGCCGCCAGGGTTCACGGTGACGCCGGGTGTGCTGGCCTGGATCGGCGGCGCACTATTCACGGCGAAGATGCTGGTCAACCCGTTCGTGGCCGCGAAGTTCCCGTACCTGGCGGTGGAGAAGGGGCCTGCGCGTCGGCTGCCGGTCGAACTCACCATGGCCAACGACCTGCCGGTCCGCCTGGCACAGCCGCTTCGCGGACGCGTGCAGTACCGCACCGACCCGGGCGTCCTGCTCTACCACCTGGATCAGAACTCGTGGCCGCCCGAGCCGAATGGCATGTGGATCTCGGGCAGCGGCCGCTCGGACATCATTGTCCGCGCGGCCTTCCCGATCGCCTACATGCAGTTCGAGGCGGAGTCGCCGGTGCCGACGGTCATCACCGTTACGCTCGGCAGCACACCCGTACGCGTGGCGCTGCAGCCCAAGCGGACGGCGTACTTCAACGTGCCGGCGTCAGGGATGCGTGGGTTCGGGGACTACAACTACCTGCTGACGACCCACTCGACCGAGGGGTTCGTGCCGCACCTGCTCGATCCGGGCAACAACGACTACCGGAACCTGGGGGCGCAGCTCCGGTTCCGACCGGTTACGCCCGCTGAGGCTTCCGGAGAAAGAACATTACCGAAGTGAAGACGGTGTCGCCCAGCTGCACGAGCATGTGGGGCGACTGGTAGGGATCGACGTCGAGGCGCACGGGCCTGGTGCGGTAGCGGCGGTACACCAGCTCGTCGATCGGCTCGACGAGCTCGAGGCCAGACGCCGCGATCAGCCCGCGGATCTCCTCGGGCTGGAAGGTCTCGTCGCACGCCGGGCCGCTGATGACGTACTCGGTGGCAATCGCCACGACACCACCCGGCTTGATCACCCGCGCCATCTCCTTCATCGTCTGGCTCGCGCCGGCGTTCCCGCCGAAGTGCTCGATGGACGAGAGGGAGTAGGCGACGTCGAAGGTGTCGTCGGGGAACTGCAGGTAGCGGCCGTCCATCTTCATGAACGTCAGGCGATCCTTGCGGTAGGGGAACGGCGCGTACTGGTCCGGGTTCTCCAGCACGACCGGGTCCCCCTCCCTGGCACGCTCGCCCTGCCAGGTGCCCTCGTACATGTCGGTGGCCACCACGCGGCCGACATGGTTGGCCAGCCAGTAGAGCACCTGCTCGTGTCCGGCCCCGATACTCACGAACGACGCATCGTCGCGCAGGAGGCCGAGCTGGCGGCAGCCGTACAGGAGCTGCGTGAACTCGTATGGCTTCCGGTGCATGGCCACCTTGTCGTCGGTGAGCCCGAGGCTGCGGAGCAGCACCAGCCATTCCTCGTTGTCCCACTTGGCCGGGTTCGACAACTCGCACAGTTGTGTGTCGACCGGGACCGCGTCGATGCGACGCTCGAACTCGTCGGAGAGCGCGAGCGCCCGCACGATGTTCGTGCGGCGTTCGCCGCTGGCGAGCACGGCCGTGTAGTGCCGGGCCCCCTCCGCGTCGGGTGTGCGTCCGAGGATGAGTTCGTAGACCCGCTGCACGAAGAGTGGCGCCGGCATCAGGCCGCGCAGCGCGGCTTCGAGCCCCTCGGTGTCGGCGTGAGTCTCGCGCCCCTCGCGCCAGGCAGCGCGCAGCCGCCGGAACTCGGGGGTTGCCAGCAGGCCATGCCCCAGGCCGACCTGGTCGGCGTTCAGGTGACCGCGGCGGTCGTCGTGCACTTCGAGAGGGGTGGGGCCGCGCCCGAGCAGGATCCAGTACGCCTGTTCGATGAAGGCGGCGTCGCGCCCGGCGGGGGTCATCCGATCAGTGCTTGCGGGTGACGTAGACGGCGGCGCCGCTGAGCGAGTGGAGCATCGTGATGCCGGCCGCCACCAGCGAGAGCAGCACGGCCGACTCGATGGGCAGCCCCACGCGCGTGAAGTAGAACGAGAACGTGGCCTCGCGCACGCCGAAACCGTTCACCGACACCGGCAGCATCTGCACCATCAGCGAGAGCGGCACGATCACGAGCAGGTCCTGCGCCGTGACGGGGATGTTCAGCGCGTACACCACCATGAGGTAGAACCCCACGATGAGCACCTGCACCACGACCGCGCCACCGAAGCAGCCGATCAGCGACGAAGGCTTCTGGCGGAAGCGGGTGAGCGTCTCGGTGAGGTGCTGAATCTGCCGCTCCACCCACTCGGGGTGGAGGAACGTGAGGGGACGGAGCAGGCGGCCGATGCCTGCCGGCGCGTACATCGCCGGGACCGCCACCGCGGCGCCACCGAAGAAGCCCAGCCAGAGCCACGACGGCCAGATGGGCAGCACGCCCTGGCCGTGAAGGCTGACGGCCATGCTGGCGCCCATCGCGCAGATGAAGACGAGCCCCATCAGCCCGAGCCCGCGATCGACGAGCACCACCGTGGCGGCCAGCGTGGTGGACTGCGCCGCCGGTGCCGTGTCCCTGATGCGGATGACGTCGCCGCCGATGTTGCTCGGCAGGAAATTGTTGAAGAAGTTCGCGACGAGGAAGGAGCCGAACAGTTTCTTCCTGGGCAACCGGACATCCTGCGCTTCGAGCAGCAGGTGCCAGCGCCAGGTGGCGGCCACGATGTTCAGCGTCCAGAAGACGAGCGCAGCCACGAGCCAGGGCAGTGAGGCCTGACGCGCGCTGGCCCAGAGTTTCGCGATGTCGACCTGTGAGAAGAGGAACGCCAGCAGCAGGAGGCTGACCGCCACCTTGGCGGCAGTGAGCAGGTACTGGCGGCTGCTTGCAGGGGCAGTGGTCTCTTCAGACATGCAGGAGGTGACGAAGGCCTACTTTACTATGGATCCGTGCGAAAATCAGCAGCGAATGCGCATCCTGATGATCGCGCCGGAGCCGTTCTTCGAGCCGCGCGGCACCCCGTTCAGCGAGTTCCACCGCATCCGGGCCCTGACGGCGCTCGGCCACCAGGTCGACCTCGTCACGTATCCCTTCGGTGAGGACGTCACCATGCCGGGTCTGCGGGTCATCCGCGCCCTGCGGCCGCCGTTCATTCGCCGCGTCAAGATCGGACCGTCGGCGGCGAAATTCCCGCTGGATGCGCTGCTCACGCTGACGGCCTTCCGTGTGGCCCTCACGGGACGGTACGACGCCATCCATTCCCACGAGGAAGGCGGCGTGATTGGCGTGATCCTGTCGGCACTGCTGCGCATTCCGCACCTGTACGACATGCACTCGAGCCTGCCGCAGCAGCTGACCAACTTCGCCTTCACGGGGTCGTCGGTCGCGCGCGGCATCGTCCGCTGGTTCGAGAAGCTGATGATCAACCGGTCCAAGGTGGTCATCGTGATCTGCCCCGCGCTCGAAGACACGGTGCGCGCCACCGCCCCGGGTGCCAACGTCGTGCTGATCGAGAACGCGCCGGGCTCGGCCGAGGAGCGCGCCACCCCCGAAGAGGCGGCCGCCGTCCGCGCCGCACACGGTCTCGCGGCCGGTACGCCGCTCGTGCTCTACACCGGGACCTTCGAGGCCTATCAGGGGCTCGACCTGCTCTTCGCGGCGATGGCTCACGTGAAGCGCACGCGGCCGGATGCCCGCCTGCTGCTCGCGGGTGGCAAGCCGGACCAGGTGGCGAAGGCACGGGCCGAGGCCGCCGCGGCCGGCGTCGGCGATGTCACCCTCTTTGCCGGCGAACGCCCCGCCGCCGAGATCCCGGCCTACCTGCTGGCCTGTGACGCGCTGGTCTCCCCGCGATCGCGCGGCACCAATACGCCGCTGAAGATCTACCAGTACCTGCGGTCGGGCAAGGCCATCGTGGCCACCCGCCTCATGACCCACACGCAGGTGCTCGACGATGAGACGTCGATCCTGACGGGGGTGTCGCCGGACGCGTTCGGCGACGGCATCCTCCGCGCGCTGGCAGATCCCACCCTCGCGGGCCGCCTCGGCGCCAATGCCCAGCACCTGGCCCAGACCAAGTACAGCTACGAGGCCTACATGGACAAGACGAGGCGCGCCTGCGCCGCGCTGTTCGACGGGCTGACGCCGGTGTCGCCCGGGTCGCCGGTGAAGGACGTGGCGTGAGCGGGAGCCGCGATCATTACAGCTACACGTTCTACGCCGACGCGGCCAACGCGCAGGCGTTCGATGCGCGCCGCTTCGGCGGCCCAATCGGCGACCTCGTCGCGAGGGGGCAGGCCGACGTGCTGGCGTCCATGCTGGGCCCGGTGCAGGGGCGGCGAATCATCGACGTCGGGACGGGAACCGGCCGTGGTGCGTTCCTGCTGGCCTCGGCCGGCGCGGATGTGACAGGGATCGACGCGTCGGAGCAGATGCTGGCCATTGCGCGCGAGCGCGCCCGCGACACGCAGGCGCCCGTGCGGTTCGAGGTGGGCGACGCCCACGCGATCGGTTTCGGCGCCCGCTCCTTCGACGTGGCCGTGAGCCTTCGGGTGCTCATGCATACGCCACGCTGGCGGCAGTGCATCGGCGAACTGTGCCGCGTGGCCGACAAGGCGGTCGTCCTGGACTATCCCTCGGCCCGCAGCGTGGCGCTGGTCGAGTCGATCGTCCGCAAGCTGCTGCACCCACTCGGCCTGAGCAGCGAGCCCTACCGGGTCTTCCTGGACGGCGCCATCCGCCGCGAACTCGAGCGGCATGGCTTCCGGATCACCGCCGTGCACCGCCAGTTCGTGCTGCCGATTGCCGTGCACAAGGCGGTCGGGTCGCGCCGCTTCACCGAACTGTCCGAACAGGGCCTTGCGCGCCTCGGCATGCTCGCGCTGTTCGGCTCGCCCGTCACGATCTACGCGGAACGTGGCTGACCTCGTCACCGGCGCAACCGGGTTCACGGGCGGACACCTGGCTCGCATGCTGGTGGCTCGCGGGCACCAGGTGCGCGCGCTCGTGCGCGACCGACGCCGTGCCTCGGACCTCGAATCACTCGGCGTCGAACTGGTCGAGGGTGACCTGCGCGACCGTGCGGCACTCGACCGCGCCGTGCAGGGCATCGAACGGGTCTACAACATCGCGGCGATGTACCGGCAGGCCGGCCTGCCGAACGACACCTACCGGGCCGTCAACGCGCTCGCCGTGCGCGACCTCATCGAGGCGTCGGCGAATGCCGGCGTCACGCGCGTGATGCACTGCAGTACGGTCGGCGTTCACGGCGACGTGGAGCATCCGCCGGCGGATGAGGACGCGCCGCTGCGGCCCGGTGACGTGTACCAGGAGACCAAGGTCGAGGGCGAGCGACTCGCACGGGAGGCGGGCGAACGGCTGGGCATCGAGGTCACCATTGCCAGGCCCACAGGCATCTACGGCCCGGGCGATCGCCGCCTGCTGAAGCTGTTCAAAGGCGTGGCGCGCGGTCGTTTCCCAATCCTGGGCGACGGCCACATCTACTACCATCTCACCTACATCGATGACCTGTGCGAGGGGTTCCGCCTCTGCGCCGAAGCGCCCGGCGGTGCGGGCCGCACCTACATCCTGGCCGGCGGCGAGGTGACGACCCTGAACGAACTGGTGGCCATCGTCGCAGAGGTGGCGGGCGTGAAGCCGCCCACGCTGCACCTGCCGGTGTGGCCCTTCTGGGTGGCAGGAGCCGCCTGTGAAGCCGTGTGCGCGCCGTTCGGCATCGAGCCGCCGCTCTACCGCCGGCGCGTCGACTTCTACACGAAGAGCCGCGCGTTCGACATCGCCCGCGCCAGGGCCGAGATCGGCTACGCCCCGACGATCGGGCTGCGCGAAGGCATCCGCCGCACGCTCGACTGGTACCGGCAGCATGGCTGGCTCTGATCCGCACATGCCCACCCCGCAGGCATCCGACATTCCGAAGGCGCAGGAGCAGCTCTTCGACGCCCGCACCAGTGCCCGCCAGAAGTACGCCGCCCTCGTCGTCGGCCGCCCAGGGCTCGGTGCCCTCATCGCCTACGAAGCGGTGATGCTCCTCTCGCAGTGGGTACCCGGTGCGCTGGGCCTGGCGCTCCGCAAGACGCTCTACCCGACGCTGCTCGGCTCCTGCGGCCGCAACGTGGTGTTCGGCCAGAACGTGGTCTTGCGCCATCCCCACAAGATCCACGTCGGCGACAACGTGCTCGTGGACGACAACTGCCTGCTCGACGCCAAGGGCACCACCAACCGCGGCATCCGGATCGACAGCGGCGTGTTCATCGGACGGAACTCGATCCTGTCCTGCAAGAACGGCGACATCGACCTCGGCGCGGGCGCCAACGTCGGCTTCAACTGCGAGCTGTTCTCGGCGAGCCGCGTGCGCGTCGGGGCGGGCACACTCCTCGCGGCCTACACCTACGTGATCGGTGGCGACCACGACTTCTCGGACCCGTCGAAGTCGATCCTCGAGCAGGGACGGAAGTCGGACGGCGTGCTCATCGGCGAGGGCGCCTGGGTGGGCGCCGGCGCCAAGGTGCTCGACGGCGTGACCGTGGGCGACAAGGCGATCATCGGGGCGGGCGCCGTCGTGACACGGGACGTCCCGGCTCAGGCGGTTGCCGTCGGAATTCCCGCGAAGGTCGTGTCGAGCCGGTAGAATTCCAGCATGGCGTACCGCACGGAACTCGAGGCCCGCATCGCCCGCAAGACTACCAAGGCCATCGTCGACTACGAGATGATCCAGGAGGGTGACCGCATCATGGTCGGGCTCTCCGGCGGCAAGGACAGCTGGGCCCTCATCCAGATGCTGGACGTCCTCCAGCAGCGCGCCCCGATCCAGTTCTCCGTGGTCGCCGTCAACGTCGACTCCGGTTACAAGGACTACAAGCACGACGTGATCGCCCGCACCTGTCGCGAGCGCGGGTGGGAACTCCGGATCGAGCACACGGGCATCGGCGAGCAGATCGAGGACATCCTCGATGCCGACCAGACTCCGTGCTCGCTCTGCGCGCGCCTTCGCCGTGGTGTGCTGTACCGGGTGGCCAAGGAGGTCGGCGCGACCAAGATCGCGCTGGGCCACCACATGGACGACTTCATCGAGACGCTCCTGCTGAACCTGTTCTTCTCCGGGGCACTGAAGGCCATGCCGCCCAAGCTCGTGTCCGACGATGGCGCGCACGTGGTGATCCGACCGCTCGCCTACGTCGGCGAGGACGAAGCGCGGCTGTACGCGAAGGAATGCGAGCTGCCGATCATCGGCTGCTGCTGCCCCGCATGCGGCGACCTCTCCCTGCAGCGGCAGCGCATCAAGCGGCTGCTGATGGACCTGGAGGTGGAGCACCCCGGCGTGAAGAACTCGATGCTCAAGGCGCTGCAGAACGTGGCGCCGCGGCACCTGATGGACACCCGCCTCAACCCGCCGGCCGAGCTTCGCGCCACGGTGCCGCTCGATGTGTTCGCGGCCGTCGGCGACGCCGCGCCGGCCGCGCCGCGACGGACCGGCCGCATGCTGCCCGTCATCCACCAGTGATCAGACTGAAGGGACCCTCCGTGCGCATGTTCCGCCTGGCCCTGGTGCTTGCCGCCACGCTCGGCTGCTGGCACCCCGTGTTCGCCCAGCAGCGGCCGCTCGTCACCGAAGACCCCGAACCGGTGGGTGAGGGACGCCTCCTCATCGAGAGCGGGCTGGACGTGCTCCACGGCCAGCGCTATCCCGTGTCGGGGCTCGAAGGCAACCTGCTGCGGCTGCCCACGATCGGCGTCAGTATCGGCATCAGCTCCATCGCGGAACTGCAGATCGACGGAGGCCTCTACGAGCGGCTCTCGATCACGTCCCGTCAGACGGCGCCACTCTCGAGCCTGTTGAACGTCACCGGCGACCGCACCCACGACGTCAGCGATATCGTCGTGGCCACGAAGATCAGGATGGTGGGCGAGGGGACGGGACGACCGGCCCTGGCGATCAGGTTCGCGACCAAGCTGCCGAATGCGAGCAATGAAGCCGGACTCGGACTCGACACCACCGACTTCTACGCGTCGCTGCTGGCCGCGAAGAACATCCAGTCGCTGCGACTCGTGGGCAATGTCGGCCTCGGCATCCTCGGTGATCCCACGTCGGGCAACCGGCAGAACGACGTCCTCACCTACGGGCTGTCGGTCGCGCGCGCGATGACCGAGCGGGCCGAGGTGGTGGGCGAGTTCAACGGTCGGGCGAACATGCGGAGTGGTGGCGCCTTCCCCGGCACCGAGAGCCGGTCGACGATGCGGCTCGGCGGACGCTTCACCACCGGCAGCCTCCGGTTCGACGCAGCCGCCCTCGTCGGGTTGACGAGCGATGGCCCGACCATCGGCATGACCACCGGGCTCACCTGGGTGTTCGACGCCTTCCGCGTGCCGTAGCCGGCGCGAGCACCTGCGTCAGGTCGCCGCGCCAGGCGCTACAACGCGTCGATGATGTCCGCGAGGAACCGCGCCTGATTCCACGCGTCGATGTAGATCGATGCGCCCAGTCGCACCACGACCAGCCGCTTCGACGGCACGATGCTGAGCGTCTGCCCTTCGTGCCCCACCGCGAAGAACGCATCCGCGGGCAGGCGCGTGGCATCAACGGTACCGCCGCCGATGTCCTCGTTGAGCCGAAGCCACCAGTGCGCCCCATAGCGCCCGTGAGGCGACTGCGGCGTGGGTGTCGTGCTGAACCGGATCCACTCGGCTGGCAGCAGGTCGTGCCCCGCGTGCCGCCCATCCTGGGCGAAGAGCTGGCCGAACCGCGCCCAGTCCCTGGCGGTCGCCAGCATGTACGACGAGCAGATGAAGGTGCCGGCGCCATCCGGTTCCAGCACGGCACTGTCCATGCCGAGCCGGTCGAAGAGCACCCGTCGTGGCCAGGCGTGATAAGCCTCGTCTCCCACCGTGTTCCGGACGATGCGCGACAGGATGTTGGACGTGCCGCTGGTGTACTCCCACACCGATCCAGGCGGGGAGGCCAGGGGACGGCTGGCCGCGAACGCCGCAGTATCGTGACTGCGGTACAGCATCCGGATCACGTCGGACCACGGGTTGCCGTACGCCTCCGAGAAGCGCAGGCCACTGCGCATGCGCAGCAGGTCTTCGAGTGAGATGGCCGACCGCGGGTCGGCACCGCGCCACTCCGGCACGAGCTCGCGCTGGTCGAGCCGCAGCCGTCCGTCGGCCACCAGGATGCCCACGAGTGCGTTGAGTACGCTCTTGGCCATCGACCAGCCCGGCATCGGCGTCGCCTGCGTGATCCCGCATGCGTACCGCTCCGCCACGATGACCCCGTCCTGAACCACGAGCACGCCGTAGGTCCGCCGCCGTCGGCGCGGATTGGGTTCCGAGAACGCGCCCGCCACGACCTCGTCCATCGCGGCCGACGCCGCCCGCCCGGGCCAGACCGCCGCGGCGTACGCGTGCGGCCGGACGTGGGGACGCGGCCCGAGGGTTTCCGCTGGTGGGCCTGCGAGCAGCGTCGCCCCGAGTCCGTCGCGGTGAATCGCCGTCCGCGGCAGCCACCCGAAGCACGACGAGGTGACCGTGCGGAGGTCGTGGTCCACAGCGATGCGGAACGGCCGCAGGATCAGGTACGCATCGTCGGACACCTGGGTGGTGAGGTGTGCATCGAACGAGCGGCCGCTGCCGAAGAGCGCCGTGCAGATCGCCTTCGCCCGGTATCCGGCCGCGACCGTCGGATAGACGCGAAACTGGTAGAGACCCCAGGCGGCGACGGCCGCGACGGCCGCGAGAGCCAGCGCGCTCAGCACGGGCTGTCGATCGGCACGCTAGAACGAGAACCGCAGGCCGACGTGTACCGCATGCGGCGGCTGGATGGCGGTCGGCGTGCGGAAGCCGGGGCCGCTGACGACGTACTCCTCCACCTCGTTGTTCCGGGTGAAGAGGTTGTAGGCGTCGAAGATGGCGTCCAGGCGGGTACCGCCGACCCGGAATCCCTTCTGCACGCGCAGGTCGAAGGTGCCGGTGAAGGTATAGCGGCTGCCCGCGTTCGGGTACGACTGCACGCCTTCGGCCCCCTGGTTGAGGGTGGGAACGACGACCATACGCGAGAACGGCTGGCCGTCCTGGTAGCGGGCGATGCCGCCCACGGTGAAGTCGCCCGGGAAGCGGTAGAGCGTCGTCCACTTGATGGTGAAGGCCCGGTCGCTGAACAGGCGGCCATAAGAGTAGCTGGCGGCATTCGGGTTCGTGAAGAGCTCGCCCGGTTGGTCCTGATCGTTCTCGAGCGGGCCATACCCGCGGTTGCCGCCGGAGCCCTGGGCGGCGGAGGCGGTGGCGCCGAACAGCACGAACAGCCGCTCCGTCGCGTGCTCGATGCTCATGCGGAGGGCGAATGCACGGGCGGCCTGCTGGTCCGGGTTGGTGAGGAGGTAGGTGTCCTGTCCGAAGGTGGAAGGCAGCCGGTTGTACACCAGCAGATTGCGGTCATCGGCCGGGTCCACGAGGTCCTTGCCGGCATCTGGCAGGCTGATGGTGGAGTAGCCCGAGAGCGGCACGCCGGTGTTCACCACGCCGAGCAGGTTGTGCTCCCAGCGGGCAATGCCGGTCAACGTGTAGCGCGTGGCGGCGCTGCGTCGCTTCTCCCAGCCGACCACGAGTTCGTCTGTCTGCGGGCGCTTCAGGTCGCCGTCGACCTGGCTGAAGGCGGTGTTGCCGTTGATGCCAGGCCCGACACGGGACACGAGGGTGTTCGGGGCAGCGGCTGCGACCACCCGTGCGGTGGGCGCACCCGGATCGCCGTAGGCAAGCCAGTTGTGGGTGAGCGCGTTGCCGCTGCGGGCATAGCCGAGCGTGAGCGAGCGACGATCGCTGAAGGCGATGCGCAAGTAGGCGTGCGGCAGCAGGTTCAGCCATGACACGGTCTGGGCCGCACCCTCCGCACCGCCACGCACCAGTTCGGCGCGGACACCCGCATCGAGCGACAGCCGTGGCGAGAGCGTGATCGCGTCACCGGCGTAGGCCGCGAGCGTGGTCGTCGACCGTGACGAGTCGACCGGGATGGCGTTGTACGACCACACGCGCGCGGGGATGCTGTTCACGGTCTCACGTACGGTGCCGGCGTACACGCCGGGCATCTGGCTCGAGGCGTGATCCACCGTGACCCCATATTCGAGCCGGTGGGCGGAGCCTGCCGCGGCGGCGGGCATCGCCCGTGCGCCGGCCGACAGGCGGCGGACCGTGGCGTCGGCCATCGAGTCGACCAGCGGTTGCACGGGGCCGTCGACGATGCGCTCGATGTAGAGGGTGGCGGCGCCGAGGGTATTGGTGCGGCTGCGCTCGGTGAACCCGCCGAACACGCGCCACGAGGCGCCGCTGCTGGACCGGCTCTCCCAGGTCGACTGCACGTGCACGGCGTTGGTGTCGGTCGTCGCAGCCGGGTCGCGCACGAGCATCCAATTCTCGAACGGGGCCTCCGACCGCTGGACCCAGCCGAGGGCCCGGAACTCGCGTCCCGCCGACGGCGTGAAGGAGAGGTTCGCGAACGCGGACGCGGTCGTGCTGTCGTTCGCGGGCAACTGCTCCCTCCGGTAGCTGAGGCCTCGGGCCCATGTGGCGGCTGCGGCGAGCCTGGTGCGTGCGGACAGTGGGCCGCTGACGACAGCGGAGCCCCTGCCGTACTCCTTGAGCCGAGCCACGGGAATCGGCTGGTTCGCCGGTGCACCGGACGCCATGCCGCCGCCGGCGCCATTCCCGGTGAACACGCGGGTCCAGCCGTCGCCACCGCGCAGCGGCTCGAAGGTGACCGCGAGGCCAGGCGTGTTGATGACGGTCGGCATCAGGCCGGTCGTGATGCTCACGCGATCCCACAGGGCGGCGTCGGGAAAGAGGAGCGCCGCGCCGCCGCCCGTCGGGTCGGAGACGTCCACGTCCCCAATCCGGAAGTGCGTCTGCGACCAGGAGCCAAGGAATCCGCCAACGCGCGTGTCGCCCCCCACGTTCAGGCCGCCGCTGTTGAAGCGGTCGGCGATGACCTCGGACTGTGTGTTCTCGAGGATCGAATACACGTTGTCGCCGAGCGGGAGATCGCGGATGACCGGCGCGGTGAAGAGGGAACCGACTGCGGGCGCGGCAGGCGACGGCTGGGAAGACTGCGCGGAGCCGTACGCGGGGAGCGCAACGAACAGGAGCGCCGCCAGGGCGGCGCGACCGGGAATCTGCATGCGCAACAGTCTACGGGGTGGGAGAGCCGTCAGGAAACCGTAATCGTACCCGGTGAACGTGTCAGCTCTCGTAGAAGCGGCGCACGACAGCGATCTCCTGCCGCTGCCGCTCTTCGGACCACCCGAGCACGTTGCCCACGACGGCGGCGGCCCGCTGCAGGTCGGCCTCCGCGGGCAATCCGAGTGCGCCCATCGGCGTGCGTCGGACAACCGCGTCGGCGAGTGTGACCACCATCTCGTGTGCCGCGACATGCGCGAGCAGCGCGTCACCGGTCAGGTTCACGCATGGGAGCGCGCGGTTCGCGCTGACGCATGGGGCCGGTGTGCGACCGATCCAGCGGAAGACCCGATCGACGATCCCTTCGGCCACGGCACGTGCCGTCGTGTACTTGGTGCCGGCCACGCTGAGCGCCCGTCGAAGGCCTGCGCCGTCGTGCACGAAGACCAGCTCCCGACCGTCCAGCGTCGGCACACCCTTGCTGCCGACGCGGGCCGGCACGACGCCGCGATGGACGAGCGTGACGTCCGCCCGCGTGAGCGGGAACGCAGGGAAGGCCTCGTTCAACTCGGTGAGGAATGCCTGGAGGTGCTCCTCGCGCACGCCCAGTGTCCCCGCGTCGCAGGTGTGCGGCGACTCCCACGTGCCGAAGAGTGCCCGTCCGCGCCACGGCACGAGGAACAGGTTGCGTCCCGACGCACTGCGTCCACCGACGGCGACGGGAGGCCCCTCGAGACGGGTGACCACGTTCACCGCCTGCAGCAGCGGCAGCGGCACCTCGATCCGGTGTGGCGCGAGCAGCCGGTTCAGGTGGCCGCCGGTCGCATTGACGACGCAGGTTGCGGCGATGGAGAAGGTGCGGCCGGAGATGCGGTCGATCACCTCCGCGCCGGAGACTGCGCCGCCGTCGGCGGTCAGTGCGACCGCCTCGACGTAATTGGCGAGCACCGCGCCGTGGGCGGCGGCCTGCGACGCCCACGCCAGCGTCAGGCGGTCCGCGTCGGTGGTGACGTAGTCGGACCAGACGGCGGCGCCCGTGATGGCCAGCCGGCGCAGGGCCGGATACTGTGCCTGTGCGTCGGCCCGTGACAGGACGCGCCCCATCGGCAGGTGATGCTCCGGGGCCACGCCCTGGTTCTTGTCGGCCGCGACGAGCGCGTCGAGGGCGAACCCGGCGCGCATGGCCATGGTGCCCTTCATGATCGACGGGTACAGCGGCAGCACGAAGGGCAGGCGGGCCACCGCCCAGGGCGCGATGCGCGCGAGCGCGCGCCGCTCGCGGACCGAGGTGCGTGCGCGGCGCAGGTCGAGCGTCTGCAGGTAGCGCAGGCCGCCATGAATGGTGCGTAGGTGGTTGAACGACGTGCCGCTGCCGAAGTCGTTGCGCTCGACGAGGGCGACCTGCAGGCCGCGCTGCGCGGCGTCGCACGCGGTCGTGAGGCCGTAGATGCCGCCGCCGACGACCAGCAGGTCGAATCGGCCCGTGGCGAGGGCGCCGGGATCGCGCGTGAGGGAGGGTGGCATCAGGGACGGCTCGGAGCGCTCACGCTATAGTATGCAGCGTGGCGACCGTAGACGATGTCCGCGCGTACTGGGAACAGCACATCCATGATCTCGAAATCACGAAGCACCCGGTCGGGTCGCGCGGGTTCTTCGAGGACCTCGACCAGTATCACTTCGAGAAACTGCATCACCTGCTGCGGCTGGTGAACTTCGACGGGTACCGCGGCAAGGCGGTGCTCGAGGTCGGCTGCGGCGCCGCCGTGGACCTGGCCCGCTTCGCAAAGGGTGGCGCCGTCTGCACCGGGGTCGACCTTGCCGGGTCGGCGATCGATCTGGCGCGCGCCAACTTCGCGCAGCAGGGGCTCACGGCCGACCTGCGGGTGGCCAACGGGGAGGCGCTCCCGTTCCCCGACAGCAGCTTCGACCTGGTATACGCGCATGGCGTCGTGCAGTACACCGCCGATCCCCAGCGGTTGGTCGACGAAGTGCGCCGCGTACTCAAGCCTGGCGGTGAGGCCATCTTCCAGGTGTACAACCGCATGTCCTGGCTGAACGCCCTGTCCAAGCTGATGAAGGTGGGGCTCGAGCACGACGATGCCCCGGTGCTGCTCAAGTACAGCATCGGTGAGTTCCGGCAGCTCGTGTCCGGGTTCAGCCAGGTGCGGATCGTGCCCGAGCGCTTCCCGGTGAAGTCGCGCCTGCACGGCGGCTGGAAGGGCGCGATCTACAACGGCCTGTTCGTCGGCACCTTCAACCTCCTCCCGCGTCCGCTCGTGGAGCGCTTCGGGTGGCACCTGCTCGCCTTCTGCCGCAAATGATCCGCTTCGCCAAGGCCCACGCCTACGGGAACGACTTCCTCTACGTACTCCGGTCCGACGCCGACGGCGTGGACCGGGTCGCGCTCGCACGCGAGATGTGCGACCGGCACACCGGCATCGGGGCCGATGGCCTCATCTTCTATGCGCCGACGCCGGACGGCGCGCTCATGACGCTCGTGAACTCGGACGGAAGCCGGGCCGAGGTCTCGGGAAACGGCGTGCGTGCGCTGGGGGCGCTGCTCGCGTCCCGCGCGCCGGCAGGCCCTCTGCAGCTGACGATCCAGACCGAGGGCGGCATCAAGGTGCTCACCCGGCTCGGCAGCGAGGACAACCGCCAGTTGTTCCGGGCCGCGATGGGCCTGCCCGCCGGTCTCCACCGGCGCAGGCTGGTGGCGGCGGGCGAAGACCTGGACGTGGTGGTCCTCAACATCGGCAATCCGCAACTGCTGGTGCTGGTGGACGATCTGCCGGGTGACGAGCGGTTCAACCGGCTGGGGGCGGCGCTGGAGTGGCACGCGGAGTTTCCCGAAGGGACGAACGTGGAATTCGTGCAGGTGGTGTCGCCCGCCGAGATCCGCATCCGCATCTGGGAGCGGGGGTGCGGTCCGACGATGTCGTCGGGGACCGGGTCGTGCGCCTCGCTGGTGGCGGCTGCCGCGTTCGGCGGGGCCGCACGGGACGCCACGGTGATCGCGCCGGGCGGATCGCAGCGGGTGGAGTGGACGCCCGAGAGTGTCTACCTCACCGGGTGGGCCGAGGTGCTGTGCGAGGGCGACTGGATTCGCCCGCTCCCACGCGCCTGAATCTGCCGTGGGGCTGCGCAGGGCGGTGCGCAGAAACTGAGGAGCCGGTTACCGGCGCCGACGCGGCGGAGCCGAGACGGCCGCGTCGATCGCCTCCGTAACTGCAGGCAGGGAAGCCGTTGCCGCCCTGGCCTTCGACGCGACCTCCAGGTACTCGCCCCGATCGAACAGCGCGCGCGCTTCTTGCAGTGCGGTCCGTGCCGTGTCGAGTGTGTCCTTCGGTCCAGCCAGTACTCGTGCGGGGGTCTTTGCCGCGTCGGCCGCGTCGATCTTCGCAGCCACCGCATCCAGCGCGGCCTGGGCCGCGGCGAGCGCCCGGTCCGCCTCGCTGCGGGCCACCGCCTTGCCGTCGGCCGCCTGCTTGGCGGCGTTCTGCGCGCGCTCCCGGCTGTCGAGGGCGCGGTCGAGTGCGAGGCGGTAGTCGCGTTGCGTCACCGCCTCGCGTGCGTTCGACAGGGAGGCCTGCGCGGCCGCGAATTCGTCCGTCGCGTACCTGTCTGCACCGGCGGCCTGCGCGGCGGCCAGGGCGCCCTCGGCCTGCTGCATCTCCTTCTCCGGCGGTTCACCCCCACAGCCGACCATGATGGTGAGCAGCAGGGAGAGTACGGGCAGGGCACACGCGCGCGGCGACATCCCCCGAAGTATACGCGTACCGATTTCGCTGTAGTACGATGAAAGACCTCGCGCCAGACGACCGCCCGAGAGAGAAACTGCTGCTGCACGGAGCCGCCGCGCTCGGCGACAACGAACTGGTGGCGGTCGTCGTCGGCAGCGGGACGAAGGGCACCGATGCCCTCGGCGTGGCCAACGAGCTGCTGCGCCGGCGTGGTGGCCTGCACGGGCTCGCCCGTGCCTCGGCGGCCGACCTCGCACAGGTGGCGGGCGTCGGGCCGGCGCGCGCGGCGCAGGTGGTGGCGGCGCTCGAACTGGGACGCCGCACCATGCGACACGCACCGGATGTGCGGGTCCAGCTGCGGTCGCCTCGAGATGCTGCGGCCCTGCTGCTGCCGGCCTTCGGGGCCCGTCCGGTCGAGCAGTTCGGGCTCATCCTGCTGGACAGCAAGCACCGGGTCCTCAGGACGACGGTGGTGGCGTCGGGCACGTTGAATTCCACCATCGTGCAGCCCCGCGATGTCTTCCGAGAGGCGATGCTCGGCGGCGCGGCGGCGATCGTGGTGTTCCACAACCATCCGTCCGGCGACCCGAGCCCGAGCCCGGAGGATGTGGAACTGACCCGTCGCCTGCGGGCGGCGGGCATCCTGATGGGCATCGAAGTGGTCGACCACATCGTGCTCGGCGACGTGAAGTACTGCAGCTTGAAGGAGATGGGGCAGGTCTAGTGTCGCGCGTGCTGTACTTCGACGGGTTCTCCGGCATCTCCGGAGACATGGTGCTGGGCGCGTTTCTCGACGCCGGCCTGCCGCTCGACGACCTGCGGTCGGCACTCGGCAGCCTTGCCCTCCAGGGCTACACCATCGGCGCCGAACCGGTGGTGCGGGCCGGGCTGGCCGCCACCCGGTTCGTCGTCCATGAAGAGGGACGGCCCCTGCACGTGGACGATCACGCGCACGACGAGCCGCACCATCACGCGGACCCCGATGCCCGCATCCACGAGCATTCCCATGCCCACGTGGACGCGACCGGCGCGGTGCACGTCCACACGCATGCGCACGCGCACGGCGACGGGCACGGGCATCGGACCCTGCGCGAGATCCTGGCGCTGATCGATGGCTCGGCCCTGTCGCGCGCCGGCAAGGCGCGGGCGCAGGGCATGTTCGAGCGGCTTGCCGAGGTCGAAGCCCGCATGCACCGCATGCCGGTGGAGCAGGTGCACCTGCACGAGGTGGGCGCGCTCGACTCCATCATCGACATCGTGGGCGCGGTCTTCGCGATGGAGTGGGCGGGTGTCGACCGGGTGGTCTGCTCGCCACTGAATGTCGGCGGCGGCATGGTGCGCGCGGCGCATGGCCTCTTTCCGGTGCCGGCTCCGGCCACGCTGGCCCTGCTGGGCGACGCGCCGGTGTACAGCGGACCCGTGCAGAAGGAGCTGGTCACGCCGACCGGCGCCCTGATCGCCACCACGTACGCATCGGCGTTCGGCCCCGTGCCGGCCATGGCGATCGAGCGCGTCGGGTACGGTGCCGGTGCGCGGGACAACCCCGGCACGCCGAACGTGCTGCGAATCCTGATTGGTCGTGCCACGGCGGTGGTGGCCGTCGATCGCGTGGTCGTCGTCGAGTGCGAGATCGACGACATGAACCCCCAGCTCTTCGGTGCGGCGATGGAGCAGCTCTATGCCGCCGGGGCGCTCGAGGTGTTCTACGTCCCGGTCCAGATGAAGAAGAACCGTCCGGGCACGCTGCTGACGGTGGTCGCGCGGCCCGACCTGCGGCCGGCCGTGGCCGAGATCATCTTCCGGGAGACCACCACCATCGGCCTGCGCTACTACGAAGTGGAGCGCGAGTGCCTCCGTCGTGAGATCATCACGGTGGACACTGCGCTCGGACCGGTACGCGTCAAGCTCGCGTACCGGGATGGACGCGTGGTGAATGCGACGCCGGAGTATGAAGACTGCGCGGCGCTGGCCCGGACGCACCGGGTGCCGGTGAAGGAGGTGCAGGCGCAGGTGCTGCACGCCTACGGATCGCGGCCACCCGCATCGAACCCAGCTTCCTGACGAGGCCCCGTGAGCCGCTTCTACATCACCACGCCGATCTACTACATCAACGCCGAGCCCCACCTCGGCCACGCGTACACGACCATGGTCGCCGACGCGGTCGCCCGCGCCCACCGGTTGATGGGCGACGACGTGCTGTTCCTCACCGGGACCGACGAGCACGGGCAGAAGGTCGAGCGCGCCGCCCAGAAGGCCGGTGTCGACCCGCGTGCCTTCGCCGACCAGGTGTCGCAGAAGTTCCGCGACCTGCTGCCGCTGATCGGGGCCTCGAACGACGACTTCATCCGCACCACCGAGCCGCGGCACCATGCGTCGGTGCAGGCGCTCTGGCGGCGGGTGCGCGACAACGGCTTCATCTACAAGGGGAAGTACGAGGGCTGGTACTGCACGGTCGACGAAGTGTTCGTCCCCGAGACGCAGCTCGTCGAGGGGCGCTGCAACATCTGCGGGAACACCGTCGAGAAGCTCGAGGAAGAGAGCTACTTCTTCAGGCTCTCGGCCTTCCAGCAGCCGCTCCTCGATCACTACCGCCAGCATCCCGAATTCGTGACCCCCTCGATCCGCCGCAACGAGATGCTGGCCTTCCTCGAGGCCGGCCTCGAGGACCTGAGCGTCAGCCGCACTTCGTTCCGGTGGGGCATCCCGGTGCCAGACGACCCGGCTCACGTGATGTATGTCTGGTTCGACGCCCTCACGAACTACATCACCGCCGCCGGCTATGGCGACCCTGCTCCGGGCAGCCAGGCCAGGTTCGACACCTACTGGCCGGTGGACGTGCACCTGATCGGGAAGGAGATCGTGCGCCAGCACGCGGTCTACTGGCCCGCCTTCCTGCTCGCCGCCGGGCTGCCGCTGCCGCGCCAGGTGGTCAGCCACGGATGGTGGCTGATGGAAGGGGCGAAGATGTCGAAGTCGAAGGGCAACGTCGTGCGGCCCGCCGACTACATCGCGCGCTTCGGCCTGGATGGCTTCCGCTACTTCGTGTTCCGCGAGATGGTGTTCGGCCAGGATGCCAGCTTCACCGACGAGGCGATCCTCACGCGCTACAACGCCGACCTCGCGAACGACCTCGGCAACCTGGCGAGCCGGGTCACCACGCTCATCCACCGGACCTGCGGCGGGCGCGTGCCCACGCCGGACCCGGCGCTTCTCGCCAGGGACGACGAGCAGGCGCTGCGCACGGCGGCAGACGCGCTCGTCGGCCAGGTCCGCACGGCCGTCGGCACGTTCCAGCTGAGCACCGCACTTCGCGAGGTGTGGGACCTGGTCGGGGCCACCAATCGCTACATCGTCGCGCGCGAGCCGTGGAAGCTGGCGAAGGACCCGGCGCGCGCCGCCGAACTGGCCACGTCGCTCTTCGTGCCGGCCGACGCGCTTCGCGTGATCGCCGAGCTGCTCCGGCCGTTCCTGCCGGCGACCGCCGAGCGGATGCTGGCCATGCTCGGGTGCGCCGTCGAGCCGGCGTCCTGGCAGGCACTGAAGGCGGGGGAGCTCGTCCCGGGCACGGCGCTCGGCGAGACCGTCCCCCTGTTCCCGCGAATCGAACTGACTGTGGAGGCACTGCGAGAGATGTCGAACGAGACCCCAGGTACACCGGCCGAGCCGGTGGCGGCACCCCAGGCACCGGCGCCCGAAGCCGCTGCGCCCGCACCCCAGACGCCCGTCGCCGCGGCGCCGGCCGAGGCGCCAGCGACCGAGCCGATCTCGTACGAGGACTTCATGAAGGTCGACCTGCGGGTGGCCAGGGTTCTCGAGGCCGAGCGCGTGCCGAAGTCGAAGAAGCTGATGAAGCTGCTGGTCGACACCGGGTTCGACAAGCGGACGATCGTCGCTGGCATTGCCGAGGCGTACGAGCCGGAGGCGCTCGTCAATCGCACGATTGCCATTGTCTTCAACCTGAAGCCCGCGAAGCTGATGGGCATCGAGTCGAATGGCATGGTCCTCGCGGGCAGCGCCGAAGGTGGCAAGCCGTTCCTGGTCGGGTTCGAGACCGACCTGCCTCCCGGGTCGCGCGTCCGCTAGCGCGTGCTGGCCGGCACGGGACACCGTGCCGGCGCACCAGCACGGCGTCCGTACTGTTGAAGGCAGGCCCAGTCGTCGATACGCGGAAATGATAAGCTCGACTGGACGCTGGAGCCGCTGCCGTGCCGGGTCATCCTCCCTGTACCCCGGACCGGCGGGGCCGGCCTGACACCCCCCAATGAACCGCCACCGCCGATGATCGATTCCCACTGCCACCTGGCCGACGATGTGTTCGCTTCCGACCTGCCCGACGTGCTCACGCGCACGAAGGAGGCGGGATTCGAGCGGGTCATGGTGATCCTGGAAGCCGGAAACGCCAAGGAAGAAGCCCAGGCCAAGAAGGCCTACACGCTGTGGAACGAGATCCGCGTGGCCATCGGCGTCCATCCGCATCACGCCCAGCAGTTCAACGGCAATGCGCTCGGCGCCGTCGAGAAGGTGCGCGAGCAGATCAAGCGTACGCCCTACACGAGGGCCGTCGGCGAGATCGGGCTCGACTACCACTACGACTACTCTCCGCGTCCGACGCAGCAGGCCGTGTTCCGGGCGCAGCTCAGGCTGGCCCGGGAACTCAAGCTCCCCGTGGTGATCCACACACGCGAGGCCGACTCGGACACCATCGATGCGCTGAAGAGTGCGGGTGGTGGGGAAGTGCGGGGCGTGCTCCACTGCTTCACGGGGACGCGGGAACTGGCGAGCGCTGCGCTGGACCTCGGTTTCTACATCTCGCTGGCTGGCGTGCTGACATTCCCCAACGCCCAGGACCTCCGCAACATCGCGCGGCAGATCCCCATGGACCGGCTGCTGCTCGAGACCGACAGCCCGTTCCTGACGCCGGCGCCACATCGTGGCGCCCGCAACGAACCGGCCCGCATGCTGCACACGGCCGAGACGCTGGCCGCCCTGAAGGGTGTGTCCGTGGCTGAGCTCGGGACGGTGACGACAGCGAACTTCCACGCGCTGTTCCGCCCGTGATAAAGTCCTAAACTGAGCCACGTGGAAAAAACTCCGGCCCTTTCGCAGATTTTCGAGCCGATTCGCGCCGATCTGGAACTGGTCGATCGCGAGTTCGGCCGCCAGGTCGAATCGCAGGTCGCGATCATCCCGACGATGGGCCGCTATATCCAGCAGGGTGGCGGCAAGCGGGTGCGTCCGGCGGTGTTGCTGATGGCCGCGCGCCTGCTCGGGTACCAGGGCGATCGCGCCATCCTCTTCGCAGCGGCGGTGGAGTTCATCCACTCGGCCACGCTCGTGCACGACGACATCATCGACGAGTCCGACACCCGTCGCGGCCGTCCTGCGGTGCACGCGCGGTGGGGCAACGACGTCACGGTCCTGCTCGGCGACTATCTGTACATCAAGTCGATGGCGCTGGCGCTCACCCACGACACGCTCGAGATCGTCCGCGTGCTGTGCGACGCCACGCTGAAGATGATCGAGGGCGAGATTTACCAACTCACCAAGAACGGCGACGCGGCGATCACCGAGGACGAGCACTTCGACATCATCCGGCGGAAGACCGCGTACCTGTTCGGCGCGTCGTCGCAGATCGGCGGCATGCTGGGCAGCGTCGACAAGGAACGCGAGCTTGCCCTCCAGCAGTACGGCTTCAACCTCGGGATCGCGTTCCAGCTGGTCGACGACCTGCTCGACTACACGGGCGACCTCGAGGCGCTCGGCAAGCCGGTGGGTGCCGACCTGGTCGAAGGCAAGATGACGCTGCCGCTGATTCACCTGCTGCAGCAGCCCGGCCATCGCGGCGGCGAGATCGTCCGCGAGATCATCGCCAACCGGGTGGCCACGCGCGAGCAGTGGCAGGAGCTCCTCGCCCTGCTGAAGGAGCACCGCTGCATCGAGTACGCGAACCGGCGAGCCGTCGAGTTCGCCGAGCGCGCGAAGCGGCAGCTGTCCGCCTTCCCCCCAAGCTCGGAGCGCGACGCGTTGCTCGCGCTGCCCGATTACGTCCTCTCAAGGGATCGCTAGCCCGGACGTCCGGTCCCGCCCCACGATGGTGCGTACACCACCTCGTGACCCGCGCGCGTTCGTGGTGGCTGATGCCGTCCAGCAGAGGTGATTGACGTGTCCAGCGTCCCTCCCGAAGAGCGCCTCCGCCAGCTCCGCGACCTGATCAGGCACCACGAAGAGCGGTACTACGTCCTCGACGACCCGGAAATCTCGGACGCCGAGTTCGATGCGCTGCTGAAGGACCTCGAGGCGCTCGAGGCGGCGCATCCGGAACTCATCACGCCCGACTCGCCGACGCAGCGCGTCGCCGGGCGGCCGGCGGAGGGGTTCGCAGAGGTGGAGCACCTGGTGCCGATGCTGAGCCTCGACAACACCTACTCGTCGGAGGAACTGCGCGACTTCGACGATCGGGTGCGCAAGGGGGCGGGCCTGGGCGACGAGCCGGTGGCGTACGTTGCCGAGCTGAAGATCGACGGGCTCAGCATGGCGCTCACCTACCAGGACGGCGTGCTGGTGCGGGGGGCGACCCGTGGCAACGGCCAGCGCGGGGAAGAGGTGACGGCCAACGTGCGCACGATCCGCGCCGTGCCGCTCCGGCTCCATGATGCACTCCCGGGGCGCCTGGAAGTGCGAGGTGAGGTTTATCTGCCGCGCGCAGCCTTCGAGCGCACGAATCGCGAACGTGAGGCGGCGGGCGAGCCGATCTTCGCCAACCCACGTAACGCGGCGGCGGGGGCGATGCGGAACCTCGACGCCAGGCAGGTGGCCCGCCGTGGCCTGCAGGCATTCTTCTACCAGATGGTCACGCCCGACGACAGCGCCGAGGGAGGCGGTTTCGGGCATCACGCAGACGTCCTCACCGCGTTGCGCGCGTGGGGCCTGCCGGTTGAAGGGCACTGGAGCCGCTGCGCCGGCATCGACGAAGTGGTGGCCTTCTGCGAGAGCTGGGCCGACCGGCGCCGCTCCCTGCCGTTCGACACCGACGGCGTGGTCATCAAGGTGGACAACCTGTCGTTGCGGGCACGCCTCGGAGCCACCGCGAAGTTCCCCCGGTGGGCAACCGCCTTCAAGTTCCCGGCCGAGCAGGCGACGACGCTGCTGCGTCGGATCGAGGTGAACGTGGGCCGCACCGGGGCGGTCACCCCTTACGCCGTGCTCGAGCCCGTGTTCCTGGCAGGTTCGACAATCTCGATGGCGACGCTGCACAACGCCGAGGACGTGGCACGCAAGGACCTCCGCGAGGGCGACCGCGTGCTGATCGAGAAGGGCGGCGACGTCATTCCCAAGGTGGTCAAGGCAATCCTGCCGCACCCCGACGGAAGCCTGTCCTGGACCATGCCGACGACCTGCCCCTCGTGCGGGACCGGGCTCAGGCGCGACGAGGAGGAGGTGGTGTGGCGCTGTCCGAATGCGTCATGCCCGGCGCGCCTGCGCCGCAGCCTCGAGCACTTCACCTCGCGTTCCGCGATGAACATCGAGGGGCTGGGGGAGTCGCTCCTCGATCAGCTCGTCAGCCAGGGACTGGTCACCGACGTCGCGGACATCTACGGGCTGGCCGCTGGCGTGCTCGAGGAACTGGTGGTGGCGCCGAAGGATCCCAAGTCCGATCGGGCGCGGCCCCGCAAGCTCGGCAAGGTGGGCCGCAACATCGTCGAGCAGATCGACCGGAGCCGGCGCAACGACCTGGCGCGGCTGATCTACGGGCTCGGCATCCGTCACGTGGGTGAGAAGGCGGCGTCGACGCTGGCACGCTACTTCCGGACGATGGACCGGCTGCTCGACGCCCCGATCGAGATGCTGCAGACGGTGCCGGAGATCGGGCCGGTCGTGGCCCAGTCGGTGCGCGACTTTGCCGACGAGCCGCGGAATCGGGCGCTGGTTGCGCGACTGGCGGCGGCCGGCGTGAACATGGACAGTCAGGCGGCCGAGGTCTCGGACGAGCCGGGGCCGCTGTCGGGCAAGACGTTCGTGCTGACCGGCACGCTGGCGTCGATGACACGGGATGAGGCGCAGGCGGCCCTCGAGACGCTCGGGGCGAAGGTGGCCGGATCGGTCAGCAGGAAGACGTCGTGCCTGGTCGCTGGTGCGGACGCGGGCAGCAAGCTCGAGAAGGCGCGACAACTCGGCGTGGAAACGCTGGATGAGCAGGCATTCGTGGCTCTTATAATGAGGCTCGGAAGCTGATGTCGCGACGGTTCACGATCGTCACGCTGGCGCTCACGGCGGTGGTTGCGTTCCTGGTGGGCGCGATCGTCGCGGGTGGCTTCATGCGGCCGTCCGTCGTCGCGCAGGCCCCCCGGAACCAGGCCCGCCTCACCGCCGACCGCGCTGCGGGTGCGGGGACCCGCGGACCGCTCCCTCCCCTGGTCAACTTCGCCGACGTGGTCGAGCGCATCAACCCCGCGGTGGTCAACATCGACGCCACCAGTTCGGGGGCGGTGGCCGAGGCGCGCCGCCGCCGGTCGGGGTTGCTGCCCGATTCACCCGAGATGTTCGAGGCCCCGAGGCGCGAGGCGCCGCGCCGCGGTGCCGGCAGCGGCTTCATCATCGATGCCGATGGCAGCATCCTGACGAACAACCACGTGATCGACGGAGCCGAGCGGATCCTGGTCAAGCTGTCCGACGGCCGATCGCTCCGCGCACGGGTGATTGGCGCCGACCCCGATACCGACATCGCCCTGCTCAAGGTCGACGGCCAGAACGGCCTCCCCGTGGCGCCGCTCGGCGATTCCACCAGCCTCCGCATGGGCGAGTGGGTCTGCGCCATCGGGAACCCGCTGGGCTACGAGCACAGCGTGACGGTGGGCGTGGTGAGCTACCTCGGGCGCAAGCTGTTCGACACGAGCCTCGACGACTACATCCAGACCGATGCCGCGATCAACTTCGGGAACAGCGGTGGCCCGCTGATCAACGCGCGCGGCGAGGTCATCGGCATCAACGCCGCCATCAGCTCGCGCGCGAGCAACATCGGCTTCGCGGTGCCCATCAACGGCGCGAAGGCGATCCTGCCGCAGCTGAAGACGCGCGGCCGCGTGTCGCGCGGCTACGTCGGGATCACGCTGCGCGACCTCGACCCGGACCTGCAGCGGTCGCTGAACATCCCGGTGTCGCGCGGTGCCGTCATCCAGGACGTGACGGATGGCTCGCCGGGCGCACGCGCGGGCCTTCGGCCGTACGACGTGGTTGTCTCGTTCGAAGGCGTGCCCGTGGCGACCGATGACGAGCTGATCCACGAGATCTCGTCGCGTGCGCCTGGCTCCACGGCCGACATGCGGGTCGTGCGTGACGCCCGCGAGTTCACGGCCACCGTGAAGCTCACCGAACGGCCCGCGCGCGAGGGCGGCGCACGCCGACGTGAGGCCGAGCCGCGGAGCACCTCGCCGCCGCCGGGCCCGGAAGGGCTGCTCGGCCTGACGGTCCGCGACCTGGATGCAGCGGCGTTCAATCGGCTGCGGCTGCCGGCGGCCACCCGGGGCGTGCTGATTGCGCGGGTGGACCCTGTGGGCCCGGCCTCGGACGCCGAGGTACAGCGCGGAACGGTCCTGATGGAGATCAACCGGAAGCCGATCCTCTCGCTGGCCGACTACACGCGCGTCGCCGCGGCGATCCAGCCCGGTGACGTGATCACCCTGTACGTCTATGCCCCGGACGTGGCCCAGCGACAGCTCAAGACCGTCCGTATCGACGACCGCTAACCCAACCCCCTCATGGCGAAATCGCGAATCCTCGTTATCGACGACGAAGCGGCCATCCGTGACTCGCTGCGGATGACGCTCGAGTACGAAGGCTACGAAGTGCTGCTGGCGGCCACGGGCCACGAGGGCCTGGCGCTGGCCGAGCGCGAAGCGCCAGACCTGGTGCTGCTCGACGTGAAGATGCCTGGCATGGACGGCATCGAGGTGCTCGAGCGGCTCCGGGCCATGAACGAGGCGCTGCCGGTCATCGTGGTCTCGGGGCACGGGACCATCAGCACGGCCGTGGAGGCGACGAAGAAGGGCGCCTTCGACTTCATCGAGAAGCCGTTCGCG
Source organism: Vicinamibacterales bacterium (assembly GCA_050249955.1). Classification (GTDB taxonomy): domain Bacteria; phylum Acidobacteriota; class Vicinamibacteria; order Vicinamibacterales; family CAVVIG01; genus CAVVIG01. Next base: position 401,695 of record JBFWPN010000002.1, read on the forward strand.
AGCGATCGCGTGCTGGTCAGCCTGCGGAATGCCCTCGACCAGCGGCGCCTGCGCGACGAGAACCGGTCGCTGAAGCGGGCTGTCGAGGTCCGCCACCAGATGATCGGCGAGAGCCAGGTGCTCCGGCAGGTGATGGGTGCCATCGGCCGGGCGGCCCCGACGAACGCCACCGTGCTGATCCAGGGCGAGAGCGGCGTGGGGAAGGAACTGGTGGCACGGACCATCCACCGGAACAGCCTGCGCAGCCGCGAGCGGTTCGTGCAGGTGAACTGTGCCGCCATCCCGGAGGAACTGATCGAGTCCGAACTCTTCGGGCACGAGAAGGGCTCGTTCACGGGCGCCACCGAGAAGCAGGTGGGGAAGTTCGAGCAGGCGGACCGCGGGACGATCTTCCTCGACGAAGTCGGCGACATGAGCGCGAAGACGCAGGCCAAGGTGCTGCGCGTGCTCCAGGAGGGGGAGGTCGAGCGGCTCGGATCGGCGCGGACCATCAAGGTGGACGTGCGGGTCATTGCCGCGACCAACAAGAACCTCGAGGAGGAGATCGAGAAGGGGACCTTCCGCGAGGACCTGTACTTCCGCCTCGCGGTCATCCCGATCTACGTGCCGCCGCTGCGCGAACGGCCCGAGGACATCCCGCTGCTCGTGCGGCACTACATGGACTATTTCTCGCGCGAGAACAACGCGCGGCCGCGCCGCGTGACGCAGGCGGCGATGGAGGCCCTGCAGCGCTACCGCTGGAAGGGGAACATCCGGGAACTGCGCAACACCGTGGAGCGGATGATCATCATGTCGCCCGGCGACACCATCGACCTGCCCGACCTGCCCGGTTCGGTCCGCAACCCGGCCGCGGTCCAGGCTGGCAGCTCGAGTGCCGTGCGTCCGGCTGCAGCCGCCGATGGTGCGGCGGCTGGCACGCTCCGCGAGTTCAAGGACAACGCCGAGCGTGCGTTCCTGGTTGGCAAGCTGCGCGAGAACGGGTGGAATATCTCGAAGACCGCCGAGGTGATCGATACGCCCCGGAGCAACCTGTACAAGAAGCTCGAGCAGTACCAGATCTCGCAGGAGACCGACGGGCAGTAGGGGCGTTCCGACGTGGAACTCAGCTCAGAGGTTCGCACGGCCGACCGGTGCGGTGTGGTCCGGGAGTACAATCAAACGGTCGCAGTCAGCCAGACGATCGCCGTTCGGCTCGGCCCTTGGGGCCTTGCTCACGGCAGGCCGGCTGGAGTGGGCCAAGTGCGGGCATCGCATCGGTCCATCCAGCGGGCCTGCCCTGAGCGAGGCTCGAAGAGCCGGGTCGAAGGGAGGAAAGTCCGAACTCCGCAGGGCAGTGCGCCGGGTAACGCCCGGTCGGGGTGACCCGAAGGAAAGTGGCACAGAAAAAATACCGCCCCGAGCGTCGCGCGCAGGCGCGGCGTCGAGGGGTAAGGGTGAAAAGGTGCGGTAAGAGCGCACCGCGCCCGTGGTAACACGGGTGGCAGGCAAAACCCCGCACGGAGCAAGACCAAATAGGGGAGCACCCGGCGCAAGCCGGACCGGACGGCCCGTCCGGCGCTTCCGGGTAGGTTGCTTGATTCCACCAGTGATGGTGGAACTAGAGGAATGATCGTCACCCCGAGCGAGGTGCGTAAGCACCGAGTCGAGGGGGACAGAATTCGGCTTACCGGCTGACTGTGACTCTTCCATTTCCATGAAACGACTCCTTTCCGTCGCCGCCACATTCGGCATCCTGTCACTCGCTCTCGTCACGGCGCAGCAGCCGTCCACGCCAGGCCAGGTGGTGCGGCGGCCGGCCGAAGGCCGTGAACCGGAACTGCAGCAGCCCCGGATCCGCGAGTACCATCCGCGCTCCACGCTGGTGGTGCCCGAGCACAAGGTGCCGAAGGCGAAGTTCCCGGTGATCGACTTCCACCACCACCCGCCGCGATCGATGTCCGTCGAGGACGTCAACCGCGTGGGCGACGAGATGGCGCCGCTCAACCTGGGCCTGATGATCAACGCCAACGCCACGCCGAGCAGCGGCCTCAAGCCGGCACTCGATGCCATTGCCGCGAGCCGCTACAAGGGCAGGATGGTGATGTTCGTCGGGCTCGACCTCAGGAACGTGGGGCCGGGGTCAGGCCAGAAGATCGCCGCACAGCTCGAGGCGGACGTGAAGGCGGGCGCTCTCGGCGTCGGCGAACTCATGAAGAGCTTCGGCCTGACCATCAAGAAGGCCGACGGTTCGCGTCTGAAGATCGACGATCCTGAACTGGACCCCGTGTGGCAGACGGCCGCGCGCCTGAAGATCCCCATCTTCATGCACACCGCCGACCCCTCCGAGTTCTTCCAGCCGCTCGACTACCGCAACGAGCGGTGGCTCGAGCTGGCCCTCTATCCGGACCGCCGCTACCAGGACCGCTCGCGCTTCCCGAGCTTCGAGGAGCTGATGGCGGAGCGGGACCGGCTCATCGCTCGCCACCCGAACGTCACCTGGGTGCTCGCCCACATGGGCTGGCACGCCAACGACCTGGCCCGGCTCGGCAGGATGTTCGACAGGCATCCGAACCTCTACGGCGAACTCGGGGCCGTGCTCTACGACTTCGGCCGGCAACCCAGGACTGCGCACGATTTCTTCGTGAAGTACCAGGATCGCATCCTGTTCGGTAAAGACAGCTTCCAGCCTGACGAATACCCCTACTACTGGCGCGTGTTCGAGACCAACGACGAGTACTTCGACTATTACCGGGACTACCACGCGTTCTGGAAGCTCTATGGCATCGGGTTGCCCGATGCCGTGCTGAAGAAGGTCTATTACGCCAACGCCCTGCGGATTACCCCGAACCTGCCCAGGGCCGGCTTCCCGGCCAACTAACGGACGGGTTCAGGAATTGCAGTTGCCTCGCGCATGAGTCATTACCTCGTCACCGGCGGCGCCGGGTTCATCGGCTCCCATCTCGCGACCGAACTGGTGCGTCGCGGTCACCGTGTCCGTGTGCTCGACAACCTGAGCACCGGACACCGGCACAATCTCGCGCACCTGCCCGACGTCGAGTTCCTCGAAGGGGACCTTGCCGACCTCGATGCCTGCGTCCAGGCGGTTCGCGGCATCGACTACGTGCTGCACCAGGCGGCGATCCCGTCGGTGCCGCGGTCGGTGGCCGACCCGATCACCTCGAACCGGTCCAATGTCGACGGTTCGCTGAACATCCTCGTGGCGGCCCGCGATGCCCGCGTGCGCAGGCTCGTCTATGCGGCCTCCTCGTCGGCCTACGGCGACACGCCCACGCTGCCCAAGACCGAGGCGATGCCGACCAATCCGCTGTCGCCCTACGCGCTGCAGAAGCTGGTCGTCGAGCAGTACTGCCAGATGTTCACGGCGCTCTACGGCCTCGAAACGGTCAGCATCCGCTACTTCAACGTGTTCGGCCCCAGGCAGGATCCCGGCTCGCCCTACTCGGGCGTCATCTCGCTCTTCTCGACGGCGCTGCTCGAAGGGCGGCAGCCGATCGTCTACGGCGACGGCGAGCAGACCCGCGACTTCACCTACGTCGCCAACGTGGTCGACGGTGTGCTGCGTGCGTGCGAGGCCACGCATGCATCGGGCCAGGTGATCAACGTCGCCACCGGCAGCCGCATCTCGCTCAACGACCTGCTGCGGACGATGAACGGGATCCTCGGCACGTCCATCCAGGCGGTCTACAGGGACGCCCGCCTCGGTGACGTGCGCGATTCACAGGCCGACATCACCAAGGCCGCCGACCTGCTCGGGTACCACCCGCTGGTCAACCTCGAAGAGGGCCTGCGCCATACGCTCGACTGGTGTCGCGCGGGGCGCCCCGACCTCACCGATCGGACGTCGGCCGTCGGCACCTGATCGCGGGGTCCTCCACGGGGCCCGCCAAAACGGGTACGATGGCAGCGTGACCTCCGCCGACGATTCGACCGCCGACCACGCCAGTGCCGCCGCCACGGCGCCGCTTCTCGCCGAAATCGAGCGCGAAGTAGCGCGGCGGCGCACTTTCGCCATCATCTCGCATCCCGACGCCGGGAAGACCACGCTCACCGAAAAGCTCCTGCTGTATGCGGGCGCCATCGAACTGGCCGGGGCCGTGCGGGGCCGCGCCGGCCGCCGGGCCGCCACGTCGGACTGGATGGAGATGGAGCAGCAGCGCGGCATCTCCATCACGTCTGCCGCGCTCGAGTTCGAGCTGCAGGGACGGCGCATGTCGCTCATCGACACGCCGGGCCACAACGACTTCAGCGAGGACACCTACCGCGCGCTGATTGCCGCGGACGGTGTCGTGATGGTGATCGACGCCGCCAACGGTGTCGAGGCGCAGACGCGCAAGCTGTTCGAGGTGTGTCGCCGCCACAGGCTGCCCATCCTCACGTTCATCAACAAGTTCGACCGTCCTACGCGCGACCCGCTCGAACTCATCGACGATGTGGAGCGGACGCTGGGGATTGCGGCGGCCCCGGTGAACTGGCCCATCGGGTCGGGCGAACGGTTCCGGGGCGTGTACGACCTGCGCTCGCAGACGCTCCTGCGCTACGAGCGGGAGGCCCAGGGGATGTTCAGGGCTCCGGTGGACCTGTCGTCGCTCGACGACCCCGAGGCGGTCGAGATGATCGGTCCGGAACTCTACGCGCACTTCCGCGAGTCGCTCCAGGTGATTCGCGAGGCAGGCACAGGGTTCGACCTGCAGGAGTACCTGGCCGGCCGGCAGACGCCGGTCTTCTTCGGCAGCGCGCTCACCAACTTCGGCCTCGAACCGTTCCTGCAGGCGCTCGTGGAGTTCGCTCCCTGCCCCGGACCGCGGCAGGCCGACATTGGTGTCGTCCCCGCCACCGACGAGCGCTTCTCGGGCTTCGTGTTCAAGATCCAGGCGAACATGGACCCGCGCCATCGCGATCGGATCGCGTTCGTCCGTGTCTGCTCCGGCCGCTTCCTGAAGGACATGACGATCGTCAACAGCCGCCAGGGGCGCACCCTGCGCGCCTCGCGCGCCTATCGCTTCTTCGGACGCGACCGCGAGACGATCGAAGTGGCGTATGCCGGCGACATCATCGGGCTGGTGAACCCCGGCCAGCTCGGGATCGGCGACACCCTGCACGCGGCGACCGGCAGGCCGCTGCGCTTCCCCGACCTGCCGCGGTTTCCCGCGGAGCATTTCGGCCGGGCCCGCCTGCGCGACACCCGCTACAAGCAGTTCGACGAGGGGCTGCAGCAGCTCGAGGAAGAAGGGCTGATGCAGGTGTTCTACACCGCGTCAGGGCGCCGCGAGCCGATCATCGGCGTCGTGGGCGCGCTGCAGTACGACGTGATCACGAGCCGGCTCCGAAGCGAGTACGGCGTGGCGGCCGAGATCGACCAGCTGAACTACACCAGCGCCCGCTGGGTGGAAGGGACCCTCGCCGCCCGGCCGGGCGGGTCGAGCATGGTCGCCGCAGACCGGTTCGATCGGACGGTGGTGCTGTTCGAATCGGAGTGGGAGCTGAACTACTTCCAGCGCCATCACCCGGACACGGTGCTGCACGCCGAGTCGCCGCCGATGACCGGCAAGGCCCAGCGCTGAGCGACCCGTCCCGGCGCGATCAGGCTGGCGTCAGCACCTGCGCTTCACCAGGCTCGAGCCGGACGTCGATGGCCGCCGCCACCCCGGTCGTCACCTCGCCGATGGCGTGCCAGAACCGGGCTTCGGGGATCTGGCGGGTGGCGCCTGCGCCCACGGTGCCGAGGTTGCTGAAGGCCACCGAGAGGGTGCGCGACCGCGCGTGGATGTCCCGGTCCACGAGCACGCATCCCGTGAACGTGGCGCGTCCCGTGTTGGCGACGACCACCACCTCCCGGTCCCCGAGGATCCGCGAGAACGCCACGATTCCCCCGGTGCCCGCGGGGAAACCGAAGTCCACGCCGTTGCCCGACACCTCCCGGAAGTAGAGCCGCCCGTAGCGGACCGCGGGTTCCGCATCGCGCAGCCGTGCGAGCGCCTGCACGGTGGTGAACCGGGCGCTGTGTGTGTCGAAGGCGGCCGGCTTCCCCCACAACGCCTCGCGCGTCGACTCGTTCGCCGTCAGGTCAGCCTGGCCCTGCGCGTCGACCGTGCCGCTGAGCGCCTGCTCCGTGCCGTAGTAGATCGACGGGATACCCTGGAGCGTGAACAGCAGTGTCAGGGCGAGCGTCACCTGATGCGCCGGCGTGAGCGGATGCTGCATCCGCTCGTGCTGATCGTGGTTGTCCAGGAAGCTGACGAAGAAGCGCCCGGCTTCGCCGTGTGAACTGAGCAGTTCCGATTCGTGCGCCTTCCGTTCGTCGAAGACCTGCTTCAGCGCCGCCACGTCGACCATGCCCCGTGCGAGCCCGGGCAGCTTGAAGAACAGCGGGAAGTCGAGCGCGGCATCGATGCCGAATCCTTCGCCGCCCCCATTCCGCCCGATGAACCGCGCCACGACCGCTTCGTTGTCGTACACCTCGCCGAAGGTGAAGAAGTTGCGCTTGCCGATGCTCAGCGCACACTCGCGCATCGCGTTGCCGAACACCTGGATGGCACCGGCGTCGACGTACTTCACCGTGTCGAGCCGGTAGCCGTCGAAGTCGTACCGCGCCATCACGTACGCGTACGCGCGGATCAGGACCGACAGCACCGGCGACGCGCCGAGGCGGGCACGCACGGCTTCCTGGCCAGGTACGTCGGCCCGGTACTCGACCACCAGCTGCCGCATGTCGCCGAAGTCGCCCCGTACGAAGTGCGTGCCGGCATCGTCGGTGAGCTTGGCGCCGCGCCGCCTGAAGAACAGGTGGTTCTGCAGTTCCACGGGCCAGACGGCGTCATCCGCCGAGAGCGCGGCCGGTGCGGGAAGGGTGTCCTGCCAGTCGCCGCGCGGAACGCCGAACCCGTTCAGCCACTGCACGGCGGGCTCGCTGCCGGGAGGACCGTCCATGATCGTGGGGCTGGCCACCACGCCACGAGGACCGTCCGGTGTGACGTAGTCGAAGACCCGGGCGGCATGGTTCAGCACGATGTCGAGGATGACGTGCATCCCCCGGGCATGCGCCTCGTCCACCAGTTCGGTCAGCTCGCGTTCGGCGGTGGCCCGCGTACCGTCGGACGCGAAGCGCTCGTCCACGTTCAGGAAGTCCTGCTGGCCGTACCCGTGATAGTTCCACGGCCAGTCCGGCTTCGCGTTCTTCAGCACCGGTGACAGCCACAGGGCCCGGACGCCGAGGTCCTGCAGATAGCCGAGCTGCGCGCGCACACCCTTGAACGTGCCGCCCTGGCGGTGATCGAAGCGACGGTTCCAGGCCGAGGCCGGCGGTGCGCCGTCGTTGTTGAACCGATCGATCAGCAGGAAGTAGATCCACGTGTCCCGCCAGTCGGCCGGCGAGGGGAACGGACGCGGGATGCGGACCGTGGTGGTGCCGACCGCGACATCCACCTGGCGCCGCTCCCTGGCGTGGCGGCGCGCGTCCTCGAGGACCTGCTCGACGTCGGTTCCGAACAGTTCCGTCGGCATCTCAGGCCCTCGTGACGTCGTAGTAGAGGAAGGGGCCAGTCGTCGGCTTCCCGCCGAGGCTGCGGCAGAAGTCCAGGTGGTTCGTCGGCTTGCCGTCCAGCACCTCGCCGATGTGCACCACGAGGCCCGCGATGTCCTGGAGCGGGTTCCCGAGGTCCAGGTCGAGATCGACGAAATGATGCTCGTAGGACGAACCGGCCTTCGGCCGGGCGATCACCATCTGCAACGATGGCGACCCCTCGACACGAAAACTCAGGAGGTCCTCCGGCCTGAACTGCCCGGTGGCGTCAGGGGCGAACGCCACCAGCGCCGGGAGGAGCTGCTCGTGAATCTTGGCCTTCGGCCGCCCCTCCGGGTAGACCAGGTCGCTCGACTCCGCGAGCTGCTGCACGCGCGTGAGGAACGCCGGCGTCACCTTCGCGAATGTCCGGTCGTCGCGCCCCTCGAAGAGGCAGACCACATCGTTGATGAGCGGCTCGGACTTCTTCGGCGTCACCCGGAGCGTCGCCAGAATGTTGAGGGCGCACGCGCGTCGCGTCGGGCGTACGCCGGTCGACTGCACCCAGTCGAGGGCAGACAGCCCATCAATCTGCGACCGCTGCAGAACCGACAGGATGCGGCCATCCGCACCATCGAGGTCGACCGCAATGCCGCGCGTATCGAACGTCAGGTCGACGGTCACCACGCCGTGCCCATCGTGCTTCACCTCGATCCGCCGCCGGTCCACCGTCGCCCGCCTGGTGCCGCTCACGCTCGCGGACACGATGTACCAGCCCTCGGGCAGGGCGTACTGATCGACGCCGCGGAGGACGAGCGAGCCATCCTCCACCGATGCCCTCAGGTCGAAGTGCTGTGGTCCCCAACCCTTTATCGAGCGCACCCGCTGCATCCGGTACCTGGTGCCATCGTCGAAGGGCGCCACGCCGAGCTCGATGGTGCGGGGCACCGGATGCGGCTCGTCGAACTCGAAGCCGGCCTCGATCTGGCGGCGCAGGGACAGGGGCTTGCCGTTCCGGCGGAAGCGGAGCTCGATGTATTCGTGCATGGTGATCGATCCCTCGGAAGATGCGCGGCAGCGGGACGCGCGACAGGCTCCGATTCTAGCGGACGCCGCCCCGTAATCGCCCGATCGCGACAGGGTTGTTACGCCACGGGCGAGGCCGGCCGCGGTGACGCCGCAGCTGACGCCGCCGCGGGGGCCACCCTGGTCCGGTACCACCACGACGTGAGCAGTGGCGTCAGCATGGCCGTGACGATCACCGAGGCCGTCACCTGCACCGTGGCCGCCGCGGCCACCGCCGCGTATGCCGGGTCTGCCAGCGCGACGGCCTGCGGCACGGCAGCGGAGTTGCCCGCCGTGCTCGAGGCGGCCGCGCCCGCGACCCCGCTCCCGCCGAGCAGCCGGTCGGCGACGACACAGGCCAGACCGGTGGTGACGAGCACGGTCACGCCGAGGACGATGCCCGGCAGGCCCGCCGTGACCACCGAGCCGAGGTTGATCGTCTGTCCGAGCGTGAAGGCCATGAACGGCACGATGATCGGCTCGTGCGAGCCGAAGAACGCCCGCATGTCGTCGTCGAGGTTGCCGAGGATGGCCCCGGCCAGGATTGGCGCGATCACCGAGAGCATGGTGAGCCAGGGGATGACCGCGAGCCCGGTGCCCACGAAGATGAGCATCGTCAGGAACGGGCCGGTCTCGATGCTCTGCACCACGTAGGTGCCGGCGTCGTCCTTGTTACCGAGCACGCTGGTGAGGGCGAGGAACATGCCGCCGTTGGTGTCGCTCATGGCCACCATCACCGCGAGGGTGGAAAGCCCGAGGAGGCTGCCACCAAACAGGTGTTCCACCACGAGCGCAAAGACGGTGGCGGTGCCGACCTTGGCGAGAAGGATACCGAAGCCCCGCACCATCATGCGTGGTGCGGCGCGGACGGTCATCTTGGTGCCGACCGTGAAGAGGTACATGCCGAGCAGCGTCGGATAGCCCACGCCGGTGAGGGCCTGAGTGAAGCCGCCGATCCTGAGCAGGTCGGGCGCGAAGGTGTTCAGGGCCATGCCCAGGAACAGGGGAACGACCATCATGCCGCCCGGGACGCGCTGCACGGTGCGAAGGATCTGCATCGACGCGCAGCTTACCCCGGAGCGGGAGCGACACTCGACATTTTCGTCGCGTCCCATGAGGCCGCGGACGAAGCTGTCGCTGGTCCGCGTTGCGATACCGCCGAATCCGGAGGCATTTGACGTGTGGGGCAGCGGCCGGGCTGGCGTGGTGCTTGCTGCCGTTGCGGCACAATCAGTCATGCACTCACCCCACTCCGCGCTCCGGATTGTCACCGCTGCCGTTGCGGTGCTCGTTGCCACGGTGACCCTGACCACCGTGCCGTTCAAGGCCCAGGGCCGTCAGGCGCCCGGCAGCACCAGCTCCATCGAGGAACGCACGTCGTCGATGCAGAAGCTCGACGGGTTCGTCCCGCTCTACTGGGACGAGCGTGCTGGCGCGCTGTTCATCGAGATCCCGCGCTTCGATGCCGAGTTCCTGTTGACCACCGGGCTGGCGGCCGGGCTCGGTTCGAACGACCTCGGACTCGATCGCGGGCAGTCGGGCGGCGGGCGCGTCGTGATGTTCCAGCGGGTTGGCCCGAAGGTGCTCCTGGTCCAGACCAATCAGGCTTTCAGGTCCACGAGTGCCAATCCGGCGGAACGCAAGTCGGTGGAGGACTCGTTCGCGAAGTCCGTGCTCTGGGGCTTCACCGTGGCGGCCGAGTCGAACGGTCGCGTGCTGGTCGACGCGTCGGAGTTCCTGCTGCGCGACATCCACGGTGCGGCCGACGGGCTCCGTCCGGGCACCTACCGGGTCGATCGCGCGCGCAGTGTGTTCCACATGCCCCGCACGAAGGCGTTCCCGAAGAACACCGAGGTCGAGACGACGCTGACCTTCACCAACGAAGTGGGCGCGGGTCGTGGCGGTGGGGGAGGGCCGGCTGACGGCCCGGACGCGATCGGCACCGCCCCGGTCCAGCCGACCGGCGGTCGCGGCCTGAGCCGCCTCTTCTCGGGCAGCGTGGCCAGCGTCTCGCCGAACGCACAGGCGGTCACGCTGCGCCAGCATGTCTCGTTCGTGGAACTGCCGGACGCCGGGTATCGACCGCGGCTGGACGACCCACGTGCGGGCTACGGTGGCATCAGCTTCGTCGACTACAGCGTGCCGATCGGCGACAACATCCAGCAGCGCTGGATCCGACGCCATCGGCTGGAGAAGAAGGATCCGGCGGCCGCGATCAGCGAACCGGTGACGCCGATCCGGTACTGGGTCGATCCGGGGGCACCCGAGGACGTGCGGAAGGCGCTGCTCGAGGGCGCGAGCTGGTGGAACCAGGCGTTCGAGGCGGCCGGGTTCCGCAACGCCTTCAAGGTGGACGTACTGCCGGCGGATGCCGACCCGATGGACATCCGCTACAACATGATCAACTGGGTGCACCGCTCGACGCGGGGCTGGAGCTCGGGCTCGACCGTCACCGACCCGCGCACCGGCGAGATCCTGAAGGCGACGGTCACGCTGGGGTCGCTTCGCGATCGACAGGACTACCTGATCTTCGAGGGTCTGCTCTCGCCGTACGCCACCGGTACGGAACGGCCGCAGGCGCTGTACGACACCGCGCTGATGCGCATCCGCCAGCTCGCGGCGCACGAGACCGGTCATACGCTCGGCCTGAGCCACAACTACTACGACAGTGCGAAGGGCTGGATCTCGGTGATGGACTACCCGCATCCGCTGGAGGAACTGCGGCCGGACGGGACGATCGATATTTCGAGGGCCTATCCGCAGCGGATCGGCGACTGGGACAAGATCGCCATCAACTACGGCTACCGTCAGCTCGCGCCCGGGGCGAACGAGCCGCAGGCACTCACGCGGATCCTTGACGAGGCGTGGGCGCAGGACCTGCGATTCCTCACGAACCAGGACATGGACGCCAACCCGAGGGCGGATTGGTGGTCAAACGGCGCCAACCAGGCCGACGAGCTGAACCGCCTGCTGAAGGTCCGCCGCGCGGCGCTGGACCGGCTTGGCGAGCGCACCATCCGCGCGGGCATGCCGATGGCGACGATCGAGGAACCGCTGGTGCCCGTGTACATGTATCACCGCTGGGCGGTCGAAGCCGCCGCCTCGATCGTGGCGGGGCAGAACTACGTCTACGGCATCCGGGGCGACAATCGCATACCAACACAGTGGGCGTCGGCCGAGGACCAGGGGGCGGCCCTCGTCGCGCTGTCCGCGGCACTGAGGCCGTCGGAGCTCACGATCCCCGCGTCGCTGCTCGGGAAGATTCCACCAAGGCCCCCGGCCTGGGAGCGTCACCGCGAGCTCTTCCCGCGCACGACTGGCGATACGTTCGACCCGCTCACGCCGGCGATGATCGCGGCTGACGTGACCATCGGCTTCGTGCTGCAGATCGAGCGTGCGGCGCGGCTCGTGGCACAGCACGCTGTCGACCCGACACTGCCCGGCCTGGACGATGTGCTGGAGCGGCTGCAGGTGGCGACGTTCGGCGCCACGGCCGCATCGTCCTATGAGGCCGAGGTGCGCCGCGTCGAAGAGCGGGTGTTCGTCGACCGTGTGATGTGGCTCGCGTGGGCATCGCCCAACCCGCAGGTACGTGCATTCGCGACCGCGCGGCTCGCGGCGATTGCCGATCGCCTGAGGACGGTGGCCGGCGCCGACTCGGGGGATCGCGCGGCGCACGCCCTGCTCGTCAGCGACATCCAGAAGTTCCTCGAGCGTCCCTCCGACCCGTCGAAGTCGATCCTGCCGCCGCAGGCGCCACCAGGTGCGCCCATCGGCGATCTCCCCATGGACTGGCTCGCGCCAGCCCCCTGGAGGTAGACCGCGCGACCGGCTACTTCCGTGAGAGCAGCTCCAGGATCGCCGCCGTCTCGGCCCTGACGGCAGCCTTCAATGTCGGCTCGAGGTCCGGCGCCCACTCGGGCGAGTGCGGCGCTGGCACCGGAGTGCCCGTACGCCTCGCCTCGTCGAGCTTCACCTGCGAGACGGCCCCGATGTGCAGCAGCACGGACGGTACGCCAGCGACGCCGAACTCGGCGAAGTCCTCGGAGGTCATCTTCTGGGGCATCTCGGTGACGCCCGCGGCACCGAGCTGGGTCCTGAGAGCGGTCGCCAGCCTGCTGGTGGTCGCTGGGTCGTTGAAGACCGGTGGCGCCGCGGTGGCCGGCGCGTCCACCTTCGGCTCCCTCGGTGCGTTGGCCGCCATCGCCTCGCCCTTCGCCACGCGGCGGATGGCGTCGAGCATGCGCTGGCGGGTCTCCTTCGAGTAGGTTCGCACGGACAGCTGCAACCGCACTTCGTCCGGAATGACGTTGCCGGCGGTACCTCCATGGATGGATCCGATCGTGAGCACCACCGGATCGACCGGGTTGCTCTCACGCGACACGATGGTCTGCAGCGAGAGCACGATCTTCGACGCCAGCACCACCGGGTCCACGGTGTTGTGCGGCATGGCGCCATGCCCACCGCGCCCGTACACGGTCACGGTGACGCCGTCCGAAATCGACCGGAACAGCCCCGGGTGATACCCCACCACCCCAGATGGCATCGTGTCGTCGTCATGGAAGGAGAGCGCGAAGTCCGGACGTGGGAAACGGGTGAAGAGCCCGTCTTTGAGCATCGCCGCCGCACCGCCTCCGCCTTCCTCGGCCGGCTGCCCGACCATGACGAGCGTGCCGCTCCAGCGGGTGCGGTTCGCCGCCATCAGCCGAGCGGTACCGGCCCACGCGGCCATGTGGAGGTCGTGGCCGCAGGCGTGCATAACAGGTGTCGTGGTGCCGCTGGCCGTCTTTCCTGTCTGACGGCTGGCGAAGGGCAGACCGGTCTTCTCCTCGACCGGCAGGGCGTCCATCTCGGTGCGCATCATCACCGTGGGGCCGGGCCCGTTGCGCAGGACGCCGACGACACCGGTCCGGCCGATGCCGGTGGAGACCTCGAAGCCAAGCCCCTCGAGGTGACTCGCGAGCGCCGCCGAGGTCCGCACCTCCTGGAAGCCCAGCTCCGGGTGTTCGTGCAGGTCCACGTAGAGCGCGCGGAGGTCGGGATAGATTCCATCCACCTCGCTCGTTGTCGGGGCCAGCCAGCGCTCGCTGGCTGCCGTGCCGCCCCGCTGGGCCTGGACTGATGCTATACAGACGCTGACGGTCAGTGCGGTGGCGAGCGGCAGGAGACGTGTCATGGCGTCCCAGAGTCTAGCCGGTTTGTCACCATCGCACGCAGGGCTGCATCTCCTGCTGCGGGTGTTCTGGGAGGAGCCATGCTGGTCCGCCAAATTGCCGATCCGAAGCTTGCACAGTTTGCCTACCTCGTGGGGTGTCCCGCCACTGGTGAGGCCTTGATCATCGACCCTCAGCGGGATATCGACCGCTACGTGGCCGAAGCGGCCCGGGTCGGCCTGCGAATTGTCGCTGCTGCCGACACGCACATCCACGCCGACTACCTGTCGGGGCTGCGCGAGTTCGCGGCCCGCGGCGTGCCCGTGTATGCGTCGCGCGAGGGCGGTCCAGACTGGCAGTACGAATGGCTGGCCGGGTCGGCGTATCCGCACCACCTCCTCGGCGACGGGGACACGTTCAAGGTGGGCAACATCGAACTCACAGCCGTGCACACACCAGGACATACGCCCGAGCACCTGAGTTACCTGGTGCGCGACGGCGGTTCAGGTGCGAGCCAGCCCATCGCCATTGCGAGCGGCGACTTCGTGTTCGTGGGCGACGTCGGCCGGCCCGACCTGCTCGAGCGTGCCGCCGGCATCACGGGCGTGATGCAGGGGGCGGCGCGTGACCAGTACGCCTCGATTCACCGGGTTTTCAAGGGGCTGCCCGAGTTCCTGCAGGTGTGGCCCGGCCATGGGGCAGGCAGCGCCTGCGGCAAGTCACTGGGCGACATCCCGATGTCGACCGTGGGCTACGAACTGCGCGTCAACCCATCCATCCGGGCCGCGGACACACAGGAGCACTTCGTGGACTTCATCCTCGCGGGTCAGCCGGAACCTCCGGCCTACTTCGCGCGCATGAAGCGCGAGAACCGGAGCGGGCCGGCCGTGCTCGGCGAGTTGCCCAGGCCTCGCGAGGTGGGACAGGACGAACTTGGTGCTCTGGCGTCGTCGAGTGGCGTCGTCATCCTCGACACGAGGTCGCGGCGCGAGTTCCTGGCCGGGCACCTTCCCGGTGCGCTGCTGACCGAGGCCGACTATCAGCTCTCCGCGATTGCGGGCTCGTATGCCGACCCGGCGCTGCCGGTCTACCTGGTGGTGCCAGCGTCGCGCGCCGACGAGGTGGTTCGGGGCCTCGTCCGGGTGGGCATCGATCGCATCGAAGGCATCATCACGCCCGATACACTCGCAGCCTGGGCGGCCGCTGGCGGCACGCTGCACCCGACGTCGGTCATCGACATGGGCGGGCTCGAGCGGCAGCGGCTGGCGGGTACCGTGCACGTGCTCGATGTGCGCGCACCGGCGGAGTTCGAGGCCGGCCACGTACCTGGCGCCATCAACATTCCGCACACGCGGCTGGGCGAGCGGTACCGTGAACTGCCGACCGATCGGCCTCTGGCGGTGCACTGCAGGAGCGGCGCCCGGTCGGCGGCTGCCAGCTCGCTGCTCGAGCGGCTTGGCTTCTCCGTGGTGGACGTGAACGACCTGTTCGCGCATTATCAGCAGGCGACTGCACCCGCACACACCGCCTCGTAGGTCGAGGCCTGCAGTCGTCGACCCCGATGATCCTGACCGCCATCCTCCTGGGAACCCTGATCGGCGCCTCGCTGGGCCTGCTCGGTGGCGGCGGCTCCATCCTGACGGTGCCGATCTTCGTCTACGTGCTCGGCTTCGCGCCGCGCGACGCCGTGGCCATGAGCCTCGGCGTCGTCGGCATCACCAGCATCGTCGGCGCGGCGCAGCACTTCAGGCGTGGCAACGTCGACCTGAGCATGGCCGCGGCCTTTGGCGCGGCCGCCACGGCCGGCACGTGGGCAGGGACCCGGCTCGCCTCGCTGCTCTCCGGATCGGCCCAGCTGGCGATCTTCGGCCTCGTCATGCTGGCCGCCGCAATCTTCATGTTCCGCGGCCGCCGCGATGCTGGTGGGACGCCGGGCCTTCAGGGCAGCTCCAGGTGGGCCCTGATCGTGGTGGAGGCCCTGGCAGTCGGCGGCCTGACCGGGCTCGTCGGCGTGGGCGGCGGGTTCCTCATCGTGCCGGCCCTGGTGCTGCTGGGTGTCAGCATGCGGACGGCCGTCGGCACGTCGCTCCCGATCATCGCGTGGAACTGCGCGGTCGGGTTCTCGAGCTACCTGGGACGGGCAGAGTTCGCGTGGGAGCCGATGGGGCTCGTGGCGCTGGGCACGCTGCCGGGCATTCTCGCGGGTACCTGGATGAACGGGTTCGTGCCCCAGGAGCGGCTTCGGCGCGGCTTCGCCATCTTCCTCGTGCTGATGGGCCTGCTCATCCTCGGCCAGAACCTCCCGACCGTGCTCGGCACGACAGACGGCCGCTGAGCCGACGCCTACGGCGATTTCCGGAAGGTGACGCTGACGGTCGAGTCGGCAGCCACGGGTGTGCCCCCCTGGCGTGCAGGCTCGAAGATCCACTGTCGGACGGCCGTTGCGGCGGCGGCATCGAGTGCAGGAATCGACTGCACCACGCTCACGTCGGAGACACGCCCGTCGCTCTCCACGCGAGCCCTCAGGACGACGATGCCCTGGATGCCCTGCTGGAACGCATCGGCCGGATATCGCGGTTGTACCTGGCGGAGCACGCGCGGTGGTGTGAGGCGGGCGGGCGGAGCCGCCTGCGGCGGGGCAACCGGCGCGAGGGGGTCTGCCACCCGGGATGCGGGCTCCGGCGCGTCACCCGACGGTGTGCCCGGTGCACGGCCGCTCTCCTGCGGGGCGCGCTCGATCGGCGCGAGGTCGAACAGGGCACGGACCCGGTTCACCGCTGGCAGCACGTCCACCTGCTCGCCGCGCACGGCGGCATCGACCATCTCACGCACCGCCGGCCAGACCTGCAGCGAGACCAGCGCGAAGTAGATGAGGCCGACGAAGAACGCCCAGCGGACCAGGCCAGCCAGGCATCCGGCGCCAGCCGCGGCTCCGGCCGGGGCGGGCACGGCTCGCTGGGTGGCCTGACGGGCGGGGCGGCGCTGGATGGCCCGGCGGACCGACTCGACACGCGGGTCGCGTGCGGCCGACCTCACCGTATCGACCGCTTCCTGCGCCGCCTCGAGGGTGCGACGGCGCATCTGCGCGAAGTCGGCGTCGTCCACGAAGACCGCGCTGCCGCAGCGGCGGCAGAACGAGCGGTTCGGGTCGCAGCGTGCGCCGCACGCACTGCATCTCATCGTGGACCAGTCCGGTGCCGGCCGCTAGCGTGACTCGGGGCGCAGCGTCACCTGGACGTAGCGCTGGAGTGTCAGGAACTGTGCGGCCGCCGCCCTGAGCCCGCTCACGGTCATCTGGTCGTAGAGCGCGCGCTTGTTGAATACGCTGCCCACGTCCTCGCCGTTCTCGATGCTCTCGAGCAGGTCGTTCAGCAGGTCGGCGTTCTCCTGGTAGCCGTTCTCCAGGTCGCGGTCCATCTGGTTACGAGCGCCGGCCAGATAGTCCGCCGATGGTCCGCGCTCGGCGAACCGCCGGATCTCGTTCCACGCGGCATCGGTCAGCTCCGTCACCCGTGCCGGATCGCAGCTGAACCCGATGGAGATCTGGTACTCCTGGGTCGGGAACTTCGAGAAGCGCGAGTCGACATTGACCCCGTAGGTGCCCCCGAGTTCCTCGCGCAGCACGTGGTGCAGGTTCCCGCCCAGCATCTCGCCCATGGTCTTGATCAGCAGTCGGTTCAGCGGCGTGTTCTGGAAGGTGCCCGCAAAGACGATGGCGACCTGGCTGCGCGGGTCGACCCCCTTCACCACCTCGCGCTCCACCACCGTGGTGGGCGGCCTGATGCCGCGATCCACGGCCGCCTCGGTGCGCTTCAGCGAGGGCAGGCTGGCCAGGTACTTCTCCACGAGCGGCTTCATGGCCTGCACGTCGAAGCTGCCGACGAACACGAACGTGAAGTCGCTCGCGTCGGCGAAGCGGTTCCGGTAGAACGCCACCGAGCGCTCGAGGTTCATCTGGTCGATGGCGGCCGGCGTGAGCGGCCGCGCACGCGGGTTGTCCTGCGTCAGCGCGGCAGTGATGGCTGCACGGAAGGTGGCTTCCGGCAGCGACTGCTGGTTGGCCAGCATCGGCTTCAGTCGGGCCTTGAGCGCCTCGAACTGGCCGGGATCCGCGCGAGGCGCCGTGAAGTTCAGGTAGATCAGCTGGAACATCCGTTCGACGTCCTTCTTCGCCGACCCGCCCCGCAAGCCTTCGTCCGCGTCGCCGATGTCGGCGCGCACGGCAGCGTTCGCACCCGCGAGCGCCTTGGTCAGGTCGATGCGCGAGAAGGCACCGAGTCCCCCTTCCGCGACGACCTCGTCGGCCGTCTCGGCCACGACAATGTCCTGATCGGGCGCCAGGGAGGTGCCGCCAGGGCTGTACGCCCGGAAGAGGATCTCGTCTTCCTTCACCGTGGTCGGCTTGAGGACCACCTTCGCGCCGTTCGAGAGCTGCCACTCGGTGACGCCGATCTCCGGCCGCGTGGTGGTGCGGGTGACCGTGCCGGGCGTCGGCATCTGCGCGATGAGCGGCTGGGTGCTGACGCGGTCCACGTAGGCGTCCACCCGGGCATTGGTGGCGGTGAAGATCGCGGACGCGAGGCGTGCCTGGGTCGGCAGGGCCAGGCCCGGACGCTCGGGGGCGGTGATGGCGACCACGCGGTCACCCTCGGGAATCCAGTTCTTCGCGAGCGCGTTGATCTCGGCCAGGGAGATGCCGGGCAGGAAGCGCTGCGCCATGGCCTGCTCGTACACGATGCCGGGCACCGGCTCGTCCTGGATGACGTGGCGCACGAGTTCATCGGCGAGGGGGCCGGATGGGCTCTTGTCCTTGTCGGCGAGCGCTTCGTCGAGGTAGTGCAGGCTGTTGCTCTTCTCGCGGTCGAGTTCGGTCTGGGTGAAGCCGTGCTGGATGACCCGTTCCACCTCGGTGAAGATGGCCTGCAGCCCGCGGTCGGCGGTGCCGTCGGGCACGAGGGCCACGACATTGGTGGCGACCGCCGACTTCACGATCAGGCCGCGGTTCGTCTCGGCCGCGAGAAACGGCGGGTTGGGACCATCGGCCAGTTCGGCGAAGCGCGCGGAGAGCATGCGGCCGAAGAGCCGTTCCACCATCTGCTGGCGGTAGGTGCCGACCGTGCGCTGATCGCCGGCGGGCTTGATGCTGTAGACATTGACCAGCGTGCCTCTGGCCTCGCGATCGGCCACCAGGGAATAGAGCGTCTCGCCGTGCGGCGGGACAGTGTAGAGCGGGCGTGGCCTGGCGCTGGTCGGGCGCGGGATGTCGCGGAAGTGCGCCACGATCATTTGCTCGAGGACCGCGGCATCGAAGTCGCCGACGGCGATCACCGCCATCAGGTCTGGCCGATACCAGTCCGTGTAGAACTGCCGGAGCTGTTCGGGCGTGACGCTCTGCAGGATCTCGGGTCGGCCGATGGGCGAACGGTCCGCATAGCGGGCACCCTTCAGCAGCACCGGCATCTGCGCGTCGCGAATCCGCGACTCGGCGCCGAGGCCGAGACGCCACTCCTCGAGGACGACGCCCCGTTCCTTGTCCACCTCGGCCTTGTCGAAGGTGACGCCGTGGGCCCAGTCCTCCAGAATCAGGATCGAGCGGTCGATGATGGCCGGGTTGTCGGTCGGGATCTGGAGCTGGTAGACCGTTTCGTCGAAGCTGGTGTGTGCGTTGACGTGCGCACCGAACCGCATGCCCAGCCGCTGGATGAAGGCCGGAATCTCGCCGCCGGGGAAGTTCGTCGTGCCATTGAACGCCATGTGCTCGACGAAATGGGCGAGCCCGCGCTGGTTCTCGTCCTCGAGCACGGAGCCCGCGTTGACCACCAGGCGGAGCTCGGCCCGACCTCGCGGTGTGCCGTTCGACCGCACGTAGTACTCGAGGCCGTTCGGGAGCCGCCCGGTGCGCACCTCAGGGGTGACCGCGATGACGGCCGTGAGGGGATCCTGTGCGGCGCGCTGGGCCGGGTTGGCCTGCGACGGTTGCTGGGCCCAGACCGGCGGGACCGCGGTGACCGTGAGAAGCGCCAGGACGAAAGCTCGGATGCGTATGGTCATGAACGTGTCAGGCACAAGGTAATTGGGCTGGAGCCGGCCAGCGGTTCGCCCAAGGGTACAACGCCTCGATGCCGTTAGGACGCCGGGCGCCCAGCCCGGGATGGCGCTGCGGGGACGATTCTGCATCAGGAGGCGCGGATCCGCCCCGGAAAGGCCCGGAACTTAAGGTCAGCCGGGGAAATCGGACCGAAGGGTGACGCCCGCCGGCTCGACGTCGCCTGGGGTTGCGACGGGAGGAACAGCGGTTACCTCGGCATTGGACCTGCGTTCGACGCCTGAGCCGGGAGGAGTTGGCTGACGGGGGAGCCGGCCTCGCGCGTCAACGGCGGGAACCGTCCGGCCGCGTTCCGGAGGGGGACGGGTTCGTGCGGCGGGCCGGTGACCAGTGGAACTGGCCATCGATCCGCTGTTTAGCCGGCCGCTGTCGCGGTGCGCGCGTCTGGAGCGCGGCTTGCCATCGGAAGGGTCGACCCGGGGTGCGGCTCCTTCAACCCAGCGCAGGGCCCGACCTCCCAGGCGTGGGATCGCCGCTCCCGGGTTCCTCCACCACACGTCCATCCGTGGCTCACAGCCGACGCCAGCCGTCGGCTGGCGCGAACCTGCGCTCAGTCGGAAGACGCGGGCGCTCACCTCGCACGCGGCTCCCCGCCCACACAGCCCGCTCACTCGAACCACGACGTCCGCGACGCCCGGACCTCGTCGTCTGGCCCCTGTCGCAGCGGCGCTGGAGGACGAATGGGTTCGCAGCGTTGACGCTGCGGCAACACCGGTTCCCGCACGGCTCGTGGGTGGCGACGAGACGGGAGGGCCGGTCGTGCCATTGAGTTGCGGGTTCGGTATGGGCGGAGCCACTGAGCCTGCGTGCCACGCTGCGACAACCCATGTTGACGGAACTCGGCGATGCCCGCATGCGGCACCGGGGCAGTCATGAAGGCGTCTGGTGCCGAAGGTTCGTCGCCATCAGCAGTTGCACTGACGGGCGTGGTGTGCCGGGAGGTGGACCCGCCCTTGCCCCGCACGGGGCCGACGCGATGAAGGTGACAGGGTGTGGGGCCACGGTCGGCCGCCTGCGGCCCGGTCGCCGTCGCCAGTCAAACCAAGGAGAACACGTATGGTGCGAATCGGCTCGTTGGCGCTCGTCATCTTCTGGCTGTTCGGCGGGTGGGCCTCCGCGCAGTCGCCCGCGCGCGAGAAGGCGGAGGCGCCTGTCACGAAGGCGGCAGCCACGGTGAACCTGAACACGGCGAGTGCCACGGAACTGGAGCAGTTGCCCGGTATTGGTGCGAAGGTGGCGGCGCGCATCGTGGAGTACCGGACGAAGAAGGGGCCGTTCCGGAAGATCGAGGAGCTGATGAACGTACAGGGCATCGGCGAGAAGAGCTTCCTGAAGCTCCGCGCGCAGCTGACGGTGGGCACGCCGGCTCCGGCGGCGCAGCAGCAGTAGGGCGGTCGTGGCGGCGTCCTCCCTTACCGAACTGCTGTTCGTGCTGGGTGTCGCCGCCACGCTCGCATCGACGAGCGTGGCGCAACTCGCCTGGACCCTCGACAGTGCCCGTGCTTCGTCGGCTGCCCGGCATGTGGCGGCGCGCCTGCAGGAGGCGCGCGTGCGTGCCATTGCCCGCAACCGGTCGACGGCGCTGCGGATCACCAGCGACGCGCGTGGCTACCTCGTCACCGTGTACGAAGACGGCAACCGGAACGGCGTGACGAGTGCCGATATCCAGTCGGGCGTGGACCATGCGCTGGCAGCGGGGGAGCGGCTTCCCGAGCAGTTCCCTGGTGTGGAGTTCGGTGCCGTGCCAGGGTTGCCCGGAGCTGAAGGCAGTGCCCCGCCCGGTACCGACCCGATTCGTGTAGGCGTATCCGACTCGGTCACCTTCACGCCGGAGGGCACGGCAACCCCCGGAAGCCTCTACGTGCGCGGCCGGCGGGGCGTGCAGTTCGTGGTGCGCATCTACGGTGAAACGGGGCGGACGCGCGTGCTCGGCTTCAATGCACGAACCCAGACATGGCACTGAACGCCACAGACGAACGCCGGGAGCACACGCGACTCTCGGGTGCCGACCTGCCGGACACGCTGGTCGCGCGAATCCGCCCCGGGTACCAGACCCGCATCATCGACCTTGCGCGCAGTGGCGTGTTGATCGAGTGCGGCAGGCGGTTGCTGCCCGGAACGAGTGTGGAACTCATCGTGGAGCGGGATCCCGCGCGCCACGCGACGCGTGCCCGCGTGGTGCGCTGCTACGTGCACCTGGTGCTTCCCACCGGGCTCATCTATCGGTGCGGCCTCAGGCTCGACTCGGCGATCGCGTGGCTGGCCGAGCCGGCTACAGATCGGGGCAGGTGACGAACCCGGTGCATTCAGCGTCGAGTGAAGTGCGGAGGCGGGAGTGAGGAGAGCCACTATCAGTGTGCGCGCGACCCGCTGAATCTTCAAGACTGTTTCGTGGTGGGCCGGACGGGTAATATCGCCGGCCCTATGAGCAGGTCCAGGCTGCACTCCACGACGCCGGCCACAGCTCGTCCGATCGACGAGCTGATGAGCGCTCCTGATGTGGCGCAGGTCGTCCGCGAGGCAGATCACCGGATTCTGCACCAGGTGATGCGTGCCGTGGGGACTGACGAGGCGGTGGGGTTGCTGCGGTTCGCGTCACCTGCGCAGATCACCAGGATCGTCGACCTCGATCTCTGGACACCCCGGCCCGGACAGACCGACCGTTTCGACCCGGAGCGATTCGGTGAATGGGTGGAGGCGCTGGTCGAGGAAGACATCGCGCTGGCGCTCGCCATCCTGCGCGAGCTTGGCGTCGCGTTCACGACCACCGCCATCAGCCAGCACATCGCGGTGTGCAGCCGGTCGACGGCGGAGCAGCGGGGCCTGGTCGATTCGGCGGTCACCCATGAAATCGGGGCGCTCGTCCTGGTGGCGCGTCGGCCCGACGCTTTTCACGCCATCGTGGCGGTGCTCGACCACGCGCACGCGGAGGACGGGGCCTTCTTCCATGACCTGATGGCTGAATGCCGCCAGTTGTCGTACGAGCACCTCGAAGAGGAGTCCGGCTTCGACGTGCTGCTGACCAGGCGCGATCAGGCGATGGCGGACCTTGCGTTCGAGAGGCAGCGGCGCATGGAGGCCGACGGCTACCTCACTCGCGACCAGGCTGTCGCGTTCCTCGCACAAGCCAGGCAGCCGGCCGACACGTTACGTACAGGGCCAGACCCGATCGCGCACGCGTACTTCCGCGACCGGCGCGTGGCCGGCTGGGACGATGGGGAGGCGGGCGCCGCGACCACGACCGACGAACCGGAGGAGCGTGTGTCCGCCCGCCGTTTCCTGATCGACCTGCTCGCCGACCAGTGGCAGGGGGGCGCCCCTGGCGAGCCGCTGGCGCTGCTGGGGCCGGGGACTGACGGGGCCACCGCTAGCTACGCAAGGTTGGCGGCGCACATCCGTGAGAGTGCGGCATCGGACCCGGCCGCCGGCCGCGTGGTCGAGCAGCTGGCCTTCCTGGCTGGTGTCCTCCTCGAAGGTGGCCAGGTCCACGATCGTGCCTTCACCGTGGCGGAATCGAGCGACGCCGCTGCCGCGCTCTGCAATCTCGGTCTCGAGGTGCTGGCGCTGCACCCGCCACGCACCGTTCCCAACCGTCGCGGGTCACCGTCTGTCGAAGACGCTGCCCTGATTCGCGCGTTCACGGTCGGATGGCGGACGATCCACGAGTCGCTCTGTGCGGGGGCGCTGCAGGCACTGTTGCAGGTGCTGTCGAACGTGTCGGGTGAGGCGAACGACCAGATTGCGGACCTTCGGCTGCTGCGCCGGGCGCTGTTGGGCGCAGCGGATCGGGGCGAGCCGTGGCAGGCGAGGCCGGCGCTCGACACGATTGCGGTCCTGGATGCGGAAGCCTGGGTAAACCTGCAGCACTTCATCAATCCGTGTCCCGTCGTGCCGCGCGACTGCGTGCGACCGTCGGGCCGCCGCGCCGCCCGCCTCCGCGTGCACCCCGACCAGTTCGAGTTCGTGAGCGGCCTCGCGCAGGTGCGGTGGGCGGAGGCATATCTCGCCCGCCTGCCCGCGCACCTCGGGCTCTGAGGTCAGCCGTCGCTGCGGGACACGCTTCACGCACGGGAACGAGCTTCCCGCGCAGCCGCCGCGCCTCACGCGATCAGATCCCGAGAACACTGGCCTTTTCCGCGACGCGCCACGGTGCGCGCGCTGGCACTCCGTTTGGTTCCTGGGTCGGCACACCTACGCAGGAGACCACGGGATGGGCGTGTCAGACAGGGATGGACGGGAGCCAGGAATGCGCACACGCCGCCGCCGCGATCGGCGGCGCGGCATCGGCGACGTGCTGGCGCAGTTGGGCAGGGTGCTCGGGGCGCGTGGCGAGCCAGGCCAGTTGCGCACCACGTTCGAGGAAGCGTTGCTGCAGGTGGTGCCCGTCCGGTCGATCGTGCTGCGCGAGAGCGTGGCGCGCTGGTCGGCCGAGCGCGACGACCCGGCCCACGAGTCGGTGGCGTTCGAGGTGCCGGGTTCGGCGCCGGGGCCGAAGGGGATCCTCGAGGCGACATTCGTGCCGCAGGATCGGCTGGCGGAGTGGGACTTCCAGGTGATGGGCCATGCCGCGCAACTCGCGGGCCTTGTGCTCGAGGCCGAGCGTGGGCGCGCGGGGCGGCTTGCCACACCACCCGCCAGAACCCGACGTGATGCGGCAGCCCCGCTCATCGGATCGACGCCAGCCATGGCGGACCTCCGCTACCGCATCGAGCGGGTCGCCCTCACTGATTTCACCGTGCTCCTGGAAGGCGAGTCGGGTGTGGGCAAGGAACTGGTGGCGCGCCAGATCCACGAGTTGAGCCGGAGGCGCACCGGTCCGTTCGTCGCGATCAACTGCGCGGCGCTTGTGGAAACGCTCCTCGAGGCGGAGCTGTTCGGCATCGAGGAGCGCACGGCCACCGGCGTGCGCGGCCGCCGCGGGAAGTTCGAACATGCCGACGGCGGGACGCTCTTCCTCGACGAAGTGTCCGACCTGTCGCTCACGGCGCAGGCGAAACTGCTGCGTGCCATCCAGGACCTGGCGGTGGAGCGTGTGGGCGGCAACGGTACGCAGCGGGTCGACATCCGGATCGTGGCGGCCACCAATCGCAGCCTGGCCGACATGGTCGAACGACGTCTGTTCCGCGCCGACCTGTTCTATCGCCTGGGGGGCGTCGACCTCCGCGTGCCGCCGCTGCGCGAGCGCCGACAGGACATCCTCGATCTCGCCACGCACTTCCTGGAGCGGCACCGGCAGGTGCGCTCGCTGCGCCTGTCCGAGGCTGCGCGCGAGGCGCTGATGCTGCACGACTGGCCAGGCAATGTCCGCGAACTCGAGCGGGTGATCGAGCGCGCCGTGGCGCTGTGCACCGGCGAGGCCATCGAGGCCGACGACCTGCCCACCGCGGTGCGCGGCGACTACGACGCAGTGCTGTCCCCCTCGCTCCGCCGGTCCGAGACGTTGCGGGCCTGGGGCAGCCGCTACGCCCGGCTCATGCTCGACCGCTGCAAAGGCAACAAGCGCGAAACCGCGCGCGTGCTCGGCATCACGTACCACACGCTCAATGCCTACCTGCGGTTCCCACTCGCCACTCCGGTTGATGAGGGGCTCGACGGTCCGGTTGCGCAGGGCGAGGTGCCTGCGCCCGAGGAGGTCGCGGCGGCGGGAGCCTAGGGCCCCGGTCGTGGCAGGGCCGGGTGTCGCCGGCCTTCGGACGCGCGAGGCAGGGCAGCCAGGTGGCTGCGGGGTCGCACGCGGGTCCCAGCAGCGGCACGACACGAGTGCCGCACCGGGCCGGTGGTCCGGAGGGAGTACGCATGAAGAAGCTGGTGCAGTGGCCATCACTCGCCTGGGCGCTCGCCCTGGTGACGATCGGCATGGGAGCCCGGGGAGCGACGGCCGAGCCGATCGCCGGACGCTTTGGCGCCGGCGCATGCCAGGCATCCCCGGGCTTCGGACAGGTCGGCTCCAGGGTGGCTGCGCTGACCGGCCCGGGTGGCACGGCCGGACAGTCTGCCACGCGGCCCACGGCGCGGCCGGCGGCGCAGGTGACGCGGAACGACAGGGCCGATGTCACCTTCGAGGTCAGGCCAACAGTGGACAACAGCGTGGAGGTGTCCGCGGTGACCGGCGACCTGCGGGTCACCAAGCGGGTGCAGGGCAACGGTGAGTTCACGCTGCAGGTGGCTACCGGCGACGATCAGGTCACGATCGCCATGTCGGGTCGCGGGCTCAACGTCACCCGCAACCGCAAGACGCTCGATCTGCCCCGCGCCTCCCGCGACGAGCGCAGGAGCGCCGAGGCCCGGCGGCTGCTCGTCGACTCGCCGGCCCTGACCCGCTACCGGGTGGCTGCCGACGCGCTGATGGAAACCGACGACCGGTCGCCTGCCGCCATGGCCCTCATCATCGCCGACGCCACGGTGGGCATGCTCACGGGCGACGTGGGTGCGCCCAGGCGCATTGCACGGCAACTCGCCCAGCGGGGCCAGCGCAACCTGCGGCCGGCAGGGCTGGCGATCGACTGCTTCACGCTGATGGAGCAACGGATGGTCGAGGCCTGGAACGACTACCTGGCCTGCTACATCTCGGTGACCAACAACCCGTTCTACGTCTTCTACTGGGAGATGTGTGCGGCCCGGTGGACGCTGCAGGTCGAATCGTACTGGTTCAGCTTTCTGAGCTGTTCCGGGTTCAACTGGTAGGAGGAGGAATGGACAGGCTGCGCCTGCTGATCGCAGGGCTCATCGGAGGGACGCTGCTCGCCGGCGTGGGCGTGGGGCTGCTCGTGCCGCTCGCCCCGGTGCCCTGGCGGACGCCCACCGTGATCTGGGGTGGTTCCGCCGCGGTCGTCGCCCTCGCCGTTGGCGCCCTGTTCCTCATCGTCCGGCCACGGCGCGAGTGACCGGAGTGGCGGGCGTTGGCGCGGCGCGTTCCTTGACCACGCGCGAAGGCGCATAGTACCGTTGGCCTGTTCCCTTCACTGCGAATTTCTCCATGAATCAGGCCAGCGATACGCCCCTCAAGAAGACGCCGCTCAACGCCCGCCATCGTGCCCTCGGGGCGCGAATGGTGCCTTTCGGCGGATGGGACATGCCGGTCGAATACACGGGCATCACCGCCGAACACATGGCCGTGCGCGAGCGCGCCGGCCTCTTCGATGTGAGCCACATGGGGCAGATCGAGATCGCCGGCGCCGATGCCCTCAGCGCCGTGCAGCGCATCTCGTGCAACGACGCCTCCAAGCTGCAGGTGGGACAGGCACAGTACTCCGGCCTGCTCACGCCGCAGGGTACGTTCGTCGACGACCTGCTCGTCTACCGGCTCGGCCCGCAGCACTTCATGCTGGTCGTGAACGCGTCGCACATCGAGAAGGACTTCGAGACGATTGTCGAGGGCATCAGGCCGGTTGGCGATGCCGTCGCGGTCAACGTCAGTTCCCGCTACGCGCTCATCGCGGTGCAGGGTCCCAGGGCGCTCGAGATCCTGCAGCCGCTCACCGGCATCGATCTCGCCGCCATGAAGTACTACTGGTTCGCCCACGGCGAGATTGCCGGCGTGCGGGGCACCGTCTCGCGCACGGGCTATACGGGCGAGGACGGCTTCGAGGTGTTCGTGCCGCCGCAGGCGGCCGACAAGGTCTGGCTGGCTCTCATGCAGGCCGGCGAGCCGTACGGGCTCGTTCCCTGTGGGCTCGGCGCGCGCGACACACTGCGGCTCGAGGCAGCGATGTGCCTGCACGGCAACGACATCGACGAGACCACCACTCCCGTGGAGGCCGGCCTCAACTGGATCGTTGGCTGGAAGAAGGACGCGTTCATCGGCAGCGACGTCCTGAAGCAGCAGAAGGCCGACGGCCCCGCGCGCCGGCTGGTCGGCTTCGAGATGGTCGACCGCGGCATCGCCCGCCACGGATACGGCATCTTCTCGGGTGACGCACAGGTGGGCACGGTCACCAGCGGCACCCAGACCCCCTATCTCAAGAAAGCCATCGGACTCGGCTACGTGACGGCGGCACTCGCGGCCCCGGGCACCGAGCTCGGGATCGACATTCGCGGCCGCCGCCTGAAGGCAGTGGTCGTTCCCACACCCTTCTACAAGAGGACCAAGTGATGGAGTATCCGGCCGGGTTCAAGTACACGAAGGACCACGAATGGCTCGAACTCTCGGGCGATCAGGGGAAGGTCGGCATCACGGACTTCGCCCAGGCCCAGCTGGGCGACGTCGTCTACCTCGAGCTGCCTGAGGTGGGCACCACGGTGAAGGCTGGCCAGACCTTCGGCAACATCGAGTCGGTGAAGGCCGTGTCGGAACTCTACGCGCCCGTGTCGGGGCAGGTGGTCGAGGTGAACACCGCGCTCAAGGAGAAGCCGGAAGCGGTCAACACCGACCCGCATGGGAGCTGGATGGTGGTCATCCGGATGTCAGACCCCGGTGAAGTCGACCAGCTCCTCGACGTGACCCAGTACGCAGACCTGGTGAAATGAGCATCTTCGACCACGGCGTCTTCCAGTCCCGGCACATCGGTCCGGATGCGGCCGACACCGAAGCCATGCTGAAGGTGGTCGGTGCTCCCTCGCTCGACGCGTTGATGGACGAGGCCATCCCCGCCCGCATCCGTCTCGAGGCACCGCTGGACCTGCCGGACGGGATGTCGGAGCACGGGTTCCTGCGCGAGCTTCGAGGCATCGCCGCCAGGAACCAGGTTTTCCGCTCCTTCATCGGCCTTGGCTATTACGACTGCGTCACACCCAGCGTGATCCTCCGGAATGTGCTGGAGAACCCCGGCTGGTACACCCCGTACACGCCGTACCAGGCGGAGATCGCCCAGGGACGGCTCGAAGCGCTGCTCAACTACCAGACGATGGTGGCGGACCTCACCGGGATGGAGATCTCCACCGCCTCGCTGCTGGACGAGGCCACCGCGGCGGGTGAGGCGATGACGCTGCTGCACCGCGTGCAGTCCCGTCGTGTCGACAACGTCGTGGGTCCACCCCAGTTCTTCGTGGCCAGCAGCTGCTATCCCCAGACGATCGACGTCCTGATGGCACGCGCCGAGCCCCTTGGCATCGAGCTGGTGGTCGGCGACATGGAGACGGTCGAGTTCGGCGACCGCGTATTCGGTGCGCTCGTGCAGTCGCCAGACGAGGCTGGCGTGGTGCACGACCTGCGCGGGTTCATCGCGAAGGCCAATGCGGCCGGCGTGCTCGTGGCCGTGGCCTCGGATCTCCTGAGCCTGGTCCTGCTCACCCCCCCCGGCGAGATGGGGGCCGACATCGTGCTCGGCAGTTCGCAGCGGTTTGGCGTGCCGATGGGCTATGGCGGCCCGCACGCGGCCTTCTTCGCGACGCGAGAGAGGCATGTCCGCCAGGCGCCGGGGCGCATCATCGGTGTCTCGGTCGACGCACACGGTCACACCGCGTATCGCATGTCGCTGCAGACGCGCGAGCAGCACATCCGCCGCGAGAAGGCCACGTCCAACATCTGTACGGCGCAGGCCCTGCTGGCGAACATCGCCGGCCTCTACGCCGTGTACCACGGTCCGCGCGGGCTCACGGCGATTGCCGAACGCGTGCACGCCCTGGCCGCGCTCCTGAGCCAGCAGCTCACGGCACTGGGCCTCACGCAGGCGAACCCACACTTCTTCGACACCATCCGCATCCAGGGGGCGGACCACGAGGTCGTGCGCCGCGAGGCCGAGGCGGCCGGGATGAACTTCCGGTATCGTGCGGATGGCAGCATCAACATCGCGCTCGACGAGACCGTTGACGCGGACGAGGTCGCACGCATCGTGGCGGTGTTCCGCGCCGTCGTCGGTGGGACCGCGGCCGCCTCGCCTGTGCTGGCGCTCGATGCCAGCTATCCGTCGGCGCTCGCCCGGACGTCGCCGTTCCTGACGCATCCGGTCTTCAACACCCATCACTCCGAGATGGAGATGATGCGGTACATCCGCGGGCTGGAGCGCAAGGACATCGGCCTGGACACCTCCATGATCCCGCTCGGCTCCTGCACGATGAAGCTGAACGCGGCATCCGAGATGCTGCCGATCACCTGGCCGGAGTTCTCGAAGCCGCACCCGTTCGTGCCGGTGGCGCAGGTGCCGGGCTACCACCAGATCTTCGCGGATCTCGAGTCCGCGCTCGCCAGGATCACCGGCTTTGCGGCGGTCTCCCTGCAGCCGAATTCCGGCGCCCAGGGCGAGTTCGCGGGGCTGATGGTGATCCGCGCCTACCACCTGGCTCGCGGCGACAGCCAGCGCGACGTGGTGCTCATTCCGGCCTCGGCGCACGGCACCAATCCTGCCAGTGCCGTCATGGCCGGCATGAAGGTCGTGGTCGTGGCCAGCACGAAGGACGGCAACATCGATGTCGCCGATCTCAGGGCCAAGGCCGACGCCCACCGCGATCGCCTGTCGTGCCTGATGGTCACCTACCCGTCCACCCACGGGGTCTTCGAGGAGAGCATCCAGGACATCTGCGCCGTCATCCACGAGAGCGGCGGGCAGGTGTACATGGACGGCGCCAACATGAACGCACAGGTCGGGCTCACGAGCCCGGCGGCGATTGGTGCCGACGTCTGCCACCTGAACCTGCACAAGACCTTCGCCATCCCGCACGGCGGCGGCGGCCCCGGCATGGGGCCGATCTGCGTCGCGGCGCACCTGGCGCCGTACCTGCCCGGTCACGTGGCGGTGAAGACCGGCGGAGCGCAGGCGATTCACGCGCTCTCCGCAGCCCCCTGGGGCAGCGCCAGCATCCTGCTCATCTCGTACGCCTACATCCGGATGCTTGGCGCCAACGGCATGACCGACGCCACGCGGTACGCCATCCTCAACGCCAACTACATCAAGTCGCGGCTCGAATCGCACTATCCCGTGCTCTACACCCGCGAGAACGGCCGGGTGGCGCACGAGATGATCTTCGACCTGCGTCCGCTCAAGGCGGCGAGCGGCATCGACGAGACCGACGTGGCCAAGCGGCTGATGGACTACGGCTTCCACGCACCGACGGTGTCGTTCCCGGTGGCTGGCACGCTGATGATCGAGCCGACGGAGAGCGAGCCGCGTGCCGAACTCGATCGGTTCTGCGATGCGATGATCGCCATCCGTCAGGAAATCCAGGACGTCATCGACGGCAGGGCCGATCCGAAGGACAACGTGCTGAAGCACGCCCCTCACACGGCTGCAGCCGTGTCGGCTGATGAATGGCCGCACACGTACTCACGCCACCAGGCGGCCTATCCACTCCCGTTCGTCCGCGCACGGAAGTTCTGGCCGTCGGTCGGCCGCATCGACAACCCATACGGCGACCGCAACCTGATCTGCGCCTGCCCGCCGATCGAGGAGTTCGCCGACGCGGCCGTCTAACTGAATTCCGGTAGCTCCCATCGAAAGGCAGCCTCGCCGGCACGGCGGGCTGCCTTTCCTTGCGTACGGCCCGTGCCGATGCGGTAGGCTCTCGTCTGTTCCGCCAGGACACGGTGGCGCCGCTCCGCACCTGCGGAAGGGCAGGCGTCGTTGCAGGAGGAGAGTACGGTGATCGGAATTCTGTCCAGAACGTGCGCAGCCCTGGCTCTCACCGGACTGCTGGTGGCCACCGCGTCGGCACAGCAGCCGGCGGCCCAGCCCGGTGAGGCCGACCCCGGCGTCCGTCCCGTCCGGCTCATCGACCGGGACGAGATCCGCGTGAGCCGCGTCGAACTGCAGCCTGGCGCCGTCCGCAAGGCGCACCTGCACGACGATGTGGAGTATCACGTGTGGGCGCCGGTCAACGGCACACTGGAGATCACCATCGGCTCGGACGGTCCGAAGGCGGCCGCGCCCGGTCAGGCGTTCTTCATGAAGAAGGGGACCATGCACGGGTTCCGCAACACGGGGTCGACGCCGGCGGCGGTCTTCGAGATCTTCGTGAAGAAGTCGTCGACCACCGCCTCGCTCGACATCGACGGCGAAGTGCAGCAGATCCTCGCCGGTCTCCGCTGAGGGCGGTGCTCAGGCCCCGGCCGTTGCTGCAGTCAGGCGGCGAACCCCGGCTCGGAAGCCGTCGAGCAATCGGCGCGTGATCGGCCCAGGCTGTCCGGTGCCGATCACGTGCTCATCCACCCGGACGATCGGCAGCACCTCGCGTGTCGTGCTCGTGAGGAACACCTCGTCTGCACCCAGCAGATCCGCGTCGAGGATCACCTGTTCGCGCATCGGCACGCCGTGCTCGCGGGCGACCTCGAACAGGAACTCGCGCGTGATGCCGACGAGCAGCCCGGCGTCCGCGGGCGGGGTCAGCACCTCGCCGTCCTTCACGATGAAGATGTTGGACTGGCTGCACTCGGCAATCTCGCCGCGGTAGTTCCGCATGATCGCCTCGAAGGCCCCCTTGCGGATCGCCTCCTGCTGGCCCAGCGCGTTGTTCAGCAGGTTGTTGGACTTGATGATCGGGTTCACCGAGCTGGGGTGGTTCCGCATCACGCCAACCAGCGACACCATCACGCCATCGTCATACGCCGACACTGGTGCGTCCACGTGCGGCTTTACGATGACGACGATGCTCGGCGTCGGGCAGGACTTCGGGTCGTAGCTGATCTCGCCGATGCCCCGCGTCACCAGGATGCGGATGTACGCCTCGCGGCCGTCGGTGCCGAGCCCGGCGGCCCGCATGGTCTCGTCGCACCGTCGGGCCAGTTCGTCGTCGGTCAGTCCGATGTCGAGGTGGATGCGCGCGGCAGACGCCCGCATCCGGTGCATGTGCCGGTCGAAGAGGAAGGGGATGCCGTCGTAGGTCCGCACGACCTCGTAGACCCCCTCGCCGTACAGGAACCCGTGGTCGAACACCGAGATGACCGCGTGCTCCCTGTCCATGAGGCGGCCGTTCACATTCACCATCACGCTCATCAGGCCAGCGTACCGCCTGTGCTATCGTGGTTTCAACCCTCCATGCGAGTGCTCACAGCCGCGCAGATGCGCGAGGCCGACCGCCGGACGATCGAGGATATTGGCATCCCGTCACTGGTGTTGATGGAGAACGCCGGCCGCCAGGTCGTGGCGGCGATGGAGGCGGTGCACGGCGACCTCCAGGAACACTCGGTCGCGGTGCTCTGCGGGCGCGGCAACAACGGAGGCGACGGCTTCGTCGTGGCCCGCACGCTCATCCAGCGCGGTGTCGACGTGTCGGTGTTCGTGGTGGGCAGCCGCGTGGCCGAGGTACGCGGCGACGCGCGCGTGAACCTCGACATCCTCGGCCGGCTCGGCATCACCGTGGTGGAGGTCGCCGACAGCCAGGCCTGGGAACTGCACTTCTCCGAGGTGTCGGCCTGCACGCTCATCGTGGACGCCATCTTCGGCACCGGCCTCAACGCCCCGCTCGAGGGGTTGCTGGCGAGTGTCGCGGAGGACGTGAACCAGTCCGGCATTCCGGTTGTGGCCATCGACCTGCCGTCCGGCCTCTCGGCCGACCACCACGAACCGCTCGGCGACTCCATCGTGGCCGGCACCACGGTGACGCTCGCGGCCCCGAAGCTCGCCCTCGTCCTGCCCCCGGCCGAAACCCGCGCCGGCGACATCGTGATTGCCGACATCGGCATCCCGATGGAGGTGGTCGAGTCGCTGGAGGGGCCCCGCATGGACCTGCTGACACGTGGCGCCATGCGCAGCCTGGTGGTACCTCGCGAGGCCGACACGCACAAGGGCGACTACGGGCGCGTGCTGCTGGTGGCCGGCTCACGCGGCAAGACCGGTGCAGCGCACCTGGCGGCGGTGGGCGCCCTGCGGGCGGGTGCCGGGCTCGTGACGATCGCCACTCCGTCCAGTTGCCTGCCCATCGTGGCGGCGATGGCGCCTGAGTACATGACGGCCAGCCTCGACGAGAACCCGGACGGTCTCGACCCGGACGGCGTCGAGGAACTTCTCGGGACAGCGACCGACGTGCTGGCCGTTGGACCTGGCCTCGGGCAGGGCGCTGGCACGCGCGCCTTCGTCCAGGCCATCGTCGACCGCGCAACCGTGCCGCTGGTGATCGACGCCGACGGGCTGAATGCATTCGCGGGTCAGCCCGATCGCCTCGCCGGCCGCGAGGGCCGAGACGTCATCATCACGCCGCATCCGGGCGAGATGGCGCGGCTGGTCGGGATGACCACCGAGGAGGTGCAGGCGAACCGGCTCGACGTAGCCCGCACGTTCGCAACCACACACCATGTCTACGTGGTGCTGAAGGGGCACCGCACGCTCATCGCGACGCCTGACGGCACGATCTTCATCAACCCGACCGGGAACCCCGGGATGGCTACCGGGGGCACCGGTGACGTGCTGTGCGGAATGATTGCCGCGTGGCTCGCGCAGTTGCTCGATGCCGAGGCGGCCTGCAGGCTTGCGGTCTACCTGCACGGGATGGCGGGCGACCTGGCACAGGCCGACGAGGGCGAGGCGGCGATGCTCGCGTCCGACGTCGCCGCGCACATCGGCGATGCGATTCTCGAGCTGACGTCGAGCCGCAAGGTCGTCGAGAAGCAGTGATCGTCTCCAGCCACTCGGAGGCCGAGACCCGCGCGATTGCGCGCGATCTCGCCGGTCGGCTCGAGCCTGACGCCATCGTCCTGCTCACGGGCGAGCTGGGCGCAGGCAAGACCGCCTTCGTGAAGGGGCTGGCCGAAGGGCTCGGTCTCGACCCCTCGGATGTGACCTCGCCCACCTTCACGCTCGTCCAGGAGTATCGCGGCGGGCGGCTCACGCTGTACCACATCGATCTCTACCGGCTCTCTCCGCGTGAGGTCGACGATCTCGGGCTCGATGAGCTGACGGCGAGCGGGGGAGTGGTGGCCATCGAGTGGCCGGACCGGTGGACGGACCCGCCGGACGCGGTGACGCGCGTGGCCCTGCAGGCGGTGGGAGAGGATGAGCGGTCGATTTCCATCGACCGCCCCGTACGGTAGCCGGTCCACCTGCATGGACCGACCTCCTCAGTTGCCCGAGCGGTAGTTCGGCGCTTCCTTCGTGATCGCCACGTCGTGCACGTGGCTCTCGCGGAAGCCGGCGGGCGTGATCCGGATAATCTGCGCCTTCGTCTGGAGCTCGGGGATGCTGGCACACCCGGTGTAGCCCATGCCCGCGCGCAGGCCGCCCACGAGCTGGTGAATCATCGCGGCCACCGAGCCCTTGTGGGCGACGCGACCCTCGATCCCTTCCGGCACCAGCTTCTCGCCAACCTGCGAGGGGCTCTCGAGGTCGAAGTCGTCCTGGAAGTAGCGGTCGCGGCTCCCGCGGCGCATCGCACCGATGGAGCCCATGCCGCGATACTCCTTGAAGCTGCGGCCCTGGTAGAGGATCAGCTCGCCCGGACTCTCGTCGGTGCCGGCAAACAGGTTGCCGATCATCGTGGTGCTGCCACCCACCGCAAGCGCCTTCGTGATGTCGCCGGAGAAGCGGATGCCGCCGTCGGCGATGATCGGGATGTCGTGGCTGGCCGCCGCCCTGGCGCACTCCATGATGGCCGAGATCATCGGCACGCCGATGCCGGCGACGACGCGCGTCGTGCAGATGGAGCCGGCCCCGATGCCCACCTTCACGGCATCCACGCCGGCATCGATGAGGGCCAGCGTCGCCGCACCGGTGGCCACATTGCCGGCCACGAGTTCCACGCCGGGAAAGCGCGCGCGGACCTTCGAGACGATGTCGAGCACGCCCTGGGAGTGGCCGTGCGCCGTGTCCACGACAAGCACGTCCACGCCGGCGGCGACCAGCGCGTCGGCCCGCTCGAGCGTGTCCCTGGCGACGCCCACCGCGGCGCCGCAGCGGAGGCGTCCAAGGGCGTCCTTGGACGCGTTCGGGTACTTCACCGCCTTTTGGATGTCCTTGACGGTGATCAGCCCCTTCAGGCGGAACGCGGTGTCCACCACCAGGAGCTTCTCCACCTTGTGGCGGTGGAGGATCTCGCGCGCGGCATCGAGGGTGGTGCCCACCGGGACGGTGATGAGGTTCTCACTCGTCATGATGTCGCGGATGGGCCGCTGCACGTTGGTCTCGAACCGCAGGTCGCGGTTCGTCAGGATCCCGACGAGCCGCCCCTCCTTGCTGCCATCCTCCGTGATGGGCACGCCGGAGATCCGGTACTTCTTCATGAGGTCCAGCGCCTCGAAGATGCGGTGGTCGGGCGACAGCGTGATCGGGTCGACGATCATGCCGCTCTCCGACCGCTTCACGCGATCGACCTCGGAGGCCTGCTCCTCGATGGACAGGTTCTTGTGGATGACGCCGAGGCCGCCCTGCTGCGCCATGGCGATGGCGAGCCTCGACTCGGTCACGGTGTCCATGGCCGCGCTGACGAGCGGCACGTTCAGGCGGATGTTGCGCGTGAGGCGCGTGCTCACGTCCACCTGATAGGGCAGCACGGTCGAGTGCTGCGGCACGAGCAGCACGTCGTCGAACGTGAGGGCAGTGGCGAACCCGGCGTCGATGGCGGCCGGTGGGGCGAAGGCGTCAGTCTTTGTCGTCATAAGTCCGGATACGCAAAAGGCCGACATGCGTCGGCCTTTCAGGGGTCAGCGATCGAATTCCGCGCAGGCCGATCGCTGACGATCGACGGGGCGGGGCAGGGCGCACGCGTTCAGACCGCGGCACCATGGCACTTCTTGTACTTCTTGCCGCTGCCGCACGGGCACGGGTCGTTGCGGCCGACCTTCGGTCCGTCGTGCCGCACGGTCTTCACGTCGGCGTCGTCGCCACCGACGCGTGCGGGCTGCGGCGTGCGGTGGCCGGCCACGCCGGCTGCGGCCGGGGCCGGCGTCTGCGAGGGTGCACTGTTGAAGATGGACGAGGCCTGGGTCTCTGCACCCGGGTTGTTCATGACCATCGGCGGCCGGGGCGGCGCCTGCCGGACGGGCGGTGGTGCGGGCGGTGCCTCCTCGGACAGCACCGGACGCAGGCGCCAGAGCAGGCCAACGGTGTCGTTGTCCACCCGGTCCTTCATCGCCTGGAACATCTGGAAGCTTTCCTTCTTGTACTCGACCAGCGGATCGCGCTGGCCGTAGCCGCGAAGCCCGATGCCTTCCTTGAGGTGATCCAGGCTGTACAGGTGGTCCTTCCACTGCTGGTCGACCACCTGGAGCATGACGTCGCGCTCGACCCGCGTCAGGATCTCGCGGCCGATCAGGTTCTCCTTGTCGGTGTACGACGCGACGATCAGGGCCCAGAGCTCGTCGCGAATGTCGTCGGCGGTCTTGCCCGCGAAGTCGACGGAGGAGGTGTCGACGCTGAACTGGTCCTCGGCCTCACGCCGAAGGGCATCGAGGTCCCACTCTTCGAGGTCGGCCTCGGCGGGCGCGTACTCCTCGACCAGGGTGTCGAGTGCGTCCTCCGCGAGCGTCATGAGGTAGTCGCGCGTGCCCACCACCTCGGTCTCGTCGAGCCGGATGTTGCCCTCGAGGATCTCGCGACGCAGCGAGTAGACGCTCTCGCGCTGCTTGTTCATCACGTCGTCGTACTCGAGGAGGTGCTTGCGGGTGGAGAAGTTCTGCGCCTCCACCTGCTTCTGCGCGCGCTCGATGGCCTTGGTGACCATGCCCGCCTCGATCGGCACGCCCTCTTCCATGCCGAGGCGCTGCATCAAGCCGGAGATGCGATCCGACCCGAAGATGCGCATCAGGTCGTCCTGGAGCGAGAGATAGAAGCGGGCCGAGCCCGGGTCGCCCTGGCGGCCGGCGCGGCCGCGCAGCTGGTTGTCGATGCGGCGAGCTTCGTGCCGCTCGGTGCCGATGATGTGCAGACCGCCGAGCTCCACCACCTTCTCGTGCTCGTCGTCGGTGATGGCCTTGAAGTGGGTGTAGATGCGTTCGTAGTCGTGCTTCGGCACGCGGTAGAAGCCGTCGAGGTGCGAGAAGTAGACGAACTCCTCGTCGTCGACGAAGCGTTCCTCGCCCTTGGGCAGGCGCTCGGCAATCTGCTCGGCCAGGGCCTGCTGGCGTGCCATGAACTCGGCATTGCCGCCGAGCAGGATGTCGGTGCCGCGGCCGGCCATGTTGGTGGCGATGGTGACCGCGCCGATGCGGCCGGCCTGTGCGACGAATTCCGCCTCCTGCGCGTGGTACTTCGCGTTCAGCACCACGTGCTTGTCGTGGCCGCCGCCGGTGATCGTGCCGCGCTTCAGCCCGCGGCGATCCAGCATCGTGGAGAGCTTCTCGGACTTCTCGATGGAGACGGTGCCGACGAGCACCGGGCGGCCGGCCTGGTGTGCCTCGATGATGTCGGCGACGATCGCGTCCCACTTCTCCTGCTCGGTCCGATACACCAGGTCCGGCAGCTCCTTGCGGAGCAGCGGGCGGTTGGGCTCCATGATGTTGACCTGGAGCTTGTAGATGTTCTCGAACTCCACGGCCTCCGTCTCGGCCGTGCCGGTCATCCCGGAAAGCTTCTTGTACTTGCGGAAGTAGTTCTGGAAGGTGACGGTCGCGAGCGTCTGGTTCTCGCGCTCGATCTTCACGCCTTCCTTGGCCTCGACCGCCTGGTGCAGGCCGTCGCTCCAGCGCCGCCCGGGCATGAGGCGCCCGGTGAACTCGTCGACGATGACGACCTCGCCGTCCTTCACCATGTAGTCGACGTCGAGCTTGAAGATGGCGTGGGCGCGCAGCGCCT
The DNA here is from genome assembly GCA_050249955.1 of Vicinamibacterales bacterium. Lineage (GTDB taxonomy): Bacteria > Acidobacteriota > Vicinamibacteria > Vicinamibacterales > CAVVIG01 > CAVVIG01. The sequence goes on from JBFWPN010000002.1 coordinate 440,107, forward strand.
GGTCGACGTGGTGCTTGATGTGGGCGTTCTCGAGGTCGTAGATGTGCCCGCCGTTCAGCCGGTGGAGCAGCAGCTGCTCCGCCTTCTGCATGCCGCTCTCGGTGAGCGTGACGGTCTTGTGCTTCTCGTCAACGACGTAATCGCCCGTCTGGTCGATCGCCTCGCGCTCCTCGGCCTTCACGTCGCCGCGGATGACCGCACCCGGCTTCAGCCGGGGGATGATCTTGTCCACCTCGTAATAGAGGTCGGTGGACGCCTCGGCCGGACCCGAGATGATGAGTGGGGTGCGGGCCTCGTCGATGAGGATGCTGTCGACTTCGTCGACGATGGCGAAGTGGTGACCGCGCTGCACGTAGTGCGCGAGGTCGAACTTCATGTTGTCGCGGAGGTAGTCGAAGCCGAACTCGTTGTTCGTGCCGTAGGTGATGTCCGCGGCGTAGGCCACCTGGCGCTCCGCGTCGTTCAGCTCGTGCTGGATGACGCCGACGCTCATGCCGAGGAAGCGGTAGACGCGGCCCATCCACTCCGAGTCGCGCCGGGCGAGGTAGTCGTTCACGGTGACCACGTGGACGCCCTTGCCCTCGAGGGCGTTCAGGTATGCGGGCAGCGTGGCGACGAGCGTCTTGCCTTCGCCCGTCTTCATTTCCGCGATACGCCCCTGGTGAAGGACGATGCCTCCCATCAGCTGCACGTCGTAATGCCGCATGTTCATGACGCGGCGACCGGCTTCGCGGACGACAGCGAAGGCTTCGGGCAGGAGCGAGTCGAGCGACTCGCCGTTGGCGACGCGTGCCTTGAACTCGGCGGTCTTGCCGCGCAGGGCCTCGTCGGTGAGGCCCGCGATCGACGCCTCGAGGGCGTTGACCTGCGCGACGATCGGCCGCAGCTTCTTCAGGTCGCGTTCGTTCTGTGTGCCGATGACCTTGGCGAGCAGTGATTGGAGCATCTACAGCGCGGAATGTCCCGTCCTTCGATGCGCCTCAGGACGTCCCTGAGTTGGCCGAAGGGCCATGGGTATCTGCCGATTGTAGCAGAAAGAAAAAGGGCCGAAGGGTGGACGGGTCATGCCCGTGTGTCCCTCCGGCCCGTGGATGGCGTCGAGGCGCTGCGACCCTAGCGGGTCTTGGCCGGCTGCGCGAGGAGCTGCATCGGGTTGAGCAGCTTGCCGTTCACGAGAATCTCGTAGTGCAGGTGGGCACCGGTGGAACGGCCGGTGGAGCCCACATAGCCGATGACGTCGCCCCGGTGCACGTCCTGTCCGCGCTTCACGTTGAACCCGCTCAGGTGGCCGTAGCGGGTGGTAATCCCGAAGTCGTGGCGGAGGACGACCATGTTGCCGTACTCGCCCTCATACGAGGCCGAGTTCACCTTGCCGTCGGCCGTGGCGTACACCGGCTGGCCCTTGGAGGCCGAGATGTCGAGCCCCTGGTGGAACGCCGACTGACCCGTGAACGGGTCCGAGCGTCCACCGAAGCGTCCCGTGAGCCATCCCTTCGCAGGCCAGATGGACGGCGTCGCGGCCGCCAGCTTCTCCTGGCGCTCGATGCCCTGGCGGACGCTGCTCAGTCGTGTTTCGAGGGCGGAGAGGAGCGTGCGCAGGACACCGAAGGTGTCCTCGGGGGAGATGAGCGACGTGGACATCACGTTGCTGATGGCGGCGTTGGTCTGCGAGGTGCCGCCGACCGCCCGGTTCTTCACCACGGCAGGCAGCTTCGCAATTGCATTGGCCTGTACCGGGTCGAGCGCGGACCGCGACCCTAGCTCGTCAATCACCCCTTCGAGCGACTGAATCTGCTCAGCGAGTTCGCCGGTCGTTTCGCGATAGTTGCCGTTCTCCTGGGTCAGCGCCGAATTGGTGGCGCGGAGCTGGTGCAGCTCCATGCTGGCGCTCCACTTGGCGCCGAGCCCGATGAGCACGGGCATCGCCAGTGTGCTGCCGACGACGAACGCGACGGTCCGCAGGCTGATGGTCAGTCTGCGCACGACGCCGGTCGATCGGTCAGCGATGAGAACGGTGTATCGCCGTGAGAACATTACCCTCTCAAGTGAAGCGGAACTGCTTGTCCGGGAAGTCCGAAGACAACCGAGGTTCGAGCCCGGCAGAACGGGGAATTTTCAGCACTGTAGCACACGCGATTTCACGATCGGAAGTACGAAATGCCGAGTCGGCGAACGCCCAGCGAAGAACGTGCGCATGGCTGTGCAGCGTTCGCCAGCCCCACCATCGTCGTCTGCGAGGACAGGCACCTATGACGCACAGAAGAGCCCTCATCGTGGCCGTGACGGCGGCCGTGCTGCTCGCGAACGAGCAGCCTGCGTCCACGGTTGGACGTCCGGGATTCACCCCGCTGGCCTGCCCGGCCCAGAGCTGGACACCCGATGACCCCGCATTCGAGCCCTTGCCCGGAGCGAAGGCCTTCTTCGGACGCTATGACGGCGGCATCTACCGCGTCGAGATCCCGGAGCGCTGGAACGGCGAGCTGATGCTGAGCGCGCACGGATTCGTCAGCAACGCGGGGCCGCGCGGTGCTCAACTGCGCGTGGGCACGCCAGCGATCCGCCAGCACCTGATCGAGCAGGGCTTCGCCTGGGCCGCGTCGAGCTACCGCTGCAATGGGTACGTGCCCGGCGCGGGGCTGCAGGACACCATGGCGCTCATGGACCTGTTCACCCAGTTCAACGGCGGCACCGCCGCCCGGCGGGTCTACCTGACCGGCACCTCGATGGGCGGGCACGTCACCCTGCTCGGGATGCACGAGTTTCCCACGACGTTCGCGGGCGGACTGGCCATGTGTCCGGCCGGTCCCGAACTCTTCGACTACTTCACCGCCGTGGGGGCCGCTGCCGAGGTGATCACCGGGGTCCGGTTCGAGAACCCGTCGACCGTGGGCGACAGCCTGAACCGGATGGCCGCGATCCTGGGCGAACCACCGAACTACACCGAGAAGGGACGCCAGCTCGCCAATGTCCAGATCGAGCTGAGCGGCGGCCCCCGTCCATTCGCGGCACAGGGCCTGCGCTCGCGTTTCCTGCAGAACATCAGCGGTGCCGCGCTGGCCGGGAGTACCTCGCCGTCGAACCGCGCCACCACCAATATCCACTACACCTACCGCCTCGACGGGGCGCTCGGGCTCGAGGGTGGATCGCTCGATCGGCTCGTCCGCCGCAAGGCGCCCGACATGGAGGTGCGCGGACCGCAGGGGCCCTTCGATGAACTGGTGCCGCTCGATGGACGGATCGAGCGTCCGCTGCTGACAATGCACGGCACGGGCGATCTGTTCGTGCCGATTCACCTGGAACAGACGCTGCGCACGGCCGTGAAGGCGGCTGGCAAGGACGACCTGCTCGTGCAGCGCATCTACCGGATTGGCGGGCACTGCCAGTTCAGCGTGCCCGAACAGGCACGCGCCTTCGACGACCTGGTCCGCTGGGTGCGGGAGGGGATCACGCCGGATGGCGATACCGTGTTCGGCGACCTGAGTGATGCGGGGCGCCGATTCACGAACCCACTCCGTGACGGTGATCCCGGCGGTCTGGTCGTTGGCGCGGTCCGGCGCTAGGGGAGGGAGCGGCATCAGCCCAGCCTGAACTGCAGGGCTTCGGCGACATGGTCGGCGTGGATGCGGTCCTCGCCGGCGAGGTCGGCGACGGTACGTGCGACACGGCGGACGCGGTCGAACCCGCGGGCACTCAGGCCAAGCCGCTCGGCGGCGCGTTGCAGCAGCTGCAGGCCGGAGCGGTCGAGCGCGCAGTGCGTCCGCAACTCCGTCGACCCGAGCGCGCCGTTGGTCTGTACGCGGGCACCCAGGTATCGCTGCTGCTGCCGGTCACGGGCCGCCATCACCCGGCGGCGGATGGCGGCAGAGCTCTCGGACACCCCGGCGGTACCGAGCTGGTCCGGAGGCAGGCGCTGCACGTCGACGGTCAGGTCGAGACGGTCCTTCAGGGGACCCGACAGGCGTCCGGCGTACCGGGCCACCTGCTGTGGCGTGCACCGGCAGGTGCGGACGGGATCACCCGCCATACCGCAGGGACACGGATTGGTGGCGGCGACCAGCACGAACCTGGCCGGGAAGGTGACCGTCCTCGAGGCCCGCGCCACCGTCACCACCCCTTCTTCGAGCGGCTGACGCAGCACGTCGAGGACGCTACGCGGGAACTCCAGCATCTCATCCAGGAACAGCACGCCGTTGTGTGCCAGGCTCACTTCGCCGGGGCGTGGATGCGAGCCGCCGCCCGCCAGGGCGGAGGCCGAGATGGTGTGGTGAGGAGCCCTGAACGGGCGGACCGCAATGAGTCCTGCACCCGGCTGCACCAGCCCGGCCACGGAGTGGACGGTGGTCGACTCGATGGCTTCATCGAAGGTGAGCGGGGGCAGCACGCCCGCCATCCGCCTCGCGATCATGGTCTTGCCCGCGCCCGGGGGGCCGACCATGAGGAGGTTGTGCCCGCCAGACGAGGCGATCTCGATGGCTCGGCGCGCCAGGTCCTGCCCGGCCACGTCGGCGAAGTCGGCCACCACGGGCTCCGTGGGCGGGTGGGCCTGAACGATGGCCCGGCTCGCGGCCGGGTCGCGCGTCGCCCCGACCGCGTCTGCCAGTGAGGCCACAGGCAGGAGTCCGGCGGGAAGGACTGCGGCCGCCTCCGAGGCGTTGGCCGAGGGCAGCAGCAGATACCCAAGCCCTTCGCGACGTGCGGCCGCCGCGAACGGCAGCATCCCGCGGGTGGACTGGATCCGACCGTCGAGCGACAGCTCACCGACCACCATCATCGAGGCCAGGGCATCGGCAGGAATCACGCCGCTTGCGGCCAGGATGCCCAGCGCGATCGGGAGGTCGAAGGCGGCCCCGGCCTTCCGGACGTCGGCCGGCGCCAGGTTCACCGTGATGCGGTGTGGCGGAAACTCGAAGCCGCTGTTGCGGATTGCACTGCGCACACGGTCGCGGCTCTCGCGCACGCTGGCGTCTGGCAGTCCGACCATGGTGAAGAGCGGCATCCCGAACGAGACGTCGACCTCCACCTGCACCGCGCAGGCGTCCACACCCTGAATGGCCGCAGTCCGAACGGAGGCGAGCATGCGCTCTGGCTCTGCAAGGACCGCCCCGCTGGGGCCGTTCCAGGCCTGTCAAGCACTTGCAGCGGCTGACCGATTCAGGTGTGGCAGGAACAGCAGCCTGGGACGAGGTGGTGTACGCAGATAACGATGCACCGCCGGTGGGGCAGACACGTGGGCAGGTTGCCCGTGCGCGTCAGTTGGCCTGCGCCGTGTAGATGGTGAGGCGGTCGCCCGCCGTGATGCGGGTACCGGGGATGCGGTTCCAGGACTTGATGTTCGACACCGTGGTGTTGAACGCGCGGGCGATGGCCCCCAGCGTGTCGCCGCGCTTCACGCGGTAGGTCACCTTGATGCGCTGGCCGCTCGAGGCGTTGACGGCCGGCACGACGGAGTCGGCCACCAGCGGACGCGACTCGGCGGCGGGCACCGGCCGGTCGGCGCGGGCCGCCATGAGCCGGGTGGACTCGTGCGGCACCATCAGCTTGGCGCCCGGCCTGACGCGGGCGGTGGTCTTGAGGTAGTTCGCCGCCGCCAGGTCGGCGCGGCTCACCCGCAGCGTGCGGGCCACGGCGGCCAGTGTGTCGCCCTTCTTCACGGTGTACCAACGCAGCGACGCGAGGTCGGCCGTGGAGGCGTCGGCCAGCTTCGTGCGGACCGCTTCTGCCGTACCCGACGGCACCTTCAGGCTGTAGCTGTTGTCCTTGATGGGCGTGGTCCAGCGACGAAGTTCGGGATTGAGCCGCTGGATCGTGTCGATGGTGGTGTCGGCCCACTCCGCGATGCGCCGGAGGTCGACCGGCTGCTCGAGCGTCACCGTCTCGTAGCTGTGCGCTTCCTCGGTTTCGAACTCGAATCCGTACTGGGCCGGGTTCTTCGCGATGACGATCGCCGCGAGAATCATCGGCACGTAGTCGCGCGTCTCGCGGGGCAGCACGCGTGGCTTCTTCGAGAGGGCCCAGAAGTCGCTGACGCCCGCGCGCTTGATCGCCTTCTGCAGCCGTCCCGGACCGCCGTTGTATGACGCCAGCGCCAGGTGCCAGTCGCCATCGAACATCGAGGACAGCGTGTTCAGGTACTTCGCCGCGGCGAACGTCGCCTTCTCGGGGTCGGAGCGCTCATCGATGTACCAGTCCTGCCGGAGGCCGTTTTCCCTGCCCGTGCCGAGCATGAACTGCCAGACGCCGCGGGCCTTCGTACGCGACAGGGCATTCGGGTTGAACGCGCTCTCGACCAGCGGCACGTACGCCAGATCCAGCGGCAGCCCTTCTGCCCGGAAGACGTTCTGGATCATCGGAAGGTACTTGCTGCCGCGCTTCATTCCCTCCTGCAGGAAGTCGTGCAGCCGCCCCTGGAACAGCTCGATGAACGAGAGCACCCGGTCGTTCAGGGGAATGGGGATGTCGTAGTCGCCCGTCTGGAGGTTCGACTTCACCGTGCGGGCGAGTTCGGCACTGACGGCGGGTGGCACCAGCGTGGCCGAGACAGCCAGGAGCTCGTCGATCGAGGCCGGCTCGTCCGGTTGCCGATCGGTGAATCCGTCGCCCTGCGCGAGCGCCTTCACCTCGTAAGTGCTGATGCGGTCGACCAGGCGGTCGAACTGCTCCCGGATCCTGGGCTCGGTCCGTCCCCCGTAGGGCGATTCGATCAGCACGTTGAGCGCCCGGTCGAAGGCCTGCCGCGCACCCTCGACATGGCCCGCCTCGAGCTCGAGCTGGCCGGTCCTGAAGTGACGGTCGGACTGTGCGAGGAGGGCGAGAACGGGATCTTCGACGGGCGTCGTGGAACCGGGCAGGGTCGTGGCGGTGACGGGAGCCACTGAAGGACCCGGCGGGGCTGCGGTGACTGGCGCCCGGCGAACGCCCGCGCCGCAGGCCGCCAACAGGGGCAGCAGCGCAAGGAGAGCGAGTCGCAGGTGCGGGCGTCGAACCATTCGGGCGCTCCGAAATCGCGCGTCCGCCAATCGGGGCGGCACCGCGCATCGTAAGTCGCCCCCGTGCGGGGGCTCCGGGTGAACCGGGGCGGCGCCAGATGGTGCGCGCCGAAACCTAGCGTGCCGTGTGGAAGCTGCGGAAGCCTTCCGCCTGCCCGGACGAGCCGGGCGTCAACGGCTGAGGCATACTAGCATCCGCCCGTCGGTCGGTCAACAGTAAGTCCAAGTGGCTCAGCATTAAGCGGCCGACGAACGTTTGGTCCACGGGGCGGAAACCGCGGCGGCCGACCCGGAGTCGACCGTGAGGTCAGCCGTGGAAGGGGGCCGGCGCGAACACCCGGTTCGCCTCGCCCAGTTCGCGAGCCGAGGGGGTGACGATCGCCCGCTCGGAGACGACGAGCGTTCGACCCTCGCGCATGGCCTTGCGGACATCCTCCTCGCAGACGAAGTCCAGGGGCGGGGCATCCGAACCGCTTGTGGCTGCCGGACCGGCGGACGTGGTGCCCCCGTCCGTGGCCGCGACACCCTTGTAGCCGCGCGACCCCAGGAACTGCTCAATCCGCTGCGTCAGCACCTTGGACGTGATGCCGGCCGAGGGCGCCACACGCGCCGGGCCCGACACCGGCAACGTGATGCCGGATGCCCGCTCGAACCGGTTCGGCACGGAGGTGACTTCGTAGGCCAGCCGCTTGATGTTGAGCAGGTGCCGCGGAGTGATGTTGTCCGACGTGATGTTGCCGCCGTAGCCGCCGCATCCCAGTGTCATCGCGGGATCGAGACCCGAGGAGATGCCGGTGGATCCGAACGTGGTCGGCGTGTTCACCGCAATGCGGAAGGCCGGTTTCTTCAGCCCGAACTCGAGGATCACCTGCTCGTTCTGCGAGTGGATCCCCATGGTGTGACCCATGCCGCCGTACCGCAGGATCTGCTTGCAGCGTTCGCAGCCCTCGCGCCAGTCGGCCACCACGTAGAACGAGAGGACCGGGCACAGCTTCTCGATGGACAGGGGGTGGTCGCGGCCAACCCCGTCGAGTTCGGCGATGAGCACCCTGGTGCCGTCCGGCACGGTGATGCCGCAGGCGCTGGCGATGGCGACCGCGGACTTCCCGACCAGCGTTGGATTCGGTAGCCGCTGGGGAGTGACCAGCACCGCCGCCACCTTGCTGCGCTCCGCCGGGCTCAGGAAGTGGCACCCCTGCGCCTGGAACTCGCGCTTCACCTGCTCGGCAATCGGCGCATCGACGACCACGGAGTTCTCCGACGAGCAGAGCACGCCGTTGTCGAAGGTCTTGCCGGTGATGATGTCGCGCACGGCCTTCTTCACGTCGGCCGTCCGCTCGATGTAAGCAGGGGCGTTGCCCGGTCCGACGCCGTACGCCGGCTTGCCGGCCGAGTAGGCGGCGCGCACCAGGCCCATCCCACCGGTGGCAAGGATGACCGCCACCTCGCGCTGCTTCATCAGCTCCTGCGTCCCTTCGAGCGACACCGTCGTCATCCAGCTGATGGCTCCCGCGGGCGCTCCCGCGCGCCGCGCGGCCTCATCCATCACTTCGGCCACCCGTGTGATGCACGTCACGGCCGACGGGTGCGGGCTCAGGACGATGGTGCAGCGGGCCTTCAGGGCGATGAGAATCTTGTAGATGGCGGTCGACGTCGGGTTGGTCGACGGGACGATGGCCGCGACGACGCCGAATGGCTCGGCGATCTCGACAACCCGCCGCTCCTCGTGCCGTGCCACGACCCCCACCGTCTTCATGCCCTTGATGAAGTCGTAGACCTTGCGGGAGGCGAACAGGTTCTTCTGGATCTTGTCTTCGTAGACGCCGAAGCCGGTCTCGTCCACGGCCATGCGGGCGAACACCTCGGCCTGCGCGGTGGCAGCCTCGGCCATCGCGGTCACGATGGCGTCAATCCGTTCCTGGGAGAACTCGGCGAGTTCGAGCCAGGCCTGCCTGGCCCGGCGGGCGAGGGCACGGGCCTCGGCGATGGACGCGAGGTCGCGATCGCCGTGGGGGCTGACGGCGGCGTCGGCCATCGGCGGCTAGGCGCCCTTCGGCAGGATGCGCTCGACCTCGGCGTGAGGGCGCGGAATGACGTGGACGGACACCAGCTCACCGACCCGGCGGGCAGCTGCGGCCCCGGCGTCGGTGGCGGCCTTCACCGCGCCGACGTCGCCACGGACCATGACGGTGACGTACCCGGCGCCGATGTACTCCTTCGCGATCAGCGCGACATTGGCGGTCTTCACCATGGCGTCGGCCGCTTCGACCGAGCCGATCAGCCCCTTTGTTTCCACCAGTCCCAGCGCGTCGTGTGCCACGTCAGACTCCTGCGCCGAAACTGTAGCACACGGGTCCGCCCGATTGCGCCTGCCCGCGGCATCCGCTAGCATTCCTAGGTTTCACTCTGAGCGATTTTCCGGAGCATTATGATTCGAGCACGTCTTCCTCTTCCCGTCCTTGCCGGCCTGCTGTCCTTGACCACCGCGCTGCTTGGGTCCGCCTGTGGTGGCGGTGACGAGACCGCCGGTCCGCCCCAGGCCACGCCGAGCGTGTCGCTCAGCTTCGAGCGCGTACCAGCCGGCAGCCCGCTCGAGATCACCTACAAGTTCGTGGTCGCCTCCGACGCGTCGTTCAGCGAGGACTACCGTGTGTTCGTCCACGTCGTCGACACGGACGAGGAGCAGATGTGGAATGACGACCACGATCCGCCCACCCCGACGTCGCAGTGGAAGCCCGGGCAGACGATCGAGTACACGCGGACGATCTTCGTGCCGGTGTTTCCGTACGTGGGGGATGCCACCCTCCAGGTGGGCCTGCACTCCGTGAAGGACCAGCGGCGCGTGGCCATGACCGGCGAGGATGCCGGCCAGCACTCCTACCGGGTGGCGAAGCTGCAGCTCCTGCCGCAGACCGACAACCTCTTCACGGTCTTCAAGGACGGCTGGCACCCGGCAGAGACCGCGGCGCACGACCCGGCGCTGGAGTGGCAGTGGACGAAGAAGCAGGCCACGCTGGCGTTCAAGAATCCCAAGAAGGACGCCATCTTCTACTTCGACCTCGACAGCCCGGGCAAGGACCTGCACGGACCGCAGCAGGTGTCCGTCATGCTGGGCGGCCAGGCCGTACAGACCCTGACGGTGCAGCCGGAAGAGCGGTCGCTGCACAAGATCACCCTGCCCGGCAACCTGATGGGCGAGGCGGATCTGGCGGAGCTGCAGATCGTGGTGGACAATACGTTTGTGCCGTCCACGATCACGAACGGCACCAGCAAGGATCCCCGTGAACTGGGCGTTCGCGTCTTCCACGCTTTCGTCGACCCGCGGTAGTCGGGCCTGGAGGGTCCGGCTGCTCGGCCTGACCCTCTGCCTCCTCGGCTTCCCGGTTGCGGCCCGGGCCGACCTGGTCACGTTCGTCACCGGACGGACGATGTCGGTTCGTGCACATCGCCCGGATGGCACCCGGGTCGTGCTCGAACTGCGTGGCGGCGGCGAGATGGTGGTCGAGACCGCACTTATCGCCGGGATCGGACCTGACGAGGTCCCGTATCCGGAGCCGGCCCCGGCAGCCGATCCGACCCAGCACGCCGCCCAGCCCGTTCCCCTGCCTGGCCTGCCAGCCCTGACCCGCCATCCGTCGTACGACTCGCTGATCCGGAAGGTGGCGGCCGAGCAGGGGGTCGACCCCACGCTCGTCCGGGCGGTCATCCAGGTGGAGTCGGCGTACCAGCCTCGTGCGCGGTCGAGCAAGGGGGCTCTCGGGCTGATGCAGGTGATGCCCGCGACGGGACGCCGGTACGGCATCCGCAATCTCTACGACCCTGCTGCCAATATCAGGGCAGGCGTCACCCACCTCAAGACCCTGCTCGATCGTTTTCCACTCGAGCTGGCCCTGGCGGCCTACAACGCCGGGGAAGGGGCGGTCGAGCGGTTCGCCGGCGTGCCCCCGTACCGGGAAACGCTGGACTACGTTGCACGCATCCGGGCGCTCACCGGGCTCTGACGGGCTGCGCCGGGCCGGAGTTGATATACTCTCGGACTGTAATGTCCACGGCTGCAATCTGTTGCGGTTTCGGCGGGGGCGCCTGACGGGTGGAGTTCCACTGTCGGCTCGCCTCGAGCACGGGCGAAATCGTGGAGGGGGTGTACGTAGCCGACTCCGAGGCACGCCTCCGCCATGAACTCGAGGAGAAGGGGCTCTACGTCCTCGCGCTCAAGCCTCGCGGTGCCGTGGCCGGCATCCCGTTCCGCCTCCCGAATCGCTCGACCATTTCGATGCGCGAGTTCCTGGTCTTCAACCAGGAACTGGCCACGCTCCTCAAGGCCGGCATGCCGCTGGTGCAGTCGCTCGATCTCCTGAAGCGCCGCGTCACGACACCGCTGTTCCGCGGCGTCCTCGACGACGTGCACGAGCGGGTCCGGGCGGGGGCGGCGCTCTCGGATGCATTCGCCGCGCAGGGCAGCCTCTTTCCGAGCATCTACACCGCCTCGCTCGTCGCGGGCGAGCGCAGCGGCAACCTCGATGCGGTGCTGCGGCGGTTCGTGGAGTACACCAAGATTCTCGCGACGGTGAAGCGCAAGACGCTCTCGGCGCTGATCTATCCGGCCATCCTGACGGCACTCGCGTCCGGCGTGGTGGCGATCATCGTGCTCTGGGCGGTGCCGAACTTCGCCGACTTCTATGCGTCGTTCGGGGCCGAGCTTCCGTTGGTCACGCAGGTCATCGTGGCGGTGTCCGACATCCTGCGGCGCCACTACCTGATCATCCTGCTCGCGATAGGCGGGGCCGTGGCGTTCTTCATGAGCTGGATCCGGCAGCCTGGCCGCAGGGCCGTGCTCGATCGGCTCCTGTTGAGGCTGCCGTTCGTCGGCGAGATCGCGGCCAAGTTCGCCACCTCGCAGATGGCGCGGACGCTGGCCACGCTCCTGAGCGGCGGCCTGCCGCTCGTCAACGCGCTCGACATCGCCGCGAGGTCTGTCGGCAACCAGTTCATGGCGCGTGAGCTGGACGTGGTGGGCACCCGCGTGCGGGAAGGCGTGGCATTCTCGGCAGCGCTCGAGGCGCGCGGCGTGTTTCCCGAAGTGGCCGTGAAGATGGCCGAGGTGGGGGAGTCGACCGGGGCCCTCCAGGACATGCTGAACACGGTGGCCGACTTCTACGACGAGGAGATCTCGACCAACATGGAGCGGTTCGTCACCGTCATCGAACCGGTGCTGCTGGTCGTGATGGGCATGGTCATCGCGGGGCTGCTGCTGGCGCTTTACATGCCGCTCTTCCAGCTCAGCGCGGTGCTGGCCGGCTAGGCGGCCTTCACGAGAGTCCGAAGTACATCGCGCATGGCTGACGTCCCCACCCCCACCACCTCGCTGCACACTGACGCCCCCGACCTTGGGCCGGACGAGCACCTCGCCGAACTGGAGCAGGCCCGGCGCCTGGCCGAGCGGTACCGGCTCGAGTTCGTCGACATGGACACGTTCCGGATCGACCAGGAGCTGTTCCGGTCGATTCCCGCAGACCTGATGCTGCGGTACGGCTTCGTGCCCTATCGTCGCGACGGCCGCTCGCTCTGCATCGTCGTATCCGACCCAACCGACCTCCCGATGATCGACGAGCTGGGCGTGCTGCTGTCCACGCCGATCAAGGTGGCCGTGGGGCCACGCTCGGCGATCGAATCGATCCTGAAGAAGAGCGAGAGCTCGCAGCGCGTACTCGAGGATGCGACCGAGAGCTTCCAGCTCCAGCTCCTCAAGGACGATGACACCGCGGAAGACGCGCTGACGGTCGAGCGGCTGACCAGCGACATCAGCCCGGTCATCCGTTTGATCGACTCGACGATCTACACGGCGATCCAGCGGCGGGCGAGCGACATCCACATCGAGACGCAGGACGACGCGGTGTACGTGAAGTACCGCATCGACGGCGTCCTGCAGCCGGCCATGCGGCCGATCGCCAAGCAGTTCCACGGACCGATCATCTCGCGCATCAAGGTGATGGCCGAGCTGGACATTGCGGAGAAGCGGGTCCCGCAGGACGGCCGCTTCAAGCTCCGGATGCCGGGCAAGACCATCGACTTCCGCGTCTCGATCATGCCGAGCGTGCACGGCGAGGACGCCGTGATCCGCATCCTGGACAAGGAGTCCATCAGCGAGCAGTTCACGGAACTGCGGCTCGACATCCTGGGCTTCCCGGAGGCCGAGCTCCGGCGGTTCCGGAAGTACATCGCCGAGCCCTACGGCATGGTGCTGGTCACCGGTCCTACCGGCAGCGGCAAGACGACGACGCTGTATGCCGCGCTCTCGGAGATCAAGTCGGTCGAGGACAAGATCATCACGATCGAGGACCCGGTCGAGTACCAGCTCCGCGGCATCACGCAGATCCCGATCAACGAGAAGAAGGGCCTGACGTTCGCGCGTGGCCTGCGCTCGATCCTCCGGCACGACCCCGACAAGATCATGGTCGGCGAGATCCGCGACGCGGAGACGGCACAGATCGCGATCAATTCGGCGCTCACCGGGCACCTGGTCTTCACGACCGTGCACGCGAACAACGTGCTCGACGTGCTCGGCCGCTTCCTCAACATGGGGGTGGAGGCCTACCAGTTCGTCTCGGCGCTGAACTGCGTCCTCGCGCAGCGGCTGGTGCGGACCATCTGTGTCCACTGCAAGCGGCCCGCACCGGTCTCGCGTGCGCTGCTCGAGGAGTCGGCGCTCGATCCGAACCTCGAGCACACCCACACGTTCTACGAGGGTGTGGGGTGCATCGAGTGCAACGGCACCGGGTACAAGGGACGGTTCGCGATCTGCGAACTCCTCGACCTCACGGATCGCATCCGCGAGATGATCCTGGCCAAGCGGCCCACGTCGGAAATCAAGAAGGCGGCCCGGGAAGAGGGCATGCGGTTCCTGCGAGAGTCGGCCGTCGAGCGCGTGATGGACGGCCATACCACCCTGCGTGAGATCAACAAGGTGACGTTCGTCGAATGAGCCGCTTCTCTCTTTCCCTGCAGGATGCGGCGCCCCCGATGGCCGCCGTGCAGATACTCGGATCGCGCATCTCCGGGCTGGCCCTCGAGGACCGCGGCGGGCGGTGCACCGTCGTGGCGCATGCCACCGAGGCGCTGCCGGAGCAGGCGCTCGTGCCGGCGCTCAACACCCTGAACGTCAGGGACCGGACCGTCGTGGCGGCGGCGCTCGGACGCGTGCTCGAGCGCATCGGCAACCCCCGGCGCATCGGTCTCGTGGTGGCCGATCCGGTGGTGAAGGTGTCGCTGGTCAGGCTCCAGCAGGTGCCCGGCCGGGCGCAGGATCTGGAGCAGGTCATCCGATGGCAGGTGCGCAAGAGCGCGCCGTTTGCCATCGACGACGCCCAGGTGTCCTTCGTGCCGGGCATCGCGGCGGCCGACGGCCAGGAGTTCATCGTGACGCTGGCCAGGCGTGACGTGATTGCAGAGTACGAGAGCCTCTGCGACGCGGCTGGCGCGCAGGCGGGCATTGTCGACCTGTCGACCTTCAACGTGGTGAACGCGGTGATCGCCGCCGGGTCCGTGCCGCCGGGCGACTGGCTGCTGGTGAACGTGTCGGCCGGGTGGGAGTCCATCGCCATCATGCGTGGCGGGCAGCTGATCTTCTTCCGCAGCCATGGGGCGGACGGGGAAGGCACGCTCACCGACGTCGTGCACCAGACGGCGATGTACTACGAGGACCGCCTGGGCGGCAGCGGCTTCAGCCGCGTGCTGCTGTGTGGCGGCGCCGAGGCCGGTGACCCGGCCACGCTGCGGCGCACCCTCGGTGAGCGGCTCATGACGGATGTGGAGGCGGTGGACCCGACGCGCGCAGCGTCGATGACCGACCGGATCGGTGCCGCGCCGGCGCTGCTCGACGCCCTGACCCCGCTCGTCGGGCTCATTCTCCGGAACCGGGAGGCCGCGTGATCCGCACGAACCTGTCGACGCGCCCGTTCTACAACACGAGCGCCGTGCGCCTGTGGCTGGCGCTTGCCGGCCTGCTGGTCTTGGGTGCCACAGTCTTCAACGTGACACAGGTGCTGCGCTACTCGAACAGCAACACCGAACTGGTGACACGGGCTGCCAACGACGAGGCCCGGGCTGCCGAGCAGCGGCGGACGGCCCAGCGGCTCCGGTCCACCGTGGACGTGGCCCAGGTCGACGCCGTCTCGGTGGATGCCCGCCAGGCCAACGACCTGATCGATCGCCGCACCTTCTCCTGGACCGAGCTGTTCAACCGCTTCGAGGGGACGCTTCCCGATGACGTGCGGATCACCGCGGTGCGTCCGGAGGTGGACAAGGATCGACGCACGCTGCTGACGGTCAACGTGCTCGCGCGCTCCGTGGACGATGTCAACCGTTTCATGGAGAACCTGGACCGGACCGACGCGTTCCTCGAGCTCCGTTCGAGCCAGGAGCAGACCAACGACGAGGGCCAGATCGAATCGTCGCTGCAGATGATCTACCGGCCGGTGCCGCCGGAGCAGCCGGCCGCCGATGCGGCAGCCGCCACGCCTGCGGTTGCGGGAGGCGCACGATGAACCCGCTCGTACGACGCGCGTTCAGCGAGAACCGGGCGATCAGTGTCGCCCTCGCCGTGGCGCTCGTCGCCAACGTGCTGGCCTACATCTTGGTGGTGCGTCCCCTGGAGGCCAAGTCGACGGGGGCGGAGGATCGGGCGGCGGCTGCCGCGAACGCGCTGCGTGCGGCCGAGCGTGAGCGCGCGCAGGCCGACGCGCTCGTGAAGGGGAAGGCCACGGCCGACGAGGAGCTTGCGGCGTTCTACCAGAAGGTGCTGCCGAGCGACATGACCGCTGCGCGGCGGATGACCTACGCCAGCCTGCCTGCCCTCGCGCGCCGCACCGGGGTCCGCTACGAGGCGCGCACCACCAACATCGAGGAGGTGGACCGCGATCACCGGCTCGAGCGGATGACGATTCGCATGAGCCTGCAGGGCGAGTATGCGAACCTGCGGCAGTTCATCTATGCGCTCGAGAGCGCGCCGGAGTTCGTCATCATCGACGGTGTCACGCTGGTGGAGAGCCAGGGCGACGAGCCGCTCAGCCTGACCCTCGATCTCTCCACCTACTACCGCGTGCGCCCGAATGCCTCCTGAACGCCGCCGGCTCATCGTGCTGCTCACCATCCTCGGCGCGGTGGTGCTGGTGGCGGTGTATCGATTCTGGCCGTCGGCGCCTGACGCGGCTGCGGCCCGCGCGGCAGCGCGCCCGGCTGCGAGACCGACCGCGGCTGCCACCCTGTCCGCGCCAGACGTGCACCTGCAGGCGCTCCAGGGCGAGCGGCCACGCCCCGTGGAGGAGCCCGGCCGGGACCTGTTCCGGTTCATGTCCAAGGCTCCGCCGCCCCGCGTCGTGGCGGCGCCGGCCCAGTCGGCTGGCCCGGCAGGCCAGGCCCCACCCGGCCCGCCGCCACCGCCGACGGTGGCGCCGATTACGATGCGGTTCATCGGGGTTCTCGAAGCCACGGAGCATGCGCAGAAGATCGCGGTCCTCACCGACGGCCGCGGCATCTACCAGGGACGTGAAGGCGATATCATCGAGGGGCGCTACCGGATCATCCACATCGGGGTCGAGTCGGTGGAGATGGCCTATCTCGACGGGCGGGGACGGCAGACGATCCGTCTGTCAGGCAGCTAGGGCTGGTGTGATGGTGATGCACACGGATTCGAGGGCACTGTGAGGACACGTCTGAGGCGGCTCGGGCTGCTGGCGGCGACGATCGGCCTGGCGGCCGGCTGCGCGGCGGGACAGGCGTTCCGCCACGGCAATGCCGCGGTCAAGGCCGGCGACTTCGACCAGGCGGTGGCCTACTTCCGCACCGCGGCGCAGGCCAACCCGGACAACCCGAACTACAAGATTGCGCTGGAGCGGGCGCAGCTGTCCGCCTCGAGGGCACATTTCGAGAAGGCGAAGCAGTTCGAGGAGCAGGACCAGCTCGAGGCGGCCCGTGGCGAGTATCAGCTCGCGTCCGAGTACGATCCGGCGAACCGCCAGGCTGCCGCGAAGGTCATTGCGCTCGACCAGACGATCCGCGCGAGGATCGAGGCGAGCCGCCCGCGGCCGGTCATCGAGCAGATGCGTGAGCGGGTACGCGCCACGCCGACCGAGCCGCTCCTGAACCCCACATCCCGCGAGCCGCTTCGCCTCAGTTTCAGGAACGCCAACATCCGCGACATCCTGGACGCCCTCGGCTCCGCGAGCGGCATCAACATCACCTACGACCCGCAGGTGCCGCAGACGGCCGCGTCGGTACAGCTCGACGGGGTCACCCTGGAACAGGCGCTCCAGCAGATCATGTCGGTCAACCAGCTGTCGTACAAGGTGACGAGCGACCGATCGATCCTCGTCTTTCCCGACAACGCCCAGAAGCACGCCCAGTACGACGAACAGGTGGTGCAGACGTTCTATGTTTCGCATGCCGACGTGACCGAGCTCACGCAGCTCCTGAGTTCGCTCATCCGCCTCCCCAGCATGGCGGTGCAGCCGGCCATCCAGTTCAACAAGACGGCGAACACCATCACGGTGCGCGGCACCACCTCGGTCGTCCAGATCATCCAGAAGGTGATCGAGCAGAACGACAAGGCCCGCGCCGAGATCATGTTCGACGTGGAGATCCTCGAGGTGAACCGCCAGCGGGCCAAGCAGTACGGCCTGAACCTGTCGGAGTACGCGCTTGGCGGTGTGCTGTCGCCCGAGGTGTCGCCAGGAGCCACGACCACGAGTACGCCGTCGACCGGGACCACGACGCCAGCGACCACCACCACCGGCGGGCGTGGCACGTCGCCCTCAGGCGTCACGTCGCCGCCCCCCTTCAACCTCAACACGCTGTCGCGCGGCTTCACCACCTCGGACTTCTACCTCGCGGTTCCGACGGCGATCGTCCGCGCGCTCGAGAGCGACACACAGACCAAGCTCATCGCCAAGCCGCAACTGCGCGGGGCCGAAGGGAACAAGCTCACGATGAACCTCGGCGACGAGATCCCGATTGTCTCGACGAGCTACACCCCGATTGCGACCGGCGGCGTGGGCGTGAACCCGCTCAATTCGTTCCAGCTCAAGCCGGTCGGCATCAACATGGACATCACGCCCGTCCGTGTGACGCTCGAAGGCGACATCCTCATCGATCTGAACCTGGAGAACAGCTCGCGGGGCAGCGACGTCAACGTGGCCGGTACGAACTATCCGTCGTTCGGCACCCGCAAGGTCGGCACGCGCCTCCGCCTGCGCGACGGGGAGTCGAACCTGCTGGCGGGATTGCTGCGCGAGGACGAGCGGAAGTCGCTGAACGGGTTCCCGGGCGCCGTTCGTGTCCCCATCCTCCGCCAGCTGTTCTCGAACAACGAGCAGACGATCGGGCAGACGGACATCGTGATGCTGCTGACGCCGCACATCCTGCGCGCGCCGGAGATCACCGAGTCTGACCTGCGGCCGATCTACATCGGGTCGCAGGGGAACCTCGGCATCGGCGGGCCGCCGCCGCTCATCGGGGCGCCGTCCGCGGGCACGACGCCGTCCGCAGGCACCGCGCCTGCGCAGGTCCCGCCTGCCGCCTCGCCGCGCGGTCCGGCTGCGGCACCAGGGGCCGCACCGACCGGGCAGCCGGCTGCGCCTCCGGGGACGACGCTGTCGACCCCACCGGGCAGCACCCCTGTGCCAGGCACCGTGCTCGTGCCCAACCCGCCCGCGGCTGCAGCAGCGCCGCCCGCAGTGGTAGCACCAGAGCCGGCAGCCACACCGGAGCCAGCAGCCGCACCGGTCGACACGCCGGTGCCGCCACCGGCGTCTCAAGGACTGGGCTCCGCCCAGGTGATCCTCACACCGCCAGGAACCACGTTCAGGGTCGGCGCGGGACCCTACACGGTGCCGATCTCGGTGACGAACGTGTCGCGGCTCTCGATGGTGTCGCTCACGCTCACCTTCGATCCGGAGCGGCTGCGCGTGAGGGCCGTGAATGAGGGCAGCTTCATGCGCTCTGGCGGTGCGAACGCCGCGTTCACCCAGCAGGTGGCGCCTGGCCGCGTCGACATCACGATCACGCGAGCCTCCGACGCCACGGGCGCGACCGGTACCGGCCTGCTCGGCGCGGTGCTGTTCGATGCCGTGGCGCCTGGGCCTGTCACGCTGTCGCTCAGCGGCACGGGCGCCGGTCCCGCCGGGGCCCCGATGGGGCTCCAGTTCCGGCCCGTGACGATCACCGTGCAGCCATGATCCTTCGGCCGGGCGAACGCGGCTACACGTTCATCGAGCTGATCGTCGTCTCGGCGATCGTGATGCTGCTCGCTTCGGCCGTCATGCCCCTGGCGCGGGTCACCGCGCGGCGCCAGCGGGAGGCCGAGCTGCGGCGCGCACTCCGCGAGATCCGGACGGCGATCGACAGGTACAAGGATGCGGCCGACGCCCAGCGCATCGCGTCGCTCGAAATCAAGGTGGGCAGCGAAGGCTACCCCGCTGATCTGCAGGTGCTCGTGGACGGCGTGCCGATGCAGAACGATGCCACCGGCAGGAAGCTGAAGTTCCTCAGGCGCGTGCCGGTCGATCCGATGACCAACTCCACCGAGTGGGGCAAGCGGTCGTACCAGGACGAACCGGATGCCACGCGCTGGGGTGGACAGAACGTGTTCGACGTATACACCACGTTCGAGGGCACAGCGCTCGATGGGACCAAGTATCGTGACTGGTAGGTTCAGGAACGCGCGGGGATTCACCCTCCTCGAGCTGATGGTCGTGATGACCATCGTGGTCACGCTCGCCACGATCGCCATGGTGCAGTACCGCCAGAGCGTGCAGCTGGCTCGGGAGGCCGTGCTCAAGGACGACCTCTTCAAGATGCGCGACGCGATCGACCAGTACTACGCCGACAAGAACCAGTACCCGCCTACGCTCGACGACCTGGTCAGCGCCGGATATATTCGCTCGCTGCCCAAGGATCCGATCACCAACTCCACCAGCACCTGGCAGGCCATCCCGGCGGAACCAGACCCGGCGAATCCGTCGTTCTCACCCGGTATCTACGACGTGAAGAGCGGGGCGGAACTGACCGCCATGGACGGCACCCGGTACTCAGACTGGTAGTCGACCCCTCCCGATCGTCGGCTCCTCCGCGCACCAGCGCGCGGGCGTGCGGAACGCCTGTCGCTGGCGTCGTGTACGCCCGCCAGCCACGTCCTCTCGCTCGTGAGCGTGCGCGGTCCCTCGCGCTCGTGACGCGAGGGACGCTACGGAATGTTGATGGTGGTGAAGCCCTGCGTCGTGCGACCCAGCGTGTCGACGACGGTGACCGTTACCGTCTGCGAACCCGTTCCCGCCGGATAGCGCGATGTCAGGGTGGCGCTGCCGGTGAGGCCGCCCAGGCCCTGCTGGGGCGGCGTGGCGGTGCTGCCGAAGTCCACCGTGACCCGGTCGATGCCGACACCGGTCGGCGGCGTCACCTGCAACTGGAAAGTGACGAGGCACGTTCCCACGCCGGTGCACGAAGAGGGCACCGACGGCGTGATGACGATGGTGGGCGAGGCGACGGGGATGACGTTCACCGCCGTGGACACCGACGACACGTTACCGGTCGCGTCGGTCACCGTCGCGGTCACGTTGTACGAGCCGGTCTCGGTGTAGGTGTGCGACACGGTGGCCTTGCCGGTGACGGCCCCGAGGTCCTGCGTCTTGCCGTCGCCCCAGTCCACACGGAGGGAGCGCACGGCGCTGCCGTTGCTCGACGCCACCGTGACGTCGAAGGTGAACTGCGCGGGGATGCCCTCGCTCGGCGATGACGACGGCGGCGTGATGACGACGGTGGGGACGGCGGTCACGTTCACGGTGACCGAGCCCGACGCCTGACCTGATGTCGTGGTGGTGGTGCCTGAGCCGGTCGAGCCGGTCCCCCCCGTGCCGGAACCTGTGGAGCCAGTGCTGGAACCGGCCTGGGCGCCGACGCTGGCCGTGACCGTCGCCTGCTGGCTGGTCGTCAGCGTCGTCTGTGCCACCCCCGACGTATCCGTGGTGACCACGGCGCTGGAAAGGGAGCCGGCCGTCGAGGAGAAGACCACCGGGACCTGCGGCAGGACGTTGCCGTTCACGTCGAGGACGTTGGCGGTGATCGTGGTCGAGCCGCCGAGAGCCGAGACAGTGGCCGGATTCGCGTTGACACGGACCGCGCCAACGGCCGCGGTGCCGACGGAGAGCTTCAGTGAGCCGTTCGTGCCGGTTGAGGCGCCGCCCGAGAGCGCCGCGATGGTGGCGGTGCCGCTGTTGCCCGTGGCGACGAATTTCACGATCGCACGGCCACTGGCGTCGGTTTCGGCCTCCGACGGTTCCACCCGGCCGAGTGTGGTCGTGAAGGTGATGCGGGTGCCGCTGTGTGGCGGCGTCCCGGACGCCTCGAGCACTTGGGCGATCACCTCGGCCGTCCCGGTCGTCGAGACCACGTTGGTTGCGGCGGTCAGCGTGATGGTCGAGCCGGTTGGTGCGAGCAGCGGGACCTTTTCACAGGACACGACCACCGCAAGCAACAGCACGGCGAGGAGCGGGGCAGCAGATCGGCGGCGTGATACCATGAAGGCCGCAATCAGTTTATTGCCATGCAGTTACGCGGTCAACATGGTTACGCGATGGCCGCACTGCTGGTCGGCATGAGCGTGGCCGCCGTGCTGATGACAGCCGTGCTGCCGGTCTGGCGCCGGATGGTGCAGCGCGACCGGGAAGCGGAGCTGGTCTTCCGCGGCGAGCAGTACGTGCGCGCCATCTCCCTTTTCCAGAAGAAATCCGGGCCAGGGGTCCTCCCGCCCGATGTGGATACCCTGGTCCGCGGCCGGTTCCTTCGGAAGAAGTTCAAGGACCCGATCACGAACCAGGACTTCGACCTTCTCTCGCCGTCGCAGTCTGCGGGGACGACCGGTGCTGCGCTCGCCCCTGGAGGCGGACTCTCGGCGCAGCCTCCGCGGCCGGGCGCTCCCAACCCCACACCTGCGCAAGGGGGCACGGCTGGCTTCGTCATCGGTGCTCAGCCCTCGGGGCGTGGCGGGGCGGGTGGTGTCATCGGGGTTGCCAGCAAGAGCAAGGACACCTCCATCCGGATCTACAACGGGCGCTCCAAGTACAACGAGTGGCAGTTCATCTTCGTCCAGCAGCAGGCACCTGGCGCCGGTGCGCCGGGACAGCGCGGGGCCGGACCGGGTGGTGGGCCTGGAGGACGTGGTGCACAGCCGCAGCCAGGCGGGGTCGGTGGCGGCGCGCGCGGCCGCGGCAATGTCCCACCTGGACCGGCTGGTGGCGGACGTCAGGGACAGCCGGTCCAGTCGCCGCCGTCGCCGTTCGGTCCCAGGCCGGTCCGGTGATTGTTGCCCCTGAGGTCAGAGGGTCGAGACACAGTCGTGGAACGCGCGCCTGACAGCCTGCATCTGTGCTGACGTCCCCCCATCACACACGCGGTTCGTCAGCAGGACGTAGTAGCGGTCGCTGGACGGGTCGATCCAGAGTGACGTGCCCGTGAAGCCCACGTGCCCGAACGCCGCTGGTGACAGGCGTGAACCGCACGATGACGTGGGCAGCATGGTGTCCCACCCGAGCGCACGGGAACTGCCTGCGACGCGGCTGCGGGTCGCGGCCCGCACGACGGTGTCGGGCGTGAAGGGCGAGGGCAGGGACGTGTCCCCTCGAGCCGCCCGCAGCACCAGCCGAGCGAACGCGCCCACTGCGCCGGCCGTGCCGAAGAGGCCGGCATGGCCAGCCATGCCGCCGAGAGCCGCGGCATAGTTGTCGTGGACCTCGCCCACGAGTCGTGCGCCGCGCCGGTGATCCTCGGGCAGCGGCTGGGTTGGGGCGGTCCGCATGCGTGCCTCCCGGGGAACCGCCACCATCAGTGACGCGGAGCCCGGCCCGTCGCCAGACGCGAGGACGACGCGCAGCAGCGTGTCGACGAGTTCGGGGAACGGGGCGTCGCCCCGTCGCTCGCAGGCAAACGCCAGGAGAATGAAGCCAAGGTCCGAGTACAACGCTCGCGTCCGTGGCGCGTGCTCGAGCGGCATGGCACAGATCTCATGCTCGAACGCCCTCGCATCGAGCGGGGGCTGATCGAGCAGCCTGGCGCTGAGACCGCCAGCGTGCTCGAGCAGATCCTGCACCGTGACGTCGCGGCGGTCGGCGCCGCTCCACTCGGGGATGAGCGAGGCGATGCGGGTGTCGAGCGGCATCAGGCCGCGCGACGCCAGGTCCAGCACCAGGCTCGTGGTGGCGAGTGGCTTGGTCAGCGACGCCAGGTCGAAGATCGTGTCTTCCCGTGCCGGGTCGGCCCCGTCGTCGAACGACAGTGTGCCGAAGGCGGAATGCCAGATCGATCCCGAGGCCGATCCCACCTCTGCGACGGCGGCCGGGAAGATGCGCTGCGCGATGGAGGACCGGAGGAGTTCAGAAGCCGCGTCGAGCCTGGCGTGCCCCGTCATGTGGGCCCACTAGTACCATAGAACCCACACCCATGCACGCACACGGACTCACGCTCCGGTTCTTCGCCACACCCGACAGTGCCGCGCGGGCGCTGGCGCGGGAGGTTGCGCGGGCAGTCAGCGGCCGCCCGCGCTTCACGCTCGGCCTGCCGACGGGCCGCACGCCGGTGCCCCTGTACCGGGAACTCGCCAGGCTGCATACGCAGCAGCGGGCTGACTTCAGCGGCGTGACCACCTTCAACCTGGACGAGTTCCTCGGGGTGGCCCCGTTCGATCCGGGCAGCTATCGTGCGTTCATGCAGCGGCATCTCTTCTCGCACGTGAACATTGCGCCACGCCGCATTCACTTCCTGTCCGGCATGACCGACGACCCGGGCGCGGAGTGCCTGCGGTACGAACGGCAGATTGCGAGGGCCGGGGGCCTGGACCTGTTGCTGCTTGGCCTTGGCACCAATGGTCACATCGGGTTCAACGAGCCAGGGACGTCGCTGGTCGTCGACTCGCATCGAACACGACTGACCGAGGGCACCCGGCGCTCGAACGCGGCGCTCTTCGGGAACCGGACGGCGAACGTGCCGACAGAGGCGCTCTCCATGGGCATGGGCACGATTCTCCGCGCGCGTCGGATCATCCTGCTGGCGACCGGACCGTCGAAGGCTGTGGCAGTGAAGCGGCTGGTGCAGGGGCGCATCACGCCACAGGTGCCGGCGTCCTTCCTGCAGTTGCACCGGGCCGCGGAGGTGTGGGTGGACCGGGCCGCCGCCGCGCGGCTCAGCGTGGGCGGGACGTAGCGCCGGCGCGGACCTCGGCCACGCCACTCGCGGCACTGCCGTGGTCGTGTCCGTCGAGCAGTTCCCGCAGGCGGGGTTCGACGTCCTCGCCGATGGCGTCGCGCACGAAGTCGTGAGCCTTGCGGAGGCGCGACAGTGCCTTGGGGTAGGTGAGGCCCGACTTCTGCATCACGATGGCGGCCTTCACGTTCCAGTGCGCGCGCCGCAGCAGGCGGTCGGCTTCGTCGAGCTCGAGGCCCGTGACGATCGTGATGATGCGGCGTGCACGGTCGCGGCGCTTCTCCGATCCGATCTGCACGTCGACCATGAGATTGCCGTAGGTCTTGCCGGTGCGGACCATCGCGCCGGTCGTGAGCATGTTGAGCACGATCTTGGTGGCGGTGCCGGCCTTCAGGCGGGTGGAGCCGGCGATCACCTCCGGACCCACGGCTGGGGCGATGGTGAGGTCGACGAAGGTCTGCAGCTCGGTACGGGGATCGCAGGTGACGAAGATGATCTTGGCGTTCACGCGCCGGGCGCGTGTCAGGGCGCCTCGCACGAACTGCGTCATCCCGCTCGCGGACACGCCGATGACCACGTCCTTCCGGGTCGGCTTCAGGCGCATCATCGACCGCGCGCCCTCCTCGTAGTTGTCCTCGACGCCTTCCTTGGTCTTCAGGATGGCGTTCTTCCCGCCAGCCATGATGGCGAGCACCAGGTCCTCGCTGGTGCCGAAAGTGGGCGGCATCTCTGCCGACTCGAGGATGCCCAGCCGGCCGCTCGTGCCGGCGCCGACGAAGATGATGCGGCCGTTCTTGCGGAGCGCCTGGGTGATGATGTCCACCCCGACCGCAATGCGCTCCTTCTCGCGCTGCACAGCCGCGAGCATCTTGCGGTCCTCGTTCAACATGCCCTCGACGATGTCCGCCGACGAGAGCTTGTCGATGGCGAGCGTCGCAGGATTGATCGCCTCCGTGGGCAGCGATTGCCACTTCGATCGGACAGCCATGTTGGAACGACCTCGAAACCGCGGATGTTAGCATAGGCTGCAGGCTGATGATCGACGCGTATCTCGACCACCTGCGCGTGGAGCGCCGCCTGGCGGACCACACACTGGAGAGCTACGCGCGCGATCTCCGCGCGCTGGGGCGCTTCGCGGCGGGCCACGGCGTCCGGGTCGAGTCGCTCGGACGGCTGGAACTCGAGGCGTTCGTGCGCGAGCTCATGTCGACAGGTTTGTCGCCCCGTTCCGTTGCGCGTGCGGTCGCCGCGGTCCGTGGCTTCTATCGCTTCCTCACGCTGAACCAGCACCTCGAGCACAACCCGGCCGACGATCTCGCGCCTCCGCGCGCCTGGCCGGCACTCCCGCGCCACCTGGGGATCGAGGACGTGGACAGGCTCATCGCGCAGCCCGACGTCACCACGCCGTTCGGGCTGCGTGACCGCGCCATGATCGAGCTGCTCTATGCCACCGGCATGCGGGTCTCCGAGCTGATCAACGTACGGGCAGCCGACCTCCACCTGGACGAGGAGTACCTGACCTGCATCGGAAAGGGGAACAAGGAGCGGATCATCCCGATCGGTGGCCAGGCAGCCGACTGGGTCCGTCGCTACCAGCGTGACGGGAGGCCCCCTCTCGCGGCGCGCGCCCGCGCGGCGCGCCGTGCCGAGCCGCGGCTGTTCCTCAACGCGCGCGGCGGGGCGATCAGCCGCATCGGCTTCTGGAAGGTGCTGGGCGCGCACGGTCGTCGCGCCGGGATCGTGGCCCCCATCAGCCCCCACGTGCTGCGGCACTCCTTCGCGACACACCTGCTCGAGCGGGGAGCAGACCTTCGCGCCATCCAGATGATGCTCGGGCACGCCGACCTGTCGACCACGCAGATCTACACGCACGTCCTCGAGGCGCGGCTCCGGAGCCTCTACGAGCGATTCCACCCGCGCGCGTGAATCTGCTAGACTTAGCCGTTTGTCAGCAGTGTTTTCAGCGAGATATGTCGCGTCCGTCGTGGCGCGCAGAAGGAGAATCGCGGCATGAGCCGTAAGGGACGGCACCTCTTTACCTCGGAGTCGGTGACCGAAGGACATCCCGACAAGATCGCCGACCAGATTTCGGACTCGATCCTCGACGCCATCCTCACCCAGGACCCGGTCGCGCGCGTGGCGTGCGAGACGCTGGTGACGACGGGCCTCGCGGTCGTGGCCGGCGAGATCACGACCAGGGCGATCATCGAATACCAGGACGTGGTCCGCGCCGCCATCGCCGACGTGGGCTACACGCGGGCGAAGTTCGGGTACGACGCCGAGACGTGCGGTGTCCTGTCGACGATTCACAAGCAGTCCGGTGACATCGCCATGGGCGTCGACACCGGTGGTGCCGGCGACCAGGGGCTGATGTTCGGCTTCGCGTGCACCGAGACCGCCGAGCTGATGCCGCTGCCGATCATGCTGGCGCACAAGCTCACGCGCGGGCTCTCCGACGCGCGCCGCACCGGCGGGCTGGACTACCTGCGGCCCGACGGCAAGTCGCAGGTCACCGTCGAATACGACGGCGACAAGCCACTCCGGATCGACGCCATCGTCGTGTCGACGCAGCACAGCCCCGACGTCACCAACGAGACGATGTTCGCCGACATCCGGTCGAAGATCATCACGCCGCTCATGCCGGCGGACATGATCGACGAGAAGACGAAGGTCTACATCAACCCCACCGGCAAGTTCGTCATCGGCGGGCCGCACGGCGACGCGGGCGTCACGGGCCGGAAGATCATCGTCGACACCTACGGCGGCGCGGCGCCGCACGGCGGCGGTGCCTTCTCGGGCAAGGATCCGACGAAGGTGGACCGCTCCGCGTGCTACATGGCGCGGTACATCGCCAAGAACGTGGTGGCGGCCGGTATCGCAGATCGTGCGCTGGTGCAGCTGGCCTACGCGATCGGCGTGGCCGACCCCGTGTCGGTGATGGTCCACACGGAGGGCTCGGGCCGGATTCCCGAGGAGCAGATCACCGAGATCGTGCGGGCGCACTTCAAGCTGACCCCCCGCGGGATCATGGAGGAACTGGACCTCCGCCGGCCCATCTACAGGAAGACGGCGGCATTCGGCCACTTCGGCCGCACTGAGCCGGAGTTCACCTGGGAACGCACCGACAAGGCCGCGGCCCTGAAGTCGGCGGCCAAGCTCTAGGAGACTGGCGCGCGTGAAGCGTGTCGCACTGACGGCGGCCCTCGTGGCCGCCGTTGCTGTTTGGGGGCTCGGATTGCCGCCGGGCCGGACGCCGCTGTCGGTCGACTGGAGCGACGGGAGTGTGCGGGGGCTGCTGCACGTCCACAGCCGGACGTCGGACGGGCGGGGCACGCTCGACGAGATTGCGGCCGCCGCCGCGCGTGCCGGCCTCCGGTTCGTCGTTGTGACCGACCACGGTGACGGCAGCCGCCGTCCCGAACCGCCAGCCTATCGATCGGGTGTCCTGGTCATCGACGCCGTCGAGATCAGCACGCGCGGGGGCCACTACGTCGCCCTCGGCCTGCCACGGACGCCATTTCCCCTGGGTGGCGATCCATCTGATGTCGTGGACGATGTGAGGCGTTTCGGGGGCTTCGGGGTTGCGGCACACCCCGATTCTCCGAAGTCGGAGCTGCAGTGGGCCGACTGGAGCGCCCCCATCGATGGGCTCGAGCTGATCAACCCTGACACCAGCTGGCGCGTCCATGCGTTCACCGGGCGGGCCTGGTCGCGCTGGCTGCTGTTGAAGACGCTCCTGGCGTATCCGGTGCGACCTGCGGAGTCGGTGGCGCAGTTGCTCACGGAGTCCGCCCAGCTGCGCACCCGGTGGATGTCCCTGGCGGCGGAGCGGGAGGTCGTGGCGCTCGCGGGTGCCGATGCGCACGCCAAACTGGCGATCCGCGATACCGAACCAGGCGACAACCGTTTCTCCGTGCCCATCCCGAGCTACGAGTCGTCGTTCGACTCCCTGTCCGTCCACGTCACCCCCGCCACACCCTTCAGCGGCGAGGCCGACCGCGATGCCGCCGGGCTCATCGACGCGCTGCGCAGGGGGCGGCTGTACCTGGCCGTGGACGGCTGGGCAACGCCGCCGTCATTCACGTTCACGGCGACCGCTGCGGGCGTGAGCGCCTCCCATGGCGAGACGCTCGTGTCGCCGGGCCCCCTCACCCTCCACGTGCGCAGTAACGCACCGGCCGGCTATGAGACGGTCGTCTGGCGGGGCAATGAGGCGGTGACACGCCGTTCGGAATCTGCCTTCGACGTCGAGGTGGGCAGTGGTCCTGGCGTGTACTGGGTGGAAGTACTCCGACCGAACAGCGATGGCATGCCGGCCTGGGTGACCAGCAATCCGATCTACGTGCGAGAGACCGCCCCGATGCCTTCTCTCGCGCCCTCCGTCTTGCCGTCCGATGTCCGCCCGCTCTTCGACGGGAGCACGACAGCTGGCTGGTCGTATGAGAGCGACCGGACATCACTGGCTGTGGTCGACGTTGCGCCGTTGGCCGGAGGGGCACGCCTTCGCCTGCGGTACGGCCTGTCGGGTGGCACGGCGATCGGGCAGTACGCCGCGGCGGCGGTCTCGACGCCGGACGGGGTGGCTGGCGCCGAAGGGGTGGCGTTCAGGATTCGATCCGAAGCGCCGATGCGGTTGTCCGTCCAGGTCAGGGCGGAGGTTACCGGCAGCGCACCTGAGCGATGGGAGCGATCCGTGTTCGTCGAGCCGACGGAAGGGGATCGGTTCGTTCGGTTCGACCGGATGACACCGGTTGGTGCGACGCATGCGACAACCCCGCCCCCAGGCTCCGTGCGTTCGATCATGTTCGTGGTCGATACCACGAACACGAAGCCAGGCGCCTCCGGGCGCCTGTGGTTGGGGAACGTCAGGCTGGCCGGTTCTCGCTGACGCCAGGTTCAGCGCGCGGAGTGGTCAGGTGCGGACGGTGAGGACCAGGTATGCCGCGGCCGACCCGAAGATCAGGTTCGGCGCCCAGGCGGCCAGCGTTGGCGACATCACGCCTCCCGCGCCCAGCGCCCCGGTGACGCTCATCGCAATCCAGTACGAGATGGCGAGGACAATGCCGATCCCGACGCCGTACATGGCGCCGCGGCGCCCCGTGGTGACGGCGAAGGGCACCGCGAGCACGGTCATGATGATGGTCACGAACGGGAAGGCGACCTTCCGCTGAAGGGCGACCATCTGGGGGACGACGTTGGCGCCGCTCGCCTGCAACCGATCGATGTACTCGCGGAGCTGGCCAAAGGTCATCATCTCGGCGAGCGGCTCGTCCGTCTTGAAGTAGCTCGGCGGCTCGAGGGCGAGCGGCTGCTCGCTGAACGGCGTGTAGGTCACGACGGTGCGCTCCACACCTCGCCGGCTCTTCTCCTTCTTGATCTCGCGGACCCAGCCCTGCCGTCCAACCCAGCCTCGGTCGGCAGCTGCCCGGTCCGCCGGCGCGACGGCCTCGGACGCACGGAGAACCGAGCGGAGTCCCCATGTGGCCTCGTCCAGCCGGTACACCCACAGGTTGCCGAATCGGTTTGCGGTCGGGTCGAAGATGTCGTAGTGATAGATCTCGCCCTCGCCTCCGATGACCCAGCGACGGTTCAGCGCGCTCGTGGCGGGGGGCCACCGCCGGATGATGCGCTCCAGTCTGTCGGCCTCGCGATTGGCCTGTGCGAGAACCCGCTCCTGAAGGGCGAACAGCGCGGCGCTTGCTACTGCCGCGAAGACCAGGAGGGGCAGCGCCGTCCGGTACAGGCTCACGCCGCACGCACGCATGACCAGCAGCTCGCTGTTCTTCGTCATCACACCGATGGTGACCAGCGTCGAGACCAGCACCCCCATCGGGATCACGTAGTACACGAACTGTGGCGTGCGGAAATAGAAGTAGCGCAGGAGCATCGCCGAGGTCGCTTCGCCTCGGAACAGCTTGTCCACCAGGTCGATGAAGGTGGAGATATAGAAGATGCCGAGCAGGCCCACGAGCCCAAGCAGCAGCACGCGCAGATACTCGCGCGAGACGTAGAGGTCGAGCAGGCGTGGGCCGGGCAGGCTGAAGTGGGGAATCCGGACCACGACGACCACACGACCGCGCGACGATGCAGCTGTGGCCCCCGCCGTGACCGCGGCATTGCCGGCGGCGGCTGTCGGTTCGGCGGGCGTCCGTCGCCAGAAGGCCGGCAGGCTGAGACGGATGGGCTGGTCGGCTGACCGCGAGCGCCAGAAGAACATCAACAGCGCGAGGGCACCCATGACGATGTTCGGCGCCCAGGGGGCGAGTTCGGGGCTCAGGCGTCCGCCCATGGCGGCGGCGCGCGCGCCCCACAGCAGCACGTAGTAGACGAAGATCACGCCCATGCCGATGGCGAAGCTCGCGAGCTTGCCATCCTTCCGGTTGCTGGCGCCGAGCGCCAGGGCGATGAGCGCGAGGATTGGGCAGGTTAGTGGCAGCGAGAACTTCTGCTGGAGCATGAAGCGGGCGCCGTACGCAGGGTCGCGGCGCGCCTCAGCGGCGGCGATCTCTGCCTTGAGCTCCGCAATCGTCATCTCGGGCGCCCCCTTGGCGGGGGGGCGCTTGAAGACGGTTTCGGGGTCGAGCGACAGCAGGATGCTCTGGTAGGAGTTCGCCTCGTACTCGTCTGGTCGGTCGACGTGGGCGGTGTAGGACGTGGCGCCGCGCAGTTCCAGCTGGACGATCCGGCTCGCCTCGTCCAGGCGGATCCGCCCTTCGCGCGCGAAGTACACCGTGGTCTCACCCGGGGTGCTGGTGTCTGCGAGGAACACGTCACGCCAGCCCCCGCCGGCCGGAACATCCCGCACGTAGATCACCTTATTCGGAAAGTCCTCGTAGAAGACCCGTGGCTTGACGTTGTTCTCCACCCGCGTGGCGAGCAGGACGAACACGATCTCGCGATAGGCCTGGTTGGCGTTGGGCAGCGCCACGATGATCTCGTAGGCGGTTGCGGCCGTGCCCAGGACGGCCACGAGCAGGACAGGACGAAGCAGTCGGACCAGGCTGACGCCGCAGGCCTGCATGGCCACGAACTCGCGGTCGGCTGACAGGCGGCCGAAGCCGACCAGGATTCCCAGCAGGACGGCCATGGGGATGGTCAGGCTCAGGGCCTGTGGCAGCAGCGTCGCCATGGCTCTGGCGACGATCGACCACTCGACCCCCTTGGAAATGAACTCCTCGCCGGCGACCAGGATGGGGGGCAGGACGAGGATGAAGGTCAGGACCGTGAGCCCCAGCGCGAAGGGGAGTGCGATCTCGCGCACGAGGTACCGGTCCAGAGTCCGCAACATGAGGCAGAGATTAGACTAACACCATGACTCGAGTCGCGATCCTGTGGCACATGCACCAGCCCTACTACGAGGACCTGGTCACGCGTGAGCATTTCCTGCCCTGGGTCCGTCTGCACGCGCTCAAGGACTACTGGGGCATGGTGGCCATGCTCGAAGAGTTCCCGGACGTTCGGGTCACGTTCAACCTGGTGCCGTCGCTGCTCGTGCAGCTCGAGGCGTTCGCGGCAGGTACGGCGCAGGACCGATTCCTCGAGGTTGGCCTGAAGCCCGCCCACGCACTCACGGGGGAGGATATCCGGTTCATGCTCCGGAACTTCTTCCATGCACAACGGCAGCGGATGATTGATGTCTATCCCCGCTACGCCGAACTCCTTGCGTTGCGCGGCTGGGGAACAGGCGAGGCCGAGATCGAAGCGGCGGCCCGCCGCTTCGGCACGGACGAATTGCGCGACCTGCAGGTCTGGCAGAAGCTCGCGTGGATGGATCCGGCGTACCTCGAAGGGGACCCTCGCATCAAGGGGTTGGTCGCGCGGGGACGCTTGTTCACCGAAGAGGACAAGCGGCTGCTCCGGGAGGTCGAACTCGAGCTGCTCAATGCGGTCATTCCGGCCTATCGTCGTGCCGCGGACTCGGGACAGGTCGAGATCTCAACGTCCCCGTTCTACCACCCGATCCTGCCGCTGCTCTGCGATACCGAGATCTTCAAGCACACCCATCCGCACGCGCGGTCCCCCCGTCAGCGGTTCGTTCGGCCCGAGGACGCGCTGGCGCAACTCGACGAGGCCGTCGCCTACCACGAGCGGCTGTTCGGTCGGCGCCCGACGGGGCTCTGGCCGTCGGAGGGGTCGGTGTCGGACGCGATGGTGCCTCTGGTTCACAAGGCAGGTTTCAGGTGGATGGCGACCGATGAGCTGATTCTGGCGAACACAATCGGGACGACCTTCGGTCGCGACGGAAGGGGGCTGGTCGATCAGGCTCATCGGTTGTACCGGCCGTACCTGGTGTCAGCGGGCGGGGCCTCGGTCGCCTGCGGGTTCCGTGACCACGCGCTGTCGGACCTGATCGGGTTCGTCTATGCGGGATGGGCGCCCGAGGCCGCCGCAGACGACTTCATTGGGCGGCTGGTGGACGCGGGGCGCCACGCTGCCTTCCGCGACAGCGGGGTAGAGCCGACGCTCTTTGTCATCCTGGACGGGGAGAATGCCTGGGAGCACTTTGAAGGCGGAGGGCGGCCGTTCCTTCGGGCCCTGTATGCCCGTCTAGCCAGTCACTCGGAGTTGCGGTCGGTGACCATGGCCGAGGCGTGTGAGGCGCCGCGCGACCGCCTGAACGGCATTTTCCCGGGTTCGTGGATCGACGCGAACTTCTACATCTGGATTGGTCATGCGGACGACCAGCGGGCCTGGAGCCAGCTCGCCGAGGCGCGCCAGGTGCTCGATGAGGCCTCAGCCGATGCCGACCCCCACACCCTGGCGCGCGCCCGGCAGGAGATGTTCATTGCGGAAGGCAGTGACTGGTGCTGGTGGTATGGCGATGACCACTCTTCGGACCACGATGCCGAGTTCGATGAGCTCTTCCGCCGGCACCTGCGAAACGTCTACCGCCTGCTTCGCCGGCCGATTCCTGACGAGCTGTTCATGTCGAACATCACGACGGGTGAGGTTCGCACCTCGATGACGTCTCCGACGGCGCTCATCGAGCCGGTGATTGACGGCGAAGACAGCAGCTACTTCGAATGGCTGGGCGCCGGTGGGCTCGATGTGCGGAGCGTCGCCGGAGCCATGCACCAGGTGGAGCGCCAGGTGGTGGTGTCTCAGATCCGATTCGGATTCGATGCTCGCCACCTCTACCTTCGGTTCGACTTTCAGCGACCGGCGACGAGGCTCTTGGCTGAACGTGGCCAGGTGCTGGTGACGTTCCTGAGCCCGGCAGGGCGTCGCGTTGTGTGCTCGGCGCTCGCCGGTCGGACCGAGGTGCGTCTGGATCAGCGGGTCGGAGACACCTGGGCGCCGAGTCGAGTCGATGGGCTTGGGGCGGCGGGCGGCAGCATCCTCGAACTGCGCGTACCACTCGCTGGGCTCGGCGCGGCCGCTGGCCAGCCGGTCAGCTTCTTCGTTGCCCTCGTGGACTCGACCGGAGCGGAAGTCGAGCGGCATCCGTCTGCTCGTCCTATCGAACTAGTCGTCCCGGACGAACGGTTCGAAGCGTCGAACTGGACAGCCTGACCGCCTGGCGGCGGCAACCTAGGGCAGACGCCAGCGAAATTCATCCACAGTGCTTCCACAGGCGCATTCGACTCTGTGTTTCTATATGGTCAGATAATGCTTGTTATGTTAACTATACGTCGTCGATGATACCCCCGTGTTCGTGTGGTGTTGTCTGTGTGGCCTCCCCGCCTCTTGTTAGGGGCTCTGCGACCTTCGCTGTCTCGGTCTGCTGTGGGACGGCGTCAGTTGGGGCGTGCTACGCCATCTTGGGCCGCGTGGCGTCGTCTGGTGAGGCGGGTTGCGCGGAGCGTCCGCAGTGTGTTCGGCGCTCCGCGCTGGCGGTGTCAGGGGCAGCTGTTAGTCAGCTGTTGCGCAGTTCCTGGAGGATGGACTCCAGGGCGCTGATGATCTCGTCCTTCTGGACTTTGGACCTGGTGAAGCTGAGCTTGAGGTTGAATTGTTTTGTGGGTGGCCGATAGGCGAACACGTAGTTCTTTGGTCTGCCCGCCTTCGGCTTCGCGGCAGAGGCCTGTCTGGCTTCCTGGCGAGTGAGGATGCCGCCGCTCGCGATCTTTTCGACGAGCGCGGTCATTTTCTCTGGTGAGTCCTGTCTAACTACCTGTAGAAGCAATGACTTGGACGAAATGTCGGCCAGCCGACAAAGATTGCGAATCTCTTCAGGCATCTGGCAGAGGGAGAGGGATTCGGTAACCGAGGATCTCGATTTGCCGAGTCTCCTGGCGAGATCCTCGTGGGTGTACCCGCACTTCTCCGCGAGCCCGTGCAGGGCTTCGGCTTCTTCGAAGGCGGTCAGGTCCTTTCGCTGGAGATTTTCGATGAGCGCGAGTTCGAGTACCTCGGCGTCGTCGGCCTCGCGGATGACCACCGGGAGTTCCCGAAGGCCGGCCTGGACGGAAGCCTGATAGCGTCGTTCTCCGGCGACGATTTGGAAGCGGTCTCCACGCTGTCGGACGACGATGGGCTCGATGACGCCCTTTTCGGCGATTGACGCAATCAGCTCAGAGAGGTCGCCCATCACCTGGCGCGGCTGGTTCGGGTTTGGATCGATCTGGTCGATAGCAATCAGGCGACCCACAGGGGTGCCTGCGGATGCGGCCAGCGCCTCCACGTAGTGCTCGTCGTGGCGCATGGCAATCGATACCGGCAGGCCTCGTCTAGACACGGTCAATGACCTCCTCGCAAAGGCGGTAGTACTCGCTTGCTCCGGTGGATTCCGGCGCGAAGGTGAAGATGGATTCCTTGTAGGCCGGGCTTTCCTCGAGACGGACGCTCTTGGTGATCACGGTGTTGAAGACCTTCCCGCCGAAGACCTTCTGGATCTGTCCGCGAATGTCCCTGGCCAATGCGGTTCGCTTGTCGTGCATCGTGATGAGCACACCAAGGAGTTTCAGCGCGGGATTGGGTCGCATGCGGACTTTCTCGATCGTCTCGAGTAGGTCGTCGGTGCCCTCGAGCGCGAAGTACGACGACTGAATCGGGATGAGCAGATGGGTGGCGGCGACGAGGGCGTTGACAGTGAGGAGGCCGAGCGTTGGCGGGCAGTCGATCACCACACTGGGGTACTGGGCGAGCAGCGGCTCCAGTTTGTCCTTGAGTCGAAAGTGCGCATCCATCTCACCGACGAGCTTAGCCTCCAGTTTGGCCAGGGCGATTCGTGAGGGGGCAATGGCGAGATTCTCGAGCGGGCTCTGCTGAATGACGTCCTGAATGGCGACCGTTGACTCGGCAATGGCGTCGTAGACGCTCCGGGTGACCAAGCTCATGTCCAGGAAGGACATCGTGCTGTTGGCCTGCGGATCCAGGTCGATGAGCAGGGTGCGGCGGCCGCGAAGTGCAAGCGCGGCGGCGAGATTGATTGCGGTAGTGGTCTTCCCCACTCCGCCCTTCTGGTTCGCGATGGCGACGATCACTGGGAGGTGGATTCTAAGCTGGTTGTCAGGTGCTTACATCTTGTACTTGCCGAGGTCCTCTGGGGCGAGGCTCTCGAGCCACTTGTGCAGTCGGTCGGAATCCGGCTTGTCCGGTGTGAAATCGACCGTCTTGGCGTGCTCGATGACGGACTCCTCGACGTAGATGGGGGCGCGGCTGCGAAGCGCGAGCGCGATCGCGTCGCTTGGGCGGGCGTCGACGGCGAGGGTTTCTCCGTTTCGTGTGAGGTAGACCAGGGCGTAGTAGGTATTGTCCTGGACGTCGCAGACGACGATCCGGTCGACGCTGGCCTTCAGGTCCTGAATGACGTTCCTGAGGAGGTCGTGCGTCATCGGACGTGGAGTCGTCACGTTCTCAATCTGTAGGGCGATGGCGTTAGCCTCGAAGATGCCGACCCAGATGGGAAGCACGCGCTCGCCATTCTCGTCCCTCAGGATGACAATCGGCGTGTTGGTGATGGGGTCGACCATCAGTCCCTTGATGGTCATCTCGATCTGCATCGTGTTCAGAGCCTCGTGTCCTGCAAGGTAGGTGCTGGTGCGGCCGGTGTCAAGCTCACCCGCCCCCAGACGCTGTGTGCGCCTGCCCTCTCGATGGACACCGGCAGCGTTCGGCCAATCCACTCGGGATCGCCAGGCAGGTTCACCACCGTGTTCTGCGACGTGCGACCGGAGAGCTCCGTGGCCCGCCGGCGGCTTGCCGAGTCGATGAGTACGTCGACCGTGCTGCCAATGAGTCGGGAGTGCAGTTGGCTCTGGATGTCCCGCTGAAGCGACTGGAGTTCGACGATCCGCCGGGTCTTCTCCGCGTCGGGCACGTCGTCCGCCATGCGCTTGCTCGCGAGCGTGTTTGGGCGGGGCGAGTACTTGAAGGAGAACATGCTGTTGAATTGCGCCTGGCGCGTCAGCGACAACGTGTCTTCGAAGTCGGCGTCGGTCTCTCCGGGGAAGCCGACGATCATGTCCGTTGACAGCGCGACATCGGGAAGCAGCGTGCGGATGCGCTCGACGAGTTCGAGATAGCCTTCGCGGGTATATCGACGTCGCATCTGCTGCAGAACCCGGCTCGACCCTGACTGCGCGGGAAGGTGGAGATGCCGCGCCACTTTCGGCAGGTGCCGCATCGCTTCGAGGAAGCGAACCGAGAAGTGTCGGGGGTGCGGGCTGGCGAACCGGATGCGTTCGATGCCGTCGATGTCGTGAATGGCTTCGACGAGACCCGTGAAGTCGCAGGTGGGGTCGTCTGGCGCCGCGTAGTGGTTCACGATCTGCCCGAGTAGCTGCAGTTCGCGGTGGCCGGTGGCTGCAGCGTCGCGGGCCTCGGCGAGGATGTCGGCCTTGGGCCGCATGCGTTCGTTTCCGCGGGTATAGGGGACGACGCAGAAGCTGCAGAACTCGTTGCAGCCCTCGATGATAGTGATGTACGCACGGACGGGGTCGGCGCGTCGGGTAATCCCAAGGGGGAACGTGACGTCCTCGAACGGGTCCAGATCGATCAGGGGTCGCCTGACCACGGCGGCCTGTTCCACCAGCATGGGCAGCCGCTTGATCGCCTGCGTGCCCACGATGATGTCCGCGACCCCCGGCGAGCGCTTGAGGAGGGTCTCCCCTTCCTGCTGGGCGACGCAGCCCGCCACCGCAACGATCGGGTTGTGGCCCTGCTCCTGCGCGAGAACCCGGAGTTCGCCGAGTCGGGTGTACAGCTTGTCCTCGGCGTGCTCACGGACGCTGCAGGTGTTGATGACGACCACGTCGGCGTCGCCCGCGTCGTCTGTGGGCTCGAAGCCCGCCTGCTCCAGCAGACCCGCCATGCGCTCGGAGTCGTGCGCGTTCATCTGGCAGCCGTAGGTTTCGATCAGGTATTTCCGAGGCATCGATCAAGCTTCAGGTGTGCGTGGTGATCTCTGGGGGGCCGCCGAGCGACTGCCCGGCCGCCGACGACTTTCGCTTTCGCCTTTTGTGTTGGCTTCGCCTTTCGCCCCCGTGGCCGCGGGCGTCGACTGCCGCTGGCTCAACATCTCCCGTGCGGTCGCCAGCGTCTGCTCAGTCACGCTGCTACCACCCAGCATGCGGGCCAATTCCCTCACCCGGTCCCCGGGGGCCAGGCGACGCACGGTCGTGCGCGTCCTTCCCTCTTCAACCGCCTTCTCGATGAGGAAGTGAGTGTCCGCGTACGCGGCGATCTGGGGCAGGTGCGTAATGCAGAGCACCTGGAACGCCGACCCCAGTGTTCTCAGCCGGGCGCCGACCACGTCGGCAACCCGCCCGCCGATGCCGGCATCCACTTCGTCGAAGATCAGGCCGGGGGCGGCCAGACTCGCGGGTCGGGTCAACTCAGGGGTGAAGCCAAACCGCCTTGTGGCGGTGAGTGTCTTCAGGGCCAGCATCACCCGTGACAGTTCGCCCCCGGATACGATGCGCGCCAGCGGCCGCACCTCTTCACCAAGGTTCGGCGAGAGGAAGAACTCTCCCCGGTCGAGGCCGTCGGCCGACCATTCCGATGGTGGCAGTCGTGGGCTGAAGCGGACTTCGAAGCGCGTGCGCTCCATGGCCAGTTCGGCGAGGAGCCGCTCCATGCTCGAGGCAAAGTCGGGCGCAGCGGCACGTCGGCTCTCACTGAGGACGTCCGCGAGAGTGACGTACGTCTGCGTAGCCTGTTGGCTGGCCTGCTCGAGGGTTTCGAGCCGGCTGCCACCCTGCTCGACCTGGTCGAGCTCCATGCGGAGCGCGTCCCGCCGCCGGATCACATCGGCCAGCGTGGGACCGTGCTTACGCTTCAGCTTCTCCAGCAGGGCGAGCCGGTCCTCGACCTGCTGGAGGCGCGCCGGCGACGCCTCGATGGAGTCGGCGTATCGCCGGAGATGCTGAGCCAGATCCTCGAGCTGTGACTTGATGCCCTGTCGTGCGTCGAGATACGGCCGAAACACTGGGTCCAGGCTTGCCAGTTCTCCCACGCGACGCCAGACTCCACCCAGCGCGGCCAGAACCGCGTCGTCGGCCTCATACAGGGCTGCGTAGCTTTCCTGACACAGGCGTTCGACCCGCTCTGCGCTGGAGAGCACCTGCTTCAGCGCGGTGAGTTCTTCGTCCTCATCGGGCCGCAGTTCCGCCTTGGTGAGTTCCGTCAGCTGGAATGTGAGCAGTTCGAGCCGTGCGTCCCTGTCTGCGGTCGCTCGCCGAAACTCGGCGAGCTCTCTGGCCGAGCGCTGCATGGCGGCAAAGGCCTCGGAGACCTGCTGCCGCGCCTGCTCCAACCCGGCGAAGGCGTCCAACGCCTGCAGATGCGTGGCCGGATCGAGGAGTGTCTGGTGTTCGTGCTGGCCGTGCAGTTCGAGCAGGCGACAGGCCAGGTCCCTGAGCGCGCCGGCTGTGGTGAGGTCGCCGTTGATGAACGCCCGGCTCCGACCCTGTGCCGTAATCTCCCGGCGAACGAGGCACTCGGTCCCGTCGACCTCGAAGATCGCCTCGATTGTCGCTGTTTCTTCGCCTGTCCTGACGAGATCGCCAGACGCCCGCCCGCCCAGCAGCAGCCCCACTGCTTCGACGAGAATCGACTTGCCCGCACCGGTCTCCCCGCTCAGGACGTTCAGGCCCGGGTCGAATTCGACCTGGACGGAATCGATGACCGCCAGTCGTCTGATCGTGAGAAAGCGAAGCATGGAGGGAAGAAGAACTCCAATCCTAGCATAGGTTTGACAGGGATTTTCACGACGTGCTACAGTTCGGCACGACCTCAGTTCGGGGCACTCCCCGGGGCGCTGTCCCAGCGGCGCAGAGCTGATTTGCGGAGGGCAGTGTGCGCACGCTTGGTAGCCCGTTTCTCGCCCTGCTGATGCAGGTCGAAGGCGATGCCGCGTCTGGCGGCAGCGATTCGTCAATTCTGGGCCTGATTGCCAGGTCCACCCCCATGTCCAAGGCCGTCCTGCTGACTCTGGCACTGATGTCCGTGGCGTCCTGGGCCATCATCCTCTACAAAATCTGGGTGTTTCGCCGGTCCGAGCAGCAGTCGTCCAGCTTTCTCGATGTGTTCCGACGCAGCAGCAAGTTCTCCGAGGTGCAGGCGGTCTGCCGCTCGCTGAACGAGAGTCCGCTGGTCGGTCTGTTCCAGTCGGGATACGCCGAGTTGACCGCCCAGCTGAAGCAGGCGGCACCGGATGAGTCCCAAAGCAATCCAAGGACCGGAGCCGGACGTCCAACCCTCAAGAGTCTTGCCGCCGTCGACCGGGCGCTCATGCGGGCCTCGGTGGTCGAGGTCAACAAGCTGGAGAGCCGGATCACCTTCCTGGCCACGACGGCCAGCATTGCGCCCTTCGTCGGGCTGTTCGGCACCGTCATCGGCATCATGATGTCCTTCCAGATGATCGGCGAAACCGGCTCGACCAACCTGGCCTCGGTCGGCCCTGGCATCGCCGAAGCCCTGGTTGCGACTGCGGCGGGTCTCGTGGCAGCGGTGCCCGCCGTCGTGGGCTACAACCACTTCTCCAACCGCGTCCGCCTCTCCGCCTCGCAGATGGACGACTTCGCGATGGAGTTCCTCAACATCGCGGAGAGGAACTTCACCTAAGGTGCCGAAGGTACACGCTCCCGGTGATTCGACTGCGGGACGAGGCCGGGGGCGTCGCACGTCGACCAGCCTGGCTGAGATCAACGTCGTGCCGCTCGTCGACGTCATGCTCGTGCTGCTCATCATCTTCATGGTGACCGCGCCGATGATCCAGCGAGGCATCGACGTGAAGCTCCCCGTTGCGAGGCGTGCCACGGCGGTGGAGGGGGAACGCATTTTCATCACGGTGCCCGCCACGTTCCGCACCGACGGCGGTGTCTTCCTCGGCGACGAGAAGGTGCGGAGCGTCGAGGTGCTGCAGGAACGGGTCCGGCAGAAGATGGAGTCGGCGACCGAGAAGAAGGTCTACCTGCGTGGGGATGGCACCGTACAGCTGCAGGACCTGATGTCGGTGTTCGATCGACTGAAGGACGCCGGTGTATCGGACGTCGGCATCGTCGCGAAGGCACCCGGAGACCGGTAGACATGGAGGTCAGCGACGTCCTGAGGGATCGCACGGACGCCCCAAAGGGCTTCGAGCGAATGCTCATGGCGTCTCTCGTTGCGCACGCCGGGATTGTGGCGGCCTTCATTTTCGTCCCTGGTGGCTGGCTCGACTCTCAGTCGGCTCCACCGAAGACGGTGATGACCATCTCTCTCTCAGGCGGGAACCAGGGGCCCGAGAATGGTGGCTTCACTCCCATGGGAGGGCGTGCGGTGCAGGAGGTGCGGCCGCCCGATGAGCCGAAGCGACCCGAACCGGTCCGACCTCCGGCCGCGAAGGCGCCCGAGATGACGGTGCCGATCCCGAACCGGCCGCCGACCCGGTCGGCTCCCCCACCCAAGGTGACACAGGCTCCCGATGAGGCTCGGGGCCGAACCCCTACGCGGGGGGTGGAAACGCGATCTGGATCGGCTGTTGCTGAGACAGGGGCGAGGGGACAGGGCTTCGGGCTCTCGAGCAGTGGTGGTCAGGGGACGGGCTCGAGGCTCGACGTGGCCGACTTCTGCTGTCCCGACTACATCGTGCTGATGGTCGAGCGCGTGCGCTCGACCTGGCAGCCGCGCGCCGAGGCGCCTGCGGTCGCGATCGTCAAGTTCACGATCCAGCGCGATGGCACGATCACCGACTCCGAAGTCGAGCGATCCACAGGATTCGTGGCGATGGACATTGCGGCGCTTCGGGCCGTGAGGGCGGCACGCCTGCCGCCGCTCCCGGCGGCCTACCCGAACCCGACGCTTGGCGTTCACCTCAATTTCGAATACAGACGATGAAACGGACACTTCCAGCCATCGCTGCTCTCGCCGTCGCGCTCATCGCGGCCGGACAGGCGCAGCAGCCCGCCACGTCGCCTCAGCAGCCGAGCGAGGTGAGCACCACCATCAGCAGCGACCAGGCCGGTTCGGCTCCCCGTTTTGCCGTGCCGGACTTCATTGCACTCTCCAGGGATGCCGAGACTGTGGAGGCTGCCCAGACGATTGGGCGGGTGCTGTGGGACGACCTGAACTTCGAGCGCGAGTTCGCGCTCATACCCAAGGACGTGCTCGTCACCATTCCCCCGGCGACCTCGCTGGTCGACATCCCGTTCGACCGGTTCAGGGAGATCAATGCTGACGGTGTGATCATCGGCACGGTGCAGAAGACCGACCTTGGCGTGCGGGTCGAAGTGCGGCTCTTCAACCGGAATCGTCAGTCGGTGTTCGCGCGCGAGTATTCCG
The DNA here is from genome assembly GCA_050249955.1 of Vicinamibacterales bacterium. Taxonomy (GTDB): domain Bacteria; phylum Acidobacteriota; class Vicinamibacteria; order Vicinamibacterales; family CAVVIG01; genus CAVVIG01. The sequence continues at coordinate 482,043 of JBFWPN010000002.1, forward strand.
GGTCGGTTGCCAACCGGCGTCTCTACGCACACACGATCGCGGACGAACTCCACCAGCAGCAGCGGGCGTTGCGCGGCGTCGCCCGTTCCAAGCTGACCTTCAACTCCGACCGGGATGGTGAGCGGATGGCCGGCACGGTCGAGAACCGCGGCGTCAAGGAGATCTACATCGCCGACTACGATGGCGAGAACCAGCGCCGCGTCACCACCCAGCGCTCCCTCAACATCAACTCGGCCTGGTCACCCGACGCCCGCTCGATCGCGTACACCTCCTACCGCCGTGGGGCGCCGACGATCTTCATCTCCAACATCTACCAGGGTACGCTCGAGGAACCCACGCGGGGCGCGGCCGGGCAGGCATTCCTGCCCGCGTGGTCGCCGGACGGTACCCGCATCGCCTTCACCTCGACCCGCGACGGGAACTCCGAGATCTACGTCGCCAACAGGGACGGCTCGAACGTGCGGCGCATCACGAATAGCAGTGCGATCGACAGCACCCCCACCTGGTCGCCCACCGGCACGCAGATCGCCTTCACCTCCGACCGCACCGGTACGCCGCAGATCTACATCGTGGGGGCCGACGGCCTCGGGCTCAGGCAGCTGACGCACGAGCCGTATGCCGACCGACCCACGTGGTCCCCGGCCCCCTACAACGAAGTGGCATACACCGCGCGGACCGGGCCTGGTAACGACATCAAGATCATCGAACTCGCCACCGGGCAGGTGCGGCAGCTGACCTTCGGGGAAGGAACCAACGAAAGCCCGTCGTTTGCGGCGAACGGACGCCACCTGGCTTTCATGTCCACCCGGTCGGGCAAGTCCCAGATCTTCACCATTGCCAGGGACGGCAAGGATCTCCGGCAGATCACCCGTTCAGGCAACAACTACCAGCCAGACTGGTCCCGATAGCAGACGGCGCCTTCAGGACGGGAGAACACAGGATGATGCAGATACGACGACCAGGGACCACGAGTGCGCTGATGGTGCTCACGCTGCTGACCCTCGCCATTGCCGCCTGTGGCGGGAAGAAGCCCCCCGTGGCGCGGCCCGCCCCCCCGCCACCCGCGACAGGGGCGGCCACCGCGACACGTCCGCCGGCTCCCCCGTCGCCCGTCAACGAACCGGTCGTGGTTCCACCCGAGCCGGTCCGCGATGAGCGGATCGCGTCGTCGTCGCTGGACGACCTCAACCGGAATTCGCCGCTGAAGCCCGCGTTTTTCGACTACGACAGCAGCGAGCTCAGCGCGGAGGCGCAGAGGGCGCTCACGGAGAACGCCGGCCTGCTCCGGCAGAACCCGAACTGGACCGTGACGATCGAAGGTCATTGCGACGAGCGGGGGACCGCCGAGTACAATCTGGCCTTGGGAGAACGGCGCGCCGTGGCGGCCCATGCCTACCTCGTGTCGCTCGGCATCCCAGCAGATCGGTTGCGGACCGTCAGTTACGGGAAGGAGTTCCCGTTCGATCCCGGGCACGACGAGTCCGCGTACGCGAAGAACCGGCGAGCCCATTTCGTGATCACGGCCAAGTGAGCCTATGAAGATGCGAACTCCCGCCTGTGTCCTCGGTGCCCTGCTGGCGCTCGCCAGCGCCGGCCCCGCCGCAGCCGCTGACAAGGAAACGCGGCAGATGATGGCCGACATCCGGATTCTGCAGGAGCAATCGCAGCAACTGCAGAACCTGATCGCGGCAGTGACCGAGGCGATCAAGGCGGTGAACAGCCGCATCGACGAGCAGACCGGCGCGAATCGCAAGTCGTTCGCCGACCAGAAGCTCGTCATCGACACGCTGGCCAACGACCTGCGGGTCGTCCGCGAGAAGGTCGACGACAACAACGTGCGGGTCGGATCGCTCAGCCAGGAACTCGACGCGCTGCGGCAGTCGGTCACGGCGCTGGGCACGATGCGAGCCACACCTGCGGAGGTCGACCCGAATGCGCCGCCGGCCGACCCTAACGATCCCGCCGCCGCTCCCCCACCGGCGCCAACCGGCGCGGCCGCGCTCGGCCAGTCCCCGCAGAAACTGCTCGACAGTGCGCTTGCGGACTATTACGCCGGGCAGTACGACCTGGCGATTCTCGGCTTCGAGTCCTACGTGAAGACCTTCCCGCAATCGCCCCAGGCCTCGTTCGCGCAGCTGCACGTGGGCAACTCCCAGATGCAGCTCGGTCGCTACGAGCCCGCGATTGAGGCGTTCGACGCGGTGATCCGCACCTATCCGCGCAGCAACGAAGTGCCAGATGCCTATGTCCGCAAGGGGACCGCGCTCAAGACGCTCCGGCAGACCGACGCGGCGCGCCAGGCGTTCGACTTCGTCATCAAGAACTTTCCCGACAGTGTGGCCGCGACGGTGGCGCAGCAGCGACTCCAGGAACTGGTGTCGCAGAAGCCGTAGCCGTTCGCGTGGGTGTCCGTCCGGGCGGACGGATTGTGCCCGGCCCTCACCGGCCGGGCGTGAGGCCGGTGTGAGCCGGTAGTGCAGAGTTCCCGAAGGGACTTTCGACGATGGGCAGCGTGAACAAGGTCATTCTCGTAGGCAATCTCGGCCGTGACGCCGAGGTGCGCTACACACCAGGCGGTGCGGCGGTTGCTCGGTTCAGCATTGCGACCACCGAGGTCTGGAACGACAAGTCGGGGCAGCGTCAGGAACGCACCGAGTGGCACAACATCGACCTGTGGGGCAAGCAGGCCGAGTCGCTCAGTGAATACCTGGTCAAGGGGAAGCAGGTCTACGTCGAGGGGCGCCTGCAGACCGACGAGTACACCGACAAGGAAGGCCAGAAGCGCAAGAGCACGAAGGTGCGGTGCGAGCGGGTGGTGCTCCTGGGCGGTGGTGGCGGTGGACGCGGTGGCGGTGGCGGGTACGAGCGCGGCGGCGAAAGCCGCAGTGGGGGCTCGGCCTCGAGCCACGACGATGTGTCCGAGCCGCTGACCGACGACGATATCCCGTTCTAGCGACGAATGGACTGGGTGCAGATTTCAGAACGCGGAGTGACGCCCCATCTGCAATCTGAATTCTGCACCCAGGCGTTCCCTCTCGCCTACTTCCTGTCCTCCCGCCCGTAGCGATCCTCCAGCCTGACCACGTCGTGCAGTTCCGGCGTGGAGACTTCGAACACGTCGCAATCCTCGATGGCCGTCATGCGGTGCACCGTCTTCGGTGTCACGTGAATGCACTGTCCGGGCTGCATGTCGATCTGTGTCAGCTTGCCGTCCACCTCGATCTCGTACAGAAGCCGGCCCGACTGCAGGAAGACGGTCTCGTCCTTCAGGTTGTGGTACTGCAGGCTGAGCGCATGACCGGCATTGATGTGAATCAGCTTGCCGACGTAGCGCTCGGTCTTGGCCCAGTGGAGCTCGTAACCCCACGGCTTCTCGACCCGTGTCACTTCGTTCACGCTGTGCGTCCTTTCAGTCCGGCGGCTGTTGCATCCGCCGTGCAGGCCGGGACCCCCGTCGTGGGGCCGGCCGGATTCATCCGTGGATACTGTATCGGCCGAGGGCCGACAGCAGTTCCTGTTCGATGTCGTCGACGGTCGGCATCCGAAGGACACGGCGCGCCAGTGCGCGCAGGTCCTCGCTCCGAAGGTCCGACAGCACCTGCTTCGCCACCCCGATGGCGCCTGGCGTCATGCTGAACTCGGTCAGCCCGAGGCCGACCAGGAGTGTCAGAAGGGCGGGGTCTGACGCCATCTCGCCGCAGAGCGACACCGGGATGCGGGCGCGCGCGGCGGCCCGCCTCACCATCACGATCACGCGCAGGATGGCCGGGTGCAGCGGCTCGTACAGCCGCGACACCCGCTCGTCGGCACGATCGACGGCCAGGCAGTACTGGATCAGGTCGTTGGTACCGATGGTGAAGAAGTCCACTTCCCTGGCGAGCAGGTCGGCCGTGTACGCGGCCGCCGGAATCTCGATCATCACGCCCACCGGCACCTGCGGCACGTCCCGGCCTTCCCCTTCGAGGCTGGCACGGGCTTCAGCCAGCACCTGCCTGGCCGACCGCACCTGCTCCACGCCCGAGACGAACGGGAACATGATCCGCAGCGATCCGTGCGCGGCCGCCCTGAGCAGGGCGCGCAGCTGCGTCCGCAGGAGTTCAGGCCTGGTCAGGCTGAGCCTCAGGCCGCGGAGGCCCTGCCGGCTTCCCCGCTCCTCGTCCGAAATCCAGCTCCCGCCGAGCGTGGGATCGGTCGAGCGCAGGACCAGCTGATCCTCGTCCACATCGAAGGTGCGCACGGTCACCGGACCGGGGGCCATCTCCTCCAGCATCCGCCGATAGATGCCGTACTGTTCGTCCTCGCCCGGTATCGTCCGCCGGCTCGCGAGCATGAACTCCGACCGGTACAGGCCGATGCCTTCTGCGCCGGCGTAGCGGGCGGTCGCGAGGTCGTCGGGAAACTCGATGTTGGCGTCGAGCCGGATCCGGAGGCCATCGGCGGTGCAGGCGGGTTGCCGCCGATCGTGCTCGCCCCCATGCGCGGGACGCCGATCCTGGGACACCTGCTCCGCCCTGGCCAGGGTGGCCTCGTCAGGGTCGATGATGATCTCGTCGGCGGTGCCATCGATGATCACCATCTGGCCGGGCTGGATTCGACCGACCGCCTCGTGCAGGCCGACGACCGCCGGCACCTCCAGCGACCGCGCGAGGATCGCCGTGTGATACGTGCGGCTGCCGGCATCGGTGGCGAAGCCGCGCACGCGCGACCAGTCCACTTGTGCGGCCAGCGACGGGGTCAGTTCGTCCGCAACCAGGACCGACGCTTCTTCCAGCGCCCGCAGGAGGTCACGCGGCGTCGTGACGTCGCGGCGGAGGTTCATCTTCAGGCGACCCACGAGGTCGGCCACGTCACCCTTGCGCTCGCGGAGGTAGGGGTCCGCAATCTCGTCGAAGACCGAGCTGAACTCGTCGAACACCTGCTGGACGGCCCACTCGGCATTGACCATCTGCTCGCGCACCAGTGTCTCGGCGCGTGGCACCAGCATCGGGTCATCCAGCATCAGCAGCTGGGCATCGAACAGCGACGCGAGTTCAGGACCGCGGCGCCGGGAGACCCTGGCGCGAATGTCCTGCAGCTGCTGGCGCGAACGCAGGCGGCTCTGCGCCAGGCGCTCCACTTCGTGCGCGATCCGCTCGGGGGCAATGCGGTACCGCAGCACCTGGGCACGCTGCATGAGGACCACGGCGCGGCCATAGACCACTCCCGGCGAGACCCCGATCCCCTTCAGGCGCTGCATGTATCCTCGCCGAAGCCACTGACGACCAGCTCGACCAGCGCGTCCGCCGCAGCCTGCTCGTCCGGTCCGTCCGCCGTGATCGTGATGAGGGTGCCCCGTGCCGCAGCCAGCAGCAAGAGCCCCATGATGCTCTTGCCGTCCATCTCGCGGCCCTGCCGGCTCACCACCACGCGCGACTGGAATGTGGCCGCCAGGTGGACGAACTTTGCGGCTGCCCTTGCGTGCATGCCGAGCCGGTTGACGATGGTGACGTCGCGTGAGGTCATGGCGTGCGGTCGCCCCTCAGCAGGTCGGAGGCCACCCAGATGGCATTGCGACCATCATCGCGCATCTCACGGGCCACGGCGAGCAGATCGTTGGAACCCTTGAGAGAGGCCAGCTTGATCAGCATCGGCAGGTTCACCCCGGTGATGACCTCGATCCGGTCCTTCTCGAGGAAGGTCATCCCGAGGTTCGATGGCGTGCCGCCGAACATGTCCGTGAGGATCAGGACGCCTGAGTCGTTCTGGACCCGCTCGATCGCCGCCGCGATGTCCTCTCGGGCGTCGTTGACGTCCTCGTGCCAGCCGATGGACACTGCCGTGAACTGCGGCAGGTCGCCCACGATCATCTCTGCGGCATTCACCAGCTCTGTCGCCAGCTGGCCGTGCGTCACCACCACGACGCCGATCATTTCGTGCTCCGCCGGATATCCCGGTGCTTGACCCGCACGCGCGTCCCGTCCACGTTGGCGAGCGCCTCGCGCAGGTGTTCCGCAATCATGACCGAGCGGTGCCGTCCACCGGTGCATCCAATGGCCACGGTGAGGTAGCTCTTCCCCTCCTGTACGTAGTACGGGAGGGTGAAGCGGACGTACTCGGCAATCTTCTCGATGAACGCCTTTGTGGCCCCATCGCGCTGCATGAAACTCACCACCGCACGGTCGCGACCGGTCCGTCGCCGCAGGGCCGGCACGAAATGCGGATTCGGGAGGCACCGCGCGTCGAACATCAGGTCGGCATCCACCGGCACGCCGTGCTTGAAGCCGAAGCTGACGACGTTCACCACGAGCGGCGCACGCACACGATCACGGGAGAGCCCCATGAAGAAGTGACGGAGCTCGTGCACGGTCATGTCCGATGTGTCCACGATCTCGTCGGCCATCGCCCGAATCGGCTCCATCCGCGACCGCTCCTCGCGGATGCCCTCGATCACCGACTTCCCGCGTCCCATCGGGTGCGGACGCCGGGTCTCGCTGAAGCGCCGGACCAGCGCCTCGTTGGTGGCCTCCAGGAAGATCAGCAGCGGTTGCAGCCTCCGGGCCTTCCGCAACCGGCGGAACACCGCCGGGAACGTGGCGAGGAACCGCTGCTCGCGCACGTCGGCCACGATCGCGGCTTTTTCGAATGCGCCACGTGCGGCAAGCTGGGCAAGGGTGGGGATCAGCGCGGTGGGAAGGTTGTCGACGCAGAAGTACCCCAGGTCCTCGAGCGCACGAATCGCCTGGGACTTCCCAGACCCGGACAGGCCGGTGACGATGATGAAGGGCTGGCGGGCACCTGCCACCGCGCGGTGAGGCGTCGCCGGACGCGGACTCATGCCGGACCTCCGTGCTCGTGTTCCTCGTCCTCGTCGGCCACGTGGCTGTCGGGCTCGGTCTCTCCCCCAGCCAGTGCACGCTCGAGCCGCTCGGCCAGCAACCGCGCCGCATGGTGCCCACGGGCCTTCAGTAACTGGTTTCTGGCCGCAACCTCCACGAGGATGGCGATGTTCCGACCGGGCGCCACGGGCATCCTGATCAGGGGCAGCTTCACCCCGAGCAGTTCGTAGTGCACGTCGTCGAGTCCGAGCCGCTCGTACTCCCGGCCCGGCTCCCACCGTTCGAGCTGTACGACGAGCTCGATCCGCTTGCTCGTGCGGGTCGACGACACGCCGAAGAGCTCCCGGATGTTGATGATGCCCAGCCCGCGCAGTTCCATGTGATGGCGGGTCAGCTCGGGGCACGTGCCCACGAGCATCGTCCCCGCGAGCCGCTTCACTTCGACGGTGTCGTCGGCGACGAGCCGGTGTCCACGGACGATCAGGTCGAGGGCACATTCACTCTTGCCGATGCCGCTCTCGCCCATCAGCAGCACGCCGAGGCCCAGGACGTCCAGCAGCCCCGCGTGCGACACCGTCCGTTCCGCGAGCGCATCCTCGAGGTAGGCGCTCAGTTTTGCGATGGCTGCGGGGGTGACCATCGCTGTCTGCAGCAGGGGCACCCCTGCGCGCTCGGCCTCGTGGAGAAGCTCTGGCGGGGGCGCGAAGCCACCCGTGATGAGGATGCAGGGGAAATCGTGGCGGAGGGCGGCCTGCAGGGCCCGGAGCCGCGCGTCTGGTACGAGGCTCTCGAGGAAGCGAATCTCGCTTTCCCCGAAAATCAGCACCCGTCCGGGTCGGAGATACTCGTCGAACCCGGCCAGCGCCAGCCCGGTCTTCTGGACATGTGGGCTGGTGATCCGGCGATCGAGCCCGCTGGCGCCGGCCAGCAGGTCGAGGACCAGTCCGGAAAGATCCGGACGTCCGCTGAGGAGCGCGCCGACGGCGACGCCAGGTGTCTGGGACATGGGCATCGGCACCCGTCCCGGCGGCTACGGCCGCCGGACCCACGGGTGTACCGGAGCGGACTACGCGGTCGTCTCGATCAGCGTGAGATCGCCACCGGGCGCCCGATAGAGTACTGCAATCCGATCCGTTTCGGTGTCGAGGAAGATGACGACGCCGTCGGTGCCATCCAACTGGGCCGCGGCCTGGCCGATCGACAGGGTGCGGATCGTCTGCCGCTTCGCCTTGAGCACCCGGGGCATCCGCGCCCGTGTGCGCTTCGCCGGGGTCGGCGCCGGCGTCGGCTCGGCCACCTCGATCGGCGTGGGAGCGTCCTTGGCCGCGCGGCGCTTCCGACCCTCGAGCTTGCCCTTCACCTTCCGCGCCTGCTGCCCCAGCTTGTCCACCGCTTCGGCCATCGCGGTGACCACGCTCTCGCCACGGCCATCCCCGTGCAGGAACCGCTCCCCGCGGGCGTGCAACGTGACGTCGGCGCGATGGCCGCTCTTGTCCCGGCTGATGACGACCTGCGCCGACACGGCGGCGTCGTTGAGCATCCGCTCCAGCTTGGCCAGCTTGGTCTCGATGATCCGGCGGACGCCGGGGGTGATGTCGATCTGTCGTCCAGTGAGCTCGAGTCGCATAGTCGAAGGTGTCCGTACAGACGTGCGCGCGCCACGTGGTGGCGCGCGCGGTAGTTGAGTCTATTCAGTAAAGGACCTTGCGCTGGTTGGACGTCGGAATCTTCAGTTCCTCGCGGTACTTGGCGATGGTCCGACGGGCGAGTTCCAGGCCCTCGCGCTGCAGGATGCTGACGATCTTCGAGTCGCTCAGCGGCTTGCGCGGGTCCTCGTTCTCGATGATCTTCCGGATGCGCTGCTTGATCGTGACCGACGAGACGCTCTCCCCATACTGGCTGCTGATGCCACTATGGAAGAAGTACTTCATCTCGAACACGCCCTGGGGCGTGTGCATGTACTTGTTCGTGACGACGCGGCTGACCGTCGACTCGTGCATGCCGATGTCGTTGGCTACGTCGCGCAGGACCAGCGGCCTGAGGTGCTCGATGCCGTGGTCCAGGAAGTCGCGCTGGAAGTTGATGATGCTCGTGGCCACCTTGTGGATGGTCTTCTGCCGCTGCTCCACCGACTTGATCAGCCACAGCGCCGAACGGAACTTGTCCTTCACGTAGGCGCGGGTCTCGTCGGTGTTCTCGCCGTTCTTGTCGAGCAGGCGCCGGTAGACCGGACTGATCCGCATCTGCGGCAGGCCGTCCTCGTTGAGTGCCGCCACGTACTGGTCCTCGACCTTGATGACGTAGACGTCGGGGATGACGTACTGGGACTGCGCCGGGTTGTACCGGCTCCCCGGCTTGGGATCGAGGTGGCGGATGACTTCGATGTGTTCCTTCAGGTCCTCGATCGTCATGCCCATCTTGCGGGCAATCTCGGGAACCTGGTGGTTCTGCAGCAGGCGGAGGTGTTCGGTGACGATCTTCTCGGTGGGGGTGCCCTCGAGCCCGAGGTGGCGCAACTGGAGCAGCAGGCATTCCTGCAGGTCGCGGGCGGCGACGCCGACCGGGTCGAAGCTCTGGACCAGCCGCAGCGCACGCTCGACGTCGGCCGCCGGCCAGGGGCCCATCGAGGCAATCTCCTCGAGCGACGCCACCAGCGCCCCATCGTCATCCAGGTTGCCGATGATGGCCGTCCCGATCTCGCGCGTGAGCGGGTCGTCGGTCTGCATCGAGAGCTGCCACATCAGGTGATCGGACAGCGAACTGGCGGTGGAGAGCGTGTTCTCGATCGGCGGCAGTTCCTTCACTTCCTGGGGAGCCCGCGGCCGGTAGCCGTCGTCCAGGTAGTCGCCGAAGAAGTACTCGTAATCCTGGTCGTCCCAGGTGTCGGTCTTGTTCTGCTGCTGCTCGGGGTCCTGTTTCTCCTGCGTCTGGGTGGCTTCCGCGGGCTGCAACTCCTCGGTCGGCACCTCTTCGAGCATGGGGTTCTCGACCATCTCCTGGTTCAGGAGATCCGAGAGCTCCAGTGTCGACATCGGCAGCAGCTTGATGGCCTGCTGCAACGACGGCGTGAGAATCAGCTTCTGGACAAGCTTTGTGTGAAGTTTCTGCTGGATACCCATTGAACCGCAGCGCGCGTCAGCTAAGTAGTTGCCTTGGAACGTGTTGCTCGAATTCCAGTGATGACAGCCGTCCAACTGACCCCGGACGGCCGCCTCAGCTGATGCAATTTCCAGTCCTTATTCTAGTCCAAGCGGAACTCTGTCCCGAGATAAATCCTGCGGACCTCCTCGTCGGCTGCCAGGCTCTCAGGTGTACCGCTCTTGAAGATCACGCCGCCATGGACGATGTAGGCCCGGTCGGTGATGCGGAGGGTCTCGCGGACGTTGTGGTCCGTGATGAGGACGCCGATCCCCCGCTCCTTCAGGTGAAAGATGATCTTCTGGATGTCGGTCACCGCGATGGGGTCGATGCCGGCAAACGGTTCGTCCAGCAGGATGAACTTCGGCTGCATGACGAGGGCACGCGTGATCTCGGCGCGGCGACGCTCGCCGCCGGACAGCGTGAACGCCATCGAGTTGGCCAGCGGGGTGAGATTCAGTTCCGCGAGCAGTTCGCGGGTGCGGCTCCGCCGCTCGGCGGCGCCGAGCGGCATGGTCTCCAGGATGGCCTGGATGTTCTGTTCAACCGTGAGACCGCGGAAAATCGAGGCTTCCTGTGGCAGGTAGCCGACGCCCTTTCGTGCCCTGACGTACATGGGGTCGTCGGTCACGTCGATGCCATTGAGCTCCACGCGACCCGAGTCGGGAGCCACCAGGCCCACCGTCATGTAGAAGGTGGTGGTCTTCCCGGCGCCGTTGGGGCCCAGCAGCCCCACCACCTCGCCAGACGACACCTCGAGGTTGACGCCGCGTACGACCGTGCGACCACCGTACGACTTGGTGAGATCGAATGTGCGGAGTGTGGCCACGTGGAGAGCGACCGCTACGGGCAGGTGGAGCCGCTGCCGCGTGTCTGCGTGCGGACCTGCTCGTTGCCGTCGACGATGATCCTATCGGTGGCCCTGAAGAAGGTCAACGTGCGGCCCGTCGTCTCGCGGCCACACTCGTCCACGATGGTCACCGGCGATCCGGTCACCAGGTAGCGCTGGGCCGCGCCGAAGAACGTCAACCGCTGGCCGGTCGTCTTCCGGCCCTCTCCGCGCAGGGTCACCCCGTCGTACGCCTCGGCCCGTTCGAGCTCGTCGCCAGAAGGCTGCAGGAACAGCTCGACCCGTGGCGAGGTCAGGTCGCCCTGGGGACCCGTGATGTGGGCCTCCCCGGTGTAGGTGGCCCGCCGCTGCGCATCGAGGTATGCGAACTCCCTCGACGTGCCGACCGAGTTCACTTTCTCCTTCCGCCCCTTTCCGTCGTCCTGCTGGAGCATGGCCGAGGTGGTAACCGGACCGGAGGCCGAGAGGTCGCCGCTCTTGCTGTCGATGGTGATGGCGGAGCCCTTGATCGAGGTTTCCCCCTGCCAGAGGAGCGCATTCCCGGTGTAGACCGCCCGGGACCTGGGGCCGTCGAATGCCAGCTGGTCGGCCGCGACGTTGACCGGCTGATCCTCCTGCAGCATCGCCGGCAGCCGTGCCTCGTCTCGCCCGGCCTTGTCCTTCTTCGGCTGGATGACGCTCTTCACGGATCCCGTCGCCTTCACGAGCGGGCCTTCGAGGGTGATGTCCACCCGCGCGGCGTCCACCGTGATCTGCTCGTTGACGACGTGCGGGACCGGGACAGCGGGCTCGCTCCCCGTCAGTTCCAATACGCTCCGCGTCAGGAGGTAGGTCGCGCGGGCGGACGTCGCGAACATCGGGCCGTCCGCAAAGCGGACTCCACGCTCGAATGTCGCCTCCTCGATGGCGCCGAACCCCGGAGCCATCGCCACGTCCATCACCCCGGACCGGGCCGCCCGGTCGACCCCCTGCCCCCGTTCGGCAAACTGCACGCTTCCGGTGAACCGGGCACCCGTGATGCCGCGCGCATCATCACCCTTCGCGTCCAGCGCCTGGGACGAGATGGTCCTGGTGGCGGCACCGGCACCGCCCGGTATCGTGACCCGGACGTTGTCGCGCGCCACGAGGGCGGTCGGCCTGGCCCCATCGGCGCTCATGCCGATCTCCATCGCGTTGGCGGCAATCTCGCGGCCCGCCTGTCGCCGCTCGCCCGCCAGCTGGACGACGGCGGCCCCGCGGACGCTCGCCTGCTGGAGGATCTGGCCATCGCCACCGTACCGGAGATCGATGTCCTGCCCGGACAGTGCCTGGAGTCCGCCCGGACCGGAGGGCGAGCCCGTGATGCGGGAGTTGGTCCGCAATTCGAGCAGTTCCAGGCGCTCTTCGTCGGCGGTGAGGTGCGCCACCGCGGAGTCTGCCTCGATCACCTGTCCGTCGCGCGTGATCCTGGCGCCACGGTCGAGCCGCACGAGCCGTTCCGCCCGGCGGAACTCCAGGGCCCCGGCCTCGAGGGTCATGGCGTCCCGTCCCTGCTTGTCCGGTCCGACGTCGATCGAGGCGCGGTCGCCGATGGTGATGATGTTGTCGCGCTGGTTGTAGTCGAACCCGAAGCCGCTCCCCTTCATGCGGCCTCGGCTGAACTGCACCGACCCCGGCACCCGGATGACATTGTCGGACTTGGCGTAGGTGGCGCGGTCGGCCGTGACGCGCATGCCGTCGGTCGACTCCAGCACCACGCCGCCGGACAGCTCGATCGATGTCTCGTTCTCCCCCGCCTGGCCTTCCTTGCCCGTGATGGTGAACGTCTGGTCGCGGCGCTCCGTCACGATGGTCACGCCGAGCATCTTCGAGGCGCCGTTGGCGTAGCTGAGGAGCCGCTCGTAGGTCAGCGTGCCTTCCTCGCGCGACCCCTGAATCCGCACGGAGTTGCCCCCTTCGGACTCCACCACCGCAGCCGGGTCGGACTGGGGCACCGGTGGCGGCGTCTGTGGCGGCGTGCGTCGCTTCAGGGTGGAGGCCACGCCGATGGCGACCACGATGCCCGTGACGGCGAAGACCAGCCGCGCGAGACGCTGCCACTTCATGACTGGGCCGGCCTGAGGTCTGCCAGCGTGAGCTCCACATAGCTCTCGCCGTTGTACTGGTTCTGCTCCAGCGAGAACGCCACGTCGATCGCGTTGCGGCTGCCCGAGATCTGCTCCTGCTTCTCGGCGGCCCGCCAGGCCACCGCGCGGAAGACCCGCCCGTCCTGCCGCAAGGCCATCTTCAGGTGCCGCTCCTTCAGCTTCCGGGGACCGTCGATGACCTCCACCCCGCGGGCCGCGAAGACAGGCCGCGGGTTGCCTGCGCCGAAGGGGGCGAGCGAGGCGATGCCGGCCGCCACCTGCGCCGTGATGCCGCGGAACCCGAGGTCGCTGTCGATGCGCAGGCGTGGCATCAGCTGCTCGGGGCCGAGGAGGCCATCGGCGCGATCGTTCATCACCGACCGGAACTCCCGGACTCGCGACGCATCCATGGTCAGCCCGGCCGCCTGCCTGTGCCCCCCGAAGCGAATGAAGAACGGGGCGCAGGCGTCGAGGGCCGCCAGCATGTCGAAGTGCGGGATGCTGCGGCAGGAGCCGTGGGCCACACCGTCCTCGATCGACAGCACGATCGCCGGCCTGTGGAACGCATCGACCAGCTTCGACGCCACGATGCCGATGACCCCACGGTGCCAGCCTTCGCCGGCCACCACCAGCACGGAGCGCGCGCCGACCTCAGGATCGGTCTGTACGACCTTCCGTGCGGCAGCCAGGATCTCGGCTTCCTCCTCCTGCCGGCGGACGTTCTCGCTGTCGAGCTGCCGTGCAAGGGCGCGTGCTTCCTCGGCCATCCCCTCATCGTTGGCCAGGAGCAGCCGCGCGGCAAGGTCAGGCGTGCTCATTCGCCCGGCTGCGTTGACCCGCGGGGCAAGCATGAAGCCGATGTGGTAGCTGTCGATGGTCTTGCCGGTCAGGCCGGCCACCTCGAGCAGCGCCCGCAGGCCGACCTTGTGCGGCCCACGCGAGAGCAGGTCGAGCCCGAGCTTGGCGATGACGCGGTTCTCGCCGACCAGCGGGACGACGTCGGCCAGCGTGCCGATGGCGGCGAGTTTGATGAAGCCGGGCAGCCAGCTCTCGCGGTTCATGCGGCGGCAGAGGGCCTGCACCAGCTTGAGGGCCACGCCGACCCCGGCGAGGTACTTGTCCGGGTAGCTGCAGTCGAACCGCTTCGGGTTGATCACCGCGTAGGCGGCAGGCAGTTCGGCGTCGGGCTCATGATGATCCGTGATGATGAGGTCGACGCCCAGCTCGAGGGCCCGCCGTGCGGCGTCTGCCCCGCGGATGCCGCAGTCCACCGAGATGATCAACGCCACGCCCTGCGCGTGGAGCCGTTCCACCGAGGCCGGCTGCAGGCCATAGCCGTCACGCAGCCGCTCCGGGATGAAGTGGATGACGTCAGCCCCGAAGAGCTCGAGGGCCCGGCGGAGGATCACCGTCGACGTAACCCCGTCCACGTCGTAGTCGCCATGAATGGCGATGCGTTCGCGACGCTCGATCGCCGCCAGGACACGCTCGACGGCCCTGCCCATGTCCGCCAGCGCCAGGGGATCGTGCAGGTGATCGAGCGAGGGATTCAGGAAGCGGGCGGCGGTGTCCGGGTCGCCGAACCCGCGCTGGCACAGGAGCCGCGCGACGACCGGGCTGATCGCCAGTTCCGCGGCGAGCGTCGCCGCCGCCGCCTCGTCACACGCCAGTGTCTCCCAGCGCGGCGCAACCGTGGGCATCAGACCGCGCCCCCGCATTGACGTGCCACACCACGGATGGCACGGACCGCATTCTTCCCGCTTCCCACAAAGTGCATAGCCGCCCTGGTCCTGGCTTTCTCGAGTCCGCCTACCCCGTCTGCGGTCAGCGCGAGCTCGTGAATGCGGGCAGGTTCGTCGCCCCCGCTCACGCTTCCTCGATGAACTCGAATCCGAGCCGGCCCATGTTCCGGAACTTCTCGTACCGCAGGTTCAGGCGGGTCTGGACGTCCAGGCTCGCCACCTCGGCGAGCGCCCGCGTCAGCGCCGCATCCACGTTGCGCGCGGCCGCGTCGTGGTCCGTGTGCGCGCCGCCCGGCGGCTCGCCGATGATCTCGTCGATGATCCTGAAGCCGAGGAGATCCGGCGCGGTCAGCTTGAGCGCCTCGGCCGCCTCGGCCTTCTTCGCCGAGTCGCGCCAGACCAGCGCCGCGCACCCTTCGGGCGGGATCACGCTGTAGATCGCGAACTCCTGCATCAGCACGCGGTCACCAATCGCGATGCCGAGCGCGCCGCCGCTGCCACCCTCCCCGCTGACGATGACGATGACCGGCGTCTCGAGCATCATCATGTCGCGCAGGTTGACCGCAATGGCCTCGGCCACGCCGCGCTCCTCGGACTCGATACCCGGGTAGGCGGCCGGCGTGTCGACGAACACGATGATCGGCCGGCTGAACTTCTCCGCCAGCTTCATCACGCGCATCGCCTTGCGGTAGCCCTCGGGGCGTGCGTAGCCGAAGTTCCGGAAGATCTTCTCCTTCGTGTCGCGCCCCTTGACGTGCCCGACCAGCATCACGGACTGGCCGTGGTACTCGGCAAATCCCGTCATGATCGCGTGGTCGTCGGCGAAGCGGCGGTCGCCGTGGATCTCGACGAAGTTCGGGAACAGCCGCTGGACGAAGTCCTCCAGGCCGGGCCGGCTGGGGTGCCGCGCCACCTGCACCCGCTGCCACGGGGTGAGGTGCTGGTAGAGCTCGCTGCGGATCGACTCGATCCGGCGCTTCAGGGAGTCGATCTCCAGCTGCCGGGCATCGGTCCGCGGCAGCATGGAGAGCGCCTCGATCTCCTTCATGAGGACGCCAATCGGTTCTTCGAAGTCGAGTGTCTCAGCAGCCATGCATCACCGGAGGGAGACCGCCCCCTGTCCCACCAGCTGCTCGATCTCGGCAATCAGGGTGGAGGAGGGACGGACACGGATGGTCGACGAAACATCAGCCCGTACGCGGAGGCGCGTGGGCGACGAGGGGATCTCCAGGTCGAACGAGACGCGGCGATCGCCGCGGTGGCGCGAGAAGATCTCGCCCAGGGCCTGGAAGGTGTGCCGATCGGCCGGCGTCCGGAGGCGGATGGCCACCTCGCGGGCGATCCGCTCGCGCACGGTCTCGATGGGCGCGATCTCGGTCGAGAGGATGCGCGCGCTCTCGTCGTCCTTCTCGAGCCGGCCGCGCACCAGGACCATGGCGCCGGTTTCGACGAGTGCGCCGCACTTCTGGAACGTGTCGGGGAAGCACAACACCTCCACGCTGCCGTGTGCGTCCTCGAGCGTGAAGACCGCCATGCGGTCGCCCTTCTTGGTCTTCAGCGGACGCATCGTGGCAATCACGCCGCCGATCGACGTGTCGGCCTCCATGGGCTTCCGGCCGCCCGGTCCCCACTCGTTCTGCTGCGGTCGGGGCTCGAGGTCCACCAGGTCTGCGGTGGTGCGTGCGCCGAACTCCTTGAGATCGGCCGCCCAGCGGTCGGTCGGGTGCCCGCTCCAGTAGAGGCCGAGCGTCTCCTTCTCGAACGACAGCTGCTCCTGCTCGGTCCACGGTGTGGCCGGGGGCAGCGGCACGTTGGTCGGGCCGCCGTGCTGGGCCTCGTCTCCCCCGAACGCGCCGAAGAGCTGCGCCTGCCCCTCGTTCCGATCCCGCTGGAGCCGTGCACCATGCTCGCAGGCGGCGTCAATCTGCGCCATGAGGCGCGGGCGGATGGAGGCTGTCGGCAGGTCGGCGAGCGCCGGGTCGCCCTTTGCCATCGAGTCGAAGGCACCCGCCTTGATCAGGCTTTCGAACACCCGCTTGTTGGCGAGCCGCAGGTCCAGTTCCTCGGAGAGCGCGTGCAGCGACGTGATGCGGCCGTGCTTCTTCCGCACCGCGAGCAGCGACTCGATCGCCCCCTCGCCGACGTTCTTGATGGCCGTCAGGCCGAACCGCACGCCCCTGCCCGGTTCCACCGTGAAGCGCAGTTCGCTGGCGTTCACGTCGGGTGGCAGCACGGGAATCTCGAGTTCGCGCGCCTCGCCGAGGTACAGCGCCAGCTTCTCGGTGTTCTGCGATTCGATCGTGAGCAGCGCCGACGCGAAGTGCCAGGGGTAGTTCGCCTTCAGGTAGGCCGTCTGGTAGGCTAGGTAGGCATAGGCGGTCGAGTGCGACTTGTTGAAGCCGTACCCCGCGAAGTGCTCCATCAGCTCGAAGATGTGCGCCGCCTTCTTCTCGGGGTGCCCCTTCTCCACCGCACCCTTCACGAACTTGCCGCGCATCTTCGCCATGACCTCGGGGTTCTTCTTGCCCATGGCCTTGCGGAGCAGGTCCGCTTCGCCGAGCGAGAAGCCCGCGAGCACGTTCGAGATGCGCATCACCTGCTCCTGGTACGCGATGACGCCGTACGTATCCTGGAGCACAGGCTCGAGTTCGGAGAACTCGTAGACGACCTCGGTCTTCCCCTGCTTGCGCGCGATGTAGTCGTCCACCATGCCGCTGCGGAGGGGACCCGGACGATAGAGCGCGTTGAGGGCGATGAGATCGTCCAGGCGTTCGGGCCGCGCCTTGCGCAGGATGTCGCGCATGCCGCTCGACTCGAACTGGAACACGCCGTAGGTCTGCCCGTCCTGGAAGATCCGGTACGCCTTCTCGTTGTCGAGCGGGATGGCGTCGATGTCGAGCACCTCACCGGTCGTGCGCTTGATCTCGTCGAGGCAGTCGTAGATGAGCGTGAGGGTGGACAACCCGAGGAAGTCCATCTTCAGCAGCCCCATCCGCTCCACGTCCTTCATCGTCCACTGCGTGACGATTTCGTCGCGGGCCCCCTTGTAGAGCGGGGCGTAGTCGGTGATGGCCGACGGGGCGATGACGACACCGGCCGCGTGCACGGAGGCGTGGCGGGTCATCCCTTCGAGGCGACGCGCGACGGTGAAGAGCTCGCGGACCTTCGGATCGCTGGCCTCCATCTCCTTCAGCACCGGGTTCTCCTCGAGTGCCTTGTCGAGGGTCATGTCCAGGGCCGGCGGAATCTGCTTGGCGACCTTGTCCACCTCGGCGAAGGTCCACTCGAGCGCACGACCCACGTCCTTGATGACGGCCTTGGCCTTCATGGTGCCGAACGTGATGATCTGCGAGACGTTCTCGCGGCCGTACTTCTTGGTGACGTAGTCGATCACCTCGCCGCGGCGGCGTTCGCAGAAGTCGACGTCGATATCGGGCAGCGACACGCGCTCCGGGTTGAGGAAGCGCTCGAAGATGAGGTCGTAGTCGATGGGGTCGACGTCGGTGATGCGCAGGCAGTACGCCACGAGGCTGCCGGCGGCCGACCCGCGACCCGGCCCGACCGGGATGCCCTGCTCGCGCGCGTAGCGGATGAAGTCCCAGGTGATCAGGAAGTACCCCGGGTACTTCATCTGCTTGATCATCTCGATCTCGTAATCGAGACGACGCTCGTATTCGTCGATGGTGTGCCGCAGGAGCCCCTGTTCCTTGAGTTGCTGCAGGCGCGGCAGGCGCGCGGCGAACCCCTCGCGCGTGACGTGGTCGAAGTAGCTGTCGACGGTGAAGCCGGGAGGTACGTCGAAGTCGGGCAGGAAGTTCTCGCCCGATGGCAGCTTCACGTGGCAGCGCTCCGCGATGCGCATGGTGTTGGCCACGGCGTCGGGATAGTCCTTGAAGGTCTCCGCCATCTGTTCCGCGGTCTTCAGGAAGAACTGCTTGGCGTCGTAGCGGAGCCGCTTCGGGTCGTTGAAGCCCTTGCCGGTGCCGATGCACAGCAGCACGTCGTGCGCGTGCGCATCGGAGTCGCGCAGGTAGTGCACGTCGTTGGTGCACACCATGGGCAGGCCGAGGTCGCGCGCGATGGCGGGGATGCCGCTGTTCACCGTGCGCTGTTCCTCGATGCCGTGCCACTGCATCTCGAGGAAGAAGTTGCCGGGACCGAGGATGTCGCGGTAGGCCGCGGCCGCCTCCATGGCCTTGCGCTCCTGGTGGTGCGCGAGCCCCTCGGCAACCTCGCCCTTCAGGCAGCTGCTGAGGCCGATGAGCCCCTTGGAGTGCTGCGCGAGCAGCTCCTTGTCGATGCGCGGCTTGTAGTAGAACCCCTCGGTGTAGCCCGAGGACACGAGCTTGATCAGGTTGTGGTAGCCCTCGTTGGTCTCGGCCAGCAGGACCAGGTGGTTCTGCGTCTCGCCCGGCACGCCGCTCTTGGTGCGCCGATCGCCCGGCGCCACGTAGACCTCGCACCCCAGGATCGGGTTCAGCCCGCGCGCCCGCGCGTGGTCGTGGAACACCACCGACGAGAACATGTTCCCGTGCTCGGTGACCGCGATCGCCGGCATGTTGAGCTGCACCGCCTGATCGAGCAACTCGTCGATGCGGCAGGCGCCGTCGAGCAGCGAGAACTCGGTGTGCAGGTGGAGGTGGACGAACTCGGACATAAACCTGACTGCGAATTGCTAACTGCTAAGTGCTGATTGCCAATTGCGAAGAGAGACCTGCCAATCTGACTCCCGCCGATGCCAATCAGCAATCAGCATTCGGGAATCAGCACTGTGTCTACTCCCACTCGATCGTCGACGGCGGCTTCGAGCTGATGTCGTACACCACGCGGTTGATGCCGCGCACCTCGTTCACGATGCGCGACGAGATGCGGGCGAGGAGATCGTGCGGCAGGCGGGCCCAGTCGGCCGTCATGCCGTCGCGGCTCTCCACGGCGCGTATCGCGGCCGTGTACTCGTACGTCCGCTCGTCCCCCATCACGCCGACACTCTGGACCGGCAGGAGCACGGCGAAGCTCTGCCAGAGCCGCTCGTACCAACCCTCGCGGCGCACTTCCTGCGAGACGATCGCATCGGCCTTCCGCAGGAGGTCCAGCCGTGGGCGGGTCACCTCGCCGAGGATGCGGACCGCCAGGCCCGGTCCGGGGAACGG
Source organism: Vicinamibacterales bacterium (assembly GCA_050249955.1). GTDB lineage: Bacteria > Acidobacteriota > Vicinamibacteria > Vicinamibacterales > CAVVIG01 > CAVVIG01. The sequence goes on from JBFWPN010000002.1 coordinate 501,843, forward strand.
CTGCCGCACGACGAACTCCTCGTCCAGCCCCAGCTCGCGGCCCACCGCACGCACCTCGTCCTTGAAGAGTTCGCGCAGCGGCTCGACGAGGCGCATGCGCATCCGTTCCGGAAGCCCACCCACGTTGTGATGGCTCTTGATGACGGCCGACTGCCCAACCACGGGCACCGACTCGATCACGTCCGGATAGAGCGTGCCCTGGCCGAGGAAGTCCACCTGGCCCAGCTTGTGCGCTTCCACCTCGAACACGTCGATGAAGGTGTTCCCGATGATCTTGCGCTTCTTCTCGGGGTCGATCACCCCCGCCAGCCGATCGAGGAAGAGGTCCGCGGCGTCGGCGAACACCAGCGGCAGGTGCAGGCGCTCGAAGCGCTTGCGGATCTGCGCCGCCTCGTCGAGCCGCAGCACGCCGTTGTCCACGAAGATGCAGGTGAGGTGATCGCCAATCGCCTTGTGGATGAGCAGGGCGGCCACCGTGGAGTCGACACCGCCGCTCAGCCCGCACACCACACGCCCGCCACCCACCTGGCCGCGGATCCGCGCCACCGACTCCTCGACGAACGACTTCATGGTCCAGTCGCCCGAGCAGCCACACACCCTGAAGGCGAAGTTGCGGATGATCTCGAGGCCACTCTCGGTGTGCACCACTTCGGGGTGGAACAGCAGCGCGTACAGCCGGCGCTCCGGGTTGGCCATCGCCGCCACGGGCGCGTTCGCACTGGTGGCCGACACGGTGAACCCCGGCGGGGCGGCCGCCACGAAGTCGCCGTGACTCGCCCAGACCCGAATCTCTTCCGGGACGTCGCTGAACAGGACGGCCGGTGCCCCCTCCGAGGTGACCCGGACCGTGGCATGCCCGAACTCGCGATGCGCGGCCGGCGCCACGGTGCCACCGAGGCGATGCGCCATCAGCTGCATCCCGTAGCAGATGCCCAGTACCGGCACGCCGAGATCGAACACGGCCGGGTCGCAGACCGGTGCCCCCGGATCGGACACGCTCTTCGGACCGCCCGACAGGATGACGCCAACCGGGTTCTTCGCCCGGAGCGTCTCGATGGGGGTGGTGGGAGGCCAGATTTCCGAATAGACCGACAGCTCACGCAGTCGGCGCGCGATGAGCTGGGTGTACTGCGAACCGAAGTCGAGGACGATGATGGTTTGGTGGCTCACGAAGGCCTGCAGTCTGGCGATGGCGCGGACCCGCTCGGGCCCGCCGGGACCGGATGTGAAACGACGCTATTATAAGCGGTGCCACGTGTCACGGGTCACAACATCTTGTAGTGCGATTGCCCTCTGGCTGCTGCTCTCCGCAGCGGCCGCGGCCCAGATCTCCCAGGCGTCTCCCCTGCCGCTGTTTCCGGTCCTGCCGGCCTGGAACGAGCCGCTCGATCGGCTCCTGACGGCCCCGCCTGGCTTTGCCGGTCCGCACGCCTTCCTCGCCACCGACGACGACCGGTTCACTGCGCTGGACCTGGTCACCGGACAGCCGGCATGGAGCGTGGCCGGAACGCCGGTGTCGGCTCCCGCTTCCGGTGATGGACTCGTTTTTCTCGCCGAGCGAGGGCGCCTCACCGCCGTTCGGCAGGCCGACGGTACCGTGGCCTGGCAGTTGCCATTCACGGAACCGTTGGCCGTTCCGCTCACCTGGGACAACGGCTGGCTCGTCGGGGCCGATGCCGCGGGCACGGTGTTCGCCTTCCGGGCGACGGACGGCGAGCTGATCTGGCGGCGGGAACTGGGCGCACCCGTGCACGCGCCGCCGGCCCTGGCCGCCGACCGGGTCTACATCGGCCTCGAGGACGGCCGTGTCGTTGCCCTCGACGTGACGACCGGCCAGGAGCGCTGGTCCCGTCAGCTGGGTGGTCCGCCCAACGAGATGCTCGCGCTCGACGACCGGATTTACGTGGGCTCCGACGACAACTACCTCTACTGCCTCCTTGCCGGGCCCGGTGACATCGACTGGCGCTGGCGCACGGGTGGCGACGTGATCGGGCAGCCGCTGGTCGACGACTCGCGCGTCTATTTCGTCTCGCGCGACAACGTGCTGCGTGCGCTGGACCGCCGATCCGGCGCGCAACGCTGGAAGCGCGCATTGGCGTCGAGGCCCACGCGGGGGCCGGTGCGGGCCGGTGATGTCCTGCTGGTGAGTGGCCTCACGCCGAAGGTGTACGCGTTCGCGATGAAGGACGGCACGCCTGCCGGCGACATCGCCGCCCCCGGCGAACTGGCCGCCTCCCCCTTCGTGCTCACCGTGCACGGGCTCCCCCAGGTGGTGCTGGTTTCGAGGGACCTCGCCCGCGGCACGCGCGTGCTGGCGATGCGGCGGCTCATCGACCCGCCCATGAACACGCCGCTCCCGGTCCTCCCAGGGGTGATCACCGTGACGGTACCCGGCGCTACCGCTGCATCGCCGACCCCGTCGCTGCAGCCTCTCGTGCCGCCAGTCGCGCCGCCTGCCGGCTCGGCACCGCCAAGGCGCTGAGCCCGGCGCGACACCTCACGAGCGGCGGGCGGAGACCTCAGTGCGCCGGATGGAGCGAGGGGGCTTCGGCAGACGCGTGCGCCACGCCGGCGTCGGCGGCTTCGAACCGCCGGAACAGGCTGACGTATGCGCCCATGGCGGTGATGCCGATGTACTCGAAGACCAGCCCGCGCAGGACGAGCGCGGCAATCTGCAGCGGAAACACGGCGAGTCCAACCAGCGGCACGAACGCGATCAGCCCGACGCCGGACCACGCGAGGGCCGAGGCGAACCAGGCGGCCACGACCATTCCGAAGACGACGAGGAACACCCCGCTCAGTTCTCGGAACTCGGCCCGCGCGAACCGCACGACCTGCCGGCTCGCAGCCCCGAGCGTGGCGTGGCCGGACGCCATGGCAATCTGCAGCAGCAGGTACACGAGGTTCACGACGGTGATCCAGAGGAACAGTGCCAGCGTGGCCAGCGCGGCGAGCACCGTCCAGCCCACGAACAGCACGCCCTCGCCCGCCGCCCTGTACCCATACACAATGAAGGCGAGATAGGCCGCCGCCGTCAGCCCGTACACCAGCATCAGCGTGAGGCCGAGCCGGAGGTAGGGACGGAACAGCCGTCCACAGCCCCGCAGGAACCCACCGATGGAGAATGCGGCGCCCTCGGCCATCGACGTCAACGTCATTGGCCGGTGCTCGATGTCCCCCGCCCTGACGTTGGCTGCGAGCAGTACGTCCACCGTGCCACCCTTTACCAGGAACATCAGGGTGGAGCCGCCGACCAGCGCGATGACGAAGGCGGTGATGAAGGCGCCGAGCGCGAACGGCTCCGAGACCAGCGCGTCGGTGATGGTGGCGAAGATCTCCCGCATGCTCCCCTGCAGCAGGTGCGTGAGATCACCGCCGAGGAGGACGGCCACCAGAACGGCGGCGCCGATGATCGGCACCGCGAGCAGCACCTGGAAGGTTGTCTGGGCCGTGAACTGAATGGCCACCACGGGCCAGTTGGCGGCGGCGAGCAGCGCTCCCCGTTTCAGCAGCAGCTTCAGGCGCAATCGAAATCACTATAGCACCCGTGTATCCTGTGCTCGGCTGCGCCTGTGAGACATCGTCCGACACCGATCGCCATCCTGGGTCGCATCGCGATCACCGGCCTGCTCGCCGCGCTCGTTGCGTGGGGGGCGGGCACGGCGGTCGAGCGGACGCGCCTCGGAGCGACAGACGAGGCGGCCGTCGCGCGCATCGAGCAGGAACTGCGGCAGCGGTTCGATCAGGCAGCCGCCGCGCTGTCCACGTGCACCACCCAGGTGCTCGGGCACTCGGAGGCCGTCGCCCAGGCCGCGCGCGGGTCGGCCGGGTCACGCGCGCTCTTCCAGGCGCTTGCTGCCCAGATTCCACCAGATGCCTCCGGCCGAGCTGGCATCACGCTGTACGCGATGAACGGCACCCCGGTGGCGTGGGCCGGCCGGGTCTCCGATTTGCCGCGCGACCGCATCGAGGGACCTGCGAGCCTGTTCGTCTCCCTTGACCCGCTCGGGCCGCGGCTCGTGCGTGTCGAACCGCTGCTCGACCGGTCGCGGCCGGGCTCGCCCAGGATTGCCACGGTTGTCGCCGAGCAACTGGTCGAGGAACGGACCGACGTGTCGAGCCCGGTGACAGACACGTTCCGCCTGCCGACCTCGGTGGTCGACGTCGACGTGCGGGTGACGCCGGGACAGGCTCCGCCGCGCGCACCCTACGCCTTCACCATCCCCACTCCCGAGGGGCAGGTGCTCGCACACGCGACCGTCTCGCCCGCCGATCTCGCGCGTGCGCGGGAGACGTGGCAGGAGTGGATCCGTGCGGCGGTGCTCGGGACGCTGGCGCTGACGGTGCTGCTCCTTGCGGCCCCGCTACTCGAGATCCGGCGTCACGCCGGTCGCCCGGGCGGCTTCGCGCTCTCGACGGTGGGGCTGCTGGGCGTGCTGCTTGCCGGCCGCGCGCTGCTCGGAATCGCGCTGGTGGAGATCACGCCCCCAGACGCCGCCGGCACGGCCGAACTGCTGCCCAACGCGCTGGTCCTCGCGGCGCTCGTGTGGCTGGCGCTCGACAGCATGGAACGGCGGCGCGTCACCTCGCCCCGTGTGCGCCTGCTGGCGGCCGGTCCCTGGTCCACGCTGGTCGGCATTGCCGCCTTCCTCGCCGCAGGCGCCGTCGCCGCCTGGCTCCTCTGGTGGTATGAGGGGCTGCTCGGCCGGATTGCCGACCGGACGCCGCACGACCTCCTCCGCTTCTCGCTCCACCCCTTCGAGCCCCTCCGCCTCGGCATGGTGAGTGCGCTCCTCCTGCTGAACGTCTCGGTGGTCTGGGGCGCCGCAGGCGTGCTGCGCCTGCCGGCCATTCTCTGGCGCACCAGGCGGGCGCCGGTCCGTCGCCCGGTCATCATCGCGTCGGCCACGGTCGGAGCGCTCGTGAGCGAGCGGTGGCTGGCGAACGGCAGCAGCTCCGGCATGCCGCTCGGTCCGCTCCTCCTGGCGATGCTCGCAGGCGGGCTCGGCGCCGCGATCCTCGCCCATCCACGCGGATCGATCCGGCGCGCCTCGCAGGCGGCGCGACTCGCCCTGCTGTTCCTCGCGCTCGTGCTCCCCGGGCTGGCCTTCTACCCCTCCCTCGTGGCGTTCTCCGTGTCGGGCAAGGAGCACCGGGTGGCGACCCACCTGGCTCCGCTCGTGGCGAGCCAGCGGGAGGACCTGCAGGTGCGACGCGTCCCGCAGGCGCTCGAGGCGATCGATGCACTGCCGTCCCTGGCCGACTTCGTGACCGGGGCCGCACAGGACGCCGCGCCCGCCACCGACAGGGCCTTCATCGTCTGGTCGCAGACCGAACTGGCCCGATCGCGCACGACGTCCGCGGTGGAGCTGTACGGGTGGAATGGCACGCTCGTCAGCCGGTTTGCCCTGGATCTGCCCGAGTACGGCTCGCCCGAGTTCCGCGGCACCTCCTGCACGGACTGGGAGATCTACGAGGAAGTCTCGCCGTTCGGTTCGGCGCTCCGGAACGTACTCCGCGCCAGCCGCGCCATCTGCACGGGCTCACGCCGCGTCGGGGGGATCGTCGTCCGCGCGCAGCTCGACTACCGCGCGCTCCCGTTCGTCTCGTCGCCCAACCCGTACCTCGAGTCACTGTCATCACCGGGTGCGGAGGAGTCGAGCTTCGGGAACGACGTGGAACTGGCCTTCTACGGCTGGAGCCGCGCGCCGCTCTATGCGTCCGGTACACGGGTCTGGCCGCTCGCTGACGAGGTCTTCGACCGGATGGTCGCGTCGCGCGAACCCTTCTGGCAGCGGGTCCGGCGTGACGACGAGAGCTTCCGGGTGTACTTCTTCAACGATCGCGGCGGCATCTACGCCCTGGGCTATCCGGTCCTCACCTGGTTCAGCCACCTGGTCAACCTCGGCGAACTCGTGTTCCTGTGCGCGGTCCTCTACGCCGTGCTCGTCGCCGGCACGACCCTGTTCAACGGCGTGACCGCGCAGACGCCCGCCAGCGGACGGGCGCTGCTGCGCGAAGTGCGGTCGAGCTTCTACCGCAAGCTGTTCATCGCGTTCGCGGCATCGGCGGGCGTGCCGGTGGTGGTGCTCGCGATCGCCACGAGCACGTACTTCGCGAACCAGTTCCGCGCCGGGGTCGAGGAGTCGGCGGTGAAGACCGCCACCGTCGCCCAGCGCCTGATCGAGGACTACGTCGAACTCCAGCAGCGTGGGGCCGGCTCGCTCGACCGGATCGACGATGAGTTCATGCTCCTCGTGCGGCGCGCGATCGATCAGGACGTCAACCTGTTCGATGGCCCGCGGCTGCGCGCCACGAGCGAGCGACCGCTCTTCGCCTCGCGGCTGCTGCCGTCGCGAACCCCGGCGGACGTCTACCGGGCCATCGCGCTGGACCGGCTGCCGACGACGGTGATGGTCGAGCAGCTCGGTGCGGCGGGCGGGTACCTGGTGGCGGCGGCGCCGGTGCGTGCCGGTGCCCGAGAGGGGATCGTCACCGTGCCGCAGACCCTGCGGCAGCGCGAGATCGAGCAGCAGATCGACGAACTCGATCGACGCGTGCTCTCGGCGGCGGTGGTCTTCGTGCTGCTCGGGTCTGCCGTCGGCTACTGGATGGCGGAACGGATTGCCGATCCCGTGAACCGGCTGACCCGCGCGACGCGGCGGATCGCGAGGGGCGACCTGGATGCGAGGATCGCCGCCACGTCGTCGGACGAACTGCGCCGTCTCGTCGAGGACTTCAACCGGATGGCGGCAGACCTGAAGACCCAGCGTGCGAACCTCGAACGGACGCAGCGGCTCGAGGCCTGGGCCGAGATGGCGCGGCAGGTGGCGCACGATATCAAGAATCCGCTCACGCCCATCCAGCTGTCGGCGGAGCACGCGCAGCGGGTGAACCTCGACCGGGGGCGGCCCCTGTCGCCGGTCCTCGATGAGTGCGTGGCGTCGATCCTGTCGCAGGTGAAGCTGCTGCGCCAGATCTCGAGTGAGTTCTCGAGCTTTGCGTCGTCGCCCACGGCCCGCCCCGAGGCGACCGACCTCGCCGCCCTGCTCGACGAAGTGGTGGAACCCTATCGTTCGGGGCTGGCACACCGGGTGTCGCTCGTGCTGGACGTGGCGGCGCCGCTGCCGCGCGTCCAGATCGACCGCACGCTCTTCGGGCGGGCGCTGACGAACGTGATCGAGAATGCGCTCCATGCCATGCCCGGGGGCGGGTCACTGCAGGTCAGGGCATTCCCGACGCCCGGGGGCGCCACGCTGCCGGGCTCGCTGGCCGGTGGCGCAACCGTCGACGTGACCGACACCGGCATCGGCATGGATCCCGAGGCGCTGGCCCGCATCTTCGAGCCGTACTTCTCCACGAAGGCCACCGGCACGGGGCTGGGATTGACCATCGCGCGCCGGAACGTGGAGCTGATCGGCGGCACCATCGACGTGCGCAGCGCGCGCGGCACCGGTACCACGGTCACCCTCATCCTGCCCCCCGCGGCCTGAACGCGCACCGCCGGGAGGCCGACCCGCGCACCCTGAATCGGTCCGCTATAATCCGGGCCCATGAAGTACAGACAGCTTGCTGACACCGGTGTGTTCGTCTCCGAACTGTGCCTGGGCGCCATGACCTTCGGCGGTCGCGGCGGCATGTGGGAAGTGATTGCCGGCCTCGATCAGCCGGGCGTGGACGCCATCGTCCACCGTTCGATCGACGCGGGGATCAACTTCATCGACACGGCGAACGTGTACTCGCTGGGCGAGTCCGAGACCATGCTGGGGAAGGCGCTGGCGGACCGGCGTCACCAGGTTGTCCTCGCGACCAAGGTGCGCGGGCGGATGGGACCGGGCGCGAACGACGTCGGCCTGTCCAGGCTGCACATCATGCAGGCGGTCGAGGCGAGCCTGACGCGTCTCGGTACCGACTACATCGACCTCTACCAGGTGCACCGCTTCGACGTGCTGACCAACCTCGAGGACACGCTGCGTGCCCTGGACGATCTCGTGCATCAGGGCAAGGTGCGTTACATCGGCTGCTCCAACTATGCGGCGTGGCAGATCATGAAGGCGCTGGCGATCTCGAGGGAGCAGCACCTCGAACGCTTCCGCTGCACGCAGTCGTACTATTCGCTCGCCGGCCGCGAGCTCGAGCGGGAGATCATCCCGCTCCTCAAGGACCAGCAGCTCGGCCTGCTGGTCTGGAGCCCGCTCGCCGGCGGGCTGCTGTCGGGCAAGTTCACGAGGAGCACCGCCGACGAGGCCGGACGCCGGGCCTCGTTCGACTTCCCGCCGGTGGACAAGGAACGCACCTACGACATCGTGGACGTGCTGAACCGTATGGCGGGGGCCCGAGGCGTCAGTGCCGCCCAGGTGGCGCTGGCATGGTTGCTGGCGCAGCCGGTGACCACCAGCGTGATCATCGGGGCGCGCAAGCAGGCGCAGCTCGAGGACAACCTCAAGGCGGTGGAGTTGACGCTGACCTCCGGGGAACTGGCAGAACTCGATGCGGTGAGCCGGCTGGCGCCGGAGTATCCCGCGTGGATGACTGCGGCGGCGAGCGACGACCGGCTGCCTGGGCAGGAACGTCGCTTCGCGACGACCAGGCCCGCATCGGCCGGGAAGGGTTAGGCGTTACTGGTTGGCAGCGTCGGCCGTGGTGACCGGCGCCTGCCCCATCGTCGTGGGCGGCTGTCCCCGGTGCTTGAGGCGCGTGATCGCCATGCCGATGAAGGCGGATGCCAGGTAGGTATAGGCCATCAGCACGAGCACGAGGCGCGGGTGCGTGGCCACGGCCATGATGCCGGCGGCCACCAGGAACAGCACGGTGTAGGGCCGACGCATCTGGAGGTCGAGCGTCTTGAAGCTGCGGAACCGGATGGTGCTCACCATGAGCACGGCGGGCAGCAGCACCATGACGAGGGCGCCGAGCGAGGCCCGGTAGTCCGTGAGCCCACCCGCGAACATGTATACCGTCGCTGCCGGTACGCCGGCCGCAGCCGGGCTGGGCATGCCCACGAAATACCGCTTGTCGCCTCCCGCGGCCGTCTGCACGTTGAAGCGCGCCAGCCGCAGCACTGCGGCGCTCACGAACAGGAAACCCGAGAACATGCCGAGCCGGCCGAGCGGCTCGAGCCCCCACGCGTAGGCCAGGATGGCGGGCGCGACGCCGAACGAGATCGCGTCGGCGAGCGAGTCGAGCTGCAGGCCGAATTCGCTCGACGTGCCGGTCAGTCGGGCAATGCGCCCGTCGAGCATGTCGAGCACGATGGAGATGCCGATGTAGGGCGCGGCGCTCTCGAAGTCGCCCCGCAGCGCGTACACGATGCACGAGTACCCGCAGAAGAGATTGCCCATCGTGAAGAGGCTGGGCAGCAGCGCGACGCCCCGTCGCACGCGCGGCCTGCGATCCTGCGTGCCGCGGAGGAAGCGCATCCGGGTGTCGGCGGGCTGGGGTGTCGTGCTCATCTGGGAGGCGCGGTTCAGTGTAACACGGCGATGATGGATTCAGCCGCGCGCACGATCGCACCCACCTCGACCTTCAGTTCGGCGGTGGGCGGCAGGAACACGTCCATGCGCGATCCGAACTTCATGACACCATACCGGTCGCCCGCGCGTACCTCGCTCCCGCTGGTCAGGCGGCACACCACGCGCCGCGCCAGCATGCCGACGATCTGCCGGGCCACCACGCTCTGTCCCTTGTGATCGATCCAGATCTCGCTCCGCTCGTTCGCGGTCGCGGCGTCGTGCGCGTAGGCCGGCAGGTACTTGCCCGGCGTGTACGAGACCTTGGTGACGCGGCCGGACACCGGCACCCGGTTCACGTGCACGTTCATGGGCGACAGGAAGATGCTGATCTGCTGCCAGTCGCCCGCAGGCGCCGCGCCGGCCACGGCCGGTCCCGCAACGAGCACGCGCCCGTCGGCCGGCGACAGCACGAGGTCGTCCCCGCTGGTCGCCCGGCGATCGGGGTCGCGGAAGAAGAACAGGAAGAACGCGGCCAGCAGTACGAACGGCAGGGCCAGCCAGGGCGACACCACGACGCCGCCGGCCAGCGCCAGGGCGAACGAAATTCCGATGAAGGGGTAACCTGCCGGGTCGACACGCATCGCTTTAGTCTAAAGGACAAGGGAAGGCGGCAGGAGGAACCACCGCCCGGGTGCCCGGCTGCCCGCTTCCCTTGTGCTTCAAGAACGCGACGCGCGGATGTCAGTGATTGCGCTGGTAGTCGCGCGCAATCGCCTCCATGCGGTCCTTCAGCGCGAGCTTGCGTTTCTTGAGGGTGGATTCTTCGAGAAGTTCGGGTTCCGACAGGTGGGACTTGCTGACGAGTTGGTGCAGGCGCTCATCGAGCTCGTGATGCTGATCGGCGAGGTGGTGGAACTCCTCGTTCGTCTGCAGCAACACAGCCTTCAGGTCCTGTGTCTGCTCATTCATGGTCCGCCTCCTTGAAGGCAGGAGCGGCACGGGGGGCTGTTACAGGCAGCGCCGTCGCACCGACCCTGTTGAACCCGAACGTAGCACACCCCGGTACCCGTTTCAACTCCGGCGCGGGGGGATGCGCCTAGGGTTCACGCCACAGCACAAGGGCGTCCTCTTCGGGGTGGCTGTAGTAGTTCCGCCGCACGGCGGCGACCGCGAACCCGAACGTCTCGTAGAGCCGCAGCGCGGGAGTGTTCGACCGACGAACCTCGAGCGTCGCCCGGTGGGCACCTCGCGCCGCACCGTCCTGCAGCACCCTCTCGAGCAGGGCGGATGCCACGCCGCCGCGCCGGTGTTCCGGCAGCACCGCCAGGTTGTTGATGTGCACTTCGTCCAGGACGAGCCACCACGAACAGAAGCCGATCGCCTCACCGACCGGGTCCCTGACGATGTAGAAGAACGAGACGTCGCGATGTTCCAGTTCCGACAGGTACATCTCGCGGGTCCACGGACGCGTGAACACGATCGACTCGATTCGCAGGATGTCGTCGATGTCGCGCTCCGAGGTCACCGGCTGGATGAAACAGTCGGTCATGGCCGCGTGCGAGCAGCGTCCCGGTTCAGCTCGACGTCCGGGCGCCTGACGTAGAGGGGCTGGAGCGCCGCGGGCGCGACCGTCGCCGAGACAGCCCCGAGCCTGCCCACGATCGGCGCGAGCGGTGGCGCGTCGAGCGTCTGCACCCCTGGCGGCACGAGCGAGCCGTACAACCGCGTGCCGTCGCCACAGATGACGCGAGGCAGGCCAGAGACGCTCCAGCGCGCCAGTACGCTGGCCGGTGGCTCCGCCGTTGGGCTCTCGATCTCGAGCAGTCGCGAGGGGGCGCTGTCGGTGGCCCGCGCCTCCACCTCGTACAGCGCGCTGAAGACCTCCTTGCGGTGCCCGTCCATCCAGGCGGCAACCCGCTGCCCCACGTCGGCCCCGACCGCGGCCGCCTCGGCAAGCGCCCGCAGCGCGGACACCGGGGCCACGGGGCGTCCGTGGACGAACGCCAGTCCCTGCACGGTCGCGATGCCGATGCGGAGGCCCGTGAAGGAACCGGGTCCTGCCGCCACCGCGAACAGGTCCACGTCGTGGGTGGTCAGCGAGGCGGCGGCGAGGGCCTCGAGAATCTCGCGGGGCAGGCGCTCGGCCTGCGTGCGCGCGGCGTCGCCGATGGACTGGGCGACGACACGGCCATCCGCCAGCACCGCGACACTGCCCGCGCGTGTCGTCGTGTCCAGTGCAAGTACGCGCATGCGTTAGACTACAAGGATATGTCAACGTCGGCGACGCCGGCGATGCGGCAGTACCTCGACGCCAAGCAGCAGCATCGCGACGCCATCCTGTTCTTCAGGATGGGCGACTTCTACGAGATGTTCTATGAAGACGCGCTGGTCGCCGCCCGTGCCCTCGAACTGACCCTCACTTCCCGCTCCAAGGACGCCAGCGGCAACGGCATCCCCATGTGCGGTGTGCCGTTCCACGCGGCCGACACCTACATCGCGCGTCTCGTCAAGAAGGGCTTCCGGGTGGCCATCTGCGATCAGGTGGAAGACCCGAAGAAGGCCAAGGGCATCGTCAGGCGCGAGGTCGTGCGGGTGGTGTCACCGGGCACCTTCACCGACAGCGGCTACCTGGACGCGCGCGAGCCGGCGTTCCTCATGGCGGTCGCGCGGCACCAGGTGCGCGACCGTGACACCCTCGGCGTGGCACTGCTCGATGTGTCGACGGGCGAGTTCAGCGCCACCGAGTATCTCGGCGCCGACGGACTGCAGGCGTTCGCCGACGAGCTGACGGTGCTTCGTCCTCGCGAGGTCATCGTCGCGCACGACCCTGGCACGCTGGACATCGTCGGGACCCAGCAGGCCCTGCAGGCCGCCTGGCCCCAGATCGCCGATGCCGGTGCGCCCATGACGCCGGTGGACGCCTGGGCGTTCGACCCCGAGGCCGCCCGGCGTGCGTTGCTCGACCAGCTCAAGGCGGGCGGACTCGAGGGCTTCGGTCTCGACCAGAAGGTGGCGGCGGTCTGCGCGGCGGGCGCGCTGGTCCACTACCTGCGGTCCACGCAGAAGGCCGACCTCGCGCACGTCCGTGCCATCGCCTACCGCCAGCGCGCCGACGGCCTGCTGATCGACCCCACCACGCTGCGGCATCTGGAGATCGTGCAGGGCTCCGAGGGCGAGCGTGACGGCTCCCTGCTCGACGAACTCGACCGGACGGTCACCTCCATGGGCAGTCGGATGCTGCGGTCCTGGCTGCTGCGCCCGCTCCTGTCCCTCGACGCCATCCGTGACCGTCTCGATGCGGTCGAGGACCTGGCCTTCCGTACCACCGAACGCGGCAAGTTCCGGGATGCGGTGAAGGGCGTCCAGGATCTCGAGCGGCTGGTCGCCAGGGCGGCGCTTGGCACGGCCGGGCCGCGCGATCTGGTCGGGCTCCGGCAGTCCATCTCCCTCATTCCCAGGCTGCGTACGCTCCTGACGGACCTCCAGGCGCCCCTGGTGCGGTCGCTCGCATCGCAGCTCGACGACCTGGCCGACGTGCGCGACCGGATCGAGACCGCGCTGGTGGACGATCCGCCGGTCCTGGCGCGCGAAGGGGGCTTCGTTCGCGACGGGTTCGATCCCGAGGTGGACGACCTGCGGTCCATCAGCCGCTCCGGCAAGCAGTACATCGCCGAGATGGAGGAACGCGAGCGTCAGCGGACCGGCATTACGTCGCTGAAGATCCGCTACAACCGGGTGTTCGGCTACTACATCGAGATCTCGAAGTCGAACCTGCACGCGGTGCCGGTCGACTACCACCGCAAGCAGACCATTGCCGGCGGCGAACGGTTCATCACGCCGGGGCTGAAGGAGTACGAGGAGAAGGTCGTCGGCGCCGATGAACGGATCGTCGCCCGCGAACTGGAGCTCTTCGACGCGCTGCGTCGCGCGGTTGCCGCCGAGGCGCCCCGCATCCAGGCCGCTGCTCGCGCGATTGCCACGCTCGACGTGCTCGCGGCGCTGGCCGACGCTGCCGCCGTGAACAACTACATCAAGCCGCACGTCCACGACGGCGACGAGATGTCCGTGGTCGATGCCAGGCATCCGGTGGTCGAGCGCCGCACGGCGGCCGCCGGTGAGGCCTACGTCCCCAACGACATCACGCTGAACGGAAGCACCTGCCAGCTCGTGGTGCTCACCGGGCCGAACATGGGCGGCAAGTCCACCTACCTGCGCCAGACCGCCCTAGTCTGCATCATGGCGCAGGCCGGTTCGTTCGTGCCGGCGCGTGAAGCCAAGCTCGCGCTCGTCGACCGCATCTTCGCCCGCGTGGGCGCCTCGGACAACATCGCCCGCGGTCACTCGACCTTCATGGTCGAGATGCAGGAGACCGCCAACATCCTGCACACGGCCACCTCGCGGAGCCTGGTGGTGCTCGACGAGATCGGCCGCGGCACAGCCACCTTCGATGGCCTGAGCATCGCGTGGGCCGTGGCCGAGCACCTGGCCACCAACCCGAAGATCCGCCCGAAGACGCTGTTCGCTACCCACTACCACGAGCTGACCGACCTCGCGGACTCCACGCCAGGTGTGGTGAACCACCACGTCGCCGCCCGCGAATGGAAGGACGACATCATCTTCCTGCACAAGATCGTGCCCGGCCGCTCGGACAGGAGCTACGGCATCCAGGTGGCCCGGCTTGCCGGCCTCCCGAAAGTGGTGGTCGATCGCGCCCGCGAGATCCTCACTGCGCTCGAGCGCGACGAACTGGCCCGCGGCGGCCGCCCGTCGGTCAGTGCCACGCCCAACAGCTCCCAGCAGCAGCTCGGGCTCTTCCAGGCGCCCGCCGACGACCAGTTGCGCAACCGGCTGGCCTCGCTCGACCTGGACCGGATGACGCCGCTCGACGCCCTGCTCGCCCTGGCCGACCTGAAGAAGGACGCCCTCGCGTGATGAAGCCGGCCGCGGTCCTGGCGCTGTCCTGCGCGCTCGGCACCATGGCCTGCGCCCCCGCACCCGCCGCCGATCCCCGGACGATCGTCGTCAGCATGACGACCGGACCGAACAACCTCGACCCGCGCTTCGGCACCGACGATGCGTCCGCCAAGGTCCACCAGCTGATCTTCGACAACCTGGTGGAGCTCGACGAGCACCTGCGGGTCGTGCCGAGGCTCGCGGCATCGCTCGAACATCCCGATCCGCTGACCTACATCGTCTCGGTGCGCCGGGGGGTGCGCTTCCACGACGGCCGACCGCTGACGGCCGAGGATGTGGTCTTCACCTTCAACCAGTTCCTCGATCCCGGGATGGTGTCGCCCCGCAAGGGCGGCTATCGCGAACTGCAGTCGGTGGTGGCACGCGACGAGTGGACGGTCGTCTTCACGCTGAAGCAGCCGTTCGCCTCCTTCCCGATCAACCTCATGATGCCGATCCTGCCGAGAGGATCCGGACCGGACGTGCGCGACCACCCGATCGGCACCGGCCCCTACCGCTTCGTGCGGCACGAGGTGGACGACCACATCGAGCTGCGGGCGAACCAGGACTACTGGGGCGGCGCGCCGCGCAACACCGGCCTGATCCTGAAGATCGTGCCCGACGACGTGATGCGCGGACTGGAGTTGCGCAAAGGCACCATCGACCTCGTGGTGAACGACCTTGCGCCGGACATTGTGCACCAGCTGCGCGGGGACGGACGGCTGCAGGTCGTCGAGGGCCCTGGCGTGGACTACCAGTACGTCGGCCTGAACGTGCGCGATCCGAGGCTGCAGGATGTGCGTGTGCGAAGGGCGCTCGCGCACGCGATCGACCGTGAGGCGATCGTGCGGTACCTGCGCCGCGGGCTGGCCGCTCCGGCATCCGGCCTGCTCTCACCACTCTCCTGGGCCGCTGCGTCGGACGTGCCGTCGTTCGCCTACGAACCGGCGCGCGCCCGTGCGCTGCTGGACGAGGCCGGCTACCCAGACCCGGATGGCGGAGGGCCGGCGATGCGCTTCGGACTTTCCCTCAAGGTGTCGAACACGGAGTTCAACCGGCTGCAGTCGTCGGTGATTCAGCAGAACCTGCGCGATGTGGGGATCGCGCTCGACGTGCGCACCTACGAATTCGCCACCCTGTATGCAGACGTGCTGGCCGGGAACTTCCAGCTCTTCACGCTCCAGTGGACAGCCGGGGCGCTGGCCGATCCGGACATCCTGAGGCGCGTCTTCCACAGCGGTCAGGTCCCGCCGGTCGGCTTCAACCGCGGACGCTACGCGAACGCCGAGGTGGATGCCCTGCTGGACGAAGCCAACCGCCTGGAAGACAGCCCGCGTCGTCTGGATGTCTACGCCAGGGCGCAGCGGCTTCTCGCCGCCGACGTGCCGTACGTCAGCCTGTGGTACAAGACGAACGTCGCCGTGGCGCGGGCAGGGCTGACCGGTGTCCGACTCACGCCGCTGGCTGAGTTCACGTTCCTCAAGGATGTCTCCCGGCTTGCCGCGTCCACGGACTAGGGTGCGGCTCGCCGGCGTGCTGGTCGTGGCGTGGGCCGTACTGCTCGCCGTGCCGGCCGCCGCGGCCGGCCTGATCGATCCGCTGCTGCAGTTCCGGCAGGTGCGGACCGCGCACTTCGTCATCTACTTCCACAGGGGTGAAGAGCGCCTGGCCGTGCGGCTGGCCACGCTGGTGGAACCGGTGAGGACCGAGGTTGGCGTCGCCCTGGGGCTGGAACCTCCGGCCCTGACGCACGTCATCCTGGCCGACCAGGCCGAGCGTGCCAATGGCTGGGCGACACCGTTGCCGCGCAACATCATCTTCCTGAACGCCGCGGCGCCGTCCGGCTCGGACCTGATCGGTCGTACGGACGACTGGCTGAGGCTCGTGCTGACGCACGAGTACACGCACATCGTCCATCTCGACCGGTCCGGAGGCTGGGCACGCCTTGCCCGAGGGGTTCTCGGCCGCAACGGTGTGGCCTTCCCGAACCTGTGGCTGCCACAGTGGCTCATCGAGGGGCTGGCCACGTACGAGGAAGGGGCCATCACCGGAAGCGGGCGGCGCGACGCCGGAGACTTTCGTGCCATCGAGCGGCTCACGGGCGTCTCCGGTCGACCGCTCACGCTGGACCGGTCCAGCGGCGGGCTCGTGGGCTGGCCCGATGGTCACGCCGCGTACGCGGCCGGTCTCGGCTTCCACGAATTTCTCGTCGAGCGGTTCGGTGAACGCTCGCTGGGCACGCTGGCCACCGTCACCGCGCGCCGCGTGCCGTTTCTCGGCACACGGGCATTCCGCGGCGTGTACGGACAGCCTCTTGGCGCCCTGTGGTCCGATTACCAGCGAGAGGTGCGCCTGGCGGCCGAGGGAGTTCTCGCCCGTGCGGCCACCCCGGTCCATCAGCTCACCCACCACGGCTACCTCGTGTCGGGCCCGAGATTCCTGCCCGGTGGCTGCCAGAGCTGCCCGGTCGACATCGTCTATGCCACCCAGGTGCCGAACGCCTTCCCGTCACTCCGGCAGGTGTCGGGCGATGGAAGCCGAAACCAGCGCGTGGCGACGAGGTACCTGGGGGCGACCACCGCCGTCTCACGCGACCGGCTCGTATTCGACCAGCAGGATCTGCGGCGGAACGTGGCCATGCTGAGCGACCTGTATGCGGTGGATCGGCAGACGGGAGCGGTGCGGCCGATCACGACCGGAGCTCGACTGAAGGATCCGGATCTGTCGCCTGACGGGGCGCGGATTGCCGTGGTGCGCGAGGCGGGAGGACACCGGGAACTCGTGGTGGCTCGCCTGCACGCGACAGGCAGCGGCTCCGACGTGCGCCTGGCGGATGTACGGGTCGTGCTGTCCGAACCGGACACGCAGTTCAGTGCGCCGCGGTGGTCGCCTGACGGGCGGTGGCTCGTGGCCGAGCGGCGCCGGCTCGCTGCGCTGCCGGACGTGGTCATGGTCGACCCCGAGGCGCAGCGCATCGTTCACTCGTGGAGTGACGCGGCCGCGCGCATCGTGACACCGACCTGGCGTCCAGACGGGCAGGCGATCGTGGCCGCGGTCGACTTCGACGGAGGTCCCTTCGATCTCTACGAGTTCGATCTGGCCGAGCAGCCCGGTGTGGCGCGTCGGCTCACCCAGACGACAGGAGCCATCTGGCCGGACGTGTCACCCGACGGTCGACGCGTGGTGTTCGCGGGCTACACCCCGGCGGGGTACGACCTGTTCACGGCGCCATACGGGCAGGCACCGGACGCGAGGCCCAGGCGTCTGCGGCCCGCGGGCCTGCGCGAGGACCAGGCACCGGCGGCGCTCGACACGACCACGGTGGACGGCGCCCGCGCCTATTCGCCCTTCCCCACGCTGGCGCCCACGAGCTGGATGCCGTACGTGATCGCCGACGGCGACCAGGTCAGGCTTGGCGGAGTCGTTGGAGGTGCCGACGTGCTCACGCGGCACGCCTATGGGCTGAGCGCGTCGTGGATGATCTCGGGACCGACCACGGTCCGTCCCCTGCCCGCCGACGTACCTGACTGGTCGGCGTCATATGCGTACACGCGCTGGCGGCCCACGCTGTTCACCGCCGTGTCGCGCCAGGCCGCATTCCGGTCGGTGTCCGACGGTATCGGCGTCAGCACCGTTGCCGGCGTCGAACACGAGGTGCAGGCCGGTGTCTACCTGCCGATTGCGCACGTGCGCCGGACGACGCAGGCGATTGCTGCCCTCGTGGGCAGCGACACGCGCTTTCAGCTCGCGCAGGAAGACCGTGTCAATCGCCTGGTCTCGACAAGGCTGGCCCTCTCCGAGGACACGACGCAGCGCTACGGCTATTCCATCAGCCGGGAACATGGCGTGCACGTCGGCAGCACGTTCGAGGCGGCTCGCCGGACGCTGGGCTCCGACGCGAATGCCACGACGACCACCGTCGACGCCAGGGCCTACCTGCCGGGTGGCCGTCGCAACCAGGTGATTGGGCTTCGGGCGGCCGCGGGGGTGTCGCGCGGCGACGACAGTGGGCGCCAGGCCTTCACGGCGGGCGCGCTCTCAGCCTCTCCGAGCGTCATCGACTTCGGCAGCGGCGCGATGGGCCTGATGCGCGGCGGGTCGACGCGTCGGCTGGCGGGTGATCGGATTGTCGTGGGGAACGCGGAATTCCGGGTTCCGCTTGCCATCGTCGAGCGGGGCCTGAGCACGTGGCCCCTGCTCGTGCGGACGGTGCATGGCGCCCTGTTCGGTGACGTCGTCCGGATTGGGCGCACGGGTGGGATCAGTGCCTTCTGGGCACGTGCGGTCGGCGCCGAAGTTTCGACCGACGTCGTGGCCGGCTATGGTCTTCCGCTCACGGCCACCGTCGGTGTCGCCTGGGGGCACGACGGCACACGCGCAACCGGGGCCCGCGTGTACGCGCGGCTGGGCCGCGCCTTCTGAGATCGGGCGCGGCCGACTAGGTGGTCTTCTTGAGCAGGTCGAGTTCCTTGCGCGCGTCCGCGGTGAACGGCGAGTCGGGGAATTCCTGCACGAGCTTGTTGAACGTCTGCTCGGCCTCCGAACCCTTGCCGGCCTCGACCTGGGTGCGTCCGAGGCGCATCAGCAGCCCGTCGACCGGGAGCTGGCCATCCTTCCGCTGCGACAGGTCGCGGAACGTGGCAATGGCCGCGTCGTACTCGCCGTTCTGCGCCTGCGCCTCGGCGAGGCCCAGCTTTGCCATCTGTGCGTAGACGCCGTCGCCACCGTCGGCGATGACCTGCTGGTAGGCCTCGGCGGCAGACTTCGGGCTGCCGAGCGCCATGTAGGTGTTGGCCAGCTTGTAGCGCGCGTAGATCCCGGCGTCGCTCTTCGGGTAGGCGTCAGCCACTTCCTTGTACTTGGTGAGCGCGGCCTGGCTCTTCTCGCGCTCGGTCACGAAGCTGAGCCCGGTGGGCGCGGCGGTGCCGAACGCGGCTGGCGGTCCCACTCGCGCCTCTTCGACGGCCAGTGCGCTGGCGAGTTGCGCGTGCGCCTTGGACTCGACGCTGTTCCGCCACGTGACGTAGCCGCCAACGGCGGCCAGCACGACCACCACGGCGACCACGGCCAGGACAATCGTGCGTCCCTGCTGCTGCACGGCTTCACTGGCAGACAGCGCGATATTCGCCAGTTCGTTTTCCTTCAGGTGCTGACGTTCTGTGCTTTTCATGGCCTTGTGTGTCGTCGAGTGCTGCCGGGAGCTGAATGGTGCGCCCGGCCAGAATTGAACTGGCGGCCCCCCGCTTAGGAGGCGGGTGCTCTATCCCCTGAGCTACGGGCGCCTTGGTCCAGACAGTCTACCACCCCGCGGCGCGGCTCTGCACCGCCGAGTCACCCCTGTGCTATCGTGTCGCGACGGGCCCTCCCCGCACCGTGCTCCAGAGACACCGCCACACCCTCGTCGCCCTCCTGCTTGTCGTCCTGTCGGCCGGCGTGACCGCGTTGCGCTACCAGCGTTCGGCCGGCGACCCGATCGATGTCGACTTCACGCAGGCGCAAATGCCGGCCATGGTACAGGGCTTCTCGGCACGGGAGCCCTGGGGACGCTGGTCGGATGGGCCGAGGGGGCAGGTGGCATTCCGCCGTTCGCTTCCGTCGACCTTCCGGTTGTCGATGATGCTCCAGGGATTCGGACCCAACGTCGGGCAGTCGCTGACCGTGCGTGCGGGGGCGGTCACCCGGCGGGTCCCGATTCCCGGCCCGATGAGTGCCGTCGACGTGGTGTTCACGGATGTGGCGCCGATGACGCAGGCGCTCGTCTTCGAGGTGCCGGCCCCCACGAGCCCACGGGCGCTCGGCGTGAGCACCGACCTGCGCCGACTTGGCGTCGGTATCAGCCGAATGTCCATCGCGGTGCCCTGACGTGCTGCCCATCGAGCCCGAACGCGAGCCGGCCGTGCGGCGCCTCTTCTACGTGGCGCTCTTCGCCACGACCCTGCTGCCTTTCCTGCTGGTGCCGTTTGCCACCACGTACAAACCGGACGCACGCAGCATGGTGCTGGCGATTTCGATGCTTGGCTTCCTCGGGGGCGTCGGCCACGTAGGGCTGACCGGCTTCTACTACTCCGAACCGGAGTTCCGGCAGTTCTTCAGGACCCGTGCGGTCCGCTTCTTCCTCATGCCGGCGGCCGTGGTCGCCGGTACGGCGATGGTCTACCAGGTGGGGACGCCGGTCGTGAAGGCGTACGTGCTGGCCGGCTACTTCATCTGGCAGACCTACCACTACCAGCGCCAGAACCACGGCGTGCTCAGTTTCGTGGCGGCGGCCACGCGCACCGGCCCCCCGCTCTGGCAGGAGAAGACCGCCTTCGACCTGAGCTGCTTTGCCGGCATCCTCGCGCTGTTCAGCCTGCTGCAACTGGATCGCAACACCGCCCTCGAATCGCACGCGATGTTTCTCTTCGATGTGGGACGCACGTGCATGCTGCTGCCCATCCCGGTGCTCCTCGGCTGGGCACTCTACCGGAACCGCCGTGCGGGCCTGGCTGCCTGGCCGAGGACCCTCACCACGATCCTCGGCAGCCTGTTCTTCCTGCCGTCGTTCCTCTTCACGAGCAGCATCCAGGCGGTGTCCAGCTACGCCTGGGCACATGGGCTCCAGTACTACGTGTTCATGTATTTCGTGGGACGGGGTGGCCAGGATCGCGAACGCGACTGGCGCATCTTCGCGCTCGTGGCCTCGTGCTTCGTGCTTGGAGGCGCGCTGTTCATGTTCAGCGACACCGCACTCTGGGGGGGCTACGCAGACGCGGTGTTCGGGGCGTACCTGGGGCTGGTGATGGTGCACTTCCTCGTCGACGCGGGGGTCTGGCGCCTGCGTGAGCCCTTCCAGGGCCGCTACCTGCGGCAGGCCTTCGGCTTCCTCTTCAGCAGCCCGAGCGAAGGCCCACCGCAGGCGGGGGCGCGCGTCTAGCGCGCGTCAATGGGCGATCTCGATCGGCCCCTCCATCGGCTCGACGGACCGGTCACCCAGCGACTCCCTGAGGCCGTCGATCCGGGCACGCTCGTCCCAGGACAGCGCCCAGAACCCCAGTACTCCGCCTGACGCCCTGCCGACCGCCTCGCAGCGGGCGACGATGCGTGCGACGACGTCCTGCCGGGTGGTGGGGTCCATGGCGTCGAGCCGGCTGCGCAGGGCCTGGCGTGCCGCCATCAGCGCCTCGCGGGGCGGCCGCAGGAACAGCCACTCGGACAGCAGGGCCAGCCCGCTGGCGTTCGCCTGCGGGTCCACGGCGAACTGCCGTCGGAGTTCCTCGCGCTCCTCCATCTCGATGTCGTCGACCCAGGCGATGTCGATGGCCGGCAGCCATTCGAGCAGCACCCCGTGGGACGCACGCATGCCGGCGGCATGGAGCGGTCCGAGGATCGCGGCGTCGTGGACGCCGAGGGCGTCCCCCAGGAGCTGCCGCTCGCCCGCGCCGGCCTGCTCCACTCGCGCCGCCGCGGCCGCACGGCTCGCTTCCCGGGCCTTCTCCATCAGCTCTGCGTCTCTGCGACGGAAGTAGTCGTCTTCGGCACGTCGGGAACGGTCGTAGATCTCGGAACCAGCCATCGATGCCTCCTCGTGTTCAACGCAGTCGTCGCTGCGATGAGACCAGCGTAGGAGGGCATGCCGTCATAGGCAAATAGATACTTCAGCGGTGGGTCTACGTGAAAGACTATGAGGACGGACCGGACGCCTGGTCCTGCCTGGGTGCGGTGAGACACGAGGACCAAACCCCGTACACGAGAAACGGGCGGTGGGCCGCAGTTGCGACCGCACCGCCCGCGAGCGTTCCCCGACGCGATCAGTAGAACTTGCGTGCGAGGTTGAAGCCCAGGTACCAGTTGTCGGTGCTGAACGCGCCGCGGCTCAGGCCGGCCGGCATGACCGCAAACCCGTTGCTGACGTTCAGCTGGAACATGTGGCCGCCGGCGCGCTTCTCCAGACCGAAGGTCGCCTGGTTCTTGTTGGGCGTATAACCGCTGACGCGCGGGATGACTTCGCCAATCAGGTACACAGTCGGCCTGATGCGGATGCGCGCACCGATGCCGACGCTGATCGTGTCATTGTCGTCCACGACCTCCGCCGGCAGCGTGTTGGTGTTGTTCACCCACATGGGCTGCACGTAGATGGCCCCGGCATCGCCAAGCCGGCGGGAGATGACCGCCGAGATCGACGGCGAGTAGCTGTCCTGGAAGTTGTTCGTGCCCTCGACGCCGACTCGGGCCGAGAGGTCGAACGGCAGCGAGCCCTGGCGCACCAGGCTGTACTGGCCGAACATCTCGATGGTCTTGTTGCTCGTCCGGTAGAAGCCGATCTGGCCTCCCTTGACGAGGCCGTACCGGAACTCCACACCCATCTGCGCGCCGGCATCGAGGCCGAAGAGCTCGCCGATGCCGCTGTCGTTCACCGGTCCCTGGAACCGGTGGGTCAGGCGGAAGGTCAGCTTGCCCTGGGGCAGCCGCATGTTGGTGGCAAGGCTCGAGATGGTGAAGTCCGGCTCGGCCGGCTTCAGCACCGTGTCATCGTCGTCCTGGGCGAAGGCCGCAGGCGCCAGGCTGAAGGTCAGGGCCGCGGCGGCCAGCAGGCGTACAGAAAATCGCGTCACGAATGTCTCCCTCGATGGCTAGTTGCGCGGGGCGCCAAGTTCGATCCAGCGCCGGAGGATCAGGATCTGGCCGTCGGTCATGAACGGCGGGCCGTTGCGCGGCATCCGCGTGCCGACGATGCCGGTGCGGCCGTCGATCTTGTGCAGAAGATAGCTGGCGTCCGGGTTTCCGGGGTTCACGCGCTTGAGCGAGGGGATCTGCGCCGCGTTCACGTTCACGAGCTGATCGTAGGCGACGTCATGCAGCAGGTTCAGGCCGCCGGCCGGCGTGCGTCCGACGTTGGTGTGGCACGAGATGCAGGAATTGCGGCCCGCAGAGTCTGTGAGCTCGAAGATGTTGGCCTGGATGCTGGCGAACGTCGGTTCGAGATTCGGGGTCGGCCCGGCAAGCGTTTCAAGCTTCTCGTCGCACGCCGCGGCACCAACCGCGAGGGTGATGGCCAGTAGTAGCTGTCGTGATCTGCGCATGGTCCTCCTGAGACACGTGTGGTCGTCGCCTGCAGGGCAAGAGGGATGCCCGTTCGGCGCATGCGTTTTGCGCCTGATTCCGGCTGTGGGAGGCGGCGCTGCTTACCGGTGGCGTAATCCGGGACGCGCTACGTAAGCTCAGCGGTCTGGGAGCGTGCGGCGACGGGCCACGACTGCGCCGACGATCCCCGTTGCCGCAAGCGCGAGTCCGGTCCAGAGCCCCTGCGGTATGAATCGAAAGTAATAGCGTCCGGCCTGCCCCGGTGCGAGGGCGACGGCCATACCGGCACCGTCGGCCGGGACGGGTGTGCCGGCCGAACTCTCCCACCCGGGCGAGGCGTTCTGGTTCAGCCGCAGCGTTGTGGTATCGCGCCCGGCAACCAACGCGAAGTCGATCCGGTTGGGGCTGAACCGCACGTCGGAAATCCTCGCAGCGCCGTCGGCCGACACCAGGGGGGCGGTGGGGCTGGCTGTCCGCGCCAACTGCAGTGACTCGTAACAGCGCCAGAAATTCCGATCGTCCATCAGGCCGTTCAGCATCGGCGATCCAGATCGGTAGGCGTTCGATTCGGTGTCGACGACAGGCGCGGTGCCGGCGCCGCCGCCAATGCGGAACCCGCGCTGGAGCGGCGCCTGTGTGAAGACCCCGAGAAACTGGACGCGCGTCTGCAATGCCACGTCGGCGACCGCCGCGAGCGACACCGCCCACATCATGACGCGGGCACCGCGCGTCAGTGGCCCGTCACCGATGGTCGCCCGCCAGGCCCACCCGACGGCCGCCAGCCCGCACAGCACGAACCCGAAGGTGTAACGGCTCGGTATGCGAAAGCTCGAGAACAGCGGGACCGATCGAGCGAGGGAAGCAGGCGCGAGGGCACCGAACTCGCCGGCCGACAGCAGCAGGAACACCAGCGCCGTCGATGCGAGCGACAATCCCAGCCAGCGTTCCCTGGTGCCAGGGAGGCAGAACGCAACCAGCAGTCCGCCGGCCATCGCCCCAACGCCGACGCCGCCGACGTAGTTGCCGTACTCGTACCAGCCGCTCCGCTGGTTGTCGAACTTCAGCCCGCGATGCTGATATCGATCCAGGTAGGCCCTGGCCAGCATCTCCAGGCTCGTCGCGTCCGGGTGCGTGATGACGGTGCGGACGTCGGTGAACCGCTCGCCAGTGACGAACAGCGTCACCGGCAGCAGCTTCGGGGCGGCGAACGCGAAGCCGAGGAGGCCGACGAGCACGCCGGCCAGCAGGGGGCGCCAGCGTCGCTGCGCGGCGGCGGCCGCCAGGCAGAGAACCGCAATCGCGGCCACCGACATGGGCACCGCGTGCAGCGCCCCATTCCAGACCATCAGCGCCAGGAGGATCGCCGCGCCAGTCACGTGCCGGACCGCACCGGTGCGGATGGCCTGGATCACGCAGTGCAACTGCAACGGCAGGTAGAACACCGGCAGGAAGACGCTGTGCCCCACCGCCAGGTGCATCGCCATCGCACCGGACAACGTGGCCACGCATGACAGCGCGTACGCCACCGCCCCGTCGCGCACGCCGAGCGATCGCGTCACGAGCAGGTGCATGCCCACCAGCCCGACCCAGTAATGGAGCACGATGGTGAGCTTCATCGCCAGCGGCAGGGACACGATCAGCGCCAGGGGGAGGGCCGGCGACAGCAACGGAATCTGTGGGTTCTGCCAGAGCACGTTGCCCCCGCAGTACCACGGGTTCCAGAACGGGAACTGCCCGTACTCGGCGACGCTCTTGATGACCGAGGCGTAGTAGAAGAAGTGCTGATCCCAGTCCAGCACCCCGAGCGCATCGGGGTTCGTGAACAGGGGCGCGCAGTACCAGGCGGCGATGGCGGCGTACAGCGCGAACGGCGCCGCACGGCGAAGTCGGTCAGCGGTCATGCAGGCGGTGAAGCGACAGTATACTCATGCCCTTGACGCCTCACGCTTCGCGGGCACGATGGGCGTACGGCGGGCTGCTCGGCGCCCTCTTCGTCTACCTGTTCCTCGCCCGGGTCTTCGACTCCCATCACTCGTTCCTGCTGCTCCGCGACCAGATGCGCGACTGGCGCATCGCCATGGGCAGCTTCGGGTCCCTGCCGCTGACAGGAACCCAGAGCACGGCAGGCGGAGCCTCGCTGGGACCGGTGTACTACTGGGTACTCTGGCTCTCGCGTGTCGTCTTCGGCCCCTGGGTCGACAACCTGCCCCACGCAGGCGCGTGGGGCATTGCCCTGCTCCAATCGACCGCGGACCTCTTCCTGCTCCACGCGGTCCGCAGCCGCACCGGCTCGACCTGGATTGGCGTGGCCGTGGTCCTGCTGGCCGCGACGACGGCGCACGACCTTGCCATTTCGGCCACGATCTGGAATCCCGCGGTGTCGGTCGCGTTCGTGAAGTTCGCACTGGCCATACGCCTGACGTGCGACGCGAGGCGTTCCCTGTGGTGGACCGTGGCCGGCACGGCCTGCAGCTGGCTGGCCGTCCAGGCACACTCCGCCGCCGTGTTCATCACTGCGCCGCTCGTAGCCTCGTGGGTGTTCGACGACCTGCGCAGGGCCCGGTACCGGCGCGCGGCTGAACAGGTCCGGACGATCGCCGAGGTGCTTGTCCTGCTGCAGCTCCCCTTCCTTGTCCACCTTCTGACCACGACCGCCGAGGCGGTACCGACGCGGGCCCTCGCGGGGGCCGCCGCGGGCAGCTACCGGCTCGCGGACTCCACCCGCGCGATGCTGTATTTCCTGGCGTCGATCCTGTCCGCGCCCTGGCGCGCGGCCTGGTGGCCGACCCTGCTGGTCCTGGCCGCGGGTGTCGCCACATTCCGCTGGCGTCGCAGCGTGCCGGTGCTGGCCTGCACGGCCGGGCCGCTCATGGTGACAGCCGCCGGCTTCGGCCTCTGGCAGGGGAACTACGACGAGTACTGGTACCTGCCCCTCGCGCCCTGCGCGGCGCTGACGGCCGTCCTGGCGCTCACGGCCTGGCGTCCGCAGGTGACGGGCGTCGCCTTGAGCGTCGCGCTGCTCCTCATCCAGCCCGGACGCATCCAGGCCTCGCTCCACTGGTACCGCATGCCCGAATACCAGGCCATTGTCGATGGCGCGCGCGCCATCCTCAGGCAGACGCATGAGCTCCGGCGGCTGGAAACCACCTTCAGGATGCCTCCGTTCTCACACGTGGCGTTCCCCTACGAGACCATGGGCGGTCGCTTCCGCGACGATGCCGGCTTCGATGCCATCATCGCGAAAGACGGGTCGGTGCAGTTCAGGCCCGTGCACTGAGGTGCCGCATTCGTGGTGGCCGCCCCTTCAGTACTTGAGGACGGTGTGCAGCGTGAGGCCGGAGAGACGGTCGCGGCCGTTCAGGCCGACCAGCTCGATGAGGAAGGCGAGTGCGTGGACGTCGCCGCCCAGGCGCGTCACCAGTTCGCTCGCCGCCTTTGCGGTCCCGCCTGTGGCGAGCAGGTCGTCGACGATCAGCACCCGCTGACCCTGACGCACCGCATCGTCGTGAATCTCGAGGGCGTCGCTGCCGTACTCGAGGTCGTAGCTGGCGCGCATGGTGGTGGACGGCAGCTTGCCCGGCTTGCGCACCGGTGCGAAGCCCGCGCCGAGCCGGTCCGCAACGGCCGATCCGAAGATGAAGCCGCGGCTCTCGATGCCGACGACCATCTCGATCCCCTTGTCGTGGAACGGCGCGGCAATCGCATCGATGGCGGTGCGGTACCCTTCGGGGTCCTGCAGCAGCGTCGTGATGTCGTAGAACAGGATGCCGGCCTTCGGGAAGTCCGGAACGTTTCGAATCTTGGTCTTCAGGATGTCCATGGGTGATGTGCTAGCGGACGGCGAATCCGGTGTCGTGCCAGGTGGCGGCGACGTCCGTGACCTGGACATCGTCCACGCGTGATGCCGGCGGCCCCTGCCTGAGTTGTCGCTCGAACCGTTCGAGCGACTCGAACTCCCCCTCTGCCTGCGCCTCGACGAGACCATCCGGCAGGTTCCGAACCCACCCGTGCAGGCCCTCGATGGCTGCCGCGCGGGTGACGAAGAAGCGGAAGCCGACGCCCTGGACGCGGCCGCTGACCATGTAGCGTCGTGCGAGGCGCATGGGAAGAGGAGCACCGATTATACCCGTGCCCTGCCGCCAGGCGCGGCGCGCTCAGTCGCCGGGAACGGCCACGATGAAGCGGGTGTCTGCCCCACCACGTCGCCAGAGGGCGCGGCCCGAGGTGACCCAGCGCCCCTGCCGTTCGTAGGCCACGCGCAGGGGCACGCCCGCAGCCCGGAGTGCATCGTAGAGCACGCCGGAGGTGACGATGTAGTACGGCCCGGGCGCGCTGAAGAAGTGTCGCGCTTCCTCATCGCTCTCGACGAGGGTTACCGGCCGGTTCACGTAGAACCGGTACGCCGTATTCCACCGGTTCAGGCGGAAGGTGGCGATCCTGTCGCCGGGACCGGCATGCGCGTCGACCCAGCGCGCGACGTCCGGAATCACCTTGCCCTCTTCGAGCCGAGGCATGACCCACCCCACCGCACCGATGTACAGGATGCCCATCGCCAAGACGGGCGCCACGGGCCATGCCGGCAGCGTGCGGCCTGGCCAGGCTGCGACCGTGGCCACGAGGCCGGCGCCCAGGAGCGCGGCTGGCACGAGGAGGAAGGACGGCCCGAGGTCCAGGAGTGTGAGGGCGGCAATCGCCACCGCACCGCCAGCCACCATCAGGGTGGGGCCGACCGAACGGACCCCCCAGAGGGTCCACGTTCCCCCCCCTCCCGAACGTGCGTCGTGCCAGGTCCGGGCACACAGGACGCACATGGCCGGCGACGTCGGAAACACGTAGTGATCCAGCTTGAACTGCGAGCACGAGAAGAACAGGGTGACCGCCAGGATCCATGACCAGAGGAGCACGTCGGGCAGCGGGAGCGGCCCCTCGCGGCGGAGCACCGCCCGGGCCGTCTCTGCACCTCGGGCCAGCAGCAGGCCGGTCCACGGCAACATGCCCACCAGGATGATCGAGATGTAGAAGTACCAGCCCGGTTGACCCGCGTACATCGGCGTGGCAAACAGCTTGATGTTCTCGTTGAGGATGTAGCCGTCGACGAACTCACCGCCGTACCGCCAGAGCATGTAGGCCGGCCACGGCACGCCCGGCACCAGGGCGATGACGGCGCCCTGCACCCAGCGGAGTGCGAGCAAACGGCGCCTCGCGTCTGCAGACACGACGCAGGCCAGTGCAAAGGTGACGCCGCAGAGGACCAGTGCGATTGGCCCCTTCAGGGCGTTGGCGATGCCGACGAGGAGATAGCCGGCGTACTCCAGCCGAGGGCGCTGCTCCACCAGCGCAATGGCGATGGTGGCGACACCGGCGAAGAGGAAGAGGGTGAACGGCAGGTCCAGGATCGCGTAGCGGGCCAACCCGAACATCCCGGGATTGACCGCGAGCATCAGTGCCGCCGTGAAGCCGACCGCTCGGCCGAACAGGCGGCTTCCGAACCATCCGGTCACCGCGACCAGCAGCACCCCGCAGATCGCGGGAGTGAGCCGTGCCCCCGTCTCCGGATCCGGGAGGAAGCTCATCGGCAAGCCCTGCAGCCAGTAGAACAGGATGGGTTTGTCGAAGAACGGGCGTCCGTTGTAATAGGGCGCGAGCCAGTCGCCCGTAGCCAGCAGTTCCCGGGTGGTCTGGGCGTAGTGGGCTTCGTCCGGATCCCAGAAGGACGCCGCTCCGAGGCGCCAGAACAGTGCGATGAACAGGAGGACGGCGAGCCCGGCAATGGCGGGCCCCGGAGGCGGCGAGGCATCGGAGCGGTGATCAGCCACGTGGACGGCGCCGGATTATAGTCGCAGAGCCCAGCGGCCAGACATGGCGCCCGAATTGCTGTGATTTCGAACGACTGTCGACCGTCTGCCCGTCATGATGCCCACAACCGCGAGGACACGCCCGCCCGAGCACTGCCCTGTCCTGATCGTCGAAGACGATGCCGATCTGCGCGAGATGATGGCGCAGTTGCTCATTCTCGAGGGGTTCCGGGTGGAAACGGTGGCCAACGGGCGAGAGGCGCTCACCTACCTCGAGCGCAGTTCGGCCGTTCCCAGCCTGATCCTGCTCGACCTGATGATGCCCGTGATGGACGGCTGGGAATTCAGGCGGCGCCAGGTGCAGGACCCTCGCATTGCCAACCTGCCGGTCGTGGTGCTGTCGGCACTCGACCCGTCCAGGGGGGCCGATCTGGGCGGTGCGGCCGTCCTCAAGAAACCGCTGGATTTCGACCGGTTGCTCGACCTGGTGCGTCGCTTCTGTGATGGCTCCGGACTGCTAACATGAGCCCAGGCCCATGGCACGTTGGCGACAACTCGGAGCAGGCCTGGCGCGTGCGCTGGGCTTCGCGGCACTGGGAACCGTTCTGGTGCTCGCCGGCGGCGCCGCGTTGCTGCGCACTGACTGGGCGCTCGACCGGCTGCGGCGGCTGATTGTCAGCCAGGCCAACCAGTACCTTGCCGCCACACTCGAGATCGGGCGGCTGCGAGGGTCGCTCTACCGCGGCGTCGTCCTGGAGCAGGTGCGCCTGTCACACAACGGACAGGCAATCGTGGCGATCGACACCGTCGAGGTGGCGTACACCATTCGCGAACTGGTCGGTGCCGGTACCTCCATTGCCCAGGTGTCGCTGCATCGTCCAGTCGTGGACGCCGTCCGAGGCCCTGACGGCCGCTGGAACCTGACCGACCTGGTGCGGCGCGATCCGAACCAGCCTGCCAGCAACCGACCCGCGCGCCCCGTCCGCATCGATCGCATCGACGTGACAGACGGGAGCGTGACGCTGTCGGACCCGATCTCGGTAGGTGCCGCGCGCGTGCCCACGCGTTTCACACACCTCGACACGGTGCTGGCCTTCGCGTCGGGGCCGGAAGGATGGCGCCTGGATTTCTCCCGGGCAGCCTTCGCGGGCGCGGCCCCGGACCTGGACGTGCAGATGCTGACCGGATCGGTGGGCGCTGGTGATGCCGGCTGGGACTTCCGCGCACTGCACGTGGTCACGCCACGGAGCGACGTGACGGTTGACGGACGTGTGGACCGCCGGCAGTCGCCAACGGTGCTCGACCTCGCGGTCACGGCCCCGAGGTTCGCCTTCCAGGAGTGGTCGGGCGTGCTCTCCGGCCTGCGCAACATCGCGGTCGACGCGGCGATGGACGTCACCATGAGAGGTCCGCCCTCCGCACTCACCACCACCCTCGCCGTGCGGTCGACCGGCGGTGACGTGCGCGGCACCGTCCTGCTGGACAGTTCGGTGCCGGGCTGGCACGCCAGCGGACAGGTGGGCGTGCAGCGACTGGATGTGGCCCGCTGGCTGAATCGACCGGACCGACCGTCGGACATCACGGGCGACGTGGATCTCGACATCGACCTGCAGCTTGGCGGCCGCTTCCCACGTGGTCGTTTCGCCTTCTCGGGGACACACGCGGCCTACCTCGACTACGAGGCGGACGACGTGGTCGCTGCGGGCACGATCACCGAGACGGCGGTACTGCTCTCGCGCACCACCGCGACGGCGTACGGCGCCAACGTGAGACTGGGCAGCGGCACGCTCGCGATCGATGCGCCCTACGCATTCCGGTTCGCCGGGACCGCCGCTGGCGTCGACCTCCGCCGGGTACCCCGGGCCGTGCCGGTGCCGCACGTGGAAAGCAGCCTGGCGATGGAGTTCGACGTGACGGGACAGTTCGTCGACCCGTTCATCACCGGCAGCGCCACGTTCCAGGACTCGGTCTTCCTCGGTGCCACGATCAGGGCCGGCGGCCACGGGTCCATCGACACGCGGTCGACTCCCATCCGCTACGCGGGCGATGCGCGGCTCGAGCAGGTGCAACTCCATCGGTTCGGTCGTGATCTCGCGATCGACTGGCTGACCGAGCCGCGTTACGACGGCACGGTGCACGGCACGTTCAGGGTGACCGGTACCGGGACCGACCTCGCCACGATGACCCTGCAGGGTGGCGGGCACCTCGAGGAAGCACACCTCTTCGGCGGACGGCTCTCCGATGCCGACGTCAGCGTCGCCATCGCGCAGGGGAGCCTGAGCGGCTCCTACGACGGTGAACTGGAGCGCATCGACCCCGCACGGGCCATGAACGATCCGATGTATGCCGCGAGGCTGTCGGGGCACATCACGGGCAGCGTTGCGGTGCAGGACCTGCTGGTGCGGTCGCCACAGCTCCAGGACTACACCGTGAATGCGACCATCGAGCCGAGGGCGTCGCTCGTCCGGGGGCTCGAGGTGGCTGCCGGCACCGTGCAGGCCTCCATCTCGGGCGGCACGCTGCAGATTCGACGGTTCTCGACGTCCGGTCCCGGTGCCGACATCG
Organism: Vicinamibacterales bacterium; assembly: GCA_050249955.1. Taxonomy (GTDB): domain Bacteria; phylum Acidobacteriota; class Vicinamibacteria; order Vicinamibacterales; family CAVVIG01; genus CAVVIG01. The sequence goes on from JBFWPN010000002.1 coordinate 533,668, forward strand.
AGGCGAGTGGCACGCTCGAACTGGACGGTGTCCGCAGCGCCGCCATCGAGTACCGCGTGACGCGTGCCGACCTCCCTGCCCTGCGCGAGGTGCTCGGGCGCGATCTTGGCGGGCGGGCCGTCACCGCAGGTCGGATCACCGGCCCGACCGGCCGGCTCCGGTTCGCGGGCGAGGCCACGGTGACGGACCTCGCGGTCTCGGGAGTCGAGGCTCGGTCGTCCGAGGTGCAGTACGACGTCGCGATCCCGAGCGACGCCCCGGCCCGTCTCTCTGGCTCGCTGGACGCGACCCTCGCCGGCACGCGCGTGTCGGGCCGCGACATGGGCGTCGTGGACGCACGGCTCACCTACGATGCCGGACAGGCGCACGCCGTGCTCCGCGGCTCGCCGCGCGACGGGGTGACGGTGGCAATCGACGCCACCGGCGTGCTGGACCTGGAGCGCCAGGCGGCGTCGATCGAGGCGCTCGACCTCACGATCCAGCGAGCCCGGTGGACGCTGCGCCGCGCGGGGAATGCCGCGCCGGCTGTGTCGTGGACCGACACGGCGGTGGTCGTCTCCGGGCTCGAACTCGTGGATGCCGCGACGGGCCAGCAGCGGATCGAGGTCGCCGGCACCGCCGACGATCGAGAGGGTGAGCTGCGCCTGACCCTGCGCGACGTGCTGCTCGAGTCGCTGCTCCTCGATGAGGAATCGCGCGAGCGGTACGGCGGCCTGCTCCAGGCCGCGGCCGTGATCCGCGGGGTGACCGGGACACCCACCGTCGCGGCGGATGTCCGGATCGCCGGTGGGCGGATCCGCCGGCTGGCGTACGAGTCGCTGGCCGGGCACGTCGAGTTCCGCGACGGCACGTTCCACGTCGACGCCAGGCTCGATCAGGCGCCGGGGGTCTGGCTGACGGCGGCCGGCACCGTGCCGCTCGCGCTGGTCGATCGCACGCGCCCGCCGGCCCCGGTGCGACTGGCCGTGAAGTCGAGCGACGTCAGCCTCACCCTGCTGGAAGGGGTGACCGACGTGGTCCGCAATGTCACCGGGCAGATGCGGCTGGACGTCTCCGTGCTCGGCACATCGTCCGACCCGCACTTTGCCGGCCGCGTGGACCTGTCCGATGCGTCGTTCGACGTCGTGGCCTCAGGAGCGCGCTATCGCAATGGCCGGATGGCCCTGCAACTGTCTACCGACCGGGTCGGGGTCGAGACGCTTCGCGTGGAGGACGAAGAGGGAGATCCGCTCGAGCTGACCGGAAGCCTCGGCACCCATGAGCTGCGTGTGGGCGAGATGCGGGTGGCCGTGAACGCGCGGGACTTCCAGGTGCTGCGAAACGAGTATGGCCGGGTCGACATCGACGCCAGCCTGAACCTGTCCGGCGAGTTCGAATCGCCTCGCCTGACTGGCCGGATCACGGTGGCCGGCGGCGCACTGAACGTCGACCGCGTGCTCGACCGGACACTGTTCCAGCCCTATGCCACGCAGGCCGCCCCTGCACCCACCCTCTCAGACATCGACCCGATCGTCGTGCTCAATCCCTGGGAGCGGATGGGCATGGACCTCGAACTGCACGTCCCCGGCACGCTGCGGATGATTGGTGAGAACGTCCAGGTGTCTCCCGGCACGCCGCTGGGGCTGGGCAACATCAACGTGCGCGCGTTCGGCGACCTGTATCTCTACAAGGACCCTGCGCAGCCCATGTACGTGAACGGCTCGTTCGACTCGCTCTCGGGCACGTACGAGTTCCAGGGGCGACGCTTCGACCTCGATCCGGGCAGTTCCATCAACTTTCGGAGTGACCTGAACCCTGAGCTGTACATCACGGTCAACCGCGTCATCTCCGGCGTGGAGACCCGCGTCTCGATGATCGGTCCGCTGCGCGCACCAGAGCTCAGGCTGGCGAGCACTCCCCCGCTCGATCCGTCCGACATCCTGTCGCTGATTGTGTTCAACACGTCGACCAACGAGCTGTCGGCACTGCAGCAGCAGCAGCTCGCGGTGCGGGCCGGTACGCTGGCGGCCGGGTTCATTGCCGCGCCAATGCTGTCGGCGCTGGAGCGCACCCTTGGGATCGACACGCTCGAGATCGAGCCGGGCTCCGACATCCGGAGCGGCCCGCGTGTCACGGTCGGCAACGAGATCGCGCCAGGCCTCGTTGCCCGCTTCAGCCGGCAGTTCGGTCCGGCGGAGTACGACGAGGCGACGCTCGAGTACTACCTGTCGCGCATCTTCCGGATTCGTGCCACGTTCTCGGACGCGGGGAGCCTGAGCATCCGGTCACCGTTCAGGCGCGTCGAACGGGCCGGCATCGACCTGCTGCTCTTCTTCAGCTTCTGATGCCGGCGGCCGCCGCTGGTTCTAGGGCGTACTGAGGTCGATCGTGGCCGCGCCGGCCGCGATGTTCACTTCCTTCTCGATCCGGTTCGCCCCGCTGTAGGCGATCGCCTTGTAGGGGCCGTTCGGCACGGCCGGAATCGTGAAGTTCCCTGCCGGGTCGGCGAGCACCTGCCAGGGCGACGACGAAGAGAGGATCTGGGCCGACATGCCCGGGTGGATGTCGCAGCCCACGTCGTAGAAGCCGTCGCGCGCGAAGGTGTGGGTGTACTTCTCGCCGGTCGGGATGGCGATGTTGAAGGCCGATTCCTTGGTCTCGTCGTTCTTCACCCGCACGTTGTGCAGCACGTCGTCATGGTTGAGGAAGTCGACCGGCTGCCCCGTCCGCACCAGCAGGATGCTCGGGATGAAGGTCTGCTGCTCCTGATCCATGGCCGGCGGCGTGGTCTGCGGCGGCTGGGGACCGCCGCCAATCGGCTCGAGCACGATGATGGAGGGGAAGTTGCCAAGCGCAGCCGGAGCCTTGCCCGTCACGGTCTGGATGCCCGAGTCCGCGACGGGAGCCGCCGATGAGGTGGCCGTGGAGTTCTCCGAGCTGCCAGAGCAGGCGGTCAACGACACACACGCGAGGAGGATTGGGACAATCCGGGAAAATCGCCGGTACGTGGGAATCATCCTTCGATCTTAGCAGGCGGCCAGCTGGGGCAGCGCTCGACGCACGTGCAACCCCCGGCTCGTGCGATCATGAGGACAGCCGCATGACACACGTCGATCCTGTCTGTCTCATGGAGATCGAGGAGGAGGACTCCGTCGGCACGCACGTGCACAACGGGGTCACCTACCATTTCTGCGCCGAGAGCTGCCTCGAGCGGTTCCGCGAGAACCCGGACCAGTTCCTCGGTGAGCAGCCGTACGTGGCGCCACCGCCGGTCGTCCGTGAGGGCGAAGCGGTGCAGTACATCTGCCCCATGGACCCTGAGGTGGTCAGCGACGTGCCGGCCGCCTGCCCCATCTGCGGCATGGCGCTCGAGCCGAAGGTGATCACGCTCGAGACCGGGCCGAACCCCGAGCTGGTCGACATGACGCGGCGGTTCTGGCTCGCGGCCGCGCTCGCCCTCCCGGTCTTCGTCCTGACCATGGGCGACATGCTCGGCGGTGGCTCCCTGATGATGCGCTGGGGATCGCTCATCAACTGGGTCGGCCTCGTCTTCTCGACCCCGGTGGTCTTCTGGGCCGGACGTCCCTTCTTCGAGCGCGCCTGGGTGTCGGTGGTGAACCGCAGTCCCAACATGTTCACGCTGATCGCCCTGGGCACCGGCGCCGCATTCCTCTTCAGCGTGGTGGGCACGGTGGCTCCGGGGATCTTTCCGGAGAGCCTCCGCATGCACGGGGCAGTGGAGACCTACTTCGACACGGCCGCGGTCATCACCGTGCTCGTGCTGCTGGGGCAGGTGCTGGAACTGCGCGCCAGGGACCAGACCAGTTCCGCCATCCGCCAGCTCCTCGGCCTCGCACCGAAGATGGCCCGCGTGGTGCGCGACGACGTCGAGGTGGACGTGCCGCTCGTGGACGTGGTGGTGGGCGACCTGTGTCGCGTGCGTCCGGGCGAGCGGATCCCGGTCGACGGCGTGGTCGTTGGTGGCTCCACCTCGGTCGACGAGAGCATGGTGACCGGTGAACCGATTCCCGCCGAGAAGGGTCCTGGCGCACGCGTCACGGGCGGCACAGTGAACGGCACCGGCTCGATCCTGTTCCGAGCCGACCGCGTGGGCCGTGACACGCTGCTCGCACAGATCGTCCAGATGGTCAGCGATGCGCAGCGCAGCCGCGCCCCGATCCAGCGGCTGGCCGACCGCATCTCGGCGTTCTTCGTGCCCGCGGTGGTGTTCGTGGCCATCATCGGCTTCGTCGCCTGGCTCGCTCTTGGTCCCGAGCCGAGGTTGGCGCACGCGCTCGTGGCCGGGGTGGCCGTGCTCATCATCGCGTGTCCGTGCGCGCTCGGCCTCGCCACCCCCATGGCCATCATGGTCGGGACCGGTCGTGGCGCGACGGCGGGCGTGCTGGTGCGGCAGGCGGAGGCGCTGGAACGCCTCGAGAAGGTCGACACGCTCGTGGTCGACAAGACCGGCACGCTCACCGAGGGACGTCCGGTGCTCGAGGTGATTCGCCCCTTCGCCGGGATGTCGGACGAGGACGTGCTCCGGATTGCGGCATCGCTCGAGCAGGCCAGCGAACATCCACTGGCATCGGCAATCCTGGGGGCCGCCCGGGCGCGCCAGCTCGAACTGGCGAAGGTCAGTGCGTTCCACGCCGTGCCGGGCCACGGCATCGAGGCCGAGGTGGACGACGTGCACTACAGCATCGGCAACGCGGCCATGATGGCGCAGGCCGGGGCGCCGGTGGACTTCGTTGCCGATGAAGCCGACGCGCTCCGGACCGAGGGACATACGGTGATGTTCCTGGCACGCGCCAATCGCGTGGTCGCGCTCTTCGGCGTCATCGACCCGGTCAAGGCGACCACGCCGCAGGCCATCGCCGAACTGCACGCCGAGGGGCTGAAGATCGTGATGCTGACGGGCGACAACAAGGTCACGGCGCGCGCGGTGGCGAGGAAGCTCGGCCTCGACGATGTGTGGGCCGAGGTGCTGCCCACCGGGAAACTCGCGGCCGTGCAACAGCTTCAGCGTCAGGGCAAGGTGGTCGCCATGGCCGGTGACGGCATCAACGACGCGCCAGCCCTGGCTGAGGCGGCCGTCGGGATCGCCATGGGCACGGGCACCGACGTGGCCATCGAGAGTGCGGGGATTACCCTCGTGAAGGGCGACCTGCGCGGCCTGGTGCGGGCGCGGCGCCTGTCGCGGGCGACGATGCGGAACATCCGCCAGAACCTCTTCCTCGCCTTCGTCTACAACGCCGTCGGCGTGCCCGTGGCCGCCGGCATCCTGTACCCGTTCACCGGCACGCTGATCAGTCCGATCTGGGCCAGCGCGGCGATGACGTTCAGCTCGGTGTCGGTCATCACGAATGCGCTGCGGCTCAGGCGGGCGGCCCTTTGACGAGCCGCGCTGTCACCGTGGCACGTCCCCTTGCATCACTCGGGCGATAATGACGTGTCCCCGCGCCGCTGGTCGGAGGGGGGCCCCACACCCAGGAGCGTGACCATGGCGATCGATCCCGTGTGCAAGATGCAGGTGGACGAGAACAAGAACGCGGGCAAGAGCGAGTACAACGGCAAGACGTATTACTTCTGCGCGCCTGGCTGCAAGCGGAAGTTCGACGCCGAGCCCGAGAAGTACCTCAAGGGTTAGGCCGCCCTCCCCTCGCGGGTGCGCTGCACCGTATAGGTGTCGATAGCCTCATCGAGGGTGGGCAGCAGTGCGCCTCGCGTCGTCCCCAGCACCGAGTACCTGGGGCGGCGCGCGGCCAGGTTCTCGTCCGCGGCACGGCACGGGTGCAGCATGTCGGTCTGCAGGCCGGCCCGCGTGGCAGCACGCTGTGCCAGCTCGAGCCAGGTGACCGCTCCACGGTTCGCGAGGTGCCAGAGGCCGCCCGCTCCGTCGATGAGCAGGTCGAGGGCGGCATCGACGAGGTGCGGTACGTAGGTCGGCGATACGGTCAGGTCGCTGAGGGCGCGGAACGGCCGGCCTGCTTCCAGGTGTCCGAGCGCGCAGGTGACGAAGTTGGCGTGATCCCACGGACCGAAGAATGCGCTGGTCCGGACCACCAGGGCGTCCGCATCGAGCGCCAGCACCCGCTTCTCCCCTTCCAGCTTGCTCCGTCCATAGGTGTTCAGGGGCGCCACTGGCGCCCCCTCGCAGTACGGCTCCGACTGTTCCCCGTCGAATACCAGGTCGGTCGAGAACGTGGCCAGCCTGATACCCAGCTTGCGGCAGGCCATGGCCAGCACTGACGGGGCGACGGCATTGGCCAGGCGGCACGTACGTGACTCGCGCTCGGCATCGTCCACGCGCACGTAGCCCGTGGCGTTGACGACGCCCCATGGCCGCAGTTCGCGGAGCCGTGCGCGCACCGCCGTCGCGTCGAGCAGGTCGAGTTCCGCCCTTTTGAGGGTGATGGCCTCCAGCCCCCGCGCGCGGCAGGCACGGGCCACAGCGCTCCCCAGGGTGCCGGTGGCGCCGAGCACGAGCAACGGGCGACGATCGGCCACATTCGGCGCGCCACGACTCCACCATCCCGTTCCGACGACCGCCGGGTGGGTCACCTGTCCGCCGGCAGCCAGCGAGGTGGCCGCCGCGGCGATGGCTGTCGGACGTGGCGTTCCGCTGCGCATGTCGAACGCCCCCGGCTCGTAGTGCCCCAGGCGGCGTGTGACGAGCGACGACCAGTCGGTCGAGCCGAGCAAGGCCCACAGCGTGACCGCCCGCACGTCAGCACCGGCCTCCCGGGCCAGGCCGGCGCCGACCCACGCATCGCGGAGCCAGCGGAGCTGCTCTTCCCGCGTGCAGCCCAGGTGCGCCTCGGTGATCGCGACCGGCCGCCCGTACCGCTGCCAGGCCTCCAGCAGGACGTCCGCGTGCCCGCGAACCGTCGCGTCGGTCGCGCGCGCCGCCTCGACATCGGCATAGCGGTCGACGCCGTTGCCGCCGTGCGTCTCCGGCCTGTACAGCTGCAGGCGGTGGTCGAGGTGACGGTCGCTCGTGACGTAGTAGTTGAGTCCGACGATCTCGGGCGCCATGGCGTGCGCGCGAAACCATGCCTCGTCGTCACAGGTGAATCCGCCCGCCGCAAGGTATGCACGCAGGGGATGCGAACCGTCCACGCGTCCCATGAGCAGGTCCAGGCTCAACCAGCGTCGAACGTCCTCGAACGCGGCCTGGGCCGACAGCGGTGCGGTTGCGGTGGTGCGACCGGCGTCTTCCGTCTGGACCAGGCCGGCATCCGGCCTGATGTGGCGAATGGCCTGCATCGCCTCGATCGTCGCGCGTGTCTGCACGACCAGGGCGGCCACGAAGGAGCGATCGTCGCGGTGATGGGGATACCAGTGCCCGTAGAGCGCCGAGAACCGCGCGGTGGTGAGCGGCTCGTTGATCGGCGTATACAGCCGGACGTCAGGGTAGCGCCGCGCGCACGCGCGCGCGAACGACGCAAGCCCGGACGCGAACCCCGGATCGAGCAGCGAAGTGTGCCTGGGGCCGCTGCCGTGGTGCACGAGGCCGACGATCGGCTCGATCCCGCGCGCCGCCAACCCGGCGAGGGTGCGGTCCGGCCAGGTCCAGTCCGCGGCGTGGATACCGTCAGGCGCAGCCCGCTCCCAGAGGACCGGCCAGCGCACGCGACGCACGCCGGTGGACTGCACGAGGTCCACCAGGTGCTCGAGGCGATAGGCGTCGACCATCTCCAGCTGATCGAAGTACAGGTCGCGAACCCGGTTGATGGTGCACTCCAGCCCACCCCAGAGTTCCAGAGGCGGCCGTGACCCCTCGCTCATGCGCCCACGCAGGCTGAGCGTCGCACGCCGGCGATCCGGGAGAAGAGCGTCAGCGCCTGGGCCACCACCTGGTCCATGTTGTAGTAGCGGTAGGTCCCGAGGCGTCCCACGAAATGCACGCCAGGGGTCTGGTCCGCGAGTTCCTGGTAGCGCTTGTAGAGTGCGGTGTTCTCCGGTCGCGGGATCGGGTAGTACGGGTCTCCCTCGGCCTGCGGGAACTCGTACACCCGCGCGGTCTTCGGATGCACCTGTCCGGTGAAGTGCTTGAATTCGGTGACTCGCGTGTAGAGGTGGTCGTTGGGATAGTTGATCACCGCCACTTCCTGCACCTGTGCGGCGTCGAGAGTCTCGTGCTGGAACGCCAGCGAGCGGTACGGCAGCCTGCCGAACCGACAGTCGAAGTACTCGTCGATCGGCGCCGTGCAGATCACCTCGTCATACAGGATCGCCCCCTCGATCTCGCGGTAGTCCGTGTTGAGAAGCACCTTGATGTTCGGGTGCGCCAGCATCCGTTCGAACATGCGCGTGTAGCCCTGCTTCGGCATGGCCTGGTAGGTGTCGGTGAAGTAGCGGTCATCGCGGTTCGTGCGCACGGGCACGCGGGCCGTGACGGCGGCGTCCAGCTCGGACGGGTCGAGCCCCCACTGCTTCCGCGTGTAGTTCCGGAAGAACTTCTCGTACAGCTCGCGGCCCACCTGGCTGACGATGACGTCCTCGGAGGTCCTGATGCTCTCCCGCGGCTCCGCCCGCGACGCGAGGAACCCGCCCACGTCGAATGCCGTGAACGACGTGCCGTACAGCGCGTTGATGGTGTCCAGGTTGATGGGGATGGGCACGGTCCGCCCGTCCACCCATGCGCGCACCCGGTGCTGATACGGATACCACTCCGTGAATCGCGACAGGTAGGTGAAGACCTCCCTGGAGTTGGTATGGAAGATGTGCGGGCCGTACCGATGCACGAGCAGGCCTTCGTCATTGTGGTGGTCGTAGGCGTTCCCACCGATATGTGGACGCTTGTCCACGACGAGCACCTTCTTGTCGAGGGCTGCCGCCAGCCGTTCGGCCATCACGCTGCCGGCAAATCCGGCGCCGATCACCAGGTAGTCAAACACCGGAGTACCGCCTCTCTGTCACGCGCTGCACCTCGTTCCACATGCCGGCCCAGCTGCTGTCCCACGAGAGGTGCTGCAGGTAGCGATCGGCCGCTGCCCTGTGGACGACGAGGTCGCTCCCGAGCGCCTGTTCGACGGCGCCGACGAATGCCTCGGGGGTGTCGGCAATGCGCGCGAGGCCCAGCTCGCCGTAGGGACGCACGACGTCACGGATCGAGGTGGACACGACGGGCAGGCCCCCTGCGAGATACTCGGGCGTCTTCGTCGGGCTGATGTAGCGCGTCGCGTCATTGCGGGCGAATGGCAGCATCGCCACGTCCCACCCGCTCATGTACGCCGGCAGGTCGTCGTAGCCGCGTCCCCCCAGGTAGTGCAGGTTGGGGCGAGAGGGCAGCGTCGCCGGGTCGACCTTCGCCGTGGGGCCAATCAGCACGAACTGCCAGTCCGGCCGCGCGGCGGCCACCGCGTCGAGCAGCGGATAGTCCATGCGCTCGTCGATCACGCCGTAGTAGCCGATGCGCGGATGCGGGATGGACTGCTGGTCGCCCGGCTCGCACGGCGTGCGGCGCGCGGACGCGAAGTGCGCAACGTCGACGCTGCTCGGGAAGGCGTGCACGTTGGGGTGGCACGCCTGCTTGGCTTCGTACAGAGTGTGGCCTCCCGTGAACACCACGTCGGCCCTCGCGAACAGCGCCCGCTCGTACGTCACCAGTTCAGGCGGGGCCCCTGCAAAGGCGGACAACTCGTCCATGCAGTCGTAGACGACGGTCGCTGGCGCCAATCGATGCGTGAACGCCATGGCCATGGGCGTGTAGACCCACAGCACGAAGTCCCTGATGTCCTGCTCGTCCAGGTACCGCTCGATCAGGTCCGCCTGCAGCCGCGCACGCTGGTCTGCCGCCGAGGACTCCGGCAGGTGGGGGACGCCGACCTGCAGCGTGGGCGACACGGCCCGCGTCGCCATGCGCGGCGTCGGGTCTGCCGAGATCACGGGCTCCTCGATGTAGAACACACGTCGCGATCGTGAGGCCCTGGTCAGCAGATGCTGGGGCCGTTGAAACACGAAATCCCATCGCAGATGAGATACACACACCAGGTCCATGTTCACCGCCGCTTCGACGGGTCCAAAGTTCGTGCCGCGACTACGGCACCGGAATGAGGGCTCGCCCGGCCCGTCCCGTGTACGCACGGTAGAGGTCGAGGACCTGCTGCGCGATGCCACGTGCCCGGCCGCGCGCCACCAAGGCGACGATGCAGCCGCCGAAGCCGCCGCCGGTGAGGCGGGCACCCGCGACGCCGTCCTGCGCCTGCGCGATCGCTGCGAGGGCATCGATGTCAGGCGTGGAGACGTCGAAGTCTTCGGACATCGACCGGTGCGAGGCATTCATCAGCGCCCCGGCAGCCGGGATATTGCCGCGCAGCAGGGCGAGGCGCATCTCGAGCACCCGCTCGTTCTCGGTGACGACGTGCCGGGCACGCCGATCGAGCGGTGCCGGCAGGGGGACCGACGAGAGCCGTTCTCCCGAGGCGTCCCGCAGGGCCGGCACGCCGAGCGTCCTGGCCGCCGCCTCGCACTCGGCCCGCCTGATGCGGTACTCGCCGCCCGCGTGCTCGTGCACGATGCCCGAGTCGATGACCAGCAGTTCCACCTGTCCCGGGATCGGCACGGCCTCGCACGCGCCAGAGCGGGTGTCGATGAAGAGCGCGGAGGTGGTCGACGCCAGGCTGGCAGCCATCTGGTCCATGACGCCGACGGGCACGCCGACGAACCGGGTCTCGGCGCGGTGGGCGATACGGGCGATGGCCCGCCCGTCGAGCCCGAGTCCGAACGCCTGATTCAGCACGCGCAGGACCGCCACTTCGAGCGAGGCGCTCGAGGACAGCCCAGACCCGAGCGGCACGTCGGACGAGACGCGCAGGTCGAACCCGCCGACCTCGATGCCATCGGCGGCGAGTGCCACCGTCACGCCCTGGACGTAGTCAATCCATGACGCCCGTGGACGCTCCATCCCCAGGCCGAACGCCTGGCGCTGGTCCGCACCGGTGACGTTCGCGCTCCACGCCGTGACGCTTCGATCGTCGCGGCGCGCCAGTTCCACGGTGGTCTGCTGCGGCGTGGCGATCGGGAGGACGAACCCGTCGTTGTAGTCGGTGTGTTCGCCGATCAGGTTCACGCGCCCAGGCGCGGCGGCCGTGTGCGCCGCCGAGCGGCCGAACAGCGCCGGGAAGCTGGTGTCCGCCTCAGGCACCGGGCACCAGTGCGGCGCGCAGTTCAGCGGCCCGCTCATCGGGGTCGGTGTCGGCGGTGAAGACGCCGGCGCCGATCTCGCTGCCGGCGAGGTACTTCAGTCGATCGCGCATGCGGTAGGCCGGGTAGAACTCCAGGTGCACGTGCGCCTCGGGATGTGGCAGTCCGTCGGTGGGTGCCTGGTGCATCGCCATGATGTAGGGGAACGGCTGCGCCCACAGGTGATCGAACGTGAGCAGCACCGTCTTCAGGGCGACGGCGAGGTCGCGCCGCTCGGCCGTGGACAGCTCCGATACGGAGGCCGCGGCACGCCGGGGAGCGATCCACACTTCGTAGGGATACCGCGCACACACCGGCACGAAGGCGACGACGTGCGGACCGGCGTAGAGCACGCGTGACCGGTGCGCCTCCTCGGCGGCCACCAAGTCCTCGAGCAGCCCCCGTCCCCGCTTCTCCAGGTAGGTCCGCTGCTGCTCGAGCTCGCGCGCGGGCACCGGCGGGATGAACGGGTAGGCATAGATCTGCCCGTGCGGATGGTGCAGCGTGACGCCCACCTCGACTCCGCGGTTCTCGAACGGGAACACGTAGTCCACGTCGGCGCGTGCCCCGAGGGTGTCGTACCTGTCCGCCCACACGTCGAGGATCAGCACGATGCGGTCGAGGCTCAGTGCCCCCAGCGACGCCTGCACATCGTCGGTGAAGACCACCACCTCGCACTCCCCTCGCGCCGGCCGGGTGGGCACGTTGAGGTCCGGCGGGTCGTGGGCTGCGCCAGTCAGTGCCGGGAACAGGTTCTGGAAGACCGCCACGTCGTACTGGCCCGATGGCAGCTCGGTGGGGTGTGCGGCGTCGGTGGTGCGGGCCAGCGGGTTGTACTCAGGTGGCGGGAGGAACGTCCGGTTCTGGCGGTGGGTCGCATACGCCACCCACTCGCCGCGCAACGGGTGCCACCGGAGGTGTGCGTTCGGGGCGAACGGCACGACGGAGGGCGAGCGCACCTCGCCCACGTGCGCGATTGGCGATGTGCCGTAGAGAAGCAGGTAGCGACCGTCAGGCTTGGTGAGCGACTGCTTGAACATCAGCGCTCGGTCTCCGAGCTCCGGGCCGCCTCGATGGGATCGATGACCTGGGAGGAAGGGACGCCACGCCGGCCACGGGTCGCCAGCGCCATGGCGGACAGAGGAAACTTCGGGGTCCGGTCCGCGTAGAGCAGCCCGTTCGCCTCCTGATACGTGTCGGAGAACTGCGTGTAACAGAAGCCGCACAGCACGGGCAGTTCACGGACGACCTCGAGCAGGGCCGTGTACTGCGCCTCGAACTCGGCGGCGTCCTGGCACCGGGTGTAGCCCCAGGTGCCCTTCTCCAGCGAGAACGCGATGCCCCCGAACTCCGACAGGACGATCGGCTGGTCGGTAGCGGGCTGTTCGTGCAGCACCAGCAGCCGTCCTCCCGGGCGCTCGCGACGGAACAGCCGGGGCAGCACCTCATCGGCCTGGTAGCGCCGCGCAATCCGCACCGGGTCGTCGTCATAGTCGTGGATGCCGATGATGTCGGTGGCGACACTCTCCCACCCGTCGTTCCCGATGACCGGACGCGTCGGATCGAGCGACTTGGTCAGGTGGTAGAGCGCCTGGACGTAGTGCCGCTCGCGCGCGCTGTCCGGCAGGTTCGGCACGCCCCACGACTCGTTGAACGGCACCCACGCGACGATGCAGGGATGGCTGTAGTCGCGGGCGATGACCTCCATCCACTCACAGGTCACCCGCTCGACCGAGGCCTGGTTGTACCGATAGGCGCTCGGCATCTCCTCCCACACGAGCAGCCCGAGCCGGTCTGCCCAGTACAGGTAGCGTGGGTCCTCGATCTTCTGGTGCTTGCGTACGCCGTTGAAGCCCATGGCCTTCGCCAGCCGGACGTCGCGCTCAATCGCCGCGTCGTCCGGGGCGGTGATGCCGCTGTCGGGCCAGTAGCCCTGGTCGAGGACCAGCCGGAGCTGGTACGGACGGCCGTTCAGCAGGAACCGGTCGCGCTGTGCACCGACCGACCGGATGGCGGTGTAGCTCCGCACCATGTCGAGCCGCTCGCCCCGTTCGCCCCAGAGTTCGATGACGGCGTCGATGAGCGTTGGCTTCTCCGGGCTCCAGAGAAGTTCGTTTCGGGAGTCGTCGATGCCCGGATCGGAAAGCGCGATGCGACGGTGCACCTCACCGGCGATGACCGTCACCGTGTCATCGGCGATCAGCGTCTCACCGACTGTCAGGTGCACCCTGACGCGCAGACGTTCCCTCGGCTCGCCGTGCACCCAGGTTTCGAACCCGATCTCCCACCGCTCGAGGTTCGGTGTCCAGCGAACGGCGCCGATGCGCGTGGATGGCACGACCTCGGTCCAGACGGTCTGCCAGACACCGGTGGTGCGGGGATACCAGATGGAGTGCGGCTCGAGCTGCCAGTCCTGCTTGCCGCGCGGCTTCGCGAGGTCGTGCGGGTCGTCCGCGGCGCACACCACGACCGAGATCGATGAGCGATCGGGCGGGAGACATGCCGTGAGGTCGACTGCGAATGGCGTGTACCCCCCTTCGTGCTCCCCGACGATGCGCCCGTCCACCCAGACGGTGGCGCGATAGTCGACGGCACCGAAATGCAGGATCCACCGCCGGTCACCCGAGAGCACCGGGCAGTCGACGGTGCGGCGGTACCAGACCGCCTGGACGTATGTCTCGTCACCGATGCCGCTGCGGGGAACCTCGGGCGCGAACGGGACGACGATCTCGCCGCGCCACTCCACCTCGTCCGGTGTCCGCCAGGTACCCGCCCGATCGAGTCCCACGTCCCATGCGCCGTCGAGTGCGTGCCACTCCGCCCGCTCCATCTGCGGGCGGGGATACCCGCGGCTGAGGCCTTGGCTGGGCGGCGTCGGGCGCAACGGCATCGCGAGCACGGCTGCAAACTTGCGGCCGCGTGCAGGCACCCTCGAAGAGCGCAGCGTCTCAGCTCAGGCGGTGCGCGGTACGAGGCCGAACTCGGCGGCGAGCAGTTCGTAGGAACGGCGGCGCGCCGCGTGGTCGAACGTGATGGTCACCAGCATCAGTTCGTCCGCGCCGTACTCGACAGCGACCGACTCGAGTGCCCGCCGCACGGTGGTTGGTGACCCGACGACGGCACGGCGCCTGGTGATGATCGTGTCGAGCAGGTGGCGGTTCGCGTCGAGGAACGCCTCGGCCTCATCCACGGGGGGCACCTGGATCAGCGTGCCGCTCAGGAAGTGTGCGAAGGCCATGCGCGAACTCGACGCGAGCCGGATGGCCTCGGCGTCGGTCTCCGCGCAGAGGGCCCAGACCGCGGCGATGACCTGCGGGCGATCGAGGGTCACGGACGGGACGAATGACGAGGCGTAGCGACGTGCGATGGCGGCACCGCCCGGCGCGATGAAGTCCGCGAATGCGTACGGTAACCCCAGCTCGGCAGCCCAGACGCCGCTCTGCGGAGAGGATCCGAGCAGCCAGGGCGTGGGGCGCTCCTCCGGCCTCGGCAGGTCGGCCATGCGCGCGAGCCTGTGGCCCGCAGGCAGGCCGTCGCGGATGTACGCGAGGAGTTCCGCGAGTTGATCCGGGAAGTCGTCTGGCGCCGCCTGCCGCTTGTCCCGCTGGAGCGCCCAGGCCGTCAGCGGGTCGCTGCCCGGCGCGCGCCCGAGGCCCAGGTCGACCCGACCGGGATAGAGCGCTGCCAGCATGCGGAAGGTCTCTGCCACTTTGAGCGGGCTGTAGTGCGGCAGCATCACACCGCCGCTGCCGATGCGGATGCCCGACGTCGCGGCTCCGAGGGGACCGATCAGCGCCTCGGGGCTGGCGCAGGCCAGCATGCGCGATGCGTGGTGCTCCGCCACCCAATAGCGCGTGTACCCGAGCGCATCAGCCGTTCGCGCGAGGTCGATCGAGTTGCGCAGGGCGTCGCCGGTGGACATGCCGCGCGAGATGGGCGACTGGTCGAGGACGCTGAGTTCGAAGCTCGGCTGAGGTGCTGGCATGTGGATTGTTCTGCATGCGTCGACGACATGACGCCCGACTCGACAGAGCGCCTGTGGGCGCGGGTTGCGCTCGCCACAGGCGCCATCCTGCTGATCCTGACGATCCGTTACACCGACTGGGGCGTCATCCGCGACGGCGGTGCACGCCTCGTTCCGGCTGTTCTTGCGGCGGTCGCTGTCAGCGGCGCCTGGCACGCGCTTCGGACGCTGACCTGGTCCCTGTGCTTCCCGAATACGCAGGTCATCGGATTCCGGCGCCTGTTCCGCGTGCGCCTGGCGGCTGAAGCGGTCAGCTATGTCACGGTCCGTGGCGTGGCCGGTGAGCCGCTCAAGGTGCTGCTTCTGCGGGGCGAAGCCGACGCGGCAGGTGCCACGGCGGCCGTCGCACTCGAACGTCTCACCTACATCCTGTTCACCACGATCCTCATTGGGCTGACCGCCGCGTTCACGCTGGCGACCGTCCCACTCTCACCTCCAGCCGAGCGGGTGTTCGTGATCCTGGCGGCCACCGGTGCCTGTGCCGCACTCGCCGTGGGCGCCCTCGCCCGTCGCCGTGCCACGCGGCCCGAGAAGGCGACGCTGCGCACGGCCCCGTCCCACCGGACCATTGTCGCAAAGACCGCCGCCTTCGTCGTTGATGTTCGGCGTCGGCTCGACGCGCGTGCCAGTGGCAACCGTCGCCGGCTGGTGGCCCTGGCCGCCCTGTCGGCCGCCTCCTTCGCGTGCATGTCACTCGAGGTGTGGATGGTCTTCCGTGTTGCCGGCATCCCGATCGCGCTGGCCGATGCCGTGGCCATCGAGACCCTCACGCGTGTGGCGAGCTTCGTCACGGCGTTCATCCCGGCCGGCATCGGCTCGCTCGAGGCCAGCACCCTGGCCGCGGCCGCGGCGCTGGGTACACCCGGTGGCGCCCTGCTCGCCGTGTCGCGCCGGCTGCGCGGGTTGTTCTGGGCGGCCGTGGGGTTCCTCGTGCTCCCTGCCGCTGGGAGTCGCACGGTACGGTCCGGGCCTGAAGACGACACCTCCACGCAGGTCGTCCGGGTGCTGCTGTACATCGCGGAGCATCCCTGCGTGGACCTGCCGCCCCATACTCGGGTGGCCGGGCTGCCGGTGGCTGAACGCGTGGTGCGGGCGGCGCTGTCCGCCGGCTGCGAGCGCGTGATCGTGCTGGCGCGAGCCGCACGCCTGTCGTCGCTTGCCCGGCTCGATCCGCGGGTGGTGGTGGCGGGGGGCACTCCCGAGTGGCTCCGCCAGTTGGCCAGGCTGCCCGCAGACAGCGCGGTACTCGCGATCGGTCCCGGCACGGTCGTCGGCGTGTCCCTCCTGCGCGAGGCCATGGAGCGGCGCGGATCGGTGGCCGATCTCGAGGACGTGGTGGCCGGTCCCGACCACCCGGTGTCCGGCCTGGTGCGCGTGCGCGCGAGCGTGGCGCGTGACAGCGAGCGACTGGCCACGGCGCTGTGCGAGCGTGTCTGGGACGGCGCCACCTGCCCGTCGGGCGAAGCGGTGTCGATGGGGACGGCGCACCTGGCGCTGCGCATGCCGTCGGTCGCGGCTGTCGCCGCCGCCGAGGTCATTCTGCGCCGCTCGATCTTCAAGGCGACCGACGCGACGCTGGCACGGTTCAACCGACGGTTCTCGCTGCCGATCAGCCTGGTACTGCTGCGTACGCCGATCACGGCAAACGCGATGTCGGTGTTCGTGTTCGTGCTCGGAATGCTGTCGGCCTGGCTGTTCAGCCAGGGGCAGTACCTGCCCGGCGTCCTCGGGGGAACCGTCTCGCTCGCCGCCAGCATCCTCGACGGCTGCGACGGCGAGATCGCCAGGCTCAAATACCAGGAGTCGGCCCTGGGGTGCTGGCTCGAGACAATCGGCGACTACTCGTACTATCTCGCCATCTTCGTGGGGCTCACGGCTGGTGCGGTCCACCAGACCGGCTGGGCCGTGTTCGCGCCGATTGGGGCCCTCGGGCTCGGCGGGACGGTGGTCGCCTTCGCCCTGCTGATCTTCCTGCGCCGCACCATCACGCGAGGTCGTCCCGAAACCCTGCATGCCGTGGCGAAGCAGCGCTTCAAGGCAGATCCCGCCTGGTGGTCCGTGCTTGCGTGGCGCCTGTCCTTCGTCGCGACGCGCGCGGCGATGCCCTACGGCATCCTGGTCCTCGCGCTCGTGAACCTGTCGCCGGTCGTCGTGGTGCTGTCGGCGGTGGGTGCGAACGTGTACTGGATTGCGCTGGTGTTGAAGCTGCGCCAGTTGCTGGGCGACGAGCGGGCGGACGCGCGGCGCGAGCAACCCGGCGAGCTGCTGCCGACGCCCTGACGGCCCGCCCTGGATGGATCAGCGGCTGCGCTTGCGCAGCGGCGACTGACGACGCCCGTGCACGTGGCCGCCTCCGCCCGGTCGCGACCGCGGCCGGCGCGAGGACGCCCCGCCGTGGCCCTGTCCCGCGGGGCGGTGCCCGGGGCGCCGACCCGTATCCCGCGCGTGCGTGTCCGCCGATGGCTCAACGGCCGGCTTGGCAGCCGTGTAGTCGAAGCCGGGCAGCGTGACACGGGGCAGCCGCTTCTGGATGGCCTTCTCGATGGCGACGAGATCGGTCTCCTCGTCTGGCGCCACCAGCGTGAACGCCGACCCGACCGCCTCTGCGCGCGCCGTGCGGCCCACCCTGTGGATGTAGTCCTCGGCCACGGCCGGCACGTCGAAGTTGATGACGTGTCCGAGTGCCGTGACGTCGATGCCGCGCGCCGCGATGTCGGTGGCCACGAGCACCCGGTACTTGCCGCTCTTGAACCCGGCCAGCGCTTCTGTGCGCTGGTTCTGCGAGCGGTTGCCGTGGATCCGTTCCACCGACACGCCTCGCTGCAGCAGGAAGCGCATCAGCCGGTCGGCACGGTGCTTCGTCCGCGTGAAGACCAGCGCGTCCTTCACTTCGCCACCCTGCAGCAGTTCGAGCAGCAGCCCCGACTTCAGGTGTTGCGGCACCGGGTAGACCGCCTGGGTGATACCCACGGCTGGTGCGGCGCGGCGTTCGAGGTTGATGGTGGTCGGGACGTGCAGCATCTCGCGGGCGAGTTCCGCGATCGCGGGCGGCATCGTGGCGCTGAAGAACAGGGTCTGTCGCCGCGGAGGCAGGTGCCGCAGCACGCGGCGGATATCCGGCAGGAACCCCATGTCGAGCATCCGGTCGGCCTCGTCGAGCACGAGGTACTTCAGGTGGCCCAGCTTCGCGTAGGGCATCTTGAAGTGGTCGAGCAGGCGCCCTGGCGTGCCGACGACGACATCGACACCGACGCGGAAGGCGTGCTCCTGCGGTCCCATGCCGACGCCGCCGAATACCGCCGCGGCGGTGAGCGGGGTATGCGTGGCCAGGTCGTTCAGGTCGGCCACGATCTGCGCGGCGAGTTCGCGCGTGGGCGTGAGCACGAGGGCGCGGGTCGTGCCGCGCTTCTCCCCCATCAGCTTGTGCAGGATGGGCAGGAGGAACGCGGCGGTCTTGCCGCTGCCGGTCGACGCGCAGGCGAGCAGATCCCGGCCCGCGAGGGCGGGCGGGATTGCATCGGTCTGGATCGGCGTGGGCCGGGTGAACCCGAGGTCCCGGATGCCGGCGAGCAGGTTCGGGTGGAGGTTGAGTGCGGTGAACGGCACGCTCAGGCGACCCGCTCTTCCACCGGACGGAGCCGCGGCACCTGGAGGTCAGGCATCGGCTTGCCCAGGAAGAGCCGTCGTACCGCGGTCGCGATGATACGTGCCCACTGCGCGGAACGCTGCACGCGTGCGCTGTCGGTGGCGATACCGGTGTTGGCGTACATCTGGCGGTAGAGCTTCGAGATGAGGACGAATGCCACGCGGGCCTTCACCGACTTCACCACGTTCGACCGGCGCCAGACGTTGCTCCAGCTGTAGAACTGGTCCCAGGCCTCCTGCGTCCGCACGCGAATCTCCTCGATCGACATCGTCGGGTGCGGGGTGAAGAGCTTGGGGCGCTTCTCCTGCGGAATGAGCCAGTGCTGCGTCACCGGGATGCCGTCGACGGTCGTCTCGTGGTTCTCGGGCTTGGCCGCCCACTTCTCGAAGTCGATGGTGCCGGGGAACGGCGTCAGCAGCACGAACTGGGCGAAGGTCAGGTCGGCCTCCGCAGCCAGCTTCGCCGTGGCGGCAAACGTGTTCTCGCGGTCGCTCGGCAGGCCGAAGATGAACGAGCCGAGCACGTGGACGCCGTGCTGCCGGAAGGTGCGGAGACGCTCGACGAGCGCCTCGCCTGCGAGGTTGAAGCCCTTGTAGACGTCCTTCAGGCCCTCCGGGGTGACCGCCTCGACGCCGATCAGCGCGCCGCGGATGCGGGCCTTGCGCATCGCATCGAGGAACGCCGTGTCTTCCGCGGCCTCCATGGTGATCTGGGTGAAGAACACCATGTCCGAGGGCAATTCGGCCAGCGCCTCCATCAGCTCGAAGCGTTCGCGCCGCAGTGCTTCCAGTTCGTGCAGGCGGCTCTTGTCGTGCCGGCGGTCGGCCATGCGCAGGTCTTCGAGCGACACCGGATAGAAGTTGTCGTCGGCCAGCGCGATGAACCGGAACCCGCGACGACGCAGTTCGACGACCTCGCCGAGCACCTTGTCCACCGCGCGCTGCCGCGGCTCCTGGCCGTCGGTGCGCCAGACCGAGCAGAACGAACAGTGTTTCGGGCAGCCCCGCACGGTCTGGACCGATGCCCACATGTAGCTGGCTTCAGGGAGCAGGTCCCAGCGCGCCGGCAGGAAGTCGTCGCCGCCGACCCGGCCGCCGTCGTACAGCGGCTGTGGGGCGCCCGAAAGGCAGTCGGCCACCACGGTCCGCCAGACCAGGTCGCCATCGCCCTTCACCACCGCATGGGCAGCGCCGTGCTGGAGCACCTCGTCCGGGAACAGGGTGGCATGGATGCCCCCATAGACCACCCAGGCGCCGCGCTCGCGGGCGGCGCGCCCGATCTCGTATCCGCGGCGGGCGTTCCCGGTGTGGATGCCGATGCCCACGACGTCGCCGGCGCGGATGGTGCCGAGGTCGATCTGCTCCAGCGTCTCGTCGACGATGACCGGATCACCCCACTGGGTGCCGGTGGCAGCGGCCAGGACGTAGAGCCAGCGCGGTGTGATGACGGCGACGCCGAAGGCTACGTGGCTGGGATTGACGAGATGGACGCGTGGAGACAACGCTACCGGGCCTTTCGCGACGGAGCGAGGCGCACGTTCTGGGCCCGCTTGCCGCTGATTGTGTCGTTGAGCAGTTCGAAGACGACCTTGTCGCCGACCTGCAGGTCGAAGAATTCGCCCTTGAAGTCGGCCTTGTGGAAGAACACGTCGCCGTCCGCGTGGCTGATCATGCCGCAGGCTTGCCCGCGGGTCAGGCTCTTCACCTTGCCGGTCGTTTCCTTACCAGCATAGACGGGCCGTGAAGGCACCCCGCGCGACGAGGAGGGAGACCGCATCGAACGCCCTTTCATGATTGGTGAGACTTCGGATGAGGCGGATCCGCGGGGGCGCGGCGCCTCACTCGTGCAAAAGATTGCATGAAATTGTAGCACGCCGCTCAGCCCGACTGTGTGCTACACTTGCACCTTCTCTGGAAGCCTTCACCTACCGCTTTGCCTTCACTCAGACCGAGCCCGTTTGCTCCTCCCCTGTGTGTCCGACAAGTAAAGAGCGACCCTTCGCTCAGGACAGGTTTCCTCACAGCGCCCTGCAGGGGCAGCATCCCCATGGATGGGATGCGGGAGTCAAGTAAGTCATGAGTCGCAAACTGTACGTCGGCAACCTCTCCTACAACACCACCGAGGCTGAACTCGAGGGCCTCTTCGCGGAATCCGGGACCGTCGAGTCCGTCCGCGTGATGCGCGACATGGCCACCGGCCGCGCGCGTGGGTTCGGGTTCGTCGAGATGGCGAGCGAGGAAGAGGCCCAGGCGGCCATCAACGCCACCAACGGTCGCGAATTCGGCGGCCGTGCCCTCACGGTCAACGAGGCGCGCCCGCAGGAGCGCTCTGGCGGCTTCGGTGGCGGTGGCGGCCGCGGTGGCGACCGCGGCGGGTTCGGCGGGGGCCGCGGCGGCCGTCGTCAGGAACCGCGCTGGTAGTAGGCTGCGTTCCGCAGTCAGAAGTTAGAACTGAGTTGTAACTTCGAAGGTGACAAGGCCCGTTGCTGGGAATCTCAGCGACGGGCCTTTCGCTTGTACGCCTTGTCAGCGCAGGGTCGCTCCGGTCAGCTCGGCCACGGCGCCCGCCGTGGTCTGGGCGGCGTTCAGTCCCAGCCGGAAGTCCTTGTCCGAATAGGTGGTGAACAGGTCGGTCGGCTGGTGCCACTGCGGGTCCCAGCCGCTGCCCACGTGGACGCCGCGCTCGTTCTCGCGCAGGCTGATCGCCGGCACCTCGTCCATGAACGGCGTCGAGTCGGTGTTCGTCATGTGCGGCCCGACCTGGGCCGGGTAGTCCGTGGCGTACTTCTCGTTGGCGGCATGGAAGAACCAGGCGAGTGCCTGCGCCCCGAGCGTCTGCCTGGACGTCATCTGGAACTCGATGTTCACGTCCGCCTCCGGCCGCTGTTCGGGCGGAATCGTGCCGTCGGCCCGCGGCATGCCGTGGTCGAAGAGCATCATGTCGTGCTGGATCATGCCGAGCCAGGTCGGTTCGGGGTACCGGCCCGATTCGGGCGGATCCTCCCTCCCCTGCAGCGCCTTCCGCTGCTGCACGTACGCCGTGGCGCCGTTCAGCCCGGTCTCCTCGTTGTTCCAGAGCGCGAACCGGATGGTGCGCTCGGTGCGGACGTCGGGCATGGAGAAGATGCGCGCCAGTTCCATCACCAGCGCCGTGCCCGACCCATCGTCATTCGCCGCCTCACCCCAACCGTGGCCGTCCATGTGGGCCGAGACGATGTACATCTCGTTCGGGCGCACCGACCCCACTTTCGTGCAGTAGACCTCCTCGCGCGGTCCATTGGACGCCGGCTCGGCGTTCAGCGCACGCAGGGCCTCGTTCGGCTGCCTCCCTGAATCGGTGTTCACGCCCGTGGGTGTGCGGACACCCCTGGGGCGGCCGCCACCGACGGCGCGCGGAATCTCCGGCTCGGGCCGACGCGCACCAGGCGCCTGGGTGCCCCCCCGGGGCGCTGGCGGTGGTGGATCGTAGGTGTAGCGGATCCGCTCGGTCGGGCACCCGTAGCTTTTCAGTTGCGCCTCGATCCAGTCCACCGCCTCGCGGTTCCGCTCCGTCCCCTGCCGACGATCGCCGAACTGGGTCAGTCCCTTGATGGTGGCCTTGTAGCGCTCGAGATCGAGTCGCGAGACCAGCGTGGTCACCGCCGGCCGCGGCGTGGGCGACACGGCAGGCAGGGCCGGGCCCGCGGTCTGCGCATGGGTACCGAGAGGCATGACACCCGCAACGAACATCGACATGCCCACGAGCTTCGTGACTGCACGCATCCGGGATCTCCTGTGCTGGGGTCCTATCATGTCTCAACTCGGCCCGCC
The DNA here is from genome assembly GCA_050249955.1 of Vicinamibacterales bacterium. Classification (GTDB taxonomy): domain Bacteria; phylum Acidobacteriota; class Vicinamibacteria; order Vicinamibacterales; family CAVVIG01; genus CAVVIG01. The sequence goes on from JBFWPN010000002.1 coordinate 556,316, forward strand.
GGCAGGAGTCCGGCCGGATTGCTGTAGGCGGACTGCCGGTTGAACCACGCGACTGATGCGCATAGCATGGCCCCGATCCCAAGGAGATCATCGATGACCCGCGAGGAAATCGTTCGCTTCTTCGACCTGAGGCTTCAGGACTGGCGGGCGCGGAATCCGGAGCGGCTCGCCGCCGGCCATGCCGTCGACGGCACCGTGGTCAGCCCGATGTTCGGAGCCCTCCACGGACGCGTCGAGATCACCGACTCCTACCTGCGACTGTTCGACACGTTCCCCGACTGGTTCTTCAAGAGCGAAGAGCTCATCATCGATGGCCAGCGTGTCGCGCAGCATTTCGTCGCCACCGCCACACACGTCGGCGACTTCATGGGGTTGCCCGGCACGAACCGGCACGGGCGGATCGAGGGGGTGCTGCTCTATACGATGAAGGACGGCCTGATTCTCCACGAGCAGCGGCAATACGACTACTCGGCGCTCCTCATCCAGATCGGCGTGCTCCGCAGCAAGCCGAATTTCTAGGCCAGCGACGGCCCGGAGTCCACGAACGGCGCCCGCGGCCGTACAGACCCGCCATCGGGTACACTACCCGTCCGCTGCGCATGTCCCGTCGTTCGTCGCATACGTTCCTGCTGGCCCTCTGGCTGCTGTTGCCAGGAGCCCGCGCATCCGCCCAGGCTGTCCGGGGTCCCGTGGTGCCGCCGCCGGTGGCGCCGGCCACCGTCGCCCGCAATGATGCCGGCCAGGCCACCATCCGCGCCGTCAGGCTCCCCCGGCCCATTCAGCTGGACGGCAGGCTCGACGAAGAGTTCTATCGCTCGACGCCGCCCATCGACGGCTTCATCCAGCAGGAGCCCCGCGAGGGCGCGCCTGCGACGGAGAAGACCCTCGTCTGGGTGTTCTTCGACGACCGCAACGTCTACGTGACGGCGCAGTGCTTCGACAGTCACCCCGAACGCGAAGTGGTGACCGAGATGCGGCGCGACAACAACAACGTCACCCAGAACGAGAGCTTCACGGTCGTCTTCGATACGTTCCTCGACCGACGGAACGGGCTCTTCTTCCAGACCACACCCCTCGGCACCTACCGCGACCAGGCGATCGTGGACGACGTGCTGAACTCGAGCTGGAATACCGTGTGGAACGTCAGGACCGGCAAGTTCGACGGCGGCTGGATTGCGGAACTCGCGATCCCGTTCAAGTCGCTGCGCTACCCCGCCCCTGGACCACAGGTCTGGGGTATCCAGTTCCGCCGCGTCGTGAAGTGGAAGAACGAGTTCTCGTACCTGACCGCCGTGCCCGCCTCCTACGGGACGGGCAATGCGATCGGCCGGATGGGACCGGCCGGTACGATGGTGGGCCTCGAGACTCCTGCGGTCTCGAAGAACCTCGAACTGAAACCCTACGGTGTGGGGACCAGCACGACCGACCGCACGGCCGCCACCCCGTTCTCGAACGACCTCAACGTCAATGGCGGGTTCGACTTCAAGTATGGGCTCACCCGCTCGTTGATTGCCGACGTGACGGTGCGAACGGACTTCGCGCAGGTCGAGGAAGACGTCCAGCAGGTGAACCTCACCCGGTTCAGCCTCTTCTTCCCCGAGAAGCGCGACTTCTTCCTCGAAGGGCAGGGCATCTTTGCCTTTGCCGGCATCGGCTCGGGCAACGGAGGCTCACCCGGCGACGTGCCGGTCATGTTCTTCAGCCGACAGATCGGGCTGCTGCGCGGTCAGGTGGTGCCCGTCATCGGGGGCGCGCGACTGACGGGGCGCGCCGGCCGCTATTCCATCGGTGCGCTCAATATCGAGACCGGGGCAAAGGACACGGTGGCACCCGCGACGAACTTCAGCGTGGTCCGGATCAAGCGCGACGTGCTGCGCCGCAGCAACATCGGCCTGATCGGGACGCACCGGTCCGTGGGCATCAACGGTCACGGGTCCAACTCGCTCGTCGGGGTCGACGGCAACTTCTTCCTGCTGACGAACCTGACGGCCAGCGCCTACTACGCGCGGACGGACACCCCCGGAGTGAATGGCGGCAACGCCAGCTACCGCGGCACGTTCGAATACGCCGGGGACCGCTACGGGTTTCAGGCCGAGCACCTGCTGATCGGCCAGCAGTTCGATCCGCAGGCCGGGTTCGCCCGCCGCCTGGACTTCCGTCGCAGCTTCGTCGAGGCCCGCTTCACGCCACGCCCGCGACGACGCGATCGGATTCGCAAGTTCACGTTCCTCGGCAGCATGGACTATGTCACCGACGCGCGGGTCACGGCCGTGCAGCAGAAGGAACTGCGGGGCTACTTCCAGACGGACTTCCAGAACAGCGACCAGACCTCGGCCGAATACACGCACGGCTACGAACTGATCCCGCGCGCCTTCACCATTTCGCCCGGGGTGATCGTGCCGGTCGGCGGCTACACGTCCGACAACCTCAGGGTCACCTATTCACTCGGGCAGCAGCGCCCGGTGTCGGGGCGCCTGGCTGTCGGCCACGGCAGCCTGTACCTGGGGACGCGGACCGAGGCCAGCTACGGCGGCCGCGTGGCGATCCGGCCCCAGGTGGCCATCGAACCAAGCCTCTCGCTGAACTGGGTGGACCTGCCGTTCGGCGCGTTCCGGGCCCAGTTGCTGACCAGCCGGTTCATCGTCACCCCCTCGCCCCGCATGACGGTGAGCGGACTGCTGCAGTACAACATCAGCGGGCACTCGATGACGTCGAGCGCCCGCCTGCGGTGGGAGTACAGGCCCGGCAGCGAACTGTTCCTGGTCTACAGCGACGGCCGGAACCTGCTCGAAACGCAGAACCCGACCGGGTTGACGAACCGCTCGATCGCCGTCAAGGTGACGCGACTGCTGCGCTACTGAAGGACGATGACATACATCCTGTGATATAGTCCGCGGCCTCGACCGCGACATGTCACGACGCACGACACCCGTCCTCGCCACGGGCCTGACCTGGCTGTGCTACATCCTGCTGGCGGCCGGACTACTCTGGCCGCTTCCGCTGCACCTGCAGGATGCCCTTCCCGGCGATCCATCCGGCGACCTCGGTGTGTACGTCTGGAACCTGTGGATCTTCCGGCACGAGCTGCTGGATCACGCCCAGCTGCCCTTCACGACGGACCACGTCTTCGCGTATTCGGGCGAGGCCGACTTCAGCCTGCACAACTACACGCCGATTGCCGGCCTGGTCGGGATGCCCCTCATGCCGCTGCTGGGGGTGGTCCCCACCTTCAACCTGATCCTGATCCTGTTCGTCGCGGCGTCGGGCTGGGCCACCTCACTGCTCGCGCGCGATCTCGGCCTTTCCCGTGGCACGGCGCTCGCCGTTGGCGCGCTCTTCATCGCCACCCCGGTCATCACGGCTCGCGAGGTGGCGCACTTCAGTCTCGTAAGCACGGCCTCGCTGCCGCTCTTCCTCTGGGCGCTTCGCAGGGTCCTGGCCACCCATGCCGCGCGCGATGCCGTGATGGTTGGCGCGCTGGTGGCGTTCGCCTCGTATTCGGACGCCTACTTCGGCGTCTACTGCGTGTTGATGGGGCTGTTCCAGCTGGCCTGGAACTTCGTCGACGTCTCACCGTCGCTCACCCCGCCAGATGCCCGGCTGGTCCGTTTGCTCCGCAGCCTCCTGACCGTCAGCATTGCCGCCCTGGTGGCCAGCGTTGCGCTCCTGGCGACAGGCATGCCCGAGGTGACGCTCGGATCGGCCGTGCTCCGGATCGGCCTTCACACCCCGGTGATGGCGGTGACCCTCTCGGCGGTCGCCCTGGCCTGGCTCTGGTACCGCCCGAGGGTGCAGGTGACCCTCCCGCCGGGTCTGTTCCGGCCCCTCGTCGGGCTCGGCGCCATCGCGGTGGTCACCTGCCTCGTGCTGCTGGCGCCGCCGCTGCTCGGGCTGTTCGATCGGATCGCGACCGGGCGCATGCCTGACACGCCGGTCTTCTGGCGCAGCAGCCCACGCGGCGTCGACCTGCTGGCGTACCTGGTGCCGAACCCGCTGCATCCGTGGTTCGGGGCAGCCACGGCCACCTGGCTGATGCCGCCACAGGAGGATGCCTTCCCCGAGTTCGTCGGGGCCTTCTCACTGGTGGCCCTCGGGACGATCGCCGTGGCCGCCCGCCTGTCGGCGCTGCCGCGTTTCTGGGTGTGGTTCACGGCCTTCTTCGCGAGCCTCTCGCTCGGGCCCTTCATCCAGGTGTTCGGGTTCAACACGACGGTCCCCGGCCCGTGGTCGCTGTTGCGGTACGTACCGGTGATCGGCATGGCGCGGGCACCTTCCCGGTTCTCGATCGTGGCGGTGCTGGGGGCCTCCATCCTGTTCGGCTTCGCCGTCGAGGCACTCCGGCAGCGGGCCGCGGCGCATCGGCGCCTGCTTGGTTTCGCGCTGGCCGCTGCCCTGGTGTTCGAGATGTCCCCCGTTCCACGGGCGCTCTTCCCTGCGGACGTGCCCGCCGTCTACGACCTGGTGGCCCAGGGCGACGAATCGCGCGCGGTGCTCGAACTTCCCACGGGCGTGCGCGACGGGACCTCGTCACTCGGCAACTTCAATGCCTCGTCGCAGTACTACCAGACGCGCCATCGACGGCGGCTCGTCGGCGGCTACCTGTCGCGCGTGTCCGAGTGGCGAAGGCGCGAGACGATGGCCAACCCCACGATGCGCGTGCTCGTGGAGTTGAGCGAGCCCGGCCGATCGGTCGAGCCCGCGGCCGTCGAGGCTGGTCGGCGCGGCGGGCGTGCGTTCCTCGCACGCAGCTGTGTCGGCTATGTCGTGCTCAACCGACGAAAGGCGTCAGCAGGCCTGCGCGCCGCGGCCGTCGAGATGCTCGGACTGGAGACCGTGCACGCTGACGAGCGCTACGAGCTCCTGCGGCCGGCCGACCTGCCGCCCTGCGCGCCCCGCGGAAGGCCGCGCTGGCGCGGCACCCGCGGGCAGCTGGCCGCCATGCCTGCAAAGTGAGGACTCCGGTTGGGCCCGTCGTGTAAGATGCTTCGCACGGTTTTCGGCCCGACGGCCGAGGAGGAGTTACTCATGAGCCACGTATCCGCACGGAACTGGCGGCGCCGCATCATCGTCTCGATGGCCGCCGTTCTCGCGACCGCCGCGCTGTCCGCCCCCGCGCGCGCGCAGGAAGTGATCTCGAAGGAAGGCGCCGCTGTCGTCAAGGCTGCGTTTCTCGCCGACCTCGAAGTGATGAAGGGCAAGTTCGTCAGCCTGGGACAGGCCTTCCCGGACGACAAGATGTCGTGGCGCCCGATGGAGGGCGTGCGGTCGGTCGCCGAGGTGCTGTCGCTCGCGGCGTCCGAGTTCAACGGCTTCGTGCCGAACAACTTCGGTGGCAAGCCTGGTGCGAGCCGCGAGGAGATGCAGGCCCTCGGCAAGTCGACCAACAAGGCCGAGCTGATCGCCGCCATCAACAAGGCCTTCGAGCACACCAAGGCACAGCTGAACAGCATCGATCCCGCGACGCTGACCGGCAAGCGCGCCGTGATGGGCCAGCAGCGCTCGGTGGTCGAGACGGCGCAGATGATCGGCGGCGACCTCCACGAGCACCTCGGCCAGCTCATCGCCTACGCGCGCATGAACAAGGTCGTTCCACCCTGGAGCAAGTAGTCTCCCGCTGAACCCGGCTTCGCGAGGGTCACGACGTCCGTCCGTGGTCCTCGCGCAGCTTCTCTCCCGCCCCGGTCGTCCGCTCCCCTTCTCACAGTCCCAGCAGGCTCCTGGCCGTCCGCTCGTAGATGCGTGACAGCGGCGCCAGGTCCGCCACGGCCACCCGCTCGTCGATCTTGTGGATGGTGTCGTTCATCGGTCCGAACTCCACAACCTGATCCGCCACATCTGCCAGGAAGCGCCCGTCCGACGTCCCTCCGCTCGTCGAGAGCGAAGGTGCCACGCCGATCTCGGCGGTGACGGCCTCACGCACGGCTTCGACCAGCGGCCCCTCCGGCGTCATGAACGGCTGGGCCGAGAGCGTCCATGTGAGTTCGTACTCGAGCCCGTGCCGATCCAGCACGTCGTGAATCCGCTCCTGCAGGCGCGCCGCGGGTGACTGCGGGGAGAACCGGAGGTTGAACTGCACCTCCATGGTGCCCGGCACCACGTTGGGCGCGCCGGTTCCGGCCGCCACGTTCGACACCTGGAAGGTGGTGGGGCCGAAATACTCATTGCCCGCATCCCAGACGGTCTGACTCAGTTCGGCCAGGGCCGGCGCCGCCTGGTGCACCGGGTTGCGCCCTCGCTCGGGGTAGGCCACGTGACACTGAATCCCCTTCACCACGAGCCGTCCGCTCAGCGAGCCGCGGCGGCCGTTCTTCATCGTGTCGCCGAACCGCTCGGACGAGGTGGGCTCGCCGACGATGCAGTGATCGAGGCGGAGCCCGCGTGCGCGGAAGGCGTCCACGGCCGCCAGCGTCCCGTGCAGCGCGTCGCCCTCCTCATCCGACGTGAGCAACACCGCCAGTGAGCCCGGATGCTGCGGCGAGGCGGCGACGATGCGCTCCACGGCGGTGACGAAGGCCGCCACCGACCCCTTCATGTCGGCCGTGCCGCGTCCGACCAGGAACCCGTCGCGCTCCACGGCTGCGAACGGTGGAACGCTCCACTGCTCCGCCGGACCGGTCGGTACGACGTCCACATGACCGGCAAAGCAGACGACCGGCGCCTGCACCCCGTGCCGTGCCCAGAGGTTCGCGACGCCGCCTCGATCGAGGCGTTCGCACGCGAAGCCGAGCGCGGTCAGCCGCCCCTCGACGATCGCCAGGCTCCCGGCATCGTCAGGGGTCAGTGAGGGGCAGGCGACCAGCGCCCGGGCGAGCGCGAGCGTGTCGGCGTGAGGGTCTGCCATGTCAGGGGCCAGCCGCGTTCAGGCGCGCAGCAGTTCGTTGATGGAGGTCTTCGCGCGCGTCTGGGCGTCCACACGCTTCACGATGACCGCGCAGTTCAGGGAGTAGGTGCCGTCGGGGGACGGGAGGCTGCCTGGCACCACGACCGACCCGGACGGCACGCGCCCGTAGGTGACCGCGCCGGTGGACCGGTCGAAGATCTTCGTGCTCTGCCCGATGAAGACCCCCATCGAGATGACCGAGTCGGCCTCGACAATGACCCCCTCGACAATCTCGGAGCGCGCACCGATGAAACAGTTGTCCTCGATGATCGTCGGATTCGCCTGGAGTGGTTCGAGGACGCCACCGATGCCGACACCACCGGACAGGTGCACGTTCCTGCCGATCTGGGCGCACGACCCCACGGTTGCCCAGGTGTCGACCATCGTGCCTTCGTCAACGTAGGCACCGATGTTCACGTAGGACGGCATCAGCACGACGTTCCTCGCGACGTAACTGCCGGCGCGCGCCACGGCCGGAGGGACGACGCGGAAGCCGCCGTCGCGGAACTGCCGTGCCGAGTAGCCCTCGAAGCGCAAGGGCACCTTGTCGAACCAGTTGACGCCGCCGCCAGCCTCGATCAGCCGGTTGTCGTGGGTGCGGAAGTACAGCAGCACGGCCTTCTTCACCCACTGGTGGGTGACCCACGTGCCGTCGAGCTTCTCGGCCACCCGGAGGGTGCCATCGTTGAGCCCGGAGAGCACCTCGTCCAGTGCCGACGCCAGGTCGGTGGGCACGGCGTCAGGCGAGAGTTCGGTGCGGCGATCGAACCAGCCGTCGATGAGCGGAGCGAGCGAGAGAGTATCCATGCGTGTCCTGGGGGTGATCGGTCAGTGACAGAAGGCCGCGATGCGCCGCGCGGCCTCGATGCAGTCGTCGAGGGACGGGACGAGCGCGATGCGCACGTACCCCTTACCCGGGTTGACGCCGTGTGCCTGTCGGGCGAGATACCGGCCCGGCAAGACGGTGACATGTGTGGCCGCGAAGAGGTCGCGCGCGAACGATTCGTCATCGCCGCCGGGGACCTCCGCCCACAGGTAGAACCCGGCGTCGGGCGTGGCGGCGCGCAGGGCCGTCAGCATGGGTACGACCGCGTTGAACTTGGCCCGGTAGGCGGCGCGGTTCTCCTCCACATGCGCTTCGTCGGTCCAGGCGGCCAGGCTGGCATGCTGCACGGCCAGGCTCATCGCCGACCCGTGATAGGTGCGATACAGCAGGAAACGATCGAGCACCGCGCGGTCGCCGGCCACCGCGCCCGACCGGAGCCCCGGCGCATTCGACCGCTTCGAGAGGCTCACGAACACGACGAGCCGGCGGAAGTCGTCGCGGCCGAGCCGCAGCGCAGCCTCGAGCCCTCCGAGCGGCGGCACCGCGTCGTAGATGTCGGTGTAGCACTCGTCGGACGCGATCGTGAAGCCGTACCGATCGGACAGCTCGAAGAGCGCGCGCCAGTCGTCCAGGCTGAGGACGTGGCCCGTCGGATTGCCCGGTGAGCACACATACAGCAGCTGCGTGCGGGCCCAGTCGCCATCCGCGATTGCGTTCACGTCGAGCGAGAAGCCCCGATCCGACGTCTGGTTGAGGAAGGCTGTCTCCGCTCCGGCGAGCAGCGCCGCCCCCTCGTAGATCTGGTAGAAGGGATTCGGGCAGACGACGAGTGGCGCCGGCCGGGTGACGTCCACCACCGCCTGGGCGAACGCGAACAGCGCCTCGCGGGTGCCGTTCACCGGCAGTACCTGCGTGGCGGGGTCGAGCTGCGAGAGCCCGTACCGCCGCCGAAACCAGCCAGCGATCGCCTCCCGCAACTCGGACAGGCCGGCCGTGGTCGGATACGTGGCCAGGCCATCCAGGTGGGCAATCAGTGCGTCCCGCAGCAGGCCGGGCGTGGCGTGCTGGGGTTCACCGATCGACAGTCGGATCGGCGTGAGGACCGGCGGGGTCACGCCGGCACACAGCGCACGGAGCCGCTCGAACGGATAAGGCTGGAGGCGCGACAGCAGCGGATTCACGGGTCGTTTATCGTACCCGATTCCGTACGCGCGGCTACACGGCCACGATCGGTTCGGTCGTTCGGCTACCTGCCGTGAACGGATGACGGCCCAGGAGCAAGCAGGGCCATCACCAGCAGTCGTCCGGAGCTGTTGTTCTCGACACCGTGGGGCACCCCATCGGGTGCCACGAGCAGGTCGCCCGCCCGCATGGGCAGCCGCGCATCCGAGAGCAGGAAGAGCCCTTCACCCTCGACGACCAGGTAGACCTTGTCCATCCCGGCGTGCGCGTGCAGCGCATGCGACTGGCCCGGCTCGAATGCGTTGAGGCCGACCAGCAGGTGCGGCGACTCGTACAGGGTGCTCTTCCCCATCGCCTCCGGGCGCCAGCGGGCGTGTTCGGAGGGACGGATGACCGTGGGGTGTGTCATGCGCGTGTGTCCGTGTCGGTGCCCAGCGGTGGGTGCGGCGTCGGCTGATCGAGCACCTCGCGCACCTTGCGCAGGAGGACGTCGGCCGTGAACGGCTTGCGAATCAGCTGGCGCTCGGGCGTCAGGGCGTTGTTGTCGTTCAGGATGTCGTCGGTGTACCCGGACATGTAGAGGACGCGCAGGTCGTGCCGTGACCGGGTCAGGCGGTCGGCGAGTTCGCGGCCGCTCATCTGCGGCATGATCACGTCGGTCAGCACGAGCTGGATGGCCGACTGGTACTTCTCGGAGACCACCAGGGCCTCGCCGGCGTGGTTGGCCCCGAGCACCGTGTAACCGGCCGTCGCCAGCACCCGCTGCGCGAAACGGGCGACCGGCCCCTCGTCATCCACGACGAGGATGGTTTCGGTGCCGGCCACGTCAGGTGCGCCCGAACCCGCCCCCTGCACGCCTGCCCCGGCATTGGTGGAGACCGGGAAGAAGACGTCGAATCGTGTCCCGCTACCGGGCGTGCTCGCCACTTCGATGGTGCCGCCCAGCTGCGTCACGATGCCGTAGACGGTAGAGAGCCCAAGGCCGCTGCCCTTCCCGGTGCCCTTCGTCGTGAAGAACGGCTCGAAGATCCTGGACAGGACCTCGTCGGACATCCCGTGACCCGTGTCGGCCACCGTGAGCACGCTGTACGGTCCAGGTGAGGTGCCCACGTGGATCGCAGCGTCCTCGAAGTCCAGCGTCCGGTTGCTGGTCGTGATGGCAAGCCGGCCCCCGGTCGGCATGGCGTCGCGTGCATTCACGACGAGGTTCATCAGCACCTGTTCGATCTGGCCAGGCTCGGCCAGGATCGTACCCGCCTCACCCTCGTCCGCGCGCAGGCTGATCGAGACGTCCTCTCCCACGAGCCGGCGCACCATGGACTCCGCCTCGCGCACGACCTTCCCCAGCACGAACGGCACCGGTTCGAGCGCCTGCTTCCGGCTGAAGGCGAGCAACTGCCTGGTCAGTGCCGCGCCGCGCTCACCGGCAAGCGCCACCTGCTCGAGGTCCTTCCTCAGCGGGTCGTCCCCGGCGAGCCCCGTCATCGCCATCTCGGTGAATCCGGAGATGACGGTGAGGAGATTGTTGAAGTCGTGCGCCACGCCGCCCGCAAGGCGTCCGACCGCCTCCATTTTCTGGGCCTGGCGGAACTGCTGTTCGAGGGCGTGGCGGGCCGTGACGTCCTCCCCCACCTTCAGGTAGTGCGTGATCCGCCCGTAGGCATCGCGCATCGGCCGGATCACCGCCTCTTCCTGGTAGATAGAGCCGTCCTTGCGCCGCTGGTGGAAGGTGCCGCGCCACTCGTGGCCCGATCGGATCGTCTCCCACAGGACCCGGTACTCCTCGGGAGGCGTCGTGCCGGACTTCAGGATGTTCGGGTTCCGACCCAGCACTTCGTCGAGGGTGTACCCGGTCAGCTCGGTGAACCGCGGATTGGCGTACTCGATGCGCCCCTCGAGATCCGTGATGACGACCACGGACGGGATCTGCTCGACCACGAGCGCCATCTTCCGGAGTTCGTGCTCGGCGCGCTGGTGCGCGCGACGGGTCTGCGCCTCGCGCATCTCCCGCAGCACCGCCGGCGCCAGGCGGAACAGGCGTTCCTTCGAGACGTAGTCGTGGGCGCCCGCACGCATGATCTCGACGGCCAGGTCCTCGCCCACGGCGCCCGACACGAGGATGAACGGCAGGTCCTGGCCGGTGGCGTGCACCACCGACAGCGCCTCGAGACCGCTGAACTGCGGCATCTTGAAGTCGGACAGGACCACGTCCCACGACCCGTCGCGCAGCGCGCCGGCGAGGGTGTCGGCACGGTCCACCCGCCGCCAGTCCACGGTGAAGCCACCGCGCGACAGCTCGCGGACGGTCAGCTCCGCGTCGGCGTTCGAATCGTCGACGATGAGCACCCGGAGGGGCTGGCTCACCGAGCCTCCGAGGGCTGGTTCAGGCGGAGCCAGTACGCACCCACCTGCCGCATCGTGTCGGAGAATTCGTCGTAGCCCACCGGCTTCACGACGTAGCTGTTGGCCCCCGAGTCGAATGACGAGGCGATGTCGGCGTCGAGGCGTGAGGAGGTCATCATCACGACCGGGATGTGCCGGCTCCGCGGGTCGCCCTTGACCCGCCGCAGCACTTCATGTCCGTCCACACGCGGCATCTTGATGTCGAGCAGGACGACGCGCGGCGCGGCCGCGAGCGGGGTGCTGCCGTTGGCAGCCTCGCCAAACAGGAACTCGAGCGCCTCCGCGCCATCGCGCACCCAGACGATCCGGTGCGCCAGCGAGAAGCGCCGGAGGACACGTAGCGTGAGCTCGGCATCCTGCTCGCTGTCCTCCACGAGCAGCACGTCCGGATGCACCACCGTCCGATCCATCGTCCGGCTCCCGGGTACCTCCACCCCGTGTCCCTCTGTCATCGGTCCCGTCCTCTACCGTAGCGCAAATCCAGCGGGGAGCAACCCTCCCGCCGCGCCCGTCTGCCCGGCGCTCGCAGGCCAGGCCGACGCCCCGTCACGCGTCGCCCCTGAAGTCATCTGATGGACCATCGTGTCTGGTATCCAGCTCATGCAGTCCCACCCGATCGGGCGATGCCGGCAGCGTGAAGTGGAAGGTAGCTCCTTCCCCGGGCCGGCCCTCCGCCCAGATGCGACCGCCGTGCCGGCCGATGATCCGTTGCGCGAGCGCGAGGCCCACGCCGCTCCCTTCGAAATCCGCGGTCGAGTGCAGCCGCTGGAACACGCCGAAGAGTTTGTCGGCGTACTGCATCTCGAACCCGACGCCATTATCACGCACGACGTACGTCGATTCGGCGCCGGCGACCGCCCCATCGACCTCGATCGTCGTGTGCGGCTGCCGCGTCGTGAACTTCAGCGCGTTCCCCAGCAGGTTGACCCACACCTGCCGGATCACGCGGGCATCGCCCGTGGCCCCGGGCAGGTCGTGCAGCCGGAAGGCGACGGCGCGGTCGGGCGGGTACGACGCGAGCAGTTCGTCGAAGACGGCGCGGGCGAGCCCGGTCATGTCGATCGGTTCCTCGGCGAGCGCCTGCCGACCGAGCCGTGAGAAGCGCAGCAGGTCGTCGATGAGCGTACCCATGCGGGCGGCCTCCCGCTGCACCACCTGCAGGCGGCGACGGCCTTCCTCGTCCAGCACCGCACCGTGGTCCTCGTCCAGCATCCGCGCGTAACCCGCAATGGCGCGCAACGGAGCGCGCAGGTCGTGCGAGACCGAATAGCTGAACGCCTCCAGCTCGCGGTTGGCGGCCTCGAGCTGCTGCGTCCGCTGCTCCACCCGCGACTCGAGCAGATTCTCGCTGTCGCGCAGGGCCGCCTCGGTCCGGCGCTGTTCCTCGATGATGGCGAGCAGTGCGAGACGCGCCTGCTGGGCCTCGCCGAGCAGCCGCTGCGCCTCGCCCTGGGCGGCGGCAATCTCGCCGGCGGCCCGCACCTGCTCGGTCACGTCGCGCACCACCGCACTGAACAGGAGCTCGTCGTGCAGGTGCACCGGAACCACAGCCACCTCGGCGGGAAAGGTGGACCCGTCCCTGCGCCGTGCCGTCACGTTCACGCGCGTGGCGAGCCTGGTGCTGGCCAGCCCGCGGCGGGCGTCCGCCAGCGCGTCGGCATACGCGCGGTCGTCGGGTGGCGCGAGCATGGCGGTGGTGAAGTCCTGCCCGGAGGCGCCGGCCGGCGTCCATCCGAACGTGCGCTCGGCCTGCTCGTTCCACTCGAGGATCCGGCCACGGCCATCGAGGACGATGAACGGGTCGAGCGAGGCCCGCAGCGCCGAGCGGAGCCGTTCCGTGCTGTTGTTCCGTTCGCGTGCGAGCGCCAGGCGGGCCTCCAGTTCGCGCAGCAGCTGTTGCCGGGTCGACCCGATGAGCCCGAACATCACCGTGAGGAGCAGCAGCACGCTGAAGGCGGCGACGAACCTGACCTCGCGCCAGAACGGCGCGTAGACCTCCACGAGGTCGGCCTTCACGAGCAGGAGCCACGACGTCGCGGCGATGGGGCCTCCGACCGCCAGCACCGGGACATCCGTGTAGTCGAGCCCCTCGAACGGCCCGGGCGATCCCGTCAGGGCCCTGGCCAGCACCAGGCGCGAAGGGGTCATCGGAACACGATGGAGTGGCCCGGTCCCGGACCCTGGCAGCTGCAGGTCGGTGAGATAGAGGACGGCGTCACCATCGCGCTTCGCCAGCACCGTCTCCGCCGTGCTACTGCGGAACGGCCAGCGCGCGAGCATCGGGTACAGGTCTTTCCGGGCGTCCACGACGAGGGCGACCACGACCACGCCATCCGGCCGTCCGTTCTCGGTGATGCGCACCGGGGCAAGGAAGATCATCTGGCGCGATGCGGGACTGGGCCCGGGGCGCAGGTCATCCAGCACCACCCGGCCGTCCCGGATGGCGCTGGCCAGCGCCCCGGGTGGCGCGGGCGACGACACGGCACCCGCCCTGAACAGCACCCGGCCCTCTGCGTCGTACATCTCGACCGCGCTGTAGCCGTAAGACGACCTGAGCGACTCGGCCCACGTCCGCAGCGGCGCGGCGGCCTCGGCGCTGCCGTCGCTCCGGAGGAACGTGCGGATCTCGTCGGCACCGACCTGGGCATCGACGATGGTCTGGGCGTCGCCGAAGCGCTCACGGATCCACAGCGCGAGCTCACCGCGCTTCGCGTCGGCTGCTGCGGTCAGCTCCGCCGTCGCGTCCTGCCGCAGCTCCTCCCGCCGTGACGTCAGGTAGCTGCCTGCCGCGCCGATCACCGCGGCGCTGATGACGATGCCGAGAGCTGCCGGTCCCACCCAGCGACGGCCTCCCTGTGCATCCCGCTCCGCGGGGCCGAACTGCGACAGCGGCCACCCATCCGCAGGTCCGGAGAGCAGCACCGCAAGGCCGAGCAGCGACACCGTGACACTGGTCGCGGCGGACATCGGCGCCGCGGGACCGTAGCCGAGGGGGGCGTCGAGGAGGTAGCCGATCGATGCGGTTGCACCGAGCAGCGTGGCCAGCATGGCGAGCACGCCGCTTGCGGTGCGCAGGTGGAGACCGCGCGCGCACGCGGCCAGCAGGGCGCCGGAAATCAGCAGGATGGCCACCGGCGTCACCGGAGACATGGCATGGCCGAGGAGCACGTTCATGGACACCGGGAACAGCGTCCGCGCCTGGTCGAGTGCAGCGCTCGTCCCCGGAAGCCGGACGGCCAGCATCACCATCGCCAGCGTGCCCGCGGTGACCACTGCGACGACCGCCGCCGCATCCCGGGGACGTACCACCAGGCGGGCGTGCGCCGTGGCGAGGAGCAGCAGGAGCACCGGCGTGCTCGGTGCCATCAGCGCTGGCTGGCTGCCTGGCGTGCCGTCACGCCACCAGGCCAGGAGCGTGGCGGCCAGCGCAACGATGGAGAGCAGGCTTGCCAGCACCAGCAGGACGCGACTGACAAGGACACGTCGTGGAGTACCCACTCGCTGCGTCCTTTCCACCATGCGGATCTCCAGGTTCACGGTCCCCCGGGCGGGTCCCGTTTGCCCATAGAGTACCGCACCGGGCACGTGACTGGACGCCCGGTGCGGGGACTACACACCGCCGCCCGGGTGTCAGTAGGTGGTCCTGACCCGGTACTCGAGGATGGCCGTTCCGTCCACCGCCACCGGCACCAGGAACTGCGCCGACGTGGATGATGTGCGCGTGCCGGGCACGCTCGAACGGGTGATGCGCCAGGTGGCGCCGAAGGGCTCGTTCACCTCGACGGTCACCGGGGCGTTCCGATGGTTGCGCAGCGTGATGCGGTAGGCGCACTCGAAGGTGTTGTCGGACACCCGCGCAAACTCGGTCTGCACGCGCTCGCTCGTGACGTCGAATGCGTGGCCAATCTTCAGGTTGACGGTCTCGTCCTTGGGCGTGTGCGACAGCCGGTCCTCGCCGACGAACTGTGCACCGCCCTTCGAGTCGGCCTGGTACACGCGAACGGTCCCGGCCGGGAGCGGCATGCCGAGCCCGCCCCGGGCTTCGTTCTTCAACTCGTAGAACACCTGGACCGGATCCCGGACGACGCTGCCGGGATGTGGCGCGCGGTACATGAAGCCGTCCCCGGTGACGACGTAGCGCTTGCGGACGGCGAAGCCGGACGCGTTGAGCAGGCTCACCTGCTTGGTCTGGTTGTTGTTGATGGTCGTCGGCCTCGCCATCGTGTAGAGGTGATACTCGGACAGCGACTCCTCCTCCATCGACGCGGCGGGGGACGCGGCCCTGCGCGCGGCTACTTCGTTGACGGCCTGGTCGAAACGTGCCCGCACGCGATTCAGCTCGCCGGCGACGAGTTGCAGCGTCGCGCGTGGGAACGACGTGCCGCTGCCGTTGACTACAGTGACCCACCCGTCGAGGTCGGCGTGCGCGTCGTCGCGGGCCACGGTGAGGACGTAGTCGGCGTTCCACGACAGCTTCGTCGCAAGGTAGGCCGCCTCGACCTGATGGTCGCGGCCGCCGCGGTTCTCCAGCGTCCAGATCAGCGTCGGCCTGGCATGCAGGGTCGCGGGCAGTTCCGGAAACCGGATGTGGTTCGCCGACAGGCCAGTGACCACCTCGCCGTTGATCCGCCACACGGGCGCCTCGTTGTAGCTCAGGAGCGTCGCCGTGACCGGCTCCTCCGCAATCCGCCCGTTCGCGCCGTTGACGGTTCTCACCAGCGTCACCTCACGCCCCACGTACTTGCGCAGCAGTTTTTGCGGATCGAGCAGGTCGTACTCGTAGTTCTGCTCCAGCACCCGCACTGCCGCCGGGTCGGCCAGTGAGCGGAAGTGCACGCTGGGTGCCTTCACGGTGGCGGCAATGTCCATGAACTGGAGGTCGGAGACGCCAGTCGCCAGGCGGATCCGACGGACGTCGCGCACCAGCGCGAGGTCCGAGTTGTAGACAGTGATCGAGAGGGCGGTCTGATCCTCCAGGCTCGAGGTCGATGCCTGGGGGGTGGCGGCGGCGACGCCGGTGTCGGCGAGCGGCGCAACCGAGGGGATCCGTGTGCCGATGGCGGCAAGACCGGCCAGCAGCGTGCATGCAACGAGTGTTCGACCTGTCATGTGGCAGCTCCTTCCCTGTCTTGAACGGAGCCGCCGGGATTTCTTGCAGGGCGGATCGCTAGCGCAACTCCTGCCAGGTCCGGCCGCCGTCGACGGTGACGTAGCGACGGCCATCGACCGCCGTGATCGAGGCGCGCTCGCCGCTCGCGGCGTACACGGTCGTGATGTCCACCGCGCCGGGGGGCGTCACGGGAGCCCAGTTCGGACCATCGACCGTGCGGTAGATGAGCCCGGCCGGACCGACGAGCCAGCACACCGTGGCGGAGGGTGACGCGCCGGCCGCTGGCGGCGCCGGCAGCCGTGCGTCGACAGCCACCCACGTGCGCCCCGCATCGCGCGTCCATTCGATGACCGTGCCGACCACTCGCCACCGGGTTGCCGCGTCGGGTCCCGACACCTCGAGGGTCCGCACGGTTCTCCGCGCGTTGTCTGCCGCGCCGGCTGGTGGTGCCGCGATCGGTGCCGGGGACGCCTCGTTCGAGACCACGGAGTCTGCTGCCTCCCGCAGGGTTGACGCCGGTCCCGCCTTGGCGCGTGCGCTGCCGGCGGTCGCGCCTGACGACGGGGCGGCCGGCGCCACCGCAGCCGGGCCGGCCTGCGGCGCTGGTGCCGCCCGTTCGGGCCGCATCGGCATCGGGACGGCCCGACCGTCGGGAGTCGGTACAGGCCGCTCGATGTCCGGCTCGCGCCTCGGAAGAAGCCCCGCCTCGGGCGGTGGCACCGCGTCGTCGGCCGGCGCCGGTTCCACGCCGACAGCGGGCCGCGCGTCGCGGCTGATGACGACCTGGGAGGCCGCTCCATCGCCAGGTAGCGGCGCGCGAAGCCAGATCGCCAGGGCCAGGGTGGCCGCCGCCGCTGCGGTGAGGGGCACCACCCATTTCACCCACCCATGCCGCCTGCCCGTGGAGGCCGGCGCCGCCCCCGGCGTCAGCGTCTGGGCCAATGGCGCGGATGCAACCAGCGCATGGACCAGCGCCCGGCATCGCTCGCACGAGGTGGTGTGTGCGAGCACGCTGGCGCGCGCGTCGTCTGAGAGCGCTCCATCGACCCAGGCACTCACGGTCTCGGCGTCGAGGCAGTCGCCCGATGCCGCCCCAGGCGTCGCGGCACGGCGATCGAGCCAGTGCTCGATGATGTGGTCGCGTTCGGACGGAGTCATGTCACCTCTCCCTTCGAACGTTGGGCTACGGCATCCTTGCGGTCTTCCCCGTCCTGGGGCGCGGATGACAGCAGACGGTTGAGGTCGAGGCTGCCGCTGTCGGCCGCCACGCTGCGAAAACACTCCTCAACGGCGGACTCAGGCAGGTGGAGGGCATCGACGAGGTGACGCTCGATGCCGGACCGCAGCTCGCGGCGCGTCCTCGCCAGGTGTCTGGAGACGGTTGCTTCGTGCTCGCCGAGCAGACGGCCGATTTGTGCCAGGGTCATCTGCTGCGCATAGTAGCAGGCGACCCGGAAGCGGTCCGTCACCGTGAGGGTCCCGAGTGCTGCCGCCAAGGCGGCCTGCATGAGCCGCAGGAAGCGGGGGTGCTCGGGTCCGACCGTCTCGAGGCGTCGAGGCCCCGCCGGCGGCTCTGTCTGCTCGTCCAGCGGGAGGATGCGTCGGCCAGACCGGATCCGGTCGACATGCCGCTGCGCGAGGACCGCGCGCAGCCAGGTGGCGAGGCTGCTGCGTCCATGGAAGTACCGGAACAGTGACACCCGGCTGCTGGCACCCTGTACGCCGAACAGCTCCGCGAAGAGGGCATCCGCGAGCTCGCGCGCCGACCCGTCTGGCGCCAGCGCATCCGCCGCACGCTGCAGGACGGGACGGTACGTGGCGATCAGGTGCTGCCACGCCCCGTCATGGCCGGCGGCGAGGGCGCAGGCCAGGGCCAGGTCGGCCAAGTGCAGGCCCGAGAGGTAAGCCTGGCACTCATCGCGGTCCGCCGCCCTCGTGGCGAACGCCTTCGCCAGGCTGGCCTCGAGCGCGGCGGCGAAGGCCGGCGCGTCGACCTCCCAACGGGCCGCGCCTGCCTCGCTGTAGAGCCTCGCCGCAAGCGCCTCGGTCACCATCGGTGTTTCGACGATCCTACCCCTGTGACGGTCGTCAGGCGTACCGTGGAGGAGCGAGGGCCGACCCAGTGTCCGTACGTGCAAACAGGCCGACCAGGAGACGGAGCGCCTCCCGTGCCGGCCTGTCCGGACGCGGCCCCGTCGGGGCCGATGCGTGCGATCAGTCGCGCGCCTGTCGTGCGCGACGCAGGCGGCGTGCACCCAGCAGGCCGAGGACGCCGGTCCCGAGGAGCAGGAACGACGACGGCTCGGGGACGGCCGGGGGCGGCGGCGTATAGCGCGCGTTGGCCATGAAGTCCTGCGTGTAGTTCGGGTTGTTGGTCGGATTCGCCGTGCGATACCAGTTGGCGTCGTAGGCGCTGAGCACAGCGGCCGTGGTGCCCTGCAGCGCGGTCAGCATGGTGTTCGCCGCAGCGGCGGCCAGCGACGACACGTTCGAGGCGCGGAAGCCCTGCGCGTCGCCGAGCGCCAGGATGTTGAAGTTCCCCGTGTCGTACAGCACTTCCCAGATCGAGAGCTGCAGCGCCGCGCGATAGTAGGCACCCGAGGCGGACGCCACCGACGCGTAGTTGGAATAGAGCCAGGCCGCCTGCTGCCATGCCGTCGGCACGACGCTGTTCGGGCCGGCCACGCCGGTGCCGCTGCTCCCCCAGTTGCTCATCGAGTCGAGCGTGTAGCTGAAGCTGCCGTGCGGGTTGATGAAGTGCTGCAGGTCGACGCAGTACGCATCGAACCAGTTGACGCCGCCGTTGGTGCTGACCTGCGCCGCGCCGGCGATCGTGTTCAGGCCGCTGCCAGCCAGGGTGCCGGGACCATAGATGGTGACGTTCTGCCCGATCTCGCCGTTGAACAGCATCGTGGATGCAGAGGCCGGCACGGCTGAGAACGGAAGCGCAAGCAGGAAGAGGAACAGGACCTTTTTCATTCGGAAGCCTCGAATTGGGACGTCTATCTCGTTGGCCACGCATAGAGCAACGACGCTGCCAACCTCGTCGACACGGGCCTCGACCGGGCCAAGCCATTGGAATCACACGGAAATCCGGGCGTGGTTCCGGCGCGGCCTCAGCGCGGCCCGCAGGAATGGCTTCGCGAGGCAGACTTCGGTCGCTCACGAGCGACGTTCTCTTAATCGGTCGCGGAAAGTCAGGCCGGTGCTCAAGGGTGGAACACGCGATTCGAACCGTGCGTCACTCGCGGACATGCGTCACGCGACTGCGCATGCTGGCGCCGCCTATAATCACGGGAGGTACGCGCGTGGTCGGATTCGACCCGCGCGCCAGACAAGGTCCGCTGGTGGTGGAACCCGGGAGAGGCAACGTGAGCGAGTTCGAGGAAGATTTCGCAGCCCTGTTCGAGGCGTCGCAGGCCGCGACGCGCATCGAGAGAGGCCAGACGGTCGAAGGCACCATCGTCGGCATCGGCCACGACACCGCGTTCGTCAACGTGGGCGGAAAGGGTGAAGCGCTGCTCGATCTCGCCGAGTTGCGCGACGCGGACGGAGCGCTCGAGGTCGGAATCGGCGACCGGGTTCAGGCGGTCGTGGTCTCCACGGACGGGGGCATCACCCTGTCGCGCCGCCTGGCCCGCGGCGCAGCCACCGACGCGCAACTGGAGAGCGCGTGGACAGCCGGCCTGCCGGTCGAGGGCAAGGTCGAGCGGGAAGTGAAGGGCGGGTTCGAGGTGCGGGTCGGTCGCTCGCGCGCCTTCTGCCCCTTCTCGCAGATCGACATCATTCGCGGGACCGACGCGGCGCAGCACATCGGCCGCGTCTACACGTTCCGCATCACCGAGTTCAAGGAAGGTGGCCGGAACCTGATCGTCTCGCGGCGGGCGCTCCTCGAGGCGGAACAACGTGCGGCCGCCGATGATGTGCGGCGCACGATCGTGCCGGGGGCGATCGTCACGGGACGGGTGGCATCCGTGCGCGACTTCGGTGCGTTCATCGATCTGGGTGGCGGCATCCAGGGACTGCTCCATGTCTCGGAGATGGGCTGGTCGCGCGTGTCCGACCCTTCCTCCGTGGTCAAGGCGGGCGACGAGATCACCGTGAAGGTGCTGCGCGTCGACGAGGCCACGCAGAAGATTGCACTCGGGCTCAGGCAGCTCATGGCAGACCCATGGGCCGGCGTCGGCGAGGGCTACGAGGTCGGCCAGGTTCGCACCGGGCGAGTGACGCGCATCACCGACTTCGGTGCGTTCGTGGAGCTGGAGCCTGGAGTGGAGGCGCTCGCCCACGTGTCCACCTTCCCGCCCACGGGCCAGCCGCGAGGCTGGACGCGGAGCGTGCCTGTCGGAAGCACGGGCGACTTCGAGATCCTGTCGATCGACCTCGAGAAGAAGCGGATCGGCGTGGCCCTGGTGCCCGCTGGTGCGCCGCGCCAGGCGGAAGGTGCTCGTCCCTCCACGGGCGTCGTCCAGGGTGCACGGCTGACCGGACGGGTCGAGAAACATGAACCGTTCGGCGTGTTCGTCTTCCTCGCCCCCGGGAAGACCGGGCTCATGCCGTGGAGCGAGTCCGGCATGGCCCGTGAGGCGGACGCTGCGAAGGCCTTCCCGGTCGGGAGTGAGGTGGAGGTGATCGTGCTCGAGATCGACGCGACGGGCCGCCGGATCCGCGTCAGCCACAAGGCCGTCATCGACGCGGCGGAGGCCGATGTCGTGCGTGAGTACGCCGAACGTCCTGACGCGGCACCGTCGGGCGGCCTCGGCTCGCTCGCCGACAAGCTGCGCGGCGCGCTCGGCAAGTAGCCGGGGAGGCGACGGGACCGGGGGCTACCCCCGTCCCGCCGCGTCGTCGAGCGTCCGCTTCTCGCAGTCGGGGCAGATGCCGTGCGTCAGGCGCGTGGTCGTGTGCTTGCTCATGTAGCGTTCGAGCATCATCCAGCCTTCCTCGTCGTCGCGGATGCGGCGACACCAGGCACAGACCGACAGCATCGAACGCAGCAGCTCGAGCTCTTCCTCCGACTTCCTCAGCGCGATGTGGTGGACCCCGACGAGGCCGCTCGCGCTCACGAGATACAGCGCAAAGTCGACGAGTGCCGCGAGGTCGGTGCTCCGGCCCGGCGGCGGGGCGTCGAGCCCCGCCGTCAGCCCCAGGCGGTTGCAGACGACGACCAGGCCCCCGAGCAGGACGGCCAGGCCGGTGGCGCTCCAGAGCATCCCGACCGGCCGCGTCAGCGTGCCGCCCACCGGGAGTGGTTCCGCCAGGAACAGCGCAACGAGCGGCAGCAGCGAGAACCACCGCAGTTGCGACCACTGGAGCTCGCGGGTCAGGAGGGACGCCGCCACGAAGAACACCGAGAGGAGCGTGAGCGTCGTGGCATTCAGCACCCGCATCGGTGCGCCGCGCCGGACCGCCACCAGCAGCAGGGCCAGGCTCAGGGTGAAGGCGGCGACGAGCCCGACGTCTGCCCACACCCGATCCGCGGCCGAGACCAGCGCGCTCAGCGTCGCAACGGCAATGCCGAGCAGGGCGCTGCCGGTCAGCACACGGCGCTGCAGTTGCTCCTCCGGCGAGCGTCGATCCGGCGGCTGGAAACGATCGATGACGCCGGTGATCCGCTCGATGGCCGTGGCTTTCATTCGCGAGACCAGACTAGCGTCCGTCATCTCTCTCGCCCATTCCTCGCTGGTGGGGTGGTGCATGACTCGCGGGTGTGATGTGCGGCGGCGCGATGTTCAGCGCACCGTCGGACGGTTTCGTGCGGCCCTGGCGAGCGCCAGGTTCTCCGCGATTGCATTGGAGCTGGGATCCAGCCGTGCGGCTTCCTCCAGGGCGGCGATGGCGGCGTCGATCTCCCGGAGTCCGAGGTAGGCCCGCCCGAGATCGTTCAGCATCGCGGGCGAGCGATTGGGGCTCGCGGCGACGGCTTCCCTCAGGTAGGCCACGGTCAGGTCGAGCCGCCCGGCCTGCGCCTCGACCATCGCGAGGTTGGCGAGCGCCCGCGGCTCGGCCGGCATCAGCGCGAGCCCGTGCTGGTAGGCCGTGCGCGCATCCGCCAGCTGTCCCAGCATGGCGTGGGCAACACCGAGGTTGAACCAGGCCTCTGCCGACGACGGGTTCAGCGAGAGTGCGGCACCGAACGCAGCCACCGCATCGGCCGGACGCTCGAGCCCGTTCAGGGCCACGCCCCGGTTGTTGTGCGCGTCTGCGGTGGGGCGGGCCCCCAGGCTCGCGACAAGCACGGATTCCGCCTCTGCGTAGCGACCGGCGTCGTTGAGCGCCGCCCCGAGGTCGGACAGCACCATGGGGTCGTTCGGATCGTGCTGTCGCGCCCGATCGAGCGCCGCGAGGGCGTCTGCGGTGGCGCCCGCCTGCGAGTAGGTCGCGGCGAGCCGGAGCCAGGCCTCCGTCGATGTGGGTGCGATCTCGGTGGCGCGTCGCGCGGCGGCGACGGCGTCGTCCAGGCGGCCCTGCTGGCGCAGGAGGGTCGCATAGGCGAGCCAGTCGCGGACATCCGCGGAGCGCCCGCCAGTCCGTGCCCTGAACTCGCCGAGCCAGACGTCCCGTGTGTGCTCGACGTCGGCAATCAATGGCGGAATCGAGCGATCGTCCGGATTGATGGTGGCGGCCGCGCGGTACAGGCGCAGGGCGCCCGCGTAATCGAAGGTGCCGAGCTGGTAACGCGCGTGCCCCTCGACGAGCGCCGGCGTCGCGGCCTCGTATCGCGCCAGCCGATCCGCCGTCGACACGCCGGGCGGCGTGCTGCGGGGGAGCGGCCGTGGCTCTCGTGCGCTGGCGACGGCGCGCAGGTTCGTGGCGAGCGCATCGCGGTAGGCCAGGCGAGGCGCCTGGAATTCCAGCAGCGGACGCCGGTCGGTGTTGAGCGGGCCGATGCCGACGAGTCGCGCGACCTCGTCCTCGTCCAGGAGCAGCGACGACGCAAGCTTGAACGGATCGTCGAGCCGGACCTCCCGGAGATCGTCGCGCACCGAGGCCTCCTGCAACCGTCCTTCGATCGCCCGTATGTCAGGACGGACCGCATGGTCGGCCCCAACGAGCAGCAGGTAATGCGTGGGCTGGTTCGTCATGTACCAGATGGTTGTGTGGGGAAACACCTCCCTGAAGGTGCGCACGGCCATCCGGAACGTGTCGCCGCCAAGCCCGCCGAGCGGCATCCACACCGTGACGACGCCACCGGGCTCCAGTCGGTCGCGCACGAGGCTGAAGTAGTCGACGGTGTAGAGGTTGGCGTTGGTCTTGTAGCGGAGGTCCGTGCAGTCGGTCGAGATGATGTCGTAGCGCTCCTGCGTCGACGCCAGGTAGTTGCGGGCATCCTCGAGAATGAGCCGGAAGCGCGGATCGCGCCAGACCTGGTGGTTGCTGGCCTCGAGATGCGGCGCCGCCCTGAACACGGACGGGTCGATCTCCACCGCGTCCACCCGCTCGAGGACGCTGTGCCTGGTGAAGGACCAGGACGCACCTCCCGATCCGAAGCCGACCGTCAGCGCGCGCTTCGCTCCAGGATTCAGCAGCATGGGCACGTGGGCGAGCGACTTCTGGTCGGTGAGCATGATCGTGTCGGTGCCGGCCACCGGCACGCGATCGATGTAGATGGTGCGCGTGCCGGTGACCTCCTGCAACACGCTGATGGTGCCGGACGGACCTTCCTCATAGAACAGCAGCTGCTCCGACCCGCTCGGCGAATGGAGCGGGCTGCCCGGACCGGCGAGAAGCACGCACGCCGCCGCGCCCGCGAGGAGCCCGGCCAGTTCCCCCCGCCGCCGCCCGTGTGCAGACCACACCAGCGCCGACGCCGCGATCGCCACGAGGCACGCCAGCAGGAGCGTGCCCCGAATCCCGAGGAGCGGCAGCAGGACGAGCCCCGAGAGGGCCGCTCCCACAATGCCGCCCAGTGTATTGAGCGCGTAGAGCCGTCCGATCAGCGTTGCCCTCTCCCCGTGCCCCGCCGCACCCTCTGCCGACACGCCAGCCAGCCGGGCGGCCAGGGGGAACAGCGTGCCCATCAGCAGCGTTGGCGCCGCCATCGTGGTCGCCGCCTTCAGGAAGCCACCTGTGAGCAGCGCCGCCCAGGACAACTCGGGGTTCCATCGGCCATCGATCCACGGTGTGGCCACCTGCAGCAGCCGCAGCGACGCGCCGGACGCGAGCGCCAGCGCCACCTGCACGACGACGAAGGCGCGCGCGGGTCTCCTCAGACGCTCGACGAATGGCGTGGCCATGGCACTGCCGAGGGTGACTCCGGCGAGGAATACCACCAGCATGCTGGTGAAGGCGTAGGTGGTGGAGCCTGCGAAGAAGACGAGCGCACGCGTCCAGACGATCTGGCAGGTCAGCGCCGTGAAGCCGGACAGCGCGTACGCCAGGAGGATGGCATGCCGCCCCGGGCCATGGACGCCAGTGACCTGCGTCGCCAGTGGCGGCGGTCTCCGCTCACCCGAGCCGCGGTAAAGCGCCACGGCCGCGACGGCCACCAGCAGGTTTCCCGCAGCCGCCATCCAGGTGGTTTCGAGCGTGCCGAAGCGCTCGATGAGGACGAAGCCGGCCAGGGCGGCGCCGACCACCGCACCAGCGGTGTTCACGGCATACAACAGCCCTGCACTGCGTGCCGCTGCGTGCGCCGAGCGCGCGGGAATTGCCTCGAGCATGGCTGGCAACGTCCCGCCCATCAGGAACGTGGCCGGGACGACGGCCAGCGTGGCGAGACCGAAGCGGACGATCCCGAGGCTTGTGGACCCGCGATCGAGCCACTGCCCTGCGCCCGAGGACAGCCCGCCGACCACCGACAGCTGCAGGGGGAACGCAAGGGCCAGCAGGGCAATCCCTGCTTCGAGCGCGGCATAGAGGAGAGCCGGCGGCATGCCGCGGCGCAGATAGCGACCGCACCAGGCGCTGCCCGCGGCGAGGCCGCCCATGTATGCCGCGACCACCGCCGTGAGTGCGACGGTCGTGTGGCCGATCGACAGCCCGAGCAGGCGTGTCCAGACCACCTCGTAGGCGAGCGAGCACGCCCCCGAGACGAAGAAGATCAGGAGATAGGGCGCGACAGGCACGTCACGGCTGGAAGCCGTCCTGCTGGTACACAATCCGGCCGCCCACGATGGTCATCAGCACCGGCATCTGTTCGACCTTCTTGGCCTCGACGGTCATCAGGTCTTCCGGCAGCATCACCAGGTCGGCCAGTTTGCCAACTTCGATCGACCCCTTGGTACGCTCTTCGAACGTGAGCCACGCGTTGGCGATCGTCAGCCCCTTGAGCGCTTCCTCGCGGCTGATCTTCTGGTCCTCACCGAGCACGCCGCCGGTAATCGTGTCGCGCGTCACGAAGTGGTAGAAGACCCACAGCGGCGGGTACGGCACGACCGACGCGTCGGTGCCGAGCGAGGTGGGCAGGCCGGCGTCGAGGTACGCACGGACCGGCGTGACCCATGCGGCGCGTTTCGGCCCCCACATCTTCACGAGGCTCGGCCCGGCGAGGTACAGGTGGTTCTGGGCGGAAATGGCCAGGTCGAGCTTCTTCATGCGCGGAAACTGGTCGGCCCGCGGAACGAAGCCGTGCTCGATGGTCCAGCGCCGGCCGGCGATCGACTTCTCGGCATCCGCTGCCTCGTAGCCGGCCAGCACCTCGTCGATCGCGGCGTCCCCGACCGCGTGGGTCGAGACGCGCCATCCCTGCCGGTTGAGCTCCTTGACGATCTCCGTATACGGCTCCTGCTTGAGCGTGTTGATGCCGTAGTACTTGCCGCCCTCGTCGAACGGCTTCTCGTACAGCTCCGACATCCAGCCGCCTTCGAAGCCGCCGTCAACGCCCATCTTCACGCCGCCGACGCGCAGCCACTCGTTGCCCTCGTCCTGCTTCAGGTTCCAGCTGGCGATCGAAGCCTTCATCTGGTCGAGGGTCACGGACTGCTGCGCCCGCATCAACTGGTTCACGCGGATCGTCAGCTTCCCTTCCTTCTCGAGCTGCTGCAGGATCCGGTACTGCGCCGCCGGTGCACCGGGATAGCGGATGCTCGTCAGGCCGGCCGCGTTCAGCTTCCTGTGCTCCGCGATGAAGTACTCGGCGTTCATCCGGTTGTCGTCCGGAGGCAGGGTGACCAGGGCCTTCGCCCGGTCCACCAGTTCGCCGTTCAGTTCGCCCTTCTCGTCGCGTGAGATGCGGCCGCCCGCCGGCTGCGGCGTGGCCTTCGTGATGTTCCACTTCCTGAGCGCCGCGGTGTTCAGGATGTATTCGTGTCCGCCGCGCACCACCACGACCGCCGTGTTCGGCGCCACCGTGTCGAGGTCGGCCCGGTATGGCAGGCGCTGCTCCTTGAGCTGCGCCTCGTGCCAGTCGGCATTGGTCACCACCACGTCACCAGGGTCGGTGGTCTTTACCCGCTCGGCGATCGCCGCCAGCACGTCGTCCATGCTCCGGGCCCGGGAGAGGTCGACGCCCGGACCGCCGCCGGCGTTGTGCAGGTGGTTGTCCATGAGGCCCGGAATGATGGTGCGACCGCCCGCGTCGATCACGCGCGTCGACGGCCCGGCCAGGGCCCGGACCTCATCGTTCTTCCCCACCGCCGTGAACGAGCCCGCGGTAATGGCCACCGCCTCCGCGGTCGAGAATGCCGCATCCACGGTGTAGACGCGGGCGTTCACGATGACCATGTCGGGCGCGGGGCCCTCCTGGGCAGGGGGCGCGCTGCAGCCCGAGACCAGCAGGCCGCCACAGAGGACGAGTGCAACAACAATCCGGCGCATGACGCTCACTTCTCCCTAGTGCCTGAACTCGATGCCGACCTGGACCTGCCGCGGGATGTCCACGTTGGTGGGGTTGCCGGCCGTAGCCCTCAGTGTGCTGACCGAGATGATGTTCACGCGGTTGGTGGCGTTGATCACCTGGCCGAAGAGCCGCAGGCGGCCGCCGCCGAACCCGAACTCCCGCCCGATGGTCATGTCCATCGTCCAGTTGCTCGGCAGGCGCTGCTCGTTCCGGCCGGTGACGTTGCCGGCCCGGTCGACATACGCCGCCTGGATGGTCGGGTCGCCATTGACGATGGAGTATGGGCGGCCGGAGGCGTGGCGCACGAGCGTGGTGAAGCGCACGTTGGCCGGGAACGTGATCGTGCCGGTGCCGGTGAACGTCCGCCGCTGGTCGTAGTCGGCCGGGCCGTACGAGAACCGCCGTTGAATCGGGCTCAGCACGCCGGAGGCATCGTCTTCCGCCTTGCCGATGGTGTACGAGAGGAGCCCCTCCCAGCGGTGCCGGGGCGACTTCTGCAGCGTCATCTCGAGCCCGTTGTAGCGGAGCTTGCCCGCGGTGCGCTGCACCTGCAGCACCTCGACATTGCTGATGGTCACGGCATCGCCACTCGGCTGGTCGAAGCCGCGCCGCATGATGCCGGTGACGCCAATCTTCAGGTCGGGCACGACCAGGGTTTCGTAGCCGACCGAATAGTGATTGAGGTGCGGGTTCCTCAGGTCGTCAATCGCAAAGCGCTGGATTGACCGGATGACGTCCTCACCCACCAGGTTGGCGTTCGGGTTGCGGACCGTATACGTGATGTCGACCGCCGGTCGCGAGTCGGCGAAGCCGAACACGCTGTCGAACACGTTGGCGTAATAGCGACCGACGCTCGCGAAGATCTTGTTGCGACCCCCGCCGGTCGGATCCCACGTGATGCCGCCACGCGGCGAGAACGTCGCGGTGGTCGTCGAGCGCCGCTGCGAGTCGATGCGGACGCCCGCGTCAATCGAGAGACGCGAGCTGATGGCCCAGTTGTCCTGCACGAAGGCGCCGACCAGGCGGTCGCGCAGCGAGCCCTCCACCGAGTACGGATCCTGGCGCGTGAGCGCGCCGCCCCCGGGCTGCGCCCGCAGGTCGTTGAAGTTGGGCACCTCGCGGAGACGTGGCTGCGTGCCGAACGCCTCGGTGTATTCCATGCCGGCCTTGATGGTGTGGGCGCCGGCTGTGCGCGTCAGCTTGGTCGAGACGCGCGCCCGCGTCTCGTCGGTCACCCCGAAGCGGTCGGGCGATGGACCTCGCGTATAGAACTGGCGCAGGGCCGTGTCGTAGTAGCGGACGTAGTACGTCCCGGCGGGCAGGGGCACGTCGTCCGGCTTGATCCGGTTGTTGTGGAACGTCATGTAAAACACCTGCACCGACGATTCCAGCACCGTGTTCGCATTGAACAGGTGTGTCTGCCGCAGGGTCTGGTTCCAGGTGTTGATGGCCTGCCGCCGGTTCGACTCGGCGGCGATTTCGGTGCTGAGTGTCGTGTGGTCCGCCGTGAACGGGCCGATGTCGCCGGTGTACTCCCAGCGGTTGTTCGCGTTCCGCTGGTAGGTCAGCTTCAGGTGACCCGGATAGAACCGGTTCTGAATCGGCAGCGGGTCTGCCGAGAGGACCGAGCCCTGGTTCTCGGCGTTGTACTGGAAGCCGGCGAAGTACCAGAGCTTGTCCTTCACGATCGGGCCGCCAATGGCGGTCTCGAAGAACCGGGCGTAGCCGGGCGGCTTGTCGCGGACCTGGCTGGCCAGGCCCGTGTCGATGGAGCTGAGCAGCGCGTTCGGCTTGGTGATGGCCGAGAGGAAGATGTCGGGCCTGTTGGCGCCGCTCTTCGAGATGAGGTTGATGACCGACGACTGGTAGCCGCCATACTCGGCCGAGAACCCGCCCGGGATGAACTCGACGCGCTCGATGACGCTCGGGGCAATCAGGATGCCCGCGCGGCCCACGCCGCGATTGAGGCTGCCGCCATCGAGCAGGTAGTTGTTGCCCGTCTGGTCGCCGCCGCGGACGTTGAACTGGTTGTACGAGGTGCGGGCACCGCGGTTGTAGCTGACGCCCGGCATCACGGTCGGCATCTCGGTGTAGTTCCGCGTGATGAGCGGCAGCGAGGCCAGATACTTGTCGTCGAGCGTGGTCGACTGGGTCGCCTCGCGGGTGTCGAGCAGCGGCGCAGCCGCCGTCACGACGAGGTTCTCCTCGAGCGCGCCAACCTTCAGTCGCAGCGGGAAGCGCTGGTTGCTGCCGGGGTCGACGGTGATGCCCGAGACCGTGACGGCCGCAAACCCGGAGAGCTCCGCGCGAAGTTCGTAGGAGCCGACCGGCACGGCCAGGAACCTGAACTCGCCCGTGGCGCCGGTCGCCTGGCTCGTGACCGTGTTGCGTGCCGTATCCCGGAGGGTCAGGGTGACCCCCGGCAGCACCGCGCCGCTGTCGTCCACGGCCCGTCCCTCGATGACGCCGGTCGTGACCGCCTGGCCGCCCACCCAGGGGGCAGCTACACAAAGACCCAACAGAACGAGCAGCGCTGCGATGCGCGCCCGTGCAACCTGACGCATGCCGAACCCTCCGACGGTCGGTGTGAAGACTGATGAAGCCCAGAGATTCTACCGTGGACGAGCCGGAACGGTGAGGGATATGCCGCCCGGTGCGGACCGGGGGCGGTCAGGAGCGGGGGGGAGGCGCCGAGTGACGACCGCGCCGGTCGAGCACGTCGCGCACCTTGGTGACCAGCTCGCGCGGATGGAACGGCTTCTGGAGGAACGCGCCGGCCGGCTCCTGCGAGCCATGACGCTCCCTCACTTCATCCGGATATCCCGACATGAAGAGCACCTGCATCGACGGCTGATCCGCCCGCAGCGCATCGGCGAGCTGCCGGCCGCTCATGCCGGGCATGATGCTGTCGGCGAGCAGGAGGTCGACGCGACCGCAGTACTGCCGGGCGAGAGGTGCATGGCCTCGTCGCCGTGCCTCGCCTCGAGCACCCCGTACCCGTTCGCTTCGAGCAGCGTCCGCACCAGCGAGCGGACGGAGTCTTCGTCCTCGGCGAGCAGCACAAGCTCGGTGCCGCGCGGCGTGAACTGCACGTCCGGCGCCCCGGTCAGCGCCGCGGCATCGTCGGCTTCCGGCAGCCACACCAGGAAGCGGGTGCCGCCGCCCAGGTCGCTCTCGACGGCAATGGCGCCGCGGTTCCGCCGCACGATGTCGTGCACCGTGGCCAACCCGATCCCGGTGCCCCGCCCGTCGGCCTTGGTGGTGAAGAACGGCTCGAAGACCCGCTCGCGGGTGGCCGGGTCCATGCC
Organism: Vicinamibacterales bacterium; assembly: GCA_050249955.1. Classification (GTDB taxonomy): domain Bacteria; phylum Acidobacteriota; class Vicinamibacteria; order Vicinamibacterales; family CAVVIG01; genus CAVVIG01. Next base: position 586,805 of record JBFWPN010000002.1, read on the forward strand.
CGATCCCGTGTCGGTGACGGCCAGCCTGATGTACGCGCCGCCGGGCAGGCCCCGCTCGCCCTCTGCCAGCAGGACGCGACACACCTCGAAGACCAGCGAGCCTCCCTGCGGCATCGCGTCGCGCGCGTTCGCGGCCAGGTTCATGAGCACCTGGTCGATCTGGGCGCCGTCAACCCGGATTGGGGCCGGTGTCGGGGGGACGACGATGGTCAGGTCGATATCCTCGCCGATGAGGCGCCGCAGCAGCGTCGCGAGTCCGGTCACGACGTCGTTGAGGTCCATCGTGACCGGCTCGGAGGGCTGCTTGCGTCCGAACGCGAGCAACTGGCGCGTCAGTGCGGCGCCACGGTCGCAGGCGTGGCGGATCTCCTCGATCTCGCGTCGCGTGCCGCTGTCGACCGGCACATCCCCGAGCGCCAGGTCCGCATAGCCGGAGATCACCGTCAGCAGGTTGTTGAAGTCGTGGGCCACTCCGCCGGCCAGCCGCCCCACCGCCTCCAGCCGCTGCGCGGTGTGCAGCCGTTCGAGCGCCTCCCGGGCCGTCGCCTCCGCGGCCCTGCGCTGTGCCAGTTCCTCCGACAAGCGCTGGTTGGCTGTTTCCAGCTCGCGGGCACGCCGTTCGAGGTCGGTCTCGAGCGCTTCGTTGGCCCGCCGGAGTCCGGCCTCCGCCCGCCGGTGCCCGGCCAGCTCGAGACCCTGGCTCCGTCCAACCTGCAGCAACTCGCCACCCGCCAGCGCGGTGCCAGGTCCGGCAATCAGCAGGACGGCCCGGCCTTCCGACCACAGGGCAACGGCCTCGAGCCACAGCCCCTCCGGCATCAGCTCGCGTTCGTGCCACGCGCCCGAATGCAGGGCCTCCCCCTCGCGCCTGGCGTACCAGCACGCCTCGGCGTCGACCAGGAAGTTCTCGAGGAAACGGAGCGACTCCTGCGGGCGCAGGCCGCGCAGCCCGTGTCGACTGTGCGGAAACAGCACCCGCCACCAGCGCGTCTCGCCCGCGATCAGCGTGAACGAGCCCGCGAACTCGCGCTCGAGCACCACCAGGTCGAGCGTCCGCAGCGCGATGCCCATGACAGCCGCCCGCAGGTCGCCGTCGCCCTGTCCTCGGCCGCCGGCGAGCACCAGCTCATTGGCGAGCTGCTGCGGCAGCCGGCTGCGCACCTCGAACGGAGACGCGTCGAGCAGCAGTACCCAATCGCGACCATCCGTCCGGATGATGTGGATGTCGGCCGGGCGTCCCTGTTCGAGCGACACGCACGGCAGCACCACGCCGTCGTCGTCGGCCGGAAGCAACCCCTCCAGCATGACGACATGTTCGGTGACCCGCAGGCCGACCGTGAGCGGGGCCAGGCCGTAGGCGTCGATGTGTCCGCCCCAGCCAAGCAGGAGTCCGTCCGAGGAGACTTCGAGGAAGGCCGGGGAGCGGTCGGTTGCCGAGATGCGGAGCAGGTAATCGGCGACGGCCCAGGGCATGCCGGTCATGAGGTCATCATCTCCCGCAGGAGCACCGCGAAGGCCTCTTCGACGCCGGCCCCGGTCTTCGCACTCGTGACCATCGACCGGCACCCGGCGGCTGCCACCCGGGCCAGGGCGCCGTCGTCCAGTTCCCAGAGGTCGCTCAGGTCGGACTTGCTCAGGGCCACCACGGCAGGCACGGGGCCGATGGCATGGCGCGATTCCTCGAGCAGGGCCAGCGCCTTGTCGAGCGTGTCGCGACGTGTGCCGTCCACGACCAGCAGCAACCCGGCCGCGCCACGGAGGTAGGAGGCACGCACCTTCTGGAACTCGTCTTCCCCGTGCAGGTCCCAGATGATCAGGCTCACAGGCTCGCCGCCGACGCTCGTGGCCCGGCGCTCGATCATGACCCCCACCGTCGTCAGGTACTTCTCGGAGAATGCACTCCGCACATAACGGGAGACCAGGGAGGTCTTGCCCGTGGCGAAGGCTCCGAGAAGGCAGATCTTCTTCTGAAGCATCGTGACCCGACCTCTACCTTAATGCAGCCCGGCACCGCGGAACCCGTAATGTGGAGAACGCCGAAGCCGGGCCGGACGAACCGGACGCCCGGCTTTCCCGCATGCCGCAGGCGAAGTACCCTGCGGTGTGCCCTATCGCATCGACCTCCCCCACCCTCCGCACGATGCCCTCGACACCCTGCTGGCGCTGGGGGCGCTGGACGTGGAGGTGATCGACGACGGCCTGGCGGCCATCCTTCCCGATGCGGTCAGCTACCAGGAGGTCCGCGGTGCGCTCGGCGGGGCCGACTACCGTGTCTCCGCGGCGCGGGGGCGAGACGACGGATCGGTGTGGATCCTGAGGCCGCGGCCCTTCCAGGTGGGCGGACTGCGCGTGGCGCCGGCGACGATCGAGCCGGGACCGTCGACGCTGCGCCTGCACGACACCGATGCGTTCGGCACCGGATTGCACCCCACGACGGCGCTGTGCATCGAGTCCATAGAGGCCGCGCTGCCGCTCGTCGGCACGGCGGGCGTGCTGGACGTGGGTGTCGGGTCGGGGGTGCTGGCGCTGGCCGCGCTCCTGTTCGGGGTCGCGCGGGCAGTCGGCGTGGACGTCGACCGCTCGGCACTGGATGTGGCGGGTGCCAACGCCGTGCTGAACGGGCTCAGCGACCGCTTGACACTGGTGCACGGCGGACCCGACCTGGTATCCGAGGCCTTTCCGCTGGTGCTCGCCAACGTCCTCCCGGCTCCACTGATCGACCTCGCGCCCACGCTGGTCCGCCGGGTGGGACATCATGGCCGCCTGGTGCTGTCCGGCGTCCCGGTCTCCATCGCGCCGGATGTGGAGCGGACCTACGTGCGGCTGGGGATGCGCCGCGCCGGCGTCGACCAGCGCGATGGGTGGTCGTCGATCACCCTCGACGCGTCGTGGTGAAGCCGCCCCCTCAGCCCGTCACGACATCAGGGAGCAGTGCCCTGTAGGTGGTGTATCCGCCCGAGAGATTCCTGGCGCGATAGCCATGCTGCAGGAGGAAGCGGGTGGCGAAGTACGCACGCTGTCCCACTCCGCAGTACACGAGGATGTCCTGGTCGAGCGGTAGCTCCCGATATCGTTCCCGCATCTTCGACAGGGGGATGTTCAGTGCCCCCTCGATGTGACCACGCGCGAACTCCTCCGGCTCCCGCACATCCACCAGGAGAGGGTCGGCCTGCGCGAGGGCATCCCAGCTCGCCAGCGGCATGTCACCATTCAGGACGTTCTGCGCCAGCATGCCGGCGAGGTTCACGGGGTCTTTCGCCGCACCGAACTGCGGTGCGTAGCACAGCTCCGATTCGGCCAGGTCGTGCACGCTGCCTCCGAACTGGATGGCCGTCGCGATGACGTCGATCCGCTTCTCCACCCCCTCGATGCCGACCGCCTGTGCGCCGAGGATGCGCCCGTCGGGCACGGAGAACAGGAGTTTCAGGTGGATGGGGCGGGCACCCGGGTAGTACCCGGCATGGTGACCGGGGTGGAGATACACCGCCTGGAACCGGGTGACCCCCGCACGACGCAGGCCTTTCTCGCTGGCGCCGGTCGACGCCACGGTCATCCCGAGCACGCCGACGACCGCCGTGGCCTGGATGCCCCTGAACTGCGTCCTGCGCCCAGCGATCGACTCCGCGGCGATCCGCCCCTGCCGGTTCGCCGGACCGGCCAGCGGCAGGACCGTGATCTGTCCCAGGAGCACGTCGGGGACCTCCACCACGTCGCCGACCGCCCAGATGTGCGGGTCGGACGTGCGCATCTCTGCGTCCACCACGATGCCGCCACGCTGCCCGATCTCGAGCGACGCGGCGCGGGCGAGGGCCACCTCGGGTCGCACGCCGAGCGCGAGGATGACGAGGTCGGCCACATGGGTGGCGCCGCTCTCGGCCACGACCGCCAGCCGCCCGTCTCCCCCATCGTCAATCCGCGCGAGGCCGTCACCGAGGTGCAGCGTGACCCCCTTCGACTCGAGGTGCTCCATGAGCGGCGCGGCCATCTCGGGATCGAGCGGCGGCATCACCTGCGGGAGTTTCTCGAGCAGCGTGACCGCCAGGCCGCGGTGCATCAGGTTCTCGACCATCTCGAGCCCGATGAATCCGCCGCCGACCACCACCGCGGTGGTGGCCTGGTGCTCGGCAATCCAGGCCCTGATGCGCCGCGAGTCGGGAATGTTCCGGACGGCGAAGACTCCGGGACGGTCCACACCCGGAATGGCCGGCCGGATCGGGCTCGCCCCTGGCGACAGCACCAGCGCGTCGTAGCGCTCGACGCGCTCGACGCCGGTCGGCATGTCGTGCACGGTGATCGTCTGCGCCACCGGGTCGATGCCGATCACGTCGGAGTCGGTATTTACCGCGATGTTGAACCGCTCGCGGAACAGGTCGGGCGAGGCGACGAGCAGCTTCCGCTCGTCGGCAATGACGTCGCCCACGAAGTACGGCAGTCCGCAGTTCGCGAAGGCCACGTACGGCCCACGGTCGAAGACCACGATCTCGGCCGACTCGTCGAGACGCCGGAGGCGGGCCGCGCAGGACGCGCCGCCGGCGACGCCCCCGACGATGAGGACGCGACGCCGGGTGTGGGTGGGGGTTGGTGCGGATCTGTCGTCAGCGCGCATGGGAGCTCCAGGGTGGGCGCCCCTGTGCACCGGAGCCAACCCGACCGTTGGTGGAGGGATTCCAAAACACGACCAAGGTGACACAGGCAGCAGGAGTGGACGTGCGTGGCTGTCGACGGACAACAAAAAAGCCCGCGTTGCCGCAGGCTGATCGTCGATGTAATGGTCGGGGCGAGAGGATTCGAACCTCCGACCCCTCGGTCCCGAACCGAGGTTACATCACCGACGAGTTGCGGTCGATCGCGGTTTTATTGAGGTTTTTGTCAGGCGTCGAAGCCGACTGCGCCCCGCTTATGCCCCCTGTTCCGGAATCCGTTGCAATCCGTTGCAAAGCGGTCCGGCGCTCCTCAAACTGCCGCATCGCGTCGTGCTGAGTCGCCAACGTGCCGGACAGATAGGTCGACGTCTGGGCGATCGACGTGTGGCCGAGCCAATCGCGAACCGTGTGCAACGGAACGCCACCCTCGAGCCACCGGGAGCCCGCCTCGCGCCTCAGGTCGTGGAAATGCAAATCGATGCGGTCGAGCTCCTTTCGTCCCTCCGGCGTCAGATTGCCGGTCTTGGTGAACTTCGGCGCGTACCCATGCGCCCTGAGTGTTGCGGTCTGCCACGCGCGTTTCACGTTGTCGACCCGCTGCCCGATCTCGTTGCCGAACACGTAGGCGGTTGACGGGAGCGGCTCCCCTGCCGGATCGAGGCGCCTCATTTCGAGGACTGAGCGGAGCCGGGACGAGACAGGTATCCGGCGTTCGCGCTTCGTCTTCGTCTTGCTCCACGGCAGCACTACCTCTGCACGCGGCGCCCACGTGAGCTTATGGTTGCCGTCCGCCATCTTCTCGACCTTCAGGCCCTCGACCTGGGACCACTGTAACGACAGGATCTCCCCGCGTCGCATCCCCGTTTCGAGCGCCGCCTCGACCACGGCGCGAAGGTGTGGCGCGCATGCCTTCAGGAGCTTTGCCTCTTCGTCCGTGTCCGCGTCGAGCCGGCGGGTTCGAGAGTGCTCCTCGGATAGCTTCACGAGAGCGACGGACTCCTTCCGGAACGGCGTTCGCTCGAGGTACCCGACCTTCATCGCCCAATTGAACATTGCGCGTAGCGACTCGAGGTTTCGATTTACGCCGACCGCGCCCGTACCCTGACCGCGCCGAGTTTCCCGGAACCGCTCAATCGTGTCGGTGACGATGTCGGCGACGCGCCATTCGCCGAAAGCGATCGCCTCGCCCGCGGGATGTTGAAGTTTCGTGCGACAGATCGTGTTCCTGGCCGTGAGGAATGCGATTGACGTCCTCCCCGAATTGAGTAGCGATTTGGTTTAGAGTCCGGCCTAGCCGAAAGGGTCGGACGATGAAGAAGCGATTCACCGAAGGGCAGATCGTGGGCTTCCTGCGGGAAGCCGATGCCGGGGT
>JBFWPN010000003.1:0-587708 GCA_050249955.1 Vicinamibacterales bacterium
CGGCACTGATGACCCAGAAGTCGCGGTCGCCGCAGATGACGTCGAGGATCTCCTCGCCGTCGGGCAGGACGATCATCGTCGTGTAGCGCAGCCGGGTGTTGAGCGGGATGACACTGCGGTCCGAGGCAGTGACCTCCCTGATGCCGGGTGCTTGGGCAAACACCGGCACGGCGCCAGCCATCAAGGCAGCGACAAGAGCGGACGTCAGCAACGATGAGCGAACAGCCATCTGTACACCTCTCCTTCAGGCAGACGCGGCCAGTCGGTCGATGCCGGCCGCAAGCCCGTGCTCACGCAAGGCGGCAGCGACGCGCTCGTTGTCGACAGGCGTGTTCGTGTAGATCCAGTAGCTCTTCGGATCCACGCGCAGTGTGAGCACCTTGGCCAAATGGGGCCGCTTGAGCAGAATCTGCTGGCGGGGCGTCAGCCCGGCCAGGAGTTCCAGTTCCATCTCGTTCATCTGAAACAGCTCGGCATACTGACGGCGGTCCATCGAGGGATTCGCCAGGAGCAGCCGCGTGGGGCAGCTTTCGATGACGGTACGCAGCAGATCGACCGACGCGAAGTCGTCGATGGCCTGCGTCGCGAGCAGCACCGCGGCGTTCCGCTTGCGCCACGTCTTCAGCGCCTCCTGGACGTATGCGCGCAGCGATGGATGCTGGATCAGGCGCCAAGCCTCGTCCATGACGCAGATCTTCAGAGTTCCCGCATCTGCTGGGTCATGAACGCGACGGTTGACGCGGTGCAGCACGTAGAACAAGAGGGGTTCGAGCAGCGACGGATACTCCCGCATCGACTCGAAATCGAACACTTGCAGGCGGTCCATCGGCAGCGTGTCGCGCGGGTTGTCGAACATCGCGCCGTAACGACCGCCCTCGACCCACTTCTGCAGTCGGGCATCCAGCCCGCGCGGCAACAGGTTCGCCAACGTGAAGAGGCGCCGCTGCGCGCGCTCGAGCACGAACAGGTTCTCGACCGCCTCATACGTCTCGCGATCCTCGGCATCGCTCAGGCGATACCCGTCCTCGCCTTCCAGCAGAACGCGAGTGAACGCGTGCAGGAAGTGAAGATCTTCTGGTGTAGGTGCCGCAAGATCGAACGGGTTGATGGTGACATCCTGCTGGCCAAGGCCCAATTCCAGGTAGCCTCCGTCGAGCAGCCCTGCCAACTTGCGGTAGCTGTGCCCCAGATCGAGGACGACGGTCAGTGGGTCGTACTGTTGAAGGTGCGTGACCAGGACGTTGAGCAGGAAGCTCTTGCCGCTGCCCGTCGCTCCCAGCACCAACGTGTGTCCGACGTCGTCCACATGGAGGTTGAACCAGTACGGAATGTCGGCTGGCGTCTCAAAGGCGAGCAGTGCCGGCTTCTGCAGATGGCGGCTGATGGGCTCGCCGCCGTCGCGCGTGAAGAGGAAGCTCAGGTCGGCAAGGTTCGTCTCAAGCAGCGACAGCCGCCGAAGGTTGTAGGCGCCGTTCCCTGGAAGAACAGCGAGCCAGGCATTCAACAGGTTGTAGGACTCCTCGAACGCCGCCCCGTCATGGGACGCCAGCATCTTCATGGCATCCGCGGCGGCTCCATCCAGGGCACGCCGGTCGGTGCCAATCAGCACGAGCGACAGAGAGGCCATCCCGAAGAAGTGGCCATGCACCTCGGTCTCGGTCAGCGCGTCCCCGAGTTGGCGCACCATCGCATTGGCCGAGTCGTCCACGAGCATCTCTTCGGGCCGCGTCTCGGACGACACGTAGTTGATCAGCGACACCCGTTTGTTGAAGAAGTGCCGCCGCCGGGACTGGATGTCACGGCGCACGCGGTCGGCCGGTAGCCGTTGCCACTCCAGACACGCGACGCATTGACCTGGCACCGTCACGAGGTCCGCCAGCATGTGTGCGAAGGTCTGGGCTGGCGGCTCCTTCATCGTCAACACCTTGACGGCGTGGCGTCCGACCAGCAGATGATCACGGTGGCACTCGATGGGCGAATCCGCGACGAAGTAGTCGAGGTGCGTGTCGTAGGCCAGAGACGCCGCGGCGGCGCGCGCCGGGTCGTAGTTCACCAAGCGCCGGAAGAAGGTGAAGGCGCCACGCTTGCCGAGCCGCTCGATGCCGACGTCGGCAAGATGCGATTCCAGGCCCTTCGCCCGGTGATGGAGCGACTCGATGGCCCGATCGAGGTCCGCCTCCACGAGCCGGCAGCGACGCCCGTGGGACAGCCAATTGCGCAGCGCCTCGCGCGGCTGACGGAGGGCGTCGGCGACCGACCGGGTCGAGCGTGCAGCGGCCGGTTCGTAGATCAGGACGAGGAAGTGATCGACGGTGAACAGGCCCGCGCGGCGGCTGTTCAGGAAGTCCGCGCGACGGGCCACGGCCTCCTGTGCTACAGGGCGTGAGCACGGCGCTGCCACGAACGGGACAGCCTCCTCCTTGAGCACGTACTGGTACACGCGACACCGGTCATCAAGCAGGCGGAGGGCCGCCTCCATCTGATGGACGAGCACGCGTCGCTGGTCGTGGGTGAGGCCCTCGGCGTCGGTCCCGCGGATCCGATAGACGACGCCGACGTGCCCGGCTTTCGTCAGGAAGGTGTAGTCATCGACGAATCCCCAGAGGGCGATCTGGGCGTTCACCGCACCCGCCTCGGCGTAGTCGCGAAGAATGCGGTCCAGGCGCATCATGCGGTCACCTCGATGTCCTGGCGTTCGTGCTTCGCCGGGTCGAAGCGACGACGGAGCCGAGACGAGGACAGCAGGATCTGGAGCATGTCCGGGTCACGCGTCGTCGCCCACGCGGCGAAGCCGTACAGGCCTCCGAACATCAGCAGGCCGGCGAGAAATGAGTAGAAGAGATTGAACGTGGCGGCGCCCATCAGCAGCGCCAGGAAGAACAGGCGCCGCTCTACGCCCCAGACCGTCAGACGGCGGTGGAGCGCCTTGTAAACCGGGCGAAACGTCGGCGGCTGGCTGGCAGGCATGGCGGCTCGCTTCAGAACAGCCAGGTCAGGAACTGCGCCGCGAACAAGGCCAGGCCGCCGCCGAACACGATGCCGCTGATCTGACGCTTGGCCCCGCCCTCGCCGAACATGAACATCAGGCCGCCGATGACGATCGCGACCAGCGCCAGCGATCGCGCCAACGGTCCTGTGAACGTTTGCTCCAGGTTGCTGGCCGCGCGTTCCCATGGGGATTGCGCCAGCGCCGCGGTCGGCAGCAGGAGGGCGGCAAGCAGGACGGCCGCGATACGGCTGACCTGCAATCGGCCGCGCGATCGAAGGCCAATCCAGCGCCCACGACTTGTGTTAAATTGCGGTTTCGGATCGCTGAATCGCTTAGGCCCGCGCTGCCGAAAAAGACTCTCGCGCATCGTTCACCTCGAATCCGGGGACGCCTTCCAGCAAAGCCGTCCCGTAACGGATTGAACGCAGCGAGCCACTGAAACCTTACAGGGCCTCGAATCGTTAACGCGCGAGGTCTATACTGTCGCCACTGGCCTCGAAGTAGCGGCGCCTCCTCCCTCGGGTGCCGGGACGGGACGTGTCATGGATCACATGCGCGCGCTCGGGCTGCTGGACAGCAATGGGAAACCGCTCGATGACCGGATCGAGCGTGTGCTGGCTGGACTGCTGCCAAAGCTTCGACGACGGTTTCCAAACCTGCAGGACGAAGTGGCCATCACCGAGGTCATGGAGGAAGCAGGACGCCGCATCGCCGGTCGTGAGGCGCGCGGTGGCCCCATCGAGCGCATCCACGGCTACGCGTGGGTGACCGTGCGCAGCGTCGCAACATCCCACATGCGACGGCCCGCCACGAGGCTCATTCAGCACACACTGGCGTCGGAGGCCAGCCAGGAGCACATCGCACTGGCACCCGCGCAGTATGGCTCTCCAGAACAGATGGAACGCGATATCCTCCTGCGCGAAGCGTTGGACACGCTGTCGCACGAGGAGCGGATGGTCTGCCTCTGGAAGAAGGCTGGCTTCTCCGCCCAGGAGATCGCGTCGACGTTGGGCCGCTCCGTACCCTCCGTCGATACACTGTTCTCCCGAGCCAAGCAGAAGATCAGGCAGGCGCTGGGGCTGACCTCGGTCGAGGACGAGGCGCCGCCACGCCTGAAGACAGTCAACGGGCATGCGTACGAGCCGAGTGCACGTCGCGACGCAGAGACTGAGAAACCCGATGACACACGCACCTCAGGGTCCTGACCACGATGACCTCCCCGTTCGTGACGAGATCGATGAAGTGCTCAGCAGGGCCAATCCCAACCCGAACCGAGCGGGCTGTCCGCCCCGAGACGCCCTGATCGCGCTGGCGCGTCGCGCGCAGCCAATCAACGATCCGGCGTACGAACATCTCGTCAAGTGCTCGCCGTGCTACCGCGAGTTCCGCGTCCTGCAGGAGGCCCGCACGAGCGCTCCGCCCGTCGCGGCTGCACGGAGGTCTTCGGCTTGGATGCTTGGCGCGGCGGCGGTGCTTCTCGTCGCGCTCACTGGCGTCTGGTGGCTGACCAGGGGAGAGAAAAGCGATCAGGACACGGCTGTGGCTTCGCTCGCCAATCGGACGCCCGCCCAGGCGCAACTCGACCTGCGGAAGTTCGCAGTGTTGCGGAGTGAGCAGACAACCGCTGCCGCCATCGCCGTCCAGCTCCCGGCCAAGCTCGTGGATGTGACGCTACTCCTGCCGGTCGGCTCAGAACCCGGCAGCTACGATGTGCAGATGCTGGACGGGGAGCTGCGGTCAAAGGGCGAGGCCACCGGGACGGCCACCATCGCCGACTTCGTGACGACGCTGAATGTGCGGCTAGACCTTCAGCAGCTCGCGCCTGGTGCGTATCAACTTGCCGTCCGACGTCAGGGCGACAATTGGCGGATGTTTCCAGCGCTCGTAAAGTGAAAGCACGGGCACTTGCTGGGCCACCTAAGCCGCAGAGATGCTCGGCACTCCTTGTTCACGAGGGCTCGTGCTGATGGCGCCTGCGATCGTCCCTACTTGGAAGCGAATGTCACAGGCCACTGGCCACGCTTTCGTGGCGCGGCGCGATTGGATGCGCGAAGACGGTTTACCTGGTCCTTGAAGTTGTAGAACGGCGTGTTGGTCAGCACGAAGTCGCTCACCTGCTGTTCCGAGAGCGTCTGACCTGCAAGCTCGTTCGCCAGCTCTTCAGCAAGCTCGTCATCACCGAGCATCGACAAAAAACTCTGCTGTCCGATGCCCTCAACGCGATCCGAATACCGGTACTCGCCCTTCTTGTCGGCGCTCCACATCGCCTTCTTCATCTCATAGAGGCCCTTCCAATGGTTGGTCGCGAACACCAACCAGTGAATGAGATGCCCGCCCGAGTCAAACATTGCAAAGGACCACACGTTGTTCGTCTTCGCGTATTTTCGAATCGCACTCATGTAGGTGCTGATGAGGAACTCCTGCCGTGCGTCGCCGGTCATATTTATCGCCGGCTTCCATGACTCATCACCGTACGCCTGCGTGATACCTACCCATTTCGTCTGGTCTCCCAGGTAGGTGTTCATACGTTGGCAGTTTAGATACGAGAAGATCTCGCATTGTTGCTCCGCCATGATCGCGCACACGAGGGACATCGGCACCTGCGAGTAGCCGAACTGATCGAGGAAGAACAACGCAGGGCCAAGAGTCTGCCGGCGCTGCTTGCGCTCCGCGATCAGCCTTCCGATCTCAACTTCACAATCGCCGCGAATGGGCGGATCGACGACTACTCGCTCGTTGGAGGCGATGCGTCCGTTGTCCTGTGCCAGACGTGCAACAAGATGAGCGTGGCGCTTCTGATCCAACTCGATGAACTTGAATCGAATCTTCTTCGGCAGCGTTCGACTGTGGTCAAGGATTGAGTTGAGAGCCACAAGAGGGCTGCCGGGCTCGCCCTTGACGTACTCGCCTGGCCCTGCAAACCCATCGACGAACAACAACTCGGCCCCGTACGGCTGGTTGCTCAGAATGGCTGCCCACGCGTCCAGGTAGCTCTTCAAGATGCCATGCTTGGCGAGGGTGTGCGGCTCCGCTTCCCAAACAGTGGGGAGGGTGTCAGACATGGTGGGGCATCCAGTCTATTCGCGAGGGGGAAGCTGGTTCCAGTAGCGACCGTCCAATTTGCGTCCAGTCTTCTTCTTGTTGACGCCACCCCACTGCTTGAAGAAGAAGGGTACGCCGCGCGCCACGCAGCGGTCACGGATGGTGCGGACCCAGTCACTGTCCATGGGTCGCGATCCAGGCCCAGATTCACCACCAACAATCACCCAATGAATGCCGGACAAGGGCAGGCGCTGAATCGGTCCGAGCAACGGTTCCACGGAGAGGAATCTAACGGCAGCCGGAATCCCTTGCAGATGCTTGATGCGGGAGACAACCGTCGAATTCTCGACGCTCGTTCCGAGCCACACGTTCTTCGGCCAGCGCAGTTGGCTCGCATGCTCAGCCGCAATCTCCGGGCGCTTTGTCAGAATCTGGAACGTGTGGTGCGGGCAGGCCGTCATCACCTCGAACACCTGCTGGATGAACGCCAGCGGCACATCCTTCTGGAACAGGTCGCTCATCGAGTTCACGAATATCAGCCGCGGAGAGCGCCAACCGTACGGGATGGTCAATGCGTCTTCATGGAGCGCGAGCCGGAACCCGTTCTTGTAGTGTTCCTTCCCCATTGCCTGAAGGCGGTAGGACATCCGCTCCGCGTAGCAGTTCTTGCATCCCGCGCTGACCTTCGTGCAGCCCGTTACGGGATTCCACGTTGCTTCGGTCCACTCGATGCTCGAGCCGTCTGCCATGGAGTTTCGGCGAGAGTGTATCTTGTTTCGTCTTATTTTCGCTAGGCCAATAATCACTGTGACGGGCGGGTTGGCGCCTCAAAGGAGAGCGTCGGCCTCGGCTCAAGGCGGTTGGCGAAAAGCGGCTACGCGTCTCGATGAAGAACGCGGCGAGCCTGCGCGAGCTGATTGTCCTCGCCGTGCCACAGCGCCTCCGGCGAGAGCGGCTCTTCGATGTCAGGCAGGACTCCGCACCCCTCGAGATTCGTTCCCCTCCACGTGTAGTACGCGGCCACAGGCAAGGCCACACGGTAGCCGTTTCCTGCCTTAAAGGAACTCGTCGCCACAAGCCGTCCCGGTGTCTTCGTCCCGACGAGGGCTGCTAGCCCGTACTCGGAGGCGAACGCCGCCACCATCTCCGCGGCGCTGGCGGAATGCTCGTTCACCAAAACTGCGACTCGCCCGTGATGGCGCCGGGCGCCGAGTCCTTCCGTAAATACGGCCACAGAGCGTCCGGCACGAGCAAACCTCGCAAAGAGCGGCAGCACGCCCCACTTCGATGCGGGGATGCGGTCGAAGACTGGCAGTCGCTCCTTCGTTCGGCGTGCCCTCACCGCCTCGCGGCCGAGGGTATACCCGACGCCCCGGCGGTCGTCACAGAGCAGACTCATGAGCCGCAGGCACCCGATACCACCGCCTGTGTTGCCGCGGAGATCGACGATCAAGCGCTCACACCCCATGTCGTCTACAGCCCTGGTCATGTCCCGGGCGACGTCCATGCCGAGGACACCTGGAAACATGCTGACGCGCAGCAGCCCGATGCCGTCGGGGAGCTTGGTAGCCATGACGACCTGATCGGGAACAACGACCGGCTGCCGCTTGTCCTTCGGCCTGGGAACGGCCAGCGTCGGCGACACGGTGGTGCCGTCGGGGCGGCGGATGACGATCTCGTAGCGCTCGCCGAGAGTGAAGGGCGTCGCTTCGGGCGGAACGAGTTCCCTGCCGCGCACGGACAAGAGCACGTCGCCGGGTCGCGCCCCAGCCGCATGAGCGGCGCCGCCGGGATGCACATCCTGAAACACCCATCGTTCACCGTCCGAAGTGGGCGCTTTGGTGAAGGTCGCGGCGATCGCCACGCGACCGGCCGTTCGGGGCGACGACTCGTGGAAGAAGCCCGCGTGGCTGACGCCGAGGTCACGCAGCATCGCGTTCATCGCCGCCTCGAATTCGACTGGCGTAGCAGCTTGAACGATGGTCTCTTCGTGCGCGGCACGAAGTCCGGACGTGTCTGAGTCGAGCACAATCGACTTCGTGGCAATCGCTTTGAGGACGGCGTCCAGCACGGCGCGGCGTTCGCGCTCTGAGAGTGTCGGGACCGCCATCACTTCGCCGCTCCCGTCGTCGCTCCTCTCGCCTGTGCCATGACCGTGCCGCGCGCATCCCCATAGGCGACGACGCCGCTCCAAAGTCTCGGCACGGCCTGTGGCCCGAACGTCGCGATCATCTCGCGCTTGGCATCGCGCAGCGCCGTCCCGATGTCCGCGCCCGTCGCCAGCTGCCGATAGAACGCGCGCATCAACGCCAGACTGAACGTGTCGTCGGCCGCCCAGAGATTGGCGACCACTGCGCGAGCCCCCGACGCCAGGAACGGACGCACGAGACTGGCCGGACCGTCTTGCCCATGAACGCTTCCGGATCCGGTGTCGCACGCGGAGAGGGTGACCAGCGTCGCGTCGAGGCGCAGCAGCAGAATCTCCCGTGCCTGCAGCACGCCATCGTCACTCCCGCCCGACCGTAGGAGGAGCGCTGCTCGCGCTGGGAATCGTGTGCTCGGCAGGCCGTGTGCGGCCAGGTGGAGCACGCGATAGTCGGCCAAGGGCTGCCGCTTCAGCGCATCCTCGGTAGCGGCCGTATCAATCAAGACGGCAGACGCCTCGGCGCCGAGCGTGGTGCCGACGGAACGTGCTTCATCATCAGCCGATGGCAACGGGCGCAGCTTCGAGGGATCGAGATCGAAGGCGTCGCGCGTCAATCCTTTGGCGGCTGGCATCGCCTGACCACCGAACGACGCACTGAGCGCCAACACGGGACGCCGTGCCCGCGACGACGTCCTGCTTCTGAGCGTGGCGAGCACCTCCCCGGACGGGGCGTAGCTGACGACATGAGAGTCCAGCAGTCGCCGACCGTTCAGATCGAGCAGGTCGAATGGAACGTGGTGCAGCGCGCCGTCTGGGCTGACGAGCAGCCGCGACCGCGAACGAAGCTCTGGCATCGCGGAGAGCACGACCCTGGCGAGCGCTTGGCCTTCCTCGACTGGTGCGTGACCGGCGCGGAGCGGCTTCAAGAAGGCATCCACGGCAGTGCGGATGGCATCGGCACTCTGGAGAGGCTGCACCCGCGCCGAGTCTCGCGTGACCACTACCGCGTACGACTGCGGGTTCGCCAGCGCGAACTCGACGAAGACTTCGTCTGGCTGCAGGGTGCGCCGGAGCCGCCCAAGAGATGGCGCCACGCGAGTGGTCGAGCGTCGGGCGCCCTCGAAGAACTCCGTCGACACGGGGGCGAGTTGCTCCTCGGCAGCGAATATCTGGTCGAGTAAGCGACGGCGTGCGGCCGTATTGGTCGTTTGGAACAGCCGGCGCTGGAGTTCAGAGATGCGACGTTCGCCCTCGCGCATGTCAGCGGGTCGACTTTGAGACGCCAGAGGCCGATTCGCCAGCAGCTCGATCAGCGACCGCCCGCGCGCGTCCTCGATGGCGGCGTACATCGCGGACGCTCCCTGCCCGCGGGCACCCTCCAGGCGGATGCGCGCGAGGAAGACCTCGTCCATTCCGCTCACGAGGCGGCTCTGCAGCCACGGGCTGCTCGTGCTCGTGAAGAGCCCCTGCAGGATGTCCGAGGCCTCGTCCAGCAATCCGGCGGCGGCGGTGAACCGACGACGACTCGCCTCCAACTCGGCAGTCGCGGCCAACAGGCGCGGTAGCAGGAACCGTTCCTCGATGCCTCGGGCAACGCCAATCCCCTCCTGCAGCACCCGCTCCGCACCGGCGATGTCCTTCTGCTGTCGCTGGACTCGCGCCGACTCCAGCGCGATCTCTGCAATCAGGCGGTTGGCGCCGGCCGCTCGGGCGAGCGCGAGGGCTTCGCCAAACCGAGCGACGGCTTCAGCGGGTTGCCCTCGCCGGTTCGCGATCAGGCCCCGCTGTGATAGGAGCTGCGCCTGGTACCCAAGCGCCTTCGCCCGGAGCGCGACCTCGCCGGCCTGGGCGAGCACGCTGTCTGCTTCATCCAGTCGCCCGAGCCGAATCAGCGCACTGGAGCGACCGACGTGCGTCATCACAGGGAACTGAATCTCCGGCACGGCCGAGGCCGCCGCAAGCGCGCGGTCGTAGAACGCGAGCGCTTCTTCCGCACGGCCAAGCTGAACGTAGCCGTGCCCGAATAGCGTCAACCAGCGAACCAGGGAAGAGACGTCACCGTTCGACTGCGCGACCTTGATCGCTTGTCCGAGTCCGACGACCGCACCGCCGACGTCGCCCTGCAGGAACGCGACGAGGCCCAACTCGCCACGCGCGCGATTGGCCCACGCAGCGTCGCCGAGTGATTCGGCCAGCGTCTGCGCTGCGCGCCACGACTCGGCCGCCAGCGTCGGATCGAGGTCCTCGTCGGTCTCGCCCTTGATGACGAGCAACCGAAGTCGGAGGCGGTCATCATCCTGGACGATGGGATGCTCGAGGTAGTCCGCCAGTCGCGCCGATGCCGCCGGCACCGACATCCGCGGCAGGGCGCCTCGGAACGCGCTGACCTCGGCGTAGAGCGCGTCGCGCTCATTTCCGCGGGCAGCGAAGAGCTTCTGGGCTTGGAGGAAGTGCGACTCGGCCGCCGACCAGGCGCGCAGCCACGCCAGCCGATCAGCTTCTTTGAGCAGAGCTCCAGGGTCGGGGCCGGACTGACCCGCGCTGACGATCAGGACGAAGAACACCGCCGCCCGGAACGCACCCATGGAGCCTCCTCGAAACACGGGAGATGGGAGAGGTGCTTCACCCTAGCACGGCTGCGCTGCGGCCCGTCAAGCTGCGCCGTTACGCTGAGGAAATGTCCTCATCAACTACACGCCGTCCGAGTCTCCTGGCGGCGTATCGGGCGGCGACACCTTTGTGCCAACCCAGTCGCTGGAGACGGCGCCCCAGTCGATGGATCGCTGCTTCCCGAGGGTCCAGACATCCCAGAAGTCTGGATCGGAAGACTGGGGACGTTGCTCGACTGGCAGTTCGTCAATGTCAACCAGAACCGGAATGGGCGTCGCCCAGCCAAGAAGAATCGCTTGCCGCGACGGCAGACTCGGAAGCTCACGCAGCAATCCACCAACGTTGTCCGGAACGAGCCTGGCGACGAGCTCCTGGTCCGAATCGTTCACAATCCGGTGCAACAGGAACGTGTTGCATTGAGCCAGCACTGTAGGCGACAGCTCGGACGGTCGCTGCGATGACAGCACAAGTCCAAGGCCAAATTTTCGCCCTTCCCGCGCAATGCGCTCAAACGCCTCACGGCACAGCCGAGCCGGTGTCGCCGCAGGCCCCTCATCATCTTTGCCGCGCCGAATGAACGTATGGGCCTCTTCAAGCACGAGCACACTCGGCAGCGGCATTCCACTGGGGTGGTGTCGCCGATAACGCTGTGACGCTTCGAACACCAGACGAGCGAGGACGGCGACGACTACATGCACAATTTCTGAAGGCACGAGCGATAGATCGATGATTGCCAAGGACCCGCCGTCCGCGCCGTTCCTGCCGATGTAGTCGTTGAGCCAGGTCTCGAACTCGACTGGTGGCTCTCCGGCTATGACCTGCCCGAGGCGATGGTCCGCCAGCATGCCTCGGATCCGGAGCCCGAGGGTGGAGATGAAGCCCGCTAGATTCCCTCCCTGCTCCGTGGCCAACTTCTCCAGATGCTCGGCGAGGAGGTTGACGTCGAACTTCGTCGGAGCATCCTCATTGATCTGCGCGAAGGTCGCCAGGTCAGGCAGCGTTTCGGCGACCGAGGTCAGTAAGGTCCGAACAGATTCAAGGTCGGCGACCGAGAAGTCGTTGAACCACTGTTTTGAGCGTCGACTGTCGATGACGCCCTTAGTGGCATCAGCCGCGGCAACCAGCTGAGACGCCGCCGGCTCGGACACCTCGCTGCTGAACTGACCGCAGTCCGTCGCGATGTTCTCCAGCATCCTGCCGCAATCCATCCTTGCCCGTAGGTCCCCGGCAAACGCTGGCGTTCCCATATTCAGAAGCGCAGATAAGCGCGTCGCATACGATGTCAGGAATCGGCGAATCCGAGCATCGCGTGGCACGCCTGCGCTACTTCCGCTCTTCAGCTCCCTGATCCCCTGCAATAGCAACGGCCGCTGCGCAGCGGGCTGCGCCTGCGCAACGGCGGCCCACTCGTGCCCGTTCCACAACCAGGCGGGAACCTGAAGGGCCCGCTCGCCGGCTGACACCGGAGGGACTCGAAACACGCGCGTCTGCCCAGGGTCGTCGCGAAACGCATGTGCGTACTCGCCGTTAGGATCCAGGACGATGAAGCGCGCGTTGGGCGCGCCGTTGCGTCCCTCACGTTTAATTGTCGCGCGAGCCGCCTCAAGCGACCAGCGGATGAGTCCTGCCACTGTGCACGACTTTCCGCTGCCGGTATTGCCAAGGACAGCGAGATGACGGCCGAAGAGCCTGTCTGGGTCGACGGCTATCACGGCTCGCGAAGCCATCGGAGATGAGCCCAGGCGAACCCGCTGGGAATCGTTGCTCATGCCGACGATCGCTTCCACCTGCTGCGGCGTTGGCATCAGGACCTGGTCACCCACAGAGGGGAAGGCGACCACCCCACGCGACAACTCGAACATTGGCTTCCGATTGGCCGCCCACGTCGATGCCAGTGTGCCGACGGGTACCACCGACATCTTCCGGAGAGGGAACGGCAAGTCCACCAGCCCGAAGTCCTTGAAGCCAGCGCGTTTGGGATAGGCAGACCGCTCGATTCCCATCCATGCCACGTATGCCACTGTCGCACCGGCTTCGTTCGGAATCAGAACGTAGCTGTTCAGCCTCGGAAAAGCCGTCGGGGTCCCGGTGTTGAGCGCCGTGGTGCTTGGGGCGTCGAGCTCCAAGAGCACACCGATCTTGTCGGGCGCTACGGACTCGACGGAACCGACTACGAGGTGGGACAGACTCTCAATCGGTGTTGTCATGCTGTCCTCACTGCTGTCCGTCGGCCGCCTGCGATGGTGTGTTGGCTTCCACCGCTGGAACTGCGGCTGGGATCTCCTGGGGCCGATGCCTCAGCAGCTCCGTCATTCGGCTGGTGATGTGATCGAGAGCGGGCTTCGGAAGGTAGTGCTCGACCAGGGTGGACAGGTCTGCGAAGTGGGGTCCGACCAGCAACGTGACCTGTGCCTCTCGAGTATTCGCGCAGAACGCTTTCAACCTGGCATCCAGTCCGTAGCTGATGATCACCAAGTGCGTCGACGGTATCGTCAGCATGTCGATGAGGACACGATTCACGTGGTCGTCGCCGAACCCGTAGCCGTACGTCACTACGACGGAGTTTGGCCGGCAGACGGCCGCGGCGAAATCCCGGAACAGCTCCGCATAGGGGTACTGGGTCGTCTCGACGTCCTTAGCCGGATTCGGATAGATCATGACGGTGTCCACCGGCTCTGTGGGCACGTCGCTGTGGTCGTCGGGTGCGCCGAAGGGGATGCCCCTTCTGTAGATCCGCCGGTCGCTGGTGTCGAACAACCAGTCCAGCGAGCCGTGGAGCTTCGTGAGCCGGATCACCCCCTCCAAGAACCGTGGCTCACCACGAATGCCCGGCGGGTTGTAGTGGACGTCGACCTCGACACGCGACGCACGGAACATGGGGTTGAGCGCTCCTACAAATCGGTCGATTGCTCGAAGCCCTGCCAGGTCGCATCCGTGCTCGACCAGCCGGTCATAGTTCGTGGTGAAAATGTGAAGGCGTTCCCTGGATGCCGCGCGGCTGGCAAAGCTCAAGAGGAACGATTGCAGCGCGTTCTTTGCGTCTCGGATCTTGTCTGCGCCGCCCCCACCTGCAATTCCCCGCTCAGTGGCCAGCAACGACTTAAGGAATCGTGACAACTGAACATTCAACGCTGACTTGAGCGGTCCCGCCGACTCACGGTCGATGACGCGCAAGCCCTCCCACACGGCCAGTGCGCTTCGGAACTGGTCCTCGATGTTGGCCGGCTCGCGATTCATCAGCCTCGCGGCTGCCTCGGCGTGTGCCGCGATCGCGCTGTCGTACTGAGTGCCGAGGGTCACAGCGCTCATTCCAATTGCACTGGTGCCGGCCAAATGAGCCACTGCGGTGGTGAAACCGCTGCCGACGAACAGGTTGAGGTGCTCTGCTTGGAAGACGGCGGACAGCCAAGGCTCGATACGCTTGCGAGCGGCGACCACAAGCGCATCCTGCTTCTCACCCGACGGTAGTTCATCCCAGCCGTCCGAGTGGCTGCCGACGCGATAGTGGTGCTTCGTCCAATTCATGCCCTCTCCCATCCGTAGCACTTCACATTGCTGATCCGTTCAACCGACTCTCTCCAACACCCACGTCGATTCGCCGATCCCTTTGTTGACCCGGATGCACCCTGGCAAGCGCTCGGTCAGCTCCGGTCGGTGGCTGATGACGCCTATCATCCGATCTCCATCCTGACGCAGTGCCTCCATCGCATCCGTGACCTCTGACAAGGAGTCGGAGTCGAGCGTGCCAAACCCCTCGTCGATAAACAGGCTATCCATCTGAAGCGCCCCCGACGTCCGAAGGACCTCGTCGCTGAGCTGCAAGGCGAGGCACAGCGAAGCCATGAACGTCTCGCCGCCACTGAGGGTCTCCGCGCGCCGCCGTTCACCCGCGTTGTCGTGGTCGACGACGTAAAACTCCCCGGACTCCCACTGCAGGGCATAGCGATTCGAGATGGTCTTCAGCCGTACCGATGCGCCCTCGACGAGCGTCTTGAAAGCCTCCTCGAGCAGGTACTCTTGGAAGCGGTCGCCCTTGAGATCCGCCGCGAGTTCGGCCGCGGTCGCGAATGTTTTCTCAAGTGCCCCCTTCTGGTCCAGTAGCGCGACCCGAGCCTTGACGTCGTCGCGCAACCGAGAGATCTCCGCCTCACGTGTTGCGACCACCTTGTCTGCTTCCCGGCTGGCATCGGCCGTCGCCTTGGCCTGCCGCTCAATGTCGGCAAGGACTTCCGCCGACATCTCCTTCCCGGCCACCTGGGACTCAACGTCGGTAAGTCGCTGCAGGACGCCCGCGCGTTGCTTGTCGAACGCAATGATTTCGGTCGTGAGCACGCTCTGTTGGTCGTCGGAGCGGACGGAGGCGACGGCGGCGGCAGCATCGGCGAAGCCGGCAGCGGCCAGCGCTTGCGCGAGTGATGCTTCTACCCCTGACGCATGATTAGTAGCCGCCGATAGCGCCGACGCTGCGGCTTGAAGCTCGGTGTCCGCCCGAACGGCAGCGTTCGTCGCGTCAGTCAGCGCCGTCCCGGTGCTGCGCTCCGATTCCTGAAGAGCGGCGATCTGACGGGCCACATCTTCCCGCTCTGCAAGGGGGTCGGCGTGCGCAGAGACAGCATGGATTCGGGCCGACGCGGCGTCGAGATCTACTTGGACTCGAGTCCGCTCGTTCATCCTTGCGAGGTGATGATCAGCCGCCCGCGTCTCATTGCCTTCTGCCTCGGCGGCGCCCACGCGGGCAGTGCCAAGCATGGTCTGGACGTCCTGGACGCTCTTCGTTCGAAGTTCTCGCTCGGCCTTCGCCGCGCGAAGGCCCTCGCGCTGTTCCTCCAACCACGTAAGGATGGCCAGCCCCTCCACGCTCATTCCGACCGGCGCGACGGCAGCCAGGGTCGCGAGCAGCGCATTCAGCTCCTCGCGACGCTCGGTCAGCTTGGTAGCGACCGCGGCCACCGTGGTCGCGAGCCTTGTGTGATCATCGACACGGTATTGATAGGTATCCGTCGCGTGCTTTGCAGCACTCCTCGCCTCGGCTACCGCCAGGCGCGCGCCATCCCGCGCTGACTCACCGTCTCGAACGTTCTTCTCGCGACGGGCGCTCTCGGCTCGCGCCGCGCGCAGCGCTTCGCGGCGCTCTTCGATCCAGGCGAGGACGTCCAGTCCGTCCGGGCTCGTAGCATCGCGAACTATGGTCGACAGGTTCGAAAGCACCGCGTTCAGCGCGCCGCGCCGTTCGACTAGTTTCTCGCTGGTGGCCTCTACCGCTCTCCGTCTCTGGTGCAGTGCAGCTGTCGCATCAGCCAGGGTGGCCTGAGCCTCTCCGCCCATCTCAGCCGCTCGCGCAGCCTGAAACTCGGCGGCGGCAACCGCCCCCTCAAGTCCGGCCAATTCGGGCCCTGCCGGTACGGCGAGCACGTCCGGAACCGCCTGCAGGCAAACCGGGCAGGCGTCACCGGCGTGCAAGTGGGCTCTGAGAGTTGCGGCACGGTCACGGTCGCGGCCCGCCTCGAGGGCGGCGCGCGCTCCCGTGAGCACTTCCGTGGCGTAACTGACGCTTGCCTGCGCGCTGTCGTGAGCCGCCTGCGCCGCGGCGGCCCGCTGGTCCGCTTGGGCCTGTTCGACCTGTCGCTGAATGAGTTCGGTCTCAAGTGAAAGGATCTCAGCTTGGACTGCCTTGGCGGTTCCCACGGACGCGAATGAACCGTCGATGGTCTCCAACAGGGCACCATCGAAACTGACGGCGCTCAGTGCGGTTTGAAGTTCTTGAACGTGAGCCTCGGCTCTCGTCAGCCCAGCCTCCGCAGCCGTGAGTTCGGAAACTGCGCTGTCACGCGCAACCAAGGCCCCGGAAGCCTTCTGCTCCGCATCGCGTCGGGCGGCTTGATGCTCCTTGAGCTCGACCTCGAGTGCAGCGATCTGCTGCTGGATAGCTCTGGCGGTTCCAATCGAAGTAGAGGAGTCCTCGATAGCCTCCAACAAGGCCGCATCGAAACTGCAGTCAGCCAAATTGGCCTGCAGTTCTCGGACGCGCCCTTGAAGGTCACTGACCACCCCGTGCGCGTCGGCTCTGGCGTCGCGAGCGGCCTTCAAGGACTTCTCGGCGGAAGACACGTCTTCTGACACCGCTCTCAGGTCAGCGGTCAGTTGGGTACGTCGCGCGACGTCGCCGGCAATCTCGTGGAGCCTCTGGAGCCGCGCAGACAATGCGACGCATTCTTTCGCAGCGTCTGATGCGATGGCAGCCCGTTCGGACGCCTTCTCTCTGGCGGCCGATGCACGCTCGGCCACGCCGATTGCCTTGTCGTAAGCGGTTTGGGCCGAGCTCACCCGTGCCGTCGCGGCCTTGAAAGCGTCGTGGCGGGGCACGACGGCGCTGGCGCGCCGTGCCTGTTCGAGCTCTTCTCGCAGCCGCTCGACCCTCGCGGCGTCCTGCTCCAGCACACTCCGCTGGGCGCGAAGCCGTTCGACCTCCTCAGTGAACGCTCGGCGAACCCTCGCGTCCTGCGCGTGCAGATCAGCGTCATCCCGAGCCTTAGCCGCATCAGCCTGGCGAGTACGCGCTTCAGTCAGAGCCGCCTCGTCCGCGGCAAGGGTCTCGTCCGTAGCATTGGCGAGGCCCGACAGCTTGCCTTCGAGCCCACTGAGCGCCACGTCCAGCTTCTTGCGACGGTCCTCGGCCAGGTCCCTCATCCGCGTGAAGACGTCGTGCCGCAGGAGGTGCTGCAGGATGGAGCGTTGATCAGACGGCTTTGCTTTCAGGAACTTCGCGAACTCTCCCTGCGGAAGGACCACCGTTTGAATGAACTCGTCGTACCCCAGGCCAAGCAGCTTGACGATCTCGTCGTTCACCTGCTTGACCTGGCTCGCCAGGCTGCGCTCACCTGCGGCCGTGAGCTCCGCGAGTGTCGCGTCGGTCTTGACAGACGTCTTCGACTGCTTGGATGCCCGCGTGACCCTGTACTCCCGATCTCGGACACGAAAGTCGAGCGCCACTGACATCCGGTCGCGGCCCTGCGAGATGAACTCGGAGACGCCGTGCTTGCCGATGCGAGGCACTTCACCGAAGAGTGCGTACAGCATCGCGTCGAGAATGCTGGACTTGCCGGCGCCCGTCGGCCCCGCAATCGCGAAGAGCGTAAGTTCGGAGAACTCAAGCGCAGGTTGCCGATCGCGATAGCAGGTGAATCCCTCAACCTCCAAGCGGATAGGTCTCATATCAGTCCTGGGACGCGGCGGCGTGGAGGTCCGAGAACATGGTCAGGGTGTCCGGTTGAGGCTCACGCTGGTGTGCGCGCTGGTAGAACGCGCGAAACTGGTCGAGCGGCGCCGCGGCGGCAGGCGCTCTGTCTGAGGAGCCGCCTTCAGTCTCACTGGCCGTCGCCTCGGGCAGCAGGGCTTCCACAACCACGATGTTGGGCAGGATCTGACGGGCGCGTCGATTCAGGTCCGGCATCGGCCCGTCAAGCGTGATCCGAACCTTCAGATAGCCGAGGTGTCGGAGGCTGTCGGCGTCGCGCTCGAGGTCTGCGACCGTGCCAGTCCATTCGCCAAGTCGTGCCGCGCCTGCATAGGGCACTCGATCGACGCGAGGCGGCTTGCCTGGAGCGACATCGATGACGACGAAGCTCTTCTCGTCGTCCACCTCGCCGAAGTCGAGTTGCATCGGGGAGCCTGCATACTGCGTATGCGGGCCAGCGGCCTCGATGCGCTGTGGGCGGTGAATGTGGCCGAGGGCCACGTACTGGGCGATGGGCGGCAGCGATTGAGCCGTCGCAGCCCATTCGTCGCCCAACGTCACTATCCGCTCGGAGCCACAGCCCTTCGCGCCGGCAATGTAGGAATGCGCCACGACGAGGTTCACGGCGTCCCGCCTGAAGCCCTCAGCCAGGTGACCAAGGATGTGCTGCATCGCATCGGCGTACTGCTGCTTCGCCTGTGTCTCGTCGCGCGCCAGCGTGAGCGCCTCGACAATCCGTCCGGGAGAGGCCCAGGGGACCGCAGCAACACACACCGATTCCCCCGACTTCGAAGACAACTCGATCAGGCCGCCCTCCGTCCGCCGACGAGGCAGCCCTCGGGCCTGCACGCCCACGAACTCCGCGAGCAGCCCCCAGGCGTCCATCCGCACCGGGTGGTCGTGGTTCCCGGCAATCACGACCGATGGGATGCCGGCCGCGCCAAGACGCTTGAAGAAGCCCGATACCGCCCGTTCAGCCTCCGGGGGAGGCACCTGGCTGTCGAAGACATCCCCTGACATCAAGACGAGATCGATGCGCTCTCGCTCGATGAAGGCACCGAGATGCTCCAGGATGTCCTGAAGCTCCGGCAGTCGATCCTGTCCCTTCCAGTTTCGACCGGCGTGCCAGTCGGCGGTGTGAACGATGCGCATGTCAGAGGTTCATCCGAGCAAACGGATCCGTTCCGGCCGCCCCTGCCGAAACCTCGTCTTTCCGTGTCGCCCATGAGGGGAACGGGAACCGGAGCAGGATGGCCATCGGAATCTCGGGCTGCGACACAATCATCGAACCCGGCCGCAGCAACGTCGCCCGCACTCGGCCCACGCGAGTCAGGAATCCGTACTCACTCCGTTCCGCTTCCGCGGCGTCCAGCCGACCGACGACCTTGAGCGCCGCGTTCCCGACGATGCGGCGTTCGACTTCGCTGGCGGTCTGCTGCGCGCCGAAGAGCGAGACACCGAGCGACCGCCCACGTTCGGCGATGTCGAGCAGCACGTTGTGTAGCGGACTCCAGCCTTCACGAGGTGCGTACTTGTTTAACTCGTCGAGCACAACGAACACGAGCGGCCGTGACCCGCCCTGGCGTTCCTTCTGGTCCATCATTCGTTTCAGCAGCACGCCGACCACGAACAACTGAGCGGATGCGTGCAGCGAGTGAATGTCCACGACAGTGACCTGCTGGGCAGACCAGTCGATCGTGCGGTTACGTGCCTGGGAATGGCCGCTGACCAGGTGGCCCATTCGCTCGGCCGCCCCGTGCAGGCGCCTCCGGAAGGCGTCGAGCGTGCCGCCGGCAACCGGGGCGCCGCCCATCATGTTGTCCAACGCTGTCGAGTCGAGCAGATCTACGAGGTCGCTGAACGAAGCGACCGGAGTTCCGTCGACGACCACGCTGGCGTCACTCTGGTCGCCGTCCCGGGCGGCGCGTTCGAGCGCCTGCTCCGCGCGCGAAATGACGAGGTGAATCTGCGCTCGCGCATCCTCGCCGTCGACGAACACGAATCGCAGCAATCGCTCCCGGCAGAACTCGCGAACGGTCCATACGTACGGCTGGACGCCCTCCTGCCGGCTACCGGTGTCGGGCATGGGCGTGTCGCTGCCCTTCCGTGTCGGAGCAAAGAAGGCCACGCTCTGGAAAGGACCAGCCGGCAAGCCAAGCCGTTGATACTCCTCGCGCATCTCGTCGGTGAGCTTCGCGTTCGGTTTATCGAGCCACAGTAGATCCTCGCCCTTGACGTTGAAGATCAGCGCCTTGGCATTAGCCGCATCGAGCCCGAGGGCGTCGGAGTGGAACAGGGAGTAAAGGATGAAGGTCGCGTACGACGTCTTCGTGGCTACGCCGGACACACCGCTGATCGACGCGTGGGCACCGCGCGTCCCGTCCAGGAACTCTAGGTTCGCGTGGATCGGCTCGCCCGAGCGCGTCAGCCCAATCGCCACCGTGCGCTCCATCCGATCGAAGTACAGGGCGCGGCGGAACTCTTCGTCGCGCACGACGCTCACTGCCTCGCCAGGACCAGGCGGCACGAACATTTCGGGCTCAACGCGGGTGACCTGCACGTGTGCGGCGTATGAAACGTCTGCCGGCAGAGTGCCATCTGCCACGCGGAAGGCGTCGGTATCGAACTGGCTGCCTTCGAATCGCTTCCGGACGATGTCGACGATGCCGTAGAACGTCACGGTCTGGCCGTCAGACAGCGTGGTTCGCGTGACGACGAGGTCATCGAGCTGAACGCGCTCGCCTTCACGCACGCCCACCCAGAACTCCAGCGGCGTGGCGTCCTGCGATCCAAGCACCAGACCGACGACGGCCGACGAAGACGAATCAGACATTCACAAACTCCTGGGCCAGCCGTGTCGCCAGCCGGCGGTGAATCAGGCGTGCGTCTCCCAATCCGCGGCGGAGGTGCTGCTCAAGCGCACCAATGGGGACCAGGTTCTGCGGCGCCCGGGGGTCACGCGTACGTGACGGCACAAACCGTGGCAGCAACGTCGTCATCAGATCGGCCAGGCGGACGGCCTCCTCTTTGCCGACCGTGCCGCTGACTTCCAGGCGCACAAGTCCCGTGAAGTCGGACTCGATGGGCAACCGTGGCCCGAGTCGGACGAACCACGAGTAGCGGGAGAAGCGATCGTTGCCTGCAATCAGGAAGAGTGGCGTTCGCGCCGCCAGCGGCAACGCGCGCACCACGCCGAGCTGTTCGGCGGGGACGTACAGCTTGAACAGCCGCTTCACGAAGCCCACCACATGGCCGGCCGTCGTTTCGCCCGGTGCGAGGGGACCATCCGCGACGACAACGCGCTCCGGCCCGGCATGCTCGCGAGCTAGCTGACGCTCCACCGCACGCATCTCGTTATGGATCCCCTTGAGTGGGGCGTCGGCGTCCTCCTCGGGAACGCTATGCGGCGCATAGACGAGCGCGGGGGCGAGTTCTAGAGACGAGGGCGGCACTGCGCCCGACCCGAAAACAGTGAGCCGACCACGTCGTTCTTCGCCAAACACGGCCCGGCCATTGCGACAGTCCACGACGCCGACGCCGAACGAGCCGAGTGCACCGTGGATCACGCGGCCCTGGTGCGTCACCACGAGGCGGGCCTCCATTCGGCGCACTCCGTCGACGAAGGACACTGCCTGGTCCGTCCCCACCGACGCAGGGCTGATCGGAGTCCACGCGGTGCCGTCGACTTCAACCGCAACGTCGACAGTCGATGTGTCCTCGGCGTCAAGCTGGAACTCGGTCGGGGTCTCCGAGCCGTAGTCGACCGCCCAGGGGTCGATGCGGACGTCGAAGCCGCAGAAAACGCCGCGACGGGTAGCTGATGCTTGGGTCACGCGGGCTGGACAATACCGCACTCAGAAATATGAGTCAAGTTCGCCGGCAAACTTGCCGGCATCACCAGTCACCGTTGACGACAAATCCTGCACGAGATAAGCTACTCGCCGGCAATGTTGCCGGCAACGCACTCACTGGAAATGCGCCTCAGAACAAACACGGCAGCCCAAGACGACCTCAGATCGCTAGGATTTCGCTTCGGAGACCGCGGGACTCACACCAGCCGAACAATGATGCTGGATGAGCTCCGCGCCACCCTGGCGGCGGTATCTGAAGGCGCGCGACGGGCCGACTACGTAGCGGCCATCGTCGAGCACAACTGCCTCGGCAAGCCGACGGCTTCCACACGAGTGCTCACCTCGCAGCGACTGAGCGAGCTCTACGCCCTCGATCCCGACGTGCCACTCTTCCGCATCATGCGATCGCTCTGGCCACTCGACGAACGCGGGCAGCCCCTGCTTGCCCTCCTCGTCGCACTCGCGCGCGACCCCCTGCTTGCGGCGACGGCTCCGTCGGTGGTGGCGCTGCGAAAGGGTGACGAGTTCGCACGCGGCCCGATGCGCCAGGCATTGCGCGAAGCGGTCGGCGACCGTCTCAGCGACGAGACGCTCGACAAGGTCGCTCGCAACGCCGCAAGCTCCTGGAGCCAGGCCGGGCTTCTCACGGGCCGAACCTTCAAGTATCGCCAGCAGGTTGAGCCGACGTTCACGGCTGTGGCGCTCGCCCTCCTGCTGGGCTATACGAGCGGCAGCCGCTCCGCGCCGCTGCTCGACTCCGACTGGCTCAAGGCGATCGATTGTCAGCCTTCGCAGGCGCGCACGCTTGCGATGGAGGCGAGACGGCACGGCCTGATCGACTTCCGCGTGGTTGGCGACGCCATCGACATTGAGTTCGACCGGCTCGATCCATGGAAAGCGAGGCGCTGACGTGGGCCGCATTGAAGATCTCGCCGATCGATACCACGAGCACATTTCCACGCCGTGGCAACGCACCGTGTCTGGTGCCCAGCGGGTCGTGATGGTTGTGTACGACAAGGAGCTCGAGCGCACGCTGCGCGCGAGGAAGATGGCGTTCGAGAGTGCGACGGAGCAGGCCGGGCACGATTGGTTTGAAGTCGATCTGACCAGAGCCTTCTCGGAGTGGATGGCGGCTGACGAATACCGCGACGCCTACTTCGAGTCGCCAGACGACCTGCAGATGAAACTCGAAGCCGAGTTCCCAGAACACATCGCCGATCGGATACGTTCCGTCCTGACTGACCCCGAGGTCAGCGAGGTGTCCGTCGTTGCCGTCTTCGGAGTGGCGTCCCTCTTCGGTTTTGCCCGTGTGTCGCAGATCTTGAAGCTCGTTGAACGAGACGTGCGAGGGCGGCTCGTCGTCTTCTTCCCCGGCCACTTCGAGCAGAACAACTACCGGCTGCTCGACGCACGCGATG
This sequence comes from Vicinamibacterales bacterium, assembly GCA_050249955.1. Taxonomy (GTDB): domain Bacteria; phylum Acidobacteriota; class Vicinamibacteria; order Vicinamibacterales; family CAVVIG01; genus CAVVIG01. Next base: position 23,291 of record JBFWPN010000003.1, read on the forward strand.
GCTGGAACTACATGGCCGTTCCCATCTCCGTCCACAGCAGCAGCGGTGCCGAATGAAGATAAAGGACATCCTCCAGCGAGATCCGTCTACCCATCCCCTGGTCAACCAGGGGCAGGCACGGATCACCGGTCATTCCAACGCAAAGGAGCTCGACGAGCTTCGTGGCGAGCTGTCGACGTTCGTCTGCGAGGGGCAGTACGCAGACGGAATCCAGCGAATCCTCCAGTCTTACCTGTCCAACTTGGCCCAGACCAGCCAGAAGGCTGCGTGGGTCAGCGGCTTCTTCGGAAGCGGCAAGTCGCACCTGCTGAAGATGCTCTGCCACCTCTGGGTCGATACGCCGTTTCCCGACGGGGCCACCGCGCGTAGCCTCGTCCCGTCGATGCCCGACGACCTGCGTGAGCTGCTGCGTGAGCTCGACACAGCTGGCAAGCGTGCGGGCGGCCTCCTCGCGGCGGCCGGCGCGCTGCCAAGCGGCACAACGGACCATGTGCGTCTGACGATCCTCTCGGTGCTCCTGCGCGGTGTCGGGCTGCCCGACCAGTACCCCCAGGCACAATTCTGTCTGTGGCTGCACGACCAGGGCTGGTTCGAGAAGGTGAAGGGAGCTGTTGAGACCGCCGGCAAGCAGTGGCCGTCGGAGCTCAACAACCTCTACGTGAGCAAACTGATCGCAAATGCCTTGCTCGCGTGTGATTCCGGTTTTGCGGCGACAGAGGCGGAAGCCCGCAACACGCTCAAAGCGCAGTTCCCACCGCGCGCCACTGACATGACGACCGCGGAGTTCCTCGCGGCCATCAAGCGTGTACTGACGCTCAACGGCCGAGACGGACGAACACCGTGCACGATCCTCGTGCTCGACGAAGTGCAGCAGTACATCGGCGACTCCAACGATCGCTCCACGCTCGTCACAGAGGTCACCGAGGCGCTCTCGAAGCAGCTCGACAGCCACGTGCTCGTCGTCGCATCAGGCCAGAGCGCGCTCACCGCCACGCCAAAGCTGCAGAAGCTGACGGACCGCTACACGATCCGCGTCCAGCTCTCCGACCAGGATGTCGAGGCTGTCATCAGGAAGGTGCTCCTTCAGAAGAAGCCTGCCTCGATCTCGGAGGTGAAAGGCTTCCTCGAGAAGCACGGGGGCGAGGTATCGCGGCAGCTCCACGGCACGCGCATTGGCGAGACGGCACAGGACCGCGACGTCATCGTTGACGACTACCCTCTCCTGCCGGTGCGTCGCCGCTTCTGGGAGCACTGCTTCCGGGCCGTCGATGCCGCTGGCACGCACAGCCAGCTGCGATCGCAGCTTCGCATCATCCACGACGCGGTCGCACGCATCAGCGACCGCGATCTCGGCGCCACAGTGCCAGGAGACGATCTGTTCGAGGCGCTCGCACCGGAGATGGTCAACACCGGCGTGCTGCTTCGCGAGATCAACGAACGCATCATCAACCTCTCGAAGGACCACACGGACGAGGGGCAGCTCGCACGTCGCATTTGCGGCCTCGTGTTCCTTATCAGCCGGCTGCCACGCGAGGCTGGCGCTGACATCGGCGTGCGCGCGTCGAAGGAGCACATCGCCGACCTGCTGGTCGACGATCTGCTCACTGACAACGGCAAGCTGCGGAGCAACGTCGAGACCGTCCTCCAGACACTGGCCGCGAATGGCGCGTTGATGAAGGTGGGCGACGAGTACCGACTCCAGACAAAGGAAGGCGCCGAGTGGGACGCCGAGTTTCGTCGCCGCCAGAGCAAGCTCGCGAACGACGATGCGGACATCCAGATCCGGCGTGACCAGCAGGTCTACGCGGAAGCGGATCGGGTCATTCGCTCGGTGAAGATCATCCAAGGGGCTGCAAAGGAGGCTCGTCAGATCGTCCTGTCGCGGGACCAATCACCGCCAACCAGCAACGGCGAGAGCGTCCCTCTGTGGATTCGTGACGGTTGGTCCGCCAGTGAGAAGGAGCTACTCGACGCTGCACGTGCCGCCGGCACCGACAACCCGACCGTCTTTGTGTTCCTGCCGCGGCAGGCTGCCGACGACCTTCGGAAGGTCATCGTAGACGCGGAGGCGGCGCTACAGACCATCGACGCCAAAGGCACGCCGACCACGCGCGAAGGCGAAGAGGCCAGGCACAGCATGGAAAGCCGGCGGAACGCCGCCATCCGTCAGCGCGATGAGCTAATTAGGCAGATCGTTGCCAATGCGAAGGTATACCAAGGGGGCGGCTCGGAGCTGCTGCAGGCGACCTTCGAGGAGCGTGTGCGCGAGGCGACGAACGCGGCGCTCGTGCGGCTGTTCCCCCGGTTCAAGGAAGCCGACTCCGCGGCCTGGGAGACGGTCATCAAACGCGCAAAGGAAGGCGCCGACCAACCCTTGCTGCCGGTAGGCCACACTGGTCCCACGGAGGAGCACTCCGTCTGCAAAGCCGTGGTCTCGACCATCGGAGCCGGCAAGATTGGCGGTGAAGTGCGCAAGGTGCTGCGTGCCAGTCCCTACGGTTGGCCGCAGGACGCAATCGACGCCGCGCTGATTGCGCTGCACCGCACGCAGCACGTGTCGGTAACCCTCAACGGGGCTGTGCTCACGTTGGGGCAGCTCGACCAGAACAAGATCTCGAAGGCCGAGTTCCGCGTCGAGAAGATCACGCTCACAGTCACCGACAAACTCGCGATCCGCAAGGTGTTTCTTGCCCTCGGTGTGAGCTGCAAGGCGGGTGAGGAATTGGTCAAGGCGCCGGCTTTCCTCGAGCAGCTCGCCGCACTGGGCCGTGCGACCGGCGGTGATGCGCCGCTGCCTGTGCCAGCGTCGGTCACCGACATCGAGGACATCCGCGCGCGCGTCGGCCACGATCAGCTGGCTGCCATCCGTGAAAAGGCCACCGACATCGAGCGGCGAATCGGCGAGTGGACGAGAACCAAAGCCCTTATCGACAGTCGCCGTCCGACATGGGTGCTGGTTGAACGCCTGGCGAAGCACTCGCAGGGATTGGGCGCCGCGACCGACATCCTAGGCCAGGTCGACGCGGTCAGGGCGCAACGGCTCCTTCTCGAGCCGACCGATCCGGTCGCACCCCTGCGCTCGGGCCTTGCTGACGCGCTTCGCCAGGCGTTGCTAGAGTCCCACTCGACCTTTCAGGCGGCGTTCAGCAACGGCATCGCCTCTCTCGATGCAAGCAGTGTGTGGTCACCGCTCGCCGACAACGACCGGTCGTCCATTCTCGCCACTGTCGGCCTTGCCGCGGCGACCCCGCTATCAGTCACGTCTGATGAATCGCTTGCGTCTGCCCTCGACTCTAAGTCGCTGGCCTCGCGGCAGGCGGAAGCTGACGCTGTCCCCGGCCGTGTGCAGAAGGCCTTGGAGCACGCCGCCAGGCTCCTCGAGCCCAAGGTGCGCCCAGTGACGATTGAGCGGACGACGCTGACGACCTCGGACGATGTCGAGGCGTGGCTCGAACGTCAGAAGAAGACTTTGGTCGCGGCCGTCAAGGATGGCCCCGTACTCGTGAGCTGAGGGATCCCGATGGCATCGCTCGACCGCACTCTCCGCAGAGACCTTGAGAACGCCGTCAAGAAGGCGCGCCGTGTAGCGGAGGCCGGCGCTCGCGCAGCGCTGGTTTCACTTGGAGTCGGAGACGGCAGGGTGCCAACCGGGGCCGATGCGTCACTCAGAAAGCGCCTGCGCGCACACGGCCGTCAGCTCGGAGACACGCTCGACGACCGCAAGGAGACGCAAAGCATCGAGCGGCTGACGAACGAGTGCGCCTACCAGCATTGGCATCGACTGCTGTTCGCACGTTTCCTCGCGGAGAACGACCTCCTCGTCGAGCCCGACTCGGGCATGGCGCTCTCGCTCGACGAGTGCCGCGAGCTCGCGCGAGAGCAGAGCAAGGACTGGCTCGTGCTAGCCAGCGAGTTCGCGCAGCGCATGCTCCCGCAGATCTTCCGAGCAGGTGACCCGGTGCTCGAGGTCGCGCTGCCGCCCGAGAAGCGGCAAGAGCTAGAGGCGATTCTCGAGCGCCTGTCGCGCGAGGTCTTCATCGCCGACGACAGCCTCGGCTGGGTCTACCAGTTCTGGCAGGCCGAGCAGAAGGACGCCATCAACAAATCGGAAGGGAAGATCGGCGCCGACGAGCTGTCCGCCGTCACGCAGCTGTTCACCGAGGACTACATGGTCTTCTTCCTGCTGCACAACACGCTCGGTGCGTGGTGGGCGGGCAAGGTGCTCGCGGCCAATCCCGGTCTCGCGCGCTCGGCGGCCTCAGAGGACGAGTGCCGAGCCGCGTGCAAGGTGCAGGGCACCGAGTGGGGTTACCTACGCTTCGTGCGTGAGGGCGAAGTCTGGCAGCCGGCATCGGGCACGTTCCCCGGTTGGCCCACCGCCGCGAGGGACCTCACCGTGCTCGACCCCTGCATGGGCAGCGGACACTTCCTCGCGTTCGTGCTACCCATGCTGGTGGCGCTGCGGCAGGCCGAGGAAGGGCTCTCGATCGCCGAGGCGGTCGACGCTGTGATTCGCGAGAACCTGTTCGGGCTTGAGCTCGATCAGCGCTGCACCCAAATCGCGGCATTCAACGTCGGGCTCACGGCGTGGAAGCTCGCCGCCCACCGATCGCTGCCCGCGCTGAACCTCGCGTGTGCGGGACTGGGCATCAACGCGCCCCTGGCAGCGTGGACGGCGCTGGCAGCTGGCGATCCGCTCGCCGAGAACGCGATGACACAGCTCTACGAGCTGTTCCGGCAAGCCCCGACGCTGGGCTCGCTCATCGACCCGACGCGGGTCGGCGGCGAGCTGTTCGTGGCGAACTTTGACAAGATCCGTGGACTGCTTTCATCCGCACTCGCGTCCGAGGAGTCGGAAGACACCGAGCTCGCAGTCGTGGCACAGGGCATCGCCAAGGCGGCATCGATCCTCGCCGGGCGATATTCGTTGGTGGCTACCAACGTGCCCTACCTTGGTCGCGGGGATCAGGTCGTTCAGCTTGCGGAATACTGCGAGCGCTTTCATGCGGCGGCCAAAGCTGACTTGGCGACTTGCTTCATCGAACGCATTTCACGGTTCAACGCAGACGGCGGTACGGCGGCACTTGTCGCGCCACGTAACTGGATGTTCCTCAAGAGCTACAAGCGCTTCCGCGAGACTCTCCTTCGCGAGTCGCGCATTGCATTCCTCGCGGCCCTCGGTCCGAGAGCGTTCGAGACGATTGGCGGCGAAGTAGTCAACGTGGTGCTCGCGGGCTTCGAGCGTCGAGCGCCGTTGACCGACGATGCGCTGATGGCGTTCGACGCTGGAGAGCTGCGCGAACCCAAGGACAAGGCGTCTGCGATTCAAAGCGATGCAGTCATCTTGGTCGCCCAAAAGGATCAACTCGCCAGTCCAGATGCACGGCTGACGCTGGAACGCCACGAGTCCCTTCCGCTGCTCGGTCAGTATACGGCTTCCTTCTTGGGGCTCGGGACAGGGGACTACTCGCGGTATGGACGGCAGTTCTGGGAGCTTCCTGGGCCTGACCATCGGTGGGCATACCAACAAGGCAGCGTGGATGCGACGAACCCGTGGACCGGGCGCGAAAACATTGTGGCTTGGGACACGGCCGTTGACCGCGTGCGCGGGATGACTCAGGCCGACCGCGATCAGATTCACAACCAGGATCAGAGTGGGCAGCAGGCGTGGGGCCGCCGCGGTATCGTCGTGAGTCTTTCGAGCGAGCTTCGCTGCACGCTGTACACGGGCGAAAAGCACGACAAGTCTGTGACGGCGCTTGCTCCCCATGACGAGAAGCTGATTCCGGCGCTCTGGTGCTATGTGACGAGCAGCGAGTTCGCTGCGAAGGTGCGCCTACTTGACAGAAAGGTCATCGTCGCAAATGGCACGATTGTCAAAGTGCCGTTTGAGGTCGAGCGCTGGAAACAGGAGGCCGCCACGAGATTTCCCGGCGGGCTTCCGAGTCCCTCGACGGACGACCCGACCCAGTGGCTTCATGAGGGCAGTCCGCTCGGTTCTCGTTCCTCGCTGCAGGTGGCTGTCGCACGACTCCTCGGTTACGAGTGGCCGCGCATGCGAGGAGCTACCTTCCTCGATGCCAGTCCGATCCAACAGGACGCACTCGCGCGCAACACAGACGCAGATGGCATCGTGTGCCTGCCATCGCTGCGTGGGGAAGCGCCTGCTGCAGAGCGTGTGCGGATGCTCCTCGCCGATGCCTTCGGTGCGGAGTGGTCGGCACAGAAGCTCAACGAACTGCTCGTCAACGCGGACTTTGCGGGCAGGTCGCTCGACGACTGGCTTCGCGATGGGTTCTTCGAGCAGCACTGCGCCCTGTTTCGCCAGCGTCCGTTCGTCTTGCAGATCTGGGACGGACGCAAAGACGGCTTCTCTGCTCTCGCGAACTATCACCGGCTCGCGGCACCGAACGGCGAAGGACGCCGGATCCTAGACAAGCTGACCCACACTTATCTCGGCGATTGGCTCGACCGGCAGCGCGCGGACCAGAAAGCAGGCGTCGAAGGCGCTGACGGACGCGTCGCCGCCGCAGAGCAGCTGAAGCGCGAGCTGGAGAAGGTCCTCGAAGGCGAGCCGCCCTACGACCTCTTCGTCCGTTGGAAGCCGCTGCATCAGCAGCCTGTCGGCTGGGAGCCCGACATTGAAGACGGTGTGCGCGTGAACCTGCGCCCGCTCATGACAGCGCGCCCTTTCGGCGCGCGAGCAAGAACCGCATGCATTCTGAGGGTCAGCCCAGGTGTTCGCTGGGGGCGAGACAAGGGGAATGAGTCTCGACGCGAGAAGGAGAGTTTCCCGTGGCTGTGGGGATGGGATGGGCAGTCCCTCGACTTCACTGGCGGTAAGGACTTCGACGGGGTTCGCTGGAACGACCTCCACTACACGCGCGCGGTGAAGCTCGCGGCGCGCGAGCGCGCCAAGGCCGGCGAGCCATGACGATGTCTCGTCGTCGAAGTGCGCCGCGCGCACGCGGCCTGCTGGACGCCTTGGAACTGTCATTCCTGGAGGCGCTCCGAACGCCGGATGGCTCTGAGGCTCCTGCCGCACTGCTGTGGGCAGACCCGGACCGACAGTGGGCGGATCTCGTGACGCGACTGCAGGTCGCGCTGCCACACCTCCTCGTCCTTGGCCCCTACGCCCCGGGCAAGCGGACGGGACCAGCCATCTGGCTTCGCTGCGTCGTTGACCGCGTGCCGCTGCCCGAGGTCGACCTTGGACCCGATGTCACTCCGGTGCTCTACCTGCCCGGTGTCGCAAGGCAGTCACTCCGCGAGGGCGATGACTGCCCGCGTGAGCTTCAGCCACTCGTCGAGCTGCAGTTCCGCGGGCGCGTCTGGCACCAGCGCAACGGACAGGACTGGACGGTCAATGCGTTCCTTGTGTCCGATGACGGCGTCGGCCTGGATGTCGCCCAGGATGCACGGACGCTGGAGGCCCTGCACCGCAGCCTGCCCCTGCTCGCGCAGACTCCCCTTGATGGACTCTACGACCGTCGCCTGGATGCCGAAGACTTCGACCGGCTCGCCATCAGCGACCCGATTCGAGACGTGCTCCGCTGGATGGGGGCAGGCGACGCATTTCGCACGTCTGAGGGACATGCACGCTGGAGGTCGTTCTGCAGTGTCTGCATCGCCGAGTTCAAGTTCGACCCCGACAAGAAGGCTCCGAGTGACGGCGCTGCCGCCATCGTCGAAGGCACCGGCAAGTGGGACGCGGTGTGGCAGCGCTTCAAGGAGGCGCCGAAGCTGTACCCGGATGTAGCGAAGCTTCTTCGCGAGAACATTACGTCACTTCTCCACCGTGGAAGCGAGCGCGATGGCTCCGGCAACAGCGAGGCCGAACAGCAGCTGAGGACTGGCCTGCGCGCGGCGGCAGACGCACCGCACGCCGCGGCAATCGTCACCATCACTGCGCTCGAAGCGGAGCACGGCAAGCGACGCGAGTGGGTCTGGGCACAACTGGGCGAGAGCCCGCTAGCCAGGGCTCTGGCGCCGCTTGCCGGCCTTGCATCGGCAGCGGCCACGGTCCTCGGCGGTGCGACGATCGAAGGCGTTGTCAGTGCATACACGAAGGACGGCTGGCGTTGCGACCGCTGGGCGCTCGAAGCGCTCGCCTCCGTCAAGGCCCCGGCGGACGTGACCCTCGTGCAGAGCGTCGTGCGCGCGCTGTACCTCCCGTGGCTCGATGCCTCGGCTCGGCACTTTCAAGGCCTGATGCAGAGCGACGAATCCACTGCCCGCGCTCTCGTCTCAGGAAGCGAGCACGAGAAGGACTCCTGCCTCCTGTTCGCGGACGGCCTTCGGTACGACGTCGCCCAGATGCTGGCCGACCGCTTGGAGGCCAATGGCTTGCGAACGCGGCTCAGGCATCGGTTGGCGCCGCTGCCAACGGTCACGGCTACGGCAAAGCCGCTCGCATCGCTCGCATACGACCGCGTTGACGGCGGAGAAGACAGCGTCGACTTCCGGCCCCGCATGACGGTCGCCGCCCAGCCGGCCGACCCGCAACGTCTGCGCGAGGAGATGGCAGCGCGAGGTATCGATCTCCTTGGCAGCGAAACCAGACCAGCCAAGGCAGGCACGACGGGCGGATGGCTCGAAACCGGCCACCTCGACGAACTCGGCCACAAGCTCGGGATTCGGCTGGCCTCACAGATCGATTCGGAACTCGACTCCCTCGTTGAGCAGGTCACTGGGCTGCTCGACGCTGGCTGGACGCGCGTGCGGGTGGTCACCGACCACGGCTGGTTGCTGATGCCAGGCGGACTGCCGTACGTGGCGGTGCCCGGTCATCTCACGGCAACCAAGTGGTCTCGCTGCGCGACGGTGAAGGGCGAGGCGAGGCCGTCAGTACCTGTCTACAGCTGGCACTGGAATCCTCACGTCCGAATCGCGTCTCCGCCGGGTGCCGGCAGCTTCGCTCCGCACGCCGAGTACTCGCACGGCGGCATCAGCCCTCAAGAATGCATTGCGCCGGAGCTCGTCGTCGAACGCGGAAACGAAGCGGCGAGTGCATCACTTACGGCCGTGACGTGGCGCGGCATGCGCTGCCGCGTGACCGTGGCAACGAATGCTCCCTCGGTTCGCGTCGATCTGCGCCTCAACTGGAAGCAGGCCGACACCAGCATCGTGGCCTCAACCAAGGAGGTTGGTCCGGCTGGCGAAGCCAGCCTCACGGTTGCCGACGATGCCCATGAGGGGGCTGCAGCAACAATTGTCGTCGTCGACGTCTCCGGTACCGTGCTCGACCGGAAGACGACGACGGTCGGAGAAGTCTCATGAACATCGCCCTGGATGCCCTGGACAACAAGGCCGCGTCGGTCTACGACGGCTATCTGGTTCGGAAGGATCTCGTCCGTCGCTACTCGCGGCAGTATCCCGTTCCGACGTATGTCGTCGAGTTCCTGCTTGGGAGGTACTGCGCGAGCACCGACGACAAGGAAATCGCCGAGGGACTGGAAATCGTCGAAAAGCAGCTGAAGGACCGAACCGTCCGAACCGGCGATCAGGAGATCTTCAAGGCGCGCGCGCGCGACACCGGGCCGGTCAAGTTGATCGACCTCGTGAAGGCTCGGCTGGACACGCGGAGCGACTCGTACGTCGCGGAACTGCCCAGCCTGGCGCTCAAGGACGTGCGCATCGCGGACGATCTCGTGCGCGAGCACGAGCGGATGCTCACGGACGGCTTTTACGCCGAGCTCACGCTGTCGTACGACGGCATCATCGCCCAGCAGCAGAATGGCCGCCCGTTCGCGATCGATTCCATCCGGCCGATCCAGATGTCGAAGTCGGATGTCCTCGACGTCTACGAGCATGGACGACGGGCCTTCTCGACAAGCGAGTGGACCGACCTGCTCCTGCGGTCGGTCGGTCTCGAGCCCGCGGGTCTCAACGAACGCGCCAAGCGCGTGGCGCTCCTTCGCATGATCCCGTTCGTCGAGCGCAACTACAACCTCGTTGAGTTGGGGCCCCGTGGGACCGGCAAGAGCCACCTGTTCCAGCAGATCTCCCCCTACGCGCACCTGATATCAGGCGGCAAGGCAACTGTCGCGAAGATGTTTGTCAACAACGCCACGGGACAACGCGGCCTCGTGTGCCAGTACGACGTCGTGTGCTTCGACGAGGTGTCCGGCATCTCCTTCGACCAGAAGGACGGCGTCAACATCATGAAGGGCTACATGGCGTCGGGCCAGTTCAGCCGAGGCAAGGACCAAATTCGGGCCGACGGCGGCATCGTGATGGTCGGCAACCTCGATGTGGACGTCGAACAGCAGCAACGCGTGTCGCATCTCCTGAGCCCACTGCCGCCGGAGATGCGCAACGACACGGCGTTCATGGACAGGATTCACGCCTACGCTCCGGGTTGGGACTTCCCGAAGCTCAATGCGTCCGAGCACTTCAGCGACCACTTCGGTCTCGTCAGCGACTTCCTGAGCGAGTGCTGGTCTCGGCTCAGGAAGGCAAATCGAGTTGGAGTTCTGCAGGGCCGCGTGCACTTCGGTGGCGCCCTCAGCGGGCGCGACATCGAAGCCGTCAACAAGACTGTCAGTGGCCTGACGAAGCTCCTGTTTCCAGATGCGTCGATGGAGGTAGCAGACGAGGACCTCGAGTGGATGGTCAGGGTTGCCCTCGAAGCCCGTCGGCGCGTCAAGGAACAGCAGAAGCGGTGCTTCAAGAGCGAGTTCCGAAACACGCATTTCAGCTTCACGCTCGGAGCCGAAGGCGTCGAGCAGTTCGTCGCGACTCCGGAGCTCCATAGCGACGAGGCAATTGAAGGAGATCCGCTTCCGCCTGGACAAGTCTGGGCCGTCAGCGCCGGCAGCCCTGAAGCCGGCCCCGGCCTGTACCGCATCGAGGTCACCAGCGGCCCCGGCGCTGGCGTCAAGATCCTGAACCAGCCCACGCCGCCACCCTTCCGGGAGAGTGTCAAGGTCGGGGAACAGAACCTATACACGCGCGCCAAGGACCTGGTTGGTGACAGAGATCCGCGCGAGCACGAGTTCACGATTCAGATGAGGGCGATCGACGCCGACAAGACCGGTAACGGCCTCGGCCTGGCTGTGCTCGTGGCGCTCTGCGGTTCCCTGCTTGGCAAGAACACCCGCGGCGGCACGATCGTGGTCGGCAGTCTAAACCTGGGCGGCTCGCTCGACGTGGTGCCGAACCCAATCCGAATCGCAGAGCTCGCGGTAGACAAGCAGGCGCAAACACTGCTCATGCCGGTGACCTGCCGGCGCCAGCTGGTGGACCTGCCGGACGACATGTGGACGCGGATCAACATCGAGTTCTACAAGGACTCGAGCGATGCCGTGTTCAAGGCGCTGGTGGACTGAGGGCCTTCATGCTGAAGTGGTTGACGGGCCTCGGTAAACGCAGTGCGCGGGACCTTGGGAGTCCTCCGGCGCCGCGAGTCTCGACTGGACGGATGTCAATCGCCGAAGCGCAGTCCGTGTCGCAACAGTACTTCGCTCTGCATGAGCAGATTCAGGCGGCACAGAAGAAGCGGGACTATTCAACGGTCGCTAGCCTGTCGCGGCAGACATACGAGCTTCTGCCGGACTTCGTGGCTGCCTGCAAGCGTGAGTACGGCCGGTGGGACATTCGGAGCTCGGTCGCTGTGCATACCGGCGGCACGATCATGGCGGTGCTTCAGGACGAGGAGGGAGTCCGTCTTCTTCAGCAAACGTTGGCTACTGTCGATGAGCTGGATCCCTGGCGGTCGGTCGGTGAATCTGCTGCTGAGGATATGCGACTCGTCGGACGGATGATGACCGTCGTATCGGAGCATCCCGGCATCCTGCAGTCTGCTCTTCGCGACCATCTTCCCGACGCCGACACCCGTCGGCTTGCCACGCTCGCGACGTGGCTTGAGAAGGCCGGTCGCGTTCGACGTGTTCGCAGCGGAAAGACTTGGGAGCTATCTGCCGTCACTCGCAGGTGAACGGAGCCGTTCCAGATGCAGCCCCTTTCACATTTCCGCTTCGACGCGCTGGCCGGCTACTCCCGTAGCCCTCAGCTGGGCCTGAGCGCGAGAGAACTTCGCTGGTTTGAGGAAGGGGGCGAGAAGCTACTCGGCGTCGTGTCCCTGGATCTCATCGACCGCGACTACGTTTACACGGTCCTGGGCCGCGACGCGCACGGTCGCTTTCGGGCGTTCCATCTCGAAATCAACATCACCACAGAGGAAGAAGCCACCGCGCGGCTGCATGCAGCCCTGGCCGAGTTGGTTGTCCACCCAGACGTGTACTTCCATCAAGGCGACGAGACGAGACCACCGATGGATTTCTTCACGCCCGTGGCAGACCTCAACAAGCAGAATCCTCGCTTCCAGGAACTCATCACTTCGCGCGGTTTCACGCCAGCCCTCGGCCTGCTGAGGGAGCAGATGCACTACTTTGAGGATGTCGATGGGAACTTCGTCCAGCAGTTTCAATCGAGTGGTTTCGACGCCCGATTATGGGAACTGTACCTGTACGCACTCTTCACCGAACTCGGCTACGGCTTCGACAGAGCACACGCTGCGCCTGACTTTCACTGCCAGGGGTTGAGAGGGGACTTTTTCGTTGAAGCAACGACGGTGAATCCGTCGGCAACCCCGCCAGAGGTCGACGATAGCAGTCAGGAGGCGTACTACGATCACTACGTTCCGACGAAATTCGGCAGCGCGCTCTTCTCCAAGCAGCAGAAGAAGTACTGGGAGTTGCCGCACGTCGTGGGGGCGCCATTAATCCTCGCGGTTCAGGACTTTCACGCGCCACAAGCGATGGCTTGGAGCAACAGCGCCCTCGTTGAGTACCTCTACGGCATCAGACAGGTCGAGACGAAGCGTGCTGATGGAACGTCGGAGATCGTAAGCCAGAAGATCGACAAGTACGAGTGGCGAGGCAGGGAGATTCCGGCCGGATTCTTTTTGCAGCCCGACTCTGAGAACGTGAGCGCGGTACTTGCGAATCCCGGCGGCACGCTGTCGATGTTCAACCGGATGGGCTATCTGGCAGGCTTTGGCGATCGCTCGATCGGAATGGTCAGGGGCGGCATCTGCTATCGCGGCAAGCTCATCCCGGAGTCATTCGCGGCACAGGTCCACGAGCCCGGGTATTCCGAAAGATGGCGCGATGGCGTGTCGGTTTTCCACAACCCTCACGCGCGGTACCCGCTGCCGGAGTACGCCATCCCAGATGTGGCTCACCACACGGCACGCGACGGTAGAATCCTGGCCAACATGCCGGAGTTTTTCCCGGTCGGATCGAACACCTTCATTGTCGTGCCGAGCTGATAGTCGCTTTGGCTTATCTGACTCTGCGACTCCGATGCTTTCTCAGCTTCTACGGGCCCGACGGCCTCAGCTGGCAGGCGGCTTCGGCCTTTCGCTGAAGGCGTCCTTGAGGATCCTGGTCAACCGCTCCTGCCGTTCGGGCACCCATCGAGCATAGTGATTGCGCACCGTCTTCTCGTCGTCGCCGAGCAGGTCGGCCACGTCGGCGACGGGCACGCCTTTCTGGAGGAGGATGCGGGCGAACGTGTGGCGCAATCGATGAGGCGTCGGCGTCTCCTCGAACGGGCCGGCGGCGGCGAACGCCTTGGCAAGACGTCGGCGCCAGATGTTCGTGATCGTCTCGAGCCGATCGGAGCGCGCCACGATGAACGGCCGGTGACCGAATCGCTTGGCGCGCACCGCAAGCCGTTCCGCCAGCCAGTCGGGCACGTACGCAAAGACGTCCCCGCCGTTCTTCTTCGCGCGGACGAAGACCTGGTCGCCGTGCAGCCGCTTGATGCTGAACAGGGTTGCGTCCGAGATGCGGAACCCGGTGTAGAGCATCAGCCAGATCAGATCCTTCAGGTCCTCACCAGTCCACTCGCCAGTCCCGGTCTCGTTCTTCCACTCGACCTTGACCGTGTCACAGGCCGCGATCAGCCGGTTGATCTCGTCGTCAGTGAAGGGCGCCTTGTTGGCGGCGCGGCTGGAGCCGACAGGCGCCTTGATGTCGGAACTGACCGGCGACTCGGGGATCCACTTCCGGTTGACGCAGAAGCGGAAGAACGCCCGCAGCGTCGTCAGGCGCTTGCCCTTAGCCCTCGGGCCGAGCTTCCAGTTCGCCCAGAATCGATCGATGTCGCCAGGCGTGAACTGATCGAGCATCACGTAGCCCAAGTCGTCGGCGAAGGTCCCGATCTGCTTGGCAAACGTGTCGTACTTGCGGAGGGTGGGAGGCTTCAGCCCGGCAGCCTTCCGATTGGCGACGTAAGCGAGGCAGGCCGCCTCGATCGTTACCCGCGGCTTCTCAGCGGCGGGCTCGGGGGGCGCCGGCGCAGCCGGGCGGTCGGCCCACGAGTCGGCCTTCTCGAACTCGCCGGCGAGCTCGCGAGCCTTCGCCCAGTCGTCGGTGTTGAGGGAGCGGCGGGAGAACTTCCGGCCGAGCGTTCCCGAGGCGAAAATCAGGCAGCCGCAGCGCTTCCAATCGCGCTTCCGCTCTTCGAACTCGCCCGAGCGGGAGTCAAACGCGCGGCCAGCTTCGCAGGCTTCCCGGTGCCGCCTGTACAGGTTCAGCGCCACAGCGGCATTCTAGCAGCATTGCCCGCCATTGCCCGCCAGAAGTGACATATCGCCGTAAGTTGTTGATTCTAATATGGCGGAGAGGGTGGGATTCGAACCCACGTGCCGGTTACCCGACAAGACGCTTTCGAGGCGCCCCCGTTACGACCTCTTCGGTACCTCTCCGTTGCGCAGAACGCGCGGGTCGTGCAGAAAGAGGATTGTAGCAGCTAGACACCCGGCCATGCCAGCCCCAGCCACCCCAGGGGCCCATCCGTCGCGCCCAGCGGCCTAAATCGCCGCGAGCCGCTTCTGCACCGCCTTCACCGAAATCCCCTCGTTCGCCTCGTAGGTACCGCTCCCGTGCAGTCGCTTCGTCTGTGATGACCCGCTGTGGTGCACGGCGATCACCTCCCAGGCACTGTTGAACACCGGACTCCCCGAACTGCCAGGCTCGGTCGGCGTCCGGTAGTGCACCAGCCGCTCGTCGTCATCCACATCCAGCAGCACGCTGTCGTGCAGCGAAATCTGCAGCCCGCTCCCCTTCGGATGCCCGATGACGTACGCACGGGTCCGCGCGTTGATGGTCGGCAGGAGATCCGTTGCCGGCAGCGTGCAGCAGTCGGCCGGCAGTCCGTCCAGCCGCACCACGGTCACGTCCAGCTCCTTGTCGACCTCTCCAGGCGGCGGCGACGTGAACAGCAGCTCGCTCACCGGATAGAACTTCGGCGTGACCGACGCCGTCGACTCCACCTCGAAGGTCGCCCGAGCCTGGTCCACCCGAATCGCCGCCTTCACCTCGTTGCTGATGACGTGCGCGTTGGTCACCATCACGGGCGCGTCACCCCACGCCGCCCTCAGGGCAGATCCCTTCACCATCCAGCCCGTGCCGAGCCGCTCGCCCGCACCGTTGGTGATGCACGCAATCGACGCACACGCCCCCAGCATCGTCCGCACCGCATCCACCGAGAAGCCGAAGGCCCGCGAGAAGTTCTTCTCGAGCGCGTCGCGCTCCTCCGGCGTGGCGCTGGCCGCACTCTGCAGGTCGGACGGCTGCGCCAGCCACATCCCCTGCTCGCGCATCTGGTGCCGGGACATGATCCCCGCCAGCCGGTCCGCACATGTCCGCTCCGGGCCGACAATGCGCCCCTGCCAGATCTCGCGGAGCTGCCGCGCATAGCTGTTCACCGCAAACGGGTCGGTGGCAGCATGCAGGAGGAAGCGATACAGCCAGAGTTCGGCCTCGTCGCACCGGCCCAGCGCCAGGCAGGCCTCCGACATCGTCGCGAACCCCCAGTGATCGTCCGGGGCGGTCTCGAGCTTCTTCGAGACCTGCGCCAGCACACCGGCCGCCATCGCCTGCACGTCGACGCCGTCCCTCGGCGTCAGGTCTTCGCGCACTTCGCGGGCGAGCAGCGCAATCGCGTTGATGCCGTGCCAGTACGGCTTGCCAGGCGTCCCGTCCCACACGGCGTAGTACAGGTCGGTGGCCAGCCGGAGCTGGTCGGGGTCCTGGTTCTCGACGAAACGCTGCTTGGCCACGCGGCCGAGCAGCCCCCGGAACTCGAGCCGCTCCTTGCGCGCCAGTTCGGTGGTGGGCATGCCGTCGAGCGTCTGCAGCGCGGTGCGCAGCAGCGCTTCCGCCTCGTCGAAGGCCGACAGCTCGATGAGCGACTGGGCGTAGAGCTTTTCGATCGTGGGGTCGAACCCGTTCACGTCGCGCCACGCACGCGCGAGCCCGCGCGTGTGCTCGAACTGCTTCGCCCCCTTCAGGGCGCCAGCCGCCGCACGCACCTGCTCCACCTTCACCGCCGGATCGCGGCGCGTGATGGCGTCGGCAATCCAGGTGACCGCTTCACCCACTTCCCAGGGGCGCGCCGCCGCACGCTTCCCTTCGAGCAGGCCGGCCGCAAGTTGCTCGACGGCCTCCGGGGTCACTTGGTCAGTCCCAGTGCCGCGGACAACTGCGCGCGGAACTGCGTGCCCGCGAAGTAGTGCGTGATGGTGTGGCGCCAGCTGCCCCAGTTCGACTCCTTGATGTCGACCACGCTCTTGCCGGTGACCGCCGCATAGTCGTTCGAGAGCTTCGGGTCGGCCCCGCACACCGGGTCCAGCGGGTCGTACACGTTCACCCAGCGGTCCAGCGCCCGCGCCGGGAAGTCCAGGGCCGGCGCATCGGCCGCGCGCAGCTCGTCCTGCACCTCCTGAATCCCCAGCGGCGATCCCACGGTGATCAGCGTGTCCACGTGCGGGCAGTCCGGGCAGTTCCGCAGCACGTCGTACGCCACCATCGTCCCCATGCTGTGCGAGACGATCACCACCTTGTCGGCCGCCTTCCGCGCCTCGGCCAGGTCCTTCAACAGGCGGTTGCGCAGCTCGTCGCGCACCTGGAACGTGGTGCCATCCCCGCGCGTGTAGGGCTTGTTGAAGAGGAAGTAGTACGACTCCATCGCGGCCTTGCGGATGATGGCCTGCTTCACCGACGCCGGCAGCCAGCTCGCAATCTCGAGTTCGGCCGATCCGCCGGCACCAATCGGCGTCCCCTCGCCGGGCGCCGGCTCGGGTTCGGTCACCGTGGACGGCACGGCAGCCACGTCGAGCTTCGCCTCCATGCTCTCGAGGAACGCCTTCTCGCGCGGCGTGGAGGGCTGTGGCGGCGTCAGCTCCGCCTCGATGCGCGCCAGCCCCTCGGCGTCGGCCACCTTGGTCTCGGCCATCTCGTAGTACGACCCGAACTCGGTTTCGTAGTCGGTGCCGTAGAACACGTCCGCGTAGTAGTTGAAGCGGTACGGAACGCCCTTCACCTCGAGGTTCACGCCCGGGTTCGGCGCCGCGAACACGTCAGGACGCGGATTGTCCAGGCCGAGGCCATCCAGCCAGATCTCCTCGAGCTTCTCGGGAGCAGGCTTCTTCGCTAGACCATGGATGAAGACAACGGCAACGGGCTTCGGCATCGGGTTCCCTTTCAAGGACAGGCACTCACGGTATATGGCGCGGACAGGCTCCTGTCAACGGTGTACTCAACGCCGAACCACACGCGGCCGAACCAGTTGATGCCGTGCGCGGTCCGCAGACGCTACTTCAGCCGCCACTCGAGGCTGACCAGCCCCTGCACGCCGAGCAGCGGCGGCTCGATGCCCCCGGCCGGACGGAAGTCGTCTGCCCCCGCCGACGCACGCCAGCGCACCTCGGGCTGCAGCACGAATCGGCCCGCGCCCACGCGCACACCGGTGTGCAGTTCCCAGGCCGCCTTCGTGAGCGACCAGTCGATGGCCACATTCGGTGTGGTCGACACCACGACTTCACCGCCGGGTCCCATCGCAAGGCCAGGAGTTCTCAGCGTGCCGGTCGACCTGATGATGCCGAGTCCACCGCCCACCAGCGGGCGCACGCGGCGTCCAGCCGGACCGAACACGTAGCTGGCGCGGCCGAACAGGCCGACGGCGTCACCGTCCGCGCGAAGGTAGGTCAGGGTCCGCCGGTGCGACAGCCAGTCCACGTCGCCAGACACCCTGACGTGGTCCCCCAGTCCGGCCGCAACACCCGCCGCCAGCACCGTGCCCGTGCCCAGATTCGTCTCGTCGTCCCACAACCGCCCCACGCCAGCCCCGCCCGACACGGCGATCGACTGTGCGTGCGCCACACCACCCGCCAGGAGCCAGAGGACTGCGCCAGCCGTAACGATGAGCTGCTTCACGGAATCACCGGTGTTCACTTCACGGTCACCGTCCGTCGGCCCTTCTTCCCCCGGTCGTCCTTCACCGTGACGACGAACGTGGTCGAGAGTGCGGGCGCGTCGTTCACGGTCACGGTCACCGTCCGGGCCGCGGAATCGATGGTCACGGTGGTGCCGTCTGGCTTGTCGTCGGTGTCGACCGAGAAGCTCAGCGTGCCGCCGTCGATTGCCAGTTCGAGCGGCGTCCCCTTCGTCGCCTCGAATGCCGCCGCCTTCAGGGTGATGACCGGCTCCACCGTCAGGTCGAACGTGCTCGTGGAGGTGATGCCGCCGGTGCCGAACTTCACCTCCACCTTGTAGATCGTCGGGTCTTCGACGAGCGTGTCGAGCGGACCGAACCGCCACTCGTTCCCCCGCGGCGGCGCCTTCGCGTCCTGCTTCTCCGGCGTCGGGAACCGGGGTGCGCCCGCGGGCGGCGTGATGGTGAACGCCGACGCCTCCACCGGAATCGCAATCGGCACATCCACGTGCGCGTCGGAGGCGATCGTCCGGGCCGGCAGCACCGGCAGGGCCTTCACGTCCACGATGAAGTCGCGCACCGGAACCCAGAGGTCCTTCTCGAGGTAACTGCGCACGTTCTTCAGGCCCGGCACGCCGTCGTAGTGCAGGTCGAACGCCGGCTCGTTGTTGGCGTCGTTGGCGGTGTCGTTCTTCCGGAAGATGCGGAAGATGCGCACGCGCAGTGTCGCCGTCGCATCGCCAACGACAAGCTCCCACTTCTTCCCGCTCGCCGTGAGGGCCGCCTTTGGCGCGGCCGTCCCGTTCACGGCCTCCACCTGCGCCTCGTAGCCCTTCGTCGGGACCACGTCGTCACCCGGGTCCTTCATCTGGAGATCCGGGCGCTCGGTGATGAACCGCTCGACCAGCGGTGCCGCTGGCACAGCCGGATGTGCGACTGGCGCCTGCCAGGGAATGTCGTCGTCGCCGAGATGCACGGCGCCACCGACCGTGAGCGACACCTTCCAGGTCTCGGCATCGCCCTTCTGCCCCTTGCGGCTGTCGTAGCTCGCCACCTCGTAGACGCCAGGCTGGGCCGCCATGAAGTAGACGCCCGCAGTGCGCAGGATGCGCGGCGGCAGCGGCACCAGCGTGCGCAGCCGCGGCTGCATGTCGGGCGTGGAGCCGCCAGGCGGGGTCGCCGGGAACTTCAGGAAGTCCACGGTTCCGCCAATCGACCTGGGCGCTTCGATGGTCACCGTCGGCGCCACCGCCCCGACGGCCTGGTAGAGATCGGGGTGGAACAGCGTGTCGACCGGTGCGTTGATCGACACGAGCGGGAACACGCTGCGCTCCTCGTTGTACACCACCGACGACACCGCGCCGGAGGGGCAGTTCGCACGGTCGTAGGGGAACACCCGCTCCCAGCGGTCGCCCGGGTACACCATCAGCCGGAATACGGAACCCAGGGCCTTGGTGCGATCGGCACCATGGTCGTCCTTCCAGGCACCGTCGGCAATGCGCATGGCGAGCTTCGCGTTGAAGCGATCGTCGGTCGACACGATCGTCGAGTAGAGATCGCCCGACATGCGGCTCGCGCCCTGCTCGATCGGGTTCTGCGGACCGTCGGGCAGCCACGTCGGCACAAAGCCCAGGAACGGCGTCCACGAGCGCAGATCCATGGCACGCGCCAGGAAACGGACGAACGCCGTGCCGAAGTCATCCTGCCCCAGCGGCAGGTTCGGCTCGATCGACGGGAACTTGTCGATCAGGTTGCCCCAGAACGGGTTGAAGAACCGGTTCATCGTCGCGAAGTTCGCCTCGAGGATCGTATCGCTCGCATCACTGGAGATGTGGGCGGGCCCCAGGAACAGGAACTTCCAGGCCATGAACATGATCCCGCCGATGCTGAAGGTCTGCAGCGGGTGGATCCCCCTGAAGAAGTCGCCGGGCAGACTCTTGAACCAGTCCGGGGCATCACTCCGCACGTCGGCGATGTCGACCACGTTCAGGATGATGGCCTGGAGCGGAAAGGCACCGAGCAGCGGTCCCCAGTAGTTGCCCTGGAGCGTGTGGTGCATCTCGTGCTCCTCCAGGGCATCGCCAAGGGCATAGCAGAACTGCGGGTCGGCCGGCACGACGACCTCCGCCGCGTGTGCGGTCGGAGCATCACCGCCCACGCCGCGGACCGCCCCGGTGGTGTGGAACTCGCGCACGTGCACCTGGAACCCCCCGGCTGGCTTCGCGCCGATGCCGCGCCACCGGTACGACCCATAGTTCGGCTCGTCCGGGTCGAACTTCCAGATGAAATTGCCCGCACTGTCGTCGTTCTCGGCAATCGGCAGATCCTCGTCGAGGACGAAGTAGTGATCGGTGCCGAACTGCAGCGGCGACCACGTCCGTGTGTACGAGGGGTCGAGGTTGGGCGCGTCCTTCACGAAGAACGCAGTGAGCCGGAGGTCGCCACCCGGGTGTCGGACCTGCAGCACATCGTCGGGGAACTTGCCGAAGGCACCGGGTTGCGAACCGCTGACGTGCCGGAGGAACCGGCGCAGGGCCGGCCGCTCCACGTCCTTGATGCGGCAGAGCGACGTGTCGCGCTTCGCGCCGCTCACGGTGAACGGCTTGGTGCCGACCACCTCGTCCGAGAGCGTGACCTGCGCCTTCGACATCCTGGCCAGCGCGCGGATGGCCTCGTTTGCGCCGTCCTTCAGGTGCAGCAGCAGGCCTGGGACGAACGGCTTGAGGCGCGGCACCTCCATCGCGAAGCTCGTGCCGGTGGGACTGGGTGCCGTCCCCTTCGGGTCGTCGTCTCCGTCCTTGTCCACCAGCCTGCGCACCTGCAGGGCGGCCGGCGGCACGGCGCCGAGCGAAGGCCCGAGGATGCTGAGGGTGGCCGCCTTGCCGTTCAGGTCCGTCAGCTTCGCGAAGGTCTCGACCGCTCCAGCCTTCACCGAGACGTAGTCGCCGTTCGACAGTCCGCTCGGCCCGTCGGCGAACTCGATGTCGCCGGGCACGGCCTTGAGCGTCGCAGCCTGGACCTTGCCCTTGCCGGTCATGGTGGTGACGGTCGTCGTGGCGCCGAAACCGGGCAGCAGCGCCTCGGCGAACTCCAGGGTGGCGGTCACTCCCTTCACGCGCGCGTGGATGGTGTCGATGTTCGCGGGGGCACCCGGCAGGCCCAGCGTCGGTGTGGCCGGTGCCGCGGTGGCCGCCTTCACCTTCACCAGGTCGTCCTTCGCGAGGTTCGGTGGCCAGTCGGCGAGCCCGGCCGGGGCCGGTGCCTCGATCACCGTGCGGCCGCCGACGTCCTCCCAGCCCGCCGTGGCGGTAACCGACGTATCGTCCGCGATCCGGTGGACGATCATCTCCTCCTTTACCGCAGCAGTCCTGAACCGGGCCGGCAGTTCACCCACCAGGAACAGGAGCGAGAAGTCGTCGAGATCCTGCACGCGGCCGATCACCATGTGCGCGTGGTCGAGGTGCAGCGACTCCGCGGCCTCGATCTCGATGGCGTCGCCGTTCTTCAGCTTCTCCTTCTTGTTCTGCTCCAGCTTCAGCGCGAACCAGACATCGTCCACAACGTCTGCGACGGCATCGTTCCGCGGCGCCGCCGGGTCGCGCAGGTACTCGCGCACGACCAGCTTCTGCTTGTCCTTCGCACTCGTGGGCGGGTCCCAGTCGAGCGGCACCGGGGCAGACAGGTGCACCGTGGTCTTCGTACGACCGCCCGTGTCCTCGAAGGCCAGCCCTGCGCCGACGGTCTTGATCGCGGTGCCGAACCCGCGGGTCCAATAGGCACCATGAATCCGGTGCTTGCCCTGCGAATCGACGATGTCGAGGCCGAGAATCGATTCCTTGCCAGGGTCGACGTTGAACGCGGTGAGCCCCCCGCCGCCGTCGATGCCGTCCAGTTCCACAACCAGCGGCCGGTTGAGCGATGACAGCTCGTGGCGGTGAATCCAGACGACGTTGCCGATGGTGACGGCCCGATCGGCACCGATGCCGCCGCCCGAAATCACGCGCGGCAGGAACCCGTTCAGCGCCAGGCTGATCTGCGCCTGGCGGGCACTCGCGAAGGCACCGCGCAGGCCGAAGATCGAATGGTTCGCCCACGGATGCCGCTGGATGAAGATTGCGATGATGCCGGCCACCACCTCCATGTAGAGGTTGAACGGCAGGAAGAAGAACAGCGAGATCGACGTGAGCGGCATACCCCACGTCGGCCCGAGAATGAGGTTGCCCAGTCCGCGGAAGATGCCGGCCACAATCGCACCGCCAGACACGTGGCCGTCGTAGTCCGCGCGGCCCACTGGGTCGAACCGGCACAGTGCGTAGTCGTGCCGCAGCCCCGCGCCACCCTCGAGCGGCGCGTCCTGCACCCGGTCGTACGTCTCGCCGAACCGGCGCTCGTCGTCCGGGCCGCCGTGCCACGGTTCCGGCGTCAGGAAGGTGGCCGACTCGGGGTCGAGTTCGCGCGCGCCACAGTGGATCAGGCCGGTGAGGGGATCGCCGACATGTCCGTAGAGCGTCGGCCGCAGCGCATCGCCAATCGTCCCGTAGGGCGCAGCCGGCAGCGTCGACGGCACCGCAGACGCCGCGCCGTCGCAGCGGATCGCGAGAAGCGGCGTGCCCGTGGGGTCGCAGAGATACCCGGTGCGATCCTGGCTGTCGAGTGCACCGTGCACCTGCAGCAGGATGCGTCCCTCGAACCACACGTAGGTGGCGATGGCCCGTCCGTCGGCATCGGTGACGGCCCAGAGCCGGCCGTCCGCGTCGCGATGCTCGAACCGATCTTCAGCGTCGCACCGGACGAGCACCCGCCTGCCGAGACCGTCGTATGCGCACGCAATGGTCCGTCCGTCAGGCCTGGTGATGCGCACCAGGTGGTCGAGCCCGTCGTACCCGTATCGCGTGACCGCATCCCCACGGATCGTCGCCACGCGGCGGCCGCGCACGTCGTACTCGTACCGCACCCCCGTACCGTCGGCCTCCACGAGGGCCGTCACACGGCCGGCCGCATCGGTCCGCCGCTCGACGCTGCCCGACGCGCCGTGGATGCGGGCCAGTTCGCCACCGTTGAACTCGTAATCCGTACGGACCCAGGGCAGGTCGTCGGCCTGTCGCACGCGATACATCGTCAGCCGGCTCTCGGCGTCGCGCGCGAACTCCTCGGTCCGTCCGTCGCACCAGGCCCTGCGGATCGTCCGGCCCAGCAGGTCGGTCTGCAGCGCCACCGACCGGCCGTCTGACCCCACCGCATGCGCAGACAGGGTCCAGCGCGTGCCCTCAGCCCGCTCTTCCATCACCCCGGCACCGATGCGCCAGCGCCGGCGCTCGGCCCGTTCGGTCATGCGGGCCACAATCCTTCCGCCGTGTCGCAGGACACACCCGTCCGGGCCATGGTCGAACTCGAGCGGCGCAGCGGACCCCGGGATGCGCACACGCGCCACGCGGCCGCTCCCGTCACGCTCGAGCGACAGCTCCGGGGCGGGTGACGACGAGGCGTCCGGCACCCGGGTCAGCGACCACCCGTCGGCCGAGATGCCCACGTGCGTGACGCCGCCAGCGTCGTGCACGTGCATGTGTGTGGTGGGGCCGCTGTCGATGTCGGTCTCGATCCGTGTGCCATCGGCGTCGAGCACGCGGATGCGCCCCAGCTCGTCATACTCGACCGACACCCGGGTGCCATCGGCCCGCGTCACGCCCGCGATGCGACCAAGCGGGTCGCGGGTGATCTGGCGACGGCCTCGCGCGGTATCCTCGACCCACCCGGCAGCCGCCGGCGGTACGAGCACGACCTCAGAGCGAGACGCTGGCACTGGCCCCTCCCGACTGGCTCTCGAGGAACGCGATGAGCGCCTGGAACTCCGCCTCCACCTTTGCCACCACCGCCTCGAGTTCGGCGCGCAGCGCTTCAAGGGCCGCACGGAGCGATCCGCCGAGGTCGATGGCAAGGACGGCATCCAGCGTGGCCGTCAGCTCCTTCGTGGAGGCCACGAGGGGCGCGAGCACCACCGACGGCCGCAGCGCCGCGAAGGCATCGATCACGCCGTCAATCAACTGAAGGTCGCCCAGCAGCGCCGCCGGGTCGAGCTCGTTCAGCTTGCGCTTCACGCCGTCGGTCAGTCCGTTCAGCTGCGACGCCAGGTGCGCAGGCGAGAACAAATCGAGCCCGTCCACCAGCGCGTCCACGATGTCGCGGACCTCCTGTTCGAGGACGGCTGGATCCAGCACGGCGAACTCGGCACGCACACGTTCCATCCCGGCCTTGATGCGGGCAAGCATGCCCAGGGGCGTGACCGGAAGGACGGCCTGCATCGCGCGGTCGAGAATCCGCAGGATCGCCGCGACGATCTGCCGCGCGAAGCCTTCCAGCTTGCGCATGATGCGCTGGCCGATGGCGTCGAGTTCGTCGGCAATGGCGGCGAAGTCGATCGCGTCGAACAGCGCGCCGATCCGGCTGGCGATCGCGTCGGCCGCGTCCCCGGCGAGGGTTCCCGACGGCATCAGCTCCTGGACGTGGAGACCGACCTGCCGCAGGGCGTTCGCGATGCCGGGCTCTGCCAGCGGTGCCCCAACGGCACCCGCCTGGATGGATGCCTGCGCTGACAGGTTCGCCGTCGCATGGAGGTCGAGATCGGCCCGCATCCCGCCGACGTGGACGCCCACATCGATCCGCCCGCTGGCAGCGGCCACCGCGCCGTTCAGTTCATTGAAGGCCACCACCAGGTCGGCCCCCGGCCCGCCGGGGGCGAAGAGGTCGAGCGTGCGATAGCGCGCCTGTATCTCGTCGGCGATGCGCACGAGCAGGCCGCCGCCCTGGCTCACGATGCCGGCGAGATGCCTCAGCGGCGCCTCCACCAGTTCGACCGCCTCGCTGACCAGGGAGGCGGACAGCTTCTGGATCCGTGCACGCAACTGCGCCACCAGCGCCGCCAGCGGACGGATGAAGTCTCCCCACTGGAACTGTTCACCCGTGGGATCCGTGTTCAACGTGGTGCCGGCTCCCCCCAGCTTCCCCTTCACCTGCTGGTGCAGGCGGTCGCCGAGCAACTGCGGCACGCCGGCCGTCTTGCCCACGATCTTCCCGATCACCTTCTCGAGATCGAGAAGGTCGACCAGCTCCATCAGCTTCGCGAAGAGGGCGCGCAGGGGCGCGAAGAGCGGTGCGGGATCGATGGCACGGCGGACCGCGTCGGTCAGCTTCCGGAACTCCGCATCGAGCGGTGCGATGAGCCGTTCCGGTTTCAGCACGTCGACCGCCGACGTGAGCCGCTGGAACTCCTGCGAGATGGACGCCGTGATGGCGTCGGACCGGAGCCGCTGCAGTTCCTTCAGCAACTGGTCGAACGGCTGCTCCAGTTCGTCGATGAGCGCGGAGGGGGTCACCTTGCCCAGTGCCTCGCGCACACGCGCGGTGACGCCGTCGAGCGGGGCCGTCACCTGCGAGACGTCGATCGACCCGAGCACCTCGTTGAACGGCGCGCTGATGCTCACGGTGAAGTCGATGGACTTGAGCTGGCCGGCCGCCACGCCAATCGCCGCCTTCGCCGCATCGGGCACATCGTCGGAGCCAACGACCGCTTCAACCTTCTGGCGCGCGTCGCCGATGAGGCCGATGGCGGCATCCCCGGCGGCGTGGAAGTCGACGGACTGGAGCTGCTCGGCAATCTCGTCCACCTGCTTCGAGAGATCGGCCAGGACGCCGGTGAACTCACCCACCACGTCGCCCAGCGCCTGCCCGGCCTGTGCCGCACCCTCCTTGATCTCGTTCACGGGGAACTGGTCCACCAGCGCCTGGATCTGGCCGGCGAAGGCAGCCACCCGGTCCCGCACGGCGGAGAGGTCGACGGCGTCGATCTTCTCCTCGATCGCCCGCACCTTCCCCGCTATGGCGTCGGGCAGGCCGAACCCCTCGAAGCTGCGGATGCGCGCCTCGATGGCGTCCAGCTCGTCGATGAGGTCCTGCCGCATGCGGCGGATCGGCACCTCGCGCATGTTGTGGATGACGATATCGAACAGCTCGTCCACGCCCTTGGTGAGCTGGGTGGCACCACTGCGGTCGGACGCGAACCCGGCGAGCTCCTCCTCCACCGACGCGAAGTGCGCCTCGAGCTGGGCGGCGGTCAGCCCCTCGATGTGGGTCGCGAGTGCGCGCATCGGCTCGAGCATGTCGACATCGAAGCGGAAGGCCGGTGCAGCCGCGAGCGATGTGAGCGGTGCGAGCCGCGCCGCGAGGTCCGCGGCCACGCCCCGGCTGTCCACCCGGTCGAGTTCCAGCGCCAGCTTCGCCGCCGCTCCCGGCAGCGTGTTGTGCACGAGCAGGCCGAGGTCGCCACGCACCTGCGCCATGCGGGCCGCGAACTCGGGCGGCACGGCGCCCCCGGCGTCGAGCGACACCGTGAGGTCGCGCATCGATGTCGCTATCCGCCGGATCTCGGCCTCGATCGGCGAGAGATCGCCGCCGGCCATCCGGATACCGCGGAACAGCCCATCGAGGCGTCCGCCCGTGGCATCGAGATCCTTCAGGTTGAGGCCGAGGACGAACGGCGCGAGCAGTTGTGCGAGTTCGGCGCCGCTCGCCGGATTTCGCGACGCCAGGGTCCGCAGCATGCCGAGCAGGCCGGTCACCGACTCGGGGATCTGGGGCTGCCAGGTATCGAACGCCTTCCCGACGATCTCGTCGAAGAACGCGTCGAGCCCGCCAATCTCCGGCAGCAGCGCATCCAGGTCGATATCGCCACCCAGGCGTCCGGCCGCGTCCTCGAGCAGGGCGACAATGCGTTCGAGGCCGCCGGAGACGTCGCCGAGCAGCGGCAGGTGCGGCAGCTGCACGAGCGCGTCGAGCTTCGCGAGCCCACCCCCGACCGATTTCGTGAGGTCGGCCGGATCGATGCCGAAGGGGTTGTCCGACTTGAGGAGCGTGCCCAGATCGCCGAGCAGGTCGCGGGGATCGAGCCCCTGCAGCGACGCCCTGCCGTCGCTGCCCACCGTCAGCTTCGCCGACTGCAGCGTCGCCGTGAGTGCCGAGAGGTCGACGGCGTCGAGCTGTTCGATCAGCGTGCTCACGACACCACCGATGCCTGGAAGGGGTCGTACTCCAGGGCGAACTTCGTGATCTGGACACGCAGCGCGGCACGCGAGAAGAGCAGCAGGTGGCTGTCGACCTTCCCCGAGCCGGCCTGCTGCGACAGCAGTGTCGACAGGGCAGACGGCAGCTCGCCGCCAGCCCACTCGAACTCGCGTGGACCTTTCCGAACCGGCGTGCGCCGGCCCGAGCGCAGCAGGTCGACGGAGAGGACCGTGGATGCACGCTGAAGCCGGATGGACGGTTCGGGTTGCGGGTCCGGCACGGCGTTGAAGCACTGCACGAGCAGCTCACGGCTGCCGCCAAGCGGTGCGTCCGCCGTGCCCCAGCTGCCGCCCTCGTCCAGGCTCACGAGCGGTGCGTCGCTCGCTTCATCATCAGAAGCAAACCAGTAGATGTCCTGCGAGTTCGTGCGCATGGTGACCCACAGGCTGGTGTCCGCAGCCGGAGACGTCCAGGGCTTTGCCAGGTCGAACGCCAGCCACCCGGAGAACCCGGCGGGAACCTGCCGGACGATGGGGCCATCCAGTGGTGCGCCGGGCACACCCGCGGCGTCGGCACGCAGGTCGAGCACGGCTTCAGCGGCCGACAGTGTGGCGACGAAGGCGCGCACGGACACCAGCGGGGACGCTGCTGGTGAGGCCGCGTCGCGAGCGACGAAGCGCGAGCGGGCGGCGAGGATGGTGCCGCGGCGCACGCGTGCGCCGCGCGAGGGCTCGGTGGGTTGCGGTTCGGGGGAGCCCGCGTTCAGCTCACGGCCGAGGGCGGTGATGGTCAGCGCCACGTCGGCCGAGCCCGGCCGGAGTGCTGCTGGTGCGGAGAGGATGAACGGCGTCAGCGCACCACCCAGTTCGAGCGTGCGCGCCTCCGGCGCGACCGCGTCTGCCGTGTAGCGCGCATCGAGCGTACGGGTGTTGACGGCGAGGTCGCCACCCGCAGACGAGGCGAAGTCGAGGGTGACCGGCAGCGTGACCGTGGATTCCGGCGTGCTGGCAGCGAGCGCCTCGGTCAGGCGCTTCTGGGCGAGCGGCGTGAAGTCCAGCTCCTGCACGCCCGCCTCGGGCAGCAGCAGGTCCGGGTAGGCCCAGATGCGGGGCGACTCCGAGGCCAGCGCCAGCGTGACATCGAGGTCGCGCGGCAGCGCATCGACTTTCACGTAGCGCACGGTGATCGGCACGGCGAGCGGCGCGAGCTTCACCGCCTCGTCGCCAAGGGCAAGCTGCACGAGCCAGGCATCGCCCAGCGGTTTGGGCAGCGTGAGCACGGCGCCGGTGGGCGTGCGTGTGGCCGACATCCCGGCCAGCGGCGCGGCGAACATCGGTCCGGGAGCACCGAACCCGGGGTCGGCAAACAGCGGCGGCCCGGCCGCGAAGCCACTGCCCTGCTTCGCCGCACTGCGGACGACGAGCCGTTCGAGCTGCCCGGGCGGAACGAGTCCGGCCGGCACCGAGAACGTGAGCGCGATCTTCGAGAGTCGGGCGGTTCGTGGCAGGGCAATCACGACGCCGGGCGTGCCGGCCTCGTGCACGCTGAACTCCGCCTCCATCTCCCGCGCCCGGCCCCGCACCTGCAGCCTCGCGCGGCTGACAGCCACGGCATCCATGCCCGGCAGGTAGGGGATCGCCAGCTCGCGACGCACCGTGCCCCCCTGCGGTCCGGAGAACTCGATCAGGTCGACGAACGCCGGTTCGATGAGCCCCCTGGCGTACTGGCGCAGGCTCCGCAGTTCGATCGATGCCGGATAGAAGAGCGCGGACCCGGCCATCAGGGCACCACCGGTGTCAGACGGATGGGCACCGTGCCGAGCTGCAGGCCCGGCGTGCCGTCGGGCGTGGCCACGTGCACGGCCACGTGCTCGGTGCGCGCACGCGGGAAGCCTGGCGGGGGCGCGACGTAGGTGATGGTGGCCACCCCCTGCTGCACGGCATACACGGTGAATCCTGGCGTGGATGCGGCACTGCCATCGGCCAAGGAGCCGCGTTCCGCAGGAGGCAGGTCGCCGAGCACGGTGACAGCGAGCCTGGCTGGTGCCGTCGAGGGACCGGAGCCTCGGGTGCGCGACAGCACCTTCACGCGCACCTCGGTCCGATCACCGGCCCGGAGCACCGGCTGCACGGCACGCAGGTCAACCGGCAGCGCCTCGATGAGGGTGTCCACCTGCCGGATGATCGTGCCCTCTTCGGAGACGCCGGGCGGCCACACGCGCGCCGTGCCGCGGTACTCGAGCTCGCCCACGACTGCGCCGTCCACCAGGTCCGCCTTCACACTGCCCCCGGCCAGCACGAACGAGAGCACGTCGTAGCCCGGATCGCCGGCAGCATCGAGGTCGTCGCCCGTGCGGAACGGTGTGCCATCGAGCGCATGGAGCACGATCGACAGGTCCTCCAGCAGCAGCCGCCTGGCATCGCTCACCTGCTGGGGTTGCGCTCCAGCCGGCTGGGCCATGCCGCGCACGCGGCAGGTGAAGCCGAGGTGCACCACGCGGCGGCCGCGCAGGTCTGGTGCCTCGCCGGTGAACATGGTCCGTTCAGCCTCGAAGTTCTGGGCAGCCGCCACGCTGTCGAGCGACACGCGGACCCTGCGCTGCCCGGCCGCCGCTGCGTCGAGTGGCAGCGGAGCCTGGCTCACGGCGACGCCGCGCGTGCCGAGCGCCTCCGCCACCCTTGCCGTCAGCTTCGATTCGAGCGCAGCCAGCACCTCAGGGCTCCGTGACTAGCCGTTCGGCCGCGTGATGACGATCGGACGCGTGCCGCCAGGATTGAGCGGCGACGTGGTGGTCGACGTGACGCGCGTGTTCAGGTCGGTGATGCGGGTGTTGCTGGCATCGATGGCCGTGGTCGTTTCCTGCCGCAGCGCCGCGACCAGGTCGCGCGACTGCGCAACGGCAGACTGGACGCCGTTCGCCACGGCCGCGCCGATCTCGCCGCGCAGGCCGGTCACCGCCGCATTGATCGCGGCCGTCTGGTTCTGCTGCACCTGGTTGAGGCCCACCTGCATCTCGCGCCGGAGCGTGGTGGTCGCCGCATTCACCGACGCGGTGATCTGGCCGGCGATGTCGGCCCGCGCCAGCTCGAGCTGCACGGCCGACGCAACGGTCGTCTGCAGGTCTGCCGTGGCCGCGGTCACGGCACGCCCGATGCGCGTGTCGAGATCGGTGAGCTGGCTGGCCACCGCGGCCTGGATGGTGGCGGTGAAGTCCGGCGTGGCGGCGCGCACGGCGGCCGGCACCTGCTGCGCAATCTGGGCCGACAGCGAGGTGCGGGTGTCGGCGATCAGCGTGTTCACGTCGCCCCGGAGGGCCGCGTTCGCCTGGGCCACCGATGCCGTCACCTCCGCATCGATGCGCGCCTCGGCCGCCGCCACCTGCCGGGTCAGCGTGGCCGATGTGTCGGCCAGCTGCTGCGTGAGCTTCGCGTCGAGGGCATTCCCCTGTGCGGTGATGTCCGCACGCAGCGTCTGTGTGAGCGCGTTCCGTACGTTCGACTCGATCGCGGTGCGGGCACCCGCCACGGCGCCCGTGATCTTCTGGTCGACGTCGGCG
This sequence comes from Vicinamibacterales bacterium, assembly GCA_050249955.1. Classification (GTDB taxonomy): domain Bacteria; phylum Acidobacteriota; class Vicinamibacteria; order Vicinamibacterales; family CAVVIG01; genus CAVVIG01. The sequence goes on from JBFWPN010000003.1 coordinate 54,126, forward strand.
GTGATCTGCGCGCGAGAGGCCGCCAGCAGGTCGGTGGTTTCCGTGCGGATGAGCGGCCGCTCGCGACGGAACGCCGCATCCAGCTGGGCGACCGTGTCGGCCCGCGAGGCGGCGGCCGCCCCATCGAGCTTGCCCTGGAAGGCAGTGGCCGAGTCGCGCAGCGCGGCTGTCAGCTCCGAACGGCGCGCGGCGGTGTCCTCGGCGCGGGCGGCGGCCAGTTCGGCGCGGACACCGGTGAGCCCGCCGTTCACCTGCTCGGTCACCTGCGTCTTGACGTCGGCACTGAAGCCGGCGAAGCGGGCATCCAGTCCGCTGGCACCCGACACGCCGGCGGCGTCGCCAATCTCGTTCAGGCGCAGCTCGAGATCGCGCAGGCGCAGCGGCTGGCCGCTGATCCCCTTGAGACTCTCGCGCACCGACTCGAGCCCGTCGACCTGGGCCTTCAGCGCGCTGACGTCGATGCGGTTACCGGCAGCGTCGAGCAGGCTGCCACGCAGTTCGAGCACCTGGTCGACATTGCGCCGCACCGAGGCGACCTCGGCACTCACGGCGTCCACCGACACCTTCAGGCCGTCGACCGCGGTCACCCGCGTGTCGAGCCGGCCGATCACCGCGGCGCGCTGCACGTCGCTGACGGCGAACCGGTCCACGGTCTTCTGCTGCGTCTCGACTGCGGTGTCGAGGCGAGCGATGTCGCGGCCGATGCCCACGAGCCGCTCGCGCAGGTCGGCCAGCCCGGCCTGCACCGACACGCCCGAGCCGCCGGACGCGAGCGACTTCTGCAGGTCGGCATCGAGCCACTCGCGCGACACCGCGCCCACGTGCGCGTGGTTCGCCGGCGCGTACTGGGCGTCGAGCGTGCCCGACGTGTCCTCCTGCACGCGCTCGATCTCGAGGATTGCCCGGAGGACGGCGACCAGCGTGTTCCAGTCCTCGGCCTCGATCGGCAGGCCCCTCCGCTTGCCAGCCACCGACTCCAGCCGGTCGGCAAGTTCGGCGATGCGCTTGAGCTGTTCGGCAGACGCCATGGAACCCTCAGTTCGTGAGCTTCAGGCCCTTGACGCCGAACCGGCTCGTCTCCTTGCCGAGATGCGCCAGTTCGCTGCCATAGGTCGTGGCCCGCTGTGTCTTCGACAAATCGAGCGCCGCACCGAGGTCCTTCACCGGCGCCGAGCCCGCCAGGGCCGGGTTTGCCGCCTGCTCCTCGAGCAGTTGCTCCAGCTTCGTCGTGAGCTGTACCGCGGCGGTGCGCGTCTCGCGCCCGAACTCGCTGGGCGACCCGGCCACCTTGGTTTCGAGGCCGTTCACCAGTTCCAGGAACTCCTTGCCGCGCGCCGACTCCTTGTCGACCCCGGCCTGATCGAGCACGTCCAGCACCTGCTGCTTCAGGCGCTGCGTCTTGATCTGCCGCTGCAGTTCCGTCATCGACTTGCTGAGCGTGTCGAGCAGCGTCGAGAAGTTCTCCTGCATCTCGTCGAACTTGCGGACGAACTCCGGATGGTCGTGCCCCACTGGCGAGACGAGCCGCGTCAGCTCGCCCACCGCCCCCGCCAGGTCGCGGATGGCCGAGGCCATGCGGTTCCAGTCCTGCGCGAGGATGGCCTCGCCCGGCCGCTTCTCGGCCAGCGACGCCACCGACTCGGCCACCGATCCGGACAGCGCCCGCACCGGCTCGAGGTTCGCGTCCGGGATGTCCTCGATCGGCGTGTTCCGGAACTTCGAGGGATCGATGACGATCGAGACACTGGTGTCGCCGACCGGCAGCACGCGGATCGGCCGGCGCACAATCGGCAGCGTCAGGTTGGGGTGACGCAGCGTCACCTCGTAGCTGCCCGGCTCGATCTGCGGCACGCGCACGGTGCCGTCCAGGAACGGCTGCACGGTACGGATCACCTGCTGGGTGATCGGCTCGCGTACTTCGACCGTGATGTCGCGGTTGACCTCGGGAAAGCCGAGGATGTTCATCGTGAGGCTGTTCATACGTGCCCTTCTCCGCTGCTAACCGAACGGGAACTCGATCTGCCAGAAGAACGTGACGTTCTGGCCCACCCGCAATGCCACCGGCTCGAACACCACCTGGTTGTAGAGCCGCTCGGCCGACGCCAGCGCCGCCTCGGTCACCTCCACCAGGTCGACCGTTGGCTGGAACACCGCGCTGACCGCCACGGTCACCACGCCAGGCCGGTCGGTGGCGATCGTGAACGCCGAGGCCGGCAGCGCCGTCTCGAGCGCCGCCGCGGGCACCGCTGCGTCTGCGGGCGGCGTGAGCGTCGTCGTCTCCACCGACACCGCCTCGCGCCCGAACCCGACCCGCACGCGGTCGATCGGACCGGTGCCGTCCACGCCGGCGAACCGCCTGGCCATCAGCTCCGCGCCGCCGCGCAGGACGATGTTCCGCACGTCGCGGTGCGCGATCTGGTTGCCGTCCGCGTCGCAGACGGTCAGGGTCAGCCGTCCTCGCGGCCTGCCCGCCACAGTCACCTTCGGGTCGCTCATCGCACTCTCCTGCTGCCCGCCTACTCGAACCGCGACTGCCCGATCCGGGTCTCGCCGAAACGACCGCCGAGCGTCGCGCCCCGGTCGATACCCGAGGGTCCGCGCTCCGGGTCGAAGACACGGAAGGGCAGGTCGAACTGCTCACGCATCGGCTGCCGCTCCACGAACGGCTCGAACCGCACCGCCGCCCGTACGCCGGCCGCGTGCAGCCGGCGCACGCTGTCCACCAGGCCGCGCTCCACCACGTCGTGCGGCGGCTCGGGCTGCTCGCGCGCCGGCTCGATCACGACCGTCCTCGGCACGCGCACCTCGAAGGCCGCGGGCTCCGTCTCCGTCCACGCGAGCGAGAGCCACGCCAGCGGCCCGGACGGGAACAGCGACTCGTCGAATCCGGTTGCGTCGAACACCCCTTCCCGCAGCGCGTCGCCCGCCATCGACAGGAACACCCGATCCAGCCCGCGCACGTCGAAGTGCGCGAGCTGCAGGTACAGCCAGTCGTTGGGTCCCCGCACCAGCCGCGGCACGCGCGGTTCGGCGTCCAGCGCACCGGCGTCAATCGGCACCCCAGGCACGAAGCCCGACACCGAGAAGAGCCGGTCGGTCACGTCGCGACCATTCAGCCTGGCCGCGGCGGCTCGGGTGCCGGCGTCGCCGCCGATCTCGAGCCGCTCCCCGTAGCGCAGCACGTCGCGATAGCCGATCAGCTCGCCCGTCGTGAGGTTCACCACGACCGGCACCGCCGTCGCGCCGCCGAAAAGGCCACGCAGGTCCAGGTCGATGGTCGTGTCGTCCAGGCCACGATTCGTCTCGGTCCAGCGCAGCAGGTAGGGCACGCGGTTGCCGCGCGCCCCCAGCACCGGGCTGACACGCCTGAGGGGCGGGTTCTCCACGAGCGCCAAGGGACGGAACACCGGGCGCCGGGCGCCCGCGTACGCCTCGTCGAGCGGCGTGCCATGCAGGCCGAGCATCACCGTCGCATCCAGCACGTGCTCGGCAGCGTTGAGATAGTCGTAGACGAAGGTCCTGATCTCCTGCGGACCGGTCGCTCCGTGCAGGCGGGCCACCGCCATGGCCACCAGGCGCTCGCGATAGAGGTCGAGCCCCTCGCCCGGCAGCGGCGGGATGTCGAGTAGCGCCCCGAGCTTCTGCGCTTCCTCGATGCGTCGCGTCGTGCGGATCCAGTGGGTCTGGCGCACGCGCTCGACGTCCTCGTGCGCGGCCTCCACCTCGAAGGCCATCACCTCGAGCAGGCGCATCAGCACCGAGTCCGCCGCCACCGTGAGCGGCGGCGGCAGCACGTCCTGCATGCGGCTCATCACGCTCACGGCGTCACCTCGACCACCACGACCGTGAACCGGTGCCCCGGCTGCACGGTGAACGATGGACCGCCCTGCGCCACGCGCACGAACTGGTCGCCGGCCGTGAGCGTCACGCTCGAGGTGAGCGGGTCGATGCCGTACTCGGTATCAGCGCGCAGCGCCTGCAGCACCGAGGCGGACGACACGGTGACACCAGGCGCGAGCCCGGCCAGCATCTGCTGCAGCCGCTTCGTCAGCGACGCCTTCGCCTGCTCCATCGTCGTGCCGCCCACGAGCTGCACCGTGAACGCCCCGCGCACGTCCACCGGCACTGCCTGCTCGGCGGCCGATGCCGCACCCGTGAACTCCTCGGCCTCGAACGACACGCTGGCCAGTTCCATCGCCGCTCCGGGGGCCGGCTCGAAGTCGGCACCCGGCTCGCCCACGCTGCCACCGTCGCGACCGAGCGCCACAGCCGCATCCACAATCCGGTCGTCGGCCAGCACCGATGCCGTGAGCGGACGGTTCCGCAGCCGCTCACCCACACCGCGTCGTCCCACCTCGTCGGTGAGCGCCTGGCGCACGCGAGCCCTGAGCTGCTCGATCTCGGCAGGCGGCAGCGGCGCACCGGCCAGCGTGAGCCGCACGCGCGCCGCCAGCTTCTCGGGCGACGCCACGCCGTGCAGTACGCGGATCCCCGCCGGGCGCAGCGCCTCGAGCCGCTCGATCACCTTCGGCGGCAGCTGCGAGCCGCCCTCGCGCAGCGCCACGTTCACCCGGATCTCACCCGGCACACCGTTCGGGAACTCCTCCACCTTCACGTCGCGCACGATGTCGGTGAGCTGCAGGAGCCCGAAGCGGATCGACTCAATCGTCCCCTTGTTGGCGCCAAGCAGCGCCGACTTCGCCCGCGCGCGCAGTTCCTCGTCGGTCTCCGCCTCGTTCACCCTCGTGGTGTCGCGCTCGTTGACGACGCCGTCGAGCCCCGCGATGGCACGCTGGATCACCGTGAGCGTCCCCGCCGGCACCGGCGGAGTGGACCCCGCCGCACCGCGCACGCGCACCTCCGCCACACTCTCGCCAGCCAGCATCGTCCGGGTCTCGACCGTCTCGTAGCGGACCTTGTCCGCCGTGTCGGTCACCGGCGTGCCGGCGGGAATGGTGATCGACCCGACCGACCCGGCCCGGCGCCGGAACACCACCGCACCGGCCGGGCGACCGGCCGGGAACCGCCGGTAGCCGAGCAGCGCCACCACCCGGTCGAGCGAGTCGCCGGTGGCGGTATCCACGAACGCCGAGTCGTACACCGCGTTCAACTGCGCGTAGACGATGCCCACCTCGCGGCTGACCGCCTCGAGCAGCGTGCGCACCACGCTGCCGACGTTCAGGTCGGTGACCGGCGCGGGGTCGGTCGTCCGCGGGTAGTAGTTGATGGTGAGGTCGGTGCCGGGCGCCGGCTTCTGCCCGAAGGGTCGGAAGCGGATGGTGTGCAGGTCGGCCGCATCGGGCGTGTCGCCCACCAGGTCGTAGTCGTTCGCCGTGAAGACGAAGGGCACCGGGGGATTCGACGGATCGGCCGCGGCGACGAAGCCCTGCACGAACGACACGCGGCGCACGGGCCGCCGTTCGAGCGTCACGGCGGGCAACACCGGTGGCTTCGCAGCCGGGTTGTAGTCGATGCGATGCACCTCACGCGTCACGCCCTGCGTGAGGTTGGTCAGCACATCGCGGACGATGTCAGGGTAGGTGCGGTCGATGAAGCTCACAGCGTCACATCCAGCGACACGGCGATCGCGTCTTCGTCACCCAGCGGCACCACGTCGAACTCGATCCGGATGGTGTCGGGGTAGCCGTCCACCGGCTCCACCAGGAGCCGACGCAGTTCCTTCACGCGCGGCTCCTCGCCCACCGCCTCGATGGTGTAGAGGCGCGCAAGATTCCTCGTGCGTGCGTCGTTCAGGGCGCCCACCAGCGACGGAATACGGCTTCCGTACTGCGGATGCCCGAGCGGCGCCAGCGCCCCCTTCATGGTCAGCAGCCGGAGCAGCAGCGCCTGCCCCAGGTTCTCGCGTCCACTCGCCACCGCAAGATCGAGTACATCCGCCCCGCCGCGGAGGCCGCCCTGACCGCCAGGACGCACCCGCAGGTCGAGCTCGCGCCACGAGTCGGCCGTGGTGAGTTCCACCATGGACGCCACGCCGGAGTAGCCGGTCAGCGCGAGGTCGCTGCCGAGCACGGTGTAGGTGCGGGACGCAGCCACCATCAGCCTCCGATGAGCACCATGCCCGACGCCACGACCGTGCCCACCGGCAGGTCCGCGGGGTCATTGCAGGTTTGCGCGATGTCGCCGTTGCGCGCTGCCGCCTTGCCGCCAATGGTCACCGTGGCGCTTCCCATCGCCACCGTGCCCTGGTTGGCCGGCGGCTTCTGGAAACTCACGCCGGGCGGCGTTGGCAGGTGGGGCGGCAGGTTGTGTGCGACCGACCCCACGGTGGCGGCCGGCTGCCCGCCAATGGTCACGGTCGGCACCACGCCGCTGTCGATGGTGCCCGCGAACGCGTGCGGCAGCGGCGTCGGCACCAGGCTCGGCCCGGCCACCACCAGGACGATATGGGTGTCGGTGGCGGTGATGCGGTCGGTTGCCTTTGCAGCGGGTTGGGCCATGGCTGTTCCGTCAGTTCAACTGCACCGTGGTGCCGGCGATCTTCACCTGCGTGTCGCCGGAGATCTCCACCTTGTTCCCCTTCAGCTTCAGGGTGCCGGTCGTCTCGATCGACACGTCCCCGCCCTGGGAAAAGGTGGCCGTCGCCTGCCCGACTTCGATCCGGACCTGCCCGTCCGAACTCCCGGACTGCGTCAGCTCGATCAGCGCATCCTGCGCCTGCAGTCGGATGGAGGAATCGTTGATGACCAGTTCCACCTTCACCGAACCGTCGAGAGTGAGCGCCACCGACCGGGTACCGTCCCCTGGCGTGGTGATCCGCAGGTCGAGCCGCTTGTCGTCGGCCGTTTCCCCTCCGGGGAGCGAGATGACCGCCTGGCCCGGGGCATGGGTCGGCACCGCCACCGATCGGTGATACAGCCGGCCGATGACGATGGGGTGGTGGTAGTCGCCCTCGATGAAGGCCACCGTGACCACGTCACCGATCGCCGGCAGGGCGACGGCCCCGATGACGCCGGTGGCGATCGGCACGCGCGGCAACACGAGGCTGCTGTCGCGCAATTCGACCGTGCAGGCGTAGTCCGAGTCGCCGGTCTTCTCGTGGACCGAGGTGACGACCCCCAGCGCGATGAACGGCCGGCTCCGCCCTTCGGCCCGCACCAGCTGCGACACGACGTCCAGCACCGGCTGCATCAGAGCAGGCTCCCGAGTGACCCGAGCAGGGACGATGGGTCGAAGGCGTCGCCGCCGCGGGCGCAGTGCACGCGGGTGAGCGCCCCCTCGGCCGACACGGCATGCTGCACACGCCGGATCCAGTACGGGGCCACCGGCAGGTCCGGCAGATCCTGCACTTCGATCACCGTGCCCGGACGCAGGTGTGGCAGCAGGAACGCCGTGAACTGCGCGATGTCGCGAGACGAGGTGTAGAGCCGCTTTCGCGCGGCCGCCGCGCTCGCGGCCGCCTCCGCGGTGCGCAGCGCCGGGTACGAACGCCAGGAACTCCCCTTGCCGGGACCGGATGGACGGCTGCCCGCGAAGAAGTCGGCCGTGGTTCTCAGCACCTTGTCGTCGGCCGTGTCGCCCACGCCGCTCTCGCCGGCCGTGGTGAACGTGTCGATGTACGACGCGCTCGTGTCGAACGCATAGTCCAGCAGCTCGCGGCCGTAGCGCAGGGCGAACGCGGCCTGTGTCGCATCGATCACCGTGGCGTCCACCTTGTTCTCCGTGGACACCGTCACCACCGCGCCGCTCCACGCCGCCACGCGTGACGCATGCTGCCAACCGGTCCGCTCCGGGTCGGCCACGTAGAAGGGCAGCGACACGCCGTCCTGGATCGCACCCGCGTCCACCCCAGCCTCGGTGCACAGCTCACGCACGAGGCGCCCCGCCGTCACCTGTTCGAACGTGACCGCGGGCCGGACCCGCGCCATGATGCCGCCGGCATTCACCATCGACACCGCAATGCTGGAGGGCGTGCGTCGCACGCGGTCGATGGTGCCGCTGAACACCGTGTCCGAGCGTTCGCCCGAGTCGAGCGTCACCACCGCCTCGTCGCCGGGCTTCGCCTTGAACGTCGGCGTGAGCGGCAGCACGATGCTCGCCGAGTCGACCGCCGGTGCTGCGCCGAGCGACACGCGGATCTGGACGATCTGCTCGGTCCACTCCTGTGATCCCATGCGGACGGTGTAAGCGGGTGCCAGCATCGAGGTCATCAGCTGCCGCCTCCCGCCAGCTTCGTTGCCGCATCCTTCGCGCCGGCGAGCAGGCCCGCGACGGCGCCCACGTTCTTCACCGAGTCGGCCAGCGGCTTCACCGGGTTGCCGAGATCGCCGAAGTCCGCCAGGCTCGCCAGGACCTGGATCTGATCGACCGCCTGCATGGCGGCGTCAGCCAGCTCGCCCAGCGCACCGGCCTGCTCCTCGATCGCCGACATCACGTCGCCGAGCGCACCGGCGTCGAAGCCCAGGTCGCCCATGCCAAACCCGTCGAGTCCGCCAAACGCACTGACCTCCGCGGGCGGGGGCAGCGGCGGACTCTCGCTCAGCACGAGCGCATAGGCCACCTGGCCGGCCGGCCCCACCGTCTGCTCCGCCTGGAACGACTCGATCACCATCTTGTCGATGGCGAGCGCCGTGGTGATGTCGGCCGTGAAGGTGACCTCCTCGCCGCTCGACGCCTTCTCCTGCAGCGTCTTCAGGTCGTCTTCCGCCGAAGCCGGGAGCAGCACGCCCGTGAGGAACACGCGATGCGACCGCCGTCCGAGCCGCTGGTGCACCTCGCCGTCGAGCCCCGGTATCCGGTGCTTCGCGTAGTCCTGCCGCGTCTGCTGGCGGATCCGCTGCACGGCGAGGAGTTCGAGCGTGTCGATCATGGGCGTGGGCATGGGTTACGCCTCCAGATCGATACCTGCGTCGAGCGCCGCACGTTCGAGGTCGTCCGCGAAGGCATCCCCGTCGAGCAGGCTCGTCGTCCGCGCGGGCTCGTCGCCGAACGGGTCACGTTCGTCGATGAACGGATTCCAGTCTGGCTGCGGGAGTGCGCCGCCCGCCGGAGCTGACACGGGCCCAGGCGACGAACTGCGAGCGGCCGACAGGCCGGGCTCGCCGACAGGGTCCGGCGTCGCAACGGCGCGCACCTGCCGGGCAGGGTCGGCCGCCCGCACCACGGCACTGGACGGGCGGGTCGACACGGCAGCCGCAGGCGGCGCATCGGCCTGCTCGCGTGGGTCCTGTCGACGCGCGCTGAACAGGACGGCAGGGTGTCCGGAACGGGTCGCGTCCACAGACCTCGTCGGTGCCAGTGGAGTGGCACCTGGCACATGGCCGTCGGCCGCACCCGGACCGGACACATCCACGGCAGGGCGGGTCAGTGACCGCACGCGGATGTACGGTGCCGCCGCAGGCCTGGTCGCACGCACGCGACCGGCGGCGCCCCCCCACGTCTGGACGTCGCGCCCCGGCCGGTTCGGTGGCTCCGCCACGGCCGTGGGTCGAACACGCGGCGGCGGCAGCGTCGCCTCCGGCTGCGTGGCGGTCGGTCCGGCCGGTGCTGCCTCCGTGGGCAACGCACTGCCGTGTTGCTGCCCCGGCGCGGTCAACGTAGCGCTGCGGGCGTCCGCCTCGTGCGGATCGGGAACGATGACAATGCGGTTGAAGCCGCCGTTGTCGGGCTCGGGGGATCGTGGAGCTGCCGGGGGTGCGTCCTGCCTGGCCACCTGCCAGAGCGCCTCGACGTCGGACGCAGGCATGTCGTCGAGCGCCTGCGGCGCGATCTGGGCTGAGCGGCACACATCCAGCGTGACGCGGGCGAGTTGCGCCGGGTCCCAGGTCACCGACGAACCGTCAGCCAGGAACCAGGCAGTCAGGCGGGTGAGCGCCTCACGTTCGTCGGGATCCGAGGGCAGGTCCGCCCTGCCGGCCACGCAGGCTTCGAGCAGCAGGGTGCCGAGGGCCTCGTCGGCGGCGGCCCCCAGCTTCTGCGCCGCACGCGCGAGGTTGCGTTTCTGTCGCCAGCTCAGCTCGCGCAGTTCGAAACGCTGGGTTCCCAGTTCGATCGCGGCGGTCGCGGCGGCCGGCTCCCACTCGAACGGCCAGGCGCGGTCGCGCAGGTGGATCGTCCGCGCGACGGGATCGATGACGGAACGCGGCATGACGTGCGTCCGTGGCTAGGAGCCTTCGCGCAGCCGGGTGGCCGTGAAGGCGTAGACCGTCTGGCCGTGCCCCTCGGCGCCCATCGCAAACGACTTGTCCTCCATGTAGCACTCGTCGAAGGCCACGATCCGGTTCGTCTCGCCGTGGCGGAGCGTGGCCGTGATCGAGAACGTCTGGCGCGACTGCAGCAGGTCGTCGAGGGCCCGGCTCGCCGATGCCACCGTGAGGCGCCCCTCGACGATCTTCATGCCGAAGTAGACCGCGATCCGCTCGTCGGTGCCGATGGCGCCGATCTGCTTCCGGCTGTTCGCCTGGTTGTACTCGATGGCCTGCAGCCCCTCGATGGTCTGCTCGTTGACCTTCACTTCCGACTGGAACGCTGTGTAGATTTCCGGCATCGCTCAATTCCCCGTGTGCGGCCCACTTCGCGCAGACACTAGTTCTGCACGAGGATCGTCGCGTAGATGAAGTCGATGGCCCGCACCGGGCGCATGGCGATGTCCACGCGCACGATGCCGTTGGCGAAGTCGGCCTGCGACGAGTAGACATCCACCAGGAACGATGGCTGGCTGCCGTCGGTGCTCGGCACGATGGCTCCCTGCCGTTCCATGGCCAGGAACATCGCGGAGATCTGCTGCTTGAGGGCCGTGCGCGCCCCTTCCGTGTTCAGGAGCCCCACGTACTTGTCGCAGATCGCCTTCACGTCGCGGACCGCCTTGTTGGCGGTGCGCTGCACGTTGATCTGCCGGCCGCTGGTGAGCAGCCCCTTGATCACGATGATGCCGAGCCCGCGCTTCTTGTTGATCGCCAGCACGTTGGCGTTGATGAGCTGTTCCAGCTGGGGATCGGTGTAGGCACCCGGCGCGCCGTCGAGCGCCGCCACGGTCTTGAAGGTCGGCGACTGGAAGTAGTCCTGCCGGCTGAGCAGCCCCGCCAGCGCGGCTTCGGCACCAGCGGGCGCCACCAGCACGAACGCGTCGCTCCGGACATCGTCGGCATGGCTGAGGATGCGCGGGATGTTCGTGTTCTCGCTCCGCGCAATCGACCCGAGGCCGATGCGGTTGCGCGCCACCGTCGCCATCTTCTCGCAGTGGGCGATGACCGCCTGCTGCACCTGCGTCACGCCCGCGTCGTCGAGCTGGTTGGCGGCCGAGGCGATGACCAGGTCCACCTGTTCGGCCTGTTCGAGCCGCTCGAGGGCGGCCAGGTAGTCGTCGACCAGCGGTGAGGTGCCGTTCGTGAAGCTGGCGAACCGGGCCTGGTTCTTCGGAATGGAGGTCATCCGGCTGCGGACGAACAGGTCGAGCGCACGAATCAGGGCAGACCCTTCGAGCACGCCGGGAAGGTACCGGGTGTCGTCCGGATCCATCGTGAGGTTGGCGAACGACTCTTCCACCCGGTCGCCAATCAGCACCGAGATCGACACCACCGCCGTGGAGCCATCGATCGTGGAGGTGCCCCGTTCAACCGCCACCGCAAGGCCGGCCGGCGGACGACGGGCCGGCACGAGCTCGACGAGCGGCTCGTCGCTGTTCTCGCCCGGCAGCGCGAGGGCGGCTCCCTTGTTGCGGCCGCCCGCGAGCGGGACACCGGCGTTCGCATCGGGCAGGGTGGTGGCCGCAGGCACGAGCGTGAACGACACGAGCGGATCGGTGATGGCGCCAATCGCCGGCAGCGTGCCGAGGCCCGCATACACCGCGGGGTCGCGGCCGTCGCGGCGCACCTCGATGTCGATCCGGCGCTCGAGCGCCTGCGCGGCCACCGCCACCGCAGGCAGCGCGTCGCCCAGCTTCACCACTTCGACAGACGGGTTGGCGGCAAAGGCGTCCACAATCTCGGCCGTGGTGCCGAACGGACCGAACGACTGCGCCGCCGCCGGCGGCACCGTGATGACCAGGTTCACCTTGTTGTCCGGCGCCGACGTGATGCTGACCCGGATGGCCGTGCCCGCGGCACCCACCGTCCGCGCCCGCACCTCGATGCTCGGGCCGTTGTCGGCTGCGGCGAACGCGCGCGCCGCCTGCCCCTCGCGCACCTGCACCGAGGTCTGGTTGCCGGCCGCACCCGGCCGCCGTGCCTCCACCCGCACGATGTCGGCGGCGCCGGCCTTGAGCAGCGCAAAGGCTGCACGCGCATCGAGCTCGGCCAGTTCGGTGGCGGCCACCGGCTCGGGCAGGCCAGCCTCGAACAGCGGGTCGATGGCCGTGACCACGCGCGAGCCCTTGTTGATCCGGTCGAAGAAGTAGTTCGGGCTGGCCTCGTCCATGACGAGGTTGTTGAAGGTTTCGATGACCTGGCCGGCCAGCGCGAGTTCGAGGTTGCAGTACTTGACGCCTGCCCCCGACAGCGTGCGCACCTGGGTGACCTTGGCGGAGAGCGCGTTGCCCCAGGCCCCTTCGGCACGCGCCACCAGGCGCGCCACCTGCTCGCCATCGTCATCCACAAGGGTGAGGGTGGCCTTCTGGCCGCGAGCCTCGGTTCGAGCCACGACCACCTGGGACACGCCGTTGGCGAACGCGCTGCGCACTTCAGGCATCGTGTAGCGGCTGCCCGGACCGAACGTGTCGACGAAGGCAGCCATGCTGCCGACCGGCGTCGGTTCGAGCGGTCCGCGGTCGGCGACCCCCACCACGCCAAGGATGCCGGTTGGGCTGGGAAGCGCCGGTGAGGGTTCGAAGACGGTGGTGACCTGCACGCCAGGGATGGTCAAGGCAGACGCCATGGCAGACTCTCGGGAAAGGGCAGACCGGGCCGAACGGGGCGGCAGGGTCGGCTTGAGGTTGTGAAGACCCGTCTCGTGCGCAGTACGCGCTCATTCTGCACGAATCGGCACCTACCAGCAATTGCGATCATGAACGCGCTCAATGGGACGGGAAACGCCACGATGGGCAGAACCGAACGCGCGACGTGCGCCTCCCCGTGAAGTCCCGGGGGCGCCGGACCGAAACGTTCACGAGATGCCCGCCCCAGCCCCGGCCCACGCCGACCCGCGTTTCCAGACGCTGGGCTCGCGGGCTCTGAGCTTCACGGTCCCCGGCCTGCGGCTGGCGGGATTCGTCACCCTGAGCACCCTGGTGGCGATTCACGCCCTCACCGACCGGGATCCCGGCTCGTGGACCGGAACGGCGTGGTACGCCGCGCTGTCACTCACCTATGCCGCAGCCGGCTGGGCCATCCTGTGGACCCTTCGATCGCACGCGCTCCTGAAGACGCTTGCCTCGCGAGCGGCGGAAATCGACATCCTGTTCTGGGCCGGCGCGCTGATGCTGACCGACGGAGGCGACAGCTGGCTCTTCCCGCTGATGACCCTCCGGGCGGCCGATCACCTCACGTTCGGGCGCCAGCGGGTGCTGGTGCTGGGTCACATCTCGACCCTCGCCTTCGTCGGCGTGCTCTGGCTGTCGCGGGACGGGGGGCTTGCGGCGTTCCGCGCCCAGGACTGGGCCCGGCTCAGCATCGTCTACGGGATCAACCTGTACCTGTCGTGGGCAGCAGCGGCGGTGGACCGGCTCAATGCGCGCCTGAAGCAGACCCGTGACTCGCTCCAGGAGGCGAAGCTGGCGGCCGAGGAGTCGAGCCGCGCGAAGTCGTCGTTCCTGGCGGCGATGTCGCACGAGCTGCGCACGCCACTGAACGCCATCATCGGCTATGCGGAGCTGATCGATGACGAGCACGGCGCCGAGAAGGGCCTGCGCGAGGATCTTGGCCGCATCCAGTCGGCCGGACGGCACCTGCTGGCCATGGTGAACGACCTGCTCGACGTGGCGAAGATCGACGCCGGCAGGATGGACATCGCGCCGGTCGACCTCGATGTCACGCGCACGGTGCACGAGATGGCAGCGTTCATCGCACCACTCGCCCAGGAGCGTGGTCTCGCGCTGCGCGTGGAGGCTCCGTCGCCAGTCTGGATCCGGGCCGACGAGGCGCGGGTGCGTCAGGTGCTGCTGAACCTGCTGTCGAACGCCTGCAAGTTCACCGAGCGCGGGTCGGTCACGGTGACGATACGACCCGTGGACGCCGCGGACACCACCGTGACGATCGACGTGGCCGACACCGGCATCGGCATCGCCGCCGACCAGCTCGCGCGTGTCTTCGACGAATTCGTCCAGGTGGATGCCTCGCCGACGCGCCGGCATGGTGGCACGGGACTCGGACTCGCGCTGACGCGGCGCTTCTGCGACCTGATGGGTGGCACCGTGAGCGTGGTCAGCGAGCCGGGTCGCGGGTCCACCTTCAGCGTCCGCCTGCCGCTCGCACATCCGACGTCGTCCACGAGCGCCGTCGGGACCGCACCCGAGTTCCCCGTCGCCGCCGTCCGGTGACACGCGGTGCCGCCCGCCCCGGGCGGATGCCGCCGCTGACCCGCTCGCATCGCACCGGCCGCGGCGCCACAACACGCCACACATGCCGATGGCCGTGGGGCGGGATTTCGCATTAGAGTCAAGCCGCCTGGGAGGAGTGCGTCACACGGCCATGAGGACCTTATGAGCGACAGCGTGAAGTACCTGCTCGACGAATCGCGGATCCCGAAGACCTGGTACAACCTGATGGCGGACCTCCCCTCGCCGCCACCACCCGTGCTGCATCCGGGAACCATGAAGCCGGTGGGACCCGACGACCTGGCGCCGCTCTTCCCCACGTCGCTGATCCTCCAGGAGGTCTCCACCGAGCGCGAGATCGAGATCCCGGAGCCGGTCCGTGACGTCTACCGGCAGTGGCGGCCCACGCCGCTCTTCCGCGCACGCCGCCTCGAGAAGGTGCTCCAGACGCCCGCGCGCATCTACTACAAGTACGAGGGGGTCAGCCCGGCCGGCAGCCACAAGCCGAACACCGCGGTGGCGCAGGCCTTCTACAACAAGGAAGCGGGCATCCGGAAGATCACCACGGAAACCGGCGCGGGCCAGTGGGGTTCGTCGCTCTCGTTTGCCGGCGCCCTCTTCGGCATCGACATCCAGGTCTTCATGGTGCGCGTTTCCTACAACCAGAAGCCGTATCGGCGGCTGTTCATGGAGACCTTCGGGGCGAAGTGCATCCCGAGCCCGTCGATGGAGACCAACTACGGCCGCGCAGTGCTCGCGCACACGCCCGACAGCCCGGGCAGCCTGGGCATCGCGATCTCGGAAGCCGTGGAAGTGGCGGCCACGCGCGACGACACCAAGTACGCGCTCGGCTCGGTGCTGAACCACGTCCTGCTGCACCAGACGGTGATCGGCCAGGAGGCCATGGTGCAGCTCGAGATGGCCGACGACTACCCGGACATCGTGGTCGGCTGCACGGGCGGCGGGTCGAACTTCGCCGGCATCGCCTTCCCGTTCATCGGCGCGGCGCTGCGCGGCGGCCGCAAGGCGCGGATCATCGCGGTGGAGCCGGCGGCCTGCCCGAGCCTCACCCGGGGCGTCTACGCCTACGATTTCGGCGACACCGGCAAGATGACCCCGCTGACCAAGATGCACACGCTCGGATCGGCCTTCGTGCCGCCTGGCTTCCATGCGGGAGGGCTGCGGTACCACGGCATGGCGCCGCTGGTGTCGCACTGCAAGGAACTGGGGCTCATCGAGGCGCGGGCCGAGCACCAGACGCAGTGCTTCGAGGCCGGTGTGCTCTTCGCCCGGGCCGAGGGGATCCTGCCGGCGCCGGAGGCCAATCACGCCGTGAAGGGCGCGATTGACGAAGCCGTGAAATGCCGCGAGGACGGCATCTCCCGATCGATCCTGTTCAACCTGTGCGGGCACGGCCACTTCGACATGTCGGCCTACCAGGACTTCCTCACCGGGAAGCTGGAAGACCGTGACTACGACCAGGCCGAGCTGGCCATGGCGCTGGCCGGCCTGCCATCCGTGCCCCCGGGGATCTGACCGCCGTTCCCTGTAAGAGGGGACAAAATCCGGGCGGCGATGCCGGTAAGCTTGTGCCGCGTGCGGAGCCGGACCCGGGAGGGAACCGCCCTCCCGGGTCCGGCGTACGCGCTTCCTCGGAGACACCCGGATGTCGAGACGTGACCGCACCCGCCTGCTGTCGGCCCTCCTTCTGACCGGCCTGGCCGTCGCCTGCACGGGCAGCCAGCCTGCCGGGCAGGCCTCGACGCCGCCGGCACCACCCACGTACCCGGATCAGCGCCTCGCCACCCCGGTGAACGACCTGCCCGGTCCGTACACGCGGGTCCACCCCTGGAGCGAACTGGCCTACGACGCGAAGGTGTACGACAACCGCGCCGCGGTGATCGGCGTCGCCGAGGGACCGGACGGCAACATCTACGTGCTCACCCGCTGCAACCGGAACTCGTGCAAGGACCGGCCCGAACCGCCCATCTCGAAGTTCACGCCGGATGGCCGGTTGCTCCAGGCGTGGGGGCAGGGGCTCTTCGAGTTCCCCCACAACCTCACCATCGACACGCAGGGCAACGTCTGGACGACCGACGAAGGCAACCACGTGGTGCGGAAGTTCACGGCCGCCGGCGAACTGCTGCTGACCATCGGTGAAGTGGGCCAGGCGGGCGACGCGCCCACGCGTCTCACCTCGCCCACGGCGGTGGTCGTCGGTCCCGATGGCAACGTGTACGTGAGTGAAGGGCACGACAACAGCCCGACGGCGCGCGTGGCACGCCTGTCGAAGTGGCGTCCGGACGGCACGTTCATCAAGACCTGGGGCAGGACCGGTCCGGAACCGGGCAACTTCAGCACCCCGCACACCCTCGCCTTCGACTCGAAGGGCCGGCTGTTCGCCGGCGATCGCAACAACAACCGGATCCAGATCTTCGACCAGGAGGGCACGCTGCTCGACATCTGGTACCAGTTCGGGCGGCCGAGCGGCATCATCATCACGAAGGACGACCGCATCTACGTGGCCGACTCGGAGTCGTACGACTTCCACAACCCGGGCTGGGAGAAGGGCATCCGGATCGGTGACGCCAAGACCGGCACGGTCGAGTTCTTCATCCGCGATCTCGAGCCGACCACGGTGACGCACAGCGGGGCGGAGGGCATCGGGGTGGACTCGAAGGGGAACATCTACGGCGCCGTCGTCCGGCGTCGCATGCTCGAGAAGCACGCGCCGAATGCGGGCGCACAGGCGGCTGCCGCCGCGGCCGCGCCGGCGTCACCGCAAGCAGCCAGCCAGGCGCTCGCCCACTTCGGTCACGTGGCCACCGGGTTCGCTGACGCTCCGGCGGGGCGGGGCCTGGTGATGACCGCCGCGCTCGACGCCAATGCGGCAATGATGCACGCCAACATCGCGGCACTCAGCCCGACCGACCTGAACGCCATGAAGATGCATGCCACGCATGTGCTCCACGCCCTCGCCCCGGAGGCAGGCGCGCAGGGGCCGGGCAGCGGATATGGACTGCGAAAGGCGGTCGACGCCGTGGCCACACACATGGAGATGGCGCTCACAGCCCCCGGCGCGTCGGCCACGATGAAGAAGTTCGGGCCGGCGGCGATCGGCTCCGCGCGCGCGGTGTCGGCACGGGCACAAGCGCTGGCCGGTCTCGCGGCGCAGGTGCTGGCCGCCACCACGCCGGCCGAAGCCGCGCCGATTGCCGAGCAGATGCGGGTGATGGGCCTTGCCCTCGACCAGGGCACCGACGTCAACGGTAGCGGGCGCATCGACGTCGATGCGGTCGAACCGGGGCTGAACCACCTCGAAGCGCAGATCTATTCGATCTTCGAGGGCGAACAGTTGCCGCGCGTGCTCCGCTGACCATCACCGCCATCCCCGTGCCCCAGGCCCAGACCGGCGATCGCACCACCGGCGACTTCGTGCTCGCGGAGTACCGCTTCCAGAGCGGAGCCGTGCTGCCCGAAGTGCGGCTGCACTATACGACCGTCGGCACGCCGCTGCGTGACGGGTCCGGCCGCATCCGGAACGGCGTGCTCGTCCTGCACGGGTCGAGCGGCACGGCCTCGCAGGTGCTGGCCGACCCCTTCACCGGTCCGCTCGTGGGGCCAGGCCTGCCGCTCGATCCGGCAACACACTTCCTCATCGTTCCGGACCTGCTGGGCATGGGCGGGTCGACCAAGCCGAGCGACGGGCTGCGCCGTGACTTCCCGAGGTATGGCTACACCGACATGGTCGATCTCGAGCGCCGCCTGATCGCGGAGCACTTCGGCATCGAGCGGCTGCGCGCGGTGATGGGCATCTCGATGGGCGGCATGCACACCTGGCTGTGGGGCGCCC
The DNA here is from genome assembly GCA_050249955.1 of Vicinamibacterales bacterium. Classification (GTDB taxonomy): domain Bacteria; phylum Acidobacteriota; class Vicinamibacteria; order Vicinamibacterales; family CAVVIG01; genus CAVVIG01. The sequence goes on from JBFWPN010000003.1 coordinate 72,404, forward strand.
GCTATCCGGGGATGATGGACGCGCTCATTCCGATCGCGGCGCTGCCCGGACGGATCGACGGCCGGAACCTGCTGTGGCGCCGCATCCTCAGCCACGCCATCCGGAACGATGCCGAGTGGAACGGCGGCCACTACACCTCGCCGCCGCGCGGCTACCTGAACATCATGCCGATGTTCCACATGCTCATACAGGGCGCGGCGAGGCTTGGCGAACGGCTCGGCACGCCCGAAGAGGCCGACCAGTACCTGGCGGCGCTGCTGGCCGAGGCCGCGCAGCACGACGCGACCGACATCCTCTACCGCTTCGAGGCGTCGTTCGACTACGACATCAGCAGCGACCTGGAGGCGATCGAGGCGCCCGTGCTGGCCATCCTCTTCGCAGACGACGAGCTGAACCCGACCGAACTGGGCACCATCGAGCGGCTGATCCCCAGGGTGCGGCGAGGGCGGCACGTGATGATCCCGGCCGGACCACAGACCGACGGCCACCGCACCCAGGTCCGCGCGGCCGTGTGGAGCAGCCATGTCGCTGCGTTCCTGGCCAGCCTTCCCCCGCTCGAAGGCCTGCGCTGACCCACCGCTCACCAACTCACGCAGTCGTCAGTTCACCAATTCCCGAAGACTCCCCGTATAATCCCCGCCGCACCTGCACTTTCAGGAAAGGACCGACATGCGTGCACACACGCGGATGCTGACGACGCTCGCGGGCGTCGTGGCCGGCACGGCCCTGGTCATGGGCCAGAGCCAGGGCTACAAGATGACGGTGAGCCAGGACCGGCTCATCAACGCACAGAACGAGCAGCAGAACTGGCTGCTCATGAACGGCGACTACGGCAACACCCGCTTCTCGAAACTCTCGCAGATCAACCGTGAGAACGTGAAGGACCTCCGGATGGTGTGGGGGATGGCGCTCGGCGGCATGCAGGACGTCGGGCAGAACGGACCTGAAGCCGAGGTCAACGTGCTGGTCGACAACGGCATGCTCTACACGACCGACGGCTGGGGCACCGTCTACAAGATTGACGCGACGGCCGGCGACCAGGGCAAGTTCGTGTGGATCGCGGACGGCGCGGTTCGTCATGCCGGCAACCAGCCGCGTACGCGCGGCATCGCGCTGTGGGAGGACCGTGTCTTCGCCAACCTGCCCGATGGCCGGGTCATCGCGATCAACCGCGACAACGGCGAAATCGTGTGGGACAAGCGCGTGGCGACCCGCAACGAGTTCGGCGGGCAGGAAGAGTTCTACACCGCACCGCTCGTGGCCGACGGCATCGTGATCGTGCAGAACGGCGCGGGCGACGGCGGCACGCGCGGCTGGATTGCCGGGCTCGACGCGAAGACCGGCGACGAGAAGTGGCGCTTCTACACCGTGCCCAAGCCGGGCGACCCGGGCAGCGAGACCTGGAAGGACGACCACAACGCCTGGAAGACCGGCGGTGGCGGTATCTGGCAGACCGGCGCCTTCGACCCCGCGACTCATCTCTACATCGTCGGGACCGGCAACCCGTATCCGATCTACGACCCGCAGTTCCGCCCGGGCGACAACCTGTACACGAACTCGGTGATTGCCGTGGACGTGCGCACGGGCAAGCTCGCGTGGCACTTCCAGTACACGCCCAACGACTCGTGGGACTTCGATGAAGTCGGCGTACACATGCTCTACGACATCAAGATCGACGGTGTCCTGCGCAAGGTGGTCGGCCACTACGCGCGCAACGGCTACTACTACACGATCGACCGCACCAACGGGAAGTTCATCAAGTCCGAGAAGTACGTGAACGACCTGAACTGGACGAAGGGGATCGACCAGAAGACCGGCAAGCCATTCGAGTACAACCCGAAGCTCGACGTGCAGATCTACAACCCGGAGGCGCGTGCGCTGCGGGGCGACGGCCAGAAGCGGACCTGTCCGACGTGGCACGGCGGCATCGCGCACCAGCCGCTGTCGTTCAACCCGATCAAGCAGATCGCGTACGGCGTCGGCACCGAGGGGTGCTTCTCGCAGAACGGCGCGGCGGTCGGCTCGCTCGGCCCTGACGGCGGCGTCGACCCCAAGAAGAGCGAACCGCGCAAGTACAGCTCAGACCTCTACTACGGTGCGGTCACCGCGTTCGATGCGGCGAACCACAAGGTCATCGCGAAGGTGGCGACCGACATCGAGATCCGTTCGGGTGTGATCGACACCGCCGGCGGCGTGCTCTTCACGGCGCTGCAGGACGGCTGGCTGGTGGCCTACAACGACGACACGCTCGAGCAGCTCTGGCGCATCAACCTGGGCACTCCGCTGAAGGGCGCTCCGGTGACCTACCAGATCGGGTCGAAGCAGTACGTCGCAGTGCAGACGAGCGGACGCCACCTGCACCCGGTGAAGTTCGACAACCTCGAGAATTCCTCGTACCTGTTTGTGTTCGCTCTGAATTAGACGCGAACAACGAAGCCAGGGGAATTCTCTGGCTTCAGGCTCTGGGCTCCGGGCGTGGTCGACTTCTGGCCTGAAGTCGACCTGCCCCGCAGCCTGGAGCCCGAAGCCTGAAGCCTGAAGCCCCCGTAGTGCCCGGCTTCAGCCGGGCGTTAGGTGTCACGAGCCTTTCATCGTCGCCAGGCGCGCTCGGTGTGATCGATCAGCGCGCCGACCCCTTCCAGCCATCCAAGCAGTTCATCCCGCGTGGGCGGAAGCTCGTACGCGTGATGATGCGACGCACGGCTGAGCGCGGTCCAGCTCTGGTACCCCTGACGCGCTACGGCGGGCGAGAGATATCGCTCGAGGCACAGCAACTGCGCACGCGTGGACGCCTTCTCAGTGCCGGGCGCCACCGCGGTCCAATACGTCTTCAGGGCCACCTCCAGCGACTGCCGTGCCAGGAGCGCAGACGCGCGCGGCCATAGACCGGGTGTGTCTGCGGCCTTCGTATTCAACAGCGTGCGCGCGGCTTCGAGCAGATCGCGTGCGACGGAGCCACCAGCATCAACCACCGTGCTCACGGCAGTGCCCTCACCAGGGCGGTCAGCTTCTTGGCACCGTCGACTAGGTCGGCCGGGTCGCCCGAGAACGCCTCGTGCGCGCCTTCCTTGCATGCCTTGAAGACGTCGCCGGCCCAGGAGCCCATCTTGTTGAGGCGTTGCAGCACTTCGCTGGTCCGCGTCTCGTCGTCGAACAGCGCAAGCGCCATGAGGGGGTGTGTCTTCGGATTCGCCGTCAGGAGCTGCTCTACGTCATCGTGGGTTGCTCCCTTTCCAAGCCGACGCTGGCGTACTTTCTCCATGCAGGCCGCTTCGATGGCGGACCGGCAGAAACCCGGGACGACCCGCGCCGTCACCACAGCCGGGAGTTCTGGCGTCTTAACCAGCGCTCGCGCATCGTCGATGTAAGCGAACACCGGGTCCATCGTTTCCTGCACGTCCACCGCGGAGCGATCCCGACGCGTGACCGTATGCACGGTGCTCGGAATGCCCAGGCGGCGCACGGCTTCCGGCAGACGGTCGTCGTGCGTGAACACGATCACTTGTCGGGTCTTCGCCGTCTCGCCGAGCACGCGAGCGAGGCCGTCCACGCGAGCGGGATCCATGCTCTGCACCGGGTCGTCGATCGCGATGAACCGGAACGGACTCTCTGGCAATGTGGCACGCGGCAGGAAGAGGCTCAGGGCGAGTGCGTGGAGTTCACCCTGGCTCATCACCCCCACGGCCTCCGCCGGTGTGCCGTCAACTGTGACGCGCAGGGCCACCTTCCGCTTGGTGCCTGTGCCCTCGAGGTCCACGCCGCCCAAGTCAACGTTGCTCTGCAGCCGCAGTTGCCGCCAGATGTCGAGCGCGCGTCCCTCGATGGGGGCGAAGCGCTCGTTGCGCATCTGCTCGCTGACGTCCTTCCACCACTTCTCGGCGTCCTTCAGGTCGGCAATCGCGGAGGCAGCGGCGTGCGCCTTTCGCGCAGTGGGCAGCCACTCGGCGATGGCCGAGGCCACCGGCTTCCAGGCATCGTCTCGGGTGCGCGCCTCATCACCTGCCTCCGCCACGAGGGCCGCGACCGCATCGCTCAGCGCCAGCACGTGCTGTTCGAAGTGGTCAGCCAGAGCCGTGGCATCGGTCAGGTCGCGCGCGGTGCCCCACGTGGACCAGGCGGTTCGCGCACTGGCAAGCGTGGCCAGCCCCAGCGTGGTGGCCTGCGCGAGGACGGGCGGTGGCTGGGTGATGAAACGCTGCGCGTCGCGGATGGCGGACGCACGTGAGGCCACGGCCGCATCGAAGCCCCGGGCCTCGTCGCGCAGCGCCGTGATCTCCATCTGGGTCGCGCGCAGCCACGCATCGGACAGCCGTTTCTTCGCGCCGCACACCGGGCAATCGGTCTGCTGTGCGTTCGCCGCATGCACGGCCACGGCGGCTTCGAGTAGATCCGCGCGTTGGCGGGCACGGGCGGCATCGGTTGCCGCAACGGCGACATACGCACGCTCGGCGCTCCGGAGTCGCCCCACCACGCCGGCGATCGCGTCGGTGTCTGGCAGCGCCAGGCTGGCGATCTGGCGCAGGCGGCTCAGGGCGCTGTCGCTCGGCGCCGGGTCTCCGCCGACCAAGTCGGCGAGCGCCGCAAGGTCCAGCCCCTTGGCGGCCATGGCGGCAAGAGCGCGGCTGCATCGTTCGTCCTGCGTCTCCACCGCGGCTATCTTCTGTGCGAGTTCCTTCGCCCCGTTCTTCGACGCCGTGACGATGCCCTCGCGCTGCTTCCGCGCGGTACTCAGCCGGTTCTGCACGGCGGTAAGCTCATCGAGCCCGAGCACGCTGCTCAGGGCGTCGTAGAGTTTCGATGGTCCCTCATCCAGCAACGAACCCAGTTCGTTGTACGAGAGGAACGGCCGGAACGTGGCGAGGCTCGCGTCCCAGCCCAGCGTCGACAGCGGCTGCGCCTTCTGCCCCTTCGCCGTCACCTGCGTGGCAGCGTCTGCGAGGCCATCGCCATGCCACGTGCGCGACATCGTCATCGTGCCCTGTCCTTCGACGACGAGTTCGGCCTTGAGCGACGCCTTCCCGCTCTCGTGCAGGTTCTTCCAGCCGGTCTTCCAAGGCGCCGGACGGCCATCCCACCGGTAGCTCGTGCCTGTGAACAGACACTCCAGCGCCTCGGCGAAGCTCGACTTGCCGGAGCCGTTGCGCCCGACGACGAGCGTGAGGCCTGGTCCGGGTTTGAAGGTCAGGGTTGCGGCGGGGCCGATGCCGCGGAAGCCGGCGACCGATACAGAGCCGACGAACACGCCGGGAGGCTCCGACGCCGGGGTTGCCGGGTCTGGCGCCTCGAGGGGCGATGGCGCCGGCGGCTGGATCGTTGACGTGCCGTCGAGATACGCCGCGAGAGCCGCGTCGCCTTCGAGTGCGGCGAGCAGTACAAGCGCCCAAGCCTTGTTGGCGTAATCGTCGGCGATGAGCCTGTCGCAGACTGAGTCCTGAAGCGTACTCACAGCGGCCTCCGCGGCTGATCGCGGCTAACTACACAACCTGGGCCTCGACGTTCACGATTCCCGACGCGATCTCCCAAATACGCTCACATCGCTTGTCTCGGAAATCGCGATAACTCACGCGGTCGAACTTGAGCAGACCTGGGTCATCCGACTCGGGCTTCAGTAGCAGGTGCTTCGAGATGTCCGTCGTCTGCTTCAGTCTGCCGAAGTAGCTTGCCGGAAGTTCTGCTCGCTTCCGGATGTTGTCGGTGGCGCCCACGAATCGGAAGTTCCCGAGGTGATTGATGTCGACGGAATACATCCCAAGCTTCGTCCGAAGCGCGTGATTGGGATAGATGTGGTCGACGTGCGGCTCGTTTCCCTTGAACTTCACGTCGAAGGGTGAGTTCCCCATCTGGTCGACATAGACGAGGTTCAGCAGGATGAACCGCAGTCTCGTCTCATTCAAGTGCCGCCTCTCGAGAGTCACGCTGTTTCCTCGCTTGGCGAAGTATTCCTTGATGTCGGCCAGTGGGAAACCGTCCGTACACAGCTTTCCAACGATGCCGTGGAGAGAGTTGATCAACGAATCCGTGCCAGACGAATACCAGCCAAAGAGCTGTGCCTTGTAGTGGTAGGCACGCATCATGGCGCGACTCGCTTCGTTCGGTTGGGGGTTCGCGAAGAGGTAGTCGATGAGTGGGATGAAACTGTTGTACGTACGGATGACCTTGTCGGCGTAGACCTTCAGGTCGTTCTTCAAGAAGTCACGCAGCTGTTGAAAGGCGGCTTCGGCGCGGTCCCACTGGTCGTCCATCGCAAGGAGCAGCTCCCTGCCGGCAGCACCTGTGAACTTATCAGGGGACGCGTCGGCCCCTCGCCCGTGAGCCACAAGCAGGCACTTTAATGTGAACGTCTTGTCGAATTGCAGATTCGTGCCGTTCAGCAACTCCGTCGTCTGTTCGATCTTCTCTTCGATTTCGTCCCAGCCTTCCTTCATCGCCGCGAACATCAGGTCCGACGAGTCCAACTTAGTGCCGCCGGAGTTCACGCGGACGAAGATATCCAGGACGCGCGAATAGGGGAATTCATTGGCGACGCCGTCAAGCTCTTGAACCCAGAAGTGCTTCTCTTCACGTAGGAGGGAGATGACCTGCGCTATGCTGCGACGTACCCGCTTTTCACGCGCCCTGACCTCTTCGGTGGGGAGCGCCGCTCCAGTCGTGCAGTCGACGGGCGCCATGGCATCATTCAACCGATCCGAAATCTCCTCCGCGTTCCGCTGCGCGTCACTGCCTATGGCATCGGCGACGCGGTAGTACGGCAACGCCAGCGGAGTCGCGGAGAACTTCAATCTGTAGAGCAACCCCCCTTCGTCAGCGCTCGAACCGCCCGTTGGGTCGAAATACGCCTCCGCTCGGTCTCCCTCGGGCGTCGTGACCGCACCGGCGAACGTCGCAAATAGCGTCTGCAGGCGTTGTTGTCCGTCCAGAACAAACACCTTCTCGACGCCCTGCTGCGTAACGTTCGGCTGGTAGTAGTCGCTCAGGTCTGCGTCCCACCTGACCTGGTCCATGAACTTTCGAGCCTTGATCTCGTCCTTCGTTCGCCAGAAGAGCAGCGTCTGAATCGGGTAATTCCTCATCAAGCTGTCGAAGAGCTTTAGCATCTGATCTTCCTCCCAGACGAAGGGCCGCTGGATGTGGGGCAGGAAGAGCGACTTGTTGATCTCTTCGATGAGTCTGAACAACGTGCGTGGTTTGTATGACATGCGGTGATCCCGAACGAGAGGAACCCAGGAGCCTAATCGACTAGCCGGCCGCAGCCACGTCGTACACCTTCAACACCTCGTCGCCATAGTGATTGATCACCTTGACGGCAATCTTTCCCGTCTCCGGCGGGGCGAACGGGCGACTCACGGTGGAGTACAGCGTCGACCAGGCAGCCTCGTCGATGTCGGCCCGCAAGGCGCGCTTGAGTTTCTCGTACGGTTCCTCACCGCCGGTGAAGTAGGCGTGCCGCACGAAGAAACTCTCGCCGTTGTAGTCGGTGTCGATGAACCAGCAGGCGATGTCGTCCGTGGAGCTGTTGCGGATCTGCCCGGTCGTCGGGTCGTAGACATCAACGCCCTTCACTTCGACAGTGAGATAACCGTCCGCACCTTCGGTGGTGATGGTGATGTCCGGCTCACCAAAAACCATGAACAGGTTGCCCGCACCGGTCTTCTTGAGCAGTTCGTCGCCCATCGACAGGTCCGGGTTCATGCGCGTGACGAGCACGGTGAGCTTGCCGTAGCGCTTCGCTTCCTCGGACACGTGCGGGTCGAACGCGAAGCCGCAGACGACGAGCAGGTCGAAACCGACGCCCTGCACGGCTTCCTTGGCCGCCTCCTTCACCTGCTGCGGGCCGACTGTGCCATGCTCGGGCCCGATGGACACGGCCACCCGGCGTGGCGAGCCGTCGCCATCGATGTACTCGCCGGCCGCCTGCAGCCAGCGCCCGGCGTGCGGCTCGAGCCGGGTGAAGGTGAGCCGCTCATTCTTCACCGTGTTCTGCACGCCTGCCTTGCGGAGGTTGTCCAGAATCATCTGCTCGAACTGCACCGCCGTATCCCGCTGCCCCTCCTGCTCGGCCGCCGGCCGCTCATCGTCTGTGGAGAGGACGCGGTGCGGCGACAGGCTTTCCACCGTGAACGGGCCGGTGACGCGGATGCGCTTCGGATCCTCGTACGGTTTGTCGTAGAGCAGCTCCGTGTCCGCGTGCTTCGCAATGGCGGCGTCGATCTGCTCGCGCGTCATGCCTTCGTGGATATCTGGATTGTTCGCGATGGACTTGAGCGTGACGTGCGGCACGCGCTTGTAGACGAACCCCTTGCGGACGTCGCCGTCCGTGCGGTGCACGGGAGGCACCTTGCCCGTCAGCTCCGCTTCCTTGCGGATGCCCTCAGGCGAGTCGGCCAGCAGGTAATACGGATATTTCGCGCCCATCAACCGCGTCCGTGCCAGCGCGAGCGCCACCCGACTGGTATCGCACGTGATCCAGCGGCGCCCCCATTGCTCGGCGACGAAGGCGGTGGTGCCGGAGCCGCAGGTCGGGTCAAGAACCAAGTCGCCGGGGTCGGTGGTCATCAGAACACACCGCTGGACGACCTTGAGTCCGGTCTGCACGACGTACACCTTGGCATCGGTGAACGAGCCGGTGCCAGTGTCCATCCAGCTGTTAGTTAGAGCCGTAACCGGGAAGTCGTCGTCGTACCTGACCATCCCGATGGATCCAGCGCGCCGCTCGACTCTCCTGGCCCACTTGAGGCGCGCCATGCCGCTCTCGTTGGTGCTCCACTCGCGCTTTGAAGGCAGAAACGTCATTCCATCGAATTCGACCGGAAAGTGGCCGGTCCTGGCCTCTCGAACCCGCGCCGACGTTAAGTCTCCGACGTAGAACCTCCGGCACCCAGCGGGCAGCTCCATCGGATCCGCCTTTTCGGCGTCGGTCATGCGCCGTCGAGTACCGTCGGGAAACTCCACAAAGACGTAGAAGGAGTCCGATTCGCCGCTTCGACTCTTGTCGCCAAACGCTCGCCGGAACTTAACTCGCTCGCGATTCTTCGCGTACCAAACCACGTAGTCGAGGGTACCGGGCAAAAGGTCCGCAGTCGCCCCAACCGTCTTCGCGAAGCTGATCGTTGCACAGCAGTTGTCACGACCAAACACCTCGTCCATGAGGCTTCGGACCAAGTGAAGGTTTTCGTCGCCAATCTGGACGAAGGCGCTGCCGCTCTCCGTCAGTAGCTCTCGCGCAACCGTCAGGCGGTCGCGCAGGTAGGCGAGGTACGAGTGGATGCCGAGCTTCCACGTGTCGCGGAACGCACGGATCTGTTCCGGTTGCCGCGTGAAGTCCGCCGCATTGCCATCATTCACATCGCGCTTGCGCGTGCTCACCTGCCAGTTCGAGCCGAACTTGATGCCGTAGGGCGGGTCGAAGTAGATGGTCTGGACCTTCCCCTTCAACCCCTCCTTCTCGGCAAGGCTCGTCATCACGAGCAGCGAGTCGCCGAGAATCATGCGGTTCGACCAGTGCTGGTCGTGGTGGTAGAAGTCCACCTTCTTGTCGAACGAGTCGATGCCGTTGAAATCCGAGAAGAGCGTCAGCTCAGGTTCCGGCTCGCCGGCCTTCGCCGTGTCCCGCAGGTTCTCGACAAGCGCCTGCGGATGCACCTTCTCCTGGATGTAGACCGGCACCACCGGCACTTCCATCGGCGCCTTGTCCTGCTCGTCCTTCCCCTTCCACACGAGCTGTGGGTCCAGTGACGGATCGCGCGGATACAGCATCGTCGTCGGCGCACGCTCGTCGTCGGCCACGAAGTCGCGCAGTTCCTCGGTGGGAATGTTCACCCGCGCGTCCTTGTGCTTGATGGACTCGACGGGGGTAGGTCCGCTCTTCTTCTTCGCCATATCAGGCTTCGGGCTCCGGGCTCCAGGCTTCGGGGGCGGTCGACTTCGGTGCGACGCCGACTACGGGCGATAGGCTCTGGGCGCTCGGCGTTGTCGAGGCTTTGGGCTCACCGACCTTCGGCACTGTCGCGCTGGTTGCGAATTCTCTGTGCAACCGGCGCCCCCATCGCCCCCCTTCTGGGCGACGATCATCGAGGTGGTCGCGCGCCGCACCAGGGTGCCGTATACTCAAAGTAGATACAGGAGGGGTCGTGACGACGCAAGTTGCGAAGTGGGGCAATAGTCTTGGACTTCGACTGCCGAAGTCGGTGGCCATGGAAGCCCACATCGGGGAAGGCGACACGGTCGAGGTCGTCGTCGAGGAGGGTGCCATCGTCATCAGGCCGGCGCGCACTCGATACTCACTGGACGAACTGGTTGGCGGCATCACGAAGGCGAACCGCCACGATGAAACCGACTGGGGTGGACCCGCAGGTCGCGAGACGTGGTGATGCGCTCCTGGGTGCCGGATGCCGGCGACTTCATCTGGCTGACGTTCGATCCGCAAGCCGGTCGCGAACAGCAGGGCCGTCGGCCTGCCCTTGTGCTGTCCCCGAAGCCCTACAACGCCAAGGCGGGTCTCGCGCTTGCCTGCCCGATTACGGGCAAGGTCAAGGGCTATCCATTCGAGTCGGTGATCCCCGAAGGTTCGGTCGTTTCGGGCGCCGTGCTCTGCGATCACGTCAAGAGCCTGGATTGGGCGGAACGCCGTGCCGAGCTGGCCGGACGCGCACCTGAGTCCCTGGTGCACGAGGTGCGGGAACGGCTGCGGCCGCTGCTCGGCCTCTAGCTCGGGACCATAGAGGTCCACGACGCTACACATTGGAGAGCACCTGTTCGACGGCGCGGCGGATGGTGCGCTGGGCGTCCCACGGGTCGGTCACTTCCACGAACGCCCACCGCCCGAAGCCCCCGTGGTTGTTGACGGCTGGCACCCAGAGCGTGCGGGCCGTACCCACCTTCGCCGCCTTGTCCTTGCGCGCTTCACCGGAGACTTCGATGATGAGGTTGAGGTCGGCCGGGCCCGCCTGAAGGCGGGCACTACGAGCCGCTCCGGAATCGCGGGCCAGGCCAACGCGGGCGATGAAGTCTGGGTAGTACTGCTTCTGCTCGCCATTGAGCGTGTAGGGGATGGTGAAGTTCAGCCCCTGGTTCTTCACGTAGGCGAGCACCTCGGGCATTGCTTCGAGGGTCTGCGCAAGCTTCTGTTCCCAGCTCTCGGTGTCCGCCACCACGTGCGATACGTGGCACTTCGACGGGTCGGTCGCATACACGGGTTTCGTGGTGTCGAAGTCCACATACCGTGTGCTGCCGACGAGGTCGTGCGCGCGGAGAAGGGGGCGGAGGGCCGGCGTGCCTTCCGAGCTCGCGACGATAGCCTTGTAGATTCGGTCGGCGGCGTCGTGGGCAAACGCCACGAGCAGCAGGAGCTGCTTGAACGTGTTGTCCTTGCACGTGACGCACTCGTCCAGCCATCGCTTCGAGATGCCCAGGAGCTGCGGGAACAGCCACGCCTGCACGTCGGCGTCGAACCGATGTTCACTCGGTCTATCCGCCCGTGCCTCGCCGTCCTGTCGGAAGTATTTCTCGAGCGTCAGCTTCGCAAGAAGGAATGCGATTTCGTTCTCGCGTCGACTGCGGAGTTCGTCGAGCGTGAGGACGGTCTTCTCGCCGACGATGGGCGCGTTCTCGGTAACGGTGGCGATGTCGGCCGTGGACAGCGCGTAGTGCGAATCCTGCGTGAACTCGGCACGCAGGCGCGACGCCGGCAGTTCGTACCGATAGCCGGTGAGCCGCGGGAACGTGATCTCGCAGGCGATGCGCTGTTCGAGGGCGCGTACGCGCGTGGGCGGCGGACCGGGCGTAACTGGTGTGGCGTCCCCGGCTGTCGGGATGAACGAGAACGGGACGCCGTACACCTCGGCGTACTCGACGTCGAACTTCCCCTCCGCATTGGGCGCGTAGCTCATGCGACGCAGGCCGCGGCCGACCACCTGCTCACACAGGAGCTGCGTGCTGAAGGCGCGAATGCCGAGGATATGCGTCACGGTGTTCGCGTCCCACCCTTCGGTGAGCATCGACACGGAGACGACGCAGCGGACATGTTCGCCGAGCTTGCCCGCCTTGCCGACGGTGTTCATCACTTCACGCAGCAGGTCTTCGTCCGTCAGGTCGTCAGTGCTGCGACCAGGGAAGCGCTGGTGGTAGTCGGCCTTGAACTCCTCGATCTCGGCCTCCGCGACCTTCTTGAACTCGGGCGACATGCCTTCGCCCGATTCGAGCTGCGCCGAGTCCACGAGAATGCTCGTCGGACGAGCCGACCAGCGGCCATCATCTTCGTTGCTGAAGAGTGGCAGCCCACCCGGGACGACCAGCGACGAGCCGTCCGGCAGCGGGCGTGTCCAGCCGGCCACCCAGTCGAACACCAGCTTGGAGACGTTGGTGTTGCTGCAGACGACCACGAACACCGGCGGCGTGAGGCCACGCAGGCGTGCCTCTGCGTTGGCTTCCCACTGCTGGAAGGCTTTCTCGTAGTGGCCGTAGAGCGAGCGCAGCGCCCCCTCCAGCTTCGCGGGGAGCCCGGGTGGTCCGCTGACCGGTTCATCCGAGCGACGCTTCTTCGGGAGTTCGTCCCTGATCTCCACCCACAGGTTCCTGTAGGTGGGCATCGAGCCGGTCATGGTGTTGTCGCCCACGGGCACGCGCGGCACCTTCACGATGCCGCTTTCGATGGCGTCCACGAGTGAGAAATCGGACACCACCCAGGGGAACAGCGTGCCCTCCGGCCAGCCAGAGCCCTTGAGGAAGAACGGCGTGGCCGAGAGGTCGTAGATTGCGCGGACGCCGAGCTTGGCTCTCACGGCCTCCAGACCGGAGATCCAGACCTTGGCTTCTTCCTCGCGCTTCTGGGCTTCGCTCCGTTCGTCGGCGCTCAGCGTTTCCTTCTCGGCGTCGGCCTTCCGACGGTAACAGTGGTGCGCTTCGTCGTTGATGACAACAATCTGCTTCTTGTTGCCAAGGTCGCGGCAGACGCGGCGCACCACTTGATCGGCCGTTTCGGTGAACGGGTTCTGTTCACCCTTCGTGAGAATGGCCTTCGTCAGCCGGGCCGCCTCACCCTTCTCGCGCGGCAGGAAGGCGTGGTAGTTGGTGATGACGATGCGCGCCTGGCCGAGGCGTTCGAGCAGGTCGCCTGGCAAGAGATCCCGCTGGCGATAGTAGTTGTCCGGGTCGCTCGGCAGCAGCACCCGCAGGCGGTCGCGAATGGTGATGCCTGGCGCCACGAGCAGAAAGGCGTCGGCAAACCTGGCGTCGTGGCGGTCTTCCAGCTTGTTCAGCGACTGCCAGGCGATGAGCATGGCCATCACGACCGTCTTACCCGAGCCGGTGGCCATCTTCAGGGCGATGCGTGGAAGTCCGGGATTCGAGCGGTTGTTCGCCTCGCGCAGGTCGTTTTCAATCCACGCATCACCGTACTTGCGTGCGACCTCAGCAATATAGATGGCCGTTTCGACCGCTTCTATCTGGCAGAAGAAGAGCTTCTTGTCGCGTTCAGGGTTTCGCCAGTATTCGAGAAGCCTCGCGGTTGTCGCCGTGACCCCCACGTGCCCGCCGCGTCGCCAGGCGCCCACACGTTCACGGATCTCGTTGACGAGGCGCGTTTCCTCGAGGCGATCAGATGTCCACTCGGTATCGAACTGGAGTTGCTGCCCCTTCTTGCGGGGCTGCGCGATGGGAATGAAGTAGGCGCTGCGGCGGCGCGTGTCGACGATGTCGTTGGTGATGCCCTGGGTGTCGAACCGGAAGTGCCGGGTGGGTTCGACGAACGGCGAGTTGAGGATGGGGTTCTGGATGAGGGTATCGGCCACGACGCGCTGACAAGATACCAGCAAAGAGACGCGCCGGGTCTCAGGCTTTGGGCTACAGGCTGCGGGCGTAGTCGACTTCGGCCTGAAGTCCACCCGCCCTGACGCCTGAAGCCCGAAGCCCGGTGCCTACCGCCTACTTGTATTCGTCACACACGTCCTGCTCTTCCCCGTCCCAGTACGCCAGGCACTTGGCGTGGTCCAGGGGACCCTTCCCAATCACGCGCTCGAACAGGAAGTCCGCGATCATCTCGATCTCGCGCGGCTGCAGTGTGGCGGCGGGTTGCACCAGTTCGAGGTTGTTCTTCTTCAGGTCCTCTTCGCTGGTGTTGTTGCAGCGCGACGGATCCTTGTAGGCCTGGCGGTCGAAGGCCGGCATGCCGCGGCCCGGCCGGCCGCAGCGGATGGCGTAGAGGATTCCGGCGCGACCGAGCCGGCTGGTGCGCAGGTTCGGGGCATCAGGCATCTGCGTGTCCATCTTCCGCCCGTCCGCCGCCCACCCGTGGCACGTCTGGCAGTCGGCCTTGGTGCGGTAGATGGTCATGCCCTCCTTCACGTCCTCGGGATCCGGCGCCGGCCCTTGCGCACGCACGGGCGTGCCCGAGGCGAGCCACAACGCGCCCGCGAACGCCGACGCCACCACCGCGCCCACTCCCCACATCCGCACGAACTGCCCCATCACGCTCATCGCTCCTGTCCTTCCACGAGGTTGACCTACTTCCCGTTCACTTCCGCTCGCTCGATCCCAGGCGCGGGATCGACGTTCGGGATCCGGATCTCCACATACTCAATCGTCCCGTCAATCTGGCTGAGCCAGTGTGGCGTGCCCGGCAGGTTCACCACCACGTCCCCCGGTCCAATCCTGCGTGACAGCCCGTCCTTCACGCCCACCTCGCTGCGTATGATCGCATTGGGATCGTCGCTCGGATACGGATCCGAATCGATCGTCGGTGGAATCAGCGTGCCGCCGGTGACCAGCGTGGCGGTCCCCTTCGTCACGACCATGTACTCCAGGTCGCGCGTGTGCGTGATTGCATACTGCGGGCCTGTGACGCGCCGCCGCACGACACCCGGCGCCCGTCCGGCCGCGAACGGGATCGCCCCTCCGGTCCGCGATCGCACAAGTGCCGGCTCGAGGCGGTTCAGTCCCGCCTGGATGTCGGCTGCACTCATATACGGTGACGGCTCCCGGTAGGGCGGCACCCGCTCGTGTCCCGGCTTCATCGACGTCTGCGCCAGCAGCGTTCCTGCCAGCAACACGCATCCCGACAGCAACACCCCGCCGACGACGTGCATGCGGTCCATGAGGCCTCCTCGGCTGCTACTTGCTCAGTGCAGTCACGCGCTCGGGATCGATCCGGATCGTCATGTAGACGATGCCACCGTCGCCGATCTCGGTCCAGACATGGCCGGTGCCTGGCGGGATGACCTGCATCTCGCCGGGCCCCAGCGTCGTTGTGCGGCCGTTCACGATCGGCGTCCGGCTGCTCCAGCCCGGGCCGATCGTCGTGGACCCGGCCTGCTTCGTGCCGTTGGTCAAGGCGCCGGTCACCTGCGTACCGCTGCCCGACACGACGTAGTAGATCTCGGTGATCTTGTCGTGGCTCAGCACCGAGCCCGACATGGTCTTCGAGGCCGGACGCGTGACGTACGCCACGGTGACGTTGTAGCCGCCCGCGTCCGAGATGGCGATGTTGCGGTCGCTGACGCTGACGCCGGGCTTGAGCGCGGCCGCCCCGATCTTCGCAGCGATCTCGAGCATCGCCCTGTTCACGTCGGTGGCAGGCTTCGGGGGACCGGATGGACCGCCCTGCGCATGAGCGGACGAGGCGACGAGAGACAGGGCCGCCACAAAGACGAATCGAGCATGCCGCATGCACCGCTCCTTGAGCTGCAGAATTCAGACTTCAGGTTGCCGATCGAAATCCCCTGTCACGGCCTCCGCGGCAGCGCGAAGCTGAGAATCAGGTCACCGCCGCGACGCCCGCGTTCGCCGCCCCCCGACGCCACGGTGACGAACTCCTCGCCGTTCACCATATAGACCGAAGGCGACGAGAAGATGCCGGCACCGGTGTTGAACTTCCAGAGCTCGTCGCCGGTCTTCGCGTCGAAGGCGTAGAAGTATCCGGCCAGGTTGCTGCCGGTGCCGACGAACACCACGCCGCCGGCCGTGACCACCGAGCCGGCCTGCGCATACCCCTCGAAGACCTTGCGCCACGTCAGCTCGCCGGTGGTCGGGTCGTAGGCCGAGAAGTATCCCTTGGCGCCCCGCCCGATGTTGTACGGCCAGTCGATGGCCGCCACGTACAGCAGCCCGGTCTGCGGGCTGTAGGCGAGCGGGCTGTAGTTGGTGCCGCCGTTGGCGCCGGGCGCAATGATACGGTCCGGGCCCATCGGCGTGAAGTGCGGCACCACCGTGTACTTCTGAAGCTGTGCCGGCGGCACGTCCACCGCCACCACCGGGCAGACCGGCTCCATCGGCTTGCCGGATGCGGTGAAGGGGATCGGCTGCGTCGGGTACGGCGCCTGGCCGGGCCCCGCACCTTCGGTGGGCACCGGCACTTCCTTGATCGGGTGGACCGGCTGTCCGGTCTCTCGATCGAGGATGTAGAGGTAGCCGTTCTTGCTCGCCTCGGCCACCGCCTTGACGCGGCGACCGTTCACCTGCATGTCGAACAGCGTGGGGGGCGCGCCCGAGTCGTAGTCCCACACGTCGTGGTGGGTCTGCTGGAAGTACCACTTCAGCTTGCCCGTATCGAGCGTGAGCGCAATCAGGCTGTCGGTGAAGAGGTTCGAGCCCGCACGCTTCGTGCTGTCGCCGAACGGATTCGCCACCGCGACATACAGCAGCCCGAGATCCGGGTCGATGGCCGGTGTCTCCCAGATGCCGCCGCCATTGCGCTCGCCGCCCACCCACGTGGGTCCGGCCACCTCCCAGCCCTGGTCCTTCTCGTCCTGCGGAATGGTGTTGAAGTGCCACAGCACCTTGCCGCTCTTCGCGTCGATGGCCAGCACGTGCCCGCCGGGTATGTGGCTCTCGCTGCGGGTGCTGCCGATGTAGAGCACGCCCTTGTGGTACTGGGGCGCGGTGGTGAACCAGTAGCCCATGCTGATCGCCGACGTCACGCCGGTGTAGCGCTGGTTCAGGACATCGAGGATGACGCTCGCCTGGCCGTCCTTGCCGAAGCCCGGCAGCGGCTTCCCGGTCTTCGCGTCGAGCGCAAACAGGAACGACCCACCCGCCGTGTAGACCACGCCGTCGCCGTAGACCACGCCGCGGTTGCGGAAGACGTACCCCTCCCTCGCACCGCCACCCAGCTTCGCGGTCACGTCATAGGTCCACAGCAGGTGGCCATCGGCCGCGTCCACGGCGTACACGCTGCCGCGCGAGTCGGTCACATACATGACGCCATCGACAATGATCGGCGTGGTCTGGTTGCTGACCCCGTCAATCACGCCGTGCTGGAACAGCCAGCGCGGCACGAGCGACTTCACGTTCGTGCGAGTGATCTGGTCGAGCGTGGAGTAGCGGGTCCCGGCGAGATCCAGGTTGTGCAACGCCCAGTCTGCGGTCTTCCGCGCCTGCTGCGCCTGTACCGTCGGCAGGACTCCTGCAGCCCATGCCGCAGCCACGCCCGCTGCCACCGCCGCCGCGCCGAGAATGCCGCGCATATCGCTTCCCCCTCGCTGTCGCGAACTTCCGAGTTCTGGTTTCTCAGTTTCTATCTCCTGACGACCACCACGCCCCACGGCCCGTCACCGGCAGGAATCCGCTTCTTCACGGTGCGCGTCGCCACGTCGATCACGGACACGTCGTTCGACGGCCCATTCGCCGTGAACAGCGTCGACCCATCGTCGGAGACGGCGATGCCCCAGGGCCGCTGGCCCGCCTCGATCTGGCCGACCACCTTGTCGGTGGCCGTATCGATCAGCAGCACCATCCGGCTCCGCCCGGTGGAGACGTAGAGCGTCTTCCCGTCCGGGGCCATCACGGTGCCCATCGGACGCATGCCGTCGCCGAGCGGAATCTTCCGGAGCGCGGTGAGCGACGCCGCGTCGATCACGGTCACGGTCGCTTCGTTCTCTGCGGGGATGTACGCGCGCGAACCATCGGGCAGGAACGCCACCGAGCGCGGCCGTGCGCCCACCTCGATGGACTTCACGACCCGCTTGCCGGCCAGGTCGACCACGTACACCGCACCCGCGTCCTCGGAGGTCACCCACACCTGGCGGCCATCCGGCGTCACGGAAATCCCCTCGGGCTCCTCACCCACCTCGAACGAGCGGGTCACCGCGCCGTCGGCAATGTGGACCACGCTCATCTGTGCCGTGTCCTCGTTGGCGATGTAGGCCTCGGTGCCGTCCGGGCTGACCGCCACGCCTTCGGGGTCGGAGCCGGCACGGAGTACCCGCAGGAGTGTGCTCGTGGCCGTGTCCACTTCCCCGATGCCGTCGGCCCCCTTGTCGGCCGGCGGCAGGGTCGACTCATCGACGCCGGGACCGGCGATGGGCGAGCCGCTCAGGGCAACGTACAGCCGCGTCTTGTCGCGGGACGCGACAATCCCGCGGGGACGCTTGCCCAGGGGGAGCGAGCCGGCCGGCTCGAGTGTGTCGAGGTCGATGACGGTGAGCGTGCCCTGGCGCTCGTTCGTCACGTACAACGCATGGCGCGGCGCGCCGACAGCGGCTGGCGCTGGCGGGGGCGCACCCGCGGGTTCGCCTTCCGCCGCGGGTGCCGGAGCGGGAGCCGAGTTGCACGACGCCAGCAGGAACAGGAGCGGAAGCGACAGGAGGCGGCGAAATGACATTGGGAACACGTGGGTGAATGGATGAATGGGTGAATCCGCGAGTCAGCGCAGCAGTGGCTCGAGGTCGACCGCTGCGCCCATGGCCGCGTAGCCGAGGCGGTTCGGGTGCAGGTAGTCGCCGGGGCCGCCATCGGTGCTGTTCGGCACGAAGGCCTCCTTTAGGGCGCCGGTGGCCGGATCGGTCGTGGCCCGGTCGAAATCCGCCACCGCATCGAAGACGCCCGCGGTGCGGATGAAGGTGTTCAGCGCCTGGCGCTTCGCCTCGCGGGCGGCGGCATCGGCCGGTGTGCCGTTGCCGACAGCGGACGTCAGCGTCGCGCCAATCACGCGGATCCCCCTGGCGCGCAGGCGTCCCACCACGTCGCGCATCGACTGTTCGACCACGGCGACGCTGGTACCGGCGGCTGGACTGAAGTCGTTGATCCCCTCGAGCCAGATCACCGCCTTCACGCCGGAGAGCGCCAGCACATCACGTTCGAGCCGCTGGCCGGCGGAGGGGCCGCCCGCGAACGGCTTCGCGGGGCTGTACTCCCCCGGACTGGCGACCCGGTTGCCGCCGATGCCCGCGTTCACAACCGACCACCGGTCTCCCGCGCGGGCGTGCAGGCGCCGCGAGAGCACGTCCGGCCAGCGATCGTCGCCGTTCAGCGTCGACCCGGTGCCGTCGGTGATCGAGTCGCCGAACGCCACCACCGCCGAGGTGGCCTGCGGCATCAGCATGTCGACCGCATCGAGGAAGTACCACGACGTGGTGCTCGCGGGTGCGGCCTGCTCCCGTTCGTCGCCGGCATCCAGCGTGGCACCTGGCAACGACACGTACGACGTGGTGAGCCCCTTCGCATGCCAGGTCATCGGTCCGCTCTCGCCAGCCACGCGGAAGCTGACCGCGAGTTTGCGGCCAGCCAGCGACGGACCGCCCTGGCTCGCGAACGCCGGGGTCACCGGGTCGCTCCACACATCGGTGCCGGGTGCGACAGTGACCGCCCCCTTCCCGCCGAACGTGACCGGCGTGCTCGTGCCGGCAATCACCGCCGATCCGCTCAACTGGAGTCCGACGAACACACTCCGCAAAGCCAGGGGCCTCGTCCCGAGCACGTTCGAGAACCGAAGGCGGGCCTGCGGCCCCCAGACGTCCGGCCGCACGATGAGCCGGAAGTTCTGGTCTCGGGCGCCCACGGCCGGGTCGGGGAACACCAGCTTCAGCACCGGCTGCACGGTGGCGTTGCCGACCGGATACGGCCCCTGCACGGATGCCGCCCACGCGGTGACCCAGTGCGTCGCGCCCTGGGCAGACGCCGGGGCTGCCGCGCACAGCGACAGCAGCACGACGCAGGCGCCGAGCCGCATCACCATCATCGGCCAGCGCCCTGCATCGCGAGGCCGGCCTGCGCGCACTCGTCCACCGTGGTCATGTACTGCAGCACGCCCTCCTTGCCGATCACGTAGGGATGCGTCTGTCCCTGCGCACGGGCGGCCAGTGCGGGAATCTTCGTCTTGCTGCCGTCGAACTTCGTGTGGTTCGCGATGATCACGTCGGCACCGGCCTGCGCCGCGAGGTTCCGGAAACGGACCGCAGACTTCTGGTAGGTGTCGAACCAGAACGAGGCGGGCCGGTCGGGCGTGATGTAGTTCGCCGGTCCGGTCACCCAGTTGAAGGCGGTGCCGCCCCACGATGCCGCGAGGTGCGTGCGGCCACGGTCCTTCACCGGCAGGATTGTCGACAGCGTGCCGAGCGTGTGCCCGGGTGTGATGTACAGCGTGATGGTGGTGTCGCCAAGCGTGAGCTTCATGCCGTCGGTGGCGACGACGTCGCGGCGGGGTACCGGCTGGGCGTTGGGATTCGCCTTCGACCGCTCGAGCAGATCCCAGTCGGCCTCGGACAGCACCACGCGGGCGCCGTACTTGTCCTGCAGGAACTTCGCGCCGCCGGAGTGATCGCCGTGTCCGTGGCTCACGATCACGTACTTGATCTGTGCCGGGTCCAGCCCGAGCTTTCGCATGCCTCCCGACACTTCTTCCTCGACCGAGTAGTCGAAGATGGCGTCGATCAGGATGATGCCCTCGGATGTAGTGAGGGCCCAGGCGGAGTACTCGCTCTGGCCGACGAAGTAGAGGTTGTCGAAGACCCTGGCCGGCTCGCTGAACCAGGTGTCGCGAGCGGGGGGACCGGGGCGACGCGGGGCGGCGGCGGCACCGGTCGCCGGCGGGGCGGCCGGCCGCGGCGCCTGCGTGAGGTAGCCGCAGGTCGAGTCGAAGATGTCCTTGTGGGCGGTGCCTGCGGCCTTGCGCGCCGCCTCCACATGGACCTGCGCGGCGCCAGTCAGCGGCGGTGCGGACGGTGCCTGGCCGCCCAGCGTGACGGCACCCGCGGCAAGGCACAGGGCCGCGGCTCCTGACAGCGCGAACTGACGTTTCATGTTGGCCCTCGCGATCGCCGCCTCCGCGGCGGCAGGTAAATGTAACGCAGATGCCGCGAGTGCGACCCCTGGATTTGGCGCGACCGTAATGCGAACCGAGTATTGACCGACCCGCAGGAGGCGCCCATGCTGGGGCGCCTGAATTCCTGCCTGGGAGTGTCCATGATCGCGTCTGTCCGTCGAGCTGCCGCGTGCCTCGCGGCCGTCCTGTCCATCCTGTCCGTCCTGCTGCCGCTCAACGCCGAGGCGGCCCCGCCGACGCCCGCGTCGCTCGCCGACCTCGAGGCGCAGGCGCGGGCGAGGACGACGGTGCAGGCGTACCTGCCGCTCACGTCCTCCACCGCCGAGGCGGTTCGCGGCGCCGAGAGCTTCGAGCCGGTCGGCAGCGGCCGGGTGCCGAACTACCTGCGCGCGCTTGCCGTGAAGCCGGCCATCGTGAAGCCGTTCGCGCACCTGATCCGCACCTTCACGTACGAGGGGGCGCTGCCCCCCGCACTGAAGCTGGCCATGGCCGCGCGCATCGCCCAGGTGAACCGGAGCGCCTACGGCGCCGCGCACGTGGTGCGGCTGCTGCGCCACACCGGCGCGGCTGGCGACCCGCTGCTCACCGCCCTTCGCACCGGGCAGTTCGGGGCGCTGCCGCCGGCCGACAGGCTCGCGCTGCGCTGGGCTGAACTGCAGACGCAGGACATCCACGGCATGACCGACGAGGAGTTCCGCCAGCTTCGTGGGTACTTCAGCGACTCGGAGGTCGTGGAGCTCACCTTCACCGTCTGCTTCTTCAACTACTTCACGCGCATGGTGGAAGGGCTCGGGCTGCCGGTGGAATCCTGGGTGCTGGATCCCACTGCGAAGCCGGCGCCCGCACCCGCATGGACCAGGGATCGCGTGCCGGCACGCGTGGCACTGATTTCAGACGAGGAGATCGACGGCACGGGCAGTGCCCTGCAGGCGGCGCGGCGTCCGGTGACCGGGAATGCCGGGCTCGGCATCGGCATGGCGAACTCGCAGCGGGCGATGCTGCGCGTACCGGCGCTCGCCGCAGCCTGGCGCGAGTTCGGGGCGGCCAACGGCAGCACGCAGGTGGGGCGCGACATCCTCCTGCAGGTGTCGTTCGCCGTGTCGATGGCCAACGGCTGCCGCTACTGCACGATTCACCAGGTGGTCGGGCTGCGCCGGATCGGCGTCGACGCCACGAAGCTCCTCGCGATGGAGAAGGACGACAGCGCCCTCACGCCGCGCGAACGCACCGCGGTGCTCTTCGCCCGGAAGCTGACCGCCACACCGTCGGCCATGACCGAGGCCGATTACGCCGCGATCCGCCGGGCGTTCGGTGAGCAGGGCGCGCTGGAGGTGCTGCTCCAGACCTGCACGTTCAGCTTCATGAACCGCTTCACCGACGGCCTGCACCTGCCGTCGGAAGACGAGGCGATCCGGATCTACAGGGAAGTACACCCAGGGAAGTGAGCAATCCCTGTAGACTTTCTCGCATGCGCCGCGTCCTCACCGTCCCGCTCGCCGCTCTCCTGCTGACCGCGCTCCACCTGCCGGCGGGCGCCCAGCAGCCGCCGTCCACCGGTCCGCGCAAGGCGCTGCCCGATGCCCCGGTGGTCTTCGACAGCACGGCCCGCGGACCGAACGGCGTCCAGATCCCGGGCCCGACGTTCCGGGTCACGATCACGAAGGGGCTGCAGCGGCCCTATGCGATCGCGTTCCTCCCGGACGGTCGCCTGCTCATCTCCGAGCGCGCCGGACGCATCCGCATCGTCCGCGACGGCGCCATCGACCCGACGCCCGTCTCCGGCGTGCCGCCGGTCCTCAACCGGAACCTGCGCGGCATGAACGACCTCGTGCTGCACCCGAAGTTCGCCGAGAACGGGTGGGTGTACTTCACCTACTACCGTCCGCATCCCACGGAATCGGAGACGGCCACGGCGGTGGTCGCACGCGGGCGGTACGACGGTGCGCACGCCCTCACCGACGTGAAGGACATCCTCGTTGCCGACCAGTGGGTCACTGGTCCGTCATCGGCCAAGATCCTCTTCGCGAAGGACGGGACACTCTTCGTCACCTTCGGCATCCCGATTCCCGCGCGCCCACGCCCCGGCATCACCGGCCCGATGGACGCGCAGAGCCCCGGAAGCCTCTACGGCAAGATCCTGCGGGTGCACGACGATGGGTCGGTGCCGCGCGACAATCCGTTCGTCGGACAGGCCGGCTACCGTGGCGAGATCTACGCGCTCGGCATCCGGAACGCGATGGGGCTGGCGCTGCATCCGACGACGGGCGAGCTGTGGGAGACCGAGAATGGCCCGCAGGGGGGCGACGAGCTCAACATCATCCGGCCGGGGAAGAACTATGGCTGGCCGATCATCTCCCATGGGCGCGCGTACAGCGGCGACCTCACGGGAGAGACCGGTCCGCAGACGGCGCCGGCCGTGAAGGAGGGGCTCGAGCAGCCGCTCCTGATGTGGTCGCCCTCTCCCGCCCTCACCGGCATGACCTTCTACACCGGCGATCGCTTTCCCGAGTGGAAAGGGAACGTGTTCGTCGGCTCCCTCATCGGCGAATACGTCCAGCGCATCGTCTTCAACCTGCGCGGGCTGCCCACGCGGCGCGACCCGCTGATGTGGGAGCTGGGACAGCGCATCCGCGACGTGCAGCAGGGACCGGACGGCCTGCTCTATGCCATCACCGACGAGGACGAGGGGGCGCTGCTGCGGATCGAGCCGGTGGCGCGCTGAGGTTCAGTGCGTCATCGCGTAGATGAGCGCGTTCACCCCGAAGGCGTAGCCGGGGACGGAGAAGGTCACGAAGTATTCGTGGTTGATGCCTTCCCGTTCGTATGAGTCGCCGAAGTCGGTGTTGAACGACATCAGCACCATGATCCGCCCGTGGTCGTCCGTAATCGCGCGGATGTGGGGCGTGCGGCTGTCGGGTCCGCGTTCCGAGGTGTCGCCGCCGCTGCCAAGCCAGTAGTTGATCGACGGAATCTGCGGGATGGTCCGCACGCTCTGCACCTGGTGGAACAGCGGGTGCTCGGTCGTGAGTTCGACGATCGGATACGTCGCCGAAGGAAACACCTTCCGGATCTGCCCTTCCCAGTTGTCCCAGGCGCGCGCGCCCCAGAAGTCGTCCACCCACAGGAAGCCGCCCTTCAGCAGGTAGGCGCGCAGCGCGGCTGCCTCGGTGTCGTCGATGTAGAAGTTCCCCACTTCGTACATGAAGATGACCGGGCAGCGGAACAGCTCGGGCGAGGTGAGCGGCACGATGAGGTGTCGCGGTTCGCCGGTGGAGTCCTTGCTCACCGGTGTCTTGGTGAGTTCGGACAGGCGGACCGAGAGGTTGCGGTCGGCGTCGGGGTAGTCGGTCATGAAGCCGCCGCCGAACCCGCCGGAACCACGGAAGGCGGCGCGGCAGTACTGGAAGGCTCCGTCGAATGACTCGGGCGTGGCGAGCGGCAGGCTGCCCCAGCCTCCACGCACGCGCTGGGCGTACGCCACGGCGGCCATGCTGGCAACCAGCAGCGGCACGACGCACGCCACGAAGCGCCGGCGTCGCGACCATCGGCGGGCAGGGGCGTCCATGCGGCGCATTCTAGCGCCGACGCGGGAGCCGGGCCAGCATCGCCGACAGCCGGGCTCACCAATTCGGCCGCCTGCTCAGCCGATCTGTGCTAGCGTGTCGCGCCACCTCGAAAGGAGGAGTCGTGACGCGCAGCTTCCGCCTGCTCTTCGTCGTCTCCGTGTTCGCCGCCCTCGCCTGGGTTTCGTCCACCCTGATCGGCCAGAACCGCACCGGCCTTCCCTCGCTCGCCGCCGGCGACTGGCCCCACTACACCGGCGACATGAGCGGTGCGAAGTACTCCCCACTCGCCCAGATCGATGCGTCGAACTTCGGCACGCTGGAAGTGGCGTGGCGCTTCAAGACCGACGTGTTCGGCCCACGGCCCGAGTTCAAGCTGGAAGGCACGCCGGTGGCGGTGAACGGCGTCCTCTACACGACGGCCGGCACGCGGCGGGCGGTCATCGCGCTCGACGGCCGCACGGGCGAACTGATGTGGTCGCACAGCATGCGCGAGGGGCGGCGCGCGGCGGTGTCGCCGCGGCAGCTCTCGGGGCGCGGCGTGTCGTACTGGTCGGACGGCCGGGGCGACGACCGCGTGGTGTACGTCACGACCGGCTACCGACTGGTGGAACTCGACGCGAAGACCGGCTCGCTCGTCCGCGCTTTCGGCACCGACGGCGTGGTGGACCTGAAGGTGGGCGCCAGTTTCGGCAACCGCGAGCCGATCAATCTCGAGACGGGTGAAATCGGCATCCACTCCACACCGGCCATCGTGGGCGACACGGTGATCATCGGCTCGTCGTTCCGCGAGGGGGCGACCGTCGGCAC
Source organism: Vicinamibacterales bacterium (assembly GCA_050249955.1). Taxonomy (GTDB): domain Bacteria; phylum Acidobacteriota; class Vicinamibacteria; order Vicinamibacterales; family CAVVIG01; genus CAVVIG01. The sequence goes on from JBFWPN010000003.1 coordinate 97,805, forward strand.
GCACAACAACACGAAGGGGCTCGTGCGGGCGTTCGACGTGCGCACGGGCAGGCTGCTCTGGACCTTCAACACCATTCCACGGCCGGGTGAATTCGGCAACGACACCTGGGAGAACGACTCGTGGTCGGTGAACGGCAACGTCGGCGTGTGGACGCAGATCACCGCCGACCCGGCGCTCGGCCTCGTCTACCTGCCGGTGGAGACGCCGACCTCGGACTTCTACGGCGGCCATCGCCCGGGCAACAACCTGTTTGCGGAGAGCCTGGTCGCGGTGGACGCGAAGACCGGCCAGCGCAAGTGGCACTTCCAGTTCGTCCACCACCCGCTCTGGAACTACGACATGTCGTCGGCGGCGATCATCGCGGACATCACGGTGAACGGCCGCGCGATCAAGGCCGTGGCCGTGCCGAGCAAGCAGGGCTTCCTCTACGTCTTCGATCGGGCGACGGGACAGCCCGTCTGGCCGATCGAGGAACGGCCGGTTCCCGCGTCCGACGTGCCGGGCGAGAAGGCCAGCCCGACGCAGCCGTTCCCGACGAAGCCGCCGGCCTACACCCGGAACGTGCTCCACGTGCCGGACGACCTGGTGGACTTCACGCCCGAGATGCGCGCCCAGGCCATCCGGCAGGTCGGCCGCTACAAGGTCGGGCCGTGGATGTACAACCCGGCGGTGCTTGGCGACGTGAACGGCCTGCTCGGGGCCATCAACATGGGCAATGCCGTGGGAGGCACGAACTGGCCCGGCGGCGCCTACGACCCCGAAACGCACGTCGTCTACACGCCGGGGAACAACGTCGGCATCACGGCAACCACCCTGGTGCCGCCACCGGCCGGCTTCTCGGACATCCGGTACGTGTCGGGTGTGGCGGGACGACCGTTCCAGGAGGTGCTGGGCCCTGGCGACTGCTGCGCGGCCGACTCACCGCGCGCCTCGGGCAACCAGGCCCGCGATCCCCTGACCGGGTCGCCGCGCCCTGCCGCTCCTGCGGCACCGGCGCCAGCGCCGGCACCTGCGCCCGGTGGGAACCCGGGCGGCCTGACCATCGACGGCATCTCCATCCTCAAGCCGCCGTACGGCCTGATCTCGGCCATCAACCTCGACCGGGGGGAGATTGTCTGGCAGACGCCTCATGGCGATACGCCGGACAACGTCCGGAATCACCCGGCACTGCGCGGCATGACCATCCCGAAGACCGGGCAGGCCGGCACCTCGGGCATCGGCCTGCTGGTGACCAAGACCCTGGTGGTCATGGGTGACCCGGCACTGACCACCACCCCCGAACACCCACGCGGCGCGATGTTCCGCGCCTATGACAAGGGCACGGGCAAGGAAGTGGGCGCCGTGCTGATGGCCGCCCCGCAGAGCGGGTCGCCGATGACCTACACCGTGGACGGCAAGCAGTACATCGTGAACGCCATCAGCGGCGGCAGCTACTCGGGCGAATACGTCGCGTTCACGTTGCCCGGGCGGCCGTAGGACACGGGGGACGGCCCCAGCCCTTCGCGGCCCTGCCCTCGGAAATTCGAGATTGACAGAACTTGCAGGCGGGCCGACTATTTCAATCCAATCCATCGCCCGGCCTTCCGGGTGCATGGGTGAAGTGTGGGCTGGCCGGGGTCCGGTCGGGCCGGAAGCGTGTATCAGGAGGAAGCATGTCGATCGAAGGTCTGCCGCGTCTGGTCGGAGGCATCGGTCTCGCGGTGGTGGCGACGCTCGGGGTGGCGGCACCCGCCAGCGCCCAGTCGGCGCCGCAGCGCGCGGACGTCACCTACACCAGGGATATCGCGCCGATTCTGCAGCGGAGCTGTGTCTCCTGCCACAACCCTGATGGTGGCGCACCGATGTCGCTCACCTCGTTCGAGGAGGTCCGGCCCTACGCGCGCGCCATCAAGACCCGGACGCACATGGGGCCGCGCGCAGGCGTCATGCCGCCCTGGTTCGTCGAGAAGAACATCGGCATCCAGCGCTACAAGGGCGACCCGTCGCTGAGCGAGCAGGAGCTGGCCAGGATCGCAGCCTGGGTGGACGGCGGCTCGCCGCGCGGCAACCCGGCCGACATGCCGGCGGCGCAGGCGGTGGCGACCGGCGAGGACGGCTGGCTGCTGGGCAAGCCCGACCTGATCGTCAAGGGACCCGAGATTCATGTGCCGGCCGTGGCGCCCGACAGCTGGGGCGACATCGGCAATGCGCCCACGGGCCTGACCGAAGACCGCTGGGTGAAGTCGGTCGAAGTGCGTGAGTTCAACGACATCCCGCGGGCCGACGGCACCAAGACGGTCGGTGGCCGGTACGTCTTCCATCACATGACGTACGAGAGCTCGGTGGAAGGCAAGCCGGGCACGAGCACGTCGTGGCCGATTCACGAGATTGGGCGCAACCCCGATGTCTTCCCGGACAGCGCCGGCCGCCTGCTGGCCGCCGGGTCGATCCTCCACCTCAACGCGTCGCACGTACACGCGAACGGACACGACACCCGGTCCCACCTGGAGTTCGGCTTCCGGTTCTTCCCGAAGGGCTACCAGCCGAAGTACAAGCGCTCCGGCGTGCTCCTCGGCAACGGCAACGACCTCGACATCAAGCCGAACCAGGCCGGCCAGGAAATCCACGCGTTCCACACGCTCACCGAGCACACCAAGATCATCGCGTTCGAGCCGCACCTCCACGCCCAGGGCGTGCGCATGTGCCTCGAAGCCATCTGGGGCATGAACATCCAGCAGCTCACCTGCGTCGGCTACGACCACAACTGGGTGAAGCAGTACATCTACGAGGACGATGCGGCGCCGGTGCTGCCGAAGGGGACCATCCTGCACCTGGTGGGCTTCCTCGACACGACCGCCGGCAACAAGAACATGGCGGATGGCCGCAACTGGACCGGCGGCGGCCGCCGCTCCGTGTCGAACATGTTCATCGACCTCGGCTACTCGGTGCAGATGACCGAGGAGCAGTTCCAGGCCGAGATGGCCGAGCGCCGCGCGAAGATGAAGAGCCGGAACGAGTACGACCTCGGGTGCCCGCTGTGCTGGGCGCCTCCGGTGGTGCAGCCGGCTGCCCGCCAGACGCAGCAGCAGCAGGGGGGCGACCAGCAGTGATCCGTCTTCGGCATGATTCGCTGATGCGGGTGGTGCGGCCCCTGGCCGCATCGCTCGTCGGCGTGCTCCTGTGCGCGGGCCTCGCCGGCGCACAGACACGTTTTTCCTATTCGTCGGGACAGCCGCTCGAACCGGCCTACGAAGGCTGGATGCAGAATCCGGACGGGTCGTACACGTTGTACTTCGGGTACATGAACACGAACTGGGAGCAGGAGTTCGACATCCCGGTCGGGGCGGAGAACAGCTTCTCGCCAGGTCCGGCCGACCAGGGGCAGCCGACGCACTTCTATCCCCGCCGCAATCCGTTCCTCTTCACGATCCAGGTGCCGAAGGACTTCGGGAACAAGGAGCTGGTCTGGACGCTGAGCGCCAACGGCCAGACGCGGAAGGCCTATGCCTCGATCAAGTCGGACTACCTGATCGATCCGCAGGTGATCTCGACCGAGGTGGGCGGTGACAACGGCAACCTCGCCAACGACCTGCGTACGAACATCGCCCCCGACCTGAAGGTCGAGGGAGCAAAGACGCGTACGGTGAAGGTCGGGCAGCCGCTCTCGCTCGTCGCACTGGCCGGCGATCCGGACAACCTGCCGCCGCGTCGTGACGGGAAGCCGCAGCCTGGCGTGAAGCAGTCGGTTCGGCCGGCGGGTCCGCCCCGCCAGGCCGCTCCTCCGAACAGCCCGCAGGTGGTCTACCGGCCCCCCGTGGCCGTCACCGCGCAGGCCGGCCCCGGCCTGCACATGTCCTGGATCGTCTACCGGGGCAAGGCCACGAACGTGAAGTTCACGCCCGACCAGATGAAGACCTGGATGGACACGCGCGCGTACGGCAATTCCATGTGGTCGCCGCCGTACGAGATCCCGGTGCCGCCGGCCGACGGCAAGTGGACCGCCGACGCGGTCTTCTCGGAGCCGGGCACGTATGTGCTGCGCGCCGTGGCGAGCGACGGATCGATGTTCAGCTACGACAACGTCACCGTGACGGTGACGCCGTAACCGATCGGAATCTCGCATCGGCAATCGGCAATCGCCAATCTGAAATCTGCAATCCTGGAGCGTTCCCTATGCAGACCTCGTTCAAGCCCGTGTCCCGCCTCGCGCTGGCCACCTTCATCTTCGGCGCCGGGTCCATCCTGTGGGTCGTCGGTCAGGGACCGGCGGCGGTTGCGGCTGCGGCGCAGCAGCAGGCCCAGAGCTACTTCATGGGAGGCAACCCCTCGCGCGTCGAGACCAAGATGACCGTGGCCTCCCTCAAGTTCCCGAAGGGGTCGCGGTCGAACTGGCATTCACACGGTACGGGTCAGCTGCTGATGGTGCAGGAAGGCAGGGCGCTCACGCAGGAGCGTGGTGGGCCCGTGCATGAGATGACGGCGAACCAGTCGTGGTGGACGGCCCCGAACGTCGAGCACTGGCACGGTGCCGCGCAGGACGTCGACCTGGTCCAGCTCACGATCTACGACGGTGCGGTGAAGTGGCTCGAGCCGGTCACCGACGCGCAGTACAAGGTCGCACCGAAGAAGTAGCACGTCGCCCGAAGCCGACAACGGCCGGACGTCTGAAGTCTGATGCCTGGCGCCTCGACGGTGCTGAAGGGCCTCGGACTTCAGGCTCCGGGCTCCAGGGCAGGTCGGCTCCAGGCCGCCACACCAACCGCCCGTCCATCCCCGTAACCAGCATGCGAAGCACCGCGACCCTCCTGTCCCTCTCAGTCGGCCTCGCGCTTCTCGGCAGCGCGCCGCTGTTCGCGCAGGTTCCCGACGGCGCAGCCGTGTTCCAGCGGGAGTGCGTGCAGTGCCACACCGGCGCCCCGGACACGCGGGCGCCCTCACGTGAGGTGCTCGCACGGCGGTCGCCTGAAGCGATCCTCTCCGCCCTCACGGCCGGCGGCATGCGCCCGCAGGGCGGACGGCTGACCGGCGCGGAACGGCGCGCGGTGGCGGAGTACCTGACCGGACGCATGCTCGGTGGTGACCTGACCGGCGCGCAGTTCGGTCGCTGCAGTACCACGCCCCCGCTCACGGTGGCCGCAGGCGCACCCGCGTGGACCGGCTGGTCGCCCGACGGCACGAACACCCGCTTCCAGCCCGCCGCGCAGGCCGGGCTCACCGATCAGGGGGTGCCGAAGCTGAAGCTGAAGTGGGCATTCGGCTTCCCAGACGCCACCTCGGCCTGGTCGCAGCCGACCGTCGCCGGCGGACGCCTGTTCGTGGGCAGCCAGAACGGTACGGTCTACGCGCTCGACGCGAAGAGCGGCTGCATCATCTGGACGTTCAGCGCGAAGAGCGGTGTCCGCAACGCGCCGTCGTTCGGCGCGCGACCCGGGGGCGGCTACGCCGTGTACTTCGGCGACACCGGGGCCAACGTCTACGGGGTCGACGCGAACACCGGCGTCCAGCTCTGGATGACGAAGGTGGACGAGCATCCGTTCGCCCGGGTGACCGGCTCCCCCACCCTGGACGGGTCCACGCTGTTCGTGCCGGTCTCGTCCCTCGAAGAGACGGCCGCCAACCAGCCCGGCTACGAATGCTGCACCTTCCGCGGGAGCGTGGTCGCCATCGACACGGCGACCGGCGCCATCACATGGAAGACCTACACCATTCCAGAGGCGAAGCCGGTCGGGAAGAACGCACAGGGCACCACGCTGCACGCACCCGCCGGTGTCGGCATCTGGTCGTCGCCCACCATCGACCACAAGCGCAACCTGGTCTACGTGACGACCGGCAACACCTACGCGGGCACGACCGCCGAGCCGAACACCGATGCGCTGCTCGCGCTCGATCCGAAGACCGGCGCCATCACGTGGTCGAAGCAGTTCACACAGGGCGACGTGTTCGGCTGCCGCGCCGGCTCGCCGAACTGCCTCGAGAAGGCCGGGCCCGACTTCGACTTCGGCACGCCTGCGCTGCTCGTCACGCGCAAGGACGGGAAGGACGTGATCCTGCTCGGCCAGAAGTCAGGTGTGGCCTACGCCGTCGATCCCGACCGACAGGGCGAGATCCTCTGGCAGTATCGCGCCGGCGAGGGCTCCATCTGGGGCGGCATCCAGTGGGGCATGTCCACCGACGGCGAACAGTTGTACATCCCGGTGTCCGACATCCGCACGCCGAAACCCGGGGGCCTGCACGCGGTCGACATCGTGACGGGACAGCGCACCTGGTACCAGCCTCCGCCGACGCTGAAGTGCGCACCTGGCGCCACCTGCAACGCGGCGCTCATCTCGGCCCCCACGCTGATTCCCGGCGCGCTCTTCTCGGGTTCGAACGACGGCGGCGTACGGGCATACGCGACGAAGGACGGCGCGGTGCTCTGGGAGTTCGACACCAACCAGGACTTCACCACGCTCAACCGCGTCCGAGCCAGCGGCGGCGCGATTCAGGGGCCAGGCCCGACGATCGCCAACGGCATGCTCTACCTGAATGCCGGATACGGCGACCACATGGGGCGGCCGGGGAACGTGCTGCTCGCCTTCGGGGAGTGACGGCGGGCTCCAGAACCGCGTGCTACGATCGCGGGGTCATGGCGCAGCGTTCCCCCCGTGTCTCCCGCAAGCCGTCCGCGATTGCCGCCGCATCGAGCCGCATGGTGCGCGTCGGCATCACGCAGATGGCGTGCACGGCCAACCCGGATACCAACCTGGCCCGGCAGCTGCGCATGCTCGAGCAGGCGGTGGACCAGGGCGCGCAGATCGTCTGCACGCAGGAGCTGTTCCGGAGCCAGTACTTCTGCCAGAGCGAGGATCACGCGTGCTTCGGCCTGGCCGAGAGCATTCCCGGTCCCTCCACCGACGCGCTGTGCGCCTTCGCGAAGGAGCATGCGGTGGTCGTCATCGGCTCGCTCTTCGAGAAGCGGGCTGCCGGGCTGTACCACAACACGGCCGTCATCATCGACGCCGACGGGACGCTGATGGGCATCTACCGCAAGATGCACATCCCGGACGACCCGCTCTACTACGAGAAGTTCTACTTCACGCCCGGCGACACGGGGTTCAAGGCCTGGAAGACCCGCTACGCCACCATTGGCGTGCTCGTGTGCTGGGACCAGTGGTACCCCGAGGCCGCCCGCCTCACGGCGCTGCAGGGTGCCGAGATCCTCTTCTACCCCACCGCCATCGGCTGGCATCCCTCCGAGAAGCAGCAGTACGGCAAGGCACAGCACGAATCGTGGGAGCTGATTCAGCGGAGCCACGCGGTGGCGAACGGCTGCTATGTCTGCGCCCCGAACCGCATCGGGCACGAGCATGTCCTCGGCCCGAACGGCAGGCCGGTGAACGCCGACGGCATCCAGTTCTGGGGCCAGTCGTTCATCGCCGCGCCCAACGGGCAGGTGGTGATGCGCGGGAGCGTGGGCCGTCCCGAAGCCCTCGTCGAGGACCTGAATCTCGACCTCGTGGAAGCGGCGCGCACGCACTGGCCCTTCCTGCGCGACCGTCGCATTGATGCCTACGGCGCCCTGACGAGCCGCTTCAGCGACTGATGGCCACCCGCGCTGCACGCCGCCCGCGCGTGCTCCCCGGCACGCCGGCCGAGCACGGCTTCAGCTTCCCCGCCGAATGGACACCCCACGCGGCCACCTGGATCAGCTGGCCGCGCCCCGAGGGCATTTCGTTCCCCGGCTTCTACCACCGGTCCATCCAGGACGTGGTGCGCGTCATCCGCGCCATCACGCCGTTCGAACCGGTCCACCTGAACGTCCCCAACGCGAACTACGCGCGCATTGTCCGCGAGACGCTGCGAACGGGGGGCGTCAACCTCAGGCGGATCGTCCTCCACGAGATCCGGACCAACGAGAACTGGACGCGCGATCACGGCCCCGCGTTCGTGCAGCGCCTGCGCCGCGGCCGCATCGAGACGGCCGTCGTCGACTGGGGCTTCAACGCCTGGGGCGGCAAGTACCCGCCCTGGGATGCCGACGATGCGGTGCCGACGAAGGTGGCGGGGGAACTCGGCCTGCCGGTCTTCAACGCCGACATCGTGATGGAAGGCGGGGCGGTGGACTTCAACGGCGAGGGGACGGTGCTCACCACCACCTCCTGCCTGCTGAACCGGAACCGGAACCCCGGGCGGTCCAGGGCCGAGATCGAGCAGTACCTGAGGGCCTACTACGGGCAGCGCCACGTGATCTGGCTGGGCGAGGGGATCGAGGGGGACGACACCGACGGGCACGTGGACGACCTGGCGCGCTTCGTCGACGCGCGGACGATCGTGACAGCGGTGGAGCACGACCCGCAGGATGCGAACTTCAGGGTGCTGGCCGCGAACAGGCGGCGGCTCGCGCGGGTGCGTGACGCGGAGGGGCGGCCGTTCGAGATCGTGGAACTGCCCATGCCGCGCCCCGTCGTGCACGAAGGGATGCGCCTGCCGGCCACCTACGTCAACTTCTACTTCGTGAACGGGGCCGTCCTCGTGCCCACGTTCGGCGACCGCGAGCGCGACGGCGAGGCGCTGCGCATCCTGCGCGGGGTGCTGCGCGGCCGGCGTGTCATCGGCGTGGACTGCCGGGCCCTCATCTGGGGTCTGGGCGCGATCCACTGCCTCACCCAGCAGCAGCCGCACGGCTGAGTTCGCCCACAGCTTGCCGCTTTGACACCGGCCGCCTCGGCCGTTGGGTGTACACTTTTTCCGCCATTCGCCCGGCCCCGCCCCGTCCGTACGCTGCGTGGGTGGGCCGTTCCTGGAGGACTTGCGATGCTCGACGCGATCAAGAACCTGGCTGGCGGCAAGGGAAAGCGCATAGAGGAGCAGCTGGACGCCCTGGAGGCGGCCATCTCCCGTGCGCAGGTGGAGAAGGTGGCGATCACCGCCATGCAGCAGTCGCTGACGGCGCGGTGGGCCAAGCTCGCGCCCATGGCCAAGAGCCTCGAGCAGGTGCACGAGAAGGCGGCGAGCGTCAGCAGCCGCCTCGACACCATCGCGGATCGGCTCGACCGGGTTGACGATCGCACCCGGGAGCTTGCCGAGATCGACGCGCGCATCCAGGCGCTGCGCGACGCCGCCACGCAGGCCGAACAGACCACCGAGAAGGCGCTCGGGCCCGAGGGCGAACTGCACCGCCATCGGGAGATGGTGCAGCAGCTCTCGTCTCAGGCGCTGCAGACGCAGGCCAGCCTCGACGCCCTGCGCCGTGAGCAGGCCACGCTCGACGAGGTCCGCGAGCTGCTCAAGGCGACCGACGCCGAGGTGCGCCAATCGCTGGATCAGGCCGGCACGGTCAAGGTGGAGATCGAGCAGTTGCGGACGTCGACCACCGCGCTGACGCAGGACCTCGCCCGGGGGCGCGACTCCTCCCGCGAAGCGCGCGACTATGCATCCGAGGCGCTCACCACCATCCGCGAGGTCGAGAAGAAGCTCGGCCCCATCGCCAAGCTGCAGGAGCTGAGCCAGAACACCGAGCAGCGCCTGGCCTCGCTGAACGCCCTCTCCGAGCACGTGTCCCAGAAGATCAAGGCGCTCGACAACCAGCAGACCGTGGTCGAGCATGCCGTGCTGCAGGCGAACCGCGTGAGCGAGATGGTCTGGTCGATGGACGCCCAGATTGCGCGGGTCACCGAGAGCATGAAGCAGGTGAGCCAGGTCAACGAGGCGATCGCCCGCATCGAGGCGCTCAACGTCGAGACCAACCAGCAGCTCGACCGTGCCACGCGCATGCGGCAGGACGTCGAGCGGGAGACGCTGGCCCTGAAGCGGGAGGCCGACACGGTGCTCGAGTCGGTCCGCGGCCACGTCGAGAACCTGACGGTGCGCAAGCACGAGTTCGACGCGTTCGACGGGCGGCTCCAGTCGCTGCAGTCCGCGGTGGGCGACGCCGAGGTGCGGATGCGCTCGCTCGGCGACAAGGATCGCCACCTCACCGAGATGACCGAGCGGGCCGACAACCTGTTCAAGCGCTTCGATGTGCTGGTTGCGCGCGCCGACGAACTGACCGAGCGGCAGGCCCAGCTCGAGACGCTGCGCGATCGACTCACGCAGGTGGACGACCTGACGCGCAAGACGAACGCGCAGATGGAGTCGCTCACCCAGAGCCGCGAGACGCTCGAGACGCTGCGGCAGGACATCCTGGCCTTCTACAAGTCGCACGCCGAGGTCGCGAAGCTGGGCGACACGCTCACCAGCGACCGCACCGCCATCGAGGCCTTCGCCCAGCGGATGACGGCGTTCCTCTCGCAGGCCACCGAACTGGGCGCCCGGCTCGACAGCCTGAACGGCAAGCTCGAACTGGTGGAGTCGGGCTCGCAGCGTGCCACCGCGCTGCAGGAGGCCATCACCGATCTCGATGGCCAGACGACACGCATCCTGGCCCGGGTGCCGGTGGTGGACCAGCTCGAGGAGCGGCTGAACACCCTCAACGCGTTCAGCGACGCGGTGGACGGCAAGATCAAGGCGCAGGTGGCCAGGACGGCCGAGATCGACGGCCTGAAGGCGTCCTGCGACGCGCTGGCCGCGAAGCTGGACGACGCGCAGCACCAGCTGGACAGCGTGCGTGGCGTCGCGAAGCGCCTCGCCCCGCTCACCGCGGAGGTGAACACGCTGAAGACCACTGTCGCGGCGGCGCAGACCCGCATCGCCTCGATCAAGCACGATGAGGAGTCGGTGACCGCGCAGGAGAAGCGCTTCACCGAGCTGCTCGCCTCGAGTGCGTCGGTCGCGACCGAGGTGGCCGAGCGGACGCGGCAGATGCAGGCACTCAGCGAACAGCTCGCGGCGGCCACGCGGGTGAAGGAGGAACTGCTCGCCGAACTCGACCGCGTGCAGGGCCGGCAGCGCGACGTCGCGAGCCAGGGCCAGGTGCTCGAGGATCAGTTCGCGCGGGGCGAGACGATCTTCAAGGAACTCGAGCAGCGGCGGATGCAGGTCGCCTTCAACGAGAAGAAACTGGCAGCCGTCGAGGCACGGCTCGCCGACATCAAGGTGACGACCACCGAACTGGACAAGGACATCGAGGGGCTCGCACGGCGCGAGGAGCTGGTGGCGGCCGTCAAGGCGGAGGTGGACCAGATCCACCAGATCAGCGCACGCGCCAAGGCCGACCTCGCGCACATCGCGTCGCACCGCGACGAGGTGACCAACCTGAAGTCCACGGTGGACGCGCTCCTGGCGCGCATCGGCGAGACCGGCGAGCGGATGGTCGCCATCGATGCGCAGCGCAAGGTCGTCGACGAGGTCCACACGAAGGCAAACACGATCGTGCACCTGCTCGAGGACGTGCGCCTCGGCCTCGAGGCGCTCGGCGAGCAGAAGGCCGTGGTCGACCACGCCGTGGAGCAGGTCGGGAAGCTGGGGTTCACGCTGGAGGAGGCGCAGCGTGCGCTGCGCACGCTGCAGCACGAGCGCGAGCTGGCGGAGCGGATCGAAAAGAGCATCCGGCAGCTGCGCGCGACCGGGAAGGCCGACGAGGCCCGCAAGCGGGCCTAGCGGCCTACTTGCGGACGGTGAGGCTGCCCACGATCGTGGCGCCGCGCTGGGCGGTGAGCATGCGGTAGCCGACGGTCCCGTTGAGGGAGGCGGCCGAGTCGATGACCAGCTCGTCGCAGGTCGCCGTGCCCCGGTACGTGCCCTTCACGTGCAGGCGTCCGCATTCGACCGTGCCCTCGACCACGCCGCGCGGGCCGATGATCACGGACTCCACCATGATGGTGCCCTTGATGTGCCCCTCGACGTGCAGGGCCCCTTCCGACACGATGTCGCCGGTGAAGCTGAATCCCTCACTGACGATCGACGGCTTGGCCTCGCCCATCTTGATCGAGGTGCTGATCACGCGCTCGACGGCAGCCGCGGCCGGCTCCGGGGCGCGCTCAGCGGACGGCGGGTCCGCTTTCTGCTTTCTGAATATTTCTGGCGGCACTGATTACCTTCTCTGGATCGAGCGGCTGGCCGCCCACGAGGACCTCGAAGTGGAGGTGCTTGCCTGTCGACATGCCGGTGTTGCCGACACGTCCGAGCACCTGCTGGCGGGAGACGTCCTGACCCTTCCTGACCGCGATGCTGGCCATGTGCGCGTACAGGGTCTGGACGCCGCCGGCGTGTTCGAGGACGACCATGTTACCGTACTGGGAATGGTAGGCGGCTTCCTTGACGCGCGCGGGAGCCACCGACCGCACTGAGTCGTCCGACCCGCGCACGAGCATGTCGACGCCCTGGTGCGCGTCCACCTTGCCGATGATCGGGTGACGCCGCAGGCCGTAGTCGGAGCTGATGTCGTACTCGGCGAGCGGCATCTGCCCGGGCAGCGCCCGCAGCACTTCCTTCAGCTCGCGATTCCTGATCACTTCGTCGACCACCGCCTTGCCGTCGGCATCCGCCGCGAACGCAGGCGGCGCGCTCGGCTGGCCACCGGCCGGCAGGCTGCTCTGGATGGTGGTGAACGCCTTGCCCGAGATGCCCGAGGTGACGAGACCACGCCACATCTGCGCGTTCTCGGACGACAGGGCGGAGACCGAGGTGGAGAGCAGCCACCGCAGGGTCGACTGCTGTTCGCGGATGCTGCTGACCAGGTCGTCCACGGTGGTGGCACCGCCGGCGGCCTGCGTCGATGAGGGGCTGAGCGTCGCGAGGGTGGCGATGGTCGCCTGCTGCGCCCGTTCGAGCTCGCTGCTGTGGAGTGCCACCCTGACGTTGTTGGCCGCAAGCGCCGCCAGGATCACGCACACGCTGCCGGCGCTCACCATTGCGCCGCGGACGACGCCGCGCTGCTGGCGACCCGACAGCTGAAAGTAGTGGAGGTTACCCTCGCGCTCGAGGATGAGGCGCACGTCGCGGAAGTCGTAACGCCAGAGCGCCGGGATCCTGGAGACCAGGTAGGCCGGCACGCGCATGAGCAGGAACGCTTTGGCGAAGAAGGCGGACATGCGTCAGGCTCCGGCAGGCTTCGATTCAGGCGCCGCCTTCTCGGTCGCCGGTGGAGCCTGCGGCTCCATGGCGGATGCCGGCGCATCGCCCTGGGCCATCTTGCCCTCGATCTGGCCCGACTTCTCGATTTCGACCTCGCGGTAGTAGACGACCCCGGCGATGCGACCCGTGGACCTGATGACCAGCGACCCGGTGGTCACCAGCGTGTCGTGGATCTGGCCGTGGATGTCGGCCGACTCGGCGCGGAACTTCCCCACGCCCTTCCCGGTCCGACCCACGAACAGGTCCTTGGCCACGAGGGTGCCCTCGAGCGTGCCATTGAGGACGGCGCGTCCGGGCACGACGAACGTACCCCGAGCCTCAACCCCCTCGCCGATGACGATGTTGCCTGGTGCGTCAGGTGCGTCTGCCATGCTCGCGTTCTGCTCTCTCCGTCACGTCGCCATGGGGGCGGTCAGCGGGCCCCGGCCTGAGGTCGGTCGCGTTCGCAAGCGAACCGCGCCAGACACCCGTACCGTCGATCCGAGACACCGCTGCTGACCGGTTGGTCCTTGAAATGGTGTGAATTATAGGAAATCACCTGAGCAATATGCCAGAGGGAATATGGGTCGGCGTCGCGCCTACAAATCGCCCGAACAGGCACGAAATGGCTCAGCTTGCGACATTCGTCCCTCGGAGCCATGCTCTCTCGCCATGCGTCCAGTCTTCTCCGGCCTCAGGCGGACGGTGTGCGCGATGTGCCTCCTCCAGGGATTGGCGGCAGGTGTGGCCGCCCAGGGCATCCAGCGCACGCCAGATGGTCATCCCGACATCCAGGGGCTCTGGGTCAACAACACGGCCACCCCCCTCGACCGCCCGAAGGAAGCGAACGGGCGGGCGGCCTTCACCGAGCAGGAAGCCCTGGACTACCAGCAACGCTACCAGCTCGATCGCACGCTCGCGCTCAGCCGGAACCGGTCGTTCGAGCTCGACGCGGCCGCGGATCTCGACACCTACGAGCCGGGACAGCTCCTGCCAGGGCGACGGACGTCCATGATCGTCGACCCGCTGGATGGCCTGGTTCCGGCGTTGACGCCGGAGGCCCAGCAGCGTCTCACCGCCCGAAACCGGCACCTCGAGGAGCACTACGCCGAGAACCCGGAGGACCTGCGGCCGGCCGAACGGTGCCTGATCGTCGCCAACACCTATGTGCCGCCCCTGATGCCGGCGTTCTACAACAACACGCTGCAGATCGTGCAGACCCGGGATGCCGTGGTGTTCATGAGCGAACAGATCCACGATGCTCGCGTCGTTTCGTTGACGAGGCGCACGCACCTGCCGGCCGGCATCCAGCGGTGGGCGGGCGACTCGATTGGCCAATGGGAGGGGAACACGCTGGTCGTCGACACGACCAATTTCAGCCCCCGGACCACGTTCAGGGGGTCGGGGACGGGGCTTCACCTGATCGAGCGCTTCACGCTGAAGGACGCCGGCACGCTGCGCTACGAGTTCACCGTGGACGACCCGGCATCCTTCACGCGCCCCTGGACCGCGCGCAGCGAGATCACCCGCACGGAAGGCCCGATGTACGAGTACGCCTGTCACGAGGCGAACTACTCGATGGGATACATCCTCAGCGGCGCCCGCTACCAGGAGAAGAACGGCGCGCCCTGAATTGCAGGTTGCTGATTCCAGATTGCCGCTGGATCGTCGAGTTGCGAATTCAAGTCAGCAATCCGCAATCGTCAATCGGTTATACGTTCAGTCCCTGACCGTGAACGCGACCGTCGCCATCATGTGGTCCCAGCGCAGGGCCATCGTGCCGCCCGCATCGGACATGTCCAGGAACTCCCAGGTGAGCTGCTCGGTCACGAACGGAGTTCTCGTCACCGTCATCGGGGCGCGCACCACGTCCTTGTCCTTCGTGTAGCCGAACGCCCCCCACAGCTTCGTCCGGTCACCCGGATTGAAGCGCTGCTGCGGCTGCCAGTCCGAGACGATGAGGGTCCACTCCTTCTCGGACGTCAGGTCGACGAACATCGTGTGACCACCGGCCGGCACCGTCTTCCCGTTGATGACCAGCGCCAGGTCGCTCATCAGGAACGTGGAGATGTCGGCACCCGCCCGCCAGACCGGCGCGCCGTGGTTGAGGTACTTGCCGTAGGTGGCACCGGCTCCCCACAGGTCGCGCCCGCGCTTGAGGGGGCGGCCGTAGCTGATCTCGATCCACTTGCCGCCGACGTACACGGGGTCTTCGGCCCCCTGGTAGCGCCCGCGGATCTCGGCGGCCGCATGCCCGTCCGGGCTGGTGATCCGCCGCTGCGCGTCGACAAGTGTGGTGCAGGCGACGAGCAGTGCGAACAATAGTGCAGTCGTCTTCATAGGGTCCTCGTTGGCGCTGGGCGCCCGGCCCTGGGCCTGGTCAAGGCTGAAGGCCTGACTGCTCCTGAGCCATGACAAGGCCCACAGCCCATGGCCTATAGCCCATTGCCGTCATCCACCGGAGCGGCGTCGGTCTTCTGCCCCCGCCGCTCGCGAAAGAACTGCTGCATCAGGGTGCGGCACTCGTCCGCACGGACGCCCCCGACGACCTGGACGCGGTGATTATGCCCGGGGAGCTCGGCGCCGCGCACGGTCGACTCGAGCGAGCCGGTCCGCGGCTCCGGCGCACCGTAGACGACCGTCCCGATGCGCGCGTGTACGAACGCACCCACGCACATGAGGCACGGTTCGATGGTCACGTACACGGTCGCTCCGGTCAGCCGGTAGTTTCCAAGCGCGGCCGCAGCGGCGCGGATCGCCACGATCTCGGCATGCGCCGTGGGATCGCCGGAACTGATTGGCTGGTTGAACCCTCGCGAGACGACCGTCCCGTCCACCACCAGGACTGCGCCGATGGGCACTTCCCCACTGTCGCGCGCCAGGCGCGCCTGGGCGAGGGCCTCGTCCATGAAACGCTCGTGCTCGCCGGTCACGGTCTGATTCTCACGCACTTGGCCCCTTCACGGCGTCGTCACAGCACCCGGCCACAATCGGGTCGCCGGTGACAGGACTGGCCCCTCGCCTGCCCCATCCAGTCGTTGGTCGGTCCGTCCTCCGGCGCGGGAGACTGGACGACAATCGGCACGTCGGCAACGCGCTGATTCAGATGAGCTTATGCGATCAGGTCGTCTCGCCACCCACACCCATCATCAATGCAGATCGGGAATGCTTTGGATACGATGATTGTATTTTACTTCTGCATTGGTACTGGGCGATAACTTGTGCTTCCACGGTTGACTTCCCGTCGGCCGGACTGTCGAAGAAAGCCATGATGCAGCCTGAAGGTCTCTACGATCCGCGCTACGAACACGACGCCTGCGGCGTCGGTTTCCTCGTGGACATGAAAGGGCGGAAGTCCCATGCCATCGTGCAGCAGGGGCTCCAGGTCCTGATCAACCTTGCGCACCGCGGCGCGTGTGGATGCGAGGAAAACACGGGCGACGGCGCCGGAATCATGGTGCAGACGCCGGACAGGTTCCTCCGCAAGGTGGCCCCTGCCCCGCTGCCCCCGGCAGGCGAGTACGGCGTCGGCCTGGTCTTCCTGCCGCACGACGCGGCTGCCCGCCAGGCCATCACGGCTCTCTTCGCCACCATCGTCGCCGAGGAAGGCCAGACGCTGCTCGGCTGGCGCGACGTGCCGACCGACGACAGCCTGGTCGGACCGAGCGCCGTGGCGGTCGAGCCCCGCTTCGCCCAGATCTTCATTGCGAGCGGTCAGGCCCGGAAGGGTCAGCAGCCTGCCTCGCCGGAGCAGCGCGACGGTGGGGACGAAGCCGTGCAGGAGCGGTTCGAGCGGAAGCTGTACGTGATCCGGAAGCGGGTCGAGAACGCCGTCGACGCCCTGCCGATGGCAGCCGACCAGAAGAAGCTGTTCTACGTCTGCAGCCTGTCGAGCAAGACCCTTGTGTACAAGGGCATGCTCAATGCCGACCAGCTCGGACCCATGTTTCCCGACCTGCAGGACCCGGACTTCGAGTCGGCACTGGCCCTGGTGCACCAGCGCTTCAGCACGAACACGTTCCCGAACTGGCCGCTCGCGCACCCGTTCCGCTTCATCGCCCACAACGGCGAGATCAACACGCTCACCGGCAACATCAACTGGATGCGCGCACGCCAGGGGCTGCTGAAGTCCAGCGTCTTCGGCGACGACCTGCAGAAGCTCCTGCCGGTGATCCGTGAGGGCGGCAGCGACACGGCCACCTTCGACAACGTCCTCGAGTTCCTGCACATGACGGGTCGCTCGCTCCCGCACGCGATCCTCATGATGATCCCCGAGCCGTGGCAGAACCACGAGTCGATGGACGAGGACCTGAAGGCGTTCTACGAGTACCACTCGTCGCTCATGGAGCCCTGGGACGGCCCCGCCTCCATCGCCTTCACCGATGGCACGATGATCGGCGCCGTGCTCGACCGCAACGGGCTCCGTCCGTCGCGCTACTACGTCACGAAGGACGATCTGGTGGTGATGGCCTCGGAGGTGGGCGTGCTCGACTTCCCGCCCGAGGACATCGTCATCAAGGAGCGCCTGCACCCGGGCCGGATCTTCCTGGTGGATACGAAGCGTGGCCGCATCGTGTCGGACGAGGAAGTGAAGAAGGAGCTTGCGGCAGCGCAGCCCTACAAGGAGTGGATGGGGCACCTCATCGACATCGATGATCTCGATCCCGCTCCGTACCTGCCGCCGCCGAGCCATGAGACCGTGACGCAGCGCCAGCAGCTCTTCGGCTACACGCACGAGGAGCTGCGGATTGTCATGGCCCCCATGGCGACCAATGGCGAGGAAGCCATCGGATCCATGGGCACCGACACCGCACTGGCGGCGCTCTCGGACAAGCCGCGCCTGCTCTACGACTACTTCGCGCAGGTGTTCGCGCAGGTCACCAACCCGCCGCTCGACGCGATCCGCGAGGAGCTCGTCACCTCGATGGAGTCGACGATCGGCCCCGAGGGGAACCTGCTCGAGCCCAGGCCCGAGTCGTGCCGGCAGATCAACATCAAGTACCCGGTCATCTCGAACGACCAGCTCGCAAAGCTGCGCCACGTGTACGACCCCGGGTTCCGCGCCATCCGCCTGCCGATGCTGTTCGATACGGCACAGGACGGACCAGGCCTGGAGCGCGCGCTCGAGGACCTGAAGCGCCGCGCGGCCGACTCCGTGGAAGCGGGGTACACAATCCTGATCCTCTCGGACCGCGATGCGGACCGCGTCCGTGCGCCGATCCCGAGCCTGCTCGCAACCGCCGGCGTGCACCACCACCTGGTGAAGCTCGGCACCCGCACGCGCTGCGCCCTCATCGTCGAGACCGGTGATGCGCGCGAAGTGCACCACTGCGCGCTGCTCCTCGGCTACGGCGCCGGTGCCGTGAACCCGTACCTCGCGTTCGAGACGCTGGACGACATGATCCGCCAGCGGATCCTCGTCGGCATCACGCACGAGCAGGCGGTGAAGAACTACACGCGTGCGCTCAACAAGGGCATCCTCAAGGTGATGTCGAAGATGGGCGTGTCGACGCTCCAGAGCTACTGCGGCGCGCAGCTCTTCGAGGCGGTCGGCCTGGAGAAGGCGTTCGTCGACAAGTACTTCACGCGCACGGCGTCGCGCATCGGCGGCGTCGGCATCTCGGTGGTGGCCGAGGAGGTGCGCCGGCGGCACATGCAGGCGTTCCCGGCCAGGCCGGTGGCGGAAGCCGACCTCGAATGGGGCGGCGAGTACCAGTGGCGGCGTGACGGCGAGTACCACCTGTTCAACCCGGACACGGTGTTCAAGCTGCAGCACGCCACGCGCAGCGGCCAGTACCGGATCTTCAAGGACTACACGAAGGCAGTGGACGACCAGAGCCAGCGCCTGGCCACCCTGCGTGGCCTGCTCGAGCTGAAGCAGGCCCCCCAGCCGGTGCCTCTCGACGAGGTCGAGTCGGTCGACGCGATCGTGAAGCGGTTCTCCACCGGCGCGATGTCCTTCGGCTCCATCAGCCAGGAAGCGCACGAGACGCTCGCCATTGCCATGAACCGGCTCGGCGCCAAGTCGAACACCGGTGAGGGCGGCGAGGACCCGGCCCGCTACGTGCCCGATGCGAACGGCGACTCCCGCCGCAGCGCAATCAAGCAGGTGGCTTCGGGCCGGTTCGGCGTGACGAGCGAGTACCTGGTCAACGCCGACGACATCCAGATCAAGATGGCGCAGGGTGCCAAGCCGGGCGAGGGCGGCCAGCTGCCCGGCCACAAGGTGTACCCGTGGGTGGCGAAGGTGCGCTACGCGACGCCGGGCGTGGGCCTCATCTCTCCGCCGCCGCACCACGACATCTACTCGATCGAAGACCTGGCACAGCTCATCTTCGACCTGAAGAACTCGAACCCCGAGGCGCGCATCCACGTGAAGCTCGTGGCGCTCGCCGGGGTCGGCACGGTGGCGGCCGGCGTCTCCAAGGCGCACGCCGACGTGGTCCTCATCTCGGGCCACGACGGCGGCACCGGCGCCTCGCCGCTCACCTCGATCAAGCATGGCGGCGTGCCGTGGGAACTCGGCCTCGCCGAGACCCAGCAGGTGCTCCTCATGAACGGCCTGCGCGACCGCATCACCGTGCAGGTGGACGGCCAGATGAAGACCGGCCGCGACGTCGTGGTGGCCGCGCTCATGGGCGCCGAGGAGTTCGGCTTCGCGACCGCGCCGCTCGTGGTGGAAGGATGCGTGATGATGCGCGTCTGCCACCTGAACACGTGCCCGGTCGGCATCGCGACGCAGGACCCGGAGCTCCGCAGGAACTTCAACGGCAAGGCCGAACACGTCGTCAACTTCTTCCGGTTCATTGCCCAGGAAGTCCGCGAGTACATGGCGCAGCTCGGCTTCCGCACGATGGACGAGATGATCGGCCGGGTGGACCGCCTGAACTTCCGCCAGGCGATCGACCACTGGAAGGCGAAGGGGCTCGACTACTCCGCCATCCTCCACATGCCGGCGCTGCCCGAGGGGACGCCGCTCCGCAAGGTGAAGGCGCAGGACCACGGCATCGACACCATCCTCGACCGCACGCTGATCGAGGCCTGCGCCGACGCGCTCGAGAAGGGCACGCCGGTGTCGCTCGAGTTCCCGATCAGGAACGTGAACCGTACCACCGGCACCATGCTCGGCTCGCGGCTCACGAAGAAGTGGGGCGGCAAGGGCCTCCCCGACGACACGATTCAGCTGAAGTTCAACGGCCAGGCTGGCCAGAGCTTCGGCGCGTTCGTTCCGAAGGGCATGACGCTCACCCTCGAGGGCGATGCGAACGACTACGTCGGCAAGGGGCTCTCGGGCGGCAAGCTGATCGTCTATCCGCCGAAGAACTCCCGCTTCGTCGCCGAAGACAACATCGTCATCGGAAACGTGGCGCTCTACGGCGCGACCAGCGGCGAGGCGTACTTCCGGGGCGTCGCCGGTGAGCGCTTCGCGGTCCGCAACAGCGGCGCCGCGGCGGTCGTCGAAGGGGTCGGCGATCACGGCTGCGAGTACATGACCGGCGGTCGCGTGGTGGTGCTGGGCAAGACCGGGCGCAACTTCGCGGCCGGCATGAGCGGCGGCGTTGCCTACGTGCTCGACTCCGCGGGCACGTTCCAGCAGCGCTGCAACATGGCGATGGTCGAACTCGACCCGCTGGACGAGGCAGAGGACGTGACGATCGTGAAGGGCCTGATCGAGGCGCACGTCAGGTACACGGGCAGCGAGCTCGGCGCGCGTGTGCTGCGCGACTTCGATGCGCTGAAAGAGGTCTTCGTGAAGGTGATGCCGCGCGACTTCAAGCGTGTGCTCAATGCGCAGGCAAAGGCGGCGGCGGCAGGACGCGAGGCGACGTTCCGCGAGCTGACAGGGGCTTCGTAATGGGTAAGGTCACAGGGTTCATCGAGATCCAGCGCAAGAAGCAGCCGGCGCGCGACGTCGCGGAGCGGCTCAGGGACTGGAACGAGGTCTATCTCCCGTATCCCGACTCGGCGATCAAGGACCAGGCGGCGCGCTGCATGGACTGCGGCATCCCGTTCTGCCACCAGGGCTGCCCGCTCGGCAACCTCATCCCCGACTGGAACGACCTCGTCTACCGGGATCGGTGGAAGGCGGCCATCGACCGGCTGCACGCCACCAACAACTTCCCGGAGTTCACCGGGCGGCTCTGCCCGGCACCGTGCGAGGGGTCGTGCGTGCTCGGGATCAACAAGGACCCGGTGACGATCAAGGCGGTCGAGGTGTCGATCATCGACCGGGCCTTCGAAGAGGGCTGGGTGGCGCCGATGCTGCCCGAGACCCGCACGGGACGCAGCGTGGCGGTCGTGGGCTCGGGACCAGCGGGACTCGCCGCAGCCGCACAGCTCAACAGGGCCGGCCACACGGTGACCGTATTCGAGCGTGACGACCGGATCGGCGGACTCCTGCGCTACGGCATCCCCGAGTTCAAGATGGAGAAGCGCATCCTGGACCGCCGGCTGAACCTGCTGCTGGCCGAAGGCGTGGTGTTCCGCACCAACGCCAACATCGGCGTGAACGTGCCGGTCGAGGAACTGAAGGCGCAGTTCGACGCCATCGTGCTGACGGGCGGCGCCACCCGGGCGCGCGACCTGGCGGTGCCCGGGCGCGACCTGAAGGGGATCCACTTCGCCATGGAGTACCTCACGCAGGCCAACAAGCGCTGCGAGGGGGACCACATCCCGGAGGCCGAAGCGATTTCGGCGAAGGGCAGGCACGTCATCATCATCGGCGGCGGCGACACGGGCGCCGACTGCCTCGGCACCGCCCACCGGCAGGGGGCCGCCAGCGTGCATCAGCTCGAACTGCTGAACCGTCCGCCGGACGACCGCGCCGAGAACAACCCGTGGCCGACCTGGCCGAACATCTTCCGCGTGTCGTCCGCGCACGAGGAAGGGGGCGAACGGCTCTATTCCATCTCCACCCAGAAGTTCACGGGCGAGAACGGGCAGGTCACCACGCTCCATGCCTCGCACGTGGAGATGGTGCAGCGCGACGGGCGCACGGAGTTCGTGCCGGTGCCGGGCAGCGAGTTCCAGCTCCGCGCCGACCTCGTGCTGCTGGCCATGGGCTTCACCGGCCCGGAGACCGAGGGCATGCTCAAGCGCCTGGGGGTAAGGCTGACCGATCGGGGCAACGTCTGGCGCGACGAACGCTGGATGACGAGCGTGCCGGGTGTCTTCACCGCCGGCGACATGCAGCGCGGCCAGTCGCTCATCGTCTGGGCCATCGCCGAAGGTCGTGCCGCGGCACGCTCGGTCGATGAATACCTGATGGGACGGAGCAACCTGCCGGCGCCGGTGGCCTGAGCCTCGCGCTGCGCGCTCAGGGACAAGGCCGTGAGCGATGGGCGCTTGGCCTTGTCTCAGGCTCTCGGCTTCGATCTCAGGGCCTGAAGCCTTTCCTGCATTCGATAGACCGAATGGAGATCGCGTTTTGTGCGATCTCCATTCGCCTTCTCCCGAATTCATCAGCAATTCCACACGTCAAGGTTCTTGCACTGGTGTGAGCCCCGAGGGCTCTCGCCGGTGAAGGACTTCACGATCGACATCGACGCCAGGAACGGTGACCTCGCGCGGGTCGCGGCTGCGCTGGCGCGCCATCACGTGACGCTGAAGGCGGGAGCGGCGGTGAGTACCGGGCCGCGGTTCGTCGCACGGTTCGTCCCGTCCGACTTCCATGCCGCCCGGCTCGCGCTCGAAGGGGCCGGCATCCGCTTCGACGAGAACGACGTCATCCCGGTGAGCCTGGCGCCAAGGCCTGGCGAACTCGCCGCACTCATCGCACGCCTGTCCAGTGGGGGCGTCGGCGTGCGCGCGCTTTACCTCACCTCAGGTACGGGTGGGCGCCTCGAACTCGCCCTGGCGCCGAGCAATCTGGCACTGGCATCGCGGGTATTGAGACAGCACGGCGGGTGAAGAAGGCCGTCTGCAGACGGCCCCTGCAACAGTCGGCAACGCGTGCGGTCCGCCTGGGCGAGCCACACGCCAACACGCCCTGAAGCCCGGAGCCCGGAGCCCGGAGCCCGAAGCCCGAAGCCCGAAGCCAGCCCTACTGTTGTTGCTGCTGCTGCTGGGACGACTGCGCGTGATCCATGATGGGCGCTTCGGCCTCGCGCGTCATCCACGGCACGAACGGCATGGCGTCGGTCGTGCTCGCGCTTGCCGACCCCACGGTGACCGCCACGTTCAGCTCCGCGCGCACGGCCGACGTTCCCTGGAACACGCCGCGGGTCGGCGGCACGTCGGCATAGTCGCGTCCAATGGCCACGCGCACGTGCCGGTCACCGGCCAGCAGGTTGTTCGTGGGATCGAACCCCACCCACCCCAGCTCCGGCAGCAGCGCCTCCACCCAGGCGTGCGTCGCGCCGTCTGTCGACCGGTCGTGGTCTTCCGTCCGGTGGAACAGGTACCCGCTGACATAGCGGCACGGCACGCCGAGCGACCGGGTCAGCGCGATCATGATGTGCGAGAAGTCCTGACACACCCCCTGCAGGTTCCGCAAGGCATCATCTATCGGCGAGTCGACGCGCGTGCTCTTCGGTGAATACGCGAACGCACCGAACAGTGATGCGGTGAGCGCGCGCAGCGTCACCAGCGGGTCGTCCCCACGTTCCAGCCTGATCTCGCGCTTCAGGTCCTCCAGCAGCGGTGTCGAACGGGCAAACGCGCTGGGTGCCAGCCACTCCCAGTGCTCTCCGCCAGCCGTCAGCGCATCGACACGCTCCCACGCGCCGGCGCCCAGACTCTCGGGCAGCTCCGCCATCGGGGTCACCTCGACCAGCGCCTCGGCCTTCAGCGTCAGGCGTGCGTGCCGGGCCGGGATGTTGAAGTGATGGACGATGTTCCCGTCGTGGTCCTGGTACATCAGTACGCGTGATGCCGGCGTGGTGCTCAGGCCGAAGTGCACGCAGCGCTGGTTGCCCTCGCTGCGCGGCTGCATGCGCGCTTCCATGACGCTCTCGCGGACCGGCGAGTCGTAGGAGAACTTCGTGACGTGGCGGATGGTGTACAGCATCTCGAAATTGCTAATCGCTAATCGCTAATTGCTAACTTCCGAGTTCTCAGTTCTGCCTTCTGACTTCCCCTTACGCCGGCAGCGCCGTTTCGATCGGGTACGCGATGTAGCTCTGGCTCACCGCGTTGTGGATCTGGGTGCAGTGCTTGGCAATGCCCGTCAGGTACGAGTGCGGGTCGTCGTCCAGAATCTCGTCCACCTGCCCGTAGTCGAGCGAGGCGTGCAGGCGGCCGGCCATGCGGTCGGCCTTGCCGCCCGCACGCTTCGACGTGAAGAGCGCCACGGCCCGCAGCGAGGTCTCGAGCCGCTTGGCGGCGAACCGGACCGACCTCGGGAACTCGGGACTGAGCAGCAGGAACTCGAGCACCCGCTTCGGCCGCACGTCCGCCGTGTAGTAGCGGCAGTACGCCTCGAGCGCCGCACACGACCGCAGGAGGCCGATCTGCTCCTGGTGGCTCGTCTCGGTGCTCCGTCCCCCCGGACCTGCGTTCCGGAAGTGCAGGTCCAGCAGGGCCGCGGTGGCGTCGGCCCGCTCGAGGAATCGCCCCACCTGGAGGTAGTGCCAGCCCTCGCCATGCCCCATGGTGGCGTCGGTGATCCCCTGGAACAGCTGCGTACCTTCGATGACGAGCTGGGCGATCGCGTGGGGACGCGACACCTGCGATTCGTCGCCAATCACCTGCTGCAGCCGCAGGTAGAGGCTGTTCAGGTGCGCCCACATGTCCGTGCTGATCTCCTCGCGCACCTGCCGCGCGTTGAAGCGGGCGGCGCTCACGTACGACACCACGGACTCCGGGTTCGACGCGTCGAGAAACACCCGAGAGACGAGGCCGGCCGGCGTCGAGGGCACCGGCTCCACCAGCTTCATGCGCAGGCCGTCGTAGGCACGCTGGAAATCCCACTGGTCTGCGCCAGGACGCCGATCGAGGCCGAGGTCGAGCCGCACGCTGAGGAGGCGGGCCGTGTGCTCGGCCCGCTCGAGGTATCGGCTGAGCCAGTAGAGGGCGTCGGCAGTTCGTGACAGCAGCATCGCTAGTCCTCCAGCACCCAGGTGTCCTTGCTGCCCCCGCCCTGCGACGAGTTCACCACCAGCGACCCCTTGCGCAGCGCCACGCGGGTGAGCCCGCCTGGCACGATGGTCACCTTGTCGCCGTACAGCACGTACGGCCGCAGGTCCACGTGCCGCCCCTCGATGCCGTCGCCCATGAAGCAGGGGGACTGCGACAGCGACAGCGTGGGCTGCGCGATGAAGTTGCGCGGCTCGGCCAGGATCTTCTGCCGGAACTGCTCGCGTTCCTCCGCCGTGCTGTGCGGGCCGATCAGCATGCCGTACCCGCCCGACTCACCCACGGCCTTCACCACCAGCTCGCCCAGGTGCTCGAGCACGTACGCACGGTCCGCGGGCCGATCGAGCAGGTAGGTCTGCACGTTGTCGATGATCGGCTCTTCGCTCAGGTAGAACCGGATGATGTCCGGGATGTACGCGTAGAGCGCCTTGTCATCCGCAATCCCGGTTCCAATCGCATTCGCCAGCGCCACGTTCCCGGCACGGTAGGCGTTCAGCAGGCCAGGCACGCCCAGTTGCGAGTCGGGCCTGAACGCCAGCGGGTCGAGGAAGTCGTCGTCGATACGTCGATAGATCACGTCGACGCGGCGCAGCCCGGCCGTCGTCCGCATGTAGACGATGTTGTCGTGGACGAGGAGGTCCTGGCCCTCGACGAGCGGGATGCCCATCTCGCGCGCGAGGAATGCGTGCTCGAAGTAGGCGGAGTTGCCGACGCCGGGCGTCAGGACGACGAAGGTCGGGTCCTGCCGGTTCGAGGGTGCCAGCGCGCGCAGGGTCTGGAGCAGGGCCTGGCCGTAGTCGCTGACCGGCGCCACGTTGTAGCGGTCGAACAGCGTCGGGAACACCCGCTTCATCACGGCGCGGTTCGCGATCATGTACGACACGCCGCTCGGCACACGCAGGTTGTCCTCGAGCACGACGAACCGGCCGTCCTCGAGCCGCACCAGGTCGGTCCCGGCAATCGACACGTAGATGTCGCGGTTCACGTGAACGCCGCGCATCTCGCGCCGGTAATGCTTGCAGCTGAAGACCAGCTCGCGCGGGACAACCCCCTCGGCCAGGATGCGCCCCTCGTGGTACACGTCCTTCAGGAACATGTTCACGGCGGTGAGGCGCTGCGCCAGGCCGCGTTCGAGCACCTTCCACTCCTGCGCCGTGATGATGCGCGGCAGCAGGTCGTAGGGAAAGATGCGCTCCGTCCCCTGGTTGTCGCCGTACACGGTAAAGGTGATGCCCTGCGTGAGGAAGGCGCGGTCGGCCTCGGTCTGGCGCTCGCGCAGTTCGCGGAGCGACAGCGCCAGCAGATCCTGGTACAGGGGCCGGCAATGGGGCCGGGCCTGGCCGCCCCGGTCGAACATCTCGTCGTAGTGGTGCCCCAGGTTGTACCCGGAGAACATTGCCCCGAACGGCAGCGCGGTAGTGTCGGTGCTCATGGTGCAGCGGACGCAGGAATCATCGTCTGTCCAACAGGCCTGTCAGCCGGCAGCGGCATCACGACAAACATGTCGGTTCTCGTTCAGCGACTCCCCGGGCTTATCTTCCAACCTTCCCGCCTGGATTTCTCGAAGATTACTGCGGAGGGAGGCCCGGAGCGGCTGGATGAAGGCCGCTCCGGGTGAGGCATCGGATAATGCCGTCGTGGTGACGCCGTTGGGGTAGCAAACGGCAGGCCGTCCCACGGATTTCCGGGTCGACAAGGACAAGCCGTTTCCAGACAGGCGCTTGCGCGGGAAACCCGTACGCTGCGGTGGGAGGCGCTGGCAGGACAATTTTGTCTGACCGAGCGGTGGAGTCGACGAAAGGGGCGGAACGCTGCGGTGCAGACGGGCGGGGCAGGCCGGCCTGGGCGGGCAGACCGGACTGTCTACCAGTCCCACCTGCCCGCCCCGCCCGCCTGCCCTGCCTGCCGGCGGACTAGCGTCGGTCCGGGAGTTCGAACACGTAGACCGCGTGGCCCGTGTTCGGGTGGTGTACCTCGGGGATGATGGCGCGCGGCACCTGGCGCGGGCTCCCGCCGCCAAGGCCGGTCGTCACCGCCACGTACTGCTTGCCGCCGGCCGTGAACGACACCGGGAAGCCCTGCACCGAGGTGCCGAGCCGCACCTGCCAGAGCACCTGGCCGGTCTTCACGTCGTACGCGCGGAAGCGCCGATCCAGGTCTCCCACGAACGCGACGTTTCCGGCGGTGGACAGCACCGAGGTGAGGTACGGCACCCGCTGCTGCACGCTCCACAGTTCGCGCATGGTGGCCACATCGTAGGCGGCCAGCTTGCCCACGTTGCCGTCGCTGCCGGGCATCTCGTAGAAGCGGCGATCGGCGTTCACGCCGCCGGCCCCGTCGCGCAGCTCGGTGGGACGCCCCGACATCTCCATGCACGACTGCTGCAGCGGGATGATGAGCGCGTTGGTCGGCTGGTGGTAACTCATCGCCTGCCAGTTGTGCCCGCCTTCGGTGCTCGGGCAGGCCTGCAGCCACTGCTGCACCTTCTGCTCGACGACGTCGTTGCGGTAGGTGACGCGGCCGGTCTGCGGGTCGATGCGGTCGTAGACGTTCTGGAACACCGTCTCTTTCGCCCCGAGGAACTTGCCGTTCCGGCGATCGAGCTTCCACAGGATCCCCGACTTGCCGATCGAGAAGACGAACTTCTCGGGGCCGTTGTCCACCAGGACCCGCTCGAACACTTCATCGAGGTCGAACGACTCGCCGGGTACGTGCTGGTAGTGCCACGCCAGCTTGCCGGTGTCGATGTCGAGCGCCACGGTCGACGCCGAGTAGAGGCTCTGGTCGAACACCGAGTTGCCGCGGCTCGCGGGCATCCACGGCTTGGCCTGCGCAATGCCCCAGTAGGTGAGGTTCAGGTCAGGATCGACGCTGCCGACGATCCAGGTTTCCCCGCCCTGCCGGAAGTTGTCGCCCAGCTTGCCCCACGTGTCGCCGCCCGGCTCGCCGGTGTGCGCCATGGTGTTGAACTTCCAGACCTGCTGCCCGGTGTTCACGTCGTAGGCGCTGATGAAGCAGCGGTCCGGGCCGTAGCGCGTACAGCCCTGCAGCCCCTGAATCACCTTCCCCTTCGCGATGATTGGACCACTGGTGTTCGAGTAGCCCTTCGTGCGATCCGCAATCGTGGTCTCCCACGCCTTCTTCCCGTTGATGGCGCTGAGGGCGACGATGCGCGCGTCGGTGGTGGCGGCGATGATCTTGTCGCCGTAGATGGCGATGTTGCGCATCGACCCGAAGCCGATGTGCTCGAGCGGCCCCACCTCGTGCTCCCAGATCAACTCGCCGGTCTTCGCGTCGAGTGCCTGGATCGTGTTGCCGGTGTTCCAGAGATACATCACCCCGTTGTGCACGAGTGGCATCGTCTGGTTGGCGCCGCCTTCGTTCATGTTCCAGACCCAGGCGAGCCTGAGGTCTTTCACGTTGGAGGCCGTGATCTCGTTCAGCGGGCTGTAGCTCGTGCCCTGGTAGACGCGACGCGCCATCAGCCAGTCGCCGGCCGGCGGATTCCTCAGCATCTCGTCGGTGACCGGCACGTAGTTCTTCACCTCGCCCGCCACGGTGACACCGCGGGGCTGGCGCGCACCGCCCCGGCCTGCGCCGGGTCCCCCTGGCGCAGCGCCAGCACGGCCACCACCAGGCGCAGCGGCACTGGCCTGCGCGGCGAGTTGTGCGGAGGTGGGCCGTTGGCCGGTCGCCACGCTGCCAATGGTGGCGAGCTGTGTACCGTCGAACGCCGTCTGCCCCGGCTGGGCACTGTTCTGCTGGAGGATGTACGCCACGATACTGGCGTACTGGTCGGAGGTCAGCGACGCGCCGCCCGGCGGCATGGTCGACGACATGTAGTCGAACAGGTCCTTGGCGCTGCGGCTGCGCCAGGTGTTCATGAAGTCGCCGCCGGCAAGCTGCGGCGCCTCGTTGCGCCCGCCAAGGTCGGCGACGTGGCAGCTCGCGCAGTTCGCCTGGTAGGCCGCGCGGCCGGCGGTGGCCTGCGCCACCGTGTAGATGGGTGCTCCGGTCGGCTGCTGCCCGGACACGAGCGCGATGGCCGAGCCCCCAAGCAGAGCCGCCAGCGCACCGACATATCTCATCTGTCCCACCCTCATCGTCCCTTCTCCTGCTGTGGCATGAGCCATCCCCAGAGGTTGCCGTCGGCGGCCTTCTCGCTGTGCAGTTGCACGTAGTAGCGGCTGGCAGCCACCTCCTGCACCTGGGCGGGGGTCAGCTCGAACTTCCCGGTGATGGTGCCGACAGTGCCGCCACTGACCTGCAGGTCGAACAGCGCCTCGCCGCGGATACCCGGCTTCGGGCTCTTGAAGATCTTCGCTTGCGTGGCCGGGCTGGCCAGCCCCTCGTAGGTGCCGTTGACGGTGAGGGTGTTGCCGGCGAGGGTGGCAGTGACGCTGCCCACCCCGACCACGTTGGCGTTGTACGCGGTGACCGGCACCGGGGAGAGTCGGGTCTTGAACGTTCTGGTGGCCTGGGCCTGCAGCACCGGCGCCATTCCCAGAAGGCCTGCCACGAGCAGGCCCGCGATCCATGGTTTCATGTGGACTTCCTCGCATCCGGCGTCCGGATGGCTGATCAATAGGGCGTTTCCGGATTCTACCGCCTGACTCGTGGGCCTGCTAGGATGGGCGGTGATGAAAGCCTCAATCCGGCCCATCCTGCTGGCAGCCTTCGCCGCCGGCCTGCTCGGCGTCACCGCCTGCAACCGGACCGCGGCTCCGCCCGAAGAGTGCTGCGGCGACGCCAAGGCGGCCGCACCCGTCGTGGAGGAACCGGCCGAAACGGCCACCCTGGCGCTGCTCTCGGAACCGATTGACGTGGCGCCGTTCACGGTCCGCGATGTCGACGGGAAAGCCATCTCGATGGCCGACCTGCGCGGCAAGGTGGTGCTCGTCAACTTCTGGGCCACCTGGTGCCCCCCCTGTCGCGCGGAGATCCCGGACCTCGTGAAGCTGCAGGAGAAGTACAAGGACCGCCTGGTCATCATCGGCGTGTCCGAGGACGAGATTCCGCCGGAGGAAGTGAAGGCGTTCGCGGTGGGCCAGAAGGTGAACTACCCGATCGTCATGGCCACGCCCGAACTGCAGAAGATCTTCAAGGGTGTCTCGGCGCTGCCGACCACCTTCGTCATCGATCCCGAGGGAAAGATCCAGCAGCGCCACGTGGGCATGCTCAACGCCGAGACGACCGAGCTGGAAACCCAGTACCTGTCCGGGCTGATCAAGAACGTGAAGGTGGACCGGGTGGAGGACGAGAACAAGGCGCTCATCACCAAGGCGGCGCAGGCCAAGGAGATCCCCGGCGTCGACCTGACGAAGCTGACGCCCGCGCAGCGCACGATGGCGCTCCAGGTGCTGAACGCGGAGCACTGCACGTGCGGCTGCGAGCTGACGCTCGCGGCGTGCCGCATCAACGATCCGAACTGCAGCGTGAGCCTGCCGCTGGCGCAGGCGCTGGTGGAGCGGATTGCGAAGGGCGAGACGATCGAGCCGTCCCACGAGCACTAGGCGGCGCGCGGGACGCCGACCTAGAGCAGCAGCAGGAGCGGATCTTCGATCAGCTCCTTGAATGCCGCGAGGAACTCCGCACCGGTCGCGCCGTCCAGCGCGCGGTGATCGGCCGCGAGCGTCGCGGTCATCATCATCCCCACCGCCAGTGCTCCATCACGCACCACCGGCCGCTGCTCTATCGCGCCGACCCCGACGATGCAGGTCTGGGGTGGGTTCACGATGGGGTAGAGGCTGGTGATGCCGAACATCCCCAGGTTCGACACCGTACAGGTGCCACCGGTGTACTCCTCCGGCTTCAGCTTCCCCGCCCGGGCCTTCTCGGCCAGCGCCTTGATCTCGCGGTTGATCGCCGCCACCGTCCTGCCTTCCGCGCCGCGCACGATCGGCGCGATCAACCCCTGCGGCGTGTTCACCGCCACGGCCAGGTCGACGGTCTTGTAGAGACGCACCGACCCGTCGGCCCACATGGCATTCGCCGCCGGCACCCTCTTCAGCGCCAGTGCCAGCGCGCGGATGGTGAACGCGGTGAACGAGATCTTGTCCGACGCGCGCTTGTTGATCTCGGTACGTACACCGGACACCGCGTCCATCGCACACTCGGCCCGCAGGTAGAAGTGCGGGATCGCCTGCTTGGACTGCGTGAGCCGCTCGGCACTGACGCGCCGCATCGGCGACAGCGCCTGCACCTCGTAGCGGGAGGGGTCGTCGCTCGGCAACGCGAACGCGTGAGCCTGAACCGCCGCGGCCGCACGAGGCGATGGCGCGGGTTTCACCCGCGGGGCGATGGCCGCTTCCACATCCTCTTTCATGATGCGGCCGCCGGACCCGGTGCCCCTGATGCTGGCGAGCGGAATGCCGGCCGCGTGCGCCATCCGCCGCGCCAGCGGTGAAGCCGAGATATCGGCATCGGGCGGCATCGCCGGTGCCGCGGTGTATGCCACCGCCGTCACGGGGACGGCCGCTGCCACCGGCGTCGCGGGCACTGCCGGGCGCTCCGCAGGTCTGGCGTCGGCAATGTGCACCACCTGCGGTGCGTCGGGCCGGGTGGGCGCGCCGGCCGGCGCCGACGCCCCAACGTCGAGGACGGCCAGCAGCGCATTCACCGCCACCTTGTCGGTCCCCGCCGGTATGTGAATCGACGACAGCACGCCCTCACCCGGCGACTCGATCTCCACGCTGGTCTTGTCGGTCTCGACCTCGGCGATCACCTCGCCCCGCGCCACCCGCTCGCCTTCCTTCTTCAGCCACTGGCTGAGCCGGGCATGGGTGATCGATTCGCCGAGCTGCGGCAGCCTTACCTCAATGGACATGCGTGCCCCTGGCCGCGAGACGTTCCATCACGCACACCCGCGCGGCCGCGTCGACGATGGCGTCTGTATCGATACCGTGGATCCGGTAGAGATCCGGGATGTCACCCGACTGCCCGAACCGATCCACACCGAGGCTGACGATGCGGTGACCGAAGACGGAGCCGAGCCACGAGAGGGTGGCCGGGTAGCCGTCCAGCACCGTCACGAGTCCGGCGGACGGCGAGAGCCGGCCGAGCAGCGACGCCACGTGCGAGCCGTTGCGCTCCAGCGAACCCACGCGCTGCGCCTGCGTCCACCCCTTCTCCAGTCGGCCCGGCGACGTGACGA
Source organism: Vicinamibacterales bacterium (assembly GCA_050249955.1). Classification (GTDB taxonomy): domain Bacteria; phylum Acidobacteriota; class Vicinamibacteria; order Vicinamibacterales; family CAVVIG01; genus CAVVIG01. Next base: position 129,985 of record JBFWPN010000003.1, read on the forward strand.
CCAGCAGCCCCGCTCCTGGCGCGTCCTCCGCAATCTGGCGGTGCGCCTCCATCGCTTCGGGCAGCACGGCGCCACACGCCACGATCGCCAGGTCGGCGCCGTCCTCCGGTGGCACGAGCCAGTAGCCGCCCTCGATGACATCGCGCCGCAGCTCGTCGGTGTACGGCCGCGACACCTGCGGAATGGGTCGCGTCGACAACCGCAGGTAGACCGCGCTGCCGTGCTCGGCCTGCATGTGCTCGAGGCTCCAGCGGAGGATTTCGGTCAGGTCGTCGGCGAACGCCGGCTCGTAGGACACGAGGTTCGGCTGCCCCATCCCGATCAGCGGCGTGTAGACCGACTGGTGGGCGCCGCCTTCGGGCGCGAGCGTGATCCCCGACGGCGTACCAGCCAGCAGGAAGCGCGCGTCCTGGTAGCAGGCGTAGTTCAGCGCGTCGAGCCCGCGACACACGAACGGGTCGTACACGGTGCCGATGGGCAGCAGGCGGGCACCGAAGAGCGAGTGCGACAGCCCGAGTGCCGCCAGCATGATGAAGAGGTTGTTCTCGGCAATGCCCAGTTCGATGTGCTGCCCCTTCGGTGACATCGTCCACTGCTGGGGCGAGGCCACCTGTGAGACCGCCGGGCCCAGCTCGTGGGCGTGCCGCGAGAAGATCCCGCGCCGGTTCACCCAGGGGCCGAGGTTGGTCGACGTGGTCACGTCGGGTGCCGTCGTCACGATGTGATCGGCCAGCGACGGGTGCTGGCGTGCGATGCTCGCCACCACCCGACCGAAAGCTTCCTGCGTGGAGATCTGCTCGGCCTTCGGCACCTCGAATGCCGCCGGCACGGCCACCTGCGGCGCGGTGAACCGTCGCTCCACCGGCTGCGCGAAGGGCACCGACGCCAGGAATCGCTCGAGGTCGCCCCGCAGGGATTCGAGGCCGGCGAACCGCTCCCATTCCTCGCCATCGCGGATGCCCATCCGCTCCTTGAGGACCCCGATCTGCTCGGCTGTCATCTGGCCGGCGTGGTTGTCCTTGTGGCCGGCGAACGGCAGGCCCATGCCCTTGATCGTGTAGGCGATGAAGCAGGTGGGCGTGTCGTCCTTCACGCTCCGGAACGCGTGGGTGAGCGTGTCGAGGTCGTGGCCGCCGAGGTCGGTCATCAGCGCGTGCAGCGCCTGATCGTCCATCGATGCCAGCAGTTCCTCGACGCCCGGCAGGTTCCCGATGTCGGTGTTCAGCTGGTGGCGCCACGCCTGGCCGCCCTGGAACGACAGCGCCGAGTAGAGCGTGTTCGAGGAGTCGTCGATCCAGTTCTTCAGCGCGTCGCCGCCACGGCGCTGGAACACCTCGGTCATCCGCCGTCCGTACTTCAGGGTGACAACGTTCCACCCCATGTCCGTGAAGACGGAGTCGAGTCTGGTGAACAGGCGGTCGGACACCACCGCGTCGAGGCTCTGGCGGTTGTAGTCGATCACCCACCAGACATTCCGGATGTCGTGCTTCCAGCCTTCGAGCAGTGCCTCGAAGACGTTCCCCTCATCGAGCTCCGCGTCGCCGACGATGGCCACCATGCGCCCGCGGCGCTCGGCGGGCACCATCGCCTTCATCTGCAGGTAGTCCTGCACGAGCGCGGCGAAGCTGGTCATGGCGACGCCCAGGCCCACCGATCCCGTGGAGAAGTCCACATCGTCGGTGTCCTTGGTGCGGGAGGGATAGGACTGCACGCCGCCCAGTCCGCGGAAGTTCCGCATCTTGTCGAGCGACTGGCGCCCGAACAGGTACTGGATGGCATGGAAGATGGGGCTGGCGTGCGGCTTGACGGCGACGCGATCCTGCGGCGTCAGCACGTCCATGTAGAGCGCCGTCATGATGCTGGCCACGGAGGCCGATGACGCCTGGTGCCCGCCCACCTTGAGGAAGTCGCGCTTGGGGCGGATCTGGTTGGCGTTGTGGATCATCCACACAGCCAGCCACAGGATCTTGCGCTCGAGGGCACGCAGCGTCTCGAGACGCTCCGCGGACACGACATCGTGCCGGGACGCGGCAAGGGCCACGGTGGCCGATGCGTTGGGGGCTCGTTTCGACGCCAACGGTCTGTCTCCTTCGGCCGCCGATTGTAGCGAAGCGATTCAGGAGCACGATTGCGATTCCCGTAAAGGGGGTAAGGCGAGGCGCAACAAGATTGCGAGACATCCCGCCACCGCGCACACGTGCCGGCACGGTGCCTTCCACAGCTCTCCAGGCCGCCAGGCCGCGGCAACGTCGGTGCGATGTGCCGCACGCGAGAGCAGGTTCATTGCCGACCGTGTGCACCGCGAAGCCATGTTCGCAATGCCGGCCGACCATGTGCTCTGCTATCCTCCCCACCTCATACACGGACAGCCCATGGCCAACTCAACGGATATCAAGCTCGACGAAATCGACTACTCGCTCCTCCGGCACATCCAGGAGCACGCCCGCATCTCCAACGTGGAACTGGCCGATCGCATCGGCCTGTCGCCCGCGCCCTGCCTGCGCCGCGTGCAGGCGCTCGAGCGTTCGGGCGTAATCAGGAAATATGTCGCCCTGCTGAACCCGAATGCGGTCGGCAGGGATGTCACCGTGTTCGTGCAGATCTCGCTCGACCTGCAGGTGGGCGGTCGTCTGGACACGTTCGAGCAGCAGATCATGCAGCGACCAGAGGTGCTGGAGTGCTACCTCATGACAGGCGACTCCGACTACCTGCTGCGGGTCGTCGTGCCTGACGTGGCGGCGTACGAGCGCTTCCTGAAGGAAGCGCTCACCCGGATCGATGGCGTGGTCGGCATCAAGTCGAGCTTCGCCCTGCGCGAGGTGAAGTACTCCACTGCCCTTCCCCTGCCCGACAAGCGGCGGGAGATGCAGCAGCAGACCGTGTCACAGAGCGAGCAGATGAGGCGCGCGGTGGCGGCCGATGCCACCACACGCCACCCGGGGCGCTCGGCGCGCGAACTCGCGCGGAACGCGGTCTAGCGGAACCGGCCGGTTTCCCGGCCGGTCGTCATCGCGAGGTCGATGCGGCCTTCCAGCCCGCCGCGATCTCGTCACGATTCAACCGGCTGCCGTTGAAGAACACGCTCTCGATCGTCCGGGTGTTCCGGATGTCCTCGAGCGGGTTCCCCCTCAGCACCAGGAAGTCGGCCTGCTTGCCCGCGGCGAGCAGGCCGGTCTCCGTGTTCTTCAGCACCTCGGTCGGGCGCGAGGTCGACGCCACGATCACCTCGTTCGCCGTGAGGCCGCTCCGCACGTACAGCCCCATCTCGTGGTGCTCGGCCCAGCCGAACGAGTAGCCGGGCAGCACGCCCGCGTCGGTAGCCAGCACCAGGCGCGCGCCGTTCTGCACCATGCGGGGCACGTTGTAGCTCCAGAACTCCTGCCGGCGCGCCACGGCCGCGGGCGCCGCGGCACACCCCGGCAGGTTGAAGGCGTTCTTCCCGGCGCGGATGTCCGCAATGGTCGACGCCGGCAGCGACTGCTCGACGAAGGCGTTGTCCGGTTCGCACACCTCGGGCAGGTCGGTGAGGCCCATGACCGGCGCCCAGTACGGCTTCTTCTCGCGCAGGATCGCCAGGAACTCGTCGTCGAGCCGCTCGTTCGACACGGTGTGCACGAGGACGTCGGCTCCCGCTTTCACCACCGCCTTCTGGTTCGGCAGCGTGGTGGCGTGCGCGTGCACCAGGATGCCGGCCTTGTGGGCCTCGTCGATGATGGCCGTGTAGATCTCCGGCGGCATCTTCTTCATCAGCGCACCGCGCTGCGCGTCGCGATCGTCCACCCAGATCTTCAGATGGGGGATCCGCGCAGCCGCCACCTTCTTCACCGCGGCGCGTGCGTCGTCCGGCGTGGTGAACTCGTAGACCGCCTTGAGCGGCGTCGTGCCCTGGATGAGCAGTGAGTCGGGACCCGAGCCGGGCAGCGCGAGCCCGGCCGCGAAGAAGAAGCGTGCCGCGGTCGGGAACTTGCCGGCCCGCTGGTCGCGCTCGAACTGCAGCGCGAACTCGGTCGGCTGATCCCCCATCGTCATCACGGCGCCGACGCCGTAGAAGGCCTCGCGCCGGAGGTGGTCCAGCACGTTGGCCGCCGAGTGGTTCTCGGCCTTCCAGCTCGTGAACCCTTCGTATCCGATGTGCAGGTGGACGTTGTTGAGCGTCGGCATCACCGTCCGGCCCGTGAGGTTCACCCGGGCGGCACCACCCGGAACGCTGACCTGGCCGCGCCGGCCGATGGCGGTGATCCGGCCGCCCTGCACGACGAACGCGCCATCGTCGATCGGCGCCGACCCGTCACCGGTGATCAGGCGGGCGCCTTCGTAGACAACAGCACCGCCACCCTGCGCCATCAGCAGGGCCGAGGCGGCCACGATGCCGCCGACTATCGACAGGAACACTCGCCGCACACATCACCTCCAGGTTGACGCGCGGGCATCCTAGCACCGACCTACTTGTATTCAGGGATTGAACCGCACGAACGCAATGCGGCATCCTCCTCCGGCGTACGAAGGCGGCGAGGATTGCGAGGACTGCATGGCGAAGGCCGAATTCAGGCTCGACGAAATCGACTACGAGGTCCTGCGCCACCTGCAGGAGCACGCGCGCATCTCGAACGTGGAGCTGGCCGAGCGGGTGGGCCTGTCGCCCGCGCCCTGCCTGAGGCGGGTGCAGGCGCTCGAGCGCGCCGGCGTGATCCGGAAGTACGTGGCGCTGCTGAACCCGAATACGGTGGACCGGGATGTCACGGTGTTCGTGCAGATCTCGCTCGACCTGCAGGTCGGCGGTCGCCTGGACAGCTTCGAGCACCAGATCATGCAGCGGCCCGAGGTGCTCGAGTGCTACCTGATGACCGGCGACTCCGACTACCTGCTGCGGGTCGTGGTGCCCGACGTGGCGGCCTACGAGCGGTTCCTCAAGGAGGCACTCACGCGGGTGGAAGGGGTGGTGGGCATCAAGTCGAGCTTCGCCCTGCGCCAGGTGAAGTACTCGACGGCGCTGCCGCTGCCGGACAAGCGCCAGGCAACAAGCCGGCAGGATCCCGGGGATGTCCGCCAGCGGCTCGCCAGCGGTGATGTGGCGGCCAGCCGCATGGTGCGGCGGCCAACGGCCCGCGCCCTGGCGCGTCGCTAGTACGCCGAACGGCGGACCCTGACAGGGTCCGCCGCCCGATGACGCCTCAGTTCACGCCGAGCGCCACGAACTCGGCCGGCACCCCCTGCGCACCAACCGCCACGACGATGAGCTGGCGGTTGTTCACCATGTAGGTCATCGGAATCCCGCTCTGGTTCGCAGGCAGCTTGAACTCCGAGATGATCTCGCCGGTCATCTTGTCGTGGGCGCGGAACATCGGACCGCCCGATCCGGGCGGCACCGCGAACAGGCCCGAGCCTTCACCGGCAAACAACAGGGTCTTGGTGACGAGCAGCCCAACGTGCTCGTACCGTCCCGTACGCGGCACGTTCACGCCCTTGAGCGCCGGGTGGTTCTTCACCCAGTCCGGCGCATCGCCGTTGGCCACCTGCCACTTGATGTCGCCCGCATTCAGGTCGATCGCCGTGATGCGTCCCCATGGTGGTTTCACCATGGGCAGCCCCTGTGGACCGAACACCCGCGGCCCCGGCGGCGGGGCACCGGGCCCGCGAACAGCGGGTCCCTCGGCGTTGCCGTTCACGAAGTTCTGTTCGGATCGGGCAGGGTCGTTCACCAGCACCATCGGGTTGATCTGGGTGCCCGAGCTCACGTAGAGCATGCCGGTCTCCGGGTCGGCCGCGCCCCCCTGCCAGTTCGCGCCACCGGTCGCCGAGGGCAGCATGAGCAGGCCCCGCTTCCCGTCCTGGCCCGCGACGATCTGCGCGGAGTAGATCGGCCCCATCTTGTAGTCCTGCGCGATGCGGACCGCCTCCGCCTTCAGTTCGGGCGTGAGGTCGTTGAGGTCGTCCAGCGTCACCCCCTGCCTGTCGAAGGCCGGCGGCTTGGTCGGGAACGGCTGCGTCGGCGAGAGCCGCTCGCCCGGCACCTTCGATGCCTCGACCGGACGCTCCTCGATCGGCCACACCGGCTGGCCGGTCACGCGGTCGAAGACGTACGTGAAGGCCTGCTTGGTGACCTGGGCGACGGCCTTCACGGTTCGCCCGTTCGCCTTGATGTCGAGCAGGATCGGTGGGGCCACGGTGTCGTAGTCCCACACGCCGTGGTGCACGAGCTGGTAGTGCCACACGCGCTTGCCGGTGTTCGCATCGAGGCAGACGAGGCTCTCGGCGAACAGGTTGTTCCCGAGGCGGTGGCCGCCGTAGTAGTCGTTGGTTGGCGTCTCGACCGGCAGGTACACGTACCCCAGGTCCTGGTCTGCCGACATCGGCGCCCAGACGGCCGTGTTGCCCTGAACCGCCCACGAGTCGTTCTCCCACGTCTCGTTGCCGAATTCGCCCACGGTGGGAATCGTGTGGAAGATCCACTTCCGCTTGCCGGTCCGCACGTCGAAGCCGCGCACGTGCCCGGCGATGTTGCCCACCTTCGACGGGAAGGCGAGCAGTGCGGCCCCGATGACCGCCGTATCCTTCACGATCATCGGCGGCGAACTTGCGCCGATCGCGCCGTCGGCCGGCGCCGGGCGGTCGAGCCCCTCGTACAGGTCGACCACGCCGTTCGTCCCGAACGAGGTGATGGGCCGCCCGTTCTTCGCGTCGAGCGCGATGAGGCGGTAGCCGGGGGTCAGGTAGAGGATGCGCTCGTCACCACGCCCGTCGGTCCAGTAGGAGACGCCGCGGTGGTTGTGCCGCGGGGCCCGCAGGCCGCGCTGCCCCTCGTCATACCGCCACAGCCACAGCGTTTCCCCGGTGGCGGCATCAATCGCCACCACGTCGCGCCGCGAGCCGGCGGTGGTGTAGAGCACGCCGTTGATCATCAGCGGCGTGGCCTGCAGGTTGTATTCGGGAGCGGCCCCGAAGTTCTGGGCCTTCCACCGCCACACGATCTGCAGGTCCTTCACGTTCTGCCGGTTGATCTGATCGAGGGGGGAGTACTTCGTGCTGGCGGAGTCGCCTCCATAGTAGCGCCACTCGCCAGGCTTCACCCCACCCTGCGCACCGACACGCAGCGGAGCCCGCAGGCTGCCGGCGACGGCAACCGCACCCAGGATCGCGGCGACTTTCCACGCATGCTTCATCAAATCGACCTTCCTTGCGGCGCACCGCCAGTCGATGCGCGGCAGGAGTATACCCATCCCGCCGATCGGTCGCATTGCGAATCGCGGGGGGAAGCGCCGCACAGGGCGCTCACCTCACCTCGAGCGCAGCAGTTCCTCCCGCGTCTGGCGGGCCTGGACGAAATCGGGCCGCAGCGTCAGCGCACGATCGACGTGGACGATCGCCTCTGGGATGCGGCCGGTGGCGGCGAGCGCCAGCGCCAGGTTGTGGTGGGCGTCCGGGTAGTCCTCGCGCACCTGCAGCGCCCGCTGCAGCCGTTCGATGGCACGGCCAAACGCTCCGCGCGACCCGTCAAGCACGGCGAGGTTGTTCAGCACATCCGGAGCGTCGGGGTTGATGGCCAGCGCGCGCTCGAACGCGGCCGCGGCCGCGGCCACCTGGCCGCTGTCGCGCAGGGCGTTCCCCAGGTTGAAGAACACCCGCGCATCTGTTCCGCGCGCCCGTGCCGCACGCCGCAGGTGCGGCACCGCCTCAGCCGGACGGCCAGCCTGGAGCAGGGCAACCCCCAGGTTGTTGCTCGCCTCAGGATGGCCCGGAACCAGCCGCAGGGCCTCTCCGAACGCACGCATCGCGTCATCCAGCCGGCCTGCGGCAAGGTAGCGCGTGCCGAGCAGGTCGTGGGCGGCGGGGTCGGTCGGCGCGTCGGCCACCGCACGCTCCGCCGCGAGCGCCCGCGACTCGGCCCGCCGGCGTACGAAATCGCGGGCGAGCACCGCCAGGTCGGACGCCCGCGTGGGCACCACCTGGATCCACAGGTCGGCCATCTCATCGGAGGATCGGGGACCGTACCGGACCCTCCGGGGTGCCTGGCCGGCCTGATGCTGATGTCCTGCCGAATTGTCGTAGACGATGCGCATCGTCACGCGCGTGCCGGCCGGAAGCGGCACGGGCGACTCGTAGCGGTAGAACTCCTGCCAGTGGAAGTCCCAGTCGCGGATGGTGAGCAGCCCCTGCACCTGTCCCGATGGCAGCGTGGCCGTGGCGGTGATCTCGCGCGCCAGGTAGTGCGCGTGCGGGTAGACGCTGATCGCCTCGACATCCACCGGGATCGTGTAGCTGTCCTCCACGGCGTAATCGGGAGCACCGGCCGGGATGTCGATGCTCGTCGACGTCAGCTTCACCATGAAGGGGACCACCGAGGGCGGCGTGCGGCTCAGGTGAATGGCGATCTTCGGCTGCAGCGCGACCGGCTCGGCTCCCGGCAGCATGTGCATCTGCACCACGAGGTCGGTGCCAGGTTCGAGTTGCCAGGACATGCCCTCGGGCTCGAGCGCGGCGGTCCGTCCGGGGGTCCATCCCACGAAGTGACCGTCGGGGCTGTGGAACTCATCGGAGAACATGCCCTCGTACCCGGGCTCGGGATCGGCCGCGTCGAGCCGGCGCGACTCGCCACCGGGGTCGACGCCGATGACGACGTGATGGATGGCCGAGGGACGGTCGGGAAGGAACTCGACGCCGCGCACGAACACGGTCCGGTCCAGCGGCACCGGCACGACGAAGTTGCGGAAGACGTCGCCGTCGCCGGCCGGGAGCGTGTACGGGGACGACAGGGTCACCAGGATGTCGGGCGTGCCCAGCGCACCGCGCTCGTCCTGTCCCGTGCGGTCCGGGGCCGGGTCCTCAGCGACGCCCCGCTCGAAGCCTCCTGCAGCCCAGTCCCGGAACAGCGCGATCTGCGTGGCCGTGAGCCGCCTCGCGTTCCTGAAGCGCCCCACGCCTGGATCGGGCAGCCAGGGCGGCATCTCGCCCGCCTCGATGGCCGGGAGAATCTGCCCCGCGTGCGTCCGCACGTCGTCGTAGCTCGTCAGGCTGAACGGGGCGATGTTCCCGTCACGGTGGCAGGGCGTGCAGTTCGCCGTCAGGAGCGGCGCGATGTCGCGGGCATAGGTCGGCGGCGGGGCGGTGCGCGACGGGCTGCAGGCGGTCGCCGACAGCAGGGCCAGGCACGGCAGGAGGAGGCGGCGGAGCATCGGGGAGGGCGATCGTACGCCAGAAACGGGAACGCCGCCGTGCGACGTGGTGACCACGTCGCGCGGCGGCGCCCGGTATCGGAACGAAGCCTGTCGTCTAGAACAGGTACTTCAGCTGGAAGCGCACGAGGCGCCCGCTGAGGATCGTGTTCGGGTTGCCGAGCGTGGGCCCGTAGACCGTGCGGAGCGTGAGCACGGCGTTGTTGTTCGTGGCGTTGAAGATGTCCACCTGCGGCGTGAGGCGGAGCTTGCCCACGGTGACCACCTTCGAGAACGCGAGGTCGAGCTGCGTGACGCGCGGCATGATAACGGTGCCGGGCGCATCGAGAAACACCGACACATTGGACTGCACCAGCGACGGCAGCTGGGTGCGGGTCACGTTGTAGGTGTACAGGCGCAGGTGGTTGTCCGGGTTCTGCGCGAGGAGCGGCGCCGGCGGATTGGACGTGTTGAAGCCGTCGGCGGTCTGGAACACGCCGCTGAAGCGGATGTCCCAGGGGAGCGGGTAAGCCCAGGTCAGCTTCAACGTCTTGCGCAGCGGGATGTCGTACTGGGTCTGGTCGCAGAAGCGGGACTGGTTCGGATCGCCGACATCGCAGGTGTTGGCGATGCTGCGGCCGAGCGACACGCCACCGGCCACGTTCAGGCCGTTGGACCCACGGGCGTTCACGGTGAAGTCGATGCCGTTGTAGTGACGCCAGTTGGTGGCCGACGTGGTGTCCAGTTCGTTCACCTGGCCGAGGAACGGACGCTGCAGGTTGTAGATCGGCAGCGTCTGTCCGTTGCCGCGCGGATCGGCGATGTTCACCAGGTCGTAGGCGGTGAGCGGCACGGCGAGGTTCTTGGTGACCACGAGGTTCTTGTACTCGCGGCGGTAGTAGTTGGCCGACACCGACAGGTTGCTGAGCAGCTGGTGCTGGACGCCCAGGTTGTAGAGGATCTGGTACGGCCGCTTCATGTCCGGATCCGGGTTGATGTTCCGGCGGACGCCGAGCGTGGCGTTGTTGGCGGCGCCCAGCTCATTGTCCTCGGCGATGTCGTTCCCGTTCAGGTCGTTCCAGGTGACGACGTCGCTCCCCTCGACCAGGGGGTTGTACTTGGCGGCGAAGCCGGTCGCCTCCTGCTGCATGTACTTGCCGATGCTGCCCTTGATGGCCGTGCGGCCGTTGCCGAACAGGTCGTAGGCGGCACCGAAGCGGGGTGCGATGTTCTTCCAGTTGGGCAGGTTCTCGATGGCGCCGAAGCTGCGGGCGGGGACGAAGCGGCCGGCCGGCGCGGTCTGCGCCGGCACCGATCCGCGAATGGCCTCGAAGCGGATGCCGGGGTTCAGGGTGAGCTTCCGCAGCGTCCACGAGTCCTGGAGGAAGACACCCCACAGGTAGTCGAGGTTCGACTTGGCCTCGGGAATCGGGAAGTTCCAGCGCTGCACCGAGTTGGGTACGCCGTTCGAGTAGCGCTGCACCATGTCGCCGTTGGCATCGCGCCAGCTCCGGATCCACCCGCTGCCCCACTGCACGCCGAACCGGAACGCGTGCGAACCGGTGATGTACGACGAGGCGCCGTAGAGGTTGTAGAACGGGAAGATGTCGCGGAAGTCGCGCGTCGCGGCCACGGTGCGGCGTCCGGTGACGATGTCGAGGTGCGAGATATCGCCGTAGGGCGCCTTCTCCGCCTCGGTCGCCACTTCGGGCCGATAGCTCAGGGTGTAGTCGTAGTAGTTCTCGGAGAAGCCGGTCTCGAGCAGCAGCTTGCTGGTGATCGTCGAGGTCCACTTCGCCTGCGTGTTGAACGAGCGGGGCGTGTCCTGGACGACCGTGGCTTCTGGAGCCACGTTGCCGGTCTCGATGTCACGATGGCCGCGGTACTTCGGCAGATAGTCGTACATCGCCGTGAACTTGTTCTTCTGCCCGAGCTGTCCGGTGACCCGGTTGGTCCAGGCGCGCACGTCGTTGTCGTCCACGACCTGGTTGCCGTCGCGGTCGACCGCGTTCGGGGCGAAGTTGTTGTAGCCCCAGAACCGGGCCGACGTGAACCACCAGAGCTTGTCCTTCTTGATCGGGAACCCGCCGCTGAAGTTGTAGTCCCACGTCTTGTCGATCTTCGCCGGCACCGACACGCCCTGGGCGCGCTGCGCCGCGTCGACGTTCTGCGACTGGAAGCGGGTGCTCGAGTAGATGGCCACGCCGTCGGAGCGGATCTGGTTGCTGCCCTCCTTCGGGATCATGTTGATCGTGACGCCGCCGCTCGAGAACTCGGCGTTCGCGCCGCTCACCTGGTAGACGTACTCCTGGTAGGCGCCGTCGTTGTGGTAGGTGGCGGGCACCGAGCCCGAGTTGAGGCTGGACGAGATGTTCATGCCGTCGACCAGCATCGCCATGTCGCCGCCGGTGGAGCCGGCGCTGATCACGGTGCTCTGCTGCATCGCGGTGGAGCCACCCACGTCGAACCGGCCCATGCTGACGCTCGGCAGCGTGGCGCCGATGGTCTGGTAGTTGCGGCCGGTCGGCAGCGCATCCAGCACGGCGCGGGTCAGCACCTCGCGCTGCTGCGTGGTCTGCACGTCGACGATCGGCGCCGCCCCGGAGACGGTGATGCTCTCCTCGAGGCCCCCGACCTTCATCTCGGCATTCACCGAGGCGGTGAAGTTGGCGGTCAGCTCGATCCCCTCGCGCTTCACGGTCGTGAAGCCCTCGAGCGAGAAGCTGACGCTGTAGGCGCCAGGGCGCAGGTCGACGATCTTGTACTGCCCCGATGCGTCGGTCACGACCGAACGCGTCTTCTCGATCAGTGCGGGGCTGGACGCTTCCACTGTGACACCGGGCAGGACGGCCCCGGACGTGTCCCTGACGACACCGGCAATCGAGCTCTGCGCATGGGCTGCCGACGGCAGCAGCATGAACAAAGCGCCCGCGACGAGCGCGAGCAATCCCCTGCGAAGCATGTGACTCCTCTCGGCCATACGTAATGACACGGCTGTGGCGGCGCATAGTATAGCGATCGGCGGCGCTGCTGTCGTTGCGTTCGTGGGCCGTGCGCGCCCGCATGGAGCAATACCGGCCGCTGGAGACCCTGACCAGTGGAGGGAGGATTGCGGTGGCCTGCGCGCATCCCCCGTATGCCGGAGGCCCCGCCCCACGGGTGGTCGGCACAGAGGCCGTTTATATACTCCGGCGCATGTACGGAGGCCCCGCATGACGGACATGACACGGCGCAGATTCCTGCGCCGGACGGGCGCCGGCCTGGCGGCGGCCCCGATCGCCTCGTCGGAGGCAACGCGAGTGCTTCGGGCTGCCCCACCGCAGACCCGGCGGTGGAGAGTGTGCAGGGCGAGGGTGAGCCGCGAAGCGAGCGTGGTGCTCGGCGGCGTGGCGCCCGTGCGGTGGGGCGCTCCCGGGCCCGCATCGCGTCCGGCGGCTGGAGACGCGCGACAGGCGCTCAGTCTCGCCGCCGCACCGGGTCGCGGCCGGCGCCTGGCTCACCGATGCGGGCGACCTCGGCAGGTGAAACCACCTCGCCTGTTGCATGTCGGACAGGGTCGAAGCGGCCCGTCGTGAGGTAGCCGAGGGCCAGGCCTGCGGGCACCAGCGGTTCCAGGACGAGCAGGGGCACGGCGTACTTCTTGGTCGTCACGAGGCCTTCGATGATGCCCCTCGCCCTCCCGCTCCGGCGTCGGCTCCCGGGAATCTGCGGCACAACAAACGACACGAGCGGGACATCGCTCTCCCGCGCTCGTGCAACCAGCGACCGCGCGAGCCCCTTGGGCGTCGTGATGCCAAGGTCTGCCACGAGACGGCCCTTGAGGGCGCCTGGATAGGCCACGTTGAAGAGATCCCTCGCAAAATCCGCGCAGTTCCTGACGATCAGATTGAATCGCGCGGTGTTGTCCCTGGCGTTGAGCCAGTCCACGAGCAGGCGGTCTTCCCGTTCGGTCGTCGGCAGTCCGAGCGCGACAATGACGCGGTCGTAGGCGGCCCCGACCGTCTGTACCCAGTCGCCCTTTGGCGGCGTGCCGGCCGGACCGTCCGGGATCAATTCCGACAGGTGGGTGCGACGATAGGCATCCCGGAGAGACAGGACTGCGCCGCGGTCCGCTTCCCGCGGCACCATCGACACGTTGTCGACGGCATACAAGTATGGAATGACCGGTGTCACCAGCCAGTCTCGACCAGCCACGCGATGATATCGGCTGATCACGGCACCGGGCTCACCGGGGCTGCACATGCGGACCGTCAGGGGTCCGTCGGCACACACCCTGGTCAGGAAGACCGCGGCATGACCGGTCGGGCTGAAGAATCCGAAACGGCCGTACGGCTGTCCGACGAGCAGCACGATATCCGCCGAGGCCGTCGCGGGCACGGCCAGCGGGAGCGTGAGTGCGACGAGGAACGCCCATCGGCGGAGGGACATCATGAGGACTGAATGGCGGGCGCGACCCCGCCGCGCCGACAACCGTCGTCGGCGCCCCAGTGGCGGGATGCGCCCATGTGCAGCATGGGCTACTTGGCGGTGATCACGGGTGCCCCACGCCGGTTCTGCTGCCAGCACGATTCCTCGGCGATCGTGCACTGCGGCGTCTCCTTGCCCCGGCTCACGACCAGGATCCGGTCGTCGGCAATCCCCAGGGACGTCAGGTAGTCCCTCACGGCGGCCGCTCGACGTTCGCCGAGGGCGAGGTTGTATTCCGGCGTGCCACGCTCGTCGCAATGCCCCTCCACCGTGATTCGCGTCGTCGGCCATCGGCGCAGCCAGCCGGCATTCCGCTGCAGCGCCTCGCGTGCATCGCTGCCGAGCGACGACTGGTCGAGATCGAAGTAGACGGTGGCCAGGGGCCGTTCCCGATTCAGGTCGTCGACGGACTTGCGCGCGAACAGTTCGTCCTCAGTCGGCGGTGCGGACTGCGCAGGAGGAGCGGGGGGTGGGAGCGGGGGTGGCGGAGGAGGAGCCTCCACCACAGTCGCAGGCGGCGGCGCCGGAGGTGGGGTCTGCGCCACCTTCTTCGCGCAGGCGATGTCCGCGCAGAACACCGCAGTTACGATCAGGGACAGAATCGAGGCACGCGTCATCGGCGACAGCTCCGTGGTCGACCCGCCACACTGCGGAGGCGGATGTGGACCCACCGTAGCGCGCCAGGCGTGAGAGCCGCAATCGGACCGAAGTCTGGGCGCGTGGCCCCTTGGTGCTACTCGCTGTCGACCAGGTGGTTCTTCAGCGCGAACAGGGCGAGTTCCAGCCGTGTCGACGTGCCGGTCTTGTCGAAGACACTCGTGAGGTGGTGCTTGACGGTCTGCAGACTGATCTCGAGCCGACGGGCGATATCGCGGTTGCTGTCGCCAGCGGCCACCGAGCGGACGATGTCCACTTCACGCGGGGTGAGCCCGAAGGGACGGCTCGGCGGCACACCCGCCTGCCTGACGGCCTGCGCGAGGTCCTCCGCGATGTCGCCGGCCAGCAGCAACTTGCCGTCCATGACCCTCCGTATGCCGTCGATCAGGTCTCGTGTGGCCGCCTCTTTCAGGATCACCCCGCGTGCGCCAGCCTGAACCGCTCTCAGGATCTCCGACGGCTCGATCGCCGCAGTGAGCAGCACGACCTTCGCCGAGGCGAGCGATGGCGATGCGAGCACATCGAGGCCGTTCATCCGGGGCATCGACACGTCGAGCAGCAGCACGTCGGGCTGCCATTCACGGGTCTGCAGCAACGCGTCTTCCCCGTCCACGGCCTCGGCCACGACCTTGAACCCGGCCTCGCTGTCGAGGAGCCTCCTGAGGCCATCCCTGAATATCGGATGGTCGTCAGCGATGACGATGCGGATCGGCCCAGATGTGTTCATAACGCGTCCATCCGTGCGAGCACCTCGATCCGGGTACCGCTGTCAGGCCCCGACTCGACGGCGAGGCCGGCCCCGAGCTGGCGAGCGCGCTCCTTGATGATCGTCGGGCCCAGCCGCCGCGCATCCAGTTCCTCGGCGGTCAGCCGGCCATCGAATCCCATGCCGCACCCGTCGTCCTCGATTACGACGAGAAGCGAGTCCTCGGATGGCGCCAGCCGGACGAGAACGTTGCCGGCACGGCTGTGTTTGCGAACGTTGGCGAGCGCCTCCTGCACGATCCGCACGACTTCCAGGGCGCGTGACGGTCGGAGGCTCACCGGGCCGTCGGCGATGACGAATCGCGCCGAAATGCCGGTGTCGCGCCGGAACCGCTCGACCAGCCCGCCGAGCACGTCTGCGAGCTGGTCTGCCGAGTCGATCTCGACTGGACGTAGCGCCTGCATCAGTTCACGGAGGGCCTGAACCTCTCCCCGAAGCAGCACCTGGACGGCCGCAAGCTCCGCATCGACACCCGGTGGGATGGGCGGCGGCAGCTCGCGGCGGATGGCCTCGAGCTTCATGTCCACGCCAAAGAGCGACTGGATTGCCCCGTCGTGCAGTTCGCGCGCGACCCCCGCGCGCTCGGCCGATCCGACCCTGGAGCGCAACCGGCGAAGCAGGAAGACATTCGTCATCGACGGCGTGACGTAATCGGCCAGTTCCTCGAGCATGTGAAGACGGCGGGCGATGCTCGAGCCATCGCTGGCAGCGAAGACGTACGCACGCCCCCTCCACTCGCCGTGAAGCCCGAAGTTCACCACGGAGAGGCTCCGTCCTGCTCTCGCGGCATCGATCGGCGCGGGAAGACCGATGGTAGCCCGTCTGATGCGCCAGGTGTCGGCCTCGGTCGTCCAGGCCGGCATCGCCTGTGGGAGGGCATGATGTCCTGCAGGGACGAACCACGCCTTCGCCAGATCCTGGAACAACCAGTCACCCTCCTGCCCGGGCGTGAGCGTCACCCTCGCAGTCCCCGCGCCGACGGTGGGGTCCCCGGCACGCCACATCACGGCCCTCCGGGCTTCTGTGTCATGGAACACCATGACCACGGCCTGTGCCCTGAATGTCTGGTGAAGGAGCCGCGCGATCGCGATGGCCGACCCGCCCAGCCCGAGCTTCACGTTCGGCTGCTGCGCGGCCAGTGCCATCGTCATCGTCTCGGCTCGCAGTTCCTTCTCTTGCTGTGACAGGTAGCCGAGGAGCACGCCCGTCAGCATCAGGTAGGCGACGCGAAGGATGGTGCGGTTCAGTTCGAACTGGATGGTCGAGAACCAGGCTGACCGCCAGGGGCCGGCGGTCGCGAGGAACGTCTCGGCGAGGAACACCAGGACGGTCACGCCGGCAGTGGCGACGGTTTCCCGGAATCCCCATCGCATGGCCGAGGCGAGCAGGACGAACAGGAAGAACAGGAAGAAGGGACTGACCGGCCCTTCGCTGACGAATGTCAGCGCTGACGTCCAGAGGATGTCGAGCCCGTGAAAGGCCAGCGTGTGTCGACGGGACACGCGGGCGAGGAAGTGGACGTATGCGAGCAGCAGGACGCTGTACAGCGCGTAGGCGAACAGGACGCCGTAGGTGGCTTCGCGCAGCCGCGCCGGCTCTGTGGGATCCAGGTAGATCGCAACGAGGCCGGTTACGGTGAGGAAGGCGCGCCCGACGGCCAGCACCTGCTCGGTGCGCGAAGTGGAGCGCCCGCTTTCCCGCGCGGGACCGGGCAGAGCCATGTCAGCCATCGGGTTCGATTACACACGCACCCGCACCATGGTTGCGGCCGCCGGCGGGCCCAACCAGCTTACGGATACCACCGCGTACAACGATATCGCCCGGAGGTTGGCACACACCAGCACCTTGGTGCCATTCACGTGGCCCGTTCTTGCGATTGGCATGTCGACCCGAACAGGGGACCATGCCCGAGGTTGCCGCTCCGACCGGAGCGACTGTCACGCATGCTGCCCTGGATCGATTCCGGCCTGTCTCCTGTGTTTGGTACCCAAGTGCCCCTGCGACTCGTCCTCGCCGGGGATGCGGGCGATACGCTGGTGTGGCTCGAGGAGTGGCTGGGCAGCGTGCCCGGCGTGGCGGTCGTGGCGACGCTCGATCGGGTCTCGGACCTTGCTCGAGTGGTGGGCCTGCTCCCCTTCGACGCCTGCCTGACGGTAGTCGCTGGCTCGCGGTGCACGATACCGCCGATCACCCAGGCACCCGGGACGGTCAGGCACGTGCCTATTCTCCGGGTTCGACGCCGCGGCCAGCTGGCGCTGGAAATGCGAACGGATGACGAGACGACCGCGGTCACCTCGTTCTGCGGCTGGAGCTTCGTGCGACTTCTGCAGCGGATCGTGGACAGGCACCCAGGGCTGCCACGAGCGACAGCACAACAGGGTGCAGCCTTGACTAGCAGGGGCGGCTCTCGGCTCCGTCCCACTGACCGCCGGTGGTCGCGACCCGCTCGACCGCCCTGGCCCGCCTGAACTGGTGCGCCCGCCGTAGCCCGGTCGCCATAGCCTCGCACACGCGACGCGAGGCGTGGCCGCCCTCGCGCGCCAGCTGGAATACCACGAAGGCCTCACGCAGGCGCATCGCGTTCACCGACGCCGCGATGAACGACACATACAGGCGGTCGTCGTCCATGCGCGCGTCCCTGGCCTTCTCGAGCACCTGCCGCGCCATGCGGAAGCGGCTGGCACCGGCATAGGCACGCACGAGGGCGGTGTAGGCGCGGGGGTCCACGAGCCCGCCTTTCGAGGCCTCGTCGAACACCCGGTGCGCCGCGTCGGGCAGCCCGGCCCGGCCATAGGCATCGACCAGCGCGGTATAGCAGGCGGCGCTGACGAGGCCCCGCTCGGCAGCGCGGTCGAAGATCGCGCGTGCGCGCGCCGGCTGGCAGGCCTTGCCGTAGACCGCGATCATCGCGGTGAACACGAACTCGCTGATCACCCCGTCGGCCATCGCCTCGGCGTACACCCGTTCGGCAGCCGCCAGGTCGCCGGCCCGCCCGTGGGCCGTGATGATCGAGGTGCAGATCGCGTCGGTCAGCAGGCCGGACTCGCGGGCCCGCGCCAGCGTCCGCTCGGCCGCCGCAGGATCGCCGCGGCGCAGCTGGCACTGTGCGAGCTCGCTGAGCACGTACGCGTCGACCAGGCCGTCGGTGGCGACCGTTTCCAGGAGGTCGGCGGCCAGGGTGGCCCAGCCGTGGCTGCGGAGCTGGTGGGCCAGCTGGCACAACGTCTTCAGCAGGTACGGACGATCGTCGGGACTGTGCTGCAGCCGGATGGCCTCGGCACAGGCGTGATCAGCCAGGGCGCGGGCGACGTCGATGCTGCGGGCCTCGGCCAGGGCGCGACCGAACGATCGCAGCAGGCCGAGCGCGGCATCGCGCTTGTGGACCGCGGGTGCGCCGTGGTCCTGCTGTACCGGTTCCCTGGAGTCCATGTGATCCACCCCCGACTACAGCGCAAATGCTAGCGCCGACGCCTGCGAGTGGCGTTGCGATGTCACGGGCCAGCCGTCCGGCTTTCGCAACAGGATTGCCGCAGACCTCCGGGCAGGTTCAGGGCAGGCGCAGCGGCTCGTGTCGCTCGAAGCGTGAGAGATGGTCCTGCAGCGCGGCGCGCAGGCCAGGCTCGGCCGCGGCGGGCAGTGCGAGTGCGCCCCGCACCTGCGCCGCAGCCGCGGCATAGGCCCCGTTGGCGGCCAGGGCCGCCGCGTGGACGTCGAGCAGCCGCACACTCGCCGCCGCACCCGCGGCGCGCACCGCCGCATCGGCCAGCGCGAGCGCCTCCAGCGGACTGCGGAGTGCGTCCTCGGCCGACACCGCGAGCAACCAGGCCAGCTCGACGTGCGCGTCGGTCCACGCCGGCCGTACGGCCAGCGCCTCCCTCAGCAGCCTGATCGCGGTGAGGTGTTCGCCCCGGCCTCCGTGCAGGAGCGCAGCACCGTACCGGGCCTCGGCGTGCCTGCCGTCCAGGTTCGCCGCCCGATCGTAGGCACGCAGGGCCTCGGCCTCACGCCCCTGGCGCTGGCGGACGACCCCGAGGTTGTAGACGGCATCGGCGGACGCCGGCATCAGGCGGCCCGCCTCGGTGAGCGCCGCCGCGGACCCGTCCAGAAGCCCCCGGGCCGCGAGTGCCAGCCCCAGGCCCTGCCAGGCCAGGCCATACGCCGGATCCAGGCGCAGCGCTTCGCGGAAGCGCCGCTCCGCGTCTGGTGCGCGCCCGGCACCCATCAGGGCATTCCCCAGGTTGTAGTGCGCGGCCGCAGCCGCAGGGCGGAGTCCAACCACCCGCTCGAACTGTTGAATCGCAAGCGTCAGGTCGCCTGCCTCGATCGCCAGCAGCGCCAGGTCGTCGTGCAGCGCCGCATTCCCGGGCTGGACCTCGAGCATTTTCCGGTAGCCGTCGATGTCCTGGGGCACCAGCTTCCGTCGCAGGTCGGTGACCAGTCGCTCGCGGTCTTCGCGCCGCCGCGGGACCACCTGCAGCCACGCGTCGGCCATCTCGTCCGATGACCGCTGTCCCCAGATGACGCGTGCAGGCGGCGAGTTCGGGTTGTCCCGGTTGGCCGAGGAGTTGTCGAACCTGAACTCCATGGTCAGCTGCGTCCCGGCGGGCAGCAGCACGGGCGACACGTAGCGATAGACGTCCTGCCAGTGAAAATCCCACGCCGGCACGTGGAGCAGCGTCGTCGTGGCGCCGCCGGGCAGGCCGGCCGTGATGCGCGCCGAGCGGGCGAGGTAGTGGGCATGCGGCTGGATGGCGTACAGGTCCACGTCGACCGGCAGCGTGTAGCGGTCGACCGCCTCGAAGGCCGATGCGCCGGCGGGAATGTCGAGGTCCTGTCGGTTCAGCCGGATCATCACCGGGACGCTCGAGGGCTGTCGCTCGCTGAAGTAGAGCGCGATGCTCGCATCCACGGGTTCGATCGCCCCGCCCGGCCGCATGTGCAGCATCACGATGAGGTCGTTGCCCGGGTCCACGCGCCACGCCATGTCAGGCGACGAACGCTGCGCCCGCTGGCCTGGCGTCCACCCCAGGAAGTAGCCGTCCGGGCTCTGCGCCGAGAACGGGATCAGCCCCTCGTAGCCGCTCTCGACCGTCTGCTCGTCCAGGCGCCTCGCGCCACCTCCGCGATCGACCATGAGCGTGGCGTGATGCACCACGCGCGTGGTCGACGTGCGGAACTCCCAGGCGCGCACGTACCGGGTGGCGCCGACCGGGATCGGCACCACGAAATTCCTCAGCCGATCGGGGCCCTGTGCCGGCAGCTCGAACGGACGCTCGAGGCGGAGCACCAGGTCGGGCGGGCCGAGTTCCCACTCGCCCGGCGGCGCGGGCAGCGGCGGCAGATCGGCCGGTGGGCCCTGGGGTGCTCCAGCCTCGAGCCAGCGGCTGAATGTCTGCACCTGCTGGTCGGTCAGGCGCCTGTCACCCTCGAACTCGCCGGGCGCCCCCTCGGGCATCCATGGCGGCATGGTGCGGGTGGACACGGCCGCCACCACCTGCCGCGCCCGGGCCCGCAGGTCTTCATAGGTGACGAGCGCAAAGGGCGCAGACCCGCCAGGCCTGTGGCACGACACACAGTGCTCGAAGACGATGGGGGCGAGGTCGCGGGTGAATGTCGGTGGCGGGCCAGGCTGCGCAATGGCCAGGCTCGCCGAACCTGCGCCGGCGCAGGCGACGAAGGCCAGCGTCAGCAGGCCCGAGGGGCGCATCAGCGCGTGGACTCGGGCGCTGGCGTACCGCCCGTGGGACGCGCGTCGGCGTGAGGCGTCAGCGCAAGCGAGAGCACCATGGCAAATACCACGCCCATCACCGCAATGCGGCACGCGGCGCCGAGCGACAGGTCCGATGGACGATGCGTGGTCAGCAGCGGTGACACGTGTGCCTCGGGTCGGACACGATACACCGGGGCTTCGCCGGAGTCTACTTGCGCGGCTCGGTGATGGCGCTCGTGGCGTCGCCGAGCGCGGCGGCCAGCTGCCGCGCATTCAGCGTCTGCGCCTTCACCTTGCGGATGGCCACGTCGGCTTCCTTGATCAGGTTCTCGAAGAGATCCGGCAACTTCTCCACGGCCTCGATCCGCAGCGCCCGCGGCGCGTCGTTGAAGAGCCACTCTTCCACGGTGGCTTCCTCGGGCTGGTTGTTGTTGCCGGCGACGGTGCGGAGCGCGATGCCCCACCGATTGTTCACCTTCGCATAGCCAAGATACCGGCTCGAGTAGTTCCCGAGGGCATCCTCCCAGCGATCGAGGCGCGACCACGTGGAGATGCCGAGGTTCAGCTTCTTCAGGGCAGCGTCCAGCACGACGATGGACTTGCCGAGTTCGTCGGAGACGAGGTTGAGGTGGGAGGCCGCCAGCGAAAGCTGGCGATATGACGATGAGACGCGCTCGGAAAACGAGCCGTCGTCTTTCCTGGACGACATGCACACACCTCCTGGGCCGTACGGGCCAGGTATCAGTCGCCCCTTACGGGGGCGTGTCGAACCACCGCGTTCAAGCGGTGCGGAACAAGGCCGGCTTCCACCGGGGCTGGGGGGCGCCCACAGCTAATCCACCGACAGACTACCACACCACTGCCGTATGCCTGGCTGGTGCCCAGTCCTGCACGCCCGACCGGGCCAGGCCGCCAGGATTCGCGCCCATGCGTCGCGGGGCCACACGCGTGGTAGCGTGGCGTGATGGACCCTCTTGCCGGCACACCCTGGAGTCAGCCCTCGACGGTGGACGGGTTCGTCAGGGGTGAGCCGAACCCGGTCCTCATGGAGTACGCGGCAACGCTGGCGCGTGAGCGCCCAGGCGGCGTGCTCGTCGACATCGGCTGCGGCGCCGCACGCAACGCGCTGCCGCTGGGCCGCCTGGGATGGCGCGTGCTCGGCACGGACCTGTCGCGGCCGATGCTGGACGCGGCCCGCCAGCGGGTTCAGGCCGAGCCCAGCACCACCACGCGCGTGGCGTTCGCACTGGCCCCCATGCAGGCCCTGCCCTGCCGCACCGGCAGCGCCGACTTCATCGTGGCGCACGGCATCTGGAACCTGGCCGGCTCTGACGCCCTGTTCCGTTCGGCCGTCGGTGAAGCGGCGCGCATCGCCATGCCTGGAGCCGCACTCTTCGTGTTCACCTTCTCGCGCCACACGCTGCCGGACGACGCACAGCCCCTGCCTGGACAGACGCTTACCTTCACGCAGTTCGCCGGACGCCCGCAGATCTTCCTCACTGAGACACAGCTCGTCGACGAGCTGGCCCGCGCGGGCTTCGTCCGCGACAACCGCGTGCCCCTGACCGAATACAACCGTCCGGAGTCGCGCGCCCTGCGGACCACCGGCGGGCCGGTGATCTACGAGGCAGCCTTCCGCTTCCAGGGTCCAGGCGAGTAAGCGACACACCGCGTCGTGTCAAAAGGCATCACCGGGCGTCGGAGGACGACGGCTGGGATGCACGGCGACGGACTCGATGCGACACCCGCGCCCCCTGGCGTGGGGCACGTGTATTGCTGAGCGGATGCCGAACCGCCCCCAGCGGTCACCTCTGGCCGGAAAAGCGTAATTCCGCGTGCGCTATTCGTGTGCGCGGCGACGCCCGGCCAGATTGCCCCAACGACAGACAGGAGAGCTACCGATGCAGAGGTTCCGCGCGCTTGCGATCGTCCCGATCGCTTTGTCCCTGGCGATTCTGACCGCCTGCTCGAAGTCGAACGGCACCGCAGGATCCCTGACGGCACCGTCGCCGGCTGCGGCGCCGGCCGCGGGCGGCGCCAGCATCCGCGGCACGGTCCTGACGGGAGCTACCACCTCGAGCCTGGCCGACCCCGGCATGATGCGGATGCTCGGTGGCGGCACGCGGGTGACGATTTCCGTCAACGGCACGTCCATCAGTGTCACCAGTGATGACGACGGCAATTTCGTGCTCGAGAACGTCCCCCCCGGTACGGTGACCCTCACCATCAGCGGCCCCGGGTTCACCACGGAGCTCACCCTGCCTCCGGTGAACACGAACGACGCGCTGCGCATCACGGTGCGCGTCTCTGGCAGCAGTGCCACCCTCGACGAACAGGAGCTCTCATCGTCCGACAACAAGGTCGAACTCGAGGGTGAGATCGGGTCTGTGGCGCTCAGCTCTTCAGGCGGCACATTCGTCGTCGGGCGGGCGGGCAGCACGGTCATGGTGGATGCGTCGACGAGCATCACCAAGGGAGGCACGACGCTCAAGCCGAACGACCTCACGGCGGGCCTCCGCGTGCACGTGAAGGCCACGCGCTCTGGCTCGACACTGCTCGCCAACCGGGTGATCGTGCAGAACACGAACTCGGGTTCGGGAAACGCCGGCAACGGGCGTGGGAACGGCGGCCGCGACGATGACGACGGTGATGACGAAGACGATGATGAGGACGAAGCCGAAGTGTCCGGGGTCATCACGAGCGTCCCGACCGGCGGCTGCCCGGCCAGCAACAGCTTCACAGTCGGCACGACGACCGTGGTGACCAACGCGTCGACCCGCTTCGACGACACGACGTGCGCGAGCCTCGCCAAGGGCGACAACGTCGAGGTCGAGGGCACCCGGCAGACCGATGGCTCCATCCTGGCCAGGGAGGTCGAGAAGAAGAGCGGGTCCGGTTCCGGTTCGCGCGCCAAGGTGTCGGGCTCGATGTCTGCCCGCTCGGGGAGCTGCCCGACCCTGAGCTTCAAGATCGAGAACACCACGGTGACCACCAGCGCGAGCACGAAGTACGACGACGGCCTGTCCTGCTCCGCGCTGACGTCGCTCTCGTCGAGCACGAAGCTCGAAGCGGCCGGCGTGCGCCAGGGCGACGGTTCGATCCTCGCCGACGAGATCGGCAGGAAGTAGGCGCCGACCTCCGTCCCCTACTTCACCATCGTCAGCAGCATGCGCCCGGCCTCGGGCGCATCCACGGCATGAGGCACGCCCGCGGGCATCAGTACGACCGAGCCCGCGGGTGCGTCCACCGCCGTCCCGCCAATCGTCAGCACGAACCTGCCGGACATCACCTGCACGAGCGCGTCGTACGGGGACGTGTGCTCGGTCAGGCCCTGTCCGCCGTCGAAGGCGAAGAGCGTGGCGCTGCCGCCGGAGGCCTTGACCAGCACGCGGCTGGCGATGCCGCCTGGCGTTGGAATGACGAGGGTGTCGAGGGAGAGGGCGGAGGACGAAGGGATCGACATGATCCCGTAGTGTCCCGGGTCGGGCCCGCCGAGCGCAATCTCAGCAGGACGCCGGGTGGCGGTGCCCCGGGAAGCCCGGGGCGGCCGCCACACGAGCTAGAAGCTGGCCTTGCGGCGTCCGAGGCGCACGCGCCGACGCATGATGTACAGCGTGGCAACGATGAACGCAAGGAAGGTGGCGACAACGGGAATAGGCATACAGCGGTTATCGGCAACGCGCTGACTTTCATTACGGGCCGCTGCACAGTTCGCGGCTCGCTGCACCCCTCCGCCCTCTGGCTGCATCGGCCGTCACGGCCGGGCGAACCCTGTCATCCCTGTTCACGACGCGCGACGTGTCGATAGCCGCTGGCCTCCACGGGTCCCGCGACGTCCTCACGGCTGCACGGCCGGGTGACCAGGCGCACCGAAGCAGGCGCCGCTGGCCGCCCGGGCGGGAAATGGAGGGTCCCCATGCGCAGTTCTCTCAGGCAGTTGTTCGCCTCGGTCGGGTTCCTGATCGTCATAGGCCTGGCAGGCACTGAAGTCCTGGCCCAGCGCGCCGTGTTGAGTGGCACCACCACCAGTACGGACGGGGCGCGGCTTCCCCGGGCCACCCTGCTGCTCATCGACGGCAACGGGCGCGAATTCCGCTCGACCAGCAGCGACCTGGGCACGTTCGTCTTCGACAGGCTGCCGGACGGCACCTACACGCTCGTGGTCGAGTTCCCGGGCCTGGCACCGCAGACGGTGAGCGGGCTGATGGTTCCGGGAACGGGTACGGTCGACGTGGTCCTGCAGCCCCAGATGGTGCGGGAGGTTGTCACCGTGTCCGGGGCTGTCCCGCGCGACAGCGTGGAGGTGACCGCGGTGAGGGAGAGCGCGGCCCGCGACGTCGGCGAACTGCTCGCCGACACGACCGGCCTGTGGAAGCTCCGCAAGGGGGCCATTGCCAACGACGTGGTGCTGCGCGGGCTCCAGAGCCGGGACCTGAACGTGCTGCTCGACGGCGAGCGCCTGTACGGTGCCTGCCCGAACCACATGGATCCCCCGTCCTTCCATGTGGACTTCTCGCAGGTCGAACGGGTGGACGTCGGCAAGGGACCGTTCGACGTTCGCTACCAGGGCAGCCTCGGTGGCATCGTGAACATCGTGACGCGGAAGCCCGACGAGGGCTGGAACGCGAATGTCTCGCTGGGCGCCGGGTCGTTCGGGTTCGTGAACCCGTCCGCAACCATGTCGTACGGCGGGACGCACCTGTCGGCGCTCGGCGGCGTATCGTACCGGCGCTCGGCGCCGTACAGCAACGGCCGGGGCGAACTGATGACGCAGGCCGCCAACTACCAGGCGTCGGCAATGGACTCCGACGCCTTCCGTGCGACCACGCTGTGGGGACGGTCGGCCTGGAGATCAACGTCGGGCCACCAGGTGGAGGCCAGCTATACGAGGCAGCTCACGGACCACGTGCTCTACCCCTACCTGCAGATGGACGCCATCTGGGACAACGCGCATCGCCTGGCGCTCGAATACAGCGCGCCGGCCGTCTGGGCGTTCTCGTCGCTGAAGGCGCAGGCGTACTGGTCTGCCGTGGACCACTGGATGACGGATGCCTACCGGTCCAGCTCGACCAACGCCCTCCGTGGCTACTCGATGGGCACGGCCGCCACGACCGAGACGCTGGGGGGCCGCGTCGAGGCCCGGCGCGGCACCACCACGATCGGCGGTGAGGCCTATCGCCGCAACTGGAACACCGAGACGATGATGGCGGGCATGAACGCCTACAGTCCGCAGTACTCGATCCCGGACGTCAACATCGACTCGGTCGGCGCCTTCATCGAGCACACCCGGACGTTCGGCACCCGCACGGCGATCGACCTCGGCGGCCGGCTGGACCGCCTTTCGACGACGGCCGATCCGGCGAAGGTCAATGCGGCGTTGTACACCGCGTACCACGGCACGACGACCACCTCGCGGGTGGACACGCCCCTCTCCGGACGGGCGAAGCTGACCGTGCAGGCGGCGAAGGGCATCAGCGTCGCTGCGGCGCTGGGCCATACGGCGCGCGTGGCCGAGGCGAACGAGCGGTTCTTCGCCCTGCGCCGTGCCGGGACCGACTGGGTGGGCAATCCCGACCTGGATCCTGCGCGCAACACCGGGGTGGACCTCTCCGCGTCGATCCAGCGCACGCGGGTGGCACTCTCGGCGAACGCGTACGTGAATGCCGTGCACGACTACATTGCGGTCTATGGCGCCCGCCGCATCGTGATGGTGCCGGGCGTGATGAACGCAACCGCGCGTTCCTACGCCAACGTGGACGCCACGATGCGCGGCCTCGAAGCGAACGGGTCGCTCACCCTGCACAGGATGCTGACCGTGTCGGGCGACGTGTCGTACGTGCGCGGCACGTTGACGCCGGACGCGTCGCGTGGCATCACGGCGACCAACGTGGCCGAGATGCCGCCGCTGCGCGGACGGGTGCGCGCGCGGGTGGATGACGGGCGGCTGTTCCTCGAGGTGGAGGGTGTGGCAAGCGCGGCGCAGGACCGGGTGGATACCACCCTCGGCGAGCTGCCGACGGCCCCGTACCAGCTCCTGAACCTCTCGTCGGGCTGGCGACGCGGCCAACTGGCCGTGTCGGTCGGCGTGGCCAACCTGCTCGACGCGTACTTCGTCGAGCACCTGTCGTTCCAGCGCGACCCCTTCCGCACGGGGGTGCGGGTGGCCGAACCCGGCAGGAACGTCTTCACCAGCATCAGCTGGCGATTCTGATCGGCTGGCCGGGTCCGGGCGCCGGACCCGGCTACTCGTCGGTGACGCACCCCTCGCTGGCGCTCTTCACCAGTCGGATGTACTTGGCGAGGGTGCCGCGGGTGGCCTTCAGGGGCGGCTGGACCCAGGCGGCGCGGCGAGCGGCCATCTCGGCGTCGCTGATCTCGACGTCGATCACGTTCTTTTCGGCGTCGATCACGATGCGGTCGCCGTTCTTCACGAGCGCGATCGGCCCGCCGTCCTGCGCCTCCGGAGTGACGTGGCCCACGATGAAGCCGTGCGAGCCACCGGAGAAGCGGCCATCGGTGAGCAGCGCCACGTCCTTGCCGAGGCCGGCGCCCATGATCGCCGAGGTGGGTGTGAGCATTTCCGGCATGCCCGGTCCGCCCTTCGGGCCCTCGTAGCGGATGACGATGATGTCGCCCTTGGAGATCTGCCCCTGCTCGAGGCCGTGCAGCATGTCCTCTTCCGAGTCGTAGACGCGCGCGGGACCGGCAAAGCGGAGGCCTTCCTTGCCGGTGATCTTCGCCACCGACCCTTCGGGCGCGAGGTTGCCCTTCAGGATCTGGATGTGCCCTTCCTTCTTGATGGGGTCTGTGAGCGGCCGGACGATTGGCTGTCCAGGCGTGAGCCCCGGGAGGTCCTTCAGGTTCTCGGCCTGGGTCTTCCCGGTGACCGTCATGCAGCTGCCGTCGAAGAGGCCGGCCTCGAGCAGCATCTTCATGACGGCCGGCGTACCGCCGACCGCCTGGAGGTCTTCCATCACGTACTGGCCGCTCGGCTTGAAGTCGGCCAGCATCGGCACGCGGTTCGAGACCGCCTGCATGTCGTCGAGCGTGAGGTCGACTCCGACCGAGCGGGCGATGGCAATCAGGTGGAGGACGGCGTTGGTGGAGCCGCCGAGCACCGTGATGAGCACCATGGCGTTCTCGAAGGCCGCGCGGGTCATGATGTCACGCGGCTTGAGGTCCATCTCCAGCATGCGCCTGACGGCGAGGCCGGCATCGTGGCACTCCTGGAGCTTGCGTGGGTCCTCGGCTGGAATCGACGAGCTGTAGGGCAGCGCCATGCCGAGGGCCTCGGCGGCCGACGCCATGGTGTTGGCGGTATACATGCCGCCGCACGCGCCCGCGCCCGGGCACGACTGGCGCACGATCTGGCGGCGCTGGGGCTCGGTGATGGTGCCGGCGATGAAGGCGCCGTAGCTCTGGAAGGCGGAGATGACGTCGAGCTTCTCCCCGTGCTCGCCGTGACCGGCGCGGATGGTGCCGCCGTAGATCATGAGTGAGGGCCGGTTCAGGCGGCCCATGGCCATGAGGCAGCCGGGCATGTTCTTGTCGCAGCCCGGGATGGAGATGTTCGCGTCGTACCACTGGGCCGACATCACCGTCTCGATCGAGTCGGCGATGAGGTCGCGCGACTGCAGCGAGTAGCTCATGCCGTCGGTGCCCATGGAGATGCCGTCGCTCACGCCGATGGTGTTGAAGCGCATGCCGACGAGGCCGGCTGCCGTCACCCCGTCCTTCGCCGCCCTGGCGAGGTCCAGCAGGTGCATGTTGCAGGGGTTGCCCTCGTACCAGACGCTGGAGATGCCGACCTGCGGCCTCTCCATGTCGGCTTCGTTGAGGCCGGTGGCATAGAGCATCGCCTGTGAGGCGCCCTGGGACTTCTGCTGGGTGATGCGCGCGCTGAACTTGTTGGATTGGGTCATGTGTCTCGCCGGGATTCGGACGGCCCCGACGGTCGGGCCGTGCGCCGCCTATCAGTGTAAGCGGGCCGGCCCGTCCCTGCCCACAACTGTTCCGGTCACGAGAGGGTGGCCGGTGCCACGCGCGGACATGCGGGCCTTCAGGCTGGACGCGAGGCGCCGGCGGCAGCCGGGTGCCTACTGCGCGCAGCGCGCGAAGGCCGGCAGGTGGTTCTGCAGCGAGGCGAGCCGGTTGCTCTCGAAGACGCGCCGTGCCTCGGCCGGCAGGTCGAGCACGAGCAGCCGGTCGTACAACGCGATGTTGTCCTGCTCCGCCGTCACGCCCGCGGAACACGCAGCGGCGAACGTCGGGAAGTGGGGCACGGTGCTGGTGGTCCAGGGGTCTGCGGGCACGGCGAGCCCGTAGGCGCGCATCACCGCGGCGATGGCCGCCGAGTGCCGCTGCTCCGCGGTCAGCACGTTGACGAACGGCACGACCTGGCCGAAGTCCGCGATCACCCCCTGATAGATCGCCTCGGCGCGATACTCATCCGCAATCGCGGTCCCGAGCCCGTCCACCGCCGGTGCCGCGACAGACGTGCCCGACGGAGCCACGGACGAGCCCCCGCATGAGACGGCGGCGACGGAGAGGGATAGCACGACCATACCGAGAACGCTTGCCCCAGCTCGCACGATGCACCTCCCAGCGTGGCTTTGAATCACACCCTTCACGAGATGGGATGACGCCGCCGATGAGTTGGTGACATCTCGGCGGCCTTCCGGCATCGCGCGCACGTTCTGCACGGCTCTCCGGCACCGGGCGTCGCGTCGCGTGGTATTTCCTGCACGCGCGGCATGTTCGCGTTGGTACGAACGGTGAATCGTTCACGGGTAGCGGCCGTGCGCGTCACCAGGCCGCCCCCTCCCGAATCTCTGGACCATCCCACGACAGAAGGAGGACTGATCATGACCCCAATGCATGTCGGGCGGACGGCGCTCGCGCTGGTGATGGGCGCGGCGCTCGTGGCCGCCACCGTGGAAGCCCAGGGTCGCAGGAGCGGCCCCGGAATGCCGCGCTATGACAAGGCGGCCGAGGTGACCCTCACCGGCACCGTCGATGCGGTCCAGCCCCACCAGGGCCGGAAGGGCGGCTCCGGTCTGCACCTGGCCTTCAAGGCCGCATCGGGCACCATCAGCGTCCACGTCGGCCCGACGCGGTGGCTCGAGGAACAGCAGTACACGTTCGCGCCGGGGGACACGCTCACGATCGTCGGGGCACACACGACGGTCGACGGCGAGCCCGCATTCCTCGCGCGCGAGATCACGAAGGGCACACAGACCATGGTGCTCAGGAACGAGGCCGGATTCCCGCGGTGGTCGGGTCGGGGACCTTCGACCCGATGACACCGGCGGCACGGCACCGACGCGGCACGTAACGCCGCGGCTCGCTGCGAGGCGTCGGTGCCTTCCCGTTGGGGGGCCTGCCGGAGGGAGCCCCCCGCTCCACGTCTTCATTCTCCGGGTGAGTTATGCAGACATTTCGGCACTACGTGACATACGGCGCGCTCTTCGCCTCGGTGCTGCTGATGACCGCGGCCGCGGGCGCGCAAGGCGGATCGGGGAAGGGCGGCGGGAAGCCGCCGGACGGCGGAGAGGACACCGGCCCCGGCAACAACCTGTCAGTACCGGTCCTCTTCGCCGAGGGCCGTGGTCTCGGTGGCGCGGTGATCACGACCGGCGTGGCACCGACGCTCGATGGGACGGGGCTGCGCCCCACCGCCGCAGACGCGATGAACAGCGTCGAGGACTACTTCGACACCAGCAGCGTGTACCTGCTCGACGGCACCACCTACTTCCCACAGCAGACCCCCAGCCACTGGCGTGCCAGCTGGGCGGTCGGCAGCACCACCGCCCCCGAGCCGGTCATCGTCAACTGGTCGGACAACCTGATCAACCAGAAATGGACCACGAAGGCGGTGATCCGTGTTGAGACGGTGCTGTACCAGGACACCCTCACCGGCCTGAAAGCGTTCCCGATGAACCTGCTGTATGGGAGCGGCACCACCGAGATGCAGGGCACGACCGGTGCGGCTACCTACACCGGCACGTACCGCACGGTCTACTCGGTGTGCCCGCGACTCACCATCCAGAAGATCACCGGCCAGGGTGGTTCGCCCGTCGGCGCGCCGTACTTCAATGGCGCCGTCTACGAGGCATTCGGGGCGGACGGCACGGGCTACTACAGCGCGGAGATCAACGTCGGCGGTTCGGTCATCTACGGCTACAACTGGATGATCGGGCAGATGCCGGGGACGCCGGAGTCCAAGCTCGGTTGGTGGCGGCTCACCTTCTCGCTGGATCCGGCCTGCACCGTCGACGGGACAGTCGTCACGCCGAACCTCACGTTCGCGGGCCGCGACCCGCTGGACGTGAACGCCACGTACTTCGTCCCGCAGTTGCCGAACGGCCACACGTCCTTCCTCGACATCCAGATCGTGGACAGCCGCAAGGGTGGACGCAAGCCGACGAGCCCTGGTGGTGGCGAGAAGCAGTAGCGACAAGGAGGTCATCATGAAACCGTTCACGCGTGTGGCGCTCGTCGCCACGGTCGCTTTCGGTCTGGGCCTGTTCGCCCAGGTGTTCGCGCAAGGACGCGGCGCAGGGGCCGGGGCCGGATCGGGCGGGGGCAGTGGCGGCGGGCCGGTGATCGAGCAGCGCCAGGGGTCGGGTCAGGGTCAAGGCCCCACCCGCCAGGGCACCGCACCAGGTGACCAGGTGCGGGCCCGCACGCAGCTGATGGAGCAGCTGCGCACGACCACGCAGGAGACCGCCCGCATCCAGACACGCGCCCAGGACCTCTCGCGCCAGTGCGAGCAGGATCAGGCGCGGGTGCAGGACCGGTCGCAGCTGCGGCTGATGCAGGAGATGTCGAATGCCATCGGCGCCCAGGCCCGGGAGCACGAGCGGCTGGCGACGCACCTGCGCGACCTGATCCAGGAGCGCGATCGCACCCGCGATCGGGATCGCGACCGGGATCGCCTGATGGACCGCGACATGGAGCGCATCCAGAAGCACCTGCACGACATGTCCGGCAGCATGGACGACAGCCTCAAGCTGATGGAGCAGATGCGTGAGCGCCTCCGCATCGGCCAACCCAACACGTAGGGCATCATGGCGGCGGGGATCGGCCCCCTGGCTGATCCTCGCCGTCCTGACCGCCCCACCCGCCGCCGCGCAGGTCACCTACGCGGGTTCGGTGCGCGCGGCGACCGGTTCGTATCTCTTCACGGAGTCCACGACGAGCGTCTACGTCCTGTCGGCCGTCGAGGTCGAGAGCGGCCGGGTGCGACTCTCGGGCAGCGTACCGCTGGTGTACCAGAGCACGCCGTGGATCACCTACGCGGGCGTCATCGTGCCATCGGGCGGCCCGCAGAGCAGCCTGGTCGGCGACCAGATCCGGCGGGGGTCGACAGGCGGGTCAACCGGCGGATCGACCGGCGGCTCGGGCACCGGGACGGGCCAGCCAGGCGGTGCCCGGCTCCTTACGCCGGCGAGCACCTGGATGCTCACCGGACCGGCAACCGCGGCGACGGTGCCAGCCGGATTCACGGTGGCACTTCCGGAACAGGCCACGGCATCCCGGACGGGCGTCGGTGATCCCATCCTTCGCGGCAGCTATCGCCTCACCCAGGCTGGCGCAGACACCGTCGTCCGTGCCGGCGCGGTCTTCAAGCCGGCGCTGGCCACGGTGGACCGGGGCTTCGGCACCGGCGCCGCCGACTACGGCGCGGGACTGACCCTGGTGCACCAGCGCGATGTCCACCAGCTGTCGGCCTCGGCCGAGTTCTGGTCCCTTGGCGACCTGCCCGACCTGCCGCTCAACAGCGCGCTGTCCTACCGGATCGGATACGAGCGCTCCCTGCTCTCGCAGCGCTGGTATGTCTCGGGTGCCATCGCCGGATGGACCCGCATCCTGGACGGCGTGGCGCCGCCGACCGACATGACGGTCGGGTTCGGCCGCTACGATGCGCGCTCCGGACGCAGTATCGGCGCCACCGTCTCGTTCGGCCTCACCAACGCATCGCCGGACGTGTCGATCGGCCTCGACTGGCGACTGCCGCTGTGAACCGCGCGTCACGGGCACCGCGCGGATGAGCGGACCGCGGCATGGCCGCACAGGTTGAGCCCCGGGGGCCCCTGTGCGACCATAGCCTCTCACCTCATGCGATTCAGACAGGCGCCGCTGCTGCTGACACTGGCGCTTCTCGCTGGCTGCGGCGCAGCCCCGGATTCCCCGCGCGCCACGCTCCCTTCCTCGCGCGGCACCAGCGACCCGGCAGGCCAGGCCGACGGGCCGGCCCCTGGCGAGTGGTTCGTCGACCGTGCGGAAGAGACCGGGCTCGCGTTCACCCATTTCAACGGCATGACCGGGAAGTTCTACCAGCCCGAGATCATGGCTCCCGGAGCTGCGCTCTTCGACCTCGACAACGACGGCGATCTGGACGTGTACCTGGTGCAGGGGCAGATGCTCGGCTCGGGCACGCCGCTGATTCCGCCGCCACCCGGCCCCCTCGGCGATCGGCTGTTCAGGAACGACCTGCGGGTGGCTGCCGACGGCACGCGCACGCTCCGCTTCACCGACGTCACCGCCCAGAGCGGCATCCACGCGCGCGGCTACGGCATGGGCGTCGCCGCAGGCGACATCGACAACGACGGCTTCACCGACCTCTACCTCACCGGCTTCGGGCGGAACCAGCTGTTCCGCAACAACGGCAACGGCACGTTCACCGATGCGACGACGACGTCGGGCACCGGCGACCCGGTGAACTGGGGTGTCTCCGCCTCGTTCCTCGACTACGACCGCGATGGCTGGCTCGACCTGTTCGTCGGCAACTACCTGAATTACACGCTGCAGACCCACACACCCTGCTTCGGCCCGTCCGGTGCCCCCGACTACTGCCGTCCCGAGGTGTACGGCGCGCAGCCGAACCGGCTGTACCGCAACACCGGCAAGGGTCGGTTCACCGACGTGACGATTGCCTCCGGGGTGGCGCGCGCGTTCGGCCCGGCGCTCGGCTCGATTGCCGCCGACCTGAACAACGACGGCTGGCTCGATCTCTTCGTCACCAACGACGAGCAGGAAAACCAGCTCTGGATCAACCAGCAGGACGGTACCTTCGTGAACACGGCGCTCGCGGCCGGTGCGGCACTGGGGGCATCTGGCGAGCGCAAGGCCAACATGGGCGTGGACGCGGGCGACTTCGACCAGGACGGTGACGAGGACCTCTTCGTCACCGAGCTGATCAGCCAGGGCAGCTCGCTGTGGGTGAACGACGGCACCGGCCAGTTCGAGGAGCAGAGCGCACGCCTGGGGATCCGCGGACCCAGCCTGCCGTACACCGGCTTCGGCACGGCCTGGTTCGACATCGACAACGACGGGTGGCTCGACCTGCTCGCGGTGAACGGCGACGTGAACCAGAACGTCAAGACGCTCGCGCGCGCGGACAACCCGTTCCCGCTCGGCCAGCGCCGCCAGCTGCTGCGCAACACCGGCGGCCGGTTCGAGGACGTGTCGGACCGGGCGGGCGCGACGTTCGCGTCGCCCGAGGTGGGGCGCGGCGCCGCGTTCGGCGACGTGGACAACGACGGCGACACCGACGTGCTGGTCATGAACGGCGCCGGCCCGGTGCGCCTGCTCGTCAACCAGGTCGGTTCGCGCCAGCACTGGGTGGGGCTGCGGCTCGTGCCCAGGGGCAGCACACGCGATGCGCTCGGCGCTCGCGTGGAACTGCTCCGCGCGGACCGCCCCACGCTGATCCGACGGTCACGCGCCGACGGCAGCTACGCGTCGGCGAACGACCCGCGCGTGCTCGCGGGCCTGGGGGCGGCCTCCACGTCGCCACGCGTCCGCGTGCGCTGGCCCGACGGCACCACCGAGGAGTGGCCGTCCGTGCCGATCGATCGCTACACGACGCTCGTGCAGGGTAGCCCGCGATGAGGATGCGGGCGACCCTCGGCCAGGGCACGATGACCATCTGGCTCGCGGCGCTTGCCGCGTCCGGATGCTCCGGCAGTGCCGAACCGCCACGCGCTTCGCCGTCTCGGAACGACGGTTCGTCAGCCCCGGCGTCAGTGCCCCTCGAACCGGTCCGCCTGCCCGACCTGTCGGCGGTCGCGGCCCCGGTCCGCACGCAGATCACGTCACGCGAGGCGAGCCTGCGGGCAGGGCTCGGCGATGCCAGCCTCGCGGCGGCCGACCGGGCCAGGCTGTACGCCGACCTGGGACACGTGCTGCTCGCCTCAACCTTCTTCGACGAAGCGATCCTCTGCTATCGGCACGCCGCCGCGCTCGAGCCGACCGAACCTGGCTGGAGTTACCTGCTCGGGCACGCGGCACTGCGCAAGGGTGACCGCGACGCCGCCGCGCTCGCCTTCGAACGCACCACACTCCTCCGGCCTTCGTACGTGCCGGCGCTCGTCTGGCTCGGTGACATGCACCTGGACCGCGGACAGACCGACGCGGCGCGCGCCGCCTTCGACCGTGCCGTGGCGCAGGAGCCCGACTCCGCCGCCGCCCGCTTCGGCGCGGGGCGCGCCGCCATGGCCGCGCGCGACTACGCCGCGGCAGTCGCCCATTTCGAACAGGCGCTGCGCACGGATCCCACCGCCACGGCCATCCACTACCCGCTCGCCATGGCCTACCGGCAGACCGGCCAGGGCACGAAGGCCGAGGCACTGCTGCAGCGGCGCGGCACTGTCGCCCCGGCGATGGCCGATCCGCTCCTGCAGGTGGCGGAGGTGGTACTCGACAGCGCCGTCTCTCATGAAGCGGTGGGCATGCAGGCGCTCCGCCGTCAGGACTGGGCTGGAGCGATCCAGGCGTTCCGGCGCGGACTCGAGGTGGCGCCCGGCGACCCTTCGCTCCGCTACTGGATGGCCAGCGCGATGATCGCGTCAGGCGATGCTGCGGGGGCCGAGCGCGAGTTCACCGAGGTCGTCCGGCAACATCCGGACTACGCCCGCGCGCACTTCAGCCTCGGTGCCATCGCCGATCAGCGCGGACGACATCAGGAGGCGCTCCAGTCGTACGCAGCCGCGGTGCGCCACGCCCCGAACATGCCCGACGCCCGCCTGCGCCTCGCCGAGTCACTGCGCGCGGCCGGGCGCACGCGTGAGGCGATGGAGCACTACGAAGCTGCCGTCTCCCTCGATCCCGGCGCACCGCAGGCCTGGCTTGGGGGTGCCCAGGCCCTCCTGGCCCTCGGCGATCGGGCGAAAGCGGCCGACTGGCTCGCGCGCGGCCGGCGACTGCACCCGGCACACCCGGCTCTGGCCAGGCTCCAGGCCGACCTCGGCACACCATGACGATCGTGAGCCACTCCTCACCGCCGCCGGCGAAACAGCCGGATGTTCCCTCCCCAGCGGCGCGGCTCGCCTGGCTGCTCAGTGGCGCCGTGTGCGTGCTCGCGGTCCTCGCCACCTGGAAGGTGTTCTGGAGCCAGGATGGCGACGCGGCGGTCTACTGGGTCTACGCGCGGAGCATGTGGCAGGACGGCCCCTTCCGCTTCGCGCACGCGCCGGTCAGCTACGGCGCCACGTCGCCCGCCTGGGCGCTGGTGCTCTCCCTGGCCTCGCTGCCGTCCGGCGGCGCCAGCATCCTGGCCTGGAAGCTCGCGGGCGCCCTCGCGCTGCTCGTCCTCGCCGCCACGGTCTGGGTCTTCGCGCGTCGCCTGACGGGTTCACCGCTCGAAGCGGCGGGTGCGGCTGCGCTCGTCGCGCTCCACCCCGGGCTGCGCCTCTTTGCGGTGTCCAGCTACGAAACGCCGTTCTTCGCGGCACTCGTGGCCAATGCGGCCCTCGCCACCACCCTGCTGCCGTCATCTGCGCTGCGCCCACGCACGATGACCTACGCGCTGCTCTCGCTGGCGGTGCTCCCCCTCGGCCGTCCCGAGGGCCTGCTCGTCGCCGGTGGCCTCTCGGCGGTGATCCTCGCGCGGCACCGGTCGATTCGGGTGGCCGGGCTGCTGGCGCTCACGCTCGTGCCCTTCCTCGCCTTCGCCGCCTGGATGCATGGCCGGACCGGCCTGTGGGTCCCCTCGTCTGTCGCCGCCCGCCAGATGATGAGCGCGGTCGGTGACACGTACCTGACGCCGGCGGCGCCGCCGCTCGTGGTGGCGCGCGGCGTCGGCCTGCTGTTCGACGGCCCTCCCGGATTCCGGATCATCAGCCTCGGCGTACAGGCGCTGCTCGTCGCGCTGGGCCTGCACGCCCTGCAGCGCACGCGCCCAGCCTTCGTCTGGTCCTACGTCGTCCTCGGGACCCTGCTGGCGGTCGGCCTCACGCTGAACAATCCCGGGTACTACCTGATGCGCTATGCGATGCCGATGCTGCCTTTCGCGGCGGTCGCCATGGTGCACGGCGCCGGCACGCTCTTCAGCAGGCTCTCGCCACGTCTCCGGCACGCCGCTGTCCCCGTGGCGCTGGCCCTCGGCGTCATCACGGTGGGCGGACAACTGTACGGTTCCGTACAGGCTGCCACTGGTCCGCGGCGCGCGCCAATCGACGTACTCGACGCCAGCGGCGCCGAGACGCTGAACCCGCTCCTGGCTCCGTCGGACGTGGTGCTCACCTACGAAGTGCAGACGGCCTATCACCTGAACGTGCGGGTGGTCAGCGCGGACGGCATCGTGGGCGGGGAGATCCTCCCCTACCTGCGGACCGGCGACCTGCGGGCCTTCCTCCGCGATCAGCACATCACGGTGGTGCTGACGGCGACCGCCTACGAGTACCGCTCGGTCTACAGGAACACGCTGCTCGAGACGCTCGCACAGCGCGATGCCACGATCGGCGTCGGTGAGACGGTCACCATCGCGGACATCACCTTCCGGAAGATCGCCGCGCAGCCGCGCCCGGAGGGCTCGGCGTTCTGGCGGGGGGCCTACGCGGTCGTGCCGGTCAGCGGCGGGGCATGAGCCCGGCGACGACATCGCCGAGCTGCGTGGCGGTGAACTGATTCCCCTCGATGTTCGCCAGCAGGCGGCCATCGCGCCCGATGATCGCCGTGTGCAGCGAGTGGTCCATCAGCCCCTCGTTCGAGAACGCATGGACCCCGAACAGGCTGCACGCGCGTTCGACCGCATCTGCCCCGCCGGTCAGGAAGCGCCACGTCTCGGGGTTCGCGTTCCACTGGCGGGCATACGCCGCCATCACGGCCGGCGTGTCATGCGTCGGGTCGAAGGTCACCGTGAGCAGCACGAGGTCGCGCCCCAGTTCCCGCGCAAACCGCTTCTGCAGCACACCGAAGTGATTGGCCAGACGCAGGCAGAAGTTCGGCAACGCGCAGGTCGTGTAGACGAAGTTCGCCACGACCACCTTGCCGCGGAACTGCGAGAGCGACACCGACCGTTCCCGCTGATCCACTAACGTGAAGTCGGGCACCGGCGCGCCAACCTCCACCGGCTCCACCCGGGGCCGCCCCCGTGCACCGGCCAGGTCGCTCAGGAGCTTGAGTCGGTTCGCACTGAACGGGTCCTGCTCGGTGTTCGCGTAGCGGACGATGGCGATGCGCGTGGCGTACGACGTAGCGCGCTCGACCACCAGCGTGAACGCCACGACCACGCCTGGCGAGAGGTCGCGCAACTCCGACCCCTGCCTCACCTCGAAGGGCATCGTCATTGCCTGCATGTAGTTCGGGATCGCGTCGATCGACGCCACGAAGGTGCGCGAGGCGGGGTTCACGCTGACCACCATGCCGCGCACGGCGTACTCGTCGGCCGCACCGAGCCAGGCCGGGACGACGGCGAACAGCAGCAGCAGCCAGCACAGGCGCGCGCGCATCACTCCACCCTCCTGGAACCTCCGAGCCTGATCGCCTGGCGCACGATCGGCATCGGAGCGCCCCCCTCCTCGATGGCGTATGCCCGATTGGCGGGCACGCGGCCGAAGCGCTGTCGTGCGTTGGCCGCCGGCCAGAACACCTCGAGGTCGACGATGCGGGCCTTCGGGCCGAGGCCGATGTGCTGCTCGAGGGGTGACGACCCGAACGTGCCGCCGCCACCCACCAGCCGGTGGATGGTGCGCGTGGTCCCGCCGTTCTCGACCGTCACGCTGATGCGTGCGCCGAAAGCCGAGCGGTTGGTCTTCACGCCGGTGAGCTTGAGCGCGATCCAGTCGTTGCCGTGGCCGGGGTTCTCGAAGACGCGCATCGCGTGGCTGTCGGCCGGTGTCGCGCCGCCGATCTCGGCGACGATGTCCTCGTCGCCGTCGAAGTCGAGGTCGGCGAAGGCGATGCCGTGCCCCTTGTGGATCTCGCCGGTGCCCGAGGAGGCGGTCACGTCGATGAAGCGGCCGCCGTTGTTCCGGAGGAGCACGTGCGGGGCGACCGAGGCGTACGAGGGGGTCCCCATGCCGAGGTACATGTCGAGGAGACCGTCATTGTCCAGGTCGCCGAAGTTGGCGCCCATGGGCATGAAGACCCGGTCGAGGGCGGCGGCGCGGGTGACGTCCTCGAACGTGCCGTTGCCCCGGTTGCGATACAGCTTCAGCGTCGGCGCGTTGTGCGGGAGCCCGAGGTAGGTGCGCGCCGTGTCGTCGACCGACATGAAGTAGCTGGTGGCGAAGAGGTCGAGCCAGCCGTCGTTGTCGTAGTCGAAGAACCAGGCCGTGAAGCCCCGGCCCGGCCCCGGGACGCCGGCGGCGATGGCGCGTTCGGTGAACGTGTTGTCGTGGTTGTTGCGGTAGAGC
Source organism: Vicinamibacterales bacterium (assembly GCA_050249955.1). Taxonomy (GTDB): domain Bacteria; phylum Acidobacteriota; class Vicinamibacteria; order Vicinamibacterales; family CAVVIG01; genus CAVVIG01. The sequence goes on from JBFWPN010000003.1 coordinate 169,375, forward strand.
AGGTTCGGCCCGTCGTAGTTCGAGACGTAGAAGTCGACGAAGCCGTCGTTGTCGTAGTCGCCGGCGGTGGTGCTCTTCGCGAAGGTCTGGCGGTTCACGCCCGCACGGGCGGCGATGTCGGTGAAGTGCCCCGTGCCGTCGTTCAGGAAGAGCTGCGCCCGCGCGTCCTCGTTACCGACGAAGAGGTCCAGCCAGCCGTCGTTGTTGATATCGGCCCAGGCGCCGGCCTGCGAGGCCGTGACCGGCGTGGCCAGTCCGGCCGCCGCCGTGACGTCGGTGAACGTGCCGTCGCAGTTGTTCCGGAGCAGCGAGCGGCGCTGCGCCACCTCCCAGCCGCCGCGTTGTACGAGGACATCGGTGCAGCGATCGTTGTCGTAGTCCGCCTGGATGATGCTGAGGCCCCCCACCTGGTCGCGCAGGCCAGCGGCCGGCCCGCGCTCGGCGTACGTGCCGTCGCCCTTCGCGGCGAAGTAGTGCAGGGGGCCGCAACTGTAGAAGTTCGACGTCATCACGTCGAACCGGCCCGAGTTGGCCAGGTCGTCCACGATGACGCCTCCCGCGGAGGCGAAGACGTCGAGCCCCATCGACGGCGCCACGTCCACGAACCGACCGACATCTTCAGGGGAGGCGAAAGCCGACGCCGGGATTCGGTGACGCTCCGGCACGCGGTCGGGCCATGACCCGAGCGCCATGTGCGCCAGGTTCAGCAGCCAACGCCCTTCGGGATCATCGGGACGGCGTTCGAGGAAGGTCGTGAAGAGCGCAGCCGCCCTGTCCAAGTCAGCCCGCTTCGCGTAGGCGACACCGGGTCGTGGAGGCAGCAGGCACAGTTCCCCGGGCTGCCGGAAGACGGCGTTGTCCATCGCCGCCTTGTGCATGAGGGCGACAGCGAGCATCTCCTCCACCTGGGGCACCGCCGTCGGCACGCTCGCGACCGCGATCCGATAGGCCGCGTCGTAGTGCTCCACGGCGCGGGACATCGACCCCTGGTAGGCAAGCACCTGTGCCATGCCGAGGTGGGCCTGCATCAGTTCGAAGGGAGGACGGCTGCTGCGGAAGGTGGCCGCCTCGGGCGAGAAGAACCGTTCGAACAGCTCGGTTCCGGCCGTCAGCGAGTCCTGCCGCGCCTGGCAGATCGTCCGCGGGCTCTCGTTCCAGTTCGCTGCCTTCGGAAAGTCGCGCAGGAGCGCTTCCGCCTCGGGCAGGCCGCCGATGTCGGGCACGAACTTCACCGCACCGATGCCACTGATCGCAGCGAAGCTCACCGGGTTGATGGGTGTGGGCTGCCCTGGAAGATCGCTGACCAGCTCGAAGACGGCGAAGCCGGTCGCGACCGGGGCCACCGGCGAGAACTGCCCGGGCTTCAGTCCCTGCAGGACCAGACGCACCGGTTCCCGCAGGGATGCCAGGTCCAGCCGCCCCAGCAGTCCGCCTGACACGGCGCTGGGGTCGATGGACACCTCCCGCGCCACCGTCGCGAAGGCCTCGCCACGATCGAGCCGCTCGCGGACGACCGTGGCCTCGGGCGCCGTCCCGACGACGATCATGCGCAGCGTGACCGCCTGCGGCACCTGCCCGGAAGTCGACGCGGGCTGGCCTGCCTGCGCCAGCAGGGCAACCCCGGCAGCCATCGCGGCAAGCCCGAGGGCGAGCGCGGTCCTGACGATCATGCGCACCGGCGGAGTGTACCCCACAGGTATTTCCGTCTCACGAGGCTATATCTTGTGATAAGGTTGTGTTCACGGTTTCCCCCCAGCCGTTTGAAGTTCCAGTACTGGTTCACGTCCGGGAGGAAGTCCGTCAATGCCGTCCGATCCACTGCCGCCCTGTCGGGGCAGTCTCCCACTCCTGCTTTCGACCCTCACCGTCATCCCGATGTCGACCGCGTACGCGTCCCCCCTCGACCTTGGCGGCCACGCCGCGGATGTGGCTGCGGCCTTCGCGAACCTGGGCGCCGCCCGTCATGCATGGCCCGTCGACGTCACCGCTCTGACCGCCAGCGTGATGACCGGGTTGACGACCATTCCCGAACCGGCCTCGTGCCTGCTCTTCGGCACCGGCGTCTCCGGCCTGCTCGCGCTCCGTCGCTTCCGCGCGCGCCGGCGCAGCTGACCTCGCCGCCGGAGCCGCGTCTCCGCCCAGGCCTCTCGGGAACCGGTTCACTGCCCTGCCGCGTCCTACCGTGGACGCGCCGCGTAGAATCCCCTCTGGGGTTCGAATCCCCCCACTCACGCCTTGGAGAGTTCCTGATGTTCAGCAAGTCCCTGTTGTCCGCTGCCGCATTCGCAGTGGTACTCGCCCCGCTGTCGTCGTCCGCACAGGTCGCCGACCCGAGGCCGCCGAACGCACCCACCCAGAAACCGGCCTTCGCGGGCCAGACCGATGCGCCCGAGCAGAAGCTCGGGGTGGCCTTCGACGTGGTCACAGTGGTGGACACCCTGCGCAACCCGTGGGGCATGACCTTCCTGCCGAGCGGCCGGATGCTCGTGACCGAGCGGGTGGGGTTCCTCCGCCTCGTGAACACCGACGGCACGCTGGTGCCACAGCCCGTTGGCGGCCTACCCGCGGTGGACAACCGCGGCCAGGGCGGGCTGCTGGACGTGGTGCTGGACCCGAACTTCGCCACCAACAACCTGATCTACTGGAGCTACGCGGAGCCGCGCGAGAACGGCACGAACAACACGGCGGTGGCTCGCGGGCGCTTCATCGAGGGTCCGCCGGCCCGTGTCGAGAACGCCCAGGTGATCTATCACCAGGGGCCGTCGCTCAACTCGACGGCCCACTACGGATCGCGGCTGAACTTCCTGAAGGACGGTACGCTGCTCATCACGCACGGTGAGCGGTCCATCACCGAGGGTCGCATGCAGGCCCAGCGCATGGACGGCCTGCTCGGCAAGGTGGCCCGCATCAACGCGGACGGGTCCATCCCGAAGGACAACCCGTTTGTCGGCAAGGCGGGCGTGCGCGAGGAGATCTTCTCGATCGGACACCGCAACATCCAGTCGGCGGCGATTCACCCCACCACGGGCGAGCTGTGGGAGGTGGAGCACGGCACGCGCGGCGGCGACGAGCTCAACGTCGTGCGCAAGGGCAAGGATTACGGCTGGCCGACGGTTGCGTACGGCATCGAGTACGCGGGCGGTCCCATCACCGGCGGCATCACGCAGAAGGTAGGGACGGAGCAGCCGCTGTACTACTGGGATCCGGTCATCGGGCCGAGCGGCATGGCCTTCTACACCGGCAGCCTGTTCCCGGCCTGGAAGGGCAGCCTGTTCATCGGCGGTCACCAGACGAACGACCTCGTGCGGCTCTCGCTCTCCGGCGAGAAGGTGACGGGCGAAGAACGCCTGCTCACCGACCGCACGCCGCGCCTGCGCATCCGCGACGTGCGCCAGGGACCCGACGGTGCGCTGTACCTGCTCACCGACGAAATGCTCTCCGGCAAGATCGTCAAGCTCGTGCCGAAGGGCAGCGCGACGAGGTAAGCGTTCCGGAGTTACTGAGTTCCTAGACGATTCCCCGAATCTGCCCGTCGTCCGCCAGGTCGATGTTCGAGGCGTGCGGCGCCTTCGGCAGGCCGGGCATCGTGAGGATCTCTCCCGTGAGCGGCACCAGGAAACCGGCCCCAGCCGCAATACGCACTTCGCGGATGGTCATGTCGAAGTTGCGTGGCCGGCCGACGAGCTTCTCGTCATCCGAGAGCGAGAGGTGGGTCTTCGCCATGCAGATCGGCAGCTGGCCGAACCCCAGGGCATCGGCGCGATCGAGCTGCTTCTTCGCCGTCACGGAGAAGTCCACGTCCGACGCGCCGTAGATGGTGCGTGCGACGTGGCGCACCTTGTCCATCGGCGGATCGGCAAGGTCGTACATGTAGCGCGGCGAAGGCGTGGCGGATGCCGCGCGGGCGAGCACCTTCTCGGCCACCGCCATCGCCCCTTCGCCGCCCCGGCCGTACACGTCGGCGGCCCCGGCCTCCACCCCGTCGGCCGCAAGGGCGTCGAGCACGAGGCGCACCTCGTCAGGCGCATCCTCGCCGCGCAGGTTGAGCAGCACCACCGGTTCGAGGCCGAAGCCGCGCACACTCTCCAGGTGCTTCCGCAGGTTTTCCAGGCCCCGCTGCAGCGCCTCGGCATCCGGCTTTCCGGACTGCGAGGCCGGCACACCCCCATGCACCTTCAGCGCGCGCAGCGTCGCCACCAGCACCACGGCATGCGGCCAGATGCCGGCCACGCGGCATTTGATGTCGAGGAATTTCTCGGCGCCGAGGTCGAAGCCGAACCCCGCCTCGGTGAACACCACATCGGCCTTCCGCAGCAGCAGCTTCGTGGCGACGATGCTGTTGCAGCCGTGGGCGATGTTGCCGAACGGTCCCCCATGCACCACGGCCGGTCCGCCCTCCGTCGTCTGCACGAGGTTCGGCAGCATGGCATCCCGAAGCAGCGCGGCCATCGCCCCTGCCGCCTGGAGGTCGTGCGCATGCACGGGGGTGTTGTCGCGCCCGAAGCCCACGAGAATCCGGCCAAGCCGCGCCTTCAGGTCCGGGTAGTCGCTCGCCAGGCAGAGGATCGCCATCACCTCGCTCGCCGCCGTGATGTCGAACCCGTCCTCCCTCGGCACGCCCATCGTCCGCCCGCCCAGCCCCGTGACGATGCGGCGGAGGAAGCGGTCGCTCATGTCGGTGACACGGCGGAAGGCCACCTGGCGTCCATCGAGCCGCGGCGGGTTGCCGTGGTAGATGTCGTTGTCGGCGAGGGCAGCCAGCAGGTTGTGCGCCGAGGTCACGGCGTGGAGATCACCCGTGAAGTGCAGATTGATCCGCTCGGACGGCACCAGGGCCGACCGTCCGCCGCCGGTGCCGCCCCCCTTGGCACCGAACACCGGCCCAAGTGACGGCTCGCGCAGCGCGCATGCCGCTCGGGCACCGAGGCGGCGGGCCGCCTGCGTCAGGCCGATGACACACGTGGTCTTCCCTTCGCCGGCCGGTGTCGGGTTGATCGCGGACACGAGCACGAGCTTGCCCGTGAGCGGCGCGTCGCTGAACGCGTGCTCCGGTGCGATCTTCGCCACACCGGGCCCCCATGGCTGGATGTCGTCAGGCGTGAGTCCGAGGTCGGCGGCGACAGCGTCGATTGAGCGCATGTGAGGATTCTACGCGGACGGTCGAGCTGCTCGTCCGCCCCACCTGCCCGACCCGCCCCACCTGCCCCTACGTCGATCCGCCCCGAACGCCCCGGATCTTGCACGCACGCGAGGGCATGACCTCACAGGAACTGCTCGACCTGGCCACACGCCTCGCGAAGGACTTCAAGATCTGGTCTGAGGAAGCGACGCTCCGGAACGCCGTCTCCCCCGACGACCTCATGCTGCTGCGTCAGGCGGCCGCGGTCCTGGAGCGCGCAACCGAACGAGGCGTGGCCGCCCAGGTGAACGACACGCCTGAGCAGCAGCAGGTGCTGACCGGAGAGAGTGTCACGACCCCTGACGACACGTTGGGCGGATAGGAACGTCAGCCCCGCCGCGCGGCGTCGATTGCGGCCACGTCGATCTTCCCCATCGTCATCATTGCCTCGAACGCGCGCTTCGCTTCTTCGCCGCCAGCCGCCAGCGCCTCGGTCAGCGTGCGCGGCGTGATCTGCCACGACAGCCCCCAGCGGTCCTTGCACCACCCGCATGCGCTCTCGGTGCCGCCGTTGTTGACGATGGCGTTCCAGTAGCGGTCGGTTTCCTCCTGCGTATCGGTAGCCACCTGGAACGAGAACGCCTCGCAGTGCCTGAACGCCGGCCCCCCATTCAGCCCCATGCACGGGATGCCCAGCACGGTGAAGTCCACGGTCAGGACATCGCCCTTCCTGCCGCTGGGAAAGTCCGACGGCGCGCGGTGCACCGCCTTCACTTCGCTGTCGGGAAACGTGGCCGCGTAGAACTCGGCTGCGGCGAGGGCGTCCTTGTCGTACCAGAGGCAGATGATGTTCTTGGGAATCACAGGTCAGGCTCCTTGAGAGGATTGTCTCCGACGCCAGCCGACGGCGCGGCATTCAGGCAGTGGTCGAACGACCAGTTCCCGGATCGACAGGTCCGGGGACGGACCCGCAGGGCGGCAGAGCTGGGGGGTACGGGAGGTGCAGCGCACGGTTCACGGCAGGGCCGCGACATGCGGCACCCGTTCCTTGTAGCATTTCGTGCGCCGCCTGAGCGGCCACACTTCAGAGGAGCTTTATGTCATCCCCGTCACTGTTCGGCACCTTCGCGGCTTTGGCCGTCACCCTCACGCTTTCCTCCCCGGCCTTGGCCCAGAACATCGTCGGGAAGGGAAAGACCGGTCCCGTGCCCGACCCGGTGGCACTCGACATCACCGGCATGTTCCAGGAGAAGTACGCCAGCGTCGGCGACGACATGTTCATCGGTGGCCAGCCCACAGAGAAGGCGCTGCGTGAGCTGAAGGCCAAGGGCGTGACCACCGTGGTGAACCTCCGGATGCCGCAGGAGATGGAGCAGATCGGCTTCGACGAGGCGGCGCTCATCAAGCAGCTCGGCATGAAGTACGTGCACATCCCGATGCGGGGAACGCCCGAGAATCCCTACGGTCCGAAGCAGCTCGACCAGTTCGCCGAGGCGATGAACACGGCTGACGGCAAGGTGCTGCTGCACTGCACCGTGGCCTGGCGGGCCAGCCACATGTGGGGCGCCTACCTGATCCGCGAACGCAAGGTGCCGGTGGCCGCGGCGGTCGAACAGGCGCGCAAGATCAACCTGCGCGACGACCGTCCGTTCAATGGCGTGCAGCCGATCGAAGGGTTCCTCGGCCGGACGCTGCCGGAGATTCAGCACCCCGCGCCCGTGCCCGCTCAACGCTAGCCATAAACGGGGCTCGGCACGGGTGCCGTCCCCACACGCCCTCTCGAGGAGTCGCACATGCGCATTGCACCAGCCGCCGGCCTCGTGGTTCTTGGCCTCCTCTCGACGCTCTCCCTCTCGCCCGACCTGCACGGGCAGGGTCTGCCGAACCCCTATCGCATCGCGGAGGGTTGGGCGCAGTTACCGAACGGGAAGGCGATGGGCGCCGTGGGCAAGGTGGTCACTGATCCCGACGGTCGTCACATCTGGGCAGTGGTCCGGTGCGAGCGGCTCGAGGACCCGGCCCGCTTCGGCGACGAGTGCCGCGACTCGAAGACCGATCCGATCGTGAAGTTCGGTCCGGACGGCAAGGTGGTGAAGACCTTCGGCGGAGGGCTGTTCATCTGGCCGCACGGACTGGACGTGGACAGGGAGGGCAACGTCTGGGTGACCGACGCGGTGTCCACGAACCGCATTCCCAAAGGCGACAAGCGGGGCCACACCGTCGTCAAGTTCAGCCCGGACGGCAAGGTGCTGCTGACCCTTGGCATGGGGGGCATGGAAGGCGCCGGACCGGATCACTTCACCTCGCCGAGCGACGTGGTGGTCTCGCCGGGAGGCGACGTGTTCATCGCCGACGGCCACGGCGAGAACGGCAACAACCGCATCATGCGGTTCACGAAGGATGGCGCGTTCGTCAAGGCCTGGGGCAAGACCGGCTGGGCCCCCGGCGAGTTCCGCTCCATCCACGCCATCGCCATGGACTCGCGCGGCCGGGTCTTCGTGGGCGATCGCGGCAACAACCGCATCCAGATCTTCGACCAGGACGGGAAGTCGCTGTCGGTGCCGTGGACCCAGTTCGGCAAGCCGAGCGGCATCACCTTCGACGCGAACGATCGCATCTACGTGGCCGACTCCGAATCCGACGATGTGCAGAATCCCGGGTGGGAGGAGGGCATCCGCATCGGCGACGCGAAGAGCGGCTGGGTGCACTGGTTCATCCAGTTCCCCTGGGGCGATCCGCGGACAACGGTCGGCAACGGTGCGGAGTTCGTGGCCGTCGACCGCGACGGCAACGTGTACGGCGGGGAGCCGGCGCCCAAGCGGCTGCAGAAGTACGTGCGCGTCAGGCCCTGACCCGCGCCTCCATCAGCGCGCGACGAACGACGCGCCAAGGGCGGACGGATCGTTGGCGAGCACCACTGAGGTGTCCATCTGCCTGACGGGCACGTTCCAGAACCGTTCGAGCAGCAGGCGGGCCTGCCTTTCGTCCAGCAGCATGAAGCCATGCGCCTGGTAGAACGCGATGGCCCACGCCGCGGCCTTCCAGGTGCCAATGAGGATCGGCCTGCTCGTCGTCGCCGTCAGCGCCCGCAGGAGCCGGCCGCCGATGCCTCGCCTCCGCGCGTCGGTCCTGACGTACGCGTGCCGGATGAGGACGACAGGTCCTCTATCCTGGATCCCCATCACGCCGAGCACCGCGCCGTGCTCGACGAAGCACGAGAACTCGACGCCGGCTTCGATCTCGGACTCGAGTTCAGCGAGCGACATGTAGGGCTCGTGCCACCGGTCGGCGGGAATGATGCCCTTGTACGCGGCTGCGCCGTCGTTGATGACGGCGTGGATGTCGTGAACGTCTGACGGTGTGGCCGCGCGGATCGTGGCTGGCTGCATGGCACCCCGATACCGGCGGACCAGTCGCCGAGGTGATGACGGACACGCCAGTGACCGCGCTGGTCTACCGGGTGGATGGCTTGTGGAACGTGGTGCGCCCTGCAGGATTCGAACCTGCGACCTCCTGGTTCGTAGCCAGACGCTCTATCCAACTGAGCTAAGGGCGCGCGGGGGTCGAGAGAACACCTGATCGTATCACAACGATTCGTTCCGTAAAGAGGCGATCGTCGTCCAGGAGCAGTTTCAGCCGTCGCTGGAGCTCACGCGCCGACGGCGCATCGTGCGGGTCGACGCGCGTCGCCGAGTCGCCGCGACCGGCCAGCCACGAGAACACCAGCGGCGCAAGCCCCTCGAGCAGATCGACATCGGGCGTGCGCCCGTCGTCTGCACCCCTGGACGCTGCAGTGCCGAAGAACCGACGCAGCGCTGCCACACGCGACACCAGCCCGGTCCCGTCACGCGCCACACGGGTCATCCGCACGGCACCATCGACGCGCGCGGCCACCAGTTCCGCAGCCCCCTCCTCCACAGACGGCAGCAGCACGATGGTGTCGCGCACGAGCGGCGCCGGAATGGCGCGGGTGTCCAGGCCGGGAGCGCCCACCTGCACGTTGGCCACCGGCGAGAACACCCTGATCCACTCCGCCTCGCGCAGCAGCGCCTCCAGCTCAGACCCGACGGGCAGCCACTCGCCCTGCTGTGCACGCGCGAACGCCGGCTTCAGCTGACGCCACCGCCGTGCCGCGAAGTGCGTCCGCAGCCGGCGCCGGATGTTGTTCGCCTTCCCCACGTACAGCGCGCGCCCCTCCGCGTCGCGCAGCAGGTACACACCCGGTGCCGATGGTGCGTCCGCGCAGATCCGCTCACCTGCGCGCAACCACGCTTCACGCCGGTCTTCTACCACCAGCGCCTGCTCGATGAGCCGGCGCGCCAGCACGGGCGGCGCATTCCGGATGCCGAGCACTTCCGACGCGAGCTGCACGTAGTCGGGCGCACTCCCCATGTCAGACATCCGCGCCAGTAGCCGGTCCCTCAGCAGCATCGTCTTCTCCATGCTAGGACAGCACAGTGCCCGGGCCAACGGGTACGGCCGGACTGGCCGACTCCCGCCGTAGAATGAAGGACCATGCGTCCAGACGCCGAACACCGGCAACAGGGGCCGTCGAGCGTCCGCTGCTTCGTCCTCACGGTCAGCGACACGCGCACCGAGGCCACCGACACCGGCGGACGCGCCATCCGCGATCTCCTCGGCGCCGCCGGCCACACGGTCGCCGGCCAGGCCATCGTCCGCGACGATGCGGCGCTGGTACGCGGAACGGTGGAGCAGCAGCTGGCCGGTGCGGACGTGGATGTGGTAATCACGACCGGAGGCACCGGCATCACGTCGAGAGACACCACCTACGAGGCCATCGATGCGCTGCTCGAGAAGCGGCTCGACGGTTTCGGCGAGCTGTTCCGCATGCTCAGCTACGAGCAGGTGGGGCCTGCGGCAATGATGAGCCGGGCCACCGCCGGCTTGGCGCGCGGACGGATTGTGATTGCCCTGCCCGGTTCCGAAGCCGCGGTTCGCCTCGCGATGGAGAAGCTGGTGCTGCCGGAGCTCGGGCACCTCGTGCAGCAGGCACGGAAGTAGGCGATGCGCCCCTTCAAGTCCACGATTCCGATTGCAGAAGCCCGCGAACTGCTCCGCACCGGCGTGCGCCCGATCGAGCGTACCGAGGTGCTGCCGCTGGCCCAGGCCGCAGGCCGCGTCGCCGCCGCCGACGTCGCATCGACCATCTTCGTGCCCCCCTTCTCGCGATCCGCGATGGACGGCTACGCCGTGGTGGCCGCGGACACGCGTGGCGCGAGCCGGGAGCATCCGGTCCCGCTCCGGATCGTCGAGCGCGTGTTCACCGGCAACACGCCGGCGCACCTGGTCACGCCGGGCGCCTGCGCGGAGATCGCCACCGGCGCGCCGCTCCCCGATGGCGCCGATGCCGTGGTGATGGTGGAGGAGACCACCCGGCTGGACGACTCGCGCGTGGGCATCTGCGCCGAGGCGCAGCCGCGCCAGAACGTCGGGCGCAAGGGGGCCGACATCTCGCCGGGCGACCTCGTGGTACGGGGCGGCGACCTGCTCAACCCGAGCCGGCTCGGGGCGGTGGCGGCGGTCGGCGTGCCGTCGGTCGAGGTGTTCGCGCGACCGCGCGTGGCGATCCTCTCCACCGGCAACGAGGTCGTGGAACCGGGCGAGCCGCTCGACGCCGGGCAGATCTTCGACGTCAACCGCTACACGCTCGCCTCGGTCGTCGAGGCGCACGGAGGAGTGGCACTGCTCCGTCCGCCCGCACGTGACACGCTGGACTCCCTCAACACGGCACTCGACAGCTGTGCCGAGGCCGACGTCATCATCTTCTCCGGCGGTTCGTCCGTCGGCGAGCGCGACCTGCTCATCGACCTCATCGCCGCGCGTGGCGAGGTCGTGTTCCACGGCATCGCCGTCCGCCCGGGGAAGCCGACGATGTTCGCGCGGGTGGAGGGACGGCCGTTCTTCGGCATGCCGGGCAATCCCACGTCGTGCCTCTCGAACGCGTACATCCTGCTGGTGCCGTTCCTGCGCGCCACGGCGCGCCTGCCACTCTACGCGCCGCGTACGGTCACGGCCACCATCGGCCGCCGCATCGTCTCGCCCACGAACCGGCACCAGTTCTACACCGTGCGGCTCGAGGGTTCCGTGGCTCTGCCGGCGTTCAAGGGGTCGGGCGACATCACGAGCCTGTCGAACGCCGACGGCTACATCGAGATCCCCGCCCACGAACACACCGTCGAGGAAGGGTCCACCGTCCAGGTGACCCTGTTCTAGATCGGGGCGCGGGGCGGTGTAGCATCGGGAGATGTCGGCCCGACTGCTGCTGACCCTGGTCCTCGCGCTGGTTCCCTCGCTGGCCGGCTCGGCCCTCGCCCAGGCGCCCCGCTCTCCTCGCAACGCGAACTACGCGATCGACGTCACACTCGACACACGATCGCGCGCGATCCGGGCGACCGAGCGGATCACCTGGCGCAACATCACGAAGAACCCGACCTCCGAACTGCAGTTCCACGTCTACTGGAACGCCTGGGCCGACCGGCGCTCCACATGGGCGCGGGAGCGCGAACGCCAGGTCCCGCTCGATCGTCCAGACTCCGACTTCGCCCCGGTCGGCATCACCACGCTGCGGCTGATCGATGCGGCCCCGGTCGACCTCCTTCCCTCCATGCACTTCATCGCTCCCGACGATGGGAATGGGGATGACCGGACGGTGATGGTGGTATCGCTGCCGAGGGCGGTTGAGCCCGGCGGGCAGGTGGAGGTGGAGGTGGCGTGGCAGGTGCGCGTGCCACGCACGTTCGACCGTACCGGCGCAATCGGCACGTACTACTTCATTGCGCAGTGGTTCCCGAAGCTCGGCGTACTCGAGGACACGGGCTGGAACTGTCACCAGTTCCACTCGATGACGGAGTACTTCTCCGACTTCGGCGTGTACGACGTTCGCATGACCGTGCCCACCGGGTGGGTGGTCGGTGCTACCGGGCGCGAGCAGGGCCGCCAGGACAACGGGAACGGGACAACCACGCACCGGTACGTGCAGGAGGACGTGCACGACTTCGCCTGGACCACCAGCCCCGACTTCGTGGTGCGCACGGCGCGCGTCGAGGAGCAGGGGCTCCCCCCGGTGGACATGCGGCTGCTCATTCAGCCGGAGCACCTGGCCCAGGCGGAGCGCCACTTCGCGGCGACGCGGAGCGCGATGCGGCGGTACGGCACCTGGTTCGGCCCGTATCCGTACGGGCACGTCACCATCGTCGATCCGGCGTTCCAGAGCGAGACCGGTGGCATGGAGTATCCGACGCTGTTCACCGCCGGCACGTCGTGGCTCATCAGCGACCGCGTGACGCTCTCCTCGCCAGAGGAGGTGACCATCCACGAGGCAGGCCACCAGTTCTGGTACGGGATCGTCGGGACCAACGAGTTCGAGCATGCGTGGATGGACGAGGGCATCAATACGTTCGCCACGGCGCGCGTGATGGCCACCGACTATCCGGGCACGTTCCTCGACCGGTACTACTTCGGCGGGTTCATTCCGTGGACCTTCCGGGACGTGCGGCTGCGGCGGGACACCGACCTGAGCCACGTGTGGGGGTTCCGGCGCGGAGCCACCGAGGACGCGCTCGCGTCACTCTCCTATCGGCAGCGTCAGGAGACCGTCCGCTACTTCGCGTACGACAAGCCTGCCGTGTGGCTGCACACGATGGAGAGGTGGCTGGGCTGGGACAGCCTGCAGCGGGCGCTCGGTGCCACCTTCGCCGAAGGTGCGTTCGGACACCCGGGTCCTGGCGTCGTGCTGCGTCACCTGCAGGCCAGCACGGATCGCGACATCAACCGCTTCATCACGCAGACCTACCGGCAGTCGTCGGTGTTCGACTACAGCATCGGCGAGATCGCGGCGGTGCCGCGCAACGGGCAGCAGGAGTCGCGCGTGATCGTCCGGCGGCTGGGCGACGGCGTGTTCCCGGTGGACGTGCTCGTGACCTTCGAGAACGGTGACGCGGTCACGGAACACTGGAATGGCGAGTCGCGCTGGCGCGAGTTCACCTACCTGCGCCCGTCCCGGGTGCGGTCAGCCGTGGTCGACCCCGGGCGGCAGCTGCTGCTCGACATGAACTTCACGAACAACTCGCGCACGCTGGCACCGCGGGCCCCGGAGGCCGCACGCACGTGGTCGCTGCGGTGGATGGTCTGGCTGCAGGACGCGCTGCTGACGTGGGGGCTCTTCGTATGAGCCTCCTCCGCGTCTGGATCGCGGGGCTCCGGCGGGTGCGACGTGCGCCGGCGGTGCTCCTCGTGCTGTGGCTGGGTACGCTGGCGGCCACCGTGCCTCCGGCGCTCGTGCTGCAGGACGCCATCCGCGCCCATCTGGGCGAGAGCCTGGAGGCCGACAGCGCTGCCGACGGGGTGAACTACGACTGGATGCAGGAGTTCACGGCGTCCGGGGATCCGCTGACCCGAACCCTGCGCCCGGACGTCATCGGGTTCGCGGCGGTGATGGACAACAGCAGCGCCCTGGCCGACGCGGGCCGCCGTGCGCCCGTGGTGGTGGTGTCCGGCGTGGCGTACCTGGTTTTCGCCTGGTTCCTCATGCCCGGGGCGATTCACCGGCTGGCGGTGGACCAGCGGATGGGTGCCCGTCGCTTCCTCGCGCGCTGCGGCGCGTGCGCGGCTCGGCTGCTGCGGCTCGGGCTCTTCTCCGCGCTGGTGTACGCCGTGCTCTTCGGTAGCCTGCACGCTTGGCTGTTCGACGACCTCTACGACCGGCTCACGCACGACCTCACCGTTGAGCGCACCGCGTTCCTGCTCCGGCTCGCCGGGTACCTGCTGTTCTTCGCGATTGTCGCCGTGGTCAACCTGTGGTTCGACGTGGCCAAGGTGCGGATGATCGTGGAAGACCGCAGGAGCATCGTCTCGTCGCTGGACGCCGCGGCGCGGTTCATCGCGGCCAGGCCCGCCCTGATGTTCGGGACCTACGCGATGAACGTGCTGCTGTTCGCAGCGGTGCTCGGCGCCTACTATCTGGCAGCGCCGGGGGCCAGCGGCGGGAGCCACGCGATCTGGGCTGCGTTCGCGGTGGGCCAGGCCTACATCGCGGCCCGGCTCTTCACGAAGCTGGCGTTCTGGGGCACCGAGGTGTGCGCGCTGCAGGCACGGTTCGGATGCGCCGGCTTCGCGCGTGGCGAGCCCCTCACGTAGTGCCCACCGTCAGGTGGCCCTCCACACGCGACCGTCGGGTGGGGATCAACGCGAGGCTGTCCCGGCTGCCGTGGCGCCCATGATGGCGTCCCACTGCGCACCGAGTTCCGCGGTCATCGGCTCGATATCCTGCCGCAGCACCAGCCGCTGATCGGCCAGCTTCGTCGCCGCCTCACGTGCCCGCGCCAGGTATTCGGCCCGGCTCGCATACCGCTCCTCGATCGACAGGCGCGGATCCTTCATGCGCTCGCGCTCGGCCTTCGTCTTCGGGAACTGGATGAACGCCCCCGCCATGGCGACGAGCGTGGAGGGCGACCCGATGGCCGCGCTCCTGAACTGCCACCCGGTCAGCGTGCCGAGCGGGGCGGCCACGATCGGGAGCCGGATGCCCCCCAGGTCGTTGCCGTCGCGATCGACGGCCGGGACGAGGAACGGCAGTGCGGCGTACGGCGTGGGCACGTCTGCGCGATATCCACCTGGCACGAAGGTCGGGTGCTGCACACCCGGCAGCGCGGGAAACGTGAACTCCCTGTGTGCCACCAGCGTGCGGTCGCGCAGTGTCGGGTGCGCGCTCGGCGGCGGCTCCACGCCCTTCCGTGCCCACGCGTCGAGTGCTGCCAGCAGCCCGCGCTGCGCCCAGCGGTAGTCGTTCGTGTTCTCGGGAAACTGTCCGCCACCCGTGGCCGGCGGGAACGACCCGGCGCCGTGCTTGGTGCCCGCCAGGAAGTACGCGCGGACATTCGGGGCATCGGTGACATCCGACGAGCCGTCCATGGCGCTGTGCCGCAGGGCTGCCACGCGGCCGCGGTCCCAGTATTCCGACGCAGAGTCGACCAGGAACAGCTTCGGCTCCATGCCGGCGGGGATGCGGACGCCGAGTCCATCCTCGCGACCTGTGATCGGGTCGACGGTCGTCTGGTAGAGGAACGGGAACTTCGTCTGCGTGAACGGGCCGAGTTCGTTCGGTTGCGCGAAGCGTTCGTTGAAGCTGCCCACGCCGACCGCACCCGTCTGGATGAAGGCCGCATCGAACACCTTGCGGCCCGACTCGTCGAGGGTGAACCCCTCGTGAATCATCTGGCGGATCAGGCGTCCGGTCTGGGAGGCGCCGTACATGTACGCCAGCTGTCCGGATGCCGGCTGGTTGCTGCCGTACCTGAAGGCCGAGGCCGCGTCGCGAATGGCCGCCATGCCGAGCCCGGCCACGGGCGGGTTCTGCGTCTCGTACGCCAGTTCGTAGGTGAGCCCGGGCGTGAAGCCCCCCTTCAGCCGGACCGATGCAGCATCGGGCACCGCGTTGGCCCCGTCAACCCGCATGAAGTCCCACTCGTCACGCGGAATCAATCGCGCACCGGCAAAGGTACCCTCGCGCACGGTGAGCCGATAGCTGCGGTCCTGCACGTTCACGGGGAGGTAGGTGGCCGTGTTGTAGCCGCCACCGTAGGTGTACGAGGCCGCAGCCTTGTCGAGGACGAAGGGCATGCGCACCCACCCACGGATCGGCGCGCCGTTCTCGGTGGCGATGGGCGCGGAGAACCCGACGAGCCCCTTCCCCATCGCGATGTCGAACTGCCAGCCCACGAAGACCAGCGTGTAGCCCTCGTTCAGCAGGTACCCGTCCCCGACTTCCTTCTCGGTACTGAAATCCGTGCCCCGCGTAGCCCGGCTGAACACGCTGAGCAGGCTCTTGTTGCCCCGGTTCACCACGTCGAAGAACAGGACGCCGTTCGCGCGGCTCCGGTCCTTCGGCTGCAGGATCACGAGGTCGGACGAGAACTCCACGCGCCCCTGCCCATTGCGCGGCGCCTTCTCGAGGTCGACGATGATGCGGTTGTGCGGGTTGGCGGGATCCACGGCGAAGTGAATCGTGCCGGTCAGGACCTCGTACGCACCGGCGGTGCCGAAGGCGCGGCCACCGAGCAGGTCGGCCCGGCTCCTGACATCGACGCGGGTGACTTCAGCCGACGCATCCGATGCCACCACGAGCGCGCATGCGGCAAGCAGCGCGCGGAACAGCCGGCCTGGAACAGTTGTCATCGCACTCCTCCTCGGGACGGCGCGTAGTATACGCGGGCCGGCGCCCCGTATCATGAAACGGTGACACGAGCCGTTGGCATCGACTTCGGGACGACGAACAGCGCGGTAGCCCTGCTGGACGGCGCTGGACCACCCAGGCTGGCCCGGTTCGGGCCGACCGGCGCCAAGGCCGATGTCTTCCGCTCCATCCTCTACTTCGATCCCAGGCCGGCCAGTGGAATCGACCCGGTCTCGGCCGGGCCGGATGCCGTCGTCCGCTACAGGCAGGCCCAGCAGAAGGGCCGGTTCCTCCAGTCGCTCAAGGCCTACCTGGGCGATGCCGGCTTCACCGGCACCACAATCGGCGGACGCCACCGCACGCTGCCCCAGTTGGTGGCCCTCATCGTCCAGCGGCTGATGCGCGCGGCCGAGGAGGACCTCGGTGCGCTGCCGACAAGGGCGGTCGTCGGTCGGCCGGTTCACTTCACCGTCGCGCGGAGCGCGGAGCACGATGCGCTCGCCCTCGATCGGATGCGTGAGGCGCTGGAGCTCGCCGGGATTCGCGACTTCACGTTCGAGTACGAGCCGATTGCCGCGGCCTACGCCTACCAGCAGCGGCTCACGGCGCCGGCCACCGTGCTCATCGGTGACTTCGGCGGCGGCACGAGCGACTTCTCGCTCCTGGCACTCGACCCGCCGACCGCAGGTACATCAGGAGCGGTCACGATCCTGGGAAACGACGGTGTGGCGGTGGCGGGCGACGCGTTCGACCGGGCCATCGTCCGCCACGCCGTGGCCCCGCAGCTTGGGCGCGGTTCCGACTACGTCTCGCCGCCGGACAAGGTGCTGCCGATGCCGGAGTGGGTGTACGCGAGGCTGGAGCGCTGGCATCACCTGTCGTTCCTGAAGACGGGCGACACGATCGAGATGCTGCGCCGGATCCAGCGCAGCTCGCGTGCAGCGGACGCCGTGGGCGCGCTCCTGCAGGTGATCGAGGAGGACCTCGGCTACGAGCTGCACGAACGGGTGAACACCACGAAGGTGACCCTGTCGTCCGCGCTCGAAGCCGAGCTGCGCTTCGACCTGGATGCGGTGGCCGTGCAGTGGCACGCCACACGCGAGCAGTTCGAGCACTGGCTGCGTGCCGACCTGCGCCTGCTGGAGAAGTGCATCGACCGGCTGCTCGCGCAGTGCGGAGTCGCGGCTGCCGGCGTCGACACCGTGTTCCTCACCGGCGGGTCGTCGTTCGTGCCAGCCGTCCGGGCCATCTTCGAGCGGAAGTTCCCCGATTCCGCGATCACCGGCGGTCACGAGCTGACGTCGGTCGCCACCGGCCTCGCACTGCGCGCCGAGCGCCCCTGATCACCCGGCTACAGGCCGTTCGCCCTCAGGAACTCGCGGATCTTCTCGTAGGCCTTCGTCCGTTCGTCGGGCTTGAAGTTGCCGTGACCGCCGCCGGGGATGGTGAAGAGGTCGACCTTGGCGCCGGCCTTCCTGAGCGCATCCGTGAGCCGCACGCCGTGCGAATAGGGGACGATCGGATCGGTGTCGCCCTGGATCGTCAGCACCGGCGGCAGGTCGGCGCGCACCCAGTTCAGGGGCGACACGCTCTTCGCCACCGCGTCACGGTTCGGCTGCGATCCGAGCCACTGCACCGCATAGGAGCGGGCGTTCGGCCCGGCGAGCATGTCGTTCAGGTCCGTAATCCCGTACCAGTTGACGATCGCGGCCACGCGCGGCACCGAGGCATCGTTGCCCGTGAACCCACCGCCGGCGCAAGGGCTGGTGAAGCCGGCGCTCGCGGGAATCATCCCGGTGGTGAGCGCGAGGTGCCCACCCGCCGACTCACCACTCAGGACGATCTTCGCGGTGTCGATGTTGTAGTCCTTCGCCCTCGACACCACGAACCGGAGGGCGCACTGCGCGTCCTCCACCGCGGCTGGCGCCAGCGACACGCGCGCCATGCGGTACTCGACGTTCACGACGTTCCACCCCATCTCGAGCCAGGGCATCACCGACATGAACGAGCTTTCCTTGGTGCCGCCAATCCATCCACCGCCGTGGTAGAAGACCAGGGTGGGCTGCGGCGTCTGCACGTCGCGCCGGCGGTACACGTCGAGCTTCGCCTCGAAGCCATTGGCCGTGAGGTAGGTGACGTTCGGCAGGATCTGGTAGCGGTTCTGTGCGTGCGTGGCCCACTCGGCCGTTGGCGGGAGCTGGGCGGTGAGCACGGCGTAACCGGCGGTCGCGAGCAGGCCGCCGGTCAGCAGCGAGGCAACGAAATGTCGGTTCATCAGCGCGTTCTCCTGGAAACGCGCAGATTCTACCCTCTGAATTGCTGATCGCTGATTGCCAATCGCGAATCGGGTCTCGGACCTTCACCTCACCGATAGGCACTCCGCAATCAGCAATTGGCAATCAGCAACTCAGTGCATGTTGCCGGCGATGATGGCCTTGATCCCGTCCGAGTCCAGCGACTCGACCGTGAGCAGTTCCTCGGCCATGGCGCGGACCGACGCCCGGTGTTTCGCCACGATCTGGCGCGCCGTCTCATAGCCGCGCATCACGAGGTCCCTCACTTCCTCGTCCACCCGCTGCGCCGTCGCCTCGCTGATCCCCACGCCCCGATCCGTCTCCCACGGATTCCCTGGCGTGCGGTACGCCAGCGGGCCGAGCGCCGGCGACATCCCGAACTCGCAGACCATGCGCCGGGCGATGTCGGTGGCCCGCTCGATGTCGTTGCCGGCTCCACTCGTCATCTGCCGCAGGAACAGCTCCTCGGCTACGCGCCCGCCCATCAGGATGGCGATCTGCGCCTCGAGGAACTCGCGGGTGTGCGTATGCCGATCCCCTTCCGGCAACTGCATCGTCACGCCCAGCGCGCGCCCGCGCGGCACGATGGTCACCTTGTGGAGCGGGTCGGCGTGCGGCAGCAGCGCCGCCACCACGGCATGACCTGACTCGTGGTAGGCGCAGGTGATCCGCTCGTGCTCGGTCATCTGCAGCGATCGACGCTCGACCCCCATAAGCACCTTGTCACGCGCCTGGTCGAGGTCGTTCGCGGTGATCGTGTTCCGGCCGCCGCGGACCGCCAGCAGCGCGGCCTCGTTGATGAGGTTCGCGAGGTCGGCGCCGGAGAAGCCTGGAGTCCCCCGTGCGATCTGACGCAGCTCGACATCGGCGTCGAGCGCCACCTTGCGGGCGTGGATGCGGAGGATCTGCTCGCGCCCCTTCACGTCCGGCGCGCCGACCGTCACCTGTCGGTCGAACCGCCCGGGCCGGAGGAGCGCGGGATCGAGGATGTCCGGCCGGTTCGTGGCCGCGATCACCACGATCCCCTGGTTGGGGGCGAACCCGTCCATTTCGACCAGCAGCTGGTTCAGCGTCTGCTCGCGCTCCTCATGGCTGAGCGAGTTGCCGCCACGGCTGCGGCCCACCGCATCCAGTTCGTCGATGAAGATGATGCAGGAGGGATGACGGCGGGCGTCCTTGAAGAGTCGCCGGATGCGCGAGGCGCCGACGCCGGCGTACATCTCGACGAAGTCCGACCCGCTCGTGAACAGGAACGGCACCTTCGCTTCGCCGGCAATCGAGCGGGCCAGCAGCGTCTTGCCAGTGCCCGGAGGCCCGACGAGCAGCACCCCCTTCGGAATCCGTCCCCCGATGGCCGAGAACCGCGACGGGTCGCGCAGGAAGTCGACGATCTCCTTCACTTCCTCCTTCGCCTCATCCACCCCTGCCACATCGTCGAAGGTGATGGGCGACGCTTCGGGGTCAGCTTCGCGGGTCTTCCCGTCGAGCGCCGGGATGCGGCCAGACGTGACGCGGTAGAGCGCCAGGCCGACCACGGCCACGAAGGCGAGCCCCAGCAGGAACGCGCCGTAGTTGTAGGCGGCTTCAGCCGTGGAGCCGCGCACGTCGATGCGCACCCCGGATGTCGCGAGCTCAGCCAGGAACGTCGGGTTGGAGGTGACGTATCCCGCCGGGGCCGTGGCCCGCAGCTGACGCCCGTCAGTGGTGAGCAGTTCGAGCTGGTCGCCCCGGACGATCAGGGTCTGCACCGTGCCGGCCCTCACCTGCTGGAGCAGGTCCGAGAACAGGATGGGCGTGGGGTCGACGGCGCGTTGCCGCCAGACCGAGAAGGCGGCCACTGCGGCGAGGACGAGGACGGCGGCCGCGATCCACGGCGCGCGCGATCGGAACCACTGGCGAAACTGCACGTGCTGCTCCTGCTGGCCTGCCGGAACGGACCGAGCATCGACGGCGGTCGAACGTCTCGGGGATGGTCCCGGGCGGGCGCGTGGCTGGGTTGTGGAGAGTGTGACGCTCCGCTCGACGTACGGAGGCGCACATTCAGTCTATCGGCCGCTGGGGCAAATTGACAGCGCGGCCGTATTGGAATTCCAACGAATTCGTGCATATGGCTGGGCTCGGCGCCGGTCCTGCGCTTGCTCTGGTGCACAGCGTGCGTGCGTCGATCAGGGTCGGCTGTTCCGGCTGGCAGTACCGGCACTGGCGGGGCGACTTCTACCCTGCGACGCTTCCCGCGCAGCAGTGGTTTGCGCATTACGCGCGGCACTTCGATACGGTCGAGATCAACAACACGTTCTACAGGCTCCCCGAGGCGCCGGTGTTCCGCGCCTGGCGGGACCGTGCGCCAGCGGGATTCACATTCGCGGTCAAGGCGAGCCGTTACCTCACGCACATGAAGAAGCTGAAGGACCCGGAACCGCCGCTGGAGCGGTTCTTCACCCGCGCGCGAGCGATGGGGCATGCACTGGGTCCAGTGCTGTACCAGCTTCCCCCGCGGTGGCCGCTGAACCTCGAACGGCTCGAGATCTTCCTCCACGCGCTGCCTCCGCGCGTCCAGCACGTGCTCGAGTTCCGCGAACCGAGTTGGTACACCGGTTCCGTCTTCGCGCTCATGGAGCGGCACCGGGTGTCCCTCTGCCTGCACGACATGCCCGGTTCCGCCTCGGGCCGCATGCAGGTGGGTCCGCTTGTGTACGTGCGCTTCCACGGCACGGAGCGGTATAGCGGGAGTTACACCGAAGCGGGACTGGCGCGGTGGGCTGAGTGGCTGGGCGCCCGGGCGGACGCGGGCACCGCGGTCTACGCGTACTTCAACAACGACATCGGAGGACACGCCCCTCGGGACGCAGTGCGCCTGCGAACGATGCTGCAGGTCGATCCCACCGCCGCACGACGCGCGGGGAACGGACCGGGCTAGGCGTCGGCGAACTTGTAGCCCACGCCCCACACTGTCTGGATGAACACGGGGCTCGCGGGATCGGCCTCGACCCGCCGACGGAGGCGCTTCACGAGCGTGTCGACACTCCGGACCGTGACGAACGTGTCGCCGCGCCAGATCCTCGACAGGAGCGCCTCACGACTGAAGACGATGCCCGGATGCGTGGCGAGGAGGTGGAGCAGCCTGAACTCCTGGTCGGTGAGCTCGACGTCCCGGCCGTCGATGCGCACCTTGCGGCGTGGCACGTCGATCTCGATGCCACGCACCGTCAGCACGTCCGGGCTCTCCGGCGGTACCTGGGGGACGCTCGACAGGCGCGGCCGGCGCAGCAGCGCCCGAGCCCTGGCAACGAGTTCGCGCACGCCGAACGGCTTGGTCAGGTAGTCGTCGGCGCCGCTCTCCAGGCCGACGACCTTGTCCGCTTCCTCGCGCCGGGCCGTCAACATCAGGATCGGGACATCGGCGTTCGCGCGGCCGTTGCGGACCGCCCGACACAGCGACAGGCCGTCGAGGCCGGGCAGCATCAGGTCGAGCACGAGCAGGTCCCAGGTGTCCTCCTGCGCGCGGGCCAGGCCGGCGCGGCCGTCACCAACGCCTTCGCAAGTGTAGCCTTCGTGCCGCAGGTGCAGGCAGACCAGCTCGCGGATGTTCGGTTCATCCTCCACCACCAGCACGCGCACGGACTCGGGGCTCATCGGGGTGCTCCGGGTGTCATCGATTGTTCACACATCCACCATCACCTCGCCACCGACGCGCCGTCCAATGAAGGCAGAGAGACACGGATGATCCCATCAGGCTGGAGGACAGTGATGACACAGGCATTCAAGCGTATCGGACTCGGAATCGGCGTGGCGGCCATGGCGCTGCTCATCGCCGGCGCCGGCTACCAGAATCTTAGCGCGCAGGGACCGGGTCCCGGCGGTCCCGGAGTGGGGCGAGGTGGCGACGTCCGTGGTCCCGGCGGTCCGGGCGGCCCCGGTGGACGTCGTGGCGGTCCTGGAGGGCCCGGCATGCTGGGCCCGATGATGTTCCGCCAACTCGATCTCACGAGCGACCAGCGCGAGCGGGTGCGGCAGATCATGGATGCGCACCGTGACGAGCAGCAGGCGATCGGCGATCGCGCCAGGAAGGCGCACGAGGCGCTGCAGGACGCCATCACCGGCACGTTCGACGAGTCGGCGATCCGGGCCCGGTCGGCCGAGGTGGCGGCCGTGGACGCCGACATGGCCGTGGCGCAGGCCCGGGTGTTCGGTGAGGTCTACCAGATCCTCACGGCGGAGCAGCAACAGGAACTGAAGAAGATCCAGGCGGACATGAAGACGCGGCGTGACCAGGCGAGGGAACGTGCGGAGAAGAACGGCCCGCGGGACGGTGGCCGCCGGGGCGGCCGCGGGCAGCGGTAGGACCACGCGAGCGTCCACGGAGGGCACGGCTTCCCGGAAGGACCGCATCCTTCCAGGTGAGCCGCGTCCTCCGTGGACGTCGGTGAATCCGGTGCCGAAGCCCTGACCTACCGGAGCGCCTTCACCGCCGCCACGATGTGCGCGGCGGAGATGCCGAAGCGTTCGACCAGTTCCTCCGGCTTGCCGCTCCGCGGAATCTCGCGGACCGCGATTCGGTGCACCTTGATCCCCGCACCGCTCACGGCCTCGGACACCGCATCGCCGATGCCGCCGGCCGGGTAGTGATCTTCGACCGTGACGATCTGCCCGCGGGTGGCCGTGCCGGCGGCCACGAGCGCGTCACCGGCAATGGGCTGCAACGAGTAGAGGTCGATGACGCGGATGGCGATCCCCTCGGCCTTCAGCAGGTCGTACGCCTTCAGCGCCTCGAAGAGCGTGACCCCCGCCCCAACCACCGTCGCCACATCGTCCGCGCTTTCGCAGAGGACCTTCAGCCCACCAATCTCGAACGTCTCGTCGGGGCCGTAGATCACCGGCGTCTTCGGGCGGCTGGTGCGCATGTACGCAGGACCACGGGTCCAGGCCATGGCCGCCACCAGCTTTTCCGTGCTGACCGCGTCGCAGGGGTAGAGCACGGTGAAGTTCGGCTGCGACCGGAACATCCCGAGGTCTTCGAGCGCCATCTGCGAGGGGCCGTCCTCGCCAATCGACACACCGGCGTGGGAGCCGGCGAGCTTCACGTTCACGTTGCTGATGGCCGCCATGCGGACGAAGTCCGCGGCACGGGTGAGGAACGCCGCGAAGGTGGACGGGAACGGAATCGCCCCGCGCGCCGCCAGGCCCATCGCCGAACCGACCATCACCTGTTCGGCGATGAAGTTCTGGTAGAAGCGCTCCGGGAACACCTTCTCGAACCGGTCGCTGAACGTCGAGTTCTTCACGTCGGCATCGAGGGCCACAACCCGCACGTCGGCCGCACCGAGCTTCGCAAGCGCCGCACCATAGGCCTCGCGGGTGGCCACCTGCTCGCCGAGCTTGTACTCGGGCGCCGGCAGCGCGGACGGAGCGGCCGGATCAGCCGGGCGCGCCGACGGCTTCGCGATCTGCGCGGCGAGGTCGAGGCCCTCCTGCTGCGGCACGAACTGCGCCTGCAGTTCCGCGAGCACGCGGTCCATCTCCTCGCCCTTCTTGAAGGCCTTGCCGTGCCAGTTGTCCTTCCCTTCGGTGAACGAGATCCCCTTCCCCTTCACCGTCCCGGCCACGATCATCGTCGGCTGCCCCTTGGTGGCGCGGGCCTCGGCGAACGCGTCCAGCACCTGGTTCAGGTCATGGCCGTCGATGACGATGGCGTGCCAGCCGAAGGCGCGCCAGCGGCGGGCGAACTGCTCGAGGTCGTGCTGCCACATCGTGGGGCGGCTCTGCCCGAGGCCGTTCACGTCGGTGATGCAGCAGAGGTTGTCGAGCCTGTCCTGGGCGGCAACCTCGGCAGCCTCCCAGACCGAGCCCTCGGCCGACTCGCCGTCGCCGATCAGGCAGTAGGTGCGGTAGTCGGAGCCGATGCGCCGGGCATTCAGTGCGCTGCCAATGGCGGCGCAGATGCCCTGGCCGAGCGAGCCGGTCGCCACGTCGACAAACGGGAGGCGAGGCGTGGGATGCCCCTCGAGATCAGAGGCGATGTCACGCACCTTCAGGAGTTCCGACCGGTCGAACAGGCCGGCCTCGGCCCAGGCCGCGTAGAGGATGGGCGCCGCGTGGCCCTTGGACAGCACGAAGCGGTCGGCGCCCGGGTGCTGCGGGTCCTTGGGATCGAAGCGGAGTTCGGCGAAGAACAGGGTCGCGATGACCTCTGCGGCCGACGCGCAGCTCGTGGGGTGCCCGGTGCCTGTGGCGGACGTGGACACGACCGAGTCGATGCGCAGGCGCGTCGCGATGTTGGAGAGGGCCGGAAGCAGGACGGAACGATCCATCTGGGTCATCGGAGGCTTTTGGATTTCAGAATTCAGATTGCGGATTGCAGATTGCGTTCAGCGATTAGCGATTGCAGACAGAGATGGCCGGTGAAGGCCTGATGAGCGTTGGAATTCTATTGCAGATCGGACTCCAACGCGAACCACTCCACCAGCGCCAGGCCGACCTCGCCTGCCGTATCGGGACAGGTGGACGCATGGGCCGCCACGAAGGCCGACATCTGACGCGCGAGTGTCCGCTCGTCGGTGCCCGGTGCGGCCGGAACGCGTGCTGCGTAGTCGGCATCGGCATGCAGCCGCGCCAGATGGCACGAAACCGACAGGCCCACGCTGGTGGAGGCGACCGAATCGAAGGATCCGGTGCGCGGGTCCCACGTTTGGTGCCGCGCGGCACGCAGCAGTTCCTCGGCCAGCATGCTGTACGGCAGGCGGCCGGTGAGGTCGAAGGCGGCGAGGAGGGCCGAGGCGCACCGCAGGTGCTCGAGCGGAGAGCGCCCCATCAGTCCGTCGCCCGGCTCGTACCGGGATCGGACGGCGTGTTCGAGCGCGTCGACCGCATCCGGCAGCGCGCCCGTCGACGCCTGCCGCAGCCGGTCGTCGTCTGACAGGACCGAGGCCAGGTCGAGGAGCCGGATCCACTCGATGCGGCGCCAGGTGTCGGGGTCGTGCCTGGCCCAGCCCAGGGCGTGGGTGAGCCCCTGCTCGGTGGCGTCGCGCAGCGCCGCATCCTGCAGGTGCGTGCATTCGTGGAGCAGGAACCGGACGGCGGACGGGCCGAACTCGTCCGGCGTGCGCGCCAGGAGGGTCGTCCGGGCCCAATCGATCGCGGCGCGCATCACCGGCAAATTATAATGACGGCATAGCGATGACCCACACCATCACCCTCATTCCCGGCGACGGCATCGGTCCTGAAGTCACGGAAGCTGTCGTCCGCATCCTTGCCGCCTCGGGCGTCTCCATCGACTGGGACCGTCATGACGCCGGCGTCCTCGCGGTCGAGAAGGGGCTCGCGCCACTGCCGATCGAGCTGCTCGACTCCATCCGCCGCAACCGGGTGGCCTTGAAGGGACCGGTGACCACGCCGATCGGCACCGGCTTCACGAGCGTGAACGTGGGGCTCCGCAAGGCGCTCGACCTGTTCGCCAACCTGCGGCCGGTCTGGAACATGCCGGGGATCGCGAGCCGGTACACCGGCATCGACATGGTCATCGTGCGCGAGAACACCGAGGACCTCTATGCCGGCCTCGAGCACCAGGTGGTGCCGGGCGTCGTCGAGAGCCTGAAGATCATCACGGAGAAGGCCTCGACCCGGATCGCACGGTTCGCCTTCGAGTATGCGCGGCAGCACGGGCGTCGCAAGGTCACGTCGATTCACAAGGCCAACATCATGAAGCTGAGCGACGGCCTCTTCATCGAGAGCGCCCGTGCCGTCGCCCGCGACTTCCCGGACATTGCGTACGACGAGAAGATCGTCGATGCGGCGTGCATGCACCTGGTGATGAAGCCCGAGCAGTTCGACGTGCTGGTGATGCCGAACCTGTACGGCGACATCGTGTCGGACCTCTGCGCCGGCCTGGTCGGCGGGCTCGGCGTCGTCGGTGCCGCGAACCTGGGCAGCGAGGTCGGCGTGTTCGAGGCGGTGCACGGCAGCGCCCCCGACATCGCGGGGAAGAACTTCGCCAATCCGACGGCACTGCTCCTGTCCGCCGTGCTGATGCTGCGGCACATCGGCGAGGGGGCCGCGGCCGACCGGGTCGTGCGCGCCCTGAACCGCGTGCTGGAGTCGGGCGAGTCGCGCACGCGAGACCTCGGCGGCACCACGTCCACGTTCGCATTCGCCGACGCGGTCTGCCAGGCCATGGCCTGACCCCCGTGCTATAGTCCGAGCATCCATGCTGGACGACATCGCCCAGGCTGTCCTGGCGCGTGACGAAGTCGCCAAGTACCTTCGCGGGAGTCTGGGCGAGAGGGGCGAGCAGGCGCGGGAACGCGTCTACGCCTATCTCGAGGAACTGAGAACCACGCAGCGCCCATCCATCTACCGGGCGCTGCAGCATCCCCTGTACCCGATCCTCCGCAAGATCGAGCGTCACCACGAGAACCTCCAGCATGTGACGCAGGCGGTCCGTTCGCATCGCCTGGTGTATGCGTCGAACCACAAGAGCCACACCGACTACCTGGTGGAGCCGCTCGTGCTCGACGACAACGAGGTTCGCCCGCCGCTCATTGCCGCCGGCATCAACCTGTTCGGCGGACCGCTCGGCCTCATCCACAAGCACGTCACCGGGGCGATCCCGATCCGGCGCAACACGAAGGATCCGGCGTACCTGATCACCCTCAAGGCCTACGTGGCCGAGATCCTGAAGAGGCACGACATCTTCTTCTATCCGGAGGGTGGACGCAGCTACAGCGGCGAGCTGAAGCCGGCCAAGACAGGGCTGCTGCACGCGGCGCTGCAGGCCGAGTGTCCGGACCTGGTCATCGTGCCGGTCGCGATCGCCTACGACCTCGTGCTCGAGGATCACATCCTCGCCAGGCAGGGCACCAAGAAGCGGCAGCGGCCGTTCTCGCGCGAGGTGGCCGAGATGGTGCGCTACGCCGTCGGCTATCGGTCGCGTGCCTTCGTCACCTTCGGCGCACCGATCAGCGTGGCCGGGTACGACCCGAACTCGCGGACCGAGGTGCTGGAACTCGGGCGCCTCGTGCGGCAGCGCATCGGCGACCAGGTGAAGGTGCTGCCCACCGCCCTCTTCGCCGCGGCCATGCGCCCCTCCATCACCCGCCGCGACCTGGAGCAGCGCATCGACCGCATGCTCGGCGAACTGGCCGCGCGCCACGCGAACCTGGCCGTGTCGAGCGGCCGGCAGGCCGTGGAGGAAGCGGCCGAATCCCTCGAGACGCGCGGCATCGTGGTGCTCGAGAAGGGCCGGTTCCGGGTGCGGGAACGCAACGTGCTGAAATTCTACGGGCGCTCGATCGAGCACCTGCTGGTCACGCCCGGCCGCACACACTGACGCACCCTGCAGCACGGCTGCAACCGGCCCGATACTCAGGGTGTCTTAAGAGTGACGTCCGGTCCGGCCGGTGAGCCATGCTCGACAACGCGTCCAAGGCGTTCTTCCACCTCCTCGCCCAGAGCGGCTTCGTACGCACCGTTGCGTCCCGATACGGGATGCGTCACGAGCGGGCGTTCGCGCGGCGCTTCATCGCGGGTGAAACGGTGGAGGAGGCCATCGCCGCCGCCCGGGCGATCGAGGCGCGTGGCCTGCTGCACACGCTCGACCAGCTGGGCGAAAGCGTGACGTCGCTGGCCGAAGCCGACGCCGCCACGAAGAACTACCTGGCCGTGGTCGACGCGGTGAAGGCCGCAGGCATCATCCGCAACCTCTCCCTCAAGCTGACCCAGCTCGGCCTTGACGTGGACCGCGCCTCCACCATCGACAACCTGCGGAAGATCCTCGAGCGCGCAGACGGGTTCTTCATCCGGATCGACATGGAGAGCTCGGCCTACACCGAGGTGACGCTCGACATCTTCGAGATCCTCTGGGAGCAGGGCTACCACAACATCGGCGTGGTGCTGCAGGCCGACCTGTACAGGACGGCGAAGGACGAGGCGCGGATCAGCGCCCTCGGCGGGCGCGTCCGGCTGGTCAAGGGGGCCTATCGCGAGTCGAAGACCGTCGCCTACCAGAAGAAGGCCGATGTGGACGCGCAGTTCGCCGCGCTGACCCGGACCCTGCTCGAGCGGGGCACCTACCCGGCCATTGCCACCCACGACATCAACATGATCACGGTGGCGAAGGAGCATGCGGCCGCGCTGGGGCTCGGCAGGGACGCCTTCGAGTTCCAGATGCTGTACGGCATCCGGCGCGACCTGCAGCAGGCGCTCGTCCGCGAGGGCTACCGCGTCCGCGTCTACGTCCCGTTCGGTCGGCAGTGGTTCCCCTACTTCATGCGCCGGCTCGGCGAGCGGCCAGCCAACCTCATGTTCGTCCTGCGCGGCATCGCCGCCGATCGTGGGTAGTTTCGTTCCGACTTCAGAACGGAAAAGTCAGAACTCAGGAGTTCTGGCTTCTGCGTTCTGACTTCTGAGCCCGGAACGGCCCGGCATGCCACTTGATCTCTGCGATATCCGTCGGAGCGAACGGATGCCCGCGCGCCGCGTGCATCCAGCTCCGGGAGGAGCGGAGGCATGTCGACCGACTACTCGACGCGGCTGCGCCAGTTCGTCTGTGGACTCCAGGGACACGAGACCCTGCTGCAGTTCGGACGTGGGCGTCTGAGCCTGCGCTGCGTGTCCTGCGGGCACGAAACCCCGGGCTGGGACATCAAGACCCGGGCGACGGGCCACGACACCGAGCCCGCAACCCCCAGGCGTCGCTGGCGGCTGCTGCCGCACCTGGCGGGTGCCCGCCGCATGGCGTGAACCTGACGTCCACCGTCGCGTGAGGCGACAGCCCCGCGCGCTTCGCGCGTGGTCGGGGTTCGTGGTTAGCTATAGCAGCCGACCATGAACACCGTCATCGCCATCACCGGGGCGTCCGCCGGAATCGGATACGCCACCGCCCTCCACCTGGCCGGGCAGGGCGCGTCCGTGGCCATCTGCGCCCGTCGATCCGACCGCCTCGAGCAGGCCGCCGCCGCCATCCGGCAGGCGGGCGGCCGCGCGCTGCCCCTGGTCGCCGATGTCACCCGTCCCGATGACATGCAGGCGCTGGTCGACGGCACCGTGCGCGAGTTCGGGCGCCTCGACGTGATGATGTGCAACGCCGGGTTCGGCATCTACGGCGAGCTCGATCGCGTGACGCCCGATCAGATGCGCCAGATCATGGACGTCAACTTCAACGGGACGTTCCTCGCCGCCCGCGCGGCCCTGCCGCAGTTCCGCGCCCAGGGCTCCGGGCACCTCATCATCGTCTCGTCGATCGTCGGCCGGCGCGGCATCCCGTTCATGGGTCCGTACGCAGCGACCAAGTTCGCACAGGTCGGACTGGCCGAGTGCCTGCGTGCGGAGCTGGCCGGCAGCGGCATCCATGTCTCGGTCGTCTATCCGATCTCCACCGAGACCGAGTTCCACGGCGTGATGACACGCCACTCTGGGTTTGCCACGCGCGCCAGCGGCCCCAGGCAGTCGCCCGACGTGGTGGCCCAGGCCATCGCACGCGCCATCAGGACACCGGTTCCCGAGATCTACCCGTACCGCCTCTCCAAGGGCCTGTCGGTCCTCGCCGTGCTCGCCCCCGGCCTCTGCGACCGCCTCACGACACGATGGAGGCGCGAGCCCCTGAGGGACACGCCATGACACGACCCGTGACGTCCGCCCCGCACGAGCGGGTGCTGGCCATCGCGGCTGCCGTGCAGCGCGCGGGCGGGCGCGCGCTCGTGGTTGGTGGCTGGGTGCGCGACCGACTGCTCGGGATCGAGTCCAAGGACGTCGACCTCGAGGTGTTCGGCGTGGACGCCGGCCGCCTCCGCGAGCTGCTCGAGACGTTCGGACGCGTGGAGACGGTCGGCGCCAGCTTCCAGGTGTTCAAGTGCGGCGACATCGACGTGTCGCTGCCACGCCGCGAGTCGAAGTCGGGGCGCGGACACAAGGGGTTCACCGTCACGGGCGACCCCTCCATGAGCGTGCCCGACGCCGCGCGCCGCCGCGACTTCACGGTGAACGCCATCTCGTTCGACCCGCTGACCGGCGAGTACGTCGACCCCTGCAATGGGCAGGACGACCTGCGCCGGCGGATCCTCCGCGTCGTGGATCCGGCGAGCTTCCCGGACGACAGCCTCCGCGTGCTGCGCGCCGTTCAGTTCGCCGCACGGTTCGGGCTCGTGCTCGAGGAGGCCAGCCGCGACATCTGCCGCGCGATCCCGCTCGACGACCTGCCGGCCGAGCGGATCTGGGGTGAAGTCGAGAAGTTGCTGGCGGCGCCCCGACCGTCGGTCGGGCTCGCCCTCGCACTCGACCTGGGCATCGTCGAGCGGCTGTGGCCCGAGCTGCACGCGCTGGTGGGCTGCCCGCAGGAACCGGAGTGGCACCCGGAAGGTGACGTGTGGGTGCACACGCTCCAGGTGGTGGACCAGGCGCGCACGCGCGTGGACGACCTGCCCCGGCCGCAGCGCCTGGCGGTGATGCTGGGGGCCGTCTGCCACGACTTCGGCAAGCCGAAGACCACGGCGTTCAGCGACGGACGGATCCGCTCCATCGACCACGAGGCGCAGGGGGTCGAGCCGGCATCCCGCTTCCTCGACCGGCTGAACGTGCACTCGATCGATGGCTACGACGTGCGATGGCAGGTGCTCGGCATGACCGAGCAGCACTTGAAGCCCGGGATGTGGTTCAAGGCGCCGACGCCGGTCGGCGACGGGGCGTTCCGTCGGCTCGCGCAGAAGGTGGACCTCGAGCTGCTCGCGCGGCTCGCCAAGTCCGACTGCCTCGGGCGCGAGCCGGGCGTGTTCAACTGCCAGGCGATGGACTGGTTCCTCGACCGTGCACGAGCGCTCGGCGTGCAGCATGCGCCGCCGTCACCCATCCTGCTCGGTCGGCACCTGATCGAGCTCGGTGTCCGGCCCGGTCCGCGCATGGGTGGGATCCTGAAGGCGGTCTACGAACAGCAGCTCGATGGCAGCGTCACCAGCCTGGACGAGGCGCTCGCGGCTGCGCGAGGGCTCATCTGAGGCCCAGTGCCTGATCCAGGTTGCGCTGGGCATCGGCGTAGCCAGGCCGCAACCGAAGGGCCTCCCTGAACTCCGCGATCGCCTCGGGCACGCGGCCACGTGCGGCGAGCGCCGCGGCTCAGCGTGCGGGCGTGGGCGCAGCGCGCGTCGCCTCGGCGGTCCAGGCTTCGATCTGACCCAGGTTCAGCGCCTCGAGCGCCTGCCCTACCTTCGAGCGGTCGCCCACCACCACGTAGAGGGTCCGGGCGGGCTGAAGATAGGTGCGAGCCGCGGCGGCGACCTGGGCGGCAGTGACCGCCGCGTACCGCTGCGAGGCACGCGCGTAGTAGTCGGCCGGCAGCCCGTAGACGAACAGGCTGGTGTTGGACGTCGTGACGTTGTCGCTCGTCTCGAACTCGGACGGCAGCGACCGCACGATGGAGTCGCGCGCGAGCGTGAGCTCCTCGGGCGTGACCCCCTGGGCGATGCGGCCGATCTCGGTGACGATCTCGGAGAGCGCGGGCGCCGTGACATCGGTCCGGACGCCGGAGGCCGCGACGAAGAACCCGGGGTTGCGGCGGAACACGAACTGCGAGTTGGCCCCGTAGGTGTAGCCGTGCTCCTCGCGCAGGTTCAGGTTCAGGCGGCTCGAGAACATCCCGCCGAACACCTGGTTCAGCACCCGCATGGCCTCGTAGTCGGGCGACGTCCTGGGGGCGGCGATCGACACCGCCCGGATCTGCGACTGCGGGGCCCCGGGCCGGTCGACCAGCACGACCTTCGCGCGGGTGGTGTCCGGGGCGAACGAGGGCGCCGCATCGGGCCTGCCCCGCTGCCAGTCGCCGAAGGCCTTCTCGACGAGCGGCCGGAGTTCGGCCTCGGTGATGCGGCCCGCCACGACGAGCGCGGCATTGTTCGGCACGTAGTTCCGTCGCCAGAACGCGCGCATGTCGTCCGCCGTCATCGCCTGGTTCGATGCCTCGGTTCCAAGTTCGGTCGATCCGTACGGGTGGCCGGCACCGTACAGTGCAGCCGCGGTGACGGCACTCGCGATGGCGTTGACGTTCTCGCGCTGCTGCACCAGCTGCGCGAGGCGGCTGGCACGCTGTCGCTCGACCTCCTCCCCTGGGAACGCCGGACGGCGGACCACGTCGGCCATGAGGTCGAGCATCTGCGGAAAGGTGCGCGCCAGCGAGGTGAGGGACGCCTGCGTCGAGTCTGGCCCTGATCCGGTGGACAGCGTGCCGCCCAGGCGCGCGACCTCCCCCGCAATCTGCAGGGCCGATCGCGTGGTCGTGCCCTCGTCCAGCATGGCGGCCGTGAAGTTGGCGAGCCCAGGCTTCCCCACCGGGTTCGCGCTGCTGCCGGTCCGCAGGGCCAGCGTGGCAGACACCACGGGCAGGCCCTGGCGCTCGCTCAGCAGCACGGTCAGTCCATTGGCCAGCGTGAACGACTTGGGCACCGGCACCGTCAGCGGACGCACCGGTCCGCCCGCCGGCGCCGTGGCACGCCACGGGGCATCGGCATTCACCGCTTCACCGCCTGCGTCCGCAGCGGCCGCCGTGCCCTTGGGCACCTCCGGACCGAGGTTCTGCTGACCGGGCAGGGCCAGGACCACGACACGCGCGTTCTTCGTCAGGGTCTGGGCAAAGGTCTTAACGGCAGCCGGCGTCACCTTCGCGTACCGCTCGAGGTCGCGGCGCAGGAAGCCGGGGTCGCCCACGAAGTGGTTGTAGTCGTTCAGCTGATCGGCCACGCCACCGAAACCGCCCAGCCGCTCGAGCCCGCGCACGCGCTGCGTCTCCGCGGTGTTGCGCGCGAGTTCCACTTCAGCGGGTTCCGGACCGCCCTGCTGGAACGTCGCCAGTTCCGCGTCGATGGCGGCCTCGAGCTCCTCGAGCGTGTGCCCAGGCCTGGCCGTCGCCTGGATCATGAACACAGAGGTGAGCATCATCGACTGCTGGAAGGCGAACACGTCCTGCGCGATCTGCTTCTCGTAGACGAGCGAGCGATACAGGCGGCTGAACTTGCCTCCGCCGAGCGCACTGGCCGCCACGTCGGCTTCGGCGTCGGCCTGCGTGTAGACCTTCGGCGAGAGCCACGCCATGTAGATGCGCGGCAGCTGGATGCGGTCGGTGACGGTGACGCGCCGCTCGGCCGTGATGGGAGGCGTGGTCACCGACGGCTTCGGTACCGGCGCACCGGCCTTGAGCGGACCGAAGTACTTCTCGATGAGCGCCTTCGTCGTCGCCCGGTCGAAGTCGCCCACGATGGCCAGCGTGGCGTTGTTCGGCGCGTAGTACTTCCGGAAGAAGCTCTTCACGTCGTCGAGCCTGGCGGCCTGGATGTCGGCGTGCGAACCGATGATGTTGCCGTAGTACGGGTGCCCCTTCGGAAACAGCGTCTGGAAGACCGCCTCGCCGGTGATGCCGTAGGGACGGCTCTCGAAGCTCTGTCGGCGCTCGTTGCGGACCACGTCCTGCTGGTTCGACAGCACGGCCTGCGTGACGTTGTCGAGCAGGTAGCCCATGCGGTCGGATTCCAGCCACAGCCCGAGCTCGAGCTGGTTGGCAGGCAGCGTCTGGAAGTAGTTCGTGCGATCGAACCCGGTGGTGCCGTTGACGTCGCTGGCGCCGGCGCCCTCGACCAGCTTGAAATGCGAATCGCCGGGCACGTGCTTCGAGCCGTTGAACATCATGTGCTCGAAGAGGTGGGCGAAACCGGTGCGGCCGGGCTCCTCGTTCGCAGGCCCGACGTGGTACCAGACGTTCACCGCCACGAGCGGCAGACGGTGGTCTTCTGAAAGGATGACCTCGAGGCCGTTCGGCAGCGAGTATTTCTCGAAGGGGATGTCCGGAACGGTGGGTGGGGCCTGGGCCAGGACGGTGACATGGGAGGGCACGGCGGCAAGGCCGGCCAGCAGCACCAGCGCCGCGGCAAGGCGGCGCACACGAACTCCAGTCATCGAACGCTCCTCCCCCAACATCTTCATCCAGGTGTTCCCCAGTTCAGACGAACATCCGTGAACAGCGGTTTCACGCCGCGCACCAGCGGCCGGTGTACCGGCCCGGATCTCCGTCACTGGTCCCGGCAGACGCCCACCGGATCGTGGAGCCGTACGGCACGCACCGCCTGACGGCCCCGGCCCGGCCAGGCATCGGGGCCGTGCGCAGTAGAATCGCACCATGGCCCGCTATACGCTCGTTTACGGTCTGCGCCTCGTCCCCGAGGGAGAGGCGTCGAACCTGCAGGATGCCGCGATCACGCTGAAGGACGGCTCGGTGGCACGCGTGACGCTGCACACCATCGACGGCACCATTCCGCAACTGCGCCGGGGGCTCGACCGCAGCCTCGATGCCTTCTTCGACCTGCTGCCGGGGGCCGACGACGAGGACCTCGAGCGCTTCGCGGACTGACGGCCGAACGGGCCGTCAACGGCACGCCACCTCGACGGCCGCCGTGTTTTTCACCACGTCCGGGCGTCCGGCCGAGCTCGGGTTCCTTGCCATAATTCCGGCATGGGGGACTTGAGCGAGCGTCTCATCGCCGAACTGATCGATGCCGTACGCGCCCAGCTCCGGCGGGAACAGGGTGAGCGCCTGCGGGACGTCTACCTGATCGGGGACATCGAGAAGGATGTGGCGCGTGGCACCATCGAGCGGCTGCGCGAGCTCGCGGCGGACAGCAGCCGTCCCATCACCGTCTACGTGAACACGGCCGGGGGCAACGTCACGGATGGCCTGGCGATTCACGACGCCATCCGGCACATCGTCTCGTGCGGCATCCAGGTTTCGATCGTCGTGCAGGGCATGGCCTACTCGATGGGGTCGATCGTGCTGCAGGCCGCGAGCGACGGGCGACGCCTGGCCTTCCCCCATTCCTGGATCATGATTCACGAGCCGGCGAAGTGGGCCGGCTGGCAGTCGACGACGGCCGCCGCGCAGCACCTCGAGCGGCTGAAGCAGATGCAGGACCAGATCTACCGCATCCTGTCGTCGCGTTCGGGCAAGCCGCTGCGCCAGATCATCCGCGACACCAAGCGCACCGACTTCTACCTGGACGCACGCAGTGCCCGCGAGTACGGGCTCATCGATGATGTGGTGGCCGGTGAACTGCCGCTGCCACGGTCGAGCGACCTGCGCGAGAACGGACAGGAGGGTGGGACGTCGGACGCCAGGCCGGCCGCGCCCGTCGCCACGCCGGAAGCGGCGCGGGAACCAGGTGTGTCGGAACCTGGAACCCAGAAGTCAGGACTCGGAAGTCCTACTCTGAATCCCGAATTCTGACCCCTAAGATCTCGCTGCCCGCCATTCCTCGAGCAGGCGCGCGGCATTGCCGGCCACCGAGTGCAGGCTCGGGTTCCAGCCGATGGCCCGGGAGCGTACGCTGCGAACCACCTGATCGAGCACCAGGGCGTCGGCGAGCGGCCCCATCTTGGTGCGGGCCTCCTCGATCGGCACGTAGCGGACGTCTGGCCGATGGGGCAGGTAGGGGCCGATGGCGGCCACGATGTCGTTGACCGACTCGTCACCTTCGTCGTTCGCGTGAAAGATGCCGGACGCCTCGTCGTTGCCGGCGATCTTCACGTACAGGTCGGCGAGGTCGCGGTCGTAGACGAGTGGCCAGTGGTTGTTCCCGTCTCCCACCACGCGCACCAGCCCGTTGGTGGCCATCTTGAACATCTCGCCCATGATGCCCGCGCCGCCGCCGTACACGATGCCGGGACGGATGACGGCGGTGCGCAGCTGCGGTGTGCGGGCATCGAGCACGAGCCGCTCGTGTTCGACGCGCCACTCGGCGAGCCCAACCGGGTTGAGCGCGGTGCTCTCGTCGACCGGTTCCGGCGCGCGGCCGATGACCCAGACACCCGACGTGTAGACGAAGAACCGCGGCGAGGGCGCGGCCTGGCTGGAGGTACGCGGACGGCGCGCGGCGGCGAGCAGCGTATCGATCGACTGCCGATCCAGCGCGACGCCGTTGCCCGAGGAGTCGAACGCCGCATGGACGTAGCCGTCCTGCGCGTCGGCCATCGCCCGGAACGACTCCACGTCGGCCAGGGACCCGACCACCGGGTGCGCCCCGCGAGCAGCGACACGCGCCGCCTTCTCGTTGTCGCGCACGAGCGCCGTCACCTGGTGTCCGGCCCGGACGAGCGCGTCCAGCACGGCACTGCCGATTTGACCGGTCGAGCCGGTCACGAATATACGCATGAACTGTTCAGATTACGTTATCGCCCCGGCGTCGCGCCAGTGGGGCCCGTGGGCGCACTCCAGAATGCCTTGAAGCCCCTGTAGAGCTCCCAGAGGTCCACCTTGGCCGAGACATCCATCGGGCTGTGCATGCTGAGGATTCCGATGCCGACATCCATGGTGTCGATGTTGGCGTTCGCGAACCACTGCGCAATGGTACCGCCTCCGTAGCCCGCGCGATAGGCGTGGACCTGCCAGTGCACGCCGGCATCACTGAAGAGCTTGCGGATGTACGCGAAGTACTCGGCGTCCGCTTCGCGGCCGGCTCCGTACTCCTTGAACACCATGCCCCAGCCCAGGCGCGCGGAACTGTTCGGCAGGTACGGCTGCGGGAAGCCGGGATCGAGCGCCGTGGTGCAGTCCGACACCAGCGCCTGCGAGGCGGCCAGCGCGCGACGCAGCAGCAGGTCGCTGTACGCCGGCGCCTGCGCGGCAATGATCTCCGCCACCAGGGTCCGGAACCACTCGGAGTCGACGCCGGTCGTCCACGACGCGACCTCCTCGTTGTTCACGCCGTACGCCACGGCCGTCTTCTGCGGCGCGCGAACCTCCGCAATCGCTCGGAAGGCCGCGTAGCCGTTCGACCGGTCGTCGTGGCCGTACGCGCCCACGAGCTGCTGGTCGAGCCCCACGTCGACCGGCATCTGGGCCGGGACGATCTGGAGGTCTGCCGAGAGCAGGTCAGCCGGCGCCAGGTTGTACTTGTCCTTCAGCGCCTTCAGCGCGGCGTCGCGTGAGAGCGCCAGCAGCGGGTCGAGCTCCTCGGTGGCGATGACGTCGCGGTTGCGCCGCTCGCGGAAGTCGTTGTCGACGTGCGGCGCGAGGTCCGTGATCATCAGCACCGGATCGGCCGGATCGTGGCCGATGTTCACGTCCACCGCCGTGCCGTCGCCCCGCATGACGCGCCCGATGAGCGCGAGCGGCCGGTTCACCCACTGGTAGTTCTTCAGTCCGCCATGCGTACGCGTGTCGAGCATGGCGATCTCGAACGAGTCGCGGAACGGCTTCGGCTTCAGCTCGAGCCGCACCGAGTCGTTGTGCGTGTTGACGATGCGCACGCCGGAGGTGACCGGGTCGGTGCCGATGACGAAGGCCACGATCGTCCGGCCGCGATTCACGGCGTACCAGCGCGTGCCCGGGGCGGCATCGGCCTTCGCGGGCGGTGCGGGCCACGGCCTGAAGCCGGCAGCCTCGACGATCCGCGTGGCTTCGCGCACGAACTGCACCTCGTTCTTCGCCACGCCGATGAAGCGCTTGAAGTCGTCGCCGAACGCCATCACCTCGCTGCGCTGCGCGGTGGTGAGCGTTGGCCAGACAGGCCCCCCCTGGTCCTGTGCGCGGGCGGGACTCACGGCGAACATGCAGGCGGCAGCGCATGCAGCCAATGTGACGCGAACCGACATCATGGAACGTACACCGTCGCTTCCATCATAATTCACGTGTGCGCCGCACCACGCTCATCGACGTCTTCGACGACATCGCTTCGGCTGCGGGCGACTTCGTGGTGCACGACGACTCGTTCCGCACACGCACCTTCACCTACGCCGACGTGGGCCGCGCCTCGCGCACCTTCGCCGCACGGCTGTCCGACGCGGGCGTCGCGAAAGGCGACACGGTTGTCATCTTCAGTGAGAACCGGCCCGAATGGATCGTCGCCTTCTGGGGCTGCCTGCTCATCGGCGCCATCGTGGTGCCGATCGATTACCGGTCGTCGCCTGACTTCCTGGCCCGCGTGGCGACTATTGTCCGCGCGAAGGTGGTCCTGCTCGGCCAGGACGTCCCGCCCCTGCGCGGACTCGACCATCTCCCCGCGTGGCTGCTGCACGACCTCGACTGGCACGCAACGGCTGTGCCGCCGGCCGTCGCCATCGCGCGCGAGGATGTGGCGGAGATCATCTTCACGTCCGGCGCCACGGCCGACCCCAAGGGGGTCGTGATTACGCACGCCAACGTGCTCGCGAACATCGTGCCGGTCGAGCGCGAGGTGCTGAAGTACCGCAAGTACGCGTCGCCGGTCAGCCCGCTCCGCTTCCTGAACCTGCTCCCGCTCAGCCACATGTTCGGGCAGGCGATGGCCACCTTCATCCCGCCCATGCTCACGGGTGTCGTCGTCTTCATGCGCGGGTACAACCCGGCGGACATCACCGACCAGGTGCGCCGGCGGCGGGTGTCGGTGCTGGTGTCGGTGCCGAAGATCCTCGACGTGCTGAAGGAGCACACCCTCCGGGTGGCGCCGAGCGCGAGCGGCGCCGGGCAGGTGAAGACACCGGGCCTGCAGGGCAGCGGCGCGTTCCGGGCCATCACGCGGATTGCGGGGCGCTGGTGGCACCATCGCGATGCGCACCGGATCTTCGGCGCGAAGTTCTGGGCCTTCGTCGTGGGTGCGGCACCGCTCGATGCCGACCTCGAGAAATTCTGGGGAGACCTCGGCTTCGCGGTCATCCAGGGGTACGGGCTGACGGAGACCGCACCGATCGTGACCCTCAACCACCCGTTCGGTACCAGGCGCGGGTCGGTCGGCAAGGCCATCGCGGGCGTCGAGATCAGGGTGGCCGAGGACGGCGAGATCCTGGTCCGCGGCGAGAACGTCACGAAGGGCTACTTCAACGCCGCCGAGGAGACGGCGAAGGCCTTCGAGGACGGATGGTTCCACACCGGCGACATCGGCGAGGTGGGCCCGGACGGACAGGTGTTCATCCGCGGACGCAAGAAGGAGATGATCGTCACGCCCGAGGGGCTGAACGTCTTCCCGGAAGACGTCGAGCGGGTCCTCAACCAGCTGCCGGGCGTGCGGGAATCGGCGGTGGTCGGCGTGAGCACCGCAGGGGGCGGCAACGAACGGGTACACGCCGTGCTCGTGGTCGACCCCGGCGTCGACCCGGATGCGATTGCACGCGAGGCGAATGCGCGGCTCGACGATCACCAGAAGATCCGGCGCACGCTCGTGTGGCCCGAGCCGGAGCTGCCGCGCACCGAGGGCACCCGGAAGCTGAAACGCGCCGTGGTGCGCGAGTGGGTGAAGGGCGGCGGGACACCCCGGCACGTGCAGGCCGGCAGCGATGCGCTGGCGGCGCTCGTGGCCAGGTATGCCGGACGTGAGCAGGTGGACACGACGGCCACACTGGACGAACTCGGACTCAGCTCACTCGAACGGGTCGAACTGATGGTGGCGCTCGAGGACACGTTCGGGGCGCGCATCGACGAGGGGGCGTTCGCCGGAGCCCGCAGCGTCGCCGACCTGAAGGCGATCGTCGACCGCGGCACCGAGGCCGGTACCGCGGCCGCTACGGAGCCGGTGGAGTTCCCGTCCTGGAACCGCACGACGGTGGCGCGGTTCCTCCGGCGCATCAGCCTGCCCACCTGGATCCTGCCCCTGGGCCGCCTCTTCGTCCGCCTGCAGGTGGACGGGCTCGCGAACCTGGAACGGCTCGATGGACCGGTGGTCTACGCGGTGAACCACCAGAGCCACCTCGACGTGCCGATCGTGCTGACCGCGCTGCCTGCCCGTTTGCGCTACCGCGTGGCGCCCGCGATGGCCAAGGAGTTCTTCAAGGCCCACTTCTTCCCGGAGCAGTTCGGGCGCCGGGCCTGGTTCACCAACAGCCTGAACTACTACCTGGCTGCGCTGTTCTTCAACGCCTTCCCGCTGCCCCAGCGCGAGGCCGGCACGCGCCAGACGCTGCGCTACATCGGTGAGGTGCTGGAAGTGGGCGATTCGGTGCTGATCTTCCCCGAAGGGAAGCGGAGCGACGCGGGCGAGATCAACCCGTTCAGGCCGGGAATCGGGATGATCGGGTCGAAGCTGGACGTGCCGGTGGTGCCGGTCCGGGTCGAGGGGCTGGACCGCATCCTCCACCACAGCTGGAAGTGGCCGAAACCCGGCGGCGCGCGCGTGGCCTTCGGGGCGCCGCTCCACCTGGCCGGCGAGGACTACGAGGCGCTCGCCCGACGCGTGGAAGGCGCGGTTCGGGCGCTGTAGGCGGGAGGCTCCGGGCTCCCGCCCTCGGGCGTGTCGGCTACGGGGTGAAGCCGACCCGCCTAGGGGCCCGGAGGCCGAAGCCTGAAGCCCCCAATTAGCCGATCTCCCCATCCATGTGGCAAAATGCTTGGCGTTACGAAAGTTTCAACTTCTGAAAGGACAGCTGGCGTTTGAGCAAGGACGACCTCATCGACATGCAGGGCACCGTGGTGGCGGTTCACAGCGGCGGTCTCTACCGCGTGCAGTGTGACGCCGGGCACGAAGTGCTCGCTCAGCTCAGCGGCCGCATGCGGCGCTTCCGAATCAAGGTGGTGCCTGGCGACCGCGTGACCGTCGGCGTTTCGCCGTACGATCCGGTCAGGGGCATCATCACCTTCCGCGCACGCTAGCCGCGAACGATTTGCATTCCAAGACAACCGGTTCCAGACCACCATCCCGAAACCGCGGCGGACGGCCGCGGACCGGCTCCCGGCGCCCGCGCACCCGCACGTTCGCGCCGATGTCGAGCCCCACGCCGATCTCGCTCGAAGCCACCCCGGTCGACAGCGCACCCATCGCCTTCTCCTCGCTCAACCTGGATCACCGCCTCCTCGAAGGCACCCGCGACCTGGGCTACAAGGAGACGCGGCCGATCCAGAGCGCGGTCATCAGCCTCGCCCTCGCGGGCGACGACCTGATTGGCTGCGCCGAGACCGGCACCGGCAAGACCTGCGCGTTCGTCGTGCCCACACTGCAGAGGCT
Organism: Vicinamibacterales bacterium; assembly: GCA_050249955.1. Classification (GTDB taxonomy): domain Bacteria; phylum Acidobacteriota; class Vicinamibacteria; order Vicinamibacterales; family CAVVIG01; genus CAVVIG01. Next base: position 210,907 of record JBFWPN010000003.1, read on the forward strand.
GCTCACCACGCCGCCGCGACACGCGGCCGCGGAGGGTGAACCGGCAGGGCCGCGAAGCCGCGTGCTCGTGCTGGCGCCCACGCGCGAGCTTGCCGTGCAGATCGAGGACGAGATCCACGGTCTCGCCTACCACACCAGCGTCACCAGCGCCGCCGTCTACGGCGGTGTGGAGATGGGTGGCCAGGAGCGCGCCCTCAAGGCCGGCGTCGACATCATCGTCGCCACGCCGGGCCGCCTGATGGATCACATGCGGCAGCAGAACGCGAACCTCAGCGGCATCGAGCTGCTGATCCTCGACGAAGCGGACCGCATGATGGACATGGGCTTCTGGCCCGATGTCCGCCGCATCATCGACGCGCTGCCCACTGAACGGCAGACGTTGCTGTTCTCCGCCACGGTGCCGGAAGAGATCGTCAAGCAGGCGAAGGAGATCCAGCGCAACCCGAAGTACATCCAGGTGGGCCAGCGCAGCCGTGCGGCGAAGTCGATCACACACCGCGCGGAAATCGTCGAGGAGTCGGCGAAGCTCGACTGGCTCATCCAGCACCTGCGCAGGCCCGAGGGTCCCGTGCTGGTGTTCTCGCGCACGAAGATCGGCGCGGACCGGCTGGCCCAGCGGCTCCAGGCGGCAGGCATCAAGTGCGCCGCCCTGCACGCCGATCGCACGCAGGACCAGCGCCGCATTGCGGTGGAGGGGTTCAAGGGCGGGCGCTACAAGGTGCTGGTCGCCACCGACATCGCCGCGCGCGGCCTCGACATCTCGGGCATTCACACGGTGATCAACTACGAACTGCCCGACTCACCAGAGACCTACGTGCACCGGGTCGGCCGTACGGGCCGCGCCGACGAGGTGGGTAATGCCATCACGCTCGTCGCTCCGGCAGAGAAGGACATCTGGGCGAGCATGGAAAAGTCGGTCGGCGTTGTCCTAGAATGACGGGGATGTCAGACACGTTTTCGCCCGCACCGCCTGACGAAACGCCCGCCGAGACACCTGCGGCCTCCGCGGCTGTCATCAAGTTCAAGTCGTGCCGGTGGCGCCGTCCTCCCGAGGACGGCCCCGAGTGCTGCGGCCACCGCGACGTGCTGCCGATTGCCGGCACCAGCTTCAACCCTGACGCCTGGTGCCCGGACTGCCAGTTCTTCAAGCTGCGCCGCACGCCGAAGAAGCGCGAGTTCAACGACAACTACCGCTATTGATACGGAAGCCCGCCTGAAGGTGGGCACGACGTATCGCCGTCAGGCGTCCGCCCTCAGGCGGACCACGCTCCCCGCCTACCGCGCTCTCTGGATCGACTCGATCGCCCGGCGCTCCGCCTCGTACGGCGCCATCCTGAACTTCTCCACCAGCAACTGTGTCGACAGGTCGAAGGTCGTCCGCGTGTGGAAGGTCCAGGCGGCAGCGCCCGCGCGTTCGGCGGCCAGGCGCGCCGATGCGAAGTGCGCCAGGTCGGTGTCGACGATCTGCCCCTCGCAGATCGCCGATGCCGGCATCGGCTCCTGGAGGTAGACCGGCTGCGCCACCTGGCCTCGCACGCCGTCCACCTGTGCCTGGACCACCGCTGGCGTGAACCAGTCGGCATCACGCGGATCGTGATACGCCGCCACCATCGTCTTGATGGCGCGGCCGGTGGGCACGTACCGCCCAGCAGACACCGACGCCGCCAGCAGGCGCGACGGGTCGGCCGCGTGCACCCGCGCAAGCAGGCGCTCGATCTCCGCCGCGTCGGCGAACCGGGTCCACTCGTTCTGCACGTCGACCATTACGTTCGGATACCGGCCCTTCAGGAACCGCGGCTCCGCCAGCAGGCGCAGGACCGCCGCTTCATAAGCCGCGGGTGAGAGGGTACGCCGCGGTGACGCGTTGTCGGTGACCGTCTCGCGCGTGAAGGAGATGTCGACCACGAGCCGCGCCGCGACCGCCGCGTCGAGGAGGTGCTCCAGAGCCCGCCAGGTCGACTCGCGAACGGATCCGTCGAGCGCGATCAGCGTGTCGTCGCCCGATCGCAAGGGACAGGTGGACGCCCACCAGTTCGGGAGCACGCGCACGCCGTCCACGTGCCGGGCGAGGAACCCCAGATCCTCGTCCACGCGCCCTGCGCGCGCGCGGCGCACCCCATCGAAGTAGGAGGCAACGGTCAGGAAGCGCGGCCGTCCGTCCACGGTGAGCCTCGTGCCACTCACACCGAGGACAGGCGTCGTGTTGCCAGGGGCCGGTGCAGGCCCGCCGCCGCAGGCCAGCGCCAGCGCAGCCGCCAGTACGGTCGCCTGCAGCACGGTCCGGAGCGCGCTCTTCATGCATGCCTCGTGCGCGGGCACCGGTCCGGCGTACTCAGGCGGGCAGCCGGCCGACGGTCACTCCGAGAACTCCCTGGCCAGCTCCACCCACTCGCCCTCGGGCGCCAGTTGCTGGTAGGAACGCCAGTGCGGCTTCGCCTCCTGCGAGAGCCCCATCTTCTCGAGCGTGACCGCCATGTAGAAATGCGAGTCGGCGTAGTACGGGTTCAGCACCAGCGCCTCGTCATAGCAGGACCGTGCCTTCTCGAACTCGCCGAGGTCGTGATGGATGTTGCCGAGGTTGAAGTGTGCCTCGAAGAAGTCGGCCTCGAGGGCAATCGCACGTTCGTACAGCGCCTGCGCCTCGGCCGTTTCCTGGTGCATGTAGTGGATGTTGGCCAGGTTGATGAGGGCCGCCACCAGGTAGGGATCGCACTCGAGCGCCTTCCGGTAGAGCGCCGCCGCCTGCTCCAGCGTCCCCTCGTTCCCATCGTCGAGTTCGGACGCCTGCCTGAAGAATTCCTCCGCACGCGCCGTGTCGATCGGAGGGGGCGGCTCCAGCGGCGGCTTCCTGGGCGGCCGTGGCTGGAGCGTGACGATGCGGGCGGGCGAGGCGTCGAGGCTGAAGTCGAAGGCGAGCTGCCCAAGGCGCGATGCGCGCAGGCTGCGCAGCACGCTGCGAAACGAGGCGCCTGCGGCCATGTCCTCGTTCGCCTGCTTGATCGGCGCAAGATCCTGGAAGCTGAAGTACGTGTCGGCGTTCGTCCGGAGGACCGGCCGGACTATGCCGTACTTCACGAGGTAGCGAAGGTGATCCTCGCGGAGCGAGCGGTATCGTGCCAGCAGGTCGCGCGTGGCGTAGTACTGGCGCGTGAGCTCCGCGGGCGTGGGCTGCCCGGCCAGCGCGCAGAACTGGTCCTCGCTGAGCACTTTGATCGACAGGCCGTGCTGGGCATTCAGCTCCTCGACCCGCTTGATCTTGTTGCTGCGCGATCCACCGCCAGCGAAGCCCTCGCGGCCGATGACGAGCATGGTGATGCGCGCGTTCACCTCGTCTGCCGTGGTGCCGCCCAGCCGCTCCACGAGCGCACGCGCGTCCCTCCGGCCGAGCGTGCTCAGCTTGCCGGTGAAGACCACCAGTTCACCGGCGAGTGACGGAAGGGCGTGTTCGTGCTGCACGGGGACCATGAACCTCACCGCCACGGCGGCAGCGGCAGGGTGGTCTCAAGATGATGCGAGAATGGCACCCATGTCAACCACTCCCGCCGCGCGCAGCGGAGGTGACCTGATCCTCGCCGGCGATGTCGGCGGCACCAAGACTCTCCTCGGAATCTTCGACCCGCAGCCCGGTCGGCCGGTTCCCCTCATCGTTCGGGCCTTCGTCACGACCACGTTCGCCAACCTGACGTCGATGGTGGCAGGGTTCATCCGTGAGCATGTCCCGCCGACCGCGAGGATCGGCTCGGCGGCGTTCGGCGTGGCCGGCCCGGTGCTCGGTGCGACGGCCGGGCTGACCAACGTGCCCTTCAGCATCGACGCCGTCGACATCCAGGCGAGCGTCGACGTGGCGCGCGTCGCGCTGCTGAACGACCTCGAGGCCATGGCGTACGCGGTGCCCGTGCTCGCCGGCGACGAGTTGCACGTCCTGCAGGCCGGTACACCGACGCCGGCCGGCAACATGGGGCTCATCGCGGCAGGCACCGGACTCGGCGAGTCGATCCTGCACCGGGTTGGTGGCCGCCTCGTGCCCTCGCCCACCGAGGCGGGGCATGCCGACTGGGCGCCGCGTACGCCGCGGGACATCGCGCTGCTGCAGCAGATCGTGGCCCGTCACGGCCGGGCCGAGGTGGAAGACGTGGTCTCCGGCAAGGGGTTCCCGCACCTGCACCGGGCCACGCATGCCGCTCCCTGCACGGCCGGCATAGATCCCGACAGCCCCGCTGCACCGGCCCTGCTGACTGCGGCTGCCCTCGAACGCCGCTGCCCCGCATGCGTCGACGCCCTCGACATGTTCGTGGAGGCGTACGGCGCAGAGGCCGGCAACCTCGCGCTCCGCGCGATGTCGACGGCCGGTCTCTTCGTCGGGGGAGGCATCGCCCCGAAAATCCTGCCGGCGCTCACCGACGGCCGGTTCCTGCGGGCGTTCCACGATAAGGGCGCCATGCGCCCGCTGGTCGAACGGATGCCCGTGCACGTGATCCTCAACGCCGAGTCCGGCCTGCTCGGGGCTGCCGTGTACGCCGCAGGCTCCTTCCCTGCTAACGTCTGAGCCCGGGAACACCAATGGTCTGGATCTTCGAGCGCGAGGGGCACCGCCTGCGGTGCGAAGTCACACGGAACGACGCCAACGGCACCTATCGCATTGTCATGGCACAGGCAGGCGGCGCAACGACGGTCGAGGACATCGAACAGCCGCAGGCACTCATCGAGCGGACCGCCACGGTGATGCGCAACCTGCACGAGCACGGCTGGCGGCTCGCCTGATCGAGACAGACGAGGCACTGGAATCGACACCATGGAAGAGTCAGCACTCCTGACGTGGGCAGCGGAACGCGGCATCCACTACCGGAAGAGCCTGCCGGGCAGACAGGTGACACCGACCGCGGATCCGGCGGCACTCCGGGCGGCGCTGGGCGGGCCCGCGCCCGAGCATCCCACCGATGCGGCCGCGGTACTCGAACGCCTGGCCGGCGCCGTGGAGGCCGGCGGCCTGATGGGCATGGCCTCGGGCCGGTTCTTCGGTTTCGTGATTGGCGGCACGGTCCCCGCGTCGCTCGGCGCCGACTGGCTCGTGAGTGCGTGGGATCAGAACGCGGGGCTGTTTGCGCCGACGCCCGGTGTGGCGGTGGTCGAGGAAGTGGCCGGCCGCTGGATCGTGGAGATGCTCGGCCTTCCAGCGCACGCCTCGTTCGCGTTCGTCACCGGCGGACAGATGGCGAACACCACCGCACTCGCCGCCGCGCGGAACCACGTGCTCGCGGCAGCCGGGTGGGATGTAGAGGCCGAGGGACTGAACGGCGCGCCGCCGATCCGGCTCGTTGTCGGCGACGAAGTGCACGTGACCGTGCCCCGTGCAGCCCGACTGCTGGGACTGGGCATGCGCGGGATGGTGCGCGTGCCCGTGGACGGCAACGGCGCGATGCTGCCAGACGCACTCGAACGTGTGCTGCAGGAGCAGCCCGGCGTGCCGACCATCGTCTGTTGCCAGGCGGGCAACGTGAATACCGGCGCGCTCGACCCCGTGGGCGACCTGGCGGACGTGGCGCACCACCACGGCGCCTGGCTGCACGTCGACGGCGCCATCGGCCTCTGGTCTGCGGTGCTGCAGCCCACGCGCCTGCCCGGGCTCGAGCGGGCCGACTCGTGGTCCACCGACGCGCACAAGTGGCTGAACGTGCCGTACGACTGCGGCATCACCATCTGCGCGCATCCACAGGCGCACCGGGCCGCCATGACCGTCACCGCGGCCTATCTGGTGCAGTCGGCGCCGGGCACCGACCGCGATCCGGTGGACTGGAACCCGGAGTTCTCGCGGCGCGCCCGGTCGGTTCCAGTCTACGCCGCGCTGGCCGCCCTCGGCCGCTCGGGAATTGCCTCCCTCGTCGAGCAGAGCTGCGCACACGCGAGGCGCTTCGCGGAGCGGCTCGCCACCGAGCCCAACGTCACCATCCTGAACGACGTCGTGCTGAACCAGGTGCTGGTGCGGTTTCTGGCGCCTGGCGGAGACGACGCCGCGCACGATGCGCGCACCAGGGCGGTGATTGCGGCGATCCAGCGCGACGGCACCTGCTGGATGGGCGGCTCCGTGTGGCGCGGCAAGGCCGTGATGCGCATCTCCGTCAGCGATCACGCGACCACCGCGGAGGACGTGGAGCGGTCCATCGACGCCGTGCTCAGTGCTGCCGGCACGGCGTGACCTCGGCATACCATGTGGCTCGCATGACGATTCACGCCAGAGCCACGGGCCTCGTCCTTCACCAGCGCCGGCATCGGCTGACCGCAGCCGCAGCCGTCCTCCTCGTCTGGGCTGGCGGGCAGGCCCTTCTCCCGCTCGCCGCGCAGCAGCCATCGGTCCGGTTCGAGGCGTTCGAAGCCACCATCGACGACATCCGGAGCGCGCTGGGTTCCGGTCAGGTCACCTGCCGCGGCGTCGTGCAGCAATACCTGGCCCGCATCGAGGCGTACAACCAGAAGGGACCGGCGTTGAACGCAGTCGTAACGGTGAACCCGCGGGCACCGGAAGAGGCCGACAGGCTCGACCGCGAAGGTCGCAGCGGCACCCGCGGCCCGCTGCACTGCGTGCCGGTGCTGGTGAAGGACCAGTTCGAGACGAGCGACATGCGGACCACGTATGGATCGGCGGTCTTCAAGGACTTCGTGCCACGCCGGAATGCCGCGGTCGTCGAGAAGATGCGTGCGGCCGGCGCCATCGTCATCGCGAAATCGACGATGGGAGAGTTCGCGTCGGGATACGTCGGCTCGATCTCCGGACCGATCAGGAATCCGTACGACCCCAGGCGTCATGCCAGCGGTTCATCTGGCGGCGTTGGCGCCGGTGTCGCAGCGAGCCTGGCCACCGTCGGGATTGGCGAGGACACCGGCGGCTCCATTCGCGGGCCGGCCGCGGCCGGGAGCCTGGTCGGGCTGCGCCCCACGCTGCCGCTCGTCAGCCGGTTCGGCATGCTGCCGTTCCGCCCCAGCTACGACACGGCCGGTCCGATCGCGCGCACGGCACGGGACGCCGCGATCGTCCTGGACGTCATTGCGGGCTACGACCCGCGCGATCCGGTGACGGCGTACGCAGCGGGACAGATACCCTCGTCGTTCGAGGCGTCACTGCCGACATCGGGACTCCAGGGGGTGCGCGTGGGCGTCATCCGTCATCCCCTGCTCGCCGACACGAAGACCGACACGGACGACTACCGGAACATCCACCAGCTGTTCGATCGGGCCCTTGTCGATCTCTCGGCCCGCGGGGCGAGCGTTGTCGGCGACGTCGTGCTGCCGGATGCGGCGGCGACCATCGCCCGCACGTACGACGGGAACGTGTTCGAACCCGAGCCGGCCATCAACGGCTATCTTGCACAGCACCCGAACGCGCCGGTGAAGACGCTGCGCGAGATCCTTCTGTCGGGGCTGGTGCTGCCGTCCCGCATGCGTGGACTGCTGGGTGTGGTCGGACATTCGACTGATGAGCCCGGCTACCTGCGCGTGCAGCAGGAGACGGAGAGCCTTCGTCGCACCGTGCTCGGGGTGATGGCCTCGCGGCGGCTCGACGTGCTGGTCTACCCGACCGGCGATACCTCGCCAGGCCCGGTTGCGCCGGACGTGATGACGAACCCGAACGAGGGGGACACGCGCGTGGGCAGTAACCGTACGCTGGCCTCGGTGCTCGCCTTTCCGGCGGTGACCGTGCCGGCCGGGTTCACACCGGATGGGATGCCCGTCGGGCTCGAGCTGATGGGACGTCCGTTCGACGATGGGCGGCTGCTGGGGATGGCACATGCGTACGAACAGGCGACACACCACCGCAGGCCGCCGGCGTCGACACCCCGACTCGCGGAGCGGCGATGAGCTCAGGGCGAGGTGTCCGGAGGCCGGCAGGGCCGGCCTCCGGATGTGGGCTCAGTTCTTCGGGCGGATGCGGTAGAGGGTGGTGTGCGTGCCGGCCGCTCCAGCGGCCAGCGTCTCGTTCGCGATGGCGAGGTAGAAGCCGCCGGGCGCCTCGAAGGCGGCGAGCCCTTCCGGTGCGAGGTCGCCGGGCGTGACGATCATGTCCACGAAGGTGGCGTTGTACGGGTCGGTGATGTCGAACACCGCCACCGCACTGCTCTTCGTGCGCTCCAGCCCGATGAAGGCATACCGCCGCTGGCCGATCGTCTGAAGGACCACGCCTTCCGGCTCCACGCCCTTGTCGCGACTGCGACCGTCGTCGTAGATGCCGCGTGCGTCGGCCTCACGTTCGAGGATGTTGCCGCTGTCGAACACCAGGTTGCCGTTGTCGCCCCAGATCGAGAAGGAGCGGGCACCCGCGGCATAGAGCTGGCCCGGGGCAGAGTCGGTGTTGGACACCCGCAGGCGGTTCAGCGGCGCGACGGCGCCGAACGTGCTGGCGGCGGACCGGTCGACGTTGTCCTCGCGGTAGTCCCCTTCGTTGGCGGTGACCAGGTAGGTCTGGCCGCGATGCTTGAAGGCGGCAATGGCGTCGGGCATGTAGAGGCCGAAGGCAGGGACCGGCAGGAAGTTCACCACGGCGTCGTTGTCGACCGTGTCGATCTCGTTGCCCGCGACCGAGAAGTCCTTGGCGCCGAGCCCGACGATCGCCGTGAACGACTTCACCTGCAGGTCGAGCACGCCGACGGCGTTGCCTTCCTGGAGCGTCACGAACGCGCGGCGTCCGCCCGGCTCGAACGCGATGTACTCGGGCTCGAAGTCCATGCCGGTGTTGGTCCGGAGGTTCGACCCGTACTGCGGCACGCCAGCCAGCGTTGCCGTCGCGATGACCGTGCGGGTGATGGCGTTGATGATCGTCACGCTGCCTGCGGGGTCCGGCGTGGTGTAGGCGGTGTCAGCCACGGCATTGGGGGTGCCTTCGTTGGCCACCAGCAGCCGTTCGCCATCGGGCGAGAAGACCAGCATGTCGGGCAGCGGACCGACCGACACCTCGCTGATGCCTGCCGCGAGCGCGCGCGTCTTCGTATCGAGGAAGATCACGCGGCCGTCCTGCCGGCGGTCGGGAACCGCCTCCACCGCCAGTGCGGCGATGCCGTTCCGGATGGCGACGCTGTTGACCATGCCCCACGGCGTCACGTCGATGTGGTCCACCAGCGAACCGCTCGCCAGGTCGATCACGTCGACTCCGGTCACGCCGGCCACCCACACCGTCCTCGTCTTCGGGTCGAAGGCGGGAATCTCGGACACCTGCCCTGCCGTGGTGTGCTCGAAGGTCCAGACCTTGGTGATGGAGAGCGGCTGTGCGGAAGCGGCGGTGGCGCCTCCGAGGAACAGGCCGAGGGCGGCCGCAGCCGCGAGTAAGTTGTGCTTCATGTCCGTACGCTGGCTCCCGGTGAATCCGATGTGAACGATGCAGCCGTTGTAGCGCGAGACGGTAAACGCCGCGTGACGGACACATGAACGGGAGTTCAGCGGACGGCAGGGGGAGCCGGCAGGGCCCGGGGGACGCGTCTCGAGGGACAGGAAGAGGCGGGCAGGTGGAGCCGTCTGTGAAGGGTCCGGCCGGAGCCGGCCCATCACAAACACGCAGCGGATACGGCCCGGAGCCAGGGGCCCGGAGCCCGCAGCGGCGGGGTTCAGTCGAAGCCGCCGGCCCCTAGATGTGCGCCAGGCCTTCGCCGTCGAGCAGCCGCTCGAACCAGAGATTGGCCAGCTTCTCCTGCACCGTGTTCTGCCGCAGGCGGGCGGCCAGGTTCGGGAAGTCGACCAGGTCGAGCTCCTGGTCCTGGTTGAAGCACGAGAAGATGACGGTCTCCTTCCCGGTGACCGGATCGACGTGCTTCTGGAGGCACTGCGCGCAGACCTCCTTCATCATGCACTGCATCGGCGAGTTGATGCTGCCGATGCCCACGTGCTCCTTCTTGAGGAAGGGAGCCAGCGTGGTATGCCGTGCCGCCTTCACCGCCGCCATCATGCGGTCCGATCCGATCGCGATGATGCGGTCCACCGTGCCCAGCGGCACCCGCTGTTCGCCGAGCTGGCCGGCGTTGTAGGCCAGCATTGCCTGCACGATGTTGCCGCGGAAGTGCGCGTCCTGGGGCCGGCCCGGCGCGATCTCGGGCCCCATGTCCGAACTCCAGATCACCTGGTCGGTCGAGGCCTCGACTTCCTCGCGCTTGAACACGTCCGCACCGTTCTTGTAGCCCGCGAAGTAGAGCACCCGGTTGCCGCGGTTCCGCATCGCCTTCGCGATGGAGAACAGCACCGCGTTGCCGAGGCCGCCGCCAAGGAGCAGCACGTTCTGGTGCTCGGGAATCTCGGTCGGCGCGCCGGTGGGGCCCATCACCACCACCTGCTCGCCCTTCTTCAGGTAGGCCACCAGCCGGCTCGACGCCCCCATCTCGAGGGTGATCATCGAGAGCAGCCCCTGCGCCTTGTCCACCCAGGCGCCGGTCAGGGCCAGCCCCTCCATGATGAGCGGAACGCGATGGCCGTTCTCCGCCACACGCGTCGCGGCGCTCTCGAAGTTCTGCAGCCGGTAGAACTGGCCGGGCTCGAAGTGACGGGCGGCCGCCGGGGCCTTCACGATGACTTCGACGATCGTCGGCGTGAGACGGACGACATCGACCACTTCCGCGTTCAGCTCGGCGTCGAGCCGTTCGCCGAAGGTGCGCCAGGCCTGGTCACGCGCCGGCTGGCCAGCCGGGTCGAGCCGTGCCACCTCGTCGGCGAAGAGCGCCACCACCTTCGGGTAGCCGGCCTTGGCCGAGGCCATCGCCTTCACCACGTTCCCGGCGTAGCGCGGGTGGTTGTCGCCGTAGTAGCTGACGAACCGGCCGTCGTGCTCGTAGGAGGTGAAGAAGCCCTTGCTGTCCTCGACGAGCTGCAGGCGGCCATCAGCGCCACGCTCCACGCGATGCGGCTGGAAGAACTTCCTCTTCGCGTCGAGCCTGAAGTGCCCGGGCGCTTCCTTCTCGTAGGTCACGTTGGGCGAGGTGCCGGCGGCCACCATCAGCGACCGCGCGGGCAGCGTAAGCGTCAGCCCAGCCTGCCCTTCCTGCCCTTCCCGGCCCTCCCGGCTGAAGATCACTTCCTTCAGCGCCCCGAACTCGTCGGCCACCGCCTCGATCGGATTCACGTTCTCGGTGAACGAGATCCCTTCCTCGAGCGCCTTGATGATCTCCTCGTGGTTGAGGCGATAGGCCGGTGAGTCGACCATGCGCTTGCGGTAGGCCACCGTGACGCCGCCCCATGCGCGCAGCAGCGGCACGAAGTCGGGCGCCTCCCCGGCAGCGGCCGCGCGCTCGCGTTCGGCGCGGATCTGCCGCCCGTGGGCGCAGAACTCGTCGAGCACCGCCAGTTCCTCGGCATCGTAGGTGGCGCGCACCGCCGGCTCGCCGATGGCGGCCACGGTGGTCTCGTACTGGTGGAGGACCTTCTCCACCTGCACCGGGTAGTACGCCATCAGCTCGGTGCCGGTGTCGATGGCGGTCAGGCCGCCGCCGATCACGACGGCCGGCAGCCGCACCTGCAGGTTCGGCAGCGCCTCGCGCTTGAAGGCTCCCGTGAGCTGGAGCGCCATGAGGAAGTCGCTGGCCTTCCGGATGCCGCGAATCAGGTTGTTCTTCATGTCGATGATCGTCGGCCGCCCGGCGCCGGCGGCGATCGCCACATGGTCGAACCCGTAGGCCCAGGCGTCCTCGATCGGCAGCGTGCCGCCGAAGCGGATGCCGCCGTAGATGCGCAGGCCCCGTCGACGCGCCAGCGTGAGGTGAATCAGCGTCAGGAAGTTCTTGTCCCACCGCACGGTGATGCCGTACTCCGAGACCCCCCCGAAGCCCTCGAGCACGCGCTCGTCGAGCTGCCGGTAGATCTCGGTCCAGTCGCGGATGGGGCGCGGAGCCGACGTCTCGGTGCCCACCAGCGCGTCCGGCAACGGCTCGATCTTCAACCCGTCGATCCCCACCACGCCGAAGCCCTCGTTCACGAGGTAGTGCGAGAGCGTGTAGCCGGCCGGACCGAGGCCGACCACGAGCACGTTGCGGCCGTTGTAGGGGAGCGCATGGGGGCGCCGCACGTTCAGCGGGTTCCAGCGCGTGAGCAGGCCGTAGATCTCGACACCCCACGGCATCTTGAGCACGTCGGTGAGGATGCCGGTCTCGATCTGCGGGATGTTGACCGGTTCCTGCTTCTGGTAGATGCACCCCTTCATGCAGTCGTTGCAGATGCGGTGGCCGGTGCCCGGGCACATCGGGTTGTCGATGGCAATGAGCGCCAGCCCGCCGATCGCGTCGCCCGCCTTGCGGAGCGTGTGCATCTCGGAGATCTTCTCGTCGAGCGGGCAGCCGTTCAGCTCGATGCCCAGTGCGTTGACGGCGATCTTCACCGGTGCGTTCTCGCTGCCCTTGGCGGCCGGCTCCTTGTACCCCTTCGAGCAGGAGTCCTTGTCGCGCTCGTGGCAGAGCACGCAGTAGTGGATCTCGCTGAGCACCTCGCGGTTGTTGGCGCGGGCGTCGGTGAGCTTGAACCCGTCACGGCGCCTGAGCCGGCCGTCCGGCCCCACCATCTGCTCGGGCAGGAGCGGGTTGCGATCCACCGGGACCAGGTTCCACGGCTCGAGGTTCTCGGGGAAGCGGAACACGACCCAGTGACGATAGGCCGCGTCGTGGACGCGCGCCGCGCACCAGCGCTTCAGCGCCTCCATGTCGTCAGCCACAGCGGCCTTGTCGGTCTTCTCGCGGTCGAGCAGCGCGCACCCGGCGCGGGCCACCGCCAGTTCGGCGTCGGGGCCGCTGCCGGCGGTCGGTCCGGGGTCCACGCCGGCCAGCCTGCGGACCGTCGCCTCGTCGGCCGCGCTCACCTCGACATGCGCGCCCCCCTTCACCAGCGGCAGCGCACGACGCCGGACGAAGTCGACCTTGAAACGGAAGAGGTCGTCCTGGTCGCGCGTCGCGGCCCGGATGACGGCGGTGGCATCTCCCACGTCGAAGAGCCGCTCCACGAAACGGCTCACGTACGGGGCCATGCGGGTCAGCAGGCTCGACAGTACCGTGTTCGGGCGTGGCGCATCCGGCGCCTGGCGGTAGGCGTCCCACTCGGCCCAGAAGGCCCCATCGGTGGCCTGCACCTCTTCACAGAATCGGTCGTAGAGCGACGCGAGGCGCTCGGCCTCGTAGAGATCGGCGTAGGTATAGCCGGGGATGCCCAGCGGCATCTGCGGCGTCGGGGTGTCCGTCGTGTTCGTCATGGGTGGTATCACCATAGAATAGCCCCATGCGTGCTGTTTCTCTCTGTGCGACCGTGGCCATCCTGGGGGCGACGCTGCACCTGGCGGCACAGCAGCCTTCGCGACCGTCGACACCGCCCGCGCGACGGTCGGCGCCCGCACCTCGGGCGAAGACGCCGGCGACTCCGGCGCCGGCCCCGCGGCGGGAGGCCACCGTGCCCTTCCGCGTCGGCGAGACGCTCACCTTCGACGTCTCCTGGTCCAACTATCTCGTGGCCGGCTCGGCCACCAGCAAGGTCGTCGAGAAGCGGCCGTCGTACGACTCCACGGCCTACTACATCGTGGCCGAGGGGAAGCCCATTCCGCTGGTAGCCCGGTTCTACTCGGTCTACTACAAGATGGACTCGCTGCTCGACAGCTTCTCGACGCTCTCGCAGCGCACGTCGCTCTACACGGAGGAAGGCAACCGCAAGGTCTTCTCTTCCACGCTCTTCAACCGCCGCACGGGCCGCGCGCAGTTCGAGCAGCAGTACCAGCCGACGCTGCAGTTCCCGATCCCGGCCAACGTGCAGGACGGCCTGGCCACGCTCTACACCCTGCGTGGCCGCAACTTCAGGCCCGGCGAGTCGGTCAGCGTGCCCGTGGCCGACCTGGGCCTGCTCTACACGGTGAAGTTCGAGGTCGGCGCCCCGGCCCCGCTGAACGTTCCGCTGGGACAGCTCGACGCGTGGCCCCTGCGAATCACCATCACCGACATGGCCAACCAGCAGGTGGGCCAGAACATCGCCGCCTGGATCTCCACCGATGCGCGCCGGCTGCCCCTGAAGCTGCAGGCCGACCTGCCGGTGGGCAACTTCGCGCTCGCGCTGCGGACCGCACAATAGGGACGACCGACCCGTGACGATCATGCTCAACGGCGAGCCCTACGAGCTCGCCGGCCCCACCTCCCTGTCTGCCCTGCTCACCACGCTCCAGATCGATGCGCGCCGCGTGGCGGTCGAGCACAACCTGGTCGTGGTCAAGCGCGCCGCCTACGACATCACCACCATCGGCGAGGGCGACCAGGTGGAGATCGTGAACTTCGTCGGCGGAGGATCTCGTTCCGAAGTTCGAACTTAGAACTCAGAAGTCAGAACTGAGGTTTCTGACGGTCCAGGCCCTCCTGACCGTCCCGTGCCTCCGAGGGCCCCTGCGCTAGAATCGCGGCATGGACACTCTCGTCATCGCCGGCCGCACGTTCGCATCCAGGCTCATCGTGGGTACCGGTAAATATCCGTCCCACGCGGTGATGCAGCAGGCGCACGTGGCGTCTGGCGCGGACATGGCCACGGTGGCGGTCCGCCGGGTCAACATCTCCGATCGCTCGAAGGAATCGCTGCTCGACTACGTCGACACGTCGAAGATCTTCCTGCTCCCCAACACCGCCGGCTGCTACACCGCCGACGAGGCCATCCGCACGGCGTTCCTGGGACGCGAGGCTGGCCTGTCGAACTGGGTCAAGCTCGAGGTCATCGGTGACGAGCGGACGCTCTTCCCCGACAACGAGGCGCTCATCGCGGCCACCAGGGCGCTGGTGAAGGAGGGTTTCGTGGTCCTGCCCTACACCACGGACGACCTCATCGTCTGCCGCAAGCTGGTGGATGCCGGCGCTGCCGCGGTGATGCCGCTCGGCGCACCCATCGGATCCGGGCTCGGCGTGCAGAACCCGAACAACATCCGGATCATCCGCGAGTTCATCGACGTGCCGCTCATCGTGGACGCGGGCGTCGGCACGGCGTCCGACGCGGCGCTGGCCATGGAGCTCGGGGCAGACGGCGTGCTGATGAACACCGCCATCGCCGGGGCGCAGGATCCGGTGTCGATGGCCGAGGCGATGAAGCACGCCGTGCGCGCGGGACGGCTGGCCTACAAGGCGGGTCGGATTCCCCGGAAGTCCTACGCCACCGCGAGCAGCCCGGTCGAGGGGATGGTCGGGCGCTGATCGGCCGTCAGGAGGCCGCGACGAGCTGGTCGAGGTGGAAGTGGAGCCGCTCGAGCGAGACGCGGCGTTCCGCGCAGACCTCGTGGAGCTGCGTCAGGCGGTCCACGTCGATCAGCTGCGTGAGCACCACGAGGTCCACGCGCTGCTGCTCGATCAGTTCCAGCAGCGCTCCGTAGCTGCCGAGCACCGGGTAGCCCTGCATGCGCGTCCGCTCCATCGACGGGTCTTCCACGATGAACCCGAGCATGCGGAAGCTGCCTTCGCGGCGCCGCAGGATGTCGTGCACCGCGCTGGCAGCCACGTCGCCTGCCCCGTAGATCACCACGCGCATGCCGCGCTGCGTGCGGCGCTGCACGAACTCGCTGATCAGGCGGAACGACGCGCGCGACCCGGTCAGGAAGAGCATGAGCAGCGCCGCGTGGATGATGAACACCCCGCGTGAGTAGGCCTCGAACCGGTAGGCATACACCAGCACGCTGATGTTCACGAGCGTGCCGAGCCCCACGCCGCGCACGAACGCCAGGCTGTCCATCATCCCGAAGTAGCGCCAGACGCCCCGGTAGCCGTCCGACGCGTACAGGCTCACCACCTGGACGCCCACCACGAGCGGCAGCGAGCGCAGGAACTGCGGGAAGTAGATCCTGAACTCGGCCGGCGCTCCGAACCGGAGCCGGTAGGCGCTGTAGTAGGCCAGTGCGGTCAGGCAGACGTCGAGCAGCACCTCGCCGATGCGCCGGCGGTAGACGAAGTCCACGACAATCGGCGTGATCCCGCCGGCCCTGGTGAGCACCGTGTCGTCCTCGTCGTAGACCCGCACGTGCGCGAGGTACACGGCGAAGATCATCACGCCCAGGATGAAGCCGGCCGAGGCGAGGCTGGCGAACTCCCCGGGCGAATGCGACAGCGTGATGCCGAGCGCCCCTCCGAGCGCCGCCAGCACCCAGAGGACGAAGACCGCCGAACGCTCCGACAGCCCGATCGCCACCAGCCGGTGCGAGGAATGATCGCGCCCACCCTGTGCGGCGCTGCGGCCGGTGGCCCACCGTGAGAGGGTCACCAGCGCCGTGTCGAGAATCGGCACCAGCAGGATGAACATCGGGGCGGCCATGATCGACAGCAGGTCGGCGGACGCCCGGGTGGGCATGTCCCGGCCCAACGTCAGCACGGCCAGGTTCAGGCCGATGAACAAACTCCCGCTGTCCCCCATGAAGATGGACGCCGGGTTGACGTTGTAGACCAGGAAGCCGGCGGTGGCCCCGAGCAGCAGCGCCAGGTGCGTCACCTCGGGCCCCTCGAACCCGCCGATCGCGAACCCGGCGAGCACCACGGCGCCGGCAATGACGCCCAGGCCCGCGCAGAGCCCGTCCATGTTGTCGAGCAGGTTGAACGCGTTGGTGAAGCCGACGATCCAGAAGATCGTCACCAGCGTGTCGAGTGTCTGCGAGTCGAACCAGCCCAGCCGATAGTCGAAGAACGCGAACACCGAGGCGACCGCGATCTCGAAGACCAGCTTCGTCACCGGCTTCAACGAGACGATGTCGTCGACCAGGCCGAGGACGAACATCGCCGCCGTGCCCACCAGCAGCACCGGCGCCGCGGCCACGCCGATGAAGGCGAGGTGCAGCCCCAGCGCCGTGAGCACGATGGCCACCCCACCGAGCAGCGCCGTGGGACGATGGTGCCAGCGGTCCGCCCTGGGCTTCGCGACGAAGCCGTACCGCAACGCCGTGTACCGGGAGATCGGCACGAGGGCGAGTGACACCGCGAACGCGGTGAGAACCTGCAGGAGAGCCGTGCTCAGGGGCATGTCAGGCCATGGTTCGACTGTGGGCAGGGTCGACCGGACGGCGCTGCCGGCTCCCCGCGAAAAGCTATAACGATAGATAGTAGTACGGTCCACGCCGCCGTGCGCATCCTCGAGCAAGCTCAGCCGGACAACTTTTCGTGGTCGCCCGTCTCCGCGTCCGTCAATGGCCTACGTGCGTGCGCGGGTCGCGCGTGGGCTGCACGGGGTTTTCACGGATTTTCAGATACGCCCGACACGCGCAGACACCGATAAGCCCGGGTGAGTGCGGAATTACCGAGGCGTCATCGATATGCGCGTTTTCGCAGGACGACTGCTCTCCCTTCTCCTGTTCTCTCTCCTGGTCCAGGTTCCCGGCACCATTGTGCAGGCGGCCCCACTGGCGGTCACCGCCGTGAACGCGTCGCCCTCCTCGACCACGGCGGGTTCGACCGTCACGTGGAGCGCGTCGGTGAGCGGGGCGTCCGGCACGGTGCTGTATCGATTCTGGCTCTACAACCAGGGCACGCAGGTCTGGACGATGCTGCAGGATTATGGCCCGGCCTCATCCGTCGCGTGGACGGCGGTGACGGGCAGCTACCACATGCAGGTGTGGGCGAAGGAGTCGTCGTCGAGTGCGCTGTACGACGCCTGGCAGAACAGCGCGACGGTCACCGTGAGCGCCACCGCGACCGCTCCGGTCAGGCTCGCGTCCGTGTCGGTGTCGACCACGTCACCCACGACCTACGCCCCCGTCGTCATTTCCGCGGCCGCCAGCGGCGGATCCGGCTCGTACGAGTACCGCTTCTACGTGTACGACTCCGTGCGCCAGGCCTGGACGCTGGTGCAGGACTTCTCGTCCGCGGCGAGCGCCACGTGGTACCCCACGCAGACCGGGAAGCACTGGGCACAGGTGTGGGTGCGGGCGGCAGGCAGCTCCGTCCTGTACGACGACTGGCGCAACAGCGACACGATGAAGGTGACGGGATCGGTGTGGTCGCTCACCCTCGCGCAGGCATCCGCCTCGGCCGGCATCACCGGTGCGCCCATCACGTGGACGGCCGGAACGAGCACGACCAGCCACGTCATTCACTACCGCTTCTGGCTGCGTGACGTGACCGCCAACACCTGGCAGGTCATCCAGGAGTACTCACCCTCGCCGGTGGTGACCTTCTCTCCGCACCACGCCGGGCAGTACTACGTCCAGGTGTGGGCACGCATCGCAGGCTCGGTCGCGGCCTGGGATTCCTGGATCAACAGCGCGGTCGTCGACGTGACCGGGACCACCCTGCCCGACGACCCGCCGCGATGGACCGTCGTCCAGACCACGGGCGGACAGGATGTCCTCTTCTGGGACCCCGTCCCTGCAGCCGAGAGCTACATGGTGCTGGAGTCGGCCAGCCGCGCGGCGCTCGCCGGCTCCCCATCCATGACTGGCGCCGCACAGCCGTCGGCGCCGCCGTTCACCGCGCCCGGCTCCAGCGGTTCGACACCGCGCTACTTCCGCGTGTTCCCGGTCATTGGCGGCGTGGTGCAGGAGGGCGGCCCCATCGCGTCCACCACCTCCACCACCGCGCAGGCCGTGCCCACACCGTCGCCGCTCCCTGGTTCCATCGACCCGGGTGAGAGCTCAGGAGGCGATGTCACTCCGGCCCTGTGGGACATCGACGGGGATGGCTGCCTCGACCTCATCGGTCGACGCGGCAACTGCGACGGCAGCTTCACCGCGTCCACCCTCGATCCGCTGGGTGAGGCCCTCCTCTTCGCCACCGGTCGCGTGAATCGCGACTCGCGCTTCGCCGACTTCACCGGCGACGGCATCGTCGACATCTTCACGAACGTGTACTCGCGCGGGGACGATGCTGATTCGCGATCGATCCTGCTGGTCGGGCAGGGCGACGGCAGCTTCCGCGAGGACCCCGGCGTCACGGCCCTCAACATCCGTGGGTACGGCGAGACCGTGGTGGCGGCCGACTTCGACAACGATGGCGACCTCGATATCTACCTGCCCCACTACTTCAACATGGGCGACGGCGCGCACTCGTGGCTGCTGCGGAACAACGGGCACGGGGTGTTCACGGACGTCGCCGCCAGCGCCGGCGTGTCGAGCACCTCGCCGTTCAATCCCGAGGGTGCGCAGGCGATCGACTTCAACCAGGATGGCTGGCTCGACATCCTGGTGGCGACGCACCTCTACATCAACAACCACAACATGACCTTCACCGACCGGGCCTCGACCACGAACGTGCCGGCGCGGTTCGACGAAGGGCTCGTGCTCGTCGACACCGACCTGGACGGCGACCTCGACCTGGTGCACCACGATTCCGCGGTGACACGGCTCTACCGGAACATCAATGGCCGCTTCGACGGCGGGACGACACTGGCCGGCGTGGTCGGGCAGAACTACGGGTTCGGCCTGAACACCTGCGACATCAACGGCGATGGGTACGAGGACCTCGTGGTGGCGAGGAACAACCTCGTCACCACCGGCTCGTCACCGCAGCTCCTGCTGAACCTGGGCGGTGCGTTCGTACCCTCTGACATCACGACACTCGCCGCGTCGTACATCGACCTGATCGCCTGCGCGGACGTCGACAACTCCGGCCTGCCCGACATCGTGGCGCGATCGCATGTGGCAGGTGGACACTTCCAGTCGGTGACGGCGAACGCGGTCAACGACCGAATGCTGCGCATCAGGGTGCTTGGCGCGAGCAGCGAGCGGAATCAGCAGGGACGTGCCGTGCGGGTACGTCCGCTGGGCGCCCCGAACCTGACGCTGCTCCGCTTCGTCGAGTCGGGATCCTCGTACATGGCGCAGAACGGCTACGACCTGCTGGTGGCGGCGCCGTGGGAGGGCACCTACGAGGTCTCGGTGCTCTTCGCCGATGGGTGGTACACCACCACGGCGGAAGCCGGGGATGCCCTCACGATCTACGCTGACGGCGAGGCGGCGGCGGGCCTGCAGTAGTCGGCCCACGCGGCCAGGACGAACAGCTGCCAGATCGTGTCTGGGCGCCTGGGCGCGCCACCGGTGAAGGCGGACCACTGCGTGCGCACGGCCCGGCCATCGATGCCCAGGTCGTCGAAGATCGACGAGTCGACATAGGAGGTCATCCGCTCCCGCAACGGCCCGCGCAGCCAGGTCTCGAGCGGCACGCCGAACCCCATCTTCGGCCTGTCGGTGAGCGAGGGCGGGACGCGTTTCGCGAGCAGCCGCCGCAGCAGCCACTTCTGCCGGCCGTCGCGGCGCTTCAGCCGCATTGGCAGGCCCACGGCGAACTCCACCACCCGATGATCGAGCAGTGGAGCGCGCACTTCGAGGCTGACAGCCATCGATGCACGGTCCACCTTCGTGAGGATGTCGTCGGTCAGGTAGCTGACGAGATCGAGCAGGGGCGGCCGCTCGATGTCTGGCACGCGGTCGAGCCGCTGCCGCAGCTCGGTGTACAGCGGCGCATCGTCCGCGTCCACACCGGTCAACCGCCTGATGTCGGACTGGTCCGTCCAGGCCACGAACCGCGCGTAACCGTCCGGGTCCGCCGCACTCAGGACGTCGGCGGCACGACGCAGTCGCCGGCCGGGGAGCCGCCTGGCTGCCGCGGCGCCCAGCAGCCGGACCGGCCGCGGCAGGTCGAGCAGCCACGATGCGTTCGCATAACTCGCGTAGCGCGGATACCCGAAGAAGAGCTCGTCACCCCCGTCGCCAGACAGCGCCACCGTGACCTGGCTGCGGGCAGCCGCGGAGACGAGGAGTGTCGGGATGGCGGAAGAGTCGCCGAACGGCTCGTCGAACATCGCCGGAATGCGGTCGACGACCGAGAGCAGGTCGGCGGCCGTGCACATCTGCTCGGTGTGCTCGGTCCCCAGGTGGCGGGCCACCGCCAGGGCATGATCGGCCTCGTCGAACGCCGGGTCCTCGAAGCGGATGGTGAAGGTCTTCACCCGCGTGCGGCTCCGCTCCTGCATCAGCGCGACGATGAGCGACGAGTCGATGCCGCCGGAGAGGAAGGCGCCGAGCGGCACGTCGGCAATCTGCCGCTGGCGCACGGCCGTGTCGAGCAGGCCTTCGAGCGCGGCCTCGGCGTCCCCGTCCGACAGGTCCGCATGACGATCCACGTGCTCGAGCGGGTCCCAGTAGCGCCGCACCGACAGCTGCCCGTGCTCGCAGACCAGGGCGTGGGCCGGCTCGAGCTTCGAGATGCCCTCGAAGATCGTCAGTGGTGCGGGCACGTAGCCGTAGCGCAGGTACATGCGCAGGGCCCTGGGATCGAGGCGGCGGTCAACCGCCGGATCGGCGAGCAGCGCCTTCAGCTCCGAGCCGAACCTGAGCGCGCCGCCCGCGAGCGAGTAGTAGATCGGCTTCTTGCCCAACCTGTCGCGCACCAGCCACAGCCGATGGCGTCGCGCGTCCCACAGGGCAAAGGCAAACATGCCAGCGAGGCGGTCGACGCACGAGAGCCCCCAGCGATCGTAGGCGGCCAGGATGACCTCGGTGTCGGTGTGCGAACGGAACCGGGCACCTTCGCGCTCCAGCTCGGCCCGCAGTTCGAGGAAGTTGTAGATCTCCCCGTTGAACGTGATGACAAGGCGGCCATCGTCCCAGGCCATGGGGTTGCGGCCTAGCGGTGAGAGGTCGACGATGGAGAGCCGCCGATGGGCGAGCGCTATTTGGCCGTCTGCCGACCGCCAGGCTCCCTCATCGTCGGGGCCGCGATGACAGAGGGTGTCACGCATGGCCTCGAGGGGGAGCCGGGGGTCCAGCCCACGTCCGTCGACGCTCAGGACGCCAGCGATGCCGCACATGATCGGGTCAGTCCGTGCGCACGCGCGTGGTTGCCGGGAACCACGCGCCGAGCAGCAGGGGCAGCATGCTCGCCACCGCGATGTACCAGGACGCGGTGTTGTTGAACTTGTTCACGAACATCGACAGGGTCAGCGCGATGGAGAGGTGCGCCACGATCAGGAGGCCGAACGGCGACTCACGACGGGCTCGTGCCCACGCGAACGCGGCGCCCGAGAGGATGCCGATGATGCCGGCATAGGCGATGGCCCCGGCGATGCCGAAGTCGTAAAGCGCGTACACCAGGAAGGTGTAGCCGTTGAACTCGATGTCCCTGGTGCCCTGCAGGTGGAGCCAGCTGTTGCCCGGGATGTAGGGGGGCACCGGCCCGTGGATGAGCCCGACCCGCTCGAGCAACCGGGCAATCGGGTAGACCGTGTAGACACCGCCGCGCCTGGGGCCGGGGTCGGCCACGAGCGTGTTGAGCGCACCGTAGGAGGCCGTGGCGTAGAGGTACAGGGTGGAGCCTCTCGACATGAAGCGGGCGAGCGGCGACGCGCTCGGGCCACCTGTGGCTGTGGCAGGCAACTGCAGGCCCACGCCGAGGTTGGCGGGTGTCTTCCCCATCAGCGCGCCGATGATGAGGAAGTTGGCGGCCAGCAGCAGCCCCGCGACGATGACCGTCGCGACCAGGCCGGTCCACGAGAGCCGCCGGGCACGGCTGAACACGAACATGAAGAACAGACCCAGGACCAGCGTGAAGAACTGGGTCCGGTCGGTGGTCAGCCAGGTGGCCAGCGAGCACAGGACCGCGCCGGCGATCGCCAGCCTGGACAGCCGGCGGCCGCTCAGCCAGAAGGCCCCGGCGAGCAGCGGTGAGGCAAGGCAGAAGAACTGCAGGAACAGGAACGAGCTCGGGATCTCATACGTGCCGAGCGCACGCCGTACGGTGTACGGGTCGGACAGCGCCGCGCGCCCCAGGATGACCACCACCAGCCACGCGTACCACGCGACACCGGCCAGCCCAATGGCCGAGTACGACAGCACCCAGGCGTTCGCCCCCATCACGCCGGGTGGTGCCGTCCCTGGCGCGGCAGGATGGCGCAGCAGCCACTGGCCGAGTGCCACGCCACCCAGGAAGAGCGCGGACGCCGCGGCGATGAGCGTCGCCGTGGTGGCGGTGAGCGGCGGGTACGGCAGCAGGCGGAGGAAGTACAGCCCGAGCGAGAGCGACCAGGCCGCGGTGAAAATCGTGGCAGGCGGCAGGTAGTCGCCCGTCCACGCACGGCTGACGGGCACCGCCACCAGGGCGATCGCAATCAGCACCAGGCCGAACAGGATCATTGCGGATACTCCGGACCGGCCGGCACCACGGTGGTACGCCACCTGCGGCGGTAGCCGGTCTCGACCAGGCCCGCCGCAGCCAGCGCCGCCAGCCCTGCGCCTGCGAGGTGCAGGAGCACCCGGACCGGTGCGTGGCCGGTGGGCATCAGCAGCAGCCCAATCACGAACGCTGCCGCGGCCACGGCGACGGCCAGGACGGCGTCGAGGCCGTTGACGAAGCCGATGCCTGCGGTGCGATCCAGCCAGAGCCAGCAGGCGAAGCCGGCGATCGCGGGAAGCCCCCACAGGATGAACGTGGCCAGCTCGAACGAGGGGACGAACCTGGCCAGCACGACGGCCGCGAGGAAGGCGACCGTGGTGCCAATGGCCTCGGGAGCCGGGCGGCCGAGCGCCCGACCGACCATCGCCGCAGGCACCGCCACGGCACCGGCGGCGTGCGCGACCAGCAGCAGCACCAGCACGTCCCGAACCTGATCCGAGAGCGGCGCCTCGCCGAGCCACACGGTGACGAGCGGCCCGGCGAAGGCCACGAGCAACGCGCTGGCCGGCAGGATGATCAGGGCGACATGACGCGCCGTGGTCCGGACGAGCCCGCGAAGCGCGGCGGCGCCGCCGGCGCGCTCCGTCTGCACGGCAAACGGGATCATCGCCGAGAAGAGCGAGCCGGCGAGGCTGCGTGGCACCATGGCCGCTCGCGCCCCGAGGTCGTAGACGCCCGAATAGGCGAGGCCGAACCGCGCACCGATGATGAGCCGGAAGGCGTACTCCGCGAGCGGAGGAACCATGGTGGCGAACTGGACCACGCCCCCGAACCAGAACAGGTCGCGTGCGGCGTCCCGGTCCCACTCGGGCCGCAGGCGGAGGTCGGGCAGGGTACGGCGGAGCGTGGCCCACGCCAGGCCGAAGGTGAGCACGGATCCGATCGTGTAGAGCACGAGCAGCGTGTCGAGCGCATCCTGGCCGAGCGCAACGGCACCACCCACAGCCGCGGTGCCCACCGCGAGCCCTGACGTGCGCCACGACTGCAGCAGCACCATCCGCTGCTGCCCGGCCAGCACCGCCCCGACGGCGAGGGCTGCCAGCGTGACACCGCTGCAGATCGGCAGGATGGCGATGGCGCGCCAGGTATCGGCGGCAGCCGGGGACACTACCGACAGCACGGCCAGCACCAGCACCTCGGCGATCGCGGCGCCAGCCACCAGCGCGGTCAGGCTCGTGTTGATGGTGGCGGGAATCGATGCGTGAGTGTCATGCGCCGCCAGCGAGGCGACCCGTCGTTCGACCGCAGAGGACAGGCCGAAGTCGACCAGTGTCGAGTAGCCGGCCAGCAGCGTGAGCAGCGACCACTGGCCGTACCGTTCCGCACCCAGGGTCCTGAAGAGCATCGTGGCGAGCGCCACGCCGAACGCAATCGCGGCGATGCGCCCGGCGAACACCGCCGTGGCGTTGTTGATCAGCGTCCGGTAGCTGCCTACGGCCGGCAAAAGATCGCCTCGACGCCCACGCCGCTGCCGGTCGTGTCGAGCAGCCAGTTGCAGGCACGCTCCACCGCGAGCACCACCGGGTTGACGTCCCATGTGGCCGCAGGTCCGGGCGTGCCCTGGACCTCGGCAGGCTGGCCGCCCTCCGGCGTCCTGGCGCGCCGACGCGCACCGATCCGATCGAGCACCACGACGAAGTCCCGCCCGAGCCCGAACGAACTGGCGGACTGCAGCGTCATGCCACGCTGCTCGAACAGCGCGCGCAGCGACGCCGCGTTCCAGTACGTGAAGTGATCCTCGCAGACCATCGACCACGTCCAGCCGAAGGCGTGCCGCACCAGGCTGTCGTAGTTCAGCGTGGTCACGACCAGCGTACCGCCGGGGGCCAGCAGCCGTACCAGCCGGTCACTGAACGGTCCGGGGTCGGGCGTGTGCTCGAGCACGTCCCAGCTGGTCACGAGGTCGAACTGCCCCCACGGCAGGTCGTCGATCTCCTCGAGCACACCAACGGCCACCTCCGCGCCGCGCGCGCGCGCAGCCGCCGCGGCCGGCGGGTTGAGCTCAATCCCGAAGGGTCGCCATCCCCGACTGGCCGCCAGCTCGAGGAACTGTCCGTCGGCACAGCCCACGTCGCAGAGGCGGTTGCGGCCGGGCTGCGGCCTCGGCAGGCGCGCCAGCCGACCTTCGTACAGCACGCGCTTTCGTCCGGCCATCGCGCCGAAGTGCTCGGCCAGGTCGTACTCGCCGACGTACTTCTGGCGGACCCGTTCACGGGGCGGTGGACTCACGTAGACGAGCGTGCAGGCACCGCACCGGTGGAACCGCAGGTCCTGGGTCTCGCCGAGGAAGCGCGCGCGCGTCGACCCGCAGGCCGGGCACTGGACGGTCGTCTCCACCATTCAGGCCGCCCTGTCCTCGACGCCGGCCGCACGGGCGAGCAGCGACGCCACCCGCGGGCCCCAGTGCTGCAGCGACCAGTGGTCCCGCACGATCCGTCGGCCTGCCTCGCCGAACGCCCTGCGCATGTCCGGGTCGCGGACGAGCTGGCGCAACGCAGCGAGCCACTCCTCGTCCGTCCGGCAGAGGAAGCCGTTCTCGCCGTGGGCCACGATGCGGGCATTCACGCCAACGGGCGAGGCCACGGCCGGCACGCCGCAGGCCAGGTACTCGATCAGCTTGAAGCCGCACTTGCCGCGCGACCACGGATCGTCGCGCAGCGGCATGATGCCGACATCGAAGTTCCTGACCTCGGCCGTCTCCGTCTCCTCACTCCAGGCTCGGTGCTCGACGCCGGCCAGCCGCATGGCCGCCGGCCCGGCCCCCACGAGGCGGAGCACGGATCGCTCCTCGGCCGTGATGCGTTCCCAGAGCGACGCCCGGTCGGCCACGTACTGCGCGGTGGACGGCGAGCCGATCCACCCGATCACCGGCCGCGTCACGGGCTCGCGCCCGGCCCCGGGCGAGAACACCTCGGTGTCCACCACGGTGGGCACGATCTCGACCGTACGATTGAACCGGCGCGCGTAGTCCGCCAGGTACTCGTTGCCGGCCGTGACGAGCGTCGCCCCGGCAATCACCTGCCCGATCTTGTTCGAGAACAGCGTCCGCACCACGGGGTTGCTGTGCTGGTCGTACTGGTGGAACGTCGCATCGTCGAAGTCGTAGACGTACGGCACACCAAGGCGGGCGAGGGCACGCTCGAAGAACGGCGGGAGGTACGGCAGCGCTTCCATGTAGATGACGACGAGCGATGCCTGGCGGACGTCGGCGAGCGACAGGAGCCGGCCGGTGATGCCGCGAATGGCCTCGAACGTCCCGCGGCGGCCGCGCACGAGGCGCTGTTCGAGGTACCGGTCGCCGAGCAGCGGCCGGACTTCCACCTCGAGGCCTGCCGCCTGGAAGAAGGGCAGGTACTGCAGGACCCTGAAGCGGGTGGCTGCCGCGCGCCGGCCATACTTCGTCAGCAGCAGGACACGGGCCTGTCCGCTGACCATGGGTGACTGACGCATCGGGCAGGATCTTACTATGTGCCCTCGCGCGCGTACATGGGGCGCAGCCCTACAATTGGACCATCGTGAAGGTGCTCCGCGTGATCGCTCGCCTGAATGTCGGTGGACCCGCGCGTCACGTCGCGCTCCTGAATGCGGGCCTGCAGGCGCGCGGACACCAGACCCTGCTGGTGTACGGAGCGCTCGACACGGGCGAGGCCTCGCTGGAATCCATGGCGGTCGAGAGCGGCATCCCGCTCAGGCGCGAGGAACACCTCGGCCGCGCCATTGACGCCACGAGCGACGTCCGCGCCTTCCTGGCCATCCTCGGCACCATCTTCCGCGAGCAGCCGGATGTCATCCATACGCACACGGCCAAGGCCGGTGCGCTGGGCCGCGCCGCTGCGCTCGTCTACAACGCCACGCGCCGGCGCCGGCAACGCGCGCTGGTCGTGCACACGTTCCACGGCCACGTGTTCGAGGGCTACTTCTCTCCGGCCATGAACCGCCTGGTCCGCCTGGGTGAGCGCTGGCTCGCCCGGGCCGCCGACACCATCGTCACCATCTCGCCGCGTCAGCGCGACGACATCGTGCACCGCTTCGGGGTGGCCGCGGACGATCGGACTGTGGTGGTGCCGCTGGGGCTCGACCTCGACTCCCTGCTCGGCCTGCCCGAAGGAGCCGATGCCGGGCGCGCCGCGTTCGGCTTCGCCAGCGACGACATCGTGGTCGGCTTCTCGGGTCGGATGGTGCCCGTGAAAGACCTTGGTACGGCAATGGCCGCCTTCGGAGCAGCGGTCACGCGCCAACCACGCCTCCGCCTGCTGCTGGCCGGGGATGGGCCCGGACGCGCGATGCTGGAGAAGCAGGCCGCCACCCTCGGCGTTGCCGACCGCGTGCGCTTCCTCGGCTGGGTGTCGGATCTTCCCGCCTTCTACCGCATGCTGGACGTGTTCCTGCTGTCGTCGTTGAACGAGGGGACCCCGGTGTCGGCCATCGAGGCAATGGCCGCTGCGCGCCCGGTGGTGGCCACCGCCGTCGGCGGCGTACCGGACGTCGTCGAGCACGGGCGGACCGGCATCCTCGTTCCGGCACAGGACACCGGCGCCATGGCCGGAGCCCTCGTCGAGCTCGCGGCCGCGGGCGACCGCCGCCTGGCGCTGGGTCGCGAGGGGCGGCGGCGCGCGCGCGAGCGCTACTCGCACCTGCGGCTCGTGGACGACGTGGAACGGTTGTATCGGGATGGGCTGGCGTCGAAGCGCGGAAGGTAAGGGGACCGCGTCGACCGCGGCCCCCTTCCGGCCTGCTACGGGGTGATGACGATCGGTGTGAGTACCTGCATCTTGTCGTAGGCGGCTGTCGACCCGGCACTGCGCACCTGGACCTGCACGCTGTAGGTGCCTGCCAGCGACGGCAACCACGCAAAGGTGTCCGAGGCGCTCCAAGGCTGCATCACCGTCGTGGTCACGCCGTTCGAGACGACGAACTGGTAGGTGTAGGGACCGGTGCCGCCGCTGGTCCTGGCGGTGAACACCGTCGGCTCACCGGCGGGCATGACGGACCGCGGCGACATCGTGAGCGTGGGTGTTGCAAGCGCGGTCTGGGTACCCACCGTGATGCCGCTGATGGTCTTGTAGGTGTCGTAGTTCTTGGTCGACCCGGCGTTCTTCACCCATACCTGGATCTGGTACTTCTTGGCCACAGGCGGCACCCAGGTCCAGGTGCTGTTCGTCGTCCAGGCCTGGCCAACGCTCCACCGCACCCCGTCGTGCACGTAGTACTGATACAGGTAGGGGCCGGTCCCGCCGCGCGTCACCATGCTCACCACCACCGGCGTCTTCGCCGGGATGGTTCCCGAGCGATCGAGCGACATGGTGGTCGAGATCGCGGCTGGCGCTGAGACGGTGAAGGGCGCGCTGGTCATCACGTCGTCGAAGCTGCTGGTCGACGCGCCGTCCTTCAGCCACGCCTTCATCGTGTAGGTACCGGGCGCCGTCGGCAGCCAGTTCATCGAGTCCGACGGCATCATGTCCGAGAGCATGCGCCAGCTCGTGCCGTCGTGTACCGCGAAGGCGTACTTGTGCGGGCGCGTGCCTCCGGCGGATACGGCGGTCCAGGTGATCGGCGTTCCCGCGGGCACCGGCGAGGCGAGACTCGGCGTCAGCGCCGTCAGCTCGGCCTGTGCGGGGCGGTCGACGAGGAAGCTGGGCACGTCGCGATACGCATCGCGAGTGGTCTTCGACCCATAGTTCCTGAGCCAGACCTGCACGCCGTAGTTGCCGGCCCTGGTCGGCGTCCAGGTCCAGGTCGCGCTCGTGCTCCAGTCGCGCTCCACTGTCCAGCGGGCGCCATCGAAGACCAGGAACTTGTAGGTGTACGGGGCCTTGCCGCCGTCTGCCTGCACCGTCCAGGTCACCGGCGTCCCGGCGGTGCCGCTGCTGGCACTCGGCACGACGCAGCTGATCGTCGCCACCGTCGGTCTCGCAATGCTGACCGCTGCTCCGGCCCACGCGTCGTAGGTCGAGGATGACGACCCTGCATTGCGGACCCACACCTGCACCTTGTAGGCACCACCCTTCGGGGGGCACCAGGTCCACGTCGAGGAGGCACTCCAGCTCTGGCCGACGGTCCAGGCCTTCCCGTCATAGACGTAGAACTGATAGGTGTAGGGGCCTGTCCCGCCGGACACGCTGGCCGAGAACGTCACCATCTTGCCGACCGTGCTGCTGAGCGACGTGGGGGTGATGGACACAGCCATGGCCGCCAGGGCCGTCGTGGAGACCAGCACCTGGTTGCTCGCTGCGCTCTGCCCGTTGGCGTTCACGGCCCGCAACTGCACGGCGTAGGTGGTGCCGGGCGTCAGGCCCGCGACGACGATCGGCGTGGAGGTGGAGGCCGGGCTCCTCGGGGTCCACGACGCGCCGCCATCGACGGTGTACTCGTAGTTGGTGACCGGCGACTGACCCGGTGCCCCGGGCACGAACGCGATCGACAGCGACGATGCGGTCTGGGTGACCGTGGTCACGGTCGGGGGCGACGGCAGCATCTGTGCCGCGCCGTTGCGCACGAGCCCGTAGATGTACGGACGGGTCGTGGTGCTGGTGGCCACCTCGCCGGCGATGGCGATGCCGTAGGTGGTCCAGTTCTGTGCGTTCGTCAGGCCGGCGACCGGGGACCCCGCCAGGTTGCCCGATGACTTGGGCACGATGAACCCTGGTGTCTGCTCGTTGTAGAAGACCTGGAAGTCGTCACCCGCCACCTGGTCGTAGTTGTAGACGAACACCGCGTCACGCTTGATGAGGTTCGCCGACCCGAACTGCAGCCAGTAGTTCATGTAGATGTTGTACTGGGACACGCCTGGGCCGACGCTGCCGTTCACCTGCGCGAACTTCACGTTGTTGATGATGGTCTGCTTCGGCGGCATGTTCGGCCCGTACGGGTAGCTGCCGGGCGCGCCGATGGTGACCACCACGATGTTGTTCGAGTTGCGGAGGTACGAGTTCTCGATGAGCGTCGACCCCTTCGTGAAGTAGGGCGCCATGATCCCGTCGCGCATGTTCTGGATGTCGGCGTTCCGGATCACGGTGTCGTGCATCATGTAGTCGCTGAACCAGATGCCCCGCAGGAACTCGTTCGAGTTCGAGAGCACGCCCTTCCTGCCGCGCGCCACGTACCCGTCGAACGTGATCTTGCTCGCGGGGTAGCCGTAGGTGCCGTAGAGGGTGAAGTGCCAGGTCCGGAAGTCCTTGATGGTGCTGCCCGGGTTCGTGAAGGGCACATATGCATCGCTGCCGACCCACCAGAAGCCCAGGCCGATCTCCATGGCGCCGTAGACCTCGTTCCTGGCGAACTCCAGCAGCGGCAGCGCGTTGCCGTTGCGGTTCGTGCACTGCGTATGGGGATCGGCGCCGGGGAAGTTCGGCACGCAGATGTTGCCCAGGTACACGTGGTAGTACTGGATGCCGTGCGAGCCCTCGACCATGTTGCCGCGCACGTTCGCGATGACATTGTCGGTGACCCGGTTGTTCGGCCCGCGGAACCACATCCCGTTGCCGCCCTCGGCCTGCTCGCGCGTCCCCTCGCCCCGCACCTTCACGATGAAGTTCGCGGTGAACTCGTTGAAGCTCTCGCTGCCGTCCTCCGTGCCGATGCCCCAGCCGCCGGCGTTGTGCACCACGTTGTGCTTGATCAGGCCGTAGTGACTGGCGTGGACCACCATCGCCCACTTGCGGCGGTTGATCGACGCGTCGTCATCCACCACGTTTCCCTGCAGGATGAACTGGTAGCCGCTCGCGCTCGGCGTGGTCGATCCGAGCACGTGGTGCATGTGGAGCGGGTACCGCCCGATGTGGTTGGTGCCCATGTGGACGACGTTGCCCTGGGAGTCGAACGTGGTCGAGTCGATCGGATCCACCGTGGCGCGTCCCAGGTTGCGGAACGACGCGTGCTGGATGCTGACCTCCGTCCGCTCGGTCATCAGGACGTGGCCACGCGTGCCGAGTGGGTTCTCGGAGCGGACGACGATGTTGCGGGTGAGATTGCCGACGTGCGGCAGGAACTCGAGCACGTCGTTGCCGTCGCGTGCGCCCGGATGCGCGTAGAGGATCGCGGAGGCGAGATAGACCGTCAGGCCGTCCGACGACACGGACGACACGACCGGGTTCTCGCCCTCGAACACGTACGAGGACGCCGTGGCGCTCGGCACGTGCTTGGAGTCGGGCAGGACCAGGCGGTCGCCCGCGCGCCAGCCGCTCACCGGCGACTCGAGCGTCAGCGAGAGGTCGCCCGGCTTCGGCTCGGTGGCAAGCCGGACGAACGCCGTCCGCACGGCACCGAACATGGTGATCCGCGCATCGATCCCCAGCACGCCCGTGCCGAACTGGCGCGGGTCGAAGGTGCCGACGCCGTCGTTGGTCAGGTCCAGCGCCTTGTTGGCAACGACCAGTTCCGCGAGCACGGTCGGGAGCACAGGAGAGGCCTGCGTGCCGACCTCGAGCCCGCCCTGGGGGAAGAGTTGCAGCGTGCCGACGGTGAGCTTCGTGTTCACGTCGGGCCTGAAGCGGAGGAGACCGGTGGCCTCGACGCCGATCACGCCGGCGACTGCCGACGTGCCGTCCACGGTCACGGTCGTGCCGCCGGTGATGGCGACGATATCCGCGGCGGTGGGCACGCGTCCGAGGTTCCAGGTTGCACTGTTCGACCACGCCCCGCTCTGGGTGCTCCGGATCGTGGGCTGCGCGGCGAAGTTCGGCACGATGTCGTGCATCGTGGTGCAGTTGAACTGATCGCAGGTGGCGGCGCTGGCAGTCCTGGGCGAACCAAGGAGCATCAACGCGCCGAGCGCCACGACCGTCACGAACGCCGGGATCGGCGACTGCGCGAACGGGCGGGCGGGCCGGGTGTGTGACGTGCGGGTATGAAGGGCGTGCAGCATGATGGCTCTCTCATGAATCCATCCATCCGCGATCACCAGGCGTGGTCGGGTGGATGCGTGACCACCCTCAGTGCAGGAACCACGCCGCACGCGGGGGCCTGCGCCGGGTGCCTGCACGACCGATGTCGCTGAACTGCGCGCATGTGCCCGTTCCGGGCACGGAACCCATGCAAATCTTTGTGAACGTTGGAATAGAACCGGACTGCCGGACGGCGATTTGGCAGGGGGACGAGGCGGGGCGATCAGCGCACGGCGGTGCCTGCCGACGTTCGGACTAGTGCTTTCGTGGGAGGCACGCACACGAACGGGGGCTCGGAAACCGGCAGGACGATCACGAAACCGTCATCGGGTTTACAAAGCGCGCCCGGCCGGTCGGGGGCGTGTGGCGGAAGGGACGACCGCGCGGATCGCGCGGCCGGCGTCAGAGGCGGACGATGTTCGGCTGCGACACGCCCTTGAGGGCGTTCCTGGTGTCGACCACCAGCGGCAGCTGCGCGATGCGGGCGTAGTCGAAGGCCACGTGGTCGGTCGTGATCACGGCGCAGTCGAAGCCCTCGGCCAGCGCCTGGTCGAACTCAACCGACGAGAGCCGGTGGTGCCCCTCGTCCACATGCGGAATCCATGGATCGGTGTAGCTCACCACGGCGCCGCGCCGGACCAGCAGCTCGATCACGTCGAGCGCCGGCGACTCGCGCATGTCGTTCACGTCGCGCTTGTAGGCCACGCCGAAGAGGTGCACGCGCGAGCCGTTGATTGGCTTCTTCACCGAGTTCAGCGCGTCGGCCACGCGCTGCACGACGTACTCGGGCATGGAGCCGTTCACCTGGCCGGCCAGCTCGATGAAGCGGCACTCGAAGCCGCTCTGACGGGCCTTCCAGGAGAGGTAGAAGGGATCGATCGGGATGCAGTGCCCGCCGAGGCCAGGTCCCGGGTAGAAGGGCATGAAGCCGAACGGCTTGGTCTTCGCCGCGTCGATGACCTCCCAGACGTTGATGTCCATCTTGTTGCTCATCAGTGCGATCTCGTTGACGAGCCCGATGTTCACCGCCCGGAAGGTGTTCTCGAGGAGCTTCACCATCTCGGCGACACGCGTGGAGCTGACCGGCACCACACTCGCCACCACGCGCCCGTAGAGCGCGCAGGCCACCTCGGTGCTGTCCGGCCCGTGCCCACCCACCACCTTCGGGATCTGGCGGGTCGTGTACTGCGCGTTGCCCGGATCGACCCGCTCGGGCGAGAAGGCGAGCAGGAAGTCGACGCCGGCCTTCAGCCCGCCTTCCTCGAGCAGCGGCTGCACGACTTCGTCCGTGGTGCCCGGGTAGGTCGTGGACTCCAGGATGACGAGCTGCCCGCGACGCAGGCCCTTCGCCGCCGCCTCCACCGCCTTCACGACGTAGGAGAGGTCGGGGTCCTTGGTCTTGCGCAGGGGGGTCGGCACGCAGATGTCGACGACATCCATCTCCGCGAGCCGCGCCATGTCGCTCGTGGCGCGCAGGCGACCCGCGTGCACCACTTCCGCCAGTTCGGCGGTCGGCACGTCGGGGATGTAGCTCTGCCCGGCATTGATCTGGACGTTCTTCGACTCGTCCACGTCGAAGCCGGTGACGTCGAAGCCCGCTCGCGCGAACTCGACGGCCAGCGGCAGCCCGACGTACCCGAGACCGATGATGCCGATGCGCGCCTGCGTGGTGCGGATGCGCTCGAGGAGGGCGGCGGCTGGCGTGGTCATCAGCGCTGACGGGCTCCCACGGTGGTCGACGACCCGCTGAGACGGGCCAGGTCTGCGTCCACCATCATCTCGACCAGTCCCTTGAAGTCCACCTTCGGCTCCCAGCCGAGCACGGTCCTGGCCTTCGTGCAGTCGCCGAGCAGGTGATCCACCTCGGCCGGGCGCAGCAGCGCCGGGTCCTGGTAGACGTATTTCTGCCAGTCGAGATCCACGCGCGCGAAGGCAATCTCGATGAGCTCCTTCACCGAGTGCGCGATCCCGGTCGCGATCACGAAGTCGTCCGGCTGGTCCTGCTGCAGCATCAGCCACATCGCGTGGACGTAGTCACCGGAGAAGCCCCAGTCGCGGTGCGCATCAAGGTTGCCGATGGACAGCTTGTCGCGCAGGCCGAGCTTGATGCGCGCGACACCGTCGGTCACCTTCCGGGTGACGAACTCGAGCCCGCGCCGCGGCGACTCGTGGTTGAAGAGGATGCCGGACACCGCGAACAGGTTGTAGCTCTCGCGGTAGTTCACCGTGATGTAGTGACCGTACACCTTCGACACGCCGTAGGGGCTGCGCGGGTAGAAGGGGGTCATCTCGGTCTGGGGCACCTCGCGCACCTTGCCGTACATCTCGCTCGACGAGGCCTGGTAGAAGCGGATGGATGGGTCCACGCGCCGGATCGCATCCAGCATCCGGGTGACGCCCTGGGCGTTGAACTCGCCCGTGAGCATCGGCTGGTCCCACGAGGCCGGCACGAACGACATCGCCGCCAGGTTGTAGACCTCCTGGGGCCGCACGTCCTCGATGACCTTCAGCAGCGACAGCTGATCGAGCAGGTCGCCAGGCAGGACCGTGATCCGGTCCAGCAGGTGGTCGATGCGCCAGCTGTTCGGTGCGCTGAGGCGACGGGCGATGCCGTAGACCTCGTACCCCTTGTCGAGCAGCAGTTCGGCGAGATACGACCCGTCCTGCCCCGTGATGCCAGTGATCAGTGCGCGTTTGGCCATTCAGACTCCGCCTGTATCCGCGCCAGCGGAAGGCCCCCGGATTGTACCACGGTGTACCATGCCGTCCGTGGGCGTCACAGGCACGGACCGCATCGATGTCGCAATCGTCGGCGCTGGCGTGACGGGGCTGGCATCCGCGTATGCGCTTGCGCAGGCCGGTCGCACCGTGTGCGTCATCGAGCGGCACCCACGGCCGGGCCTCGACACGAGCACACGCAACAGCGGTGTCATCCACGCGGGGATCTACCATCCGCCCGGCTCGCTGAAGTCCACGCTCTGCGTCCGCGGCAGCCGCCTGCTCTACGCCTTCTGCGACACCCACCAGGTGCCGCACCAGCGGTGCGGCAAGCTGATCGTGGCAACGACCGACGCCGAGTGCGAGGCGCTGCCCGCGCTGCTGCGCAAGGGCCAGGCCAACGAGGTGGAGGGCCTGACCCTGGTCGACGCGGCGTTCATCGCCGCGCGCGAGCCGTACGTGCAGGGCCTTGCCGCCATCCACTCACCCGCCAGCGGCATCGTCGACACCGAGGCCTACGTGCGCGCGCTGGCCAGGGCCGCGCGGGAGGCCGGTGCCATCATCCTGCCGGGCACCCGCCTCCAGCACGCCGACGTGGAACCGGGCGGGATGCGGCTGCACACGGAGCGGGAGACGATCGCGGCGGCACAGGTGGTGAACGCGGCCGGGCTCCATGCCGACGACGTATCGCGCCTGCTTGGCGGCGAACCGTTCACGATCTATCCGTGCCGCGGCGAGTACGCTGCGTTGACCCCCGCATGGAGGAACCGGGTGCAGGGACTCGTCTACCCGCTGCCGCACGCATCGGGGCACGGACTGGGTACGCACGTGGTCCGCACGACGAATGGCGACCTGGCCCTCGGTCCGACGATCCGCTACCAGTCCCGCAAGGACGATTACGACGATGACCGGCTGCCGGTGAGCGCGTTCCTCGAACCCGCACGTCGGCTGCTGAAGGGGGTTACGCTCGACGACCTGCGCACCGGCGGCAGCGGCATCCGCGCGAAGCTGCATCCGCCGTCCGAGTCGTTCGCAGACTTCCTGATCCGCCGGGACGCGCTCAATCCCCTGATTGTCCAGGCAGCGGGGATCGATTCGCCGGGCCTCACCGCGAGCCTCGCCGTCGGCGAGCTGGTCGGCGCCATCGTCGGCGAGGCCTGATCGGCGGCTAGCGCGCCGACAGGTAGCGGCCGAGCGCGTCCTGCCAGGTCGGCAGCTCGTACCCGATCGCCCTGGCGAGCTTCGCGTTCGACAGCGCGCAGTAGCGCGGGCGCGCGGCCGGCAACGCCACGTCTGCCGCGGACACCACCTCGAAGGCCGGCTCGACCCCGAGCTGGCGCGCGGCCTCGAGCCCCACCTGGTACCAGGTGGCCGAGCCACCGTTCACGCAGTGGTACAGGCCGGGCTCGGCGCGCCGTTCGAGCAGCGCCAGCGTGGCGCGGGCGCAGTCGTCGATGAAGGTGGGTGACACGGTCCGGTCGCCGAAGACCTTCACGACCTGTCCAGCCTGCAGGCCGTTCACGATCGAGGTGAGGCTGCCCTTGTCCGGACCACCGGGTGCCACGCCGAACAGGCTCTCGACCCGCAGCACGTAGTGCACCGGCACGTCGGCGGCGAACCACTCCCCGAGCAGCTTCGAGCTGGCGTACACGCTGCGGGGGTTCGGAGGCACCGTCTCGTCCATCGGCGCCGTGGCCGTGCCGTCGAACACGAAATCGGTGCTGAAGTGGACGAGCGTGGCACCCACCAGCCGTGCGGCGCGTGCCAGGGCCCGCACCGCGAAGGCATTCACTTGCAGGGCGTCGACCGGGTGCCCCTCCGCCGCATCCACGTGGTTGTAGCCGGTGCAGTTGATGATGACGTCCGGCCTGGCGCCGCTCACCATGGCCTCCACCCGGGCCGCGTCGGTGATGTCGAGCGCAGCCCGGTCCCACGCCAGCACGTCATGGTGCGGCGCGGCAGTGCGCACGACGGCAGCCCCGAGCTGGCCGCGCGATCCGATCACCGCCAGCCGCATCACACGGTGTCCCCGGCACGCTCGAACGCGCGCATCTTCTCGTCGTCGAAGACGCCTTCCCAGCGCGCGACGACCACGGTGGCGATGCAGTTGCCCATCACGTTGACCCCGGTCCGCCCCATGTCGAGCACCTGGTCGATGCCGAGGAGGATCGCCGCGCCCTCGAGCGGCAGGCCGAACTGCGTGAGCATGCCGGTGAGGACCACCAGGGCTCCGCGGGGCACGCCGGCCACGCCCTTGCTGGCCAGCATCAGCGTCAGCATCATCAGCACCTGCTGGCCGGTGGTCAGCGAGACCCCTGCCATCTGCGCCACGAAGACGCTCGCGAGCGACAGGTAGAGGGTGGTGCCGTCGAGGTTGAAGCTGTAACCGGTAGGCAGGACGAAGGCGACGATGTTGCGCGGCACACCGAACCGCTCCATCACCTCGAGCGCGTCAGGCAGCGCCGCCTCGGAACTCGCCGTGGAGAACGCCAGCATGAAGGGCTCGCGAATGGCCCTCGCGAAGGTGAAGAAGGGTACGCGCACCAGCACGGACACGCCGACCACCACGAGCAGCACGAAGATCGCCAGCGCGAGGTACATGACCAGCACGAGCTTGCCGAGGGTGAGCAGGACCGCGATGCCCTTCCCGCCAACGGTGGCGCCAATGGCCGCGAACACGCCGATGGGGGCGAACCACATGACGTAGTGCGTGACGCGGAACATCGCCTGCGCCACCGACTCCATCACCGTGTAGACCGGGCGCCCCTTCTCGCCGATGGCCGCAACCGCCACGCCGAAGAAGGTGGCGAAGACCACGACCTGCAGGATGTCGCCCCGCGCCATGGCGTCGACGATGGAGGTGGGGAACATGTGCAGCACGAGGTCCCACGCGTGCGGCTGCGCCTGCTGCATGGCCGACACCGCCGTGGTGTCGCCGCCGAGCGGCACGGCGAGCCCCGCACCGGGCTGGAAGACATTCACGAGGATCAGCCCGAGCAGGAGCGCGACGGTGGTGGCCACCTCGAAGTAGATGATCGCCTTCAGGCCGATCCGGCCGAGCGACTTGAGGTCGCCGCTGCCCGCGATGCCGACGATCAGCGTGGAGAACAGGAGCGGCGCCACGATCATCTTGATCATGCGCAGGAAGATGTCGGCGAGGGGGCGGACCGCCACCGCGAAGGACGGGAACAGCCAGCCGACCAGGATGCCCAGGAGCAGCCCGATGAAGATGCGTGCCGGGCCGCCGAGCCCGCGCCCCTCCGCCGGTCGCGCGTCGGGCTGAATCATCGGGCGGTCGCGTCCGCGCCGGGGCCGGCCAGGAACGCCGCAATCGCGTCGACCACGGTGCGCTGCTGCTCCAGCGTCAGCTCCGAGAAGATCGGCAGCGCGATCGTCTCGTCCGCCGCCCGTTCCGCGTGCGGGAAGTCGCCGCGGCGATGCCGCAGGTCGGCGAAGCAGGGCTGCAGGTGGAACGGCACGGGGTAGTAGATCTCGTTGCCGATCCCGCGCTCGTCCAGGTACGCCTTGAGGTCGTCCCGGCGCGGCACGCGAACGACGAACTGGTTGAAGATGTGGTAGTGGCCGTCCGGCTGCACCGGGATCACGACCTGGTCGGCGAGCCCAGCGTCGCGGAACATCTGGGCGTAGCGCTTCGCATTCAGCCGGCGCGCCTCGGTCCAGGCCGCGAGGTGCGGTGCCTTCACCCGCAGCACGGCCGCCTGCAGTGCGTCGCACCGGAAGTTGCCGCCCACCAGGTGGTGGTAGTACTTGGGCTCCATCCCGTGCATCCGCAGCAGCTCGGCGCGCTTCGCCAGCGCCGGATCGTTCGTGGTGACCAGGCCGGCATCGCCGAATGCACCGAGGTTCTTGCTGGGAAAGAACGAGAAGCAGCCGAACGTCCCCATGCCACCGGCCGGCCGGCCATGGTAGGTGGAGCCGATCGCCTGCGCCGCGTCCTCGATCACCGCCACGCCCCGACGCCCGGCAATCGCCAGGATCGGATCCATGTCGGCGCAGAGGCCGTACAGGTGCACCGGCATGATGGCCCGGGTGCGCGAGGTGATCGCGGCATCGACGGCGGCCGGGTCGATGTTGTAGGTGACCGGGTCGATGTCCACCAGCACCGGCTTCGCGCCCACCCGCACGATGGCGCCGGCGGTGGCGAAGAACGAGTAGGTGGTGGTGACGACCTCGTCGCCCGCGCCAATCCCGAGCGCCATCAGCGCGAGGAGCAGGGCGTCGGTGCCGGACGAGACCGCCACGGCGTGGCTCACGCCGATCTGCGCGGCGAGCTCGCGTTCGAGGGCCGTGATCTCCGGGCCCATGATGAAGCGCTGGCTGTCGCACACGCGCGTGACGACGTCGAGGATCTGCTGCCGGAGCGGCGCGTACTGGGCCTGGAGGTCGAGGAGCGGAACAGGAGTGCGGGCTGGGGCGGTCACGTCGGCAAATTGTACTATTGCCGCGACTTGACGGCGGCCCTGGTCTCGCGCTCCACTTCACGCCGCTTGATGGTCTCGCGCTTGTCGTAGTCCTTCTTGCCCTTGGCGAGCCCCACCGTCACCTTGACCCGCCCGTTCTTGAAGTAGAGACGCAGGGGCACGAGGGTCATGCCCTTCTCGGTGGTCTTGCCGATCAGCTTCCGGATTTCGTCCCGGTGCATCAGCAGCTTGCGCTGGCGCAGCGGTTCGTGATCCGCGTACCCGCGGTGCGAGTACGAGCTGATGTTGACGTTGTAGAGCCACACCTCGCCCTTCTCGATACGGGCGAAGCTGTCGCGCAGGTTCACCCGCCCCTCGCGGATCGACTTGACCTCGGTACCGAGCAGGACCATCCCGGCCTCCCACGTGTCGAGGATGTGGTAGTCGTGAAAGGCCTTCCGGTTCTCGGCGATGTTCTCCTGCGCGAGTTCGCGCGCGGTCTTCTCAGCCATGAGGGTGCACAGGGATCTTACTGAATTGCTGATTGGTCAGCGCTGATTGCTGATTGGATGGCTGATGGCCGATGCGGCGGGCACATCGAGGATGGGCAGTCAGCGGCTGGCAGTCCGTCCCCGGGCGAGTTTCGCGGCCAGCAGGACCGCGGCCACCATGCTGCCGTGATCGGCACGTCCCTGCCCCGCGATGTCGAACGCGGTGCCGTGATCGACCGAGGTGCGCACGATCGGCAGGCCGATGGTGACGTTCACGGCCTGACCGAACGCCAGCAGCTTCACGGGGATCAGCCCCTGGTCGTGGTAGCACGCCACCACCACGTCGAAGTCGCCCCGGGCCGCGCGCACGAACACGGTGTCGCCCGGGAAGGGGCCCTCGACGGTCAACCCCTCGCGCCGGCACTCGTCGATGGCCGGCACGATGTGGTCGAGTTCCTCACGGCCGAAGAGGCCGTGCTCGCCGGCATGCGGGTTCAGGCCGGCGACGGCGATGCGAGGACGCTCGATGCCGAACCGCGGGAGTTCCCGGGCCACCAGGCGGATGGTGCCGGCCATCAGCGCGCGGGTGATCGTCCGCGGCACGTCCGCCAGCGCGATGTGCACGGTGGCGAGGACCACGCGCAGCGCATCGGAGTGGAACATCATCGCCACGTCGGCCGCGCCGGTGAGATGCGCGAGCAGGTCGGTATGTCCGGCCCAGTGCAGCCCAGCCAGCCTGAACGCTTCCTTGTTCACGGGGGCGGTGGCGATGGCGTCCACGACCCCAGACTGGGCGTCGGCCACGGCCTTCAGCAGGACCTCGTACGACGCCAGGCCCGCAGCGCCCGAGAGCACGCCGGGCTCGAACCGCTGGCCCCCGGGCGGCATGTAGATGATCGGCTCGCAGACCTCGAGCACGCGGGCATCGACCGCCGTCTTTGCGGTGATTTCCGGACCGATGCCAGCCGGATCGCCCACCGTGAGTGCAATGCGCGGCTTCACGACCGGCACCCGCACGTGCCCGACCCACACGAGCCGGTCCCGCACCCGGACGGGTTGCCGCACCCTCCTTCGCTGCCGCACCCGCCGTGTACCTCGCCCTTGCTGTTCGGCAGTTCGTAGCGGAGGCAGCACTTCAGGCGCCCGCAGAGGCCGGAGAGCTTCGAGGGGTTGAGGCTGAGGTCCTGCTGCTTCGCCATCTTGATCGAGACCGGCTCGAAGCTGGTCAGGAACGTGGTGCAGCAGAGCGGGCGACCGCAGGTGCCGTATCCCCCGAGGGCGCGTGCCTCGTCACGCACGCCCACCTGCCGCATCTCGATCCGCGTGCGGAACTCGGCGGCCAGCTCGCGCACCAGCTCACGGAAGTCCACGCGGGCATCGGCCGTGAAGTAGAAGAGCAGGCGCGATCCGTCGAAGGCCTGCTCCACGCGCGTCAGCTTCATGGGCAGCCCGCGCTCGCGAATCTTCAGCAGCGCCACGCGATGCGCCTCGCGCTCACGCTGCTGCTGCCTCATGCGGGTGACGATGTCCTCGGGGGACGCGAGCCGGACCAGGCGGGGCGTCGCCTCCGTCGCCGCCGGGCGGCGCGCAGCGAGCTGGGGCACCGTCCGCGTCACGGTCCCCACCGCATGCCCCTGCTCGGTCTGCACGACCACGGTCTCGCCAGCCACCGGCACCCGCCGGTCATCGTCCACGACGCAGGTCTGGTGACGCCCGACGGGGGTCAGCTTCACCGAGACGACACGCAGGGGCTGGACGGCGTCGGGCACGGTCACAGTTCCAGGACGAGCCAGTCGGCCAGGATCTTCGCATTGGCGTACCGGTCGATGGCGGCCATCGCACGGTCGACCGCCTGGAACGCCTTCCGCCCCCTGTCGCCGGCAAAGGCCGACAGCCGATCGAACCGGCCCTGCAGGTCGCCGTTGGCGAGCAGGGCGGTGTCGGCCCCCGACGCCACCAGCTCGACGTCGCGAAGCAGCGTGGACATCGCCCGCAGGTACAGCGCGAGCTGGTCGCGCTCGCTGATCGAGGCGCTCGTCTTCGCGGTGAGT
Source organism: Vicinamibacterales bacterium (assembly GCA_050249955.1). Classification (GTDB taxonomy): domain Bacteria; phylum Acidobacteriota; class Vicinamibacteria; order Vicinamibacterales; family CAVVIG01; genus CAVVIG01. Next base: position 252,575 of record JBFWPN010000003.1, read on the forward strand.
TCCTTCGACAGCTCCATCCGCTTGCGCCCATCCTCCGATGCCGCGACCTGCACCAGCACGCGGAACGCCACATCGCGCACGTCGGTGTCCTCCCCTTCCGAGGCCACATGCGAGAGCGCCGCGCCGATGCTGCCGTCGGCCATGGAGGCGAGCCGGTACGCCTGGCCGTCGTCCAGGCCTCCCTTCAGCCGCTGGAGCGCCGCCACCACCTCCCGCGGTTCGAGCGCACGGAACCGGAGTTGCGGGCACCTCGACCGGACCGTCTGCAGCAGCGTGTCAGGCAGGGCCGTCACGAGGATGAAGACGGACGACGGCGGCGGCTCCTCGAGAATCTTGAGCAGCGCGTTCTGGGCGCCAATCTCGAGGCCGTCCGCCGAGTCGATGATGGTGACCCGCCGGCGCCCCTCGAAGGGGCGGTAGCCGGCACGATCGATTGCCTCGCGCACCGGCTCGATCTTGATGTTGCCCTTGTCGTTCGGCTGGATGACGAGGACGTCCGGGTGCACGCCGCGGGCGATGCGCGTGCAGGGCGGACAGGTGCCGCAGGCGTCCAGTCCTGGTCCGCTACCGTCGGGCTGGGTGAAGGTGATCGGCTCGAGGCAGTTGAGGGCCTGGGCCGTCGAGAGGGCAGCGAGCCGCTTCCCGACACCGGTTGGCCCTGAGAAGATGAGGCTCGGCGGCAGCGTCTGCCTCGCCACCGATCGGGTCAGGAGCGCAACGAGCCTGCGATGTCCGATGAGGTCGCGAAACGGCATGTCCAGCCAGCGTTCCGCATCGTATCACCGCTCCCTGGCTTTCCTTTCCTTGCGCGGCTCATCATCGTCGCGGCCGATGCCGAACACGCGCGACCAGAACCCGCGCTTCTTCTTCGGGGGTTCCTCGGCGCGCGGCTCCGCCTGGGCGGCCGGTTCGACGACACCGGCCGTGGCCGTGGCGGCCTGAATCGCCGCGTCGTCCGCGCGCGGCGGCGGCGGGTCGCCTCCCCCGGTGAAGGCGGCGGCAATGGAGCCGAAGATGCCACGCGACGCGTGGATGTCGCACGTGGCGGTCGGCTGGGTGCCGCGCGCGAAGTACTCCGTGTAGACCATCGAGCGCTGCGTGAGGCGGCCGTCCTCGCCGATCACGTCGGCGTGCTCGCACCCTTCGGTCGCGAGCTTGCCCGACACGCGGCAGACCTCGGCGCTGACCACACCGGCCGGCGCCTTGAGCCACCGTGGCTTGTCCCCCTTCGTCGCCGTCTTCATGAAGGAGGCCCAGAGGGGAACCGCCACGTCGGCAGCGAAGCCTCCCGGGAGGATCGTCTGCGGCTGGTCGAAGCCGACCCAGACACCCGCTACGAGCGGCGGGGTGAACCCGACGAACCATGCGTCGTGGTAGTCGTTCGTCGTGCCGGTCTTGCCGGCGGCCGGCAGCGTGAAGCCGAGCGACCGCGCACCGGCGGCCGTGCCGGCGTTGATGACGTCGGCCATCATGGTGGCCATCAGGTAGGCCGTGATTGCGGATACGGCACGCGAGCCCTTCTCTTCGGCAGCGAAGAGCACCGTGCCGTCACGGTCCTCGACCCGCCGGATCAGCACCGGTGTCGGCACGACGCCCTCGTTGGCGAATGCGGCATACGCGGTGGTCAGCGACTGCAGCGTCACCTCGCCGGACCCCAGCGCGAGCGACGGCACGCTGGGCACGTCGCCCACCCCCATCGCCTTCGCATACTGCACGGTCTTCGGAATCCCCACGTCCTGCAGCAACCGCACGGCCGCTCGATTGCTCGAGGTGCGAAGGGCGGCGCGCAGGCTCATCGAGTCGGACGTGGAATGCTCGTCCTCCGGCGTCCAGTCGCCCTGGAGCGTCGGGATCGGCTCGTTCAGGTTCTCGATGAGCGTGGCCGGCGTGTACCCCGCTTCCAGCGCTGCCGCATACACGAACGGCTTGAATGCCGATCCGGGCTGGCGCCTGGCCTGCACGGCGCGGTTGAAGTGGCTGCCGGCGAAGTCGCGCCCCCCGGTCATGGCGCGTACGTGACCGGTCGCCGGGTCGAGGGCGATCAGCGCCGCCTGGAGCGGCTCACCCTGGGTGGGGGCCTCCTTGCGCCGCTTCGCACGCGCAGCGCGACGCTCCTCGACACTCCTGACTCCGGCCAGGACGGCGGCGTCGGCAGCGGTCTGCATGGTCATGTCGATGGTCGCGTAGACGCGGAGCCCGCCCTGGTAGACCCGCTGCCACCCGAAACGGTCGACGAGCTCGCGCCGGACCTGCTCCTTGAAATACTGCCCGTGCGGCTCGTCGGCACGCAGGTTGTCCTTCAGCACCGGCTTCACGCGACGTGCGGCCTGCCGCTCGCCGTCGTCGATGGCGCCGAACTCCTCCATGGCCTGCAGCACGATGTTGCGCCGCGCGACCGCCCGTTCGAGGGACACGGTCGGTGCATACGTCGATGGCGACTTCACGAGACCGGCCAGCAGTGCCGCCTCGGGCACGGTGAGCTCGGACGCGTGCTTCGCGAAGAACCCGCGTGACGCCGCTTCGACGCCGTAGAGGCCGTCACCGAAATAGACCTTGTTGAGGTACAGCTCGAGGATCTGATCCTTCGTGTACAGCCGCTCGATGCGTGCGGCGAGGATCAGCTCCTGCAGCTTTCTCCGGTAGGTCTTGTCAGGCGTGAGGAAGCTCTGGCGGGCGAGCTGCTGCGTGATGGTGCTGCCGCCCTGCGCGAGGCGACCCCGTCGGATGTTGGCGAGCATCGCCGAACCGATGCGCACGAGATCGAAGCCGCCATGCTCGTAGAAGCGCTGGTCTTCGATGGCGAGGATCGCCTGCCTGAGGTTCGGCGACACCTCGGCAAGCGGAACCTCGATCCGCTGTTCCTTGAAGATCGTGAAGGCGAGCTCGTCGTGCCGGTCGAAGACCGCCGTCGCCTGGTCCATCTCGCCGATGCGCCTCAGCGCATCCACGTCGGGCAGCCCCCGCCGCAGGGACACCACCATCCAGGCGCTCGCGACGATGGCCACGACCACCATGAGCGCGCTGCCATAGGCCACGGCCCTGACAGCCCGCGGGTGCGACCGGCGCACGCCGTTGAACGTGGCCAGCAGACGTTCGATGCGGCTGCGTAAGAACTGCACGGGCTGAAGCCCTGCAACTGCCGATCCAGAGAAATCCTCGTGGATTCTCGTGGCATTTCGGTTGCACCCCGTCACGGCGGAGGCCCACCGTGCAACGAAGCGTGCGCATCATCCTCACCGTTACACTGTCGCCGGCGCTGGGCTGGACAGCCGGCGTCTGGCACGCCTCATCCACGGGCGCACACACGTACCGTCCGGCGTCCGCCGCGGTCGTGGCTCCAGCCGCGCAGCCGGTCAGGGGGCCGCACATCGATGATGAGGTGCGGCTCACGCCACCCGCCTCGCGTGTGGACCTGCGGGGCAACGACGTGTCACCGGCGGTCGCCAGCTACACGCAGGACCCGGCCGGCTTCCTGGTGGAAGAGCATGCACCGGGTACCGAGGTCAGCCGCCTCGGTGATCCCCAGTCCTGACCAGGCCGGTCCGCTTCCTGCAGATCACGGGGTCAGGAGGATTGGTGATGAGCAGCGCACTTCACACCGTCGCAGGACTGTCCATCTGTTCGCTCTGCCTGGGGGCGCCGTTCGTGAGCGGTGCGGCCACGCTGGGTCGGGCCAACGAGGACGTCACACTCACGGGGTGCCTCGTCAGGGGTGAAGGCGACGGCGCCGGCTACTTCCTCACCAACGCGTCTGGCGAACCGTCATGGCAGCGTCCGGACGACACCCGCGTCCAACCGGGCATCGTCGGCACCAGCGGCAACTATGAGTCGGTGTTCTACTGGCTCGATGACGATGACGACCTGCTGAAGCATGTGGGGCACGACGTGGAGATTCGTGGCGACGTCGACAGCAGCCTGGAGGACGGCGTGATCGAGCTGGATCGGAAGGAGCGCTGGACCGAACTCACCGTGAAGGCGGACGGACGGACGATGAAGGCACGCGTGGCACATGCGTCGGTGGTTCCGGCGCCTGGCGATTCTGACAGGAAGGGTCGGGTACTCGTGCGGCGGGTCGACGTGGAGAAGGTCGAGATGCTCTCGCCAACGTGCAGCGCAGCGCGATAGACCGACTGTAGGGGCTTGGGGGATGCCACCCAGCTCGTGAACCGAGTGAGTGGCGGGGTCGACGGGACTCGAACCCGCGGCCTCCGGCGTGACAGGCCGGCGTTCTAACCAACTGAACTACGACCCCAAGGCGAACAACTGAAGTGCAGCCGTCAGGCTGCAGATTTCAGATTGAACAGAACATTGAGTCTAGCAAACCCGCCGAGGTTCGCCAACCCGCAATTTCAACCTGCAATCTCCAATCGTCAATCTGCGATCTGCAGTCTGAACGGATGGTGGGCGGTACAGGACTCGAACCTGTGACAGCCGGCGTGTAAAGCCGGAGCTCTACCAACTGAGCTAACCGCCCGGCCGAGCACTGCTACTGCGTTCCGGCAGCCCGCCAAAACGCCCCATTATAGGCAGCCTTCAGACAGAGCAGCAACACGGCCAGCACCAGGCCGGTCACCGCCCGGTACTCGTGATTCGCCATGGCCTGTGCCACCGTGAATCGGCGTGTGGTGGCGCCGGCGTCGCGCGCGCCAGCCTCGCCGCGCCGGTAGCGATCGTACTGGTCGCCGAACTTCTGGCGCAGGAAGGCCTCCTCGCTGCGCACCGCTGCCGTGATCGTGGCCCCCATGTAGATCGCGATGAGGAGCGCGACCGCCAGACTGCCCGACGCAATCGCGAGGCCGACGCCCATGATGGACGACCCCACGTACAGCGGATGCGCGAAATGGCGGTAGGGCCCGGACGAGGTGACCTCGCGCGACTTGTTCAGGTGCCCGGCTGCCCAGATGCGCAGGGCCTCGCCGACCAGGGCGACCGCGCTGCCCGCCAGGAGGAGCGTCCCGGTCGGACGCGCCAGCCAGATCACCAGGAGGGCGAACAGGAAGCCGAGCGGCACGCGGAGGCGCGCGAGGCGCCTGGTCAGGTCAGCCACGGCGTCGCTCCGCCGCTGTCAGGCGGCGTTCGACCGCCGCCAGTACTTCGGGCACATCGATGTCGAGTAGGCACATGCGCGGGAGCCTGCATTGTCGCAGATGGTGGCACTGGCACACACCTGCCCGTGACACCGACTCGTCGTCTGCGCCGAGCGGGCCGTTGCGTTCGGGGCGCGTGGGGCCGTAGATGCCGACGAGCGGCGTCCCCACCGCCGACGCGATGTGGGTGGGTCCCGTGTCACCAGACACCATGACCACGGCGGCCTTCGCGAGGGCGGCGATGTCGGCAATCGTGGTCTGTGGTGCGTGCATCGCGGCTCCTCCGGCGCCGGCCACGGCCTCGTCGGCCAGCGCGCGTTCGCCTGGTCCCCACAGCACGATGGATCGGAGCCCGTGCCGCTGCTGCATCAATCGTGCGAGCTCGCCGAACCGCACCGGCGGCCACCGCTTGTTCGGCCACGCCGCACCGGTGTTCAGCAGCGCAAAGCGCGCCCCGGCGCGGGCGATCACCTCGTTCACGGCGGTCGAGCGCGGTGCGTCGAGGAGGAACTCCGGTTCGCCCGGCACCAGGCCGAGTCGTTCGAGCATGCCCAGGTTCACCCGCACCACGTGGCGGACAGCGCCGGCATCGCGAATCCCGGAACCACCCGGGTCGTGCGTCTCGGTGTAGAGCCAGCTCGCGAGGGGCTCGCGCGCGTAGCTCCGGCCGAAGCCGATGACGCGCGTCGCTCCGGACAGACGCGCAGCCACGGCCGACTTCACCAGCCCCTGGAGGTCGAGCGCCACGTCGTAGCGTGCCCGCCTGAGCGTCCGGATGGCCGCCGGCCAGGCCAGGCCATCCCGCGCGCCCCGGCGATCGGCGACGACGACCCGGTGGTCGATCACCGGGACGAGGTCCAGCACCTCGCGGTGCCTGGCGCTCACGAGCCAGTCGATCACCGCGTCGGGATAGGCACGGCGGAGCGCCACGGCCACGGGCACCGCATGGACGATATCGCCGAGGGCACCGAGCCGGACAATCAGGACGCGCATGCGGGAGGACTTCGAAGCCAGCAGTCAGGACCTGGAGGGCGGCGTGCCGGCGATCCTGGCGATGAGCTCCCGCGTGTTGTGGTGCTTCGGGTCGCCCACGATCGCCGTGCGGCCGCCGTAGGACTGCACCACGGCACGCTCGGGAACGGTGTCCACGGTGTAGTCGGTCCCCTTGCAGTGCACGTCCGGCTGGAGACGCGTCAGCAGCCGTTCGACATTCGGGTCACTGAAGATCACGACGTAGCTCACGCCCCGCACGGCGGCGATGAGTTCGGCGCGGTCGGCCTCGGGCAGCACGGGTCGGTTCGGTCCCTTGAGCCCGCGCACCGAGGCATCGCTGTTCACGGCCACGACGAGGCGGTCGGCTTCGGCGGCCGCCCCCTGCAGGTAGCGGACATGCCCGACGTGCAGCAGGTCGAAGCAGCCGTTGGCAAACGCCACGGTGCGCCCGGCGGCCTTGTCGGCTGCCACGGCGTCAATCAGTTCCGTTTCGGTGAGGACGTGTCCCATTCGATTCGAGGCCGGAGTGCGGTGGCGCACCTGAAGGTGGGCACTTACGGCTGGGCGTCGCCGCCGATCGCACCCTTCAGTTCAGGCGCCGACACCGTCGCGGTGCCGCGCTTCATCACCACGAGGCCGCCCGCGTAGTTTGCGAGTTGCGCCGACTCCTCGAACGTGGCGCCGGAGGCCAGCGCGGCCGTCAGCGTCGCGATGACCGTGTCGCCGGCACCGGTGACGTCGGCCACTTCGTCCGACCCGAAGATCGGGATGTGCACCGTGGGCTGCTTCGGCTGGAAGAGCGCCATGCCGCGGCTCCCCCGCGTGATGAGCACCGCCTGCATCCCCGTGCGGCGCAGCAGCGTGCGGCCCGCCTGCTCCAGCACCTCCGGGTCGTCGTCGATCTGGATGTCGAGGGCCCGCTCCACCTCCGACTCGTTCGGTGTGCAGGCCGTCAGCCCCTTGTAGTCGAGCAGCCGGTAGCGGCTGTCGACGACGATCGGGACCGCGCGCCTCGGCGTGCGCGACTCGAGCGTACGGCGGACCGCCAGCGCGAGGTCGGGCGTGATGAGCCCCGAGCCGTAGTCCGAGAGCAGCACGGCGTCGCAGTCGCCCAGCGCCGGCGCGAGCCGTTCGGCGAACGCGTCGCTCACTTCCGCGTCGAGCGGCCAGCCGGTCTCGCGGTCGATACGCACCACCTGCTGCTTGGCGGAGTGCACGCCACCGGCCAGGATGCGGGTCTTCACGGGCGTCCGGTACTGCCTCGACCGCACGACCCGGCGCACGTCGACCGCCTTCGGGAAGGAGGACAGCAGCCGCCGCCCCTCGGCGTCGGTGCCGACCATGCCGGCGAGCAGCGCACGTGCGCCCAGCGCCGCCACGTTGTTCGCCGCGTTGCCGGCGCCGCCGGGAACCACCTCGGTCGCGTCGTACTTCAGGATCAGCACGGGAGCTTCCCGCGAGACGCGCGACACCTCGCCGTAGATGAACTCGTCGGCAATCAGGTCGCCCACGACGAGCAGGCGCCTGCCGGCACAGGCGTCGACCAGGGAAAGGAGGCGCGCCGTACGATCAGCAATGTCCATAGATGAGCGGCTGGAATTGTAGTGCGCGGGAGGCTCCGCAACCTACCGCCGGTTCAGCAGGATCCAGCTCGCGGCCCCCGCGAGGTTGTCCACCACGGCATCCGCCGCCAGCCCCGCGGGAGGGCGCCCCTCCTCGCCCGCGCCGTACCCGGTGCGCACGAGGACCCCCCGTCCGCCCATGGCGCGCGCCAGGCCGATGTCCACCCAGCGATCGCCGACGGCAAACGAGCGCCCCGGGTCGACGCCGAGCTCACGGACCGCGCGGTCCACCAGTGCGGTGCCCGGCTTGCGGCACTCGCAGCGGATGGCGTACTCAAGCACGCGCCCGTCCGGATGGTGCGGGCAGTGGTAATACGCGTCGATGCGTGCTCCCGCGCTGGACAGCAGGCGGGCAATGTGACGATGGCACTCGTCGACCACCGCCTCGGTGAAGAACCCACGGGCCACCCCCGACTGGTTCGTGACCATCACCACGCGGATGCCGGCCCGGTTGAAGGCGCGGATGGCATCGGTCGCAAAGGGATACAGCGCGATCCGGTCGGTTCGATCGAGGTAGCCGACCTCCTCGATGAGCGTGCCGTCGCGATCCAGGAATACCGCCGCACTCACAGGCTTCTCCTCACATCGTCCAGGACCGTCACCGGTTCGACCCGCTGCATGCAGCGGTGCGTCAGCGGGCACTCGCGCAGCATGCACGGCCGGCACCACACGTCGCCATGCAGGACCGACAGGCGACCGGTTCCGAGCGGCCGGGTTTCGTGCTCGTTCGTGGGACCGAAGACCGCGGTGACATCGGTGCCCAGCGCGGCGGCGAAGTGCATCGCGCCGGAGTCGTTGGTCACGAGCGCGCGACACCGGGTGAGTACGCCGGCGAGCGTGGACAGGTCGGTCTTCCCCACCAGGTCGATCGGCCGCAGGCCGCTGTGCACGAGCGCGGTCACCTCGGCCGCTGCGCGTGCGTCGGCCGGGGCGCCCACGAGCACCGTCCGTACGCCGTCGCGAGCCAGGCCATCGATGGTCGCGGCGAAGCGGGCCGGGGGCCAGCGCTTTGCGCTCCCGAAGGCGGCGCCTGGCGCCATGGCGACGAGCGGCGTCGCGGAGTCCCACCCCGCCTCGGCCAGGCGGTCCGCCCCGACCACCCGCAGGTCGGGCGGCACCTCGAGCCGCGGCTCGAGCGGACCGGGCGCAAAGCCGAGGGCCGTGGTGAGGTGCTGGTAGTACGCCGCCTGGTGCACGCGCACGGGCGGGGGAACGGCGCGCGTGAGCAGCATCGACCGGAACTCGTTGCGATAGCCCCACCGTTCCGCCACGCCCGCGCGGCGCGCGATCCAGGCGGTGTTGAACGAATTGGGCAGCAGGAGCACCGCATCATAGCCGCCTCGACGCACCGCCTCGACGCTCTCGGCCCGGCTGCCGAGCACCACCACCTGGTCGACGCCGGGCACCAGCGGGACCAGCGGCGCAATGGACGGGCGCGCGGCCAGGTCGATGACGGCACCGGGCGAGCCGCGCCGCACGTCGGCCACGGCTGGCAGCGCCATCACCGCATCGCCGAGCCAGTTGGGGGCGAAAACGAGGAGCCTCCGGCTCACGCCTGACTCCGGACTGCTGGTTGGGGTACGATCGCGCCTTCGATGAGCACGCCGCGCCGCCCAGCTCCGCTCCCCCCGGATCCGCTCCTCTCGGTGGTCATGCCCGTGTACAACGAGCGTACCACGGTCGAGGAGATCATCAGGCGCGTGCTCGCCGTGCCGATGCGCCTCCAGCTGATCGTCGTGGACGACGGGTCGCGCGATGGTACGGGCGATATCCTGGAGCGGCTGCAGGCCGAGCTCGGGTTCACCTTGCTGAGGCAGGCGAACGGCGGCAAGGGTTCGGCGCTGCGCCGCGGGTTCGACGCGGTCAGCGGCGACCTGGTCGTGATCCAGGATGCCGACCTCGAGTACTCGCCCGAGGAGTACCCCGAGCTGATGGAGCTGATCGTGAAGGGGCACGCCGACGTCGTCTACGGCTCCCGCTTCCTCGGGCGCCACCGGGTGTTCATGTTCACGCACTATCTCGGCAACCGCATCGTGACGCTCGCCACGAACGTCCTCTACAACACGATGCTCACCGACATGGAGACCTGCTACAAGATGATGCGGACCGAGGTGCTCCGCTCCTTCACGCTCCAGTCGAACGGGTTCGGCATCGAGCCGGAGATCACCGCCAAGATCTTCAAGCGCGGCTACCGGGTCTACGAGATTCCCATCACCTACGCCGGACGCGGCTACGATGAAGGCAAGAAGATCACCTGGCGCGCCGGGTTCGAGGCGCTCTGGGTGCTGCTGAAGTACCGGTTCACCGAGTAGCTGCCGGCTCCGCCCCGTGAAGATCGCCCTGCTCCAGATCAACCCGACGGTCGGCGACATCGCCGGCAATGCCGCGCTCATCGCCGAGGCCGCGCTGCGCGCCCGCCAGGCGGGGGCGGACCTGGCGGTGACGCCGGAGCTGGCCCTGGTCGGCTACCTTCCCCGCGACCTCCTCCTCAGCGAGGACTTCGTGGCGCGAAGCTGGGCTCAGGTGGAACGGCTCGCGCGCGACCTGGCGGAAGGCCCCCCCACGCTGGTCGGCCTGCCGGAAGCGAACCCCTCGGACGAGGGGCGGCCGCTCTTCAACAGCGCCGCGCTCGTCCGTGGCGGCCGCATCGAGCAGCGCTTCCGCAAGGCGCTCCTGCCCACCTACGACGTCTTCGACGAAGACCGCTACTTCGAGCCGTTCCACGGCGCACAGGTCGTCGACGTCGCCGGCACGCGGGTGGGCATCAGCATCTGCGAGGACATCTGGAACGACCGCGACTTCTGGAAGCGCCGCCGCTACCACCACGATCCGGTGAGCGAGCTCGTCGCCGCCGGCGCCGAGGTGATCGTCAACCTCTCCGCCTCGCCCTTCACCGTCGGCAAGCACAAGCGGCGCGAGGAGATGCTGAGCAGCATGGCGCGCAAGCACCGGGTGCCGCTGCTCTATGTGAACCAGTACGGCGGGAATGACGACCTCGTCTTCGACGGCCGGAGCTGCGCGTTCAGCGCCGAGGGCGCGCCGATCGCGCGCGGCGCCTCCTTCGACGCCGACGTGGTGGTCTGCGACCTGACCCACCAGGCCGGCATCGGCCCGGCCACCGACCTGGTCGCGGAATCGGAGGTCTGGCGCGCGCTCGTCCTCGGCACGCGCGACTACGCGCGCAAGTGCGGCTTCACCCGCGTGGTGCTCGGGCTCTCCGGCGGCATCGACTCGGCGCTGACCGCGGCGATCGCCGCCGAGGCACTCGGGCCTGACCGCGTGCTGGGCGTGCTGATGCCCTCCCCCTTCTCGAGCCGCGGCAGCATCGACGACTCGCTGGCGCTGGCCGCCAACCTGGGCATCGACACGCTCACGCTCCCGATCGAGCCCGCCATGGCGGCGATGGAGGCGACGCTGGCCGGCGCGTTCGCCGGCACCACGCGCGACGTCACCGAGGAGAACATCCAGGCGCGCATCCGGGGCAACCTGCTGATGGCCCTCTCGAACAAGCGCGGCGCCCTGCTCCTGACGACGGGCAACAAGTCCGAGCTGGCGGTCGGCTACTGCACGCTCTACGGCGACATGTCCGGCGGCCTCGGCGTCATCGCCGACGTGCCGAAGACGATGGTCTACCGCGTGTCGCGGTGGCTGAACGACCGCGCGGGACACCAGGTGATCCCCGACGCGATTCTCACCAAGGCCCCGTCTGCCGAGCTGCGGCCGAACCAGACCGACCAGGACTCGCTCCCTCCGTACGACATCCTCGACGACATCCTGCAGCGGCACGTGGAACGGCACGAACCGGCGTCGGCCATCGTCGCGGCCGGGTTCGACCAGGCCACCGTGCACCGGGTGCTGCGCCTCGTCCGGGGCGCGGAGTTCAAGCGCAAGCAGGCCGCGCCTGGGCTGAAGGTCACCGACCGTGCATTCGGCACAGGCTGGCGGATGCCGATTGCGGCCAGGTACGAGAGCTGAGTTCTAGGTTCCGACTTCCCCATCATCCGCCGCGCCCGCGGGGAACATCGCGGTCTCGGTGGCCGGCGCCGCGACGCCAGGCGCGTCCCGCCATCGTCGGTGCATCCAGAGCCACAGGTCCGGGTGCTTCCGCACGTACATCTCGAGGACGTCGGTGCAGCGCTGCGTCAGCTCGTGGATGGGATCCTCGGTCTCTGGCGGCGGCGGCTCGATGGCATGCTCGTACACCATGCGGTAACGCCCGCGCCCGAGGGGGAGCGCGAAGAGCGGCACGATCCGGGCCCCTGTGCGCATCGCCAGCGCGGCGACAATCGGCGTGGTGGCCGCGGGCCGGTTGAAGAAGTCCACGTGGATCGCGTCGCGGCTGGAGATGTGCTGGTCGATGAGGATGCCGACGCCCTGGCCGTCCTGCAGCACGCGCAGGGCGCGGCGCAGGGTGCCCTGCCGGTAGATCACGCTGTTGCCGGTCCGCGTGCGCATCTCCTCCAGCAACCGGTGCAGGTAGGGGTTGTCCAGCGCCCTGGCCATCACGGCCATGGGCTGGAGCCGCAGGCCGTGCACCAGCGCCTGGAGCTCCCAGTAGCCGAAGTGCCCCGTCACGAAGAGCACGCCGCGCCCCTGGGCGTAGGCGTTGCGCACCCGTTCCTCGCCGTCGAACTCGACCCGCGCGAGCATCTCGTCGTTGGACAGCGTGCTGAACTTGAGCAGCTCGAACAGCAACCGGCCGAAGTGCCTGAAGGTGCCGCGGACGATCGCACGATGCTCGGCGGGCGTCCGCGTCGGGAATGCCGCCGCCACGTTGCGCTCGGCCACGCGCCGGTGGGCACGGTCGAGCGCGTGGAACGTCATCCCCAGCGCGGATCCGCAGGCATCCACGACTGTGGACGGCATGAAGCGGACCGCCCCAATCAGGGTTCGCACGCCGAGGTATTCGAGCCGATGCCTGAACATCGTGTCAGCCCTGCCGCCCCTTCGCCGCCGCCAGCCGCGCGGTCAGCCAGGATGCAAACGTGTCGGAGGGCTCGATGGTGGTCTCGAGCGGGACCGCCGCGAACGTGAAGCCGCGAAGGTCGAGGTTCAGCAGCCGCATCGCATCCTTCTCGGTCGTCACCACCGCCGCGGCACCGCTGGCTCGGGCATCGGCAACGATGCGGGCGACGTCCGACGGGCTGAAGCGATGATGGTCGCGGAACGCGAGGGTACCTCGGACCTCGAAGCCGGCCGTACGCAGGTCGTCGAAGAAACGCTCGGGACGGGCGATGCCGGCCACGGCGAACACCGGCGTCGACCGATCGGGCACCTCGGCGCCCCCGATCGGCCAGCAGGCTCCCAGGCTGCGGGTGGTCCAGAAGACCTGCCCGATCCCCAGGCGCTCGCCCACCATCCGCGACGCATCACGGCTGCCCGGCACGATGACCGCGTGGGCCACCGCGGCGTTGGCGAGCGGCTCGCGCAGCCGTCCAGCAGGAAGCACCCGGTCGGACAGGTCGTGCTCGTCGGCCAGCAGGAGGTCGACGGTCCTCGCCAGCCGCACGTGCTGGAAGCCGTCGTCCAGGAGGTGCACGGTGGCGCCGTGGCGCGTCTCGGCCTCCACACCCGCCGCGTGGCGATCCGCGCACACCAGCACCGGCACGCCGGGCAGCGTGCGCGCGAGCAGCATCGGTTCGTCGCCGGCGAGGGCCACGTCCACGAGGACGCGCTCACGATCGGACACGACGGTCACGCCCGCCACCGCCGTCTCGCGCGCGTACCCGCGGCTCAGCACCGCCGGCTGCTCGCCACGCGCCTGCAGCAGGCGCGCTATCGAGGCGACCACCGGAGTCTTCCCGCTGCCGCCGACCCGCAGGTTGCCCACGCTGATCACCGGGGCGTCGAGATGCCGTGCGCGCGACGGCGCCGCATACCATCGTCGCCGCCACGTGGCGGCGGCACCGTACACCGCGCTCAGCGCCTGCACGATCACTGAACCAGTCGGAAGGGACGGACGACGCCGCCCGGCGCGGGCAGCAGGTCGGACACGACGGCCATCGTCCTGTCCTTGGCGCCGCGGTTGGCTTCGACGAGGGCGCGCGCGGCGGCGCCGAGGCTGGCTCGGCGGACCGGGTCGGTCACCAGGTTGCGCAGCGTCTCCTCGAGCTCACGGTCGCCCTGCACCTGCACGACGGCCTGGCTGGCCAGGAACGCCTCCGTGATCTCGCGGAAGTTCTGCATGTGCGGCCCCACGACGATCGGCTTGCCGAAGATGGCGGGCTCGAGGATGTTGTGGCCGCCGTAGTTGGCAAGGCTGCCGCCGACGAAGACGAGGGTGGCCACCTGGTAGAGCTGCGCGAGCTCACCGAAAGTGTCGAGGACCACGACATCGGTGCGCGGCTCGCCGTCGATGGGCAGGTCGGAACGCCGGGTCACACTGAAGCCCTCGTCCTGCGCGAGGCGCTCGACCTCGGCAAACCGCTCGCGCTGGCGCGGAGCCAGGACCAGGAGGGCGCCCGGGGCGATGGACCGGATGCGCGCAAAGGCGCGGAGCACCACGGCGTCCTCGGGGCGCATGGTGCTGCCGGCGACGAGGACAACCCGCGAGGGGGCGATACGAAAGGACCGGAGGACCAGCTCACGCGGGCGGCCGTGGGACACCACCGCCGGCGCCGGCAGCGAGTCGAACTTCAGGCTGCCGGTCACCGTGACGCGCTTCGGGTCGGCCCCGAGGTCGATGATGCGCCCGGCCGACTCCTCGCTCTGCATGCAGAACCGGTCAATGTCGGCGAGCACGCGGCGGAAGAGCGGACGGACCATCCGATAGCGCGGGTACGAGCGCGCCGAGATCCGTCCGTTGATGACCACCGTCCGGATGCCCCGCGCACGGCACTCCTTCAGCAGGTTCGGCCAGATCTCGGTCTCCATCATCAGGAACAGGCGCGGCTTGACGACGTCGAGGACGCGGCGGACCGTGAAGCTCCAGTCGAACGGGAAGTAGAACACGCCGTCGACCTGCTGGAGGTTCTTCCTGGCCACCTGCTGACCGGCAATGGTGGTGGTGGAGACGAAGAGCCGCAGGCGCGGGTACTGGGCGCGCAGGTCGGCGATGAGCGCTTTCGCGGTGAGCGTCTCACCCACCGATACGCAGTGCAGCCAGATGGACGGCTCGCCGTCGACGTTCAGCGTGATCGGGAGATAGCCGAGCCGCTGGGCGAGGCTGCCGACGTACTTCTTGTAGCGCACCGCCTGGTACACGAAGTACGGCGACACCACCAGGAGGACGAGCAGCGACAGGAAGCTGTAGGCAAGATACATCAGGGAATCGAAACGGGCGATAACATCGTCCCTGCCAACGATTTACGAGATCGGCAGTATATCTGGACGGTTTGACCCCCCGCAAGCGCGTTCATTACACTTAATTGTTTGTCCGAGCCGGCATCGGGCTCGGGGCAAAGGAGCGCTCTCATGGCGGTACGAGTCGGCATCAATGGTTTCGGGCGGATCGGGCGCAACATCATGCGTGCGGCGCTCGGCGATACGGACATCGATTTTGTGGCGGTCAACGACCTGACCAATGCCGCCACTCTGGCACACCTGCTGAAGTACGACTCGGTGCTGGGCAACCTCGACGCGAAGGTGACCGCCACTGCGGACGGCATCTCGGTGAACGGGGACGAGTTCAAGGTCCTCTCCGTGAAGGACCCGGCCGAACTGCCCTGGAAGGACCTGGGTGTCGACGTCGTCTTCGAAGGCACCGGGAAGTTCACCGACCGCGACGGTGCCGCGAAGCACCTGGCGGCCGGCGCGAAGAAGGTGATCATCACGGCTCCGGCGAAGAAGCCCGACGTGAGCATCGTGATGGGAGTGAACGACGAGAAGTACGACCCCGCCGCACACCACATCATCTCGAACGCTTCCTGCACCACGAACTGCCTTGCCCCCGTCGTGAAGGTCGTGCACGAGACCTTCGGCATCACGAAGGGCTGGATGACCACCATCCACTCCTACACCAACGATCAGAACCTGCTCGACCTGCCGCACAAGGACCTGCGGCGTGCCCGCGCGGCGGCGATGTCGATGATCCCGACGACCACGGGTGCCGCGGCGGCCGTGGGCGAGGTGCTGCCCGAGCTGAAGGGGAAGCTGGACGGGTTCGCCATGCGGGTGCCCACGCCGAACGTGTCGGTGGTGGACCTGGCGGCGATTCTCGGGCGCAGGACGACGGCGGAAGAAGTGAACGCGGCGCTGCGGGCGGCGGCCGAGGGTCCGATGAAGGGCATTCTCGCGATCTCGGACGATCCGCTCGTGTCGATCGACTTCCGCGGCAACGCGAACTCCTCGATCCTCGACTCGGCCTACACGAAGGTCATGGACGGCGACTTCGTGAAGCTGCTCGCCTGGTACGACAACGAGTGGGGCTATTCCAGCCGCTGCGTCGATCTGCTCAGGCTGCTCGTCCGTAAGGGGCTCTAGCCCGACGTGCGCTGGCCGGGTCGACGGACCCGGCCGTCTCCGAATGACGGGTCGGCCGCCCTGGCCGACCCACCCGCAGCGAGGCTTCCATGGCCAAACTCACCATTCACGATCTCAGCCTGCACGGCCGCCGCCTGTTCCTCCGCGTCGACTACAACGTCCCGATCAAGAACGGCGCAATCACCGACGACACGCGCATCCGGGCCACGCTGCCGACGCTGGAGCACGCCCTCGGTGCGGGGGCACTGCCGATCCTTGCCAGCCATCTCGGGCGTCCGAAGGGCACGCGCAACATGGACTACACGCTGGCGGCCGTGGCCACGCGGCTGGCCGAGCTCACCGGGCGCCGGGTCGTGTTCGCAGACGACTGCATCGGACCGGCGGCGGAGGCGGCCATCGATCGGGCGCGGCAGGAGGCGGCCATCGTGCTGCTGGAGAACCTGCGCTTCCACCCGCAGGAAGAGAAGAACGATCCCGACTTCTCCCGCAAGCTCGCCGACCTCGCCGACGACTACGTGGATGATGCGTTCGGGGCGGCACATCGCGCGCACGCCTCGGTGGAGGGAATGACGCACTTCTTCGCGCGGCCGGCCGCCGGCCTGTTGATGGAGCAGGAACTGCGCTACCTCGGCCACGCGCTGGAGTCGCCCGAGAGGCCGTTCGTGGCCATCCTCGGCGGCGCGAAGGTGTCGGACAAGCTCGAAGTGATCGAGAACATGCTGGGCAAGGTCGACCGGCTCATCATCGGCGGCGCCATGGCCTACACCTTCATGAAGTCGCGCGGCATCCCGACCGGGAAGTCGCTCGTCGAGGACGACAAGATCGAGGCGGCGAAGAAGATCACCGAAGATGCTGCCGCAAAGGGCGTAGAGTTGGCGCTGCCGGTCGATCACGTGGTGACCACGGCCATCGCTGCCGAGGCGCCGCACGAGGTGCTGGCGATCGACGACCCGGCCATCGACGACCGGATCGGCGTGGACATCGGGCCGAAGACCGTGGCCCGGTACGAGGCGCTGCTCGCGGACGCGCACACGGTGGTCTGGAATGGCCCCATGGGCGTGTTCGAGATTCCGGCGTTCGCCGGGGGGACCAACGCGCTGGCGAGGGCGGTCACCGCGGTGCACGGGACGACGATCGTGGGCGGCGGCGACTCGATTTCCGCGATCAAGAAGTCGGGACTGGCGGACCGCGTCACGCACATCTCGACCGGTGGTGGTGCCTCGCTCGAGTTCCTGGGCGGGCGCATCCTGCCCGGCGTCGCGGCGCTCAAGGACAGATAACGAACAAGCCTCGCGGAACCCTATGCGCACCCCACTCATCGCCGGTAACTGGAAGATGTTCAAGACCGTCAGTGATGCGGTCACCTTCGCCAAGGAGTTCAAGGCCGTGGTGAAGGACGTGAACGGCGTCGACATCGTGCTGGCGCCGCCCTTCACGGCGGTCCACCCGGTGGCTGAGGCCGTGCGGGCGTCGAACATCGCGGTGTCGGCCCAGGACGTGTACTGGGAGAAGGAAGGGGCGTTCACCGGCGAGGTGTCGGCGGCGATGATCCGCGAAGCGGGCGCCGAGTACGTGATCGTCGGCCACTCGGAGCGGCGGCGGCTGTTTGCCGATACGGACGTGGCGGTGAACCGGAAGATCCGCGCGGCCATCGGCGCAGACCTCACGCCCATCGTCTGCGTGGGCGAGACGCTCGAGGAGCGGGAGGCAAATGCGACCCTGGCGGTGCTGGATCGGCAGTTGAAGGACGGCCTGGACGGGCTCACCCCCACCCAGGTGGCCGATCTCGTCATTGCCTACGAGCCGGTGTGGGCCATCGGCACCGGCCGCAACGCGACGGCGGCACAGGCGCAGGAGGCGCACGCCCACATTCGCGGGCGGCTGCGGCAGTGGTTCGGGGCCGACACGGCGGACAAGACCCGGATTCTCTATGGCGGCAGCGTGAAGCCGGACAACATCGCGGATCTCGTCCGGGAGCCGGATGTGGACGGCGCCCTGGTGGGGGGCGCGAGCCTCGACGTGAAAAGTTTCGGGGAGATCGTGCTGAAGAGCCGGCGGCCTGTCGTATAATCGGAATTTCCGAAAGCGTTCAGATGCTCTACTACCTGCTCACGACGATTTACGTGCTCGCCTGCCTCATCCTGCTGCTGGTGATCCTGCTGCAGCAGGGCAAGGGCGGCGACATGGCCAGTGCGTTCGGCGGCGGCAGCAGCCAGGCGGCCTTCGGGGCCCGGTCTGGCGCCACGCTGCTGTCCAAGCTCACGGCGGGTTTCGCGGCGGTGTTCATGCTGGGTGCGCTGGGTCTGGCCATTCTGGGTCAGCGCGGCACCGGCTCGGTGTTGAGCAGCAGTGCTCCGCCGCCTGCTCCGGCCACGGCTCCAGCGGCGGCACCGGCGGCCCAGCCCGCACCGGGCGCGGCGCCTGCGGCGGCTCCGGCCACCGACACGGCACCATCGGCTCCGACCACCCCGGCGGAACCGCCCAAGCAGTAAAGTTAGACCTGTCCGATCTCCCCGATCGGACAGACGCAGCGTCCGGCTCCGGCCGGACCCCACTTGCGGAAGTGGCGGAATTGGCAGACGCACCAGCTTGAGGGGCTGGCGGTAGCAATACCGTGGGGGTTCGAGTCCCCCCTTCCGCACCATCTTCAGAATCAGCACGACGACGCAACACCACGAGGCGCCTCACAAGGGCGCCTTTGTCGTGTTTGAGCGGATGCCGGTTCACTATCGGCGCGGCTGATAGAATCGGCGCCGACAACCCAGCCAACCGGCTTCCCCCAAGAGGCTCTCCCGCATGAAGTGCGCCGCGTTCACCGTCCTGCTGCTGGCTGCGGTCAGCGTGCACGCGCAGACCGCCACGCCCGGACCTGGGGTGCCGCTCGATCTCGCGACACGGCGTGCGGCGAACGTCAGCGACCTGCGCTACGAGCTGTCATTGTCGATTCCAGCGACGCTCGCCTCGCCGCTCACGGGCTCGGCAACGCTGCGGTTCACGTTGAAGGACCCCTCACAGCCGCTGGTGCTGGACTTCGAGACCAGCCGCGAGCACGTCAGGTCCGTCGAGGCCAACGACAGGGCCGCCGCCTTCACCTACGTCAACGGACACATCGTCGTGCCGTCAGCGGCGCTTGTGGCGGGCGGCAACTCGGTGCGCATCGTCTTCGACGCGGGTGACGCCTCGCTCAATCGCAGCGCGGACTTCCTGTACACCCTCTTCGTCCCCGCGCGCGCGCGGCTCGCGCTGCCTGTCTTCGACCAGCCGGACCTGAAAGGCCGCTGGAGCGTGACACTCGAGCACCCCGCCTCATGGCAGTCGGCCGCGAACGGCGCTGAGCTCGAGCGGACGACCGCTGGCGATCGCACCCGGGTCCGCTTCGCCGAGACAAATCCGCTGCCGACCTACCTGGTGGCTTTCATCTGCGGGGACTTCAGGATCGAAACCGCAGTTCGGGGCGGTCGGACGTTCCGCATGTTTCACCGCGAAAGCGACGCCGCCAAGGTCGCGCGCAACAAGGACGCGATCTTCGACCTCCACGCGCGCGCGCTTGAATATCTCGAGCGCTACACGGACATCCCTTACCCGTTCGGCAAGTTCGACTTCGCCCTCATTCCCGCCTTTCAGTTCGGCGGAATGGAGCACGCGGGCAATGTCTTCTACAGCGCCCCCGGCCTGATGCTGGACGAATCAGCCACGCAGGACGACATGCTCGGCCGCGCGTCGACCATTGCTCACGAAGTCGCGCACATGTGGTTCGGCGACCTCGTGACCATGCGATGGTTCGACGATGTGTGGATGAAGGAGGTGTTCGCCAACTTCATGGCGGCACAGGTGGTGAACCCGTCCTTTCCGACGGTCAACCACGACCTGCGTTTCCTGCTCTCGAACTACCCGTCCGCGTACGAAGTCGATCGCACGCCCGGGGCCAATCCGATTCGCCAGCCGCTGGACAACCTCCAGGAAGCGGGAAGCCTCTACGGCAGCATCATCTACCAGAAGGCGCCGGTGGTGATGCGCCATCTCGAAGCGGTCCTCGGCGACGACAACTTCCGCGATGGCCTGCGTGAGTATCTGAAGGGCCACGCGTTCAGCAACGCGACGTGGGCTGACCTGATCGACGTGCTCGACCGACGCACGGCGGTCGATCTCCAGCAGTGGAGCCGCGCATGGGTGAACGAGCCTGGCCGACCCACCGTCACCACGGAACTGGCGAGCCGCAACGGGGTGGTGCAGCGGCTGGCGTTTCGCCAGGACGACCCGCGCGGGCGCGGTCTCACCTGGCCGCAGCAGTTGCGCGTGGCCGTCGGCACGGCCACAGGCGAGCAGACGATGACGGTTGAGCTGAGTGGCGCCGCCGCCGAGGTGCCACGAGCCGCGGGACTGGCCGTGCCTCGCTATATCCTGCCGGCGGGCGGCGGCTGGGCCTACGGCGACTTCGTCGTCGACCAAGGCTCACTCGACTACCTCGCGGCCAACCTCCCCGACGTAGACGATGCGCTCACCCGCGGGAGTGCGTGGGTGACGTTGTGGGACGCCATGCTCGATGGCCGCCTGCGTCCAGACGTCTTCATCGATCTTGGTTTGCGGGCGCTGCCGCGTGAGACCGACGAGCAGTTGACGTCGCGTATTCTCCGTTACACGTCGAGGACGTGGTGGCGCTTCCTCGCCCCCGCAGAGCGTGAGGCCCGCGCCGCCCGATACGAGTCGGTGCTGCGCCAGGGCCTGGCCGGCGCCGCCACGCCAAGCCGGAAGGCCGCCTGGTTCGGCACGCTGCGCCGCGTCGCGCTGACGCCAGGCACCGTCGGCTGGCTGCGGCAGGTGTGGGAGAAGACGGAGACGGTGACCGGCCTGCCGCTGGCGGAGACGGACTACAGCACGCTCGCGCAGGAACTCGCCGTACGTCAGGTCGACGGCTGGAAGGACGTGCTCGACACGCAGCTGCGACGCATCGAGAACGCGGACCGGAAAGGGCAGTTCCAGTTCGTGATGCCCGCACTCTCCGCCGATCCGAGGGACCGTGAGCAGTGGTTCCTCTCGCTGTCCGACGTGAACAACCGGCGGAGGGAGCCGTGGGTGCTCGAAGGGCTCGAGTACCTGCATCACCCGCTGCGGGCGGAGTCGTCGAAGCGTTTCGTGAGGCTGAGCCTCGATATGCTGTGGGACATCCAGAAGACGGGCGACATCTTCTTCCCGAGAAACTGGCTCGTCGCCACGCTCAGCGGTGACAACACCAGAGACGTGGCCGACGTCGTGCGCGCGTTCCTGCGGGACCTGCCCGCGAACTACCCGGAGCGACTCCGAGCCATCACGCTGCAAAGCGCAGACGAACTGTTCCGCGCAGCCGACATCGTCAGGAGATAGTCCAACGCCGCGTCCAGGGCGTGTGCGACTCCAGGCGATGGGCGCTCCAGATGCCCCACGGCGGCCCGGCGACGCGTCGCGGGTTGACTACCGGCTGCCGGCTGTCAGAATCGTGCCTCAGGCACATGCCGCGCGGTGTCGACCGCCCTGCGCACCCGGAGGCTCTGATGTCACAGCGACACGCAATCATCTGGATAGTGACGGCACTCATCAGCACGGCGACCGTCACGGCGGCCTTCCAGGCCACGGCCGCGGGCTCGCGTCGCGAGCCGCAGTTCGCCAATGCCCAGGCGCAGTCGTGGAAGTCCACGATCCTGCCCAACCAGCCGCTCTCGCTGCACCGTCATGATCACGGCCGCGCCATCATCGCCCTCACCGACGGCACGCTCGACATCGTGAACGGCAAGGGAGAGACCTTGAAGCAGTACACATGGCAGGCGGGGAAGGCGTACTGGCTCGATGCCGATCCGCCAGGGCAGATGCACGCGGACCTGAATCGGGGCTCGAAGGCCATCGAGGTGATCGTCGTCGAGCTGCAGTAATCGTCGTCGCGACCCGCGCGCGCGCGGCCGCCTGCGCCTATCGGCCGGCGGCCTTCTCCTCCGCCCTCGCGCCCCGCAGCATGTGCTCCATCGAGTGGTTTCCCTCGTGGCAGGCATACTCGAGGATCGGTGCGGTCGTCGCGCGGAACGGAACCTCCGCACTCCACGGACGTGCCCAGGTGTCGGGGTCGTCTACCGTGAACGAGTAGTCCAGCGTGGTGGGCCCCGAGCGCCGGAACCGCTCGACGACATGCAACCGCGGCCCGGACCCACCGAACCGCGTGTGGTCGTCGAAGTTGGTCGTGTCGACCACCAGCGTGTCGCCGTCCCACCGACCGACTGAATCGCCCAGCCACGACGTGATCCTGGCCGGCAGGTGAGTACCCCCGATGCGGATGACGCGCGCGTGGTGAACGAGCTCCGAGTGGATCATCACGGCCGTCGGCGTCTGGACGATTTGGTAGAAGTTCTGCCCGAACGGACTGGGCACCAGCGGCGGCGCCGACGTCGAGGCTCCGAACGACGTCTCCATCAGGCAGCGCTCGGCGAGCCCGAGGGCTTCCGGGTCGTCGAGCGATGGCTTCGGCCTGGCGTCGGCGCGGGCCCTGGCCGCTGGCAGGAGCGGCGGAACCCTGCCGTCGGGCGGATCGGTCACGAGGGACGTCCGGCGGGTCGGCACCACCCGCTGTCGATCCATGTACGTGTAATCGAGGTCGGGCGCGGTCAGGTCGAACTCGGAGAAGTTCTTCCGGAACGTGTCCAGCCAGGTGCGCTCGAACGCCTCGACCTCTGCTTCGGTCAGGTACGCCTTGCCTGCGAGCGCCTCAGGCCGTTGGAGGGGTGTAATCGTGCCGTTCGTCCAGGTGCCCTGCAGGTCACGTCCGCTGGCCGCAGGCTGCGCGAAGACCCGCACGCATGCACACGCAAGGATCACTGCGGCGGCAAGCAAGCCTACTCGCGACATGCGGGCGATCATAACGCGCACGCCTCGCCCGGGTCCGTCGAGTGGCGACGACGACGGGTTGGTCAGGCGCCGCGTCGCAGTTCGTGCCGGTGCGTTGTTGCCCAGGTGATGAGACCCAGCATCGGCTCGAGCAGCGTCTCGCCGAGCGGCGTCAGCCGGTAGTCCACCCGCGGCGGCACGGTCGGGAACACGATCCGCTCGACCAGCCCATGGCGCTCGAGCCCGCGCAGTTTCAGCGTCAGCATGCGCTGCGAGATGCCGTCGATGCCGCGCCGGATCTCGTTGAAGCGCCGGGTTCCGTCGCTCAGGAACCCGATGATGAGCACGCTCCACTTGTCGCCAACGAGCGTCAGGACATCCCGGATTGCCGGACAGGCGTCCTCGGGTACACGCGTGTGCCTGGGTGACACGGAAGTGCCTCCTTGCATGCGGTGACCACCATGGTCACGATGTGGTTCTGAATTGTAACCACCCCACACGCCGGAGGCAGATCGATGAGAACAGCAGCCGTATCGCCGCGCATGCGCCTGGCGGGCTGGACCCTGACCGCGTTGTGCACCGCGGTGATGCTGGCGAGTGCGTCAGCCAAGCTCTTCGCGCCTCCCGAGGTGCTCGAGCCGGCCTCGCGCGTCTTCGGGTTCCCGATGCAGTCGCTGCAGTGGTTGGCAGCCCTCGAGGTGGGCTGTGCCCTCCTGTACGCCTGGCCGCGCACGGCGCTCCTGGGCGCCGTGGTGCTCACGGGCTATCTGGGAGGCGCCGTCGCGACACACGCGAGGCTGGGCGAGCCGGCCATGTTGTTCCCGGTGGCCCTCGGCGTGTGTGCGTGGATGGGGCTCTACCTGCGTGAACCACGCTTGCGCGCACTCGCACCGATCGTGCAGGCGTGACCGCCCTCGCAGGCGCAAGGGCGGTGACTGGCGTGTCCTTTCCAGGCTGTGCGGATCAGCGGCTCCGTGAGCACCAGCACGTGCCGGCGCCGCCCTTCACCTTCGACCCGCGGTCGTCGGGGTTCAGGTCCTTCAGCGATTCCTTCCGGATGGGCGGCTGTGGGACGCGGTTGGCGTCCTTCGACTTGCGCGTCTGCGTCTTCTTCATCGACACCCTCGTTGTTCGATCCTGAGTAAGGCGACCTCTGGTCGGTTATCGCGATGCCACGGGCACCGGCAGGTGCCGTGGCCCTTTCATCGGCTTCGTCCGCAGTGGGTGCCACCACCCTTCACCTTGTGCCCGGCGGCTGCCGGGTCGAGGTCCTTCAGGGTGCCCTTCTTCACGCGGGGCTGCGACGCCGTCTCCTGCTTCGTCGATATGCGCTGCGTCTTCTTCTTCATCACATCGCACCTCGTGGGGGGGAAACGCCGGCTACCGGCTGCGCGAACAGCCGCACGTGTAGGTCCCGCCACCCTTCACGTTCGGGAGCGCGCCAGTGGGGTTCAAGTCCTTGAGCGACTCCTTACGCACGGGTGGATGCGGAACCCGTTCGAGATCCTTCGTCTTGCGGTCGGTCTTCTTCATGATCCGGTCCTCTCGCGCAGGCCATGCCCGCTGGACGCGGGCGACGTCGAGTGGACGGCAGCGGGGGGAACAGCCGTCGAACGGCAGCATCATAGCGCAGGGCTGGCCACTCGCCTCATCCGTTCGCTGCATTGCACCACAAGCTGTTCTATCCTCACGTTCGCCCCCCATGCCACACAACGCCTCGGCCGCGGAGCGGTCAATCCGGGAGTACCTGGAGTCGTACCTCTACACTGTGGCAAGGATAAGGGACCTCGACACACTGCGCGAGCGGCTCTCACCCTCTGCTTCCCTCGGCGAGGGGATGGCAGGCACCGCATACGCGCTATGGCGGCTGGGTGAACCCCGGCTCGCCAGGCGCTGGGCCGACGCGGCCCGACAGGACAGCGGCCGTAGAGCCTTTCACACCCGCCTGGCGCCAGCCACACGGCGAACGTCCACGATGTTCGGCCAGGCAGGCGTGCGCTGGGTGGCTGCCATGGTCGGTGGCGCGCCGCACACCCGTGCCTATGCAGACAGCCTCGGCGACGGTTGCACACGCCTGGAATTCGCCAGCGGCACCGCCGGCCAGCTGCTCACTGGCCTGCTGCTCGTGCGCGAGCGGCCGGACCAGGCGATCCGCCGCCTGCTCGCCCGCAACGCCGATCGGCTCGATCGTGCGCTTCGCCGCCGCTCTCGCACCCCATGGACGCCACGCGACGCCACCGGTTTCGCGCACGGGTGGCCCGGCGTGCTCTTCGCCCTGCTCGCCTGGCACCGTGCCGCCGGGTCGTCACCGTCTCCCGACAGCATCGATGCGCTGAGTCGTCTTGCACGACTGTGGAGTCCGTACACGATCGAAACGCCGGCGCTGCGAGCGTCCTGGTGCAACGGCGCTGCGGGCGCCACGCTCCTGTGGGTGGCCGCCTTCGAGTCCATGGGCGACCCGGTCTTCCTGCGCCTGGCCCGTCGAACGGCCCGGGCAGCGGTCGCGGCCAGCGGCCACGCATCGACGCTGTGCTGCGGCGACACCGGCGTCGCCTTCGCGCTCCTGGCGATGGCCCGCGTCGACCCCGGCGCCGCCTGGCGCGACCCCGCGTCCGCACTCTGCGCCCGCGCCATCGGACAGGCAGTCATGCCGCACCCATTCGGGCTGTTCCACGGTCACGCCGGGCTCGCCTGCCTCGCACACGACTGCCTCGCCGGGGCGGGAGGTTTCCCCGCACTGGAGCGCTGACGACGCCGGCGGCCGGCTGGGCGCGGAGCGTGTAGTACAATCGCGCGACCACTTGGACGGCTGCCTCCCCGCCTGGACGCGCCCTCCGCGAGTTCGACTGCACGTTCATTCACGAAGACCACGCACATGGACGAAACCTTCGGCCTTTTCTGGATTCACATCGGCTTCGCCGCCATCGTCGCCATGATCATGGCGCTGTTCCTGTTCATCTGAGTGCGAGTCACGCACCAGCGTGACGCCGGCACGGGCCTCACACCGGAGCGCCCGTGCCCCCGGGTATCCTCCGCTTTCCAGACCCGCCCTTCCCTGCACTAATCCTCAGTACCGTCGAGCTTCGCGCTGGCGACGCCTGTAGTACTGTCGCTCGGCGGCGTTCCCCGGCGCCGCAGCGAGGATCCCTGTGAGCCGCACATCGCCGTTCGCCGACCTGCTCCGCGCCCTGCGCCTGGCAACCAGCTTCGAACAGCACGGCATTCCCACCCGCGAGGGGCTCGATCGGGCGGCCGAAGCGCAGCGCCGACGCCGTGACACCGGCCCCACGCGCCGCGAGGTCCTCAAGGGCCTGGGCGCCACGGCGGCCGCTGCGTCCTTCGGCACCCGCGTGTCCGCCAGACCGAACCGTCCCCGGGCGTCGGTCGGAATTGTCGGTGCCGGCCTGGCGGGGCTCTGTGCGGCCGACACCCTCGCGGGCACCGGTTTGACGACGACGGTGTACGAGGGGCGCGACCGCATCGGCGGACGCATGTGGTCGATGGGCGGCAGCTTCCCGGGTCCCGTGACGTTCCCGGGGCAGGTGGTGGAACGTGGCGGTGAACTGATCGACACCACCCACATCACCATGAAGGGGCTCGCGAAGCAGTTCGGCCTGGCGCTGGAAGACGTGACGAAGGAATGGCTGCCGGGCGAGGTGACCTACTTCTACGGCGGGCGGCACGTCAGCGAGGCCGAGGTCGTGGACGACTTCCGCGCACTGGTCGATGCGCTGAGGCCCACCCTCGCCTCGCTCGGCAACCACATCGCCTACGACCGCTACAGCCCCTTCGACCTGGCGATGGATCAGAAGAGCCTGGCGCAGGTGCTCCAGGAGGCCGGCGCCAGCGCGCTGCTCACGGGCGTGATCGACACCGCCTACACCATCGAGTACGGGCGCGAGATCGACCGACAGAGCTGCCTGGCCATGCTGTTCTTCATCCACATGGACAAGCGCGGCCGGTTCCAGCCGTTCGGCGTCTTCAGCGACGAGCGCTACCACGTGCTGGGAGGGAACGAGCAGATCGCCCGCGGCCTGGCATCACGGCTCGAGCAGCCGGCGGAGTTGGGCATGCGCCTCGTGGACGTGCGCAAGCTCTCGGATGGACGCATCCAGCTCACGTTCGACCGTGCCGGA
Organism: Vicinamibacterales bacterium; assembly: GCA_050249955.1. Lineage (GTDB taxonomy): Bacteria > Acidobacteriota > Vicinamibacteria > Vicinamibacterales > CAVVIG01 > CAVVIG01. The sequence continues at coordinate 279,680 of JBFWPN010000003.1, forward strand.
CGGACCATGGTGGCCGTGCACGACGCCGTCGTGCTGACGCTGCCCTACTCGACGCTCCGCCTGGTGCACCTGCACCCGAGCCTCGGCGTCCCCGCGTGGCAGCAGCAGATCATCCAGTCGTTCGACTACGGCCGGAACACGAAACTGAACGTCGGCTTCACGAGCCGCATCTGGGGCGAGTACGGCAGCGAGGGCGCGAGCTACTCCGACCTGCCGAACCACCAGTCGACCTGGGAACCGAATCCTGCGAACGCCAGCTCCGGGAATGCGGTGCTGCTCGACTACTCCGGTGGACAACGTGCGGAGCGGCTCAACCCGTCGCGTGTGCAGGCCGACGCACAGGCATGGCTGGCGGACGTCGACAGGATGTGGCCCGGCGCGGCAGCGGCGGCCCGGCGCACCACGAACAACCGGCTGCTCGCGCACATGCAGCACTGGCCGAGCGACCCGTTCAGCCTCGGTTCCTACACGTCGAACCCTCCGGGCTACTTCACGCAGTGGGAGGGGCGGGTCGGCCTGCCGGTCGGCAACCTCTTCTTCGCCGGCGAGCACACCGACTCGTTCTACGAGTGGCAGGGCTTCATGGAGGGTGCGTGCAACTCCGGCATCCGCGCGGCAGGTGAACTGCTCGACACCGTGTAGCGCGCAGGCCGTCGCCGCTACTGGCGCGTGGCGGTCCAGGCCGAGTTCCGTCCGTCGCGCGACACCGTGCCGGTGATGCGGTCGCCCTCGACGCGCCCCGAGTAGCGTGCGGTTCCCACGCTGAACGTGAAGGCGTCGCCCCGCAGTGTGCCGTCCACCAGCGGCGCGTTCCCCATCGTGCCGGAGACCTTCTGGAACTGTTGCATGAGGGCCAGTTCCTCCGTGCCGACGCGCCATGTCCCCTGCACCTTCGCGGGGACGATCCACAGCAGGGCCGTGCACCACCGGTCGCAGTTCGGGATGACCTCCCTCTGGTCGGGCTCCCAATCCTCCATCGTGAACGTGTTGGACACCACGCGGGTGCCCGGCTTCAGGTCGAGCAGGGTCGGCCGCAGTTTCATGTTGATGGACGGCAGCAGGAACATCGTGATGACCGTGGCCTTCGACAGGTCGGCCTGGAACAGGTCCCCCTGCTCGAAGCTGGCCAACCCCTCGACCCCCACGGACTGCGCATTCGCCCTCGAGAGCGCCACCATGTCCGGGTTGAACTCGATGCCGCGCGCGCGCACGCCGCGCTTCGCGGCCGTGATCACGGTCACGCCGTCGCCCGACCCGAGGTCGATCAGGGAGTCGCGCGGAGTGACCTGCGCCATGTCGAGCATCTTGTCGACCAGGGCCTGCGGTGTCGGCACCCAGACGACGTCCTTGCCCGACTGCCCGACGCGCGGCTCGAACTGGCCCGTTTGCGCCTGTGCCTCGCGAACCTGACGGTGCGCGGTGGGCCATCCCGTCAGGGTGAGGACGGCGATGGCGATGACGGGAACCGAGACGAACAGCCCTCTCACGTTCCACTCTCCTCTCGACCGGCGACACGACGCCGCGTGTCCCCCGGCAGGCAGACGACGGGCAGCAGGGGCCCGTCTCCCAGGCGCGTGCGAAGATACTCCCAAGTCGGGCGGTCCGCAATGGAATCCGCATCCCTGCGTGCCCAGCCCGCCTGCGTCAGGAGTGTCTCCGATGAGGTCCCGTACCGGCTCTATCCTGCTGGGTCTGTTCGCGCTGGTCGTTGCCGCGGCCGCTCTGCGCTCGATCGCACCCTGGCTCCAGCTGCGCGCGCGCTACCCAGGCTCATCGAGGGAAACGGATCGGTTCGGGACCGGAACGGTGGAAGTACGGACGGGAGGGCGCCTCGGCACGGCGGTGTTCCGCGACACGGTGGCCATCGACTTCGGGCCTGCCGGAGTGGCGCTCGCCCTGCGCGGGCCCATGGGGCTGCTGCTCGAGCCCCTCGCCATACCGGCCCAGGCAGTGGGCTCCTGTGAGCGGCGGAGGCTCTCCGGCGCGTGGACCGGGATCGAGCTCTGGCTGCCGGCTGCCGGCGCGGGCGTTGGCTTCCCGCGCGAGGACGAAGACCGCATCCTGGCCTGGTGCGCATCACACGGGATCGTCGTCACTGCGCCTTCCACCCGGCAGGTGCAATGACCGGATCCCGGGCGGAAGGCTGACGCGTCAGGCGTCGTCGAACACGGGGTTACCGGCGGAAACCGAACGTGATGCCGGCGGTCAGGCGCCAGTAGTCGGGCACGAGGTCGCTCCCGAACATGTAGCGGAAGTCGCCGCGAAAGGCGGTGTTGGCCAGGAACGCCCGCTCGACACCGCCGCCGATGTTCGCGATGAACGCCGTGGACGACGTGTCCAGGTTCTGCAGGATCGGATCGTTCACGTTCACATCGACGCTCGAGTGCCCGAAGCCGATGCCCGCCACGCCGTACGGCACCCAGTCGCGCCCCGCGAAGTGGTACAGCACGTTGCCGGTGAGGCTCCAGACGCTCGAGTCGACCTCCACGAGCCCGCTGTTCTCGCTCGACGGAAGGAAGCTCAGTTCACCCTCGAACGACACGCGGGGATCCCAGACGTAGCCGGCGGCCACGCCGACCGCACCGGTGCCGTTGTCGAGGTCGCCGCTGAACCCGAACCCGACGAACGGCGTGGCGGTCCAGTGGCCGGGGGAGATCGTGGTGGTGGTCTGGCCGGCCGCCTGGGCCGACGCCGTGCCGGTGAGGGCGACGCTCGCCAGGGCGAGGGCGCCGATGGTGCGAAGGACGAAACCGATCCGGTCGTGGTAGCTCACGTAGTGCCTCCGTTCGCGCGACATGCGCGGTCGAAGACACGCTGTGCAAGCCGTGCGCCCGGCAGGCGCGGCTCGTCAGCCGGCAGCCAGCAGGCGGGCGTCAGCCCGCAACGGGCTGGGCCGCGAGCCAGCCGACCGCGTCGGCCTCGTCGGTAAAGATGCAGGCCCCCTCGTGACCGGTCGCGCCGCCATACTGCGCGTAACGCCGCGCCACGTCCACGGCCGACGAGGGGTCGATCAGGATCGCGACCGGGCCACGGGCACCATGCACGGCCACCTGCTGCTGGCCGCGCTTCACCAGCCAGAGCAGGTCGGGCTCGGACGGCACCCACGCGCTTCCGCGCAGGTCGTACAGGGTTCCATAGCGCCAGAGGTGCTGCGCGACCTGTCGGTCGCCGGCGACGGCGATCTCCTCGACACTCCAGGGATCGCTCACCGCCACAGTGAGGCGGCGCTGCGCATCATCACGAGTGATGGCAATCGGCACGGTTCAACTCCGTTGAGGGTGGTGCGGGGGAGGCACCGCTCATCATTACACTCCCAAGCCGCGGCGGAGTCCAGCCGGGTGCGCACCGGAGATGCGGCAGACCTGCGCAGTCGCGACCTCAGCCGCGCCGCGTCGTGCCCGCCGCCAGATCGTAAAGCCGGCGGATGCCCCGCATCAGGTGCCAGAGCAGGATCCCGGTGGCCGCGAACATCATCAGGAGCGACGCCACGGCGGAGTCGACCGACACCCGCCACCGGCTCAGGTTCGTCACGAGCGGACCGGCGAACACCAGCGCAGACACGAGTGCCGTCACGAACCCGAGCGTCATGTACTCCATCGAGCCTCCGGCCGGCGCCACCGATGCGCCGAACATCGCCTCGACGTAGCCGAGCAGCGGCCCGGGCCCGCTCGCGCGCAGCAGCACCCACCCGAACAGCACCACGAGCAGCACGTACGCATGGCGGACCGCGCGCGGCAGGCGCGTCAACAGGGCACCGGCCCCCAGGCTCTCGATGGCGAGCCATGATGCGCTGTACACCGCCCAGGGCAGTACATTGAGCGACCGCTCCGTCCAGAAGCCGATCAGCAGGAAGCCGAAGATGGTCAGCCCATAGAGGCTCGCGTGTCCCCGCTCGTGCCCCGCAATTGGCAAAGAGGCATAGTCGCGCAGCCAGGTCACCAGCGTGACGTTCCACCGCCGCCAGAACTCGCGGATCGAGTCAGCCGTGTACGGACGCCGGAAGTTCTCCTGGTAGCGCAGGCCGATCATCTTTCCGAGTCCGATCCCCACGTCGGAGAACCCCGACAGGTAGAAGTAGATCTCGAGGCCCGCACAGATCGGCCCGAGCCACGCCGCATCGGTCGAGAGAGCCGTCACCCGCAAGGCGAAGATCCGGTCCGCCACCGAACCGAGCGGACCGGCCACCAGGTACACCTTGGTCACGCCCTGGACGATCCGGCGCACGCCGTAGGAGAAGCCGCCCATGCTGACGTCGGCGCGCACCAGCAGGTCGTTGAATTCGTGGAAACGGGTCAGCGGACCTGCCGGGAACACCGGCAACTGCACCAGGTAGAGGAGGGCCGCACCGTGGCGGTCGGCAGGGATGACGCCTCGGCGGACATCGGCGAGGTAGGCGATGGCGTGGCACACGAACACGGCCACGCCCGCAGGCAGGGCCGCTCCCACGTCGCCGGGCCACAGCGACGCCAGGAGCAGCAGCAGTTCAGCGCCCACCGCCGCCAGGAACACCTGCCCCGACGCGGACGGCCGGTCGGCCAGTGCACGCAGCGCGAGCGCCGCTGCCTGCGTGAGCACGGCGGCGCCGGCCAGCAGCAGCACGCCGCGCCAGCCGAGGAGCCAGGCCACGACGGTCCAGGCGATGAGTCTGAAGGTCCACGCGATCGCGTGGGTGGAGGTCAGGCGGAACAACGCGTCCTGATCATACCGGGCCGTCGAGGATTCCGCGCACCTTGTCGGCGAACTCCTTGAGCGTGAACGGCTTCATCAGGAAGTTGGAGCCGGAGACGCCCGCACGGTCGGCGGCGTCCTGCACGTACCCGCTCACGAACAGGACCTTCAGCGTCGGAAATATACCGCGCAGGGCCTGGGCGAGATCGGGCCCCCTCATGCCCGGCATCACCACGTCGGTGACCAGCAGGTCGACCCGCTGCGTGCGAGCCACGTCGAGCGCAGACGCGGCGTTCCCCGCCGCGAGCACGGTGTAGCCGTTTCGCTCGAGGGCCAGCCGCGCGAGCTTCCGCACGCTGTCCTCGTCCTCCACCAGCAGCACCGTCTCGTGACCCCGGCGCGGCACGGCCTCGACCGTCGGCTCGACGGAGGGCACGGGGGGCGGCGACACCTGCGGCAGGTAGATCGCGAACGTCGCACCCAGGCCCGGCTCGCTCTGCACCTCGATGTGGCCTCCGCTCTGCTTCACGACGCCGAACGCGGTGGACAGCCCGAGTCCTGTCCCCCGCCCGGCCCCTTTCGTGGTGAAGAACGGCTCGAAGATGCGGGCAGCCACCTCCGGCGCCATGCCCACGCCGGTGTCGGTCACCGCGATCCGCACGTGCGGGCCCGGCTGCAGGTCGGGATGCGAGCCGTCGATCTCCTCGCGTGCCGTGCTCACCACCAGGCGGCCGCCAGCCGGCATGGCGTCGCGTGCGTTCACCGCCAGGTTCAGCATCACCTGCTCGAACTGCCCATCGTCCACCCGGACGAACCCCGCCGTCTCGGCGAGGTCGTACTCACACCGCACGTCCTCGCCGATCAATCGCGCCAGGAGCCCCGCCATGCGACGCAGCACGTCGTTCACCGCCACGGTGCGCGGTGCCATGACCTGCGCACGGCTGAAGGCCAGCAGCCCGCGGGTGAGGGCGGTCGCGCGATCGACGGTCGCCCGGATCTCGGCCAGCAGCTTCCCGGCCTCGCCGGTATCCGCGTGGTAGCGGAGCAGGTCGGCGTTCCCGCCGATCACGGTGAGCAGGTTGTTGAAGTCGTGGGCGATCCCTCCTGCGAGGAGGCCGATCGCCTCGAGCTTCTGCGACTGGCGCAGCCGGTCTTCCAGTTCAACGCGCTGCGTGATGTCCGACCACGATCCGACCACCTCGCTGGGCCGGCCGTCGCGGTCGCGGAGCAGGCGCTGCTCGTCGCGAATCCAGACGAAGCGACCATCAGCACGGCGGAAGCGGAACTCCCGGATCCGGTGCTCCTGCCCCGAGGTCGCCACGTCACCCGCGGCCAGGGCCGACCGGTCGTCCGGATGCACGTTCTCCACCCACCACCGCGGCGTGCGTGCCTCGGGACCGGTCCAGCCGGTCATCGCTCGCAGGTTGCCGCTGAACCAGCGGACAGGACGCTCGCCGCCCTGCTCCACCTGCAAGGCGTAGATCACCACGGGACTCGCTGAGACGAAGCGGGCCACCATCTCCTCGGCACGCTTCCGCTCGGTGATGTCCTGCACGGTGCCGTGGCTCATGGGTTCCTGCCCGTCTGGGGCGGACGCCACCCGCACGTGCGCCAGGACCCAGCGCTCGGATCCGTCACGCGGGCGGATGCGGAACTCCACCGCGTACCGCCCGGCCTGCCGCGGGACGTCGAGGATCGACTGGCGGTCGTCCTCGTGCACGCGCGATCGGACGAGGTCGCCGACATCAATGCGGTCGACGTCCACGTCCCACAGCGCCCCGGCCCGGGCGTCCAGCACCACGGTGCCAGAGCCGGGCAGGCGCTGCCAGCTCCCGAACTGCCCGGCGTCGAGCGTGAACTCCTTCTGTTGCTCGCTCTCGGCCAGTGCGCGCGTGACGCGGCGCTGCTCGGTGACGTCCCTCGCAATCCCCAGCACGCCGATCAACTCGCCGTCGCGGTACATCGGCGTCTTGATGGTTTCGAACGAGGTGAGGACGCCGTCCGCCGAGACCACGTCCTCCTCCCGCCGGATCGTCCGCCCGGTCCGGCACACCTCCGCGTCGTCTTCCTGGAACTGGGTGGCGTCCTCGCGCGGGAAGAGGTCCGCGTCCGTACGGCCCAGCAGCTCCGTCTCGCGCTTCCCGAGGAACCGCTCCAGGGCCGGGTTGCAGGCCACCCACCGACCTGTCGTGTCCTTGACGAACACGAGGTCCGGAATGGTGTTCAGCACGCTGCGCAGGCGCGCACGCTCCTCGGTCACGGCGTCACTCATGCGACGGCGCTCCGTGATGTCCTGCGTCACGCCCCACGCCTCGACGGCGCGGCCGTCTGGGCCGAACACGAACTCGGCCCGCGCGTGCACCCAGCGCACTTCACCGCGCAGCAGCATCCGGTGCTCGAGGTCGAAGGTGGTCCGCTCGTGCAGTGCCCGCATCCACGCCTCGCGCTGACGCTCGCGGTCGTCGGGGTGAATCAGGGCAAACAGGTCGCTGAACGGGCGGGAGCCCGGCGACCATCCGAGCAGGCGCGAACCCTCCGTGGACGGAGTGAATGTCTGGGTCCTGAAATCGGCCCTCCAGCTCCCGACCGCCGCCATCGTCTGGGCGCGGTCGAGGGCTGCCTGCGTCTCACGCAGCGCAATCTCCATCTCCTTCCGTGGCGTGATGTCGTCGTACGCCACGACGGCCATGACATGTCCATTCAACGTGAGCGGCGAGATGCGGACACCGGTCCAGAGCACGGCATGCGGGAGATGGCAGACCTGGTCCTCCTCGTAGAGCGGCAGCGTCCCGTCCAGCACCTGCCGGAGCGCCGTGACCAGGTGCGCCGATACGTCCCTGTCGACGTCGTCGGTGGCGCCGCAGACATCGAAGATGTTCCGGCCTTCGCAGGCCTCGGCGTCCGACGCGCCATGCAGATGGGCGAACGTACGCCACGATCGGTTGACGGCGACGATGGTGCCCGAGCTGTCGACGACGGCGATGCGCGATGGCAGCGAGTCGAGCGCTTGCGCCGCGACCGAGGTCCAGGGAAGCGGCGGGTCGTCGGCTCCGCGCGCGCCCTCGGGCGACGGGATTCCGGCAGTTGCGTCTACCGACACGGAGGCAGCTCCCGGGACGATACGCAGGAATTGGCGAGAACCCGGCCGTATGTCATGCGCGTGGTCACTTCGGAAGGCAGGGGGATCCATAAGCCGTGCCGCACGGCGTCGGCAACGGTCCTACGAGCGGGGCCGGGTGATAATGCTCCATCGCATCCTCACGGCCGTCCGTTTCGACAACCGATATCGCCATCGTGGGCGCTGGTGCCGCCGGCCTCGCCACCGCCATCCTCACACGTCAGGCGAACGACAGGCAGCGCGTCATGCTGCTCGATGGAGCGCGCCGTCCCGGCGCGAAGCTGCTGGTCAGCGGCGGCGGACGGTGCAACGTCACCAACGCCCGCGTGACCGAGCGCGACTTCCACGGAGGGTCGCGGGCGGCGATCAGGCAGGTGCTGCGATCGATGCCGATCGAACGGACGGTGGCGTTCTTCGAGGACCTGGGCGTCCCGCTGCACGAGGAGGCAGGCGGCAAGCTGTTTCCCGACTCCAACCGTGCGCGCGATGTACTGGATGCGCTCCTCGACGGGTGCGCACGCCTGGGCGTGGAGCGCCTCGACGGTCATCGCGTCACGGCGATCGCATCGTCAGGTGGATCGGGCTTCACGCTGGAGACGACTGGCGGCGGCGTCGCGGCTGGCCGGGTCGTGCTCGCAACGGGGGGGCAGTCACTGCCCAAGAGCGGCAGCGATGGGCACGGATGGGCGATGGCCAGGAGTCTCGGCCACACGATCGTGCCGCCGGTACCCGCGCTCGTGCCCCTGCTGCTCGACCCGCAGTCACTGCTGCCGTTCGCGTCGCTGTCCGGAGTGTCGCACGAGGTCGACATCGCGGTCTGGATCGAGGGCCGGCAGGCGGAGCGGGTCGCGGGATCGCTGCTCTGGACGCATTTCGGGATCAGTGGTCCGGCGGCACTGGACGTATCGCGGCACTGGACGCGTGCCATCGACGGGCACCGCGAGGTCCAGCTGACACTCAACACATGTCCCGGTCAGTCGTTCGAGACGCTCGAGCGTCTCCTGGTGCAGGCTGCGTCCGATCGCCCGCGGGCCAGCCTGGTCACGATTCTGGGCCAGTGGCTGCCCACGGCGGTGGCGGAAGCCTTCGTCGTCGAGGCCGGCACGGTTGCATCGCAGCCGATCGGCACCCTCGACCGTGAGGTTCGCCGGCGGCTCGTGCACGCGCTCGTGGCGTGGCCGCTCCCCATCGTCGGCACGCGCGGCTATAACTATGCTGAAGTCACCGCCGGTGGCGTCGACCTCTCCGAGGTCAGCCCGAAGACGATGGAGTCGAGGATCTGCGCGGGGTTGTACCTGGTCGGCGAAGTGCTGGACGTCGACGGGCGCCTTGGCGGCTTCAACTTCCAGTGGGCGTGGGCAAGCGCGGCGACCGCCGCACGGGGGCTCGGTCGGGCCCCTCTCGGACACGGGGTTGTGAACAGGGAGCAGCAATGACAATGAAGAAGGACGGCATGAACCGGCGGACATTCGTCGCGACCGGGCTGGGCGTGGCGGCGGCCGGATTCACCGGGCGCGCCGAGGGGGTGGAACCGACAGCCACCGAGAAGGCCAACATCCAGGTCGTGACCGATTTCTGTGCGGCGTGGCCGAGCCACGACCTGGACAGGATCCTGGGGTTCTTCGCGGAGAACGGCTCCTACCGGATGACCGAGGCCATGGAGCCGACGAAGGGCCGCGAGGCGCTGATCGCCCGCATCAAGATGATCATCAACAACGTCACCGAGTTCCAGGTGCTCGACACCTGGGCGCGCGGGCCGATGGTGATCAACGAGCGCATCGATCGTTTCACGAACTTCCAGCTCAAGAGCTGGCGGGGCGTGGGCGTGTTCCTGATCAAGGACGGGAAGATCGTGGAGTGGTACGACTACACGATCGGTTCCGAGCGCGCGTGAGGCGCGCGCGGCGGGGCCGGGTGGGATGAGCGAAAAAGGGGACCGGATGTCCGGTCCCCTTTCGTGATGCGGGCAGGTCAGGTCGGGGTGTCAGTCCTCGGCCTCGACCTCCGCCTCCTTCTTCTTGGTCTTGCGGGGCGCGCGCTTGCGGGCCGCCTTCGCCGGTGCCGGCTCGCTCGTGGACTGCAGTTGGACGAGTCGGGTGGCGAACGTCTTCTTGCCGTGCTCGTCGAACTCGATCACGACGTGGTGTTCGTTGTATTCGAGGATGGTGCCCTTGCCGTAGTTGGCCTGCTCCACCCGGTCACCCTTGGCCCAGTTCTTCGCAGCCATTACCAGCGAGGCTCGCGACGTCCGCCGCCACCGCCACCACGATTACCGCCGAAGCCGCCACCGCCGCCAAAGCCACCTTCAGGCTTCGGACGGGCCTCGTTCACCGTCAGGGCACGTCCACCCATCTGGTACTGGTTGAACTCGGCTGCCGCCTTCTGTGCTTCCTCATCGGTCGCCATTTCGACGAACGCGAAGCCGCGGGCGCGCCCCGTGGCGGCATCGCGCATCACGCGCACCGATTCGACGTTCCCCGCGCGACCGAACAGTTCCTGGAGTTCGGCCTCACCCGTGCTGTAGGGGAGATTCCCGACGTATAGCCTGCGACCCATACTGGCTCCTCACGCAAAGGTGGCGGGCTCGTCGGCTCGGCAATGGCGTGGAGGAGAGAACGAGACATCAGGGCGGAAGCTCGATCGGCTCTCGGCGCGGGCGAAGCAGGCGGGACTGGCCACCAGACCGGCGTAGTATACAACCCTTCACCCGTTCTGCAAGGAATTTGGCCTGATTTCCCCCGCTGGCAACCCGGCTTCGTCAGCCCATGTCCGACACGTCCGCGATGATGCCGCCCTCCATCCGCACGATTCGGGTGGCGGCCCGACCGGCGAAATCCTCGTCATGCGTGGCCGCGACGATGGTGCGCCCGCGCCGGACCAGCTCGGCCAGGATGTCGGCCAGTTCGTCGCGCCTGGCCGGGTCGAGGGACGCGGTCGGCTCGTCCATCAGCAACACGGGCGGGTCGGTGGCGAGCGCACGGGCAATCGCCACCCGCTGGGCCTCGCCACCCGAGAGTTCGCGAGGCAGCGCACCGGCCCGGTGCTCCACGCCAAGCTGACCCAGCAGTTCACGTGCCCTCGCCCCGGCATCGGCCGCATCCCTCCGGTGCACGTGCACGGGGGCCAGGCAGACGTTCTGGAGCGCGGTCAGGTGCTCGAACAGGCAGTGGAACTGGAAGACCATGCCCACCTTCGTCCGAAGCGCGCGCAGCGCCTCGCTGTCGGTGACTCCGCCGCGGAGCGTCACCGCATCGACCTCGATCGACCCGGCCTCGAACGGCTCGAGCCCGGCGAGGCTCCTCAGCAACGTGGTCTTGCCGGATCCGGAGGCCCCCATGAGCGCCACGACCGACCCACGGGCCACGTCCATCGTGACCCCGTCGAGGATGGTACGGACGCCGCGGCGCAGGCGGAGGTCGCTCACGCGCACGAGTGCCGGACTCATGCGGTTGGCCGCGTCCATCGCGCCTCGAGACGACGGGCCAGCGCCGACAGCGGCAGCGACATGGCCAGGTACAACGCCGCACAGATCGCACCCGGCAGCACCCAGCTGCCGAGGTTCGCCGCGAAGATCTGGGTCTGCTTCGTGAGCTCCACGACCGTCAGCACCGATACGAGCGACGAGTCCTTCAGCAGCGCCACGAAGTCGTTGGTCATCGGCGCCAAGGCCAGGCGGAACGCCTGCGGTCCGCGGATCAGCCGGAGGATCTGCCACTCGCTGAACCCGAGGGTGCGCGCCGCCTCGAGCTGTCCCCTCCCGATCGCCTCGAGCGCCGACCGGTAGATCTCGCTCTCGTACGCCGCGTAGTTCAGCGCCAGCCCGAGGAACGCCGCCAGGAAGGCCGGCAGCCTGATGGCGGAGGCGAGGCCGTAGTACAGCACGAAGAGCTGCAGCAGTACCGGCGTGCCGCGGGTCAGCTCCACGTACCCGGTGAGCATCAGCCGGAGCAGCCCATTACCGTAGACGCGGCCGCTCGCAATCGCCACACCCAGGCAGACGGCCAGCATCATCGACAGGCACGACAGCACCACGGTCACACCTGCGGCCTGGAGCAGTGACGGCAGGTAGCGCCTGGCCACGTCGAGCGACGACATCGACACCGCCGATGCGCCGCCCCCGTCGGCGGCACCCGACGCGATCGGCTCACCAGCCAGCACGCGCGCATGCAACGCCGGCTGGTCTTCGTTCCAGACGTTCCAGCGACGGAAGATCCGCTCCAGCGTGCCGTCCTGCATCGCCGCCCTGAGGATCGCATCGCAGCGGTCGCGCAGCGCGGCCTGCTCGCGCGACAGCACGCCGACGTAATGGCCCGAGGCCACACTCTGCGGCTGCACCGTGAATCCCTTCAGCGTCCTCGCGCGGCGGTGCGCCAGCACGTCGTCGAGGAGCACGGCGTCGACACGACCGTTCAGCAGGTCCTCGTACGGGTGCACGTCGTCGTCATAGGACACCGGCGTGATGGCGTGATCGGCCTGGGCCTGGAGCAGCAGCGTGTACGCCATGGTTCCGCCCAGCGTGCCGATACGGCGCCCCGCGAGGTCGGCCAGGGTACGGAACCGGGTTGCGTCGGCATCGCGGACGGCCAGCACCTCCCGGAACGCGTAGTACGGCACGGTCAGCGACATCGTCGAGCGGAGCGCCGGCGAGTCCTCGATGCCGCTGAGGCCGATGTCGGCGTCGCCGCGTGCGATGCCCTGGGGAATTGACGCGAACGTGATGAAGGTGAACAGCGGCGTGCGGCCGAGCCCGCGGGCCAGCAGTTCGGCGATCTCGACATCGAAGCCGACGAGCCGTTCCGGGTTGTTCGGATCGGCCTCGACGAACGGCGCGCCGCCCTCCGGGTCGCCCGCCCAGACGAGCGGCACCGCCGGCTGCGCGGCCGGCATGCGGACGGACAGCATGAGAAGGGCGAGGACCAGGAGTACCCGCCGCTGAACCGTCGACCACTGCCCGGACATCCGCCGGGCAGTATAGACCGCCGCGCGCGTCAGTCGAACGCGAGCACCGCGAAGATCACCGCACCGAGCGCGCACACGGAGGCCACCTTCCCCACGGTGGGCATCGACGCTGCCGCGGAGGCGTCGCCTCGCGAGATCCGGGCCTCGAGCCGACCGATGTAGGTGACCACGACCGTCAGCAGGACCACGAAGGTGAGCTTCACGTGGAACTGCCACGGCATGCCGGCGAACCCGTTCCAGCGGGTGAAGATCATGGTCAGCCCGGTCGCCCACAGCAGCGCCAGGCCGATGCGACCCACCTGGCTGATGGCCGGCGGGAATCGCGCGAGCACGGCCTTCTCTGCCGGTGCCGCCTGCGCAATCAGGCCGAGCATCACGATGTTCCCGAAGCTGACCGACATGCCCATGGCGAGCCCGAGGAAGTGCAGGACCAGCAGGGCCTGGTTGAACGACGACAATGCCACGACAACGCCTCCATCATCCCAACGCGACGAAACACGAGGAACCCCGCAGGGCAGGCAGGTGGAGCCGGACCCGACACAGCCCTCGCCACGACGTCGCGACCTGCGTGCTCAGGCGGGGCCGCGCGGCAGGAAGCGGTGCAGCGCCCCGCCAGCCGCCATTGTCAGCGACCACTCGATCGGATAGCGATATCGTTCGTCGGCCTGGACGATGTAGTACAGGGCGGGGAAGAGGAGCCAGGTCAGCGCAAAGAGCGGGGCTGCCTCGCTGCGCGCCGCGAACAGGGTGATCAGGCCAGCCAGGGCACCGAACGCCAGGAGCCATTCGAGCAGCGTGAGAAGCGCGATTCCACGCTCGGGCAGCCAGAACAGGCGAACCCGTTGCGCGGTGAGCGCGATGAAGCGGGACGGATGGGTCCTGATCCACGCAATGGCCTCGTCCATCCTGACGGCGTTGTAGCGCCGCTCCCCGAGCGCGTTGCGGCGGGCGAACTCCGCCGGGTCGTGATGCGGGTGCCTGGCGAGCGGGTTCTGCCAGGTGTTCCGGTACGTGGGCTGGGCGCCATCGTTGTTCGAGACGCTGAGTTCGACGCCGAGATTGCCGCGCACGAACATGAGGCCACCGAACGCGCGGGAGTTGCGGGCCGTCCACGGCGCGAGGACCAGGGTGAACGCGAGGGCGACCAGGGCGAGGCCCCGCATCGCCGCGGGAGTGTCGCGGCCCGCTTCGGCGAAGGTGATGGCGCAGGCGAACCCCACGAGGAGGGACGCCGGCTGCAGCAGGCACATGAGCCCCCACAGCGCGCCGAGCAACAGCGGGCGCCAGCCCCGGGTCCACGAATCGCGCATCAGGCAGGTCAGGGTGGTCAGCAGCATGAGGCCGAGCGCGGACGTGGCGGTATCCCACGCACCGTTCAGCTCGACCAGGTAGCGGAGCGGACTGAGCGCGCCGATGACGCCGGCCAGGAGGGCCGCACGGGCGGGCAGGCCAAGCGCACGTCCGGCCATGGGTACGAGTGCCCACAGCGTGCTCGCGGCGAGGATGCTCACGCAGGTGAGGAGGACCGGGACGGAGGGCTCGGGCACGACGCGGAGCAGCAGCGACATCGCAAGCGGATAGACCGGCGCCACGTGTGCGGTCGGTCCGGAGGCGGCGCCGTCGGGATCCGCGAAGCCGTCGCCTGCCGCGAGGGCACGCGCCACGTTGTACATCTCGCTGGCCGGAGGCTGGGTGAACCACCCCAGCGCCGTCGCGAGCGCCGCGCGCCAGGCGAGTCCGACGAGGAGCAGCAGCGCAGCCAGTCGCACGGGTGAGACGCGCTCGGTCGCGAGATGCAGTGCGCGGACCACCGGCATCGCCTCCGCTCCCTCAGTCGATCCGCTCGAATCGGGGGCGCCGCACGCCATCGACCGTGATGTCCTCGAAGAACATCCCGTGAGGCCGCACCCACAGGCCCGAGTCGTTGTAGAGCGGACGATAGAGGACCAGGGGCTCGAGCGTTTCGCTGTGGCGCACGACGCCGACCACCTCGTACTCGCGCCCCTTGTAGTGGCGGTAGCGGCCGGGCGGCGTCACCGGCAGCGGCGGCAGGTCGGTCACGGGGCAGGATGATACCAGCGACGGCACCTCACTGCGCCGTCATGCTCCACTCGACAATCTCGGGCGGCATCACGGTGTAGTCGCAGTAGCGCATCCAGGTCGGGGTCACGCGTACGTAGGTAATCCCGGGCCAGCTCAGGCGATCGGGGCCGTCCGGGAAGGCGGCAAAGTACGCCGTCTGCAGCCGCTGCAGCTCGGAACCGTCCGGCACGTCGGCAATGCCCTCGCACTGAAGCGTCCGTGGATCGGCGTCGCCCCAGCCTCCCACGACCAGCGCCACGCGCGGGTTCCCCTCCAGGTTCAGCGCCTTGCGCGTGGACTTCAGCGTGTCGAACACGAACTCGAGTTGATCCGTGATGCCGAAGCCGATCAGCGCCGCCTGGGGGCCGCCATCGGCGGTGACAGTGGCCTCGACGGCCCAGCGGTGGGACTTGAGGAACGTGAGGATGCGGGCGCGATCGTCTGCGGTCATGACAGCCCCCTTCCCTGACTCTACTCCCAACACCGACGGCTGGCACTCCCGAATCCCGGGGGTGGGATAATCGGTGGCCATGCGCATCGCTCTCGGATCTGAACGGCTGCTGGCCTCACAGGCCCTCACAGGCAAGCGGGTCGGGGTCGTCTGCAACCCCGCGTCGATCGATCACGGCTTCGGCCACATCGCCGACCGTGTGGCTGCGCTGCCGGGTGTGGCGCTCGGGGCGATCTTCGGCCCGCAGCACGGGTTCCGCTCGGACGTGCAGGAGAACATGATCGAGAGTGGGCACGCGGAAGACGCGCGCCGCCGCGTGCCGGTGTACTCGCTGTACAGCGAAACCCGCATCCCCACCCCCGCGATGACCGCGGGCCTCGACGTACTGGTCGTCGACCTCCAGGACGTGGGCACGCGCATCTACACCTACATCTACACGATGGCCTACTGCCTGACCGCCGCGAAGCGCGACGGCGTGAAAGTGATCGTGTGCGACCGTCCCAACCCGATCGGGGGCACCCAGGTCGAGGGGCCGATGCTCGTGAAGGGGTTCGAGTCGTTCGTCGGGCTCTACCCCATCCCCATGCGGCACGGCATGACCATCGGCGAGTTGGCCCGCCTCTTCAACGACCACTTCGGGATCGGCGCGGACCTCGAGGTGATCCCCATGCAGGGCTGGACGCGCGACATGTACCAGGACGATGCCCGTGCACCGTGGGTGATGCCGTCTCCCAACATGCCCACGCTCGACACCGCGATCGTCTATCCGGGCACCGTGCTCTTCGAGGGCACCAACGTGTCGGAGGGTCGCGGGACGACCCGGCCGTTCGAGCTGAACGGGGCACCGTGGGTGCGGGACGAGCGGTTCGCGGACGGGCTCAACGCCAGGCGGGTGCCGGGCGTGCACTTCAGGCCGGTGGTGTTCGAGCCCACGTTCCACAAGCACGCGAAGGCCACGTGCGGCGGCGTGCAGATTCACGTCACCGACCGCGGGGCGTTCCCGGCGGTGATGGTCGGCGTGCTGCTCACCGAGGCGTTCCGGCGTGCGGGCGCAGGCGCATTCGAGTGGCGCCAGCCGCCCTACGAGTACGAGTACACCCTGCTGCCGTTCGACATCCTGTGCGGAACGTCGGACACGCGCGAGCAGATCGAGGCCGGAGTGCCGGCCGACGCGATCGCCCGGTCGTGGGAGCCCGACGTGGCGGCGTTCAACGCCGTGCGCGAACGCTTCCTCCTCTATTGATCGGCGTCAGCCCTGCCTGTCCAGCTTCGCCTTCCGCGCGGCATCGCGCGCGGCCAGGATCTGGTCGGCATGGGCGTGCGCGTGGGTGGCGTAGATCTCGAGCCACTTCGTCACCGTGTAGCGTCCGTGCTCGGTGTGGGTGCCCTCGCGCAGCCATTCGGCTTCCGACATCCGGTCCAGGATCTCGGCCGTCGTGCGCCGGGCGGCGTTGAAGGCATCGAGCGACGCCTCGATTGGGCGGTCGGCGTAGTAGAGCCGGTCCGCAAAGGCTTCCTGGTCGTACCCGGTGATGGCCGGGCTTGGTGAGGCGATGAGCAGGCGGAGCCTGATCGCGGAAGTCATCTCGCTGTCGGCCAGGTGGTGCACGATCTGCCGTGCGGTCCACTTGCCTGGAGCGGGCGCCGCATCCAGCTCATCGTCGCTCGCGTCGGCCAGCGCCTCGGCGATCACACGATAGCCGTCCTTGTAGGCGGCGATCAGCGTCTGTCGCGTCTCTCGATCCATGTCGTCTCCAGTGGCGGGGGCGGTCCGCCGGTGGCAGGATCAGCCGCGGGTCTTCGCGATACCGGGTGCCGCCGCTTCCTGCTCGGTGGGCGGTTGCAGATGGTGTTCCACCAGGTGGTCGCGGAGGCAGTCGAACGCCTCGACCGGGGTGTCCGCGTACTTGAAGAGCTCCATGTCCTGCTCGTGGATGGCCCCCCATTCGGACATGGGGCCGAAGTTCAGGATGGCGTCCCAGTACTGGCGGCCGTAGAGGACCACGCCGATCTTCTTCGAGAGCTTGTCGGTCTGCACGAGCGTGAGGATCTCGAAGAGCTCGTCGAGCGTGCCGAACCCGCCCGGGAAGATCACCAGCGCCTTTGCCATGTACGCGAACCAGAACTTCCGCATGAAGAAGTAGTGGAACTCGAAGTGCAGCCCGTCGGTGATGTAGGGGTTGGCCCCCTGCTCGAAGGGCAGGCGGATGTTCAGGCCGATCGTCTTGCCCCCGGCCTCGCGCGCGCCGCGGTTCGCCGCCTCCATGATGCCGGGGCCGCCTCCCGAGGTGACGACGAAGCGGTGGTTGTCGGACTGGAGGGTGCGGCTCCACGTCGTCAGGAGCCTGGACAGTTCACGGGCCTCCTCGTAGTAGCGCGCCCACTCGAGCGCCTTGCGGCTCTTCCGGAGCTCGGCCTCGTAGTGGCCATCGGCCTCGGGGACACCGCGCGCGCGCAGCGTCTTGAGGGCGCGTTCCGCCCGTTCACGGCTGTTGACGCGGGCCGACCCGAAGAACACGACCGTGTCCTGGATCTTCTGCTCGCGAAAGCGTTTGAGCGGCTCGAGGTACTCGGAGAGGATGCGGATGGGGCGACCGTCGGCGCTCTCGAGAAACTCCGGGTAGAGGTAGGCGACTGGCTGCTGGGACATGCCGTGGGTCACTTTAGCAGATGTTAGAATCGGCTCTTTCCGTCCGGGTCGCGCCTTCCCCCAGCCCCGGCCTGACCCATGCCGCAGAGACGAACGCTGTGAAGGATCAGTCCCTCAAGGTTGATGTCACCCTCGATATCAACGCTCCCGTGGAACCCGTCTTCGACGCGTTCTTCGATGCGTCGGCGCTTGCCGCGTGGCAGGCGACGTCGCGATCGATTGCCGTGCCGCGGCTGCTCGGGCCCTACGTGCTCGAATGGCCCCCATCGATCGAGCGCGACGAGATGCTGGGGCGGATGGGCGGGGTCTTCCGGGGCACGATCATGCACATCGAGCCGAACGACCACGTCTTCCTGGCCGATGCGTACTGGCTGCCGCCCGACGGGGGTCCGCTGGGTCCCCTGGCGGTGCAGATGACCTTCACCCCCAAGGCCGGGCCGGATGGCGCGCGGTCGACGGTGGTGCGGATCGTGATGACAGGCTTCGATGACGGTGTACGCTGGAAGCGGTACCTGGGCCTCGCCACCACGCAGTGGCAGACCGCCCTTGGCGTATTGAAGGGAATGCTGGAGACATGAAGATGCTGCTCATCGTCCTGACGCTGGGGGCGGCGCTGGGCGGAACGCCACAGCAGACCGCCACGGGCGGGCACTCGATGCCGACGGCCGACGCGCGCCCCGCGACGCTGATCCCCGGCATCCAGGGCGTCAGCTTCCCGATTGCCACACGCCGTGACGAGGCGCAGAAGTTCTTCAACCAGGGGCTCACGCTCGTCTACGCCTTCAACCACGACGAAGCCGTGCGGTCGTTCCGCCGGGCGGCCGAGGTCGACCCGGGATCGCCCATGCCCTGGTGGGGCATCGCCCTCGCCCTGGGCCCGAACATCAACCTCGACATCGACCCCGCCCGCGAGAAGGCGGCCTACGACGCGGTGCAGCGCGCGGTGGAACTGGCCGTGCGCGCCCCGGCGAAGGAGCGTGCCTACGTGGCGGCGCTCGCGAAGCGCTACTCGATCGCGCCCGACGCCGACCTGAAGGCGCTGGCCGTGGAGTACAAGGACGCGATGCGCCAGCTGACGCGCACCTACCCCAACGACAATCACGCCGCCACGCTCTACGCCGAGTCGCTCATGAACCTGCGGCCCTGGGCGCTCTACACGTCCGAAGGATCGCCAGTGGAGGGCACGAACGAGATCGTCGAGGTGCTCGAACGCGTGCTCGAGCGCGAGCCCGATCACGTGGGGGCGAACCACTACTACATCCATGCCACCGAGGCGTCGCTGACCCCCGAGCGCGGCCTCAAGAGCGCGAAGAAGCTCGAGACGCTGGTGCCGGCCGCCGGCCACCTCGTGCACATGCCGGCGCATACCTACATGCGCACGGGCAACTACATGGGGGCGCTCACCGCCAATGCGAAGGCGGCCGAGGTGGACCGGAAGTACATCACCGAGACCAGCGCCACGGGGTTCTACCCGGCGATGTACTACAACCACAACCTCGACTTCCTGGCGTCGGCCGCGATGATGGCGGGCCGCCATGCGGATGCCCTCAAGGCCGCCACCGAGGTCACTGCGAACGTGACGCCGCTCATCGGCGACATGCCGATGCTCGAACCGTTCGCCGCCAAGACGCTGTTCGTCCAGATCCGCTTCGCGAAGTGGAACGAGGTGCTCGCGCTGCCGGCGCCGTCCGCCAGCGCGAAGGTGCTCACGGCCCTGCACCACTGGGGGCGTGGCGTGGCGCATGCGGCACTGAACCATGCGGCGGAGGCCGAGCAGGCCCGCGAGGCCTTCACCGCCGCGCGCAAGGAGGTGCCGGAGGGCACGCTCTTCAACCTGAACCCTGCGGCCAATGTGTTCGCGGTGGCGGAGGCCGTGCTCGACGCGCGGCTCGCGCAGGCGAAGGGCGATGCCGCCGGCGCCATCGAGGCGTGGAAGAAGGCGGTGGCCGCCGAGGACCGCATCACTTACAACGAGCCGCCCGACTGGTTCTATCCGACGCGCGAGTCGTTGGGGGCTGCGCTGTTCCGGGCGAAGCGCTACGAGGAGGCCGACCTGATCTTCAGGGAGGATCTCGAGCGCAACCCGAACAGTGGACGTTCGCTCTGGGGGCGCTGGCAGGTGCTGCGGGCACAGGACGGTGACGTGCCGGCCACACTGGTGGTCCGCCGCCGCTGGCAGGACGCCTGGAACGACGCCGACATCGTCCTGCGGATGGAAGACCTCTAGTCGTCGACAGCTAGGCCTGGCGGTCCCTGCGCTGCCGCGCCTTGCGCCGCTGCCGGAGAACCAGGTACCCGAGCGCACCACCCACCACGGCGGCTCCGGCCAGGATGCCGACCGCCGCGTAGGTGACCGGCCCCGGCGGAGGCGCCACGGACCGACGGGCCTCCACCGACCCCGCACGCCGTCGCAGCAGTTCGAGGCGCAGGCTCTCCTCACCCTGCCGCATGGCCCAGCGGTGGTTCGCCTCGAGCACGGGGCGCATGATCGACCCCAGCATCTGCAGCAGCGGCTTCCCGGCCTGCACCTGCCACTCATAGCGAGCCTCGACGAGCCCGCCATCCTGCACGAGCGTCCAGATCCCGCGCCCCACGAAATCGCCGCTCGCCTCGAGGACGAACCGCTCGGGGTATCGGCTCTCCACCACCGTGAGATCCCAGTTCAGCTCGTAGGGCAGCCAGCCCTTCGTCCGCAACCGCACGCGCTGGCCAAGGCCACGCTCGTCGGGTGCCTGCAGTTGCTCGGCGTTCAGGTAGACGGCTGGCCACCAGCGCACGAGGTCCAGCGGGTCGCGCAGCACGTCTGCCACCTCACCAGTGGTTCCCGGCACGCGCCACACAGTGACGAAGTGGTAGTGGTTGGGAGACAGGTTCATGTCAGATTGCTGATTGCTGATTGCTGATTTGAGATTGGCGATTGGAAATTGGCGATTCGCAACTTCCGTGCATCAGCCCGCAAACGGCCTGATGCCCCGGCCGGCCAGTGCGCCGAGCAGCCGGCGCCGCAGTTCGTTGGCCACCCGTCCCTGGTTGAGCGGCAGCGTCTTGAACCGCGTGCTTACGGTCGCGTGCCCGTCCGCGATCGAGATCACGCCGGGGATCTCGATCGGTTCGAGCAGCACGTTCGCCCACACCGGATCCGCCTGCATCGACGCCCCCACTTCACGGATAGTGCCAAACACGTGGTCCAGGTTCTCGGAATACAGCACGCGCAGGTCCACCACCGCGAACGCGAACTGCTTGCTCAGGTTTGCCAGCGTCGTCACGGTCCCGTTCGGGAACATCTGCACCGCCCCTTCGGCATCGCGCAGGACGACCGTGCGCAGGTTGATCTGCTCGACCACGCCGCTGACTCCGTTGATCCGGGCGATGTCGCCGACGCGCACCTGGTCCTCGAGGATGAGGAAGAATCCAGAAATCACGTCCCGGACGAGGTTCTGCGCGCCGAAGCCGATGGCCAGCCCCGCAATGCCGGCTCCCGTGAGGATGGGCACGACGTCCAGCCCCAGTTCGCGCAGCAGCATCAGCACGGCGATGAACCAGACGCTCACGGTGACCATGCTGCCGAGAATCCCGCCAAGCGTGCTGGCCCGCCGCTGCCACTCGTGGTCGGCCGGAGAGTGACCGCGGGAGAGCTGCTGCTGCAGGTTCTCGATCGCCAGGTTGGCCGCGCGGATGACGATGGCCGCGCCCACGAAGATGATGACCAGGTTCACGCCGTGGGTCAGCAGCCACTTGCCCGCCGCACGGGGATCCCAGGTGGGGTCGGTGACGCCGAAGCGCTCCAGCCCGAAGGAGATGCTGCCGACGGCCGCCACGCCGAACGCGAGCAGCCGCAGCGACCCGGTCAGGTGACGGGCCCGTTCCTGGAGCGCCTTCCGGCTCTCCGGGGTGACGACGTCCATGCGGTCGAGGGCACGATGGACGAGCGCGTGGCCGACGGCCACGACGGCAGCCGCGGCTCCGAACGCCGCCAGGATGGCGAGGACCGTGAAGACGTACTCGGGCATCACAGCTGCTGGATCTTGACGTAGTTGGCGTTGGCGCGGGTGAGATCCGGGTGGATGCTGACCAGGACCACGGCTTCACCCGGAGGAACCAGGCGTCGGCGGACGAGCTGCTGCCCGATCAGCATGCCGGCAACCCCCACGTTCTCGGCGATGTCGGTGCAGAGCGGCGTGACGCCCCAGAACGGCGCGAGGCGCCGGGCGGTCTCGCCGCGATCGGTGGTCGCGATGATCGGAACGCGCGGTCGCAGGGCCGACAGCCGGCGAGCAGTGCCGCCGCCGCGCGTGACCGCCACGATGGCCTTCGCACCGCTGCGCTCCGCGAGGGTGACCGCGGCCTCGCACACGGCCTGGGTGTGGTCGTCGCCCACGCCGCTCCGGGGCGCCTGCCGCCGCGGAGACAGGCCCAGCTCGGCCTCACGGATGATGGCATCCAGCGTCTGCACCACCCGCGTGGGATGCGCACCGGACGCGGTCTCGCCCGAGAGCATGATGGCGTCCACGCCGTCCTCCACCGCGTTAGCGGCGTCGCTCACCTCGGCCCGCGTGGGCCTGCCTTCGACCGTCATCGACTCGAGCACCTGCGTGGCGAGGATCACCGGGATCTTCATGGCGCGGGCTCGCCGCGTGATCGTCTTCTGTGCGAGCGGCACGCGCTGCAACGGAAGCTCGAGGCCGAGGTCGCCGCGCGCGATCATCACCATGTCGGAGCACTCGAGGATCTCGTCCAGGTGCTCCAGTGCCTGCGGCCGCTCGATCTTCGCCACCAGCGGCACGTCGCCCTCGTTCTCGTGGACGATCTGCCTCGCGCGACGCATGTCGTCGGCGGTCTGCACGAAGCTGAGCGCCACGAGGTCGACCCCGAGCTCGAGACCGAACTGCAGGTCCTCCATGTCCTTGAGCGTGATGGCCGAGGTGGGCAGCGCGACACCGGGCGCGTTGATGCCCTTGTTCTCGCCAAGCATGCCGCCCTCGATGACGGTGGTGCGGATCTCGCTCCCGTCGGTCTCGACCACCTCGAGTTCGATCGTGCCGTCGGACAGCAGCAGCCGGTCACCGGGCGACACGCCCTTCGCAAGGCCGTCGAACGTCGTGAAGACGAGGCCGTCGCGTCCCACCTCCTCGCCCGTGACGATCCGCAGCTCGTGCCCGACGTCGAGCCGGATCGGCCGGCCACCCTCGAGCAGGCCCGTGCGGATCTTCGGGCCGCCGAGGTCCTGCAGGATCGCCACTTCGCGTCCGGCCCGCTTCGCTGCCTCACGGACGCGCGCGAAGGTGGCGGCGTGCGACTCGTGCGTGCCGTGGGAGAAATTCAGGCGGACGATGTCGGTGCCGGCGGCGATGAGGGCGTCGATGGTGTCGTCGGAGTCCGAGGCGGGGCCGACCGTCGCGATGATCTTCGTCTGCCGCATGTAGAATTCCGATCATTATGGGCTATATCGTCCCCGACCCGGTGGAGCGCTACCTGAGCGGATTGAACAGCGCGCGCGACACCGTGCTCGACGAGATTGCCCGCGACGGCGACGCCAGGGGCCTGCCGCTGGTCGATGCCGAGGTCGGCGCGCTGCTGCGCGTGCTGGCCCTGTCGGTGAACGCGCGGCGCATCCTCGAGATCGGCACCTGCATCGGCTACTCCGGCATCTGGCTCGCCGGCGCGCTGCCGGCCGACGGCATGCTGATCACCATGGAGCTCGACGCTGCGCGGGCCGCGGCGGCCAAGGCGAACTTCGCCCGTGCCGGCCTCGCCGATCGCGTCAGCGTGATGGTGGGCGATGCCGCGCTGAAGATCGTGAAGGTCTCCGGTCCGTTCGACCTGATCTTCCAGGACGGCCACAAGCCCCTGTACAACACGCTGCTCGACCCGCTCGTGCGCCTCCTGCGGCCAGGGGGCCTGCTGGTGACCGACAACGTGCTGTGGGACGGGGAAGTGGTGCCCGGCTTCACCGGCACGCCGCACAAGAACCCGGACGACACGCGGGCCATTGCCGAGTACAACACCCGCATCGCCAGCCACCCCGACCTGCTCACCTCCATCGTGCCGCTGCGCGACGGCGTGGCCATCTCGGTGAAGACGCCGGCACGCTGAGGAGCCCGCACCCATGACTGTCGAACGCTGGCTGGCACAGGCCCTGGACGATGCCGAACGGCGGGGGCTGCCGTCGCTGAAGCCGCTGCTCGAGGCGCTGGCCTCGGCCACGCGCGCGCTACGCGCAGCCGCACCGGGCGGAGGAGCCGATGGCCCCACTCACGATTGACGACTTCGGTCGTCGCTTCCGCGCCCGGGAGTTGAGCGCCGCCGAAATCACCGACGACTGCCTGCGGCAGATCGACCGCGACAACCCGCGGCTCAACGCCTTCATCCTCGTCATGGCAGACGAGGCGCGGGCGGCGGCGAAGCGCGCCGACTGGGAGCGTGCCAACGGCATCGACCGCGGCCCGCTGCACGGCGTGCCGATCTCGGTGAAGGACCTGTTCGATCTCACGGGTACGGTGACCACGGCCGCCTCGCGCGTGCGCGAGGGCCTGGTCGCCACCACCGATGCCCCCGCCATCGCGCAGCTGCGACGGGCGGGTGCGGTGATCGTCGGCAAGACCAACCTGCACGAGTTCGCCTTCGGCACCACCAACGAGGACTCGGCCTTCGGCCCGGCCAGGCACCCGCTCGACGATTCGCGCTCGCCTGGGGGATCGAGTGGCGGCTCGGCCGTGAGCGTCGTCACCGGCATGGCGCTCGCCTCGCTCGGCACCGACACGGGCGGCTCCGTACGCATTCCGTCGGCAGCCTGTGGTCTCGTCGGGCTGAAACCTGCATACGCCGAGCTGGACGCATCCGGTGTCGTGCCGCTGTCACGCACGCTGGATCACGTCGGACCGCTCACCTCGACAGTCACCGATGCCTGGCACCTGCTGCACGCGCTGAGGGACCGGCGGCCGGAACAGCCCCTCGTGCCGGCGTCGCCAGCGGCACTGCGACTGGCGATGCCCCGCCCCTACTTCTGCGACCGGCTGCAGGACGAGGTGCGGGAGTCGTTCGAGGGAACCGTCGAGACGCTGCGACGGGCTGGGGTCGAGGTCACGGAGATCACGCTTCCACACACGGAGCTGGTTGCGCCGGCATACCTGCACATCGTGTTCGGTGATGCGGCGGCCTACCATGCCGACGCCCTGGACCGGGTGCCGGAGAAGTACACGCCGGCCGTCCGCCTGCGGCTCGAGGTGGCGCGGCAGGTGCTGGCGGAGGACTACGTGCGCGCGCTGGATGCCCGCCGCCTGCTCCGCCGCAACGTGGACGCTGCGCTGGCACGCGTGGATGCGCTGCTGCTGCCCACGCTCCCGATCGTGGCACCAGTCATCGGCGAGTCGACGGTGCGCATCGGTGACGAGGACCACCCCACTCGAAACGTGATGCTGCGCCAGACGCAGCTCTTCAACCTCACCGGTCACCCCGCCATCAGCCTGCCGTGCAGCCGGTCCGCATCGGGGCTTCCGGTCGGGCTTCAGCTCGCGGGCAGGCACGGGGGCACCGACGCGCTGCTGCACGTGGCACGCGGCCTCGAACAGCTGCTCGGGTAGGGCCGCCTCGCAGGTCAGCCGACCGGCTCAGGCGCCGGTGGCAGATCCGGCGGTCCGACCGGCGGCGGAATGTCGGGCGGCGGCACGGGCTTGATGTCCGGCGGAGGCGTGTCGATGATGTCCGGCGGACGGGGAATGGTCGGCTGGGGCGGATGTTCCTGCATGCCCGACCCACGTGCAAGGAACGCACCCTCGGATCACCGACGCTGGCGGCGGCGTCTCCACTCACCCGGCGGCACGCCTGTGGCCTTCTTGAACGCGCGGCTGAAGGCAGCCTCCGACTCATACCCCACGCGTTCTGCCACCTCGGCCACGTTGTCGCTCCCCGACATCAGCGCACTGGCGGCCAGCTGCATCCGCCAGTTGGCGAGGTATTGCATGGGTGGCTGGCCGACCAGGTGCGAGAAGCGCTCAGCCAGCGCCGACCGCGACAGGCCCACCTCGCGGGCCAGCTGCTCGATCGTCCAGTCGCGGGCCGGCTCGCGATGCAGCGCGCCGAGTGCGCGGCCGACGAACGGCTCACGCAGCCCGGCAAGCCAGCCGGTCTGGTCCGGGCCGAGCCTCTCCAGGTAGCGCCGTACCACATCCACAAAGAGCAGTTCGCTCAGGCGGCCGAGCACGGCGTCGCTCCCGACGCGCGCATCGCGCGTCTCCGCAGACGCGAACGCCGCGAATGCACCGATGGCACCGCCAACCGCACCCGACACACGGATCACACGCGGCAGCGCCTCGAGCAGCGGGTTGAACGGCGAGGCATCGCAGCCGAGGAATCCACAGACGATGTGGGCCGACTCGATCGACGAGTGGCCGATCGCGAGCGAGAAGGGCAGCTGGCCGTCGGCTGGACGCCGGTAGAACTCGAGCGCCGGCTGGTCGCGCACGGCCGGGGCACTCGCCAGCGAATGCTGATCGCCATGCGGGAAGAGGACCACGTCGCCCGTCCCGAGGCGCACCGGAGACTCGACGTCGCACGAGGCCCAGGCTGTCCCACGCGTGATCACGTGGAACGCCATCATGTGTTCCGCCCCGGGAAACATCGACGAGACAACGGCCGAGCCGGGCGGCGTCTCCGCCACCCAGGGGTCGGCCGCCCGCACGTCGAAGAAGACCGCGCCGGTCAGCCGGACAGCACGCAGGACGTCGGACAGGGCATCCACTCGCTGACCTCCGTGGACGCGTGAGCAGGGACCGCGGACGCGCAGACAGAGACAGCCGTGCGGCGGACGCGCGGCAACATGCCTCGGACGCGCGGGCATTCCTCCGCCCGTTCGCGCTTCCTAGACTCACCGCTGGTTCGATGAGCGAGCCATCTTACAGGGAGAGAGACCATGGGAGAAACGATCGCGAGCGCGCCCGCGGACGAGGGAACCGTTGCAGCCGAACAGTCCGTCCTGGCCCAGATCAAGGCACGGCAACAGGCCACGTGGGCAGCCGGCGATTACGCCGTCATCGGCACGACGCTTCAGCTGGTGGGGGAATCGCTGTGTGAAGCGGTCGACCTGCGCGCCGGGTCGCACGTGCTGGACGTCGCCGCCGGCAACGGCAACACGTCGCTGGCCGCCGCACGCCGGTGGTGCGACGTCACCTCGACCGACTACGTACCCGCCCTGTTGCACGACGGCGAGCGCCGGGCCCGCGCCGATCGCCTGGCCGTGCGCTTCATGGAAGCCGATGCCGAGCGGCTGCCGTTCGACGACGCGTCGTTCGACGTGGTGCTCTCGTCGTTCGGTGTCATGTTCACGCCGGACCACGTGACGGCCGCGGACGAGATACTCCGTGTCTGCCGTCCTGGCGGGACGATCGGGCTCGCCAACTGGACCCCCCGGGGCTTCATCGGCCGCCTGTTCGGCGTCATCGGCCGTCACGTGCCGCCGCCGGCCGGGCTCACACCGGCCTCGCGCTGGGGTACCGAGGAGTACCTCCGCCAGCTCTTCGGGCACGGGGCGGCCAGGCTCCACGTCACGCCGCGCGACTTCACGTTCCGCTACCGCTCGGCCGACCACTGGCTCGAGGTGTTCCGCACCTGGTACGGCCCGATACAGCGCGCGTTTGGCGCCCTCGATGATGAGGGTCGGCTCCGGCTGGAAGCCGACATCAGGACGTTGATTGCGGAGTTCAGCACGGCCGACGACGGCACGATCGTCGTGCCGAGCGAGTACATCGAGGCCGTAATCGTACGGCGCTGACCGACGTCTCAGACCCGCAGGCCGACGGCGCGCATCAGCTCGAGCGCGTTGCTGCGCTCGACCACGCCGTCGCGCATGCGGTAGTCGAACACCATCCGGCCGTCCTCGATCCGATCCTCGAAGTGGACGTTCCTGGCGAGGGAGGCGATGTCGGCGGCCAGCGTGGTGAGTGCGAGGTCGTGCGTGGTGACGAGCCCGATGCCCCCGGCGTCGACCAGGGCCTTGACCACCGCCTCGGCGCCGATCTTCCGGTCGTGGGAGTTGGTGCCGTGCAGGATCTCGTCGAGCAGGAAGAGCACCGGCACGGCACCCTCGGTCAGCCGGACGATGTCGCGGATGCGGAGGATTTCGGCGTAGAAACGCGAGTGCCCTTCCTGCAGCGAGTCCTCGACGCGGATGGTGGCGCCGATGGCGAGGTGCGACAGGCGGAGCCGGGTGGCCCTGACCGGGGCACCGGCGAGCGCCAGCACCGCGTTCACACCGACGGCCCTGAGCAGCGTGCTCTTCCCGGACATGTTCGAGCCGCTGATGATGAGCAGCCGGGGAGCTGCACCGCCGATAGCCACGTCGTTCCTCACCGCCACCGTTTCGGGAAGCAGCGGGTGGCCGACCCCGGTGCCGTCGAACAGGGGTCCGCCGGTGATCACCTCGGGAAACGGGTCGGACGGGTGCTCGAACGCGTAGGTGGCGAGGGCTGCGAGCGCCTCGAACTCCGCGATGGCAGCCACCCAGGCGGCCAGTGCAGTCCGGTGCGACTGATGCCAGCGGTCGATAGCCACGGCCGCCTGGCTGCGCACCAGCAGCAGCAGACCGAAGGGACGGATGAACTCGTTGCGGAGGGCATCGCGGGCCGAGATGTAGCGGCGGAGCCTCCCGACGAGGGCCGAAGGCCTCGACGTCTCCCCTGCCGTGGCGCCCGGCCTCAGCGTGTCCGCGCTGCCGAGCGAGGTGCGAAGGGCCATGAGCTTCGGCGACGTGAAGGTTTCGGCTTCCAGCCGCGCGAGCAGCGCCTCGAACAGGGACAGGTCGTCGGCCGCGGCGTCTGCGCCACGAATGGCCTGCCAGACCCGCACGCGATTGAGCAGTGCCACCGCTCCAGGCAGGGCGAGCCAGAGCAGCGCGATGCCGCCCGGCACAAGTCCCGCGAACATGGCGCCCAGCACCAGCGTCGTGCCGAGCGCGCACGCCGCGAAGATCAGGGCATGCAGCGGGGCCAGGCCGGCCGATGGCGCCGACGCCCACGCGACGAGCGCACCCGTGCGCGACACGTGCGCCTCGGCCGCCAGCACGGCGAGGGTCTCGCGAAAATCGACCCGGTCCCGAAGTTCGGCCACGGCCTGCTGCCGCGCCGCGATCTCGGACGGTCGGGCTGGTGTGCGAAGCCAGTCGGCCAGGGTGTCCTCCCCGGACTCGGTGCGCGCCGTGTCCAGGAGCTGGAAGAGCGAGCCGCGTCCGAACAGGTCGAGGTCGCGTGCGTAGTGATGGTCGCCGATGAAACGCGTACCATCGGGTCCCGAACCTGCCCAGGTGCCGTCGAGCCTGGCGATACCACGCTGATAGTAGGCGCGTGCCCGTGCGAGCCGGTCGTTCGCATTCAGCACCCGCGCGTGCACGACCATCAGGGTGGCAAATGCGAGCCCTGGTGCGAGGAGCCACGCGGGATGCAACAGCGGGCGGATGAACGACGCCCACGCCACCACGGCACCCACCGCGAACAGCACGAGCCTGAGGTTGGAGATGAGCAGGTGACGACCGTCGCCAGCGGCGATGGCATCAGCCAGATGCGAGAGGCGGCGTTCGTACTCCGCGCGTGGGTCAGTCACGTCGTCAGTGTGGTGTCCAGGCGAACCGGTCTGTCACGTGTCCATTTTCAGTTGAACCCGCCCGCGCGTCCAACCTCGGTCGGACCACGCGAGGCCCGCCTGAAGGCGGGCACTACGCGTGAAGACCCGCGAGCAGTTCGCGGGCAAGGGTCACGTAGTCGTCCACGGCCTCTCGCTGTTCGGCGATGTCGATGAACTCGTCCGAGGTGTGGGCGACGTGAATGGAGCCGGGGCCGATGAGCAGCGGTTCTCCCCACGCATCAAGGAACGGCACGTCGGTCGTGTAGGGGAACACGGCGCTGTCGAACCCGTCCACCGCCGTCATCCTCACCGGCGGCACCTCGAAGACCGGCTCGAGCGCCACGCGCGGCTCGAACGGGCCGAGCAGTTCCATGATGCGCGCAGCGCTGCTCACCGTCCTGAACGTCAGCTCGGCCTGCGCGGCCGGTGGTACCACATTGGGTGCCACGCCGCCCGAGATCAGGCCGACCGTGTAGTGGGTCCGTCCAAGCAGGTCGTCAGATGGCCACTGAATCCGGCGCAGCTCCATCAGGACGTCGATCAGCTTGTCGATGGCCGACTCACCAAGTTCCGGGTAGGACGAATGGGCAGCTCGCCCCGACGCCCTGAGCACGACGCGGAACAGGCCACGGGTGGCGAGGCCGAGCCGGCGATCGGTCGGTTCCCCGTTGATCAGGAACCGGCACGACCCGGCGGCGGCATCGACGTTCGCGCGCTTCGCCCCTTCGCTGCCCCGCTCCTCGCCCACGACGAACAGCAGGCCCACCCGGGTTTCACCCTCGCTGCGCAGACGCTCGGCCGCAGCCACCTGCGCGGCGAGGATCCCCTTGGCGTCGCACGACCCACGGCCGTAGATCCGGTTGTTGGCCACGCGGCTGGGGAAGAACGGCGGGACGCAGTCGAAGTGCGTGGAGTACACCACCTGCGGGTCCGCACCGCATGTCGCGAAGACGTTGAAGCGGTGCTCGTCGACGCGCTGCTCGACGACGGTGAAGTCGAGCTCCCGCAGGTAGCGGGACAGGAAGCTCGCGGCCGCGCCCTCGCGCCCGGTCGTGGAGTCGATGTCCACGAGCGCCCTCGTGAACCCGACGAGGTCGACGCGGCCCGACCCTAGCGGCACGGGCCGCACTCCCTGCTGGTGCTGTCCGCGCCCATGGCAGTCAGCTCGCGTGTGCCGGGCTCAGCAGCTGCATCGCCTGCAGCACCGACCGGATGCGGTCCTTCGACGCCGGGGTCGGCGG
The DNA here is from genome assembly GCA_050249955.1 of Vicinamibacterales bacterium. Classification (GTDB taxonomy): domain Bacteria; phylum Acidobacteriota; class Vicinamibacteria; order Vicinamibacterales; family CAVVIG01; genus CAVVIG01. Next base: position 310,459 of record JBFWPN010000003.1, read on the forward strand.
GCACATCGGCAGCCGGTAGCTCTCCTCCAGCAGCCCCATCATCGCCATCGCGGCCTTCACCGGCACCGGGTTCGCCTCGACGAAGTTCACCTGCATCAACGGCAGGAGGCGGTTGTGCACGGCGCGCGCAGCGGCGAAGTCGCCGGCCAGCGCCGAGTCCACCATCTGCACCATCTCCGCGGGCACCTCGTTCGACGCCACGGAGATCACGCCCTTGCCGCCCACCGCCATCAGCGGCAGCGTGAGGGCATCGTCTCCGGAGAGCACGATGAAGTCCTCGGGAAGCAGCCGGCAGATGTCGACCATCTGGCTGATGTTGCCCGAGGCTTCCTTCACGCCGATCACGTTGGGCAGCGTGGCCAGCCTGGCCAGCAGCGGCGCCTCGACGTTCACGCCCGCTCGGCCCGGTACCGTGTAGACGATGATCGGCAGGTCGGTGCTCTCGGCGATCGCCTTGTAGTGCTGGTAGAGCCCCTCGGGTGTCGGCTTGTTGTAGTAGGGAGTGACCGAGAGGAGGCCGGAGGCGCCAGCCTCCTTCATGAGGCCGGCGAGGTGGATGACTTCGCGGGTGTCGTAGCCGCCCGCTCCGGCCAGGACCGGCACCTTCCCGGCCGCTTCCTCGACGAGGATCTCGACGATCCGGGCACGCTCGATGTCGGTCAGCGTGGGGTTCTCGCCGGTCGTGCCGCAGGGCACCAGGAAGTGGACGCCCGCGTCGATCTGGCGCCGCGCCAGCCGCCGCACCGCCCGCTCGTCGAGGTCGCCCGAGGCGGTGAACGGAGTGACGAGTGCGGTACCAACGCCGGTAAAGGGTCTAGTCATAAACCTGTCCGCGTGCATCGCAAATCTCGAATCGTCAATCGCTGAACCAATGCCAGCAACCGACGAACCGGACCGATTCGCGATTGAAGGTTAGCGATTCGCAATTCCCAGTACGTCCTGCATCGTGAACCAGCCGGTACGGCCGTTCACCCATCGCGCCGCGGTCAGGGCGCCTCTCGCGAAGCCGCCGCGGTCACGCGCCGCATGTGTGAGAGTAATCGATTCCGACGGTCCATCGAAGCCGATCGTGTGGGTGCCAGGAATGTAGCCTGCCCGGGTGGCCACCACATCGATGGGTCGCGTGTACCCTGCCGCCTCCATGGTCGCCTTCAGCTTCAAGGCCGTCCCGGATGGGGCGTCCTTCTTCGCCGAATGGTGCAGTTCGTGGAGGTAGGCCGCGAACTCGGGCTGGGCGGCACACAGCTCGGCGGCCCGCGCCAGGATGGCGTCGAAGATGACCACGCCGGTCGAGAAGTTGGGGGCGGCCACGATCCCGATGCCCGCAGCCCCGACCACGCGCCGCAGCTCGGCCTCGTGCGCGCCCCAGCCGGTCGTACCCAGGACGATGTTGATGCCCTGCGCGGCCAGTGCCGTCACGTTCGGGACCACGGCGTCCGGCGTGGTGAAGTCGATGGCCACGTCCACGGTGCCCTTCCACCTGGGATCGTCCAGCCCGGCGGCATGCTCGGGCGACATCGGGTCGACCACGCCAGCCACCTCGCAGCCGTACCCGGGGGCCAGTTCCCGGACGAGCCGGCCCATCTTGCCGTAGCCGACGAGCAGGATACGCATCAGGCGCCCACCTTCACGGTGAAGAACGCGTCGTGCAGCCGGTTCATGGCCGACACCACGTCCTCGTCGCGCAGGACGAAGGTGATGTTGCGGCGGGACCCGGCCTGCGACACCAGCCGCAGCGGGATGCCCTGGAGGGCCGTGACCGCACGCCCGAACAGCGCCGCATCCGCCCGCAGGTTCTCACCCACGATGCAGACGATGGCCATGTTGGGCTCGGTGGACACCTCGGCGAAGTTGCGCAGGTTGCTGATGATGTCGTCCAGGCGGCGCGTGTTGTCCACGGTGACCGACACGCTGACCTCCGAGGTGGTGACCACGTCCACCGGCGTCTTGAAGCGCTCGAACACCTCGAACAGCCGGCGCAGGAACCCGAACGCCATCAGCATGCGGCTCGACGTGATGTCGATGACGGTCACGCCGCGCTTGCAGGCCAGTGCGGTGAGCGTGTCGCCGTCGGTGCGCCCCGTCGCCGTGATCATCGTGCCGCGCACGTCGGGACGCTTCGAGTTCAGGATGCGGACCGGGATGTTCTTCGCCACGGCCGGCAGGATCGTGCTCGGGTGGAGCACCTTCGCACCGAAGTAGGCCAGCTCCGACGCCTCGTCGAACGACAGCTCGGGCACCAGCACCGGGTTCGACACCACGCGCGGGTCGGCGGTGAGCATCCCGTCCACGTCGGTCCAGATCTGGATCTCGCCGACGTCCAGGCACGCGCCGAAGATGGCAGCCGAGTAGTCGCTCCCGCCGCGGCCGAGGGTGGTCGTCACGCCGGTGTCGGTCGCTCCGATGAAGCCGCCCATCACCGGCACCTGGCCGGCGGCCGTCTTCGGCGCCACACTCGTACGGCACCGCTCGGCGGTGGCCTCCATGTCAGGCACGGCCGCGGAGTGCTCCGCGTCGGTCACGAGCACCCGCCGCGAGTCGACCCACGCGGCATTCACGCCCTGCTGCCGGAACGCGGCGGCGACGATGCGGCTGCTTGCCAGTTCGCCCATGGCCTGCAAGACGTCCGCGGCGGCCGGCGTGACCTCGCCAGCGGCGGCCCAGGCACGCACGTCGTTCTGGAGCGCGGTGAAGTCGGCGGTGAGCTGCGCGTTCAGCACCTCGAGTTCGGGCCCCTGCACGAGCGTGGACGACACGCCGAGGTGCCGCGTCAGCAGATCCGCGACGATCTGCGCGGCCTCGTCGCCCCTGCGCTCGCCGGCAAGCCGGCCGGTCTCCACCAGCCGGTCGGTCACCTTCGACATCGCCGACACCACCACCACGGGAGGCAGGTCGTTCGGGTTCTGCGCCCACTGGTTCCGGACGATGCTGGTCACACGGTTCATCGCATCGGCGTCCTGCACCGAGGTACCGCCGAACTTCATGATGACGTTCACAGCCGACCCTCCGCGTGCAGCAGTTCGGCGTTCAGGATGGCGACCCCGGCAGCGCCGCGGATCGTGTTGTGGCCGAGCGCCATGAACTTGTAGTCGAAGAGCGGGCAGCGCCGCAGGCGACCTACGCTGACCGCCATGCCGCCTTCACGGCCGGCGTCCAGCACCGGCTGGGGCCGGTTCGCTTCCTCGAGGTAGACGACCGGCTGCTTGGGTGCGGTCGGCAGGTCCAGTTCCTGGGGACGCCCGCGGAAGGCGCGCCACGCCTCGATCACCGCCTCCGGCGTGGGCTTCTGGGTGAGTCCCACCGAGATGGAACAGCTGTGGCCGTCGCGCACGAGCACGCGGGTGGTGGTGGCGCTCAGGCGCACGGGGTGGTCGTCCACCCGGCCGCTGCCGAGCGTGCCCAGGATCTTCCGCGTCTCGGTCTCGATCTTCTCTTCCTCACCCGAGATGTAGGGAATGATGTTGCCGAGGATGTCCCACGAGGGGACGCCCGGATAGCCCGCACCCGAAATCGCCTGCAGCGTCGTCACCATCGTCGTCTCGATGCCGAACTGGCGGAGGGGCGCGAGTGCCATGGTGATGGCCACCGTCGAGCAGTTCGGGTTGGTGATGATGCGGCCGCTCCAGCCCTGGGCGGCCCCCTGGGCATCGAGCAACCCGAGGTGATCCGCGTTCACCTCGGGAATGAGCAGCGGCACGGTGTCGACCATGCGGTAGTTGCGCGAGTTGCTCACCACGATGTGGCCGGCCTTCGCGAACTCGGCTTCGATCTCACCGGCGACCGACGAGTCGAGACCCGAGAACACGAGCTTGGGCGCGGTGCCCGGCGCGGCATTCTCGACGACGCGGGTTGCGACATCGTCGGGAAGCTGGTTGGGGAGCCGCCAGGCTGCCGCGTCCTTGAACGCCTTGCCGGCCGACCGCTCGCTGGCCCCGAGGTACGTGACCTTGAACCACGGGTGATCCGCGAGCAACGCGATGAACTGCTGACCGACCATGCCGGTCGCGCCAAGGATTCCGACCTCAATTGACGGCATAAGAAGCCTGACTTTCTCCAAAAAAAAAGCCGACGCGGTTTAACCGTGTCGGCAGGGTTCAGCTCGTGACTGGTCTCTTGGACGTGACTGCTATTCGAGCACAACTCCCCCGACACGGTGGACCCGCTTTCGACCGGTGCACTTTCGAGTCGTGGAGAAGAGAACCATCAAAGCCCGATGAGTATAGCATGGGAGTTTCATGCTTCAAGCGCTCTTCCACGCCTGGGAACGCCGACTGGCGTCGGTGACGAAGGACCGGGTGGTGCGGCCGTTCGAGTGGGGGCTCGACTGGCTGTCGCACGCCGAGCCTGACAGCGTGCAGCCGCCGCCCGACCTCGTCTCGGAGTGGGTGTTGGACGTGATGCGGGATACGGATGCGTTCTACACGCCGGAGCCGACCACCGCGTACCAGGTCGGGCCTGGGATCGAGGACGGGGAGCAGCTGCTGACGTTCCCGAGCGCACTGGAGACGCCGCACGCCGAGAACAACACGGTCTACGGCCGGATCTTCCATCCGAAGCCCGATCCCTCGCGGAGGCATCGCGCGGCGGTGGTGGTGCTGCCGCAGTGGAACTCGGATGCGGGCGGGCACATCGGCCTGGCGAAGCTGCTGGCCATGCATGGCCTGACGGCCGTGCGGCTCAGCCTCCCGTATCACGACCGACGGATGCCGCCGGAACTGCATCGCGCCGACTACATCGTGTCGTCGAACATCGTGCGGACGCTGCAGGTCTGCCGGCAGGCGGTGCTCGATGCGCGCCGGACGATCGCGTGGCTGCACGCGCAGGGTTACGACCGGATCGGCATGCTCGGGTCGAGCCTGGGGTCGTGCCTGTCACTGCTCACCACGGCACACGAGCCGCTCGTTCGCGCGCAGGCGCTGAACCACATCTCGCCCTACTTCGCCGACGTGGTGTGGAGGGGCATCTCCACGGCGCACGTCCGCGAGGGGCTCGATGGCCACATCGAGCTGGACCTGCTGCGGCAACTGTGGAGCCCGCTCAGCCCGGCGAACTTCCTCGAACGCGTGCGCGACCGGCGGACGCTGCTGGTCTACGCGCGCTACGACCTCACCTTCCCGGTCGACCTGTCACGCGACCTGGTCCGGCAGTTCGAGGCGCAGGGCATCCCGCACGAAGTGGCGGTGCTGCGCTGCGGGCACTACACGACCGGCGTCACGCCGTTCAAGTTCATCGACGGGCTGATCCTCAGCCGGTTCCTGAAGCGCGCGCTGCTGTCGTAGGCCCGCTCTACGATGCGAGGCGTCGGGCTTGAGGCTCTGGACTCCAGCGCTCGTCGACTCGAGGCCCTGGAGCCGGCCAGCCCGGAAGCCGGAAGCCCCGAACCTGCAGCCTCTAGTCCTTTGGCAGCTTGAACAGGCTCGTGAACAGCTGCCGCCGGCCGAGCACCCGCTTCGGGTCGGGCTCGGGTTCGGGCTGGGTGGTGTTGATGATGCGTTCCAGCCTGGCCGCCGCGTTGTTGAAGTCGAAGAAGGCCGTGAGCTGGTCGCGGGTCGTCACCGAGATGTCGTTCAGCAGCGGGCGCATCGACTCGTGCGGCAGCGGACGGTTGATGCACTTGTCGCGGAACATGAGGCAGCGGCGCTGCTCCGTCCGGCTGTTCGCGGCCACGTGACGCAGCAGGTCGATGTGCGCGCGCCTCACGCGCACCACGATCTCGCCCGATATGCGGTCGATCTCCGACACCACCTGCTCGAAGGCCGGGATGAAGAAGTCCAGGTACTCGAGCACCGCCTGCGGGTTCTCGAACTTGCCGGACTCCTCCACCACCCGCGCGCGCTGCGCCCGGAGCATCTCGAGCGTGTTCAGCGCGTCGGCCTTCCGGGCCGCGAGCTGCTCCACGACATCCTGCGGTGTGGGTTCCTCGTAGGTCACAGATACTTCAGCAGTCCCTGCAGGGCCTGGAACAGGACATCGGCAAGGTCGCGAACGAAGGGCGTGATCTCGCCTTCACTCACGGCGGTTGCCACTGTCACTGGATTGGTCAGGAACAGCCAGGTGGTGGCCACCGCAAGCACGACGACGAGCAGCGCGATGGCTCCGAACAGGCTGAGCCCGATCCGCTCGTACTTCATACGGACCCCGGACCTCTTGGAGGATAGCTTACCGAGGCTTTGACGGCCCTGCCGCGAAAATGGTTCGAAAAGGCCGGCGCGGAGCGGACGGTCAGAACGTGTCGGCGGCCAGGACCGTGGGCACGCCCAGGTTGAGCTGGGGCAGGTCGCGCGACACCACGGCGTAGTCTCCCACCACCAGCGTGGTGAGGCGCGCCGGGTCGAGGTGTTCGTAGGCCACCCGCATCACGTCGGCGGCGGTGACCGCCTCGACCCGCTGCACGTACTCGTCGAAGTAGGTTTCCGGCAGGTCGTAGAGCGCCAGCTGGGTGGCCGCCCGCGCCAGCTGCTCGGCGGTTTCGAAGTTGCGCGCGTAACCGCGCGTGAGGGCCGCCACGCCCACCGACAGTTCGTCGGCCGTGACCGGCCTGGCCCCGCGGATGCCGGCAATCTCCTCGAGCGACTCGTGGATCGCCTCGGCGGTGGCGCCGGTCTGGACGCTGACCTGCAGCGAGAACGGCCCGGGCAGGCGCCGGAAGTCGAACGCCGTGCGGGCCCCGTACGTGAACCCCCTGTGCTCGCGCAGGTTCAGGTTGATGCGGCTCACGAACTGACCGCCGAGCACCATGTTGGCGGCGACGAGCGCGTGATAGTCGGGCGTGTTCCGCGCCGCGGCGACGTGCCCGATGCGCAGTTCGGACTGCGGCGCGCCCGGCCTGGGCACGATGTTCAGCCGCGTGGCCTGTGGCAGCGCGGCCCCGCCATCGGGCGCGGCGTCGGGCATGCCGGTCCACTCGCCGAAGAGTTCCTCCGCCAGACGCACGATCTCCGCATGCGTGCAGTCGCCGGCCACCACGAGCGTCGCGTCTCCCGGACGGATGTGGCTGGCGTGATGCGCCCGGACGTCGTCCACCGTCAGCGAGGACAGGGAGGCTTCGCTCCCGAGCGGCGTATGCCCGTAGGGATGCGACCCGTACAGCAGCCGCATGAAGGCGCGATCCGCAACCGCTCCCGGCATGTCGCGGAGCTGCATCAGCCGGTGCAGCCGCAGCTGCCGCACGCGGTTGAAGTCGTCCTCGCGCAGCGAAGGTCGCACGACGATACCCGACAGCAGCGAGAGGGCGGGGGTCAGGAAGCGGCTGAGCACCGTGAGGGTGAGCAGGGTCGCATCGGGACCGATGTCGGAGTCGAGCTGCGCACCGACCCGCGCGAGGGCCTCGTGGATCTCGATGGCCGACAGCTCGCCGGTCCCCTCGTCCAGCATGTCGGTGGTGATGGCGGCCAGCCCCTCCTTGCCGGGCGGGTCGTTCGCCGCCCCGCGGCGCATCAGGAGCATGACCGTGGCCACGGGAATCGACACGTGGCGCACCGTCCACACCCGCAGGCCACTGGCGAGCGTCGAGCGCTCGATCGCCGGGAAGTGGAAGGGCGGCGTCTTGCCGGGCTCGGGCAGGCGGCTGCGGTCGACGGTCATCGGCACGCTTTCATGAGACGAGCGACGGGACGGAGCCCGGCATCGCGAAGACGGTCTTGCCCTTGGGCACGACGCTGAGCGCCACCCGGTTGGCGTCGACCAGGTGCCGACGGACGGCGTCGCGCAGCGACGCGGCGGTCACGCGGTGATAGCGATCCAGGTCGCGGTCGAAGTAGCCCGGATCCTTCAGGAACATGTTGTAGGCGTTCAGCTGATCGGACTTGCCGCCGAAGCCGCCCACGGTCTGCAACCGGTAGACGAACTGCGCCTCGGCCTGCACGCGTCCCCGCTCGATCTCGTCGTCGGTCGGGCCCTCGGTCGCAAGGCGGAGGACCTCTTCCGAGATGACCCGTTCGAGTTCGGCGAGTGTGCGGCCAGGTGCGGCGGTGGCGGCAACCTGGACGAAGCCGCCGGCCTCGCGCGAGTTCTGGGCGGCCGACACGTCGGTGGCCGCGCGCATCTCGTACACGAGCCGCCTGTAGAGGCGCGAGGTCTTGCCGTTGGCGAGGATGTCCGCCGCAAGGTCCAGCTCGGCGTCGTCGGCATCGAACATCGCCGGCGTGATCCACCCCAGATAGAGGCGTGGCAGCTCCACGCGGTCCTCGATGATCAGCCGCGACTCCTCGCGCAGCACCGGTTGCGGCGGTCGGACCGGGGCAACCGCTGGGCCGGGTGCCAGGTCCTCGAAGTAGCGCCGCACCATGGCCAGTGCCTCACCCGTGTCGACGTCGCCCGCGATGGCGATCGACGCATTCGCCGGGTGGTAGTACGTCGCGAAGAACTCGCGCACCTCCTCGACGTGCGCGGCGTGCAGGTCGGCGATCTGGCCGATGGTCGGCCAGTGGTATGGATGGTCCGGCGGATAGAGGGCGGCGAGCATCGCCATCGGCGCGAGGCCGTACGGGCGGTTCTCGTAGTTCTGCCGCCGTTCGTTGAGCACCACGTCGCGCTGGTTCTGGAACTTGGCGGCCGTCAGCGCGGGGAGGAGGTAGCCCATGCGGTCCGACTCCATCCACAGCGCCAGTTCGAAGGCATTGGTCGGCACCACTTCCCAGTAGTTGGTCCGATCGGCGTTGGTTGAGCCGTTCAGCAGCGCACCCGCACCCTGGAGCGGCTGGAAGTAACCCTTGTCGTGGTGCTCCGAACCCTCGAACATCAGGTGCTCGAAGAAGTGCGCGAAGCCCGTGCGACCCGGCACCTCGTTCTTCGACCCCACGTGGTACCAGATATTCACCGACACGATCGGGCACGCGCGATCTTCGTGGATCAGCACGTCGAGCCCGTTGGCGAGCGTGTGCTTGCTGTACGCGATGTTCATCGGACCACGGTGAGCGGAATCGTGGGACGGGTGTAGCTCTTGATCGACACCTGCGCGGCAAGCCGTTCCGCCGCCGCGGTGATCGCGCGCGCAGCCGGTGCCTCGGGCTCCGCGATCATCAGGGGCACGCCGTTGTCGCCTCCCTCGCGAATAGGCTGGTAGAGCGGGATCCGCCCGAGGAACGGCACGCCGAGGCTCTCGGCCATCTGCTCCCCGCCACCGGTGCCGAAGATGTCCGACTCCCTCTCGCACCCGGGACACACGAAGAAGCTCATGTTCTCGACGATGCCGAGGGTGGGGATGTTCAGCTTCTTGTACATGGCCACCGCGCGGCGGCTGTCGGCGAGCGACACCTGCTGCGGCGTGGTCACCACCACGGCGCCGGCCACCGGCACGGTCTGGCCGACGGTGAGCGCCACGTCGCCGGTTCCGGGTGGCATGTCGATCACCAGGTAGTCGAGGTCGAGCCAGCGCACCTCGCGGAAGAACTGCTGCAGCGCACTGTGCAGCATCGGCCCGCGCCAGATGATGGGTGATTCATCGTCGGTGAGGAACCCCATCGAGATGACCTGGAGGCCGTACTTCTCGGCGGGGATGATCTTCTGGCCGTCGGTCTGGAGCTGGGTGCGGACGCCGAGCATGATCGGGACGTTCGGCCCGTAGATGTCGCCGTCGATCATGCCGACGCGGCTGCCCGACCTGGCGAGCGCGAGCGCGAGGTTCACCGACAGCGTGGTCTTGCCCACGCCACCCTTGCCGGCGCCGACGGCAATGACATTCTTCACGCCCTCGATCGGCTGCCGGCCTCCGTCCGCACCCACGGCCTCGCGGACGCGCGCACCGAGCGTCACGTCCACGCGCGACACGCCCGGGATCTGCGACACGGCGGCGTGTGCCTGGTCGCGCATCTGATCCTTCACCGGACACGCAGGCGTCGTCAGTTCGATCATGAACGACACGTGGCCGCCCTCGATCGTCAGGTCCTTGATGAACCCGAGGCTGACGATGTCCCGGTTGAGATCCGGATCACGCACGACCTTCAACGCGTCCAGCACTGCTGCGTGTTCGACTGCCATGGGATCAAATGGTATCGGCTTTGGCTCGCCCTGAACAGGAAATGGTACACTCGCGCGAATGGCCGACAGCGCGCCGAACCGCGCGGCTATGCTCGTGCTTGCCTACCTCTGGCCGCTTGCGGTCATCCCGCTCTTCCTCGCCAAGGACGATGCCGACGTGCAGTGGCACGCGAAGCACGGCCTGGTGCTCATGGCTGCCGAACTCGCGCTCGTGCTCGGCCTCTCCGCGGTCGTCAGCCTCTTCACCCTGGTCACGCTCGGCATCGGCTGCGTCGCGCTCGTGGGGTTCGTCTTCCTCTGGGCCGGGATCCTCGGCGTGCACGTGCTCGCCATCGTGCGCGCACTCAACGGCTACCGCCTGTTCATCCCTGGCGTGAGCGTGTACGCATCGCGCTTCTGACCGTGCGGCGAACACCCGAAGCGGGGCTGCGGCGATGGATGCTGCCCCTGGCGCTGGTCCTCACCCTCACGGTTGCGCTCGTCGCCACGCCCGCCGGATCGTCGCTGGCCGTTGCGGCGATACACGGCTACCAGCGCACGCTCTCGCCATGGGTAGGACGCGCCGGCATCCGGTGCCGATTCACGCCCACGTGCAGCCACTACGCCGAGGTCGTCATTGCGAGGGACGGCGTGGTCCGCGGGGCATGGAAGGCGGCGGCACGCATCGCGCGCTGCAATCCGTGGACTCCAATGGGTACCGTGGACGAACCGTAGTTGCGCGGGGGTCCGCCTGAGGGCGAACACTACACCGGCGCGTCGGGGAGCGGCCGGTCGAACAGCCTCTTGCCGTCCTCGTGCAGCAGGACCCAAAGCGCATACACGCCGAGCGCCGTACCGTACGGGAGCAGCAGCAGGTCCACCGACCCCAGCAGGATCGCGCCCATCCGCGACCAGTGCCGTCGCTGCCGCACCTGGGTGCCGACGAGCAGGTGCCCCGCGCCCCAGATGATGGCGATGACCGCGAACAGCGTGAAGGTGGCCGCGGTCAGGCTGGCCGCAAAGCCGCCGCGTCCGGCATCGGCCGCCGCGGTGATGAGCGAGGCGGCCGCCATGCCGAGCGCGAGCGTGGACGCGCCAATCAGGATGGTCAGCCCTCCCCACACGAGGAAGAGCACGCCGACGAGGTCGACCTGGGCGTCGGGATTGCGGAGCGCGGGTGCGTGCGGCCCCTTCACGGACGGGTCACTCCCGGCAGGGCGGTGCTACGCACCGATGGCCACGCGCAGTTCCACCCTGACGGGCGCGGCGTGCGGCGACGACACCCTGAAGCGGAAGCGCGCGCCGTCGGCCACGCCGGGCGGCACCGAGACGCGGATCGCATGGCGGACCAGCAAGTCGCCGCTGCCGCAGCAGGCCACGCACGGCTCGGTCCAGACTTCGCCGCGCCCGCCGCAGCCACGGCAGGTGCCACGGATCGGCAGTTCGAGCGGGACGATGGCACCCCGCCTGGCCTCACGGTCCGAGAGGCGAAGGCGGAGCACGGTGCCATCGTGCTCGCGCGCATCCTCGCCGAGGAATGCCTCGCGGACGCGGTCGACCAGCCCCTCCACGGACGGGAAGTCGATCGCGATCTCGTCCTGGAAACAGTCGTGGGTCACCTCGCCGATGCGCGTCATGTCGCGCATCGCGAAGATCGGTTCGTCACGGAATGGATCGCGTCTCACGGCTCGAGTCCGTCAACGATAGGAGTGGGTCCAACGCTTGTCAAGACGATGGCACGGTGCTACCGTCGAGCACGGTGAGCACCTGTCATGGCTGAATCACGGGAGTGCCCGCTGTGCGGCGGCACGATGCGGCTGAAGCAGACAACGAGCGTGTCGCACATCCCGGGCTATGACGACCCGGAGCCCAAGAAGACCCTGGAGTGGGTCTGCCCGGACTGCGATTATTTCGAGGAAGTCGACGGAGAGAACGCGTAGGAGGCGGCAGCGCGGCTAGCGCGCTCCGATCGTGAGCAGGACTTCCTTGCGGAGCGCGTCCTCGAACTCCTCGAAGTTCAGCTCCGACTCGCACTCGTCGCACAGGACTTCGAGCACCGCCGGGCGGCTCTCATCCGACACTTCCACCCGGTTGTCTTCGAGGTGCACGACGTGCATCTGCAGCGTCTTGACCTGGAAGTTCCGGTCATTGCCGCAGTTTGGACAGGTCAACGTCACGAACGGTTCCCCTTTCGCCCTCATTTCGGGCTGCGGTAAAGCTTGATTCTATGTATTGCCAGCGACCGCCGCAACGAAAAACACATGCAGATCAGGCCCCTGTGACGATTGCCGCGCTCGAGCGCATGCGCGTGCGCCGGCCGATCGGCGCGCACGACCGCACGACGCGGGGCCCGCGTCAGTCGAGCAGTCCCGGGTAGTCCACCCGCCCCGCACGCACGCGCGCGAAGCTCGTCAGGCGGTGCACCTGCCACTGCCCGGGCGCGAGGATGTGCCGCACGTCATGCCCGCGAGCCACGAGCGCATCCGCGATCAGCTGGCGATGGCACTGCCACCACACCGCCTCGGCGCACATCACGGCGGTGGCCACCCGCACGGCGCCGCGTTCCAGCCGGTCCAGGGCGTCACGGAACAGGTCACCCTGCATGTGGTCGGCATAGCCCCGGAAGCCCGCATGGCGCCAGCCGGCGTTGCGTGAGTCGGCCTTCGGCGTCCGCAGCCCACCGAGCCCCGGCGCATGTTCGTAGTCCACGCCGGCCTCGCGCAGGCCCGCCTCAACGGCCTCCTTCGAGAAATGCGGATGCCGGCGCGACCGCGGCACGGTGCGCACGTCGACCAGCGTGCCGATGTGGTGTTCGGCGAGCAGCGCCAGGAAGGCGTCGAACGATCGCGTGGAGTGTCCGATGGTCCAGACCGTCGCCGGCTCAGGCACCCTCGCCTTGTACGCCCGAGGGAGCCGGCACGGCAAGCTCATGTGCAGCCGTCGCTCCAGACCACCGGACCACACCGCCGGCCGTCGACGCCGATACGAAGAGCGCCTTGAACCCGTCAGGCAGGACCTCGCCGAGCGCCCCGCGCGTCGGCCTGAACTGGCCGTTGGCCACCGACCCCGAGAGGTAGAGACGATCGCGCGCCCGAGTGAGCGCCACGTAGAGCAGGCGCTTGGTCTCCTCGCGCTCGCGCGCCGAGGCGTCCTCGTCGGCCTCGGACTGGTAATCCGCAATCGCAACGGACGCTTCGCCCTTCACGTCAGCCGCGACGCGGATGGGCGCCCGGCTGTTCCCGGTGCCTCGGCCCATGTTCACGATGAACACGATCGGATACTCGAGCCCCTTCGAGGCATGCACAGTCATCAGGCTGACCGCGTCATGCGCGTCGATGGCCGCATTCGACTCGTCGCCGACCGCCAGCCGCTCGATGTGCGCCGCCAGCCGCGCGAGCGTGGCATACCCGCGGTTCTGGTGCCGCCGCACCATCGCGCGAAGCTTCTTCAGGTTCTCCCGCGCCTGCCGATAGCGCACACCTCGCAGTTCACGCGCGTGTCCGGTCTCGGCCAGCACCGTGTCCAGCAACTCCGAGGGCGCCAGCCGATCGACCAGCGCGAGCCAGCGCGGCACGGCCGCGCGCACGGCCTGCAGCACGCGCCGATCGCCCTCGTCCAGGCGTTCGACGATGTCCCCTGGCAGGTCACCCCCCAGCGCCGACGCCAGGTCAGGCGCCAGCGCCGCGATGGCAGCATCGGAGAGCCGCACGATCCGCGAGCGCATCAGCGCCGCCGCGCGCAGGTTCGACCGCGAATCCGCAAGGAATCTGAGCAGGGCCACGCAGTCCTGCACCTCGTCGGCATCGAAGAACCCGAGCCCCTTGTACACGTAGGTCGATACGCCGCGCCGGGCCAGCGCGCGCTCGAACTCGCGATGCGTGTCGCGCGACCTGAACAGGATCGCCACGTCGGCGGCCTGCGCCGGTCGGGAGGTGCCCCGGCTCCGATCGCGGACGGTGACATGGCCGATGACGCGCGCGATCTCGTCGGCCACTCGCTCGGCCGCATCAGTGATGGTCGCGCCCACGATGAGGCCGAGGCAGCGTTCATCGTCGGCGGGCTCCGGCTGGTCCCATGGCAGCGTCGCCTGCCCGCTTCCCTCCCCAATGGCCGGCACGCGCACATCCTGAGTCGCCTCACGGACTCCCTGCCCATCGGGAACGGGGAACCGATCGGTGTCGTCGTACCGGAACCGGTCGGGCCGGTCCTCCACCTTCTCGACCGCCGCGAAGACATCGTTCACGAACGACAGGATCGCCGGCTTCGACCGGAAGCTGACCGAGATCGCGCGCCGCGGGTCGTCCTCGCCTCGCAGCCCCGCCACGAACGCCGCCGCATCGTCCAGCACCGACACGTCCGCGTCACGAAAGCCGTAGATCGACTGCTTGCGATCGCCGACGATGAAGATGGAGGGCGGGATGGCATCCGCCGAGGCACCGAACCCCTCGCCCCAGTTGCGGACCAGCTGTGCGACGAGTTGCCACTGCGCCCGGCTGGTGTCCTGGAACTCGTCGACGAGCACGTGACGGTAGCGTGCCTCCAGCTTGAAGCGGCTCTGGGCGAACTCGTCCATGTCCTTCAGCAGCTTCACGGCCCGCTCGAGCACGCCCGAGAAGTCCAGCAGCGCACGCCCCTCGAGCGTCCGCTGGTACTGGTCGAGCGTCACGGCGAAGATGCGCCACACCCCCCTCGAGAGGACGACATTCAGGTCGCGCCGGAACGCACGCAGCGCCTCGCCGACCGCCGGCGCGATGCCGGCCGCAGCCGATCGGTGCCGCTTCCACGCGGCGGGCGACACGCAGTCCGCGGCGGAGTAGCCGGTGCCCTGGAAGCTCGCCCCACGCGGGTCGCCGTCGCTCTTCAGGAAGTAGCCGCGCAGGCGGTCGGCCAGCACGCGGAACCGCGCCTGGGCGTCCCGCGTGCCGAAGGCCGGCGGGTCGCCGTCCGCATCCATCGACGGCCGCGCGCACAACGCGCGCACGTCATCGGCAAGCATCGCGAATGCCTGCGCCTCGATGGGACCATCCGCCAGGAATGCGGGAAGCCCGCCGTCCACGCCATCGAATGCACTGCGGAGCCGTTCCGCCGCTCGCCGACAGACCTCGCCTGCCGTGAGGTCGCGTGGCCCGGCGGCGAGGTAGCGGCGCAGCGCCTGCGGAGCCACGAGCCTCCGGTCGAGCAGGGCGGCGAGGCCGGTGCGGAGCCGCCGCTCGCCGAGCTGCGCGAACACCAGCGCCACATCGTCATCGTCGCGGGCGATGGCGCGGCACAGCCGGAGGGCGCGGTCGAGCGACTCGCCGATCAACCTCGGCACCTCGGTGTCGTCCGCGAGGTCGAAGCCGGGGTCGACATCGGCCTCGAGCGGGAACTCGCGCAGGAGCGACAGGCAGAAGGCGTCGATCGTGGAGATGGCAATCTCGCCGAGGCGCTCCTTCAACTCGCGCCACCGGCCCGGGTCGAACTCGGACAGGCGCGCCGCCTCGCGGAGCCGGTCGATGATGCGCTCGCGCATCTCGGCCGCCGCCTTCCGCGTGAAGGTAATCGCGAGGATGTGTTCGGGTTCCACGCCGGCCCGCAGCAGGTTGACGTAGCGCTCCACGAGCACGCGCGTCTTGCCGGTGCCGGCGGACGCCTCGAGCACGACGTTCCGCGATGGGTCGACCGCGTACGCGCGGGCGAGCGCGTCAGAGATCCCCGACATAGTCCTTCCGGCAGACGGCGGTGAAGCTGCAGGTCTCGCAGCGGAACACGTCGTCGGGGCTGGGCGGGAACTCGCCGCGATCGATCGCGTCGATGGTGTCGGCAAGCCGCTGCTGCGCGCGGCCGAGAGTCTCGACCCGGCTGTCGTCGCGGGCGAAGAGCGGCACGACACGCCTGGGGCCCTTGAACGCCAGATAGACCGCCTCGCCAACGGTCCAGGAACGGCCAAGCGCCCTGACGCGCTGCTCGGCCGCGATGGCGTAGATCGGCAGTTGCAGCGCCTTGTTGCGGTCCGGAGGCCAGCCAAGCTTGTAGTCGATCAGCCGGAAGGTCCCGTCGGCGAGCAGGTCCAGCCGATCGGCCTTGCCACGAAGATGGACCGTGCGGTCGCCTGCCGACGTGTGGATGGTCACCGGGCCGTCGATGGTGTACTCGAGCAGGCGCGACACGACGGGCACGGGACGTTCCGCTTCCATGCGGAACACCGCCTCGCCGAGCCCGGCGGCTGCCGGCGACCCGAGTAGGCGGGTGCGTTCGAGCGCGGCTTCGCCCTCTGGGATGCGCTGCAGCGCACGATCCACCACGCCGGTGAATCGCTCGCGGGCCAGCGGCAGGTTCGCGGCTGTAATTGCGCCCTGCCCGGCATCCTGCCATTCCTTGAAGAAGGTCTCGAATACCTCGTGGATGAACTGCCCCTGACGCCTGGGGTCCATCACCTCCTCGTCCTCGGGCTCCTCCTCGAGCCGCAGCACGTGCTGCGCGAAGAACCGGAACGGACAGCCGATGTAGGCTTCGAGCGCGCTCACGGACCACGTGCGGCTGGCCCGGGCACCCGTACTGCCATGAAAGCGGGCGTCATCGGCCGGCGGGCGGGCGGCTCGCAGCGCCAGCCACTCCCTCGCACCATCCCCCACGAGTTCGGACGGGACGTCGTCGAGCGCCACGGACTCCTCCCGAAGCAGGGGTGTCGTGCGGACGGCGCGCGCGATGGTCGACAGGCGGGCCCGGGGTACCTCATCGAGCTGGATCGACCTCGACACGATGGCTTCGTCGTCCAGCATGAACGTCGAGAGCTCGACGCGGCGCGAGGCCGATCCCATCAGGTCGAGGAACCGGGCGTCCGCGGCGCCACGCCGGTCCTTCTCCGAGGGCCAGCCGAGCGCCTTCAGCAGTGCAGGCGGGTAGAAGATGTTCCGTCGTGTGCGATCCGGCCACTCGGTCTCGATCAGGCCGACGATGGTGATGTCGTCGAACTGACCGTAGCGCGCTGCCTGATCGTCCAGGAGCCGCACGCCGCCCGGCAATCGGTCCGGTGCGAACGTCTCGTCTCCAATCCAGCGGCGGACCGTCGTGGCGAGCTCCGGGACACCCCAGTCCGGGTCGTGGTGCGCGGCATGCGCGCCGGCGATGGCCTGCAGGATGCCGAGCAGGGCGGCTCGGGCGCGTCGCTCGCGCCCGGCGAGCGGGTGGGTCTCGTCGGGCGACACGAGGTGCGTGTCGAGGAAGGTGAGCAGCGACCGGGCCTGCCGTGAGGCAGGCCCGGCCTCCTGGAGCGGCGCCAGTTCACGGACGACGGCCACGGCCGCGTCGAGCGCGCGGTGCGCCGCCACGCGCGGGTCGGTGCCGCGGCGGGTGATGACGACGCCGTCCGGCATCCACGAGGCGTGCAGCGCGAAGAGCCGCTCGGTGCCGCCCAGGTATCGCGCGTCGCTGAGCGCGCGGTCGAGTGCGGCCACTTCGTCGCGCCCGAGCGTCGTGCTCCACTCGAAGTGAGGCGAGCGCAGCAGGGCCACGAGCGTGTCGCGGGCGAAGTCGGCCTCGAGCGCGTCGAGCACGAGGTCGACCGTGGCCACGAGCGGTTCGGTGGCCAGGGGGAGCGCGTCGGCCGCCATGTAGGGGAGGCCGGCCGCACCGAGCGTCTCGCTCGCGAGGTAGAGGTACGGCAGCGGCTTCTTGTAGACGACCGCCGAGCGGTCGAGCGCGGGCATCGGTTCGGCGGCGAGCCGGCGGGCGATCGCGATGAGCTCCTCTTCGCGGTCGCGATGCGTGAACCACAGCGGTGCCTGATCACCGGACGGCTCCGGTACCGACAGCAGGGGGCGCGTGGGCGGCGCAGCTGCCGCGATGTCGCGCATGGCGAGTTCCTCGAGGCCCGGCCACCAGTTGTGCAGCCGCTCGTGGAACCCGGACGCGAGCAGCCCCTCCGTGGAGACAATGTCGATGGCAGCCAGGTTGGGCAGCCTGTTGAGCAGGTCGAAGTCCGCCACGAACAGCCCTGCAGGATCGGCAATCCAGTCGGGCACCGTGACAATGACGTGCGCCACCGGGACGGCAGCGGCGTCGGCGAGCAGCCGATCGCGCAGGCGGTGCTCGTCCAGCGCCTCGCTCGTCGCGGCCCGCGTCTCGTAGCCATTGAAGGTGCGAGCCAGGAAGCGGGTCTGCCTGAGGAGCCGGTCCGCGCCACGATCCTCGAGGTCGCCGCCGAGCGCCTCCGTGATCAGCTCCTCGAAGCGCCGGACGCCCTGCGACTGGCGGCGGAGCTGATCGTAGAAGCGCAGCATCTCGGCGACGAGGCCCGGGCGGACCCTGAACGGGAGATCGCCGGCATGAGCGGCAGCCTCGATCGCGGCAGCCTGTGCCATGGCGTCACGCTCGAAGGCCGACAGCCGGCGGGGCGGTGTGGTGAGCCGCGCGTGCAGCGCGTCGTAGAGTCCGTCGCGCGACACCATGGCCGGCAGCGCCGGGTGGGCAATGCCCTGGGCCGTGAGGGTGCGCGCCAGTTCGGCGGCGGCCCCCTGCGTGGGCACCACCACGAAACGGGGCGGCAGGCCGGACGGCCCGGCGTCCGGGGAGTCGGCGCTGAGCGCAGCGATTGCGCGGCGGAAGTCGTGCAGGTCTGGCACCCGGATCAGACGGGTGCGGCGGGGAGTAATCACCGTCCGAGTTGCGGGGGCTGAAGCGCCTTCTGCAGGTCGACCCGCGCACGCTGCGCCAGCATGAGGGCGCCGGCGGCGGCCGATGACGCATCCCACGCCCTCGCCATGCTGGCGTTGATTGCCGCTTCGCGGCGAATGATGGCGGCATTCTCTGCGAGCTGGAGGGCGCTCACGAGCATGTCGTGCAGCGGACGGAGCTCACCCGGTGGCGTGACCTTCGCCAGGACGGACCGTGCGCGCCGGCTTGCGGCCAGGATCGAGGCGATGGCATCCGGACCGGATCCAGCCAGCGCCTTGATGTCCTCGAGCAACGGCGCGACGCGCTGCAGGCGGTACAGGGGTCCGGCCACGGCCTCGCGATAGGCTCGCAGCGCCGGCACGCGGAGCGCCCAGCTGTCGCGTTCGAGCCGCAGCACCCGCGCCGCCTCGAGCTGCGCCTCGACCGCCGCGCTCATGGCGGCAACAGCCTCGGGCCGCAGGCCACCGAGCGCGGCGTCGTTCGCGCGGATGCTGGCGAAGACCCGCTGAACGCCGCGCACGTCGGCGGCCCGCGCGCGTGTCGTGGCGAGCCGCAGCATGCGCGTGCTGAGCGCCTGGTACTTGCGGTCCACCTCGAGTTCGCGCGCGATCTGCGCCGTCACCGCGGCACGGGTCGCCTCGGCCCACTCCGCCGGCAACGCCGCGGCATCGACGTCGAGCGCATTGGCCGCCATCGTGAGCAGCGACATGCGCTCGGCTGCCGACCGTGTCAGTTGCGCGGCGCGCAGCGTCTGCTCGATCGTCTCGCGGACGCCGGGCGCCGGGATGATCGGCTCCGCAGCGTCGGGCGCGGCCCCTGCCGCCACGAACGTCAGGTCGAACGTGCTCGCCCCGGACGCCGCCTTGAGGTCGGCAATCGCCTCGTCCAGCGTGTTCAGCATCTGCTGGATCTCGTCGCGCTTGTAGTTGTAGTGCGCGGCGGGCCACTCGGCCAGCGTCCGGCGTGCCCGTTCGACGATGGCCAGTCTGGCCGCGGGATCGGCCGCCTGGCCGACGTCGTTGAGTGCCTGGGCCACCTCGGTGCTGAGCAGCTCGTAGTCGGCCTGCGCGCGCGTGGCGAGGTACCGGCTGCTGCGCACCGACTCGGCGTAGTCGAGCGTGCGCTTCCAGTCCACCCGGTCCGACGGGATGTTGATCAGCTGCAGCTGGGGCACGTCGGCGGACGCAGAGGTCGGCATCGAGAACACGACCGAATCCTCGAGGCGTGCGAACTCACCGTAACTGACGAGGGAACTGCCGTCCTGCAGGAAGACACGGAAGAGCGGGACCGCATCGGTCGACGCCACTGGAGCGGCCGTAGGCACCTGCGCGCGGGCGGAGACCGCCCCGCCGGGTACGGCGGTCAACAGGCACACGGTCCAGACGCCCGCCAACCCAAGCCGTTTCATGAACGACCAAGCGTACGGTGCGGGTCAGCGAGCGTCAAGCTGTGGAAAACCTGTGGACGCACGGTGCAAAACCTGTGGAAGAGGCGTGGACGAAAAAAAAGTTCGCACCCCTCGTGCCGGGCCCGCGCCGGTGCGTGCCGGTGTGGACGCTCGTTTCGTACGGCGCTTCGCTTGTCTGGCTCTGACTGCAGCGTGACAATTCCCTCCGTTCCCAGCAGGCAATCACGCGTCGGTCCATGACTGTGCATACGGCTGTTCATCGCTTTGAAGAGACCATCGGTGGTCGCACCTACCACATCGAGGTCGCTCCGACAGACTCCCATCGCTGGCGCGCATACATCGTCAGGGTGCCGGGGGTCCCGACAGCATTGATGCCTTTCTATGGACCGACGCCCGATCAGGCCGCCGCCGGCCTGCGGGAATGGCTCGTGCGGGCACATGCCCGTGCCGCCTCCAGCCCCAAGGCCGCTGCGCACGCCTGACCTGGGCGGCGGGTGCCGTAAGATCACGGGACGCATGTCCTTCCGTTCCGCCGCGTCCCGCCTGGCCGGAGTGAGCCTCGTGCTTGCTGCCGTGGCGGGACTGTTCTGGGCCACGCCAGGCCGGACGCAGTCGGCGGTGCCTCTCCCGCCGCCCGGCCGGCAGAACCTGGACGGGTCGCTGGACCCGCTCCGCCCCGACTTCGCCCGCATGGTCCGGGAGCAGGCCGAGACCGATCGGGCCTGGCGCGCGGCGAGCGACGGTTTCATGCGGATGGAGAAGATCACCTACCGCAGCTCGAAGGGTGACCTCGAGATTCCGGCGTTCGTCTTCCAGCCGCTCAGCTCGCGTGGACCACAGCGGCATCCGGCGCTCGTCTGGGTGCACGAGGATATCCGCGGCCACCTCTATGAACGTCACATCCCCTTCGTGCGGGAGGCGGTGGCGCGCGGTTTCGTCGTGATTGCCCCGGAATACCGCGGCAGCATCGGCTACGGCCGGGCCTTCTACGACGCCATCGACTACGGCGGCGCCGAGGTGGACGATGTGGTGACGGCGGTGTCGGTGCTGAAAGCGCAGTATCCGTCCGTGGACCCGGCCCGGATCGGCATCATCGGCTGGAGCCACGGCGGGTTCATTGCCCTGCACGCCATCTTCAGGAACCCGCTGACCTTCCGCGCGGCGGCCGCGATGGTGCCGGTCACCAACCTGTTCCACCGGCTGGCGCGGAAGGGGGTGGAACAGCAGCGGCGCGCCATCGACCCGCAGAACCGGTTCGGCGGCGGACCGGCCGAGCGGCCTGAGGTGTATCGCTATCGCTCGCCGCTCTTCCACGTCGACGAGCTGCGCGTCCCCCTGCTGGTGCACGTCGCGGACAACGACGAGGACGTCAACATCGACGAGGCGATGCAGCTGGTCGACGCCCTGCGGGCCCGGAAGGCCGACCTGGCCGACGTGAAGGTCTACCACAACCCGGCGGGGGGGCACCTGTTCGACCGGCGGGTGCTGCCGGTCACCTACCAGCCGGAGGACACGCCCGAACAACGCGACTCGTGGATGCGGGTGTGGGCCTTCCTCGACCAGCACCTGCAGGCCGGAACCGCGAGCCGCTGACCCGCCACAGGCTGCCACAATCCGCCACAAAGCGTTCGTTGCCGGGTTTACGGCGGGCCATCTACAATTGCCGAACGCTCGCTCGTTGCGCGTTTTCCCCCAGGCCGCCGGTCCAGGGGTGTCCGGCCAGTCCACCGACCATCAGGAGTTGTTCAGGATGCGCAAGAAGACGCCTACCTCATCCACTGCCGTCGTGACACGGCGTCGCTTCCTCGAACAGCTCGGGCTCGTCGGCGGCACGTCGCTGGTCATGACCGCGATGAACTCCTGGGAGCTGATGGCCGGCCAGGCGCAGGGGCGCCCGCAGCTCACCGGCAAGCCCACCCGGAACAAGGTCATCGTGCTCGGTGCGGGCGTGTCGGGGCTCGTCACGGCCTACGAGCTGATCAAGCTCGGGTACGACGTGCGGGTCATCGAGGCGCGCGACCGGGTCGGCGGCCTGAACTGGAGCGTCAGGAAGGGCACGGAGCACCAGGAGATCGGCGCCACCGACAAGCAGGTCTGCACCTTCGATGAAGGGCTGTACGTGAACGTCGGCCCGTGGCGCATCCCCTACACGCACACGGGCGTGCTCGGTTACTGCCGTGAAGTCGGCGTGCCGATGGAAGTGTTCATCAACGAGGCGGAGAACTCGTTCTTCTACTACGAAGGTGAGCAGTACGGCGATCTGTCCGGCAAGCGCCTCCGCCTCCGCGAGGTGAAGGCCGACATGCTCGGCCACATCAACGAGCTGCTGGTGAAGGCGGTCGACCAGGACAAGCTCGATCAGCCGATGACGCAGGAGGACAAGGACCGGTTCATCCGCTTCATGATCAGCGAGGGCTACCTCGATCCGACGACGAAGACCTACAAGGCGATCGGCCAGAGTGGGCGGCAGCCGTACGACACGCTGAAGCTGCTGAAGGCCGGCATCGGCAACCGCTTCCGTTCCGTGCCGCTGACCGACGGCACGCAGGCCGCACCGATCTTCCAGCCGATTGGCGGGATGGACCAGTTCCCGAAGGGGCTGGCTCGCGCCATCGGCGCCCAGAAGATCTCGCTCGGCACCGAGGTGCTCTCCGTTCGGCACGACAGCACGGGCGTGAAGGTGGCGGTGATGGACACCAAGAGCGGCAGGAAGACCGAGCTGACGGCCGACTTCTGCGCCGTCTGCCTGCCACTCCCGATCATTGCGAAGCTCGACATCAGCTTTTCGCCCGAGATGATGACCGCGGTGAAGAGCGTGCCCACGAGCAACAGCGCGAAGATGGGCCTGCAGATGAAGCGCCGCTGGTGGGAGGAGGACGAGGGGATCTTCGGCGGGCACCTCTACTCGAACCTGCCGCTCGGCGAGTTCTCGTACCCCTGCACGGGCTACTTCTCGAAGAAGGGCGTCATCCTGGGCCTCTACGCGAACGGTCCGGTGGGCACGCTGCTCGACCAGACGCCGGCGCAGCGCGTCGAGCACGTCCTCGCCAACGCCTCGAAGGTCCACCCGCAGGTCCGTACCGAGTTCGAGTCGGCGTTCGGCGTGTGGTGGAAGAAGGTCAAGTACAGCGAGGGCGGCTACGCCACGGGCGCCGCGCACGCCCGTCACGATCAGCTCTCGACCATGGAGGATCGCCTGGTCATCGGCTCGGCGGCTGTCTGCCCGTACTCGGAACCGGACTGGCAGGAGGGCGCCGTGGCCGCCGGCTGGCAGACGGTCAAGACACTGCACGAGCGGGCGATGAAAGGCTGAGGGAGGTCTGACTTCGGCGACAATGTCGCCATGCGCTACGCCGCCATTACCGGCTGGGGGGAGGGCCTCCCTCCAGCCGTCCTCACCAACGACGACCTCTCGACGTTCCTCGACACCTCCGACGAGTGGATCACGACGCGGACCGGCATGAAGGAACGCCGGATCTCGCACATCTCGGCCATCGAGATGGCGACCCTCGCCTCGTCACGGGCGCTGGCGTGCGCGGGGCTCGACGCCTCGGAGGTCGACCTCATCGTCTATGGCGGCTGTTCGAACGAGGAAGTGGTGCCGAACAGCGCCTCGGGCGTGCAGGTGGCGCTCGGCGCCACGCGGGCGGCAGCCATGGACCTGAACACGGCCTGCACCAGCTTCATCTACGGCCTGTCCACCGCCACGGCGATGATCCAGAACGGGACCATCCGCAACGCGGTCGTCATCGGCGTGGAGCTGATCTCGCGGTACATCGACTGGAGCAACCGCAACGTGGCGGTGCTGTTCGGCGACGGCGCCGCGGCGGTCGTGGTGCAGGCCAGCGACACGCCCACAGGCGTCATCGGGTCGGTGCTGGGCTGTGATGCCGAGGCGCGCCAGGTGCTGCGCGTGCGCGGCGTCGGCTGCGGCTACGCCGGGCTCGGCATCACGTTCGGCGACACGATGTGGGACTTCGACGGCCAGGCGATCTTCAAGCGTGCGGTGAAGGGCATGGCCGACGCCTGCGAACGGGTGATGCGGCAGGCCGGCGTAACGGGGGATCAGATCGACCTGGTGATCCCGCACCAGGCCAACCTGCGGATCATCGAGGCGGTGGCGAAGTATGCCGGCGTGCCGATGGACCGGGTGATGGTCACGGTGCAGAAGTACGGGAACATGAGCGCAGCCACGGTGCCGGTGAGCCTGGTCGAGGCGCTGAAGGACGAACGGGTGAAGCCCGGCTCCCTGTTGCTGATGCCCGGATTCGGCGGCGGGCTCACCTACGGGGCGTTGCTGGTGCGCTGGGGCGACCGGGTGACGCCGCTCGGCCACTCGGCCCTGCAGATGCCGGAACCGACCCGTTCCGCCCTCGAGATGGTGAATGCCGTCCGCGCCACGCAGGACCCCGGCGGTCGTTCGCGCGCCGGCCTCGAGTCGCCGGTCTTTGCCGAGGCCAGGCTGGCCGCGCGAACCTAGAGGCTCGGATCCAGCGCGGCGAACATCCGGCTGTTCTCGTCGGGCGTGCCGATGGTAATCCGCAGCTTGTCGCGCAGCCCGGGCTTGTCGAAGAACCGCACCAGCACGCCGCGTGCCTTCATCCCTTCGTAGACCGGCTTCGCGGGACGGCCGCCGGGCAGCGTGGCGAGCACGAAGTTGCCCCGGCTCGGGATGACATCGAACCCGCGCCGCGTCAGTTCCATGGTCACGCGGTCCCGCTCCGAGCGGACCTTCGCCCACTGCTCGCACGCATAGGCCTGATCGTCGAGCGCCGCAGCCGCGGCGGCAATGGCAATGGCGTCGCAGTTGTAGCTGTCCTTCACCTTGGCCATCTCCGCGATCACCGATGGATGACCCATCGCATAGCCGAAGCGGAGCCCCGCAAGCCCGTATCCCTTGCTGAGCGTGCGCGAAATGAGCACGTTCTCGTGTGCCGCCAGCAGCGACAGGCAGCTGCCATCGGCGAAGTCGACGTAGGCTTCGTCCACGAGCACCAGCGCATCGGTGCGCGAGGCCAACGCGCTCACCGCGTCGGGCTCCACCCAGGTGCCCGATGGCGCATTGGGGTTGGCGAAGAAGATCGCGCGCGCGCCGGTCTCCAGGAGGGCGTCCGAGGGGAGCGACCACCCGGGCCCCCAGGGCACGGTGACGAAGCGCACGTCGGCCAGTTCCGCGAGCACGGGGTAGAGCGAGTAGGTGGGGTCGGGGCTCGCCAGCACATCGCCAGGACCGCAGTAGCTGCGCAGGGCAATCTGCAGGATGTCGTCGCTGCCGTTGCCCGCGAGGATCTGGTCCGGCAACAGGCCGTGCACCCGCGCGGCCACCTGCCTGAAGTCGTCGGCCATGGGCTGCGGATAGCGGCGGAGGGCGTCCGCCGCGATCCGGCCGATGGCCTCGAACACGCGCGGACTCGGCGGGTACGGATTCTCGTTGGTATTCAGCTTGATGACCGGCTCGCCCGGCTTCGGTTGTTCACCAGGGGTATAGCCGGCCATCCGTGACACGGTGGCGCGCGCGTGTGGCGAGGACATCGAACCTCCGATGTTACCGGACCTGCAACCCCGACGTCCCGTGGCATAGTGTGCCCATGGACCCCCGACACCCGGACGGCGAGTACTCCCGTGCCGCCAAGTGGTTCCACTGGCTCACCGTCCCGCCCATCCTGGTGCTGCTGCTCTCAGGGCTCACGATCCGCTTCATGAACGACCAGGTGAAGATGTCGTTCTACACGCTGCACGAAAGCCTGGGGCTGCTCATGCTCGCGCTCGGCCTCGCGCGGCTCGCCTGGCGCCTGCGCAACCCGCCCCCGCCGTGGCCCCCGGGCATGCCGGTATTCGAACGGGTCGGCGCGTCGGCCGTACACCACCTGCTCTACGCCCTCTTCATCGTGCAGCCGCTGCTCGGCTTCTTCACGACGAACGCCTACGGTTTCCCGCAGCGCGGCGCCACCGCCTTCCTCGGCTTCATCGATCTGCCCCGGTTCATGGAGGCGGCGCCCGATCTGGCCCGCACGCTTCACTGGTCGCACAGCCTCGCTGGCTGGCTGCTCATTCCGCTGCTGGTGGCTCACGTGGCCGGCGTGCTCCATCACCACGTGCGTGTGGGTGACGGCACGCTGATGCGCATGCTCTGATGCCACGGCTGTGCGAGTCTGGCCGGCGTGGAACGCCGGGCCGACCGCGAGATCACCGAGACCCCGCTCGCCGACGTGATGTCGCACGATGTCCCGATGCAGGCGAGCCTCACGCGCGCAAGGCTCGCCGCCATCCATCGGGCGTCCACCCGCGCAGAGGGACCGTTCGTCTCGTTCAACGCGGCCGCACTCAGCGAGACACTGCTCGACAGCCAGCTGTTCGGGCACGAGAAGGGCGCGTTCACCGGCGCCACCACGCGCGTCAAGGGCAAGTTCGAGCGGCCGACGGAGGCCCGCTCTTCCTCGACGAAGTGGCCGACCTGAGCCCGCAGGGCCAGAGCAAGATCCCGCGCGCGATCGAGTATGGCGAGTTCGAGCGGCTCGGCTCGGAGTCGCTGCGGGAAGCCGACGTCGGGTGCTGTCGGCCACGCACCATCCAGTCGCCACGCTGGCGCGGAACGGCGCGTTCCGGGCCGACCTGTTCCATCGCCTCAACGGCATGACGATCACCGTGCCGCCGCTCCGAGAACGACCCAACGACCTGCGGGTGCTCCTTGCCGACGGCATCGCGAGGGCATGCCGGAAGCAGGGCCGGTCGATCGACGGACTCGCCCCGTACGCCGCCGATCGGCTGCTCACCTACGAATGGCCCGGCAACCTGCGTGAGCTCGCCGTGATTGCCGAGGCGGCCGTCGCGCTGTGCGAGGGCTCGGTGATCCGGAACGCAAGCTGCGGGAGTGGGCATGACACGCCGTCTACCCCGCCCGCCCGAACATCTGGACCACCTGATGGATCTCGCCCGGGCGGACACTACGTGCGTGCGCGCGCGAGCTGGCGGGCGTAGGTCTGCGCGAGGAAGTCGTACAGCACCAGTTCGTGCATCCGCGCCTCGGACCTGACCAGGCGATTCACCATCATGTGCATGTAGCTCGCGGCCTGAGACGGCAGCTGCGCCTGAAGCCGCCCGCGTCCGTCGAGGCGCCGCAGCGTGGCAACGGCACGGCGGGAGCGCTGCCTCCGACGCGCAAAGGCGGCGTCGGCCAGCGCCAGCACAGTGCCGCTGGGAGGACCGTCGACGAGGAGGGCCTCGAGCGCACGCGCCACAGGGCGCAGTCGATCGGCCAGCGAGCGGCGGAACGCCGCGTCCACCCTGAACTCGGCCCCGAACCGCCCGCGTGCCTCGTGTACGAGGCGCGCCTTCGCGGCAAGGTCGAGGCCGAGGTCGCCCAGCAACCGGTCGATGCCGAGCAAGGTGGCCTGCCACCGGGCGTGCAGATCGCCATCGTCTTCCACCGCCTGCAGGACGTCGAGGGCCGCCGCGCTGTCCGCATGGAACCACTGCTCCGCGAGCTGCACCCCTTCGGGTCCCCCGTAGCGCTCGACCTCGCGCTCGTAGGTATCGAACGACACGCGCCACGCGAGCTGTTGCCCCACGGCGGCCGCAAGCGCCCGTTCCACCGTGCGCCGCACGCGCGCCACCGACCCGTCTGGCGCCACGTGGAGCCGCCAGCGGATGTGCTCGCCGGGATCGGCATACCTGATGAAGAACCAGCGATCGATGGCGCCCTTTTCCTCGAGTGCACGACCGGTCGGACCGACAACCTGGAGCAGGAGGCGGTCTGCCGTGGCCGTTCCTCCATACACCTTCGCGAACACCCACTCGCTGCCCGGCGAGAACGAACGCTGCGCCTCGGACGTGCGCGTGCGGGGAGCCGGGCCCCGAGGCCCCGCTGTCGCATCGCCCGATTCACGCCGGGACGGCACGAACGGCACGATCAGTTCATGTGCGTACGAGCCACCGGGCCCAAGGGCCACCGCCTCCTGCGCCCCCGGATACCACTCCAGCAGCGTGGCTGCATCGCGCTCCTTCAGGAGCTGTACGAGCGAGTCGACGGCCAGCGCGTTGTCGAGGTCGACCACGAGCTCGTTGTCGCCGTCGCCGAGCACCACCCAGCGCGGCAGGCGCCAGGCCTCACGCTGCTGCCGCATCGCCATCCACCGCCCGGCCATGTCTGGTTGCTGCAGCGACCGGATGTCCGCCTTCGACAGCTGCCAACGGGCGCGGCTGAGCACGACATCGCCCACCCGGACGCGGGGCAGGAATGGTGAAGCCGCAAGCGGCCCCCACGACCAGTACGCGCTGCCCCGCTGCCCGTCCGCCTGCACGAGACACAGGAAGCGGTAGGCCCCCACCCCCCAGCCGGCGAAGTTGTGTGCCGTGGTCATGCGCGGGACGACTCGGCGGGCCAGCCGGCGCGAACGCAGCACGAACCGCTCGCCAACCAGCTGCACGGTCAGGTCCGACAGGGAGATCTGCCGCCCGGGCTCTGCACCCGACGCACCCATGGCGGGAATCTCGTGAGTGCGCAGCACCGGCCGCAGGATCACGTTCCCCGCACGCCCGTCCGGCAGGTGCACGATCTCGGCGTGCACGGCGTCCGGCTCCAGCGCCTCCTCGGCAGCGATGATGCCGCGGACACCATCGGCGATGGCCGGATCGAGGTGGCAGAAGCGACCGATGTGCCGCGCCACGGGCGGGTCGATCGTGGTGTGGACCAGCACCCGCCACGGCACGCCCCGGTCGCCAATGAGCGTCGCATGCACCGCGAAGGCGTCGCCACGTGCGATCGGCGCCGGCGCCCGCAACAGGCGCAGGTCGTCGTCGCCGAGCTCAACTTCCATCGACCCGCTTGCCGCGGCACGCACGATGAGCGACAGCAGGTGCGTCTGCCGCGCGCCCCAAGGTACCGTTGGCGCGGACGTCTCCGGAAACGTGAGACCGTCGAGCAGCGCGGAGGAACCCCGTGCCCCGGTCCCGAGCGCCGGCCCCACGCCGGAGTCGGCGTCGATCGCTTCGAGCAGCGGCACCTCCCGTTCGTCGAACCGCTCGGCCCAGACCCGCCGTAGCCGCTCCAGTTCCTCATCGTCTGGTCCACCCGGGCAGAGGTCGAGGAGCAGCTCGCCGCCCTGTCGGAGAAGCCCGAGGGTCCTGGATGACAGCGTCGCGCCGGGTGGCCGCACCGCATCCACCTGGAACAGCCGCGCGAGCTCCACCTTCGCCGGGAGCCTTCCCAGCCTCTTCGCGATCGCGTGGTACGCCGCGGCACCAGCCGCAAGGGGGCCTGCGTCGATCGCGCGAAGGGCCTCCGTGGCATCGGTCAGGGCGGTCGCGATGACCTCCGTACCAGGGATGGAGGCGAGGCGCCTCGCGAGCGCGTCGGCCGGAGCGTCGCCGGTGACCGGACACGCCAGATCCGGCTGCAGCACACGCGAGTCGACCAGGGCTGCGGCGAACGCCTCGGCCTCGCGTACGCCGCGCGCACGGACGGCCGCCGCAAGCTCGGCTTCCGTCGCGCCGGAGACCGCCCGCTCGAGGGCCGTGCTCACCGCATGGTTGTCCTCAATCGACACGAGGTGATGGCTGCGCGCCTTGTCCTTCACCCGCGTTTCCACGTAGCGCCAGCTGCCTGCGATGCGGCAGACCGTGTCGGCAGGGCGGTACCGCAGCGAGGGACGGATTGCCGGATCGGCGATGAGGGCCTCGACCACCTGGTTCAGGTAGTCGATGTCGAGACGCGTGTGCCTCCGGCACTCGGCATGTGGGGCCACGGCGAGGGACGTGGTGTCGGCTGCATGTCCTGCGGCCACGGAGCCGAACAGTCCGAATGGTGTGGGCCGCGAGGCCATGCGCGTGAGGTAGCGGGTGAGCGCACGCTCGACGTCACGCGACCTCGGCGTGTCGGGCTCACGGAGCCAGGACTCGAGGGCGGTGTCGAGATCGGGCGATGCGACGAAGATCGCCTCGCGGACGACAGGGTCCGCGAGCAGCGCGCGGTACGACTCGCGCAGGTACGCGGTGTGGGAGACGAGGTGCTGCTGGACGTCGGCCGGTGTGGCTGAGGGCGGGACGGGCGGCGCGGCCGCCCATCCCGCCAGCACGTCGAGCGATAGGAGGGGAGCCCTGAGGACGAAGAAGCTCGTCAACTTGGCGTCCTCAGAACTTGAAGATCGTGCCGGCCTTCGCATCCTTCTTCACGGTCTCCTTCACCTGTCTCTCCTCATTTCTATTTGGGGGGTGGTGCCGGCGCCGCACCCGCGCGGCGTTTCGGTGGTATCGGGTTGGCGTGCGCCGCTGCGCCCTGGCCAAAGACGCGGCTCACGCGCCCGCCCTTCACGTCCAACCGTGGGGCCAGATCGTCCAGCCTGACGATGGGGGTGTTCTTGCGGAGCTTCATGACTTCCCGGCTGCGGCCCGGCGCGAACATGGGCCATGGCGTGCGCCTCCCTCGCGGCGGTGCGCGTAACAGCACAGCAACTCGCGTGCCCTGGCTGGACGGCAGGATACACGCAGAAATGCTCCGGATTCGGCTGCCTCGTGCGCGGGTCATCGCCGAAGCGTGGGCCCGCATCAGGACCGATGGCCCAGAAACGAGGCCAGGCGGTGCCACCACCGCCGGCCCGGCACGATCCAGTAGTGCACCTTGCTGTTCTCCACCACGAACGACCGTGCCGGTGGCCAGGCCGGTCCCATGTCGTAGTTGTGCGACACGATGCGGGTGCCCGGCGCCAGCGCCTTCAGCACCGGTGCAAGCCTGGCATTCATGCCCGGGAGCAGGTACATGGCAATCACCGTGGCCCCGGAGAAGTCTGCCGCGAAGAGGTCCTGTTCCAGGAACTGCACCCGGTCTGCCACGCCCGCCGCTGCGGCGTTGGCGCGTGCCTCCTGGATGCGCGCCGGGTCGAGCTCGATGCCGATGCCCCGCGTCGCCCCGAAGTCGCGAACCGCGGCGATGGGGATGCGACCGTCGCCCGAACCCAGGTCGTAGACAATGTCGCCCGGACCGACCCTGGCGGTCAGGAGCATGCTCCTGACCACAGCGTCCGGTGTCGGAACGTAGATCACGTCGAGTGGCTGCTGCCCCTGCGCGTGGGCCGGGGCGTAGGCCGGCCCGCAGACCAGGCCCGCCACGGCGCACCAGGCCACCAGCGCCATCTGTGCAGTCCGCCGCGACGGAGGCGACGCAGGTCGGCGCATCGCACTCAGGGCAGGCCGTAGACGATCAGGCGGTCGGTCGCCACAATGCCCACGAGCTGCCGGCCACCGGTGACTTCCCACGTGAGCGGGTTCGCATTCCCGCGCCGGGGCAGCCTCGCGTCCCAGAGCTGTCGTCCGCTCTTCGTGTCGAGCGCACGGAAGTGGTTGTCGTCGGTCGACGCGATGAAGAGCAGGCCGCTGGCCGTGCTGATGGCGCCAGCCAGCATCGGCCGGCCCGTGTTCTGCTTCCCGGCCGGAAGCTGCTCGGTGACACCGAGCGGCACCTGCCACGCGATGTCGCCGGTTGCCGCATGCACCGCCGTCAGGCGCCCCCACGGAGGACGCTGGCATGGCCAGTTCATGTCGCCCATCCGCGCATCGAACGTGGCGCGTCCAGGGTTCGTGCGTTCGTACGGCACCGCCGATCCCGGACGCGAGGGGGTCATGGTCCCCAGCGCCCCGACATCCTGCGTCGGCACGATGACGAGGCCGCTGGCGGGATCGAACGCGGTCCCGCCCCAGTTGGCGCCGCCGAGCAGGCCCGGGAATACGAGCGTCGTCTTCAGGCCGAAGGGAGTGAAGGGCCCCGCATTCGCCACACCTCCCACACGTTCGATGAGCGCCGCGCAGGCCTGTGCGTGCTCGGCGGTGGTGTCGTCTGCGGTCACCAGGTCGGACGGCGCGTAGCCGGTGCGCGCAAGAGCCGGCGGCTTCACCGGAACGGGCTGCGTGGGATATGCCGACTCACCCGGCACTTCGCTTTTCGGCACTGGCCGCTCGGTGATGCCGTGAATCGGCTGCCCGGTCTCGCGGTTCAGGATGTAGAGATAGCCAGACTTCGTCGTCAGGGCGAGTGCGGGCACCGACCGTCCGCGCACCCGCACGTCGAAGAGCGACGGCGGTGCCGGCGGGTCGTGATCCCAGAGGTCGTGGTGGATCGTCTGGAAGTGCCACTTGTAGGCGCCTGTCTGTGCATCGAGCGCCACCACCGAGTTGCCGAAGAGGTTCGCCCCCTTGCGGTCGCCGCCGAACGCTCCGGGAATCGGCGACGCCAGCGGCACGAAGACCAGGCCCCGCCGTTCGTCGAACGTGAAGTAGAACGGCCAGGCATTCGCACCGAGCCTGCCCTTCCAGCTCTCGCCTTCCCAGGTGCCTTCGCCGATGCCCCCAGGCTGCGCCACGGCGGAGAACTCCCAGAGCTTCTCGCCCGTGCGCGCGTCGTACGCGCGCGGGTTGCCCACGCCGCCGATGGCTCCTGGTGGCGTGTTGGCGCCGACGACCACCACATTCCGGAAGATCCCCGGCACCGAGTTATAGGGCACGCCGATGTCGACGATGCCACCCTGGCCGAATCCGGACGCTGGCCCGCCGTTCGCAGCCTCGAGCGCGAGCAACCGCCTGCCGGACATGACGAAGATGCGCGCTCCGAGTTGGCCATCGCCGGGCCAGAACGCCACGCCTCGCCGCGACGGTGTGCCGCCGGAAATGGCGGCCGACCACTTCTCCTGTCCGGTCGCCGGATCCAGCGCCACCACGCGGTCCGCCGCAGGCAGGTACATGGTGCCATTGACCACGACGGGAGTGGCCTGCGAGTTGGGGGACGCGGGCTCGGCCGTGGGCGATGCCGACGTGAGCGCGTACGACCAGGCCTGCGTCAGCCGGCCGACGTTGCGCGGGGTGATCTGCGCGAGCGGCGAATGGCCCGTACCCGCGAGATCATGACGATACATCGGCCAGTCCCCGCGCGCGGGCGACCTGGTCTGTTGCGCCGTCACGGCGGCGGCCAGCAGGGCCGCAAGACCAGCGGCCAGGACGACGGGACGCATGAGGGCGGTCTGCACTGCGCCGCAGTATAGATGCATCCCGGCCGATTCGAGGCGCGCCCCGAAGGGGTCAGGCCGCCGGGCGGTCGTTGAAGAGCGCCTTCGCGCGCCAGAGGGCCACGGTCGGCACCATGAAGAGGAGGAAGGCAATCGTCCCGCCAAGCCAGCCCCTGCCGCGGACATCGGTCACGTTCCACACCAGCATGCCCGCCGCCACCTGGGCGGAGTAGACCGCGGCCCAGGGCCACATCCAGCGACGCATGCCCCAGAAGCCCCACGCACCGAGCGCGTAGATGACCCAGTGGAGCGGTTCGGTCGCCTTGGCCCACCAGCCCGCGAGCGGGATGCCGAACCATACCTCGCGGTCCTCAGCCACCGGCTTGAGGAACATGTCGAACGGCAGGTAGACACAGGCCATGTAGAGGCAGAACAGCCAGAGGAGCGAGATCCACCAGGGTCGGCCCCTGAAGAGGTCGAGGGACATGGCGCCTGTGCAGGCCTAGCGGGACGCGACCCGGAAGGTTCCCCACCCGTCCGGCCGTGGCTCGTTGGCGTTCGGCAGCTTGACGCCCCTGGACGCCCATGCGCGATCGAGATCGGCGGCGTCGACGACACGTGTGAGCGTGACCGGGTAGACCGTCTGGCCCACCTTCACGCGCGCCTCGTTGTGCGCACCGGCCGCGGTCGACCAGCGCTTGCCGTCGCAGTTGCCGCAGCTCAGGTAGAGATCGCCGTTGGTGTCGGACCAGCAGTTGAGGTTCAGGGCATGCGGCAGCAGGCCGGTGTCCACCTGCACCTGGCAGAGGGGCACCTGGTTCGCGAACGACCAGTTGGTCACCTTCTCGCTGGCTTCCATGCCGCGTACGAAGAGCCCGGGTGTCTGGTCGCACGGACAGGCGGTGGCCCAGTAGCCGAGGGCGATGACCGGAACGACCACCACGACGGCGAGGATCAGCTTCTTCATCTCTGTCGGGTCTCCTGTTCAGAAGTCGATGCGCGCGCCGAGCTGGGCGAGCCGTGCACCGAGGGTACGGTTGCGAACCCTGAAGTTCGGGCTGCCCAGTATGGCCTGCGTCCGCGGGTCCGCGTAGGTGTTCGCAGCGTTCAGGACGTTGAAGACATCCACGAACACCTGCAGGCGCACCCTGGACGCCAGGGTCGCGCCCCTGGACACGCGCAGGTCCCACGTCGTCCAGGCCGGCTGGTGATACGGAAACCGCGGCAACAGGCGTCCGTCGACCACCGGCCGATCGGGGTGCAGGCCGTCGTTCACCACGCCGTCACCGTTGATGTCGGTCGGGCTGTAGACGGGAAACGCCAGCCCCGAACCGGCCGACCACGTCGACGCCAGCGTGAGGGCGCCAGGCAGGGTGGCCACGAGGTAGGACCTGAACTGGTGACGCTGGTCCAGTTCGTTGATGCCGTAGTCTGCCTCGGGATCGAACGGGTTGGACGGTCCGAACACCGCCTCGGTGTCCCGCTCGGTGGAACCGTTCCCCTGGCTCTTCGCGAGCGTGTAGCTCACGTAGAACTGCCACCGGTCCTTCAACGGCCGGTTGATCGACAGCAGCAGCGCCTGGTAACGCCCATGGCCGAAACTCGTGAGCGCATTCGCCTGCGCGATGGTTGTGTCGGGCCGGCCGGCCGCGAGCAGGCCGATGCCCCGACCGAACTGGTCGAAGCGTGTGGGCACCGCCAGGTTGCGATCCCAGGACGTGGCGCGGAATCCGCCGATGCGCAGGTTCCGCGAGTCGCTCTGCATGTAGCCGGCCTCGAACGAGAGCCCGGCCACCTGCCGGGTCACCGAGGCCGTGAGCTGGAGCACCCGCGGGTTCTGGAACCCGGGGTCCACGTAGTTGATGGCCGGCGGTCCCACCAGCGATGCCAGGGCCGACCCTGGCGCGATGGCCGAGGGCAGCACCGCGGGGAACGTGACACCCACGCGGGACGCGGGCACGAAGAGCGTGGTGTTGCTCACGCCGGCGCCCCTCATGGGGAAGTAGATCATGGGTGTGCGACCGTAGTGCAGCCCGGCCGACGCCTTGACGAGCGTCCGCTCGTCCGGCCACTGATACGCCAGCTCACCGCGCGGTCCCCAGTTGTTGCGGTCGTGCGGAATGCCCTGCGGCACGGGCGCGTAGGTGAGCTGTACGTCGCTGCCCGACACACGCGGACGGCCGACCGGCACCTGCACGCCGGCAATCCCCGCCTGCGGCTGCGGATTGTGCTGGAGGTCGTATCGCAGCCCGAGCGCCAGCGTCAGCCGCGCGGACAGGCTGATGCGGTCCTGCACGTACGCCGCCGCCTCGTGCTGCCAGAAGCTGTCGAGCCGGGCCGCTTCCTGTGCCGTATATCCATTCAGGCCGAAGTTCTGGACGTACAGCAGCGGCTGCCTCGCCACGAACGACTCGAGCGTCGGAAAGACGTACCCGCCATTCAGCCCCAGCGCAAAACTGTTGTTGCGCATGTTGAAGGCGTTGAAGTCGGCACCGAACCGGATGTCGTGCCGGCCGCGGAGGTGCACCGCGCTCTCGGACACCTGGTAGCGATACATATCCTGGGTGCCGGGCAGAAACAGCGCGGTGCCGAATGTGCCGGTGTCCGAGATCTGCACCTGCGGACCGGCCGACTGCGCCTGGCGGGGCCTCGTCTCGCGCGAGGTCTGCACTTTCGTCTCGATCTGCAGCCCCGCTCCCAACGGGCCGCTCAGGCTGGCCACGATCGAGGTGCCCTGGTTGCGGAATGTCTCGAGGTTCGATGGCGCCTGGCTCAGCAGCAGGCCGCCCCCGGCGATGTTGTCGCCGTAGCTGCGCGAGACGTTGGCGCGTACGCTGAACCGCTGGGTGCGCGTCAGCGCATGATCGAGCTTCATCAGCAGCGCCGTCACGTGCTCGTGCCGCGGGTACTGTCCCTGAACCGCGCCGAGATCGGGAATCCCGAGCTCCGGCACGGCCACCCCTCGCACCGGACGCGCAAACGTGACGGTGAGCGGGGTGGTCTGGCGCTGGAGGTCGACCGCGCCGAAGTAGAACGTCCGGTTCTGGACGAGCGGGCCGCCCGCGCTTCCGCCCGCCAGGTGCCGCACCAGTCCGGACGGCGCGTTCCCGAAGGCATCGTCCGCCGCGAGCGCGTGGTGGCGCAGCGAGTAGGTCGCGGAACCGTGCCGCTCGTTGGTGCCGGACTTGGTCACGACGTTGACCATGCCACCGTTGGACCGACCCGACTGCACGCCGAGGCCCGCCGCCGTAACCTCGAACGCCGACACCGCCTCGAGCGGGATCGTGAAGTTCTGCCGCTCGAGGGACCCGAAGAACTCACCGAAGAAGTTGTTCGTGAAGTCCGCGCCGTCCACGTTCAGCGCGAGGTAATCACCCGGCTGACCGGCCACCCGAAAGGTGCCGCGCGTGCCGGTGATGGCCTGCGCCGTGGGCGACAGCAGCGCAAAGCCGCGGTAGTCGTGCCCGTTCAGCGGGAGATCTGCGATGGCGCTGGTGTCGAAGGTGGCGCCGAGCGCAGGGGCCGCATCGCCGGTGGCGGTGATGGCGAGCGTCTCGGTGATGCCCGCGACGCTCATCACGAGGTTGACGACCAGCACCTGGCCAGCACCGAGTGTGAGCGCGGCGCTCGTGGCGCCAGAGAAGCCGGTCCGGTCGGCCCTGGCGACATAGACACCTGGCGCCAGCAGCGGCGCGGAGAACCGGCCCTCGTCGCCGGTCACCACGACCCGTTCGGCCCCGGTGCGGGTGTCGCGCAGGGTGACCGTGACGTCGCCGAGCGGGGCGCCGGTCTGGTCGCGAATGAGCCCGGTGATGTCACCCCGATCGAGCGCCTGCGCACCAAGCGGCACCGCCGGGGCGAGGATGATGGCAAGCGCCACCGCCACCAGGACTGCAACGTGCTGCCACCGACACGCGCGACCGCCAAGCCCGCTCATAAGGGGGCTAGGATAGCAGGCCTGCCCGGCTCACTTCAGCGAGCGGTCCAGTAGAACACCTCCCAGGTGTGCAGCGGTTCGTTGGTGCCGGGGATGATCTCGCCGGTGAAGTCGTAGCGCATCGGCATCTTGTACTTGGCGCCGTACTTCTCCAGGTAGGGGATGCGCTCCGGGCCGACGACCTCCCTGGCGGCCATGGCATAGGTCCGGTCGCCGATCCGGAGCCAGCCATCCGGGTTGGAACGCACCCGACGCCCCCAGTAGCCGTCGTCGGGACGGGTGGCCGTGATGATCCCGTTGCCTTCGGCCACGAACCAGACGTGAATGACGAACGGCGGGAAGCCGGCCAGCTTCAGCAGGGCCACCTTCTCCCCGTTGATCGTGCCCCAGTCCGCCGGGGCCGGTGTCAGCGCTCCGCCGATCCGCACGCCAGGAAACCTGGTGTAGGGCGCGGTGAAGACGTAGTAGGTGAAGCCGGCCGCCAGGGCCAGGCACACCGCCATCGCCGCCAGTCTGACTTTCGATGTCATCGGACCTTCCTCGTGGGTCGGGCTGTTCCTCGTTGCCGGAGTCCGGCAGGTTACCGGGAGAACGACGACGCGAAGGCGCGAGCGCCCCGCCTCAGCGAGCGCCGGCGCTGAGGCGGATGGGCGCCAGGGCCCTGTCGACAATCGACGCCACCGTGGACACGGCAAGCAGCACCGCACACGGACGGACGAGCGCCCGTGCCAGCCCGCTCAACAGGGGCAGGCCGAGGGCACCGATCGCGATCATCACGAGGGGCGCAAAGTAGAAGATGCCGTTCCACCGGCCGAGCGCGCTCATGCGCAGTTGCCGCTGCCGATGGAGGAAGTACGAGTCGAGGACGTACTGCGCGAAGGCAACCGGGACCAGCACCGGCAGGATGGCCGGCAGCAGGTCCGCCATGGCTGCACCGGCCAGTCCGGACGTGACGAACAGGCAGTCGGTCGTGTGGTCGAACAGCATGCCCCGCGGCGAGGCGGTGCCCGTGCGCCGTGCAACCCGGCCGTCAGCCAGGTCGCTCGCGATGGCCACCACCACCAGCATGGCGAGCATCCACGCGGGGACACTGCCCGGTCGCGAGAACGCCCAGGCAGCAGGCGCCACCGCGAGCAGCCGCAGGGCGGTGATCGCGTGTGCCATCAGCTGCCGAAGAGCTCCCGGCGCGCACGACGCAGGAACACCAGGCCGACCATCGCGTTGAACAGCACGAAGAAGTTGTGCTGGACGAAGCCAAATGCCGCCATCTGGCCGGTATTCTCGGGGAAGAGCACCACCCAGAGCGTGATCGCCGCCGCACGCATCGGCGTCGGCACCGTTGCCGCGAAGAAGATCACCGGCAGGTACGGGAAGAGCGCCAGGAACGAGGCGTCGACCCCGAAGAGCCGGAGCGCAATCGTGTAGACGACCACCGCCCCGAGCAGGGCCGGCGAGCGGAGCACGAAGAATGCGGCGTAGTGCCACGGCTTCGCCTGGCGGAACGAGTGGAAGATCCGCTTGTCGCGGAGCGTGTTGCCAGGGAGGATGGTCCCGTTGAAGTAGAGAATCCAGAGCGCCAGGAAGATGGCGCCGCCCAGCGCGATCCACGGAATGAGGCGGAACACCTCCGGAAGTGCGCTTCCGCCGAACACGAACCCGATGACGGCCCACGCCATCAGGTAGAAGACCTCGCCGAACATGATGAACAGCATGGCCGAGCCGACTTCCCAGCCGGGCACGCCGTCGCGCCGGTTCAGGTACAGCGCCATCGCGCCCTTGCCGACCTGCTCGCTGAGCATCGAGATGATGTACGCGCTGGCCCGGATGGGCAGGATGTCCGCGTACCGGATCTTGCCGTCGATGAACCAGTTCAGCACGCTCGTCGTCACCCGCGTGTCCACCAGCAGGTAGAAGCACGAGTAGACGATCATCAGGCCGAGCCACGGCACCCAGTCCACGTGGCTGAACACCTGGCGCATGTACGGCACCAGCGCCATGCCCTCGCGGGCCGCGGCGCCGTTCAGCCGGGAGTACAGGATGTAGAAGCAGCCGATCGTGATGGCGATGAAGACGGCGCGCTGCAGCAGGCTCGGCTTCCTCGGCGACGCCGCATCGAGCGGTTCGGCCGACGCGGCGGTCGTCATGGGGTGCTCCTCCAGGAGGTCACGATCTTCTCGAGTGTCTTCGAGAGCGGCGTGAGCGAGATGCCCAGTTCGCCGTCGGCGTTGTGCGTCACGGTCTCACTCGTGGTGATCACGTCGATGACCGTGGGTGTGATGCCACCGCCCTTCAGGCGGCTGTTGATGGCGGCGCCGAGCCTGGCCGTCCAGATGGGCACGTTCGCATACGTCACCGGCCGCCCCATCATGCCGGCCACGCGATCGACCAGGTCGCGATAGGTCACCGGCTCGGGGCCCGCCAGCTCGTGGACCAGCACACCCGACGGGTGGCGCCGGCAGGCCGACAGAATCGCCAGACTCAGGTCGTCGATGTCGAGCGGACGCATCAGGTACGTCCCGCCACCGAGGAGGCGCACCGTGCCGCCCGCGATCGACCGCACGATGCCGGCCGCACCCGCGGTGTCCGGCCCCAGCAGGATCGGTGTCCGGATGATCGTGGCGTCCAGTCCCGCCTGCTGGACCACCCGCTCGCCCTCACCCTTCGACCACCGATACCGGTTCGAGGCTCCCACGTCCGCGCCGAGCGCACTGACCAGGACGATGTGCGGCACGCCGGCGCGGCGACAGGCGTCGACCGCGGCCTGCGTCGCTGCCACGTTGGCCTGCTCGTATGACGCGCCGCGGCTCTCGATCAGGATGCCCGACAGGTGGACGAGGGACGACGCCCCCTCCATCGTACGCGCCAGATCTGCGGCATCGTCAGCCACGGCCACCCGTACTTCAACACCCGGATGCCGGGCCAGCGTGGCAGCGGCCCTCGAGGAGCGGACGACGGCGATGGTGTCGATGTCCCCGGCCGCGCTGGCGTGAGCCAGCAGGTTCCTGCCAACGCTGCCGTTGGCACCGGTGACGACAATGCGTGTGCGGGGAGTGGAGGGTCCCATGGGGCTTCGCGGGCGCGTCGGATTCTATGCGACGCGGCTCACCCGCGCAAACGAACGGTGACCAGCCTCGAGTACGCCACGATGTTGCTCAGCCGTGGTACACGCTCGCCCGACGCCCCGGGGCAGTGTAGGATGCGGCGGGTTCATCCGAGACGGCCTGGCACCCCGAGCCAGCGCCCAGGATGCGTGGAGGATGTGTGATGCGGAAAGCCGTGCGTATCGGCGGGTCTCTCGTCGTCGTCATGCTGCTGCTGTTGGTCACGCTGCGAGCCACCGGCTTCGAGCCGCGCGCATGTCCGAACGCCGGCGCGTCATGGACCTGTGAAGCACCGGGGCTCTGGCTGAGGGGCGATCCCATCACGACCCCGGTGACGGACTGGTCGTTCACCGAGGCGGTGCCGACGATCAAGGTGGAGACCCAGGCGCCGTGGCTGCTGCCGTATTCGGTGGCCGCGTGGTGCGCCACCTACAACGGCAGCCTGTACATCACGTCGTACCGGGGCCGCCGCTGGACCGAGGACATCATCAGCCATCCGCACGTGCGGCTGAAGATCGGTGACCAGTTGTTCGAGAAGGACATCGTGATCGTGGAAGACCCGGCCGAGAAGGCCGCGGTGATTGCGGCCAAGGCCAGGAAGTACCCGCAGTGGAAGGCACCAAAGGTGGAGGCCGCCACCGTGTTCCGCGTGGTGTCCTAGCGCACGCTAGCGGGGCTCCCACAGGAACACCTGCCACTCGCCGACAGGTTCCGACTCGCCGATGATGACGCCGCCCGACAGGCGGCGATTCAGGTCGGGGCCGTACATCGCCTTGATGTACGGCTTCTTCTCCTCCCCCTTCACTTCCCTGGCTCGCATGGCAAACGTTGCGTCGCCGAGGCGCACGTAACCATCCGGCGCGAGGCGGGCGCGCCTCGACCAGTAGCCCCCATCGGGCCTGGTGGACGTGATGAAGCCGCCCTTGAACGGCACCAGCACGACGTTCACCACGAAGGGCGGGAACCCGCCCGTCTTGAGCTGGCCGATGCCGGTCCTGAACGCCTGCGTGAAGTCCGGGGGCGGAGTGGTGAGGGTGCCGCCGATCCTGACACCCGCGATGCGGTTGTGCGGCGTCGCATAGACGTACACCGTGGCCGCGATGACGAGAATGGCTGCGAATGCCGTGCCCGCGATGCGCTTCGTGCTGGCCATGTGGTCTCCTGACTGACCCGGATACCCGTTCGTTCCCGCCTCGTGCATCACCGGCAGGAAGGCGCCGGTCAAGAGTAATGGTGCACGGCGCGGTTTCCAAGTCAGGTCGGGCGGCTTGCCTAGAAACCGAGCGAATACGACAGGTGCACCGTGCGGGGCACACCCAGGCTTCGCACGAGAAACGGAGTGGCGGAGTTGTCCGCGAAGCCCCGTGCGTGGCCGGTGGCGTACGACTCGTCGAACAGGTTCTCGAGCCGCAGGTTGATCCGGTGCCGACGACCACGGTCGAGGAACACGCGGCCCGAGAGGTCGACGATGGTGTAGTCGCCGCTGGCGACGAGCCCGAAACCGCTCACGCTGTCGTCCAGGCGCCCCACCGAGTTGACCGTCAGCGTGAGGCCGAACGGCGCCCGCGCCGGATGCAGATCGAGCGTCGCCTGCACCTGGTTGGCGGGAATGCCGGTGATGGACGAGTAGCCGCCGGCCAGGTCGGTCCGCTCCGAGTTGGTGTGCGTGTAGCTCAGCGAGCCTGACAGCGACGGCGTGAACTGGCCCGACCCGGCGACCGAGGCACCCCTGACGCGTACCAGAGTTGGCACATTCGCCGTCATCGTGGTCTCGCCGGAACCATCGTCCACGTCGGCGATGAGGTCGGTGACCTCACGGTAGAAACCGACCGCTTCGAGGGTGACGGCCGTCTGGCCGACGACGACCCGCTTCGCGAGGGAGCCATTGACGTTCCGGCTCGTCTCGGGCTTGAGATTCGGGTTGCCGAAACAGCAGGTCGGGTCCTGGGCGAAGAGCTCGTAGGCATCCGGGTAGCGGAAGGCGGTCCCCACGGTCGCCCGGGCCAGGAGCGTGGGGGTGAAGTCGTACTGGCCGCTGACGTTCCAGACGGCGGCGCTGCGGGAATTGTTCGGGGCGTTGTAGCGTGCACCGACAGCGAGCGTCGCCCGGGACATCAGGGCCCGGGTGGTGCGTACCTGTCCGAAGAAGGCGTTCACCACCTCCGCGTTCGGCGCAATGAACAGCACGTCGTCCTTGCCTGAGAAGCGCTGCAGTTCGTACCCGCCGAAGAACTCGACGCGCCGGTCGGGGGTGAACATGGCGAGGGCGCTCGCACCGGAGTCGCGGTAGCCCCAGAAGTCGCCGGCGCTGACAGCCTGCGTCGTGCCGGGTGCCGCCGCCACATTCAGCCGCTCGGTGTACCCGGAGTCCCACCGGTGGTGATAACCCTTGAAGAACAGCTGGAGATCGGGGCGCGGCGTGACGTCGATCTTGGCGCTGGCAATGTGCTCGGTGCGGGCATTGAAGGCGGCGGCAACGCCACCCACCTGCCGCGCCGAGCTGCGGGCCGGGCGGAGGTTGTCGAGCTCGACGTCGCTGCGCTGGTACATGGCGCTGACACGCACGGCCTGGCCGAAGTCGTAGGCGTACTTGCCCCCGAAGGTGGCCACGTCGTAGCCCCGGAGCCGGTCGGTGGTGCTCTGCGCGTACTGATCGGCCGGGAAGTTGGCGAACCCGTCGGCGCGATCCTTCGAGGCGTAGACCACGAACCGGTTGCCATGCGTGCTGGTGCGGGCGAAGAGGTTCACGTGTCGTCCGCTGTTCGAGTCGAGCGCCGCCTGCACGCGGCCGTTGGTGACCTCGGCAAACGACTTGGTGACCACGTTGATGACACCCGCAACGGCCTGGGTGCCGTAGAACAGCCCCTGCCCGCCCTCGATGATCTCGACCCGTTCGATCATGTGGGCTGGAATCGTGTCGAGCGGGGTCGTGCCGTTGTACAGCCGGTTGCTGATGCGCACACCATCCATCAGCCACAGGATCTCGTTGCGCCGCGATCCCTGGAGCGCCACCGCCACGTAGTCGAAGGCACCGGCCTTGGGCGCCAGGAACAGGCCGGGCACCAGCGACTGGAGGGCCTGCGCCACGTCGGTGTATCCGCCGTTCTCGATCTGCACGCCCGGGATGGTCTGCATCCGCACGCCGGTCTTCTCGATTTCCTGCGGCAGTTCCTCTTCCAGCTTCGGTACCGCCACGGCCACCTGTTCGGAGAAGCCGGGAATCGGGAGCACGACGCTGATGGACGTTGGCGCGTCGGTCACCGTGATGGCCTGGGTCCATCGCTGGAAACCCGGCGCCTCGACGCTGAGGATGTGAAGGCCGGTGGGCACGGACGGGAACGTGAACGTGCCCTCGTCGCTCGTGCGCGCGGTGAGCGGGGCAGCGCTCCCGGGACCGGCGAGGTCGACCTCCGCACCGGCCACGGCGCCGCCCTGCGGGTCGGTCACCCGTCCCGAGACGGTCTGTGCCGAGGCCGCGCGTGCGAGGACAAGGCAGCAGACGAGCAGGAGAGCGGTCGTCAGGGCGCGCATCGGCCGGCGACTATAGCAGGTCATGTGGGGCGTTCGACATGCGACCAGGTGAAACGCGCGTAAGGAAACCGAGAGCGGACCGCAGATTGTTCGTGAGGATGCCTCGTGCGTTCGCGCACCGTATGATCGTCAGTGGAGGAGCGGTGCGGAGCACTGGCAGGTCAACGTTGCGTCTGCTGCACTACTGGTGGCCGCTGGCGCTCGGCTGGTCGCTCACGGTCGTCGTGCAGCGCGCCATCGGCCGCGCGCCCGATCCGCATGGCACCCTCGTGCTCCTCTCGGGGATCGTCGCCGCCTATAGCGCGGACCGCGTGCTCGACCCACCGACGGCATCCAGCCCCCGGTGGGTGGGCGCACTGCTGGGCACGACCGGGGTACTGGCCGCGGCTGTCTGTGGCTGGACCGCGCTGATGCTCCCCCCGGCCACCGCGGCGTTGATGCCGCTCCTCGGCGCGGCCGCGCTCGGCTACTCGACACTCAAGCAGTGGACCGCCACGAAGACCGTGCTCCTGCCGCTGATCTGGACCTGGGCGTCGATTGCGCTGCCATTCGGTGACGGCTCGTGGCTCGGATGGCACGCGCTCCTCGAGCCGGTTGCCGCGCCAATCTTCTGCCTTGTCGCAGCCGGGTGCCTGCTGTGCGACCTCAAGGACGAGCAGGGCGATCGACGCGCTGGTGTCCGCAGCGTGCCGGCGCTGATTGGTGGTGCGGGCACCACGCGCGTGGCCGTCGCCCTCGCACTGGCCGCCGCCACACTCGCCTTCGTCGAACACCGCACGGGCATCATGGTGAG
The DNA here is from genome assembly GCA_050249955.1 of Vicinamibacterales bacterium. GTDB lineage: Bacteria > Acidobacteriota > Vicinamibacteria > Vicinamibacterales > CAVVIG01 > CAVVIG01. Next base: position 354,830 of record JBFWPN010000003.1, read on the forward strand.
CGCCGGCGTCCTCGGCCTCGCGGCAATGGCGCCACGCGTGCTCGCCACCGAATCAACCGGGCCGCTGCTGGTGGACGTCATCCTGACGCTCCCTGGCGTGCTGATCACCGCCCGGTTCGTCTGAGCTGGAGCCGGCGGATCTGCTGTTCGGGCGGAGGCGCCGCCTGGGCACTTCCAGCGATTCGTGCACCGCGCAGTCGCACAGGACGGCTCAGGGCTTGCACCGGGTGTCTGCGTCCTCATGACGCAGCCGCACGGTCCAGTCCCCCTCACGCTGCACAGGGAACGGCCGCATGCGCTCGAGACGGCGCTGCGGGCAGCGGTCCGCGGCGAAGTCAGGTTCGACGCCGGCAGCCGGGCCTTGTACGCGACCACCGGCTCCAACTACCGGCAGGTTCCCCTCGGACTGGTCGTGCCAGTGGACGACACGGACGTCGAGCGTGCAGTGGCGGTCTGTCATCAGTTCGACGTGCCGGTGCTGCCGCGTGGAGGAGGTACCAGCCTCGCGGGTCAGACCACGAACACAGCCGTGATCCTCGATTTCTCCAAGGTCATGCGTGGGGTGCTGGCGCTCGACCCGGACAGGCGGACCGCGTCGGTGCAGCCGGGCGTGGTGCTCGACGAGCTTCGCGACGCGGCGGAACGGCACGGGCTGACCTTCGCGCCGGATCCGTCGACCCACGCCTACTGCACCCTCGGTGGGATGATCGGCAACAACTCGTGCGGTGTCCACTCGGTGATGGGTGGGAAGACGGCCGACAACGTCGACGAGCTCGACATCCTGACCTATGACGGCGTCCGTCTGCGTGTCGGGCCCGCAAGCGACGACGAGGTCGATCGCATTGTCGCGGCGGGAGGGCGCCGGGGGGAGATCTATGCGGCGCTTCGTGCGCTGCGCGATCGCTACGCCGACGAGATTCGCGCGCGGTTCCCGGCCATCAAGCGCCGCGTGTCGGGGTACAACCTCGACGAGCTGCTGCCCGAACGTGGGTTCCACGTCGCGCGGGCACTCGTCGGGTCCGAAGGGACGTGCGTCACCATCCTGGAAGCCACCGTCAGGCTGGTGCCGAATCCGCGTTGCCGTACGCTGCTGGTCCTCGGCTATCCCGACATCTACCAGGCGGCGGATGACGTGCCGCGCATCCTCCAGGCAGGTCCCATTGGCCTGGAAGGCATGGACGACCGCCTCGTCAGCGATCTCCGGAACGCCGGCCTGCTGGCCGCCCGTCGCCAGGTGCTGCCCGAGGGCCGGGGCTGGCTGCTTGCCGAGTTCGGCTCGGCGACGAGCGACGAGGCGGCCGCCGCAGCGGCCGCCCTGGTGGAGGCGCTCACGCGCGAGCGGTCACACCCCCCGTCGATGCGTATCGTCGAGGACCCCGGCGAACAACACGACCTGTGGGTACTCCGCGAGTCGGGGCTCGGGGCAACTGCCCACGTGCCGGGCCAGGCGCTCACGTGGGAAGGCTGGGAGGACGCCGCGGTGGCGCCCGAACGGCTGGGTGCGTACCTGCGCGATTTCAGGGCGCTGCTCGATCGCCATGGCTATGCCTGCGACCTCTACGGTCACTTCGGCGACGGGTGCGTGCACACGCGGATCGATTTCGACCTGGCAAGCGACGCAGGCACGCGCGCGTATCGCCGGTTCGTGGAGGAGGCGGCCGACCTGGTGACACGGTATGGCGGCTCGCTCTCCGGGGAGCACGGCGACGGCCAGTCCAGGGGGGAGCTCCTGCCGCGCATGTTCGGCGACCGGCTGATGGACGCGTTTCGTGAGTTCAAGCGGATCTGGGACCCGCGCGACCGGATGAATCCGGGCAAGCTGGTGGACGCGGCTCCGGTGGACGCACACCTGCGGCTCGGGCCGGACTATGCGCCACGCCCAGTCGAGACGCACTTCGCCTACGCAGCCGATGGCGGCGACTTCAATCGCGCCATGCTCCGGTGCGTGGGGGTGGGCGCCTGCCGAAAGACCGACGCGGGAACCATGTGCCCGAGCTACATGGCCACGAAGGAGGAGATGCACTCGACGCGCGGACGGGCACGCCTGCTCTTCGAGATGCTCAAGGGCGACGCCCTGGACCGCGGATGGCGCAATGGCGCGGTCAGGCAGGCACTGGACCTCTGCCTCGCCTGCAAGGGGTGCAAGGAGGAGTGCCCGGTCCAGGTGGACATGGCGACCTACAAGGCCGAGTTCCTGGCGCACTACTACGAGGGGCGCCTGCGGCCGCTCTACGCGTACGCCTTCGGACTCATCTTTCGCTGGGCTCGACTGGCCGCCCTCGCCCCGCGCGTGGCGAACTGGTTCACCCAGCACCGCCTGCCGGCGGCCGCCGCGAAACGTGTGCTTGGCGTCGCCCCGGAGCGACGGCTGCCGCCGTTCGCGCAGCACACGCTGACGGGCCGCCCGCGGCGCCCCCGCGAATCGGCGCGCGGCCGGCGGGTCATCCTCTGGCCCGACACCTTCACGAACTACTTCCGCCCGGAGATCGGCGAAGCGGCCATCGACGTCCTCGAATACTGCGGCTTCAGCGTGGAGTTGCCGCCATCCGGGCTCTGCTGCGGACGGCCGCTATACGACTTCGGCATGCTCGACACGGCAAAGCGCCAGCTCCGGCAGATCGTGGCGGCGCTGCGCCCCGCCATCGGCGCCGGTGTGCCCGTGGTCGGCCTCGAGCCGAGCTGCGTTTCCGTGTTCCGTGACGAACTGATCGAGCTCCTGCCGGCCGACGAGGATGCGCGCCGCCTCAGCGAACGAACAATGCTGCTCGGCGAGTTCCTGGGGCGGTACGCCTCCGACGTGGGGTGGCCCAGGATGGGGGGCGAGGCGCTGCTCCACCTGCACTGCCATCAGAAGGCGGTCCTCGACGCAGAATCGGACGCGGCGTTGCTTCGCCGTCTCGGCCTCCAGTGCCGCGTGCTCGACTCCGGCTGCTGCGGGATGGCCGGCGCATTCGGTTTCGAGGCCCGACACTACGACGTGTCGGTCGCCTGCGGCGAGCGCGTGCTGCTGCCGGCTGTCCGGAACGCGGACCACCGCACGTGGCTCGTGGCTGACGGGTTCAGTTGCCGCGAACAGATTGCGCAGACAACTGGACGGCAGGCGGTTCACCTGGCCCAGGTCCTTCGAGAGGCATTGCACCGCTCCGCTGTCGGGGCCGAGACGCCGGCCGTTCACGCGAGAAGCCTCGCTGACCGCCCAGCCGATCCTCGAGCTGCACGTCCCGGGTGAGCGATACGGCAGCATCAGATCCGACGCCGGAATCGTCCTTGCTCACCATTTCGTCGTGGCAAAGTCGACGGTGCCCAGCACGTCCGCCGCGCCGGTGGCGCGTCTCGCCGTCTCGGCCTACACGGTGCCCACCGAGACGCCCGAGTCGGACGGCACGCTGGAGTGGGCGAGTACCACGATCGTCGTCGTCGAGCTTCAGGCCGCCGGGGTCTGCGGCCTGGGCTACTCGTATGCAGATCTGGCGACGGCGCGCCTCATCGAGACCCGGCTCGCCGATGTCGTCGTCGGGGGCGACGCGTGGGGCACGAGGGAGCTATGGGAGGCGATGGTGCGGTCGATCCGCAATCTCGGCCGACCAGGCATCGCATCAATGGCCATCGCCGCCGTGGATGTTGCGCTGTGGGATCTCAAGGCTCGCATGCTCGGCGTGTCGGTGCTCGGGCTGCTCGGGCCCGTCCGGCGCACGGTTCCGGTGTACGGCAGCGGAGGCTTCACGTCCTACTCAGTTGAGGCGCTCCAGGAGCAGCTGGGAGGGTGGGCAGGTCGCGGCATGACGAGGGTCAAGATGAAGGTCGGCCGCCAGCCAGGGGAGGACGACGGACGGGTGCGCGCCGCACGATCGGCAATCGGGCCCGATGTCGAACTGTTCGTCGACGCGAACGGCGGCTACAGCCGGAAGCAGGCACTCGCCCACGCCGAGCGCTTCGCCGAGGCGGGCGTCACCTGGTTCGAGGAACCAGTGTCGTCGGACGACCTGGAAGGGCTGCGCCTCATTCGCGATCGGGCTCCGAGCGGAATGGCCATCACGGCCGGCGAGTACGGCTATGACCTTCCGTACTTCCGCCGCATGCTGGCGGCCGGCGCCGTGGACGTGCTCCAGGCAGATGCCACGCGCTGCGCCGGGATCACCGGGTTCCTCCAGGCTGCCACCCTGTGCGAGGCACACGGCGTGGCGCTCTCCGCCCACACGGCACCCGCGCTGCACGCGCATCCATGCTGCGCCATCCCGGCCGTGCAGCATGTCGAGTACTTCCACGACCACGCCCGGATTGAGCGGCTGTTCTTCGACGGCGCGCCTGAACCGACCAATGGTGTCCTCGAGCCGGACCGCACCCGGCCTGGACTGGGACTGGAACTCAGGCGGGCGGATGTGGCCCGCTTTGCCCACTAGCCGGCTCCATCGCCGGCCGGCCTCACACGAAAGAGAGGAATCCATCATGAGCGCGACCGCTGCCGACATCCTGGTCGAGACCCTGCAGGCGTGGGGCGTCGACACCATCTTCGGGCTGCCCGGTGACGGCATCAACGGCATCATGGAGGCGCTGCGCGTGAGGCGGGAGCAGATCCGCTTCGTGCAGGTCCGCCATGAAGAGTCGGCCGCGTTCATGGCGTGTGCGTATGCCAAGTTCACCGGTCGTCTCGGCGTCTGCCTCGCCACGTCCGGTCCTGGCGGGCTGCATCTGCTGAACGGCCTCTACGATGCAAAGCTGGACGGGCAGCCGGTGCTCGCCATCACGGGCATGCCGTACCACGACCTCATCTCGACGCACACGCAACAGGACGTCGAGCTGGACAAGGTGTTCATGGACGTGGCCAAGTACAACGCCCGCATCATGGCGCCGGCGCACGTCGAGGCCGTGACGAACCTGGCGTGCCGCACGGCCCTGCTGTACCGGGGTGTGTCGCACATCACCTTTCCCGTCGACCTGCAGGATCAGGCGATCGACAGCAGCCGGTCGAAGCGCAACATCGAGGGCTTCAGCGCTGAAGTGGCAGCATTCAGCAGCCGGCTGCCGGCCGACGCCGACCTGGCGCAGGCCGCCGATGTGCTGGCGAGCGGACGCAAGGTGGTCATCCTCGCAGGGCGGGGAGCGCTCGACGCCGGGCCCGAACTCGAACAGGTCGCCGAACGGCTCGGTGCTCCGATCGTGAAGGCGCTCCTCGGCAAGGCAGCCGTACCCGACGACAGCCCTTACACCACCGGCACGATCGGGCTGCTCGGCACGCGGCCGTCGCAGGAGGCGATGGAAGAGTGCGACACCCTGCTGATGGTGGGCACCTCGTTTCCGTACATCGAGTTCCTGCCGAAGCCCGGGCAGGCGCGCGGCGTCCAGGTCGAGCTCGATCCGATGCGGATCGGCCTGAGGTACCCGGTTGAAGTGGGGCTGGTGGGCGACTCGACCCGGACGCTGCGCGCCCTGCTCCCACTCCTGCGCCGCAACGACGACCGGGCGTTCCTGGACAAGGCGCAGGCGGGGATGCGCGACTGGTGGGAGCTCATGGACGAGCGGGGCGAACGCGACGACACACCGATGAAGCCGCAGGTCGTCGCCTGGGAGATCGGCAGCCGGCTGCGCGACGACGCGATCGTCTGCTGCGACAGCGGGACGGTGGCGACCTGGTGGGCGCGGCACATCCGGGTCAAGCGCGGGCAGATGCACTCGCTGTCGGGAACCCTGGCCTCGATGGCCAACGGCCTCCCCTATGCCATCGCAGCCCAGGTTGCCCATCCGGCCCGGCAGGTCGTGGCCTTCGTCGGCGATGGCGCTTTCTCGATGCTGATGGCCGAGTTCGCGAACTGCGTCAGGTACCAGCTGCCGATCAAGGTCTTCGTCGTCAAGAACAACTCACTTGGCATGATCAAGTGGGAACAGATGGTGTTCCTCGGCCATCCGGAGTACGGGTGCGACCTGCAGCCGATCGACTTCGCCGCCTTCGCTCGGGCCTGCGGCGCCACGGGCCTGAGCGTCGAGCGCTCGTCCGACTGCGGGCGCATCGTCGAGGAGGCACTGGCGGCGCCAGGGCCGGTCATCGTGGAGGCGACGGTCGACCCGTACACGCCACCGATGCCGCCCAAGGTGTCTCTCGACCAGGCGACGAAGTTCGCCCAGTCGCTGGCGAAGGGGCAACCGCATCGAGGCAGGATCGCGCTGACGGTGCTGTCGGACAAGGTGAGGGAGTCGATCTGAGCCACATGGGAATCGGTCACCGGTGCTGGGCCATCGCCGAAGGCTACATTCCGGGCTCGAGCACCGGTCCAGCGCCGCAGATGACGAGTCACGAGACGATCTGCATCCTCAACACGGGAAGCGAAGATGCCAGGATCGCGGTGACGGTCTACTTCACGGACAGGGAACCGGCCGGCCCTTTCCTGATCCTGGTGCCCGCACGACGCACCCGGCACATCCGCTTCAACGACCTGAGGGATCCGGAACCGATTCCCACCGACACCGACTTCGCCAGCCTGATCCAGTCGAACGTGCCGGTCGTCGTCCAACACACCCGGCTCGATTCGAGGCAGGCCGAGAATGCACTGATCAGTACGATGGCCTATCCAGCAGACGGGTAGCCAGGCGATACGTGAGACGGCCGCGGCGTCGTCCTACCGGGCGAAGCTGCCGCCGCGTTCAATTGACCGTGGGGTGTGGAACTGGAAGGAAAGAGTTGGTGGACCTGACCGGGATCGAACCGGTGACCTCATGAATGCCATTCATGCGCGCTCCCAGCTGCGCCACAGGCCCACTCTTGGGGGGAACGAACCCTCAGTTTAGCACGAGCACGGCTCGATCCAACCCATCCGATTCAATCTCCCATCAGTGTCCGCGATTCGGATGCACACTGTAGCGCCATGACGCATCGACGATCCCTGCCTGCGCCCCTCGTCCTCGCGGTGTGCCTCCTCACGCTGGTTCCGTCCCGTGCCGTCGCGCAGGACGAGCCTGGCGGCGCACCTCGCGCGTCCGGCCGAAACGGACCCTGGTTCGGGGTGCCCCTCCCGCCGGCGGTCGGCGCGGAGCCGGCGGTGCTGGTCGGCGATCGTGCGCCACGGCCCGTGCACGTGCCGCCGGGCTCGCCAGAGGGACCGGAGTTCGCGGCCGCCACCATCCGCGCGGATCTCGATGCCATCGTCGCCATCTCGAAGGAGAGCCGCGCGACACGGGAGATCGGCAGCGGACAGCAGTGGGGCCGCGTGAGCGGCTTCCCCTCCGGTGCGAAGGCGATCGACTGGGCCGCCGACCAGTTCCGGAAGGCCGGCATCGCGGATGTGCGCGTGCAGCCGATCGCGCAGGATGCCCGCAGCGCGTTCTGGCTGCCGCTGTCGTGGGAGGTGAAGCTGCTGGGCGACCCCGCGTTCGGACCCGGCACCTCTGACGTCATCCTGCAGTCCGCCATTCCGGTGCCCCCGACCGACATCCCGGGCGGCACCCTCACCGCTCCCCTGGTCTACGTCGGCGCCGCAAACGCGTCGATCGTCGACCACATCGACGTGAAGGGGAAGATCGCCGTCCAGCTCACCGTGCCGCAGGGGCACATGCTGTTCGAGCGCGGGGTGGTCACCTCGCGCGCCCAGGCCCTGATGAAGCGGGGCGCCGTCGCCGTGTTCAACCTGATTCGGCTTCCGGGCAACGAACTCGGGCGCGACTTCTCGAACTGTGGCGGACCGTGCATCAACCTCGGAGGCCGCGATGGCTCCTTCGTCGAGACGGTGCTGGACCGGGCAGCCGAGGCCGGACAGTCGGGAAGGATCCGCGCGCAGATCAGCCTGACCACGCGGACGTTCACCGGTCTCTCCGCGAAGAACGCCGTCGCGGTCATTCCGGGAACGCGCAGCCAGGACACCGTCATCATCGACGCGCACGCGGACGCGTGGTTCGACGGCGCCGGCGACAACGCCGACGGCTATGCCGTGATGATCGCGCTGGCGCGCCACTTCGCCAGGCCGGCGAACCGCCCGGACCGCACACTGGTGTTCGTCGCCAGTGCGGGCCACCACACCCCGGGCATCAACGGACCGCGGGCGTTCGTCTCTGCCAATCCCGACCTCGCGCGAAACGCCGTGCTGATGGTCAACGTGGAGCATGTGGCGCAGCGCAACTTCTCCGCGGCGCGCACGACCTCCACCGACGGCTACCGGCAGGCTGTCGCCGACTCCGGGGAAGCGCCCATCTATGCCGGTGTCGTGAACCGATCGCCATTCCTCAATCGGCTCTTCGAGCAAGGTGTCGTGGACTACGGCGTGAACTTCATCTCGCAGCCGTCGAACATGCAGAGCGGGGAAACCGGCGGCTTCGCGGGACTGGGCGGCGCGGCGCTCGTCACCGTGATGCAGGCACCGCCGCTCTATCACACGACGGGCGAGGTGCTGGACGTCATCTCCACGCCGGGGCTCGAACGGATGGCCCGATTCCTCGCCTTCTTCGTACGCGAGGTGTCGACGGCGCCGGTCGGCGATCTCAGAACCACCCGCTAGGTCGACTCGTCGGGCTTCGCAGACACGGCGGCCGTACCGCCCTTCAGGTTCGCGAGCGCGGCGTAGTCCTCCGGCGTATCCACGTCGACGAACGCCCCGGCATCGTCCACCGCCACGTCCCCGGCTGCCGACGCGTGCGCGCGCACAATCGGCTTGGCACCGTGTGCAGGATCAGTCCGGCGAAGCGCATCGAACAGCGCGCGGCCGATCAGCACGGGATGCCCGTGCGTGTGGCCACGTACCGCCCGGACCACCGGCGCCCCCACCGTTTCGAAGCGCGCCCGCAGTGCCGCCACCGTACCGGCAGAAAACAGCGGTGCGTCGACCAGCGCGAGGAAGAATGCGTCCACTCCGGGCCGGTCTATGGCGTCCAGGCCGGCCAGCACCGAGGTGAACTGCCCCTGCTGGTAGTCGGGGTTCCGTATTACCCGTGCCGGTAGTCCGCTCTCGCCGACGGCAGCCGCCACGCGGTCGGCCTCGTGTCCGACGACGACCACGACATCGTCCACACCAGCTTCGTTGAACGTACGGACGATGCGGGACACGAACGAATCACGCTGGTCGAAGGCGAGGAGCCCTTTCGGGCGACCGCCCATCCGTGTGGAAAGTCCGGCGGCGAGCACGACGGCGCTGACCATGTCCTCTACTGTAGTGCGGGGGTCGGCGGGACCGAGCGGTGAAGGATGTCAGCGTGCGACCGTGAAATCGGCCAAGAACTTGACTTCACCCCGGGTCGGGCCTAGACTTGCGCGAATTTCCAGCTCAACTTGACGCTGGAACCGCGTCGTCGTCGCGATCGCCTCAAACAGTTGAGATTTTCGGTGTGATCCGACGCCGGCCGAACCCCCGGGATGTCCCCGGGGGCCGAACGGAGGGCTTCGGGTATGCCGAGCGGGACTATCGCACGACTCCTCATCGACAAGGGCTTCGGCTTCATTCGCGATGAGAGCGGCATCGAACACTTCTTCCACCGCAGTGCCGTGCGGGGTGCGGTCTTCGAACTGCTGCGCGAAGGACAGCGGGTGGACTTCAACCCCGAGGATTCAGGCAAGGGCCCGCGAGCGGGAGATGTGCGTCTGATCGAAGGCTGATCCGGTCCCCGGCCCGGCGTATGACCGGGCCGGTGTCACCCCTCGATGCCGAGCGCCTCGAGCGCCGCCTTCACGTCCGACAGGTCGGCAAGCGCCACATCCGCCCCGCTTTCGAGCAGCGTCTCGACGTCGTAGTTCCCTGTCGCCACGCCCAGTGACCTGGCCCCGCCGGCCACGGCCACCGCAATGTCCAGCGGCGTGTCCCCGATGATCACCACATCGGCCGGCCGCACCGCAGGTCCACCCGCCGCCTCCACCGCAGCCATCGCCTTCCAGAGCAGCCCGTTGCGGTCGTGCGAATCGTCGCCGAACGCCCCGGTTTCGAAGTAACGCCAGAGGTCGAAGTGCTCGAGCTTGATCTCGGCACCGCGGCGGAAATTGCCGGTGAGCAGCGCGAGGTACGCATTATCCCGAGACACAAGAGTGTCGAGGAGCTGACGCACGCCCGGCAGCACCCCCTTCTGGGGGGCGGGCTTGTGCACCTCGCCCGAGAGGTGCCCGACGTAGCAGTCGTGGAACCGGCGGAACCCGTCCTCGTCGCAGTGGAAGCCATGCTCGGCGGCCATCTGCGCCACGATCCAGGCGTCGGTCCGCCCGGCCATCGAGATGGAACCGAGGCCATTGGAGAAGCCGAACACCTCGTGGAAGGCGTGCGCCATGGCACGCCCGCCCGCACCACCCGTGGAGATGAGGGTCCCGTCGATGTCGAACAGCAGCAGTTTCGTCACGGCCGGAAGCCGATTGTACTTCGCGCCTCCGGCCGCGGCCCATGCGATACGGCGACTAGCCCTCGCCGCGAACGTGCCCGGCGCGCGGGCCCTTCGCCGAGGGCTCCTCCTCGAAGCTCACGCGCTGCCCTTCGTTCAGGTCGTCGAAACTCCCCTCCACGGCGCTGCGATGGAAGAACCACTCCTGTCCGCCGTCGTCCCTGATGAACCCAAATCCCCTGTCCCGTACGAGTCTCTTGATCGTGCCGCCTGGCATTCGACGTCTCCCTGGGGCGCAATGCCCCACGGCGGACTATCAATTTCCATTCCGGCAGACGCGCCAGCTCTTCTGTTGAATTACAACCAGATCGATTAGAGGCGCCTCAGGCGGCCGGTGGCCGGTTCCAGCGCCAGCGCACGCTCGGAGACCGCGCCGGCAAACTCGCCGTCGGCCGTGACCGTCAGCGTTGCCAGCGCGCGGCGGCCGGTCAGCGCGCGGATGTCGCAGGCCAGGGGAATGACGTCCTTCCGCGACAGCGTGGCGGACGGGTGTTCCAGCAGCAGCAGGCCGGGCCCGAACGCCAGGGCCCGTCCCAGGCGCACGCGCATGCGTTCCACGGCGTCGAGATCGGCCACCCGGCGGTGGAGGGCGTCGGGCCCCAGGCCCGCCTCCGCAGCCAGCACGCTCACCTGCCTGGTCACGTCCTCGGGCGGTGGCTCGATCTCCAGCGAGAAGGGCACCGCCATGTTCTGGACCACGCTCATCGACTCGAGCAGGGCCGAACGTTCGCTGACGATGCCGAAGCGGTCGAGGAGGGTGAGCCAGTCGTTGCTGTCCGTGATGTCGGCGGTGACTCGCCCGAAGACCCGCACGTGGCCGGTGTCCGGCAGGGTCGTGCCGGTCACGAGGTTGACGAGGACCTCCGCCGCCGGCTGATCGAGGCCGAGGAGCGCCACCTGATCGCCCGGGTCGAGCGCCAGGTGCTCGATTCGGAGTGGGCGCAATGCGCCATATGCCTTGGTCACACCGGTGAGTTCCAGCACGGGTCCTGTCATAGTTGCAGACTCACCAGTATGAACGAGGCGGTTCCGGCCAATCCACCCTCGGCGTTCGTCATCCGCTGGCTCGCATCGCACGCGCCGGCACCTCCGGGCCAGGTGGCGCTCGACCTGGCGTGCGGCCGGGGCCGCCACGTGCTCGCCCTGGCCCGTGCCGGTTACCGGACCACTGGCATCGACATGCAGTTGGACGCCCTCAGGTCAGCCCAGGCTGCAGCGCGGCGCAGTGGGCTGCAGGTCTCCCTCGTCTGCGCCGACCTGACCGCGCTGTCTCTCCCGCCCCGCTGCGCGGACCTCATCGTCGTCACCCGGTACCTGGACCGATCGTGGTTCAGCGGACTCGAACGGGCACTTCGGCCGGGGGGCGTGCTGCTCTACGAAACGTTCACCGAGCAACAGCTCCGCCATGGACGCGGCCCGCGATCGGCCGACCACCTGCTGAAGCCGGGCGAACTGCGGCAGCTGGCGACGGGGCTGGAGATCCTGTTCGACGAGGAAGTGACGGAGCCGGAGGCGGTCGCCCGACTGGCAGCCAGGCGCCCCACGGGGGGCTAGCAGCGTGCGAGCAGGCGCTCGAAGTGCTCTGGCGGGAGGTTCACCGTGCCTGGACCACCGCCTCCGTGGTCCGCATCGCCGTGGTAGTCGGAACCGCCGGTGACCAGCAGCCCGAGGTCGGCGGCCAGGCCCAGGTAGCGCGACGTATCGTCCGCACTGTGGTCCGGGTGGAAGGCCTCGAGGGCATCGAGGCCGGCGTCCGCCAGTTCGGGGATCCACTCGTCGTGCTGCACGAGGACCGGATGCGCCAGCGAGGCCACCCCGCCTGCGGCGTGGATGATGCCGATGACCTCCGAGGGGCTTGCACCGGAACGGGGGACGAACGCCGGACACCCCCGTCCGAGCCAGCGGACGAACGCCTCGTTCACGTCGGCAACCAGGCCGCGCTCGACCAGCGCGCGGGCGATCCACGGACGGCCGACGGCGCGGGCCGGATCGGCGAGACCGGGAGCCAGGATCGCGTCAGCGTCGAGGTCGATGCCGTGGGCCTCGAGCCGGGCGAACATCTCGCGGACCCGTTCGACCCTCCGCACTCGCTGCTCTGCGAGAAACGTGTGCAGCGACAAGGACCCGGGGTCGAAGAAGTAGGCCAGGACGTGGACGTCACGTTCCTGGGCGACGGCGGTGATCTCGATGCCTGGAATGAAGGCGATGCCGAGGCGGGCGCAGGCATCACCGGTGGCGGCGCAGCCCGCCACTGTGTCGTGATCGGTGAGGCCGAGCGTGGTCACCCCGGCCGAGGCGGCGCGCGCCGCGAGTTCGTCCGGGCTGCAGCGGCCGTCGGACGCCGTGGTGTGGGTGTGCAGGTCGATCAATGGGCCGGGGGCACCGCCCTGGGCTGGCGGTGGGGACGACCGACGCCGAGCCGCTCCTGGAGCAGCCGGTATTCCTTGATCAACATGTCGCGGTGCTCGCGTTCCTCCTCGGCGAACTCGAGGAAGATGCGCTTGCCTTCCGAGTCCTCGAATCGGTCGCCGTACTTCTTGAAGAACTTGTGCGAGTCCCGCTCGCAGCGAATGCCGATGAGCAGGGCTCGGAGGTCGTCCACCCCGTCGCGCAGCTTCTCGGTGCCCTCGGCGAAGATCCCCTGGGCCGCCCCCTTGAAGAACAGGAACGTAGGCCTTGACTCGAGCGTGGGGTCGGTGGCCAGGAGTTCGGCGTACCGGCGTTCGAGGGTCGAGAGGTGGTGCTTCTCGTCTTCGGCGAGCCGTTCGAACACCTCACGGCCGCGGGTGTCGGTCGCCAGTGACGCCGCGCGCGAATAGAACTCGAGCCCGCTCCGTTCGGTGGCCACGGCGATTCGGAGCGCGTCGCGGGCGAAGACCAGCTCGGTGGCCGCGCCATCGAGCGTCGGCACGCTGGTACCCGTACGGCATTCCTCACACAGGCCGAACAGCTTGATCTCGGTTTCGACCGTCTGGAAGTTCCGTGCTGCCGCCACTTCCTCGAGGATGAGCTCGATGTCCGAGCTCAGGAACTCGGACGAACGGTGGCACTGCGTGCAGATGAGGTGGAAGTGCCGGGGGTGACGCAGCGACGGTTCGAAGCGGGAACGGCCCTCGCCGAAATCGACCTTGTGGGCGATTCCGGCGCTGACCATCCACTGAAGCGTACGGTAGACAGTGGCCCGGCCGATGCCGGGCTCCTGCTGGCGGACAAGGTCGTACAGGTCGTCAGCGGTGACGTGGCCCTTCTGGGCCAGGAAGATCTCCAGGATGCGATCGCGCTTGCTCGATCGCTTTCCGCCAACCGGGCGAAGGCCGGAGAGATCCAAGCGCCTGCTTATTCGACCGAGAACGAGGACCCGCAGCCGCAGGTGGACTTGGCGTTCGGGTTCTTGATGGTGAAACCGCCGCCGGTGACGGTATCGACGAAATCGACCTCGGCGCCGCCCAGGTAGCGGACGCTGATCGGGTCGACCAGCAGCTTGACGCCGTTCGACTCGTACACCATGTCGCCGGTGCCCTGGCCGGTCTCCTCGATCATCAGACCATACTGGAACCCGGAACAGCCGCCGCCCTGCACGAACACGCGCAGCGCGCTGCCAACCTTGTTCTCTTCAGCCAGAAGCTCGTTGATCTTGACCGCTGCCGTTTCCGAGACGTTGATCATCTTGCGTTTCTCCTAGGGAACGCCGCCATTATACCATTCACGGTTCATGCCTTACGCCGAAGTCCCCCCGGTGGACCACCTCACCTGTCTCGATCTGGCCAACAGGCGGTGGGAGGGCATGCTGCAGGTGAAGCCGGAGCTGGGACCTGCTGTCGCGCTCCAGCGCAGGCTCATCGGTGTAGTGGCCGACCTGACCGCCACACTGGCCGCCGGCCGCCCGCCCCGACTGTCACTACCCGCTCGATATGTGACGACGAAGCTGAGGTCCGGGATCCCGGCGCTGACAGGCGAACCCGTGCCGGTGCCGGTCGAACAGCTCAGGCCCGCCCTCAACGGACTGGTGACCGCACTGGCCGACGGGGGCGGCGGCGAGGCCACTCGCCTCATTCGGGTCGCTCTCGACGAGGGAAAGGTGGATGCCGGTGCCCTCCTCACGCTCACCCTGCGTCGGGAGCAGGCCCTGTTGCGCTCGTTCGCCACGAAGGCGGGGCTGGGACACGACCTGCTCTGGCTGGTGTGCGACCTCGCGGTCGGTCCCTTCGCTCATGCCCTGCTCCAGACCGTGCTGGGCGATGCACCTCCCGGGTCACCACTCCGTGCCGCGCTCGATGAGTGGAGCCGTGGCTACTGCCCACACTGCGGCAGCTGGCCGGCCTATGCGGAGCACCGCGGCACCTGCCGACGCCTGCGCTGCTCCTTCTGTGCCGCCGCGTGGGACCTGCCATTCGGCTCGTGTGTGTACTGCGGTGCCGCCGATGCCGCGCCCGCCTCGGTGGTGCCCGACGATCGTCGGCCGGCCCGCGGGGTCGAGAGCTGCACGTCGTGCCGCGGCTACATCAAGCTGGTGGACGAACCGGCCTCGCTTCCCTTCCCGCTGCTCCCACTGGTGGACCTGGACTCCATGGACCTGGACATCCTCGCCATGCAGCGCGGCGCCGCACGGCCAGCCATCAGGCAGTTCGCGCGCCGGTAGCCCGACGCGCTGCCGCCCGGGCCCGGCTAGGCCCCCACCTCCTCGAGGTGCGCGCCGGACTCCTGCTCGATGTCCTTGTGCAGGCTGTTCCCGTGCGCGTCCATCGTCACGATGGCGGGGAAGTCCTCGACCTGGAGGTGCCACATCGCTTCAGGCGTGCCGAACTCCAGCAGCGACACGTCGTCCACCTTCTTGATGGCGCGGGCGTAGAACTGCGCGGCGCCTCCGATGGCGTTCAGGTAGACACCGCCGAACTCCTTGAGGGCTGCGGATGTCTTCGCGCCCATGCCGCCCTTCCCGATCACCGCGCGCACGCCGTAGCGCTTGATGATCTCGCCCTGGTACGGCTCCTCGCGAATCGACGTCGTCGGGCCGGCGGCGGTCACCCTGTAGCCGTCGCCCTCCTTCACGACCACGGGACCACAGTGGTACAGCACGGAGCCGTTCAGGTCGACCGGCGGCTCATGCTTCATGAGGTGCGAGTGCACGGCGTCGCGCCCGGTGTACATGCGGCCCGAGACGAGGACCACGTCGCCAACCTTGAGCTGCCGGACCGCATCCTCGGTGAGCGGTGCCTGCAGCCGGATCTCGCGGCCGGTCCGCACGAACCCCGACTGGTCGAGCATCGGGATGATCGGGTGCGAGGGATCGCGATACAGCCAGCTGTTGATCGCGCCGGTTTTCGCATCGAGCAGCACGCCAAGCCGCCGGAAGGCCCAGCAGTCGTAGGCCACCGAGACGAAGAAGCTCGCCGGCAGGCGGTTGAGCGCGCCCACCTTGCAGCCGATCAGCGTCACCTTGCCGCCGAACCCCATGGGGCCGATCTCGAGGTTGTTCACCGTCGACATGATCGACGCCTCGAGTTCCGCCAGCCGCGGGTCGGGGTTGACGTCATCCAGCGTCCGGAACAGCTGCTCCTTGGCGTGAAGGTAGCCCGACGTGCGGTCGCCGCCCACGCACACACCGACGGCTCCCGGACTGCACCCCTTGCCCTGGGCATTCCAGACCGCATGGAGGATGCACTTGCGCACGCCTTCGAGCGACCGGTCGGCGCGGCCGAGATGCGGCAGTTCCATGGGCAGGGCGTACTGCGCGTTCGTGTTCTCGCAGCCGCCACCTTTCAGGATCAGCTTGATCTCGATCTCATCCCGCTCCCACTGGTCGAAGTGGATGATGGGCGTGCCCGGCCCCAGGTTGTCGCCCGAGTTCTTGCCGGTGATCGAGTCGACCGAGTTCGGCCGGAGCTTCCCGCGCCGCGTCGCCTCGGCGACCGCCTCACGGATCTGCTGGCGCATCCAGATCTGGTTGGCGCCGACCGGCACATGGACCTCGAAGGTGGGCATGCCGGTGTCCTGGCAGATGGCACCTTCCTGGTCCACGGCCAGGTCGATGTTCTGCGAGATGATGTTCAGCGCCTGTGCCGCGCGTGTGCCCTCGGGCTCCGCGCTCACTGCGTGTTTCATCGCTGCCCGCACATCAGGCGGGAGGTCGGTTGAGGTACGGACGATGAGGGCAAGGACGCTGTCGAAGAATGAAGGCAGCATGGGCTGATCCTGCAGAAGTTGGGACCGAGAAGTCAGACGTCAGAACTGAAAGGCAGCCACGGAGGCGCGCATTCGAGCCAGTATAATCGGCACCTATGGCTGTCCGCACCGAGCGTGATCCGCTGGGGGCGCTGGACGTTCCCGCCACCGCGTATTACGGCGTGCAGACCGCGCGCGCCATCGAGAACTTCCCCATCAGCGGCCTGCGGGCGCATCCGGATCTCGTCACCGCCACGGTCCTCGTCAAGCGGGCCGCAGCCGAGGTCAACCAGGCGCTCGGCCGCCTCGATGCCCGCGTCGCGCAGGCCATTGTCTCGGCCGCCAACGACGTGCTCGACGGTCGCCTGCGCGACCAGTTCGTCGTGGACGTCTACCAGGCGGGTGCAGGCACCTCGCACAACATGAACGTGAACGAGGTGCTGGCGAACCGTGCAGCCGAACTCCTCGGCGGGGCGCTCGGCGTCTACGACACGGTGCACCCCAACGACCACGTGAACATGGGGCAGTCGACGAACGACGTCTTCCCCACGGCCACGCGCCTCGCACTGCTGATCGGGCACGGGCCGCTGCTCCGCGCCGCCCGCGATCTGGTCGAGATCTTCGCGGCGAAGGCCGAGGCCTCGGCCACGCTCGTGAAAACCGGCCGCACGCACCTGCAGGATGCCGTACCCATCACCTTCGGCCAGGTCTTCGGAGGGTACGCCTCCTGCCTGCGCCGTGGCGCAGACGATGTGGCGACCGCAGGCGAGCAGTTGCAGGAACTCAACATCGGTGGAACGGCGGTCGGCACCGGCCTGAATGCCGGCGAGGACTACCGTCACGCCGTGATCGCGGCGCTGCAGCGCGACACGGGGCTCACGCTGCGTCCGGCGGAGAACCTGTTCAGAGTCACCCAGAGCATGGGCGACGTGCTCGCCTACTCGGGGGCCATGCGCCGGCTGGCGGTCGAACTCGGGAAGATCGCGAGCGACCTCAGGCTCCTGAGCATGGGGCCTCGCGCAGGCCTGTCCGAAGTCGTGCTGCCCGCCGTGCAGCCGGGTTCGTCCATCATGCCCGGGAAGGTGAACCCCTCGATCCCCGAGATGGTCAACCAGGTCTGCTTCCAGGTGATGGGCTGCGATCAGACGATCGCCCTCGCGTGCGAGGCAGGACAGCTCGAACTGAACGTGATGATGCCGGTCATCGCCTGGAATGCACTACACGCCTCCGCCATCCTCGGCCGTGCGATGATCGCCTTCCGCACCCGCTGCGTGGACGGGCTCGAACCCGATGCCGCACGCGCGCGTGAGCTGCTCGATCGAAGCACGGCCATGGCCACCGCCCTGAACCCCTATATCGGCTACGCCGCCACCGCCGACGCGGCGAAGGTCGCGGTACGCACCGGGCGCAGCATCCGCGACGTCATCCTCGAGCGGGGCCTGCTCGATGCGGAGACGCTCGACCGCGTGCTGTCGGTCGATGCGATGACGCGGGGCGGGATCGTGGGACCGGCGGGGCAGGCCGGTCGCGCCGCCACCAAGGACGGTCCAACGATCGCCGGCGACCGGGAGGACCCGACACCGTGAGGCGCGCAGGCGTGTGGTCACTCGCGGCGCTCGTGGGCACCCTGCTCGTCACGGCCGGTGGTGTGGGTGGGTCTGCGGGGCCCGAGGCGCAGGCGAATGCAGGAGCGCCGCCGCGGGAGCAACCGCAGGCCAGGCCGTCGGCGCCACCGCGGCAGCGACGCCTCTTTCCCCCGCAGGATCTGGGCCTGCTCTCCGCACCGGATCGCGACGATTGGAACAAGCCCGACCTCATCATGGACGCCCTGGGCATTGCCGACGGGGCGCGCGTGGCCGACCTGGGAGCCGGTGGCGGCTGGTTCACGATCCGGCTCGCGCGACGTGTCGGTCCCAACGGCATCGTCTACGCACAGGACATCCAGCCGCAGATGATCGAGGCCATCAACCGCCGCGTCCAGCAGGAGGGGCTGGCCAATGTGCGCACGGTGCTCGGCACGCCGACCGATCCGCACCTGAACGCCGGCGAGCTGGACGTCGTGCTCATCGTCGACGCGTGGCGGGAGATGGATGAGCCGTCCGACCCGCAGACCATCCAGGAGCTGCTCCGGCGCGTGGTCGGGGCACTGAAGCCGCAGGGCCGGCTCGGCATCGTGGACTTTCTGCCCGGCAGCGGCGGACCGGGGCCGGCGGCCGAGGACCGCGTGAACCCGGACAGCATCGTGTCGGCCGTGGAGTCTGCCGGGTTGCGGCTGCAGGGGCGGGAGGCTGTCCCTCCGTTCCAGTACCTGCTCATCTTCGGCAAGCCCGCACCACCCGCCCGCCGTTCGAACTGACGCGCATCACGCCCATGACCAGACCGATCAAGACCGCACTCACCATCGCCGGCAGCGACTCCGGTGGCGGTGCCGGCATTCAGGCCGACCTCAAGACGTTTGCGGCGCACGGCGTCTACGGAACCAGCGCGATCACCGCCATCACGGCGCAGAACACCGTCGGTGTGCTGGCCGCGCACGCGCTCCCGGCCGACCTGGTGACCGCACAGATCGAGGCGGTTGCCTCCGACATCCACGTCTCGGCCACCAAGACCGGCATGCTCGCCTCGGCGGCCATCGTCGAGGCGGTGGCGGCGGCAATCGCCGACCTGCAGCTGCCGCTCGTGGTGGTGGATCCCGTGATGGTGGCCAAGAGCGGCGACCGGCTGCTGGACGAGGACGCGCTGACCGCGATCAGGCGCGAGCTCCTGCGGCGGGCGCTCGTCGTCACGCCCAACATCCCGGAAGCCGAGGTCTTGAGCGGCTGCACCATTGCCTCGCTGGAGGACGCGAAGCGGGCGGCCGCGGCGATTCATCGGCTCGGGCCGTCGGCCGTGGTCGTGAAGGGCGGGCACGGCCCTGGCGAGGAGCTCGTCGACCTGCTCTTCGACGGGCGGACGTTTCACGAATTCAGGACTGCACGCATCGACACGCGGAACACCCACGGCACCGGCTGCACCTTTGCCTCAGCCGTCGCCGCGAGGCTGGCCCTCGGCGACACGCTGGTGCAGGCGGTCGGACGCGCGCAGGCGTACGTGGCGGGCGCCATCCGGCACGGACTTGCCATTGGGCACGGGCACGGACCGCTGGATCACTTCTGGGACGGACCGTACCGGCAGGGCTCCACGGCGGCGCCACTCGGCGGCGTGCGATAGCCGGGCCGGCGGCGGCAGGCCTATATACTTAGGACGTGAGTATTCCGCTGCTGGCCATCGGGCCCGAACCGTTGATCATGGACGCGCTGGTGGCGGCCGTGACGGATCGCGGCGACGCCAGCGGCTCCGACGGTGCCGTGACCACCTTCCTGGGCCTGGTCCGGAACCACAACCTCGGTCGCCGCGTGCTGCATCTCGAGTACGAGGCCTACGAGCCGCTCGCCCTGCGGGCGTTCGAACGGATCGAGGACGAGATCAGGCAGCGGTGGCCAGACGTGCGTCTGGCCCTGCACCACCGGATCGGCCGCATCGAGATTGGCGGAGCCAGCGTGGCCATCGCCACGGCCTCGCCGCACCGGGGCCACGCATTCTCCGCATGCCGCTACGCCATCGAGCGCATCAAGCAGATCGCGCCGATCTGGAAGCGGGAGTTCTTCGAGGGCGGCGACGTCTGGGTCGAGGGGGCCACGGCCGACCCTGACGATGAGCAGGCGCTGGCGGAGGCGGAGCGGATCGCATGCGTGTGACCGTGAAGCTGTTCGCACGGCTGCGCGACATCGTGGGCACGCCGGAACTGGTGCGCGACATCGCGCCTGGGACGACCGTACGCGGCCTGTGGGACACCCTCGCGGCGGAGTTCCCCGCGATCGCGTCGTACGAGCGGTCCATCTCGATGGCCGTCAACGCGGACTACGCCCGGCGGGAGCACGTGCTGGCGGACGGCGACGAGGTGGCATTCCTGCCGCCGGTCTCCGGCGGGTAAGCTGTGAGAGCGGGCGCGGCGCCCGCGGAATCCTATGTTCGACAAACTCGAGGCCACGGAACACCAGTACGAAGAGCTGCTGCATCGGCTCGGCACGGCGGAGCTGCAGAGCGACCCGGCCGAGTACCGCAAGCAGTCCAAGACCCTCTCGGACATCGAGACGACGGTGGCGCGTTACCGCGAATACAAGGCGGTGGTGAGCGACATCGCCGGCGCGGAGGAACTGGCCCGCGGGACCGACCCGGACATGCGTGAACTGGCGCAGGAGGAGCTCAAGGGGCTGCTCGCGCGGAAGGACGCGCTCGTCTCCGAGCTGAAGATCCTCCTGATCCCGAAGGACCCGAACGACGAGAAGAACGTCGTGCTCGAAATCCGCGCGGGCACCGGCGGCGACGAGGCGGCGCTGTTTGCCGGCGAGCTGTTCCGCATGTACGCGAAGTACGCCGAGAAGCAGGGGTGGCGCCTCGACATGATGTCGACCAGCGAGTCGGGGGTCGGCGGCATGAAGGAAGGCATCGCGACCATCGAGGGGCGCGGCGTGTACAGCAAGCTGAAGTACGAGAGCGGCGTGCACCGCGTGCAGCGCGTGCCGGCCACCGAGGCGAGCGGGCGCATCCACACCTCGACCGCCACCGTCGCGGTGCTCCCCGAGGCCGAAGAGGTGGACGTCCAGATCAACGACAAGGACCTGCGCATCGACACCTTCTGCTCGAGTGGCCCTGGTGGCCAGAGCGTGAACACCACCTACTCCGCCGTGCGCATCACGCACATCCCGACCGGACTGGTGGTGTCGCAGCAGGACGAGAAGTCACAGATCAAGAACCGCGCGAAGGCGATGAAGGTCTTGCGGTCACGACTCTACGAGATGGAACTGCGCAAGCAGCAGGACGCCATCGCCAAGGATCGCAAGAGCCAGGTCGGCACGGGCGAGCGGTCCGAGAAAATCCGGACCTACAACTTCCCGCAGAGCCGGATCACCGACCACCGCATCAACTTCACCACGCACCAGCTCGTGAACGTGATGAACGGCGACCTCGAGGAACTGCTCGACCAGCTGAGCACGTATTACCAGTCGGAGAAACTGAAGGACGCCACGGCCGTCTGACCCGGCCACGGCTGGTCCCATCCAGCCCGCCATGCCGACCGAGATCAACGCCCTCGTTGCCGACGCACGGCGCCGCTTCCGGGCCGCAGGGATTCCCGCCGACGAGGCCGCGCTCGACGCACGCCTCCTCGCGCAGCACATCCTCGGCTGGGATGCCGCCCGATTGATGACCCATGGCGACGAGGCGGCATCGCCGGAGCTGACCAGGGACTATGAAGCGCTGGTCGCCAGGCGCGTCCGGCGTGAACCGCTCGCCTACATCACCGGCTCACGCGAGTTCTGGAACCTGAACATCGAGGTCACGCCAGCCGTGCTCATTCCGCGGCCCGAGACCGAGCTGCTGATCGAGGCGGCACTCGAGCAGTTCGACCGGGCGCAGGCGATCCGTGTGCTCGACGTGTGCACGGGCAGCGGATGCGTGGCCGTGAGCCTGGCCCGCGAGTTCGTGAAGGCCACGGTGACCGCCAGCGACCTCTCGGAGCCCGCGCTGGAGGTGGCAAGGAGAAACGTCGAGCGGTACGGCCTCACGTCGCGGGTGCGGTGCGTGCACGCGGACCTGCTCGAAGGCATCACCGGACCGTTCGACCTCATCGTGGCCAATCCGCCGTACGTCCCATCGGGCGACCAGCCGACGCTCCAGCCCGAGGTGCGGGAGTTCGAGCCGGTCGGCGCCCTGTTCGCCGGCCCGGATGGGCTCGAGATCATCAGGCGGCTCCTCCGCCAGGCCCCGGCGGCCCTGGCGCGGGAGGGCCTCCTCATCTTCGAGTTCGGCGTCGCCCAGGACGAGGCGATTGAATCGCTGATCTCGGCCCAGCCCGGGCTGGCGCTCGTCGACGTGAAGCACGACCTCCAGGACATTCCCCGGGTGGCGGTGCTGCAGCACGTCGCGGGATGACTCAGCCCGGAGGCCAGGCCAGGCTGCGCCCCCCGATCAGGTGCAGGTGGATGTGGAACACGGTCTGGCCGGCGTCGCGGTTCGTGTTGAACACGGTCCGATAGCCTGGCGCGTCCAGTCCCCGCTCCTTTGCAATGGCGGCAGCCCGCCGCACCACCTCGCCCACCAGTGCGTCGTGCTCCGGAGCCAGGTCGTTCAGCGTCGGGACGTGCGCCTTCGGGACCACCAGCACGTGCGTGGACGCCTGCGGGTTGATGTCGTTGAACGCCAGGACGCGGTCGTCTTCGTACACGATGGACGCCGGAATCTCGCGCGCGATGATCTTGCAGAACAGGCAGGACATGACGGGAGATTATCGCCGACGCGCGAACGGGCCAAGCCCGATCCCGGCGAGGCCGGTCAGCGCCAGCCGCCGGCGATGAGCGCCGGCACCTCACGCAGCGACCGCACCGTGGGCACACCCCGGTCTGCAAGTTCGCCCGCGCGCGGGTGCGTGCGCTCGGCCCGGTGCAGCAGCACGGCCCGCATGCCGGCCTGCAGGGCTCCCTCGATATCGTGGGGCTGGCTGTCGCCGACCATCACCGCCTCGCCGGCACTCACGCCGAGGAGCGTCAGGGCGGCGTTGAAGATGCTCGGGTGCGGCTTCATCAGCCCGTGCTCGGACGAGGACACGGTGGCGGTGATGAGGCCGTCGAGCTCGAAGTGCGCCTGAAACGAGGCGAGGCACCGATGCGAGTTGGAGATGAGGCCGATCCGCAGGCCGGCGTCCACCAGCTCGCGCAGCACGCCCGGCACCTCGTCATAGAGTTCGAAGTGCTGGCACGCGGCCCACTCCCGGTAGATCTCGCGCGCGACCACGTCCAGGGCCTCGCCACGCCCACCCATGTGCTCCAGGATGTGCCGCGTGTACCGCACGTGGATGTCGTCGTCGTAGGGCGTGTCGTCCGGCAGGTGCAGGAGGGCGGCAGCGCTCGTCACCGCTTCGTCGAAGCGTGCGGGATCGACGTCGACACCGTGACGGGCGGCAAACGCCCGGTAGCCAGGGCCCTGGAACGTGGGTCCGGGGTAGATCAGCGTGAAGTCGACGTCGAAGACGACGGCCTTCGTCATGCCGGCGGCCGGGGTGAGCCGCCTGGGGGTTCTGCCGGCATGGTCATCCATTCATTATAAAATCGCGGGATACCCATGCCTGAATGGAAAGACACCGTCAACCTGCCTCGCACGGACTTCCCGATGAAGGCGAACCTCCCGACGACCGAGCCTGACGCGCTCGCGCGGTGGGCCGCCATGGATCTCTACGGGAAGATTCGCGAACGCCGCCGCGGGGCACCGAAGTTCATCCTGCACGACGGTCCGCCGTACACCAGCGGCAACATTCACATCGGGACGGCACTCAACAAGATCCTGAAGGACTTCGTCGTGAAGTCCCGGTCGATGGAGGGGTTCGATGCCCCCTTCGTGGTCGGGTACGACTGCCACGGCCTGCCGATCGAACTCAAGGTCGACCGCGAACTGGGCCCGAAGAAACGCGAGATGTCGACGGCCGACTTCTGCCGCGCGTGCCGGGCGTTCGCGGAGCGGTTCATCGGGACGATGACGGCGCAGTTCCAGCGCCTCGGCGTCCTCGGCACGTGGGACGAACCCTACGTGACGATGGACTTCCGCTACCAGGCGGCAATCGCACGGGCCTTCGGCCGATTCGTCGAGCAGGGGCTGGTCTACAAGGGCAAGAAACCGGTGCACTGGTGCATCCACTGCCGCACGGCCCTGGCCGAGGCGGAGGTGGAGTACGAGGACCACACCTCGCCGTCGATCTACGTGGAGTTCCCGCTGCCGGAGGCGAATGCGGACGCGCTCGTCTCGCGCGTGCCCGAGCTGGCCGGTCGTGCGGTGTCGGTGCTCATCTGGACCACGACCCCGTGGACCATTCCGTCGAACCTGGCCGTGGCGTTCAACCCCGAGCTGGACTACGTCGCATACGACGTGGAGGGCCGGGCCGTGATCGTGGCCGAAGGGCTGGCGGCGACGGTGGCTGCCGAGTCGGGCGTCGCGCTCGACCGGTCGCTGGCGCGGATGAAGGGCGACGTCTTCGAGCATGTGCGCTTCCAGCACCCGCTCTATGCGCGCGACTCGGTTGGCGTGCTGGCCGACTACGTGACGCTGGATGCGGGCACCGGTGTGGTGCACACGGCACCAGGCCATGGCGCGGAGGACTTCCACACGGGGCAGCGGTACGGCCTCGACATCTACGCGCCGATCGGACCGGCCGGACACTTCCTCGACACCGTCGAGCTCTTCGGCGGCCTGCGTGTCTTCGACGCGAATCCCAGGGTCGAGGAGGCGCTGAAGGACCGCGGGCGCCTGTGGCACCGCAAGTCGTTCGCGCACACCTATCCGCACTGCTGGCGCTGCCACAACCCGGTGATCTTCCTGGCCACGTCGCAGTGGTTCATCGGGATGGACGATCCGAAGCTGCAGCAGGCCGATGCGACGCGGACACTGCGGCAGGCGGCGCTGGACCAGGTCGACAACAAGGTGTCCTGGATTCCCGGCTGGGGCCACGACCGCATCTACAACATGCTGGCGAACCGTCCCGACTGGTGCGTGTCGCGACAGCGCGCGTGGGGCGTGCCGATTCCGGCGCTCGACTGCACGAAGTGCGGAGAGGCGTTGATCTCCCCCGCCATCGTGGAGAAGGCGGCCGCCGTGTTCGAGCGGTACGGCGCCGACGCGTGGTACGAGCGGCCGACCGGGGAGTTCGTGCCGGAAGGGCTCACCTGCCCGTCGTGCAGCGGCACCAGCTTCGAACGTGAACTGAACATCCTCGACGTGTGGTTCGACTCGGGGTCGAGCCACGAGGCGGTGCTGTCGGTCAGGCCCGAACTGACGTGGCCGGCCGACATGTACCTGGAAGGGAGCGACCAGCACCGCGGATGGTTCCAGAGTTCGCTGCTGGTCGGCCTGGGCACCCGCGGCCGCGCCCCCTTCGGCGAGGTCCTGACGCACGGCTTCATCGTCGCCGAGGACGGGCGGAAGATGTCGAAGTCGCTCGGGAACTCGGTCGAGCCACAGGACATCATCAAGCAGAGCGGCGCGGACATCCTGCGGCTCTGGGTATCGATGAGCGACTACACCCAGGAGATCCGGATCGGCAAGGAGGTGCTGGCACGGGCGGTGGAGGCGTACCGGAAGATCCGGAATACGCTGCGCTACCTCGTGGCCAACCTGTACGACTTCAACCCGGACCTGGACCTCGTGCCGGTGGCCTCGCGCGAGGAGGTGGACCGCTACATCCTGGCGCGGTACGCCGAGGTGGCGCTGAAGGTGAGGCGCGCCTACAGCAGCTACGAGTACGGCACGATCTTCCAGGCGGTGAACGCGTTCGCCACTGTGGACCTGAGCGCGTTCTACGCGGACGTCTCGAAGGACCGGCTGTACACCTACGCGGCCGGATCAGGAGAGCGCCGGTCCGCCCAGACGGCCATGTACATCATGGCGGATGGCCTCGCCAGGCTGCTGGCCCCCATCCTGTCGTTCACCAGCGACGAACTCTGGCGCTACCTGCCGGCCCGCACGGACGACTCGGTGCACGTCGCCCTGTTCCCGGACACGGCGGAGCTCGAGACGATGGTCGACACGGAGCTGCTCGCACAATGGCAGCGGCTGAGCGAGCTGCGCGAGCGTGTGCTGGCGCAGATCGAACCGCTGAGAAAGGACAAGCAGATCGGCAGTTCGCTGCAGGCCAGGGTTGTGCTCTCGGCGACCGAGAAGGACCTCGCGTTCCTCGAGCCCTACGCCCTGCAGCTCCCGATGCTGTTCATCGTGTCGGAAGTGGAGCTCAGGGCAGCGCCGACCGACGTCGACGTGCACGAGGAAGGTGGCCCCGTCATCACCATCGAGCGCGCCAGTGGCGTGAAGTGCGAGCGGTGCTGGCGGTACGTGCCGACTGTGTCCCAGGTACCCGAGTCGGCCGGTCTCTGCGGTCGCTGCCAGGATGCCCTCGCCGGAACGCCCAATGGATGAGACGGGGGCGGTGACGCCTGGACTGCGCGGCCGGATGCTCGAAGTCTGGCTCCCGCTCCTCATCGTGGTGCTGGACCAGGTCTCGAAGTGGCTGGTGCGCACCCGTGTGCCCCTGCACGGCAGCGTCGAGGTCATCCCGAACTTCCTGGACATCACCCACGTCCGGAACACCGGTGCGGCGTTCGGCTTCCTCAATGCCGTGGATTTTCCGGGAAAGACGATCGTCATTGCGACCGTGGCCATCTGCGCCCTGGTGGGGGTGGCGATCTACGCCGGCACGCTTGCGCGTGAACAGCTGATGGCGCGGCTGGGGATGGCGCTCATCATCGGCGGTGCCGCGGGTAACCTCCTCGACCGGATTTTCGTCGGCTCGGTGGTCGACTTCGTGGATGCCTACTGGGGCTCCTTTCACTTCTGGGCGTTCAATGTCGCCGACTCGGCCATAACGGTCGGTGTCGTGTTCATGATCCTCGATATGATCGTGGCGAGCACGCATGCATCCAATCCTCATTGACCTCGGCCCGGCGACCATCTACACCTACGGCGTCCTGCTCGCGGGCGCGTACCTGCTGGGGCTCAAGCTCGCGATGGTGCGGGCGAAGGCTCGCGGCCTGGATGAAGCGCGGGTGCTCGACCTCGGCATCTACATCATCATCAGCGCCCTGGTCGGCGCCAAGCTGCTGCTGGTCGTCACCGACTTCAGGACCTTCGTCAGCGACCCGACGGAACTGATCACCCTTGCACGTTCGGGCGGCGTCTTCTACGGCGGACTCATCCTCGCCGTGTCCGTGGCGCTCTGGTACATCCGGAAGATCGGCCTGCCGCTGTGGACCACCACGGACGTATTCGCGCCCGGCATCGCGCTGGGACATGTCGTCGGCCGCATGGGCTGCTTCTTCGCGGGTTGCTGCTGGGGCAGGCCGACCGACGTGCCGTGGGCGATCACGTTCACCGATCCGTATGCGGCGGCCAACGTGGGCACGCCGCTGAACGTGCCGCTCCATCCCACGCAGCTCTACGAGGCCGGTGCGGAGGCGCTGATCCTGGCGCTCCTGCTCGCCACCGAACGGCGCGGTCGCACCTTCCCCGGGCGCACGTTCTGGCTCTACATGCTGCTCTATGCGATCTCACGCTTCGTGATCGAGTTCTACCGGAACGATCCACGTGGGGCTGTGCTGATGTTCTCGACGTCGCAGTTCATCTCGCTCGTGCTTGCGCCCCTGGCCGTCGTCATGCTCGCGCTGCTGTCGCGCCGGGCTGCACCGTCGCCCGGGCGCATGCGGAAGGCAGCCTGACATTCCCCTCACTGTCATCATCACGGAGGAGCACGACGGCGAGCGGCTCGACCGCGTTCTGGTCGCCGTCGTCGCGGGACACTCACGTTCGCACCTGCAGAAGCTGATCGAGGATGGGCTGGTCAAGGTGGACGGCCGGCCCGCGAAGGCGAACCTGCGGGTCAAGACCGGCGCCACCGTCGAGGTCGACATCCCCGAACCGCGGGATCCGGTGCCGGCCGCCGAGCCCTTGGACATCCCCATCCTCTATCAGGACAGCGACATCGTGGTGGTGGACAAGCCGGCGGGCATGGTGGTGCATCCTGCCGCTGGACACGACTCGGGCACGCTGGTGAACGCGCTGCTCCACCATGTCGAGGACCTGAGCGGCATCGGCGGCGAGATCCGCCCCGGTATCGTGCACCGGCTCGACCGGGGCACTTCAGGGCTGATGGTGGTGGCCAAGAACGACGCGGCCCACCACGAACTCGCGCGGCAGTTCCACGATCGCGAGGTCGAGAAGGAGTACATCGCGCTGGTCTGGGGCCTGGTGGTGGCCGGACGTCGGATCGAGGAGCCGATCGGCCGCGACCCGAACAACCGCAAGAAGATGTCGAATCGCGCCCGCCGGAGCCGGGAGGCGGTGACACGGATCGTGCGTGTCTACGAGGTGAATCCCGCGCTGACACTGGCGCAGATCGCGATCCACACGGGCCGGACGCACCAGATCCGCGTGCACCTCAGCGCCATCGGCCACCCCATTGTGGGCGACGCGCTCTACGGCGGCGTCCACCGGCGCGTCCAGAACGACATCAGGCCGGTGATGCGACTGGACCGGCCGTTCCTGCATGCCGCACGGCTGGCGTTCACGCATCCATCCGATGGCAGGCGCATGTCCTTCGAGAGCCCGCTCCCGGCCGACCTGCAGTCCGTGCTCGACGACCTGATCGCGCGGAACAGGCCGGAAGACCTGGCGCCGCGCTAGCCACGACGGTCGCCGACGCCCCGTGCCGCGCGGCATGACGTCCCGCAACACTCTGGAGTCAACAGATGCCGATCGTCTTCC
Organism: Vicinamibacterales bacterium; assembly: GCA_050249955.1. Lineage (GTDB taxonomy): Bacteria > Acidobacteriota > Vicinamibacteria > Vicinamibacterales > CAVVIG01 > CAVVIG01. Next base: position 383,666 of record JBFWPN010000003.1, read on the forward strand.
GCAGCCGCGTCTTCTCCGTCGAAGTGGCCACGCGCACCTTTCCTGACGGGCGCAGCCGCGAGGTAGCCATCGTTCGCCACAACCCCTCAGTCGTGCTCATTCCCCTGGAGGACGATGGCCGGGTTGTGCTGATCCGGCAGTACCGCGCCAGCGTGGACCGGGTCATGTGGGAGGTTCCCGCAGGCCGGGTGGACGACGGTGAGTCACCCGACGAGGCGGCGGCTCGCGAGTGCGAGGAGGAGATCGGGCGGGTGCCCGGCCGCATCGAGCGGGTGCGCGGCCTGTATCCCACCCCGGGGTTCTGCGATGAGGAGTTGATCTTCTACCGTGTGTCGCAGCTGCGGCTGCCAGCCGCGGACTCCACGCGGCGCCCTGACGAGGACGAGGACATCCAGTCGGTGTCGGTGACGGTGGCCGAGGCGCGAGCGATGGTGGAGCGCGGCGAGATCATCGACCTGAAGACGGCGTACGGACTGACCCTGCTCTGACAGGGGCTCAGAGATCCGGGGCCGCCTGGCGGCTCCCGGGGATCTGAGTCGCACGCACGTCCGGCTCAGGCGCGTGGGTGCGCCTGGCTGCTGGAGCGCGTCACCTTCTTCGTCGGCCTGACGACGTCGGTCGAGACCGGCTGGAGGGCCAGCGCGAGGACCTCGTCGATGGTGGAGACGAGGTGGACCACCAGCCCACGCCGGAGTTCGGGCGTGAGGTCCTCGTTGACGTTCTTCGCGTTCTGCCGCGGCAGGATCACCTCGTTGATACCGACCCTGCGTGCGGCCAGCACCTTCTCCTTGATCCCTCCCACGGGGAGCACGCGACCCGACAGGGTGATCTCACCGGTCATCGCGATGTCGCCACGTACCGGACGGCCCGTCAACTCGGACGCCATGGCTGCAGCCATGGTGACGCCGGCCGATGGGCCATCCTTGGGGATGGCGCCGGCCGGCACGTGCACGTGAAGCTCGGCAGACTTGAAGAAGTCGGGGTCGACCCCATGCTCGCGCGCGTGGGTGCGCAGCCAGGAGAGTGCCGCTCGTGCCGACTCCTTCATGACGTCGCCGAGTTGGCCCGTGAGGGTCAGCGTCCCCGTACCTGCCATGCGCGAGGCCTCGATGAAGAGGACGTCTCCACCCACGGGCGTCCACGCCAGGCCAATCGCGACGCCCGGTTCCTTCGTCCGCTCCTCCATCTCCTCGTCGAGGAACTTCGGGGCGCCGAGCAGGTCCACCACCACGTCGGGCGTCACCAGGAGGAACGACTCGTCGCCCTCGGCCCGGCGTCTCGCCGCCTTCCGGCAGAGCGCACCGATCTCGCGCTCGAGATTGCGCACGCCAGCTTCGCGGGTGTAGCCGCGAATCACCTGCCGGAGCGCGTCGGCGTCGAACCTGATGGACGCCTCGGTGAGGCCGTGGTTCTTCACCTGCTTGGCAACGAGGTGCTCCTGCGCGATCTTGAGCTTCTCCTCCTCGGTGTAACCGGCAATTTCGAGTACCTCCATGCGGTCGCGAAGGGCCGGCGGAATCGGGTCGAGGACGTTGGCGGTGGTGATGAAGAGCACCTCGGAGAGATCGAACGGGACGTCGAGATAGTGGTCGCGGAACGTGCCGTTCTGCTCGGGGTCGAGCACCTCGAGCAGGGCCGAGGACGGATCGCCGCGGAAGTCCGACCCGAGCTTGTCGATCTCGTCGAGGATGAAGACCGGGTTCTTCGTCTCCGCCCGGCGAAGCCCCTGGATGATCTGTCCGGGCAGCGCACCGATGTAGGTGCGGCGATGGCCCCGAATCTCCGCCTCGTCGCGCATGCCGCCGAGAGATACCCGCACGAACTTGCGGCCCAGCGACTCCGCGATCGACCGGGCGAGTGAGGTCTTGCCCACGCCGGGAGGTCCGACGAAGCAGAGGATGGGTCCCTTCACCTCGGGGTTGAGCTTGCGAACCGCGAGGTACTCCAGGATGCGGTCCTTCGCCTTCTCGAGCCCGGAGTGATCCGCATCGAGGACCAGCTTGGTCTTCGGCAGGTCGATCACTTCCTCGGAGCGGCGGGCCCACGGCAGCGCGACGAGCCAGTCGACGTAGGTACGCGAGACGGTGTACTCGGCAGCGGCGGGTGGCATCTTCGAGAGTCGGTCCAGTTCGCGCAACGCCTCCTTCTTGACCGGGTCCGGCATGCCGGCGGCCTCGATCTTCTCGGCGAGCTCCTCGATCTCCTTGGTCTGGTCGTCGCCCTCGCCAAGTTCCTTCTGGATCGCCTTCATCTGCTCGCGCAGGAAGTACTCGCGCTGGTTCTTGCCCACTTCGGACTGCACCTGCGACTGGATCTTGGAGCCGAGCTCGAGTACCTCCAGCTCCTTGATGAGGATCCGGTTCAGGTTGTCCATCCGGGCCCGGATGTCGAGCGTCTCGAGCACTTCCTGCTTCACGGCCGTGCTGATGGTCGTGAGGCTGGACGCAATGAAGTCGGCGAGGCGGCCTGGCTCCGTGATGTTCGTGGCCAGCGTTTGCAGGTCGTCCGAGAGCAGCGGTGAGAGGGACACGACCTGCTGGAAGTTCGCCTTGATGTTCCGGGCCAGGGCGTCGATCTCGAGGCGATCGGCCTCGCTGGCGTCCTCGCTGGCAGCCGTCACCCGCGCGCGCAAGTACGGCTGCGTCTCGAGCACCTCGTCGAGGGTGAGGCGCGCGAGCCCCTGGACGATCAGCCGGAGGCTGCCGTCGGGCAGCTTGAACATCTTGTGGATGTGGGTGGCCGTGCCGACGCCGTACAGGTCGGACTGGACCGGCTCCTCGATCGAGGCATCACGCTGGGTGAATACGGCGATCAGCTTCCCATTGGTGATGGCGTCGTCGATGAGGCGAACGGAACTCTCGCGCGCCACGGCGAGCGGCATGAAGGAGTTCGGGAAGAGAACGGTGTCCCGCAAGGGAAGGATCGGCAGTTCAGGCGGAATCGCAAGCGGCCGATCGGTGACCGAAAGATCGTCGGTCTTGAGATCGTCGTTCTGATCGCTCATGCCGAACTCCTTGTGGTACGGGCATGTCCGGCCATGGCGGCCAGGCCCGCAGAAACGGGAACGGGCGGAGTGCCCGGGCGATTGTATGCCGGTCGGAGACGAGCGGGGAGGGCCGGTGGGGAGAAGGTGGGCTCCGCCACCGGCGGAGCCCACGGGTCGCCGGACTTACATGTCGAAGAAGAGAGAGGACGCGCCGCGACGGGCCGCCATCTGGCGCTCGCGCTGCTCGGCCATCTCACGTGCCTCTTCGCAGTCCTTGCACCGTACCGCGAAGGGCAGCGCCCGCAGGCGCTTCTCGGCGATTTCCTCGCCACACTCGAAGCAGTTGCCGTAGTCGCCTTGATCGAGGCGCATGAGCGCGTCGTTGATCTTGTTGAGCGTCTCGGACTTCATCTGGATGAGCGCGAACTCGATGTCATCCTGGATGTCGGCCTCAGAGCTCTCGACCGCGTCGAACACCTCGTTGGTCTTGCCACCCCAGGTGCCCTCGGACCGGACGTCGCGCATCTTGCCCTGCACTTCGGCCTGAATCTCGCGGCGACGATCTTCCAGCATCCGCTTCAGTTCGCTGTAGCGGGACTTCGGCGTCGCCTCAGTCACCACGTTGGTTGTCTTCTTCATAATGCCGCTCCTCTGCTCCCGGAACCCCGGGGCACCGCCCGAATAAGATTGCCGCCAATCATGCAAATGAAGTGCCGAGTATAAACTGATCTTGCCGAGCCGGACAACGGCGAATTATGGTGTCTCTTCAACCTCGCCGCCGCCCCGTGAGCCCTATTCGACTGGCGGCTCAGCTTGTTGACCCAGCGTCCTAAATGACGAACAAACAAAACAAGAAAAAGAACTTAGCCGATACGTGTGATCGATCTTGGCCGGCCGTTCAAATTCAGTTGCCCGATTAGACGCATGATCGGGCTGAAGAGTTCTAGACAATTCGAAAACGTCGCTGTCCGCTGAAGGTGACGACAAGAACGGCGGAAAAGCGACGGGCTCTCCCCATCTGGAGACGGCGGAACGTCACCTCATCCTTGGGCGGACCCCGACTGGCCTCGCGGCCCGCGCCCGCATGACCAGGGACGAGCGCACCACACGCCGAGCGCGCGGAACCGGCAGACGACGATGGGCCCAGGCTCCGACAGCTGTGTCGATTGCTCGCCTTCAGGCCTACAGGCCTGTGTGACGCGACCGTCCTCCCGCGAGATTCAAGGTGCGTTGGGTGGGGGGAGCGGTGGCGGCCGGCTGAACGCTTGATAGGCGCAGGGGTGGTGACTATACTTGTGGTTTTGTCGCGGAAGGAAGAAACAGAGATGGCCAAGCAGTGTGAAGTGTGCGGGAAGTCGCCGGTGGTGGGTCGCCAGGTCAGCCATGCGCATAACGTCAGCGCGCGGCGGTTCGAGCCGAACATCCAGACGGTGCGGGCAATGATCAATGGCGGTGTCCGCCGGATCCGCGTATGCACGCGGTGTCTCCGTTCGAACAAGGTCGTAAAGGCGGCCTGATCGCATGGGCAAGCAGGCGGTCGCCAGCCCGAATGCTCCGAGGGCCATCGGCCCCTACTCTGCCGCGCTGCGGGTCGGGCAGTTGCTCTTCGTGTCTGGCCAGGTACCGTTCGACCCCGACACCGGGGCCATGGTTGAGGGGGACATCGGCCTGATGACCCGGCGCGTGCTCCTGAACATCGGGGCATTGCTGGAGGCCGCCGGCCTCACGCACGCCCACGTGGTGCGCACCACGGTCTACCTGGCGGACATGAACGACTTCGCGGCGATGAACGACGTCTATCGGACGTTCTTCACCGAGCCGTATCCGGCCAGGTCCACCGTGCAGGCCGCCAGGCTGCCCCGCGATGCGCGAGTCGAGATAGACGTCATCGCGTCCTTCGACGCGTAACGGCACACCCCGGGGATGGCTTAGCTGCCCTGGGGGCGGCCAGTCCGCTCCACGTCGATCACGCCGTTGACGGTCTTCAGCGCCTTGATCACTTTCTCGAGGTGCTGCACGTCGGCGATTTCCACTGTCACGTCGATGCGCGCCATCTGCTCGTCGTCACCGGTGCGCGCCTCCATGTTCCGGATGTTGGTGTTGATGTCGGCGATCTTCGCGCTGACGGCTGCCAGCACGCCCTTCCGATCCTCCACCTCCATCGACAGCTTCACGGTGTAGGTGTTCGAAGACTCACCACCCGGGAGCTTCTCCCATTCCACGTCGATACGCCGCTCGGGGTCGTACAGGAGGTTCACCACGTTCGGGCAGGTTGCCGAGTGGACCGAGACCCCCTTCCCGCGAGTGATGTAGCCCACGATTTTCTCGCCCCTGATCGGGTTGCAGCACCGCGCCCGGAAGACGAGCACATCGTCTGACCCGCGCACCTTGATCTTTTCCTCACCAGCACCGAAGGCCCGCTTCACGGCGGCAGTGACCGCACTGTCCGGCGCCTTCTCACGCAGCCGATCGACCGGGACGAGCTTCCCGAGCAGCTGTTTCGCGGACAGCGTGCCGTAGCCGATCAGCGCCATCAGGTCGTCGACGGTCTTCACGCCGGAGTCCGAGAGCGCCTTGTTGAACGCCTCGCCCTCGAGGAGCCCCTTCTGCGAGACGTCGAAGCGTCGCAGTTCCTTCTCGAAGACCTTCCTGCCCAGGTCGATCGCGCGCGCGCGCTCCTCGAGCCGGATCAGGTGCTTGATCTTGTAGCGTGCATGCGATGTGGCGACGAAGTTGAGCCAGTCGCGGCTCGGCTTGTGGCCGGACTGGGTGATGATCTCGACGATGTCGCCGTTGCGCAGGTGGGCGCGGAGGGGCACCATCTTGCCGTTCACCCTGGCGCCGACGCACTGGTGGCCCACGTCGGTGTGAATCGAGTAGGCGAAGTCGATCGGCGTGGCCCCGCGGGGGAACGCCTTGACCTGCCCCTTGGGCGTGAAGGCGTAGACCTCCTCGGGATACAGCTCCACCTTCAGGTTCTGGATGAACTCCTGGGGATCGCGCACCTCCTGCTGGAACTCCAGGAGCTGGCGCATCCACTGGAAGTAGCGTTCGTCCTTGTGGTCGCCGGTCCGCCCCTCCTTGTATTTCCAGTGTGCGGCAACGCCTTCCTCGGCCATCCGGTGCATCTCGAGCGTCCGGATCTGGACCTCGAACGGCATGCCCAGGTGGCTGATCACCGAGGTGTGCAGGGACTGATAGCCGTTCGGCCGGGGCATCGCGATGAAGTCCTTGATGCGGCCGGGCACCGGCTGCCAGGTCTGGTGGATGATGCCGAGGGCCGCGTAGCAGTCCTTCACGCTGGTGGTGATCACGCGGAGCGCGACGAAGTCGTAGACCTGGTCCAGCTCGATGCGCTGCTTCTTGAGCTTCTGGGCGATGCTCCAGAGGCGCTTGATGCGTCCGTCGATCTGGATCACCGGAACCGAGGCTTCGTTCAGCTTGGAGGCAATGGTGGCGCGGAGCTGCTCGATCAACCCCTCCGTTGCCCGGCGCCTGGCGTCCACGCGGGCCCGGAGCGACTCGTAGAGCTGGGGCTCCAGGTACCTGAACGAGAGCTCTTCGAGCTCGTTCTTCAGCTTGCTCATGCCCAGCCGGTTGGCAATGGGCGCGTAGATGTCCTTGGTTTCCTGGGCGATGGCGATGCGTTTCTCCTCAGCGAGGTGGTTGAGGGTGCGCATGTTGTGGAGCCGGTCCGCCAGCTTGACCAGGATGACCCGGATGTCATCCACCATGGCCAGGAGCATCTTCCGGAACGTCTCGGCCTGGCGTTCCTCGGTGGACGAGAAGCGGACGGCGCTGATCTTGGTGACGCCTTCTACCACGTGCGCCACCTCCGGGCCGAACAGCTCCCGGATGCGCTCGATAGTGGTCAGGGTGTCCTCGACCACGTCGTGGAGCAGGCCGGCAGACACCGCCACGACGTCCAACTTCATGTCGGCCAGGAAGTCCGCGACAGCCAGCGGGTGGATCAGGTAGGGTTCCCCGGAGTGGCGGACCTGCCCCCGGTGTTCGAAGGCAGAGAAGACGTAGGCGCGCCTGAGCAGCTCGACGTCGGCGTCGGGGCTGTACGCGCGGACTTTTTCGACGAGATCCTCGAAGCGAATCATGAAATCCGGTGTCTAAGCATCATATTGACTTAGGAATTTTTGCTTCACTATACTGACCCGGTTTCGGCCACGGCAATTCTCCTCGCCAGGCGGGCAGTGATCGGTCACGTGTTGGGTTTAGGCCATAAAGGGGGCTCAATGAAGGCTTTTTCGGGTGCGTCGCTCGCGTCGGCGGCGGTGCTGGCCCTATCGATTTCGGTAGGCTGCTCGCAGGTCGGGCAGGTTCAGGCGAAGAGAAGTTTCAAGTCTGCGAACGCCGCGTACCAGTCTCAGGATTACAGGAAGGCCGCCAACCTCTACGAAGAGACGCTCAAGGAAGATCCTAACCTTGCCATGGCGTATTTCTTCCTGGGCAACAGCTACGACAACCTGTACAGGCCCAGCAAGGCCGGCGAGCCCGAGAACGACGCCCTCCTGAAGAAGGCGGTCGAGAACTACAAGCTCTGCGCCGAGAAGCTGGGCAACTCGCAGATCGAGGACGAGAAGAAGCTCGCGAAGCTGTCGCTCGAGTACCTCGTCGCGGCGTACGGCGTGGACAAGCTGAACGATCCGGCTGAGGCCGAACCGGTCCTCATCAAGATGATCGAGATGGAACCGACCGAGCCGTCCAACTACGCGGTCCTCGCGAAGATTTACGAGGACGCTGGCCTGTACGACGACGCAGAGAAGGTGCTGAACATGTCCAAGGCGGCGAAGCCGAAGGACGCGTCGGTCTACCTGCAGCTCGCAGGCTTCTACAACCGCCAGGGTCGCTTCGACAAGACGATCGAGTCGCTGAACCAGCGCGCCGAGATCGAGCCGAACAACCCTGAAGCGTTCCAGACCATTGCCGGCTACTACTGGGATGAAACCCGCGGCGACTCGACGCTGACCGAAGCCCAGAAGAAGGAATACATCGCCAAGGGCCTCGAGGCGGTCGACAAGGCCATCTCGCTCAAGTCGGACTACGTCGAAGCCATCACCTTCCGCGGCCTCCTGCTGCGGCTCCAGGCCAACGTCGAGAAGGATCCGGCCAAGCAGCAGGCGCTCCTCAAGGAGGCCACCGAACTCAGCGACAAGGCGAACGAACTTCGCAAGAAGGCTGCGGGCGGCAACTAGCGCACACCCGGAACCAGGCAACGAAAGGCCGCCGGCCCTATGGGTCGGCGGCCTTTGTCGTTTTCGGCGGTCGCGGAACATGCCGGCCGCTCCCCCACCAGCCCTCGCGTCGTCGCGCGCCCCCACCTGCCCGAACATGCCGTCCGGCCTGCGATGCTCCTGGCTCGAGTGTCGATGCCTGCTCTCGGCAGTGGAGCGCCTGATGGCCCTTTCCCGGCCGATGTCTCCCTACCTTCGTGACGGTCGGGCGGCGTATGGAGGCGACGCGGAGTTGGGTGTGGGCCCTCCCTGGGATTGGCCTGAGCTGGGTTTGGGAGGGCAGTGTGCGGGCGTGGAGCGCCTGAGAGTCTTGCGTTGGGGGGCCGGCTGCGGTGCTTTCGGTGGGCGGGAGAGAGGCGGACACCGTGGTGGGTGTCCGCCTCTCTCCCGCGTGTGGCGTCGTGCTTAGTTGAAGTTGTACCGGAAGCTCACCATGATCTGGTAGACCTCCGCGAGCGACGAGTTGTTCGTGAACGTCTGAGTGGGCAAAGCGTTGCTGACCCGCGCCATCTGGTACGAGATCTTGCCGTTGGCATCGACCACGGGCGAGAGAATCGGGATGACATTGCCCGTTCCGGTCGGCACGAGCGTGCGCTTCCCCACACCCCACTTGCTGTTCAGCAGGTTGCCGAAGTTGGTGATGTCGAGGCGGATCTGGCCCGTGTGGCGAGAGCCCTTCAGCGTTCCGAAGATGTCCTGGCTGATGCTCAGGTCCATGCGGCGGACGATCGGCATGTAGAGCCCGTTCCGTTCCGCGTACTTGCCGCGGCGATTGCGCAGGTAGGGATCCTGCTGGATGTACGCCTCGAAAGCAGCCGCTTGCTGCTCGGCGGAGAACGCGGGGGCCGAACTCGTCGCCGGAACCGGCACGAAGTTCATCTCCGAGGTGTCGCGCGGGACGTAAATCAGGTCGTTGTTGCTGAAGCCGTCACCGTTGAGGTCGCCGGAGAACACGTAGCTGGCGTTCGTCCCGAAGAACGACGTGGTGTAGGTCTTCGCCTCGAAGAACGCCGAGATGTGGGTGGCGCCGAATCCGAGGTACCGCTTCGAGTAGCTGAGGTTCAGGAAGTAGCGATGCCCGGGAGTGTTGTTTGAAAGCGCCTTCACTAGACTGTTTACGTTCGAGGACGTGGCGATGCCGCTCATGGTGCCGAAGGCCGTGCTGCCCGCGTCCACGACGTTACGCGATTCACCGTAGCTGTATGCCGTCTTGAACGAGAGCCCCCGCTCGAACATCTTGCTCAGGCTGAAGGCGGAGGTCCAGGCTCGGCCGACACTCTGATTGTCCAGGACGAAGGCCTGCAGGATCTGCGGATTCAGGTTGTTGATGCGGTTGACGCAGGTTGTCGGCGTGGGGACAGCGGAGCACGAGGTGCCGACCCAGCGCGGCCGATTGTCGATCCCAGTGAAGGTGGACTGGGGGGCCGGCAGGTTGGCATTGATGTAGTAGATGCCGTTGATGTCGCGATTGTACAGGTACTCAGCCGTCACGACATACCCACCCGGCAGCTGATGATCGACCGCGATGTTGCTGCGCCACGTCTGCGGGAACCGGAAGTCGCGCGTCGTCACGTCGAACTCGAACGCGCGGGCGGGCGCGCCGGTCACGTCCTTGGCCCAGTAGGCAGTGCCGTCAGGATTGAACGGACGCGTCGTCACGTTGTTGTCGGCAAGCTGCCCGGTCAGCACACCGGTGTTGCCAATCTGGTTCGAGATCCACACGTAGGCCGGCTTGCCAGTGAAGATACCGGTGCCACCACGGAACTGGGTCTTCTGGTCGCCGTTGACGTCCCAGTTGAAACCGACGCGGGGCGACCAGAGGGGCTTGGCCGCTGGCAGCTGGCCGCTCGAGTACTGGACAGGGTTGCCCGCGCCGTCGCGGAACGTGAGGGCGTCGACCTGCGGGTTCGGGTAGGTGGTGTCCTTGAAGAACGGTGTGTCGACGCGAAGGCCCGCGGTGACAGTAAGGTTCGGGCGGACGCGCCACTGGTCCTGTGCGTAGCCGCCACCGTACCACGCGTCGAGCTGCTGCAGCGGCTCTGCCTGCCCGGGGATGTTCGGGTACTGCACCTGGAAGCGGTTCAGAAGCACCGGCGAGGTCGTGCGGTTCGGGTTCGCGAGGTAGCCGTTGGCGTCCGTGTAGAAGTCTGCCAGCGAATTGTATACGTAGACGCTGTTGCTGCGCGAGAAGAAGACGTTGTCGGAATGGTACTTCTCGAGGCTGATGCCAACGGTGAACGAGTGCTTCGCCGTGTACTTCGTCAGGCTGTCCTGCAGCTGGAAGGTGCTGTAGTAGAGCTGGTTCAGCGGCGTGTTCGGCTCGGTGCCGAAGGAGATGTAGGTCTGGCCCTCCTTCAGGATGTCCACATACGGGAAGATGTCGACCGGCGCGCGGCTCTCGTTGTTGTCGGTATAGCCGACGGTGAGGCTGTTCGAGACGCTGCTGCCGAAGGTCGCATTCCACTCACCGATCCCGGACTTGAAGTTCTCCAGGATGGAGTAAGTCGAGCTCCGGTACGTCAGCCACTGTGAGGAGTTCACGGAGCGACCGAAGCCCGCGGTGTTGGACCCTGACGGCAGCGAGTCGCTGCTCGAGCTGAGCTGGCTGTACCGGAAGCTGACCTTGTTCGAGGTGTTCAGGTTGTAGTCGAACTTCATCGAGAGCGGCTTGGCAGGAGTCCGGTCCTGCAGCAGGTCGTACTCGCCGGTCTCGTAGTTGAAGCCGCTCTTCAGGAAGGCGCTGAGCGAATCAAGGTCGGACTTGAGCACCCGGGTCACGCTGCCGCTCACGGCTTCCGCACCGGTGTTGGCGCGATACGTGGTCAGCGGGCGAACGTCGCTCTGCTTCTCGAAGCTGCCGAACCCGAACAGGCGGTTCTTCAGGATTGGCCCACCGATCCATCCACCGTTGTTCTTCGTGGTGAACACGCCGGGGTTGTAGGTCTCCCCAGCGATGTCCTTTCCGACGAACGACTCGTTCCGGTAGCGCGAGTAGAACGACCCGACCAGGCGGTTGGTGCCGCTGCGCGTCACCATGTTCACGCCGGCGCCCACGAAGTTCCCCTGACGAACGTCGTACGGTGCGACGTTCACCTGCACCTGTTCGACCGCTTCGAGTGAGATTGGAGCAACGTTCGTTCGGTCGCCAGGCTGGCCACCGAGACCGAACGAGTTGTTGAAGTAGGACCCGTCAATCGTGATGTTGTTCATCCGATTGTCCTGGCCGGAGAACGTGCCGCTGGCACCTGCCTGCGGCGTGAGTCGCGTGATGTCGTTGATGCGGCCGGAGACCGTCGGCAGGGTGGCGAGTTCCTCGCGCCTGACGGCCGTCGCCGCGCCCGTACGGGTCGAGCTGAACACCGGGTTGGCCACAGCCACCACTTCGACCGTCTCCGACACGGTCGCCAGCGCGAGCGCGAAGTTGACGTCCTGCGTGACGCCCAGGGTCAGCTGGATGTTGCTGCGTGTCTCGGTCCGGAAGCCCTGCAGCTCGGCGGTGATGCGGTACGGTCCGCCCACGCGCATGCCGGGGATGAGGTACCGACCGTCGGCCTGGGACACCGCGGAGTAGGTGGTTTCAGAGGGTTCGTGGACGGCAGTGATCGTGACGCCGGGCACGACAGCGCCCTGGCTGTCCTTGATTTCACCGGTTACGCCGGAGGTCGTCACCTGTGCGATCGCCTGCCCCGACGGCATGAACAGCCCGACGACCGCAAGCAACGCTAGCAGTGTGAGCAATCGTGATGTCTTGCAACTCATATGGTCTCCATGAATAGGTGCGGTCTCGGCGCGGATATGGGTGCCACTTGGCGTTCACAGCGTACACACGGCTCGTAACCGCTCTGTGAAGACCGGGCGCCGGCACGTCCTGACGGAATCAGCGCGTTCGGACCGCTGCTCTGGATGGTCTTATTCTCCTCCGACACGCTCCACTACAGCCAAGCTTCGCTGGCGCATCAACCGACGGCGTCGTCTGTTTCCATTTGATTGGATCGGGCCGCCACTTCTTCGGCTTGCGCACGTTTGGGCATAATGAGCCCATATGGATGCGCAGATTGAAGGCTATCTCCTTGGACTGACCTCCATCATTCAGGACCTGCCAGGCCTGACCCGTGGGCTGTCCCCCGCGCAGTTCAACTGGAGGAGGTCCCCAGGGCAGTGGTCGATCGGTCAGTGCGTGGAGCACCTGAACATCACGACCGAACGCTATCTTCCGGTGATTCGCAAGGAGATGGCGGCCGCCCGGACGTCCGGGCTGAAGCGCACCGGACCGTTCGAGCCGGGCCTGCTGGAACGGACGTTCCTGCGCGTGCTCGAACCCCCCGTGAAGATGAAGGCAAAGGCACCGGCGGCCTTCGTCGCTCCGGCAGATCTCTCGGTCGACGACACGCTGGGCCGCTGGGAGCGGCTCAATGCCGACCTGGCGATGTGCATTCGCGAAGCCGATGGCATCGACCTTCGGCGGGTCAAGGTACGGTCCCAGTTCGGCCCGCTCTCGTTCACCCTTGGCGCCACGTTCCTGATCCTGCTGGCGCACGATCGGCGGCACATCTGGCAGGCCCGTCAGGTGAGGACCGACACGGCGTTCCCGCCAGGCTGACCGATTCTCTGCTGAAAAAGCAAAAGGCCGTCCCCGTGAGGAGGACGGCCTCTGGCCTTGCCGATCGAGGAGACTCGGGCTTAGTTGCTGGCGACGCCGGCTGCCTTGCGCATGCCGGCGGTGACGATACCGACCTTCTCGACACCGGCACCGCGCGCCGCGTCGATGACGGCCATGATATCGCCGTAACGGAGGGTCTCCGCGCCGGAGATGAACATCGTCTTGTCCTTGCGTTCCTCGAAGATGGTGCGGAGCTTCTCTTCGAGCTGGCCGATGGTCACATCCTGCTTGTTGACGGAGATCTTCTTGTCAGCCGTGTATTCGACCACGATCTGGCTGACATCCGGCGTTTCCTGGTTGGCGTTCTTCGTCTCGGCGGGGAGGTTGATGTCCACGCCCTTCTGGGTCAGCGGAAGGGCCGCCATGAAGATGACGAGGAGCACGAGCAGCACGTCGATGAGCGGCGTGACGTTCATGTCCGCGTTGGCATGCGCCTCCTCGGCCCGGACGACCTTCTCGGCCCCGTAGTGCTTGTGCGCGTGTGCCATTACTGACCTCCCGCTCCGCCGCTGTCGGTCTTCCGCTTCTCGGTGATGAGACCGACGTCTTCGATGGCCGCCTGACGCAGCTGGTCCATCACGCCCATCACGGCACCGTACTCGACTTCCTCATCCGCCTTGATCAGGACGATCTTCTCGGTCTTGCCTTCGAGAATATCGGTGATCCGCTGTGCGAGGTCGACTTCCCGAATCGGCTTCGCGTTCAGGTAGACCTCCTTGTTGGCGGCGATGGAGATGACGGTCTGGTCCTGCGACTCAGGCTTGTCCACCGTGTTGGCCGCGGTGGGCAGCCGGAGGCTCACGCCCTGCTGGAGCATGGGGGCGATGAGCATCATGATGATGAGCAGCACCAGCATGACGTCGACGAGCGGCGTCACGTTGATATCGGACTTGACTCCGCCTTTGGCGCCGCCAAGGTCCATTGCCATAGCTGTATTCTCCTACTGACGCTTGATTGGCTTTGGGCTGTGGGCTCCAGCCTGCCGACCCGAGGACACGTCCTGGAGCCGGCAGCCCTGAGCCAAGAGCCTACTAGGCGGTCTTCTTGATGAAGTAGTCCACGAGCTCCGACGACGAGTTGTCCATCTCGACGTTGAAGTACTCGATGCGCGCGGTCAGGTAATTGTAGATCCAGACCGCCGGGATGGCGACGACCAGACCAAGCGCGGTCTCGACGAGCGCTTCCGAGATACCGACCGACACGGCGCCGATACCGGCCGAGCCGCTCGCGCCGATGCCCTGGAACGCGTTGATGACGCCGACGACCGTGCCGAGCAGACCCACGAACGGAGCCGTCGAGCCGATGGTCGCGAGGGCGGCAACGCCCTTCTTGAGGTCCGACGCCGTCAGGGCCGAGGCACGCTGGATGGCGCGACGCACGGTGTCCATGATGTCCTCACGGCTCATGCCCTGGCCGGATTCCTGCTGGAACTGGTACTCCTGCAAGCCCGCAAGCACGACCTTCGCGAGGTGGCTGTAACGGAACTCCTTCTTGCCCGAGAGAGCGACCGCTTCCTTCAGACGGCCTTCCTTGAGGTGCTTGGCAACCTGCGGAGCGTAGAGCTTCGACTGGTTACGCGCCTGCTGGTAGGTGAAGAAGCGCTCGATACCGACGCCAAGCGACCACATCGACATGACAATCAGAACGAAAGCCACAGCCTTCGCGACGATCGTCATCTGTTCGTACATTTCCATGAAATCCACGGTCCATCCTCCATCGAGACGAAAGTTGAAAAGTCCTGGTCGGGAAGGGCCACCCCGCAGCCAGGCGGCCCACCTTGAGATTTACTGCAGCGTGAAGTTCACCGTGACCGTCATGATGACCGGGACGGCAGTGCCGTTCAGCAGCGTGGGCGTGAACTGCCACTGCCTCACTGCATCGAGCGCCGCCGCATCAAGCAGCGGAATGGAGCGAAGGACCTTCGCCTCGGCAACGCGTCCGTCCGGTCCAATCGTCGCCTCGACGATGACGACACCCTGGACACGAGCCGACTGTGCGATCGCCGGGTAGACCGGCCGCACGTCCTTCACCTTCGTCGGCGGCTTGATGTTGCCGCCCACGCGAACCGGCGCCGGCGGTGGCGGCGGTGGCGGGGGTGGCGGCGGCGCCGCGTCGAGGCCGCCCACGATGCCGCCGGTCACGCCACCGACGACACCGCCTTCAACACCAGCCGCGATGTCCCGATTCTGTTCGAGGCCGGTCTCAGGCTTGATTTCCGACGGCGCCTCGACAGGAGCAGCAGCCGGGTTCACGTCCACCTTCGGCTGGGGCGCCTGCTGCACCTGCGGCGGCGGCGGCGGCGGAGGTGGAGGTGGCGGCGGCGGCGGCGCTGCGACGAACGCCATCATCGATGGCGGCGTCGGGAGGACGTCCGCAGCCAGCAGCGGGATGATCACAACCGCCCCGAGTACTGCCGTGTGCACGAGGATCGAAAGCGGAACGGTATACCAGGCTCGCGTTCCCACCTTGACCGACGGGTCCACGACATCGCCGAACATGTCACGTGGCACTTCTTCTCTCCTCCTCGGGATTCCGGCCGCGGCCGGAAAGGCCGTGACGCAACCACCACAAAGCTGGGCTGGTGGTCGCGTCAAAGGCGGCGATTATAGTCACTCGAAATTCATCGAGTCAACGAGCTAACAGGGGGTTAGACACCGGATCTCAGGAAATGGACCACGCTACGCGTGCTCGTCCCCACCGATCCGCATGCCGTAGAAGGATTTCCACACAAAGAACATCGAAATCACGAAGAACAGGGCCGCAAATACCGTCGTCAGCATTCCCCCGTTCTCGCCCAGCCGCACAGCAAGTTCCACGGCAAGCAGACCAAAGAGCGTCGTGAACTTGATTACCGGGTTCATGGCCACCGACGAGGTGTCCTTGAAGGGGTCGCCCACCGTGTCGCCCACAACCGTCGCGGCGTGGAGCGGCGTACCCTTGGCCTTCAGCTCGACCTCGACAATCTTCTTCGCGTTGTCCCAGGCTCCGCCAGCATTCGCCATGAAGATCGCCTGGTAGAGCCCGAACAGCGCAATCGAGATCAGGTAGCCGATGAAGAAGAACGGCTCGAGGAACGCAAAGCCGAGCGTCGAGAAGAACACCGTCAGGAAGATGTTGAACATCCCCTTCTGGGCGTACTGGGTGCAGATCTCGACGACCTTCTTGCTGTCCTCGACCGACGCCTTCGTCACCCCGTCCAGCTTGATGTTCGCCTTGATGAACTCAACCGCACGGTAGGCACCGGTGGTCACGGCCTGTGCCGAAGCGCCCGTGAACCAGTAGATGACCGCGCCACCCGTGATCAGGCCGAGCATGAACGGCGGATGCATCAGCGACAGCTTGTCGAGGTTCTCCGTGAGGCCGCCCGTCAACGCCACGATGATCGAGAAGATCATCGTCGTCGCTCCGACGACCGCCGTGCCGATGAGCACCGGCTTCGCGGTGGCCTTGAAGGTGTTGCCCGCGCCGTCGTTCTCCTCGAGCAGGTCCTTCGCCCGGTCGAACTTCACGTCGAAGCCGAACTCCTTCTTGATCGACTCCTTGATGTTCGGCAGCGTTTCGATGACCGACAGCTCGAATACCGACTGCGCGTTGTCCGTGACCGGACCATACGAGTCGACCGCGATCGTCACCGGACCCATGCCGAGGAAGCCGAACGCCACCAGGCCGAACGCAAACACGGCCGGCGCCAGCATGCCGTCGCCGAGGCCGAACGAGTTGCTCACCAGGTAGCCGATGCCCATCAGCGAGACGATGCTGAGACCAAGCCAGTAGGCGCTGAAGTTGCCCGCCACGAAGCCGGACAGGATGTTCAGCGACGCGCCACCCTCCTTCGACGAAGTGACGACTTCCTTCACATGCGACGACTCGGTCGACGTGAAGACCTTCACGAACTCGGGAATGATCGCGCCCGCGAGCGTGCCGCAGGTGATCACCGTCGAGAGCTTCCACCACAGGCTGCCATCACCCAGGTTCGGGATGAGCATGTAGGACGCCACGTAGGTGAGCACCACCGAGACGATGGAGGTGATCCACACGAGGCTGGTCAGCGGTGCCTCGAAGTTCATCTTGTCCGCGTCGCCGTACTTGCCCTTGGCCATCGCCTCGTTCACGAAGTACGACAGCCCGCTGGCCACGACCATCACGATGCGCATCATGAAGATCCACACCAGCAACTGCACCTGGACCTGCGGATCCGTCACGGCGAGCAGGATGAACGAGATGAGCGCGACACCGGTCACGCCGTAGGTCTCGAAACCGTCCGCCGACGGGCCGACCGAGTCGCCCGCGTTGTCGCCCGTGCAGTCCGCGATCACGCCGGGGTTACGCGCGTCGTCTTCCTTGATGTTGAAGACGATCTTCATCAGGTCCGAGCCGATGTCCGCAATCTTGGTGAAGATGCCGCCCGCGATGCGGAGGGCCGCCGCGCCCAGCGACTCGCCGATGGCGAAGCCGATGAAGCAGGGGCCGGCGTAGTCGCCCGGGATGAACAGGAGAATCATCAGCATGAGCAGCAGCTCGACGCTGATGAGGAGCATGCCGATGCTCATGCCGGCCTGCAGCGGAATGGCGTAGATCGGGAACGGCTTGCCCTTCAGGCTGGCAAACGCCGCGCGCGAGTTCGCGAACGTGTTCACGCGGATGCCGAACCAGGCCACACCGTAGCTGCCGGCAATCCCGATGAGCGAGAAGATCAGGATGATCGGGAGCGTCGTCGCCACCGACTTGCCCGGGATCGGGTTCAGCCAGCCGTAGTAGGCCGAGATGATCACCGCGATGAAGACCCAGAGCAGCATGATGAAACGACCCTGCGTCGTGAGGTACGTCTTGCAGGTCTCGTAGATCAGCTCCGATACCTCGAGCATCGAGCGATGCACGGGCATGTTCTTCAGCGTGTTGAAGGTCATCAGGCCGAACAGCAGCCCGAGCGCCGACACCAGAAGGCCGGTCATGAGCAGCGTGTGCCCATCGACGCCCATGAAGCTCACGGACGAGAGGTCCGGAACCACCAGCGAAGCCTCGCCGCCGTGCCGCACCGGGGCGGCCCCCGCAGCAGTGGCCTCGGGCTGCGCGGCAAACGCCAGCTGCGGCGCCATCGCAAGGACGCCGACACAGGTCGCCATCAGGACCAGGCGACCGACAAGTTTCTTCACCGTCGCGCTCATCTCACCTCACACACGCCCGGCTCGGGCCGGACTCCTTCGGGAACAGGGCCGGACCCGCGCACCGCAGGGACCGACCCGGCCTGTTAAAAAGAAACGCCGGATTATACTCGGAACTCTGGCGGGCGATCGTGTCCTTCGACGCGCCCCACCTTCGAGGGAAGCGCCATGCCCGCAGTCAGGAAGATGCGCAGGCCTTCCTCGACGGAGATGTCAGGGAAACTCACCTGGTCACGGCCGCACACGACGATGTCCCCGAGATACAGGTGGTTGGTGGGCACGTACACGGCAATCATCGGCTGCGCACCACTCCCCGTATCCACCGTGAACTCCTTGGTCAGGAATCCCAGCGAGTGGCTGTCGCGAATCCGGACGAGCACCACGCGCTTGAAGCCCATCTCGTTGTCGGGTGAGAACGCCACCACGAGCTGCTTCACGGGCGCATAGATCGTCCGAAACACCGGCACGCGCAGGAGATAGCTGTCGGCCTGCTGCAGGATCCGTCGGCCGATGACGTTCGTCGCCACGGCGCCCACCAGCAGCACGCCCACCGCGGTGGTCACAATCCCCAGACCGGCCACCGGACGCCCGAGCACGCGCTCGTAGAACGGGCTGGTCAGCCCGTCCACGATGCCGAAGATCCAGATGAAGGCCGCCACGGTGATGAACAGCGGAACCGTGACGAAGAACCCCGCGATGAAACTCCGACGGAGCCATTGGACCATCAGGCCCACCACCCGGCAGACTCGCCAAACAGCAGCACGATGCCCGCCAGTATCCGGTACCAGGCGAACGGTGCAAAGCCCCGCCGCCGGACGACAGCCAGGAACGGCTCCACCACCACCACCGACGCCAGGAACGCCATCACGAACCCGATGACCAGCTCACCCGTCCTGTCGGCGGTGATCTGGCCCCGCAGTTCCATCAGGCTGTGCGCGAAGGTAGCCGCCAGCGTCGGCATCGCCAGGAAGAAGGAGAACTCCGCCGCGGTCGCACGGCTCAACCCCATGACCATGCCGCCGATAATCGTCGCGCCGGACCGCGACACGCCCGGCACCAGCGCCAGCACCTGGAAGAGGCCCACCCCCAGCGCCTGACGGCTCGTGGTGTCGTCCACCACGTGTGTCCGCGCGCGCGTGGCCATCCGTTCGATCCCCAGCATCACCACCCCGCCGGCGATGAACGCGACCGCGATGGTGGGGATGCTCTTGTGGAGCACGGACTCGACGTAGTCCGACGCCACGGCGCCCGCGGCCAGCGCCGGGGCCACCGCAATGACGAGCATCAGCGCAAAACGGCGCGCCTCCGGCCTGGACGGCAGACCGACGATGACGTCGAGGACCTTCTGGCGATACAGCCAGACAATGGCAAGGATGGAACCGAGCTGGATCATCTCGGTGAACACGGAACCCGGGTCGTCGAACCCGAGGACGCGCTCACCGACGAGGAGGTGCGCTGTGGACGAAACCGGCAGGAACTCGGTGAGCCCCTGCACGATCCCGAGGATGGCGGCCTGGAGCCAGGTGGGCACGCGCGGCTAGGACGCGCGCGCCTTGCGCTGCGGCCTGGCCTTGCGGGTCGGCTGCTGCGGGGCGCCGGAGGCGACTGCCCCACCCGGCGCGGGCGCGCTGGCGGCCGCACGCGTCGGTCCCTGCCCCCGCCACATCGTCACGATGGCAGCCGCGACGAACACGCTCGAGTAGGTGCCGGTGATGACGCCCACGATCAGCGTGAACGCAAAGCCACGGAGCACCTCGCCGCCGGCGACGAAGAGGGCGATGGCGCTGAGCAGCGTGGTGCCGGCCGTCAGCACGGTTCGACCGAGCGTCTGGTTGATGGACGCATTGATGATGTCGCCCAGGGAATCCTTCCGCATGCTGCGGAGGTTCTCGCGGACGCGGTCGAAGATCACGATGGTGTCGTTGGTGGAGTAGCCGGCCACCGTGAGGATGGCGGCGATCACGTTCAGCGTCAGGTCGTACTGGAAGAACGCGAGGAACGCGACCGTGATCAGCAGGTCGTGCACCGACGCGATGACGGCGCCGACCGCAAAGCTGAACTGATACCGGAAGGCGATGTAGGCCAGGATGCCGGCCAGCGAGAGGACCGTCGCCAGCAGCCCCTTGCGCGACAGTTCCTGCCCGACCGCCGGGCCGACGATCTCGGTCCCGACCACGGTGAAGTTCCCCAGGTTCCCGGCGCGAAGGGCCGCGGTGACGGCATCGGCCGTCTTGCTCAGCGACGCGCCCGACTCCTCGCCCACCTGCGGCACCCGCACCATCTTCTGCCGCAGCGACGCGTCACCGTAGGTCTGGACCACGGCGTTCTGCCCGCCACCCGGGAAATTCTGGTTGAGTGCGTTGCGGACGGCGTCGTCGCTCGGCGCCTGGTCGAACTGCATGATCACCGAGGTGCCGCCGGCGAACTCGATGCCGCGCGGGATGCCCTTCGTGAAGATGACGGCCAGGCCCGCGATGATGACGACCCACGACAGCACGACGGCGTGCCACCGCCACCGCATGAAGTCGATGTTGGTTTTGTTCAGGATATGCATGGCGCTACTAGATCGACAGCGTCGTCGCCTGAGCCTTGCGGGACAGCTCGAGTTCGAACAACGTCTTGGAAACGAAGGTGGCCGTGAACAGGTTCGAGGCGAGGCCCGCGACGAGCGTGATGGCGAAGCCCCGGATCGGGCCGGTTCCGAACTGGAAGAGGAACGCCGCCGAGATGAGCGCCGCCAGGTGCGTGTCCATCAGCGTCAGGAACACGCGGCTGAAGCCGGCGTTGACGGAGGCCCGCACGCCGCGCTGGGCCTCCAGTTCCTCCTTGATGCGCTCGAAGATGAGCACGTTGGAGTCGACGCCGATGCCCATCGTGAGCACGAAGCCCGCGATGCCCGGCAGCGTCATCACCGCACCCATGTACGACATGATGCCGAGCAGGATGACGAGGTTGAGCAGCAGCGAGATGACCGCGTTGACGCCCGCCAGCCTGTAGTAGACCACCATGAAGATGACGACCAGCACGAGGCCGATCGCCGACGCCAGCACGCCGGACCTGATGGAGTCGGCACCGAGGCTCGGGCCGATGGTGCGCTCCTCGAGGTAGGTGAGGGTCGCCGGCAGCGAACCCGAGCGCAGGATCAGCGACAGGTTGGTGACCTCTTCCTGCGTGAAGCTGCCCGAGATGCGGCCGTCGTTGGTGATGCGGGAGTCGATGCGCGGCGCCGACTGCACCTTGCCGTCGAGGATGATGGCCAGCGAACGGCCGATGTTCTCGCCGGTCACCTTGCCGAACTTGCTGGCGCCCTCCGAGTTGAGCGTGAACGCCACGGCCGGACGGCCGTTCTCGTCGAGCGACGGGCGCGCGCTGCGGAGGTCGCGACCGGTGACGGCTGCGGCACGCCGCACCATGTAGTACATCGTCGTGCCAGGCGCATCGCCGGCTCCCGGCAGGATCTCCATGCCCGACGGGGCACTGCCACCCGGAGCCAGCACCTCCCTCGAGGCGGCCGGCCCCTGCTCGACGATCTTCAACTCGAGGAGGCCCGTGGACCGGATGATCTCCTTGGCGTTGTTGACGTCGGTGACACCGGGCAGCTGCACCAGGATCTGGTCGCCATTTTCGCCCTGCTGCGCAATGCTCGGCTCGGCCACGCCGAGCTCGTTCACACGGCGCTCGATGGTCTGGCGCGCCTGGGTGACCGCCTCCTCACGCAACTGCAGCGCGATGTTCGGCTTGATCCGGAACGTGTAGGTGCCATTGACGCCCGCGTCGCGATCGAAGTTCGTGCTCACCTCGTTCGCCGCCGATCGGAATGCAGCATCCTGGTCGGCCGAGATGCCTTCGACCTTGAACGCATCGGTGCCGGCCAGCGCCAGGTTCGCCGTGTTGATGCCGGCCGTCGTGAGGACCTCACGCAGCCGCTCCATCTCCGACTCGCTCTCGATGCGCAGGGCATCGTCGGTCTGCACCCGGAGGACGAGGTGCACGCCACCCTTCAGGTCGAGACCGAGCTTGAGGAGTCGATCGGTCAGGAGCTTCGGACCGGTGATGCCGTACCGGGCGGCGACGATGGGATACACGCCCACGGCTCCGAAGATGACGGTGACAGCGAGGATGAGCAGCAGTTTCCAGCGCAGATTGGCCATAACTTCTTACTGGTTGGTGTTGTCGACGACGGGAGGCTGGCCCTGGAGGCCGCCGATAGCCGCGCGCGCAATCTCGATCTTCACGTTGTTGGCGATCTGGAGCGTCACCACGTCACCGCCGACCTTGGTGATGAGTCCGTGGATGCCGCCCGTGGTGATCACCCGATCCCCTGCCTTCAGCCCCTGCTGGAACTCCTGCACGGCCCGCTGCTTCTTCTGCATGGGCATCAGGATGACGAAGTAGAAGATCCCGATGACGAGGACGAACGGGATGAACTGCAGCCACGAACTGCTGCCATCAGGAGGCGCAGCCATGGCAAACACGGCACCGGCAGAGATCATCATTGCGTGAGACTCATTCGGAGGGGTCGGCCCCCGCAGACTGGCGGGACACGCGTTGCAGGAACGCCTGCCTGAAGCTTTCGAACCGCCCGAACGCTATAGCGTTTCTGATGCGCCCCATGGTGTCAAGGTAAAAGTGCAGATTATGCAACGTGTTAAGGGTTGATGCGTTGATCTCGCCGGCATTGAACAGGTGTCGCAGGTATGCGCGGGAATAGGTACGACAGGTATAGCAGCCGCACTCCGGGTCTGGTGGCCCATCGTCCTCCGCATAGCGGGCATTCTTGATGTTGATTCGGCCCTGGCTCGTGAAGAGCTGCCCGTTCCGCGCGTTCCTGGTCGGCAGCACGCAGTCGAACATGTCGATTCCGCGCGCGACCGACTCGATCAGGTCCTCCGGCGTGCCGGCCCCCATCAGGTAACGCGGCCGGTCGGCCGGCAGGAACGGGGTGGTCTGGCCAACGATGTCGTACATGACGTCGTTCGGCTCGCCGACGCTCAGGCCGCCCACGGCATACCCCTCGAACCCGATCTCGACGGTCCGCTGCGCGCTCTCACCCCTTAGATCCGGGTACACGCCGCCCTGGACGATGCCGAACTGGGCCTGGCCGGGGTTGGAGACCGTCACGCCGTCCACAGCCCCGTCCCGCAGCCGAAGCTGGCGCTGCCTCGCCCTGGCAGCCCATCGGGAGGTCATCAGCATCGAGGTCCTGGCCTGATCCGGCGTCGCGGGGTAGGCCAGGCACTCGTCCAGCACCATCGCGATGTCCGAGCCGAGCTGCGCCTGGATGTCGGCGGCCTTCTCGGGCGTGAGCATGTGCGACGAGCCGTCGAGGTGCGAACGGAAGCGGGCACCCTCCTCGTTGATCGTCCGGCGCTCGGCGAGGCTGAACACCTGGTAACCGCCGCTGTCGGTCAGGATGGGCCTGGTCCACCCGATGAAGCGGTGGAGCCCGCCGCGCCTGGCGATCAGGTCGTCGCCGGGCCGGAGATAGAGGTGGTAGGTGTTGCTGAGGAGGATCTCGGAGCCGGCCCCCTCGAGGTCGCGGTGGGTAATGCCCTTCACCGCACCCTGGGTGCCAACGGCCATGAACGCCGGCGTCTGCACGACACCGTGCGGAGTGGCCATCACGCCGCACCTGGCTGCACCGTCGGTGTGAGTGACATGGAAGCGGAACGCGTCGACGCTCATCGGAGGCGTCAGTTTACAATCGCGCCACTCCGTGCCGAAACCCACTGTCGTCTCCGCGACCGTCCTCCTCTCCGGGATGCTCGTGCTCCAGCCGCTCGTCGAGGCGCGGCTGCCCCAGTCTCCCGCGCGCCGCGGACTCACGGAGGCGACCCGACTCGCGTCGATCTACGACACGATCCTCGACGCGCGGTTCGACGAAGCGAAAAATCGTCTCGCGGGCGCGTGCCCGCCCGCACCGCCGGCCGCCTGCGCGGCACTGCACGAGGTCGCCTGGTGGTGGGAGATCCAGCAGGACGTGTGGAACCGTCGCCTCGACGGGAGGCTGGAGTCGGCCGCGGCGGCGGCGATCGATGCCGCGTCGGACTGGACGCGCCGGGAACCGACGAGCGGCGAGGCCTGGTTCTATCACGCGGGCGCGTACGCACCCCTGTCACAGTGGCGCGTGCTGCGCGGGGAGCGGCTGGCCGCGGCGCGTGACGGGCGTCGCATCAAGGAGTCGCTCGAGCGCGCCCTGACGCTGGACGACACGCTGTACGACGCCTGGTTCGGGATCGGCCTCTACCATTACTACGCCGACGTCGCCCCGGCCGCCCTGAAGGTGCTGCGGTTCCTGCTGCTGTTGCCCGGCGGGGATCGGCAACAGGGGCTCGCCGAGATGCTGCGAGCACGCGACCGTGGCGTGCTGCTCAGGGGTGAGGCCGATTACCAGATGCACTGGCTGTACCTCTGGTACGAGGATCAGCCCGGGCGCGCGCGCGAGTTGCTGTCGCGGCTGGACGCGCAGCACCCGTCGAACCCGCTCTTCCTGCAGCGGCTCGCAGACGTCGAGCACGAGTACTTCAGCGATCACCAGGCGAGCGCGACCGCGTGGCAGGCCCTGCTCGAGCGCGCGCGCGGGGGGCGGGTGGCCCTGCCGGCACTCGCGGAGGCGCGCGCGCGCGTCGGCCTTGCGGCCGAGTGGATCGACCTCGGCCAGCCCGCACGGGCGCTCGACCTGCTCGCACCGGTGATCCGCGCGAGGCCGACCGAACCCCACGGCGTGCTGGCGCTCGCACACCTCACGCTCGGGCACGCACACGCCGGACTCGGGGACCGGACACAGGCGGCCGAGTCGTACTCCCGCGCCGTCGAGACCGCGCCGCGCGACGATCCCGACGGCATCCGGCGGCGGGCCCGCGAGGGGCTCTCGCGCGTACGCTCGCGGCGTTGATCAATTCTCAGAAATTTTTGACAAAAAAGCCTGGTTTGTGCTTGACATCCCAAATTTCTCAACCATAATCTACATCTGGTATGAGGGTGGCAAGCATAAGCCACCCCTAGTGAGGTTGACTTTCAGCCTCGCCCTTACCGCACCAGGACCTTCAGGAGTGGCGCGGTAGGTGCCGTAGCGGCGGCGAACGGCGGTGACCGAGTGAGCGCGCCAGGCGGCAGCCACCGATCGGAACCCGGGTCGTTCGCGCCAAGACACACCCGGATGAAGGGGGGGATAAGGCATCATGGCGAAGAAGGCCAAGAAGGCGGCGAAGAAGGCGGCGAAGAAGCGCTAAGCGTTTCCGCTGTACGGACTTCCCGTACGAAAAAAAGGGGGCGGCCGTCGCCCCCTTTTCATTTTCCGGCCGCCTGCCGGGCCACGTTCGTGGCGCTGCCGGCGGCGCGCCGCCGATCCCACCCCGTCAGTTCGTCGACCCGTCCCAGATCCGTACGCGCCTGATCACGTCCCACTGCTCGATGGCGTCCACGACCTCCATGCCCGCGATTACGCGGCCGAAGACGGTGTAGCGTCCGTCGAGGTGCGGCTGCGGTGAGTGCGTGATGAAGAACTGGCTGCCGCCCGTGTCCGCCCAGTCGAGCGCCATGCCGACGGTCCCGCGCAGGTAGGGTCGCTGGTTGATCTCGTCGCGGATGGTGAAGCCGGGCCCGCCCTCCCCATCACCCCTGGGATCGCCGCCCTGGATCACGAAGTCCGGCACGACGCGATGAATCGGGATCCCGTCGAAGAATCCGCCCCTGGCGAGGCGCACGAATGTGTCCGCGGTGATGGGGGCGTCGAGCACCGCGAGTTCGAGCTGGATCGACCCCTTGTCGGTATCCAGGTACACGTGCGTGGATACCGGAGGCGCCACCAGCGCCGGCCGTGCGTACCACGACTCGGGCTGGTCTGTCGGGGCTGGGCGGATGCGCGTGGCGGCGTCACTGGCGGGGTCCAGTTCCTTCAGCAGCGCGGCCGCGCGCACCCTGAGCGCCCAGTCCTTGTCGCGGAGTGCGTCGGTGAGCAGGGGTGTCGCCGTCTCTCGACCATACGCCTTCAGGGCGCCGAGCACCGCCGCGCGAGCGAGGTACGTCGCGTCACCGAGGCTTCGCTGGTAGGCATCCGCCAGGGCCGCCGGCCCCGCCGCCGGCTTCACCTCGGCCATCGCCTCGGCAGCCGCCTTCCGCACGACGGGATCCGCCGCCTTCAAGTGTTCGGTCAGGATGGTCCCGGCGTCCGGCGGTCGCAGTTTCGCGATGGAGGCGAGCACGGCGGGAATCACCTTCGGCTCCTGGTCGCCGAGCATGCTTCGCAGTCGAGGCAGGCCGGCCTCGGCCGACATGCCACCCAGCGCCGTGGCGAGCGCGGCCCGCACGGACCAGTTCGGATCGGGATCGAGGCCAGACAGGACCGTGACGAACCCTTCCGGATCGTTCTGCGCCATGGAGCGAATGGCCGCCGCCCTGACCGCCGGGCTCGGGTCGCCGAGGATGTCGATCAGGGTGTCGATCACACCGTCGGCGCGCAGGACACCAAGGGCGGTGACCGCCTCGAGGCGGACGTGCGGCTGCGTCTTGCCGTCCCGAGCCAGCTTGATCAGGGCCGGTGCGGCGCCGCGATCACCCAGCCTGGCGAGCGATCGAATGGCCTCGATCGCGATCGTGCGGTTGCCGTCGACCACCAGCGGGCGCAGCGCCGCGGCGGCAGCCGGGTCCTTCATTGCGCCGAGCCCCTTCACCGCGAAGGCACGCGTGTAGGGCTCCGGGTCAGTGGCCAGCGCCAGCAGTGCGGGCAGCGCCCGGGGGTCTTCAATCCGCTGCAGCGCGTACGCCACCGGCCACCACCGCACCCGCGGCTGCCCTGCCGCATCGAGCACGACACCCGCGAGCGCATCGTAGGCCTTGAGCCGGGCGAGGGCGAACACCGCGAGCCGGAATGCCGCTGCCTGCGTGTCGCGGGCAGCCTCCAGTTCGGCAGGAGGCTGCGGGGACAGCGCCCCATCGGCCACCACGGAGGCGGCCATCCTGGCAATCGGTGCCACCGCCACCGGATCGCCCAGCATCCCCAGCGCCTCGGCCGCACTGCCACGGACCACGGGCGCCGGATCGGCAAGCGCCGCGATCAGTGGCGTGGTGGCCCCCATGTCGCCGATGAGCCCCAGCGCAAAGCCGGCCATCTGCCGCACCTCGGGGTCCGCGTCGGACGCGAGCACGGGCAGCAGCGGCGCAACACCGGCAGCACTCCCCGCACGGCCGATGGCCAGCGCGGCGCGCCGGCGCACGCGCGCCTCCCTGTCGCGCAGCAGCGCCGTGAGGTCGGGCACCGGGGGAGGCGCCGGCGCAATCGCCACGGCCCGGCCGCGGGCCGGCGGTGCCGGCGCCGGGGATGCCGCAGGCACGGGGTCGCGCAGGACCCGCGAGTCCTCGAGCCTGAGGATCCACGACATCTTCTGATCGAAGCTGGGTTCTGCGGGCGCGGGTGGGGCGGGCGGGGCGCTGGCGCATGCGCACGCGCCGAGCGCGAGCAGCAGCGCGATCGTCGTACGCGTCACGTGCGCGATGATATCATCGGGACGCCTTGCAGTTCCGCTACATCGCGGTCGAGGGACCGATTGGCGCGGGCAAGACCGCGCTGGCAGAGCGGCTCGCAACGCGGCTCGACGCGACGCTCGTGCTCGAGGACACGGAGAACCCGTTCCTCGCGGACTTCTATGCAGACCGTCCGGGCGCCGCGCTGCAGGCGCAGCTCTTCTACCTCCTCCAGCGCCACCGCCAGCAGACGACGCTCCAGCAGGCCGACCTGTTCAGCCAGACGACCGTCGCCGACTACCTGTTCGACAAGGACAAGATCTTCGCGTACCTGAACCTGGACGACAACGAGCTGTTCATCTACCAGCGGCTCTACGATCTGCTCGCCCGCGATGTCCCCGGGCCCGACCTCGTCATCTACCTGCAATCGCCGACCGACGTCCTCCTCCGGCGGATACGCGGACGCAACGCCGGGATGGAGGGTGACGGCGTCGACCTCGACCCCGAATACGTCCGCGAGCTCAACGAGGCCTACCATCACTTCTTCTTCCACTACGACGCCACGCCACTGCTCGTCGTGGAGACCTCGCAGTTCGACTCCAACGTCAGCGACGAGGCACTCGACGACCTCGTGCGGCAGATCGGACAGATGGGTGCCGGCACCCGCTACTACGTCCCGCGGACGAAGTGAGTGATAAGCTGAACGCTCATGGCGTGGTTCAAGAAGACGCGCAAGCCGATCGAGCCGAAGGAAAAGCCCAGCAGCCGCGTTCCCGAGGGGCTCTGGGTGAAGTGCCCCGGCTGCGGGCAGGCGATCTACAACAAGGACCTGGCCGCCAACCTCAACGTCTGCCCCAAGTGCGCGCACCACTTCCGCGTCAATGCCACCGAGCGCCTGCGGATGCTGTTCGACGGCGACTGGACGGAGTACGACGCCAACCTGGTCTCCACCGACCCCCTGAAGTTCACCGACACGAAGTCCTACACCTCGCGCCTCAGGGCCGGCCGGGCCGCCACCGGCGTGAAGGACGCGGTCATCGTCGGCTCCGGCACGATCGATGGGATTGAAACCATGGTGGCCGCCCAGGAATACGCCTTCATCGGGGGCAGCATGGGCGTGGTCGTCGGCGAGAAGATCACCAGGGCCATCGAGCGGGCCATCGAGCGCCGATGCCCGATGATCATCGTCTGCTGCTCGGGAGGCGCCCGCATGATGGAAGGCGCACTCTCGCTCATGCAGATGGCCAAGATCTCCGGTGCGCTGGCCAGGCTCGACCGCGCGCACCTGCCGTACCTCGCGATCCTCACCGATCCCACCACGGGCGGCGTCAGCGCGAGCTTCGCCATGCTGGGCGACCTGAACATCGCCGAGCCCAAGGCGCAGATCGGCTTCGCCGGTCCACGCGTCATCGAGCAGACGATCCGCCAGAAGCTGCCCGAGGGGTTCCAGCGTTCGGAGTTCCTCATGGAGAAGGGACAGCTCGATCTCGTGGTCGACCGCCGGGAACTCAAGGCCATTGTCGCCAGGGCGCTGCGGTTCATGGGCGCCTCGGGCACCAGGGCGACCGCGCCCGCGCCGGCAGCCGCGGCGCCGGAGCCGGCGCCGCAGGGATAGTGACCGGCGACCCGATCGACTGGCTCCACGGGCTCGCGCAGTTCGGGATCAAGTTCGGACTCCAGAACATCCGCGCCGTGCTCGGGGCGCTCGGCCATCCCGAGCACCACTTCCGCGCCCTGCACGTCGCCGGCACAAACGGCAAGGGCTCCGTCACCGCGATCGTCGAGGCCGCGCTCCGCTCCGCCGGCTACCGCACCGGCCGCTACACGTCGCCACACCTGCTGGACCTGACGGAACGGTTCGTCGTGAACGGCACAGCGGTCCACCAGGCCGACATGGTCGCGGCTGTCGAGTCCGTCCGCGCGGCCGTCGGGCGGCTCCAGGCTGACGGCACGCTCGACGTACACCCCACGTTCTTCGAGGTCACCACCGCGGTGGCATTCGAGCTGTTCCGGCGCCACCACGTCGAGGTGGCCGTGTGCGAGGTGGGGCTGGGCGGCCGGCTCGACGCCACGAACGTCCTAAGTCCGGTGGCCTGCGCAATCACGTCCATCGCCTTCGATCACGAGCAGTACCTCGGTCATACGCTGCGGGAGATCGCGACCGAGAAGGCCGGCATCATCAAGCCGTCGGTCCCCGTCGTCATCGGCACGATGGCGCCGGAGGCGGAACAGGCCATCGCCGAGGTGGCGCATCGGCAGGAGGCGCCGCTCGTCCGCGCGATGGATGGCGCACACCTGGGCAGCGCGGCCACCGGCTCCGACCACCAGCAGCAGTTCGCCCTGCGCACCCGAGCGCACGATTACGGACAGGTGACGCTCGCGCTTGCAGGCCCCCACCAGATCGCGAATGCACTCGTCGCGGTCACGCTGATCGAGCAGGCCGCCGAACGGGGCATGCCCGTGGGCGCCGACGCCATCCTCCACGCGCTCGCAACGGTCCGCTGGCCGGGTCGCCTCGAACATGTCACGCTCGCCGACGGCACGAAGGTGCTGCTGGACGCGGCACACAACCCGGCCGGAGCCGAGGCGCTGGCTGCGTACCTCCGTACCCTCTCACCGCCGCGTGCGCTCGTCTTCTCCGCCATGCGGGACAAGGACCTGCCGGCGATACTGCGGCCACTCGCCTCGGTCGTCTCCCGGATCGTGATCACGCGGGCCACCAACCCCAGGGCGGCGGACCCTCCCGACATCGCGGCGCTGGTGCGCGCGCTCGCTCCCGCGCTGCCGGTCGAGGTGGTGGAACCGCCGCAGGCCGCGGTCATTCACGCTGCCGGCGGCGATATGCCGGTGGTCGTCGCCGGGTCCATCTTCCTGCTCGCCGACGTGATGAAGATGGCACGCCGGTCGTGATACCCTCGCCTCACCTGCCTTCTCTGCCCGCATGCTGCGCCTGATCCTGTCCCTGGCCGTGCTCACCGCGTCACTTGCCATGCCGGCCCCCGCGTCGGCGCAGCAGGTGAGCGTGCCCGGATTCGATCGGCTTGCGGCCTACACCTACGAGAAGGTCGGGGACAAGCACTACGTCTTCAAGGGGTCAGTCGAGCTCGAGAAGGGCGACAGCAGCATCTACGCCGACTCGGTCGAGTACTTCGAGGACGAGGAGCGGGTCATCGCGATCGGCAACGTGGTGGTCACGCAGGGCCAGAATCGCATTGCGGCCGATCGGGCCGACTTCAACACCCGCACGCAACTGGGCACGTTCCGCCAGGCCAGCGGCATCGCCACGGTCCGGCAGGGACGGCAGGCGGCCCCCATTGCCGGCGGCATCGCGGTGCCGCAGATGGTGGGCCAGGAGAACGACGTCTACTACTTCGGCGAGACGGTCGAGAAGCTCGGCCCGAAGAAGTACAAGATCACGAACGGCGGGTTCAGCACGTGCGTCCAGCCGACGCCCAGGTGGGACCTGACGGCCGACACCATCATCCTCAGCATCGACCACTACACCCTGCTCAAGCAGGCCCTGCTGAACGTGAAGGGTGTGCCGATGCTCTACCTCCCGATCCTCTATTACCCGACGACGCAGGATGACCGGGCAACCGGCTTCCTGATCCCGACCTACGGCGTGTCGACCATTCGGGGCCAGGCCATCCACAACGCTTTCTTCTGGGCGATCAACCGGAGCCAGGACGCGACCTTCCTCTTCGACTGGTTCTCCCGCGCGGGCACCGGTGCCGGCAGCGAGTACCGGTACGACATGGGCGGCGGCAACGACGGACGCGTGACCGCCTACATGCTGAACCAGAAGGAGACCACCTACATCAACGCGGGCGGCGGCACGACGAACCAGCCCGCAGGGCGGAACTTCAACCTCAACGGCAGCATGAACCAGGCGCTCCCCGGGCGTTTCCGCGCACGCGCCCAGGTGGACTACTTCTCGAGCGTGGTCTCGAACCAGACCTTCAGCACCAACGTCAACGACGCCACCCGGAACCAGCGCCGCTACAGCGGCAACGTCTACGGCACGGTGGCGGGCACCACGATCAACGGCACGTTCGACCGCACGGAGTACTTCACCGGCGTCTCCGCAGGTTCCACGAGTTCCCAGGTCATGGGCAGTTCACCCCGCATCACCGTCACCCGCAGTGAACGCCCGCTCTTCTCGGGCTCGTCCGTCTACTTCGGCACGGTGGGCGAGTTCGTCCGCCTCGACCGCCAGACACTCGCCAACGACGTGATCGTCACCAATGGTGACAGGAGCCTGGCCCGCATCGACGTGGCCCCGACGATCCGCTACCCCTTCAAGCGGTGGCCCTTCCTGACCGTGAACTCCTCACTCTCGTGGCGCGAGACGTACTACACGCGCAGCCTCGACCTGCGCGACACCAGCGGTGGCACGGTCCTCGACGATGGGGTGAACCGGCAGTACTTCACGATGCTGGCACAGGTCGTGGGCCCCGTGTTCACCCGCGTATGGAACACGCCGAACAACGGCTACGCGGAGCGCTTCAAGCACACCATCGAGCCCTTCTTCAACGCGGAGCGCACGTCGGCCATCGACAACTACGCCCGCATCGTGAAGATCGAGGGGACCGACTACACCTACGGCAGCACGACACGCTACAACTACGGCATCAACAACCGCTTCTACGCGAAGCGGAAGGTCGGCGCCACGAGCCAGGCGCAGGAGATCCTGGCCCTCGAGGTGAACCAGACCTACTACTCGAATGCCAGCGCCTCGCTGGTCGACACGCGGTTCCTGACGAGCACGGCCGCGACCGCACCGAACAAGTTCTCGCCGATCGCGGTGAACCTGCGGGCCACCCCGACGCAGACGGTGAACGGCCAGGTTCGCGCCGAGGTGGACAGCCGCTATCACAAGCTGCGACAGATGTCGGCGAACACCACGTTGAACCTGCGGCAACAGGTCCTCGCCACGGTGGGCTGGAGCCACACCTTCTACATCAAGGAACTGCCGGGTTTCGACAACCGCGACTCCCTGAGCCACTACATCACGGCCCAGACCACGCTGCAGACCAGGGATCGCCGGTACGGGGCCGTCTACTCGTTCAACTACGACATCCAGCGCTCGGCGATGCTCCAGCAGCGCATGTCGGGGTTCTACAACGCGCAGTGCTGCGGCATCGCCCTGGAATACCAGCAGTACAATTTCGCGGGCCTGCCGTCCTATATCGTCCCGACCGACCGGCGGTTCTTCCTCTCCTTCTCCCTCGCCGGCCTGGGCAACTTCTCGCCGTTCAACGGCGCGCTCGGCGGCGTCCCCCGCTGATGGCCCGCCCCACGCTCGTGACCGGCGCGGCCGGCTTCGCCGGCAGCCACCTGGTGGACCACCTGCTCGCCGAGGGCTCGGACGTGGTGGCCTGGGCAAGGCCAGGCGGCTCACCGCCGAGGGGCGGACGCGCGCGATGGCAGGGGGTCGACCTGCTGGATGCAGCGGCGGTGCGGGCAGCCATCGCCGGGATACGGCCGGCCGTCGTGTTCCACTGCGCGGGAGCCGCGCACGTGGGCCAGTCATGGGCCACGGTCACGCAGACCCTGCGCGTGAACGTGATGGGTACACACCACGTGGTGGAAGCGCTCCGTGCGGAAGCGCCGGACGCGAAGCTGCTCATCACCAGCTCGGCACACATCTACGGCAGCAGCCTGCAGCCGATCGGCGAATCGCACGCGATCGCCCCCGACAGCCCCTACGCCCTCAGCAAGCTCGCGCAGGAGCTCGTCGGGACCGGAAACAGCGGACGCCCCCCGGTCTACATCGCGAGACCGTTCAATCACTTCGGCCCGAGACAGGATCCGTCGTTCGTGTCGGCCGCCTTCGCGCGGCAAATCGCCGAGATCGAGGCAGGACTCGCACCACCGCAGATCAGGGTTGGCAACCTCGAGGCACTCAGGGACCTGACCGACGTGCGCGACACCGTCCGCGCCTACCGCCTGATCGTGGAGCGCGGCGTTCCGGACCGCCCCTACAACATCTGCAGCGGCTCGGCCATCGCCGTGCATACGCTGCTCGACATGCTGCTCGAGTTCGCCACGGTCCGCGTGGAGATCGTCACCGACCCTGCGCGGTATCGCCCGAACGACTCCCCGATACTCCTGGGCGATCCCGCCAGGGCCAGCCTCGAGCTCGGCTGGA
Organism: Vicinamibacterales bacterium; assembly: GCA_050249955.1. GTDB lineage: Bacteria > Acidobacteriota > Vicinamibacteria > Vicinamibacterales > CAVVIG01 > CAVVIG01. The sequence continues at coordinate 417,333 of JBFWPN010000003.1, forward strand.
GCGCCACGATCCCGGTTGAGCAGACCGCACGCGACCTGCTCGAGTACTGGCGCGAGCGCGTCCGTCTCCCATGAGGGGACGCTTCGCGGGTGTCTGCGGCGCACTGCTCCTCACGACTGCGCTGACGGCGCTCGTGACCTGGCCCCAGGTCCGGTTCCTCAGCACCAGCCTGGCCAACCACCACGACACCGCCTTCAGCATCTGGCGACTCGCCTGGATCGCACACGCCCTGGCCACGGCGCCCTTCCGCGTGTTCGACGCGAACATCTTCCACCCGGCGAAGGACACCCTGGCCTTCTCGGACGCCACCATGCTCGAGGGGCTGCTCGGCACCCCGCTGCTCTGGACAGGCTGGCCCCCGGCACTCGTCTACAACGGGCTGCTGCTGGCCGGCTACATCGGGTCCGGCCTCGGGATGTTCGTGCTGGCACGGCACGTCACGCGATCGAACGGACCGGCGCTCGTCGCGGCCGCCATCTTCACCGTGCTGCCCTACCGCACCGAGCACGTCATGCACCTGGAACTGCAGTGGGCGATGTTCATTCCGCTCACGTTCTGGGCCTTCCACCGCTCGGTGCAGACGCCATCGAACTGGTGGGGTGCGCTGGCCGGCCTGTGCCTGTCCCTCCAGATGCTGGCGTGCGTCTACTACGGCGTGTTCCTGAGCCTGGCGCTGGTCGCCTTCGTGCCTGCCCTGCTGTTCCTGGGCCCCCGCCAGCCGCTCCCCTCGCTCGTGCCGGTCTTCCTGACGACAGCACTGGTGTGCATCGTGCTGATTGTGCCGTTCGCAATTCCGTACGCACGCGCGGCGGCTGAGCTCGGCCCGCGCGACGTGGAGGAAGTGACACGGTACAGCGCGCGCTGGTCGAGTTACATGGCCGCCAGTTCCTCCAACGTCCTCTGGGGATGGACGGCTGATCGCTTCGGCTCGACCGAACTGCGGCTGTTCCCGGGGCTGACCACGCTCGTCCTGGCGGCAGCCGCGCTGATCGTCAGGCCGGGCCGGGCGGTCTTCCTCTATGGCCTGACACTGGCGCTGGCGCTGGAACTGTCGTTCGGGCTCCACGGCATGCTGTATCGACTCCTCTTCTCGCAGGTGGAAGCCGTGCAGGGGTTCAGGGCCACGGCCCGCTTCGCCGTCGTCGCCAGCTGCGCGCTTGCGGTCCTGGCCGCCGTCGGCACCGCGCACCTCCTGGAGAGAATGCGTGGAGAACGGGGGCGGGCGATCGTGCTCGGCGCGATCCTGATCGCGGTGGCGTTCGAAGGCGCCAACCGGCCGATGGCGCTGATGGCGGCCGAGCCGGTCGCGCCGCCAGCTGCCTATCAGATGATCCGCAGCGCGGCTCCTGGCACGGTGCTCGAACTGCCACTGCCCGACCTGGACCGGTTGCCCGGGTGGGAACCCCAGTACCAGCTGTGGTCGATCTGGCACTGGAAGCCGCTCGTCAACGGGTACAGCGGTTACTACCCGGCCGACTACCGGCTCACGGTGCTGCGCATGGAAGTCTTCCCCGAGAGCGGCACCCTCGATCGGCTCCGGGCGCACGGCGTCCGCTACATCGTCGTGCACCGTGCGTTCTATGATCGGGATGCGCATGCGCGGCTGATGCTTCGCATGGCCTCGCGGCCCGAACTGAAGCCGTGGGGGGCATACCAGGACCCGGTCGGCATGGCCGACCTCTTCGAACTCATCCCTGTTGACTGAACTCCTCACCCGAATACGAGCGCTGCACCCGTCGTCCGCCCTGCTTGCGATGAGCGCAGCCATGCTCGGCCACGCACTGCAGATCTCGAGCGGCACCTACGATCCCGTGGCGCTGCGCTGGGTGGGCGTGGCCTTCGCGTGCTGCCTTGCGGGCGTGCTCCTGCACCGGTTCTCCGCCGGATGGACCGCCACCGGGCAGCGGCTGACGGTTGTGCTGCTCGCTGCAGGCATCGGCTGGAACCTCCTCCAGTTGCTCACCAACAGCAAGCCCGGAGAGGCCATGGTCACACCGGTCAGCCTGGCACCGTTCTACGCGGGTGTGGTCGCCATCGGAGCGCTGGTCGGCCTCGGCGTGTGCGGCGTGCAGGTCGTCCGGCGCTTCTGGTTCCCGGCCACGCTGGTCGTGTCGGCGCTGCTCGGGGTGTGGATGCTGCGGGTGTCGCCCTTCCCTGGCATCGACGTCATCTTCGTGCATCACGAGGCGATCGAGGCCTTCCTGCACGGGCACGATCCCTACCGTATCTCCTTCCCGAATATCTACGGCGACGAGTGGCGGAACTACTACAACCCGGCTGTCGTGTTCGGGGATCGCATCGGGTTCGGGTATCCCTATCCCCCGCCGAGCCTCATCCTGGCGATTCCCGGACACCTGTTCCTCCGTGATTACCGATACGCCGAACTCGCCTTCCTGATCGCCTCGGCTGCATTGATCGGCTACGGCCGTCGTCACCTGGCCGCGCGACTGGCTGCAGTGATGCTGCTCACGACGCCCCGTGGATTCTTCGTCCTGGAGCAGGGCTGGACCGAGCCGATCGCCATCTTCACGGTGGCGCTGACCACCTTCCTGATGATGGATGGTCCGGTGCGCGCGAGCTGGGCCGCCGGCCTGATGCTCGCTACCAAGCAGTACCTGCCGTTCACCGGACTGGCCGTGCTTCGAACGCTGCTGCTCGACCGGCGCCGGGCGGTGCTGGCGCTGTCCTGGATGGTGTTCGTGGGTGCCCTGTGCATCCTGCCCTTCGCCCTCTGGCACACCAACTCGTTCATGCGGGCGGTGGTGTGGCTGCAGACGCTGGAACCCTTTCGTACCGACGCCCTGAGCTTCCTCATCTGGGCCGACCGGAACGGGTTCGGACGCGGCAACTTCCTGTGGGCCGTCGGGGCGGCCGTGATCGCGGCGGTCCTCAGCCTCTTCACAACGAGGAACACGCCGTCCGGATTCGCTGCCTCGGCGGCGCTGACGATGTTCGCGATGTTCGCGCTGGGTTCGAAGGCCTTCTGCAACTACTACTACTTCGTCATCGCCGCGATCTGCATCACCGTGGCCGCCCAGGCCTCGGACGTGGAAGAGGAAGTCACGGTGCGCTGACTCGCCACCGCCACCAGCCCCGCGCTTCCGCAGGTCCGGCAGCATCAGCCGCACGCCGCGCGAGGGCACCCTCATACGGCCCGGCTTGACACTCCATGTGTCGGTCGCCATGATTGGCGAACAAAGAGCGAAGACATGGAGCATTCCCTGCTGTTTCACCGCACGCCTGGTCCGCCAACCCTGCGCGGCGTGGCAAACCTGGTACGGGAGGGGGGCACGGCTGCGCTCACCGAGGCGGAACGGCGGGCCGACGAGGCCACGTATCAGGAGGTGGAGTGCCGTTCGGCGCTCAATCGCGTGAAGGGGATGCCGTTCGAGTGGACCCTCAACCCGTATCGCGGCTGCACGCACGCCTGCCACTACTGCTTCGCCCGGCGCTACCACGCCCAGTTCGAGCTGAACGCGTCGGACGAATTTGCCAGCGTCATCCTCGTCAAGCGCAACTTCGTGGAGGTGCTCGCGCGCGAACTCGACCGTCCGTCGTGGCGCCGCGATCAGGTCGCGCTCGGCACGGCCACCGATCCGTACCAGCCCATCGAGGGGCACTACCGGCTGACGCGCCGGACCATCCAGGCGCTCGCACGTGCACGGACCCCCGTGGGCATCGTCACCAAGGGGCCGATGATCGTGCGCGACCGGGACGTGCTGCTGGAGCTGGCCCGGGCGGCGAGCTGCACCGTCTACATGAGCGTGCCCACGGTGGATGAGGACGCCTGGCGCACGCTCGAGCCCGGAACGGCGCACCCGCTGCAGCGGCTGCGCGCGGTTCGCGAGCTGGCGGATGCAGGGGTGGCGGTCGGCGTGCTGATGGCGCCGATCGTTCCCGGCTTCTCGTCCTCGCGCGCAAAGCTCGAGCGGACCATCAAGGCCATTGCGGACCATGGCGCCCGCTTCGTCGGATGCAACGTGATGTACCTGCAGGACGGCACGCGCGACCACTTCATGCGGTTCATCGAGAGCGAGTTCCCGCACCTGCGTCCGGGGCTCGATCGGCTCTACGCCCGGAAGTACCCGCCGGATACGTACACGAAGCAGGTGAAGGCGATGGTGCGCGTGCTGCAGGACCGCTACGGTCTCGGGCCGCGGGCGGGAAGCGCCCCGCGCAGCACCGAGACCGGCGAATCCAGCGGCCCCGATCAGCCGGGGTTCCGGTGGGACTGAACGGACTCAGGCTACGTCGCCGAAGGCCAGCGCGCTGTCGCCCGACAACATGCCGCCCGGGGCGAGCTGCACGACGATGTCACCGTCTGCGAGGATCACCGCGAAGTGCGAGCCCTGATGCCATCGTTCACTCATCGGGAGCTTGATCTTCTCGTCGATCACCCGCTTCAGGAACCGGGCACCATAGGCGAGGCTGTAGCCGGTGGACACCAGGTGTTCGAGCGCCTCCTCGGTCATCACCATGGACTTGCCCGCCCGGGTGAGCGTGGACGACACCTGCGCGATGTAGTGCCTGGTGATCTCACGCACCTCGTCATGCGTCAGCGGGGCGAACAGCACCACTTCGTCGATGCGGTTCCGGAACTCGGGCGGGAACCGGCGCTCCAGTTCGCGCATCACCTCGCCCTGCACCTGCTGGACACCGACCGAGCCTGACAGGAACCCGAGCGGGCTGGTGAGCCTCCGGAAGTTCTCGGACCCGATATTCGACGTCATGATCACCACCGCGTCGCTCAGGTAGACGCGCTTGCCGCGACCGTCGGTGAGCCAGCCTTCGTCGAAGGCCTGCAGGAACAGGTTGAGGAGGTTCGGGCTCGCCTTTTCCACCTCGTCCAGCAGGACGACCGTGTACGGGTTGTCCTTCAGCTGGTTGGTCAGGATGCCGCCCCGCTCGCTGCCCACGATCCCCCGGGGCATGCCGATCAGCTTGTCGACCGAGACCGACCCGTCCTGGTACTCCGACATGTCGACGCGGACCATCTTCTTCTCGTCGCCGAACAGGAATTCCGCCACTGCCTTCGCAAGTTCCGTCTTGCCGACGCCGGTGGGGCCGAGGAACAGCAGCACACCGTCGGGACGGTCGAACCCGTCCTTGAGCGGACCCTTGTTCAGGACCAGGCGACGGGCCACGGCGCTGACCGCATTCCGCTGGCCGACCACCCGGGTCTGCAGCCGGGCCTCGATGTCCTTGAACCGGCTGCTCACGTCGCGGAAGACCATGTCCTCAGGGATCTGCGCCGCATGCGAGATCACCGAGACCACGTCCTCTCGCTTCACTTCCCAGCGGCGGTCGATCTCCGCGCGTACGGCGGCGGTGTCGAGCCATCCGATGACCTTGTCGGGGAGGTGCAGGTGCCGCATGTAGCGCGGTGACATCTCGAGCGCGGTCTCGAGCGCTTCGTCCAGGAGCCGCACAGAGTAGTTGCGTTCGAGCCGTGGCCGAAGGTCGTAGAGGATACGGCGCGCCTCGTCGATGGAGGGCTCCGGCACGTGCACGGTCCGGAACCGGCGGGCCAGCGCCTCGTCTTCCTGGATGTACTCCTTGTATTCGCTCAGCGTGGTGGCGGCAATCATCCGGATTTCGCCGCGAGCCAGCACGGACTTGAACACATTGGCGGCGTCGGAGGGGGCGCCCAGCGCGGAACCGGCCCCGACCATCGTGTGCGCCTCGTCCACGAACAGCACGAGGTTCGGTCGCTCCTTCAGCTCCCGGATGACGTTCTGGATCCGATCCTCGAACATGCCGCGCAGCATGGTGCCGGCCACCATGGTGTTCATCTGGAGGTTCACCAGCTGGATGTCGCGGAGCCGCACCGGCACGGTGTCGGGTTCGAACTCGATGCGGCGGGCCAGTCCCTCGACGATCGCGGTCTTCCCCACGCCGGGTTCCCCGAGCAGCATCACCGAATTCGCGCGCTCGCGATGGCAGAGAATCTCCAGGACCTGCTCGATCTCGCGGTCGCGCCCGAACACCGGCGGCACCTTGTCCTGCCTCGCCAGCAGGTTCAGGTTCGTCGCGAAGTGCTTCAGGAAGGGCGGCAGTTCGAAGCGCTTCTTCAGGCGCTCCTCCCGAATCTCGAGTTCCCGCACGCGGGTGTTCAGGCGCATGACCAGGACGTCGGGCTCGACGCCCTGGCGTCGCAGAAGGGTGACCGCCAGCCCCTGGGTCTCCTCGAACAGCGCCGAGAAGAGATCCACCGCCTCGATCGACTGCCGGTTGTTCCGGCTCGCGTGGTGAAGGGCCAGCTTGAAGACGAGCTTGGTCGCCGGCGCCACGCGCAGGTCGCGGCCTGCGAACGACGGCGCCAGGTGCAGGTGCTCCTCGACCGCCTGGATCACCGAATGCGGGTTCACGTCCACGTCGCGCATCACCTCCGCGAACGTGTCCCACTCCACCTGCGCGAACGCGAGGAAGATGTGCTCGTTGGTCAGGAGCGCATGCTCGCGCCGGCGCGCCTCCTCAGTGGCGCGGTCGACGATGCGTTGCGCGGTTTCGGCGATCTTGCTCGGCGAGATGTCGAGATCGTCCACGTGCACGGGGTGCTCCTCCAGCCAGGGTCGGAGCAAGACGCACGCCACGACAGCCGGAAGCGGGTCGGTGGAGGTGGGACGTGAACGTGAGAACGGGAGAAGGACGGGCCGGCCCCGCGGAGCCGGCCCTGGCGGGTGCGCTCAGCCGCGCAGTTCCATGAGGGCGGCGACGCGCTGCTCTGTGGGCGGATGGGTGCTGAAGAGCGACCCGATGCCGCCAAGCGAGAACGGCTTGATGATGAACATGTGGGCGGTCGCGGGGCTCGCGTCCAGCGGCACCGCGCGCGCCGCCCCCTCGATCTTGCGGAGGGCGTTGACCAGGCCCATCGGGCTGCCGGCGATGGCTGCCCCACCCGCGTCGGCGGCGAACTCGCGGGAGCGCGAGATGGCGGCCTGGATCAGCATGGCAGCGATGGGCGCGAGGATGATGGTGGCGATGGCCGCAATCGGATTGGCGCCCTCCCGGTCGTCGCTCCGCCCCCCTCCGAAGAACATCGCGAAACGGGCCACCATCATGATGGCAGCGGCCAGCGTGGCAGCCACCGAGCTGGTCAGGATGTCTCGGTGCTTCACGTGGGCCAGTTCATGCGCGATCACCCCTTCGAGCTCGTCCTCGGAGAGAATCCGCAGGATCCCTTCCGTGGCGGCCACGGCGGCATGGCTGGGGTTCCGGCCGGTCGCAAACGCGTTGGGCGACATGTCCGGGATGATGTAGACCTTGGGCATCGGCAGCGACGCCCGGCGTGCCAGCCGCTCCACCATCTGGTAGAGCCGGGATTCGGGACCAACCTGCTGGGCCCGGTACATGGACAGCACGATCTTGTCCGAGAACCAGTACGAGACGAAGTTGGTGCCGACGGCGAAGATGAAACCCATCATCAGTCCCTGGGCACCACCGAGCATTTCGCCCAGGAACAGGAACAGTGCACTCATCGCGCCGAGGAGCAGCGCGGTCTTCATGACGTTTGGCATGGTTCTCCCGCTTATGACGCGCCGGGCTCGGGCCCGGTTCCGCAACGCTATAATCCTGACATGCTTGCCGTGACCCTGCTGCTTGCCGCCGCGCTGGCACAGCAACCCCCTGCCCCACAGCCATTTCCGCGGTCTGGCGGCGGGCAGCCACCCTCGAGGCCCGCACAGCCCGCGCCAGCGGAGCCTCAGGCGCCCGCCCCGGCCACAGCCCCTGCGGCGGAGGCCCAGCCTCCCGCCCCAAGCGAGTCACAGCTGGGGGTCACCATCTACCCTGGTGCGCAGTTCCTGGCATCGTACGACGCCGGACGTGGGCAGCGGTACTTCCTGTTCGGCACCACTGCGTCGTTCATCGATGTCGTCGCCTTCTACCGCACGGCCCTGAAGCAGCGCGGCGACCTCATCTTCGATGCGCCGGCCACGCACCAGTTCGACATCGGCCGGTTCCGCGAAGAGACGATGGCCTTCCCGCCGAGCGTGACGGTGAAGGAGTTCCAGTCCCAGATCTCCGAGGGCTACCCGAATCCCCGTCCGAACGCACAGCCGGCACGGTTCCCGACCGTCATTCAGATCGTTCCCGTGATGGCCCCCTAGCTCAGTGCCGTCCGCTCAGTTCTTGACCGGAATGTAGATTTCCTTCGCGCGGCGGAACTCGACCGACTTCTCCTCGAGGCCGGCGGTGACCGCGGCCTGTTCGTCGACCCCCTTGTTGCGGGCGTAGTCGCGCACCTGCTGGGTCAGCTCCATGCTGCAGAACTTCGGGCCGCACATCGAGCAGAAGTGGGCCACCTTCGCACCGTCGGCCGGCAGCGTCTCGTCGTGGTACGAGCGGGCGGTCACCGGGTCGAGCGACAGGTTGAACTGATCCTCCCAGCGGAACTCGAACCGGGCCTTCGAGAGGGCATCGTCCCACTCGCGGGCGCGGGGGTGCCCCTTCGCGAGGTCGGCGGCGTGTGCAGCGATCTTGTACGCAATGACGCCCGCCTTCACGTCATCCCGGTTCGGGAGACCGAGGTGTTCCTTCGGCGTGACGTAACAGAGCATCGCCGTGCCGTACCACCCGATCATGGCCGCACCGATCGCCGAGGTGATGTGGTCGTAGCCGGGCGCGATGTCGGTGGTGAGCGGTCCCAGCGTGTAGAACGGCGCCTCGGCACACCATTCGAGCTGCTTCTCCATGTTCTCCTTGATGAGATGCATGGGGACATGGCCCGGGCCCTCGTTCATCACCTGGACGCCGTACTCCCAGGCGATCTTCGTGAGTTCGCCCTGCGTCTGGAGCTCGGCGAACTGTGGATCGTCGTTGGCGTCCGCAATGGACCCCGGGCGCAGCCCATCACCCAGCGAGAACGACACGTCGTAGGCACGCATGATCTCGCAGATCTCGCGGAAGTGCGTGTACGTGAAGTTCTCCTTGTGGTGCGCCAGGCACCACTTGGCCATGATGGAGCCGCCGCGCGAGACGATACCGGTCACGCGCCGCGCGGTCATCGGGATGTAGCGCAGGAGTACGCCCGCGTGCACGGTGAAGTAGTCGACCCCCTGCTCGCACTGCTCGATGAGGGTGTCGCGGTAGATCTCCCACGTGAGCTCCTCGGGCCGGCCCCCGACCTTCTCGAGCGCCTGGTAGATCGGGACCGTGCCGATCGGCACCGGTGAGTTGCGGATGATCCACTCGCGCGTCTCGTGGATCTTCTTCCCGGTCGAGAGGTCCATCACCGTGTCGGCCCCCCACAGGGTGGCCCACTGCAGCTTGGCCACCTCCTCCTCGACCGAAGACGACACCGCAGAGTTGCCGATGTTCGCGTTGATCTTCACCAGGAAGTTGCGGCCGATGATCATCGGCTCGAGCTCGACGTGGTTGACGTTCGCCGGGATGATGGCGCGCCCGCGCGCCACCTCGTCGCGGATGAAGTCGGCCGGGAGCCCCTCGCGGACCGCGATGAACTCCATCTCCTCGGTGATCTCGCCGCGCCGCGCGAACTCCATCTGCGTGATGGGACCGCCGTTCGACGCCTGTGCCCGACGCGGACGGACCCACGCCTCCCGCAGTCTGGGGAGACCGGCTGCCACACCCACGTCCTGGGGACCGCTCGTGTCGTAGACGCGGACAGGCGCCTCGCCACCCGAGAGCGCGATCTCACGCATCGGTACGCGCACGCCCCGTGCACCCTCGACCATCACCTTGCGCGAGTTGGGGAACGCCTTCGCGAACTCAGACATCAGCAGTACTCCAGGAAGGCGAACAGAGGCGGGTCCCGCGCTCCCTTCGCCGGTGTTAACCGGATTCGCCTCCTCGCCTATCGGTGGGTTGGCGAAATCCCGCCGAAGCGCCAGCGGCGCGAAGGCGGATCAGGTTCCAAGGGTCTGTTCTCAATCCCAGCGTGCGGGATACCCCCGGCGGACAAGGGGATCTTACCGAAATTGGGGACGGGACGAGTTGTGAATTGGTGAATAGCTCACCGGCCCGTGCGCGGGGCGTCTCCCCGCGTCCCCTGCAGCAGATCATTGCGCAGGGCCGGCGGGAAACGCTCGATGGCATAACGAACGGTCGTGCGTGGGACCCGCGAACCACCGTCCCGAAGGTAGCGCACGAGCCGGTCGGCATCCGAGCGGCCGGCTTCGCGCAGCAGCCAGCCGACCGCCTTGTGGATGAGACGGTGAGGATCGCCGCGCAGGGCGGTCGCCACCTCGAACGCCGCATCGAGGGCGGTACCGCCTGCCTTGACCGCCGGCTTGATGAGCGCCACCGCGGAGGCGCGCCGCACCCACAGGTTCCGGTGGGTGGCCCAGGTGGCGACGTCGGCTGCGAGGTCCGGGTACGCGAGCAGCAGCGGACCGATGACGTACCCACACAGGGCGTCGGTCGTGGCCCAGTTCGCCGCGTGGTCCCTGGCCAGCCACGGCTTCAGCCTTGGCAGCAGCGACGGTGCGAAGCGCGCGTGGAAAGAGGCCAGCACCTCGATACCGACCCCCTTGGCCTCGAACCGCGCGTCACGCACCAGCACGTCAGCCACCGCCAGCGCATCGGCAAGGCTCCACACGGCACGGTGCTCCCGCGCGATCACCCGGCCGAGCCTCCGCATGAACGGTGTTCCCGTGTTGAGGAAGGTCGTCGTCGCGGTTGTGCGGAAGTAGCGGTGCGGATCGAACCCCTTCAGCGGCCGCGCGTGCGCCTCGAGTTCCGCCATCACCCGCGCGACGATCGCGTCACGCTCAGCCCTGTCCGCCCCGCCTGCCACGATCCGCCCGCCGTCCCCTCCTGGCTTTCCGATCGTCCCGGCCGCGTACCCGCGCGCCATCGTCAGCCCCCGCGCGCCAGGCTACCCGACCTTCCGCAGGATGAAGCACTTCAGGTAGTACGTCTCGGGCACACCGAGGAGCACCGGGTGGTCCCGGCCCTGCATCCGCTTCTCCACGACGGTGACCTGCGCTTCGGCGTCGAGCGCCGCCTCGTAGATGATCTGCGCGAACATCCCCTCGCTGACGTTGTACGAGCAGCTGCAGGTGACGAGGAAGCCGCCGGGGTTCAGGAGCTTCAGCGCGCGCAGGTTGATCTCCTTGTAGCCGGTCACCGCCTTGTCGATGGCGCTCTTGCTTTTCGCAAAGGCGGGCGGGTCGAGCACGATGGTGTCGAAGCGCTCCTTGAGGCGGTCCAGCCCGCGGAGTTCGTCGAACACGTTGCCCGCACGGGCGTCAACGGTGAGCCCGTTCCTCAGCGCGTTGGCACGGACCCGTGCCACGGCTTCCTCGGAGATGTCGAACGCGATGGTCTCCTGTGCAGCCCCCGCCAGCTTCATCGCGAAGCCGCCGTTGTAGCTGAAGCAGTCGAGCACCCGCCCACGGGCATAGCGTGCCGCGGCTTCGCGGTTCTCTCGCTGGTCGAGGAAGAGGCCGGTCTTCTGGCCATGACGCAGGTCGACGTCGTACTCCAGGCCGCACTCGTGGACGGTGACCGATTCGGGCACCTCGCCGTCGAGCACCTCGACCTGCATCGGCAGCCCTTCCAGGCCGCGAGTCTTCGGGTCGTTGCGCGCGAGAATGCCCCTCGGGTGCAGCCGATCCTTCAGGGCGCGCACCACGGTGGGCGTCAGGCGGTCCATCCCCTGTGAGAGCGCCTGCACGACCAGGTAGTCGCCATAGCGATCCACGACGAGCGACGGCAGCAGGTCGGCCTCGCCGTGCACGAGCCGGTACGCGGTCGCATCGATCCCGAGCGACTCGCGGAACGCGATGGCGGCGTCGACTCGCGCCGTCACGAGCGCGTCGTCTGCCACCCGATCGCCGTAGGTCAGCATGCGCACGGCGATCTGCGACCGGTCGCTGTAGAGCGCAGACCCCAGCGTGCGGCCGCGGCCGTTGCGCACCAGCACGACGTCACCCGCGGTGGCCGAGGCCTCCGTGACATCGCTGCGGTAGATCCAGGGGTGACCACCGCGAAGGCGCTGTTCGCCGCGCGGGGAGAGGGTGACGGTTGGTGGCATGAAGGCTCCGGACTCCGGGCTTCAGGCTCCGGACATTCTCGCCTCTAGGCTATCACCCCAGATCCTCCGGCCGAACCGTCGCCCGAGCCGCACTTCAACCGAGGGTGACCGTGGAGCGCATAGTAGAATGTCCCGATGCGCGTGGCGATTGGGGCCGATCACGCCGGATTCCTCCTCAAAGAGCACCTCAAGCAGACCCTGCAGAAGCTCGGACACACGGTCGAGGATTTCGGTACCGACAGCGAAGCGTCAGTGGACTACCCGCCGATTTGCATGGCGGTCGGCCGGGCCGTGGTCGACGGGCTTGCGGACCGGGGCATCGTCCTCGGCGGCAGCGGCCAGGGCGAGCAGATTGCCGCCAACAAGGTGCCCGGCGTGCGCGCGGCACTCTGCAACGACCTCTTCACCGCGCGACTCTCCCGCGAGCACAACAATGCGAACGTCCTGTCCATGGGCGGCCGCATCGTCGCACCAGGGCTCGCCGACGAGATTCTCGAGCTCTGGCTCAACACGGAGTTCGCCGGTGGGCGGCACCAGCGCCGCATCGACCAGATCACCGCGGGCGAGGCCGCCGGCGGACGCGTCTAACGACCGGACTTCCGCGGCCGGCGATGCCGGCCGTGCGGAACCTTCCTTCAGGAACACGATGGCTACCGAGACGACGAAGCTTCCCCTGTGGCGCACCCTGGCCGAGACCGACCCCGACGTGTTTCAGGCCGTCCAGCACGAAGTGCACCGGCAGAACACGGGGCTCGAACTCATTGCCTCGGAGAACTTCGTCAGCCGCGCGGTGATGGAAGCCGTGGGCTCGGTCCTCACGAACAAGTACGCGGAAGGGTACCCCGGCAAGCGCTATTACGGCGGATGCGAGTACGTCGACGTCGTGGAACGGGCGGCCATCGCCAGGGCCAAGGCGCTCTTCGGCGCGGAACACGTCAACGTCCAGCCGCACTCCGGCGCCCAGGCCAACATGGCGGTCTGCCTCGCCGTGCTGAAGCCGGGTGACACCATCCTCGGCATGAACCTCGCCCACGGGGGGCACCTCACGCACGGCCATCCCCTCAACTTCTCCGGCCAGCTCTACACGATCGTCCCCTACGGGGTCCGCAAGGACGATGAACGGATCGACTACGACGAGCTCGAGCGGCTCGCGGACGAGCGCAAGCCGAAGCTGATCATCGTGGGGGCCAGCGCGTATCCGCGCGTGATCGACTTCGCCCGCATCCGGACAGTGGCCGACCGCGTCGGCGCGCTGGTGATGACCGACATGGCGCACATCGCCGGCCTCGTGGCGGGCGGGGCTCATCCGAGCCCGGTGCCGCACTCGGACTTCGTCACCACGACCACGCACAAGACGCTGCGCGGACCGAGGGGCGGCATGATTCTCTGCCGCGAGCGGTTCCAGAAGGACATCGACCGCAGCGTCTTCCCAGGCGTGCAGGGCGGGCCGCTGATGCACGTCATCGCGGGCAAGGCGGTCTGCTACAAGGAGGCCGCCGAGCCGGCCTTCGCCGAATACCAGCGGCAGATCGTGAAGAACGCCGCACGCCTGGCGCAGGTGCTCACCGATGCCGGCTTCCGCCTGGTGTCGGGCGGCACCGACAACCACCTGATGCTCGTCGACACGTTCTCACGGGGCATCACCGGGAAGGTGGCGGAGGCCGCGCTTGGCAAGGCTGGCATCACGGTGAACAAGAACGCGATCCCGTTCGACCAGAACCCGCCCATGACCGCCAGCGGCATCCGCATCGGCACACCGGCCATCACCTCCCGCGGCCTGAAGGAAGCCGACATGGACAGCGTCGGCAGCCTCATCGCGCGGGCCCTGGCGACGCCGGACGACGACGCGGCGCTGGCGATGGTCCGTGAAGAGGTCGAGGCACTGTGCCGGACGTTCCCGCTGTACCCGGACTCGCAGGCGTAACAGCCGCGGTCTTCCGGGCCGGCGGCGCGCTGTCGGCGGCGCTGCCGGACTACGAACCCCGGGCGGGCCAGGTCGAGATGGCCGCCCGCGTGGCGGACATCTTCGAGAACGGCGGCGTCCTCCTCTCCGAGGCCGGCACCGGCACGGGGAAGACGCTCGCGTACCTGGTGCCTGCCATCCTCAGCCGCCAGCGGGTGCTCGTCTCCACGGGCACCAAGAACCTCCAGGAACAGATCTTCTTCAAGGACATCCCGACACTGCGGGCGGCCCTGGACGTGCCCTTCACGGCCACCTACATGAAGGGGCGCGCCAACTACGTGTGCCTCCACCGGCTCGACCAGCTGAACGAGGGCAACAGCCCCGCGGCGCGCGACGTGTTCCTGCCGATCATCTCGGAGTGGGCGCGGCAGACCGAGACGGGCGACCGCGCCGAACTGCAGGACCTTCCCGAGGACCTGCCGTTCTGGTCCGAGGTGTCGGCGAGCGCGGAGTCGTGCATCGGCACCGACTGCCCGCGCTACGACGAGTGCTTCGTCACCCGCATGCGCCAGCGCGCGGCCGCGTCCGATGTGGTGATCGTGAACCACCACCTGCTCTGCGCCGACGCCGCCGTGCGGCAGAACGCGTTCGGCGAAGTCATTCCCGCGTGTGCGTACAGCATCGTGGACGAGGCACATCAGCTCGAGGACATCGCGACGCAGTACTTCGGGTTCTCGATCAGCAACTACCGGCTGGATGACTACGCTCGCGACGTGGAACGGTTCATCCGCTCGGGTGCGGTCACCACCCGCACCGCACAGGACGAACTGCAGAAGGCCATCGACCGCCTGCGCGACCACGCGCGCGCCTTCTTCACGGAACTGGCGTTCGCGCATCGCACGAACGACCGCGCCCGCGGCGAGGAACGGGTGCGTGCCACGGACCAGTCACTCGGACACACCCGCGAGGTGGCGGCCTATCTGGCCGGCTCCCTGGATCTGGTCGAGGCCGCGCTCGCCCTGCTCAAGCCCTCGGGGTCTGGCGAGGAGGGCGAACCGGCTTCTCCTTTCGACAGCACGGCACTGTCCCGCCGTGCGCGCGAGATCCGCGACGAACTGCGCTTCCTGCTGCGGGCCGGTGACCCGGCCTATGTCTACTTCGTCGAGTTCCGCGGCAAGGGGGTCTTCCTCCGGGCCTCGCCGATCGATGTCTCGGAGATCGTGCGTGACCTGCTCCTGGACCGGATGCAGGGCACGGTGCTGACGTCGGCCACGCTCACGGTGGACGGCACCTTCGACTACGTGAAGACCCGTCTCGGCATCGCCGACGCCGAAGAGGTGCGCCTCCCGTCGGAGTTCGACTACGCGAGCCAGGCCGTTCTGTACCTCCCACCACGGATGCCGGACCCGCGGGAGCCGGCGTTCACGATGGCGGCCGGGCGCCAGGTGGTGGAACTGCTGAAGCGCAGCGAGGGGCGGGCATTCGTGCTGTTCACCAGCTATGCCTCGCTTCGGGCGGTGCAGGCCATCGCGGAGATGGCACTCGACTACCCGACCTTCGTCCAGGGAACCGCCCCGAGATCCCAGCTCCTGAAGCAGTTCCGGGAGACACCGCACAGCGTGCTCTTCGCCACCTCGAGCTTCTGGCAGGGGGTGGACGTGGTCGGCGAAGCGCTGAGCTGCGTCATCGTCGACAAGCTGCCGTTTGCCTCGCCGGGCGACCCCATCACGGCCGCCCGCATCGACGCGATCCGGGCCAGGGGAGGCGAACCGTTCGGGGAGTACCAGGTGCCGCTGGCTATCCTCGCGTTACAACAGGGGTTAGGCCGCCTCATCCGTCACCGTCGCGACCGCGGGGTGCTCGCGGTGCTCGACCCGCGGCTGCAGACGAAGGGTTACGGCCGGCGGTTCATCGCCTCGCTGCCGCCAGCCCCCATCGTCCGGGACCTCGATGCTGTCGAAGCCTTCTTTTCGATCGTGTAAGATACGTGGGACTAACTAGTTAGTGTCACTTCTCAGGAGGAAGTTTATGGTCCGCCGAATCTGCGGCCGGCCGTCGTGGCTCTTCACGGTCGCTCTCATCGCATCGCTGATCGCCGCCGTTCCGGCGTTCGCGCAGTCCACGGGCATGGTCAAGGGCGTCGTCATGGACGACAAGAACCAGCCGGTGCCTGACGCCAAGGTCACGCTCGAAATGGTCGGCGGCACGGGCCGCAAGTTCGAGACGAAGACCAACAAGAAGGGCGAGTACATCCAGATCGGCCTCGCCTCGGGTCAGTACAAGGTCGTCGCCGAGAAGGACAAGCTCGGCTCGGCTCCGGCAACGGTGGGCGTCCGCGCCAACACCACGCAGGAAGCCAACCTGGTGCTCGCCATGGCCAGCGCCGCGGCCACGAAGGAAGCCCAGGCCAAGAACGCCGCCATCACCAAGGTGTTCGACGAAGGCGTGCAGCTGAGCAACGCCGGAAACCACGATGCCGCGATCGCCAAGTTCCAGGAGGCGATCAGCATCATCCCGACCTGCTACAACTGCTACAACAACATCGCCTACAGCTACACCGCCAAGAAGGACATGGCGAACGCCGAGGCCGCGTACAAGAAGTCGATCGAGGTGAAGGCAGACGACGCCGCGGCGTACGTGGGCCTTGCGGGCATCTACTTCAACACCGGCAAGGCGGCTGACGCGAAGCCGCTGGTGGAGAAGGCGGTGTCGATCGACCCGTCGAACCCGGACGCGCACTACATCTACGGCATGACCCTCGTGGCCGAGAACCCGGCGAAGGCGAAGGCCGAGTTCGAGGAGTTCGTGAAGCTCGCGCCGACCGCCCCGAACGCGGCCATCGCGAAGTCCCTGATCACCGAGCTGGAAAAGCAGGTCAAGTAAGCCGGACTTGCTCCCCGCGCCAGACATCGCTGCCCGGCTTGGCGGCATCCGCGATCGCATCGCGGGTGCCGCCGTCAGGGCAGGCCGCCTCCCCGCCTCCGTCCGCCTCGTCGCCGTCTCCAAGACCTTTCCCATCGAAGCCGTGCGCGCGGCCGCCGCCGCCGGCCAGATCGACTTCGGCGAGAACAAGGTGCAGGAAGGCCAGGCCAAGATCCTCGCCGCCGGCAGCCTGCCCCTTCGCTGGCATCTCATCGGGCATCTGCAATCGAACAAGGCGAAGAAGGCTGCCGCCTCATTCGACGTCATTCACTCGATCGACTCGGTCGACCTGCTGCGCAAGATCGACGAGGCCGCCGCCGAGCGCCAGCGTACGGTGGATGTGCTCATCCAGGTGGATCTCGCGCACGAGGCCACGAAGTACGGCGCTGCCGAGACTGCTGTACCCGCTATCGTCGAGGCCGCCGCACGCTGCCGATCCGCGCGGCTGGTGGGCCTGATGATGCTGCCACCGGCGGTCGATGACCCCGAGGATGCCCGTCCCTACTTCACGGCATTGCGCACCCTGCGCGACCGGCTGGTCGGGAGCGGCGCGGCGCCGGCCTCGCTGGCTGAGTTGTCCATGGGCATGAGCCACGACTTCGAGGTCGCCGTCGAGGAGGGGGCCACGATGGTTCGCGTCGGGTCTGCCATCTTCGGCGAGCGGGCCTACCCATCCGCCTGATGCAATCCTGAAAGTGGCCCCGCGAATTCCGTGATTTCCCTCGGCTATACAACCTTCCCGCGGTACGGCCGATAACCATGGGCAGCACCAGGAGGGTACCGAAGCCATGAACGTCAGCCCGCTCGATCTTCGCCAGCAGAAATTCCGCACCACCTTCCGTGGCGTCGACCCGGTGGAGGTCTCGTCGTTCCTGATCGCGGTCGCCGACGACTACGAACAGGCGCTGCGCGACGCCGACCGCCTTCGTGACGAGGTGGCCAGGCTGGAGACGCTGGTGCGAGGGCACACGGAGCAGGAGAAGAACCTCCAGAACACCCTGCTCACGGCACAGAAGATGGCCGACGAGATCAAGGCCAAGGCGGAGGAAGAGGCCCTGCGCGTCGTCCGCGAGGCCGAGAGCCGGTCGGTCATCATCCTCGAGAAGACGCAGGCACGCGTCGAGGACATCCAGCGTGAGATTGACGGGCTGAAGCTCAAGCGGCGGGACGTGGAGACGTCGCTCGAAGCGAGCATCCAGGCGCTGCGCAACACGCTCGAGTTCGTCCGCGAGCAGGACGTGCGTGAACGGGACGAGAAGCTGCTGCCCTACCGTCCCCGGCTGGCTCCCGAACCCGAAGCCAAGGCCGGGTGATTCACCAGTCTCCGACCGGCGTGGAGGTGGACATCAGGGTCGTCCCGCGCGCGGGACGCTCCGGGCTGGCCGGCGAACGCGACGGCCGGCTTCTCGTCCGCCTCTCCGCCCCCCCCGTCGACGGGGCGGCGAACGCCGCACTCATCGACTTCCTCTCCAGCCTCTTCGATCGTCCCAAGCGGTCAGTCCGGATCCTCTCCGGCGACAAGAGCCGTTCGAAACGGGTGGCCATCGATGGGGTCAGCCTCGACGTGGCGCGTCGCCTGCTCGCCGGACCAGCCGCGGGCTGACAGGCGGCTCCTAGGAGCCCGCGGGCAGGGTGGGCTGCATCACCTCGACCGTGAAGCCGAAGTGCCACGGGTACTCGTAGTTCGGCAGCACCTCGATCGGCTTGTCGTACCAGCCGTCCACCAGCACCTTCCGTTGCTCACGCTCAATCGTGACGTTCTCGGCATCGACGGGCACCTCGTACTCACCCGCCAGGTCGAGGATGCGTCCGAGCAGGTCCGCATCCGTCTTCGCCTTGAACATGGCCGCGTCGCGGATGGAGTCCCTGAACTTGATGTACGTGAGGTATTCGGCGCCGACATGGTAGCCGGCGTTGGCGACTAGGGCGACGATGGCGAGCTTGATGGCCAGCTTGAGCACGTCGGTTCACTCTTTATCGGCACCACGCCGACAGGGATGCAGGCAGGGGCCGCGGAACGCTCAGCGGATCTGTTGCAGCATCCTGTCCCAGCGCGTGCGCGTGAAGAAGTGGGCAAAGACGGAGCCCAGCCCCTTCACCGTGTCGGCGGCGCCGGCCGGCTCGTAGTCCTCGCGCTCGGCTTCGTAGGACCAGTAGATGATGAGGGCCTTGCCCTTGATGTAGTCGCGCGGCAGGAAACCCCAGTACCGGCTGTCCTGCGAGTTGTCCCGGTTGTCACCCATCGCGAAGTAGTGATCGTGCGGGACGGTGACCGGGCCGTAGCGCTCCCGGACGTCGAACGAGGTGACCTCGCTGCCCGAGTTCCCGGACCCGGGCGGCTCGAGGAAGTGCACGTACGGTTCGTCGAGCGGCGTGCCGTTGATGTAGACCTTCTTCTGCCGCAGCTCGATCGTCTCGCCGGGAAGGCCGATGATCCGCTTGATGAAGTCGCGCTCGGGCTCCTCGGGGTACTTGAAGACGAGCACGTCGCCCCGCCGGATGGTCCCGATCGGCAACAGCGTGCGCTCGATCGCGGACGAGGTCGGGCCGAGCACGAACTTGTTCACCAGCAGGTGATCGCCGATGAGCAGGTTGTTCTCCATGGACCCCGTGGGGATCTTGAACGCCTGCACGACGAACGTGCGGATGAACAGGGCGAGGATGACCGCGATGACGATCGACTCGAAGTATTCGCGGAGCGTGGACTTCTGGAACTCGCGTCTCATTCGCTGTCCGTCCCCATCTTGAGCACGGCAAGGAACGCTTCCTGCGGGATCTCGACACGCCCCACCCGCTTCATGCGCTTCTTGCCTTCCTTCTGCTTCTCGAGCAGCTTCCGCTTGCGCGAGATGTCGCCGCCGTAGCACTTCGCGAGCACGTTCTTCCGGAGCGCCTTCACCGACTCGCGGGCGATGATCCGGCCGCCGATGGCCGCCTGGATGGCGATCTCGAACATCTGGCGCGGGATCAGCTCCCGCATCTTCGACGCCAGGGCGCGGCCGCGGTCGTAGGCCATGTCACGGTGCACGATGATCGAGAGCGCGTCCACCGGGTCGGCGTTGACCAGGATATCGAGCTTCACGAGCGGCGACGGCCAGTAGCCCGTCACGTGGTAGTCGAGCGAGGCATACCCGCGCGAGATCGTCTTCAGCTTGTCGTAGAAGTCGAGCACCACCTCGTTGAACGGCAGCTCGTAGGTGATGAGCACCCGGTCGGACGCGAGGTACTCGATCGACTTCTGCACGCCCCGCTTGTCCTGGCACAACTGCAGGATGCCGCCGACATGCTCGACCGGCGTGAGGATCATCGCGGTGATGACCGGCTCCTCGATCTTCGCGATGCGCCCGGCGTCTGGCAGCTTGGCCGGGCTGTCGATCTCCTGCACCTCGCCGTCGGTGGTCGTCACGCGGTAGAGCACGCCAGGGGCGGTGGTGACGAGGTCGATGTCGAACTCCCGCTCGAGCCGCTCCTGCACGATCTCCATGTGCAGCAGGCCGAGGAAGCCGCAGCGGAACCCGAACCCGAGCGCCAGCGACGTCTCGGGCTCGTAGAAGAACGAGGCGTCGTTCAGCCGGAGCTTCTCGAGCGCATCCCGCAGGAGGGGATACTCGCTGCCTTCCACCGGGTAGAACCCGGCGAACACCATCGGCTTCAGCTCCTTGAAACCCGGGAAGGGCTCCTGGGTGCGCCGGTTGGTCTCGGTGATGGTGTCGCCGATCTTCGCGTCGCTGATCTTCTTGACGTTGGCGACGAGGAAGCCCACCTCGCCCACGCCGAGTTCCTCCACCGGAACCGCCTTCGGCGTGAAGATCCCGAGTTGCTCGGCCTCGTAGTCCTGCCCCTCGGCCATGAACGTGATCTTCATGCCCTTGCGGATGACGCCGTCGATCACGCGGATTACGATCACGACGCCGCGGTAGGGGTCGTACCAGGAGTCGAAGATGAGCGCCTTCAGCGGGGCATCCGGGATGCCCGCCGGCGGCGGCAGCCGCTCGACGATCGCCTCGAGGATGTCGTGCACGCCTGTCCCCATCTTGGCGCTCGCCAGGATGGCCGACTCGCCGGGCAGCCCCACGATTTCCGACAGCTGTCGCCTCGCCTCGTCCGGCTGCGCGCTGGGCAGGTCGATCTTGTTGACGACCGGGATGATCTCGAGGTTGTTGTCGACCGCGAGGTAGGCGTTCGCCAGCGTCTGCGCCTCCACGCCCTGCGACGCGTCGACCAGCAGCAGCGCCCCCTCACAGGCGGCCAGCGACCGGGTCACTTCGTAGGAGAAGTCCACATGCCCAGGCGTATCGATGAGGTTCAGGACGTACTTGCTGCCGTTGTTCGCGGTGTAGTGCAGGCGGACCGGATGGGCCTTGATGGTGATGCCGCGCTCGCGCTCGAGGTCCATCGCGTCGAGCACCTGCGCTTCCATCTCGCGCGCCTGCAGCGCGCCGGTCATTTCGAGGAAGCGGTCGGCGAGCGTCGACTTGCCATGGTCGATGTGCGCGATGACCGAGAAGTTCCGGATATAACGAGGATCCATGCGTAGGTGAAGTCCTCGATTATAGTCCGGGGGTCGCCGCAGGCAGGCACCGGCCCTCGTCAGCTCGCCGTTCCCCGCCCCTGGGACGCCGGCGGGCCCGGCCGCCGCTAGATCCCGTCGTACACGCGCTGGATGTACCCGGGCAACCCACCCATGAGCGTGCCCATCGTGGATGAGTAGCCCTTGTACTTCTCCGGCGCCCTGAACGCCTGCGCCGCCTGCTCGGCCGTCCTGCCCGCCGCCTTCTGCGCCTGGGCCCAGGCCACGACATCCTTGTTGAACGCGGAGTACTCGGCGAGGTCCGCCCAGCTCATGACCGTGCTGTGGCCTGTGATCACCGAGTCCACGTTCCGGATGCCGGCATGCGCCTTCGCCAGGGTGTCGCCAATCGACACCGCGCTGCCACCGTTGCCCGTGTCGATGAGCGGCAGGTTCTTGCCGGAGAAGATGTCGCCCGCGTGCGCCACCCGGAGGCCGGTGAACACCACGAAGGTGTCGCCGTTGGTGTGCCCCCGCCCGAAGTAGTACAGGTCGATCTGGTCGGCCCCGCTGCCGATCGTGAGCCGATCCGTGAAGGTCTGCTTCGGCAGGCCACGTCCGCCGGATGTCCTGAAGATCTCCATCTTCTCCATGTTGGCCCGGGTGTTCTCCTGGGCGACGACCTCGACCGTGGCCGCGAACTCGACGTTCCCGCTCACGTGGTCACCGTGCGTGTGCGTGTTGATCAGGCGGACCACCGGTTTCGGGGTCAGCTCCCTGATCCTGTCCAGGATGGGCTGTCCCCAGCCGGGATTCTTGGCGTCGACCACCGTGACCCCGCTCGCGCCGACGAGCACCGCCGTGTTGCCCCCGCCGCCCTTCAGCAGGAAGAGGTTGTCCTTTACCTTCTCGACCTCGATCACCCGGGGCGCGGGCGGCTGCTGCAGGCCGACCGCCGCCATCGAGATCGACCCGACCGCAATCAATAGTCCCAGCACGAACAGTCGCTGCATGTGCACTCCCTCCGGCCGCCAACGTGACCGGCTGACGACTATAGCCCACCGTCTGCTAAAGTCCTTCCGGAGTCGACTCCGGGAGATGTTCATGCGTGCATTCGCCACCTCCGTCCTGATCGCCTCAGCCGTTGCCCTGGCTGCGGCCCAAACCTCGCCCCGCCAGTTCATCACCACCGGTGGGAACCCGAACCTGCCCTTCAGCACGGCGGTGAAGGCCGGAGGATTCATCTACGTGGCCGGCGCCATCGGCGATGGCACCACGCCCCTCGCCAAGGGGGACGTCCGCGCCCAGACCCGGCAGACACTCGACGGGATCAAGCGGACCCTCGAACAGGCGGGATCCAGCCTCGCCAATGCCGCGAGCGTCACGGTCTATCTCCGGAACGCCGCTGACGCGGCGGCCATGAACGAGGTCTACGCCACCTACTTCCCGAACAACCCACCCGCGCGCACCACGGTCATCGTCACCCAGCCGCTCGCCAGCGCGGACGGCCTGGTCGAGATCTCGGCGATCGCGATCCCGACCGGCGGCGAACGCACGGTGATCCACCCGGACGGGTGGGCAAAGGTGCCGAGCCCGTACAGCTACGGCATCAAGAGCGGCAATACCCTGTTCCTGGCCGGTCTCGTGAGCCGCAACGGGCAGACCAACGCCAACGTGCCGGGCGACGTCACCGCGCAGACGAACCTGGTGCTCTCGAACGGTGCGGCCATCCTCGAGCAGGCGGGGATGACGATGAACGACGTGGTGTCTGCGCGGGTGTATCTCTCCGACGCGACGGCGTTCCAGACGATGAACGCTGCGTACCGTCCGCACTTCGGCGACACGCCGCCTGCACGCCTGACCGTGAAGGCAGGACTGCCAGGCGCCGATTATGCGATCGAAGTGTCGATGGTCGCGGTGAAGGACGCCTCGCGTGCGGCGTTCACCACCCCGAACGCCGACGGCAGCCAGGGGCGGGCGAACCCCAACCTGAGTTCCGCGATCCGGGTAGGCAACACGCTCTACGTCTCCGGCATCATTGGCAACACCCCGGCGACACGCGGTGACGCCCGGGCGCAGAGCACCGAGATCCTCGCGCGTGTCGACCGGACCCTGCAGGCCGCCGGCTTCGCCAGGACCGACATCGTCGACACCACGGTGTTCATGGCCGACATGACGAAGTTCGGGGACATGAACGAGGTCTACCGCCCATGGTTCGGGAGCAGGTTCCCGGCACGCGCCACGGTGGGCATCGCGCCGGTCGGCGACGACATCCTGCTCGAGATGATGTTCGTCGCCGTCAAGTAGCCGCACACGGCGCCCGGGGCCGGCACCGAACGACCGGGTCGCCAGCCGGGCAGCGCGGCAGCGCATGCCGGCGTCGCACGAAGGCCCCACCCGCAGGTACTATGGCGGAGTGGTGCGGCTGGTGAAGTGGCTTGCGGTCGGGCTTGCGGTGGGGTTGCCCCTGGCACTGCTCACCACGGTGGCGCTCGCCGTGTCGTCCACTCCCTTCGTCCAGGGGCGCGAGGCGCTGACGCCGAGCCTCGTCCTGCGCGCCGAACAACTGCTTCGCGAACACAATCCCCGTCGGGTGCGCACAGGCCAGCTGCGTGTCGCCGAGATTGCGGGAGACGATGTCAACCTGATGGCCAGCTACGCGGCCAGCCGCCTCGGACTCGCGATGGCCGTGGAGGTTCGCGACGGGCAGGCAGTCGTCCGCACGTCGGTGCCGATTCCACGCAGTCCGGTAGGCGGATACCTCAACATCACGGCCGTGATTCCGGAATCGGCCGGTGTGCCGCGCCCCACGCACGTGACCGTGGGCCGGGTCTCGATGCCGGACGCCGTGGCGAACTGGATGCTGCGCTACGTACTCCGCCGGCTCTCGCCGCCCGAAGGCGAACAGCTTGCTGCCGACATGATCCGATCGGTGTCGATGCCGGACGGACGATTGCGGGTCGAGTATCGGTGGAGGAACGACACCGCAGACCGGATGCGGGCCCTCGCGGTCCCCGCCGACGATGCCGAGCGCCTGCGCGCGTATCACGAGCGCATAGCGAACGTCGTCCGGGCGCTTCCCCCCGAACGGCGCTCCATGCTCGATCTGCTGGTGCCGCTCATGGAGCTCGCCCGGGTGCGCTCCTCTGCCGGCGGCGACCCGATCGTCGAGAACCGCGCGGCGCTCATCGCCGCCGCGTTCTACGTGAACAACGTGGGGATGGCCGCCGTCGTCGCCGACGCCGAGCGCTGGCCGCGTGCGCGCACACGCACGCTGCTGCTGCGCGGGCGCGGCGACCTCACCCGGCACTTCCTGGTCTCGGCGGTCCTCACCGCCACCGCAGGCACGCCATTGTCCGACGTTGTCGGTCTCTCGAAGGAGATCGAAGACTCGCGCGGGGGATCGGGCTTCTCGTTCTCCGATCTTGCGGCCGATCGGGCCGGCACGGCATTCGGGGCGCTCGCGGTCGGCGACGCGCGACGCCTGCAGGACAGCATGTCTGGCGCAACCACCGAGGACGACCTGATGCCGGCGATCACCGGGCTGGTCGACAACATGCCGGAGGCCGAGTTCAACGCCCGCTTCGGCGGAATCGACAGCCCTGCGTATCGGGAGGTTCTCGCCGAAATCGACCGCCGGGTCGGTGGGTGCCGCCTGTATCGGGGCGCCTGACGCCTGCCCGGGTCAGGCGGCCTGACGCGAACGGATGCCGCCACCGGCCCGCTCGACCGGCACCGCGGTCAGCACCGTCTCCCAACGCACCGGGCTGGTGTGGCTGAGGTGAAACCGGTAGTCGCGAAGGGTGGCCATCAGGTGCAGTGGAATCCGCCACAGGTGATCGGGTTCGTGGTAGATCGCGAGGCTGATCGTCGGCCGGTGCGTCGCGATGGTCTCGTGCATCCCGGCAAGGGCCTCCAGTTCCATCCCCTCGATGTCGATCTTGATGAATCCCACCGGTCCCGCAGACACCGCGCGCACATAGTCGTCGACGGTGGCGGTCGGGAACTCACGCGTGTCCCACTCGGCAGTGGAGTTGAGGCACACCTGGCCGTCTGGATACCGCCGGAAGTTGGCGGTGCCGGCCGTGGCCGACGCCGCGAACCTCGACTCCACCATGCGCGTCCGCGAGGCAGCCACGTGCGCCCGCGCGTACTCGCTCAGCAGGTCCAGACCCACCGGGTCGATGCAGTGCACCACCCCGGTGTCGCCCATCAGGCTCGAGAAGTACGGCAGTTCGTGCCCCGTGAATACACCGAGGTTCATCACGTGCTCCCCCGGCCTCGGCACATCGTCGTCCAGGTAGTCGGTGGTCGCGAAGATGGTGGAGAGGTAGTGATGCCAGAGCTGCCGAGGCTCGGAGGCCAGCACCATGTCGAGCGTGGTGCGCGACAGGTCGTCGGCGAGCCCGGCCCTGACACGCGCCAGTTCGGCGGCGTGCGCGTCGAGCAGCGCCCTCGACTCCGTCCAGTAGAGCGGTGAATCGCGCAGGCCGTCCCAGCGCGTGATGTGGGCGTTCTGCACCCCGCCCAGGTAGGGCGAACGGGTGAAGTAGTGCCGATAGGCCTCGAACGCCGGCAGGCAGTGCCAGAGGTCGCGCCGATCGCCGAACAGCAGCCAGGTTTCCCAGAACGCCCAGGGGTAGCCGACCGGCAGCGGCATGTAGCGGACCGGACCGGACACCGCGCCGCATCGAAGCAGCCGTCCGCCCCGCTCCAGTGCATCCGGTCCGAACAGGACCGTGGTCACCCGCTCCATCGGCGCCGTCCTGACGCCGACGCACTGCGCTCCGGGCGACGCCCAGGCCAGCAGGTCGACCACCGCCGCCGCCACCCCGTCGTCCGGAGCGCAGAGGACCATGTAGTGCTCACCCGCAGCGAGGCCGGCGGGAAAGAGCACCGTGGGCAGATGTGGCGATACAGGCTGGGAGGCGCGCATGCAGAGTCGCTATGCCGGGTATCGGCTCGGCACGCGCGGCCGGACAGGGAAAAGCACGCGTTCGCGCGCAGCCGCGTGCACGGCGGCCCGGCTCCGCCTCAGCGGCTCTCGACTGGCACCCAGCGCTGCGGGTATTCGGGCCCGATGTACTCGGCACGCGGGCGGATCAGGCGGTTGTTCGAGAACTGCTCGAGCACGTGCGCCGTCCAGCCCGACATCCGGCTCACCGCGAAGATCGGCGTGAAGAGATCGGTGGCAATGCCCAGTGCGTGGTACGTGGAGGCCGAGTAGAAGTCCACATTGGGATTCAGCTTCTTCTCGGCCTTGACCAGCGCCTCGATACGCTGCGACATCTCGTACCAGATCGACATGCCGGCCCGCTGGCAGAGGTCCTTCGACATGCGGCGCAGGTGGGTCGCCCGGGGGTCCTCGGTGTGGTAGACCCGGTGCCCGAAGCCGGGCACCTTCTCCTTCCGTGCCAGCTTGGCGCGCACCACTTCCTCGGCCTTGTCGACCGGGGCGTCCTTGCCAATCTCCAGGAGCAGCTTCATCACCTCGGCGTTCGCACCGCCGTGCAGCGGTCCCTTCAGTGCGCCGATGCCACCGACGATGGCCGAGTGGAGGTCGGAGAGGGTGGCGGCGATGACCCGTGCGGCGAACGTGGAGGCGTTCAGCTCGTGGTCGGCGTGGAGGATGAGCGCCACATCGAAGGCACGCGTCGCGAGTGCGCTCGGCCGCTCGCCGGTGAGCATGTAGAGGAAGTTCGCGGCATGGCCGAGCACCGGGTCCGGCGCGATCGGTCCCGCTCCCGCGTTGATGCGGCCCATCGTCGCGACCAGTGAGCTGATCTGCGAGGTGAGGCGGACGGCCTTGCGGTAGTTGGCCTGCGGCGAGTGCGTGGAGGCGTCCGGATCGTAGTGCGCCAGCACGGAGGTCAGCGTGCGCAGGGTGTCCATGCTGTCGCCGGGAGGCAGCATGCGCATGGCGCGAATCACGCCCTCGGGCAGGGGCCTGGCCGCCACGAGCTGCGACTGCAGGTCGCCCAGTTCGGCGCGGTTCGGCAGCCGCCTGTGCCAGAGCAGGAAGCAGACCTCCTCGAACGTGGCGTGCGGCGCCAGTTCGTGGATGTCGTAGCCGCAATACGACAGGACGCCGCGGTCCCCGTCGATGAAGCAGATCGACGAGGAAGTGGCGACCGTGTCTTCGAGACCAGCCTTGGGCTTCGCGTCCTGGGTGCTCATGGACGGCGATCATATCAGGCGGTCCGTGCCGTTCGGCCGGGCTGACCGCCGTGCCAGAATAGGGACCGTGGCACACCCCGAGGCAGCGTCAGACCCTGCGGCCGCCCGTCGCCTGTCCGGGTGGGGCCGGGCGCCCGTGGTGCCGGGTGTCGAGGTCCGCGCCGAGAACCTCGAGGCCATCACCGCAGGCATGCACCTGACGCGCGGGCTGGGACGTGCGTACGGTGACGCCGCCTTGCCGGCACCTGGCGACCTGCGCGTGGCGGGCACGACGCTGGCCGACCGGGTCGTCGCCTTCGATCCGCAGACAGGAGAGATGACGGCCGAAGCGGGGCTGTCGCTCGACGAGCTGTATCGAGCCTTCCTGCCACGCGGCTGGTTTACGCCGGTCACGCCGGGCACACGCTTCGTGACGCTCGGAGGCATGGTGGCCTCCGACGTGCACGGCAAGAACCATCACGTGGACGGCTGCTTCGGGCGCCACGTGCTGTCGCTCACCCTCCGCGTCGCGGACGGCCGCATCGTCACATGCTCGCGAAGTGAGCATCCCGACCTGTTCTTCGCAACGATCGGAGGCATGGGACTCACCGGGCACATCCTGCTGGTGCGCTTCCGGCTTGCCCGGGTGCCCTCTCCCTGGATCTACCAGGAGGTGCAGCGGGTCGCGAACATCGACGAATACATGGACGCCCTCAAGTCGTCGGCGTCGGCCTGGCCGATGACGGTCGGCTGGATCGACTGCCTGTCCACGGGCAGCGCGCTCGGCAGGGGCGTGCTGATCAAGGGGCGCTGGGCCGAGCGGCACGAAGCGAAGCCCGGGTTCCCCTCGCTGGGCCCGCAGATTCCCGTGCCGGTGATGTGCCCGGAGTGGCTGCTCGGCACGCCGACCGTGAAGGCGTTCAACGCGCTCTACTACCGGCTTCCGCGGCCTCACAAGACGGTCGTCCACCCCGTGCCCTTCTTCTATCCACTCGACGTGGCGCGCGACTGGCACCGGCTCTACGGGCCGCGCGGCTTCACCCAGTACCAGTGCGTGCTGCCCGCGTCCGGCGGGCACGCGGCGGTCAGGCGCTTCATGGAAGTGGTGGCGCGCGGAGGCGGCGCCTCGTGCCTCTGCGTGATCAAGGACTGCGGCCCGGAGGGCGAGGGCCTGCTGTCGTTCCCGAAGCCGGGCACCTCCATCGCGCTCGACATCGCGATGCGCGACAACACGCAGGTCCTGATCGATCAGCTGAACGCGTGCGTGATCGCGGAAGGCGGCCGCATCTACCTCGCGAAGGACGCGCTGACGCGCCCCGAGCACTTCCGCGCGATGGAGCCGCGCCTCGATCGGTTCCTGGCCGTGCGACGCGCCTGGGATCCCGACGGGGTCATCCGGAGCGCCCAATCCGTCCGACTCTTTGGCTGGTGACGATGGCGTTGAATGTGGTGGTGGTGGGTGCGACGAAGGGGATCGGCCGTGCGCTGGCACGGCGGCTCGTCGCGCGTGGCGATCGGCTGCACCTGCTCGGGCGCGACCTGGAGGATCTGGCCCGATGTGCCGCGGATCTGCAGGCGAGGGCAACGGCCGGTGGCGCGGTCTCCTACTCGCGCTGCGACCTCGAGGAACCCGACGGTTTCCAGGACGCCGTGTCGGCCGCGGCCGAGGCACTCGGCGGCTTCGACACCTTCGTCATCACTGCCGGGTTGTTCGCCACGCAGCCGGTGCTGGAGGACGACCTGGCGTTCACGCGGCGCCTGCTGACCGTCAACTACGCCCACACGGTGCTGCTGTGCGAGCACGTCCGACGGTACCTGCTGGCGAAAGGGGGCGGCACCCTGTGCGTGTTCAGCTCCGTTGCGGGCGACCGCGGACGCAAGCCGGTCATCCTCTACGGGTCGAGCAAGGCGGGACTGTCGGCCTACCTCGAAGGGCTGGACCACAAGTTCCGCGAGGCGGGGTTGAAGACGATCTGCGTGAAGCCCGGGTTCGTCCGGACCGGCATGACCGACGGGCTGCCGGAACCGCCGTTCGCCGCCGACCCGGACCAGGTGGCCGCGTCGGTGGTGAAGGCGATCGATGCCGGCACACCGATGATCTACGCGCCGCCGATCTGGGGGCTCGTGATGCTCGTGATCCGCAACCTGCCGCGCGTCGTGATGCGGAAGATCAAGTTCTAGAACGACAACGGGCGGCGCCCCTCGTCGAGGAGTGCCGCCCGTCCCAGCCGGTTCGTACTTCCAGCTCTGACTTCTGAGTTCTGGCTTCCCCTAAGTCCGTGCTTCGAGCTTCGGGACCGACACCGGCTCGCCGGCGTACTGCTGTACCACCGAGAGCAGGCCCGTGTAGAGGAACCCGATCTGGAAGAGCACGAGGAACGGCACCGTGCCGTAGATGCCGTTTGCCAGGGCATAGAACACGGTCGCCGTGAAGTAGAGTCCCAGTGCGAGCTCGATCAGCGGCTGCACCGCGACGGACTGGCGGTACTTCTTGCCCACCCACTCGTCGTGTCCGTCCTCGATGCGGTACTTGGGCGTACGGGCGAACTCGCTCTGCTTGTTGAAGAGCGCCTCGAGCACCGCCTTCGTGTTGTTGATGCAGAGTCCGATGCCGATGGACATCAGGAACGGCAGGTACTTGATGCGTGCGCGCCAGTCGCTGTGAATTTCGCGCTGGCAGACCAGGTAGAAGTTGCAGACCGAGAAGGTGGCCGCGAAGAACAGCGGCACGTCGATCAGCATCATCTCGTACCAGCCCATGTTGTAGCGGATCACCATGGACGGGAACATGAGGATCGAGAGGACCACCATCAACGGGTAGTTGAAGTTCGCCGTGAGATGGAAGAACGCCTCGGCCTTGACGGCAAACGGGACGTCGGCGGCGAGGATGTGCGGCAGCAGCTTGCGGCAGGTCTGGATGGAGCCCTTCGCCCAGCGGTGCTGCTGGGACTTGAAGGCATTCATCTCCACCGGCACTTCGGCAGGTGCGACCACGTCGGGCAGGAACACGAAGCGCCAGCCGCGGAGCTGCGCCCGGTAGCTGAGGTCGAGGTCTTCCGTCAGCGTGTCGTGCTGCCAGCCACCGGCATCCTCGATCACCGCACGGCGCCACACGCCTGCCGTGCCGTTGAAATTGAAGAAGCAGCCGGCCCTGTTGCGGCCGCCGTGCTCGAGCACGAAGTGACCGTCCAGCAGGATCGACTGGATCTTGGTGAGGAGCGAGTAGTCCTGGTTGATGTGCCCCCAGCGGGCCTGCACCATCCCGACATGCGGGTCGGTGAAGTGCGGCATCAGCTTCTGCAGGAAGTCGGCACCCGGCAGGAAGTCCGCGTCGAAGATGGCGACGAACTCGCCGCGGGCCACCTTGAGCCCTGCCTCGAGCGCACCGGCCTTGAAGCCCGTACGATCCGTGCGATGGAAGTACTTGATGTCGAATCCCTGCGCGGCGAAGCGACGGACCGCCGCCTCGGCAATGCCCACCGTCTCGTCGGTCGAGTCGTCGAGGACTTGGATCTCCAGGAGCTCCCTGGGGTAGTCAATCGCGCAAACGGATGCGACCAGCCGGTCGGCCACGTACATTTCGTTGTACAGCGGCAGCTGGATCGTGACGACCGGCAGCGGCGACATCTGCGGGCCCGCCGTGGGCTGCTTGTCGCGATTCCTCATGTACATGTACACGAGGTAGTACCGATGCCATCCGTAGAAAGCGAGAATGATGAGGACGAAGAAGTACGAAGCGAGCGTAAGAGTTTCAGCGGGCGTCATTTAGCAAAAGTCGATTATATTAGCGTCCAGCTCGGAACGGGGCAACAAAACCGAGCACTCCCCCCGCCACGCCACCCATGAACACCTCGCAAATCAAGACCCTGCTCGAGCGGGTGGCGGCTGGCCACCTGGACACCGCCACCGCCGAACGTCAACTGGTGGAGGCGCTGCGCGAGCGCCCGTTCGAGGACCTGGGGTTCGCCCGTGTCGACCATCACCGGGCGCTGCGCCAGGGTTTCCCCGAGGTTGTCCTCGGCTTAGGCAAAACACCTGCCCAAGTGGCGGCGATCTCGCGCGAGATCGTGGCGCGAGGCTCGACCCTCCTGGTCACCCGCGCCGCACCGGACGCCTACGAGGCTGTCAAGACGGTCGTTCCCGGTGCGAGTTACCTGCCGGTTCCGCGTCTGATCACGCTGCAGCAGCAGGATGTCGCGCGCGGTCACGGGCAACTGCTCGTGGTGGCCGCCGGCACCTCGGACCTCCCGGTGGCCGAGGAAGCGGCGTGCACCGCGGAACTGATGGGTAATGAGGTCGAACGACTGTACGACGTCGGTGTCGCGGGATTGCACCGCCTGCTCACCGAACGCCGTCGGCTCCACGCCGCCAGGGTCATCATCGTGGTGGCCGGGATGGAAGGCGCCCTGCCCAGCGTGGTGTCGGGGCTTGTCTCGGTGCCGGTGATCGCCGTGCCGACGTCGATCGGTTATGGCGCCAGTTTCGGCGGGATTGCCGCCCTGCTGGGCATGCTCAACAGCTGCGCCTCGGGCGTGTCGGTCGTGAACATCGACAACGGCTTCGGCGCGGCCAACATCGCCAGCCTCATCAATCATCTGTAGTCCCGGCCGTCTGCTCATCCATACTGGTGCCGCAGGGCCGGCCGTCCCTGTGGTCCACTTCGACAAGGAGTCATGATGCACATCAGACACGCACTTGCCTGCGCTGCCCTGGCGGCAGCCGCCCTCTGCATACCCACAACCGGGTGGGCGCAGTCACCGGGTCCCCTCAGCCGCACGACGACGATGGCGGCGGAGCCCGCGCAGGGTCAGCAATCGCAGCAGACGGTCAGCTCAACCGCGCCGGGCATCGGGTTCGGTGTGAAGGGCGGCGTGCTGTTCTCGTCGTTCCGCGACGCCCGCACCGACTACAAGAACTCGAACGGCTGGCAGGGGGGCCTGTTCTTCGGCGGGAACCGGGCGGGAGCGCTCGGCCTCCAGACCGAGATCACCTACGCCAAGCGCGGCGCCAAGAGCGGCACCTCACCGACCGACACCTACTACCTCGAGGTACCGCTGCTCATCCGTGAGAACTTCGGCTCGTCGAACCGCAACACCGGCGTGAGCGTCTACCTGTTCGGAGGTCCGGCAGCGGACATCCTGCTCAAGGCGAGCCTCAACGACCGCGACATCAAGGACAACTTCAAGAGCGTCGACTGGAACGTCATTGCCGGTGTCGGCTTCGAGGTGTCGCGGCTGCTGGTGGAAGGACGCTTCAATTGGGGGCTCTCGAATGTCCTGAAGGGACCCGGCAACGAGCTGAAGACCCGGTCGTTCGCCGTCCTCGGCGGCATCCGCTTCAACTGAGTCTGCGTCAGCTGCGCCACCCCGGCCGCTCCGGGGTGGCGCGGTGCCGCGCAGGTTGGGCGGATCGCGCGACGGGACCGTACGGTAGAATCGCGTCTTCCCTCCGCAGCGCGGATCCGTTCCTGACGCGTCTCAGTTATGCATGCAGCCGCCCTCCGGGCGCTTGAATTCGATCGGATCGTGGAGGCCGTGCGGGGCTTTGCTCTCACGCCGATGGGTGACGAGCGCCTGGCCGGACTCGCACCTGCGACCGACCCGGCCACGGTCGCGACCCTCCTGGCCGGTACGTCCCAGACGGCGAAGTACATCAACCGGCACGGCGGGTTCCCACTGCGCGCCTCGGCCGATCTTCCGGACATCCTCGAGGCCCTCAGCGTCGAAGGCCGCGCGCTCGAGGCGCCCCGGCTGCTCGCCCTGGCATCCTTCCTGGATTCGGTCGACGACACGCGCAGCGCCATTCACCGCGTGTCCGCCGAGTTTCCGCTCGTCGACCGCGCCGGCACGCGTGCCGCCTCCTTCCGGACCGAGATCACCAGGACCCGCGCGACGATCGACCCCTCCGGCGAGGTCGTGGACGATGCGAGCCCTCAGTTGCGCAGCATCCGGGATCGCCTCCGTCGGCAGAAGAGCCGCCTGCGCGGAACCCTCGAGTCGTACCTGCGCGGCAAGGACACGTCGAAGTACCTCCAGGATCAGGTCGTCACCGAACGGAACGGCCGCTACGTGCTCGTCGTGAAGGCCGAGCACCGCACCGGCATCCCCGGCATCGTCCATGGGGCGTCGACCAGCGGCGCGAGCGTGTATCTCGAGCCGCTCAGCACCGTCGAGATCAATAACGACATCGTCTCGCTCGAGGAAGCGGAGGTGGAGGAGGTACGGCGCATCCTCCTCGAGCTGACGGAGGCGTTCCGGGCACGCCCGGAGGACGTCGCCGCGACGGTGGCGGCCGCGACCGAGCTGGACGTGCTGCAGGCGCGTGCCCGCTTTTCGGAGTCGGTGGACGGCGTGGAACCGCGGCTGTCCATGGACGGCGCCTTCGAACTGCAGGCCGCGCGGCATCCGCTGCTGAAGGCGGCCGTGCCGGTGACCATCAAGATGGTGCCGCCGGCGACCGTGCTGCTGATCACCGGGCCGAACACCGGCGGCAAGACGGTTGCGCTGAAGACCGCGGGGCTGCTGGCGCTGATGGCACAGTCCGGGCTGCGGATCCCGGCGGCTGACGGGTCGCGGCTGCCGGTGTTCCGGACCGTGTTCGCGGACATCGGCGACGAACAGTCCATCGAGGCGAGCCTCAGCACCTTTTCGGCGCATATCACCAACATCGCGTCGATGGATCGAGACATGGCGATCCCGGCCCTCGTGCTGCTGGACGAGATCGGATCGGGGACCGACCCGGTGGAGGGCGGCGCGCTCGGCGTCGCCGTCATCGATCACTTCCGGCGTCGCGGGGCCACCGTGGTGGCCACCAGCCACTACGACGCGCTGAAGTCGTACGCGTCGACCACGGAGGGCGTGCAGTCGGCGGCATTTGGGTTCAACCCGCAGACGTTCGCGCCAACCTACGAGCTGCTCTACGGGTCGCCGGGGCGCAGCCTCGCCCTCGAGATTGCGGCGCGGCTTGGCCTGAGCCCCAGCGTCATCACCGCAGCCCGCAACAACCTGAGTGCGCGCGAGGCGCAGCTGGCCGAGCACCTGGCCCGCATCGACCACGACATGCGCGCGCTGGAGCACGACCGTCGCATTGCCGCGCGCGAGCGTGAGCGGCTGGCGGCGGCTGAGGCGCGGATGCGCGAGCGCGAAGAGGCCCTGCGCCAGCGGGAAGAGGCGTCGAAGAAGCGGCTCGCCGCGGAACTGGACGAGCAGGTCCGCGAGGCCAGGAAGCAGATCGACGGCGTGATCGCCAAGCTGAAGCAGAAGACGCAGCAGCTGGCCGATGACGCGGCTCGCCGGTCGGTGAACACCGGCGCGAGCGGGGCGGCTCGGCTGGAAGCGCGCGACGCGGTCGATGCCGTCGTGGCCAGGATTGTGGAGCCGGGCACGGGCGAGGTGGCGCCCCAGGGACCGCCGAAGCCGGTCACCGTGGGCGCGCGGGTCAGTGTGGGTCCGCTCGGGCTCGAAGGGGTCGTCACCGGGCTGCACGGTGAGATGGCCGAGGTCGACGTGCGCGGGAAGCGGATGCGTGCGGCCGTCAAGGACATGAGGGTGCTGGGCACCGCCCCGACGCCGGCGTCACGGGTGAACGTGCATGTGGACCTGATGCCGCGCGAGAGCCATCCGACCGAGCTGAATGTGATCGGATGCACGGTGGACGAGGCGCTGACACGGGCGGAGCGCTTCATGGACGAATCGCTGCTGAACGATCAGCGGGTGCTGCGGTTCGTGCACGGCCACGGGACCGGCCAGCTCAGGAAGGCGATCACGAAGTTCCTGCAGCAGCATCCGCTGGTGGCGCATGTCTCGTCCGCGCCCCCCAACCAGGGTGGGGGCGGTGTCACGGTGGCGGAGTTGAAGGACTGATGGCACTGTTTCCCCAGTCCTTCATCGAGGATCTGAAGCTGCACGCGGGGATCGTGCAGGTGGTGCAGGAGTACGTCTCGCTGAAGCGGGCCGGGCGGGTCTACAAGGGGCTCTGTCCGTTCCATTCGGAGAAGACGCCGTCCTTCCAGGTCGACCCGGACAAGGGCTTCTTCTACTGTTTCGGCTGCCAGAAGGGTGGCGACGTCTTCAAGTTCATCGAGCTGCAGGAGAACGTCGGCTTCGCAGATGCCGTCAAGCTCCTGGCCCAGAAGTCCGGCCTCCCGATGCCGGAACCGAGCGAGGCCGACCCGTCCGCCCGGCAGGATGCCGCCGCGCGGGAGGCCCTGCTGAAGATGCACGAGGTGGCGGCGGCGTACTTCCGCGAGCAGCTGGCCGGACCGGCGGGCGGACGTGCGCGCCAGCAGTTGCGCGACCGCGGGGTGAACGCGCAGACGATCGAGCAGCTCGGCCTTGGCTATGCACCAAATTCCCGCGACGGGTTGAAGGCACGGTTTGCACGGCAGGGCTTCAGTCAGGCCCTGCAGATCCAGAGCGGGCTCGTCCTGCAGCGCGACTCCGGAGAGATCGTCGATCGGTTCCGGAACCGGCTGATGATCCCGATCTGCCGGGACACCGGTTCGATCATTGCGTTCGGGGGCCGGTCGATGGACCCCGACCAGGTGCCGAAATACCTGAACTCGCCCGAAACGCCGATCTACTCCAAGTCCCGGACGCTCTATGGACTGAACCTGTCGAAGCACGCCATCCGGAAGCTGGGCTACGCGGTCCTGGTCGAGGGCTACTTCGACTACGCGCAGGTGCACCAGACGCAGGCGGCCCCCGTGGTGGCCACCTGCGGCACGGCGCTCACGACCACCCAGGCGCAACTGCTCCGGCGCTTCACCACACGTGTCGTGCTGAGCTTCGACCCGGACGCCGCGGGTCAGGGGGCAGCCGAACGGTCGAGTGACCTGCTGGTCGCCGAGGGGTTCGACGTCAACGTCCTGGCCTTGAACAAGGGAGAAGATCCGGACACCTTCATCCGCCGCAATGGTCCCGAGGCATACCGGGACCGCCTGAAGCAGTCGCGACCGTATCTGGAATACCTGCTGGACCGGGCCGCGGCTGGTGTCGATTTCACCCAGGACGAGGCCCGCCGGCAGTTCCTCGGGAAGATGCTGGCGGTCGCCGCCCGGATTCCGGATGCGGCGGCCCGGGATCAGTTTGCAGACCGGATTGCCTTCAAGGCCCGGGTCACCGAGGATGTCGTCCGGACCGAGATCCGGAAGGCGGCGGTGCAGCGCCGGACCGAGGTGACACAGCGGGAAATGCCGGTCTCCGGCGCCCTGAAGCCGGCCGAGAAGGGGCTCCTGTGGGCGCTCGTACATAATAGTAGGCAGGGGCTGAGCGCCCTGGATGAGCTCGAGGACGACGACCTGGCCCAGTTGGCGGCATGCACGATATTCGAAACCGCCAGATCATTGCGGGGCTCCACATCCCCGGACGGCTTACCATCGGCGCTGCTTCAGCGTCTAAGTACGGAGAACGCCAGGATTTTCACGGCCGTGGCGGCCATCGACTCGGCGCCGGTGCTGTCACCGGCCGAGTGCGCCCGGACCATCAAGCGATTGCGGTGGCAGCGCGAGCGCGCTGACATCCAGCGGGAAATCGACCGGCTGCAGGAACGGGGAACGGGCTCGGACAGCCCGGAAATTGACGTCCTGCTGCGGAAGAAGAATGATTTAGGGCTCCGGATCGAGCAACTGACGTAGGACGAGGCTGAATTTCATGTCGATCGAAGAAAAGTACGACGAGGTACGGCAACTCATCAACATCGGAAAGGAGAAGGGATACCTCCTGTACGACGAGGTCAACGAACTCCTGCCCTCCGAGATCACCTCGTCAGACGAGCTCGACGACCTGTTCAACACCTTCGGCAGCGCCGGGATCGAAGTCATCGACTCCGACCAGAAGTACATGCGGGACGACAAGCCGATCGACCGCACGGCTGAAGGCTCGGAGGAACTCGAACTCGATCTCACGCCAGGCGCCCTGGACAAGACGAACGACCCGGTCCGCATGTACCTGCGCGAGATGGGCACCGTGCCGCTGCTCACGCGCGAAGGCGAGGTCGAGATTGCCCGGCGCATCGAGCGCGGCAAGCTCGCCGTCATCAAGTCGATCTCGCGCACGCCGCTCGTGGCCAAGAAGGTCATCCAGCTGGGTGACGCCCTGCACACGGGTGAGCGCACCATCCGCGAGCTGGTCATCTTCAATGACGAGGAGATCACCGACGAGCGCATCGCCGAGCGGTCGCGTCAGGTGCAGAAGCAGATCGAGAACGTCCGCAAGTCCAACCTGAACGCCGAGAAGCTGTTCGAGAAGCTCGCCGAGACCCCGAAGGGCGTCACCACGAGGGACAAGAACAAGTTCCGCCGGGCGCGCTGGGGCGCGATGCGCGCGCGCATCGAGGTGAGCCAGCGGATCCGCGAGATCGAGTTCACCGAATCGGTGAAGCGCCGCCTCATCGACGAGATGAAGGAGGCGGTGGAGGGTGTCAAGGCCATCCAGCGCGAGATCGAGGGCATCGACCGCCTGCTCAACCCGAAGAACAAGAAGCACAAGCTGAAGGAAGAGGACAAGAAGAACCTCACCCGTCAGATGAAGGACCAGAAGCTGCGGCTGAAGGCCACCACTGACGCGCTCGAGCAGGAACCGGCCGCCCTGAAGAACACGCTCGACACGATCCTGCGCGGCGAATACCAGGCCGAGCAGGCGAAGAAGGAGCTGGTCGAGGCCAACCTGCGTCTCGTCGTCTCGATCGCCAAGAAGTACACGAACCGCGGCCTGCAGTTCCTCGACCTGATTCAGGAAGGCAACATCGGCCTCATGAAGGCCGTCGACAAGTTCGAGTACCGGCGCGGCTACAAGTTCTCCACCTACGCCACGTGGTGGATCCGCCAGGCCATCACCCGCGCGATCGCAGACCAGGCCCGCACCATCCGCATCCCGGTCCACATGATCGAGACGATCAACAAGCTCATTCGCACCTCGCGCGCGCTGGTGCAGGAGCTCGGACGCGAGCCCACCTCGGAGGAGATCGCCAAGCGCATGGACATCCCCGTGAGCAAGGTCCGGAAGGTCCTCAAGATTGCGCAGGAACCGATCTCGCTCGAGACCCCGATCGGCGAGGAGGAAGATTCGCACCTCGGCGACTTCATCGAGGATCGCCAGGTGGTGTCACCGGCCGAGGCGGTCATCAACCTGAACCTGAAGGAACAGACCGAGTCGGTCCTGAAGACCCTCACGCCCCGGGAGGAGAAGGTCATCAAGATGCGCTTCGGTGTCGGCGACGGCAGCGAGCACACGCTCGAGGAAGTCGGCCAGAGCTTCGCGGTCACCCGCGAACGCATCCGGCAGATCGAGGCGAAGGCGCTCCGCAAGCTCCGCCATCCCTCGCGCAGCCGCAAGCTGCGGGCGTTCCTCGAGGGGAGAACTTCGTAGGCCATAGGCGCTGGGCGATAGGCCGCGCAGGTCGCGGCGCCAGAGCGGCGCCGCCCTGCACAAGGCCCAGAGCCCACAGCCCAGAGCCGGCATGATTCGCTTTAGGGCCCATAGCTCAACGGTTAGAGCCGCCGGCTCATAACCGGCCTGTTCCAGGTTCGAATCCTGGTGGGCCCACCAACTCGTGACTGGAATTTGCGGATTGCTGATTTCAGAGTGCAGATCTGGGTCTCGTCGGCCCGAACATGGCGGTGACCGGCCGGTCACCCGTGAGCCCCGGTACGCGAGTGCCGGGGCTTTTTTTGTCTCCGCCCGCGCTTCCAGTAGGATGACCCCCTCCGGACCTTACGCATGCATGCAGACATCGAACGCCTGATCGCCCTTCAACGCCTGGACTCCGCGATTCACGAAGCCGAGCTCACCCTCGCCGGCGAGCCGGCCCGCCTCCAGGGCCTGGACACGCTGCTGGCCGAGGCGCGTGCGCGCGTGGGCACTGACAAGGACCGCGTGGCCCAGAACGCATCCGCCCGTCGCGACATCGAGAAGGACGTGGCCCTGCACCAGGGGCGCCTCTCCAAGTTCCGCGACCAGGCCATGAACGTCAAGACGAACCAGGAGTACCACGCCATCCAGCACGAGATCGCGTTCGCACAGAACGAAATCAAGACGCACGAAGACCGCATGCTGGAGCGGATGATGGAATCCGACGAGCTGGCCGGGGTGCTCAAGGCGTCGGAAGCGGCCCTCGCCACGGCTGTCAAGGACGTCGAGAGCCAGAGGAAGGCGATCGCGGCCGAGCACGACACCCTGCGCGCCAGGCTCGAGGCCCTGAAGGGGGAGCGCGCGGCCCTCGTCGCCGGCATCAGCCCCAGCGTGCTCGCCACGTTCGACCTGGTGTCGAAGCGGAGAAACGGTGTGGCCGTGGCCGAAGCCAGGGACGGCATCTGCACGGTCTGCCACGTCCGGCTGCGCCCCCAGGTGTTCAACACGGTGCGCCGGAACGAGGAGGTGCTCCAGTGCGACAGCTGCCAGCGCATCCTCTACTTCGTACCGCCAGCGGCGGCCGCGAACGCCGCAACCTAGGCGCATCGACGCCGGCCCAGGTCAGGGTCGGACGTCCGTGCTGCGCCGCGGCACGATTGCGCCCGCAATCCTGCCCGCATACGTCCGGTCGCGGCGATACGAGCAGAGCACCTCTGGGTGACTCGCCGTACACACGCGGGCGCACAACACCTGGTCGGCCGGCACACCCGCATCCGTCAGTTGCTCGCCAGCGCAGGCCCACCCGTCGAAGAAGGCATGGCCTGCCGAAGGCGGGCGCAGGCCCGGCATCGGCGGATTCGCCTCCATGACCACTGGCGCCGGGTGAAACCAGCGCTGCACCTGCCCGCTGCTGAATCCACCCGCCTCGAACGCCTCGCGCACGTCTGGCCCGACTTCATAGCAGCACGCACCGACCGACGGGCCGATAGCCGCCACCAGGTCGTGCGGGTTCGATCCGAACGTGCGGACGAGCGCGGCGACGGTCTCGGATGGCACCCCCTGCGCCAACCCGCGCCAGCCCGCGTGCGCCGCAGCCACGACGCCGAGCCTGATGTCCGCG
Source organism: Vicinamibacterales bacterium (assembly GCA_050249955.1). GTDB lineage: Bacteria > Acidobacteriota > Vicinamibacteria > Vicinamibacterales > CAVVIG01 > CAVVIG01. The sequence goes on from JBFWPN010000003.1 coordinate 457,791, forward strand.
ATGAGCAGCGGCACACAGTCGGCGCCCTGCACCGCAACCGCCGGTCCGTCGACAGCCGCCATCACGATGTCGCCCGGCGCAGGCTCGGCGGGTGCGCAACCGGCGTGGACAACCGTGCGTCCGTGCACCTGGTGCAGCCGGACCAGGGCAGGCACGCCCAGCACACCGGCCAGTTGCTCCCATGGGGCGTCACCGATGCGTGTCTCACCGAGCAGGAAGCCACGGGTCGTGAACAGATGCCGGGCTACCCGCTCCATCGGCACGCAGACCAGCGCCGGCGCAACCGCGGTTTCCCTCCACTCGAAGGCCGCGTCCGCCCGCGGCAGTATCATTTGCACGTGTCCACCATCGTCGGGCTCGGTATCGATCTCGAGATTACACGCCTTGAAGCCATGCTCGACCGTGACGGCGCCCTCGTCACTTCGACACGCTCGGCGCCCGGCACGCACGGCTCTCCATCACTCAACCCGAATCGCTGGCGATCGCCCAGGTGATCCTCACCGCCTGACGTCAACGACCGTTGTCGGATCAGCCCGGCCCGGACACTCCGTGAAGGGAGCCGGCCAGGACACCTCCCGTCCAAGGTGTGCGGCGTCATGCACTTGCGGCGGCGCTGGTGCGTCCAGCAGGAGCGGGTACCTCCCTTGATTGTCGGCCTACGCGCAGGGTTTCGACGGGCGCCCATCGGTGCCTGCGAGGAAGGAGCGTAAGCCGTGATCATCCGAATCACCCCCAACGACAAGGGCAACCCTCCGGGCAAGCTGGCGGATGCGGAACTGCACTTCACCGAGGGCCCGCTCGAGGGGCTCAAGCTGATCGGCTTCGCGGTCTGGGAGCGGCGCGGCGGAGGCGGACGCAATGTCACGTTTCCCGCACGCCAGTACGCCGTGAACGGCGAACGCCGGAGCTTCGCGCTCCTCAGGCCGATTGTCGACGCGACCGCCCAAGGCAGGATCCGCGATCTGGTCCTCGAGGCCTACCAGGAGTACGAGGAACGGGCCGCCATCGCCTCCTAGGCTGGCCAGAGGCACTGACGTGTCACGCCATCGGCAGCAGCCGCGCGTTCTCCTGCGCCCGCTTCGGCGGCAGCGTCCACTCTTCCCGGGTCGACTTCTCGAATTCGGCCCGGAAGAAGGACGCCTTCATCCCGCCGTCGATGATGTCCCAGGGAAGCATGGCATCGCGGCCGCGATCCCGGAAGATGAAGAAGTCCGCGTCCAGCCCCACGTCCTGCACCGCCGCGCGCCAGTTCTGGCCGTTCCGTTCCGCGGCCTCGATGGCCGGCGCCACGCGCCGATCACCCAGCGAAAGCAGCGCCTGGTAGTAGGAGTGCCGCTCCGACTTGATGTTGAAGTACACGTTGTCGATGTCGGCCATCAGCGACCGCAGCCGCTTGATCTTGCGGTCGGTCACGGCCGGGTCTTCCATCGGCAGCCACTGGTACGCCGTTCCGGGCTTCGGGATGAGCGGGTTCACGCTGCCGACGATCTTCCCGATCTGCCCCTTCGGGCGGGCATAGCGCAACATGATGTCCCGCAACTGGAGCGTCAGGTCGCGAATCGCCACCAGGTCATCGTCGGTCTCGGTGGGCAGGCCGATCATGAAGTACAGCTTCAGGTTCTCGATGCCGTTCCGGAAGATGACATCGGCCCGGTCGAGGATTTCGTCCGTGGTCACCGTCTTGTTGATCACCCGGCGGAGGCGGTCCGAGCCAGCCTCGGGCGCGATGGTGATGCTCCGTTCGCCGCTCTGCACCAGCATGCGGACGATCGGGTCGGTCAGGTCGTCGAGCCGCAGCGATGCCGGGCTGATCTGGTAACCCAGGTCGAGGAGGCCGCCGAGAATGCGCTCGATCTCGGGGTGATCGCACAGGGCGATGGACACCAGCCCCGCTCGGGACGCGTGCGGGCGGGCCTCGCGGGCCAGCTCCAGGATCCGGTCGGCTGGGAAGGAGCGAACCGGCAGGTAGTTGTAGCCGGCCCAGCAGAAGCGGCACAGGTTGGCGCAGCCCCGCACCACCTCGACGAGGAAGCGGGAACCGAACTCCGTGTCGGGCGTGAAGATGCTGGTGGCCGGCGGGTCGAGGGCGTCGGTCCCCTTCAGTGCCGCCTTCCGCACCGTGTCAGGCGCACCCGTGCCTGCACGCACCTCGTAGCGCTCGATCGTGCCGTCGGCGGCGTAACGCGGCTCATAGAAGGAGGGCACGTAGAAGCCGCGCTCCTGGGCAAGCTGGTGGAGCATCACGTCCCGTCCTCCAGCACCGCGCAACGCCCGCTCGAGCGGTGGGATGAGCACCTCGGCTTCGCCAGCCGCGATCACGTCCGCAAACGGGGCCAGAGGCTCCGGGTTCACGAACGTCACCGCGCCGCCCACGACAACCAGCGGGTCGTGCTCGGTCCGCTCGGACGCATGGCGCTTCAGGCCGGCCAGCCGCAGCAGCGTGAGCACGTTCACGTAGTCCCATTCGAACGAGACCGAGAATGCGAAGACGTCGAAGTCGCGTACCGGCGTCTGCGACTCGAGCGTCAGCAGGGGTGCTCCACCTGCCAGCTGCTCCGCCAGCTCCTGCTTGGGCGGCAGGAAGACGCGCTCGCACACGATGTCGGGCTGGGCGTTGAAGAGGCGGTAGACCGTCTGGAACCCGAGGTTCGACATGCCTACCCAGTACGTGTTCGGGAACGCGAGCGCAATGCGCAGGCGTCCGCCATGCGGCTTGCGGATGAAGCCGGTCTCCCTGGAAAGGATCTCGAGTGCGCGTTCGCGTTGCTGCCAGGACTTCATGGGTACCGGTCGAACCCGGTACCCTGCAGGACGCGGTCGGCCCGGTCAGCGGGACGCCGTGGTGCGGGATTGCACGGACGCTGGCGCTCCGTCGCCGGCGTTCCCGGGTGCCGTGGATATTTCTACTCTACCACCGGGAACGCCTGCCGTCCGGAGCGGCCGGTCCGTCCGGCTCAGCCTTCCTGGCGCCGCAGGAACGCCGGGACGTCGAACGCGCGGTTCATGTCGAGATCGACGTCCCCAAGGTCGGGCCCATCCGTGGCCTGCCCAGCCGTGGTCAGCGCCGGCAGGTCGACGATGCCCCGGCGGCCACCGACGGCGAGCTTGCCTTGCGCGAACCGCTCGGCTGATGCGGCGGCCGGAACCTCGACGCGCCGCCCCGCGTCGGCATACTGCGACATGTCGATCGGGGTCTGTGCGCCCGACGAGATGGGCCGCACGTACCCGGACGGGCCGAAGCCGGTCGCGATCACGGTGATCTTCACCCTCCCGGTCAACGCCGGATCCACCACCGCACCGAAGATGATGTTGGCGTCCTCGTCGGCCGCTTCCTGGACGATGGTGGAGGCGTCGCTCACCTCGAGCAGCGAGAGGTCCGGTCCGCCGGTCACGTTGATGATGACGCCGCGGGCACCGTTCACGGAGGCGCCTTCGAGCAAGGGGCTCGAGATCGCCTTCTTGGCCGCCTCTATCGCGCGCCCCTCGCCCTCGGCAACGCCGGTGCCCATCATCGCCAGGCCCATGCCGGACATGATGGTCTTCACGTCCGCGAAGTCCAGGTTGATGAGGCCTGGCACCAGGATCAGGTCGGAAATCCCCTGTATCGCCTGCCGCAGCACATCGTCTGCCGTACAGAAGGCGTCGGTGAGCGGCGTCGATCGGTCGATGATCGTCAGCAGGCGCTCGTTCGGGATCGTGATGATCGTGTCCACGCAGTCGCGGAGCGCCTCGAGCCCGCGTTCGGCCTGGACCTGCCGCTTCCGCCCCTCGAACTTGAACGGTTTGGTCACGACGGCCACCGTCAACGCACCCAGCTCGCTGGCCAGGCTCGCGATGACCGGGGCAGCGCCGGTGCCGGTGCCGCCTCCAAGCCCGGTCGTCACGAAGATCATGTCGGCGCCATCGAGGGCCTGGATGATCTTGTCCGTGTCCTCGAGCGCAGCCGACCGCCCGACGTTCGGGTCGGCGCCAGCGCCGAGCCCCTTCGTGAGCTTCGACCCGATCTGCAGCTTGACCGGTGCAGCGTTGGCCTTCAGCGCCTGCAAATCGGTATTGGCCACGATGAACTCGACCCCGTCGAGTCCGGCCCTGGCCATCCGGTTCACGGCGTTGCCGCCCCCGCCACCGACACCAATCACCTTGATGCGCGCACCGCTGAATGCTTCCTCATCGAGGCGGAGCCTCAGGCGGTCCTCCAGCGAGGCGTCGTTCGGCCCCCCGGACATGTTGTGGAACTCGGCCATTCGTCACTCCCCTCGAAGATTAGAAGAATTCCCGGAACAGGCCGCGGAGTCGGCCGGCGACGCGAACGAGCGCACCCGCACCCACCGGCGTGCGCGCGCTCTCACCAACAGCGTTCCTGAATCCGTACAGGGCCAGGCCGACGCCGGTGGCGAACGTCGGGCTGTTCACGTGGTCGGCAAGTCCGCCAACTCCCGTCGGGCACCCTCGCCGGATCGGCAGGTCGAAGATCTGCTCCGCGATTTCGGGCATGCCGTCGAGGATGGCGCCGCCCCCGGTCAGCACGATGCCGGAGTTGAGGCTCTTCTCGTAGCCCGCACGGCGGATCTCGTCCCACACCATGTGGAAGATCTCCTCGGCCCTGGGCTGGAGGATCTCGGACAGGATGCGGCGCGCCATCACGCGCGGCTTGCGGCCGCCGACGCTCGCCACTTCCATCGTCTCGTCCTCGTCCACCATGCCGGACAGCGCGCAACCGCACTTGCGCTTGATCTTCTCCGCGTCCGGCAGCGGCGTGCGGAGGCCGACGGCGATGTCATTCGTGAAGTGATCGCCGCCGAGGCCGATCACGGCGGTGTGCCACAGGCTGCCGCGCTCGTAGATCGCCACGTCGGTCGTGCCACCGCCGATGTCGACCAGCGCCACGCCCAATTCCTTCTCGTCGGTGGTCAGGACCGACTCGCTCGCCGCGAGCTGCTCCACCACCATCTCGGCCACGTTCACGCCGGCCCGGTTCACGCAGGCCACGATGTTCTGGGTCGCGCTCTGGTTGCCGGTGACGATGTGGACGTTCACCTCGAGCCGGGCCCCCATCATCCCCACCGGGGCACCGATGCCGTCCTGCTCGTCCACGACGAAGTCCTGCGGCAGCACGTGCAGGATCTCGCGTCCGGTGGGCAGCGACACGGCCTTCGCGGCGTCGATGGCGCGACGGACGTCCTCACGGGTGATCTCGCGGTTCTTGCCGGCCACCGCAATCACGCCCCGGCTGTTGAACCCCTTGATGTGCGGTCCCGACAGGCCCAGGTGCACCTCGTCGATCTCGACACCGGCCATCAGCTCGGCTTCGGCAATGGCCCTCTTGATCGAGTCCACCGCGTCGTCCACGTTGACGACGAGCCCCCGGCGTATGCCGCCCGACTCCGCCACACCGAGCCCGACGACGTCGAGGCTGCCCTCGTCGAGCACTTCGCCAACCACGGCCGTCACCTTGGAGGTGCCGACGTCGAGGCCGACCAGGTATCGTGCTTTGCGCGCCACTCTGCCTCCGGTCTCCTAATGCTGTCCTGCGTCGTTCAGGCGGTTGACCGCGCGGCGCTCGCCGCCGGTCCTTGCCACCTTGCCCAGCGGCCGCACGTACACGCGGCCGTCGAAGCGCAGGTCCACGTAGTCGATCTCCGGCACGCGTTGATGCAGCGCCTCGGAGAGCGTCAGGTACGACTCCACACGTTCCAGGAACCGATCACTGCCGACCCGCAGTTCGGCCGGGTCGTCGTTGAGCAGGATCGTCACGTTGTGCACGTTCGACACGTCGACCTGCGACAGCCGGGCCGCCACCGCCGGCTTCTGCCGAAGCGCCATCACGAGTCGCGCCGCGAGTGTGGCCCGCGCCTCGTCGGTCGTGTCGGCATCGCCTTTCGCGCCGAAGCCGTCGACGATGGGCAGGTCCACGTTGGCGTAGGCCGGCCCGTACTCGGCAATCTCTTTTCCACCCTCGTCGACCAGCAGCAGGCGGTCTCCGCGTCTGGCAATGGCAATGGGCACCCGCTCACTCACCACCACGCCGATGCTGGACGGCAGCGAGCGCCTGAACGACACGTCGCGGATCCATGGCGACTGCACCAGCTGCGTGCGCCAGGCCTCGAGGTCGGCCGACAGGATGTTCTCGCCCCGCAATCCCTCGAGCATGGCCACCAGCTCGCGTTCCGGGACGCGCTGGTTGCCCGACACCTGGATGTCGGCGATCCGCAGCACGGGCGACGTATAGGCGAATTCGCGCGCCTGCACGGCGGCGAACGCCACGAGGCCGAGCAGCACGCCGTACTTCACGGCGCCCACCAGCAGGCTCCGCCACATCGCGCGCCGGCGCGACGGCTTGACGTGCGCGCGGTGGAAGCGCCGATCCGCCGAGACGGCCACAGGGCTCATGCCTGGGCTCCTGCCTGCCGGCCGCGGCGGTCCAGCAACTGGATCAGCTGGTCGGGCACGGCGGCAATGGATCCCGCCCCGAGTGTGATCACCACGTCGCCCGGCTCCGCGATGCGCGCGAGGGCCTGGGCCACGTCGGCAAGCTTCGGGACCACGTCGAGCGGGACATCGATCTGGCCGCGCATCCGCTCCGCCAGTGTCTCGAGCGTGGTACCGGGAATCGGGTCTTCGCCGGCGGCGTAGATGTCCGTGAGCACCACCCTGGCGACACCCGCCAGCGAGGGTCCGAATGCATCGAACAACGCTCGCGTCCTCGAGTACCGATGCGGCTGGAAGGCAACGACGATGCGGCGTCCGAGCGAGCGGGCCGCGGCGATCACTGCCGCGATTTCCGTGGGGTGGTGGCCGTAGTCGTCCACCACGAGGATGCCTCGCGGTTCACCGCGGACCTCGAACCGGCGCTCGGCCCCCTTGAACTCACGCAGCCCGGGGGCGATCCGCTCGAACGGCACGCCAAGCTCCAGCCCCACGGCAACCGCCGCCAGCGCGTTGAGCAGGTTGTGGTGGCCGGGCACCTGCAGTTCCAGCCGGCCGAGCGTGACCAGCGTCTTCCCGTGGTCGTCCGATCGCCGGGGACGACGCTTCACCGTCGCGGAGACCGAGAGCGGTCCCAGGCTCACGTCGCTCGCCGTGATGTCCGCAGCATCCGACAGGCCGTACGTGATGACCCTTCGCGTCATCCGTCCCGCCAGGTCTGACAGCTGCGCGTCGTCCGCACAGCAGACCACCGCCCCGTAGAAGGGCACCTTGTTGGCGAAGTCGACGAAGGCCTGCCGCAGGTCGTCGAAGCCGCCATAGTTCTCGAGGTGCTCGTAGTCGATGTTGGTAATCACCGCAATCGTCGGAAACAGTTTCAGGAACGATCGATCGCTCTCGTCGGCTTCGGCCACCATCAGCTCACCGCGGCCGAGCCTGGCGTTGCTGCCGAAGGCGCTCAGGCGCCCGCCGATTACCGCCGTCGGATCCAGCCCGGCCCGCTCGAGCGACAGGGCAATCATCGACGTGGTGGTCGTCTTGCCATGTGCGCCGGCCACGGCCACCGAGTACCGGAGGCGCATCAGTTCTGCGAGCATCTCGGCCCGCGGGATCACCGGAATCCCTCGGCGGTGGGCTTCCACCACCTCGGGGTTCGTCGGCCGCACCGCCGACGAGATGACCACCACGTCGGCTCCGCCCACGTGCTCTGCGGCGTGGCCGATCTCCACCTTCACCCCCAGCGACGCCAGCCGGTCGGTGACCGACGAGCCCTTCTCGTCCGACCCCGTGACCACGTACTCGAGGTTGGCGAGCAGTTCCGCGATGCCGCTCATCCCGCTGCCACCGACCCCAACGAAGTGGATGCGCCTGGTCCTGCCTAGCACATCCGCTCCGCAGCCGCGGGCAGGCCCGCACGCACGATCGGCTCCCCGGCCGACGCCGTCACGCCACACATGACCGCTACGCCGCCCCCGCCAGTTCGAGCGCCCTGTCCACGATCGCCCTGGCCGCGTCGGGCCTGGCCAGTGTGCGCGCCGCGCCGGCCATCCGGCGCCGGCGGTCTGCACTGCTCACCAGCGCCTCAATCCGTTCTGCGAGCACCGTCCCAGTTGCCTCGTGCTGCAGTACGACCTCCGCCGCGCCAGCTTCGGCCAGCGCCTCGGCGTTGCGACGCTGGTGGTCGTCGGTGGCGGTCGGCAGCGGAATCAGGATCGACGGCTTCCCGGCAGCCGTCAGCTCCGCCAGCGTCGTCGCCCCCGCACGGCACACCACGAGGTCCGCCTCCGCCAGCCTGGCCGCCATGTCGTAGATGAACGGCTCGACGGTGGCCTTGACGCCGGCCGCGGCATAGCCCGCACGTACCATCTCGAGGTCCCGTTCGCCCGTCTGATGCGTCAGTCGCAGGGTCACGCCGCGCGCGGCGAGCCGTGGCGCGGCGTCCACCATCGCGGCGTTGATCGCGTGTGCCCCCTGCGACCCTCCGAACACCAGCACTCCCGCCCCTTCCGATGGCGGGGTCGTGACGGCAGGCTGCGAGGCCAGCGCCAGGAACTCCGCACGCACCGGGTTGCCGCTCACGAAGGCCCGGTTGCCAAAGAACGGGGTCGTCGACGGATAGGTCACGGCAGCGGCCTTCACCACGCGCGCGAGCAACCGGTTGGTCAGGCCCGGGACGGCGTTCTGCTCAAGCAGCATGGTTGGAATACCGCGCAATGCGGCCGACAGGACCACCGGCCCCGAACTGTAGCCGCCGACGCCGATCACCAGGTCGGGCCGACGCCGCGCGAGGATGCGCCACGCGTCCAGCATGCCCAGTGGGATCAGCGAGGCGCCCCTGGCCCGTTCCGCCATCGACTTGCCCTTGAGCCCGCCGCTCCTGATTGTGTCCAGTGCGAACCCTTCGCGGGGAATCACCCTGAACTCGATCCCTTTCACCGTGCCCGCAAAACTCACCGTGCTGCCAGGACGGCGCAGCAGCAGTTCGCGCGCGACCGCGATGCCCGGGTACAGGTGTCCACCCGTGCCTCCCCCGGCGATCACGACACGCAGCGGTGCGCTCATGCCCCCTCATGCTTCGGACGAGGCATGCCGCGACACATTCAGCAGCACGCCCATGCCAAGGAGGTTGATGATGAGCGACGACCCGCCGGCGCTCACGAACGGCAGCGGGATCCCCTTGGTCGGGAGCATCCCGAGCACGACGCTGATGTTCACCAGGGCCTGCACCGAGATCATCGCGGTCAGACCCAGTGCCACGAACGCCCCGAAGGTATCCGGCGCGTGCGAGGCAATGCGAAGGCCGCGCCAGGTGATCACGCAGAAGCAGACCAGGACGGCGGTGGCCCCGATGAGCCCCATCTCTTCCGAGATGACCGCGTAGATGAAGTCCGAGTGCGGCTCGGGCAGGTAGAACAGCTTCTGCACGCCCTGCATCAGGCCCTTGCCGCTGATGCCGCCCGTGCCCACGGCGATGAGCGACTGGATCAACTGGAAGTCCGTACCGCGTGGGTCGTCCCACGGGTTGAGGAATGCCAGGAATCGGCGGCGTCGGTAGTCGGCCCCCGCGATGACCAGCACGACCAGCGGCACCAGCATCAGGGCGGCCCCCGTGACGTACAGGTAGCTGAGTCCCGCCGCGAACACCATCACGCCGGCGATGAGGGCCAGCGACATCGACGTGCCGAAGTCGGGCTCGAGGAGGATCAGCGCCACGAGCAGGCCGACCACCAGCGCGATCGGCAGCAGCGAGTACTTGATCTCGTTGATCCGGTGCATCCGGCGTTCGAGCATGGCCGCGATGAAGAAGATCGCCACGAGCTTCGCGAGCTCCGACGGCTGGATGCCGAGCCCGCCGATGCTGAACCACCGGCGCGCATTGTTCACCGGTGGGCTGAAGAGGACCGCGATCAGGCCCAGGCCGACCAGGCCGAGGCAGGCCCAGATGAACTTCTCTTCCTTGAAGACGTGGTAATCGACGCTCATGGCACCCCAGAGCGCCGTCAGCCCGAGCAGCGACCACATCAGCTGCTTGATCAGGAAGTAGTACGGCTGCTGGAACTTCTCCATGGCGACGACCGCCGAGGCGCTCCACACCATGACGATGCTCAGGCACACGAGGCCCACGGTCGCCAGGAAGAGCACCGGATCCGATTTCAGCGTTCTCGGCATCTGCCTCTAAAGTCCAGCTCGTGAAGTTCCGAGAAACGGTGAGCGGTCAGCAGTCATCAGTCGGCCTTGGACGGAGGCACCAGCTTCGCAGGCCGGGGCAGCCTGCGTTCCCAGCAGCCAATCCTTCGTCGCGGAGACCGACTGACGACAGCTCACCGCTCACCCTCTCCCGTGACGGACGCCACATGCGTCCGTCGTGTCGTGCCCACACCCGGCTCCGGCACTGCCGTGAAGCCGGCTCGAACTAGTTCCGGCTCGCGACGAGCCGATGGACAGCGTCCTTGAAGCGCTGTCCGCGCTCCGCGTAATCGCGGAACATGTCGAAGCTCGCGCACGCCGGCGCGAGGACCACCACTCCGGACGGCCGCGCCAGGCCGAACGCCTTGCCGACCGCCTCGTCCATGGACCCGGCGTCGTGCACCTCGATGACCTCCTCGAGCGCCGCACGCACCAGGGGCGCCGCCTCACCGATGGCCACCACCGCACGGCCGCGTCCGCCAATCGGCGATCGCAGCAGCCGGAGGTCGCCCCCCTTGAACTTCCCGCCCACGATGGCGACAACACCGGACTGGAAGCTCTCGATCGACCGAACCGCGGCTTCCACGTTGGTGGCCTTGGAGTCGTTGACGAACCTGACGCCCTCGATCTCGGCCACGAGTTCCATCGCGTGTTCCAATCCTCCGAACCCTTCGACGGCCCTCGTCATCGCCTCCCGCGATGCACCGGCAATGCGCGCCACGGTTGCCGCAGCCATCACGTCATCCACGAGGTGCGCCCCGAGGAGCCTGATGCTGCCGGTGGGAACCAGCTGCTCCGGCCGGCCACCCACGTCCGACACGATCCAGCCGTCACGGACGACCGTCCCGGCGCCCGCCGACCCGCTGCGCGAAAACAGCACGCGCGCCGCCCTCGCCCCCGACGCCAGCGCCATGGCGGCGGCGTCGTCCGCGTTCAGCACCGCGAAGTCCGATGCCTGCTGGTTCGCGAACACCTTCGCCTTGGCCCGGCCGTAGGCCTCCACCGTGTGGTGGCGATCCAGGTGGTCGGGCGAGAAGTTCAGCAACACCGCGATCCACGGGCGAAACTGCTCGGTCTGCTCCAGCTGAAAGCTGCTCACCTCGATGACGTGCAACGTGTCGACCGTCGAGTCCTCCACCTGCGCGCTGATGGGCGCACCGATGTTCCCTCCCACGGTCACCGCGAGGCCGGCTTCCCGCAGCATCCGACCCGTCAGCGTCGTCGTCGTCGACTTCCCCTTCGTCCCCGTGATCGCGATCACCCGGCCCTTCAGCCAGCGATACGCGAGTTCCACTTCGCCGATCACCGGAATGCCCGCCGACCGTGCGCGAGCCAGTTCGCCGAGTTCCGGCGGCACCCCCGGACTGGCCACGATCAGGTCGGCCCCCTCGAAGGTCGACGCGACGTGCCCACCCAGTTCCAACCGCACCCCAACCTCGGTGAGCCTGCTCCGGTCCGCTTCCGCCAGCGACGGCTTGGCGTCGGACAGCGTCACCCTGGCGCCGCGCCGCGCGAGCAGTTCCGCGGCCGCAATCCCGCTTCGGGCGGCGCCAACCACGGCCACCCGCTGGCCCTCCACCGAAAACACCCCAGGCGTCCCCGTCACCGCAGCTTCAGCGTGGTCAGGCTGAACAGCGCGAAGATGATGCCGACGATCACGAACCGGGCGTACACCTTCGGCTCGCTCCACCCGATCAGCTCGAAGTGGTGATGCAGCGGTGCCATCCTGAACACACGCTTTCCGGTCAGCTTGAATGACGTGACCTGGATGACGACCGACATCGCCTCCATCACGAACACGCCCCCCACCACGACCAGCAGCAGCTCCTGCTTGATCAGCGTGGCGACGGTGCCGATGGCAGCGCCGAGCGCCAGCGACCCGACATCGCCCATGAAGATCTCTGCGGGATAGGCGTTGTACCAGAGGAACCCGAGCGCGGCGCCCACGAGCGCGCCGCAGAACACGGTGAGTTCAGCCGACTGTGGAAACCGCACCAGCAGCAGGTAGTCGGCCAGCACACGGTGACCGGTGACATAGGCCAGCGCCGTGAAGGTGGCGGCTGCGATGGCGAAGGTGCTGATGGCGAGGCCGTCGAGTCCGTCGGTCAGGTTCACCGCGTTCGACCAGGCGACGAGCACGAACACGACGAAGGGCAGGTAGAACCAGCCGAGGTCCGGAATCAGCCGCTTGAAAAAGGGGAAGATCAGCCGCGTGCTGTACGCCCCCTGCTCCTGCAGCTGCAGCAGCACGATGCCGACGACGAGGGCGACGACGATCTGCCAGCCCATCTTGTAGCGCGGCAGCAGCCCGTGATGGTCGCGGCGCACGATCTTGAGGTAGTCGTCCGCGAAGCCGATCGCGCCGAACGCCGCGGTGGTGAGCACCGCGATCCAGACATAGACATTCGTGAGGTCGGCCCAGAGCAGCGTGGGGATCAGCGCGGCGGCCAGAATCAGCAGGCCGCCCATCGTTGGGGTGCCGGCCTTGGCACGGTGGCTCTGCGGACCTTCCTGCCGGATGACCTGCCCGATCTGGAAGTCCCTGAGGCGACGCACCAGCCACGGCCCCAGCAGCAGGCTGATGGCGAGCGCCGACAGGCTGGCGGCTGCGGTCCTGAACGTGATGTAACGGATCACGTTCAGGGCACCGAACTGCGTGTGGAATGGGTACAGCAGGTGGAGCAGCATCGCTAGCGCACCCCCTGCCCCTGCCGCCGGCGTGCCAGAGCGGCTCTGGCCACCTCGACATCGTCGAACGGCAGTGTCTGGCTGCCGATCACCTGCTGCTTCTCGTGCCCCTTGCCGGCAATCAGGATCAGGTCGCCAGGCGTCGCCGCCTCGATCGCCGCGTCGATCGCCTGTTGACGGTCGACGACCGCGACGATGCGCTGACCGGTCGCGCGGCGCGTATCGGGCGTGATCCCCCGCTGGATCTCTTCGATGATGCGGGCGGGGTCCTCACTGCGCGGATTGTCGGACGTGATGTAGATGACGTCACTGAGCCGGCCGGCGACGGCGCCCATGAGGGGCCGCTTCGTGCGGTCGCGGTCGCCGCCGCATCCGAACACCGTGATGATCCGGCCGGTCGCGAGCGGGCGTGCGGTCTCGAGCAGGTTCTTCAAAGCGTCGTCGGTGTGGGCGTAGTCGACCACCGCCGTGACATCGTCGCCGGGTTGGGAGACCACCTGGAAGCGGCCCGGCACGGCCGAAAGCGATGCGATTCCCTGCTCGATGGCGGGGATCGGCAGGTCGAGCGCGATGCCGGTGGCGACGGCAGCGAGGATGTTGTAGACGTTCGGGCGGCCCACCAGGGACGAGCGGACCGACACGGGCCCCTTGGGCGTGCGGACCTGGAAGGCCAGGCCGGCCAGGGAGAACGAGAGGGGCGCCGGCGAGACGTCGGCGGGCCGGTTGATGCCGTAGGTGATCGAGCGGCCGGCGGCCTCGGCAACCGCGGACGCCTTCGGGTCGTCGGCGTTGATCACCGCGGGGTGCTCGCGGGGCAGCAGCTGGAACAGCCGCAGCTTCGCCTGGAAGTAGTCTTCCATGTCGGCATGGAAGTCCAGGTGATCGCGGGTCAGGTTCGTGAAGACCCCGGCGGCGAACTGCATGCCGTCCACGCGGCGAAGGGCCAGCGCGTGTGAGGACACCTCCATGACGCACGCGCCACATCCCTGCTCGACCATCTCGGCGAGCAGTTCCTGCACGTCCGGTGCTTCCGGTGTCGTGCGCGTGGCCTCGCGCACCACGGTTCCCACGCGGTACTCCACCGTACCAAGCAGGCCGCAGCGGATTCCTGCCGCCTCGAAGACGGAGGCCATGAGGTAGGCCGTCGTGGTCTTCCCGTTGGTGCCCGTGATGCCGACAATGCGCATGCGCGCGCTGGGATGGCCGTGGAAGGCCGAGGCGAGCAGCGCGAGGGCGAGTCGGGCGTCGGACACCTGCGCCCAGGCGACCGGCACGTCAGCGAGCGCCGGCTCCTGCGACACCACGGCGACCGCACCCCGGCTGATGGCCTGCTGGACGAACGCGCTCCCGTCCGCCCGCTGGCCGCGGAGCGCGACAAAGAGATGCCCCGGCTCGACACGGCGGGAGTCGTAGGCGATGCCCGAGACGACGGCAGGCACCGTCCCCGAGGGTCCGGACACCAGCAGGCCGGAGTGGCGGAGCACGCCGTGGAGTTCGGGCCAGGTCATTGCGTCCTCGGCGCCGCAGCGACGCGCGGAGACGTGCGGGCAAGGGTCAGCCGGCACACGGCCCCCTCGTTGGCGGGCGTGCCGGGTTCGGGATCCTGATCGGTGACGAAGCCGTCGCCGTTCATGTGCGCACGCAGGCCGAACTGCGTCAGCTTCCGCATGGCGTCGCGCGCGCTGAGCCCGCGCACGTCGGGTACGGTGCCAGGCTCCTCCGGCTCGACGGGGAGGGGCGCGTCCGGCACGATGACGTGCGTCGGAACCGTGGGAGCGACGTCGGTCCTGGCCACCAGAACCGGCGTCTCGGGATTGATGGACGGAGGCACCCGCAGGTAGCGCAGCGTCTCTTCCGCTATCCGCCTGAAGATCGGGGCCGCCACCGGGCCACCGAAATGGCCGTTGTTCCCGCGCGGCGAATCGACCACCACCAGGATTGCGACGGCAGGTTCATCGGCCGGCAGGAAGCCAACGAACGAGGCGAACGTGTCGCTCGAATAGCGTCCGTTCACGAGCTTGTTGGCCGTCCCGGTCTTGCCCGCAACCCTGTAGCCGGGGATCTGCGCCAGCGTGGCCGTGCCACGCTCGACCACCTGCTCCATGATCGCCGTCATCGCCGAGGCGGTCTCGCCGCTGATGGTCTGGCGCAGTGCCTTCGGCCGCACCACGAGGCGGCGCCCGTCGCGGTAGATGGCGCGCAGCACGCGCGGCTCCACGTAGTGACCCCCGTTGGCAACGGCGCTGACCGCCGTCACCATCTGCAGGGGCGTGACCCCCACCTGGTAGCCCATCGAGACGGACGCGAGCGCACTCTCGCTCCACTTCGTGCGGTCCCACACGATGCCCGGGCTCTCCGACGGGAAGTCCGGCGACACCGGGCGGCCGAAGCCGAACTTCTGCACGTAGTCGCTGAACCGGTCGGTCCCGAGCTTGAAGCCGATCCGGATGGCCCCGACGTTGCTCGACTTCACGATGACGTCGGTGAACGACAGGATCCCGTAGTCGTGCGTGTCGCGCACGACGCGCGACCCGATGTTCATCCGGCCGCCACTGACGTCGATCATCGTGTCGACCGGCATCAGCCGTTCCTCGATCGCCGCCGATGCGGTCACGACCTTGAACGTCGACCCTGGCTCGTACAGATCCTGCACCGCCCGGTTCCGGCGCGCGCGCTCGTCCGCCTGGCGGTAGTCGTTCGGGTCGAACGTCGGCTCGTTCGCCATCGCGAGGATCTCGCCCGTGTGCGGATCCATCACCAGCGCCGTGCCACCCATGGCACGGTTCTCGAGGACGCCTGCCCGCAGCTCCCGTTCGGCAATATGCTGGAGGAACTCGTCGATGGTGAGCTCCACGGTGGCGCCGGCCGTCGGCGGCCGTTCGAACCGGTTGAAGGCGTGACGGCGGGCGTCGGTCTGCACGAGCACCTGCCCGTCCTTGCCACGGATGTCCTTCTCGTAGGCGGACTCGACACCGCTCAGCCCCTTGCTGTCGATGCCCACGAACCCGAGCACGTGCGCGGCCAGTTCGCGCTTCGGGTACTCGCGGTGGCTCTCCTTCACGAACCCGATGCCCTCGAGGTTGAGTGCACGCACGCGCTCCGACACCTCGGCCGGCACCTGCCGGCGCACGTACATGAAGTGCCGTCTCCCGTTGAGGCGCTCGAGCATGTCCGCGCGCTCCCTGGCCGTGCAGTCGCGGAACGCCTTGCACAACTGCCGCACGGTGGCCGCATCGTCGGTGATGGCGGAGGGTACGGCGTAGATCGTTTCGGCGTCGATGCTCGTGGCGAGCACCCGGCCACGCCGGTCGACGATGTCGCCGCGCTTGGCGGCAATGGTGCGGGTCTGCACCTGCTGTCGATCCGCCCGGTCGACCATCTCCTGGTGCCGCAGCACCTGGAGGTTCAGCAGGCGTCCCTGGATCGCCAGCGCCCAGAGGCCGAAGACCACTGCCGCCACGAGGAGCCGTCCGCGCATGACCTGGCGCCAGTCGGGCGTGGCTTCGCCGATCGCGGAGTTCCGCTTGTTGGCCGGGCGCCACTGCAGGCGCCGAAGACGCTCAATCACCGGCGTGCGACCACGGACTTGGCCGGGGGCTCGGCCGGCACGACCCGCTCGATCACGACCGCGTCTTCCCGACCCGGCGTGACCAGCTTGAGGCGACCGCGCGCCAGCGTCTCGATCCGCTTGGGCGATCGCAGGGTTTCGATCTGGAGCTTGAGCTTCCGCGTGAGGCTCTCCTCCTCGGCCTGCGCCTTCTGGAGTTCCTCGAGCCTGTAGCCGTGGCGCAGCAGCTCGAAGTGCTGCCAGGTCCAGAACATCACCGCGAGGACAACGAGCAGGGCCAGCGCGAGCGTCTTCCACATCTCGGCCTGCCGCGCGGCATCCACCTCGCGGACGATCGGGTTGTTCCGGACATCCTTCCGCACCGCGTATTCGAAGGTCTCAGCCATCACGCGACTCCTTCGAGCGCCCGGAGCTTCGCACTCCGCGCGCGCGGGTTCTGCTGCAGTTCCTCGTCGCCGGCCACCTGCGGCTTCTTGGTCAGCACGACGCCCCGCCCCTGCTGGTGCAGGCCACGGAACGTGTGCTTGACGATGCGGTCCTCGAGCGAGTGGAAGCTGATGACCACCAGCCGGGCGCCGGCCCGCAGGCGCGCGGCCAGCGCCGCCAGGAACTGATCGAGCGCTTCGAGTTCACGGTTCACCCAGATGCGGAGCGCCTGGAACGTACGCGTGGCAGGGTCGATGCGCGAGTAGCCGCGCACGGGCACGGCGCGGCGCACAATCGTCGCCAGCCGCCCTGTGGTGGCAATCGACTCGTCGGCGCGGGCGTCGACGATGGCGCGGGCGATGCGGCGGGAGAAGCGCTCTTCGCCGAACTGGAAGATGGCGTCGGCAAGTTCGCGCTCGGACGCCGAGGCCACCAGGTCGGCAGCGGTCTCACCCGACGAGCGATCCATCCGCATGTCGAGCGGCTCGTCGCGCATGAAGCTGAAGCCCCGCCCCTCGCGATCGAGCTGCATCGAGGAGACGCCGAGGTCGGCCAGGGCACCGTCGATGCTGGTGATGCCGCGGACGTCGAGCTCGCGCGTGACGTGACGGTAGTCGGAGTGAATCAGCTCGACCTGTCCGGACCACGGCGCCAGCGTCTGGCGGGCGATCGCCAGCGCGTCGGCATCGCGGTCGAAGCCGATGAGGCGCGACGCGCCGGCCTCGAGCAGCGCGCGCGCGTGGCCGCCCAGGCCGACCGTGCAGTCGACGAACAGGCCGCCCTGTTCCGGGCGCAGGTGCTGCAGCACCTCGGCGGTCAGCACCGGGATGTGCGCGCTCATATCCCGAACTCCGAGAGGGCGCGTGCGTCTTCGTCGGTGAAGGGTTCGCGCTGCAGCTTGGACAGGAACCGATCGTGATTCCACACGTCGAGGTAGCTGAACTGACCGAGCACGTCGACGTCGCCGAACATCGTGGCGGACTCCCGCAGGCGGACCGGAATCAGCACGCGTCCCTGCGTGTCGAGTTCTGCGACCGAACCGAAGTAGTTCACGCGATCGAGAAAACGGGCCTTGGACGGATTGGTGGACGGAACCTGGCTCAGCTTCTCTTCGAGCTCGAGCCAGACGGGCATCGGGTAGATGCGGACGTATTCGCCGGACAGACTCGTGAGGTACAGCTCGCGCCCGTACTTGCTCTCCAGCAAGGACTTGAAGGCCGTCGGGACCTTCAGCCGCCCCTTCTCGTCGATCCGCGCGGGCGCGTTACCCCTGAACACGCCTCACATCTCCACTTCTGGCCACATTTTTCCACGTCGATGTTAGGAGAGGGTCAGGGGTGTGTCAACCGCAAAAGGCACTATCTCAGTAAGTTACGCCAAAGTTTCTCCCTATCATCGCCCCTCGGGTGTACGCCCAGTACGATTGCTGGAAGTCCAGAGAGAAGGCATGCGGTGACGGGATTGGCCACGCCCCCCGATCAGGGTGCCGGTGCGTCGTCCGCGGTGGTCTTGCTGTACGATTTGGGGTTCCGCATGTCCGACTTCGCCAAACACACCTCGGTGCTGGTGCCGGCCTACAACGAGGCCCAGGCGATCGGCGGCCTGATCCGCGACCTGCGGCAGCAGGCGGACTGGCACGAGGTGGTGGTCGTCGATGATGGGTCGACCGACGGCACGGCGGACGCTGCCGAACGCGCCGGGGCACGCGTCGTCCGGCATCCGTACAACAAGGGGAACGGCGCCGCGGTGAAGACCGGGCTGAGGCAGGCCAGCGGCGCCTACGTCCTCATCCTGGACGCCGACGGCCAGCACCGGCCGGCCGATACCCTTCGCCTGGTGAACCAGCTCGATCGGTACGAGCTGGTGGTAGGAGCCCGGTCGGCGGATTCGCAGGCCTCGTGGTCGCGTCGCGCGGGGAACGCACTGCTCAACCACATCGCGGGGTACCTGGCGGGACGGCCCATCCCGGACCTGACGTCGGGGTTCCGCGCCGCACACCGGGACCGGATGCTGGAGTTCGTCCACCTGTTCCCGAATGGATTTTCGACACCGACAACGTCTACGATGTCGTTCATCCGGGCCGGCTACAGTGTCCAATTCGAGCCGGTCGTCGCCGAGCAGCGGCTTGGCACCTCGAAGATCAGGCTCGGTCCGGATGGTGCGCGTTTCGTGCTGATCCTGCTGAAGGTCATCACGATTTTCAGCCCCCTGCGGCTGTTCGTGCCGGTGGCGCTCGCCCTGTTCGCCCTCGGCTCGGGCTACGCCGCCTGGACGGTGGCGACCCAGGCGCACGTCACCAATTCGTCCGTACTGCTGATTCTCTCGAGCATCGTGATCCTGCTGATTGGACTGGTCTCGGAACAGATCGCCTCGCTGCGTCCCGAAGGGCGGCGTTCGTGAGCGTGTCCGCGCTGGTCATCATCCCGACCTACAACGAACGGGCGAACATCCCCACGCTGGTCGGCGGGCTCATGGCGCATGAGGGTGTGCGGGTGCTCGTGGTGGACGACAACTCGCCGGATGGCACGGGGCAGGTTGCCGACGAACTGGGCCGAGCCCACGCTGGACGCGTCTCCGTCCTCCACCGCACGAGCAACCGCGGCTTCGGCCGGTCCTACATCGACGGCATGAAGCTGGCCCTGAAGGAACCGGTCGACCTGATCTGCCAGATGGACGCCGACCTCAGTCACGACCCGGCGCAGCTCCCCTCGCTGCTCGCCGCCGCGGCACACGCCGACCTCGTGATCGGTGCGCGCTACGTGCCGGGCGGCCGGATCGTGAACTGGCCGCTGAAGCGGCACGTCCTGAGCCGCTTCGCCAACATGTACATCCGCGCGGTGACCCGCGTCAGCGCGCACGACTGCACGTCGGGATACCGCTGCTGGACTCGCGCCGCGCTGGCCGCACTGCCCCTCGACTCCTTCTTCTCCGACGGTTACTCCTTCCTCGTCGAGATGCTGTTCGAGGCACATCGCCAGGGCCGGCACATCGCGGAGGTCCCCATCACCTTCGTCGAGCGCCGCGAGGGCGAATCGAAGGTCTCCCGTGCCGTGCTCATCGAGTCGGCCATCACGCCGTGGCGGCTCGCCTACGGCTCGGACAGGCGCCAGCCCCGTCGCACCACGAACGCACCGTGACGGCCGACTACCAGACCTTCTATCGCGGACGCCGGGTCCTGGTCACCGGCGGACTGGGCTTCATCGGCAGCACCGTCGCGCGTCACCTCGTCGCGCTCGGGGCAGACGTGCAGATCGTCGACGCCCTGCTGCCCGCCTGCGGCGGCAACCCGTTCAACATCGCCGACATCGCCGGCCAGGTGCGGGTGAGCCAGGCCGACCTCCGGGACCGCGATGCCCTCGACAGCCTTGTGCGGGGGCAGGACGTGATCCTGAACCTCGCGGGCCAGGTCAGTCACATCGACAGCATGCGGGATCCCCATGCGGATCTCGAAATCAACTGCCTGAGCCACCTGTCGCTGCTCGAGTCGTGCCGGCGCGTGAACACGGCCGTGAAGGTGGTCTATGCGGGCACCCGGCAGATCTACGGCCGTCCCGACAGCCTCCCGGTGAGCGAGTCGCACCTGGTGCGCCCGACCGACGTGAACGGCATCAACAAGGCGGCCGGCGAGCAGTACCACCTGGTCTACAACAACGTCTTCGGCATTCGCGCCTGCTCCCTCCGCCTGACGAACATCTACGGTCCCCGGCAGCTCATTCGCCACAACCGGCAGGGATTCATCGGCTGGTTCGTGCGGCTCGCGCTCGAGGACCGCACGATCCAGGTCTACGGCGACGGCGCACAACTGCGCGACTTCGTGCACGTGGACGACGCGGCCGACGCGTTCCTGCGGGCGGGTGCCACCGATGCGTGCAACGGGCAGGTGTTCAACGTCGGCGGTGCACACGCGGTGAGTCACCGCGACCTCACGTCCATGCTGCTCGAAGCGGCCGGATCGGGAAGGGTGGAGTACATCCCCTGGCCTGCCGAAAAGAAGGCCATCGACATCGGCAGCTTCTACGCAGACTCCACGAAGTTCCGCCGCGCCACGGGCTGGTCGCCCACCGTGGGGCTGCGTGACGGGCTCGCGTCCACGCTCGCGTACTACCGCCGGCACTTCGCCGAGTACGTCGCCGGACCGGCACAGCAGGAGGCCACGTGAGCCGCCCGGTCGTGCCCTTCGGCTCCCCGGCACCGCGCGAGGAGGCCGCAGCCGTGCGCGCCGCCATCGAACGCGTGGTCAGCAGCGGGTGGTACGTGCTGGGACCCGAGGTGGCCGCGTTCGAGGCGGAGTTCGCGGCCGCGTCCGGCGCGCGGCACGCGGTGGGGGTCGGCACCGGCACGGATGCCATCGCGCTGATCCTCAGGGCGCTCGGCATCGGTCCCGGAGACGAGGTGATCACCACGCCGCTCTCGGCCGCCTACACCGCACTGGCGATCATCATGTCTGGCGCACGACCGGTCTTTGCCGACATCGACGCGGAGCGGCACACCCTCTCGCCGGCGGCGGTCGAGCGGGCGATCACCCCGAGGACGCGGGCGATCCTTCCCGTGCACCTGTATGGACAGCCGGCCGACATGCGTGCGCTCGCCGCGATCGCCTCGCGCCACGGGCTCGCCCTCGTGGAGGATGCCTGCCAGGCGCACCTCGCCACGACCGACGGGCGTCCCGTCGGCACGGTCGGCGTCGCGGGCGCCTTCAGCTTCTACCCCACCAAGAACCTCGGGGCGCTCGGCGACGGCGGCGCCGTGGTCACGAACGACCCGTCGCTGGCGGAGCGCGTGAAGCGGCTGCGCAACGGCGGGCAGACCGACCGGTATCATCACCTCGAGGCGGGCATCAACTCGCGGCTCGACGAGATGCAGGCGGCCATCCTTCGCGCGCGGCTCCCGCGGCTGCGGGAATGGACCGACCGTCGTCGCGGCCTGGCGGCGGCGTACCGCGCCGGGCTCACGGGCACAGGCGGCGTCCGGGTGCCTGCGGCCTTCGACGAGGGCCATGTGTACCACCTCTTCGTGGTGCGCACGCAGGCTCGCGCGGCGCTGCAGGCCCATCTGGCCTCGGCCGGTGTCGAAACCCTTGTGCACTATCCCGTGCCGATTCCGCGGCAGCCCGCGCTGGCGGCACACCAGCCTACAGATTGTCCCGAGGCGAACCGGGCGTGCGATGAAGTGCTCTCGCTGCCCCTGCACCCGGGACTCACGGCGACCGAGGTGGAAACGGTCGTCGCGAGCGTTCGCGCATTCCACGAGGAGTAACGCATGCGGGTTCTCATCACGGGCGGCGCCGGCTTCATCGGCTCACATCTTTCCGAGGCGCTGCTCGGCGCGGGTCACCAGGTGCACGTCCTGGACAACCTGTCGACCGGGTCCATCGACAACATCGCGCACCTCAAGGGGCGCACCGGGTTCACCTACGACATCGACTCGGTCGACAACGAGTCGCTGCTGGCCGAGCTCATCGACCAGGCAGACGTGGTCTTCCACTTCGCCGCCGCCGTCGGCGTCAAGCTCATCGTCGAGCAGCCGGTGCACACCATCGAGACCAACGTGCACGGCACGGAAGTGGTGCTGAAGCACGCGAACAAGAAGAAGAAGCTCGTGGTGGTCGCCTCCACGTCGGAGGTCTACGGCAAGAGCATCGACGTGCCCTTCCGCGAAGACTCCGACCTCGTGATGGGACCGACGCCCAAGCACCGCTGGGCCTATGCGTGCAGCAAGGCCATCGACGAGTTCCTGGCGCTCGCGTACTGGAAGGAACGCAAGCTGCCGGTGATCATCGTCCGGTTCTTCAACACGGTAGGGCCGCGGCAGACCGGCCAGTACGGGATGGTGGTGCCGAACTTCGTGCGCCAGGCGCTCGCGGGCGAGCCCATCACCGTGTTCGGCGACGGCACGCAGTGCCGCTCCTTCACGCACGTGGCCGACGTGGTGCGCGCGCTGATGGCGCTGATGGTCGAGCCGAGGGCCATCGGTGAGGTGGTGAACATCGGGAACGTGGAGGAGGTCTCGATCTACGGGCTCGCCGAGCGGATCAAGCAGATGACCGGGTCGCAGTCGCCCATCAAGCTGATCCCCTACGATCAGGCCTACGAGTCGGGTTTCGAGGACATGCCGCGGCGCCTGCCCGACCTGACCAAGATCCGGGGGATGATCGGCTACGAGCCGACGCATACGCTCGAGTCGATCCTGCGCGACGTGATCGAGTTCATCCGGAACCACTAGCCGTATACTGACGCCATGCGGCTGCAGGTCCTGTCAGCGCTGGTCGCCGGGTGCGTGCTGCTGGCCCGGCCGGCGCACGCCGACGTGCACATCACGATCGCCGACGGCCGCGTCACCCTCTCGGCAAAGGACGCCACCATCCGGCAGATCCTGGCCGAGTGGGCCCGCGTCGGCCAGACGCGTATCGTCAACGCCGAGCGGGTGTCCGGAGCGCCGCTGTCGATGGAGCTGACGGACGTGCCGGAGGCGCAGGCCCTCGATACGGTCCTGCGATCCGTCAGCGGCTACCTCGCCGCCCCCCGGCAGCAGCCCGCCCGCAACACCTCCGCCTACGACCGCATCTACCTGCTGCCCACGAGCAGCGGGACGCCGGCGCGGACGGCGTCATCCGGTCCCCAGACGCAGCCCGGCTTCACGCCGCCGGCCTTCCCGCCGCCACAGGTGGACGAGGACCCGGACGAGATGCCGCAGCCGCCGGTCCAGCCGGCGGTCGTGCAGCCGAACGGTCCGCGGGGCCCGCAGTTCCCCACCACACCGCCACCCTTCCAGGGTCGGCAGGCGCCCGTCCCACCGGCGCCCCAGCCTGCAGCGATGCCGATGCCGGCCCAGGGGCCGACCCCGTTCGGGTTCCCGACCGGGGCCAGCGGCGCGGCGGGCGTCGCCACGCCGGGCATGGTGGTACCCGTGCCCCGCGACCAGCAGGATCAGGACGGCGGCGATCGCCGCTAGCACAAGCCCCCGAGAGGACCTTGCGATGCCCCTTGTCGATGACGTGACAGCTGCGATCACGGACGCCATGCGCCAGAAGGACGCCGCGCGCCTGTCGGCCCTGCGTATGCTGAAGGCCGCGTTCATGAACAAGAGCGTGGAGAAGGGGCACGACCTGGACGACGGGGAGGCGCGGCAGGTGGTGAGTGCGCTCGTCAAGCAGCGCCGCGACTCCATCGAGCAGTTCCAGAAGGGCGGCCGGCCGGACCTGGTGGAGAAGGAGTCGGCGGAGGTGGCGATCCTCGAGTCGTACCTGCCTCCCGCGGCCGACCCCGCCCTGGTGGCGCGCGCCGTCGCTGACGCCGTCGCCGAGACCGGCGCCACCTCGCCGAAGGACATGGGCAAGGTGATGAAGGCGGCCATGGCGAAGCTCACCGGGCAGACGGTTGACGGCAAGGTCGTCAACGAACTCGTCCGGAAGGCGCTGGCCGGCGCCTGAGGGATGGCGCAGGACACGGCGGCCGACAGTTCCGCCGACGCCCCCTCATCGGAACGTCTGGCACACGCCGCCGGACTCGCCGGCGTCGCCACCCTCACCAGCCGCATTCTCGGCCTCGTCCGCGAGCAGGTGCTGGCCGCCCTGTTCGGGGCCGGGGACCAGATGGATGCGTACCTCGTTGCGTTCCGCATCCCCAACCTGATCCGTGACCTCTTCGCCGAAGGGGCCATGAGCGCCGCCTTCGTACCGACGTTCACGCGACACCTGACGCTGCACGGGAAGGAGGACGCGTGGCGGCTGGGCAACAACGTCCTGAACGCGCTGCTGCTCATCACGGGCGTGGTGGTCGCGCTGGGCTACGTGTTCGCCCGCCCGATCGTGACGCTCTATGCCGAGAGCTTTGCGGCGGTGCCGGGCAAGCTCGAACTCACCATCCAGCTCGCGCGGGTGATGTTCCCGTTCCTGACGCTGGTGGCCATCGCGGCCGCCGTGATGGGCATGCTGAACTCGCTGCGGCACTACTTCATCCCGGCCGTGTCACCGGCCACGTTCAACGTGGTGGCGATCGTGTTCGCGGTCGGGCTGACGCCGGTGATGCCGCGTATCGGGCTGCCCGGCATCATGTCGATCGCCATTGCGGCGCTGGTGGGTGGACTGACACAGGTGCTGATCCAGCTGCCCTCGCTCCGTCGCGAGGGTTTCCGGTACCGGCCCATCCTCGACGTTCGCGATCCGGGCCTCCGGCAGGTACTGGTGCTGATGGGTCCTGGTACCGTCGGGTTGGCGGCCACGCAGCTCAACCTGTTCGTGACGACACTGCTGGCGACCAGCCAGGGGACCGGGGCGGTGTCGTGGCTGCAGTATGCGTTCCGGGTCATGTACCTGCCGCTGGGGCTGTTCGGCGTGTCCATCGCCACCGCCGTGCTGCCCAGCGCCGCGCGTCACGCCGCGCTGCAGGACCGCACGGCCATCCGCGACACCGTCGCCCGTGGACTGGCGCTGATGCTGGTGGTGAACCTGCCGGCCACCTGCGGCCTGGCGCTGCTGTCGCAGGACATCATCAGGCTGCTGCTCGAGCGCGGGCGCTTCATGGAGTCCGACACCGTGGCCACGGCCTGGGCCCTGCGCCTCTACGCGATCGGGCTGGTCGGCTACTCGACGGCCCGCATCGCGTCACCGGTCTTCTACGCACTGGGGCGCAGTCGGGTGCCGGTCATCCTGAGCACCGTCTCGGTGATGGCGAACCTCGGGCTCAGCCTCCTGCTGGCCCGCGTGATGGGCTACGGCGGGCTCGCGCTGGCCACATCGGCGGCGGCACTGCTGAATGCGGGGCTCTGCCTCGTGCTCCTGAGGCGCGAGCTGGGCGGTGTGGGCGGACGGGCGCTCGGCCGGGTGTTCGCCAAGGTGTGCGTGGCGTCACTCGGCATGTCGGCGGCCGTGCTGGTGGTGCGTCGGCTGCTGGCAGACACCATGTCGGAAACGGGCACGCTGTCGCAGGCTGCTGCACTCAGTGCGTCGATCGTGGCGGGACTGGTCGTGCTGGTCCTGGCCGGGAAGGCCCTGCACATCGGGGAGATGGAGACGCTGCTGGCAGAAGCGCGCAGGCGGGTACGGAAGTTGCTCGCCCGCTGACAAGTGGTCGGGATCGAGCGTGATACGATCCCGTGACGCGCCCATGCGCCGCCCTTCTTACTCGCCGTACGGCTCACAGATTTCGTTCGGCCCCGGCCCGCCGTCGCCGACGATGCTCGCCCTGATTGGGGCGAATGTCGCGGTCTTCCTCGCACAGGTGCTGTTCCCCTCGATCCTGGGGTGGGACCTCGATGGCGCGCTCGGGCTGCACCCGCGGGAGGTCGTGACCGGCTTCTCCCTCTGGCAGCTGGTCACCTACAACTTCCTGCACGTCGGCGTCTCCCACATCCTGTTCAACATGCTGGCGCTCTGGATGTTCGGCACCGAACTCGAGCGCACGTGGGGCACGAACTACTTCCTGAAGTTCTACTTCGTCACCGGCATCGGCGCCGGCGTGCTCACGGTGCTGTTCTCGCTGCTGCCCTTCGGGTTTGCCGCGAGCGTGTACGGCGCGAACATCATGGGCGCGTCAGGCGCCATCTTCGGACTGCTGCTCGCGTACGGCATGTACTTCCCGCGCCGCCCACTGCTGCTGATGCTGCTGTTCCCGGTCGAGGCGCGCTACGCCGTGATGATCTTCGGCGCGATCGAACTGCTCACGGCGCTCGGTGGCCGCAGCGGCGTGGCGAACGCGACCCACCTGGGCGGCCTGGTGGTCGGGTACCTGTTTCTGAAGAGCGGACGCCTCACGCTCCACCCGTGGGCCGAGGTGAAGTACCGCTACCTGAAGTGGAAGATCAACCGTGCCCGCAGCCGGTTCGACGTCTATCAGGGTGGCCGGTCGGACCAGCCCCGCCGCCAGAACGACTGGGACCGGCGGATCCACTGAGCGCTCCGTTCAAGCGAACCTGGACGTCTCTGACTCCTCGGCTCTCGCGTCAGCGCCTGAGGCTGAACGGCAGCCTGATCCCGCCGATCGCCAGCCCCAGGGTTGGCCCGACCACCGGCAGTCCGTACCCATTCGTCAGGAACGAGTACTTGAAGAGCGCGCCGCTCGCCACGTGGATGTTCATCACCATCACGAACGCAAGCAACGCGGCCAGGGGCGTGTACACGCCGAGGATGAGGGCGACGCCGGCGGCGAGTTCACCGAGCGGCACGAGCCGCGCGAAGACCTGCGTGCCCGGGACGGCGATGTGCTCGAGGTACCACCGGCTCGGGGATCCCACCGCGGCGTCGGCGAGCCAGCCATTGAAGCGGCCCGCGAGAATGGAGGCGTTGGTGAGCCAGGCGAGCTTGCCGATCCCCTCGAACAGGAAGAAGACACCCAGGCTGATGCGGATGACGGTCAGTCCGGTCGCGTGCCGGTCAATGGCCATGTTGGTCCTCGTGTCCACGCGCGAAGGCGGAAGGCCCCGCCGGCGGCTCATCGTGGAAGTTCATCGTCACCCGCCGTCAGCCATTCCTGACGAATCGGACTGAAGACGTCCAGTTCGAACGTGTCGTCGAGCGCCTCGGCCTGGTGCTCGACGCCGGACGGGATGTGAATGACCTCGCCCTCGCGGACCGTGATCTCCTCCCCCGCCACCAGGAACTTGAGCGCGCCCTGCAGCACATAGGTCATCTGCTCGCTCTGGTGCGAGTGGAGGGGCACGAGGCACCCGCGCTTCACGTACACCTGCACGAGCATCTCGCGCTCACCGGTCACGACCTTCCGCGACAGCATTTCCGTCACTTTGTCGAGTGCAATCTCGTCCCACCGGTGCAGTCGCACCCCTGTCTGACCCATGCAGGCTGAGGATATCCCAATCGGGACCGGGTGCTATACTTCAGGGTTGATGAAGAGCGCCGTCGCGAACGGTGATCGGCAGGCCGTGCAGGCCACGCAGTCCCAGTACGACGGTCTCTCCGGCGACCAGGTACTCGACGCCTACCGCACGATCGTCCGGTCGAGACGCATCGACGACAAGGAGATCCAGCTCAAGAACCAGAGCCAGGCGTTCTTCCAGATCAGCGGCGCCGGCCACGAGGCCATCCTCGTCGCCGTCGGCCTGACGCTGCGCCCCGGCTACGACTGGTTCCACGCCTACTACCGCGATCGGGCGCTGTGCCTGCAGCTGGGTGTCACCGCGCTCGACATGCTGCTCGCCGCAGTCGGCGCCGACGCCGACCCGAGCAACGCGGGCCGCCAGATGCCCTCGCACTGGGGCAACACGTCGCTCAACATCGTCGCGGGCTCGAGCGCCACGGCCACGCAGGTCCTGCATGCGGTCGGCATGGCCGAGGCCGGCGTCCTCTACAGCCGCATCGAGCAGATCCCGAACCGCCAGTCGCTGTTCCACGCCGACGAGATCGTCTACACGTCGCTCGGCGAGGGTTCGACGAGCGAAGGCGAGTTCTGGGAATCGGTGAGTGCCGCGTGCACGCGCCACCTCCCGGTCCTCTTCCTCGTCGAGGACAACGGCTACGCGATCTCGACGCCGGTCGAAGTGGAAACGCCGGGCGGCGATATCTCGAAGGTGCTGACCGGCTTCCCGGGTCTCCACATCGAAACGGCTGACGGCACCGACCTGTTCGACAGCCTTCGGGCCGTACGCGCAGCGGCCGACTACGTGCGCGCCCGCAAGGGCCCGGCCCTGGTCCATGCCCACGTCATCCGCCCGTACTCGCACTCGCTCTCCGACGACGAGAAGCTGTACAAGACCGCGGCGGAGCGCGAGGCCGAAGCCCGGCGCGACCCGATCGGCCGGCTCGCGGAGTTCATCAAGGCCAACGGACTGGCGACGGCGGCCGACCTGGCCGCCATCGACGCGGAGGTCGAACGCGAGGTGGCGCTGGCCGCGGAGCAGGCGGTGGCCGCGCCGAAGCCGGCCCGCGACACCGCCCACCTGTACGTCTATTCGCCGAACGTCGACCCGACGTCAGCCGCGTTCGACACGCCTGCGAAGCCGCATGGCAAGCCCGAAACGATGGTGGATGCCATCAACCGGACGCTGAAGGACGAGATGGCGCACAACCCGCGCATCATCGTCTTCGGCGAGGATGTGGCGGATGCCAGCCGCAAGGAGGCCCTGAAGGAAGTGAAGGGCAAGGGCGGCGTGTTCAAGGTGACGCACGGCCTGCAGCGGCACTTCGGCGAGCACCGCGTGTTCAACGCGCCGATCGCCGAGGCGAGCATCATCGGGCGTGCGGTCGGCATGGCGATGCGCGGCCTCAAGCCGGTGGTCGAGATCCAGTTCTTCGACTACATCTGGCCGGCGATGATGCAGATCCGCGACGAGATGTCGATGCTGCGCTACCGGTCGGGCAACCACTGGTCCTGCCCGATGGTGATCCGGGTGCCCATTGGCGGCTACCTGCGCGGCGGTGGCCCGTACCACAGCCAGTCCGGGGAGAGCATCTTCGCGCACTGCCCCGGCATCCGCATCGCGTATCCCTGCAATGCGGTGGATGCCGCCGGACTGCTGCGCACCGCGATCCGCTGCGACGACCCGGTGTTGTTCCTCGAGCACAAGCACCTGTACCGCCAGACGTACAACAAGGGCGAGTACCCGGGTGCCGACTTCATGATCCCGTTCGGCAAGGGCAGCCTCCGCCGCGAGGGCTCGGATGTGCTCGTCATCACATGGGGCGCACTGGTGCAGCGCGCCCTGCTCGCCGCCCAGCAGGCGGCCGAGCGCGACGGCATCCAGGCCGCGGTGCTCGACCTGCGGACGATCATGCCGTTCGACTGGGAGTCGATCGCGCGCCTGGTGAAGCAGACCAACCGCGTGGTGATTGCGCACGAGGATACGCTCACCTGCGGGTTCGGCGCCGAACTGGCCGCGCGGATTGCGGACGAGCTGTTCCCGTTCCTCGACGCGCCGATCCGGCGCGTGGCCGCCCTCGACACGCCGGTTGCCTACTCGCCGGATCTCGAAGAAGCGATCCTGCCGCAGCCTGCCGACGTCCTCGAGGCCATCCGGGCCGTCGCACGCTTTTGAGGGCGGCGCTCGCGACACTCGCAGGCCTCGCGCTCTTCACGTGCGCACTGCCGGCGATCGCGCCGGACACCCTCGATCCGATCCGCTCGGTCCCGCCCGAGATCGCGGGCCGCTTTCGCGAAGCCCGCGGATTCCAGCAGTCGGCCTCCGGCCGGTACTACGTGTTCGACCGGCGTGCCCACGAGATGTGGGGCATCGATCCCGAGCTCGCCGGCCCGTTCCGCATCGTCGAGATCGGCGCCGAGCCGGGGCGGATCATCGACCCCACCTCGTTCGCGGTGGCGCCGGACGGCACGTTCGTGGTGGCGGACGCCCCACGCGGCATGGCGCGCATACAGGCGTTCACGTCCGCAGGGTTCAGGACCGCCGGCTTCTTCATCAGCGGCGGCGCACGCCCACGCATCACGATTGAGGGACTGGTGCTGAGCGGCATCGGGTCGATGCAGTTCACCGGCACGTCCGTGCTGCTCTCGCAACCCGAGCATGGCTCGCTCGTCTCGGAGTACCTGCTCAGCGGAGCGCCGGGACGGAGCATCGGCCAGTTGCGGACGACGGGACAGGAAGCCGACCGGGACGTGCATCTGGCGCTGAACAGCGGGATTCCGCTCCTCGGCGCGGACGGGTCGATCGTCTACGTCTTCCAGGCGGGCCTGCCGGTCTTCCGCAAGTATGCCGCCGATGGCACGCTCGTCTTCGAGCGCCAGATCCAGGGCCGGGAGATCGACGACATCGTGCCACGGCTGCCGTCCACCTGGCCGCGCAACCCGCTCGACGGCGAGCTTCCGCTGGTGCGTCCCACCATCCGCGCCGCCGCGCTCGACCGCCTGGGACGCCTCTGGGCCGCATTCGAGGGCGGGTTCACCTACGTGTTCGACGCGGACGGCGACAAGATTCGCGTCGTGCGTTTCCGGGGCGTGGGACCTGTCTCACCCACCACCCTGTTCTTCGGCCGCGACAACCACCTGCTCGTCACACCCGGGCTGCACGAGTACGACGTGGACGCTCGGCCATAGCCATCTGCCATCTGCCATCTGCCATGGCTTGACTCGCCATTCCTCCTGAATGAACATTCATTCAGGACGATGCCCGCCACCTCGAGCGCCAGACGCCGGCCCATCCAGACCTCCGCGGCGCCCGTGGACAGGAGGGAATCGATCCTGCGGGCCGCCATCGACGTCTTCGCCGAGCGGGGCTACTTCAATGCCCAGGTGGCCGACATCGCCAAGGCCGCGGGCATCGCCGCCGGCACGGTCTACCTCTACTTCCGCAGCAAGGACGACCTGCTCGTCACCATCTTCGAGCGCACGGTGAAGCAGCGCCTGTCGGAGGGGCGGGCGGCCGTCGCGGACGTCGGCGACCCGGCCGAACGGCTGCGTCGGTTCGCGCACCTGCACCTCGGCATGCTGGGGCGCGACCGGAACCTGGCCATCGTCTTCCAGGTGGAGCTCCGGCAGTCGGTGAAGTTCATGGAGCGGTTCTCGTCCACGCTCTTGCGCGATTACCTGGGCCAGATCCGGGCCGCGATCGAGGACGGCCAGAGGAAGGGGCTGTTCCGCCGGGACGTCAACGCCACCACGGCCGCCAAGATGTTCTTCGGCGCACTGGACGAGATGGCCACCAACTGGATCCTCAGCCGCCGCCGGCACAACCTCGAGTCGGACGCCGATGCGGTGGTAGACATCTTCCTCGACGGGACACGGGCACGATGAGCACCTCCATTCCGATCCGATCGGCGGCCATCCTCGGCGCCGGCACCATGGGCGCGCAGATCGCCGCACACCTCGCCAATGCGGGCCTCAGGGTGCTGCTGCTCGACGTCACCCCAGAGGCGGCACGCGATGGGCTCAAGCGGGCGTCTGCACTGAAGCCGGACCCGTTCTTCACGAAGCAGGCGGCCGGACTGATCACGACCGGCGGCTTCTTCGACAGCCTGGGGAAGGTGTCCACAGCCGACTGGATCATCGAGGCGGTCGTGGAGCGCCTCGACATCAAGCAGGCGCTCTTCAAGCAGATCGAGCCCCTCCGGGCTCCGCACGCCATCGTGTCGTCGAACACCAGCGGCATCCCCATCGCCGCCCTGGCCGAGGGGCGCGGCGACACCTTCAAGCGGCACTTCATCGGCACCCATTTCTTCAACCCGCCACGCTACCTCCGGCTGGTGGAGATCATCCCGATTCCCGAAACCGACCCTGGCGTCGTCGACCGACTCAGCCGGTTCATCGACCTGTCGCTCGGCAAGGGGGTGGTTGCGACGAAGGACACGCCGAACTTCATCGCCAACCACATCGGCCTCTATGGGGTCGTGCAGCTGATGCGGGCGCTCGCCACGGGGCGCTACACCATCGAGGAGATCGACGCGATCACCGGGCCGGCGCTCGGGCGGCCGAAGAGCGCCACGTTCCGCACGATGGACATTGCCGGTCTCGACGTCTTCGAGCACGTGTTGCGCAACCTCCAGGAGCGCATGCCCGCAGAGACCGCACAGTCGGGCTTCACGCTGCCGCCGCTGGTGTCGACGCTGGTGCGGCGGGGCGCCACGGGCGAGAAGGCGGGCCAGGGGTTCTACAGGCGCGAGGGGAAGGAGATCCTCACGCTCGACCCGGCAACCCTCGAGTACCGCCCGAAGCAGTCGCCGCGAATCGCATCGCTCGATGCCGTGAAGAACGTCGACGACGTCAACGAACGGGTGCGCATGCTGTTCCGGGCCACCGATAAGGCCGGGGAGCTGCTGCGAGACACGCTGCCCCCGCTGCTGGTCTACACCGCGGACGTGGCCCCAGGCATCGCGCACTCGATCGACGACGTGGACCGCGCGATGCAGTGGGGCTTCGGCTGGGAACTCGGCCCGTTCGAGCTGTGGGACGCCATCGGCATCCGCGAAGTGCTCGACGTGGCGAAGCCGGCGACCGTGCCGCCGCTCGTCGCAGAGCAACTGGCCGCCGGGCGCAACCGGTTCCGCGACGGTCGCGTGCCGCCGCTCGGCCCGGGGCTGCAGCTGCTGCGAGCCGCGAAGGAGCGGTCGGGGGTGGTCCGGAGAAACCCGGGCGGCAGCCTGGTCGACCTCGGCGACGGCGTGCTCTGCGTCGAGCTGCACTCGAAGATGAACGCGATCGGCGCGGACACGGTGCAGATCATCCAGGCCGGGCTGGCCGAGGCGGCGTCGAACTTCCAGGCGCTGGTCATCGGCACCGATGCCGTCAACTTCTCGGCCGGCGCGAACCTGATGCTCGTGCTGGTCGAGGCGCAGTCGGGCAACTGGGACGAAATCGACCTGATGGTGCGCATGTTCCAGAAGGCCACGCTGTCGCTGCGCTACTCGCCGGTGCCGGTCGTCATCGCGCCCGCCGGCCTGGCCCTCGGCGGCGGCTGCGAGTTCGTCCTGCATGCCGACCGCGTACAGGCAGGCGCCGAAACCTACATGGGGCTCGTCGAAGTGGGCGTCGGCCTGATTCCCGCAGGCGGCGGTACCAAGGAGATGGTGCAGCGGGCGGGGCGGACCGCCGCAGCCGCAAAGGCGGACCTGCTGCCCTTCGTCCAGGTGGCGTTCGAGACCATGGCGCTGGCCAAGGTCTCGACCAGCGGCCCCCATGCGCAGCAGCTCGGCTACCTGCGCGATCACGACTCGATCTCGATGAACCGCGAGCGCCTCATTGCCGACGCCAAGGCACTGGCGCTCGATCGCGTGCGCGAGGGCTACCGGCCGCCGCAGCCGGAGCCGATCCCGGTGGGCGGCGAGAACCTCGAGGCGGCGCTCAAGCTCGGCGTGCACCTCGCATGGCGGGCCGGGCGCGCCACCGACTACGACGCGGTCATCGGCCGCACCCTCGCGCACGTGGCCGCCGGTGGCTCGCTGCCGCACGCCACGCTGGTCAGCGAACAGCACCTGCTGGACCTGGAACGCGAGGCCTTCCTGAAGCTGTGCGGCGAGCGCCGGACCCTGGATCGCATCCAGCACACGCTGAAGACCGGCAAGCCTCTGCGCAACTAGGACAGCTGGCGGAGTGGTGATGAGGGACGTGGCGAGTTTCGACATCGTCGAGCGTGGCGCGGGCGAGCCGCTGGTGCTCATCCCCGGCATACAGGGCCGGTGGGAGTACTCGCGTGGCCTTGTCGATGCGCTGGCCCGCTCCTACCGGGTCATCACGTTCTCGCTCGCAGACGAGCGGGCGGTGAGCGGCGACGCGCGCGCGTCGATCGACGCGTTCGCCGAGCAGGTGGAGGCGGCGCTGGACCGTCTGCAGCTGCGCCGTGCCATCGTGGTCGGTGTGTCGTTCGGTGGCCTGGTCGCACTCCGCTTCGCTGCCACCCGGCCCGAGCGGACACGGGTGCTCGTCATGATCTCGGCCCCGGGCCCGCGCTGGCACCTTCGGCCGCGGCACGAAGCCTACGCGCGGATCCCCTGGCTGTTCGGGCCGATCTTCCTGCTCGAAACCCCCTTCCGGCTCCGCCGCGAAGTGGCGGCGGCGCTGCCGACCTGGCCCAATCGCCTGCGGTATCTCCGGGACCAGTTGCTGACGATGCTCGGTGCTCCGGTCTCACTCGCCCGGATGGCGGCTCGGGCGCTCATCATCGGACGCTACGACCGGATCGCCGACTGTGCCCGTGTCACGGCGCCCACGCTCATCGTCCAGGGAGACGATGCGCTGGACCACGTGACCGGGTCTGGCGGTACGGCCGACTACGCCACGCTCATTGCGCATGCCGCACACGCGCGCATGCCCCGCACGGGGCACCTGGGGTCGGTGACCAGGCCCGACGAGTGCGCCGACATCGTTCACCGCTTCGTCGCCGACGCGACAAAGGACACCCAACACAGTGCTGCGTGACATTCAGGGACCGGCCGGACGCCTCGAGGTAATCCTGGACCTGCCGGCAGACAGGGGCGTGACCGGCGAGGGGCTGCTCGCCACCGGCCCGGGCGAGGGTCCGCGCGCTGCCGTGGTGCTCGGGCATCCACACCCGCAGTTCGGCGGGACGATGCACACCAAGGGCATCTATCACACGGCCAAGGGGCTCGCTCGGATCGGCTGCGCCGTGCTCCGCTTCAACTTCCGCGGCGTGGGCCGGAGCGAAGGTACGTATGACGAGGGACGGGGCGAGCGCGACGACTTCCGCGCGGGGCTCGACTTCATGGCCGAGCGCTTTCCTGGCATGCCGCTGTGGGCGGGCGGCATGTCGTTCGGCTCGTGGGTGGGCTGCAATGTTGGGGTCGAAGACCCGCGCGTGTCGCTCGTGCTGGGAATTGCGGCCCCGGTGAACAAGTGGGACTTCAGCGCGGTCGAGGCGAGCACGAAGCCGAAGTTCTTCGTGCACGGCGAGATGGACGAGATCTGCGGGTACCGCGAGATCACGGCGTTCTACGCGCGCTGTGCCGATCCGAAGGAGCTGGTCATCATCGACGCCTCCGATCACCTCTTCAACGGGGTGGTGAACGAGGTGGCCGATGCCGTCGAGGAACTGCTCGGGGACTGGAACGGGTAGGGCTATGAACGACGCTGTGATTGTGTCCGCCGTGCGGACGGCTGCGGGGAAGGCCCCGAACGGCACGCTGCGTGGGTCGCGACCGGATGAACTGGCGGCAGCGGTCATCTCCGCGGCCCTCGAGCGAACCCCGGGCGTGGCACCGGCCGAGATCGAGGACGTGATCCTCGGCTGTGCGATGCCGGAGGGCGAGCAGGGCATGAACGTCGCCCGCATTGCGAGCCTTCGCGCGGGTATTCCGGTGACGGCGTCCGCGGTGACGGTGAACCGCTTCTGCTCGTCCGGCCTGCAGGCGATTGCCTATGCCGCCGAACGCGTGATGCTGGGCGGGGCGCAGGCGATCGTCGCCGGCGGTACCGAGTCGATGAGCATGATCCCGATGGGCGGCTTCAAGGTGTCGCCCAATCCCGGCCTGATGGACAGCTATCCTGACGTGTACCTGAGCACCGGACTGGTGGCCGAGAACCACGTCCGCGACTACGGCATCTCGCGTGAGGAGCAGGACGCGTTCGCGCTGCGCAGCCACCAGCGGGCGCTGGCGGCGATCGACGCGGGCCGGTTCGCCGACGAGATCGTGCCGGTCACGGCGCGGGTGTTCGACGCGGGCACGGGCAGGACCGTCGAGACGCGGTTCGCGGTGGACGAGGGTCCGCGGCGCGACACGTCCGAGGCGGCCCTCGCGAAGCTGAAGCCAGCCTTCCACGTGGCGGGAACCGTCACGGCGGGCAATTCGTCGCAGACCAGTGACGGCGCCTCGGCCGTGGTGGTGACGAGCGCGACCGTCGCGAAGGAGCGCGGCCTGGCACCGCTGGCCCGCTTCGTGGCCTATGCCACGGCCGGCGTGGAACCGGAGAAGTTCGGCATCGGCCCAGTTCCGGCCATCCGCAAGGTCCTGAAGATGGCGGGCCTCTCGCTCGAGCAGATCGACCTCGTGGAGCTGAACGAGGCGTTCGCCGCACAGGCGCTGGCCTGCCTCCGCGAGCTGCCGATCGACCCGGCGAAGCTGAACGTGAACGGCGGCGCGATCGCACTCGGCCATCCGCTCGGTTGCACCGGCGCGAAGCTGACCACGACGCTCCTCCACGAACTGCGGCGCCGCAACGGACGCTACGGCCTGGTGACGATGTGCGTTGGCGGCGGAATGGGTGCCGCCGGCATTTTCGAACGGATGTAAGCACCATGAGCACTGCAACCACGTCCATCCTGCGGGGC
Organism: Vicinamibacterales bacterium; assembly: GCA_050249955.1. GTDB lineage: Bacteria > Acidobacteriota > Vicinamibacteria > Vicinamibacterales > CAVVIG01 > CAVVIG01. The sequence continues at coordinate 494,263 of JBFWPN010000003.1, forward strand.
GGCGAGTTCCTCCTCGTGGCGTCCGAGCCGTCCGGCGTCTTCACGCCGGAGCGCCTGACCGACGAGCACCGGATGATCGGCGCCACGGTCAGGGACTTCGTGAACGGCGAGGTCCTCCCGGTCCTCGACCGGCTCGAGGAGAAGGACTGGGGCCTGGCGCGCGAACTGGTGCGTCGTGGGGCCGAACTGGGACTGATGGGCGCGGATGTCGCCGAGCAGTACGGCGGACTCGGCCTCGACAAGGTGGCATCGGTCGTCATCAGCGAGCAGATGTCGCTCTCCGCGTCGTTCGCGGCCACCTTCGGCGCGCACGCGAACCTGGTGGTCCTCCCGCTGTCGCTCTTCGGCACGGAGGACCAGAAGCAGCGCTACCTGCCGCGGCTGCTGAGCGGAGAGATGGTGGGGGCGTACTGCCTGAGCGAGCCGGGTTCGGGCTCCGATGCCCTCGGGGCGAAGGCCCGTGCCACACGGCAACCCGACGGCAGCTTCCTGCTCAATGGCGAGAAGATGTGGATCACGAACGGCGGGTTCGCCGACCTCTTCGTGATCTTCGCGAAGGTCGACCCGTCACACGTGACCGGCTCAGGGTCCGAGCCGGCTGGGTTCACGGCCTTCATCGTGGAGCGCGCCTTCGGCGGCCTGACGAGCGGCAAGGAGGAGCACAAGATGGGGCTCCACGGCTCGTCGACGACGCCGATCATCCTGCAGGACGTGCGGGTGCCGGCAGAGAACCTGCTCGGCGAGGTGGGCAAGGGGCACAAGATCGCGTTCAACGTGCTGAACTTCGCCCGCTACAAGCTCGGGGCGATGTGCGGCGGCGGGGCGCAGGGCGCCATCGGCGAGGCGGCGCGCTATGCGGCCACGCGGCGTCAGTTCGGCGCCCCGATCGCATCGTTCGGCGCCATCCGGCACAAGCTGGGTGAGATGGTGGCGCAGGCGTACGCCACGCAGAGCCTGATCTACCGCACCGCGGGGCTGATCGACGCCAGGATCGCGGCGACGCCGCACGAGGCGACCGACCAGTCGGTGGTGCTGGCCGCGGTGGAGGAGTACGCCATCGAGGCGTCGATCGCGAAGGTGTTCGGCAGCGAGATGATGGACTTCGTGCTGGATGAGAACATCCAGGTGCACGGCGGCAACGGCTACGTGCGCGACTACCCTGCCGAACGGCACTATCGCGACTCGCGCGTGAACCGCATCTTCGAGGGGACGAACGAGATCAACCGCCTGCTGATCCCCGGGATGCTCGCGCGCCGCGCCGTGAAGGGCGGGCTCGGGCTGATTGCCGCCGCGAAGGCCCTGCAGGACGAGCTCCTTGGTCCGCCGTCGCTGCCCGACGCAGACGACTCACCGCTCGCCGAAGAGCGGCGCACGGTGGCGAACGGCAAGAAGGCGTCGCTGCTGGCACTGGGCCTCGCCATGCAGACCTACCGCGAGGCGCTCCCCGAGCAGCAGGAAGTGCTCATCCACGTCGCCGACATGGTGATGGAGACCTATGCGGCCGACAGTGCCCTGCTGCGGGCCGGCGCCGCCGCCGGGACGGCCGCCGCCGATCTGCACGCGGCTGCCGCGCGCACGTTCGTGAACGACGCGGCCGTGCGCATCGAGGCTTCCGCGCGCCAGGCCCTCGCGACGATGGTCGAGGGGGACACGCTGCGAACGATGCTGGCCGGCCTGAAGCGCCTGTTCCGGCAGATGCCGATCAACACCGCCGCGCTCCGGCGCCAGCTGGCCGATGCCGCCGTCGCCCAGGGCGCCTACCCGTTCTGACGCCGTGTCCATGAACGTCGACGTGGATCCGCAGCCAACTCCCCTGAGCCGGGCTGGCCTCATCGAGGCCATCCTCGCGTTCCTCGCACACCAGCCGCCGGAGGTGCGTGTCCGCATGCGCCGGGCGCTCGAAATCGAGATCGATGCCGCCGGTGCCGATGCGCTCACGGCGCTCACGGCACGGCTGCACGCCGAGCGCGGCTGGGCCTACTACGAGCGCGACCCGCTGGCGCAGCGCCTGCATCACGTGCTGGCCGATCATTTCGTGGCCGACGGATCCGGGGTCGCGAACCTCCACCATCTCGGGTCAGTGAACGGTGCGCCGGTGGTGATGGCGGCCAATCATCTTTCGTACGCGGATGCCAACGTGGTGGAGGTGCTGCTACAGCGTGCGGGCCACCCCGCGTACGCCAATCGGCTGACAGCCCTGGCGGGGCCGAAGGTGTACAGCACGCGCGTGCGGCGCTTCTCGAGCCTGTGCTTCGGCACCATCCGGGTGCCACAGAGCACCGGCGTCGCATCGGGCGAAGCGGTGCTGAGCGAGCGCGAGGTGGCACGCGCGGCCCGGCAGGCGATCAACGTCGCGCACGACCGCGTCCGCAGCGGCGACATCCTGCTGATGTTCGCTGAGGGCACCCGCAGCCGCACGGGCGAAATGCAGCCGCTCCTGCCGGCTGCCGCGCGCTATCTGGACGTGCCCGGCACCTGGGTCGTCCCCGTGGGCCTCGTGGGTCCCGAAGCCATGTTCCCGATCGAGAGCTCACGCCTGAGCCAGGCGCGTGTCAGCCTCCACATCGGCGCGCCGATGCCGGCCAGCGCCCTGCTGTCGCTGGCCGGGGGCGACCGCAAGCTGGTCGTCGACATGATCGGGCTCGCCATTGCCGACGTGCTCCCGCCGGCGTACCGCGGCGTCTACGGCGACGCCGCGCGCTTCGATGCGGCCAGCCGGCTGCGCGCCTCGGTCGCCACCTAGGCGGGCCTCGCGGCCGGCGCCCGCCCCTGGGCGTGCCTTCCCTGCCCGGGTCTTGCGTCGCACGGGCGTCGGTGGCATCGTGTGCGGCCAGGAGCCGAACGCATGTCGATCCGATTCGAACACCAGGAGCCGATTGCCGCGCTGCCCGACCGGGTCTTCGAGGCCATCGACGATCTGCCCCGCACAGCGCAGTGGCTGCCTCCGTGCGTGAGCCTCGAGAAAGTGGGAACCGGCCCGAATGCGGTGGGCGACGCCCTGCGCTACGTGTACGAGCAGGGCGGGCGGCGCAACGAGATGTCGGGTTCGATTGTGGCGCGGACACCCGGCGCGCGCCTGCATTGCGTGTACGCCGACCGCGCGTTCGAGGTGTCGGTCGACCTGCGCGTGGCGCCAGGCCCGGGCGGTTCGGTCACCACGCACATCATCGAGATGACGCCGAAGACGTTCGCCGGCCGGCTGATGGCTCCGCTCATCCGGATGGGACTGCGGAAACAGACACGCGAGGCCGCCGCGAACCTGAAGGGCCTGCTCGAGAATCCCCGGCCGGCCTGACCACCGGTTCCCGCGTGGCACCCGGCGGTCCAGGTGCGGCCCCCCGGGGCCGCCGTTCCAGCGCACCGGGTAGAATATCGGGGATGTCACGCCGAGGGTCGTTCACACGCCTGCTCCTGCCAGTGCTCCTGGTGGCTGCCGTCGCGGGCGCAGCCTGCAGCAACAAGCCGCATGAGGAGAGCCCCGAGGACTACATCCGGAAGATCACGGCCGGACGCGCCGCCAAGGACGCGGACTTCCAGGCAGGCAAGGACGTCATCCCCGACGCCGTGAAGGCCGAGTTCCTGCCGCTGGCCTACTTCCCGGTCGACCCGGCCTACAACGTGCTCGCCGGGCTCAAGCCGGCCACCGAGGACATCGTGGTCGAGATGCCGACCTCGACCGGCCAGCGCCGGAAGATGCGGCAGGTGGGCACGATGGAGTTCACGCTGAAGGGCGAGCAGATGTCGCTGCTGGCCTTCAACGAGGTGGGCGCACCGGACAACAACCACGTCACGTTGATGTTCAGCGACATGACGAGCGGCACGGAGACGTATGCAGCCGGTCGATACATCGATCTTGCGCTGACCGCGAGCGGCATCTACTCGCTGGACTTCAACCTCGCGTACCACCCGTACTGCTACTACAACCCCACCTACGAATGCCCGTACCCGCCCCCGCAGAACCGGCTGACGGTGCCGATTCACGCGGGCGAGCGGATGAAGAAGCCGGCCGAAGCGCAGACCCGATGATCAGAGCCGTCGTGTTCGACTTCGATGGCGTGCTCGCCAACAGCGAGCCGCTCCACTTCCGCGGCTACCGCGACGTCCTGGCACCGCGGGGCATCGCCCTCACCGAGGCGTCGTACTACCAGAACTACCTCGGATACGACGACATCGGGGCGTTCCGGGCGATGGCCGACGACTTCGGTGTGACCTTCACCGAGACCGACATCGCCGACCTGGTGGCGAGGAAGGCCGTGCGGCTCGAGGAGCTCGAGCGGACGGCATCGGTGCTGTTCCCCGGTGCGCGCGAGGCGATTGCGCGCATGGCGGCCGCCGGGCCGATTGCCATCGCCTCAGGGGCGCTGAAGGGGGAGATCCTTCGTGTGCTCGATCACGAAGGGCTGCGGGCACACTTCCCCATCGTGGTGGGTGCGGAAGACACGCCGGCGAGCAAGCCCGACCCAGCCCCCTACCTGCTCGCCGTGGAGCAGCTGGCGTCGATGCACCCGGGATTGACCCCGGCCGCATGCGTGGCTATCGAGGACTCGAAGTGGGGCCTCATGTCGGCGCGGAGCGCCGGCCTGAAGACCGTCGCCATCACCCACACGTACCCCGCAGCCGAGCTTGCCGGCGCAGCCGACGTCGTGATCGATCACCTCGATCGGTTCACGCCGGCACTGCTCGGCCAGCTCTGAGCGTGCGCTAGGCCGGCGGCAGGTTTTCGAGCACGGCCAGCTCGCCGTCGGGCGTCATCGCATGGCGCACCCAGGCGTACAGCGGCTGTCCGTCGCGCGTCACCTCCACGTACCCCTGCCGCAGGTTCTGCCCCAGCACCGGGCCCAGCCCGGCCCGCAACTGCACATGCAGCATCAGCATCGCCCACTCGCCGGCTGAGAGGTCGCGTATCGGCGACATCAGGCCGTCGACCCGCCGGAAGGCCACCCGCGTCTCACCGCGCCGTTCGAGGTAGAGCGCCGTGCCGCCCTCGGAGAGCCCGGCCAGAATCAGGTCGTCGAGCAGGGTCGACTCGGCCGCGCGTGCGCGTGGCCAGGGATAGTGCCAGGCGTTCACCGCCCTCAGCGACGCCGCTGTCTCGGGGTCGATCGTGCGGCGGTGCCTGATGCCCAGCGTCCGTGCGGTGCCCGCAGTCCGCAGCGCCATGCCGGCGACCGTGGTGACGAGCACCTTCGCGAGGTCCTCGATGCTGATGTCGGTGGGCTCCGGCTCGGGCGCCGGCGGCATCACGGGGTCCAGGTACTTCGGCCCGAGCGCCACGCTGAACTGCTCGGCGAGCTTCCCGTTCACCTTCCGCATCATGGGAAAGAGCACGCCCGCCACCGGCGGCGTGATCACGTTGGGCTTGCGGCTGAAACGCTGGAGCTGCTTCGACGCCGTGAGCGCAGCCGGCGACACCATCGCGTTGAACCAGGGGGCCTCGATCCCGCTCTCGGCCGCGAAGGCCGCGGCGTGGCGGATCAATTCCAGCGGGAAGGCGCCGGGCGTGATGTTCACGAGCGGGAGCCCACGCTCGGCGAGCGCGGCACGCAGCGCGTCAGGTGCGCCACAGCACTGGAGGAAGGCCTCGAGGATCTGCCCGCGCACGTCCTCGTGGCACCGGATGGTGATGGTGCCGAAGGCGGCGGCCCACTTGCGCGCCAGCGCGTGGTAGTCCAGCCGGTCGTCGCCGAGCCGATCCATGAACCACTGGTGGAACGTGGTGGCGGTGAACCATTTCTGCTCCTCGGCGAAGATCGCCTGGAGCCAGTCGACCTGGTTGCGCACGAAGAGGATGACCCGCACGTCGAATGCGGCGAAGTGCTCCTTCAGCCGGGCGATGTGCACCGGCTGGAACACGTCGAGGTCTTCGCTGAGGATGATGTGCTGCAGGTGGGGGCGGGCGGCAATCTCGGCGACCAGGTCGGCCACGGTGCCGAACTCGGGCAGCGTGGCGTGGTTGCCGGCAATCTCCCACGGGATGTTGTTGTGCCCGCCGTTCCAGAAGAAGTTGATGTAGGCCGTCCAGGTCGCCTTCGGCACGTGGAAGCCGAAGCGGGCGAAGGCCTCGCGATGGACGTCCAGCATGAACCGGAGCGCGGTCGTCCCGGTCTTGTGAAGTCCGACGAACAGGTGAACGATCGGTGTCTGGCTGTCTGCCTGCATGCGCTCTTCCTCGTCCGGTCAGCGGTCCACCGGCTCGATCATCACGACCTCGCCATCCACCGCGGGCACCAGGCGCACCCACAGAGGCACGGCGCCCCGTGGGCCGTCGAACCGCAGCAGCCCCTCGCAGAGGTTGTTCCACGAGACGCGGTTCAACCGGGCCGACGCGCGCACGACCCGCACGAGGTCGTCCCACTCCGCCGGCCCCAGCGACCGCAGGGCGGTCAGTGTGCCGTCGTGCTGGCGGTACGCCGCCCCGACGTTGCCCCTCCGCTCGAGGTACAGGGCGGCCGGGCCTGGCCCGAGCGTGTCGGCCAGGAGCGCGTGCAGCGGTGCCCGTGACGCCGGGTCCCCGACCCGGTCCCATGGATAGTAGCTTGCTGCCAGCGCCTCGAACTCGGCACCTGGATCGTCGACCGCCACCCGCAGGCGCGTGGCCGCCCTGGTGCTCAGGTCGATGCACATTTCCATGAGCAGCTGTGGCGACAGGGCGGGCTCTGGCCGGCTCTCCGGCTCCGCGGGCAGGGCCCAGTACTCCGCCCCCAGCTCGAGGCCGAACGCGCCGGCCACTGCCTGGTTCACGCGCTGCATCAGTACCAGCAGCTCGGTCCGCGCCGCGTCCGACATCGCGATCCGCGCCCTGGTGCGTGGCATGGCGGCCCCGGCGGTGACCAGCGCCGGGGCCATCACCCGGTTGAAGTACGCCGCACCGATGCCCTGCTCACGCGCGTATGACGAGGCTGCCTGCACCAGGGCAATGGTGCGCGCGTCGGGCGACGCATTCACGAGCGGCATCGCACGGGCCGCAAAGGCGTCACGCAAACCGGTTGGTGCGCCGCACGCATCGAGAAATGCCCCGAACACGCCAGTCCTGATGTCTTCATAGCACCGGATCGTGAGGCGGTTGCCGAACGCGCGTGCCCACCGGATGCAGAGGGCGTCGAGGTGGAGGCGCCGGTCGTGGCGCACGCGGTCGAGGAACCAGTCCGCATCCTCGCCCGTGCCGAACCACTTGTGCTCCTCGGTGTAGTGCGACTGGAGCCAGTCCGGCTGGTTGCGCAGGAAGACGATGACCCGCACGTCGAACGCCGACAGTGCCGCAGCCAGCGCCTGCACCTGGGCGCCGTTCGCGTAGTCCAGGTCCTCGCTGAAGACGATGTGCTGGAGATGGGGCCGGGCCGCGATCTCCGAGACGAGATCGGCGAGCGTGCCGAACTGCGGGAGCACCGGATGGTGCCCGCAGATCTCCCAGGGCACGTTGTTGTGGCCGCCGTTCCAGAACCGGTTGATGTAGCGCGTCCAGCAGGCCCTCGGCAGGTGGAAGCCGTGCCGGGCGAGCATCGCACCATGGAAGTCGAGCATCAGCCTGACCGCGCTGGTGCCGGTCTTGTGCAGGCCGATGAACAGGTGCACCACCGGGCGGGATCCCGTCGGGGCGACGGGCATGTGCGGCTCGTTCATCGGGCACCAGAGTACTTCCGGCGCGGGCCGCCGCGCCAGACACGACGCCATCCCGGATCGCCGCGATACATCCCTGCCGGCTTTTTGGATGTGGGACGAAGCGCGGGGACGAACGTTCGTCCCAGTGACGGACGACAGGAACCGGTCGACATACTCGCCGAATGGAAGACCTTAACCGGAGGACTGTCGACATGCGACTCAAGACTGCGGCACTGGTGATGTCCGTGCTGTTCCTGCTGTGCGGAGGCTTCGCGCACGCCCAGAGCACGACCGGGACGATCCGGGGGCACGTGAGCGACCCCCAGGGGCTCGCCCTCCCCGGCGTGACCGTCACCGTGACGTCACCGAACCTGCAGGGTGTGAGGGCGGCCGTGACGGCCGAGAACGGCGACTACGTCCTGACGCTGCTGCCCTCGGGCACCTACACCGTGACCTTCGAGCTGAGCGGCTTCGAGCGGATCTCGCGGACCGTGGGGCTTGCCCCCACCCAGGATCTGCCCCTCGACGCCGAACTCGGTCCCGCCGCCGTCAGCGAGGAGGTCACCGTCGTCGGGCAGCGGGCCGACGTGCTGACGAAGACGGCCCAGGTGGCCACCAACTTCCGGCAGGACCTGATTCAGACCCTGCCGACCAACCGGGACATCAACGCGTACCTCCTCCTCGCGCCGGCCGTACATCCGACCGGGCCGAATGGCGGCTATTCCATCGCGGGGTCCGCGTCGTTCGAGAACCTGTTCCTCGTGAACGGCGTGACCGTGAACGAGAACCTCCGCGGGCAGGCCAACGACCTGTACATCGAGGACGCCATCCAGGAGACGACGGTGGCCACGGCCGGGATCTCCGCCGAGTACGGCCGGTTCAGCGGCGGCGTGGTGAACGTGGTGACCAAGTCGGGCGGGAACACGTTCTCGGGCTCGTTCCGCGAGTCGCTCTTCAACGACAAGTGGCGGACGCTCACCCCCTTCGAGGAGACCGCGATCGCGGCCGACCCCAACCACCGGGAACTGCGCGTGGACAAGGTGGTCCCCTCCCACGAGTTCACGTTCGGCGGGCCGGTGGTGAAGGATCGGCTGTGGTTCTTCACGGCCGGACGGCTCCAGACCCAGTCCGAGGGGCGGACGCTGGTGGCCACCAACATCCCGTACACGTTCAAGCGGCCGACCCAGCGGTACGAGGGCAAGGGCACCTTCTCGCTGACCTCGAACCACCGGTTCCAGGGCACGTACTCGAAGGTGCTGGACGAGCAGGAGAACAACACCTTCAACACGTCGGTCTCGGCGGATCGCTCCTCCCTCGTCACGCGCAAGACTCCGCAGGACCTCTCGGTGGTGAACTACAACGGCGTGCTGAGCGGCCGGTTCTTCGTCGAGGCACTGTTCTCGCAGCGACACTTCACCTTCGAGGGCGACGGCGCCACCTCGACCGACCTGGTCGACGGGACGCTGATGATCGACAACTCGCAGGGGTATCGCTTCTGGTCGGCCACCTTCTGCGGCGTCTGCGACCCGACGAAGCGGGACAACATGGACATCTACGGCAAGGCGACCTACTTCCTGTCGCCTGCCAGGGGCGGCTCGCACACGCTGACGTTCGGGGCCGACGCCTTCAACGACAAGATGTTCTCCAACAACCACCAGTCCGGCAGCGACTACCGCATCTACAACACCGGATCCGTCATCCGCGGCACCGGTGACAGCGCGGTGATCTACCCGGTGGCGCTGGGTGACGGCTCGACGTTCATCCAGTGGAACCCGATCCCGCTCGGCAGCCGGGGGTCGAACTTCCGGACGTTCTCCACCTTCATCAACGACAGCTGGCGCGTCAACGGCCGCCTCACGGCCAACCTGGGCCTGCGCTGGGACAAGAACCGCGGGCGCGACCAGCAGGGGACACTCGTGGCCAACGACAGCGCATTCAGCCCGCGCCTGGGCGTGGTGCTGGATCCGTTCGGTGACCAGAAGTGGTCGGTGACCGGCAGCTTCGCCCAGTACGTGTCGGCGCTGAACAGCGCCATCGGCGACTCGGCGTCCGGCGCCGGCAACCCGCAGACCTATCGCTTCGCGTACCTCGGGCCCAGCATCAACGCCAACGTGAATGCACCGCTCACGAGTACGCCTGACGCCATCCGCCAGATTTTCGACTGGTACTTCGCGAATGGCGCCGAGCGGCTGCCGCTCATCAGCCAGCCGGACATCCCCGGCGTGACCCCGCAGATCCGCGGCAACCTCAAGTCGCCGAACGTGCTCGAGTATGCCGCCGGCCTCAACCGGCAGTTCGGGTCGCGCGCTTCGCTGCGTGCCGACGTCGTCTACCGCAACTATCGCGACTTCTACGCGGAGCGCACCGACACCACGACCGGCCAGGTCACCAACAGCATCGGGCAGCGCTTCGACCTGGCGCTCTACGAGAACACGAACCTGCTCAAGCGGCGCTACAAGGGGCTCACCGCGCAGGGCACGTACCGCTTCAGCCCGCGCACCGACCTCGGCGCCACCTACACGCTGTCGCGCACCTACGGCAACTTCAACGGGGAGAACGTGGTGTCGGGGCCCCTCGCGGCACTCGTCCTCAGCTATCCCGAGTACGCCCAGGAAGCGTGGAACTACCCGGAGGGTGACCTGCAGGTCGATCAGCGGCATCGGGCGCGGCTCTGGCTGAACGTCGGCGTCCCCGCCGTGAAGAACCTCACCGTGAGCCTGCTGCAGACGCTCGAGACCGGCGTGCCGTTCGGTCCCAACAACATCAACGCGGCCAACGCCAACGGGGTCAACCCGATCCCCTACGTCAACAACCCCGGCTACCTGACGCCGCCGGACGGCACGGTGACGAACTACTTCTTCAGCGTCGACTGCACCAACGTGCCGGCGGCCGTCACCACCGCCGGGTACGACTGCACCAGCGGCGCCTCGCGCGACGCGTTCCGGACGGTGGGCCAGAAGCGCACCGACCTCGCCGTGAACTACACCTTCCGCATCCCGGCCGCGGGGAACCTCCAGTTCTTCGCGCACATGGACGTGGTCAACCTGTTCGACCAGTCGCAGCTCTGCGGCTGTGGCGGCACGGTCTTCGGCAACCAGAACGCCCACGGCGGCGGGGTGACCCAGACCCGGATCGACCAGACCGTGCGCACCAACGCCTCGCACCCGGCGCTCTACGCGCCCTTCAATCCGTTCACGACGACGCCGGTGCAGGGTGTGCACTGGAACTACGGCCCGAACTTCGGCAGGGCGGTGAGCCGCTTCGCCTACACCACGCCGCGGATGTTCCGCGTCAACGTGGGCATCCGTTTCTAGGTCGTACACACGGAGGCGGCGCGCCCGGGCAGGCATCCGCCCGGGCGCGACCGGCCTCAACCCGCGCCGGCCGGGTGCGCTATGCTAGCGGCGTGATTTCCGAGGCCCTGGTTCGCGAGTTCACGGCGCTGGCGCACAGCCCGGACCCCGACCTCGCCGTCGCAGCCCTGCTGATGGCGAGGGTGGCGTACCCGACGATCGACACCGCGGCCTACCTGGAACACCTCGACGCGCTCGGGCGTGAGGCGCAGGACCGGGTCGCCCACGCCACCATCGACGATCTCGAGATCCCGCCCCACGTCGACCCGGCGCTCTTCGCCCGCGTGGCGGCGCTCAACCGGTTCCTCTTCGAGCACGAGCGGTTCGTCGGCAACGACGCCCAGTACGACGACCCGCGCAACAGCTTCCTCAACGAGGTGCTCGACCGCCGCACGGGCATCCCGATCACGCTGGCGCTGGTCTACATGGAAGTGGCGAAGCGGGCGGGGGTCGAGGTGGAAGGGGTCAACTTCCCCGGGCACTTCCTGCTGCGATGCCGGGGGGCCCAGGGCACCCGCTATTCGCGCGACCTGATCATCGACGCCCACCACGGGGGAGCGCTGCTCACCGAGACCATGTGCCGCGAGCTCCTGGCGCGGCACACGGGCAGCGACGTCGTGTGGGACTCGCACATGCTGGCGCACGCGACCAAGCTGCAGATCCTCACGCGCATGCTGCTGAACCTGAAGCGGGCCTACGTCCGCCTCTATTCGTTCCAGCAGGCCCGCGACGTCACCGAACTGCTGCTCGCGGTCGACCCGGCCGCCGCCACCGAGCTGCGCGACCGCGGCCTGCTCGCCTATCACCTGAACGACCTGCCGTCGGCGCTGCGCGACCTGCAGACCTACCTCCAGATGTCCAGGGGCTCGGAGCTCGACGAAGACGAGCGTGACGAGCACGCGAAGATCTGGGAGCACGTCAAGACGCTCCGCCGCCGCGTCGCCTCGCTCAACTGACCCTCGTCGCGTCTCCCGCCGCCGCAGGCCTCCGGCCTGGGCACCGCTCCGACACGGGGCACACCACACAGTGAGGCTCGTCCGTGCAGGTCAGCACGGCATGGTGCCGCAGGTACAGCGCCGCACGCCTGAACGTGTCGGCCATCGGCGGCAGCTCGCGGGCCATGGCGTGGCGCAGGGGTCCCGGTCGGGGCCGATCCACACCCGGGTCGATCCCCAGTCGGCCGGCCAGCCGCACCACGTCGCGATCCAGCGGCATCACGCAGTGATCACCGCCGAACAGCAGCAGCCGATGCGGGCTGCCGTCACCAAGCCTCGGCAGGGCAGCCACCGCACGCCGGGCACGCCGGATCGGCCCACGGATGGTGGCGGCCAGGGCAGGATCGCGGCGAAAGGACTGGACGCCCCGCAGGAGCGCCTCCAGGCGCTGCTCGCCGTAGGGGCCCGCCAGGGCCACGGCCGCCTGCAGCCGCCCGCGAGGCGCGCGGAACATGGCGTCGGGCGTGAGTGCGGGCAGGCGCTGCAGCGCCGCATAGGCGAGGTCGCGGCGGCCGGGGGTGGTCTGCGCGCTCAGCGCATCCCAGACGAAGTAGCGGAAGGGATCGGTGGGTGGCGACGGGAGCGGTCCATAGAACCGCTCCAGCGTCGCCAGCAGCACGAGCACGTCAGAGCTTCCCGATCTCCTCGTAGAGAATCGCCGACGAGATGATGCCGTTGTGGAAGTTGCCACAATCCAGCTTCTCGTTCGGTGCGTGTGCGTTCTCGTCCGGCAGGCCCACCCCGAACAGCACAGACGGCAGGCCGAGTTCCTCCTGGAACGTGGCCACGACCGGAATGGACCCGCCCTCGCGCGTGAAGACCGGCGCCCGTCCGAACCCCTGCTCGATCGCCCGTCCCGCCGCCTGGATGAACTTGTTGTCGAACGACGCCATCCACGGCTTCCCGCCGTGCATGCGGGTCACCTTCACCTCGACCGTCTTCGGCGCGATCTTCGCGAGGTAGTCCTCGAACAGCTGCGCGATCTTGTCCGGATCCTGGTTCGGCACCAGGCGCATGCTGACCTTGGCCATCGCGACGGCCGGCAGGACGGTCTTGGCGCCTTCGCCCGTGAAGCCCGAGAGCAGTCCATTCACCTCGAACGTGGGCCGGGCCCAGGTGCGCTCGAGCGTCGTGTAGCCGGACTCACCGTGCACCTTGGGAATGCCGAAGTCCTTGCGGTACTGCTTCTCGTTGAAGGGCAGCGTGGCCCACGCCTTCCGCTCCTCCTCCGTCAACGGCACCACATCGTCGTAGAAGCCGGTGATCTTGATGTTGCCGCTCTTGTCCTTGCACTGCGTGAGCATGTGGGCCAGCACCATCGCCGGGTTCGCCACCGCCCCTCCGAAGACACCGGAGTGCAGGTCGGTGCTGCTGCCGCGCAGGTCGATCTGGAAATAGACGAGGCCGCGCAGGCCGTAGCAGATCGAGGGCACGCCGCGCGCGAACATCGCCGAGTCCGAGATGACGACGACGTCGGCCGCGAGGCGCTCCTTGTTGGCCTTGACGAAGTTGTCCAGGTTGGCGCTGCCAACCTCCTCCTCGCCCTCGAGGATGATCTTCATGTTCACCGGCAGCCGGCCGTTCTGCGTGATGTGGGCTTCGATCGCCTTGAGGTGCATGAAGACCTGCCCCTTGTCGTCGGCGGCGCCACGCGCGTAAATCTCGCCGTCGCGCACGGTGGCCTCGAACGGGGGCGTGGTCCACAGGTCCAGGGGATCCACCGGCTGCACGTCGTAGTGGCCGTAGAAGAGGATCGTGGGGGCGCCCTCCGCACCCAGCCAGTCGCCGTAGACCACCGGGTTGCCCGGGGTCTCGATGAGCTCGACATTCTGGAGGCCGACGCGCCGCATCTCACCGGCGCACCACTCCGCGCAGCGCCTGACGTCGCCCGCGTGCTCGGGAAGGGCGCTGACGCTCGGAATCGCGAGCAGCGCCTTCAGTTCATCGAGGTAGCGTTCACGGTGGACGTTGATGTAGTCGATGACGTTGTTCATGGCGTGCGGTCACTCCCTGGACGGGGTCAGCGGGCGGACCAGCGGTCGCCGTCGGTCACGGCCCGTCCCTCCCGTCCGAGTTTCTCGAGGTGCGCGCGCACGGTCTCGTGCGCGGCCGGCAGCAGTGCCGGATCCAACCCATCATAGATGGATTCCGCGATGGCGGGGATGGTGTCCAGGCCCGCGGCCAGCGCGGCCGCCACCTGGGCTTCGCGCGCCAGCCTGTGCTCGATGTGCCGGGCCAGCGCACGGTCCGGATCGTCGATGGGCTCGCCATGCGCGGGCAGCAGCCTCCGTGGGTACAACGCCCGGATGCGCGCGAGCGACGCCAGGTACTCGGTGAGGTCGCCCCCCCGGCTGGCGTGAATCATGACGCTGCCCCTGGCCATCACCAGGTCGCCCACGAAGACGGTGCCGCTCGGCTCGTGCCAGAACGCCACGTGGTCGGGCGCATGCCCGGGCGTGTGCAGGGCGATGAGGTCCTCCCCCCCGATGTCCAGCCGCGCTCCATCGTCGACCGGCTGCCAGGAGACGCCGAACCGGTGGTCGTCGCGCGGCCAGGGCCGCTTGTGGAAGGAGGCGACCGGGTGGGCCTCGCCGACCCGCGGCGCGCCAGAGGCGTGGTCGGTGTGACCGTGCGTCACCAGCACGTGCGCCAGTGTAGCGGCGTGGTGCCACAGGTGACGGTCGAGCAGGTCCAGGTGCGCGGCGTGGCCCTGGCCCGCGTCGATGAGCGTGGCGCTTCCGCCCCGGCCCACGATCAGGAACGTGTTGTTCCCCTCGCCGGTCCACGGACCCGGGTTGTGCGCGTGCACGAGGATCGGCTCGAACGTGGTCACCGGCGTGGCGTGCCGTGCCCGAGTGTCAGGCCGACTGACGTGCGCGGCTGGAATCCCTTGAAGTCCGCCCCGTCCTTGTCGAAGTACGCGCGCCGATCCGCCTGCCCCTTCACGAACAGCTCGAAGAACGCCGTCGCGAAGTGGTCCAGGATGTTGTTCATCCGCACGCTGTCCCACACGGCGTCGGCGTAGTGGAGGAACGGATAGGACTTCAGGCGCTCGGAGTACTGGTAGGTCTCGATCGGCGGCGGGATGGGCGCCCCGGCATTGTGGTTGGCGTTGACGTAGGTGAGCAGCCAGCGCTCGGCGTTCACCGCACCTTCGTAGATCGCCTTGGTGCCCTTCTCGTACTGCGCCACCACGTCGGCGCTGCCGGCCACGAACAGGACCGGTGTACGGATGCCCGCCAGGCCGTTCGCGTCCCAGAAGCCATTCTGCATCCCCCAGGGGGCAATCGCGATCGCCGCCTTGATGCGCGGATCCACCTTGCCCGCCACGGCCGGATTCGACGCGGCCCGCTCGGACAGCAGCCGGTTGGGCGGCGCGTTGCTGGCCGTGACGCTGGCTTCACTGTAGCCACCGCCGATCACGTTCACGAGTCCGTAGCCGCCCATGGAGTACCCGACCATGCCGACGCGTGTGCTGTCGACGATGCCGGCCAGGAAACTGCCGGAACCCGCACGCCCCAGCCGTGCCACCTCGTCCAGGACGAACAACTGGTCGAACGGGCGGTTGTAGAGCGTGCTGGCGAACGCCTGCTGATCGTCGTACGTGCTCTCGGGATGATCGATGGCGACGACGACGAAGCCCTTGCTGGCGAGGTTCTCGCACAAGTGGCTCATCAGGTAGCGGTTGCCCGGGTAGCCGTGGGAGACCAGGATCAGGGGGAACGCACCCTCACCCGCAAGCGGCTCCGCGCCCCTCACTGCCCGGCCGTACAGGATGGCCGTGACCGACGGATCGCGGGTGATGACACGCTGCGCGCCCCCCTGCTGTTGCCCGGGCGCCAGACGCGCCGGGTACCACGCCTCGAGCACGAATCGGCGGTCGGTGCGGGCCACGGGGCCGCCCTCCTTCGTGCCGAGGATGTCCACCCGGTTGCTGTCGGTGGCGTCGAAGGTGCGCACGCCGATGGCATAGCGGCCGAACGTCGCCAGTTCCGGCGCGAACGGCGACACCATGTCGATTCGGTTGGTCTGCGCGCGGACGGAGAGGGGGTGGACGGCGATCAGGGCGGTGCACAGGGCAAGGGTGCTGAGCGAGGTGCGGGTGGTCATAGGACTGGGCGATTCTAGTGCGACTCGGGCGTCTGGGGCCGCGACGTCATCGACGGGCGCGGCGGACGCTCAGAAGCTGTACCGCATGGCGACGGCCGCGTTGGAATTGCGGCGGTACTGGCCGAGGAAGTCTGCCTCGTCACCAGCGATGACCGTGCCGCTGAGCGTCAGGCGCCAGTGCTGGCCGCGGGACTGCGAGAACTCCCCCTTCACGTACACGCCGGCACCGTCCTGGCGCACGGCGGTTTCGACGGCGGCGCTCCGGGTGGAGTCGATCGTGTACGACGCGCGGGCCACCAGCGAACGGGTCAGCCCGCGGTTCGGCGCGAAGGCGCCCGGCACGCGGCGCTCGGTCACCACCTCTCCGGCGTAGCCGCCGAGCAGGAGCCACTCGCCGGTCTGCCGCTCCACCTGGATGACATACAGCACGTAGTCGTCTGCATCGCGATCGGGAGCGTGGAACACGGCCATCTCGCCCTTCAGGGTGAACCAGCGGGTCGGCACGGCCGCATCGGCCCCGACCGAGCGCAGGCGCGGATACGACCGCGCCACCATCAGCCCGGGGACGACGCCGGGCGTGGGCACGGCCCGTACCATCGGCAGGTGGTTGAGCCCGTCGAATGCCGAGACCGACAGTTCGTAGCCGCTGCCCGTGTGCCCCCAGCGGACACCCAGCTGGTCGCGGCCGGGCAGCAGGGGATCGGCGACGAACAGCGCATAGCCGGACACCTCGTCTGGCAGCACGGTCCAGCGCTGGTCGATGAGCGGCATGCGGCTCGGGGTGAACCGCGGGAGCCAGGCCACGTCGATGGTCTCGCTGCCGAGCTGCACCACGCCGCGCGCGCCGGTCACCGGCAGGAACTCGCTGTTGATCACGTTGATGAAGTCGCGCGGCGCGAAGTGGTCGGTCGGTGTGACGATGTCGGCCTTGCCCCAGCGGATGAACTGCTTGCCGACGTCGAGCGTGACCGGCCCGCGCGTGAACGTCGCCGCGAGGCGCCGGGTGGCGATCGCCGGCCGGCGCAGGCGGCGGTCACCCAGGTCGATCCGCCAGGCCCGGTCCACCTGGTCGTGGGTGTTGGCGCGCAGGTCGGCGCCGGCGGAGAGCTGGAGCCACGGAGCCGGACGGATGAAGAGCTCCTCCCGCAGCAGCAGGTCCACCACGACGTTCGTCGCGTCGCGAGGCGCGTCCTGCGGGAAGAGCAGCGCCCCCGCCTCCACGAAGCCCCGCTGCGTCACGGCCTGCCCCGACGCGGATGGCGCCACGTGCAGCAGCGCAACGAGGATGGCGGCGACGCGGCGCATCACTGGCGACGGATCGCCTGCAGCGTGAAGTCCTCGTCCTTCAGCGGGACGTTGTACTGCAGCTTGTCGAGCGTGAGCCGGGTGCGGCTGTTGCGCTTCAGGTCGTGCATCTCGAGGACCCGCGCGGTCCAGATCCCCTGCACGTTCTGGATGTCGGCGTAGTTCAGGCGCCGCACGAGCTGATCCTTCGCGTAGTTCTCAATCCGCGCGAGGGCGTAGTTGTCCTTCCGGATCCAGACGGTGGAGCGCGAGTACTGGGACGACTTGGTCTGCTTCGGGGTGGACTGGATCTTCCAGGTGGCCGCGCCGTCGATCGTGTCGTCGCCCAGCATGGCGTAGTCGTACTGGTTGACGTCGCGTTCCTCCAGGTCCTCGAAGCTGAAGTCGGTGCCGAAGAACCGGGTGGACCGGTCCTGCAGCGCAATCCGCCGGTCGCGCTCGATGGCGGGGGTCCACATCCACTGGTCGGACGCACGGTCCGGGTGATTGACGACGAGCAGCGCCACCCCCTTCACCTCGGCCGGCTGGGTGAAGCGCAGGACCATGCGGCTGTTCCCGTGCGACCCGAGCCGTTCCAGCGTCCAGCGCTTGTCCGACACCTTGCCCTTCGCATCGAACACCTGCAGGATCCCCTCGTACCGCTGGGACTGCGCCGTCGTGCGCTTCTGCGATTCCTCGACCACCTGCCGCGCGTCGTCCGCCGCGCGCACCACCACACCGGACCACGTCCAGCCGAACGCGAGCACCAGGAGCATGGCTCCGGTTGCTCGGCGCCGGCGGCGCGCCTGGTCGACGGCGGAGATGGGCCACCTATTCATATTCCAACGCCTCCACGAGTGAGCCACGCACGGCCGACTCAGCCGGCCACAGCGCGGCCACGAACGCCGCGCCAAGCATGGTGGGGACCAGCGCCAGCGCCACGCGCACCGGGAACACGTAGTCGAGCCGCATGCCGGCGATGTCGCGGTGCACGATCTCCAGGATGTAGTAGAGGTTCACGGCACCGAAGCCGAGCCCGAGGATCAGCCCGAGCGTGCCGATGCTCAGCGCTTCCATCCAGATGGTCCGGCGGATCTGCGCGTGCAGGCCGCCCACCGCCTGCAGCACGCCGAGCTCACGCCGGCGGTCGGTGATGGACACCGTGAGCGTGTTCACGATCCCCAGGATGGCGACCAGCACGGCCACGGCAATCTGCACGGACGAGAGGCTGAACCACTGGTCGGTGACGCGCAGGATGTAGTCCTTCAGTTCGCGGTTGGTGAGGACGAACACCTGGCGCTGTCCCTGGTACGTCGACAGGATGCGCGCCTTGACATCGGGGACGGCGACACCCGGCTGGAGGTAGACACGGAACACGTTCACCGAATCGTCGTGCCAGAACTGCTGGAACACGGCCCGGTCCATCAGGATGGTGCCCTGCTGGTCGGAGTAGTCCACCACGATGCCCACGACCGGCAGGCGGATGACGCCGTGGGGCGCAGGGATCTCGATCGTGTCGCCGAGCGACAGCCGCTGCAGTTCCGCCAGGTTGTCGGACAGGACCAGTCCCCGGCCAGCCGCGGCCTCGCGCCACATCGTGGCCGGGTCGCCGTGGACCGGATCGCGATGCACGGTCTGCGACAGGCTGGCGATGTCGGTGGCCACGATCATCACCGGCGTATTGCGGAAGATGATGCGGGCGTTCCGGACGGCCTGCACCCGCTCCACGCCGGGCATGGCGGCGATCTCCCGGTCCATCTCGGGCGGGAAGCGGAGGGTGCGCAGCACGACGTCCTGCGACGGCGACACGAACAGGTCCGGGTTCAGCGCCCCGTCCATCCAGTCGATGATCGAGTTGTAGCTCGCCGCCGCCATGCCGGCGAACGCCACCACCAGGGCCAGCGACAGCATCACGGCGGCCACACTGCCCGAGGTCCGCCGCGGGGCCTGGATGAGGCTGTCGGCCGCAAGGGCCCCTTCCACGGGACGGATGACGCGCAGGACGGGACGCAGCAGACGCGAGAGCCCGAGCGCCATCAGCGGCCCGAGCAGCAGGGCGGCGACGATGACGAGGAAGTAGCCCAGGTAGAACACCGGGCGCGACCCGCTCCAGAAGAGGCACACGACCGACACGAGGGCGAGCAGCGCGGCCAGCGTGGCCCGCACGCGGCTCTCGCCGGCCGAGAGGACCTGGTACTTGCCCTTCTGCAGGGCCTGCACCGGGTCGACCGCCGCCGCCTGCCCGGCCGGAATGAGCGCGGCCGCCACGCTCGTGATGACGCCGATGAGCATGGCCAGGCCGAGCGTCAGGGGATCGGTGGCGATCTCGTCGGCGCGCTGGGCGACGCCGTACACGTCGCGCATCAGCGTACCGATGCTGGCGGCGATGCCCCGCGCCATCAGCAGCCCGAGGAGCAGGCCCGCAGCTGACCCCACCAGCCCGGTCAGCGCGCTCTCGCCCAGGAACAGCCACCGGATCTGGCGGCGCGTGGCGCCGAGCGCCCGCAGGATGCCGATCTCCGACCGCCGCTGCGTCACGGCAATCGAGAAGCTGTTGTAGATGATGAACATGCCGATGACCAGCGCCAGCAGGCTCGAGATGTTCACCATCATCGAGTAGGCGGCGGTCATCGCCTCGAACTGCTGCCCGCGCCCGGCGGGGGAGTCGACCTGGAACCCCGGCCCGAGCAGCTGCCGGAGCTCGGCCTGTGCGTCGGCCACGCTGCGATCCTCACGCACGCCGATGTCGATCCGGTCGAACGTGCGGCCGCGCCCGAACATCTTCTGCGCCGCGTAGATGTCCATGATCGCCAGGTTGCCGCCGAACGCGGTGGACAGCCCGGACGACCGCATGATCCCGCGCACGGTGAAGCGCCGTTCGCCGAGCGCGGTGCCCAGCGCAATCTGGCTGTTCACGGCGAAGCCGTTCGTCTCGGCGAACTCCCTCGTCAGGATGATCGAGTCGGGCTGCGCCAGGAACACGAGCGGGTCGTCGATCACCGCCTCGTCGCCCTCGTCGAGGTCGTAGTCGCGCAGGCTCCGGTCGCCGGTCATGTCGGTGCCGAGCACCAGGAGGCTGCCCTGCCCCGCAAGGCCGGTGTCCACAATCGCCTCGATCACGGGCACGGCCACGCCGACCGACGCCGCCGACTGCACCGTCTCGAGCACCTCCTCGTTGAACCCGGTCTCACCCGCGGTGACCTGGAGCTGCGTCTTCCCGGCAATGCGGTCCACGGTGTGGTTGAAGCCGAAGAGCACGCTCTGGTTGGCGGTGTGCATCCCGACGAACACGGCCACGCCGAGCACGATGCCGGCAGTCGTCAGCATGGTGCGCAGTACGTGCTTGCGGAAGTACGGCCAGCTGATCAGCCTCAGCAGGATCACCGGCGCACGTCCTGTTCGATGTGCCCGTCACGAATGACGATCGTGCGGCTGCAGCTCTCGGCCACCTTCATGTCGTGCGTCACGATCACGATCGTGGACCCGAGGCGCGTGTGCAGGTCGCGGATCAGGCCCAGGATCTCCTCGCCCGTGCGGCTGTCCAGGTTTCCGGTCGGTTCGTCCGCGAGCAGGATCGGCGGGTAGATGGACAGCGCCCGGGCAATGGCCACGCGCTGCCGTTCACCACCCGACAGTTCCTCGGGCAGGTGCGTCAGCCGATGTCCGAGCTGGACCAGGTTCAGGAGTTCGCGCGCACGCTCGTCCACCCTAGCGCGCGACCAGCCCCGCAGGTGCAGCGGCAGCCCCACATTCTCGAGGCACGAGAGTGTCGGCAGCAGGTTGAAGAACTGGAAGATGAACCCGATCTTGTCCCGCCGCACGCGCGTCAGCCCATCATCCGTGAGCCCTGCGAGCGGCTCGCCGTCGATGCGCACGTCGCCGGTCGTCGGCCGGTCGAGCCCGCCCATCAGGTTCAGCAGGGTGGACTTGCCCGAACCCGACGGTCCGACGATGGAGACCATCTGGCCCTTGGGGATGGAGAGGCTGACGTCGTTCAGGGCGGTGACCTGCCGCTTGCCGGCGAACTGCTTCGTGACGCGATCGATGTCGATCATGGGCGCTGTCTTCCAGACGTCTCAACAGTATCCGCGACACGCCGCGGCGTACCCCGCAGCGGACCCGCGTGCGTCAGGCGCCGAGCAGCGCCGCGCGGGTATCCGGCGGAACCGGCACCGTCACGCCCGACCGGTAGTCGTAGGCCACGACCACCGTCTTGCCATCCGCGATGACCCTGCCGGAGGCGACGTGTTCGACTTCGTACTCCATTGTGACGCTGCTCGTGCCGATCGCGGTGACGGCCAGGCGCACCTCGAGCTCCTCGGAGGTGTGAGCGGGCGCCCGGTAGTTGCAGGAGGCGTGCACCAGTATGACGCCGACACCGGGCAGGCCGTTCTCGCCGCCCAGCCGCTTCCACCAGGCGACGCGGCACTCCTCGAAGTAGGTGAGGTAGACCGCGTGGTTGACGTGCCCGAGGAGGTCGCAGTCGCTGAAGCGAACGGTCAGGCGATGGCGGTAGGCCCAGGTCCGGTCGGACATGGGCTCAAGCTTACCCCGCCACGCTAAGCTAGGCAGGCATGGTGCCCCCGCAGGTCGACCAGGCGACGCCGGATGGCCCCGAGGCCGTCCCGGACGCGCCGCTCGCATCCGCCGCCGCGAAGATCCGCCGGCGGCTGGTGCCGTTCCTGTTCCTGCTCTACATCTTCGCCTACCTCGATCGCATCAATGTCGGCTTCGCCTCGCTGCAGATGAACGCGGCGCTCGGCTTCACGTCGGCGGTCTACGGGTTCGGCGCCGGCATCTTCTTCGTCAGCTACACCGCGCTGGAGATCCCGAGCAACCTGATGCTCGCGCGCGTTGGGGCGCGCCGCTGGATCGCGCGCATCATGATCACCTGGGGCCTCGCGTCGGCCGCCATGGCGGCGGTCGACAGTGCAGGCGCGTTCTACGCGCTCCGGTTCCTGCTCGGCGCGGCCGAGGCCGGCTTCTTCCCCGGCATCATCTTCTACCTCACGCGGTGGGTGCCGGCCGCCGAGCGGGCCCGCACCGTCGCGAGCTTCATGACCGCGGTGGTCACCGCCGGGATCGTGGGCGGGCCATTGTCGGGCGCCCTGCTCTCGCTCGATGGCCGGGCCGGCCTGGCCGGCTGGCAGTGGATGTTCCTGCTCGAGGGCGTGCCCGCCACGCTGCTCGGCTTCGTCGTCCTGCGGTGGCTGGACGAGTCGCCGGCCGACGCGCGCTGGCTCTCGGCGCCCGAAAGGGCGGCCCTGCTGTCCAGGCTCGAGGCTGAAGCTGCGGGTCGCTCGGGAACGACCGAGGACATCGGCGGCGCCCTGCGGCACCCGTCGCTGTGGCTGCTGGCGGCGGTCTACTTCGTGGTTCCCGTGGCGCTGTACGCGTTCGGCTTCTTCCTGCCGCAGATCCTGCAGGGGACCTTCAGCGGGACGCCGTTCCAGATCGGTGTCCTGAGCGCCCTGCCCTATGTGGCGGGAGCGGTGGCCATGGTGATCTCGTCGCGGCACTCGGACCGCTCGGGTGAGCGGCGCTGGCACGTCGCGACTGCCGCCGCGGTGAGCGGGGCCGGGTTCATCGCTGCGGCCCTGGCGTCCGGCCTGGTGCCCTCGCTGATCCTGCTCTCGGTGGCCATGGCGGGGCTGGCATCGATGTTCGGGCCGTTCTGGAGCCTGGCCACATCCTTCGTCAGCGGTGCGGGGGCCGCCGCCGGTATCGCCCTGATCAACTCGGTGGGGAACGTCGGCGGGTTCGTCGGTCCCTACGGCATCGGCTACCTGCGCGATGCGACGAACAGCTTCACCGCCGGTCTCCTGGCGATCGGGGTGATCGTCATCGCGGGCGGGGCGCTGGTGCTGCTGGTGCCCGACCGGCGCCGGTGATCGCCAGGACGGCGCGCGTCAACGAACGGCGGCGAGCGTCTTCTTCAGCCAGGTGACGAGCGCGCCCGTCACCTCAGGGCTCACGGTGGCGGTGCCGAGCGCGGCGTATTCGTCCACCTCGCCGGTCTTCGCGGGCACCAGCAGGTGGTTGATGCCGGCCACCTTCACCACCTCGACACCCGGGTTCTTCTTGCGGGCGGTCGCGAGCGCCTCCAGCTTGTCGGCGTTGTCCGGCGTCACCTGCGTGTCGAGGCTGCCCTGCACGATGAGCAGCGGCTGGTCGACATCCTTCACGACCTTCGCGGGGTCGTACGCCAGGACACTCTGGAAGTAGGGCGTGTCGGCCTGGCGGCGCACCGCATCCGGCACGGCGAGCGCGTCCCAGCCCTTGCCGGTGAGCACCGCCTGCTGGATCTTCCTCTGCAGATCGATGGTCGTCTGGCGCTCCGACTCCGGGCGCTTGGCGAGGTCCATCGCGTGGTTCACCTGGTACATGTTCAGCTCGGCCCCGGTGATGCCGATCGTGGCGATGAGCGCCACCGCCGCCACACGCTTCTCCCTGGCGGCCACCATCAGCGCCAGCGACCCGCCTTCGCTGTGGCCCACCAGGGCGATGCGCCGCCGGTCGACGTCCTTGCGCTCGGCCAGCGTGCGCACGGCCGCCCGCACGTCCTCCGCATAATCGACGAGCGATGCGGACTCCACGCGCCCGCCACTCTGGCCCACGCCGCGCTTGTCGTAGCGCAGCACCAGGAAGCCCGCGTCGGCCAGGGCATGCGCGATGTGGCCGAAGATCGGGATGCCGGCCACCGTCTCGTCGCGGTCGGTCGGCCCCGATCCGGCGACGAGAATCACCGCAGGCAGCGGACCCTGTGCGCCGGCGGGCTTCGAGAGCGTTCCGGCCAGCGAGAAGCCGTTCGCCTGGATGCGCACGTTCTCGTCGGTGTCGCGGCTCATCGTCAGTCGCCGCGTCGACACGGCCGCCATGTCTTCACGCGCCACTTCGAGCCCCTGTGCCGGGATGCGCAGGCGCAGCAGGCGTCCACTCGCGTCCCCCCAGATCTCGGTGTCCACGGGCGGCTGGCTCGCGCTCTGGAACGTGAGGGGCGTGCGCTTCGCCTCGATGATCCGGTCCACCGTCTGGATGCGCTCGGTCGTGGACACCCCCACGATGGCGGTGACCTGGCCCTGCCCGGGCTGGTAGAAGAACAGCGTGGTGCCCGGCTCCGCCGTGCGCAGCCGTGCGGCCACGGCCTCGTACGGCGCAATGAAGGGATTCGGCAGCAGGATCGCCGAGGCATCGATCGTGTCCGCCCTGCGCACCCGTTCCGTGCCCGGCGCCCCGCTGATTTCGCTCGACGCGGTCGTCCCGGTGACCAGTGTCGTGAGCGATGACGGCTGGCCGCGCAGGCTCGTGTCGATGCTCAGCTCGAGCGGTCGCCACTCGCGGTCGTAGCGCACCCTGAACTGCCGGATCAGCAGGTCGATCGGCGGGCCAAGCCGCCCCGTGCTGGCAATGACCCAGCCGTCGGGCGTCTGCTGCACGCTCACCAGTTCATTGCCGACGGCGGCGCCCCGGACGAAGATGGTGAACGCCGACTCCTGGGGAGACTGCGCGAAGACGGGATCGGCCGAGGCGGTCAGCGTGAGCGCGACCAGCAGCGCGGCGAGACAGGCACGGGTACAATCGAACACGCGCATATTTCACCATAACACCATGTCACCGGCCGCACTTTCTCAGGCATACCGCGCCGCACGCGAGCAGGCGGCACTCATCCGCCGCACCCACGGCCTCATCGTCGTGTCGGGCCGCGACCGTGCGTCGTACCTCCAGGGCCTGCTCACCAACGACATCGTCGCGCTGCAGGCGGGCCAGGGGTGCTATGCCGCCTATCTCACGGCACAGGGGCGGATGATCTCCGACCTGCACGTGCACGAGCTCGGCGACGTGATGCTCCTCGTGCTGCCGCTCTCGACACGCGAGACGGTGCTGACCCGGCTCGATCAGTTCATCTTCTCGGAGGACGTGCAGCTGGGCGACGTGACCGACACGTTTGCGGCCCTCGCCGTGGTTGGACCGGCAGCCGGCACGCTCGTCGCGGGCGTCACCGGCATGAGCCCGGACGAGCTGACGGCACTACCGGAGCATGGTGCCGTGCGCCGCGAGATCGGCGGGGACACGCTCATCGTGAGGCAGGTCACCGATCCCGGGGTTCCAGGGTTCGAACTGATCGGCCAGCGTGACCGGATCGCAGCGGCCGCCGAGGCGCTCAGGCAGGCGGGAGCCCCGGAGGCGGACGACCCAACCGCCGATCTGCTGCGCATCGAGGCCGGCGTGCCGCTGTTCGGCCGCGACATGGACGAGGAGACCATCCCGCTCGAGGCCGGCATCGAGCCGCGTGCCATCAGCTTCACCAAGGGCTGCTACGTCGGACAGGAAATCATCATCCGCGTGCTGCACCGGGGCCACGGCCGCGTGGCGAGGAAGCTCGTGGGACTGACCTTCGATCCCAGGGGTGACGTGCCACCGCCCGGATCGGCCGTGCACGCGGCCGAGCGCGAGGTGGGAACCATCACGAGCAGCGCCGTCTCGCCGACGCTGGCGCGTGGGATCGCGCTGGCGTACCTCAAGCGCGACGCCGTTGAGGCTGGACAGCCGGTGACGGTCGCCGGCGATCGCACGGCTCAGATCGTTCCGCTGCCTTTCGTGATCCGCGCGTGACCACGATCGTCGTCACCGCCGCCGTGGTCGAGCGCAACGACACATTCCTCGTCACGCGCCGGCTGACCGGCACGCACCTCGCCGGGACGTGGGAGTTCCCCGGCGGCAAGTGCGAGCCCGGCGAGAGCCTCGCCGCGTGCCTCGCGCGCGAGATGCGCGAGGAACTGGCGGTCGGGTGCCGCGTGGGCGACGAGATCTTCGCGATCGCGCACGACTACCCGGATCGCCGGGTCGAGCTGCACTTCTTCGCGTGCACGCTCGAGGGGGAGCCGGTGCCGCAGCTCGGCCAGGCCATGCAGTGGGTTGCGCGCACCCGGTTGCGCGACCTCGAGTTCCCGCCTGCCGACGATGACCTGATCCGGCGGCTCGTCAGCGGTGGCCCTCACGGCTGACCGAGGCGCAGTCCTTCGCCATCGGGCAGACCAGGCATTTGGGCTTGCGCGCCACGCAGACCATCGCGCCGAAGTCCATCAGCGCCTGGTTGAAGTCGAACACCTCCTTGCGGGGCACCATCGCCTCGGACACCGCCCACAGGTGCTTCTTCATCGCATGGCTCTTCTGATCCCCCTCGCCGACGAAGACCCGGAAGAGCACGCGCGCCACGTTGGTGTCGAGGATGGCCGCGCGCTGGCGGAACGCGAAGCTGCGGATGGCACCCGCGGTGTACTGGCCGATGCCCTTGAAGGAGAGCAGCGTCGTCTCGTCCGAGGGGAGCCGGCCGTCGTGCCGCGCCACCGCCTCCCGCGCAATGGCCTGGAGCCGCTTCGGGCGGATGTTGTATCCGAGGGGACGCCAGGTGTCGGTGACGTGCGACTCGTCGGCGACGGCGAGCGCCGCCAGCGACGGGAACTTGCCGAGCCACTCGTGGTACTTCGGCAGCACGCGGTCGACCTGCGTCTGCTGCAGCATGATCTCCGAGACCAGGATGTGATACGGGTCGTCGGTGCGGCGCCACGGCAGGTCGCGTCCATGCCGGCCGTACCACGTGAGCAGCCGCTGGCGGAACCGGCGCCGTGCCGGCGGCGCGGGCATCTGCGGCATGGGGGTGGAGCGGCGTCCGGCTCGGGCCTTCTTCGTCATCTCGTATAATCGCGAACGGTCCAGAGTTGTGAAGATCTACACGCGTACGGGCGATACCGGCGACACCGCCCTGTTCGACAACAGCCGCGTCAGCAAGGCCGACCCTCGCGTAGACGCCTACGGCGAGGTCGACGAGCTGAACGCGTGGCTCGGGCTCGTCCGCGCGCACCCGATCGATCCCGACCTGGCTGACGCGATCGTCCACATCCAGCGCGACCTCTTCGCGGTCGGCGCACAGCTCGCCGACCCGGCCGAGAAGCTCGCCGACCGGGTGACGAAGGCGTTCATCGAGGACGCGCACGTCAGCCGGCTCGAACAGCTGATCGACCGGCTCGAGCAGGAACTGCCGCCGCTCACCCGCTTCATCCTCGCCGGCGGATCCCATGCGGGCTCGGCGCTGCACGTGGCACGCACCGTCTGCCGCCGGGCCGAGCGACGCATTGTCGGCCTGGCGCCCCAGCCCGATCCGCTGCTGATCCGGTACATGAACCGGCTGTCGGACCTGCTCTTCGTGCTCGCGCGCGCCGTGAACCACCGCGCCGGCGAACCGGAAACGGAGTGGTGAGTCCGTCGCTCGCGCGGGCCTACGCGGCGTGCGCGTCGCTCGCAGCCGACCATTACGAGAACTTCCCTGTTGCGTCGCGCCTCTTGCCGGCCGCCATGCGGCCGCACGTGGCCGCCGTGTACGCGTTCGCGCGCGTGGCGGACGACATCGCAGACGAGGGCGGCGACCCGCCCGGAGTACGGCAGACCCGGCTGCGGGCCTGGCAGCGGCGGCTGCACGAGGCGGCGCGCGGCACGACGGACGCGTCCAGCGCCAGCCGCGACGACCTCATCTTCGTGGCGCTGGGCCATTCGATGCGGGAGCTGGACCTGCCGCTGCAGCTGTTCGACGACCTGCTGAGCGCGTTCGCGCAGGATACCACGACGCATCACTACGACACGTGGGCGGACGTGCTCGACTACTGCCGCCGATCGGCGAATCCCGTGGGCCGTCTCGTGCTGCGCATCGGCGGATACCGCGATGAGGCGCTCGAGCGTTCGTCGGACGCGCTCTGCACCGCGCTGCAGCTCGCCAACTTCTGGCAGGACTTCGGGCGAGACTGGCGCGCCGGCCGGCTGTACGTGCCGCGCGACGTGCAGGCGGCCTCCGGGGCCTCGCTGACCGACCTCGAGGCAGGCCAGCTGACGCCGGCGTGGCACGCGGCGCTCGGCGACTGCGTGGCCCGCACACGTGCCTGCTTCGAGCAGGGGCGGCTCGTGTGCGACGGCGTGCGCGGGCGCCTGCGCCTGGAACTGCGCCTCACGTGGCTGGGTGGTGCACGCATCCTGGACCGGGCGGAGGCCGGCCGCGCCAGACTGCTGACCGATCGGCCGTCGCTCGGTCCGCGCGACGTGCCTGCCATCCTCTGGCGGGCGGCACGCTGGGAACGGGTGGCCGCCTGATGGCTGCCCCGAAGACCAGCTTCTACTACTCGTTCCTCGTCCTGCCGGCCGATCAGCGCCGCGCAATCATCGCAGTCTGGGAGTTCTGCCGCGCCGTGGACGATGCGGTGGATGAGTGCGAGGCTCCGGGCGCCATGCCGCCGCGCGAGGCGGTGGCCTACTGGCGTGCGGAGCTGGCGCGCTGCTTCAGCGGCGAACGTCCAGAGACGCTGCAGGGCCGCAAGCTGCAGCCGTTCATCCGGGAGTTCGACCTCCCGCGGCAGGCATTCGAGGACGTGATCGACGGCGTGGCGATGGACATCGACCACGCGCGCTACGAGACCTTCGACGACCTCATCGAGTACTGCCACCGCGTGGCGTCGGCCGTGGGGATGATCTGCATCCGGATCTTCCGTTGCCGCGACCCGAAGGCGGTGGACTACGCGCTGGCCCTGGGGGTGGCGCTGCAGCTCACCAACATCGTGCGCGACGTCCGGGGCGACCTCGAGCGCGGGCGCGTGTACCTGCCGATGGCCGACCTGCGCGCGCATGGCTGCACGGTGGACGACCTCGCCGCCGGCCGGGTGACCGAGCCGGTGCGGCGGCTGCTGGCATTCGAGTGTGCG
This sequence comes from Vicinamibacterales bacterium, assembly GCA_050249955.1. GTDB lineage: Bacteria > Acidobacteriota > Vicinamibacteria > Vicinamibacterales > CAVVIG01 > CAVVIG01. The sequence continues at coordinate 523,348 of JBFWPN010000003.1, forward strand.
CGGGCGCGTGAGTACTACGCACGCGCCGTGGCGGTGCGGCCGGCACAGGACCGTCGCCGGCTCGTGGCGGCCGAGATCATGCGGGCGGTCTACTCGGCCACGCTGTCGCGCATCGAGCGGCGGGGGTACGACGTCTTCGGGGAACGGGTGCGCACGCCGAAGCCGGTGCAGGCACTGCTCGCGGTGCGCCAGTGGCTGTTCCCGACGTGACCGGCGTCGACGCCATCGTCGTCGGCGCGGGGTTCGCGGGGCTGAGCGCGGCGACACGCCTCGCGCGTGGCGGGGCACGCGTGGTCGTGCTGGAGGCGCGCGCCCGGCTGGGCGGACGGGCCACGGCCTTTCCGGATCGCGAGACGGGCGAGCTGGTGGACAACGGCCAGCACGTCCTGATGGGCTGCTATCACGAGACGTTCGCGTTCCTGCGCGACATCGGTGCAGGCGGGCACGTGCGCCGCGAGTCCGAACTGGCGGTCACGATGGTGGAGCGCGACGGCCGGGTGTCGCGGCTGCGCTGCCCGACGCTGCCACCGCCCCTGCACCTGGTGGCCGGCGTGTTCCGCTGGCCGGCGCTTGGCTGGCGCGACCGCCTTGCCGTGCTGCGCATGGCTGCCCCGCTGCGCGCCGCGCAGCGTGAACTGCGGCGCGCGCCGGTCTCCGGGACGCCGACGCCGGGCACGGAGACCGTCGCCACGTGGCTGGATCGCCACGGGCAGACACCGCGGCTGCGTGAGCTGCTGTGGGACCCGCTCGCGCTCGCGGCGCTGAACCAGCCGCCGGAGGAGGCCGCGGCCCCGACTTTTGCGCGGGTACTCGCCGAGATGTTCGGGCCCGACCCGGCCGCGGCGGCCATCGTGCTGCCCACGGTCCCGCTGCACCGGATGTACGCCGAGCCCGCGCGGGTGTACATCGAGCAGCGGGGCGGCCAGGTCATCACGGGGTCGACCGCCCGGATCGAGGTGCGGGCCGGCGCGGTGGCGCGCGTCACGAGCGGCGAGATCGAGTGGTCCGCCCCCGCGGTCATCTGCGCGGTGCCGTGGTTCGCCCTGGCAACCACGCTGGAGGGTGCGCTGGACCCGCTGGAACCCGTGCTGGCGGCGGCACGGGGCACGGCACCATCGCCGATCGTGACGGTGAACCTCTGGTTCGACCGGATCGTGATGTACGAGCCGTTCGTCGGCCTGCCCGGCCGGATGATGCAGTGGGTGTTCGACAAGCGGTCGGTGTTCGGGGAATCGGCGTCGCACCTGTCGCTGGTGTCCAGCGGAGCGGCCGACGTGCTCGGCTGGAGCAACCCGCAGCTGATCGAGGCGGCGCTCGACGAGGTGCGCGGCGCGCTGCCGCGCGCGCGCGACGCGCGCCTGGTGCGGGCCACGGTGATCCGCGAGCCGCGCGCCACATTCTCGATTGCACCCGGGCAGCCGGCGCGGCCGACGACCAGCACGGCCGTGCGCGGGCTGTTCCTGGCCGGCGACTGGATCGAGACCGGACTGCCCGCTACGATCGAGAGCGCCGTCCGGAGCGGCCATCGTGCCGCGGAGGCGGCCCTTCCCACATGCGTTCGATAGTCGTTCACTACAAGGAGCTTGCGCTCAAGGGCCGCAACCGTCCCTGGTTCGTGCAGTTGCTCGTCCGCAACCTGAAACAGGCGCTGCGAGGCATCCACGTGACCAGCGTACGGTCGGTGATGGGGCGCATCGAGATCGACCTGGGGCCGACCGCGTCGTTCGACGAGGCCAGGGATCGCGTGCGACGCGTCTTCGGCATCGCGAACTTCTCGCACGCCGGCACCGGACCGCACGACTTCCAGGCGCTCGCCGACGCCATCCTGGCCGACCTGGGCGATCGACAGGCCCGATCGTTCAGGGTCAGCGCGCGACGGGCCGACAAGCGGATTCCGTTCACCTCTCCGCAGCTGGAACGTGAGGTGGGCGGGCTCATCAAGGTCGCGACAGGCTGGCCGGTGAACCTGGATGCCGCCGACCTGACGATCCACCTCGAGTTCCTGCCCGGGCATGCGTTCTACTTCTTCGGCAAGGAGCCGGGCGCAGGCGGGCTGCCGACCGGCAGCAGCGGCCGGCTGACCTGCCTGCTCTCGGGTGGCATCGACTCGCCGGTGGCCGCCTACCGGATGATGCGGCGCGGCTGCACGGTGTCGTTCGTGCACTTCCACAGCTACCCGATCCTCTCGCGCGCCTCGCAGGAGAAGGTGCGGGAGATCGTCACGCTGCTCACCACCTACCAGCAGCACTCGCGGCTGGCGATGGTGGCCTTCGGCGAGCTGCAGCAGCAGGTCGTGCTGGCGGTACCGCCCGAGTTCCGGGTGGTGATCTACCGCCGCCTCATGCTCCGCATCGCCGAGCGACTCGCAAAGCGGTTCAAGGCACGGGCGCTGGTCACGGGCGACGTGGTGGGCCAGGTCGCGTCGCAGACGCTGGAGAACATGACGACCATCGCGGAGGTGACGCCGTTGCAGATCCTCCGGCCGCTGGTCGGCATGGACAAGGATGAGATCGCGGATGAAGCGGCGCGCATCGGCACGCTGCCGATCTCGAACATCCCGGACCAGGACTGCTGCACGCTCTTCACGCCACGCAACCCGGCCACCCGCGCGCGGCTGTCCGAGGTGCTCGCGGCCGAGCAGGCGCTCCCGATCGAGGAGATGGTGGCCGGTGCGACAGCCGGTGCCACCATCGAAGACTTCACCTGGCCAGCCCCCCGCGGCACGACCGAGTGCGGCCCCGTAAATTCCGACTTCTGACTTCTAAGTTCCAACTTCTGAACGCTAAGATATTCAGCTGGCCGGAGGAGCTGCGACTCTTAGAGGAAAAGGCGCTTATGTTCGAAACTGTGCAGGAAATATCCGGGGCGGTCGCGGCGGCCGCCACCATTGAGGGCGATCGCATCACCATCGGGAACGTCCAGGCGCTTGCGCCGGAGACGATCGACAGGCTCGCGTGGACGGCCGCCTTCGGGGCGTCGCCGGAGGTGAAGGGCACGGCCCGCTGGGTGATCCGGTCGCTGGCCGCGGCGGCGGGCATCCGCCCCGCCTCCATCCACGACCTCTATGTCGCGATGGGCCAGGGCAAGGCCGGTGGGTTCACGGTGCCGGCGATCAACGTGCGCGCGATGGGGTACGACACGGCGCGCGCAGTCATCCGGGCCGCACGGAAGCTGGATGCCGGCGCGTTCATCTTCGAGATCGCCCGTTCCGAGATCGGCTATACCGAACAGCGACCGCACGAGTACGCGGCCATCCTGTTCGCGGCGGCCCTGCGTGAGGGGTTCGCCGGACCGCTCTTCATCCAGGGCGACCACGTGCAGACCAACGCGAAGAAGTACAACAGCCCCGAGCGCGACAAGGAGCTCGAGACGCTGCGCGGCCTCATCCGCGAGGAGATCGCGGCCGGCTTCTACAACATCGACATCGACACCTCCACGCTCGTCGACCTCGACAAGCCGACGCTGGCCGAGCAGCAGGAGGTGAACGTCACCCTCGCCGCCGACTTCGCCGCGTTCATCAGGAGCGTCGAACCGGCCGGCGTCACCGTGTCGATCGGCGGCGAGATCGGCGAGGTGGGCGGCAAGAACTCGGACATCCACGAGCTGCACTGCTACATGGACGGCCTGAACGCGAAGCTGAAGGAGCGCGGCGTCCAGGTCGGCATCAGCAAGATCAGCGTACAGACCGGCACCGCGCACGGTGGCTTCATCAACGCCGACGGCACGGTGCGCAAGGACGTGGCGATCGACCTCGTGGCGCTCGAGGAACTCTCGACCGCCGCGCGGACCTACGGCATGGGCGGCGCGGTGCAGCACGGCGCGTCCACGCTGCCGCTCGAGGCGTTCGATGCGTTCCCGCGCGTGGGCGCCTGCGAGATCCACCTGGCCACCGACTTCCAGAACATGGTCTACGACCACCCGGAGTTCCCGGCTGCACTGAAGGCCGAGATGTACGCGTGGCTGCAGGAGAACGCGAAGGAAGAACGGAAGCCGAAGGATACCGAGGAGCAGTTCCTCTACAAGGCCCGCAAGAAGGCCATCGGGCCGTTCAAGCCGCAGCTCTGGGGGATGGACGCGGCGCGGCGCGCGGCGATCGGCGCCTCGCTCGAGGAGCGCTTCACCCGGCTGATGACGCTCCTGAAGATCAACGGCACCGCGGCCGCGGTGAAGCAGTTCGTCACCGTGCCGCAGGTGCCGCTGAAGCTCGACTCCGAGATCAAGGCCGCCGCCGGCATCATCACCGCCGACGAGCGCAAGGCCGAAGGGCTGGCCGACTAGCTAGTCGGGAATCCCGCCGTCAGCCACCGGACTCGCCGGGAAGACCTCCAGGAAGATCATCCTGATCGGTTTTCCCGGCGATCCGTAGTCGTAGAAGATGTCGATGGCGTGCCAGCCGCCCTCGGCGAACACCGTCAGCTTGTCCCCCGAAATCGCGCCGGACGGATTCTTCTGGCGTCCCGCATCGAACCCGTAGTGCCGCAGGTGCCAGATGACGCGCCGGAGCAGTTCCTCGGCGGCATCCTGTGCCTCACCCGAGGTGTTGCGCGGCGCCACCAGGTGCCTGAACTCATCTGCCGTGGCATTCACGACCTGCTCGGCCATCGGCAGCGTCTTCGGCCCGGGCTGCACGTGGTACGTGCTCTCCGACGGCGGCGGAGGTGGCGGCGGGGGCGTCCCGGGGTCGGCCGGCGGTGCCGGCTCGCTGGGCGCCGGCGCTGTCGGACGACGCAGGGTCTCCGACCCGCTGACCGGCCCCAGGCAGGTCGTCCCGCTGTAGGGAATCTCCAGCGTGTTGTTGTCGACGATGTGCGCGGTGCCGCTGATCGAGAAGGCACACGACGGGAAGCCGGGCAGTGTGCCGGTGCCGCTGACCGTGTACGGCACGTCGCTGCCGTTGATCTGCCCCGACGCCGTCCCGCTGGCAGAGATCCCGTTCGCGCAGGTGGCCGAGAAGGTGCCGGCGATCGAGGTCGTCGTCTGGCTCGTGACCTGCCAGGAGAGGCCGGTGCACGCCGTGGCCGAGATGTCGGCCAGCGGATTGGACGACCAGGTGCCGAGCATCGAGGGCGCACCGGACGGCGCTGGCGCGGGGGCCGGGGCCGGGGACGCCGTGGTGGTGCTGGTGGTCGATGCGGGACTCGGAGCGAGGACGTTCGACGAGGTCCGCTCGAACCCGGTGCAGGCACTGGCAAGGGCGGCGCCGAGGAGAATCGCTGGAATCGAGACGCGTGTCATGGCCGTGACCTGGCCCGTCGCCATTGCCGACGCGAGCCGTGTAAAGGTGATTACAGATCCGGACACGCCGATGCCGGTTTCGTGATCGCTCGCAGTGCCAGACCGCGAATTCCCGGAGTCGGACGTGCTACCTGGACAGCGGATGCAGGAGTCCGGCCAGATAGTCCTGCAGGGCGTCGTGCGTACTGCGAAACGCGAGGTCGGTCCAGGGAATGGCGGCCGCATCCACCATCGCCGACTCGAGGCTCTCGTCGTCGATCTGCAGCTGACCGCCCACGGCCGTGGCGGCATACACGATGATGACCGGCGCACGCCCCGGGTACGAGTAGATGTTGACCAGGCCGTCCAGGCGCACGTCGAGGCCGCTCTCCTCCCGCGCCTCCCGGACGGCGGCCACGGTCAGCGGCTCGCCCCGGTCGACGTAGCCGCCCGGGAACACCCACTTGCCGTACCCCGGCTCGATGGCGCGGCGCACCAGCACGAGCCGATGGTCCTCGGTGCGGATGATGGTGCCGACGGCAATCTTCGGGTCCAGGTAGAAGACGAAGCCGCAGCCGGTGCAGACCAGGCGTGCCGGATCGCCGGCCTTCAGCAGGCGCGAGGCGAGCGGCTGGCCGCAGCGCGGACAGAAGCGATAGCCGTGCGGGTCGTCGTGGGGATGCTGGACGGTCACGGATCGGGAGCGGGTGCGCGGCCAAGTATAATTCGGCAGGTATGTCGATTCTGAAAGTCGCCCGCATGGGGCACCCGGTGCTGCGCGAGAAGGCCAAGACGCTCGACAAGTCGGTCATCCGGACGCCGATGATGCAGAAGCTCATCGACGACATGATGGAGACGATGCAGGAGTACAACGGGGTGGGTCTGGCCGCTCCGCAGGTGCACGAGGGGTTGCGCCTGTTCGTGGCGGCGCTCGACATGGAGCGGGGCGACGAGCCCAGCCCGCCCATCGCGCTCATCAACCCCGAGATCACGCCGGTCGGGACCGAGATGCGGGAGGACTGGGAGGGGTGCCTGAGCATCCCGGATATCCGCGGGAAGGTGCCCCGCCACTTCGAGATCCGGGTGAAGGCCCTCGACCGCGACGGTGAGCGCATCGAGCTGCGGGCGCGCGGTTTCTCGGCGCGTATCATCCAGCACGAGACCGATCACCTCGACGGCATCCTCTTCTTCGACCGGATGCGCAGCTTCGACACGCTCACCTACCTCGACGAGTACTCCCGATACTGGACCAAGAACGAAGACGAGGAGTGAGCCCCGCCCGCCTGGCGTATACTCGATCACTCCTGCTTGTTTGAGCGATCGGTCATCCCGACCAGAACCCTCACCTAAGCGTCACCCCGTGAGGTCTGTCATGGTCCAGCGTCCCACAGGTATCGGCCGTCTCGAGTTCGCGGTGCTGTCGTCGCTCCGTGCGGCCCAGCTGGTCCGCGGGTGCATCCCGCTGGTCGAACCCGGCAATCACAAGAAGACCACCACTGCACTCATGGAAGTGGCGGCGCGCAAGATCCTGCGGAGCGCCGACACGGTCGACGTGCCGGTCGTCGACAGCCCCACAGACGGCACCAGTGACATCGCGGTGGCCTGAGCCGCCGACAGACGCCTGACGCGAGCGATCTGGAACGACTGGCCCGCGCCCCATGGGATGGCGTGCCGGTGGAGCGTCGGGTCCACCAGCTGACCTCGAGATCGCCCTTCGCGCGGTCGACCCCGTCCCGGTGCCCGGCGCGGCTCACCCCTGCGACCTCGCCGCCCGCTTCTGCTCCATCGCCCGCTCCTGCTGCAGCCGCTCGAGTTCCACCTCGGAGTGATCCGCGAACCGCATCGCGTCCGCGATGGCGCGGTGTCCCGCCACATCGGCAATGGCGCGATGCATGGCCTGGCAGACGCGCCGATAGGACGGGTGCCCCTGAGGCGCCGTCCGCAGCTCGATGACGTGCATCGCCTCGCGCGCGTTCATGTCCATGTAGAACCGCACGCGGTAGGCCATCGACACGGCGTAGGGTGCCACGGCGGCCAGCCCGTGCTCCGCCAGCTCGCCGTACAGGTCGGCAGACCGCGACATCACGTCGCGCCACTCGGCCTGCGCACCGGCCTCCTCGAGCGCCGCCGGCTCGATGTAGCCATGGTCCGGGGACAGCGGCTGCCACTCGAGGGTCAGCAGGCGATGCCGCTGCAGGTCGCGGAAGGCCCCGTAGTCGGCCAGCACGTCGAAGCGGTAGCGCGTGCGCTCGAAGGCACGCCCCGGCTTGTGCCGCCGGTTCGTCCGGTCGCCGACGTATGCCCGCAGCACGGCGGCGCGATCGTCTGCGGACATCCCACGGGCCACGCCCAGCAGCTGATCGTCCGGGAGGTTGGTGACCGCGTACAGCGCCGAGGCCACCACCTTGAGCTCGCCCTCCGGGTCGAACTCGCTCAGCGTGACCTCGTCGCGGCGTTCCGGCTGGCGATCGCCGACACGACCGGCCACGGCCGCCAGTGTGGCCTCACGCACCTGTTCGAAGTACTGCACCCAGCGCCCACCACGATCGGGCTGCGGAATGCGCGCGACGAACGCCGGCATCACCTGCTGCAGCTCGGCCAGCAGCATGTCCCCGTAGGCACGGACCTCCTCGAGCGGGTTGGCCCGCATCCGGAGGATCAGCGCCTCATACGCCTGCCCCGTGCCGTAGAGCCCCAGGTTCGAGGTGGTGGCAGCCGGCAGCAATCCCCGGAGGGTATCCAGCGCCTTCGCACGGATCACCGATCGGTAGACACCGTCCGAATCCTCCGGCGCCTTGGGATACCGCGCACGGAAGTGCGCCTCCATCGCCGGGATCCACTTCGCGTAGGTCTCGAACGCGAAGTCCAGCGTCGACTCGAAGCGCCCGGCCAGCGGGGACCGCCGCACTTCAGCCGGCACGTGATACTTCCAGCGGCCGTGCGGCTTCGCGGTATACGGCACATAGCGGGTGGACTGCTCGAGGTAAGCCATGAGCCGCCCCCACTCCAGCACCTTGGTGAGGATGTTCGACACCCCCTCGCACGCCACATGCGCCCCGCCGAGCTGCGCGACCGAGTCGTCGCCGTACTCGTTGAACACCTTGGCATACAGCCGGTCGGCCCGCTCCGACCCTGCCGCGCCCGCGACCGACGGCCCACCAGACGCCCCGATCTCCCCGAGGAACTCGTCCAGGAAGAGACGGCGCAACGACTTCGCCGACCGCGAATATCGCGAGAAGAGCGCGCCCTTCACGGTCTCGGGCAGGTTGCGCAGCGCGAAGACCGGGCGGTCGGTATTGGTGAAGTAGGGCTCGAGCGCGCGGACCTCGTCCGCAGTGAACGTGTCCGGCGTCAGGGGGGCAATGGTCACGGCAGCTCGGTATTGTACCTGCCGCCACGGCCCCACCGGCGCCACCCTCGGCGACCGCCGGTCATCCACGCACCGTCTGAAATCATCATGAGGTAATATTTCACAGGAAATGAGCGTGCTCCCTCGCGCACCACGCCGTGCCCCGCGTGCCGACCCGGGCCTGGTCACCACCAGGGCCGTGTTGAGGGCCGCAGTACGGCTCGGCGTCTCCAACAAGGCACTGGCCGGCATCATCGGCGTCTCTGAGGCCACCGTGTCCCGCATGGGGTCCGGCACCTGGCACCTCACGCCGGGAGACAAGGCGTTCGAGCTGGCGCTCCTCTTCATCCGGCTGTTCCGATCACTCGACGCGATCACCGACGGAGACGAGACGGTCGCCGCCGCCTGGCTGCGAGCGGAGAACCGCGCGCTCGGCCAGCCGCCGCTGGCACTCGTGCAGACCATCGCGGGGCTCGTGCATGTCCTCGGCTACCTGGACACCCGCCGCTCTCTCGCGTGAGCGGCGCGCCCTCGAGGGCACCTGCTGGCGCATCGTCGAGTCACAGAACCGCGTGTCGACGATGAAGCTGGTGGACACGCTCGAGGACCAGGCCCTGCTCGAGGAGCTCCTGGAACCGACAAAGCCGCCGGTCCCAGCCGAGTGCCGGCACCTGGACTTCCTGCTCTTCACCCCGTTCCGGTACGACGCGCCGTACCCGAAGGGGTCGCGGTTCAGGGCGGCCGGGTTCACCCCCGGGGTCTTCTACGGGTCGGAGTCGGCGGACACGGCCGTGGCAGAGATGACGTTTCACCGGCTGCTCTTCTTCGCGGATGCGCCGGGTGTGCCGTGGCCACGGAACGCGGGTGAGTACACGGTGTTCTCGGTGCCGTTCCGCACCGCGGCCACCCTCGACCTGACCGCTCCGCCGCTGGCGAAGGACGCGGCCACCTGGACCCATCCGACCAGCTATGGCCCATGTCAGGCGCTGGCCGGCGCGGCGAGGGAGGCGGGCATGGAGGTGCTGCGCTACGCCTCGGCCCGGGTGGGGAGCGGCACCGCGGTGAACCTGGCGCTGCTCACCTGCGGGGTGTTCGCCGCGCGGCGTCCCGCTGCGCGCCAGACCTGGCGCCTGCTGCTCGGGCCGCAGGGTGCGCGGGCGGTCTGCGAGCGTCCACGCCGCCGGCTGCAGTTCGACCGCGAGGCGTTCGGGGCAGACCCGCGCATCCGCACACTGGACTGGGACCGCGACCGCTGGCCGCGCGGCCGCTGACGCCGCCGTCCTACTCGTAGCGCAAGGCGTCGATCGGGTCGAGCCTCGATGCCTTCAGCGCGGGTAGGAGGCCCGCCACCAGCCCCACGGCCATCAGGATCGCGGCGCACGTGCCGACCAGCGGCGCCGACATCACCAGGTGGATGTCCGAGATGCGGCTCGCGTCGTCCATGAGTTCGGAGAGGAAGGGACGGGGGCTCAGGAGCCAGACCAGGAAGTAGGAGAAGCCGATGCCGATGGCGCCTCCGGCGAACGTGGTGACCAGCCCCTCGAGCAGGAACTGCAGCAGGATCTGGCGACGGCTCGCGCCGAGCGCCATGCGTACGCCGATCTCGCGCGTCCGCTCCTGGACGTTGACGAACATGATGTTCATGATGCCGACGCCGCCGATGGCCAGCGTCAGCACGCCGATGAAGGTCAGCACCAGCTTGAGCCCCGTGATGATGCCACCCACAATCTGCTGCGCCATCGCCGCGCCGAACATGTTGGCGGCACGCTCGTCGGTCGGGTCGTAGCGATAGCGCCCCGCGATGTACTCACGCACCTGCTTCTCGGCCTTGAAGTACTGCGCCGCTGACACCGACCGCCAGACGACGATGCCGACCTGCTTGGTGTCCATCAACCCACTGGCGGTGGTCCACGGAATGAAGATGCAGTACTTGTCCGGCCTGTTGTAGTTGGACATCTGCACCTTGTCCTGCATCACACCGACCACGTCGAACGGCACACCGGCGATGCGAATGGACTCGCCGACCGCCGGGAGGCCGCCGAACAGTTTCCGCTGCACCTCGCTGCCGATGAAGGCCACGCGCCGGTGCAACCGCACATCCTCCTCGTCGAGGAACCGGCCGCCTGGCAGTGGACGCTCGCTGCGCATCTCGCCGTAGCTGGCCGCGACCGCGCGGATCATGTGGCTGGACACCTTGTTCCCGAAGGTGACCGGGAACTCCTTCATGAACTCCGGGCTCGCCGTGGACACGAGCGGCAGGGCCTCGATCGCCTCGACGTCGGCCACCGTGAGGCGCACGCGCTTGCCGGCGCGTTCACCTCCGGCCTGCTTGCTCGTCTGTCCCATCATCGTCACGGCCACCCCGTCGCCAAAGGCGCCGGCGAAGCCGGCCTCGATCGCTGCGCGGAAGCCGTCGCCGTAGGCCAGGAGCACGACCACGGACACGATGCCCCACGAGATGCCGAGCATGGAGAGCGCGGCCCGGAACCAGTGGTGGTAGAGGCCGGTGACCGCCTGGACCGCCACCTCGCGCAGCATGCCTGGTGAGAGCATGCTGCGCGAGTGCGGATGGGGCCGGGGGGCCGGAATGGGGTCTGCAGCCGTCCGCGAGACGCTCATGCCTACATCTCGAAGCGCAGGGCGTCCACGGGCGGAAGCTCCGCGGCGCGCCGTGCCGGATAGGTGGACGTGGCGATGCCGATCAGCACCAGCACCACCAGCGAGCCGACCGCCGCCTCCCAGGGGAGGATCATCCCGGCGAAGCGGTTGGGCATGGGTGCGAGGTTGATCAGCTTGCAGAGGCCGAGCGCCATGCCGAGCCCGGCGCCGCCGCTCAGGATCGTCAGGAAGAACCCTTCCATGAAGAACTGCTGCTGGATGCTGCGCGTGGTCGCCCCGAGCGCCTTGCGGACGCCGATCTCGCGGGTGCGCTCCTTCACGGCAATCAGCATGATGTTCATCACGCCGATGCCGCCCAGGGCCAGCGTGACGATGCCGACGATCGAAAAGAAGTCGCGCATGCGGTCGATCATGCGGCCGAACATCAGCGTCTCGAGCGAGGTGTCCCACATGGTCACCGCCTGGGTGTCCTGGGGGTCGAAGCCGTGGCGGCGCGCCAGCACGGCCCGCACGTTGGTCTCGAGCGGCCAGCGGATGTCCTCGATGCGACCAGTGCGCTCGTTCAGCACGCGTGGCAGGTCGGCCACCACGAACGGCTTCGGCGCGACGACGATGTCGGAGAGGGTGCCTGGAGGGGCGTCCTTCCGCGGCATGTCCTGCAGCATGGCCGCGAACGGCACGAAGATCTTCCCGTTGTCCGGTCCGTTGTAGTTGGAGTCCTGATCCTTCTTCCGGATCTTGCCGACCACGGTGTACGGGATGCCCTCGAGCATGAGCGTCTCGCCGAGGATGTTCCGCTTGCCGAACAGCTGGTCGGCCATGTCGTGCCCGACGATGGCAACGCGGGAGACCTGCTGCTCGTCGGTCCAGGTGAAGTGACGGCCGTACTCGAGTTCGATGGTGCGGATCTTCTGGTAGGGCGGCTCGACGCCGGTGACACGGGCTGACGCGGCGTTGTAGAGGCTCTTGGCGCGGGCGCCACCCCGTTCGAGCTCAGGGCTGACCACCGCCACCATGGAGGCCTCTTCCGCGATCGCCCGTGCGTCGTCGACGGTGAGGAACACCTGCGAGCCTGCCCGCTCGCCGCCAGCCTGCAGGCTGGTCCGTCCGCCCCAGACGATGCCGATGTTCTGGCCGAGTTCGCGCAGCACCTGATCGTTGCCGCGCCTGAAGCCCTCGCCGGTGGCCGAGAGGATGACCACCGAGATCATGCCCCACAGGATGCCGAACATCGTGAGGAAGCTGCGCAGGCGGTTGGCGCGCAGGTTGTCGATGGACTGGACGAACGTCTCGCGCATCGGCGTGGTCCGGGGACTACGAGGGCAGCACGATCCGGTCGCTTTCCTTCACGCCCTCGAGCACCTGGATGCGCGTGCCGTTGCCGATGCCGAGCTTCACCGGGATGCGGCGGCGGCCGGTCCTGGCCGAGGGATCGAGCAGGTCGACAAAGGCGTTCTTCTGGGCGTCGTAGATGATCGCGGCCTCGGAGACGAGCAGCGAGCCGGGGTGCTCGTCCAGCACGATCTCGGCGTTGGCCGTCATGTTGGCCTTGAGTTCCTTGCCCGGGTTGTCAATCGAGACGCGCACCTCGAAGTTCGTGACGTTGTCCTTCTCCACGCCCATCGGGGAGATCTGGGTGACGCGCCCCTCGAAGATCTTGTCGCGGAACGTCTCGACCCGGATGCGCGCGGGCTGCCCGAGCTGCACGCGGCCGATGTCGGCTTCATCCACCTTGCCGCGGACGAACACCTGGTCGATGTCGCCCAGGGTCATGACGAGTGAAGCGTTCGCGCCCAGGTTGAGGATGGAGGAGACCGGGCTGCCGATCTCCACGTCACGCGTGAGGACGGTGGCCCTGATCGGCGCGCGGATGGTGGCGTTGGCGAGGTCCTCGGCGGCCCGGTCGGCGGCGGCCTTGGCTTGGGCCACCTGCGCACGGGCCTCGGAGACGCGCGCCTGGCTGACGAAGAGCTGTGACTGCGCGGCACGGCGTCGGTTCTCGGCCACTTCCACGGCGCTCTGCGCGTCGTCCAGCGCCGACTGCGAGACCAGGTGCTGATCGAACAGCGACTTCGCGCGCTCGTAGGCGCGGCGGGCGAACGCCACGTCGGGCCCTTCGGCCTCGACGGTGTTCTTCTTCAGTTGCGCCTCGGCCCCTTCGAGGGCGGCCCGGGCCGCCAGCAGGTTGGCCTCGGCACCGCGCACCTGGGCGAGCAGTTGATCCTTGTCCAGCTCGGCCAGGATGTCGCCTTCGCTCACGACGCTGTCGACGTTCACGCTGAGCGCCTTGATGATCCCGTTCGCCTTCGACTTGATCTCGATCTTCGTGATCGGCTCGACCTTGCCGGTCGCGACCACCGAACGGACCATCGTGCCCCGCTCGACGGTGACGACCTTCGAGTCGTCGATGTCCACGGAGGCGCCCTTCAGGGTGACGTAGCCTGCGGCGCCGATACCCACGACGGCGAGCACGCCGAGCGCCAGATACAGACGGGTGCGGGGAGGTGTGGCCGGCATACCTGCATTTACGGAGGCGGCCCGGCCGAAGTTCACCACCTGCGCGGTAATATCAAGGCACCGATGTGGATCCTGCAGGCCTTCGGCGCCGAGACCGAGCCCCTGACGTTCCGACTCTCCCCCGGCTCCATCAAGACCATCGGCCGCTCAGCTGGCGCGGAGCTGATCCTCGACGCCGCGCTCGTCTCGCGCATCCATTGCCGGCTCGAGGCCAACGACGAAACCCTCGAGGTGGTCGACCTCGAAAGCACGAACGGGGTCTACGTCAATGGCGAGCGGGTGAATCGCGCCCACCTCATTCCGGGCGATCGCCTCAAGGTGGGAAGGGTCGAGCTGCAGGTGGGACGCACGGAGTGAGACACATTGCGGATTGCGGACTGCCAATTGCTGATTGGAAACCTCAGGTCCCCACCCTAGCGATTCGCAATTCGCAATTAGCGGTTCGCAATTAGCGATTCGCGATTCTAGAGGTTCTGCAAGAACGGATTGGTCTTCCGTTCGCGCCCGATCGTCGTGTCGGGTCCATGGCCCGGGTACACGCGGGCCTCGTCGCCGAACGGGAACAGCACCGAGCGGATCGACCCGATGAGCGTGGCGTAGTCGCCACCCGGAAGGTCGGTGCGGCCGATCGAGCCGGCGAACAGCGTGTCGCCAACGAACAGGTCGAGCCCGCGTTCACCCGTGCGCGCCACCTCGAGGCAGACGCCTCCCGGGCAGTGGCCGGGCGTGTGATGCGGTCGGGCCTCGAAGTCGCCGAACGTGATCGCATCACCGGCCGTGTAGAACCGGTCGATGGGTGGCGGGGGCCCGTCCATGGCAAGCCCGAAGTACGCCGCCTGCTCGGCCGCGCGCTCGTAGAGGAAGAGGTCGTCGTGGTGGAGGTGTACCGGCACGTCGAGCGCCCGCTTCGCGGGCCCCACGCCGGTCACGTGGTCGACATGCGCGTGCGTCAGCAGGATGTGGAGAATGCGCAGGTCCTCCTGCTCGACGAACTCCAGCAGGCCGTCCACCTCGTCACCTGGGTCGATCAGCACGCCCTGCCGTGTCCTCGGACACGCCACGACGAAGCCGTTCTTGTGGAACGGGGCGACCGCCTGCGACTCGATTATGATCACGTCGTGATTCTAGCAATCCTCGACGACCTGATGTTCACGTCGAAGATCCGCTCGGCGGCCGCGCACACCGGCGCCACGGTGGCGTTCGTGCGCTCGGCGCAGGGGGCGCTGGACCAGATGCGCGCACAGACGCCGGCGCTGGTCATCCTCGACCTGAACAATCCGCGCACCAATCCGCTCGGCATCGTGGCGGCGATGAAGGCCGACCCCACGCTCGCGTCAGTGCCCACGATGGGTTACGTCTCACACGTCGATACCGCCACGATTGCCGCGGCACGCGACGCGGGCGTGTCGGACGTGATGGCGCGATCGGGATTTGCGGCGGCGCTGCCCGGCCTGCTCGCCGCGCACGCACCGTCCGAGCCGCCAGCCTAGGCCAGGGCCACCCAGGCGATCGCCGCGATCGCCGCCAGCGCGAGGGCCACCCAGAGGCCAGGCCGCACCTTCGCTTCGGCCGTCAGCAGGGGTTCGGTGGCAGCGGGCATGGGGACAGTCGGCGCGGGGACCGCAGTCAGGCGCAGCATCGCATCCCTCAGGGCAGCCGACGCAAGCGCCATCGACGGGAACACTTCCGTCCCTGTCTCGGCGAGCAGCCGCTTGAGGATCGGGCGCACCGCCTCCGGCAGGTGGTCGTTGCGGAGTTCGGCCGGCCAGCCACGCCGGATCGGGCGGCCCACCAGCATCTCGAAGACCACCTCGCCGAGCCCCACATAGTCGTCGCAGCGCTCGCTCTCGGCCGCCGAGGTCCAGGCCAGCATGCCCACGTCCAGGATCTTCACCGCCCCTTTCATCGTCACCAGGATGCGGCGGGAAGACAGTGCTCCGTGTTCGAGCCCCTCGGCGTGCGCCGCGGCCAGGCCGTCGGCAATCTGCACGGCGAGATCCAAGGCGCGCTTCGGGTTGAGCGGAGTGCCGTGCACCAACTCCGACAGGCGTTCGCCCGAGACGAACTCCGAGGCCAGGAAGGTGACGCCGTGGTCCTGGCCGTCTTCGTAGAGCGCCGGCAGGACCGGATGTGACGCGGCCGTGGCGCGGTCGACGTCCTTCAGCAGGGCCGTCAGGCGCGTGGCATCGGCAACGAGATCGGGTGCAAGAATGCGCAGCGCCACGGTGCGGCCCCGTTCGAGGTCGCGGGCGCGATGCAGCGCGCCCAGCGTACCGGTCCCGATCGGCTCCAGCAGCTGGTACCGGCCGACCGTCTCGGACACACCGTTGCCCGGAACTATACTGGGCTCTCCTACGTGAGCAGTCAAACCGCGATCCTCCGCACCAATCGTAATTTTCGGCTGCTGTTCTTCGGACAAACAGTCTCCCAGCTCGGTGACTGGTTCAATTCGGTGGCGGTGTTCGCACTGCTGCTGGACCTGACCGGCTCGGCCACGGCGGTGGCCTGGATGATGATCGTCCAGTTCCTCCCGATGGCGATCGTCGGGCCGATCGCCGGCGTGGTGGTCGACCGGGTCGACCGTCGGCGGCTGATGATCGGGACCGATCTCGTCCGGGGCGTCCTGGTGCTCGGGCTCCTGCTGGTGCGGACGCGCGAGCAGGTCTGGCTTGCCTACGTCGTGATGGCCCTGACCGTGACCGGGACCGCCTTCTTCGAGCCGGCCCGGACGGCGACCATCCCGAACGTCACCAGCAAGGACGAACTGATGCCGGCCAACGCGCTGGCCAGCGCCACGTGGGCGGCCATGCTGGCCATTGGCGCGTCGATCGGCGGGCTGGTAACCGCGATCGCCGGCCGCGAGATCGCCTTCGTGATCAACGGGGCCTCCTTCTTCACCTCGGCCTGGTTCATCAGCCGGACGACCTACGACTCGACGCCCACGCCAAAGGCACCGCTGCAGGGGTGGTATGCCCTCTCCGGCCTCCCCGACATGCTCGAGGGGTTCGACTACGTCCGGCGACGCGCGCACATCTCGGCCATCATGTTCGTGAAGGCAGGCTGGGGGCTGGCGGGCGGCGTGCTGCTGCTGCTGACCGTCTTCGGCCAGCGTGTGTTCCCGATCGCCGGCAGCACGGCGGCCGGTATCGGCGTGCTCTACGGCGCGCGCGGCATCGGCGCCGGCCTGGGCCCCATGGCGCTGCGGTGGCTGCTCGGGCAGACGCCGACCACCATGCGCCGGTCCATTGGACCGGCGTACTTCATGGTCGGCGGGTTCTACATCGCGCTCGCCGCCGCGCAGGGACTTCCGCTGGCAGCCGTCTGCGTACTGCTGGCCCACTTCGGTGGATCGATCCTGTGGGTCTTCAGCACCGTGCTGCTGCAGATGGAGGTGCCCGACGAGTTCCGCGGCCGCGTGTTCGCCGCCGAACTCGCGCTGGTCACGCTCACGTCCTCGATTTCGAGCTACGCGACCGGGTACGCGCTCGACGACCTCGGCTGGTCACCGCGCACGCTGGCCTTCTGGCTGGGATCCGGCTTTGCCGTGCCGGGCGGGCTCTGGCTGGTGATGAACGCACGCTGGAAGGCCGCGGAGCGGCTGGAGACGCCGAGCACCACCCAGTCGGGCGAGGAAGAAATGCTGGAGGGACGGATCGGGTAATCAACCAGCCTTGTTCTTGATTTCCCCCATGGCGCTCTGCACCAGTTCCTTCGCGTCGCTCAACTGCTCGAGAACGAGGGCGATGTCCATCTTCGGCCGTCCTGGGAACCGCTCGCTCCGGCAGTAGACGCCGTGCTGGCCCACCAGGGCCAGCGAATCAGTGAGCAGGTCGAGCGCCACGGCAAGCCGGCCGCGGGCCGGTCCCATCATCGTCTCGTGGTGCTCGAGCGCGTCCTGGTGCTTCTGGAAGGGCGACGACATCCGCGGGCCTACTTCTTCGGGGGCTTCGAGGGCCGGACTTCGATGTAGCTCGGCAGCGTGCGGCTGTCGAGCGAGAGCAGGTCGATCACGAGATCGCCGAGGTCGGACGCACCGATCTTCCACTCGGCGCCCGCATCGGCCGGTCCGCCGCCAAAGCCGGTGGCCACCGATCCGGGTGCAATCGTCGTCACCTTGATGTTGTCGTGGCGCACTTCCTGGTTCAGCACCTCGCCGAACTGGTTGAGCGCAGCCTTCGACGCGCAGTAGGCACCAGCGCCGACGAACGCATTCTTGCCGGCGAGGCTGCTGATGTTCAGGATGTAGCCCCCGCCCCGCGTGCGCAGCGCGGGAATCGCGGCGTGGCAGACATTGAAGACGCCCGTCACGTTCGTGTCGATCGTCTCCGACCACTGCTCGCGCGTCATCTCGGCGATGTTCACGAAGCGGCCCAGGCCGGCGTTGTTGACGACGATGTCGAGGCCCCCGAAGCGGGCGACCGCCTCCTCGATCCCCTGGTGCACCGCGGCGTAGTCGCGGACGTCGATGACATACCCCTCGGCGGCGCCGCCATCCAACGCCTGCAGCCGCATGCGCGCGTCCACGAGACTCGCACCATCACGCCCGGTGATCACCACGTTCACGCCATGTGATACCAGGGCATGCGCGATGCCGTACCCGATCCCCTTCGACCCGCCCGTGACGAGCGCAACCTGCCCACGCAGTTCCTTTTTCATGGCTCCATTACAATAGCCCACACGCATGATTGACGTCGCCATCATCGGGGCCGGCGAGCTGGGCGGATCCGTCGCCCACGTGCTCGCGCGACGCGAGATCGTCAGGCGCATCCAGCTCATCGATCCTGCTGGCCAGGTCGCAGCGGGCAAGGCGCTGGACATCATGCAGACCGGGCCGGTGGAAGGCTTCACGACCCCGGTCGCGGGCACGACCGACCTCACCCGCGTGGCCGGTGCCTCCCTCGTGGTCATCGCCGATCCGGCGAAACCCAGGGACGGCGGCGACGACCTGCTGGTCCTGCGCCAGATCTCGCAACTGGCGGCCCGCGCGCTCGTCCTCTGCGCGGGAGTGGACGGCCGCACGCTCGTGGAAAGGGGCGTCCGCGACCTGCGCTACGGACACGCGCGTCTCGTCGGTTCGGCGCCCGAGGCGCTGGCCGCCTCGATCCGGGCGCTCGTCGCCCTGCAGACCGACACCTCCGTACGCGACATCGCGCTCTCGGTGCTTGGCGTTCCACCCGGCCAGGTCGTGGTCAACTGGGACGATGCGGCGGTGGGCGGGTTCGCGGCGATCCGGGTACTCGACGAACCACTGCGTCGGCGGCTCAGCGCACAGGTATCGGCGCTCTGGCCGCCCGGCCCGCACGCGCTGGCCCATGCGGCGGCCGACGCGGTGTCCGCGATCTGCGGCATCTCACGGCGCTCGCTCAGCTGCTTCGTCGCCCCGGACGACCGGGCGGGGCGACGCGCGCGCGCCATCGCCCAGCCGGTCCGGCTCGGACCGTCCGGCGTCGCCAGCGTCGACCTGCCGACACTCAGCGTCGCCACGCGCGTCGCGCTCGACAACGCCATGCTGCTCTAGCGGGCGCGCCCGACCTCACCCATTCCCCATCGCCAGCGACACAGGTCTTCCCGCCACACGGTTCAACGCGTGGATGCTGTACGTCTGTACGGGAGCGGGGAAGAGGTGAGGGAAGCGGTCTGTCCGGATTGATCGGGTCGGGATAACCACGCCGCGGCCGTATGCCGGCCTGCAGACCTTGTGGCTACCCTCGACCGTCGATCAATTCCGGAAAGAATCGAAGCAAGAAGCGGGCCCGCGCATCATGCGGTCGCGTGATGCAGCGTGAGCCCGCCGGCGAAGTCGGCCAGCTGCTTGCGCAGGATGAGCCGGCCGCGGTGCAGCCTCGACTTCAGCGTCTGATCCTTCACGCGCAGGATCTCGCTCGCCTCCTCGGTCGACATCCCCTGGATGTCGCGGAGCATCACCGGCGCGCGGTAGATGGCGGGCAGCGACAGGATGGCGCTGAACACCTTGCGGCGCAACTGTGACCGGAAGACCTGCTCGTCGGCCATATCGGACCAGTCGGCAATCTCGTGACGCGCGCCGCCCATCTCATCGCCTTCAGCCGCGGTGATCGACAGCTCGTCGTTCTGCGTCCGCTGGTACTTCGCCGTCCGGAGGCGCGACATCGACGCGTTGAACGTGATCCGGTAGATCCAGGACGAAAGGGCCGCGTCTCCGCGGAACGCCCCGACCTTCCGGTACACCTTATAGAGAACGTCCTGCATCACCTCCTCGGCGTCTTCCTTGTTGCGGAGGTAGCGGAACGCAAGCTGGTAAATCTTGGACCCATACGCCTCGGCCAGGTCGCGGAGTGCCGATTCGTCTCCGGCCTGTAACCGGGCGAGCAGAAGCTCATCCTTCGTGTCTCTCATTCGTCCCTCGCTGGCATTGAAAACACCGGGCGCGCCGAAAATATTCCGGAGGCACGCCGGGACTGGATAAGCTCCTGATGGGCATCGACTTACCCATCTGTGTGACCAGCAGGCGAAATCGGGCCGCAGGCCCTGGATGTGGAGGGTTACCGCAGGGCGAGGGCAATCAGCACGGTTGGCGCGAGAATCCCCACGGCGAGGACCAGCCCGAGCAGCGCACCGGCGACCGGTCGACCGAAATTGAGGGTCCACCGTCGGCCGTCGCGGGTGGGGACGAAGAGCGCCGGATCGTCGGCGTTCTTGTAGAGCTGTCCCAGGCGCCAGTGCTCCGGCATGAACGGACGCGGCTCAGGGCGTCCAAGCCGACGATGTGCCCGGACCGCGATGGCGATCGACAGCAGACCGCCGGCCATCTCGCCGAGGTTGTAGAAGGGCAGCGTCGCCTGCTGGCTCATCCACAATCGCGCCAGCGTCACGGCCGCGTAACCCTGGAAGGTGATCCAGGTGGCCGCCAGCAGCACCACCGCCTCGGCCGCCGTCGCCGCCGCCTTCACGTCCGGGGCATCGTGATCGTGATCGCCGTGCGCGCGCGAGAGCAGCAACGCCGCCACCGCCCCGAAGGTCACGGCCAGCAGGGCCTGCACACCCACGGGAATCAGGACCCGCGGGAGCGTGCGATATTGCCAGCCGTTGGGAGCGCCGTTCGGACCGAAGTGCACCGGCAGCAGGTCCGGCAGCGCCGGATACTCGATGAGCAGGTACAGCGCGGTGGCGAGTGTCACCAGTCCGATGGTCAGCGCCGCTGCCCGTGTCAGGGGTGTCGGCGACACCAGGCGCGCCCTTCGCATCACCGATCCACCTCGGCGGCGGCCTCGACAACCTCGCGCCCGAACACCTCGCCGAAGCGAAGGGCAATCCGCTGCTCCACCTCACGCCTGGATGCCGTGCAGCCCAGCGTCGACAGCGACGTGACCCCCTTGTCCGAGATGCCGCACGGCACAATCAGGTTGAAGTGCGACAGGTCGGTCGTATGGTTCAGCGCGAACCCGTGGCTGGTGACCCATCGCTGGATCCGCACGCCAATCGCAGCCAGCTTCTCGTCCCCCACCCAGACCCCGGTGAGGCCGGGCACCCGCCCCGCGGTGATGCCGTAGTCGGCCGCCACCCGGATGAGCACCTCCTCGATGTCGCGCACGTACTTGTGCACGTCACGACGGTCGGGGTTGAGGTCGACGATCGGGTACCCGACGATCTGTCCTGGACCGTGGTAGGTGATGTCGCCGCCGCGCCCGGTTTCGAACACCCCGATCTGCCGCGCCGCCAGTTCCTCATCAGACGCCAGGATATGCGACCGCCCGCCATCGCCGCGCACGCCCAGGGTCAGCACCGAGGGATGCTCGACGAGCAGCAGCACGTCGGTGGTCGTGCCTGCACGGCGCTGCTCGACCAGGCGCTTCTGCAGGTCGAGCGCGTCGCCGTAGGCCATCAGGCCGAGCTGTCGGACCTCGAGGGTGCGCATGTCCGTATCCCCGACTATCGGACGATCGCGGGCACTTCGTGGGTGCCCGGCTCGGTCAGGCGTTGGCCGGGTCCCAGTGTTCCAGCTGGTGCTTGATGAGCGCCATGAACTGGTCGCCGACCGCCCCATCGACGAGGCGGTGGTCGAAGGCCATCGCCTGGTATCCCATCAACCGGATGCCGATCGCATCGTCGATGACCACGGCGCGCTTCTCGATGGCGCCCACGGCGAGGATCCCGACCTGCGGCTGGTTGATGATCGGGAGGCCGAACTGGGCACCGATGCCGCCTGGGTTGGTCACCGTGAAGGTACCGCCCTGCACCTCGTCCGGCCTGAGCTGCTTGGCCCTGGCGCGGTCGGCCAGGTCGGCAATGGCCTTCGCGATGCCAAGCAGGTTCTTCTCGTCGGCGGACTTGATGACGGGGACGATCAGGCCCCAGTCGAGCGCCACCGCGATGCCGATGTTGATGGCCCGGTGATAGGTGACATTGCCGTTCGCGTCGAGGGACGCATTCAGGATGGGAATCTGGCGCAGCGCGTCCACCGTGGCCTTCACGATGAACGCGAGATAGGTGAGCTTCGCCCCGTGCGCCTCGTACTCGGCCTTCCTCGCCTTGCGGATCTGGTCGATCCGGCTGTAGTTCACCTCGAACACCGTGTGAACGTGGGCCGACGTGCGCTTGCTGAGCACCATGTGCTCGGCGATCTTGCGGCGCATCACCGAGAGCGGTACCGTCTGGCCGGCCAGGCCGGCGCCGGTGGCCGGCGTGTGACCCGACGTGTGCGCCTGCGTCGGTAGCGCCTGGGAAGGCGCGGCCGGCCGGGGTGCGGCGATGTACCCGAGGATGTCCTGCTTGGTCACCCGTCCGCTCACGCCGGTGCCATGGACCTGGGTGATGTCGACGTGGTGCTCCTGGGCGATCCGTCGCACGAGCGGCGATGACTTCTGCCGCAGCCGCTCCTCGACCGTGCCGGCGGCCGCCTGTGGGGCCGCGGGAGGTGCGGGCACCGGTGCTGCCGGAGCCGGAGGCGCCGCGCTGGTCGGTGCCCCGTCTGCCTGGGCGCGTGGCGCGGGGGGCGCCTCAGCCGTCGCCGCAGGCACCGCGGCCGGCTGCGTGCCGGCTGGTGCAATGACGGCCACCACCGAGTTCACCGGCACCGTCTCACCTTCGCGGGCACGGATCTCGGTCAGGACACCGGCGGCCGGCGACGGAATCTCCGCGTCCACCTTGTCGGTCGAGATCTCGAAGAGCGGTTCGTCACGATCGACCGTGTCGCCCACCTTCTTGATCCAGCGAACGATCGTCCCCTCGGCGATCGACTCGCCCATCTGCGGCATCAAAACGTCGCTGGCCATATTCAATCGGTGATCGCTGATTGCTGTTCGCTGATTGCTGACGTGCCGCAACCGCACAAGTTCTGACGTCTGACTTCAGAGTCCTGAACGCCCGCTTCACATATGGATCGCGGCGCCGTGCGTCGCGTGCGCCGCCTCACCCACCGCCTCCGCCATCGTCGGATGTGCGTGGATGGTGCGGATCAGCTCCTCGACCGTCGACTCGAGCCGCAGCGCGAGCGTGGCTTCAGCCACCAGCTCGGTGGCCCGCGGCCCGATCATGTGCACGCCCAGGATCTCGTCGTACTTCTTCTCGGCGACGATCTTGACGAAACCTTCGGTCTCGCCCGCCATCTTGGCGCGACCGAGCACACCGAAGGGGAACGTGCCGACCCGGACGTCGAAACCCTTCTCGATGGCGGCCTTCTCGGTCAGCCCGACGCTGCCGATCTCGGGGTCGCAGTACGTGCAGCCGGGCACGTGGCCGTAGTTGATCGGCTGCACCTCATGCCCGGCAATCCGCTCGGCGGCGACGATCCCTTCGGCGGACGAGACGTGGGCGAGCTGCGGGTGCGGACCGTTGCCCAGGGTGATGACATCGCCGATGGCGGAGATGCCCGGCACCGTGGTCCGGAACAGTGCGTCCACCTTGATGTAACCACGGTCCATCTCGACACCCAGCTTCTCGATGTCGAGCCCGGCCGTCACCGGTCCGCGGCCGGTGGCGACGAGCAGGTACTCGGCGTGGATCGCCTTCGTCGAACCGTCGGGCAGGGCGGCCTGCACGTCGACGCCGTCGGCCGTCGCCTTCGCGCTGGTCACCTTCGTCCCGGTGTAGACCGTGATGCCCTTCTTCTTGAACGACTTCTGCAGCTCGGCCGACACGGCCTCATCCTCGACCGGCACCAGGCGCGGCAGCAGTTCGATGATCGTGACCTCGGCGCCGAAGCTCCGGAAGATCGAGGCGAACTCGACGCCGACCGCACCACTGCCCATGATGGCGATCGACTTCGGCACGGCCTTCATGTGGATGGCCTGATCGCTCGTGATGATGCGCTCGTAGTCGAATGCGATGCCGGGCACGCTCCGGGGTGTCGACCCGGTAGCGACGATGATCTCGCGGGTCGCCTTCAGCGTCTGGGTCTCCCCCTCGAACACCTCCACCACGCCGTTGCCGGCGAGGCGGGCAGTCCCCTTCACCCAGGTGATCTTGTTCTTCTTGAAGAGGAACTCGACCCCCTTGGTCAGTCCGGTGATGATCTTGTCCTTGCGGGCATGGACCTGCTTCATGTCGATCGAGACCGGCAGGCCGCCGCCGTCGCCGATCGTCACCCCCCACTCCTTCGCCCCCTGGACGATCTTGAGTGCATGCGCGTGCTCGAGGAGCGCCTTGGTCGGGATGCAGCCCCAGATCAGGCAGGTGCCGCCGAGCGACTTCTGCTTCTCGACACAGGCCACCTTCAGCCCGAGTTGCGCTGCACGGATGGCAGCCACGTAGCCGCCGGTGCCGGCGCCGATCACGATGACGTCGTATTCGTTGGTCATTTCTTCAGGGATGACAGGGGAATGAACGAGGTAGTCGACGACGCGGGACGCGGTGCCTCCACCGCCGTCCCGGCTTCGGCCTCGGTGAGGCCGGTGGATGTCTCGAGCCGGCTGGCCCTGACCTTGAGCTGCCCGATCTCGTAGCGAAGTTCCCAGTACGACTCCGACAGGCGCTCGGCGCGACGGGTGGCATTCCTGGCGCGCACCAGGGCCACCACGGCGACGACCGCGGCAAGCACGGCGATGATCAGCGCGAAGGTCAACAAACACAGTACGTTAACGAACGGCTTGCAACAGTGTCAACCGCCTGAGACAATACCGGCTCCCCCACGTGTACCTCCGATGAACCTCAAGCCGAAGACCCTCCTGGTTGTCGATGACGACGAGGGTACGCGGGACACGCTGACCTCAGCCCTCAAGCGGGATTTCCGCGTCCTCAGGGTCGCGTCGGGTGAGGCTGCGCTTGCGGTCCTCAACCGCGACGACGTGGACCTGGTGGTGCTCGGCGTCGAGTTGCCTGGCGTCTCGGGATTCGAGGTGCTCCAGATCATCAAGGAGAACTATCCCCTCTGTGAGGTCCTGATGCTCGCCTCGACATCGGACATCGAGGCGGCCGTGCGGGCGATCAAGCTGGGTGCCTACCATTACGTCACCCGTGAGGTGGACGACGAGCAACTGAAGGCGCTGGTCCGCCATGCGAGCGAACACCAGGACCTGAACCGGCAGGTGCAGTCGCTGTCCGCACAGGTCGCCGACGAGTCGACCCGCGAGTTCATCGTCGGGCCGAGCCGCGTGACGCGCGACGTGGTGGACATGGTGCACAAGGTGGCGAAGCTGCCTGCGACGGTGCTGATTCTCGGGGAGAGCGGCACCGGCAAGGAGCTGCTGGCCCGCCTGATCCACCGCGAGTCGGAGAACCCTGAGGCACCGTTCATCGCGGTGAACCTCGCGGCGATCCCGAAGGAGCTGGTCGAGAGCACGCTGTTCGGGCACGAGAAGGGCGCGTTCACCGGCGCCCTGCGGCAGCAGCTCGGCAAGTTCGAGCTGGCGGCGAACGGCACGCTGTTCCTCGACGAGATCGGCGACCTGCGGCTGGAACTCCAGTCCAAGCTCCTGCGCGCCATCCAGGAGGGCGAGATCGAGCGGGTGGGCGGCCAGAAGCCGATCAGGACCAGCTTCCGGCTGATTGCCGCCACCAACATCGACCTCGAGAAGGCCGTGAAGGAAGGCCGCTTCCGCGAGGACCTGTTCTACCGGATCAATGTCATCCCGCTGCGGCTCCCGCCGCTGCGCGAGCGCGCCGAGGACATTCCCCAGCTCGTCGAGTTCTTCCTGAGGCGCTACAACACGCGTTTCCGGAAGCGCATCACCGCCGTCACCGATTCCACCATGTCGATGCTGAAGAAGCACTGGTGGCCCGGGAACATCCGCGAGCTGGAGAACCTCATCGAGCGTCTCGTCGCGGTGAGCGACAAGGATTACATCGGCGAGGAGGACCTGCCGCTCGAGTTCCACTTCGCGCAGCTCGAGCCCCAAGGACAGCGGAGCGACAGCCTGTTCGAGGACGCCACCAACACGTTCGAGCGCAACTTCATCCTGCGGGCGCTCGAGAAGTGCGGCTGGAGCGTCACCGCCACGTCCGAGTACCTCGGGGTTCCCCTCAGCACGCTCAAGTACAAGATGGACCGGCTCGACGTGCGCCAGCTCGCCCGGCGCATACGCGGCATGTAGCTCCCGGTCGAGAAAGAATTCCGGATCCCTGTTCGATCTCGGGCTCTCGTGCGTTCCTGTAGGACGTGCAGGGCAAAACCGCCTTCTTCGCCGGCGCATTCTCGGCCTCACTTCTGGCCCTGGCATCGCTGTCGTTCGACGGTGGTCCCGTGCGCCTCAGCGCGCGTGCCGAGCGCGAAGCGATGGAGGCGCCGCAGGTGGCCAACGGCGGCTGGCGGGAGGCATCCGGAGCGCCGTCCAGGGCAGCCGGGCTCCAGTCGGCACTCGTGGTCCTTGGCGGCACGGCCGGCCTCGCCATCTGGGTGGGACGACGGCAGCGACGCTGGCGCGACCACGAGGAGACGATACAGAGCCTGACGGACAGGCTCACCCTCGCGCAGGACGCGTGCAGGCAGCGCGAGCGGCAGGCCAGGCTCGGGCGGGTCCTCGGGGGACTCTTCCACGATCTCAACCACCCGGTGCAGAGCCTCGGGAACGCGGCGACGCTGCTGCTGCGCGACGATCTCGATGCCGCCGCACGGGACGACCTGCGTCGCACCCTCGCGCGCGAGCTGGCTGCCGTCCGCGGCTTCATGGACGAACTGCGCGACGCGGCGAAGTCCGAGCCAGGCGCACACGTGCCGGTCGACATCCACGGCGCGCTCACCGCGGTCGTGGGCACCCTCCGGGACGAGGCGAGCGCAGCGGGCGTCTCCATCGCACTCATGGCCGACGCGAATCTGCCGCGAGTGACCGCCGACCCCTTCGGCCTCGACCGCGTCCACCGCAATCTGATCCTGAACGCGATTCAGGCAACGGCGCCGGGCGGTCGGGTCGTGGTGCAGGCACGCACCCTTGGGCTGCACGTCGAGGTGAGCGTGCGCGACACCGGCAGCGGCATCGAGTCCCACCGCCTGCCGTCACTCTTCGATGCGCCCGGCACCACGAAACCGCACGGGCTCGGGCTCGCCACGTCGCGTCACCTCGTGGAGCAGTTCGGCGGCACGCTCGCCGTGACAAGCGCGGTCGGGGTGGGCAGCACCTTCACCGTCCGGCTCCCGGTGCCCGGCACGTCCACGAGCGACACCGCGGCCTGAACGGCAGACGCCATGTTCCGCACCCTGCTGAAGAGCGGCACGATTGCCGTGGACGACCACCGCTTCCAGGTGCACTACTACCAGCTGCACACACCGCGTCGAGCGGAACGCTACAGCGTGGAGGTGCGGCTGGCCGACCGGGACCGCGTGGTCTTCGATGACGACTCGCTCGCGGAGCTGGAGTGCAAGGTGGCGCAGATGGCGCCCATGGTGGTGCTCAGCCGGATGCGAACCTGAGGAGGCCGACGGTGAGGGAGCGCAGCGGCGTGGACGACGACCACGACCGCCGCGCTGCTCTCCACCGCGGTGCACACAGAACGTTGTGTGGGGAGCGCGTCTTGCGGAGACGAGCTACTTGCGCGGGAGGACGGCGTCCTTCAGCTGCTTCGTGATGCGCGCCTTCACCACCGTCTTGGCCGGGATCTTGATGGCCTCACCAGTGGCCGGGTTGCGGCCCATGCGCGCCTTGCGCTTCTGCACGACCAGCTTCACCATGCCCGGCAGGACGAACTCGCCGGACTTCTTCAGTTCCTTCTCCGCGAGCTGCGCCAGCTCGTCGAAGAACTCGCGAGCCTGCGTGCGCTTGACCTCGAACCGTTCCGCGAAATGCGAGAACAGCTCGGACTTGCCCATGCGACGGGCGTCAGCCATGTTGTCTCTCCTCTGTGTGATTGTGCGCGTCAGTGAGTTGACCCGTCGATCACCGCGCGCGCGGCGTGAGATCGCGGCGTAATTCGTGAAGTTGGCCGTATGCTAACGCGCAATTTCCGCCAGTGTCAAACGCAGATCGGCCAAAAAAGGCGAATTTCCTGAGTGAATGTTAGAATTTCGAGGTCATGTCAAGCTCGACCCTTGAAACGTTTCCGAACCCCAGACCCGAACGCGATTTCGAGATCACGATCAGCTGTCCGGAGTTCACATCCGTGTGTCCGAAGACCGGACTGCCCGACTTCGGCGAGATACGGATTTCTTACGTACCAGACGCCACCTGCGTCGAACTGAAGTCACTCAAGTACTACATGCTGGAGTTCCGGAACCGCGGCATCTTCTACGAAGCGGTGACGAACCAGATCCTGGACGACCTCGTCGCTGCCATCAGCCCGCGCCGCATGACGGTGGTGGGCAACTTCTCCGCACGGGGCGGCATCACCACCACGGTGACCGCGACGCACGACTACCGCAAGCCCTGACCGGCCCGCCGCGATGGCAGACGAGCGGACGCCGCCGCACGACCAGACGGATGACGATGCCGAGGCGGTCACGCTGCCGATCGAGCCGGAACTCGATCTCCACAGCTTCGCCCCACGCGACATTCCATCGGTGGTGGACGAGTACCTCCACGAGGCCGCACGCGCCGGCATGGCGACCGTACGGCTCGTGCACGGACGCGGGCGCGGCGTCCAGCGTGCCATCGTGCAGGCGCGGCTCGAGGCGCATCCGCTGGTGCAGGCGTTCGACGACGACCCCGCCTCGCACCTCGGCGCCACGATCGTGCAGCTCGTGCGGAGCCGCTGAGGACCGTCGGGCCGGTCTGCTATGATGCGCGCGTGACGCTCCATGGGGCACGCGCCCTGCTGCTGGGCGCGCTGCTCCTCGGCGCCGCGGCTCCGGCAGCCACCCAGGTTCCCACTCCAGAGGCACACTTCGGGTTTCCCATCGGCACCGATCGGAGGCTCGCCACCGCCGACGCCATCGAGCAGTACGTCACGCTGATCAGCAGGCAGTCGGACCGTGTGCACCTGCTGGATCTCGGACCGACCACCGAGGGACACCGCACACTCGCGGCTGTCGTCAGCGCCCCGGACAACATCCGCAACCTGGACCAGATCCGCGCCGCGAACCAGCGGCTCGCCGACCCGCGCGGCCTCGAGCCGGAGGAGGCCCGGCGTCTCGCAGCAACCCAGAAGGTGATCGTCGCCGTCGGCGCGAGCATCCACTCGTCGGAGGTGGGCGGCACCCAGGCCGCAACCCAGCTGCTGCACGACCTGGCGACGGCCACGGATCCAGCCACGCTGGCGATGCTCCAGAACGTGGTGCTCGTCGTCATCCCGACGATGAATCCGGACGGTCATCGGCTCGTGACAGACTGGTACTCGAAGTACCTCGGCACCGCGTGGGAAGGCGGACCGATGCCGTGGCTGTATCACAAGTACGCCGGCCACGACGTCAACCGCGACCTGTTCATGCTGAACCTCGCGGAGAGCCGCAACTTCGCGCGCTTCATGTACGGCGACTGGCACCCCCAGGTCTTCCTGACCATGCACCAGATGGAGGACAACGGGCCGCGCTTCTTCGCCCCGCCGAACACCGACCCCATCGACCCGAACTCCGATCCGCTCATCTGGCGGTCGGCCGCGCTGCTCGGCGGCGCGATGGCGCTCCAGCTCCAGCAGGATCGGAAGTCCGGCGTGGTGACGAGCGCCAAGTACGACTACTACTGGCCCGGCTTCGAGGACTCGGCGCCGATCGGCCACAACACCGTGTGCCTGCTGACCGAGGTGGCGAGCGTCGACGTCGCGTCGCCGGTGAACGTGCCAGCCACCGAGCTGCGGGCCGGCTTCAAGGGGCTCGCGTCCTATCGTCCGCAGATCAACTTCCCCGATCCCTGGCCTGGAGGCCGCTGGACGCTGCGCGACATCGTCGAGTACGACCTCAGCGCGGTCCGCGGCCTGCTCATCGCCGCGAGCGCCTACCGCGAGCAGCTGGTCCACAACTTCTACGAGATGGGACGGCATGCGGTGCAGAAGGGGCGCGACGAGGCGCCCTTCGCCGTGATCGTCCCGACCGATCAGCACGACCCCACCGCCGCCGCGCGCCTCGAGGAACTGCTGCTGGCCGGCGGTGTCGAGATCCAGCGCGCCATGGAACCGTTCAGGGCGGACGGCGAGCCCTATCCGGAAGGGACCGACATCATCTTCATGACGCAGCCCTACCGCGCGTATGTGAAGACGCTGCTCGAGCGGCAGCGATACCCAGGCCGACGCGGCGCAGGCGCCGCCGCCGAGCGTCCCTACGACGTGGCCGGTTGGACGCTGCCCGCGCAGATGGGTGTACGGACCATCACGGTGGAGCGCCGCTTCGAGCCACCATCGCTCACCCGCCTGGCCACGGCGACGATCGCGCCAGGCACCGTGTGGGGTGAGCGCAAGCCGTCGTTCTGGGTGATCGAGGGGCGCGGCACCGGTGCGGCACTCGCGGTGAACCGGCTCGTCGCCGCTGGCGCGGCCCCGTCGTGGACGACCGCGGGCATCGACACCCCCGCGTTCCGCTATGCACCGGGGTCGATCGTCGTGCCCTATGCGAGGAACGTGGAGCCAACGGTGGCCGCGATCGCACGCGACCTTGGCCTGCGCGCAGACGGGCTGAAGGGGAAGGTGCCCCAGGGGCTGCAGCCGATCGGACGGGCGAGGGTCGCGGTTTACAAGCCGTGGACCGCCAGCATCGACGAAGGCTGGACCCGGTTCCTGCTGGAGCGTTTCGAGTTCAGGTTCGCGAGCCTGACCGATCAGCAGGTGCGCGCCGGCAATCTCCGTGCGCAGTACGACGCCATCGTCCTGCCCAACATCCCGGGCGACCGGATCTCGTCGGGGCTCGCGGAGGATGTCCTGCCGCCCGAGTACGCGGGCGGCCTGTCTCCCGCGGGCGTGGATGCGCTGCGGGCCTTCGTACGGGCGGGCGGAACGCTCGTGTGCCTCGGCCAGGCGGGCGGCTTCGCCATCGGCGCCTTCGACCTGCCGATCCGGGACGTGGCGCAGGACGCCGAGGAGCAGCTCTTCGTGCCGGGCTCGCTGGTGCGGCTGCGCATGGACCCCGCCCAGCCGCTGTCGTTCGGCATGCCGCAGGACACGTCGGCCTTCTTCCTCTTCAGCTCCGCGTACGGCTCACTGTCCGCCGCCGGACGCAACGCGCCCTACTCGGATCCGTCCCTCGCGGCCGGCATGAAGACCATCGCACGGTACGGCGAGCGCGACCTGCTGGTCAGCGGCTGGCTCGAAGGCGAGGCCCAACTCGCAGGACGGGCGGCCATCGTCGAGGCGCCGATCGGAACGGGCCGGGTGGTCCTGTTCGGCTTCCCGGTACAGCACCGAGCGCAGTCGTACGCCACCTTCCGGTTCCTGTTCAATGCGCTGTTCGGCGCGCCACAGGCGCCGCGTGCGCGCAAGTAGAACCGGGCCGGCGTTTCCTGGAGCCTGAGCCCGGGGCCCGATTGTTAACATTTCCCCCCGCTCCTCCGTCTTTATCCACAAGACACCAGAGGAGCCCACGTGAACAATTCCGAGATCATCGTCTTCCCGGCGTTCTTTGCCACCCTCGCCTACATCGCCTGGGTGTTGGGGAACGCATCCCAGCGCAGGCAGCGCGTGAAGCTGCTCACGGAGTTCCACGCGCGGCTCCTGGACAAGCTCGGCTCAGCGAAGGACTTCGGAGAGTTCATGCAGACCGAGGGTGGCGCCAGGCTCATGGCCGGTTTTGCGGCCGAGCCGGCGCCCACGGGCGGACCACAGGAGCGGATCCTCAGGGCGGCACAGATCGGCGTGGTGCTCTTCTGCCTCGGCGGTGGACTGCTGGTGTACGTCTTCCTGACTCCTGGCGTCGGCGGGCAGGGCTTCACCGCCATCGGTACCATTGCCCTCTCGCTGGGTGTCGGATTCACCGTATCGGCGGCCGCGTCGTACCGACTGGCCGGCATGCTCGGGCTGCTGAATCGCACGCCCAATCCCAGCACCGACATCGCCACCACCCGAGCCTGATGTCGTCCCGCACCAACGCCATGGCTGTCCCAGGGACGGACGCAGCGCTCGGCGAGCGCGCCGAGGGTCGGGCGCTGCTCGACGAGCGTGAGTTCCATGCGCTCTACGCGAGCACGGCTGGCGCGCTTCGGGCGTACGTGGCGCGCATCCTGGGCAATGCGGCGTCTGCCGACGACATCGTGCAGGAGACCTACCTGCGCCTCCTGCGCACACCAATCCCGACGCGCGACCCGGGTGAACTCCGCGCCTATGCCTTCCGCATCGCGAGCAACCTCGTCGTGGATCACTATCGCGCACGGCGCCACGAGTCGCAGGACGTGCCACCGGAGCGTGGCACACCGGCGCCAGACGAGGCGCTGCGGCTGGACGTCGGCCGGCTCTTCGCCCGGCTGAAGCCGCGTGAACGGCAGCTGGTCTGGCTCGCCCATGTCGAAGGCGCGGATCACCGGGAGATCGCGGCGGCAACCGGCCTGCGCACCGGCAGCATCCGCGTGCTGCTGTCGCGCGCACGCCAGCGCTTCGCCCGGATGCTGCGCGAACATGGACACACCACTTCGGAGGGACGCTGATGCTCCGCCGACGGCCCGCGGATGACGAACAGGTGGTGACCACGGCGATGCGTTCGGTCGCATCAGGGGACATGCCCCCGTCGCGACTCGACCCGTCGTTCATCTGGTGGAAGGCACAGCTGATGCGCCGGCTGGATGCGGAGCGGGAAGCGGTGGCGCCGCTCGAGGTGGGCGACCGGATACACCTGGGCGCTGCGGTGCTTGGCGCCGTGGCCCTTGCGGCCGGCGCCTGGGAGTACCTCCCTGCCCTCACGCGTTCGCCCCTCATCGCGCTCACCACGGGTGGCGCGGCGCTGCTGCTCATCTCGGTGATTGCTGCGGCGGCGATCGAAGCCGTCCGCCATCGCTGACCCGTCCGCAACAGGTCCATAAACAGCACAAGCCGGCGCGGATGGCTCCACGCCGGCCTGCATCAGCGGATGTCGGTGCTGGTCGTCTACTCGACCGGTTCGGTCGTCTCGTCGGCCGCAATCCGCAGCGACCGCAGGAAGCGGCGATCGTTCGCGGTGACCTCGAAGGTGTTCTTCCGCACCGGAACCATGCGCGACGGAGCGGAGATCCGGGTGAGCGCCTGCGACTGCTGGCCTCGGGTCGCGAACCCGACGACCGCCTCGAGCGTCACCTTCATGTCGAAGCCAGCCGCGCGCGCCCGTTCACGGCAGGCTTCCACCTGCGGGCTCTCGGCAACGGCGGCGGCGATTGCGTCGGCAAGTTCCCGGGCGAACCGGTTGACGACGTCTTCCATGTGCTTCCTCCTACGCCACCGCTCACCTGCGGGGGCGCCTCACCGGACTCCCTGCAGCGACCACGGCGCATCGGGGTCGGCTGACAGTGTCGTCCGCTGGTCGAGTCGGATTCGGTAAGTCGAGTCTAGGACCGAATACCTGACCTGTCAAGGAGTTACGGGCATGGCGGCAGTCAACACGATTGCACACGGCGGCAGGGGCCAGACGCGCGGCGGACCTGGCCCTTCGCGCGATCTGGATGAAGATTGCGAATTCGGGCAGGGCGGCGGCGGACACCGACCGCGCCACGACGTGCAGGTACAATCGACCGCACGTCCATGGCTGACCTCAGCTTCCCCGGCGAATTCCCCTTCACCCGAGGCATCCAGCCGACCATGTACCGCGGCCGGCTGTGGACCATGCGGCAGTATGCCGGTTTCGGCACCGCCGCCGAGTCCAACGCCCGCTACAAGTACCTGCTCGGCCAGGGTGTATCCGGCCTGAGCGTGGCCTTCGACCTCCCTACACAGATGGGATACGACTCGGACCACCCGATGGCGGCCGGCGAGGTAGGTCGGGTGGGCGTGGCGATCGACTCGGTCGAGGACATGGCGGTGCTCTTCGACGACATCCCGCTCGGCACCGTCTCGACCTCGATGACGATCAATGCGACGGCGTCGATCCTCCTGTCGCTCTATATCGCCGTCGCGAAGCGCCAGGGCGTGCCGCTCCGCAAGGTATCGGGCACGATCCAGAACGACGTGCTCAAGGAGTACGTGTCGCGCGGCACCTACATCTACCCGCCGCGAGCCTCGCTGCGCATCATCACGGACATCTTCGCGTTCTGCGAGCGCGAACTCCCCAACTGGAACACGATCTCGATCAGCGGCTACCACATCCGCGAGGCCGGGGCGACCGCGGTACAGGAGGTGGCGTTCACGCTCGCCGACGGCATCGCGTACGTGCAGGCCGCCATCGACACGGGGCTGGACGTGAACCAGTTCGGCCAGCGGCTCTCGTTCTTCTTCAACGCCCACAACAACTTCCTCGAGGAGATCGCCAAGTTCCGGGCGGCGCGTCGCCTGTGGGCCACCATCATGCGCGACCGTTTCGGCGCCACCAACCCGCGCGCCCAGCAACTGCGCTTCCACACGCAGACCGCCGGCAGCACGCTCGCGGCCCAGCAACCGAACAACAACATCGTCCGCGTGGCCGTGCAGGCGATGGCCGCGGTGCTCGGCGGCACGCAATCGCTGCACTGCAACGGGCTGGACGAGGCCCTCGGCCTGCCCACCGAGGACGCCGCGCGGCTCGCCCTCCGCACGCAGCAGATCATCGCGGCCGAGACCGGCGTGGCCAATACGGTCGACCCGGTGGGCGGCTCGTACGTGATAGAAGAACTGACCGACACGATCGAGCGCGAGGCGGCCGCCATCATCCGTCGCATCGACGAGACCGGCGGCACGCTGGCCGCGATCGAGTCGGGCATGATCCAGCGCGAAATCCAGGAGTCGGCGTACCGGGCACAGCAGGCCATCGATGCCGGCGACACCGTGGTCGTCGGCGTGAATCGCTTCCAGGCCGAGGAGTCGCTCGCCGTCGACGTCTTCCAGGTCGACCCGGCCATCGAACGACAGCAGGTGGAACGGACCCGTGCGGTGCGCGCGAGCCGGGACACGGCCGCCTGGAAAGCCGGCATCGACGCCGTCGGCGCCGCCGCCCGCGACGGCAGCAATCTCATGCCCGCCATCATTGCCGCCGTGGAAGCCAGGGCGACCGTGGGCGAGATCTCGGATGCCATGCGGCAGGTCTTCGGCGAACACCAGGAAACCACCACGATCTGAATGGTGAGTTGGTGAGTTGGTGAGTACGTGAGCGTCCTCTCGGCGAAGGACCTGTCGGTGGTCTTCGACCTGCCCACCGGACCGGCCGTGGCGGTGGACAGGGTGAGCTTCGACCTCGCTGCCGGACAGACGCTCGGGCTCGTGGGGGAGTCGGGCAGCGGCAAGTCGGTCACCGCCCTCTCGCTCGTCGGCCTCCTGCGTCCGCCAGGTCGGGTGGCCGGCGGACACGTGATGTTCGGCGGACGCGACCTCCTCAGACTGGACGAACGAGGGATGCGGGCGGTGCGCGGCGCAGCCATCGGCTTCGTGTTCCAGGAACCGATGACGGCCCTCGATCCGGTCTACACGATCGGCGACCAGATCGGCGAGGCGCTCCGCATCCACGGCACCTCCCGCGCCCAGGCCAGGGCACGCGCGCTCGAACTGCTCGATGCCGTCCGCATCCCCAACGCCGCCAGCCGCCTGAACGACTATCCGCACCAGCTTTCGGGCGGCATGCGCCAGCGGGTCTGCATCGCCATTGCGATGGCCTGCCGTCCCACGCTGCTCATTGCCGACGAACCGACGACGGCACTCGACGTGACGATCCAGGCCGAGATCCTCGACCTGCTTCGTGAGATGCGGCAGACACTCGGCCTCGCCATGCTGCTCATCACCCACGATCTCGGTGTGGTTGCAGAGACAGCCGACCGTGTCGCCGTGATGTACGCCGGTCGGATCGTGGAGCATGGTCCCGTGCGCGACGTGCTGCGCGCGCCAGACCACCCGTACACGCGCGGCCTGCTCGCGTCGCTGCCGGGCGCGGCACGCGGTGCGGCGCTCCGGCCGATTGCCGGTGGGGTGACCACCCTCGGCGCGTTCCCGCGTGGTTGCACGTTCCACCCGCGCTGCCCCGACCGGTTTGCCCCCTGCGACCAGGCGGTCCCCGGCCCTCTTCACACGTCACCCGAACGCACGGTGCGCTGTTTCCTGCACGACCCCCATGCCGCTCGTTGACGTCGTCGATCTCACGAAGACGTTCACCCGCCGCGGCGGGCTCTTCAGCCGGGGAACGACCGTCACGGCAGTGAACGGGGTGAGCTTCCAGATCGAGGCCGGTGAAACGTTCGGCCTGGTTGGGGAATCGGGCAGCGGTAAGACGACGACCGGACGCTGCCTGCTCCGCCTCGTGGAACCCACGAGTGGCTCGGTGCGGTTCAGGGGTGAGGACCTGCTCGGCTTCCCGCCTGCGCGCCTGCGCGACGCCCGGCGCGAGATGCAGATTGTCTTCCAGGATCCTTTCGGTTCCCTGAACCCGCGCATGCGCGTGGGTGCCATCGTGGAGGAACCGCTGATCATCCACCGGGTTGGTCGTGCCAGTGAACGGCGCGAGCGGGTGTCCGAGCTGCTGTCGCTCGTCGGGCTCGACGCCGCCCACCTCGAGCGATTCCCGCACGAGTTCAGCGGTGGGCAGCGCCAGCGTATCGGGCTTGCGCGCGCGCTCGCCCTGCATCCGCAGTTCGTGGTGCTGGACGAGCCGGTGTCAGCCCTCGATGTGTCCGTACAGGCGCAGATCGTGAACCTGCTGCTGGACCTGCAGGCACGCCTGACGCTGACCTACCTGTTCATCGCGCACGACCTCAGGCTGGTCGAACACATCTGCCGGCGTGTGGCGGTGATGTACCGCGGCCGAATCGTGGAGATGGGAGGGGTGGAATCGATCTTCACGACACCGCGGCACCCGTACACTCAGGCGCTGCTCTCGGCGGTGCCCCGGCTGGATCCGGATGCCCCGCGGGTCCGTACGGTGCCCGACACGACCTCGTTCGAGACGGAAGCCCCGTTACGTGAGGTGGGTCACGGTCACGTGGCCGCGGTCTGACGAGGAGGAGGACACGAGACGTGCTAGGCGGCCCGGCGGACGTCCTGTTCGACCTGGCCGTCGCGGATGTGAATGGTGCGGTAGGCGTACGCCGCCACGTCCGGTTCGTGCGTGACCAGGACGATGGTGTTGCCGGCCTTGTGGAGGCGCTCGAAGAGCCCCATGATCTCCACGCCGGTCTTCGAGTCGAGGTTGCCGGTCGGTTCGTCGGCCAGGAGAATCGAGGGGTTGTTCACGAGGGCACGGGCAATGGCCACGCGCTGCCGCTGACCGCCGGAGAGTTCGTTCGGCCGGTGGTTCATGCGGGTGGACAGCTCGACCTTCTCGAGGGCAGTGCGAGCCCGCTGTTCGCGCTCCTTGGCCGGGATGCCGGCGTAGACCAGCGGCAGTTCGACGTTCCGCAGGGCCGTGGCCCTGGGCAGCAGGTTGAACGTCTGGAAGACGAAGCCGATTTCCTCGTTCCGGATGCGGGCCAGTTCGTTGTCGTCCATCTTGCTGACCTGCTTGTCATTCAGCAGGTAGGAACCCTTGCTCGGGGTGTCGAGGCACCCGATCAGGTTCATCAGCGTTGACTTGCCCGACCCCGACGGCCCCATGATGGCCACATACTCACCGCGCTCGATTTGAATCGAGACACCGCGCAGGGCGTGAATCTCTTCCTCGCCCATCTGGTAGGTCTTCCACAGGTCGACGGTTTCGATGAGGGCCATATCGGTCTCCATCATAGACGACCGGCGCATGGCACTGGTTCCGGGCGGGGCCAATCCGGAGGCCTCTGGCGTCGGGCCGGAGCCCGGAGCCTGATATCCTCGGGGCTTCTTTCCAGGAGTCCAGCTCGATGAAGCGCATGCTCGTGCTCGCGGTCGCGTTCACCTGCACCACCGTCACGTTTGCCCAGGCACCGGTCGACCTTGCGACGGTGGCGCGTATCAAGCAGCAGGCGCTGTCGACGTCGCAGGCCATGGACCATGTGTCGTGGCTGGCGGACGTCTACGGGCCGCGGGTCACCGGCACGCCGCAGTTCCAGCAGGCGAGCGACTGGGCGATGCGCCGCTTCCAGGAGTGGGGGCTCGCCAATGTGCACCAGGAGCGCTTCGGCTTCGGCCAGGGCTGGCGCGTCGAGCGGTTCTCCGCGCACATGGTCGAACCGCAGGCGCAGCCGATCGTCGGCTTCCCGCGGCTCTATTCCCCCGGCACGAATGGACCGGTGACAGCGGAGGTGGTGCGGGTCGACATCCGGAACGATGCCGACTTCAGCCGCTACGCCGGGAAGCTGCGCGGCAGGATCGTGCTCCCGCAGGGGCCTCGCGCCGTACGGCTGCTCGATGGCCGGGTCACCCTGCGCATGGGCGACGCCGACGTGAAGGAGGCGCTGGCCACACCCATTCCCGCACCCACCCCGCCAAACCGGCCGGCTGCACGTCCGGGACAGCCGACGTTCGCCGAGCGGCTCGCCCGGTTCTACGTCGCCGAGGGCGTCGTGGCGCTGCTGGAGCGGGGCTCGGACTCGGACGCGACCGCCGGCGGCAGCGATCTCACCTGGCTCACCCAGCGCGTGGATGGTGGCACGGTGTTCCCGACGACAGGCGGCAGCCGCGACCCCAAGGTGGCTGCCCAGGTCCCATCGGCCACCATCGCCGTCGAGCACTACAACCGCATCCTCCGCATCCTCGACAAGGGGATCGCCGTGCGGATCGAGCTGCAGATCCAGACGGTCTTTCATCCGGAAAGTGCGGCGACGCCGAACGGCATCAACACCATTGCCGAGATTCCGGGCACCGACCTCGCCGACGAGGTGGTGCTCATCGGCGCACACCTCGACTCGCACGCCTATGCCACGGGTGCCACCGACAACGCCACCGGTGTGGCCGCCATGATGGAGACGATGCGCGTGATCAGGACGCTCGGGCTGAAGCCGCGCCGCACGATCCGCATCGCCCTCTGGGGCGGTGAGGAGCAGGGACTGCTCGGCTCGCGTGCGTATGTCACCGAACACTTCGGCAACCCGGCAGACGACACGGCCAAGCCGGCGCACGCCACGCTCGCGGCCTACTTCAATCTCGACAACGGCACCGGGCGCATCCGCGGCATCTGGGGCCAGGGGAACCTCGGGGCACTGGCGCAATTCCGCCAGTGGATGGAATCGGTCCGCGACCTCGGCGTCGACTACGTCGGTCCACGCTCCGTGACGTCGACCGACCACGTCCCCTTCGAGGCGGCTGGCCTGCCCGGCTTCCAGTTCATGCAGGAGCGGCTGGACTACAACTCACGCACCCACCATTCGACGATGGACTTCCTGGACCGGGTGCAGCGGGACGACCTCGTGCAGCAGGCCACGGTCGCTGCCGTCTTCACGTGGTACGCGGCGAACACCGCAGAGAAGCTTCCACGCAAGGCGATCGAGCCGGTGCGTGGCGCGGGCCGCGAATAGCACCCGCGACCGCATGGGAGCGCGTCAGACCTTCAGCAGGCCGCGAAAGCCACGCGCCGCGTAGTACGACTCGGCCCCGTTGTGATACGTGAAGACCGTGTCGTAGCGGCGATCGCAGAAGATCGCCCCACCGAGGGCCCTGATCCGGGCCGGCGTCTGCACCCAGCTCGATGTCTTCTGGTCGAACCTCCCGAGCGTCTGCAGGTGCCGGTACTGCTCCTCGGTCAGAATCTCGACGCCGAGGGAGGCCGCCATCTCCATCGCGCTCGAGCGCGGCTTGGCCTCCTTCCGGGCGTCGAGCGCGGCGCGGTCGTAACACAGGCTGCGGCGTCCGCTCGGGCTCTCGGCCGAGCAGTCGACGAAGTGGTAGACACCGGTCGCGGGGTCCCTGGCCACCACATCGGGTTCGCCACCCGACTGCTCCATCTGGCTCAGCGTCCACAGCACCTCAGGGCGCTGCCCGAGCCTCGCCTCCACGTCGACCCACGCCAGGTCGGGATGCCGCGACATGTTCGCCTCGAAACGCGCCCGCAGTACCTCCAGCAGGGCGGTCCGCTCTTTCGCCTTCAACACGTTCGCCCTGGCCATGTGTCAGTGTCCCTGCGAGGCTGAAGCCTCGCCAGCAACGAAGAACGGCGCCATCTCCCTGAACTCCAGCACCTGGACCAGTGGCGCGGCGTCAGGCGCGGCCTGCCCGAGCGCACGCAGCGCCTGCTCGGACCGCGCGACCATGGCACGCGCGAGGTCGTGCACGTGGATGGAGTGGAACCGCGACGGCAACGCCCAGTGCACCAGCGGCATGAGGGTGCCCAGGTAACCTGGGGTGTTGGAATTGCCGAGGATGACACCAGGGCGGTAGAGCCCGAGGATATCGAACCCTGCGGCTCTTGCCGCCTCCTCCTTCTCGCCGATGATCCGCAGGTAGCGCGACCGAGCCTTCGGGTCCGCACCGGCGGCGGTCATCACGGCCCCCACGCGGGCGCCCCCAGCCCTGGCGGCGCGGCAGAACGCGGCGGGGTATTCCACCTCGATCCGTCGCACCTCCTCGTCCGACATCTTCGCGCTGCCGCGGCCGACACCGAACGCCGCCAACGCGACGTCGACGCCGTGCACGTGCGAAGCGAGTTCCGCCTCCATGCGGTCCATGTGCACCGCGAGCTCCGTGACCTTCGGGTCCACGAAGGCGCCGGTCCGACGCCGCGTCACCGCGATGACGCGGGAACAGCGAGGGTTGCCCACCAGGAGCTGCACGATGCGACCGCCGACGTTCCCGGTTGCCCCAAGCACGATTGCGGAGTACTGCATCACCCCATCATGGCAGGCTCCGGCACGCGCGCACCCATTCGAGTGGCCGGACAACGCCGGGCTTGACGGAGGGCACGCGTGTAGCGCCATGATGGGGATTCCCCGATGCAGCTCACGCGCGCGCTGGCGCCCGTCACAGACCCCAGATCCCGCGCGCGGGGAGCAGCCTACTACGCGTCCGGCGCCGTCGTGCACTTCGATCCGGCCGGCAGCTTCGTCTATGCCGTCGTCCGCGGCGGCGAAGACTACGTCGTCCGGCTCGACCTTGCCGATCGCGAGGTTCGCGCCACCTGCACCTGCCCCTTCTTCAACGACCGGCTCGAGCCCTGCAAGCACGTCTGGGCTGTCGCACAGAACTGCGATGCCGAGCGGGTGCTGCAGTTGCCCGACACCATCCGCCCGGAAGACGTGCAGTTCGTGGCCCTGCCACTCGATGCGGACGAGGATGGTGAGGACTGGTCGTCGGACGACCCGGAGTTTCACGTCCCGCGGGCACGGACCGCCGACCCGCGTCGGCCAGGAGCCCGGGCCGGTGGCTGGCGGCAGGCGCTGGCGTCCATTGCCGCCCAGGCACAGTCCGCACAGCCCGAGGCAGAGGCGCCCGACGGCCGCCTCCTCTACGCCATCGACCTTGCGGGTTCGCGACAGTCGATGGCGCTGGTGGTGCACCTGCTGCGCCAGGAACAGAAGCAGAGCGGGGAATGGGGCGTACCGAAGACCGCCCGCATCCACTCGTCACAACTCAAGGCGCTCGACGAAGCCGACCGCGTGATTCTCGGCAGGCTTGCCGGTGCCAGGCCCGCACACGAACTGTCCTGGGGCAGCCCCGGCACCGAGGTGCCCACCTCGTACCACCTCAAGGGCGTGACCGTCTCCGACGTGCTGCCCCTGATCTGCGAAACCGGTCGCTGCCGCCTGGCGCTCACCCGCATCCCCAACGCGCGTCCGCAGGATTCACCGCTCGTGCCGCTCACGTGGCAGGAGGGTGGGGCGTTCACGCCGGTGCTGCTGATTACGAGGGACGATGGCGCAGGCGTGTACGTGGTCGATGGCGGGCTGATGCGCGACGGCAGCACGGTGCCGCTGGCCGACGTGCTCCTGCTGCTGGACGAAGGCGTGGCACTGACACAGTCGCGTGTGGTCCCGGCGACGCCCGGAGCCGCCACGCCGTGGCTGCACCAGTTGATGGAGGGCGGCGTGCTGCGTGTGCCCCTGAGCGAGTCGTCGCGCCTGCGCGAGGCCCTGCTCTCGTCCGGCGCGGCGGAGCAGCCGAACCTGCCCGACGAACTGCGGACCACGGTGGTCGACCAGCCGCCGGTGCCGCACTTGATCCTTCGATCGCCCCGCAACGAGGCACGGCTGCTCCAGGCCGACCTCCAGTTCTCCTATGCCGGCGGCACGCCGCAGGCCGCGTCGAGCGTGGCGCTCGTGCCCACCGCAGACCCGCGGGTCATGGCGCGGCGCCGGCCCGACATCGAGCGGCGCGCCCAGGACCGGCTGCGCGCGCTCGGTGCCAGGCCCGCGTGGGACGCCTGGGATCGGAGGCATCGCGTGCAGGTGGCCGCCACCGACGTCCCGCGCATCGTCCGCACGCTGCTGGCGGAGGGCTGGCACGTGGAAGCCGACGGCCGCCGCTATCGGCTGGCGTCGTCGACACCGCAGCTCGCCGTGCGGTCGGGCACCGACTGGTTCGAGCTGCGTGGCGACGCCACGTTCGAGGGAGAGCGCGTGCCGCTCCCACGGCTGCTGGATGCCATCCACAAGCGCAGCGGGACGGTGACGCTTGGCGACGGCAGCGTCGGCATCCTGCCCGAGCAGTGGGTGCGTGAGTTCGCGCCGCTCGCGCTGGGCTCGAGCGAAGGGGACTATGTCAGGTTCGAGCCGAACCAGGTGGCCATCCTCGACGCGCTGCTTGCGGCACGGCCGGCCGTCTCGTGGGATGAGCGGGCCGCCGCCGCGCGCGCGCGCCTTCGTGCGTTCGATGCCATCACCCCGCTCGACCCGCCGGCCTCCTTCACCGGCACGTTGCGCGAGTACCAGCGCGAAGGGCTCGGCTGGATGCGGTTCCTGCGCGAGTTCGGCTTCGGCGGCTGCCTCGCCGACGACATGGGGCTCGGCAAGACCGTGGTCGTGCTCGCGCTGCTGGATCAACGGCGCGCGGAGCGCGAGAGCCGCGGGCTCGCGCCGCAACCCTCGCTGGTCGTGGTGCCGCGCTCCGTCCTGTTCAACTGGCAGCAGGAGGCGGCGCGCTTCGCACCGGAGCTGCGGGTGCTGGACTTCTCGGGCACCGGCCGCACCGACCGCCTGCACCAGATTGCCGGCAGCGACCTGGTGCTGGTGACCTACGGCACGCTGCGCCGCGACGCGGCGGCGCTGGCCGACGTGGAATTCGACTACGTGGTGCTCGATGAGGCGCAGACCATCAAGAACGCAAACACGGCAGCGGCCAAGGCCGCGCGGCTGCTCCGGGGCACGCATCGCCTGGCGCTCTCGGGCACCCCGGTCGAGAACCGCGTGGGCGACCTCTGGAGCCTCTTCGAGTTCCTGAATCCCGGCCTGCTGTCGGGGTCGACCGCGTTCGGCCTCTCCTTCACGACCGACGGAGACGATGAGGAACTGCGGCTGCTGGCGCGGGCGCTGCGCCCCTTCATCCTGCGTCGCACGAAGGAGCAGGTGGCGTCCGACCTGCCGCCGAAGGTGGAGCAGACGCTCGTCTGCGAACTCGAACGGCCCCAGCGCACCCTCTACAACGAGCTTCGCGATCACTACCGGCGCACGCTGCTCGGCAAGACCTCGAGCTGGCAGCAGTCGCGGCTGCAGGTGCTCGAAGCCCTGCTGCGTCTGCGGCAGGCTGCGTGCCATCCGGCGCTCGTCGACCCGGAGCGGCGCGACGCGCCGTCCGCGAAGCTCGACCTCCTCGTGCCACGACTGATCGAGACGATCGAAGAGGGGCACAAGGCGCTCGTCTTCTCGCAGTTCACCAGCTTCCTCGCGCTCCTGAAAGATCGGCTCGACGAGCGGGGGGTCACCTACGAG
Source organism: Vicinamibacterales bacterium (assembly GCA_050249955.1). Lineage (GTDB taxonomy): Bacteria > Acidobacteriota > Vicinamibacteria > Vicinamibacterales > CAVVIG01 > CAVVIG01. Next base: position 567,151 of record JBFWPN010000003.1, read on the forward strand.
TACCTGGACGGGCGCACCCGCGATCGGCAGGAGCGGGTCGATCACTTCCAGTCGGACAGCGACTGCCGGCTGTTCCTGATCAGCCTCAAGGCCGGCGGTGTCGGCCTGAACCTCACGGCGGCCGACTACGTGTTCATCCTCGATCCCTGGTGGAACCCGGCCGCGGAAGCGCAGGCCGTGGACCGCACGCACCGCATCGGGCAGACGCGGCACGTGTTCGCCTATCGGCTGATTGCGAAGGATACGGTTGAGGAACGCGTGCTGGAGCTCCAGCAGCGGAAGCGGGACCTGGCCGACGCCATCATCACGGCGGATAACAGCGTCGTCCGGGGGCTCAAGCGGGAAGACCTCGAGCTGCTACTCTCGTAGGAATTGCAGATTGCGGATTGCAGAATTCAGAATTCAGAACGCAGATTGAGTGCGAATCTCAACCTGCAATCAGAAATCTGAACTCTGCAATGCCAGCGTCGGTTAGGTTTCGTTCTCGTACTGCGTCTTCAGCTTCGACATCACCGACGGATCGGCGAGTGTCGTCGTGTCGCCGACCGCCTTGCCCTCCGCGATGTCGCGGAGCAGGCGCCGCATAATCTTGCCGGAGCGGGTCTTCGGCAGGTCGGCGGTGAAGATGATGTCGTCCGGCTTGGCGATGGCGCCGATCTTGCGGCCCACGTGATCGCGCAGTTCGTCGACGTGCGCCTTCGTGCCGAAGAATCCCTCCTTCAGCGTGACGAACGCGGCAATCGCCTGCCCCTTGATCTCGTGCGGCTTGCCGACCACGGCCGCCTCGGCCACGCTGGGGTGATCGACGAGGGCGCTCTCCACCTCCATCGTGCCGATCCGGTGTCCGGCCACGTTCAGCACATCGTCGACGCGACCGAGCAGCCAGAAGTTGCCGTCGGTGTCGAGCTTCGCGCCGTCGCCGGTGACGTAGACGTCGAGCCCCCAGCGGTTCCAGTACTGCTTGACGTACCGGTCGGGATCGCCGTAGATGCCGCGCAGCATCGACGGCCAGGGGCGCTTGATGGCCAGCAGGCCTCCGCCCGTGGGCACCGTCTCGCCGCGCTCATTCACGATCTCGGCCCTGATGCCGGGGAAGGCCTTCGTGGCGGAGCCCGGGCGCGTGGTGGTGATGCCGGGGAGCGGCGAGATCATGATCGCGCCGGTTTCGGTCTGCCACCAGGTGTCGACCACCGGGCAGCGCTCGCCGCCGATGTAGCGGTAGTACCAGACCCAGGCCTCGGGATTGATCGGTTCACCGACCGAGCCGATGAGCCGCAGCGATGACATGTCGTGCTTCGCCGGCCAGTCGGTGCCCCACCGCATGAACGCGCGAATGGCCGTGGGCGCCGTGTAGAAGATCGTGACGCCGTATTTCTCGATCATCGACCAGAAGCGATCCTTCTGCGGCCAGTCCGGAGCCCCCTCGTACATCAGCACCGTGGCGCCGTTCGCCAACGGACCGTAGACGACGTAGCTGTGCCCGGTCACCCAGCCGATGTCGGCCGTGCACCAGTACACGTCTTCGTCCTTCATGTCGAACACGAGCTTCGTCGTCGCGTAGGTACCGGTGAGATACCCGCCCGTCGTATGGACGATGCCCTTCGGCTTCCCGGTGGTGCCGGACGTGTAGAGGATGTAGAGCATGTCCTCGGCATCCATCGGCTCGGGGTCGCACTTGGCCGAGGCGTCCTGCATCAGGCGGTGGTACCAGTGATCGCGCCCCTCCTTCACGTGCACCATCTTCATCGCCTGGTCGCCGCGCTGCACGATGATGACGTTCTGGATGGACGGGCAGCCTTCGAGCGCCTCGTCAGCCATCTGCTTCAGGGGCACCGTCTGGCCGCGGCGATAGCCGCCGTCGGCGGTGACCAGCAGCTTCGCCTGGGCATCGTTGATGCGGTCGCGCAGCGATTCCGAGCTGAAGCCGCCGAACACCACGCTGTGGATGGCGCCGATGCGGGCGCAGGCGAGCATCGCGATCGCCAGTTCCGGGATGAGCGGCAGGTACAGCGCGACGCGGTCGCCCTTCTGGACGCCAAGCTTCCTGAGGACGTTGGCGAACTGCGAGACCTCGCGGTAGAGGTCGAAGTAGGTCAGCGTGCGGCGGTCGCCCGGTTCGCCTTCCCAGATGATGGCGGCCTTGTTGCGGCGGGGACCGTGAATGTGCCGGTCGACGCAGTTGACGCTCGCGTTGAGCTTGCCGCCGACGAACCACTTCGCGTGGGGCGGCTGCCAGTCCAGCACCTGCGTCCACGGCGTGGACCACTCGAGTTCGCCGGCGAACTTTGCCCAGAACGCCTCGGGGTCGCGCTCGGCCTCGGCGTAGATGCTCTCGTCCTGGACGTGCGCCCTCGCGCGGAACTCGTCTGACGGGGGAAAGGTTCGGTCTTCTCGGAGGAGGTCGCTGAACTCGGCGTTCTTGGACTCGGACATGCGCCGATTCTAACCCCGGAATCGATTGCCTGGGGGCCGCGGCCACCGGCTCGCGTGGTGACGCCCATCGAGCGGCTACGGACGCTGGATCTTCTCCATGGGCCGCCCCTTTGCGAGTTCGTCGATCAGCTTGTCCAGCCAGCGGACCTTCTGCATCAGGGGATCTGCGATCTCCTCGATGCGGACGCCGCAGATGACGCCGGTGATGCGGCTGGCGTTCGGGTGGATCTTCGGTGCTTCAGCGAAGAAAGCCTCTACGTCCTTGCCGTGCTCGATCTGCCTGGCGAGCGCCTGAGGTGTGTAGCCGGTCAGCCAGCAGATGATCGAGTCCACCTCCTGCTTCGTGCGCCCCTTCTTCTCCGCCTTGCGGACGTAGTGAGGGTAGACACTCGCGAAAGACACCTTGAAAATGCGATGCGCTGCCACTCGCCCCCCTAGGTTCGTGGATTGGCTGGTCCTTCCCCTGGATGGAAGGAGATGGACTGCCCCACTCGGATTCGCCCCCGCCTCAGCACCGTGGCGTAGACCCCGGCGCGGTTGTCCCGTGCGCGGACGATGGCCTTCAGCACGTCAGGCGTGGGCTGCGCCGATTCGGGTTCGAGGTTGACCATGGCACAGCGCTCGTCCCGGTTGGTGATGCCGATGGCGGGAGCGTCGCTGGCATCACCGAAGGTGAGGACGCCGCCCACCCACCCGTCTTCCTCGAACGGGTTCAGGTCGGCCGCCACGAGGATGTTCGGCCTGAAGCGGCGGACGTCGGCAGGCTGCGCGGCCAGCCTGCCGATCTCGAGGACCGTTGAGGACGTAATCAGCGAGACACTCGCCTCGTCGAAGATGCCGCGATTGAGGTGCACGATCTCGACCGGCGAGCCGCAGCGCCGGCTCACCTCCGCCGCCAGTTCCTCGCTGAACAGGTCGATCTCCGTGCCGTCGGGCAGGCGCACGTGCGTCGGAAGATCGCTGGTGACGGCATTCGCGCCACGCCTGGGCTCCCAGCGAATCAGCTCCGGCAGTCTCGACGCCGTGACCCAGGGGAAGCCACTTCGGTCGTCCAGTCGGCGGAAGGCAAGGCGGCGATCGCCGTCGAGGCCGTGCCAGCCCAGGTCGGCCGCGTCAACGCGTTCCCCTGCCATCGACTTCACGGGATACCGGAACAGCGCGCCGACGTCACCAACCTTTACGGGCATGACACAGGGTGTGCGCGCCTATCGCGCGCCCATCGCATCCTGGAACTTCGCGGTGTCCGTGTACTGCTGGAACCTCGTCACCTTTCCGTCCTTCACGTCCCAGACGTGACAGACCTGGGCATCGAGGCTCTTGCCCGTGGCCTTGTAGGTGCCGCTGTAGCGCGCCTCGACGACGACCGTGTCGCCTGCACCGTAGAACGTCTTCGGATGCACGGCGAAGCCGTCCCACTCCGTGGCGAGCTTCATGAAGAGATTGGTGAGGATCGCTTCCGGACCCACCCAGGCTTCGCCGCTGGGCTGGTAGGGATTGCCCTCGGCCTCGTGCCACCTGATGTCCGGGCTCATCCCGCCAAGCACCGCCGCAACGTCGCCCCGCGCGAAGGCGTCGTACAGCCCCTTCAAGATCTGTGTGTTGTCCACGCTCTCTCCTCGTGTGTGCTGCCCTGAACCGGCCGCGGCCACCCTGTCGTGGCGCTGGTGCGGTGCACCATATCACGGCAGAGATGTCGGCACACTCGGCGGGAACGCGGGGCCGCAGCTAGTCTGCGTCCAGACGACGCCGCATGTCGGAGTACGCCGCGTGGATCAGCGCCGTGAGGGCTGCATCGTCCACGCCCTGCCCAGGCTTGATGGTCACGTGCCGCATGAACTTGCCCGTGCCTGCGAGCAGACCGCTGGGGTCGGCGAGTTCGGCGCCGCGGTAAAACCCGACGTTGACGTGCGCGGTGAACGCATCGACGTACGCGAACGCCGCCTGTCCCACGCATGCCGTCGGATGGTCGTCGTGCAGCAGCTCACGGACGTCGGGTCCGCAGTTGCGCATCACGTCGAACCAGCGCCGCGCCAGTGCCGCCAGTTCGTCCGGCTGCTCGCGCATCCAGGCGGTTATGCCTGGGTCGCGCCTGGCGGCGTCGGGGAAGAGGAACAGTCGATTCATGGCCATGTCATGTCCGGGGCACGCCCCGGTCTGCAGGGACGGCGTCCACCGGCCGCTCGAAGCAGAGCGCGTCAGGCAGGAGCCCGTCCCGATAGTGGGGGATCGGCGTGAAGCCGAATCGGCGGTACAGCGCCTGCGCCGCCAGGAGTTCAGGGGCGGTGTCGAGCCGAACCCGCGTGGCCCCGATCCGCCCCGCGTGCTCGAGCAGCGCGCGGAGCAGCGCCTCGCCAACGCCGCGTCGCCGTGCCGCAGCGCGCACGTACATCCGCTTCACCTCGGCGATGCCGGGCTCCCGTTCGAGCAGCCCCCCGCAGGCCAGCGGCAGGGCGCCGGCCCACGCCACCAGCAGCACGCCAGCAGGCGCCACGAACGGCTGCGGCAGCGCGGCCAGGTCGGCCTGCATCGTTGGCCACCGGCCGGCCGTGTGCGGCAGCGCGGCATACTCAGTCATCAGCGTCCGGGCCGCCTCGAGGTGCGCGGCGGGCGCGTCTGCACCGACGACCGCAATGGTCGTCATCTCTTGCCAATCCCTGTGTGCGGCGTCCATCTCTCGAGTCCGTTGGACATGTTCAGCGATGTGTCCGGCTGCCCGCGGAGGAACCAGGCCTCCGGCCCGCTCGTATGGACCGGGTATGCCCAGCGAGCTGACGACACCTCTCGATGAGGCCCCTGTTCCGGTCCGTGTGAAGCTGTCCTTCCTCTGGACGAGCGTGATGCTGTGCTACGTGTACGGCGACTACTTCGAACTGTACGTGCCCGGCAAGCTGGAGTCCATGCTGGGCGGCCGCATCGGCCCCCTCGGCGCGGTGACCCAGGAGAAGCTGCTCGGCACGGCGATCCTCATGGCCATCCCGAGCCTCATGGTGGTGTCCTCTGCCAGCCTCCCCGCCAGGGCCGCACGCCTCCTCAACATCATCGCCGGGCTGCTCTACTCCGCGATCATGGTGCTGGCCATCCAGGGGAGCTGGGCGTTCTACCGCTTCTTCGGCGTGCTGGAGATTGCGTTGACGCTGCTGGCCGTGTGGTGGGCGTGGCGCTGGCCGCGTAACCTGGCCTAGGGCCGCGTGCTCTCCCGCGCCGTCTGTGCATCGGGTGCCGGTGCACGATGCGCCACTGCCCCAGGCCCCTGCGCAGGACCACGGTCGCGCGAAGGATCTGTTGCACCTGATCGCGTCCTCACGGGACGGCGGGACGGTCGCACGCGGCTTGAACGAGGCCGATCATCACGAGCGTCAGGCACCGCGGCATGATGAACGGTTCAGACCCGCCGAGCCGTGAGCATGACGTCGGGGTCTGCAACCGTCAACTGCGTGGCCCTGACGCCGGACTTCGCAAAGGCAATCTTCACGCTCGGCACACCGGATGGGAAGAAGACGAGGCCACCGGTGTGGTACAGGTTCTGGCGACTCGCTGCTCCTGGCCGCTCGATCGTGAGCTGGTCACGCCCCTGCTGGTCGCGCCGGACGTCAACCGTGAAGTAGTCGCGCGGACCTGAGCTGTAAACGTACTTCCCCACCACGGCATCGCGGTCCGCCGTCGTGAGCGGCGACGTTGCCGGCGAGACGTCCGCGTCTCCGAGCGTTGCGAGGTACTCTGCAACGGGCGCCGCGTCCCGGCCGCCCTGCCGGGCATGCCACATCAGCGTGAGCCCATGAGGCCCCAGGTTCCGCTGCACGCCCGGACGCGCCGCGACGAACGCCTTCACCACGTCCAGCTGTCCCATCATCGCCGCCGAGAAGATGGTGGGACGCGCACCGTTGGCCAGCAGGAACTCGGCGATCGGCCTGTTGCCGACGTGGGACGCGGCATCGATGCAGGTCTCCCAGTCGCCGAAGCCCCAGTCGATGGAGGCGCGCGCCAGGGCCGGCTGACGTTCGACCAGTCGCTGGACGCGTGTGAGGTCGCGGTGAGAGGCGCCAACGACCTCCTTCACCACCCCGGCGTCCTGCGCCGGGAACAGGTCAGTCATGGGAGCGGGATCGGGCGGCACTCCCTGGCCGAAGACCTGGCTGGCGCGTGAGCCGACCAGTACGGCCAGACCGGAACCAAGACGCACGAATGCACGACGCGACCACCGCTGTGACATGAAAGACACCCTCCCGGCGGCACTTGTGGCACAGCCGCCGGCTGCCTGCAAGGCAGGACTGCACGAGGCGACAAGGTCTGTTGCGGCTATCAGTTGCGGCTGGGCGTGAGGAGGTGTTCGCGGGCGGCGCGCTCGAACTCGCTCACGACTGCCGCCTCCACCCCGGCCATTCCATCGCTGAAGTGGAGTCGGTTCGCCTTCAGGTGCGCCATATCCCGGAGCCGGATGACATGCGTGATGAAGCGCAGCCCTTCGTCCTCGTGCTGCAACTGCCCGAGGAGCACATAGTCGGCGCCCACACCGTCAGCCACCGCCTTCAGGTTGCGGATGTTGCGGGGCTGGCGAAGCACCTCGGCGTTGCCGATGACGGCCAGGCGGCTCGGAGCCAGGTTGGCCAGGCTCGCGACGACACGGTCGGACATGGCCGCAACGGGCCGATCGAACTCGGCCACCCCGGTCTCGTTGTCGAACACGGAGACGGCAACCAGCACAGGCCCCGCGTCCCGTCGCGCGAACACCAGGGCGACGACAGCAAGCAGCGCCAGCACTACCATCGCAGCAATCGCCGCCCGACGCCCATGGGCGGGCGGGGGCTCGCCGGCCTGAACCTGCGTCGGTGCGGGCGCAGGGTCCGCCTCGCGCGCGCGCGCCGAAGCCGCAGGTTCCGGGGTGACAGGTGCGATGAACGTGTATCCCCGCCTGGGCAGGGTCTGGATGAAGCGCGGGTTGTCGCCACGGTCGCCGAGCGCCGTACGGATGTGCGACAGGCAGTAGGCAAGGCCGCGGTCGAAGTCGACATGCGTCTCATGCCCCCAGACGACGTCGCGCAGCGTCTCACGCGGCACAACTTCGCCTGCGCGTGCGAGGAGAACGGCCAGTACGCGCGCGGGCTGGCGCTCGAGGGGCACCGGCCTCCCATGCCTCAGCAGTTGACTGCTCTCATCGTCGAACTGGAAGGTGCCGAAACGGTATGTCATGGGTGTCGCACCCGCCCCTCACGAAAGCCCCGGGCTCGTTGCGATCTGACGCACGAACCTGCCCTCACCTGCGAGGCCCGTCAGTCGTCCCCGTGCCGGACCTCGACGATGCAGTCGATGAGTTTGGCGAGGGATTCGTCAACTGGCTGCTGCGCTCCCGTGGCCAGCAGCGTGACGCCACGGTGCGACTTGATGCGTTCCAGCAGGTAGCCGGGTTCGATGCTGGCGAGTGGGTTGTCGCCCTCGCTGGTGTCGCTGCGCTTGCCGAAGAGCGCGTCGGCTTCGTCGAAGAAGAGGACTGCCCCGCTGGACGCCGCGGCCTCGAAGAGGCGGGCGAGGTTCTTCTCCGTCTCGCCGATGTACTGACTCACGACGCGGGAGAGGTCGACGCGGTACGCCTCGCGACCGAGTTCCTTCGCGAAGAGAGCCGCGGCCAGGGTCTTGTCGGTGCCGCTGGCTCCCGCGAACAGGAGGCAGGTGCCGCTCTCGCCTGCTGCCGACCCGCTCCGCGTGCTCCCGAGGCGGCGTACCGCCTCCCGCAGGCACGTGCGGCCGGACTCCGATAGCGTCAGCTCTTCCCACGTGGCAGCGACCTCGAGTCGATCGGCCATGGCCTGAAGACGTTCGCGCTTCTGGGGATCTCGTGTCATGTCGGTGCCGTCGGCGCGGGATCGCGCCGATACCGTGTGGTGGATGCCTGCGGCTCCGCCGCGGCGGGCTATCATGGCGCCCGGCGCCCGGGGTTGCAAGCTCATGTGCGCTCGATTTGCGCGGATTCACCAGGCGCGCGTCATGCCTCCGCCATCACCCGGGCGGCCACGGCGTCCAGATGCTCACCAAGGTTCGCGTCCAGTTGCGACACGGCGTGCCCGATGTCCCAGGTGGATAACCAGACCGTCACGGTCCTGAAGCTGTTCTCCCAGCGCGGATGGTGGTTCGTCTCGTTGATGAAGGATGCGGCCACTCGCATGAACGCGAGCGCGGCGTCGAACGTCGGGAAGGTGTACACACGCGTCAATTCGGTTCGCGCCGTCGTGTGCTCGCCAGGCAGCGGACTGGTGACCAGCGCCCAGTCGGCGTGGGTGGCGAGCCATTGCTGGATCTCGTCTGCCGTCAGCGCGCGGCGCGGCACGTGGGACGGCCGGCCTGAAGGCCGCTCGTTCGGAGGGTCACCCTGGCCATGTCGCCTGGACAGCCAGACGATGAAGTCGTGCGGCTCCGGCGTGATGCCATGACCTCGCAGCATCTTCATGACCTGCGCCCGGTGCCCGTGGGTGTGCAGGCACACCTGCATGAAGGCTTCGGCCACGGAGCAGGACGTGCCGGGAATCAACGGGTGCGCGACCTGACTCGCAACCTCGGCTTCTGACGCCGCCTCGAGCCATGCGCCCTCCTGCTGCAGAACCGCGCTGAAGGTCGCCGGAAGGGCCGCCGGTGCACGGTCCGCCTGCACCTCGCGCTTGATGTCGAAGGGCACCCCGCAGATGAGGGCCGCCCAGAACCGGTTCGCGACGAGGATGTGATTGAGGAGGGCCCTGATCTCAGGGTCGTCAGTGGCGGCGGCGTTGGCCAGCACCTGCCGGAGGAGCGCGTCGGTGGCGTCTCCCTTGTGAGCGATGAGCGTCCTGAGAAGCGTCAGCATGTCGGCATCCGGTCCCTGGCAGCGGTCACGATTCAGTCGATGATGACCGCCATGCCGCGGCGCGTGAGATCGCGGAGGTGGTCGAGCATGGCGCGAATCGTGTCTTCGGGATGGCCTTCCCATTCGTCCACAACGCCCACAATCCTGAGAGGGTCGCGCGTTCGGTAGGACCTGGTGGGGTTTCCGGGAAAGCGCTTGTTCGTGAGATTCGGATCATCCTCGAACGCGCCCACCGGCTCGACGATGTAGATGCGGCCCCGCCCCTCGGCACCGGCGAATGCCATGGCCAGCTCGGCTCCCCAGATGGCTGGCTCCATGAGGGCGGAGAAATAGATGTGGCGAAGCACGCGGCCATCTTCGTAATTGGAGGGGTAGTCAGCCGAGAGCTGGTCGCCCACCGCGAGTTCGACCTTCGTGCCGTGATAGAACGGGCCTCGGACGAGGTGGCAGTTCGCGGTCGTGACAGGTTCCCACTGCTCGTCGCTCATATTCATGACGTTCAACTGTAGCCCTGGATGCGCGCCCGCCGGTGCCGCACGCATCGCTCGTATGGCACAGCTGCCCCGCTGAGCGTTCGTCGACGCGCGGGCCCGGACTCGTTGACTTCGCACGCAGCGGGCTGAAGAATCGGCGGGATGCCCGATGACACCCGCGACTCCTCCCTGGACATCGTCTCCGCGCGGACTTTCGAGGCACCGCGTGAAGCGGTGTTCGATGCCTTTTGCGACGCGGAGCAACTCGCGCACTGGTGGGGCCCGGCAGGCTTTCGCCACACGCTGCACGAGCGCGACCTGCGGCCTGGCGGCGCGTGGCGTTTCACGATGCACGGCCCCGATGGCACCGACTACCCCATGGTGCAGGAGTTCCTCGACGTCCAGCCTACCGAGCGCATCGTCTACCGCAACATCCATCCCACGCATGGGTTCACGATGACGATGACGTTGGTGCAGGTGGGCGAGCGTACGCAGCTCACCTGGCGGATGCGGTTCGAGAGCGATGATGAAGCGCGAGCCGTGCGTCAGGCGGTGCTGCAGGGCAACGAGCAGAACTTCGATCGGCTGGCCGCGCACCTCGCGGCGTGGCCGGCGGACGCGCGACGGTGACGCACTTGCCTACCTGGCGGCTGCCCTGAGCCTGAGGGCCGTTGCATCGCCCTTCTTCGCCGGGTGCCGGAGCGCGTGGCGGATGAGCCACTTCACGCCGGCGGAGGCGTCGGTGAGCCACCGATCGCAGAGGGTGAAGACCGTGTCGGGGTGGTCCTTTGCGATGTCGCCCAGGTGGTTGGCCACGCTCCGGCGGACGTAGAGGTCCGGATCGTCCCGCAGCGCCTCGAGAATTGGGAACACCGGCTCGGGATTCTTCAGGAACGCGGGAATTCGCCGCGCCCACGGCAGGCGTGGACGGGTGCCCTCTGAGCAGAGCCGGCGCACGTGAGGGTCGGGGTCGGCGGTCCATGCACGCAGCTGCGACAGCGTGCGTGCCTGCTGGTGGATCAGGAACGGGCGGATGGAGAACTCGGCGCTGAAGCGCTTTGTCAGCTCGTACTGCGCGCGCATGGAGATGTCGAACGGGTCGCGGCCCGCGTTGCCGTCGTGGTCGAGGCCGTACTCGGCGACGAAGCACACGTGTGGCAGGTAGAAGAAGACCGCCAGCCCGAGGTCGTCCGTGCGGCTGAGGGGTGGAGTGAGCGAGGCCAGGAGGACCTCGATGGCCGCCTCGTAGGTGGTGGGCAGGCACTGGCGCATGGCGCGCGCCACGTGCTGGCCGCGGTCGAGGATGCCGAGCGGCTCCAGTCCGTCGAGCGCCGCATGGCGGAACGACGCCGTGTCGAACGACGGATGCACGCGCGCGATGTTGTGCGCCAGGCAGTCGACGGCATCGGTCCCGATCACGTGCTTGAGCGGGATTCCCTTCTGGATGGACTTCGGCGCGGCGGGCAGGCGCGATGCGTCGGCGGGGACAGGCGTCATTGAAGAGTCAGGGCGCGCCTGGGAGACCGGCCCCCGCGCTGGTTACGGTATGTCGGCTCCATTCGCAGCCTTGTACTCTCGCTAGGTTCTGTAGTTTACGACTGTCGCACCCCCACCGTAACGCCGCTCTTCCCACGGCGGCGTGTACTGCGTCGTGTTGACGTCCTTCTCGGCGGCTCGACGAGCCGACGGAACGTCGGGCAGCAGTGGCTTCTCGTGACCGGCCGCCGCAATGCCTTGCTCCAGTTCACGCAGCCGCTCACGTAGACGCTGCATGTTCTCGGGCGTGGAGGCGATCGATTCGTCGCGAACGTTCCGCCAGATGTCGCGCACCTGGGGCAGGAGGGAGGCGTGCTTCTCGTGAATGGATGTTGCCGTCTTTATCCGGCTCCCGTAGTCGATGAAGGGCAAGGCCACCGCAAGCAGGGGAATCGTCGACGTCAGCCAGGTGGCCGCGCTCAGCGAGGTATCGCGGAGTTTCACCACGAATGGCGCACACGATGCGGCCGCCACGACCCATTTCGTCAGGCGGTCACGCCGCGTGAAGCGTCTCGCCAGGCGGGCGGCATAGGCTGCCATGGCCTCGATCTCGAGAGCGCGGGTCCTGACGTCCAGAACGAGATGCTTCCACTCGGCATTCTCCATCTCGTAGCCCCCTCGGCCGCGATTGCCCGGGGCCGAACGCGGTTGCCCGGGACGCATGGTCTGGTCACTCGCGTTTGGGCTGTGCCACGCCGGCCACAGCCGTGAGGATGTCCTTCCAGAACTGAATCGCAAGAAAGACCATGACGCCAGCGGCGGCGATGCCCAGCATTTCCGTCGTCGTGATGCCGTTACAGGCAGCCTGGATGCGCGCGTCGGACAACCCCGCCTTGATGGCGGCGAGGCACGCTGGTGTCTGCCCCGTAACCCGCGACACCTGGTCGATTCCGACCGCCGTGATGACACCGCCTGTGGCCGCGACGACCGTCCTGTTCATGAGCGCACTCCTCCGGTTCAGTTCGTTAACGTCCGCACGTACTCAACCGAACACGCGTTCGCAATTGAAGCTGAGGAGTTCTGCGTGCGGAGCACCCGGACTCACCGGTTCACGCCTGCGGTGCCGCACACGCCCGCCTCCGGGCGTACGTCTGCCCATGCGCGCGCGGAACACCTTGCTGCGGGTGGGAGCGTCCGTTGCAGCGCGCGGTCAGGCCTCACTGCCGACCCGTCGCTCCCGGTGACTGCAGTTGCTCCCATGTGTTCCACTCTTCTACGATCTTGCCGGCCACGATGCGCGCGAGATTGATGCCAATGAGCGTGATCGGTTCGCCGGTCGCGCGAACCTTGACATGTGCCGTCATGCGCGTGGCGACCTTTTCGCCCTCTACAAACTGGTCGTTGACTTCGAATGAGTCTTCGCCATAGATGAAGAGGTTGTGAAAGTGCACGATGCTCTGCCTGAACCCCTCCAGATCGCGGTCACCGGCAGACGCGTGACCGAGGTAGTTCGGAGCGATTACCTCACCAAGCGCGGAGAGGTCGCCGGTTGCATAGATGTCCACCAACCTGCGAAACACCGCCTTCCTGGACTCGGGTGTGTCGTTCGCTGCTTGAGTGCTCATGGATCGCCCCTTGAAACGTGTCCCTGCCTGGTAGAGCCGGTGACTCGCTTGTCACCGATCCGCGCGGCATGTGCTTGCGAGGCCTGACGTTGCTGCTTCAGCCGCGGCGGCTCATCATCCCTCCCGGCGCCGACGGCTGCAGCGGCTTGTTAGACGGCGCCTGCGGCTGTACATTGAGGGCATGAACGTAGCCTTTGAACTCCCGGACGCGCAAGCCGAAAAGCTCCGGCGTGAAGCCGAACGGCTCGGCGTATCGCCGACGGACCTGGCCCGAGCCGCGCTGGCGGACCTATTGGCCGATCCGGACGAGGCGTTCCAAGCGGCGAGTGACCGGGTGCTGCGCAAGAACGACGAGTTGTACCGCCGCCTGGCCTGATGCGCTACCTCACGCTGGGTGAAGTCGTCACCCTGCACCGGCGCGTCGTGGACCAGTCCGGTGGCGCCAGCGGGATCCGCGACCTCGGCCTGCTGGAGTCGGCGCTGGCCCAGCCCAAAGCCACCTTCGACTCCACCGACCTGCATCCCACCATCATGGAAAAGGCTGCGGCCTTGGGGTTTGCCCTGGTCGCGCATCACCCTTTCGTCGATGGCAACAAGCGCATCGGCCATGCGGCGATGGAGGTCTTCCTGCTTCTGAACGGCTTCGAGATCGACGCGAGCGTCGATGAGCAGGAACGGTTGATGCTCGACATCGCCGGCGGCCAACGGCGTCGCGGCGAACTCGTCGAGTGGCTGCGCCTGCATTCGCGACCGCTCCGTTAGTGGCTTTCGCCGTCTAACGCCGCCGCATCAGCCGCGGCGGCTCATCATCGCGCCGGCCGCTGTCGGCTGCAAGCGGTTGTTAGGCTGCGCTTGCGACGATGTCCGATCTGACATACCGTCGCACCTAATGAGTCCCGACGACACGCCGGTGGTCTGGTTGCGTGGGACGGTCTCGACCCCGCCATTCGGACTCGAGGCACGGGTGGAGACTGGCTTTCTGCTGCGCCGCCTGCAGCGAGGCGACGTGCTCAGTTTGCCGCAGTCGCGTCCGATGTCGGCCATTGGCCGGGGTGCCACGAATTGCGTGTCGTGGATGCGAGCGCCAATTGGCGAATCATGTATCACCTCGCTCCCGATGCGGTGGTGATTCTGGACGTCTTCGCCAAGAAAACCGCCGCCACCCCCAGATCCGTCATCGCAGACTGCCGCAAGCGCCTGGCTGAGTATCAACGCGTGACCCAAGCAAGACGAGGAGGACCCCGTGCGAGCCGATAAGCGCAAGAAACTGGAACGAGCTGGATGGACCGTCGGCGATGCGGGCGACTTTCTTGGACTGACTGTCGAGGAGCGTCGCTTCGTCGACGTGAAACTGGCCCTCGCTGACGGCCTTCGGCAACGCCGCGAGGTGCTGGGCTTGACGCAATCGCAGGCCGCTGAGCGCTTCGGCTCGAGCCAGTCCCGCGTGGCCAAGATGGAAGCAGCCGACCGGACCGTCAGCACCGACCTCCTGCTCAAGTCGCTCTTCACGCTTGGCGCCAGCCCACGCGATGTAGCCAAGCTACTCGCGCCAAAGACTCGGAACCACGCAGCCTAACGGTGCCGCTTCAGCCGCGGCGGCTCATCATCATCGCGCCTGCCGCCGTCGGCTGCAAGCGGAGTTAGCCCGCAGTCTCGATTTGCCGGAGGCGCTTGAGCAGGCTTCGGTTGAATTTCTCAGCATCACTCGCATGGTGCGCCCTGCAGTGACAGTTCGGGCACAGCCCGATCACTCTTGCCGGATGGTCGGGCCCGTCATCGGCCAGGCGTGTCACATGGTGCGGCTCTAAGTACGGTGAACCATTGGCGCGCTTGAACGGTGCTTCGTTTAGGCAGGCCTCGCACCGCCCGTTCGCTCGACATAGAACGTACAGTCGGATTGCAGCCGACCGCGCACGTTCTACTCGAACAGCCTGACGGGTCCGAGCTTGTGGAACGGCCCGCAGAAGTGCGACCCGCCGAAGCTCATCGATGTTGGCTCCCGCAAGTGCCTCCAGAGACAGATCCGGCATTCGAGTTCTTCGCCGCTCGGTCACAAGGGACCGAACTTGGTGCGCTACCTCGGGCGGAGGTGTCGTGATGCTGCGCGGATACACCGCCCAGGTCAAATCAGGTATACGCTGGCGGATCGTGGCTAGGGAGATCGCGGGCCAGACCAAGCGAATGTTCCCAACCGCCGAACCGTAGCGCTTGCCCCAGTTCCGCCTTGGTTTCGGAGCGGAGGTGATTTGGCCCGTCGCGAAGAACCCGAAGCCGCCGATGAAGAAGACAACCTCGTCGCCGATCGCCGCGGCCTTTGGAACAACCCAGTAGGGAGGCGATACCAAGCCGCGACTCGCCGCCTTCTCGAGCCACGCCTTGTCCCCGTTCTGAACACCTGCCTGAACTAGATGCAGTGTCTTGGTCATTGTGCTCTGGAGTTGTGCGGGCTAACGGTTCAGACGAGCCGCGCCCGATGAAGCGCGTAAGCGGGGCGAGGGCGTCGGCGCCATCTGAAGGTTAGACCGCGGCATCGACGGTTACTCGATGAATGGCCCGAACTGTCGGCTCTACAACGTCAGTTAAGTAAGGGCGGCGCTCATCTGTGCCCCAGTTGTCTCGTGACGGAACCGACGGGTGAGTGAAGCTAGCGACGAGGAGGCGCAGGCCTCCGATGCTTACTCGCTCTAGCTGCTCCCCGAGGCGTTCGGTGCCGTCTACGATGTGATCGAGCCACTGGCGGACGCCACGGCCCTGGATGACGAGGACCGTCGGCTCAAGCACATCTAGGACGTTGCGAAAGTGCTGGGAACAATTGCGCTGCATAGTCCGAGTTGACTGGCCGCGTTTTGAACCCTCTGCCCCTTGGCCAGACGCTATCGCTGAACACAGCAGAAAGTTCACGAGAGCGAACGCTTCAAAGATGTGCACGCGCCGAGAGCCCAATGAGAGGAACTCTTTGTCGTAGTCCGTGCCAAGACCGAGGCCAAAGAGTAGTCGCAGCACACTGGTTGTTCCCTTCATGTGAGGGTTTCTCGGAGGATGAAGACCGTCCGTGCGAAATCGCTTCTTCAAGGCCGTGTCGACTGCCACCATCCGCGTTCTGGCGATTCGATTCACGCGAGACGGTCCGTTTCCGTACTCCTGCCCGACCACAGCGACTCGGAATGGCCGCCCTTTGGCTCTCAGGTCGTAGTGCTCGCCGACGTGATGAAGTTGTCCCTCGAAGAAGTCACCGGGATGGGAGCTACGGCATCCGGCAAAGTGCGAACAGATGAATTGGCGGCCTGACAGGACACGTGTCGACATGTAGGCGTCCAGCGCGTCGATTCGGCTCGTTGTCGCGTGCGGGTCGCTCTCAAGCGTCAGTGCCATCTAGATGTCCTGATCCCGTAGTCCGTCTAACGCTGCCGCTTCAGGAGTTAGGCTTCGAGGATCACGGCGACCTGTCGACGTAGCTCAGGAATCCGATTCCGAACGACGTCCCACACCAGGTCGTAGTCCACGCCGAAGTAGTCGTGAATGAGTCGGATCGCGCATGCCCGCCATCGCGCGCCACTCAATGTGTGGATGCGCCTCCCGGAACTCGGCGGGAACCTTCTTCGAAGCTTCGCCGATGATCTCTAGACTGCGCACAAACGCGCGCTGGACGGTGGTGTCGGTGCGGAAGGCGTCGATGGTGAGGGGCGCGCTCCGCTCGAGCAGAAACTCTGCTTCGATCAGGATGTGGCGCAGGTAGTCACGCGGCTCGAAGGACATCTTGAGCTTCGGCCAGGATGCGCGGCCCGATATACGGAGACAGCGACTCCGTTGTCACCAGTTCAACGCGACGTTCGAGACGCGCCTCGAGCAACTCCGACAACGCGAAGAAGCGCGCGTACGTCTTGGCGCCCGGCGCAAATTGAACCAGTAGGTCGACATCACTGTCGGGGCGGGCCTCGTTGCGCGCCACAGAGCCGAAGAGCGCCAACCGAGCCACGCCGAGCGCGCGAATCTCGGGCTCGCTTTGCGCCAATCGCGCACAGGCCTCCTGCCGAGTCAACGGAGCCACTCCCATGGGGTCAACTGTAGCGGTTTCGAGAACCGGAGCCAAGTCGGGCCCTCGACGTAGGCCTAACGTGGCGCTTCAGCCGCGCCGGTCGATGGTGCACCGGGTCGGCGTCGGCTGCAAGCGATTGTTAGCCTGCATGGTTAGGCCGAAGCGATGCGCACTGGTTCACCACATCCTCGGACAATCCGGACATCCCGTGGACGTTCTGAAGCCAATTGCGCATGAACCGCAAACGGGCGTCGCTCGTGAGGCTCTGGTACTTCGCGGAGAAGGCTCCCCCGTCGTTCTTGCGGCCAAGAGCGTCCGTGACAGCTTCGACACAGAACGAGCCCAGGTCCAGTCGCGAGAGCACGGCTGCATCCACCTCTTCAACAAACGCGTGTGTTGCGTTGATCAGAGACGCTGCTTCTTTGAAGGTGAGAGCGTCACCCTTTTCGGCTTTAGAAGCCAACCCGTCCACTACGAGGCCCCGATACTTGCCGCGGATGAGATCTGCATGCTCCGCGAGGTGCCGTTCTGTGAGGGGCTGAACGCAGGTATCGGAGAGCTCGTGAAAGACGCTATTGCGCCACGTAATCAGAACGTCGACCAAAGCGTAGGTGGCGGGGTGCACTCCGAAGTGACTAGCCACCGCCCGCGCCTTGCGAGAAACAGAGCGCCCAGCGCCGTCGAGTGCCGACACAAGATCATCGTCTCTCACGAACTTGGGCTTCCGATTCAGGAGGGACAGGTACATGTCGATCGAATCCACGGCCCAGCCCAAGAAGGACTGAAGGACGAAGATCCGCGCTCTGCTGATCGACGCTGACTTGTCCTTTGGATTCCAGGCGGCGCGCAGATCCGGTGGTGCCTCCGTGGTCTCGCTATGACCCAGTTCCTCAAGGCCCAACAAGGTGGTCACGAGAAAGTGGTTCGCTTGGCCGAGATGCTGTTTGAAGCGCGTGCGCGCTGGCGTCTGAGTCACTTGGTGCACCAGGCAAGAGTCGAACTTGCGCCTTTCCCTTTTAGGAAGGCCTTGGGGCCTCGATGAAGGGGAACGTCCTTACCCATTAGACGACTTGGTGCTCATGCAGGCTAACGCTGCCGCTTCAGCCGCGGCGGCTCATCATCGCCCCAGCCGCCGACGGCTGCAAGCGGATGTTGGGCTGCATTCCACCGAAACTATGGAATCCGCGTAGGCTCGAAACGCCATTGAGTGCGAACTGACGCCGACACCCGGACTTCCGGTGGAGGAATGGAGGTGCTCGTTGCGCCTCTGCCTACAGTTATCGTTTCATAAAGAGCGGGGACGCCGCGGTCGGTCGAAACCGATAGCAACGCACCAAGTTGGCCGCCCGCGGCCTTAGCGAGTGCCTCGGCATCGCGTCTTGCCTGGGCCACGGCAAGGTCCAGCGCTTGTGCGCGCGCCGCGTCCGCGTCTCTCGGCAAGAAACGAATCTCTGACACTTCAGTAGCGCCCGCATTGAGGGCGGTGTCCACGACGGCTCCGAGCTGATCAAGGTTCAATAGCTCGACACTCAGCAAGCTGCTTGCCGAGTATGCCTTTGGTTGCCGTGCGCCTTCTGTTTCATCCTGGCCGACCGAGTAGCCAGCCGACGACAAGCTGCTTGGGTCAATTCCGATTTTACCCAGAGCATCTCGAACCGCATTGACGACGGCCGCCACCTTGATGCCCGCCTCTTTCGCTTTGTCAGATCTCGCCACGGCACCGACGGTGAGTCGCGCCTTGTACGCGGGAACGGACACTTCGGCGGATGCCGATGTCGAGATGCTCGGAGGGTTTTCGCTCTGTGCTCGGAGGCCCACTACCGCGACGACCGAGATGGCAAGGGCCAGAAGAGACCTTCTCATGATGTTCCCATTTTGATTCGTCAGCCCAACGCTGCCGCTTCAGCCGCGGCGGCACATCATCGCCCCGGCCGCCGACGGCTGCAAGCGGTTGTTAGGCGGCCTTCTGTCCAACGTAGAGAAGATGGTCTGAAGCACCATGAAGCAGTCGGTCTTGGCCAAGTCGATAGTTCAGGCTCACCCAGTGTTCCCAGGCTTCACCTTGGAGTTCATTAACCAGACGGTCATGGCCCGCGGTGATGCCTTCACACCCAACGAGTGCCCTCATCTCGAACCCACTGGATCGCATGAACGGCTCAATTTCATCAGGGCGCGACAAATAGGCGTGCGTGAACGACTGAGGCCGATCGTCGATGCCCGTGGTCAGGATTCGCTCGGCACGGTCCGCGTGGTGCATCACCCACCGAGGCAATGCCTGTGCAGAGAACCGAAACGGTGCAAACCGACACAAGAAAGCGGCGGCAATAGTGCCCCCGGGAGCTAGGACGCGCCGAGCTTCGGCCACCGCGCGACGCCTATCTGCCTCGTCCAGCAAGTGATACAGCGGCCCGAGCAGCAGCACGGCATCGAAGCCCCCGTCTGTCAGGCTAGACAGGTCCCGCGCGTCCCCAACCAGATAGCCGGTCACGTTCGCCTCAGCCTCCGCCGCCCGCCCGCGGGCGAACTCGATGTTCTGCTCCGCCACGTCCACCAGCGTCACGGCATACCCGTGCTGCGCCAGCGCAATCGCATATCGCCCGGGGCCTCCCCCGACATCCAACACATTGCCAGGAGGAGCCGGCAGGAAGTCCCGCAGCGCGCGCATGGTTACGGCGAACTCGGTGCGGTATTCATCGAGACGACGCCACTCTCGCGCCGGGTCGCTGTTGTAGAACTCGGCGACGTTGGTCATAGCTGCGGCATCTTGGTTGTCCGCCTAACGGTGCCGCTTCAGCCGCAGCGGCTATGCCCACCGCGGCCGCTGTCGGCTGCAAGCGGTGGTTAGCCGGCTTGAAGCTTTGCGTTGAATCAAGTCCGGGAGCACGTCGCCGCACCGCCTGGCGCCATGCATGCCGCTGTGCCAATTTCGGTCTGACGACACTACAAGATCGCCTCGCGTGCGATGCCTCTGCGCCGGCCCTCGATCATATGAGAGGCGACCCGTGAAACGATTCGGACCACGCGTCTGTCGAAGACGACGCCTGAATCGGCCCGGGAATCTCGGAGGGCGTGTTTTGTGACTCAGGCCGCAGTCGCCTGCTGATAGTAGCGCGCCTCGTACTCCGCGGGTGGCACGTAGCCGATCGGCCCGAAGAGCCGCCGGTGATTGAACCAGTCCACCCACCGCAACGTCGCGAATTCGACGTCCTCAAGCCCCGGCCATCGATCGCGGCGGCCGATGACTTCCGTCTTGTAGAGCCCGATCACCGACTCGGCGAGGGCGTTGTCGTAGGAATCCCCCCGACGTCCGACGGAGGGCGCGATCCCGGCCGCCGCCAGGCGTGTGGTGTACCGCATCGACACATACTGCACGCCACGGTCACTGTGGTGCACCAGGTCGGGCAGATCGTCGGTGCTACGGCGGAGCAGCGCCTGCTCGAGCGCGTCGAGCACGAAGTCGGTGTGCATGGTCGCCGCCACCTTCCAGCCGACGATGCGCCGCGCAAACACATCGATGACGAACGCCGTGTAGACGAAGCCCTCGGCCGTCGGGACGTACGGGTGAGTAGGCCGGGGCATTGCAGCCCCAGCCCCTCGCAGAACCGGACGTGAACCTCTCAGTTCATCCGGCTCCCATCATCGAGCCGCCGGGAAGAATCCCATCTCCCAATGCACGAATGACCGTG
>JBFWPN010000004.1:0-194535 GCA_050249955.1 Vicinamibacterales bacterium
GTGGCGGGCCTGCTGGCCCTGCCCACCCTGGCGCATGCGCAGAGTGCGATCACGGGTATCGTGCGCGATACCTCGGGAGCCGTGCTCCCGGGCGTGACGGTCGAGGCCGCCAGCCCTGCACTGATTGAGAAGACGAGGGCGGTCACCACCGACGGCGAGGGGCGGTACAACATCATCGACCTCCGTCCCGGTGTCTACAGCGTGACCTTCTCGCTCGAAGGTTTCAGCACGGTCAAGCGTGACGGCGTCGAACTGCCGGCCGGGTTCACGGCGACCATTAACGGCGACATGAAGGTCGGCTCGCTGGAAGAGACCATCACGGTTTCCGGCCAGTCCCCTGTTGTCGACACCTCGACCGCCGTGCAGCAGCAGGTGCTGTCGCGCGCCGTCCTCGACGCGGTGCCGACCGGCCGGTCGGTCCCCACCCTGGGAGCCATGCTGACTGGTGCGCGCCTGGCGCTGCCCGACGTGGGCGGTACCTCCGGCATGCAGAACCGCGACCTCACCGTGCACGGCTCGGACGGCCGCGACACCACCTTCATGGTGGACGGCATGATCCTGAACGGCCTCGAGGGTGACGGCTCGGTCCAGAGCTACTTCAACGACGCCATGTTCGAGGAGGTCAGCTACCAGACCAGCGCGATCAACGCCGAAACCTCGGCGGGTGGCGTGCGCGCCAACATGATCCCGAAGGACGGCGGCAACCAGTTCAAGGGCACCGGCTTCTTCTCGGCCGGCAACAAGAGCTTCCAGTCGGACAACACGGCTGACGCCAAGCGCCAGGGCCTGGCGGCGGGCGACGCCCTCAACAAGGTGTGGGACGTCAACCTGTCGCAGGGCGGCCCGATCCGCAAGGACAAGCTCTGGTTCTTCAGCTCGTTCCGCGACTGGGGCGTGTACCAGTACATCGCCAACAGCTTCTTCCGCTACGGCGACAAGGCCGGTGAGCAGACCATCGACGATGCGCGCATCACGAGCGGCATGGTCCGCCTGACGACCCGCTTCGGCGAGAAGCACAAGGTGGCCGGCTACCTGGACCGCATCCGGAAGTTCCGCGGCCACGAGAACTCGGCCCCGGCGGGCTACGCCATTGCCGGTGAAGCCACCGACATCCGCGCCCCGAAGCAGTACTACACGAGCGAGATCAAGTACACCGGCACGCTCACGAGCCGGCTCCTCGTCGAGGGCGGCTTTGCCATCAACAACGAGAGCTACGATCTGACGCCGCTCAACCTGGACTCGGTGCCGCCGCTCGAGCAGGGTGGTAGCACGCCGACCAACGCGCTCTTCATCCCGAAGCGCGACGTCACGCTGCAGACCGCGTTCGACTCCTACGATGGCGGCATCTACTACCGCGAGCCGATCCGCAAGACGCTGGTGGGCTCGGTGTCGTATGTCACCGGTTCGCACAACATCAAGGTGGGTATCCAGCAGGGCTTCGGCTACTTCTGGCGCCAGCGCCGCATGGCGGCCGACCTGGTCCAGCTCTATCGCAACGGCGCGCCCTCGCAGGTGATCATCTACAACACCCCGCAGAGCAGCCAGAGCAACATGGATCAGGACCAGGGCATCTACGTCCAGGATCAGTGGACCATCGGCCGCGTGACCATCAGCCCGGGTGTCCGCTTCGAGCACTTCGTGGGCTCGATCGAGGGCCGCTCGGTGAACGGCGGCCGCTTCGTGCCGTCGCGCACGTTCGAGAACGTGTCCAACGTGCCGAACTGGCGCAACGTGGCGCCCCGCGTCGGCTTCGCGTGGGACGTGGCCGGTGACGGCAAGACCGCGGTCAAGGCCGGCTGGGGCCGGTACGTCCGCGCCTACGGCACGGGCTTCGCCGACACCTACGACCCGAACTTCTTCACCTCGGCCACGCTCAGCTGGACCGACCTGAACGCCGACAACATCGCGCAGGGCGCGCTCAGCTACGCGGCCAACGGCACCCGCTCCGCCTGCGTCTACCGGACGGCCGGCTGCGAGATCGACTTCTCGACCCTGTCGTCGACCTTCGGCACCAAGCCGCAGCAGACCTTCGATCCGGACATCAAGCGCCCCTACCAGCACGAGATGAACGCGAGCGTGCAGCGCGAGATCATCCCCGGCACCTCGGTGACGTTCTCGTTCAAGCGCCGCGACTACAAGAACCTCATCTGGTCGGACAACACGCTGGTGAACCCGTCCGATTACACGAAGTACACCGTGGCGAACCCGCTCGACACGTCGAAGACGGTGGACGTCTACAACCTGAACCCGGCAAAGGCCACCGCCTTCAGCGCTCTGGACCAGAACTCGGACAACCGCCGCTACTACAACGGCTACGACATCAGCTTCCAGAGCCGCATGAAGGGGCTGAACGTCTTCGGCGGTTACAGCGCGGGTCACACGATCTCCATCACCTGCCAGACGGAGGATCCGAACAACCTCAACTACTGCGACCAGAGCCAGCAGGACATCCCGATGTACAGCCAGTTCAAGCTGAACGGCTCGTACACGCTGCCCTGGAACCTGCAGTTCGCGGCCACCTTCCAGAGCTACAACGGCGATGCCCGCAATGGCACCTACGACGGCTCGATCCCGGCGACCAGCATGGTCGACCCGTCGCTCCGCGTGATCTGGAACATGTCGCGCGCCGACTTCCTGGCGGCCACCGCCCGCGCCGGCTACAACAACGGCGCCGGCGTGCCGCTCACGCAGTCGTCGGTCAACGTGCAGCTGATCGCCCCGGGCACGAAGCTCCTGGGCCGCCAGAACCAGGCCGACCTTCGCCTGAAGCGCGTGTTCCAGCTGGGCCGGCTGCAGCTCGAAGCGCAGGCTGACGCCTACAACGCCTTCAACTCGGGTGTCGTCCTGTCGCGCGTCCAGACCTACGGCGCGCGTCTCGACGTTCCCGCCACGATCCTCCAGGGCCGCCTGTTCCGCTTCGGCATCCAGGCGCGCTGGTAGGGACGTTCCGGAGTCAGAACCTAGAAGTCAGAACTGAGTCTGAGATCTGAGTTCTGCAATGAAAAGGGCGGCTTGGGGATTCCCCGAGCCGCCCTTTTTTTATGGCCGACTGGCGATTGGCAATGAGTGCTGAGCAATTCAGATCGGCTTGCCCAGCCTCGCCTGGATGGCATCGCGGTAGCCGCGGCTCAGGGTGAGGCGGGTGCCGTTCCGCAGCAGCACGACGTACTCGCCGTTGAACGACGACTGCATCTCCTGGATGCGATCGACGTTCACGATCGTCGAGCGGTGGATGCGCATGAACTGCTGCGGGTCGAGCTGCGATTCCAGGTGGCTCATCGTGTCGCGCACCAGGTATTCCTGCGGACCGACGTGCATGCGCACGTAGTTGCCGGCGGCGTCGCACCAGTCGATGTCGGCCGTGCGTACGAAGTGGATGCGCCCCCCGGATTTCACCATCAGCCGGCTGCGCCGGCCGGTCTCGCCGTCCGCTGCCGGCCGCGTGGAGGGCACGGTGCCGCCGTCGACCGATCGCCGCTTGGCCAGGTGCTCGCGCGCGTGGCCGAGCGCGGCCCGGAAGCGGTCCGAGCTGAACGGCTTGAGCAGGTAGTCCAGCGCGTGAACCTCGAAGGCCCGCAGCGCGTACTGGTCGTAGGCGGTCACGAAGACCACCGCCGGCATGCCGTGCGTCTGGATGGTGCGCGCCAGCTCCATGCCGGTGATCTCCGGCATCTGGATGTCGAGGAACAGGAGATCGAGGTTGCCCTGCTCGATGGCAGCCCGGGCCTCTTCACCCGTGGCGCACTCGCGCACCACCTCGATGTCCTCCTCCCCCTTGAGCAGCGACACCACCCGCGCCCTGGCAATCGGTTCATCGTCGGCGACCAGCGTGCGGATCTTCTGATTCATGCAGCACCTGCCTCGAGCGGTTGGGCCAGGCTCCCGTCGACGGTGAAGGGGATGGCCACGGTCACGCAGAATCCGTTGTCGTTCGAGAAGACGAAGGCGTGGTCGGCTCCATAGAGGTGCTCGAGCCGTGCACGCGTGTTCGACAGCCCCACGCCCTTGTTCATCAGCGAGAGATAGGACGGGGCCACGCCGTCGCCGTTGTCGGCGATCCGCAGCACGAGGCGGCCGCCCTCGCGGCTGGCGTGGATGTCGATCCGTCCCGGCCGCGGGTGCGGGGCAATGCCGTGGCGCACGGCGTTTTCGACGAGCGGCTGCAGCAGGAAGTTCGGCACCTGCGCCGCGAGCGTCTCCGGGTCGACCTGCATCGAGACCCGGAGGCGCGCGCCGAACCGGACCTGCTCGATGTCCACGTACTTCTGCAGCATCTCCAGCTCGTCCTTCAGCGGCACCTCCTGCACGTTCGACGAGTCGAGCGCCATGCGGAGCAGATCGCCCAGGCGATCCATCATCCGGTCGGCCGCCTCGACGTCGGTCCGCATCAGCCCCGAGATGGCGTTCAGCGTGTTGAACAGGAAGTGCGGCTGGAGCTGCCGCTGCAGCGACTGCAGCTGCGCCTCGACGAGCCGCGTCTCCAGGTGCGCGCTGTCCAGCGCGCGCCGCTCGGACTCGCGCCGGTACTCGAGCGCATGCGCGATGCCCACGAGGAACAGGTAGGTCATCAGTACCCAGTCGAGCTGGGTGAGGTACTCCACGCGCGCCGCGAACAGCCAGCCCCGCGCCGGTCGATGCTGCTGCATCAGGAGGACGCGGGTGCCGAGCATTGCCGACGAATGGAGGACTGAGTAGACGAGGGCGCCGGGAATGTGGACTGCGAAGGGCTGCCAGCCCTGCCCGTTCGCGAACTGGTAGCGCGTCGCCAGCCGCATGATCAGCGGCGCGAGCAGCGCCGGCACGTACCAGTAGACCAGGTTCAGGACGAGGAGATGGCCCACCATCTGGACGTCCTGCTCGCCGGCGCTGACCGAGAGCAGGTACGACTGCAGCGTGGACGACAGACCGAACGCGGTCGCGAGGCCGAAGAGCAGCGGCAGCGACAGCCGGTGCGCGCGCATACAGCACTATCGACGCCAACTGCGTAGCCGGTCAAGACGTCCGTCACTGCAATCCTGTGCGCCGTGGCGCTTCGTCCCAGCCCGACCGCGACTCGTCACAGCCAACGCCCCTGCGGTCCGGCCCTCCCCCTACCGACACCAGCGGCGCCCGCGAGGGACGCTCCGCGCCGGCGCCCCCCCCTGGGCTGCGGCCTGCGCGTCTACGCGCGCGTCTGCCCGCACGCGACTCGTCTCGCCCGACCGCGCTTCATCCCATTCCTGTTGTGACGACTCGTGGCCCACCCGAACATGCGTGGCCAGGAGCCAACGCCATGCTTGCCGCTGCCCTGCTTGCCGCCCTGACTGTTGCCGCGAGTCCAGACCTCACACGCCCCCGCCTGCACCTGGACGCACGCGTGGAACCGGGCGTGGGCCTGGATGCGGCCGACCTTGCGGCCGTTGCCGACCACGCGGCCCGGATCTGGGCGCCGCTCGTCGATCTCACGGCCAGCCTGCCAGGCGCGCCCAGGGCCGCCGGCGCCGTGGACCGGATCTCGCTCCTGCTCACCAATCGCCTGCTGGACGCACGGCACGGAAGCCTGGGCTGGATCGAGTTCGTGGACGGGGAACCGAGGCGGGAGATGACGGTGTCGGTTGCGGCGGTGGCGCGGTTGGCGTCAGCCGGCACCTGGCATGGCCGCGCGCTGGCGACGATGCCGCCGGCCGCGACGAGGACGTTCATGCAGAAGGCGCTCGGGCGGGCCGTGGCGCACGAAGTCGGGCACTACCTGCTGCGGAGCACCACCCACGACGGGAGCGGGCTGATGCGCGCCGCCTTCACGGTGGACGACATCATGGACGGGCGGCCGGCACTGGGGCCAGCCGCCCGCGCCTACGCGAAACGATTCAGCGGGGAAGGGGAGGTTGCCGAGCGCCGCTGACGCGGGCTCAGCCCTCCTTCTTGGTGCCCGGCAGCAGCGGGAGCGCCGACTCACCCCCGGCGAGCAGCCCCGTCTTGACGTAGGTGAGCAGCTTGTCGCGCGTGTCGGTGATGTCGAGATTCCGCATCGTGAGCTGGCCGATGCGGTCCTGCGGCGTGAAGAACGCCTCGCCCTTCTCCATCGTCAGGCGCTCGGGCTTGTACGTGAGATTCGGGCTGGTCGTATCGAGGATGGAGTAGTCGTTGCCGCGGCGCAGTTCCACCGTGACCTCTCCGGTGACCGCACGGGCCACCCAGCGCTGCGCCGTCTCGCGCAGCATCATCGCCTGCGGATCGTACCAGCGGCCCTGGTACAGCAGCCGGCCGAGCCTGCGGCCCGATTCGCGGTACTGCTCGATGGTGTCCTCGTTGTGGATGCCGGTGACCAGGCGCTCGTAGGCGAGGAACAGCAGCGCCATGCCTGGTGCCTCGTAGATCCCCCGGCTCTTCGCCTCGATGATGCGGTTCTCGATCTGGTCGCTCATCCCGAGGCCGTGGCGTCCGCCAATGGCATTCGCCTCCAGCATCAGCTGCACGCTGTCGTCGAAGGTGGTGCCGTTCAGCGCCACCGGCTGCCCTTCCTCGAAGCGGACCGTCACGGTCTCCGCGTTCACCGCGACCTCGTCGCGCCAGAACGCGACGCCCATGATCGGGGCGACGATCTTCATCCCCTTGTTCAGGAACTCGAGGTCCTTGGCTTCGTGGGTGGCGCCGAGGATGTTCGAGTCGGTCGAGTAGGCCTTCTCGACGCTCATCTTGTACTGGAAGCCGCTGCGGATCATGTACTCCGACATCTCGGTGCGGCCACCGAGTTCGTCGATGAACTGCTGATCGAGCCAGGGCTTGTAGATCTTCAGGTTCGGGTTCGCGAGCAGGCCGTAGCGGTAGAACCGCTCGATGTCGTTCCCCTTGAACGTGCTCCCGTCACCCCACACGTTCACGTCGTCTTCCTTCATGGCGACGACGAGCATGGTGCCGGTGACGGCACGGCCGATGGGGGTGGTGTTGAAGTAGGTGACGCCCCCGGTGGAGATGTGGAAGGCGCCTGCCTGGATGGCGGCAATGCCCTCGGCGACCAGCTGCTGGCGGCAGTCGATGAGGCGCGCCTGCTCGGCGCCGTACAGCAGCGCGCGGCGCGGAATGTCGTCGTAATCGGTTTCGTCGGGCTGACCCAGGTTTGCGGTGTATGCGTACGGGATCGCCCCCTTCTCGCGCATCCAGTGCAGGGCGGCGCTGGTGTCCAGCCCGCCGGAGAAGGCGATGCCGACCTTGTCGCCCGTGGGAACTCGTTGGAGGATGATGGCCATTACCCGAAATGATACCCGCTCCACGGGTACAGGTGTGTCGCTGCGGAGTTGGTGCTGACCTCCGGTGCAGAAAGGTGTACGGTTGGAGCGTGGAATCCTGAGCGCCGGTCCCTGGGTGCTTGGTTCAGTGAGGAGGCATATGAAGGCGAGAACGATATGGGCGAGGGCCGCGGCGCTGACGGCGGCCATTGCTGTCGCGTCGCCGTCGATCGGCGCGCAGGGCGGGGCCCGTCCGGCGCCCAGGCCGGCTGCGGCGCCGAAGGCGGAGGTGAACCCGAAGATCGAAGGGTACAAGAAGGAAGCGGCCGCCGACGTGGAGAACATGTCGGTGTTCACCCAGCAGATGATCGACCAGGTCTTCAGCTTTGGTGAACTCGGGTTCCAGGAGGTGGAGACGACCAAGTACCTCACCGACATCCTCAGGAAGAACGGCTTCACGATCCAGGAGAACCTCGCGGGCATCCCGACCGCCTGGATGGCGAGCTGGGGTTCCGGCAAGCCGGTCATCGCGCTCGGCTCCGACATCGACTGCATTCCACAGGCCTCGCAGAAGCCCGGCGTCGCCTGGCACGAGCCGATGATCCCCGGGGCTCCCGGCCACGGCGAGGGGCACAACTCGGGCATGCCGCTCAACATCACGGCGGCGCTGGCCGTGAAGAAGATCATGGAGCGCGACCACCTGCCGGGCACCATCCGCCTCTGGCCGGGTGTCGCCGAGGAACTGCTCGGGACCAAGGCCTACTACGTACGGGAAGGGGCCTTCAAGGATGTCGACATCGCCCTGTTTGCCCACGTCAGCGGCAACATGAACGTGAACTGGGGTGACGGCACCAGCAACGGCCTCATCTCGGTCGAGTACCTGTTCAAGGGTGAGAGCTCGCACGCGGCCGGCGCGCCGTGGCGCGGCAAGTCGGCGCTCGACGCCGCCACGCTCATGGACATCGGCTGGAACTATCGGCGTGAGCACCTGCGTCTCCAGCAGCGCTCCCACTCGGTCTACAGCGACGGCGGCGACCAGCCGAACGTCGTCCCCCCGACTGCGGCCATCTGGTACTACTTCCGCGAGACCGACTACGCCCACATCAAGGAGCTGTGGGCCATGGGCGACGACATGGCCAAGGGGGCCGCGCTCATGACCGGCACCGAGGTCACCTCGCGCGTGCTCGGCTCGGCCTGGCCGTCGCACATGAACAAGATCGTCGCCGAGACGATGCACGCCAACATGCAGGTGGTGGGGATGCCGCAGTGGTCCGAGGCCGACCAGACGCTGGCCAAGGCGCTGCAGCGCGAGATGAAGGTGCCGGAGACCGGGCTGCCGACCAGCGTCAACGAACTGCGCGGACGCGAGCAGATTTCCGACGACGAGAAGCGCGGCGGCGGGTCGGACGACATCGGCGACGTGTCGTGGAACGTGCCGACGGTCACCCTGAACTACCCGGCGAACATCAATGCAGGCCCGGGCCACAACTGGGCGAACGCGGTGTCCATGGCCACGCCCATCGCCCACAAGGGCACCACCGCCGGCGCCAAGGTGCAGGCGATGACGGTGATCGACCTGCTCACCCGTCCGGAACTGGTGCAGGGTGCCTGGGACTACTTCAACAACGTCCAGACCAAGGACAAGAAGTACATCCCGCTCCTGCGTCCCGAGGACAAGCCGGCCATCTGGCTGAACAAGGAGACGATGGACAAGTACCGGGCGGAGATGAAGAAGTACTACTTCGATCCGACCAAGTACAAGACCTACCTCGAGCAGCTCGGCATCGAGTACCCGACCGTGCGCAAGAGCTCGACCAACTGAGCCAGGCCTGTTTGCGCGATTGCTGATTGCCGACGTCAGGACGGCAATCAGCAATCAGCAATCTGCAATTCCTACTGCGTCTTTCCTGTCGCCCCCACCGTTGCCGCCCCCCTGAGCGCCCGGCCCGGCTTCGCGCCCGTGTGTTCGCCCTTGTCGATGACGAGCGTGCCGTTGACGAGCACGTACTGCACGCCGCGCGCATACGACTTGGTCTTCTCGAACGAGTTGGTCTCGCCCACCGTGGCGGGATCGAACAGCACGATGTCCGCCGCATAACCTTCGCGCAGCAGGCCGCGGTCCTTCAACCCGAGGATCTGGGCGGGCAGACCGCTCATCTTCCGGATGGCCTCCTCCATGGTGAGCACCTTCTGGTCGCGGACGTAGTGGCCGAGGACCCGCACGTTGGTGCTGTAGTTGCGCGGATGCGGCACACCCGGCGCGTCGAGGTTGATGGCCGAGCCGTCGCTGGCGATGGCCACCCACGGCTGCTTCATCACCAGGCGCACGTCCTCCTCGGACATCGTGTGGAACATGCCCGAGATGCGCCCGCCGTCTTCTGCCATCAGCGAGATGCAGGTGTCGGCCGGGTCGGCATCGCCGCGCAGCTTCGCGATCTCGGAGATGCGCATCCCCTCGTACTTCCGGTTCGCCGGCGATCCCGCACGCCCCATCACGATGCCTTCCCAGCCGCCGTGCTCGTGCACCCAGTCCTTGAAGTCGGCATCCTGCTTGATTCGGTCGCGCGTGGCGCTGTCCTTCAGCAGCACCGCAAAGCGCTCGGGGCCGCCGTCACGTGCCCAGACCGGGAAGAACGCGCTCCAGCCATGGTTCATCGCGGTGTAGGGATACTCGTTTGCGGTGACGTCGAGGCCACGGGCGCGGGCGTCCTCGATCATCGCGAGGTACTTGCCGACCGTGCCCCAGTTCCGCTGCCCGCGGATCTTCAGGTGGAAGATGTGGACCGGAATGCGCGCCTCCTCGGCGACCCGGATGGCGAACCGGAGTTCCTGCTCCTGCTCGAAGCCCTCGCTGCCGATGTGCGTCGTATAGTTGCCTCCCAGTGAGGCAGCCACCTTCGCCATCTCGATGATCTCATCGGCGTGCTCGGGTCCGCCACTCTCGAACCGCGTGACGAGCCCCCAGGCCCCTTCCTTCATCGACCGGGCCACGAGCGCCTTCATCTTCTCGATCTCGGCCGGCGTGGCCGGACGGGGCGTGTACCCCATCACCACGACGCGGATCTGCTGGGCCGAGACGTGCGAGATGGCGTTCATCGAGATGCCCTGCTTCTCCAGCCGACCGAAGTAGCCGGTGAAGTCGGTCCAGTCCTGCATCACGCCGTCCACCGTCTCGGGCTTCAACCCGTCGCGCGGGGCGGCCGACGTGCTCTCACCCATGATGTCCAGCGTGACCCCCTGCCGCACCTTGCTCTGGGCCGTTCCGTCGCCGAGCAGCGGGATTTCCGAGTGGGTGTGCAGGTCGATGAACCCGGGAGACACCACCAGGCCGGCGGCGTCGATCGTGCGTGCGGCCTGTGCGCCCTCGAGCCGGCCGATGGCGGCAATGCGCCCGTTCTGCACGGCGATGTCGCCGGCGAACCACGGGTTGCCCGTGCCGTCGTAGATGCGGCCGTTGCGGATGATGAGATCGTAGCGGGACGCCTGCGCGCCGAGCGACAGGGGCGCCGCGAGCGACAGGGCGAGGGCGCCGGCGGCGAGGCCGGCCCGAGCCATGAATCGGAACATGTGAATCCTCCGGAGTCGGAACCGCCTGGAGCAAGACCGACGCCAGGCCCACGGCGGCGTCCGCATCCGCCCATGCCCGATTTCGCGTGCATGCCGCATCAATCGGCACGGTCTCCCCAGGGGCCCGCCGTACAAGTGTGTCCCGAAGACGGCGTTCGCGCGACATCTACGTTGGGAGCGGACGCGCGCCCGGCATCGCAGGCCCCCCGCGACTTCCCCTATAGTGGAGGCCCGTGCCTGCTGCCGTGCCGGTCGTCGTCGCGATGTACGCTGCGTTCATGCTGGTCGGCTGGCTCGCCTCCCGACGGAGCGAGCACGGCTCGGCCGCCGACCTGCTCGTGGCCGGCCGCAACATGCCCATGTGGGTGGCGGCGCTGACCATGACCGCCACGTGGGTCGACGGTGGCTACCTGCTTGGCACCACCGAAGGCGTGTACCGGTCGTCCATCCAGTCCGGCGTCCAGGGCGGGCTCTGCTTCGGCATCAGCCTGATTCTCGGGGGCGCATTCTTCGCGGGCACCATGCGCCGGTTCGGGTTCACCACGCTGGTCGACCCGCTCGAGGCCCGCTTCGGCCGGCACTGGGCTGCCGTGCTCTTCCTGCCGGCGCTGGCCGGCGAACTGTTCTGGAGCGCCGAACTCCTCGTCGCCATCGGCTCCACCTTCGGCGTGATCCTCGGCATGCCGCTCGCCACCGCGATCCTGCTCTCGGCCGTGGTCACCACCGCCTACACGGTGCTCGGCGGCATGTGGTCGGTGGCCTACACCGACATCGTGCAGCTCGGGCTCGTGTGCGTGGGGCTCGGCGCGGCCCTGCCGTTCGTGCTGGGTGGGGCGGGTGGGCTCACGCACGCCTGGTCAGCATACGCTGCCGCGAGACCGGAGGCGACCGGCGTGCTTGCGCCGCTGGCGGCCACGGTGGCGTGGGACCGCGCGTCGCTCACCGGATGGTGGGACACCGCGGTGATGCTGACCCTTGGCGGCATTCCGTGGAACTGCTACTTCCAGCGGGTGCTCTCGTGCCGCACCCCGGCGGCCGCACGCTCGCAGTCGATGCTCGCCGGCGGGCTCACCATTGCGCTGACGCTCCCGCCGCTGCTCATGGGCGTGGCCGCGTTCTCGTACCCCTGGGGGCCCGATGCGGCTGCCCGACTGGCGTCCAGTCCGGCCGACGCGATGCCGCTGCTCTTCGCGCGGGCTGTGCCGCCCGCCATCGGCCTGCTCGGGCTCGCCGCGATCGTCGGTGCCGTCACGTCGAGCTTCAGCTCGTCGATCCTCTCGGCCGGTTCGATGGTGAGCTGGAACTGCTGCAAGCGCCTGCTCTGGCCGTCCCTGTCCATGTCGGATCTGCGCATCGTGATCCGCACCTCGATCCTCCTGCTCGGTGTGCTGGCGACCGTGCTGGCCCTCGAGGTGCGGAGCGTCCAGGCCCTGTGGTTCTTCACGAGCGACCTGGTCTTCGTGCTGCTGTTTCCGCAACTGCTGGCGGCGCTGTTCGACCCCGCCGCGAACCGCATCGGTTCGATGGTGGCCTTCACGGTGTCGCTCGCCATCAGGGTGGGCGGAGGCGAGCCGCTGCTCGGCATCCCGGCGCTGGTGGCCTACCCCGACACGCTGCCGTTCAGGACCGCGGCCGCGGCAGCCGGACTCGTGCTGCTGCCGCTGGTGAGCCGTGCCACGCCACACCTGGACGCCCCTCGCCCCCTGCGGAACCCCTCTGGCGATCACGCCGACGGCCACCGGCTGGCGGGGGCGGTGTCGTGACCCGCCAACAGGTGGTGGCGTGGCTGGTGCACGCCTACACGGCGCTGGGCCTGGTCTGCGCCGCCGGCATGGTGGTGCTGATCATGCGGGGCGACGACCGCTCGTTCAGGATGGCCTTCGTGCTGATGATGGTGGCCACCGCCATCGACGCCACCGACGGGTGGTTCGCGCGCGCGGCGCGCGTGAAGGAGGTGCTGCCCGGATTCGACGGCAGTGCCCTCGACAACCTCATCGACTTCCAGACCTACACATCGCTGCCGCTGCTCCTGCTCTGGCGTGCAGGCATCCTTCCCGGTCACCTGGCCTGGCTGCTGCTGGTGCCGCTGCTGGCGAGCGCCTACGGCTTCTCGCAGGTCCACGCCAAGACAGACGACGGGTTCTTCCTCGGGTTCCCGTCCTACTGGAACATCGTCGCGCTGTACCTGTACGTGCTGGCCCTGCCCGTGTGGCTGGCAGCCGCGTTGCTGCTGTTCTTCTCGGTGATGACGTTCGTGCCCACGCGGTACCTGTATGCGTCGCGCGGTGGTCCATTCGCACGGGTGATCAACTGGGGCGCCGCCGCCTGGTTCGTGATCCTGGCGCTGATGCTCTCGGGCGTCGGGAACGTCCGAACGCTCGCGCTCGTGTCACTGCTGTACCCGCTCACGTACCTGGCCCTGTCGGCACTCGTGAGCCGGCGGCTGCGGGGCGGACGGGCCGCTCGCTGACCGCGATCCACCCCAGCCATGGCATCCACGACGCCGGCCGCGCGACGGCGCGGCTATGATGCAGGGACGAGGAGAAGGAGACCCGATGTCGAACATGATCAGCCAGTCGATGCTTGCGGAATTCGATATGGAGACGGCCAACACCAGGCGGATGCTGGAGCGCGTGCCGGAATCGCAGGGGGCGTTCAGGCCACACCCGAAGTCGATGACGCTGGCTCGCCTTGCCGGGCACGTGGCCGAAATGCCGGTCTGGGCCACGATGACCCTCAGCCAGGATGAACTCGAATTGCGCCCCTCGGGCGAGCAGCAGTACCAGGCCTATGTGCTGACATCGACGGCCGAGGCGGTGGCGTTCTTCGACGAGAACCTGCGCCTGGCGCGCGAACTCCTCGTGGCGGCGACCGACGAGACGATGATGCGGACCTGGACGCTGAAGGATCAGGGTAACGTCGTACTGGCGCTGCCGAAGGTGGCGGTGCTGCGCGGGTTCGTGATGAACCACATGATTCATCACCGGGCGCAGCTCGGCGTGTACCTGCGCATGAACGACGTGCCGGTGCCGGGCCTGTACGGCCCCTCGGCCGACGAACAGTAGGCGGACGGGAGGGGCCGGGCGGTCCGGCCCCTCAGGCCGCCTGTGCGCGGCGCAACCTGGCGACCGCGCGCACCTCGATCTGCCGCACCCGTTCCCGCGAGAGCCCGAGTTTCCGTCCCACTTCTGCCAGCGTGTATTCCCGCTCGCCGGCGAACCCGAATCGCAGCCGCAGCACTTCCTGCTCGCGGATGGTCAGCGGCTCGAGCGCGCGCTCGATCCGGTCGGCCAGTTCGCGCGCGATGGTTTCGTCCTCGGGCGACGGGGCGGTCCGATCGCGGATGAAGGCGCCGATCGCCTGCTCCTCGTGCTCGCCGGTCGGCGCATCGAGCGAGTAGGGCTGGCGCGCGGCATCCAGCAGGAGCCGCACCTTCTCGACCGGCATGCCCACGCGTGCGGCCAGTTCGGCCTCACCCGGCTCGCGGCCGTGCGCCTCCCGCAGCCCCCGACGCGTACGCTCCAGCTTGCCGATCGCTTCGACCGCATGCACCGGCAGGCGGATGGTCCTGCCGTAGTCCGCGACGCCACGCGACACGGATTGCCGGATCCACCAGGTGGCATACGTCGAGAAGCGCAGGCCTCGCGAGGGCTGGAAGCGGTCCACCGCCTTCATCAGCCCGATGTTGCCCTCCTGGATGAGATCCAGCAGCGACAGACCCCTGTTCGCATATCGCTTCGCGATCGACACGACGAGGCGGAGGTTCGCCTCGATCAGCTGCTGCTTGGCGTGGCGCAACGCCGCATCCGCACGGGTGAGGGGTGCCAGCCGCTCGGCGAACAGGGCCGGTGGCAGGCCCACGCGCCGCTCGAACTCCTGGCGGCGGGCCTTCGAGGCGTCGGCCGGCACGGCGGTGCCCGTGAGGTGGGTCATGATCTCGTCGATCACCGATGGCCTGATGGGCTGCCGTGCGAGGGCATGGGCGATCAGCCGCTGTGCCCTGGCGGCCCGCTGCACGGCACGGTCGTGCTCGGCCGAGGGGCCGGACTCTGGCGTGGACAGGCACGACCAGGCCCGCAGGCGGTCCGCACGCTCGATCGCCCGCAGGACCGGGTCCACGCGCTGCGACTCGAGCTCGCCGCCGTCGGGCAGCAGCACCAGTTCCGCGGCAGGCGCCGAACCGGCCCGGATCCTCGACGCAAGCTCGGCAAGCGTGTGGATGGCACAGGGGAACCCGGCGAGGGCGGCGATGAGGTCGGCCCGTGCGGCATCGATGTGCCGTCCGAGGGCCGTCTCCTCGGCCGGGGTGAGCAGCGGTCGGCGTCCGATTTCCCTCAGGTACGTCCGCACCAGGTCTTCGCCGGCGACCGGCAGTGCCTCGTCGAGGTCGTCCGCGGCGTCGGATTCCCCTGGCTCGTCGACCGACTGTGTGGCGGCCGCCTCGGGCTCCTCATCCGCCAGAAGCTGCTCGGGCACAATCTCCGGGTCGTCCGCCGCGCCGTCGTCCAGCACCTCCGCGGCGTCCGTGTCGGTCGAGGTGTCGGTGGACAGGCCGTAGCGCCTGGCCCTCCTGCGCCAGTCGAGGACACGCAACTGCGAGGGCTGGTCTTCCCACTCGACGAGCGGTTCGGTCGTGGCGGTGCGTCGTCGGGGCATGCCGCCAGGCGTGCAAGCTCGCGACCAGCTGCAGGCAGGCCCCCTGTTGATTCCTGAGGCGAGGTGCAGGAACATGACGTCCGCACCGGCGACATCACCGGCCAAGGAGCGACACCAGCGATGAGTACTGACCGCCAGACCCTGCTGAACGGTATCGACACGCGCATGACGCGACGCAGCCTGCTGCTCTCGCTCCCGGCCATTGCCGCCGCGCGCGGCGTGCTGACGGCGCAGGGCGCCAAGCCGACGCTCAGGATCCGCGAGTTCAACCACATGACGTTGAGCGTCTCGGATCCGAAGCGGTCGATCGACTTCTACCAGGGGCTCTTCGGGATGCCGGTCAACGCGCACCAGGGGGCCACGACCATCCTGCGCGTCGGCACCGGCCCGCAGTTCATCGCCATCAGCGCCGCCGGCAGCAACCCGGTGGGCATCAACCACTACTGCGTCACCGTGGAAGACTTCAACGTGGATCGTGTGCTGCGGGTGCTGGCCGAGCATGGCGTGACCAGGGCCGAGGCGCCTGGCGGCGGGCTGAGCGGCGGACCGATGAAGGTGCGGGTGCGGATGCGCGGGCCGGAGTCCGGCGGCGCACCCGGCGGCACGCCGGAGATCTACGTCGGCGACCCGGACGGCATCGTGGTCCAGCTCCAGGACCCGCGCTACTGCGGCGGTAGCGGCGTGCTCGGCGAAACCTGTGCCCCTGAACCGGCCCCGAAGGCGGGCCTGCTGAAGCTGAAGGAATACAACCACTTCACGATCTTCGCCACCGACGCGAAGCGGTCGAACCAGTTCTACAAGGACGTGTTCGGTACCGGCATCCGCTCGTACCAGGGCCCCACGGCGCCAACCATGGCCATCGGATCCACCGTGGCATTCCTCATGTACACCGGTGGCGGCGCGCCGACCACGCCGCCGCGGCCGGCCAGCATCAATCACGTCTGCCTCAACATGGACAACTTCAGGCCAGACGAGGTGATCAAGGTGCTCGAGGGGTACGGGATCAAGCCGCGCGAGACGCAGCCCGGTCCGGTGGGACCGATGCGCCACTACACCAGCATGCGCATGCCGAACCGGGGCGGCGCGGAGGGCGGCACGCCGGAACTCTACTTCACCGACCCTGACGGGATCCTCGTGCAGCTGCAGGATTCGAAGTACTGCGGAGGCGGCGGGTTCCTCGGCGACGCCTGCCCGCCTGTCGCGTGACATCACGGGCACCGCTCCTCGAACTGCGTCACGCCACCTGCATCAAGGGCGACACCCGCGCCGTCGACGGGCTGTCGCTCGCGATCCAGGAAGGTGAGCACACGGCCATCCTCGGTCCGAACGGCGCGGGGAAGACGACGCTGCTGAACCTGCTGACGTTCGACGATCGCCCGCTCGACCCCATCGGCTCCGCGCCGTCCGTCACGGTGTTCGGCCGCGACAACTGGCCGGTGTTCGAACTCCGCGCGCAGATCGGCATCGTGTCTGGAGGGCTGCACGGGCGCTTCGTGACCGGCCACAGCTCGGGGGCGATCACCGGGGAGGAGGCCGTGGTCTCGGGCTTCTTCGCCACGCAGGGCGTGCTGCTGTACGTCGAGGTGACCGACGCGATGCGCGAAGCCGCGCGCGAGGCGCTGGCACGCGTGGGCGCGGGTCACCTGGCCGCCAAGACCCTGGACGCGATGTCGACCGGCGAGGCCAGGCGTGTGCTCATCGCGCGTGCGCTCGTGCGGCGGCCCCGGGCACTGGTGCTCGATGAGCCCACGACCGGGCTCGACGTAGTGGCGCGATCGCGGTTCCTCGAGACGGTGCGCGACGTGGCGCGCGAGGGGACGACGATCATCCTCATCACGCACCACGTGGAGGAGATCATTCCCGAGATCGACCGGGTGGTCCTGCTCGATCGCGGGAAGGTGGCGGCCGACGGTCCGAAGGCTGATCTGCTGACGTCCGCCAGGCTGACCACGCTCTTCGGTGCGCCCGTGACGGTGGCCGCCACGAACGGCTACTATCTGGCCCACGCCTGAGTCGGGGCTGCGGCCGGGAACCACCTGCAGGCGGTTTGGAACAGGGGGGCGCTGTGATCGTCGTGTGGGCGTGTATTGCCGGCCAGGTGATCTTTGCGGGATCCGCACTCGTGCTGGGCGCATGGCTCCGCCGCCATCCGTCGAAGGCCAACGCCGAGTGGAGCAGCCGCGTGATGCACCTGCTCTTCTTCGTGCTCCAGAACTTCCTGCCGCTGGTTCTGGTCTTCTGGCCCGGCATCTTCCAGCTCGACGCCGTGGTTGGCACCGCGCCCCTCGCGCCACGGACCCTCTGGCTGGTGCTGGGCGTGGCGCTGGCCCTGCCAGGGCTGTACCTGCTGGGTGTGACCAACAAGGCGCTGCGTGCCCTCGGCAACGGCGCCAACGCGTTCCGCCTCACGTCCACGGTGGTCGTCGACCGGATCTACGGGATGACGCGGAACCCGATGTCACTCGGCTTCTACCTGTGGCTCACGTCCATCGGCCTGATGACCGGGTCCACCGCCTTCACCCTGCTCGTGCTGCTCGCGATCGTGCCGGCGCACCTGACGTTCCTGCTGGGTTTCGAGGCCCATGAGCTGCCGCTTCGGCTCGGGCCTTCCTACGAGGAGTACAGGCGGCGCACGCCGTTCCTGCTGCCGCGCCTGCGAGGAACCGCAGCGTAGCCGGGGGCGGGGCGGCTACGGCGCGCTCAGTGCGTCGAGCAGGATCGGCACCACTTCGTGCATCTCGCCGAGGTGCGGACGGGTGGGTGTCAGGCCGCGCACGAAGCCCTTCGTCGCCAGGCTGTCGAGGATGTCCTGCCGGTTCGTGATGACGTGCATGGGGACGTCCCAGGGCTGTCCCTCGCCGGCCACCAGCGCAGGCGGCTGGTGATCGCCGATCAGGATCATCACGTAGTCGCGCCCGGCACGCTGCCGCAGGTAGCCGGCGAAGGTCTCATAGGCGTACGCCACCGCATTCCCGTAGCCGGGGCCGAGATCCATGTAGTCCGGCGGTCCCACGTACGCCTCATCGAGCTGGGCATCCGTGAACGGGTTTCCGGTCAGCATCTTCGGCCAGTCTGGCTGATAGGGCGCAAGCGGGCTGAACGGTGTGTGGGTGCTCACCGTCGGATAGAACACGAACAGCGGCTGACGCGACTCTTTCGACACTTCCTCGGCATCCAGCCTGGCGAGCGTGAACTGGTCGGGCATGTCCCACCAGCCGAACGAGGGCCCCTGATAGTCCAGGCGCGGACCGTTGTAGATGTCCTGGAATCCGTAGAACGAGCCTTCGGGCCACGGGTACCAGAGCCCGGGCATCAGGGCAATCGTGCGGTAGCCCCGCTTCGCGAAGTTCGTCACCACCGTCTGCCGCTGCTCGGTCATCAGCAGCGCGTTGGTGTCCGGGTCGCCCACCTTGATGCCGGACAGGAACGTGATGTGCGCGAACCACGAGGAGCCACCGAAGGTGGGGGAGGCCACGTAGGTGGACACCACCCCGCGTCCTGTGTCCCGGATGGCCGCCTCCAACTCTGCCCGCGGCCGCGCCAGCCTGGCGTTGAAGGTGGCGTTCTCGTACGTGACGGCCCCGTACGACTCGATGAAGAACAGGAACACGTCGGCGCCCTGCGCCCGCGCGAGGTTCGCATCCAGGTTCGGGCTCGGAGGCAGCGTCGCACTCTTCGTCAGTGCCTGCACCACCAGCCGCGCCTGCCGCGCATACACCTGTGTCACCGGCCTCGGGAACAGCCGCCATTCTTCCCCGAGGTAGTCCAGGCCGAAGAGGCCGGCAGCCTGCATGGCGAACAGCACCACACCGGCGCTGCCAAGCGCCGTCAGCAGAATCCGACCCCGGGCGCTGACCGCGGTGTCCAGCAGGTGCCGCATCGCCCATCGCACGGCCAGGTAGACCAGGGTCAGCACCGCGGCGATGCCGAGGGCCGCACCGGTCCCAATGAGCACGGCCCCCTGCGACGCCCCGAGGAGCATGGCGAACACGTCGGGCAGGAACCGCAGGTCCCAGTAGAAGTTCAGCTCGCGACCCCACAGGGCCGGTGCCGTCACGTCCACGTAGCGGCCCAGCACGAGGACCACCCAGAGGCCGCTCAGCCACCGCAGCGCGCGCCCGGACATCGACACCACCGCCACGCCCGAGTCGGGCATTGTGGTGTCCGTCCTGGGGCGGAGCTGACCCAGTGCCGCGACGACGAGCAGCAACAGCGCCAGTTCCACAGACGGCGCGCCGTGCCAGGTCACCGCCGGTGTCGGCCACCAGTTCACGAAGGTGACCGACGCATCGAGCAGCAGGAGGGCGGCCGTCAGCCGCAGCGCCGTCCGCATCTCAACCCGCCTGCCGACGCAGCCAGAGCACGTCCACCAGGAACGACCAGGTCAGCGCCGCCAGCGTGATGCCCGCCGCAACCAGGCTGGCCGGCACCACCAACAACGGAGAGACCACCGCACCGAGTCCCACGATCTGGACGACGCACACCGTTTTGCGCCGGGTGCTCGGCGGCAGGGGTGCGTCGAGCCACGTCCAGGCCCAGCCCGCCACGACGAACAGGTACCGCATGGCACCCGCCAGCACGATCCACGGTCCGGCCTTCCCGTGCTGCCACGCCAGCACCGCGAGCACCAGGATCAGGAACGCATCAGTTTCCATGTCGAACCGTGCGCCAAACGCACTCGCCATGCCGGTGCGCCGCGCCAGCCAACCGTCGAGTCCGTCCAGCGCCGTCACGACGACCGTGATGCCGGCAACCATGGCAGCAATCGAGAGGCTGGACCGCTCACCGATGCAGCCCGCAGCCAGGCCGGTGAGCAGCAATCGAAAACAGGTGACCACGTTCGCGGGACCGAGCCGGTCGAAGGGATGACTGCTGGTGAGCGACCCGCTCGCGATGACGGAGAACACCACGAAGGGCACGAGTGCCTTGACGACGTACGCGTCCGACAGGCCGAGCCTGGCCGAAACCAGCGTGGCCACCTGCGCGGTGGCCACCGTGAACAGCACCAGGGGCGCAACGAGCCGGCGCCGCTGCGCCCGTGGAGGGAGGTGCCAGGACATCAATGGGGACTGCAAACGCGCAGCCCCTCGATTGTATCCCGCACCCGAATAGCCCCAGAATGAGGCGTGCCATCCGACGCGACGCGGGCCTTCTGGGTTGTCGAGCCCGGCCGCGGGGCCATCCTCGACGAACCGCTGCCGCCCCCCTCTGCCGACGATGCCCTGGTGCGGACGGTCTACTCCGGCATCAGCCGCGGTACCGAGTCGCTGGTCTTCTCCGGTCGCGTCCCGGAGAGTGAGTGGCAGCGGATGCGGGCCCCATTCCAGGCGGGTCAGTTCCCGGCACCGGTGAAGTACGGCTACTGCAACG
This sequence comes from Vicinamibacterales bacterium, assembly GCA_050249955.1. Lineage (GTDB taxonomy): Bacteria > Acidobacteriota > Vicinamibacteria > Vicinamibacterales > CAVVIG01 > CAVVIG01. Next base: position 20,799 of record JBFWPN010000004.1, read on the forward strand.
TCGGCTGCGTCGAATCCGGCCCACGCCACCTGGCCGGACGCCACGTCTTCTCGCTCTTCCCGCACCAGGCCCGGTTCGTGATCCCGGCTGCCGCGCTTCACGTGGTGCCGGACGAAGTGCCGCCTGCGCGGGCGGTGCTGGCGGCCAACATGGAGACGGCGCTGAACAGCGTGTGGGACGCCGACATCCTGCCCGGCGATCGCGTGGCGGTTGTCGGCGCCGGCACCGTGGGCGCGCTCATCGCCTGGCTGGCCGGCCGCATCCCGGGAACCGAGGTGTGCCTCGTCGACGTCAATCCCGCGCGCGCCTCGGTGGCGTCGGCGCTCGGCGTGCGGTTCGCGCTGCCGGACGACGCGCCTGGTGAGTGCGACGTGGTGCTGCACGCCAGCGGGTCAGGGGCCGGGCTCGAGCGTGCGCTCCAGCTCGCGGCGTTCGAGGCGGCGGTCGTCGAGGTGAGCTGGTTCGGGGCGCAGCGCGTGAGCCTGCCACTCGGCGAGGCCTTCCACGCGAAGCGCCTGTCGATCCGCGCGTCGCAGGTGGGGCACGTGGCCGCGTCCCGGCGTCCACGCTGGGACTATCGGCGCCGCATGGCGCTGGCCCTCTCGCTCCTGCGCGAACCTGCACTGGATGTGCTCATCACCGGCGAGGATGCCTTCGACGACCTCCCCACGGTGATGCGCGCGCTCGCCACCGGCGGGCACGACGCGATCTGTCACCGGATTCGGTACTGACATAATCGGGGCTGCCCGGCTGGCGCGGTCGAGCGCCCTCACGAGCGGGCGCAACGCGCGATCGGGCAGGAGTTCCACATGTACAGCGTTTCGGTGCGCGACCACTTCATGATCGCGCACAGCTTCACCGGGTCCGTCTTCGGTCCTGCCCAGCGCCTGCACGGCGCCACCTACGTGGTGGACGTCGAGTTCCGGCGTCCCGAACTGGACACCGACGGCATCGTCGTCGACATCGGGCGCGCCCTCGACACGGTGCGAGCCATCCTCGGCGCTCTCAACTTCAGGAACCTGGACGAAGCGCCCGAGTTCACCGGGCGAAACACCACCACCGAGTTCCTCGCGCGCGTGATCTTCGACCGCGTGGTGGCCGCCATCCACAAGGGCGAGCTCGGCGCGCAGGCGGCTGGCATCGAGGTGGTGCGCGTCGCCCTGCACGAGTCGCACGTGGCCTGGGCGGCGTACGAGGGGCGGGTCGCACAGTCCTGATGGCCGATCGCTCGCTGACCTTCGTCATCCCGGGCGACCTGCGGACCCGGACCGGCGGCTACGGTTACGACCGCGAGATCATCGCCGGCCTCCGCACCGCCGGGTGGGCAGTGGAGGTCGTGAGCCTGCCCGGCGAGTATCCGTTCCCCACGCTGGATGAGCAGGAGAAGGCCGCCGCGGCGTTCTCCGCGCTGCCGGACGGAGCCCGCGTGCTGGTCGATGGCCTCGCCTTCGGCGTGCTGCCAGACGTGGCCGCCCGTGAGCGTGAACGCCTCTCGCTCATCGCGCTGGTGCACCACCCGCTCGGACTCGAAACGGGCCTCGACCCGTTTGTCTCGCAGCTCCTGCTTGCGGCCGAACGCGATGCCCTCGCCTGCGCCCGCGCTGTCATCGTCACGTCCAGGCGCACCGTGGAGGCCGTGGTCGACCTTGGCGTGCCCGCCCCGTCCATTGCAGTGGTGGAGCCGGGCACCGCGCCGGCCGCCATCGCCGCAGGTTCGGGTGGCGGTCCACTGCACCTGCTGTGCGTGGCCTCGATCACGCCAAGGAAAGGGCACCTCACGCTTCTCGAGGCACTCGAACAGGTGTGTCATCACGAGTGGCGGCTCACGTGCGTCGGTAGCCTCGATCGCGACGCTGCCTATGGTCGCGGGGTGGCGCAGCGGCTCGCCTCGCGCCCCCTCGCGGGGCGCGTGACGCTTGCCGGAGAACTGGCCGGTGCCCCGCTCGACGCGCTGTACGACACGGCCGACCTGTTCGTGCTGCCCACGCACTACGAGGGGTACGGCATGGTGGTGGCCGAGGCGCTGGCCCGTGCACTGCCGGTCGTGAGCACACCAACGGGGGCCATTGCAGACCTCGTCGGCGACGCTGCCGGCGTCCTCGTGGCGCCGGGTGATGCGACGGCCCTCGCGGCAGCCCTCGATCGGCTCCTCAGCGACACAGGGGAGCTCGAGCGCCTGCGGCGCGGTGCCGAGCGTGTCCGCCAGTCGCTGCCCACCTGGGCCGATGCAAGCGCACGCATGGGCGACGCGCTGCTGCGGGTGGCGCGATGAGCGGCTTCAGCCCGGAGTGGCTCGCGCTGCGGGAGCCGGCCGACGTGGCGGCGCGTTCGGCCAGGGTGACGCGGCACGTACTGGATCGTCTCGCTCATCACGCTCGTCCCACCATCGTCGACCTCGGGTGCGGGACCGGTTCCAACGTGCGCTACCTGGCCACCCGTGTCCGTTCAGCCCGCTGGCGGCTGATCGATCACGACGAGGCGCTGCTGGAGGTGGCGCGCGGCCAGCTCGGGGCGGACGCAGAGCTCCAGGTGGCCAACCTGGTGAGCCTGCCGCACGAGGCGTTCGCAGGCGCTGACCTGGTCACGGCGTCGGCGCTCCTGGATCTCGTCTCCGAGTCGTGGCTCCATGGCTTCGTCGAACAGTGCCGCGAGTCCGGGGCCGCCGTGCTCGCCGCGCTGAACTACGACGGACGCATGGAGTGCCATCCCGCCGAGCCGGAGGACAGGCTGGTTCGTGACCTGGTCAACCGGCACCAGCGGACGGACAAGGGTTTCGGTCCCGCGCTCGGCCCAGACTCCGGCGCCAGGGCCGCCGCGCTCCTCGGCGACGCCGGCTACGACGTCACCGTCGAACGGAGTGACTGGGTGCTCGATACGGCCACCGCCGAACTCCAGCATCAGTTGATCGACGGGTGGGCACATGCGGCCATCGAACTGGAGCCATCGAGGAGCGGTGCGATTCGCGACTGGGCAGTGCGGCGCCACGCACACGTCGCCGCCGGACACTCGCACATCGTGGTCGGCCACGACGATGTGGGAGCGGTGCTGGCGGGGTGACGGGCCCGGGTCAGATGATGCGCGTGATGAGGGGGACCGCTTCGGTGCCTTCTTCGGGACCCTGGCCCAGGTCGCGCAGGTCGCAGTCGAAGAAGACGTCGCCGCCCATCCGGAAGACCCGATAGCGTGGGCGCCGGCACTCACTGAGGGCGTCGCGTGCCGGCAGACGGATGGCGGGCCGTCCGTTACCGATGATCAGTGGTGCGGTGGCGACCTGGAGGCGGTCGAGCAGGTCGGCCTGCAGGAACATGGACACCGTGACACCGCCACCCTCCACGAAGATCCGGTGGCAGCCGCGGTCGCGGAGCAGGCGGAGGACCGCCGCCGCATCCATGCCATTCGGCACGTCGGACACGGCCGCGATCGCAGCGTGCCCCACGTGGGTTTCGCCTGGCCGCATCATGCTGGTGGTGGTCACGTAGAGTGTCGGTGCGGTGTCGTCGGTGAAGACCTTGTAATGCGTGCCGAGCCGCCGCGACGGGTCGAGCACCACTCGCAGGGGGTTCGGACCGGGCACCTTGCGCGTCGTGAGCTGGGGATCGTCGGCGGCGACCGTGCCTGCGCCGACCACCACCGCCTCGCAGAGCGCGCGCATCCGGTGCAGGTGCAGGATGTTCTCCTCACCGGTCACGTACTGCGACTGTCCCGAATGGGTCGCGATGAAGCCGTCGAGGCTCTGGCCCAGGTGGCCGATGGTGACCGGTTGGCGCGACGTGGCGCTGGCAATCGGCAGGTAGAGTTCGATCAGCGCCCGTCTGGGGTCGCTGGCGGCGAGCGAGGTTTCCCACCCGGCACCGGGGCGCCAGGTGACCACGACGTCCCGGCTGGCCTCAGGGACCGGCACGAGGTTGCCCGAGGCCAGCAGTGCGTAGGACTGGTGCCGGCCCGCCGCGGCGGCCGCCTCGGCCGCCTTCGACGTCGCAAGCACGACCGTCCAGGCCGCCTCGATGGCGGCGTCGGTTTCCGGACGGGTGGCAGACGGCGGTCCCGACATCACAGCTGACCGATTATAGACTTGGGTGCTGATGCCGTCGGGCCTCGCCACCTACTACGACCGCCTCGGCCGCTGGAATCGCGTGGCGCGTGCGATCGGCTACGGCGGCGGCAGCACGGCACTCACGGTGCACCGCGCGCTGGCCGACCCGGCCCATGGCGGGCATACATCGTTCACCCGCCTGCACGACCTGCTCGTCGAGGCACTTCCACCGCTGGGCGCGCCCCGGGTGCTCGACGCGGGGTGTGGTCTTGGCGGCACCATGCTCGCGCTGGCGCGGGCACTCGACGCCACCTGCGTGGGCATCACCCTGAGTCGGTCGCAGGCGGACACGGCAAACCTCGCGGCGTCGAGGGCAGGACTCGCTGGACGGGTGCGGGCTGAGGTGGGGAACTACGATGCCCCACCGCCGGGTCCGTTCGATCTCGTGGTGGCGATCGAGTCGCTCGCGCACAGTGCCGATCCCGCGCGGAGTATGCGCGCGCTTGCCGGTGTGCTCGCCCCGGGCGGACTGATCGCCATTGTGGACGACATGCCCGAGGCGGCAGCCGAGGGGACGGCCGACCTCGCGTCCTTCAAGCAGGGCTGGGCGTGTCCGGTGCTCTGGTCCGGGCGCCAGTACCTGGAAGCCTGTGCGCGCGAAGGCCTGATCGTCGAGCGGCAGCAGGACCTGACGCCGCAGAGCCGGCCGCGTCCCCGGTGGCGGATCTGGAGCCTGATGCGGCTGAACCGGATGGTGCGCCGGCTTCCGGTGCGTGCACTGCGGCAGGTGATGGATTCACACTTTGGCGGCCTCGCGCTGGAGCGTCTCACACGTGCCGGACAGGTCCGCTACAGGCTCCTGGTCGTCCGGAAGCCCTGAGCTTCAGGTATCCTGAGATCCTCAGCATGCCGACCGACCTCGACCGCATCCTCTCCCAGTACGGCGACCTTGTCGTCCGTGTCGCCCTGAACCTCAGGAAGGGGCAGCGGCTGCTCATCATCGGGCCGCTGGCCAATGGAGGGTGTTCGCTCGAGGCGGCGCCGCTCGTGCACCGGATCACGGAGAGCGCCTACAAGGCGGGGGCCTCGCTGGTCGAGACACTGTGGGGTGACGAAGCGCTGCAGCTCGCTCGTTTCCGGCACGCGCCCCGCGACTCCTTCGACCAGTATTCCGCCTGGTTCGGCGGTGCGCTCACCGAGCACGTCCAGGCTGGCCACGCCGTGCTCTCGATCTACGCCAACGATCCCGACCTGCTCAAGGAACAGCCGCCGGAACTGGTGGGGGCCGTCCAGAAGGCGGTCTCCAGTGCCGTGCGTCCGTTCCGCGAGCACATCTCGCGCAACGGCACGAACTGGTCCGTGGTCGCCGCGGCGTCCGCGGGCTGGGCTGCGCGCGTGTTCCCGGACCTGCCGCCCGCAGCCCGCCTGGATGCGCTCTGGAAGGCCATTGCCCGCCTGATCCGGCTGGACCGCCCCGACCCCGTTGCCGCCTGGGAGGAGCACCTGGCGCACCTCGTGTCCCGGCGCGACTTCCTCAACGAACGCCGCTACGCCGCGCTCACGTACCGCGGGCCCGGTACCGACCTCACCCTTGGACTTCCCCCCGGGCACATCTGGACCAGCGGCCGGTCGCTCAGCCAGCACGGCATCGAGTTCGCCCCCAACCTGCCGACCGAGGAGGTCTTCACGATGCCCCACCGCAGCCAGGTGGACGGTACCGTGACGTCCACCAAGCCCCTCAGCTACGGTGGCACGCTCATCGACGGTTTCTCGCTCACCTTCGAGCAGGGGCGCGTCGTGCGTCTCTCCGCAAGCCGGGGTGAAGAGGTGCTTCGCGACCTCGTGGCCACCGACCTGGGCGCCGCCCACCTCGGCGAAGTGGCCCTCGTGCCGCATGGCTCACCGGTGGCCCAGTCCGGCCTGCTGTTCTACAACACGCTCTTCGACGAGAACGCCGCCAGCCATCTCGCCCTCGGGGCCGCCTACAAGTTCACCATGCAGGGTGGCGAGGCGATGACCGATGAGATGTTCGAGGCCGCCGGCGGCAACCGCAGCGCCACGCACGTCGACTTCATGATCGGCTCCGGCGAACTCGACATCGACGGCGTGCGCGGCGACGGCACCACGGAACCGCTGATGCGTCGCGGCGAATGGGCAACGCCTCTTGGAACCTAGAACCTAGAACTCAGAAGTCAGCACTCGGACGTCACAACTCAGAACCGAGACTGGCACGACACACGGAAGTACCACGCGAACTGGTCAGAGGTTCGAGCCTGGTTCTGAGTTCTGGGCGCTGACTTCTGGCTTCGGAGACGTAATGCATCCCTGGCACGACTGCTACCTCGATGAGCGTTCGGTTGAGCGCTCCTTTCCCGTCATCGTCGAGGTCCCGAAGGGCTCGAAGAACAAGTACGAACTCGACAAGGAAACCGGCCTGCTGCGGCTCGACCGCGTGCTCTTCAGCGCCGTGTACTACCCTGCCAACTACGGGTTCATCCCCCGCACGTTCTGCGACGATGGGGACCCGCTCGATGCGCTGGTGCTGGGCCAGGAACCGCTGCACCCGCTGTCGCTGGTCGATGCGCGCGCCATCGGCGTCATGCGCATGCGCGACGAGAAGGGGCTGGACGACAAGATCATCGCGGTCAGCATCAAGGACCCGGCCTTCAACGACTACACCGACCACCGGCAGCTGCCGCAGCACCTGCTCCGCGAAATGACCCGCTTCTTCGAGGACTACAAGGTGCTCGAGCACAAGCAGGTGGTGGTCGAGGACATCCTCGGACCCGCGGATGCGCTCAAGTACATCCGCGAGGCGATCGACCTCTACCAGCAGCTGCGACGCGGCGAACTGAAGTCCAAGTAGGACCCATCAGCTCTGAGCTCCACCCTCACGGGTGGTCACCCCCGGGCGGATTCGCCTCGTCGCTCGCGGCACACGGACTCGACGTGGCCGCCGAGGCGTCTCCGCTCCGCTTGCCCTCCGTCGGCGACCAGCTCACCCTCCTCGCCTGCGCGGACGTGCCTTCCGCCCCGGCGTACATCGTCAGCTCGAACCGCTCGTATCCCTTGTTGCGCAGCTGGCGCAGCACACGATCGCTCACGGTGTCGACCGCCTCGTCGCGCGCCACGCAGACATCGGCGGTGAGCGTGCCGCCGTTCACCTGGACGTTCGTCAGGTCCCACGGGCCGGTCCCCTCGGAACTGGTGGCCATGATGTCGGTGTCGGGTGGGGTACAGCCTGCGCAGGTGCCGGCCAGCAGGGCCGTGCCCATCCACGCCTGAAGCATTCGCAGCGTCGGCATGACCGGGCGTCATCAGGAATCGTGCCCGACTCGTGCCGGGCGCCATGCGGCTCCTGAGCCGGGCTAGGGGATGAGCGTGAACTTCGCCTGGCCCGTCACTGCGCTGGCAAAGCCAAGCAGTGAGCCGCCGCGGGGGCGCGCCTGGGCACTGATGCGGACGTAGTAGTCGCGGGCAGGGTCGAGCCGGGTCGTGCGGATGATGGGCAGGCGCGTGAGCGTCGTCAGCCACTGGCGCACCGCGGCGTCGTCGTCGGTGACCAGGGTTTCGTCGACCCGGCCGTCGACCATGCGCTGGAGCGTGTGGCGCCGGGTGAGGTTGTCGTACTGGTCGCTCAGGCTGACCGTCGAGCTGGCCACCGTACGGTCGACCCAGCCGGGGACCAGCATGCGGAGGTCGATCGTGTAGGTGAACGTCGTGCGAAGGCCGCTCGCGATGGCCTGACGGACCTCGTCCGTGTAGCCGTCAGCCAGTTCGACCGTGACCACGAGGCGATCATCGCTGTTGATCGGCACGATCCGCAGCGTCTCGGCCGCACGGCCAATGGCGCCGGAGAGGACCAGCGCCAGCACGAGAAATCCCAGTCGTCGCATCGAAACGCCCTAATCCTAGTACAAGCCGGCTACAGCCGGAACGTAAAACCCATGGTGGCGCGCCAGAAGGACAGCTTTTCCTGGCCGACGCTGACCCCGGTGGCCTCCCCTTCCGTCCGGAGCGTGCGGATGAGCCGCACGTCCCAGTTGACGCCCACGAAGTCCGACAAGAACCCGGTGGCGCCGCCACCGACATCCCATGCCGACAGCCAGTTGGAGAACGGCAGGGCATTGAGGTTGTCGTCGAATCCCACGTGCATCATGCCCAGCCCGACCACGGCATAGGGCCGCAGGCCGTACTGGGCGATGCGTCGCGGCATCGCCACCACCACGTTGCCGGTCACCGTGGCCACGTGGCTCCTCAGCACCAGCGTCTGTAGCGAACGGGAATCCCCGCTGAAGAAGCCGGCCGTTGTCGCCACGTCGCCTTCGATACCGAGCACCTCGCCCAGCCAGAGGCCGCTGACGCCGAGATTGAACTTCGGCTTGCCGGCCTGCCGATCGAGATCAACGAAGGTGGTGTCCCCACCGAACGTGACGCCGCCGAACGGCTTCAACTGCCACTCGGCACGCGCGGTAGCCGGCAGCAGCGCGGCCAGCGTCGCGAGGACCAGGATACGGAGCAGGCGGACCACCGGCTACCGCGTGAACAGCGACAGGAAGATCCGCGCGAACGGCGAGGTCGTGACGTCCCCCTTCTCGAACTGGAAGGACTTCACGAGCCCCGTGCTGTTCGCCAGCAACACCAGCGTCAGGCCGCGTGAGGGCAGGGTCACCACCAGCGAGGACGACCCATTGTCGCCGCCGGATCCGAACTGCCACACCACCGACTCGCCGTTGTAACCCTGGACGAACCACCCAAGTCCATACGGCAGCGCCCGTCCCGCGGCATCCGTGCCGCTGGGGCTCCACGCCGCCTCGAGCATCTCCTCCGACACGAGATCGCCGCCGCGGAGTGCGAGGTCGAATCGCGCATAGTCGCGGGCCGAGGCGATCAGGCCGGTCGACGCGGTCAGCGTCGAGGCACTGAACGGTGCGGGGTAGACGCGCTTCGACCCGTCCACGCCGTACGGCGTGGCGAGGCGCGCGAGGGCCTCGGCGTACTGGGCCCTCTCCGCATCGTTCGGCAGTCCTTCGGCAGGCGGCGCCAGCGTGAGGATGTCCGGGCCAGGCACCGAGTCGGCCATGGCCAGGCGATTCAGGACGTTCGAGATCGTCTCGCGGTGGGAGTCGCCGGTGCAGGCCTTCACGGCCGACGCGAGCGCATCGAGCCTGTCAGGCCGGTAGTTGAAGGCTGCGGCGGCCGACGGCCCGTTCGTGTGCGAGAGCAGCTGGTGCAGCGTGGCACCCGGTTCGGGCGCGTCCTTCCGGTAGGTGGCAATCGGTGCGTCGAGGTCGACCCTGTTCGATTCCGCACACTCGAGAATGACGGCCGCGGTGACGGTCTGGGTGAGACCATCGAGGTGCGTGGGGGTGTCGGGCCGCATGGGGAGTGCGCGGGCCACATCCTGGTAGCCGAAGCCGCGCTCCCACAGGATGTCGCTGCGCCCCACCAGCACAGCGGCGAGACCCGGAATGCCGGTCTGCTGGCGAAGGGCCTCGAGATAGTCCGCCAGGCGCGTGTACACGAGGTCTTCGGCCTGCACGGGTACACGCGCAAGGACGACGACACCGAGGACTGCGGCGAGTATGGCGCGACGCATCTGTCTGGCGAACCGAGTCAAATCATACTCCCACTTCGGCTTGTCGGTCACAAGGAGTCTTCCCCACAGTCCCTGTCTGCGCGTGCGGCCGCGGGGCGGACTGCGCATGGCTGCGCTGGCTGTGGACGGAGCGCGACTGACGGGGGAAGCGAGGCGTGGGGCCGGGCGGCCCGGAGGGCGTGTTTCGGCGAGGTGATTGACCGCGTCTCCCGCCAGGAGCTTGCCCGCAGCGTGTGCCGGAGGCACGTGCCGCACAATGTTCCCGGTCGAGACCAGACGCAGCCTTGTCGCGCGTGGCCGGAGCCTGCGCAACATCGGTTCCCGGTGCTCGACGCGAGCGGCTGGCCCGCGGAGCGGCCGGGGTAGCGGGGTGTTACTTGAGCGTCGCGAGCACCTTCGAGTTGTGCGCGGCGACCATGCCCATCATCACGTTCGAGGCCACCATCACGCCGACGGCACCAAGGCGGTTGCCGCTCTTCCACAAGCGTTCGGCCGCCATGATCGACGTGGCGGTCACGCCGGCCTTGAGCGCCACGAACGCCACCGGGCTCTTCACCACGTTCTTCATCAGCGGATTGGCCTCCACGGCGCCGCTGCGCAGCGCGGTGAGGGTCGAGTACGCGTCATAGCCCTGGAGCGCCGCGGAGGCGGCGTAGAGGGCAGGCAGCATCGCTGGACGGTCGTACCTGAACGGACGCGCGGTGGCGAGGTCGGGGCTTGCGGCCGGCTCGGCGCTGGCAGTCGCCGTTGCCGCGGCAAGCATCGCCGGTGTCACGGTCAGGGCTGGGGTCTGCGCGTCGTTCGCGTCGGCCGCGTAGGCCGGCGTCACCAGCGCGGCTCCGAGGGTCAGGGCACAGAGTAGGCGTCGCATGCGTCGCTCCAGGAAGTTCGGTGCGTCACAGCACCGGTGTTGCGGGTTCCTTGAGCGAGGCGCGTGCCGGAGGCCGGCGGCTCGAAAACGTCAATGTTTACGGGCTCGAATCCACACTCGCGCACATCTGCACGGCGTGCGGGTGCGCCACAGGCGCACACTGGACCGCGCGGTCGCGCACGTCGCCCGCGCAGCGACGCGTGCAGGACCGTGAAGACGGATGGGTGCGTCTCCCGCCGGAAGCTTGCGCAGCGGGCCGGCTGGCGGCCACCAGGCCCAGGGCGACATTCGAGGCGACCATCACGCCGATGGCGCCCATGCGCTTTGCCGCGCGTCCACGGCCGCTCGCGCCAATGGTCGAGGTCGCGTGCCTGACACACAATGCGACAACTGCCGGGCGGTGTCGGGGGTATGCTGCACCTGCCCTGAACGCGGTGCGATTGTCGGCGCCACGTCCGCCGCATTCATGGGCTTTGAGGAACGATGACCCATGGCCATTGACGCCGCCGTTCGAGCGTCGATCGAGAAGCTGCTCGAAGGCGTCCAGATCATCGGGTTCGACTGGACCTATCTCTACCTGAACGAGGCGGCCGAGCGGCACGCCCGGCGACCGGCCGGAGAACTGCTCGGTCGCCGGATGACCGACTGCTACCCGGGCATCGAGCGCACGCCGATGTTCCAGGCGCTCAAGCGGGTCATGCAGGCGCGGCAGCCCGAGCAGTGCCTGAACGAGTTCACGTACCCCGACGGGCACCAGGGCTGGTTCGAACTGCTCATCGAACCGGTGCCGGATGGTGTCTGCATCCTCTCGCTCGACATCAGCGACCGGCAGCGCGCCCAGGCGCACCTGCGCGAGGCGCAGAAGATGGAGGCGGTCGGCCGTCTCGCCGGTGGCGTCGCGCACGACTTCAACGAGGTGCTGACCGCCATGCTCGGGTTCTGCGACCTGATGCTGGCCCGCGCCGGGGACGATCGCGACCTGGCTGCGGATGTCCTCGAGATGCGCCGTGCCAGTGAGCGCGCCGAGCAGCTCACCCGCCAACTGCTTGCACTCGGCCGGCGCCAGGTCCTCGTGCCCCGCGTGATCCGCCTGAACCAGGTGGTCGCCGAACTGCACGCGATGCTCGCGCGGCTGCTGGGCGACACCATCCGGCTCGTGCTCGACACCGCGCCCGATCTCGAACCCACGCGCGTCGATCCCAGCCAGCTCGAACAGGTGCTGATGAACCTGGTGGCCAACGCGCGCGACGCGATGCCGCGCGGCGGCACCCTGCGCATCGCCACCGCCAACGTGACGCTCGACGGTCGATTCGTTGCCCTGCACCCCGGGTCGCACCAGGGCGAGTACGTCTCACTCGCGGTCGAGGACACCGGCTGCGGCATGTCGCCGGAGCTGGTGGCCCTGATCTTCGAGCCGTTCTTCACGACGAAGGCGCGGGGCCACGGCAGCGGACTCGGCCTCTCCACCGTCTACGGCATTGTCAAGCAGAGCGGCGGGTACATCACGATCGACAGCCGTCCCGGCGTCGGCACCACCGTCACCACCTACTTCCCCGTGGCCGATGGGCCGCTGGCCGAGCTCGAGGCGCACGCAGACCTGCGGACGATGTCGGGGGCCGAGACCATCCTGCTCGTCGCGGAGGACCCCGCCGAACGTGACCTGATGCGGCGGACCCTGGCGCCACAGGGCTACACCGTGGCCGAGGCGGGCGACGTGTGGGAGGCGCTGACCATCGCGCGCAGCCGGCCCGGTCGCATCGACCTGCTGGTCACCGACGTCGTGCTGTCCGAGATGAACGGGCCGCAGCTCGCGCAACACGTGGTGGCCATGCGGCCCGACCTGCGCGTGTTGTACGTGGCCGGTTTCGCCGAGGCCGGGGCGCTGGGACGCGGCGCCACCAGCCACCGCATTTCGTTCCTGCCCAGGCCCTTCGCGCCAGGTGCCCTGCTGGCGTCGGTACGCGACGCACTGGACCGGCCGGCGCTCCAGCACTGACGGGTCGTCCCGCTCACGCGCGGACATGGATGTCGCCAGCACTCCCACAAAGCGACAATCCTGTCCGCGTGCGCGAACCGCCAATGCTGGCCATCCGAGGTCTTTTCCGAACAATCGTGGCGGTTGCTTCGGCCTGGTGCACGGGCCTCGAGGGTACGGCCATTGCTCCCCGTCCGCGGTGGTGCCGCGACTGATCGCGGCACCCGACCTTCGGGAGCCGCATGGACAAGCATCAACTGCAGGTGGTCATCGAGGAACTGCACCGCCGGTACGCGCCCCTCGGCGACGGCGAGGTGGCGACCTACATTCCAGAGCTGGGGCGGGCCAACCCCGACGACTTCGGCATTGCCCTTGTCTCCGCAGAAGGCGGGCAGGTGTTCCGTACCGGCGCCTGGGACCGTCCGTTCACGATCCAGTCGATCTCCAAGCCGTTCACCTTCGGACTCGCCATCGAAACCTACGGTGCCGACCGCGTGGCACGGCACGTGGGCGTGGAGCCCAGCGGCGATGCGTTCAACGCCATCGAACTCCAGAACGGCACCAATCGCCCGTTCAATCCCATGGTCAACTCCGGCGCCATCACGGTGACGGCGCTGCTCCATGCCCGATACGGTGCCGAGACCTTCGATGTGATCCTCGACCGGATGAGCCGTGCCGCGGGCCGGCCGCTCGGCGTGGACGAGGCGGTGTTCGAGTCGGAGCGGCGCACCGGGCACCGCAACAGGGCCATCGCACACCTGCTGCTCAACTTCGGCCTGGTGCACGAGGAGGCCGAGGCCGCGCTCGATGTCTACTTCCGCCAGTGCTCCATCCTTGTCACCTCGCAGGACCTCGCGACCATGGGAGCCACCCTGGCCAACATGGGACGGCACCCGGCGACCGACGATCCGGTCTTCGACCTGCAGTCCACACGCGCCATGCTGGCCATCATGTTCACGTGCGGCATGTACGACTACTCGGGTGAATGGGCGTACCGCGTGGGCGTCCCGGCCAAGAGCGGCGTGGCCGGTGGAGTCATGGCCGTGGTGAACCGGCAGCTCGGCATCGCCACCTACTCGCCGCGGCTCGACGCGCGTGGCAACAGCGCGCGGGGCATCGAGGTCTGTGTCGAGCTGGCCTCACGGTTCGGGCTGCACGCCTTCGACTGCCTGAACGTCGGCTCCAGCTTCCTGACGACGATGCTCTAGCGGCAGGAATGGGTGGCCGTGGCGTCCTGCTTGCAGTCCCGGGGCAGGCATGAGGAGCCGCGCACACGTCGAGGGTCACCCGATTCACCCCATGCTCATCCCGTTTCCGTTCGCGTACCTGTTCGGCTCGGCCTGCCTGGACGTCGCGGCGTATGCCAGCGGCCGGACCACGTGGTACCGGACCGCGCGGCACATGCGCCTGCTGGGAATAGGCTCGGCGCTGGTAGCGGCAGTGCCCGGCATCGTCGACTACTTCTCGGTGGTGCCGCCCGCGAGTTCCGCGGCGCGACGGGCCACCCTGCACGGCCTGGCCAACCTGTCGGCCGTCGGGCTGATGGGGAGCGTCGCCGCCGCCCGCACCGACGATCGCCGCCCGCAACCCTGGCACCTCGCGGCACAGGCCGCGGCGGCCGGCATCATGGCGTTCGCCGGCTACCTGGGCGGCACCCTCGTCTACCGCAACCAGATCGGCGTGGACCACCGGTATGCCGGGGCGGGGAAGTGGCGGGAGCGGACCCTCCCAGGTGCCAGCGACGCATCGGCTGTCGATGCCGGTGCCGCGGCCGACCTGGGCCTGAACCAGATGGCGCTCGTGCACGCCGGATCCCGCCGGGTCGTGGTGGCGCGGACCGAGCAGGGGCTGGTCGCCTTCGACGACCGCTGCACGCATCATGGCGGCCCCCTCTCGGATGGCACGCTTTCATGCGGCGTGGTCCAGTGCCCGTGGCACGGCTCGCAGTTCGACGTGGCCACCGGCCGCATCGTCGCGGGACCGGCTGGCGAACCGATCGGCGTCCACGAGGTGCGTGAAGAGGCCGGCCGCATCCGTCTCCGCCTGCGCGGCTAGCACGCCGGGCGGGACGGCCGCCTGCTGCGTGATAGGCTTTCGAGCTGTCATGCGCATGCTCGCCTGCCGCCTCGTCATCCCGTTCGTCCTGCTCGCACCGGCCGCGGCGTCCGCGCAGGCCGATGCGCCCACGCGCGAGCCCTCGGCGGTGACCGCGGAGCAGGAGACCATCCTGCGCGAGGGGATTGACTTCCACGACAAGGGAGAGTTCGACCAGGCCATTGCCAAGTACGAGCAGGTCCTGGCCAAGAGCCCCGACAGCGTGGCGGCCCTGTTCGAGCTGGCCTACTCCTACCTGTCGAAGCGCGACTTCGACCGGGCGTTTGCCACGGCCCAGAGGGGGGCGGGCTACCGGTCCGACCTCCTGCCGATGTTCTACGACCTGATGGCATCGTCGCTCGATTCGAAGGGGCAGCCGGAGCAGGCGATCGAGGTCTACCGCAAGGGGATTGCAATCTCGCCGCAATCGTCGCAGCTGTACTTCAACATGGCGGTGACCTATCGGGAGAGCCTCAACCGGCCGGACGAGGCGCGGGCCGCGCTCGAGAAGGCGGCCGGGCTCGAGCCACTGCAGCCGGGTGCCCATCTGCTGCTCGGGCAGGTGTTCCAGGCCAGCGGCTATCCGGCTCCGGCCTTCCTCGCGCTGTCCACGTACCTGATGCTCGACCCCGCCGGGCGCCAGACGCTGCCCGGGTACGGGCTCTGGCGGGCGGTCCTGAAGGGGGCGGTCGATCCGATCCCGGACGGCACGGCTCCTCCCGACGCAGCGACGCGCGCCATGATGACCCGGCCTCCCTCGAAGACGGACCAGGGTGACTTCACGTCGGTCGACGCGCAACTCGGACCGAGCTATGCGGCCTTCAATCGCCGGATGGACAACGGGGAGCCCGAGATTCAGGCGCTCATCGCGCAGGTGGACCAACTGCTGGCGGCGCTGCCGGCCGACGCGACGGGGCCTGCGGCCGGCTCGTTCGCCAATCGTCACTATCGTCCGTTCTTCGTGGCGCTGAAGCAGCGGGGCTACGTCGAGCCGTTCGTCTACTGGGCCAGCCAGCGCGCTCCGGTCCCAGGCGTCGTCGAGTGGCTCAAGGCGAACGAGCCACGTGTGCGTGAGTTCCTCGGCTGGGCGTCCGCCTACAGCTGGCCCACCCCGTAGACACCGTAGAGGCTTCATGGCTGACGTCCTGTCGCGCTCCCTCGAGATCCGCACGGGCCTGCTCGCGGACTACCCCGATGTGCTCACGCCAGAGGCGAGGGGGGCGCTCGAGATGCTGGCGCCGTTCGATGCCGAGCGCCGCGTCCTCATGCAGGCGCGCATGGCTCGTCGCGCGGCGCGCGCCCGCGACCACCAGCGCATTGGCTTTCTTGCACCTGAGACCCCGATTGGCCGGACCGGGCTGACCGCGCAGGATGCGAGGGACGGGCGCTTCGAGGGGCCGGAGATTCCGGCCGATCTCCAGCGCCAGTGGATTCAGGGAACCGGCCCAGGGGCCAGGCCACACACACCCACCGCACGGAGCATCAGGAACGTGGCCTATGCGCTGCTGTCCGGTGCCGACGGCTGGATGTTCGATGGCGAGGACGCGCTGGGCCAGCTCTCGACCATGTCCCTCGACAACCAGCGCAACCTCAAGCTGGCGATCGCACGCGACCCGATCTTCATGGCGGCGGCCGACGGCGTCGCCGCCGAGATGAACCAGTGGGCCAGGTCGTTCTTCGGCCGCCCGATCGTCACCGACTGGCGCGCGCAACTCGACGTCACGACGGTGATCTTCCGGGCCCGGGGGTTGCACCTCGACGACCGCCACGTCCGCAACGCAGATGGCACCGGCTTCTCGGCGTCCCTTGTCGATGCCGCGCTGTTCATCGTCAACAATCACGACACGCTCAGGGCGGCCGGGCGCTCGCTGGTCCTGTACCTGCCCAAGATCCAGACGGCCGACGAAGCCGCGCTCTGGGGCGAGATCCTCTCGGCCCTCGAGGCCCACCTCGGGCTGCCGCGCTGGTCGGTGAAGACCTACGTGCTCGTGGAGCAGTTCGAAGCCTGCTTCCAGCTCATGGAGATCCGCGCAGCACTCGGGCAGCGGTTCGTGGGCTTCAACACCGGGCGCTGGGACTACATCAACAGCGTAGCCGACGCGCTCTGGTGGGACCCGGCGTTCATCAACCCGAACATCGACGCGGTCACCATGACCTACGGCTACATGCGGGCCTACGAGGACCGCGTGCGCCGGGCCGTGAACACCCCGGATGCGAACGGCCGATGGGCCCTCTGGCAGGGGGGCATGGAGCCCAACATCCCGGTGGGCTCGTCCGCCGGGGTCGAGAGCAGCATGGCGCGCGCCGTGGCTGGCGCCGAGCGCGAGCAGCGCGAGGGGGCGAGCGGCAAGTGGGTTGCCCACTGGAAGATGGTTCACATCGTCAGGCCGGTGTGGGAACGGGCGGGGCAGGCGAACCAGCTCGGTCGTGCGTTTCCGCCGCTCGACTACTCCGACGAGGCGGCGCGTGCGCTCATGGCGCTCGAGCCTGCGCCCCGCTCGGTGCGTGGTGCCCGCGATCTCATCAGCGTGGCCCTGCAGTATGGGAATGCGTTCGGCCAGGGCATGCAGGCGGCCGCGCTGAAGCCGGCCGACTTCTTCGGCAATGACGATGTGCTCTATCTGATGGAGGACATGGCCACCGGGGAGATCCGCCTCAGCATCCTCTGGGAGTGGCTGCACAAGAGCGCCGCGCTGACGGCACCCGATGACGAGGCGGGCGTGCAGGCGGGCGACCTGTTCACGGCCACGCTGTTCCGCCGTCTGCTGGCCGAGGAGTACGGGAAGCTGCAGCGTGCGGGCAACCGCGACGTGCACGACGACTCCAAGCACACCACGCTGCCGATTGCGCGCGAGATTGTGGAGTCGTACGTGCTGGACCCGGTCAAGCTGCCCTGGTACATCGACCTGCTCAACCTCACGCTCGGCGTCCATGACCTGGCGGAGGCGCAGCGCCGCATTCTCCTGCTGCGGAGGAGCTTCACGGTCGACGGAGCCCGGCTCACGGCCAACCTCGACTTCGACGAGCCAGTGACGTAGCGCGCGACGCCTCACGCCGACGCGCCCGGATGCGACCGCGCTCAGGCGTGGTGCGTCGCCCGGGCAAGGGCGGTGTCGGCGAGCAGCCGGAGGAGGTCGTCTCCGTCCACGGGTTTCACGAGGTGGTGGGCGATGCCTGCCTGCCGGCTGCGCTCGGCGTCTTCCACCTGTCCATAGCCGGTCACCGCAATCAGGACCGGCGCCTCGGTGCCGTGCCGATCGTGGATGCGGCGCGCCAGTTCGTAACCATCCATCACCGGCAGTCCGATATCGAGGACTGTCACGTCGGCCCTGAAGGTGTCCAGGATGTCGAGTGCCTGCGGGCCATCACTGGCCGTGCGCACGTCGTGCCCGGAGCCCGCGAGCAGGGTGGCCAGCATCTCGGCTGCGTCGGCGTTGTCGTCCACGACGAGCACGCGGAGCGGGTGCGAGGGCAGCGGCGCGTTGACCGGGACGGCCTCCGCCGTGCGCGCTTCCGTCGATGCGGCCGGCAGGACGACGGTGAAGGTGCTGCCGCGGTTCACGCCGGCGCTGTGCGCCTCGATGCGCCCGTCGTGGAGTTCGACGAGGCTCTTCGCAATCGCGAGCCCGAGCCCGAGGCCCCCCTCGCGCCGGTCGATGGCGCGCGGCCCCTGGACGAAGAGGTCGAAGATGCGCGGGGCCACGTCGGGCGAGATGCCGCGGCCCGTGTCCGACACCTCCACGGCAATTTCGCTGTTGCGCCGCTCGGCGCGTACGCGAACCGACCCACCGTCGGGGGTGTAGGTGGCGGCGTTCGACAGCAGGTTGCCGAAGACCTGTGCCAGCCGCACTTCATCGCCGGTGACACGCAGACCCTCCGGGACGTCCACCTCCAGCGAGTGCCGGCGCTCCTCGAGCCGCGGTTCCGCCATGTCGGTGGCCCGCGTGATGACGTCCGCCATCTCGATCGGCTCGCGTCGCAGTTCGAGTGTCCCCCGGGTGATCCGCGAGACGTCGAGGAGGTCGTTCACGAGCCGCGACATGTGGGTGACCTGCCGCTCGATGACGACGTGCTCGCGGGTCCACGGCGTGCCCCGCATGCGCAGCAGCGCCAGTGCCGTCACGATGGGTGACAGCGGGTTCCGGAGCTCGTGGCCCAGCATCGCGAGGAACTGGTCCTTCGCCCGGCTGGCCTCCTCGGCCTCGGCGCGCGCGCCCTCCGCCTGCGCAAGGTTCCGATCGCGCTCCGCGCTGCGTTCGGTGAGCAGGTGGCCGGTCCGCTCGAGGGCCTGCACGAGCCTCGTGACCTCGGCGACGATGGACGGTGGGGTGTTGACGGGCCGTCCCTCGGCCAGCGCCTCTGCGCCGTCGGTGGCGGCGCCAAGTTCCGATGCGATGCGTCCGGCCAGCCAGTAGGCGGCGCTGCCACTCACGGCCAGCACGAACAGCGCGACCGCCACGAGGGCGCCGATCGAGCGCCGCAGTGGCCCGTCCATGAAGGCCACCGGCACCACCACGGCCGACGTCCACCCGGAGAGGCGCGCATGGCTGAAGGCGACGTAGACCTGCTGGCCGTCGAGCGCGGTGTCCTGGTAGAAGCCTTCCGGCGCTGCCGAGGTCCGCTCCTTGAAGGGCGCGGTCGCCTGCTGGCCCACGAAGCGCTCGGGCTCGCGTGTCCGCGCCACGACCATGCCGTCGGTGTCGACGACCGTACGCGTCCACTCGGTCCGAGGCAGCGCCTCACGCCCGATCACGTCGGCCACGGCCGTGGGAGTGACGACCGCGGTGAGCAGGTACCGGACCTGTCCCTCGCGCACGACCGGTACGCGCACCGCGAACCCGAGGAGCCCCAGGGGCGAGCGGCGCACGGGTGCCACCGTGGGGCGGCGGCTGGCGACCGCAGCCTCGATGCTGCCGGGGTCGACCACGTCGCCCGGCGGCACGCCCGGCGAGCGCCCGGTGTTGATCAGCAGGCGGACGGGCGACAGGCCGATGAGCCTGGCGTCGAGCCACGGTTGTGTCGGGGTGAGCCGCCTGAGCTCGTCCTCGAAGCCCGAAAGGTCGTTCCGATCGAGGAACGGCGACGCGGCAACCGACTCCAGCGTGCGGATGGTGGCGGCCATCTCGGCATCGAGCCCAACGGCCTGCTGGCGGGCCGACTCGACGAGCGTCCGCTCGACCGAGTCGCGGTTGCCCTGGAGCACCCGCATCAGCAAGGCGCCGCTCACCACGAAGAACGGCAGCATGGCTCCGATGCCGAGCAGCACGAGATAGGAGCGGAGCGGGAGCTGACCGCGGGCGGGTGACATGGACGTCCATCACGATAAGCGCGCGAGCCCTAGGTCAGCCACAGGAATCCAGAACCAGCTCAGCCTTGCTGGGCCCGCGCTAGAATCAGGGACGCGAGCCATCCGCAGCTGCACATGCCACCACTCACCCGTACGCGCCAGTTCGTCCTGTCACTGATCGTGACGCTGATCGGCCTTTCGTTGTCGTCGTACGGCGGCTATCTCGCCATCGACGGCATGCAGGGCGTGGGCAACGCCACGCGCCTCGACATGACCGGGATCGTGATCTTCTCGGTCGGGGCGGTGTTCTTTGCGGTGGGTGCGATGTGGCTGCTGGTGGTGATGGTGCGCCCCTTCTTCGAGAAGCGCGCCGTCGACCGCTACGCCGACGAGGTGGCCGAGCGGGACCGGCTGGTGCCGCCGGGGCCGCGCTGAGCTCGGCCCACGGGCGCTGCCGCTGCCGGCCCTCAGGGGTGCTTGATGAACGTGCCCGAGCGCAGGTCGGCGAATGCCTGCTGCAGTTCGGCCTGGGTGTTCATCACGATCGGGCCATACCAGGCCACCGGCTCCTCGAGCGGCCGACCCGAGACCAGCAGGAACCGGATCCCCTCGTCTCCCGCCCGCACCACGATCTCGTCTCCGCGGTCGAACAGCACCAGCGAGTGATTCGTGGCGTCGTAGGTGATGGCGTCACTGCCGTCGGTGGCTTCCGTGCGCACGGCCCGCGGTGCCGACGCGTCGCGGAAGGTACCCGAACCCGCGAAGACGTACGCGAACGCGTGGCGCGTCACCTCGACGACGATGCGACGGGTGGTGTTGGGCGGGACCGAGATGTCGACGTACCGCGGATCGGCCGCCACCCCCTCGACCGGCCCCCTCTGTCCCCAGAACTCGCCGCAGATCACCCGCGCACTCGTCCCATCGTCTTCGGTGACGGTGGGGATGTCGCGTGCGCCGATGTCCTGGTAGCGTGGGGCCGTCATCTTCAGCGATGCCGGCAGGTTCGCCCAGAGCTGGAACCCGTGCATGCGCCCGGCCTCGTCGCCCCTCGGCATCTCCTGGTGCATGATGCCGCTGCCGGCCGTCATCCACTGCACGTCGCCCGCGCCGAGCGACCCGCGGTTGCCGAGGCTGTCGCCATGTTCCACCGTGCCCGCGAGCACGTAGGTAATCGTCTCGATGCCCCGATGTGGGTGCCACGGGAACCCCGCGAGGTAGTCCGACGGGCGGTCGTTTCGGAAGTCGTCGAAGAGCAGGAACGGATCGAAGTCGGTTGTATTGCCGAACCCGAACCCGCGCTTCAGTTTCACCCCCGCGCCTTCGAGCGTGGGCTGCGCCTGGACGATCTGCTTGACTGGCCGGATGGACATGACGCCAGTCTAGCGAAAAGCCGGCCCTGCCACGAATCGACCAGCCGCGATGGCTCGCCGGCTCAGCGGTCGGACCCGGCCCGCGTGAGGCGCACGGTGCCGGCCAGCAGGTCCGCGATCAATTCCGCAACCCCCTCTCCGCGCGCGCCCACCGTGACCACGTCGGCTATGGCCTTGAGCGACGGCAGGGCGTTGGCGACCGCCACCTTGAGGCCGCACACCTGCAGGAAGGCGTGATCGTTCTCGGCGTCCCCGACAGCCACGGTGTCCTCCGGAGCCACCGCGAGATCCTCGAGTACCGGCATCAGGCCCGTGGCCTTCGTGACGTTCGACGGCAGCACCATCACGGAGCCCTTGTTGAAGATGACGTGCCACTCGAGGCCGAGGTCGCGGATGGCGGCCAGCACCGCGTGCTCGTGTGGTTCGACCGTGGCCACGATCGAGGCACCCACCGACATCGGCACGCCCTCGTTCCCGAGTCGCGTGAGGAGGGCGGGCGGCGGCGCCGGCGCGAGCTGGCGCACGGCACCAGACGACGGCGTGTACATGAGGGCGCCGTTCTCGGCCACGATCCGGTCGAAGACGTTCACCTCTGGGAAGGTGTTGAACAGGTCGGGCAGTTCGCGGCCGGTGACCATGACGAGGCACAGCCCCGCATCCTTCACCCGCAGCAGGGCGTCCAGCGTTGGACCGTCAACCGTGCCGTCGTGGGCGATCGTGCCGTCGAAGTCGGTCGCGAAGGCGCGATACGTTATCACCAGACCACCCGCCAGATATCGGACGGCGGCGCGTCGTGGTGTTCCACCCACTCCTGCCAGAGACGGACGCCGCCCGTGAAGGCATCCTCGTTGCCGCCACAGCGCGTCGACTCGGGCAGCGGGTTGACCAGGCCCGCGTTGCCGCCACCGAGCACGACGTAGTCGACGGCGCACGCCTGCCGCAGTTCGACGGAGGCGTCACGCACCATCTGCTGCCAGGCCTCGGGCCCATGCCGCACCAGTCCGGCCTTGCCCAGGCGATCGCCCAGGCTCTGGCCGTCGCGGTGCACCAGCCTTCCCAGTTCCAGGGGGATCAGGACCCGTTCGCCGACGAGGGTCGAGCCGAGGCCGGTGCCGAGACCGAGAAAGAGCATGCGGCCTCCGTCGTAGGCCCCGAGCGCCTGCATGGCGGCATCGTTGACGACCCGCACCGGTCGGTCGAAGGCCGCGGCGAAGTCGAACCCCAGCCAGCCATCCGCGAGGTTGCCTGGTTCGGCGGTCACGCCGTGGGGCCCCGTGGCGCCAGGGTAGCCGATGGACACCGTGTCGTATTCCCATGCGGTCGTGTATTCGCGGATGCGCGTCATCATCTGGCCGGGATCGAGGTCCGGTCCCGAGCGGAATGACGCAGTCTCGCCTGATGCGGAGGCAAACAGCTTCACACGTGAACCACCGATGTCCACCACGAGTACGCCCCTGGGTTGTGTCACGTCCCGACTCGACGCCAACTCTGTGCCAAGGTGAGCCGTGCCCGTCGTGCCGGTTGCGCTGTACAGACGTGTCGGGAGGCACGTGCGGCCTCCCGTCGGTGGTGGTGGGGAGCGTTGCGGCTCTTGTCGGTCCGCCAGAGTGGCGACCGAGCGCGGCTGCCTTCCCTTAGAGCAAGCGGGGTGCCAGTCTTGCACCATGGTCGGGTGTGGCTGCACAGACCGACGATGTGCTGCGGGTGGGTAACGGGAGGGTCGAACTCGAGGTCGCATTGAGCTGCGGACCACGGGTCGTGACGTATGGGCGGGCAGGCGGACGTTCGGTGTTCGCGCGGACGCCGGACCTGTTCACGGACACCGTGCTGGGCCGCTGGCGTCCGGTCGGTGGGCACCGGCTGTGGGTAGCGCCCGAGAGCATGCCCGGTTCGTATGCACCCGATGATGCGCCCGTGCAGGTGGTACGCCGCGACACACTGTCACTCGTGCTCCATGGCGGTGTGGATGCGGCCGGCATGGAGAAGTCGATTGCCCTGGATCTCCAGCCGGCGTCGACCCTCGTGATCGTGACGCACCGGGTGACGAACCGGACCTGCTGGCCGGTCACCATTGCGTCGTGGGGCATCACGGTCGTGGAGCCGGACGGGACGGCCGTGCTGCCGCAGCCACCGCGACGGACCCACGCCGAGCAGTTCCTCCCGTCGAGACGACTGGTGCAGTGGGCCTATTCGGACTTCAGCGATCCGCGCTGGCACCTGGGCCGCGACCTGGTGAGGCTGACGCCGGACCCCGACCGTCACGACGCGCAGAAGGTTGGTATCGCGAACGGCTGTGGGTGGGCGGCGGTGTTGTACGAGGACTGTACGTTCCTCACGTGCACGCGCTGGGATCCGTCCGCGCGCTACCCGGACCTTGGATGCAACACCGAACTGTTCACGGCAGGTGCCTACCTCGAGGTGGAGGCGCTCGGTCCGCTCACCCTGACGCAGCCGGGGCACGCAGTGACCCATGTCGAGGCGTGGATGCTGGCCGGTGCCCCGCCGGCCGGGCTCGACGAGGCGGCGCTGGCGCGCTGGCTCGCGGCGGAAGCCGCACCGGCGCTCGACGCCCTCGGCACGCTCCGGCCGCCAGGGATGCGCTGAGGCGCGCCGGTGGGCGCAGCCATTGCTTACGCGTCAGCCGTGGACGGCGCGCGGACGGTACATAGGGTGGACCTGGAACATCGAGCGGAGCCCGACGAGTGGTGCGTGACGGTCGATGGCAGGCGGGTGCTGGCTTTCAGCGGCCCGTCGGCCTGGACACAGGCACTCAGCCACAGGCAGGAACTGCTCGAACTCCTTGCGGGGACCGATCCCCGCGTGCCCGACCCTCCTTCACCTGCCGCACGGCGCGGCTGAGTACCGGCGGTCTACGTACCGCATGGTCGGTCCCTTGCACCCTCACCGTCGACTTCCGGATATCCACATTCTCGAAGGGGAGGGCCATGGCCTACACGTCCACACACACCACGACTTCCGACTCGCGCACCGGCGCACTGTCGCTCGGCCTCGGCTGGTTCAGCCTGGCGCTCGGCACGGCCGAACTCGTGGCACCCTCGCACGTCGCGCGCCTGATCGGCGTGCCTGACGACGAGCGCACCAGGCACACGCTGCGTACGTTCGGCGCGAGGGAGATTGCCGCCGGGGTGGCCATCCTCGCCCAGCCGGGACAGGCCCGATGGCTGTGGTCGCGGGTCGGCGGCGACGCGCTCGACCTCGCGTGGCTCGGCCGCCAGATGGACGGTGACGCTGCGGCTGCGCGTCGCGTCGGCATGGCGGCCGCGGCCGTGGCCGGTGTCACCGCCCTCGATGTGATGACCGCCCGCCGCCTCGCTCAGGGGGCGTCGCCGACGACCCGCCGCGAGCGGGCGGTTCGCGTGGAGCAGGTGGTGACGATCAACCGCTCGGCCGACGATCTCTACCGCTATTGGCGTGACTTCACCAACTTTCCGCGTGTCATGAAGCACGTCACGCGGGTGGAACAGCTCGACAGCCGAAGGTCGCGCTGGACCGCCTCGGCACCGGCCGGCATGTCGGTGTCCTGGGATGCCGAGATCGTGCAGGACCGGGAGGGCGAGTGGCTGGCGTGGCGGTCGCTGCCCGACAGCCAGGTCGAGAACTCCGGATCCGTACGATTCACGCCCGCACCCGGCGCGCGCGGTACCGAGGTGCGCGTACAGCTGGAGTATGCGCCCCCGGCCGGCCGGTTCGGGCGTGCGGTCGCCATGCTCTTCGGCGAGGAACCCGAGCAGCAGGTGCGCGACGACCTGCGCCGCTTCAAGCAGCTGATGGAGACCGGCGAGATTCCTTTGTCGGATGGACCCGGACTGTGGCGTGCCGCACAGCCGGCCAGGCACGCGGAGCAGATCCGCGAGCATGCGGGGGTGAGCCGATGAGGGCGACATGCTGGAACGGGACGCGCCAGATCGACGTCGAGCGCGTGCCGGATCCACAGATCCTGAACGCCAGTGACGCCATCGTCCGAATCACCAGTACTGCGATCTGCGGATCGGACCTGCACCTGTACAACGGGTTCATCCCGACCATGAAGCGGGGAGACATCATGGGCCACGAGTTCATGGGAGAGGTCGTGGAGGTGGGCACGGGAGTGAAGACCCTGCGCGCGGGCGACCGCGTGGTGGTGCCGTTCCCGATTGCGTGTGGGCACTGTGCCCAGTGCGAGCGCGAGATGTACTCGCTCTGCGAGAATTCCAACCCGAACGCCTGGATGGCGGAGAAGCTGTGGGGCTACTCGCCGTGCGGCATCTTCGGCTACTCGCACATGCTGGGCGGGTATGCGGGCGGGCAGGCCGAGTACGCGCGCGTGCCGTTCGCAGACGTCAACCCGCTGAAGGTTCCCGACGACCTGGACGACGAGCAGGTGCTGTTCCTGTCCGACATCTTCCCGACCGGGTACATGGCGGCCGAGGCCTGCGGCATCCAGCCTGGCGACACGATTGCCGTGTTCGGCTGCGGACCCGTGGGGCAGTTCGCCATCAAGAGCGCCTATATGCTCGGGGCCGAGCGGGTGATTGCCATCGACCGCTTCCCGTACCGACTGCGGATGGCGCGGGAGCGCGCCGGGGCCGAGACGATCAACTACGAGGAGTGCGACGTGTTCGACGCCCTCGAAGAGATGACCGGTGGCCGCGGTCCCGATCACTGCATCGATGCGGTGGGGCTCGAGGGGCATGCGCCTGGCGTGCACGGGGCCTACGACAAGATGAAGACCATGATGATGCTGGAGACCGACCGGCCCGTGGCCCTGCGCCAGGCGATCCTCGCCTGCCGCAGCGGCGGCACGGTGTCGGTGGCCGGCGTCTACGGCGGGTTCATCGACAAGTTCCCGATGGGGGCGGTGGTGAACCGGTCGCTGACGATCAAGTCGGGCCAGACGCACGTGCAGCGCTACATGCGTCCGCTCCTGCGGCGGATCCAGGACGGCGAGATCGACCCGAGCTTCGTCATCACCCATCGCCTGAATCTCTCGGACGCCGCCAGCGGCTACGAGATGTTCTCGAAGAAGCACGACGAGTGCATGAAGGTGGTGCTGAGACCGTAGGTCGGAATTCCGCTATCCTTCCTCCATGCGGTGGAGGAACGGTGCGTGGGGACGGCTGCTGGTCGGCGGCCTCCTGGCGGCCCTGGCTGCCGGGTGTTCGTCGCCAGAGGCCACGGTCGTCCCCCGCACGGTGTCGCTCTCGATCCCCTTCACGGGGGCGTGGGAGACGATCGGGCGCGCGCTCGGGCGCGAGTACGACTCGCGGCTGCCGCACGTCCGCGCCGATGTCGTGATGGCGGAGAGCCTCGAGTCGCAGGTCGACGCCATGCAGGCCGGCCGCGTGGACCTGGCGCTCGAGGACGCCGAGACCGCCTACCTCGCCTACAGTCGGGGCACGGCACGACTTGCCGTCCCGCACGACCAGCTGCGGGCCATCGGCGTGCTCTTCTCGATAGCCGTCCAGGTGGCGGTGCCGGCGGCGAGTGACATCAGCCGCATCGAGCAGCTCGAGGGACGCCGGGTCGACGTGGGTGCGCCGGGCAGTGCGGTGCACCGCGCCTCGCGCATCATCTTCGAGAGCCATGGGTTCGGCTTCGATCGGCTGACACCCACCTACGGCGGTTCCGACACGCTCCGGCTGTTCAAGGAACGCGCGCTCGATGCCCGCGTGTTCTACTCGGCGTTCACGCACCCGGCCATCGACGCCATCAGCCGCGAAGTGGATGTGCGCGTCCTGCCGATCGGGCGCGAGCACCTGGGCGCGATCCAGGAGCGGCATCACTTCCTGAAGACCACCACCATCCCGGCCGGCACCTATCCGGGGCAGGCGGGCGACATCCAGACACTGGGCATGGACGTGCTGCTCCTGTGCCGCAGGGACCTGCCCGAGACGCTCGTCTACGACCTGACCCGCGCACTCTTCGCAGCCGTGCCCTCGCTCGAGCAGGTACACGAGGCGGCCCGTTCGATCGACGTCGAGCGCGGGCCCACCGCCTCCATCCCCCTGCACCCGGGGGCTGCGCGCTTCTACCGCGAGCGCGAGATCCTGCAGTGAGCCGACGGAGGCGGCCCCGCCATGTGGTTTGACGGCACGCGGCCGCGCACGCGGCTGGTGCTGTTCTTCGCCATCGGCCTCACGCTCGCCACCAGCCTGACGTTCGGCTTCGGGCTCCGCGCCACGCGGGAATGGCAGCGGAGCACGCACGAGGCGGCCGAGACACGGGCCAACGAGGTGGCGGCGCTGCTCACCGTCGCCCTCGAGCGCGACATGAAGGGCGGACAGGCCTCCGTGCTCGTGCCGTTCAACGAGGCGCTGGTGAGCGAGCCGCCCTACGAGCTGGCCGACCGCTTCGCCCGCGGGTTCGCGCGCTTCCCGTACCTGGACTCCTTCTACGTGTGGAGCGAGCGGGGTGGCCCGGCCGGCGCCACCTACGTCTTCAACCGGGCCGACCGGCGACCGCGGTGGGACACCGGTCCCGCGCCGGAGGATCCCTTCCCGGTGGTGTTCCGGCGCGACCCCGCGGTGCTGCAGCCCCTCATCGCACGGGCCAGGGAGGCGGCGGCCGGCGGCCTCCGCTTCGGCATCAACGACATCGAGGTCGAGGGGCACCGCTACCAGTTCGTCTCGCAACTGCTCTACGAGGGTGGCGGCACGCCGCTGCGGCTGTCCGCCGTGGTCGGCTTCCTCGTCGATCTCCAGTGGGTCCGCGAGCACTACTTCGCCGACTTCATCCGGCAGATCCAGGGGATCATCGGCGACGCCGCACTCAGCATCGAGATCCGGGATGCCGACGGGACGACGGTTGCCTCCATCGGGCCGCCCCCGACCGGCACGCTCGTGCACACGCGCACCTTCGCGTTCGCGTTCGCCGACCAGGCGCTGCTGGCCGAACTGCCGCGCGGCCAGCGCCCCCGCCCGTGGACCGCGCGGGTCGGCGTGGGCAACGAGACCACCCTCGCGGCCGCGAGCCGGGGCGCATCGCGCACGCTGGTGCTCCTCGGCCTCGGCGCCCTCGCCACCATCGTCGGGCTCGTGCTCAGCGTACGTGCGGCGCGGACCGCCGCGGAACTGGCCGCCGTGCAGGCCGAGTTCGTGTCCGCGGTGAGCCACGAGATGAAGACGCCGCTCTCGCTCGTCAAGCTGGCGAGCGACTCGCTCGCGAACGGGCGGTACGCCTCGCCGGACGCCGTCGGGGAATACGGCCGGCTGATCAACATCGAGGCGCAGCACCTCACCAGGCTGATCGACAACGTGCTGTGTTACGCGCGCATCACCGACGACAGCTCGCCCTACGACATGGAGGCGGTGGACGTGGGCGACCTGGTGCAGGAGTCGCTCGATCGGTTCCAGACGAGGCTCGGCGAGCAGGGCATCGAGCTGTACCTGAACCTCCCGCACGATCCCGTGCTGGTGCGCGGCGACCACCTGATGCTGCTGCACGTCTTCGACAACCTGGTGGAGAACGCCCTGACGTATGCCGGCGCAGGGCGGTGGCTGGGGGTCACCATCACCGCCGGAGCGGCGAATGCCGCCGTGGAGGTGGCGGACCACGGGGAGGGGATTCCGGCCGACGACTTGCCGCACGTCTTCGAGAAGTTCTATCGTCGGAAGGGGACCCGGCAGCGCGGCACCGGGCTCGGGCTCGCCATCGTCCGGCGCATCGTGGAGGACCACGGTGGCCGCGTGACGATGACGAGCGTGGTGGGGCGGGGCACGTCGGTGCTCGTCTCCCTGCCCATCGCCAGGACCGGGGTATGAGCAGGCAACGGATTCTCATCGTCGAGGACGACCGCGCGCTCGCGCGCGTACTCGCCGACAACCTCTCCTTCTCGGGCTTCGAGGTGGACTGGGTGGACGACGGGGCGGAGGTGCTGAACCGGGTGCGGAGCACGAACCCGGACCTCGTCCTGCTGGACGTGATGCTGCCCGGGCGGGATGGGTTCAACCTCTGCGGGCTGATCCGGCAGGGGGGGCGGACCCCGGTGATCATGCTGACCGCGCGCGACCAGAAGGGCGACAAGCTGAAGGGGCTCGAACTCGGGGCGGACGACTACGTCACCAAGCCGTTCGACTTCGAGGAGCTGCAGGCGCGCATCCGGGCCGTGCTGCGCCGGGCCCGCCGGAGCGCCACGCGGATCACGATCGGCGATGCCGTGATCGACTTCGTGGCGTTCACGGCCACGCGGGGCGGGACCGACCTGCGGCTGTCGCGGCGGGAGTTCGACCTGCTGAGCTACCTCGCCGAGCGTGAGGGGCGGATCGTGCAGCGGGACGAACTCCTGCGGGAAATCTGGGGGTTCCCGGATGAGCCGGCTACGCGGGCCGTGGACTACGCCATTCGCCGGCTCCGCCGGAAGCTGGAGGCCGACCCGCACAACCCCAGGCACATCCATACGGTGCATGGCAACGGCTATTCCCTGACCTTGTCGCAGGGGCGGTGATCGGTTCAGAACCAACGGATTGGTTTTTCCGGATCGCGCCGGCAAGTTGCCACAACTTGCCACTTCAGGGGTGTTAACCCTCAGATATTCTGCGACAGCTTCACCCGACTTTCGCGGCTGGACAGTTCTCCCGGCGGGACGGCGGGTCGGCCATGATCTCGGCACTTACAGCTCGCTCCCGAACGACCGGGACAGCTTTGTTCCCAGGAGGATCCAAGATGCGGAGTTTCCTCTCCACGATGACGACCACGGCACTGGCGGCTGTGCTTGTCATCCTCTCGGCCGCGGGGTTGGCGGCTCAATCTTCCACGGGCAGCCTGCGCGGGACCGTGAAGGATGCGCAGGGCGTGATTCCTGGCGCGACCGTGGTGCTCATCAACGAGTCCAACGGGACGACGCGCGAAACCGTGTCGAACGAGTCCGGTGAGTACGCGTTCCCGGTGCTCGATCCGGCCGGCTACACGGTCCGCGTGGCGGTGCCCGGCTTCCGCACCTACGAGCGCAAGGGCGTGCGTGTGACCACGCAGGCGAACGTGGCGCTCGACATCCCGCTCGAGGTCGGCTCGCTGGAAGAGACGATCACCGTCACGGCCGACGCGCCGCTCATCGAAACGGCGAGCGCCTCGGTCGGCGGCGTCATCGACTCGAAGACACTGGAATCGATCCCGACCCCTGGCCGCAGCGTGTTCCTGATGGCGAACCTCGAGCCGACGGTGCAGGCGAGCGGCAACGCGCGCTGGAACCGCATGCAGGACCAGGTCGGCAACTCGGCCATCTCGATGGGCGGCGGCGCCGTCCGATCGAACAACTTCCTCATCGACGGCTTCCCGGTCACCGACCTGCAGAACCGCGCGTCCACGAACCCCTCGATGGAAGCGATCCAGGACATGAAGGTGCAGGTGCACACCTATGACGCGGAAATGGGCCGCACGGGCGGCGGCGTCATGAACATGTCCGCCAAGTCCGGCTCGAACCAGTGGCGTGGATCGGCCTACACCGTCATCCGCCCGAAGGCGCTGGTCGATCAGCTGCTCATCCCCAAGCTGCGTGGCGAGAAGTGGACCCCCGAGGAGTGGACGAACGGTGGCGGCGGCGTCGGCGGTCCGATCGTGCAGAACAAGACGTTCTTCTGGGCGGCGGGCGAGGCGTACCGCAACCGGCAGCCGCAGGCCAACAGCTTCCTCGTGCCGACCGAGGCGATGAAGAACGGCGACTTCTCGCAGGTCACGCGCAACGGCCAGCCGGTCGTCATTCGCGACCCGCTCACGGGCCAGCCGTTCCCGGGCAACCGCATTCCGCTGTCCCGCATGGACCCGGTGGGCCGCGCGCTGGCCGGCTACATGCCGACGGCTGACACGCAGGTGGACAACGGCTCGCCGAACTTCGGCATGACCGACCTGCTGCCGAGCAAGGCGTACCAGTTCTCGACGAAGGTCGACCACCACTTCAACAACGCCATCGCGCTCAACGGCTTCGTGATGCAGCAGAAGAGCAGCGAAGCGAACGCGAACTACAACCCTGTGAACCGCTTCGTCGGCGGCAGCTACCAGCTCGAGCGCACCATCCGCACGATGGTGCTCAACAACACCTACGTGATGGGGCCGTCGACCGTGCTCACGTTGCGCGGTGGCTACAACAACTTCGACGACAACTACGTGCTGCCCGAGGCGTTCGACGCCGGCGGCCTCTTCAACAACGCCGCCCTCACCGGGCAGATGTCGGACCTCAACCGCTTCCCGACGATGTCGTTCCAGAACGTCTACAAGGGGACGGGCTGGACGAACCGCCAGGACAACCGTTACTACCAGTGGGGCTTCAACGGTGTCATGGCCAGGCTGGCGGGCACGCACAACCTGAAGTTCGGCGGTGACTTCCGTCGGATCGGCGCGAAGTCGCTCAACTACGGTCCGTCGACCGGCACGTTCACCTTCACCGGCACCTACAGCGGCAACCAGATCGCCGACCTGCTGCTCGGCTACCCGCAGAGCGGCAACGTGCCACTCAACCAGCAGCTGAACGGCTACGTCGACTACTACGCCGGCTTCGCCCAGGACGACTGGCGGGTGAACGAGAAGCTGACGCTGAACTACGGTGTCCGTTTCGAGCGCGAGACCGGCATGCGCGAAGTGAACAACCAGCAGGTGGTGGATTTCGCCACGACGACCGTGAGCCCGCTGAACAGCTCGGTCAACCTGCTGGATCCGCTCACCGGCCAGCGCCGCCAGATCCTCGGCGGCCTCGTCTACGCAGGCCAGAACGGTGCCCCGATCGAGCAGGGCAACCAGCCGGCCGTGAAGATCGCACCGCGCGTCGGCGGAGTCTTCAGCTTCGACGAGAAGACCGTGCTGCGCGGCGGCGTGGGCGTGTACTACGCGCCGTGGAACTACCCGGCGGCGGGCACCACGGGCTGGGGCCAGATCGGCTACTCGGCGACGACCGAAGTGCAGCAGACGCAGGGCGTACCGACCATCACGCTGAGCAACCCGTTCCCGGCCGGGCTCGTCCAGCCGTCGGGCAGCAGCCTGGGCCTGCTGACCGGCGTGGGCGGCGACGTCTACTTCGTCGACCCGAACAAGGGGGCGCCGCGCGCCTACCAGTACTCCGCCGACCTGCAGCGCGAGCTGCCCTGGGGCATGAGCCTGACGCTCGGCTACGCGGGCCTCACCGGCCGTGACCTCGGCTGGGGCGGTACGGCGAACACCGAGATCAACATCAACCAGCTCGATCCGAAGTATCAGAGCCTGAACATCGGCGAAACGCTGGCGCAGGTGCCGAACCCGTTCTTCGGCGTTCAGGGGGCCGGCCAGTTTGCCAGCCGTGCCACTATCGAGCGCGGCCAGCTGCTGCGTCCGTACCCGCAGTTCCGCAACGTGTACATGATGCAGTCGACCGGTGCGAAGTCGCAGTACCACGCGGGCATCATCCAGGTCCGCAAGCGTGCGACCGGGATCTGGGGCGGCAACTTCAGCTACACCTTCAGCCGGCTGAAGGACAACCAGTTCGGGCAGGGCAACTTCTACTCGTCGGCTCCCGGTCTCCAGAACAACTACACCGTGATTCCGGGCTCGGCCTACTACAACCCCGATCAGGAGTACGGCCGCTCCCTGCTCGACTCCCCACACAAGCTGGTGATCGCCCCCACGCTGAACCTGCCGTTCGGCCAGGGGCACAAGTGGCTCCAGTCGGGTCTCGGCGACCTGGTCCTCGGCGGCTGGTCGGTCACCACGGTCGTCAACGTGCAGAGCGGTTTCCCGATCGGCGTCAGCCAGAACGAGACGGTGGCGTCGTTCCTCTTCGGCGGCACCCTCCGGCCGAACGTGGTGCCGGGCGTCGACTTCCTGGTTCCTGGCGACGTGACGGACCGCATCCGCGCGAGCGTCAGCGACAACCGCTACCTGAACTCGGCTGCGTTCACCGCCACGCCGCTCAACCGCTACGGCAACGCCCCGCGCACGCTCCCGGGCGTCTACTCGCCGTGGCGCAACAGCGTCGACCTGTCGGTCAGCAAGAACGTCCGCACGGGCGGGTCGACCTCGGCCTCGGTTCGCATCGAGGTGCTGAACATGTTCAACCAGGTGCAGTGGGCCGCACCCGCCAGCGTGGCGTTCGGCAACTCGGCCTTCTCGCAGATCACCAACCAGGCGACGAACATGCGCATGGTGCAGTTCACGTTCCGCTTCACCTTCTAGGACTGCGGACACTGCCGTAGTGTCCGCCTTCGGGCGGACCGGGAGTTCGCCGTTCAGGCGGACGGGGAAGGCCGCGGGGATCCACCCCGCGGCCTTTTCTTTTGCACGAGTCGGCTTCGGGTGCCAGGCTCGAGGCTTCGGGCCTGATCAACGGGGGGTGCGATGAAGCAGAGAATCCTTGCAGTGGTCGTCGCGTGCGCGACGCTGGGTGCGGCCGTTGGCGCGATTGCGGTGCCCACCCGTTCAAAGGGGGGCATCGTCGCCTCGCAGAATGCCGTGGCGTCGACGATTGGAGCCGAGGTCATCCGTGACGGTGGCACCGCTATCGACGCGATGGTCGCCGTGGGGTTCGCGCTCGCGGTGACGCACCCGACGGCCGGCAACATCGGGGGCGGCGGCTTCATCGTCTATCGCCCCGCCAGCGGGACGCCGGTGGCGTACGACTTCCGCGAGATGGCGCCCGCCAGGGCGACCGCCACCATGTGGATGCCGGGCGGCAAGTACGACCCACAACTACACCACAACTCGCACCTCGCCGTGGGCGTGCCCGGCACGGTGGCCGGCCTGCACCTGGCCTGGAAGGAGCAGGGCAAGCTGCCCTGGCGGCGGCTGATCGAACCGGCGATCGCGCTCGCCCGCGACGGCTTCGTGGTCACGGACGGACTGTCCCGATCGCTGAAGGGGGTGCAGCGCCAGATGGCGAAGTACCCGGCCTCGGTCGCCCAGTTCACCAGGAATGGCGTCTCCTACGAGCCGGGTGAGATCCTGAAGCAGCCCGACCTGGCGAGGACACTCGAGCGTATTGCGGCGAACGGGCCGGCGGACTTCTACGAAGGTGAGACGGCGGCACTGATCGAGAAGGAGATGGCCGCGAACGGGGGCCTCATCACCAGGGACGACCTCAAGAACTACAAGGCCATCCGGCGCACGCCGCTGGCGGGCAGCTACCGCGGCTATGAGATCATCTCGATGCCGCCTCCCACCTCGGGTGGCGTGACGATGATCGAGGCGCTCAACATCCTCGAGGGCTACGACCTGAAGGCCATGGGCGCGAACTCCGCCGACACGGTCCATGTCATGGCGGAATCGATGAAGCGCGCATATGCCGATCGCGCCCGCTACCTCGGCGACCCCGACTTCAACCCGGCGATGCCGGTCGAGCGGCTGGTGTCGAAGGCGCACGCGGACGAACTGCGCAAGACGATCAGCCTGAAGAAGGCGTCGGCGGCGTCTCCCGGGCGGTTCGACTGGCCGCACGAGAGCGATGAGACCACCCACATCTCCATCGTCGACGGCAGCCTGAACGCGGCGTCGATGACCTATACCCTCGAGCAGGGGTACGGGGTGAAGATTGTGGTGCCCGGCGCCGGGTTCCTCCTGAACAACGAGATGGGCGACTTCAACGCCGGCCCTGGACAGACCAACGCGCAGGGGCTGATCGGCACCGAGCCGAACCTGACCGCCCCAGGCAAGCGCATGCTCTCGAGCATGGCGCCGACGATTCTCGCCAAAGACGGGAAGCTCTTCATGGTGACCGGCAGCCCCGGTGGCCGCACGATCATCAACACGACGCTTGAAACGATCGTGGGGGTGGTGGACTTCGGGTTGAATGCACAGGAAGCGGTTGATGCCCCGCGATTCCACCACCAGTGGCTGCCTGACGAGATCAGCCACGAACGCCAGGGCTTCTCGCCGGACACGCTTCGGGAACTCGAGCGGCGGGGCCACAGGCTGCGGGCCGGCGGAGCGCAGGGTGTGGCGCAGGTGATCGTGTACAACGCGCAGGACAACATCCTCGAGGGAGGCACCGACCGCCGCGTGGCCGACGGGGCGGCTGTCGCGGTCAGCTCACGACGGTAGGCGGGGCCTGGGCCCTGCACAGGGGGAGCTGGATGCGCAGGTGGTTCACGGTTGCCGGGCTGGTGCTCTGGCTGGCGGTCGCACCGCGGCCTTCGTCAGCACAGTCGATGTCCCGCGCTGAAGTCGATGTGGGCGTCGGCCTCACGCACCAGGCCGGGCCGAGCGGCACGGCGTCCTCAACTTACGTGACGGCACCAGGCGGCTGGTCCACGGGCTGGACGGCCGGTGCCTTCTACCGTATCAGCCGGCGGCTGGCCGTCGGCGCGGAACTGCTCGCCACGGGGCGCATGCGCGCCACTGAACCCTCGCGCTACTTCACGACGTATGAGGAAGAACGGCGGGACGTGACGGTCGCCTTCGGGTTGCGCGGCTCGTTCGCGTTGCGCGAGTGGTGTGCGGTGGAGCCATCGGCCGCCCTGGCCCTCACGTTTGCCCGCGGGTCGTCGCGCGCGGTACGCACAGATCCGCTGGCCCTCCTGCCGGCTCCCAGCCGGATTCATCACGATCTGGGGCTTGGCATCGGTCCGGCCGCTGGCGTCGACCTGCGGCTCGGCTCCGCCCGCCTGGCGGTGGTGCCGTCCGTTCGCGTGATTCGGACCGGCATCAGCCGTGGGCGGTACGGCGACGAGCCGGGTGCGCCGGAGGTGGAGATCGCGTCCATCTATCCCGGCGGCTACCCGCGCTGGACATTCCGCTCCGAC
Organism: Vicinamibacterales bacterium; assembly: GCA_050249955.1. Classification (GTDB taxonomy): domain Bacteria; phylum Acidobacteriota; class Vicinamibacteria; order Vicinamibacterales; family CAVVIG01; genus CAVVIG01. The sequence continues at coordinate 56,721 of JBFWPN010000004.1, forward strand.
CTCAGGCTCCGCTGGCGCTTCTGAGCGGGGCCACTCGCCGCACCAGCATGTAGCCCAGCCACCCGGCTGGCCCGAACATGAACGTCAGACCGAGGCAGGGCGCCACGAGCCACCAGCGGATGCCCCGGCTCGCGGCGTCCGCCGCCTCCCATCGGCCGACGAGCAGGTCGAACGCGAGGTAGTGCAGCCACCCGGCGAGCAGCAGCCACGGGTCCGCGAACAGGCGCGACACACCTTCGAGCGTGTCGAACCCGCCGTCGCCCTGACCCCAGCGGGTGACGATGATGGTTGCGTAGGCGGTGGCGAAGAGGGCGACTGCCACCGGAACGACGCGATCGCGGGCCCATGCCCGACGCTGGAAGACCACCAGCGTGAGCCAGGTGATGAGGGCGACCATGTTCGCGAGCGAGAAGGCCTGTGCTGGAGACATGCTCAGGCCTCCGCCACGCGGGACGTCTGCAGCGGCACCCGTGAGGTCCGTGCCGCGAGCGACGTGGCGAGCACGGTGAGCGCAGCCCAGGCAATGAGGAGCGGACCGGTCAGTGGACCAGGGGCGAGCAGCGGCTCCCCACCGAGCGCCTGTACCAGCAGCAGGCCGAAGAGGCCGGCGTAGCTCCCCGCACACACCCGTGCGAGCCACGCCGCGCGCGCGTGCCGCCGGAGGGCGTACGCGAGCAGCGGCAGCACCTGCATCGCGTGGAGGCCGACGAAGTGGGGCACGCGGAGGTCGCCATGCTCGCGACTCCAGCCGATGCCCGGCAGGCCGGGACCGCCGTCCGGCGCACCCACCGTGTGCGAGCCGGCCACCGACATGTAGCCGGTTTCGAGGGCGTCGGCCACCTGGGCCCGGCTCGGCGTGGTCATCAGCCCGCCAACCGAGGCACCGAGGATGCTGAGCAGCATGGCGGCGCGGAGTGCGGTGCCCATGGCCCGATCCGTGAAGCGCTCGCGGAAGAGCGCGACGGTCACCGCCAGCGCCACCAGGGTCTGCAGGCCGATGGCGGCGCCCATGATGGAGAACAGCAGCGCATCGACCGGCGTGCCCACGTTGAAGTGGCTCGGCACGCCGCGCCAGGCCTGCAGCCCGATGATGGCCACCTCCACCACGAACACCGCGGCGGTGGTGCGCGAGGCGACGGTGCGAAGCGCGGGCCACGCGTGCATCCGTCCGAGGATCCACGCCAGCGTGAGGCCGTAGACGGCCGTGGACGCGGCGAACTTCGCCGGCTTCAGCCAGGCCGGAGCGCCAGCGACGAGGCGATCGTCGACGAGCAGGCCCACGAGCGCCAGCGGCAGCAGCGCGGCCATCAGCAGGCTCACGACGGTGAGCGGCGCGTCGAGCGTCAGCAGGGCGCGCAGCCATGCGCGGGGGGAGCGTCGCGGCATCAGGTCCTCCTCGGATGGAGCAGATGTAACAGGTGTCAACATATCCATCGGCAGACGATACCCGCACAAGTTGACTCTGTCAACATGTGGTTGCTACCATGCCTGGCATGGCCCAGCCGCGCGCCGTCCGGCCGATCCGCAAGCCCCCCAGCCGCTACCACCACGGCGACCTCCGCCGCGCGCTGATCCTTGAGGCGGTGCGCACCATCACCCGCGCCGGGGTCGAAGGGTTGACGCTGCGCGAGGTGGGGGCCAGGCTCGGCGTGTCGCGCACGGCGCTGTATCGCCACTTCGTCGACAAGTCGTCGCTGCTTGCCGCGGTGGCGCGCGACGGGTTCCAGCGCTTCACGGCCGACCTGCGGGCCGCCTGGGACGCACAGCCGGGCTCGGGGCAGGGCTTCGAACGGATGGGGGTCGCCTACGTGCACTTCGCCGTCGCCAATCCCTCGCACTACCGGGTGATGTTCGGCGACTACCGGCATCTCTGCAGCAAGGACCCCGAACTCCAGGCCGATGCGGCCGCGGCCTTCCAGGTGCTGCTCGACGCGATCGTGACGCTGCAGGCAGCCGGCGCCCTGCGGGACGACGCGCCGCAGGCCATGGCGCAGTTCATCTGGGCGATCGTGCATGGCGTGGCGATGCTGGCGATCAACGGACAGCTCGGCGGGAGCGAGGACGACGTGGCGCAGGTGGTGCAGTATGCGCTGCGCCGCCTGCGCACCGGGATCGACGGGCCGCACCCGGCGGGGGACAGATGAGGGGACCGAGCGATCACTTCGACGGGGAACGCTTCTTCAACCCGAGCCTCGCGAACGGCCGGCCGGTGTCGGCCGTGCCGAAGATGATGGCTGAACCGCGGGCACGCTGGCCCGCGTCGGTCCCGGTCGAGCGACGTCCCCGGGAGCCCCGTCTCCCGTCGGCGTGGCTCACGGCCACCTTCGTGGGCCATTCGACGTTCATCCTGCAGGCCGACGGCATCACCTGCATCACCGATCCGGTGTTTTCCTGGCGTGCGAGCCCGCTCTCGTTCCTCGGACCGAAGCGGGTGCGTGAAGCTGCGGTGCCGCTCGATGCGCTGCCGGCGATCGACCTCGTCCTCCTGAGCCATAACCACTACGATCACTGCGACCTGCCCACGCTGCGGGTGCTTGCGCGGCGCTACCAGCCTGTGCTGGTGACGCCGCTCGGGAATGCGGGGCTCGCCCGCGCGGCAGGTTTCCGACACGTCGTCGAGCTGGACTGGTGGCAGACGACCACGCACGGCCCCATTCCGGTCAGCCTGACGCCGGCGCAGCACTTCTCGGCGCGCACACCGTTCGACCGGAACCGCGCGCTGTGGGGCGGCTTCGTTCTCACGCTGCACGGCCGCCGCGTGTTCTTCGCCGGCGACAGCGGCTACGCCGCACACTTCGCGGAGATCCCTGCCAGGCTCGGCGCCATCGACCTGGCGCTGCTGCCGATCGGGGCCTACGAACCGCGCTGGTTCATGCGCGACATCCACATGAACCCCGAGGAGGCGGTACAGGCCCATCTGGACCTGGGAGCGGCGCGCAGCCTCGGCATGCACTTCGGGACGTTCCAGCTGACGACGGAGGCCATCGACGAGCCGCTGCACGCGCTCGACCGGGCGCGCCAGCGCCTGGGTGTGGCGCCGCACCTGTTCGGCACGCTGGCCTTCGGCGAATCGGCCCACCTGCCGTGAGGCCAGCGCACCCTTGAGCTGCGCGCGGTGATGCGCGTAGGATCGCCCCTCACGCACCCGATGCCGTCCACGACCGATCTCCACCGATTGTCGCTCTCCGTGATGCTCGGTGCCGGCCTCGCCGCCCTTCTCCCGGCGATGCCCGGGGCCGCCGAGACGCCGCGCCTGTCACGCGACGTGGTCCTCGGTCCGCAGGTCTGGACGCCGACCGATCTCGACATCCGACCTGGTGAGCGGGTGGTGTTCGCGGCCCAGGGCGCGGCACGCTGTCCCGGCGCGGCCTCGAGCTTCGGTCCGGAAGGCATGGCGCGGGGGTTCCGCGACCTGCTCCGGATCCTGCCGCTGCCGCAGGCGGGCCGTGGCGCCCTGATCGGCCGCATCGGCGCCGCGGGGGTGGCGCTCCCGTTCGCAATCGGGACCGGCTCGGAGAACCGTTCGCCGACCGGGGGACCGCTCGCACTTGGCGTGAATCGCGCAGAGAGCGACCCGTGCAGCGCCCCGTTCACCGTGCACGTGGACGTCTTCCCCCCTCCGGACGGACGCGCGGTGCTGGTGCCGACGCATGTCGAGGCCATCCCGGGCGTCGATGCCACGTTCTTCGATCGTCTGCCCCGCCGGATTGCCGACGTGGACGGCAACGCCGGCGACATGGTCAACTTCCTCATCGTCGGGACCGAGGCGCAGATGAAGCAGGCCTTCTCCACGGCGGGCTGGGTCGTCGTGGATGCCGACGTGAAGGGGGCCCTGCTCTCGGGCCTCCTCTCCAGCCTGTCGAAGGAGTCGTACCTGACGCTGCCGATGTCGCAGCTGTATCTCTTCGGGCGGCCGCAGGACTTCGGCTGGGCGCACGCCGAACCGATCAAGGTGGCCGCGGCCCGGCATCACCTGCGTGTCTGGCGCGCCCCCTTCGAGGTGAACGGCCGGACGGTGTGGGTGGGGGCGGCGACGCACGACATCGGCTTCGAGCGTGACCAGCGCAACGGCGGCATCACCCACAAGATCGACCCCGCCATCGATCTCGAACGGGAGTACGTCGAGCAGACGCTGACCGGCACCGGACTCGTGGAACACTTCACCTACGTGCTGCCGGACAACCCGCTTCGCGAAGCCAGGACCGCCACGGGCGGTTCCTTCCACTCCGATGGGCGTGTGCTGGTTCTCCAGCTGGCGACCGGACTGCCGTCCGCATCGACGGTTCCGGCACGATAGCCGGCCGCGTTCCGCCCAGCCGGTCGTCCTCGCGGTGGCGCCGGTTCAGCGGTAGGATGACGGTCATGGCCGATTCACCCGTGACCGTCATCGCCCTCATCAAGGTCCGCGCAGGCGCGGACGAACGTGCCCGTTCCGTCCTGCAGGGCATCGTCCCGGACACCCTCCAGGAACCCGGCTGCCTGGTGTACGACCTTCACCAGTCGCTGACAGATCCCACCGAGTTCATGTTCTACGAGCGCTGGGCCAGCGAAGAGGCCCTGGCTGCGCACGCGGCGTCGACCGCACCGCACCGGCTGCGGCTGCGGGAGGGGCTGGCCGACCTCGTCGACGGCCGTCCGAGCGTCACGCGGTGGCGCCAGTCGCAGTAGTCCGCGTCCGCCGCCCCCCTGCCATCGGCTGCCATGCCTGCGCCCCGTTCCCTGCCCGAGCACGTCGAGGAGTTCCGCGACCGTGCCTGGCGACGCGAAGACTCGCGCCGCATAGAAACCCCGTACGAGGCCGAGCGCTTCATCGATCGGGTTGGTTTCGCCGCCTGCATGACCGACTCGCGACGACCCGGTCCGTCGCTGTATGTCGCGGTGTGCGGCCGTCGCGACGCCGTGATGCCGCGCAACGTGCAGACCGACGAGGAGGCATCGGCCACCTGGCGGCTCAAGGACGATCTGCTCCGCCGCGGCCACGTGTACTACGCGAAGCTGTCGCGCGGAAAGGCCACCTTCGTGGCGCCGCGGCTGGTGCCGCACGTCAATGCGATCTGGGGTGTGAAACGATCGGACGAGCCGCGCCGCCTCAGTGCCGCCGCACGGAAGATCCTCGCGGTGCTCCGGCGTGAGTGGGAGATGGGGACGGCGGACCTGCGTGCCGACTCCGGCATCACCGACCGTGCGCGTTTCACGCGGGCGCTCGACGAACTGCAGGCGGCGATGCTCGTCGTGCCGAGCGACGTGCTCTACGCGCCGCGCTTCACCTACATCTGGAGCCTGGCCGTGGGCCGGTTTCCCGATCAGCTCCGGACGCGCGTGGCTCGCGAAAGGGCGATTCGCGAGCTGGCGCGCACATTCCTGGCATCGGCGGGCATGACCATGCCGGGCGAACTGGCGAGGGTGATCGGTGTGCCGCGGTGGGAGGCTGGCCTCGGCAACCGTGCGCTGGTGAAGGAAGGGTTCGCCACGTCTCCGGCTCGTGGGGTCTACATGCTTACCGACATGACGCTTGCCGAACCGGACCACGCCGAGGTCGAGCCCGGCGCCGAAGACGGATTCCAGGCTGCGGAGTAAGCCGACGTCCGCGACGCCGTTCCCCCCGCAGCCTGAAGTCTGAAGCCCAGAGCCCGAAGCCCGCTCTTAAGGCTGCACGTTCGCGCCCTTCTCGGGCATGGGCGGCGGGTACTGCACGCCGAGCTGCTCGAGATAGGACTTGTACTTCGCAGGGTCGTAGTAGAACTTCTTCAGCTCGGGACGGAAGCGATCCATCGCGTCCTTGTTCAGCCAGATGGCCGGCTTGTCGTCCGGCCGCAGCAGCGGCTTGTACTTCTCCGGCGCCTTCTGCACGTCGGTGAAGTAGCTGCGGGCCGCCGTCAGCAGGTCGGGGCGGGTGAGCAGGTCGACGACCGTCATGGCGTAGGCCTTGGCACCCTGCGTCGCGCCCTTGTGCGCCACGGGGGTGGCCATGGCGATGCCGCTCGTCCAGTGGTGGCCGATCGCACCCGGCACGTTGGACGGGAACCGGAGCGTGATGGTCGGCACGGCCCACATCACGTCGCCGATGTCGTCCGACGCACCACCGGTCTGCTGGGCCGGCGGAATGAACTCACGGCCGCGCAGCGGCGAGAGCTGCGTGACCAGCCCGCGTTCCTCGGCCGCCATGGCGCGCTGGAGCGCCCTGGCGAACTGCTGGTCGGCCTCGCTCCACTGCGGCAGGCCCACGGCCTTGATGTTCTCGTACATCGCTTCCGCAATCGGCCGGTTGCCGTGCTGGGGCCACGCCGAGCCCAGCACCCGCGAGCTCCACTTCGTGCCGGTCATCTCCGCCGCGGCCTTGGCCATCGTGTCGCCAAGGTCCCAGAGCTCCTTGATGTGGTCGTAGTCGGTCTCGCGGAAGTAGTACCAGACCGACGCGTCCGGTGGCACCACGTTCGGCTGCGCGCCGCCGTTGGTGATCACGTAGTGCGACCGCTGCTGTGTGCGCAGGTGCTCGCGCCTGAAGTTCCAGGCGATGTCCATCAGCTCAACGGCGTCGAGCGCGCTGCGGCCTGCCCACGGGGCCCCGGCCGCGTGCGAGCTGGAGCCCTTGAACGAGTACTCGACCGAGACCATGCCGCTGCCGCCACCCTCGCCCCAGCTCGTGCCGAGGTCGCTGCCGACGTGCGTGAAGAGCACCGCGTCCACGTCCTTGAACACGCCTGCCCGGACGAAGTGCGCCTTGGTGCCCAGCGCCTCCTCGGCGACTCCCGGCCACAGCAGCAGCGTGCCCGGCAGCTTGTCGCGCTCCATCACCTTCTTCACCGCGATCGCGGCGGTCATGATGAGCGCCTGGCCGGCATTGTGCCCCTCACCGTGGCCGGGGCCTCCCGCGACGAGCTCCTTGCGCGTGACGACGCCCGGCGTCTGGTTGGTGCTGGGCAGCCCGTCGATGTCGGTACCGAGCGCGATGATGGGATGGCCCGACCCGTACCGCGCCAGCCACGAGGTGGGCACGCCGGCGACGGACCGCTGGACGTCGAATCCCTCCCGGATCAGCACGTCGGTCAGGTGCCGCTGCGTCTCGGTCTCCTGGAACCCCAGTTCGCTGTAGCTGAAGATCTGGTCGACGAGCTGCTGTGTGAACACGCGCCGCGCCTCGATCTCGGCGGCCACTTCCTTCTTGAGCGCCTCGGTCTTCTCCGAGGCCGGCGCCAGCGGCGTGGATGGCCGCTGCGGGGGTTCATCGCCGCCCCCGCGCTGGGCGAGTGCCGGCGTCACCGCACACGCGAGCGCCGCGATCACGAGCGGCAGGACACGTCGTACATGCATGGCAGGAGTCCTCTCATCTGGCCGGGCACGAGCCGGGCTCGCGCGGCGGCACGCTGTCAGTAGCCGTCAGTCTACCTTCTGACCACGCCCGTCGCGCCTCCCGCCATGGCGGAAAATTGCGGACGATCCCGCCGACGTCGGCCACACGACGTTTCCGACAGGAACGTCGGTGCCGGCGTTCGCTATAATCCGCGCATCACGCCATGACCATCACACAGCCGAGCATCTGGCTCGCCACGTTCTCCGTCACCGCCCTGCTGGGTGCCGTGTCCGCGTCCGCCGGGCAGGAACAGCGCACGATCGTCGACCGCGTCTACTCCATCGCGCAGGCCGAGCGCGGTGAGGCGCGCTTCAAGGTGTCGTGCAGCTCCTGCCACACGCCGGGCAGCTTCGGCGGCGGGTCGTTTGCCGAGCGCTGGAATGGCCAGACCATGGCCGAGGTGTTCGACTTCGTCTCGAATGCGATGCCCGAGAACGACCCGGGCGGGCTCAAGAAGGAAGAGTATGCCGACGTGCTGGCATTCATCCTGGCGGTGAACGCCTACCCCGTGGGGAACGACGAACTGCCGACCGATGCGGCGTCCCTGAAGACGCTCGCGATCGCGCCGAACCCCAAGTAGCCTGGGCCGGCCGGGGTTCAGGGCGCGGGCGGCGGGGTGACGATCGGCGTCGTGCGGCGCCCGAACATCATCCCGACCGACAGGCCGGCGACGGCACCCACGGCGGCGCCGATCGCCTGTCCCCAGAGGAGCCGCGTGGTCGCGTAGCGGATCACTTCCGGAATCTGGACCACGGCAGGGATGGCCGCACCCTGGGGCAGGCCACCCGGCGACGTGTACCACGAGAGCATCGGCGGAACCACGAACGAGGCGGCGACCGCGCCGAGGATGGCGCCGGTCAGGGTCAGCAGGAGCGCGTTCTTCATCGCGGCCCCAGTATATTGTGCCGGCCCGCGCCGCCGCGCCCGCTACGCGAGAGCAGCATGTCCAGGCCTGACATCCACATCCGCCTCATGGTACCAGCCGACGCCGACGCCGCAGCCGGACTGTCGGCCGAGCTCGGCTATCCGGCCGATCCCGGAGCCATGCGCGCGCGCATCGTGCAGCTGGCCGCGGCGCCGGACCACGCCGTCTTCGTGGCCGACAGCGGCGGAGACGTGATCGGATGGATTCACGTGTCGGCTGTGCTGCACCTGCAGGCGGACCCACGGGCCGAGATCGGCGGCCTGGTCGTGGCCGCGCGCGTTCGCGGCCAGCGCATCGGGGCGGCGCTGGTGGCGCGGGCCGAGCAGTGGGCCCGCGAGCAGGGCTTCACCAGCCTGGTCGTGCGCTCCCAGATCATGCGCGAGGACGCGCACCGGTTCTACCTGCGCGAGGGGTACGCCAGGACCAAGACGTCGGCGGTCTTCACCAAGGTACTCACGGCCTAGCCGCGCATCCCGCCACCTGGCGTGCGCGTGTCAGCGTCGGGCGGGTCGCGAGAGGTACGCCTTCGACTGCACCTCGTCCTTGAGCGGCGTCACCTTGTCCGGGTCGATGCGCACCATCACGTAGGAGATGTGATCGTCGATCCTCGTGAACTGGTGTCCCGTTCCCGCGGGAATGATCACGACGTCGCCCGGCTTCAGGTTGTAGGTGACGCCGTTCCGTATGTCCGACCCGTTGTGCCCCGGTCCGTTCAGCTCGACCACGGTCTGGGCAGTGGCAGGCCGCCGCCTCTTGCCGGCGATGTCGGGGCCGAGGACCAGGGTCGCGGTCCCTTCGATGATGTGGTAGACCTCGCTCACCTGGTCGTGCTCGGCCACGGAGTTCGGCTCGGGCCTGTCCAGCTTCTTGCGGTAGATCATCCCGATGCCCACGTGGGCCTTCCCGATCTCCACGTCGCGTACCTGCTGGTCGATCAGGTTCTCGGCCATGGCCTTCTTCTCGTACGCCTCGAGCTCCTCGCGCGTGATGTAGGTGCCCGGACACATCGCGCAGGTTGGCTGCGGGTCGGTCTCGTTGATGCGGGCAGCCTGGGCCGCCATGCCTGCCGCCACGCAGGCCACACCACCGATCACAAGCAGGGCCGTCTTCACGCGAGTCGTCAGGCGCATCGTCTCTCCTCAGGTTGTCTGGCGTGGGTCGAACGGCGTCATCCTAACCGGAAGCGCATCCGGAGGTCCGCCCCCAAAACGGGGGATGTCTGTGCCTACAATCACCACGACTGGAGGAGTGCCCATGAAGATCCTGCGTGTGACCGGTGCGTTGTTCGTGGCCCTGACCGGCTCGGCGGTGGCCCTGTCCCTTCTCGCGGAACCGGCGTCGGCCCAGCAACCCGCCCAGCCGCAGCCGATGACGTTCTTCATCACGAGCGTCGGCAAGGGCGACGGGGCGAACCTCGGAGGGATTGCCGGCGCCGACGCGCACTGCCAGGCCCTGGCGACCGCGGCCGGCCGAGGCGGGGTCACCTGCACGCGTACCTGAGCACGCAGGGGCCCGGAGCCGTGAACGCGCGCGACCGCATCGGCAGCGGCCCCTGGTTCAATGCGGCCGGCCAGCGCGTGTCGCAGGGCCTGGCCGACCTGCATGGCGACACGATCGAGCAGGCGCGCATCGGCAATGCGCTCGGCAAACAGCTCTCGCGCACCGAGAAGAACACGGTGGTGAACGGCGTGGGCGACTCGCCGAACCAGCACGACATCATCACCGGCTCACAGCCCGATGGGCGCGCCTTCACGGATGGTGCCGACCACACCTGCAGCAACTACACGAGCAATGCGGCGACCGGGTCGGTGCAGCTCGGACACTCGGACAAGCAGGGGGGCGGCAACGGTTCGTGGAACGCCGCGCATCCGAGCCGGGGCTGCGGCCAGCAGAACCTGGTCGCCACGGGCGGCGCCGGGCTGTTCTACTGCTTCGCGGTGAACTGAGGCGCGAAGCCCAGGGCCTCGGACTCCTGGCTTCGGACTCCAGCACGGGTCGACTTCGGGCCGGGAGCCGACGCGCCGCCGAAGCCTGGAGGCTGAAGTCCGGAGCCTGAAGGCCGAGCCGCTAGGTCGAAGGCGGAGCGGCCACCTGTTCGGCAAAGTGGCAGGCGCTCCAGTGTCCTGGCGCGATCTCGCGGAGCAGCGGGACCTCCTGGCTGCACACCGGCTGCGCCATGTAGCACCGCGTGTGGAAGCGGCACCCCGACGGTGGGTTGGCCGGGCTCGGCACGTCGCCCCTGAGGACAATGCGATTGCGTCGGCGATCGGGATCGGGGATCGGAATCGCCGACAGCAGCGACACCGTGTAGGGATGCCGCGGGGTGGCGTACAGCCCGCCGCTCCCGGCCAGCTCCGCGATGGTGCCGAGGTACATCACGGCCACGCGGTCGCTGATGTGCTTCACGACCGAGAGGTCGTGCGCCACGAAGATGTAGGTGAGGTGCAGCTCCCGCTGCAGGTCGCGCAGCAGGTTCACCACCTGCGCCTGGATCGACACGTCCAGCGCCGACACCGGCTCGTCGGCCACGATCAGGCGCGGGTCCACGGCCAGTGCGCGCGCAATGCCGATGCGCTGCCGCTGCCCCCCGGAGAACTCGTGCGGATAGCGCACGGCGTGCGTGGGCGACAGGCCGACCTTCGTCAGCAGTTCCGCCACGCGGTCGTCCGCCGCCCGTCCCCGTGCCAGGTTGTGCGTGGTCAGGGCTTCGCGCAGGATGCTCCCGATGGTGAGGCGCGGGTTGAGGCTCGAGTAGGGATCCTGGAAGACGATCTGCATCCGCCGCCGCAGCGGCCGCAGCTCGCGGCGGGGCAGTCCCACCAGCTCGCGCCCCTCGAACCTCACGCTGCCACTCGTGGGCTCGACGAGCTGCAGGATGCAGCGCCCGGCGGTCGTCTTCCCGCAGCCGCTCTCGCCGACCAGCCCGAGCACCTCGCCTTCGTGCACATCGAACGAGATGCCGTCCAGTGCCTTCACATGCCCGACCGTGCGCGAGAAGAGCCCCTTCCGGATCGGGAAGTGCTTCTTCAGGTCGCGAACTTGGAGGAGCGGGGGCTGGGACATGGGAATGTGGAACACGTCACTTTAGCGATTGGCGATTAGCGATCCGCAATCCCGGATGGAACCGGATTGAGCGTGCCCGCGGCGATCTCGCCGGCGCGGACGCAGCGTGAGAAGTGACCCGCCTCGATCGCCACCAGATCGGGGTCGGTCAGGCAGCGGTTCTGCGCGACCGGGCATCGCGGGTGGAACCGGCACCCGACGGGGAACCGCGCCGGGTTCGGCACCGACCCGGGGATCACGCGCAGCCGGTCCTGCGTCACTCCCAGCTTCGGGAGCGATGCCTGCAGGCCGGCCGTGTACGGATGCAGCGGCGTGCGGAAGGCGGCGCGCACGTCGCAGTATTCGACCACGCGCCCGGCATACATCACCGCCACGTGGTCGGCCGTCTCGGCCACGACGCCAAGGTCGTGCGTAATCAGGATGACGGCCATCCCCAGTTCCTTCTGGAGGCGCCGGAGCAGCTCGAGGATCTGCGCCTGGATGGTGACGTCGAGGGCGGTCGTGGGTTCGTCGGCAATCAGCACCGACGGCCGGCAGGCGAGGGCCATCGCAATCATCACGCGCTGGCGCATGCCGCCCGACATCTGGTGTGGATACTCGTCGACCCGCTGCTCGGGCACGGGAATTCCCACGAGCGTCAGCATCTCGATGGCGCGGGCACGGGCGGCGGCTCGCCCGATGCGTTCGTGCAGCACCAGCGTCTCGATGATCTGTTCACCGCAGGTGAACACCGGGTTCAGCGAGGTCATCGGCTCCTGGAAGATCATCGAGATCTCCCGGCCGCGGACGGCGCGCATCTCCCGGCTGCCCGCCTCGAGCAGGTTCCGCCCCTTGAACCAGACGGCGCCTCCAACGACGCGCCCGGGAGGCTGCGGGATGAGCCGCAGGATGGACAGGGCGGTGACGCTCTTGCCGCTGCCCGATTCGCCCACCACGGCAAGCGTCTGGCCCGCGTGCACGTCGAACGTCACGCCGTCGACCGCGCGCACGACGCCGGCGTCGCCGAAGAAGTGGGTCTGCAGGTTCTCCACCCGCAGGAGCGGCTCGCTCACGGCTTGCCTCCGGTGACGCGCCGCGGGTCGAGTGCGTCGCGCAGGCCGTCGCCCAGGAAGTTGAAGGCCATCACGGTCAGGAAGATGGCGACGCCGGGCACGTAGAGCAGCCACGGAAACGAGGTGAGCGCCCGCAGGCTCCGCGCCTGGTTCAGCATGTTGCCCCATGACGAGGCCGGCTCCTGCACCCCGACGCCGAGGAACGACAGCACCACTTCCCCCAGGATGTAGCCGGGCACCGAGATCGTCGCGGCCACGATGACGAAGGACCAGGTGTTGGGCAGGATGTGGCGCGTGATGATGCGGAACCGGCTGACGCCCAGCGCCTCGGCGGCCGTGACGTACTCGTTGCGCCGGATGGAGAGGACCAGGCCGCGGATGACGCGGGCCAGTCCGGCCCACCCGATGAAGGCGAGGATGGCGACAATCCCGAGGTAGACCTGCTGGCTCGGCAGGTCGATGGGAAACACGGCGCGCATGGCGATGATGAGGTAGAGCGACGGGATGCTGAGCAGCAGTTCCGTGCCGCGCATGATCACCGAGTCGGTCACGCCGCCGAAGTAGCCCGAGACGCCGCCGAGCAGGAGCCCGAGCGAGAACGAGATCAGGATGCCGATGAGGCCTACCGTGAGCGAGACCTGGCCACCGTAGAGCAGCCGCGAGAACTCGTCGCGTCCGAACGAGTCGGTGCCGAGCACGTAGATGCGGCTGTCCCCGTCGAGGCCGAACAGGTGCACCGTGCCCGGGACGAGCCCCACGATCGTGTAGGGCGCGCCGCGCACGAAGAAGCGGATCGGGCGCTCCTGGTCCGGCACCTCCTCGTAGGTGAAGGTGGACGGGTTGGCCAGCCGCGTCTCGCGCACGAACGGGCGCAGGTGGAACGTACCGCTCCGGTCCACGAAGTGCAGCTCGTGCGGCGGATGGAAGTAGCGCCGCCGGTCCATCTCCTCCTCGCTGTAGGGGGCGACGAAGGGGGCGAGGATCGCCAGCAGGTAGAACACAAGGAGGACGGCCCCGCCGACGATGGCCAGCGGGCTCTTCCGGATCTGCCGCCAGAAGATGCGCGCGGGCGACTCCGGTGGTGTCGCCGTGTCGGCGCGCGACGCATCACGGTCGAGCACGAGCGGGGCGAGCGGGTCGAGCCCGGGCGGCATCCCACGGTGCGGCGTCTCAGTCATACGAGATCCGCGGGTCGGCGAGCGCGAGCAGCAGGTCGGCGACGAGGTTGCCCAGGATGAGGACCACGGAGGCCATGAGGACCGAACCCATCACGAGGTACTGGTCCTGGGTGAGGATGGCGTCCAGGGTGAGCCGGCCAAGCCCGGGCCACGAGAAGATGATTTCGGCCACGAACGAGCCGGACACGAGGGCGCCCAGCGTGTAGCCGAAGAGCGTGATCATCGGGTTCAGCGCGTTGCGGAGGGCGTGCTTGTAGATCACCACGCCCTCGTCCAGCCCCTTCGAGCGTGCGGTGGTCACGTAGTCGAGCCGGAGCACGTCGAGCAGGTTGCCGCGCATCTGGCGCATGCGGCTGGCGAGCGGCACCAGGCCGACGACGAAGGCCGGCAGCGCGAGGTGCCAGAGGAGATCCGCGGCCTTCCCCGCGGCGCTCAGTTCGTCGTAGTCGATGGAGCGCATGCCGCCGACCGGGAACCAGCCGGTGCGGGCGGCCAGCATGAGCAGCAGCAGGCCGGAGAGGATCTCGGGCACCGACAGCCAGACGAACGCGATGAGCGAGAGCGTCTTGTCCACCCACGAGTACTGGCGGACCGCCGCCCAGATGCCCAGGGGAATGGCCAGACCCCAGGTGACCACGGCCGCCGCACTGGCGAGGACCAGCGTGTTGCCGAGCCCCTCGCTGATGACGGCGAACACCGGCTGGTGCCGGGAGAACGATTCGCCGAAGTCGAAGTGCAGGAGGATGTTCCGGAGGTAGAGGCCGTACTGGACGTACCACGGCTTGTCGAGGCCGAAGTTGCGGCGCATGGCGTCGAGCGTGGCCGGGGAGATCGCCGGGTTCTCCCCCATCTGGTTCAGGAAGTCGCCCGGCGCCAGCTGCAGCAGCCCGAAGGTGAGGGCCGAGATCCCGAACAGCAGCGGGATCATCTGGAGGAAGCGCCGAAGGACGTACGTCTTCATCCGGTCGCGTGGGCTACTGCTTCACGTAGAGCCGATCGATGTTCCAGATCAGGCGGTGCGGGATGACCGATGGTTTCGCGTTGCCGAACCGGTTGCGCAGCGGCAGCTTGGCGTTGATGGTCGGCAGCCAGATCATCCACGCCTGGTCGTTGACGATCGTCTGAACCTCGCGCCAGGCCTGCTGCCGGACCGCCAGGTCCGGGCTGGACACGAGCGTGTCCATCAGGGCGTCGATGCGCGCTTCCTCGCGCGTCTCGGGCTTGATCTGGCTGACGTTCCAGTTGTGCGAGCGGCCGCTCGAGCGCCACACGTTCTGCCCCATGGCCGGATCGGGGGGTACACCGGTCTGGAAGCCGAGCAGGATCGCGTCGTACTGCAGGTCGTCGCGGATGTTGGTGATGAGCGTGTTGAAGTCGACCGGGACGAGGGTGACCTTGATGCCGACCTTCGCGAGGTCGTCGCGGATGAAGTTCGCCATCCCGACCCGGGTCTTGTTGTCGGAGTTGGTCTTCAGCGTGAAGGAGACCGTCTGGCCCCTGCCGTCCTCGAGGAAGCCGTCACCGTTGGTGTCCTTCCAGCCGAGGCCCGCAAGCAGCTTCTTCGCGCCGTCGAGGTCGAAGTCGAAGTGCGGCACGTCGGGGGAGTGCCACAGCTTCGCGCTCGCGCTGAGGGTGGACCAGCTCTTCGTCGCATCGCCGAAGAAGATGCTCGGGATCATCGCGTCGCGGTCCACGGCCTTCGAGACCGCGCGGCGGAAGTCGGCGTTGTTGAACCAGCTGTACTTCACCGGGTCGATCACCGGCTGGCCCACCCTCCGTCCGTTCTCTGCCTTCTTCACGGTGTTCAGGTTGAACCAGAAGAAATTGGAGCTGAGCGCGGGACCGAGGTCGTGCAGCGTGTAGCCCCCCTGCTGCTGGTTCTCGGCGTACCACTGATAGTTCTCCGGCTTCACGTTGTCGAGTCCGTCGATCTGGCCCGAGCGGAACTTCAGGTCGGCCGCATCCTGGTCGGGCACCACGAGGAACACCAGCTCGTCGAGGTAGGGGAGCCGGTTGTTCGCCGTATCCACGCCGTACCAGTACGGGTTCGGTTCGAGCACCGTCTTCTCACCGGGGACGTACTGTTTCAGCCTCCAGGCGCCGCTGCTCACGAGCTGATCGGGCGGCGTGTTGACGCCGTACGCGGACGCGAATGCGCCGGCCTTGAAGGGCGCCTCGAGCACGTGCTTCGGCAGCACGCGCACAGAGCCGGCGAGCGGCACCACCATCGCATTCGGCGCGGGCAGCGTGATCACGAACGTGTGATCGTCCGGTGCGGACACGTCCCAGCGCTTGCCGTCGGTGACGAGCAGGTCCTGCACCGAGGGGTGCACCGTGTCGTCGTACGCCACCTCGAAGCTGAAGAGCACATCGGCCGACGTGATCGGGCGGCCGTCCGAGAACGCAGCGCCCTTGCGGAGGTGGAAGGTCCAGGTCAGCCCGTCCGGGCTCACGTCCCAGCCCTTGGCCAGCGCGGGGCGGTCGGTCTGTGTCTCGTTGTCGAAGTCGGCGAGGCTGGTGAAGAGATTGCCCGTGATGTCGGTCGAGGAGGTCTCGCTCGCCATCATGCCGTTGAAGGTCTTCGGCCCCGTGGTCTCGCCGAGCACGAAGCGCCCGCCATAGGTGCCCACGGTGTCGACCTTCTCGACGCGCGGCTCCTCCGGCAGCGGCTTCTGCTCGCGCACGGCGGCCACGGGAGCGTCGGCACTGCTGGTGCCCGTGCCGCCTCCGCCGCATGCCGCCATGCCGAGCGCGACGACGGCCGCGCAGCCCAGCGCCGCCAGTGCTCCAGTGCCTCGAACGCCTGTCATCCAGCCTCCACCATCCGGCAATCTGCGAATTGGGGTCTTCGGGCGAGTATAGCGCGAGCGCCGAAACCGCTATCATTTCCCCCATGTCCGAGAGTCCATCCCGATCCCGAGCGGCCATCGCCGGCTGGGCCGCCGCCGGGGTCTTCCTGGTTGCCGGCGCCGTCGCCGCCATCTACGCCTCGAACCTTCGCATTCAACTGAACGACGTCGAACTCCGTCTCGTCGATGCCGTCACCAAGATGCAGACGCTCCAGGAGCAGGTGATCGCGGCCGCCGGCCAGTCCGACGGCATGCGCGCCAGCCTCTCACTGCTGAGCGCACCCGATGTCCGGGACGTGCGCCTGGTGGGACAGGCCCTGGCCCCCGAGGGCACGGCCCGCCTCTTCGTCAGCCCCGGGAAGGGGCTGTTGATCGCGGCCCAGAAGCTGCCGCCGACACTGCCCGGGCGGACCTATCAGTTGTGGTGGCAGAACGGCAAGACGACCACGAGCGTCGGCATCTTCGGTGCGGGGGCGGACGGTGCGGCGACGGCGGCGTTCGACCTGCCTCCTGACGCCGGAGCGTTCACCGGCTTCGTGGTGACCGACGAAGCCGAAGACGGTGCGGAGTTCCCCTCGTCCGCCATGGTCCTCGCCAGCCGCTGACCCGGCAGCGGCCGGCCTTGCGCGTTCGCGATCAACGGAGGACGAGCACCGAGAGACGGCCCGGGTGCGGCGTGTTCACCTGCACCTGCGCGGTTCCGGCAATGGTGCGGGCGTCCACCCGCACGTCGTGCGCGCCGGCCGCCACGGCCTGCATCGTGTGCAGGTGCCACCCACTCGAGAGGTTGCCTGCACCGGCATTCACCACTTCCGCCCGCACGGCCTGGACCGCCACGCCGTCCACCAGCAGCCGCAGTTCGACGACGGCAAAGGTGCCGGCGGCGCCGTTCAGGAAGAGGGCGCCATCGGCCTGCACGAACAGCAGTGCGGTGGTGCCCGCCGGCACCGCGGCCGCGCCGGTGCCCGGCAGCAGCACCGTCGTGCCCGGACCGAGCGACACTACGCCAAGCGGGACGCTGGTGGTGTCGATCACGCCGGAGGGACCGGTGGGACCTTGTGGCCCTGGAGGGCCTGGAGGCCCGGCGGGTCCCGGTACACCCTGCTCACCCTGCGGGCCCGGGTCTCCGGTGGGACCCTGCGGTCCCGCGGCGCCAGGCTCGCCACGGGGGCCCTGCACGCCGATGGTGATGTCGAGCCAGTCGTCCCAGCCGTGGTGGCGCCGGGTGGGCCTGGTGCTGACGCGCAGGTGATAGGCGCCCGGCGGGATATCGGGCAGCAGCGCGACGATCTCGGCGTCGGTCCAGGTGACAGGGTGCAGCTCCGCGAACAGGGCACCCCGCGACCCGGTCAGGACGAGGCGCCCGGTCGAGGTGCCGAAGCCGCGGCCGAGTGCGGAGATCCGCCCTCCGTCGACGTCGACGTCGGCGCGGACGATCTCCGCGGGCTGGGCGCCGGCGATGGGTGCGCCGGCGAGGATGAACGCGAGTGCGACGACGGCAGGTCGCATGATGGACTCCTCCTGCTGCTTGGAATCGCAACCGGAGTGCCGTGCTCTGCCGTATCGGTAAACCCCTTGCCAGCCGGGTCATGGCGGGCCGCGGCGGGTTTCGCGTTCCCGGCCGCGGGGTTCACTTTCGAACACGTACCGACGGAAAGCGTACTTACGGAACTGGTCGGACCCCGTTTCCTGACGAAATCTGCAAACAGGCCCCACCGATCCGCAATCGGCTACTGGCCGGCTGCGGCCGCGGCCGGCGGGCCCTTCTTCCGGATGTCGGCCCAGCCCCAGTACGACTTGTCCCCTCCGCCGTAGGCAAAGATCAGCACGTCCCTGCCATCGCGTCCGCCGAGGCTGCCGTAGGCCACCTGTCCGGGGGCCGCCGGCACCGTGATCGTGAAGTCCTCCAGCGTCGTCTCGTGCGTGAAGGTGAGGGTGCGGCCTTCGTCGCCTTCACCCTCGGTGACCAACGCCCACCCGCGGTTCTTCTGATCGGGGTCGGCGTTCGCCGGGAGGTCGACCGGGACGGTCGACGAGGGGCCGTGCAGCACGAGCTTGCCGCCCTCGATGGACAGGCGGTCGACCGCTTCGATGGTCACCGGCTTGTATTCACCCGTGACCGCCACCTTGTCGTTGTCGACGGCCAGCGGCCCGGCATCGGGGAGGGTCTTCGAGCACGCGGCGTTCGCCAGCAGGAAGAACGCCGCACACAACAGTACCGGTCGGGGGAGAGTCATCCGCCACATGATACGAACGAGGCGCCTGCTCGCGCTACACTCAGCGGGCGCGGGCGCACGGCCGCCCTGCCCTGGAGGACTCCAATCATGAAGACACGCATTGCGGTGGTGACCGCCACTGGCCTGGCCGCTGCCGTTCTGGCCGCCACGGGGGTTGCCGCCGTCGGCGAGGACAGCGACCGCCTGTTGACCATCGACCACTACGTCCGCGTCACGTCCAAGGTGCCGGCGATCGACGGCCAGCAGAGTCTCGTCTACGTCCGCGAGAAGGTCCGGGCCGGCAACGCACTACGCGGCGCGACCGCGCCCGACAAGGTGGTTGTCTTCATCCATGGGGCCGGAACACCGGCCGAGGTCGCCTTCGACGTTCCGCACACCGACTACAGCTGGATGGGCTACCTCGCCGAGGCCGGCTTCGACACGTTTGCCATGGACGTCACCGGCATCGGTCGCTCCACCCGCCCCTGGCCGATGAACGACCCGTGCAACCTGGCACCGGCCCAGCAGGCCGCGCTCGTGCCGGCGCTCATCCCGGAACCGTGCCCACCCACCTATCCGAAGACGATCACCACGATCGGGAACGACTGGGCCGACATCGACGCCGTGGTGAACTACGTGCGGGCGCTCCGCCGTGTCGACACGGTCGCCACGGTCGCCTGGTCGCTCGGCGGTCCGCGCTCCGGCGGCTATGCCGCGCAGCACCCCGAGAAGATCAGCCGCCAGGTGATGCTGGCGCCCGCGTACAACCCGCAGGGGCCATCCACGCCGCCGACTGCGCCAGGCGCGAACCCGCCCGTGCCGTTCAACACGCAGTCGCTCGCCGACTTCAACACACTGTGGGGACGCCAGACCGGCTGCGCCGATCAGTGGACCGAGGAGGTGCACGACGTGGTCTGGTCGGAGATGCTCGCGTCCGATCCGGTGGGGGCCACCTGGGGCACCGGCGTGCGGCGGGCACCGAGTACCCCCACGTGGGGCTGGAACCAGGCCGTGGTCTCGAAGACGACGATCCCGCTGCTGATGATCGCCGGCATCCACGACGTCCAGGTGCCGCCCGAGCGGGTCCGCCAGCTCTACGCCGACCACGGCGCCACCGACAAGGTGTTCATCGACCTCGGGTGCTCGTCCCACAACGCGATGTGGGAGAAGAACCACCGGCTCCTGTTCAGGGCCTCGCTCGAGTGGCTCACGGCCGGGACGGTCAACGGGCAGAAGCAGGGGATGCTGAAGCTCGGATACTGAACCGGACCACGCTGCAACGCCGGCACGGCGCCGCGCGTCCTACGTTGCGTGCCACCCAGGGTGGCACGCGACCACTCGCACTCCGTACAATCCATACCTATGCCCAAGCTGACCGTTGAAGGATACGGGACCGTCGAGGTCCCACAGGGGAAGCGTCTGGTGCTCGCCATCGAGCAGGACGCCCATGTCGACATTCTGCACGCCTGCGGCGGGAACGCCCGCTGCACCACGTGCCGCATCGAGTTCATCGATGGTGAACCGACGGCCCGCACCGCGGCCGAAACCGAGCGGTTGGCCGCCCGCGGCCTCTCGGGTGTCCGTCTCGCCTGCCAGATCGCCTGCGACCACGACATGACTGTCCGGGCCATCAGCCGGCTCGAAGGCAGCGGCCGGCCCGACCCGGGACCGAAGCCCCAGGACGACATTACGCCGCCGCCCCAATGGGTCTGAGGCCGCCGTGCCTGTTCGACGGCGCGCCGCCGCCGCGCTCTGCTGCGCGGCGGTAGCCGCCCTTTCAGTCCTCTCCCATGGCCAGGCCCCGCCGGCTCCGGGGATCCTGGTGTCGCGCCAGCTCATGGCCCTGCACCGGCTCGAGGTCGGCGATGTCGTCTCGCTCTCCGCCGACCCGGGCGGCGCGGAGCCGCGCGCGTTCACGGTGCTCGGCACGTACGAGCCGACACCCGACCCCATGCGGCTCGGCGCCGCGCGCCTGGAAGTGCGGATGCACCTGCCGGATCTGCTCGACATGGACGCAGACGCGTCGGACCCGCTCGATGTGGAGACGGTCGACGCGGTGAACGTCGCAGTGGACCCGGCCGTACCCGGCCGCGAGATGGTGCGACGGCTCGCCTCCGCCGCGCCGGGCGTGAGCGCCCAGCGGACCTCTGACAACGAGCGCCGGGCGGCCCCGTTCGTCGTGCTCGAACGCTTCCACCTCGCCATCGCCATTGTCACCGTCCTCGCCAGCAGCGTGTTCCTGCTCGCGCTGATGCTGATGCTGGTCGAGGAGCGGCGCGCCACCGTCGGCGTCCTCCGGCTGATCGGGTTTCGCCGGACCCGGATCCTGCAGCACGTGCTGGCGGAAGGGGTGGTGATTGCCATCACCGGCGCCCTGTTCGGCATCCTGCTGTCGGTCGTGCTGCAGGGGGGCATCAACCGGTTCTTCCAGTGGCGCTACGACACGGCACTCGTGTTCGTCCGGATCACCCCGGCGGTTGCCCTGCGGTCCATGGCGGTCGCCGTGCCGCTCGGGGTGGCAGCCATCTTCGCGTCCTCATGGTCGCTGCTGCGCGGCGAGGCCCTGTCCCTCACACGCCGATGAGAAGCCTCTCCTTCGCCCTGCGCAGCCTGGTCCGCCAGCCCGGTCGCACGTCGCTCGGCATCCTCGGCATTGCTGCCGTCGGGGCGCTGCTGTTCGACATGCTCCTGCTGTCGCGGGGGCTGGTCGTGTCCTTCCGTGACCTGCTCGACAGCATCGGTTTCGATGTGCGCGTCACCGCGACCGACTCGCCGCTCCCGGGCGGAGTGCGCCTGCAGGACGCCAGCGCCGCCGCCGAAGCCATCGCGCGCCTGCCCGGCATCGCCGAGGTGGTGCCGATGCGGACGGCCACAGGCGAGGTCCTGCTCACGGGCCGCGTCGAAGGGGTCGGCCTGACGGGCATCGATCCCGGCCGCCGGCGCCCCTGGACGATCGTGACGGGTGCCGACCTTGACACAGCCACCGACCCACCCGCACTGGTCGTGAACCAGGCGCTCATGGACGCCGTGCGCCAGCCGCTCGGGTCGGAGGTCAGGCTTCGCGTGGGCTGCAACGCCAACCGCGTGGCGCCGCTGGCCAGGCCGTTCACGCTCGTGGGCGTCGCGCAGTTCCCGTTCGACGACGAGGGACAGACCACAGGCGTAATCACGCGTGCGGCCATGCGCCAGGCCTGCGGGGAAGGAGATGACGATGCCGACATGCTGATGGTGGCATCGTCCGAGGGATCCGCCGGGGCGGTGCGCGCCATCAGGGCGGCCAGGCCTGATCTGGTGACGGTCACCAACGAGCAGATCGTCGCGCGGATGCAGACCCAGGGGTTCACCTACTTCCGGCAGATTTCGACCGTGCTCTCGACCATCACGCTGCTGTTCGGATTCCTCCTCATCACGGTCCTGCTGACCGTGTCGGTCAACCAGCGGCTGGCGGAGATTGCCGCGCTCCGCGCGCTGGGGTTCTCCGCGCGACGTGCGGCGGCCGACGTGCTGGCACAGGGGGCGCTGCTCGTCGGCACCGGCGGCGTGCTGGCGCTGCCCCTCGGGTGGGCGCTCTCGCTCTGGCTGGACCGGATCCTCAAGGCCATGCCCGGCATCCCGGCGGCGATGCACTTCTTCGTGTTCGAGCCACGGGCGCTGCTCACCCATGCCGCGCTGCTGGTGGTGACGGCGCTCCTGGCCTCGGCCTATCCGATGTGGCTGGTGGCGCGGCTGCCGATTGCGACGACGCTGCGGAACGAGGTGGTGGGATGACGGAGCCGCTCATCAGGGCCGACGGGTTGACCAAGGTCTTCCCGATGGGAGGCGGGCCGGTTCACGCGCTGCGCGACATCTCGGTGGAGATCGCCGCCGGCGAGTACCTCACCATTCGCGGGCCGTCGGGGTGCGGGAAGTCGACGCTGCTGCACATCCTCGGCTGCGTGGACACGCCGTCGTCCGGTTCGCTGCGGTTCGACGGGCGCGAGGTGGGTTCGCTGCCGGACGTGGCGCGCAGCGAATTGCGACTGCGCAGTATCGGATTCGTGTTCCAGCGCTTCTTCCTGCTGCCAATGCTCACGGCGGCCGAGAACGTGGACGTGCCACAGGCCGAGGCTGGCGCATCGAGGGGCGCGCGACGGCAGCGGACGATGGAACTGCTGGACTATGTTGGCCTCGCGCACCGTGCCGACCATCGGCCCTCCCAGCTCTCGGGTGGCGAGGCGCAGCGGGTGGCCATTGCGCGGGCGCTGGCCAACCGGCCTCGGCTCCTGCTGGCAGACGAGCCGACCGGTGAACTCGACAGGGCCAACGGCGAGCACATTGCCGCGCTGCTCGACCGGGTGCAGGCGGACGGTACCACGGTGGTAGTCGTGACGCATGACGCGGCGCTGGCCGAGCGTGCCGCCCGACGGTTGGTCATGCGCGACGGCCGCATCGAGCGGGAGGAGACCGGCCGGTGATCGTCACCATGGCCTGGAAGTCGCTGCTGGCCCACCCGGTCCGCACGTCGGTGCTCGGCGTCGGCTTCGGCCTCGGCGTGTCGGTGATGGCCACGCTGCTCGGCGTTGGCGAGGTGGTGCTGGAGCAGGCGCGTTCGCCGCGGCTCGCTGGGGGTGGCGAGGTGCTGGTGACCGGCGCGATCGGACCGGTCACCTCCGCCCGCGACGTCCTGTGGCGGCTCACCCGGCAGGAAGGGGTCACCGTGGCCTCCCCGCGCCGCCGCGCCGAGCTGTTCCTCGTCGGCCCGGAGGGCCGCGTGACCGCGGTGACCGCGCACGGCGGCATCCCCAGCCTGGAGCGCCGTGTCGGCGATCCGGAGACGAGCCGCGAATCGGCGTGGGTGGATGCCACCCGCGACCGCGCGTGGGTGGCGCCCGAGCCGTCCGACATCCTGCGGGCCATGGATCGCTTCCGGCCCGTACCGGACGTGCCGGCGCGCGCCGCCTCCTGGGCCGAGTGGCTCTACTTCAAGGGCCGTTCGGGCGACGTGCAGTTCTACATGACGTTCCTCGCCGGGCCGAGGCTGCCCGATGGCAGGCGGACCGCCGGTGTACGCTTCCAGCTCGATCGGGGCGGTACCACGACCAGCTATGGTGCCTCGGAGACGATCGACGAGCGCCTGATCCTCGACAGTGCCCCCGACCTGTTGATTGGGGGCGCGCGCGTCCGCCTCGAGGGGCTGCGCTACCACGTGACGCTGGACCTGCCGGTGCTGGGTGGACCGTCTTCGTCGCGCGTGCGCGGTGAGTTCGTCATCGACGCGGTGCCGGGCCGTTCACTGCCGCCGATCGAGCTGCGCGGTGCTGGCGGGTGGGTGTCGGGCTACACCGTGCCGGTCATGTCCGGCGCACTCACGGGCTCGATCGTGGCCGGGGGCACCAGCGTCTCCCTGGCGGGCTCGGGCTACCACGATCACAACTGGGGCTTCTGGGAAGGCGTCTCATGGCGCTGGGGGCAGGTGCAGCACGAGGGGCTGTCGTTCGTGTACGGCCGTGTCATTCCACCGCCCGATGCGGCCGACCCGGCACGCCTGCCCGGCTTCCTCGTGGCGCTGGGGCCTGAGGGCCCCCTCGGCTATGCCACACGCGTCACGATCGAGGAGACCGACGAGCCCGGCACGAACCGTCCCTCCCGGATTTCGGTGCGGGGACGCGCCCGCGAGTTCGATCTGCGTATGGAGATCGACGTGGAGAGCGCCATCGTGAACCGTGGTGGTGCGCTGGCGGCCGGCCCCGACTTCCTGCAGTTGCGCGCAACGTATCACGTGACCGGGTCAGTGGCCGGGCAGCAGGTGGACTTCCGCGCGCCGGGCGCCGCCGAAACCTTCCGCGAGTAGGCACGCGCGTCGGGCGCGTCAGGTCTCCGGCACCGTGAGGCCGCAGGCCTCCATCAACGCGCGCATGTCCGGTGGGACGACCGCCTGAATCCGCAGGTGTTCTCCCGTGAAGGGGTGCACGAATGCCACGCACGAGGCATGCAGTGCCTGGCGGGGGAATCCGCGCAGGCGCTCTCGCACCTCCTCCTCCGACGCCTGCGTCCACCTCGGTTCTCCGTACTTCGGGTCGCCCACCAGCGGCCACCCGCTGGCCGCCATGTGCACGCGGACCTGGTGCATGCGTCCCGTGACCAGCTGGCAGCGGACGAGCGCGACCGGGCATCCGCCGGGTTCCGACTCCTGCAGGCGTTCGAACCGCGTCAGGCTCTCGTCGCCATCGTCCCGCGTGGCAATCACGCGGCGGCGATCGTCGGGGTGGCGCCGGAGGCGCAGGGTGATGGCACCACGCTCGGTGGTGACCGGCCCGTACACGACGGCGAGGTAGCGCTTCTCGCTGAATGACGAGGCGAGGGTGCGCTGCAGGCGTGCGTGGGCCTCGGTCGTCTTGGCGACGATGACGATGCCCGAGGTGAGCTTGTCGAGGCGCCCCACCAGCGACGGCCGGTGATGGGACGGCCATGTCCTCGCGTGCCAGAGCACCCGGTTGAGCAGTGAGCCGCCTGGATGCAGGAACGTGGGGTGGGACACGATGCCGGCCGGCTTGTCGACGACCAGCAGGTGATCGTCCTCGAAGAGGCAGTCGAGCTGTCCCTCCTCCGGCACAACGGGTGTCCGCGGACGCTCATCCGGCAGCTCCACCGTGATCTCGTCGTCGAGCGCCACGCGTGTGGAGACCCGGCGTACCACACGGCCGTTGATGGAGACCCGACCGTGCTCGAGCCATGCCTGGACGCGCGTGCGCGTGGCGGTCGGCAGGTCGAGCAGGTGGCGGCGGATCACGAGATCGACGCGGCGCCCGGCATCCCCTCGGTCGGCTGTCAGGTGTCTGGGCGGGAGTGGCAAGGCATGCATCGTACTCACGCGGAACCGAACTCACCAGTTCGGGACGTGGGGCGGACGCGGCGCGTCTGCCGGGAAACCCGCGTGGCAGCGGAGTTGCTGCGGGAGCGGCGGGAGATTCCAGTGACAGTGATGTTCAGCCCGACGGTTCTTGCCCGGCCGCTGTGTCTGCTTTCGTGCGCGGCCATCATCGCCGGTGCGACCCCGGCCGGCGCGGCGCCGCGCGTCCGCGGAGACGACATCGTGCGCGGCCGGCGCGCGGCCGGGGGCGAGGCGCTCGTGCGGATGCGCGCGGGCACACCGGCCCGGGCGACGCTGGCAGACCCCCTCGGGGACGTGGAGAACGAGGAGCCGATCGCGGGCAGCCGCTGGCGCCTCGTGCGGTCGCGGACGCGGACGGCCGACGTCCTGGCGCGCATCCTCGCGGCGCGTGGTGATGTGGAGGCCGCGGAGCCGAACTACGCCGTACGGGTGGCGGGAGCGCCAGACGATCTGGCGGCGCCGCTCTGGGCGCTGCAGAACACCGGACAGCTGCTGCCCAACGGCGACCGGGGCACGCCCGGCGTGGATCTCGATGCGACGCATGCGTGGGACGTGACGCAGGGATCGCGACGGGTGGTGGTGGCCACCCTGGACACGGGCGTGGCCCTTGGCCACCGCGACCTCGCGGCGAACCTGTGGACCGCTCCGCGCGCGTTCACGGTGACGGTGGGCGGCCTGCCCGTGTCGTGCCCTGCGGGCAGCCATGGCTTCAACGTGGTGGACCGAACGTGCGATCCGTCGGATGACAACGGTCACGGAACGCACGTCGCCGGCAGCATCGGCGCGGTCGGCAACAACGCGAGTGGCGTGGTTGGCATCAACTGGCAGACCAGCCTCATGCCGCTGAAGTTCATGGACGCGTCCGGCAACGGATACATCTCGGACGCGATGCTCGCCCTCGAATTCGCGATCCAGGTGAAGCAGCTGTTTGCCTCGACCGGCGAGGCGGACGTGCGCGTGCTGAACAACAGCTGGACTGGCGGTGGGTATTCGCAGGCGCTGCACGATCAGGTGGTCCTGACGCACGCGGCCGGCATGCTCTTCGTGGCCGCGGCCGGCAACGGCGGGATCGACCACGACGCGTCTGCCGTGTACCCGTCCGACTACGAGGGCGCGAACATCCTGTCGGTCACGTCCACCGACTACCGTGACCAGCTCGGCGCGACGGCCGATACCGGTGCGGCACACGTGCACCCGGCCGCTCCCGGGGTCCTCATCCAGTCCACGGGCTGGACCGCGTCCGATCCAGTCGGGTTCTACGAGTCGCGGAGCGGCACCTCGATGGCGGCGGCCTACACCTCGGGTGTGGCTGCGCTGGTCCTGTCGCACTGCACCTACGGACCGGGCGCCCTTCGGGATGCCCTGCTCAGGACGGCAGTGCCCGTGAGCGCACTCGCGGGCCGCACGGCGTCGGCCGGCCGGGTGAATGCCGCGAGCGCCGTGCGATCGTGTGATGGGGCGACAGGGAACGTCGACACCGTGATGCACGCGTCGGTTGTTCCGGCCGCGGACCGGCACGGCCACTGGATGCGCGTGGCAGATGCCACGGCGGCCGACGGCGTGGCGCTGTCCACGCCCGATGCGGGGTGGGCAGCGACGACGGCGCCGCTGGCGCATCCCGCCCACTACGTCGACATCCGGGTCCCCGTGCGCGCGGGCCTGGCGTACCGCATCTGGCTGCGTCTGAAGGCGGGCGCCGACTCGAAGTGGAACGACTCGGTCTGGCTGCAGTTCAGCGATGCCCGCGTGAACGGTGCCTCCGCCTTCGCCATCAACACGGCCGGCGGACTGGCGGTGAACCTGGAGGACTGTTCGGGGTGCGGCGTCGGTGGATGGGGCTGGCAGGACGGCGCATACTGGGTGGCCCAGACGCCGGTCACATTCGGTCACACCGGAATCGAGACCGTCCGTGTCCAGACACGTGAAGACGGCGTGGCCTTCGATCAGGTGGTGGTCAGTGCCGCCGCCTGGTTCACCACGCCACCAGGCCAGGTGCGGGGCGACTCGACCCTGCTGTCCGCCACAGGAACCGGCGGTACCGCCGCGGGCGGTCCTGCGTCTTCCACGCCGTTCTCCGGGGCACCGATCGCCATTCCCGGCACCGTGCAGGCCGAGTGGTTCGACGAGGGCGGCGAGGGCGTGGCGTTCCACGACAGCGATCCGGGGAACATCGGCGGTGCGTTCAGGTCCGGTGGTGTCGACATCGAGGCCACGTCGGGTGGCGGCCAGAACGTCGGCTGGATCGCCGCCGGCGAGTGGCTCGCCTACAGCGTGGATGTCGCGGCGGCCGGAGCCTATACCGCCTCGTTCCGCCTCGCGTCGTATGGTGCCGGTGGCACCTTCCACCTCGAGGTGAACGGCGCCAACCTGACCGGACCGTTGACCGTCCCGGACACCGGCTGGTGGCAGAACTGGCAGGTGATCACGCGAACGCTGACGCTCGCGGCGGGCCGGCAGCGGCTGACGCTGGTGTTCGACACGGCACCTGCTGGCGCCGTGGGTAACCTCGACTGGTTCAGCCTCGCCACCGCGGCGTCCGGGACGTCGGCATCCGCGCTGCCGGGACGGCTTCTCGCCGTGAATTTCGACGCGGGCGGGGAGGGCGCGGCCTACCACGACGATTCGCCGGGCAACAGCGGGGGGAGCTACCGCACCACCGACGTCGATATCGAACCCTGCGCGGAGGGCGGATTCAACGTGGGCTGGATAGGCGCCGGGGAATGGCTTCGCTTCACCGTGGACGTGGCGTCGGCGGGCAGCTACCGGCTGGAGCTGCGCGTGGCGGCTCCCGGTGGCGGCGGATCGCTGCACGTGGCCCTCGGCGGCGGTGCCGTGACCGGGACCGTGGCGGTGCCGGCCACCGGCAGTTGGCAGTCGTGGACGACCATTGCCGTTCCGGCCACGTTCCCGGCCGGTCGCCAGACCCTGACACTGCACGTCGAGACACCCGGCTTCAACCTCCGGTATCTCGACGTGGTGGCGCCGTGACGGGGCGTGCGGCCCGGGTTACCGGTTCTCGCAGGCGCCCGAGAGGGCGGTCACCGACTCCACCCGGATGCGGCGGGTGCCGGCCTGGGTGGCGCTCCCGCCTGTGCCGCGTCCCGAGGTGACGGGCGGCGCGACGACACCTGTCACCTGGACGCGCGCGCCCTGATGACGCTCCAGTTCGGCCTCGTGCCCCTCGAGCCCGAAGCTCATGGGAGGTCGCGGTGCATCGGCCGACGGGCGATCCACTGCGGCGGGCGCGGCCTGGGTCAGCAGGAACGCGTCGACCAGCGCTCCGCTGTTGGCTTCGTCGTCCGCACGGGCCGGTGAGGCGGATGTGCCGACCACCGTGCCTCCAAGGGATCCGTTCAGCTGTGCCCGCTGCAGGCAGCCGACCATGGTTACCCGACTGCCGACATCCGGCAGCGTCTGCGCCGATCCCGCAACTCCCGTAGCCACCAACACCGCAACCAGCACCCTGGCCTTCATGTGCCTGCCTCCTGCCGGGGAGCGTGTGCAACCACTCCGCCAGAGCCCCGGAGAATTCCGCACTTGTTGTGGGGAGTGCCACGGCGCCCGACCGCGCACGACCCCGCGAACGTCCAAAATGGCGGCGTTCTCCATAGAGTGACGGCGGTATTCCCTTTGCCTGCGGCAGAGCAGGGGAGGTCGGCATGGACACGTCGGTTGTGGCGGCAACGGTGCTGGTGGGGGCAATCGTGGCGTGGGCCGTCTGGTTCCTGGGCCGCGCCGTGGCGCTCCACCGGAAGCTCGACGGCCCCCGGGTCGTGACCTGTCCGGAGGATGGCCGTTCGGCACTCGTCGCGATCGACGTGGCGATCGCCGTGACCAGCGACGCCGGCTCGGAGCCGGCCCGGCTTTCGACATGCTCACGCTGGACCGAACGCGGAGCCTGCGACCAGCCGTGCTGCCGGGACGCACATGCCGACTCCAGCCGGCCGGTGTCGCTGGTCCGGGCCTGGGCGGCCGGCCGCCAGTGTGCCTCGTGTGGTGGGGACCTGGTCGAGCCCCGCTTTGGAGGGCACCACCTCGCGCTGCTCGAGCCGACAGGCATCACGCGGGAGTGGGCGGACGTCCCCACCGACCGTCTGCCGCTCGCCCTGGCGACCAGCCTGCCGCTCTGCTGGAACTGCCACATGGCGGCAACGTTCCGGAGGGAGCACCCCGATCTGGTGGTCGACCGCGACCTCCACGGGTCGGCGCACGACTCCCGCTAGCGCGGGGTCCGGCTGGCCGGACACGCCGCCCCTGTCGGACAGGTTCCCGAGTCGCTCGACCGACACCGGGTGACGCCTGCACGGCCAAATTTACACAGTTCAGCTTTCCGCTTCACCCCATCCATATGAGCGGCGGCCACTTACCGCTGGCTGCAAAGCGGCCGAAATCTGGCCGATTCTCACTCGGTGGCCAAGAATTCACCTGACTTCATGACTGAGTACTACAATGGCTGAGGTCAGAGGATTCCTACAGGCGCAATTCGTGCAGCCCCGTTAGACATCCCATCCGGCGCGGCGCTCCGGGCGCCCGACCGTAAGTGCACTTCCAGCACGCAGTTTTGACGAGTGGATGGTGGAGGCGCGGCTCGCTCTGCCGCAGCGCCGGGTATGGGTCTGTGCGTATTCATTGATGAGTTGGGTCCTTATCCATTGCAAGCAGCCAGCGTGAGACCCCCCCGAGCACGCTGGCGGTGAGTTCGAGGACGTTCTGATGAAGGTTTTGCCCGGACGGCTGGCTGCGGCCGTCGTCGCCACCGTGGGACTGCTGGCCTCCAGCCCGGGTCCCGCCGCTGCCGCGACCTGTGACCAGTTCACCTGCGTCACCATGCACGACACCATTCCCAACTTCGCCGGCCAGCCCAGTATCCGCAGTGTGCGCACCGGTGCCTGGTCGGCAGCCTCCACGTGGAATCTTGGCCGCATCCCCAAGGCCACCGACATCGTTGGCATCACCGGCGGCACGACGGTGACGGTCGACGGGACCGCCGGCGTGGCCGCCGTCGTCGGCATCGAGGCCGCCGGGAAGCTGGCGTTCCGCACCGACATCGCCACCCGCCTGACGGTCGGCACCCTGCTGGTGCTGCCCCAGGGGGCGCTCGAAGTCGGCACGGCCGCCGCACCGGTTTCGGCCGCGGTGACCGCGGAGATCGTGATTGCCGATCGTGCACCCGACACCGTGAACGACGGCGTTGGGGTCTTCGACCCGAGCCAGTTCGGCACCGGCCTGATTTCGGTGGATGGCCGCGTCACCATCTCGGGCGCCGCGAAGACCACGTTCACCAGGCTGGCGACCGAGCCCCAGCCCGGGCAGACGTCCCTCAAGCTGGCGGCAGCCGTCAGCGGATGGCGCGCCGGCGACCGCATCTTCCTGCCCGATTCGAAGCACGTGCCCAGCGCCACCGCGTCCAGCTATGCGTTCGAGGGCGAGGAACTTGCGGTGTCCTCAGTGTCGAGTGACGGGCTGACGGTCTACCTGCAGTCGCCCGTGAAGTATGCCCATCCGGGTGCGCGCGACGGCAACGACGTCCTCGAGTTCCTGCCGCACGTCGGCAACCTGGGCCGCAATGTCCTGGTCAGGTCGGCCAACCCGCTCGGCTCGCGCGGGCACATCCTGCTCACCGATCGCAGCGACGTGGATATCCGATACGTGGCCATCCGCAACATGGGACGCGCCACCATCGACCCGATCGACAGCACCACGTTCGACTCGGCCGGCAACGTCACGCACCTCGGGACCAACCAGATTGGCCGCTACCCGCTGCACATCCACCACCTACTCGGACCGGTGGCCACGCCTGCCAACGGCCGCCAGTTCACCATCCTCGGCAACGCGATCGACGATGACGCGGTGATCAACCGGCGGAAGTGGGCGCTGACCGTCCATGCGAGCCACTACGGGCTCATCAGCAACAACGTGGTCTACAACGCCGGCGGCTGGGGCATCGGCACCGAGGACGGGAGCGAGAGCTTCAACGAGTTCTCCTCGAACTTCGTGGCCAAGGTGCGGGGCGAGGGGACGCGCGAGTACGGCGAGGCCGGGAACGGCATGTGGTTCCGCGGACCCAACAACTACGTGCGCGACAACGTGGTGGCCAACGTGCGCGGGAACTCGATTGAGGGGTCCCACGGCATCCAGTACTACCAGGTGTACACCGGATCGATCTGCGTGCCGAACTTCAAGGGCGCCGACATGTCGCAGTGCACCAGGTACAACGCGAACGCGCTGCCGCTGCTCGAGTTCGCGCGGAACGAGGTCTACGGCGCGATGGAGATCGGCCTGACCGTCTGGTGGGTGGGCAGCGACGCCTATGTGCCGCTCGGGAGCGCCAGCAGCACGATCAAGGACTTCCGCACGTGGCACTTCACGCTGTATGGCTACTACGGCTATCCGGCCAGCCGATTGGTGTTCGACGGCTACGTGGCGCGCGGGCGCAAATCGGTGCTGGGCAACGCGCAGGAGTTCCTGCGCGGCATCTGGTTCAGCGACTACATGAACCACGACGTCACCATCCGGCGCGCCGACATCCAGAACATGCGCGACGGCATCATGGCCCCGTACTTCAGCAAGGGCACGACGCTCATCGAGGACTCCTACCTGCGGAACTCGAACAACATCGTGGTCTCGACGATCGGCGCCCCGGGCGCCTACCCGTACGGTCCCGCGATGCCGCCGAAACAGACCACCATCAGGAACGTCCAGTTCGCGCAGGTGAACGGCTCGGTCGGCGGCGTGCCGCAGTACGACATCTACATGAACTACTGGCTGCAGTTCGGATCGGCCAACCTGGTCAAGCGCGACGCGGTCTACGTCTACGGCTACAACAAGGTGGCGGGGAGCGACTTCCAGGTGTTCTACAACCAGCAGGCCGCCTCGTTCGTCGTGCCCCAGTCGTCCGGGAACCTGGCGGGCTCGCCGGTGGCCGGCCTCACGAACGCCCAGAACTGGAGCACCTACAAGATCGCCATCGCGGGCGAGGTGGCGACCAACACCACCACTCACCCCAAGATGTATGGGCTGGTGCGGATGGGCACGCCGGTGCCACCCCCCACGGCGCCGACGATCACCACTCAGCCGGCGAACGCCACGGTAGCCGCCGGACAGACCGCCACCTTCTCCGTGGCGGCCACGGGCACGGCCCCGATGAAGTACCAGTGGCAGAAGAACTTCGTGGATATCCCTGGCGCAACCTCCGCGTCGTACACGACGCCGGCCGTGTGGCCCGCCGATGCCAACAGCACCTTCCGCTGCATTGTGGAGAACGGCGGCGGGATGAGCTACTCCGTGGCCGCCAGCCTGTGGCTGACGACGTCGGGCGGCGGTGGCAGCACGAGCAGCGGCGGCGGCACGAGTGGTGGCGGCGGGTCGACCGGTGCCACCAACAAGGCGCCCGTCGTGAATGCGGGGGCGGATCAGACGGTGTCGCCGAAGGTCGGGGCGACACTGAAGGGGACGGTCACCGACGATGGGCTGCCGGACAAGTACCTCAAGATCACGTGGTCCAAGGTGTCCGGGCCCGGCACGGTCACCTTCGGAACACCGTCTGCGGCCTCGAGCACCGCGAAGTTCTCCAGGGGCGGCATCTACACGCTGAAGCTCACCGCGACCGACTCGGCACTGACGACGTCCGATACGGTCGTCATCACCGTCAAGTAAGACGGCCGGCCACGCTCACGTTCGCGAGGACGGCGCCCACTGGTGCCGTCCTCGCCGCACGTCCGATCAGCGGATCCCGCGGAAGAACTCCCGCACGTCCTTCACCAGCAGCTCCGGTTGTTCGAGGGCCGCGAAGTGGCCGCCCTGCGGCATCGGCGTCCACCGCACCAGGTTGTAGCGCGCTTCCACCCACGTGCGCGGCGGCGTCGTGATCTCCTTCGGGAAGAGCGCGCAAGCCGTCGGCACCGTCACGCGCCCGTTCACCGGCGGAGCCACCCGGTTCTCGTAGTAGATGCGGGTCGACGAGGCGGCTGTCTGGGTGGCCCAGTAGATGGTGATGTTGGTGAGCAGGTCGTCCTTCGTGAAGCGGCTCTCGATGTTGTCGCCACAGTCGCACCAGGCGTGGAACTTCTCGACGATCCAGCTCGCCAGGCCAGCCGGCGAGTCGTTCAGACCCACGCCGAGCGTCTGCGGCTTCGTGCCCTGGATCTGCTGGTACGCGCGCTCGTTCTCCATACGGGCGTTCGTCTCGTTGAGCAGTCTCACTTCGGCCTCCGGTACCCCTTCGAGCGGGTTCGTGACGCCGGCAGGCGCGCCGGCCGTGCAGAAGTTCAGGTGCAGGCCGGCCACGTGCGACGCGTCCCGCAGCGCGATGATGCGGCTGATGATGCCTCCCCAGTCGCCGCCCTGCACCCCGTAACGCGCATACCCCAGCCTCGCCATCACCTTCGCGATGATGTCCGCCATCTTCTCCGGGCTGTAACCAGGCGTCTTCGGCCGCTCAGAGAAGCCGAATCCCGGCAGCGAGATCGCCACCACGTGGAACGCATCCTCGGGTCGACCGCCGTACTTCACCGGGTCGGTGAGCGGGCCGATCACCTTGTTGAATTCGTAGATCGAGCCGGGCCAGCCGTGCGTCAGTGCGAGCGGCATGGCATTCGCCACCTTCGACCGCTGGTGGATGAAGTGAATCGTCAGCCCGTCGATGGTGGTCGTGAACTGGTCGAACTCGTTGAGCTTGCGCTCCTGCGCGCGCCAGTCGAACCGGTCGCGCCAGTACTCGACGAGCGGCTTCAGATACGCCGGGTCCGTGCCGTAGCGCCATCCCACGTTCTCGAGCTGGTCCGGAAACCGGGTCCTGCCGAGCCGTTCCTTGAGATCGGTGAGGACCGCATCCGGGATGCTGATGCGGTAGGGCACGACGGCGTCTGACGCCGACTGGGCCGCCGTGCCGGCGACGGCGGTCATCGCGAGGACGAGCGCCAGGGCGGCGCCGGAGATGTGCTTGTACATGGCGCGAAAGTGTAGCAGCAGGCAGGCGGTCACGGGCGTAGCGCTGCGCCGCGCCGCGCACTGGCGTTGCGGCGCCTGCACGACCATCAACGATGTCGAGGCTGTCGGCGCGGGCCGCACGCCGCGGCGGTGACACCCCGACCGCCCGTTGCGGCGCTCAGTGGGTGAGCGAGTAGATGATCGTGTTGATGCCGAAGGCGTAGCCGGGCACCGAGAACTTCTGGAAGTAGAGGGGGTTCTCGGTCTCGCGTTCGTACGAATCGCCAAAGTCGGTGTTGAACGTCATCAGCACCATGATTCGACCGCGTGAGTCGAGGATGGCCGCGAACCGGTCATGCTCGGTGCCCGGCCGCTCCCAGGTACGGTTGGCGCCGTCCCAGTAGCCGATGCCGGGAATCTGCGGCACCTCGGTGGCATTCAGGACCTGCTGGAAGATCTGGTGATTCCGCGGGACGTCCACGATTGGATAGGTCGCGGATGGCAGCGCCTTGCGGAGCATCGCCTCCCAGTAGTCCCACGCATAGTCGCCCCAGTAGTCGTCGGCCCACAGGAAGCCACCCTTCAGCAGGTACTCCCGTAGGTTCTTGGCGTCCACATCGTCCAGCCACGCCGCCCCGGGCTCGCTGATCATCACGAACGGGCACCGGAACAGTTCCGGCGACTTCAGGTTGATCAGGAGCGTCTCCGGTTCGTTCGCGTCGTCCATGACGACCGGCGTCCGGGTCAGCTCTGCGAGGCGGATGGACAGGTTGATGTCGGCCCTGGGCCAGTCGACGTTCCAGCCGGCACCATCGCCGTTGCCCTGCGCGAACACCACACGGCAGAATTGGAACCCGCCCCTGAAGTCGTCGACCGTCGCATACCGGGCCGGACGCCCGCTGTAGTACCCGCGGCCGAAGCTGCGTCCGCGGCCCCGCTGGGCGAACGCCAGCGACGCGACAACGACGATCAGGGCAGCCGCGATGAGGGCGGTCCGCGCTTTCATCGTCACAGCATATACAGGGAGGGGACGTGATGAAAGCCGTGGTTGTCGAAGAGGTGGGCGGGCCCGAGCAACTGAAAGTCGTCGAACTGCCCAGGCCGCAACCGGGCAGCACCGATGTCCTGGTGAGGGTGGCTGCCAGCGGCGTCAACTTCATCGACGTCTACTTCCGGAACGGCCTGTACAAGGCTCCTGCCCCGGTTGCCCTGGGCAGCGAAGCGGCCGGCATCGTCGAGGCGGTTGGCAGCGACGTGACGACCCTGAAGGCTGGAGACCGGGTCTGCTACGCGATGCAGCGCGGGTCGTATGCCGAGTATGTGTGCGTGCCGGCGGCACAGGTCGTAGCGGTGCCCGACGGCGTATCGCTGGAGCAGGCGGCTGCGGTACTGCTCCAGGGGATGACCGCACACTACCTCACGACGTCCACGTTCCCGCTCAAGCCGGGCGACACCTGCCTTGTGCATGCGGCGGCGGGGGGCACAGGGGCGCTGACGGTTCAGATGGCCCGTGCCCGAGGCGCCCGCGTGATCGGCACGGTGTCGACGCCGGCGAAGGCGGCGATTGCGATGGAGGCCGGAGCAGAGGCGGTCATCAACTATGTCGAGGAGGACTTCGCGATCGAGGCCCGGCGCCTCACCGGCGGTCGCGGCGTCGACGTGGTCTACGACGGTGTGGGGCGAACCACGTTCGAGAAGAGCCTCGACAGCCTGCGTCTCCGCGGCATGCTGGTGCTGTTCGGCGCCGCCAGCGGCCCGGTGCCGCCGATCGACCCGGCGATCCTCAACACGAAGGGGTCGCTGTTCCTGACCCGCCCCGGCCTTGCGCATCATCTCTCCGGCCCGGGCGAACTGGCGTGGCGATCCCGGGAGGTCCTCGAGATGGTGGCGAGCGGCGCCCTGACCGTCCGCATTGACGCGACCTTCCCGCTGGAGCGTGTGGCCGATGCCCATCGCGTGCTCGAGTCGAGGGGGACGACCGGCAAGCTCCTGATCACACCCTGACACCCCACTGCCGTCTCCCCGGGGCGGATGCGTGGCCCTGCACATCGTTTCGTCGGAACTGCGCCAGGCAATCACGCCCTGTGCAATCCCGTCCGATAGTGTGTGCATGGAGCGGGTCAAGGGAGTGCTGGTCGTCGACGACATGCCGCACACGCGCCGGCTCGTGTGCCGCGTGCTCGATCGGGAAGGGATCGAGACGTTCGAAGCCGAGGATGGGGCCGCCGCGTACGCCGCGGTCCGGTCGCACCCCGACGACATCTCCCTCGCCCTCGTGGACGTCGAACTCTCCGAGCCGACTGGCGGCGAGGTGGGAGCCGAGATCAAGCGGTCGCTCCCGCAGGCGCGGGTGGTCTTCATGACCGGGCAGGATATCGACATGCTTGTTGCCGAGGGGCGGCTTCCGGACAATGCTGTCGTACTCCGGAAGCCCTTCACACTGACGGCCCTGGTCGACACCGTCCGCTCGACGCGCCGCTGAACCCCCGCAATCGCCACCGAAAGCCTGCAAATCCTGCGGATGCCGTCCCGTCGTCGGGATCCCCGGCCCCGCGTCCCCACAGGTCAGTCCGCTGCGGCACACAGGTTGCTCCGTCGCCCGCATACCTGATCCTGTCCTGACATCGTCGTCACTCTCGCCGTCCGCGCTGCAGGACCCGTCGACCGACGTGATCGTCATCGGTGGAGGTCCGTCCGGCTGCGTCGTCGCCACCCTGCTCGCGTCGTGGGGACACCGCGTGCGCCTGCTCACACGGGTGCCGGACGCCTCGCGCGCCCTGGCGAACTCGCTGCCGCCGAGCACGCGCAAGCTGCTCGCACAGGTGGGCATTGCCGGGACCGTGGATGCGATCGGATACCGCACCTACGGCAACACCGTGTGGTGGGGCGGCGCGGACGGTCGCGTCGAGCCGTTCTCCGCCGACGGCACGACGTGGGGCTACCAGGTTGACCGGGCGCGGCTCGACCCCGCGCTTCTGGAGGGCGCGCGTGCCGCGGGGGTCATCGTCGAGGCCGACGTGCGGGTGCAGCAGGTGGACTGGAGTGGCGACGACTCACTCGTCCGGTACGAAAGCCCTGGCGGCCTGCGGCGGTGCCGGGCGCAGGTCGCCATCGACTGTTCGGGCAGGGCCGGCGTGCTGGCCGTACCCCTGCGTCTCCGCCAGCATGTCACTGGCGGCCGCATGCAGGCACTCATCGGTGTCTGGTCCCGCCCGGACGGCTGGTTCCTGCAGAATCCCACGCACACGTTCATCGAGACCTGCAACGAAGGGTGGGCCTGGTCGCTGCCCGTCTCGGCGATGGAGCGGCACGTCGGCATCATGGTCGACGGTGCCACGAGCCGCCTGACGCGGCGGACCGTCCTGGCCGACACCTATCGTGCGCAGCTGGCACTGACCCAGCGCATCGACCGACAGGTGCGTGGTGCAGCGCTCGTGCGGGTGTTCGCCTGCGACGCGACCGTCTACACGGCCAGTGCGCACGCCGGGCCGGGCTACCTGCTCGTCGGCGACTCGGGCTCGACGCTCAACCCGCTGTCGTCGTTCGGCATCAAGAAGGCGCTGGCGTCTGCCTGGCTGGGTGCCGTCACCGCGCACACCTGCCTCACGTCACCCGACCGCGCGCCGGGGGCGCATGCGTTCTTCTCCGCCTGGTCGGCGCAGACCTGGCAGGTCAACCTGGCGCGCTCCCGCGACTTCGCCATCCAGGCGCGCGAAGCCCACCAGAGCGAGTTCTGGGACAGCCAGGCCGGCCTGCCGGTGGACGATGCGCTGCTGCCGATCGACGAGGGGGCCCTGCTGGGATCGGCCGAGGCGCGTGCGGCGCTGGACCTGCTGCGGCGCCACGACACGTTTGTGCTGACGCCGCCCGGTGGGTCGACACTTGTGTCGATGCCGATCGTCCGCGGCCACGAGATCGCGATGGAGCCGGCGGTGGCGCTCGGCCCGCGCCCGCGCGACGTCACGCGGTACCTGCGCGGTGTCGATCTCGTGGGCCTGTCCGAGCTCGCACCGGGGTATCACGACGTGCCCGCGATCTGCGAGGCGTATGCGGCGCGTTACGGCGACGTCCACCTGCCCGCGTTGCTCGGCGCACTGGCCCTCCTGATCGCGCGCGGACTCCTGCGATTGCAGCCGCGCGTCACCGCATCGCACGCCTGACGCGCGCGTCGCGCGCGTGCGTCCAGCACCGCACTCCGCACGAAAGCGCCACGCGTGTCGCTTCGTCCAGAAAAAGCCGACAGGCATGTTCGTTTCGGCGCAATCGATACCGGTGCGAACCGTCTGTTCCCGCCTGGACGACGCGCGCCGCGGATCGCCTGAAACGCGCGAATTCATTCAGCGTACGCGCGAGAACACACACGGGTGCTGCGCCTGGCGCGGCGCTCGATCGCGAGCGTGGCATGTCGGTTGCTCTATGGGGATGCGAAGCCGCGAGCCAGGTGGCCGCAGGCGCTCACAGACATCATCGAGTTCTCGGCAGGCCCGTCGCTCGAAGCAGGAGGGTGCATGACACGTGTGTGGTCGTTCGTCGTTGCGTTGATGCTGGCCGTCGCGATTGCGCCGGCGTACGCACAGCGCACGACGGGGGAAATCTCGGGGAAGGTCATCGACGAGTCCGGGGGCACGCTGCCCGGCGTCACCGTGACGCTGCGGGGCGAGGCGATGCCGAATGCGCAGCCGGTCATCACCTCGGAGACCGGCATCTATCGCTTCCCGGTGCTGCCGGCAGGCGCGTACGACGTCGAGTTCGCGCTCGAGGGGTTCGGCACCGCGAAGTACGAGGCGGTCCGCGTGGCCGTCGGCCAGACCATCGACCTGAACGTCACGATGAAGGTGAGTGCGCTGAACGAGACGCTCACCGTCACGGGTGCCGCCCCCGTGGTGAACGTCACCACGTCCGAGGTCAGCACCAACTACAACCGTGAGTGGGTGCAGAGCGCGCCCGTGCGCCGCTTCTCCTACTTCGACCTGATCAACTCGGCGCCCGGCGTCAGCTCCACGTCGAACGTGGGCCAGAGCACGTCCGCGCAGGTGCTGGGCAACAGCACCAACGAGAACCAGTACCAGATCGACGGCACGGACATCAGCTCGACGCCATGGCCGAACACCGACGCCATCGAGGAGGTGCAGGTGCTCTCGATGGGCGCGTCGGCCGAGTACGGCAACGTGCAGGGCGCCGTCTTCAACATCGTCACCAGGCAGGGCACGAACGTCTTCCACGGCGATGCGAACACCTACTTCCAGAGCAAGGCCACGACGGCGCGCAATACGACCGACGCGGTGGACCGCGGGTTCCCGTACAACCGCGACACCTACCGGGACGGCACCATCCAGGCCTCGGGTCCGTTCGTTCCGGACAAGTTCTGGTTCTTCGGCTCGCTGCAGTACCAGCGCGACTGGGACTCGCAGCCCGGTGTCGACCCGGCGCTCCCGACCAAGAACGACTCGCGGCGCATGTTCTACAAGTTCAACTACGCCATGACCCCGAAGCACCGCCTGATGCACGGGTACCACAACGACTACTACTTCATTCCCGACATTGCCACGAGCTTCACTGCGCCGAGCACCGTGTCGCTGAGCCACGGTGACAACCCGACGCCGAACGTCGTCTACACCGGCGTGCTGAGCGACAAGACCTTCGTCGAGGCCCGCTACTCGGGCTTCTTCCTCCACAGCTCGGTCAACCCGCTCGAGACTGGCGTGCCGAGCGTGCTGACGCGCATCGAGGACCAGGACACGGGCCGCATCACCGGCGGCATCACCTCCTGGACCGAGAACCGCAGCTGGAAGTGGGGCGCCCAGTTCAAGCTGTCGCGCGTCGTCGAGTCGTTCCTCGGCGGCAGCCATGACATCAAGGCCGGCTACCAGTACGGCGTGACCGGCGGCGACAACCTGAACGGCCCGAACGAACTGCTGACGACCTTCAGCGTCACGGGACGGCCCACCGTCGGCACGACCCAGCTGCCGTATCACCAGGGGGCCGAGGCGTTCTGGAATGGCATGTATGTCGACGACACGTTCCGTCTGCCCCGGGCGGTCCTGAACATCGGCGTGCGCTACGACCACAGCCGCGCCACGTTCCCGTCGTTCCCCCTCCTGAACGCTCAGGGTGTGCCCACGGGTCAGATGTCGGTCGCGAACGACAACGTCTACACCTGGAACACCTTCTCGCCCCGCGTGGGCCTGAACTGGCAGGTGACCGAGTCGGGCAATACGGTGGTGAAGGCGCACTACGGCCGCTACTACAAGGCCCTGGAGCCCACGGAGTACCGGGGCGCCGTGCCGTCCATCTCACCCGCGTTCAGCTTCAACCAGGATGCAGCCGGCAACCGCTCGAACTTCGTGCAGGTCTCGAGCAACGCCAACCTGCGCATCGACCCGAACTTCAAGTCGGCCTACAACGACCAGTTCATGGTGCAGCTCGAGCAGCAGCTCGTGTCGGAACTGGGCCTGCAGGTGAACTACGTCCACAAGACCGGTGAGGACTACGGCGCGTGGATGGACATCGCCGGGACCTACGTGCAGGTGCCGTACGTGGACAACGTGGGCGCCGACGCGACCGGCCAGACGGTGAACGTGTGGCGGCTGACGAGCAACCCGGCCGACCGCATCTTCATGCAGACCAACCCGGACGGGATGTACATGAAGTACAACGGCGTCACCGCCAGCCTGACCAAGCGCATGTCGAAGAACTGGCAGGCGGTCTACTCGGTGGTGCTCTCGAAGGCCGAGGGCCGCATCGGCTCGAGCGCCCGCGCGACCTCGACGACGACGCAGACCAGCCAGGCGGGGACGTTCGGCCGCGAGGCCGCCGGCCCGAACGACTTCGTGAATACCGATGGCCGGCTGGTCGGCGACCGCCCGGTCGTCAGCAAGCTGCAGCTCAGCTACCGCCTGCCCTTCGGCATCCTGGTCGCCACCAACCTGCAGTACCAGAGCGGCCGCTTCTACTCGCGGCAGGTCCGCATCTCGGGACTCGGCTTCCCGGCGCCGCCCACGATCAACATGGAGGCGAACACCGGCGACCGCCGCGTCCCGGCCGTGAAGATGATCGACTTCCGTGCGCAGAAGGACTTCAGGCTCACGGCGTCCAGCAACATCGGCCTGTTCCTCGACCTGCTGAACCTGACCAACAGCGCCCAGAACGAGGGCGTGGCGTCGACGCTCGGCACCGCCGCCTCGTTCGGCTCCCCGACGCGGTTCGTGCCGCCGCGGCGCGCGATGTTCGGCATGAAGTACCGCTGGTAGTCATGCCCTGACGACACCGTCGCGTCCGGGGGGGCGCGCCGGTGTCGTTTCGATCCGGTGTCCTGGTAGGGCGGGCCTCGTGGCCCGCCATTCCCGTAATCGCGGACTGCGCGTCCGCCCGTGTGGAGACATCAGCCCATGAAGATCGTTCGAATCGCGCTCGCGTCGTTGCTGACCATCGGCCTGAGCGGTATTCCGGCGTTTGCCGGCGAACTGCGTGACAGCGTGGCGAAGGCCGCCGAGACCGAGGCGGCGAAGTCCGAGGCCCAGGAGACGGCCATGAAGGGCGGCGGCAGCGGCAAGGCCCTCGTCTGGGGCGGCTCGGCGCTGTTCGTCGGCGGCATGACCTACGGCCTCTTCAAGTTCATCAACAACGAGAACGGCAGCTATTCGGAGTTCGGCGAGTACGGCGCCACCAGCGCCAGGGGCGGCGCCCTCGGACTGGGCATGGCGTTCGCGGGCGGCGCCCTGATGCTGCTCGGCAAGCACACCGGCGGGTCGATGCCGTCCCTGTCGTTCGGCAAGAAGGCCGTCGGCCTGACCAAGAAGGTCTCCTGGTAACGGCACCACGCATGTCCGCAGAGGAGTCGCACACCGTGAAAACAGGCAGGACAACATGGATTCGGGCTCTGGTGCTCGCCGGCGGGGTGGCCCTCGGCCTCGCGCCGTCGATCGCCTCGGCACAGGCAGCCGCGGATGCGGGCATCCCGGTCGAGAGTGACCTCGTGAAGAGCAGGTGCGGCGGGTGCCACCGGCCCGACGCCAGCAACCGCATGTCGCGGATCTCCTATCGCCGCGCGAGCCCGGAGAACTGGGAGCGCACGGTCGAACGGATGATCACCCTGAACAAGGCGAATGTCAGCGCCGCCGATGCCCGGGCGATCGTGAAGTACCTGTCGGATCACAACGGGCTTGCCCCCGAGGAGACCCGCGGGATCCAGTTCGAGTACGAGCGTCGCCTCATCGACTGGTCCTACGACGGCGACAGGGACGTGGCCACGCTCTGCTCCGGGTGCCATGCGTTCAGTCGCGTGATGAGCGAGCGCCGCACGAAGGACGAGTGGGCGGGCCTCATCGCGATGCACCGCGGGTACTACCCGCTCGTGGACAACCAGCCGATCCTCAACGGCCAGGGCTTCCGTCGATCGCGCGCGCTCCCGGGGGACGAGAGCGACAAGCGGCAGCCGATGGAGAAGGCGATCGACTACTTCGCGAAGACCTTCCCGCTGGCGACGCCCGCATGGGCCGAGTGGAGCGGGGCGATGGCCGCACCGAGCCTGGCGGGCCGGTGGGCGGTCACCGCGAACATCCCCGGCAAGGGGCCGGCCTTCGGCGAGATGACGGTGACGGCCGATGCCGCTGCCGACACCTTCGTCACGAAGACCACGCTGACCGTGGCGCGCACGGGCGAGACGCTCAGCCGGACCGGCAAGGCGCTGGTCTATACGGGCTACCAGTGGCGCGGGCGGGGCGCTGACGCGGCAAAGCCCGACGAGCCGTGGCGCGAAGTGATGTTCGTCGAGCGCGACCGCACCGAGATGTGGGGGCGCTGGTTCACCGGTGCGTACGACGAGAACGGCATCGACGTGAAGCTCGCCCGCGTGACGGGCGGTCCCATGGTTCTTGGCACGGGCCAGCTCTCGGTGAAGCGCGGCAGCACCGGCACGGTGACGATCTACGGCGTGAACCTGCCGGGCACGGTGGCGGCAGGTGACGTGAACCTGGGTGCGGGCATCACCGTCAGCCGGGTGAGCGTAGCCGGAGGCGTCGTGACGGCGCAGGTGGCCGTGGCGG
Source organism: Vicinamibacterales bacterium (assembly GCA_050249955.1). GTDB lineage: Bacteria > Acidobacteriota > Vicinamibacteria > Vicinamibacterales > CAVVIG01 > CAVVIG01. Next base: position 100,198 of record JBFWPN010000004.1, read on the forward strand.
CCGACGCGAAGACCGGACCGCGCGACATTTCGGTCGCGGGCGTCGTGAAGCCCTCGTCGCTGGTGGTCTACGACCGGATCGACGGCATCCGCGTGCTGCCGCGCGCCGGCCTGGCCAGGACCGGCGGGGCGGTCTTCCCGAAGGGGTTCCAGCAGTTCGAGGCGATGGCCTTCGCCAACGGGCCGGACGGGAAGCCGAACACCGCCGACGACTGGCCGCTGGGCCTTGTCGATGCGACATGGGGCGTCGAGGAGTACACGGCGACGTTCGGCGACGACGACCTGAAGTTCGTGGGCGGGATCGACCCGAAGACCGGCTTCTTCACGCCGGCCCTCGACGGGCCGAACCCGGAGCGGAGCGGCAACCGGAACAACATCGGCGACCTGTGGGTGACCGCGGACTACACGCCCGAGGGGGCGGCCGCGCCGATGCGGGCCAGGGCGCAGCTCGTGGTGGCGCCGCCGGTCTACATGCGCTGGATGGCCTCCGAGGTCGGCAAGTGACGCGCCTCGGTGTTCGCGAGCATCATCGGTTCGAGGCGGCCGGCAAGCCGTACCTCTACCTGGTTCCCAGTGCCGCCGTGGTCGGCCTCGACCCGGCAGCCGACATGGTCATGCAGGTGCTCGGCTCGGGAGCGAAGTCCCGCGACGAGCTCCTGTCGCTCTCGGCAGGAATCTTCACCGACGACGAGATGGACACGGCGGTGAACGAGCTGGTCTCGATGCGGGCGATCGGCCCGGTCGAGGCGCCACAGCCCATGCCGAAGATCCTGCCGCTGACCCCGGTGCCACTCGGCACGATGGTGCTGAACGTCACCAATCAGTGCAACCTCGCCTGCACGTACTGCTACGAGTACGGCGAGGACAAGATCGTCGACACCGAGAACGGCCAGCAGCCGAAGTTCATGACGCTCGAGACCGCGAAGCAGAGCGTGGACTTCATGCTGAAGGAGGCCGGTGAGGCCAGGACGGCCCACCTCACCTTCTTCGGTGGGGAGACGCTGCTGAACTTCAAGGTGCTGAAGGAGACCATTCCGTACGCGCGGCAGCGTGCCGCCGAGATGGGGAAGGAGGTCGACTTCAGCCTCACGACGAATGCCACGCTGCTGAAGCCGGACGTCATCCAGTACCTGATCGAGAACCAGGTCGGTGTCACGATCTCGTTCGACGGCCCGCCCGAGGTGCAGAACAAGTTCCGCGTGTTCCACAACGGGACCGGCAGCTACGACATCGTGGCGCCGAAGATCAAGGAACTGCTCCAGAAGCACCGGTCGCGCCCTGTCGGGGCGCGCGTGACCCTGACCTCCGGGAACCTGGACATCACCGCGATCTACCGGCACCTCACCCAGGAGTTCGGGTTCCGCGAGGTGGGCTTTGCGCCCGTGACCACCTCGTCGAAGCGTGAATACGCGCTCGACGAGAAGGGCTACGACCACATGCTGGCCCAGTTCACCGCGCTCGCCGAGGACTTCAAGGAAGCGGCCATTGCGGGCCGTCACCACGGCTTCTCGAACGTGAAGGAGACCATCCAGGAGATCCACCAGGGGATGAGCAAGGCCTACCCGTGCGGGGCCGGCATCGGCCTGATGGGGGTCTCCACGGCGGGCGACGTGGCGCTCTGCCACCGGTTCGCCGGCTCGGAGGACCACAAGCTCGGGACCGTGCGCGACGGCGTGGACCGTGCGGCCCAGGCGCGCTTCCTGGATTCGCACCACCTCGCCAACAAGACCGACTGCAGCACGTGCTGGGCGCGGCCCACCTGCTCGGGCGGCTGTTACCACGAGGCACACACCCGATACGGCGATACCACGAAAGCCAACCTCCATTACTGCGACTGGATCCGGTCGTGGACCGACGTCTGCCTCCGGGTGTACGCGGAGATTGCGGACAGGAATCCCGCCTGGCTCGCCCAGTTCGATCGCGAGCCGATGGCGGAAAAGGTCAGCTGACACGAGCGGCATGCTGCCGAGGAGAACATGAGACACCTGAAGACACTGAATCAGAAGGCTGCTCGCATCGAGCAGATGGTGAAGGAGCAGGAAGCTGCCGCGACCCAGGGCGAGGACGTTGTCGCCCTGCAGCGCACGGGGCCGGTGCCCCAGGGCGCGCCCCACATCCCGCTGGGGTGTGCGGTGGTGTTCTCGCCGGGCTGGGAAGTGGACCGCACGGGCGGCACCGCCGGGCTCTGCCAGCCGGTGGAGCGCGACCTGTTCGACTGCCATATCGGCTGCTACTGGCCGGCGCAGGTGCCGGACCAGCTGAATCACGCGCCGGACTGGACCAACAAGTGCGCGGCGGCCCAGAAGGACTGGCGCAAGATCGACCTCGTCTTCCCCTAACACAGGAGACCGGAGCAGCCATGAGAGTGTCCCGTTTCTGGTTCCAATCACTGGCCGTCGGCGCTGCGGTGGCCGCGCTGTGCCTCCCGCTCGGTGCGCAGGGCAGGCCGAAGCCGCTCGTGCCGTCGCCCGGCACCGGCACGATGTACGTCGGCGTGTTCCCCGATCACTTCCAGGTGATCGACGAGGCGACCGGCACCATCACCGGGAAGGTGCCGTTCACGGCGGGGATGCCGCGCCGCACCGCCCTGGCGAAGGACCGCACGCGGTTCTACACCGTCGAGGCGCAGATGGAGAAGGTCGAGATCATCGAGATCGCGACCCGCAAGTCGCTCGACACCTTCTCCCTCTCGCAGGGCAACCGCCGGGTCCGCATCAAGACCCTCGAACCCGACCCGCTCCACCGGTTCGTCATGCTGGTGGTCCGGCCGGTCATCAAGCACGTGGACCGGTGGGAGATCGAGCCGTCGGCCCTCATCAAGTACGACCTCGCCTCGCATGCCATCACGGGCACGCTGCCGTGGCCGAACGGCGAGGAGCGCGAGAACGCCACCATGCAGTTCTCGCCAGACGGGAAGCTGCTGTACCTGTTCAGCGAGCAGGACGTCCTCATCTACGACACCACCTCGCTGGCGCAGGTGGACCGGTGGGAGCTGTCCAAGCCGGTGGAGGAGGGCTACGGCGCCTTCGAGTTCGGGCAGATCGACGCCGCGAATGACGAGCCTGGCTACTACACCGCCATCTTCCAGGTGCAGGACCCGGTCCAGAAGCGCCGGATGATGGGCATCGGCCGCGTGAATCTGGCGGCCAAGAAGGTGGACTTCTACACGCTGGGGCCCGCGCAGCAGGTGGGGTTCAGCATGGCCCCGGGGCGCAAGGTGGCGTACGGCCTGTTCAACGACATCGGCCACTACGAGTTCTGGAAGTTCGACCTCGAGGGGCGCCGGGTCGCGGCCCGCGTGCCGTTCGCCGGGCGTCCACGCATGTCGCTCAAGGTCAGCACGAGCGGCAAGGTCCTCTACATCTACAACGCCGGTGACACGATCGACCTCTACGAGGCCGACACCTTCAAGTACATGCGGACCATCAATCTCGGGGGAGATGTCACCTCCGATCTGTTCGTGATTCCCGGACCGGCCGCCAAGGCGGCCCGGACCAACTAGGGGAGTTCGCATACGGTGAACAACCAGCACCTGCTCCGGGCCCTCCGGTTCGTCACGCCCTACTGGCGGCGCCTGGCGCTGGTGCTGGTGCTCAGCCTGCTGAGCACCGGCCTCTCCCTCCTGCTCCCGCTGATCTCCCGCGACTTCTTCGATACCGCCCTGCTCGGGCGTGACCTGCCGGCGCTGCTGCGGACCTCGCTGCTGTTCGCCGCGGTCACCGTCATCGGCTTCGTGCTGAACGTCGTGTCCGGCCTCCGCTACACGCGCGTGTCGGCCGAGATCCTCTTCGACATGCGGCTCGAGATGTACCGCCATCTCCTGCACCTGTCGCCGCGCTTCTACGCGAAGACGCGCCTGGGCGACATCATGTCGCGCATCAACAACGACATCGGCGAGATTCAACGCGTGGCGGCAGAGGCTGCGCTCGCCTGGGTCGGCAACGTGCTCTACCTGGTCGGTACCGTCGCCATGCTGGCGTGGCTCGACGTCCGGCTGTTCCTCGCCACGGTGGCGGTGGCGCCCCTCGGCATCTGGGCCACCTCCTACTACCGCGCGCGTCTCGAGGGAGAGGTCGGCGTCCTCCGGCAGCGGAGCGCCGACATGGGCAGCTTCCTCATCGAGACGATCCAGGCCATGAAACTGGTGGTGGTGAGCAACGCGCAGGACCGCGAGGTGGCCCGTTTCCGCAAGCGGAACGCGGCGTTCATCGACGCGCTGATGTCGATGCAGTACCTGACCTACGTCTCCGGTGCGCTGCCCGGGCTGATCCTCTCCGCCGGTACCGGGATGGTCTTCATCTATGGCGGCTACCGGGTCGTGCACGGCGACATGACGGTGGGTACGTTCGTCGCCTTCATTGCCTACCAGACCCGGTTCCTCCCGCCCCTGCAGGCCCTCATGGGCCTCTACACCAGCGTGGCGACCGCCCGCGTCTCCCTGCAGCGGGTGTCCGAGATCCTCGACGCGCCCATCGAGGTGTCGGAACGGCCAGATGCGGTGGCGCCGTCCAGCATCGCCGGCGCCGTCGAGTTCTCCCACGTGACCCTGTCGTTCGGCCGCGGCCGACCCGCGCTCGAGGAGGTGTCCTTCCGAGTTCACCCCGGCGAGGTGCTCGCCATCGTCGGCCCGAGCGGCAGCGGCAAGTCGACCATTGCGGACCTGCTGCTGCGGTTGCTGGACCCGGACGAGGGAACGGTCAGGCTCGACGGCATCGACCTGCGGCAGCTGAACCTGCGCATGCTGCGCCGGCACGTGGCCCTGGTGGACCAGGAGCCCTGCATCCTCCACGCATCCATTGCCGAGAACATCCGCTACAGCCGTCCCGACGCCACCGATGCCGAGGTGAGGCTGGCGGCCCGGCAGGCGGCGCTCGAACCATTCATTGCCACGCTCCCGGAAGGGTACGAGACGGTGGTGGGCGAGCGGGGCGCCGCGCTCTCGGCCGGCGAGCGCCAGCGGATTGCCACGGCGCGTGCGTTCCTGGCGAATCCGGCCGTGCTGATCCTGGACGAGCCGACCGCCTCGCTCGACCCGCACGCCGAGCGGCTGGTGATTGGGGGCTACGAAACCGTGATGCGCAACCGGACCACCATCGTCATCACGCACCGCCTGGATGTGGCCAGGCGTGCCGACCGCGTGCTGGTGGTGGACGGGTCGCGACTCGTCGAACAGGGAGCTCCTGCCGAGCTCGCCATGCGGGAGAGCCGGTATGCAGATCTCTTCCACGTCCAGTCGACCACGCACTGAGGCGCCCCGCGTGCCGGGCCGCGGCGTCTGCATCGCCGTGGTCGACAGCGGCGTGCATGCCTCGCATCCGCACGTCCAGGGAGTGGCGGGGGGCGTCGCGATCGACGCCGGCGGGAACGTCACGGCCGATTACCTGGACCGGATCGGGCACGGCACGGCCGTGATGGCCGCGATCAAGGAGAAGGCGCCCTTTGCGGACTGCTACGCGGTCCGCATCTTCGACACCCGCCTCACCGCGTCGGCGTCCACCCTCATCGCCGCCATCGACTGGGCGGTATCGGCGCGCGTGCACATCGTGAACCTGAGCCTCGGCACCTCGAACGCCGAGCACGCACCGGCATTCGGCGACGCGATCGCCAGGGCGTCCACGGCCGGCGTCACGATCGTGGCCGCACGCGATGACGATGGGATCGCGTGGCTGCCGGGCAGCCTTCCGGGAGTGATTGGGGTCAGGGCCGACTGGACCTGTGCCAGGGACACCTTCACGGGGGAGCGCCTGAACGACGGCAGCGTGGTGTTTCACGCGTCTGGCTTCGCGAGGCCGATTCCCGGGGTGGATCCCCGCCGGAACCTGCACGGCATCAGCTTCGCCGTCGCCAACATGACCGGTTTCCTGGCTCGCGCGATGAGCCTGATGCCCCCGCATGCCGGTGAGGATGCGGTGACCAGGCTGATGCGGTACTCGCAGTTCCGGCCCGTGCAGGCCGACGCGCACCGGGTTGCGGCGGCTCGCACCACCCTCGTACCCCAGCCATAGGTCGGGAGGAAAAAGAAAAGGGCCGGTGGGTGTCCACCGGCCCTCCCTCTGCCCAGCCTCCGTGCGGAGACGGGCGCTTACTGGTTCTGGCCCGTCGTCCGTGGCGCCGAGGCGCCCTTCACGTTCACCTTGATCATCGCGGTCGTCCAGCAGCAGCCGGTCGCGCCGCCGCCCTTCTCCGAGAAGTCGTTCAGCGTGACGTGGACGACGTAATCGCCGGCCTTGTCGAAGGTGACCGTGCCGGAGGCCTTGCCCGCGTACGGCTCCATCGGCTTGCCGCCCTTCGAGGCCTCGAAGTGGAAGCCCTCCGCCTTGATGTTGCCGGGACCGCGGTACTTCGCAACGGTCGCCTCGACCACCGGGGGGATGCGGCCGGTCATCGGGGCGTTTGTGCCGCTGGCGTAGAGGGCGTCATCCTCGCTGTAGAGTTCGAGCGGCATGGGCACGCCCACGGTGGCCGTCTTCGAGATGGCGGCCGACAGCGGCTGCCCGGGGTTCTGGATCGCGGGGCCGCCCTGGGTGAAGCGCAGGACCGGCGGCACGTTGTACTTGCCGTTCGGCGCCTCCTCGGACGACTTCTGCGGTGTGATGTTGAAGTCGGGGCTCATGATCAGGCCGACCTTCGACGTGATGCCGTTGGCGGTCAGCGTCCACCAGAGGCGTTCGGACGCGCCGAAGCTCTTCGGCACCGTGATCGAGAACATGCCGAAGTTGCGGTTGGGCAGGAAGTGCGTCGGCTGGCCGCGGTCGGGATCGCCGGGTTCGAACTTGTTGTTCGCCCCGATCGGGATGTCGACCACCTCGTTCCAGTTGCGGCTGTAGTAGCCGATCAGGAAGGTGTGGGAGCCGTCCGGGTTGTCGTACCAGCCGTCGTAGGCCGGCGTGACGCTGCCACCGAACGCCAGCTTGGGGTAGCTGGGGAGGAGTTGTCCCTGGGCCGAGACCATCGCGCCGCCGGCAACCAGGGCAGCAGCCGTCATGAGACGGAGAACCATCCGTGAATTCATCGCAAGACTCTCTTTGAGGGGTCGAGGGGGGGCACCCCCGACCGGGGCCAGATCAGTCGGGTCGAGAAGCGGGAGGCGACGGTGGGCGCCGCCTCCCGCGAAGGTGCTGCCGGTCTTACTGCTGCTGCTGGGTGCTGGTCGACGGCTTCACGCCGTTGGTGACGCCGACGCCGAACTTCGCGACGCGCTCCTGGTACTCCGCGTCGGTCAGGTAGACCACGTTCATCCACGCGTGGGCCATCTCGTCGACGGTGCGGTCACCGTAGCCCACCCACTGATCCGGGTCGGGGTTCGACTTGTTCGCCTTCGTGTTGTCGTAGTAGGCGCTCACCTTGATGATGGTGCCCTTCGGGAACACGGGCGACGCCTCGTCGGTGAAGATGTAGTTCGTCATCCAGTTGAAGTTGAAGTCCTTCACGTAGCTGATCGTCTGCGTCGCGCCGTTCGGCAGGATCGCCTCGACCTGCATCGCCTTCCCGCGCAGGTGGAAGTGCGGCTGGAAGTTCGTGATGATCGTGTTCTCCTTCAGGACGTTGAACCCCTCGGTGTAGGCCACCGAGTTCGGCGGGATGTCCAGGCCTTCGGTGCCGTTCTTCAGCCCGGTGAAGCCCACGAGGTAGCTGCGCTTGGTCGGCTCCTGGCCTTTCGGGTAGAGCCAGATGCCCAGCTCGGACGACGAGGTGACTTCCTCACCCGCGGCGTGAATGTGCTGGTCCCAGGAGATCTTCTCGCCGGGGAGGATCAGCTTGCCGGTGCCTTCCATGTACTGGTCGTAGCCCTTGCCGATCGCCCACTCCATGATCTGCGGGCGGCGGAGCGCCAGTTCCTGCTGGCTGGCTGCGGCCGAGCCCGAGAACGAGATGCCACGGTTCACCTGCACGCCCTGGTTCACGGCAGCCGTGTTGTCCGGACGGAGGATGTGGTACGCGATCGAGTGGTGCAGGATCTTCCGACCCTGGATGTTGGAGGGACGGATTTCGACGGCGCGAATCCAGCGCGGCTCGGTGATCGGAATGTCGTTCACCGGGCGCCACCACACGTCCTGGTGGACGGCCGGCATGGTCTGCAGCGGAGCGGTGATCACGAGGTCCGGCTTGCCGAGGCCATCGCGCTCAGCCTGCCAGTACAGGTCCTTGGTGATCGGCTTCATCTTGAAGTCGGCCGGGTTGCCCTCGAGGGCGCCGCCATCGACCCACGCCACGACCGTCGCCACCTGCTCGTCGGTCAGCGACATGTCGTTCTTGAACTTCTGCACGCCAACCGAGCGGTCGATGTGCCACGGCGGCATCTGCCGCGACTCGACGCGAGCCTTGATCGAGCGGGCCCACGGACGCGCGTCCTGGTAGGTGACCAGCGACATCGGGCCGATCGAGCCGGGCTCGTGACACGACTGGCACTTGGCCTGAAGGATGGGTGCCACGTCCTTGGTGAACGTCACCTGCTTCTGCTGCGCGGAGGCAGCACCAGGAATGGTGAGGATTGCGCCGAGAGCAAGGGCGCCGGCTCCCAGATGGAGCTTCGAACCAGGCATCAGTGGCTCCTTTCGAAAACGGATCATGTCGAGGGTTGAAGATGCGCGGGGCCTGTGGGCCATCGCACGTCGCGCGGCCCCACTGCAGGAGCCATGCCGCTGGAAATCCGCAAGAAAATGACGGCTTTTCGTCGATCGTGCCCAGGCGGGAGGGATTGGCGTGGGGAGATTTCCCCGGCCCTCGTGATTTTTCCCGTATCCGGAAGCAGGTAGGAGGGCGTTCCGAATTCAGAACTCAGAACGTGGCAGTCAGAGCTGGAACGAAAAAAGGGCCGCCCCACCGAAGTGGAGCGGCCCTCTGTGCGGTACGGAGGTCTGTTGCTACTTGACGTTGACCTTGACCATCGCGGTGGTCCAGCAGCAGCCCGTGGCGCCGCCGCCCTTTTCCGAGTAGTCGTTCAGCGTGATGTGGACGATGTAGTCGCCCGGCTTGTCGAAGGTGATCTTGCCGCTGGCCTTGCCGGTGTACGGCTCCATCGGCTTGCCGCCCTTGAGCGTCGTGAAGTGGAAGTCCGCAGCCTTGACGTTGCCCGGGCCCCGGTACTTCTCGATGGTGGCTTCGACGACCGGGGGCGTGCGGGTCATCGGCGCGTTCGTGCCGCTCGAGTAGAGCGCATCGTCTTCAGCCCACAGGTCCAGGGTCATCGGCACGTTCACCTGAGCGGTGCGCGTGATGGCCGAGGCCACCGAGGCGATCGGGTTCTGGATGGCCGGGCCGGACTCGCTGAACTTGAGGACCGGCGGCGTGTTGTACTTGCCGTTCGGCGACTCCTCGGACGACTTGTTCGGCGTGATGTTGAAGTCCGGGCTCATGATCATGCCGACGCGCGAGGTGACCCCGTTGACGGTGAGGGTCCACCAGAGGCGTTCGGTCGCGCCGAAGCTCTTGGGCACGGTGATCGTGAACATGCCGAAGTTCCGGTTCGGCAGGAAGTGCGTGGGCTGGCCCCGATCGATGTCGCCCGGCTCGAACTTGTTGTTCGGGCCGATCGGCACGTCGATCTCCTGGGTCCAGTTCCTGTTGTAGTACCCGATGAGGAACGTGTGGCTTCCGTCCGGGTTGTCGTACCAGCCGTCATATGCCGGCGTTACGCTGGCGCCAAATCCCAGCTTGGGGCTGCTCGGAAGGAGCTGGCCCTGGGCCGAAACCAATGCACCGCCTGCTGCGAGCGCGGCAACCGTCGCAAGGCGCAGAATCATCCGTGATTTCATGCTTACTCTCTACCGAAGAAAGATGCTGGAAATTGACCGGGGCCGCCACTCGGCGGCAAGCGGGGAAGATTGTAACCGAGGTGCACGCATTTTAAAGGCATAAAAACGACGAAAGGGGGAACCGGGGCGCATGCCCCGGTCCCCCCTTGCCTGGCTCGAGCGAACCGGCTGGGCTCGCCTACTGCTGCTGCTGAGTGTTCGCCTGGGGCTTGACGCCGTTGGTGACGCCCTCGCCGTACTTGGCGACGCGCTCGGCGTATTCCGCGTCGGTCAGGTAGACCACGTTCATCCAGGCGTGCGCCATCTCGTCGACGGTGCGGTCGCCATAGCCCACCCACTGGTCCGGGTCGGGGTTCGACTTGTTCGCCTTCGTGTTGTCGTAGAAGGCGGTGACATGGATGATGGTGCCCTTCGGGAAGACCGGCGACGCCTCATCCGTGTAGATGTAGTTGGTCATCCAGTTGAAGTTGAAGTCCTTCACGTAGCTGACCACCTGGGTCCGGCCGTCGGGGAAGATCGCCTCGACCTGCATCGCCTTGCCGCGCAGGTGGAAGTGCGGCTGGAAGTTCGTGATGATCGTGTTCTCACGCAGGACGGTGAAGCCCTCGGTGTGCGCCACCGAGTTCGGCGGAATGTCGAGGCCGGCCGTGCCGTTCTTCAGCCCGGTGAACGCCACGAGGTAGCTGCGCTTGTTCGGCTCCTGACCTTTCGGGTAGAGCCAGAGGCCCAGTTCCGAACCGCCCTTGATTTCCTCGCCCACGGCGTGGATGTGCTGGTCCCAGGAGATCTTCTCTCCCGGCATGATCAGCTTGCCGGTGCCTTCGAGGTACCGGTCGTAGCCCTTACCGATCGCCCACTCCATGATCTGGGGACGACGGTTCACGAGGTCGGCCGCTGCCTGCGCCGCGGAGCCCGACACCGACACGGGACGACCACCGATGCCGGTGTTCACCGCCGCGGTGTTCTCCGGGCTGAGCACGTGGTAGGCAATCGAGTGATGCAGGATCTTGCGGGCCTGCAGGTTCGTGGGACGGATTTCGACCATCCGGATCCAGCGCGGTTCCGTCACCGGAATGTCGCTGGTCGGACGCCACCACTGGTCCTGCGAGACGGCAGGCATCGTGTACTCCGGCGCCTTGACGACGATGTCCGGCGGGCCGTAGCCGTCGCGCTCACCCATCCAGAACAGGTCCTTCGCCACCGGCTTGGCCTTGAAGTCGGCCGGGTTGCCCTCGAGGGCTCCACCGTCGACCCAGGCCGAGATCGTGGCCACCTGCTCGTCGGTCAGCGACATGTCGTTCTTGAACTTGGTCACGCCGACCGACCGGTCGATGTGCCACGGCGGCATCTGCCGCGTTTCGACACGCTGCTTGATCGAGCGGGCCCACGGACGCGCGTCCTGGTAGGTGACCAGTGACATCGGGCCGATCGAGCCGGGCTCGTGGCACGACTGGCACTTGGCCTGAAGGATGGGGGACACGTCCTTATTGAATGTGACCTGCTTGCCCTGCTGCGCCGACGCGGCACTGGGCAGCGCCAGCAGCGTGCCGAGCGCGAGGGCGGTTCCGAGGTGGAGCTTCGAACCAGGCATCATTGGCTCCTCTATGTATTCCAGGCGATCCGTTATTCGAGCCGCACCCGGTTGCCGGGACACGGCGCACATCAGCGAAGCGGCGGCGAGTGGCGGGAAGCCGGCACGTGCCGGATCGCCGTCGACTCGTCGGTGGCTGGGGAAAATCCCCCGCTGATTGCTGATTATTCCGCACTGTTGCCGGTGCGGCAATATCGAAGATGGGATATGTCCGGGAAATACTGACGAGTCGGTGCCGCCTCGGCCGCGTGGTACAATCTCCGGTCGGTACGAGCGCGATTTTCCAGACCATTACGACGAACACGGATCAGCCCGCGGACCTGCGGGTGCTTCGCATAGAGGCCGTCGCCGGCAGCCCTGCAGGGACCGCCCAGACCGGCCGATTTCACAGGCGCGCCACACTCCATGACAGCCGGACGCCCTCGCCCTCGTGAGCGGCACCGGTGCGCGTTCGTGTGAAGCAGGGAAGGTAGGATTGTAGGGGTATGACGAACTGGCAGGGGGTGACCGGAATCAACCGTGCCTACGTGCTCGAGTTGTACGACCGGTACCTGAAGGATCCGAACGCGGTCGACGCCGAGACCCGTGCCCTCTTTGCAACCTGGACCCCGCCGGTGGACGCGGGCAGTCCCGCACCGGTCGATCTCGGCGAGTCGGCGTTGCAGAAGGCCGTGCACGCGGTCAATCTTGCCCAGGCCATCCGGCGTTACGGCCACCTCGCCGCCAGGCTCGACCCGCTGGGGACGCCACCGCCCGGTGACCCCTCGCTCGAACTGGCCACGCACGGCGTGACCGAGGACGACCTCCGCGCGCTACCGCCCACCCTTTACGCGTCACCGCTGGCCGACGGCGCGGCGCACATGCTCGATGTCGTGGACCGCTTCCGCGCGGTCTACTGCTCGACCTCCGGCCACGACTACGCGCACGTCTTCAACCCGGAGGAGCGCCAGTGGCTCCGCACCGCGGTCGAACAGGGACGGTACCGCGCGCCGGCCGATCCGATCGATCCCGTGGCGATCCTCGAGCGGCTGTCCCAGGTCGAGGCATTCGAGCGCTTCCTGCACCGCGCCTTCCAGGCCAAGACCCGCTTCTCGATCGAGGGGCTCGACATGGCGGTGCCGATCCTCGACGAGATCATCGGCGATGCCGCCGAGGCCGGCGCCAGCTCGATGTTCATCGGCATGGCACATCGCGGCCGGCTGAACATCATGGCGCACGTGCTCAACAAGCCGTACGCGCAGATCCTTGCGGAGTTCAAGGACCCGCTGAACAAGGACAACTTCCAGGAGGACATGTCCTGGACGGGCGACGTGAAATACCACGCCGGCGCCCACCGCGCCATCCGCAACGGGCGCGAGATGCAGATGCTCGTCTACATGCCGCCCAACCCGAGCCACCTCGAGGCGGTGGACCCGGTCGTCGTCGGCATGGCCCGCGCGGCCGGCACCACGGTCGACGCGGCAGGCCCCGCCAGCTTCGATCCCACGACGTCCATTCCCGTGCTCATTCACGGGGACGCGGCGTTCCCGGGACAGGGGATCGTCGCCGAGACGCTGAACCTCGGACGGCTCGCCGGCTACACCACGGGCGGCACGATTCACATCATCGTCAACAACCAGCTCGGGTTCACGGCTGTCTCGCCCGAGTCCTTCAGCACCTCGTACGCGAGCGACCTCGCCCAGGGGTTCCGTATCCCGGTGCTCCATGTGAACGCCGACGATCCCGAGGCCTGCGTCGAGGCTGCGCGGCTGGCGATTGCCTACCGCAACCAGTTCCACCGCGACTTCGTGATCGACCTGGTCGGCTACCGCCGCCATGGCCACAACGAAGGTGACGAACCGGCGTTCACCCAGCCGCTGATGTACCAGAAGATTGCCGCGCACCCCACCGTGCGCGAGATCTTCGCCGCGAAGCTGATCGAGCGCGGCCTCGTGACCGCCGAGCAGGCCTCGGCCATGACGGCCCGGTACATGGGCGAACTGCAGAAGGTGCTCGACGGGCTGAAGCCCGAAGAGGACTTCATCGAGCCGATTCCGCCCGTGCCGCCCAGCGGCGCGGCCGCGAAGGTGGTGACGGCGGTCCCGCTCGACCGCCTGGCCGAACTGAACAGGAACCTCTTGACGCTCCCCGATGGGTTCGCCGTCCACAAGAAGCTCGTTCGCGGTCGCGAGAAGCGGGCGCAGGCCTTCGCGCAGCCCACCGATCGGTCAATCGACTGGGCCACGGCCGAAGACCTCGCCTACGCGTCCATTCTCTCGGATGGCACCAGCATCCGCCTCACGGGGGAGGATGTCGAACGCGGCACGTTCAGCCATCGTCACGCCGTGCTGCACGACCCGAACACCGGGGCCACCTACGCCCCGCTCCAGCAGCTCCCGCAGGCCCGTGCCGCCTTCGAGATCCACAACTCGCCGCTCACCGAGCTGGCCACGATCGGCTATGAGTTCGGCTACAGCGTGCAGGAGCCCTCGCGGCTCGTCATCTGGGAAGCCCAGTACGGCGACTTCATCAACGGCGCCCAGATGATTCTCGACGAGTTCGTGCTGTCGGCCCGGAGCAAGTGGGGCCAGCGGCCGTCGCTCGTGCTGCTGCTGCCGCATGCACACGAGGGAGCCGGGCCCGAACATTCGAGCGCGCGCCCCGAGCGTTTCCTGCAGCTCGCGGCCGACACCAACGTGCGCATCGCGAACTGCACCACCGCGGCGCAGTACTTCCACCTGCTGCGGCGGCAGTCCGCGCTGCTGCTGGTCGACCCGCTTCCGCTGGTCATCCTGACCCCCAAGAGCCTGCTGCGGCATCCGCTCGTGTCCTCGGCGCCGGTCGAACTGGCCGAGGGACGGTTCCAGAAGATGATCGACGACGTGGAGGCGAAGGGGCGTGCCGCCGAGATCCGGCGCATCGTCCTGTGCACGGGCAAGGTCGCCGTCGACCTGTTCACGAGCGACAAGCGTGCCGCGGCCTCGCACGTGGCCATCTGCCGGCTGGAACAGCTCTATCCGATCAACGAGGCCGACCTGAAGGCCATGCTCGACGGCTATGGCAGCGCCGAGGAGATTGTCTGGATCCAGGAAGAGCCCGAGAACATGGGCTACTGGGACTTCGTCCGGTCGTACCTCGAGCGCGCGTCGGGTGGGCGCCCGGTCCGCCTGATTGCGCGGCCCAGGAGCGCGAGCCCGGCCGAAGGTTCGTCGGCGCGCCACGCGCATCACCAGCAGCTGCTGATCGAGGCGGCCCTCGCACCGCAGGCCAGGAAGGGCCAGGGCCGCACGAAACCGCAGGCGGTGAAGGTCGCAGGCTGACGTCAGCTGAAGTCAATTGAGACTGGCCTGAGCGAAGCGAAGGCCGAAGGATTGTATGGCTGCAAACATCGTGGTGCCCGAAGTGGGCGAATCCATCGTCGAGGCTCGCGTCGCACGCTGGATGCGCAAGGTGGGGGATGTCGTCGCCCTTGGTGATCCGCTCGTGGAGCTCGAGACCGACAAGGTGAACCTCGAGGTGCCGTCGCCGGTGGCCGGCGTCCTCAGCCGGATCGATCATCCGGATGGTGCGGATGTGAAGATCGGCGAGATCCTCGGCGTCGTGGACGAGTCGGGCACGCCGGCCGTGGTACCCGGCGCCCAGGCCGAGGCGGCAGCTGCCGCGCCGGCGCCGGCCGCAGCGGGCGACACCGACCGGACGCGTGCCACCCCCACAGCCCGCAAGGCGGCCGAGCAGAACGACGTGAACCTCGCCAGCGTGAAGGGGAGCGGCGTGGCCGGGCGCGTGATGAAGAGCGACGTCGAGCAGGCGGCCAAGGGCAGTGCGCCCGCGCCGGCGGCTGCGGCGTCGAAGCCGGCCCCGGCTGCGCCCGCTGTTCGGCCGCCTGCGCCGCGCGCGGCCGCAGGCGAGCGGGGCGAGGAGCGCATCCGCATGTCGAAGCGCCGCGCCACCATCGCGCGGCGTCTCGTCGAGGCCCAGAGCACGGCGGCGATGCTCAGCACCTTCAACGAGGTCGACATGTCGGCCGTGATGGCGCTGCGCGAACGCCGCAAGCAGGCGTTCAAGGACAAGCACGGGGTCAACCTGGGCTTGTCGTCGTTCTTCGTGAAGGCAGCCATCGGCGCGCTGAAGGAGATCCCGCGCGTCAACTCGGAGCTGCAGGGCGACGAGATGGTGCTGAAGCAGTACTACGACATCGGTGTCGCGGTGGGCGCCGCCGAGGGGCTCGTCGTGCCCGTGCTGCGCGATGCCGACCGGATGTCGTTCGCGGAGGTCGAGCAGCAGGTCCGCTACTTCGCCAAGGCGGCCGAGGAGGGCACGCTCTCGCTGGCCGACCTCAAGGGTGGCACCTTCACCATCACCAACGGCGGCGTCTTCGGATCGCTCCTCAGCACGCCCATCCTGAACCCGCCCCAGGTGGGCATCCTGGGGCTGCACGCCATCAAGGATCGCCCCGTCGCGGTGGGCGGCCAGGTGGTGATCCGCCCGATGATGTACATCGCGCTCACCTACGACCACCGGATCATCGACGGGTCGGAAGCGGTCCGGTTCCTCGTGAAGATCAAGGAACTCATCGAAGATCCCGGTGCGCTCCTGATCGACTAGCGTGATTCGGAACGTGGAAGTCAGAAGTGAAGTGCGGAGCTTCGATTCTGACTTCCATAATCCGGGTTCTGACTTCTCACGGCGCGTTCGACGGCGCGCCAAGTCCCGTGTACACGAACTTCTGCAGCCGCTTCCCCTCGTAGGTCTCCCCAACGAACAGGTCGCCGCGCGAGTTGCCTGCCATGACGTGCGCGCCGTAGAACTGGCCCGCCATGTGCCCGTGCCCACCGAAAGTGCTCACGATCTCCAGCGTCTCCCGCTCGAGCACGTAGATCAACTGGTTCGTGCCGTCGTTCACGTAGAGGAACCGCTGGGCGGGATCGGTCGAGAACACCACGTCCCACACTGACCCGCTTCCGAACGTGTCCTTCGCAATCACCTTCTCCCGGACGAAGGTGCCGTCCTTCCTGAACACCTGCAGACGGTCATTGGTGCGGTCGCACACGTAGACCAGGCCGTCCCTCGCGATGCGCACGGCGTGGACGATCCGGAACTGCGGTGCCGGCGGGCCGTTCGGGTCGTACTGGCTCGGACGCACCTCGTTCTGCACGGCGCCGCTGAACGGGCCGGGGAGGCGCTCTCCCTGCCTCGTGAACCAGCCATCATCGGGCCTGTTGCCGTACGCCCCCCAGTGCCGCTTGTACGCGCCGGTGGTGGCGTCGAAGACGATGACCCGGTGGTTCACGTAGCCGTCCGCGACGTAGAGCTCGTTGGCGGCGGCATCGAGCTCGAGGTTGGCGGCGGCCCCGAGGTTCCCGGTGTCGTTGCTCCCGCGCCCCTGGCCCTGCCGCCCGATCTGCATCAGGAAGCGACCCTGGCGCGTGAACTTCAGGATGTGGGCGTCCTTGTCACCGCCAGCCCCGAGCCACACGTTGTCCTGCCGATCGACGAGGATGCCGTGTTCGAGCTGCGGCCACTCGTATCCGGCACCGGGCCCTCCCCACGACGAGAGCAGTGTGCCGTCGGTGTCGAACTCGAGGACCGGCGGCGCCGCCTTCCAGATCGATCGCGTCTCGTTCGGCTGCAGCGTCGACGGCCGGTGCGTGATCCACACGTGGTCGCGGGAGTCGACCGCCACGCCGGCAACGGCACCGAGGATCCAGCGGTTGGGAAGCGGCTTCGGCCAGAACGGGTCGACCTTGAAGGTGGGCACCCGTGGTGCCGCGGGCCGACCCTGGGCCCGTGGATGCTCGACTGACACGTAGGCAGCGAGGAGGACGAGGACGACGGCCACCAGGCGCGCTGGGCGGATGTGCACGGGACTGCTTCTCCTGTGAGGCGGAAACGCCCAAGCATACGCCGGATGATCCGCCCGAGGTAAGGGGAGGACCGGCTGCTGCCGATACCCGAGCCAATGGAGACCACCAACCTCACGCCGAACCTCGCCCTCGAGGCGCGGCTCTTCGGGCAGCCCGATCCGTCACCGATCGACACCGCGACCCTGATCGGCGCCATGCTCGACTCGGGCAAGGGCATCAGCGACCTGATCTTCTCCCCGGGGCGTCCGCCGCAGGTGGAACAGCACGGAGAGCTGGTGGAGGTGGCCGTCTCCGGCGTCGGCGTGCTGAGCGCCGAGGACACGGCACGCGTGGCACGCGACCTCTTCTGCGGGAACACGCATGCGATGCAGGCGCTCGAGACGGAGGGCGCGAGCGACTTCTCGTACTCGATCCCGTCACGCGCCAGGTTCCGCGTCAATGTCTTCAAGCAGCGCGCGAGCTACGCCATCGTCATGCGGGTGATCGCGTCGCGGATCCCGTCGATCGAGGAGCTGAAGCTCCCGGCGGCCCTGAAGGACGTCGCGGCGCTGAAGACCGGGATCGTGCTCGTGACCGGCCCGACCGGGTCCGGCAAGTCATCCACCCTGGCGGCGATCATCGACTTGATCAACGAGACCAGGGCCGAGCACATCCTCACGATCGAGGACCCGATCGAGTTCCTCCACGCGCACAAGAAGGCCACGATCCACCAGCGGCAGCTCCATGCGGACACGCCCAGCTTCGCGCTGGCGCTCCGGGCGGCACTGCGCCAGGCCCCCAAGGTGATCCTCGTCGGCGAGATGCGCGACCGCGAGACGGTGGAGATTGCGCTGACCGCGGCCGAGACCGGCCACCTGGTGTTCTCCACGCTCCATACGATCGACGCGTCGAAGACGGTGGAGCGCATCATCGGCTCGTTCCCTGCCTCGGACCAGCAGATTATCCGGACGCGCCTGGCTGGCGCCTTCCGCTACTTCATCGCGCAGCGCCTGATCCCGAAGAAGGAGGGCGGGCGCATCGCAGTGCTCGAGATCCTCAAGTCGACGATGCGCACCCGCGAGTACATCGAGACCGGCGAGCGCGAAGGAAAGACGCTGCTCGATGCGATCAAGGACGGCAGCCTTGACGGCATGCAGTCGTTCGATGGTGAGATCGAGCGGCTCGTCCGTGAAGGCGTGCTGACGATGCCGACGGCGATGCTCTATGCGACGAACGCGGGCAACCTGGCCGTGCAGCTGGCGGACTTCGACGAGAACTCGATCGAGTCGCTCATCGAGCGCTGAGTCCGGCCAGCCGCCGCGCGAGCGCCGTCACCGTCAGCGGTGACGAGCCCTCGGCCTTGTTGTTCACGAGCACGAATACGCGGCGGCCCCGGTTCGCCACCCGTCGCGCCAGCGCCGCGACGTCGGCGCGCATGCCTTCATCCGGCTCGACGAGCCGGTTGAACGGCTTGAAGCGCTCGCGCTGTTCCTCGTACCACGTGCCCGGCTTCAGCAGCAGCCGGATCACGGCGAGATCGAAGTCCTCTGGCGGAACAACCGCAGCCTGCTCGCCGGGTGCCGGCATCGCACTCCAGTAGTTGTAGGTGTGCCCGACCCTGTGGGCCGCCAGGACCTGCCGGTAGGCGGGCGTCAGCAGTCGCGCGTCGCGCAGTTCGACGACGTACTCGAAGCTCCGCGGCAGCTGCGCGAGGAAGCGATCCAGCCGCCCCAGGAACGCCTCCGGCTCGATCCGCATGGACCGTGGGAACGGCGGGAACTCCAGGATGATCGGTCCCGTGTGCTGCCGGAAGGCCGCGTCGCAGGGGGCGAGCAGGTCGTCGACGAGGCGATCCACCGACAGGAAGTCCGGGTTCGGCGATGGACGCGACGGAGGCCCGAGCGCCAGGGCGGTCACCGACGCGGGTGCCTTGAAGCAGCACCGGAAGCCTCCGGGCAGTTGCGACGCCCACGTGCGCAGGTCCTCCGCCGGCATCGGCGCGTAGTAGCTGCGGTCGACGCCGACCGTGGTGAGCAGCGGGTGCCTGGCGTACTCGCGCAGGCCCTCGCGCGCGAGCTCGGCCTGCGTCCGCGACGAGGAATACACCAGCCCCTTCCAGCCGGGGAAGCTCCACGAACTGGTGCCGAAGAACACGTGCGGGGGCAGGGCGGCCGCCACCGATGCGGCTTCGGCGTGCACCTGCTGCAGCTGCTGGGCCGCCGGGTCCGGCTCCTCCGGCATGCCGAGGTCGAAGAGCGCGAGCTGCATGCCCCGATTCTATCGCCCGCCGGCCTGCCCCTGGGGGGGCGGCCGGTGGGGGGCGAGACGGTGGCGAGCCCCGGCGGGCGGTTCAGCCGATGAGCTGATAGCCGCTGCCGTGGACGGTCACGATCAGCCTGGGTTCGTGGGGGCGTGGTTCGAGCTGCACCCGCAGCTTGGCGATGTAGTTGTCGACGGTCCTCGTGATGGTGGCTTCCTGGTAGCCCCACACATCGCGCAGCAGCTGCTCGCGACTCACGAGCTCGTTCCTGTGGGCAATCAGGTAACGGAGCAGTTCGAACTCGCGCGCCGACAGCGGCACGCGGCGCCCCTTGCGCAGCACGAGCCGCTGCCGCAGCCTGACCGACAGGTCACCGATCGTGAACTCGTCGCCGACGCTGCTGTGCCAGTCGTCGCGCCGGACCTGTGCGCGCACACGGGCGAGCAGCTCCTTCACGCTGAACGGCTTGCTCACGTAGTCGTCGGCGCCGGCGTCGAGCCCCTCGATCCGGTCGGCCTCCTGCGTGCGGGCGGTCAGCATGATCACGGGCACCCTCATGCCACGGGCGCGCATCCGGTGGCAGACCTCGAACCCGGAGAGTCCGGGAAGGCGGACGTCGAGCAGGACCAGCGCGAAACCACGGCGCTCCAGTTCCTCGAGGGCGGCCTCGCCGGTGCCGACCGCCGTCACCCGGTATCCGTCGAACTGCAGGTTGTCCTCGAGCATGGTCCGCATGGGCTGCTCGTCCTCGACGACGAGCACGGCGCGCGGCGTCGTCCGGCCGTTCGCCGCGCCGTCCGCGGCGTGGGGAATCATGGGCTGTACTCCAGTGCCGTCCTGGCCGCCGCCACCAGACCCCGCTGGGCCGGGAGCCAGATGCGGAAGGTGCTGCCGTGCGCACCGCTCTGCTCGAGCGCGACGTGTCCGCGGTGTGCCTCGACCAGTTCCCGCGCGATCGCGAGACCGAGACCGAAGCCGTGCCGTCGCTGCGCTTCGCCGCCGCCACGGAAGAACCGCTCGAAGAGCCTCGGTCGATCCTCGGGTCGGATCCCGATGCCCGCGTCGACGACGTCCACCACCGCTCCCCCGGACCGCCGGCCTACCCGCACGACGACCGTGCGCGCCTCGCCCGAGTACTTCACGGCGTTGTCGATCAGGTTCGCCAGCGCCTGTTCGATGGCCGCGGGGTCGGCGTCCACGGCGGGGGGCGGTCCCTCCTGTTCGTAGCGGAACGTGAAGTGCTGGCCGGCAAGCGACGTCTGGAAGGCGTCGACCGCGCCACGCACCAGCGAGCCCAGGTCGACCCGCTCGAATTCGAGCCGGCGGCGCTCGACGCTCGAGAACTCGAGAATGCGGTGGACGAGCGCCGATAGCCGCGAAACCTCCGTCTTGATGATCCCGAGATACTGCGCCACCTTCTCTGGCGACTGCACACGGTCGAGTTCCACCGTCTCGGTGGCCGCGCTGATGAGTGACAGCGGTGTCTTCAGCTGGTGGGAAACGTGCGAGACGAACTCGGCCTGCACCCGGGCGACCACCGCCGCGCGCCGGGCGGCCCTGAGGGTGACGATCACGGCCACCACCATCAGCAGCACCGAGAGGATCGGCAGCCAGTAGGCGCGCGGGGTCACGGCCAGGAGCTGATCCGCATGCGCCGGGCTCACCTCCACCGTCCACGTAGGCGGGACGATGGCGGAGGCGAGGCGCGAGCCGACCGTCTGGGCCGGGTAGAAGAGCATCGGCACCGTCACCTTCGCCGCCAGCGGCTGTTCTCCCGCCGGTCCCCAGATCACCACGTCGTCTTCATCCCGGACCCGCAGCTCGAACGGGAGATCCTTGCCCCGCAAGGCGAGCAGCCGCTCGAGCCGACGCGCGTAGAGCGCCCCCAGGAACGACTCGCGGACGCTGGCACGGTCCACCACGAACCCGAGCACGGCGAAGTACCGATCGCGTCTCGCGTCGGTCCAGAACAGCCGGATGAAGACGTCATGCGTGCCGCCGGCGCCCATGCCGGCCCGCGCCGCGTAGATTTGCTGGGAGGGGGCGCTGGCCCGCGCCAGGTCGAGGATCTCCGTCCCGAGTTCCGGATCGCGCGAGAAGGTGCGCGTGGATCCCAAGCGGGCCGCGCCGCCGCGATGGTCGTGCCCGAGGAACAGCACCTCGCCAGGGGTGGCCCGGTCCGTTTGCTCCGTCCAGACGAAGAACCGCTCCACGTGGGGGTAGGTGTCCAGGCCCTGGCCGTACGCCTCGGCCAGCAGATCGAGCCGGGTGTCGCGAATCTGCGGATGGTTCACGGCCGTCAGCGTGTCGAACACCGGTCCCTCGAGCGTGCCGCGCAACTCGGCGGCGACGGCATGGGCGGTCTGCTCCGCGATCTCGTGCAGCACGACGGCGGTCTGGCTCCGGGCGTCGGCCACGGTGCGCTGCTGGAGGTAGAGGACCAGCACGGCGGCGGCGACCACCGCGGCAATGGCGAAGAGATGCGGATCCGGCCGGCGTGACGAGAACGCTGGCGGCATGCGAAGTGGGGGCGGACATTAGCGGAACGCTTTCGGGCCTGTCAAGCCCGCCCGCGGCCCGGTGACAACTCGGAGACAAACGGGAGACATCCTTTGACACTTCGCCGGGCGTGCCGGCGCTAGGCTCTCCGCGTCCGCGACGTGCGGACACAGCCCGGAGGACCCATGATGCCCACGACTGCGAGAACGCTGCTCGTTGCCCTCTTCCTGCTGCTCGCCGCCGGCCCGTCTGCTGCGCAGCAGATGGTGTCCATCAGCGGACGAATCACCGACCCGGAGGGGCTGGCGCTCCCGGGCGCCACGGTGACGGCCACCGAGCAGAACACCGGGTTCTCGCGCAATGTCGTCTCTGTGGAGAACGGCGCGTACACGATGCCGAACCTCGAGCCGGGCACCTACACGGTGACGGTCGAGATGCCGAGCTTCAGCACCCTGAAGCGCTCGGACCTGGCGCTGAGTGCCGGCACCACCGCGACGCTGGACTTCAAGATGCAGCTCGGCGGGCTCGAGGAGGCGGTGGAGGTGACCGGGCAGGCGCCGCTCATCGAGCGGACCAGCAACCAGATTGGCGGCTCGCTCTCGAGCAAGGAGATCGAGGAGGTTCCCTCGAACTTCCGCAACTTCACGGCGCTCACGCAGCTCATCCCGGGCATGACTCCGAACCCCGCGGCATCCTCGTTCGAAGGCGGGCAGGTGGTGGCCAACGGCACCCCCTCGCAGTCGAACGTCTACCTGCTCGACGGGATGTACAACAACGACGACCGTCTCGGCGGCAGCCAGGGCACGCAGGTGCGCGTGGTGCTCGACAACATCGAGGAATACCAGGTGCTGTCGAACCAGTACAGCGCCGAATACGGCGGCGGCGCTGGAGCCATCATCAACATGGTGACCCGCGGGGGCACGAACAGCTTCCACGGCCGTGCCTACAACTACTTCCGCGACGACACGTTCAATGCCCGGAACGCGTTCCTGCCCGATTCGGCTCCCAAGCCGCAGGAGCGCACCCTCCAGAGCGGCTTTGCGATCGGTGGACCGATCGTGAAGGACCGCGCCCACTTCTACTTCACCATCGAGCGGGACTACGAGCAGATTGCCGGCCAGAAGCGCTTTCCGGCCGCGGCGGCGCCGCTGGCCACGGACATGGTCGGGGCCTTCACGGTCCACGCCAGGAACTACTTCGGACGGGCGGACCTGCAGATCAACGAGCGGAACTTCATCAATGCCCGCTGGGTGCTCGAGACCGCGCCGACCCGCGGCGAGAACTTCAACACGAACAACGAGACGATCGACGCCCAGGGATGGGAGAGCGACTGGGATCAGCTGTTCAGCGGCAGCTACACGTCGGTGCTCACCGACCGCGCAACCAACGTTGTCCGCGTCGGCCGGATTGGCGAGCAGCTCGGCACGGGCGCCCAGGCGTTCTTCGACCAGGACGTGAACTTCGTGGGCTTCGGCGGGCGCGACCCCTTCTCGCTGGGCCAGCGCAACGTCCACCCGAGCTTCATCACGGGGAAGGGCGGCGAGGGGCTCAACACGCGTATCCGCACCTACACGCTCGACGAGTCGTTCAGCTACTTCGTCCCGAGCCTCGCCGGTGAACACACCCTGAAGGCGGGCGGCGGACTCAGCTTCAACCAGTCTCCGCCGCGTGGTGCCGTGAGCTCCGGCACGTACCAGTTCCGGAGTGACGCCGCGTACGACCCGAACAACATTGCCACGTACCCGTTCCAGTTCGACATCACCGTTGGTCCCGAGGGCGTCGACTCCTACGACATCTTCACGCGCGACCGCCGCTTCTACGGCTTCCTCGAGGACAAGTGGCGGGTCAGCGACCGGCTGACGCTCAACCTCGGGCTGCGGTACGACCACCAGCGGGCCACGCCCGCAGCCAAGGCGAACTTCGCGCCGCGCGCGGGCTTCGCCTGGGATGTCACCGGGCGCGGCACGACCGTCGTCCGTGGCGGCGTCGGGCGGTTCTACGCGTACATCCCGGTGTCGATCGACCTCGCGCACCAGCAGACCGGCGTGCTGACGCGGTACCCCAACATCACCATCACCGACATCAACAACCCGATCCTCCGCCCCGACGTCATCCGCGATTCCGAAGGGAACCTCGGCGTGGCCGTGCTGAGTGCCGCCGGCCAGGCAGAGCTCAAGCGGCTCCGTGACTCGGTGCTCGCGGGACAGACGTTCAATCGCAATCCCCGCATCGACGATCCGGCTCGCCAGCTCCCATACCAGTGGTCGTGGAGCGTCGGCCTCAGCCAGCAGGTCGGCCCGGTCGCGGCCCTTGGCGTCGACTACGTGGCCAACGTCTCACGCGACCAGATTGGGATCATCGACATCAACGAGCCGGTGAACGGCGTCAGGCCCGGCGCCGCCGGCTTCGACCCGGGCGGTATCTATATCCCCGCCGTGGCGCGCAGCACCAACTTCCAGCGGGTGCTGCTGACCACGACGCGCCCCGAGTTCAACGGCGACTACAAGTCGCTGCAGCTCTCGTTCAACAAGCGCATGGCCAATCGCTGGAGCGGACGCCTGGCCTACACGGTGCAGTCGAGCCACTACGTCGGGCTGGGCAATCCCGACGCGCGGCGGGTCTGGCTCGACAACAGCATCGAGACCGACTACGGCCGCTTCACGTCCGACCGCCGCCAGGTGCTCGCGGGCAGCGCCACGCTGAACGTATGGAGGACCTTCAACATCGCCACCGTCGTGAGCGCAATCTCGGGTGCCCCCGTCAACGAGACGGTCGGGCGCGACGTGAACGGCGACGGCGACAACAACGACCGGCCCATCCGCGGACTCGACGATGCGGTGCGCCCGATTCAGTCCGATCTCGACGCGCAGGGGCGCGCCGTCATCAATGGCCTCCAGGGACCGGGGTCGTTCCTCGTCGACCTGTCGTTCCGCTACTCGCTGCCGGTGCGGAATGTCCTCAGCAGCATCGACTTCTTCTACGACATCTTCAACGTCCTGAACCGCGAGAACCTCGTGCCCCCCACCGGCAACCGTGCCTCGTCCGTGTTCATGGTGCCGACCGCGGCGCAGTTCCCGCGGCAGATGCAGTTCGGGATCCGGGTGCAGTTCTAGCGTTCGGAACCTGAGCGTGAAGGGGCCGCGTCAGGCGCCGGGCGCCCGCACGGACGGCGTCGGGACAACCGACCGGAGGACGATATCGTGATCGGCACGTTGCGACGAATGGGCGTGGTGGCGGTGGCGGTGCTGGTGACCGGCGCCGCCCCGGCGCGTGCGCAGATGGAACTCAGCGTCCTGCAGGGGGTGGTTCGCGACGAGGCCGGCCAGCCCCTGGCCGACGTGACCTTCCGCATCCGCGACCTGGAGCGCGGTCGGGAAACGACCGTGAAGAGCGACAGGAACGGGCGGTTCTACCGGCGCGGGCTCCAGGCAGTGGAGTATGAGCTCTCGGTCGAGAAGGAGGGCTACCAGCCGATTCACGACCGGATCAAGCTCGCGGCAGGCAGCGACCGCCGGCTGGACTTCACGCTGGCACGCGCGGCACCCGCCGGTGCCGGCGACTTCGCCGAGGGGGTGAAGGCCTACAACGCCGGCAATTTCGCGGCTGCAGCGACTGCGTTCGAGGCGGCCGTGGCGAAAGCGCCGAACCTGCCGGAAATCCGGGTGAACCTGGCGCTGGCCTACTTCCGGCTCTCACGTCCCGCCGAGGCGACGGCCGAACTGCAGAAGGCGGCCGAACTCGCACCCGGCGACCCTCACCTCCAGTTCCAGCTCGGGAGCGCGTACGTCGACCTCAAGGATCTCCCGAAGGCAGCGGCGGCCCTCGAACTCGGGCTCTCGAAGGTCACGGATCGGAGCGACCCGCTCCTCTTCGACGCACACCTGACCCTGGGCGCCG
Organism: Vicinamibacterales bacterium; assembly: GCA_050249955.1. Classification (GTDB taxonomy): domain Bacteria; phylum Acidobacteriota; class Vicinamibacteria; order Vicinamibacterales; family CAVVIG01; genus CAVVIG01. The sequence continues at coordinate 126,021 of JBFWPN010000004.1, forward strand.
TGTACTTCGCGTCGAATGCGCCGGAGAAGGCGGAGGCGCAGTACCGGCAGGCCCTGGACCTCAAGCCCGACGCCCCGGCGGCACTGCTCGGCCTCGGCAAGGTGCAGTTCAGCCGCAACGACCCTGCGGCCGCGCGCGGCACGTTCGAGCGGCTCCTCGAAAGGCACCCGGCATCGCCGGAGGCGGCCCAGGCCGCGCCCTTCATGGCCGAGCTGCGCAAGTAGCAGGCTGCTGCTCGTCCCATGTCGATCCGGCCTCGTGTGGATCGACAACCTGAGTCGGACTACCATGCGGCGGCGTCCGCCTCAGGAGAACAGTGACATGAGTTCAGTGCGCGTGCTGGTCGGCACCCGGAAGGGTGCGTTCGTCATCTCGGCCGATGGAGCCCGGAAGGACTGGGACATCCAGGGGCCCTTCTTCGGCGGTTGGGAGCTGTACCACCTCAAAGGGTCGCCGGTCGACCCCAACCGCATCTATGCCTCGCAGGGCTCGGGATGGTTCGGTCAGCTGATTCAGCGGTCGAACGACGGCGGCCGGACGTGGGAGGCGATGGACAACACCTTCACCTACGACGGCGTACCTGGCACGCACCAGTGGTACGACGGCACGCCGCATCCATGGGAGTTCAAGCGGGTCTGGCACCTCGAGCCGTCGCTGACCGATCCTGACGTGGTCTACGCCGGGGTGGAGGATGCGGCGCTGTTCCGCACGATCGACGGCGGCAGGAGCTGGCACGAGATGCCCGGCCTCCGACGGCACGGCAGCGGTTCGCAGTGGTCGCCTGGTGCGGGCGGCATGTGCCTGCACACCATCATCCAGGACCCGGTCGACCGCCAGCGCCTGTTCATCGCCATCTCCGCCGCTGGCGCCTTCCGGACCGACGATGGCGGCGAGAACTGGAAGGCGATCAACCAGGGGCTCCGGTCCAACCACATTCCAGACGGGACGGCGGAAGTGGGGCACTGCGTCCACCACGTGGCCCAGCATCCGGCGCGTCCGAACGTGCTGTTCATGCAGAAGCACTGGGACGTGATGCGGAGCGACAACGCCGGCGACTCGTGGGTGGAGGTCAGCGGGAACCTGCCGACCGACTTCGGCTTTCCCATCGACATCCACGCGCACGAGCCCGACACCATCTACGTGGTCCCCATCAAGAGCGACTCCGAGCACTATCCACCCGACGGCCGGCTGCGCGTCTACCGGAGCCGCACCGGTGGCAACGACTGGGAGCCGCTGACCAACGGACTCCCGCAGAAGGACTGCTACGTCAACGTGCTCCGCGATGCCATGGCGGTCGATCGGCTCGACTCCTGCGGCATCTACTTCGGCACCACGGGCGGCCAGGTCTACGCGTCGCCCGACGGCGGGAACACCTGGAGCGCCATCGCACGTGACCTGCCCCCGGTCCTCTCCGTGGAAGTGCAGACGTTGACTGCCTGACGGGCACGCCCATGGGGATTCGTGTCGTGCTCCCGCACCACCTGCGAACCCTTGCGGGTGTCGGGGCTGAAGTGATCGTCGATGTCGAGGGGCCGGCCACCGTGTCCGGCGTGCTCGGCGCCCTCGAGTCGGCCTACCCGGTGCTCCGGGGCACCATCCGCGATCACGGCACGCTGAAGCGGCGTCCTTTCCTCCGCTTCTTCGCGTGCGAGGAGGACCTCTCGCTGCTGCCGCCCGACACCACGCCGCTTCCGGCGCGCGTGGTGTCCGGCGACGATCCGTTCTACGTGATCGGTGCCATCGCCGGTGGCTGAACCCGCGTCACGCCGCCGGCACCCAGCACGTCGAGCGGCAGCGGCCCGGCGCTCCCGGCGGACCCGCCCGTGACGATGCGGCGCAGGTAGCCGGCCTGTCCGAGGTGGAACGCCGTGTGCGCGACCAGGTGCAGCAGGAAGCGCCCGGTCGTGGTCTGCAGCCCGCCCGGTGCCCCGGGCATCGGCTCGTCGAGGGTGCGTTCCTCCACCTTCGCGAGCGTGGCATGCACGGCATCGGCAGCTGCGGTCAGCGATGCGACGACCCCGTCCCGCGTCCCCTGCGACGCCCCGAACTCCGCATCACGGTTCCTGACGTAGCCGCTCCCGCCGAGCAGGGCGCCCACGAAGTGCTGCAGGTTGCCGCTCACGTGCAGCGCGAGGTTCCCGGCCGAATTGCTGACCCCCGGCACCACCGTCCACAGCGAGGCATCGTCGGGAAACCGTTGTACCTCGCGGGTGAACCCGTCGAGTTCGCGGAGCAGCATCAGTGAGATGTCGGATGTGATGGGCATGGCGGAAGCATAGCGGGGAACGGCCCGGGTCCTATAATCGGGAAGCGCGTTCCCGTGGTCCACAGCCTTCCGCCCTCGCACGGTGCATCGGCACGCACCGCCAACCTGTCCCGTCGCGTGACGGGAGCGTGGGGCGTCGTGGCCGGTGTGGTCGGCGTCTGCACCGTGTTCGCGGCGGGGTACGTGCGCACGGCTCCGGCCCGCGCGGCGTACACGGCACAACCACGGACGCTCGGCACCTATCGAGACGGTACCTACCAGGCCTGGGGTTCCGGACGGCACGGTCGCATCCTCGCAACAGTCGTCATCAGGCGAGGGCGGATTGCGTCGGCGTCGATCACGACCTGTCGCATGCGGTATCCCTGCCGGATGATCGAGGCGCTGCCCGCGCAGGTGGTGGCCAGGCAGGGCACCGAGGTGGACATCGTGTCGGGTGCCACCGACAGCGGCGAGGTGTTCGCGCGTGCGGTGGACAGGGCGCTGGCCGAGGCGGCGCGCCACGCAGACGCGCAGGAGCCGCGCTGAACATCCGGCTGCGGTGACAGACCCAGGTGATGGCGCGTTCAGCGCGCCGGCGGCGGTGCGGCCGGCGCCGGCACGCGCCGGCCTGGCGCCCTGACGGTCCGCTCGACACGCTCGCGATACTCCCGCAGCAGATCCGGTCGTCCGGGCCCGAGGTCGTGGAGTTCGTCCGGGTCCACAGCAAGGTCGTACAGCTCTTCCTTCTGCGTCCCGTAGTTGACGATGTAGTGATGCGAGCCGACGACGATGGACTTCATGGCGCCCTGTCGCGCGGGGTAGAAGTCCGGATAGCCCGGAACGAGGCGGTCGACCTCGGACACGATGTCGCGAGGGGCGGGAGCGTGGTCCCGGTCGGGTGTCCAGTACTCCCGGAGCGATCGGCCCGGCAACGGTGAGTCCGACAGGCCGGTGAGATCGGCCAGGGTGGCCGCGATGTCGCGCGTACTCACCGGTTCGGCGACGGCGACGTCGCGTGGGACGTGGCCCGGGTACAGGACGAACAGCGGCACGTGCAGCAGTGGCATGTACAGGCTCCCCGCATGCTGCAGGAGGTTGTGCTCGCCGAAGTGCTCGCCGTGATCGGCGGTGATGACGACCACCGTGTTGCCGAGGGCGCCGGTGCGTTCGAGCGCACCGAAGAGGGCGCCGATCTGCTGATCGAGCCAGGCGACCGTTGCGTCGTACGAGCCGTGCAGCCCGCGGATCTCCTCGGGTGTGTAGCGATCCAGGGTGTAGGTGGGCAGGTCGCGCACGGGCGGTGCCGTGGTGAACTGCTGGCGGATCGTGTCCGGGGCGAGGTACGGATCGTGCGCGTCGATGTAGTTCAGGAACGCGAAGAACGGGCGCGACCGGTCGCGTGCGGCGAGCCACGCGAGGACGTTCTCGTTGATCGTCGCGGCGGAACGCACCATCCACTTTTCCTCGTGGCTGGTGAGGTAGGGCGTGAACGTCAGCTGCGACTCGAGGGCGTCGGCGGCCGCGGTCTGCATGATCATCCGCAGCGGGACGTTGGGATGGTCGACATACCGGCTGAAGCCGCGGGCCAGTCCATACTCCGCACCGGCGTAGAACATGTTCGCGGCGAAGCCGGAGGTCACGTAGCCATGCGCGGTGAACTGCTCGGCGAGCGTCGGATAGCGACCATCGAGCGGCTTGTACTGCCCTGCGCCGAGTTCCGACGGCCAGTGCCCGGTGAAGAGGCTGGCATGCGCCGGCAGTGTCCACGGCGCGGGGGAGATGGCCCGCTCGAATCGGACGCCCTGCCGCGCCAGGCGGTCGAGATTGGGCGTGCGGGCGCGCGGGTCCCCGTACAGGCCCAGGCTCGAGGCACGGACGGTGTCGAGCACGATGAACAGTACGTTCGGCCGGCCAGCCTCCGCGCGTGGCAGTGACGACAGCACGCGTTGCTCGGCGAGCCATGGGGCGAGGGCCGCCCGCCCTGCGAATGCCAGCACGATGACGGCGAGCAGCGCGAACGAGCGCCGGATCACGCGATCGAGCAGGAAGGCATGGCTCGCGCCGGTCCTCGCGAGCTGCACCGCCACGCCAGCCGCGAGGAAGGCGCCGGCGACCGGCGCCACCTTCCGCACCACGGCGATGCCGCCGAAGGCAGCCACGAAGCCGAGCACGAACAGCAGCCCCCAGTAGAAGCTGGCGGCCCTGGCGCGGCGGAGCAGCAGCGTCGTGATCGCGGTGAGCGGCGCGCAGATCATCAGGTATCCGAGCGGTATCCACCACGGATATCGAGGCTGCACCACGCGGTAGCCCAGCGCCGTGCTCCGGGCAAGGAAGAGGATCTCGACGAGGCTGACCAGCAGGACGAACCAGAGGCAGTAGAGCGCCCAGCGGAACGGCTGGCGTCGGATGGTGTCGATGACCGCCGCGGAAGACTGGCGCGAGCGGGACAGCACCTCGCCGAGCGATGTCATCGAGTGGTGTGCTCCGGGAACACCGACGCGGGCCGGGATGCGTGCGTCGCCGGCACAGGTGTTCGGGCGGGCAACATGGTGTTGCGATTATATCCAACGCTGCGCGGGCCCGGGCCGCAGCGTCAGGCCTTCAGGTCGGCGCGCATGATGATGAACGCCTCGAGTGCGCCCTCGTCCGCCTGCGTGAACCTGATTCCCGCACGGTAGCCGGCGGGGAGCCGGTGGGCCGCCGGCACCTGTGTCGTCCACACGACCGTGCCGAGGCAGAGCAGCGGCGTCAGTTCGCCCGGCAGGGTGACGCGCACGGTGTCGCCCACCTTCAGGACCGAGGGAGTGCGCAGGCCGCAGCCACCGGTGGAGAGGTCGAGCAGGACGGCTGCCGCGTTGTTGACCTTGATGTCGACGCGCGACGCGAACTGGTAGCGCGTGAACATGCGAACGTGGTCCCACTCGGCCTGGGGCAACGTGATGGCGCTGTCGACAGGTTGCTCGTCCTCGTCGAACGTCAGCTCGGTGACCTCGCCATCCTCCGTCTCGAGCGCTGAGGCGATGCGCGCCTGCTCGAGGAGGCGGCGCAACTCCGCGACCTCGGTGGTGGCTTCCGAGGCCCGGTCCTCGGTGCGCGCGAGCGAGGCACGCAGGTCCGTGCTCATCATCCGTTCGGTGTCGAGGGCGAGCGAGAGCGCTTCGCGCTCGCGCTCGATGACCGTGAGCCGTTCCTCGAGGTCGAGGACCGATTCCTCGGCCTTGGCGCGGGCCGACTCGACGGCCGCCAGGCGATCGCGCAGCGTGCCCAGGTCGGTCCGCGCGCGCTGCGCGTCGGCCTCGAGGTCGGCCAGGCGCGGGTCGGGCGCAGTCTCCGGTGCCGGCGGTGTGTCGGGCCGGCTCTTCTCGGCAGCGAGGGCGGTGTCGAGCGCGGCGCAGGCCTCGGTGAGCCGCGTCACCTCGAGTACCAGTGCGTCACGTTCGCCAAGGGCCGCCCGCGCCTCGTCGCGAAGGTGGCTGGCCGCGGCCCGCTCCTGGTCCAGGGCCGTGCGCGTCTCGCCGTGGGCGCGCTGGAGGTCTGCGATGGCCTCCTCGAGTTCCGCCTGGGTTCGCGTCAGCCGCTCGCGCTCGCTGCCCACCGCGGCGCCCCGCTGCCGCTCCGCCTCGAGCTCTCGCAGCACGGCATCGTGCTCCGCCTGCAGCGAGGCCTGCGCGCTCCGGAGGTCAGCCAGCCTGACCTCCGCGTCGGCCACCGCCCGGCGGGACGCCTCCAGCGCTTCACCATCGTCAGCGCTGGTGCCCGCACCCGAGACGGCAGCCCTGAGGTCGGTGCTGATGGCGCGTTCCGATGCCAGCTGCTTCTCGGTGTCTGCCACCGCGCGGGTCATCTCCGCCAGTTCGCGCGTGCGCTCGTCCAGTTGCCGCCGGGCGTCCTCGGCCTCGCGGCGAACCTCGAGCAGCGCCGCATCACGCTGCGCCAGCGTGCGGGCCTCCTGCTCCCTGGCGGCCAGCTCACGCGCGAGTGCGGCCCGTGCTTCGGCAAGCTCGAAGGCGCGCTCTTCGACAGCGGTCCGGGCGTCGTCCACCTGGCGCCGCGCGTCGGAGAGGGCGTCCTCGAGCGTCTGGTTGCGCGCGCGGGTGTCGGTCTGGCTCCGCTCGAGCGAGACCGCTGCGTCGCTGGCCTCCTGGAACTGGCGACGTACCTCGACGAGCTGGGCTTCGAGCTGCGCGATCCGACCGCCGTCGGCGGCACGCTGGCCGGCCTCCCTCGCGGCGCCTTCGCGGACCGCCTCGAGCTCGTGGTGGGCCTGCGCCAGTTCGGCGGCGGCGGTGACCGCCTGTTGCCGGGCGTCGTTCAGCTGGCGTTCCAGCTCGCTGGCGTACGCGCGAGCCTGCCCTCGTTCCTCGCCAAGCGTGCGCTGGAGGGTCGCGTGCTGGTTCTGGAGATCCTCCAGCTGGAGCTCGAGCTCCGCAATGCGGTCACCCGACTTGACCCGTTCGGTCGTGAGGTCGCGGTTGGCCTGTTCCTCCCGCGCGAGCCGCTGCTGCAGATCGCCATGCCGGTGTTCGAGGTCCGCGCTGCGCTCTTCGGCGGCCAGGCGTGACGCTTCCTCGGTCCGCTGGGTCTGCTGCGCCTCCTGCAGGGCGGCGGCCGCCTCCTCGAGCTGCTGCTCGAGCCGGGTGATCGTGCGGTCGAGCTCGGCGCGCGACGACCGCTCGCTCTCGATGAGGAGCGCCTGCTCGCGCGCGGCCTCGAGGACCGAGTGCTTCTCGGTCTCGAGTACTTCCAGGCGCTTCTGCGACTGCTCGAATGAACGTCGAAGCTCGACCACGGAGCGCCGCTCGGCCTCGAGGGAGGCGGAGTGACGGGCTTCCACCTCGAGGAGCGTGGCCTCGGCGTCGTGTGTGATTTGGAGGCAGGCCCGGTTCGCCGCGGCCTGGGCCTCGGAGGTGGCGAGCCGTGACAGCTCGAGCACCAGGCCACTGAGGGACGCCGCGCGCGAGGGATCGGCGAGCGCCGCATCGAGCTCGGTGAGGCGGGCGTCGATCGCCGCCCGCAACGCGTCGAGCTGGCGCTGTGCAGCGTCGAGCATCGGCGCGTCGTGATGGCCCGCGCCGCCGCTCGGCGCGTCGAGGACCTTGGCCGTCTTCATCGTGTCGTTTATCGGCAGCGTGCCGATAAACAGTTAGGACATGGAGACCTCGCCCGAAGTCGTCGTCGCCGCGGAAGCGGTGCGTGCGTGGGTACGCACCCAGCGCGCGGGCTGGACCACCCCGCAGGTCCACTCGTTCCGCGTGGCCGCGCCCAGCGTACCGCAGCCCATGGTGTCGTCCCCCGCCGTGGTCCTGCCCATGCCCGCACCGGCGCCGGCGCCTCAACGGGCGATGGCACCGAGTCCGGCACCGGCTCCAGCCCATCCGCTGGCGCCCGCACCCGAGCCGGCGACTCACGCCGCCGTGTCAGGCCACCTTGCTCCGCTCGTCGACGAGCCGCCGTTCCCGGCACCGGCCGTCGCGAACAGCCGCGACACCGTGCCCTTCCTCAGCCGCCTGTGGGTGCGTGCGGCCGCGTCCGTCGCCCTGATCGCCGCACTTGCGGCGGGCGCGGTCTTCCTCCGCGGGCGCGCCGGCTTGCTGACCACTACACCGAAGACCGGTACCGCCATGCTCGCCTCCGAGCCCGAGGGCGCGCAGGTCACCGTCGACGGCGAGCCGGCCGGCACCACCCCGCTCACGCTGACGCTGCCGGCGGGCGCCCACAGGGTGGAGTTTTCGCTCAAGTCGTCCACCCGCCGCCAGACCATCAACGTGGTGCGCGGCAAGGAGACGGCCGTTTCGATCAACTGGAACGCCAAGCCGCTGGGCAGCCTGCGGGTGGAGGCCCGGCCGACGCCGGCCAGGGTGCTGGTGGACGGCAAGGAGCGCGGCACCGTGCCACTCACGATCGCCGACCTCGCGGTTGGTACGCACACGGTCCAAATCGACAGCGCCGAAGGCTCCGTCCGGCGGAAGGTCGAGATCGCCGAGGGACGGACCGAGACGCTGACCGAGGAAATCTTCCCGGGCTGGCTGCACGTGTCGTCGCCGGTGGAGGTGACGGTGGTCGACGGTCGGCAGACCGTGCAGCTCGACGCGAGCAACCGCGTGCTGCTCAAGCCTGGACCGCACACGATTCGCCTGCAGAACACCACCCTCCAGATCGCCGAGACGCGGCAGGTGATGATCGAGCCGGGCGGCACCGCCCGCGTGTCGCTGGACCCGCCGCCGTCCACGCTCACGGTCACCGGCTCGATTGGCGCGGAGGTCTTCGTGGACGGCACGAAGGCCGGGGAAACGCCGCTGACCGACTACAGGATCGCCCTCGGCTCCCACGACGTCATGGTGGTCGACAGGTCGGGCGTCAGCCGGCACGCAACGGTCACGGTCACCACCAGGCCGGCCCTGCTCGACGTCGCCTTCGGCCGGTAGACCAGACCGGCCTTCAGAATTCCCGCCACGGCGGTCCACCTTGTCGTACGCTTGCGGGCACGCGCCGCGCGACACGCCGGCGAGAAGGTAACCATCCTGGGAGGAGGATTCAGCATGACACGCACGATCGCGATGACCCTGGGCGTGCTGGGCATGGCCGCCAGCGCACTGGCGCAGGCCCCCGCGGCCGCACCGGCCCCAACCCCGTACGACGCCATCCTGGCTGCGGCGCCGCCGAACCAGCGCGCAGACGCCACCGTCATCAAGTGGAAGCCCGACTACACCTACGACACGCTGAAGAAGGGGACCAACCGGCTGGTCTGCTACGAGCTGTCGGGCATGCCGGGCCAGCAGCCGTTCTCGATCGAGTGCACCAGCATCGCCAACCTCGATCGCGCCGCCCAGAACCTGAAGTTCGAGGCCGCCGGCGACCGCGCCAAGACGCAGGCGCTCCTGGACGAAGCCGAAAAGAACGGCACCCGACCCAAGCCGGAGTTCGGTTCGGTCTGGTTCCACCTGCAGGGGCCCGACAAGGACCGCGCCCGCAAGCACATGACCGTGGCCCTTCCCGGCGCCACCACCGCCAGCACCGGCCTGCCGGACAAGCCGGCCCAGGGCGGAGCCTGGATCATGAACGCGGGCACCTCCACCGCCCACCTGATGATTCCCGGCGAGTAACGTTCCGACGGCTGGAGGTCGGGGATCGCTCCCTGACCTCCACCTCTCACCCACCCAGCCTTCGATGAAAGCCATCGTCCTCACCGTCATCGTCAGCGCCGCCGGCATTCAGGCGCCTGCGCCGCGGGCGTTCACCGGCGTGATCACCGATTCGGAGTGCGCCGATGCCAATCACGGCCGCATGCGCATGGGCGAGACCGATCCGGAATGCGTGCGCGCCTGCATCGACGCCCACGGCGCCACCTACGTGCTGTTCGATGGCACGTCCTCCTTCGACCTGAGCGATCAGGAATCTCCGGCGAGGTTCGCCGGACGCAAGGTGGTCGTCTCGGGAACCCTCGACGCCGCCGGGCGCCGCATCACGGTCGAGCGGATCACCGCCGCACCCTGAGCCGCGCCGGTCGCCACCGACAGACTTTCGTCTCCCTCCGGCGAGCCTTCATTCCCACGTGCGATCCCTCCGCGTGCGGATTTCCGTCGCACGTGCAAATTCGGTGTATAGGCGCCGTCCTGCGCATTGACGTACGCCGGCGGGTACTCATACGCTGCGACACATCGCACTCAACCTGGGGGTTCCCGCATGTCGCTCTTCGGCCCGCACGCACGCCGGCAGTCTCCGCGCGTTTCCCGCACCCTGGCTTCCCGCGTCACCTGGCTCGCTGGTTCGCTGGTGCTGGCCGGACTCGCCAGTTCCTTCCTCGTATCTGCCAACGGCGCTGCCTCGCTGACACCGGAGCAGTCGGCCTACGCGGGTGGCGACGAGGTGATGTTCTCGGCGCAGGGCTTCGCGCCGTTCGAGGCGGTCACCCTGCGCGTGGTGCACGACGATGGCACGGCGGAGCCTGGCATGGGGCACGAGCCCTTCACGGTCGCTGCTGATGCCACCGGCTCGCTGACGGACTACTGGACCCTGAACCCGGCCGACGCGTCCGGCCGCCGTTTCGAGATTCACGCCACGGCTGCCTCTGGTACCAGTGCCGTGGGCACGTTCGAGCGGGCGCCGCGCGTCGACCCCTCGACGCGACGCGTTGTCTTCGGCCGCCCGCTCACGGTCGTCGGCCGCGACTTCCAGCCTGGCGAGACGGTCACCGTGCAGGTGACACATGACGACGGCACGTCGGGGCCCGGGCTCGGTCTCGAGCCGATCGACGCGGTCGCCGAGGCCGACGGCACGTTCTCGCTGTCGTGGACCGGGTCGGTCAGCGATGCCGGCGGTCCTCGGCTGACGCTCTCGGCCACGGGCAGCGTGTCTGGCGCCGTGGCGTCGATTCCGCTACGCCGGGCCGGGGTTGCGTCGACCGACAAGGCCGACTACATGCCGGCGGAAACCGCCGCCATCCATGGCGCCGGGTTCCAGCCGGGCGAGGTGGTCGAGGTGCAGGTGGTGCACCTGACCGGAACTCCCGATGGGAATGGGCACACGCCCTTCTTCGTGAATGCCGACGCGTCCGGTGCCGTTGCCACGAACTGGTACGTCGACCCCGACGATTCCCTTGGGGCCAGGTTCCTGCTGACGGCGAAGGGGCTCTCGAGCGGCATCCTCGCGGATTGGACCTTCACCGACGCCGGAAGCGCGAACTTCGTGATCAGCCAGGTGTACGGCGGCGGCGGCAACAGCGGCGCGACATTCACGAACGACTTCGTGCAGGTCTTCAACCGAGGCGCGTCGGCCGCGTCACTCAACGGCCTGTCGATCCAGTATGCGAGTGCGACCGGCACCGGCAACTTCGGCGCGAACAGCGGTCAGCTGACCGTCCTCCCGAATGTCACCCTGCAGCCCGGGCAGTACTACCTGGTGAAGGAGGCCAGCGGTGGGTCGGTCGGGACGGCGTTCACCGCCGACTTCACGCCGGCCAGCCTGATCAACATGAGCGCGTCGGCCGGCAAGGTGGCGCTCGTCAGCTCGACCTCGAGTCTCGGCTGCAACGGCGGGTCGACCCCGTGCAGCGCCACCCAGCTCGCGTCGATCGTCGACCTGGTGGGCTTCGGCAACGCGAACTTCTCCGAAACAGCCGCCGCACCCACGCTGTCGGCCACCACGGCCGCCACCCGCGGCGGTGCCGGCTGCACCGACACCGATGACAACAGCGCGGACTTCACCGCCACCACACTCAACGCGTCGGTTGCCCCGCTCACCTCTGCGTCTGCCCTGAATGCCTGCGCCACCGGCACGCCCACGCTCTCGATCAACGACGTGTCGACGCTCGAGGGTGCGAGCGGCACGAGCACGCTCACCTTCACCGTCAGCCTCACGGCACCCGCCGGACCTGGCGGCGTGTCCTTCGACATCGCCACGGCCGACGACACGGCAACGGCACCCGGCGACTACACGGCGACGTCGCTCACCGGCCAGACGATTCCCGCCGGCAGCAGCACGTACACGTTCGACGTCACCATCCTGGGTGACACCGTAACCGAGCCGGATGAGACGTTCTTCGTGAACGTGACCAATGTCACCGGGGCCGCGGCGGGCGACACGCAGGGGCAGGGGCTCATCCAGACCGACGACGTGGTCGACGCCGCCCCGGCGGTCCTGACCTTCAGCCCGGCCGACGGCGCGTCGAACATTCCGCTGAACGGGAACATCACGGTCACCTTCACCGAGGCGGTCGACGTCACGCCGTCGTCGTTCTCGCTCTCGTGCTCGGTGAGCGGGACACACGCATTCGCGCTGTCGGGCGGCCCGGCCTCGTACACGCTGAACCCGTCCGCGGACTTCGTCTTCGGGGAGACCTGCACGGTCGGCGTCGTCGGCGCGCTGGTGTCTGACGCCGACAGCAACGACCCGCCCGACACGATGGCTGCCGACGCGGCCGCATCGTTCGGCACGCCGGTGCCGGTCGGCATCCACACCATCCAGGGCGGCGGGCACCTGTCACCGTTCAACAACCAGACGGTGACCACCACCCAGGCCGTCGTCACGGCGCTCCGCACCGTGACCGGCACGCGCGGGTACTACGTCCAGGACCTCTCGCCCGACGCGGATGACGCCACGTCGGAAGGCCTGTTCGTGTTCACCGGTTCCACCTCCAATCCCGCGTCGCTCGTGTCGGTTGGGGACATCGTGCAGGTGACCGGGCGCGTCAGCGAGTTCAGGGCTGGCGGCGCCTCGTCGCGCGGGCTCACCATCACCGAACTGATTGCGCCCTTCACGCTCTACAAGCTCTCCAGCGGCAATGCGCTTCCCGCGCCGGTGGTGCTCGGCAACGGCGGCCGGGTCATCCCGACGTCCGTGATCGAGGACGATGCGGCCAATGTCGAAACCTCCGGCACCTTCGACCCCGACCAGGACGGCATCGACTTCTGGGAGAGCCTGGAAGGGATGCTGGTCACGGTCAACGATCCGGTGGTGGTGGGCCCCACGTCCGACTTCACGTCGAACCGTGAGATCCCCGTGCTTGCCGACCATGGTGCGGCGGCCGCCATCCGCACCGCCCGCGGCGGCATCGTCATCCGGCCGACCGACTTCAACCCGGAGCGCATCATCCTGAACGACCTGATCACCAACGGCGCGACGATGCCGGCCGCGGACGTTGGCGACTCGTTCCCGGGCGCGGTGACCGGCGTGATCGACTACAGCTTCAACAACCCGAAACTGCAGGTCATCTCGCTGCCCAGCCTCGCACCTGGTGGCCTGACCCCTGAAGTGACGACCCCAGCCACGGCAACGCAGCTTGCGGTGGCCACGTTCAACGTGGAGAACCTGGCGCCCTCCGACCCGCCGGCCAAGTTCGCGGCGCTCGGTGCCATGGTCGTCCAGAACCTGCAGTCGCCTGACGTCCTGGCCATCGAGGAGATCCAGGACAACAACGGCACCACCAACAACGGCACCGTGGACGCGTCCACCACCTGGAGCCTGCTGATCGCCGCGATCCAGTCCGCAGGCGGCCCGCTCTATGACTATCGCCAGATCGATCCGCTGAACGGCGCGGACGGCGGCGCGCCAGGCGGCAACATCCGCCAGGGCTTCCTCTTCCGGACGGACCGCGGCGTGGCCTTCGTGGATCGGCCGGGCGCCACCTCCGCCACGGCGAACGCCGTGGTCGGCAGCGGGGCATCCACGCAGCTGCAGTACAGCCCGGGTCGTATCGACCCGACCAACCCCGCGTTCAGCGCCAGCCGCAAGCCGCTGGCCGGTGAGTTCACGTTCCGGGGGCAGCGATTCTTCGTGATTGCGAACCACTTCAACTCGAAGGGCGGAGACGACCCGCTCTACGGCTTCACGCAGCCGCCGGTGCTCGTGACGGAGACGCAGCGGCAGCAGCAGGCCACGGTGCTCGCCGGCTTCGTGGGCCAGCTGCTCGCGGCAGACCCGTCGGCCAACATCGTTGTCCTGGGCGACCTCAACGACTTCGAGTTCTCGGCACCGATGAGCACCCTGAAGAGCGTCGGGCTGCACGTGCTGATGGAGACCCTCCCGCAGGAGGAGCGTTACAGCTACGTGTTCGAGGGCAACTCGCAGGGGCTCGACCACATCCTGGTCAGCGGCGGCATCTTCGGCGGCCGACCGTTCAGCTATGACGTGGTACACACAAACGCGGAGTTCGCAGCGCAGATCAGCGACCACGATCCGCAGGTCGTCCTGATTACCGTCAACGCGGCGCCCACCGCTTCGGCCGGCGGTCCCTACACGGTCGTGGAGGGCGGTGCGGTGACGCTCAGTGCCACCGGGTCAGATCCCGATGGTGACGCGCTCGCGTATGCGTGGGACCTCGACGGCGACGGGTCGTTCGAGACGACCGGCCAGTCGGTGACGTTCTCGGCGGCGACCCTCACGGCACCCGGCACGCGCACGGTGCAGGTTCGCGTGAGTGATGTTGCAGGAGCGGCGTCTATCGCAACCGCCACGGTCGACATCACCTACAACTTCACCGGCTTCTACCAGCCGATCGATCCCCTGCCCGTAGCCAATCGCATGACCGCGGGCCAGGCGGTGCCGGTCCGCTTCAGCCTCGGTGGCGACCGTGGCACGCAGGTGCTGTCGTCCGTCTCGTCTGTCCCGGTCGCCTGTCCGGCGGGCCCATCGGATGTCGTCGAGAACCTGTCCACCGCCCCGCGGAGCAACCTGATCCTCGAAGGCGGGTTCTACATCTACATCTGGAAGACCGACAAGGCATGGGAGGGGCAGTGCCGGTTGCTCACCCTCACGACGAACGACAACGTGTCGCACGAGGCGCTGTTCATCTTCAGGCGCTGACGCTCCCCCCTGAGCCGGCTGCCTCACCGCTCTGGTGTGGCGGCCGGCCTCCCCTGGGGAGCGCGTGTCGCTGTCCGCCCGGGCCGGTCAGCCTGGCCGGTGCTCGGCGATCCTGGCAACCGTGGCGATGAGCGGCTCGGCCTCCACCGGCTTCGGCAGGTACCGATCAAAGCCTGCCTCGATGGCGGCGTCGCGCACGCCCGCCCCGCCGTATGCGGTCAGTGCGATCGACGGCACCCGCGCCAGCGCCGAGTCCCACCCGCGCAGTTCCCGGATGAAGTGATAGCCATCGCCGCCAGGCATGGCGATGTCGCTGATGATGACGTCGGGCCCGAAGGTGGGAATCTGCGCGAGCGCCTCAGCGGCAGACCCGGCAGCCTGCACCGTGGCACCGGCCGTGGACAGCAGGGTGGCGAGCATCTCGCGCGTGTCCCTGTCGTCGTCGACGATGAACAGGCGCAGCGCCTCGAGCGGCCTGGCGTCGTCGGCCCGGCGAGCCGGATCCGACGATGGGGCGCCTTTCTCCCGGATGGTGCGCATGGGGAGCCGCACGCTGAAGGACGCGCCGTGCCCGACTCCTGCGCTGTGCACCGCCACCGTGCCTCCGTGCAGCTCGACGATGTGCCGGACGATGGCGAGGCCGAGCCCGAGCCCTCCATGCTCGCGCGTGGGGGAGCTGTCGGCCTGCCTGAAGCGTTCGAATGCGTGCGGAAGGAATGCGGGCGCGATGCCGATGCCATTGTCGGAGACGGTCAGCTCCAGCTGATCGTGCTCGCGTGCGGCATGGATGTCCACGCGGCCGCCAGCCTGGGTGAACTTGATGGCGTTCGTCACCAGGTTCCAGATGACCTGCTGCAGGCGGACGGAGTCGCCCGTGATGCGCAGCCCAGGCTCGATGTCGGTCGTCAGGGTGATGCCCTTGGCGTCCGCGCCCGGCCGTGCGCCGTCCAGCACCTGGTCCACGACGGCATGCACGTCGAGATCCTGCAGGTCGAGCCGTACGCCGCCGCTCACGATGCGGCTGACGTCGAGCAGGTCCTCGACCATCGTCGCCTGGAGGCGCGCGTTCCTGGCGATGGTGTCCAGCCCGCGCCGGAGGCGGTCCTCGGTCTGTCCGGCCATGCTCAGGATCTGGGCCCATCCGAGGATGGCGTTGATGGGCGTGCGCAGCTCGTGCGAGAGCGTGGCCAGGAAGTCGTCTTTGAGGCGGCTGGCAGCTTCCAGCTGCAGCGCCTGATTGCGCAGGGCCTCTTCCTGCCGACGCTGCTCGGTGACGTCCCGGCTGAACGCGGCCACGGCCACCACATTCCCATCCGCGCCGAACGTCGGATAGAAGCTATGGTCGAAGCGGATGCCGGCCCGCTCGTCCTCGAAGCGGACCGGCGCTGCCGACGCGAAGACCTGCTCCACCTTCTCGGCCCTCAAGGCGGACACCTCAGGCGGAAAGATCGTGCGCCACGACAATCCGACCAGCTGATCGACCGTGAGCCCCAGGCGTGCCGCCGCCGTGGTGTTCGCTACGAGGACGCGCTCGCGATCGAGGAGCCAGATCGACTCGGTGGACGCATCCATCAGGGCCTTCAGGGTTCGTTCGCTGGCCTCGAGCGCCCGCTGCACCGTCTTCACGGCCGTGATGTCGTGGGAGATGTGCCCCGTGCCGTAGACCCGTCCGTCGGCATCCACCAGCGGGAAGGTCGTGTTCAGGTGGTGCACCGTGCCGGTGGCCTGCTGGGTGACCTCCTCGGACTGCCTGGCCTGGCGAGTGTCCATCACCACGCGGTCGTGTGCCTCGACGATGGCGGCGGCCTCGGCCGGGACGAAGTCGCGAAGGTGGCGACCGATGATCTCGGCACGGGAACGTCCGAGTGCCTGCTCGACGGCCGGGTTCAGGTCCAGGAAGCGTCCCTCGCCGTCCTTGAAGGCAATCGCGGTCGGGAAGTTGTCCAGCGTGCTGTGGAGCAGGCGCTGGCTGTCCAAGGCCGCGTGTTCCGCCGCCTGGCGAAGCCTGGCCTGCTCCTCGAGCCGCGCCGTCCGCACCTGCAGCGTGTCGCGACTGAGCGTTGCGGCGCGCTCGGCCGCGCGCCACCGGCTGATGAGCCAGGCCACGAACGTCGAGACGATGACGAACACGACAAGGGCGGACAGGTCGGAGACGGCTGGTGCGGAGAGGCTGTAGCGTGGCGCGACGAAGAAGAAGTCTGCTGCGACGACGCTGGCCCCCACCGCGACGAGGGATACGGCGAACGAGGTGCTCCAGGCCGCGACGATGATCGCGAGGAAGTAAAAGGCAAAGGGCGCCTGCGACTTCAGCAGCGGATCGACGGCGAGGCGGCCGACGGTGGCCAGCCCGACGAGCGCCGCGACGGTCGGGCCCTCTGCGAGCAGCCGCAGCAGCACCGCGGCAGCCGTCGGGCGCGAACGTGGTGAGGCGTCGGCGTGGACCATGGCCTGGGGGAGGCCATTCTTTGGCTCAGCGGCGCGATTGCGAGCTCAGCAGTTCGTCAGAAGCGCAGCAGCCGCGTGGCCTTCACGGCAAACGAACGGTTCTGGAGCCCGCGCCCGCCAACCGTGGTGTCGCGCCCGTCACTGTAGACGACGAACAGTTCGCTCCCCGGCGGGTACTCCCACCGCAGCCGGATGCTCGAGGTGAGCGTGCGGGCGTCCATGTTGAACTGCACGAGGCTGCTGACGAACAGGCGTGTCGTCGGGGTATAGGTGAAGCGGTTCGCGATCAGTCGCGCGTTGAAGTCGCCGTAGGGCAGCCGTACCCACGCGAGCGAGATGCTCGGCTCCATCGCGAACTGCGGCAGGAACGCGACGCGGCCGGAGTACGACGCCTCGTTGCGCGTGCCGTCGTAGAACGCACCCGTCGAGAAGCCCAGACGCCCCGCAAGGGAGCGGTTGTTGGCCAGCGAATACGAGGTTGCGACGGTGCGCTGGTCGTAGCCAGCCTGTGGCACGGTCACACCGGGCGCGATGCGGAAATTCGACGGGAGCAGCTCATACTCGTGCACGTACTGGACCGACGCGGTGTCGCCGCTGTGGAACTCGATCCGGAAGGTGCCGTCGATGCTGCGGTTCTGCACCATCGTCATCCGGGCATCGGTGTCGTAGGTGAAGGTGCCGAGCCAGGTGAGCTGGCGCATGTAGCGGTTGCGCCGAAGCCGCGGGCTGAAGCGCAGGGTGCCCGTGTTCCGACGGACGTTGTCGCGCCGGGCGTAGCCTACTTCGGGCGCGAAGTTCGCGCCGACGAGCAGGTGCTCCAGGCCGATGCCGTAGCGATCACCCGCGAAGTCGAACCGTGCGCGGTAGCTCTCGGCCTGGGCCGCCTGCCCCTGGACGTCGGTCCGTGCGTAGTAGCCGAGGAGCGTGTTGTTCTGCGAGAGGCGCAGGCTGGCGTCGGCCCCCAGCAGCAGGCTTCGGGTCCCGGAGGCCCCTGGTGCGCGCGCCGTGGCGATCATGCCGATGTTGCTGCGCCGCAGCATGTCGCGCCGGATGCGGAGGGCCGTGAAGTTGGTCGGATCCACGTCGGGCGATTCCCGCCTCGCCGTCTCGATGTTCAGCGCGGCGATGTCGTAACGGCCGGCCTTGCCGGTGACCCGCGCACCGCCCAGCACCGGCACGGTGCGCCCCTGGTTCAGGCCGATCTGCCGGCTGAAGAACATGATCGGCACGTCGTCGGAGTCGCCCCCGCTACCGCGGCCGGCGAGGCTGCGACCGCCGAAGGCGAAGATCCCCTGGCCTTCGAGGAAGAAGTCGCGCTTCTCGGGAAAGAGGAGGTTGAAGCGGGTGAGGTTCACCTGCTGGAGGTCCTCCTCGACCTGTGCGAAGTCGGTGTTCACCGTGATGTCGGCGATGAGGCTGCGCGAGAGGCCGTACTTGATGTCGATGCCGACGTTGCCCGTGCCGTCGTTGCGGAACGGCTGCGCCGTGGTCAGGTCGGTCGTCGAGGAGCCGATGGCGTACGGCTTGAACTCCAGGTTCCGTGTGCGGCTCGGGATGCTGAGCCCTACCAGCGTGGCCGCCATCTGCATCTGGGCCAGGCCAGGGCCGCCGAACGCCGCCGGCATCGGCGTCACCCCGGCATACTCGTTCTTCCAGCGGATGACCCGGCGGAAGTTGATGCCCCAGATCTGGGGGCCGGCCTCGCGGAACCGCAGTGACTTGAACGGGATCCGCATCTCGGTGGACCAGCCCCCGTCGATGCGCGTCGACCGTACGTTCCATACGGCATTCCAGCTCTCGATGTACTGTCCGTCGGCAATGGCCTGCTCACGCATGCCGCCGAGCGGGTTCGTCTGGAAGAGTACGCCGTTCCGGTGGTCGTAGAAGGTGTCCAGCACCAGGGTCATGCTGTCGCCGCCGTTGAAGATGTTCACGCTGTCGTGACGCATCTCGTTCGCGACGATCCGTTCGGGCTGACTGTCGAGCATCCGCGCGCAGAAGTACAGGCTCTCGTCGTCGAAGAGGATCCAGGCCTGGGTCCGCTCCGTCGCAGGCGCCCCTTCGCGGGGCACCTGCTGCTCGAAGTGTTCGATCGCGGGGGTCTCCTGGTAGATCGGCTCGTCCAGGCGTCCGTCGAGCTGCAGGGGGCGATCGACCCTGACCGCCCGGAGCGTCACCTTGCCCCGGGCATCCCTCGACTCGACCGCCGGGGGCACCGGAGCCGGTGCGCTGTCGAACGACCGACCGCCGGTCGACGCATCCGATGCTGCCCGGGGCGCTTCCTGCGCATGGAGCCGTGCTCCCGGCAGGGCCAGTACGGCAGTCAGGGCGAGGGACGCGACCAACCTGGAGCGTGACAGCACGCGTCAACTCTACGCGAAGTCGCGTACCGTTCTCGCCGGGTAGTCCTGCCTCCATGAACGGGGCGGAGAGGGCCGGGGAACGGTGCGGCAGGTCGCGCGGGCGAGCCCCGGCGCGGTGACGGTCAGCTGGCCCGGTGATGGTGCAGCAGCAGGTCCAGCGCGTCGTGCATCGAGCCGGCGCGGGTCAGGCCGCCCGCGTTGATGAAGAAGATCTCGTCGGCGTTCTCGATGGTGTTCAGCCGGTGCGCGATGATCACCCGGGTCGTCGTCGGCGGGAGCGAGGCGAGCACCTGCTCGAGCTGCTGCTCGGTCACGGTGTCGATGTTCGCCGTGGCCTCGTCCAGGATCAGGATCTCCGGATCGCGCAGCACGGCGCGGATGAACGCCACGAGCTGCTTCTGCCCGAGCGACACCCCCTCGCCGCCAGCCACGATGCGGGTGGCCAGCCCCTGTTCGAAGCGTGCCAGCAGGCCGTCCAGGCTGCGCCGGGCCAGCAGGTCGGAGAGCGCCTCGTCGCTCAGGTCGCGGAGCCGCTCGTTGCCGTACACGATGTTGTCGCGCACGGTCCCGGTGAAGAGGAAGGGTTCCTGGAGGATGAACCCGATCCGCTGGGCGCGCTCCGCCGGCGTGAAGGTCCGGATGTCGCGACCGTCGAGCAGCACCCGTCCCTCGTCCGGGTCGTAGAGGCGCGCCATCAGCGAGGCGGTTGTCGTCTTGCCGCCGCCCGTCGGGCCGACCAGGGCGTAGGTCTTGCCGTGTTGCAGCACGAAGCTCGCCTCGCGGAGGATGGGGCGGTCCTTGTCGTAGCCGAACGTGACCTGGTCGAAGGCGAGCACCGAGTCGTCCACCGCCGCCGCGGGCGGCAGCTGTGGGAGGTTCGACTCGAGCGCCAGCACGCCGGAGATGCGGTCGAAGCTCGCCATGGCCAGCTGGAACGACGTCCAGATCGCGGCGATCTGACGCAGCGGCATGTAGAAGCTGTTCACGTACAGCAGGAACCCGATCAGCAGCCCGAGCGAGAAGCGCCCCTGCTGAATCAGGTAGAAGCCGTAGCCGGCCACCACGACCTGCGCGATGTTCATGGCAAGGCCGTAGAGCGGGATGAAGAAGGTGTTCAGCAGGCCCGACCGGATCGACGCCTCGTAGTTCCGCGTGTTGGCCGCCTCGAACTGCGCCTGGAAGTAGTCGACGCGGTTGAAGGCCACGATGACCCGGAAGTTGCTCATGCTCTCCTGGATCTCGCCCGAGAGCGCGCCGAGCGCCTGGAGGCTGGCCGCGTTGCGGGCCTTGACGACCGGGCCGGTGGCGCGGGTCACCAGGAACACCGCGGCGGCGGGCGCCAGCGCCGCGAGGCCGAGCCGCACGTCGAGCGACAGCATCAGCAGCGCCGCGCCGGCCATCAGGAACAGGTTGGCGGCAAACTGGACGATCATCTGGGAGAAGAAGACGTTCAGCTTGTCCGTGTCGTTGTTGATGCGGGAGATGAGATCCCCGGCCTTGTTCTGGTTGAAGAAGTCGAGCGGCAGTGCCTGCAGCTTGGTGAAGATGGCATTCCGCAGGTTGAACAGGATGCGGCGGCCGACGAGCCCCATCTGCTGCGTCTGCACGTAGGTGGCCGCCAGCCCGGCCAGGTAGACCAGCAGCAGGATGGCCGCGGATTGCAGCACCCCGGGGAAGTGGCCGTCGCGGATGGCGCCGTCGACCGTGCGCCCGACCAGGAACGGCGCGGCCGTGGACGCGCCGGAGGCCACGATCGTGGCGAGGAACGCGAGCCCGAGGCTGCGCTGCTGGCCTGCCAGCACCGGCGCGAGCCGCCGCACGGCGCTGGCGATCGAGACATTCGCCTCGCCCGGCTGGCCGCTGCTAAGCCTGTACGGATTCATAGTGCTGCGTGCTCCGCTGCGAGTCGTAGATCTGGACGTACTCCGGGCAGGTGTCGAGCAGTTCCGTGTGCGTGCCGGCGGCGAGGACCTCGCCCTCCATCAGGACGACGATCTGGTCGTAGTCCTCGACCGGCGCAATCTTCTGCGTGACCGACAGGAGCGTCAGCCCGGGATAGTTCGCCTGCAGGTTGGCCAGGATCCGCTGCTCGGTGGCGGTATCCACCCGTGCGGTGAAGTCGTCCAGCAGGAGCACCCTCGGGTCGAGCGCCAGGGCGCGGGCGAGCATGATCCGCTGCTTCTGCCCGCCCGACAGGCTTGTGCCGCGCTCGGACACGACCGTGTCGAGTCCCTGCGGCAGGGTGCCGATGAAGTCGCGGAGCTCCGCCGTGTCGATCGCCTTCTGCAGGTCGGCGTCGCTGGCGGTGCGGCTGAAGCCGATGTTCTCGCGCAGCGTGAGGTTGAAGAGCGTGGCGTCCTGGAAGACGAACCCCACCTGTGCGTGCAGCGTGTCGCGTTCGTACTCGCTGATGGGGTGGCCGTCGTACTCCACCCGGCCCGACGTCGGCTCGATGAGTCCGGTGAGCAGGTAGAGCAGCTGCGTCTTGCCGGCCGCGGTCGGCCCGATCACCGCCGTCCTGGTGCCGGCCTTCACTGAGAGCGAGACGCCACGCAGCGCCTGCTTCTCGCCGTAGGCGACGGTGACGTCGGCGAGCGTGATGTCGCCGCGCAGCGTGCCGGTCCGCGTGCCGATCCGCGCCGGGACCGGGGCGGCCAGGACGCGCGCAATCCGCCCGTACGAGGCGCCGGCCTGCGCCATGACGTTCCCCATGAACCCCATCAGGATGACCGGGAAGACGAGGATGGCGAGGTAGCTGTTGAAGGCCGTGAACTCGCCGAGGCTCATCGCACCGGTAATCACGAACCGTCCGCCCAGCGTCAGGATCATCAGGGTCGCCAGGTTCGTGCAGAACATGATGATCGGGATCAGGCTCGCGAACAGGCGCAGGATGCCGAGGCCGATGTCGCGCGCCTCGGTGTTGGCCGCCAGGAACTTGCGGTACTCCTCGTCGTGGGAGTTCACCAGCCGGATCAGGGCCGCACCGAGGATGCTCTCGTTGATGACCTTGTTCAGCCAGTCCACCGCCTGCTGCGCGCGGCCGAAGAGCGTGCGCACGCGACCCATCACCACGCGGAAGGTGACGGCGATGATCGGCAGCACCGCCAGCACCGCCAGTCCCAGCTGCCAGTTGATCGACAGCAGGAGCGCCGAGGCGCCGAGGATCAGCACGCCCGACGCCACCATCGAGCCGACCACCTGCGAGACGAACAGCTTCACCGCATCCACGTCCGACGTCAGGTTGGTGAGCAGGGTGGCCGTCGTGGTCTTCTGGATGTAGGCCACGTCCTGCGCGGCCAGCTTCGCGACGACCCGCGTCCGGAGGTCTCGAGCGACACGCTCGGCAGCCACGGTCTGCGCCGCGTTCTGGAGCCAGGTGAGGACGAAGATGGCGACCGACGCGGCGACCAGCTCCGTGATGAGCGTGGCGGCGACGAGCTGCCCGGAGGCATAGGCATCCACGCCGCGGGCGATGAGCCGTGGCACCGCCAGGTTGAGGCCGTTGGCGGCAATGGTCAGCCCGACGATCGCCGCCACCAGACCCCGGTAGGGTGCAAGCAGCGGAAACAGGCTCGGGCCACGCGTCTGGGACACAGGTGGTTAGTGTCGCATGGGACCGTGTGGAAGTCGTTATGGCGCGGACGTCTGTCTGTGACGGCTCAACTGTTGCGGCCACGCGAGGCGACGGCCCAGGTGTCCACCACCCGCCCGTCGCGCACGACGGTGAGACGGTCGGCGAGGTTGACGACGACGCAACAGTGGTTGGGGACAATGCGTACGAGGTCGCCAACACGGGGACGAGGGCTGGTGGTCCAGGCCACGGCGTGATGCTCCGAGAGAGAGCGGATCACGGCGTCCGGGTACTCGGCGATGGTGCCGAATCCGGGCAGCCAGACCGGTCGATCGGAGCCGAGCACCTTCGACCCGGCGTCCACCACGAACCGGCCATCTGCGTGCGAGGCGACCACGGTCGCGGCCACGACGAGCGCAACCGCATCGGGTGCTGCCGATCCGAGCGCCACCTGCTGGCAGTCCTGGAAGACGTAGGTGCCGGGGCGTTCGTCGGTGACCGGCGGGCGCGCGGACAGCCGGGCGGTGGGCGTGCTCCCGGCACTGAGCACCCGCACGTCGAAGCCGGCCTCGGTGAGCAGGTGGCGGGCCTCCTCGAGCACGCGGACCTCGTCATCGGCTGCATCGTGCGGCGCATCGCAGGCGGCGTAGGCATGGCCGCCGAAGGTGAACGCACCGGCCACATCGAGCCCGGCACGGGCGGCCGCGTGCGCCACCGGCAACAGCGCGTCCGGTGTGACCCCGGTGCGGTGCAGCCCGGGGTCGATCTCGACCAGCACCGGGAGCGGCCGCGTGCTGCCACGCACGGCGGCGCCGAGTGCCGCTGCTCCCTCCGCCGACTCGACACCGGCCATGAACGTGCAGCGGTCGTGCAGGTCGCGCACCCGCCGGGCCCGATCCGGACGTCCGGCCCAGAGGGGATAGGCCTGGAAGAGCGACGTGAAGCCCGCGTCGGCGAGCACCTCGGCCTCGCCGAGCGTGGCCACCGTCAGCCCGACCACGCCGGCATCCACCTGCCGGCGGATCACCTCCAGGCACTTCGAGGTCTTGGTGTGCGGCCGGAGGCCGACGCCGCGGTCACGCAGCAGGGCTGCCATCGCCGTGATGTTGGACTCGAGGACGTCGAGGTCGATGACCGCGACGGGCGTGTCGAGCGACCCGGGCAGCACGATTCGCGGAGTGGGGACCGGCACCACGCCAGCCTACCTCAGGCCGGCCTGGACGGCTGTGCTTGCAGGGGCGGCGCCACGGGAGTAGCCTCGCTGGTCTCGTCCCACGCGTGGCGTCCCGTCGTCTCCCGAATCAGAGGTGTGACATGAAGACGATCCGCGAGATCATGCGTCCCTCGTTCCTGTTCCGCATCGAGCGGACCGCGCCGGTCTCCCACGCCGTGCGCGTGATGACGGACAACAACGTTGGCATCGTGGCGGTGGTCGAGGGTAGTGCGCTCGTCGGCGTCCTCTCCGAGCGCGACGTCGTGCAGCGCGTCGTCGCGAAGGGGCTGAGCCCGCGGACGACGCTCGTCGAGGACGTGATGACGGGCGAGGTCGTGCTGGGCGACGTCAACGAGGATTGCCGACTCGCCATGCTGAAGATGGACCGCGCCAACATCCGGCACCTGCCAGTGGTGAGCGACGGCCAGCTCGTGTCGATGCTGTCGGTACGTGACCTGATGCGGGCTGAACTGGCGGATGCCGGGGTGGAGCTGGAGTACCTGCGGGCCTATCTCTATCAGGGCTGAGCCGCGCGCCACCGCCCGCACCAGCGCGCCCTTCGAGGGCGACGGTGCGGACGGCAGCGAACGGCTGCGGCTGCGCTGAGCCTACTGCCTGGGCGCCGCGGCGGGAGCCGCCGGCGCCGCGCCACGCCCCACACCCGGCGTGGGCACCTCGGGCGGCGTCATCCGGAGCAGCGACGGGTAGACCCAGCCCGCCGGCAGCACGCGGTCCGGATCCGGGCGGTAGCTGAGGTACTCGATGTGATCGGTGACCCCGCTCCAGCCGTGCGCCACCTTGTTCGGGATGATGATGATGTCGCCCGGCACCACGCGACGGCTGTAGGCGCCAGGCCCGGCGACGCCGCTGCCGCTCGGGCCGTTCATCACGTTCGGCACGCCCGCCCCGACACGCTGGTTGAGGATCACGCCACCGGTGGTGAGGATGCCCGAGCCGGAGGTGATGTAGTAGATCTCCGGCGTGTAGTCATGCCAGAGCACCGGCACCGGGTCGCCCGGCTTCTCGTTGGTGGGGCCCCGGCGGATGATGCCCACGCCCAGGTTGTACTTGCCCATGTCCACCACGCGAAGCTGCCGGTCGGGCGGGCTCGCGGGTGAGTTCTTCAGCACGTAATCGATCTCGGCCTTCGTGATGTCGAACGCGTAGGCCGGCGCGTCGCCCTGCTGAATCGGCATGGCGGGCGGCGGATACACCGGCCGCGCCTGCTGCGGTGCGGGAGCCTGCGCGCCCGTCACCACTCCGTACGTCACCACGGCGGCCAGCGCCGTCACTGCACCAATCATCCCCTGCTTCATCGGACCTCCTCGGGTCGGTGTCAAAGAGTGCCGCACAGTTATACACCCCAGCGGGGGAATTGCTGATTGAGGATTGCTGATTGAGGATTGCTGATTGAGGATTGCTGATTACTGATTACTGATTGCTGATTACTGATTGGCAGTGGCCGATTCGGGCGACCGCCGAGAGGTTGGGTGCGCGATGGTCGATGGACGTGGACCGGGCTCGGCAATGCGATAATCGTGTGTTTCCCATGCCCAACCAGCCGCAGTCGCGCGTCCTTCACATCGACATCACCGGTCACGATCACCCTGGCGTCACCCACTCGCTCACGGGCATCCTTGCGCGCGGCGGCGTGCGGATCCTCGACATCGGCCAGGCGGTCATCCACGAGGCGCTCGCACTCGGGATGCTGGTCGAACTGACCGATGAGATGAAGTCCTCGTCGCTCCTGACCGACCTCCTGCTGGAGGCGCACCGGCTCGGCGTGCAGATCCGGTTCACGGCGGTCACCACCGCCGAGTACGCGACGTGGGTGCGGGCCCAGGGCAAGGGGCGCTACATCATCTCGGTGCTCGGCCACGTGCTGACGGCGGCGCACCTGCAGGCGGTGAGCGGGGTCATCGCCGGCGCCGGGCTGAACATCGACCGCATCGACCGCCTCTCGGGCCGCACGCCGCTCGACGAGAACGGGTCGGCACGTGCCTGCATCGAGCTCTCGGCCTCGGGCGATCTCTCGAGCGAGGACGACATGCGCACGGCGCTCCTCGCACTCACGCACGTGTTCGACATCGACGTGGCCTTCCAGCACGACAACGTCTATCGCAGGAACCGCCGGCTGGTGGCGTTCGACATGGACTCCACCCTCATCCAGACCGAGGTGATCGACGAGCTGGCGCGGCTCGCGGGCGTGGGCGATCAGGTGTCGCGCATCACGGAGGCCGCGATGCGCGGCGAACTGGACTTCCAGGCGAGCTTTCGCCGCCGCGTGGCGCTCCTGAAGGGGCTGCCGGCCACCGCCCTTCAGCAGGTGGTGGAGCGCGTGCCGCTGATGGACGGCGCGGAGCGGCTCATCGCCACGCTGCGCAGGCTCGGCTACAAGACGGCCATCCTCTCCGGCGGCTTCACGTTCATGGGATGTGAACTGCAGCGCCGGCTCGGCATCGACTACCTCCACTCCAACGAGCTCGACATCGTCGACGGCCTGGTGACGGGGGAGGTGAAGGGGGAGATTGTCGACGGTGCGCGGAAGGCGTACTACCTGTCGGAAATCGCGAAGGCCGAAGGCCTCAGCATGGAGCAGGTGATCGCCGTCGGCGACGGCGCGAACGACCTGCCGATGCTGCGCCTGGCCGGGCTGGGCATCGCGTTCCGCGCGAAGCCGCTGGTGCGCCAGAGCGCACGCCAGGCCATTTCGACGATGGGCCTGGACGGCATCCTCTACCTGCTCGGTGTTCGCGACCGCGAAGCGCTGTAACGCCCGGCTGAAGCCGGGCACGGTGCCTGGGCGCCGGCGACGGCCGTCAGGGCTTCAGCCAGCCGATGTCCTCGTAGGTCCAGTCCGCGAACCCGAACGCCCCGAAGTTCGCCAGGCGCGACCGGGTGACGACGATCTCCGGGCGCTGGTAGAGCGTGAGCGAGTGCACGATCTCCCAGATCTTCGCGTCGAGCTGGTTTGCCAGGTCCACCGCCTTCGTCCGGTCGAGTTCGGCGTTCGCCTCGTCGAAGAGCCGGTCGATATCGGGGTGCCCGATGCGCGAGTAGTTCTGCTGGATGTCCATCTGCCCGTCCGCCCCCCGCGTTGGCTGGGCGTAGATGGACCGCGCCGAGCTGATCGGATACGAGGTGCCAATCCAGGAGAACACCGTCAGGTCGAACTGGCCGGGCCTGATGTACTTCTCGAAGAAGTCCTGCGAGGGCACCGTGTTGATGATCAGCCTGATGCCGACCTGCGCCAGCATGTTCTGCATCAGCTCCGATTCCTGCTTCGACGTGGTCACCGCGGCGGGGATGACGATCACGATCTCGAGCGGCTTGCCGTCCTTGTACCGGACCTTCCCCTGGAGCCTCCATCCCGCTTCGTCCAGCAGCTGTCGCGCCCGTTCGGGGTTGTACGCGCCGACCTCACCCGAGTTGTCGCGGTAGCCTTCCTGGTTCGACATGAAGATGTGGTTGCCCAGGGGTTCGGCCTTGATGCCGAGCGGCGCCAGCATCGCGCGGGCAATGGCCTCGCGGCTGATCGCCATGGCCATCGCCTGGCGCACGCGCACGTCCTGCAGGTTGGGACTCGTGCCGTTCACGGTGAGGTGCCTGAAGTTCGGGCCTCCCG
This sequence comes from Vicinamibacterales bacterium, assembly GCA_050249955.1. Taxonomy (GTDB): domain Bacteria; phylum Acidobacteriota; class Vicinamibacteria; order Vicinamibacterales; family CAVVIG01; genus CAVVIG01. Next base: position 153,783 of record JBFWPN010000004.1, read on the forward strand.
CCATGCGGATGTCGACCCCCTCGATTTCCTGCGCGCGGTTGAACTTGTTCACATCGGGGCCGACGTCCATGGCGTCGATCTCGCCGTTGGCGACGGCGTCGATCTGCGCGTCCGGTTCGATGGCCCGGTAGACGATGCGATCGAGCTTGGCGGGATTGCCCCACCACCTCTCGTTCCTCACCAACGTCACGGTCTTGGCCGTGGCATCGATGGAACCGAGCTTGAACGGACCGGCGGTGGTGAGCGGCCGGTCCTTCCATCCCTGGTTGAAGATGGCCGGATCCCTGTTGGTCGAGGCCGGGTAGATGTAGCTGAACACGCCGGTCCAGTCGGCGTAATGGTTCCTGAAGGTGACAACCACCTCGCGGTCGTCCTGCCCGCGCTCGATGGCCTCGATCGACTCCCACCCGCTGGCCGACGAGATCTGGTAGCGCTTGTCCGTGCCGTTGTTGGCCTTCCACTGCCAGAGGAACTCTTCCCACGTGATGGGCGTGCCGTCGTACCACGCGGCCTTCGGGTTGATGCGGAAGGTGACCACCTGCTTCGGTCCGAGCACGACCGTGGGCTCGGAGGCGAGCAGGTCCGGGTTCCAGACCGGGTTGCCTGCCGCGTCCGAGCTGTGCGTCGACAGCGTGAACACCTTCGAGACATCCGACGCCGCCACCTCGGTGCCGTCAACGTGGTGGTAGTTGTACTGGGGCGGCATCGAGTCGATCGGCCAGGTGAAGGTGCCGCCATCCTGGATGCGGTCGCGCGGGGTCTCCTGGATCTGGTTCTGCTTCGCGCCCTGCGACTGCATCGGGCCGTTGTCCGCACGCGTGGTGCAGGCGGCCGAGACCAGCGTGCACGCGATGAGTGCCGCGGTCAGCGTCCTGGTGTGTGCCACGAGGGTCATCATTGCGGTCTCTCCCGACGTCCGGTTTCAGGTCGTTCAGAGTACGGCTTCGGCGCGCGCCCAGTGGCAGGCGTCCAGGTGGTCCGGGCCCCCCGTGCGGGGCTCCAGCGGTGGATGCTCGGCCAGGCACCGCTCGCGCTGCGCATCGCTGAGTTCGGTGGCGAACGTCTGGCAGCGCGTGCGGAACCGGCAGCCCGAGGGCGGATTGGCCGGGCTCGGCAGGTCACCCTTCAGCACGATGCGAACCCGTTGCCGCTCCCGACGCGGGTCGGGCAGCGGAATCGCGGAGAGCAGGGCCTGCGTGTACGGGTGCGCGGGACGGTCGAACACCTCGTCCACGCTGCCGATCTCGATGATGCGGCCGAGGTACATGACCGCGATCCGGTTGGCGATGTGGCGGACCACCGCCAGGTCGTGCGCCACGAAGAGGTAGGAGAGGCCGAGCTGCGCGCGGAGCCGCTCCAGCAGGTTGATGACCCCGGCCCGTACCGAGACGTCCAGCGCTGACACCGGCTCGTCAAGGACGAGCACCTTCGGCTCGAGTGCCAGGGCACGAGCGATGCCGATGCGCTGGCGCTGCCCGCCCGAGAACGCCGACGGGTACCGGTTCACGTGCTCGGCGCGGAGCCCGACGAGCGCGAGCAGCTCCCGTATCCGCCCCGCCACCTGGTCCGGAGGCGTGCCGTGGGTGCGCAGCGGCTCGGCGAGGATGTCGCCCACCGGCAGGCGTGGGTCGAGCGAGGCCATCGGATCCTGGAAGACCACCTGCAGGTCGCGCCGCACCGCGAAGCGGTCGGCCGGCGTCATGGTGGATGTGTCGCGCCCGAGCACCTCGATCTCTCCGGCCAGCGGCCGCTCGAGGTTGAGGATCTCCATGATGGTGGTGGTCTTGCCGCAGCCCGACTCGCCGACCAGGCCAAGTGTCTCGCCCTCGCGGATGTCGAAGCTCACGCCGTCGACCGCGCGCACCTCGCCCACCTTCCTCCGCAGGACGGCCCCCTTCATCAGCGGATAGCTCTTCACCAGGTTGCGCACGGCGAGCACGGTGGCGCGGCTGTCGCGAGGGGCATGGCTGGCACCCGCGTCCGGCGGTGGCGGTGCCGGGAACACGTCCTGGCTCGTGAGCTGCCGTGCCTCGAGGTCGTCGCGGAAGTGGCAGGCGGCACGCTGCTCGACCGGTCCCCGTGCATCCGCCGGCCGCGTCGGCGGCAGCAGCGCCGGCTCCTCGCGCGTGCAGATGTCCTGGCGCATCGGGCACCGTGGAGTGAACGGACACCCCGAGGGCAGGGCGATGAGCGACGGTGGCGTGCCCTCAATCGGCGTGAGCGGCTGCCGCTCGCCCCGGTCGGCGCGCGGTATCGACCCGAGCAGCCCGAGCGTGTACGGCATCCGCGGCCGGTAGAACAGGTCGTCCACGCTGCCCGACTCGACGATGGTGCCCGCGTACATCACGGCAACGCGGTCGGCTACACCGGCAATCACTCCCAGGTCGTGCGTGATGAGCACGATGGCCGCCCCGGTGACACGCCTGGCGGTCTGCAGCACGTCGAGGATCTGCGCCTGGATGGTCACGTCGAGCGCCGTGGTCGGCTCGTCGGCGATGATCAGCGCGGGATCGTTGGCAATTGCCATCGCGATCATCACGCGCTGCCGCATGCCGCCCGAGAACTCGTGCGGGAAGGCCGAGGCGCGCTGCTTCGGGTTCGGGATCCCCACCATGTCCAGCAGGTCCACGGCCCGGGCCAGTGCCGCGGCCCGGCTGACCTGCGCGTGCACCAGGATCGCCTCCGCAATCTGATCGCCGACGGTGTAGACCGGGGTGAGTGCCGACAGCGGATCCTGGAACACCATGGCGATCCGGCTGCCCCGCACCGCCGACAGCTCATCGTCCGGCCGGCCGATCAGTTCCCGGCCATCCAGCATGGCCGAGCCCGTCACCTGCGCGTGCCCGGGCAGCAGGTTCATGACGGCCAGCGACGAGACGGACTTGCCCGAGCCGGACTCGCCGACGATGCCGAGGAGTTCGCCCGGGCGGACGTCGTAGCTGACCGACCGGACCGCGCGCACGGTGCCCGCGTCGGTCCGGAAGGAGACCGACAGGTCCCGCACCGAGAGGAGTGGCGCGTTCGGGGCGGGCTGGGTCATCTCAGGCGTGCCCCTGGGTGTTGGGATCGAACGCATCACGCAGGCCGTCGCCCACCAGGTTGATGGCGAGCACGAGGATGACGAGGAAGCCAGCCGGGAAGTAGAACTCCCATGGGAAGGTGAGCGCCGCCCCGGCGTAGTCGCCAATCAGCGTGCCGAGCGAGACATCGGGCGGCTGCACGCCGAAGCCGAAGAACGAGAGCCCGACCTCGGCGAGGATGAGCGAGCTGACGTTGATCGTGGCGTCGATGATGAGCAGCGAGGCCATGTTGGGGAGGATGTGCTGGAAGACGATCTTCCAGCCGGGCACGCCCATGAACCGCGCGGCGTGCACGAACTCGCGCTCGCGCAGCGAGAGCGTCATGCCGCGGACGATGCGGGCGGTGACCATCCACTGGAAGGCGGCGAGCAGCACCACGAAGATGAGCCAGGTGCGGCCCCGGAAGCTCGGCGAGAGGATGGCGATGATGAGGAAGGCCGGCAGCACCATCAGCAGGTCGATCAACGTGACGAGTGCCGTGTTCACCTTGCCGCCGAAGTAGCCGGCAAAAGCACCCACGGTGGCGGCCAGAGCAGTGGCCATCAGCGCCCCGAGCAGGCCGATGACCAGCGATTTCTGCATGCCGCGCATGGTCAGGGCGAACACGTCGAAGCCGTTCTGCGTGGTACCGAACCAGTGCGAGCCGCCGGGGGGCTCGAGGAACGCCTCGAAGTCCAGTTCGTTGTACTGCCAGGGGCTGACGAACGGGCTCAGGTACGCGAGGGCGAACAGCAGCAGCACCACGGCGAGCCCCACCAGCGCCATGCGCTGGCCGAGAAACCGCTGCCACACCAGCCGCAGCCGGGACGAGGCCTCCTCGGCAGGCTCCTGCACGCCGGGCACGGTCATACGCGAACCCTGGGGTCGAGCGCCGCGTAGGCGAGGTCGGAGAGGAAGCCGGCCACCAGTACCAGCACGCCCACGAAGAGGGTGACGCCCGCCACCGAGTTGATGTCGTTCTTCGTCACCGACTGCACGAAGTATTCGCCCATGCCGTGCCAGCCGAAGAGCCGCTCGGTGAACGTGGCCCCCACGAACAGCATGGCGAACTCGTACGCAAAGAACGTGGCCATCGGAATGAGGGCGGTGCGCAGGCCGTGCGTGATGAGCGCCCGCGACCGGCCCAGTCCCTTGGCCCGTGCGGTCCGCAGGAAGTCACTCCCGAGCACGTCGAGCATCGCGTTCCGCTGGTAGCGACCGTAGAACGCCACCGCGATCACGATGAGGACGAGCGAGGGGAGGACGAGGTGGGCGAGCCGGTTCATCAGGCCGGCCAGCGTCCATGGGTCGAGGCCGGGTGTGATCTCACCCGTGGTGTACAGCAGCCGGAACCCGAGGGCGTTGTTGAGGCCGATGCCCGCGTTCTTGAACAGCACGCCGAGCACGACAGCGGGGATGGACAGCACCACGAAGGAGAACACGGTCAGGAGCCGATCCGATACCTGGTACTGCTTCACGGCACCGTAGGCGCCGGCTGCCACCCCGAGCGCCGTGCCGACCAGGGCGCCGACCAGCACGAGCCGAAGGCTCACCCACATCCGGCGGCTGATCTCGTCGTTCACCGACTGGTTGTCGATCGTGCGGCCAAGGTCGCCGCGGAGCAGGCCGCCTGCCCAGCGCTGGTAGCGGGTGAGCACCGGCACCTTGTCGTTCATGTTCAGTGCGTCGAGCGTGGCGTCGACCACGGCGGCGGGCGGCGGCGGGTTGCGCCCCTCGTAGCGTGAGCGGGGCCTCAATTGCGTGGCGGCGAGGAGGTAGGCCACCGAGGTCGAGATGACGACCAGGCACAGCAGGTAGGCGAGGCGGCGAACGAGGAAGGCAGCCATCTTCGGGTCGGCCCATGTTACATGGGCCGACCTGTGAATGGGGCCCCGGCCTGCCCCTTCACTGATGACAGCCGGCCCGCTGCGAGGGTAAGGTATGGCCGGTGTTCGAGCCCAGACTGCCGGCACGGGCGGCTGCACGCGCCCTGCTTCTTGCCCTGGCCGGCGCGATCGCGCCGGCGGCGCCCGCCGCGGCCCAGTCGCCGACGCTCGACTACGACCGGGTGCACTTCGAGCGTCGCCTGATGGCGACGCGTGCCAGCGGTCCGATCGCCCTCGACGGCGTGCTCGAGGAGCCGGCCTGGCGTGACGCGCCGGTCGCCACCGGTTTCCGCCAGAATGAGCCCCGCGAGGGGCAGCCGGCAACCTTCGACACCGAAGTCCGCATCGTCTATGACGACGATGCCGTGTACGTCGGGGTGTTCGCGAAGGACCCCGAGCCGCGCAGCCTCGTGGTCAGCGACCTGAAGAAGGACTTCAATCCAGCCGCGAGCGACGCGTTCCTCGTCGTCTTCGACACCTTCTCCGACAAGCGCAACGGGTTCGAGTTCGCCACCAATCCGGCCGGGGCGAGGTGGGATGCGCAGATGTCGAACGAGGGGCGGGAGAGCAATGCGAACTGGGACGGGATCTGGGACGTGCGGACGCGGGTCGTCGCCGACGGGTGGTACGCGGAGTTCTGGATTCCGTTCAGGACGCTGAAGTTCGCGAAGGCCGACCCGCAGACCTGGGGCGTCAACTTCCAGCGCCGGCTGCGCCGGCGGAACGAGGAGAGCTACTGGTCGCCGCTGCCGCGCATCTTCAATCTCGATCGCGTGTCGCTGGCCGGAACGGTCGAAGGGTTCCGGCAGATCGAGCCCGGGCGCAACCTGCGCATCAAGCCCTTTGTGTCGAGCAGTTCGAGCACCGTGGGCGTGAGCCCCGCGCGCGGCGACTTCGATGCCGGGCTGGACGTGAAGTACGGCGTGACCAGCGGCCTGACGCTGGATGCCACGGTGAACACCGATTTCTCGCAGGTGGAGGCCGACGAGCAGCAGGTGAACCTGACGCGGTTCAACGTGCTCTTTCCCGAGAAGCGCGACTTCTTCCTGGAGAACTCGGGCATCTACCAGTTCGGGCTGCCGTACCAGGGCAGCAACACGCTCGGGTCGGCGAGTCCGGCCGCGTCAGGCCGGCAGAACTCGCCACCCGACACGAAGCTGTTCTTCAGCCGGACGATCGGCCTGTCCGCCGCCGGTGACGCCATCCCGATCCTGGCCGGATCGCGGCTGACCGGTCGTGCGGGCCGCTACGCCATCGGCGCCCTGAACATCCAGCAGCGTGCCCAGGGGGCGGTGCCGGGGACCAATTACACCGCGTTGCGGATCGACCGCGCGGTGCTCGCGAACTCCGACATCGGCATGATGGTGCTGAACAAGGACGTGTCGGGCGCCGGGTTCAACCGGGCGGCGGGGGTGGACGCCAACTTCCGGTTCGGCCAGCTGGCGATGGGGGCCTACGCGGTGAAGACGGCCGCACCCCAGTCCGTGGTGCCCGGTTCCGGCGACGACTTCACGGCGCGCGCGAACTTCAACTACCAGTCGCGCAAGTACCTGCTGCGCGGTGCCTACGAGGTGATCGGCCGCCGTTTCCGCGACGAGATGGGGTTCGTGCCCCGGGTAGGTGTGAATCACGTGGCGTCGTACGGGCGGCTGAACGTGCGTCCGCGGTGGGCGTCCGAGCGACTGCGCATCCGCGAGATCGGCCCGCACTTCCACTTCGACCAGTTCGACCGGCGGGACGGCACCGGCATCGAGTCGCGCTACTTCGACTGGCACGTGGTGCTGTCGATGAACGACAGCGGGTGCTTCGAGACCGGTATCAACCGCAACCGTGAAGGTAACGTGGCGCCGTTCACGCTGAACAGCGCGCGCGGCGTGCGGGTCCAGCCCGGTGTCTACGACTTCGACGAGTACTTCGCCCTCTACCGGTCGAACAACGCCCGCCGATTCTCGTACGAGACGCGGGTCTCCGTCGGTGCGCTGTACGACGGGACGCGCAACGGCTATGCGTTTGCCCCGACGCTGCGGCTGAACGAGCACCTCAATGCGTCGGTGGGCCTGCAGATCAACGACATCGACCTGCCGACGGCGTCGTACGTGTCGACGCTGATTGCCACGCGCGTGAACTACAGCTTCAACACGCGGGTCTTCTTCAACGCGCTGGTCCAGTACAACACCGACAGCCGGCAGTGGAGTTCGAACCTGCGGTTCAACGTCATCCACCGGCCGCTGAGCGATGTCTTCGTGGTCTACAACGAGCGCCGGCTGGAGACGACCGGCGCCCTGGTGGACCGGGCGCTGATCGCGAAGGTGACGTACTTGATGGCGTTCTGAAGGGGGCTGGAGGGGCAGGCGGGCCGGGCGGACTGTCGCAGTCCTGCCGGCCCGCCCCCTGACGTGCTACGCCAGCGCGGTGCGGTACAGCGCCATCAGCTTGGCCCAGGCGTCCTCGGCCTCGGGCTGGTTGTAGATCGGGCCGTTGGCGTCGGCCGGCATGTCCGGCACGCACCAGCCGTGCAGGCTCTTGTAGACCTTGATCTCCGCCGGGCGACCGGCCTTCCGGAACGCCTCACGCAGCGTGTCCTTGGCGTCGGGCTGCCGCTGGTCGTCGTTGGAGGCGACCGCGACGAGCAGACGGGCCCGCATCTTCGGGATGAGCAGGTGCGGGCTGGTCGGCGCGTCGGTCACCAGGCCCCCGCCATGGAACGAGGCCACGGCGCCGATGCGGCCCGGCACGGCGGCCGCCGTGCGAAACACCAGCGGGCCGCCCATGCAGTAGCCCTGCGTGCCGATCTTCTTCGAGGTGTCCACCTGCTTCTGCTTGTCCAGCCAGGCCACGAACGCGGTGACGTCGCGCTCGGCCGCGCCCTCGGCGCCGATGGAGCCCATGAGCGGCGTCAGCCTGGCGCGATCGGTCGGATTCGAGAAGCTGAACTTGCTGATGTCGCCGAACACGGGCGACTTGGCCACCCGGTAGTACGGGTTCGGCACGAGGACGGTGTAGCCCGCCACCGCCAGCCGCTTGGCCATCTCGCGCATCGAGGGACGCAGACCGAAGGCATCCGGCCAGATGATGACCGCGGCATGGGCACCGGTGGACGGGTAGATGTACGCGCAGTCGCACTTGCCGTCCGGCGTGTCGATCACCACCTCGGTCTCGGTGACGTCGCGGTCTGCCGCGCCAAGCGTGGCAGTGGCCGCCAGGCCTGCTGCGGTCAGCGCCACGAAGTCGCGGCGTGACAGGTCGGTGGTCGTCTCGTCCATCGGGGCTTTCTCGTCGGCCATGCTCGTGTCTCCTTTTGCGCGCAGGCAGCGCGCCGCCAGAATTCTACAGCCGCGCCGGGGGGAGCCGTGTCAAATCGTCGCAACCGGCGGTCAGGCCCGCGCGCGGTCCAGGATGACCCGGGCCGCCTCGATCTCGTCCTCGTTCACCAGGTGCCCCATGCCGGGGTAGATGCGCAGGGTGACCTCCGCACCCATGCGGTCCAGCACGCCCGCGGTCTCCCGGACGCGCCCTTCGGGCACGTGCGCGTCCACGTCGCTGCACCCGAGGAAGGCCGGCGTGCCGTCGAATGCCCCCGGGTGGGTCCACGTGGTGCCCGGTTCGCCAATGGCGCCGCCGCTGAAGACGAGCAGGCCGCCGAACCGGGACGCGTGCCGGATGGCGAACTCCGAGGCCAGGCACGCCCCCTGGGAGAATCCGCCGATCACGATCCGGGACCGTGGCACCCCCGCGGACTCGACCCGCGCCACCAGCGCGGCCAGCACCGCGATGCCGGACGACACGCCCGGCTCGTTCTGCGCGATCTCGGCCATGAACGACAGCGGGTACCAGGTCCGTCCTGCCGCGGCCGGCGCCAGCCAGGTGATGTCCGGCCGCTCGAAGCGCTTCGCCAGGTCGAGGATGTTGGCCGGCGCCGCGTTCCGACCGTGCACCAGGATGCCGACCACCCGGGCCTCGCCGAGCGGCGGGCCGGCCTCCACCACGGGCTGCCCATCGTGCGGCAGCATCAGCGGTACACCACGGGCGCCAGCCCGGCCTCGATCTCGCTCCTGTACTGTTCCTCCCAGGGCGGCAACCGAAGTTCGCGGCCGAGTGTCTCCAGCGGCTCGTCCACCGTGAATCCGGGCGCGATCGTCGCCACCTCGAACAGCACACCGCCAGGCTCGCGGAAATAGATCGACTGGAAGTAGCAGCGGTCGCGTACCTCGGTCACCCGTATGCCGCGGTGCGCCAGGTCCTCGCGCAGCCGGACCTGCTCCTCCGGCGTGGCGATGGCCATCGCCACGTGATGTACTGTTCCAAGACCGTTCACCGCCGCCGGGGCGTGCGGGTCTTCGACCACGTCGATGAAGTGGCCAGGGACGGCGGGACCGGCTGCCAGCCGCGTCCGCGCGCTGTCGCGGTCGACCACCGCGAAGCCGAGGACACCGGTCATCAGCTCGAGTGTCGCCGGTGCCTGGTGCACCACCATCGTGACGCTGTGCAGGCCGCGAATGGCCGACACGGCATCGACCCCATTCCCGGTCCATGGAACGCGGGCGTCGTCTGCACCCACGAGCTCGAACCACAGGCCTGAGGGGTCGACGGTGGCCAGCACCGGTTGACCGAAGCGAGACGGTTCCTCCCTCGTCACTGCGCCGGCGGCCGACAGCCGGCGCTGCCAGTCGGCCACCGATCCCGCGGGCACGGAGAACGACGTGGCGACCACCTGACCCGCCCCCTTCACGCCGACGCGCACGCCGCGATCCTTGTACGGGAACGTCGTCCAGATGGTGCCCGGCGTGCCCCGTTCGTCTCCGTAGTAGAAGTGGTAGACGTGGTGGTTGTCGAAGTTCACCGTCTTCTTGACCAGACGCATGCCCAGCAGACCCAGGCAGAAGTCCAGGTCCTCTTGCGCGGCGTCGACGGTGGCGGTGACGTGGTGGAGCCCCAGCACGGTGTGCGGCATCCGGCGATTCTAGCTGCCGCGGGGCCGAAAAACCGGGGGATGCACGCCGACCGCGGCGCGAATGCGGTATAAACGGTCCCGTCCTCGGGAGGAGCCAGACATGAAGCACGTGTGCAGCGCGGCCATCGTTGCCGCCGTTCTGATTGCGACCGGCGGGCGTGCCGAAGCCCAGGCCGGCCAGGCGCCACGACCGGCGGCACCAGCCACGCCGCCGTGCGGGCCCGGGCAGCCGGCCACGAGCAAGAGCGTGGACAAGGCGTCGCGCTGCTTCGAGATGCGCACCTACACCGTGCAGGAAGGCAGCTCGATCGAGACCCTGCACACACGCTTCCGCACGGCGACCAACCGCCTGTTCGTGAAGCACGGCATGCAGCTGGTCGGCTACTGGCAGCCGGTCTCGATGCCGAACACGCTCATCTACATTCTGGCGTACAAGGACAATGCGGAGCGCGACCGGGCATGGGCCGCGTTCAGCGCCGATCCCGAGTGGGTGAAGACGCGCACGGAACTGGCCGTCAGCGTGAAGGTCGACTCCGTGTTCATGGGTGCCACCGACTACTCGCCCATCAAGTAACCACCCAACCGTCACCCCTGCGAGGCAGGCGCGCCGCATCCGCGGCTGCCGCCTCGCGGGCGTACGTGCCCCATGTCGCTCGTCGCCTCCATCTTCCTCAACGACATCGCGCCGATCTTCGTGCTCGCGGCGGTCGGGTTCCTGCTGGCCCGCGGGGCCGGTGCCAGCGTGAAGACGCTCTCCACGGTCAGCTTCAACGCGCTGTCGCCCTGCCTGGTCTTCAACCAGCTCGTCACCGCGCGCGTGGGTCTGTCCCAGTCGTGGCGTGTCGTGGCCTTCTGCGTGGTGATGACCGCCGTCATCGGCCTGGCCGCCCTGACGGTGGCGGGGCTGCTGCGGCTGGACGGCAGCACGCGCACCAGCTTCCTCCTCGTGGTCATGTTCTCGAACAGCGGGAACTACGCGCTGCCGGTGGTGCTGTTTGCGTTCGGCGGCGAGGCGCTCGCGTTCGCGAGCGTCTACTTCGTGACGAGCGCCATCCTGGTCTACACCTTCGGGGTCTACGTCGCCGCACAGGGACAGGGACGCACCGGCACCGTGACCGCCCTGCGCCGCGTGGCAGGAGTGCCGGCCGTCTGGGGCACCGTCGGCGCGGTGCTCGTCATGGCGACCGGCCTGTCGGTGCCGGAGGCCGTGCTGCGGCCCGTCTCGCTGCTGGCCGACGCCGCGATTCCGGTGATGCTGCTCGTCCTCGGCATGCAGCTCGAGCGGCACACGCGTCCCGAGCATCCGCGGGCGGTGTCCGCTGCCGTCCTGCTGTCCCTCCTGGTGGCGCCCATCCTGGCGTTCGGCCTCGCCCACCTCATCGGGCTGGAGGGGCCTGCACGCCAGGCGGCCATCATCGAGGCCTCGATGCCGGCGGCGGTCGTGACCACGGTGCTGGCGCTCGAGTTCGAGCTCGACGCGAATTTCGCGACCAGCGTCGTCCTGTTCTCCACGCTGCTGAGCCCGTTTCCGCTGGTCCTGCTGATCGCGCACCTGCAGTCGTAGGACGGACTCGGCGGCTCGATCCGGTCGCTTGTTGTAATCGAAAGGACACCAGCGACAACGCCCGATTTCACAGCGGGCAGCAGGCTGAAAGTTTCCGTGCGCATGGTCGATTGAGACCATATGCGGACGTTCCTCCTCCGATTCACCCTCCAGCAGCGGCTCGAAGGTCTCGTCACGGTCTCGACGCTGCTCGTGCTCCTGTTCAGCGGCTACCTGCTGGTCACCTCGTGGCGGACGGCGGGCGAGTCGCGGTCGGTGGCGCGCCTCTCGCGGCTGGCCGTGGCCACGAGCGCCGCCGTGCATGAGTTGCAGAAGGAGCGCGGACGCTCGTCCGGCTTCCTCGGCAGCGGCGGAAGCCAGTTCGCGGCCGAGCTGGAACGGCAGCGGGTCGACGCCGACGCGGCGCTCACCGCCCTCGACGCGGCCGTGCGCGAGGCCGGCGCTGCCGACGAGCACATCCGCCAGGCGCTCGACGCCGCCGCGACCGAGCGCCGGCAGCTCGCGACCATGCGGCAGCGTGTCGGCGCGCTCCAGGTACAGGGCAGTGAGGCGATCCGGTTCTACTCGACACTCATCGCCGCCTACCTGTCGTCGGTCGACCAGATGGCACTCGTCCCGTCCGAGGGCACGCTCGTCAGGCAGCTTGTTGCCTATGCCAACTTCCTCCAGGCCAAGGAGAACGCTGGTCTCGAGCGCGCGGCGCTGAGCAATGCATTCGGCGCCGACCGATTCACGCCGGAACTCTACCGTTCGTTTGCGGGCGTCGTCTCCGCCGAGCAGACCAGGATCGCACTGTTCAGGACCCACGCCGACCCCGCGCACGTCCAGGAGCTCGACCGGGTTGTCGCCGGTCCCGAGGTGGCGCAGGTGGCGGCCTGGCGCGCGCTCGCCTTCGAGCGGGCCAGCACGGGCGGGTTCGGCGTCGCGTCGGGCGACTGGTTCGCGGCGGCGACCCGTCGCATCGACCTGATGAAGGCCGTGGAGGACTCGCTCTCGCGCGACATCGTCGCGGCCGCGGCCGCGGCCGGCACACGGGCTGACCGGATGATGATGGCCGTGGCCGGCATGACGGTGCTGTCGTTGCTCTTCGGCATCGGAGGCGCCATCCTGGTGGGACGCATGACCAGTCGGGCGCTCTCGGCCGTCGCGGCCGAACTCGGGCAGAGCGCCGAGCAGGTCGTCTCCGCGGCCAGGCAGGTGGCCGCGTCCGCGCAGGGGCTCGCCCAGGGAGCCACCGAGCAGGCCGCCGCCCTCGAGGAGACGTCGGCGTCGATGGAGGAGATGGCCTCGATGACCCACCGCAACTCGGACCATGCGGCGGACGCCGCGCGGCTCGTCGTCGGCATGGCGCAGCAGGTGGCCCTGTCGAACACCGCGCTCACGCACATGGTCGGCTCGATGGATGCCATCAAGGAGTCGAGCGCCCGGGTGGGCCACATCATCAAGACCATCGACGAGATCGCCTTCCAGACCAACATCCTCGCGCTCAACGCAGCGGTCGAGGCGGCACGCGCCGGCGAGGCCGGGCTCGGCTTTGCCGTCGTCGCCGACGAGGTGCGGAACCTGGCGCAGCGCTCGTCCAGGGCGGCGAAGGACACCGCCGACCTGATCGAGGAGTCCATCAACCGCTCCCGCGAAGGATCCGAGCGCGTGGCGGAGGTGGCTGCCGCCATCCGCTCCATCACCACCAGCGTCACCGCCGTCACCCGCATCGTCGACGATGTGCGGGAGTCGAGCGCACAGCAGACCTCGGGCATCGACCAGGTGTCGAAGGCGCTCGGGCAGATGGAGCAGGTGACGCAGTCGACCGCCGCCACCGCCGAGGAGAGCGCCGCCGCGAGCGAGGAACTCAATGCGCAGGCGGAGTCGTCGCTCCACGTGGTGGGCGAACTCCACGTGCTCGTCCACGGAGCCGGCCATGGCACCGGACGCGGCGAGCAGGCAGCGGCGTCGGTGGTGCGGTCGCGCGCGGATGTCCGCCGCGCGGCCTGATCGGCCGACTCGCTGGCCGCATGGCACGTCGGCTATGCTGCCTCGCGTGAGATACGCGATCGCAACCCTGGCGACAGTGCTGGCCGGGTGGTCGGCAGCAGCCGCGCAGACCGCGGCACCGGCGGCCTCATCCGAACTGGTCGATGCGTGGCGGGCGGCTGGGTCGTCCTTTACGTGGCGCTCCACGCTCCCCGGGAACGAAGGGCGTGACGTGCGGGTGTTCTACACCTGCCAGGGCGACGCGTCGAAGCCGGCCATGCTGATGGTGCATGGCTTTCCCACCAGCAGCTTCGACTTCCGCCTGCTGATGGAGGCGCTGACCGCCGAGTTCCGGATCTGCACCCTCGACTTCCCGGGGTATGGCCTCTCCGACAAGCCTGCGGGCACGTACCGCTATACGCTGGCCGACGATGCGCGGCTGCTGTGGAGGTTCGTGACCGACGTGGTGCCCATGAAGGAGTTCGTCCTGCTGTCGCACGACCGGGGCGACAGTGTGGCGCTGAACTTCCTGGAGCTGTACCAGGCCGAGGCGACGCCTCCGTTCCGCATCACGCACCAGTTCATCACCAACGGGAACATGTACCTCCCGCTGGCGAACCTGACCGACTTCCAGAAGCGGATGCTCGATCCCGCGACAGCCCCGGCCGCCGTGAAGAGCGTCAGCCCGGCGCTGCTGGCGGTGGGGATGGGACAGACGCAGTACACGCCGCCGCTGCGGGCCGACGATCCGGAGGTGCGGGCGCTCGCCACGCTGTTCGCCCAACAGTCCGGCGTCGAGGTGATTCCCGCAACCATCCAGTACCTGAACGAGCGGAGGCAGTTCGAGGTGCGGTTCCTGGACGCGCTGGGCCGGAGCACGGTGCCGGCCACGATCGCGTGGGGCGTGCACGACATGGTGTCGCCAGTGCGGGTGGCGCAGCACGTGTACGCAACGGCGCTCGAGCGGCGTGCCGCGCCAGGGGCGCTGTGGTTCATGCCGTGCGGGAGCCACTACGTGATGCACGACCAGCCGGCGGAACTGGCGCGGGTGATTCGGCAGGCGCTGACGCCGCAGGCCTCGGGCCGTCCGCTCGCTGCGCCGTTCCAGATTGGGGCCGAGGCCTGTTCGCCGGTGCTGGTGGCCGCACACTGAGCCTCCGCCCGGGGCGGGGCGTCAGGGCACGTGCCGCTGGGTGATGGCGGTCGACCCGGCCGGCAGCGACACGAGCAGTCCATCGGTGCCAACCGTGATCGGCCCGCCGAAGTTCGAGGCGGCGTCGCCCAGGAAGGCGGCGTTGAGGTAGGCCACACGGAGTGGCGGAATCGTGTGATAGAAGACCAGCTGCTTCACGCCGGCTTCCGCCGCAATGCGTGCAGCCGCTTCCGGCGTCGTGTGGTACGACGGGATGTCTGCCGTGATCTTCGCCATCGGCGCACGGCCCACCCGCTCGGCCGCCTTCTGCAGTTCGGCAACCATCGACACCTGCAGCCCCTCGTGGAACAGCACATCGGCGCCCCGGGCTCCCCGTGCCAGCGACGGTGCGGGTGCGGTGTCGCCGCTGACGACGAGTGAGCGGCCGCCGTAGTCGAATCGGTAGGCGACCGCCGGGAACACCGGCGTGTGGTTCACCGGAATCGCGGTGATGGTGAGTCCGTCCTGTTGCAGCACCACGACAGGCTCGCTCGCGTCAGGCGCCACCGTGAAGGGGCGGGCCACGCCTCCGGCGCCGGCCGGCGGCACCGTCTGCGCGCCGTGGTGCGCCACGCGGTAGCCCTTGTCGAGCGCGTACGCGAGGTTGAAACCCTGGACCACCAGTTCCACGCCCTGCGGCCCGAACACCGGCAGCGGGGTCTGGTGGCTCCCCGTGGCCCAGCGCTGGAGCATCAGTTCGCCGAGACCCCCGATGTGATCGGAGTGGAAGTGCGTGAGCAGCACCCCCTCGATCTGGGCCGGCTGCACGCCCATCAGCGCCAGCGTGCGCGGGCCTCCTTCGCCGGTATCCACCACGAACGTGCGTTGTCCGGCGACGACCAGCACGCAGGGTCCCGAACGCGCGGGGTCGGGCATCGGCGAGCCTGAGCCGCACAGCCCCGCGTGCAGTCCGTTCGGCAGCGACGCAATGAGCCGGTTGGCCATCCCCTGATCGACGAACCGGCGCACCAGCGCCATGCCGAGAGGGCGCTGGAACACGTACGCGACACCGGCAACCAGGAACAGCACCATCGGGATGACCAGCAGGCCGCGCATCCGTTCGCGCTGCGCGCGGCGCAGGCTGAGGATGGTCAGGGTAAGCAGGGCGATGCCGATGATCTCGACGACCAGCGACCGGGCCGCCGCCGCTGAGGGACCGTCGGCCATGAGGCTGACGAGGCGACCGCTCGCGATGACGCCCAGGAACGTGGTGGGCACCATCAGCACCCCGTCCGACGCCATGGCGCTGCCCGCGACGATGAAGGCACCCATGCCGAAGAACAGGCCGGCGAGGTCTGCGCGCACCGTGCTGAAGCCGGCCGGCCCGGACGGAAACAGGTCGAACAGCGCCGACTGGCGCCCGGGCGCGACGAGCAGGCTGATGCCAATCAGCACGAAGAGCAGGCCGAGCGCTCCCGTGAGGTAGCGGAGAACGGGTTGGGTCATCGGGATGGCTGCGAGTCTAGCGCAGCCGAGCCCGGCCGTTATAATCGCGGCACCGTGTCACTCCAGCCAGGCTTCCGGATCGGCCTCTACGAAGTCGTCAGCAAGCTCGGTGAGGGCGGCATGGGCGAGGTCTACCGTGCCCGTGACACCAAGCTCGGGCGGGAGGTGGCCATCAAGGTGCTCCCCGCATCCGTGGCGGGGCACTCGGACCGGCTGTCCCGGTTCGAACGCGAAGCCCGGACGCTTGCCTCGCTGAATCACCCGAACATCGCGCAGGTGTTCGGGCTCGAGGAAGGGCAGGGTGGCGAGCACGGGCTGTTCCTCATCATGGAACTGCTCGAGGGCCGGTCGCTGGCCGACCTGCTCGTCGACGGGGCCCTGCCGACGCGCAAGGCCGTGGACTACGCGGGGCAGATGGCCCGCGGGCTCTCTGCCGCCCACGAGCGGGGCATCATCCATCGCGACCTGAAGCCCGACAACATCTTCGTACTGCCGGATGGCCGCGTGAAGGTCCTCGACTTCGGGCTCGCGCGTCAGGCGGACACGACCGATGCCGCTGTGGTCGGGACCATGGTGACGCGCGAGCGCTTCACGGACCCCGGCACCGTCATGGGCACCGCCGGCTACATGGCGCCCGAGCAGGTGCGCGCCGAACCGACCGATGCGCGCTCGGACCTGTTCTCGCTGGGCGTCGTGCTGTACGAGATGCTGGCCGGCCGTCGCGCGTTCCGCAAGGACACCACCGTCGAGACGATGGCGGCGATCCTGCGCGAGGACCCACCCGACCTCACCACGCTGCGCTCCGACATCAGCCCCACGCTCCTCCGCATCGTCCACCGGTGCCTCGAGAAGAGTCCAACCGCGCGGTTCCAGAGCGCCAGCGATCTCGCGTTCGCGCTCGAGGCGATCTCCGGCTCGACGCACGGGAGTGGCGGGCAGTCGGCCGCCTACCCCGTGAGTGGAGGCAATCCGGCTGCGGTTGGGTCACCGGCGGCAGGCCAGGAGGATGGCCCCGCGAAGAAGACACGCGAGCAGACGTCGCGCCGGCCCTTTGCGTGGGCGGCCATCGGCATGGCCTTCGGACTGGCGTTCCTCACCATCAATCGTCTCCTGCCAGGAGACGGGCGCGACGGGGGCGATTCGCGGGGTGCGCGCTCCCGCATGGAGGCGTCGGCGCAGGTGTACCGCGCGTCGGTGGTCTTTCCCGAGGGCGTCAAGGTGACCGAGGCAGGATTCTTCGGCGGTCGCATCGCGTTGTCGCCCGACGGGACCAGAGTGGCGTTCGTCGGCGGCGCGCGGGGCGAATTCCGTCCGCCGGACCGGCTGTGGCTCCTGACGCTGGCCGATGGGTCGGTCCGCGAACTCGAGGGCACGATCAACGGGTACCAGCCCGTGTGGTCGCCCGACAGCCAGCATGTGCTGTTCAGCGCCCGCGACTCGAACACGCTGAAGCGGGTCAGCGTGCTTGGTGGCCCGCCGACGCCGGTGGCCAATGCTGCCGGTACCGCGGCGTGGAATGACGATGGGTCCCTGCTCGTGTTCGAGCTTCCCCGCAATGGGCGAGTGCTGCATATCCCGTCGCCCGGCGCCATGCCGGTGGAACTCTCCACCGCAAAGTCGGGACAGGCGGCGGGCTTTCCGCGGTTCCTCGCCGATGGTCGCCGGTTCCTCTTCACCCAGGACGCGGGGCCAGGCTCCACCGACAAGTCTGGCGCGTTTGTGAGCTCCCTGGACACTCCCGGAACGGCGAGCCTGGTCATCGAAGGCCGCGAGATCGTGAACGCGGACATCGCCGGCGACTACCTGGTGTACTCGGACGGGGCATCGCTCGTGGCCCGGCTCTTCGACCAGCGCACCGGTCAGCTTGCCGGGACACCGTATACGCTGGCGACCGACGTCGCCTGGGCGTCCAACTCGGGTGCCGTGTTCTCAGCAACGAAGGACGTCCTCGTCTACGCACCGCAGCCGTTCGAGCAGAACTCGCGGCTGCAGTGGCTGGACCGGCAGGGTCGGGAAGTGTCCGTCCTCGGAGAGGGATCGAATTTCTCCAACGTGGAGCTGTCGCCGGATGACCGTCGGCTGCTCGTGTCGGCGCTCGATCAGGCCCGGCGCACGCGCGACCTGTTCATCGTGGATGTCGACCGACGCGTGCGCCAGCGTCTGACGTTCGAAGCGGACGATGAGCGTTCCGGTATCTGGTCGTCGGACGGGCGGCGCGTCATCTACCATCGAGGTCGGGAACTCTACGCGCGGCCGTCCGACTTCACGGGGACCGAAGAGGGCGTGCTCAGCAACGGCGCCAGCAAGGACCCGAGAGGGGTCTCGAGTGACGGCCGCCGGCTGCTCTACCGGCAGACCGGAACACAGGGGAACGACATCTGGGAGATGCCGCTCACCGGCGACAGGACGCCCAGGGCGCTGCTGACGAGTCCGTTCGACGAGAACTACGCCGGGTATTCGCCGGACGGCCGATCGCTGGTGTACGCCTCGAACGAGTCTGGCAGACCCGAGGTGTACGTGATGTCACTTGATGGGTCCGGCGGCAAGACGCTCATCTCGAACGCCGGGGGCGGCTTTCCGCGGTGGCGCCGCGACGGACGGGAGATCGTATACCTCCGGCCGGATCAGTTCCTGATGTCGGTCCCGGTGTCCGGGGCAGGGCCGTCCTTCAGGGCCGGCGCCCCGGTCGAACTCTTCCAGGTCGCGCCGCAGCCCGGTCCTGGCAGCCCGTTCGACGTGACAGCGGACGGCATGCACTTCGTCGTCAACAGCATCGTGCCCAGTCGTGTCCCGCCGTCACTGACGCTCATGGTGAACTGGCCGAGCCTGGTGACGCAGGCGCAGTAGCCCCCGCAGCGGACCGGCGCCTGGCGTCGGTCAGAGTGCGCGCAGGAACTCGAGCACCAGCCGGCTGAGTACCTCGGGCTGTTCCTGCTGCACCCAGTGCCCCGCGCCGTCCACGAGCTTCGTCCCGCGGTACTGCGTCGTCAGGTTCTTCTCGAGCCGTTCCAGCGCGCCGGGGTTCTGATGGACGCCCCAGTCGCTGCGTCCGCCCATGAAGCTCGAAGGGACGTCGATCCGCCGGCCCGCGAACACCTGGAGATCGGTATCGCCCGGGCTGCCCCGGTAGCCATTCAGCCCGCCCTGGAACCCGGTGCGGCCGTACTCCTCGGTATAGACCCGCAGTTCCGCGTCGGGCAGCCAGCGGTTGGCGGCGATGGCCGTGGCCGACGGCATGTCCGTCGCGACCTGCTCGGCCATCCCGCGATCGAGGTCCATGATGTAGTAGCGCGGCAGCTTCGCCCACTCGGCCGCGGTCCGTCCGCCGAGCGGTGCCGGTGACTGCGGCCAGTCGGCGCTCTTCATGTGGTAGTAGGCGCGCAGGAAGTCGTGCAGCCCCTGGCGGGCGTGCCACATGTTCTCGTTCGCCTCCCGCGTCTGGTAGTAGCGCTGGTAGTGCTTGCGCGGTGGCGTCAGCTTCGCGAGATCGTCATAGATCGTGTCGGGCGCCGGCGCGGCCGGCCGTGTACCATTGGCCGTGTTGAACGGCAGGTTGGCCGTGCCTCCCCACGGGGCGCTCATCATCACGACCGCCTTGAACACGTCGGGCCGTGCACACGCACACCAGCCGGCGAGCGGCGATCCCTGGTCGTGTCCGATGACCGCGGCCACCGACCGATAGCCCATCGCGGACACCAGCGCCAGCATGTCCTTGATCTTGTTGAGCGATCCGAACTGGCGCAGGTCGCCGTCGTACTGGACCGGCGCGGGCGTGGTGCGTCCGTAGCCGCGGACATCCGGCGCGAACACGTGGTAGCCGGCGGCGGCGAGCGGCACCATGATCTTCCGCCAGCTGTAGGCCAGTTCGGGGAACCCGTGCAGGAGCAGCAGCGCGGGACGCCCGGGTGTTTCGAACCCGGCTTCCAGGACGTGCATGCGGAGCCCGTTCACGTTGTCCACGAAGCGCGACCGGATGCCGGCCGGCAGCACCGCCGTCGCGAGTGGACCGATGTCTCCGGCCGGGGCCTGCGCAGACAGCGTGACGCGCCCGGCGGCCATGGCCGGAAACGCGGCGGCGAGCACGGCGATCAGGTGGCGGCGGGAGGGGGACTCGAGCTCGGTCATGACCGGCAACCTTACCAGATCGCGGGCCAGTGCTGTGGCAAGATAGGGCGCCGTACGTCATGAACCTGGAGGCTTGCATGCGGAACGTGTCCGGTCGTCTCTCCACCGTCGGTGCCCTCGTCGTGCTGGGCCTGGCATCCGCCGCCGCGGCGCAGCAGGCGCCGCCGCCCCCGCTGCAGGTGCCGAACCCGCACTACGTGTCGATTCCGATGGAGATCGACGTGAACAGGCCGGCGGCCGAGGTGTGGAAGCGCATCGGCAAGTATTGCGACATCGGCGAATGGCTCCGCATCCCGTGCACCATCACGTCCGGCACGGACGGGGAGTTCGGTGCCGTGCGTTCGGTGGCCAACGAGATCCTCGTCGGCAGGACCGAGCTCTCGTACACCTACACCCAGCCGGTTCGTGAAGGCCGCGTCTACGACCTGTACCACGGCACGCTCGAGGCACGCCCCGTGACCGCCACCACCTCGAAGATCGTCTACACGCTGATGTTCGACAACTCGATGCTGGCCGACGATGCGGCGCGCGAGCGGAACATCGCACAGCGCAAGACCACCTTCATGCAGGCGCTGCAGAACATGAAGATCCTCGCCGAGGGGGGCACGCTGCCGCCCGCGCCGCCGCGCAACGCGCCGGGACACTGACGGCATTACAGGTTACAGATTGCAGATTGCAGATTGCAGATTCTGACTTCGGGCTTCAGACTTCAGAACGTGTCGGCTCCAGACCGCTCAGCTGGCCCGTAGCCGACCCGCCTGAAGCCCGACGCCCGAGCCCGGCTCCAGCGCGCATCGCCCCGGTCGCGCGCCACTATAATCGAGGGCGCCAGCGCCCATGCCCATCGTCGAACATTCCTCCCTGCCGACCTTCCGCGAACTGCGGCGGCAGGGGCATGCCGTGCTCACCGCGGACGATGCGCGGCGGCAGGATATTCGTGAACTGCACGTCGGCCTCCTGAACATGATGCCGGACGCCGCCTTCCAGGTGACCGAGCAGCAGTTCATGCGGCTGGTGGGCAGCTCCAACCACATCGCGCAGTTCTTCGTGCACGTCTTCACCGTGCCGGGCCTGCCGCGCAGCGAAGCGACCCAGGCGTACATCGACGCGCACTACGAGCCGCTCGCACGCGTCATGGACGAAGGGCTCGATGCCCTGATCATCACCGGCGCGAACGTGGCGAACCCGAGGCTGGAACTCGAGCCGTTCTACGCGCCCCTCACCGAGGTGATCGGGTGGGCCAGCGAACAGGTCACCTCCACGCTGTGCTCGTGCCTGTCCACCCACGCGCTGATGAAGTACCTCCACGGCATCGACCGCGTGCCGCTGCCCCGCAAGCAGTGGGGGGTCTATACGCACCGGGTGGTCGCGCCCACCCACCCGCTGCTGCGCGACATCAACACGCGGTTCGACGTGCCGCACTCGCGCTACAACGCCATCCTCCGCCGGCACTTCGTGTCCGCCGGCCTGCAGATCCTGATCGAGAGCGAGGAGGCCGGCGTGCACGCCGCCGTGAGTGAGGACGGGTTCCGTCGCGTGTACTTCCAGGGACATCCCGAGTACGACGCGAACAGCCTGCTGAAGGAGTACAAGCGCGAGGTGCTCCGGCATTTCCATGGCGAGCGCGACCTGCCGCCGTATCCGGAACACTACCTCACGCCGGAGGCCGAAGCGCCCATCCGGGGCTACCTCGACCAGGCTGAACGGGCGCACGCGGCCGGCCTGGCGCTGCCCGAGTTCCCGGAGCCGCTCGTTGCCCCCTTCCTCGACAACACGTGGCGCGACACCGCCCGCGCCATCTTTGACAACTGGCTTGGGTTGGTCTATCAACTCACCAACCTGGACCGGCGCCACCCCTTCATGGACGGCATCGACCCTCGTGCGCCGCTGGCAGGGCTGGGGCGGCGCTGAATTGCAGATTACGCATTTCAGAGTTCAGAGTTCAGAGTTCAGATTAGCGATCGGCGACTAGCGATCAGCAATTGAAGGAGCCCGATGAAGGACGAGACGCTTGCCATCCACGCCGGCTACAAGACCGACCCCACCACCAAGTCGGTGGCGGTGCCGATCTACCAGACGGCTGCCTACGAGTTCGACAACGCGCAGCACGGTGCCGACCTCTTCAACCTCGCGGTGCCGGGGAACATCTACACGCGCATCATGAACCCGACGCAGGATGTCCTCGAGCAGCGCGTGGCCGCGCTCGAGGGCGGGCTGGCGAGCCTCGCGCTCAGCTCCGGCCAGTCGGCGATCACCTACGCGATCCTCACCATCGCGCGCGCCGGCAACAACGTGGTCTCCGTGCCGCAGCTCTACGGCGGCACCTACACGCTCTTCGCCCACCAGCTCCCGAGCATGGGCATCGACGTGCGCTTCGCGAAGACCGACAGCGCGGCCGACCTCGAGGCGCTCATCGACGACAAGACGGTGGCGGTCTACTGCGAGACGATCGGCAACCCGGCCGGGAACATCCCGGACCTCGAGGCGATCACCACGATGGCGCACCGGCACGGCGTGGCGGTGATCGTCGACAACACGGTGCCCACGCCAATCCTGATGAAGCCGATCGCGTTCGGCGCCGACATCGTCGTCCACTCGCTGACGAAGTACATGGGTGGCCACGGCACCTCCATCGGCGGCATCATCGTCGACTCGGGGAAGTTCCCGTGGGCGGAGCAGAAGGCGCGCTACCCGATGCTCAGCACGCCGGAACCGGCGTACCACGGCGTGGTCTACACCGAGGCGCTCGGACCCGCCGCCTTCATCGGCCGCGCGCGCACCGTGCCGCTGCGGAACATGGGCTCGGCCATCAGCCCCTTCAACGCGTTCCTGTTCATCCAGGGGATCGAGACCCTGGCGCTGCGGATGGAACGCCACGTCTCGAACGCCATGGCCGTGGCGCAGTATCTGGAGAGGCACCCGGCCGTGTCGGCCGTCAGCTATGCAGGGCTGCCATCGTCGAAGTACTACGCGCTGGCGCAGAAGTACACGGGCGGCAGGCCGTCTGCGCTGCTGACCTTCACCATCAAGGGCGGCTTCGAGTCGGGCGTGAAGTTCTACGACGCGCTCCAGGTCTTCAAGCGGCTCGTGAACATCGGCGATGCCAAGTCGCTGGCGGCGCACCCGGCGTCGACCACCCACCGGCAGATGACCGACGATGAGCAGCGTGCGGCCGGCGTGACGCCAGACCTCATCCGCCTCTGCGTGGGCATCGAGGCGATCGACGACATCCTCGCCGACCTCGACCAGGCCCTGACCGCCGCGAAGGCGTAGCCCGCTCGCGACGCGAACGTGCGCCACCACCCAGCACGCCGCCCGCTCCCACCCGTGGGTGCCTGCGTGCTGGGGGCGGCGCTGTTCGTGAATGCCGCCTGTGGCGGGGGCGGTCGCATCCAGACGCCCACGGCTCCCTCACCGTCACCACCGTCGACCCCGGCGCAGCCGGTCAGCGGCATGTTCCGCGGCACGGTGGATGCCTTCCAGGTTCAGCGCCAGGTGTGGACGGCTCCGCAGACAGGGACCGCCACGATCACGCTGACCTGGTCTGGTCCGGCCGACCTCGATCTCTACCTCGCGCCCGAGTCCTGCGCGTCGCTCTACCCGAAGAACGCCTGCAACCCGCTCACTTCGTCCACCTCTGCGTCCGGCACGCGGGAGAGTGTGTCGAGCGCCGTCCAGGCTGGCCAGCGGCTGGTCGTGTTCGTCGATAATCTCGACGTGGCCAGGAGCCAGGCGTACGCGGTGACGACGGAGGTGCGATGAGCCTCGGCCGGCGGCTCCCGCTCGCGGCTGCGCTGGCGGCCGTATTGTGCATGCTGCCGGCGCGCACGCTGCTCGCCCAGGAGCCGGTGATCACGACCTACCGGACGAGCACCGAGGTGCTTGCGAACCCGGAGCGCGGGTTCTATCGCGGCAAGGCGCCGCTCTTCGTCGGTACCGAACGGCAGCCGCTCGACGAGCGGGTGCTGCGCGCACTGCGGTCGGAGGGGATCACGCTCGTCCGCGCCTACTACGTGCTCGACGAGTTCATGGACGCGCCACTGCCGGCGCCCACGCTGCAGGCCATCGATGCGGACTTCTCGACCGTCCGCAGGGCCGGCGTGAAGGTCATCCCCCGGTTCGTGTACAGCTACCCATGCATCGGGGCGCTCGAGCCCTGCGACGATGCGGCCCTGTCGGGCATCCGCACCGACCCCGGCGTGGACCGCGTGCTTGCGCACATGGACGCACTGGCGCCGGTGCTGCGCGGGAATGCCGACGTGATTGCGTTTGTGGAGGCCGGCTTCATCGGCGCGTGGGGTGAATGGCACCACTCATCGAGCGGGCTTCTCAACCGGGACAACACGCCGAACGCGAACTCGAGCGTGCTGATCGACCGCCTGCTCTGGGCCGTGCCCGACTCACGCAAGGTGGCGCTGCGTACTCCGCTCCTGAAGCAGGCGTTCACGGGGCCCGACCCGCTCACGCCGGCGCAGGCACACCAGACCACGGCGCAGGCGCGGCTCGGCCAGCACAACGACTGTTTCCTGCACGGTCCGTTCGACGGCCTGCTGCAGACCGGCTACGACTCGAAGCTGGCCTGGCTGAAGAAGTTCCTGCACTACGACAACCGGTTCGTCCCCCAGGGTGGAGAAACCTGCGCGCCGCCCGACAGCGAGCCACAGCAGCCGGTGCCGCACGCGCGCTGCGAGATCGCCCTCCGCGAACTGGAGATTGCGCGATACGACGTCATCAATATCGAGTATCACCCGGCGGTGGTGGACCTCTGGCGTCGGGAGGGATGCTTCGCCGAGGTGCAGAACCGCCTCGGCTACCGCTTCCGCCTCGTCGAGAGCCGGATCCGGCCTGGTGTCAGGGGAGGTGAGCCGTTCAGCGGACAGGTCACCATCGTGAACGATGGCTGGAGTGCTCCATACAACCCGCGACTCGCCGAGGTGGTGGCCCGGCACCAGACAAGTGGGCGGCTCGTGCGCCTCGCGGTCCAGGGCGACCCGCGGACGTGGATGCCGGGCGAGCCGGTGACGGTCACCTTCTCGGGAACCCTGCCGCTCGAGACCGGTGCGTGGGAACTCTTCCTGAACCTGCCTGACCCGGACCCGCGACTGTACGCCAACCCCGACTTCAGCATCCGCCTGGCGAACGAGGATGTCTGGGAGCCGGCCACCGGCTTCAATCGCCTGCTCGTGACGGTCGCTGTTACGCGCTGACCGCCATTCAAGGGGCGTCGAGCCTCGCCGATTCATTGAGTGGCCCCCCCGGCCCGTGCGAGGCACCATGCCTGCCGCATGCCGGTTCGTATCCCTGGTCACGGCGCTCTTCCTGGCTGCGACCGTTCCGCTGCACGCCCAGCCTGCGGGGACACCCGTCGAGGGCACGGTGCCGCCGGTCGACCTCCACCTCAACGGCACGCTCGACGTGACGACGTTCGCCGCCTTCGACGCCGAGCATCGCGTGGCGCCGCGCGGCGTGCTGGACGTGACCGCGACGGCCGACCTCGGCCGTCTGGCGCACTGGCCAGGAGCGACCCTCGTCGCGCAGTACTACGCGTTCGGCGGACGGAACGGCTCGCGGATCCTCGGCGACTACGGCGGATTCTCGTCGATCGACGCGGACCCCTTCGCCCACCTGGGTGAACTCTCGCTGGATGTTCGCTGGTTCTCCGACCGCCTGCGGACGCGGGTGGGGCGTCTCGATGCGAACAGCGACTTCGCGCTCCCGACCAGCACCGAGCTCTTCCAGCATTCGTCGGCAGGATTGAGCGGTGCGATCTATCCGATGCCGACCTATCCGGACCCCGAGCCCGGCGTCGTGGCGGCGTTCGCCGGGCCAGGACGACTGCTGGTGACCGGCGGCCTGTTCGCCGGACCGGAAGCGGCCGACGTGGGCGAACCGATGCTCGAGTCGGGACGGCTGTGGATCGCCCAGGTGGCCACGGGCGACGAGCCAGAACCCACCCGGATCGTGGGCGGCGTCTACCGCCACACCGGCACCTTCCTCGACGCGTCAGGGGAGACGTCTGAGTCCGCTGGCTGGTTCGTGCTGGGTGAGCAGGTGGCCTGGCAGTCGCGCGCGGGCAGGGAACTGGTGGCCTCGGGCCAGCTCTCGGTGTCGTCGACCCGGACGGCCCCCGTCACCCGCCACCTGGCGGTCGGCGTCCGGCTGCGGCGAATGACGCACCGTCGCGAGCACGACGCGATGGGTATCCGCGTGTCGCTGTCCGCGCTGGCCTCGGATCGCGCCAGCCTGCAGGCGGACCACCGTGCCGAGCAGGCGGTCGAGGTGTTCCACCGGTTCACGCTGAACGCCTGGCTGGCCCTCCAACCCGACATCCAGATCGTCCGGCTGCCAGCCGGGGAGCCCCATCGGACGCGCCTCGCCATGACGCTTCGCCTCCACGTGTCGCGATAGTGCAGGGGCGCTCCGCTGGGGTCCCGGGCTTGCATCAGCTCTGTGCGATCCGCCCATCCTGCCGACTATCCGGAACACCTCCGCCTGCCAGGCAGGAGCAGGGAGGTGGCACCATGCTCCGTCGTTCCCTCCTCTCAGTCTGCCTCGTGCTGTCGGTGCTGCCCGTGGCCCAGGCCGGCGTTCCGGACGGTGCCGACACCCGGACCTCCGGCACCACGCCGGCGTCTGTCATGCCCGACGCTCCCGCGCCTGTCATGGCCGTCGAAGCCACGCCGGCGGCCCAGCGGTCCGATCCGCCCGCGGGCGACCAGGCTATCGACCGTCCGTTCAGCCGGATCCTCCAGGACATCGGCAGCGATGTCCTGCACCTGGCCACACGCCGCAGCCTGATCTGGATTGCCGGTGCCGGCGCGGTGGCTGGCGCGGTCCACCCGCTCGACGACAATGTGCGCGTGGCGCCCGGGGAAGAGTGGGCCTCATGGTCGGAGATCTTCGACCCTGGCGCGCGCATCGGCAACTCGGCTTACCTGCTCGGGGGGGCGGCCGCGACCTACGCGTTCGGCCGGATGACGGACCGTCCCCGCGCGGCGCACGTGGGCCGCGACGTGCTGCGGAGCGTCGCCACCTCCGAGATCGTGGTCCAGTCGATCAAGCTCGCGGTGCGGCGCGATCGTCCCGACCTGTCGGGCGACAACTCGTTCCCGTCGGGCCATGCTTCGGACACCTTTGCCGCCGCCGTCGTGTTCCAGCGTCACCTTGGCATGAAGTGGGCGATACCCACCTACCTCATAGCCGGCTACGTCGCTGTCTCGCGGCTGCACGAGAACCGCCACAACCTGAGTGACGTGGTGATGGGCTCCGGCATCGGCATCGCGTCCGGGATGGCGACCACCAGGCACGCCACGCCGGGCTGGATGATCGCGCCGATGGCCGTGCCGGGCGGCGTGGCCTTGACGATGACGCGCGTTCAGGGCACCGGGTCTTCGCCCACGCGCGCGAAGTAGTCGAGCACCATCTGCCGCGCGCCGACACGCGTGTACACATCCGGCGTCCGGTTCCGGATCACGCCGACGATGACGGCGGCCACCTGTTCCGGCGTCTGTCCCTGCGGCAGCGTGCGGGAGTCGACGCCGCCGTGCTTGGCCCGCAGGCCGAACTCCGTGTAGACCACGCCGGGCGACACGAGGGAGAACTGGATGCCTGGATGCGTAGCGGCCAGTTCCTCGCGGAAGTTGGCGGTGAGGGCGTTCAGGAAGTGCTTCGCGCCGTTGTAGGCCGAGCGATAGAGCGCGAACGGGATGCGGCCCAGCATCGACGACACGTTGACGACGTGGCCCCGCTCCCGGGCCTTGAAGTGCGGCAGCACCTCCTGCATTCCGTAGAGGGCCGACTTCACGTTGATGCGCACCATGTCGTCGATGTCCTCATCGGTGAGGGCAGACGGCATGCGCGAGATCCCCTGCCCGACGTTGTTGACCCACACGTCGATGCGCCCGAAGCGGTCCAGGGCCCCGGCCACGACCCGCTGGACATCGGCGCGGACGGTCATGTCCGCCGCGACCGCGAGCGACGGTCCGCCGCAGCGCGCCGCCACCGTCGCCAGCGCTCCCGCCCGGCGGGCCACCAGCACCACCGACGCCCCGGCTCCTGACAACTGGAGGGCAAGCTGCTCACCGATGCCGGTGCTCGCGCCCGTGATGACGATGACGAGATCGTGCATGACCCCATTCTATGGGGGCGGGCAGGGTCGTTGGCAGTGCAGCGGTGCGCTATAGTTTCTTCATGACCGAGCCCCGCCATCAGCGCGGCGAGCCCCACGACCATGGCGGCCGGCGGGCGGCGTCGAAGCTGTTCGCGGCCTTCGGGGACCCGGCGGCCGCCATCCGGTTCGGCCGGTTCATTTCGCCGACGCTCGAAGCGGCCTTCCGGGCGTCGCGTTTCGAACGCGATCGCCTGCTCGGGCGCCGCGTCCTGCTCATCCTGGCGGCGGTCACGCTCGTCCTGGGCGTGAACGACTATCGCTACAGCGCCGACTCCCCGCTCTTCTGGACGCTGGTCACCATACGGGTGTCCGGCGTGCTGGTCGTGATCCTGAGCTGGGCCGCGCTCGCGCGGGTGACGCGTGCCGAGGTGCTGGACCAATGGGTGGCCGGCGCCTTCATGGTGCTGGTCTTCGTGTTCGGTGTCATCAACAGCACGCGGCCGCCGGGGGTGGAGGGGTTCGTCCTCATCAGCGTCGGCCTGACGTTCGCGCTCTACCTCGCCACCCTCGTGCCCACCGCGTACCAGATGACGGTGGGCGCGATGCTCCTGCTGGTGACACTCGCGCGCGAGGCGCTGTACGGCGCACGTGAGGCGGAACTGCTGATCACCTACGCGCTGATCACGCTCGCCGCCAACCTGATTGGCACCACGGTGTCGGTCTACCTCCAGTCGGGCCAGCGCCTGCATTTCGCCACCCTGCGCCGCGCGCACCTGATCGGTCGCTACTTCGAGCAGTTGATCGACGCCTCACCCAACCTGATTCATGTCACCGACGCCCGTGGCGAGGTGCTGTTCGCGAATCGCCGGGCGGTGGAGGCTGGGCTGCTGCCGGCCGGGTTCGACAGGGTGGCGGCCACGGGGCAGCCGCACGAAGAGGAACAGGCGGTGGTTGGCCGCGACGGCCAGACGCGCTGGTATCACTCGATCAAGGTGCCGTTCGGCCAGCCGGACGGCCGCCTGCACGTGCTCGGGCTGACGAGCGACGTCACCGAGCGCCGGCGCATGGAGGCCGAGCGGCGCGCGCTCGAGCAGCAGGTGCAGCAGGCGCAGAAGCTCGAAAGCCTCGGCATCCTGGCCGGCGGCATCGCGCACGACTTCAACAACCTGCTCGCCATCATCATGGGCAACGCCTCGTACGCCGGGATCGTGGCGGCCGGGAACCCGGCGGCGCTCGCGGCCATCCACGAGATCGACACGGCGGCACAGCGGGCTGCCGACCTCACCGCGCAGATGCTCGCCTATGCGGGGCAGGGCAACTTCGCGACCGGCCCGCTCGACCTCGCCCAGGTGGTGGCCGACATGTCCGCGCTGCTCCGCTCGGCCATCGACAAGAAGACCGAGTGTCGCCTCGACCTGCGGGAGGCCTGGATCGCGGGCGACGTCACGCAGATCCGCCAGGTGGTGATGAACCTGATCACGAACGCGTCCGAGGCGCTCGGCGGCGGGTCGGGCACGGTGACGCTCCGGACGGCGGTGGTCGACGTGGTGCCTGGTGAGCTGGACCAGGCCACCCTCTGCGAGGGGTTCGCCGGTGGTCCCTGCGCCCTGCTGGAGGTGACCGACACCGGCAGCGGCATGGACGCAGTGACGCGCTCCCGCATCTTCGATCCGTTCTTCAGCACGAAGTTCACCGGACGTGGCCTCGGCCTGGCGGCCGTGCTCGGCATCGTCCGTCGGCACGGCGGTGCGCTGCGGGTGTCGAGCGAGCCTGGCCAGGGCACCACCTTCAGCATCTGGCTGCCTGCGTCTGCGCGGGCGGTAGCGTGGCCCGCGGCCGGCACGAAGCCGCCGGTGCCGGACGGCCCGCGCGCCACCGCGGCGACACCGGGGGCTGCGCCGACCACCGTGCTCGTCGTGGACGACGAGGTGCAAGTCAGGGGCGTGGTCGTCGGCATGCTGCAGCGCGCCGGTTACCGCACACTGCAGGCTGGCGACGGCGTCGAGGGGCTCGGGGTGCTCGAACAGGCGCCCGAGGTATCGGTTGTGCTGCTCGACGTGGCCATGCCGCGCATGGACGGCTGGCAGGCGCTCGACCGCATCCGTCGCATGAGGCCGGCCGTGAAGGTGGCGCTCATGTCGGGCTACGGCGCACCCGTTGTGCCCTCGCACCTCGAGCCCGGCGACGTGCCCCCGCTGATCCAGAAGCCGTTCGCCCCGGAAGCGCTGCTGGCGCTCGTGCACCGGGTGGCGGCGCGCGTGCCCGAGCCGAGCGCAATGGCCGCCGGCCAAGAGTCCTGAAGGCGCACCGCGTGTCGTCTCCCGCCACATCGCTCGTCGACCTGCTGCACGATGCGCAGTGGGATCCCACCAGTGACCGCCTGCTCGACTACTTCCTGCGCTACACGTCGGCCCGCGGCCTGTCGCTGTATCCGGCGCAGGAGGAGGCCGTGCTGGAGCTGCTCGACGGCAGCAACGTCATCCTGAACACGCCGACCGGCTCCGGGAAGTCGCTCGTCGCCTCGGCGCTGATCTTCTCCGCGCTCGCACGGGGCAAGCGGGCGGTCTACACCTGCCCGATCAAGGCGCTCGTCAACGAGAAGTGGATGGCGCTCTGCCGCGAGTTCGGCCCCGATCTCGTCGGCCTCTCCACGGGCGACGCGAGCGTGAACCGCGACGCCCCGGTGCTGTGCTGCACGGCGGAGGTGCTGGCCAACATCGCCCTGCGTGAGGGGGCCGGGGCGCCCTTCGACGATGTGGTGATGGACGAGTTCCACTACTACGCGGACCGCGACCGTGGCAGTGCCTGGCAGGTGCCGCTGCTCACGATGACGGGATCGCGCTTCCTGCTGATGTCGGCCACGCTCGGCGACACACGGTTCTTCGAGGAGGCGGTCACGCGGCTGAACGGCCGGCCGACCCGCACCATCAAGTCGGGTGAGCGCCCGGTGCCGCTGGAGTACGCCTACTCGGAGATTCCGCTGGCGCATACCATCGAGAAGCTGGTGGACGAGCAGCGCACGCCGGCCTACGTGGTGCACTTCACGCAGGCCGATGCCGCCAGCAGCGCGCAGGACTTCACGAGCCTGAAGATCTGCACGAAGGAGGAGAAGGCGGAGATCGCCGCGCGGATCGCGAGCTTCGAGTTCTCCAGCCCGTACGGGGCCGACGTGCGGAAGTGGCTGCGGCACGGCATCGGCCTGCACCATGCCGGACTGCTGCCGAAATACCGCGTGCTGGTGGAGCAGCTCGCGCAGGCGGGCCTGCTGAAGGTGATCTGCGGCACCGACACGCTCGGGGCCGGCATCAACGTCCCCATCCGCACGGTGCTGTTCACCAGGCTCTGCAAGTTCGATGGCCAGAAGACCGCGATCCTCAGCGCGAGGGACTTCCACCAGATTGCCGGCCGTGCGGGCCGCAAGGGCTTCGACGATCGCGGCTACGTCGTCGTCCAGGCGCCCGAGCATGTGATCGAGAACATCCGGCTGAAGGAGAAGTCGCAGCGTGACGGGAAGAAGGTGACGCTGCGGAAGCCGCCGGAACACAACTTCGTCAG
The DNA here is from genome assembly GCA_050249955.1 of Vicinamibacterales bacterium. GTDB lineage: Bacteria > Acidobacteriota > Vicinamibacteria > Vicinamibacterales > CAVVIG01 > CAVVIG01. The sequence goes on from JBFWPN010000004.1 coordinate 185,642, forward strand.
CTGGGACCTGAACACGTTCAAGCGCCTGATGGGGGCGCAGCCCGAGCAGCTGGTGTCGCGCTTCCAGGTCAGTCACGGCATGCTGCTGAACGTCCTGAGCCGACGCACGGACGGGTGCCGCGCCATGCAGCGGATCGTGCGCGACAGCCATGAGGCGGAGGGCGCGAAGCGGCAGCACCGGCGGCGGGCCTGGCAGCTGTTCCGGGCGCTCGTGTCGCGTCACGTGATCGAGTTCATCCCGCGGACGCCCGAGGGCGCGAAGCTGCGCGTGAACGTCGACCTGCAGGAAGACTTCTCGATGGACCAGGCGCTCTCGCTGTACCTGCTCGAGACGCTGCCGCTGCTCGACCGGGACGCGCCGGAGTACGCCCTGGATGTCCTCACGCTGGTGGAGTCGATCCTCGAGAACCCGGAGCTGATCCTGCGCAAGCAGCTCGATCGGGTGAAGGACGAGGCCATTGCGACGTGGAAGGCCGAAGGGATGGAGTACGAGCAGCGGATGGAGGAGATCGAGAAGCTCGAGTACCCCAAGCCGCTGCGCGACTTCGTCTACGAGACGTTCAACGCGTTCGCCGAGCGCCATCCGTGGGTGGGCGAGGACAACATCCGGCCGAAGTCGATCGCCCGGGAGATGTTCGAGCACTTCCGATCGTTTGCCGAGTACGTGCTCGACTACGAGTTGCAGCGATCCGAGGGGTTGCTGCTCCGGCACCTCAACAGCGTCTACAAGGTGCTCAGCCAGACCGTGCCGGATGCGGCCAAGACCGATGAGGTCCGCGAGATGGAGCTCTACCTCCGCACGCTGCTGCGTGCGGTGGACTCCAGCCTGGAAGACGAATGGGAGCGGATGCGCGACCCGAACTACCGTCCCCTCGCGGGTGCGGGCCGCGCCACCACGGAACTGCGCCCGCCCGGTGCCGACGAAGCGCTGGCCGACATCACGCGCGATACGAAGGCGTTCACCGCGCTCGTGCGGACGCGCATCTTCACGTTCCTCCGGGCGTGGAGCATTGGTGACCATGGGGGGGCGCTGGCGACGCTGGACGCTGCCGACGGCGGTGTCGAGGATGGCGAGCGGGCGCCGGCCTGGACGGTCGACCAGTTGAAGGGCGCGATCGAGGCGTACCGGGCCGGGCATGGCACCCTGCGGTTCGACCCGGAGGCTCGCAACCTGCGCCACACGCACGTGACGGTCGCCGACCATGGCCGGAACTGGCACGTCCAGCAGGTGCTCGTCGATCCGGAACAGGAGAACGACTGGATGGCCGAGTTCGACGTGGACCTCGTCGCGTCGCGCGAGCGATCACGCGCCGTCGTCGTCTTCAAGGGCATCGGCCCGATCGGGTGACCGGCCGGGCCCCGGCGATGTTCAGGCCCGGAACTGCCGCAGGTGGTGATCCAGGTGCCTGAAGGTCAGGCGTCCCCAGGCCTTCCCGCCGATATCGCCGAACGCGGCGTGCGGAGCCCAGGTGCCGGCGATGTCGCGTGCGACGAAGCGATCGACTGCGGTGCGCAGCGTCTCCAGCTCGTCGCTCCACTGCTGTGGCGCCCGCGCCAGCAGTTCAGGTGCGGTCGGGGCCCCCTTTGGCCAGGGCAGCACGCTGATGATCAGCGCGTTGAGTGGCCAATACTGCAGCGGTCCGCTGATCGGCCTCACCGGTACCTCGCCAAGCGCGGCCCTCAGGCCGTCGGTGACGTGGGTCACCATCCTCGGTGCCGAGAGCGTGCCCCAGGCCGGCGCGGCGTCCGGGCTCAGGCGACCAAACCGTGCGAGCAGGGCGTCACGGTCGTCCGCATTCCAGAGTGTCTGCATCGGGTGCCGATTCTACATGGACAGCCGCTCGATGGGGCGGCCGTGCGTGGCGCGGCCCGGCCACGTACACCGTGCCGTCCGGGAGGATTGCGTGGCCGGGTGTGGCTATAATCCCGCCTCATGAAGAGACTCGCCATTGCACTCATCGGAGTGTCGGTTGCTGGTGTCCTGTCCGCGGCGCTGGTGGCGCAGGACCGGGAGGCGCTGCGCCGGTCGGTGATTGCGCGCGGGAAGTCGCTGGAACTGCCCACGACGTACGTGCCACCGCCCGGGGAGAAGATCGAGCACTACGCCTCGGGCTACGCGAAGATCATGTGCACGGCGGTCTTCGTCACGGGGCTCGAACCGGCATTCGCGATGGAGAACGTGGGCTACTTCACGGCCCCGTACGAATCGCGCGCGCAGCTCGGCACGCCGCGCATCGACCGCCAGAAGCAGACGGTGGAAGTGACCATGCCGAACGGCACGGTCCGTCTCGCGAAACACGTGGGGAGCCAGGGCTGCGTCACGGTGCCGGTGGGGAAGACCGACGTGTCGTTCACCCCGTCGGTGGTCACGCCGCGCGTGCCCGACCCGAAGACGACGCCCTGGCCGATGGGCGACCTGCTGCCCGACGGCCCGCCTCCCGCCGGGGTCGACATGGCGAAGGTGCAGGCCGCCGTGGAGACGGCGTTCGATCCAGCCGCCATGACCGCCGCCTTCGTGGTGACCTACAAGGGGCGCATCATCGCCGAACGCTACGGCCCGAACATCACGCCGACCACGCCGCTGGAGAGCTGGTCGATGGGAAAGAGCCTGAGCGGCACGCTGCTCGGCATCCTGATCCAGAAGGGGGTCTACACGCTCGACCAGCCAGCGCCGATTCCGGAGTGGCAGGGCGCCAACGACCCGCGCAGGACGATCCGCATCCGCGACATCCTCAACATGTCGAGCGGACTTCGCATCATCGCCCCGCAGGACCCGGACTATGACGAGTCCGGCCCATATCCGGACCACCTGTACTACTACACGGGTTCGATGGACGCCTTCAAGTACGCGGCGACCCGTCCGCAGCAGTGGGAGCCGGGGAAGGTGGGCCGTTACCGCAACACGGATCCGGTGCTGACCAACTACCTGACCAGGCTCGCGGTGGAGAAGCGTGGCGAGGACTACCACGCCTGGCCGCAGCGCAACCTGTTCGACAAGCTGGGCATCCGCACCTTCGTGATGGACACCGACCCGTTCGGCAACTTCCTCACGCACGGCTACGAGTCGGCATCGGGCCGCGACTGGGCCCGGATCGCCAACCTGTACCTGCAGGATGGGGTCTGGAACGGCGAACGGATTCTCCCCGAGGGGTATGCCAGCTTCGTGGGTGCGCTGGCGCCGGCCTGGGTGGCCGACGGCCGTCCGCAGTACGGCGGGCTCTTCTGGGTGAACGGCGACGGGGCGTGGCCGGCACCGAAGGACATGTATTTCATGTCGGGTGTGGGCGGCCAGCAGGTGCTGATCATCCCGTCTCACCAGCTCGCGGTGGTGCGGCTGGGACACTACAAGGGCGTCAGCGCAGCCGGGCGCGCCACGCGCCGATCGGTCGGGATGCTCGTCGAGGCGGTACAGCCGGTCCGCTAGACTTGTCTGCGTGAAGTGGGTCACGCAGATCCTGTCGAGGTCCAACGCGCCGACGCTGACGCCAGCCCGCGTCCGCGTGGCCTACGCCGTGGCCATTGCCACCGATCTCCTGCAACTGGTGCTGGGGCCGGTGGGCTGGGTCGGTGCGTCAGAGGTGCTCGACGTGCTGGCGGCGGTCGTGGAGGTGCGCCTGCTCGGCCTGCACCCGCTGCTGCTCCCCACCTTCCTGATCGAATTCATGCCGGTCATCGACATGCTGCCAACCTGGACCGGCTGCGTCGCGCTCGTCGTCGCGTCGCGCAAGGCAAGGGAAGACGGGGGAGAGTGAACTGCAGGGTCGCAGATTGCAGATTTCAGAGGGGAGATTGCAGACTGTCGAGCCGCTTTGACAGCACGACGAAGGCGAGGTCGTCCACCTTGGGCAGCCCCCACCGTTCGTCACCGTACGGGAACGGCTTCGTCTCGCCCGTGCGCACGTAACCGCGTCGTTCGTACCACGCGATGAGCGACTCGCGCTGCATGATGACGGTCATGTGCATCTCGCGCGTGCCCCAGGCCTGCACCGCCCACGCCTCTGCCGCCGCCAGCATCTGCCGACCCAGCCCGCGCGCCTGCAGCGTCGGCTTCGTGGTCAGCATCCCGAGGTAGCAACTGTCGCCGGTGCGCTCGAGGTGCACGCAGGCCACGATGGCCCCCTCATCCTCGTGGACCAGGACCACGCTTCCCTCGGCCTCCAGCTCTGTGGCCAGCCGCTCGGCGTCGATGCGGATGCCATCGAGCAGATCGGCCTCCGTCGCCCAGCCGGCCTTGCTGCTCTCCCCGCGGTAGGCCGAGTTCACCAGCGCCACCAGCGCCGGGATGTCGGTCTGTCCAGCCCTTCGGGTCTCCAGCCGCTGCTCCATCGTTCGGTCTCCTCCGTCGGCCGGCATCGGCCTGGCGTGAGGGGCCGCAGAGCCGGTCCGACCGAGCTTTTCAGATGGGCTTCCGCCCTGTCAAACGCACGCGCCGCGTAAGCAGCCACGCTTCTCGTAAGGCTCGCGCAGTTCTCCCATGCGGGATTCCGAGGAAATCCGCCCTGGCGTGCCCCGGCACCGGCCTTGCCACCGCCGCGGCGGCTCGAACTGTCCGTCTGGGACTCACACCTGGGAGAACAATGCTATGCGACGACTGGTCATGACACTCGCGCTCAGGGTCGGCACCCTTGCCGGTGGAGCGGCATCCGCGCAGGCGCAGGTCTACACGCTCACGGCTTCACTCACGGGTTCCGAGGAAACGCCGAATGGCGTGAACACCGGTGCCTTCGGCACGGCCACGATCACGCTCGATGTCTCGGCTCGCAGCCTGACCTATCGGGTTGACGTCTTCAACCTGCCCAGTGGCGTGACCGCCAGCCACATCCATGTGGGTGGCGTCGGCACCACCGGACCGGTCATCGTGAATTTCGCCCCGCCGATCTCCGCCTCGAACGACTTCGCCTACAGCGGGACCGTGCCCGAGGCGCAGTGGGTCATGCGCAACGATCAGGGCATCCGCTCGGGCGACGATGTGATCCAGGCCATCCTCGGGGGCAACACGTATGTCAACGTGCACAGCACGGCGAATGCGCCTGGTGAAATCCGCGGGCGCCTGACACTGAAGCAGTAGACGGCTCCCATCGCATGGGGCTTCGGGAATGGCCGGAGCCCCGTGCGCATCGACCCTCCACTCTCCACCCTCACCCTTCCATCCCCCGGTTCACCCCTCCGCCGGAACTCGCATCGTGCGTGCGATCGTCCCTGTTCTCTTCACGAACGAGGAACAAGTCTCGACGGTTGGCAGACTATGTGACTTTCATCGGCCTTCTGCAGCGAGCGGGCGGGATCCGGAAAGGGATCGCCATGGGAGACAAAATGCCGACGGCGGGAGCTCGGTGAGTTCGGCGTTCCGGCGAGAGTGGCCGGAATCCTTCGGAAGTTCTCGAATTTCCACTACCGACTGACATAGGCGTACTTCTTGTAGCGAGAGCGCCAAACTCACACGTCACGCACGAACGACGTTGGAACGGCTCGCGTGTGCCTGCGCGCGGGTTGCGTCCTGGACTCCGCAGGCCTTCATCGTCGCGTGCGCAACAGCATCAGTGCGGGCACTGCCAGGGCAAGGAAGGGCAGGGCCTCCCGTCCGTCCGTTCGTCGTGGCTCACGCCGCTTCCTGACGCTGCTGTCAGGGGCCGCCCTCGCGTGTGCGCTTGCCTTCGCCGGTGCCGACCTGATGGCCGGTGGGCAGACGAACCAGGCACCGAAAATTCAGATGTCGACCGCCCGCGCGCTCACGCTGCCGGGCTCCCTCTCGTTCAGGCCAGAGGTCAGCGACGACGGACTGCCGCAGGGCGCAACCGTGACCACGCTGTGGACACAGCAGAGCGGGCCTGGAACCGTCACGTTCGCCAACCCCTCGGTCAGAAACACCAGCGCCACGTTCAGCGCGCCCGGCGTGTATGTCATCCGCCTGACCGCCAGCGACTCGCAACTCACCACCGCGGCAGACATGACGGTCACCGTGACCGGCTCGGTGACGAACCTGGCGCCGACCGTCAGCGCGGGGCCGAACCGGACGGTCGTGCTGCCCGGCAGCGCCACCCTGTCCGGTGCGGTGACCGACGACGGACTGCCGCAGGGGGCGATGGTCACAAGCCTCTGGACACAGCAGAGCGGGCCCGGGACGACGACGTTCGCGAACCCGGCGACCCCGTCCACCACGGCCACCTTCAGCACGGCCGGCACCTACGTTCTTCGCCTGACCGCAAGCGACACACAGCTCTCCTCGTTCTCCGAGGTCACCGTCACGGTCAACAACCCGGCGAATCGTGCGCCAGTGGTCACCGCCGGGCCCACGCAGACGGTGACGCTGCCGGGTGGTGCGACGCTGACGGGCACGGTGACCGACGATGGGTTGCCGCAGGGCGCGGTGGTGACAAGCACGTGGACGCAGCGGAGCGGGCCCGGGGCCACCACGTTTGCCAACCCCTCGAGCCCCGCGACCACCGCCACGTTCAGCGTGGCCGGCACCTACGTGCTTCGACTCACGGCCAGCGATACGCAGCTCACCGCCTTCGCCGAGGCCACGGTCATCGTCAACGCGGCCGGGCCCGGCAACCAGGCGCCGAAGATCGGGATGTCCCGGGCCCGATCGCTGACGCTGCCAGGCACGATGTCGTTCACGCCTGAGGTGACCGACGACGGCCTGCCTCAGGGCTCGACAGTGAGCATGCTGTGGACCCAGCAGAGCGGGCCTGGCGTCGTGACGTTCGCCAACCCCTCGGTCAGAAACACCAGCGCCACGTTCAGCGCACCTGGCGTGTACGTGATCCGGCTGAGCGCCAGCGACACGGCTCTCACGACGTCTGCGGACATGACGGTCACCGTCACCGGCACGCCGACGAATGTGGCGCCGACGGTGAACGCGGGGGCGGACCAGGCGATCACGCTGCCGAGCGGCGCGACGCTGAGCGGCACCGTCACGGATGACGGCCTGCCGCAGGGCGCGACGGTTACCCAGCAGTGGACGCAGCAGAGCGGCCCTGGCACGGCGACGTTTGCGAACGCCGCGAGCGCATCGACCGGCGTGACCTTCAGCGCCGCCGGTACGTATGTGCTGCGGCTCACGGCGGACGACACGGCGCTGACGGCGTTCGACGAGGTGACGATCACCGTGAATCCGGCGCCGCCGACGAACGTGGCGCCGACGGTGAACGCGGGGGTGGACCAGACGATCACGCTGCCGAGCGGCGCGACGCTGACTGGCACCGTGACGGATGACGGCCTGCCGCAGGGCGCGAGCGTGACGAGCGCCTGGACGCAGCAGAGCGGCCCCGGCACGGCGACATTTGCGAATGCGGCGAGCGCATCGACCGGCGTGACCTTCAGTGTGGCGGGCACGTACGTGCTGCGGCTGACGGCGGACGACACCGCGCTGACGGCGTTCGACGACGTGACGATCACCGTGAATCCGGCGCCGCCGACGAACGTGGCACCCACGGTGAACGCGGGGGCGGACCAGACGATCACGCTGCCGAGCGGCGCGACGCTGAGTGGGACCGTGACGGACGACGGGCTGCCGCAGGGCGCGAGCGTGACGAGCGCCTGGACGCAGCAGAGTGGCCCCGGCACGGCGACGTTTGCGAACGCGGCGAGCGCATCGACCGGCGTGACGTTCAGCGCCGCCGGCACGTATGTGCTGCGGCTCACGGCCGACGACACGGCGTTGACGGCGTTCGACGACGTGACGATCACCGTCAATCCGGCGCCGCCGACGAACGTGGCGCCGACGGTGAACGCGGGGGTGGACCAGACCATCACGCTGCCAGCTGGCGCGACACTGAGCGGCACCGTGACGGACGACGGGCTGCCGCAGGGCGCGAGCGTGACGAGCGCCTGGACGCAGCAGAGTGGCCCCGGCACGGCGACGTTTGCGAACGCGGCGAGCGCGTCGACCGGCGTGACGTTCAGTGTGGCGGGCACGTACGTGCTGCGGCTCACGGCGGACGACACGGCGCTGACGGCGTTCGACGAGGTGACGATCACCGTGAATCCGGCGCCGCCGACGAACCTGGCGCCGACGGTGAACGCGGGGGTGGACCAGACGATCACGCTGCCGAGCGGCGCGACGCTGACTGGCACCGTGACGGATGACGGCCTGCCGCAGGGCGCGAGCGTGACGAGCGCCTGGACGCAGCAGAGCGGCCCCGGCACGGCGACATTTGCGAATGCGGCGAGCGCATCGACCGGCGTGACCTTCAGTGTGGCGGGCACGTACGTGCTGCGGCTGACGGCGGACGACACCGCGCTGACGGCGTTCGACGACGTGACGATCACCGTGAATCCGGCGCCGCCGACGAACGTGGCACCCACGGTGAACGCGGGGGCGGACCAGACGATCACGCTGCCGAGCGGCGCGACGCTGAGTGGCACCGTGACGGACGACGGGCTGCCGCAGGGCGCGAGCGTGACGAGCGCCTGGACGCAGCAGAGTGGCCCGGGCACGGCGACGTTTGCGAACGCGGCGAGCGCATCGACCGGCGTGACGTTCAGCGCCGCCGGCACGTATGTGCTGCGGCTCACGGCCGACGACACGGCGCTGAGCGCGTTCGACGAGGTCACCATCACCGTGAATCCGGCGCCGCCGACGAACGTGGCGCCGACGGCGAACGCGGGGGTGGACCAGACGATCACGCTGCCGAGCGGCGCGACGCTGAGTGGCACCGTGACGGACGACGGGCTGCCGCAGGGCGCGAGCGTGACGAGCGCCTGGACGCAGCAGAGTGGCCCGGGCACGGCGACGTTTGCGAACGCGGCGAGCGCATCGACCGGCGTGACGTTCAGCGCCGCCGGCACGTATGTGCTGCGGCTCACGGCCGACGACACGGCGCTGAGCGCGTTCGACGAGGTCACCATCACCGTGAATCCGGCGCCGCCGACGAACGTGGCGCCGACGG
>JBFWPN010000004.1:194635-494837 GCA_050249955.1 Vicinamibacterales bacterium
AATCCGGCGCCGCCGACGAACGTGGCGCCGACGGTGAACGCGGGGGCGGACCAGACCATCACGCTGCCAGCTGGCGCCACGCTGACTGGCACCGTGACGGACGACGGCCTGCCGCAGGGCGCGACGGTTACCCAGCAGTGGACGCAGCAGAGCGGCCCCGGCACCGCGACGTTTGCGAATGCGACGAGCGCATCGACCGGTGTGACCTTCAGCGTCGCCGGCACCTATGTGCTGCGGCTCACGGCCGACGACACGGCGTTGACGGCGTTCGACGAGGTGACCATCACCGTCAATCCCGTCGTCGCCACGAACCTGGCCCCCCTGGTGTCCGCCGGCCCGAACCAGTCGATCACGCTGCCCGGAGGGGCCACCCTGTTCGGATCGGTCACCGACGATGGACTGCCGCAGGGGGCTGCGGTCAGTGTGGCGTGGACCCTGCAGAGCGGTCCTGGTATAGCGACGGTTGCGAACCCGACCAGCCCTTCGACGACAGCGACGTTCAGTGTGGCGGGCACCTATGTGCTGCGGCTCACGGCCGACGACACGGTACTGACCGCCTTCGCGGAGACGACGATTACGGTGAAGGCACCCGTGGCGGTGAACCAGCCGCCCACGGTCAACGCCGGAGCGAGCCAGACCGTGACGCTTCCCGCGGCGGCCACGCTCGACGGCGCCGTCTCGGACGACGGGCTGCCTCAGGGCGCCACGGTCACGCAGCAGTGGACGCAGCAGAGCGGTCCCGGTACCGCGACGTTCGCGGATGCAACCCGGGCTGGCACCACGGCGACGTTCACGGCGCCGGGCGTCTACGTCCTCAGGCTGACCGCGTCGGACACGGTGCTCACGGCCTATGCCGAGGCGACGATTACGGTGAATCCCGTGCCGCCGGTGAACCTGGCCCCGGTGGTGGTGGCCGGCTCCGACATCACGCTGACGCTGCCGGCCAGCGCGGCGCTCAACGGCACGGTGTCCGATGACGGCCTGCCCCAGGGCGCAGCCCTCACGATCCAGTGGACGCAGCTGAGCGGCCCCGGCACGACCACGTTTGCCAATGCGGCCTCGGGGACGACCGCCGCCACGTTCAGCACCGCTGGCGACTACGTGCTCCAGCTCGCCGCGTCGGACACCGACAAGACCACCACCGCCAGCCTCACCGTCCATGCGCTCGCGCCTGCCATCACGAACCGCGCGCCGGTCGTGGATGCCGGTCCCGACGTTCAGGTCGCCTTCGGCGGGTCGGCCCACCTGCAGGGCAGCGTGACCGACGACGGGCAGCCGACGGTGCAGGTCACGTCCACCTGGCAGAAGCTCTCCGGGCCTGGTGCGGTGAGCTTCGTGTCCGCCTCGAGCCCGGTGACCGACGCCACCTTCGCGGCGCCGGGTGTCTACGTGCTGACGCTGTCGGCATCGGACTCGGCCCTGACCGCCACCGACGACATGGTGGTCACGGTGGCCCCGCCCACCGGACCGGCCGACCGCGCCCCGCCGATCGTGAGCATCGTCGTGCCGAACTCGGCGCTGCCGGGAGCAACCATCGAGGCCCGTGTCACGGCGTCGGACGACACGGCTGTGAGCGACGTCAGCATTTCCGTCGACGGCGATACGCCGGTCACGCTGACGTCGGCTCCCTACGTCCGTACCTTCACGGTGCCCTCCGTTGTCTCGCCCGGGCAGACCATCCAGGTGCAGGCGGTGGCGCGAGACGCGGCGCAGAACCACGCCGAAGCGACCGGGGTGGTGGCGATTGGCACGGTGCCCGACACCGACAGCCCGACCGTGCAGGTGTTCGGCCCGGCCTCGACCACGCCGGGGGCCTCGATCACCTTCTCGGCGCAGGCGACGGACGCCGTGGGTGTCGACACGGTGAGCTTCCTCGTGGACGGCGTGGTGGTGTTCACCGCCAAGACGTCCCCGTACACCGCGACCTACACGGTTCCGGTCAGTGCACCGGTGGGCACGCCGCTCGTGGTCACGGCCCGTGCCACCGACTTTGCCGGCAATGCCGCGGACGGCACCATCCAGGTGGACGTGGTGGCGCAGGCGTCGCCCGTGCCGCCGGTCGTCACGCTCACCGTCCCGCCCGACGCCCTCCCGGGTGAGGTGCTCACGCTGGAGGCCCAGGTCACCGACCCTGGCGGCGTGGCCAGCGTCACCTTCCTGCAGGGCACCGCCTCGCTGCAGTCGCTGGTGGCGCCACCCTATCGGGCCACGTTCACCGTCCCGATCGGGGCACCGGCCGGTGACACGTTCGCGATCACCGCGGAGGCCACCAACTTCGCCAGCCTGACGGCCAGCGATTCGAAGACCGTCACGGTGCGTGCGGCCTCACAGCCTGTGCTCGGCGTGGTCACGGGCGAGGTGTACGACGACACGACCAGCCTTCCGCTGCCTGACGCGATCGTCGAACTGCTTGGCACCGACGCAAGCGGCGCCGCATACGTCGACACCACGCTGTCCGATGCCCGTGGCCGCTTCGTGCTGCGCGGGAATGCCGGCACTGCCGTTGTCCGCCTTCGGAAGGATGCCTGGACCAGCGCCGACCGGCCGGTCACCCTCGTCGGTGGCCAGGCCATCGAAGTGCTGGACGCCAGGCTGACGCCGCTGTTGCTGGAGCAGCCGGTCAGCGCGGCGGCTGGCGGCACGCTGGCGCTCGCGACCGGTTCGGTGACCTTCGCACCCGGTGCGCTGCCGCAGAGCGGTCCGATCCGCTTCGCCACGCTCTCGCAGCAGGGGCTGCAGGGGCGGCCCCCGCTCGGCTGGTCGCCTGTCGCAGCCGCTGAGATCTGGCCGCACGCGTTGGTCCTCGGCAGCCCGGCCTCGCTCCGCATCCGATCGCTGGTCGCCGTGCCCGCGGCCCAGTCCATCGTGGCGGCGTTGTGGGACGATGGCGCGCAGGGTTGGCGCGCGGTGGGCACCGCGCAGGTCAGCGCTGATGGCACCAGCATCGAGGGCACGACCGGGGCGACCGGGCAGGTGGCCTTCTTCGTGGCCGACGTGGTGCCGCAGGCACCTCCCGCCCCGTCAGCCGGGGCCCTGCTCCAGCCGGTGGCGGCCGGCGGCCTGCCCGGCGGACGGACGACGACGATCCTGCCGCAGCCGCAGGTGCTCTTCTATCAGCCAGGTGTCCGCTCGGACGTGCACGCCGACGTCGAGACGACGTCCCCGGCCACCAGCGGGACGCTTCTCACGGCGCGGATTGTGGAGGCCTACGCCTTCACCTCCGGCGCGGACGCGCACCCGCAGCCGTTCGTGGAAGACCTGCTCTTCTTCCAGTCGCCGGCGGTGAACACCACGCTGGCGTCGGACCTGACGGTGGTGCCGTCGCTGACCTTCGAGTCGACCACCCTCTCGCGCGGTTCGATCACGGTGGAGCTGTTCGAAGGGCAGCCGGGCGTGCCGATTCCGGTGGTCGACGTCACGGGCGGCACCGTCCAGGGCCCGGCAGGGGAGCAGCTCGTCCTCCCGCCGGCCGCCCTGTCCACGCCGTCGCCTGTCACGTTGAGGAGCCTCGACGCGGCATCGTTCGCACAGCCGCTGCCGGCCGGCCTCACGGCCATCGGCGGGCTCGAGGTGACGCTCGGCGCGACGCTGGCCCGTGCGGCCGCGGTGTCCATCGACGCGCCCGCCACGCTCGTGGACGACACCGGCGTGGTGCTCGTGCGCCTCGCGCAGGTCGCCGGCCGTACCAGGATGGTGCTGGTCGGCGTGGGCCGTATCTCGGGTAACCGGCTGGTGTCTGAGACCAGCATCGGCGGACAGCAGACCGTCCTCGAAGGGGTGCGCGGTGACGGCCAGTACATGTTCCTGCTCTCGGCCACGCCGCTCGGCTTTGCGGGCGGCACCGTGCTCGGTCCTGGCGGCGCACCGTTCGCCGGCGCGCTGATTACGACAAGCACCTTCCCGGTCGTGTCGCTCACCACGGCGGCCGGGGTCTACGTCGCAGCCGCGCCAGCCGGCACGACGCAGGTGACGGCGGCCGACCTGCAGAAGAACGACACCGCCACCGCTCCGGCCTACCTGGCGGTCAGCACGATCGCCGCCGTGCCGCTGCAGCTCACCGCCCAGCCACCGGCGGTCGCGCACATCACGCCGGCGCAGGGCGACACCAACGTGCCCCTGGCCGGCGTGGTGGTCGTCACCTTCTCGGAGCCGATCGATCCCGCAACGGTCACCCCGGCATCGATCAGCCTCTCGGGTCCGGCGGGGACCGTCGACGGCATCCATGCACTGACGCAGAACAACACGGTGGTCACGTTCCGCCCGGTTGCGCCCCTCGCGCCGAACGAGCGATACACCGCGTCGGTGACCACCGCCATCGCCGACGTCACGGGCTATCCGCTGGCGTCGGCCGTGTCGGTGACGTTCGACAGCCTCGACACCCGGCCGCCGCAGCCGCCGCCAGCCGGTGCGATCTCCGCTTCGATTCCCGATCCGCTCGGCCTGTCGTCCGTGTCCGGCACGCAGGGCACGGCCGGCCCGACCGACCGGGTCTTCGTCGACAACCTCACGACCGGCGCCGTGGCGGTGGCCCTGGTGCAGGCGAACGGGTCGTTCTCGACGTCGATTGCGGCCGCTGCCAGCGACGCGCTGCGGGTCCGCATCGTGGACGTGGCCGGCAACGAGACCGCCATCGACCTGGGCGCCTTCCAGCAGACCAACCCGGACGGGTCGGTGTCGCAGTTCGTGTCGGCCGCAGGCGGCACGGTGAAGGGGCCGAACGGCATCGAGGCCGAGGTGCCGGCCGGTGCCTTCGACGGTGGGGCGGTGGTCACGATCAAGGACGTACCGCTGGCGAACTTCCCGGTGACGCTGACGGCGGCCGAGTCGGCGAACTTCCCGCTCGTGCAGGCGGTCGAGCTGGACTTCGGCGGCGCGGAGGCGAAGACGCCGATCCGGCTCTCGGTGCAGGCACAGCCGGGCGACACCGTCGACGACCAGTGGGTCGTCATGCAGGCGGTCGACGTCGACGGGCGCAAGTACCTGAACGTGGTCGACACGGCGCACTTCGACAACGGCCGCATTGTCGACCCGCCGCTCTACTGCCCGGGTGTGATGGCGGCGGCCGTCTACGGCATCGCGAAGGCCGCGCAGACCTTCGGGTTGAACTACGCGCAGATGCAGTCCGAAGGGCGCTACCAGCTGCAGGCCCGGACGGAGACGTTCCGCGCCGGCCTGCCCTTCGCCATCCCGTTCACCACGTTCAACACGATCCTGCCGACCCCGGTGTGCTTCCCGGTGATCACGGGCCGCATCACGGTGTCGCCGAACGCGATGAACTACCACATCTCGTCGGACGAGCTGTACCTGGCCGACGAGCAGGTCATCGTGCGCAACGCGACGCGTGGCACGCAGAAGATCGTCACGCGCACCATCGACCCGACGCCGTTCGCGTTCCAGGTGACCGGCTCGGTGTTCGACAACTACCGGGTCGAGGAGCACGGGAGCGGGACGCCGACGCCGGTGCCGTTCACCATCGCCGCCGGGCCCACCGCCCAGACCGTCATCGTCACCCCGAAGCTCGATCGGATCGCGAAGAGCGTGCACGACTTCGTGGTCGTCAACGTGACGCGGAACATCACCAAGAGCTTCAACGTGCCGCTGTTCACCTTCACGGTGACGGCCCCGGGCAGCCTCGGCGACACCGTCGAGCTGACCGCGGTGCCCTCGGCGATCAGCAAGGGGGTGCCGCACGTCATCACCAAGGGGGTCAGCAAGCAGCCCTCGACCCCGGGTATCGGCAATCTCGTCGTGCGCGCGCAGCCCGGCACCATCGACCCGACCCGTGCCGAGGCGACGGCCGCCGGACAGACCGGCGGCGCGGCGCGCACCGTGTGCCCGCAGGGCCAGACCGAGCCGGATCCCAACGCGCCGTGCGGCGTCACCCTGACGAGCGCCAGCGGGCGCGTGGCGATGATCATCCCCGACGTCTCGATCACGCAGGGCGGCTTCGCCGTCGCGTTCGAAGGGGACGATACGGACGTCTACACACTGACGATCAACTACGACACGCGTCCGCCGTTCTCCGTCGAGCTGCCGCGCTTCACGCTGAACATCATCAGCCAGCTCACTGGCGCGATCGTGCGCACGATTCTCGGCCAGGCGCCGCCGAAGGACGAGCCGCTGAGCCTGAGCGATCTCATCGGCCGGATCACGGACGACCTGAGCGCGCCCTACCTGCTGAACGGACCGTCGATCGTCAGCGACCTCGCCTCCGGCGGCTTCATCTCCTTCACGTTTTCGGAGGCGATGGACGCGGACAGCCTGAAGCAGAACGTCGTGGTCACCGACAGCCTCGGTAACGAGGTCGAGGGGGAGATCCGGGTCTCGAACGACAACCGGACGGTCACCTTCGTGCCGTCCGTCACCGACCCGACGAGTGGCCTCGCCGAAGGCGGCCTGCAACTCGGCCAGAGCTACCTGCTCACCATCAAGGGCGCGCTCCAGACCGTCGGGCAGGCCATCGCGGGCGCGTGCCAGAGCGTCTGCGACGCGGCCGGCAATGCCTTCCAGGGTGTCGTGTCGCTGCCGATCACCACGTTCGGCCCCCGGCTGCTGCAGCACTTCCCGTCCTCGGAGCCGTTCAAGGACGTGCAGATGCTCAAGCGCACGGTCACCGATGCGCAGGGCAACGAGAAGGATCAGACCACGCTGTTCGTGACGGCCGGCATCCAGCATCTCGTGACCTTCGACGTGACCGACGTCTCGAAGCCGCCCGTCCGGCTCGCCGTCGCCACCGCGGACGCGCCGGGCATCCAGCGCGCGGCGTTGTTGCCCGACGTGAACTTCAAGCTGAGCACGTTCGGTACACCGGCGCGCGACCTGCTCGTGACCACGGCGTTCAATGCCGCCACGCAGGGCGGCAACGCGAGCTACCTGAACTTCTTCGATGTCAGCGACCCGGTGAACCCGGTGCCCCTCGGACGCGAGGCGCTCACGGCGGATCCCGATCCCATGGGCGGTACGAACATTCCGGGCGCGGCACCAGGCACCGGCTTCGCCAAGGGTGTGGCGGCAGTCGTGGATCCGGGTGGCACGCCGCTGGCCTTCGCGGCCGTGGAGCGCATGGGCGTGTTCGGTCTCGACGTGGGCTCGCGGCTGGCACCCATCTTCGGCGGTGCGGGCCGGGGCCACCTCAAGGCCAACGGGAAGACCAGCATCGGCGGCGACTTCACGGACATCGTCCGGTACGGGTGCAGTGGCGACCCGACGCGGCCGAACGATTGCGACAAGCTGGTGGCGATCAAGAAGACCCGTGACGGCCAGGACATCGTCATCCTGGGCCGCGACATGAGCGTGCTGGGCACGGCGCCGCTCACCGCCAACGCGCGGCGCCTGCGGGTGGCCGAGGGCCTGCCGTTCGACTCGAACGGCGACGGCACCGTGATCCCTGCCGAGCGGGTCGACCTGGCCTTCGTCGGCGGCGACAACGGCATCACGATCGTGCTGCTCGGTCGCGCGAATTCCCAGGTTGGATCGACGACCGAGACGCTGCCGAAGATCTATGGTCGCGTGCCCATGAGCGGCACGGTCATGGAGCTGGAGGTCTCACCCGACCAGCAGCAGCTCGTGGTTGTCTTCACCTCCACCTACAGCGGCACGTCGGGCCCCTTCATCGCGCTCATCGACGTGAGCAAGCCGACCACGAGCACGCTGGTCGACCGCAACGGCGATGCCGTGGACGACCGCATCGTCTACCGCGACGCGTTCCCGTCGGGCGTGAATGGCATCCGCTTCGATCCCGACCGGGAACTGCTCTACATGGCGACCCCGTCGGGGCTCGACATCTACAAAGTGGGCAACCTGTGCTGCGACCTCAAGGTGGACATGCAGCAGAAGCGGTCCACCGCGCTGCCGCCCACGGGTGGCACCGCCGGCCTGCTGGCCCGCGAGAAGAAGGCGCTGAAGACCGGTATCGTGAAGGGGCTGGCGCGTGCCGCTGCCATGTGCCCCGGCTTCGATCCGGCGCAGATGAAGATCTGGGAGTCGGGCAGCAGCGCGTGCCTGTGGACGGCGACGCCCGACCAGGCCTGCGGCAGCAACTACCAGCCTGGTGTCAGCGACCACGACCTGTCCACGTTCATGCCGGACTCGTGGTACCTCGAGATCGTCCCGAACCCGGACAAGACGAACGACCCGAAGGACAAGCGTGCCGCGCAGGTGCCGCTGGCCAGCTGCGTCGTCCAGTCGCTCACGTATCCGTTCGTGAACCCGAACATCAGCGATCCGGAGCTGAGCCCGCGCGAGCCGACCGATCCGGACGGTGTCGGCTTCCGGTTCGCCGACATCTCGTTCCTGCCGAACTACACGGCCGATCTCACGTCGATGCGCTACCGCCTGGCGCGCACCATGCCGGGCATCCCGGGCGACTCGGACAACACGCTGGGGCTGGGCATGCAGGGGCTCATCCTGAAGCACCTGACCGAAGCCTACGGTGTCGAGCTCTCGGGCGTACAGGACACGTCGCTCGGCTACCAGCCCACATTCGATCAGGTGGGTGTGCCCGAGTCGGAGATCCAGGGCTACCTGCTGAAGTACCGCACGGACCCCACGGTGAAGATCCCGACCATCGAGGGCTTCGAGTGGGCGAACCTGATGGAGTACCAGCTCCGGAAGGCCTACACGGCTGTCCGGATCCGCGGTGCCGAGAACCCGAACTCGCAGTTCCACGACCTGTTCATCAGCCAGTTGCACCTGGCGGGCAAGGCGGGTATCCGCGCGGCGCTCGGCCGGCTCTCGGCCGTTCCGGCGACGCGCGACCTGATCCTGAATTTCCGGCGCGACTCGACCGACAACAACCCGGGTCCGCTGCCGGGGCAGACGCCGCTCACGCTGCGGGGCTCGGGGGCCAACGCCTGCTTCCAGTACAACCCGGTGGAGCCCGACCCCACGCTGTGGGGCACCACACAGTGCACCGGCATGGAGCATTACGTGGCCTCGGTGGCCATCCGCGCCCTGGCGCTGCAGTCCACCCTGCCGCAATCCGAGCGCATGTTCACGGTCGAGGACGTGCGGCAGGTGTTCGACTTCTACCTGGTCAAAGCGGACGAGCGGGGCATCGAGACCGACGATGAGGCGGACGATTTCATCGGCGGCACGTTCCAGTTCGTGCTGGCCACCAAGGCGCTGACCGAGCCCGAGTACCTCCGCTGGATCAACCCGGCGGCGAAGACCAGTACGCACCCGATCGACGCGACGCCGGATCCCGACCAGTTGAACAGCGGCGCGAACGACCCCGAAGGGGTGACGACGACCCGGGGCGAGCGACGCGCGAACAACATGGCGCGCAAGGGCGTGCGGATGACCGCGAAGGCGGTGACGCACCTGCACGTGGTTCCGCACATCGTGAACCGCGGCCAGCGCACCGTTCGCGACATCAAGGTCGGGATGTACAACAAGACCCCTGGCGGCCAGCAGGCCCAGTACACCTGGACGCAGGTGGACACGGGCGCCGTCCTCGGGTTCGAGAACCTGCCGAAGGTGGAAGGCGGCCAGCACTTCTACCTGGAGTGGCAGACCGACAGCGACGGCTCGCTCTCGAAGGACCCCGGCTCCGATCCGGACGACGAAGGCGTGGGCAAGACGCTCGACCTGTTCGAACTCGAGGTCGACCAGGAGAACGCGCCGAAGGGCACCCCCGGCTACGTCGTCTTCACCGTCGACCTGCCGGAGCGGAAGGTGAAGGAGGCCAACCGGCGGAACAACTACGACGGCTTCCACTACTACGTGATCGACCCGGCGGCCTGCACCCCGAACACGGCCCTGGGCTACGGCGTGACCTGCCAGCCGCCTGCCGGCGTGACGAGCAAGGTGCCGTTCCCGCTGCCGAACTCGACGCTGCTGATGGCGGACACGGAATGCGACCTGCTGCCGGAGCTCACGCTGACCCAGACGATCGAGGTGGACGGCGTGGACGTCGGCGACGGGCCGGTGTCGATGGAGACCGGCCAGAAGGCGGTCGTGAAGATTACCGTCACCAACGAGGGTGACGTGAGTGTCAACGACGTCGTGGTCCGGACCCCCTTCGGCAACTATCAATCGAATCCGGCGAGCATCGCAGCGCACGCCAGCCAGACCTTCTACACGACCGGGTACGCCTCGACGACCCCGGCGGTGTACCTCTCGCTCCCGAGCATCACGGCGTCGAACTTCGGCTTCCAGATCGGGCCGCCCGCCACGGTGCTGGTGAACACCTGCGGCACGGGCCCCTACATCGTGGGCCTGCCGACCGACCCGAACCCGATTGGCAGCCAGTCGCGCGTCATGCGGAACGGCCTGGCGGTCCGCTACTTCCGAGCGGTGGACAAGAACGGCAACCCCGCGCCGGGCACGACGCTCACCGTGCGCGTCCCCGGCATCATCGGCCTCTTCAACTTCACGGCCGACGCCAGCGGTGAGTTCGTCTACCAGACGCAACGGTTCAACGCCAAGGGTGAGCAGGTCACCGACACGGCCCGGGGCATCGGCATCCCGTTCACCAACTACGTCGGGGCCGATGGCAGTGAGGCCCAGGTGCTGATTGCCTCGATCAACGGGCAGGCGGTGCAGTGCCGGAACACCGAGCTGTTCCGTGTGTTCGTCGACCCGCTGCAGTTCACCTACGAGTTCGAGGCGGGCGGTGCCATCGAGGCCGGCCTCGGGGTGTTCGGCCTGGGCAACGCGAACGCCTCACTGGGGGGCTCGTTCAAGCTGCGGCTGTTCCACCGCGGCCGCGACACGAAGATCACCGAGCCGGGCATCTACCGGCTCGACTGGGAGCGGAAGACCGCGTTCGGGTTCACCGCCAAGTTCGGCTTCGACGGGTTCTCCGCGGAGGGCGAGTTCGACAACAGCCGCGAGGCGGACGGCCGCCTGAAGCTGAAGGGGGGCTCGAAGGCCGAGGCGTTCAAGCTCGGAGGCAACGTCGCGGCGCAGGCGACGCAGGCGTACCGCTACACCTTCTCCGGCCCGATGTCGCAGTGGAGCCAGATGGAGAAGGACGGCTTCACCGCCATCCTGTTCCCGAGTGTCGCCGAGTCGGACGAGAAGGCGATCCTGCAGTGGATCAACGATCCGACGCAGACCGGCATCAACCTGAACTCGGAGAACATGAAGCTGCACCGCAAGGCTTTCGGTGACCTCTTCGAGCCGGTCCTCGGCAGCATCGACGCCTATAAGATCTTCCGGTCGGCGCGCATCGCCACCTTCAGCGCCACGGGCGACGTGCAGGGCACGCCGTTCAAGGGCACGGTCGACCTCGACATCGTCCGTGCGCCCAACCCGGGCGACCCGCCGAATGCGCCGGTTACGAAGGACACCACCGGGGCGCCCGCCGGACGCGAGGCGACGGCGGCCGACAAGGCCGACAAGAAGGAGGACGAGAAGTCCGAGCCGGCCTTCAGTGCCGACTCGTCGTTCAGCGGCAAGTTCCACGTGACCTACGAGGTCCAGGAGCAGCTGAAGCACGAACTCGGCGATCCGATCCGCGTGAACCCTGAAGCGGTGAACGAACTGGTCGTGGGCGCCGTGCACACGCTCACCTTCGACACGGCCTACAACTACACGGCCGACTTCAAGACGAACCTCGGTTTCGTAAAGGCGGAGATCGACAAACCGAACGTCAACTACCCGCAGGAACCACAGTTCGTGAAGGACAACGCGAAGAAGGCGCTCGACTGGCTCGAGCAGCGCATCGCGGGGTCCGACGCCGCCGCGTTCGACGGCGGCCTGCAGTTCCGGGTCTTCTCGAAGATCGATGCTGCCAAGGTGTACAAGCCGTGGCGGCTGGAAGTGACCTTCCGCGGCCCCAAGAGCTTCGGCCTCGTGGGCGGGCAGGATGTCGGGGCCGGTGGCCGCTACAGCCTGACCTTCGCCGTCCAGGGCGAGGCGCGCACCAACGCCGTCATCGCCGAGGCCTTCCAGCAGGCGGCTGCCTTCCGGGTGCTGCTCACGCAGACCCAGGAGGCGGACATGAAGGCGTTCATCGACCAGTTGAGCGGCGGGCAGATCCCGGCCGAGGTCCAGAACGTCAGCCCGAAGGAGCTGTACCTCTGGTTCCTGAAGTTCGTGAAGTCGGTCCTCATCTACGGCGGCCGGCCGGGTGTGGGCGTGAACGGCAACTTCCTCGAGGACGATCCGAGCCTGCCCGAGTTCTACGAGGAGGTGCGCAAGGGCACCAGCGAGAAGTCGGACTTCGGCCTGAAGCAGAACTTCGTCGGCAAGAAGATCGGCGTGAGCCTGCAGGACTTCACGCTCGACTCCAGCGTCAACTACCGCACCTCGCACGGCATTGTCGTCCGCGGCCAGCTCGTCGTGCTCGAGGACTACGGCGGGCTCAGCATGGATGCCAGCACGCCACGGCAGCTGATCGAGCAGGCGGTGCAGAGCAGGCTCCAGTCCGCCGTGGACGCCGTGGAGACGACGCTCTTTGGCGGCACCGTGACCGACTCCTCGGGCAATGGCTCCGTCAGCAACCGGCTCTCCACGCTGGTGTTCGGGTCGCCAACCGACCAGCCGTCGACGGGACTCGGGTCCTTCGACTGGCTGCCGGCACCCAACCTGCCGCCCGTGACGCCCTACGCCCCGGACGACAACAAGGCGCCTGGCCAGAAGCCGCACTACGGCATCGGCGGCTTCCGCATCGTGACGTCCACCCGCGGGCAGCAGCTGGACTTCGACGCACCGGCCACGCTGACCCTGTCGTGGGATGACACGGAGGTGGACGGATTCGCCGAGTCGACCATCCGGATGTTCGCGTGGAACGCGACGACCGAGGACTGGTCGCTCGTGCCGGCGACGATCGACACGGCGACCAACTCCGCCACGGCCACGATCCTGCGCGGCGGCCTCTACACGCTGGGTGGCATCATGCCGGCCGGCCGCCTCACCTGGAACGTGATCTCGGTGAACCGCCTTGGGTCCGGTGCCTCGGCGACCACCGCGGTCTCGATCGAGAGCAACGAGTCGCTGCTCAACAACGACGGCACGCCGGTCGCGCCCGGCACCGTGATGCACGTTCGGCTGGCCGACCCGTCGGCAGGCACCGTGACGACGCCCGACACCGACGTGTCGCTCGCCGAGACGCAGGTGCCGGTGTCGCCGGACGGCAAGGTCCGGCTCCTGTTCTCGCTGCACGGTTCTCCCAGCGTGCTGCCCATCGAGGTCTTCAGCCACCTGGGCACCGTCTCCGGCTCTGACGACATCCCGCTCCCGTGAGATCGCCCTCCTCCTCCCACCGGGCGCCACAGGCGCGAGGCGTGCGGCCAGCCGGCCAGGCGGTGGTGCGCCTGCTCGTGGCCGTGCTGCTGCTGGCCGGGTTCACCTCGCGGGCGGCCCACGCCCAGTCGGCGTTCCTGGGCAAGGCGGAGATTTCCCTCTACGGCATCGGCCTCAGCGTGCAGCCCGAGTCGCAGACGGTCCCGAAGGGCTACGCCACGATCGTCAGTACGTTCCTGCAGGCAGCCGCACCGCCCCAGAGCCTGCCCCCGTTCCCGGCAGGCTCCGAGGTGCGCGGCACGCTGCGCGGGCCGAGCTTCCAGCAGCCGGTGGAACTGGTGGCGGCGCCGAACTCGCCGTTCACGATCCCGGTGCTCACCGTTCCAGGGCCGCACACGGTCGAGAACATCCGGCTGGTCACCGGCACGGGCGAGGTGCTGCTCTACGGCACGCCGGAAGTGGCGCGCATCGACGTCATCGACAAGCTGCTGGTCACGAACGTGACATCGCGTGCCCTCACTGCCGACGAGATCAGGGCCAAGGGCATCGTCTACGACAAGTCGAACTTCCAGGCGTACGACTTCACGGCTGCCTTCGCCATCGACGATGGCTCGACGGTGAACGTGACGTTTCCGGTGGTGCTGCCCACCATCGGTGCCTTCTCGCCGACCGACACCCTGACCACGCTGCAGACGGTGAACCCGCCGCTGCTGCAGTCGATCCAGACGCTGCTGCCGGACACACTGCAGATCCAGGCACGCATCCCGAACCTGCAGGTGGTGGGCTTCACGCTCGCGCTGGACGAGCAGGCCGCCTCGCAGGACTTCTTCGCCCCGAAGATTCCCGGGGTCATCGTCATTCCCGGCGACATCGGCTTCCTGAACCAGTACTTCAGCGTGATGCTGATGGTGGGGAACGTGGCACCGGCCGGGTCGAACCTGGTGGTGAGCAACCTCACGGCGAGCCTCGTGCTGCCACCGGGCCAGGACAACGTCGTCGGCTCGTCCGACGATCCGCTGGCGATGGCCGTGAAGGCGGGCGGACCGTCTCCGATGGTGGTGCCGGTCACGCAGCCGGGGCCGGACACGATCCTGGGCACCGGCGACGACATCACCGACCTTGGCCCCGAGGAGACCGGCAGCGCCGAGTTCCTCGTCGAGGGCAAACGCGAGGGCACGCATGTCGTCGAGATGGAGCTGGCCGGCACCCTGAACGGGCTGCCGGTGGGGCCGGTGCCGGTACGCGGCCGTGCGGCGGGCGCCGTGCTGGTGCGGAACCCGAAGTTCACGCTGACGTTCACGCATCCCGACGTGGTCAATGCGGGCGAGTCGTACTCGCTCGACGTGACGGTCACCAACACCTCGACGTCGCCGGCGAACGTCGTCTCGGTGAACCTCTTCCCCGCGAACATCAGCGGGGCCCAGCTGACCGGCTCCCCCAGCCAGTCGGTCGACTTCATCGCACCGGGCGATTCGGCAACGGTGAGCTTCACGCTCATCTCGAATCGTACCGGTGCGGTGACGGCGGCCACGCTGGACTCGGACCAGAACGTCGCCGGCATCTTCGTGCTGAAAAGCGCGGTGGGCGAACTCGGCATCCCGCTCTCGCCAGACTCGCTCGTCCTGCCGAAGGAGTCCAACGGGCTGCCAGCCGACATCCGCACGGCGGCACTCGGGCTGCTCGGCCGCGCGTGGTCGGTGGCCACGGCACCCCCGGCGGCCATGCCGCCCGGATTGATGCGGTTCTCGCGGCAGGTGGTGCTGGACCGGGCCGTGAACGTGGCGGAGGCCGGGTTCCGCATCTCGCTCGGCGAGCCGGCGCAGCGCTCGCTCTCGACGCTGCTGTTCGACGTCCTGGGAGCCGGGTACGCGGACCTGGCGCGGAAGGTGCCGGCGAACGACACCAGCGGCAAGCTCGGCCTGCTGCAGGCCGACATGCAGGGGTTCGACCTCGTGCGTCGCCTGTCGCAGCGGGGCGACGTCTTTGCCGACACCGTGGCGGCGCACCTGGGGCCGGCGCTCGCGTCCGGCGGTGTCGCGTTCCACCAGGCCCTGGCCGAGCAGATGACCGCCATGCCCGGTCACCTGTCGGTGCTCGTCTCCGCCACGGGCGGCCTGCCGGTCGAGGCGGTGCTGGTCGATCACGCGGGGCAGCGGACCGGCGAGACGCTGGGCGGCAAGACACAGAAGGCCATTCCCTTCTCCGAGTCGGTTGTCGTGAACGATGCCGGCGGGCAGCCGATCGCGCAGCTGCTCGTGGTCGCCGTCCCGCAGTCGTCCGACTACGTCGTGGAGCTCCGCCAGCGGAGCGGGTCGACCGCCACGGGCCCCTACGACGTGAGCCTCGCGTACCCGGCGCAGGGCGGTGGCCTGCAGTTCGCGTCGTGGACCGCCCTGCAGCCGACCGACGTGCCGGTGCTGACGCAGCCGGTGACCGACGTCCCGCAGATCGTCTTCGCCCGGACAGACACCACCAGCGCAACCGGGCGGAGTGCGGCGCCCTCGCCCGTGAACGACCCGGCCCCCGCGGTGCTCGGCGCCTTCCAGATCGGCGAGGCCGACGTGGCCGGATGCCCGCTGGACGGGCGGGTCTACCCGATCGGTCGCGTCGTGGCGGTGCTGTTCAGCGAAGAGGTCACCGCCGAGAGCGTGCAGGACCGGCTGCCGGAGGCCGACATCACGTCGTTCACCGCACCCGACAACCGGGTCGTCAGCGTGGCACTCCAGCCCGGCGGCCGCATCGCCTACCTGGCGCTGCGCGAGCCGGTCGGCCCCTTCGTACCGCGCACCATCGTCGTGGGCGGCGTGAGCGACCGTGCGGGACACGTGCTGGCGGGTCCCGTCAGCACGCCCATCCAGGTCACCGTGGGGACCGAGGCCGGCGTCGTCTCGGGCCGGATCCTCGCCGCGGATGGCACCCCGGCAGCCGGTGCCACCATCCGCATGTTCTACGAGTTCAACTGCGGTCCCGACCTGAACACGGTCGGTGTCGCCGAGGAGATTGCGGACATCAACGGCGCCTACCAGTTCGACTACGTGCTGAATGCGCCGGCGATGACCGTCCGCTTCCAGGTCCTGGATCCGATCACCGAGGACCTGCGGAATGTGCGGTTCCGGCTCGCGCGCAGCGGGCAGCACATGAACGTGGACGTGGTGATGCTCGGCCGCGGCACGTTCTCGGGCCGCACCCTCGCCGAGGACGGCTCGGTGCTGCCGAACTCGGCGCTCCGCATCACGAGCCTCACCGACCAGAGCGAGTACGCGGCGACCAGCGATGCCAATGGCCTGTTCGTGGTCGCCCGGGTGCCGGTCGGCAACGTGTTCGTGGAAGCGGTGAACGTCGCGCGTCCGGCACAGCTCTTCGTGAGCGACCTGATTCCGTTTGCCGGCGCCTCGGTCACCCGCGACCTGGTGCTGCTCGACCCGCCCAGCGCCGCGTCCATCGTGGTGAAGACCGGCACGCTGTCCGGGCGGGTGGTGAAGGCCGACGGGGTGACCCCGGTGCCCGACGTGCCGGTCGTGGCGTACTACAGCACCCGCTCCCAGCAGGGCGTGGCCTGCAGCCCGCCGCCCGGCGGCACGAAGGAGCCGGCGGAGTGCGCCATCCAGGTGGTTCGCACCGATGCAGCCGGGCTCTTCCAGTTCAACGCGCTGACGGCCGGGCAGCTCCGCATCAACACCTTCGACCAGATCGAGCTGCTCGAGGGCGATGTCCGCGTGACGCTCGTCGACCAGGAAGTGCGGGCGGTGACGATCCTGATGTCCGGTGGGTTCGGGACGGTCGAAGGGACCGTGCTCGACTCCTCCGGCCAGCCGGTGCCGGACGCCGTCATCGGCGGCGGGTACACGCTGGTCAACGCCAGGCCGGATGGCACCTTCACGCTCACCGACGTGCCGGTCGGCCGCCGGAAGATCGTGGCGGTCAGCAACGCGCTCCAGGCCACGGGCGAGTCGACGGTCGACCTGGTGCAGCAGGGCGAGACGGTGCACACCACCGTCGTGATGCCCCCGGTGGGTGCCGTGGCCGGCATCGTCCGCGACCGCGCTGGTGTGCCGCAGGCCGGCATCAAGGTCTACGTGCTGCAGGACTGCTTCGACGAGTTCGAGCAGCCGAGCACCTGCATCATCGGCCAGGCGCTGAGCGATGCCAGTGGCGCCTACCGGATCAACCAGCTCGGGATCGGCCAGTACCGGCTCTCGGCGTTCCGCGCCGACCTCAAGGACGGCAACGTCTTCCCGATTGCCATCCGCTACGACCGGCAGGTCCTGGTCAGCGACATCAACTTCCGCGGCGGCGCCGGCACCGTGAAGGGACGCGTGCTCAGGGCCGAGACGACGTGCAGCTCGCCTCCGTGCGCCGACACGCCGCTGCCCGCGAAGGTGTCGATCTCCGGCGACCGCCTCGTCACCGCGGGCGGCTCCGTGGGCGTGAAGTTCGAGTACATCCAGAACTTCGAAGTGGTCAGCAACGATTTCACGACCGGCGAGTACCAGTTCGCGCAGCCGGTCTGGACCGGCGACTTCACGGTCCGCGCCGCCGGGCAGTTCAGCCCCGAACCGGTTGCGGCCGAGGGCACCATGCCGGGGCCCGGGCAGACGGTGTCCATCGATCTCCGCCTCCAGCCCACCAGCCGGATCACCGGCACGGTGTACGAGCCCGACGGCTTCACGCCGGTCACGAACCGGCAGATCGCGCTGACCTTCAAGTCCGACGCCGTCGTGGTGTTCTGCCACGACGATGCCGCCACCGGACTGACCGAGTGCACGAGCGTGCCGCAGGGGGTGCAGGAGGCGTTCGCCGCCACGGATGCGAACGGGCAGTTTCTCTTCCCGATCGTCAACGCGGGACCCTTCACCATCACCGCAACCGACGTGGCGACGGGGAAGGTGTCGTCGGTGAAGGGCTCGGTGCGGGCGGGTGAGAACGTCGACGTGCCGATGCGCCTGCTCGGCCGGGGAACCGTCTCGGTGCGCGTGTTCCGCAGCAACGGCGTCACGCCGGTGACGGGCGCGCGGGTCACGCTGCAGGGGATCGACTATCCGAAGGACGAGCGCACGGGCGTGGCGACCACGGGCACGATCGACTTCGCCGGTGCGGATGCCGTGTCCGAGGGGCAGTTCGTCGTCACCGCCATCGATGCGAACGGCTTCGCGGGGCGCAAGGCCGGACGCGTGGTGGCCGACGGCTCGACGGTGACGGTCGACGTCTTCCTGTTCGACGCCACCGGCACGGTGGCCGGCCAGGTCGTCCGTCCCGACGCGAACGGCGCGCTGGTCTTCGCGCCCAACTCGGAGATTGTCATCTCCAACGCCTCGGGGCCGCTGGCCTACGCCGTGTCCGATGGCTCCGGCCAGTTCCAGGTGCCCCTCATTCCCACGGGCACGGTGACCGTGGAGGCGTTCGACCCGGTGACGGCGGGTCGCGGCCGTGCGCAGGCCGTGGTGCTCGGCGGTACCCAGACCGCGTTCCTGACGATTTCGCTCGAGGCGCTCGGCTCGATCCGCGGCACGGTGGTCCAGTCGGGCTCCCTCGCGCCACTCAAGGGCTGGACCGTGCGGCTCGCGCAGACGACGGCATCCGGCCGCTCGCTGCCGGCGCAGGTGACGCAGACCGGGGTCGACGGCAGCTTCTCGTTCCCGGGTGCGTCGGTCGGCTCGTTCCAGCTCGTGGCCAGCACGCGATCGGTGGTCGGCTCGGCCAGTGCCAGCGGCACGCTGTCGCGCGGCGGACAGCTGCTCGACATCCCGATGGTGGTGGATGTGGTGCGGCGCGTCACCGGCAGCGTCTCGGGCGTGGTGTTCGGTCCAGGGGCCGTACCGATGCCGAATGCCCAGGTGGAGGTGTGCGCCGCGGGCGAAGCCTGCAAGGGCACGCTGGCCGACGGTACGGGCCGGTTCCTGGTGCAGGACGTGCCGCTCGGGCGCTTCACGGCCCGGGCCTCGGCGCAGGTCACCGGTAACCCGAGCGTGGGCACCACCGGCGGCACGCTGCTCTTCGAGAACGACAACGCCGAGGTGACGGTGACCCTGCTCGCCCTCAGCACGGTCGAGGGCACGGTCTTCGAGACGGTCAACGGTACGCAGGTCCCGGCGGCAAACGCCTCCGTCTTCCTGTCGGGCCAGCCGGGCAGCGGCTGCCCGGGGACGTGCCAGCAGGGAACGGACGCGAACGGGCAGTTCCGGTTCATCAACGTGCCCGCGACCACCTTCACGGTGTCGGCCACGAGCCTGGCGGGGCAGCGCGGCTCGATCGGCGACGTCCTGGTCCCCGGGCAGACACGCACCGTGCAGGTGGTGCTCGCTCCCTCGGTCACCTTCACCGGCCGCGTGCTGCTGGCCAGCGGAGCGCCGGCCTCCGGCATCGTCGTCGACCTGACGGCGAATGGTGGACACCTGTTCGCGGAGACGGCCGCCGACGGGACGTTCGGCTTCGATGCGATCAGCTCCGCCTCCTACGCCCTGCTCGCGCAGGACCCGATCGGGCCCGGCATCGCGAGGCGGTCTGGAGCGGTCACGCTCGCCGGACCGATGGACATCGGCGACGTGATCCTGGACGAGGCGCCGCCGGCGGTTGCGACGAGCGATCCGGTGGCGGGCGCACTGGGCGTGCCGCAGGCGAAGGACCTGCTCGTCACCTTCACGGAGCCGCTCAACGCCGCGACCGTCACGGCCTCGAGCGTCACGCTCACGGGGCCGTCCGGTCCGGTCACCGGTCTGGTCGACACGCAGGCCGGCGACACGGTGGTGCGCTTCCGCCTGCTGCCCGGCGTCCAGCTGGCAGACCAGTCGCGCTACACGCTGCGCATCAGCGGCCTGCAGGACCGCGTGGGCCGGAAGATGGCGGCCGACTACGTGCTGTCGTTCACGACCGTGGACGTCACCCCGCCGTCGTTCGGCAGCCTCGTGCCGACCGTGTCCGGTACCGGCGTGGCGATCGACACCGTGGTCCGGGTGCAGTACTCGGAGATGGTGGACCGCACCAGGTTTGCCGGCGTCCCGATCGCGGTGACCGGACCGCAGGGGCCCGTGGCCGGCCGCATCGACTACCTGCTGAGCGATACCGTCGTCGTCTTCACGCCGAACGTGCCCCTGAGCGACACCGCACGCTACGGCGTGACGATCCTCAAGGCCACCGACCTGGCCGGCAACGCCATGGCGGCGGACACGAGCTATGTCTTCGACACGACCGACCGCACGCCTCCGGCCATCGTGTCGCTCGCCGTGGACGGCGGCGCCGTGGCCGTGCAGGGCACCACGGCGCGGGCGCGGGCAACCCTCGCGGAAACCGACATCGCGGTCGTCGACTTCTTCCTGAACGGCGCCTTCGTCCACGCGGCGCGGACCAGCCCGTTCGTGATGGACTTCGTGGTGGCGCCCGCACTCGTCGGCGTCAACGGGCAGATCGCGATTTCGGCCATTGCCACGGACACCTCCGGCAACCGCGGCATCATTCCCGCGCAGGCCACGCTGACCGTGGTGCCCGACCAGGCGCCGACGGTCACGGTGACGCAGCCGGTCTCCTCGTTCGCCCCGGCCCCGGGTGAGCGGGTCACCGTCACGGTCCGGGCGACCGACGACGTCGGCGTGACGAGCATGAACTATGCGGTGCGCGGTCCGTCTGGCGTGATCGATGCCGCCACGCGCCAGGTGGCGCCGGCGTCGACAGACCAGACAGAGAGCTTCGGCTTCAACGTGCCGATCGACGCGGTGCCGGGCACCACCATCGGGATCGAGGGGGCCGCCACCGACACGGCCGGACAGGTGTCGCAGACGACCGTCCTGAACCTGCGGGTGCGCGACACGATCGGCCCGTCGGTGCAGATCACCGGCGTGTCCTCGGGGCAGCGGGTGGCGCCGGGTGCGCACGTGAGCGCCGTGGTCGTGGCCTCGGACAACAGCGGCATCGGCAGCATCGGCTTCGCCGTGAGCGGGGTGACGGTCACGACCGACACCCGCCAGGTGGCGCCGCCCCAGGTGCAGGTGGCCACGGCCTTCGACTTCGACGTGCCGGCCAATGCGACGTCGAGCGATCGGGTCTTCATCGATGCGTATGCCATCGACGCGGCCGGCAACCGCGGTGATGCGGCCCGCCTCATCGTGCCGGTGGCCGACAGCCAGGCGCCGACGCTGACACTGCGGACGACGAGCGGCACGAGCACGATGATCCCGGGCAGCACGGTGTCTCTGCTGGCCGAGGCGCAGGATGACCTGGCCATTGCCAGCCTGCAGATCACGGTGACGGGCGCCTTCTCGTACACGGAGACCCGGTCGCCGGCGGTCCAGACCGCCACCCGGTCGGAGACCTTCGTGCTGAACGTGCCGGCGTCGCTAGTGACCGGCGACACCGTGACGGTGACGGCCCGCGCGACCGACGCGTCCGGAAACGTCAGCGCGCCGGTGTCGACGACGCTCACGGCGCAGGTGGTCGCCTCGGTGACGCTCCCGCCGTCCATCCTGGCCCGCGCTGGCGACCAGGTGCCGATCGACGTGACGCTCGGGGCGCCCGCGCCTGCCGGCGGCGTGCGCGTCGACCTTATCTCGCTGTCGCCGGGGGTGGCCGCGGTCACCTCGGGCGTGGACTTCGCAGCGGGCGAGACGGTGAAGACCGCCACGGTGACCGCCATCGCGGGTGGCACCACCACCATCGACGCGCGCGTCAGCGGGGCCACCCGGGCCACGACCGCGATCACCGTGATTGGCGGCGTGGTGCGCGGCGACGTGCTGGTGCCGACCCCGGGCGGGTTCCAGCCGGTCGCGAATGCCCAGGTCACGATCTTCCATGCCGGCACGCCGCTGACCGCGGTGACCGATGCGGCGGGCCAGTTCCTCATCGAGGGCGTGCAGGGGGCGGGCTTCGCGGGCCGCAGCTTCTCGGTGACGGCCACCGACGGCAGTCGCCTCGATGTCGAGTCGTTCCTGCTGGACGTGCCGGACGGCTCGGCGCAGGTGAGCCTCATCCTGCTCGACCTGGGCCTCATCCAGGGCACCGTGTACCAGCCCGACGTCGTCACGCCGGTGGGCGCCGGCGTGAAGGTCGACCTCTTCGAGGCGGCTGCGCCGTCGGTCTCGATCGCAACGACGTTCACCGATGCCTCGGGCAACTACCAGTTCCCGCTGGTGGCGCCAGGACCGTACCTCGTCGAGGCGTCGGACGCCTCCGGGAACCGCGGCCGGTCGAGCGTGCAGGTGAGCAGCGGACAGCAGCTCGCCGCACCGGTGGTGTTCCTGGGTCGCGGCACGGTGACCGTGCGCGTGCGGAACGGGGTGGGGGCGGCCGTGGCCGGCGCACAGGTCGAGCTGTTCAGCTCGAGCCTGTTCGGCGGGGCGCCCAAGCGGACGGCCAACTCCGACGGCAACGGCGAGGCGTCGTTCCCGGATGTGTTCATCGGGTCGGTGTCGGCGACCGGCCGGGATGCGTTCACCAATCAGGGCGGGTCGGCCACCGGCCAGCTGACCGCGAATGGCGAGACGCTGACGCTCACGATCCAGTTCGCGCAGTACGGGAACCTGGTCGGCACCGTCCTCCGGCGCGACGGCGTCACGCCCGCACCGGGTGCGCAGGTCACCGTCGACTTCGGTGCGAAGGGCCGGTTCAACACCACCACCGACGTCAACGGCGCCTATCAGTTCCAGTTCCTGCCGTTCGCGACGTTCACGCTGACCGTCTTCGACCCGGCCACCCGCGGCCGCGCCATCGACTCGGGTGCCTTCACGACGAGCGGCGAGACGCTGACCCGCAACGAGACGCTGCTGCCGCAGGGCGCGCTGCTCGTCACCGTGGTGGATGCCGACGGTGTCCCGGTGAACGGCGCCAGCGTGTCCGTGACCGTCCAGACCCAGGGGCTGGCCGATTCGTTGCAGGGGGTGACCGCACCGCTGAACGGCAACGACGGCCAGGTGCTGCTCGATCGGCTGCTGGCCGGCTCGTTCAGCGTCACGGCCAGCGCGTCCGGCCTTGGCGGTTCGGCGTCCGGCGTGCTGGCCGCGGACGAAGTGCAGCCTGTGACGGTGCAGCTCGAGGCGCGTGCCACGATCGAGGGCATCGTCTACGAGCCCGATGGGCAGACGCCCGCGGCCGGCAGCGTCCGTGTCGTGAGCCAGGCCAACCAGACGACCATCCTGGCGCTCGTGAACGGTGCCTTCAGCGCGCCGAACCTGAAGCTCGGGACCTATCGCGTGCAGGCGTATGACGGTGGCAACCGGCTGCGGGCCACATCGGGCGACGTCGTGCTGAGCGCGAACGGGGACGTGGCGCAGGTGCCGCTGGTGTCGGTCGGTCTGGGCACGGTGCAGGGCCGCGTGCTCCATCCCACGGGTGGTGATGCGGGCAACCTCACGGTGACGCTGCGCAGCCTCAACCCGACGTTCGGCGGCTTCGCCTCCACGCAGACGGATGCCGCGGGCAACTACGCCTTCGGCAACGTGGTCGTCGGCCCGGTCAGCCTGTCGGCCAGCAAGCCCTCGGAGCAGCTGCTCGGCGAGGCCACGGGCACGCTGGCGACGCACAACCAGGTGCTGTCACTCGACATCCTGCTCGAGGCGAACGCGATCGGCCTGCCGACCACACTGAACGATGTGCAGGACTCGATCTACGGGATCAACACCGACGGTGGTCTCTATGGCGGCACCGGCGCCGTGTTCACCCGCGGCGGCCAGAAGCTCACGCTCACGGCCGGTGGCACGCCCGTGGCGTTCACCGGGGCCGGCTTCGGCACCCGCGAGGATGGCGGCCGCGAGATTGCCGTCCGCCAGGTCGGCATCCACGGCCTCAACGTCACCCGCAAGGTGTTCGTGCCATCCACGGGGTACTTCGCGCGGCACCTCGAGATCCTGCAGAACCCGACGGCGAGCCCGATCACGGTGGACGTGAGCCTGGCGTCGCAGCCCTACGGCCAGCGCACCGCGTTCTGCTGCATCTTCAACGAGAACCCGTACTTCGTGTCGGCCACCTCGAGCGGCGACGGCGTGTTCGATGCCACCCCGGGCGCCACCCCCGACCTGTGGGCGTCGTTCGGCGTCGCCGGCACCGATGCCTACTACAACGGCAACTCGGGCGTGCCGCTCGGCTATGCGTTCAGCGGCGTGGGCGCACCGGCACCCGCCAACACCGCGAGCTTCGCGACGATTCAGAGCGTCCCGAACATCACGTTCGGGTGGAACGGGCTCGTGGTCCCGGCGAACAGCACGGTGGTGCTCATGCACTTCGTGTCGGAGCAGGCCTCGATCAGCGCGGCCACCGCGTCAGCCGACCGGCTGGCCCAGCTGCCTCCCGAGGCGCTCGACGGCCTTGCGCCGGCCGAGATCTCGGCCGTGGCGAACTTCGTCATCCCGGCCACCGGCGTGAGCACGCTGGCGCCGCTCCCGGCCGTGAACGGCACGATCGGTGGTCGGGTCCTCGAGGGCGACGGGGCCACGCCGGTAGCGGGGGCGCAGGTCACCTTCCGCAGCACGAACCCGATCCTGGCCCGCGTGCGGCGCGCGACATCCGACGCGCTCGGGGCGTTCACGATCGCGGGCGGTGTCGGTCACCCCGTTCCGCTCGACGGCTTCACGCTGACGGCACTGCACCCGATCAACCAGTTCGCGAACTCGCCGGCGGCGAACGGCGCATTCGTCTCCGGCCAGGCCACGACCGCCCAGGACGTGGTCTTCACCGACCGCGGCATCCTGACCGGCATCGTGCTGCGCCACACCGGCCTGCCGGCCTCGGGTGCCCGCGTCGAGATCGCCTCCGGGTTCGCCTTCCAGACCACCGGGGCCAATGCGCGCTATGCCTTCGGCGGCGTCTTCACCGGCACGCCGACGCTCCGGGGGACGCTGAACCACCCGCAGGGCACGTCGCTCGCCATCACGCCGCAGGTCGTCTCGCTTGCGGCCGGCCAGGTGCGCGACGACGTCCTGCTCGTCGAACCGACCGGGACGGTCACCGGCGTCGTGGTCGATGCGAACGACAATCCGCAGGTGAACCGATCGGTGTCGCTCACGCGGACCAGTTTCTCGCGCGTGACCACCACCGACAGCGCCGGGCACTTCACGTTCACCGACGTGCCGCTCGGGACCTTCACGGCCACCAGCAACGATCCGATCAGCGGCTTCCCGACGACGGCGTCCGTGACGATGGTGCAGGACGCCGTCGAGACGCTGACGCTGCGCTACATTGGCAAGGGCAGCATCACCGTCACCACGACCCGGTCGACCGGGGCCATCCTCCCGGGCATGACCGTCAGCATTTCGGCACCCGGCGTGAACACCCAGACCGGCGTGAGCGATGCGGCCGGCATCGCCGGGCCGTTCAGCAACCTGCCGCTCGGCCAGACGTTCACGGTCACCGCGTCGCACCCGGGCAATCCATCGCTGGTCCAGGCGTCCACCACCGTCACGCTGGCGGCGCTCTCTGCGTCGACGACCGTGGCGCTGCCGGCCTTCGGCACCGTGACGGCGACGGTGACCAGGCCGAACGGCACCCTGCCCGGTGCGGGCATCAGCGCCCAGCTCCAGAACTCGGGCGGCTCGTCGTTCTTCGCACAGGGCTCCACCAACGCGAACAGCCAGGTGGCGTTCGGCACCTGGCCGGTCGGTCGCGCCTTCACAATCCGTGCGCTGCGGCCGCCATCCGGTGCCGGGCAGCCGAGCTATCCGCTCGTGTCGCCGCCGTACCAGCTGGCGTCTGACGGCGAGGCGCTCGCCATCACCACGCATTACCCGGCGGTGGCGAGACTCGTGGTCACGGTGAACCAGGCTGGCTCGCCGGTGGCCAACGCCCGCGTGGATGAACGCGACAGCTACAACAACTTCCTGCAGAACCGCGGTACGACCGACGCCACCGGTTCGCTCACCGTCGCCGAGGTACCCGAAGGTCCGGTGGACGTCCGGGTCTACCAGCCAGGCAGCAGCTCGACGGTGCTCGACCTGGCCACGGGCGTGGTCACCGCCGGTGATGACGCCGGCACCGTGACGATCCCGGTGAACGCCCAGAGCTACACCGTGACGGTCACCGGCCGCATCTTCGAGCACGACGGTACGGCGACGCTGCCGAGCGTGAATGTGCGCCTGCTGCGCGCGATCGACCGTGTGGTGCTCGCGTCGACCTGCACCTGCTTCAGCAATCCGCCGGATGGCCGCTACACGTTCAGCAATGTCGCCGCCACCGGAGCCGGCTTCATCGTCGAGGCGTTCTCGCCCGCGGATTTCACGAGCTATACGCAGCCCGTGGTGCCGACGGCGAATGGGACGGTGACGGCCGACTTCACCCTGCCGGTGTTCAGCGTCGAGTTCACGGGGCACGTCTATGCGGCCGACGGCGTCACGCCGGTGCCCGGAGGCGTGGTGTTCCCGTACACCTTCTCCAACCGCGGGGGCTTCGGCACCACGGTGCAGCCCGACGGCAGCTACCGCACCGGTCGCGCCGTGTATCCGATTGAAGGCGTCAGGCTGGAGTACAACCTGCCCGGCCTGGTTGGCGGGAAGCACTCCGTGACCACGGTGCCGTTCACCTCCAGCGGCCAGGTCGTCACTACCGACATCGTGCTGCCGGGCGGGATCGTGACCACGCTGACCGGCACGGTGACGGCCGGCGACGGTGTCACGCCCCTGCCGTTCGTGACCGTGGAGGTCGAGTTCCCCGGTGGCGTGAACGTGTCCGGCTTCGGGAACGCGACGTCGACCGACGCGGCCGGTCACTTCCAGTACCTGGCGGCCATCCCCGGCACGGGCGAGTTCGTGCTGACGGCGCACAGCCCGCGGAGCTACAGCATCACGGCGCAGTACGCGGGCGTGGCCACGCAGCAGGGCGCATCCCTCGACGTGGGCACCATCGTCCTGCCGATCTCGGTGCTCAGCGGCACGGCCACCAACGGCCCGACGGTGCCGGTGGAGAACCTCACCGTCTACGTGGTCGACCAGAACGGTGGCTACACGTTCGCGGACACCTACCCGGGCGGCGGCGCCTTCACGTTCTACGAGCTGCCGGCGGGCGACTACCAGCTGACGGCGGAGAACACCGATGCCGCCACCAGCGTGACGGTGCCGGTCACGCTGGCGGGCGCGACGAGCGTCGTGTCCGGCCTGCATGTCGAACTGCCCATCGTGGGTGAGGTCGAGGTGCTCGTGCTCGACGAGTTCGGCACCCCGACCGATGCCGCCGATGTCGCGCTCCTGCCGGCCGCAGGCTTCGAGCGGATCATCGACGCGTTCAACAACGACGGCGGTGGCTACTACCGGTTCAGGAGCGCCGGACTCGGGGACTACCAGGTCCAGGCGCGGCTCACGGTCTGCGACCAGAACGGCGACTGCACTGACCGGTACGCCGGAGCCTCGGTGTCGGTGACGGACGCGAACCCGGTGTCGGTCACGATCTCGTTCACCGAGGTGCCGGTCGTGGCGGTGGCCGTGCAGGACATGAACTTCCTGCCGCTTCCGGGAACCGACGTGGAGGTGACCGTCCAGGCGCTGGCGGCGACCGGACCGCTCGGGTCCTTCAGCCAGACGTTCACGGCCACCACCGATGGAAGCGGACTCGTGACGATCCCCTACGTGCCGGAGGGGGCGTTCGTGGTTCGCGTGAAGGGGCCGAACGGGGAGGTGGGAAGCGGATCCGGAACGGCGTCGGCCGCCGCACCGACGACGGTCGACGTGCGGTTCACCTTCGAGACCGTCGCCCTCGACCCGTTCAACTTCTACCTGCTGACCAGCCCGCAGCAGATCGACCGGTACGTGCTCTTCGACGAGACCGGGACGTTCAGGGCCTCGTACAAGTGGAACGGCACCTCCGTCTACGAGGACAATTCGTTCTCGAGGGCGCTCGAGCCGGGCGTCCTCGGCACGCTGTGCTGCCCGCTGACCGGCAGCTACGGCGACGGCGGCAACGAGCTGTCGCTGGCGCCCGTGCCGGTAGTCGAGCGGCCTGGGCTCGTGCATGCCCGCCGCATGCGCCTGCTGCAGAACGGAGATCTCGCGCGCGTGCTCGACTCGTTCACGAACACGACCGGTGCGCCGATGTCGTTCGACTTCGACCTGACGACGGCCCCGCGCGACAGCTACTCGACAGGCCTGTCCTCGGCGGCCTCGTCCACCACCGGCGGCTTCGCCACCTACAGCGACCCGAACGGCAACGCCGCCGCCTTTGGCGTGGTGCTGGCCGGCGTCGATCCCGTGTCGGCGCCGCTGATGCTGACCGACGATGGGTTCTCGATGTCCATCGCACGGTTCCCGGTCTCTGTCGGACCCGGCGAAACCGTGTCGGTGCTCAGCTACCTGGTGCTGCGGCCGCCCACGGGCCTTGGCGACGTCGAGGTGCAGGCGCAGGCGCTGGCCGACCAGACCGAGCCGGGCATGTTCCAGGGGCTCACGCGCGACGACATGCTCGGCGTGGTCAACTTCGGCATCACGCCTCCGCCGCCGGGACCGGGGACGATCTTCGTGCGCGTGCTCGACCGGTCGTTCAACCAGACGAGCGACGTGGCGCTGGCCCTGATCGGCGCGTCCTCGACCGACATCCGCCAGCCGTACCAGGACGTCAACGGCCTGTTCGAGTTCACGAACGTGCAGCCGGGCGCCTACCTGCTGCAGGCCCGGACGCCGTACTGCGACGCGAACGGCTGCACCGAACTGTTCACCGAGCTGGCACTGTCCGTCGCGGCGGATGCGACGCTGACGCCGGTCCTGTCGTTTGCGAGCCTCGGGCAGACGTCGATTGCGGTGGTGGATGAGGCCGGCAGCCCGCTCGCGTTCGAGAACGTCGACATCGAGCTGCGGTCGCTGGTCTCAGGTCCGGTGGGTACCTACTTCCGCTCGTTCAACACCACGCTCGACGCGTCGGGGACGGTGCTCGTCACGGACCTGCCCCCCGGGCCGTTCACGGCGCGCGTCTGGAGTCCGGCGCGGGGCATGGACGGCGGCGCCACCGGCACGGCCGCCCGCTCGGTGCCCACCACAACGGTGGTGCCCCTGGCTTTCGACGTTGTCGG
Organism: Vicinamibacterales bacterium; assembly: GCA_050249955.1. Lineage (GTDB taxonomy): Bacteria > Acidobacteriota > Vicinamibacteria > Vicinamibacterales > CAVVIG01 > CAVVIG01. Next base: position 223,791 of record JBFWPN010000004.1, read on the forward strand.
CCTGAGCAACACCGGGTTCGGTCTGAGCGGCACCGACGAATACCGTTACGTGATCGCGAACCTCGGCACCGTGCAGGACGGGATCTACTTCGATGGTGCCCAGTTCACGGGGGGCGGCTCGCTGAGCGTCGACGGCGAACTCCACACCGGACCCGACCCGATCTGCTGCGCGCTGACCGGAACACTCGGACTGCGGAGCGTGACCCTGTCCCCGGTGGCGGTTCCGTCCGCCGTTGGCGTCCAGGTCTCGCGGCGGATGATGGTCCCGGCGGCAGGCCGGTTCCTGCGCTACTTCGACGTCTTCACCAACACCGGCCCGGTGGCGCGCAGCTTCCCTGTGTCGTTGTGGACGACGCCGAACCAGAGCCAGCTGGTGATGGCCGACGTCACGCCGTCGCCGACGACGCCTGGCTACTTCGTGCGTGCCGATGCCGGCGGCCAGGCGCTCGCGTTCGGCTCCGTGTATGCGGGCATCGATCCGCCGACGACCGTCGACCGCCAGTTCAGTACCGACCTGACCACCGTGCAGCCGACGACCACCATCACGCTGGCACCCGGGCAGAGCGCCGCGCTGCTGCACTTCGTCATCCTGGATGGGCCGACCGAGGCTGGCGATGTGATCGCCACCGCGGAGGGGCTTGGCGCACTGACCGACCCCGATGCGCTGACCGGCCTGACGCCAGCGGACCGGGCCATGGTCGTGAACTTCCGGATCCCGGCGGCCCCTCCTGGTCCCGCCACACTGCGCGTCCGCACCCTGGACCTGGCCGGCCAGTCGACCACGGCCGCGTCCATCGCGCTCATTGCGGAGAACGGTGCGGTCGACTCGCGGCAGCCGTTCGAGGATGTCAACGGTCTGTTCGAGTTCACGAACGTGCAGGCGGGCAGCTACCTGCTGCAGGCGTCACTCGAGGAGTGCGACCAGAATGGCTGCACGACCTACTTCCTCGAGCACCCGCTGAGCGTGGATCCCGATGCGGTGCTCGAGCCCACGCTGTCGTTCGCGAGCCTCGCGCGGGCCACCCTCACGGTGGCCGACGAGAACGGTGATCCGCTGGCGCTGGAGAATGTCGATATCGAAGTCCGTTCGCTGTCCGGCGTCGGCCCCCTCGGCGGTCACGTTCGATCCTTCAATGCCGACCTCGACGGAACCGGTTCGATCACGATCGACCGGCTGCCCGCCGGCGCGTTCACGGTGCACGTGTACAGCCCGCTGCGGGGAATGGACGCCGCGGCCACGGGCACCGCGACAGCACCGCAGCCCACGACGACCCAGCTGCAGCTGTCCTTCGACGTGGTCGGCCTGACGAGCACGAGCTTCACCATCGGCGGTGCCGACCAGTTCCTGTACGGCATCGGCCAGCGGGGCACGCTGGAGTACGGCGCGTTCTTCGACGGTGTCCAGGCGGTGGGGCAGGACGCCTTCTCGCTCGAGAGCGATCCCCATACCGGCCAGGCCGCCGTGTGCTGTCCGCTATCCGCGACCACCAGCGGGTCGGAGGTGACGCTGTCGCCGCTGGCGGTGCCGTCTGCTCCGGGCGTGCAGATGGTGCGACGGTTGACGGTGCCCCAGGCAGGCCGCTTCCTGCGCTACTACGACCTGTTCACGAACACGGGCAGCGTGCCCCGCACCTTCCAGGTGTCGCTGTGGACCACGCCGAACCTGAGCCAGGTGGTCGAGGCCGACGTCACCCCGTCGGTGTCGAACTCGGGCTACTTCGTGAACGCCGACGCCAACGGCCAGGCGCTGTCGTTCGCGTCGGTGTACGCGGGACCGGACGCTCCGGTGGCCGTGGATCGCCAGTTCAGCATCGACCAGACGGTGGTCCAGCCTACGGCAACCCTCACGCTCGCACCTGGCGAGAGCGCGGCGCTCCTGCACTATGTGGTGCTGGCGGCTCCCACCGGTGCCGGCGACGCGATCGTCACGGCCGAAGGGCTGGGCGCACTGACCGACCCCGACGCGCTGACCGGGTTGACAACGACCGACCGCGCCATCATCGTGAACTTCCGGCTGACGCCATGATCGGCGAGGCACACATGCTGAAGAAGATGCAGACGAGCACGATTGCCGGGATGGTCCTGGCACTGGTCACGAGCCTGACACCGCCCAGCGCCGTCGCCGCCGACAAGCGGCCGGTGCCGGCCAGTGCCGTGCAGACGACGGACGGGGCCACGTTGACGCTCGACCGGTCCGCCGGTACGGAGTCGCGTGTCTACATCTACGTCCTGCCCGACTCGCAGGTGTCGGGCCGGCTGCTCTCGGCGCTGCGGACCTGGCCCCTCGCCGCGCCCGACCGCGTCACCATTGTCGTGGGCGGCGACGTGGCGAAGGCGCGGGCGTTCGCCACAGCGGATCACGGCCTCGCCGTGCAGTGGCTCGTCGACGCCGAGCGGGCCGTCTGGACCGACCTCGAAGTGGCCGGCGTTCCGACGCTTCTGGGTGTCCGCAACGGCATCGTCGAGTGGCGGCTGGCTGGCGTGCTGAACAACCCGTCGGCCCTGCAGAACGTGGTCTCGGGCTGGGTGGACGGCCCCCGCTGACCGCCGGCGGATTGCACAGTTTCTTTTCCTCCTGCGCCTCCAACCCCGTGCGCCGAGGCTAGACTCGTCGGCGTTCGTGCTGTTCCGGGAGGGATCGGTGGAAACGCGCATCTACTGCGAGGCCTGCGACGCGTCCGCGGCGGTTCGCATCGGCCGTACGTCGTTCTTTGCGGCGGCGAGCGACGAAGACAACATCCTGCGGGTCTTCGACCGCAAGCGACCAGGCACCCCGATCGCCAGGCTCGACGTCACCCCATTCCTCGAACTGGACGACCCCGAACACCCCGAGGCCGATCTCGAGGGTGCGGCGATCATCGGCGACCGCATCTACTGGATCGGTTCGCACGGGCGCAGCAGCAAGGGCAAGGAGCGCAAGGTGCGTCGCCGCCTTTTTGCCACCACCGTCCGCCACGACGACGACCGCGTGGAACTCGAACCGGTCGGCATTCCGTACAAGCGCCTGATCAAGGATCTGCTCACGGCCGAGGCGCTGGCCCACTTCGGCATCGACGACCTGGAGGGCAGGTCGCCCGAGGAGCCGGGGGCCATCAACATCGAGGGATTGGCTGCCACCCCGGACGGTCAACTCCTGATCGGGTTCCGCAACCCGATCCCGCAGGGGCGGGCCCTGATCGTGCGCATGGCGAATCCCGCAGCCGTGGTCGAGGGGCGGGAGCGGGCGGTGCTCCACCTGGGTGGACACCTGGACCTGGGCGGCCGCGGCATCCGGGCCATCGAGTACATCCCCGCGTCGTCCACCTACCTCGTGATTGCCGGTGCGCACGACGACAGCGGCAACTTCGCGATGTATCACTGGAACGGCACGGCGCGCCACGCGCCGGTGCACCTGGCCGTCGAGGGGCTCGACACGATCAATCCGGAGGAGCTGGCCCTGGCTGGCATCGGCCCGGTCGACCTGCTCGTCGACGTGTTCAGCGACGATGGAACCAGCCGCTGCAAGAACGTGGCAGTGGCGCGGCGCACGTTCCGCGGCACAACCCTGCCGGTCAGGATCTGACCGGCGTCAGCCGCGCCCGGTCAGCCGGCGGAACCATCCACCGCCGCCCGGGCCGGGCGCCGTCCGCAGCCTGCCGGAGAGCCAGAACCAGCCCGCCACGATGTTGCCGGGGCGCACGGGCTCCTCGATCAGGTCCGGGTCGATGACGACGTCGAACGTGCCACCGACTGTGTCGACCAATGCCCAGAAGAACGGCTCGCCCGACACGGTATTGACCTGCTGCGAGGCCTCGATCACCCGACCGGTGATGAGCGCATGCGACTCGGGCGGATTCACCGGCTGGCCGTCTGGCGACACCAGGCCGGACGGGATGAATGCCCTTGGGCCGAATGGCAGTCCGTCGGCCCGCTGTGCCGCGAGGTATGCGGCTTCCGACGCGTAGACGGTGAGCTGCTGGGCGAAGGCGGCAATCTGGGCTTCCACCCGCAGGGGCAGCTCGAGCGCGGCGTGGACGGCGCCGTCGGGACAGTCGAACGCGAACGGGTAGTCGCCCCCCGTGCTGGCCCCCTCGGGCGGATTGGCCCACGCGAGGAACGTGGTGTCCAGCGGCGTGTGCGTTTTCCGCGACACCCGGGCTTCTACCCCGACCACCACCCTGGACCGACCCTCGAAGTGCGGGTTCATGCCCATGGCATCGCCCGACCGAGTGAGTTGCAACCACAGCTGTTCCCCGGACGCCGGTGACCACTTGAGGTACTGGCCCTCGGCGGCATCGATGGTGGTGGCCCGTTCGGCGACATGCGTGGCGAGGGCAGCCAGGTCTTCGCCGGACGAGACCTGGAATCCGATGGCAGAGAATTGGCTGGGCACAGCCCGATTCTAGCCCGTCGCCTGACGGGCGCGGGTCGGCCCGTGTAGCCGGAACGGACGTACGCCCTGACCTCATCCGTGTAAAGCATTGCCTCGGGGCCGATCGGCCCCTGAGTGGCGTTGGCAGCGTCTTATGCAAGGGAGCGACGCGCGGCGATGGCCCGGTGCAGCCCACCCGAACGTGGGCGCGACGAAGCCGAAGGCTGAGCCAGGGGGTGCAAACGTGGCGACGAGGGCCAACAGGATAGAGGCGGCGGTCGGGGCCTGGCCGGGAGTGGAGGTCGTAGCCCACCGGTTCGGTGGCCGTGAATTCCGGGTCGGACGACGGGAACTGGGGCACCTGCATGGCGATCGCCTGCTGGACGTGCCGTTCCCGGTGAGCGTCCGAAAGCAGCTGGTGGCGGCCGGGCGGGCGTCGGCGCACCATGTGCTGCCCGAGTCGGGCTGGGTCACGTTCCACATCCGAACGGCGGCCGACGTGCCGGCCGCCATTGCCCTGCTGCGGATGAACTACGACCGTCCGTGGCTGGCCGAGTCGCCGCACGACGCCGATGAGCGGCTGGTGGACGAGGCATCCATGGAATCGTTCCCGGCCAGCGACCCGCCGTCGTTCGTGGTGTCGACCGGTCCGCAGGCCGTCAGAATCGCAGGAAGCGGTTCACCTTCACGATGAACGACCGGTTCAGCAGACCCGGCAGGCCGATGGCCGCCTCGCTGTCGCGCTCCTCGTTGTAGACGATGAAGAGCTCGCTGCCCGGGCGGTACTCCCAGCGCATCCGTGCGTTGGTGCTGACCGAGTGCGTGCTCGAGTTGTACTGGATGAGCGCACTCGCGAAGAGGAGCGGCGTCACGGTGTAGGTGACGCGCGAGCCGACGAGGCGCTGCGAGAAGTCGCCGGCCGCGAGCGAAAACCAGTTCAGCGAGATGTTGGGTTCCACCGCAAGCTGCGGCGACACGTTGATGCGCGACCGGTTCAGCGTAAGGCCGGTGCGGCGGCCGTCGTAGAACGTGCCGCTCTCAAGCTGCACGGCGGCCGACACCTTGCGCTGCTGGCCCATCACGTAGCCGATGCGCCCCTGCGTGAACTCGTAGCCGCCCGCCGGCACCCGTGCACCGGGCACCACGGTGAAGGGCCGCAGCAGCAGTTCGTAGTCGCGGTTGATGCCGACGGCGAAGCGGTCGCTGCTCTGGAATTCCAGGGCGAACTCGGCGTCTGACATCCGTGTGCTCAGGTTGCCGAGCCCATCCTCGATGTAGGTGAAGGCGCCGATCGAGGAGTACTTGCGCACGAGCCGGCTGCGGCGCGGGCGTGGACTGAAGCGGAGCTGCGCGTAGTTCTTGCGCATGTCGGACCGGCGCAGGAACCCGACGTCGGGGTTGAAGTTGCGGTCCACGGTCAGCCGCTCCACCTGGACGCCGTACCGGTCGCCGCTGTACTCCATCTGTGCGCGGTAGCTCATGTCGTCCGAGTCGACGCCGTCGGTCTTCGTGCGCGCGAGGTACGTGGCGAAGGTCAGGTTACTGAAGAACCCGAACGTACCGTCGACGCCGTACATCTGGTTCGAGCCGATCCCGGCCTGCGCCTGCGACCGGTTCGTGGCCAGCACACCGATGCTGCTCTTGCGCAGGATGTCGCGCTTGATGCGAACCACGGAGAAGTTCGTGGACTCCGCGCCTGCCGCCGGTGCGTCCTTCGTCTGCATGTTCACCAGGCCGACCTGGTAGCGACCCATCCGCCCCGTGAGCCTGCCGCCCCCGAGGATCGGCACCTGCCGGTTGCCCGCCAGCCCGATGCGGCGGCTGTAGAACATGATCGGCACGTCCGAGTTGCCCTGGCCCTGCCCGAACGTGTTGTTGCCGAACGTGAAGAGCCCCTGGTTCTCGAGGAAGAAGTCGCGCTTCTCCGGGAAGAAGAGGCTGAAGCGCGTCAGGTTCACCTGCTGCTCGTCGGCCTCCACCTGCGCGAAGTCGGTGTTGTAGGTCAGGTCGGCGGTCATGTTCTGGGTGACCGCCCACTTCGAGTCGACGCCGATGTTGGCGTCCGGATCGTTCGACCGCCGCGGATTCGCCACGTTGTCGGTGGTGAGGTTGGCGATCGCGTAGGGCTTCAGCTCGAGTGTGCGCGACTGCGGCGGGGCCTCGAGCCCCACCAGGTTCGCGTAGAGCGAAGCCGAGAAGTCTGCCCTCCCGAGGCCGAGCGACGGCGGCAGCCGGGTCAGGTACGCGATCTCGTTCTTCGACTTGTTCGTGCGCCTGGCCTGGAAACCCCAGTCCTGCACGCGGCCGGGTGCGTACCGGATGGACTTGAAGGGGAGCGCCGCCTCGATGGTCCACCCTCCGTCGAACCGGCCGGCCCTCAGCTGCCACACCGGATTCCAGTCCGGGTTGAACTGACGCTCGTTGGTTGCCTGGAGGTCGGTGCGGCCACCGAGCGAGTTGGCCTCGAACAGGATGGCATTGCGACGGTCCCGGAACGTGTCGAAGCCGAACTCGACCGAGTCGCCCTGGCGGATGTTGTTGCTGTCGCGCCGCATCTCGTTGACGATGACGTGGGACGGGTCGCTCTCCCAGGCCTTGAAGCTCACATACACATTCGCATCGTCGTAGAAGACCCAGACTTCGGTCTTCTCGGTGGCGGGCTGGCCGGCCCGCGGCTCCATCTGGATGAAGCCGGACGCCGGATGCACGGCGGCGTAGATCGCTTCGTCGAGCCGCCCGTCGATGCGCATCGGCGTGGTGACCCGCACGGCACGCACGGTGGCGCGTCCCTGGTCGTCGCGGGAGATGGTGTCGGGCAGGGTGGGCGGGGGCGGACCGGCGGGTGGTGGCGCGGCGGGGCGCGGAGGGGGCTGCTGAGCCTGGGCCGCGGGACCGATCGACACCAGCAGCACGCACCAGGCGGCCGCGAAGGCTCTGTTCATGGATGGGAGAGCGTAAACGGGAACCGCCGGCTCATGTGTCGCAAGTTGTCGCGCGGCTAGCGCCAGGTGAGGCGCTGAATCCAGCCGAGGCCGGCTTCGGTGCGACCCTGTGGGTGGTACTCCGCGCCGACCCACCCGTCGTAGCCCAGCGTCTCGAGGGTGTGGAGGATGTGGACCCAGTTGATCTCGCCGGTGCCCGGCTCGCCGCGGCCTGGGACATCCGCGATCTGCACGTGCCGGATCAGGTCGATGTTCGCTTCGAGGCTGCGGGTGATGTCGCCCTCCATGATCTGCATGTGGTAGCAGTCGAACTGGAGGAACAGGTTGTCGGCGCCAACCTCCGCGATGATGGCCCGCGCCTCGCGCGTGCCGGCGACATAGTAGCCAGGCATGTCGCGCGTATTGATCGGCTCGACCAGTACCCGGATGCCGGCAGTTCGCGCCACGCCGGCCGCGTACGCCAGGTTGCGCAGCAGCGTGTCCCGTGCCAGCGACTCCGGCACATTGCCGGGCGGGATTCCGGCCAGGCAGTTCACCTGCGGGCATCCGAGCGTGGTGGCGTACGCAATGGCCGTGGCGACGCCCTCCTCGAACTCCGCGATGCGGTGCGGATGGCAGGCGATGCCGCGGTCGCCGGCGGCCCAGTCGCCGGGTGGGAGGTTGTGCAGGACGAGTGACATCCCCCAGGTGTCGAGGGCCGCCTTCAGCGCACCCGCAGGATGCGCATACGGAAACTGGCACTCGATGGCTGCGAAGCCTGCCGCCGCGGCCCGCTCCACCCGGTCGAGGAATGGAGCGTCGGTGAAGAGCATCGAGATATTGGCGGCTATGCGGAGCATCGGGTCGGTGCCGTCCGGTGGCGCTCAGTCGCCGTCCTCGACAATGGTGAAGACCGCTGCCGAATCGAGCCTGGCGCCGCCCCGCTCCTGCAGCGCTGCCAGGGTCTCGGCGGCGAGGGCACTCGCCCTGGCCCGCACGCCGAGTCGTTCGGCCAGGCTCAAGGCCATCAGGATGTCCTTGTGGTGCAGGCGCGACTCGATCCGCCCCTCGAAGCTGCGGGCGGCCATCTTCGGTCCCTGCAACTCCAGCACGCGGCTGGCGGCGAACCCGCCCTGGAGCGCCTCGATGAGCGCCGCCCTGTCGAGACCCGCACGTTCGGCGACGAGCAACGCCTCGGCCACCCCGAGCTGGTTCACCACGATGCACATCTGGTTGCAGGCCTTGGCCACCTGGCCGGCACCGCTCGGTCCCATGTAGACGACCCGGCTGGCATTCGCGGCAAGGAGCGGCCGGCAGCGGTCCAGGACGGAGACCGCGCCTCCCACCATCATCACCAGCGAACCGGCCTGCGCACCAGCCACACCGCCGGACACCGGCGCATCGAGCATCTCGATACCGTGCCGGTGCAGTTCGGTCGCAATCCGGCGTGTCACCTCGGGGTCGATCGTGCTGTGGTCCACGACGATGGTGCCGGGCCTGGCGCCGGAGACGATTCCTGCCGCGCCCAGGCACACCGCCTCGACGGCGGCCGTGTCGGTGACCATCGTGAACACGATGTCGCTCTGCCCGGCCACGTCGGCGGGTGAGGTGCACGCCTGCGCCCCAAGGGCAACGAGCGGCGCGGCGCTCTGGGGCCGGCGTGAGTACACGAGAACCTCGTGGCCGGCCCTGAGGAGGTTGGCTGCCATGGGCACGCCCATGGCGCCGAGACCGATGAACCCTGCGCGTGTCATGGCGGCGTCGATTGTAGCCGCCAACCCGCGCGGCGGGATCAGCTCCGCAGGGTCTTCATCGCCGTCCCCCACGCCACCACCTGGTCGAACAGGGCGTTCAGGGTCTTCTCGTGCACCGGCGAGGGGGTGAAGGTGGTGTACTTCTCGAAGTCCGTATACAGCGACAGCGCCACCTGCGCGCGGACGTCGGCCACCTGCAGTTCGGCCATGATGAGCCGCAGGTGTTCCACGGCACGCGCGGCGCCCACCTGGCCGTAGCCGACGAAGCCGGCCGCCTTGTTGCCCCACTCCCGGTAGAGGAAGTCGATGGCGTTCTTCAGGGCGCCCGACGTGCCGTGGTTGTACTCCGGCGTCACGAAGATGAAGGCGTCGAGCGAGGCGATCTGTGCCGACCAGCGCTTCGTGTGCTCGTGCTCGTACTGGCCCATCGCCGGCGGCTTTGCCTCGTCCAGCAGCGGCAGCGCGTAGTCCTGCAGGTCGACGATCTCGTACTCGGCGTTTCCCTTGCGGACCGCGTGTTCATGCACCCACTGCGCCACGGTCAGGGCCTTGCGACCCGGTCGCGTACTGCCGACGATGATCCCGATCTTGAGCACGATGCCTCCACTGAACCGGGCGCTCGGCAGCAGGAGCGCTGCCATGGCCCGCCGGCGTTTCGACGCGCCGTGATGGCCGCACGTTGCAGGGCTTCGTGTCCGTGCCGGCACCGCCGCCTTCATCGTCGCCACGCGCCGGCTCGAGCGCGCCCTCATCAGGTGACCCGCTCGCAGGCAGCGGCCTGCCGCTTGCAGACCGAGCGCCGATTGCCACCGCAACAGTGGCTGGCGTCGTGTATTGGTACGCGACGACGGCCTCCCTGTCGCGAAACACTGTCCAGCCGAGCGCCTCACCACAAGGACCACATGAGCTACGCGCGACTTGCCGCCGCCCTCCGGACCGACCATGACCGTATCGTCGACGACTGGCTTCATGCACTGGAGTCGAACCGCGTGGTGCGCAGCGAGCTGATCTCCAGGACCGAGATGCAGCAGCAGGCACGCGACTTCCTGTCCGGCCTCATCCGTGCGCTCGAGGGCGGAGCGTCCGACATCAGCGCGCGGGACTGGGAGCCGGTGCGCGACCTGCTCGTGCGGATCTCACGTTCGCGCGCGCAGCAGGGGTTCAGGCCGAGCGAAACGGCCACCTTCGTGTTCTCGCTCAAGGAACCGATCTTCAAGGTCGTACGTGAACGGGCCACGTCGGTCCCGGAAGTGGCCGAGGACACCTGGACCGTCACCACGTTGCTCGACGAACTCGGGCTCTTCACGATGGAGGCGTTCCAGAAGACGCGCGAGGAGGTCATCGCCCGGCAGCAGCAGGAGGTGCTCGAGCTGTCCACGCCGGTCGTCACGCTCTGGCGGGGCATCCTCGCGCTGCCGCTCATCGGCACGCTCGACAGCGCGCGCACGCAGATCGTCATGGAGAACCTGCTGCAGCGCATCGTCGACACCGGCTCGATGATCGCCATCCTCGACATCACCGGTGTGCCGACCGTCGACACGCTGGTGGCGCAGCACCTGCTCAAGACGGTGGCGGCTGCGAGGCTCATGGGAGCGGACTGCATCATCAGCGGCATCCGGCCGCAGATTGCGCAGACCATCGTCCACCTCGGCGTGGACCTGAACTCGGTCACGACGAAAGCCACGCTGGCCGACGCCTTCGCCGTGGCGCTGAGGCGTTCGAGCCTGGCCGTGGTGGGGGCGCCTGTCGCGGCGTCCACTGTCGCCGCCCCGATCCCGGCCGTGGAGGGCTGAGCATGGAACGCATCCCGATCCTGAAGATGGGGAGCTTCCTCCTGGTCTCCATCCAGGTGGACATGCACGACCGGCTGGCGCTGCAGTTGCAGGACGACCTCACCACCCGCATTGCGGACACCGGCGCCAGCGGCGTGCTGATCGACATCTCGGCGCTCGAGATGGTGGACTCCTTCATCGGGCGCATGCTGGCCAACATCGCCGGCATGTCGCGCGTCCTCGATGCCGAGACCGTCGTGGTCGGCATGCGGCCCGCGGTCGCCATCACGCTCGTGGAACTCGGCATGTCGCTGCCCGGCGTGCGCACGGCGCTCAACGTCGAGAAGGGCATGGAACTGCTCGACGCGGCTGTGCAGCGATGAACCACGGCGCCGATGAGTCGCTTCCGCTCGAGTCGGACGAGCACGTGGTGCGCGTCCGGCAGGCGGTCCGTGCCCGGGCGGTGGAACTGGGGTTCAGCCTGGTGGAGCAGACGAAGGTCGTGACGGCGGCCAGCGAGCTCGCGCGCAACACGATCCAGCACGGCGGCGGCGGGCAGGCGCACATCGAATCGCTGGTCGATGGGCATCGGCGGGGCCTGCGGCTCACCTTCAGCGATACGGGCCCCGGCATTGCGGATATCCAGCAGGCCCTCAAGGACGGCTACTCGACAGGAGGTGGGCTGGGCCTCGGGCTGTCCGGCGCCAGGCGCCTCTCGAGCGAGTTCGCGATCGAGTCAACGCCCGGACGCGGCACCCGCGTGGTGATCACACGATGGAAGTAGCCGAGGCACACCGCACGATCGCCGTCGTCGAGGCGTCGCAGCCCGCCGCGGCCCGGTTCCTCGTGCGTGAACTGGCCGATGCGGCGGGGTTCGGCGAGGAAGACAGCTATCGTGCCGGGCTCGTGGCCACCGAGCTGGCCACCAACCTGGTGAAGCACGCGCGTGCGGGCGAGATGCTGGCGCGCATCGTGCGCGACGGCGGGGAGCCCGGTGTCGAGGTGCTCTCGGTCGATCGCGGTCCCGGCATCCGCGACGTGAGCCTCGCCCTGTCGGACGGGCACTCCACCACCGGCACCGCGGGCCACGGCCTCGGTGCCGTCAGGCGGCTTGCTGATGCGTTCGACATCCACTCAACAGAGGGACGGGGCACGATCGTCCTGGCCCGCCTCACGTTGCGGCGGCGCGGGCCAGGCCGCGGCAGCGTCGAGTGCGCCGGCGTGTCGGTTGCGGTGGACGGCGAACCGGTGTGCGGCGACGGCTGGCGGGTGAAGGATCACCCGGAGCAGGCCTCTGTCGCAGTCGTGGACGGCCTGGGGCACGGTCTCCGGGCGGCCGAGGCTGCCGCGGCCACGCTGCAGGCGTTCACCGAGGCCAACGGCGGCGGCGCGGCCCGTACGCTCGAGGCGATGCACGACGCTGCCAGGCACACCCGCGGTGCGGCGGGCACGGTGGTCAACCTGCTGCCCTCGCGCGGGCTCCTCGTCTGCGCCGGCATCGGCAACGTGGCCACCAGCATCGTCTCGCCGGCAGGCATCGTCCGGCACGCGGTGACGCTACCGGGCACCCTTGGCCACCAGGTACGTGGCGTGCGGGAGTTCAGCTATCCGTGGGATGCCGACTCCGTGGTCGTCATGCACTCCGACGGGCTCACCTCGCAGTGGACCTTCGACGGGCTCGCCGGCATCCAACGGCGTCATCCGGCGGTCATGGCCGCGGCGCTGTACCGGGACTTCCGGCGGGTCCGCGACGACGTGACCGTGGTCGTGGGACGGATGCCGCGATGACGAGCCGGCTGCTCACCGTGCGCATTGCGCGCGAGGACGATGTGGTGGCGGCGCGCCAGCGGGCACGGCAGGTGGCGGGTGCCCTGGGCTTCGACGGCACCGACCAGACCCGCGTGGCCACTGCGGTGTCGGAGCTGGCCCGCAACGCGTTCCAGTATGCGCACGGCGGCACCGTCGCCTTCGAGCTCGAGGGCGACAGGCCTCCGCAGGTGCTGACCATCAGCGTCAGCGACAGGGGCCCGGGGATTGCGAACCTCTCCGACGTGCTGTCGGGGCGGTACCGGTCGTCGACCGGCATGGGGCTCGGGCTGGTCGGCACGCGCCGGCTGATGGATGGCTTCGCGATCGAGTCGTCCGAGGGTGGGACCACCGTGACCGTGCGGAAGCTGCTCCCGAGGCGGGCGCACTTCGTGCCGCCGTCCGAGGTGGGCGCGCTCGTCCAGCAGCTGGCCCTCGAGCGCCCTCGCGGCATGCTGGACGAGGTGCAGTTCCAGAACCAGGAACTGCTGCGCGCGCTGGACGAACTGCGGCGCCGACAGGAGGAGCTCGAGCGGGTGAACGGCGAGCTCCAGGACACGAACAGGGGCGTCGTCGCGCTCTATGCCGAGCTGGACGAGCGGGCCGACCACCTGCGCCGGGCTGACGAACTCAAGACCAGGTTCCTGTCGAACATGACGCACGAGTTCCGGACCCCGGTGAACTCCATCCTCGCGCTCACGAGCCTGCTTGCCGACCGGCTGGAATCGGGTCCCGACCAGAAGGACGAGGTCTACTACATTCGGCGATCGGCCCAGCAGCTCTCCGACCTGGTCAACGACCTGCTCGACATCGCGAAGGTGGAGGCGGGAAAGATCGACGTCCGATCGTCTGCGTTCGAGGTCGACTCGCTGTTCGGCGCCCTGCGTGGCATGCTGCGGCCCCTGCTGGTGAACCAGTCGCTCAGCCTGGTCTTCGAGGACGCCGCCGGGCTTCCGCCCCTGCTGTCGGACGAGAGCAAGGTGTCGCAGATCCTGCGCAACTTCATCTCGAATGCGCTCAAGTACACCGAGCGCGGCGAGGTGCGGGTGAGCGCGGTGCTCACCGACGCGCGCGACCAGATCGTCTTCTCGGTGGCCGACACCGGCATCGGCATCCCGGAGGCCGACATCGCCCGCGTGTTCGACGAGTTCGTGCAGATCGAGAATCCGCTGCAACGACGGTCGAAGGGCACGGGCCTGGGCCTGCCGCTGTCCAAGCGCCTCGCCGAACTGCTCGGCGGCAGCATCAGCGTGATCAGCACGCTTGGCGTCGGCTCGACCTTCTCGCTGACCCTGCCGCTCCTGTTCCGCGATCCCGTGACGGCCGCGCCCATCCGCATCGAGCCCGGGCGCGTGCCGGTGCTCGTCGTGGAGGACTCCGACGAGGACATGCTGCTCTACGAGCGGGCGCTCATGGGGTCACGGTTCCAGGTCGTACCCACGCGCTCGGTGTCCACCGCGCTGGCGGCGCTCGACGCGGTGACACCTGCGGTCATCGTCCTGGACATCAGGCTGCAGTCCGAGGATTCGTGGAGCCTGCTGGCCCGCCTCAAGAGGGACGACGGGACACGCGGCATTCCGCTGGTGCTGGTCTCGGGCCTGGACGATCGGCAGAAGGGGTTCGCGCTTGGAGCCGATGCCTACCTGGTCAAGCCGGTCGATCGCCACCACCTGCTGGAACTGCTGGAGACGCTCACCAGCCATTCGTCGACCCTCCGGATCCTCTCGGTGGATGACGAGGAGACGTTCCGCTTCATCATCCGCGAGATGATTGGGACCGAGTTCGACGTCGAGTTCGCGGAGTCCGGCGGGCAGGCGCTCCAGCGCGTCCAGGAACGCCGGCCCGACATCGTCTTGATGGACCTGGAGCTGGGCGACATGGACGGCGTCGAGCTTCATGCGCACCTGCGGTCCGACCCGGTGACGGCCGATCTGCCCATCGTGGTCGTGTCGTCGCAGCCGGTATCCGACGCCGATCGCCTCCGGTTCGGGCCCTCCCTGGTGCTGCCCAAGTCGCAGCTCTCGCGTGAGCGCCTTGTCACCACCATCCGCGGCGCCCTGCCGCGCGGTGTCGCCGGGCGTCGTCCGGCGGGAGGACCCTGATGCCTCGCGCGGTTGTCCTGGTGGTGGACGATGACGAGTCGGGCCGCTTCGCGAGGGCCCAGGTGCTGCGCCGCGCCGGCTTCGAGGTGGTCGAGGCTGGTTCGGGAGCGGAGGCGTTCGAACGCCTGAGCACCGTCGTGCCTGACGCCATCGTGCTCGACGTGAACCTGCCCGACATCAACGGCATGGAGATCAGCCGCCGCGTGCGGTCCGGCGAGGGCGACACCAGCATGGTACCGATCCTCCAGGTGTCGTCGACCGCCGTGTCCGCTGCCGAGCAGGTGAAGGGGCTGGAGCTGGGCGCGGACGTGTACGTGACCGAGCCGATCCATCCCGACGTGTTCGTCGCCGCCGTCCGTGCCCTGGTGCGCGTGCGCAGGGCGGAGCGCGAGCTCGGCCTCGCGCTCCAGCGCGAGCGGGCGGCCCGGCTCGAGGCGGAAGAGGCGAACGCCACGAAGAACGACTTCATCGCCACTCTCTCGCACGAGCTACGCACGCCGCTGAACGCGCTGCTCGGCTCGGTATGGCAGCTCCGGCATGCTGCCGGTGACGAGGCGGCGCGCCAGCGGGCGCTCGACCGGATCGAGCGCAGTGCCGCGGCGCAGGCGCGGCTGATCAACGACCTGCTGGATCTCTCCCGCATCGCGCGCGGCAAGCTGACGCTCGCGCTCCGGCTGGTCGACGTGGCCGACATCCTCGAGGACAGCGTGGACGCCGTCAGGCCGGCCGCGGCCCAGAAGCGCGTGACCCTCCAGACCACGTGGGATCACGTCCGGGTGGTGGCCGATCCCGACCGCCTGCAGCAGATCTTCGTGAACCTGCTGACCAACGCGGTGCAGTTCACGCCGCCGGGCGGCGTCATCCGCGTGTCGGCCGGAATCGATCGACGGGACGTCGTCATCCGCGTGGACGACTCGGGTGCGGGGATTGCGGCCGACTTCCTGCCGCTGGTGTTCGAGCAGTTCCGCCAGGGCGAGGCCGGCATGAGCCGCAAGCACGGCGGCCTGGGGCTGGGGCTTGCCGTCGTGAAGCAACTCGTCGACCTGCACGACGGGCAGGTATCGGTGACGAGCGCCGGGCGGGATCGAGGGTCGTCCTTCACGGTGCGGATCCCCTGCGAATCGGTGGCGACGACGGCAGCCGAAGCCGAGGGCCGCCCGCTCGAGCGCGTGCGCGTGGTCCTGGCGCCAGATGCCGACATGCCTGCGGACCTGCCGGCGGTGCTGGCAGCCGCCGGCGCCACGGTAGAGTCGGTGCGGGACCTGCCAGGCGTGGAGGCCCACGTGCGGGGCTCGGACTGCGACGCGGTGGTGATCTCACCGACGTATGCCGCGCGCCTGCCGGCGTCGCTCAGCGATGCCCGTGGCCGGGTGCCCCTCGCCATCACCGCGTGGGTGACCGAGCAGCCGATTGCCGTGGTGCGGAGGCTCAGCCGCGGTGTCCGGAACGGGAATGGCAGTGCCGGCTGACGCGGCGCACGCGGGGGCTACTCCGTGGCTGCTGGTGCGTCCGCCCGCCGCATCGGCGCCAGCGCGCGCGCGAACGACCGCACCCGACCCTCGCACGGGGGCAGTGGGTCGCACGCCAGCACGTAGAGCACGACGGTGGTGAGCAGCGCGAGCGCCTCGGTCGTCAGCATGAACCGCATGCCGGACGCCAGGTAGGCCATCCAGAGCGGACCCGAGAGGAGCACCGAGATCGTCAGGAACGCAATCCGGAGCTGTGCGTCCCTCACACGGCGCGGGTTCCGGAGGCCGCGAGCCACCCGCCCATACGCCTGTGCCTCGGCTGCCTCGAGCGACATCCGGAAGAGCGTGCGCGTGAGCATGACGAAGACCGCGCCACCGAAGCCGGCCACGAACACCCGCAGTGCGAACATGCCGCTCAGCCAGTAGAGCACCGACACCCAGCCGAAGTAGATGACGATGCTGAGGTTGGTGAGCTGGAAGGCGAGCCAGACATTGCTGCGCCCGGTCCACCGCTGAAACCAGCGGCAGAGCCGTTCCACCAGGTCGAGAACCGCAGAGTCGACATAGGCCATGGAGGATGACACCCTCGCGCGTGTGACTGCTTAGACACCACAGGCCGGCGTCCGGTTCGGCCGGCCGTGTGCCCAGTGGTCCCGGCCTTCCGGGCGTTCCCGGCGTCCTGCCATATCCGCGCCGGGTTCTGGCAGCCGGGCGGGCGCGGGGATTGCGTGGCACAGCTCCGTGCGCCTGCGCCCGAGCCGTCTCCTCACCGGTCTCCTCATCGTCGTCGCAGCCATCGCCCTGGCGCTGGCGGTGGCGCAGGACCAGGAGACGCTGCAGCTTCGGAGTGGTGTGGCGGCCGCCGATGCCGGCTCGCCGGCCTACCTGGCGGCCCTGACAGGCGCGCCGGTTTCGACGGGCAACCGGTTCACCATCCTGAACAACGGCGACGAGATGTTCCCGGCGATGCTCGGGGCGATCGACCGGGCCAGGGCGCGGGTGCGCTTCGAGACGTTCGTCTTCGAGGATGGCGAACTGGCCACACGCTTCGTCGAGGCCTTCGAACGGGCCGCCCATCGCGGTGTGACGGTCGACATCGTGGTGGACTTCATCGGGGCGAGCGACATGGCCGAGCAGCACCTGGAGCGGCTGCGTGCTGCCGGATGCCGGGTCATCAGCTACAACGAGGCGGAGTGGTACCACCTCGAGGAAGTGAACTACCGCACGCACCGGAAGATCCTGGTGGTCGACGGACAGGTGGCGTTCACCGGAGGGGCCGGGCTGGCGGACCATTGGCTGGGGCACGCGCAGGATCCGGAGCACTGGCGTGACATCCAGGTGGGCATCCAGGGGCCGGTTGCGCGGCTGCTCGAAGCGGCCTTCTACGAGAACTTCGTCGAGCTCGGAGCGCCGGTGACACCGCGGATCGGCCCGGCGCCCTCCGTCTGGGCGGGCGGGGCGATGGAGGTAGCGACCGGATCGAGCCTCGTGGTGCGGAGCTCCGCAAGCGGTGGCAGCAGCGACATGAAGCGGCTCTACCTGCTGCTGATTGCCTCGGCGCGCCGGACCCTGGACATAGCGAGCCCGTATTTCGTGAGCGACGAGTCGTCCGAGTGGGCGCTGGACGATGCGGTGAAGCGGGGCGTGCGGGTGCGGGTACTCACCGAGGGGGACCACACGGATGCCCGGCCGGTGAAGTATGCCTCGCGCCGGAACTACGACCGGCTGATCGCGCGAGGCATCCAGATCGCGGAGTACCAGCCGACCATGTTCCACGCGAAGGTGATGGTGGTGGACGGCGTCTGGAGCATGTTCGGGTCGGCCAACTTCGACAATCGGTCGCTCGAACTGAACGACGAACTGAACGTGGCGGTGCACGACGCCGACCTCGCCTCGCGATTCGGACGCATCTTCGAAGACGACCTGCGTCGTGCGAAGGCGCTCACGCTGCCGGAGTGGCGGCGCCGTCCGCTCGGCGAGAAGGCGCGGGAGTTCTTCTGGGGGTACTGGGGCGAAATCTTCTGAGCGCCCCTGTCGTTCACGGCTTCGGGATCCGCAGCGTGGCGCTGATCATGGCACTGCCACTGAGCCCGTAGAGCAGGCTGAGGGGATGGAATCCGGCGAACCCGAGCCGGTAATGCCCGAACCAGAGGTGTTCGTCGGTGGCGCCCGTGAAGAACGCCACCGCCAGGAGGGCGACGATGGCGATGCTGGTGGGGATGGGGGTGCCTTCGAAGTACTGCACCTTGCCGGTGGCCGCGTCGGCGAGTGCGCTCGCGGTGACGTTGAAGCGGGCCAGGCGGCTGACGCCGCACACCACGAAGTAGGCCAGCACGACCATGTCCCAGCCGCCGCGAAGCCCCAGTGTGAAGCCGAGCACGGCTGGGGCGACGCCGAAGGAGATGACGTCGGCCAATGAGTCGAGGTCGCCGCCGAGCACCGACTGCCGCCGGCGGTCCAGCCGGGCCACGTAGCCGTCGAGGATGTCGCACAGCAGGGCAAGCGGCAGCAGCACGAACGCGATCGCCAGGATCGACGGGCGGCGGTCTTCGGCCAGGTAGTTCAGGCAGAGGAAGATGGCGATGGTGCCGCAGGTTGCATTGCCGATGGTGAGGAGGTCGGCAGCCGTGTACGACCGGAGCATGGAGAGGTGACGGGGACGCTCCGGTGCCTGCGGTCCGCTCATGGCCTCATCCGGTTCAGCAACATGAGGGCCATTGTGGCACTGCCGGGCAGGTGGAGCTGGTCGGGCAGGTGGGGCTGCCCGGGAACAAAAAAGCACGGAGGCCCCATTGGAACCTCCGTGCTCGGGTCGTGCATCGCGGCGCCCGGGGGGCGCGCGGTTACTGCTGCTGGGTGCCGGTCGTCGGCTTGACGCCGTTGGTGACGCCCTCGCCGTACTTGGCGACGCGCTCGGCGTATTCCGCATCGTCCAGGTAGACCACGTTCATCCAGGCGTGGGCCATCTCGTCGACCGTGCGGTCACCGTAGCCGACCCACTGGTCCGGGTCGGGGTTCGACTTGTTCGCCTTCGTGTTGTCGTAGTACGCCGTGACGTGGATGATGGTGCCCTTCGGGAAGACCGGCGACGCCTCGTCCGTGTAGATGTAGTTGGTCATCCAGTTGAAGTTGAAGTCCTTCACGTAGCTGACCACCTGGGTCCGGCCGTCGGGGAAGATCGCCTCGACCTGCATCGCCTTGCCGCGCAGGTGGAAGTGCGGCTGGAAGTTCGTGATGATCGTGTTCTGGCGCAGGACGGTGAAGCCCTCGGTGTGCGCCACCGAGTTCGGCGGAATGTCGAGGCCGGCCGTGCCGTTCTTGAGGCCCGTGAACGGGATCAGGTAGCTGCGCTTCTTCGGCTCCTGGCCTTTCGGGTAGAGCCACAGGCCGATCTCCGACCCACCGGTGATGGCCTCACCAGCCGCGTGAATGTGCTGGTCCCAGGAAATCTTCTCTCCCGGCATGATGACCTTGCCGGTGCCTTCGAGGTAGCGGTCGTAGCCCTTGCCGATCGCCCACTCCATCAGCGAGGGACGACGGGCCACGAGGTCGGCTGCCGCCTGCGAGGCGGAGCCGGACACCGAGATCTGGCGACCCTGGCTCGGGTTGACGGCAGCGGCGTTCTCGGGGCTGAGGATGTGGTACGCGATCGAGTGGTGCAGGATCTTGCGCGACTGGATGTTGGTCGGACGAATCTCGACCATCTTCACCCAGCGGGGTTCCGTCACCGGAATCTCGCTGATCGGGCGCCACCACTGGTCCTGCGAGACGGCAGGCATCGTGTACTCCGGCGCCTTGACGACGATGTCCGGCGGGCCGTAGCCATCGCGCTCGCCCATCCAGAACAGGTCCTTCGCCACCGGCTTGGCCTTGAAGTCCGACGGGTTGCCCTCGAGGGCGCCGCCGTCGACCCAGGCCACGACCGTCGCGACCTGCTCGTCGGTCAGCGACATGTCGTTCTTGAACTTCTGCACGCCGACCGAGCGGTCGATGTGCCACGGCGGCATCTGCCGCGATTCGACACGCTGCTTGATCGAGCGGGCCCACGGACGCGCGTCCTGGTAGGTGACCAGCGACATCGGGCCGATCGAGCCGGGCTCGTGGCACGACTGGCACTTGGCCTGGAGGATGGGTGCCACGTCCTTGCTGAACGTGACCTGCTTCTGCTGCGCGGCTGCCGTGCCAGGGAGGGCGATGACCGCTCCGAGAACGAGCGCGCCAGCTCCGAGGTGAATCGTCGAACGTGCCATTGAAGGCTCCTTGAAAGAGACTGAAGAACTGACCCGGACAGCATAGCGGCCGGCCGGCCACCTGGTCGTTATCCAAATGTGGATAGCGACGGGCCGGGTGGGACGAGCCAGGTTGGACTGGCCGGAAAAGACAAAAGCACGGAGGTCCCGGGTGGGAACCTCCGTGCTTCCGGTCGTGCCTCGCGGCGCCCTGGGGCGCCGTGATTACTGCTGCTGCTGCGTGCGGGCTTCCGGCTTCACGCCGTTGGTGACGCCCTCACCGAACTTGGCGACGCGCTCGGCGTATTCCGCGTCGGTCAGGTAGACCACGTTCATCCAGGCGTGCGCCATCTCGTCGACGGTGCGGTCGCCGTAACCCACCCACTGCTCGGGGTCGGGGTTCGACTTGTTCGCCTTGGTGTTGTCGTACCACGCGCTCACCTTGATGATGGTCCCCTTCGGGAACACCGGGGCGGCCTCGTCGGTGTAGATGTAGTTCGTCATCCAGTTGAAGTTGAAGTCCTTCACGTAGCTGATGGTCTGCGAACGGCCATCGGGGAACAGCGCCTCGACCTGCATGGCCTTGCCGCGCAGGTGGAAGTGCGGCTGGAAGTTCGTGATGACGGTGTTCTCCTTCAGCACGTTGAAGCCTTCCGTGTACGCCACCGCGTTCGGCGGAATGTCCAGGCCCTCGGCGCCGTTCTTCAGGCCCGTGAAGCCCACGAGGTAGCTGCGCTTCTTCGGCTCCTGGCCTTTCGGGTAGAGCCAGAGGCCCAGTTCCGAACCGCCCTTGATCTCTTCACCCACGGCATGGATGTGCTGGTCCCAGGAGATCTTCTCTCCCGGCATGATCATCTTGCCGGTGCCTTCCATGTAGCGGTCGTAGCCCTTGCCAATCGCCCACTCCATGATCTGCGGGCGACGGAGCGCGAGCTCCTGCTGGCTCGGGGCGGCCGAACCGGAGACGGCGGCGCCACGCGCCACCTGGACGCCGGTGTTCACGGCCGAGACGTTGTTCTCGTTCAGGATGTGGTACGCGATCGAGTGGTGCAGGATCTTGCGCGACGCGATGTTGGTCGGACGGATTTCGACCATCTTGATCCAGCGCGGTTCCGTGATCGGAATCTCGCTGATCGGGCGCCACCACTGGTCCTGCGAGACCGCAGGCATCGTGTACTCAGGAGCGCTGATCACGATGTCCGGCGGGCCGTAGCCATCGCGCTCGCCCATCCAGAACAGTTCCTTGGCAACCGGCTTGGCCTTGAAGTCGGCCGGGTTGCCCTCGAGGGCGCCACCGTCGACCCAGGCCGAGATCGTGGCCACCTGCTCGTCGGTCAGCGACATGTCGTTCTTGAACTTGGTCACGCCGACCGACCGGTCGATGTGCCACGGCGGCATCTGCCGCGATTCGACACGCTGCTTGATCGAACGCGCCCACGGGCGCGCATCCTGGTAGGTGACCAGTGACATCGGGCCGATCGAGCCGGGCTCGTGGCACGACTGGCACTTGGCCTGCAGGATGGGAGCCACGTCCTTGCTGAACGTGACCTGCTTCTGCTGCGCGGACGCAACGCCCGGAGCAGCCAGCAGGGCGCCGAGCACGAGCGCGCCTGCCCCGACATGGAACTTCGTCTCTGCCATCATTTCCTCCTAGCGACACCGGCACGGAGGCAATCCGCATCCGATGCAGCGACACCACGGGACGCTGCGCCGAACTCTGCCGGTACGAACGCGCGAATGTTATCGGAGCCGGCGGCCGGTTTCACTAAGGGAATCGTTAAAACGGGCACTTTCAGGCCTATCTAAATACAGATAGGGGGACTCTCGCGGCGCGGGATCACCGCCGTCGCCGGCGGCGCCTGGCCTTCAGGTTGGCGTAGAGCTGCGGGTCGCTGTGCCGCACGAGGTCGTGCCGGCTCGGGCTGGCTGGACACCGCCACGCCACCGGTTGCCCGCTCAGGAAGGCGGCCATTTCCCGCTCCCATGCGAGGAGGATCCGCGAGGCCAGCTGCTCATCGGGCTCTTCGAAGGCCACGCCGACCACGCTGCAAGCCGCGGTCCTTGTCGGCGGTTCAGGCGCCGGGGGCAGCACTCGGCCTGAAGGCCCGCCACCACAGGCAGGCCACGACCAGTGCGCCCAGGTTGCCGGTGACCAGCGTCGCCAGCCACGGCAGACCCCACAGGTTCGGCCACAACGGCAGGACGGCCAGTGCCAGCACGGCCAGGTACGGGCCCGGGCCCGCCAGCCAGTGCTCGTGGCGACCCAGCGCCAGCGCCGCGGGCAGCGCCCACCAGATGTAATACATCCAGGCCAGGGGCGACACCAGCCACGCCGCGCACCAGAGCCCCAGCCAGGCCCGGTCCGGAGTGGCCCGCCGCAACTGCCACACGCTCCAGGCGCCGACCCCCACACAGGCCAGCCAGCCTGCCAGCCGCACACCGGCAGATGGCAGGGGCAGTGGCTGGAACACGTGCGACGGTCCGGTGACCCGCGTGACCAGCCCCCAGATCGACACGTTGCCGAACATCGACAGTTCGTCGACCGCACCCACCGCCCGCACCCAGTCGACGTACGTGCCCGGACCGAACACGACGGCGCCTGCCGCCCCGAGCCCGGCAGACACACCGGCCATCGCGGCCACGGCGCGCCAGTGCCCCCGCCACACCGGGTAGATCAGCAGCAGCCAGGGATACGGCTTGCTGCTGGCCACCACGCCGAGCCACGCACACGCCGCCACCAGCCGGTCCCGCCGCCACGCCCGCCACCCGAGTGTTGCCGGCAGCATCAGCAGCCAGACGTACTGCCCGTACACCAGCGTCGACACCGTCGCGAGTGTCGACAGCAGCACGGCGTTCACGAACCAGACGACGGTCACGTCCCGCCACCGGATGCCGAGCTCCCTGGAGATGACGGCCAGGGAGGCGATGAACGCGCCAGCGTTGGCCGTAATCCAGACACCGTACGCGACCCGGTCGGGCAGCGACACGAGCGGCCAGACGAGCAGGTGCAGGTGGGGGGGCGCGAGGTCGAGCAGGTCCCTGTCGAATGGATACCCCCACTGGCTCGCGACGGTCAGGTCGTAGAACGAACCTCCCGTCTGCTGCGACCGCAGGCCGTAGAGGAACAGCCCGAAATCGGTCTGCGTAACGCCCGCGTTCCGGGCCAGTGCCGTGGCATACGCGGCGACCAGCGGCAGGCAGACGACGACCCCAAAGGTCAGCACGAGGCCGTCGAACGCTGAACTGCGCTGCGCTGAATGGTTGAGCTGTGGCGGCGTGATACTCAACAATAGCCCACCACGTGCCGCCCCCATGCGGCAGGGAGCAGCCGACCGGCCTGCCCCCGCGGGTGGCGCGGCCAATCGCTTCCGCCGACAACAGGGTGTGATGGTCCCGGTATTCAAGGAGCGGCGATGACGAGAATGGCTCGGCGGGTGAAGGCGGCGGCGATGGTGGTGCTCACGTCCGCACTGTTGCTCGTATCCGGTGTGACACCGCGTGCAGAAGGGGCACCCCCGCGGCTGCGCGTGGACGCCACCGGCCGCGGATTCGAGACGGTCACTGGCCAGCGATTCGTCTACATGGCCGACACCGCCTGGGGGCTCCTCACCGAACTCTCCAGCACGGAAGCCACCACCTACCTGAAGAACCGGTCTGCCAAGGGCATGACGGTGATTCAGATGGTGGCGGGCTGGGATCTCTGCGCCGGGTTCCGCAACTGCGATCCCGCCCGGCCGATTGCCACCTACTGGAAGAAGCTCGACGGGATCGTCACCCAGGCCGAAGGGGTGGGGCTCTACGTGGCGCTGCTCCCGATCTGGGGAACCGCGGTCGAGAACGGACGGGTGGATGCGGTGCGCATGGAGGCCTACGGCCGGTTCCTTGGCGCCCGCTATCGCCAGCACCCGCTCATCTGGATCATCGGAGGCGACACGATTCCCGCCGGCTTCGAGGCGACCTGGCGCGCCCTCGCTCGCGGCATTGCCATCGGCCAGAACGGCACGGAGACCTACGCGAACACGCTGATGACGTTCCATCCGCGCCCGTACTTCGACGGCTCGCGCTGGTACGGCAGCTCCGCGTACTGGTTCGCCAACGAACCCTGGCTGTCGTTCACGATGCTCCAGACCGGCCACTGCCTCGCGTGTGTCACCTACCCCTGGGTGGAGGAGGAGTACGCGCGGATGCCGGTCCGGCCGGTCATCACGGGCGAGCCGGCCTACGAACACATCCCCGACCAGCTCACCGCTGGCAACCCGCTCATCACGGCCGACGATGTGGAGCGGTTCGCGTATGAGGCGACGTTCGCCGGTGCTCCCGGCCACGCGTACGGCGCCAACGAGGTGTACGGCTTCTGGAACCCGGGCGACCCGGCGCAGTACGGGTACGACGTGTGGGGCGCCAGCGTCCCCTGGCCTCAGGCGCTGGACTTCCCGGGCGCCTCGCGCATGGGCCTGCTGCGCGGGCTGCTGGCCGCCTATCCCGGTCGCGTCCCGGCTCCGTCCGTGCTGCTCTCGCCGAACCCGTGGGGCCAACTTCACGTCGGCGTGACCCGTGCGGCGAACGGCGACTTCGTGCTGGCCTACGTGCCCGATGGCAGCGCGATCACCATCGACACCGGTGCCCTGCGCTCGCCCACTGCGTCCTGCGCGTGGTGGAGCCCGCGCGACGGCGCCTCGGTTAACTGCGGCACGACCACCACCGGGGCCCGGGTGTTCACGCCGCCGACGCTGCATAGCTGGGTGCTGGTCCTGAAGGCGCAGTAGGCGAGGCCCCCCGCGGGCTCAGAGCCGGAACAGGTACGACACCTTGGTGAAGAACCCCCGCTGGCTCTGCTGGAAGGCCCCGGCCCCCACGCTCCAGCGGCCGTCCTCGAACGCGCGTCGCTCGATGAGCGACCCGTAGCCGACGTAGAAGACCGACCCCGGCCGCAGTTCGAAGGACAGCAGCGTGTCGGTGAGCACGCGGTGGCGCGAGCTGTCGTACTGCACCAGCCCGCGCAGGAACAGCTGCCGCGTGAACTGCCAGGTCGTCTTCGAGTTGACGATGTCGACGGTGTAGAGGCGGGCGCTGGTGTCGCGCCGGTCGAAGCTGACGCGGTCCACCGAGAGCGACTGAGAGAACTGGCCGTTCGGCTGCAGCACGAACCCGCCGTTCAGCCGCTGCCGCTTGCCGGCAAGCGGAGCTGCCGGGTCGTAGAAGACCGCGCGTCCCCCCTCGTAGCGACCGTCGAGCTTCAGCCACCGGAAGATCTGGACGTTGCCCCACACGCGCACGTTGCCCCGCTCGAAGCGCTGGCCGGCCCAGTGCTCGAATCCCCACGATCGGTCCACGCGCAGGAAGCCCAGGCGCGTGAAGTTGAACCGGACGCCGGTCACCTCGAGCTGCTCGCGTCCGCCCGCGTTCCGGTCGGTGCCACCCTGCGCGAAGACGAACGGTGAGATGCGCCGCACCCAGGCGAACGGGCCGCTGCCCGGGTAGAAATTGTGATCGAGGTAGGCCCATCCGCTCGTGAGACCCACGCGGTTCAGGAAGGCGCTGTCCATCTGGAACCCCCGGCTGTAGTGCTCGACGGCCCCCTGCGCCGCCATGGCGCGCGTGCTGTAGTTGTAGCTGAGGGTGCTGCCCACGCCCTCCTGCGCGGAGGTCCCCCGCGCCTGCGTCCTCGATCCGAGCACGAACCCCTCGATGCGCTGCGTAGGGGTCAGCCGCTTCGAGAAGTCGGCACCGGCCACGCGGTTCGACCGCCCGGAGAACTCCGTGTCGGTGGCGATGGCGCCCACATACTCGCTCGGGCCCACGCTCACCTGCATGCGGCCGATGTTCACCAGGCGGTCCCTGCCGAGTGCCGGGTCGCCCGCGGCCAGCCCGCGCCCGGGTGCCTGATCCGACGCGGTGAGCGTGGCGAATGTCAGGCGTCCGCGGCTGCCCGTGAGTTTCACGCCGGCAATGGGGTCGACCACGCGCCGCGTGTGGACGGCGCGCTGCATGCTGTTGTCGCCGCCCGAGGCCGCGAGCGAGAAGATGCCCGCACCCTCCATGAAGAACGGGCGCTTCTCGGAATAGAAGACGGGGAAGCGCTGGTTCACGTCCACCTGGAAGGCGTCGCTCTCCACCTGGCTGAAGTCGGGGTTCAGGGTGGCGTCCACCGAGATCTGCGAGCTCAGTCCGAGCTTCACGCTCAGGCCGGAGTCGGCCACCTGGTCCATCGGCGACCAGCTGGTGGGCGTGCGCCGATCCTGGCGCTCGGAGAGGCTGACGCTCGGGATGATGTCGCGCGGCAGGCGCGGGTCGAGGTGGGGCATGCGCAGTGACGCGTGCTTCTCGAACACCCACTTGCTCGGCTCGAGGGGCGGCCACGCCACCGACACACCGGTGCGGCTGACCTTGCGCCAGAACAGCACGCCCATCCGCACATCGTCGCCGCTGGCGAACCGGATGCTGCGGAGGGGGAGCTTCACCTCGACCGAGTAGCCGGTGGACGTGAGGCGGCCGGCGCTTTCCCACACCCAGTCGACGGAGGCGTCCTCGTTGCTGCCCACGGTGTTCAGCATGTCGAGCTGGATGCCGTTGGGGTTCACCATCATGTGGTAGGCGAGCTGGCCCGTGCCGGTGGCGTCGAGGCTCAGTCCCACCCAGTCGTCGGCGCCGAAGTTGTCGCGCCGCGCCACCGAGGTCTTGATGCGGGCCGGTTCAGGGTCGTCGCACTTGAAGGCGAAGTAGAGCGCGTCCGCGTCGTAGGCCACCCACACCGTGGTGGTTTGCGGGATCGCGTCGCCGTAGAGCGGCTGGTACGAGCGCCACCCGGTGGCGGCGACGGGCGGGTCGGCCCAGGCTCGATCGTCGAGGACACCGTCGATGCGTGGTGGGGTGGAGGGGTGGCCGGGAGTGATGGTGAACGCGGCAGTGTCCGCGGCTGAGGCGGCGTGCGCGAGGAGCGACGCGGCCACCAGGCACGCCAGGATTCGCATGCCACGAATACCGACGTGCGGCCGCGCAGGTTACGTGCCCAGCCGTATGCATGCGCGTGCACGGAACCAGCTGATCTGGAATACACTTCTCGACAGCCCCTGACGATACGTCGGTCGAAAGGTTTTCCAGCGATGCGGCTGCGTCTTCTCTCTGCCGTGCTGCTCACCACGTCTGCGTGTGCGGCGCCGTCTCCAACCGTGCCATCGGCCGGGCCCTGGCGTTTCACCGGGAACATCCTGGAGCTGAATGGCGGACGCGTGGGTGCGCCGATCGCCAATGCGGACCTGGTGGTGGTGAGCGGCGTGAACAAGAATGCCCATGCCACCACCGACGGCAAGGGCCGATTCGTCTTTCCCCGGCTCGACAGCGGCCGGTTCACCGTGAGCATTGCGGCGCCCGGCTACGTGAGCAACGCACCGGTGGTGGATCTCTACCGCGACGTCGACGCGAACTTCGGCCTCATTCCACGCTGAGCGCCGGCCCGGCTGAAGCCGGGCACACACCTCGCCCCGGTGCGCGCCTCCTCGTCATGTCCGCCTTCAGGCGGACCACCCCTCAGATCTTGACGTAGGTGACGCCCTTCTCCTGCACCAGTCCGAGCGCCATCACGTGCGACGGCACGATGCGCACGCCGGGGTTCAGCCCGGCTTCCAGATCCGCGCGCACCTCCGCCACCGCCAGCCTGCGCGCGGTGGCGAGCTGCTGCGCCACGCCATTCAGCGCAATCGCGCACTGCCAGAAGATGGTGCCCCGCGCCTGCAGCGCCTTCACGCCCAGCGTCGGCTCGTCCATGTAGATGTTGCGGACGGCGTGCGCCTTCGTGGCCGGGTCGATGATGTTCGAGCGTTCGCCCAGCGCATACTTCTCCCACAGCCGGTCCGAGGCGTTGATGGCGAAGGCGGTGCCCGAGATGCCGACCACGGTGCGCACCACCGGGTGCTCCTGCTTGTAGACGTTCCGGAAGGCGTCCATGTAATTGCGCGGCAGACGCAGCGGCGGCGGCTGGCCGGCGGGGTTGGTGTCGGCCATGTCGAAGACCTGCATGTGCGTGCCCTTCAGGTCGTCGATCCATCGCAGGTCGAAACCCTTCGGCGTGGCGGGCGCCTGCGCGGCTTCGGCGCCGGTGGCTTCGAGCGCCGACAGACCGGCGAAGGCGGACAACACCGAGATGAACGACCGGCGGCTCTGACGGGGCTGCTTGGACATGGACAGGCTCCTTCGACGCGTGGGCGCGCCGTGACTGGACGGGACATTGTGGCAGAGGACGGGAGGGGCGGGAAGGGGACGGGGGGCGGGAAGGGCGGGAGGGGGATTGGGCAGGGTTGGCGTGGCGGGTGGGCTGAGTGGCACTAGGATCGGGCGGTGCGCGCGCGCCGAGCCTCTGCGTCGCGCGTCAGGGAGATGACTGATGGCAACCGTTCCGTTGATTGAGTACGACCAGGCGCCGCCCGAGGTGCGGGCGGTGTTCGACGACATCAAGCGCACGCGCAAGGTCGACGATGTGAACAACTTCTGGAAGGCGCTGGCGAACGACCCGGTCACGCTGAAGCGCACGTGGGAGTCGGCACGCGACGTGATGCAGGCCGGCGCGCTCGATGCCCTGACGAAGGAGCTGATCTACATCGCCGTGTCCGTGACGAACGGCTGCGAGTACTGCACCTACTCGCACACCGCCGCTGCGGTGGCGAAGGGGATGACGCCGGCGCAGCATGGCGAACTGCTGGCCGTCGTCGGCATGGCCAACCAGACCAATGCGCTCGTGAACGGGCTGCGCGTGCCTGTGGATCCGCAGTTCGTGAAGTAGCGCCCTGCGTCGGCGCGGGCGAGCGGGCGTGCGACGAGCGCACGTCGTTCGCGGCGGTCAGCAGCCTCCCTGCGAGAGCAAGTACCACACGGCAATGACACTGAACGGCACACCCAGCAGCCACGCGGCGATGTAGCGCATCGAGTTCCTCCTGAGGGAGCTGGAGCAATCTCCGATCCAGTGGGGGGGCGTGTGCGGGGGCCGGCGTGTCCGAGTCCCTCGACGTGGCCGTGGGGTGGAAGCGCCGTGAGGGAGCGCAGGCGTGCCCTTCCTGAGAGAGGGGTAACACCGTATTCCGGACACATGGGTGACACTTTCTGCCCTCTTCGAAAGGAGGAGAGGGCATGCCGTGGAAGGAGTGTCACGTCATGGACGAGCGGCTGCGGTTTGTGGCCCGGCTACTCGAGGGCGAGATGATGGCCCCGCTGTGTACCGAGTTCGGCATCTCCCGCAAGACGGGCTACAGAATCTTCGAGCGCTACAAGGACTGCGGCGTGGCGGCGTTCACCGATCGCAGTCGACGTCCCTACCGTCAGGCCAATCGCCTCCCGCCGCAGGTCGAAGCGGTGATTGTGCGGCTCAAGCGGGAGTATCCGGGCTGGGGCGCCCCCAAGATTCGCGAGAAACTGCGGCGGGAGCTCAGTGGTCCCCACCTGCCCGCGATTAGCACCGTGCACGCGGTGCTCGACCGGCACGGCCTGGTGCAGCATCGGCGGCGAGGCCGTCCGCGGGCCACCGGTACGGCGCTGTCCCGGCCGCTCGCGCCCAACGCCCTCTGGTGCGCCGACTACAAGGGCGAATTCCGGCTCGGCGACCGCCGGTACTGTTATCCGCTGACCATCACCGACTTCGCCAGTCGCTACCTGCTCACCTGTGAAGCGCTGTTGACGACACAAGAGCAGTTTGCCTTCACCGTCTTCGAGCGCACGTTCAAAGACTTCGGCTTGCCGGACACCATTCGCACCGATAACGGTGTGCCCTTCGCGTCGGCGCACGCGCTCTATGGCTTGAGCAAACTGTCGGTGTGGTGGTTACGGCTGGGGATTCAGATCGAGCGCAGCAAGCCGGGGCACCCGCAAGACAACGGGCGGCACGAGCGCATGCACTTGACGCTGAAGAAGGAAGCCACCAAGCCGGCCGCCGCGAACGTGCTGCAGCAGCAGGCCCGCTTCGATACCTGGATGGCGCAGTACAACCGTGACCGGCCGCATCAGGCTCTCGGGATGAAGGTGCCGGCCGACCTCTACACCCGCGCCACGCGGGCGTATCACGGCCTCGACGAGCTGACCTACCCCTTCCATGACGACACGGTCACCGTCACGCAATGCGGCCGGATCTGCTTCAAGGCGCGCAAGATCAACCTCAGTCATGTCTTCGCGGGACAGAACGTCGGCGTGACGCAGGTCGGCGATCACGTCTGGCTCGTGACCTTCATGCGCTACGATTTGGGGTATTTCGACGACGAGACGTGCCGGCTGGAACCGATCGAGAATCCGTTCACCCCGAAACTGTTACCCATGTCTTCGGAATGAACTGTTACCCATGTGTCCAGAACGGACCGCGACCGAGTGGCGCGCCCAGCAGGACTCGAACCTGCGACCCCCGGCTTAGAAGGCCGGTGCTCTATCCAGCTGAGCTATGGGCGCTCGACGTGCCAGTGTAGCAAGGGCACGCCTGTTCTTCACGCGGTCAGGTACCGCGCGGCGACCCATGCTTCGAACCGGTCGCACATCGCGTCCTCGCCCTGGCTCGAGTCCGCGATCAACTCCGCGCCGTGCACCACGCGGATGGTCGCGTCCAGCGACGGCGCCTCGTCCGCCGTGTCCGGCGACTCCGCGGCAATCGACATCATCGTCTGCGCCGCGGTCCACACCTCGTCGGCCGAGAGGTTGACGTCCTCCGCCAGGTAGCTGGCGGAGAACCCTTCGCCCGTGAGGTTGCGCAGCGTCTCGTTGTGCGTGACGCTGTTGCCGGGCGCCCAGTAGTACCGGCTCAGGTCCGGGCCGATGGCAGGGTTGTCCGTGAGGAACCCGTCGCGCTCGAAGAAGAACGCACGCGTCTGCGCCACCGCCATCTCCGCGAGCAGGTAGCCCTGGTACGACGCCGCCGACTCCTGGTTCAACAGGTGCGGAATCGCCAGCGTGGGCCGCGGATGCTCGAAGCCCATCACCCGCACCTCGGTCTCGCGCGCGAGCTGCAGCACCCGCGCCGGCGTGCGCTCGGCGTCGGCCATCGCATAGAGCGTCGACTCGAAGTAGGGCACCACCGCCAGCGACCGCGTCTCGACGGTGCGGTAGCCCTGCCGGCTCGCGATGTGATCGCGGATCACGTCGTCGGGCATCGGATCGCCGTGCCGGTTCAGCGCGTACGTCTTCAGCCAGTCGGCGTCGTCCAGCAGGCTGTCGCAGAACATCGACTGCGTCTCGGCATAGGCCATCGACGTGGGTGCGTACTCCTGCGAGAAGCAGGGGGCGTTCTGGACCACGTTCGCGAAGTGCGCCGCATGCCCCCCCTCGTGGAAGAGGGTCATGATGGCGCGGCTGCCGCTACCCACCTGATCGGGCTTGGCCACCGACGTGAAGTTGATGTGACCGGGAATCCACTCGCCCCGCTCGTTCACCCATGCGGGGACCGGCGAGTGACAGAAGCCGTTGTCGAACTTGCCGGGCCGCTCCACCAGGTCGAGCTGCATGGTCGCGCCGCGGAAGCCGATGTGCAGGCGCCGGAAGCTCTTCACCCACCGCCGGAGCGCCGACGCGAAGGACAGGTACTCGTCCATGCGGCGCGTGACGTCGCCGATGGCCATGTACCGGAGGTTCCACGGCGACGACACCGCGTCGCCATGCACGGCACGCCGCACGGCCATGGCCCGCGTGTTCGCCGCGTCGGTGCGCGCCAGGAAGTCGTCCATCAGCCCGAGCAGTTGCGCACGCGACATCCGCTCGTTCTTCCGCAGCTTGAACTCGAAGTAGTCGCTGAAGCCGAGCGCCCGCGCATAGCGGTTGCGCAGGTCGACGATCTCGAGGAATCCGTTTGCCAGCACCCACTGCTCGATGCCGCGCATCGCCTCGAAGGAACTGCGGCGGTAGCCCTCCACCGGGTTCGTTGTGAGGTTCGTGGCCAGCCCGGCCAGCGAGGCGTCCTCCTCCTCGCCCTTCTCATTGAGGTGCTTCGGCGCATACCCCCGCCGTCGGGCGAAGAGGTCTGCCTCGGCCTGCACGATCGCGTGCATCAGCGAGCGCGCCTCGTCGCCCTCGACGATGTTCGCTTCGAAGGTGGCCTGCCAGCCGGTCAGCCCGTGCACGAGTGCGTCGCGCTCCTCGCCGGCAGGCAGTGTGGCCAGGGCGGCCAGGTGCTCGCGTACCTCGCGCAGCCGCCCCGGCTCGGAGATGAAGTCCTTGAAGGCCTGCTCGGCCTTCGCGAATCCGGCGTCGTCCTGGCTCAGGCCCATGTAGGTGGCCCAGAAGAGCTCCTCCTTGGCCTGGTGGACGGCGGCGTAGTCGCGATTCAGCGCGTCGAAGCATGTGCGGGCGGCGGCGAGTGACATGGCTGCATTATGGCCTACTGCTGTGCGGTGGCCTTCGAGGTGAGCACGCGACGGAAGACCTCCACCGCCTGCTTCATCTCGTCCATCGTTCCCAGCGTGATGCGGCTGTGCGTCTTCTCGTAGGGCGGGAAGTCGCGGCCCACCTGGACGCTCTGCTTCAGGCAGGCGTCGCGGAAGGCCGGCGCCGACCCCTTCACGTCCACGAAGATGCAGTTGGCGTGCGAGTCGAGCACGGTGTAACCCATGTCACGGAACGCCTTGATCGTGAACTCGCGGACGCGCGCGTTCTCCGCCACCTCGTCGGCAATGTGCTTCGTGTCCTTCATCGACGCGATGCCCGCCGCTGCCGTGAGCGTGTTCATGCTCCCGAGCTGCCATGCCTTCGGGATCGCCTGCACCGTGGCTTCCTGTCCGATGGCGTAGCCGAGCCTGAGGCCGGCCATGCCGTGCGCCTTCGAGAACGAGCGCGTGATGAACACACCGGGCAGCTCCATGGCCAGCGGCTTGGCCGTCCTGATGGCCGGATCGTGGGCGTAGTCGAGGTAGGCCTCGTCGATCAGGATGGTGGTGGCCGGCGAGTCCTGCTTCACGCGCCGCACGAACTGCTCGATGGTGGCGGCGGTGTGGGCGAGGCCGGTCGGGTTGTTCGGGTTGCAGACGTAGACCAGTCCCGCACCTTTCGACGCCGCAGCCATGGCCGCCAGGTCGAGCTGCATCGCCCGGTCGACCGGGATGAGCGTCACCGGCACGTTCATCCGCTTGGCCATGTTCTCGCAGGTCGCGTAGGTCGGCGCCACCGTGACGAGGTGCCTGTCCGCCGCACAGAACGCGCGGACCGCCCCCTCGAGGATGGGGCCCGACCCGGTGCCGACGATGACGTTGGCGCGGGTGACGGACCAGGCAGTGGCGATGACGTCGGGCAGTTCGTTGACGTGGTCGGGGGGATAGCCGCGTCCGTTCCGGACGCCCAGCGTGTTCCGCGCCGCGTCGAGTGCGCTGGCGCCGGGGCCGCGGTTGTTCTCGTTGTTGCTCAGGCGGATGATGCCGCTCGTGTCCGCGGCCGCCGCCGGCTCTGCGCCGCCCAGTCCGAGCGCCTCGGTCGGAGCGGTGGTGACGAACGAGGTGGAGAGCGCCGTGGTGCCGAGACCGAGAGTCCGGACGAAAGACCGACGCGAGACTGACATGAACCCTCCTTGCCGCCGGGCGCAGGGTCGCCCGGGCGGACGACCAGCGGAGTATACGGCCGATGCCCTGCCCCGGAGGCAGATTCCGGGGGCGGAACGCGCGGAGCCGGGGGGGCGTCTCACCCGAATCAGGACAGGAGGATTCCATGATGCGTTCCCGCTCAGCCATCGCCGCCGTCCTCGTCGCCGTGCCGCTGGCTGTCACGGCCGTTGCCCACCACGGCTGGGGCGAGTACGACAGCCGCAAGCCCATCACGCTCACCGGCACAATCAAGGCGTCGGGGTATGAGAACCCGCATGCGTTCGTGGATCTCGACGTGGACGGGAAGCCGTGGCACGCCGTGCTGGCGCCACCCAACCGGATGCAGTCGCGCGGCGTCGCCCGCGAGCAGCTGGCCGTCGACTCGACCGTGACGGTGATGGGGTTTCCGCACCGCTCGCGTACCACCGAGATGAAGGCCGAGCAGATCAAGGTGGGGGAGAAGACGACCTACATCAGGTGAAGCAGGCATCTAGGTATGGACACGAGCCTAAGGAAGGCGTATTTTTCTCCGAAATCCAGGAGGGCACGAAGTGGCCGATCCGAAAGCTCATCGTCTTGTCGGACAGAACTACATCACGCCGGACCTTGTTGCGAAGGTGACCGGCAAGGCGAAGTACGCGGAAGACTACCAGGCAGACGGGATGCTCTGGGCAAAGCTGCTGCTGAGCCCCATGCCGCACGCGCGGGTGAGGCGCCTCGATACGAGTCGTGCCCTGGCAATCCCCGGCGTGAAGGCCATCCTCACGGTGGACGACCTGCCGGCGGTGGTGGCTGGTGCGAACCTCGGTGAGGGGATCATCGCCAGCACGCTGAGCGAGCGGGGCCTGACGAACGAGCCGCTCTACGAGGGGGAGCCGGTGCTGGCCGTGGCCGCCGTCGACGAGACGACGGCCGCTGAGGCCATCGAGGCGATCGACATCGAGTTCGAGCCGCTGCCGTTCGTGACCGACCCACTCGAGGCCATGCGTCCGGGCAGCCCGAACGCCCGCGCCGAGGGCAACGTGTGGGTGCGTCCTGCGCCGGGCGCGACGGGGAACCCCGAGCCGAAGCCGATCAAGTGGACGGAGGCCGACTTCGCTGCCGCCGGCGACGGACAGCTGCCGCTCGGCCCGACGACCGACGAGTGGAGCTACGGCGACCTGGAGAAGGGGTTTGCCGACGCGGCGCTGGTGATCGAGGAGACCTGCGTAGGCCCGAACACGAGCCACGTGTCGCTCGAGTCGCGCAGCGCGATGGCCTACTGGCAGAACGGCAAGCTCTACATGCACTGCTCCACGCAGAGCGTGATGCGCACCGTGTCGGCGGTGGCCCGCTGGGTGGGCGTGAAGCCCGAGGACGTCGTCATCATCAGCGAGTACACCGGCGGCGGCTTCGGCAGCAAGGGATCCAGCTCGGTGTTCACCGTCATTCCCGCGCTCCTCTCGAAGAAGGCGAATGCGCCGGTGATGATGCGCATCAGCCGCGACGAGGAGTACTTCATCGGGCGCGCACGGCCGGCCCTCCACTCGCGGGTGAAGGTGGGCTTCGCGAAGGATGGCCGCATCACGGCCATCGACGGCCTGGCGCTGGTCGACAACGGTCCGTACGATGCGGTCTCCGACGGACGGTCGGCCGGCGACCATATCTCGCTCGCCTACCAGCCGCTCGCCATGCGGTGGCGCTATTCGACGGTGCTCACCAACACGCCGCCGCGCGGTGCGCAGCGCGCGCCGGGCGGGCTCCAGGGGATTGCCATGATCGAGCCGGTGCTGGCCAAGGCGGCCACGAAGCTGGGCATCGACCAGGTCGCGATCCACCGGATCAACGCGCCGGAAGGGAAGGCCCGCTTCGGCGGACCGAACGCGCGCGGGTCGCGGCAGTACACCACCTCCGCCTTCGCGAAGCAGGCGCTCGACAAGGGGGCCGAACTCTTCGACTGGGAGAACCGGAAGAACAGCGGCGGCAAGCGGAACGGATCGAAGGTCCGCGGTGTCGGCGTGGCGTTGAGCACGTACTCGGCCGGTTCCATCGGCTTCGACGGCCTGCTCGTCATCAAACCGGACGGGCGCGTGGCCATCCAGTCGGGCATCGGCAATCTGGGCACCGAGTCGGTCTTCGACTCGCACCGCATCGCGGCGGAGCTTCTCGGCGTGCCGTGGGAGAAGTGCGACATCGCCTGGGGCAACACCTCGCGCCACTTCCCGAATACGTGCGGGCAGGGCGGCAGCCAGACCGCGCACGCGATGCCGCGCGCGGCGCATGCCGCGGCGTCCGACGCGGTGAAGAAGCTCCAGGAGATTGCGGCGAAGACGCTCGGCGGCAGTCCCGACAGCTATGTCGTGGCGAACGAGCGGGTATCGGCTGGTGGCCGCAGCATGTCCCTGGCCGACGCGGCGAAGAAGGCCATCGAGCTTGGCGGGAAGTTCGATGGGCATGAACTGCCGGCCGACATCAACACCTTCACCAGGAACTCGGCGTCGGCCCTGGCGGGGCAGGGGCTCATGGGCGTCGCGAAGGACAACTACCCGCGCGACGGCGTGTCGAAGTCGTATGTCGCCGGGTTCGCCGAGGTGGAAGTCGACGTCGAGACCGGCCGCTACCAGCTGCTCGAACTGGTGGCGGTGCTGGACTGCGGCACGGTACTACACCCGCGCGTGCTGGGCGGCCAGCTCTGGGGCGGGTTCGTCCTCGGCGTGAGCCACGCCACCGGCATGCGCTTCGTCTACGACCAGCACTTCGGTGTCGGGCTCGCGAAGCGCTGGTACAACAGCAAGCCGCCGACGATCCTGGACATGCCGCCGACGATGAAGTGGGCCGCGCTGGACATACCGGATCCGGAAACCCCGGTCGGGTCGCGTGGCATGGGTGAGTCGCCGGTGGGCGCGGGGTATGCGGCGGTGGCCAACGCCATCGCGAACGCGGTGGGGCACGACGTGTTCCGGCGCGCCCCGATCATGGCCGACATGATCCTGATGGCGCTCGAGACCGGGCGCCCGGCCCACGAGCCGCTCACCGCCAACATCTAGGCGGTTCAGCCGTTTCCTTCCGCGGGGGCCCCGGTGCTGGCCGGGCCCCCGTTGCCGTTCCCGCTTCCGTGCACCCGTTCCGGGTGCCTGCCTCCCTTGTGTGAAAAGTCTGTGACACTCGGTTGGGTGATGGTGTAGGCTCACCCTCTCCGGTGTCAGTCTTTCTCTTACGGTGGCCCGCGCTCGGGAGGCGGGTTGCGGCATCTGCGCGTCCAGACGGCGCAGAGCAGGCGACCCAGCCGCGGCTGTTCGGTGCCGTCGAGGCACGCCTGGCGGCGATCGGCGTGGGCGTGCGGCTGCTCGCCTACGCCGTGGCACTGTTCGGCACCATACTCTTCCCGTTGTATCGCCCCCAGCAGTTCAGCGTGCTGCCGCGTCCCAACCAGGTGTGGGACGTGTTCGCTCGCTTCGACTCGGGCTGGTACTTCGGTGTGGCCCGCTACGGGTACGAGTTCGTCGAGGGGGGACGCAGCAACCTCGCATTCTTCCCGGTCTACCCGATGCTGATGCGTTACGTGGCGCTGGCGCTCGGGGGCGGCCGGACCAACGTGTACCTGGCTGGCATCATCGTGTCGTGGGTGGCGTTCTGCGTCGCCTGCGTGCTGCTGTACCGCCTGGCGCGCGAGTACGTCACCGATGCCCAGGCGCAGTGTGCCGTGCTGCTGCTGATGCTGTTCCCGTTCGCGTTCTTCTACGGAGTGGTCTACACCGAGTCGGTCTTCCTGCTGTGCTCCGTGTCGGCGTTCCTCGCCTTCAGGAAGGGCCGCTGGCTGCTCGGCGGGCTGGCCGGTGCGGCACTGACCGCCACACGGGTGAACGGCATCGTGGCGTGGCCGGCGCTTGCGCTCGTGGCGCTCGAGACCGTGCGCGAGCGTCCAGACGAGCGGCTCCGGGCCGCGCTCGGCGTGCTCCTGGTGCCCCTGGGGCTCGGGGCGTATGCCGCGTTCTCTTACGCGCTGAGCGGATCGGCCGTGGAGTGGATGCGCAGCATCGAGCGCTGGGACTATCACCCGGGCGGCTACCCGTGGACGCCGTTCGTCAACCTCTTCCTGCCGCTGCTGACGTCGCCCTACCAGTTCCTGCTCGAGAACGTCCAGGCCCGGTACGACCTGCTGAACGGAGTGGCGGCACTGTTTGCGCTGGCGCTGGTGCCGCGCGTGGTGCGGACGCTGGGGTGGGGCCACGCCCTGCTGGTGGTCGGCAACCTCTGGCTGCCGCTGTCGTCGGGCGTGTTCGAGGGGCTGGGGCGTTACGTGGCGGTGCTCTTCCCGCTGTTCATCGCGCTGTCGACCGTCCAGTCACAGACCGTCCGGCAGGTGGTGTTCTTCTCGTTCGGGCTGCTCTTCGCGCTCTGCTGCATGCTGTTCACGAACCTGCACCCGATCTTCTAGTGGCCGGGCCGCGTCGCTCCCGCCGAACGAGACAGGGCCGGGATGCCAGGGCGCGATTCCTGGCTCTCCCGGCTGTCCCGGTCTTGTTCCTACCGGAACGTCCGCATCAGCTTTGCCAGCTCCGCTGAACCCGGGCAGAGCTGTTCGTAGGGAAGCTGCACGAGCGGCGTGGACACGGTGCCCGCCTGGGCGTGCATGTCCTTGCTGTCGGGATTGATGTAGAGCAGGCCGGTCACCACCTCGCCCTCGGCCTGCTTCTTCCGGATGTAGTTGTAGGCCACGTCGCGGTCGGTCGGGTCGTAGTCGTCGGCCACCTTCCGCAGCCGCACCGTGCTCCCGTCGTGCATGGTCACTTCGCGGACGGCCCCCGGGTCGTACTGGGTGACGATGGCCCTGGCCGGCGCCACGAAGTCGGCCTGCACCACTTCCACCGTGTTCTCGCGCGTGTAGGCGTAGCTCTTCGTCGACCCTTCATGGTCGTTGAAGGTGACGCACGGCGAGATCACGTCGATGAAGGCGAACCCCTTGTGCTTCAGGCCCGCCTTCAGCAGCGGCACGAGCTGTGCCTTGTCGCCGGAGAAGCTGCGCGCCACGAAGGTGGCCCCCAGCGTCAGCGCCATCAGCGCGCCGTCGATCGCCTCCATCGTGTTCGGTTCACCCTTCTTGCTGAGCGAGCCCGGATCGGCCGACGCCGAGAACTGCCCCTTGGTCAGGCCGTACACGCCGTTGTTCTCGAGCACGTAGAGCACGTTCACGTTGCGGCGGATGGCGTGGCACAGCTGGCCCAGTCCGATCGACAGCGAGTCGCCGTCGCCGGAGACGCCGATGTAGGTGATGTCGCCGTTCGCGGCGTTCGCACCCGTGACGAGCGACGGCATGCGGCCGTGCACGCTGTTGAACCCGTGCGCCTCCTTCAGGAAGTAGGCCGGGGTCTTGGACGAGCAGCCGATGCCGGAGAGCTTGGCCACCGTGTGCGGCGGAATGGACAGCTCCCAGAACGCATGGACGATGGCGGCGGTGATGGAGTCGTGGCCGCAGCCCGCACACAGCGTGGTGACCGTCCCCTCGTAGTCGCGCCTGGTGAGGCCGATCTCGTTCTTCTGGAGCGAGGGATGGTGAACCTTGGGTTTCGGGATGTAGGTCATGCCACTTTCTCCAGACGGGCCCGGATGCCGGCAAGCACGTGGTGCGCGCTCATGGGGAAGCCGCCGTAATACCGGACCGACTCCATCTTCGCGAGCGGCACGCCGGTTTCGAGCGTCAGCAGGTTCCGCAGCTGGCCGTCGCGGTTCTGCTCGACCACGAAGGTCACCTCGTGGCGCTCGAGGAAGGCCCGTACCTCGTCGCCGAACGGGAAACCGCGGACCCGCATGAAGTCCACGTGAATGCCCTCGGCCGTGAGCTGGTCCATCGCCTCGACGCAGGCGGCGTGGCAGCCGCCGACGGTGAGGACCCCCACCTTGTTGCTGCCGCTGCCGGCGGTGACCGGCGGCGGCACGGCCTTCGCGGCGCTGTTGATCTTGCGCGCGATGCGGTCGACCACCTCGGTGTATTCCTCGGCATCCTCGGTGTAGCCCGCGAACTTGTTGTGGCCGGAGCCGCGCGTGAAGTAGGCCCCCTTCGGGTGGGTGCCGGGGAGCGAGCGCGTGGGGATGCCGTCGCCGTCCGTGTCGAGGTACCGGGCGAAGCTCTTTGCCGCCGCCAGCTGCTCCGCGTTCAGCACCTTGCCACGATCCGGACGGTAGCTGTCGTCCCACTGCAACGTCGGCACCATCCAGTCGTTCATGCCGATGTCGAGGTCCGTCAGGACGAACACGGGCGTCTGGAACCGCTCGGCCAGGTCGAACGACGTCGCCGCGAACTCGAACGCCTCCTTCGGGTCGGACGGGTACAGGCAGATGTGCTTCGTGTCCCCGTGCGAGGCGTACGCGCACATCATCAGGTCGCACTGCTGCGTGCGGGTCGGCATGCCGGTCGAGGGACCCGTGCGCTGCACGTCGAACACGACCGTCGGCACCTCGGCGTAGTAGGCCAGCCCCAGGAACTCGTTCATCAGCGAGATGCCTGGGCCCGAGGTGGGCGTGAACGCCCGCGCGCCGGCCCAGCCGGCACCGATCACCATGCCGATGGCCGAGAGTTCGTCCTCGGCCTGGAGGATCGCGAAGCGGTTCGCGTTGGCCTCGGCATCACGGCGGTACTTCTGGCAGAAGCGCTTGAACGCCTCCATCATCGACGTGGAGGGCGTGATCGGATACCAGGCGCCCACCGTGGCGCCGGCGTACACGCACCCGAGCGCCGCGGCCGTGTTGCCGTCGATGAGGATCGAGTCCTTCGTCCTGTCCAGCGGGGCGAGCTGGATCGGGAGCGGGCAGGGGAAGTGCTCGCGCGCAAAGCCGTAGCCGAGGTCGACCGCCTTCTGGTTCGACTCGATGAGGGCCGGCTTCCTGCCGTACTTCTCCTTCAGCAGTGCCTTGATCACATCGGTGTCGATGCCGAGGAGCGCCGCCAGCGCCCCCGCATAGGCGATGTTCTTCATCAGGATGCGCTCACGCACACCGTTGAACGCCTCGTTGCACATCTGCGCCAGCGGGATGCCAAGGAGCGTGATGTCCGGCCGGCGCAGCCGATCGTCCAGCGGCCAGGTGGAGTCGTGCAGCAGCCAGCCGCCCGATGCCACCTCCTTCACGTCCTTGTCGTAGGTGGCCGGGTTGAGGGCCACCATCAGGTCGAAGCTCGCGGTGCGCGCGGTGTAGCCGCGTCCGCTGACCCGGATTTCGTACCAGGTGGGCAGCCCCTGGATGTTCGACGGGAAGACGTTCTTGCCCGTGACCGGCACGCCCATCCGGAAGATGGCCTGCATGATCAGGCTGTTGGCCGATGCCGATCCGCTCCCGTTGGCGGTGGCGATCTTGAAGGCGAACTCGTTGACGCGACTCATGACTGCCGGCTCCCGCTACGTGGTGGCCACCATCGGCAGCAGCTTGGCGCCGGCGTGTGGATAGATGAGCGCGAACTTGCGCATGTCGAACGCGTGCGTGGGGCAGCGTTCCGCGCAGAGCCCGCAGTGCAGGCAGACGTTCTCGTCCTTCGTCATCACCCGCCCGGTCTGCCGCAGCAGCCCGGAGACGAAGATCGCCTGGTCGGTCTCGCCGGCCGGCTCCGCGAGCAGCTTCTCGCGCAGCACCGGCTCGTCGCCGTTGACGCTGATCGCCAGGCAGTCCACCGGGCAGATGTCCACGCACGCGTCACACTCGATGCACAGCCAGTCGGTGAAGTGCGTCTGCACGTCGCAGTTCAGGCAGCGCTCCACCTCCCGGCGCGTCTGTTCCGGCGTGAAGCCCTTCTCCACCTCGGTCGCCATCGTGAGGAAGCGCTCCGACAGCTCGACGTGCTCCATCTTCTGGCGCTTCGAGGTGTCGTAGTTGTTGCTGTAGGCCCACTCGTGGAGGCCCATCTTGGTGGAGGAGAGCGTCAGCCCCGCCGGCGGCCGCTCGGTGACCGGCTTGCCCTGGCAGAAGAGGTCGATCGAAATCGCCGCCTGGTGGCCGTGCTCGACCGCCCAGATGATGTTCAGCGGGCCGAAGGCGGCGTCACCACCGAAGAACACCCCCGGGCGGGACGACATGTGCGTGGCCTTGTCCACCACCGGCATGTCCCACTTGCCGAACTCGATCCCGATTTCGCGCTCGATCCAGGGGAACGAGTTGTCCTGGCCGATGGCGAGAATCACCGAGTCGCAGGGGATGACCGTACGGCCGATGACTTCCTGGTGCAGCTGGCCGTCGCGCTCTTCCGAGCGGAACTGGTCGAACTCCATGCCCGTGAGCCTGCCGTCTTCGACGATGAAGCGGACCGGCTGGAGGTTCTCGACGATCTCGATGCCCTCTTCCTCGGCATCCTCGAGCTCCCAGGGCGACGCCTTGAAGTACTTGCGCGTCTTGCGCGCGATCACCTTCACGTCCTTTGCCCCGAGCCGCTTCGACGACCGGCAGCAGTCCATGGCCGTGTTGCCGACGCCGATGATGAGGACCCGCTCGCCGATCGAGTCGATGTGCTGGAAGTGGATGTTCTGCAGCCACTCGATGCCGATGAACACCTGGTCGGTGTCGAACCTCCCCGGGATCTTCAGTTCCTTGCCCTTCGGTGCGCCGCTGCCCACGAACACCGCGTCGAACTCGCCGCTGTCGAGCAGCGCCTTCATGCTCTCGATGGGCGAGTTGTAGCGCATCTCCACGCCCATATCCACGATGTAGCCGATCTCATCGTCCAGGACGTCGGTCGGCAGGCGGAACGACGGGATGTTGATGCGCATGAGGCCGCCGGGCTGCGGCAGCTTCTCGAAGATGGTCACCTGGTAGCCGAGCGGCATCAGGTCGTTGGCCACGGTCAATGACGCCGGGCCGGCGCCGATGCAGGCCACCTTCTTGCCGTTCTTCTGTACGGGCGCGGTGGGCAGCAGGTGCTTCACCTCACCCCTGTGATCCGCAGCCACCCGCTTGAGGCGGCAGATGGCGACCGGCTTGTCGTCGACGCGCCCGCGCCGGCAGGCCGGCTCGCACGGACGATCGCAGGTGCGCCCCAGGATGCCGGGGAAGACGTTCGACGCGCGGTTGAGCAGGTACGCGTCGGTGTACCGCTCCTGGGCGATCAGCCTGATGTACTCCGGCACGTTGGTATGCGCCGGGCAGGCCCACTGACAATCGACGACCCGGTGGTAGTAATTGGGATCGTCGGTATTGGTTCGCTGCATATGCGTGCAGGATACGTCGATCTTGCCGACTGGGCTAGTCCGGCCGTGCCTCGGCGTCACCACGACGTCAGGGAGGGCAGGAACGGGAAGTTGGCGACTGGACCGCGCGCCATCGTACCCCAGCCTCGCCAGGCGCGCTACACTTCGCGCCGGGGCTCAGCCTCCCTCCGCTGACCCTACTTGCCGAATCGGTACAGCCAGAACTGCTGGTCCATTCGCTTGTCCTGGTCAGCCGAGAAGGTGTTCATGCACGAGTCGTCCGTGAAGTCCATGTAGTTGGTGACCGGATCGAGACCGGGATGGAAGGGGCAGCTGTCCCGCGTCACGGGGCACCCGAACGCCGCCGATTGTTCCGCGGCGGTGTCCGTCGCGAAGTCTCCGGCCGTCGGCCCCATCGCGCAACCACCCTGGAAGGTGTGATAGAGCCCCATCCAGTGCCCCACCTCGTGCACCGCCGTGTCGCCGAGGTTGTAGGGGGCCCATGACCCGCCGGGCAGTGTGTCCGCGTCGAGCACCACCCCATCGTCCTTCGGCTGGCCCGCATAGGAGGATGGCATGCTCGACCAGCCGACCATGCCGCCACTCAGCTGTGTGATGTAGATATTGAGGTCGTCAGCCGTGCCCTGTCTCAGGAGGTTCTTCATCTGGTGCTCCGCCGAGGACCCCTGGGACATCTGCATCCACTGCGGCATGACCGTGACGTCGAAGTTGGCGAGCGTGAAGGACCACTGGGTGGGAGCGAATGCCTTGTTGAGCACCTTCAGCTGGCTGTCGATCACCGTCGTCGGCAGGGGAGAGCTGATGCCGTCGGTGATGATGTGGAAGTACACCCGGATCACGCCCCCAGGAGTCGCGTAGTAGAACTGCATGGCGCCGTTCCCATCCAGGTAGGCGAGGCCGGCACCCAGCGCGTCCTTCCGGAAGGTCAGTTCCAG
This sequence comes from Vicinamibacterales bacterium, assembly GCA_050249955.1. Lineage (GTDB taxonomy): Bacteria > Acidobacteriota > Vicinamibacteria > Vicinamibacterales > CAVVIG01 > CAVVIG01. The sequence continues at coordinate 267,826 of JBFWPN010000004.1, forward strand.
CGCGTTCGCCTGTTCGGGCGTCAGCATGTTGCCATCGCGGCGACCCGTGGCCGCCGTCGTGTCGGTCGTGCCGAGAGAGATGGCCAGCATGGCCACGAGGGCCACGGTAACGGCGGAGACCGCCCCGGTCACCAGGCGCAACCGAAACCCGCGGGGCATGAGCTGACGACGGTGGTGCATGGACATGGGTCCTCGCCTCCTGCAGCAGGAACCGGGATCCGTCCGCTGCGCGAATGGTGTTCCAGAAATAGAAAAGGCGGAGAACCGACAGGGACGCTCCCCTGGGTTCTCCGCCTGTTCAGTTCGTGAGTGCTCCGTGACGGCTCAGTTCGTGCCGCCGTGGTGCACGCCAAGCGACTTCAGGTAGGCGAGCACGGCCTCGGCGTCGGCCTGCGACATCCGGAACTGCGGCATCGGCTGACGGAGCCGGAGGCCGTTGTTGCGCGACTCACCGGTCATCAGCAGGTGGATGAACTGCTCGTCCGTGCCGGGAGGCGCGCCCGCGATCCTCGGGGCGACGATGGCCCAGTTATCGGTGGCCACGGTCGGAGCCAGGCCGACGGCGCCACCCTGGAGCCAGTGCGTGGTGTCCCGGTTGCCGTGCATGTCCACCGGCGAGTGGCACCGTCCGCACATCGCCACTTCCTCGACGATGTAACGGCCGCGTGCAACCTTGTCTTCGCCGGCGGGCGCCGCCGCTGCGGCTGCGGGCTTGGCGGGTTCCGTGCGCTGGGTCTGGGCAGCGGGTGGGTTGCCGCCTGCAAGCAGGACGAACGCGGGGACCACCAGCATCGGCCAGAGTTTGGAACGCGACATGTGTCGATCCTTTCGTCGAACTGACGGATCCCGGTGAGGACCGGGATTTTCCACTGCGCAGAGTCTAGAACCTTCCGGGTCATTGAGCAATGGTGTTCTGCAGGTCCATCAGGCGCCGGGCCGCAATTTCAGGGGCCGCCCTGCCCGCCGACCCGCCACATGTTGCGGTGCCGGCGTATGCTGGCTCGGTGAAGCCGCTCGACGTCGGGCTGGGGCTGCGGTTGCTGCGATTTCTGCGGACCCCGAAAGGGACGGTGCTCGCGATTCTGGTGTGCCTGGTGGCCGGTGCCCCGGTCGTGCGCACGGGCGGCACGACGCTCCTGTGGCTGGCGCCGACCGTCCTCTGCCCGGCGCTCGTCGACGCAGCGGTGCTCCGCTGGCGGCGCGGTCGCCTGGTCTTCCCCGGTGGAGCGGCCATCACCGGGCTGCTGGTGGGCATGGTGCTCAGGGTGCAGGAGCCCTGGTACGTCGCCACCGCACTGGCCACGGCGGCCGTCGCCCTGAAGTACCCGCTGCGCGTTCGTCACGCGAACGTGTTCAACCCGGCCGCGCTGGCGCTGGTCGCCGCGTCGCAGCTGTTCGGGGCGGGGCATAGCTGGTGGGGCGCCCTCACGGAGGTGGTGCCGGCCGCCGCGATCCCGCTGCTGCTGGCGAGTGCCGCATTCATCACGGTCCGCGTGCACAAGCTGCCGCTCGTCCTGGCGTTCACGGGCACCTACTACGTGTGCTGCCTCCTCACGGCGGTCCTCGTAGACCCGGCGCTCGTGGCCGATCTCTTCGTGCCGCCAGACCTGCAGGCCACGATCTTCTTTGCCGGCTTCTTCCTGACCGACCCGCCAACCTCGCCCACCCGCCGGGGCGCACAGGTGACCCACGGTGTCGTGGTGGCCGTCGCCAGCATGTCGGCCCTGCTCGCCACGGGCATGGTGGATTACCTCTTTGTCGGCGTGCTGGTGGGCAACGTGTGGGAAGCGGGTCACCGGCTGCTGCGGACCCGCATGCACGTGAGGCTGCAGGCCCGCACAGCCTCTCCCTGAGGTCCGGGTCCGACTCAGGCCTTCTGCGCGAGCGAGGTCTTCCGCAGCGGCAGTTCCCGCACCCGGATGCCCGTGGCCGCGAAGATGGCGTTCGTCAGCGCGGGTGCCAGCGGCGGCACTGCCGGTTCGCCGAGCCCGCCGAGCGGCCCGTCCGATCGGACGAAGGCGGTCTCGATCCGCGGCACGTCGTTGATGTGGATCATCGGGTAGTCGCGGAAGTTCCCTTCCACCACCCGTCCCTTGTCGATGGTGATCCCGCTCAGCAGCGCGGCGGACAGCGCGAAGACGATGCCCCCCTCGACCTGCGCGGCGGCGCTGTCCGTGTTCACGACGTCTCCGCAGTCGACCGCCGCGTGGACGCTGCGCACCGTCAGCCGTCCCGCGGCCGACACGGCCACGTGCACCACCTCGGCGACGATGGAGCCGAAGCACTCGCAGATGGCGATGCCGCGACCCTCGCCGTTCGGCAGCGGCGTGCCCCAGCCGGCCATGCTGGCCGCCTTCGCAAGCACCGCCTGGAAGCGAGGCCGGTCGTGCAGGAAGAACCTGCGGAACTCGTAGGGATCGCGGCCGGCGGCGTGCGCCACCTCGTCGATGAACGACTCCTTGAAGAACCCGTGCTGGGAGTTGTTGACCGAGCGCCACTGTCCCGTGCGAATGGGGTGCGTCGCCTTGACGCTCTCGGCCTCCTTCTCCGTCAGGTACGGCATGTAGGTCGACTCGCGGTCGCCTCCGCCGGTGTACTTCGAGCTGAGGGCCAGCAGCCGCCCGTTGGCGTCCAGGGCGGCGGCGTGCCGCGAGAGCGCCGCCGGCCGGTAGTAGTCGTGGCGGATGTCATTCTCGCGGGTCCAGATGGTCTTCACTGGCGTGGGAGACATCGCCTTCGCAATCCGGACGCCGATGTCCACGTAGTCGAAGGTGTAGGGGAGCCGGCGACCGAAGCCGCCACCGAGCAGGAGGTTGGTGAGCCGCACCTGCGAGGTGTCGAAATCGAGCGCCTTCGCCGCGGTGGCGCGCGCGTTCAACGGGTCCTGGACGCCGGCCCAGACCTCCGCGGCCGATGCGTCGACCCGCGCCGTGCACACCATCGGCTCCATGGTGGCGTGCGCGAGGAACGGCACGCGGTACTCGGCGGTGACCACCTTCGCGGAGTCGGAAGGCATCTCGGGGAAGGCGCCGACCGCCTTGTCGAAGTCCGCGAAGATGGACGCCGTGGATACCTGCCCGTGTCCCGCGTCGCTGAACTCGGGCTTCAGCGCCGCGAGGGCGCGGCGGGCTCGCCAGAAGCTGTCGGCCACCACAGCCACGGCGTTGTCGAGCGTGACGACCTTCTTCACCCCAGGCATGGACGCGGCCGGGGCCGGGTCGACCGACGTGAGGGTGCCCCCCTGCACGGGCGCCATCTCGATGGCGGCGTACAGCATTCCCGGCAGCGCGACGTCGATGCCGTACTTGGCCGTGCCGTCCACCTTGGCCGGGATATCGAGCCGCTTCGTGGCGGTTCGGCGAAGCGTGAACGTGTCGGGCGTCTTGAGGGCGGGGCTCGTCGGCACCGGCAGGGCGGCGGCCTCCCGGGCCAGTTCGCCGAAGGCAGCACTGCGACCGGAGGCGGCATGGTTCACGCGCGAAGCCTTCGCCGTACACGTGGACGGGTCGACACCCCAGCGCCGCGCGGCGGCAGCCACCAGCATTTCCTTCGCGGCGGCACCGGCCACGCGCATGCCGTATTCGCCCGTGCTGCGGACGGCCGTGGAGCCGCCGGTGACCTGGAACCCGAACCACTCCGAGAGCTTGAACGCGCCGTAGTCGACGCCGCGTGCCAGCACGGCCGGCACGTACTGGCCGCCGGCGGCCCTGATGACGTAGCCATTCGCGTACTCGTCCAGCGCGGGCGCCTCCTGGATGCGCACACCCGCCCAGTCGGCCTCCATCTCTTCCGCCGCCATCATGGCCAGCGCATTGGGCGTGCCCTGGCCCATCTCGCAGTGAGGGATGAGGACCGTCACCACGCTGTCGGGCGACACCGTGATCCAGGTGGTCAGCTGTCCCTTGTCGGTCGCATCTGCCGACACGAGCGCGTGCCTGCCGGGTGCCAGCGTGAAGCCGGCGACACCGAGGAGGAAGCCGCCGCCAGCGATGGTGCCGGCGCCGATGAACGTGCGTCGCGTCCACTTGTTCATCACGCCGCTCCTTCCGGAGCCGCCTGGGCACCGGCTCTGGCCACGGCGTGGATGGCCGCACGCACGCGCGCGAAGGTGCCGCAGCGGCAGACGTTCGTCAGTCCGGCGTCGATCTCAGCGTCGGTGGGGGCTGGGTTCTGGGCGAGCAGGCCGACGACCGCCATGATCATCCCCGACTGGCAGTAGCCGCACTGGGGCACCTGGTGATCGATCCAGGCCTGCTGCACGGCGTGCAGGACGCCGCCCTGCGCGAGCCCCTCGATGGTCGTCACCGTCCTGCCGTCGGCGGCGGAAACGGGCAGCGTGCAGGACCGGACCGGTCGACCATCCAGGTGCACGGTACACGCGCCGCACGCCGAGATGCCGCAGCCGAACTTCGTGCCGGTGAGGCCGAGCTGCTCGCGCAGGGCCCAGAGCAGCGGCATCTCGGGCTCCACGTCCAGCGTGTGGACGATGCCATTGACGGTGATGGACAGGGCCATGGCGACGATCCTAACGCCGGCTCCGGAAATTCCCTAGAATGTCCCCCATGACCAGAGTGGCGGCGACGCTGATGGTGCTGGTCGGCCTGCTGGCCGCTCCGGCCCCCGCGTGGGCGACGTGGACCCGCATCACCTCCGAGCACTTCACGTTCGTGGGCGATGCTCCCGAGCGTGACATCAGGCTCATTGCCCAGCAGCTCGAGCAGTTCCGCACGGTGGTCGGCCAGGTCTTCTCCAGCGACGCGACCCACTCGCCGGTGCCCACTGTCGTGGTCGTCTTCCAGGACCAGCGATCGTTCGCGCAGTTCCGGCCGATGTTCCAGGGTCGGCCGGTCGACGTGGCCGGCTACTTCGTCGGCATGGAAGACGGGAACTACATTGCGGTGAACGCCGAGCGCGAGGCTGCGGCCTACGGCGTGATCTTCCACGAGTACGCACACTTCCTCGTCGGGAGCGCCGTGGGCGAGGTGCCGGTCTGGGTGAACGAAGGGCTCGCCGAGCTCTACCAGACGTTCGAGGTGAGCAACGGCGGACGGACCGCCCTCATCGGCAAGCCCGGGCGCGACAACCTGGAACTCCTCCAGGCCGCATCGTCGCTCATGCCGGTGTCCGAACTCATCGCCGTGCAGCGCGAGTCACCGCTCTACAACGAGGGCGACCGTCGGGGGCTCTTCTATGCGCAGGCGTGGGCGCTGGTGCACTACCTGACGCTGGGCTCCCCTTCGCGCACGGGGCAGCTCAAGGCCTACCTGACGGCGGTCGGCGACGGCGCCAACCCGGGCGAGGCGTTCACGGCGGCGTTCGGGGCCGACGTCCAGGCGCTCGATCGCGAGCTGCGCCAGTACGTCCGCGCCTACCAGTTCCGCGCGCTGCGCGTGGAGTTCGACGACCGGCTGACAGCGACGCGCCTCACCCCGGCGCAGGAGCTGAGCGAGGCCGACGCGGCCGGGTACCTCGGCGACATGATGGCGCGGCTCAACCGGGCCGACGATGCCCGCGCCTTCCTGAACGGGACGTTGAAGGGGCACCCCGAGACGGCGCGCGCGCTGAGCGCGCTCGGGCTGATAGAACTCCGGGCGGGGAACGAGGACGCCGCGTTCCTGCTGCTCGAGAAGGCAGCGGCGCTGGCCCCGGCCGACGCGGCGATTCAGGGGGCGTTCGGACGGGCGCTCACCCGCCGCGCGGACCGGGGCCTCGCCGACGAAGACGAGATGTACCGGAAGGCGAGGACGGTGCTCGCCCGGGCGCTCGAGATGGATCCCGGCAATGTGTCGATGCTGGTCACGCTGGCCGAGGTGGAGATGGGCAGCGGCGCCAACACGCCGAAGGCCGTGCAGTTGATGGAGCGGGTGGTGCAGGCCGCGCCTGCCCGCGAGGAGTACCGGCTGCTGCTCGCACAGGCACTCGCCGTGAACGGCGACTACCGCGCCGCGCGAGACACGCTCGGCGTGCTCATGTCGCGTGGGAGCCGGCAGGACATCAGGGACGCGGCCGAGCGGGCCGCCACGCGCGTGGAGACTGCGGAGAAGTCGGCCCGGGCGCTTGCGTCCGCGCCGGGTGTTCGCCCGCCAGAGCCCGACACGCCGCGCGAGACCATGCCGCAGGGGGTGTTCATTCCGACGCTGCGCTCGATTCAGCCGGGGGAGTCGCGGGTGGTGGGGGCGTTCTCGGCGGTCGAGTGCATCAAGGGAGCCATCGTGCTCCAGGTGGACCTAGGCACGGGCCCGGTGAGGCTTGCCGTGAAGGCATTCGACGAGGTGGAGTTCCTCAGCTATCGGCAGGATGCCCCGGCCTCGATTGCGTGCGGCCCGCAGCGGCCCTCCTATCGGGTGCTCGCCACGTTCAGGACCGATGCCCCGGTGACCGGCGCCGGTACGCCGAATCGGGCGGTGGCCATCGAACTGCTGCCCGACGGCTTCAACCCCTGAATCTCCAGGCGCCGTCACGCCCGTGATCACCCTTGACGACCTGCGACGCCATGCCGTGCGCCGCAGTCTCTTCACCGCGCCAGACCTCCAGGGCGCCATCGATACGTTCGGCTTCGTGCAGGCCGATCCGATCCAGGCCCCTGCCCGCGCACAGGACCTCGTGCTGCGGCACCGTGTGCCCGGCTATCGCGCGGGAGACCTCGAGCGTCACTACGCTCGGCTCGACGTCGAGGAAGAGTTCTTCATCAACTACGGGTTCGTGACGCCGGCGGTCCGTGCGCTGATGCACCCGCGGGCGGCATCGGCGTCCTGGCCGCCCGTCCGGCGTCGTCGTGCCGACGCGTTGCTCGCTTTCGTGCAGGCTCGTGGGCGTGTGCATCCGCGCGATGCCGAGGCGCACTTCCAGCACGGGCGCGCGCGCAATTACTGGGGTGGCTCCTCGAACGCCACGACGATGCTGATGGAGGCGATGCACTATCGCGGGCTGCTCAGCGTGGTCGGTCGGGAGAACGGCATCAGGATCTACGGGGTTCGTGACGGGGCGACCACGGCGCGGGTCCCTGGTCCTCCGACGGCCGAGATCGACGCACGCCTGGAGGCACTCGCGGACCTGGTGGTGGGTGTCTACGCACCCGTGTCCGCAGCAACCCTCGGCATGCTCGTGCGGAGGCTGCGCTACGCCGTGCCGCAGTGGCGCCTGCGGGTTCCACGGGTGCTGGGCCGGGTGCGCGACAGGCTGGCGCACGCGCGGATCGAGGGTGTGGACTGGTACTGGCCCGCGGGTGAGGCCCCGGCGGCCGCCGGCGCCGACGATGCCGTGCGGCTGCTGGCACCGTTCGACCCCGTGGTGTGGGATCGACGCCGCTTCGAGGCCTTCTGGGGCTGGCCGTACCGCTTCGAGGCCTACACGCCGGCGTCGAGGCGGCAGTTCGGCTATTACGCCCTGCCGCTCCTGTGGCGCGAGCGGGTCATCGGGTGGGGCAACGTCGCCCTCCCGCCGGACGGCTCGCTCAGCGTCGACCTCGGGTACGTGCGCGGCCGCGCGCCGCGGGACCGCGGATTCCGGCATGCGCTGGAACTCGAACTGGCACGCCTGCGCGCGTTCCTCGGCGGGTAGTTCAGCACTGCAGATTGCAGATTGGAGACTGCCGATTTCAGAGTGCCGAGGGGAGCGTCACCACGAAGCGTCCGCGCGCCCGGCCGGTCAGCAGCGTGTCGAACGCCGCCGGCAGGCCGTCCAGCCCGATCTCGGTCGTTGTGCGGTCGAGGTGCCCGGGACGGAGGTCGGTGGCCAGCCTGGCCCACACCTCGCGACGGAGCGGCATCGGACACATGGCCGAGTCGATGCCGAGCAGCTTTACGCCCCTCAGGATGAACGGCATCACGGTGGTGTGCAGGTCGTGGCCGGCTGTGAGGCCCGTCGCGGCGATGCAGCCACCGTAGTCCATGGTGCGCGTGAGCCAGGCGAGCACCTCGCCGCCTGCCACGTCCACCGCGCCTGCCCACGTTGCCTTCTCGAGCGGGCGCGTCCCCATCTGCACCTCGCCGCGATTGAGCACTGCGGATGCGCCGATGGACCTGAGGAAGTCGGCCTCGTCCGGTTTCCCGGTGAGCGCCGTCACCGCGTAGCCGCGGGCGGCGAGCGACTGGACGGCCATGCAGCCGACACCGCCGGTGGCCCCGGTAACCACGACCGGCCCACGTTCCGGTGCAAGTCCGTTCCGTTCCATCTCGACGACGGACAGGGCCGCCGTGAACCCGGCCGTGCCGATGGCCATCGCGTCGCGAAGCGACAGGCCTGGCGGGAGCGGCACCACCCAGTCGCCCGGCACCCGTGCCATGCCCGCGTAGCCGCCGTCGTGGGACACGCCGAGGTCGTACGACGTGGCGATCACGGCGTCGCCAGCGGCAAACCGCGGGTCCTCGCTCGAGACAACCGTGCCCGCGAGGTCGATGCCGCCGTTGACGGGGAAGCGGCGGACCACCTTCCCGGTGCCCGTGGCGGCCAGTGCGTCCTTGTAGTTGACGCTCGAGTAGGCGCAACGGATGACGACAGTGCCCGGCGAGAGATCGTCGACGGTCATCGAGGTGGGGCGCGCGACCGTCCGCTGCGTGTCGTTGAAGAGGCGGAGTGCGGTGAAGCCGGTCATCGGGCCGGATGATAGCGCGGCCGGCGCGCCGGGGGCGCAGGGTTACGCGGCGATCTTCGCGGCGACGTCGAGAATGGCCGGTGCGTGCGAGTCGAGCCGTTCCATGAAGCGTTCATCCAGCCCGAGCTGGACGAAGACCGGATCCTGCTGGAGATCGGCCGGGTCGGGCTCGCACCCGAACCCGTAGCGATGCGCCAGCCTGTTCGCCAGGTACGCGACGGCGGCGCTGCGCTGCTCGCCGGTGGCAGCGGCGGGGTCGTGATGGAAGGCGACCGGCAGCCGGATTTCCCGGGCAAAGCGCCACAGCTCGAGTGCCCTCGCGCCCACCGCGGCGTGGCGGCTCTCGATGCAGGCCGCGAGCCGTGCCTGCCCCATCGTGGGTGGAATGGGCTTGTCGTCGTGGGCCAGCTTGAGGATGACGAACTTGCCGATGTCGTGCAGCAACCCGTACAGGAAGGCGGCGTCGGGGTCGGCGCCGATCCGCTCGGCCACCTGTGAGGCGAGATATCCGGCACCCACCGAGTGGTCCACCATCTGTCGTGCGTGGCTGCCGAAGGTCTTCGGGTTGCGCAGGCGCGAGGTGAGGCACGCGGCGGTGACGAGCTGGCGCACCGCGCGGGTGCCCATGCGCACGACCGCCTCGTTCAGGGACGTGATGGTGGTGGCCGATGCGCTGAAGGCCGAGTTCGCGAGCCGGACCACGTTCACCGCGAGGATCGGGTCCTTGCCGACGACCTGGGCCAGGCGGGCGGCCGAGATCTCGGGGTCGCGCACCTCCCAGGCGATCTCCACGGCCAGAGCCGGGACCATCGGGCTGAAGGTGTCGAGGGTTCTGGTCCAGCCGCCCTCGTCGAGCCAGCTGACCCATCCCTGTCCGTGTGCGGCACTCTGCCAGGCCGAAGCCATCACTGCGCAGTCTCTCAGAAGAGGGCGCACGACGACAACCGCCGGGTCTGCCCGGTGGTGCAATCGGCCCGACCTGGTCGTACCTTCAGGTCAGGCGGCGATCTTTCTCGCGACTTCGTAGAGGCCGGGTGCCTTGCCGTCCAGTTCCGCCAGGAAGTCCGCATCGATCCCCAGCTTCACGAACACCACGTCGTCCAGGGGCGAGTCCTGGTTGAGTGAGCAGCCGAAGCCGTAACGGTGGGAGAGGCGGTTGGCGGCGTAGGTGATGGCGGCCTGGGGGAGGTGGCCGTGCGCCTGGGCCGGCTCGTGGTGCCAGGTGACCGGCAGCCGGATTTCGTCGGCGAACATCCAGCGCGCGAGCGCACGGCCGCCAATGGCGGCGTGCCGGGCCTGGACGACCGCCGCCAGGCGCGCCTCGGTCATCGAGGCGGGCACCGGCCGATCCTGGTACGCCAGCTTGAGCAGGACGAACTTGCCGATGTCGTGGAGCAGGCCGCAGAGAAACGCGGCATCGGAGTCTTCGTCCACGCGGTCGGCCACGAGCCAGGCCAGGTAGGCGGTGCCGATGGCGTGATCGACCATCTCGCGCGCCGCTGCGCCGTATGCCCGCGGATTGCGCAGTTCGGACGTGAGGCAGCTGGCGGTGACCAACTGGCGCACCGCCCGGGTGCCGACCCGGACGACGGCGTCACTGAGTGAGGTGATGGTGGTGGCCGAGGCGCTGAAGGCGGAGTTGGCCAGCCGGACCACGTTGGCGGCCATGATCGGATCCTTGCTGATCACCTGCGTGAGGCGGATGGCCGAGACGTCGGGGTCCTGGGCAATCCGCGCCACCTCGACGGCGAGCGCCGGGATCATCGCGTTGGTGGAGTCGAGCGTGCGCTCCCAGGCCCCGGAATCGAGCCAGTCTATCCAGGCCTGTGCGTCGCCGCCGCCGTGCTGTCCCCGGTCGTTCATCGTGAAATGCCCGCGCCTCTGTGCCGCCTTGTCCCTATCTATCGGCAGCAGGTGGGGACACAGCAGTCCGGGGGCGACGTGGTGTCCGCCTGGCGGCGGACACACGGACGCGGCGGCTAGCGCGGCGCGGCGCCGTCCTCCCGGTCGCGCGATCGGGCGCCGCGGAGCACGTTCTCCATGGCGTGGTTCCCCTCGTGGCACGCGTACTCGTACATGAGTTCGTCGGTCTGCACCCACGGATACTCACCGGTCCACGGGCGGTCCCAGGTCTCGGGGTCCTCGATGGTGAAGCGATAGAGGATCGTCTTCTCGTCGATGCGCGTGAAGCGTTCCACCACGTGCAGCTTGTCGCTCGAGCCCTGGAACTGGGTCTTGTCGGTGAAGTTCGTGGTGTCGACCACCAGCGTGTTGCCGTCCCAGCGGCCGATCGAATCGCCGTTCCAGCGCCGGACGTTCGCGGGCAGGTGGGTACCGTTGATCCGGATCACCCGCGCATCGTGGACCATCTCGTTGAGGATCATCACCGTCGTCGGCGTCTGCACGATCTGCTTGAGGTTGTTGTAGAAGTAGTTCGGCAGCGTGGGCGGGCCGGAGGTGGACCCGAAGCCCAGCAGGCAGCGCTCCGCCAGCGGGCGCGCTTCGGGATTGTCGAAGGCCGTCGGAGGCCCGGCCGACGAACTCGACTCGTCGGCGCCCGGCGCCACCGCGCGGCGCGCGTAGGCGGCGTTGCGCTCGCGTGCCGCCGCCTTCATGGGCGGGATGCGCCCATCAGGTGGATCGACGACGATGGAGGTGCGGTATTCGCCGTTGATCTTGATGACCGTGGAGCCCATGGCCACCCAGAACTGGTTGTAGCCGCCGACCACGCCGCCACCGCCACGCCAGAGCTGTTCCAGGTACGACTTCGTGGGGGAGGTGTCGCCGCCGACGGGGGGCGCGGCCCGGTTGGGGTCGTCCGGGGCTGCGGCGGCTTCCTGCCGCTTTGCCTCGTACTCCTCCATGGCCCTGGCTTCCTCGGGTGTGAGCTTCGCGCGGCCCTTGAACTCGGCGGGACGCTCGAGCGGGGTCATCGTGGCGACGTCGTAGGTTCCCTGGAGGTCGGGAACCTTCTGGCCCTGGGCGGAGGGGACTGGGGCGAACGGCGCCGAAATGGCCAGGACGACCGCACATCCGAGGGCTTTCCACACACGCTGATCCATCACTGCACCTCAGTGCCCCAGATTCTACGGCAAGGTTGTCGCCCGCGGCGCGACGGTGTCCTGGCGGTCTGGCACCGGCTGGGTCCCTCCGACCAATGGGGTATCCATCGATTTGGATGTACCGGAGCAGCTGAAGCATACGTTCGCGTCATTTTCCCTTGGCGTATACCCCAAACAGGGGATACTCATGTGCTGCCTCAGGCGGAATAGCGAGCCTGAGGCGCCAGCTCGCCGGTTCGGGGCGACGGGCTGGGATGGTTCCAGGTGACGTGGAGACCCCGGGAGGATCGTGGAATGAGGATTGGCTCCATCAAGAAGGCCCTGTTCATGGCGCTGGCTGCCATCAGCCTGCTGCCCATGGCGGCCCACGCCCAGAGCGTGTTCACGGGTGTGGTGAAGGATACGTCGGGCGCCGTGCTGCCCGGTGTGACGGTCGAAGCGGCCAGCGACGCACTCATCGAAAAGACGCGTTCGGTCATCACCGACGCGGATGGCGGTTACCGCCTGGTCGACCTGCGGCCCGGCACCTACTCGTTGACGTTCTCGCTCGAGGGCTTCTCGACGGTCCGTCGTGAAGGGATCGCGCTGTCGTCCGACTTCACGATGACCATCAACACCGAGATGAAGGTTGGCGCGCTCGAAGAGACGCTGACGGTCACCGGTGCGGCGCCGACGGTCGACGTGCAGAGCACGACGAAGTCGCAGGTGCTGAACCGCGAGGCGCTGGACGCGATCCCCACGGGCCGCACCATCCAGGGCATGGGCCAGCTCATCACGGGCATCTCGCTGAACGCGCCGGACGTTGGCGGTTCGAAGGCGATGCAGCAGACCTACATGTCCGGTCACGGCATGGGCGCGTCGCAGACGACGGTGCAGGTGGACGGCCTCCTGGTCAACGGCCTCGACGTCGACGGCGCCGTGCAGAACTACTTCAACAGCTCGATGTCGCAGGAAATGGTCTACACGACGTCGGGCGCGGGCGCGGATGCGGCCGGCGGCGGCGTGCGCCTGAACATGATCCCGCGCGACGGCGGCAACCTCCTCAGCGGCAGCCTCTTCACGGGCTTCCAGAACGAGTCGTTCCAGGCGGACAACATCACCGACGCCCTGCGCGCGCGTAACGTCCGCACGGCGGACGGCATCGGCAAGCTGTTCAACATCGAAGGCGCAATCGGCGGCCCGATCAAGAAGGACAAGGTCTGGTACTTCGCCTCGGCCCGCAACTTCATCCTCGACACCCTGCCGGCCAACACGTTCTACGGTCAGGCCGGCACGGGCTCGAACTTCGTCGCTCCGACGCCGACCTCCGAGAAGGCGGTCGACCCGCAGAGCATCCGCTCGGTGCAGGCCCGCATCGTCTGGCAGATGTCGCAGAAGAACAAGCTGGCCGTCTACAACGACCGCCTGCTGAAGAACCGCGGCTCCGCCATGACCGCCGGCTTCGACCCGCGTACGGCCGGTATCGTCTGGAACTCGCCGATCTACACGACCGGCTCGATCAAGTTCACCTCGACCCTGTCGAACACGCTGTTCTTCGAGACCGGCTTCTCGACGAACTTCGAGCGCTACAACACGATGTACCAGGAGGGGCTCTTCAAAGAGCGCGGCACGCCGGAGTGGTACACGGTGATCAACCGCACCGACACCGCGCGCGGCACCGCGTGGGGCAACGGCGCCGGCTTCAACGGGATGTACCCGGACCGCCTGGCGGTGAGCGCGTCGCTCTCCTACGTGACCGGCTCGCACAACGTGAAGGTAGGCATCCAGGACAACTGGGGCAGCTACCGCAACACGCGTCTGGCGAACGGCGACCTCCGGGCACAGTTCAACAACGGCGTGCCGTTCCAGGTGACGATCCTGAACACGCCGGTGGACTACACCGACAAGCTGAAGGCCGACTTCGGCATCTTCGGGCAGGACTCGTGGACGCTGAAGCGCCTCACGATCAACTACGGCGCCCGCTGGGAGATCTTCGCGCACGGCATTCCGGAGGAAACCTCGCCCGCCGGTCGCTTCGTCGGCGCCCGCACGTTCGGCCCGATCGACATGCCGACCTGGAAGAGCATCGCGCCGCGCGCGGGTATCGTGTACGACCTGTTCGGCAACCAGAAGACTGCCCTCAAGGCGAGCTTCGGCAAGTACATGCAGGCCGGCACGGTGGGCTTCTCGCAGTCGCAGAACCCGCTGCTGCTCACCACGCAGAACGTCGCGTGGAACGACCTGAACGGCGACGGCAACCCGCAGGGTGAGCTCGGCTGCGTGTACCTGACACCCGGCTGTGAAATCAACGTGGCCGGCAACGCGACGACGGCCCGGCAGCTGCCGGCGAACTTCGGCGTTGTCCGGCCGATCGAGTACGCGTCGGACATCAAGCGCATGTACAACGTCGAGATGTCGGGCAGCATCCAGCACGAGATCGTCAGCGGCGTGTCGGTGACCGCCGGCTGGTACCGTCGTGAGTTCTTCAACCTGCGCCGCCGCTTCAACACCGGCGTCGGGCTGAACGACTTCACGCCGTTCACGCTCTACAGCCCGATCGACGGCTCGCCGATCACCTACTACAACATCAGCTCGGCGAAGGTGTCACAGATTGCCACGAACCTCGTGGACCAGAACGCGCCCGACCGCACGATGAAGTACAACGGCTTCGAGTACAACTTCAGCGCGCGGCTCGGCAAGGGCATCACCCTCTTCGGTGGTGGCATGACCGAGCGCATGCTGACCAACACCTGCGACGACGGCTGGAACCCGAACCTGCTCCTGTACTGCGATCAGTCGCAGACCGGCGTGCCGTTCCGGACCCAGTTCAAGATCGCGGGTTCGGTGCCGCTGAAGTACGGCATCAACGTTGGCGTGGCGTTCCAGAGCCTGCCGGGCTATGTCTACGGCACGACTGCCCAGTACGCCCTCACCGGCGTCTCGGGCCCGTCGGGCATCACGACGAACAACCCGCCGGCCGGGCAGGGTTCGGTGTGGCTCATCACCCGTACGACCACCTACAACGCCAGCAGCCCCTGCGTTGCGCAGGGCAAGTGCACGGCGGGCCAGGTGGTGAACCCGGGCCAGACGCAGGCCTCGCTGAGCGTGCCGCTCGTGGCTCCGATGACGGAGTACGGCGACCGCATCAACCAGCTCGACATCAACTTCACGAAGAACATCAAGATCGGCCGCTTCAACATCCAGCCGAAGCTCGACATGTTCAACGTGCTGAACGTCGCGTCGGTGACCAACGTGCTCGGCCTGAACTACGGCACGTCGGCCTACTACACGCCGTCGGTCATCCTGAACCCGCGCACGTTCCAGATCGGCGCGAACGTCCGCTTCTAGCGTTCCGAAGTTAGAACTGAGAACTTAGAAGTTAGAACTGGGGGCGGCTCCTCGAAAGAGGGGCCGCCCCTTTGTCTTTTTGCCACGACTCCTGCAAATACCTGGGCTGTAACTCCCCCGGAGGCCCGAGGTGCATCTACCCCCTTTACGCTAGAAATGCCCTGATCTCTCCAAGTGATTGGAGTGCCAAGCACAACCGTCAACTTTTTCCGAGGCCGGAACGGGGTGTCGGCCGAAACGCCGGTGCATACTGACGCGCTGCCTCGAGATGTCGCCTCAGAGGCCAGCTCATGTAATTGGTGTGCAAAGCGTTGCTATGGAGGAGTGTGTAATGAGGATTGGCTCCATCAGGAAGGCCCTGGTCATGGCGCTGGCTGCCATCAGCCTGCTGCCCATGGCGGCCTACGCCCAGAGTGCGTTCACGGGCGTGGTGAAGGACACGTCGGGCGCCGTGCTGCCCGGCGTCACGGTTGAAGTTGCCAGCGATGCGCTGATCGAGAAGACACGCTCGGTGGTCACCGATGCGGACGGCGGGTATCGAGTGGTCGACCTGCGGCCCGGCACGTACACGTTGACGTACTCACTCGAGGGCTTCTCGACTGTGAAGCGCGACGCCGTCCAGCTGCCGTCCGACTTCACGATGACCATCAACACCGAGATGAGGGTTGGCGCGCTCGAAGAGACGCTGACGGTCACCGGTGCGGCGCCAACGGTCGACGTGCAGAGCACGACGAAGTCGCAGGTGCTGAACCGCGAGGCGCTGGACGCGATCCCCACGGGCCGCACCATCCAGGGCATGGGCCAGCTCATCACGGGTGTCTCGCTCAATGCGCCAGACGTCGGCGGCAGCCGCGCCATGCAGCAGACCTACATGTCTGCCCACGGCGCGGGCGCCTCGCAGACGACGGTGCAGGTGGACGGCCTCCTGGTCAACGGCCTCGACGTCGACGGCGCGGTGCAGAACTACTTCAACAGCTCGATGTCGCAGGAAATGGTCTACACCACCTCGGGCGCAGGCGCCGACGTGGCGGGCGGCGGTGTCCGCCTGAACATGATTCCGCGTGACGGCGGCAACCAGGTCAGCGGCAGCCTGTTCCTCGGCTACCAGAATGAGTCGTTCCAGGCGGACAACATCACTGACGACCTGATCGCCCGCGGCGTCCGCACGGCGGACGGCATCGGCAAGCTGGCCAACGTCGAGGGAGCCATGGGTGGCCCGATCAAGAAGGACAAGGTCTGGTTCTTCGCCTCGGCCCGTAACTTCATCCTCGACACCCTGCCGGCCAACACGTTCTACGGCCAGGCCGGCACGGGCTCGAACTTCGTCGCCCCGACGCCGACCTCCGAGAAGGCGGTCGACCCGCAGAGCATCCGTTCGGTGCAGGCCCGCATCACCTGGCAGATGTCGCAGAAGAACAAGCTGGCTGTCTACAACGACCGCCTGCTGAAGAACCGCGGCTCGGCCATGACGGCCGGCTTCGATCCCGCCACCGCGGGCATCGTCTGGAACTCGCCGATCTACACGACCGGCTCGATCAAGTTCACCTCGACCCTGTCGAACACGCTGTTCCTCGAGACCGGCTTCTCGACGAACTTCGAGCGCTACAACACGATGTACCAGGAGGGGCTCTTCAAGGAGCGCGGTACGCCGGAGTGGTACTCCGTGATCAACCGCACCGACACCGCGCGCGGCACCGCGTGGGGCGCCGGCGCCGGCTACAACGGGATGTACCCCGATCGTCTTGCCCTGATGGCGGCCTTGTCCTACGTGACCGGCACGCACAACGTGAAGGTAGGCATCCAGGACAACTGGGGCAGCTACCGCAACACGCGTCTGGCGAACGGTGACCTGCGGGCGCAGTTCAACAACGGCGTGCCGTTCCAGGTGACCATCCTGAACACGCCGGTGGACTACATGGACAAGCTGAAGGCCGACTTCGGCATCTTCGCGCAGGACTCGTGGACGCTGAAGCGCCTGACGGTCAACTACGGCGCCCGCTGGGAACTCTTCGCGCACGGCATTCCGGAGGAAACCTCGCCGGCCGGCCGCTTCGTCGGCGCCCGCACGTTCGGCCCGATCGACATGCCGACCTGGAAGAGCATCGCGCCGCGCGCGGGCATCGTGTACGACCTGTTCGGCAACCAGAAGACTGCCCTCAAGGCGAGCTTCGGCAAGTACATGCAGGCCGGCACGGTGGGCTTCTCGCAGTCGCAGAACCCGCTGCTGCTCACCACGCAGAACGTCGCGTGGAACGACCTGAACGGCGACGGCAACCCGCAGGGTGAGCTCGGCTGCGTGTACCTGACACCCGGCTGTGAAATCAACGTGGCCGGCAACGCGACGACGGCCCGGCAGCTGCCGGCGAACTTCGGCGTCGTGTCGCCGATCGAATATGCGTCGGACATCAAGCGCATGTACAACGTCGAGATGTCGGGCAGCATCCAGCACGAGATCGTCAGCGGTGTGTCGGTGACCGCCGGCTGGTACCGTCGTGAATACTTCAACCTGCGCCGCCGCTTCAACACGGGGGTCACGGCCAGCGACTTCACGCCGTTCACGCTCTACAGCCCGATCGATGGCTCGCCGATCACCTACTACAACGTCAGCTCCGCGAAGGTGTCGCAGCTCAACACGAACCTCGTGGACCAGAACGCCCCCAACCGCACGATGAAGTACAACGGCTTCGAGTACAACTTCAGCGCGCGCCTCGGCAAGGGCATCACCCTCTTCGGCGGTGGCATGAGCGAGCGCATGCTGACCAACACCTGCGACAACGAATGGAATCCGAACCTGCAGCTCTACTGCGACCAGTCGCAGAGCGGCCTGCCGTTCCGGACCCAGTTCAAGATCGCGGGTTCGGTGCCGCTGAAGTACGGCATCAACTTCGGCGTGGCGTTCCAGAGCCTGCCGGGCTACGTCTACGGCACGACTGCCCAGTACGCCCTCACCGGCGTCTCGGGCCCGTCGGGCATCACGACGAACAACCCGCCGGCCGGGCAGGGTTCGGTGTGGCTCGTCACCCGCACTACGCGCTACACGGCGGACATGCCGTGTGCGGCGCAGGGCAAGTGCACGGCCGGCGCACTGGTCAACCCGGCCCAGACCCAGGCGTCGCTGAACGTGCCGCTCGTGGCTCCGATGACCGAGTTCGGCGACCGCATCAACCAGCTCGACTTCAACGTGACGAAGAACATCAAGATCGGCCGCTTCAACATCCAGCCGAAGCTCGACATCTTCAACGTCCTGAACGTCGCGTCGGTGACCAGCGTGCAGGGGCTGAACTTCGGCACGGCGGCCTACATGCGGCCGTCCGTGATCCTGAACCCGCGCACGATCCAGATCGGCGCGAACGTCCGCTTCTAGCGTTCCGAAGTTAGAACTGAGAAGTTAGAAGTTAGCAGTGAGAACTGGGGGCGGTCCCTCGCACGAGGGGCCGCCCCTTTTTCGTTCTAGGTTCTAAGTTGCCTGATACGGCTGACCTGCATGGAGGGCGGAGCCGTGCTACTCTGTCATCACCGTCGCAGGCGCAGGGCGTCGCGGCGCAAACAATAGGCTCATCAGCGACCCCAGCCTCCCATTCCGGGGGCACCCAAAATTGGTCGCGGCCGGGAGGTGCATGCATGGCAGACACCACCGGGAGCAGTCGATAGACGCTCCCAACTGAGTGGGAGAGGCCGGTGGGAAACCACCGGCCTTTCTTTTTTGTGCCGGCCTTCCTTTTGCGTAGCTCGCGCCATCGCATCTTGCTGGGAGCCGCGCATGACAGACATCCGATTCCAGAGTTTCGAGGACGGGGAACTCGCCGACATCTGGTACGCCCTTGGGGGAGCGGCCGTCCGCCATCCGGAACACTTCAAGCCGCTGATGGACTCGGTGGCCACCGAACTGCTCGATCGTCGCGGGGTGGGCCTGAATCCGTGGCTCGAGGAACGCTATCGCCCGTTCCGCTTCGCGGACTCGCGCGAGGATGCCGAGGCCAACCGGCAGGTCTCACCCGAATCGCCCCACGGCAGCCGATAGGCGGCGCCGAGCGCCCCGACCGGCCGCTGGTAGGGCTGTGAGACAATCGCGACATGACGCGATTTGCGACACTGATGGTCGCTGCTGCGCTCGGGACGACCGCCTGCGGCGGCGATCAGCCCGCGGATGCCCCGGGCGAGCGCCCACGCATGGTCGAGCAGACTGTGCCAGGCACCGTGACCAGGGGCGACTCGTCGACCGACCTGAGCGCCACCCCCCTGAGCGCAGCCGACTACCAGATGTATGCGGCGATTATGGGCGGCGCCTCGGCGCTCCTGAGCACGCTGTCGCCGGCCGACACGGAAGCGCTCGAGTTCGCGAAGCAGGTGGACAGCGGCGCGAAGACGGTTACCCCCGCGACCGAGGCGCTGCTCGCCCGCGCCCGCGCCCTGCAGGCGCGCGACGTGGAACTCGCACGGATGCAGGGCATCGAGTCGCGGTACCTGGAGGTGAAGGAAAAGGTCGAGGCGGTGATTGGGCCGAAAGCCGCGCCGCCCGCCGACGCGCTCGCCCGCGAGAACCTGCGCTACCTGGAAGCGCACCGGACCACCATCGAGCGGCTGCAGAAGATCCTGGCCGATCCGCTCTCGCGGCCGCCCGGGCCGACGTCCCTGCCGGTGGAGTAGGACCGTGGACCCGCTCGACCTCTCTCGCTGGGGCATCGACGACCGCCACCTGGACGAACGCTTCGTGCGTGCCTCAGGGCCAGGCGGACAGAACGTGAACAAGGTGTCCACGGCGGTCGAGCTCCGGCTGGACCTCGACGCGATTGAGCTGCCGCCGGACATGCGCGAGCGGCTCATCGCCATGGCCGGGAACCGGATGGTGGGCGAACGTACGCTGCTGATCGACAGCCGCGAGCACCGCACCCAGGCACAGAACCGGGAGGCGGCCCGCGCCCGGCTCTTCGCCCTGCTGCTGGCCGCATCGAAGCGTCCGCGCGCCCGCCGGAAGACCAGGCCGAGCGCTGCCTCGAAGGAACGGCGCATCGAGACCAAGAAGGTGCGCAGCCGCGTCAAGGCCACCCGCCGGCGCTCATCGTCCGACGACTGAACCGCTTCTGTTCAGACCTGCTTCGCGGACCCTGGCACAGGGGAACCGCTTCCGCTTGCCGCCTCACGCACACGTCATTGGACCGGCGGTCGGCCCCCCAGCCCATCGGTGCCACCCGCCGACCCCGCCCGATCGCGTCCGTGGCAATCAGCCGGGCTGGTCGGCGGACGTGCTATAAAAATTCCGTTCGTTCATATCCGGGGAGAATCAGAGCGTGCATCGTTCGTACACCACCTTCGCCGCGGCGTTGGCCGCGCTGCTGCTGTCCACCACACTGGCCGCACAGAAGACCACGCCGCTGAAGACCGGCTCCGGCGGTAGCCCGCACGTCCGCACCGAGTGGACGATCGATGGGGCGGCCATCTCCATCGAGTACGGTCGACCGGCCCTGAAGGGACGGGCGGAGGCGGCGCTGATGCCGCCCGGGCAGATCTGGCGTACGGGCGCCGATGAGCAGACCACGCTGAAGACCGACAGGCCGCTCCGCTTCGGCACACTGGTCGTCCCGCCCGGCACCTACGGCATCCACACGGTCCCGGGCGGGGCCGAGTGGCAGCTGATCATCAGCAAGCGGGCGAGTGGGTGGGGCATCCCGTATCCGGCCGGGCAGGATCTGGGACGCACGGTGATGAAGGTGGCGCGGACGAAGGCGCCGGTCGAGTCGCTGACTTTCCACATCGACGACACTCCGACCGGCGCCACGCTGCGCCTCGAGTGGGGCACGCGCTCGGTGACAGCCCCGTTCACCGTCGGCTGAGGCGCGAGGTCAGCGGTCGACCCGTCGATGCGCGGCCGCGCGGAACAGGGGGTCGGCAGACGCCAGCACCATGCGCGTCAGCGCTGCCGGGTAGTCTGCCGGCCGTCCCGCGACGAACCGGCGGACGGTTGCCGCGGCCTCGGGGAGGCGATGACCTCCCAGCGTCGCGTCGAGCCATCGTTTTGGCAGAAAGATGTCGGCGGTCTGCTTCACGTCCAGCAGCAGTTCGAGTCCGGGTTCGATGAGCCTCAGGGCCTCGCGTTCCCGCAGCGGGTGATGCAACCACCGCAGCCCTTCGATGACCCGCGGCTCGGGCCGACGGTTCGCCGGTGTGCGCAGCGTCTCGAAGAAGTGCTGCCGCTCCGACGGGTCGCCTGACAGCGCCGGCGCCACGAACGCCAGCGTGTCGCGCCGGTGGCGGCCAGCGGTTCGCGCCACCTGCCACGCGACTGTCTCGGCATCGGCCGCCCCGCGCACGGCCAGTTCCTGCACCAGCGCCACCTGTTCGGCCTCGCCAAGCGGGAGGTTCAGGATGTGCGCGTCTCCTTCCCACAGGTCCCGAAGCCAGCCGACGGTGTCCGCGGTCATCGCGACCGCGCGCAGCGTGCCGAACACCGCCGCCTTGGCGGTGGTGGGGGCCAGCCGTCCCATGGCGGTGCGCAGGGCCTGCTCGACCGCAGCCGCCCGCGCAGGTTCCGCGCGCGCGTCCGTGAACACCCAGAACAGCTTCTCGATGCAGGTGAGCAGGCGCTGCAGGTTCAGTTCGTCCTGCTCCCGGATCACGGCCGCGATGGCCAGGTCGAGCAGACGCTCCGGCCGGACGTCGCCTCCCAGCATCGTGTCCCACAGCGTGAGCCAGGCGCTCCCGCGCGTGAGCGGGTCGGCGATCTCCGGCAGGTGTGCCAGGAGCCACTCGCGGCTGTGCGGGTCGAGGCTGAACTCTCCGTACCCGAGTCCTCTCCCGTTCGGCAGGACGAAGTCCGGTGCAGTACGACCCTCGAGCGCGCTGACCGGCGTGGCGGCGTCGTGCCACACGCGAAGGTGGGTCACCGCGCCACCGGTGCCCACCGCGAGGTCGAGGTACTGGCCGGCGCGCCCACGCCCGGGCCCATCGGAGTCGGACGGGTCCACGAGCCGGTAGCCGGCCACCCGGCCCCCCTCGCTCACCAGGTCCACCCGCACCTGGGGGCGTCCTGCCGTGTCCACCCACGTGCGCGCCCACTCCCGCAGATCAACAGGCGCGGTCACGTCGGCCAGGATGGCGACCAGGTCGCTCCACGACGCATTCCCGAATGCGAACCGCGCCAGGTAGCGACGCAGCGCGTCGCGCAGCCCGTCCATGCCCACGATCAGCTCGAGCTGCCGCAGGACGATCGGCGACTTGAGGTAGATGATCGCGCCGTAGAGCGAACCTGCCTCCGAGAGGTTGGGCAGGAGCTGGCGAATGGGATGTGTGCCCGCGGTCCGGTCCACGTCGTACGCCCCGGGGTAGTGGGCGTGCAGGAAGCGCAGGTCGTGATCCAGGTCGGGGAACTGCGGGCTGGTGATGCGCGCCGCCATGAAGTTGGCGAAGACCTCCTTCATCCACACGTCATCGAACCAGGTCATGGTCACGAGATCGCCGAACCAGATGTGCGCCGTCTCGTGGGCGATCACGTGGGCACGCCCCAGCCACTGCTGCCGTGTGGCCGACTCCGGAAGCAGCAGGGCCGCGGCGTTGTAGAAGATCGCGCCCGGGTGCTCCATGCCGCCGAACTGGAAGTCCGGAATCAGCACGATGTCGAAGCTGTCGAACGGATACGCGATGGCGGTGTAGTCCTCCATCCACTCGAGCGCCTCCGCGTGCGCCTCGACGATCCGGGAAAGGTTCGCCGTCACCAGGGCGGCATCGACACCGGTGTGGTACACGCCGAACCTGCGGCCGTGCCGCTCCAGGCGGTCCTCGACGAGCCGGCCGGCAGCGAACGCGAACAGGTAGGAGGGGAGCGGTGCGGTCTCCGCGAAGGTGACCTCCTGGAACGCTCCGCTGTCCGCATGAACGGTGCGGCAGCCGACCTGCCGCGTGTTCGACACCGCCCGCCAGTCCCGCGGGATCTCCAGGGTCAGTGTCCACCTCGCCTTGATGTTCGGCTGGTCGAAGCACGGCATGGCCTCGTGCGCGCGAGCCGGCACGAAGATCGTGTAGACGAGATCGTCGCGTCGGTTCAGCGGACCGTTGCCGGCCGTGAACGCCACCTCAATGGTGTTCCTTCCCTCGACGATCGCATCGCCGTCGACGACGATGTGTCCGCACTCGAGGCGGACCGGTACTGAAGCGCCGTTGGCGCGCACGGAGGTAACACTGCCGTCGGGGCCTGGCGCGAAGTCCACGACAAGGGGCTGGGCGCCGCCGTGGCTGGTGAACGTGAGCCGTGTCACGCCTCGCACGGGCTGCTCGCGTGTCGACGGTAGGCGGAGGTGCACGGCGATCGCCACGTCAGCGATCTGCCGCGCCCGCTCGA
This sequence comes from Vicinamibacterales bacterium, assembly GCA_050249955.1. GTDB lineage: Bacteria > Acidobacteriota > Vicinamibacteria > Vicinamibacterales > CAVVIG01 > CAVVIG01. The sequence goes on from JBFWPN010000004.1 coordinate 291,140, forward strand.
CGGCGAGGGCGTGGCTGATGCCGGGTTCGGGGGTGACGCTCATGTGTCGATCACGGAACGAGCGCGTTGGTCCGATCCATGAGGTCGGCTGGACAGGCGAACGACCCGATGGCCGCCGACTTCACCTGTGCTGCCCGCGCCTCGTCTCCCGCCTTCGTGAAAATCTGATACGCGGCGGCCGACGCGATGCACGAGTGGCGCACCACGGTCGGGCACTGCGGGTTGAGCGCCGCGCTCGTCCCGCTGCCGACCACCGCACAGCCGTCAGGGTCGACGCCGTCGGCGTACAGCTGCATCGCGTCGTGTCCGAGTTCGCGGTCGCCACTGACGATGCTGCCGGTCAGCAGTGTCATGACCGCCTCCTCGTCCCTGTGGAGGCGCAGCAGGGCCTGCGCCGACAGGCGGTAGCCGAGCGGATGCACCGGTGACAACAGCCTCGACCGTCGTGCGGCATCGAGCGCGCGGCCCGGGTTGTCGAGCCCGAGGATGGCCACGGCCCGCAGCCGCTGGGCATCGGCTTCGGGTTCGACGCTGCCGCCCGGGAGCCGCTGTGCCCCGTACCTCGCGATGACGACCGCCCGGTCGAGCAGGTGCGAGGCGCGCGAGTAGATGCGCGTCAGTTCCGCACGGTCTCCGGGGGTGCCCCTCGCCTCGATCTGCGCGGCCTTGTCGAGGTGGTAGGCGCCCGCCTGTCGGAAGGCTTGAAACGTGTTCTGTTCATCGGGCAACTGCTCGAGGAGCGCCACCGCCCGATCGGCTGATGCCATCACCGCGTCGAGGTTGCCGCGTGAGGGGTCGGCGTCGTAGAGCGCCTCTGCGAGTGCCCGGTGGGCCTTGGCGCTTGCCGGCGTCGCAATGACGGCGCTGCGCCAGAGCGTCAGGTCGTCCTTCCAGTCGCGGTTCCGCGCGACGGTCCTCGCCCCATACGCGGCGACGATCACGACAAGGGTCGCGCCGAGTACGCGCCTGCGGGTCACTGTCGTGCCCAGTGGTGCGAGAACGGCGGCGGCGAGCGCCGCGAGGCTGGCAGACGGCAGGTACACGAGCCGCTCACCCATGATCGTGCCGGTGGCGAAGAGCAGGTTCGAGACCGGCAGGAAGGTGATGAACGCCAGCGACGCGAAGAAGAGGACCGCCCGGTTCGCCCTGGCCTGCCAGAGCGCTGCGGCGGCTCCCCCGGCAAGGAGCACGACCCCGACCCAGTCCGCGACCGACCCGGTCGCGAGCGGAATCTGTGGATACGAGTAGTCGTTCGACAGGTGCGCGGGCCACAGCAGGAGCAGCAGGTAACGCCACGTCACCTGCACGGCGGTGAGCCGTCCCTGCCAGAACGACGCGCCGACAATCGGATTGTCGGTGAAGGGGAACTCCGCAGCCGCACTGGCCGCAAGGACGGTTTCACGCTGCCAGATCCAGGCGCCGAGTGGCGCCACACAGCAGGCGCCGAGCAGGGCGAGCCGTCGGAGGCTCGCACCGTGCTGCCACCAGACCGCCTCCATCGCCACCACGCCGCCGAGCACGGCCACGGCGCTCTCCTTGGCCAGCGCACCGATCGTAACGAGCAGCGCGATGGTGGCAGCCGAGAGCACGGCCGTGGCCGGGATCCCGCGCGCGCCGGTGCCTGCTTCCGTGTCGCGCCACCGCGCATATACCAGCAGCGCACCGAGTGATGTCGCGGCCGCCATCAGGTCTGCCCGGCCGACGATGTTGGTGACCGCCTCGGAAGAGACCGGGAGGACCGCCCACAGGGCCGCGGCACCGGCCGCCGCGGCCTCGCCCATTGACAGCCTCCGGACGAGACGCCAGAGCAGCAGCACGTTGGCGATGTGCAGCAGCAGATTGACGGCGTGATACCCGGCTGGACGATCACCGTGGCCGAGCACGGCGTAGTTGAGCAGGTAGCTGGCGGTGGTCAGGGGGCGGTACAGGCCGCTCTCGCCGTAGGGCCACCAGTAGCTGCGCGACACGATGCGCTGGAGGTTCTCCGCCGTGGCGGCCTGGACCCGCGTGTCGCGGAGGATCAACTGTCGGCTGTCGAGCACGAAGCCGGCATCGAAGCTGTTGGCGTAGGCGAGCATGCAGAGCAGGGCGAGGCCGGCAGCCACCACCCATGGCTGCCATCGCCTGCGCCCCGTGCGGGTGTCGTCGACCCCGCGTGAGGGCGCCGTCCGCTGCGCCCGTCGCGATCCCGTGGCCATGCGGCTACGGCGAAACCGGCGGGGGCGCGGGGAGGCGGCCGCCCGCGTGCCGGATGCCCCAGTCGACCATGGCGCGGATGAGCGGCCGGAGGTCTTCCCCTTTCGGCGTGAGGAGATACTCGACCCGGGGCGGCCTGGCGCTGTAGCGCCGGCTCTCGATGATGCCGGCCCGGCGGAGGCGCCGCAGGCGTTCGGCGAGGGTCGTGGTGGGAATGCCTTCCTTCGACTCGAGGAACTCGGCGAACCGGCGCTTGCCGCGCATCAGGTCGCGGACGACGAGCAGCGACCAGCGGTCGCCGAGCACGTCGAGCGTGCGCGAGACCGGGCAGAGGCTGCGCTTCGGAATGGCCGTGCGGCGGGCTCGGGTGGCCGGCATCTCGCCCACAGTCTATCAGGAAGCCGTAAGGTGCGGTCCGTGTCACTTGCGAAATGCAAGTGACACGGACTACGATCGGCTACATCCCATGACACGCGCCTGTCGTCCCGTGTGCGCCGCTGCCGGCCTCCTGCTCCTCGTCTGTGCGTCTGCGACGGCTGCCGCCGGGCAGGTGCGCCCGTCGCGGCCCGCGGGCGAGGCGCCGCCGCCGGTGCCGCCGGCGGTGGTGTCACGCGACGCCGCCGGTCACGTCACCATGCGTGCGGTGCGGGTGTCCGGCCCGTTCCGCATCGACGGCCGGCTGGACGAGCGGGCGTACGCCGAGACCGAGGCGGTGGGCGACTTCCTGCAGCAGGAGCCGAACGAGGGGCAGCCGGCGACGGAGCGGACCGAGTCGTGGGTGTTCTTCGACGACAACAACATCTACGTGTCGGCGCGCTGCTGGGACACCCACCCCGAGCGGATGGTGGCGAACGAGATGCGGCGCGACACCAACCAGCTGCGCCAGAACGACACCTTCGCCGTGCTGTTCGACACCTACCACGACCGGCGGAATGCGTACCTCTTCTACGCGAACCCGATCGGGGGCTTTGCCGACAGCCAGATCACCGACGAGAACCCGCCGAACGTCGACTGGAACACCATCTGGGAGGTGAAGACGGCCCGGTTCGAGCAGGGGTGGACGATCGAGATGGCCATCCCCTTCAAGTCGCTGCGCTACGGGCCCGGGCGTGACCAGACCTGGGGCATCAACCTGCGCCGCGTGGTCCGGTGGAAGAACGAGTGGTCGCACCTGACACAGATTCCGCGCGCGCTCACCACCTTTCGCGGCATCTTGAAGGTGTCGTCGGCCGCCACGCTCGTCGGGTTGCAGGCCCCGCCAGTCGGCCCGAATATCGAGGTGAAGCCGTACGGCATTTCCAGCCTCACGACCGACAACACGGCGCGGCCCGTGGTGACCGACGATCTCGCGGCACGGCTCGGCGGCGACGTGAAGTACGGGATCACGCCCAACTTCACGGCCGACTTCACCGTGCGGACCGACTTCGCGCAGGTGGAAGTGGACGAGCAGCAGGTGAACCTGACCCGCTTCAACCTGTTCTTCCCCGAGAAGCGCGACTTCTTCCTCGAAGGGCAGGGCATCTTCGCGTTTGCCGGACGCCAGAGTGCGGGCCTGAACGCCGGGGCGGGCGACACGCCGTATCTCTTCTTCAGCCGGCGCATCGGCCTCGATGCCGGCCGTTCGATTCCGATCCAGGCCGGCGGCCGCCTCACCGGCAAGACCGGCAAGGTGTCGATCGGCGCGCTGAACGTGCAGACGGCTGAGCAGGACGCGGCGTCGGTGCCGACGGCGAACGTCAGTGTCCTGCGCGTGAAGCGCGACATCCTGCGCCGCAGCGCGGTGGGCGCGATGTTCACGCATCGCACGGCGCTCGTCGGTCGCGCGGGCAGCAACGATGGCTACGGTGTGGATGCCGCCTTCGGCTTCTTCCAGAACCTGCGCATGGACGGGTACCTGGCGCGAACCCGCACCGACGGCCGTGACGGCGGCGACACGAGCTACCGCGGATTCCTCGACTACAACGCCGACCGGTACGGCGTGCAGTTCGAACGGCTCGAGGTGGGGCGGAACTTCAATCCGGAGGTCGGATTCGTCCGCCGGCTCGACATGCGGCGCAACTACGCGCTGTTCCGCTTCAGCCCCCGGCCGAAGCGCATCCCCAGGGTCCGGCGCATGGGGTTCCAGGGCAGCCTGAACTACACGACGAACACCACCAACCGGCTGGACACGCGCCAGGCGGTGCTGCAGTTCCAGACCGAGTTCACCAACAGCGACGTCGCGATCGCGTCGTTCACGCCGCAGTTCGAGCGGCTGGTGGCGCCCTTTGCCATCGCAACGGGCATCCGGATTCCGGTGGGCGGCTACGACTACCACACGACCCACCTGGAGTATCAGGCTGGCCAGCAGCGTCGCTACTCGGGCACGGTGCTGTTCGAGACCGGCACGTTCTACTCGGGCACGAAGCGGTCGTTCGGCGTGTCCGGCGCGCGTGTGCAGGTGACCCCGCAGATGTCGCTCGAACCCAGCATGCAGGTGGACTGGGTCGACCTGAAGGAAGGGCGGTTCACCGCGAAGGTGGTCCGCACCCGTGCCACCTACACGCTCACCCCCCGCATCTACGTGAGCGGGATCGTCCAGTACAACTCGACGACGGCGTCGATTGGCAGCAACCTGCGGCTCCGGTGGGAGTACCGCCCGGGCAGCGAGGTGTTCGTGGTCTACACCGACGACTACGACACGGTGGACCGGCCCGCTGTTCCCGGGTTGCGGAACCGCGCGTTCGTCCTGAAGGTGAACCGGCTGCTTCGGTTCTAGCGGCGCCGGCCCGGCGTCGGGCTCATGTGATAATTCGGGCGTCCCGGCGGCTGTGCCGGGCAGCGAGGTGTCCATGGCGAAACGACCTGCAGCACGGAAGGCGGCCGCCCGCAAGACCGCGGCACAGGGGAAGACGTCCCGACCTGCCGCACGCGGGGCCGGACCGGCGAAGGGCGCCGGCAGGAAGGCTCCCTCACGGAAGGCCGCGACGAAGGGTGGCGCGACGAGGGGTGGCGTGAAGAAGGGGGGCGCGAAGAAGGGTGGCGAAAGCGCCAAGGCCGCCCGGGTGCACAAGCTGGTCCGCCAGGGACCGCTGTTCGCGCCAGTACGCGGCGCGGAACTTCGGAACATCGGCCACGTCCAACTCGAGGTGGGCCGTGCGGGCACCGCGCGCGTGAAGCGGATGATCTACCCGCCCGGGTTCCACTGGGCCGAGGACATGAAGCCGGTCACCGGCACCGACCTCTGCATGCATGCGCACGTCGGGTTCCTGGCCCACGGCGAGATCCACATCGAGTACGCGGACGGCACGGTCGTCGAGTTCAAGGCGCCGCAGGTGGTGGAGATCGCCCCTGGACACGACGGCTGGGTGGTCGGCGACGAGCCGGTGGTGCTCATCGAGTTGGACTTCGAGCGGGAGACGGCGGCCAGGCTGGGCCTGGAGGCACGCACACACGGAGACTGAGGCGCGATCCGCTGCGCGGGTCCGGACCGTGAACGTTGGAGACGGCACGATGGCTGTCCAGCAGCCCATCGTGCCGTTCTCTTTTTGGGGAAGGACAGAGGGAAGAGAGATGGGGACGGCGGCAGAGCCGGTGTACGTCACGTCGGGACTGGTGCGCCTGACACGACCTCAGCTGGTGGGCACCATGACCGGCCTGCTGCTCGCGGCACTGCTGGCGGCGATCGATCAGACGATCGTAGGCACCGCCGAACCACGCATCATCGCCTCGCTGCAGGGGTTCGACCGGTACCCGTGGGTGGCGACCATCTACCTGCTCACCTCCACGGTGTCGGTGCCGATCTTCGCCAGCCTCTCCGACCGGTACGGGCGCAAGCCGTTCTTCATGCTCGGTGCGGCGCTCTTCGTGGTGGCATCCGCGCTGTGCGGCGCCGCAGGCGATGTACCTTTCGTGCCGGTTGACGGCATGGGACAGCTGATTCTCTTCCGCGGCCTCCAGGGGATTGGTGGCGGCATGGTCACCGGCATCCTCTTCACCATCGTCGGCGACATCTTCTCCCCGATCGAGCGCGGCCGGTACCAGGGGCTGTTCGCCGCCCTGTGGGGCGTGGCGTCGATCTTCGGCCCGACCCTGGGAGGCTGGCTGACGGACAACTGGTCGTGGCGTGCCTGCTTCTACGTGAACCTGCCCGTGGGAATCATCGCGATTGCCGCCATCCACTTCGAGTTCCCGCACATGAAGCCGCGCGGGTCGGGGCGGCGCCTGGACTGGGCCGGCTTCGCCACGCTCATCGGCACGGTGGTGCCGCTGCTGCTGGCGCTGACGTGGGCGACGCAGTACGGCTGGACGTCGGGGCGTGTCCTCGGCCTGATCGGGCTGTCGCTCCTGATGCTCGGCGCACTCCTGCTGGCGGAAAGCCGGGCCGCCGAGCCGATCATCCCTCTCGATCTCTTCCGACACCCGATCATCGCAACCTGCTCGGTGGCGGCGTTCATCCTCGGCATGGGGATGTTCGGCATGATCATCTACCTGCCGCTGTACATGCAGGGGGTGCTGGGCGTGTCGGCCACGCAGTCGGGCAACCTGCTCACCCCGCTGCTGATGGGGACGGTGGTGGCCAGCATCATCGGCGGGCAGGCCATCTCGCGCACCGGCGAGTACAAGGCGCAGGGAATCGTGGGTGCGGTACTGATCGCCATGGGGATGATCCTGTTCGCGCGGATGGACGAGCAGACCTCACGCCTCTATGTCGCGCTCGCCATGGTGCTGGCCGGGCTGGGCATGGGGTTCCTGCAGCCGGTCTACACGATCGCCGTGCAGAACGTGGCGTCGCGCGAGCGGATGGGGGCGGCCACCTCGTCGACGATCTTCTTCCGATCGATCGGCAGTACGCTGGGCGTGGCGGCGTTCGGCTCGGTGATGCTCACGCGCTATCACGAGGAGTTCACGCGGTCGATCCCGCCGGGGGTGCCAACCGCGGCATTGCCCTACTTCGAGAACCCGCTCCTGCTCGTGCAGGTACGTCCGCAGTTGGAGCAGATGTTCGCGGGGGTTCCCGGGGGCGGGGGCCTGCTCCAGACGCTCTTCACCGATGTACGGGCCGCGCTGATGCACGGGCTCCAGGAAATCTTCTGGTGGAGCGCGGCGATCATGTGCGCCGCCATCCTGCTGCACGTGTTCCTGCGCCGGGTACCGCTGCGCGGCCGTCCCTCTGCCGAAGACCAGGCGGCCGCGGCGGCGGCCGCCCTGCATTGAGCGGCCCGGGTCCAGTGAGCGACGAACGTCCGCACGTGCGCCGGCCCCGGTACAAGGGCACGCATCCCCGTGCGTTTCACGAGAAGTACAAGGAGCACGACCCGGATCGGTACGCCGCCGACCTGGAGCGCATTGTCGCGTCGGGCAAGACTCCGGCCGGCACGCACCGCCCGATCATGGTGCAGGAGATTCTCCAGGTGCTCCAGCCACGACCGGGCGACCTGGCCGTGGATGCGACGCTCGGCTACGGCGGACATGCCAGTGAACTGCTGAACGCGGTGCTGCCCGGAGGCCGCCTGCTCGCGCTCGACGTGGACCCGTTCGAACTGCCGCGCACCGAGGCGCGCCTGCGGGCCAGGGGCGTGCCTGCGGAGGCGCTCATCGTGCGGCGCTCGAACTTCGCCGGACTGGCCGGTGTGCTGGCGGCCGAGGCGCTGCCGGGTGCCAACGTGCTGGTTGCCGACCTGGGCCTGTCATCGATGCAGATTGACGATCCAACCCGGGGATTCACGTTCAAGCGGCCGGGGCCGCTCGACCTCCGCATGAACCCGCAGCGTGGCCAACCGGCCTCGGCACTGCTGGCCACCATCGACGAGCGGAAGCTGGCGAGGCTGCTCGAGGAGAACGCCGACCAGCCTGCGGCGGAGGACCTGGCGCGGGGGCTGGTGGCGGTCCGTGGACGCCAGCCGATCGAGACCACCACGGACCTCGCCGACGCAGTCCGGGACGCGCTGCGGACCCTGAGCGGCGCAGGCACAGGCGACGGTGACGATCCCGACCCGACCGTCCGCCGTGTATTCCAGGCGCTCCGCATCGCGGTGAACGATGAGTTCACCGCGCTCGAGACATTCCTGCGGCAACTTCCGGCATGTCTCGCGCCCGGCGGGCGCGTGGCCATCCTCACGTTCCACTCGGGCGAGGACCGCCGGGTGAAGCAGGCGTTCCGCGCCGGTGCCGCTGCCGGCGTCTACGCGCGGGTTGCTGAGACCGTGGAACGGGCGGGGCCAGAGGAGCGCCGCGCCAATCCGCGCTCCACGTCGGCCAAGCTCCGATGGGCCGTCAGGGCCTGAGTGGTTCGGCGGCTACAGTCGGGGTAGGATTCCCACGAAGGAGTCTGCAGGAATGACGCGTGTGCTGACAACCGTGCTCTCGATGCTGCTGCTGGCGGCGACGCCCTTTGCGCAGGGACCGACCTACCTCGGCGAGTGGGATCTGACCACCCTGTCGCCGATGGGTGAGAACACCAACACGATGGAATTGAAACAGGATGCCGAGGGGCTCAAGGCGGTGGCCAAGGGCGCCCAGGGCGAACGGCCCTACGACAGCGTGATCGTCGACGGCGACAAGCTCACGCTCGTGATGACCATCGACTTCCAGGGGCAGCCGATGACCATCACCTACATGGGCACCATTGCCGACAACCAGATCAACGGGTCGGCCGACTTCGGCGGGCTCGCCCAGGGCAGCTTCTCGGCCAAGAAGAAGGAAGCCGCCAGGTAGCGACCGCCCGCTCACGGCCGGCGGAGCGCGCGGCCGGCGCGCTCCCCGGTCAGGCTGCCCCTCTCGAGCGCCAGGCGGCCGTTCACCACCACCGCGCTCACACCGTCCGCGTACTGGTGGGGCCGCTCGAACGTGGCCCTGTCGATGATGGTGTCCGGGTTGAAGACCGCCACGTCGGCCTTCATGCCGGGGCGGAGCAGGCCGCGATCCGCGAGGCCCATGCGACGCGCCGGGAACGATGACATCTTGCGCACCGCCTCCTCCAGCGTCAGCACCCTCTTCTCCCGCACGTAGAGCCCGAGCACGCGTGCGAACGTGCCGTAGGCGCGTGGGTGCGGTACGTCCCGGCCGAAGACGGGAACTCCGGGCGCCGCATCCGACGCAATCATCGTGGCCGGGTGCTTCATGATCCGCACGAGGTCGTCCTCGCTGATGGCGTGATAGACAGCGGAGCAGCCGCCCTTCTGCACGATCTCCACCACGAGGTCGGCCGCCTGGTCCGGCGTGGCCGGCCGCTTCCGATCGCGCAGCACCTGCGCCAGGTTCTTGCCGGCGAGGCTCGCATCGAACCCGCACGCCGCAAGGACCACGTTGGCGGGATCGCCGCCGCCGCGATCGTTCTCGATGGCGCTGGTGATGGCGAGCAGCGTCCGCTGGCGCTGGGTCTCGTCGTTCAGCCGCTCGAGCATCCGCTCGCGTCCACCCTCCTGCACCCACGCCGGCAGCAGGCCGCCCTGAATCGACGTGCTCGATGCCGTGTAGGGATACTGGTCGAGTGTCACGTCGACGCCGCGGGCGCGCGCCTCGTCCACGAGACGCAGCGTCTCGGTGCTGCGGCCCCAGTTGGCCTTGCCGATGATCTTGTGGTGGGTCACCTGCGTCGGCAGGTGCCCCTGCTCGCCAATCGCGATCGTGTCGCGGACACTGTCCAGCACCTTGCCGGTCTCGTCGCGCATGTGCGACTGGTGGATGCCGCCGAACGAGCCGGCCACCGCCGCAAGATCGATCACCTCCTGCAGGGGCGCGTAGCTGCCGGGCACGTAGAACAGGCCGGTGCTCAGGCCGAATGCGCCCTCGCGCATGCCCGTGCGGACGAGCGCCTTCATGCGCTCGAGTTCATCGGCAGTGGCCGGCCGGTCGGCCTGGCCGACGATGGCGCCGCGCACGGAGCCGTGTCCGATGAACGAACCCACGTTGATTGCCGGCCGAGCGGCCGTCACCCTGTCCAGGTACTCGCCCACCTGCACCGAGCCGCCGCCGTCCGGGCTGGCGAATACCGTCGTGACGCCCTGGCGGACGTTGTTCTCCGCGACCGGGTTGCCGATCATGTCCTGCCCGCCACGCCCTTCCTCGGAGTGTGAGTGCACGTCGATGAAGCCTGGGGAGACCACCTGTCCCGCCGCCTCGATGACGCGCGCGCCGGTGGCGTCGAGCCCGCGGTCCTCCGCGACGATGGTGTCGCCCTTGATGCCGACGTCGGCGACGAACCAGGGGCTTCCGGTCCCGTCGACCACCCGTCCCCCTCGGATCACGAGGTCGTAGGCAGGCACCTGGCTCGAGGTACCGATCTGCCAGGAGAGGAGAAGCGAGGATGTGGCCCCGACGGCGAGGAGCAGGTGTCGCATCTGCATGCGTCGACAGTAGTCGAACCGGGAGCCGTGGCACAACGGACAACCGTGTCGACGCGTGTGTGCCTTCCCGTCGTTGCGCAGCAGCGGTTCACGCGCCGGCGCCATGTTCGACGCGCGGGGATCCAGCGTTCTCAGAGCAGGGAGAATGGCGTAACCTTGGGCCGACACTGCATGCCGTCGTTCTGTTCGTGTACGCCATCGGCCGCGCGGCCGGCACGGTGCCGATGACTGTCGGTCACTTGTTCACGCGCACCTCTCCCGATCGCCGGAACCCCGGCAGCATCGCATGGTGGCCCATGCGGCTGTTCCTGGCCAAGGCCCGGGATCCGCGAGCCGGCTCTGTCTGGGTGGCCTGGCTGGCGACGACGGCGGTGTCGATGGTGCTGGCGTACCTGGAGGCCCGCTTCAACTGGAGCGGGATGCCGGTCATCATCGGCGGGCATCCGGTCGGGTTCACGCTCTATCCCCCGGTGGCGATCTCGGCCTTCGTGGCGTTCTGGCTGGGCCCTACGTATGGCGGGACCACCGCGTACGTGTCCACGCTGGTGAGCGGGCTGGCCGGTGGCCTCGACCCGGGACGCGCGGCGCTGTTTGCCCTCGGCACGCCGGCCGAAGTGCTGCTGCTCTGGTTCCTCTCGACCATCCTCCGCGTGCGCCTCACGATGCGCGACTACGGCGACTGGTGGCGCTTCTGTGCGGCGGCGCTGATTGCCGTGACCGCCTCGTCGCTGGACATCATGCTGTACAACGAGGCGCACCGCGTATCCATCGCCGAGGGGCAGCGGCTCTGGGAAGGCTGGATCTTCGGTGACATGGCGCTGCTGTGCCTCGTGGTGGCACCGGTGCTGTGGGCGTCCTGGGGCCATGCCCACCAGTGGGCGATGTGGCGCCTGGGAGGACCCCAGCGGGAACTGTCGCCGCGCAACACGGTACTGCTGCTCGGGTTCGTGTGGGCGACGCTGGCGGGCCTGGCGCTGTTCGGCCTCCGACTGCTGGCGCGCGCGCACATTCCCGGGCCGCTGGTCGACCCAGCCATCGAGCCGCTGCTGGAGCGGCTCGAGGAGATCGAGACGTTCCTCATCGTGCTCGTCGGGGCACTCCTCCTCAGCACGATGGCACTCACCGCGGCGCTGGCCGACACCGGCCAGGAGCACGCCGCCATCAGCCTGCGCGACGACCTGACCGGTGCCTTCAACCGGCGTGCCTTCACGCGGCTCTTCGAGCGTGAAGAGGAGCGGTCGCGCATGCTCGAGCGTCCGATCGCGATGGTCTGCTTCGACCTGGACAACTTCAAGGCGATCAACGACCAGTTCGGGCATGCGGCCGGTGACCGCGTGCTCACCGTCGTGACCGCGGAGGCCCAGGCCGTGCTGCGGCCACAGGATCTCCTCTTCCGGTGGGGGGGCGACGAGTTCGTGATCCTGCTGCCGCACACCGGCACCGAGGATGCGCATCGCATTGCCGAACGACTGCGTGCGAGGGTCGCGGCGCGTGTCTCGGTGCCAACCCCGTCCGGCGACCAGGCCGTGACACTCAGTGCCGGGGTCGCCAGCCGCGGGCCGGCCGACTCCGGCATGGACGAGCTCATCGTCGCCGCCGACGCAGCCGTGTACCGTGCGAAGGCGCACGGCCGGAATCGCGTCGTGTCCTACAGCCCAGCCGAGGCCTGAGCCACCTCCCGCCGTCCGCTCACTGGCCCCGTCCTGCCCGCGTCAGAGGACACCCAGCCGGGCGGATCTGCGGACCCTGCGAATTCGTTCCGGAAAAGCGTCGATCGTCGCGTGGCACGAAAGCTGCCCTGAGGGGCACGTGTCGGGGTGCAGACCCCGCGGTTCCCGGGGGGACGCGATGACGACGGTGACTCGGCTGCTGACGGTGGGCGCGCTCGTGATGGCGAGCAGCATGGTGGGGTATACGGCGGACGCGGGACAGCGCGACCGCGAGGGGCGCGACAGGAACGGCCGCGCCAGCCAGGGCGGAGGCCCGCCGCGCGACGGTGGCTCGGTCGAGCGCCGTGGGGGCGATGCCGGACGGCCGGGTAATCAGGGCCGTGACGACCGCCGGGCCGTCGAGCGCGACCGCCGCAACTCGGCGCCCGACAGGGGTGTGCCCGACCGGGTGGAGCGTGGCCGGCCCGTGCCGCCGCCGAGTGCGTATCGGTATGACAACCGCGGTCGAGATGACCGCTATCGCTACGACAATCGTTACCGGTATGACCGCCGCTACGACTACTACCGCCCCTACGCGCCGCGCGTGTATCGCCCGGCGCCGCGCCGCTACTACGGGCCTGGCGGGAACTTCAGCGTCTACTTCGGCCTGGGCAACGGCTACTACTACGGGTCGCCCTGGTCGGGCCGCGTCTACGGGTATCGTGCCCCGTATGCCGCGGGCGCGCGCATCTACTACGGCGACGTCCGCCTGCAGGTGCATCCCAGGCATGCGGCAGTCTACGTCGACGGGTATTACGCCGGCGTGGTGGACAACTTCGATGGTGTCTTCCAGCGCCTGACGCTCGAGGTGGGACCGCACACCATCGAGATTGATGCGCCCGGGTACGAGCCGCAGGTGTTCGACGTCTATGTCGACCCGGCGCGCACCACCACCATCCGCACCGACCTCTTCAGGTAAGGCGCCCCGAGCGCGGTATCCGCGCCGGGAGCCACCTTGCCTGGCCACGGGCTCGCCGGACCCATCGGCGGGTCCGTGGTGCGTCCTGCCTCAGCCGTTCCTCTAAGACCTCTGCCATTCCGCCGTCGGTCGCCCGTTTTGAAGTCGGAACGCCTGTAACGTTCGTCCAATCACGGAGTAGTCATACCCAGAACGTGACCGACGAACTGTTGATGCGCGCCGTGCAGGGCGGGGAACTGGACGCCCTCGGCGAACTGTTCGAGCGACACCACCGGCCGGTGTTCCGTTTCCTGAGCCGGACGACCGGGGATCAGGCCGTGGCCGAGGACCTCGTGCAGGAGGTGTTCGTGCGCATCCTGAAGTATCGGCACACCTACGACCCGGAGAGCCGCTTCGAGACCTGGCTGTTCCGTATCGCGAGGAATGCACGGACCGATCACTTCCGGAAGCGTCCGCCGACACCGGCGCCCGTGGACGAGGCGCTCGATCTGGTGGCGGGCGATCCAGGACCAGCACAGCAGTTCGAGCGGGAGGTCGATGCCGTGCAGCTCGAGCGTGCCCTTCGGCAGTTGCCCGACGAGCCGCGCGACCTGCTGGTGCTGGCCCGCTACCACGGGCTGCCGTACGACCGGATTGCCGAGATGCTCGGCATCGAAGTGGGGGCGGTCAAGGTGCGCGTGCACCGTGCGATGAAGCAACTGCGCGCCGTGTTCTTCAGACTCGAGGATGTCCCATGCGCTGTGAAGAAGTGAGGGAGCGGTTCGCGGACGTGCTGGCCGGGACGCTGGATGCGGACCACGTGGCAGCCTTCCGCCAGCACGTCACCGCGTGCGCCGAGTGCCAGGCGGAGTTCGCCGGTCTCGAGTCGCTGTGGGACGGGCTGGACCGCGTACCCGCGGCGCCGGTTCCCTCGAACCGGATGCGCGAGCGGTTCTCCGCCATGCTGGCGGGCGAACGTGCGTCGGCGGCGTGGCGGCCCGCATCCCGCCAGGCCCGGCGCACGTGGGCCACGCGGCTCTGGCCCGGAGAGCCGCTCGTGCAGATGGCGCTGGCCGCCTCGCTGCTCGTCGCGGGTGTCCTGATCGGCCGCGCGTGGCCGACGGTGGCGCCGGGAGCGGCATCGGCGCCCGCGCCGGAGATTGCCGAAGTGCGGAGCGAACTGCGCGAGATGCGCCAGATGCTGACGCTCTCGCTGCTGCAGCAGCAGTCGGCCACCGAGCGCCTGCGCGGCGTGAGCTGGACCGCGCAGATCGACCAGCCCGGCAACGAGGTGGTGACCGCGCTGCTCGATACGCTGCTGCACGACCCGAACGTCAACGTGCGGCTGGCGGCGGTCGATGCGCTGCGCCGCGTGAGCGACCGGGACGACGTGCGGCTGGGCACCAAGCGTGCGGTCGTGGACAGGAACGCGCCGCTCCTGCAGGTGGCGGTGATCGACTTCATGGTCGAGACGCGCGACCCCGACGCACCGGGGCTCTTCCGCTCGCTGCTCCAGGACACACGGGTTGATGCCGCGGTCCGCGAGCGTGCGCAGTGGGGGCTCGATCGACTCGCATCCTGAGGAGGCGTGATGAGCTGGTATCTGAGTGGCCTGTCGACCGCGGTCTTTGCGCTCGTCTCGCTGGTGCCCGGTGTCGCCTGGATCTTCGGCGGCGTGCCGGCGGCCCCCGAGACCATCCGGCGCACCCTGAGCTGGCCGGCCGGGACAACGTCACGGGTGCTCGAGCTGAGCAACATCAACGGGTCGGTCCGGATCGTGGCCGACGATCGCGCCGACGTGGCGGTTACGGCCACCCGCACGGTCGAGCGGCAGGACGACGCCAGCGACCCGGGGCCCGCCGTGGAGTTCCGGCAGGCATCCGACCGCCTGCTGGTGTGTGGCGACGGGCGCCACTGCGGCTGCCATCTCGACCGCGACGACAACTGGCGCGGCGATCGCCGGCGCCGCGAGACACGGGTGCGGGTGGAGTTCGAGGTGCGCGTGCCCAGGAACACCACGCTGGATGTGTGCACCGTGAACGGCGGCACCCTGCGGGTCGAAGGCACCGAAGCTCCCTTCACGCTGCGCAACGTGAACGGTTCGCTCGAGATGGTCGGCGTGAAGGGCGCGGGCCGGGCGAGCACCGTGAACGGCAGACTCGACGCCTCGTTCACGGCCGCGCCAGACGGGCCAACATCCTTCAGGACCGTGAACGGACGGATCGACGTCACGCTGCCCTCGACGCTGTCGGCCGATCTCCGGCTGAAGACGATGAACGGGGCGCTCTTCACCGACTTCGAGACGGTGGCGCTGCCGGCGAAGGCGGCGACCGTGGAGCAGCACGACGGCCGCAGGGTCTACCGCATGGACCGGTACGCCGCGGTGCGGGTGGCGCGCGGCGGCCCGGAACTCACGTTCGAGACGCTGAATGGTGATGTGCAGATCCGCAAGCGCTGATCGGGACGCTCGGTGTCCCGTCCGGCGGCAGCAGCCTCATGGAACAAGGTCAGGACTCATGGTGAACAGGACATTCCTTCCCGGTGCGACCCTCTGCACGCTGGTGGTGCTCGGCGGCCTCGCGCACGCGCAGGCGACCGGCGCGGCAGTGCAGGCCGGGCAGCCCAACCAGATCACGGTGCCCTTCAGCGATCCCTCGCGTCCAGGCACGGTGGAGGTACACATTCTCACGGGCAGCATCGCCGTGCGCGTCGGAAGCGGACGTGACGTGGTGGTGACCACCACGCGGGGTGGACGCTCCTCAGACGACGACCGCGAACGCGAGAAGGAAAAGGAGAAGGAGAAGGAGCGGGAGCGCGAGGCGGAGCGGCGGAGTCGTGCACGAGCCCGAGGTGACGATCCTGATACGACCGGGCTGCGCCGGCTCACCCAGCCGGCCGGCGTGGACGTCGAGGAGGAGAACAACACGATCAGCATCTCGGCGCCCGTGATGATGGGGTCGATGCAGATCACCGTGCTGGTGCCGGCGGCCACCAACCTGGAACTGCGCGCCGTGAACGGCGGTGAAGTGTCGGTCGAGGGGGTCACGGGCAGCATCGAGGTGAACAACGTGAACGGGTCGATCCGGCTCACCGACGTGGGCGGGGCCGTCATCGCCCATGCGACCAACGGTCGAGTCATCGCCACGCTGAAGCAGGTGGCGGCCGGCAAGCCGATGTCGTTCACCTCGTTCAACGGCAACGTGGACGTGACGCTGCCGGCCACTGCGAAGGCCAACCTGAAGATGCGCAGCGACCGGGGGGATGTCTTCACGGACTTCGACGTGCAGACCACGGCGGCCCCCCCACGATCGCAGACGCCGGACACTCGCGGCGGGGACGACCGTCGGCAGCGGGACCGCGAGCGCGACCGCGGCAACCGACCCGACGCCAGGTACCGCGTGGAGATGGACCGCGCGATCTACGGTACGGTGAACGGCGGCGGACCGGACTTCGAGCTGCGCACGTTCAACGGGAACATCTACCTGCGCAAGAGCGCCAGGTAACGCGGCCGGTCAGCGGGCGGGCGGGGCAGGCACCACGTACCCGGCGCGGCTCGCCACTCGTCCGCGCTTTCCCTTCAGTCGCACCGTAAGGGCATGCCAGCCAGGGGTGTCTGGTGACGACGGCGTGAAGGTGATCACGTACCGAGCCCGCATCTCGCGGAGCACCTCGGCGAATCGGTCGCGCAGGTGCGACGGGTCGGTGGCGCGAAGCAGGCGGCCCCCGGTGGCCTCGGCCAGCCCGCGAAGCTGTGCTTCCTCCGCCTCGAGCAGACTGGCGTAGCCGCGACGCTCGGGAAGCGTGACGGCGTAGAGCACCGCTTCCGAACCGCGGGCCGTGTCCGTGACGGTCCTGGCCGGCAGCCAGCTCAGGGTGTCGACGCCGTCGGTGAAGAGCAGCACGAGTGTCCGCCGGTTGCCGCCGGCGCTCAAGGCGAGGGCGGTTGCCGCGGCATCGAGCAGGGCGGTCGACCCCTCGGGCTCGATGGCAGGGAGCGCGGCACGGACCGGTGCGACCGGCCCCATGGGCACCGGCAGCTGGAACATGTGGTTGA
Source organism: Vicinamibacterales bacterium (assembly GCA_050249955.1). GTDB lineage: Bacteria > Acidobacteriota > Vicinamibacteria > Vicinamibacterales > CAVVIG01 > CAVVIG01. The sequence continues at coordinate 308,321 of JBFWPN010000004.1, forward strand.
AGGTGAGCAGCCCGGCGCGATCGTCCGGGTCGAGTGCGTCGAGCAGGGCGGCGGCCGATTCCCGCAGGCGAATCAGCGTCTCGCCCCGCGTGCTGGCGCTGCGGTCCAGCGCGAACAGCACGTCGATCGGTTCGATGTCGCCAATCACGGCGTCGATCGCCTGCGGCACGCCATTGTCGAGCACCTCGAAGTCGGCGGCGGTCAGATTCGGCAGCGGCCGGCCGCTGTCGGTGGCCAGGACATCCACCCGCACCACGCTCACCGATGCGCGGAACAGCGGCTGCTGCGCGATGACCGGGGCACCGAGTAGCAGCATGAGGACGCTGGCGAGTCGCGTGACCCGCCTCATGGCGTGATCGCCTCGCGCATCTCGGCGATCAGTTGGGGCAGGCGGTCGGGAGGCTGGCCGAAGCGGTAGAACCACCACGGGTCCTCGCAGCCGCGCCCGGGCTCGGTCAGCGCCTCGGCGTGTGCCACCGCCTCCAGGCCGCGCCCCTCGAGCTGCTTCAAGGCGATGAGGCCGACGAGCGGCGTCTGGCAACCGTCCATCAGCGTCATCGCCCGGTCGAACGCCGCCTCGGCGGCAGCGGGCCGGCCCGCCAGCGTTTCGGTGCGGCCCAGGAAGAGCGCCGCCAGGTATCGCCAGCGTCGTTCGGTGGCACCGCTGGACGCGGACGTGAGGACGGTGCGCGCCTCACCATGCTGCCCCGATTCGCCAAGTACCCGCCCGAGCCGCACCGATGCGGCGTCGTGCGTGCCGGGGGGCACGCCCGCGCGCCGGTAGGCGGCCGCTGCGGCCTGGAACGCCTGCTGGCGGGTGCGGTCCTTCACGGCGGAGAGCACCCTGGATCGCCCGTTCCACGTCAGGTCGGAAGGGACCGTGCCGTTCCAGACGAGTGTCTCGTAGAAGATGCCCAGGGCCAGGTCGGTCTCCGGCTCTGTGCCGTAACGTTCGCGCAGTTCGTCGAGCCAGGGGACGAGCGCACCGAACTCCAACTCGGACTGGTAGTGCCAGCAGACCGCCAGGAGCCAGCGCCGATGGAATGTGTCGGACACGATCCGGCCCCGGCCCGCCTCCACGAAGCGCCGCGCGATGTCGAGGTGGGTTGGCGCATGCTGCGGCAGGACCCAGCCGCCGGTGACGACCTCGGTGTGCAGCAGGGCGGCTGTCTCGAGCCGCGACGACGGCCAGGTTTCGGCCCCGCGGAGCACGGCCGGAAGCACGCCGATGAGCGCGCGGTCGTCGAGGTCGCTCAGCGCCTGCACGGCCCCCCGGGGATCGACCGGGTAGCGCTGCACCAGCGCCAGATAGTCCTCCTGGCTGACGTCCTGGGCGGCCGCCGCCCGCACCGCGAACGGGGCAGCAGCCACCGAGGTTGCCAGGAGGACGACCCGGACCATCCATCCCACGTGCGGCAGGCTCATCTCGCCTTCAGCCTCCGTGGCTGGGGGGCGGCCTGTCAAGCGCTGTCACGGCCTGCCGCAGTAAAATGCCGCACATGCGCGCGCGTCCGGCGCTGGTCCTCGCCGCTGGTCTCCTCGCCGTGATTGCCGCGGCCGGCAGTCACCCGTCCGCGCAGCAGCCGCCGCTGGCGATGTCGCGCGACCAGCGGCCGCACTTCCGCACGGCGGTCCGGCTGACCACGGTCACGGCCACCGTGACCGACCGCGAGGGGCACCTGATCACCGGCCTTCCGCGCGACCAGTTCGAGGTGTTCGAGGACGGACAGCGGCAGGACATCACCCAGTTCACCGCCGACCGCGTGCCGGTGAGCCTCACCGTCCTCGTCGATGCCAGCGACAGCATGTACGGCCGCCGCATCGTGGAAGCGCGCGATGCGGTGTCGAGCTTCGTGACCGGGATGCTCGAGCCCGCCGACGAGTTCTCGCTCGTCGTGTTCAACCACCACCAGCAGGTGCTCACCGAGTGGACCGGTGACCGGACGGCACCCGAGCGGCTGCTGCCGCCAGTGCGCCCATGGGGATCCACGGCGATCTACGACGCGATCATGGCGTCCATTCCGCTGGCGGACACCCGCCATCACCAGCGGGCGGCGCTGCTGGTGCTGTCCGATGGCGCAGACACGGCGAGCGACACGCCGCTGCGCGACCTGCGGTCGGCCCTGCTGCGCACGGACGTGTTCATCTACGCCATCGGCATCGACTCCTCGGGGCGGCGTCCAATCAATGCCGCCGTGAACCCGGTCACCCTGGCCCAGATCACCGACCCGAGCGGCGGACGTACCCGCATCGTGCACGACACCTCCGAGATCGCCGATGCCCTCGCGCAGATTGCCGCCGAACTGAACAGCCAGTACCTCATCGGCTACACGTCGGCGCGCCAGCCCGACGGCCGCTTCCACAGCATCCGCGTGCACGTGAAGGGTGGCGAGTACCGCGTCCGGGCGCGCACCGGCTACGTCGGGTAGCGCCGGCGTTCACGCGGGGCCGCGTGTCTGTCGGTCCGCGTGCTGCTAGAATGCCGCCTGTTTCCCGGAGGCAGACAGGACATGGAATTCACACACGTGCGCATGTGGCGTGTGCTTGGTGCGGGCGTGGTTGCGGCGTGCCTGGCCCTTCCCGCCGTGCTCAGCGGGCAGCAGCCAGGCCAGCAGGCACTGGCGCCCCCGACTGGCGACGCCCCGGTCCGCACCGCGGCCGACACACTCGAGGCGCGCCTGGCACGGCAGCGTGCGGCGCTGCAGCGCGCCCTGTTTGCCAGCGACGAGCCGCTGCCGTTCACCCTCATCGCCGACTTCAAGGCCGTGAACCGCGACCGCAACCCGGAGAGCACGCGGGTCTTCCCGGCCACGCTGGTCGTGGCCAGCCGGAACGGCGGCGAGGAGCGTATCCAGGTCAACATCCGCACGCGGGGGCACTCGCGACGCACCAGTTCCACCTGTACCTTCGCACCCATCCGGATCGAGTTCCCGAACAGGACGGACGGCACCGTGTTCGAGGGGCACAAGTCGCTCAAGCTCGGCACGCACTGCCGCGACGTCGACTCGTTCGAGCAGTACGTCTACCGCGAATACCTGGTGTACAAGGTCTTCAACCGCATCACCCAGCGCTCGTTCCGCGCGCGGCTCGCCACGGCCACCTACGTGGACGGGGAGAACAACAAGCCCATCACCACGCGTGCCGGCCTCTTCCTCGAAGATGACGATGACGTGGCGCGGCGGCTGGGCGGGGAGACGAGCGAACTGCAGAACCTGACGTTCGGCCACGTGGACATCGAGTCGATGACGCTGCTCAGTCTCTTCGAGTACATGATCGGGAACACCGACATGTCGCTCGCCAAGCTGCACAACATCGTCCTCGTCCGCGGTGCGAACGGCTCGGTCTACCCGGTGCCGTACGACTTCGACTACTCCGGCGTGGTGAACGCACGCTACGCCGTGCCGGCCACGGCGCTCAACCTGCCGACGGTGCGCGAGCGCCTGTACCGGGGGCCCTGCCTCAAGCCCGAGGAACTGGCGCCCTACCTCACGCGAATGCTCGGGATGCGCGACGGGATTCTCGGCGTCTACGACAGCATCCCCGATCTCGACCAGGGCTATCGGAAGGACGCGAAGAACTACCTGGACGGCTTCTTCAAGATCCTCACGAAGCCTGGCGACGTGAAGCGCGCCTTCCACGACACCTGCAGCCGCGCGACGATGTGACCCTGATGAATACCCTGCCTCCCAGCCACGCATCCGTCACCCGGTCCGTCACCATCCGGCGGCTCGTACGCGTGGCGACCCTGGCCTGCCTCGTCGCCGCCGTGCCCGGGCTCGCGGCGCAGGGGCCGCCCACCAGTTCGGTGGCCATCGACGTGGCCGAGGTTCAGAAGGTGCTCTCGACCATCACGGCGCCGCAGGGCGACCAGCAGATCCGCGTGGTGGACATGGGGCGCTACAACCTGGCGGTGGGCGTGCTTCACCGGGGCAAGACCACCGACACGCCTGGCGCTCCGATCACCGGACTGGTGCACTCCCAGATCACGGAGACCTACGTCATCCTCTCCGGCGAGGGCACGCTTGTCACGGGCGGCAGCCTGCAGAACCCGCGGGCATTCCCGGCCGACAACGAGGTGGTGACGACGCTTGCCGGACCCTCGACGGCCGGACCGATCCAGAACGGCTCGATGCGCCGCGTGAAGACCGGCGACGTGATCATCATCCCTGCCGGGGTTCCCCACGGCTGGACGAACGTGCCCGACCACGTCGACTACCTCAGCATCCGCCCCGATCAGGACAAGGTGCTTCCCGCCGGGTACGTTCACCCGACCATCCGCTAGCGGTCCGCTATAATTGCGGCACTTCGGCGACGCGCCGGGTGCGCAACAACACGACGACCGGCCCGGCGGCCGGCGTCAGGAGGACACGATGCGAAGGACTGTGGTGCTCGGAGCGCTCGTTGCGGTGGGCGCACTTTCGGTGGGCCTGGCCGGCCAGCAGCGCGCGGCCCTGCCCGACCTGCAGAAGGTCAAGGACAACCTGTACATCATCGGGGCGTCGAGCCCGGTCGACCGGTCGCAGTTCACCGGGGGCAACGTCGGCGTGTTCGTCACCGATGACGGTGTCGTGGTCGTCGACACGAAGCTGGCCGGTTACGGCCCGGACATCATCGCCCGCATCAAGGCGGTGACCGACAAGCCGATCACGACCATCATCAACACCCACACGCACGGGGACCACACGGGGAGCAATGAGGGCTTCCCGGCCACCGTGAACATCGTCGCTCACCAGAACACGAAGGGGCTGATGGCGAAGATGGACGCCTTCAAGGGCGAGAAGGCGAAGTTCCTGCCGAAGCAGACCTACACGGACCGGATGGTCATCGGCAGCGGCCGCAATCGCGTGGAGCTCTACTACTTCGGCAAGGGGCACACGAGCGGCGACACGGTGGTGTACTACCCGACGCTGCGCACCATCCAGACGGGCGACCTGTGGGCGTGGAAGGACGCTCCGCTCATCGACCTGGCCAACGAGGGCAGCGGCATCGAGTGGCCGAAGACGCTGGCGGCGCTCAGCTCGACGCTGAAGGATGCCGACACCGTGATCCCGGGGCACACGCCCATTTCGAAGCCGGCTGAGATTCAGGAGTACCAGAAGTACCTGGCCGACCTCGTGGCCGAGACCGAGGCTGCGGCGAAGGCCGGCAAGTCGGCCGCCGACGCCTTTGCCGAGAGCAAGGTGACAGCGAAGTATCCGGGTTACAAGACGGACCGCCTGAAGGCTGCCATCGAAGCCCTGTACAAGGAAATGGGCAAGTAGCCCGTTCCCGCACGCGCACGTCGAGGGCGGGTGATGAACCGCATCGCCCGCCCTCCCTCAGCCCTCCCTGCCTCGCCCGCGCCACCGGCCAGTCAGTCCGACCCGCCCCACTCCACCGGCCTACCCGCCCTGCGCGTCCTCGTTGCTGCGGGGTTTGCCTCTCCGTGTCGCGTTAGCAGGCAGGGCAGACGCCGGGTCATCCGGTGTGCCGACACTGACACGCGACACGCGGAGGGAGACGGTCATGAAGAAGACGATGTTTGCGGTGCTGGCTGGTGGAGTGGTGCTTGCGGGTGCGCTGCTGACGGCGGCCTGCTCGAACGATGCGCAGGCATCCGGCGCCATGGATCCGGGTACGATTGCCCGCGGCCAGTACCTGGTCAACGTCGGTGGCTGCAACGACTGCCACACACCATTCAAGATGGGGCCGAAGGGGCCGGAGCCCGACATGTCGCGCATGCTGTCGGGGCACCCCGAGCAGTTCGTGATTGTGGCACCCGCGAAGATGCCGTCTCCTGAGTGGATGGTGGCCTCGTCGCCGACCAACACGGCGCACTCGGGACCGTGGGGCGTGAGCTTCTCGGCCAACCTCACACCTGACCAGAACACCGGCCTCGGCATCTGGACCGAGGACATGTTCATCACGGCGCTGCGCACCGGCCGGCACATGGGCGCCTCGCGCGAGATCCTGCCGCCGATGCCCTGGTTCAACTACGGCAAGATGACCGACGACGACATCAAGGCGGTCTATGCCTACCTGCGGAGCATCCCCGCGGTACACAACCGCGTGCCGGATCCGCTCCCACCGGCCGGCACGCCGAACGCCACCAACTGAGCACCAGTCCAGCGTCGACGGCCGGCCAGCGGACCGGCCGTCGGCGCCGTTCCAAGACCTACCGCTGCGTGCTCGCGCACGAGTCGCCGATGACGGCGGCGCTCGTCACTTCCACCTGCGCCAGGTCGGTCACTTCGAGCTGCGGATCCCGGTCGCGCTGGCTGTTGCGGTCGCGGTTGGGCTGCTGCGTATCGCTGTCAGACCCGATGGCACCCTGGCCATTCGGGACATCCGCCTGTTCCGTCACCGTCCCATTCACCCGCACGCGCTTGCCGATCTTGTCGTCGAGCGTCACGTCATCCTTCGGGGCGAGCCGGTAGGTGGTGGCGGCCATCCGCATCTGCTCCCGCTCAACGGACGAGCCTGTCGCGGTGACGCTGCCGGCCGTGCCCGCGGTCGACGGGCTGTTCACCATGGTGAGCAGGTAGCCGCGCGTGAACGTGCCGCCGCCGCGCTGCAGGCACCCTTCCAGTGTCACTGCCTGGTTTGCCGGGCCCGACGCCTCGCGTGTCGAGCCCATGTCCCGCATGTCGGTGGTCTCGTCTCCCCGGCGCTGGGCATCGTCCACGGCTGTGTCGTTCGTGCAGGCGACGCATGCGGCGAGCATGGCACCCACCACCGCGACCGTCATCCTCCTCATCGGCACCTCCCATCTCGGTCGATCCCGCGGATTGCACGCGCCGTACCCGGATGGGGCACTCGTCGCGATGCCAGCGGTCAGGCTGAACGCTCGAGGCGTGGCGAGCAATATGCAGCCACGGCGGCTACGTCATCGTCGGGTTGGTCGAACTGCCCTCGCCTGCCCGCACGCCGTCCACGCTGGCTTAGGGGAGGAACCGTGAATCGCCGTCAGCAGATCGCCCTCGCGCAGGGCACCTACTTTGCCGCCACCGGCATCTGGCCGCTGCTGCACATGCCGTCGTTCGAAGCGGTGACCGGGCCGAAGACCGACCGGTGGCTCGTGCGGACCGTGGGTGTGCTCGTGGCCGTCATCGGCGGCACGCTCGTGAGCGCCGCGCTGCGGAACCGGGTGACCGGGGAGGTGGCCGCACTCGGCGCAGCCTCGGCTGGCGGGCTCGGGGCCGTGGACGCGTACTTCGCCGGCCAGGGCCGCATCGACCCGGTCTACCTGACCGACGCGGCCGTGCAAGCGGTGATCGTCGCGGGCTGGGCCGATGCGCTCAGACCGCCGCGAACATACGCCCACCACCTGCCGACCGACGACAGAAGCCTCTGGCTGTAGCGGCGCATGGCAGGCATCATCTGCGTCGACCTGAACGGCGTGCTCGACGGCTACACCGGGTGGCGCGGCGCCGCGCACTACGACGCCCCACGTGCCGGGGCGCGCGCCTTCCTCGAGGCGCTCGGCGCACGCGGCTATGAGGTCGTGGTGTTCACGACACGCCACCCGGACGGCGTGTGGCGATGGCTGCGTGAACACGAGCTCGACTCGCTGGTCCGGGAGGTCACGGATCGCAAGCCGCCTGCGCACGTGTTCGTGGACGACCGGGCGATCTGCTTCCGTGGCGACTTCGCGGCGACGCTGCACGCCATCGACGGCTTCAGTGCCCACTGGGAGACGGATGGCGGCCGGACCGATGTCGACGATACGCGACGGACACCCACCTGAATGTGGGCGCGACGCGAGGGCGCCACAGCACGGCTTATGATCGGGGCCTGCGCGATGATGACCACCTTCCTGCTGATCAGACACGGGCTCACCGACGCGGTGGGGCACTCCATGACCGGTCACGAGCCCGGTGTCCACCTGAACGCCCTCGGCCGCGACCAGGCTGCGAGCCTCCCTCGGCGGCTCGGCGGCGTGCCGCTGGCGGCGATCTACGCAAGTCCGCTCGAGCGAACCCGCGAGACGGCGCAGCCGGTGGCCGACGCGCGCGGGCTGCCCGTCCAGATCGAACCGCGGTTCATCGAGGTGGACTTCGGCGGCTGGACCAACCAGCGATTTGCCGACATGGCCAGCGACCCCGGGTGGGTGCTCTACAACGCCTACCGCGGCGTCACCAGGCCCCCGCGTGGCGAAGGCCTGCTCGACGTGCAGCGCCGCACGGTCGACGCCCTGCTCGAACTCCAGGCGCGGCATCCCGGTGATGTCGTCGCCGTGTTCTCCCATGCGGATACCATCCGCGCCATGCTGCTGTACTTCCTCGGGATGCCGGTGGACTTCGTCCAGCGGCTGGAACTGTCGCCAGCTCGGATCAGCGTGCTCCAGCTCGGTGCGTGCGCGCCACGTGTGCTGCAAGTGAACGGCGATACCGCTCCCGCGCTCGCCTGAACCGCGTGTCGGCGCGCGTCATAGGGTGAGCCCCCGGCGGGCAAGTTCGGCGTTGGCTTCAGCCACCCGGTCGTACGCCTCCTGGCCGCCGAGCCACCCGGCCAGCTCCAGGAGCCCCTCCTCCAGCGCCATCTGCGGCTGGTATCCGAGCAGCATCCGCGCCTTCGTGATGTCGGCGAAACAGTGCCGGATGTCGCCCACGCGGTATTGCCCGGTGATGTCGGCCTCAATCCCATCGACGCCGAGGGCGCCCGCCATCTGCGTGGCGATGTCGCGCACCGTGCTGCTCGTGCCACTCCCGATGTTGAAGGCATGCCCGTCGATGCCCGGGGCATCGATCGACAGCCGCAAGGCGCGCGACACGTCGTAGACGCTCACGAAATCGCGACGCTGTCGCCCATCCTCGTAGATAACCGGTGCACGCCGGTTCAGGAGCCGCGAGCCGAAGATGGCCAGCACACCGGTATACGGGTTCGACAGGGCCTGGCGCGGGCCATAGACGTTGAAGAAGCGCATGGCCACCGCCGGGATTCGGTAGGACTCGCCCACCATCAGGCACAAGCGCTCCTGGTCGAACTTGCTGAGGGCGTACACCGACTTCTGGGACGGCGTTTTGGTTTCGGGCGTGGGTAGCGGCTCGAGTGGTGTGCCGTCGGTGTCGATCGGGTTCCAGTGGCCGGCGGCGAGCTGCTCGGACGACCGCTCCGAGGCGTGCACCAGGCTCCCATGGCTGTCGCGATACAACCCCTCGCCGTAGATGCTCATGCTCGAGGCGACGATGATGCGCTCGACGGGCCTGGCGATCAGCGCCTCGAGGAGCGTGGCGGTGCCGCCGATGTTGGTGGACGTGTAGTCGCAGAGCTGGTACATGCTCTGGCCCACGCCCACCTGCGCGGCAAGGTGGAACACGAGGTCGACCCCATGCAGGGCACGATCGACGACCGCGCGGTCGCGCACGTCGCCCGTGATCAGCTCGACATCCGGGTCGAGGTAGTCGGGTCGCCTCCGCTCCTGGTGCACCTGGGGGACCAGGGCATCCAGCGCCCGGACATGGTGTCCTGCTGCTAGCAGCTCGTCTGCCAGGTGCGATCCGATGAACCCCGCGCCGCCGGTGATGAGTATCCGTCGTCGCATAGGGTCGGGGTGAGCAAGGTGAGTTCCACCTGGGGGGCGGAAGGAGCGAACCTTCGGCATGCGCATGGTGCGCGCATCACGACGCGCCACCAGCCGCGACGCTGCCGTCGCCGATGGAGGCCGTCGCCCTTGGCTGAGCCGGCGTGCTTGACGCGGGCCACTCCGGGAATCGTGCGGCGACCTCGGCTACGATGAACCTGATGGTGGACACGCCGCGCATCGCCGTCCTGTACGACGGCGGCTGCGGATTCTGCACGACGACCGTGGCGTGGCTGCGGCGCCTGGACTGGCGCGCACGGCTCTGTCCCGTTGACATCCACGCGGCCTGGGAGCAGCTCGAGGTCCGCTACCCTGGCGTGCGCCGCGACGCGTGCCTGGAGGCGATGCACGTCGTGCAGGCGGATGGCCGCATCACGGCCGGGTTCGACGGCTTCAGGACCCTGGCGTGGGCCGTGCCGCTGCTGGCGCCGATCGCTCCGCTCCTCTACGTGCCTGGTGTACCCCAGCTCGGGCGCGTCGTGTACCGATGGGTGGCCGCCCATCGGTCCACGACCTGCCGTGTCGACGCGCGGGACCGGCCGAGGACGGGCCCAGTGTCCGCCTCCAGGCGGACTAGTACGACGTCCCGGCCGCGCCATTGATCGCCGGGATGTTCGCGCCGATCGCCGTGCCGTCGGTCGCGCTCGACACGTACGGACTCGATGATGACAGGCGGTAGTTGCCGTTCGGATCGATGAACCCGACACCTGACACCGCGGCCGGGAAGTAGTTGATCGCCGGGTAGAGCCCGCTCTGGCCGGCCGTGATGACATTCCGCTGGAACGTGGCGCCCGGGAAGAACGTGTTCAGCGTGCCGGTTCCCTCCGAGGCGCCCGCACCCATCACGGCCCACGAGTTGTCGGGGATGATGTTGTTCGTGAAGGTGAAGCCCTGCACGGCGGGATAGTCTGCGTACACGACCGACGTGCCGTCCGTGAACACCGTGTTGTGATCGAGCGTAAGGTTCGTGCCCCCACTGGTCAGCAGCAGCTGGCCCGCCCCGCCCCAGTTCGCCCGGCTCAGGTCGACCACCAGGTTGTTGCGGAACACGATGTCGCTCAGCGGCTGGCTGGGGAAGCGGTAGTCGGTGCCCAGGATGTTCAGTACGCCCGAGACGTGGCGGATCACGTTGTTCGTCATCGTGATCCCCTGCACCGTGGACCACGGGGCGCCCCCGTCCTGGTTGCGCGGTGTCAGCACGATGGCATGACCCGACTGTCCGCCCGACCAGTTGTATTCGATGAGGTTCCCGTCGATCGTGACCCGCTGCGCGTTCTTGAACTCGATCAGGTTCTTGACGGCGTAGCCCTGCGAGCGCCACGAGGGCTGCTTCGTCACCGTGTTGCGGGTGAAGGTGATGTCCGACGGCACGAGGCCGTAGATGGCCGGGTCCGACCCGCCGAGCAGGAAGTTCTCGCCGGTCGCCTCGAGGTGGTTGTTCGTGATGACGAAGGGGCCGGGGCCATTCCAGCCGGCGATCGCCTGCGCGTCGCCGTTCGTCAGGCGGATGTCCGAGATATAGCTGTCGCGGATGGTGGTGTGGGCGGAGTTCAGGGCGATGCCGCGCTTCTGCTCCTGGCCCGGCACGCCGTGGATGTAGAGACGGTCCACGATCAGATCGTGCGCCACCTGCGACAGCGCGTTCTGCGCGGAAGAGCCATCGCCGAGCGCGAGGATGTCGCCGTAGGGCCAGGTATCCACCAGTTCGAGGGCCTGCAGCCGCCAGTGGTGCGCGCCGTGCTCGGTCATGATGGCGGGCAGGCCGGCCGTGCCCCCCTGGATCTTCGGGAGCTGCGCCGCGTAGGCGGGGGTGATGCGGACACCGGCCGCCGGCAGGGACGAATCGGGCGCCGCGGAGCGGATGGTGATGAAGCTGGCGCCGGTCTTCGCCCGGAGGATGAGCCCGCCGGGGTAGACCGCACCCGGCTGCAGCAGGATCGTGTCGCCTGGCTGCGCCGCATCGATGGCTCCCTGGAGGTCCTGCCCCGGAAGGACGGTCACCGTCGACCCGCCGGACGGCGAGGGAGACGTGCCTCCTGCGGTGAACTGCATCCGGTCGATATTGCCGGTGGCCGAGGCGCCACTCGAGTCGGCGACGAGCCGCAGCACCTGCGTGCCCGCACCGAGCTGCACGGTGGCGCTCACGGCCTGCCACGACTGCCAGCCGCCCGTGTTCGGAATCGTGAGCGCACCGCTCACGTTCGTGCCGTTCGACTCGAGGTGGAACGCACCACCCTGGCCGAGCGAGGCGACGCGGAACTGGGCGGTGTAGCTGCCGGCCGAGGCGACGTTCACGGTGTAGCGCAGCCACTCGCCCGCGGTGACCCACCCCACGTTGTGCCCGCCACCCGAGGCGGCCTCGATGTCCACGTCGGTGGACCGGAACAGGCCGCCGCTGTTGCCGGAGGTGGTGTCGTGATACCCGACGCCTTCACCACCGTTGTCGAAGCGTTCGGCCTCGACGCTGCCGGGAATGGCGGCGGGGCTGCCACCGTACGGCGTCGCACTGCCGCCGCCTCCGCCACCGCCCGCTCCGGTCACGACGATGCGGCTGATGTTGAACCCGCCGGTGTCGAACAGCAGCGTCAGCAGTTGCTGACCCGCGGTGAGTGTGGCCGGCACGCTCACCGTCGTCCACGTCTGCCACCCGCCCGTGGCGGGCACCGGCACCACCGTCCACACGTTGCTGCGATTGAACCCGATGTGCAGGCTGCCGCCGCCGGACGGCGCGGCGAGCCTGAGTTGCAGCGTGTAGGGGCCGGACGCGGTGACGTTCACGCCGTAGTTCAGCCACTCGCCCGGGGCCGTCCAGCCGATGTTGTTGACCCCCTCGGACCCTGCTTCCAGGTCGACGCCGTCACTCCGGTACGCGCCGCCCGCGTTGCCGGCCGTGGTGTCGTGGTAGGCCACGCCTTCGCCGCCGTGGTCGAAATCCTGCACGTTCACCGTACCGGGCAGGGCCACAGGCGACCCGAAGTACGGGGTCGGGGTGCCCGGCAGGGAGCCACCGGTCGAGCGTGCCAGCACGGTCGCGTCGTTGATCGGTGCGCCCGGTGCGCTCGTGAGCCATGTGGCTGCGCTCAGCACCACCTGGTCCACCTGCACGCCGTCCTCGCGGGTCTGGATCCGGATGGTGTGCGTGCCGCTCGTCGGAAACCGGACGATGCTCGCCTGCGAGAGCCAGTAGGCACCATCAACCCAGCCCCAGCCCGACACGCCGCAGCCGCTGCACCGCTCCAGGTTGAGGAGCAGGCCGGACGCCGTGCCCGTCCGGTACAGCGCCGTACCGCCGGCGGTCATCGCATCACCGAACTGCAGCCACACCGAGTCGTTCCACTTCGAGTTGCTCGCCGCGCGCATGCGCACCCAGACGTGGTACGGCGTGTTCGCATCGGCCGTGACGGTGAGGTCGAACGCGTGTGTCGGTGCGCCCGAGGGCGCGTTCGTACTGGACCAGCCCGTATCCGGCGACGAGAGCATCTGGCCGCCGGCCGCGCTGGCGTCGCCCACCCGCGTCCAGTGTCCGCTCACCTGCACGGCGTCGGTCGCATAGGCGACGACGTCGGGTGCCGCGAGGGCGTCCGCAGCCAGGCCCAGGAGGGCGATCCACACACACACGACCACACTTCGCATCCGTTGCCTCCTCACGCGTCGATAACTGTCCAGGTGTTGGACGGGTCCCGGTGTCGTGGGCAAGGTCAGTGCCCGCGGAGACACGGCTGCAACTGACGATGAGCTGTCGCGTGTGGCTACGCGCGCCGGTGTAAGAGTGACGTGGCGGGTTCAGTGGCTGACCGGACCGTCGAGCACATCGCGCACGCGTGCGGTGAGTTCGCGCGGCGAGTACGGCTTCATCAGCAGCGGGTGCCTGAGACCGTCGGGATGGCGTGGCTCGAGGTCGGCGTCGACGTAGCCGCTGATGAAGAGCACCTTGAGGTGCGGACGGCCGGACGTGAGGATGGCGGCGAGTTCCGGACCGGCGAGTCCGGGCATCACGACGTCGGTGATCAGCAGGTCGATGGTGGCGGACCCGTCGCTGGCCAGCGTGAGCGCCTCCCTGGGCGAGGCAGCCTCCAACACGCGGTAGCCGCTGCGCGAAAGCGCCAGGGCCGTCACCCGCCGCACGCCCTCCTCATCGTCCACGAGCAGGACCGTTTCGCTGCCCGGATGAGCCGCGTGCGCGGAAGGAGCGGGAAGCGCCGTCGGCGTGACCCAGGGAAGGTAGAGCGTGAAGCTGGTGCCCCGGTCCGGCGCGCTCTGCACCGCGATCTGCCCGCCGCTCTGCTTCACGATGCCGAAGACCGTGGCCAGCCCGAGCCCCGTGCCGCGGCCGACCGGCTTCGTCGTGAAGAACGGCTCGAAGATGCGCGACTGGATCTCCGGGGACATGCCGCAGCCGGTATCGCTGATGGCAATGGCGACATGGCGGCCGGCGCGCCGGTCGCTGAACCCGGCCAGGTCCGCAGCGTCGGCGATGCCAGTGCGGATGGTGAGCGTGCCGCCCCGTGGCATGGCGTCGCGTGCGTTGACCGCGAGGTTCACGAGCACCTGCTCGAACTGGCCCGGGTCCACCACGGCGTGGCCCGCGTCGGGCTGCAGCTCGGTGACCACGGTGATGTGCTCGCCAATGAGACGTCGCAGCAGGCGGTCCATGCCCTCGATGGCGTCGTTCACGTGCACCGGCATGGGCTGCAGCACCTGCTTGCGGCTGAAGGCCAGGAGCTGCCGCGTGAGCGTGGCGGCGCGCTCGCCGGCGGCGCGGATGTCGTCGACGAAGCCGAGGGCCGTCGCGTGCGGCGCCAGGGATGCGCCGAGCAGTTCACTCGTGCCGATGATGACCGTCAGCAGGTTGTTGAAGTCGTGGGCGATACCGCCCGCGAGTTGGCCGATGGCCTCCAGTTTCTGCGACTGCCGAAGCTGCGTCTCGAGCTCGATCCGTTCGGTGACGTCGGACCACGCGCCCACCACCTCGCTCGGCCGGCCCTCCGAGTCGCGGAGCAGGCGGCGTTCGTCGTGGAGCCACAGGTAAGTGCCGTCCGCGCGGCGGAACCGGAACTCGATCGAGAGACGGTCGATGTCGTACGGCGTCGGGTTCTGGGCGAGTACCCGCTCGCGATCGTCGGGGTGGATGTTGCCCAGCCACCAGGTCGAGGCATTCGCGTCGGCGCGCGACCAGCCGGTGAGCCGCTCGAGGTCGCCTTCGAGGCGGAGCAGCCGTTGGCCGTCCGGCTCCACCGCCAGGGCGTACAGGATGGTGGGGCTCGACTCCATGAAGCGCCGGAGCGCCAGCTCGGACTCCTTCCGGTCGGTGATGTCCTGCAGCGTGCCACGCAGGCGGGTGACCCGTCCGCGCGTCTGCACCGGTCGGCAGGAGGCCCGCACCCACTTGTGGCGGCCGTCCGCGGAGGTGAAGGGCAGCTCGAGGTCGTACGGGACGCCGCGCGTGATGGCCGCGTCGAGGGCGGCGGCCATCGTGGTGCGCGCCTCGCCCTCGAACCGATCGAGCCCCGAGGAGGCATCCTGCGGCATCGCGTCGAGGCCGTGGATGCGCAGGGTTTCGGCCGTCCAGTGCCCCTTGCCCGAGTCGATCTCGAAGTCCCAGCCGCCGATGTGCGCGATCTCCTCCACCTGCTTGAGGAGCAGGGCCTGCTCCAGCAGCATGCGTTCGGTCTGCCGGGCGCTGGTCACGTCCTGGGTGGTGCCGTAGCCGACGACGGCCCGGCGGTGATCGCCCTCGCCCTCGAACTCGACCCGGACGTGCACGCGCAGGTACTGGATCCGCCCGTCGCTCGAGAACGTGCGGTACTCGGTGTAGAAGGCGTCCCGGCCCGGGCTGCCGAGCACCTCGGCCATTTCGCGGGCAAGCCGCTCGCGGTCTTCAGGGTGTACGCGGGCGCTGACGTCGTCGATGGGCAGCGCGAAGCGGCTCACGCCGTAGTGTGCCTGTCCGCGCTCGTCGAGCTGGAAGACGCCCGTGCGGAGGTCGTGGCGCCACGTGCCGAGTTCTGCCGCGTCCAGGGCGATCCGGTGCCGCTTCTGCTCCTCGCGCAGTGCGCGGGCCTCCGGCGACTCGACCACGGCAGGCGCCCCGGACGAAGCGGGAGCCGGCTCGACCGGCGGTTGGTCGTGCGAAATCTTGCCCGGACGAATGATTATGAAAACGAGTTTACACCGGGCACGCGCTGCCGTCGTCGAGACCCGGTCCCGCTGTCTCTACTGAAGAGCTTCGCTCGAGCGCCAGTGCTACGATCGTCGGGCACATGAGCGTCAGGCTCACGGTAATCGCGGTGGTGGTGATGTCGGTCGTGAGCCTTCCTGCTCGCGCGCAGCACCGCATCCCTGTCGTCCCCGACGAACTGCTGTCGCGGTCCGTGCCCATCCGGTCGGGCATCGGTACCGCACACGATCAGGTCAGCACGCGGTCGGCTGAGGCGCAGCGGTTCTACGATCAGGGGCTCGCCTACCTGCACTCGTACGTTTGGATCGAGGCCGCCCGGTCGATGCACCAGGCGTTGCGGCTCGATCCGCAGCTGGCGCTGGCGCATGTCGGCCTCAGCTATGCGTACGCCGAGCTGAACAAGCCGGACGCCGCCCGCGCCGCGTTCGCGCGTGCCCAGCAGCTGGCTGGTACCGCCAGCGCGCACGATCGTCTGCACATCAACGCCCGCGCCGCGCAACTGCACGCCGAGGCGGCTCCTGGCGATCGGGCCAGGCTCGTCGCCTATCGCACCCTGCTCGACAGTGCCCTGAAGGAGCAGCCCGGTGACGCCGAGCTGTGGATGTTTCGGGGGATGGCCGAATCTGCCGACCCGGCCGATCGCGGGCAGGGCAGCGTCTCGTCGGCGATTCCGTACTACGAGAAAGCGCTGGCACTCGGCGGCGTGAGCGCGCACCACTACCTGACGCACGCGTACGAGAACAGTGGACGCTTCGAGGAGGCGGTGGTCCACGGCGCGGCCTATGCCCGGCTGGCGCCGGCGGTGCCGCACGCACAGCACATGCACGGGCATGTACTGCGCCGGACCGCCCGGATCGGTCCGGCGGTGGCGGCGTTCGAGCAGGCCGACCGCGTGCAGAAGGCGTACTTCGATACCGAGCGGATTCCGGCCGAGTACGAGTGGCACCACGAGCACAACCTCGACCTGCTCGGCTCGAGTTATCAGTATGTGGGGCAGATGGCGCGTGCCGAGCGGGAACTGAAGGCGGCCTTCGAACTGCCGTCGACCCTGGCCGTGCAGCTGTACAACAAGCGTGGCTGGCCCGAGTTCCTGGTCGGTCGCGGCCGGCTTGAGGAAGCGATGGCGGCGGCGCAGGTGCTCATCGCCCATCCGGTGTCGCTGGTGAAGGCGACCGGGCACATCGAGGCGGGGCAGGTGCACCTGGCCGCCGGCCGTTTCGCGCAGGCGGCCGAACAGGCCAACCTGGCGCTGCGCGCGCTGCGGATGGCGTCCACCGGGCAGGCGCTCGTGGCGCCGGCCTTCCAGCAGTTGCAGGGGGAGTTCTTCCTCCGGACCGCGCAGCGGGAGAAAGGCCGGGCGATGCTGCGCGAGGTCGTCAGCCAGGTCCGGGCGTTGCCCGGCCCTGACAACTGGGTGCAGGCGCTCTTCACGATCGAGTCGATCGCGCGGACCGCGCGGGCTGCCGGTGACTGGGACTTTGCCCGGTGGGCCGCCGGGCAGATGCTGGAGCACGACCCCAACTACGCCGGAAGCCACTTCGCCATGGCGCTCTCCGCCCGCCAGGCCGGCGACACGGCCGCAGCCGCCCGCGAGTTCGCGAGTGCCGTCCGACTCTGGGCCGACGCCGACCCGTCACTCGCCGAATTGTCGGAGGCTCGAGCCTTCATCGCCCGACCTAAATAGCTTACCGGCAGTGAATTAGCCCGCACTGGTCGGGCTGGAATCCGGAGTTTTGGAGTACCCGGATCCGATGGGTCCGTTTCCCGACGGACGCCGTGAAAAGCGGTTGAAAGTCCACCTCTGCATGCTGCACTCTGACCGACGTTGTACTGAATCCTTACGGTTTATTTCGGAGGAGATTGGCACGCATGACATTGGTAACCCGCATTGCCTCGGCGTTGCTGGTGCTGGCACTCCCGGCATTGGCGGCCGCCCAACAGGGCAGCACGATCTCGGGCACGGTCAGGGACACGTCGGGAGCGGTGCTCCCGGGTGTGACCGTTGAGGTGTCCAGCCCGGCACTCATCGAGAAGACCCGCTCTGCCACCACCGACGGTGAGGGCAAGTACTCCATCGTCCAGCTCCGTCCCGGCACCTACTCGGTGGTGTTCACGCTGCCGGGCTTCTCGACGGTGAAGCGCGAGAACCTGGAGCTGACGTCGGACTTCACGGCCACTGTGAACGCCGACATGAGGGTGGGCGGCGTGGAGGAGACGATTACGGTCGCGGCCGAATCGCCGGTCGTCGACGTGCAGTCGATCACGCAGCGCACGGTCATGACGCGCGACGTCCTGGACTCGGTGCCCACCGGGCGCAACATCCAGGCCGTGGGCATCATGATCCCCGGCACCTCGATCGCCGCCGGCGGCGGCGGCGCGCTGTCGCGCGACGTCGGCGGCTCGGGCGGCATGCAGCAGTCGCCGCTCCAGTTCCGCGGCTCCGGCGACACGGTGCAGACGATCGAGGGCATCCGCCTGAACAATCTGTGCGCGCAGGGCGCCTACTCGGGCGTCTACTGGAACGACGGCAGCTTCCAGGAACTGAGCTACGTCACCGGTGCCGACTCGGCGGAGATGGGCCAGGGCGGCATGCGCGTGAACATGGTGCCGAAGGACGGCGGCAACCGCTTCAGCGGCTCCATCTTCGGCAACTGGGCGGGCGAGTCGTGGACGGCGAACAACCTGCGGTCCAACCTCGCGGGCGACCTGACCTACAACCGGAACAACCGCCTGTCCAACGTGGGCAACATCCAGAAGGTGTGGGACCTCAATCCGTCGGTGGGCGGACCGATCCTGAAGGACAAGATCTGGTTCAACTACACGTTCCGATCGTGGGGCGTCTACAAGTACGTCGCCGACAGCTACTTCGACGCCAACCCCTCGCCCTTCGTCTACACCGCCGACACCAGCCGCCCTGGCCTGGACGACGGATATATCTTCAGCAACGTGGGCCGTATCGCGGCGCAGGCAACCAGCAAGGACAAGGTGTCGGTCTACTTCGACAAGCAGCAGAAGTACCGGAACCACTGGGGCATCTCGGCCACCGTGCCGCCCGAGGCGGCCGGCGTGCAGGTGACGCCGAGCAACTACGTTGGCGTGGCGAAGTGGACCCGCACCCAGAGCAGCCGGCTTCTTCTCGAGGGCGGATTCGGCATCTACAACCAGAACTACACGGAGCTGTACCAGGAATCGGTGACCGGCGTTGCGCCGACCGAGTTCAACCTGGATGCGATCCGCAACGCCCGCGTCTACACGGTGCTGGACCAGTCGAACGGCCGCATCGCGAATGCCTGGAACGCGCCGCAGACCAGCTTCTCCACGCTGCGCACCTGGATGGGCGCCGCGTCCTACGTGACCGGTTCGCACTCGTTCCGGTTCGGCGCGTCGATCACCGAGGGTGACTGGCGCCGCATCCGCGCGTTTGCGGGCGATGCCTCGGCGGTCACCTACAACGCCGGCGTGCCGGTGCAGGTGACGCTCCAGCTTCCGTGGGACCGCCGCAACGGCATCAAGGCCGACACGGGCATGTTCGCCCAGGACCGCTGGCAGCTCGGCCGCGTGACGCTGAACCTCGGCGTTCGCTACGACTGGTTCATCGGCGAGACGCAGAAGAGCGAAGTGCTCCCGAGCCGCAACAGCGCCGGCTTCGTGTTCGACACGTGCGCCGACGGCATCAACAATCCGGCGGCGGGCTGCGTGGGGCGCGTGCAGGACTGGAAGGACATCTCGCCGCGTGTCGGCTTCTCGTGGGACGTGTTCGGCAATGGCCGCACGGCCATCAAGGCGAGCGCCGCGCGCTACGTCGCCGGCCAGACCATCGCCGTGGCCGACGACATCAACCCGGTGTCGGCCCTCAGCCTGAGCGACACCCGCCCGTGGCGCGACCTCGATGGCAACGGCCTGCCGTACGATGCGGCGGGCAACTTCCAGTTCAACGAGCTGTCGAACTCCACCGCAACGCCGACCTTCGGTCGCCGCGTATCGACGACCCGCTACGATCCCGCGGTGCTGAACGGCTGGTTCCAGCGCGCCTACAACGTCGAGTACACCTTTGCCGCGCAGCACCAGCTGATGGACCGCATGTCCATCAACGGCGGCTGGTACCGCCGGTCGTTCGGGAACGTCACGTTCACCGATGACCAGCGCTTCAACCTGGCCAGCTACGACGGTCCGTTCTGCATGAACGCACCGGCCAACGCGAACCTGCCGGACGGCGGCGGCTACCAGGTGTGCGGCATCTACAACCTGAAGCCCTCGGTGTTCGCGCAGAATCTCCCGGCCGACAACCTGGTGACCTTCGCCGACCCGTACGGGTACAAGAACGTCTACCAGGGCGTCGACATGAACATCGACTGGCGGCTCCCGCGCGGCGCCTTCGTCCGCGGCGGCCTCAACATGCAGACCCGCTCGTTCAACAACTGCGGGCTCATCGAGGCGGCCGGTCCTGACGCCGTGGCTGGCACCACGTTCCTCGGCACGGAAGAGTACCCGGCCGACGGGTCGCGCTACTGCGACCGCACCTACCCGTTCCGTCCCGATGCCAAGCTGATGGGTTCCTACACGCTGCCGCTGGACATCCAGTTCAGCGCCACCTACCAGTTCACCCGCGGCATCCAGAACGGCGGCGCGGGTCCATCGCTGCAGGCCAACTGGGCGGTGACCAACGCCGTCATCAACCCGTTCATCGGCAGCAACTGGACCGGCGCGGCGTCGCGCACGGTGCAGCTGATGCGTGAAGGGCTCGACTACGGCAAGGACAACCTGAATCAGATCGACCTCCGTGCCTCGAAGCGGTTCACCATGGGCCGCACCCGCGTCCGGGTCGACCTGGACCTCTACAATGTGACGAACAGCAACTGGGCCTACACGCGGAACTCCACGTTCTCCACCGCGGCAACCTCGGCCTGGCTGCGTCCGACCAACGCACTGCAGTCCCGCTTCTTCAAGGTGGGCGCGCAGATCACGTTCTAGGGCGTCACCGAGAGAAGGCCCGGCGTCAGCCAGGCCAGGTGGTCCGCCTCACGGCGGCCACGGCAGATCAGCGCATGACGGCGGCAGTTCCCCACGGGAGCTGCCGCCGTTTGCCTTGTACGGCGCAGGGCGCGCCACGGCTCTGGTAGGCTGATGCGCAGGAGCTGCGCATCGCCGTGTCGACCCTTCCCCACGTAGCCACTACCGACGTCATCCGCCAGGCGTTTCCGGCGCTGGCGCGCACCCACAACGGCTTCCCCGTGGCCTACTTCGACGGACCCGGCGGCACGCAGGTGCCCCAGGCCGTGGCCGACGCCGTGCGCGACTATCTGCTGCACCACAACGCGAACACCCACTGGGCCTATCCCACGTCGGCCGAGACCGATGCGCTGATCGCCTCCGCACGAGAGGCGCTTGCCGACTTCCTGCACTGCGACCACGACGAGGTTTCGTTCGGCGCCAACATGACCACGATCACCTTTCACGTGGCCCGCGCCATCGGGCGCACGCTGCAGGCTGGTGACGAGATCGTGGTCACGGAACTGGACCATCACGCCAACGTCGCCCCGTGGCAGGCGCTCGCCCGTGAACGGGGCGTGGTCCTGCGTATGGTCCCCATGGTCCCGGCATCCGGACAGCTGGACTGGGACCAGTTCGAGCGGGCGATCACCGCGCGCACGAAGGTGGTGGCCGTGGGCGCCGCGTCGAACATGCTCGGCACCATTCTCGACGTGCGCAGGGCCGCCCGGCTGGCGCACGCGGTGGGAGCCATCTGTTTCGTCGACGCGGTCCACTACGCGCCACACCACCTCGTGGACGTCCGCACCCTCGAGTGCGACCTGCTGGCCTGCTCGGCGTACAAGTTCTACGGTCCCCACGTTGGCATCCTCTACGGCAGCCGCGACCTGCTCGCCCGGCTCGACGTTCCGAAGCTCGAACCCGCGCCCGACGACGTACCCGACCGGCTGGAAACCGGCACCCAGAACCACGAAGGGATCGTGGGGGCCGCGGCAGCGGTGGAGTTCCTGGCGGCGCTGAGCCAGGGACCGACGCGTCGCGCCCGCCTCGAGCAGACGATGAACGCGCTGCACGAGCGGGGCGCCGCCCTCGTCCAGGCGCTGTGGGACGGCCTGCACGCCATCCCGGGCGTTCGCGTCTTCGGTCCGGGGCCGGTGGAGGCCCGAACGTCCACCGTCGTCTTCACCGTCCCTGGCCACCCTTCGGAAGCGGCGACGCGGCGGCTCGCGGAGGAGGGAGTCTTCACCTCGCACGGCCACTTCTACGCGCTCACGGCCGCCAGGCGGCTGGGACTGGAACACGAGGGCCTGGTCCGGGCCGGCTGTGCCTGCTACACCACCGAGGACGAGGTGCAGCGGCTACTCGACGGCGTACGTCGGCTGGCCGGCTAGCGCACCGGACCATGGGTCATAATGGGCGGGCATGCCCGTCGAGGTAGACCAGCTGATGCGCCAGATCGAAGACGATGTGCGCCACCTGCGGCGCAAGCGTCTGCTGGCACGCGGGGGAGCGGACGAGTACCGCAACCCGGCGCTCTATTCAGCCGTGGACGACGTCCTGCGACGGGCCATCGACGCCAGGCAGCACGATGCGCTGCTGCTGCCCGACTTCCTCACCAGTGACGCCGACTGGGATCTCTCACTGCACCTGAAGTACGCGAGCCACCGCCCCGCGATCGGCCGCGCCCTGATTGGCATCAAGCGGAAGGTGCTCCTGCCGCTGATGCGCTGGCTGTACGAGTACAGCCTCGAGAACTTCCGTCGCCAGCGCCGGATCAACACCGTGCTGTTCGCCTGCATCGAGGAACTGGCGATCGAGAACGCGCGCCTCCGCCTCGCGATCGGCGACGTGGCACGCCAGGGCACCGATGCCGCCGCGAGCGGGCAGCCGCCCGCGGCGGCGCCAGGCGCCTGAGCACTGCCGACCCCGACACGTGCCCCCACCGCCGCCATCATGAAGCTCGCCTGTGTCGTCCATCGCTTCGGCGCCGACATCGCCGGTGGTTCGGAGGCCCACTGCCGCCACGTGGCGGAGCACCTGGCCGCCGGACACGACGTCACGGTCCTCACGTCGTGCGCGCGCGACCACATCTCGTGGCGCAACGAGTACGAGGAGGGGACCTCCACGCTCGGCCGCCTCACCGTGCGGCGGTTCCGTGTGGCGCGTGAGCGATCGCTCCACCGCTTCGCCGAGATCAGCGAACTGGCCTTCAGCGGCGTCGCTGGTGACGACGTGCAGGAGGAGTGGTTCCGTGAGAACGGTCCCGACCTCCCGGGGCTGCTCGAACATCTCCGTCGGCACGGGGCCGACTACGACGTCATCCTGTTCTGGGCCTTCCGCTACGCCGAGGTCTACTTCGGGCTTCCGCTGGTTCGCGACCGTGCCGTGCTGGTGCCCACGGCGGAAGACGACCCGGTGATCCGCATGTCGGTCCTGGACCGGTTCTTCCCGCAGGCGGCCGGCTGCATCTTCCTCACGCCCGAGGAGCAGGAACTGGTGGAGCGCCGCGTTGCAGGTCCGCCGCCTCCCTCGTGCATCATCGGGTCGGGGCTCGACCCGGCCTCGCCGGCCACGCCACGCGATCTGTCCACGATCGGCGTGCGCGATCCGTTCATCCTCTACCTGGGCCGTATCGACCCGAACAAGGGGTGCGCGGATCTGCTGCAGCACTTCATCCGGTTCAAGGCCGAGCACGGGGGACCGGTGCAGCTCGTGATGGCCGGCCCGGCCAGCATGCCGCTGCCCTCGCACCCCGACATCCGGTATCTCGGGTTCGTGGACGAGCCGACCCGTGATGCGCTCCTCGAGCAGGCGGTGCTCCTGGCGATGCCCTCGCGCTACGAGAGCCTCAGCCTCGTGCTGCTGGAGGCGTGGAATCACGCGCTGCCGGCGGTGGTGAACGGCCACTGTGCGGTGCTGAAGGGGCAGGCCCGCCGCGCGAACGGCGCGCTCTACTACCGGAACTTCGACGAGTTCGCCCGGTGCGTGGCGGTGCTGCTCGACCGGCGCGATGTTGCGTCGCAGCTCGGGCAGCAGGGGCTCGCCTACGTCGAACGCGAGTACCGGTGGCCCACGGTCGTGGCCAAGGTGAACGCGCTGCTCGCGCAGGTCCGCCTGTCGGCTTGACACGCTGTTTTTATCCCGTATAGTCCTCCGCGGAAGGGGTTTGGGTTGATGCGACAAGGGATCCGCTCTCTGTTGACGGCTGCCGCCGGCGCTGCGCTGGCCACGTTCGTTTCCATCTCGGTGACGCCGCTGTCCGGCCAGCAGGCGCCGGGGTATCGGGCGCCCAGGGGGGCGGACGGGCATCCGGACCTGAACGGCATCTGGCAGTCGCTGAACGAGGCGAACTGGGATCTCGAGATGCACATGGCGAGGCCGGCGCTCCAGACCCGTCCCGGACCCTACGGTCCCGTGCCGGCGCCTCCGGTCCTCGCGTTCGGTGCGGTCGGCTCCGTGCCTCCAGGAGTTGGGGTCGTCGAGGGGGGCGAGATCCCCTACAAGCCGGAGGCGCTCGCGCAGCGCAACAAGAACCGCGAGAACTGGGTGAACGCCGACCCCGAGATCAAGTGCTACCTGCCGGGTGTGCCGCGGGCGAACTACATGCCGCAGCCCTTCCAGATCTTCCAGAGCAGCAAGGCCATCTTCTTCGCGTACCAGTACGCGGGTGCGGTGCGGAACATCTACCTGAAGGATCCCGGTCCCGCACCGGTCGATTCGTGGATGGGGCAGTCGGTCGGCCGCTGGGAAGGCGACACGCTGGTGATCGACGTGACCGGCATGAATGCCGACACGTGGTTCGACCGGGCGGGCAACTGGCACACCGAGCAGCTCCACGTGGTGGAGCGCTACACGCGCACCGCGCCCGACGTGATCACCTATGAGGCGACCATCGAAGACCCGAACGTCTTCACGCGCCCCTGGAAGATCTCGATGCCGCTCTACCGGCGGCTCGACAAGGGGGTCCAGCTGATGGACTTCAAGTGCGTGGAGTTCGTCGAGGAGCTGATGTACGGCCAGTGGCGGAAGAACCCGCTTCCCCGATAGCACGCGAGGGAGGAGCTCCATGAGCCCCAGCGCCGGGACCCGCGGCACACGTCGACGCCTTCCTGCGGCTGGCCTTGCGCTGCTGCTGGCCGGCGTGGCCCTGTGGCAGGCGCCAGCCGGGGGCCAGCAGCCCGCACGCCGGGCCGCCACCGGACCCGACTCCGTACCGCGGATGCCGGACGGCAAGCCCGACCTGCAGGGCACCTACGACCTCGCCACGATGACGCCGGTGGACAGGCCCGCCGTATACAAGGACCGCGCCTCGATTCCGCTCGAGGAGGCACGTCGGCTGGAGTCTGCCTCGAAGGCGCGCACCGAGCAGGCACTCCGTCCCGACTCGGGCGACCGCAGCGCGCCACCGGTGGGTGGCGACGGCTCGACCGGCGCTGCCGGCGGCGTGGGCGGGTACAACGCCTTCTGGATCGACCGCGGCGACGCCTTCACCGTGATCGACGGCCAGGCCCGCACCTCGATCGTCGTCGACCCGCCGGATGGGCGGGTGCCTCGGCCCACGGCCGCGGCCATGGCGCGGATGGCGCAGCAGCGGAGCCAGCCGACCTCCGACCAGGCCGAGAATGCGGGCGGTGACGTCGGTCTCGAGAACGCGCCGGGCGCCTACGACGACCCCGAGCGGCGTCCGCTGGCCGAGCGGTGCCTCCTGGGCTTCGGCTCCACGTCGGGGCCGCCCGCGCTGCCGAACTATTTCTACAACAACCTCCACCAGATCGTGCAGGGCAAGAACTCGGTGATGATCCTCACCGAGATGAACCACGACGTGCGCGTGGTCCGCCTGAACTCGACGCACGCCCCGTCGCACGTCCGCAGCTGGCTGGGCGACTCGATCGGCTGGTGGGAGGGCGATACGCTGGTCGTGGAGACGACGAACTTCACCGACAAGACGCGGTTTCGCGGCTCCACGGGGAGGCTGAAGGTCACCGAGCGGTTCTCGCGCCTCGATGGACGGACGCTGCTGTACCGCTTCACGGTCGAGGATCCCGACACCTGGGCGCGGCCCTGGACCGGGGAGTACACGTGGCCGGCCACCGACGACCGGCTCTACGAGTACGCCTGCCACGAGGCCAATTACGCCCTCGGCAACATCCTGCGCGGCGCGCGGCAGCGGGAAGCCGACGCAAAGAAGGGCTCGAGCCGGTAGAATAGTCAGCGGAGGGGAGAGGCAACGCGAATGAAGAAGACAGTCTGCGTCGTGCTCGGAGCGGCGGTGGTAGCCGCCATGGCCGCGGTGCCGCTGGTGGCCCACCACGCGTTCGGCGGCGAGTTCGATCCCAACCGGCCGATCCTGCTCAGGGGCGCGGTCACCAAGGTCGAGTGGGTGAACCCCCATGCCTGGATTCACCTGGCGGCAAAGGAAGTGACCGTTGCCGGCGAAAAGAAGAGCCTGTCCGCCCCTGAAGTGTGGGCGGTCGAAGGTGGCACGCCGAACACCCTGCTGCGGCGCGGGATCAACCGCGACTCGCTGAAGGTCGGCACCGAGATCGTGGTCGACGGGTACCAGACCCGCGATCACTCGCTGCTGCGCGGCAACGGCCGCAACATCACGTTCGTCGACGGCCGGAAGCTGTTCATGGGCTCGTCCGGAACGGGCGCACCCCGCGACGGCGCCGACCCGACCGAACCGCCGCGCTAGCCGCCGCTGGCGCCTGATACACGAAGGGCACGAGAACCGGGGCGCGTCCCCCCCGGGCTCGTGCCCTTTTCTGTTGACGGTCCATCCGGCAGGCGGACTCTACGCCACTTCGCCGACACGGTGTCGCCCATTGCCGGGATGCAGCGGGACGGCCCGGATCTCGCCTGGCCGTCTGCTAGCCCGAGAAGCCGATCCAGCGGCCTGCCGCCGCCACCACGAACCACAGCGCGATCGAGCTGACCGCGACCATCGCCCGCGTGCCGGTGCCGACGCGCCCTTCCGCCGAGCGTGCCACCGGGTTGCGTACGGCGTACGCGAACACGATCGCGACTGCCAGCGTGATCATCTTCACCCAGAAGGGGGTGCTGTAATAGCACTTCACCGCCTCGGAGGCGAACAGCCCGATACCCGAGAGGATGAGGACGATGAGGCCGAGGTTGAAGAAGCGGGAGGCGTCGGCGGCGAGCTCCGCGGTCGGCCTGTCCTTCAGCCCCAGGTTCAGCATGCGCATGTCGACGAGCAGGGCAGCGCCCCCCATCGTGGCCAGCGCCAGCAGGTGGACCGACTCGATCACCGCGAACGCCCACACGGACTCGCGCACGGCCCGGCCGAGCCCGGAATCTTCGAAGGTCTGGAAGAGGGGAAGCAGATCCATCGCGTGCTCCTATCGCTGCGGGTCGTAGGAGCAGCCGGTGGCAATCTGGACCCACCGCGGCTGCGGCTTGTCGCAGTCGAACCAGTTGTAGGCGATCATCCGGCCGGTGATGATGACCCCCGCCCACAGTGCGAGCGAGAGGATGCCGGCCAGCCGCGCCCGCGAGGGCGGGTGCTGACTGCGACCCCACGACGCCACGTCCCTGAAGATGCCGGTGTGGAACAGCAGCGCGTTCACGCCGGCGAGCACGAGGAACACGACCTTCACCCGGAAGAAGATGTTCTGGTAAGAACGCACCGGAATCGCGTAAAAGAGCAGCACGCCGGTGATCACCATGATGGCGAACCCGAGGAACATCCACGGCTGGGTGCGCTCGACCACCTCGCCCACCGGTACACGGCGCAGCGCCAGACCCGTCAATCGCAGGTCCAGCACCATCGTCATGCCGACGAACAGGCACAGCGTGAGCACGTGTACCGACTCGACGAGCGGATACATGAAGAGCGATTCGTGGAGCGCGATGCTGCCTGATGTGCTCGCGAGCCACTCGCAGAATGGAAGTAGGGACATGGGAATGGGATCCGACTCAGGAGGGCAGAGTTATAGCGTCGCGTCTCCGGTGAAGTCAACATCCGAGTGGCTCCGCGGAGCCGCGGCGCAGGCCACTGCCGCCGCGCGCAACCGCCTGCGTCGGTCGCTCGCCCTGTGCCTCGCATTGGTGGCTGCCGGGACGTCGGCAGTGTCCGGGCAATCGGCAGTGCCTGCGCCTCCGCCGCCGACGCAGATGCCGGTGGGCACGATGAGCGAGCTGATGGTCACGATCATCTACCCGGCCAGCGATGCCATCTTCTACGTCACCACCCGCACGCCATCGAGCGACGCCGAATGGGTGGCCCTGCAGGGACAGGCGCTGATGGTCGCCGAGTCGGCCAACCTGCTGATGATGCCGGCACACCGCCGCGATGACGAGCGATGGCTCGCCGACGCGAAATTGATGCGCGATGCAGGACAGGCCGCGTTCCGGGCGGCCAAGGCGAAGAACGTACAGGCGCTCGACGAACTGAACGATCAGCTCTACCAGTCGTGTGTCACCTGCCACCTGCACTACCGACCGAACTACGGGAGGGGCCGATGAAGACGCTCGTGCGACGTGTCGGGCATGCGACGATCCTCGGTGCCGCGCTGGTCGCGGCCGTGTCGGCCGGAGCCGTTGGGATTCCACCGGTCTCGCGCCCGGAAGACGTGGGATTTGCGTCCGAGCGGCTGCCGCGCATCCACGACACGGTGCAGCGATATATCGACGCGCACCAGATCGCGGGCGCCGTGACACTCGTGGCGCGCCGCGGCAGGGTGGCCCACTTCGAGGCGCACGGACAGATGGATCTCGAGGCGAAGACCCCGATGAGGAAGGACGCCATCTTCCGCATTGCCTCGATGTCGAAGCCGGTCACCGGTGTGGCCATCGCCATGCTCATGGAGGAGGGCCGGCTGCGGCTGACCGATCCCGTGTCGCGGTTCATCCCCAGCTTCAGGGAGCTGCAGGTGGCGGTGGTGAAGCGGGGCGTCCCGGCACCGCCCGCCGTTGCGGGGCAGCCCCAGCCGATTCCGCCGTATTACACCGTGCCGGCCAACCGCGAGATCACGATTCGCGATCTGCTGACCCACACCTCCGGCCTCGAGAGCGGGAATCTTGGCAACCGCGTCGGCGCCCGGCTCGCACCGAGGGACGTGTCGAAGACACTCGCGGATCAGGTGCCGCTCCTCGCGAAGGTGCCGCTCGACTTCCAGCCCGGCTCGCAGTGGACATACAGCCTGCTCGCCGGCATGGACACCCTCTCGCACATCGTCGAGATCGCGTCGGGGCAGCCCTACGATCGGTTCCTCGAGCAGCGGATCTTCCGGCCACTCGGCATGACGGACACGGGGTTCGTGGTGCCGGCCGGGAAGGCCGCCCGCATCGCCACGCTCTACAACCGCACCCCGAAGGGCATCGAGCGCGGAGACACGCCGGCCTGGCTGGCCACGAAGACGTTCTTCTCGGGAGGCGGGGGCCTCTGGTCGACCGCCGAGGACTACGCCCAGTTCGCACAGATGCTGGTGAACGGAGGCGAACTCGGCGGGGTACGACTGCTCAGTCCACGCACCGTGGCCTACATGGCCAGCAACCATGTCGGTGATCTCTACACCGGCAACGGTGCCGGCGCCGGTGTGCAGGGCATGGGCTTCGGGCTCTCGATGGAGGTGGTGCTCGACAATGTCCGCGCCGGCCGGCACACCTCCAGCGGCACCTTCGGCTGGGGCGGTGCGTTCGGCACGCACTTCTGGGTCGACCCGAAGGAGCAGCTCGTCGGCGTCCTGATGGTGCAGACGCCGGTACCCGAGATCCGGCGCGACTTCGAGAGTGCCGTCATGCAGGCACTGGTCGACTGACCGTGCGGACGCTCTGCCTGTTCCTGTTGCTGGCGAACACGAATCGCGAGTTCGGCACGGTGAACGGCGTCCCTGCCCACGGCGCGTCGATGAGTGGCGCCGGTCCCGTCGTCGCAGGCGGCATGGTGCTGGTCGGTTCCGGGTACGGCGCCCTTGGCGGCCGCCCCGGCAACATGCTGCTCGCTTTCGGGGTGGACTGAGGCCCCCGACGTGCCAGCCGCTGCACTATGATGGCGCCAGACAGTTCCGGGAGAGACCTCATGCGCACCTCTGTATTCGTCCTGTCGATGTCCGCCCTGCTCGCTGGGTGCAGCGCCGCGCCCCAGCCGGTGCCCTTCAAGGCCGTGGCCGAGACCAAGGACATCATGGAAATGGTCATGGAACGGCAGGCCGACATCGTCTGGGGGGCCACCGGCACGATCGTCACCGCTGAGGGGGTCGAGGAACGCCGGCCGAAGAGCGAGGAGGACTGGGTGGCCGTGAAGGCCGCCGCGGTGAACCTCACCGAGACCGGCAACCTGCTGCTGATGCCGGGGCGTGCCCAGGACGGCGACGAGTGGCCCCGCCGCGTCGAGGCGATGATGGCGCAGGGGCAGAAGATGATCGCCGCCATCGACCGCAAGGACACGCAGGCGATGTTCGACGTGGGCAGCGACCTCTACGACACCTGCACGTCCTGCCACATGCACTACATGCCGGAGATCAAGGACCTCTACCGCTGAACACACGAACGGCCCTGCAACCGGGGTTACAGGGCCGTTGGGGGAGCGGGCCGGCTCCGCGCGGGAGCCGGCGTTGCGGTCTGCCGAGGCGCTACTGCGGAATGACGTCGAGTCCGATCTGCAGCGCGAAGCTCTCGGCCTTGCCGAGCGGGCCGATGTCCGGATCGCCCGGCTGCATCGTGACCTCGATCTTGGTGTTGGCCGGCAGTTCAATCGGATCGACCAGCCAGTAGCGACGCGGCCACTCGGGCCGTGCATTCCTGAGCTTGATCAGCGGCACCTTCCGTCCCGATGCGGCCACGGCCGTCACCTCCACGGTCGAGTACGGTCCGTCGAGCATCGGGCGCAGGCCGACGACACGGCCACCCGTGGGCAGTGTGCCGGTGAAGTTCCGCGGTCCGATCGCTTCGTCCTTCGGGCCATCGATCGTCACGGACTGGACCGACTTGCCGGACAGCGGCTCCTCGACGAAGTAGAAGCCGACGATGCTCTTGTCGGCGAGCGCCTTCTGCTCGTCCTGCCACGACTTCTTGTAGTCCACCTTCAGGCGGATCTTCGCGCCTGCGGGAACCTTGAAGGCGGCTCCGCTCGGCGGATCCACCGCATCGTCTCCCGGCTCCCAGACGCCGAGCACCGTGCCGTCCTCGAGCGAGATGTAGGCGCGGCGGACCATGGAGGCGACACCTGGCATCAGGTCGACCGCCTTCACCCACTTCACGTCGGTGAAGCCGGTGGGGATGGTGACCTCGTTGGAGGCCTGCATCGTGCCGGGTTCGAGCGTGAAGGGCTGCGGCATGGCCACTTCGGCGTCCGGCTTGCCGCCGGGCCAGCCGGTACGCGGCGAGATCGTGGGCAGCTTCACGCTGAGGTCGCCGTGCGGCGTACCGCCAGTGGCCCAGGTGATGATCTTGTCCAGCTCACGCGGCGTGAGGCTGTGGTTGTTGCGGACGGCCGGGCCGGTAGGATCGGCGTACCAGGGCGGCATCGCCCCGGCCAGCAGCATCTCGCGCATCGACTCGGCCCAGGCGATGGCGCCGCCCTCCTTGTCGTACGTCATCAGTGACATCGGCGCCGGACCGCCCTCGACGTGGCAGCGGCCGCACTTGTCCCTGAGGAGCGGGAAGATGTCGGCGTTGTACGAGAAGGGCGACGTCTTCGCCTTGTGCGCGACCACCGGTGTCGTGGTGAGCGCGAGCACGAGGCCCGCAGACATCCCGGCGACTGCACCCCAAACAACCAGACGAGCTCGGGGACCAGTCATCTACCGTCCTCCTTCGAAGGCAGCCTTCAGTTCGCCGACGGCCACGGCCATGCGCTCCCACGCCTCGGCCACCTTGGCGCGGTTGCCGATGTCGCCGTACCCGTCCAGCTCCCACGCACCGGCCACGACCCGCTTGGCTGCGAGGGTCGCCTGTGCCCGGCGGGCTGCCGGCAGCGAGTTGGCGTGCTCCTCGAGGACCAGCGCCACCGTCTTGGTGCCCATCGCAGGCAGCCACACTTCACCGATGCTGCCTTCCCGCATCAGCCGCTCGACTTCGCCCGATCGGGCCGCGAGCTCGGCCAGGAGACCAGCCACATCCTTCGGAAGCACCGCCTCGTTCAGTACGGCGGCAAGGGCGGGTGGCATCGGCGCGATCTCGCCGGCATAGAGGTCGGGGTTGCCGGGCGGCGGCTGGAACGCGGGCGAGGCCTGGTCGTTGCCAACGGCCGGGGCCTGCGGAGCCGCAGCCGGCGGAGGTGTGGCCGCAGCCACGGCAGGAGCGGCGGCCGGCTTCGGGGCGGCTGCCACCGGTGCCGCCGGCTTCGGCGCGGCCGGGGCCGCCGTCGGCCGCGGCGTCGCCGTCGGGCCGATCCGTGCGCCTGCCGTCGTGTCCTTCGACAGCTCGTTGAACTGGAAGTCGAACGGCTGCTCGGCCGTCTGCTTGCTGAACTTCAGCTTCATCGTCGCGCGCAGCGGGAGGGCGGCGGCTGCGGCAGGAATCGTCGCCTCCATGCTGGTGCCATCCTTGCCGATGGCCAGCGGAGCCGTCGCGATTTCCTTGTCCTTCGCGTCGCGGATCGCGACGACGCCCGTGATGCCCTTGCCGCGGAGGGCGAGGGGCTTGGTGAAATTGTCGTAGAAGTAGGCACGGAAGAGCCCGTTGGCCGGGTAGGTGCCTTCCACGTGGTGCCAGGCGTCGGACGCCATGAAGAACTGGCCGCCGTGGCGCGGGTTGTGGTCGCCGTGCGCGCGGAGTTCGTAGCCGATCTTGCGGGCCGAGCCGTCGCTGCACTTGCCCGGTTCCATGAGCTTCTTGTCCGGGGCGTCGGCACAGGTCCAGGAGACGGCCAACGTGACCTGCACCAGGTCGCGGCCGTCACGCCGGCACTTGCCCGGCGCGTCGTGCACCTCGAGCGCCTGGTGCACCGGGCACCAGTACTTCGCGTCGAGCCGGACCGGGACGAGGTCCATCTTGCACTTCGGACAGACACCCGGCTTGTCCTCGAGGACGTCCTCGTCGCCGGGCATGGGGCACACATAGGAGAGCGGCGGCAGTTTCTGCGCGGCAGCGGTCCTGGCGGTCTGTCCGGCCTGCATCACAGGTGAGGCAGCCAGCGCCAGGCCCACGGCGGCGAGTCCTGCAAGTCTGTTCCACATACCGTTCATTCTATAGGAGCGGGATGCCGGCGGGGTGCGGTCGACGTTACCGAAATAGGGGTAGGGTCGGGCAGGTCAGGCTTCAGACGCCAGGCTCAGCGCGTGCGCGGCCACGGCGGCAACCCGAACCGCAGCGTCGGGCGCACGTCCGCCCCCTGCGGCTGATCTCTGCTGAATCCCCACAGCCCGGCGGAAGTGCGCCAGCACCTCGAAGTAGGCCACCGATGACACGTCACGACCGGACCGCCGGGCATAGGCGTCGATGAGTTCCGCGCGGCTGAAGTAGCCGGGCCGTCCAGTGACGCCCCGCTCGCCGTCGACCGACCCGGCCCCGTCCGGTCCCGTCCACCAGGCCAGCATGCCCCCGAGGTCGGCCAGCGGATCGCCAAGTGAGGCGGTCTCCCAGTCGAGCACCGCGACCGGCTCGGAGGGACGCAGTGGGTTCAGCAGGATGTGCTCGAGGCGGAAGTCGCCGTGTACCACCGCAGGGTCGAGCGAGTCGGGTGGCTGGTGTGCGGTGAGCCACAGCGCCAGCGTGTCCATGGCGGGCACCGGTCCGAGGCGCACGTGCCGCCAGCGGTCGGTCCACTCGCGCACGGTCCGATCGAGGACGCCGACCGGGCTGCCCAGGTCGGCGAAGGCGGCTGTGCCGGTGTCCACGTCGTGCAGGCGGGCCAGCGTCTCCACCACCGCCTCGCTGACGCCGCGCCGCAGGTGGGGGTGGCCGGCCAGTGGCATCGGCTCATCGCCGCCGGCAACCAGCCCGCGCCGGCGCTCCACGACGGAGAACGGCACGCCCAGGACGGCGGCGTCCTCGCAGAACAGGTACGGTCGTGGCGCAAGCGGAAACACCGGGTGCAGTGCAGTGAGCCAGCGGTACTCGCGGGCGACGTCGTGCGTGCCGTCGGAGTGGGGGCCGGCCAGCGGCCGACGCAGGACGAGTTCCGCACCTCCGGCACGAACCAGGGTGGTCCTGTGCGTGCGACCGTCGGGCAACGGGGTGATGTGCAGGGGTTCGTCGAGCCGCAGGCCGGGCAACTGGCCGTCATCCAGGTGCCAGCGGAGGAAGGAGAGGAGCGCCCCGGCGTCGAGTTCGCCGTTCCCCGTCATGGCGCGCGTGTCGCCGTCCACGCTGGCAGACTATCATGCGGGCATGATCACCGTATCGCCGCGCCGCGCGCGCGTACTCCTGTACGCGGCGGTGCCCGTCCTTGCCCTGCTGGCCCTCCCGGTGTCGCTGCCCGCGCAGGCGGCCCTCGACCCCGCCGCCGTGGCCGTCCGCCGCCAGGCCGCCCTGCAGGCGCTCGATCGTTACCTGGAAACCTGGAACTCGCGCATGCCCGCGCTGTGGGCCGGTTCGCTCAATTACCCGCACGTGAGGCCCGGGGCCGGGGCCTTCGAGGTGTACCAGTCGGCGGCGGAGTACGCGGCATCGGTGAATTTCGAGCAGACGCTTCGCACCGGGTGGCACCACAGCGAGTGGGTCTCGCGCGAGGTGCTCCAGGTGGGCACCGACAAGGTGCACGTGGCGGGCAGTTGGCAGCGGTTCACGGCTGACGGCACGCCGCAGGTGAGCAGTGCCATCACCTACGTGGTGACCCGCGTGAATGGCCGCTGGGGCATCCTCTCGCGCTTTGCCGCCGGCACCGGCCGCATCGATGCGGCCACGCAGGCGAGGCACGAGGCCGCCGGGCGCGACGCGGTCACGGCGTTCTTCGCTGCCTGGAACGCGCACGACGCGGCCGCCGTCGCTGCCGCGATCCACTATCCGCACGTCCGCATCGGTGATGGCCAGGTCGAAGTGTGGCGTACGACGGAACAGTTCCTCGCCGGCACGGAGCCCGGGCGCCAGCGCACGTGGCACCAGACGCGGGTTGACGACATGAAGGTCGCGCAAACGACGGCGAACGGCGTGACCCTCACGGTGTCCATCAGCCGCCTCGGACGCGATGGCCGGGTGCTCTCCACTGATGAAGGCCTGTTCCTGGTGGCGCTGCGCGACGGTGCGTGGAAGGTGCAGGCGCGCTCGATGATGGGGCTCTGACATGGCACGCCTGACACGTGAGGAACGGCTCGCGGAGCGCGAGCACGGGCGACAACTGCTGGCGCGTGGCGAACGGCTGCGCGAGGCCGGGCGGTACGTGGAGGCCGAACGGGCCCTGAGCGGGGCCGTGCAGGCACTCGAGCGCGGGTGTGGGCCGACGCACCTGGACGTGGCGCACGCCCTGAACCACCTCGGCATGTGCAACAAGTACCTCGCCCGGTTCATCGACGCCGGGCTCCAGTACCAGCGCGCGCTGTCAATCGTCGAGTCGCAGGTCGGACGGGACAACGACCTGGCGGCGAGCCTGTACCACAACCTCGGGGGGCTCGAGCACGCGGCCGGCAACTGGCTGCGCGGGGAACCGTATGCGCGGCTGGCGGTGCGGATCCGCACCCGCCTGCACGGCCGCAACCATCCGTTCGTGGCGTCCGACCTCACGGCTCTGGCGGCCCTGCTCGATCGGCTCGGCCACGTGGACGAGGCCGAGCGGCATTACGCGCGGGCGCTCGCCATCCTGGAACGCGAGCACGGGCCGGACCACCACCTGGTGGCCGTGGCGCTCAACAACCTTGGCGCCGTGCGGCACGCTCGCGGGGACAGGGACGAGGCAGAGGCCATGTACCGCCGTGCCCTGGACATCGAAGTCCGGGCGCTCGGTCCCACGCACCCGAAGGTGGGGTTCGCCCTGAACAACCTCGCGGTCCTGTTGAAGGATCGACGCCGCTACACGGAGGCCGCCACGCTGTTCCGCCGGGCGCTGAAGGCGTTCACGCGCGAACTGGGACCCACCCACCCGAACGTGGGCGTGTGCCTGGAAAACTACGCGGCCGTGCTCAGCCGGCTCGGACGGGGCGCGGAGGCGGCCTCCGCGCTTCGCCGTGCCGGCCGCATCTTCGCCGCCATCGATGCCGTGAACGAGGACGGCGTCGCCGCCACCGGCACCGTCAACCCGCTCTTCACCGGTTTCCGGCTGGCGGCGCGGCGCTCACCGATCCACCGGATCGGCGTCTTCGCCGACGAGGACATCCCGAAAGGCTACAAGGTGATCGAGTACACCGGTGAACGGATCCCGGTGAAGGAGAGCGAGCGACGCTGGAACCCGAAGCGCAGCTATCTGTTCGAGCTGACGACGAAGACGCACCTGGACGGGGCGATCGGCGGCAGCGGCGCGGAGTTCATCAACCACTCCTGCGACCCGAACCTGAAGACCCGCATCGTCCGGCGGCACATCCTCTACTACAGCACGCGCGACATCAAGGCAGGTGAGGAGCTCACGGTCGACTACCGGTACGACCACGACACGGACCGGATGCCGTGCTACTGCGGCTCGTCACAGTGCCGCGGCACGATGAACATGCTCCCGCCGAAGCGGAAGTCGAAGAAGAAGGCCTAGACGGTCTTCCTGGACGCGCCGCCCTTCGGCTTCTTCCTGGGGGCCAGGTCCTTGATCGGCCTGGCGGTGCGGACCAGGGTGATGCTGTTGGTGCGGGCGCCGGGGCTGTGAGGCTTGGCGGGGGCCATGGGGTCCTTTCGGTGAGGTGCCTGCGCGCGATTCTACACCTGGCGGGCGCGCGACCCGGTGGACCACTCCCGACAGGCTTGTTGGTGTCTGGGGGACGGGGCCCGCCCGCGCGCGGCCTGCACTATCATCGACGCCATGACGCGAGCCGCCCTCGCCGCCACCTTACTGCTTGGAGTCCTTTCGTTGAGCACCCACGGGCAGGGCGTTCCGTTCTCCATCGTCGAGACCAGTCTCGCGGACATGCGCGCCGCCCTCGACGCGAAGCGCACCACATCGGTCGAACTGGTCCAGCAGTCGCTGGCCCGCATCGCGACCTATGAAGACCTGCTGCATGCGGCGCTGCACGTGAACCGGCGTGCGCTGGAGGAGGCGCGCGAGCGGGACCGTGAACGCGCGTCCGGCCGCGTCCGCGGACCGCTGCACGGCATCCCGGTGGCCGTGAAGGACAACATCCACACCACCGACATGCCGACCACGGGTGGAGCCCTGGCCTTCACCGGCTACGTGCCGCCGTACGAGGCCACGCTCGTGACCAACCTCAAGGCGGCTGGCGCGATCATCATCGCGAAGACCGGCATGACCGAACTGGCGAACTGGGTGGCGGGCGACCCCACGCCGATGCCGGCGAACTACAACGCGGTGGGTGGCTACGGGTTCAATCCGTACGACCCGCGGCGCGACCCGCGGCCCGACGCCGACGGGCGCCCTGTGCTGTCCACGGGCGGATCGAGCTCCGGAATCGGCACGGCGACCAGCTTCTGGGCGGCGAACGTTGGGACCGAAACCTCCGGATCCATCCTGAGCCCGGCCAACCAGAACATGCTGGTCGGCATCAAGCCCACCGTCGGCCGCATCAGCCGCTACGGCGTCATCCCGATTACGGCCGACCAGGACACGCCAGGCCCCATGGCACGGACGGTGCGCGACGCGGCCATCATGCTCGGGGCCCTCGAAGGCGGGGCGCCCGACCCGCATGATGCCGCCACCCGCCTCTGCGCGCCTCCTCCAGGACGCGACTACACGCGCTTCCTCGAGGACGATGCCCTGAGGGGAGCGCGGATCGGGATTCCACGCGCGTTCTACTACGACCCCGTGACGCCGCCTGGTGCGGATCGCCCACGCGGGGGCCTCACCGCGGCGCAGCGTGACCTGATGGCGGACGCCATCGGCGTCCTGCGTCGCCTGGGCGCGATCATCGTCGACCCGGCGGACATCCCGAGCGTGGTCGACCCCACACCGGCCGACAACCTGCTGCACTGGAGCATCTGCGGCGCCGAGCGGAGCGGGCAGGACGGGGGATGCTCGATCGTGTTCAAGTACGGCATGAAGCGCGACTTCGCGGCGTGGCTCGCGACGCTCGGACCGTCGGCCCCGGTGCCGTCGCTGACCGCCCTCCGCGAGTGGAACCGCCAGCATGTTGCGGCTGGCGCCATCAAGTACGGGCAGTCGCTCCTCGACAGCTCCGACGAGATCGACCTGGTGACGGATCGTGCACGCTACGAGGCCGACCGGGCTCGCGACCTGCGCCTCACGGCGGCGCACGGTATCGACGAGGTGATGCGTGCGGAGCGGCTCGACGCGCTGCTGTTCCCGGGTGGCACAGGAGCCTCGCTCGCCGCCCGGCCCGGTTACCCGACCGTGATCGTCCCGTTCGGGTTCGTCCCCAACGCCCCCACCCCGTCGCTGCCGGATGGATTCGTCGCCAGGCCCGCGCCCTTCGGGGTGAGCTTCACCGGCATGGCCTGCAGCGAACCACGCCTGCTCGCGCTGGCCTACGCGTTCGAGCAGGCCACGCGCCGCCGCGTGCCGCCGCCGGCACTTCCGTAGCGCCCGCGGCGTCTGGCGCCACCTCGCCAACCCCAGGCACGGTGGTCAGTCCCCTTCAGGCGCGTTCGCCCGAGGCCCGGCCGGCGTTTCCCCTCATGACAGCACCGGACCCTGCGTGATCCAGTTTTCCTCCAGGTCACGCTTACACCACTGCGGCCGTTCATTCTTCCATCCACGATGCAGCCAGCAACACGGCGAACGGCGGACCCGACGTCCGCGCGCACAATCTTCATGTTCCCAGGGCAGAGTTCGGCCGACCCGGCCATGATCGCGCGTGCACGCACGCTTGGCCCGGCGGCCGAGCAGGTGCTGGCCGACGCGGCCGCGGTGCTCGGTGAGGCCGGAGTCGCGCGCTACGCGGGCGCGGACCAGCTACCGCTCGAGACGAACCGCGACGTCCAGATCTCGGTGTTCCTCGGCACGCAGATGCACCTGCGTGCACTGCAGGCTGCCGGCATCGAGGCGCAGTGTTCGCTCGGGCTCAGCCTCGGCGAATACAGCCACCTCGTCCACATCGGCGCGCTGGACTTCGCCGACGCCTTGCGACTGGTGGCCGAGCGGGGCGCTGCCTACGACCAGTCGGCACACGGTGTGATGGTGGCGGTGCTCGGTGCGACCGGCGACGAAGTGGCCGAGGCCGTCGACCGTGCCCGCACCTGCGGTGTGGTGGTCATCAGCAACTACAACGCACCAACCCAGCACGTCATTGCTGGCGAGCGGGCGGCGGTCGAGGCCGCGGCCGCATGGCTCGAAGAGGAGACCGGTGCGAGCACGGTCGAGACCGAATCGCGGGTGCCCATGCACTCGCCGCTGCTGGCGTCGGTGGCCGACCGGTTCCGGCCGGTCCTGGCGCAGGCGCCCTGGCGGCCCGCGCGGCTGCCGTACCTCCCCAACGTCTCTGCCGCGCCCATCGACCGGCCGGATCCGGCGCACTTCGTCGAGCGTCTCACCGCACACGTCACGGCACCGGTCCGGTGGCGCGAGTCGATCGAGCGGCTCGCGGCAGACCATCCCTCGGCGTGCTTCGTGGAGGTCGGCCCTGGGAGTGTGTTATTCAACATGCTTTCGCGCCGGTGGCTGGACGTACGGCGCGAGCGGACCGATAACCGTGACGTTGCGACGCTCGGACCGGGACTTGACGCCGTGGTGAGGAGCATTCGTGTCGAATCGTGAATGGCTGGAGGCCGCGGTCCACAGGATCCGGCGGCATCCGCTGCTCCCGGTCGGCACGGGGACGCCGGTGCAGATCGGGCAGGACGGTCTCGAGCGGCTCCTGCCGCATCGCCCGCCGATGCTCCTGGTCGACAGCATCGAGGCGGTGGACGCCTCCGCTGGCCTGGTGCGGGGCACGCGCACGCTGCGGGCCGCCGACCTCGGGTTCAGCGGGCACTTTCCGGACGACCCGATC
Source organism: Vicinamibacterales bacterium (assembly GCA_050249955.1). Lineage (GTDB taxonomy): Bacteria > Acidobacteriota > Vicinamibacteria > Vicinamibacterales > CAVVIG01 > CAVVIG01. Next base: position 347,991 of record JBFWPN010000004.1, read on the forward strand.
TATCCAGGCGTGCTGCTCATCGAGACCATGGGCCAGCTTGGGATTACCCTGCTGCATTTCACGGGGCGGCAGACCACCGAGGTGCCACCCGGGACGGTGCCGCCGCGCGTGCGGGCCACGCATGTCCATCACGCGACGTTCCTGGCGCCGGCGCGTCCGGGGGACACGCTCACGCTGCACGCGGCGGTGGTGGACCACAGCTTCACGATGATCGCGGCCGGCCAGGTTTACAGGGGCGACACACTCGTCGCCAATGCTGTTGCAGAGGTGTATGTCGATGAGTAGGCGCGTGGCCATCACGGGGATGAGCATCAACACGCCGATCGGGGACACGCTCGATGGGTTCCTCGAGGCGCTGATGGCGGGACGGTCGGCCGTCTCGCACTGGAAGGCCTTTCCGACCGACCGGGTCTACAGCAAGGTGGGGGCGGACCTCTCTGACTACAGCATTCCCGATGCGGTGGCCGCGCTCGACGGGCGCATTCCCGCGGATGTGTTCAGGCGCCTGCGCAAGCTGACGCAGCGCGAGGCCTGGACCACCCGCCACTCCATGCTGCTGGCGGTGAAGGCGTGGCTCGATGCGGGGCTCTTCGAGCACACCTGCGACGAGGACCGCCTGGCGGTGATCGTGGCCGGGCACAACCTGAACGCGCTGTACCAGTTCGACAGCCGCACCCGTTTCGAGGAGGAGCCGGACTTCATCGACGGCATGACCTCGCTCTATTCACTCGACACCGACCACGCTGGCTGCGTGTCGGAGGTGCTGCAGGCGCGCGGACCCATCTACACGATGGGGGCGGCGTGTGCGAGCGGCAACCTCACCCTGCGGGCCGGGATCGACGAGATCCGCCACCACGGCGCGCAGGCGGCGCTCGTCATTGGCGCCGTCCTCGAGTTCGCGCCGATCGACGTGCACGCCATGTCGGTCATGGGCGCCATCACGTACCAGAGCTTCAACGACGAGCCGACACGCGCCAGCCGGCCGTACGACACCCGGCGTGAAGGCTTCGTACCCGCGCACGGCGGGGCGGCGCTGGTGCTCGAAGACTTCGAGGCCGCGAAGGCCCGGGGCGCACGCATCTACGCCGAGGTGCTCGGCGCGGCTGCCAACTCGGACGGCAACCACCTGCCGCAGCCCTCGCAGGAAGGGCAGCGGCGCGTCATGACGCGGCTCCTGGCCGAAACCGGCGTCCGCCCGCACGAAGTGGACTACATCAACGCGCACGCCACGTCGACACCGCTGGGCGACCTCACCGAGCTGCGGTCGATCAAGGACGTGTTCGGTGACCATGCCTACCGGCTGAAGATCAACGCGCCCAAGTCCATGCTGGGACACACCTGCTGGGCCGCGCCTACCGTGGAAACGGTGGCGGCGATTCTCCAGATGCGCGCCGGGCGGCTTCACCGCTCGATCAACATCGACGAACTGGATCCCGAGGTCGACCTCGACGTGTGCCGGGAGGGACCGGTGAACCACGAGGTCCGAACCTTCCTGAAGAACTCGTTCGGCTTTGGCGGCATCAACTGCGTGAGCCTCTTCCGGAGGGTGGACTGATGGACGCACGCGAGCGACGCGTGATGTTCGTCACCGGCGGTTCACGCGGCATCGGCGCGGGCATCGTGCTCGGTGCGGCCGAGGCTGGCTGGGACGTCGCCTTCACCTATCGCACCCGCCAGGCCGAGGCCGAGGCGGTGGTGGCTCGCGCCTCCGCCCGGTGCCCTGGTGCAAAGTGCCAGGCGTTCCGCCTCGACGTGCGCGATTCGGTCGACGTCGAGCGGGCCGCAGACGAGGTGCTGGCTGCCTTCGGCACGGTGCACGCCGTCGTGGCGAACGCCGCGGTCACGCACGCCGGTCTCGCGTTCTCCACCAGCGACGATGACTGGCGGACGGTGATCGACACGAACCTCACGGGCTCGTTCTACGTCGTCCGCCAGTTCCTGCCGGAGCTGCTCGCCAACCGCTTCGGCCGGTTGATCTTCATCTCGTCCATCGCGGCGAAGGGCATGGCCGGCGATGCGGCCTACTGCGCGAGCAAGGCCGGGATGCTGGGACTGTCGGCCTCGCTGGCGAAGGAGTACGGTCGCAAGGGCATCACCAGCAACGCGCTGCTCCTGAGCCTGTTCGAGACCGAGATGACCGACGCCGAACTCGGCGCGGACAAGCGGGCGTTCTACGAGCAGCACTGTCCGGTCGGGCGCATCGGCCAGGTGTCGGACGTCGCCGCGGCGGTCCTCTACCTGGCGGGCGAGGGCGGCGGCTTCGTCAACGGGCAGGAGATCGGCGTCACCGGCGGTCTCGACTGGTTTCACTGAGCCGTCCACGCCATGTCGCACCAGCCTCCAGTTGGAATCGAGAAGATAGGGGTCTACCCCTGCGCACTGTCGATGTCCATTGCAGACATCTGTGCCGCGCGCGGGCTCGACGCGCACAACTTCGTCGGACGCCTGTTCTGCGAGGAACGGTCGGTCGTCGGTCCCTTCGAGGACGTGGTCACGCTCGCCGTGAACGCCGCGCGGCCGGTGCTGACCGACGAGGACCGGCGTGATATCCGCCTGCTGATTGTCGGCACCGAGTCGGCGCCGGATCAGGAGAAGCCGATCAGTTCCTGGGTGCACCGCTACCTGGGGCTCGACCCTCGCTGCCGCAACTTCGAGATCAAGCACGCGTGCTATGGCGCCACCGCCGGGGTGCAGATGGCCACCGCCTGGCTCGCCTCTGAAATGGACCCTGGTGCGAAGGCGCTCGTCATCAACGCGGATCATGCGCTCATCGGCCTCGACGGCGTCCAGGAGCCGGTCCTCGGGGCGGGAGCGGCTGCGGTCCTGCTGTCTGCCACTCCGCGCCTCGTGCGCTACGAGGTCGGGTGGAACGGCGTCCACGCGCACGAAGTGGCCGACATCTTCAGGCCGGCGCCGGGCGTGGAAACCGGCGACGCCGACGAGAGCCTCATGTCGTACCTCGATGGGGTGGAGGCCACCTACCAGGCCTACGTCGAACGTGTGGGTGCACCGATCGACTTCGATGCCTTCTTCGCGGCCCACGTCTACCATGTGCCCTTCGGCGGCCTCGCGCAGCGCGCGCACTTCCGGCTGGCCAGGACGGTCATGCCGCTCTCGAAGGCCGAGGTCGAGGCGCACTGGGCCCGCAAGTCCGCCCCGTCGCTCACCTTCAATCGCCGCATGGGTGGCGTCTACGGCGCGGCCACCTTCGTTGCGCTGGCAGGGCTGATCGACCAGAAGACCGACCTCCGGGCCGACGACCGGATCGGCATCTATGCCTACGGGTCGGGCTCATGCGCCGAGTTCTACAGCGCGCGCGTGTGCGAGGGGGCACGCGAGGTGGTTGCGGCCGCTGGCATCCCAGGCAGGCTCGACGCACGTAGACGGTTGACGATGGCCGAGTACGAGGCTTGCGAGCGGGAACTGCTCGCCGCCACGTGCGCCGCGGACTACACGCCACCCGCCGACCTGTTGCCGGGACTCTGGGAACAGCACTATGCGGGCCAGGACCGCCTGGTGTTCAAGGGCACTCACCGTTACTTCCGGGAGTACGCATGGAGCTGACGGACGCTTCCATCGTGCGTCTGCCGATGAAGCTGACGCCTGACACCGTGGCAGTCCTGCGCGACGCGATCGATCGCGCCTGCACGGGGCCGTCGGCCGTGGTCGTCCTCGTCGGCGCCAGCGCCGACACGTTCTGCACCGGGCTTGCGGTGGACGATGGCGGTCCGGTGGAGACCGAGCCATTTGCGGCCATCCTCTTGGCGCTGTCGGACGCGCCCAAGCCGACCCTGGCCCTGGTGGACGGGCGGGCGATCGGCGGCGGGTTCGGGATGGCGTGCGCGTGCGACTGGTTCATGGCCACCGAACGGGCGACCTTCGGCCTGCCCGAACTGCTCTGGGGCATCCTCCCGGCGATGATCTGGCCCGCCGTCTGTGGTCGCCTGGGCGCGAACACCGCCCGCCGGTGGACCCTCACCGCCCACACGCGCACGGCACGAGAGGCGTTCGAGGCCGGCGCCGTTGACGAACTGGTTCCCGCCGAGCGGGCGGACGCCGCGGTCACCCGGGCCGTACGATTCCTGCGCCGGCTGGAGCCGGTCGCCACCCGGGAACTGCGGCGCTGGACGCGCGATGCGCAGGACGGCCCGCTCGGGGAAGTACTCGCCAGGGGGGCGGCGCTCACCCGTCGCATGGCGGCGACGCCGGTGGTCCAGGCACGCGTGGCAGCGTTCAACAGCGGAGGCACGCCGTGGGAGTGACTACGCCGGTGGTCACGACCCGGATCGACGATCGCGGCATCGCCCTTGTCGCCATGGACGATCAGCCGGCGTCGAACGCGCTCGGTGAGCGCATGGTACACGAACTGGTCGCGGCGTTCGACGACGCGGGCACCCGTCCAGACGTGCGTGCCGTGGTGCTCGTCGGTGAGGGCCCCACGTTCTCGGCCGGTGCCCCGGTCGACCTGCTGCTCCGGCTCGTCAGGGGCGAACTCGAACCCTCGGACATCACGCTGCCGCGCGCCCTGCTCGGGTGCCCGGTGCCGGTGATTGCGGCCGTGGAAGGCCATGCGGTGGGCGGCGGCTTTGCCCTCGCCCTTGCAGCCGACATCATCGTCCTGGCTCGCGAGAGCCGCTACGGCTTCAGCTTCATGAACCTGGGCTTCACGCCCGGCATGGGCACGACGCGCCTGTGCGAGCACGCGCTGTCACCCGCGATCGCCCACGAACTGCTCTACACCGGCGAACTGCGCCGGGGCGAACACTTCGCCGGTGCGGGTGGCCTCAATCACATCGTGGCGCTGCACGCCGTGAGGGACAGGGCCATGGACATTGCCGCACGGATTGCGGAGAAGCCGCGACCGGCGCTCGAACTCCTGAAGCGGACGCTGTCGCTGCCACGGCGGACCGCGTTCGAGGAGGCGCTCGCCGCCGAGTCGCGGATGCACGAGATCACCATGCGCGCGCCCGGCGTCGAGGCGCGGATTGAGGCGGAGTACACGTGACACCGATGTGGCACGACTACACGGGACGGGCCGTCCTGGTGACAGGCGGCACGCGCGGCATCGGGCTGGCCACCGGCCTGGCGTTCGGCCGCCGCGGCGCGGACGTCATCCTTACGCACAAGTGGGGCTCAGCGGACGAAGAGGCCATCCGCAAGGCCTTTGCGGACGCCGGGGCGCCGCCCCCCTCCATTGTCGAGTCCGATGCCTCGCAGCAGGAGGACGTGGACGCGGTGCTCGAGCGCATCCGGCAGACCCACGGCCGGCTCGATGCGTTCGTCTCGAACGTGGCATTCGCCGCGCTGGTGCGCTCGGTCGACGACTATGCCAGGCGTTCGCTCGGCACCAGCATCGACTACTCGGCGTGGCCGCTCGTGGCGCACACGCTGGCGGCCCGCCGCATCCTCGGCCGCGCACCCCGCTACGTCGTCGGCCTGTCCTCCTGCGGTGCCGAGACCCTGCACGTGAACTACGACTTCGTGGCCGCATCCAAGGCGGTGCTCGAGACCCTGTGCCGCTACCTGCACTACCGGCTCCGGGAGGAGGACACCCGGGTGAACGTGGTCCGCACGCGGTTCGTCGCCACCGAGTCGCTGGCGGCCACCTTCGGCGAGGCGTTCGAGCCGTTCGTCCGCCGCATCGAGCCGGACGTCTTCAGCGAGCCGGAGGAAGTGGGCGAGGCGACCTTCGCCGTCTGCTCCGGGCTCTTCGACGCCCTCGGCGGACAGGTGCTGACGGTCGATCGCGGCGCCGGATCGTACGAGAACTTCAGCCGACTGTTCGTGGAACGTGAACGTCATCCCCTCAAAGAGGAGTCCCGATAGCCATGACCCGTGAAGCCATCCTTGCCGTCATCGCCAAGCACCTCGCCAACGCCGTCGACGGGCTCGACCCGTCCACCGTGGACGGCAACGAATCGATGAAGCACTACGGCGCCAACAGCCTCGATATCGTCGAGGTGGTGTCGGCGTCGATGCGCGAGCTGAAGGTCAAGGTGCCGAGGTCAGAGCTGAACAAGCTCACCAACATCAACGGCCTGGTGGACCTGCTTCACGCCACCGCCAGCGCGCAGACGCCGGTCGCGCAGTGAGCGGCCTGCCGCCCCTGGCGCGCGACCAGGTGGTGCTCATCACCGGCGGGACGCGGGGCATCGGCCTCGCGACCGCCGAGGTGTTCGCCGCGCACGGCGCGCAGACGGTGCTGACCTACAAGTGGGGCAGTGCCGACGAGACGGAGGTGACCCGCCGCATCGTGGCGGCTGGCGGTCCCGCGCCGTTCATCGTGCAGGCGGACATCGGCAGCGAGGCAGACACCGCGGCCCTGCTGGACGAGGTGAAGGCGCGGTTCGGCCGCGTCGACACCTTCGTGAGCAACGCGTCGGCCGCGCTCGTCGTGAACGCGATGGACGACTACGCCTGGCGCGGGTTCATGAAGAGCATGCAATACGCGGCGTGGCCGGCGTTCGGCTACCTCCAGGCCATGAAGACGCGCCTGGGCCGCTATCCGAAGTACGTGGTCATCATGTCGTCCGACGGTCCGGACCGGTTCACGCCCGGCTACGACTTCGTGGCGGCTGCCAAGGCGGTGACCGAGACCCTCACGCGGTACCTGTCCTATCGCCTGCGGGACGAGGGGGTGCGGATCAACGTCGTGCGATCGCGGGCGGTCAGGACCGAGTCGTTCGACGACACGTTCGGCAACGAGTTCTACGGGTTCCTCCGCACCTTCGTGCCGGAGGAGTGGGCGATGACGCCCGACGAGGTGGGACGTGCGGCCTTCGCGCTGTGCAGCGGCATGTGCGACGGCGTGAGCGGACAGGTCATCATGGTCGACCGCGGCAACACCTTTGCCGATGGCATCTCTTACATCTACGAGCGGCGCGAGGCACTGGGTCTCTGACCATGTCGGCGCCCGGGCGGCGGCTGATTGCCTGAGTTGAAGGAGTTCACGTGGTTGTCCTGATCACCGGTGCATCCTCCGGTTTCGGCCAGTTGCTGGCGGCCCGGCTGCGCGCGCAGGGCCACACCGTCTTCGGCACGTCGCGCAATCCGGACGGCGCCGGTGACGATGCGCCGCTGCTGCGGCTCGACGTACGGGATGACGAGTCGGTTCGGGCGTGCGTGGCGCACGTGCGGGAGGTGGCAGGCCCGGTGGACGTGCTCGTGAACAACGCCGGGTACGTGCAGGAGGGGCCCTTCGAGGAGGTGTCGATCGACGACCTCCAGGCCCAGTTCGACACCAACTTCTTCGGGGCGGTCCGCATGGCCAACGCGGTGCTGCCGGACATGCGGCGGCGGCGCCAGGGGCGCATCATCAATGTGGGCTCCATGGCCGGCGTGATCCCGCTGCCGTTCCTCGGGCCGTACTGCGCCAGCAAGCATGCGCTGGACAGCTACTCCGAGTCGCTCTTCCACGAGCTGCGGCCGCTCGGGATCGGCGTGCACGTGGTCGAGCCCAGCTACTACAGGACCGGCATTGCCGGGCGGAAGCGGCGTGCGCCGCCGTCGATTGCCGACTACGACGACCAGCGGCGGCGGATGTTCCGGACGATCCAGCGCGACGAGGAGGAACGGGCCGGCCCACCGGACCCGGTCGTCGATCTGCTCACGCGGATCGTCGAGGGGCGCGTGTCGCGCTTCCGGCACGTGCTCGGTCCCGACGCGATCACCTGGTACCTGCGGGGCGTCGTGCCGGAGTGGGTGTGGATCTTCGGCATGCGTCGCGCCACCGGGCTCGACTGAGGCGGTCTCCATGGCATTCAAACCGGACGATTTCAGTCTCGCGGACTTCCACCTCTCGGACCTCGACAGCACCGACCCCACGGTGCCGCCGGCCGACTTCACGGAGTGGCGCCGGGCCACGACATGGGCATCGCAGCTCTACGAGCCGACGCTCCGTACGGCCCCGGTGCCCCGCGTCGAGCTGCAGATGGCCGATGGTCCGCGCGCCGAGATCAACCTCACCTCCTACAACTACCTCGGGCTGGGTACCCATCCCGAGGTGGTGGCCGCCGCGTCCGCCGCGCTGCGTGAATTCGGCACCGGCGCCTGCGGCTCGCCGCTGCTGTCCGGGAAGACGACCATCCACCGTGCCTTCGAGGAGGAACTGGCGCAGTTCCTCCAGCGCGAGGCGGTGGTGCTCTTCAACAGTGGCTTCTCGGGGGCGCTTGGCTCACTCGCCGGCCTCCTGCGGCGCGACGACGTGGCGGTGGTGGACAGCAAGTCGCATGTCAGCCTCGTGGACGGCGCCAGGCTGTCTGGTGCGCGGGTGATGACCTTCGAGCACAACCAGCCCGACGACCTCGACCGCGTGCTCGCCCAGTCACGAGGGAAGCGACGTCTCGTGGTGGCCGAAGGGGTCTACTCGATGGACGGGGACCGATCCTGCCTGGCCGACCTGGTGGCGGTGGCAGAAGAGCATGGTGCACCGATGCTCGTGGACGAGGCGCATTCCATCCTGACCTGCGGCGCCCAGGGGCGCGGCGTGGTGGAGGAGAGCGGCATGAACGACCGCGTCCGCCTGCAGTACGGGACCTTCTCGAAGGCCTTCGCCGGGCTCGGCGGCTTCGTGGCCGGACCGGCGGAGACCATCGACTACCTGCGGTGCTACGCCTCGTCGTACGGGTTCTCGTGTGCGCTGCCGGCGGCCACGGTGGCGGGGCTGCGTGCGGCGCTCCGCGTGGCACGCGAGCAGCCGGAACTCCGGGCGCGCCTCTGGGAGAACGCCGCGTACTTCCGGGAGGGCGCCAGGGCACTCGGACTGAACACTGGGGAGTCGGACACCTACGTGGTGCCGCTCATCGTCGGCGGCCGGCGCGGGCTGCTCTACGAAGTGGGCAACGCCCTTCGGCGGCGGGGGCTGTTCCTGGCGCCGGTGGACTACCCGTCGGTGCCGCAGGAAGAGGTGCGGTTCCGTGCGTCGGTCACCGCCGCACACACGCGTGCCGACCTGGACGAGGCGCTGAACATCCTGGCGGACGTGATGGCGCCGGCCCTCCGCATCGGGTGATGGCGCCTCGGGGTGGTCCGGACCCGGCACTGACCTTCGCGGGCCTCCGGGCCGACTCCGCCGGGTGGTTCCACCCCCAGGACGAGAGCGACCTGGGGCGGGCGGTCGTGGCGGCCAGGGCCGCCGGTCGACGGCTTCGCGTGCGCGGCGCGTACCACTCCGTACCCGCGGCTGTCGCTGGACACGGTGACGTCGTGCTCGTGCTGGATGCGTTTCGCCGGCTGCACCATGACGCTGCGAGCGGTGAGGTGACCGCCGGCGCCGGGATTCGGCTCGGACCCGACCCGCTGGACCCGCGGTGCGGACACGAGCCGACCCTGCTCGCGTGGATGCACGCGCGTGGACGCGCCCTGCCGAACCTGGGAGGCGTCACCCACCAGACGGTGGCCGGCTTCCTCGCCACGGGGTCGGGGGGCGGATCGGCCCGCTTCGATTGCGCATCGGCTGTGGTCGGCCTGCGATTCGTCGATGGCACGGGACGCGTGCACGCGCTGCGGCGGGAGTCCGATGCGGACCTCCTCGACGCCGTGCTGGTCTCGGTGGGCACCTGCGGCATCGTGACCGAGGTCACCTTCACGACCGAGCCGGCCTACGACGTCACAGGGACGGAGACGGTACTCCCCGATCGCGGCGGCGAGTTGGACCTCTTCGCTGAGGGCGCCACTGGCCTGGCGACTTTCCTGCAGCGGACCGACTACGCGCGGATCCTCTGGTGGCCGCAGCGCGACGTCCAGCGGGTCGTGATCTGGGCGGCGAACCGCGTGCCACGAGGTGAAGCCGTCGCGCGAAGGCGGTATGACCCGATGCCGAGGGTGTTCGGGAGCTTGGTCCCGGCGCAAGTGGCCGCGGGCGCGCTGCTCTGGACGTTCGTCCACTGGCGGCGTGTGCGGCGGGTGGTCGGAGCCCGGGGGGCGTCGCTGCTCCAACGCGTGGCCGCGCCTGTCGAACGGGCCGCGTACCGCGCGTTCGTGAGCGGCGACCGGTCCCGTCCCCAGCGGTTCAGCGGCGCCTGGCACGAGATTCTGCCGCAGGACCAGGAGATGGACGAACGGTGGATGCCCACCACGTTCACCGAGATCTTCGTGCCGCTCGATCGCGCGGCGGAGGCGCTGCGGGCGCTGGAGACGGTGTTTGCCTCGACGCCCGGTGCCGCGGGCCAGTTCGCCATCGAGCTGTACGCGGCTCCGCCCTCGACCGCGTGGCTGCATCCGTCGTTTGGTCGTGCGTCCCTGCGCGTGAACGTCTTCTGGCTGACACACAGCAGGACCGACCCGCGCGATCGATTTCTCCCGCGCCTGTGGCAGGCCCTGGCCGCGTTCGGACCGCGCCTGCACTGGGGCAAGCTGTTCCCTCACGAACCGGCCACGATGGTGACGGGCCGGCATCCGCGGCACGCTGAGTTCGTGGCTGTACGTGAGGCGCTTGACCCTGACCGCGTGTTCTTGACGACCTGGATGGCGTCCGCGCTTGGCTTGGCCGGCAGCGAGTCGCGCCCGTCCGCCCCGCTACCAACCACGAGGAATGCTCCCATGCCCCTGAAATGGCCGATGCTGTTTGCGCTCGACCCGGCCGACGACTCGCTGCTGACTGACGCGGACCACGTGTACGACCTGGAGCGCTTCTTTCCCGCTCCGGCCGGCGACGTCCTCAGCGAGATGTTCGGCGGCCATCCGCGGACGGCTGCCCCTGGTGTCGTGCGCTACGAGTGGCACGGTCCACACGGGCAGCTGGAGCGGGCGGTGATGGACGAGACGTTCGTGTTCATGACGATCCGGCTGCGGACCGTGGTCTACGACCCGGATCGCCGCCTGCTCATCTCTGTCGATCGGTGTTCGCTGCCGCTGGCCCGTCAGATGCTGCAGTGCGTGGAGATGACGCCCGTGAGCGGCGGGTGCCGGCTGCGATGGCGCATCGCCGTCCGTTTCCGTCGGGACACCGGGTTCGCGTCACCCCTCGTGACCCCTCTCTTCCAGAAGCTGTTCGATGGCACGCTCGACCGCCTGCAGGCGTACTTCGTCAGTGAAGCGAAGAGGCGGGTGGCCGATGCCGGCGCGGAACCGTCCGCGTCGGCCTGACCGGTTCAACGCTCGACGGTGACCGACAGCGGCGCGAGCATCGCCGTGGGGTTGGTGGCGGCACCGATGGCGATCGGTGTGGCGACGAAGTGCTCGAACAGGGTCATCTGCTGCTGCGTCGACGTGGCAGCCGGTGCAAAGCGGTACGTGGCCTGGCCGCCTCCCGACAGCGCGATGGTGTAGGTGCCGGTGTCACGCCCGAAGCGGGCGAAGCCGAAGGCCACGGCAGCCCTGGCGTCCTGCACGTGCCCCCACCCGGTGGCCGTCCGGTTGCGTGAGCCGGTGGACATCTCCACCGTGCGCCGCTGATTGAGCGGGCCGGACTCGATCTTCCAATTCACCGCTCCGCCGGCTCCGACCGTCTGCGTGAGCGTGATCGCGTCCGTAGCGGCCCGGAACACCCCGTACGTGCCGCTGTCGGTGCCGAAGTCCCAGATGACCGGGAAGCCCGACCAGGCGTACGGGCGCTCGATGGCGATGTCCTTGAGCCGGCGCGTGCGGTCGTACACCGTCACGGTCGACTTGAGCCACGACTTGCTGTTCGGCATCTCCATGACGACCTCGACCGGCAGGCTGGTCGTCTCGTCGAGCGGGATGGACCCGATGTACTTGAGCACGACCAGGAGCGGTCCGCCCTTCACCACCTCGAGCGAGCCGTTCTGTGCCCTCGACAGGTCGTGACGCCGCCCGTTGGTATCGGTCAGCGTGACGCCGTTGGCCCCGGTGCCCATGCCTTCGCCGCGGTAGGCGACCGAGGCCAGCATCGGGCTGCCGTTCTTCGAGAAGGTGATGGCTCCCACCTTGATCGCGGTCGGCTGCTCTTCGAGCGTGAGGCCACGGCTCGGCGCGGCTGCGGCCGTCACCGACGGGCCGAACTGCAGTTCGTAGCGCCGGTCCTCCTCGGGGTCCATGCTGGCGTTGAAGTCGATGTCGAGCGTCTGGACCGACCCGTCGTCCCACAGCGAGCGTGACGTGAACTGGACCGGCACCTCGGCACTGTTGGTGAGCACGCGCGCGTGGGACGTGTCGGCGAGGCCCCCCTTCGGGACCTGGACGGTCACGCTGACCGGGTACTCGGTGCGCCGGATACCGGCGGTCTCGCGAATGCGGAAGACGCGCAGGCCGGGCTGCTGCTGAGCCTGAATCCCGGGGGCAGTGCTCCAGGCGGGTGAGCTGCCGAGCAGCAGGAGCAGGAGCAGGCACGTGTGTGCGCCACGGAGGCCCGGACGGCGTGTCGTCATGCCGGGCATGATACAACGCACGATGCAGCGAAACGGCCCCTGCGTGCGGCGAAGCGCACCGGCGCCAGGGGCCAGTCGTGGCAGGATCGAACGCAGTCGACAGATTGGGTCTGCACATCAGGAGATGCTCATGAAGGCTGTTCGTTCCACACTCGGTGCCGTGGCTGCGGCGGTGCTGCTCGTGTCCGCCCCGGCGGTCCTCGATGCCCACATGAAGGTGGAGAAGACGGAGCCGGCGGCGGATGCCGTGATCGCGGCCGCGCCCACCTCGATTTCGGTCGTGTTCAGCGAGGCGCCAGACCTGAAGGTCAGCAGCCTCGAGATCAAGGGCCCCTCGGCCGCCACGAAGCTGGTCCAGACGCACGTGATGGAGAAGTCGCTGATGGCGACGGTCCAGGGCGACATGCCCGACGGCGTCTACACCGTGTCCTGGCGCGGCGCCGGAAAGGACGGCCACGTGCAGAAGGGCGACTTCACTTTCACGGTCAAGCGCAAGTAAGCTGCGCCCATGCGCAGAGTCGGCGGCCTGGCCAGCCTGTGGGGAGCGGTGCTCGTGGCGCCGCTCCTCGCTCTGCTGGCCTCCGTCCCTGCCCCCGCCCAGTCGGCGAAGTACGCCTGGGTCCTGCCACCGGGCTTTCCCGAACCGAGGGTGCCTGCCGACAACCCCATGTCCACCGCGAAGGTGGAACTCGGGCGGCACCTGTTCTACGACATCCGGCTCTCCAGCACCGGCACGTTCGCCTGCGCCACGTGCCACCAGCAGGCCCGTGCCTTCGCCGACGACAAGGGGCGGGGCATAGGCGCGACCGGGGAGGTCCACCCCCGTGGGCCGATGAGCCTGGCGAATGTCGCCTATGCCGTCGTCCTCACCTGGGCCAATCCCGAGATGCGGCGCCTGGAGGATCAGGCGCTGGTGCCGATGTACGGCACCGACCCGATTGAACTCGGGCTTCGTCGCGACGATCCCGAACTGCTCGAGCGCCTGCGCGGCGAGCCGGTCTACGAGCGCCTCTTCCCCCAGGCCTTCCCGGGCGAGCGCGTGCCCGTGACCATGGCCAACGTCACCCGCGCGATTGCCGCCTTCGAACGCACGCTGATCTCGGGCCGGTCCCCCTACGATCGATACCGCACCGCGCTCGATGCCACCGCGATTCCGCCGGCAGCGCACCGCGGACAGGATCTGTTCTTCTCCGACCGCATCGGCTGCTTCAACTGTCACGCCGGGTTCAACTTCACCCAGCCGGTCGATTTCGTCGGGCGTGCCTCGGTCGAGATCGCGTTCCACAACACGGGGCTCTACAACATCGACGGTCGTGGCGGGTACCCCGCCCCGAACACCGGCGTGCACGCGGTGACGGGCGACCAGGCGGACATGGGGCGCTTCAAGGCGCCGACGCTCCGGAACATCGCGGTCACCGCACCCTACATGCACGACGGCAGCCTGCGAACGCTGGACGACGTGCTCGCGCACTACGCGGCGGGCGGACGGGCGATCAGGCTCGGGCCGCGGGCGGGCGACGGCTCGACGAATCCCCACAAGAGCCCGTTCGTCACCGGCTTCACGCTCACCGAGCAGGAGCGTGACGACCTCATCGCCTTCCTCGAGAGTCTGACCGACCAGGCCTTCCTCACCGACCCGCGCTTCGCCGACCCGTGGCCCGCCAGGCGCTAGCACGCCTGCCTCCGACCACTCGCCGCACGGCGGAACGTCCACTGCACGCGCGTGCCTGCACGCTGCTCGCCCGTTGAGTCCGAGGCTGCGGGCTTCGTATCGTCCACTGCACCGGCGGGCGCGACTCTCCGCACGCCGGGGCCGTGGTCGTGCGGGGCCCAGACACCAAACCGCACGTGCGCGCACGGCACTCATGGAGTGACCGCACATGCGCACCGCAATCGTCTCGCTCGGCTTCCTCGCCTCACTCGTCGCCGGTCTCGTCTCGTCGACGACCGGTGTGCGGCCGCCGACCGCCAGACAGGAGCTCGCGGTGCAGGCCGGGGCCGGCAGCGGGATGTACTCACTGACCACGGATGCGTCCGGCACGCCGTACCTCAGCTGGATCGAGCCGGCTGGCGAGCAGAAGCACGTGCTGAAGTTCTCGAGCCTGGCTGGCGACACCTGGCGCGCGCCCCGCGAGATTGCCCGGGGCTCGAACTGGTTCGTGAACTGGGCCGACCACCCGTCCATCGCCGTACTCGGCAATGGGTCGCTCGTGGCCCACTGGCTGGTGAACAACGGCGACAAGGCCGGGTCGTACGGCTACGGGTTCCGCATTGCGCTCTCGCCCGATGGCGGGCGCGCGTGGAGCGAGATCCACGCCGGTGGCACCGACAACCGTACCGGCTACTCGGGGTTCGTGTCGTTGCTGCCGACCCCCGAGGGGTTCGACGCCGTCTACCTCGGCCCCCCGTTCCATCACGCAGGGGAATCGGAGGGCGATCACACCATGACGCTCGGCACGCTGCGCTTCGGGGCTGACGGCCGCAGGATCGCGGAGACGGTGGCCGATGCCGACACCTGCAGTTGCTGCAGCACCTCCATGGTGCGCACCGCCTCCGGCACCATCGCCGCCTACCGCGACCGGAGTTCAGGCGAGATTCGCGACATCTCCATCGTGCGGCTGCACGGTGACCGCTGGAGCGTGCCGCTGCCGGTCCACCGCGACGGATGGCAGATCGCGGCGTGCCCCACCAACGGGCCGTCGCTTGCCGCCGCCGGCAACCGGGTGGCGGTGTCCTGGTTCACCGGGGCCGGCAACGTGCCGCGCCTGAAGGCCGCCTTCTCGAACGATGGCGGCGCCAGCTTCGCCACCCCGCAATCGATCGATGACGGGCGCCCGGTCGGATGGCCCTCCACGGTCCTGCTCGCCGACGGGACCGCGGTGGTGAGCTGGCTCGAGTCGCTCGGCAACGGCCGCGGCGAGATCCGGGTGCGACGCGTGGCGGCGGACGGTCGCACCGGGCCGTCCGTCACAGCTGCCGAGACGAGCTCGGGCCGGTCCACCGGCATCCCGCAGATGGTGCCGTACAGGGACCGTCTGCTCCTGGCGTGGCGCACCGATCGCGTGCAGACCGCGCTCGTCGCGGTACCGTCGATCTGACGGCTTCGCCCTCATCTCACACCCTCACGGAGTCGATGCATATGTTCACGTCACACGTGTCGGCCGGCGTGCGCCCTGGCGCCGCCGCGCTGGCGCTCACGCTCGTCCTGTCGGCGGTCGTCGCCGCCCAGGAACAGTCGCCGCAGCCTGCCGAACAGGCCGTACCCGAAGTGAAGGAGACGGTCGAGGTGGTCGGCACGGCACCTGGCCAGACGCTGTCGATGCAGAAGGAGGCCGGCACCGGCTCGCGCCTCGGACTCACGGTGCGTGAACTGCCCGCCAGCGTCACCGTCGTGGACCAGGCGACCATCGAACGCCGCGGCGCGGCCGATACCCAGGCGATCCTGTCCAGCGTGCCGGGCATGACGGCCGCCGCGCCTCCCGGGTCTGCGGGCTCGGTCTGGTACCGGGGCTTTGGCACCTCGCAGATTACGCAGCTCTTCAACGGGATCAGCGTGCAGTACGACGCGATTGCCGGACGGCCGGTCGACAGCTGGATCTACCGGGAGGTGGAGGTCATCGGCGGTCCGTCGACGTTCCTATTCGGCGCCGGGGCCGTCGGCGGGTCGATCAACTACGTCACGAAACTCGCGTCGACGGCGGCCAATGCCGTCGACCTGCGCGTGGGCTACGGTTCGTACAACACCTCGGAGCTGTCGTTCGGCGTCAACCGGAGGCTCGGCGGCCGGACGGTGAAGCACGCCGTGCGGGCCGACCTGAGCCGGACGTACGGCAATGGAGCGATCGATGGCAACGAACGCGGGTCGCTGACCACCGCGGTGTCCCTCCTGAGCGAGATCGGATCGAAGCTGACCCACACCGCCGCATTCGAGTTCCAGAACGAGCAGGTGGACCGGCCCTACTGGGGCACGCCGGTCCTCAACCCGGCCTCGGGCACCCTGGCCGTGGACGCGGCGACACGCTTCCGGAACTACAACTCGCGCGACGGCATCTACGAGCAGACCGTGTGGTGGGGGCGCTCGATTACGGAGTTCACGCCCTCTGCCCGGTTCTCGGTCCGCAACACCGTGTACCACTACGATGCGCTGCGCGACTACCGCAACGTCGAGGAGTACCGCTTCACCGCCGACAACACCGCCGTCGTGCGGTCGGCGCCCCTGCTGCAGCGTCACGACCAGGTGCTCACCGGCAACCGCGTGGAAGCCCGCTTCTCGACGCCCGGGCTGCTCGATGCACGGTGGTCGGCCGGCCTCGACGTGAGCGCGAACGAGCAGACCCGCTTCCCACGGTCGCTCACGCTCAACGTGAGCACCGTCAACCCCTTCACGTTCTCGACCGAGGCATTCTTCGAGGTGCCGGGAATGGTGCCGGGGTTCACGCCTGACCGGACCAACAACGTCGGCACCATCGCGCTCTTTCTCGAGAACCGCCTGAGGCTCGCGCCGCGGCTGTCGCTCGTGACCGGGCTGCGCCGCGACCGCATCGCGCTCGAGGTGACCAACCACCGCGCCGTGAGCGCCACCAACCCGTCGTTCTTCCGCAACGTGTACGAGCCGGTCACCGGCCGCGCGGCCGTCAGCTATGAGGTGGCCCAGAAGGCCAATCTCTACGCGCAGTTCAGCACGGCCGCCGATCCACCCGCCGGCATCCTGACGACCGCCAGCTTCGGCCAGGTCCGGAACTTCGACCTGACGACCGGCCGCCAGTTCGAGGTGGGCGCGAAGGCCGAACTGCCCGGCGGGCGTGGTGCGCTCACGGCGGCCGTCTACACCATCGTGCGCAAGAACCTGGCGATGACCGACCCACTGAACCCCAGCCAGACGATCCCGATCGGCCAGCAGTCGTCGCGCGGGCTGGAACTGTCGGCCTCGGTCCGGACAACGAGGGCGCTGCTGGTGCAGGCGAACTACGGCTACACCGACGCCCAGTACGACGACTTCCTCGAGAGCGTCGGTGGCGTTGCCGTGTCACGCGACGGCAACCGGCCGACCGGAGTCCCCGTGCACGTGGCGAACGTGTGGGCCACCTACGAACTGGCACGGAAGTGGGCCACCACGGTCGACCTCCGCTCCGTCTCCGCGCGGTATGCCAACACGGCGAACACACTCAGCGCACCCGGCTTCACGCTGCTCGGTGCCTCGGTGGAGCACCGGCTCGCCAACGGCGCCACCCTCGTCGGTCGCGTCCGCAACCTGACGGACCGCATCTACGCCGCGGCCGTGACGGGCACACCGATGTTCTTCCTCGGGGCGCCGCGCACGTTCGAGCTGTCGCTCCGGCTCGCCTTCTGACACACCCCGCCGATCGCTGCAGCCACCGGACGCCTGGCTGCAGCAATCGGCTCGTCCACTGGCGTTATCTCGGCAGTCCGGCGACCGCCAGCGGCACGGGTGCAGCGAAGCTGCGCCGTGCCGCAGCCGGCGGTATGGCGCGTGGCCAGCCCCACCGCGTCGGCTGCTAGAGTCCGCCCCGCGAATCTTCCTTCTTCCAGAGGCAGCAGCCAGATGAACAGCCCGACGACGTTCCTGAAGACGATGCAGCGTTTCCTCCTGTCAGCACTGGCAGCCGGCCTCGTCGCCCTGGTGCCGGCCGTGGCGCAGGCCCAGGAGACCGTCACCCTGCGGGGATCGGTGGTGGACGAGTCCGGCGGCGCGATCGCCGGCGCAGCGGTGCAGGCGATCGATGCAGCGGGAACGGTGCGCGGCAGGGCCGTCAGCGACAGCGATGGCAGCTTCCAGATGGACGTGCAGGCCGGCAGCTACATGCTCGACGTAACGAAGGATCTCTTCGATGCACGACGGGTCGAGGCCCGGGTTGGGCCCGGGGGCGCCCCGGTCCGCATCGCCCTGGCCGTGGCGACCGTACGCGAGGTCGTCAGCGTTGGCGCGCCGAAGGTGGACGAGCGACCGACCGGACAGATCGTCACCGCCATCGACCGCAGCGTGATCAAGGACGTGACCGGGTTCTCGGTGGCGGAGATCATCACCTACAGCCCTGGCGTCACGGTGCAGCAGGCCAATGGCCCGCGTGACGTGCTCATCTCCGTCCGCGGCTCGAACTCGCGGTCGACCTTCGGGCTCCGCAACATCCAGGTGTTCGAGGACGGGTTCAACGTCACGCAGCCCGATGGCCTCGCGCGGACCGACCTCATCGACCCGCACGCGTACGGCGGCATCGACGTCGCACGCGGTCCCTCGTCGTCCCTGTATGGCAACTATGCCATCGAGGGGGCCATCAACTTCCGGACACGACGCCCCGACGAGGTGAACGGGATCGAGATCGGCCAGGACATCGGGAGCTTCGGCTACCGCAACAGCTACGTCACCTACGGTCACAAGGCCGAGCAGTTCGAGGTGTTCGCATTCGGGAGCGGCGTCGTCGGCAGCGGGTTCACCGCCCACACCTCCTTCCAGACCTGGACGGCGAACGTGCTGGCCACCTACACCCCGTCGAAGAAGAACCGGTTCGTCTTCAAGTTCATCAACAACGACATGTACCCGAACCTCTCGATCCGGCTGTCGTTGAACCAGTTCAACCGCAATCCGTACCAGGAGGGGTGCGCCACGCTCACCGGCGAGTCCTGTGCCAGTGCCAGTGTCTTTGCCAACGGGTTCGCCGGCACCCGTGTGAGCCTCAGCCCGGAGCAGGTGGGCACCCAGCGCCACGACCGGCGGACCATCGTCGGTGCCCGGTGGGAGCACCTGCTGGACGACCAGACCACCTGGCGGACGCAGCTCGTGTGGGACGTGAAGGACATCAAGCAGCCCACTGGGGCGACGGCGGCCTACGGCGCCACGCCCTCGTTCAACCTGCTGTCGGATGTGACCCGTCGTGCCACGCTCGGTGGGCGCCCGGCCATTCACTTCGTCGGCCTCTCGGCGAACTTCCTGAACAACAACGGGCAGACCTACAACGTGGCTCCTGGCGGCAACGCGACGCTCGGCGCGTTGACGGCGACGACCTACGGCCATGTCTCGAACATCGGCATGCGCGCGCGCGAAGAGGTGCGGGTGTCGCCCGCGGTGACCACGGCCTTCGGCGTGGGTGTCGAACGGAGCGAGCTGACGGGCCGCAACACGGGCTACACGTACAGCGCGACGGCGACGCCCACGCTGCGGCGCACCGACGCCGAGCGCCGCATCACGAACATCGCTCCGGAGGCCACACTGAAGATCGAACCGAACCGGACCATCCGGTTCCAGGCCAGGGTGGGCACGGCCTACGGCACCCCGCAGGTCGGCAACCTGTTCGTGACGCCGGAGGGCGTGAACGGCAACAACACCGAGCTGAAGTCACAGGGCAACGTCGGCATCGACACCGGGGTCGACATCTCCACGCGCTCGCTCACCGTGGGCCTGGCCACCTACTACGAGTGGTACAGGAACGAACTGCTGACCCAGTCACCCGGCGTCAACCTGCTCTCGTACACCTTCAACGCGCCGCGGTCGATTCACAAGGGATTCGAGACCACCGTCGACTGGCAGCCACTGGTCACCGCCGCGCCCGGGCTCCGCTTCCGCCTGTCGCACACCTGGATGGACCAGGTGTACGACCAGTACGTCGAGCGGCTCTCGGCCGGTGCGTTCTCGCGGGAGTTCGATCGCGCCGGCAACAAGATTCCGGGCATCACGCCGAACAGTCTCGTGAGCCGGCTGGGCTACGACCTCTTCGAGGGACGGCTGGCCGGGCTGGGCGGGCATGTCGAGTACACCTATCGCGACGCCATGTGGCTGGACAACGCGAACCTGATCAAGGCCCCCGGGTACTCGCTGGTTCACCTCAACCTGCACTACGACGGTCGGCGCACCGGGGGACCGCTAAAGGGACTGCACCTGCTGTTCGAGGTCCGCAACGTGACGGACAAGGTATGGGTGGCCTCCGCCGGCAACCTGTCGAACTCGTTGAGCGCGACAACCGGCCTCCAGAACGACGCCACCGCGCTCGCCAACTCTGGTGGCATCTACGCCGGGCATCCCCGCTCGTTCTTCACCGGCGTACGCGTCGGGTTCTAGGGGCCTCGAAACGGGCATTGGGCATGCGGCCGCGCGAAGGGAGACGCCGGTGACACGACGGACACGATTGATGGTTGCCTCGGCGGTCGCAGCCGCCCTGGTGACCCGGGCGGGCGAACGCCTGGCTGGTCAGGACCCCGCAGCCAGCCACCACATGGGCGAGCCGGCGGGCGAGTGCGAGAATGCCTCACTGCGGTGCGCGTCCACCGTCACGCCAACCTTCGGGCCGGACGGACGCCTCTGGGTGGCGTGGGCTGCCGGCAAGCAGGTCTTGGTCGCGGCGTCCGCCGATCGTGGACGCACGTTCTCCGCGGCCGTGCACGTGACACCGGGGCCGCAGAACCTCGATGGTGGCGCCGACGAGCGTCCGCAGATCCTGGTGGGCGAGGGCGGGCGGATAACCGTCGCCTATGCCATCTTCAAGGACACGCGCTACAACGGGCAGATCCTCACGGCGGTCTCGCGCGATGGCGGGGCCAGCTTCAGCCGGCCACGCTCGATCACCGACGACGGGTCGAGCCAGCGGTTCATCAGCCTGCTGGGCGGTTCAACCGGTCATGTGCTCGCAGCCTGGATCGACAAGCGGCACGTCGTGGCTGCCGAGGCACAGGGACGCGAGTTCCCCGGGGCGTCCCTGGCCATGGCTCGGTCGGTGGACGGAGGCGAGCACTTCGAGCCCGCGCGCATCGTCCACGACAACATGTGCGAGTGCTGCCGCCTGGGCGCCCTGCTCGGTGCCGACGGGAGCCCGGCGGTCATCCTGCGCAACATCTTCAGCGGCGAGCGGGACCACGCACTGCTGCAGTTCGATGCCGACCTGTCCCGTCGCTCGCTGACCCGTGTGGCCGAGGACCACTGGAAGCTCGACGCGTGCCCCCATCATGGTCCGGCGCTCGCCCGTGGGGCCGATGGCGCATTCCACGCGGTCTGGTTCAGCGGCGGTGGCGTCCGGCAGGGGTCGTTCTATGCGCGTTCGACCGACGGGGGGCGTACCTTCTCGCCGCCGATGCGCATTGGCGACCCGTCGCGCCAGCCCACCCGTCCGTTCGTCGCCGTCTCGGATGGCCGCGTCTGGCTGGCCTGGAAGGAGTTCGACGGCGAGACGACCACAGTCCGCGTGTCCTCGTCTGCCGACGGCGGCCGGGTGTGGAGCCCCCCGCGCGTCGTGGCCCAGACCGGCGACTACTCGGACCATCCGCTGCTCGCCTCCGACGGTCGCTCCCTGTTCCTCTCGTGGATGACCAGGACCGAGGGCTACCGGCTCCTGCCCCTGGAGCCACGCTCGTGACCCGCCGGCTCGCCGCGCTTCTCGTGGCGGTCGCCCTGTGCGGAGCGGCCACGCTCGCAGCAGGTGCGCCCCGTTCGTTCGTGCGCGGGTCGTGGAAGGTGCTCCGGCAGCAGCACGCCGGGCGTCCGCTCGTCGTGCACTTCTGGGGCGTGACGTGCGCGCCGTGCATGGGCGAACTGCCGAAGTGGGGGACGCTCGAGCGGTCGGGGGCCGGTGTGGCCATCGTGTTCGTCGCGGCCGACCCGATTCCCATCGAGCCCCCCAACATCGAGGCTGCCATCGCCAGGACCGGTATCGGGCAGGCCGAGAACTGGATGTTCGCCGACACGTTCCTGGAGCGCCTCCGCTTCGAGGTCAACCCCGCGTGGGGTGGCGAACTCCCTTACACGGTGCTGATCGACCGGCAGGGGCGCACGACGACGACGGCTGGCGTGATGGACATGCGCGAACTCCGTGCCTGGATCGACGGCCAGTCCGGGCCGGGTGCCAGCGGCAGCTGACGCACGCAGTTCGCTGCGCGCCCGGTCGTCTCCACTGCATCGGCCACCCGACGGCTGCGAGGGCGTTGAGACCGCGCTGGTGCGCACCTAGGCTGGCGCGATGATGCATCATCGATTCCGACGTCTTGCGAACGCCACGACCCGTGTCCTTGCCTTCGCCGCCATTGTCTCGACGGCTGCTGCGTGGCACGGCACGGGCACGCCAGTGGTGCGCGCACAGGGGCAGGCCGCCCGTCCAGTGACAATCAGGTTCAGTGCAACGGTTGGCGAACTGCCGATCTCGTGCGCCGGTGCGTTCGAACAGATTGGCACCACCCGTTCAACCCTTCACCTGCAGGACCTGAAGTTCTACCTGTCGCAGGTTCGGCTCCTCACCACATCTGGTGCCGAGGTGCCGGTGGAACTGGAGCAGGACGGACGCTGGCAGCAGGACGATGTGGCGCTGCTGGATTTCGAGGACGGCACCGGAACGTGCGCGAACGGGTCGAAGGACACACGGATGGTGGTGACCGGCCAGGTGCCGGGTGGCCGGTACGCTGGCCTGAGGTTCACCCTCGGCGTACCGTTCGAGAAGAACCACCGCGACCCGGTGAAGGCCGGTGCGCCACTGAACCTGTCACGGATGTTCTGGGTCTGGAACGCGGGCTACAAGTTCCTCCGCTTCGACTACACGAGCACGGGGCAGCCGCGTGGGGCGTTCGTGCACCTGGGCAGCACGAACTGCACACCCAACCAGACCCGACTCACCATCCCGACCGCGTGTGCGCACCCCAATAGGGTCGAGGTATCGCTGCCGTCCTTCGACATCGAGCGGGACGTCGTCGTCGCCGACATGGCCAGCCTGCTTGCGGACGCGGACATCGACATGAACACGCCGGACACGGCGGAGGGATGCATGTCGGCACAGACTGATCCGGAGTGTGTTCCGGTGCTGGCGCGCCTGGGGCTGCCCGTGGCGGATCGGCCGGCGGGCGAGCAGCAGGTGTTCCGGCGCGCCGGTGCCGGCACGGCCGCGGCCTTCCAGTGGCGCCTCCCGGACGGGTTTCCGGTTCCCAAGGTGCCGGCCGACAACCCCATGACGATCGAGAAGGTGGAGCTCGGGCGATTCCTTTTCTACGACACGCGGCTCTCCGCGAACGGCACGCAGTCGTGCGCCACCTGCCACCGCCAGTCGCTGGCGTTCACCGACGGGCGGGCTGTCGGACTGGGCGCGACGGGCGAGGCCCATACGCGGGGGCCGATGAGCCTGACCAACATCGCTTACAGTCCCGTGCTCACCTGGGCGAACCCGCTCATGACGTCGCTCGAGCGGCAGGCGCTCGTGCCGATGGTCGGAGAGAACCCGGTGGAGCTCGGCCTCGCGGGGCACGAGCCGGAGCTCTTCGCTCGGCTGAAGGCCGAGCCCGAGTACCGGCGACTCTTTCCACGGGTGTTCCCCGACGCGGCGGATCCGTTCACGCTCGAACACATCGCGAAGGCAATCGCTGCCTTCGAGCGGACGCTCATCTCCGGCACGTCTCCCTACGACCGGTATCAGTACGGTGGCGACGCCGCAGCCATCAGCGAGTCGGCGAAGCGCGGCGAGGAGCTGTTCTTCGGAGAGAAGACCGAGTGCTTTCACTGTCACGGCGGGTTCAACCTCACCGAGACGGTCGACTTCGACGGAAAGGCGGAACTCGAGATCGAGTTCCACAACACCGGGCTCTACAACATCGGCAGGCAGGGCAACTACCCGCCTGGCAACACCGGCGTGCATGGCGTGACCGGCAGGGCCGACGACATGGGGCGCTTCAAGGCGCCGTCGCTCCGCAACATTGCAGTCACGGCACCCTACATGCACGATGGCAGCATCGCCACGCTGGACGATGTGCTGAGCCACTACGCCGCCGGCGGCCGGACACTCGCCACAGGCCCGCATGCCGGGGTGGGGGCCGACAGCCCCCTTCGGAGCGGCTTCGTGCGCGGCTTCTCCCTCTCGGCCCAGGAACGGGCAGACCTCCTCGCGTTCCTGCAGGCGCTCACCGACAACGCCTTCCTGGTCGATTCCAGGTTCGCGGATCCCTGGCCCGCGCACGCATCCCCGTCGCACGATCGCCACTGACTGCGCGCCCCGCAGGGGCGCCGTATGGTCTTCCTTCCATGTCAACCAGACCGACCCACTCGCCGGCGCAGCTCGCCGCCGCCTGGCGCGCTGCGCTCGCAGACGCCGCGCTCCTGGCCCTCACGGCCGTGCATCACCTCTATGGTGCGTGGCGCTTCGACACACCCTGGCGCGGGCACGTGGCGCATATCGCGGCATGGCTGTGCCTGCTGCTGGGAGCGTTGCTCGTCGCCTGGTGGCGCGCGCCGGTGTGGCCCGTGCGCATGGCCGCTGCAGCGGCCTTCACGATGACGAGCGTGATCATCGGCGTGGCCTGGCTCGGCCTGTTCGAGGGGGCCTACAACCACGGCCTGAAGGGGCTCGCCGGACTCGCCAGCCTGCCAGCCCCGGTGTTCGACCGTCTGTTCCCACCATCCCTCTACGAACCACCCGGCGACCTCGCCTTCGAGATCTCGGGCGTCCTTCAACTGCCTGCCGGGCTGCTGGCCGGCCACTGCGCGCGGGCGTTCGCACGCGCCGCGCGGGAGTCCTCATGAGTCTGACAGAACGCGCGTGGCCCCTCGTCGGGGCTCTCCTTGTCCTCTGCGCCGGTGCCACCGGCGCCCGTGCCCAGTCCGGCACGCTCATTGGCACCGTGGTCGACGGATCGGGCGGGGCCGTGGTGGCGGCCAGTGTCACGGTCGAGGCTGCCGGGTCGGCGCTCTCAGCCACCACGGACACCAACGGCCGCTTCGTCATCACCGGGGTGCCCGCAGGTCGGATTCACGTGGCGGTCGAGAAGCCGCTGTTCGAACGCGGAGAGGTCGATGTGGAGGCCGGGGTCGGCGGCGAGGTCCGCGTGGTGCTCACACCGGCCGGCATCCGGGAGGCGATCACGGTGACGTCGGCTATCGTCGATGCCATGTCCTCCGATGCGTATGGCAGTGCGCAGACGATCGTCAGCGCCGAACAGGTGGCGAGCCTGAATGCCGTGGATCTCGCCTCCGCGCTGCGGCGCACGCCAGGCGTGACCATTTCGCGATTCAACCCGGTTGGCGCCTTCGGCGGGACCGAGGGCGGGGCCGTCTACGTTCGCGGGCTCGGGGCGAGCCGCCCGGGCAGCGAGATCAAGTCGTATGTGGACGGCGTGCCGTTCTACATGGCGGTCTGGGGACACCCGCTGCTCGACCTGCTGCCAGTCAACGCCGTGGACCGGATCACGGTCTTCAAAGGGCCGCAACCGCAGACGTATGGCAACACGTTCTCTGCCATCGACCTGGCGACGCGGCGTGCCAGGGGTGAAGGCAGCACGATGCGCTTGAAGCTGTCGGGCGGTTCTTTCGGGACGGTGGTCGAGCAGGCCGACGTGACCGGGCGACACGGGGCGTGGGACTTCGCGGTGGCGCAGGGGTTTGCCCGCTCGAATGGGCATCGCGCCGGTGCCGACGGTCGACTGTCCAACGTGCTCGCGAGAGCGGGTCGACAGCTCAGCCCCCACTGGAACGTGTCGGGGCTGGTCATGGCGCTCGACAACAAGGCGTCGGATCCCGGCGTCCAGGGACGTCCCGACACGAGGACCGGACGGTACGACACCAACGGCACCCTGGCCGCCGTGACGCTGGCGCACCGCTTCGACCGGGCGTCGGGAACGGTGATCGCGTACGCCAATCGGGGCGAAGGCAACTGGCTCGCACAGCCAGGACTCGACGGAGATACGCTGTCGTCATTTGCCCTCTCCGGTGTCCGGTGGAGCGAGGACCTTGCGCCGTGGCGGAACGGCCGGATCTCGACCGGCATCGACCTCGATCGGATCGGAGGGGAGGTGGCCTTCAACCGCATCGCTCCGGCGCCGGCGGCGACGTTCGCCGGTGACGCGCTGCGCGTGATTGCGCCCCACGCAGCCGTCGAGCAGGTCGTGCCGGTGGGTCGCACATGGTCGCTGGTGCCAACCGCCGGCGTGCGCGCCTACACGCACAACCAGCTCGACTCACGCGTCGCGCCGCACGTCGGGCTGGTGGCACGCTCCTCGACCGTCGTGCTGCGCGTCAACGCCGCCCGTGGCATCACCTATCCAGGGCAGGAGGTGCTGGTACTCTCGAGTCTCATCCCGGCACTGGGGGCCACCTGGCAGTCGCTCCGGCCGGAGCAGCTGGATCACGTGGAGGCCGGCATCTCGTTCCTGCCATCCACGCGGACCACGCTGGACGTCGCATGGTTCTCCGATGCGTTGAAGCAGCGCTACATCTTCGCGTTCCCGCCTGCCGTGGCCTTCCCGCAGTTCACCAACCTCGGCGACTACGACGTGCGAGGGCTCGAGGCGTCGCTGCGCCACACGGTTGGCGCCTGGAGCATCTTCACGGGCCTGACCCTCCTCGATTCCACGCTCGCCTCGCTGCCGTACGCGCCGGTGCGGACTCTGGTGATGGGGCTCACCGGGGGGCACGGACCGCTCCGGCTGAGCGTCGACCTGCAGGCGCAGAGCAGCATGCGTGTCTTCGGCCAGGAGCGGGCGGGCGGGGCCGTGAACACCGCCGCTGTCGACGGGTTCGCGGTCGTGAACGCACGACCGTCGTTCGTGCCGTCGGCATGGCGTGGTCGGGGCGAGCTCTTCGTGGCGCTCGAAAACCTGCTCGATGCCGACTACGCATACCGTCCCGGCTACCCGATGCCGGGAAGAACGGTGCAGGTGGGGATCGCGCTCGGCCGGACGGTGCGCTAGGCGGGGACGTATCGGAACAGGGACGGTGCCGGGTGTCTGGTGCGAATGGAACCTGGGAGAAGGTCATGCGCTCCCGGCTCCGCGCCCTGTTCCGAGCTGGTAGTGTGCGGGTCCCTGCCGTTCGAGCCAAGGCCGAAGCAGCCGTCGACCCGCCGCACGCAGCCAGCCGGCTGCTGTGGTGGCCGACGGTGCGGTTCGAGCGGCGGACGCGCATGCGCCCGCCGCCTGACCGGTCTCAGCGGCCCGATGCCGGCAGTTCCTTCAGCGCGAAGGGATCCACCGTCGGATCCTCGTGCCACTCGTACTCGAGGCTGCGGGCGAGCTGCCGGGCGCGGTCCCGACCGAACAGTTTCATCACCAGCCCGAGCGCCATGTCGGTACCCGCCGATACCCCGGACGACGTCACGAACTTGCCATCGTCGACCCAGCGCGCCTTGACGATCCAGTCCACGCTCGGGTCCTCGTTGACCGCCATCGAGAAGAAGTTCTTGTTCGAGGTGGCCTTGTGTCCCTTCAGCATGCCGGTCTTCGCCAGCAGCGCCGACCCGGTGCACACCGACGTGGTCACCTCGGTGCGTGCGTTCTGCGCCTTCAGGTAGTCGAGGAACGCGGGGTTGAGCAGTTCGGTCCTCGTGCCGACACCACCCGGCACCATCATGATGTCGAGTGGCGGGGCGGTGGCGAAGGAGTATTGCGCGATCACGTCAACGCCCTGCGCCGAGCGCACGGCGCCGCCCTTCTCGGCGATCATGACCACCTGGAACTCCGGTACATAGCTCCACATCTCCACCGGCCCGAAGACATCCAGCACCTCGAAGCCTGGATACAGGACGATGCCGAGCACCTTGCGGGCGGGTCTGGACGCCGGCGCCGCCGTGGCTGCCTGGCTGGCCGTGGGGCGGATGGCGGGGTCGAGGGCCGCCTTGATGAACGCCGCCCGTCCCGAGCCGATGGTCGCCCGATACTCGGCGAGGTTGGTCACGCCGTCGCCATCCGCATCGCCCGTGTACGCCAGCCAGGCGCCGAGCTGGAGCGCCTGCGAGTAGTCCCCGTTGAGCGGCGCGCCGAAGCCGGCCGACATCGCGCTGTAGGAGTCGAGCGATCCCCGCCCGAGCATGGCGTAGCCGGCGGCGACGTCGACCGCCGTCGGGTAGCTGCCGATCAGGGCGCGCAGGTCCGCGCGGGCCGACGACCGGGCCTGTTCGAAGGCCGCGCGTACTGCGGCCGGGTTCACCCCGGCTGTCGCGCGGAGATTGAGCGCCGGGTTCCCGAGGATGGCCGCGACGAGCGCCAGTTCATCGGCATCGAGCATGCCGTTGCCCGCGTCGGTCGTATCCAGGTTGGCGTCCACTGACGCCGGATCGAAGCGCAGGCCGCTCATCGCCGCGTCGAAGTCGACCGTCAGGGGGGTGGCGGGCTGGGCTGCCAGGGGAAGCGGGGCAAGGAGCAGCAGCGACGCCAGAAGCGCCCTGCCGACCGACGTCCGGATCTGCATATGACCTCCGCGAAGCCGGCTCACTGATGCGGGTGCATCTCCCAGGCGCGGCTTCCGAAGGATCCATTGAACGCGAGCGTCGCCCCCATGCCCGAGCGGGCGGCAGCCAGCCGCTCGGCGGAGCGGCCAGGTGCGCGTCCCGTGCAGTGAAGGGGGCGAGCTCCCGCGGGCTAGGGGGTCGTGGCTGGCTCCTCGCGGAACCCGGTGGCCTCGGCCAGTTGCTGGAAGGACATCACTTCCGCGGTCCGCTTGCCGTCGATGATCCACGTCGGATAGGTCGTGATGCCAAGGTTGCGGCAGATGGCGGCCTGCGGCTGACCCTGGCCGCCCGGGCTGCACTCGATGTACGGGAGCCGGGACGCGGCGAGCCCGAACATCTCCTTCTGCTGCTGGCAGTGCGGACACCAGCTCGCACCGTACATCTTCGCCCCGTAATTGGTGAGGTGGATGGCCAGCGCCCGCATGCGCGGATCTTCGGTCGCCGGTGGCTCGCCGAGGATGCCGGTGTAGTTGAGGTGCGCGACGAGAATGAAAGCCGCCGCCCCGCCCACGACGGTGCCCGCGGTGCGTCCCCAGGCGAAACCGGGAAGGTCGGGCCGCTGGAACGTCGTGAGCCCCGCAATCAGGGTCATCAGGGTGAGGGAGGTGAGGCAGTACGGGCACGCGGCGTCCAGCAGCGTCAGCGAGACCGTGGTCAGGTACACGCTGTAGCAGAAGCCGAATACCGCCACCGCCCAGGCCATCCGCCAGCGCCGCGGTCGCCAGCGGACGGCGAGGTAAGCCAGCGTGACATACGAGGCGAATCCCCAGAATGCCGTGGGCGCGCCCAAGAGCCGCGCCCACTTGCTGGAGAGCACGATGTCGCAGCTGCTGCCGACAGAGCACCCCTGCAGGCGGCTGCCGACGTAATCCGTGTAGAGGATGTAGGACGTGAGCAGGATGCCGATGGCGGCAAGCGCCAGCAGTGGCCAGTTCTTCTCTGCGAGACCGGCCGCCGGCGTCGGGGACGCGGCTCCGGTCGACTCCTTCTTCGTGCGCGCTTTACGACCCATGCGCGGCAGTGTACGTGATGTGGCCGGCCGAAGTCAGCCCGTCCCGCCGGACGGCCGGGACGGGCTGCGACGGGGGGCGTCCCGGAGGTCCTCAGGGCATCTTGGCCAGGGCCTCGATGAGGGCGTTCACCGACGTGCCCAGGGCGTGCGCCGCGTCCATCCCGCCGGCCGGCGTGCCCGCGTGCGCCTCCTTCATGGCCTCGCCGTCCATCGTCTCGGTGTACAGCCCGCGCGCGTGATCCAGCATGCCGGCCGCGTGCGTCGACGCCTCCCGGTCGACGGCTTCGGACATGTTCATCGCCGCGGTCATCTTCAGGGAGGCGCCCTGGCTGGCCATCAGCGCGGCGTGCACCAATGCGATGTGCATGTGATGCAGCGCCATGTCCCTGGCGTTATTCGCTTCCGGGGCCGGCATGATCTGCAGTTGGTCGAGCACGGTGGTCATCGCCTTCGCGAGGTCGTGCGTGTAGGTCATTACCGGATCGCTCGCGTGCGTGGCGTGCATGGCGGTCATGGCCGGGCCGGTCACGGCCTGGTTGATCAGTGCCCGTCCCTCGCTGAGCATGGCGTCGCCGTGCGATACCGCCGTGGCGTCCACCTTTCCGGCCATCTCCATCTGGCCGAGCATCCTGAGCGTGGCACCCTCGAGCGCCATCTCCAGGCCATGGGACATCAGGCCGTGCAGGTGGTGCATGTCCATGGCGACATCGTGCGCAGGTGCCGCCGGCGGCTCCGCCGGCGGCGCCGGCTGGGCGCAGCCCACCCCGAGGGTGAGTGCAGCAGCGAGGGTCAGGTACACGGGTGTCCGGGTAAGGGTCATCGGTGGCCTCCAGCGACGGCTGACGGAAAGTCGTCGCAAATCGACATGTGTGCAGGGACGGAGCAAGGGAAGTGCCCGCACCGGCAGCATGGCCGATGCGGGCACGAGGGGAGCAGCCGTTCGCTGCCGGTCGGCAGTGAAGGGCGCCCGCGGTGCGAGCGACGACAGCGCCTAGAGCCTGGCCGAGACGCCGATGTAGAACGAGCGCCCGATTCCGGGCACACCGGTCATGCCGGTCGCATCGCCGATCCAGTACCGGCCCCCGAGCGGCAGGACGTACTTCCGGTCGGCGACGTTGTCCACGCCAAGATCCACGCGGAAGGCCCTGAACTGGTACCCGGTGCTCACGTTCACCAGCACGTAGCCGGCCGTGGGGAGTTCGACCCGCGCCGCCTGCACGCGGTTCTTTGCGCCCACGCCCTGCACCAGCACGGCGCTGTTCCAGTTCCTCAACCGGTGTTCGACGGTGACGCGCGCATCGAGCGGCATCAGCCGGTACACGTTGTCGCCGGTATCGAGGAGCCGACCCCGCACGGAGCTCAGGACGCCGCTGAGCGTGAACTCGCCGGCCGCGGGTGTGCCTCCGATGGGCGTGCGCCCTGACAGGTCGACGCCATACAGCCGTGCCTCGTGATTGGCGAACTGCAGGTTCACGAATCCGCTGGTGGCGGCCAGCTTCGCTGCCGTGCACCCGTTGCTCCCGGCGATCACGCCGCATCGGTCCACGTCGATGAAGTCGTTGACCCGCGTGACGTACGGCGTCACCGTCAGGGTCCGGCGCTGCTGGCCCGCACTGTGCCAGCCGGCCGTGGCACTCAGGGTGTGGGCCACTTCCGGCGCGAGGTCGACGTTCCCGGTGTAGCCGTTGGCATCGCCGAACCACCCGTTCATCTGCACCGACATGTTGCTCCGCTTCACCCAGAGGTAGCGCTCGTAGAGATTGGGCGACCGGGTCTTGCGTGCGTAGCCAACCTCGAACGACGTGCTCGCGGTCGGCGCGGTCTTCGCGAGCGCCGTGGCGTCGACGTTGAAGTCGCGCCGGGCGCGGTCCTTCGCGTTGAACTCCAGCGCGTCGGCGTAGTACGCCGCGCTTCCGGTGGCGGTCGCCACCATGTTGTAGCCGGTCACGGCGTCCGTGTTCATCGACACCACGTCGCTTCGGATGCCGACCAGCGCCGTCCAGGCACCCCGGTGCGTTTCCCATTCCCCGAAGGTGCCGATCCGCGTGCGTCGACCGTTGTTCACGTTCTGCAGCGTGTCCGGGCCCATGCTCCCCACCATCGGCATCACCGGCGGCCACCAGTCGTCCAGCGTGAAGCGGTGCAGGTCGGTGCCGAGCTTGACCAGGTCCCGCTGCCCGATGCGGCGGTCCACCGCCAGGGTGTAGCCGAGATTCGCCCCCTTCGAGTTCATGGGCATGTTCATCCCGGGCACCTTGTCGCGGAGGACGTTCATCTGGTGGTCGGTCTTCTCGGCATAGCCCCGCGCATCCACGCGGCCCCAGGGGCGCGTCTGCTCGAACCGCAGGCTTCCGAGCATGGCGTCATTGCGGGTCATGTCCATGCGCGCGTTCGCGAAGCCCTGCTCCGGAATCCGCTGCATGCTCAGGTCGGCGGTCAGGAGCCGGCCCTCGCCCGAGACCGCCACCTGCAGGGCATGGTTGGTGGAGGTATAGAAGGTGGACTTCACCACCGCGCCGCCACCCGCGGTGTAGTTCTCGGCGTCGACGGTCGACCCCACATAGCTGATGCGGAGGTGTTCGGTCGCGGCCGAGAACGACGCATTGCCCCCGGTGGTCCGGCTGTTCGTGCGGGTGTAGGCCGAGGCGCTCGCATGAACCGCCACGCCCGCCGCGGCGAACTCGGGGCGTGCCGTCTCGACCGCCACGCTGCCGCCGATGCTGTCGCCGCCGGCGCTGACCGGCGTGATGCCGGCCATGACGGTGATGGTGGCCAGGTTGGCCGGATCGATGTACGACAGCGGCGGGTTCATGTGGCCGCTGCAGGCCGGGGCCAGCGTCATGCCATTGATCGTGAGCTTCACCCGGTCGTCGGCCAGGCCGTGGATGGCGGGGATGCCGGACAGGCCGCCATTTCCCGCGACGCTCAGGCCGGCGGTGCCGTCGAGCAGCGAGGCCGCGTCACTCGTCCGCGCAGTCGCCCCCTCGTTGCGCGCCAGCGGCCTGTTCACGCGGGCCAGCACGTCGACACTGGCGGTCTGCATGGCCAAGGACAGTGTCAGTGTGACGCTCTCGGCGCGGTCATCCGACACCGACAGGTCGCGCTGCACCGCAGGCTGGAACCCGGCGGTCGCTGCCGACACGTCGTAGCGTCCGGCCGGCAGTCCCGCGACCTCGAATCGACCGTGATCGTCGGTGACCGCGGTGTAGGACCTGCCGGTGACGGCGTCGACGATGGCGACCGCCGCGCCGGGGACCACGGCGCCGGACTGATCGAGGACCACGCCGTGCACCCGACCGGCCGCAAGGGCATCGATCGGGAGCGACAGGACACCGGCCACGATCAGCAGCTGGATGATCGGCCGCAGGAATACGAGCATGAGCACACCCTCCACATGCCGGTGTCGACAGACCCGGC
The DNA here is from genome assembly GCA_050249955.1 of Vicinamibacterales bacterium. Classification (GTDB taxonomy): domain Bacteria; phylum Acidobacteriota; class Vicinamibacteria; order Vicinamibacterales; family CAVVIG01; genus CAVVIG01. The sequence continues at coordinate 380,939 of JBFWPN010000004.1, forward strand.
GCTCCTCCCGGATGCAAGTTGCGGCGCCTCGTGACAGGGGCGTCGGGCAGCGCTGCACCCTCGTCCGGCCGATCCTGCAGCCGACGGTCGGCATGGTGCGGCGACCGGTCCGGTGCGCTGTGTGGGTCGGCCCGCTTTTGCAGCGAACCGCGCCCAGCCGTCCGTCAGCCACCGGGGGCCGGTGGCCTTGGCAGGCGTGGCGGGTATATCGTGGCGGGAGCGGCCGCGGATTTCTTCGCGACCAGAGGGAGAAACATCACATGAAGCGCGCGCTTGCGTTGGCAGTGGCGGGGCTCGTCGTGGCGGCCGGAACGGCTGTGATGGCCCAGCAGCATGGAACCGGTGGCCAGGGAGGCCACGCGCCCGATCACATGGAGCACAGCTTCGCGGATGCGGAGCGCTACGCGAAATCGTTCGACGACCCGGCGCGTGACGCCTGGCAGATGCCGGACCGTGTCGTTGCTGCCCTCGGCCTGAAGGCGGGCCAGTCGGTGGCGGACATCGGGGCCGGCACCGGCTACTTCTCGGTCCGCCTCGCGAAGTCGGCCGCGAAGCCGAAGGTGTTTGCCGTCGACATCGAAGAGAACATGGTGGAGTACATCCGGCATCGCGCCATGCGCGAGGGGCTGTCGAACATCACCGCGGTGAAGGCGGGGGCCGATCGCACCAACCTGCCCGAACCGGTCGACGCGGTCCTGATCGTCGACACCTATCACCACATCCCGAACCGGGTGGCCTATTTCACGGCGCTGAAGTCACTCCTGAAACCGGGTGCCAGGCTGGCCATCGTCGACTTCAAGAAGGACGCGCCTGGTGAGGGGCCGCCGAAGGAGTTCCGGTTCACGCCGGACCAGATCTCGGCCGAACTGGCCCAGGCCGGCTTCGCGCTCCAGGCGCAGCACGACTTCCTGCCGCGCCAGATGTACCTGATCTACTCGGTCAAGTAGGCGGGGAGACAGCGCCGCCCGCTGCGGGACCGTTCGCCCGCAGCGAGTGGCCCGCTGCACCGCGCGCCCGTTCGGCTGCATGACGATTGCGGGCGTCCATCGTCAGTCCGCATGCTGCGGAGAGTGACGCGCAGCATGTCCGCCGGGCTCACGGCTTCCTGGCACGCCTCGACGAGTGCCCTCATCGCGGCTGCATTGACCTGCGCCGCCTGCGCACGGCCGGCGTCGGTTCCGCCACTGCCGCCTCTTGGCCCCAACGCCCCGATCGAACTCGCCGTGCCAGGTGCCACGGCCCTTCGCCCGTCGGTGGCAACCCAGCCGCCGCTCGTTGCCGTGGCCTTCGGCACGCGCGACACGCGCGGCGCGCTGGTCTACCTCGCGACGAGCGTCGACAACGGCGCCACCTTCTCCCCGCCCCGTCCCGCCACCGACTATGCGGCCGGCGCCGCCGAGTACGACGACATCCGACTGACCTTCGTGGATGTCGAGGCAGGCGACGCCGGACGTCCACGCCTGCGCCTCGAATGGCAGGACCGCAACGGGCTCACCGCGTCCCGGCTGCTGGCGCCGTGGGCCCGGCGTCCGATCGAACCGGCATCGCGTCCGACGCAGCGCCGTGCGAGTGCCATCGCTTCCTGTGAGTCGGACGGCGAGGTACGGCTCGTGGCCGGCCAGGCTGGGGCGGACCCGGTGTCGGTGAATCATGGCCTGACGGACCAGGCGTGCCGGTCGCGGGATGCTGCGGCCGTGCTCGACGCCAGGCAGTGGGTGCACGCCGTGTGGTCCGGCGGACAGCCGGGCGGGCACCGTCTGTTCTATGCCGCGTCGTCCGATCGCCGGTGGTTCGGTGGCGCGCAGACCATCGACAGCGGCGGCCAACCGGCCCACGTGCAGGTGACCACCGACCCCAACGACACCGTCGTTGCCGTCTGGGACCACGAGGTGGACGGCCAGCGCCAGGTGTCGCTGCGGCAGGTCCTGCCCGCGCACCACGGCCCGGCGACGCTCCTCCCCGTCACACGACTGAGCGACCAGCGGGGTGGCGAGCGGGCGGTGGTGGCCGGTATCAACGGCGGCGTGATCGCCGCCTGGCAGGTGCCGGCCGCTGGCATCGTCGTCATCCGCCGTGTCGGCCTCGATGCGATCTGCGAAACGACGCCCCCGACGACTGGGGACACGGTCCCTGCGGCGGCACGATGAGGACCGCGATCGCCTGCCTCGGCCTCGCGCTCGCGGCTTCCGCCTGCACGGCTCCGGCCGCCGGTTCCGCGGCATTCGGCCGTCAGCTCTATGCCGACAACGGCTGCGCGAGCTGCCACGGGACTGCCGGGCGCGGCGATGGACCGGTGGGGAAGACACTGACCCCACCCCCGCGTGACTTCAAGGACGCGGCCGCCTACCGCAACGGACTCGATGAAGAGGCCATCGCGGCGACCCTGTCCCGCGGCATCGACCGCAACGGGGCCAAGATGCCGGCCTTTGCCCACCTCAGTGAGCGCGAGCGGCGTTCGCTCGCCCTCTTCGTGATCTACCTCCGTGAATCGCCCGACGAAAGGACTGCCCGATGATGACCCGACGCTCCTGCCTTCGCACCGCGACCGTCTTCGCCGCCCTCCTCTTCCTCTCCGGCTCCGCGCCCATGGCGCAGGCACCGATCGTTGCCTCCGATCCGTGGATGCGCGAGCCGATGGCGCGGGCCGAGCAGACCGCCGTCTTCGTGGTGCTCGAGAACAGGACCCCGGAGAAGCGCCAGCTCGTCTCCGCCACGTCGACGGTGGCCGACCGCGTGGAACTCCACACGATGTCGACCGAGAACGGCATGATGCGCATGATGCCGGTGAAGGCCATCGACGTCCCGGCCAACGGCAAGGCCGAACTCCGCCCGGGCAGCTTCCACATCATGCTCTTCGGCCTGAAGGAACGCCCCGCCTCTGGTGCATCGGTCGACCTGACGCTGACATTCGACAACGGTCAGACCGTGCCGATCAAGGCCGTGGTCCGCAAGCCCGAGGGCATGCGGTGAGCCGTCCATCACGCCTGGCGCGACTCGCCCTGATGCTGGCCATCGCGGCGTCGGTATCGACTGCCGCCTGCACGTCGTCCGGCCCGACGGGAACGGCGGTGGTTCCCATCCTCGAGGGCGGTGGCGAGTTCTCGCTGACCGACCACGACGGCCGCCCGTTCGCGCTCGCCTCCCAGCAGGGCAAGGTGGTGCTGATCTTCTTCGGCTACACCTTCTGCCCCGACGCCTGCCCGACGACCCTGTCGAAGCTCTCGAGCGTGTACCGCCGTCTGGGCGACGATGCCTCGAAGGTGAAGACGCTGTACATCTCGGTCGACCCCGAGCGGGACACGCCAGACGTGCTGAAGGCGGACCTGGGCAACTTCCGCATCGACGCCATCGGGCTCACCGGCTCGAAGGCCGAGATCGATACCGTGGTCCAGCAGTACGGCGCCGCGTACGAAATCGTCCCCACACCGGAGTCGGCGGCGAAGTACACCGTCTCGCACACGACCACGCTCTACGCCCTCGACACACGGGGACGCCTGCGGATGAAGTTCCGCTACGAGGCGACGGTGGACGAGATCGCCGACGGGGTCCGGGCCATCCTCGGCGCAGGCTGAACCGCTGCGGGAGGACGTCTCCTGCTACAGTGAAGCCGCGCTCGCGGCTGCACGATTGCCGACATCCCCCGCGGGCGCCGGAACCATGGGAGTCTGGATCGAAGTTGGCGCCAAGGTGCTCGCCTATGGCGCCACGCTGCTGGTCATTGGCGCGGCGGTGACGCGGCTCTGGCTGCTGCCGCGGGTCGCAGCCGCCGACAGTTCCGCCCGCCGTGCCGCGGAGGCGGCACTGGCCTCGCTGCAGGTCGGTGCCGCACTGGTGCTGCTTGCGGCGCTGCTCGTGCGCGCCTTCGGCCACACCGTAGCCGCCTTCGACCTGCCCGATGCACTGCAGCCGGACAACCTGCGGCTGATCGCCTTCGAGAGCCAGTGGGGTGGGTCGTGGAAGCGGCAGGTGCTGGCGGCCGGCCTCCTGCTGCTCGCATCGATCTGGCTGCGGCTGGAGCGCTCGCGTATGGCCGCCCTCATGGCTGGCGCCATGGCGCTGGTCACCGCCGAGGCCCTCACCCTCACCGGTCACGCCGCCTCGTACCCCTATGGCTCCCTGGTCCACGGCTTTCACATCGTCGCCGCAGGCGCCTGGGCGGGCACCATCGCCGCCGTGCTCGCGCTGACCGCACCAGCAGTCCGACACCTGCGGTCCCCGCTGCTGCATGCCTTTGCGCCGGTCGCGATGGGGGCTGTCGCCATCGTCCTGGCCTCGGGCCTGTTCGCCACCTGGCGTTACCTCGGTGCGCTCTCCAACCTGTGGACGACGACGTACGGCATCGCCCTGCTGATCAAAGTGGTCTTCGTCGGGGACATGCTGGTGCTGGGCGCCATCAACTGGAGGCGGTTGCGGGCAGGCGGGGGAGGAGAGGCCGTGCCGGTGACCGCGTGGATCGAGGTGGCCGTGGCGAGCACGGTCGTGCTGATCACCGCCTTCCTGACCGAGACCGAGCATCCGTAGGCAGCGCGCCGTGGCCTGCCCGGTCAGTGCGTGCCGGGCAGGAGACGTTCCTCTACCTTGCGCCGGCGCGAGCGGCTCACCGGAACGCGCGAGCCGTCCGACATGGCCAGCCACGCACCGTCGCTCTGGTCGAACTCCTTCACCTCACGCAGGTTGACGATCGCCCCCCGGTGGGCCCGCAGGAAGACCTGCGGATCGAGGCGTTCCTCGAGCGAGGCAAGCGGCACGCGGACGAGGTGTCGTCCGCGGGTGGAGTGGACCAGCACGTAGTAGTCCTCGGCTTCCACCCAGATGATCTCCTCGGGCTTGAGGACGATGGCCCGGTCGCCAGACTTGAACGCGAGCCGCGGCGGATAGGCGGGAGCCGTGTCGCGTGGGGCCGGTTCGCGCGCGCCCGATAGCTCCGCCGAGAGGGAAGCCACCTGGTTCGCCAGTTCGCCCAGGCGGCGCTCACGCACGCGGCGCTTGGCGCGCTCAAGCGCATCGAGCAGCCGCTGGTCCGAGAACGGCTTCATCACGTAGTCCACGGCGCTGACGTCGAACGCCCTGGCGGCGTACTGGCTGAAGGCCGTGATGAAGACGATGACCGGACCCGTGTCGTCGATGAGGCGCGCGAGCTGGAGGCCGTCCATGCCGGGCATCTCGATGTCGAGGAAGACGATGTGGGGCGCTTCGCGCGTCAGCAGATCCGGGACGCTGGCCGCCTCCGCACATTCGACGACGGACTCGACCTCGGCATCGCGGCGGACGAGTGCCGCGACCATGCCGCGGGCCAGCGGCTCGTCGTCCACGACGACCACACGGAAACCGTTCACGCGGACACCCTCTGGCGTGCCTCGTCCCGTTCGGCGGGCAGGCGGACAGTGACAACGGTCCCGCCCGGCGAGGCCGGGTCGACGCGGAGGCTCGCTGCCGGGCCGTAGAGCTGCTGCAGGCGGACCCGGATGTTGCGCAGGCCGGTGCCGGCGTGACGGTCCAGGTCGAAGCCCGGCAGGAGGCCAGCCCCGTCGTCGGTGACCGACAGCGCGAGCGTGCCGTCCTTCACGGCGGCCGTGATATCGAGGCAGGCGCGTCCGGGCTTGCGCGCGATGCCGTGGCGGAGCGCGTTCTCGACCAGCGGCTGGAGCAGGAAGCTCGGCACCGCCAGCGGGCGGGCCTCGGGCGCCACGTCGAAGCGGACGTCGAGACGATCGCCGAAGCGGGCGCCCTGCAGGTCGAGGTACTGCTTCACGAAGTCGAGCTCGGTCCCCAGCGTCGTCAGGTGGTCCGGCGGGCGGTCGATGGTGGCCCGCATGAGCGCGCCCAGCCCGAGCAGCATGTCGAGCGCCTTCTCGTTGGCCTGCATCCGGATGAGCGCTGCAATGGAGTTCAGCGTGTTGAACAGGAAGTGCGGCTGGATTTCCAGGCGGAGCGCCTCGAGGTTGGCACGCGCGAGCTCGGCCTCGAGCCGCGATTCGCGCAGGGCCGACCGCCGGGCCCGCTCGCTCACGGCCACGGCGCGGCCAGCCACCAGCAGCATGGCGAACACCAGGACGTCGGTGGCGAACTGTGACTCGAACTGCGAGCGGAAGGCCACCGCGAAGTCCGTGACGACCACCGGCACGAACGGTCGCAGCCAGATGGACAGCAGTGCGGTGATGGCGATGTGCGCGGGGATCGTCACCACCGCGTAACCGACGACGATGCCCCACGCCTGGAGCCGGGGCACGTGCAGGTTCTGCAGGCGGGCTGCAGCGCGCAGCACGACCGGGGCGAACAGCGCCCAGAGGCCGGCCACGCTGAGCTGCCACCAGAGAATCCGCCAGAACGAATGCCCGTGGCCGAGCATCGACAGGTAGGTCTGGGCTGTCACCGACAGCGCCACGAACACGGCACAGGCCGCGCCGATGAGCAGGATCCGGCCGTTCGAGAGCGACGCGAGGGGATCCGCGGCGTCGTGTCCCGGGCCGTCCGACGGCATCACGTCCTCTGGGGCGCTCATGGTCATCTGGAATCTACTGGCTGAACTCACGGTCCGCAAGACTGCAGCGTGACGTTCGCTGCGCACCAGCGACCGTTCGCGGCAGATTCCAGCGTCCTCGCTGCAAATGTCTGAGAAAGCGCGCCCTTCCTGCCCAGTAGTCCCGAAAACATGCGGATTCTGGCGCGGTCAGCCGGAGCGTTCCCGCACTCTTCTCCAGGCCTGCTCCGCGCTGCCCTTCAACATCACGGCGGGCGTGACGACGAGCCGGGGCACGGCCGGCCGTCTGGTCGTGAATGGGGACGTACAATGCCAGACGTCATGGCACACGCGTCCGTCGTCCGTGCGCTGGTTCGTGTCCTGTCGCTGGTCGTGCTCCTCTCGGTGCCGGCCAGGGCCCATGCGCAGACCATCACGCTCTTTGCCGGGTATCCCTACGGTGAAGATGCCGGGTGCCAGCAGGCCACGTCCTGCGAGGATCGGACGTCGGCGCTCGGCGTCGTGCTGGGGGGTGGGCGCAGCTTCCTCGGGTTCGAGCAGGAGTTCGCGTACGTCCGCAACTTCTTCGGAAAGGACCCGGCCCAGTCGACGAGCGTGCTCACCGTCATGTCGAACGCCACGATTGGCCCGCGAATCGGCTACGTCCGGCCGTTCGGCCTGATCGGCATCGGGCTGGTGAAGACACGCGTGACGCTCACGCTCGACGACCTGGCCAGGAGCGACACGTCGGCGGGGTGGGACGTAGGCGGCGGGCTGGAGATCGCCGGCCGTCACGCGGGGCTGCGGGTCGACATCCGCCGGTTCCACGGCCTGAGTGACGTCCCACTGCTGTTGTACCCGGTCGAGAACCTCGACCTGGACTTCTCTCGCGCGACCGCCGGCCTCGTCCTGCGGTTCTGACCCGGGTCAGGCAACCGCTTCGCGCCGGCGCTCGGTCCAGCTGTGCAGCGTGCGAATGTAGCTGGCGCGCTGGAAGGCGTTGGCATCTGCAGCGTCGGCGAAGCTGACCCGGCCCTTCATGGCCGCCACATTCTCGAACTGATGCAGCCGGAGGAACTCCAGCAGCCGCTCGCGCATCAGGCTGAAGTAGGCCGGGCCTTCGCGCAGGATGGCAGACACCATCTGTACCGCGTCGGCCCCCGCGAGCACCGCCTTCACCCCGTCGATCGGCCTGGCGACGCCGCCGGTGATCGCCAGCGACGCGCGAATGCGCCCGTGGAGCAGTGCCACCCACTGCAGGCGGAGCGGCAGTTCGGCGTGCGTGGACAGCTCGAGGTGCGGACGCACCGTCAGCGTGACCAGGTCGATGTCGGGCTGGTAGAAGCGGTTGAACAGCACCAGGCCGTCCACCCCGGCATCGTCGAGCCGGTGAGCGAGGTGACCGAGCGTGGTGAAGTAGGGCGACAGCTTCACGGCAACCGGAATCCGCAGCGTCCGCTTCAGCTCGAGGACCAGATCGCGCAGGTCGGTCTCCACTGCGAGTGAGGAGCGGCGGGGGTCGGAGATGACGTCGTACAGGTTCACCTCGAGCGCGTCGGCACCGGCCTGCTCGATCCGCGTGGCGAACTGCAGCCACGACTCGCTGGTCGTGCCGTTCAGCGAGGCCATCACGGGGATGTGGAGGGCAGACTTCAGCCGCCGGATGTGCTCGAGGTAGCCGTCCGGGGTCAGTGTGTACTGGGCCGGGAGCGGGAACTGCGCGAGGGCGGCCGTGAACTCGGCGTCCGCCGGGTCGCGGTGCCGGATCTCGCCACGGGCCTCCATCGTGATCTGCTCCTCGAACAGCGAGCGCAGGACCAGCCCGGCCGCCCCGCCGTCTTCGAGGCGTCGAGCCGTGTCGAGCTGGTCGGGCAGCGGAGAGGCGCCGGCGATGAACGGGTGGGCGAGCGTCAGTCCCAGATAGCTGGTGGAGAGGTCCATCGAAGCACCCTCCCGTGATGCTGCGGATGCCAGGAGAGGGTGCAAGTACGCTGCCCCGCACAACGAGCCGGAATCGGCCCTGGCGTGGCGATCGCGGGTGGCGCGGACGGGGAATGGCCGGCGGTCCGCCGGGAATCCGGCGTTCCGACGCGGGCTATACTGGCCGCTGCAGCTTTGCTGAGCGCCTCGGCCGTCCCGGCCGTCGCCTCATCGGGCCTTGTCAGGTCGAGGTTTCATGTCCAAGCGCAATGGCAACCGCAGCAAGTTCCACATCGATCGCAAGCGCCGGTTGGCGCTCCGCGCCCGCATGCGCGCGCTCAAGGCTGCGCTGCTCCCGCCCAAGGCCAGGGCCTAGGCGGAGTCCCCGACCGACGGCGCGATCCTGAGGCCCGTCCCCCACGGGTCGCGCACCGTCAACGAAGCGCCCTCCGTGCCGACCTTGTAGCCCGCGCCCTCCAGGCTCGCACCGGCGGTGGCCACATCACTCACGGTCGGCAGGATCAACTGCCACTCGATCAGCCGCGCGTGTTCCGTGCTCGCCGCGGGCCCTGGCGACCACGTATTCGTGCCGAGGTGGTGGTGATAACCCCCGGCTGACAGGAAGAGCGCGCCGGGATATCCCCACACCACCTTGTCGAAGCCCAGCGCCCGGTGATAGAACGCCTCGGCGCCGGCGAGGTCGCCCACGTGCAGGTGGACGTGGCCCATCGTGGTGCCGGCCGGTGCGCCCTGCCACGGCTGGTCGCCGCCGGCCGCGACCAGGTCCCGCAGATCCAGTTGATCGGTGGACATCGCGAGTTCCTGACCACGCACCTGCCAGGCACTGCGCGGCCGATCCGCATAGACCTCGATACCCAGTCCGTCCGGGTCGGTGAGGTAGATGGCCTCGCTGACCCAGTGGTCGGCCGCTCCCAGCCTGATCCCCAGACCGGCGACATGCGCGATGAACCGCCCGAGGTCTTCACGCGAGGGCAGCAGGATCGCGAAGTGGTAGAGCCCGTAGGCACCACGGCGGGGTGCCGCCTGGATGGCGGGCTCCTCGTACAGCTCGATGAGCGTGTCGGGCCCGTCCGCCGCCGTGAGCCTCGCCACGGCACCGCTCCGCTCCCGGACCTGCAGTCCGATGACATGCTGGTAGTAGTCGATGGACCGCTGGAGAGAGGCCACGGCCAGTCGCACTTGTCCCACGCGGGTGCGATCGGGCAGCCTGAAGGCGGGAGGACGGATGCCGTAGGGCAGGGATGCGTCGGTGGACATCCCGCGATCTTACCCGTCCCGCGTCCCCACTTCCGCCCGGCCTCGGCCCCGGCCATACTGGACCCGTTGCGCGCCCGTCCCGGTTGAACCCTGCGCGTGCCCCAGGAGAGCCCATGTCGCTGCGTCGTGTCCTGTCGCCCGTTCGCTCCCTCGCCCTGCTCGCGGTCATCGCCGGCGGAGCCGGCGTGGTTCACGGGGCGGAAGGGGAGATCGAGTACCGCGTCCTCGCCACGTCGAAGACCTCCACGATGGAGAAGGAACTGAACGAGGCGGCTGAAGCCGGATTCCGGTTCGTCACCGTGATGGGCGGTGACACTGCCATTGGCGGGAGCGAGGCGGTGGCGGTCATGAGTCGCACGGGGGATCGCGGGCGTTTTGCCTACCGACTGCTCGCCACCAACCGCACGTCGACGATGGAGAAGGAACTGCAGCAGGCCTCGGAGGCCGGGTTCGAGTTCCGTGGCCAGACCGTGTTCAAGTCCGCGTTCGGCGGCGAGGAAGTGGTCTGCATCCTGGAGCGCGACAAGGACGCGCCCGCCCGCTCGTATCAGTACAGGCTGGTGGCCACGTCACGCACGTCGACGCTCGAGAAGGAGCTGCGGGAGGCGGGCGTGCTCGGCTACGAACTGCTCGGGATGACCGTGGGGAAGACCGCCATCGGCGGGAAGGAACTGGTGGCCATAGCCCGGCGCGCACGCTGACGCGGGGCCGGGCGCCGGGCCGGTGGGGCGAGAAAAGCAAAGGCCGGTGCCCCTGACGGGACACCGGCCCTTGGTCGTACGTCAGGTTGCCCGTGCGGGCCTCCTGACAGCTACTGCTGCTGTTGCTGCGTGGCCGGCTTGGCCCGCCGCGCGTCCTGCTCCGCCTTGAAGTCCGCATCGTTCATGTAGACGATGTTGATCCAGGCGTGAGCCATCTCGTCGACCGTGCGGTCACCCCAGCCCACCCACTGGTTCGGGTCGGGATTGCTCTTCTTGGCCGCGGTGTTGTCGTGCCACGCGGTGACCTTGAGGATCGTCCCCTTCGGCAGCAGCGGCGCCACATCGTCGTCGTACTGGTAGGTGGTCATCCAGTTGAAGTCGAAGTTGCTGATGTAGCTGATGACCGTCTGCTGGCCGGTGGGCGAGAGCGCGGTCACCTGCATGGCCTTGCCGCGCAGGTGCATGTGGGGCTGGAAGCTCTCGATGCGCGCGTTCTCGCGCAGCGTGAAGAAGCCCTCGGACATCGAGAGCGAGTTCGGGCGGATGTCCATGGTGCCGAGCGCTGCCGGCACGAGCGAGAGCGACGTGCGGTACTTCGGCTCCTGGCCCTTGGGGTAGAGGTAGATCCCCATCTCGACCTGGCTCGTGATTTCCTCGCCCACAGCGGAGTAGTGGATGTCCCAGTGGAACTTCGCCCCCGGGAGCAGCAGCTTGCCGGTGCCCGGACGCATCAGCTCGCCCTGCTTGCCGACCGCCCATTCCATGAAGGGGACCGGCAGGAACGACTGCTGGGCAGACGGGTCGTTCTGCTCCAGGTAGGCGATGGCGTGGTGGGTGATGCGGCGACCCTTCACGCTGTTCGGCCGGATCTCGATGGCGCGCACCCAGCGGGGCTCGGTGAGGCCCGCCTCGGTGAGGCGCTTGTCCCAGGCGTCCTGGGACAGGGCCGGCATCGTGAACGGGTCCGACGTGACGACCAGGTCCGGTTCCTTCTGGCCGAAGAGGTGGGCGAAGTTCCAGCCCTGATCCTCGGGCCAGGTCTTCGGCGCCGGCATGTCCTTCGCGTCACCCTGCGGAGCGCCCGCGTCGATCCACTTCATGACGGTGGCGTACTGCTCGTCGGTGAGCGACCGGTCGTTCTTGAACTTCTGCACGCCAACCGACCTGTCGATGCTCCACGGTGGCATGCTGCGCGCCTCGACCCGCGACTTGATCGAGCGGACCCAGGGCCGGACCTCAGCGAACGTCTTGAGCGACATCGGCGCGATCGAGTCGGGCCGATGGCAGGCTTCGCACTTCTCCTGGAAGATCGGCGCGATGTCCTTGGTGAACGTCGGATTCTTCGGCACCTCGGCGAACGCCGCCGCCGGAAGCGCAAGGGCCGCACCCACGAGGAGTACGCGCGCCGCGCTGAACCGTGCTTCGAACATGAACGAGCTCCTTCGGGGGAATGCCCCCGCGCACCAGGTTGTACAGCTCACAAGTGTAGGGCCGTATGGCCCCACGCCCACATATCAAAATCTAGGGGGTGACGGTCGCCTTCACGTAGGCGTTGGTCCAGCAGCACTGGAAGCCGCCGCCACCTTCACCCGACTCATCGTTGGCCTGGACGCGCAGCATGTACTCGCCAGGCTCGCTGAAGGTGACGTTGGCGCTGATCTCGGCCCCCTGCGTGGGCACCGGCAGCCGGACCTTGTCGAAGGTGACCGTGCCCGGACCGCGGTACTTGTGCAGGGAGACGTTGGCCACCGACGGCGTCCCGCCTCGCCCGCCGCGTCCGCCTTCCTGGCCGCGCCCCTTGGGATCCTCGACCCACATGGTGAGCGGCAGGGGGGTCTTCGCCTTGCCCGTGAGCGTGTGCGCCACGGTCATCGGGGGGCCGGCGAACTTCGCGCCGCCCTGCGCAAAGGCGATCTTCGGCGGCTCGTTGAGCATGCCGATCTCTTTCATGGGCGCCACGTTGTAGGCGGGGGTCAGCGCGAAGGGGATCGCCTGCGTCTCACCGTTGGCGGTGATCGTCCACGTGACCGTCTTCTTGCCGAAGTCCTTCGGCACCTTCACGACGAACACGCCCCACTGGCGGCCGGTCTCGAAGTGGGTGGGTTGTCCCTGATCGGCGGGCCCGGGCTCGATCTTGTTGTTCGGGCCCACTGGGATGTCGAGCGGCTGTCGCGAGTTCCGGTTGTAATAGCCCAGCAGGATGCTGAAGCTGCCGTCCGGATTGGTGAACCAGCCTTCGTAGGCCGGGGTCACGCTCGCGCCGCGTTCCTTGAAGGGCTCGAGCGGCAGGGAGCCGCCCTGTGGCCCCTGGGCGGACACCAGTGCGCCGCCCATCAGCGCGGCACACGCAACCGCGGCAAGCCGCGGGCGGAGAACGGAAACGGACTGTTTCATAACCCGCAATCTTACCCCGGGCCCTGCCGTCGGGAGCGGACCTCTGGGGACTTCGGGCTTCCGGCTTCGGGGCGGGTGGGCTTCAGACCAGGAGCCGACATGGCCCGGAGCCTGGAGCCTGGAGCCGAAAGAAAAAGCCCGATGCGCCGTGAGGCGCACCGGGCTTTCGGGTGCGAGCGAGGCGAGCGGGCTACTTCTTCAGCGACACCTTCTGGACGCGCCAGTTGGTCATCTCGCCGATGAGCAGTTCGTTCTCGTTGCGGCAGTCGATGGAGTTGGCCAGGCCGAACTCCTTGAGCTGGCGACCGGCCTTGCCGAACCGACCCACCACCTTGCCGTCGAGCGTCACCTTCAGGATCGCCGCATCCTCCATCCCGTCCGGATCGCCGGAGTGCGAGATGTAGAGGTACTGCGTGGCGCCCGTGGTCATGCACATCGCGAGCGGGGTGCCGATGCCGCCGAACTGCGACTTGAACGTGCCCTCCCCGTCGAACACCTGGATGCGCTTGTTGCCCGAGTCGGCCACGTAGACGTTGCCGTTGGCATCCACCGCGAGCGCCTTGGGACCGCTGAACTGGCCGTTCTCCGAGCCCGTGGACCCCCACTGCTTCACGAAGTTGCCTTCCTTGTTGAACTTCGCGATGCGGTTCACGTTGCCGGCCATGCCGTCGGCGATGTAGATGTTGCCGGCCTTGTCCCAGGCCACGTCAGACGGACGGTTGAACGTGGAGCCGGGCGTGCCCGCGCCCGGCAGGGCCGCTGGGGCGCCACCGGGGCCGCCTGCGCGACCGCCGCCACCGGCCGGTGCACCGCCGCCGGGGCCGCCGGCACGCGGCGCGGCCGGCCGTACGCCGATGGCTTCAGGCTTGCGCCCGAGCACCAGCGCCACCTTGCCCTCGGTGTCGAACTTGACCACCTGGTTCGCGCCGGCATCGATCGTCCACACGTTGTCCTGCGGATCGACCCGCAGCCCGTAGGCGGCGTTGAAGCCGTACACGTCCTGTCCGAGCTCCCGCACGAACTTGCCGGTTGCGTCGTACTGGAACAGCTTCGAGCCGTTGCGCAGGAACGTGCGGTTGTCACCGATGGTCGCGTAGGCGTGTCCCGTGCGCGTGTACACGAAGACCTGGCCCTTCGATGTCTGGCCCACGCCGCCGATCTCGCCGACGATGAAGTTGTCGTTCCACTTGAGCAGGTCGACGCTGTCGAAGGCGATCTCCGGGGCGGACGGAGCGCCGCCCTGGGCCATCAGCGACCCGCCGAGGGCGATCACGCCCGCTGCGACAAAACCCTTGAATGTGCGATTCATCCCCGTCTCCTAGTTCGCGCTCGTCCTGGACGGAGTCGCCGTGGGCTTCAGCAGGATCTTCTGCGAACGCCAGTTGTTGATCTCGGCCGTGTAGATGACGTTGGGGTCGCGGCAATCCATCTGGTGGATCGTGGAGAACTCGCCGACCGCCTTGCCACCCTTGCCGAACTTCCCGATGATGGTGCCGTCGAGCTCCATCTTGTAGACCTCGCCGGTGAACTCGGCCGCCGCCGCAGGAGCGCTGTCCGGCCACGAGTTCGACACGTAGAGGTACTGCTTGCCGGGGTCCTTCGGGCCGGGGCCACCGGAGACGCACACCGCCCAGGGGTTGCCGGTCTGGTCGTAGTTCGCCTTCCAGTTCAGGTCGTTGTCGAGCACCTGCACGCGGGCGTTGCCGCGGTCGCCGACGTAGACGTTGCCCTTGAAGTCCGTGGCGATGGAGTGCGGGGTGTTGAATTCCAGGTTGCCGGGGCCGCGCTTGCCGACCGCCTTGACGAAGCGGCCGTTCCTGTCGAACTTCACCACGCGGCCGTCGAAGTAGCCGTCGGACACGAAGATGTTGCCCTGCTGGTCCCACGCGATGTCGGTCTGGCGGCCGAAGCGGTACTTCTCGTTCCGCCCGTGGAAGATGCCCTGGCCCGGCATGTTGGCGAGCGACCCGATCGGGTCTTCGCGCCGGCCGATGGTCATGATGACCTGACCCTGCGGGTTGAACTTCACCAGCATGTCGGTGCCTTCGTCGACCGCCCAGATGTTGTCCTGGGCGTCCACGCGGACCGAGTGGGCGAAAGCGAATCCGTAGTTGTTGCGGCCGATCTCACGGACGAACTTGCCCGTGGGGTCGTACTGGAACAGCCGGGTCTCGTTGGCCCGGTGATAGATGTAGATGTTGCCCTTCGAGTCGGTGGTGATGCCCATGTTCTCGCCGGTGTAGATGCCGGCGGGGTTCTTGAAGAAATTGGGCACCGCTTCGTGCGGGATGGTCGGGACGTTCGTGGCCTTCGCACGCGACTGGGCCGACACCGGCGACATCGTGAGCGAGAGCACGCCAGCCATCGCGAATGCGGCCAGTGCTGGGACGGTAAAGCGCTTCATGTACAACAGCCTCCGTTCAGGAACTTGCGGGCTTTCCGGCGCGCAGTGCCGGGAAGGTCGGGGAACTGTACTTGAGGACTGCTGGCCGTTCAAGCGCCAACCCGGCGGCGCCAGAATGAACGAATCGGGGACGCGCGTCAGGCCGGTCCGGACCCGGCCTGCCCGTGCCAGAGTTCGGTCAGTTCGTGCTGCGAGTGCACGCCAAGCTTCCGGAAGACCGACTTCAGGTGGTTCCGCACGGTGTGGTGGCTCAGGCCCAGACGGCGCGCCACACCTGAGAGCCGTGCGCCCTGCGCCAGCAAGTCGACCAGCTCCCGCTCCCTGGGCGACAGGCGTTCCGCGACCATGCCCGGCGTCGGGCGGGGCCGCTCCACGTTCAGCAGGGCCGGCGGGCCGTCGTTGACGACCGAGGCGATCACCCTGAGCTTGTCGGCGAGCGCATACCCGGCCGCCACCGGTTCCCGCCTGAGGGAGGCGAGCAGGACGGCCGAGATGAGCTGGCGCTCGACGAACGGCTTGAGGACGTAGCCCGCCGCCTGGCTGCTGGCCGCGCGGCTCACGGTATCGCGGTCGGTGTGCGCGGTCAGGTAGACCACCGGTGTCTGGCGGTGTCGCCCGATCTCGCACGCGGCCGTGATGCCGTCGGTGTCCCCGTCGAGCTTCACGTCCATCACGATCACGTCCGGGTCTGTCCGGAGGGCCGCTTCGACCGCGGCCCGGGCACCGTGCACCGGCGCGGGTACGTCGAACCCTGCCGCCTGCAGGCACGCCTGGACGTGCCGCGCCACCAGCCACTCGTCCTCGACCACGAGGACCGTGGGGCGGTTCGAGCGCAGGGCTCGGGCGTCAGTCGTGGGCATGTGTGCCAGCGTTATACCAGCAGTTATTGAAGAGCTCAAGCTGAGCCGTCGCATTCAGGGCGCCAGCCCGGCCGTGCTTGCCTGCAATTCAAACGGATACCTCGGGCCGGGTCGGTTCGAGTGGCAAGGCGAACTGCACCGTCGTACCTGGCTGTCCAGGCAGCCAGCGCACGGTGCCTCCGCTCTGACGCACGAGATTGTCGACCATCTGCACGCCGAGCGTCTGGATGCGGGCCGGGTCGAAGTCCGCCGGCACCCCGCGGCCGTTGTCCGTAATCGTGACGCGCACGTCCCGGACCGCCCCGGGAACGACTGCCACGACGACATGGACCGTGCCCCCCGACCGGTCGAACGCATGCTTCAACGCGTTCATCACCAGCTCGTTGACGATCAGTCCGCACCGCATGGTCTGGTCGATGGACATCTCCGCGCAGTCGCCCGAGACCTCGAGCGAGATCCCCCGTGCGACGGCATCGTGCGAGTCGGCGAGGTTGCGCAGGAGCGCCTCGAGGTACCCGAGCACGCAGGCAGTGCCGGTCGTGTCCGACTGGTACAGGCGCTCGTGCACCACCGCCATCGCGAGGATGCGGTCCCGGGTCTTCTGGGCGAACTCGTGGAGCAGCGGCGTGTCGGTCTCGCGCGCCTGCAGGCTGAGGAGGCTGGAGATCAGCTGCAGGTTGTTCTTGACCCGGTGGTGCAGTTCGCGCAGGAGGAACTCGCGCTCGCCCACGGCACGCCGGAGTTCGTCCTCGATGCGGCACCGATCCTCGATGTCGACGAAGCTGATCTCGACAAACGCGGTGTCGGCCGACTCGCTGGCCACACGGGCGCTGGCGAGCACGCGCCGGGTGGTGCCGTCGGCTCGCCTGAGCAACAGGTCGTGGTTCTCCACTCGTCCGCGCAACCGCGCTCCCTCGAGGAGGCCAATGCCCTGCCCAGGCTGGACGAGGTGATCAACCAGGTTCCCGCCCGACTCGGCGCTGGCGTGCTCGTCGAGGCCGAGCAGACGCAGGAGCGCCCGGTTGTGGCTGAGGACGGTACCCTCGGGCGAGGCGGTCATCATCGGCGTGACGTTCTGGTCGAACAGGATCCGGTAGCGACGTGCACTCGAGAGCAAGGCGGTCCGCAGGCGTTCGGGGTCGCTCAGATCCTGGAACGAACCGAGCACCTCGGCCGGCTGCCCCGAGTGATCCCGCAGGACATGCAGGTTCATCAGGACCGGCAGATGTGACCCGTCCAGCCTTCGCAACGTGATCGGCAGGCCAGAGATCCGATCGAATGTGTCGAGGTTCATCCGCCCCGGACCGCTGTCGCTGCTCTCGACAATGAGGTCGAGGCTGTTCTTCTCGCGCAGGGCCTCCACGGTTGGATAGCCCAGCATCGTCAGGGCCGTGCCGTTCGCGTCGAGCATGCGGCCGTACGGCACCGTCCTGAACAGACCGACGGGAGCATCGTCCACCCACGACCGGAGGCGTTCCTCGGACGTGCGCTGCTCGGTGACGTCCCTGAAGTTCACCATCGTCCCGTCGGGACCTGGGAAGAACGCCGTGTCGAGCCAGCGCTTCAGCGAGGTGCAGAAGCCGGAGGCCCTGACCACGACCCCTTCGGCGAGGGCCCTGGCGTGGTTCCGCCGGAACTGCGAGCGCTCGGGTTCGTTCAGCAGTTCATGGAAGACGGCGCCCACGATCTCGGTGGCCGGGCGTCCCATGAGGCGAACCCCGGCGGGGTTGGCAAACCGGCAGACGCCGTCGCTGTCGATCGTGAAGAACCCATCGCGGGCGTTCTCGAGCAGCACGGCCATCTGGTGCGCAACACGCCTGCGCGCCGTGACGTCCCGCGCCGCACCAACCATCCCCACGACCTCGCCGTCGGCGCCGAACTGCGGCACGACGCTGTCCTCGAACCAGAGGTAGTCCTGGTGGTGCCTGTGGCGCAGGCGGAAGTGGCGGCGGCCCGGCGCGCGGCTCTCGAGGATCTGCGCGCTCGACCGCGCGACCCCTTCGCGGTCCTCCGGATGGAGCAGCGAGAACCAGAGCGACGGGTCGGCCATGAACTGGTCCGGCTCGTACCCGAGCACGTCGCGCACGCGCTGGCTCACGAATGTCACGCGCGCACCGACGAGGGTCTGCGTGGCGTGCAGGTCCAGGGCGTAGACGACCTCGTCGAGCGTGTCGAGCAGGGTCTTGGGGAAGTCAGGAGCGAGGGCGGGCATCACGTGGCCGCATGCTACCCGGAGATCGATGCTCCGGGCAGCGCGATCTCCGGCTGAGGTTGCGAATCGGGCACCGCGAGCAGCCGCACGACGAAGCGCTCCGTGCGGCACTCGAACCAGGTTTCCTGGATCGCGCGTCCGCCGGGCACCCGCACCCTGAAGCCGTGGCCCGCGACCACCGCCGGCAGCGACAGATGGCAGCAGCCATCGAGCATCCCCTTGACGCCGCCGCCCACCATGTTCGCGATCTCGCCAAGGGCATCCGCCTCTTCCTCCTCCGTGGCCGCGCGCCCCGCCAGGCGGAACATGGTGGTCGCCAGCCGCGCCGCAAGCGGCGCGGGCAGTTCCACGGCGACCGCACCGACCCAGGCGCCCGTGATTTGCACCACGCCGGCGAGGGTCGGACCGCGCAGGTCCGCCGTCCCGGCGTCGAGCACCCGGAGGTCGGCGTCCAGCACCGATCGCCAGATGTCGCCGGCAATCCGTACGATGTCGTCCTGCGAAACCACGGCCATGAGTGCTGTCCCTCCCGCCGGCGTCATGCCGCCGGCCTGTAGCAGCCGGCCCGCTCGTACTCGGTCCTCGCGAAGCCGGCGTCGATGTTCAGCGTCGTCTCGGCCGCACCAAGGAACAGGTGGCCGTCCGGGCGGAGGCGCTGGCGAATCCGCGAGAGGATCGACCGCTTTGCGTCGACGTCGAAGTAGATCATCACGTTGCGGATGAACACGAGGTCGAACATGGGCAGTGCCGGCCAGGCCTCGATCAGGTTGACCCTGCGGAACTCCACGCGGCGCCGGATCTCGGGCGTGATTTCCCACGAGCCGCCGTGCCGGGTGAAGTACTTCAGGAGGTACTGTACCGGGAGCCCGCGGTTCACCTCGAGCTGGGAGTAGCGACCGGCACGCGCGCGGGCGAGCACGTCCTCCGACAGGTCTGACGCGATGAACTGCACCTGCCAGGTCGACAGTTCGGGGAAGTGCTCCGCCATCAGCATGGCCACCGAGTAGGGCTCCTGTCCGGTGGAGGCGGCGGCACACCAGAAGGTGAGCTGTCTGGCGCCGCGGCGTGCCTCGATGAGGCGGGGCAGCACGTGCTGCCTCAGGGCGTCGAACGGGGCCACGTCGCGGAAGAACGATGTCTCGTTCGTCGTCATGGCCTCGATCAACTGGCGCTCCACCTCCTTCTCACGTGTGCGGCGCATGGTCTCCACCAGTGTGGAGATCGAGCCGTGCCCCAGCTTCTGGGCCAGCGGCTGCAGGCGTGCCTCCACGAGGTACTCCTTGCCGTCTTCCAGCACGATGCCGGCGCGGGAGGAGACGAAGGTCCGCACGAAATCGAAATCGGTCGACGAAATGGGCACGCGTGAGTCCTAGGGATGCACGGCCGCGCGTGGTGCCGCGGCCAGGGGTTCATGACGGGTTCCAACACGCCCTTCCATCGCCCGCCTGTTGATCTCGGGGCCGAGCGCATCGAGCGGCAGCACTTTCTCAGCGAGTCCGGCCTTCGCCACGAACCCGGGCATGCCCCAGACGACGCTGCTCGCCTCGTCCTGGGCGAGCACGCGCCCGCCGTGCTCCCGGATGTCCATGCAACCGCGCAGGCCGTCCTGTCCCATGCCGGTGAGCACCACTGCAAGCACGTTCGTCCCGAACGTGAGGGCGACGCTCCGGAAGAGCACGTCCACCGCGGGCCGGCAGGAGTTCTCCGGAGGGGCCTGCGTCAGCGCCACCACCACGTCGGTGCCGCGGCGGCAGACCTCCATGTGCCACCCGCCCGGGGCGACGTACACATGGCCCGGCCGGAGCACGTCGCCCGCGGCGGCCTCCCGGACGGTCAGCGCGCACTGGGCATCGAGGCGCTCCGCCAGCAGCCGCGTGAACATCGGCGGCATGTGCTGCACGATCACCACCGGCACCGGCAGGTCCGGCCGCAACCGCGGCAGCAGATCGCCCAGCGCATTCGGTCCGCCCGTGGACACACCCACGGCGAGCACGCCCACCGGTGGAACCCCGCCGTGCACGCTCGGGTGCGCGAGTACACGCGCCGGGGCGGGTCGACCGGGCGCCGGACCGGGTGCGGCGGCGGCCGGCCGTCGGACCAGCGCGCGGATCCGTGGCCCGAGCTCCGCGCGCAGGGCAGTCATGCTGCTCTCGAGCGACCCGGTGTGGCTCGGCTTGGTGATGTAGTCGCTCGCCCCGAGCGACAGGGCGTCGAGCGTCGTTGCCGCCCCCCGCTCGGTGAGCGTGCTGAACATGATCACCGGCAGGCCCGGGTACTCCGCGCGGATCCGGCGGAGGGTCTCGAGGCCATCCATTTCCGGCATCTCCACGTCGAGCGTGACGATGTCCGGCGAACACTGGGGAATGCGCTGCAGGGCGATGCGCCCGTTGGCCGCGGTGGCCACCACCTCCAGGTCCGGCTCCAGCGACAGGGCTTCGCTCACGACGCGCCGCACCACGACGGCGTCGTCCACCACGAGGACGCGGATGGGCGCCATGGTCAGCTCACGAGACCGAGCACCCGGAGCTTGTCCTGAATGACGCCCACGGTGAACGGCTTCATCACGTACTCGCTCGCGCCAGCTTCCATCGCCTTGGAGATGTTGGCCATCTCGGACTCGGTGGTCACCATCATCCGGCGCATCCCGGTGTAGCGCCCGTCGGCCTTCAGCGCCTGGAGCAGCTCGAGGCCGTTCATCTCCGGCATGTTCCAGTCGATGAGCGCGAGGTTCGTGTCGGGGTTCGACTCGAGGCAGGCGAGCGCCTCGCGTCCGTGCTTTGCCTCGAGCACGTCGAAGCCGCACTCCTTCAGCATTCCCGTCAGGATCATGCGCATCGCGCGCGAATCGTCGACTACCAGCGCCTTCATGCCTCTTCTCCCAGTCTTCTCCGGCGTCCACCGCCGAAGGAAAGTGCCACCGGCTGCATCCCGCCATGCCGGAGCGCCATCACGTGCGAGTGCAGGAGCCGCCGCACCGATCGCTTGACCAGCCGTTCCACCGTCACCGCGGCAGGCCGTGGCTCCTCGAGCAGCGACGAGACGAGCGCTCGTCGCTGGCGTTCCTCCTCCAGGAACAGCTGTCGTATCAGCCGTTCCATCGGCCGCGCGGCGAGCCACTGCTGCCAGAGCCCCACCTCGTCTTCAATCACCCGCTCCACCGCGGGGACCGCGGCCTGGCGGCGGGCGAGGACGTCCTCGCGGTGCTCGCGCACCTCGTCGATGGTCAGCACGCGCGTGTGCACGTCCGTGGCCACGTTCCTGGGCACGCCCAGGTCGACGATGAGCGGCGGGGGCCGGTGGCCGTGGAGCAGCGAGGCGGTGATCACCGGTTCTCCTGCGCCCACGGCGCTCACCGCCGCGCCGGCCCGTGCGAGTTCGTCTGCCAGCGACGCCCAGGGGACAGCCGTCCCGCCGTGCTTCGCGGCCAGCCGCTCGGCGGCGTCCAGCGAGCGGTTCACCCAGCGCAGGGGGCCGATGCCGGCCTTCGCGAGTGCCGCCGACACCTCCCGCGCCATCTGCCCGGCGCCCACGACGAGGGTCGGTCCGCCGCCTTCATGCGTGCGATGCGCGCGGAGCAGCGCCGCGACCGCCGAGCCGTGACTCGATGCGCCGTACCCGATCGCCGTGCCGGTCCGTGCACGTCTCACGGCCGACCCGACACGCTGCGCGAGCTGGGCAAACCGCGGTCCCGACGTGCCGCACTCGGCCGACAGCGCGAACGCCGCACGCACCTGCCCGGCGATGTGCGCGTCGCCCAGCAGCAGTGACTCGAGCCCACAGGCCACGCGCAGCAGGTGCCGCACGGCGTCATCGTCCCAGAGCAGTGATCGGGCGATCGCCGCCGGGACCCCCGGCGACGTGATCCCGGTGACGGCGGAGGTCCACTCCGCCATCGCGCCGGTCTGCGTGACCACCAGGTAGAACTCTGTGCGGTTGCACGTCGACAGGACCATGCCTTCGCGCACGCCCTGGATGCCGCGCGCCGCGTGGAGTGCCGCGCGCACCCTGTCGGCCGGGCAGGCCACACGCTCCCGCTCGTGCACCGGCGACGACGTGAAGTCGGCGCCGGCCATGACGAGCCGGGGCGCCTGTCCCCTCATGCCAGGCGGAACCGGGCGACGAGCGCCTGGAGGTCCGCCGCCATCTTGGACAGGGCGGTTGACGCCCCGAGGGTGTCGGAGGCGCCGTCGCTGGTGCTGCGGGCGGCCTGCGCCACCCCGGTGATGTTCTGCGCGATCTCCACGCTGCCGCGGGCCGCCTCGGTCACGTTCTTCGTGATCTCGTTGGTGGTCGCGGTCTGTTCCTCGACGGCGCTGGCGATGGTGTTCGAGATGTCGTTGATCTGGTTGATGACATCGCCAATCTGGGCGATGGCCTGCACCGCGCCGCGGGTGTCGGTTTGGATCGCCTCGATCTTCTGGCTGATGTCCTCGGTGGCCTTGGCCGTTTCCTTGGCCAGTTCCTTCACCTCGTTGGCCACCACGGCGAAGCCCTTGCCGGCCTCGCCGGCGCGTGCAGCCTCGATGGTGGCGTTCAGCGCGAGCAGGTTGGTCTGCTGGGCGATGGACGTGATCACCTTGATCACCTTGCCGACGTCCGCGCTGCTGTCGCCAAGCTTGGCGACGGTCTGGTTGGTGCTGTCCGCCAGTTTCACGGCGGCCATGGCCACGCGGGCTGCCTCTGACGCGTTCTTGGCGATCTCGCGGATGCTGGCGCTCATCTCCTCGGCGCCGGTGGCGACCGTCTGCACGTTCTTGCTCACTTCCTCCGAGGCGGCAGAGACGACATTCGCCTGTGCCGAGGTCTCCTCGGCATTGGCGCCCATCTGCTGGCTCACGGCCGTCAGTTCCTCCGCGGAGGCGCCGAGCCCCTGCGCGCTCTGCCCTATGGTCGCGAGGCTGCTCCGCAGGTCGGCGATGAAGCGGGCGAGCGCCTCACCCATCTGGCCGATCGCGTCGGCGCCGGACACGGCCACCGCCTTCGTCAGGTCCCCCTGGGCGGCCGCGTTCACGACGGCCAGCAGGCTGTCCACCTTGGCGCGCAGCTCCTCGGCCTGCTGGCGCTCCCGCTCGGCCGACTCCTTCACCTTCTGCTCGGTTGCGAGCTTCTCGGTGATGACCTCCCACGTCACCATCGGCCCGATGTAGTTCTGCTCACCGTCGTAGATGGCGCTGACGAGCAGGTCGAGTGTCTCGGGACCGACCTTGATGTGGGCCTTGTGCGGCAGGTTGCGCGGGTCGGCGAGCATGCGGCGCTGGTGCTCGGGGTGCTTGTGGAAGATGTCGATCGACTGGCCGATCATCTGGTCCACCGACACCGGCAGGAACTGCTGGAGTGTCTTGAGGGTCCGCACCGACGCGGGGTTCATGTATCGCAGGCGCAGGTCGCGGTCGGTCATCATGATGTTGATGGGGGCGTTCTCCATCATCGACATCACGCGCCCCGCCTCGGCCTCGGCCTGCTTCCGCGCGGTGATGTCGGAGGCGAACTTGATCACCTTCACCGGTCGTCCCGCCGCGTCCTTGATCGGGCTGTAGATCGCCGAGATCCACACCTCACGTCCGCCCTTGGCGATGCGCTTGAACTCGCCGCTCTGGGCCCGTCCGTCGGCGAGGTTGCGCCAGAACTGGCGGTAGTCGGGGGATTCGCGGTAGGCCGGTTCGACGAAGAGGCTGTGGTGGCGGCCGGCGATCTCGTCGAGCGTGTAGCCCAGTGTCGTGAGGAAGTTGTCATTGGCGTGGACGATGGTGCCGTCGAGCTCGAACTCGATGACCGCCTGGATGGTGTGAATGGCCGCCAGCTGACCGCGCAGTTCGACGAGTTCCTCAGACGGTGCCTCGGGGACTGCCGCTGCGGCGGGTGTGCGGCGCGCGCCGGCGCCGGGCACCAGGTGCACCGCGGCCCGCGATCCCTTCCGTGCGGACGGGGCAGGGCCCCCCGTGTTGACGATGTCGCCTGCCGTGCCGGCCGCGAGCGCGATCACCTCGTCGATGAGCGAGGCCGGCACGCTGAGGGCGGTGAGTGCGTCGACGAGGTGTCCGGCCACGCGATCGAAATGGCGGCGCTCGATGGGCAGGCGGGCGTGCGCCGTCTTCATGTCCTTGCCCTTGTAGACGGCCGGGCCGCCCATCGCCTGGATGAAGAAGGCGTTCTGCTGGGCCTTCAGCCACCGGAGGTTCACCCCGGCAAAGAAGGGCGCCAGCTCCGCATCGGCCAGGATGCGCTCGTAGAGACCGTCGACGGCCGCCTTGATGGCGGGGACGCCGCCGATGCGTTCGAACAGCGTCTCGGTCTTCCTCAGTGCAGCGGACTTCATCACACGTCTCTCCTTGCCCGCACCAGGGCGGGCGTCTGCCAGGTGTTTCCGAAAAGTGGGGTGAACCGAACGGTCAGTCGGTCACGGCGTCGACCGCGGCCACCGACTCCACGTCGGCGACGAGCAGCAGGCGGTCGGCCAGCTTGTAGATGCCTGTCACGATGCCGCGTATGCCGGGCGACAGCGTGTCCGGTGGTGTCTCGAACTGCGAAGGGTTCACCTCGACGACATCCCCGATCTCGTCGACGAGCAGGCTGATGACGCCGTCACCGGCGCGCACCACCACGTTCATCGCGAGGAAGCCTGGGGCTGCGGGCGCCAGCCCGAGCCGCCGCCGCATGTCGATCGCGGTCACGATCTGCCCGCGCAGGTTGATCAGCCCCTCGACGACCGGAGGTGCGCAGGGCACCCGCGTCATCGCCTGGTGGCGGATGACTTCCTGCACCGTCAGCACGTCGACGCCAAAGAGCAGGCCGTCGAGCAGGAAGGTGGCGAACTGGCGCACGCCGCCCGGGCCGGCGCTGTCTTCCGTCATGGCTGCAGTCGTCTCCACGTGGTCGTGTCCTTTCAGGCGGCGTACTGGCCGCATCCGGCCGAGGCGAGCCCCATGACCGCGGCGACGTCGACCACTTCGGTGACCCGCTGCTGCACGATGGCCGTGCCGGCGATGCCGCTGCGCGGGTCGAGCCGCTGCATGGCGAGGGGTTCGTGCACGATGTCGAGGATGCGGTCGACCACGAGGCCGGCCTGTCGCCCATCGTGGGCGCAGACGATGACCTGCATGGGGTCCTGCGTGTCGCCGTCGCGACCGGTGAAGTGGCTGGTCATCGAGACCAGCGGGAGGATGTCACCCCGGTACTGGACGACGGCCCGCACCCCGGCATGCTCGACGTCGCGCTGGCTGAACTCCTCCAGCCGCGCCACGCTGTCGAGGGGAATCGCCATCCGGTGGTTCACGCCCACCTGGAAGAGCAGCAGCGTCCGCCCGTCCCGCACGCCCGCCGACGCGCTCGCCGCCGCCGACCCCGTGGTCCGGGCACCTTCCGGCATGTCCGTGAAGACCCGCGCCTTCTGCGCGAGTCCGGGTACGTCGAGAATCAGCGCCACCCGGCCATCGCCCATGATCGTGGCGCCCGCGAACAGGTTCACCCGCTTGAGCTGCTTGCCGAGCGGCTTGACGACAATCTCCTCGGTGTCACTGATGGCATCCACCAGCAGGCCGAACTGCCGCCCGTCGGCGTTGAGCACCGCGACGCTGATGGACTCGCCGTCTGCGGTGCCGTCGAGCCCGAGTTCCCGGTGCAGCGTCACCAGCGGGAGGAGGTTGCCCCGCAGCCGGTAGAAGGACGCCTGGCCCACGCGCTCCACCACCTGATCGATCTGTGTCCCCTCCAGCCTGACCAGCTCGACAAGCGCCGCCTGCGGGATGGCGAAGCGCTCGCCGCCCGCGGTCACGATCAGGGCCGGGATGATGGCCAGCGTCAGCGGGATCCGGATCCGCAAGGTGGTGCCGTGACCCGGGCGGCTCTGGATATCGACCGTGCCGCCGATCCGCTCGATGTTGGTGCGCACGACGTCCATGCCGACACCGCGCCCCGAGATGTTGCTGATGGTCTCGGCGGTGGAGAAGCCTGGCAGGAACACCAGCCGGATCGCGTCGTGATCCGAGAGCCGTGCCGCCTGCTCGCTCGACACGATCCCCTTCGAGACCGCCTTCCGCTTCACCTTCTCCGGATCGATCCCGGCTCCATCGTCGGCAATCTCGATGGTGATCTGGCCGCCTTCGTGGAACGCCCTGAGGAGCAGGAGCCCCTGGGCCGGCTTCCCGGCGCGCACCCGCGCCTCGGGCGGCTCGATGCCGTGGTCCACCGAGTTGCGGACGATGTGCGTGAGTGGGTCCTTGATGGCCTCGATGATGGTCTTGTCGAGCTCCGTGTCGCGGCCTTCCATCTCGATGCGCACGTCGCGGCCGCACTGCACCGACAGGTCGCGCACGATGCGGGGGAACTTCGTCCAGACGTTGCCGATCGGCTGCATCCGTGTCTTCATCACCCCTTCCTGCAGCTCGGAGGTCACGAGGTTCAGCCGCTGCGTCGCGCCGACGAAGGCGGAGTCGCTCTGCGTGGCGGTGAACTGGAGAATCTGGTTGCGCGCCAGTACGAGTTCGCCGACCAGGTTCATGAGCCGGTCGAGCAGGCCCACGTCGATGCGCAGGGAGGAATCCGCGACCGCCGGTGCGCGCTCGTCCTGAAGGCGCCGGTCGTCACCACTGCGGCGGTCCTGGCCCGAGCGCCGCTCCTGGGCCTCCGCGGGCGTCACCGTCGACGGCGTGTCGTCGGGGACCGGGGCGTCGATCGTCTCGATGGCCTCGGGTCCTGGAACCGGGACGGCGGCAGGAACGGTTGCGGGCGTACCCGCCGCCTGCGGCACGATGGCCAGCGCCTCCAGTTCGTGCACCAGGGCCGCATAGTCGTCAGTGCCATCGGCGCCGGTGCTCTCGATCGCGGCGAGCATCGACCGGGTGGCGTCGACGACGCGCAGGAGAGCGCTGGTCATCGAGACGTCGAGCGTGAGCTGCCCCTCGCGCAGCAGGCTGAGCAGGTTCTCGCCCGCGTGCGCCACGCGTTCGAGCCGGCCGAAGCCCAGGAAGCCCGAGGTTCCCTTCACGGTGTGGATCGTGCGGAAGATGGCGGCGAGCGTCGCCGCATCGCGCGGATCGCGTTCGAGCTGCACGAACGCCTGGTCGAGCTGGTCGAGGTTCTCGACGCTCTCGACGAGGAACTCGCGCACCACTTCGTTCACATTCATGGCTGTCCTTCTCCGGATGCCGCGGGCGTTGCCGGTGCTGGTGCCGGCGGACGCGCCGCGACGACCAGCCGGATCTCGAGTTCGTGGTCGGTGCCCGTCACCCCGAAGCGCACACCCAGCGAGTCGGGCGGGCGCGTGTCGGTGTCACCGGTCTCGACGACGCGCACGGTGGGTAGGCCGAGGACGGCAGGCACCTGATCGGAGACGAGTGCGTGCTTCACGCGACCCGCCACGATGTTGGAGAGTTCCGCCATGCCCTCGGCGGCCTCCGGGATGCCGAACATCGCGACGGCAAAGGCGTCGGCGCTGGTCAGGTCGGCTACGAGGTCGATGTGTGCGACGAGCGCGTCCGTGACCTCGAGCGGGATGCGTGCGACGACGAAGGGGGGCGTGAATGGGACGACCACGCGGTCGCGCGGCTCGACCTCCATCTTCAGCATCATGCCGAAGACCTGCTCCGCCGCGCTGGCCATCTGGGTCCGAAGCGTCGGGCAGACCTCGAGGAGCTGCGCGAGCGGCACCGAGGCAGGCCCCAGGGCGTCCAGCTCGCGGGTGACCACTTCGGGCACGAAGGTCCGCGTGATGCACGCGTCGTACAGGCCGGTGTTGCGCGCCTCCTCCAGCTCCTGCCGGGCGCCCACGGCCAGCAGCACCAGGTCGCGCCGCACGCGCAGTGACCTGAGTTTCTGGGCGAGCTGCTCCGAGCCAAGCTGCGGCAGGTCGCGTCCGATCATCACGGCGTTCGGCTTCATCTGGATGGCCAGGTCGAGCGCCTCGACGCCGTCGGCCGCCTCGAGGATCCGGAACCGTGCGCCGTAGGTGGTGCGGAAGAAGTAGCGGAAGTCCTCGGAGCTGTCGGCCACGAGGAGCTTGCTGCCGGCCATGAGCACCGGCCCCTCGTCGGCCTCGCGCCGCGCCCGTCCGACCGTGCGGGTGTCGACCTGGAGCGAGGCGATGATCCGCTTCAGGCGTTCGCGCGTGCCGGTCTTCGAGAGCGGCTTGCTCAGGTAGTCGGTGACGCCCAGGTCGATGACGCGGCGGACCACATCGGCATTGCACTCGCCCGTGAGGACGATCACCGGGAGGTGCGCGAGGCCGGGCGTGCTGCGGATCGCCGACAGCGTCTCCAGGCCATCGACGAACGGCATGTGCAGGTCCAGTACCAGCAGGTCCGGCAGGTGCGTGCGGAGGGCCTTGAGGGCAACCAGGCCGTTCTCGGCCTCCGTGACGTCGGCCGCCAGTTCCATGGTGAACAGGCGCTTCAGCGCATAGCGCACGGCCAGGTCGTCGTCGCACACCATGATGCGCTGGACCCGGCGGACGTGCGGGGCGGGCGGTGCCGCGACCTCGGAGGGCTGCCCGCTCAGCATGCGCGCTCCTCGCATTCCACGAACGCCGTCAGTGCGGTGGCGAGGTGGATCAGGGAACTGGCGAGCGCGTCGAAGGCCGTGCGCGCGGGCGGAGCGCCGCCGGACCTCGCCGTGGTCTCGATGACGTTCGCCAGTGCGAAGGCGCGCCGGCCGCCCACCGTGGCCACGAGGCTCTTCAGGGCGTGTGCGGCATCGGCGGCGGCGGCCCCGTCGCCGGCATCCAGCGCCGACCCGATGCGCGCGAGCAGGCGGGGCGACTCGTCGAGGAGGATGTCCCTCAGTCCGCGCCGCATGCCCGGATCGTCGACGGTGACCGCCAGCAGGTCCTCCGCGCTGAAGTGCTCGTCCGCCGGTTCGGAGTTCGGTGTGTTCACGACGTGTCCTCGCACGAGTGGGTCTATCGGCCCGCTGCGGACGTTCTTCACGCGGCCCAGGATGGGTCAGGCCTGCCCCACACCGGGGCATTGCGAAGCCCGGCCGGATGGTCGATAGATGTGCTGGGGAGACGCATGCGCCCAGCTATCTGGAATTCCAACCACCATGGACGGGCTGGCACGCCAGAGCCGGCGCCGACCGAGACAGTGCATCTCGCGCGGCAGCCGATTCTCGACCCGCGCGGCGGGGTGTTCGGCTACGAGTTGCTCTACCGCGGCAGCGCGGCCGACGAGAGCTGCGACGACGTCGGCGACCGGGCCAGCGCACGCGTGCTGTCGAACGCGGTGTTGTCGCTGGGGCTCGACACCCTGACGGCCGGACGCCCCGCCTTCGTCAACTTCACCAGGGGGCTGCTGCTCGCAGATGCGGCCACGCTGCTGCCGCCCTCGTCGCTCGTGGTCGAGGTGCGTGAGGACGTGCCGGTCGATCGGGAGGTGATCGACGCCTGCAGCCGGCTGCACGACCGCGGGTATGCAATCGGACTCGACGACTTCGTGGCCGGGTCGCCCGCGGAAGCGCTGCTGCCGTTCACCAAGTTCATCAAGGTGGATGTGCTCACCACGCCGCCCGAGGAGTGCGCACGCCTCGCCTCCGTGTACCGACCACGCGGCGTGCGGCTGATCGCCGAGAAGGTGGAGGAGGCGGCCGTGGTCGAGCGGCTGCGGCCGCTCGGCTACCAGCTCTTTCAGGGCTACCACTTCTGCCGCCCGACCACCTTTTCGTCCGCGCCGCTGGCCGGCCATCAGCTCGCCTACATGCGGCTCCTGGCCGCGCTCAACCGCGACGACCTGCCGGTCTCGGAGCTCGAGGCGCTGGTCAAGGCCGATGTCTCGCTCACCTACCGCGTACTGCGCTCGGTGAACTCGCCTGCGTTCGGACTTCGGCGGGAGGTGACCTCGCTGCGACAGGCGCTGTTGCTGCTCGGGCGCGATCGCATCCGCAAGTGGGTGTCGGTCTGGACGCTCGCGGGGCTGGGCCAGGGACAGAGCGCGGAGATGCTGGCCGTGGCCCTGGTCCGGGCGCGCTGCTGTGAGGCGCTCGGCCGCGAGTTCGGCGGCGAGGAAATGGAGAGCGGCTACTTCCTGCTCGGCCTCTGCTCGGTGCTCGATGCGCTGCTCCGGCGGCCGATGGCGGCAGCGATCGCGGAGATGCCGCTCCCACTGCTGGTGCGCGACGCACTGCTCGGCCAGCCGAACCCGGCCCGTGCGGTGCTCGACGCCGTCACCGCCTACGAACGTGGGGCATGGGACATGGCGTCCCGAATCCTCCACCACCTGCGGCTGCCAATCCTCCGGCTGACCGAGGCCTACACCGATGCGCTCCGCTGGGCCCGCGGACTCGAGACGGAGGCCCCTGCATGCTGACGGTGCTGGCCAGGCTGCTCGGACGCTCGGAAGAGCCGTCACACGAGCGGGTCGTGCCGCTGCCGATGGTCGAACCTCCGGCGAGCGCGACGCTCGCCGCGTTCCTCGATGCGGCGCCCGACGGCATCGTCATGGTGGATGAGACGGGCCTGATTGTCGCCGCCAACGAACAGCTGTACCGGATGCTGGGGTACGCGCCGAACAGCCTCGAGGGGCAGCCGGTCGAACAACTGGTGCCGGATCGGCATCATGCCGCGCATGTCGGGAAGCGCGAGGGCTACCAGCGGATGCCCCATACCCGACGCATGGGCAGCAAGCTGGCGCTGACCGCGCGTCGCGCGGACGAGACCGAACTGCCGGTCGACATCGCGCTCGGCTCGGTGGTGCTGGCGGATCGGCGGATGACGCTGGCCTTCGTGCGGGACGCCTCGGAGCAGCAGGCGCTCTGGGACGAACTGGCCGCTGCGAAGGCGAGCCTCGAGGCGGAACTCGAGGAGCGCCGGCAGTATCGCGCCCTCACGGAGCTGCTCCAGACGCTGCGGTCGCGCGAGGAGATCCGGTCGGTGCTCAGCCTGCACATGGAGCGCCTGTTTCCGGAAACCAACGGGTCGCTGGCGCTGCTCGACGCCTCGCATGACACCGTGGACGCGCTGGTCTGCTGGGGATGCGACCCGCTGCCGGAGCAGTTCCCACTCGATGCCTGCGTGGCGCTCCGGCTCGGACGGGTGCACGAGACCGACGCCTCCCGGGAGGTGGCCTGCACGCACCGGGCCTGCGAGGGGCAGCACTCGCTCTGCGTGCCCCTGATGGCCGACGGCGAGACGCTGGGGGTGCTGCACCTGCAGGCGGATCCCCGCGCACGCAGCGGGCACGGACCGTCAGGCGGCCTGACGGCAGACGAACGCCGCCGCGCGTCGGATATTGCGGAACGGCTGGCGCTGCCGCTCGCCAACATCGTGCTGCGGGACCGCCTGCTCAACCAGTCGGTGCGCGATCCGCTCACGGGCGTCTACAACCGGCGCCAGATGGACGAGTCGATCGGGCGCGAGATCAGTCGTGCCGCGCGCCTTGCGTACGGCGTGTCGGTGGCGCTCGTGGACATCGATCATTTCAAGCGATTCAATGACACGCTCGGCCACGATGCCGGCGACACCCTGCTGCGTGCCTTCGCCCAGTTCCTGGCCAGCCACCTGCGGCTCGACGATGCGGTCTTCCGGTACGGCGGGGAAGAGTTCGTGCTGGTGCTGCCAGGGGCCGCGGCTCAGGCAGCCGCCGAGCGCCTGCAGGCGCTGCGGGCGGAGTGGCGGCAGCAGACCGCCGGCTACGGCCGGGAGGTGACCTTCTCGGCTGGGGTCGGCGAGTTCCCGTCACACGGCACCACGTCGCACGAAGTGTTGCGGGCCGCGGACGGGGCACTCTACCAGGCCAAGGCGCTCGGGCGCGATCGGGTCATCGTCGCGGGCTACGGCGCAGTTGCCCCTCTGTGAACGCACCCGTGGTTCAGCGGCCAGGCCCGCGCCAGTAGTCGAACAGCTCCTGCTGCCCCCGCACATTGAGCTTCCGGAACACCGCCTTCAGGTGATTTCGCACCGTGTGAGGGCTCAGCGCGAGCGTGCGCGCAATGGTGACGACACGCGCGCCCTCGGCCAGCAGGTCGACCACCTCGCGTTCACGCACCGAGAGCAGGGCGGCGCCCTCGGGTTCCGCCGCGTCGGCGCTGTCGGCCAGCAACGCCGCAATCGCCCGGAGCTTCTGCTCCGGTGTGCGGGCAGGTGCCACGGCCGACGCCCTCCCTCGCCTGGCGAGGCCTGAGCCAGACCGCCCCTGGTCGCCAAGCAGGAGTGCCGTGGCCTCGAGCTGGGCGTCGACCACGGGCCGCACCACCACCGCGGCCGCATGCCGGAGCGCCATCCGCTCGATGGCCACGCGATCCGGAGACTCCGCCACATAGATCACCGGCACGGCGTGGTCACTCACTCGATCCCAGAAGGCCGTCGCCCCGGCCGTCTCGACCAGGTCGGCATCGAGCACGATCAGGGTCGGAGCCCCGTCCGCCCACGCGTCGAGCGCATT
The DNA here is from genome assembly GCA_050249955.1 of Vicinamibacterales bacterium. Classification (GTDB taxonomy): domain Bacteria; phylum Acidobacteriota; class Vicinamibacteria; order Vicinamibacterales; family CAVVIG01; genus CAVVIG01. The sequence goes on from JBFWPN010000004.1 coordinate 413,534, forward strand.
CGCCAGGGCAGGGAACGGCCGGCCGACGCGGAACCCGACCCGCGACAGGCACTGCTGGCATTGGCGGGCAGTCTGTCGGTCGGGGTCGATGACCAGGGCGGATGGACGCGTGGGCTGACTCACGTGATTTGGGGCGAAGTCGCGGCGAACATTGTATCCAATCAGCTCATTGTTGGTCATTAAATAGCCATCAATTGGCTATCATCCCCAAGGCTGAGGCTCCCGATATGTGGACTGGAAGGCATCAGCGTGCAGCGCTGGCCCTTCGGAGTCAACCGTGGACCATGATGTGACAACAGCGTGTGCCCAGCCGGCCCCTCCCGCGGTGCTGGCCGGGCAGCCGTCGGCGGACGCCATCGCCGTCCTGGGCGACGCGCTGGCGGCATTCTCGTCGCGCGTGGCACGCCGCGAGCTCGAACTCAGCCGCCTGTTCGACGAGATTGCCCGCGAACGGAGTTCGCTGCTCGACACGGTGCTCAACCGCCTCTTCGAGGGGTTCTCCGGTGTGATTCCCTTCGAGACGCTCGAATGCGCGTTCCTCTCCGACTGCGGCCGCCGCCTCGTTGGCGCCTGGCGGCGCGGACACGCCGCGACGCTCCAGCCGAACTGGTCGATCTCGATCGAGGGCCCGCTCCACGACTGCCTGCGGCGCGGGGAACCAGCCATCATCAGCGATCTCCACGCCGAGCGGGCCTCGGATGCCCGGTCCGCCATCGAGCGCCACCTGCTCCTGGCAGGGGTACGCGCCGCGCTCGCCTGTCCTCTGGTCGCCGACGGCGTGCCGCTCGGCCTGCTGTTCTTCACGAGTGGCCAGCCCGACGTATTCCGTCCCGCCCACGAGACGGCGTTCCTGCGGGCGGCCGCGCAGGTGTCCGCGGTGGTCTACCGAACGCGCGCCTACGGCGAGTTCCTCGGCGGCCACCGCGCCCTCGAGAGCGAAGCGCGACGGCTCCGCCGGGTGGCCACCACTGATGCCCTGACGGGTGTGCTGAACCGGCGCGCGCTCGACAGCCGGCTCGAGCGGGCCTGGGCCCGGTTCGAGCAGGACGGCACCGGCTTCGGCCTCATCTTCTGCGACCTCGACCACTTCAAGCAGGTGAACGACACCCACGGCCACGCGGCAGGCGACCGGGTGCTCGCGCAGGCGGCCAGGAGCCTCGCACGCGGGCTCCGCGGGGCCGACGCCGTCGGCCGCTACGGCGGCGAGGAGTTCCTCGCCATCGTCGACACCGGCGTGGAGGATACGCTCGGTCGCGTGGCCCAGCGGCTTCGTCGCCTGCTGGCGGAGGCCACCGCCGGAGCCGTGCCGGTCACGGCCAGCTTCGGCGTCGCCTCCTCACACCGGTTCCCGACGCTCGAGCTGCTGGTGACGTCGGCGGACCGTGCCCTGTACGATGCGAAGCGCCGGGGTCGCGACTGCTGCGTGCTCGGCGTCTCGTCGGCGGATCTCGTCTTGCTCCAGAATGGTGATTGATGAGCGAGCCCACCCCCGTCCCGCAGCCCCTCGAACTGGGGGCGATGCTCGAGGCATCGCCTGACGCGATCGTCCTCGTCGACGCGGATGGCCGGGTCGTCGCCTGGAATGCCGCCATGGCCAGGGCCACGGGCCTTGCCGCCGACCAGCTGCGGACGGCCACGCTGGCGAGCATCGACACGCGGCTCACCCGGATCGACGCCGACGATGTGCTCGCCGAGGAGCCTTCTCCCCAGAGCGAGCTGCTGCGCAACGTCGTGACTGCCCGCGACGGCCGGCTGTTCGAGCGCGTGGAGCAGCCGATGGACCTGACCCCCACGCGCGGTGGACGGCTCGTCTGGTTCCGGCCGGTCGACATCGCCTCGCAGTCGTCGGACGCCGAACGCCTGCAGCTGCGCACCTGCTCCGAGCAGCGGCGGCACGCCCTGCGCATGGAGGCGGTGGGGCGCCTCGCCGGGGGCATCGCCCACGACTTCAACAACATGCTGATGGTGATGATCGGCTTCGCCGAGCAGTTGCAGGCCGAGATCGGGCGGCATGAGTCGCTGGCGCAGATCATCCGGGCAGCGCAGCGGGCCGGCGACCTCACCCGCCAGCTGCTCGCGTTCTCCCGCCAGCAGGTGCTCCGTCCCCGCGTGGTCGACGTCGGCGTCGTCGTCCAGTCGATGAGTACGATGGTGGACCGCCTGATGGGCGACGATGTGCAACTGCAGATCGAGGCGCCGGAAGGGCTGCCGAACGTCTGTGCCGACCCCGCCCAGCTGGAACAGATTGTCCTGAACCTGTCCATCAACGCCAGGGACGCCATGCCGCGTGGAGGTCGACTGTCGATTGCCATCCGGCCCTCGGTGCTCGAGGCACCGCGGCCGGGCCGGGCGGTGCAGCCCGCCGGCGAATACGTCCAGCTGACGGTCACCGACACCGGCAACGGCATCGCGCCGGATCTCCTGAACAAGATCTTCGAGCCGTTCTTCACCACCAAAGGCGCGCAGGGGACCGGGCTCGGGCTCTCGACCGTGTACGGGATCGTGAAGCAGAGCGGCGGGTTCATTTGGGTCGACTCGGAGGTGGGCAGCGGCACCACGTTCACGATCGACCTGCCGGTGACCTCGCTGCCGAAGGATGCCGTGTCTGCGCCGGAGGCTTACGCGCCCCCGGCCCCACGGCCTGCGGGTGGGCTGATTCTGGTCGTGGAAGACCTGGAGCCGGTGCGCCTGGTCACGAAGGAGATGCTCGAAAGCGACGGCTTCGAGGTGGTGGCGGCGGCATCACCCTCCGAGGCGCTGGCCCTCATGGAGACGGTCGGCGATCGGGTGGATCTGGTGCTGAGCGACGTGATGATGCCGGAGATGACCGGGAGCGAACTGGCCAACGCCATCCGCGTGCGGCGCCCCGGCCTGCCGGTGCTCTTCATGTCCGGCCTGCCGAAGGGGCTCGAGTGGAGCGAGCCCGGTGCGTTCCTGGCCAAGCCGTTCACCCGGGCCATGCTGCTCTCGCACGTGCGCGCGCGCCTGGCGTCATCGGCCAGCAGCGCAGCCTGAGGACTCCGGGAACCAGCCGCCACCGCAGCATCCTGATGGAATCCCGACCGTTCGGACGGACATCCCTGCACCTGCCTGTCGTCGGGATGGGCACCTGGAACACCTTCGACGTGACGGGCCGCGAGGCGGAGGCCAACACGCGCGCGGTCCTCGACGCGGCCTTCGAAGGGGGCGCACGCGTGTTCGACAGCTCACCGATGTACGGGGAAGCCGAGCGTGTCCTCGGTCGAGGGCTCGCCGGCCGGCGCGACGAGGCGATCGTCGCCACCAAGGTGTGGACCCGATCGACCGTCGACGGCATCCGCCAGATCGCGCGGGCGATGGGCTACTTCGGCGGTCGGGTCGAGCTGTACCAGGTGCACAACCTGGTGAACTGGCAGGGGCACCTCGACACGCTGGAGGCCGAGCGCGAAGCCGGTCGGGTCAGGGAGATCGGCGCCACGCACTACAGCCCGGCAGCGTTCACCGAACTGGCGACCGTGATGCGCACGGGCCGCATCTCCTTCATCCAGGTTCCCTACAACCCGTTCGAACGGGAAGTCGAGCGAACCATCCTGCCGATGGCAGCAGACCTCGGGCTCGGCGTGATCGTGATGCGTCCCTTCGCCGAGGGCCGTCTCTTCACGCACGTGCCGTCGCCGGATGCCCTCGCACCGCTGGCCCCCTTCAATGTGAAGACATGGGCGCAGGCCATGCTCAAGTGGGTGCTGAGCGACCCCAGGTGCCACGTGGCGATTCCGGCCACCGCGAAGCCGTCCCGGATGGCGGAGAACGCGCGGGCGGGTGCGCCCCCGTGGTTCGGTGTGGAGGAGCGTGCGTACGTGGCAGGACTGGCGCAACGGTGACCGCTGCGCCAGCCCTGCGGGCGAGTGTGGGCGCTACTGCTGCCCGGTGGTCTGGGGCGGCGCGCCGGTGAACCGGAACCACGTGCCGCCATCGGCCGTGGTCGTACCGCCCGGATTCACGGCACGCACCTGCCAGTAGAACGTCCGGCTCCCGATGTCCTGGATCGTGCGGCTGAGGGCCGTGCCCATGTTGCGCCAGGTCCCGCCGCAGACGTTGTCGTTCACCTGGTCGATACAGAATTCGTAGGTCACGGCGCCGATGCTCGGGTTCCAGCTCATGGTGAGCGGGGCCGTGGCCGAGACGGTGGCCCCGTTGGCCGGGCCGATCTTGGTGAAGTTGCCCGGTGCGCCCTGCACTGTCGAGAACGACCACCATGTGCCGTTGTCGGCGTTCGTGGTACCGCCACCGCTGGTCGCCCGCACCTGCCAGTAGTACGTCGTGCCGGCGGTGAGCCCGCTGAGCGCGGCGCTCGTGCCGCCTGCCGCCACCCACGTGGTGCCGCACGCGCTGTCGTTGGTGGTGTCCACGCAGTACTGATACGACGCGGCGCCCGCGCTCGTCGTCCAGCCGAGGTTCAGGCTCGTGCCGAGACCGGTGGCGCCGTTGGTGGGGGTCGATTTCGTGAATGGCCCGGGTGCGCTCGTCCCGGTGGCGAACATCCACCAGGCGCCGCCGTCGGCGATGGTGGTACCGTTCGTATTGGTCGCGCGGACCTGCCAGTAGTACGTCAGGCCCGCGGTCAGCCCGGCGATCCCCGCGCTCGTACCGCCCGCGCCGATCCACGTCGTGCCGCAGGCGTTGTCGTTGGTGGTGTCGACGCAGTACTCGTAGCCAGAGGCGCCGGTGCTTGCCCCCCACGTCAGCGTCAGGCTCGTCGGCACGCCTGTGGTGCCGTTCGCCGGCAGCAACTTGGCGAACGCGCCGGGTGCGGCGGAACCGCCGGTGAACGACCACCATGTCCCGCTGTCCGCCACGGTCGTGCCGGCGCCGTTCACGGCCCTCACCTGCCAGTAGAAGGTGCGGTTGCCCACGTCCTGGATGGTGCGGCTCAGCGCGGTGCCCATGTTGCGCCAGGTTCCGCCACAGGCGTTGTCATTCACCATGTCGATGCAGAACTCGTAGCTCGTGGCGCCGCTGCTGGCATTCCAGCTCAGTGTGAGCTGCGCCGTGGCCGAGACCGTCCCGCCGTTGGCCGGTGCCACCTTGCCGAACGCCGCCGGCGCGGACAACGCCGTGAAGGACCACCAGGTGCCGGTGTTCGCGTCCACCGTGCCGCCGACGTTCGTGGCCCGCACCTGCCAGTAATAGGTCGAGCCGGCGGTGAGGCCGGTGAAGTTCGCTGATGTCGCGGCGCCGACGCCAACCCACTGCGTCCCGCAGGCGTTGTCATTCGTCGTGTCGACGCAGTACGTGTAGCTCGTCGCGTTGGTGCTCGCTCCCCACGTCAGCGCCACCGTGCCCGAGAGCCCGGACGCGGCATTGGCCGGCGAGGTCTTGTTGAAGGGCCCGGGCTGTGTCACGGCCGTGGTGAAGGACCACCACGTACCGCTGTCGGCGACCGTGGTGCCGGCGCCATTGGTGGCACGGGCCTGCCAGTAGTACGTCGTGCCCGCGACCAGTCCGCTCACCGTGGCGGCGGTCGCTCCGCCGGTCCCGACCCACGACGTGCCACACGCACTGTCGCCGGTCGTGTCGATGCAGTACTCGTAGCTGCTGGCACCCGCGCTCGTGGCCCAGGCCAGCGTCAGGCTGGTGGGGTGGCCGGTCGACGCGTCGGGAGGCGACGCCTTGGCAAACGCTCCAGGCAGCGTGCCGGCTCCCTGCACCGTCACGGCCACGGATGGCGACGGGATGCCGCTGGCCACCACGCTGAGCGTGCTCGGCCCGGTCTCGACGCCCGCCGGCACGTCGAACGTCGTGTTGACGAGCAGGCTGCCGGTCTGCACGCCCATCGAGGAGTGGCCGTAGGTCTTCGCGTAGAAGACATGGCCCGTCGCGTTGTTGCGGATCCGGACGAGCGGATAGTTCGTCGCACTCTGCCAGTCGTCGCCGTAGTAGCCCCCCTGCGTCACGCCGTTGAACTGCGTGCCGCTGATGCCATACCCGGTTCCGCCGGGGGCGATCGTCGCGGGGAACGTCGAGATGGCCGGTGCCCAGGCGGGATCGTAGGTGCCTGTCGGCGTGTAGAGCCGGATGTCGTTCGAGAACTCGGTCTGCAGCACCTGCCCTGTCGGGAGCACCAGCATCTGTCCCTCATAGCTCGAGGGCGAGAAGGAGTAGTTGGGCGAGGTGACGCGGGTGAAGGTGTTCGTGCCGTCGTACTCGTACCAGGAACTTGGCGTGTTGAAGACGCCGGGGCTTGCCTGCGTCAGGATGTTGCCGTTCGGCAGGACCGCAGCCGGGGAGTCCGACGCGGTGTCGAAGTTGGGGAAGTCGGCACCAGCGATCCAGGCGTTCGCGATGTTCGCCGTGCGATAGTCGTACACCGCGGTGTGGCCAGGACCGGGGTCGGCCCCCCCGAAGAAGACCACCGTACCATCGGGCCGGAGCACGCCCGGCCCCTGCTCCTTCGAGCCCGGGTCGGTCAGCACCACCTTGGTGTTGCCGGCGGGCGCCCACTGCAGCGTCAGCGGGTCGAAGGTTTCGGAATAGGTCTGCGTCGAGTGCCACGCGTCGACTGCGAGCAGGCGGCCGTTCGGGAGCAGCACCCAGTTCTCCTCGTTGTTGTAGTTGTCGGCCTGCTGGACCGACGGCGTGATGGCGCTCCAGGTGAGCGTGGCCGGGTTGAAGTAGGCCATCTTGGCGCTGCAGCAGTCGGCCAGGTGGAAGCGGCCGTCGAACATCACGTTGCCCTGGGCATCACCGATCGTCGTCCACCCGGTCGGCGGCGGCACGTTCACCCACGTCCTGGTCGCCGGGTTGTAGAACGCCGCCTTGGCCTGCCAGTTCGAGATGCAGCCCGGGTTGCAGTTGTACTCGCCGCCGGCCACGATCACCCGCCCATCGGCCAGCACTGCCGACGCGAAATAGAGCGGTGCGTATCCGGTCGGCATGCTCGAGTCGAACGACCAGGTGCCTGCCTGGTAGCTGCCCGTGTTCGAGGGCTTCAGGCGGTGCCAGCGCGTCGACCGGTGCTCGTGGCAGAACACGTCGCCGTCGGTCAGCACGAGGCAGTTGTCCATCGGCACCGACGGAAGATTGGTCAGCTGCGTCCACGTGCCGCCCGCGGGCGGGTTCGTGACCGTATCGGGTGATGCACCCGGGACGACGATGTGGTCCGCCGAGAAGGGCGGCAGCTTCTCTTCTGCCCTCTCTCGCTCGGTCGCGCGGAGACCGCCCGCGCCTGTGACGATCAGCGTGCCTGCGCACGCCAGTGCGAGAAGGCTGAATTTGATGAGTCTGGAGGCGCGGCGGGTTCGACCGCCTGCCCCAACGGCTGGATGCATCGTCCGGGTCCTTTCTCGGGTGCGCCAGCACGGCTGGGCTGGGCATCAGGACTCTACCGCACGGTCGTAAGGAGTCTGCAAAACCGTGCAGTGAGTGGCAGCGCCGTCCGTAACGGCCACGACCGTTGAGGATGTGCGGTCCGAGGGGCGGCCGTTCAGCCGAGCGAGATGATGCGACGGAGCAACTGGGTCACCTCGTCCGGCGGAGGGGCGACGAACTTGATGCCCGCGTTCCAGTCGCCGTCGGCGGCCGTTCCGGCGGTCGACGCAAGGTGACAGCGGACGACGCGGGCGTCGATCTGGATGGTGGTGTGCTTGTAGCCAATCACCAGCCGTCCCTCGCTGCCGAGCGGGGCGGGCGCATGCACGCGGAGCAGCGCTCCGGTCCGGCTGATGTTGACCAGCGTGACCTGGCGCCTGTTGAACGCGACAGTGGCGTCGTAGATGGGAATGCGGACTGCGCGTGGTTGCATGGGGCGGCTCGGGCGGGCGTCCGGGTGCAGCATGGGCACCTCAGGAATCGGCCCGACCGCGTCCGAAGTTCAGGAGCGGGTGTCGAGCTCCACCGGTTCGCCCTGTTCCGGCAGGTGCGCCTTGCCGAGCGCATCGAGCATGTGCCCCGACCGGTCGCGCTTGGTCTCCAGGTAGAAGCGGTTGAACTCGTTCGGCGGAATCGCGTGCGCCAGCCGTCCCGCCACCGTCACCCCGTGCTGCGTCAGCTCCTGGACCTTGCGCGGGTTGTTCGTCATCAGCTGCACCGACCTGACCCGCAGGCTGTGCAGCATGTGCGCCGCCACCGAGTACTCACGCTCGTCGTCGCGGAAGCCGAGCGCCAGGTTCGCCTCCACCGTGTCCATGCCGCGGTCCTGCAGGCCGTACGCACGGAGCTTGTTCAGCAGGCCGATCCCGCGACCTTCCTGCCGCAGGTAGAGCACGATGCCGCACTCGTGGGAGGCGATGGCGCGCAGCGCCACTTCCAGCTGATCGCGGCAGTCGCATCGCAGCGACCCCAGGGCATCGCCGGTCAGGCACTCACTGTGCAGCCGCGTCGGGACCTGCTCGCGCCCGATCGGGTTGCCGTGCACGATCGCCACGTGATCCCGGTTGTCGCGATTGTTCCAGAAGCCGATCACCTGGAAGCGCCCGAACCGGCTCGGCAGGTCGGCAATGGCCGCGATGCGCACGCACACCTTGTTCTCGCCGTACCCGGCGCATTCGTGGTCGGCCTCGGCGGCGAGGATGCGGTCGATGTCGTCTGGGGCAATCGGCACGGGAGGCTCCTGATCTCGGTGGTCAATGTCTGTCGTGCAAGCGATCGAGGCGTGCGGCGAGCATGAGGCCCGAGAGGTATGCCCCCTCGACACCCCCCGCCGGGTGAAAGCCGTCGCCCACGCACCCGAACCGGGTGCCCGTCGCGCTCTCGACGAGCAGTGGCTGTGTCAGTTCGCAGCCGGGGGCCACACGCGCATGCCGCCAGGCATGTCCCTGAAAGGACGCCGGCGTCCCGATCCACGTTCCATACCGCGCGGCCGCCTCGTCGAGCAGGGACGGGGCCCACGACTCCGGCGCCGTGGCCACCCTCGCGCGCGACCATGGGGCGCGGGCCTGGATGACGAGCGTGTGCCCGGGCTGCGGGCGGTGCTTGGACGACTCCACGCTGACCGAGTGGACAGCCGCGCTCTCGCGTGGAAAGGCCATGTGCCACGGTGGTGCGGGCGTTCCCTCGCGGTAGCGTGCGATGACGGCCAGGCAGGCAATCATCGGCACCAGGGCCAGCACCGGAAGCAGGCCCGTCACGTCGGCCGGCAGGTTGGATGCGGTCGAGAGCAGCGTTCGCGCAGACGGCGGTGGAACGGCCGTCACCAGCGTGCGCGCCCGCACCTCCCGGCCATCGGCCAGCGTCAGCGCCCACACACCTGCCACGCCTGCCGGCCCCTCAATCGACACGACCCGAGCCTCGGTCCACACATCGGACCCGATTGCGAGCTGTTTCGCGAAACGGTTCACGCCTTCCACGACCGCACGTCGATGTGCGTGCGCGCGGAACGCCTCGGGGCGGCAGGGTGTGCCATCACCCTCAATCCTGAAGGGCCAGCCGTCGAGCGGCTCGCCAGGGATGTTCGCCAGTTCCGCGATGAAGGCGTCCGTATGGCCGTGCAGGAAGGGGACACCGTGGTCGACCGGCACGCCGTCGACCCGCCGTGTGGCACACCGGCCGCCCACGCCGCGTGACCGTTCGAGGACCACGGGTGCATGCCCACGGCGTCGCAGTTCCCGGGCGAGCGTCAGGCCCGCCACGCCGGCGCCGATGATGACGATGTCGTGCAGGGGAGGGGCCACGCTGTCGATCGTATCGGCAATCCGGTCGTGGTGCGATCGAAGAACAGGCCGGCCATCGTGACCGTCCGCCCGTGCCGGTCGCATCGTGGCCTGCCGGATGAGTATGCTCAGGGAGCATGCTCGTGTCGCTGACCCGTTCCCTGTTCTGCGCGGTTCTCCTTCTGCTGCTGGCCCCGCCCCTCGACGCCCAGACTCCCCAGCCGTCAGGCGACCGCGCGGTCGAGGGGACCGTGCGCGATAGCCAGACGCGTGAGCCGCTGCCCGGCGTCACGATCACGGCCGGTGATCGCGTGGCGGTCACCGGCCAGGACGGACGGTTCACGCTGCGCGTGCCGGCAGGCTCGGTGCGGATCGAACTCGAACTGGGCGGCTTCTATCCCCTGGCGACGGTGCTGGACGCCGCGGTGGGCGAGGCTGACGCCGAGTTCCTGCTCGTGCCCCGCGAAGCCTTCTCCTCGTCGGTCGACGTCGTCGCCGTACCGCCGCCGGCCGCCGCCCCGTCCGCCGTGGCTGTCGCGCCCACCGAGGTGCTGCGCACGCCAGGGGCGCTCGACAATGTGTTCCGCACCCTGCAGACGCTGCCCGGCGTGTCGGCCGCCGACGAGTTCGGCAGCCGCATCGCGGTGCGCGGCGGTGCGCCCGACCAGAACCTCACGATGATGGACGGGGTCGAGATCCACGACCCCTACCGGCTGTTCGGGCTGACCAGTGCCTTCAACCCCGAGACAATCTCACGATTCGAACTGGCGACCGGCGGCTTCAGCGTCAAGTACGGCGACCGCCTCTCGTCCCTGCTCCTCGTGGAGAACCGCGAGGGGACGAGGCGGGAGCGGTTCGACGGCTCGGCATCGCTGAGCATCACCGATGCGAACGTCGTGTTCGAGGGACGGCTGCCGAAGCAGGCGAGCGGCTCGTGGCTGGTGAGTGCCCGCCGGACGTACTACGACCTCGTGGCCTCGCGCATCACCGACCAGGACTTCCCGCGCTTCGCCGATGTCCAGGCCAAGGGGGTCTGGGATCTCGCCCCCGGCCGCCGGTTCTCGGTGTTCGCCCTCCGGAGCCGCCAGGCCGCCGCCCTGGACATCGACGAAACCGACGCCCGCGGCAAGTTCAACGACGACACGAACAACGACCTGCTGTCGCTGCGGTTCGACACCTCGGTGGGCACCCTCGGTCAGTCGCACACCATCGTCTCGTACTCGAACAGCGCCTCGCGCTTCGGCGTCGATGCCGCCTTCGAGAACAGGAGCCAGCGGTCCAACGCACCCGACGACGAAGGGTTCGATGTCGCGGACGTGAAGTTCGATCGGACGCTGAACCTGCGCGACGTGTCGCTCCGCCAGGAACTCACGTGGGCGGCTGCCGGCCACGTGGTCGAGACGGGGGCGGAACTGCACGGGCTCGCGACCGACCTCGCGTACGAGATCAGGGGCGACCGGAACCCGTCGGCTGCCAACGGCTCCTCGCAACAGGGCGGTGCGGGCCTGCCCGATTCACTGATCTCGTCGCGCGACCTGACCCGCGCCGGTGCATGGCTCCTCGACCGGTGGCAGGTGCGCCGCGCCCTGTCGGTGGAGGGTGGCCTGCGGCTGGACCGGAGCGGTGCGGGCGGAGAACTGCTGCTGTCGCCGCGTGCGAACGCCACGGTCGACCTGTCGCCGCGCACGCGACTGCGGGCGGCAGTGGGGCGATACACGCAAAGTCCCGGCTACGAAAAGCTGGTGCAGGGCGACTACGTGCTGGACCTGACGGGACCTGCGGGGGCCCGCGTTCGCAGTGAACGGGCCGTCCAGTCGTCGGTCGGGTTCGAGCACGAGCGGGGTGGTGCCACGTTCCGGGTCGAGGGCTACTACAAGCGGTCCACCAACCTCCTCATCGGCCAGCTCGAAACCGCGGCCGAGCGCCAGGCACGACTGGCTCGCTACGACTTCCCGGTCGCACTGACGTCGAGCATCCCGGTCGAGGCCCTCATCACGACGGCGCCCGTCAACGACGGGCGCGGGCGTGCGTACGGGTTCGATCTCTTCATCTCGCGGACCTCGGCGCCTGCTTCCGCTCGCGTCCGCGGCTGGGCGAGCTACACCTGGGGACGGGCCGAGCGCGAGGCCTACGGTCGCACCTACGCGTTCGAGTACGACCGGCGCCACGCGTTCTCGGCGGTCGCCTCACTGCGCCTGACCGACCGGTGGGAGGTGGCCTCGACCACGAGGGTGGCGTCGGGCTTCCCGCGCACGGCGCCGCTCGGTCTGCGCGTGGCCGGAGTCGAGGATGAAGGCGACCGCGATGGGGATGGCAACACGCGCGAGCTGCTGCCGGGCCTGGATGCGGCGGGTCGGCTGATCTACGGCGTCGACTTCGGGGGCGTGGCCAACCTGAACAACGCGCGGCTGCCGGTCTTCGCGCGCGTCGACCTGCGGACCACCTGGCGGCCCCGCGGCGCACAGGGGCGGTGGGAGCTGTACTTCGAGGTGGTGAACCTGCTGAACCGGCAGAATGCCGGCGCGCTGTCGGCCGAACTCGAGTACAACCCCGGTGGCGACCGTCCGCGCCTGGTCGAGGTGCGCGACCAGAGCATCCCGCGCTTCCCGACGCTGGGCCTCCGGTTCCGCTTCTGACCGCTGCTAGACTCCCGGGAGGACGCCGAACTGCTTCAGGAAGCTGGTCTCCTGGACTGGCGGCGCCACCGGGGCGAACACGTGCACCCGCGCGCGTCCTGCCGCCTTCGCGTCGGACAGCGCCTTGTGCGCCGCCCGCAGCAGTTCGCGCGGCATGGTGCCCGAGACCTTCGTGTCCGCAACCCCGGCGGAGAAGGTGTGCCCGCCGCTGCCGGCCGGTGTCTCGTACAGCCACTTGGCGTGTGCTTCCTCCAGCTTCGTCTTCGCCGCTCCGGCATCGGTCGCCGGCATGACGATGACGAACTCGTCCCCGCCAAGCCGCAGCAGCGCGTCGTCGGTGTCGAACTGGTTGCGGAGGTAGTGGGCGAAACCGGTCAGGAAATGGTCGCCCGCATCGTGGCCGGCCGACAGGTTGACCATGGTGAAGTGGTCGAGATCGATCACGGCCACTGTGAGGTCTGCACCCCAGTTGCCGGCTTCGGCGACCTTCTGCGCGATCGTGGCGTCCATCTGCGTGCGGTTCGGCACGCCGGTGAGCGGATCGAGGCGGGCGTGGTCGCGTAGCCGCTCGCGCATCTGCATCACGGTGAGTGGCAGGACGAGGCGGTCGGCCACCTCGACGAGCCGGCGCCGGGCCGGCTCCGGCAGCGGCGGGTTGGGCGTGCCGTCCTGCGCGTCTGCCGACGCGTAGAGTACGCCGAGCAACTCGCCCTCCGCCATCAGCGGAGCGCAGACGCCCTGGTCGTCATGCTGCGGCGGAGGGACGATCGTGGTCAGCAGGCTGTCCAGCGAGGCGGTGTCATCGAGGTGCTGCGCGACACACGCCGGCATCGCGCGGTCGTCGGTCTCGGCCACGGCTCCCCACTGGGCGATGGCCGACAGCTGGCCCCGGTTCGCGGGGTCTACGAGGTAGAGCGCACCACTGGTCTGCGGGAAGAGCCGCTCGAGGTGCAGCGCCAGGACGAAGCGCAGTTCCTGGCGCGAGCGCAGTCCCTGCAGCAGCACGGTCAGCGCCTGGTACTGCCGGAGTTCCTGGAGTTCTGCTTCCGCCCGCGACCCCTCGTGCCGTGCGTGTGGCGCCGGATCGACGTGGGCCGCGATGGGTTCGTGCAGCTGGCTGTCCATGGTCTCTCCTGTGCGATCACTTCCCCTGGCCGATGCCCTGCAGCGCGCGCGCCCACCGGAGGGCATCGCCATATGCTCGGCCGAGCGTGCTGAGCGAGATGTTGGCCTTGCGGGCGAGCAGCGTCGTGTTGTTCCAGTCGCCGCGGGCGTAGGCATCCACGGCGTCGAGCACGAGCCGGGGCTGGTTGGGGGGCCCGAGCAGCGCGTCACGGATCGCGCGTGGCAGCGGCACGCCCTCGACGATGTCCTGCATGGGGCGCCGGAGGACGACGTCGAGCAGCGAGCAGAGGCCGAGGAGGAAGTACTCGCCCGAGGCGGACGTGCCGGCGGCCTGGCTGCCCACCTCCTCGCAGCAGCGCGCGCGGATGAGCGCCATGGTCAGGAGCTGTTCGTCGATGTTGCTCTCGAGGCCCGCGAGCGTCCAGACCGACGCCCACTGCCGCACGCGCTCACGCCCGAGCAGCACCAGCGCCTGACGCAGGGAGGTGACCTCGCGGCACAGGCCGAGCGCGGGTGAGTTCACGGCGCGGAGCACGCGAAAGGCCAGCGACACGTCGCTCTTCACCAGGTCTTCGAGCTCGGCGACGGTGAGATCCTCCCGCGACAGGGCCCCGAGCAGGCGCAGGTAGGTGTGCTGCTGCGGCGACACCGCCTTGGCACTGACGCCGGACGGCCTGCAGAAGTAGAAGCCCTGGAACAGCTGGTAGCCGAGTGACCGGGCGAGCTGTTGCATCTCCCGGGTTTCCACCTTCTCGGCGATCAGGCGGAGGCCGCGGGCGCGGAAACGCCGGGCCACTTCGGCGAGCACGTCCGGCGGGGTCTGCAGCACGTCCATCTTCACGAAGCCGGCATAGGGCAGGAGACGCTCGGCCGGCGAGCCGGGAACGAAGTCGTCGAGTCCGATGACGTAGCCCCGCTCGTGCAGGCGCCGGCAGGCGTCCACCACGTCGTCATCCACCTCCACGGTCTCGATCACCTCGAGCGCGAGCTGCGACGGCGGCACCTGCATGGCGACATCGGACAGCAACGTGGCGCGCGTGAAGTTGATGAAGGCCGGGCGGCCGTCGGTGAGGGTGTCGAACCCGAGCGTCAGCATCGCGTCGATCAGCACGCGTGCCGTGGCCTGGTCGTCGGGGCTGGCACACGCGTCGGCATCGGCCGCGCCGCGGTACAGGAGCTCGAACCCGAACACCGAGCCCCTCGCGTCGAGAATCGGCTGGCGTGCCAGGTAGACGGCGTCCTCGACAGGGCTGGCGGACGCGGCGGCTGTCACGGATGCGGTGTGCACTCGGGCCTCACAGGCTTGGACCGACGGTGCAGAGGTGCGCAGCAGGCGCACGGAGACCGTCTCGGCCGTAATCGGCAGCGTGCGTGCGGGCTTCAGCCTGCGGTCGCAGCCTGAACATGCGAGGGGGCCGTGCGTGGAAGATCGACGACCACTGTCGTGCCCACGCCGGGCTCGCTACGGACAGCGATCTGACCGCCGAGGAGGTGCACGAGTTCCCGGCTCAGGTGCAGCCCGAGTCCGGATCCGCCATAGAGGCGCGTGGTGGATACGTCGGCCTGGTGGAAGCGCACGAAGAGGTGCTTCAGCTGGTCGGCGGACATGCCGATCCCGGTGTCGCGCACGGTGAACGCCACGTCGGAGTCGGCGGCGTCCACGTGCAGGGTGACGCTACCCTCGCTGGTGAACTTGCAGGCGTTCCCGAGCAGGTTGGTCAGCACCTGGCGGACGCGGGTGTAGTCGCTGACAAGCGTGCCCGTTTCGCCGGAGACGGCGACGGAGAACTGGAGGCCGCGCGTCTGGGCGAGCATGCCGAAATCGTGGCTCAGGGTCTGGATCAGTTCGGCCACCGCAAACGGAGCCACCTCGAGGTCGACCCGTCCAGCCTCGATCTTCGAGATGTCCAGCACGTTGTTGACGAGCGCCAGCAGGTGCCTGCCCGAGTCGCGGATGCGGCCGAGGTCGTGTGCCACCCACTCGAGCCCTTCGTCATGGGCCTGTTCGAGGGCGAGTTCCGCGTAGCCGATCACGGCGTTCAGGGGCGTGCGCAGCTCGTGGCTCATGTTCGCCACGAACGCGCTCTTCGCGCGGCTGGCCGACTCGGCCTCGTGCGCAGCGAGGCGGAGTTCCTCCCTGGTGTTCTCGAGTTCCGAGACGATGATCGCGGAGTTCACGAGGGCTTCCGCCTGGGCCGCGGCGAGCTGCGCCGCCTCCTGCCTGCTGTGCGCCGCATGAAGCCGGAGGTTCGCCACGATGTCGGCCAGTGCCGGGCGCAGTTCGACCGGCAGCTGGGTGCCGAGCCGCTCCAGGGCGGCCAGGGCGTCGGTGAAGGCGGTCAGGGTCGGCACACCGTCCCCCGGACGGTTGGCGCCTCGGCATCGGCGAGGGTGAGCTGGAGCCCCAGTCGGCGGGCCCACGCCTCCACGTCGAGCCGGAAGGCCGGGTCGTCGGCGACGAATGCGAGCGCCGCACCCGGAGCCAGCTTCTTGAGTTCGTTGTTCAGGCGGACGATCGGCAGCGGACAGCGCACGCCGCGGAGGTCGATCGTCGAGGGAGTTGTCGTCATGTCGTCGCTCGCATTCAGATGAAGATGACGTGTCCACCCGCGGACTGGTCCCAGATGTGTGCCACGCCGCACATTTCGTACTCGACCCCCGACATCAGCTCCGAACGGTCGATTCCCATCATGGTCATCGTGCTCTCGCACACCCCGAAGCTGATGCCGCTCTCGCGGGCGACTGCCAGCAGTTCGGGCAGTGACGGGATGCCCTTGCTGCGCATCTGGTGCTGCATGAGGGCGCGTCCGATGCCGGCCATGTCCAGGCGCGAGAGGCGCGCGCCTTCGGGCCCCCTGGGCATCAGCCAGCCGAACAGGCGGTCGAGCAGCGGCTTGCGCGCCGGGGCGTGGCCGGTGCGCAGCAGTGCGGTTCCCCAGAAGGTGAAGAACATCATCACGTCGATGCCGCAGGCGGCCGCCCCGGTGGCCAGCGTGAACGCGGCCTGCAGGCGATCGAGCTCGCCGCTGAAGACGATCAACGTCAGCCGGCCGGGACCCTCCTGGGTGATGGTGGCTGGCGTCGGGCAGGGGGTGAGAGACACGGAGGCACTCATGGCGCTGACTCTGGTATCGGCACCACATCAGACAGATAGCGACGTGCCGGTGCACGGATTGGCGCCCGCTCTCGCAGGATCTGTAAGAGGTTTCCCTGACGTTGCGGACTGCGGATTTCCGTCTCAGGTGTCCACCGGATGGCCGATGATGGTTGGCTTGAAACGCCGCGACTTCTCGACTGTCACCAGGCAACTGCGCGAGGCGCAGCCGGAGGGGGCTGCCCCTGATACCCGCCTCGGATCCCTCGAGCAGCAGGTCGAGGCGATCGCGAGGGGCGACCTCGAGGGCTTCTTCGCCCATGCGCACGACGACCTGACCTTCGAGATCTTCGCGCCACACGAATTCGGGTTCATCGGGGCTGCCCGGGGCGTGGACGCGGTCCGCTACGCCATCGAGCACAATTTCGGACTCGTGGAAGGACAGCGCCCGGTGCTGACCAGCATCATGCAGCAGGGCGACACGATCGTGGTCTTCGGGCGGGAGACGGGGATTCACCGCTCCGGAGGCGGGGCGTACGTGGTCGAGTTCGTCCAGAAGTTCACGTTCCGTGAGGGACGTCTCGCGTCCATCCGGTCGATCGTCGCGCGCGCCTGAGCCTGACAATGGACCACCGCGGCCGTATCGCGGTCCAACATTGGCGCGGCGTTGCCCACCCTGCACTAAGGGAAGACCCACCCCCCTGTATTTGGATATTTGCTGACGTATTTCTTATGCAATACTAACGCGAATCAAATGGGGGCTGAGCTTGGCCGGGTATCCGGCCGGTTTGCGAGAGGACGCTAGGGTCAGCGGCCTCTTCCCCGCATTCATTCCCGCGGCGCCCGGCTGGTGCTGGACGCCACCCTGCAGGAGATACCGTGCGGACGCATACTCAAGCGACACAGTCGACCATCACACCGGAGCGGGCGGTCGAGTTCCTCAAGGAAGGGAACGATCGGTTCGTGCGCAACCTGAAGGCGAACCGCAACCTGCTCGAGCAGGTGAACGAGACGCGCGATGGTCAGTGGCCCTTCGCCACCATCCTGAGCTGCATCGACTCGCGCACGTCGGCGGAACTCGTGTTCGACCAGGGGCTGGGCGACATCTTCAGCATCCGCCTGGCGGGCAACGTGCTGTCCGAGGCCGTGCTCGGCAGCATGGAGTTCGCGTGCAAGCTGGCCGGCTCGCGCGTGATCGTCGTGCTGGGGCACACCAACTGCGGTGCCGTGAAGGGAGCCTGCGACAACGTCCAGATGGGGAACCTGACGACGCTGCTCAACCTGATCCAGCCGTCGGTCTACCTCGAGCGCAGCGTCACCGAGAACCGGACCTCGAAGAACATCGAGTTCGTGAACAAGGTGGCATACATCCAGGTGCGCCGGACGGTCGAAGGGGTCGTGGAGCGCAGCCTCATCCTGCGCGAGATGATCGAGCAAGGGGCGCTCGGCCTGATCGGCGCGATGTACGACGTCTCGACCGGTGCCGTGCACTTCCTGCCCGATACCTGGATGTGCGGGTCGGTCCGTCACTTCTACCTGGACGCATCGGGCAACAGCACCGTGCCCCCGCAGGCCTCCGCACCGAAGGTGCCGACCAAGGTGCCGCAGCTCGCCGCCGCCGCCAAGTAGCGCGCGACGTCAGAGGCTGAACTGCGCCTGGATCGTCAGCATGTTCTCCGGGCGCCGCGGCGCCGCGGTGCTCCGATCGAAGACGGTCCGCTCGAAGTTGAGCTGCCACTTCACGAGCGGGTTCATGAACCAGTTCAGGCCGACGACTGCCGAGTCGGCCTGGCCGCTGGTCCCCGCGGCGGCGAGCCCGAGGTTGAACGCGTTGCGGCTCACGTGCAGCCGCTGGTACCGGGCCACGACCTGCAGCGCGCCCCAGTGGTTGCTGGGTGGGTCGAAGTTGATCCGAGGCCGGACGTTCCGCTCCACGGCCGCCTCACCGGTGAGGACCCAGGAGCCGGCGACCTGCCACGCGGTGTGCTCCACATCGGCGAGCACGTCACCACGCCGGATGGCACCCGTCGACTTCACGTACTCGGCATATCCCCAGAACGGGCCGTGGAAGAACACGGCCTGCGGCGACCAGCGGTTTCTCCGTCCCTCACCTGACGACCCCGACGCATACGCGAAGAACGGCTGGCGACCCGACGACAGGAATGTCGGCACCGGCCCCCCCTGGACGCCAGTGCTGGCGGCAATGCCTGCGCTGAAGTTGGTGAGCGGGCTCTTCGCCTGCCGCGCCCACGGCCGCAGCATCACGCGTCCGATCATGTCCTTCGAGTCGTTCGTGTCGAGCTCGGACAGTTGACCGTCGGCTGAGCCGTTCCCGATCATGGCCCCGTAGTTGACGACGCCTCCGGCGAGACTGCCGAAGGCCTGGATGCCCGTATCGCGGTCGGGGGCGACGCTCGTGCTCATCCCGCGTTCCTGGAAGAGCGTCTGCGTCACGAGCAGGAGCCGGTCGTAGCTGAACGGGGCTTTCTGCTTGCCCACCCGAACGTGGAGCGCGGGCGAGAACACCGTGTCGAAGTAGGCGTCCCGCAGGGTCAGCACGTTGTTGGAGAAGTCGACGTTCCAGTAGTAGTCGAAGTGCCGCGCAAGCCGTCCCTGGAAGATGAACCGGAAGCGCCGCATCGTGAATGTGTCGGTCACGCGCTTCTGGTCGTCGTTCAGGGCGAAGCGTCCTTCCATCTGGAGGAAGCCGCCAACCTGGAGCCGGTTGTCGCCGTTGTCGCTCTGGATGACGAAGGCGGGCGTCGTGACCGGCGGCGGCCCCGATGGAGGCTGCTGGGCGGCACCCTGCGCCAGCGCGCGCGGCGCCATCAGGGCGAGGAACAGGGCGGTGAGAAGGCTCGAGAGGGAAGCGCGCACGGCGAAGATGTGGTTAGGCACGATAAAGTCCGCACATGATAGCGTGCCTCGCCGGCTTTATGGTTTCCGTGCAAACTGTGGGCGACCATCCTGCGCAGGAGAGGCACGCCAGGCATGGTCGGGGAGTCCGGAACGCACCGAATGAAAGTGGTCGGGGCGACTGGATTCGAACCAGCGACCCCCTGCGCCCAAGGCATGCTCCGGCGGTGACGCGAAGCCGTTGTGTCCGAGTGATTTGCGGTCGCGGCGAGTTCGTGTGGCCACTTCTGTGACCGCTTTGGTGGCGAGACCTCGCGACTCACGGAGACATGGCGCAACGTGGACGACATCGTCACCGTCCCAAGCCGTTGTCCAGCGCATCAGCGAGGGCCCTGAAGCGCTCCGGCTGCTTGCGCTCCAGCTCCTGCAGATTCTGTAGCCTCCACCGGATGGCGGGCAGCTCCTCCAGGTGGGGAATGCCCAAGAGCGACCAGTTCGGTCGTGCCCGAACCAGCGTACGCAAGAACTCGCGCTCATCCGCGTCGAGGGCAGTCGGCAATTCGGCGAACAACCGAGCCCTGGCGGCGAGCAGCGACTCGAGTGTCACCGGCTCGGTGGTCATGCCAACGAATCCTCCCTCGTAGGCGAGCGCGACATCCTTACGCTGCGGGAACAGCACTTCGTGCAGCGTGCGGTTGTGGCTGGCGAGGTACACCACGAACGCGCGCCGGATGCCAGGCGTAATGCCACCGTGCTCGAACAGCTGCATCACGTCGAAGAGGTCACGCGGATGCTGCCTGTCCATCGCGGCGACGAGCTTGCCGCCGTAGACCTCCTCGGTGGCCAGCAGCGGGACCTCGACATCTGCCAGAAGAGCGTCACTGGCAGCTGGCGTGAGCGATCGCGCCTGCACCGGGCGGATGGTGCCGCGAATGACCGTGTTGACCTCCACCTTCACCACGAGGTCGTCGCGCTGGACGAGGAGCTTCGTCTCACCCATGTCGGCTGCGGACAGTGCCTGCACCTTGAAGCCGCGCTTGCTGAGGCTGTTGCGAGCTTCTTGCAGTGCCTCGTTGATCCCAGCGAGCGCCTCGGCGCGGCCAAGCTGGTGGTCCGTGAACACCAGATCGAGGTCGACCGACAGGCGAGGCATCTCGCGAAGGAACAGGTTGATCGCTGTGCCGCCCTTCAGTGCGAACTGTCCGCTGGCGAAGACCGTGGGCGCGATCTCCGTCAGGAGACGTGCCGTGGCGAGGTACTTCGGGTCCATGCGCTACCTGCCCAACACCAGAAGACCTTCTTTGGTCCGACCCACCCAGCGCTTTCCGCTGCCAGCCGGAAGCTGCGCCTGATCGAGTTTCGATGCCCACGACAAGCCCAGCTCCCGGCCGAGGGTCAGGCATAGCCGAACGGTCTTCACCTGCTTGCAGTGCGACAGCAGTTCCTGAAGGACGCTGGCCCGAAGTGACGTTGTGGCCTCGACGAGAGAGCGAGCCTCGTCGAGCGGCTGACCGACGCCGACGTCGCTGAGGAGTTCGAGCAGGGCGCGTTCCGGATCTGACACCAGCGGCGCGTCGGACTGCCGGCGAAGCGGCGACACCCGCCTCGGCTTGTCCGTCGGCTCCTCGAACAAGCGGAGGCGCTTGTAGCGACTCGGGAACGTCTTGGCGAACCAGGGGGGCAGGACGGCGGTGTCCCAGCCGTAGAGTCGCAGTTCAGGGCGGACCGCCACGTTGTGACGGACCCCGTGCCAGTCCAAGGCGGTCTTGCCCCCGACGTGGAAGCCGGCAAACCGCCGTTCGAGGAGGCGGAGGCTGGCGTGCAGGTCGAGCGGGGTGTCCGGCCGCGCATATACACCCCGGCCCAGCCGTTTGAGCCAGCCCGCCCGGGCATAGTGGACCGCGAGGTCAGCAGAGACGCCCAGTCCGGCCAGCTCCGCTGATGTCACGGGCTGGCCGGGGCGGACCCCGGCGTACAGGTCGTTTAGCTTGCTCATTCTTGTGTAGCCTGACTACGATTACGTAGTTCAGTCTAAACACAGTGTTTCGATAGGTCAATATAGTCGTAGTATGGCTACGACTATCTTGAACATTCGAAGCATGGGCCCACGCGTTCACGCCGGCCGCAGCCGGCCTCGCCGTGGCATCCGGACCACGTTCCCCTCGCCCCTGGGTGCGACCGGAATCCGCACCGGCTGGGGTGCCGAACGTGTGGCGCAGTGCGTGCGGGCTGAGTGTGGGAATCTTCGCCCGCCCGCAGCCCTCGGCCAGCACCTCCCGCAATCGCTGCGGGTTCTGCGTCCACAACCGGCGCTCGTCGTCGAGCTGTTCCTCGAGCGTTGCCTTCGCGTCCGGCTGCATCGGGACGTCCCGCTCCTTGCGGAACTTGCCGGTGACGTGCACCGTGCCGCGCGTTCAGTCGATGTCACTCGGCTGTCTATGCCGCGGATCTGGTCCAGACGGCAGCCGGTGCCGAGCGCGAAGTGACGAACCGCTGGGCGCGAGGAGGGGAGAAACGCGTGCTCGCCGATGAGCGCTCAGCGACCGCGGGTGGCGCCGGACGGGGCCGCCCCGCTTGGCGCACAGCCCTCGCCCGTGACGAGTGCACTTGGGCGAGCACCGGACTGTCCGGCGACAGGACCCGCGAGCGACCTGCGCGATCGACGTGGCCGGGAATCGCCGTTGCTGTCCAGGTGCGGTCGCTTTCGGCGGCGCGACTCCACGAAGGCCGTCCGTTTGCATCACTTAGCGGCCATCTGGGTGTGGCCACTTTTGTGCCCAAACCGCCGCGAAAACGGGGTTCTGGGGGCGAGCAATGGCAAACCGCACCACGCGCGCTGTTCCGCGCGAAGTGCCTCTTTTCGGAATGTATTTGGTGATTTCTTCGAGAAGTGGTCGGGGCGACTGGATTCGAACCAGCGACCCCCTGCGCCCAAGGCAGGTGCGCTACCAGGCTGCGCTACGCCCCGACCCACGCCGCGGCAGGTGCCGCAGCAGCCTCACATTGTAACCCAGCGACCGCAGCGGTCGTGGACGTGACACGGAAGCCGACCCGGCCCTGAGCCCGTAGCCCGAAGCCCCGAGCCCGGAGTCCGAAGCTAGAACATGTCCTCGAACACCCGGTAGTGATCCCCATTCATCCCGAGGGCCGAATAGGTCTGCTGCGCGCGCACGTTCGTCGTGTCCACGTAGAGCCGCAGGCCGCCGGCGCCCGCCGCGTGGGCGGCCTCGCACACGCGGCGATACAGCTCGCGGAACACGCCGTGCCGCCGGGCGTCCGGCACGACGTAGACCGACTGGATCCACCAGACCATCCGGTTCCGCCAGTCGCTCCACTCGTACGTAATCATCAACTGCCCGACCGGCACGCCCCCGATGTCCGCCATCCAGTAGGCGCCAGGTGCGCGCTCCTCGAGCACCGTGCGAACCCCCTCGCGCAGCACCGCCTGGTCGAGCGTGAGCCGCTCGGTCTCGAGCGCCATCGCCTGGTTGCCCGACACGATGAAGTCGAGGTCGGAGGGGGCAGCAGGGCGTACGTGGACGGCAGGGGATGATGTCGGCATGAGTCGTGTCCTCCATTCTGACATCCGGCGCCCCCGGCCGGCAGCGCAGAGGGAACCTGCCCGTCCACTCCGGCTATCCAGCCCGCCTGCCGTCTCCCGCTTGGGTGACCTGCCCCGGGCATGGGCAAGGGGGCATGGGCAGGGGGCTCGTGCACCAGCTCAGCGCCGCCAGCAAGGAGCTGAACGCGCAGGCCGCGTCCACGCTCCGTGTCCTCACGCGCCTCGGACACCGGCTAGGGGCCGTCCGTTCACGCACGGCAGACAGTCAGGACAGCGGCGACGATTGATTGGAATGGCAACCAGACAGAGCCGACTGGTACGCCTGCCTGTCGGAGCGAATCGCACGCGTCGACCCGCCACCCGGTCGAAATCGACGCACATAGGACCGAGGCCGACACTGTCGCGTAGGTGCAGCGCCGACCCCACTCGATTTCGCCGAATGAAATCGGACCCGACCTGCCGAAAATACGGCTGTCGAGGTTGAAGCTCAACGAAGAAACGTCTCTTCGAAGGGAACACAGGAGGGGACCTCTCGTGCACCACACGACCCACACGTCGGGAAGGACGCAGGCGCCCATGCTCGCGCTCGTCGCCGAATCGGACGTCGAGGCGGGCCGCCACCTCAGGGCCGTGCTCGCCGGCTACGGGGCCACCGCCGTCCTCCTCGGCGGCTCGGCTGAGCAGGACCTGCGGGCGCGCGCCGCCGAACTCGATCTGTTCATCGCCGACATCGACTTCGGTGGACCACGCCACGGACTCCAACTCGCCCAGATCGCCACCACTGTCTCCCAGGCGTCGATCGTCGTCATCGGTGGCAGCACCGATGCGATCGCGGCCACACCCGGCACCGAGCGCTGGCACCTGCTGTCACGCCCGGTGCACGAACGGCAGCTCAGGGCGACCGTGGCACTTGCCCTCGCGCAGCGTGCGCTCCGGCAGACCGACGACCGGCAGCACCAGCGCCATCACCAGCTCGAACAGGCGTTCCGCGAAATCGACTCCGTCCTTCGCCGCTACGCCACGACCGCTGCGGGCGATCGCACCGTGGAGCTCGACGACCTCCGGCCCAGGGAGCGCCAGATCCTCGACCTGCTGCTCTCGCACCGCCGCGTACCCGCGATCGCCACGGCGCTCGGCATCAGCGCCCACACGGTGCGCAACCACCTCAAGAATCTCTACCGCCGAGCAGGCGTGCACTCGCAGCAGGAACTGCTGCTGGCCGTCCAGGTGGAGCGCACGCCAGCCGTGGACTAGCCTCCCGCCGCACAGTGGCTATCCAGCCGCTGCATGGCGCGCCGATTCGTGGTCATCGCAGACGCGCCGGCCAGCCGTCGTCGCCGGATCACGGCAAGACGCCGACCGGCGCATGGAGTGGACCACCACGATGACCGACGCACTAGCCCCGGACGCCGCCCTCACGATTCTCATCGTCGACGACTCGGCCATGATGCGGAGCCTCCTCAAGCGGGCGGCGCAGGCGTCGGGCGCCGTGATCGGCCGCGTGCTCGAGGCCACCAACGGCCGCGAGGCGCTCGACGTGCTCGGCGCCAACGACGTGCATGCGCTCTTCACGGATCTCAACATGCCGGAGATGGGCGGAGCAGACCTCCTTCGCAACGTCCGCCAGCGGCGCGAGTGGGACCGGCTGCTTCGGGTGGTCGTCTCCACCGACGGCACCACCGAGCGCAGGCTCGAGCTCAGCGCACTGGGCGTGCGCTGCTGCATCGAGAAGCCGTTCCGGCCGGAGATCATCAGGGACCTCCTCGGTGAACTCGTGGCGTCGCGCTAGGGCAGCGGACCACCGATGCGGATCCTGCTCTGCGACGTCGATGCCTCCGCGCGGGCCGTCACCAGGCGGCTGCTGCACGTGGCAGCCGACTGCGACATCGACGAGTGCGCCTCCGGCCCCGAGGCGATCGAGCGACTCGCGCGTGGCGACATCGACGTGCTGGCCATCGAGAACGTCCTTCCGGTGCTGAGTGGCCTGGAGACGGTCGGCATCATCCGGGGAACGCCGCACCTCCAGGACATGCCCGTGCTGATGATCACGAACGACCGGACCCTCGATTCGGTCGTCCGCAGCAAGGAACTGCAGATCGCCGACTACATCCTGAAGCCGGCGCGCATGCTGCGTCTGCAGGCCGCACTCCGGTCTGTGTCAGCGCGCATCCGGACCGACCGCGGCCCGACGCCCTCGTCCATCACGATCGACCAGCGGACTCGAGCGATGGTCGTGGACGGCGACCAGGGCTTCCGCGAGTTCCTGGGCGGCCTGCTCGCGCCCTATTGCCTGGTGTCGAGCGCATCGAGCGGGGCAGCGGCACTGCACGACGCCACCACGGTGCAGCCGTCGCTGGTGTTCGTGGGCCGCGACCTCGGCCCGGTCAATGCGCCCACACTCGTGCGGTACATGTCGCGCCTGGGCGTGTCGACGTTCATCAAGCTGGCATCGCAGGACGAGATCGCCACCGAACGCCGTGCAGGGGTGTATGCCGAGGTGATCGCGCGCTCGCTGGTCCCCGCCGTGCTGCTCCGGGAGGTCCGGCGCTTCCTGTCCCATGCCGGCGGACCGATGGAACGGCTGCTCGAGCACGTCCCTGACATCCGGAACCTGATCGCGAAGGCCGCTGCCGCCACCTTCTCGATGATGCTCTCCCAGGATCTCGACGTGGTCGAACCCATGGACGAGGCTCTGGCCGGCCCGACGGCGGTCGTGACCATGACCGTTGCCGAGGCGATCTCGGCGCGCGTCGAGATTCAGTGCGAGCCGGCACTGGCGCGGCAGCTCGCGGCGTCCGCCCTCGGCGAGGATGCGCCCGGAGCCGACGCGTGTGCGGGCGTCCTCGGTGAGATTGCCAACGTCGTCACGGGCAAGATTCAGGCGGCCACCGTCGAACGCGGCACACGCTGTGTCTGCGGCCTGCCCGACACGCGGCAGGAGCGGCGACCAGAGCCGATCCTCGACGATGCCGAGCGGTTGGTGGTCGAACTCGCCCCGCGCGGCACGACCAGGGGCCTTCGCGTGGTCGTGGACACCCACCTGATGCCAGCCCAGCAGTCCGAGGAAGCGGAGCGCCTCACGGCCTGAGTGGTGCCATTACGCTAGAGCTGGGTGCGAGTGCCGAGGTGCGGGTGCGTGCAGGGGTGCACGCACCCGTCAGGATCACTCCTACGCTCACGGCATTTCACTGAACCGGACAGGACGGCTGCCGAATACTGTTCCGTGAAGGCAGCACGTCCGGCGGCACGACGATGAGGGTCTTGCTGTGTGACAGCGAACCATCATCGCGGATGGCGCTCGAGCGGCAGCTCAACCGTGTCGAGTCCTGCGCGGTCACCGTGTGCCTCAGCGGCATCGAGGTGATCGAGCACCTCGAGCGTGAACCCTACGACCTGCTGATTCTCGACACGGACCTTCCCCTGCTCGACGGCTACGAGACGCTCTCGCTCATCCGGCAGGCCGATGCACTCCGCGGTCTGCCCGTCACCATCGTCACCAACGATCGCGGCCTCGAGTCGGTACTCCGCTTTCGCGGCTTCAACATCGTCGACTACCTGCTCAAGCCGGTGCGGGCGATGCGCGTCCAGCGCTCGCTGGCAGTCGCGGCAGAACGTGCGGCGAAGCGGGCCGAGGACGCAGCGCGCGCGGCGAGGAGTGCCGAGCCTCCAGACGGGCGGCCACGCACCCTCATCGCCGACGGCGACGCCGGGTTTCTCGACTCGATGCGCGAGATCCTCGAGCCGCACTGCGCCGTCACGACCGCCGTGAGCGGCTCCGCCGCCCTCAATGAAGCATGGTCGTCGGCGCCAACGCTGGCGCTCATCGGCGAGGGGCTGGGCCCGATCGGTTCGGCCTCACTTGCGCGGTACCTGTCGAAGCTGGGGACTCCGGGGCTGGTGAAGGTGTCGGGGCCGGCGGGCATCGAGACCGAGCTGGCTACCGGACTGTATACCGGAGTGGTTGGGCGCAGCACCGACCCGGACGTTGTCCTGCGCGACATCCGGCGGTTCATCAAGCTGCCCAGGACGCAGGCGCATTCGGGCGGATTGCTTCAGCGTCTGCTGACCGACGTGCCGTCGATCCGTGATGTCGTCATCCGTACGGTGGCCGGCGTGTTCGAATCGAGGCTGTCGCTCGATGCGGAGGTCCGCGAGTCGGGGTCGACCGACGTGCTGGGCGCGCACGCGATCCTGGACCTCGTCATCGGCGGCGCGGCGGTTCGGCTTGGCGTGCAGTGCACCACCGATCTCATCAGGCAACTGGCGTCGAGCAGCAGCGAGGAGTCCAGCCCGGACCTGCGCTCATCGGTTGGGGTGCTCGGCGATGTGGCGTCCATCCTCGCGTCGTCGCTGACAACGGCTGCCGCGGACAGCGGGGTCGGGTGCCAGGCTGGCGACCCGTGGTTCGCGTCGGGCGCGGCGGCGCGCGAGGGGCTTCCCCTGGATGTGGAGCGGATGGTGGTGGAGATGGCACCGCCAGGGCGTGAGGATCGCTTCCGCGTGGTGCTCGATGTGTGCGATCACGCGAGCATGCAGCACCACGGCCAGGAGAAGCTCTCGGCCTGAGTCGGCCAGGTTGTCAGGACTTGTGCGTGCAGGGCGAGCTGGCCGGAGCGCGGACGGATCCACGCTCCAGCCCCGATGGTCGGCTTACTGCTGCTGCTGCTTCTTGGCCAGGGCCCGGTAGTACTCCTCGATCGCCTGGCGGAACCCGGTCGGCACCTCGTCAGAGCCTGAGAGCGAGAGCGGCTGGTCGCCGCCCTCGACCTTGCGGCGCAACGTGAACTCGAACTTCTTCAGCTTGTCGAGCGCTGCCTGCTGCAGCAGGGCGAGCGAGTTGCCGTCGGTGAAGGCGGCGTCGCTGTCGAAGGCCCGCAGGTCGCGCAGGATCTGATCGAGGTCCTTCGTGTCGACCCCGGCCTGGCTCAGTTCGCGGCGCAGCGCCTGCGCATCGTTCTGCCACTCCCGGAAGTCGTTGCGGAACTGCCGCGCATCGGCAGGGTCGAAACGATAGGTGCCGCGGTTCACGCCGTAGCCGTTGTCATACCGGCCGCCGTACGCGCCGCCCGCAAGCTGGCCGCCATTGCGGTCGCCGCCAGCCTGACCACCCTGCTGACCCTGCTGACCCTGCTGGCCCTGCTGACCCTGCTGGCCCTGCTGACCCTGCTGACCCTGCTGGCCCTGCTGGCCCTGCTGACCCTGCTGGCCCTGCTGACCCTGCTGACCCTGCTGGCCCTGCTGGCCCTGCTGACCCTGCTGGCCCTGCTGACCCTGCTGGCCCTGCTGGCCCTGCTGGCCCTGCTGGCCCTGCTGACCCTGCTGGCCTTGCTGACCCTGCTGGCCTTGCTGGCCTTGCTGGCCTTGCTGGCCTTGCTGGCCTTGCTGGCCATTGCGCGTGTTCTGCTGTGCTTTGTCGCGCATGCGCTGGTCGAGCGACTCCATGCCGCGAACCAGGTCGCGCGTCTTGTCGACGGCGCGTCCCACGGCGTCCTGCTTGCTCGCCTGGCCCATCGCCGACTCGGCATCGCCAATCTTGTTCTCGAGTGCCTCGAGGTTCGACTGGATGTCGGCCTCCATGGCCTTGGCGTAATCGCTCGGCTGCCCGCGCAGGGTGTTTTTCGTGTAGCGGACCTTCTCGCGCATCCGCTTGTCGGTGATGCTGCCGGCCGCCTCGTCGAGCTTGCGCGCCGCGTCCTTCGCGCCGCCGCGCGACTCGTTGGCGAGCTTCTCGAGCTGATCCTGCAGCTGCCCGAGCTTCTGGTCCATCGCATCCTTACGCGCCTGCAGCGACTGGGCCTTGGCGTCCTTCGCGGCGCCCTGCATGCCGTCCATGCCCTGCACCTCGGACGCGATCTGCTTCTGCTCGTCGGCCAGTTCCTGCGCCTGGCGCTTGGCATCCTGCACGTCGCGCTCGCCGCGGCCGTTCTGGTTCCGCTGCAGACGCTGCTGCGCCTGCCGGATCTTGTCGAGGGCTGCCGACGCCTGCGCACCGGCATCGCGCGACCCGTTGGCCGCAGCCTGCTTCATCGCATTGGCCGCATCCTGGAGCTGGCGCGCGGCATCCGCGAGTTCCTGCCGCTGCTGTTCACGCGTCAGCTGCTGGAGGCGGCGTGCTGCCTCCTCGAGCTCCTTCGCGAGCTGGCGCTGCGCCTCGCCACCGCCGCCGCCGGACGACTGCTGGCCGGCGGCCGCCATCCTCTGCTGGCGTTCCGCCTCCTGCTGCTGCCGGCGAGCCAGTTCCTTCAGCTTCTCGGCGATCTCGTCAACCTGCTTGTCCGCGCCCTGCTGCTCGGCGCGCTGCTGCATCTCGTACTGGTTCGCGAGCTTGTCCAGCTCGAGCTCGAACAGGTCGGCCAGGTCCTCCGACATCTGGTTCTGGCCGCCGCCGCCGCCCCCGCCGCCGCGCTGCTGGGCCACCTGCACTTCGTACTGCTGCTCGGCGTCCTGCAGCAGCTTCAGCGCACGCTGCTCGGGCGAGAGGGCCTCCTTGGCCTTGAGCCCCTTGAGCTCGTTCTCTGCGGCCGCCATCTCCTTCGCCGCCTTCGGAAGCGCCTCGGCGATGGTCTTGAAGGCCGGGTCGACCGCGTCGAGCCGGCTGTTCATCTTGCCGCTCAGCTCCTCGACCTGCTGCCGCAGCTTCGCCTGCGCCAGGGTCAGGAACACGGCCTGTTCGCGGAACTTGTCCGCGGGCATCTTGCCCCGGTCGCGGACGATGTTGAAGGTGGCCGCGACGATCTCGCGCTGCTGCTGCGAGAGCTGGTTCATCTGGTCGCCACCGCCTCCGCCGCCGCCCATGCCGGCCATCGACTGCGCCGGCTTGTAGTCCTTCTTGAAGGGGCGGATCTGGACGAAGTAGATGTCGCTCGTCGTGGTCTGCGCGCCGTCGACCAGGTCGTTGTCCGACGCCTTGGCGTAGTAGGAGACGAAGTCGCCCGGCTTCAGGCCGAGTTCCTCGAGGTAGATGGTGTGGCTGGCCGTCACCTCGGGCAGCGCCTTCGCGCCGCCGAACAGGTGCACCGTCTTCTCCGTGCCGCCGTTCACGGAGTAGAAGAGGTCCACGCTCTTCACGCCGTAGTCGTCGTCTGCCCGCACCTCGGCGAAGACCTCTTCCACCGCCGTGGCGTTGGTATCGCGACCCGGCTTGTTGAAGCGGACGGAGGGGCTCTGGTCGGTGAGCACGTCGATGGTGTACTGCGGGGAGGCGTTCACCTTCTCGCCCGCGGGCCCCTCGAGCTCGATCTTGTAGAAGCCCTGCTCCTTCACCGTGAAGCTGGCGGCGAAGGTGCCGTCGGCTGCCTTCGTGAGCGGCAGCGACTCCTTCTCGTTCAGGATGACGCGTCCGCCGGGCGTGGCCATCGTGGGCGTGATCGCCAGGTGGACGTCCGTGCCCTTGATTGCGGCGACGTCGCCGCCCGGTTCCACCGTGCGCGGCTCGAGGCCGGTGTAGGCCGGGAAGCGGTACTCCATCACCAGCTTGTCCACCGTCGGCAGGTCGACCACGTCCATCTTGAAGGTGGTGGAGCGGACGCCGTTGGATTCGACGAAGTAGTCCGCCGACTTCTCGACGTGGAACAGCATGCCCTCGAAGGTGCCGGCCTCGGCCGCGACCAGCGGCACCCGCTCGAAGTCGCCCTCTGGGTCGGTGCGGATCATCAGCGTGGCGTCGCTCGAGGAGAAGCCAAGGAGCTTCGCCCGGACATTCTGGTCGGCCCCCTTGGGTACCTTGGCGTTCCCGGGCAGCACCTCGATCTTGTACGGGCTGGCCGCCTCCGCACTGCGCGAGAGGATGAGCAGGGCCGACATGCCGCTGCGCAGGAAGGCGGGGCCGAACGCGATGAGGAGGGTGGCCGCCACGGCAATGCCGCCGAGGGCGAGCAACTGGGTGCGGAGGTTCTGGCGCTCGACGGCGAGGCCATCCTCGAGCTCGCGGCACTTGTCGATCGCCTGATCGACCAGCCGCTCCACCAGCGCCGGGGACGGGCCGCGACCGGATCCGTCGCCCACGGTGTCGATCGACTCGATGGCGCTCAGGATGGCCGCCTGCAGGGTCGGGTCCTTCTCCTCGAGGTAGAGCGCCACCTGCCCGTCGGAGACTCGCCGCCGCAGCGGCTGGATGAACCCGATCGTCACGAGCCCGGCAAACACCACGAGGGCGATGACGCGGAACGCGTTGATGGCCGTTGGGGAGAAGCGCAGCGCTTCGAGGCTCGAGGCCGAGAGGAGCAGGGCCAGCAGGGTGCCGGCCACCACGATGACCGCGCCGCGCAGGGCAAGCTTCAGGCGCCAGCGATTCCGGACGCGGTGAATGACAGCGACGAGCTCCTCGCGACGATCGGAGCCACCCGGTTCGTAAGCCATCGTGGGCCCTCCTCCCACCAGTCCCCAAATGATACGCCCGGGACGGCGGGGTTCCTTATCTTTTCACAATCCGGCCGAGGCACCGGACAGCACCTCGAATCGGACCGCGCGTCTACGTGAAGCGCTCGTGCTGCGACAGGCGATTGGCAATCACCAGTTCGGCTACCAGCAAGGCCAGTCCGCCGAGCAGGAGGTACCACCACAGGTTCAACCGCTTCTCGGCTTCCTCCGGCGTCAACTCGGCCGGCGCCTCGGCGGTGGAGGCGGCCTGGACCGCACGGCCGGTCGCCGCCGCCACCAGTTCGCTGGCGTCGATGGCCGTCAGGTCGGACTCCGCCGGGTCGATGTTCACGGCAATCAGCGTGGCCCGGTCCGACGGTGTCGAGGCGTTGCGGATCTGATAGGCACCGTGCTCGTTCAGCTCCAGGATCGACGGGTCGTTGGCGCCAATCGCGAGCCGCTCACCACCGGGCGTGACAACCACCCGGTCCGCCTTCGCCTTCAGGATGGAGGCCAGGTCCACGACCTGACCCACCGTCGCCCAGGAACTGGACTGCTCGTACTGCGAGAGGTAGCGCACCAGCTGGTGTACGAGCGGGAGATACACCGGCTTCAGCTCCAGATCGTTCCACGAATCGTCGAGGGTGGTGGTCAGGACCACCACGCGACCGGCGCCCACGCGGCGTTCCGCCACGGCCACGCCGCCATCGTCGTAGCGGGCGAG
Source organism: Vicinamibacterales bacterium (assembly GCA_050249955.1). Lineage (GTDB taxonomy): Bacteria > Acidobacteriota > Vicinamibacteria > Vicinamibacterales > CAVVIG01 > CAVVIG01. The sequence goes on from JBFWPN010000004.1 coordinate 445,515, forward strand.
AATCCGGGCGTCCGGACCGGCGGTGAGTCCGCGATAGCGCAGCACGCGGGCGGCAGAGAAGTCGCCGCTGCGTGGTGCCTTGAACACCTCGAACACCGGATGGCTGTAGTCGCGGAAGCCGATGGTCGCCCCGCGGCCATCGAGCCGGTCCACCACCGCTCCCAGCTGTCCGGGCAGGAGGTCGGCCTCGTTCTGGGGCCAGTTCGTGCGCTCGCCGACCGATACCAGCACGCCGCCGCCACGTTCCACATACGACTTCAGCGCCCCGCCCGCGAGGCCCGGCGGCAGCATCGTGTCGTTCAGGATGACCGCGGCCCGCCCCTCGAGCATCTGCGGCGAGACACGGGCCGCCGGCACCCGCTCGACGTTGAAGGTGGGCGTGTTGCCGATGGCCAGCGCCCGCGTCAGGAAGAAGCTCGACTCGTCACCGCTGTCGACCAGGAGGATCGAGACCGACTGGCTGGGCGTCACGACGAAGTCGAACGTGTTGTCCGCCGGCATCGGGTCGCTGCCGGCCTTCACCACTCCGTGCACCGACGGTGCGCCGAGCGTGAAGGGCGAGAACGCCACGGACGCCGACGCGTTGGGGCCGACGTTGACCGGCAGCGTCTCGATGACCCGGCCGTCGATTTCGAGCGACACCGGGACCGAGGAGACTGCCGTCGCGCTCCGGTTCGCCACGCCGGCCGTCACCGTGATGCGCTCCTGGTTCGAGAACGAGGAGCGGGCGAAGGTGACCGACGGAACCGACAGGTTGGCGACCGTCTCGGTCGCCACCGACACGGGCGTCAGTGACAGGCCCTCGCCGAAGTGCACGTCCTCCGACCCGGACCAGCCGGTCTTCTGGAAGTCGGAAATCAGCACGGCTTCCTTCCGCGGCAGCGTGGATCGGGCGAGGATGCTCTCCGCCAGCTTCAGCGCGGGGCCGAACCGGGTGCCGTTCGCCGTGAGCTCCGCGGCACGCAGGGCCGCCTCGAGCCGGCCCCGGTCCGAGGTCGCGCGGAGGTTCTCCTCGGTGTTGCGGCTGAAGAGCACCAGCGTCGCCCTGTCGGTGGCGCCGAGCGAGCCGATGACGCGTGCGGCTTCATCCTTCGCCCGCTGCCAGCGGTCGCCATAGCCGAGGCTGGCCGACTGGTCGAGCAGGATCACCACTTCGCGCGAGCCTCCGGCCGTGGCCCCGAGTGTGGCCGCGGCGCTGGCCGGCAGGTAGGGCCTGGCGAATGCCAGGACGATCAGCGCGATGGCCGCAGCCCGCATCGCCAGCAGCGCCCAGTGCCGGATGCGCCGGCGGCGCACCGACTGATAGGGAATCTTCTGGACGAACATCAGCGACGGGAACTCGACCACGCGCTTCCGTTCGCGCTGGATGAGGTGGACGAGGATCGGCACCGCAATGGCGCCGAGCCCGAGCAGGAGGAAAGGAGACAGGAACATGCGCTACCTGACCTTCATCAGCTTCGCGCGGCTCGACAGGTACGAGAACAGCGCGTGGTCCAGCGGCTGGCTCGTGTCGCACAGCGCGTAGTCGATCCGCTGCTCCGAGAACTTCGTGCTCAGCCGGTTGATGTGCTCCTGGACGAGCCGCCGGTACTCGGCGCGGAACGACTGCGGCACGACGGGAATCTGCTCGCCGCTCTCGAGGTCCTCGAACGTCGAGGCATCGTCGAAGTCGAACGTGATCTCCTGCGGGTCCAGGACGTGGAACACGATGAGGTCGTTGCCGAGGAAGCGGAGCGGCTTGATGGCGTCGAGGATGGCGTCGGGCTCGTCGTAGAAGTCCGAGACGAGGAGCAGGATGCCCCGGCGCTTGAAGTGCTCCGCCATGCGGTTGAGCGGCACGCTCAGGTGTCCCGGCCGCTCCGCCTTCGCGCGGTCGAGCGTGTGGAGCACCTGGTCGAAATGCTTCGCGGACGGCGGCACGTGCGTGACGATTTCGCTGTCGAACGTGATGATGCCGACCCGGTCGCGCTGCCGGCTGGCGAGATAGCCGAGGCACGCCGAGAGGTACGACCCGTACTCGAGCTTGCTGACGCCGCGGCTGGCGAACTTCATCGACTTCGAGATGTCGAACAGGATGGTGAAGTTCGTGTTGGTGTCGGCTTCGTACTGCTTGATGTAGTAGCGGTCGGTCCGTGCGTACAGCCGCCAGTCGACCCGACGGATGTCGTCGCCCGGCACGTAGCCGCGGTGCTCGGCGAAGTCGACCGACGCCCCGAAGAACGGGGCGCGGTGCAGGCCGTTGATGAAGCCGTCGACCACGCTGCGCGCGAGCAGTTCGAGGTTCCCGACCCGGGCAAGGATCTTCGGGTCGACGAACCGCGCCCCGGCCATCTGTCCGCTACTGTTCAACGCCATGTGCTTCGCTTTCTGGGCAGGTGCGGCGGGTAGGGCAGGTGGGACTGAGTCCGACCTGCCCCTCCAGCCCTACCAGCCTGCCTGCATCAGCTCTACATGCCCGACGCGGGAACCGGGACGCGTTCGAGCAGTTCGTCGATGATCGCGTCGGTCGACACGCCCTCGGATTCCGCGCGGAAGTTCACGAGGACGCGGTGACGGAGCACCGGGTGCGCCATCGCCTTGATGTCCTCGAAGCTGACGTGGTACCGGCCGTTGGTCAGCGCGCGGGCCTTGGCGCCGAGCACCAGGTACTGCGCGGCACGCACCGAGGCCCCGAACGCCACCCACTTCTTCACCGACTCAGGGGCGTTCGCCGCCTTCGGCCGGCTCGTCCGCACCAGCGAGAGCGCATAGCGGAGCACCGGGTCGGCCACGGGCACGCGCCGGACCAGCCGCTGGAAGGCGACGAGGTCCTCAGCCGTGACCGGCCGGTTGAAGTGCGGGTCGATGATGCCGGTGGTCTCACGCACCACGGCAAGTTCCTCTTCCTCCGGCGGGTGCTCCATGAGGATGTGGAACATGAAGCGGTCCAGCTGCGCCTCTGGCAGCGGATAGGTGCCCTCGAGCTCGATGGGGTTCTGCGTCGCGAACACGTAGAACGGCTCCTCGAGCTGGTAGGTGCGTCCCTGGATGGTGACGCGGTGCTCCTGCATCGCCTCGAGGAGCGCCGCCTGGGTCTTCGGCGGCGTGCGGTTGATTTCGTCCGCCAGCACGATGTTGCTGAAGATCGGGCCCGGGGCGAACACCATCTGGCGACGGCCGGTGGCCGGGTCCTCGTTGATGATGTCGGTGCCGGTGATGTCGGACGGCATCAGGTCGGGCGTGAACTGGATGCGCTTGAACTTCAGCTCGAGCACCTGCGCCAGCGTCTGGATGAGCAGGGTCTTGGCGAGTCCGGGCACGCCGATGATCAGGCTGTTGCCGCCGACGAACAGCGTCTGGAGCACCAGTTCCATGACCTGGTGCTGCCCGATGATCCGCTTGTGCAGTTCGGCCAGGATTTCCTTCCGGCCGGCGTTCATCCGGTCCGCAAGGGCGATGTCGTCTTGCTGCAAATCGACGTTGGAAGCCACGCTCGGATCTCCTCAGACGTTGGATCGTTGCTTGATGCCTGTCAGTGCGTCAGCCCGTAGATCACGTAGTTGACGCCCAGCTTGTACGCCTCGTTCTCCACCGGCACCGGCGCGAAGCCCTGGCCCGAGTACTCCCAGTACTCGGAGATGTCGTTGTTGAAGTTCACGATCGCCATCAGCCGCTTGCCCTGGTCGTTGTCCTCGAACAAACCGTAGTACACCGGTGGCGCCTGCTCCTCGTACGGCGGCAGGAACTTCAGCGGCTCGGGAATCTCGAAGAACGCATGGAAGATCGGGTGCGTACCGTCGAGCTCGAACCACTTGCCGCCCGGGATGACCCGCGCCATCTGGCTCTCGAAGGCGGCCCATCCACCCCGCTCCTCCGCGAAGTCGTCGAAGATCACGAAGCCGCCCTTCTGCAGGTACGTGCGGAAGCCGGTCACCTCGGCGTCGGTGAGGAACATGTAGCCCGGCTCCGACATGTAGGCGACCGGGAACCGGGGCAGGTCCGGATCGTCCAGCCCCATCACGTTGCTTTCCATCACCCGCGGCTTCAGGTTCGTCACCTCGTTCATGATCTGCATGAAGTGCTGCTCGCCGAACGGGTAGTCGTGCGACCACGGAATCCGCTGCGACTGGTACGGGACCGGCGGCCCGTACCGCAGCCGCACGAACGTGAACTGCCCGGTGTACTCGACGTTGGGCCGGATGGCCGGTCCCCTCGCGTTGCCGTACCGGAGCGTCAGTTCGCTCTGTGCCCAGGCCGTTGCGGCCACGGCCGCCACCGCCAGCGCCAGGAGCCCCCGCTTCATTTCCGGCCTTCGAGTTCCCTGATCTGGCGCGTCTTCACGGCCAGGTCGGTCAGCAGCGCCTCGAGCTGCCGGTCGTATTCCGCCTGGTCCATGCTGTCCTTCTTCAGCCGCAGGTCGTTCACCTGCCGCTCCAGCGCGTCACGCTGCTCGAGCAGGGCCCGCACCTGCGGCGACGCCGCCTGCGCGGCCGCCGTGCGCGAGCGTGCCGGCGCCAGGTATTGCGTCCCCGCCAGCTTGCCCTGGCTGCCATCGTCGAGCGAGGCATGCTCCGTGAGGATGTTCCCCTCCTTCTCGTACGCCGCCTTCACCTTGGCCGTGGCGTAGTCGAATGACTCCTGGATCGACACGCGCCCGTTCCGGTCGCGGTCGGCTTCCTCGGCGCCCAGTGCCTCGACGAAGAACTCCGGGAACCGGGTCTCGTTCCGCTCCCCACCGGTCCGCGTCGCCGTGACGATGGTGCGTGCCGGGCCGGCGAGGGGCTGCAGGAACGCCCCGCTCGAACTCGCCGTGTTCACGAACGCCACCTTCTGCGTGGTGAACTTCTGCAGCAGCAGCGCGTAGTCGCCCGCGGTCAGGTCTGGCCCGGGCAGGTTGAACGCACCCATCCGGCCATCGAAGCTGCCATGCCCGATGAGCACGACCACGATCTCGTCGTTCGGCTTCGCGCGACCGGCCAGGTCGGCGAACGCCTTGCTCACGCCATCGCGCGTGGCTCGCCCCTGCATCCGCGGGTCCTTGTCCGGGGTCTCACCCAGCCAGGTGATGTTCCCTTCGAGCACGCCCTGCTTCTTCGCCGCGTCGACGATGCCGCCGGCCCAGGTGTTGAACTGGGTGGTGTGTTCCTCGTCGCCGCCCACACCGGTGACCACCAGCAGGTGGACGTCCTGGGCCGCGGCCGGGGCCGACGAGCCGAGCGCGGCGAGGCACACGAGGAGCGCGGCCAGCAGTGATGGCACGCCAGGCAGCCGGCATCGGTGGGGCACGCAGGCCAGCGGGGCACCGATCATGCGAGCCCCCGCTGGCGGCGGTACGCCCACTCGGCGGCAATCAGCCCGAGCAGCGCGATGAGGATGATCGGCATGTCCCAGAGGTCGCGTTCCTCGACCACCGTGACGCCGCGGCCGCTGTAGTTGATCGCCTCGGGCAACGATGCCGCGGTGTCGGTCGTGAAGAACTCGCCGCCCGTGTCCTCTGCCACGCGTGACAGCAGCGAGGCGCGCATTGCCGCATCGAAGTACTCGGCGTCGCCGGCCGACGCCCGCGCGTGCATCGTGTGCGCGCCGAGCTCCTTTCCGTCCCGCACGGCCGTTGTCTGCACTTCGTAGACGCCGGCCTCGTCGGGGACGAACTGGCCCTTGTACTCGCCGTCCTTCGCCACGGTCCACTCGAGGGGGACCTCGGTGGTCCGGCCAGACGGCGACGTGACGCGTGCGAGGACCTGCGCGTCGTTCACTTCGACGAAGGCGGGGTCGACCACCTCGGCCGTGAGGCGGAGCGGCTCACCCGGCTCCACGCGGTCGATACCCGACGTGATCGCGACCGGGTCGGGCACCCCGTCGACCAGCCAGCGGACGAGCCGCCGCCAGAAGGTGGCGTGCGTCATGTCCTCCACCGGTATGGAGGCATCCATCTTCCACATCCAGGAGTCCTGGATCGGGAAGGCGAGGGCCTTGCCCCGGCCGTAGCGCTGGAACGCGAGCACCACCTGCTCCTGTCCCGACTCGCTGGCGCCGGTGAGCAGGACCGTGGCGCCCGGCTTCACGGCGCGCACCGGATTCACGGCCGTGACCGTCGGCATCTCCTCCCATTTCGCCGCCGACGCCGGCGCGGTGCCGGCGAGCTGCGTGACCGGGTACACCGCACCGGCCGCGGTCGGCTTGACGGTGAGGCGGGCGAAGTAGCCCTCGCCGCTGCCCGCCCCGCGCGCGCCGCCGTCGAATTCGACCGGCAGCACCTCGGCCACGGGCGTGCCCGCCCAGCCACCCTCGGCAAACGATCGTCGTCCGCCCAGCATCAGCAGCGAGCCGCCCCGCTTGCTCACGAAGTCGGCCAGCATGCGGAGCTGATCGGGCGTGAACGAGGCCGCCTCGACGCTGCCGAGGATGATCGACCGGTAGGCAAACAGTTCCTCGCGCGTCTTGGGAAACCCGCCCACCACCTCGTCCGGGCTGCCCACGTCGAGCCGCAGGTACTTGTCCTCGGCCGTTCGCTGCAGGATCGTGACCGACAGGTTCGGGTCGTCGGTGACCGCGCGCCGCACGAACTTCATCTCCGGGCGCGGTTCTCCTTCCATGTAGAGCACGCGCTCACGGCGGTCTGCCACCTCGACCAGGGCGTCCCGCGCGTTGTTCTGGGTTACCTGCTCGCCCGGCTGCGGCGCCACCTGGAACTTGAACAGGCGGGCGCCCGCATCGGCCGCGGTGAAGTTCACCCGCACGGTGGTCGACTGCCCATCGGGCGGCAGCACGACGTCCTGCGCGCTCACGATCCGGCTGCCATCCTCGACCTGCAGCGACACGGTGCTCCCCGCATAGCCGGTCTGCGAGACGACGACGTCGACCGCGAGCGACGTGCCCTTCAGCGTGCTGCGTGGTGTCTCCACGCGGGAAATCTGGATGTCCCTCGCGAACCGATCGGCCCCCACACCCACCGGGAACACCGGGATCTGGCGCGCCTTGAGGCTGGCGAGCGGTTCGTCCAGTGTCTCCGCCGACGTGTCGGCGCCGTCGGTCACCATGACGAGGCCGGCGAGCGGCAGGCCGGACAGTTCGTCGCGCGCCCGTTCGAGCGCCTGGCCCAGGTGCGTGGCCGTGCCCTGGTACTGCAGGTCGCCCGGCTTCGCGAGCCGGTCGGCCGAGGACGAGAACCGGAAGTAGCGCAGCACGAAGCGCTCGGACAGCGCCTTCTCGAGGGCTCCACCGGGCGCCAACTGCTGCTGCACGAAGTCGGTCCGCGGTTTCTCGTCGCGGTCCGCAATCGTCATGCTGCGCGAGTCGTCAATCAGGATGCCGAGGAAGTTCTGCTGCGGTACGGCGGCACGCAGCACGAGCGACGGACGGAGCAGGCAGAACAGCAGCAGGAGCAGGAGTGCGAGGCGGATGGCGACCAGCACCGCGCGCTCGCGCGGGTGGCCATCGCTCTTCACCGCGCGGTAGGTGATGAGGCTGGCTGCCGCAACCGCCCCGATCGCGATCAGGACGGTCATGGCGGTCCGCGACGTCGCGAACGTGAAGTCCCCCTGCCGGAACACGAACGCCGGGTACTTGAACAGGACGTTAAACAGCCAACTCATCTCGGCCCGCTTGGCGGCATTCTATCCGGAGCTGCACGCGGGCAAGCATAGCCCGGCTCTGTCCGATTGCAACCGTTCAGACGCCCGGACCGGCCCGAAAGTCTCGACGACGATCGCAGCCGTCAGGTCTTGACTTTCCTGAAGCGCCCGCGGAGCCGTGCCCAGGTCATGACGGCCGCTTCGCCCAGCACGAGGCCGCTCAGCACCCAGTCGCTCGGACGGGCCGGCCCCGGTCGGACGGGCTCGGCGGGCGGCAGTTCCGCGTCGACCCCGCAGTTCAGCCCGCCCCACAGCGGGGTCAGCGTGCCAGCCCGTTTCCGTTCCTCCCACGTGCGCTGGGCCAGCGTCCCGATCTTCTTCTTCTCGCCGATCTTCTTCTCGCCCGGATCCTTCCCGTACGGCGACACATGCTCGATCTCCGCGTTCAGCTCGGCACCCACCAGGATTGCGAACGCCGACATGTAGAACCACAGCAGCAGGACGATCACGCCGCCGATCGCGCCGTAGGTCGCGTTGTACGCGCCGAAGTTCGCCACGTAGACCTTGAACCCGAGCGACACCAGCAGCCACAGCACCGTGGCCACCACCGACCCCGGCGTAATCCAGGTCCATTCCTGCTCGGCGTCCGGCGCGTAATAGAAGACCAGCGCGATCGCGGTCACGATGAGCAGGAACACCACCGGCCACTGCACGATCATCCAGGTGAGGGTGAACGCCTCGCCCAATCCCAGCCACTCCGCGGCCTGCCGGCCGATCGCCGGCCCGGCCACCACCAGCACGGTGGACACCACGATGAACCCGGCCAGCGCCACGGTGAGCCCAAGCGCCACCAGCCGCACCTTCCACCACGGCCGGCCTTCCTGAATGTCGTACGCCTGGTTCAGCGAGTCGATGATGGCGGTCACGCCAGACGATGAGCTCCAGATGGTGCCGATCATGCCGAAGGTCAGCAGGCCCCCCGCGTCGTCCTGCGCGATGGTGATGATCTGGTCCTGGATGATGCCCAGCACGTCGCCCGGCGCCACGCGCGCGAGCGAGGCGACAATCGTGTCCATCAGGTTCTCCACAGGGACGAAGCTGAGGAGCGCCACCAGGAACAGCAGGGCGGGGAACAGGGCGAGGAAGAAGTAGTAGGCCAGCTGGGCTGCCAGCCCGAGGCAGTTGTCGGCCACCACTTCCCCCACGGTCCGACGAGCGAGGTCGTACCACCCGATGGGGATCCTGAACGCCCTCAGCATCAGCGCGCGCCCCTGCGCCGCAACCCGGTACCGACGGTCGGCGTCCAGGCAGGCGAGTCGCTGGCCGGGAACGAGTCGGCCGAGGCATCCATCACGACGTGGTCGTCATCCCGCACCCAGGGTCGCCGTTCGCGCAGGTCCGCCAGCCATCGCCGCGTCTCGTCGAGCCGCCCCCGCCCGGCAAGCGCCCAGATCGCGATCGCGCCTCCGACGCCGGCGAACAGGCCCCCGCGCGGCCCGCCCTCCCGGAAACCCCGCAGGGCCAGCGCGCCACCGCCCACGCCGAGCAGCACGCGGGTCCAGGCCGCATGCTCCGGCCCATGCCAGCCCCGGCGATTCCACACGCTCTCCGCCGACCGATACATCGCCTGATTCAGGCAGGCGTCACCCGTCAATGGCTCGTCCATGCGAGGTGCAGATGCAAGTTCCGGTGGCAGCGGCGCCCGACGGCACTGACAGAATTCATGACAGCCGTTGTCCGCTCGCTTACGCGCTGGCCCGGCAGCAGGAGGCGGGCGCACGGCGCGCCGCCCCGTGCGTGCGATTGGCGTGAGGTGACACGGTCGAGCCACGGCCGAAGCGGCACGCTCGGACTGGCACTGCGGTTGCTCACTGGTCCGCCGCATCACCACACCGACTGATCACAGGGAGAGCACAATGAGCCGAGAGTCCTGCTGCGCCACCGACGACGTACTCAGGCGGGTCCGCGGGGAGTTCCTCGAAATGCCCGGGATGCGCCTGACGGAGGCGCAGGCCCGCAGGCTCTGGAACCTCGACGCGGCAGCCTGCCGCGACCTGCTGACCGCGCTCGTCGACGCGAACTTCCTGTTCCGCACGCGCGACGGCGCCTTCATGCGGATCGAGCCGGGGCGGCCCGCCCGCGCCACGAGTGCCCGCCCGCGGTCGCGGATTGCCGCCGCCTAGCCGCCGCGCCCGCCCGCTTTGCTACCATCGCAGGGATGCGGACGCTGGTCGTTGCGACCACCAACCAGGGCAAGCTGCGCGAGATCCGTGACCTGCTGGCGGATCTGCCGATCGAGGTGAAGACCCTCGCCGACTATCCCTCCGTTGCCACACCGGAGGAAACCGGTGCCACATTCGCCGAGAACGCCCGCCAGAAGGCGCTCTACTACGCCGCCGTGACCGGCGCACTGACGGTCGCCGAGGACTCGGGCCTCGAGATCGACGCGATGGGTGGCGCCCCGGGCGTCCACTCCGCGCGCTTCGGTGGGGAGCACAGCAGCTATCCCGAGAAGTTCGCCCTGATCTACGGCGCGCTGGCCGAGGCCGGCGTCGCCACCAGCACCGCCCGCTTTGTCTGCGCAGTGGCCCTGGCCGAACCGGGGCAGGTCCTCGTGGAGTGCCGTGGCACGGTGGAGGGGACGATTGCCCCGGAGCCGCGGGGCGCCGGAGGGTTCGGCTACGACCCCATCTTCTTCTACCCGCCCTTCAACAGCACCCTGGCGGAGGCGGCGGACCAGAAGAGCAGCGTCAGCCACCGCGGTCAGGCCTTCCGCGCGCTCAAGGCCTGGTTCCTCGCCGGCGGCGCCGGGCTGGCGCCGCAGACCGTCGCGACCGGCGGTCACCCGACTGAGGCCTGAGACGGGACCTCTCCATGTTCACGCTGTCGAGCGTCGTGCCGTGGGGCCGCTCCTTCGAGGAATACCAGCGCATGTTCGCCCTCTCGGCCGACGACCTGCGCGGGGCCATCCTCGGCTGCGGCGACGGTCCGGCCAGCTTCAACGCCGAGGCAGCCCGTCGCGGCATCCGCGTCGTCTCGTGCGATCCGGTCTACCGCTTCGACGCGCCCCAACTGCAGCAGCGGGTCCATGAGGTTGCCGCCGACGTGCTCGACCAGACGCGGCGCAACGCGGCCGAGTTCGTCTGGGACGAGATCCGCTCGGTCGAGGAACTCGGGCAGCGGCGCATGGCGGCCATGGCCGACTTCCTCGCCGACTACCCGGCCGGGTTGCGCGACGGCCGGTACCTGGACGCGGCCCTCCCCGAACTGCCGTTCGCCGACGACGCCTTCGACCTCGCCCTCGCGTCGCACGTGCTCTTCCTCTACACCGTCCAGCTCGACCTCGAGTTCCATCGGCGGGCGGTCGCGGAGATGTGCCGCGTGGCTCGCGACGTACGCATCTTCCCCCTGCTTGCGCTCGGTGGTGCCCAGTCTCCCTACGTCGCCCCCGTCGTCGACGAATACACGGCGCTCGGGTTCTCGGTCACCATCGAGCGCGTACCCTATGAGTTCCAGCGCGGGGGCAACCAGATGCTCCGGATTGCCCGGACACCCGCGTGCAGGACGGCAGGCGCATGAACACCTTCCGTCGACTCCTGACCGTGCTGGCCCTCCTGTCGGTCGCGGGCTGCGGGTTCGGCTCGCGGCCGGCGACCGACGATCCCGCCGCCGTGCGGGCGGCCGTGCAGCAGGCGCACGTCGCCTATGTCTCGGCGATCAATGCGAACAAGCCCGACGTCTGGCTGAGCGTGCTTGCCGACGACGTCGTCTACCTCGTACCGAACCAGAAGGCGATCGTGGGCAGGGCGGCGGTCGGCGCCTGGGTGGCGCGCTACCTCCAGGAGGTGACGACCGAGTGGACCAAGACGGTCGAGGACCTGCAGGTGGATGGCGACTGGGCCATGGGCCGCTACAGCTACACGGTAGCCGACTCGGTCATCATCCGCGACCCGGAGACCGAGGGCGGTGGTACGGCCAACGACACCGGCTGGGGCCTCGTGGTCTACCGTCGGGACGGCGACGGGCACTGGCTCGTCGTCCGGGACGCCTGGGGCTCGGACCGCCCGGCCCGCTGACGCCCTGGATCCCGCGAGGGCCTCACTAGAACTCGAAGCGGGGCTGCTTCGTGTCCTTCGGTTCGCGATGGTGCGGCGCGACGTTCGAGAGGCTGGTGTCGGTGGGCCAGAACCGCTGCTCGTGCTCGAGCAGCCAGCGCTTCCTGTCGAGCCCGCCGCCATACCCCGTGAGTGACCCGTCTGCGCCGATCACGCGGTGGCAGGGGACGATGATGGCGATCGGATTGGCCCCGTTGGCGAGCCCCACGGCCCGTGAGGCGTTGACAGTGGACGAGACCTGCGCCGCCACCTGTCCGTAGCTGCGGGTTTCGCCGGGCGGGATGGTCCGCAGCGCCTTCCAGACCCGCTGCTCGAACCGTGTGCCCAGGGCGCCCAGTGGAAGGGACTGCGCATCGGCGGACACGCCGGCGAAGTAGGCCCCGAGCCACTCGCGCGTGCGCTCGATGACGGCGTTCGAGGTGTCCTCGATGGTGCTCGCCGCGAAGAAGCGCAGGAGCCGGGCGTCCAGTCGCGTCATCCGCGTGTCCGACCGGAACTCCAGCGCGCACAGCGCCTCGTCCGATGCGAGCGCCAGCATCGGTCCAACCGGCGTGGGCAGCGTCGCTCGCACCAGGCGCATGGCGTCAGTCCGGGAACCGGACGAGGTGGCCGACGATGGCCTTCTGCCGGGCGGCGAGCTGCCGGATGCCTTCGTCGGCGAGGCCGAGGAGGCTGTCGAGCGCGGCACGATTGAACGGCTGCCCCTCGGCCGTGCCCTGCACCTCGATGAACCGGCCGTCGCCGGTCTTCACGATGTTCATGTCGACCTCGGCGCGCGAGTCGTCCTCGTAGGCGAGGTCGAGCAGCGCCTCACCGTCGACGATCCCCACGCTGATGGCGGCCACCGAGTCGTTGAGCGGGATGGTCCGGATCGCGTCGCGCGACCGCAGCGTCTCGAGCGCCAGGGCCAGCGCCACGAAGGCGCCGGTGATCGACGCCGTGCGCGTGCCGCCATCCGCCTGGATGACGTCGCAGTCGATCCAGATCGTCCGCTCGCCGAGCGCCGGAAGGTTCATCACCGAGCGGAGCGACCGCCCGATCAGCCGCTGGATCTCCTGCGTGCGGCCGCCCACCTTGCCGGCGGTCGCCTCGCGCTGCATGCGTGTGTTGGTGGCGCGGGGCAGCATGCCGTACTCGGCGGTCACCCAGCCCTTGCCGGTGTTGCGCAGGAAGGGCGGGACGCGTTCCTCGACGCTCGCGGTGCAGATGACCCGCGTGCGGCCGGCCTCGATGAGGACGGAGCCTTCGGCGTGCGGGAGGTAGTGCGGGGTGATCGTGGTCTCGCGCAGCTGGTTCGGTGCGCGGTTGTCGGAACGCATGAGGAGCCCTTCGAGTCGGATGAGAGAACGCGCCGGGCACCCGAGGATCAGGCGCGGCGTCAATCCGTCATTCTACCGTGATGGAGCAGCAGGCGGGACCGCCGGCACCGCGGTCACGTCTGCGGGCGTGCCGGGAGCGACGGCCGCAGCCTCGGCTTCAGCCACCCAGACGTCCGCGCGCGGCAGCGGCCGCTTGATGTCGACATGGCCGGCCAGCGTGTCCATCTCCCTGCCGTCGACGAGGACCTGCACGGCGGTGACCGCCGGCAGGTTCACGGTCAGCGCCTGCACGATGGTGTAGATGGTGAGCAGCTCGTTGATTGATCCACCCGGGTGCGCGGTGGCAACGTCCGCGCTCAGGTCCACGTAGGCCGACCCGTCCGGCGTCACGAAGACCGCCCGCAGCGTGGTGCCCGCGGGGATGGCCGACACCAGCGGCGCCTCCACCGGCTTCAGCTGCGCCTCGACGATGTGCCGTGCCTGCGCCACGGTCTGCTCGGCAAACGGCACCTCGCGCTCGACGCCGTCGAGACGCGTGCCGTCTGGCGCCACGTAGAACAGGCGCGCCTTGATCGTGCGGACATCCTCTGCGGTGTTGTCCGCTGGCGGGCTCGACACGGCGGTCGTCACCGGACGGCCGTACCAGCGCGGCAGCCCGACGAAGAGGAGCCAGCCCACGCCCACGGCGGTGGCCACGATCAGCGTCGCGAACAGCGTACGGCGCGGCGTCATGGCGCGGCTCCCTGTGCCGGACCGCCGGCCTCCCGCATGCGGACGACCGCGTCGAGCAGCGCCTGTGCGATGGCACCCTGGAGCGCCGGGGCGGTCAGCGCCGCCGCCTGCTCCGCGTTCGTGAGATAGCCCATCTCCACCAGTGCGGCCGGCATGTTCGCCGACTCGAGCACCCGCAGCGGCGCATGCTCGACGGGACGGAGGGCGAGCGGCACGCGTCCCGCCATGGTGCCGACGATCGCCTGTGCGAACCGCTCCGATTCGGCGCGGTGCGGAATCTGGGCGAGGCTCCACGGAACCAGCTCGATCGTGCGGAGCCCGCCGCCGAAGACCGGCAGCCGCTCCGGTGCCAGCCCCTCCAGGGCGAGGTCCGCCTCGCTGAACGACGCCACATAGACGGCGGCGCCCGAGAGTTCCGGACGGAACGACGCGTTGGCGTGCAGGCTGAGGAACAGGTCGGCCTTGTTGTTGTTGGCCGCTGCGCTCCGCTGTTCGACCGGCACCATCCGGTCGTCGTCGCGGGTCATGACGACGCGGACGCCGAGGCGTGCCTCGAGTACGGCCTTCAGCCGCCGTGCCACGGCCAGCGTGACGTCTTTCTCGAGAGTGCCGTCGGCGGCCCTCGCGCCGGTATCGTCGCCACCGTGGCCGGGGTCGAGGGTGACGGTCCGGATGCCGACCGCCTGAGGGGCCAGGAGGGCGGGTACGGACGGGTCGACCGGTGTTGGCGGTGGTGGCCCGGTGGAGGTGGGCGCGTCGGCGTTGCCGGCGATGTCGATGGTGACGCGCGAGCCGCCGTCGAGCGGCGCGGTCGTCGACCGGAACGTCGCGAAGCGGGGGCCAAGGTCCAACGCAATGTTGGTGGCGTCGGCCAGGCGGATCGCCTGCAGGAGTCCACCCGGCTGGAATGACGGCACCGTGGCGTCCAGCGCGTCCGCATCCACCCGGACGAGGAGCCGCGAGCCCTGCTGGGTGACGGCGACCGTCGCCGCGGGCACCACGTCGAGGGTGACGCGTACGGCCGGTGCCGCGGCGTCCTGCCTGATGGTCACCCTGGGCACGCGCACATCGCCGATCAGGACGAGCCGTGAAGACCGCCGCAGCTCGATCCGCTGGTCGTAGATGGGCGCAAGTGCCCGGGTCACGAAGTCCAGCGGGACGAGCCAGCGGGTGCCGGTGCGGACCGGGGCCGCGCTCAGCGAGATCAGGCGCCCACTGACCGAGGCAATGGTCTGGTCTGGCGTGAGTACCACCGTGCGTCCCCGGAACCCGACCGTGACCGCGCCACGCTCGTCGCGGACGTCGAGCTGGAAGACCCCGGCAAGCTCGTCGAGCCCGACCATTTCCTGCGAGCCGACCACCTGGATGGCGACCGACTGCCGCTGGTCACGAGCGATGAGCTGGAGTGCGCTGGATGGTGCCTGCCCGGCGGGTCGGCTCGCGGCCAGCGCGAGTGCCAGGAGGCAGGCGGCGAGTACGCCGCTGCGGGTGGGGGTGGACGTGCGCCAGCGAGCGTTCAATGGAGGATCTCGCGTTCGAGACCCTCCATTGTAGCCGCAGGCGCGGAGGCCTTTGCGTCAGTCCACGATCTTCTTCGCACCAGCCAGGGCAATGACGAGGAAGACGAGGAAGAGAACGAGGAACAGGCCCGCCATGAACTTCGCGATCGCGAACGACGCGCCGGCGATCGTGGTGAAGCCAAGCAGCGCCGCGATGAGGCCGATGACGAGGAAGACGAGCGCCATGTGGAGCATGTGGTTTCCCTCCTGCTCCACTGGTAGCGAAGACCATGCCGGGCCTCCGCCTCAACCGGTCTTACGGCTCAGCTGAGCGCAGCGCCGACCGGTACGTGATGGTCCGTCCGGGGGTTACGTTCACGTCGAAGGTCACCGGTTCGAACCCCTCCAGCCGCACCTCGATGTTGTGCGGCCCCGGCTCGAGGTTCACCTGCTGCAGCGCCCCGTCGAAGTCGTCCACCACACCCGCGTAGTACCCGTCGACGTACACCTCGGCATCACGCTGTGGAAGGTCGATCCTCACGCCACCGTACGAGCGGAGGCCATACCCCGGATAGGTGTAGTAGCCGTAACCCGGATAGCCATACCGATACGAGTAGTCGTACGGGAAGGCGTAGCCATAGGCGTACGGACCGGCGTATCCCGGATAGCCGTAGTAGAAGCCCAGGCCGATGCCGGGCCGGTAGAGCGGGCGGTAGTACGGGCGATAGACGTTCGGGCGGACGCGTGGCGTCACCACGACGGCGGGCGGCCTCGCCGAACGGACCGAGCCGCGGGGCACGGCGCGGCCGCGACCCTGCGCCTCAGAGAGGGCCGGAAGAACGAGCATGCCGCCCAGCACGGCGGCGACCATGAGGATGCGGTTGATACGCATATCGGGATCTCCACCTCAGGGTAACGCACGATCGCTGCCACCAGGCAGCCGCGCAAATTCGCAAGGCCCGCAGGGGCCTGGTCCACGCTGTCGCTCGTGGGGGTCACCGGTGACAGGACACTGCCTCATCATGCGGGTGGTCGGCTGGCTGGCTCCTCATTCCGCAGCTCTTCCCTCAGCACACGGTAGAGCACCTTGCCCACGGTGGTCAGCGGGAGCGACCCGCGTACGTCCACCTGCACGGGCACCTTGTAGGGGGCGAGGGCGGTCCGGCAGTGCGCCAGGAGGTCCGCCACGTCGATGACGGCTCCCTCGCGCGGCACCACGCAGGCCCGCACCACCTCGCCATGGTAGGCGTCCGCGATGCCCACGGCGGCTGCCAGCGCCACTGACGGGTGCCCCTGCAGGACCGTCTCCACTTCCGATGGGTACACGTTGAAGCCGTCGACGATGATCGTGTCCTTCTTGCGCTGGACGATCCGCGTGTAGCCGTCCGCGTCGATCACGGCGACGTCGCCGGTGTGCAGCCATACGCGCCCGTCGCGGTGGCGACGGAGCGTGCGCGCGGTCTCCTCCGGCTGGTTCCAGTAGCCCTTCATCACCTGCGGGCCGCAGATGCACAGTTCGCCCGGCTCGCCGAACGGCAGATCCTGTTCGCCAGTCTCCAGGTCCACCACCGTGATGTCGGTGTCGGGCATCGGCAGGCCGACCGTGCCCTGCTTGCGAAGTCCGAAGAGCGGGGTGCTGTGTGTGACGGGCGAGGCCTCGGACAGGCCGAACCCCTCGAACAGCGCCCGCCCGAACGTGCGCTCGAAGCGGTCGATGAACTCGGGCTGCAGCGGGGCGGCGCCGCTCGTGCAGACACGGATCCGATCAAGGCCGTACTGTGCGGCCTCCGGGTGCGCCAGCAGGGCGGCCCATATGGTCGGCACCCCGGGGAAGTAGGTTGGCACCAGGTCGCGAACCGCGGTCAGCACTCCATCCACGTCGAAGCGCGGGAACAGGATCATCGTGGCGCCGACCCACGTGCCCTTCATCATGCCGACCGTGAATCCGAAGATGTGGAAGAAGGGGATGACCAGCAGGTAGCGTGCCTCGCCCCGGGTGCGAGATCGGTAGGTGTACACCTCGGTCTGCACCACGTTGCTGAAGATGTTGCGATGGGTCAGCATCGCGCCCTTCGGCGTGCCGGTCGTACCCCCGGTGTACTGGAGCACCGCCACGTCATCTGGCGAGATCGGGACGCGGACGAGCGGGGCGCGTCGGTCACCAGCCAGCAGATCCGCCAGGGTCAGGCAGCCATCCCGCCGCGGTGCCGGCGCGGCAGCTGCCGAGTACTCCGCCACCGACGTGATCACGATCTGCTCGAGGCGCGTGCCGTTCCGGACGGTCTCGACGAGCGGCGCCAGGGTGTCCAGCGTGAGCAGCAGGCGCAGTCCGGAGTCGGCCGCGACGGTCCGGATCTCGGGGACGGTGAACGTGGGGTTGATGTTGACGATGACGGCCCCGAGACGGAGTGCCCCGAACGCGGCCATCACGTACTGCGGGCAGTTGGGCAGCATGATGCCGATGCGGTCGCCCGGGCTGATGCCCAGTGCGGCCAGCGCCCCAGCGAACCGGTCGGCCCGCTGCTTCAGGTCGCGGTAGGTCAGCGTGGCGCCCATGAACCAGGTGGCGGCACGATCGGGCACGTCGAGATATGCCGCGTCGAGAATCTCCCACAGCGGGCGCTCGGGATAGGTGAGGTGGGGCGGAACCCAGTAGTCGTAGTGTGCGAGCCAGGGACGGTGCATCGACCTCAGGTAGCGAAGCGTTGCCGGACGAAATCTGATACGAACCGCACCTGCCGACGAGCTGGAAGACGCGGAGGAAACGATGAGCGTTACCGATTGTAGACCGCTGGATCCAATTCGGCGGATGCCCGTATGTCTCCCCCATGGACCTCCGTAACTCTGGCGTTGACGCCGCCTGGAATCTCCCGTAGGCTGCCGCGCACTTATCAAGTCTTTTGGGGAGGCGCGTCAGCCTTCGACCCCGGTGCCTGGCCGGGGCGGTCCTTCATCCAGCGGCAGTGCGGCACTCTTGGTTCGGTCGGACACGGTGGCAAGCACATAGGAGGCATCGGATGACGCGAAGGATCCTGGGATGGGCCGCATCGGCACTGACCGTGCTGGTGTTGCTGCCCGCAGTGGCGCAGGCGCAGAGTGCAATCGTTGGCGTGGTGAAGGACACATCGGGTGCCGTCCTGCCCGGTGTCACGGTCGAGGCCGCAAGCGACGCCCTCATCGAGAAGACCCGCGCGGTCGTCTCCGGCAGTGACGGGCAGTACCGGATCGTGGACCTCCGGCCCGGCAGCTACTCGGTGACCTTCTCGCTCGAAGGTTTCCAGACATTCAAGCGCGAGGGGCTCGACCTGCCCTCGCAGTTCACGATGACGATCGACGCCGAGATGCGGGTCGGTTCCCTCGAGGAAACGCTGACGGTCACCGGTGCCGCCCCCGTGGTCGACGTCCAGACCGCCGTGCACACCTCGGTGCTCAACCGCGAGGCGATCGACTCGATCCCGACCGGCCGCACCATCCAGGGCATGGGGCAGCTCATCGTGGGCGTGAACCTGAACCTGCCCGACACGGGCGGTGCCCGCGCGATGCAGCAGACCTACATGTCGACCCACGGCATGACCACGGCGAACAACACCGTGATGATCGACGGCATGATCGTCAACGGCCTGCAGAGCGACGGTGCGGTGCAGAGCTACTTCAACGACGCGATGAACGCGGAAGTCAGCTACCAGACGGCCGGCATCGCGGCCGACACCTCCTCAGGCGGCGTCCGCCTCAACATGATTCCGCGCGAGGGCGGCAACCGGTTCAACGGCGACTTCAAGGGGGCCTATCGTCCCGGCGACTGGCAGGCCACCAACATCACCAGCGAGCTGGCGGCCCAGGGGCTGCGTGCCGGCAACGCCATCGACCGCATCATCGACGCCACCGTGGCGCAGGGTGGCCCCATCAAGCGCGACAAGATCTGGTTCTTCGCGTCCGCCCGCTACTTCTCGGTGAACAACTTCATCGCGAACACCCAGTTCGATGACGGGTCGCAGGGCATCGACGATCAGTACATCAAGAGCGCCCTGGCGCGCATCACCTGGCAGATGTCGGACAAGTGGAAGCTCGGGGTCTATCAGGACGAGATCGACAAGTATCGCGGCCACGACATGCAGAGCCGCTACGATCCCGAGACGGCCGCCGTGCAGTGGTTCTCCCCGGCGTACCACACCAACCAGGCCAAGCTGACCGGCACGATCACGCCGCGCCTGCTGGTCGAGGGCGGGTTCTCGAGCAACCTCGAGTACTACACGAACAGCTATCGCGACGGCATCGAGCAGCCGCGCGGCACGGCGGCCTGGTTCGCCAACACCGCGCAGCAGGAGGCCGACCTCGGTGGCGTGAAGCGCGCGGCGCTGCAGCAGATCACCCAGAGCCCGGCGCGCTACAACTGGCAGGGATCGATCTCGTACGTCACCGGCGCGCACAACGTGAAGGTGGGCGCGCAGTACCAGCGCGGCACCTTCTATCACACCTACAACGCCAACGGCGATTTGTACCAGGTGTACCGGAGCGCCTCGACCGGCATTCCCTACAGCGTGCCCGACTCCGTCGTCATCCGGAACACGCCGCTCGCCCGTTACGGCGAGCGCCTGAACTACGACATCGGCATCTACGCGCAGGACACCTGGACGATCAACCGCCTCACCGTCAGCGCCGGCCTGCGGTACGAGGCGCTGAATGCTCAGGTGGAAGCGGCCGAGACGCCGGAGGGCCGGTTCGTGCCCGCCCGCAAGTTCGACAAGATCGAGAACCTCCCGAACTGGCGGAACTGGTCGCCGCGCATGTCGGCCGTGTACGACCTCTTCGGCAACTCGAAGACGGCGCTGAAGTACTCGCTGAACCGGTACAACCAGGCCCGGACCACCGGCATCGCACAGGACTACAACCCCCTGCAGACCCAGACCGCCACGCTGCGCTGGCAGGACCTGAACGGCGACAACATCGCCCAGGGTGGCGTGTCCTATCTCCCGAACGGCACCCGCCAGCTGTGCACACTCGGGGTCGGCGGCTGCGAGTTGAGTGGCACCATCCCTGCGGCCTTCGGTACGGCCTCGCTGAACACCTTCACCGGCTTCCCGCGCACCTGGAACCTCGAGCAGGGCATCGAGATCCAGCACGAGCTGTTCCCGCGGCTGTCGGTCACCGGCAGCTGGTTCCACGGGTCGTTCCGGAACCTGACGACGACCATCAACGAGAGCCTGCGCTTCTCGGGTGACCCGCTGGCGAACCCGAACTACCAGCCCTACACGGTCTACAACCCGCTCTCGGGCGAGGCGATCACGGTCTATGGCCGCACGTCGACCGCCAGCGCGAACGTCCAGAACACCATCGCGGTCGACCCGACGCGCGACCAGGTGTACAACGCCTACAACCTGGAGTTCCGGCTGCGGCCCGGCGGCGGCGCCCAGATCTTCGGCGGCTTTGCCTTCGAGCGTCAGCTGCAGTCGAACTGCAACGTGCCGGACAACCCGAACAACGTCCGCTTCTGCGACGACGCGAACAACAACGTCCCGTTCAGCAAGCAGTTCAAGGTGTCGGGCTCCTACCCGCTGCCGTGGGGGCTGCAGTTCAGCGGTTCGTTCCAGACGACGCAGGGGCCGTCGGGCACGTTCGGCTTCACCAACGCGAACCTCGCGACCACGCAGTACATGCTGATCACGCGTGGCACCACGCGGTATCCCGCGAACTGCGCCTCACCCTGCCCGGCCGGCCAGGTGATCCTGCCCTCCACCTTCCTGGGCGCTCCGCTCTCGCCCACGCAGCTCTACGTGCCGCTGACGCCGGCCAACGCGTACTTCATCCAGCGCATCAGCCAGCTCGACCTGCGCCTGACGAAGAACTTCAAGGTGAGCCGCTTCACGGTGTCGCCGACCCTTGAGATGTTCAACCTGAACAACTCGAGCGCCATGATCAGCACGATCACCAACAACGTGCTGAGCCCGTCGTACCGCTACGCCAACTCGATCATGCAGCCCCGGATGATTGGCGTGGGTGCGCAGGTGAAGTGGTAGGGGCGTTCGGAAGTCAGACGTGAGAAGTTAGGACGCGGAACTGAAGAGACACAACGAGGGGCGGGCAGTGGCAACACTGTCCCGCCCCTTTCTCGTTTGACTTCCGAGGTTCCAGGTTCTCAGTCCGGAACGCTAGTGGTTGCCGAGCAGTTCCGCAATGGCGGCCTCGATCTCGGCCCGCTTCTTCGGATCCTTTTCCATCTCGGCGGCCTTCCGGAACTCGCGGACCGAGTCGCCGTAACGCCCGGTGTTCGCCAGGGCGTAGGCGTAATCCACCCGTGCTTCCACGAAGGTGGGCTTCAGTTCGGTGACGGCCCGGAAGATCTCACGGGCCTCGTCGTCTCGGTCCAGCTTCACCAGCGCGGTCGCCAGGTTCATCATGGCGTCGGTCTGGTTCGGCCTCACCCGGAGGAACGCGTAGTAGGCGTCGGCGGCCTCCTTGAGCTTGTCCTGCGCGTACAGCGTGTCGGCAACGCCGGACAGGCCGTCGGGGTCGCCGGCGCGCCGGGACAGCATCTCGCGGAACGCGGTGAGCGCCTCGTCCTTCCTGCCCAGGGCGAGCAGTGACCGACCGATGCCGTGGTACGCGCGCGGGACGTTGGCATCGCCCGGCTTCGACCGGACGAACTCGCGGAGCTGTTGCAGCGCCTCTTCGTGCCGTCCCCGCCTGGCCAGGTCCAGTCCGCGGGTCAGGGCAGCGTCGGACGGGGCTGGTGCCGGCGGCCGCGGTGCCGCGGTGGCCTGTGTCGGCTGTGCCAGCGCGGCGAGCTCGACGCCGACGGGGTCGGGCCCCGCCATGAGCAGCGCCAGGGTGACACACCCCGCTGCCAACCCGCCCCGTGTCATGTTCATGCGCATCTGTCCGTGCTCCAGTCTCGGTGGACGATAAGAATGAGTGCCATCGCGTGCGACCCGACGCGTACGTTCATGGCCGTGAGCCGGCGAGCGCACCCTCGGCCATCTCCAAATTGCGACGCGCCTCGCCGGATGAGGGGTTCAGACTCAGCGCCCGCCGGAACTCGGCGATCGCGCCCTGCAGATCGCCGGACGAGCCGAGCGCGATACCCAGGTTGTTGCGTGCGTCGACCGACTCGGGCGCCAAGGCGACCGCCGTCCGCAGCGCGCCGATGGCCTCGGCCGGTCGTCCCGCCTCCAGCAGGACGACGCCGAGGTTGTAGGGCGCGGCGGGATCCTGTGGGTCGAGCGCCATCGCGCGGCGGAACTCGCTGACCGCCCCTTCCACCTGCCCGGCGCTGGCGAGGGCGTCGGCCAGGTTCCTGTGGGCGATCGCCGAGTCGGGCTCGGCTGCCGTCGCCGCCCTGAACGCCGCGATCGCCGCGTCGGGACGATTCTGGCCCGCGAGCGCCACCCCGAGGTTGTTGGCCGCACCGGCGGAGTCGGGAATCGACTGCAGCGCGATGGTGAAGTGCTCTGCGGCCTCCTGCGGGCGACCCTTCTCGAGCAGGGCGTTGGCCAGGTTGTAATGCGCGTCCGGGTAGTCGCCCTTCAGCGAGACCGCACGCTCATAGGTCGCGATCGCATCGTCGACCCGGCCGAGCGAGCGCTGCAGGACCCCGAGGTTGTTGTACGCCGGGGCGTAGTCGGGCTGCAGATCGATCGCCCGCGCGTAGTGCGCCGCGGCATCCTCGACCCGGCCGTCGGCCTGGAGCGCCACCGCGAGATTCGTCTCGGTGATGGCCATCATGAGGGGCCTGGAGAGCATGGGCCAGTTGGTGAAGATGGCGGCAGCAAGTACCGCCGCACCGGCAGCGGCACGCGTGCGGAGGCTGGCCTGCGAACGGAACCACTCGGGCGCCGAGGCTAGTCCGCCAGCGGCGAAGATCAGGAGCATGGGGACCAGCGGAAGGCGATACCGTGCGAACACGTAGAACATGACCACGCTGGCCGTGTAGGCGGCGAGCATCACGTACAGGATGGCGAGTCGCCGGCGGGCGGGCCAGCAGAGGACGAACCCGAACACCGCCATCGGGACGAGCAGGCCGAAGTGTCCCACCCACCCGCCGATGCGGAGCGGCCACGACCATTCGGCATGACTCTCCTGGGCCTCGGTGTCCAGCATCTCGGTCGCGTTGAAGAGCAGCAGCACCTTGCGGCCCGTGAGGGTGAGCCAGGCGCCGGGGTCGCCGGCGATGAACGCCAGGGCCTGATCGGTCCAGTAAGCCGAGACCTCCGCCGGCGTGAGCGTCCGCTTCAGGGCATGCTCCGCCAACTCGGTGGCATCGGTCCGCTCGTATTCCGGTGCGCCACGCCCGTAGCGCAGCGAGGCATAGGTGCCGTCGGCGCGGGGGTTGTTGCCGATGTAGAAGTTGGGGCCGAACTGCGACGTGGTCAGGTAGAAGCCGCCGCCGACGGCGTAGTTTCTGACTGCCACGGGCAGCAGCACGATGGCCAGCCCCATCGCGAACGCGCCGAGGCGCGAGAGCGCGGCGCGGTCCACGGACGGCATACGCCGGCGGGGGAATCCCTTCGCGCCGGCTGCTGCGCCGTGCGGGGGCTCGACGCTGCCGGTCAGCACGAGCGCCCAGGTGGCCATCACGGCGACGAACACGAGCGCGTTCTCGCGCGTGAGGCTCATGCCGCCCATCGCCAGTCCGGTGCCGAGCCAGCTGCCGAGCCTGCCAGGCTCGTCCACGAGCCGGCCGATGAGCCAGAGCGACAGGCAGATGAAGAACTGATCGAGGACCGACTTCTGGATCAGGGCATCGAAGAAGATGGCCGGGGCATAGAGCGCCAGCGCCAGCCCGGCGATGAGCCCCACCCGCACCGAGAAGAAGCGGTAGGCGGCCAGGCCCAGCAGGGCGCAGGTGCCCGCACCGACCAGCGCCTGGACCACGCGCAGCGCCCACAGGCTGTGGCCGAAGACCTTGTAGGTCACCCCCAGGAAATAGGGGTAGAGCGGAGCCTGGTAGAAGACCTCGCCGCCGATCCAGTCGCCCCCCGCCAGGCGGCGGGCCCACTCGTCATAGCCACGAGCGTCGCCCATCAGCGCATCGAAGAACGGCGACCGGCTGAGCAGCCACACGTGCAGCAGGCGCACCGCCAGCGCGACGCCGAAGATGGCGCCTGCCCACGGGAGGAAGGCGCGGTCTGTGCGTGGGATGTCGATGACCGTTCGTGGGTGCGCTGCAGGCTGCCTGCTGGGCCGGCTCATGTCAGGGAGACCAGTTATGATAGTTCCGAGTTCCCCTCGTGAGCATCATCAGGGTCCTGTGCGCGTCCGCCATCCTGTCCCTGGCGGCGTCCCCGCTCCATGCGGCAGGGACGGCCACCTTCACGAAGGACATCGCGCCGATCCTGTTTGCGCACTGCACGTCGTGCCACCGTCCGGGCGAGATCGGTCCGTTCAGCCTCCAGACCTACCGCGACGCACGCCAGCGCCTGTCGCTCATCGCCGATGTCACGAAGCGCCGCGTGATGCCGCCCTGGAAACCGCTCAACGACAGGGGGCAGTTCCTCGAGGACCGGTCGCTGACCGACGCGCAGCGGCAGCTGATCCAGGACTGGGTGGACGCAGGGGGGCCCGAGGGCGATCCGCGCGATCTCCCACCGCCCCCCACGTTTGCGACCGGGTGGCAGCTGGGCGAGCCGGACGTGGTGGTCACCATGGCGCAGCCCTACACGTTGCGGCCGGACGGTCCCGATCTCTTCCGCACGTTCGTCCTGCCCATTCCGACCACCACCATGAAGTACGTCCGGGCGATCGAGTTCCGGCCGGGCGAAGGGCGGGGAGTGCACCATGCCAACATCGGCGTGGACCGGACGCGGTCGTCGCGCCGGCTCGATGCCGCCGATCCCGAGCCCGGGTACGTTGGCGCCATGGTCCAGGACGCTGCGTATCCGCCGGGTTACCTGCTCGGGTGGACGCCTGGACAGCAGCCACGGCCATCGCCCGATGGCATGCCGTGGCGGCTCGAGGCCGAGAGCGATCTGGTCGTGCAGCTCCACCTGCAGCCCACCGGCAAGCCGGAGCCCATCAAGGTGAGCCTCGGCTTCTTCTTCACCGACACGCCGCCGGTGCAGTCGCCGGTCGGGCTCCGGATGGGCAGCGAGACGATCGACATCGCCGCAGGGCAGGCCACCTACGAGATCACCGACAGCTACGTCCTGCCGGTCGATGCCCGCGTGCTGGCCCTGCAGCCGCACGCGCACTATCTCGGGCGTGAGATGTTTGCCACGGCCACGCTGCCTGACGGCACCGAGCGGTCGCTCATCGAGATCCGCGACTGGGACTTCCGCTGGCAGGATGTCTACCGCTTCGCGTCGCCGCCGGTCCTGCCGAAGGGCAGCACGATCCGCATGCGGTTCACCTACGACAACTCCGCCGCGAATGCCCGCAATCCCTTCCAGCCGCCCCAGCGCATCGTGTGGGGGCAGAACACCACCGACGAGATGGGCGACCTCTGGGTGCAGTTCGTCCCCGTGCGGCGTGAGGACACCACGCTCCTCGGCGCCGACATCGCGAGGAAGACCAGGGCCGAGGACATTGCCGCCTACACGCGCGTGCTCCAGGGCGACCCGAAGAACCCGCTGCGTCACGATGCCCTGGCGATGCTCTACATGCAGGACGGCCGGTTGCCTGACGCCATTGCGCACTTCAGGGACTCGCTGCGGCTGAACGGCGACTCTGCCCCCACGCACTACAACCTGGGCATCGCGCTGTCGATGCTGCGGCAGTATGCCGAGGCCACCCGCGAGTACGAGGCGGCGGTGCGCCTCGATCCGTCCCACGCCGAGGCGCACAACAACCTCGGGGCGATGCTGCACGTGGCCGGCCGCCTCGACGAGGCGGCCACGCACTACCGCAAGGCCTTCGACCTGCGCCCGGAGAACGCCGAGGCCCGGAGCAACCTGGGCCGGCTGCTGCTGTTGCAGGACAAGGCTGGGGAGGCGGCCCCGCAGTTCGAACAGGCGCTCCGCGTCCAGCCGGACTCGGTGTCGGCGCTGACCGGGCTCGCCTGGATCCGCGCCACGGCCGCCGACGCGCAGCTCCGTCGTCCGGGCCAGGCCATCGCCCTGGCCGAACGCGCACGCCAGCTGAGCGAAGGACGCGACCCGCAGGCCTTCGACGCCCTGGCCGCCGGCTACGCCGCACTTGGCGAGTTCGACACGGCGATACGGGTGATTCGTGCCGGCATCGCCGCGGCTGAGGCCGCGGGGCAGGCACTGCTGGTGGCCGACATGCGCACCCGGCTGCAGCTGTACGAGCAGCGCCGACCCTTCGTGCGTTGACACCGACGCACAGGGCCAGCCACCTTCGCCATGCCTTGCGGGCCATCGTGACCACGCTCACCACACTGGCGGCGGCCCTTCTGCCCGCGCTGCTCGTTGCCGCAGGCGCCGGCGCGCACGCGCAGCAACTGCCGCGTGCACCGGTCACGTTCAACCGCGACGTCGCGCCCATCCTGCACCAGCACTGTGCGCCCTGCCATCACGCCGGCGGGTCGGCACCCTTCAGCCTGCTTACGTTCGCCGACGCGCGCCAGCGCGCCCGGCTCCTCGTCTCTGTTGTCGAAGACCGTCTGATGCCGCCCTGGCAGCCGGACGGTGAGGCCGGACCGTACGTGGGCGAGCGTCGGCTCTCGCCGGCCCAGGTGACGACACTGGCACGCTGGGTCGCCGATGGACTGCTCGAGGGTGCGTCCGGCGACATGCCGACCGTGCCGAGCTTCCCCGATGGATGGCAGCTCGGCACGCCGGACGTGGTTGTGGGAATGCCGGAGGTATTCACGGTGCCGGCGGACGGACCCGACGTGTTCCGCAACTTCGTGCTGCCGATCGCTGGTGAGCGCCGCCGGCTCGTGCGAGCCATCGAGTTCCGCCCCGGCAACGCGCGTGTCCTGCACCATGCGCGGCTGCTGCTCGACGACTCCGGCGACATGCGGCGGCTGGACGACCGCGACCCTGGACCAGGGTTCGGCGGCATGGACGCTCCAGGCGCGCGGTTTCCCGACGGGCACTTCCTGGGATGGGCGCCCGGCACCCGGCCGGCGGTGGACGATTACGCGTGGCCGCTGGAGCCTGGCAACGACCTGGTGATCCAGATGCACCTGAAGCCGACCGGGCGCGAGGAGCGCGTGCAGGCGTCGGTCGGGGTGTACTTCACCGACACGCCGCCGGCGATGACACCCGTGATGCTCCGGCTCGGCTCCAAGACGATCGACATCGGTCCGGGCGACGCGGCATACGACGTCGTCGACCGTTTCGAACTGCCCGCTGACGTCACGGTGCTGAGCCTCTACCCGCACGCCCACTACCTCGCCAAGTCCATGCGGGTGGACGCACGGGTACCGGGTGGGCGACGCGTGCCGCTCCTGAGCATCCCGGAATGGGACTTCAACTGGCAGGACGCGTACACGCTGGCCCGGCCGCAGTCGCTGCCTCGTGGCGCCGTCATCGAGATGCGGTATCGGTACGACAACTCTGCGGCAAACCCGCGGAACCCGGCCTCACCGCCGGTCCGTGTCCGCTTCGGTCCGGGGACGCGCGACGAGATGGGTGAGTTGCTCGTCCAGGTGGTGCCGCGAACCGTGGCCGGCTACGCGCCTCTGCGCGCGGCCATCAGCCGCAAGACCCTGCTGGCCGATGTCGCGGGCGAAGAGAAGCGCATTGCCGACGTGCCAGGTGACGCGTCCACGCGGAACGCGCTGGGAGTCGCGTACGTGCAGCTCGGGAGGGTCGCCGAAGCTGTCGTGCAGTTCGAGGCGGCGCTGCGCGTCGACCCGGAGCTCTCGATGGCGCACTACAACCTCGGTGTCATTGCCATGGGGCAGCAGCGCGTACCGGAGGCCATCGCGCGATTCGAGCAGGCCCTCGCGCTCAGGCCCGACTACATCGAGGCACGCAACAACCTGGGGATCGTCCTCGAGGCGGCCGGCCGCCCCGCGGAGGCCGAGGTGCAGTACCGCGCGGCACTCGGGGCCAGGCCGTCGCATGCTGCCGCGCGCAACAACCTCGGGCGGGTCCTGCTGGCGCGTGGCGCCGTGTTCGAGGCCATGGAGGAGTTCAGCGCGGTGCTGCGGGGCCGTCCTGACAGTGCCGACGCACAGTACAACCTGGGGCGCGCACTGATGGCTCAGGGACGCGTGGTCGAGGCGGTGCAGCAATGGCGCGGAGCGGTGGCGCTTCGACCCGACAGCCTCGTCTTCACCCTCGACCTGGCGTGGACGCTGGCCACCAATCCCGCCGTGCGGAATGCGGCGGAGGCCGTGCGGCTGGCAGAGGGCGCCAACCGCACCGCACCCGATAGGAACCCGGCCGTGCTGGATGTGCTCGCCGCTGCCCATGCGGCAGACGGGCGACTGGACGTCGCGATCCGCACCGCCCAGCTTGCGCTGCAGCGTGCACTGGCGACCGGCAATACGCCGCTCGCCGACGCCATCCGCCAGCGACTCGCCTCATACCAGTCCGGGACGGCACGGCACTGACGGGAATCCGCCGTCGCCGGAGTGCCGCCACCCGCAGCACGACGAATCTGCCCGCGGCCTGCACTTCCGGTGGCGACACGCGGTGTTCCCGCTAGAATGAACGCATGTTCCGTTGGCCGGCTTCAACCGCGGCGCTTGTCGCGTGTGTGTGGCTGAGCGTGAGCGCGGGTCTGGCGCCACTGCAGGCGGCGCCGCCGACCGTGACGTTGAAGGACGTGGACGGCCGCGCGGTCGATCCGTTCCTTGCAGCTGAAGACAGCGACGCCATCCTGTTCCTCTTCGCCAGCGTCGATTGTCCCGTGTCGAACCGCTACGCACCCGAGGTGCAGCGGATTCACGCGGCGTTCGCGTCGAAGAACGTCGCCTTCTGGCTCGTATATCCCAACCCGAACGACACCCCCGAGGCGGTGCGCGCGCACCTGAAGGCGTACTCCTATCCGGTGCACGCGCTACTCGATCCCCGGCACGACCTCGTCAGGCTGGCCAAGGCCACCATCACGCCCGAGGCGGCGCTGTTCGATCGCCAGCGTCAGCTCGCCTACCACGGACGGATCGACGACAAGTTCGTGAGCCTGGGCGTGGAGCGACCGGCGGCCACGAGGCGCGACCTCGTCGAGGCGCTGACCGCCGTGCTCGCGGGGCGTGCGCCGGCCGCCGCTTCCGCACCAGCAGTGGGCTGCTTCATCGCGGACTTCGTGCCATGAGCCGGCGCACCCTGGCGGCTGCGGCGATCGCGCTGCTCGCGCTCGCTGGCCGTGCCGCCGCCCAATCCACCCCCGTGCCCGTCACTTTCACCCGCGACGTGGCACCCATCGTCTATGCGAAGTGCGGCGTGTGTCATCGCGAGGGTGGGGCCGCACCGTTCAGCCTGCTCACGTACGCGGCCGCCCGCGCACATGCGCGACAGATTGCGGCCGTCACCTCCAGTGGGTTCATGCCACCCTGGCAGGCGGACGGTGATTACGGTGGCGAGTTCCTGAACCAGCCGCGACTGACGCCCGCGGAACTGGACGTGCTGCAGCGGTGGGGCGCCGAAGGGGCGAACGAAGGGGATCCGGCCGACCTGCCGCCCGTCCCCACGTGGACGGAGGGTTGGCAGCTCGGCAAGCCGGACCTCATTGTCACCCCCCCGTCTTTCACGCTGCAGGCCGATGGCACCGACGTCTTCCGCATCTTCGTCCTGAAGCTGCCGGTTGCGAGCATGAAGTACGTGCGCGGCATGGAGTTCCGCCCGGGCAACGCACGCGTGGTCCATCATGCGAACATCCGGATCGATCGCACCGACGCCTCCCGCAGGTTCGACGAGGCCGATCCGGCGCCAGGCTACTCGGGCCTGATTGCGAACTCCGCGGTCTACCCGGACGGGCATTTCCTGGGCTGGACCCCCGCGCAGGTGCCGCCCCTGTTGCCGAAGGGGCTGGCCTGGACCCTGCAGCCGAACACCGACCTGGTCGTCGAGCTGCACATGCAGCCGAGCGGCAGGGAGGAAGCGGTCCAGCCGACGATCGGCTTCTACTTCACGCCGGATCCACCCGAGCGCACACCCGCCATGCTGAGGCTGGGGCGACAGAGCATCGACATCCCGCCTGGCGAGAAGAACTACGTCATCACCGACTCGTTCATCACGCCCGTGGATCTCGAAGTGCAGGCGGTGCAGCCGCACGCGCACTATCGGGCCAAGGAAATGGTCGGTTTCGCCAACCTGCCCGACGGGTCGGTGCGGCCGCTCATTCACATCCGCAACTGGGACTTCCGCTGGCAGCACGTCTTCCGGTACGTCACCCCCTTCTGGCTCCCGAAGGGGACCCGCCTGCAGATGCGCTACACCTACGACAACTCGGCGGAGAACCCGCGGAACCCGAACCAGCCGCCACAGCGGGTCTTCTGGGGACAGCGCTCGGCGGACGAGATGGGCGACCTGTGGATCCAGGTGCTGACGCGATCCGAGCAGGACCTGCAACTGCTCAACCGCCAGTTCGGCCCGAAGGTGATGACCGAGGACACGATCGGCTACGAGCGCTGGCTCGAATCCGAGCCGGAGAGTGCCGCGCTGCACAACACCGTTGCCACGCTTTACCTCGATCTCGACAGGCCGCAGGACGCCGTGCGCCACTTCCGTGCGGCGGCGCATCTCGATCCGGACACGGCCGCGTCCCATTTCAACCTCGGGACGGCGCTCACCGTGGCCGGCGACTACGAGTCGGCGGTGCTGGAGTACCAGCGCGCGCTGTCGCTGCGGAAGGATTACCCGCAGGCGCACAACAACCTCGCGAGTATCCTCCTTGGCACCGGCCGGGTCGACGAGGCGATCACGCACTTGAAGGAAGCCATCAGGCTCGATCCGGCGAATGCCCAGGCGAATTACAACGCGGGGATTGCCACGCTCCGGCAGGGGAAGCATCCCGACGCGGTCGGCTACCTGACGAAGGCGGTGCAACTGGCGCCCGACTCGGCGTCTGCCCTGGTCGATCTGGCGTGGGTGCTGGCGGCGACGCCGCACGATGCCTTGAGGGACCCCGGCCTGGCCATCCGGATGGCGGAGCGTGCCGTGGCGCTCACCGGCCGGCGCGATGCCGGCGCGCTCGACGCGCTGGCGGCCGCCCAGGCGGCCAACGGCGAGTTCGACCGTGCGGTCGACACCGCCACCACCGCGCTCGCGCTCAAGCCGGCCGACGCCGCGTCCATCACGGCGAGGCGCGATGGCTACCAGCAGCGCCGCGCGTTTCGCCTGCCGCGGTAAGACAGGCGCCGGGCTCCAGGCTCTCGGCTTCCGGCCGCGTCGGCTTCAGACCAGGAGTCGACCCGTCCCGAAGCCCGAAGCCTGAAGTCTGAAGCCCGTCCTACGACGTCGCCTCCGCGTCGTCTCTCGACTTCGTGAACGCCGAGACGGCCCAGAGGATGCCAGCCAAGGCCACCAGCACCATCGCGTAGCGCAGCCACTCCGCAATGACGGCGGGCGTGAACTCCGGCAGGGACAGGTCGTACTGCGTGAACACGTCCCAGCGCTCCGTCATCCAGTGCCAGCCCGTGTGCGCCACGAGGGTCGACAGGATGATCGTGCCGACCCGTTCCTGTACCACGCGGCTGAAGAGCAGGTTCAGCAGCGGGATGAGCACGACCAGCACAACGAGCTGCCCCAGCTCCACGCCCACGTTGAAGGAGAGCAGCGACGTCAGCAGGTGTGAGCCGGCGAACTGCAGCGTCTGCTTCAGTGCGAACGAGAACCCGAACCCGTGCACCAGACCGAACCCGAACGTGATCATCCAGCGTCGGTGCAGGCTGGCTCCCACCACGTTCTCCAGCGCCATGTAGACGATGGAGGTGGCGATGAGGGTTTCGATGAACGGGGGGAACCACAGCGAATCCGGTCCCAGGTCGTAGGCCGAGGCGATGAGGGTGATCGAGTGCGCCACCGTGAACGAGGTGACGATCGTCACCAGCGATCGGAAGCGACGGAAGGGGATCACCAGGCAGAACAGGAAGAGCAGGTGGTCGGTGCCGTCGAGGATGTGCTCGAAGCCCAGCTTGACGAACCGCCAGGCCGCCTGGAACCAGCTCGGGTCGAGGTCGACCAGCCCGGGATTGCCCTGGAACTCGAATGGCCGCACCACGTCGTCCGCCAGGACGAGCCGGAGCGTGGTGACGCTGCGCTGCCCGAGGCGTCCCCAGCGTGGCTCGATGGAGAAACGGGACGCCTCGGACTGGATCGGGTAGGTGAAGAGGACGTCCAGGTAGCCGGTCGGGACCGAGACGTCCACATCGCGCTGTGGTGCGCTCAGGAGCGACAGGGCCGTGTCGTAGCTCTCGAACGACGGGTCGTCGGCGGGCGAGGCCAGGACGGCCGAGACCGTCGGCGCCGGCAGCTTGACACCGTTCTCGAACAACGAGATGTCGTCACCCACCCAGAGCATCGAGGCGTCCCGCAAGGCCTGGGCCGACCGCTCCAGGTCGAGGACATCCTGGGCTTTGTAGCGCCAGGTCATGTCCCGCATCGCGATGAGCGGCACCCGGACCAGGAGTCGGAGCTGCTGTCCCTGGGCCCGGACGAAGGTCTGGATCAGGACGTCATTCGGGATCTCGTGGGCCGACAGCGCCGCCGGAAGCACGCAGGTGAGGGCGAGCAGGAACGCGGCCGCGAGGCGCCGCGCGGGAGAACTCCAACCGGGCATCATTACAGGTCCTAAAGGCCACAAGGATAGTGGGATAGCGATCGCTTCGCAAGGCTGTGCCGGGTTATGTATACTTACGCCCTCCACCGCGAAGCTTGGGGAGAGCCGGAGGCTAAAGGATGAGGGGTATGAGCAAGAGAAATCTGATCGTGGGAGCGACCTTTGTCGGCGCGCTCGCGACGCTCGGCGTTGCGCAGAGCATGATGGAAAAGGCCGCTGCCGCGCAGGGTAAGGCGGCCGTGCAGGCGCCGTACTTCGAGGTCGACCCGATGTGGCCGAAGCCGCTGAACAAGGGCTGGCTGTACGGGAACGTCATCGGCCTGGGCGTGGACAACAAGGACCGCGTCTACATGATTCACCGTGGTGCCGCGACGCTCGATCGCAAGGAGATCTACGCGGCGCAGAACCCCCCGATGTCCGAATGCTGCGTGGCGGCTCCGCCCGTCATGGTGTTCGACGGTCCGACCGGCAACTTCGTCGCCGGCTGGGGCGGCCCCGGCCAGGGTTACGAGTGGCCTGAGTCGAACCACGGCATCACGCCCGACTCGAAGGGCAACGTCTGGATCGGTGGCAACGGCGGCAACGACGGCCACATCCTGAAGTTCACCCAGGACGGCAAGTTCGTGAAGCAGTTCGGCTTCGCCTACGCGAACGCGGGCAGCAACGACACCTGGGCCTTCAACAAGGTCGCCAAGGTTTCGCTCGACGAGAAGGCGAACGAGGCGTACGTCTCCGACGGTTACGGCAACAAGCGCGTCGCCGTGATGGACATGGAGACCGGCAAGATCAAGCGCTTCTGGGGTGCCTACGGCGAGAAGCCGGATGACACCAACATGGGTCGCTACAACCCGGATGCGCCCCTCATCCGCCAGTTCCGCAACCCGGTCCACTGCGCCGAGCCCTCGAACGACGGCTTCGTCTACGTGTGCGACCGCGTGAACGACCGTATCCAGGTCTTCCAGAAGGACGGCAAGTTCGTCAAGGAACAGCGCATCAAGCCGCGCACCCTCGGCGACGGTGCGGTGTGGGACATCGCGTTCTCGAAGGACCCCCAGCAGAAGTACATCTACCTGGCCGACGGCTCGAACGAAAAGGTCTACATCATGGACCGTCAGTCGCTCGAGATCCTGACCAGCTTCGGCGACGGCAGCCGTCAGCCGGGCGGCTGGTACGCGGTGCACTCCATCGCCACCGACTCGAAGGGCAACATCTACACGACGGAAACCTACGAGGGCAAGCGCATCCAGAAGTTCGTCTACAAGGGCCTCCGCCCCGTGACGAAGATGGATCAGGGCATCGTCTTCCCGACGACGCGCTAAGCAATGAGGCCGTAGGCCATAGGCCGTGGGCGGTAGGCCGCGTCACATGACGCGGGCAGGCCCATAGCCCAGCGCCCATAGCCGGCATCGAAATAAGCGCCGAATCCCGAAAGGGGTTCGGCGCTTTTTTTTGTATATACTCCCCGACCTACGGAGGAGAGGGGTATGAAGCGTATGTCGAAAGTCGGCGTCACCGCAGGCGCTCTGGCCGTGGCTGGCGCTTGTGCGCTGACGTCCATGAGCCCGGCCGTTCATGCGCAGGGGCGTGCGGGCGCGGCGCCAGCCTACCGGGTGGATCCGCTCTGGCCGCAGCCGCTGCCGAACCACTGGGTCTGGGGGTCCATCACCGGCGTGGCCGTCGATGCCCAGGACCATGTCTGGGCCGTGCACCGGGGCGGGGCCTCGCTCGAAGCCAACGAGAAGGGGATGATGCTCACGCCCCCGACATCGAGCGTCTGCTGCACCGCGGCCCCATTCGTCGTCGAACTCGACGCGAACGGGAAGGTAGTGTCGAGCTTTGGTGGACCGGGACAGGGCTACGACTGGCCGCAGTCGCCGGGTTCGCTCAGCGTGGACGCGAAGGGCAACGTGTGGATCACCGCCGCTGGCCTGGTGACGCCTCCGGCCGGTGCGCGTGGCGCAAACCCGGCCGCTGCGGCGGCACCGGCCGACGGCCACGTGCTCAAGTTCTCGAAGACCGGCCAGTTCCTCCTCCAGATTGGCAAGCCCGGCCAGGCGACGGGTGACGATGGGCTGAATCGCCCGGCGGCCGTGGCGGTGGATGCGGCGGCCAACGAAGTGTTCGTCGCCGACACCGGCAACCGGCGCATCGCGGTGTTCGACAGCGAAACCGGCAAGTTCAAGCGGGCCTGGGGTGCGTACGGAGAGAAGCCCGGTGCCGACCCTGGCGCCTACGATCCGAACGCGCCGGCAGCCCGGCAGTTCCGCGACGTGACCTGCGTCGACATCGCCAAGGACGGCAACGTCTACGTGTGCGACCGGACGAGCAACCGGATCCAGGTGTTCGGCAAGGACGGCAAGTTCGTGAAGGAAGCCGTGATCGCGAAGGACACCCGCGGCGCGGTGGTGCCCGGCCAGTTCGGCGCCGTGTCCTCGTTCGGATCGGTGTGGGACGTGGCGTTCTCGAACGACGCACAGCAGCGCTACCTGTTCGTGGCGGACGGCCACAACAAGAAAGTCCGCATCCTCGACCGCGCGTCGCTGGCCGAGGTCGGATCGATTGGGCAGGGCGGCCGGCAGCCGGGCCGCTTCCTGGCGGTGGGCAGCATCGCCGTCGATTCCAGGGGCAACGTCTACACGGGCGAGCAGCACCACGGCAAGCGCGTGCAGAAGTTCGTGACCGGCCGTTAACGAGCGAATGGAGCGCGCACCTCGAGGTGCGCAGAGGGAGCACATACGTCATGAAGCGACGTAAAGTATTCATCGGGGCGGGGTTCATCGCCCTCCTCGCAGCGCTCGGCGTCGGCCAGAGTGTCTTCGAGAAGCAGGCATCGGCGCAGGCCGGCGGTGGCATCACCGCACCGCGGTTCGAGGTCGATCCCATGTGGCCGAAACCGCTGCCGAATGGCTGGTATATCGGCCAGGCGATTGGCGTCTGGGTCGATACCCAGGATCACGTCTGGATCATCCACCGCAACGACTCGCTCGACCCGGTGGAGGCAGCGGCCGACCAGAACCCGCCGACCGGCGAGTGCTGCAAGAAGGCGCCGCCGATCATCGAGTTCGACCAGGCCGGGAACGTGGTCAATGCGTGGGGTGGCCCGGGCCAGGGCTACGACTGGCCCGACTCGAACCACGGCATCTTTGCCGACAACGAGGGGTTCGTCTGGATTGGCGGCAACGGCGGCACCGACGGCCTCGTCCTGAAGTTCACCCGCGACGGGAAGTTCGTCAAGCAGTTCGGCCGCAAGGGCGTGAAGGCGAACAGCAACGCCACCGACCACTTCTTCCAGGTGGCCAAGGTGTTCGTGGACGAGAAGGCGAACGAGCTGTACGTGGCCGACGGCTACGGCAACAAGCGCGTCGTGGTGATGGACACCGAGACCGGCCAGTTCAAGCGCTACTGGGGCGCCTACGGCAACAAGCCGGACGACACCGACCTGGGCCGCTACAACCCGAACGCCCCGCTCGCGCAGCAGTTCCGCAACCCGGTGCACTGCGCCGACCTGTCGAACGACGGCTTCGTCTACGTCTGCGACCGCGTGAACGACCGCATGCAGGTGTTCACGAAGGACGGGAAGTTCGTCAAGGAGCAGCAGTACCAGAAGGACTCGCTCGGCGACGGGTCGGTGTGGGACGTGGCCTTCTCGAAGGACCCGCAGCAGAAGTACCTCTACATGTCGGATGGCCGGAACTCGAAGATTCGTGTCATCGACCGCCAGTCGCTGCAGGAGGTCTACAACTTCGGCGAGGGTGGCCACTACCCGGGCCAGTTCTACTCGATCCACAGCATCGCGATCGACTCCAAGGGCAACCTCTACACCACGGAGACCTACCAGGGCCGCCGCGTGCAGAAGTTCGTCGCCAAGGGTGTGGGTTCGGTGCCGCGCAAGGAAATGGGCGTGGTCTGGCCGGCGGCAACCAGCAGATAGGACCTGGAAGCCAGCAGTCGGAATCACCTCAGAGTTCTGACGTCAAGCGCGCCGGGGCGGGGAGACCTGCTCCGGCGCGTTGTCTTTTCAGGGCCGTCGCATCCCCCTGGGCACGGATGTCTGCGGAGTGCGAGGTCAGCGTGACGACTGCGGCGTGCGCACCAGCCGTGCGAGGTCGTAGCCGTTGGCGGCTGCCGTCGCGGTGGCCGTGTCGTAGTCGGCCTCGCTCATCGTGGGGGGTGCGCGACAGGATCCACAGGTAGTTCATGGACGGCTCGCCGATGACGGCGAACCGGTAGTCGTCGGGCAAGGACAGGATCCAGTAGTCGCCCCACACCTGGGGGATGAACGACAGCCACTTCGGTGCGAAGCGCACCTTGAACACGGCCCCGTCTGGCGCACTTCCCTCTGGCCGCCGGCCAACCCCCACCGCCACGACCGCCGAGCCGTCGGCCTTCGTACACCGGTTGGTGACCCTCAGCCGGCCGTCCGGCCGGAGGGCGTACTCGGCGGTGGTATCGCGGGCGCAATCCTTCTGGAACCGGTTGGGGTAGCGGGCAATCTCGTACCAGCGACCGACGTACCGCTCGAGGTCGACACGGGGGACCGGGGTTACCGTGGCAGCCGCCATGACGGCCATCGTTGCCAGGATGGTGCCGACGGGCGTCAGCACCCCAGGCCGCACGATCGAACGGAACGAGCCCATGCCCGATTCGACGCCCCGAACCGCGCCGCGGTGACAGACCGCCCGGCCGCCCGGCCTTCCCTAGAACCTGAACAGCGGGCGGCCGTTCCCGAGAAACGGCCAGGGAATGGCGACGAGGATCACGATGGTCGAAATGATGAACCAGACGAGCCGGCGACGCTGGGCGACGTCGGCGGTGGGGGCATTCAGGGCGAGCACGCGTGCCACGCGCACCGTCAACAGCGACGCGAACATGGCGCCGGCGTGCAGGATCGCCCAGTACCGCACGGACGGTTCCTGCCAGGCCGAGCCCGGGTTCTCCATGGCCACCTTGGTGAAGTCACTCAGGCCGAAGTAGAGGATGAGGCCGGTCAGCATCTGGAGGTCTACTGCGAGCATCAGGTACGAGTCCCATCCCTTGCCGGGCAACTCGAACGTGTCCGCATCGGGCGACTGCGGGCCCGCCGGCTTCATCGCGTAAACGATGCCGCCGACGCAGGCGATCAGGGTGAACCAGCGGAGCCAGTTGTGGATGAGGAGCATGTTCGAGTACATGGCGCGTGATCATATCGCGAGCCCAGCCGCGCGTGGCTGCCAGGGCCGTCCACGTCAGTCCAGTGCCGGGAAGCCGGCAGCGCCGCCCCAGAGCCGCACGGGATCCTGTCAGTGCCGCAAAACCGGCTGCGGGCGGCGACCTGCACACCCCACGAATTCCTAGGAAAAGGCAGGTGTCGGCGCTCCGACACCACGGCTCGGGTTGGTCTGGACCTTGCGACTCACCTGGCAACCGCAGGCGTGCGTCCCACCGCGGAGGGTAGGACGCAGTGCGGAGGAGCGAACTCAATGCCGACTCGCCATCATCAACGGGCTGGACTGGCCGTCGTCGTCGTGGGGATCGCCATCGCCGTGTTCTGTCTCGCATCGCCGGCGTCGGCGGCGGGCAAGGGCACAAAGGGCGTGGCGTTCTCGCAGGACGCCGGGGACTATGCCGGCCAGGACACGTGTGTGACGTGTCACGAAAGCCAGACGTACAAGGGCACGATGCACGCCCTCACGTCGAATCCGCGCACGCCGGCCGCAGGCCGTGGGTGCGAGAGCTGCCACGGACCGGGCAAGGCGCACGCCGAATCCGGCGGTGATACGACCAAGATCGTCAGGCTGGCCAAGCTGAGCGCGCAGGAATCCAGTGAGTACTGCGTGACCTGCCACGATCGAGGCACGCACGCCCTGTTCACCGGCAGCCAGCACGACCAGCGGAACGTCGGCTGCATCTCCTGCCACAGCGTTCACGCCCCGAAGGGCGCCCCGATGCTGAAGCAGGCGTCGCAGTCGGCGCAGTGTGCCACCTGCCACAAGAACATCACCAACAAGCAGAACCGCTTCAACCACATGCCGCTGCGCGAGGGCAAGCTGGAATGCTCGTCCTGCCACAACGTGCATGGGTCTACCAACGTGAAGCTCCTGAAGGTCGGGACCACGGTGGACCAGGCCTGCGCCAGCTGCCATGCGGAGAAGCGCGGTCCGTACCTGTGGGAGCACGCTCCTGTGGCGAACTCCTGCGTGACCTGCCACGACCCGCACGGGTCGAACAACGATCGCATGCTGCAGGCGAAGCAGCCGTACCTCTGCCAGCGCTGCCATGTGACGTCGCGGCATCCTCCAACGGTCTATGAAGGCTTCCTGCTGCAGAACTCCACGAACGGCAACAAGATCTTCGGGCGGTCCTGCACCGTGTGCCACAGCCAGATTCATGGATCGAATTCGCCGAACGGCAAGGCCTTCTTGCGGTAGCGGGGGAGAATGCACATGCGCACCAAGCTGATTGCACTGACAGCGGCGCTGTTGTGTTCCGCGCCTCTCGCGCACGCACAACAGGCTGCGAACACCCAGCCGGCGGGGATCGTCGACTTTGGTGTCCGGGCGGGAACGACCGAGGGGGACTACGCGCGGTACGAGCGGTACCAGGACCTGCGTGACGGCGCCTTCTCGAAGGTCCAGTTCGGCAAGAACACCGACACCTACATGTTCAACCTCGGAGCGTGGAACATCGGCTACCGGGACCAGAACTACTACGTCAACGCGAACACGGGGAAGGCCCGCTACTCGGGCTTCTTCGACTCGACGCCGTTGAACTACAGCTACCTGACCAGCACCCCATGGCAGGAGACCCAGACCGGCGTGTTCACGCTGGACTCGGCCGCCCGGCTGCGGGTGCAGAGCCGCGCTCAGGGCGTCGTGGGCATCCCGACGGCCGCCGCGCAGCTGGCGACCCGCTCGATCTACGTCGGGCTCGCGCAGCCATTCGACCTGCAGTCCAGGCGCGACACCCTGGGCCTGCGGTACGCCCGTGACCTGAACACCGCGTTCGGGGTCAACCTGGCGTTCACCACCACGAAGCGCGGCGGGAACCAGCCGTTCGGCATGGCGTTCGCCTTCAACAACGCCCAGGAACTGCCGATCCCGGTCGACAACCGCACGAACGAGATGGCTGCGGGCCTCGAGTATACGAGGCCGGAGGGCATGCTGCGGGTGGGGTGGGAAGCCTCCTTCTTCAGCAACAAGATCAAGGAAGTGTTGTGGGACAACCCGCTGCGGGCCACCGACTTCACGCCCTTCGATCCGAGCGGCTACAGCAACGGCAACGGCCCGGCATTCGGCCGCATGTCGATGCCGCCCAGCAACAGCCTGAACACCGTCAGCCTGACCGGCATGTACAAGATGCCGGCGCACACCACCCTGAACGGCGTGCTCGCCTTCACGGCGATGAACCAGAACGACGACCTCATCCCGTGGACGACGAACAGCGCGATCAACAACGCCGGCGTGTGGGCGGCCTTCCCGGAACTGCGGGCGCTCCCGCGGCAGACGGCCGAGGCGAAGGTGCACGGGCTGAACGCGATGTTCAACTTCGTCTCTCGGCCCAACCGCCACTTCGGCCTCCGCATGCGCTACCGGTTCAACGACCACAAGAACCTCACGCCCGAGTTCGACGCGATCGAGTACGTGCGGTTCGACGCGGTGCCCGAGGAGACCGGTGGGCACACGCAGAACTTCAACGTCCGGCAGAACACGTTCGACCTGACCGGCACGTTGAACCTGATCAGGTACACCGCCATCAACCTGAGCTACACCTACGACGACTTCGCCAGGACCGGCCGCGCGTTCAGCGACATGCGCGACTACACCTTCAAGGCGTCGGTCGACACCGTGGGCAACCAGTGGTTCACGGTGCGGGCGTCGGCCGAGCACACGAACCGCATCGGCGCCGGCTTCTCCGAGGCGTCCATCGAGGAGGGGGGCGCGCAGCCCGGCCTCCGGTTCTATGACGAAGCGGACCGCGATCGCGACCGGGGCACCCTGCTCCTGGTACTGAATCCGACCGGCTTCATGGACATCACGGCGGCCGTCTCGAAGGGGAAGGACGTCTACAAGGGCGAGGGGCACGAGTTCGGCCTGCTCGACAACGACAACACCAACTTCACGCTGGCCGTCGGCATGACGCCGGTCGACGGCGTGGACATGGGTGCGAGCTACGGACGCGACCGCTTCGTCTCCAACCAGCTGTCGCGCAACGCGAACCCCCCGCCCGACCCCACGTGGACCGACCCGAACCGCAACTGGACCCTGAAGAACGACGAACTCGTCAACAACGTGGACGTCTTCGTTGCCCTGTCGCAGCTCGTGGAGAAGACCACGTTCCGCTTCAACTACGACTACGCCGACTCGGACAACGGGTTCATCTTCGGTGGCCCGCGCATCACGACGCTGGCGGCGGTGGGGCAGTTCATCGCCCTGCCGAACGTGACCAACAAGTGGCAGAAGCTGTCGGCTGACGTGCAGTACCGCTTCAATGCCAAGGTTGGCGCCGCCCTCGGCTACTGGTGGGAGAAGTTCGACATCACGGACTACGCAACCATCGACACCAACGGCTCGGTGGGCTTCAACGCCGCCACGGGAGTCCCACGGATCGACTACCTCGGCTTCCTGGGCACCGGCTACGGCAACCGTCCCTACAAGGGGAGCACCGCGTTCGCCCGCCTGCTCTACTTCTTCTAGGGCAGAACGGGACCTCCAGGACGGCCTGGACGGTCAGAGACACGAAGAGCCCGCCCCCCAGTCGAGGGGGGCGGGCTCTTCGGCGTCAGGCCCACTTACCGGCTCACCAACTCACCGACATCGTTCATCGCCTGAGCAGTCCGCCGAGCCCGCGCTTCACCGCCTCGGTCGCCTGCGTCTTGGCCTCGTTGGTGATGGCACGCTTCGCGATCTGCGAGGTGTCGATCTCGATTTGGTACTTGTCGACGTTCCCACGCACGGTCGCGGGCAGCGTGATCTTCCCGTCCTGCTGCAGCACGCGCACGATGGCGGGGTTCGCCTGCTGGGTGAGGGCATCGGAGAGCTGCACCGCTCCCTGGAGGTTCACGGCTGATCCGTCCAGCTTCAGGGCGCCACCCGCGTCGAGTCGGATGTCCTTCGAGACGAAGTGCAGGTCCGGCGTGCTCGCGGTGCCGTTGGCGATGGAGAGCGACGCGCCGAGTTCGCTGAACGGCTCGTCCACCGGCTGTCCCTGCGCGGCCGCAATCACGGCCTGTGGGTTCAGCGAGGTGGCCGCCACCGCACTTCGCACCAGGGCCAGGTTCTTCACGCTGCCGTTCTGGATGGCCAGCGTGGCGGTGCCGCGGGCGGTCTTCATGGCCGATGCGGCGTCGATGCCGGTGCCCGTCAGGTCGATGGTGGCGGCGAGCCTGCCGGAGATCAGGCCAGGGCTGCCGGCAAAGGCGGTGACGGCGGCCACGTCGACGTTCTTCAGCGCCGCCTTCCAGCTGAAGGCCGGCGCTGCACCGATGTTCGCAC
This sequence comes from Vicinamibacterales bacterium, assembly GCA_050249955.1. GTDB lineage: Bacteria > Acidobacteriota > Vicinamibacteria > Vicinamibacterales > CAVVIG01 > CAVVIG01. The sequence goes on from JBFWPN010000004.1 coordinate 487,831, forward strand.
CCAGCGCCCCTTCGTACGTGCCCCCGAACAGTTCGAACGTCATCGGCTCGACCGAGACGTCATCGCCCTTGATGCGGGCCCGGCCGTTCACCGTGTCCAGGGTGACGCCGGCCATGGTGGCCCGGTCCGCCGTGAGGTTCACGGTGAGGTCTGCCGTCGACGGCCCCGGGGCGGCCCCTGCCGGAGCCCCACCCCCGGCCGGCGCCGTGGCGCCGCTGCCCTCGACGAAATCGGACGCAAACGCCAGGAGCTGATCGAGGTCGATCGCCCCCGCCTTGATGTCGAGCGTCCCGGCCGGTCCCTCGGTGTTGGTGATCTCACCGGTGGCGTCGATTCGCGCGCTGTCGGCCGTGAGGGAGACGCGACGCACGGTCAGGGCGGTCGTGCTCCTGGGGACGATATCGATGTCGCCACGGAGCGTGCGTCCCCGGCTCACCAGCTCGATGCCGGAGAGCACCACTTCGTCGATCGAGACCAGCTCGACGGGCGAGCCGGCGTCCGCGGGGGCGCTGGTTCCCGAACCGAGGGCGAGCGGCGGCAGGGGCAACTGCACCTTGGCCTGGTTCACGTGCAGTGCCGCGTGCTCGATGCGGCGCGAGAGCAGGGCGCCGAAGTCGGTGCCGACGTCCAGCGCGTTCACCGTGATCTCGCCGGCCTTGCCGATCGAGACACCGGTGAGCGTGACGGTCACGCGTGGGTAGATGGTGGCGCTGACGCCCTCGACCGTGACCGGCTGGCCGAGCGCCTTCGACAACTGGTCCGCCAGGGCGGTCCGGACCGCGTCGGTGCCGAGCACCGAGCGGGCCCAGAAGAAGCCGCCCACGCCGAGCACCAGCACGAGGACGACCAGGCCGACTGCGAGCTTCTTGATCATCGACAGTTCTCCTGCGCCGGACCCGACCGGCGCGTCTCTTCCTCTGTCGGCAGCATGCCGTGAAACCTTCAGGAATTCTATACGGCTGCACACGGTGGCTTGACACCGCTCGCCGCGGCGGGACAACGTCATGCCGTGCCCCCATCCTGGTTCACCCATCTCGAATGCTCCGTGCCGTGCGGCGCGCCCGCCCTGGACCCACGCGGCCGGCACTTCCTCTGTCGGTGCGGCGCCCCGCTGCTGGCCCGCTACGACCTGGCCGGTGCCAGAGCCTGGTCTCGCGATACCCTGGCCGGACGCGAGCCGTCGATGTGGCGCTACCGCGAGCTGATGCCGGTGTTTGCGGACGAGACGCCGGTGACCCTCGGCGAGGGGTTCACCCCGCTGGTGCATGCCACGCGGCTTGGGGCTCGTCTGGGGATGGACCGGCTCTTCATCAAGGACGAGTCGCTCAATCCCACCAACTCGTTCAAGGCCCGCGGGCAGTCTGCCGCCATCACGCGCGCCAAGGGCCTGGGTGTGCACACCGTGTCGGTCCCCTCGGCCGGCAATGCGGGGAACGCGATGGCGGCCTACGCCGCGAAGGCCGGCCTCCACGCCGAGGTGTTCCTGCCGAAGGACGTGAAGACACCGTTCGCACGGGAGTGCGTCCTCTACGGCGCCGGAGTCACGCTCGTCGACGGTCTCATCACCGACGCTGCCCGTGTGGCCGCCGAGCGGGGAGGTCCTCTGGGCTGGTACGACGTGTCGACGCTGAAGGAGCCGTACCGGATCGAGGGCAAGAAGACGATGGCGTACGAGCTGGCCGAGCAGATGGGCTGGCACTACCCGGACTGGATCCTGTATCCCACGGGTGGTGGCACCGGCATGGTCGGGATGTGGAAGGCGTTCGAGGAAATGGAAGCCATCGGGTGGGTGGCGCCGCAGCGGCGTCCACGGATGGTGTCGGTGCAGGCCGAGGGGTGCGCACCGATCGTCCGCGCCTACGACGCCGGTCTCGAGAAGGCGCCCATGTGGGAACAGGCGGCGACGCTGGCCGATGGCCTGCGGGTGCCGCGCGCCATCGGCGACTTCCTGATCCTGCGGGCGGTCCGCCAGAGCGGCGGCACGGCCCTGGCGGTGCCCGACGCCGCGATGGTGGAGGGGATGATCGCGATCGGGTCGACCGAGGGCGTGAGCGCCGCCCCGGAAGGAGGGGCCGCGCTGGCGGCGCTCGAGCGGCTGCTCGAGCAGGGGACCATTCAGCGGCACGAGTCGGTGGTGCTGTTCAATACCGGTGGCGCGCTCAAGTACCTGGACGTGCTCCCGCAGCCGTGACTGGATGGCCGGGAATCGCCGGCTGCCTTGACACCCCCGGCGACGGTCGCGTACAACAGTCAGGTCATGAACGGCCTGCGTGCCTGTGCGGCGTGTTGTTGTGGTGGAGCGACCTCCAGCCCGGCCTCGCTGTGCGCGCATTCATGAGCGGTTCCTGACGCTCGATTCCGAAAACACAGCGACCGACCGAGCCCGGAGGGTTTATCCTTGCCGGGCTTTTTTGTTTGGTCCGGCACCACTTCAGGCTGACGTCTAGGGAGAGGACTCTCGCATGAAGGCACGTGTTCAGCTGATTCCGTTCGTCGCGCTCGCGCTGTTGCTCAGCGTTCCCGTCTCGGCACAGACCTCGGGACCGGCGGGGCAGTGGGATGCCGTGGTCGGGGTGTCCAACAACACCATCGAGATCCCGTTCAGGTTCGAGATCGTGAACGCGAACGGCACCTACCGCGGTTACTTCTTCGACGGCGACGTGAAGGTGCCCTCGCAGCCCGGCACCTTCGCGAACGGCACGGTCGATCTCCGGTTCGACCAGTACGGCGCGCGCCTCGTGGCCACGCTGTCGGGCGATCGGCTGGAGGGGAAGTACGACCGCGGCACGCGGGGAGCCGCCTATCCGTTCCGCGCCACGCGGGCGGCCGCGGCGAAGGCGGGCACCGAGAAGGTGCCGAACATCAGCGGCGAATGGCGCATCCCGACGAAGAGTGCCAAAGGTGAGTCGGCCTGGCGCTTCATCGTCCGGCAGAACGGCGCGAACGTGTCGGCGTCGATCCTGCGCATTGACGGCGACACGGGAGCGCTGAGCGGCCAGTACGCGAACGGCAGGTTCCTCGTGAGCCACTTCTCGGGTGCGCGCCCGGTGAAGTATGAGATCACGGTGGCTGCCGACGGCAGCCTCGAGCTGCTGCAGAACGGGCAGCAGAAGCTCGCGGCCTACAAGCTCACCGACGCGCGGGCGAAGGATGCGGCCCCGACGAGCCCGACGCAGTTCACCCGCATGAAGAACCCGGCCGAGCCCTTCCGGTTCAGCTACCCCGACCTGAACGGCAAGGTGGTCTCGAACACCGACGAGCGGTTCCGCAACAAAGTGGTGCTGATCAGCATCACCGGCAGCTGGTGCCCGAACTGCCATGACGAGGCGCCGTTCCTCACCGAGCTCTACCGCGCCTATCACCAGCGGGGGCTCGAGATCGTGGCCCTTGGCTTCGAGGAGCCCGATCAGCTGAAGAACCCGGTCCGCCCGCGCGCGTTCGTCAAGCAGTTCGGGATCGAGTATCCCTTCCTGCTCGTCGGCGAGCCGGAGGACGCACCGGCCAAGATCGCACAGGCCGAGAACCTCAACGCATTCCCCACCACCTTCGTGCTCGGTCGCGACGGGCGCGTGCGGACGGTGCATGCCGGGTTCGCGAGCGTGGCCACCGGGACGGTGCACGCCGACAGCAAGAAGGAAATGAAGGCGGAGATCGAGCGGCTGCTGGCCGAGAAGGCCGCGACGCACTGATAGCATTGGGCTTTCCGATTCAAGGAGACGGACGACATGGCTCTTCGACTGGGTGACGTGGTCCCCGATTTCGCAGCGGATACGACCGACGGTCGCATCGACTCGTTCCACACGTGGAAGGAGGGCGCCTGGGCGGTGCTCTTCTCCCACCCGAAGGACTTCACGCCGGTGTGCACCACCGAGCTGGGATCGGTCGCCGGGCTCAAGCCCGAGTTCGACAAGCGCAACGTGAAGGTGATCGGCGTCAGTGTCGACCCGCTCGACTCGCACGTGAAGTGGGTGGGCGACATCGGTGACGTCACCGGCAACGCGCTGAACTACCCGCTCATCGCCGACCCCGACAAGACAGTGGCGAATCTCTACGACATGATCCACCCCAACGCGAGCGACACGGCGACGGTCCGATCGGTGTTCGTCATCGGACCGGACAACAAGCTGAAGCTCACACTGACCTACCCGGCGAGCACCGGCCGCAACTTCCTCGAGTTGCTGCGGGTGATCGACTCCCTGCAGCTCACGGCCAAGCACTCGGTCGCGACGCCGGCCGACTGGAAGCAGGGCGAGGACGTCATCATCGCCCTGAACGTGTCCGACGAGGACGCCCAGAAGCGCTTCCCGGGGTATGTGGCCAAGAAGCCGTACCTGCGGGTGACGCCGCAACCGCAGTAAGCCATTCGGTTGGGATTGCAGATTGCTGATTGCTGATTGCGGGCTTGGCAAGGCAAATCAGCAATCTGCAATCTGCAATCTGGAATCTGCAATCTGAAATCAGCAATCTGAAATCTGCAATCCGATGGGCCACGCATGACGAAGACGATGAGCGGACTTGGTGTGATGCTGTTGCTGGCGGGGCCTGCATTCGCGCAGGCGCCAGCGGCACCGGCCCCGCCGGCGCAGCAGGACTTCAGCAAGGTGGAGATCAAGACGACGAAGCTGACCGATGGCTTCTACACGCTCGAAGGCTCAGGCGGGACGATCGGAGTCCTGGCGGGGCCCGACGGTGTCTTCATGGTCGACACGCAGTACGCCCAGCTGACCGAAAAGCTGGTGGCGGCCATCAAGCAGGTGACCACGGCGCCCATACGGTTCATGGTCAACACCCACGTCCACCCGGATCACACCGGTGGCAACGAGAACTTCGCCAAGCTGGGCGTGGTGCTGCTCTCGAGCGACCAGTTGCGGACGCGGCTGGCCAACGGTGCCCGTCCGGCACCGCCCGCCGCCCTGGCGACGATCACGTATGACGGCCCGGTCACCGTTCACATGAATGGTGAGGACATCCAGTTGATCCGGGTGCGCAACTCGCACACGGACGGCGACACGATGGTGAAGTTCGTGAAGGCCGACGTGATCATGACCGGCGACTTCTACCGCCAGATCGGCTATCCGTTCCCGGATCGGAACAGCGGCGGATCCGTGCAGGGGCTCATCGACGGGCTCGCGCAGCTGGCCGCGGCGGCCGGCCCCACGACCCGGATTGTGCCCGGGCACGGCACGGTGGTGAACCGGGCCGACGTGCTGGCGCACCGTGACATGGCGATCGCCATCCGCGACAAGGTGGCGGCCCTGGTGAAGGCCGGGCGGACCGCAGACGAGATCGTGGCGGGCAAGCCGACGGCCGAGTGGGACGCCAGGGTGCCGCAGGGCGCCACGACCTCGGAGCGGTTCATCCGGGCGATCGTGGCGGAGGCGGGCGGGAAGTAGCCGAGTTGGCGCGGCGTCAGGCTCGCCTACGCGGCGAGCCTGATGTCCACCGCTCGGGGGCCCTTGTCGCCCTGCTGCGGCTGGAAGACCACGTGTTCGCCGACGTGGACGTCCTCGAACACAATCCCGCCGTGCAGTTCGCTGGCGTGGAAGAAATAGTCCACGCCGTCCTCCGCCCGGATGAATCCGAAGGCGCGATCCCTGGTGAGCTTCTTGATGGTGCCGTTCATGGTCGTTCTCCAACGGCGCGGTTCCGACTTCCGACGTCCGACTTCTAACTTCTGAGTTCTGAGCTGCAGCTTCCTCTACGAGAGGATGTCGAGGAAGAACGGCTCGGCGCGCAGGTGGTCGCACGGCTCACCGAAGCTGACGGCCGATTCGGCGCGCGGCTCCCAGCGAACGCAGGTCCGGCACGTGTCGGTGGACTCGAGTTCGTGCGGTGTCTCGTCCCGGAGGCAGCTCCAGGGGCGCTCGCCGGCATCGGCCCACGCAGGTGTGGTGAGGAAGAGTGTCGGTACGGCCCATCGGCAGTTGGCGGCGCCCTGCTGTGCTGTCATATGTCATCCCCGCTCGCCGCACCCTGCCGGACATCCGGCAAACGGGGCGGCGCTACATACGGATGGGCAAGGGCCGTGCCCGTTTCCTGCACCAGCGGGCATGGCGTGGTCCGGCAGGAATTCGACCGGAGTGTGCCTGGGGGGCCGGCGTGCCGATTGCAACTCTGCAAGGTACCCTGCCGTGGTTCCGGCAATCCGGCAGGCTGCAGCACCGGGCTTGAGGTGACCTACCCATGACCATGCCGATCACCGTGACGTTCCCGAAGACGAAAGCGAGCCCCTGGCTCGAGGCCGAGATCCGTGAACGTGTCGAGCGATTGAAAGTGGTGTTCGCCGACATCCTGTCCTGCCGCGTCGTGGTGGACATCCCGCACCGGCACCACCAGCGGGGGAATCGCTTCGCCCTGCGCATCGAGATTGGGGTGCCCGGGCTGGACCTGGCCATTACGCGCGACGCCAACCTGCATGCGGTGGTGAAGGATCTCGATGAGGCGTCGTGGAGCAAGCGGTTCGACGTGGAGGCGACCCGTCGGGATATCCGCGTGGTGCTGGCCGACGCCTTCGATGCAGCCAAGCGGCGGCTGAGGGACTATGCCCAGCTCCGGCGCCGAGAGGTCAAGCGCCACGGGCCGCCGCGCCGGGTGGCGCTGGCCGAGGCACCTCGGCGAGCCCGCGTCGCCGCCGCCCGCTGACCTGCCTGCCGGCCCGGCCGAAGGGGGCCCTGTGCCCCCTTCCGGCCTGCCCTCCCTTGCCCCCGGTCCTGCCGGGCTTCGGTTTCCCGCAACATCCGGTTGAATTTGACCCAGAGAGGGGTTACCTTCTTTCAACTATCCGTGGGCGTAGACTGCCCAAGAGGTGCCTGGCATGGACGAACTGAACATGACGGAAGAAACGCCGAACAACCCGACCCGACGCAATTTCATCAAAGGTGTCATTGCTGCGGGCGCGGCGGTGTCTTCGGCGAGTTACCTGTTTCGCACCAACGCGTCGGGCCAGGCGGCCTCGGCGCCGGGGAGTGTGGAGCGCCTGATTTCGCTGTCGGTCAACGGGCAGGAGC
>JBFWPN010000005.1:0-436330 GCA_050249955.1 Vicinamibacterales bacterium
ATGCGGCCGGCCAGGTCCAGCAGCCGTTCGTCCATGTCGAGCAGTGACATGTGGCAGCCCGAGCAGCCACCCAGCCACACCGTGGCGACGCGCGGAAGGTTCACCGGTTCCACAGCTTCTGCTCCCTCGCCATCCGCAGGTAGGTCACGAAATGCGGATCCTTGTTGGTGGCGGTCGTGCCCTTCTCGAAGAGCGCACCGGTCGGGCAGACGCGCACGCACTTGCCGCAGCCGGTGCACGACCCGGACTGGCCCCAGGGTTCGTTCATGTCGCTGATGACGAGCGTCTCGCGACCCCGGCCCATGACGTCCCACGTGTGCGCGCCCTCGATCTCGTCACACACCCGGACGCAGCGGGTGCAGAGCACGCAGCGGTTGTGGTCGAGGATCCAGCGCGGGTGGGAGGCGTCCATCGAGAGCTGCGGCGCCTGCGGCTCGTACCGCACGTGGTGCAGCCCCATCGAGACCGCGAGGTCCTGCAGCTCGCAGCGGCGGTTCGCCACGCACACCGAGCAGACGTGGTTGCGCTCGGCGAGCAGCAGCTCCACGATCTGCCGGCGGTACGTCCGCAGGCGTTCGGAGTCGGTGGTGACGACCATGCCCTCGCTGGCCGGTGTCATGCACGCGGCGTGCAGCTTGCGGGAGCCCTGCACCTCCACGAGGCAGAGCCGGCAGGCGCCGTGCTCGGACAGCCCGTCGAGATGGCAGAGCGTGGGGATGTGGATGTCATGTTCCCGCGCCACGCTCAGGATGGTGGCGCCCTCGGCGGCCGAGACCATCCGGCCGTCGATGGTGAGGGTCGTGACGCTCATCGTGATGCCTCCCCCTGCATGGGGCACACGCCAGCCGGGCAGACCTTGTCGTGGATGTGCGCCATGTACTCCTCGCGGAAGTGGCGGAGTGTGCTCATCACCGGGTTGGCGGCCGTCTGGCCAAGGCCGCAGAGGCTGGTGTGGGTCACCAGTTCGGCGAGCTGCTCGAGCAGGACCAGGTCGCGTTCGGAACCGAGCCCCTGCGTCATGCGGGTGAGGAGGTCGTGCATCTGCACGGTGCCGGCCCGGCACGGGATGCACTTGCCACAGGACTCGTCGCGGCAGAACTCCATGAAGTAGCGCGCGACGTCGACCATGCAGGAGGTGTCGTCCATGACGATCAGGCCGCCCGAGCCCATGATCGAGCCGATGCCGGCCAGCGCCTCGTAGTCGACCGGCAGATCCAGGTGCGCGGCCGGGATGCAACCGCCGGATGGACCGCCGGTCTGTGCGGCCTTGAACGTGCGCCCGTTCGGGATCCCTCCGCCGATGTCGAAGATGATCTCGCGCAGGGGCATGCCCATCGGCACTTCCACCAGGCCCGTGTTCACGATCCGTCCTGCCAGCGCGAAGACCTTGGTGCCCTTGCTGTGAGCCGTGCCCAGTGCCGCGAAGTGTTCGCCGCCGCGGAGGATGATGGGGGCGATGTTCGCGTACGTCTCCACGTTGTTGATCAGCGTGGGTCGGCCCCAGAGACCGGACTGGGCGGGGAAGGGCGGTCGCGGCCGCGGCGTGCCGCGCCTGCCCTCGATGGAGGCGATCAGTGCCGTCTCCTCGCCGCAGACGAACGCGCCCGCCCCCATGCGGAGGTCGATCCGGAAGTTGAACGGCGTATCGAGGATCCGGTGACCGAGGAGCTGCAGCCGCTCCGCCTGCCTGATGGCGGTCTTGAGCCGGGTGATGGCCAGGGGGTACTCACCCCGGACGTAGATGTAGCCCTGCTCGGCGCCGACCGCGAAGGCGGCAATGGCCATCCCCTCGAGCACGCGGTGCGGATCGCCCTCGAGCACGCTGCGGTCCATGAAGGCGCCAGGGTCGCCCTCATCGGCATTGCATACCACGAACTTGCCGGGCCCGGCGGCCTTGGCCACGGTGCTCCACTTGAGGCCCGTGGGGTAGCCGGCGCCGCCACGACCGCGAAGCCCGCTGGTCGTGACCTCGCGGACCACCTCCTCAGGCTGCATCTCCGTCAGCACACGCTCGAGTGCCGCGTAGCCACCGGCCGCGATGTAGTCCTCGACCCGCTCGGCATCCACGCTGCCGGCATCCGACGTGACGATGCGGTACTGGCTGGTGAAGAAGGGCCGCGCCATGTCGCACTGCTGGGCTGTCGGCAGTGAGCGGGGCACGATCCCGCTGACGATGGCCATTGCGAGTGCCGGGGTGAGCCGTTCGTAGATCGCGGGCGGCGCATCGGCGAGTTCAATCCGCGCCAGCGGGCCGGCGTGGCACAGCCCCAGGCAGCCGGTGCCCAGCACGCGCACCGACGCATCGAGACCGGCGGCGGACACGGCGCTGCTGAACGCGTCCTTCACGGTGGCGCCGCCGACCGACAGGCAGCCGGCTGTCGAACAGACGGCAATGCGGCAGGTCTGGGCGGCCCGTGCCGCCAGTTCGCGATCGCGGAGTGCGGCGAGTTCGTCAGGCGCCATGGTTCGTCCAGGCCGCAAGGCGGGCGAGGGCCGCCTCCGGCGTCATGCCACCGCTGATCTCGTTGTCCAGCACCAGCGCGGGGGCCAGTCCACAGGCGCCGAGGCACCGGGCCGTCACGAGCGAGAGCTCGCCGTCGGGCGAAGTGCCACCCACCTCGAGCGCGTGCTCGCGCTGAATCGCGGAGAGGATGGCCGCGGTTCCCTTGACGTAGCAGGCCGTACCCATGCACACGACGCACGTGTGCCGGCCGCGCGGCTTGAGCGAGAAGATGTTGTAGAAGGTCGCCACGCCGTAGACGCGGCTGGGTGGCACCTTCAGGCAGCGGCCCACGTACTTCAGGCAGTCGAGGTCGAGGTAGCCGAACAGTTCCTGCGCGGTATGCAGGACCTCGATCAGCGCGTCGGGCTGGTGGCGGTGCCGCTTCATGGCCGCGTCGAGCATCTTGAGCCGGTTGTCGCGCGCGGCCGGTATGACGGGGGCCGGTGTAGCCATGCTGCCGAGGTGGAATGCGAGGGGTGTGCCGCCGTGAAATCACCTGTGATTACGCGCCAATCCAACGGCCGGGTTTGCGCTGGCGCCGGATTCCCGGCAGTCGTCGCGAGCGGGCTCGACCGTAGACCCGCATGGACGACCGATCCGGTCGGCGCGCATGTCAGAGGGATACGGACTGGGCTAAGATGTCGCCGTCCCCAGGACTCAACCAGGAACCAAGGTGAACCCCGACGACGCGAAGGCAGCCGCGGATGGCGTGCCGACCGATCCGGACTCGGATCCGGCGTTCGATTCAACGCTGGACGTACTCGAGCGCGCCCGTGAAGGCAACGGGGAGGCCGCCCGCGTACTCATCGAACGGACCGTCGGTCCGCTGAAGCGCTGGGCCCGTGGGCGCCTGCCGCACTACGCGAGGGCGGGAGCGAACACCGAAGACGTCGTCCAGGACGCCGTGCTCCGTGCACTGGCGCGGGTGGAACACTTCGAGCACCGTTCCGTCGACGGCATGCAGAAGTACCTGCGCGAGTCGGTGCGGAACCGGATCCGGGACGAAGTGCGTCGCGTGTCGCGCCGGGGCGTGGGCGAGGAGCTGCCCGAGTCGCTCCACGACGGCGGCTACTCACCGCTCGAGGAGCTGATTCTGAAGGAGCGATCCGAGCGCTACCTGGCCGCGCTCCGCACCCTCAAGCCATCGGATCGCATGGCGATCATCTTCCGGCTCGAGCACCGGCACTCCTTCGAGGAGATTGCGCAGAAGCTCGGCAAGGCCAGCCCGGACGCCGCACGCATGACCGTGTCACGGGCGGTGAAGCGGCTTGCGGCCGCCATCGGCCTCGACGAGGGGCAGCCCTAGACGGTCAGTCGCATCTGGCGCAGGCGATCGCGGTGCGTCGGATCCAGTGAGAACAGGTTCCGGATGAAGGGCGAGAGATAGTTGAGCGGTTGCCCGCCGTCGCGATAGGCATCCTCCTGGTGGAGAAGCGCCTGCTCCCGGTCGCCCAGCCCGTGGTAGACGTAGACGTAGCAGTGGGGGGCCACGTAGCGCCGCGTCCGCATCGCATCCAGCTCGTGCAGGATGCCCAGCGCCTTGTCCCGCATGCCCGCCTCACCATAACTGCGGCCCAGCAGCGAGATGTAGAAGGGGGCGCGCCCTCCGATCTGTGCGCCGCGTTCGAGGTCGGCGTGCGCGGTCGGGTACATCCCCTTCATGTGGAAGCACTGCCCACGCTGGTAGATGGCGAACAGGTATTCCGTGTTGCCGTCGAGCGCCTCGTCGCACAGGGCAATCGCCTCGTCATAGCGCTCGGCCAGGAAGTAGGTGACGGCCGCGCCCGCGATGACGAAGCGCGTGCGCCAGGCTGACACGGCGCGGTTGGCCTCGGCCAGGGCCGCCGCCTCGCGCCCGAGCAGCATCAGCAGCCAGCTGTAGTGCACGCGTGCGCTCGCCAGGTCCTGGTCGATGTCCAGCGCGCGCCTGAAGTGTGCCTCGGCCGCGTTCCAGTCCCAGTCATCGCCGAACCGGACGAGCCCCAGTGCCGCGTGAGCCGCGGCCTGATCGGGATCGATGGTCAGCGCCCGCTCCGCGGCGAGCCGTGCCTTCTGGAACGCCACGCGAGGCTTCATGAACGACAGCAGGCCGAGCGAGTTGTAGGTGTCGGCGAGCATCACGTGCGCCGGCGCGAACGACGGGTCGATGTCCGTGGCGCGGGTGGCGTGCTCGATGACGGTGGGCCAGCTGCCGTTGAACAGGTCGCGCTGGGCATGCAGCCCTCGCTGGTACTCGACGAACGCCTCGGCATCGGTGGTCACCGCATGCGTGGACCGCGTGGCGGCGGACTTCACGCCCGCGACGATCTGCCGCACCGCCTCGTCCTGCGCCGACAGGATGTCGCTGTCGGGGAGATCGAGCCGCACCGGCATCCGAAGGCGCTCCTCGGTCCTGGTCGCCACCAGCCCGGCGAGGACCCGCACGCGGCCCGCCGCCATCTGGATGGTTCCCTCGAGCACGTACTCCATACCAAGCTGCTCGCCGATGGCACGGGCCGGGAGCCCACGCACGGCATCGGCCGACGTGCGCGACGCCACCCGGATGCCCGGCACCTGCTGCAGCGCCCAGGTGACCTCGGTGGTCACGCCGTCCCTGAATGTCTCGAGCGCATCGTGCGTCGCGCCGATGGTGCGGAATGGCAGCACGGCCACCGACATGTTGGCCTGTCGGCGCGAGGCTCGCGGCGGCGCCGGGCGACTCTGGGTCCTCAGTGTGTCCAGGTCCTTCAGCAGGTCGGCCGCGCGCTGGTACCGCCGGTCGGGTTCGTGCTCGAGCAGCCGCATGACCACCTGCTCCAGCTCCTCCGGAAGGGCGGGCACGATCCGGCGCGGGGGCATCGGGCTGCGGCTGAGGATCTGCGACATCACCTCGGTCTTGGTCCGGGCCTCGAACGGCCGCGCGCCGGTGGCTGCGTGATACAGCACGGCCCCGAGCGCCCAGAGGTCCGCGCGCCGGTCCACCGGCTCGTTGAGCAACTGTTCCGGTGACAGGTAGTGCACCGTGCCGGGCACCACGCCAAGGTCGGTGACCCCCTCGGTCGTCCCACCATCAGCCTCGTCATCGTCGGCCACGAGTGCCTTGGCGAGGCCGAAGTCGAGCAGCTTTGCGGGGCCGTTCTCGGTGAGGAAGATGTTGCCGGGGGTGATGTCGCGATGGATGATGCCCGCCAGGTGGGCCACCGCCAGGCCACGGGCGACGTCTGACGCGACCTCCAGCAACTGCGCGACCGGGACCGGGCCGTTGCGGAGCCGCTGCTTCAGGCTCTCGCCCTGCAGCAGTTCCATCGCGATGAATGCCAGGCCATCGGTCTGGCCCACGTCGAGGATGGTGCAGATGTTCGGGTGGTTCAGCGAGGCGGCAAGGCGCGCCTCGCGATCGAACCGCCGCTGGGCGGTGCGGTTCTCGACGAGCGACGGCTTCAGGACCTTCAGCGCCACCGAGCGCGGCAGCCGCAGGTCCTGGGCCTCGTAGACATCTCCCATGCCGCCGCTGCCAAGCGGCCCGACGATGTAGAAGTGGGAGAGCTGGCGCCCGATCACGGATTCAGGCTACCAGAACTGCCGGCCGCTTCGCCGCACGGGCGATCGCCGCGTCCGCCCTCAGGCCGACCTCCCACGCGTTGTCAGAAGTCGGTGATGCCGTCCGGCTCCTTCACCGCCACCGACCGGTTCGCGTGCCGCAGCGCCGACGCATCGCGATAGACCGTGCGGCGGGCGAGGTTCACCGACCCCAGTGGACGATGCGCGTGGAGACAGTGCCAGGGGCTGAAGGAGATCGTCTCGGCGAGTGCGTCCTGCTTGTCGTGCCGGAACTCCTGCGGTGGGATGGTGATGGTCGCCAGCTGTATCGGCTCGCTGTCCCACAACCGCGTCGCATCGTCCAGGTGTGCGGACGCCGCGTCGGGCGGCAGCTGGACGCAGAACGCGAAGGTGGCGGCCTGCGTGGCCAGGTGACGGGCCATGTTCTCGCGCAGGTAGGATGGGTGGCGTGCCGCCATCTGCTCGGGAGTGAGGATGATCGGTCCCTGCTCGGTCGGGACAATCGGCCGGATCAGGTATTTCACGACGTGTGGACCGAGCGCATACGGCGTCTGGCTGAAGTACCGGATGCTCAGGGGGTTCTCGAAGGTCCGGAACGACCTGGCGAGGTCGGGGAACAGCCGGAGCTTCTCGGCCAGGCTGGGCAGCTTCAGGAAATCGACGTAGCCGAAGACATCCGGCACGAAGAAGGTGGGATGGCTCGCCAGGATGAAGTCGTGCGTCAGTTTCTCGTCGGGAGCCTCCTTCGTGCCCTGCACGCCGAACAGCTTCATCGCGAAGCCGCGCACGTCGGGCGCCGCGTCGGGCGGCAGCACGGGCGTGGGGCGGCCGTTCGAAAACCGGATGTAGGCGTTGAACGTGCGGGCGTCCTCGAACAGGCCGTGGCGCAGCGGTGTCGGGATGTCAGCCGACACCGTGAAGGTGGCCTTCACCAGTCCGTGGTGCTTGGTGTGCGCGTCGCGCGTGGTACCGTCGCCGATGGCCATGCGCATGCCCATGACGATGACGCCGACGGCCTCCTCGACGAGTGCCCGCTGGTGCTCGGTGGCATCCTGCCCGGGCAACTGCGCGATGTAGCGGAGCCCGGCGACGCTGGGGAAGAACAGGTAGGCCGCGGCGCGGGTGGTGACGAAGCGCGACAGGCCGGCCGTCGGCACGGCCGCGCCGCCGGCGTCACGGTACGTGAACGTGTCGCCCGCCTGCTGCGCACCGACCATCGGATCCTTGTCGCCCTTGGCGAGGCCGCGAGCGAAGAGGCCGTCGTTCACCCAGTGGCGCATGATGAACTCGAACTGATCGCGGAGGCTGACGCACAGGAACAGGCCGAGCATGCCGCGCGCGATGCCGTCGCGCTTGTGCGCCGGATCGTAGGGCGGCCCGTAGGGCATGCCGCGCCGGATCAGGCGCAGGCGATTGCCCATGCCTCCCAGTACGTCGGAGGTTCGCGGATTCGACCGGCGGATGTGGGAGCCGACGGGGCAACGGCGCCCGTCGGGGTCGGGAACGATCGACGACGCGAGGGACCCGCCTGCGGAGTGGCGCGGTGGGTTGAAGTCGAACGCGTTCAGCATGTCCGGTGGGATGGCCGGGCTGGGAAAGGGCGTGTCGGGCGACACGGAGAGTGGCACGCCGTTGCGCCAGCGCCCGCACATCTTCGCGGCGAGCAGCTCGCGCGAGGTGGCGTCGGCGGCGTTCCGGTCGAGGAACTCCTCGTAGGCGTCCACGTCCTGCTCGAGCACGCGGAAGGCGCCGAAGGTGCCGTTGTGCATCAGCGCGGCCGGGATCGGCACCGGCTGGTTGGCCACCGCGAAGCTGTCCCCATCCTGCGGCGGGTCGGGGTGGCCGAGCAGGAACATGCCGGGTGGCACCGCCGGGGGGGCGCCGGGCTTGCGCCGCAGCGCGGGCAGGATTTCGGGCTGGCTGATGCCGTCGCTGTAGTCGAAATGGACCGACTTGGTCAGCATCTGGCCGCTCGGGTGCACGCGATCGGGCAGGGCCTGCGCGTCCATCGTGGACACGACCGCGCAGTGATGCTCCTCGGCCCGGCTGACCAGCAGGCGTGACAGGGTGTCGAGTGTCTCGGCGTGACGGGCGTACAGGAGCACTGCCACGTGCACCGCGTCGTGGTCGAGCGTCCAGCGTTCGGGAGACGAAGGGCCGGTGTCGCCCATGTCGGCCGCGCGCGCCTTCGCGCCCTGCCGGAACTCCTCGGGGAAGGAACCCAGGGTGACCTGGGACACCCCGAGCGCCTCGAGCCCGCGCGCGGTGAAGCCGACGTAGACCAGCGACTCCGAGCGGGCATCCTTGTCGCGCACCCCGGCGGTGTTCACCTGGAGCGGGTCGCCGTGCCGGAGCAGCGAGTGGACGAAGCGGCGACCGTCCACCGGGTCGGGTATGTGGAAGAAGTGGTAGCGGAGGTACGGGCAGGTGGTGCCGAACAGCACCAGCCCCTGGATGTCCCGCCGGTCGCGATCGCTGAGCATGTGGGTGTCGGCCATGGCTACTTGATCCCCAGCGCGTCCTTGATGTCGAACAGGCGCACGTCCGGATACGCGCTGTAGGCATGAATGCACTTGCTGTCGTACCGGGCGATGAACTCGAGGAACCCGGCCCGGTGCTGTTCGACCGGGATAAGGCTGTCAGCACCGTCGATGTACTGGAGGATGGCGTTGAAGATGCCGCCGATGTGCTCCACGAACGACACGATGTAGTCCTCGAATGGGCCGTCGTACCAGGTGAGCACGCCGAGCCGGGTGTCGCGTTCGAGGAACACGAACTGGGCATGGTGCACGTTGCCCAGGCGCCGGAGCGCTTCCTCCACCGGCTTGTCGTCGCGCGCGCCGACGCCGGTCAGCAGGGCCCGCAGCGCCGGAGCGGCGCCCGGCTTGATGGGCATGACCAGGTTCAAGGGGGTCTGGGTGGGGAAAGCCGATCCGGACATGGGGTCTCCAAACATCCGCGTATGGGTCGCGCGGTCTCGGGGAATAACGCCAGCGCATCCATAATCGAACACTGGCGCGAGCGCTTGAGTCGGTGGCTATGACGGGTCGCGTGCAGCTGAGCGGTGGCCGGGATGCCCGATTACCGGAATGCGTCGCGGGTGACCTGATGCCGATAGTCGAACAGCCTGCGGAGCCTGGGTTCGACAATGAGGTGGGCGGCGAGATCGCCGAGTGGACCGAACGGCAGTTCGTAGTCGATGCGGTCTTCGAGGATGCACGTGCTGGCACCGGTCGGGATGATCCGGTGGACGTGGCGCCATGACCGGAAGGGGCCACGGACCTGTCGGTCGGTGAAGGAGACCCCTGCCTGGTAATCGACGTGTTCCAGGTCCCACCTGATCGCGAGCGGCCACCAACCGACGCGCACCGATACGCGGGCGCCGTCCCTGATGCCACCCGTCTGCGCCAGGACCACCACCGGCTCGCCCGGTGGGGTGAGCCGCTGGAAGGCACCGGGCGCCTCGTGCCAGTCGAAGAGCGACCGGGCCGAGGTGCTGACCTCCGTGGTCCGGACGAACGTGCGCAGGCTCATCGGGTCAGCCCCTGAGCAGGACGTAGACCGCGCCGCTGCCCCCGTCGTCTCGCGGGGCATCGCTGTAGGCGAGCACGGCGGGACAGGTGCGCAGGAAGGCGCGAACCTCGGCCTTGAGCACTGCGCGGCCGGCCGAGTTGTTACCCCGTCCATGCACGATCGCCAGGCAGCGGTAGGCGCGCCGGTGAAGGTCGATGAACTGTCGGACTTCGCGAAGGGCCTCCCGGGCCGTCAGGCCGTGCAGGTCGAGCCGACGGCCTGGAAGGTACTGGCCACGCCTGAGCTTGCGGAGCTCCCGCCGGTCGATTCCGTTGGCGAGATACCCGGGGTCGCCCTCGGTCTCGTCCGGTTCGTCGTCACGGCGGCGGGCCGGTGGTGGTCGGTACGGTTCCATCGGCTTCGGCGGCGCTGGCAGGAAGGTGCGGAGCCGCTCGCGGTGGTCGGGGGGCAGCGGCGTGACGTCGGCCATGGCCTCCGCCAACTGCCGCTGCTCCTCCTCGGGATCCGGTTCGAACTGCCTGACCGCCACGGGATCGATTATGCGGCAAGCCCCCCTGCCGCAGGTGCTATGCCTGCGCCGGCTCGAGGCGTGACCGGCTGCCCGGGATGTCCGGGGCCGGGGTGATCCCGCCCGAGGCGAACGCCAGGATGGTCTCGGCCTCGTCGATGTCGTCGAGGCTGACCAGTCCGATGAACACGTGGCGGTCGTAGACCGCGGCCAGCGACGACCCGGCCTCGACCAGCGCCTGCCGGACCTCGGCCAGCGACAGCCCCGCGTCCACACGGGGGCAGTCGGTCATGATGGTCGAGACCGGCATGTCGCCCGATCGCGTGGCCAGCGCGTGGATCACCTGCGAGCGCCGCACGATGCCGAGCAGTGACGCCCCCCGTACGACGGCGAAGTCCGGCTGGTAGCTCGTGAGCAGGTAGCCGGTCACCGTGCTGACCCGCTCGTGTTCGCCCAGCACCAGTGCGTGGCGATTGCACGCATCACCCACGCGGTGCGACGAGAGGATGGAGTGTCCCCGCTCCTCGGCGGCGGTCGCCGACGCCGACATGAAGATCAGGGCGGCCATCAGCAGCAGCATGATGTGACCCGACATGAGGCCCCAGGCCCCCATGGCCATGGCGAGCCCCTGGCCGGTCGCCGTGGCAAACCGCGTCGCCCTGGACCAGTCCATGGTCAGGCCGAGCAGGCCGCGGAGGATGCGCCCTCCGTCGAGCGGGAACGCGGGGATCATGTTGAAGAGCACCAGGCCCACATTCGCACTGACCAGCCACTGCAGTGCCATCGACGCCGACGGGACGGCGCCCTCCGGCCTGAGGAGCCCCGGTGTCAGCGCCAGGGGTTCGCCCAGCAGCAGGAGCACGGGCAGCAAGAGCATCACGATGGCCACGTTCACCGCCGGGCCTGCGGCCGCGATCACGAGTTCCTGCACCGGGTGGCGGGTTGCGCGCCCGAGGAAGGCGATGCCGCCGATTGGGAGCAGGACGATCTCGCGAACCGGGATGCCGTAGTGCTGCGCGGCGAACGCGTGCCCGAACTCGTGCAGCGTGACGCAGGCGAACAGCAGCAGGATGAGGCCGACGCCGAAGGCCATGCCGGCCCAGCCGAGCGACGCCCAGTTGGCCGCAGCCACGAACACGATGAAGGCGAACGTGGCGTGGACCTTGAGGGTGATGCCCCTGACGGTGGCAATGCGATACGACCAGCTCATGACGCTCCAGTCTCCAGCGGCGACCGGTCGATCCGGGCGGAGCGCCCGTGCGCCGGTGCCACTACGACGATAGGGGCACCAGGTAGGCAGGACAAATAGATAGTTAGGAGCCGACGCTTCATCAAAAGCTATCAGCGGCCTGGTGCTGCCGGAAATCCGGCGGCACGTCGTCTGCGCGATCGCGTCACGCTTTCCGGATCCGTGCATCACACAGGGCAGTAGAATCGAGTCATTTCCTTCGCCCGGAGGCATCATGCGTACCTTGATTGGTGCGCTCGCGATCGGCCTGTCGTGCACGGCGGCCGCCTGCTCGAGCACCGAACCCCCAGCCAGTACAGACATCCAGCCGCCGGTTCCCGCCTGGGAAGCGGCCAACCCGATCGCGCCGCTGCCTGAGAGCCCACTCGGCGCGGAGATTCAGCTCGCCTCGCTCCCCAAGGCGCCGACGCCCGAGCAGGTGCGTCTTGGACGGTGGCTGTTCTACGACACGCGGCTCTCGGCCGACGGCACGGTGTCCTGCGCCACCTGCCACAAGCCGGAGCACGCGTTCTCCGAACCGACCCCCCATTCCACCGGCATCCGGGGCCAGGAAGGCGGGCGCAAGTCACCCTCCTTCGTGAACGCTGCCGTCACGCTGTATCCCCACTTCTTCTGGGACGGGCGCGCCGCGTCACTCGAGGAGCAGGCGCTGGGTCCGATTGCCAACCCGATCGAGATGGGTGCGACGCACGAGTCGATGGTGGCCACCATTCAGGGCGTGGGCGCCTATGCGCCGTACTTCAAGGAGGCCTTCGGCTCCCCGGAGATCACCAAGGAGCGTGTGGCCGAGGCCATTGCGGCGTACGAGAAGACCCGGATGAGCGGCAACTCGCCGGTCGACCGCTGGCGCCTGAACAAGGACGAATCGGCGGTCTCCGATCAGGTGAAGCAGGGGTACGAGCTGTTCTTCAACAAGGCCGGCTGCAACCAGTGCCACCTGGGGAACAACTACACCGATTCGTCGTTCCACAACATCGGTGTCGGCTGGAACCCGAAGACCCGTGCCTTCTCGGATGAGGGACGGTCGGTCATCTCGAAGGACGCCGCGCACCGGGGCGCCTTCAAGACCCCCACGCTCCGCGACGTGGCGAAGCACGCGCCCTACATGCACGACGGGTCGGTCGCCACCCTCAGGGAGGCGGTCGAACTGTACAACCGCGGCGGCGAGCCGAACCCGACGCTCGACCCCAAGATCCGCAAGCTTGGGCTCACGCCTGCCGAAGTGGAAGCGCTCGTGGCCTTCATGGAGGCGCTGAACGGCGAGGGGTACATGGACACCGCACCCGGAGCCTTCCCCCAGCGGGACAAGGCCGGCGAGTAGACGGATCGCCGGGGGAGGGCGGCCGCGTGCGATTGCGCTAATCTTGTAGCCGTGTCGTCGCGCCGGATGCCCTTCAACCTGAACACGATCGTGCTGCTGCCGCTGCTGCGTGCCATGCCGGCGGCTGGCGGCATCTCGGTCGCCAGCACGCTCGTGGCCATGACCGGGCTCGACGCGGGCCTGATGGGGCTCGGCCATCCCGAAACCGCCGCCGACGATCTTGTCGCCTGGATGATGTCGTTCAGCGTCGCGGCGCCGGTGTTCTGGGTGTACTACATGGTCCGGCACGCCTGGCTCTGGATGGACGGGGTCAGGCGGCACCGCACCGGCATCCCCCCACAGGCCGACTCGCAGGTTCCCCCGGCTGCCTAGCCCCGACCGGCGGCGACCTCGGGTAGGATGTTCGGGTGACCCGACGCCTCCTTTCCCAGGCCCCGCTTCTCACCGTCATCGCCCTGTGTGCCCTGATCGCGGCCGTGGGCTGTTCGTCGCAGCCTGCGCCCGAAGAGAAGCCGGCAGAGAAGCCGGCCGCCGCGCCCCCCCCGGCGCCGCGCCCGGCGGCGCCCGCGCCTGAAAGCAAGGCACCGGCCGAGCGCAAGCCGGTGGAGCCGCGTCCGCGGGCCGAGGCCCCGAAGCCGGCGCCCGCCCCTGAGCCCGCCCCGGCCCCGGCCCCCGCCGCTGACGCCGCGATGATCGAGTTCACGGCCGACGTGCCCGACGCGCAGGTCTTCGTCGATCGCGTCTTCCTCGGCAAGGCTCCGCTCACCACGACCGACGTGAAGCCCGGCTCACACCGGCTCAATGTCTCGGCCGCCGGGTTCGAGGGGGTGGCGCAGACCATCGAGGTCAAGCCGGGGATGCAGCAGATCGGGGTGAAGCTGCGCGAGGTGCGGCTCGACGTGAACCTCGCGGTGATTCACAAGCACCGCATGGGCAACTGCAAGGGCCGGCTCGTGGCGACGGCCAAGGGCATCCGCTACGAGACCACCGACAAGGACGACGCCTTCACGTCGCCGCTGCTGGACCTCGTGACGTTCGAGGTGGACTACCTCGAGAAGAACCTGCGCGTGAAGCTGAAGAACGGCAAGCAGCTGAACTTCACCGATCCCGAGGGGAACGCGGACCGCCTGTTCGTCTTCCACCGCGACGTCGAGAAGGCGCGGGAGCGCCTCCGCAAGGGCGATACGCCGGCTGAGTAGCGCGGGGTGGCCCGGGCGCCCCGGCGGCCGGGTCAGAAATCGACGGCCATGGCCACCGGCTGTGCCGTCGCCGTCTGCAGTCCCCACTCCGGGCTCATCAACCGCCAGACGTCCACCTCGACCACCAGGCTGTCGTCTTTCACGCGGCGGCGGATCGAGGTCAGGCCCGGTTCAGCGGCCGACAGCACCGACTGCTGGTCCTCATCCTCATCGCGTTCCCGCAGCGCCTCCACCGACTCCACCGCGTCGACGATGATGGCGAACCGGCCGGCGCTGGTCTGCACGACGACCCCAATTTCGCGCTGCGCCTCGCGGAGGGCCCGCTTGGCTTCTTCCATCAACGCCAGCGTGCGTTTCAGGGAGTGCTCGCGGATGTCCCGTGCGATGGCGGCTGCACCCTCGAAGTCGCCGGCCTTTTCCCGTTCGAGCGCCTCGGCGCCGAGCCGGTGAATCTCACGATGCGGCAGGTCGATCCGCTTCAGCTGTGTCTCGAGCACGACGTTGTCGTGCTTGAGCGAGGCATACCACTTCCCGAACGCGCACTTCGTCGGGTCGGTGGTCAGCCCGAACGGCCGCCGCTCGAGGATCGAGGCCTCCAGTTCGTGGATCCAGTTGCGGTGATCCTGTTCGCGTGCGTCGAAGACACGGATGAGATCTTCGAGTTCCTCGGCCGCGGACCGCAGACCGAGCCTGAGGCGCAGGTCCATGACAGGCAGGACGCTGCCCCTGAGATTGATGAGGCCCCGCATGAACGACGGCCGGTCGGGAACGGTGTGAATCTCGGTCAGCGACACCATCTCCGACACGGAGACCGCGGCGAATGCGTACAGCTGGCTGCCAAGGCGGAAGAGGACGGATGAGTCGAGTGCGGTCTGCATAACCCCCAGCGGAAAGGCTTCCCACGGGGGTCATCGGCAGCAGGGCCGTCCGGCTTGAGGGAGGGGGCCGGTTCACCCGCGATCGGCATGCGATCGGGGTGAACCAGCAGGGAGCCGCGTCAGGGGATGGTGATCTCGATCGTCCGGTCGTTGCCCGAGGCGGGGTGCTGGATGTTCACCCACGCGCGGCGCTTGTTGAAGGGGTCGAAGTACAACCCGCTGAACTCCGAGCCAGGCGTGCCGTTCGACGCCCAGCGCGCGAGCCCCTCCCCGGCGTCGTCCAGGTCGCCGTCCAGGTTCAGGTCGCGCGCGAACCAGATGTCATCGTCGGAACCACCGTCGCGGTCCTCGATGATGTAGATGTTGCCGTCATGATCGATCGCCAGGTTGTCCGGGCTCGTATGCGCCGTCCCGACCGGCTGGCCGGTGGCGAGGTCGATGGAGTTCCGCGAGGCGAAGACCGCGATGGTCTGGGCACGCAGGTCGAGCACGTAGGTCTCGTTGGTGGTCGTGGTCGTGACGTAGAGACGCTCGCGTCCGCGGACCTTCTGGATCTGGAGGTCTTCCGGGCGCTGGTAGTCGGTGCCCTTGAAGGCCGGGAGGTTGGTGGTGTTGCGGGCGTCGACCGAGGTGATGCCGTTCGTGTCGGTAATCACGAGCGCACCGGGCAGGCCGTTGCCCCAGCGGTCGGTGATCGGCACCCACTGGTAGGCGCCGGTCGCGTTCGGCGTGCTGCCGTCGCCCACGCGCAGCACCTCGGTCTGTCCGGCGGCGAAGTAGTCTGCCCGACCCGACAGGACGCGGCTCCACCGGGCTGCCGGCGTGTAACGGTAGATGTTGCCCCCGTTCAGCTCGTCGATGAAGTACATGTGCCCGTCGCTGTCGAACTGGATGCCTTCATGCGACGTGCGGGGCACGACGTTGCGGTGCACGAAGTCGGCCGTGCTGAGCGAGTTCCCGACAATGCCCAGCGCGTAGAGCGGATTGCGCAGTTCGAAGAGGCGGCCATACGGGCTCGTCGCGCCCGCGGCGGCCGTGGACCAGGACTCCTCGCCGGTGATGAAGGTGCCCCAGGGGGTCCAGAACGACGGGTCGAACGAGACATGCTGGCCGGGCGCCGGGCTGATCCAGAGCGTGTCGGTCTGTCCGCTGACCAGGTCGTGACGCTGCACGCCGCCCTGGCCGGTCTCGAAGACCGTGAAGAGGTAGCGCCCCTTCTGCGGACCGCTCTCGTTCACCGTGTTCATGTCCCAGTTCCCCGAGTTGGGGATGCCGGCCGCGAGCTGGCTGGCGCGGTCGGCAATCGACCGCTGCTGGAACGCCGGGTTGCCGAACGTGATCGGCATCGACTCGTCCGCAGTCGGGCCGGCCGACGCGGTGAGCGGCGTGAAGTCCGAGAACCGGGGACGGCGGTTGGCATGACGCGAGTCGTCGTCGTGCGAGGAGCGTGGCCCTTCGGCCAGCAGCATCGGGCTGGCGAGCATGACGCTGCCGAGCAGCACGGCTGCGGCGCGGGCGGATGGGAAGTGCATGGTCGGTGAACTCCTGTCTGGACCGTGAGGAAGCGGAGGTGCCCGTGCCGGACCGGCAGGGCACGCGTGACGACATCCGTTGTAATGGCCGGCTGTTGCGGCGACGAGACGCCCGTGTAACCGCGGACGAAACTCGGCGGAAGATCGGCGCAAACGGCCGGGTATAATCCGCCGGTCTTCAGGGGAGGTGTCGATGCGTAACCGACGACTGCTGGCCCTGGCCGGCACCCTGGCCATCCTCGCGTCCGTGTCGATGTTCGGCGCGGACCAGGCGGCCACTTCGATGGCCACCGCGGCCACCCGTTTCGTGTCCACCCTGACGCCCGAGCAGCGGCAGAAGGCGCAGTTCGCCTTCGGTGCGAGCGAGCGAGAACGGTGGCACTTCGTGCCCACCGAGATGTTCCCGCGAAGGGGTCTCACGCTGAAGGAGATGACCCCGCCCCAGCGCGACGCCGCGCACGCCCTGCTCCGCAGCGGCCTCAGCCAGCACGGCTACGCCACCGCCACCACGATCATCAGCCTGGAGAACATCCTGCGGGCCATGGAGCCGAGCGGACAGTTCGTGCGCGATCCCGAGCGCTACTTCTTCTCGGTCTTCGGCACGCCGGCCGCCGATGGCACCTGGGGCTGGCGGGTCGAAGGGCACCACGTGTCGCTGCAGTTCACGATCGTGAACGGTGCGGTCACCGTGAGTGCGCCCAGCTTCTTCGGATCGAACCCGGCCGAGGTGCGGGCGGGCGAACGCACGGGGCTCCGCGTCCTCGGCTTCGAGGAGGATCCTGCCCGGGTGCTGCTCGATGCGCTCACACCGGCCCAGCGCGGCAAGGCGGTGATCTCGGCTGACGCGCCCACCGACATCGTCACGATGAACCGGTCGTCGGTCGACCCGCTGGCCGCGGGCGGGCTGCCGGCTGCCGAACTCGACGCCGCACAGCAGACGATGCTGCTGTCGGTCATCGAGGCGTACACGGGCCTGATGGCCCCGGAGATCGGCGCGCTGCGGCTTGCCGGCATACGGCGGGCGGGGATCGAGACTGTGTCGTTTGCGTGGGCCGGCGCCGCCGAGCGCGGCCGGAAGCACTACTACCGCATCCAGGGACCGACGTTCCTCATCGAGTACGACAACACGCAGAACGACGGCAACCACGTCCACTCGGTGTGGCGCGACTTTGCCGGAGACTTCGGGCGCGATCTGCTGCGGGAACACCTCAGGAACGCGCACTGAGGGCGGGCAGGGCCGGCCGGTCGGCGGCGGGCTGTCCTCGCGGGGGCCAGGGGTGTCCGGGTCAGTCGCCGTCGAGGAAGCGCAGCATGCCGGACGCCGGCAGGAAGCCGGCGCGTCGGATGACCTCGCCCTTGGCGTCGACCAGCAGGATGGTCGGGATCGCCTCGATGCCGAAGTGCGACGAGGTGGCCGGGTCGTGGTCGACGTCGACCATCAGGGGAATGAACGAGGCATTCACCCGCGCCGCCACGTCAGCAGCGGTCCACGTGTCGTGCTTCATCGCGATGCACGGCGGACACCACGAGGCGGAGAAGTCCACCAGCACCGGGCGGCCCGACCGCGCGGACTCCGCGAGCGCAGCCCGATAGTCTGTGCGCCACTCGATGCGGTCGGCCGGCGCCGACACGCCTGCGTACTTGTAGTAGTAGCCCTTCAGCACGGGCCAGCGCCACGCCAGCATCCCCACGAGGACGGCAGCCCAGAGGACATTCTCGTATCGACGCAGTGTGGCAAGCCAGGATCGCTGCGGTGTGCTCATTGCCCTCTTTGGATGCGTCGCGCCTTCACGTGGTGACAACGGCAGGGGAAGTATGCCCCATGTCACCCCCGACCGGGGCATGCATCACTGGGGCAGGCACGAGGAGCCGAACGGTATGGACAGGCTGGATGCACACCTCAGGCAGGAACTGAACGGGATGTTGGGCGGGTTGCCTCGCCGTGTCACGCTGAAGCTGTTCACGCGTGATGGAGTGGCTGAGTGCCCCGGCTGTGGCGACGCCCGCGAACTGCTCGAGGAACTGGCGGGGGCCTCCGGTGGCACTGTCCAGTTCGACGTGCACGACCTGGATCGCGAACCGGAACTGGCGGCCAGGCTCGACGTCACCACGGTACCGGTCATCGCCGTGCTCGGCGGTGACGAGCAGCAGGACTACGGCATCCGCTTCTACGGTGCGCCGGACGGCTACGAGTTCGCCACGCTCGTGGAGGACATCCGGCTGGTGAGCCGCGGCGACGCGGACCTCATGCCGGCCACCCGCGACGTGCTGGCACACCTGCGAAGTCCCCTGCACATCCAGGTGTTCGTCACCCCCACGTGCCCATACTGCCCGCGCGCGGCCATCCTGGCGCATTCGTTGGCGCTGGCGAGCGATCAGGTCACGGCCGACGTGGTGGATGCCTCCGAGTTCCCCGTGCTCGCGAATGCCTTCCACGTGCGGGGCGTGCCGAAGACGGTCGTCAACGGCTCGGTGCACATCGATGGGGCGGTTCCCGAGTCCGTGCTGCTCGCGCAACTCGCCCCGCTGCTCGAGGCCAGCCTGGGCTGACGCTCGACGCTAGGGGCCGGTCGGCTCGAGGCGCCATACTGGCGCCGACGTGCCACGCGGCCGTTCATCGAGCACCTCCTGCGGCTGGTAGCGCGCCTTGTACGCGAGCGAGCGGCAGGCATCCACGCGGTAGCCGAGGTACACGTACGGCAGGTGCAGGGCCACGGCGTCCTCGGCCAGCAGGACGATGTGCGCCACACCGAGCGAGGCGGGGGCATGCTCGGGATGCCAGAAGAAGTAGATCGCGGACAGCGCGTCTGGCACGACGTCGACGAGCCCCAGCCCCACGAGCCGATGGCCGGCCGCCGGGTCGCGGTACGCCACCTCGCGCACGGAGGGATGCGGAAACGCAAAGTCGAACCCGTAGCGCTCGGCATCGAGCGGGTTCTCGGACCAGCCCCGCACGGCCTCACGCTGGCCGTGCCAGCGCTTGTACAACTCCAGCCGTTCCTCGTCCACGATGGGCGTCGAGATCGT
Source organism: Vicinamibacterales bacterium (assembly GCA_050249955.1). Lineage (GTDB taxonomy): Bacteria > Acidobacteriota > Vicinamibacteria > Vicinamibacterales > CAVVIG01 > CAVVIG01. The sequence goes on from JBFWPN010000005.1 coordinate 19,292, forward strand.
GCGGTGCAGGCGCGCCGCACTCCGCCGCGCGCGACGCTGGCTGCGGCTGGGCACGAAGGCACTCGCGACGATCCTGACCGACAGGCATTTGGTGCAGGAGGGGCAGGCGGGCCGGAAGTACGCAGGCCCGAAGCGGCGCCAGCCGAGTGCCAGCAGGTCGCCCAGTTCGGCGGGTGTCACCTCCACCATCAACCGCACATCCAGTGAGGCGCTCTGGTCTGGCAGGTACGGGCAGGAGTGCGGCGCCTCCCTGTAGCGCTCCACGAGCCGGGCCATGGGCAGGAGGTTATCGAAGTCGCGTGCGCCTGCCAACCAGCCCGACCGTGCACTTATGGTCACCACGCGTGTTTCTGGTAGGCTAGCGTCTCATGCCTAAGACGCCTCGACGAGGCGTCGCGGGGGACCCAGGGTCCAGGGGCGAAGCCGGCTCAGGCCGGCGGAGGACTTCCAACCTCCAGCCCGTCAGCTAACCCCGTCGGCGGTTTGGAGGCGTCTTGTCTGCAGATGCGCAGCGGCATGGCCGGCTGCTCCCGCTCACCATCACGGCGGTTGGTGTCGTCTACGGCGACATCGGTACCAGCCCGCTCTACGCCCTTCGCGAGTGCTTCTTCGGCGAGCACGGCGTCCCCCCGACCCACGAGAATGTGCTCGGCGTCCTGTCGCTGATCATCTACTCGCTGGTGCTCGTCATCTCGGTCAAGTACATCGTCATCGTCATGCGGGCAGACAACCATGGGGAGGGCGGCATCCTGGCCCTCACCGCGCTGCTGCCGGCGGGGCCGGGTCGTACGCCACGCTGGCCGCGGCTTGCCCTCCTCGGGCTCTTCGGCGCCGCGCTTCTTTACGGGGACGGAATGATCACGCCGGCCATCACCGTGCTGGGCGCCATCGAGGGGCTGAAGGTGGCCACGCCCGCCTTCGACGCGTACGTGGTGCCGATCACCGTCGGTATCCTGGTGGGGATCTTCGCCATCCAGCGGCACGGCACGCACCGCGTGGGTGGACTCTTCGGTCCCATCATGGTGCTGTGGTTCGTGGTGCTCACCGGCATGGGCATCCGCTGGATGCTGCTGCAGCCGGTCGTGCTCGGCGCGGTGGACCCGCGACATGCCGTCACCTTCTTCGCCACCCACCGTCTGCATGGCTTCACCGTGCTCGGTTCGGTGTTCCTGGTCGTCACGGGCGGGGAGGCCCTCTACGCGGACATGGGGCACTTCGGGGCGAAGCCGATCCGGCTCGCCTGGTTTGCGCTGGTGCTTCCCGCGCTGCTGCTGAACTACTTCGGCCAGGGCGCGATGCTCCTGATGGATCCGAGCGCCGCCGAGCAGCCCTTCTTCCGGATGGCGCCGGAGTGGGCGCTGCTGCCCCTGGTGGCGCTCGCCACGGCGGCGGCCATCATCGCATCGCAGGCCCTCATCTCGGGCGCCTTCTCCCTCACGCGGCAGGCCATCCAGCTCGGATACGCGCCGCGCCTCGACATCGAGCACACCTCATCGGCGGAGGTGGGGCAGGTGTACGTGCCGCAGGTGAACTGGGCGCTGGCCTTCGGGACCATTGCCATCGTGGTGGGCTTCGAGAGTTCGACGGCGCTCGCCGCGGCCTACGGCATCGCGGTCACCATGACGATGGTGATCACGGCGATGCTGCTGCACGTGGTGGCCACCCAGCGCTGGAAGTGGCGGCCGGCCGTGGCACTCGTCGTCACGGCGGTGTTCCTGTCCATCGACCTGGCGTTCTTCGGCGCGAACGCGCTGAAGATTGCGCATGGCGGCTGGCTGCCGCTGACCATCGGGGGCGTGCTCTTCACGCTGATGACCACGTGGAAGCGGGGGCGCGCGATCATGTCCGACCGGCTGACGGCGCGCGCCGTGCCGATGTCGGCGTTCGTGGCCGACATCGCGCACCGCCCGCCCAGCCGCGTGCCGGGCACGGCCGTCTTCATGACGGCGCAGCCCAACGCCACGCCGGCGGCGCTGGTGCACAACGTTCGCTTCAACAAGGTGCTGCACGAGCACGTCGTCACGCTGATGGTCATCACCGAACTGGTGCCCTACGTGGCCGACGATGAGCGGACCTGGGTGCGGGCGGTGGGCCACGGCATCTGGGACGTGGTGGTCCGCTACGGGTTCATGGAGGACCCCGACGTGCCGCGGGCGCTCGAACTGGCCCGTCGCCACGGACTCGTCATCGACGAGGGGGACATCACCTACTTCCTCGGGCGTGAGACGCTCATCCCGACCAAGGCGCCCGGCATGGCGATGTGGCGCGAGCACCTCTTCATCTACATGGCCAGGAACGCCGTGCGCGCGGCCGGGTTCTTCAAGCTGCCCACCGAGCGCGTGGCCGAACTCGGCGTCCAGGTGGAGCTGTAGCGAATTCCTAATGGAAAAGTGCGGTCGTTCCGATGAATAATCCGTAGAAATCGTGAGCCTGACCGTGTCCAGTTCAGCTCCCCGTCGGGGCCGCCCGCGCAAGTTCGCCCAACCCTCGCGGCCGGTCACACTGACCCTGCCGGAGGAGACCATCGCGTCACTGGGCGATGTCGACCCTGACCTCAGCCGTGCGATCGTCCGCCTGGTCGAACCCGGGGCTGCGAGGAGGACGCACGCGCCGGCCGAACTGATCGAATTCGGCCGCCGTGCCGTGATCGTCGTCACCCCGACCAGGACGCTGGAGCAGCGGACCGGGGTGGTGCTCGTGCCCTTGCCTGATGGGCGAGCGCTGATTTCCTTCGACGAGTCGATGACACCCGCGCGCCTCGAACTCACGATTCAGGACGCCCTGGACGAGCACGACCTGCCCGATGAGGACAGCCGGGTGTTCGAGTCCATACGCGGCCTGCTCCGTGATGCACGGCGCTCCGCCGCCGTCACGCTGCGGCGGCAGCACATCATGGTGCTGGAGTTCCAGCCCCAGAGGCGCGAAGCACGCGTCTCTCAGCCCACCACCGGACGACGGACGCAGGCCGACTAGTCCGGCACCTACGACCAACGAGACCTAGGACCGATCACGCAGGAGCTTCTGGATGTCGAGACGATTCACCGTTACCGCCACGGCGGCGCTGCTTGCGCTGGCCATTGCATGCAGCCGGCAGACGGCGGCGCCCACGTCACCGTCGTCCGCTGGCGCTGCCGGCGCGGACGCCGCGGCTGACGGTTCCACCCTGAAAGTGACCGCGCCCGGCGTCGTCTCGCCGGTCAACGACGCCCAGCAGCAGGACTCACCCACGCTCACCGTCACCGCGTCGTCAGCCAAGTACTCGGACTCGCTTCCGGGGCCCATCGTCTACCGGTTCCAGGTGTTCAACCCGGCAGGCGCCATGGTGGCCGACTCGGGCCAGGTGTCCAGCAACGCCTGGCGCCTCACCAACGCCCTCGAGTTCAAGGTCCGCCACACGTGGCGTGCGCGCGCCGAGGTCGGGTCCAATGTCGGTCCGTGGTCGACGACCGCGTCGTTCATCTCGTCGGAGGGCGGCTACATCCGCGGCAGTGAGGTGTTCGACCCGCTGTTCAACGGCACCACGGTGGGCCAGGTCATCGGCCCCGTGACGTTCACGTCCGAAGGCGCCAAGCTCGAGACCACCGGCAGCTACATCCGATACGTGATTCCGACCACCGTGACGCGTGGCGAGTTCGCAGTGGAGATCAAGGGCCTCCGCGCGAACGCGAGCGGCGACAAGTCCAAGGTGTTCGGGATGATGGAAGGTAGCCCGGACAACAACGACTACATCACGAACCCGTACCGGGTCGACATCCAGTACCGCGGCACTGCAGGCTTCCCGCCGAACGCCATCACCTACCGCGTGCTCTACGGTTCGGCAGACGATCTCGACGTGCGGTACGAGCCGACGACCGCGCAGCGCCTGAGCTCGGTCGTGAACCTCGACCCGAACACCTGGTACTACTGGCGCTACACCTGGGGCAGCGCCGTGCGGGTCACCGTGCAGCAGGGTGGCCCCACCGGTCCGGTGCTCTACGACGTCACCCGGCAGAGCGGCAATGGGTCCTACAACCCGCAGCCTCACTATGCGTTCGTCGGCACGCCGGCCGGCCGCAGCGGCATCGAGTCGGCCACCATTCCCGGCACGATCTACCGCAACGTCTGGATCAGCACCCGGCCAAAGCCGTAGCGAGGCTGCGTCCGCCTGAAGGCGAACACTGCGATCGGGCAGGGGGCCACCATTCCTCGCGGGATGGTGGCCCTTTGTCGTTCAGGGCGGATGCTCGTGGGGGCCGATCAGCGCCGAGCCTGGGACGCAAGGTACGCGCGGAGCACGGCGAGGACGTACGCCTGGCAGCTCTCGGCGGATCGGCCGTTGTACGCGCCGGCGTTCGTGATGTTGTTGGACAGGATGCGGATGCCCAGGAACGGCACGCGGCTCATCGCGGCGACCTGCGCGGCTGCGGCGGTTTCCATCTCCTCGACGCTCGTGCCGAACTCGTCGTGCAGCCGCTGGATCCGATCGAGCTCGCTGTTCCAGACATCGCTCGAGCCGATCACGCCGGCAACCACCGCTCCGGCGGTGTGGCGATCCCTGACGCTGAGCGCCGCGTCCAGGAGGCCGGCGTCGGCCTCGAACCGGTGCATCACCCAGGCGTTCGGATCCTGACCTGCACTTCCTTCGGTCCGAATGAGATCCATGGGCGCCCACTCGTAGAAGTTGCTGCCCTCGCCACCTGCCCGCGTGCCTGTCTTGAAGGCGCCGATGTTCACCGACGCCTCGCCGATCACGATGTCGGAGACGCGCAGTTCAGGATCGTGTCCGCCCGCGGTCCCCTGGTTGATGATGGCGCGCGGATGGTAGCGTTCGACGGCCAGCGCCGTGGCCGCCGCCGCGTTGGTCATCCCTTTCTGCGTCCTCGAGACCACGACCGGATGGCCGTCGATGGTGCCGCGCCAGAACGCCCAACCCTGCACCCGCTCTTCAGCGCGGTCCACCAGCGCGTCCACGAGGACCTGCGTCTCGATCGGCATGGCCCCCTGCACGACCACCGGATGCGCAGGTGACGTGTCGGGTGGAGAAGAGGGCGGCGGCGCACACGCCCCAACCGTAACGAGGGCAAGCAGGCACACGACGGGAGGCGAGAACGACACAGATGTCACTCCTGGCAGGTGATGCTGCGGATGGTAGCATGTGGCTCTCGATGACATCCCTGCGCGAGCACCCGTGGTACGCCGACGTGGTCGGCGGCATGACCACGTTCGTCACGATGGCCTACATCGTCGTGGTGAACCCGGGCATCCTGTCGACGCCAGGTACCGGCATGCCGTTCTCCGGAGTGCTGACGGCCACCGTGCTGATCGCGTGCAGCATGACGCTGCTGATGGGGGTGTACGCGCGCCTGCCGTTTGCGGTGGCGCCAGGCATGGGGCTGAACGCGTTCTTTGCGTTCACGCTGGTCCTGCAGAACAAGGTGCCCTGGCAGACCGCGCTCGGGATCGTGTTCTGGGCCGGCGTGCTGTTCCTGCTTGTCTCGGCGACGCCACTGCGCGAACGGATCGCGCTGGCGATCCCGGACTCCCTCAGGTCGGCTGCTGCCGGAGGCATCGGCCTGCTGCTCACGTTCCTTGGGCTGCGGAACGCCGGCATCGTGGTGGGCGATCCCGCCACGCTCGTGAGGATGGGCACGCTGGACCACAAGGCGGCCTTCCTGCTACTCGGGATCCTCATCGCGGCCTACCTGACCCAGCGGAAGAACCCACTCGCGTTCCTGACCGCGATTGCCGCGGTGACGGGACTCGCGTGGGGCTTCGGATTCGAGCAGGCCCCCGCCGGCATCCTCAGCCTGCCGGACTTCTCGACCACGTTCCTGGCGCTGGATGTGTGGGGTGCGCTTCAACTGTCGCTGCTGCCCTCGATCGTGGCGATCCTGTTCACCGACCTGTTCGACTCGCTGTCGACCTTCATCGGCGTCGCGACCGCGTCAGGATTGACAGACGAGCAGGGGCGCCCGATCAACCTTCGGAAGGGGCTGATTGTGGATGCCATCGCCACCGCCTCGGCAGGGCTGGCCGGCTCCTCACCGGGAACCGCGTATGTGGAGAGCATTGCCGGGATCCGCATGGGCGGGAGGTCGGGGCGTGCGTCGGTGGTGACGGCCGCGTGCTTCGTGCCCTGCTTCTTCCTGGGGCCGCTGGTTGCCGCGGTGCCCGGTTACGCGACCGCTGCCGTGCTCGTCATGGTGGGGGTGTCGATGTTCCAGGCGGTGCTGAGCGTCGACTTCTCGCGCATCGAGGATGCGCTGCCCGCGTTCGTCACGTTCGTCCTGATCCCGCTCACGCTCTCGATCACGCAGGGCATCCTCTGGGGATTCCTGCTGCACGCGGTGACCTATGCGGTGGTGGGACGTGCGCGCGACGTAGGGCCGACGCTCTGGGCGCTGGCCGCCCTGTCGGCCGTGCTGCTGGTGCTCGGCCACTAGCGAACCACGTGCACGACGACGGGATGCCCCATCGTCGTGCACGCTGACGCGTCTACTACCCGGTCGCTATCGCGCCGCAGGCGAGCACGGGGTGCCGCCCGTGGCTTCGCGAACCGAGGCCACCTCGAACTCGCGAAGCTGCAGGTCCTTGCCACCGACGTCGACGCCGCGCGGCGGCGCGCCGGCGGTCGGGCCGCCCGTGGCCGCGCCCGAGGCGGTCGTCTCGCCAGCCTTCATCGAGCCGGTCAGTTCGACCCGCTTGCCGATGAAGCGTGACAGCTGGCCTTCACCAGGACCGGTCAGCTCGTAGGCCGATGCGGTGCCCGAGGTGCCGGTCGCCCCGGTGGTGCTGGTCGACCCGGCGGTCGACGAACCAGACCCGGTCGAGGCATCCGCGAGGATGTACTCGTTTCCCACGCCCACACCCGTACCGGCCACGCCTCCGCGACCCGCATCGTGCATCTTGCGGTAGTCGCTTTCACTCATGACACAGCCGGTAATCGTCATCTGCTGACCCTGGGCGGTCCGAGCCGTGCTCGAGCCCTGGGATGCAGTCGAGCCCTGCGGTGACGTACTGCCCTGCGTCCCCGAAGCGCCCTGCGTGGTCGTTGCTCCGGGCGTCGTCGTCGGCTGCTGGGTGGCGGCCGTCGTTGTGGCGCCGGCACCAGCCAGCATCGCTGCGATCCACAGATGAGCGGTCAATCTCTTCATGCATTCTCCTCCTGTCCCATCAGCGGGCTGCAATCGCAATGCCCGCGGATACAGCAGAGGGAATACGGCAGAGGGCGCGTGCTACTTCGGGATCCCGATCCAGGCGAATGCTGCGACCAGGAAGGCCGCGCCCGCGACGGCGAAGGCCGGCCCGAAGCCGCTGGTGGCCGCGAGTGAGCCGACGACGAAGGGGGCGGCGGCGCTGGCGAGCCGTCCGACGTTGTAGCAGACGCCGGCGGCGGTGGCACGAATGGCAGGGGGATAGAGATCCGCGATGACCGCGCCAAAGCCGCTGTAGTAGCCGGTGCCGAAGAAGGCGACGAGCGGTCCGAGGAGCAGCAGGAGCGTCGGCGTCCGCAGGTTGCCGTACAGCGTGAGCAGCACGCTGGCGGTGACGAGAAACGTGATGTAGGTGCGCTTCCGGCCGAACGCGTCGGCCAGGTAGCCGAAGGTGACGTAGCCGAGCCACATGCCCACCTGCATGGCCAACACGAAGAGCGACATCGTGCTGCTCGACAGACCGATTCCCCCGCGCTCGGGACCGAGGTTCAGGTACGCGGGCACCCAGGAGTTGAGCCCCCACCATCCGAACAGGGTCGCGGCATTCATTGCGATGATGCTGAGCGTGATCCGTCCACGGTCCCCGGCGAACAGCGAGCCGATCCGGCCACGCTCGGCGGTGTTCGTGGCGTGCCAGGTGTCGGGGTCGTCGAGGTTCCTGCGTATCCAGAGCGTGAGCAGTGCCGGTGCGATGCCGACGAAGAACACGCCGCGCCAGCCCCAGAGCGGCATCACCACCAGGTTGACGAGGGCGGCCAGTCCGTAGCCGAGCGCCCAGGCGCTTTGCACGTACGCGAGCGCCTTGCCACGATGGCGCACAGGGAAGGTCTCCGAGATCAGCGCCACTCCCGTGGCCCACTCGCCACCCATTCCGAAGCCAAGGCCGACACGGAAGATGGCCAGCTGGAGGACCGACTGCGCGAGGCCGCAGGCCGCCGTGAAGCCCGAGTAAATCAGCACGGCCGCCATCAACGCCTGCTTGCGCCCGATGCGATCGGCCAGCACGCCGAACAGCACGCCACCGATCGCGGCGGCCACCAGCGTGATGGACCCGAGCTGCCCGGCCACTGACGGCGAGAGCTGCAGTTGGGGGTCGCGAATCAGCTCCGCCGTGACGAGGGCATAGAGCATCACGTCGAAGGAATCGAGCATCCAGCCAAGTGCCGACGCCACGAAGGCCCGACGGGCCCGGGAGTCCGCGTCGTGCCACCACGTCATCGGACCCTGCGCGCTGGTCTCGTCCCGCATGCCGGAGATTCTACAGGCAGCTGAGGTGCCGCACCCGACCCGTCGCGTCAGCCCTCCACGCGGTGCCCGTTGCCACCGCTGATGGAGGAGGGGCGCCGCAGCCGCGACGCATGACGTCGGAGCCTGCGCCAGGCCGGCGCCAGCGTGGTCAGCGTCAGAGCAAAGCCGCCGATGCTGAGGACCATCACGACGAGGTCCCAGAGCGGACGCCGGTAGTAGAGGAAGGGGAAGTCCAGGCTGTGCAGGCCGTGATAGAGCCAGCGGTTCAGCCGCGTGAGCCGTTCCTCCTTGCGGCTCACGGTCCCGCGCTGCGGGTCCACGTAGAGCGTCGTCCGGACCGGATCGTCGTACTGGATGCGGACGACCGGCAGGGGCAGCTCCCGCCGGCGGTCGTAGTAGTAGCTGTCGTACTCCGCGAGGGCCTCGATGTGCTCGATCGTGATGCCAGGCATGGCGTCCCCGGCCAGGGCGCGGATGGCACGCGCATCGAGAGGCAGGAGGCCGCCACGCGGAGCCAGCGGCACGACGGCCCTGTCGGTGGCCAGCCACAGGCCGCCCTGAGACCGCACCACGATCGCCTCGCGCGCGCCGTTCGAGCGCGCGAGCGCCGCAGTCAGCTGACCGGTGTCGATTGATGCGACGGCTGGAGCCGAGCCAGCAAAACCGGCGCGCTGTGCGGCCGTGGGCGACGTGCCCGGGTGCCAGTCCCACGGGTCCATCGACAGGAGCCCGCTGAAGATCCAGGTCAGCGTGACCAACCCGAAGAGGAGACCGGCGTAGTGGTGCCACCACATCCACCCGGCGTACGGCGAGTGCGACGCCTCCCGCCGCAGCCGGTAGGCTTTCCGTGGTGAGAAACGCCAGAGTCCCCACGCCAGGCCCGCCAGTGTCATCACGGTGCCAGCGATTGACGACCAGATGATGAACTGGCCCCACGCGCTCGCATGACGACGGATGGGTGTCATGTAGATCCAGTGCAGGATGGCGCCGGGGTACGCCCAGAGCCTCGTGCGACCCGTTGTCTTCAGCAGCAGCTCGCCGGTCGTGGCCGAGACATAGACACGCGTGTCAGTGCCGTCCTCGATGGCCACCCGGTGCATGGGCAGCTGTCGCCGAATCTCGAGCGTCCACTGGTCCGGCTCCTCGACATAGCCGTCGTAGCGCACTGCCACCGACCGGCCGCCGGCGAGAGTTCCCGCTTCGAGCAACGCCTGCTCCCGGCTCACACGGGCGAGCGGCTCACCTGTATCGGCGAATACCGTTCGAGTGGAACCGGCCCCTCGCATCCGGTACACGGGACGGCCTACGAACATGGTCACCTGGAGGCTGTCCACCGGTTCGCCCGCCGCGGCGTCGCGTGGGGCGACGCGAATCGTCGCGCTGTCGATGGGGGCGAGCGCCGCCAACCGCTCCGCCGGCGACAGGCGCGGCATGCCGGCATACATCAGCACCACGCCCGAGACGAACCAGCAGGTGAAGAGCACGCCGAGGATAATGCCGAGCCACCGGTGCGTGTACACGACGATGCGGCTGATAGACTGTGCGCCTGAACGGGAGCGACGGGTGGGCATTTGCGCGGGGCGATTGTAAGCCGGCGGGCAGGTCGAGGCGCAGGAAGGACGCGGACGTGAGGACGACGATGACGAGGGTGGGGGCGCTGGTCGTCAGCGTGCTGATGGCTACGGCAGCCATGAGCGCTCAGCCACCCGTGCGGCCGGAGCGCCTGGTGAACCGGCTCGCACCGGCGAGGGCGCTGCTGATCGACGTGGGCTACTGGACCACGTCGAACGCGGACGGCACGTTCCACCTCCGCCTGCGCTCCAATGGCAGCTACACCTACACGCACATCGACGCGGAGCGCGTCGTACGCGTGCAGCACGCCGGAGCCTTCGACGTCAGGTACTCGAGGCTGAAGGAACCCGAATGGCCAGGTGTGGTCGGGCCCGGGACGGAGGCTGGTCGAGGGCGCGGATTCGTACTTGCCCTGAGGCCCGGCGCCAGTGACGTGGCGGCCAGCGACCCGCCCGGTCTACCGGGCGATGAACCGGGTGAGTACCGCGCGCGGTTCAGGTTCAGCGAGGAGGCCCCGGTGGTGCTGGACTTCCTGGCCGTTGTCCAGCCGCCGGACAGTGAGTTCGGTCGGCTGGAGTTCAGGCCCGCCCGCTGACAGGGCGTCCAATCAGAAACGCGCGCGGATGCCGCCCCAGGCACGGAACGGTGCGCCAGGGGCGAGGAACGTGGAGTGGGTGAGGGGGAACTCGCCATCCACGGCGGGAAACGGTCGGGCGACGAAAGTGCCTGCCGAGGTGATGCCGGTCGGACCCAGCAGCGCCGCCGTCGCATAGTCGCGATTGAGGACGTTGTTGAGCTGCCCGACGAAGTCGATGCGGCGCGCGAGGCTGATGCGCAGGCCGAGGTTGACCACCGCGTAGCCGCCCACGCTGCCGTCTCCCAGGTAGTACGTGCCGTCGGGTTCGTGCCGGTTGTTCTCGTTGCCCCGGGCGTACGACGACCCCGCGCCGATCAGGTTGACGTGGAGGTTGACGCGGGACGACACCTGGACGTCGCCGAAGACCTTGGCCATGTGCTGCGGCACCAGCGGCATGCGGTGGCCAGGTTCGATTTCGATCAGCCCCTCGAGCCCCGGCATCCCCTCTTCGGCTTCCTCATTGCTGCTGTTGCTCTCGCCGTTGACCGCCTCCTCGCTCTGGAAGGTCGCGCGAAGGAACGTGTACTCGGCGCCGAGGGTGACACGAGCCAGCCTGGTCCGTGCGCCTACCTCCGCACCCTGGCGTCGCGTGCGTCCGAAGTTCTTGAAGTAGCCGAACCCGGTCTGCTCGGAGGCGACGAACAGGATGTCGTTGCTGTTGCCGGCGTGAAAGACTCCGGCATGCCACGCCAGCCGACCCTGTGTGCCGCGAAGGCCGCCCTCGATCGTCCTGGTGACCACCTGGTCGAGCGGCGGGTCGCCCGCCATCGCGTTGGGCAGACGGCACGGCTGCTCGGGATTCGCGCATCCCAGCTCGATGGACGTGGCCGCCCTGCTGCCTTCGCTGTAGCCCGCGTACAGGTTCACGCGCGGTGTCAGGTCGACCGTGAGGCCGGCGGCAGGGTTGAGGCGCGAGTAGACGTGGCGTCCGTCGAGCGACCCGGCGCCGCCTCCAGGGTTCAGTTGATCCCGGTTGTCGATGGTGGTTCGGTTGAAGCGTCCGGAGAGGGTCAGGTGGGTCCGCCTGCCGACCGGCAGTGTGTCGGTGAGGTACAGGCTCCAGGTCCGGATAGTGCCCTCGAGGTTCACCCGCGTGTCGTACGGCTCGCCGTCAACCTCGCCCCCGGTGACACCCCCGTCGGCAAACGCGTTCAGGCCGGTCACGCTGCGATCGGGATTGAGGTAGCCGAGTTCGGTGGACTGTCCGAAGCGGACGGCACTGGCGTCGAACGCGGCACCCACCGTGAAGAGGTTCACCGCGCGGCCAACCGCCCGCCGGTGCGTCACCTGACCCGAGAGGCCGCCGTTGCGCTGCGTCGAGTTCGTGCGGTTGATGAGGCCGGTGCACTTCTCGGCCGGTTCGTCGTTCAGGAGCACGTTGGCAATGCAGCGCCACGACGGAAACGGTGTGTTCGCTGCGTTGGCGCCCGACGTCGGGAACCCCCGATAGCCCGCGGCGGTCAGTGCCGCGATCTCGGCGGCACCGGGCTGGTACACGGACTGGTCGAGCGCGTCCTCGTTGATGTCGCCATTCAGGGTACTGGTGCGGAGATCCCGGTAGTACGCGTTTCCCTGGAAGGTGATGGCGTTCGCCCATCGCCGCTGCGCCGACAGGTTCACCATCGTCGACCGGTTCCTGGTGGTGTCTGGCTTCGTGTAGATGCTGCGTGAGTCGTTCTCGAGCAGGCGGTACTCCTGGAGGCCGTTGCCGTACAGGCTGTTGTCTGCGTGGCCTGCCGTGAGCGTCAGGTCGGTGGCCGGGCGGTGCCAGCCGGCCTTGCCGAAGATCTGCCGGACGTCGGACGGCGACTGGTTGCGCCATCCGTCCTCACCGAAGAGCGCGCCAGCGAAATACCAGTCGACCCCCTTCGACGCCGACTGCCCGCCGTGCTCCACCTCGATCGCGCGACGCAGGTAGTCGCCGAACGTCGCCTGGGCCGTGGTGCCCGTGAAGCCACGGCCATCCTTGGTCTGGACCGAGAGCGCACCACCCAGGGTGTTCAGGCCGAAGAGCGGGTTCGATCCCGGCATCAACGTCGTGGATGCGATGGCGATGCGCGGAATCAGGTCCCAGTTGACCACCTCGCCGAACGGCTGGTTCAGCCGTACGCCGTCCATGTAGACAGACAGGCCCTGCGGCGTGCCGAGCAGCGGCGACGCGGTGTAGCCGCGGTAGTTCACGTCGGGTTGGAACGGGTTGCTCTGCACCTCGTTCACGTGCACGCCGTTCAGGTTGCGGTTGAGGAAGTCCGACAGGTCGACCGCACCGCTGGCCTCGATGTCGCGACTGGTCGCTGTCTGCACGGGCGCCGGCACCTGATTGGCCGGTACCTCGACGCCCGGGAGTGGCGAGAGACCCACCACGGTCAGGTCGACCGCGGTAGTCACCGGATCGGGTGCTGCCTGACCGGATGAGCCGCCGGACTGCGCGAGCGCGGGCGCCGGGGCAATGGCAGGCGAGAAGAGCAGCAGCGCGGTGATGCACGCGCAGGCAGGACGGCACAGGGGCGATGTCGACACGGTGGCTCCGGGCGCTGGCGGCGGCGCGTCGTGCGCCGCCGCCCGTCGGTGAATGCGGGTCAGGGGCGTGTGCCCTGCGATTGCTGCAGCGCCTTCTCGTCGTTGGCGCGCTTGATGATGTAGTGCAGGATGGCGTCGGTGGCCTCGGGCGAGAGGGTACGCCCGAATCCAGGCATGCCACGCTGGGCGCGGTCGCCATCGCGGACCGTGCTGTTCCAGGCGCCGCCGAGCCCGCTGGTGAAGGGCAGCAGGCCGCTGTAGCGCAGGTCGGGTGCGGTCGACCCGGCGCCGGGAACGGCCTCGGGGCCATGGCAGCGTGCGCAGTTCGCCTCGTAAGCCTGGCCGCCGGCGAACACGGCTTCGTTGCTGGCGGTCAGGAGCGGCGGATCGATCTTCACGCGGCCGGACGTGGTGACCGTGACCGGTGCCGTCGGCAGCGCGGCCGTGCCCCCGATCTTGAATACCAGGAGCCGCGAGTTGTTGGCGCTGGCCGGGTTGGTCCGACGCTGATTGTCCGGCAGGCCACGAGCGCCCACCAGCACCGCGACATGCTGCTCGTTGTCGACCATGTAGGTGGACGCGCCGGCGACCACGCGCGCCTGAACCGGTGTGGACCAGAGCGGGCTGCCGTCCGTGGCGCGGTAGGCGCCGAACTCGCCGTTGTGGTTCCCCGAGAAGATCAGGTTGCCTCCGGTGGCCAGGACGCCCGACGCGCCGTACACCTTGTTGGTGATGCGGAAGGCCTCCTTCCCCCTGACCGGATCCCACGCGAGGATGTAGCTGTCGATGTTGCCGCGCGGCGGCGCACCGGGTTCGTTGTACAGCCCGACGCCGCCGGTGAAGTCGACGCCGGTGTTCCAGCCTCGCTCGCTGACCTTGAACTCCTTGGGTCCCGCATACGGTGCGTTGTTCACCGTCACGGGCACATAGACGAGGCCGGTCTTCGGATGGAACGCCATCGGATGCCAGTTGTGCATGCCGAGCGCGCCAGGCGCGATGATGACGGGGCGCTGCGTGATCTCGTAGCGCGCGCTGTCCACCTCCACCGGACGGCCGGTCTTCAGGTCGACGTGGGTGGCCCACGTGAGCGGCGAATACTTCTCGGCCGAGATGAGCCGGCCCGTGCGTGCGTCGAGCACGTAGAAGAAGCCGTTCTTCGGCGCCTGCATCACCACGCGCCGACGACCCTGCGGGAAGGTGAGGTCGGCAATCATGATCGGCTGGGTCGCGGTGTAGTCCCAGCTCTCCCCTGGCGTCGTCTGGTAGTGCCACTTGTAGGCGCCCGTAGCCGGGTTCAGGGCCACGATCGACGAGAGGAAGAGGTTGTCGCCGCCGCCCGGCGATCGGAGGCGCTGGTTCCAGGGGGTGCCGTTCCCGGTGCCGATGAAGAGCGTGTCCAGCTCTGGGTCGTACGCCATGCCGTCCCACACGGTGCCGCCGCCACCCAGCTTCCAGTAGCTGTCGCCGCTCCACGTACGTGCGGCGCGCGCGAGTTCGGGTTGCTCGTACGGCTTCGCCGGGTCGCCCGGCACGGTGTACCACCGCCACGCCTGCTGACCGGTCTCCGCGTCGTACGCCGTCACGTAGCCCCGCCCGCGATACTCTGCGCCGCCGTTGCCGATGATGACCCGACCCTTGACGACGCGCGGAGCGCCGGTGATCGTGTACGGCTGGGTCGTGTCGGTCGTCTGCACCGACCAGACGACCGTGCCCGTCCGGCCGTCCAGCGCGATCAGGCGCCCATCGAGCGCACCGAGGTACACCTTGCCGTTCCACACGGCCACGCCCCGGTTCACCACGTCGCAGCAGGCATCCGCAGCCTTGGCCTTCGGTACCTCGGGGTCGTACTCCCACAGGAGCGCGCCGCGCCGGGCATCGTAGGCCTTGACCATGCTCCACGCGGTCGACACGTAGAGCACGCCGTCGACGTAGACCGGTGTGGCCTCCTGGCCGCGCTCGGTGTCGATGTCGGCCGACCAGGCCAGGCCGAGCCTGCCGACGGTCGCTTCGTTGATCAGATCGAGCGGACTGTAATGCTGCTCCAGATACGACCCGCCAATGGCCATCCACGAGCCGGGCTCTCGGTCGGCCTGCACCAGCCGCTCATGCGTAACCGCGGCGGCACCAACCGGTCGCTGCGCTCCGGACTGGGCGTGGAGGGCGGCGAGGCCGACGACGAGCAGGGAACCAGTGGCAACACAGACCTTCCGCATGGGCACACGCACTCCAGGGAACTCGTGGGTATCGACGGCAGATCGCCGTCCACTAACTGTTATTCCGGCGGGCGCGGATTTGTTCACGCTATTTTTCACGGTGCCTCCTCGGGGTACAAACGGGCCGGGCCATGGCTAGAATGCCGGTGCTGCAGATGTCGACCTCGTCCGGTTCCAGAACGATGGCGCTCCCCCTGATCGCGGGTAGAGCCGAAGCGCCCGCGCGGGCGAGCACCGCGGAAGAGACGGTGCTGCGTCTGTTCGACCTGCACGCGGCGCGGCTCCGCCGCCACGCCTGCCGCACCGGACTGACGCCCGATGCCGCCGACGATGTGGTGCAGGAGGCGTTCATGGCGCTGTTCCGCCACCTGCAGAACGGCGGCAACGCCGACAACCTGCCTGGGTGGCTCGTTCAGGTGTCGTTCCGGCTGGCGCTGAAGGCCCGTCAGCGCTCGTCGCGGCAATCGGCGCAGGTGCATTCCCTTGATGACGCAGGAATCGACCCGGTCGATTCGGGCCTGACTGCCGAGGCGCGCCTGCTGGAGCGGCAGCGCCGGCGACGCGTGAGCGCCATCGTGCAGGCGCTGCCCGAACAGGACCGCCGCTGTCTCTCGATGCGGGCCGAAGGCGCCACATACCGACGTATTGCCGCCGAGCTGGGCATGTCGCTCGGTGGCGTGGCCAAGGTGATTGCACGGGCCGCCGCCCGGCTGTCGCACGCGGTGAAAGGGTGAGGTCGATGCCGGACAGGCCCACCGGAACCAGGCACCACGAACGACCGTTCGATGCGGCGGCATCGCGCCGCAGGCTGCAGGACGCCATGCGCAAGGAGCTGGTGTCGCACCAGTCGCACCGGCCGACCGTCGACGCAGCGGCTCGCGCCCTGTCGATTCCGCTGGCCGTCGCGGCGGCGCTGGTGGCGGCGCTGTTCCTGTGGGCGCCGACCGATGACACCGGAGCGGGGATGCGCGGCGATGCTGGCGCGGTGCGTCCCGTGCCCGTGTTCACCCCAGGCGCGGTGTCGGCGCTGGACGCCCGGGCGCTGTGCGCGGGCGAGCGACCCTCGCGGCTGCTGACCGAAGAGGTTCGGGTCCAGGTGCTGACCGAGTACGGCATGCGCGATGTGCCCGCTGACGCGTACGAACTGGATGCCCTCATCACGCCGGAACTCGGCGGGCTGGCGGTGCCGGCGAATGTGTGGCCGCAGCGCTATTCTTCAACCTGGAACGCCCACGTGAAGGATGCCCTCGAGAGCCGGCTGGCAGGGCAGGTCTGCCGCGGGGAGACATCGCTGGCGGCAGCGCAGCGGGCCCTGGCCGACGACTGGGTGACGGCGTACAAGCGTGTCTTCAACACCGATGTCCCGGTCGCGGCTCACCTTGCATCGGCCGAACCGGACGACGACCTGATCTTCGAGAGTGCTGCCCCTGTGGGCGGGAACCTGCGCCTGGCGAGCGCGCGGACACGTGTCGACCGCTCGCTCCGGTGGGCGGAGGGCCCGTTCGACCGGGTCGGTTTCCGCGTGATCCTGAATGTCAGTACGCCGGTGGTGCGCCCCGCCACCCACCTGTAGGCCGCTGGACCGCGCCAGACAAGCGCGGCGTCACGAGGCGCAGCAGGCGCAGCCCACCGCCTTCGCTGCGAAGAGATTGCGGGCGGGGGAGCGAGGTACCAGCGTGCTCGCATCCCCTGGGGACTGCGCGATCGGCCGGCCCGCTGCGGGCACGACCGAGGCGCGGTCGCGCGGTGCGGGCGACTCCAGGTCGGCCCGCTGTCCGGTCCCGCGATAGCCCGTGACGATGCGATAGCGGCGGTTCTCGATGGTGGTGTCGACCCGGATGCTCGTGGGACCCGTCACCTCGAACCGCGTGAAGGGCTGGCCGTCCACGGTGATGCGAACGGCGCTGGCGTTCGGCAGGTTCGTGATCCGGAAGGTCGTGCTCGCGCCGCGCCGGTCGGCCGATGCGGCGTAGGTGCCGACGTTGAGCGTGCCGCTCGCCGGGTCGTTCCACGCCTGGTAGCAGCCCATGGCAGGGAAGTCGACCCCCTCCACCGTCGGCGCCGTGAACTTGTCCATGAAGGGCGCCTGCAGGGCGCGGAGCCAGTCGCCAGGCCGCCCGATCTCGGACACCATCATCGTCGCGCTCGCCTGCCCACGCGGATATCCTTCGGTGGGCGCCGTCGTCCACCAGCCGAACATCTCGCTGTTCTTCCCGAAAAAGCGTGGATCACTCTCGCGTTCGGCGGCGGCCTTCAGCCGGTCGGCTACGGCGCTGTCGCCGAGTTCGCGCGCCATGAGGAGCAGGTTGGCGTTGGCGCGCACCGTCGAATTCGGAGCGCGGACGCCGGCAGCGGTCACGGCGGCTTCGTAGAGGAAGGTGGCGAACTCGCGATCCTGTGGTGCCAGAAGGAAAGCCGTCAGCGGGCCTCCGGCGGCCGGTCCATTCAGCTTCCAGTTGACGACCGGGTCGTAGTACGAGGTGACCCATTGCAGCGCGCCGTCGGTGCCAACGCCGACGTAGTTCTGCCGTGCGTAGGCGAGGAAGTTCCGGGCGGCGCGGTGGGTGTCGCGCGCGTACACCTTGTCGTAGAGGTGCATGCCGAGCGACGCCGCCATGTTGCAGTAGAACCAGATCTTCGTGTTCTCGCAGTGCGGCCCCTCCGGGCGTGCGCGGTACTGTTCCTCGAGGCGCGTGGCGAGGCGGTGGTGATCCCACTCGAACACCTCGTCGCCGTAGCCGACCACGGGGAACGGCTTCGCCCACTTGTCGTCGCCCGAGACGTACTTGTAAGTGGCGAGCAGCAGGTGGAACCAGCCGCGGAAGAAGAGGTAGCCGTCGGCCCCGATTGGATCCCTCTGCAGGCCCCACGGCTCGGTGCCGTTGGCGGTCCATCCATACCGGTTGTAGCTGCCGCGCAGGTTCGGCGGGAGCGTGGCCATGACGGACTGCGGGTAGCGTGCGCGTTTCGGGTCGTCGCCAATCTGCGTGAGCCAGTCGACCGCGCCCCAGTACGTGGGATAGCGCTTCGCGTACTCGTCCGTGATGCGGGTGTACACCTCGCGCCAGGCCGGTGTCTGGTCCGCCATCATCAGGACGCCGTAGGCGGAGAAGGAGAGGTCGAACCGCCCGTAGCTCAGGACCACCGGCGCCGTGTACCGGTCCCACCAGGGATGCGGCACGCCGTTGCTCGTCCAGTCGTCAACGGTGACCGCCTTTTCCCACAGGAAACGGAGCCAGCCGAGCGTGCGCTGGTTGAGGGTGGGAAACGGCGAGGCCCCCGGTTGCGGCAGCGGCGTGCTGGGCGCAGCCGTTGCGGCGGCCTGCGCCATGCCGGCGGCCGCGTGCAGTTCCTGCGTGGTGCCAGCCAGGCCGGCCATGCCGGCCGCCGTGCCGACGCCCTTGAAGAAGTCGCGTCTCGAGACGCCGTTGGAATTCGACATCGGCCTGCGCCCTCGCTCTGTCGGGATCGCGGCGGAGCGCCGCGGCCCGACGTCGGACAATCTTCGCGCAGGTGCTGCCGCGCAACTGTCGCAACTTGTCGCGCGCCGAAGCTGGACGCGCCCGCGGCCCGAGCCCAGCGGCCGGTGCGCCCCGGGATTGGAATCGGTCCGCCGGCGTCGACGATCCGTTTCCAGACCCGCTGCCCGATCCCGTCGGCCTCGGCCACCAGCGCGGGTACGTGCCGAGGTCGAGCGACCCGATGCTCTTCGCCTGCCGGACGGCCGTGGCGCCCCCCAGCGTGCAGTCCTCGAAGACGTCCTCGGGCTGGGACGACAGGCCTGGCGAGGCGGAGTGAAGACGTCGTTCGTGTTGTTGTCTGTTGGTTCAACTCGCGGGATGTCGGCCGAAAATGCCCGAAACCGGAACATGGCCGACCGGGTGTCTGCGTTCGAAACGTCGGAGGCCGGAGCGGCGGCCACCCATTCGAGCGCCGAGGAAGGGGCTAGCCGCGACGCCGTTCGAGCGTGGTGAGGCGAACTTCGTGGTCGTCGAGGGCGGCCGAGACCGTGGTGCGCTCGACGGCCGCGGAACTCATGTGGCGTTCGAGTGTTGTGGACATGGTGGCCACGGCATCCGCGATCATCCGCATGTCAGATCTCAGGTCCTCGGCCACGACATCGAAGTGGCGCCGCGTGGTCTCGGACTCCCTGGTGATGCGCTCGTCCAGGGCGTCGAAGCGCGCGTCAACCTGCGCAAACCGCTGGTCCACCTCTGCGAACCGCTGGTCCACCTCTGCGAACCGCCGGTCTACCGCTGCGAACCGACGGTCTACCTCTGCGAACCCCGCATCCATCGCGGCCTTCAGCTCGTTCACCTTAATGACGATGGAATCCTAGCATCGTCGGCATGGTGCCCCGCGTGCGGGTTGCACAGAAAGCGATCAGCAGCCATCCGTGCCGCGCACGAGTACCCGGTCAGGGCTACGACGTCCGGGAGCGTACCCGGAACGACCACCAGGTGTCGGGGCGCTTCGCGTCGGGGGCGGGCGTCGCGCCTGGTGGCTGCACCGCCTGCACGTCCGGATTCTGCAGCTTCTTCACGCGCGCGGCCCATGCGGCGTCGAGCGTGGCCGGGTCGGTGACGCGATTCAGCACGACCGGGTACACCGTGCCGTTCAGGCGCAGGCGGCCGGGATGGTTAGCGCCCACCTGCTGGCACCAGTACTTCCGGGTGCCGGCCGAGCAACTGAGGAACAGGTCGCCCGTGGGCGTGGCCATGCAGTTCAGGTTCACCGAATGGGGCAGCAGCCCGGTGCTGATCTGGACCTGGCACAGCGTGACGTCGTTCGCGAAGCTCCAGTCCTGGACCGGCTCCGTGCGTTCGGCACCGAGCAGTACGAAGCCGGGCACGCCCGCGCACGGGCAGGCGACCGCCCAGTAGCCGCCACCGAGAACGGCCGTGACGACAAGGGCCGCGGCCAGCCAACGAAGGGAAGTCTGGATTGACATCGGACGCGCCTCCCGGTCTGCAGACGAGACCGGCGAGACCATAACATGTGGGTTTCGCAGCGTCCAGCATCCCCCGCCGCGTCGACGGCCGCGTGGGACCGGCGCGGCCCCATGCCGCCGACGCGACCATGTGAAGCAGCGGTGTGGGACGATCGAACAGCCGCGGTTCGACTAGGGCGTCGCCTGATGGCCGGCCGCTGTGCCGAACCGCTCGAGCTGCTGCCGCAGCACCTGGAAGTCCTGTCGAACCGGCGTGGTGAGTTCGCTGGTCTTCACCGTTGCCCCCGAGGCGTTGCCACTGGTGCCGTCAGTGCCCACCACTGCGTCGACGGCGGCGGAGAGGGCGTTGAACGACTGCTTCCAGTTGTCGGCAGGTTGTCGCGCCTGCGCCGCCTGCGCGGCGGTCTTCTGCGGCGCCGGCTCCTCACCCGTGTAGGCCTTGTACAAGGTGCGGAATGCAGTGCTGACCCGCGCCAGTGCCTCGCGCGCGTCCTGTGGCATCGAGGCCTCCGTGAGACGCGCGATGGTGACCCGTGCATCCTGCAGCGCCGCCAGGGCGTCGGTGTGACCCACGCTGGCATCACGGGTGGCGCCTGAGCTCTGCGTGCCTGCCTGGGCGAGCGAGGGCATCGGCACCGTGGCGAGGGCCAGCACGGTGCAGCTGAGGGTGATCGCGTGGCTGAACATCTCCATCCTCCTTCTCCACGGAATCGGCAGCAGGATCGAGGCCAGCATCGCGGCGCCGGCGGCGCGGCTGCGCTCGGTGCCACTGGATCTACTCAGGACTCAGGCTTGCACGGAGGATGGAAGGGTCGTGCGCCGCGGGCATTGCCGGGCTCACGGCCTTCGGGTGCGCAATCACATCACGGGAGGCAGCATGAAGCACATCCACTCATTCCGTCTGCTCGCGCTTGCGACCGTCTTCTCGGCGGCCGCATTCAGCGTTGGGTGCAGCGACCAGGACAGCCGGAGCGATGGCTCTGACAACCAGGCCCAGCTCGAGCCAGTGATGGGGACCATCGATGATGACCGCATCGTGGCCGCCATTCGCGCCGACTACTTCTCGGCGAACGACGTCAAGGCTGAGAACATCGATGTCACGAGCGAGCAGGGTGTGGTCACGCTGTCCGGGGCGGTTCCATCCGACGAGGTGCGCCAGCGGGCTGTCACGCTGGCACGGAACGCCGATGGCGTGAGCAACGTCAACGACCGCCTGCAGGTGCAGGAGGATTCGACGCGGAGCGATCGGACCGACACGGCGTCGGCCCAGCCGTCGCCGGAGGACAGCAGCGGCATGGTCACCACGAAGATCCTCGCGCAGTACTACCTGAACCCGCAGCTGAAGCCCTGGAACATCGATGTCACGACGTCTCGTGACGGCGTGGTGACCCTCGAGGGGAGGATCGACAACGACAAGGATCGTGAGGAGGCGGTGCGCATCGCGAAGTCGACCGACGGGGTGCAGGATGTGCGCGACCGTCTGCGTGCTGACGACGTGGCCGCCACGGCCGGCACGACCGCATCCGCGGAGGCCTCGCAACTCGGCACGGACCTGTCCGATACCTGGATCACCACAAAGATCCGCTCGCGATTCTTCATCGACCCAGACATCAAGGCCCGCGACATCAGCGTCGATACGAAGGACGGCGTGGTGGTGCTTCGGGGAACCGTTGGCTCCTACAGTGCGCGTCGCCAGGCTGTCAGCACGGCGCGCAACACGGACGGTGTGCACGAGGTGCAGGATGAGCTCCGGGTCGACAGCGCGGCCGCGGGTGATCCGGCCGGACGGGCGTCCAGAGCGGCGGGGGCGGTGGACGACGCCTGGCTGACGACGAGCATCCAGTCCAAGTTCTTCGGCGAGACGGACCTGCGGTCGTCCGGAATCGATGTCAGTTCGCGCGATGGCGTGGTCACCCTGAAGGGGACCGTCGTGTCGACGGAGGCGAAGGACAGCGCCGTTCAGCTCGCGCGAGACACTGACGGTGTGCGTACGGTCCGCGATCAGTTGACGGTTCGGAACGTCTCGGACGCGCAGCAGCGCTGAGGGGCAGATAAGCAGTCTGGAGAACTGGAGCCGGCGAAAGGACTCGAACCTTCGACCTGCTGATTACGAATCAGCGCAAGGCTCGAAACGTGCTGAGACAGCCTGAACACTCCTGCACTGCTATCGCTCGCGTAAGTGGTTTTTACGCAGCAGTTTGTACTAAACTTCTGGGCGTTCACCAGGTTGCAGCGCGCCTCGTCTAGCCGCGCGGTTCGTGTGACCCAGGTGTGACCCAAAAGGTTTACTGATACCGGCAGGAGGCGCTCGATGCCGCAGGCTCTGACCGACCGGTCGCTTCGCAGTCTGATCAACGCGACCACGCGACGGCGGGACGTATGGGACACGCTCGTGTCCGGCTTTGGTGTTCGTCTGTCGCCAGGCGGCCACTGCGCGTTCGTCGTTCGCTACCGCATCCACGGCCGGCTCAGACGGTTCACGATTGGCCCGTACCCTCGAGTGAGTCTGGCCGATGCCAGGCAGACCGCGCGAGACACGCTGCGAGACGCGCAAGGCGGCGTGGACATAGCGCGCGAGAAGATCGACGCACGACTGGCCGAGACGTTCGCCGAGTTGGCCGACGAGTACATCAAGCACCACGCCGCAAAGAAACGGAGCGGGCGCGAGGACATTCGAATCCTGAAGGGCTCGCCGCACAGAAAGAGGACCGGGAAGAGGCCGCATGTCCCGTTGGTGGCCCGCTGGGGAGCGCTTCGAGTTAAGGAGATTACGCGAAGAGACGTTCGGGAGTTGCTCGACGAAATTGCCGCGCGAGCCCCGGTCATGGCGAACCGTACGCTCGCCCTCGTCCGCAAGATGTTCAACTTTGCCATTGAGCGCGACTGGCTTGAGTCAAATCCTTGCCAGATGGTGAAGCCGCCAGGTCAAGAGCGGCAGCGCGACCGTGTCTTGAGCGAAGACGAAATCAGGCGTGTATGGAGCGCGCTGGACGCGGAAGCGCCCGCCATTGCGGCGCTCTTTCGTCTCCGGTTGCTCACCGCGCAGCGGGGCGGGGAAGTGCACGGGGCGGCGTGGTCTGAGATGGACCTGAGCGCTGGCTGGTGGACCATACCGGCCGAGCGAAGCAAGAACGGCCTTGCTCATCGGGTACCGCTTTCGCCGCCGGCTGTTCAGATCCTCAAGGCGCTTCGCCTTCAAGGCGAGAAGGCCGCGGCCGGCGCGAAGCAGGAGCCCTCGCTGTGGATATTCCCGAGTCGGCACAAGAGGCTTCCCCATATGGCGCACGCCCAGAAAGCCATCGAGCGCGTGGTCGCCTCGTCGAAGGTCGCGTTTAGAGGACATGACCTCCGGCGCACGGCGGCGAGCCTGATGGTGGGGGCCGGCGTATCAAGGCTGGTCGTCTCAAAGATTCTGAACCACGTCGAGACCGGCGTCACCGCCGTGTACGATCGTCACAGTTATGACCGCGAGAAGAGGGAGGCGCTGGATTTCTGGGGGCGCCGTCTGTCGGCGATAGTGGCGAACAAGCGACAGAAAGCGAAGCTGCTCCGCTTCTCAGCGGCGAGCTAACCGCGCGCCCCACGCGAGTCAATTCGCCCTTCTCGGGCGGACAGTTCCTCTTGCCCTACCGAGATTGTCAACAAGGCGATCGTGGCGCGCGCGGAGGCGACGAACCCGGCAGCCGCAGAGTAGGTGCGCGAGTTGACGAAGTGCGAGCGATGCAGGTGACGATCACGGGCGTCGCCCTGTCGGAGCGTCGATCCCGGAACGTTGATCGCCAACGTCGAGGCCAGAGCATAGCCCTCGAGTTCGAAGCAACCGACGATCACGCGCAGGCAATAGCCTGCGTCATCACCGCCGTCTACGACCGGTACACCTACAACACGGAGAAGCGTGCCGCCCTCGACGCGTGGGCCGAGCGGCTGGATGCCGTTCTGGTGGGCCGGGACTCAGTCCGGTTGCTGACATTCTCGAGGCGGGCGTAGCGTCGGGCGCGAGCGGCCACGAACCGTACGTTCGGGAGTGCCGAGCCACTGTGAACGCCCGTCGCTACGACTCGCGGAACCGGGCTAACCATTCGTCATCACAGAATCGGTCGATGAGTGGCGCGACCGAACGGTGTGGACGCCGGGGCGGTGCCGCGGACAACAATCGCTGCAGGGTCTCCTGCAGTTCGCGCGTGTCCCCGAGCTTTGGCAGGATCGCGACATCGAGACAACGTACGGACTCCAGGCTCGCTGCATCATCGTGTCGCGTCAAAAGCACGATCGGCAGCCTGACGCTTGCCGCGCTGCGACGCAGGCGGCTGATCACTTGTGCCGTGTCGATTCCGGCGAGCCCGAGGTCGATAACCAGAAGGTCGGGGGCGCTCTCGTCGATCATCGCCAGCGCGATGTCGCCACGACCGGTGCCGATAACCTCGAACCCTTCGCTAGCGAACCACGAAACGTAGAAGTCATGACTGTCGTCTAGCGGTGCGGCCATCAACACCGTCCGCCGAGTTCCGAGCGGGATCCCCATGAAGCGCCACACTAGCTCCGAGAGCATTCCGTATTCAAGGGATTCACGCGACCGATAAATTCACCGTGCAACCTCCTGATGCCGGTCACTCCAGATCCGAGCGCCCAACGAGCCCTAAACGGGTCTCCGCATTCGAGGGTTGGGCTGAGGCGTGCGGTTCGCGACCAGAGCCTTCAGCCCCATCGTCGATGTGAGCTCGACGGATACCGAGTTGCAGCACACCTTGTCGTCGCGCGCTTGATGGTCGAGGGAGCCTCTGTCGTGACTGATGTCATGCCTCCTGAAGGCGGCCTGCGCCGCCGGCCCACCCAACAAGCACGCGATCCGGCACGGGTATGAAGGTTTTCCGGAACATGGAAGTTATGGACTCCTCGCGTTCAGGGCCGTAATCATTGAATGAATTCTGATCTGCGACCTTCGCCTGAGTCTCCAGAAGTCGCTGAAGACCTCAGGAAATCTCGCCAGGGCTCGCAGCTGGCGGGCGCAGCGGTGGGCGCACCTTGTTTGTGCGGGCTCGCCTTCGCCATGCCAGCTTGAATGGCAGGGGGTGCCACCTACCTGCCAGTCGATGTCCCGCTGAGGGTGGCGCGCCTGGTCACAGTCCGGTCGCAGGGCGAGCAGCGCTCTCGCCGCCGACGGCTGGTTGCCCCAAGTGTCACGCTGGGACCTCCGCGTTACGAACGGTACGCGTCGCGCCCGCCAACCGCTGCATCCACAGCACATAACGGACGAAAGCCGCAATGATGTGCTCACTGCACCAACCCCCGAAAACACGCAGGTTTCTGCGTGGCCATGCGGGGCCGATGGTCACAAAAGCGGTCACATTGGACGAAGCGGTGGTGGTAGCTGCCGGAAGAGCGACCCCTCACAAGTGACACCGGACGAGGGCTTCGAACACCGTCAGGACCACGCGGTCGTCAGACGGCGCCTCTTCTTGCTTAGCTACAAGGCCTGTCTCGAAAAGGGACCAACGTCAATCAGCGGTGCAGTCTCCGAACGACCTGACAGCTTGGCGGGGAGCTTACACGCCGGCTGTAATGTCTTCGGCCTGCCGGACACTCACCTTCAGCGAGTCACTGCAGCGCTGCGGCGGCAGACCCGGCCAGCCTGTCTGGACCATACAATGTGCGTGTGTCGTCCGATAATCATGAGCTTCTGGGAGTGCTCCGCGCGCGGGATGCGCAGGCGCTGCACGACGTGGTCGATCAGCACGCCCGGCGACTCTATCGCTCAGCGCGGGCCATGGGGTTCTCGGCGGCGGAAGCCGATGATCTCTCACAAGAGGTGTTCGTGACCTTCCTGGAGACGCTCGATCGCTTTGAGGGCCGTTCGAGCATCAGCACGTGGCTGTTCGGCATCCTGCATCACAAAGTGCAGGAGCGACGGCGCGTCGCCATGCGCGACCAGCGCGCGGACTCCATCGATGAGGTGTTCGAGGCGTGCTTCGATGAGCATGGCTCGTGGTCCAAGTCCCCAATAGCTGCCGATCGCCTGGCGGCGTCGAACCAGGTGTCGGCCGCTCTTTCGGAATGCCTGGAGGGACTACCGGATCAGCAACGAGCCGTCTTCCATTTCAGGGAAGTGGAAGGGCTGCAGGCATCCGAAGTGGGCGGGCTCGTGGGATGCACGGCAAACCATGTGGGTGTGCTGTTTCACCGCGCCCGCACCCGCCTGCGCGGGTGCCTCGAAGGAAAAGGCTGGCGAGGATCGCGATGAAGACGTGCAAGGACGTGTCGTACAGGCTCTCGACCGGCGATCTGGGCCAGGCGCCGCTGCTCGAGCGTGCCGCCGTGTGGATGCACCTGGCCATGTGCCGCAACTGCCGCGCCTTCAGTCGCCAGCTCGGAGCGATGGCCCGTGCCGCCCGGCGGGGCGCCCGGGAGACCGAAGCGGAACCGCCCGCGTCGTTCGAACAGCAGATCGTCGATCGTCTTCGCCGCTAGCGCTGGAACTGCGCGATGAACCGAGTGTCGATGCGCTCCTTGAGCCACCGGCACCACCGTCCCTCGAACGACACGCCGCGCCATTCACCCAGAGCATGCCCACCGCCGGCATTCAACAGCTTGAGAAACGATCGCTGCGGCACGAACGGCCGCAGCGGCTGTCCGTTCAGCGTCCGTCGCAGGTTGTCGAGCAGGACCGGTCCCTGTTTCACGGCGTACACGCCTGCTTTTGGCACCGGTCGTTCGGCGATGGCGCCCGCGTCGCCGACGGCAAACACGCGTGGATCGCCGGTGCTGCGCAGCGTGTCGTCCGTGGCGAGGAACCCCGCGGAGTCTTTCGGCAGGTCGATGAGACTCAGTACTTGGCGCGGCGACGCTCCGGTGGTCCAGACGATGAGCTCCGCGTCGAGCACGGAGCCCGAGTCCAAGTGAACTTGCGCGTCCGCCACCCTCACGACACGCCCGGACAGCTGCGCGACGCCGGCTCGTTCCAGCGCGATCGCCGCACGTCGCATAAGTCCTGCGCTGCAGTCGGGAAGAATCGGACCGTCAGCCACCAGCGTGAACGATGCATGCGAGCCGATCGTCGCCGACACGAACGTTGGCAGGCAGAGCGCAAGCTCGACGCCCGCCGCACCGCCGCCAACGATGACGACACGAGGGGCCTCGTTCGCAACCCGGCCGTGCAGTAGCGCGTCTCGCATCCGGGCGAGGAACGTCTGCATCGGCTTGATGGCGACCAGACCGGACGATGCTCGATCGAACTCGACGCCGCGAGTCGCCGGTGTCGAACCGACACCAACCGACAGCAGGTCGAAGGCGACCACACGGCCATCGCCCATCGTCACTGCTCGCGCGTGCAGGTCCACACGCGCCACCTGGCCGACGACGAGTGCCGCGTTCGCGGCCTCGCATAGGGGAGCGAGTGGCACCTCCATCGCGGCGGGCAGGTAGTCGCCGGCGAGGACACCGGTGAGCATCCCCGAGTAGGTCGCCACCGGATAGTCCGAGATGCAGGTCAGCGTCGCGCCCGGCGGCGCCTGTTCCCGCCAGTGCTTGAGTGCATGTAGGTGCGTGTGCCCCGCTCCGAGCAGGACGACCGAGCGGCGGTGAGTGGGGGAGGTGGGCAGGCGTGTCAGCGTCGCCACCGAAGCCAGGCCCCGAACAGCCGGCGCACGGACGGTGTGAGCCGGCCGCGGTTCCAGGTATCGCCCAGCTTCTTCCAGGCCTCGCTCTGGGTCGGATACGGGTGGATGGTCTGCGCCAGCGTCCCCAGCGTGACGCCGGCCGTCATGGCGAGGCTCATCTCGCCAATCATCTCACCCGCATGCGACGCCACGATCGTCGCCCCCAGGACGCGGCCGCGAGCGTCGGCGTGCACGCGGGCGAATCCCTCGCTCTGGCCATCGAGCACCGCACGATCGTTGTCCGCGAGCGGCACGGTGAGGGTGCGTACGTCCGCTCGCCTGGCGGCCTCCTCGGCGGAAATGCCGACGTGCGCCACCTCCGGATCGGTGTAGGTCGCCCACGGAATGACCAGCGCGCTGGCCTTCTTGCGACCGAAGAACAGCGCATTCTGCAGGGCCACCCGTGCCAGGGCATCGGCGGCGTGCGTGAACTTGTACGGGGACGCGATGTCGCCCACCGCCCAGACGCGCGCATTGCTGGTGCGCAGCCGGTCGTCCACCGTGACACCGGACCGGGTCGTGGCAATGCCGGCCTTGTCGAGATCCAGTCCTTCGACATTTGGCGCCCGCCCAGTGGCCACCAGCACGGCGTCGCCTTCGATGGTGAGCGTGCGTCCGTGCTGCTCGACCGTGATGGTGCGCACATCACTACCGGCCAGGCGGTCGATCCTCGCCACGCGGGCATCGAGCAGGGCCGTGACGCCTTCGTGCTCGAACGCGGCGGTGACCACGCGCGAGGCATCGACGTCTTCGCGCGGGAGCAAACGCCCGGTGTCGCCGATCACCGTCACGTCGGCACCGAAGCGCCGGAACGCCTGCGCGAGTTCACAGCCGATCGGCCCGGCGCCAATCACGACGAGACGCGGCGGCAACGCGGTGAGCGAGAACACGGTCTCGTTCGTCAGGAACCCCGCCTCGGCGAGGCCAGGGATGGGCGGAACGGCGGCTCGTGCGCCGGTCGCGACGATAGCGCGGGTAAATGTCAGCCGCTGCCCTTCCACCTCGATTGCGTCGGACGAGAGGAAGCGCCCCTGCCCGAAGAAGACGTCGATCCCCAGACTGGACAAGCGGGCCGCAGAGTCGTTCCGTGCGATGTCCGCGCGCAAACGACGCAGACGGGCCATCGCCGTGCCGAAGTCGGCGCGAACCTGACCCGGCTCGACGCCGAACGCCGCGCCCGCGCGGGCGTCGGCCACGGCCCGTGCCGCGCGGATGAGTGCCTTGGACGGCACACAGCCGTAGTTCAGGCAGTCGCCGCCCAGCGCATGACGCTCGATGATCGCCACCCTGGCTCCAAGTCCGGCAGCGCCGACCGCGGAGACGAGACCCGCGGTGCCGGCGCCGACGACCACCAGGTTGTATCGTCCCGATGGTGTCGGGTTGTGCCAGAGCTGTGGTCGGACACGCTCGACCAGTTCCCGGTTGTACTGGTCGTCTGGCTCGAGGAGAGGGAAGGTCGTCGAAAGCATCAGGTGTACCGTTCAGGGTTTGAGAGGATCGGAGGTTGGCGGCTTCTGCTCGAGTTCGGCCGTTAGGGCGCGGCGGGCGACACGCGCAATGACGACGGTGGCGGCTGCCGTGGCAATGACGCCGACAACCGAGAGCACCAGGCGTGCAGACGACTCACGGGCGGCGCCGTCTGTCAGGGCCAGGTCGCGCACCAGAGAGCCCAGGTACACGTACAGCGCCGTGCCGGGAAACATGCCGATGGCGGAACCCAGCACGTAGTCGCGCAACCGGAGGCGCGTGAGCCCGAGCGCGTAGTTCAGGACATTGAACGGGAAGAGTGGCGACAGTCGCAGGAGCAGGACGATCTTGAAGCCGTTCTCGCCGACCGCGGCGTCCACCGCGCGGAACCGCGGGTCGGCCTCCGTCCTGCGGGTGATCCACCCTCGTGCGACCGTTCGGCCCAGCAGGAACGCCACGGTCGCCGCAAGAATGCTGACAGGCGAGACGAGCAGCGTGCCGAGCACGGGGCCGTACGCGAAGCCGGCTCCAGCCGTCAGCAGCGACGCCGGCAGCATCAGTACCGCGACCACGATGTAGGTCACCGCGTAGGCGACGGCCCCAAGGGCCCCGGCGTCCTTGACCCACGCCACCAGAGCACCAACCCATTGGCCGATGGGCCACACCAGAACGCCCTCGAGGGCAAGCGACGCGATCGCGACCGCGCCGCCGAGCCCCAGCCACCGGCTGGCACGACGGCTGCGTTCCCCTGTCATCTGTTGCATCCTCAAGTGAGTGGCCCGGCGCGGGCATTTGTTACAGTCGCCCGCGGCAGCAACGGCCTCTTTGTAAGAAATGGCAGCCCTGCCACACTCACCATGATGCTTCTGTGTGACACGTCAGAAATGGGCGCGCGCGGGGTGTGCGTGGCGCTGCTGACCGGCGCGCTGGCCCTGGCCGGGTGCGGCAGGACTGCCCCGGCGCGTCTCCCGTCGGCTCAGGCGTTGGCCGAGGGCCCCTGGGAATCCGTGCTCATTCAGGCTCGGGGTACCAAGGTGACGTGGCGCATGTGGCGCGGCGACCCGGCCATCAACGCCTACGTCGACAACTGGGTGGCCCCACGCATGCACGCCCGGTTCGGGGTCGAGGTGCACGCGGTCGACGGTCAGGGGGCGGAAATGGTCAACACGCTGGTGACCGAACGCGAAGCTCAGTCAGGACGCGTCGGCAGCACCAGCCTGCTCTGGATCAACGGCGAAACGTTCGCGCAACTCCGGCACGAGCAGTTGCTGAGCGGACCCTGGTCCACACGCCTGCCGAATGCGTCTCTGGTAGATACGGCGTCGCCGATCGTCAGCCGCGACTTCGAGCAGGATCCGGCTGGCTACGAATCGCCGTGGGGCATGGTGCAGTTCGCGCTCATCTACGATCCTCAGCGAACACCAGATCCGCCAACCTCCATCCCGAGCCTCGCCGACTGGATCCGCAGCCACCCCGGCCGGTTCACGCACGACCAGGGATTCACCGGCATGACCTTTCTCAAAGGTCTCATGTACGCGCTTGCCGGCGGAGTTGAGCACTTTCAGCACGGATTCGACGAAGGGCGGTATACGCAGGGGCGGGATGTGCTCTTCGCATGGCTGACCTCGGTAAGGCCGTATTTCTGGCAGGAGGGCCGCACGTATCCGCCCGACGTCGCGGCGATGCACCGGCTGTTTGCCAACGGCGAAATCGACTTCACGATGTCGAACAACCAGAACGAGGTGGTCACGAAGGTGCGCCAGGGAATCCTGCCGCCGAACTCGCGGGCGCTGCTGCTCGAGGAGGGCACCATCGCCAACGCCCACTATCTCGGCATACCTTTCAACGCCCCGAACCCGGCAGGTGCGCTGGTCCTCGCGAACTTCCTGCTGTCTCCGGAAGCGCAGCTCGAGAAACAGCGCGGGGACGTGTGGGGTGACGGCACCGTGTTGCACGTCACGACGCTGCCGGAGCCGTGGCCCGAGCGTTTTGCCGCGGTGGCACAGGACGCCGCCGCGCTGCCCTCGGACGTGCTGGCGTCGCACGCGCAACCCGAGGTCAATCCGCAGTATCACGCCCACCTGCTCGACGACTGGCGTCGGGTGATGCGCACGAACGCCCGATGACGCGCCGGGACGCAGCCCCGCTTGCCGCCGCCCTCCTGGTGTCGTCGCCGGTCATCGTCGGCACGGCCTACGCGGTACTGGCCGCGGTTGGATGGGTCGGTGTCGGCGCGTCAGGGCTGACCGCCCGGCATGTCGCGTCTGCACTCGGCTCGTGGGAGACCTGGCGCGGCGTCACCTGGACGGTCGCCACAGCCGGCGTCTCGACCGTTGTCGCCTCGGCCGCCGCCTTCTTCGTCGCCGTCCGCGTGCGCCACAGCGCTGCCGGCCGGATGCTCGCCGTCCTGCCGATGGCCGTGCCGCACGTCGCGGCGGCGCTGGCGGCACTGCTGCTCCTGGCTCAGAGCGGATGGGTGTCGCGGCTCACGCACGCGGCCGGCCTGACGCCCGCGCCTGCCGATTTCCCCGCCCTGGTCTACGACGCAGCGGGCGTCTCTCTCATGATCGCGTTTGCGTGGAAGGAGTTCCCCTACCTTGCCCTCACGGCGATGGCCGTGCTGCAGGTGCGAAGCGGTGAACTCGAGGAAGTGGCGAGAACGCTCGGTGCCACGGAGCGCCAGGCGTTCTGGCGGGTGACATGGCCACAGCTGTGGCGAGGGACATCGCCCGCTGTCATCGCCGCGTTTGCCTTCCTGATCGGTCAATACGAGATGCCGGCGCTCCTCGCGCCCAGTTCACCCACGGCGTTGCCGATCCTGCTGTACGAGCGCAGCGTCGATCCAGATCTCGCGCGGCGTGGCGAAGCCTACGTGATGGCGCTGATCGCACTCGCACTGTGTGCCCTGCTCGTGGGCGCCCACGGGGCGTGGCGGAGTCGTCTCACGGGAGACACCCGCTGATGCGCGCCAGGGATCGATGGATGCTGCTCGTGCTCGCGATATGGGTGCTGACGCCGATCGCGATACTCGCGCTGCGGGCATTGGCCCCCGTATGGCGGTATCCTCATGTTCTGCCGGAGACGGTCGCGGTTCGCGCCATCCTCGACGAACTCTCCGGCGACCGCGTCAGGAGCGCCGCGGCGACGAGCCTGTGGCTGGCCCTGACGACTGGTCTGCTTGGCACGGCGCTCGGCTTCGCGATCGCCCGAATGGTCACGCGGGCCGGCCGCCGCCTGCGACAGGTCACCTGGCTCGTGGCGCTCTTTCTCGTCATCGCGCCGCCACTCGCGGTTGGCGTCGGCCTGCAGGTGGTGCTGCTCTCGCTCGGCCTCGGCGGCACGGGTGCCGGAGTACTGCTCGCCCATCTCGTCCCGGCGACGGGTTACCTCACGTTGTTTGCGGCCGGCATCTTCGGCGGCATCGACCCGGGTATCGAGGACGATGCGCGCACACTCGGCGCATCACGCTGGCAGGTCTGGTCACGGGTCCTGCTGCCGCAGCTCAGTCCACGCCTGGCCGAGAGCATCGTCCTCGGTGCGCTGGTGTCATGGGGGCAGCTCGCGATCACGCTGCTGGTTGGCGGCGGAGTCGTGCGTACGCTTCCGGTGGAGGTGCTGTCGCTCGTCCGCTCGGGCAACGATCAGGCCGGTGCCATGGCGGCGCTCATGCTGAGCCTGCCGCCAATGCTCGGTCTCGGACTCCTCACACGCGGCACTCGCCGAACGGGAGCCGTGCTGTGAGCACGCCGCAGGGGCTGCGCATCTCGGACGTCCACGTGCTGTTCGGCACACGACCTGGTATCCGCGGCGTCGACCTGGCTGTCGGTCGGGGCGAACGCGTGGCACTGCTCGGTCCCTCCGGATCCGGCAAGACGTCGCTGCTGCGCGCCGTCGCGGGGCTGCAGCCTCTGGCGGCTGGCTCGGTGTGCATCGACCGGGCGGAGGTGACGACGCTGCTGCCGGAACGCCGGGGCATCGTCTACATGCACCAGACGCCGTCGCTGTTCGCGCATCTCAGCGTCATCGACAACGTCGGCTTTCCGCTCGAGGTCCGCGGTACACCGCGGCGGCAGGCCCGGGCCCGCGCGGCGGCGCTGCTCGAACGCGTGCATCTCGGCGCCCTGTCGGACCGCGCGTCGCACACATTGAGCGGCGGCCAACGGCATCGTGTGGCGCTGGCGCGCGCGCTCGCGGCAGACCCGGCGGTGCTCCTGCTCGACGAGCCGTTCTCGGCACTCGACCCTGAACTGCGCGCCGACGTCCGACAGACGGTGCTCGATCTGCTCGACAGCGACGAGGCGGCGCCAGCCGTCGTTGTGGTGACGCACGACGTCGACGAAGCGGCGATCGTCGCGCACCGCGTCGCGGTACTGCTCGAGGGCCGCCTGGCGCAGGTGTCCTCGCCTGCCGAACTGTTGAATGCCCCTGCTTCGGTCGCGGTGGCGCGTTTCCTCGGCTTGCCGAACGTGCTGCACGGCATGCGCGCGGGCGACGGCACCGTGACGTGCGCCCTCGGGCGGATGGTCCGGCCGGGAGCGAGCGGACCGGTCGCGGTGGTCGTGCGCGTCAATGCCGTGCGGCTCGAGCCGCACAGCACCGGAGCCGCCGCGCGCGTGGTGTCGGTGCAGCACCGGGTGGCAGGGACGCTCGTGCACGTGGACGTCGGCGGCGAGCCGGTGATCGGCGTGCCGGCACCTGGCCTGCGCATGGCGGCCGGAGACCTCGTCGAGGTGCGCGTCGATCTGAACGCCGTCCACGTACTCGACGCATCAGACGCGAGCGGCGATGTTTGATCGGTACCTGCGCGCGGTGAAGGATCGCCTCTTCGCGCCGTTGTCGCGGGTGTTCGGTCCGCGCCTGACGCCGAACGTCGTCACATGGACCGCCTTCGTGGTCGGCATGGCGAGTGCTGGCGCGACCCTGGCGGGCGCACGGTGGCTCGCGCTGGCCCTGTGGCTGCTCAACCGCGTGCTCGACGGCCTCGACGGCACCCACGCCCGTACGCATGGTCTTGCGAGCGCCTACGGCGGCTATCTCGACATCGTGCTCGATTTCGTGGTGTACGCCGCGGTGCCGATCGGCCTCGTCGGGTCCGGCGAGGCGACACCCGCGCTCATGCTGAGCGCCGTGCTGTTGCTGGCGTCGTTCTACGTGAACACGGCGTCCTGGATGTATCTCGCCGCCATCCTCGAGCAGCGGCGCGAAGGCGTGTCAGCCACTGGCGAGTCCACCACCGTCACCATGCCGCCGGGGCTCATCGGCGGCACCGAGACCGTCGCGTTCTATACCGCGTTCTTCCTCTGGCCGTCACACCTCAGGAGTCTCTTCACCGTCATGACCGGACTGGTGCTGCTGACGGTGGGGATGCGCCTGGCCTGGGCGCGGCGCCACCTCTGACCCGCGTCAGAATCGAATCCGCGCCGAGAACTGGATCTGGCGCGCGGGGCCGGCGGCCGTTGGCTGGAAGGCCAGCGTGCCGTTCTCGTCCGGTCTCACGCCACTCGCCCCGTAGTTGAAGAAGCCGGAGAAGTTGGCGCGGTTGAAGAGGTTGAAGATGTCGGCGCGCAGCTGGACGCGCGCTGCCCGCACGAGTACCTCGCGGGACAGGCCGAGGTCGAACTGGGCAAAGCCAGACGTCCGTTCGCTGTTGCGGCTGATCCCCGCCGGGCGGTCGTTGAAGATCGTGTCGCCGTTGTTGTCGAGTCCGGTGGTCACGTTGAGCGGCTGTCCGCTCGACAGGAAGAGCACGGGCACGAGATCGAACAGGCGGGGCACCCGCACGAGCCCGTTGACGGCAAGGATGTGGCGACGGTCGTTCAGGCTCGGACCGAGTTCGGCGTCGGGCCGCCGGGCGTCCGCCGCGCGGAAGTTGATGTCGTCGGTGTCGTTCTCGATGCGCGAGAGGGTGTACGCCACGTCGAAGGCGACGCCGCGCGTTAGCGTGCGCCGCGCGTTGAGGTAGAGACCGTCGAAGGTGCTGTGTCCGCTCGACTGGTCCTGTTCGATCAGGCGGAATCCACCGGCCGCTGGGGCGAGCGGGCGAGTCGCGTCCGCAGCGGCGATCGTGCGGGTCGAACCGTCGGCAATCGAGGCTGGCGCGTTGGTGTCGACGCGGCGGATCAGGTGCCGCCCGCGGGCATGTACGTAGTCCACGCTCACGGCGAACCCTCCCGGTGCCGTCAGCACGTAGCCGGCGGACGTCTGAGTCGTGGACGGACTCTGCAGGTTCGGATCGAAGACCTGCACGTTGCGGGGCGGCAGCTCTGACAGCGGCACATTCGTGTACGCGTCGCGCGAGAGCTGTGTGGGGAAAGTCGGTGGCGCGAACGGTGTGCCTGGTGCAAACGTCACTGAGACTGCGCCGCCGTTCGGGCCGTTGAACACCGTATCGGAATACACCGCAAACGGAATGCGCTCGTAGAAGACCCCGTAGCCGCCGCGCAGCTGGTGACGTGCGCTGCCGCGCGGTGTCCAGCTCACGCCGAGACGGGGAGCCAGGTTGTTCATGTCGCCGTCACCAACCGGCGTATGCGTCACCGAGTCGTAGTCCCAGCGCACACCCAGCGTCAGGCTGAGGTCGCTGCCGATGCGAAATGCGTCTTCGGCGAAGGCCGCGCTCAGGGTCTGCGCGCTGTTGACCACCGGGTTGATGAAGCTCTGCGAGTAGGACAGCACGCTGACATCACGTGGCAGGTCGGCCAGGGTGAGGAAGGCGCCGCTCGGCGTGACCGTCCGTCCCTGCAGGTCGATGACGTAGGCCCCGCGAGCGCCAGGGCCGGAGCGGATAGAGAAGTCGCCACGTAGCACGTCGACCCCGGCTCGCAGTGTGTGACGCCCGGCCTGGCGGGTGTAGACATCCCGCAGTTGCAGGTCGGTTTCGGTCCAGAAGAAGTCATCGCTGACGCCGCCGATGGTGGCGAGCGTCGCTCCGCGGTCGGTGACCACCACGCGGGGACCGCCATCGAGCGACGCCCAGTTGGCCCGAAGCTGCCCCACCTGCAGGCCGACCTCGTTGAATCCGGACCCTGCAGTGGTCCGATGCGTAAACGCAGCGAACTGATTGCGGTAGTCGACCGTGAGTCCGGCAGACGGCAGCGTGAGTCCACCGACGAAGCCGGCGTCTCCATCGTGCGTGTAGTCGGACAGGTGCGCACGCAGGGTCGACATGTTCGCGTCGTTCCACCGGAGGTCGGCCTTCGCCATGCCGGTCTGGTTGCGAAACGCCGTCGGGGCAAGCCCTGCCGCCAGCGGCGACGTGAGGATCGCGTCCTGTCGCTCGCGCGTCACCTCCAGGTCGGTGAAGTAGAAGAGCCGATCGCGAACCAGCGCCCCGCCGAGTGACCCGCCTGCCTGATGACGCCGGAAACTGTCGTCGATCACGTTCCCGTTGCCGTCGCGCGGAGCGAAGACGTTTGGTGAGTCGACCACGGCGCCCGGACGGATCACATAGAAGGCTTCACCGTGCTGGCGGTTGCCTCCGCTGCGTGTCGTGACCGAGAAGACGCCGTTGCCGGTGCGGCCGTATTCGGGCGCATAGGCATTGACGCGGATCTGCAGATCGTCCGCCGAGCCGACCGTGACCGGCAGCTTGGGCCCGCCGAGGAACAGGTCCGTGTTGTCGAAGCCGTCGACGGTGTAGTTCGCGGTGAGCGACGAGGCCCCGTTGATGGTGAGCCTGGGTGCGAGGTTGTAGAACCCGCGCGCCGGTGCTGCGCCGGGCACGAGGTAGGCCGAGGCGATGAGGTCGCGCCCGTTGTTCGGCAATCGGTCCAGCTGCTCTCGCGCCACGCGCCCGCCGAGTGCCGGCGACGACGTCCGGGTCCCGGCGATGCGCTCCGCGCTCACCGATACCGCCTCGGTGACGCCAGGTACCTCGAGCATCAGGTCGACCAGCCGGCGTTCGCCGGTGCCCAGGGGCAGGAGCGCCCGTCGCCCCGGCGCGAAGCCGGCGGCGGACGCCTCGAGTTCGAAGTCGACCGCCGTCAGCACCCCCGGGAACTCGTAGCCGCCGTCGCCAGCCGTGACCGTCTCCCGGCGAACGCCGACGTTCGCGCCCACCAGGACCACGCGTGCGCCGACGACCGTCGCGCCGGACGGGTCGCGCACGATGCCGCCAATCGCCGCACTCGACTGCGCCGATGCCGTCGCGGGCGCGATCGCCACCAATCCGAGGAGCAACCACCGCCCCACACCATCACGCCATCCACACGTCGACCACGTCACCACGGCAATCCTCCAGCAGGCGCGACGCGAGGCCGTGGAGGTCGCCTCCACCGCTCTCCCGCCGCCGGAATACTGGTGTCGCGAGCGAGCGAATTCTTACAGCAGGCCTGGCTGGGTCGGCTGGAGTGTAAGGTGGCTCACATTCACGCATTTCGTGGCCGCCTCCGGTCGGAGAGTGGGCTTTAATACGGCATGCCCAACGGACGCACCGTTCGTCGCCTCGTCCACGCCACCCTCCTGTTCACGGGCGTGCTGTTCTGTGGTGCGCCTCAGGCGCTGGCGCAGACCCCCACGCTGACGGCTGCGGTCCGCGCCGCGATTGCCAAACAGGACTTCGCCGGCGCCGAACAGCTTGTCGCCAACGACCGTAAGGCTCGCGGCATCACGCCGGACGGGCTCGAGGCCATGTCCTGGCTCGGTCGTGGTGCGCTGGCCGCGGAACGGTGGGATGCGGCCGATACCTACGCCCGCGACACCTACACCCTGGCCGTGGCCGCGCTCAAGGGGCGCACGATGGACCAGGAGCCGCACCTGCCGATCGCCATCGGGGCCGCCATGGAAGTGCGCGCGCAGGTCGCCGCCCATCGCGGCGAGCGAAGCGAGGCGGTGGCCACACTGCAGCGCGAACTGGCCACCTACAAGGACACGTCGCTCGTGAAGCGCATCCAGAAGAACATCAACCTCCTGAGCCTCGAGGGCAGCGTGGCTCCGGCACTGGATCTGTCTGAATCGCTCGCACCGAAGCCGCTGTCGCTGAACGACGTGAAGGGGAAGGTGGTCGTGCTGTTCTTCTGGGCACACTGGTGCCCGGACTGCAAGACGGAGGCGCCGATTCTCAAGGACCTGCTCGACCGCTACGGCACCCAGGGGCTGACCGTGGTCGCTCCCACCCAGCGCTACGGATATGTGGCCCGAGGCAAGGATGCGGGTCCTCAGGAAGAGAACGCCTACATCGAAGAGATTCGCGCCACCTACTACGGGTTCCTGCAGCCGAACGCCATCGCGATGAGCGAGGCGAACCACCGCCGCTACGGCGTCAGCACCACGCCGACCGTCGTCGTCGTTGATCGGAAGGGGATCGTCCGGACGTATCATCCCGGCACGATGAGCAAGGCCGAACTCGAACCATTGGTCACCCGCCTCCTCGGGGAACAGGCAGGCACACGCTAGTTGTGCGCGCCGCGTGCGGCCTTCACGGTTCCCGGGAGAATGCCGGGAAGGTGAAGTCGAATACCTGCGCCTTCTGATCGATCGGCCTGAACGTCACCGAGAGACTCAGGCTGACCGGCAGCGTGGCGCCTGGGATCGCACCCTGAAGCGTATTGCCGTCGCGGCTTTCGCCTGGCGTCAGGACGACAGCCGGTCCGATCGGCGCGCCGTTGGTGTCGGTCGGCCGCACGCTCGCCGTGAACCCTGACACACGAAGCGGCCGCGTCATGTCGTCATAGAAGTACACGCGGAAGATGTTCGGCGCGACAAACGTGCCTTCCAGGTGATGCCACTGGTCGGCCGACATGAAGAGCAGCCCTCCGTGCCTCGGGTTGTGGTCACCGTGCGGACGCCGCTCGAACAGCTTGATCCTCGGCGTGCCGTCGGCGCAGGTTCCCGGCGTCAGTGCGTGAACGGAGTTGTCGGCTTCGCACGTGAAGTAGAGCGCTGCCGTGATTGGCACCATCTCGGTCCTGTCAATCGGACACACCCCGGGCGCGTCGCGGATGAACATCTGCACGCGCAGGCACGAATAGGCCGTGACGAGCCGCATGGGCACCAGCGGTGCTCCGGACTTCGGGCAGCGACCTGGCTTGTCGTCGATCACGGTTTCCTCGCCTGGCGAGGGACACACGTAGGAGAGGTCCGGCAGGTCTGGCACGAGCGACGCCGCGGCCCTTGCTGGCGCCACTGCCGGCGCCGAGATCCGCACGTCGAACAGCGTGGTGAAGTTGCCGGCGCGGACCGTCGCCGTGATGCGGTCGCCCTTCTTCAGCCGAACCAGCACGTCAGCGGGCTCGACGCGGTAGCTCATCGTCATGGCCGCCATCCAGCCTGGCACGTCGTCGTTGGCGACGCTGGCCGTCCGCTGTGCCGTGTCGACGGCCTCCACCGTGCCGCGGAAGCTGAACTCCTGTGACGACGCCTGTGCCTGCGCGGGGACCGCAGGCATGACCCACAGGAGCAGTGCGTGCGCGAACATCGCGGCCAATCCGGCGCGTTCTATCAGGAACATCCGCTTCACTCCAGTAGCAGGGTGTCGGGAAACTGCGCGAACCATCCGAACCAGAACGCGCGCTGGGCAGAGACCCGAGGAGCGAACTCGCCAGCGGTGGTTTCCTCAGGCACCAGCGCATCCTCGGTCAGGCGCCATCGGCGGCCCCGTGCATCCACTATCCGTGCCGCGTTCGCCTGCTCCGGCCACGCGTCGGCTACGGCAAACACCCGGTTGGCGCCACTCTGATCCGACACGACGACGTAGTGCCGGTCGCCTGCGGAGAAGGGATACACCGGACGTCGCTTCAGGAGGCGCACGTCGATGGCCACCGGCAGCGTCCCGGTCGAGGCACCGGGGAGACGCATCACCAGGACCTCATCCTTCAGCGCGAGTCGACGGTCGGTCCGCGACACCTGGAACATCAGCTGGTCCGACGCGAAGTAGTCGCGGTAGGCAGCGCCTTCCGAGTAGTCCCGGTCGTACCCCGTGTCGAGCGACAACACTGTGGTCTCGGGGTGCGCGGTCTTCCACGCCTTCCACGTCGTGGTGACGACCGGCCTCGTGCGGAGGGACAGGCTGGTCCCGGCGAGCGCTCCGACGACCGGCTTGCCTTCGAACGTGGACCACAGCGAATTCGTCTCTTCGTCGAACATCAGCTTGTTGGACTGGTACAGCAGCCCACTGGTGCCGAAGTGAAACGACCGGCCACCTGCCGTGCTTTCGTAGGGCATGACTGTGCCGCACAGCGTGCAGTAGACGATGGCGAGGTCCACGCCGCCGAGGCGGTCGAGCGCCAGCTCGTGCCACGCGAGAATCCGTCGAGGGTAGGCGCGGGCCTCGCCGTTCACAAAAAGCCCGAACACCACGTTCGAGTCCTTCATGAAGGAGGCGTGGTTGGAAGCGACGTACCTGGGCTGCCGGAGCGGCGGAATACCGTTCACACGCACTCCGCCCCAGTCGATTTCGTCGAGCCGAATCAGTGCGCGGACGCCGTTCGGGAAGAAGGCGCCCAGCCGGGGATCGATCTGCGAGTAGACCACCCGCTTCAACGCGGCAAAGTCCGGATGCGGCTCATACGGGCTTCGCCACAGCCAGGCCCGCCAGCGGTCCAGGTCGTCCCCGAACTTCTGTCCGGTCCGCTGCTCGAGAAACTGGAGTAGTCGTCGCCGGGCCGGCGAGCCGGGATCGCCGACCGCTGAGAGCGGCTCGCCGGCGCGCCCCGCGCCGCCCGCATCGGCGGCGGACGCGGAAGCGGCAGTGTCCATTGGGCGGGCCTGCCTGGGCGCGCGCATGAAGCGCGCCAGTTCAATGAGCAGCGCGGCGTAGCCGTCGCGCCACCCGGCCTGAATGGTCTGCAGTGCCAGTTCGCTGGTCCGCCGATCCTCGGATGCGGCATCGACGAACCGCGCTATCGGCACGGGTGCCTGCGCGCGCCCCGACGCGTGCGGACCCGCCAGGATCAAAGTCACGACGATGACTGATACACGTTTCATCGTGGTCCGCCTTTGAGAGGTGTGGCCGCAATGACCACGTGTGCCGCTAACGCGTACCCGCGCGCCCCTTCCACCACCGGCCGACCAAGTAGTCCAGCGAAATCTTGCCGCCACCCCGCGTGAGCAACATCAGCAGCCCCGACGCCCAGAGCAGATGGTCGGTCCAGGCGTCCGGGTAGACGAAGGTCTGGATGACCACAATCATCCCAAAGAATGGCAGCGTGGCGACCCGCGTGGCCAGGCCGAGCAGCAGCAAGGTCGAGAACGTCAGCTCGTTGAAGGTGGCCATCTTCGCCAGCAGCGCCGGATCGATGAGCGGCACCTTGTATTCGTCGCGGAAGAGAAGGAGCGTGATCTGCCACGACTCGTACTTCAGCAGCCCGGCCTTGAGGAAGACCGACCCGATGCCGAGACGGGAGATGAGAAGGATGAGCGACAGCGGCACATCGGCCAGCTTGCCGCGGACGGTATCGAGTAGCGCCAGTGGGCGCACGGTGGGTGAGGCGGCAGCAGTCGTCACGCGTGTGGTCCTTCCTGTTCGATCGTGATGTGAGTGATGAGGCCGTCCTCGACGAGCGCCAGCAGCGCTCTCGCGGGTTCGAACGCCGGGTCGGCCTCGCCGGCTCGGTCCGCGGCATCTGCCACCGTGCTGCCCGCGGCGAGTGCCTGGCGGAATTCGAGGGCGCCGATCGGGAGTCGAGTGAAGCGGAACGCCCCGCGTGACCCGCGCACCTGCATCGGCACGTCGGCCGGGTGCAGGTGCCACTCGTCTGGCTGTGTGTCCGAGAGGTACATCTGCATCAGTTCGTCCACGCCCCAGGTGGCTCGCGTCAGGTACAGCCCCTGCTGCAGCGTCACACGCGCGTCGAGCAGTTGTTCACCGACGCTCGCAAGCTCCGGCTGCCCGAGTGCTGATGTGTCGATGCACACCGAGAGGCGACCCAGTTGCCAGTCGAGTGCGGCAAACTCCGGCAGGTACGTCAGGGAAGCGGTTGCGGGCCATTCGGCCAGGAACGCGGGGAACTGTTGCCCGTACTCTGCGATGCACGGTGCGGTCGGTGGATGGACGTGGACGAACTCGCGAGCCGCCGCCTCGAGCCTGACGGCACCAATCAGCCACGCTGTGGCCTGGAACCGGCCGATGATCGCGTTCGCCAGACTCGCCTCGAAGTGGCGCTGGTGCACGGCGAGCCGCTTGAGTGGATCGTGTCCGCCGACCAGCAATGCGCCCGCTGGCGTTGTCCCGTCTACCACTGCGTTCCGAATCTGCTCTTGCAGTTCAGCGAGCGACATCGGTCACCTCGTGTGCCGTCGCGAGCTGTGCCACGCGATCCGCGTGCCGTGCCTCCTCCACCAGGGTGGAGAGTGACGGGATGTCGGCGTCCCACTCGATCAGCGTGGGCACTGCTCCGAAGCGTCGACGGGCGTGGGCATACAGCGCCCACACGGGATCGGCAACGCGCTCGGCATGGGTGTCGATGAGGATGTCCCTTCCAGGAGTCGCCTCGTCAGGTTCTGGTGTGAATCCGCCAAGGTGAAGTTCGGCGACGGCGCTGGCCGGGAATGCATCGAGGTAGGCCACGGGGTCGTACCCCA
This sequence comes from Vicinamibacterales bacterium, assembly GCA_050249955.1. Taxonomy (GTDB): domain Bacteria; phylum Acidobacteriota; class Vicinamibacteria; order Vicinamibacterales; family CAVVIG01; genus CAVVIG01. The sequence goes on from JBFWPN010000005.1 coordinate 62,263, forward strand.
TGTTGTGGCCACTCAGGAAGACGTTGCTGACGTCGCAGAGCAGCCGCGCTCCGGTGCGCGCCACGAGCTCACCCAGAAACTGCACTTCGGTCATCGTCGAACCCGTGAAGCCGACGTAGCTCGAGGGGTTCTCCAGCAGGAACGGACGACCGATCGCATCCTGGACGTCGAGCAGTTGCCCGGCCACGAGCTGTAACGTCTGCTCGTCATACGGCAGCGGCAGAAGGTCGTTCAGGTACTCCGACTTGTGCGTCGACCAGGCGAGGTGCCCTGATACGAGCACGGGGTCGAGGCGATCGACGAGCGCCTTGACGCGGGCGAGATGGTGCCGGTCGATACCCGAGGCGCTGCCCACGGACAGACCGACGGTGTGCACGGAAATCGGATAGCGACCGCTCAACTCGATCAGGAGTTCCGTGGCGTGTGGATTCGCCACGAAGTTCTCGGGATGGATCTCCAGCCAGCCGACAGACAAGGGGGTGACCACCGCTTCCTCGAGATGCGGGAGTCGGAGCCCGATACCGGCCGATCCCGGCATGCGCGTCGTCAATGACATGCGATGGTCCCCCTCTATGTTGGCCGTACGGTTACTGTGCGGTCTTGCTGCCGCCGACGATGCGATCGCAGAAGCCTTCGGGCACGAAGACCCAGGCCTTCTTGTCGCCATCGCGCTTCGAGGTGCCGCCGCACGAGTTGTTGCCGGTGGACGCACAGTCGTTCTTGCCGGCCTTTGCGATGCCGTAGCACTTCTCGGCCTTGAAAGGCGGCATCTCTGCAGGTTTCTGGGCGGAGAGCAGGGCAGGGGTAGCGATGGCGGCGACGAAGGCAGCGGCGACGAGATTGCGGGTTTTCATGGACACTCCAGGTGGTGGCTCAATCGGTGCCGGGGTCATCCCAACACGTCGCCACCACCAGTAAGTGCATCGAGGCGCCAAGTTGTTACAGGCCCTTCCGCGATATTCGCCCGACCCGTGACTACGGACGAATCGTCGGACGAGCAGATTCCGGCGCCCACGCTCTGGGGGCGAACATGGCATCGACCGGTGTCTGGAACAGATGATTCGTGTAGTTGCTGATCGTCTTCACGGCAATGGCCAGGACGAGGGCCAGAATCTGTCGCTCCTGGTACCCCGCCGCAAAGAAGCGTTCGGCCGCGTCGCGCGAAGGCGTGCCCCGAGACTCGAGCATGTGTCGCGTGAAGGCCTCGAGGGCAGCGAGGCGTTGATCGGGAACGGGGCTCCCCTCGCGAATGGCGTTCGTCACCTCGACGGGCACCTTCGACATCAGGTCGGCGACGACGCTGTGAGCGGCGACACAGTAGTGGCAGCCGTTGAAGCGGCTGATCACCAGGAAGATCACTTCCTGTTCGACAGGCGTGAAGCCGCCACTGGTGCGGAAGCGCTGGTAACCATCGACATACGTCTCGAGCAGTCCCGGCACCTGCGCCATCGCGCCGTACATGTTCGGCACGAACCCGAGCTGTGCCTGGGTCTGCGCGAGGATGGAGGCGGCACCTGGCGCAGCCTGCTCGGCGGTGAGCAACGGCAGGGACGTCTGGTACGGCCGAATGGTCTGGGGCGGTGCTGACGATGGGATTGTGGTGTGCATGCGATTCTCCGCGGTGGCCACCATGGCCACGCACCACGCACGATAGCGACGCGGCACGCCGGCTGGCTGTAAGTGGCGTTACGCTCGACGCCTGCAGCGTCTGTAAGGCCGACTACAGAACGCCGGTCGCCGGCGCGGCTACCTTCCTGCTGTGCTGCTGAAGGTGTACATCTCGAGAGGGTGCTGGGCGTGCGACGGGGTCCCACCTGTGCTGGAACACGTGCGCGCCACACTCCCCACGTTGGTCATCCGAGTCGTCGATGTCGACAGCCAGGCCGAAGCGGTGCCGCCGGACGTGTTCAGCGTACCGACGTACACTCTGGACGACGTGGTGATCTCGCTTGGCAATCCGTCGTCGGACTTCTGCGACCGGCTGCGAGCGCGCATCAGCGACAAGAGGGGGCACCGTGAATCGCGAGGATGACGCCGACGACCTGACGCCCAAGCTCACCTACCTGCTTGCCACCGAACTGTTCCGCGATCTGACGCCAGAGGAATTGAACCGTTTCCACGACTCGATTCACATGCGGACTTGCCCAGCCGGACACGTGTTCTATCGCCCAGGCGAAACCGGCGAGGTGATGTTCATCATGAAACGCGGGTCGGCCCGGCTGTACCGAATGGCGCCGGACGGCCGCAAGTTCGTCTTCGGTCACGTGCCGCCGCTGTCGATCTTCGGAGAGATGGCGTGGATCGGTCAGGGGATGTACGAGTGCTATGCGGAGGCGTCAGAAGACTCCCTGATCTGCACGTTGAGCAGGAGCGACGTGACGCGACTGCTGAGCGAGCACCCGGCCTGTGCGATCCGGCTGCTCGAGATCCTGGGGCGACGCACGGCGCAGGCGGAGCGGCAGCTCGAAGATCTGGCGTTCAAGGGGCTGATTCCGCGACTGGCCGACTTTCTGCTGCGGGAGGTACAGGTCGATGTTGTCGCCGGCCTCACGCATCAGGACATCGGCGAACGCCTGGGCGTGTACCGTGAGACGATCACCTATGCGCTCAACGAAATGAAAGCGGCCGGCATCATCGCCATCGGTCGCCGTCAGATTCGGGTCCTCGACCGGGCACGTCTGGAACGGGCGAGCCGGACTCCATGAGCGGCGCTCAGCTTGTGAACTGGTAGGTGTCGATGACCAGGGCGCGCGCGCCGCGGAAGATGCGACCATGCACGACGACCCTGCGCCCGAGGAGTGACTCATCGTGGATCAGGTCCGCCGCGACCTTCTGCTCGACCAGGTTCCAGATCCGCCCGTCGTCGGTCGCGAGGGCGCCGTGGTGGCCGATGGTCTTGCAGGGCGCCTTGATCCCGTAGCGATGCTCCAGTTCGCAATCGCGGCAGAGCAGGGTGCCGGTCAGGACCACCGCGCTGCTGCCATCGAGCCGCAGCGCCATCTGGTCCATCGCGTTGGCCGCGCCGCTCTCGACGCGGCGCGGCGTCGCGAACCCAGCGGTGAGACCCAGCACGAGCACAGCCGCCGCGGCGGTCTGCCACCGACGCCAGCGCGGCGCTGCCACGGCTCGGACTCGCATCTCCAGGCCAGGCGGGAGTTCCGTCGCCATGACGGCTCGCTGGACTGCCCCCTTGGTCTCGATGGCCCTCAGGGCCAGCCGGTCGCAGTGCCCACAGGCTATCCGGTGCGCGCCAGCTGCTGCCATGGCATCAGGCGCGAGTTCGTGATCGATGTAGGCGTCGAGTACGGTCCGAAACTGTGTGCAAGTCATGCGTGTCACTCGCTACTCCGAGCCACGATGCGCAGGGGCGACGTGGCGTCGCGCCGGCGCTCGTGGAGCAATCGTTCCAGCATCCGTCGTCCGCGACTGATGCGCGACATGACCGTCCCGACCGGACAGTCCATCGTCGTGGCAATCTCCTGGTAGGTCAGCTCTTCGACGGCCGACAGCAGGATGGCCCATCGGTAGGCATCCGGCATCTGCTCGAGCGCCCACTGCATGTCGTCGGACATGATGGCGCCGCCCAACTCGGGCTCCCAGGCGTAGCCCGCGTCGGGGAGGTCTTCCAGATCACCAGAGGGCAGTTCGAGGCGTGTCTTCCGCCACTGGCTGATCCACGTGTTGTGCAGGATGCGGCACAGCCAGGCGCGGCAATTGGTGCCTGGAGTGAATGAGCCGAAATGCGTCCACGCCTTGAGGAACGTCTCCTGCGCAAGATCCTCGGCGCGATCCGTCCCGACCATCTGTCGCGCAAGACGATAGATGGCCGGCAGGTGCGGCAGGGCAAGCGCCTCGAATTGTGAACGTGCGCGCATGGTGACCGGCAGATGGAGGCCACCGGACGGCGGCCTCCATGGCGGCCGGTACGAATGTTACTGGAGCGTGATGTTGGACACGGCGATGGTATCGCCCATGACCTTCCCGTCAACCGCGACCTTCCAGTCCTTGTCGCGATCGGCCTTCTTGATCAGCTCGAGCGCGAGGTCGTTCCCCTTCTTGTCGAACTTCAGCACCTTCTTGTCGGCGGTGACGAGGCTGTAGCCGCTCTTGACGCAGCTCTCCATGAGGAGGCATTTCTTGTCGTGGCTCTCGGTGTAGCCCGCCTCAGTGGCGTGGTGCGATGAACAGGCGATGTCCATCAGGGTCCCCTTGGTCTGCTGCCCTTGGGCACCGGCCGAGACGGCCAGTCCGAGTACCATCGCCACGCCAGACACGAATCCGATCATTCTCATGGTTCCTGCTCCTGCAGAGGGCCGGATCAACCCGGCTGGGAGAAAGAACGCCGTGAGGCCCCGATTTATTCCAGGTGCGGGAATTTTCGGGGCTCGCGGCGCGTTTCATCACCATAACCGCTTTTCGAGGGAGGCTCCGTGCGTCAGATTCGACACCCGCTTGGGTTGCTTGCAGGTATGGCTGTGCTGCTCTGGCTGCAGACGCCGGTCACCAGACTGGCGGCTCAGAGTAGGCAGGCGCCGCGTACGAAGATCGATGTGGCCAAGCTCGGCCCGCAGGTCGGCCAGACGGTGCCGGACTTCAGTCTGAAGGACCAGAGCGGCAAGACCTGGACGCGCAGTTCGATCATGGGTCCGAAGGGCGCCATGCTGGTGTTCTACCGGTCGGCTGACTGGTGCCCGTACTGCAAGACGCAACTCGTGGACCTGCAGGGTCGGCTCGACGCGCTCCGCGCGCAGGGCCTCGGGGTGGCGGCGATCAGCTACGACCCGGTGCCGACGCTCGCAGAGTTCGCCTCGCGGCGACACATCATGTTCCCGCTGCTCTCTGATGCCGGCTCTGCCACGATCAAGGCCTTCGGCATCCTCAACCCGCTCCCAGAGATGGCGTTCGGACCGGACAAAGACGACCCGGACGTGATCGCCGAACTCCAGAAGTACGTGGCCGGTGGCCGGCCGAGCCCGTCCTGGGCGGGCATCGCGTTTCCTGGCACGTTCATCCTCGATCCGAAAGGGCGTGTCGTGTCGCGCTTTTTCGAGGACTACTACGTCGAGCGGAGCACGTTTTCGAACATCATGCTCCGGCTGGGCAACGGCGACGCGCCCGTGACGGCGACGAAGGTGGCCGGGACCCACCTGACCATGACGACCTACCCAAGCGATACGAGCATCGCTGCTGGCAACCGGTTCTCGCTGGCCGTCCAGGTGGAGCCACAGCCGGGGGTGCACGTCTACGCACCAGGGGCGTCGGGCTACAAGGTCATCAACCTCTCGATCAAGCCGCAGCCGTTCGTGCGCGTGTTGCCGATGACCTATCCGCCGTCCGAGATCTACTTCTTCAAGCCGCTGAACGAGCGGGTTCCCGTATTCCAGAAACCGTTCACGCTGATGCAGGAGCTGGTTCTTGAAGGCACGTCGGCTGCGCAGGCAGCGTATCGCGGCAAGGAGTCGATCACGATCGAGGGCGCGCTCGACTATCAGGCCTGCGACGACAAGGTGTGCTTCAACCCGGTGTCGGTTCCGCTCAGTTGGACCATGAGCCTCAAGGCACTGGTGACCGAGCGCGCGCCTCGGCCGCAGCCGTGATCACACACGGTGAGACGCGATGTGCGCAGGAACGCCCTGCGTGACGCGGCGGGCACTGGGGCTATGCCTGCTCGTCGGCTGGCTGACGTCCGGCGCGTCTGAAGGCGCGCAATTGGCGGCGCCGCACACCGCGCCGCCAGGGGCCTCCCCTTCGCTCCCGCGGCCGGTCGCCGATGCCCCGCCGCCGCCGTCCTCGCCATCAGTCATCGCCCGAGACGACGCCGGGCATGCCACGGTGCGTGCCGTGCGTGTGACGAGCGCGATGAAAACCGACGGTCACCTCGATGAAGAGGTCTACACGACGGTGCCTCCACTGTCGGGTTTCATCCAGGTCGATCCGAGGAACGGTGCTCCCGCTGGACAGCGGACGGACGTGTGGGTGCTGTTCGACCGCGACAACGTCTACGTGTCGGCACGTTGCTGGGAGAGCAATCTCGACCGCATGGTGGCCAACGAGCTCCGTCACGACAGCACCACGATCTACAGCAACAACGACGCCGTCACCTTCATCTTCGACACCTTCTACAACCGGCGGGACGGCACACTGTTCGTGGTCAACCCCATTGGCGGCCGCTTCGACGGGCAGTACACGAACGAGCGCCAGTACAACACGGACTTCAATCCCATCTGGGACGTGAGCACCGGACGATTCGACGGAGGCTGGACCTTCGAGGCTGCCATTCCGTTCAAGTCGCTCCGTTACCCACAAGAGGGGCCACAGGTCTGGGGCTTCAACGTACTCCGGAACAACCGCTGGAAGAACGAGCTGTCCGCACTCACGCTGCTGCCGCCGGCCCGCGGCGTGAACGCCATCACGCAGTCGTCGCGCGCCGCAACCATGGTCGGTCTGGAGACACCGGCGCTCTCGAAGAACATCGAGGTCAAACCGTACGTCACCGGTGACCTCACGACCGATCGGACCACGACGCCAGCAACGGCGAACCAGGCCAGCGGCGACGCAGGTCTCGACGTGAAGTTCGGTCTGACGCAGGGCATGACCGGGGACGTCACCTACAACCCGGATTTCGCACAGGTCGAGGCCGACGAGCAGCAGGTGAACCTCACGCGTTTCAGTCTGTTCTTTCCCGAGAAGCGGGACTTCTTTCTCGAGAACCAGACGCTGTTCACCATCGGCACGACGGGCGCGAGCCAGGGGGCCGGCGACACACCAATCCTGTTCTACAGCCGGCGCATCGGCATCAACGGCTCCCGCGAGGTCCCGCTCGAACTCGGCGGCCGGGCGACGGGACGGGTCGGAAGGTTCGGCATCGGCCTCCTCGACATCCAGTCCAACGACGAGCCTGTGTCGGGCGCCGAGGCGACGAACTTCTCCGTCATCCGGGTGAAGAGGGACGTGCTGCGGCGCAGCAACATCGGCGCGATCTATACCGGTCGCTCGGTGGCGCAGTCCGGTGTCGGGCGCAACGACACGGTCGGGGTGGACGGCGCCTTCTCGTTCTTCACGGACTTCACGATCGCGACCTACTGGGCGCGCACGCGGACCGTGGGGAGGGACGGACACGACCAGAGCTATCGCGGGCAGCTCGATTACACCGGCGACCGGTACGGTGTGCAGCTGGAACACCTGCTCGTCGATCGCAACTTCAATCCGGAGGTCGGCTTCGTCCGGCGCGGTGACATGCGAAAGACGTTCGGGCTCATGCGCTTCAGTCCGCGCCCGACGTCGATCCGGTCCGTCCGCAAGTTCTCCGGTACCTCGTCGTTCAACTACATCGAGAACACCGCCGGCCGCCTCGAGACGCGGAACATCTACGGCGAGTTCGCGGTCGAGTTCCAGAACAGCGATCGGCTGAGCGTCGCCTACACCAATACGTACGAGTTCCTGCCTCGCCCCTTCGCTATTGCGCCGCCTATCGTCCTGGCGGTCGGCGGCTACAGCTACGACAACGTCGCGACCAGCTACAGTTTCGGCCCGCAGCGAGGTCTGTCCGGGAACGTGTCGGTGGAGCGCGGCACCTTCTACAACGGCCACAAGACGACGGCCAGCGTGAACCGGGGACGGATCAAGGTGGCGCCGCAGTTCTCGATCGAGCCCACGATCTCGCTGAACTGGGTGGATCTGGTGCAGGGCTCCTTTATCAGCCAACTGGTCGGTTCACGTGTCACCTACAGCGTGTCACCACGCATGTTCGTGAGTGCGCTCCTGCAGTACAACTCATCCAGCCACGCCGCCAGCAACAGCATCAGGCTTCGATGGGAATATCTGCCGGGCAGTGAGCTGTTCGTCGTCTACAACGATCAGCGCGACACGCTGGGGGCTGGCTTTCCCGACCTGGCGAACCGTGCCTTCATCGTCAAGGTCAATCGCCTGTTGAGATTCTGAGCTCCCGGGAACGACGCGTTCGCTTCACGCGTGATTCCCCTGAATGTCGCTGCGCTGGTGCGTGGTGGCACGTGTTCGAAACGAATATCCGAGGTGACGCATGGCGCGCGTGAATCGTCGAGAGTGGTTGCAGACAGCGATGATGTTGTCGCTGGTTGGATCCGGCGTCGGGGCGACGAGGCTGCAAGCGCAGTCGCAGTCGTGGGCCGGACGGAAGAAGAAGGCCGAGGCCCGCGGCCTCCGCATGGCCTACTACGAAGCCGGGACTGGGGATCCCATCGTGTTCCTGCACGGGAACCCGACCTCTTCCTATCTCTGGCGCAACATCATCCCGCACGTGCAACACCTCGGGCGCTGCGTCGCGCCCGACCTGATTGGCATGGGCGATTCGGACCGCCTGCCCAACAGCGGGCCCGAGCGGTATACGTTCCGCGAGCATCAGGAGTATCTGTTCGCCCTCTTCGAGACGCTCAACCTCGGGAACCGTGTGACGCTGGTGATTCATGACTGGGGATCGGCGCTGGGCGCAACCTGGGCCAAGCAGCATCCCACTCGTGTCAAAGGGATCGCGTACATGGAGGCGATCATCGAACCCCCGGGGGCGCCGCGGCCGGCCCCGGCGCCAGGGTCGACGTTCGACATCTATCGGTCGGCGCGGGGTGAGCAGGCGGTGCTGCAGGAGAACCGCTTCGTCGAAAGCCTCATCGGTGGTCTCGAGTACTACCTGAGCGACGCGGACGCGGCCGAGTATCGTCGGCCGTACCTCGTCCCTGGCGAAAGCCGAAGGCCGACGCTCACCTGGCCCCGGGAACTGCCGCTCGGCGGAGAACCCAAACACACGTATGACATCGTCAGGGACTACTCCGACTGGCTGGCTGCGGATACCGCGATTCCGAAGCTCTTCGTTCATGCGGTGCCCGGTGCGCTGCTGGCGCGTCCAGAGGCGTTGGCCTACGTGCGAGGATTCAAGAATCAGCGGGAGGTCACGGTGTATGGCCCGCACTTCGTGCAGGAGACCGCGCCCGATGCCATCGGTCGGGCGCTCGCAGCGTGGATTCCGACGCTGCGCTGACCGGGCTACGGGAGCAGCACCGAGCGATTGATCCAGAGGATGTTGTCCCAGCTCAACACCTTCTCGGTTCCATCGAAGAGTCGGGCGAAGCTGCCGCCCGACGCCTTGAACGAAAACTCCGACACCCTGTCTGGCGGGGCAGTCGTGACGTTCCGCAGGATGTCGAGGACCTGCTCCTGGCGCGAGATCTGATAGAACGCAGGATTCTTCGCGGAATAGAATCGGGTGTCCGAGGCGTTGCCCTTGTTGCCAACGCCTCGGGTGAACTTGATGTGCATCTCGAGATGCTCGCCCGAGGGTGAGCCGAAGACCCAGTCCTGGGAATCGAGAACCGTGCCAGCGGCGCTCGACGTGCTCGATCGCTGCATCGTTGCGGTGGAGGCGTGCAGGTACACGCCGAATGGACCGGGCGCGTCCGCGGGATCCTCGGTGAGCCCGCCGATCACGAGCTGAACGTTCGTGCCAGACGCGTCCTTGACCGGAGCAACCAGATAGACCAGGCGGTTCGAGCCGGTCCGGCCGAGCGGCTTCCCATCGGGGCCGTTGATCGACACGCGGTCGATGAAGACGACCCGCAGGTTTGCACCTGCGGCGGCACCCTGCGCCGCCACGTTCATGGACCAGCCAGCAGGGAGCAGTGTCGCCAGTGCCGAGTCCGGCACGTGGACATCCAGCTGAAACCGCGCCTCCGAGCTGTGTTCGACAAGCGTCTGAGCGCCCACCGGGCCGGCCGGTAGCGCCAGGAGGGCGGCGCCAAGCAGCGTCAGCGCCGCGCGAGAAAAGCGTGTGGTCATATGCAGTCTCCCAATGCGTTCGGGTGGCGGATTGCCGCGAGCACGGTCACGGCTGTGCGCGTTCGCGATCCAGCTGCCGCAGGTTCACGGTCCACGTGAGCGGCACCGTCTGTGGCGAGAAGCACACCGTGTCGTTGCAAGCCTGATAGTTCAATGTGGCCCGAATCGTCAGGGTGGTCGCGTCCTTGAGTGCGGTCGCACCCTGAGGCGACGGGTCGATCGTGACATCCTGGACGATGCGGAACGGGCGCTGGTACACCTGCACCCGCTCGTTGAGCGGCTTGAACGTGTAGGTCTCAGCGCGCGGGTATTGGGCATCGCGCAGGAGCAGGCCGGGAGCAGCCTGCAGCGTCATGGCGATCGGCTTGTAGCCGACGACGCCGGGCGCGTAGACGTGAACGCCCGCCGCCGGCTTCACGTCCAGCACGACCGAGAAGTGCGTGCCCGGCGCCACAACCGTGTCGGTGGTGTACGACGTAACGTCGATCTGCGGCGACTTTACCGTCGTGGCCCTGACGTCGATGTTGTTGCCGAGCCGCGCGAGCATGCTGCCAACGGTCGCCCGTTCCTGATAGGCCTGTTCGAAGAAGCGGGATGTGACGACGCCGGTCCGGTCCAGGATGAACGTGCCGGGAAACGGGATCCCGTAGCTCTGCGTGTTGCTCGGTGGAATGGTCGTGTTCAGGATGTCGTACTTGCGGATCGTCGCCGAGCCGACATCCGAAAGCAGTGGGAACGTGATGCCGCGTCGGCGCGTGAAGTCTGCGAGGATCGGAACCGCGTCGTAGCTCACCGCGGCGACGCCCAGGCCCTGCTTCGACAGTTCCGGAAGACGTGACTGTAGTTCGGCCAACTGGGTCTTGCAGTAGGGGCACCAGTCCGCAGACCGGTAGAAGAACAGCAGCAGTCCCTTCGGACCCATCAGCGACTGCAGGGTACGGACCGTTCCGCGCTGATCGGTGAGGCTGAAGTCGGGCACCCTGGTCCCGACTTGGGGGCCGAGACGCTGGACGTCCGGAAGCGACGACGGCGACGCCTGTTGCGCCTGCGTCGGAAGCGACGTGACGGCGGCGAGGAGGCCAACTGTCACGACAAGTGCCTTGAACTGCCCCGCAATCCCAAAACGCATCAATCCCTCCGACCTGTGGTGTACGACTCTGGACGTATAACGCCCCGCGCTTCCTGAATATTCCTCGATCGGGCAGGAAAGGACTGTTCGACGTGGAATAAATCGCCTCGGCTGAGCGTTGAACAAGGCGGACGTCGAGTGGAAGGAGTGCTACGCATGAAGGCGCGGATTGCGATCGGAGGGTGTGTGCTGGCCATCGCGGTCGCCGGGCTGGCATCGTTGACATACGACCGCACGTCGCGTGCGGCTGCTCCGGAACCGAAGGGGGAACCGGTCAACGTGCGGCTGTTCAAGGACCCGGTTCCGATGCCCGGTCTCGAGATGAAGACGCTGGACGGCCGGACGCTGCGCACTGAGGAACTGCGCGGCAAGGTGGTCCTCGTGAACTTCTGGGCGACCTGGTGTCCTCCATGCCGGGCGGAAATTCCCGATCTGGTCGCCCTCCAGGAGCGGTACCGCGAGCAACTGGTGATTGTGGGCATCTCGCAGGACGAGGAGCCCACCGACGTCGTCAGCCGATTTGTGGCCGAGCACAAGGTCAACTATCCGATCGTGATGACCACGCCGGAGACGGAGAAGGCGTTCCCCGGCGTGACCGGTCTTCCGACCACCTTCGTGCTCGACCGCGCCGGATTCATCGTCCAGAAGCACATTGGACTGCTGGACGCTGGCACGGCCGAGCGTGAGATCAAGGCCCTGGCCGGGCTGGCGCCCGCAAATATCGAACGTGTCGAGCCGGAGCAGGCGGTGGGTCTCGAGAACGCCGCGCAGGCGAAGGAGATTCCCGGTCTCGATCTCACCACGCTGAGTCCCGAACTGAGAACGGCCACGCTGCAGCGCCTGAACGCCGAGCCGTGCGCGTGTGGATGCGGGCTGACAGTGGCGAGGTGTCGCGTTGATGATCCGACGTGCAGTGTCAGCCTGCCTCGCGCGCAAGAGATCGCTGCCGAGGTCGCGTCAGGCCAGCCGAAGGCATCCTGACCGAGGGCTGCTGCGAAGGCCCGTGTGATTGGAGAGGCGCCGGCGACGGTGCCTGGGAGACAGACGTGAGAACAGCGAGACGTGTGCGGGTGTTGGTCGTTGGGGCTGCCATCGTGTTGCAGGCGGCGGTGAGCTACGGTCAACTCCGGCCAAAGGCGGCGGACATCCAGGTTCTCGTCGATACCGCATCCGTGCCGGCGGGAGGTGAACTGAAGGCGGGCGTCACCGTGTCCCTCGCCGACGGGTTCCACGTGCAGTCGAATGCGCCACGGGATCCTGCGCTCATTCCGACGGTGCTCACCGTCGAGCCGCCTGCGGGCGTTACCGTGCAGGAGATCGTGTTTCCGCCGGCGTCCGACCTGATCCAGCGGGGTTCGGACCAAGCGCTCGCCGTGTTCGAGCAACGGTTCACCATCGGTGTCCGGTTGGCGGTCTCCGCGGCAGTCGAGCCCGGTGAACTGGTAATTCCCGGGCGCCTGCGATATCAGACGTGCGACGAGGCTATGTGCTACGCCCCCGCGACCGCCTCTTTCAACTGGACGGTACGCGTGGTCCCGACGGGCAGTGCCGTCACGCGGGCGGTGGGAGATCTGGCAGGTGTGCGCTTCGGCTCCGGCCGAACGACGTGGGAGGAACAGCCGACTGGAATCGCTGCCGCACAGCGTGCGCCGTCGCCTGCAGATGATCCGTTGGCACAACTCGCACGCTTCGAGGTGGCGTCGACCACCGGCGGCTATCTGGACAGCGCCGCGTTTCTGACGTTCGTGCGGAATGCGGAGCAGGGAGTACGCGAGGTCGGCTGGTTCGAAGGGCGCGGCCCGCTCGCGATTCTTCTGATTGTCTTCGTCGGTGGACTGGCGCTGAACCTGACGCCCTGCGTCCTGCCGATGATCCCGATCAATCTCGCCATTATCGGCGCGGGTGCGCAGGCCGGTTCGCGGAGCAAGGGGCTACTCCTCGGCGCCACCTATGGCGCCGCCATGGCCGCCGTCTACGGCGTGCTCGGACTCATCGTCATCCTCACGGCCGGGACGTTCGGAACCTTGAATGCGTCGCCCTGGTTCAATGTCGGCATCGCGGTGCTGTTCATCGTGCTGGGTCTGGCCATGTTCGATCTCGTCATGATCGACTTCTCGCGGCTGTCCAGTCGCTTCAATCCTGCCGCAGGCAAAGGTTCCTTTGTGCTGGCGTTCTCGATGGGCGCGGTGGCCGCGCTGCTCGCCGGCGCGTGTGTGGCGCCCGTGGTGATTCAGGTCGTGCTGTTTTCGACAAGCCTGTACACCGTCGGGAACAACGCCGCCCTGGCGCTGCCGTTCCTGCTCGGGGTCGGGATGGCACTGCCGTGGCCAATCGCCGGCGCCGGGCTGGCATCGCTGCCGCGGCCGGGTGCCTGGATGGACCGCGTGAAGCAGGGATTCGGGGTGATCATCCTCGTGACGGCGGCGTACTACGGCTACGTGGCCTACGGGCTGTTTGCCGACCGGTGGGTCAGTGCCGATGCGGTGACGTCCAGCGTCGAGTCCAAGATCAAGGCCGGATGGCACGCGTCGATGTCCGAAGGGCTCGCCGTCGCGGCGCGCGAGGGCAAGCCGGTACTCATCGACATGTGGGCGACCTGGTGCAAGAACTGCCTGACGATGGACAAGACGACGTTCGAGGATCCGGCGGTGGTCTCGGCGCTGTCGGGTTACGTGAAGATCAAGTTCCAGGCGGAACAGCCCGACGAAGAGCCCGCCCGTTCTGTGATGGAGCGCTTTGAGGCCGTTGGCCTGCCAACCTACGTGCTGCTCAGACCCATCAATGCGTCCGCTCCGGTGAAGTGAGCCGGGCTGGTCCGCATCGTCGGCGGAGTGTGCGTACGTCCGTATGTTACAGGTCCAACGTGAGGTGGCCTGAGTGTGCGCGCGAGACGCACGGGCACATGTACCTGTCTCGGAGCTCCGGAGTCAGGCAGAGGTCACGGTGATCGGGCTCTCCCGCGAGGACGCGCGTCATGCAAGACGCGCACGTACCGCGCCGGCACTCGTGGGGCATCCACACGCCTGCGTTGAGGATCGCATCGAGGACGGATTCTTCAGCAGCCACAAGCACGGTCCGCGCCGCTCGCACGAGGCGGATCTCGATTGGGTTATCACCGCCATGCCTAGTCGGACCGAAACTCTCGGTGTGGATTTGGGCTGTTGGCCAACCGGCGGCTTCACCTCTGGCTACCACGGCGCGGAGCAACTCGGGCGGGCCACACACGTAGACATGCGTCCCTGGCTTCGGGACGGCCATGAGGGCGTCGATGTCGATGATGCGCGGCCGTTCCACATGAGAGAAATAGAAGCGCGCCTTCGCTCCGGCGATGGCCTCGATCCGCTGACGGAAAGCCATCCGCGCCGGCGTGCGAGCGGCGTAGTGCAACTCGTAACTCCGCCCGTGCCGGGAGAGCGTCCGGACCAGACTCAAGATAGCCGTGATGCCGATCCCTCCTGCTATGAGAACGGTGTGCGTCGCCTCGGCGAGGGCGAAGCCGCTGGTCGGCGGCGCGACCCGGAGGATCGAGCCCGGCTTGATGCGCTCGTGCATGAAGCGCGAGCCGCCCCGCCCCTCTACAGCCAGGAGGACCGCGATCAGGTAGCGACGCCGATCTGCGGGATCGCCAAAGAGGGAGTAGCGCCTCAGAGCGGCGTGTCCGTCTGGTAGCTCGACCTCGACCTGTAGATGCGCTCCAGCATCGAAGGCAGGAAGCTCGGCACCTCCTGGATCCCGCAGTTCGAACGAGCGTACGCGCTCCGCTTCATCTCGGATCTCAGCGACGCGGAGTGTCATTAACTGTGCGTGACCGTCGGCTCGGGTCAGCGTCATGGCTCGACGCGCGGGTTGAACGGCGACTCATCGATGAGGCGCCAGGTCGTCGTTCCCGGCAATGGCGAGGTGACCCACCTTCGAGGCGTCAACCTCCACCAGCGCCCCGTCCCTCCGGTGAGTCCGGTTCGCTCGGCCGTCGATACCTCCACGCTGGCGTCTCCACTGAGGTGCAATTGCTGCTGCGCCTCGAAATCCACGATGACGAGGCCCGCGCGCGGCTCTACAGACATGTTTCCAAGACTGCAGAACATGGAGTTGCCCGGATAGTCGGGCACCAGGACCGCATCGCCGTCCATCCGCATGAACCCTCGTGTCCCGCCGCGATGGGAGCAATCGACACGCCCGTCAGGTCCGGCGCTGGCGAGGAATGCCGTATCCGCTCGAGACAGCCACGCTGCCAAGCCGGCCGGCGCGCCGAGTCCGGTCGATCTTGTCCGTGACGAGACGACCTGAGCCGTCTCGACGCCTTCGCGTCGCTGGATGTACTTGGGACAGTTCGGAAAGGCCTGTTCGACTGCCACCCGCAGCTCTCCATTCGTCGAGCGCTCGACGACGCCGTTGACCCTGAGGCGACGTCTCGTGCCCAGGTCGATGAACAGCATGCCAAGTGCATCGTTCACCTGGATGTCATCGTAGAAGGTCCCGAGTGCCCCGGCAGCGACCGATGGCTGAATCGTCACGACCGTCCCGGCGCCGTCACAGGACACAAAGCCTGGCTGGCCGACGACCAGGGCCGCCCACGCATTGGCTGACCCGTCGCGCCACCCAAGCGCGACGTAGGACTGCTGACGTACGAACGGGCGCGCCGCCGCGGGGATTGTCGTCGCGATCACGCGTCCGTTGAGGATCGCCTGACTTCGTTCGCCGGCCAGTTCCTGAATGGTGCGCTCGCCGTGGTGAAAGGGTTCGGTCACGTGGCTCCTCTCGAGGAAGAAAGGCGGGGCCCATCGAGGCCCCGCCGCATTGAGGACGTGCGAGTCGTCAGAAGGTCAGAACGCGATAGCCTGCGTCCAGATACTTGGACAGATCGATGATTCCGGAGGTGCCCGGAATCGCCTTCTCGTGAATCAGCGTTGCGCCGGCGGCCGTGGCGTCCTGCGTCGCACCGAAGACGTCGGCGCAGCCGCCACACACGCCGACGACGCTGTCCTTGACCGCGGTGTAGAGCGCGTGCGCCGGATGCTCCGTCTGTACGAGTTCGCTCGCCCAACGCACGCCGGCGCCCTGGAACAACAGCGCCACCTCCTGCTTCTTCTCGAGCAGTTCGTAGGCGACGAACATGCCGTTGAACAGCCGCCCCAAGGCTTCGTCGGTGCCGGACTTCGGATCGGAATAGATAACGATTGCGGTTTTCGACACGGGATACTCCTGATGTGTTGAGGGTTGCCTGGTTACTGACCAGCCTGGTCAGAGATTCAGATCGGTCAACGACGGATGTCCTTCGGGCCGCGGCCCAGCCAGCCATCGGAACAGGCGGTCGACCTCGCGAATCGGCAGGTCGTTGATGCTGGCCACGCGCCGCCGCATCAGCCCGCCGACGTCGAACTCCCAGTTCTCGTTGCCGTAGGACCGGAACCAGTGTCCGCGCTCGTCGTGCCACTCGTACGCGAAGCGGACGGCAATGCGGGCGGCGCCAAACGTCCAGAGCTCCTTGACGAGGCGGTACTCCAGTTCGCGGGCCCACTTGCGTTCCAGGAACGCCACGATGGCCGGGCGGCCGACAAGGAACTCGGCCCGGTTGCGCCACGCGGAGTCCGACGTGTAGGCGAGTGACACGCGAACGGGGTCGCGGGTGTTCCAGGCGTCCTCCGCCATGCGCACTTTCTGTTCGGCGGTTTCGCGGGTGAACGGCGGTACGGGCGGTCGAATTGACGGCATCTTCGTGGTTCTCGTTCGGGGACCGGTCTATTCGAGCGATGACAGCGTCTTTGTGGCCTCAGTCGTGCTCCAGACATCGCTGGCGATGAGGCGGAAGTTCACGTACGCCGCCTCATAGCCATCGAAGCCTGGAAGTTTTGCGGCGGCCGTCGCGTCGGTCACCACCACCACCTCGAAACCCTGCTCGATCAGCTCGCGCATGTGGGATTCGGTGCAGAGATTGGCCGACATGCCGGCGAGCACGACCTGACTGATGCCGGCCTTCCGAAGCTGCAGCACGAGATCGTTCGTCTCCGGTCCGAAGACCTTGTGCGGGCTCGCGACGACCGTTCGGCCGTCGTTCAGGTAAGGCTTGTAGCGAGCCAGCCAGTCGGCTCCCGATCCCTCGAATGCTTCGCCGGTGAGCGGCCCTTTGCGATCGAACATGCCGATGTTGTGCATCAGCACTTCGAGGGCGCCGCTGAACTTCCAGCGGTGATCGTGCGGGTAGTAGTAGTGCGGGCTCACGAAGACCGGCACATCGGCGGCCTTCGCGGCCTTGAGCAGCCGCTCGATGTTCTCGACGGTGCCGTTCTCTTTGACGCTTTCGCCGACGACGCCCCAGGCCACGCCCTGAGGGCTGAGGAAGTCGTTCTGAGGATCGGTGACGAGCAGGCCGACACGGCCCTTGACCGGAGTCATGCCGGGACGCGGCACGGGCACGTCCGCCCTGGGGCCGCGGAAGTGCGGAACGGTGGGAGTGGCGCGCTGGGCGCTGGCGTGGGAGGACATGGCCAGGCTCGTCACGACGAGCGTCAGGGCGGCCATCGACGAACGGGTGCGGTGAGTCACGATAGTTTCCTTTGACTGATGAGGGCGATTGGCTTGCGAGGCGCGCGGTGCCATGTGTCGTCAGGCCGTGATCTCGGCCGTGGCCGCGCAGCCGGCGCCGGGCGCAACGGCCGGAAAGTCGACCGGCGTGCCGGCGACGTGATTGACGTAGTTGCTGAAGATGTTCTGGACGACGTTGGCGATCGTTTCGATGACATCCGCATCGTCGAGGCCGGCAAGCCGGGCTCGCTCGATGTCGGCGTCCGGCAGGGCGCCGCGTTTCACGACGATGGCGCGTGCGAGCGTGAGAATCGCGTCCGTGCGGATGTCGCTGGCCCGGGCGGCTCGGGCTTGTGCCAGGGCTTCGTCGGATAGTCCCAACTTGCGACCGATGAACGTGTGGGCGCTCAGGCAGTACTCGCACTGATTGCACTCGGCGACCGTGAGCGCGATTTGTTCGCGCAGGGCGCCGGAGAAGCGGCCACCGGCGAGCGCGGCGCCAACGCCGAGGTAGCTCTCGAGGGCAGTCGGCGCCTGGGCGAGGACGCGAAAGAGATTGGGCACGGCGCCCACCTTGGCCTTGACACCATCCAGCAGCGTCTTGGCCTGACCGCTGGCCACCGCGGGATCGACAGGAACGATACGATTCATGAGAGTCTCCATCCTTGGCTCGCATCACGAGCCGCCGCGACGTCATGTCGCGTTGGGTAGACACTCATCAAGTCGGCTGCCAGGACGGCCACGTTTCACAAATGAATGATGGATAAGGTGTTAGTTCGATATTCATGCGTGGTGCTGCCGCTTCGAGATATCATCGGCTACGAAATTTGGTTGTCGTTCGCGATCTGTTTTCGTAGCTGACCTCATGAACACATTGCAGTTGCCAGAGGTGATGGTGGCCATCGCCGGGGCGCAGAACCTAGCCGCCGTACTGCGGGCGACGGCAGACGGGATTGCGGCGTGTCCCAACTCGGCCCTGGTCAGAATCTGGCTGCGTGAGCCGTACGCGCGGTGTCCCGTGTGCTCAGGCTCCGACGCGGGCGCCCCGGGGGAGGCGCTCCACCTCGTGACGAGCGCCGGGGGCTCGCGAGATCCGTCGGCCGACTACGCCCGTATCAGCGGTGCCTTCCACGTCATGCGGATGGGGGATCGAAAGATTGGCCGCGTGGCGGCAACTGGCGAGGCGCTGCTCATTGCGGGCATCCGGGGCGACGAAGAGTGGATTGCCGACCACGACTGGGTCGAACGGGAGGCGGTCCGATCGATGGCGGCGCAGCCGCTGGTCCATGGAGGCCAGACATTGGGTGTCCTAGCGCTCTTCGATCGGGGAATGCTGGATGATGAAGCCTTCCGGTGGCTGAGGATTTTCGCTGACTACGCCGCCGTCAGCATCGTCAAGGCGAGGGCCTTCGAGGAGGTCGAGGCGCTGCGCGAGCAACTGGAACTGGAGAACTCGTACCTGCGTGAAGAGGTCACGTCAGCGCTCGGCATCGGCGACTTCGTCGGCGAGAGTCATGGGCTGCAGAAGGTCCTGCGCCAGGTTCAGCTCGTGGCATCCACTGACGCCGCAGTCCTCGTCACCGGCGAGAGTGGCACGGGGAAGGAGTTGGTCGCCCGCGCAATTCACGAGCAAAGCCCGCGAGCGAAGCGCCCGCTGATCAAGGTCAATTGCGGCGCTGTGCCTGAGGGGCTCTTCGAAAGCGAATTTTTCGGGCACGTGCGGGGCGCCTTCACGGGCGCCTCAGCCGACCGTCAGGGCCGGTTCGAACTGGCCGACCGCGGCACGTTGCTGCTCGACGAAATCGGTGAAATCCCACTCCCGATGCAGGCCAAGCTCCTGCGGGTGCTGCAGGAGCAGGAATTCGAGCGCGTCGGCGACACACGGACGCGCCGGGTCGACGTCAGAATCATTGCCGCTACCAATCGAAACCTGCGTGACGAGGTGGATCAGGGCCGCTTCCGCCAGGATCTCTACTACCGACTCAGCGTGTTTCCCATCGAGATTCCACCCCTCCGCGAGCGGCGCGGTGATGTTCCGGGTCTTATCCTCTACTTCGTTCGTCAGGCCGCCCGACGGCTGAACCGCCCGGTCCCCCGCGTGACCCAAGCGACGCTGACCCATCTGGCCGCGCGCGAGTGGCCAGGCAATATCCGCGAGTTACAGAACCTGGTGGAGCGGGCGGTTATCTTGTGGCAAGGTGGCCCCCTGCAGTTCCCTGACGCCGCCGCAGAGCGGAGCGTCGAACGTGTGCGACCGGCCGGCGAAGCCCGGCTACTGACGCGGTCAGCCCTGCGGCAACTCGAGCGCGACAGCGTGCTCGAGGCCCTCCGGCGCGCAGACGGGCGGATCTTCGGGCCGGACGGCGCGGCCGAACTGCTCGACGTGAAGCCGACGACCCTCGTGTCGAAGATACGGGCGCTCGGCATCGACCGGCGCCGACGCTGACAAGACGGGAGTGCTTCGGGTCAGCGACGGCCCTACCCCGCGCAACACGACAGCCGACTCAGGTCCTTGGTGAATGTCTGCGCCGCCAGCTTCAGCCCCTCGACCATGGTGAGATACGGGAACAGCTGATCGGCCAGGTCGTGCACGGTCATCTTGGCGCGGATGGCCAGAGCAGCTGCCTGGATGACCTCGCCCGCTTCTGGTGCGACGATTTGCACGCCCAGCAACCGGCCCGTGCCCGCCTCAGCGACGAGCTTGATGAATCCGCGCGTGTCGAAATTGACGAGCGCCCGCGGCAGGGCGTCTAGCGGCAACGTGCGGCTGTCGGTCTCGATGTTCCGATTGTGCGCCTCGGCTTCGGACAGCCCCACCGTCGCCACTTGCGGGTCGGTGAAGACCACCGCCGGCATCGTGGTCAGATCGAGTGTGGTGTCCCCGCCCGTCATGTTGATCGCGGCTATGGTGCCTCCAGCTGCGGCCACATAGACGTACTGTGGTCGATCGGTGCAGTCGCCGGTAGCGTAGATATTCGGCGCGCTCGTACGCATGTGATCGTCGACCACGATCGCGCCGCTCGCGTCGAGTGCGACGCCGACCGCGTCCAGATCGAGGCTCCGCGTGTTCGGCGTCCGACCGGTGGCTGCCAGAAGCCTATTGGCTCGCACCTCGCCGTGATTGGTGACCAGCGTGAATTCGTCTTCGGTGAACGACACGGCGGAGGCCTGCGTGTGCAGCAGCACCGTGATGCCCTCGGCGCGAAAGGCCCCGGTGACCGCCTCGCCGATGGCCGGATCTTCGCGAACGAAGAGCGTGCGGCGGGCCAGGAGGGTCACGGCGCTGCCGAGCCGCGCGAACGCCTGGGCGAGCTCCACCGCGACCACCGACGACCCGATCACCGCGAGTCGCGGCGGGACGCTGTCGCTGGCGAGCGCCTCGGTCGAGGTCCAGTACGGCGTCTCCTTCAGACCACGCATCGGCGGGAGTGCGGCGCTCGCGCCGGTTGCGATTAGGCACCGGTCGAACCGAACCAACTGCTCTCCGCCCTCGGTCAACGTCACGATGAGCGCATGTTCGTTCGCGAAGCGCGCCTCGCCGTGCACGACCGTGATGGCCGGTATCCCAGCGAGGATCCCCTCGTACTTGGCGTGGCGCAGTTCCTCGACGCGGCCCTGCTGTTGCGCACGCAGGCGTAGCCGGTCGACGACCGCCGGCACGGCCGAGAGGCCGATATCGAACGGGCTGACGCGCCGCAGGTGTGCGATGTGGGCCGCGCGGATCAGGATCTTGGATGGCACACAGCCGACGTTTATGCAGGTGCCCCCGACGACGCCCCGCTCGATCAGCGTGACCGTCGCCCCGAGTTCGGCCGCCTTCAGTGCTGCTGCCATCGCCCCACCGCCACTGCCGATGACCGCAATCCGCAGCGGGGAGCCATGCGGCCGCAGATGTGAGTCCGCCTCCTGGACCAGGCGCGAACCTGGTATCTCTTTCGCGGGGACGGCGGCCGGCGCACCGGCTTTTGGTGTCAGGCCGTAACCGGCGGCCTGCACGGCAGCGGTGAGCGGCTCAGGATCGAAGGCCGTGGTGCCGACCACGCGAGCCGTCCGCTGCGAGTAGGAGACCTCTGCCGCCCGAACTCCGGGCACGCTCAGGAGGGCCTTGCATACGTGGCCGGCACACGCGTCACAGGTCATGCCCGTGATGTCGAACTCTTGCGTATTCACAGGGGACTCCAAACGGATTGGCTTCACCAGCGCCGGGCGTGACGCAGCAAGCGTCTGCGGCGCGCCGGCGCCTCAGCGCGTAGAGCGGTGTGGCGCAGCAGAGTGCGTCCACGACGGTCCCGGCGACACCGGTTCTCAGCAGGGTGCGGTTGTTCATGGCTGGCTACTTCTGCTTCACGGTCGAGGGGTAGCCTGCATCCTTCGTGGCGGTGGTCAGCGACGCAACGGTGGTCTTCGCGTCGTCGAACGTCACAATCGCCTGCAGCTTGTCCAGATCCACGTCGACCTTGGCGACGCCGGCAACCTTGGTGAGCGCCTTCTTCACGGTGATCGGGCAGGTCGCGCACGTCATCCCCGGGACGGCGAGCGTGACGACCTTGGGCGCGGCCCAGGCGGGACTGGCGAGGAGCAACAGGGTGGTGGCAACAGCCAGCAGCATTCTCATGATGGGTTCCTTCCTTGTGTGGCGTGTGGCGGTCGTGTGTCGAGCCTCAGTAGAACAACGGAGCAACGAACGGAAAGCTGACGGCAACGAGAATCAGCACGGCGACCAACCCGAACATGGCCTTGTAGGTCGTGCGCACCTGCGGGATTGCGCAGACTTCGCCTGGCGTGCAGGCCACGGCTGGGCGGAAGATCTGCCGGTAGGCGGAGAACAGGGCCACCACGGCGACGACGATGAAGTACGGCCGGTACGGCTCGAGCGCAGTCAGGTTGCCAATCCAGGCCCCGCTGAATCCAAGAAGTAGCAGCAAAAGCGGGCCAAGGCAGCATGTCGACGCCAGAATGGCCGCGAGGCCGCCCGCATACAGGGCGCGGCGACCGGTCGCCGGCGGGGAGACTCGAGACGACGATGTACGGGACTCGTTTGCACCTGTTCGCATGGCAGATTAAGCTTCGGACCGTACTTATGTACGGAGTCAAGAGAAATGAATAGTCATCCGCGGAGCCTGACGATCGGAGCCCTCGCGGCCACGGCCGGGGTCCACGTTGAAACGATCCGCTTCTATCAGCGCAAAGGATTGCTCTCGGAGCCGGGGCGCGCCTACGGCACGGTCCGTCGATACGGGGAATCTGACGTAGCCCGCGTCAAGTTCGTGAAATCCGCCCAGCGGCTCGGGTTCAGCCTCGAAGAGATCGGCGGGCTGCTGACCCTGGACGACGGGACTCACTGTAAGGAGGCCCGCGCACTCGCCGAGCAGAAGCTGGAGGATGTGCGCGCGAAGCTTGATGACCTCCAGCGAATTGAGTCGGTGCTGACGCGGTTGGTCGATCGCTGTTCCGCGGGCAGGGGCACGATCAGCTGCCCGCTAATCGCGGCGCTGCACGCACACTGAAGGCCCTGAGCCCAGCGTCCGCCTGCCGGACTGCCGACTGCGCGTTGTCACCGTGCCGGCGGTGTCGCAGGCACGCCGTCCACCAGCGCCGCGAGCGCCTCCGGAGGCGGCACTTCGTAGATCGCTCTTCCGCCATCGATGACGATAGCGGGCGTGGCAGTCAGCCGATAATGCCGTGCCAATCCGACGGTGATGGCGACGTCGCGCTCGACCAGCGTCACGTCCGACCGCTCCATGGCGAATTGCCGGACGCGCTGCTGGGCCTCCGGACAGTCGGGACAGTGTTCGCTGTAGAACAGTTGCAGGAGATGGTTCATCGTGACCTCTGGCAGGTCCGCCCGACGCAGAGGCCGCGAGCCAGGCACCCATACACCGATCCGACGATGCTTCCGTACACCAGATGGGCGAGGAGGCTGACGAGCGCGCCGTCCACGCCCAGGCGGACGGACAAGACTCCTGGCGCAGGCAGGGACATTGTCCCGACCGCCGCCGCGACGCTCCCGGTCGCCGGCACCGCGATCGCTTGGGCAAAGGCCCAGATTGCCCCGCCAAACACAAGCCCGTTGCGCAGCGGATGTTCCGTGAGGCGCGGCTCGATGTGGCGGGCAAACAGCCACGCGTACGCGAAGCCCACGACGAGGTGCAGCGACAACCCCAGGCCGATGGCAGACGTCGGCGTCGTGACGAAGATGCGGGCGATCCAAAGGGGCGCATCGACCTGGCGCGTGCCCACCAGGGGTGCCAGATACATGATCGTCGTCATACCCAGGGTGCCCAACAGGCCGGACGCAACGATGACGGCTGTATCGGAGCGAATGACGGGAGAGTGCTCGACGGTGGTGGAGAGCAGTTGCATGACGACCTCTGTAATTGAGTCGGCGCGCTGGTGCGCCCAGGTGGATGACCGGAAGAACGGGACGGCCGGCCTCGTATACCGAGGTCCGGCGTCCCGAACAGCTCGAGTCCGACCCATCAGGGCAGAAGGTTGAGCACGATGCCGGCCGAGACGCGATGCCCGTATCGGTTGTCGCGTCCGAAGAAGGCCGGTGCGTCATCCTGGCTGCGAGTGGCCAGGAACCGATAGTCCGCTCGCAGGCCCCAGCGTTCGCTCAGGTAGTACTTCACTCCGCCACCGACGTTGCCGGTCAGGAATGTGGTGGTGTCGTTCACACCGAGAGCCTGACGTGAGAACAGGGTCAGACCCCCGATTCCGCCTGTCGCGTATGGGACGAACGCGCGGCGATTACCCAAGGGATACACGACGGCGTTGCCCGTGTAGCCGAAGAAATTCGGCGACCGACTCGAGCGGGCCCCCTCGGCGAGATTCAATCGCTGATCGACCCCGAGCGACCCGCCGGCATCAGCCTCGACGCCGAGGTAGCGAGTGAGGTTGTAGGTGAATGTGCCGCCGATCGCGTAGTTGCTGAAGTCGCTTTCGCCGGTCGTGTCGGTGAACACGATGCCGCCGCCCGGATAGGCCGTGAGTTCGGCACGTCCGGATCCGACGGCGCGCTCCTGCGCGGTAGCCGTTGTTGCCGTCAGCGCGAGTCCCGTCACGATGATGATGCCGATGATGCGATTCATGATGTCCTCCGTCTTGCTGCGCGGGTTGCGCAACTGATTCATGGAGTGGAGTCCATCAGCGCCTGCTGTCGTTACGGCGGTGTGAGATGTCTGTGAGCGAGGTTACTTGCGGGTGCAGCGGTCGGGGCGGGCCTGACGGCCGATGCGGTTCAGCCGTCAGGTGTGGGGGAGGGGTCAGGGCTTCCAGGACCGGAAGCGTTCGAGCAGTTCCGGATCCATTGCCGGTGGAGGCACCTCGGCCTGTCCCAGGCCGATGGCGCTGACGGTGGTCTTCATCTGTCGCAGATACGTTCGACAGTGCTGGCAGAAGCCGACATGGAGTTCGAACCGGACGCGGTCGTACAGCGACAGATGGCCTTCCAGGTACTCGGTCACGAGTTCAGTCAGTTCTTTGCAGGTCAGCACGGTTCACCCTTCCGACAGGTAACGCTCCAGGGCAGCGCGGACCTTCGTTCTCGCGCGGTGGAGCATTACTCGTTGATTGGTCTCCGTGATCCCGAGAATGTTACAGGTCGCTGTCGCCTCGAGCCCCTCGACGTCCCGAAGGGTCACGACGGCCCGCTGTCCGTCCGGAAGCGCCGCAATCGTGCGTTCGACGACGGCCCGCGCTTCCTGGTCGAGCATCAGACGTTCGGGTGTGTCTGCGTCCCATTGCGAAGGAGGCGACGCCCAGGCGCCAGACTCGTTGAAGCGGTCCCCGTCGACGGCCGGCTCGTCATCGCCGCCAGCCGAGAGCGCAGAGAAGGGAATGGTCCGTTTGTCCCTGACGGCACGCGTCTTTGCCCGATTGGCGAGGATGCTGAAGATCCAGCTCTTGAGAGCCGAGCGCCCTTCGAATGCGTGCAGCCCGTTGAGCACGGCGAGCCACGTATCTTGCACGACATCCTCCGCGGCAGTCGCGTCGGCAACGAAGAGCCGGGCGAATCGGAGCAGAGACGCGTGGTGCGTCTTGACGAGGTAGGTAAACGCAAGTTCGTCGCCGGCGAGCAAGCGATCGATCAGCGCGCGGTCTGCGGGCCGTGCGTCCGCCGTCGGGAGTGCGGCATGGGACATCCAAGCATTGTGCTGAAGGCCTGCGCGCGCGTCTGTAATGTGGCTCACAGCTCTCGCCCTTCCCTCGGGGCGCGCCAAATGTCAGCCGCAGCTCCCAGGGCTGTAACGCCAGCGAGGCTGCGGAGACGCAACTGCAGTCGGGCGCCGCCGGAAATCAAATCATGAGCTGGCGTTCTGAGTTCGTTGTCGAGCTGCGAGGACGATGCATGAGTCTGGTGTTGCTGGATCGAATCCGGGCAGGTGATGAGCGTGCTGTCCAGGAACTGGCCGAGGAGCATGCGCCAAACATCCGGCGCCTCGCCCTGCGGCACCTGGGCAGCCCTGAGGATGCCGAGGAGGTCGTCCAGGACGTACTCTGGACCGTGGTCAGGAAGTCCGGGACGTTTCGCGGAGATGCCAAACTCTCGACGTGGATTCACCGGGTGGCGTTCAATGCCACGATGACCCGCCTGCGCCGCTCGCTCCGTCGTCGTGATGTTGACGGCGAACTGGCCGTCGATGGCCCCGCGCGCAGACGCCACACGCTGGACGAGTCGCCATCAGCGGACGTCCGGCTCTATCGGGCGCAGTTGCGGCGTCGACTGGCACTGGCCCTCAGGGCGTTGCCGCCGGCGTACCGCAGCGCGGTCGTTCTTCGGGATGTTCAGGGGCTGTCGACGACCGAGGCCGGCGCACGGCTGGCCGTGAACTACGACACGCTCAAGTCCCGGCTGCACCGCGGGCGCGTCCTGCTCCGGAGCGCGCTGGCGGATCTCGCTCCTGCCGGAGTCACCGCTTCCCGTGGCCTGGACCATCACCGCTCCAACGCGATGGTCGACTGACGCCGATGGCGCAGTGCTCCTGACCACTGGTTGTCCCGTTCGTTCGTACGGATATCGAGGGATCGAGAGGAAGATGTGTTCTGGATCGAGACCGTCGCACCTGCCGACGCCGTCGGCGATTTGGCAGCCGTGTACGCGCGCATCGCGGACGCCAGGGGTGGTGTCGCGGCAATCCATCAGGCCCAGTCGTTGAATCCGCGGGCGCTTGCGGCGCACTTCGACCTCTACAAAGCCATCCTGTTCCAGACCTCGTCTCTGTCCCGGGCGCATCGGGAGGCGATTGGCGTCATCGTGTCACGCGCCAATGCCTGTGAGTACTGTGTCGCCCATCATCAGGCAGCGCTGGATCGACTCCCGCCTGGGCCTCCGCTGCATCCGAGAGTCGCCGAATGGGTGGAACGGCTGGCCCGCCAGCCGGAGTCGGCGTCCCCGTCCGCCGTCGAGGCGCTCAGGGGCGCTGGCCTGGATGACAGAGCGATCCTCGACGCCGTGCTGACCGTGTCCTACTTCTCCTTCGTCAACCGGGTGGTGCTGGCCCTGGGCGTGCCGCTCGAGACGGGATACGAAGCCACCTGCCGACCGGATTAGACCTTCTTCTGTCAGTGCTTCGCTGCAGCCGGTAATGATTCCGTGCCTCGGCAGACTCACGTTGTAGTCCCGGACCCCGCGACTCAGGCCGACCGGTATCGGCGGCCCACCGAGAGAGCGCACATTTCATGACGACGGCTGAACACGATCGACTGGCGCGTGTCCGCGAGGGCACGGAGCCGTGGCGCCGATTCGGGCCCTATCTGAGCGAGCGCCAGTGGGGTACGGTTCGCGAAGACTACAGCGCGCATGGAGCTGCGTGGGACAGCTTTCCGCATGACGCCGCGCGAAGCCGCGCGTATCGGTGGGGCGAAGACGGCCTGGCGGGATTCAGCGACGACCAGCAGCTGCTCTGCCTCGGTCTCGGTCTGTGGAATGGGCGCGATCCGATTCTCAAGG
The DNA here is from genome assembly GCA_050249955.1 of Vicinamibacterales bacterium. GTDB lineage: Bacteria > Acidobacteriota > Vicinamibacteria > Vicinamibacterales > CAVVIG01 > CAVVIG01. The sequence goes on from JBFWPN010000005.1 coordinate 89,673, forward strand.
AGCGGCTCTTCGGCCTGAGCGGCCCGGAAGGCAATCACGGAGAGGACGTCAAGGAGATCTACTACTACCTCGACGCGCTACCCACGCACGCCTATCTGAAGATGCTCTACAAGTACCCGCAGGTTCCCTTCCCCTACGGGCAACTCGCCGACGTCAACCGGAGCCGCGGTAGGAGCGAACCGGAGTTCGAACTGATCGACACCGGTGTGTTCGACGAGGACCGCTACTTCGACGTGACCGTCGAATACGCGAAGGAAGGCCCGGAAGACATCCTCATGCGCGTTCGGGTCTCCAACCGCGGGCCAGACGATGCGCCGATCTGGGTGCTGCCGCAGCTGTGGTGTCGCAACACCTGGTCCTGGGAGGCGGGTGCCGGCCGACCGGTCCTCAGAACCCGCGCGCCGATCGGGTTGACGTCATCCATCAGACGCTGGGGCGGTTCGTGCTTCACTGCGATGCCCCCGACCAGTTGCTGGCGTGTGACAACGACACCAATCACCGGCGCCTGCACGGCGTCGAGGCTACCGGCGGGTACTTCAAGGATGGCCTGCACGAGTATGTCGTGGAGGGGATGCACGCGGCTGTCAACCCGGATGGGGCCGGGACCAAGGTCGGCATCCTCTGGCAGCGACGCGTGCCGGCGCGCGGCACTCTCGACTTCCGGCTCCGCCTGACCAGAACGGATTTGGACTCGCCGTTCCAGCACTTCGACCAGATCGTCGCGGCTCGCCAGCGCGACGCTGATGCGTTCTACGACGTCGTCCACCCTCCGTCGTTGTCGGAGGCCGAGCGCGTGGTGCAGCGGCAGGCGCTGGCCGGCATGCTGTGGAGCCAGCAGTATTACCAGTTCGACGTTGCGCAGTGGCTGCACGGTGACCCGAGCCAGCCCCAGCCGCCACGCGAACGGCTGAAAGGCCGAAACCACGGCTGGCCCCACCTGAACAACGCCGACGTGATCTCGATGCCGGACAAATGGGAGTACCCGTGGTACGCCGCCTGGGATCTGGCGTTCCATACCGTCCCGCCCGCGTCGGTCGATATCGACTTCGCGAAGGAACAGCGGCTGCTCCTGACCCGCGAGTGGTACATGCACCCGAACGGCCAACTCCCGGCCTATGAGTGGGCGTTCGGCGACGTGAACCCGCCGGTCCACGCCTGGGCGACCTGGCGCGTGTTCGAGATGGATCGCGTACGTCGGGGCGATCAGGGCGACCTCGATTTTCTCGAGCGCATCCTGCACAAGCTCCTGTTGAATTTCACGTGGTGGGTCAACCGGAAGGACGCGCACGGACTCAATATCTTCGAGGGGGGCTTCCTAGGGCTCGACAACATCGGCGTGTTCGACCGAAGCGCGCCGCTGCCTGTAGACGGACACATCGAGCAGGCCGACGGCACGGCCTGGATGGCGATGTACTCGCTGAATCTCCTGCGGATGGCGCTCGAACTCGCGCAGCACCGACCGGCCTACGAGGATATCGCGACGAAGTTCTTCGAACACTTCCTGTACATCGCGGGCGCGATGCGCAACGTGGGTGGGCGGGATGTGGACCTGTGGAACGAGGAAGACGGATTCTTCTACGATGTCCTCCACTACGACAGTGCGGACCGGCAGACCTGCGAGGCGGTCCCGCTGAAGATTCGCTCGCTCGTCGGGCTGATTCCGCTCTTCGCTGTCGAGACACTGACACCCGAACTACTCGATCGCGTGCCGAACTTCCGTCGGCGCATGCAGTGGTTCCTGAAGCATCGGCCCGACCTCGCCGATCTCATTTCACGCTGGGAAGTCCCGGGCGCCGGCAACATCCATCTGCTCTCGCTGTTGCGGGGACACCGCATGAAGCGGCTGCTTCGCCGCCTGCTGGACGAGCGCGAGTTCCTATCGCCCTTCGGCGTGCGGGCGCTGTCCAGGTACCACCTGGATCACCCGTACGAGCTGGAACTGGAGGGCTCGCGCTACACCGTCGGATACCAGCCCGGTGAGTCGGACAGCGGGTTGTTCGGAGGCAATTCGAACTGGCGCGGACCGATCTGGATGCCGGTGAACTACTTGATCGTGGAAGCGCTACGCAAGTTCCACGGCTATTACGGCGACGAATTCCGCGTGGAGTGTCCAACCGGCTCGGGCACGTTCCTCACGCTCGATCAGGTGGCGGACGAACTGTCCATGCGGCTGTGCCGTCTGTTCCTGCCCGGCGTCGATGGCGCGAGGCCCGCGCTCGGCGAGCATCCGAAATTCCGGCAGGATCCTCACTTCCGCGATCACCCCCTGTTCTACGAGTACTTTCACGGCGACACGGGCCGGGGCGTTGGCGCCTCCCACCAGACGGGCTGGACTGGCCTCGTCGCCACGCTGCTGGCGGAAGGTGCGGCATCGCGAGTCCGGCGGACCGACCCGGCGAAAAAGGCGACACCATGAAAGCCGTTGCCGTACGCCCGGGCCAGGCCCGGAGCATTCATCTCACTGACATCGCAGAGCCGACGCTGGACCAGATCCCTGACGGCTCCGGCGTGCTGGCGCGCGTGCTGGCCGTCGGCGTCGATGCGACCGATCGCGAGATCGACGCCGCCGAGTACGGCGTGGCGCCGGCCGGCTCCGAACTCCTGGTGCTCGGCCACGAAAGCCTCTGTCGCGTGCAACAGGTCGGCTCCTCCGTGACCGGCCTGCAGGCGGGCGACCTGGTGGCCTTCACGGTGCGCCGCCCAGGACGTTCGCTGTACGACCGGATGGGCCTGCAGGACATGACGACCGACGACGAGTATTTCGAGCGCGGGATCTCGCGGTGTCACGGATTCCTCACCGAACGGGTGGTGGACGCTGCGGAGTTCGCGGTCAGGGTGCCGGAGTCGCTGGGTATTCTTGGTGTGCTGCTCGAGCCCACCTCTGTCGTGCAGAAGGCGATTCGGCAGGCGTATGTCATTCAGCAGCGCCTCGGCATCTGGCGGCCCCGACGGGCCATCGTCCTCGGCGCGGGCCCGCTCGGCCTGCTCGCGACGATGGCGCTGCGGGTGCGCGGCCTCGAGGTCGCCACGTTCGCGCGGAACCAACAGCCGTACCTGAACGCCGACCTCGTCGACGCGCTTGGCGCGCGGTACGTGAGCGCACAGGACCAGGACCTGGCGTCGTTGGCCGCGTCGCTCGGCAACGTCGACCTGATTGTCGAAGCGACGGGCTTCAGCCCGCTGGTCTTCGAGGCGATGGAGCACCTCGGCCGCAACGGCGTCCTCGTGCTCACGGGTATCGCCGGTGGTGACCGGCAGGCCGATGCCGTTCACGCCGATCACATCCTCCACGGTTTCGTGCTGGGCAACAAGGTGGTCGTCGGCAGCGTGAACGCTGCCAGAACCGACTTCGAGCGAGGGGTGTCGGACCTCGTGATGGCGGAAGCCCTGTGGCCAGGATGGCTCTCGCGGTTGCTGACCCACCGGGTGGCGGGACTCGAGCGCCACGACGAGATGATCCGCCTCCTGACCAGTGCCACCGATGCCATCAAGATCGTCGTGGACGTGTCGGAACCGTGACGAGCCGCCGATGCTGGTCCATCTGAAGCGCCACTGGCGTGAGTACGGCTACGAGGCGCTCGGTCTCGGTGTGTTCATGCTGGCAGCGGCTGGCGTTACGACGCTGCTCGAGCACCCGGAATCGGCGATGCGCCAGGCGATCGGCGATCCGCTGAGCCGGCGACTGGATGGATGCGAAGATCGGCGACTGGGTCGTGACGCCGCGAACCGGCAAGTGCGTGGAGATCAACGCGCTCTGGCACAGCGCACTGAGCGCGATGGCGTCGTTCGCGTCGATGCTGGGAAGGTCCGACGAGGGTTGCTGTGGATCGCGTCACCGCGATGAAAGTTCAGGCCGTGCGACGCGGCCGCGTCGGGATCGATCTCGACCGCGGCAGAAATTCCGAAGCCCGCTGCTTGGAAGCCGAGGGAGAGTCCGCCGCAGCCCGCAAAGAGGTCGAGGACACGTGGCTTTCCGCCCGCTGCGATTCTGGCGATCTTCTGGCTCGCGCTCTTCATCACTCTTCCCTGGAGACGCGCTGGGGGAACAGCGGCCACTTATTGTCGAGATAGGTGTCTACCGCTTCTCGGACGACCCATGCCAGCGAAACCTTCTTCTGGCGAGCGATTTCCTCCAGCGTGGCGTAATGATCCGCTGGAAAGCTGATCGTTGCTCGCACGGTGGTCCCGTGGTCGATTTCGTGCTTCGCCTGTCTTTCGCTGTCCCTGTTCAAACTCATCCCGCCCTCGCTCACCGGACTTCACCACAACGGTGAACCGAAAGCAACCTTTCACACCCGTCTGCCATAAGGCATCAGACCGAGGTTCCGTTCGTTCACAGCAGTCGCCTCCCCCGTGTCATTCGCAAATTCACAGTCACGCCGTCTGTCGTCAGGTGTTCCGCCCCGGCGCGCCGCCGCCGCTCCAAGGCGCGGCCAGCGCCTGGAGGCAGCGTCGCGCCAACGGTGAAGCGTGTTGTCACGCCTGCGCCAACGTCCAGTCGCTTCGTCCCCAGCGCCGTACCCGAACGGCCTCCGCTGCGCGGGTTTGGCCGGGTTTCTTAGCTTGGCAAGGAAACACCGGAAAACCGGTTCACGCGGAGGAAAACAATGACGACAACGACATCGAACATGACCGCGAAAATCATCGCGAACGACAAGGGCAACCCGCCCGGCAAGCTCGCGGACGCTGAGCTTCACTTCTTCGAAGGCCCGCTCGCCGGGTTCAAGCTTGTCGGGTTCGGAATCTGGGAGCGGCGCGCGGGAGCGAGCCGCAACGTTACCTTCCCGGCGCGGCAGTACAGCGTCAACGGGGAGCGCCGCGGCTTCGCGCTGCTGCGGCCGGTCGCGGACGCGGCGGCGACCGACGGGGTGCGCGACGTGATTCTCGCGGACTATGCCGAGGCGATGGCGGAGGGGTCAGCCTCGAGCCGACTTCGGGCTTCTCTCAAGGGCGCCTTCGGCGCCCTCTTCTTCATCGGCGCCGTCCACGGGATCGAGGACGTGACTGAGCAACGCGCAGCGATGAGACTTTCGGGCTGTCTGGAAGGGACTCTCAAAAGACTTGCCGGCGGTGGTCAGCGCGGTCTTCATGGCTTTGATCGCCGCCGAGCGCGCGCTCCGCACGACCTGATCCAGGTCCTTGCGCCCGACTGAGAGGCCGTCGCACAAGTCGCCGGCGGTGACGAAGGACGGGCACCGTCGCGCCAGCAGTTCGACGAAACGAAACGGCTGCGTGCCCAGAGTCAGCCCTTGCACCACGATGCCATCGAGCCAGATCTGTCCCCGCACCTTGTCGACGATCAGGCGCGCGCCGTCCGGAGCGCTGTAGAGCGCCGCGACGCGGTCCCGCAAGCCGCAGGCGGCGACCGCAGCACGGATCACGGTCGCGCGCTCCGGCAGCGGCAAATCGAGCGTCACCGTCGCCAGCTCCGAGTTGTCGCAGCGCGCCGTCGGGACCAGCACGACGGAGGGTGCGCCGCTTGTGACCGTTCGCAGGCGAGCCCCGATGCCGGCCGCGAGCGGCCGCAGTGCGAAAGCCACGTACAGCCGCGGCCCCCCGAGGTCGATGAAGCCGAGATGCAGCAGGCCGTCTTCGTTCCATGCGGAGCCCCCGGTCGTAATGCCGAGCAGCGTCCGGATATGTTGGCGGAGCGCCTCCGGCCGCAGTTCGAACCCGTCGAGTTCAGTCGGGCTCAGCGACCGCGACGGAATCTCCTCGGCGTCGCTGACGCCGTAAATGTCGCCGTCCGGCAGCTGTTGCGCGTCGAGAACGTTGCCAGCGCCGGCATGGTCGGGGTGCGGCACGGACGCCAGCCGGGTCGCGACCAGCGCGCCGCTCGCGACCAGCGAACCCACCGCGTTGCCGAACAGCCCAAGCCAGATTGCCTCGCTTTGCCGCCACGGCGACATGGACCACAGATCGGGCCGCTGGGCTGAAGGCGGGTTGCGAACGCCGATCGCCGCCAGATACTGCTTCGCCAGCGGTTCCTGCCACTTGGGGCGAACCTCGATGCGGCTCGGCGTCCGGATTGTGACCGTCACCGGCCGCGTGCTCTTGCCGGCGGCCTGCATCTTGAGTTTCGCCAGCACGAAGGTCCCTTCGGAGCGCGTCAGCCTGAGCTTATCGATCTTGGCGAAGCAGTCGGGCGAACGGAGATGCAGCCGATCGCGGTCGCCATGCTCCCAGAGACATTCCGTCAACCATACCTGGCCCACGCCCGCCACGCCGTGGTCAAGAAGACCCTGGCTACCCTTGTCCTGAAGCACCTGCAGGCTGTAGAGCGGTTCGCCGTCGAAAAACGACGGGTCGTCGAACAGCACAAGGCCGAGCGTCCGGCGATAGAACTCCACCACGGAGGCCACGCCGGCGATGATCCGTAACTGGCCGCTGACCATGTCGTAGCGCAGGATGTCGATATGGGCCTGCCGGTACGCCATGGGCGCATGCGCCGCGCGCCCCTCGAGCACCGTGAGCGGCCGTCTCAAGTGATGGCCGCGGACGATCCGGAATATCCAGACGTCATCATCCTCGATGGCCTGCAGGCGGACATACGCGCCAAGCTGTCGCTCGAGGCAGTACTGCACGGTCGCCTGCTCAAGCAGCCCCGCCACCTTCTTCTTCTTCGGAGGCGCGACACGGCGCGGTTCCTTCCCGACGAATTCATTGACTGCGCGGCTACCAGCCGCCTGCTGCGCCTGAATCTCGGCCCGCGCGAACACACCGGCAAGCGCGACGTCGCCGAGCTTGGCAAGGAAGAGCCGCAGGGCGAAGACACGGTCACCCTCGTCTCCTGGAAGAACGTTGGGGAGGATGTGCTGATCGGCGAGCGCTGTCTCGATCGCCTGCCGTCCCGCGTCGGTGCCCAGCGTGTCGATCGCGTCGAGAGCCTCGAGCAACTCGTCGCTTGGCTCGTCGTCGCGCAGCGCCGCGAGAATGCCCTCGGTGGTGAGCGCCTCCGGCGCTCCCGAGAGCGAAGCGGGATATCCGACCTTCTCGAAGAGGTCCCTCCATGCTTCGGGAGGAACCTCGTCGATCATGCCGGTCAGGTAGGGGAGAGAGAACTTCATGGCTGCGTGCCCATTTCCGGGTTTTCTATCGCGCCCTTTTGAGCGCGTCCTCACGGCTGAGGTCGAGTGTCGCGTGTCTCGCCCCGTTCGGCAAGCAAATCGTGCAAGCCCCAGATCGGGCCAGCCCGTTGCGGCGGACGGACCCGGTCAGGAAGTCAAAAGCCAGCCGCAACGGCGGATCATCGGTTCCTCCGAAGCCGGTCACCACCCGCAGGAGCTCCACGACGGCGGCGCCCGCGACCGCCGTATTGAACGCGATCACGCTCGGCTCCGGCACGTCGGCGCCTTCGATGTAGCCCTCCGCTGCTTGGCGCGCGCGTTCCTCCGCGGGCAGCACCTCGATCCGCAGCCGGTGCGGGTTGATGTGGCCCCAGCACCCGAGACACGGGCGTCCCGGCCCGACCACCACGACGCGTCCGACGCCGGCAGTTAGCCGCCCCGTCGTATCCACGCGGAAAGCGCTCCCCATATCGATCAGCGGAAAGGCGCGCTCATAGGAGAGCCGGTTGAGCAGCGCGCGCGGCGCGTGCCGATCCACGCAGGACAACACGACGTCGCAGGCTTCCAGCGTCGCCGTCGGGACATCGGCGCCGAGATGCCCCCGATGCACATCGACGCGCGTACTCAGTCCGAGCTGCTCCGCATACCGCGCGGCGACATCGACTTTCCAGGCAACGCCGACATCGCGAATTGTCGCGCCGAGCACCCGGCTGACATTGGAGGCCTCGACACGGTCGCCATCGATGACGGTGATGCGACCGACGCCCAGATGCGCGAGCTGGGCGAAGGCGACGGAACCGGTGCCGCCGAGGCCGACGATGCCGACATGCAGGTTGCGCAGCGCGGCCTGCCCGTCCTGCCCGAGCGCGAGGCGTTGCCGGTCGAACCACGGCGCGCCAGCCGAAGCCCGTCCGGTTTCGGTCGGCCACTGGATCGTCTGCCCCACGACGCTCAGCGCGAGTTCCGTATAGTCGCCCGACGGAAGCCAAGCGCGTCCGACAATGAGTCCGGTGTCGCCGGCCAGCACCATCGCACCATGCGGTCCGTCCATCTGCGCCAGCAGCGAGGGCATGAGACGCGCGTCGCCGTGATCGTCGGCCTTCGAGAACCAGGGCACCGACGTGCCGGGATGCGTGTGGATCGTGAACACCGACAGGCCGCCATCACGGGCCGGGCGGACGATCCGGTTGACAGCAACCGGATCAATCCGCAGCTGGTCAGCGGCCCGGATCAGATAACCGTCGTCCGGGACCAGGACAACATGGCGGGCAAGCAGAGCCTCGCCGTCGTGCAGGCGCTCTGCCAGGATGAAACCGGCGGTTTCGACGTCGCGGCGTTCGCGCAGCGCGGCGGCGAAGGGCGTCCAGTCGGATTCAGAGATACGGAGTTTCATGGAGGGCCTCAATCCAGCCGGAGGAAGCGGCCGCAGATGCAGCGCATGAAGTCGCGCAACGTGGAGACGCCTGGCGTCCAGGCGCCGCCGCTCAGGTGCCACGAAAACCGCTGCCACTCCTTGCCCAGCAGGCGCTCGATCGACGTGGCGCGCGGCTGGCTTCCGCTCGCTGTCCGCACGGGCGGGTGGACCCAGAACATGTCCGGCGCGGCGTCGGGGAATCCCGGCGGCAACTTGACGAGCAGCTCCACCTTGTTCGGCTGAAAGCCCGCGGGGAGTTCGTAGTCCGCGACCACCAGGAACTCCCAGCCGCCCGGCTCGACGTGCAGGCTCGCCCGTCCGGGCGACAGCCCCGCGTCGGCGAGCTGCGCCGCCCCCAGGCCGTAGTCGGCCGAGGGCTGGCTGTGGAAGTGGTCGCCGTTCTTCAGCGTTACCTTTGCATCATCGGCGATGACCTCGTCGTCGCCGGGACGCTGCCGGAACAGCACGTCCCCCGCGGGGATGCCGGCCAGCTGCTTCAGCGCGGCCCCCGCCTGGACGTGCTCATGGATGTCGTACTGTTTCTTGTTGATGAAAATGTGGATCGCGTGTTCGTGTGACATGTGGCGCTCCCTGGCTCGTGTCCGTTGTGGAGGGGACGATTGCCCCTCGTCACAATCGAGAATACGAACGCCGGCGCGCGCAGTCAGTGCTCGACTTGTTGCATTCGGCGGCGTCCTCGAACAACAGCCAGAGAACAACTCTCGCGCGACGGATTGGTGCGCGGCCTCCTGAGCCGGCGCTCCCGCGGTACAAACGGGCGACCTTCTCGTATCTCCCACGGCACGGCGGGCGGTGCACGTCGGTCGCGGCGGGAGCAGCGCCTCGATCGGCTTCACTTGCCGGACAGGGCATTTCTCACCATAAACTCTGCTAGCAGGAGCTCATGGCGCACTTCTCCGCAGATGTCCGGCTTCGTCCCATTCGCTTCGGCTTCGTCGTCAAGCCTGACGACGCCGAGAGCCTCAGGCGCGTTTTCAGGGTGAATACCTGCCTGTGGGGCGGCAAGTTCAACCCGATCATTCCGTTTCTGCGCGCTGTGCCAAAGTGGTGGGATCGCCATGGCTACCGGTTCGAGACGGCCGCGCAGATCACGAACGGATACCTCGATTTCTTCGAGCCGGATTTTCTAGTCGAGTCGAAGCCGGGTATCGCGAGCGCGCTAGGCTACGAACCGAAACGCGTGATTCCGCTGGACGATGTCCTCCAACGCGAAGGCGATAGCCACAAGGAGGGACACGGCGAAAGCGTCATGGCGCTCTACCGGGATCGGTACCTGAAGGAGTTCCAGTTCACGCGGCGGCATCCGCACGATATCGTCGACATCGTCGCCGCCGACGCGTCGTTCGCGGACGCGGCAAGCTGCCTGTTCGGCGGTTTTCCGTCGGAGCCCGGTCTCGAATACTTCGCCCAGGCATTCAAGGACGCCTTCGACCCGCGGCCGATTCAGCTGACGGGCGCAACGCTCGCCGAGTTCTACGAGACCGGCGGGACGTCTGCGCTGCGGATTGGACACGGCGATATCGAAGTCGATTCACACGGCTGGCATGACCCGGCGCTGTTCGTATTCGACGCGCACAGCCCGCACGACCTTATGGACGTCTGGAACCTGCGCGCCGTGCGTCGGGACGTCCTTCCCGTCCCGATGCAGTGGCTGCCGGTGCTGTCGCCGTTCTGCCGCCAGTTCATCACGCGCAACTTTCGACCATTGCCGCACAATCCGCATGGGGTGATGATCCGGGTGACGGCGATGTTCGGTCGCGCCATCCCGCGCGACGCGATCGAGCCACTGTTCCGGGAGCACCTGCAGGTTCCCCTCGAGGGGGCGAACGTCCTGCAGGACTTCTATCCTGACTGGCGTCCCAGGTCCTTGCACGGTCCACGCGACCGGCGCCCGATCCTGAACGCCAAACACGACACCTTCAGCTCGGAGTCAGACGGGGATGCGGCGACCGCGCGGTTCGAGCATCTGACGCCTTCGTGGGCCGACCGGTTCGGCGCCGACCGGCGCTGGGCGAATGTCGTGAAACTGAGCGACTGGAGCTTTAAGGATCTCGCCGCGACCGTATTTCCGAACGAACGCGGTTCGGCATTCCTGCCTCGCCTCGGCATTGGCGGGCAGGAGCGCTTCGCGACGACAGAAGGGATCGTGGTGTTCCCAAAGTTCGTCGGGTATTCCGAGCACTGGGAGTTGCCGACCGGCTCTGCCGCAATCGCCGAATGGCTCAAAACCAGCGGCTTGGAGAGCACGGCGTCTGATGCTGGACGGGCGACCGAGCAAGTGATACAGACCATTGGGGGGTTCAACCGTGTCGGCGATCTCGCCAAGAAGGGGATACTCGAGACGCTCAACGACATGGCGCGCACGCCCGTGACACACAGCGCCCATTCACAAAAGTTTCGGAATCAGGTTCAGCGGGCCGTCAGAGGTGACATCTGGCGTGACCGCAGCTTTAACACACTGGTCGAACGGGGTGTCGTTCAACTGGGCCTGGAGGTGCGATGCACCAACTGCGCGACGTGGAGCTGGTTCGCCCTTGATGAACTCGACTATAAGCTTCCATGCGCTTTATGCCGCCGGTCATTCGGCTTCCCGATCACCGATCCCGGCACATCCGATAAAGCGCGATGGGCCTATCGCGTTGTCGGGCCGTTCGCTCTGCCCGACTTCGCGCGCGGCGCCTACGCCGCGGCCCTTGCTCTCCGGTCGTTCGCGCAAGTCATCGGCGGCCATCGCGATGGAAGCACAACCTGGTGCGCCGGACGCGAGCTTGTGCTCGGCCCGAACGCGAAGATCGAAGCCGATTTCATCATCTGGTATCAGCGTCGGGCGCTGATAACGCACGACCAGGATGCGCCGACGGATGTCGTGTTCGGGGAGGCAAAGAGTTTCGGCAAGGATGCCTTCAAGCCCGAAGACGTCGACAACATGAAAGCTATCGCGCAGCGCTTTCCGGGTTCGGTGATCACGTTTGCGACGCTGCGTGAGCCCTCACAAATCACCGAAGCCGAAGTCGCGGCGATACGGAAGCTGGCGCTGTGGGGCCGCGAGTATCTTCCCGGACGCCGCCGAACGCGCGCGCCCGTCGTCGTGTTGACCGGTCTCGAATTGTTCGCCGGCTTCTCCCTTCCAAACACATGGAAGGAAGCAGGCGGCCGCCATGCGATATTCGGCGACGGGTGGCGAACGGAAACCAGCAATCTCCGTACGCTCGCGGACATCACACAGCAGCTCTATCTGAACCTGCCGTCGTATTCCCAATGGCACGAAACCAAGTGGAAAGCGATTCACGCTCGCCGAAAAGCACGTGCAGATGCCAAACCGAAGAAGGAGACCGTTTTGCGCTAGAGCGCGCGCGCTGAATGGGACCGCGCTTATCCCGCATGGACTCAGCCAGGCAGGACGGCCGCAGCGTAGCTGGTTCCGATGGCCCAGAGCGTCTGCAGAACCGACAGAGCACCGAGCACGAACGCCAGTTTCATACGCGCGTCCTTTCTCCGCATCCCATCCGTCAAGACCCACGCCGACTCTGGTCACTACAGACTCGCGGGTTCTTGCGCAATCGGCGTCTTGCGGCAATCAACAGGATCGCGCACCGCAGCGTGGCCGCAAGGACGGCGACTGGCATAGGGCAGGACGAGTCGACAACCAGCCTAACTGCAGGAAGTCGGACGCGCTCGTTAGCCCTTGTGATGATTCCCGCTCTCCGGCTTCGGCGGCTTCACGAGCTTGGGCGTTCCTTGCTTTTCGACAACCTTGACGACCTTCGGATGGCCCTGCCGCTGCTGCACCCAGTCCTGAACGTCCCGCTGAGGATCGCCCGATGACTTCATCACATCTCTCCTAAGGCCTCTTCGGCTTGGGCGGTGTCGGCGCTTTGACCGGCTTCGGCTGTCCCTGGCCGGTCCTGAGCGACGACGTGTCCGCCTTCTTTGTCATGCGTCAGATCGTAAATGATCGTCGTGTTCCAGCCGACGTTTCGCTTGAACTTCTTCACGTTCCGAATGTGCGAGTAGAACTGCACCTTCGTGACATCCGCGTCGATGACGAAGTCGAAGATGAACTCGTCAGCCTCGCCGGGCTCGATCTCGCAGCCTTCCTCGCTGAAGTCTTTGGTCCGTTCATCGAGCGTCTCCCAAACCACCTCGGTAGAGCCGCGGTCCAGCAGACTGCGCCCGGCCGCCACTGCCGTCGCCACGTCCGCTGTCAATGGAAGTACTTGGGTTAGCGCCCCCTGAATGCTGCACACCTGAATCAAGACGCTGCCAACGTTCTCCACGCGCACCACTCCCCGGACCATGTGCCTGTCAGCCGCGGGCCAGTCGAACATACGGTGCGTCACCCTCGCCCGCGGGAATCGATTGCGATACAACCATACACTGTAGGCGCCGGCCGCCATTAGACCGACAGCCGTCAAGCTCGATGCCGTCGCAGCGGACGCATCCTTCCACCGTGCGAGCCACATGGGACTTGAGGGCGCCTGCGTCGTCGCCTGCTGGGTCACCTGAGTCATCTGCATTGCGGCCGATTGTAGCCAATCGCTACTGATTCTTGTTCGCGTGTGCGGAGCGACGGGAACTGCGAAGGTCGTGCCAGCAAGAGGCCTGTCACGCCCTCCGCCTCGAGTTCTCAGCGTCTCCGCAACTGCTGACGTCCTCCTCCGGTCTGTCGGGTTCCTCTGGCTGCGAAGGAACCGCGAACAGCCCGTTCGCAAGGAGGACATCATGACCGCAGACGAACTCACGCAGCTCACGACCGCCGCGCTCGACACCCTCGCCGACGCCCTCGACCACGGCCACAGCGAAGCCCTTACCGCCCTGCTCCGCGCCATGAGCCGATTTCACCGCTACAGCCTGCACAACACGTGGCTGATTGCCGCGCAGCGTTCCGACGCCACGCTCGTCGCTGGATTCCACGCCTGGAGAGCCATGCGCCGGTTCGTCCGTCGCGGCGAGCAGGGTATCGCGATCTTGGCGCCAATTGTTCGTCGTCGAAAGGAGGAGCAGGACCAGGATGAACGCGCCGTCGTCGGGTTCCGCGCCGCCTACGTCTTCGACGTGTCCCAGACCGACGGCGAGCCGCTGCCAGAGGCGTCTCAACCGACCGGAGTCCCCGGCTCATCGCTGATGTGCATTCGCACGGCCATTGCGGCGCGCAACATCACGCTGGAGTACGCCGATGGCCTTGGAGGGGCGCTCGGGCTGTCCAGCGGTGGACGCATCCGCGTCCTGACCGGGCTCACGCCGGCATCCGAGTTCATGGTGCTGGCTCACGAGTTCGCGCATGAACTGCTGCACCACGGCGCGGAGCGGCCGGGCTCACGAGATACTCGCGAACTGGAGGCGGAAGCCGTCGCGTTCGTGGTGAGCGCAGCGTGCGGCCTCGAAGCGCTGGCCGCGACGGTCGACTACGTGCAGTTGTACCGCGGCGATCGTGATGCCCTGGCGACCTCACTGGAGCGCATTCAGCGTACGGCCGCCACGATTCTTCGCGCGATGGACGGCGAGTGATGCGGAACTGCTGCCGGAGCACGGTCATGGACTCGCCGCTGGTGAGCGCCCGCCGTGTTCCGGCGCCGGCCGCAACATTCTCTGTGCAACCCAACTGTACTTTGGCGTCGGCGCCAGTTACGATCGCCTCCGCTGTGTGCCGTGGATGGCCGCAGCGGAAGGGGAGTGTGTGATGCGCTCATCGTCTCGGCCGCGTTCGCTTGTGCGAGCCGCCCTCTGGATCGTCGTCGGACCGTACGTCGTCGCCGGCACGCTCTTGGCGGTCGTCTTCGGCTTTGCGCTGCTGGCAGTCATCGCGCAGTTGGTCGCCGCGCTCCTCAGGCACGCCGGGTAGGCACGACTCTCCAGTCCCGTCCTTCGGGTCTCGTCCGCTTCATCCCTGACTCAGCGCGGCGGATGCACTGCGTCATTGACACCGCTCGGGGTCTCCTCGGTTCGGGTGACCACGATGGTCCGCGGTCGTCGCGTCGGGTCGGTGGTCCGCGCCAGGCGACGGCGCCACGGGCGCCCGCCGGTCTGCACCGGGTGACGCGCTGTCGCGCCGCGCCAGGGGACCTGTCACGCCCAGTGCGAGCACCCCGCGGGCTGGCGCCGACGCCTGGCGCTTCCGCTCTCTGCAGGACGCGTGATGGTTCCTCGGGTGGGCGAAGGAACCAATCACGGTTCCTGAGGAGAGACAGAACCATGACGACCCTGATGCAGACCGACACCCTGACCGTGAAGATCACGCCGAACGATGCCGGCAACCCTCCCGGGAAGCTCGCGGACGCGGAGCTGCACTTCGCCGGCGGCCCGCTCGACGGGATGAAGCTGATTGGCTTCGCCATCTGGGAGCGCCGGGGGAGCGGCGGTCGCAACGTCACCTTCCCGGCCCGCCAGTACTCGGTGAACGGCGAGCGTCGCAGCTACGCGTTGCTGCGTCCGGTCGTCGACACCGCAGCACAGAACGTCGTGCGCGACCTGATCCTGCAGGCCTACGACGAGTTCGAACGGTCCCTCTAGCGGCGCCCTCCGGCGGTCGACGCCCAGCGCCGGCCGCTTCTCCCGCCTTGACTCCTCCAAGCCTTCCCAGCCCTTGCGGCTTTCCTGTGTGATTCGTGACCGCGAGCGATGCGCACGGCGATCGGGCTGACCCGCGGCGGTTCGCACTAGAGCGTGCCCGCGCCAGGCCTGCCGCCTGATCACGGCCGCCGCACATCGTCAGCCCTCCCCTCGTCGCCGGTCGCGCGTGTCCTCGTGTGCCCGTGTCGGTTCCTTGGTCGCGAAGGAACGCGCCACGCGCACATACCAGGAGGACACGCTGATGACCCAGCCGACACCGATGCTTCGCGAGCTCACGATTCGTTACGCGGTCAAATCCGACCAGACCGGCCAGCCCGTGCTACTGGGCGAGCCGCTGGCGACGCCGCAGGTGGCGGCGGATCTCTTGCTGCGCCTCCTCAGCGAGGAAGCGACGGAGGTCTTTGCCATCGTGCTCCTCTCGACGCGGCATCACGTCGTGGCGTACCACGAGGTAAGCCGCGGGACGCTGAACAGCACGCTGGTCCACCCGCGCGAGGTGTTCAAGGCCGCGGTGCTCGCGAACGCCGCCGCGCTCGTCCTGGCGCATGTGCACCCGAGCGGCGATCCCACACCGAGCCGTGACGACATCGAACTCACGCGCCGGCTGGCCGCCGCGGGCACGCTGCTCGGCATCGACGTGCTCGATCACATCGTGGTCGGCCACGGGCGCTATGCGAGCTTTCGGGAACTGGGTCTCCTCTGAGCGCTCCCGCTCGAGCCAGCCTGGCGCCCGAGTGCACCCGGGTGGACGCGAGCCACGCGGCACTGGGTTCGGTCAGTGCATCTGGCAATCCGATATGCAGCGGTGTTGGCAGCGGGCTACGGCCGCGTTAGGATGCGCCATTCGGACATGACGCAACCCAAGCGCCTCCGATTCGAGACGACGCGGTGGAGTGTTGTCCTCGCCGCGGGCGGTAGTCAGTCCTCCGCTGCGCGGGATGCGCTGGAGGCGTTGTGCGACGCCTACTGGTATCCGCTCTATGGCTATGTCCGGCGGCACGGCTACGACGCCGACGACGCGGCCGACGCCGTGCAAGCGTTCATCATGCTCCTGCTCGAACGCGAGGACCTGCAGGGCCTGCGTCCCGAGCGGGGACGCTTTCGCGCCTTCCTCCTCGCCTCGCTGCGCCACTTCCTCGCCAACCAGCGAGTCCACAATCGGGCGATGAAGCGGGGCGGTGGGACGCCCCTGCACTCCTTGGAGTTCGACGAGGCGGAGCACCGCTTCCGACAGGAGCCTGCGGCCGCGGGGACCCCCGAGACGCTTTTCGACCGGACCTGGGCCCTGGCGCTGCTCGAGCAGGTCTTCCTCCGCCTCCGTGAGGAATGGGCCGCGAAGGGCAAAGCCGACGAGTACGACCGACTCAAGGGCTGCTTGATGGGCGACGTGCCGGAGGGCGGCTATCGCCAGGTCGCCGCAGAACTCGGCTCGACGGAGGCCGCTGTGAAGATGGCCGTGCAGCGGTTGAAACGCCGGTTCGAGCAGGAACTCCGGACCGAGATCGCTGACACCGTGACGGACGATGTCGTGGACGACGAACTGCGCTACCTGTTAAGGGCGCTGTAGGGGTAGCGTGGCGTTCGCCGCACGCCTTAGGCTACCCGCGTGCTCGCCAGGCACAAGGCTCTCGCGAGGCTCGACCCCGCTGCGCGGGGCCACGGGCCTTGTGCCTCGGCTCCGCGCGCGGTCTCGGGCTGGCTGTGCTCGAACGCGGGGACTCGCCGATCACGGGAGGTACAACGGGTGCGAAGTCGGCACTAGAAGAAGCTCGTCGTCGGCCGCGTTACTTTCGTCTCGAGATTTGTCTTTTACTGGTATGAGCCCGTTCTCGTGTCCCCGTTGTGCCACCGACCTGCAGGCGCGCGTCCCTGAGGGGCTGTGCCCGGCCTGCGTCCTCGCTGAAGCGGGACGGTCTTCCGTGTCATCGGCGGCGATAGGCACAGACGCCTTCGGTGAGCCGGCACCGACCGCTCCTGGGACCTGGATGTCGCGGTTCGAGCCGGGCGACCAGTTTGGGGACTATCGCATCCACGCCTTCGTCGGGCGGGGCGGGATGGGCGAGGTCTACGACGCCGAGCACCGCGAGCAGGGGCGTCGGGTGGCGCTCAAGGCGCTGCATCGCCGGCTGCGCCGGGCGGGCGACCGGAACCGGTTCCTGGCTGAAGGGCGTTTGGCGGCTGCGGTGAGCCATCCGCACTGCGTCTACGTCTTCGAGACCGACGAGATTGGCGGCATCCCGGTCATCGCGATGGAGTTCGTGGCCGGGGGCACGCTGAAGGATCGCGTGGTCACGGGCGGGCCGATGCCGCCGACCGAGGCTGTGGAGGCGATCCTCCAGGTCGTGGACGGGCTCGAGGCCGCTCACGCCGCTGGCGTGTTGCACCGCGACGTGAAGCCCTCCAATTGTTTCGTGGCGACCGACGGGCTGGTGAAGGTGGGGGATTTCGGGCTGTCCCTGTCCGTCGCCGGCGCGGGAGACGGCGTGGCGGCTCGACGCGCGGGCTTCGAAGGGACCCCGCAGTTCGCCGCACCCGAGCAGTTCGATGGCGCCGTCCAGGACGTGCGCGCCGACATCTACGCCGCGGGCGCCACGCTCTACTTCTTACTAACGGGGGCGCCACCGTTCGACGGTCATGACCTCGAGGAACTCCTCGCGCGCATTCGCACTGAGCCGGCGAGTCTTCCGCCGAATCGATCGTCTCCGCTGCCGCCGGAACTCGTCGCCGTAGTGTGCCAGTGCCTAGCCAAGGACCCAGCGTCGAGGCCGGGTTCCTATGCGGAACTGCGACTGGCCCTGGCGCCGTTTGCGTCGAGCGCGACGAGGCCCGCCCCATTCGGCTTACGAGTGGCTGCGGCTACCTACGACGTCATCGTGATCGGGTTCCTCATGGGCGTCCTCGTCGCAATGCTGGTCATCGCGCACGTCATCCGCGGCGAGGCGAGCGTCGCGCTGCTCTCGGTCGTGGGGGCGGTCGTCTACTGGGGCGCGCTGGAGGGGCTGGCGGGCGCGGGATACGGCAAACAGCGGTGCGGCCTGCACGTGGTCGACGCGTGCGGTCGTCCGCCGGGTCTCTCCCGCGCCGTGCTCCGCAGTTTCTTGTGCGCGCTGCCTATCGCGCTCCCCTTGGCAGTTGGGGCGACCGTTGGCGGTCTCGTGGGACGGTCCCTCCTAAGTGCTCTCGTGCTGTCGGCGGCGGCACTGGGTTGCGCGGCGCTGGTGATCCCACTGTGCCGGCGGGGAGGGGCGCCTCTGCAGGACTGGCTGACTGGCACCCGCGTGGTCCAGCGCACCGAGCGACTCCCCGCGACCGTCAGACCGCCTGTCGCGTCGGCGCCGTCCGTCGCCACGCCGGAGTGGTGCGGGCCGTACCGCGTGGATGCCGACCTCGGCGAGACGGACCACGGGCGCCTGCAGCGAGGCTGGGATCCCCAGCTGCAGCGTCCGGTGTGGATCCATCGGGTCCCGGCCGATACTGGCGCGGTGCCTGGCGTGGTCCGAAACGTCAGCCGGGCCGCTCGGCTCCACTGGCTGGATGGTCACCGCGGCCCGGGAGGTGGGTGGGATGCCTACGATGCCCTTGAGGGGCAGCCGCTGCTCTCCATGAGTGGTTCGCAGCCGTGGTCCGCGGTGTCGATGTGGCTGGCCGACCTCGCGCACGAACTCGAAGCGGCAGTAGCCGACGGCTCCATGGACACGGTGGACCTGACGCGCGTGTGGATCACCGCCCACGGACGCGGGAAGCTCTTGCCCTTCAGTGCCCCCGGCCTGTCGACCAGGCTTGCCCCGTCCAGGCTCGACGCTGCGTCGGGTCAGCAGGCGCTGCACGCGTGCGCCATTGCTGCGCTGGGCACACCGACACCGCCGCTGCCCCTCTCGGTGTCGATGTGGCTGCGTGCGTTGACGCAGGGCACGTTTGCGTCGCTCGGTCACGCCGCAGTGACGCTGGACGGACTCCGGGACACGCCGGAGCGCGTTACACCGACTGTTCGCGGCATGACCCTCGCGCTGGGAGTAGTCACGTACCTGTCGACATCAGTGGACGTCAGTCGCCTGATTGCAGAAGCGGCGTCCCAGACAACGGGCTGGGGGCCCCTCGCCATGCAGTGGCTGCCGGAGCCGGTATACGGTCGCATCGGATGTGCCCTCCTCGGACTGCTCAGCGCGTGCGCCCTGCGGAGCGGCGTCTGGTTGCGGGCCTTCGGCGTGGCGGTCGTCACCAGCGATGGAGTGGAGGTGTCCCGCGTGCGCGCCGGGTGGCGCGCGGTTGCGGCATGGGGCTGGGTGCCACTGCATGTGTTGGCAGCGACAATTGGGCACGGTCAGGGAGGCGTGGCGCTGCTGACGGTCGCGGGCCTCGCGTACGCGGCGTTCAGTCCTCCGCGTGGGTGGCAAGACCGCTTCGCCGGAACATACCTTGTTCCGCGGTAGGCGCTGCTCGCTCGTGGTCGATTCGCTCGCGCCGGTGTTGCGTGCCCCCGAGGTGCCTCAATCGAAGACACGAGGGCCGGCGACGCACGACGCCAGACTTTCGGTGCGCGCAACGTTCGCACTTGGGCGCTGACGATTCGAGGGCCGTCGGCGCAGCGGGTCGCGCCCAACGGCTAACGTCTGTTCGATGCGGCCGCTCGGGTAGCCGCTACTCGCGAAAGCACGCGGTTCACCGGGCACTCGGGCGGGCACCGGCGACCGCGCGGATGGCCTGGTCGTCTCTAAGCTTCTGAGAGGACGGGAGTACCTCTCTGCGAGCAAGCGACGTCCTCGGCGGCGGACCGCGCTCAATACGGCTTCTCGGTTGTGGAATTGTTCTTGCGGCAGCAGACCTGACCGACGCGCCGCGCGGCCGCCTTCTCCGCACGTCCGGGGGACTCGCGGCCGTTCGCCCACGTGAATGATGGCTATGGCTCAGGCTCCGCATCGTCCGGCAGAAGGACTCGTCCAACCGTCCCTCCCAGACCTGGCCCCTGTGAGTGACGTCGAGCAGGCCACTCAGCGCCGATCCGACGCCATGGCTCGCGTCTTGGCCTTGGCGGAGCGGGTTGCGCCGGTCGATTCCACTTTGCTGATATCAGGAGAGAGCGGAGTCGGGAAGGAGCGCCTCGCACGGTGGGTGCATCGGCGTTCCCGTCGCGCCAGCTCGCCCTTCGTGGGCGTCAACTGCGGCGCATTCGCCGACACGTTGCTGGAGAGCGAACTCTTTGGCCATGCCCGCGGCGCGTTCACCGGCGCCGTGAGCGAAAGAGCCGGGGTCTTCGAAGCCGCTCACACAGGCACACTGTTCCTCGACGAGATTGGTGAAGTGTCACCGGCGATGCAGGTGAAGTTGCTCCGCGTGTTGCAAGAACGCGAGGTCCGCCGGGTAGGCGAGACCCGCTCGCGACGAGTGGATGTCCGAATCATCGCGGCCACGAATCGCCACCTACCGACGGAGGTACGTGAGCATCGCTTTCGTGAGGACCTCTACTACCGACTTCGAGTCGTAGACCTCTGTATCCCACCCCTGCGCCAGCGGCCTGACGAACTGCGTGCGCTCCTGCAGGACCTTCTACCGAGAACGGCCGAGCGGATGGGGCGTCCGGTCGTTCGCTACAGCTCGCGGGCGTTCGACGCGCTATGTCGTCACGAGTGGCCAGGCAACATCCGCGAGCTGGAGCACGCCATCGAGCGCGCCTGTGCCGTGGCTACCGGCACCGAGATCGAACTGGACGATCTCCCCGAGGACGTGCGGCACCACGGACTCGCGGCTCGTGCGCGTCTGCATCCACTCGTCGAACAGGAAGTGGCGTACATCTGTGCTGTCGTCGAGCGTCACGGCGGACATCGTCAGCGCGCGGCCGCAGAGCTCGGCATCTCGCTCTCCACGTTGAAGCGGCGGCTGCGTATGGCGCGCCTCGCACCGACGGCGGTCCCAGGCCCGCTCGACCAAGGTCAAGTCTGACCCTCGGGTCTGACCCATAGGGTCAGGCCTGACCCCCACGCCGCGATCGACATCCCTCACGCGTCTGTCCTCGCGCACGTGCCTGACGCAGCGCAATGTCGATGCGCCACACCGCAATCGACATATTTCCTTAGCAAATCAGATCAAACAGTTACGAGCGCGGCGGGGCCGTAGATCGCGCCCGATTAGGCATCGGACGTGGCACGACGGCGATCGGCACCTGTCACGCCACTTGCTCTGGTCTCTGGCACACCGACAAGGAGGGCCCGATGAGACACATGGATTGCCCCGACGGGGCACGCCGCACCGTCCGCCCGGACGCGGCACCGCACCCGAACCCGATCGTGTTGTGGTCGGTGCGCGGCGCTACCGATGCCTTGCGCGGGCTCGCGATCGAAACGTCATTCGGCTACGCGCTCGGACTGGAGCTCGACTCGGAATTGGTGCTCCTGCACCTGCAGCCGAGCCTTGAAGTCCTTGTCACGTACGCCGACCGTATCGAAACCGCACTGCTCGCACAGGGCTGGCAGCTTATAGAGGACCGTCCGTTCACACATAAGGAGCCTGCATGACTGGAGCAACCACACCGATCGATCGTTCTGTCACATCCACCGCCGACGCTGCGCGATTCCTGCGCCGACGCGTCGGTACGATCGCGCTGCTGGCCCTCGCGGTCGCACCAGCCGCGCTTCACGCGCAAGCCGCGTCACCGTGGGAGGCCGCAGTCAGCGTGCTCGAAGCTAGCTTCACCGGTCCCATTGCTCGCGGCCTTGCCCTCATCTCCATTGTTGTCGGTGGACTCGCCTTCGCCTTCGGCGAGAGTGGCTCGAAGCGGATGCTCGCGGGGATCGTGTTTGGGGTCGGCATGGCCATCGGCTCGGTGAGCTTCATGGCGTGGCTGTTCCCCTGAGCGATGACCGTCATGCCGCACGCGCACGCCGTCTACAGCTCCATCAACCGCCCGCTGACGATCGGCGGCGCCGAGCGGCGCCTGTTCTTCGCCGCCGTCGTCGCCGGCGGCGCCACCTTCGCGATGGGCAGCCTGCTCGGTGGGCTGCTGATGTTTCTCGCCTTGTATGCCGGGGCTCGATGGACGACCCAGCACGATCCGCAACTGCTGCGGATCGTGCTCCGGTCCACGTCGGCACGGCGGTACTACGACCCCGGCAAACTCGCGCCGCTGACCCTGCGGCGCCAGGAGTGACGATGAGACGCACGAGGACTGTGACACACGCGTTCCGTGACGTGGGCGCGATGAGCGACCTGATGCCCCTCGTCGGCTTTGTCGACGACGCCGTGTTCCTGACGAAGAGCGGTGACCTCGGTGTGGTCCTCGAGTTGGACGGCGTCGACTACGAGTGCCTCGACGCCGCGCAGCGGGAGGCGGTGACCGCGCGGTTCGAGGCCGCCCTGCGTCTGTGGGACGAGCAGACGCGGATCTACCAATACGTGCTCAAACGTCGTCGGCCGGTGGCCGGCGCCGGTTCACACCCCCATCCGGCCGTCGACCGGTTGCTCCGTCGGCGCGATGCCTACCTGCAGGCGCAGCACGCCGATCTCTACGACGTCTCGCTCTATCTGGTCGTGCTCGCCGCGGATCCGAGCACACCCGCCGCCTGGGTCACGGATGCGGCTCGGGCCCTGCGTGCCCCGATCGCCACCGCGCGCCAGTGGCTGTCCACGGACCGGACTGTCGTCCGGTTGAACCAGGACCTAGAGCGCCGCCGCGACCAACTGCGTCACAAAGTGGATGCCTTCGTCCTGCAGTTGGCCGACACCGTGTCCCCGCACGTGTTGGATCAGCGAGGTGCCTTCACGTTCTTCCGGCGTCTGGCGAACTACGCCCCCGACAAGGCCGACGGCGTCCGGTTGCGTGACGACGCGGTGCTCGATTTCGACACCTGCGACTCGGCGCTCGAGTGTCACCGCACCCATCTGCGGCTCGATGAGGCGCACGTCCGCGTCCTGACGCTCAAAGAGCCGCCGACGCAGACCGTGCCGCTTCTCTTCCAGGCGCTCTACGAGATTCCGTCGAATCTCCTGCTCGTGAGTGCGTGGCAGCGGGAGGGGCAGGGCGCCATCCGACGCGAGATCCACGC
Organism: Vicinamibacterales bacterium; assembly: GCA_050249955.1. GTDB lineage: Bacteria > Acidobacteriota > Vicinamibacteria > Vicinamibacterales > CAVVIG01 > CAVVIG01. Next base: position 112,781 of record JBFWPN010000005.1, read on the forward strand.
GCGGCGGCGCCACTTCCACAACGCACGGGTCTCGCTGAGCAGCTACGTCACGGACGGGAATCCCTCACCCGGCGACGTCCTGGTGGACGACAGCGCCGTGGCCGTGGTCCGCGACCTCGGCGCGGCGCTGACCGAGCTGACCCTCCAGGGCCGCTACTTCGGGTCCTACACCCTCAGCGTCGTGCTATGGGACGACGACTCGGCGGCTCTGGAGCGGAGTGTGGGCGCGTGTTTCAAGGCCTTCGCCGGCCACGACGCGCAAGTCACCGACGAGCGCTACAACCTGCTGAACGCGTGGCTCGCCGTGCTGCCGGGCAATCAGGCCTACGACGTGCGGTCGATGTACCTGCTGAACACGAACTACGCCGACCTGGCGCTATTGTTTGCGCAGGCCCCTGGGGATCCGACCAACCGTCACCTAGGACGTGAGGCGCTCGCGGTCCTCGATTCCACGCAGGGCACGCCCTATCACCTGAACCTCCACGTCGAAGACGTCGGGCACACCTTGGTGCTTGGGGCCACCGGGAGCGGCAAGTCGTTCCTGTTGAACTTCCTCATCGCCCACCTGCAGCGGTACAGCCCGCGCACGCTCATCTTCGATCTCGGGGGGAGCTACGACGGGCTGACCTCGTACTTCGGCGGTCAGGCGCTGCGCGTGGCCCTCGACCGACCGGGGTTCACGTTGAACCCGTTCTGCCTGGCACCGACTCCCGATAACCGGCAGTTCCTGTTCACGTTCGTGAAGGTGCTGATTCAGGCGGGCGGGCAGTACGCGATGACTCGGTCCGACGACCAGGCGCTGTACGAACAAATCGAGACCCTCTACGCGCTCGATCCGGACCAGCGGCGCCTCTTCACGCTCGCCAACATCCTGCCGCGTTCGCTGGCGCAACAGCTGCAGCGGTGGGTCGAAGGCGGGCAGTACGCCCAGGTCTTCGACCACGTCGAAGACACCGTCACGCTAGCGCCGTTCCAGACCATCGACTTCGAAGGGCTCGACGGCGTGCCGTTGGTACTCGAGCCGCTGCTGTTCTACTTCCTGCATCGGGCGACCGCGACGATCCTGGACCCGGCGCTGGCTAGCACCCTCAAGGTCTTCGTCCTCGACGAAGCCTGGCGCTTCCTTCGCGATCCCACGATTCGCGCCTACGTCACCGAGGCGCTCAAGACGTGGCGCAAGAAGAACGCCTGCGTCCTCATGGCGACGCAGTCGAGCGAGGACCTCGAACGATCCGAATTGCTGCGCGTCGCGGTGGAGAGCTGCCCGACGAAGATCTTCCTGGCGAATCCGAACATCGACCGCGCGGCCTATCAGGCGTTGTTTCAGCTCAACGACGCCGAGGCGGCGCGCATTGCCACGCTCATCCCACGGCAGCAACTGCTGCTCAAACAGCCCGACGTCGCGAAGGTGCTGAACCTGCGCGTCGACCCGACGAACACCACGCTCTTCAGCGCGACGCGTCGCGGCTGAGTCGACCTCACATTCCCAAAGGAGTCCTCATGTTCAGTATCCGACTGTTCCTGCTCGCGCTCACGGCAACCGCCGTGCTCGCATCGCCCCTCGCCGCGCAGACGTCGCCGTCTGCGGCCCCTCGCGGCGCCCGGACCATCGTGTACCACCCGCGTGACCTCGTTTCGCTGAAAGCCAAGCTGCACTACACGACGCTGATCGTGCTGCCGGACGGCGAGGAGGTGGTCGAAGCGACCTGCGGCGACAAGGAGTTCTGGATCGTCAACGTGCGGGGTGGCCTCGTCTCGGTGAAGCCGGCTCGGGCCGGCGGGGAGACGAACCTCAACCTCATTGCCACCAGCGGCCAGGTCTACACGTTCGTGCTGAGCGAAGTCTCAGGCACGCCCGGGCAGGACGCCGACCTGACCGTCTATCTCGAACCGGACGACCTGGCGAGTGCCAGGGGCCGCACCAGCCCCAAGTTCGTGCCCGCCGAGCAACTCGACGACTACCGCGCCCAGATCGACGTCGCGCGGGAGACGGCCCGACGCGAGACCGAGGCGGCCCAGACCGCGCTCGATGCCGGTCTGACCGAGTTCCGCACCAGCTATCCCCTCGGGCTGCAGTTCCCCTACCGCTTCAAGGCCGACATCAAGCCGTTCTTTCTGCAGGTGATGTTTCACGACGACCACCGCACCTTCATCCGAGCGGGTGCGCGGGAACTGCCAGCACTTTATGAATACAAGGATGGCCTCCCAAGCCTGGTGAACTTCGAGGTGCATGACGGCGTGTACGTCGTGCCCAAAGTGCTCGATGCGGGCTACTTCATGCTGGGCGCCGCGCGGGTGGGGTTCCGGCGCACCGACGGGCAGTAGGGGAGGCTACCATGACGGAACAGCCCTCTCTTTTCCCGGAGAACCAGGCGGCGCCGGCACGCGTGCTCGACCGGCGCCGGTGGCCCGCCGGCGTCGTGCCCCGCCACCTGCAGCAGTGGGTGCTCATCGGTGTCGCGGTCGTGATGGTCGCGATTCTTGCCTTGTCCGGCCCGCCGGCCAAGCCGCGCGGGACGACGACCACCGCGCCCGCCGCGGTCGCCATCGATCCCAATCAGCAGCGGATCGAGGACTATCAGCAGCGCATCCAGGAGCAGGCGCAGCGCCTGACCGCCGAGCAGGTGTCGCTCGAAGCTGCCAAGGCCGCGCTCACCGCTGGCGAACCCGCCGGAGCGCCCACGTCGGGGCTGTCAGGTGCGCCGCCGGTCGACTCGGCAGCCGTCGTCAGGTCCAGCGCCCCCGTCGACCGCGAATCGCACGAAGACCGGGCGCGGTTCGCCGACAACGTGGCGTTCTCTCGCCCGCCTGAGGGGCAGGGTGCGCCTTCTCCCGCCGCGCCCGCTGCGGCGGCGCTGGCCGCGATGCTGCCGCCCGGCTGGCCGGGACCGGCGACGATCCCGCCGATCACCGGTGCTCCGCCTGCACCCCCGCCGGCCAATCCGAGCGTCGCGCCGCCCGTGCCTGCGGCGTCGCCGGCGGCAGCATCGCACCCGACGACGCCGAGGTACCGCCTCTTCGAGGGCTCGGTCATCGAGACGGTGTTGACGAACCGGCTGGATGGCACGTACACCGGCCCGGTGAACTGCCTGGTCAGTGTGCCGGTGTATGCCGCCGACCACCTCGTGATTCCGGCGGGGGCCCGCGTGCTCGGCGAAGCCCGCGCGGTGAACGCCTTCGGACAGTCACGGCTGGCGGTGACCTTTCATCGACTGCTGATGCCCAACGGAGACGCGATCTCGCTGGATGGCTTGCAGGGCCTCAACCAAGCCGGTGACCTGGGGTTGCGCGATCAAGTGGATCGACATTACGGCCAGATCTTCGGTGTGTCGCTCGCGCTCGGCGTCATCACAGGGTTCTCCCAGGCCAGCACTACCGTCGGTCCCGACGTGACGGGCGCCGACGTCTACCGCCAGGGCGTCGCGTCGAGCGTGGCGCAGTCGAGCACACGCATCCTCGATCGCTTTCTCAATCTGCTCCCGACGGTGACCATTCGCGAGGGCCATCGCATCAAGGTGTACCTGTCCGGAGACCTCGACCTGCCCGCCTACCGCAGTTCGCTCACCCCAATCGGAGGTCGTCCATGATCCGTCGTCTGCTCCTCGGCGCGCTGCTGCTGCTGGTGTGTGTGCTCCCGGTCTCGGCGCAGTTCTTCAGCGTGGTCTACGACCCGACCAACTACGCCAATGCGGTCCTGCGCTACGGCCAGCTCCAGGCGCAGCTCTCGCAGCTGATCACGACCTACAACCAGATCCGCACGCAGTATCTGCTGCTGCGCACACAGGCCGAGCGACTCCCGTTCGTGTTGACGCCGCGCTACCAGAGTCTCCGCACGCCGTGGCGTCCGCTCGTCGCCCCCAGCCTCTACGGTACGACCCTTCCGTGGGTCACCGCCGCCAACACCGGCGTGAGTCCGGCCGTCGCGGTCGCGCGAGCGACGGAGGCCCTGATCCCGTACGGAGGAGGGCTCTCGCGGTTGTCCGCGGCGGAGCTGACGCGGGTGCAGGAGCGCTATGACCGCACGCAGCTGACGGACGGCGCCATCACCAACGGGCTCGAGGCGATTGGGCGGCTGCGGCAGAACCAGGCCAGTGTTGAAGCCACGCTCCAGAACCTGGAGGTCGATGCCTACTCGGACGACCCAGCCCTGCATACCCAGGTCGCGGTCCTCGACAAGATCAACGCGGCCGGCGTCGCCGGCACCCGCATCGCCAAGGACACCAACTACCTCCTAGTCTCGCTCCTTGAACAGCAGGTGCTCGACGCCACCGAACGCCGCGAGGCGGCGGCACATGGGATCAACGCCCATGTCGCGTTCCTGACGCAGGCTGGTCCGCTGCTCGCCCGGACGACGGGCGGCACCACCCAGGCCCTGTCCACCTTCCGCATCCCGTAACGAGGCGCGTCCATGGCTGACATTGATCCCTTTGCGAGCATCACGGGCGCCATCCTCGACCTGTTGATGCGGGACGGCGACCTGTTCGTCAGCCTCGGCACCAACATGTTCCGAGGCATCGCCGTCATCCTGATCGCGTGGTTTGGCATCCGGGCGGCATTGGCCAGTGCGGACGGCGCATCGGGGCTGCCACTCGGGCGCTTCGTGTCGCTCATCATGACCATCGCGTTCGGCCTCGCGATGATCACGTACTACCGCGCGCCCATTCCGGGCATCGGGCTGAGCTTCACGCAGCTCCTGACCGACCAGCCGATCTACCTCGCGCGGCAGCTCGAGATCACGCAAGTGCAGCGGCTCAGCGACCGCCTCAATCAGGTCTACCTGTCGCTGGAACAGCCGCTGGTGCTCAACGTGGCGGCGCTGGTGGGCTACTTCCTCGTGGCCCTCGCCGTCACGGCCGCGAGGGTAGCCCTCCTGGCAGTCATCGCCTTCGGGTTGATCGCCACGGGTATCGCGGTGCTAGTGGGCCCGGTGTTCATCCCGTTCTTCCTGGTCCCGCAGATGGAGTGGATGTTCTGGGGCTGGCTGAAGTCGCTGCTGCAGTATGCGTTCTATCAGGTCATCGCCCAGGCGTTCGTCTTCGTGGGCGGCACGTTCCTGATGAACTTCCTCGACGCGTTCCCGCCGCCGTACACCGTCGACCGGATTCTCGTCGGCGGGTTCCACCTCGTGTTCCTGCTGCTGGCGTTCACCTACGGACTCCTCAAGGTGCCGTCGCTGACCAACTCTCTCTTTTCAGGGCGCGCGGGCGAGTCTGCCTTCCCGCGCCTGGGGTAACGAACGATGTCGACACCCTCTCTGGCGGTCCCGCCGCCCGGCTACGAATTCGGTGCGGCGCGGCAGCGCTACATCGAGCAGTACGGCTCCACGCAGGTCATGAACACCTATCTGAAGGTCGCGGTGCTCTGCCTGTCGCTCGTCGCGGTCGCCCTGGTCGGGCTCGCCGTCTACACCCAGCGAACGTTCGGCCACGTCAAGCCACTGGTCATCCGGATCGACGACGTGGGCCGAGCCACGGCGACCAGTTACGACAGCCTGACGTACACGCCCCAGGCGCCCGAGCTGAAGTACTTCCTGGTGCAGTTCATCACGAAGCACTACGGCCGCATGCGGGCGACGGTACGCCAGCAATACGCCGAGTCGCTGTACTTTCTGGACGGCCGCTTGGCCGACGCCACCATGGACGCGGGCAAGAAGTCCGGGGTCATCGAGCGCTTCCTCGCGGGCGGCGGGGAAGAGATTGACGTGCGCGTCAAGAACGTCACGCTCGAAGACCTCCGACAGGAGCCCTACCGCGCCACCGTCGAGTTTGAGCAGGTGCATCTCGCTCCGGCGACCCGGGCAGAACTCCGGCGCGACACGTTCGTCGCGCACGTCGTCTTCGTCCTGCAGGACGTGGTCGACAACGCCCGCATTCCCATCAATCCCCTCGGGCTGACGATCACGTATTTCCGCGAGGACCAGGCCTTCGTCGGAGCGGACGAGGCACGTCCATGATCGCCAACGCCTTCCTCGCGACGAGCGTGATCAGTCTGGCGGTGTTCTTTGGTCTGATGCAGACCTGCACGTTCCTCATCCCATACCGGGCGGTGCTCTGGTCGCACTACAGCATGACCCTGATCGGTTGGGGCACCGTCGCGTTCATCAACGTCTTCGCGGTGTGCTACCTCGTCGCACGCGTCCTGTTCCTGAAAGACACCGGGCAGAAGCTCGCGCACCTCGAGAAGCAGCTGCGCACGGGGCGCAGCCTGTCCGAGGAACTCGCGCAGCGGTTGCAGGAGTAGGCCATGTCACGTGGAGGGTGGGAAGACGACCGCGACCTCGAGGTCGAGTCGAAGGCGACTGGTGGCCGAGGCGCAGCCGGCGGTGAGTCCGCCACTGCGCCGCTACCGGCCGAGCGGCACGACGCCCGCGGTTCACAGCCCAGCGGTAACACCGGACCGGACGCCGCGCGAGACCGCGATGTGCCGATCGTCTGGCGCGACCGCGTGGTCCCGCTGTCGGCCTCCGCCCGCGAGACGCTCCGCACCGTCGGCACCTTTCGCGCGGTCGCGGTCGCCGATCTGGCGCGCACGCGCTACGGGGGCGATCAGGCGCGCCTGGACCGCGACCTCCGGTCACTGCAGCGGCGCGGCTGGCTCCTGCGCCACACCGCGCCGGCTCCGCGCGGCGGGCGGGCCGAAGCGGTGGTGACGCTGACCCGCGACGGTCACGACCTGGCCCAACGACAGCTCGCGCCGGAGGGGCAACGCCTGCATTGGGGTCTCGTGAAGCCGAAGGAGCAGGCCCATGACGCGGCGTTGTTTCGCGTCGCGGAGGCCGAGGCCGCCCGGCTCACGCGGAGTGGGGGCACGGTGCGTCGAGTCATCCTCGACGCCGAGCTGAAGGGCCAGGTCGCCGCTCGTCGCAACGCACCAGGTGCCTCACCGGATCCCGAGGCCATCGCGCGGACGCTCCACCTGCGCGTCGTGAACGGCACTGTGCAGATTCCCGACGTGCGGCTGGAGTATGAGACGCGCGAAGGCACCGTGGCCCGGGTCGATCTCGAGCTGGCCACCGAGCATTACAAACCGTCCCAGGTCGCCGCCAAGGTGCAGGCGGGCTTCACGGTCTACGCGCCGGCCTCGCAGACCGGCCGGCTCAGCGCCGCGCTCGAAGACCGCGGCGTCATCGGGGAGATCTTCTCGCTATGACCGCTGATGTGGATCGCCTGGCGGCGATTGTCGCCCTCGGATACACCGAGAGGGAAGCGGCATTCCTGGACCGCGTCGCCAGGCACAGCGGGTACTTCGTCCGCCGCCAGTTCCTGCAGTTCATTGGCCGGGCGTCCGGGCAGACCGTCGTCGATTTCACGGCGAAGCTGGTGGCGCGCCGGCATGCCACCGTGCAGACGTATTGCTACGCCGCGCAGGTGGTCCATCTGTGCGCGCGGACGCTCTATGCCGCCGCAGCCGTGGACGAGCGGCGCGAACATCGGCGACGGCGCCCGGCGATCGGGATCAAGGCTCGGCTGATGGCCCTGGACTACGTGCTCGCGCGGCCGACGACGCGCTTTCTCGCCACCGAAGCCGAGCGTCTCGCGTTCTGCGACGCGACCGGGATCGACCGGTTCTGGCTGCCACAGCAGCGCTACGTCGGCCCGCCGGATGGTCCGTCGTCAATGCGGTACTTCGTGGACGCCGGACCCATGGGTCTCGAATCCGGTGGTGTCGGGCAGACATCCCTGGTCCTCGCGTACATCGACGGCGGCGACTTGGCGGCGACGTCCTTCGAGGCGTTCCTCCGGCGCTATTGGCCCGTGTGGGCGGCCTTGCGCGGAGCGCGCGTGGTCTACGTCGCCGAGACCTCCCGTCGCTTCGCGTCCGTAGCGGCTACGTTTCGCCGTGTGTGGGCCGATGTCGAACGGACGCACAGGGGCAGCCCGGTCACGGATCTCCCGGCGTTCTTCGACTACTGCCGATTGCGACGCGCGTTCGACGCCAAGGACTGGGCGGCCCTCGACAAGGCCGCGCTCGACCGGTTCCGTGACCTCCGGCTCCGGTTCGGTGGCCACGACAGAGACCGTCTCTATGGGCAGTGGGAGACCCGTGGCGAGGAGGCGGTCAGGCAGGCGATCGCGCGACCGCCGTCTCTCGAACGCGATCGAGCCGGCGAGCTGGAGACATGTGTGCTCACCCACAGCTATGTCGCGACGAGTCCCATCGGTGGCCGCCGATGAGGGGCACGAGGGCAGTCGGCCGCTGGCACGGCGCCTGTCCCGGCCTTTCGCCACACGTTTCACCGGTCCGTTCGCCGGCCCGTGCCCCGAACAGGCGGCGCGTCAATGCGATACGCGGATCGGAGGCGCGTTCCGCGCCAGGCACGAACACGGGGCCGAGACAGGAGCGACCCTGCGCCGAGGCGAAACCTCGGCCCACAGGGCTGCATGCACCCCGTGGGGGTCGCTCCTGTCTCGGCCCGTACACAAGGGCGCCCCCACGACGGACACACGTCGCGCAGGCACGCAAAAGCGACCCAGCAACTGCATTGAGAAGGAGTCGTCACATGCCACTGATTCCAGCACCACCCGCAACGCCGGACCGCGATACGCTCGCGCTGCGTATCGATCGCGACCTGCATGAGCAGCTACGGGCATACGCCGAGTTTCTGAACACCACCAAGGAGTACATCGTGTCGTCCGCGCTCCGGCGGGTGTTTCGTCATGACAAGGACTTCATCGTGTGGCGGCAACGGCGCGATGCCCCCACAACTTCTGTACCGACACCAGCGAGTCGTGTCTCAACCGGTGCAGCGGCGACGGAACAGCCCAGCAGCCACCGCAGCGTCGCCGACGCGTCCCGGCGAAGCGCCTCTAAGGAGACGGCGTGACGCGGTTCCTGGAGCACCGAACCTGGATCAGCCTCGGTGTAGCTGGCGTTATCGGTGTCGCCGCACAGTCAGTCGTCCCATGGCGCGCAGAAGACCCACTCCTCGTCATGGTCGGGGCGTATCGTCCAGGTCTCTACAGAGCGCTGTACGCCGGATACGTCACGCTCCTATTCACGACGCCGTTTCTCGCCACGTCGGTGGCCGGCGCACTGGCGTACATCTTTATGCGCGGGCGAGCACACCTGGCGGACGCGGGGCCGCTTCCGGCGTACCCGGAGCCACAGACGCGCGATCGGTTGTTCGTGATCCTGGGCGAGCAGCATCACGCGCTGAAGCCAGTCCCTTCGGCGGCACCAACGTGGTTGGCGCTACCAGAGCGAGGCCTGTTCACCGGGATTGCCGTGATCGGCGCAGTGGGCAGCGGCAAGACGACGGGGTGCCTCTATCCCTACGCCGATCAGATCCTGGGGTATCGCGCCAATGACGAGGAGCGACGCGTTGGCGGACTGGTCCTGGAGGTCAAAGGCGACTTCTGCCACGACGTGCGTCGGTTGCTGACAGGACATGCGCGAGGAGGGGACTACCTCGAGATTTCGTTGGAGGGGCCGTGGCGGTACAACCCGCTCCACAACGATCTCGATGCGTACGCGCTGGCGTACGGCATCGCGTCGCTGCTCAATAGTGTCTTCGGCAAGGGGAAGGAGCCGTTCTGGCAGCAGGCGTACACGAACCTCGTGAAGTTCATCATTCTGGTGCACAAGATCGTCGATGACTACGTCACCCTGTTCGACGTCTACGAGTGCGCGATCAACCCCGACCAACTCGCAGCCAAGATCGCCGAAGGTGAGCGTCGCTTTGCCACGACCACCACGCGCCTCCTGGTGTCCAAGTCGGCCTACGCCAGAGCGCCAGAGTTGTCGGTCTTCACGTTCTCACCGGCGAGCGAACCAGACCTGATGGGTGCGCCAGACGCGCCAGCGCTCCGTAGCTATCTGGACGAGAACAGGGTGCCCTACGAGGTCCGGATGGAGGCGAGCGCGTTCAGCGAAGCGGACGAGACGCGCCGACAGCAACTCGAGGCCGTGAAGCGCTGGTATGAACACGACTGGCGTCGGATCGAGCCGAAGCTCCGCACGTCGATCGTGGAAGGGATCTCGGTGTTCCTGTCCCTATTCGACGACAGCCCGGCCACGAAGCGCGTGTTCTGCCCGCCGAAGGCGTGCTACGACCCTATTGCCAATGCAGATGGACGCTACGGCCGGGCGCTGCCGCCGTTCGACACGCTGATCGAGGACGGCAAGGTCTGCGCCTTGAACTTCCCCATGGCGTCCAACCCTGGGCTCGCGAAGATCGTCGGGACGATGATGAAGCAAGACTTCCAGCGGTCCGTGTTGTCGCGCATCCCGCGCATCGCCGAACAACGGGACAGGCACTGGCGGGAAGTGCTGTTCCTGTGCGACGAGTACCATGCCTTCGCGACGGCAGGCGAGGACGACCCGACGGGAGACGAGAAGTTCTTCAGCCTGTCACGTCAGGGGAAGTGCATCGCGATTGTCGCCACGCAGAGCCTGAGCTCGCTCAAGTCCGCGCTGCCGGGCGAGAGCTGGCGGACCCTGCTGCAGACCTTCCGCACGAAGGTGTTTCTGGCGCTGAGCGACGATTTCAGCGCGAAGGTCGCGAGCGACCTGTGCGGCAAGGACGAGCGCCTGGTGCCGCACTACAACCTGTCCGAGAGCGGGCAGGACGCGCGCATCAGCGTCCTGACGGGACGGGCCGCCGCGCACAAGTCCACGATCAGCACCTCGAAGAGCTATGCGGTCCAACGGGACTACGTGTTTGAAGCGAAGGTGTTCGCAGAGCTGAAGAACGCGCAGGCGATCGTCCTCGCGTACGACGGGTTCAATCCCCGACCGCCCACGTACTGCTATTTGAAACCGCACTACCTAGACCGCACACGGACCTATTTCGAGCAAGTGAGCCGAGGCGAGGTGTGACATGAGTTTCGAGATCATTCTGCCGTTTCTCCGACCGATTGCCGGACTCCTCCAAGACGCCAGCGTCAGCGAGATCATGGTGAACCCTGGAGGCCAGGTCTTTGTCGAGCGGCAAGGGCGCGTGCAGGCCGCGGGTGGTGCACGCGTGGACGAACGCAATCTTCAGGTAGCGGTCCGCAATATCGCTCGGTTGCTCGGGAATGACATCTCGGAAGAACAGCCGATTCTTGATGCTCGCTTACCCGATGGCTCACGGGTGGCCGCGGTCATTCCGCCCTGTAGCCTGCATGGCACGGCGCTGACGATCAGGAAGTTCAGGCCGTCGTACTTCACGATCAATGAACTCGTCGAAGCAGGAACCCTGTCCCCGACAGTCGCGACGGCACTCCGAGATGCCGTGGAGTGCCGGGACAACATTCTGATCAGCGGGGGCACCGGCACCGGCAAGACGACGCTGCTGAACTCACTCACAGCCTGCATCCCTCAGGATGAACGCGTCGTCGTCGTGGAGGAGACCGCGGAACTGCAGCTCGCACTGCCAAACGTCGTGCGTCTCGAGGAACGTCGGGCCCAGCGCGACATGGCGGCGGTCACGATGCGCGAGCTGCTGCGAGCGACGTTGCGTCATCGGCCGGACCGGATCCTGGTAGGCGAAGTCAGAGGCCGGGAAGCGTACGACTTGCTCCAAGCACTGAATACCGGACACGCCGGGACGTTGTCCACCATCCATGCGAGCTCGGCGTCTCAGGCACTGTCGCGGCTGACGTCGTGCGTGCTGCAGGCCGGCGTTGATGTTCCGTATCGTGCCGTGAGGCACCAGATCGGGGAAGCCATTCAGGTGGTGGTGCACATGACACGATCAGCTGGGCGCCGAACTGCCGAAGAACTGCTGCGCGTGTTGCGTTATGTTCCAGACGATGACCGGTACGACGTCGAACTGGTCGCCTCCCGAAACGGTGCTTCGGGAGGTGGCCGGTGAAGCCGAACGACGCTCCGCGCCCGCGCGTCACCGTCGATCGTGCATCTGAGCACAGTCCTTCCGATCGCGAGGCGCGTCTGCAGCGAATCCCGCTTCGATTCATTCGACTCGACGCGGTGCGTGATCGCACGGGCCTGTCGCGGTCCACCATCTGGCGGCTCGAGCGAAGGGGCGACTTTCCCAAGCATCGTCGGATCTCCATCAACGCGGTTGGTTGGCTGGAAGCCGAGGTGGATGAGTGGGTCCTTTCGCGAGAACGCGCCGGGTGACTGAAGAAGGCGCTCCAGGACATAGATGCGACGTCGGCAGCTCGTGCGGTTCGCGGGCCATCACAGAGCCGTCATGGTCCGTCGCCGCCGACTGAGGTGGCACTGCCAGCCCTCGCCTCCGGGAAGCTCAGCGAGTCAGACCACGCCGCGGCGCTCCGACGAAGGGTCTCCCTGAGCGGGAGACTTCCTGCTGGCCCAGACGGCAACCGCCTTTCTGAACGCACGGTGTTGCTGGCTCAGGAGTCTTCGTCAGCGGGGTTAACGACTCGATGATGCTTGCCGTGCTTAGGGGCATCAGCATCCAGCGCGCCGCTGATCGTCTGGCTCTTACGAACTCGGGTCCTCCCAGCGTTCAGACGGGGGGCGGCGGGCGACCTCGACCACAATGACCGTGAGCGGGGACGAGAAGAGTGCGAGCCAGAGCGTCACGGGCATTGTGACCAGCACACCAGGAACCTACTCTGTACGGTTCCGCCTCGCGGCATCGATGCCGGGCATCGCGATGAAGGCAGCGGACTACGCGGAGGTGCCGGTCACCGTACAGCCGGTCATTCAGCCGTAATCGTTCCCTTAAACATGCCCATCCCGCAGACGAAGTCCAGGTTGGCGTGCGACGGCGTCAGTTCTATGGTGACGGGCGTGTCGAGCGGTAGCTCGCGCCGGATGTTTAGCGAGGGAAACACGACCTCCTTGGCGCAGGTCGCGTCGGTGGTTCGGATGAAGGTGACAAGGGCGGGCACTCCGGACTTGAGGATGAGGTGGGCGGGTTCGAAGCCCTTGTCCGAGGTGGTGATGCGCGCGGTCTGACGGGCAGGTCCGGTCGACTGGCCCGACGGGGCGCGCTCCGGGGCAGGCGCATGAGTCCCCTGGCCGCGGCGTTCGTGCTCCGCACGCAGGTAGAAGCTGCCGGCGCTGACGACCGATTCGCCGACCGCAACCCCCGACACGACAGCCATCCGGCCTCCGGCCGCGACTCCTATCTGGATCGGGCGCTCGATGTACAGGCCCGGCGTGTCCGCGGAGGCGACGTAGACGACGGCATGATCGCCGATGGTCTGAACCGCCGACGTGGGAATCACCGGCATGGTCTGGTCTCCGATCGTGTCGATGCGCATCTGCGCATACATACCGAGTCGGAGCTGCTGCCGCGGGTTTCGCACTTCGGCGCGGACGCTGGCGGTTCGTGTCTCGCGATTCAGTTGCGGGTCGATATAGTCAATCGCGCTGGGCCACGTCAGCCCCGGAAATCCATCGGCGGTGATCGTGACGGCGCGGCCGACGCCGACGCGTGGAAAGTCTCGCTCGTACAGGTCTCCGACCACCCAGACGGTCGACAGGTCCGTCACGGTGAAGAGCGCCGTCGCGCCCGCGACGTTCAGCCCGACATTCGCCTGACGAGCGGTGACCACGCCGTCGAGTGGTGCGCGCACCGCGGTCGTCGCGGTGACCTGCGATGCCGTAGACAGGTCAGCCACCTGGTCTGACGTCAGGCCGATCAGCTCGAGACGGGTCCTGGCGCCTTCGAGGCTACTGGTGAGCGCGCTGTGTTCGGCATGCGCCATCTCGACCTCCTGCCGACTGGCCGAGCCGATGGCCACCAGGGCTTCGACGCGCGCGAGCTGCTGTTCGTGCGCACGCAGCTCCGAGGAGACGGATATATACGCGCGCTGTGCCTCGGCAAGTTCAGGGCTATACACCTCGGCCAGCACCTCGCCGCGTCGCACCACTCGCCCGAGCTCCGCCTGCACGCGCGTGACGCGCCCGGCAACCAGCGCGGTCACGATGGTCTGCTTATAGGCGTTGGGCTCCACGAGTGCGGGGATAGTGACCGACTCGCTGAGCGCGGCCGACTCCACGGCTGTCGTGCTGATGTGTGCCCGCGTCACCTCCTCCGGGCCGAGCATCACGGAGTCTGCGCCCCCTTTCGACGTCGGAGGCGGCGCTGGTGCGGTGCCCACCACAGTGGAGGGTGCCCGGTTGCGCGGTGCCAGCGACAGATAGGTGGCGCCGGCTCCAGCAAGCAGACCGACGCCAAGGGCGACGCCGAGCAGAGCACGAGACGTGGCGGGGATGGTCATGGCTGCACTCCCAGCGCGCTCAGCAGGCTCGTGCGCGCGTCATACGCGTGTTTCAGCGCCTCGGTGTAGGCACGTTCGATGTCCAGATATCGCCGCTGTTCGCCGAGCACGTCGGCCACGGTGCCGCGTCCCAGCCTGTAGGTCTGCCTGACCACATCCAGGTTCTGCCGGGCGAGTGGCCGGATCTCCGCAGCATAGAGTGCGACGGCGGCACGCGCCTGCGTGTCGAGCGTCGTGGCGGCCGCAATCTCGGTGCGCGCCTGCAACGCCGCCTCGGCGTACCGGGCCTCGGCACCGCGACGCTGGGCCGTTGCCGCGGCGATCTCGCCACGATTGTCGTTTCGCCACGGGACGGTCACCGTTGCTCCGGCCGCGAGGTAGTGGAACGTGTCCCCGATCGGCTGGAGGCCGCCGCCGGGCCCGTAACCCAATTGAGGGAACGCCGCCTGCATCCGCGTGTAGGTGCCGAAGAGCGACACGTCGAAGCGACCGTCGCGGCGGGCGCGATCAAGCGTTGCGTCAGCGGTTCGGACGCCGGCCCACGCTGCCTGCACGTCTGGCCGGTGGTCGGCGAGACCGCCTGTCGCCGGTGGGGGGGCGCTGGCCGGGTCCACTAGCGACTCGAGGCTCTCGCGCAGCGTCACCGCGACAGTCGGGTCGAGGCCCAGCAGTCGCTGCAGGGCCAACGTCGCGCTGTTCGCTCGTGCGTCCTGAAGCAGCCGGTCGGCGTCGAGCCGTCGGCGCTCGACGAGGAGACGGTCGCGGTCGAGCGCAGGAGCAGCGCCCGCGTCGACGCGACTTCGTATCACCTCGAGTTCCCCCGCGGCCGTGGTCACCAGCTCCGTCAGCACATCCAGTTCGCGTTGAGCCGCCGCCGCCGCGCCGTAGGCGGCGCGCACGTCGGCGACGAGCAGCCGTTGACGGTCGGCGACTCGAAAGCGGGTCGCCTCGGCCTCCCCCTCGGCCACGGCCACACGCCCGGCAACTCTGAAGAGGTCGAGCGGCCACTCCACGGTGAGTGAGGTCTGGTTGTCCATGCCGCCGGGTTGCTGCTGCCGCCCGAGAGACACCATTGGATTCGGTCTCAGCGCCGCCTGCGCCACATTGCCCTGCGCGACGTCGGTCTCGGTCCGTTCGGCGCGCAGTCCGGACTCGTGCGCGAGCGCCCACTTCACGGCGTCCTCCAGTGACAGCGGACTGGCGGGCGCCGCCGCCGGCTGGCCGGCTTCGACCGGCATCGCCAGCCAGGCCGTGAGCATCCCGAGCGCGCAGGCGGCGCGCAGGCCCTCCGTCATCCCCATCGATCGTTGACCCGTCATTGCACGGCTCCCTGGAAGCTGACCGACCCCTGGCCGGTCGGGCCGTCCCATTCGAGGGTCACCGGCCACGCACCAGCCATTCCGAATTCCGCCGACGCCTCGTATCGACCTGGCGAGGCCGTCGGCCGCACCTCCATCCCACTCGACATCACCATTCCGGGCATGCTCATGTTGGCGTTCGCGCGCAGCGTGCCGACATTCACGAGCGCTCCTTCAGGCGAGTGGAATTCGATGGTGAGCACGTTGCGTCCGAGATGCAGGCTGCCGTCCGGAGACCGGACGACGACGCTCAAGGTGCCAGCCTGTAAGGTCTGCACCACGGCGCCGCCAGAAGGCCGCGTCGCCCGAGTGGTCCACCGCACTGTCACCTGCCAGACGGCGAGAGCCACGATTGCAGCGAGAGCCAAGACCAGGAGCCCACGTCGCATCCCGCGCCGGTCTGTCGGCTTGACCGTCGTGTCGGGAGCGGGTTCACCCGTCAGCCCCAGTTGCCGCCGCCGGATCAGGAAGAAGATGACCGGCGTCACGAGGAGGACATGCAGCAGCGACGACACCATCCCGCCCAGTACGGGTGTCGCCAGCGGCTTCATCACCTCCGCGCCAGGACGGGCGCTCCACATGATCGGCAGCAGGCCGGCTACCACGGTCGATACGGTCATGATCTTTGGACGCAGGCGCAGCAGCGCACCCTCCATCACGGCGTCGCGCAGCGTCGTCACCGTGAACCGCTCGCCGAACTCGAGGCGCTTCCTCTCGACCGCTTCGTTCAGGTAGATGACCATGACCACGCCCGTCTGGACGGCCGTGCCGAAGAGCGCGATGAAGCCGACCCAGACGGCAACCGACAGGTTGTAGCCGAGCGCCCAGAGCAGATACACACCGCCGGTCAGCGCAAACAGTACGGTGAGCAGCACGTGCGCCGCCTCGAGCGCGGAGTGGTAGGTGAAGTAGAGCAGGACGAAGATGACGAGCAGCACGATCGGCAGGACCACCAGCAGGCGCTCGCGGGCGTGCTCCTGGTTCTCCCAGCGGCCGCTCCAGTCGATGTAGTATCCCGGCGGCAACGCGACCTCCCGTGCGACGGTTCGGCGTGCCTCCTCCACGAACCCGCCGACGTCGCGCCCCTGGACGTTGAGCAGCACGGTGGCCAGCACCAGGCCGTTCTCGGACGAAATCATCGCCGGTCCGCGCGCATGCGCGATGGTGGCGAGCTGCGAGAGCGGTACCTGTGTGCCGCTCGGCGCAGCGACCAGCACCGACCCGAGTGCACGCGCGTCGGTCCGATACTCCGGCCCGTACCGGACACGGACCGGAAAGCGCCGGCGGCCTTCGATGGTTGTCGTCAGCACGGTCTCGCCGACGGCATGCTCGATCACCTGCTGGATATCGCCGACACCGATGCCGTAGCGCGCCGCCGCCGGCCGGTCGACCACGATGTTGAGATACTGGCCACTGGTGACCTGCTCGGGGTAGACGTTGCTGGCACCAGGCACTGTGCGGATGACGTCGCTGACGCGACGGGCGAGTGTTTCGAGCGTGGTGAGATCGGCGCCGAAGATCTTCACGCCGACTTCCGAGCGAATCCCCGTTGTCAGCATGTCGATGCGATTGATGATCGGCATCGTCCAGATGTTGGCGACGCCTGGCAGCTCGGCGGCTCGCCCCATCTCGGCCCGCAGCCGGTCGAGGGTCATGCCCGGGCGCCACGCCGCGCGCGGCCTGAGGTGGACGATCGTCTCGGTCATGTTCAGCGGGGCCGGATCGGTCGAGGTGTCGGCCCGCGCCACCTTCGCCACGACCGAGGCCACTTCCGGAAACGACGACAGCGCCGCGTTCTGCTGCATCGCGATCCGGGTGTTCTCCTCGAGCGAGATGCTCGGGTCGGCGATCGGCATGAACATGAGGTCACCTTCGTTCAGCGGCGGCATGAACTCGCTGCCGATGCCGCGCCCGAGCAGCAGCGCACCGGCAAACAGAGCGCCCGCGAGGCCGAGCGTGACTCTGCGGTGGGCGAGTGCCGACTCGAGTAGTGGTCGGTAGAGGTGTCGCAGCAGGCGCATTACCGGGTTGTCGCCTTCGGCGTGGAAGCGGCCGCCGAG
This sequence comes from Vicinamibacterales bacterium, assembly GCA_050249955.1. Lineage (GTDB taxonomy): Bacteria > Acidobacteriota > Vicinamibacteria > Vicinamibacterales > CAVVIG01 > CAVVIG01. Next base: position 130,343 of record JBFWPN010000005.1, read on the forward strand.
CAGCAGGGTGCACAGCACCGGCACCAGCGTCACCGCGATGACCGTCGCGGCCAGCACGGCGGCTGTCTTCGTGAACGCCAGCGGGTGGAATAGCTTGCCCTCCTGCCCGGTGAGCGCGAAGACCGGGACGAAGGCGAGGACGATGATCGCCATCGAGAAGAAGATCGGACGCCCGACCAGGCGCGTCGACTCGAGAACGCCCTGCCACACCGCCTGCCGATCGCGCGGGTCCACCTGTCGTTGCTCGAGGAAGCGGAACGCATTCTCGGTGACGACGATGCCGGCGTCGACGAGGACGCCAATGGCGATGGCAATGCCGGACAGGCTCATGATGTTCGACGACAGCCCGGCGTAGTGCATTGCCAGGAACGATCCGAGCACGGCGAGCGGCAGCGGAATCGTGACGATCAGGATCGACCGGAAGTGCATGAGGAACAGCACGTGCGCCAGCGTGACCAGCAGGATCTCTTCGATGAGGGCCCGCCGAAGCGTGTCGGTGGTCTGGTCGATCAGTTCCGAACGGTCGTAGAACGGCACGATGGTCACGTCAGGTGGAAGACCGGGCTGGATCTGCGCAATGCGCGCCTTGACCGCCTCGATGACCGTCTTCGTATTCACGCCGGTCCTGGCGACAATGACGCCGCCAACGGCTTCCTTTGTGCCCTTTACCAGCGAGGCGACGCGGAACGCGTCGCCGATGTGCACATCGGCAACCTGCTCGACATAGCCGGGCGTACCGCCAGACGCGGCGATCGGAATCCGCTTCACATCGTCGAGTGAGGCGATCAGGCCAACGCCGCGCACGATGAGCCACGCGCCGTTGGATTCGATGACGTTTCCGCCGACGTTCAGGTTGCTCGACTGCACAGCATTCACCACGGCGCTGATCGGGAGGTGGTAGGCGCGAAGACGGTTCGGGTCCACGTCAATCTGGTACTGCTGGACCTGCCCGCCGACCGAGGCCACTTCCGCGACGCCGGGCACGGCGTTGAGCTGGTAGCGGATGAACCAGTCCTGCAGCGACCGCAGATCCCGGAGCGACATCGTTGGGCTGTCGACCGTGTACCAGAACACGTGACCCACACCCGTCGCGTCCGGACCGAGCGCTGGCACGACGCCAGCGGGCAGCACCTTCGCCACGAGGCTCATGCGCTCGAGCACCCTGGCCCGTGCGAAGTAGAGGTCGACGTCGTCTTCGAAGACGACGTAGATCATCGAGAACCCGAAGGCCGACTGCGACCGGACGACGCGCACACCGGCGAGGCCCTGGAGGTTGACGGTCAGCGGGTAGGTGACCTGGTCCTCGACTTCCTGCGGGCCGTGGCCTGTCCAGTCGGTGAAGACGATGACCTGGTTGTCGGACAGGTCCGGAATGGCGTCGATCGGCGTGCTCCGGAGGGCCCACCATCCCCATCCGCCGAGCGCCAGGTAGAGCACGATGACGATGACGCGATTGCGAAGGGACGCTTCGATGAGGCGATTGATCATGTACGGACACTCGTCACGTGGCGCGTCGATCCGCGCAAGGCATTCGTCCCGGACAGCGGGCTGCCGGGCAGACACACGACGGCCGCGGTGTGCTAGACGAGGAAGACGGAGAGGAGTACGTGTGTCGGGACGGCGGGGCAGGAGCGAAGCGGCACCCGCCAGTTCTCGGGTGCGGGATGGCGGGCCGGCTGCGCTAGCGGATACCAGGTCGCGGCAGGCGTGAGCGCGCCGGATGGGACGAAGGCGGCCACGGGTGCGCCTGACTCGTGTCCCTCGGCCGCGGCGCAGCAACGGTCCGCCTGCGACTGATCCGCGACGCTCGTCGTGCCGGCGGGGTGTGACGCCGAGCGGTGCATCGGACAGGTGTCCTCGCCCGTGCAGCAGGCCATCCGGGCCTCTGGAGTGGCGCTCCACCCCTGGCACGCCGCAGCATTCCCGACGCACAGCGCCAGGATAGCGGCGAGCGACGCCAGACGACGGGCGAGAGTCAGCACAGGCGTAGGATGCTGCAGGGGGGCACCGGTGTCAAATCAGCCGTGGGATGCACCTGGCACTGCATGCGAAGATCGTTACCGGCACAGGTGAGCCGTCATGTCCGAACAGACCCCGCTTCTGAACCATCCTCTTGCCCTCCCTTCGGTGTTTCGTCCGGAAGACCTCATGCAGGCCGTGCGCAGCAGTCGGCGCCTGGAGTCGGCGCCCGTGCCACCCGTGTGTATCCTGGACTTCGACGGCGACCTGTCGGATGGACTGGCGCGCGACGCGTCGGTCAGCGTCGTGTCGACCTGGGCCTGTTTCCACACGCAGATGTTGGCCCTGACAGTCGATGGCATCCGCTGCGGTGTTGTCCCACGCACGATCGGCGGTCCGTACGCCGTTCTTGTCGCCGAGCAATTGCACGCGGCTGGCGTCGAGGTGATCGTGGGGCTGACGTCGGCTGGTCGCGTCTCCGCGGACGTGCCGCTCCCTTGCGTGGTGATCGCCGACGAAGCCGTCCGAGACGAGGGAACATCGCTGCACTATCTACCGCCCTCTGAGACCCTGCCGACGCCGACACCGGCGCTGGCGGCGCACCTCGTTCGCGCGTTGGAGCCACTGGGGCACGTGAGACAGGGACTGGTCTGGACGACGGACGCGCCGTATCGTGAGACGCAGGCGCAACTGGATAGCTGGGCGAAGAGAGGCGTGCTGGCTGTGGAAATGCAAGCGGCGGCACTCTTCGCGTTCGCCCAGGCGCGCGGAGCTGCCGTGGGGTTGGTCGCGCTCGTCAGCAACGCCGTTGACCACACCGGCGACCAGTTCGATACGGGCGAACACGACTACCGAACGAGGGTCCTGGCCGGTGTCGCGCGTGCGGCGGGGGCATTTCTCGCGGATCGGACGGCGGTACGGGACCGTCGCTAGCGGCGGTGGTCGCCTGCATGGAGTCGGAGACGAAGCTGATGGACAGAGCCGCACACTGGGACACCGTCTACCGCACGAAGACCGACCGCGACGTGAGCTGATTCGAGGCTGCGCCGGAGATCTCGCTGCACATGCTCGATGCTACCGGAGTCTCGGCACGCACCTGCATCCTCGATGTCGGAGGTGGAGACTCCCGTCTGGTCGATCAATTGGTCGCGAGGGGCCTCACCTCTCTGGCCGTGTTGGACATTTCCGGTGCGGCGCTGGCGCGTGCACGGACACGGCTCGTCAGTCCCGACACGGATCGAGTCTGATGTCACAGGCGTGTGGAGTCTGGCACCCGTGGACGTCTGGCATGACCGCGCGGTGTTCCACTTCCTGGCCACCCGCGAGGATCGCGCCAGCTACCGGACTCATCTGCACGAGACGCTGAAAGTCGGCGGAACCGCGATCATCGCCACGTTCGCGTTGGATGGACCGGAGAGATGCAGCGGGCTGTCGGTGGTGCGCTACTCGCCCGACACGCTCGCGGCGGAATTCGGTCCGACCTTCGAGCCGGCTGAGGCGGCGCTCCACCTCCACACGACGCCGTGGGGTGCATCGCAGTCGTTTCAGTATTCGCGATTCCGTCGTGTGCGCTGACGCTGTTCCGGCGTACCTCCGCAGGCACAGCGCTGTGTGAATGACTCGCGCCGGATGAGTAAGTGGACCAGCCCTGAGCTACCGGCGCAGCATCGAGATCTGTCCCCGGCCGAAGGGACCGGTGCAGCCGGCGGTGCCGGCGTATGTGCCATGGAACTGCGTCATCATGTCGTCCATGTCGAACGTGCCGGTCGCCGTCGCCGCGCATCCGCCGGTCATCATCGACCACGACGGCATCGTCATCGCGAAGGTGCCGGTGCGCCCGTTCATGGTGCCGGTCACCATCATGGTGCCGCCCTGATATCCCGGAAACTGCACGGTGCCGGAAAAGGTGCTTCCGGCCTGCGTGACGCTCCAGGTCGCGTTGCCCATCATCGGCGCGGACATGCCCGCTCCCATCATGGAGCCAGTGGAATCGGCCGCCGTGCCGAGCCAGGTCCCACTCAGGGTGGCCGACGTACGCGGACTCGTCGTCGAAGAGGTTCCACTGCATGCGGCGACCGTCAACGCCGCCAGAACGCCGATCGCCGCGAAGAAACGCATGACATGACTCCTGTTCGTCGTACTCGCCTGGCTAGATGCAGGGCCTGCCTTTCGTGACAGGGCTCAGTTGGCCGACGGCAATAGCGCGTTAGGCCTTGCTGACCGTTTAGTACATCAAGCGCGAGACCAGCGGCTGATGCTGAGTCTGGCCTGCCGACAGTGCTCAGACACCCTTCGCATCAGTAGCCACGCGACCGCAGTAATGCCAGGAATTCCGCCAGTCTACGTGGCCATCAACCTTTAGGACGCGCCTGGCTCGCAGGATTTCCTCGGACGGGTGCCGGAAAGTCCGCATCGCTAGCGGTGGCGCAGGCGGCGGTCGGAAAAGTTGCCCGCCTTTGAAACCGCGGACCGTAGCCGGCGCGGCCGGGTCTGACCGCACACGCGATATGTCGAGTCGCCCTCCGCCGACTGCAGTTCACCTGCTCAATGAAGCACCGTGCCCGTCCAAACGGACCCCACCGAGGCGCGCTGCGCGAGTGGGTCAAGCGCGCGCTGGGCGGAACGCGTGAACGAGGGAGCTGGCGTTTCGGTGTGACCCGGGTGTGACCCAAACACGAAGGGTCGACGGCGACCTAAGCGAAAGAGCGAGAATGTCTAGGAAAAATGGAGCCGGCGACGTGACTCGAACACGTGACCTGCTGATTACGAATCAGCTGCTCTACCAACTGAGCTACGCCGGCTGGCGTGGTGGGATGCCCGGCAGGCCGTGGCCAACCGGAACGTCGTATCGTAGCACGGCCAGGGCCGTTCACGAGCCATCTAGTTGCGCGAGACGCCGGGCACTGTGCCGGGCAAGGCTGAGGAGCCCACCGGCACGCGGTGTGGCACCCGGTTCAGCGGTGGCTGACGCAGCGCCGGTCAGAGCAGCGCATCGAGTTCCGCCAGCACCTGCTCAACCGGCGCTCGCACCGCGACCTCCACCGCTCCGGTGGCGTCGGTCGTCTCGATGTTGATCTCGGCGGTGAACGCCCCGCGCGCCCGCGCGGTCGTGATCAGCCCGGCGGCAGGGTGGACGAGCGCGGATGTACCCGCCGAGATGAGTACGTCACACGAGGTGAGCGCCTCGGCCGCCGCCACCGCCGCAGGGTCCAGGTTCTCACCGAACCAGACCACACCAGGCCGTGCCAAGCCTCCGCACCGCGGACAGGTTGGCGGCAGCTTCGGCAGCGGCACCCGCTCGTCACGCCACCCGTGCGGCGCCCCTGGGCAGCCGTTCCAGCAGCGCAACTCGAAGATGGAGCCGTGCAGCCGCACGAGCGCCTTCGTGCCAGCCCGCAGATGAAGGTCGTCCACGTTCTGGGTGACGACACGCCAGCCCTCACGCGCCTGCGTCCAGGCCGCAAGGACCCTATGTGCCGGGTTCGGTTCACACCGGGCAATCTGCTGGCGACGCCAGTCGTACCACTCCCACACGGTGTGGGGATCCCGTGCGAAGGCCTCAGGGGTGGCAAGGTCGGTGGCCGTGAAGTTGCGCCAGAGTCCACCCGCACCGCGGAAGGTGGGCACGCCGCTCGCCGCAGACACACCGGCGCCGGTCAGCACTGTTACGCGATGCGCGGTCCGCAGGCGCTCGGCCAGCGTCTCGATGGGCGTCATCGCGCCAGCATAGGCCACTCGGGGCCATGGTGCCACGGGGAGGTTGGTCAGGCCCGCGTGGCTACGGTTCGCGAGGCTCGCGCTCCTTGTCCTCGCGCCGCTGGGCCCGGGCACGCTCCGTCAGTTCGCGCAGTTCCCGCGAGATGTACTCGCCGGACGGCAGGGTCGCGCCGTCGCCCACCTGTCCCAGCAGCGGGGCGGGATCGACGTCCTCCACGCGGGCGCGCTCCTTGTCCCTCGTCTTCTCAGGCATCGTTCCTCCTGACGGGACCATGGCAAGTCCGATGCCGGCGTTCCGAACGCACAACGTCCTACCGGAACGGCCGAGCGGTCAGGCTTCCGACGGGTCGAACGTCGGCTCGTACGTCTCGTCGGCTACCGGCTCCAGCCACGTGGTCTGCGCGTTCACGTTCACGGCAATATGCACCCCACGCTGGCCCGGCACCGCGCCGTGCCAGTGCTTCTCGCCGGGGGCGAAGACGACGGCGTCGCCCGCCTCGAGATCCTGGGCGGGGAAGCCGTGCACCTGCACGCGCACCCGACCCTCGGTGACGAAGAGCCACTGCGGACCGGAGTGATGGTGCCAGTTGGTGCGGGCACCCGAGTCGAACTGCACGTGGTACACGTGGACGGGGGTGGCCTCAGCCGATGATGCCAGCAGTTTCGTGTGCGCAGGTCCCACGAACGAGGCGGTATCGGCAGGGCGGAAGGGGGTGTCGTCGCCGCGGAAGATGTGCATAGTCGTCGACGCGCGGACGTCAGGTCCGCCGTAACGTCGTCCTCGGGCCGACTATAATACGGCCCACGCCAGGAGGGTGCGAATGAGGCAGGTCATGCAGCGGCGCGTCGGCTCGATCGTGATGGTGCTCAGCCTCGGGCTGGTCACGGGGGCATCCGCACAGTACCAGGGCTGGACCATTCCGGACACGGCGAAGGCCGAGAAGAGTCCTGTCAAGAACGCGGCCGACGCCGCGAAGAAGGGCCGGTCGCTCTACACGTCGAACTGCGCCAAGTGCCACGGCCCCGAGGGCAAGGGCAACGGTCCCGACTCCGACCATGCCGCGGACCTGACCGACGAGTTCCGGACGGAGCTCAACCCCGAAGGGGTCCTTTACTACAAGGTCTGGAACGGTCACACGAACGACATGCCGGCCTTCAAGAGCAAGCTCACGAAGGACGAGACCTGGAACCTGGTCGAATACCTCAAGGTGCTGCGCACGCCCGCCAGGTAACCGGATTGCTCACCTTTGCGCCGTGCGCTACGATCGAGGTTTAGCCACGGCGCAAGATCGCACACAAGGTGAGCATGCCCCAGACTCCCGGCAACGGGGCCGGTGATCCGGCCGCCATCGTCGTACGCGGCGCCCGGACCCACAACCTCAAGAATGTCGACGTCACCCTCCCTGTCGGCAAGCTGATCATCGTCACCGGTGTCAGCGGCTCGGGCAAGTCGTCGCTGGCCTTCGACACCATCTACGCCGAGGGGCAGCGTCGCTACGTCGAGTCGCTTTCCGCCTACGCCCGCCAGTTCCTCGAGCGGATGGAAAAGCCCGACGTCGACCGTATCGACGGCATCGCGCCTGCCATCGCCATCCGCCAGAAGAACAGCATCCGGAACCCCCGGTCCACGGTCGGTACGACCACCGAGATCCACGACTACATGCGCCTGCTCTTCGCGCGCGTGGGCCGCACCTACTGCCGTTCGTGTGGCAAGGAGGTGGTCCGCGAAACGGCGGAGGTGGTAGCCGTCCAACTGTCCGGCCTCGGCGCCGGTGTCCGGCTGGTGCTGGGCTTCGACCTGCCGGTCATCGAGTCCGCGCCGCTCGCCGCGGGTGCCGCCCAGGAGGTGGACGAACTCAGCGAAGGGGGCGATGGCCACGAGTCCGACGATGCGGCCAGCACCGGGAAGGCGGCAGGGGCCGCCGCGGTGGCCTCGACCATCGACACGCTCCGGCGCAAGGGCTTTGGCCGCCTGCTCGTCGACGGTCGCGCGGTCTCGTTCGACGACGTGGACCTGAAGTCGCTCGCGCGGAAGCCGCTCTTGAAGGTGGTGGTCGACCGCGTGCAGCTCGGGGGCGACGACGACCGCAAGCGGCTCACCGACTCGGTGGAGACCGCCTACCGTGAGGGCGGCGGCGCGGCCTGGGTGCTGGAGATGGCGCACGATGCCCAGCCCGACCGGACCCATGAGTTCTCGGAGCGGTTCGAATGCCGCGTGTGCGGCATCACGTACGAGGACCCGCAGCCGCGCCTCTTCTCGTTCAACAACCCGTTCGGGGCCTGTCCCACCTGCCATGGCTTCGGCAACATCGTCGAACTCGACATGAACCTGGTGGTGCCCGATCCGACGAAGTCGATCGCGCAGAACGCCATCGAGCCATGGAGCAAACCGCACTACCGGACCTACCTGGCCGACCTGAAGCGCGCGGCGAAGAAGGCGAGGCTCAGGCTGGACGTGCCGTGGGCCGAGCTGACCGAGGACGAGAAGCGGCTCGTGTTCGAGGGGAATGCCGACTTCGACGGCGTGCGCGGGTTCTTCCAGTGGCTCGACAAGAAGAAGTACAAGGTGCACGTCCGCGTGTTCCTCAGCCGCTACCGCGGGTACCAGACCTGTCCGGATTGCGCTGGCAGCCGCCTGCGGCGCGAGGCGCGCGACGTGAAGGTATCGGGCCGGACGATCGACCAGGTGTCGGCGCTCACCGTGAAGGAGGCGCAGCAGTTCTTTGCGTCGCTGGAGCTGGGCCCGAAGGAGACGGCGATTGCGGACAAGATCCTGAAGGAGATCCGCAAGCGGCTCGCGTTCCTGTCCGACGTCGGCCTCGACTACCTGTCGCTCGACCGGCTGTCGTCCACGCTGTCGGGCGGCGAGGCACAGCGGATCAACCTGGCGACCTCGCTCGGCTCGGCGCTGGTGGGCACGCTGTACGTCCTCGATGAGCCGTCGATCGGACTGCACTCGAGGGACAACCTGCGGCTCATCGACATCCTGCGGCAACTCCGCGATCAGGGCAATACCGTGCTGGTGGTGGAGCACGATGCCGACATGATCAAGGTGGCCGACCACATCGTCGACCTGGGCCTCGGTGCCGGCGAGCAGGGCGGCCGCATCGTCTTCTCGGGCACGCTCGACGCCCTGATGCACGAACCACGCTCGCTGACGTCGAAGTACCTGCGGCAGGAGCTCGCCATCCCGATCCCGACGAGCAGGCGCAAGGGGAACGGGCAGTGGATCCGGCTGACCGGCGCATCCGAGCACAACCTGAAGAATGTCGACATCGCCATTCCGCTGAACACGCTGACCTGCGTGACCGGCGTGAGCGGATCCGGCAAGTCCACTCTTGTGCACGACGTGCTATATGCCGCGATCAAGCGGCAGAAGGGCGATTGGGACCGGCGCGTCGGTACCTACCGGAAGCTCGAGGGGACCGAGATCATCACGGACGTGGTGCTTGTGGACCAGCAGCCGATCGGGCGGACACCGCGGTCGAACCCGGTCACCTACATGAAGGCGTTCGACCCGATCCGCGAGCTGTTTGCCGCGACGAAGGACGCCAGGACGCGCGGGCTCACGGCGAGCCACTTCTCGTTCAACGTGCCCGGCGGTCGCTGCGAAGCATGCCAGGGCGAGGGCGAGGTGCGGGTGGAGATGCAGTTCCTGGCCGACGTCTTCGTGCCGTGTGACCAGTGCGACGGCAAGCGCTTCAAGCCGCAGGTGTTGGACGTGGCGTACCGGGGACGGAACATCAACCAGGTGCTCGACCTCACGGTCCGCGAAGCGCTCACCTTCTTCAGCAGTTCCCCGAAGGTGCTCCGTCGCCTGCAGGTGCTCGACGAGATCGGCCTGGGCTACCTGCGCCTGGGGCAGCCAGCGACCACCCTCTCTGGCGGCGAGGCGCAGCGGATCAAGATTGCCTCGCACCTGGCGTCGCAGGGCGGCGAGCGGATGTTCTACATCCTCGACGAACCGACGACCGGGCTGCACTTCGACGACATAGCCAAGCTGCTGGCTGCGTTCCGGAAGCTGCTCGAGGCCGGCAGCACGCTGCTGGTGATCGAGCACAACCTCGACGTGATCAAGACCGCCGACTACATCATCGACCTCGGGCCCGACGGGGGGGCCGAGGGGGGGCAGGTGGTGGCCACCGGCACGCCCGAGCAGGTCGCCCAGAACGAGGCGTCCGCGACAGGTCGGTACATCAAGGCCGCACTGGCGGAGGGGCGGACCCACGCCTACTCGCAGCGCGGCGCAGGAGGATAGCTATGAGGATGAAGACCGTCGTGGCGGCCGCTGCCCTCGTGGCGTCGAGCCTGCTGGTGGAGCGCCCGGCCCTGGCGCAGGAGCCGCCGACCGTCACCTTCGAGGCGATGGTGGCCGATCTCGGGAACGACGATCCCGACGTGCGGCTGCGTGCCGTGCTCGCCCTCAAGCAGGCGGCCTACCCCGAGTCCGCCGTGCCGCTCACGCGCGCGCTGGCCGACGGCGACGACCGCGTGCAGTTCGAGGCGATTGCCGCCGAACTCAACATCTGGCTGGCCGAGAAGGTGGTGCCACGCAAGCGGGTGGGGTTCGTCGTCGAGGTGCGGAACCGGATCTCGGCCCCCGTCATCTTCGCGGAAGGTGCCGGTGCGCTGAGCCCGGCCGCCGTGCCGCTCGACGTGCTGCACGCGCTGCGGACCGCGTCGCACGATGACAACCCCCGGGTGTCCGAAGAGGCGCTCTACGCGTTCGGGGCGCTCGCGGAGAACGCGTACGGCCCGGATCGCGCCACGCTGCTCACCGCGTCGGCGGCTGAACTCGCCGCCGCCCTCGGCGTGCCTCAGGCCAACCTCCGCGAGGCCGCCCTCACGGTTGCGACGCGGCTGTACGGCTGGCGGATGGGGGATGCGGCCGTACCCGAGACGATCGGCGACGCGGTCGTGACCGCGCTGAACGATCGCAGCTACACCATCAGGATGGCGGCCATGGACGCCCTCGGGGCGATGCGGTACGACCGTGGCGTGGCCGCACTCACCGAGGTCTTCCAGCACTACGAGCGCGGACCGTACGCGCAGCGGGCCCTCGCGGCGCTCGCGCGCATCGCGCATCCATCGAGCCTGCCGCTGTTCACGGCTGCCCTGGTGGGACGCGATGCCATGCTCCGCCTGCCCGGCATCGAGGGCCTGGGGCGCAGCGGCGCGTCGGACCAGCAGGCGGCCATCGCGGCGGCCCTGGCGAAGGAGCGGAGCCAGGACGTGCTGCTCGCCGGCCACTTCGCCAACGTGCTGCTCTCGAACGGCACGCTCGATTCCCTGGTCGACGGCCTCACCAGGACGAGGCTTCGACCACGGTCGCTGGCCTACCTGATGGACCTCGCCCCCGGCCGCGCGCGGCTGCTCTCCCCGCACCTGCCCGACCCGCAGCCCGGCGTGCGCGTCGACCTGCTGACGGTGCTTGGCCTGTCGGGTGACCCGGACGCCCTCGCGATCGTCGAGCCGTTTCGTCAGGATCCAGATCCGAACGTGGCCCGCGCGGCGGCACGCGCCGTTGCCCGCCTCTCGGGCGCTGCGCCGCAGAGGTGACCCTCCCGCGTGCCTTCTACGACAGGCCGACGCTCGAGGTGGCGCGCGACCTGCTCGGGAAGGTACTCGTGCATCGGCACGGCTCCACCCTCACCTCCGGCCGCATCGTCGAGGTGGAGGCGTACATCGGGGAAGACGACCCGGCGTGTCACGCGGCGCCGGGGCCGACCCGCCGCAACGCCCCGCTCTACGGACCGCCGGGCTTCGCGTATGTGTACCTGAACTACGGCATCCACAACCTGGTCAATGCGGTGACCGAGGCGGAGGGTTCGCCTGCCGCCGTGCTCATCAGGGCGCTCGAACCCCTGCAGGGCATCGAGACCATGCGCCGGCGGCGTGCGCGGGCGGCGAAGGGGCGGCGCGCGGTCGTGGCGGAAGCGCTCACCGAGTTCGCCCTGTGCCGGGGCCCGGGCAACCTGACGATGGCCATGGGGATCACGCTTGCGGAGAACGAGCTCGACCTGACGGCAGGTCGGCTGTTCATCGAGGATGACGGGATGACCGTGGGCGGGGTGTCCTGGGGCGGCCGCATCGGGATCCGCGTGGGGACCGAGCGTCCGTGGCGGGTCTGGGTGACCGGGCATCCGGCCGTGTCGAAAGGCAGGGCCGACCCGGGCTGTCGCATCGAGGCTTGACCCCGGACCGCGATAGGGAGTACTTCTATTGGACCGTGACGAGCCGGACCTGCGCCTGTTGCTGTTGTTGTGTGGCGGATACCGCCCCCGTGCCAGCCGTACAGGTCTGTTCATCGTCGCTGCATTGATCGACTCGAGATCCTGAACGAACCGGCCCGGTGGCGCACAGCCCCCGGGCCTTTTTGTTTTTATGCGTGAACTGTTACCGCTGTTCCTTCACCTGCGTGGCCGCAGGGTCGTCCTGGTTGGGGCGGGCCCGGTCGGCGCCAGCAAGCTGGGGGCGCTCCTGGCCGCCGGTGCCGACGTCCGCGTGATTGCGCCGGACGTGCATCCGGACGTGGCCGCCGCACCGGTGGCGATCGAACGGCGGCCCTTCGTCGCCTCCGACCTCGACGACGCGTGGTTCGTGGTCGCCGCCGCGACCCCCGAGGTGAACCGCGACGTGGCGAGCGCTGCAGAGACCCGGCGGATCTTCGTGAACGCCGTCGACGACCCGCCGAACGCCACTGCCTACCTGGGCGGCGTGGTACGGCGCGAAGGGGTCACCCTGGCGATCTCGACGAGTGGGCAGGCTCCGGCCATCGCCGGCATGCTGCGCGAGGGGCTCGATGCGTTGCTGCCGCAGGACCTGGGCACGTGGATGGACACCGCACGGGCGGCACGGCCGGCCTGGCGGCGGGACGGCGTGCCGATGGAACAGCGGCGACCACTGCTGCTGAAGGCACTGAACCGGTTGTATGCCGCGCGCGAGGGTGCCGCAGCGGCGCGGGAACTCGTGGGTGCGTGCGTGCCGGTTGGCGCGACGACGGGTGCGAAAGAGGATCGATGACAGAGAGGATCGATGACAGCTCGAGGACATGTCTCACTGGTCGGCGCCGGACCCGGCGATCCGGCCCTGCTGACGCGCAGGGCGGCCATCGCCCTCCGGCGGGCCGATCTCGTGCTCTACGACGCGCTGGTCGACGAGCGGGTGGTGGCACTCGCGCGGAAGGCCCAGCGGTTCTTCGTGGGGAAGCGGGCCGGGCGGCACGCGCTCTCACAGCAGGAGATCCAGCAGGTGCTGGTGAGCCAGGCGAAGCGCGGACGTCGGGTCGTGCGCCTCAAGGGCGGTGACCCGTTCGTGTTCGGACGTGGGGGCGAGGAGGCCCAGGCACTGGAACGGGCCGGCATCGCTTACGACGTCGTGCCCGGCGTGAGCAGTTCGATTGCGGCACCGGCCAGTGCCGGGATCCCGCTGACCCATCGCGACCATGCCTCGGGCTTCCTCGTCGTGAGCGGTCACGACGAGCAGGTGTTCCGCGATGCGGTCGCGGCGCTGCGGCCCAACGGCCTCACGGTGGTGATCCTCATGGGGTTCGCCCGGCGGGCCGTTCTGACCCAGCACCTGCTCGATGCGGGCTGGGAGGGGGCCACGCCTGCGGCGATCGTGGCCGACGGCACGCTGCCGACGGAGCAGACCTGGCGTGGCAGCCTGGCCGACGTGGCGGCGGGACGGGCCGAGGTGCACACCGCTGGCCCGGCGATCATCGTGGTTGGGGCAGTGGCGAGCCTGGCGTTGAACGGCCGGGCGGCGGCAGCGACGGCTGGCGGGTTGGATGGCGCGGTGTCCGTGACGCAGACGCGGGTAGTTCGGCGGCGGCACTAGGAGCAGGGACAACGGTCGACGGGAACGTGCGGTGCTCCGCCTGGGGCGTGCCGACACGTGAGGATTGAGATGGCTGGACACGAGACTCTGAACACGCACGGACGCGCACGGCTTTCCTTCGCCAGCGAGGCGGACATCGACGAGTTCGTCGTGATGCTGGAGAAGTACGAGCGGGGCGAGATCACGCCCGACCAGTGGCGGTCGTTCCGCCTGCTGCGCGGCACCTATGGCCAGCGGCAGTCCTATGACGCGTCGATGCTCCGGGTGAAGATCCCACAGGGGGCGATCACCGGCGCGCAACTGGTGGCACTGGCCGACGTCGCCGACAAGTACTCGCGGCGGTTCGGCCATATCACCACCCGCCAGAACATCCAGCTCCACTTCATCAAGATTCACGACATGGAGCCGGCCATGCGGCTCCTCGCCGACGTCGGGATGACGACGCGCGAGGCGTGCGGCAACTCGGTGCGCAACATCACGGCCTGTCCCTATGCCGGCACGTCGGCAGACGAACTGTTCGACGTGACGCCCTACTCCGAGGCGGTCACCCGCTTCCTGCTGCGGCATCGCCTGAGTTCGACCCTCCCCCGCAAGTTCAAGATCGCCTTCGAGGGCTGCCGGGAGGATCACACGGCGATCGCCATCAACGACCTGGCGTTCAAGGCGGAGTTCGGGCCGTCGGGCGAGCGGGGCTTCAGGGTGATGGCGGGCGGTGGAACGGCGCTGATGTGCAAGAGCGCCGGCATCATCCACGAGTTCACGCCTGCGACGGAGCTCTTCAGGGTCAGCGAGGCGATGCTCATGGTGTTCAAGGAGCATGGCGACTACGAGCACCGCCAGCGCAACCGCATGAAGTTCATGATCAAGAAGCTGGGGTGGGATCGCTTCATCGAGGAGTACCAGAAGGCCCTCGCGTGGTGTGAAGGTGACGGACAGGTGCCGATCCTGGAGCTCGACTCGCCCGAGATGGAGCCGGTGCCGGACTGGGCGCGCGCCGAGGCGCCGCTGCCCACCGAGATCGTGGCGCGCGTGATGTCGGTCCAGCCGAACGGTCCGGGCATCACCCCGGTGCTGACGCCGGTGCTGAACTCGAGTGACGAGCAGTACAGCCACTGGCGGCGGACGAATGTCCGCGCGCAGAAGCAGTTCGGCTACGTCATCGCCACGGTCACCGTGCCGCTGGGCGACCTCACGAGCGAGCAGATGCGCGTGCTGGCCGACCTGTCCCGGTCCTACGGCGACGGTACGGTCCGCGTCACGGTGGACCAGAACCTGGTCTTCCGCTGGGTGCCGGTTGGCGAGCTGCGCGAGCTCTATCGGCGCCTGGCCGCCGCGGGGCTTGGCCTGGCCGATGCGGCCACCGTGGCCGATGTGAACAGCTGCCCCGGTGCGGAATGCTGCCGGCTGGCGGTGACGCAGTCGCGCGGCCTCGGGCGCCTGCTGGGCGACACGCTCCGTGACCGTCCCGACCTGGTCGCCAGGGCTGACGGCGCCATCATCAAGGTGAGCGGCTGCCCGAACGGCTGCGGACAGCACCACATCGCCACCATCGGCTTCCAGGGCAGCGTCCGCCGCATTGGCGGGAAGGCGGTGCCCCAGTACTTCGTCATGGTGGGTGGCGGCACGAGCGCCGCGGGCGCCACCTTCGCGCGCACCGCGGCCAAGATTCCGGCGCGCCGCATCCCCGAGGCGGTCGAACGCCTGATTGGGATGTACGACACCCAGAAGCAGGAGAACGAATCGGCGACGGCGTTCTTCCAGCGCATCGACGTGCCGCGCGTGAAGGCGCTGCTCACGGATCTCGAGCAGCTCACGGCGGACGACGCGGTGCCCGAGGACTTCATCGACCTGGCCGAGACCGGCGAGTTCACGCCCGAGGTGATGGAAGGGGAGTGCTCCGCGTAGGGCTCAGCACACGGCGATTGCCAATTGCCAATTGCTGATTGCTGATTGGGGACGGCGGATTGCGTCGCCGATCTGCAGTCTGGAATCGGCAATTGGCAGTTGAGTCCGTCTCACATCCACGAATGTGTATGTGTCGATAAAAGTTGTTGCCTGCCGTTTTCGCGCTCTGGTATAACCGCTGGCGTGGGCCTCAACTCGTTCCAGACCTCGGGCAACAGCCCCGGGCCTGCCGGCCGATGCCGTGTTGGCATCCTCGGCTTCGGCACCGTCGGTACGGCGGTGGCCCGCCGGCTGACCGGCCCCGACTCGATTCCCCACCTCGAACTCACGCACATCTGCGACCGGCGCGCCCGCGACAAGCAGGCCCGTCAGACCGACGCGCTCGCCCAGGTCACCTGGACGGACCGCTTCGACGACCTCCTCGCCTCCGACATCGACATCGTCATCGAAACCATCCCGGGCTCGGAGCCGGCGGTCGACTACGTCCGTGGTGCGCTGCTCGCCGGCAAGTCGGTGGTCACGTCGAACAAGTCGGTCGTGGCGCACCAGGGCGAGAAGCTGCTGCTGCTGGCTGAGCGGCAGGGGCGGCAGCTCCGGTTCGAGGGGGCAGTGGGGGGCGCCATGCCCATCGTGCGCGCGCTCGGCGATGGCATGAGCGGCGACCACGTGCTGAAGATCGACGCCATCCTGAACGGCACGAGCAACGTGGTGCTCTCGAAGATGGAGTCGACCGGCTGCCAGATGGACGAGGCGATCGCGGAGGCCTGTGCCGCCGGGTTCGCCGAATCGGACCCGTCCGAAGACCTCGACGGCGTCGACGCGGCGGCCAAGCTGTCCATCCTGTGTGCGCTGGCGTTCCAGGTGCGCGTGTCGCCGTCAGCCATCGACACGCGGAGCACCGCGCACCTGGGGCCTGCCGACTTCGCAAAGGCGAAACTGCGTGGCGGCACCATCCGCCAGGTGGCGCATGCGCTGTTCGATCGCGAGCGCCGGAGGCTGGAAGCGTGGGTGGCGCCGTCCTTCGTGCCGCACGGCACGCTCTTCTCGACCATCTACGGCCCCCGGAACGCCGCGATCATCTCGTGTGCGTACGCGGGGGACATCATGCTGAGCGGACAGGGTGCGGGTGGCGACGCCTCGGCCGTCGCCGTCATTGCCGACGTACTCGCCATCGCGCGCGACCGCGCGGCCATCGTGCCTGCGCCGGTGCTGGCGCCCGTCCATGAACTCCAGGGACTGTCGGATTCTTCTTTCGCGGAGGCTGTGTGAGCGCCCTCATCGGACTGCAGTGTCATTTGTGCAAGGCGACGTTCCCGGCCGAGGCCACGTACGTCTGTGAGAAGTGCCTCGGGCCGCTCGAGCCGATCTACGACTATGCGTCGATCACGCTGACACGCGAGCAGATTGCCGCCCGTCCGAAGAACATCTGGCGCTACCGCGAACTGCTCCCGATTACCGGCGAGCCGCAGACCGGCTTCCACTCCGGCTTCACGCCCCTGGTGCGCTGCACGCGGCTGGCCGAGCACCTGGGCCTCAGCGAGCTGTACATCAAGGACGACTCGGTCAACCATCCCACGCTGTCGTACAAGGACCGCGTGGTCTCGGTGGCGGCCACGCGCGCGAAGGAACTCGGCTTCACCGTCCTGGCCTGTGCCTCCACCGGCAACCTGGCCAACTCGGTCTCGGCCCACGCCGCGCGACTCGGCATGGACTGCTGTGTCTTCATCCCGAACAACCTCGAGGCGGGCAAGCGCCTCGGTTCCGCCATCTTCTCGCCCACCATCCTCGCCATCGCCGGCAATTACGACGACGTGAACCGCCTGTGCACGCAGGTGGCGGACCGGTACGGCTGGGGCTTCGTGAACATCAACCTCCGCTCCTACTACGCGGAAGGGGCGAAGACGATGGGGTTCGAGATCGTGGAGCAGCTCGGGTGGCGCTATCCCCAGCACCTGGTCTCCCCGGTGGCTGGCGGCACGCTGCTGCCGCGCATCGCGCGCGGGCTTCGCGAGCTGAAGCAGATCGGTCTCGTCGAGGGGGACCTGCCGAAGATTCACGCCGCTCAGGCCGCCGGGTGTGCCCCGGTCGTGAACGCCATCCTGGCGGGCGAAGACTACCCCGAGCCGGTGAAGCCGGACACGATTGCCAAGTCGATTGCCATTGGCAACCCCGCCGACGGCTACCAGGTGGTGCAGACGGTCAAGGCCACCGGCGGCACTGGCGCCGCGGTCAGCGACACGCAGATCGTCGATGCCATCAAGCTGCTCGCGCGCACCGAGGGGATCTTCACCGAGCCGGCGGGTGGCACGACGTTGGCAGCCACGATCGACCTGGTGAAGCAGGGTGCGATCAAGCCGGGAGAGTCGGTCGTCGTCTGCGTCACCGGGAACGGCTACAAGACCGCCGAGGTCGTCGAGGGCAAGCTGGACGAGCCCGTGCAGCTGAGCCGCGCGTTCAAGGACTTCGAGGCCTGGTGGCAGGGACGGCAGAAACAGGAATTGGTGAATTCGTGAGCTGGTGAATTGGTGCATTCGGTGAGTTGGTGAGTGTCGTGCGCCGGTTCACTCACCAACGCACCAGCTTGCCAGTTCGCCAATTGCATTGAGGGCAGGCATGCGCTGGTCATCTGGCGATCGCAGCAACATCGAGGACGTGCGTGGCCGCTCGGGCGGCGGCATGCGTGGAGGCGTGCCGTTCGGGATCGGCGGGCTGCTCGTACTGCTGGTACTGAGCTGGGCCACCGGCACCGACTTCCTGTCGTTGCTCGGGGGGCTGGACCAGGGCGCGCCGTCCTCGGCGGTCACCGGCACCACAGGTGAGCTGCAGACCACGCCGGAAGAAGAACGCATGGTCGACATGGTGGACGCGGTCGCTGGCGATGCGCAGGACGCCTGGCAGCGGCTGCTCGGCGACAGGTATCAGCGCACGCGCGTCGTCCTGTTCCGCGAGGCGGTCCGCTCCGGCTGCGGCGCGGCCGAGAGTGCCACCGGGCCGTTCTACTGTCCGGCGGACCAGAAGGTGTATCTCGACCTGAGCTTCTTCAAGGAGCTGTCGGATCGCTTCGGCGCCCCTGGCGACTTCGCCCAGGCCTACGTCGTCGCGCACGAGTTCGGCCATCACGTGCAGAACCTGCTCGGCACGAACGAGCGGGTCGAGCGCGGGAGCATGGGCGCCAACAGTGCCTCGGTCGCCCTCGAACTGCAGGCCGACTGCTACGCGGGCGTCTGGGGCAATGCCGCCTCCGGCGGCCGGGCCTTCCAGGCAGGACGGGTGCAACTCGAGCCTGGTGACGCCGAGGAGGCACTCCGGGCGGCCTCGGTGATCGGCGACGATCACCTGCAGAAGATGTCGACCGGCCGGGTGCAGCCCGAGCGGTTCACCCACGGGTCGTCCGCGCAGCGGATGGAGTGGTTCGAGCGGGGCATGCGCACCGGCGATCCGCGCCAGTGCGACACGTTCGCCGAGCTCACGCAGTAGGCGCGGGCGGCCGGCCTCAGTCGGCGGCGCCGGGCGCGCGCCGCCATCCCCACTTCATCAGCGCCAGCGCGCAGAGCGCCACAATCGCCCCTCGCTGCAGCCAGGTGGCCACGGTGTTCACCACCGCCCGTGGCTCGGGAATCCGGCGCCCGTCCCACCGGATGACCGGGTTCAGGTAGAGCACCGCGTCTGGCGTGGTCACGACCGTGCGCACGTAGGGATCCCCGGGTTGGAGCGTGTACTCCGCCATCGTGACGCCGTCCACCGCCTGGCGGACGGCTCCGTCGCGACTGATGAACGCGATCCGCGACGGTGCACCGGCAATCGCGACACGCAGTCGGTCGCCAGATACCTGCACGGAATCCAGCGTCGTGGCGTTCATCGCCGGCAGCGGCCCGGTGCGAAGCACCGCGTAGGAACGACCGGACCGCAGGGCCGAGACGATGTCCTCCGTCGAGGCCGACGGCGCATCGATCATGTTCCAGGCGGCGGCCGTCCGTCGCTCGTCCCGGAGATCGTGCGTGTCGTCATTGCCCACGGCCCACACCGCACGGCCCGCCGAGAGGGACGCGTCCCACACGTCCTCGGCGGTGAAGGGGCCGTTCGCGATCTCGATCAGCTGGTAGCCGGTGAGCGCGTGCAGCGCGCTCACGTCGTAGGCGCCGCGCGAGCTGGGATGATTCAGCGAAACCAGCTCCGCCCGGGCGCGGACCCGGTCGATCACGTACTGCTTGTTGCTGAGGGTCTGCCAGAGCGGGAAGTCGAACCAGTCCACCGCACGGGCGCCAATGGCTAGCTGATGGTTCTTTGCGGCGTTGAACCCGTGCTCGTAGAGCGGGAGCGTCTCGACGCCGTGCTGCGCGGCGATGGACTGGTAGTTGGAGACGCCGGCGACGGCGTAGCCGAGTGCGTGGTACCGCGCGACTACCTCGTGGTCGCTCTGGACGCCGCTGGTGAGCCCGCCCCAGGCGCGGCCGTGCGCGTGCAGGTTGGCGCGCTGCCACGTGCCGTGCAGCGTGGCGTAGGGGTTCCAGAACTGGGTGCCGGTGAACGGTGCCGGGTCGGGAAAGGTGTAGATCGGCCCCCACGCATAGGGCAGCAGGGCAAGGACGGCCACGCCGATTGCCACGAACAGGCCTATGCGCCTCACGCCCGACGTCGCCGTTGTCACCTGGGTGGAATTCTATCAGGCCCCTGTCGACGTCCGACTCCGGGGCCTGCGTGCACTAGGACACCGAGGCGAGCACGCCCGGCCGCACCAGGGCGAACTCGAGGCTGTCGACCAGCGCATGGAGGCTCGCCTCCACGATGTTGTCGTCGACGCCGACCGTACCCCACTCCGTCGTACCGTCGCCGGACTGGATGATCACGCGCGTGCGCGCGGCCGTGCCGCTGCGCGAGTCGATGATGCGCACCTTGTAGTCCGTGAGCTTCACGCCGGCCAGCTGTGGGTAGTAGCGCACCAGTGCCGAGCGGAGCGCCGCGTCGAGCGCGTTCACCGGACCGTCGCCTTCCGCCACGCGGTGCTCCGACTCCTGCCCGATCCGCACCTTGACCACCGCCTCGCAGGCAGACCTGTTCCCATCGCGGCGGACCGACACGTTGTAGGCATCCACGACGAACGGCGGTTCGCCCTCGGCGAGCGACTTCCGGATGACGAGCGCCAGCGAGCCGTCCGCCGACTCGAACTCGTAGCCCTGGTGCTCCAGGTCCTTGATGCGCGTGAGCATCTCGCGGAGCTGGGGCGTGCTGTTCGTGATGTCGAAGCCGAGTTCCCGCGCCTTCATCACGATGTTGCTGCGGCCGGCGAGGTCGCTCACGAGGACGTGCCGCGTGTTGCCGATCAGCGCCGGGTCGATGTGCTCGTAGCTCCGGATCACCTTCTGCACGGCGTTCACGTGCGCGCCGCCCTTGTGGGAGAAGGCGCCGCTGCCCACCCAGGGGAGCCGAGGGTTCGGGCGGATGTTCGCCGTCTCGTCCAGGAACTGCGACAGTTCCTTCAGCTGCGGAAAGGAGGCCGCTGGCACGCTTGGCAGGGCGAGCTTGAACTGCAGGATCGGCATGACGCTGGTGATGTTGCAGTTGCCGGTGCGCTCGCCGTAGCCGTTCACCGTCCCCTGCACGTGAGTCGCGCCCGCCTCGATGCCGGCCAGCGCGTTCGCCACGCCCAGCCCGATGTCGTCGTGCGTGTGGATGCCGATCTGTGCCGTCAGGTTCGTCCGTGCCGTCCGCACGATCTCGGCGATGGTCGCCGGCAGGTTGCCGCCATTCGTGTCGCAGAGCGTGATGCAGTCGGCGCCCGCAGCCTCGGCGGCCTTCCAGGTGGCCAGCGCGTACTCGGGGTCGTCCTTGAAGCCGTCGAAGGCATGCTCGGCGTCGTACACCACGTACTTGCCGTGTGCCTTCAGGTGGCGCACGGTGTCCGCGATCATGGCCAGGTTCTCGTCGGGTGTCGTCTGCAGCACCTCGAGCACGTGCAGCATCCAGGTCTTGCCGAAGATCGTCACGACCGGCGTCTCGGCATCGAGCAGCAGCCGCACCTGGTCGTCGGCGCCCACCGCGGTGTCCTTCCGGCGGGTCGAGCCGAAGGCGGCCAGGCGGGCATTCCGGAAGGTGCGGCTCTTGGCCTGCTCGAAGAACTCGATGTCGCGCGGGTTCGAGCCGGGCCAGCCCCCTTCGATGAAGTGCACGCCGAATACGTCCAGCTTCTCGGCCACGCGCAGCTTGTCAGTGACGGAGAAGGTGACCCCCTCCCCCTGGGTACCGTCCCTCAGGGTCGTGTCGTAGATCTCGATGTGTGGAGCCATGACCTTTCAATTGTACGGAGCCGGCCGCCGAAACGTAACCGCCAAATGGGTTGCTCGCGCACGTACGTTGTGCGAAGACGGGATGGCGCCCGGCTGGCCGGGACGGCGCTCAGGAGCGGAGGGTTCGGCCCGAGATGGAGGCGTCGAGCACTTCGACCAGGTGCAGCACCGTCAGCGGCCGTCCCTGTTCACGGCTGGCGGACTGGATCTGCAGCAGGCACCCCGGGTTCGAGGTGACGACGATGTCGGGGGTGGCGTCGGCGAGGTGGGCCGACTTGCGACGTCCGAGCGTGGCGGCCATGTCCGGCTGCGTCAGGTTGAAGATGCCCGCGCTGCCGCAGCACACGTCGGCTTCGGCGACCGGCACGATCGTGATCCCGGGAATGGCCCCCAGCAGTTCGCGCGGCTGGGTGCGCACCCCCTGCGCGTGCGCGAGGTGGCAGGCATCGTGGTAGGCCACGCGCGCGGTGATGGCGTGACGCGGCGCCCTGGGCGGGCCGAGGGTGGCCAGCACTTCGGAGATGTCGCGGACGCGGGACGAGAAGGCCCGTGCGCGCTCGGCCCACGCCGGGTCGTTGCGCAGCAGGTGCCCGTACTCCTTCATGGCCGACCCGCAGCCGGCAGCGTTGACGGCGACGAGGTCCACCTGGGCCCGCTCGAACGTGGCGATGAGCGCCCGGGCGAAGGCGCGTGCCTGATCCGGTTCGCCCGCGTGCAGTGCCAGCGCACCGCAGCAGCCCTGCTCCGACGGTGCCAGTACCTCGCACCCTTCCGCGCCGAGGACGCGGGCCGTGGCCTCGTTGACACGGCCGAAGAAGGCGCGCTGGACACAGCCCGTGGCGAGCCCCACCCGCAGGCGGACGTCGCCCTGCGGCACCGTCCGCGTGGGTGTCTCGCGCATGATCGAGCCGGCGTCGACATCCGGGGCAAGCGCCAGGAGCGGACGGAGTCGGGCGGGCAGCAGGCGCCGCAGCCAGGCCGCGCGCTTCAGTGGGCCCAGGACGAGCAGCGGCAGCGCGAGCAGGCGGAGCCTCGACGGGTAGGGCAGGGTGCTGAACAACAACGTGCGGAACCGGCGCTCTGCAGGCGGCCTCGGGTGGTTCGCCTCAATCGCCGCGCGGGTCTCCTCGATGAGCGGCCCGTACTTCACGCCCGACGGGCACGCCGTTTCGCACGCCATGCACCCGAGGCAGGTGTCGAAGTGCGACACCACCGTCGCCGACATGCCCACCCGCTGGTCCATTCCGGCGCGCATCGCGTAGATCCGGCCACGGGGGGAATCGGTTTCGGTGCCGAGCAGCAGGTAGCTCGGGCAGGCGGGCAGGCAGAAGCCGCAGTGGACGCACTTGTCCATCAGCGGCGTCAGCGGTGTGAGTGTCGAAAAGGCGTGCTCGGCCACGATCAGGCGCGTCCCCAGGGAAAAGGCAGGATGCCGGCCGGATCGAACCGCTGCTTGACGGCCCGCATGATCGCGGCGGCGCTCGCCACCGGTGTGGCATGGACGTGGCTGCCGGCCGGCCCACGTGTGACGTCGACATGCCCGCCGTGTCTCGCGGCCGCCGCTGCAAGGGCCGGAAGCGGCTCGACCCCTGTGGCGGCGACATCGACCACCCCGAGCGCCGCCCGTGCCGAGATGGCGGTCACACCGGTCCGCGTCAGGTCCGACAGGAGGGCCGGCATGCGTACCGGTAGCACGGACAGCTTCGCGATGACCGGCGCACCGAGGAATCGCTCGCGGTGCACGCGCCAGGCCTGCGCCTCATCCTCCTGCTGCAGCATGGGGACATCCGGGCCAGCGCCGAGGAGTGCGGCGGCGGCCTCGGCCATGCGCGCCGCGGAGGACGGGGTCGTTTCGAAGCGCACGAGCAGCAGCGGTTCCGGCCCGGTCACCTCGAGGCACGAGGGCGTCAGCGGCGAGCGCGACAGGGCCAGCGCACCTCGTGCCGCCGCGTCCAGCGTGTCGTACCGACAGGCGAGTGTCAGTGATGCGGGAGGCTGCGGCGCCAGCTTGAAGGTGACGCTCGTGACCAGGCCGAGGCTGCCCCGCGACCCGCAGAACAGGCGTGCGAGGTCGTAGCCGGCGACGTTCTTCACCACGCGTCCGCCCGACTGCGCTACGACGCCGGTGGTGAGCGCCACCTGCACGCCGATGATCAGATCGCGAGGGCTCCCGAAGCCCTGTCGCCGGGGGCCACTGTCGTTCGCCGCCACCAGGCCGCCGATGGTGCCGTCGTCGCCCGTCAGCGGGTCGAGCGGCAGCCACTGGCGTTCGCCCGAGAGGGCGCGGTTGGCGGCCGCCAGTGTCATGCCGGCCGGTATGGTGGCCACCAGGTCGCCGGCATAGTGCGCGAACCCGTCGGTGAGCTTCAGGGACGACAGGCGCGCCGATCCGTTATCCATGTCGCTGGCCGGTCTCGTGCCCCTGCCGCACGGGACGAGCGGCGTACGTTGCCCGGCTGCTGACGCCAGCATGGCGGCGGCCTCGCTGGCGTCGCGGGGTTCGAGCGTCGTCGTGCTCACTAGACGCGCTCCGCTAGGCCGAGCGTCTCGACCGGGTGGGCGCGGTAGGGGCCCGGGACCTCGCCGCAGAGGCGGGGCGTGGGGAACACCTTGCCAGGATTGCAGAGGTTTCCCGGATCGAATGCGCAGCGGACCAGTTGCATGGTGTCGAGATCGACCGGCGCGAACATGGCCGACATGTACTGCTTCTTGTCGGCGCCCACGCCGTGCTCGCCCGTGATGGCCCCGCCAGCCTCGACGCAGTAGTGCAGGATCTCGGAGGCCACCTTCTCCGCGTGCTCCGCCTGGCCTGGGATCGAGCCGTCGTAGCAGATCAGCGGGTGCAGGTTCCCGTCGCCGGCGTGGAAGACATTCCCGATGCGCAGGCCCGACCGGACGGAGAGGTCGCGAATCCGCCCGAGCACCTCCGGCAGTTTCGTCCGTGGGACCACGCCGTCCTGCACGTAATAGTTGGGCGAGACGCGGCCCATCGCGGCGAATGCCGCCTTGCGCCCTTTCCAGATGCGGTCGCGCTGTCCCTGGTCGCGCGCAATCTCCACCGACACGGCGCCGCAGTCGCGGCAGACCCGCTCGACCACGTCGAACAGCTCCGCCACCTCGGTGCCGGGACCGTCGAGCTCGACGATCAGCACCGCCTCGCGATCGGGGAAGTTGGGATGCACGGAGGCTTCCGCGGCCTGGATGGTCAGCCGGTCCATCATCTCGACCGCCGCGGGCACGATGCCGTGCGAGATGATCGACGACACCGCAGCGCCCGCCTCGTCAATCGAGTCGAAGGCGGCCAGCAGGGTCAGCACCGCTTCCGGCTTGCGCAACAGGCGCAGCGTGGCCCTGGTCACCACACCGAGGGTGCCTTCCGAGCCGATGAACACGCCCAGCAGATCCAGTCCGGGCGAGTCGAGGGTGTCACCGCCGATCGTGACCAGGCTGCCGTCCGGCAGTACCACCTCGATCGCCAGGACGTGGTGCACCGTGAAGCCGTACTTCAGGCAGTGCGCACCACCCGAGTTCTCCGCGATGTTCCCCCCAATCGAGCACACACTCTGGCTCGACGGGTCCGGCGCGTAGTAGAGGCCGAGCGGTGCCACCCGCCTGGAGATCTCGAGGTTGGTCACGCCGGGTTCGACCACGATGCGCTGGTTGTCGGCATCGACATCGAGGATGCGGTTCAGGCGTGAGAGCACAATCAGCACGCCGTCGGGGTGGGGAAGCGCCCCGCCAGACAGCCCGGTGCCATGGCCGCGAGCCACGAACGGCACCCCGTGCTCGTGGCAGAGCCGCACGATGGTCTGGACGTCGGCGGCCGAGCGCGGCAACACGACGGCGCCCGGGGCACGTCTGAGATGCACGAGCGCGTCCGACTCGTAGATCAGGAGTTCGGATGGGTTGCGCACCACGCAGTCGGCTGGAATGGCCGACGCCAGCAGTTCGAGGAACCGGGGGTCCACGGTGCCCCATATAGTACGGTAGAACCCCGATGCCGGGATGCGGAACTCCACGCCGAGGCGAGCGGATCGCTATCGGCGGTACGCGCGTCGCCTCGGCCAGAGGGTCACGGCGCCGATGGTGCCGGCAGAGACCAGGCTGACGCCGGTCCACCACTGGGCCTGCGCCTTCATCTGCTCCTTGGCGACGTGTACTCGCCAGTCGAGCCGATCCAGGTCGTGGTCGAGCCGTTCGCGCGTGCGCTCTACCTGGGCTTCGAGGACATCCGGTCGGTCATCCATGCCTTTGTCTCCTTGATCGATTCCTTCGTCCGCGGAAGTGTTGGCACCTGTTGCGCCCGCTTGCGCCCCGTGATCAGGGCGAGTGCGGCCGCCACGCCGAGGACGGTGCCCATCGCGAGGTAGCCGCCCCAGGCGGGCCAGCCGACCATCGCGGCAGAGCCCTGTGCGAGCCCGAGCAGGACGAAGCCGAGCGCGAAGAGCGCGGCACCCGCCCCCGCGCCCATGCGCACCAGCGCCGACCCGAACTCGCTGACCTCGTGGCGCAGTTCGGCCCTGGCCAGGGCCACTTCCTCGCGGAACAGCTCCCGCACGTCGTCTACGACCCGACCGAAGGTCTGCGTCAGCGTCTCCTGTCGTCGATCGTCCAGGGCCATGTTTTCTCCTCGGGCAAAGTCAGGGCTCGACCTGCAATGGCCGATCCCCTGACCGGAACAGCTCGGGAGGCGAAGGCCGGGCTGGCGGCCTTACTTCGAGTCAGGTATTGCCTCGGCTGAGGGGCGGTGGCAGACTCTGCCGACACTCGTGGGCCCTGGGAGCGGAGGACGCGCATGATCGGACGCAGATTTCGGTTCGCGGCAGCAGCCATCCTGGTCCTTACGACCGGTGCCTGGCTGGCGCGACCTTCGGGACAGGCGCCGGCCGGGCAGGCCGTCGACGGCAACTGGATCTACTACGGCGGCGACGCGCGCAACTGGCGCTACAAGCCCTTCGACCAGATCAACGCCACCAACTTCAGCGACCTGCAGGTGGCGTGGCGCTTCCGCACCGACAACCTGGGGCCGAACCTCGACTTCCGTCTCGGCGCCACGGCCATCGAGGCGAACGGCGTCGTGTACGTGAACGGCGGCGGGATGCGCCGGTCGGTGGCGGCCATCGACGCGGCGAACGGCACGCTGCTGTGGGTACACACCGAGGATGAGGGGAACCGTGCGGCCTTCGCGCCGCGCGTCACCTCCGGGCGCGGCGTCTCGTACTGGACGGACGGACGCGAGGAACGGATCATCTACGTCACCACCGGCTATCGCATGAAGGCGCTGAATGCGAAGACCGGTCAGCTCATCCCGACCTTCGGTGAGTCGGGTGTCATCGACCTGAAGAAGGACTTCGACCAGGACCTGTCTCGCTTCGCCCGCAACGGCGAGGATGCGCTGACCATGGCCGACATCGGCCTGCACGCCTCGCCGGTGATCGGCAAGGACACCATCGTGGTGGGTGCGGCCGGGCGCGAGGGGACGACGCCGTTCAGGCTCGATGAGGTGAAGGGCTACGTGCGGGCGTTCGACGTCCGGACCGGGAAGCGGCTGTGGACCTTCCACACCGTTCCCCAGAAGGGCGAGTTCGGCTACGACACCTGGGCGAATGGCACCGACAAGATTGGCCATGTCGGCGTGTGGACGCAGATGGCCATCGACGAGGAACTCGGGATGGTCTACCTCCCGGTGGAGACGCCGACCAACGACTACTACGGTGCGAACCGTCCCGGGAACAACCTGTTTGCGGAGAGCCTGGTGGCGCTGGACCTGCGGACCGGCCAGCGCAAGTGGCACTTCCAGATCGTGCACCACCCGCTCTGGGACCTCGACCTGTCCTCGGCGCCGATCCTGGCGGACATCACGGTGAACGGCCGGGCCATCAAGGCCGTGGCGATGCCGAGCAAGCAGTCGTTCCTGTACGTCTTCGACCGGGTGACTGGGCAGCCCGTGTGGCCGATCGAGGAGCGCGCGGTGCCGAAGAGCGAGGTGCCGGGCGAGGTGAGCGCTCCGACCCAGCCCTATCCGACGAAGCCGCCGGCGTATGCCCGGCAGAACATGTCGGTGGACGAGCTCATCGACTTCACGCCGGACCTGCGGGCGAAGGCGCTCGAGATCTCGAAGAAGTACGCCCTGGCCAAGCTGTTCGATCCGCTCGTGCTGAGCCGGCCGGAGGGGCCCTACAAGTCGCTGCTCATGTCGTCCGCCCTCGGCGGCACGAACTGGCCCGGTGGCTCCTACGACCCGGAGACGCACACCGTGTTCGCGTCGGCGAATCAGCAGGTGGTCGGACTCGGCCTGCTGAAGGTGACCGACACGCGCTTCTCCGAGGCCGAGTATGTTGGCGGCGACGCCCTCGCCGGGCTGCGCGACGTGCAGGGGCACTCGGGCGACGGCCCGCGGCTGAACGGCGGGCGTGCACCGGCCAAGCCGGTGGCTCCGGGCAACCCCAATCCGCCGCCCGGCATGGGCGCGGGCTTCCTCTCGGCTCCCACCGTGGAGGGGCTGCCCATCAACAAGCCGCCCTACGGCGTGATCTCGGCGATCAACCTGGACCGTGGTGAGCTGAGCTGGTCGGTGCCGCACGGCGACACGCCGGACGCGATCCGGAACCATCCGGCACTGAAGGGGCTCGCCATTCCCCGGACGGGGCAGCAGACGAGCGTGGGAACGATCGTGACCAAGGACCTGGTCATTGCGGGCGAGCCCAGCATCAGCACCGCCGGTCACCCGCGCGGTGCGCTGTTGCGTGCATATGATAAGCGCACCGGCAAGGACGCCGGCAGCGTGCTGATGGACGCGCCGCAGACCGGGTCGCCCATGACCTACATGTGGAAGGGCAGGCAGTACATCATCGCCACGATCAGCGGTCCGGCGACGCCCGGCCAGTACGTCGCCTTTGCGCTCCCGGACAGCACACCGCGACGGACCCAGCAGGGCGGCGCGAACTAGAGGGTGGAAGGACGTCATGAGCAGAGAACCTGAGAACCCGACCGGCCCGGACGACGTCTCGCGGCGGGAGTTCCTCGGCACGGCCGGGGCCGCGCTGGTGGTGGCTGCCACGCCAGCGGTGACGACCGAGGCACAGGGCCGGACGCCGGCGGGTGCGCCGGCCAGGCCGCGAACGGCGATCCGGCTCACGGTCAATGGCGGCTCGCGGCGGATGGAGGTGGACGACCACTGGACGCTGGCCGAGATGCTGCGCGACCACCTGCGCCTCACCGGCACGAAGCTCGGGTGCGAGCGTGGCGAGTGCGGCGCGTGCACCGTGCTCGTCGACGACAAGCCGGTCTACGCCTGCAGCTACCTCGCGGTCTGGGCCGACGGCAAGACCGTCCTCACCGTCGAGGGGCTGATGAAGGACGGGAAGCTCGATCCGCTCCAGGAGGCGTTCATCGCGCACGATGCCCCGCAGTGCGGCTTCTGCACGGCGGGACAGCTGATGTCGGCCCGCGCGCTGCTCAACGTCAACCCGTCGCCCAGCGAGGCCGAGGTGCGGCAGGCGCTGGCCGGGAACATCTGCCGCTGCTCGAACTACGCGCGCATCGTGGAGGCGGTCGTGGCGGCCGGCACCGGGCCGGATGGACGTCGCACCGCGGGAGGAGCCCAGTAATGCAGGACAACGTCAGGCGCATCCCCACGAGCACGGTCTCGCCGATGAAGGTCATCGGCCAGTCCACGCCCCGCATCGACGCGACGGAACGGGTAACCGGCCGCACGCAGTACACGCGCGACGTCTTCCTGGATGGCATGCTCTACGCGCAGGTGCTGCGCAGCCCGCATCCGCACGCGCGTATCCGGTCGATCGATCTCTCGAAGGCCCGCGCGCTCCCTGGCGTCCGCGCCATCGTGACGCACGAGAACTGCCAGTATGTCTGGGGTGCCGGCTCCATCGCCGGCGGCGCGCAGTACAACGACGAGCTGAAGAAGATCACCAGGCAGCGCCGCTACGCCTTCAACAACCCCGTCCGCTACGTGGGCGAGCCGGTCGCCGCGGTCGCTGCCGTCGATCGGCACGTTGCCGAAGAGGCGGCGCGTCTCATCACCGTCGACTACGAGGTGCTGCCGTTCGTCCTCGACCAGGAGGCGGCGCTGAAGGACGACGCCGTGAAGCTCTGGCCGGAGGGGAACATCTCCCTGAATGCCCGGAACGAGGCGGCACCGAACGTGTCGAAGCGTGGCGACCTGGCGCAGGGACTGCGCGAGGCCGACCGGGTCTTCGAGGATCGCTACAGCACGGTGATGTGCCACAACGCCCAGATGGAACCGCGCTCGGTCGTGGCGCACTGGGAAGGCGACAAGCTCACGGTGTACACGCCGACAGGCGGCATTGCCAACTGCCACCACGACATCGCCCGCGACCTCGGCATGCCCGACGAGAAGGTGCGGGTGATCTGCCACTACATGGGCGGCAACTTCGGCAACAAGAACCAGAACCAGGATACCGACCTCATCACGGCCATCCTGGCGCGTGAGGCCGGCGCGCCGGTCAAGCTCGAGTTCTCCCGGAAGGACGACTTCATCGGCATGCACGGCCGCTGGCCCACGGTGCAGTACTACAAGGTGGGAGTGAAGGCCGACGGCACGCTCACCGCCATCCAGCTGAAGACGATCAGCAACATGGGGCCGTACCGCAAGAACAACGGCGGCGTGGCCGGTGTCGAGCTCTACGACTGTGCGCACACCGAGAGCACCCTCTACCCGATGTACACGAACCGCACGACATCCGGGAACTTCCGCGGCCCGACCGACCCTCAGGGCTACTTCCCGATCCAGTCGCTGATGGACGACATCGCCTACGCGATGAAGATGGACCCGGTCGACTTCATCCTGAAGAACATGGTGAAGCCGGGTTCCCGCGTGAACTTCACGAACTTCACGCTCGACCAGTGCGTGAAGAAGGGGGCCGAGATCTTCGAGTGGAAGAAGCGCTGGAAGCCGGTGCCGGGTTCGGACAGGGGACCGATCAAGCGCGGGGCAGGCGTGGCCTTCATGTCGTTCCGGTCGGGGGTCGGGAACAGTAGCGCCATCCTCACGGTCGACGCCCGCGGGCAGTACACGCTCTATGTCGGCGTGACCGACGTCGGCCCTGGCGCCAAGACCACGATGAACATCATCGCTGCCGACGAACTCGGCGTGCCGCTCTCGAGGGTGCACGTGGTCTGGGGCGACACGGACACCTGCCCGTACTCGGTCGGCGAGTCCGGCAGCCGTACGACGATCATGACCGGTGAAGCGGTGGTGACGGCCGCGCGCGACCTGAAGAAGCAGATTGCCGAGAAGGGAATGCCCACCGGCAGTGCGTTGCTCAGGGCCACCGCCTCGCCCAACCCCCGCCTGGAGGGCAAGGTGCGCAACTGCTTCGGGGCGCACTTCGTCGAGGTGGAGGTGGACACGGAGCTTGGCTCCGTCACGTTCCTCAAGTACGTCGCGGTGCACGAGTCGGGCCGCATCATGAACCCGCTCACGGCCACCAGCCAGATCAAGGGCGGGGTCGGCATGGGGATCGGCATGGCCCTGCACGAGAACATGATCTACGACCAGCGGACGGGCATCCCGGTGGTCACCGGCTACTACTTCGACCGAGTACCCACGCACCTCGACGTGCCGGACGTCGACGTCACGTTCATCGAAGACGACGACGGCTACGGCCCGTATGGCGCGAAGGCGGTCGGTGAGTCCGGCATGATTCAGGGGCCCGCGGCGATTGGCAACGCGATCTACAACGCGATTGGCAGGCGCATCAAGGACCTGCCCATAACCCGCGACAAGATTCTGGGGGCGCTCGCATGAGGACCTTTGCCAACTCGAACGCGCGGACGCCCCAGGACGCCGCCCGGCGTGCCCAGGAGGCCAGGAAGGGCGGCCAGCACGCCTCCTTCGCGGGTGGTGGCACCGACCTGCTCCAGCTCGTCAAGGACCGCATCGTCAACCCGGACGTGGTCGTCAACCTGAAGACGATCCCGAACCTGAACCAGGTGACGCGGTCGTCAGGCGGCGTGAGCATCGGCGCGCTCGTCACCCTCGACGCGTTGAGCCGCCACGAGGTCATCAGGAAGGAGTATCCGGTCCTGGCCGAGGCGGCTGCCAGCGTCGCGACCCCGCAGATCAGGAACGTGGGCACGCTGGCCGGAAACGTGGCGCAGCGGCCGTGGTGCTGGTACTACCGGAACGGCTTTCCCTGCTACAAGAACGGAGGCAGCCAGTGCTTCTCGTTTGCCGGCGAGAACCAGTTCCACGCCATCTTCGGCGGGGGACCGAGCTACATCGTGCACCCCTCCGACACGGCGCCTGCGCTGGTGGCCCTCGGCGCCTCGTTCCGGATCGTGGGCGCGTCCGGTGAGCGCCGCGTGCCGGCGGCCGACTTCTTCGTGCTGCCGCGCCAGAACGCTGCTGCCGAGAACGTGCTGGCCGATGACGAGGTCATCGTGTCGATCGAGCTGCCGGCAGCGAGGCCGGGCACGCGCAGCCACTACTTCAAGGTGACGGATCGCCAGGCGTGGACGCATGCGGTGGTTGCGGCTGCCGTCGTCCTCGAGATGGACGGGCAGACCTGCCGGAGCGCGCGCGTGGTGCTCGGTGGCGTGGCACCGATCCCGTGGCGGCTGCAGAATGTCGAGCAGATGCTCGCGGGACAGGCTGTCACGGAGGAGCTGGCGGCACGCGCCGGCGAGACCGCCGTCAGCGGCGCCCGGGCGTTGTCGAAGAACGCGTACAAGATCCCGATGACACGCGGCGCTGTCCGTCGGTCGCTGCTGCACGCGACCCAGACCGCATAGGCGCGAGCCCGTCCATCCGGAGCCGGGGAGGGAGTGGGATCCGCTGGTTCCGGTCGGGAGATCGAACGCCCGCGTTCACCGAGAGCGGCTTCGGACAGGAGGATTCGACGTTGACGGGCGACCGTGCACTGAGTCGACGCGACTTTCTCCGGCTGCGCAGGAGTGAGCGTGGCAAGGTGCTCGAGGTGTCGTGCCGTGCGCTGTTCATGCGGTGCGCCGATGCGGCGATCCACGCGGAGCCGGTCGAGGACTGGGAGCCATGGATGGGCGAGCCCCCGGCAGTCATCAACCGCCGATCGGCCGACGAGATCCTCGGTGCCTTCGAGCAGGACCTGCTGGACGTCCAGGTGCTTCGCCTCCACGGACCCGAGTGGCTCGACAGCCTGGCCCAGGCCGCACGCGTGAACGCGGCCATTGCCGCCTTCCGGGCCCGCGGCGGCGTTGTGGAACTGGCGTCAGGCTGAGGCGCGCGCCAGCGTCAGGGTGAGCTGCGCGGTGGCTGCGGCGTAGCGCAGCACCGCATCGAGGTCGACGGACTGGGGCCAGAGGTCGAGCGGGTTGTGGAAGTAGGGCCCGCTGCCGAGCAGCGAGATGTAGCGCCCGCCCCCAGCGTGGATGTTGCGGGCCTCGCCGGCGGGCACGGTGCCTCTGGGGACACGCGCGTCGATGCGTGCACCAGCGGCGTCCATGGCGGCCAACCCCAGGGTCTCGATCTCGTCGGACGAGGACTGCAGGCGGGTGCGGCCGTTGGCGGCGCCGATGTTGGCGCCCAGGTGGAGCCAGGCCGAGGCACCCTTGATGAGCGCGGCCTCGTCGCGCAATACCGCGTCCAGCCCGAGGTGCCCCAGTTCGTGGCCGCTGGACGCGATGAAGCGGACCGTGCGGTCGGGGCGCGCGTCGGCGACGGCTTTCATGATCTCCAGCCAGCAGGCGAGCCCGCCGCCACGCTCGGAGACGCACTGGTACCAGCCGCTTCGGGGGGTCATGACGACGACGGGTGGAAGGTCGGGCCGACGACCACGCACGGCGGCAATCGTGTTGGTGGCGGTGGTCCTGGTGCGTTCCGCGTCGGCTACGAGTCGCACCTCCGCACCCGAGGCCGCGAGGCCGGTGAGCCAGTCCTTGGCGCTGGAGGAGACCTGGATCACAGGGCAGCCGTAGGGCTTCAGGAAGTCCACCGCATTCGACGGGCACAGGCCGGGCATTCCGCCTTCTGTGATCGCCACGATGCCCTTCACGGACGGATCGCGCCGGAGGGTGGCGATGCTGCGTCCTTCCGAGCTGATGGCGGGCTGGTCGAGGCTGACCAGCACGATGGGCGCGCCAGAGCCAGGCAGGCCGAGCCGGCCACGTACGCCGTCCGCGGTGGTGAAGCTGCCGTCGAAGAAGGGGAGTGCCTCGCGCCGGCCGCCTGGTGCCTCGACGAATGCCGCCCGGAGGTCGACCCGCGCCAGTTCGAAGGAGCGCGGGGTGAGTTCGGCCCCGCGCGTCGAAACCTCCTTCGCGAGCCACTCGGCGGTGTCGTGGTCGGGCGTGGTCGCCGTGCGGTGTGATCCCAGCAGGTGGTACATCCGGAAGACGTCGGCCACCCGCTCGCGGCGCACCGCGTCGCCGGCGTCCTGCCCCGACGCCCCGCGGGCGATCAGCAGACCGGGCAGGGCGGTGGCAGCGACGGACAGGAACTCCTTGCGGGTGAGATGGCGGGTGATGGGCACAGGTGGTGCCCATGTTAGCGGATTGCCGGCACGTCCGGGCACTGTCCGGGTGTGGCCGGGCGACCCGGCCGGTCGTCGGGGAGGTGAGGTCGGACGCCGAATGTGCCGGACTACGCCGACCGCGCAGGTTTCAGCTGATAGCAGCCGGCGCGCTCGAAGGGCAGGCGTTCGAAGGAATCGTCGAGGTTCATGGGGCTCTCCGCCCCGCCCAGGAACAGGTAGCCGTCGGGACGCAGCAGGCTCCGTGCGTTCCTGAGGACACGCTTCTTCGTGTCCGTGTCGAAGTAGATCATTACGTTCCTGAGCATGATGACGTCCATCTGCGGCATGAGCGGCCACGGCCGGACGAGGTTCATCTCCTCGAATCGCACCATGCGCCGGATCGCGTCGGCGATCTGCCAGTCGGGCCCCTCCTTGGAGAAGTATCGGACCAGATACCTGGCCGGCAGACCCCGGTTCACTTCCAGCTGCGTGTAGCGCCCCTCGCGTGCGCGTGCGAGGACGGTGGGCGAGATGTCCGTGGCCAGTTGCTGAACGGTCCAGCCCCTGAGCTCGGGAAACTCCGCGTCCATCAGCATCGAGGCGGAGTAGGGTTCCTGGCCGCTCGAACTCGCCGCGTACCAGATGGTCAGCTGCCTCGCCGGCCGGCGTGCCTCGATCAGTGCCGGCAGCACGTGTCGCCGCAGCGCCTCGAACGGTTCGACGTCCCTGAAGAACGTCGTCTCGTTGGTGGTCATGGCGTCGACCAGGCGGCGCACCAGTGGGACAGGCTGGGCCGTCTTCACCTTGTGCACCAGCGCCTCGATCGAGTCGAGGCTCTCGTGGCGGCACACTGGCAGCAGCCGCGATTCGACGAGGTATTCCTTGCCAGGCTCGATGACGATCCCGGCACTGTCGTAGACCAGTCGTCGCACGTAGTCGAAGTCGTGGTCCGTGAGTGACATGTGGCCTTACCGAAGGGTCGGGGTGGAGAGTGGAGTGCGGACGCCCGCGGGGCGCGCCAGGCGCCGCACGATCTCGGCGGCCATGTCGGGCAGCGGGACGACGCGCTCCGCGAGGCCGGCTCGGGCCACGATGCCGGGCATTCCCCACACCACCGACGTCTCCTCGTCCTGGGCGAGGATGGTGCCGCCCTGGCGCCGGATGTCCTGGCTGCCCCGGAACCCATCCTGACCCATCCCGGTGAGCACCACGCCCAGGGCGAGCGGACCGAAGACGTCGGCCACAGAGCGGAAGAGCACGTCCACTGCCGGGCGACAGGAATTCTCGTGTGGTTCCCGGTTCAGGCCGGTGACGACCCGTGTCCCGCGTCGCTCGACGATCAGGTGGAAGTCGCCAGGTGCGACATACACGGTACCCGGTATCAGTTCCTCGCCCCCGGCTGACTCGATCACGGTCACCCGGGACTGCTGGTTCAGTCGGTCGGCCAGCAGCCTCGTGAACATCGGGGGCATGTGCTGCACGAGCACGACCGGCACCGGAAGGTTCTGGGGCAGCAGTGGGAGGATGGCGGCCAGGGCGTTCGGTCCTCCGGTGGACACGCCGATGGCCAGCAGTTCGAACGGGGCGTGCCGCGAGGAGGTCCCCGTGGGGGGCGGTGCCGCGACGCGTGCGGGCAACCCCGGCGTCACGGGAGGTGTGACCGGCACGGGCGCCGCGCGCCGCGCGAGCAGGCCGCGTCGGCCGAAGGCCTTGATGCGTGGGACGAGTTCGTCACGCGTCCGCTGCAGGGCCTCCCCGACCCGACCGATATTGGCCGGCTTGGCGACGTAGTCGGCGGCGCCGAGCGCCAGAGCCTCGAAGGTGGCGCTGGCACCGCGCTCGGTCAGCGTGCTGAACATGATGACCGGCAGGGACGGGTAGAGCCTGCGGATCTCGCGCAGCGTCTCGATACCGTCCATCTCGGGCATCTCCACGTCGAGGGTGATGACGTCCGGGCTGACCTGCGTGATCTTCTGGAGCGCGATGTGCCCGTTTGCTGCGGTGCCCACGACCTCGATGCCCGCATCTTCCCTGAGGACATCGGTCACGATCTTCCGGATCACGACGGCATCGTCCACGACGAGGACCCGCACAGGCCTAGGCTGCATGGGCACCTCCGGGCGTCAGGCCCAAAAGTGCGAGCTTCCCGGCAATGATCTCCGGCGAGAACGGCTTCATCACGTACTCGTCGGCCCCGGCCTCGAGCGCCCGCTGCACGTGCGCCATCTCGGTCTGTGTGGTCACCATCATCAGCCTGACGGAGACCAGGCGGCCGTCCCCGCGTACCGCCTGCACGAGCTCGAGTCCGTTCATCTCCGGCATGTTCCAGTCCACCAGCGCGATGTCGGTGTCCGGGTGCGCCTGCAGGTAGGCGAGCGCCTCGCGGCCGTGGCCGGCCTCGGCCACCTCCGAGCCGAGCCCCGTGAGCATCTGGCGCAGGATCAGGCGCATGGCGAGTGAGTCGTCGACGATGAGTGCCTTC
Source organism: Vicinamibacterales bacterium (assembly GCA_050249955.1). Classification (GTDB taxonomy): domain Bacteria; phylum Acidobacteriota; class Vicinamibacteria; order Vicinamibacterales; family CAVVIG01; genus CAVVIG01. The sequence continues at coordinate 167,002 of JBFWPN010000005.1, forward strand.
ATGTGGTACCCGTGACGGACACGGTCCGCGGCTGACGGGCGGGCGGCGGGGGAGTCCGCCGCCCGGCCGGGCGTCAGTACTGGAACCTGGCCACCAGCGCCTGGAGATCGGCGGCCATCTTCGAGAGCTGGTGAGCCGACTTCTGGGTATCGCTGGCGCCGTCGCTCGTGCTCCGGGCCGCCTGCGCGACGCCGGAGATGTTCTGGGCGATCTCGTTGCTGCCCTTTGCCGCCTCGGCGACGTTCCGGCCGATCTCGTTCGTGGTCGCCGTCTGTTCCTCGACGGCGCTGGCGATGGTGTTCGAGATGTCGTTCACCTGGCCGATGATGGCGCTGATCTGGGCGATGGCGTCGACGGCGCCCTTCGTGTCGGTCTGGATCGCCTCGATCTTCTGGCCGATGTCCTCGGTGGCCTTGGCGGTTTCCTTGGCGAGTTCCTTCACCTCGTTCGCGACCACCGCGAACCCCTTGCCGGCTTCGCCGGCGCGTGCGGCCTCAATCGTGGCGTTCAGCGCCAGCAGGTTGGTCTGCTGTGCGATCGACGTGATCACCTTGATTACCTTGCCGATCTGCACGCTGCTCTCGCCGAGCTTGGCGACCGTGGCATTTGTCGAGTCGGCCACCTTGACGGCGGCCATCGCGATCTTGGCCGCCTCGTTCGCGTTCTTTGCGATCTCCTTGATGCTGGCGGCCATCTCCTCCGTGCCGGTGGCCACCGTCTGGACATTCCGGCTCACCTGCTCGGACGCCGCCGACACCACGTTCGCCTGGGTGGAGGTCTCCTCGGCGTTGGCGCCCATCTGCGTGCTCACGGCGCTCAATTCCTCGGACGAACTCGCGAGCGCCTGTGCGTTCTGCGCAATCGCTGCGATGCTCCTGCGCAGGTCGCTGAAGAACGCCTTGAGGCCGTCACCCATCTGGCCCGCCGCATCCGCGCCGGACACGGTCATCTCGCGGGTCAGGTCTCCGCTGGCGGCGGCGCTCACGACCTCGAGCATGGCGGCCACCTTGCGCTGCAGGTCGATCTTGGCGTTCACCTGCACCGTCGTATCCGTGGCGTACTTCACGACCTTGAAGGGCTTGCCGTTCAGGTCGAGAATCGGGTTGTAGGAGGCCTGGATCCACACCTCCCTGCCGCCCTTGCCGATACGCTTGTACTCCGCGGCCTGGTACTCGCCGCGGTTGAGCGCGGCCCAGAATTCGCGGTACTCGGCGCCGGCCCTGTAGACCGGGTCGACGAACATGCCGTGGTGACGTCCCTTGATCTCGTCCAGGGTGTAGCCGAGCGCGGCCAGGAAGTTGTCGTTCGCGGTGATGATGGTGCCGTCCAGGTTGAACTCGATGACCGCCTGCGCCTTGGCGATGGCGTCGAGCTGGCCCTGGTAGTCGGCGTTCACGAGCTTCTGGCTGGTGACGTCCGTTGCGTACTTCACCACCTTGAACGGCTTGCCGTTCAGGTCGAGGATCGGGTTGTAGGAGGCCTGGATCCAGACCTCCCGCCCACCCTTGCCGATGCGCTTGTACTCTGCCGCCTGGTACTCGCCCCGATTCAGCGCCGCCCAGAACTCGCGGTACTCGGGGCTGTTCCGGTAGCCGGGCTCGACGAACATGCCGTGGTGCCGGCCCTTGATCTCGTCGAGCGTGTAACCGAGCGTCTTCAGGAAGTTCCCATTGGCGGTGATGATGGTGCCGTCGAGGTTGAATTCGATCACCGCCTGCGCCTTGGCGATGGCGGCGAGCTGGCCCTGGTAGTCGGCGTTCACCAGTTTCTGTGCCGTGGTCTCCGTGGCGAACTTGATGACCTTGTACGGCGTGTTGTCCGGCCCGAAGATCGGGTTGTAGGACGCCTGAATCCAGACCTCCTTTCCGCCCTTGCCGATGCGCTTGTACTCGGCGGCCTGGAACTCGCCGCGGCGCAGCCTCGCCCAGAAGTCCTTGTAATCGTCGCTCTGGCGATACGACGGCTCGACGAACATGCTGTGGTGGCGCCCCGTGATCTCGTCGAGCTCGTACCCGAGCGCAGCGAGGAAGTTCTGGTTGGCGTGCAGGATGTTGCCGTCCATGTCGAACTCGATCACGGCCTGCGACCGGTCGAGTGCCTGCAACTGCGCCCGCAGTTCCTGGTTCTCGCGTTCCATCTTCCGTGCCGGCGACTCCGCCGGGCGCGCGTCGTAGTCCCGGATCCGCGTCACCGCCTTCAGTCGTCCGTTCGCCATTGCTGATCTCCTGACACTGTGTCGCCGTGACTGCGTCGCCGCGGGCCCGCTGCGGCGAATGCCTGGACGCGCCCCCTGGCGCGAGTTCCTACACCGCCGGTCGGGTGGCCCGGTCGACCGACACCGCACGTTCCACGTCGAGCACCAGCAGCAGGTGCCCGTCCAACTTGTAGACTCCGGTCACGAGCTCGTTGGCACGCCCGCGAATCGTCTGGGGCGCCGCCTCGAACTGGTCGTCCTGCACGGCCACCACGTCACCGATCTCGTCCACCAGCAGGCTCACCGCGCCATCGTCCACCCGAACGACGACGTTCATGGGCATCTGGTCCTGCGGACGCTCGGGCGTGTCGAGCCGCTTCCGCATGTCGACCGCGGTGACGATCTGGCCGCGGAGGTTGATCAGGCCGCGGATGACGCCGTGGGCCAGCGGTACGCGCGTCATTTCCTGATAGCGGATCAGCTCCTGCACCTTCAGCACCTCGACGCCGAAGTAGAGGCCATCGACGTAGAACGTCGAGAACTGCCTCGAGGTGCCGTGTCCCATCCGATCCCGGTCATTGTTCAGTGCTGTGCTCATAACACCCCGTCAGGCTGCGTCAGCGGTGAAGGCGGCCTGGTCCACGGACTGGAGTACCGCGTGTACGTCCAGCAGGTCGGTGACGCGCTGCTGGAGCACGGTCGTGCCGAGCACGCCGCGCCGGCTGCCGCAGCGGGTCACGGTCACCTGCTCCGACACGATGTCGAGAATCCGCTCCACGACCAGCCCGACGCGGCGGCCGTGCTCCGCGAACACGACGACCTGCCGCATGTCGGTCGGCGCGGGCACGGTGCCGCTGAAGAAGGTCGAGAGACTGACCAGGGGCAGGATGTCACCCCGGTACTGGACCACGTCCTGGGTGCCCGAATGCTCGATGCTGCCGGCCGGGAACTCCTCGAGCCTGGCGACAAGGTTGAGCGGGATGGCCATCCGGTCGCTGTTCCCGACCTGGAAGAGCAGCAGTGTCTGGATGTCGGTGGCCTGGTCGGCGCGGACCTGGTCGGCGTCCACGTGGGTCTCCTCCTTCACGCCGGAGACCACGCTGGCGCGCTGCGCGATGCCGAGCACGTCCAGGATCAGCGCCACGCGGCCGTCACCCATGATCGTGGCGCCGGCGAACACGGCAATCCCCTTCAGCAGCTTGCTGAGTGGCTTGACGACGATCTCCTCGGTGTCGTGAATCTCCTCCACGACCAGGCCGAACTGGCGGCCGTCGGCCTTGAGCACCACGATGTTCACCAGTTCGTCGGTGCTGCGGCCGGGCTCGAGCGCCAGCTCGCGGTGGAGGTGGACGAGGGGCAGCAGGTTGCCCCGCAGCCGATAGAACAGCGCATCCTGTATCCGTTCGATGCCGTGCCGTGCCTGCTCGCCCTCGAGGCGCACCAGCTCCAGCAGGCTGACCTGTGGGATCGCGTAGCGCTCGCCGCCGGCCGCCACCAGCAGGGCGGGAATGATCGCGAGCGTGAGGGGAATCTTGATGCGGAGCGTGGTGCCCAGGCCGACGGTGCTCTGGATGTCCACCTGGCCGCCGATCTTCTCGATGTTGGTCTTGACGACGTCCATCCCCACACCACGGCCGGACACGTTCGTGATGCGCTCGGCGGTGGAGAACCCCGGCTGGAAGACCAGCGCGATCGCATCGTGGTCGCTCAGCGCGGCGGCCTGCTCGATGGTGAGCACGCCGTGCTGAACGGCCTTGCTCCGGACCAGCACCGGGTCGATTCCGGCCCCGTCGTCGCTGATCTCGATGTTGATCCGGCCGCCCTCGTGAAACGCGCGCAGCCGGAGGAGGCCCTCCGCCGGCTTGCCGGCGGCCACCCGCGTGGCAGGGGGCTCGATGCCGTGATCGATCGCATTGCGGACGATGTGCGTGAGCGGGTCCTTGATGGCCTCGATGATCGTCTTGTCGAGCTCCGTCTCCCTGCCATCCATCTCGATGCGCACCTGCCTGTGGCACGCCGTCGCAAGGTCGCGCACGATGCGGGGGAACTTCGCCCACACATTGCCGATCGGCTGCATCCGCGTCTTCATGACGCCTTCCTGCAGCTCGGAGGTGACGAGGTTCAGCCGCCCGGTCGCCCCGACGAATCCCGAATCGCTCTGCGTCGCAGTGAACTGAAGAATCTGGTTCCGCGCGAGGACCAGTTCGCCCACGAGGTTCATCAGCTTGTCCAGCAGTCCGACATCAACCCGCAGCGACGAGTCGGCGACATGCGGCGCGCGTTCGTGCTCCTGCTCGCCGTGTGCGGACGGCGGAGCCGCGGGTGGGGCGATGGTGGGGGCTGGGTGGTGCGTCGGTGGCCCGGGAGGCCGGCGCGTCGGCTCCACGTCGGCCACAGGGTCGCGCGGCGCTGGCGCGTGTGGCGTCCCCTGGGCCAGCCGCGTGAGCTCCGCGATGAGCGCGGTGTGATCGTCGGCGGGTTCCTGCGACGTGTGCTCGATGCCGTTCAGGATGGCCCTCACGGCGTCGACCATCGTCAGGAGGGCTGTCGTGATCTCTTCGTCCAGGATGAGTTCGAGGTCGCGCATCCGGCTGAGGAGGTTCTCGCCCACGTGCGTGACCGCCTCGAGCTTCGAGAACCCGAGGAAGCCGCATGTGCCCTTGATCGTGTGGATGGTCCTGAAGATGCTCCCGAGCCGTTCCCTGTTGGTGGGGTCGCGCTCGAGTTCGACGAGATCGCGATCGAGACGATCCAGGTTCTCGTTGCTCTCGATCAGGAACTCTGCAATCAGTTCCTCGTTGTCTGCCATGACCAGCGCCTTCCTCGATCGAATCGGAAGGGCACGTGCGCGGGGCGACCGTGGGTCGTGCGCGGGGTGCCCTGCGTGTTGACGGCAGCAAGCGGAGTACCGCACGAGGCGCATCGGGTGACGCGCGGAAATGGCGGCGATTGCGTCGACTGCGCGGTGCGTGGCGGGTGTGGACGCGGTCTGTCCGACGACACGTGTCGGCGCGCCGGACGAATGATTGGAATGGCATAAAACGAGTGTGCAATACGGCAGAGGTCTCGGGCCCGTGGTAGAGGGAGGCGTCCACGCGGGCCGCGTTGGTGTGGACGTGCGCGAACGTCCTACAATCGCGGCGTGGATCTCGTCTCGCTGGTGCCGACCGTGCTGCCGTTCGCCTTCGGGGCCGGGATCAACCTGTACGCGACGGTCGCGGTGGTTGGCCTGGCCTCGCGAGCCCACGTGCTCACGCTGCCTGGCCAGTTCGCCGGCTTCGACAGCCCCTGGGTGATTGGCATCGCCCTGGCGCTGTACCTCGTCGAGTTCGTGGCCGACAAGGTGCCCTGGGTGGACACGGCGTGGGACGCCGTGCACACCGTCGTCAGGCCGCTCGGTGGTGCGCTGGTCGCGATGGGGGCGGTTGGCGTGGTGCCGCCCGAGTGGCAGGTCGGTGCGGCGCTGCTTGGCGGTTCGGTGGCGCTGACCACCCACCTGACGAAGGCGGGAACACGAGCGGTTGTGAATGCCTCGCCTGAGCCGTTCTCGAACTGGGTGCTGTCGTTGGCCGAGGATGCCTTCGTCGTGGCGTTGACCTGGGTCGCCGTCGAGCACCCGGTGTTCGCGGCGCTGGTGGCGGCCGGACTCCTGCTGGCCATCGCGCTGTTCGCGTCGGTGCTGCTGAAGGCGCTGCAGCGGCGCGTGAGAGGCTGAGGGGTCAGGCGCGAACCGCCCAGCGCAGCTTGGCGGAGGCGGCGCGGCGATTGGAGAACGTCTCGTCCTTCGCGGACCGGACCACCGAGGGGGCCACGCTGGCGTAGACGCCGCTCCGGTGCCCGGCCCGGAACGCCTTCTTGACACGACGGTCCTCGCCCGAGTGGAAGGTGAGGATGGCGACGCGGCCACCGGGCGCGAGGCACCCCGGCAGGGCGGCCAGCAATCGCTCGAGGGCACGCAGTTCGTCGTTCACCGCGATCCGGAGCGCCTGGAAGGTGCGCCGCACGGACATCTTCACCTCGCTCCGCGGAAGCGATGGATGCGCCGCATGCAGCCCCATGCGCACGACCCGCTCCGTGCCATGCGTGGTGGAACAGCGATGACGGATGAGGAGGGCCGCGATCAGCGCGGCATGGGGCTCGTCGGCGAACTCCTGGAGCAGCAGCGTGAGCTGCTCCTCGGTCAGCCGTTGCAGCAGGGCAGAGGCCGGCTCGCCCTCCGTGGGATTCATCCGCATGTCGAGCGGTCCGACCCCCTTGTAGCTGAAGCCTCGTCCCGGTGTGTCGTGCTGCATGGACGACGTGCCGAGGTCGACCAGGATGGCGTCTGCGGGGGGAAGCCCTTCGGCGGCGAGCAGCTCGGGGAGTGCCGCGAAGTTCGCGTGCCGCATCAGGAGCTGCGTGCCGTCGAATCCCGCCGCGCGGAGGCGTGCCTCGGTGCGCGGCAGTTCGACGGGATCGACGTCAAGTCCGAGGAGCCGTCCGCCTGGCGCCAGGTGCGGCAGGATCGCCTCGGCATGGCCGCCACCCCCGAGCGTGCAGTCGACGATCAGCGCGCCGGGCTGCGGGCGCAGGCACTGCAGCACCTCGCGCACCATGATCGGGATGTGCACGGGAGGATTGTACCGTTCGGGACGTGCCCGGTCCTCAGCGCGGACCGGTCGGAGCCCAACCCTCGAACGCCCACCTGAAGCCTTCGTCGACCACCTCCGGCGGCACCGCGTGGCGGCCGTCGTACTCGCGGTACGTGACGTCGTAGCCGAGACGCCGCAGGCGGGGAACGAACGTCCGCGCGGTGACATCGATCGGCATCACCGGATCGGCGATGCCGTGCGAGATGAAGATACGGGGCCTGCCGCGCGCATCGACCGGCCGCATCACCCCGGGGGAGAACGCCAGGATGCGGCCGAACAGGTCGCCCGTGCCGATGCCGAACGACAACGCCTGCGAGGCGCCGTCCGAGTGACCGCCGATCAGCAGCCGGTTCCGGTCCACCGAGCAGCGTCCCATGGTCTGCCCGAGGGCGGTCGACAGGAAGTCGGCGTCGGGACCGTAGTGTCCGAGCACGAGATCCCAGCTCCGCTGGTCCCTGGAGTCTGGCGCGAGGATAATGACGCCGTGCCTGTCGGCCATCGGGAACGCGTAGTACACGGACTGGGCGGTGCCGCCGGCCCCGTGCAGCAGCACCAGCAGTGGCATCGGCGTGCCCGGTCGGTAGCCGCTGGGGAGGTACAGCAGCCCGTCGCGGTCCGAGTCGATGCCGAGGGCATACTGCCCGGGACCTGCCGCCTGGGCACGGAGCCCGCGGCGCCATCCGCCAGCGAGTGCCGTGGCGGCCAGGGTCAGGAAGGTGCGGCGCGTGGCCGTCATGCTGGCCCGCACGCTATCGCGCTTCGCTGTCCGGTGCAATGGCCGTGATGTCTTCTGTCGTCCTCGTGCTGCTGTTCGTGGGCAGCGGCGCCGCCGCGCTCATCTACGAGGTGGTGTGGCAGCAACTGCTGCAGTTGGCCATCGGGTCGTCCACCATCTCACTCGGCGTGCTGCTGGCGACCTACATGGGCGGCATGAGCCTCGGGAGCCTCTACGCGCCGAGGCTCATCGGGCGTGCCCACCATCCTCTCCGGGTCTACGCGGCGCTCGAGGCGGCCATTGGCACCATGGGGCTCCTCCTGCTCGCCGTGGTGCCGCTGGCCGGACGGGTCTACGCCTCCGTGGGCGGGCTCGGTCCCCAGGGCGTCATCGTTCGGTCGCTGGTCACGGCGGTCTGCCTGCTGCCCCCGACGTTCGCCATGGGCGCCACCCTTCCAGCCATCGCCAGGTTCGTCGAACGCTCGGCCGCTGGCCGTGCCTGGCTGGGGTTCTTCTACGCTGGCAACCTCGCGGGCGCCGTCCTGGGCTGCCTGGGCGCCGGCTTCTACCTGCTTCGTGTCTTCGACATGCACGTCACGACGTACGTCGCGGTTGGCCTGAACGGGCTGGTGGCGTCCGCAGCTCTCGTGCTGGCAGGCCGTACCTCGGTGCCCGCGTGGTCGCCTGCCGTCCAAACTCCCACGTCCGGGCACCGTGAAGCGCGTTCACTGGCGCGGGTCTATGTCGCGGCACTGCTGTCGGGGTTCTCCGCGCTGGCGGCCGAGGTGGTGTGGACCCGTATGCTCGCCCTGGCGTTCGGTGCCACGGTCTACACCTTCTCCCTCATCCTGGCCGTGTTCCTCACTGGCCTCGGCATTGGCAGCGCCGCAGGCGCCGCGCTGGCCAGGCACCTGCGGCGACCTGCCGTGGCGTTCGCCTGGTGCCAGTTCGCCTCGGTGGCGGCCATGTTCTGGGCCGCCGACGCGCTCGCCCGCGTGGTACCGTTCTGGCCGGGCCAGGCGGTGAGCGGCACCGACATCTGGGCGGTCTTCCGTGTCGACGCCGTCCGCGCGCTCTATGCCGTGCTGCCCGCCCCGCTGTTCTGGGGGGCGAGCTTCTCCTTCGCCCTCGCCGCCGTGGCCGAAGATGATGAGGATACGGGCGAGGTAGTGGGACGGTTGTCCGCGGCCAACACGCTCGGCGCCATCGGCGGGGCGCTGCTCACGAGCCTCGTCCTCATCCCGTGGCTCGGCACCCAGCACACGCAGCGCCTCATGCTCGCATCGGGCCTGCTGGCCGGGCTCCTGCTGTTCGGTCGCCACGTCAGCAGCGTGCGCGGCTGGGCGCCGATCGGCCTCGCGACGGCCGCGACGCTGCTGGCACTTCCCGTGGTGCCGGGCGTGCCTGGCATCCTCGTGGCGTACGGCCGGCATGCCGCGGCATGGGCGTCCAGGGCGAGCGAGATCGTCTACGTCGCCGAGGGGATGCACGCCTCCATCGCGATCTCGCGTACGGCCGATGGTGTCCTGAACTACCACAACGCCGGAAAGGTCCAGGCCTCCAGCGAACCGGCCGACATGCGGCTGCAGCGGATGCTCGGCCACCTGACGACACTCGTGCCCGCCCGTCCGACGTCGGTCCTCGTCATCGGCTTCGGGGCCGGCGTCACCGCCGGAGCGGTGAGCGTCAACCCCTCGGTCGAGCGTGTCACCATCGTCGACATCGAGCCGCTGGTTCCCAGGGTGTCCGGCCGTTTCATGGGAGTGGTGAACCACGATGTGGCGCACAATCCCAAGGTGCGTGTCATCGCCGACGACGCCCGCCACTACCTGCAGACGACGACCGAGACCTTCGACGCCATCACGTCCGACCCGCTCGACCCATGGGTCAAGGGGGCGGCCACGCTGTACACGCGCGAGTTCTTCGAGACGGCCCGCGCGCACCTCAATCCCGGCGGTGTGATGACGCTGTACGTCCAGCTGTTCGAGAGCAGTCCGGAGGCGGTGAAGAGCGAGGTGGCCACGTTCTTCGAGGCGTTTCCCGAGGGGCTCGTGTTCGGGAACCTGTTCGACGGACGCGCGATCGACATGGTGCTGCTGGGCCAGGCCGAGCGACCGACGATCTGGGTGGACGAGATCGAGGACATGCTGCGGTCGCCCGGGTTCGCCGCGGTGGACTCGTCGCTCGTGCACGCGGGCATCTTCGGGGCGGCCGAGCTGTTCGGGTCCTATGCGGGACGCGCACCCGACCTCGCGGGGTGGCTTGCGGATGCGCAGGTGAACCGCGACCGGGACCTGCGCCTCCAGTACCTGGCTGGGCTGGGGCTGAACCAGCACTCGGGCGACGACATCTATCGCGATCTGGTGTCCTACCGTGCTTATCCCGATGATCTGTTCGTGGCGTCGGAGTCGATGCGGGGGAAGCTGCAGGCGGTCATGGACGGCATCCGTGAGTGAATCGACGGCGGGTGCCGACGCCGGACGGCGTTTGTCCAAGAGGAGAAGCATGAACGGGGTCGTACGGCAGTTCCTGCGCGGCGCGCTCGTGGCGGGGCTGGCGGTGGGGGCGAGCGCCTGCAATCGCTCGACGCCGGCAGAGCCGGAGCACACCCCGGCGGTGTCACACGAGGCGCACCTGGTGGCGCGCAGTGGCCTGGCCATGGGCTCGTCGCTCACGCTGATGGCGTGGACGGCAGACGAGGACGGCGCGAACGCGGCGTTCGACGCCGTGTTCGCCGAGTTCAACCGGCTGGACCAGTTGCTGTCCGTGTGGAAGGACGGCAGCGACGTCGTTCGCCTCAATGCTGCGGCCGGCACACGCCCCGTAGACGTGAGTCCCGAGACGCTCGACGTGCTGTCCATTGCCCGGCAGGTGAGTGAGTGGACGGACGGCGCCTTCGATGTCACCTTCGGCGCCCTGTCGGACGTCTGGAAGTTCGATCACGACCAGGACGACTCCATCCCGTCCGCCGCGTTGATTGCGAAGCGGCTCCCGCTGGTGGACTACCGGAAGCTCGTCGTGGACGAGAAGGCCGGCACGGCCTTCCTGCAGGCCTCAGGAATGCGCGCGCACCTGGGCGGCATCGGGAAGGGCTATGCCGTGGAGCGGGCCGAGGGCATTCTGCGCAAGGCGGGCTTGGCGGACTTCTCGATTCAGGCGGGGGGCGATCTCTACGTGGCGGGCCGACGCGGCGACCGGGCGTGGCGGCTCGGGATTGCCGACCCCCGGCAGCCGGAGGAGATCTTCGCGCGGGTCGAACTCGCGGATGCGACGTTCAGCACCTCAGGCGACTACGAGCGTGCGTTCGTGAGGGAAGGTGTCCGGTATCACCACATCCTCGACCCTCGCAGTGGTCAGCCGGCTCGACTCTCGCGCAGCGTCACGATTGTGTCGAAACGCCCGGTGCTGGCCGACGGCCTGAGCACGGGCGTCTTCCTGCTCGGGCCGGACGCCGGGATGGCGCTCGTGGAGCGCCTGCCCGACGTCGAGGCGTTCATTGTGGGGGCCGACAACCAGGTGCGGGTGTCGAGCGGACTGCAGGGAAAGGTCGAGATCGTCCGCCCGCCAACCGGCGGGATCTGAGGCCTACGCGCCGACCTTGGCGCCCACCGGCAGGTTCTTCGCCTTGCGGTGCACGACGATCCAGTGCACGCACTTCTTCTCGTCGGCGTACACCCGCTCGCAGTCGTCGCAGCGGACGCACTCGGATCGGACGATCTGCGGGCCGCGAATGGCGCCCCACTCGCAGGTGCGCTCGCAGATCTTGCAGGTCTTGCATTCGGACCAGCGCTTGATGCGGAAGAGCGTGGTCACCTGCGAGATGAGCCCCAGGGCGGCACCCACCGGGCACAGGAAGCGGCAGTACAGGTTCCGTACCACCAGCGTCGCCAGCAGCAGCGCCCCCAGCATCGTCCACAGCAGCGTCGTGCCCTGGCGGGTGTACATCCAGAACGGCTCGACGTAGCGGTAGATGGTGAAGTGGTCGGTGGCGGCGTAGTAGCCGACCACGCCGAACAGCAGCCCGTACTTGACGTAGCCCGCGTAGCGCTCGACCTTGGCCGAGGGTTCCCAGCGGATCTGCTTCGGCACCACGGCGTCGAGCAGCTGTGTGAGGGCGCCAAACGCGCAGATGCGGCCGCAGTAGAGCCGACCGAAGAGCAGGGTGGTCACCACGGTGAACGCGGCGATCAGGTACCAGGCGATGCTGTACTTGAACTGCGGAAAGTCGAGGTGGACGAGCCGGAAGATGTCCGTGACGGAGATGAGGGTGCTCTTCGTCACGCCGAGGTAGGCCACCGACATGACGAGCGCCGCATACTTCAGCGGCTTGCTCTTCCTGAAGAAGCTGACCAGCGCGAACACGAAGAAGGCCGACGTGATGGCCAGGTCCTGCCACTGTGGGCGCAGGATGTCGGCCCAGGTCTCTTCCTGGACCGCCTCCTCGAATCCCCAGGGATCGTCCGTGCCGCCGGCCACCCGTCCGCCGCTGTCGCCTGCGCTTCCGGCTGGAGGCAGGCCGAGGGCCGCCCAGGGGTCGGTGCCGCCAGCGGGCTGGCCCGGCTGGCCCGCCTGACCGGGGGGCGGCGCCGGCGCGGGCGTATCCGACCCACCAGTGACGGCCTGCGCGGGGCGCTCCGCCTGCGGCTCCTGCGCCACCGCCGGAGCGGCGAGGACCAGGAGGGCGGCGAGCGAGACGGGAAGCAGCCTGGACGCCGCTCGAATCAACGCTTCACCGCGTTCGGGTCGAGCAGCGCTCTGGCGACGATGCGCGTGGAGTCGCGGATGGCGCGGGTGGCGCTGTTGATCGAGATCGTGGCGCGCGAGACGGCGTCGACGTCAGCCCCGACCTGGAACTTGTCGAAGATGCTCTTGCCCTTGAACTGCGCCGCGAACTCCGGCGGCTCGACCGAGAAGTACCCGTAGGGCTCGGAATCGTAGTCCCTGACGACACCGGCAATCGTGCCGTTGGGATTCAGGCCGACGAGCAGGTGGATGGCCCCGTGGTAGCCGTGCTCCTGGGGGACCATGTCGGTGGTCCAGAAGAGGTAACCGAGCAGTGGCGCGTTCGGGTTGGATTTCGGGTCGGCCCCGTAGACCTTCCAGTGTGGCGGCGTGCCGCCGAAGGTGGAGAACGCCACGGCGTTCGGGAAGATCTTCTTGAAGTGACCTTCGGGCTTCGGGTTCGTGAAGATACGGTCCGCTGCCCCCAGCGCGATACCACCAGCCAGCAGCAGGACAACGAGCGCGAGCACTTTCTTCAAACGGGCCTCCGGAATCGGGATTATCCCGGTCCGGGGAAAGGGGCGTCAAGTCTCTAATGTGGGGGAGGCGGCCCGCCGACGGAGCGGCCCGGCAGGTGTCAGCGCTCGATCAGGAGCAGTTCGAAATAGATCGATTCGTCGTCCATCCGGAACGGGTAGAACACGCGCATGGCATCCGGCGAGAACCGGGTCGAGAAGTCCGACCCGACGGTCACGGTCGGAATGGCGATGGCCGAGGCCGGTTCGTGCGCGGCGAGCTTGGTCCGGAACGATCCGGCCACGAGGTTCGCCACCTCGCCCATGGCATCGGGCATGTCGCCGTTCACGCTGTCCGCATCCATGCCGAGCATGGCGCCTGCGATGGCGTTCGCGGCCGGGACCGAGGTGTGGATACAGACGAGCCCGCTGCGGTGGCCTGCGAACGACACCGACGCGGCGACCCTGGTGCCCCAGGTGTTCGGGGGCTCGTGGGGTTGCTCCGGGTGGGGCTCGATGGTGCGGCCGATCATCATCTCGAACACTTCGCCGGCGGCTTCGACGAGGTTCTGGGTGAGGAGGGGAGGCATCTCCATGGGTGTGCCTGTCAACGAAGGGGTGGCGGGATCAGCCCGCGATGGCGGCCTGGATGCGTTCCTTGATGGTGTCGGGGGTGAACGGCTTGACGACGTAGTTGTTCACCCCGGCGTCGAGCGCCTGCACGATGTCTTCCTGCGCCGCGTTGGTGGTCACCATGATGACGGGCAGGTGCTTGGTCTGGTCGTTGGCGCGCACCGCGCGGATGAAGTCCACGCCGCTCATCTCCGGCATGTTCCAGTCGGTGATGATCATGTCGATGGAGTCGGCGGCGAGCTTCTCGACGCCCTCACGCCCGTTCGACGCCTCGGTGTAGTCGCTGTATCCAATCTTGTTCAGGGTGTTGATGATGATGCGACGCATCGTGCTCGAGTCGTCGACAACCAGAATGCGCATGGCTGCTCCAGGGGGAAGTCCGTTCGACCTCCTAATCGGCAGAACCGTGCTACGGTTGAATGCCATGGCCGAGCATCCACCCGATGAATGGACCGAGGCCGCGAACTGCCTGGCCACGGTCGCCCACCAGCTCTCCAGCGTGGTCCACGAAGCGAACAACATGCTTCAGGTGATCGCCGGATCCGCGGAGATGATCCAGCTGAACGCGGCCCTGCCGGAGAACGTGCTCAAGCGCTCGACGCTCATCGCCGAGCAGGCACATCGCGTGTCGTCGCTGCTGGGCGCCGTGCGCGAGCTCTCACGCTTCGCGCCCAGTCGCGATGGCGACACCATCGACCTCCTCGCGCTGGTGAACGGCGCGCTCGAGATGCGCAGGCATGCACTGAACCGGGCGCAGATTGCCGTCACGGTGGAAGGGGGCGTCGAGAGTCCGGTGGTGGCACGGGCAAGCTGGCGACCCGTGATGCAGGTGGTGCTGAACCTGATGCTGAATGCCGAGCAGGCGGTGGCGGGCGCGCCCGATCCGCGGATCACGCTGCGGCTCGAACGAATCGGCGATCGCGCCATGCTCTCGGTCATCGACACGGGCGCGGGCATGGCGGCCGAGGTGCACCCGTACACGCTGCAGCCGCTGACCGACGATGCGCCGCGGCTGGGGCTGGGGCTGAGGGCGTCCGAGTGGCTGGCGGCCCGGGAAGGCGGGTGCCTCGAGCTGCGGTCGGGGGAGACCGGCACCTCCGCCGTGCTGCAGTTGCGGGCGGTGTAGGCGCGCCGCGACGGTCGTCAGTCGACCGTGGTGTCGGCGGACTTCACGCCCTCGAGGCGCTGCAGCTTGTCGATCAGCGTCGTGCGGCTCAGGTTCAGCAGGCGGGCGGCGCGGCGCTTGTTGCCGCCGGTCTTCTCGAGCGAGCGCAGGATGAGCTCGCGCTCGAGCTGCGACACCACTGAGGTGAAGTTCAACCCCTCGTCCGGGATGGTGACCGTCGACATCACCTCGGTACGGGCCGGGCTCGTCATGTCCTCCGGGAGCATCTCCGGCGTGATTTCCGAAGACCGGCCGCTGAGTGCCACCGCGTGCTCGACCGCGTTCTCGAGTTCGCGAATGTTGCCGGGCCAGTCGTGCGACATGAGGGCACGGACTGTCGGCTGCGGCAGCGTACGGACCGGAAGCCCGTTGCTCTTGCAGGACTTCTTCACGAAGTGCTGCGCGAGCAGGGGAATGTCCTCGCGGCGGGACCGGAGCGGCGGCAGCGGGATCGGCACCACGTTGAGGCGGTAGAACAGGTCCTCCCGGAAGGTGCCTTCCCGCACCATCTTTCGCAGGTCGCGGTTGGTGGCGGCAATCACCCGCACGTCGAACTTCACCGGCTTGGAGTCGCCGACGCGCTCCACCTCGCGCTCCTGCAGCGCCCGGAGCAGCTTGGCCTGGACGGCGAGCGGCATGGAGGCCACTTCGTCGATGAAGAGCGTGCCGCGGTGTGCGGTCTCGAAGCGTCCGACCCGGGCGTTGACCGCCCCGGTGAACGCACCCTTCACGTGGCCGAAGAGCTCCGCCTCGACCAGCCCCTCGGGCAGGGCCGCGGCGTTGAAGGCGATGAACGGGTAGTCGCGTCGGGGGCTGTTGTCGTGGATGGTCCGCGCGATCAGTTCCTTGCCCGTGCCGGTCTCGCCAATCAGCAGCACGGTGCTGTTCATCGCCGAGACGAGCTCGAGGCGCTGCAGCACGTGCTTCATCGCCGGGCCGGCACCCACCACGTTGTCGAATCGGAAGGCCGACGCGTTGGCTGCCAGGGCGGCGTCGGTCTCGGCGTCGCGGGTGTTGATGGCGCCCCAGAGCCGGTTGGCCAGGTCGGTGAGCGAGAAGGGCTTGGTCAGGAAGTCGGTGGCGCCGCGCCTGATCGCCGCGACCGCCTCCGGCACCCCGCCCGATCCGGTCATGATGACCGTGCGGATGTCGGGGTAGCGGTCGAGGGCGGCATAGAGGATGTCCATGCCGTTCCCGTCCGGCAGGGCCAGGTCGAGGACCAGGCCGTCGTAGGCGAACCCTTCGAGGCGGGAGAGCGCGTCGCTCGCCTCGCCCGACTGGGCAACCGCGAAGCCCCTGGCTTCGAGGGCCTCGGCGACCAGTTGGCGAAGTTCGGCCTCGTCGTCGACGACAAGGACAGTGGGACGGCTAGACATAGCGATGCCGGAGACCTGCACGGGGGCTGGGCGGGGCGACGGTTGCAGGCCGCTGCCACGCTCAAACAATTTCCGCGTGTGACGATTAGTAGTATGGATCATGTTGACCGTCTCCTGATCAGAGAAGCGGTCCGTCCGGCAGAACTGCTGATTCGGCGATGCAACGACGGGCAACATGATGGCGGATAACCTCGCGAATGCCTTCGAAGTCCTGGTGGTCGATGATGAACCGGCTGCCAGGGAGCTCCTGCTCGAGTTCTTCCAGTCCCGCGGCTTCGCCGTCACCGGCGCGCAGGATGGCAGGGCGGCCATCGCCACGCTCCAGCGATCGAACGGGAGCTACGGCCTGGTCATCACGGACCTCAGTCTTCCAGGGGCTGACGGCTTTGCCGTACTGCAGGCGGCGCGCCAGTCCAACCCATCCGCCTATGTGGTCATCGTCACGGGCTATGCCTCGCTCGACTCCGCGATCCGGGCCGTGCGCGTGGGTGCCTACGACTACCTGACCAAGCCGTTCTCCCTCAGCCAGCTCGAGATCATCCTCGACCGTATACACGACCGCATCAAACTGCAGGAAACGAACAGGCGATTACAGCCAGGCCGGGGGGTTGCCGATTACCCCGAGCGAACGGGCGGTGCAGGCCCGCAGCTCGAACAGCGGCTCGCCGCGATCGAAGAGAGCCTTCGCCGCATCGAACGGGCGCTCACGCGCGAAAAGTAGACGTTCACCCGACGTTGCCCTGTCGGTACGCCGACAGGGGTGATGCCTGTTTTTCCCACAAACACACGACATCTCGCCTCATCCGCAGCGGGGCACCCTCCTTGCTGAACAGTGAGCCGGACGCTCACTGTGGACCCCATATCTGATTCCGCCATCGTCTCCGCCCTCGGCCGCCAGCTGAATCGCGCCGTTGCGCGCCAGCAGGTCGCCGCGAGCAACCTTGCCAACATCGACACGCCGGGCTATCGCACGAAGGATGTGCAGTTCGCCGAGGCCCTCGACGCGTCACTCTCGGCGACGACCGCCGATGCACCGATCCTCGCCGACGTCGACGGGCTCGCGGCCCGGCGCGACGGCAACACGGTGCAGCTCGACCGCGAGCTGCTGAACATGTCACGCGCGGCAGGCGACTTCAGCGCCGCGCAGACGGCGCTGGCGGCGAAGTTCCGCCTGGTCCGCTACGCCATCAACGAAGGACGCTGATCATGTCCCTCTCCGCAGCGCTCAAGGCCAGCGCGTCGGCGCTCGACGCCGAGCGGGCCCGCCTCGAGGTGGCGGTCTCGAACATCGCCAACGCCGAGTCCACGCGCGGCGCGGACGGCAACCCGTACCGTCGCCGTGACGTGGTGCTCGCACCGAACACGGTCGAGACCTTCGACGCCGCGCTCGGACGCGCCGGGGCCATCGGCGTGCAGGTCACCAACATCGTCGAGGACCAGACGCCGTTCCGGAAGCGCTATGAGCCGGGCCACCCCGACGCGGACGCCGAGGGGTTCGTGCAGATCCCGAACGTGGACGTGCCCGAGGAGATGGTCGACATGGTGGGAGCCGCGCGCGCCTACCAGGCCAACATCACCGCCATCAACGTGATTCGCGACACGGTCCAGAAGTCGCTGGAACTCGGAAAGTAGTCCCATGGCCATCGATTCCATCTCCGCTCGCGCACTCGGTTCCGCCATCGCCTCCCCGGGCGCGGCGGGTGCCACGCCGGACGCGGCCGCTCAGGGGGCGGCCGCCAGCTTCGGCGACTCGCTCAAGTCGCTGATCGAGTCGGTCGAGTCGACCTCGGCGGCGGCCAACGACGCCATCAACGGCATGGTGACCGGGACCGGCGACGTGCACAGCGCGATGATCGCGCTGCAGCGTTCCGAGACCATGCTGCAGCTCACCGTCCAGGTCCGCAACAAGCTCGTCCAGGCCTACCAGGACGTGATGCGGATGCCCATCTAGTGTCCCGGCGCTGACCCAGGCGGACCCACGTGAACCCCGATCAGATCCTCGCGCAGCTCAAGCGCCTCACCTCGTCGCTCTCGCGGCAACAGCTGGCCACGGTGGCGGGCGTGTTCGTGGCCGTCGTCGGCGTGCTGGTGGGCACCGCCTACTACGTCAATACGCCGACCTACACCGTGCTCTTCTCTGACCTGGACGCCGAGTCGGCGGGCGACGTCACGCGGCGCCTGAAGGCGGCGAAGGTGGAGTACATCCTGGACGACGGCGGACGCACCGTGCGGGTGCCCAGCCAGCGCGTGGACGAACTGCGGCTCGACTTCTCCACCACCGGGTTGCCCACGGGCGGACGCATCGGGTTCGAGATCTTCGACCGCACGGCCTTCGGTACCACCGAATTCCTCGAGCACGTGAACTACCGCCGGGCGCTCGAAGGCGAGCTCGCCCGCACCATCGGCACCATCGGCGAGGTGCAGAGCGCGCGTGTCCACATCGCGATGGCAAAAGAGTCGCTCTTCGCGTCCGACCAGCAGGAAGCCAAGGCGTCGGTCGTGCTGAAGCTGAAGGGCCGCAAACCCCTTTCCCTGCAGACCATCAACGGCATCACCAGCCTGGTGGCCGCCAGCGTCGAGGAACTCCGTCCCGAGTCGGTCGTCATCGTCGACACCTTCGGCCGGTCGCTGACCCCGAAGGCCGAGGAGTCCGACGACGCCACCGGCCTGAACCTGGACAAGCAGAAGCAGTACGAGCGCGACCTCACCACCAAGGTGGTTGCGCTGCTCGAACCGGTCGTCGGCGAAGGCCGCGTGCGCGTGAATGTCGCGGCGCGCCTCGTCGCCGATTCGGTCGAGGAGACCTCGGAGGAATACGCGCCGGAGACGCCGGTGCTCAGGAACACCCAGAAGTCGCAGGAGGTCGGGGCCACGCCGTCGACGCTTCCCGCCAGTGGCAGCGTCGCGGCCGGCGCGCGCGCCAACACGCCCCCACCCGTCGGCACCAACACCGCGCCCGTGTCGCTGGTGCCCGGATCGCCGTCGCAGCGCACCTCCGAGACGTCCAGCTACGAGATCAGCAAGACGATTCGTCACACCATCACCCCGAGCGGCAAGGTCGAACGCCTGTCGGTGGCGGTGCTCGTGGACGACGACCGGACCACCGAAGCTGGCGCGAACGGGGAACCCGGCAAGCCGAAGGCGCGCTCGCCGCAGGACATCGAGCGAATCCAGAAGCTGGTGTCCGCTGCTGTGGGTTTCGATGCCGATCGCGGCGACCAGCTCACGGTCGAGAACATCTCCTTCGATGACAACAGCCCGACGGCGCCAGAGCCGCCGGCGACGATGCTCGAGAAGGTGACGACGGTGGTGCAGTCCGACACCGCGGTTGGGGCGGGGAAGACGCTGGGCATCCTGCTGCTGGCGGTGCTGGCCTTCTTCATGTTCCTCAAGCCCGTGCTGAACAGGGCGCTCACGCCGGTGACCACCATCTCGCTCCCGCCCGTACCGGGCGCTGGCGGCGGCGCGGCCGTCGCTGCGGCCACCGCGGCGATTGCCGCGGCCGGTGGCGTGCCCGGAAGCATGCCGACCGTGGCCGAACTCGAGGCCGAGGCCGACGGCGCGCCACAGCGCAAGCTGCCCGCGCTGACCCGCCACGTCTCGAAGCTGGCCGAGGAGCAGCCCGAATCTGTCGCTCGCCTCGTGCGGAGCTGGATGGCCGACCATGAGTGAGAAGGCAGTAGCCGCCCCCGCGCCCCCGCAGATGAGTGGCGCACGCAAGGCCGCGATCCTGATGATCGCCATCGGCGAGGAGCGATCGGCCAAGGTGTTCAAGTTCCTCCAGGAGGAGGAGATCGAGCGGGTCGCGAAGGAAGTGGCCGCGATCGGGTTCGTCTCGCCGGACCTCGGCGAGCAGGTGCTCGAGGAGTTCAAGCACGTGGCCTCGGCCACCGACGTGTTGCAGGTGGGCGGCGTGGAACAGGCGCGGCGCCTGCTCGGGGCATCGCTCGCACCCGAGGCATCGCGGCGGATCTTCGAACGGGTCGTCCGGTCGTTCAAGACCAACGAGGGGTTCGCGACGCTCGAGAAGACCAACCCGCAGCAGCTCTCCAAGTTCATCCTCGGCGAGCACCCGCAGACCATCGCGCTGATCCTGGCGCACCTGAACCCGATGCACGCGGCACAGCTCGCCGCGCAGCTGCCCGATCACCTGCGGGCCGACGTGCTGCTGCGCATGGCCAGCATCGAGGAGATCTCGCCGGAAGTGATCGTCCGGATCTCCAACGTGATCGAGCAGCGCCTGAAGAGTGTCGGTGGGCCGTCACGCGAGCAGCGGGGTGGGGTGCGTGCCGTGGCGGAGCTGTTCAACCGACTGGACCGCAACATCAGCCAGCCTGCCCTGGAGCGGATCGAGGCGGTGTCGCCAGACATGGCGGTGTCGATCCGCAACCTCATGTTCGTGTTCGACGACCTGAAGAACATCGAGGAGAACGGCATCCGCGAGATCATCAACCGCGCCGACAAGAAGGCCCTCACCATCTCCCTGAAGGGCGCGAGCGAGGAGATCCGCACGCGGTTCTTCTCGAACATGTCCAAGCGCGCGGGCGAGCTGCTCAAGGAAGAGATGGAGATCATGGGAGCGGTCCGTCTGCGCGAGGTGGAGAAGGCCCAGCAGGAGATCGTCGCCATCGCCCGCAAGCTCGAGGAAGAGGGCGTCATCACCACCGGTGCGGGTGCGGGAGAAGCGTATGTTGTCTGAAGGGGCATCAGGCACGGCGGTGCGCGCCACCGAGCGCAGCCGCGTCACCAGCTTCTGGGACGACGCGCCGGTCACCGCGGCCGCGAGCCAGATCACGTCACCCTACGTGTCCGCCACGTCAGCGCAGGCCGCCGCGGCGAAGCCAACAGCGGCGTCGGCACCGAAGCCGGTGGCCGAACCCGCGACCGAGCCCGCGGCACCCAGGACGTCGTTTGCCGAACTGGAACGCGACGCCTTCATGAAGGGCTACGCGCAGGGCGAACGATCGGGCGCCGAGGCCGCAGCCAAGCGGGGCGAGGCCACGCTGCGCCGCCTGGCGCAGACGGTGGAGGAACTGGCCGGGCTCCGCACCGAACTCGTGCAGAAGACCGAGCGGCAGGTTGTCGAACTCGCACTGGCCATCGCGGGCCGGGTGCTGCGACGCGAGGTCTCGCTCGATCGTGAGCTGCTCGTCGCCATGGCCCGCATCGCCCTCGAGCGTCTCGGCGAGAACACCTCGGCGACCATCCGGCTGAACCCGGACGACTACGCGTTCATCGGGGCGCAGGCCCAGGTCGGAGACAGCAGCCTCGTGCGGGTTGTCGCCGATCCGCTGGTGAGCTCGGGCGGATGCCTGGTGCAGTCGGACTTCGGCCTGATCGACGTCGGGATCGACGCCCAGCTCGGGGAGATGGCCTCGGCGCTCGGTGTCTCGATGCCGGCCGCAGCCCCTGCGCAGGTGCGTGCCGGACGGGGGGCCGCATGAGCGGCATCGTGCTGGATCGCTACTTCGAGCGGGTGGAGCAGGCCGAGCCGGCGCCCATCATGGGCGAGGTGATCCGGGTCACCGGGCTCCTGGTCGAGTCGATGGGGCCGCGCGTGCGGGTGGGCGAGGTCTGCGAACTCCGGGGACATGCGAGCGCACCTCCACTGCCGGTGGAGGTGGTGGGATTCCGCGATGGCCGCCTGCTGACCGTGCCGCTCGGCGACACCGCAGGCATCAGGCCCGGCGACAAGATCGTGGCACGCGGCGGCACGCTGTCCATCCCGGTCGGCGTGCGCCTCATGGGGCGCGTCATCGATGGGCTCGGCAACCCGATCGACGGGCTTGGACCCCTCCAAGTCAGTGAATCGGCACCGCTCAAGCCGGCTGCACTCAATCCACTGGCGCGCAGCCCGATTTCCGAGCCCATCGGCACGGGGGTTCGTGCCATGGATGCCCTGCTGACGTGCGGCCGCGGGCAGCGCATCGGCCTGTTCGGCGGCAGCGGCGTCGGCAAGAGCACGCTGCTCGGCATGATGGCCAGGGGCACCGAGGCGGATGTCGTGGTGCTGGCCCTGGTCGGCGAGCGCGGTCGCGAGGTCCGTTCTTTCCTGGAGCACGACCTCGGTCCGCAGGGGCTCGAGCGGTCGGTGGTCGTCGTCTCGACGTCCGACAGTCCGCCGCTGCTGCGCCTGCGTGCGGCCTACAGCGCCACGGCGATTGCGGAGCACTTCCGTGCCGCCGGCCGCAACGTGCTGCTCATGATGGACTCGGTCACGCGCTTCGCGATGGCGCAGCGCGAGGTCGGCCTGGCCGCCGGCGAACCGCCCACGGCGAAGGGCTACCCGCCGTCGGTGTTCGCGCTGCTGCCGGGGCTGCTCGAGCGCGCCGGCAACCTCCGGAGCGGGGGCAGCATCACGGCGGTCTACTCGGTGCTCGTGGAAGGGGACGACAACAACGAACCGATTGCCGACGCGGTGCGCGGCATCCTCGACGGCCACATCGTGCTGTCGCGCGATCTCGCCGCCCGCAACCACTACCCGGCGATCGACATCCTGCAGTCGGTCAGCCGGACCATGCCCGACGTGACATCGCCGGCGCATCGGGCCAAGGCGGGCAAGGTGCGCGAGTGGCTGGCCACCCTGCGCGACAGCGACGACCTTGTCAGTGTCGGCGCGTACGTCGCGGGCAGCAATCCCCGGATCGACGAGGCGCTGGCGAAACGCGATGCCGTCGACGGCTTCCTGCGCCAGCCGGCCGACCTCGGCACGGCATTCGCGGACGCCGCGTCCTCGCTGGAGAAGCTCTAGGTCATGACCTTCAGGTTCCGCGCGGCGGCGGCCCTCGACCTGCGGCGCAAGCAGGAGGACGCGGCACGCCTCGAGGTGGCGCGGGCGGAGACCGCCGTCATCGCGGCCACGCACCGCTCACGGGACGCCCGGGCGAAGGTGGGCGACGAAGGGCGTCGGCTCGTCGACCTCCAGCGCGAGGGGAGCGAGGCCTGGCGGGTTCAGTGGCAACGGGCCTGGATCGAGAAGCAGCGCCACGAGGCGGCCCAGCGCGCGAAGGAGCTTGCGGATCGCACCGCGGAGGCGGCGCGCGCGGCCCAGGTGGCGCGCGAGGCCATGAAGAAGCGGCGCGTGCTCGAGCGGCTGCGCGACCGCGCCTGGCACCGGCACAAGCGGCTGGTGCACGAACAGCACGTCAGGGACATGAACGAACTGGCCACGCTCAGGTTCGTGGCGCAGATCGCCGAAGAAGGAGGCACCCGTGCAGATTGACTCGACGAGCGGCGCCAGCGGCGCGGCGGCGACCGAAACCACGAAGAAGGACAAGGACGCCCAGGCGCTCGGGAAGGATGCCTTCCTGAACCTGCTCGTGACCCAGCTGCAGCACCAGGATCCGACCAAGCCGATGGATGACACGGCGTTCCTGGCGCAGCTCGCGCAGTTCAGCTCCCTCGAGCAACTCCAGCAGATGAACCAGTCGTTGACGACGATCGCGCAGTTCTACACGGCGCTTGGCACCGGCTCGGCGGCCGATGCGGCGACCTCCGGCAGCAACCAGACCGCCGCGAATGAAGGGAGCGTCTAAATGGGTTTCTCAGCCAGCCTCTCGGGGCTCAGCGCCAGCCAGCAGAAGTTGAATGTCATTGGTAACAATCTGGCCAACATCAACACCGTCGGCTTCAAGGCGAGCGCCGTGCAGTTCTCCGACCTGGTGAGCCAGAACGTGGGCGGCTCCAGCGTGAATCCGATGCAGGTGGGCCTCGGCGTGACGACTGGCGCCATCTCGCCCATCTTCACGCAGGGCGGTTTCGACAACACGGGCATCGCCACCAACGTGGCCATCCAGGGCGCGGGCTTCTTCGTGGTCGGCAGCGGGAATGACCAGTCGTACACCCGCGCCGGCAACTTCGCGTTCGACGCGAGCGGCATGCTCGTGACGGCCGATGGCATGCCGGTTCAGGGCTACACCCAGCTCGATCCGGTCACTGGTCAGGTGATCACCGGTGGTGCCCTCAGCAGCATCGTCATTCCGCCGGGCTCGCTCCTGGCGCCCATCGCCAGCACCGAGTTCCAGACCGTGTCGAACCTCGATGCGGCGGCCGTGGTGGGCGATACGTTCACCTCGTCGGTGCAGCTGGTGGATTCGCTCGGCACCACGCACGTGGCAACGATCACGTATACCAACACCGCCAATGGCGCGTGGAACTACGACATCACGGTGCCTGGCGCCGAGGTGACCGGCGGCACGGCGGGCACGCCGTTCTCGATCCTGGCGGCGCCCGGCACGCTGACCTTCAACGGCAACGGCGTCCTGACGGCCATCGATGGCGTGAACCCGCCCGCCGATGTCGTGCTGAACATGCCGGCCTGGGCGAACGGCGCCACTGCCGGCGTCGTCACCTGGGATGTCGTGCTCGCCAACGGCAACGCCACGCTGAGCGGCTTCGACAGCGCCTCGGCAACCACCTCGGTGAGTGCGAACGGCACGACCGCTGGCACGATCGACACCATCTCCATCAACACCGACGGTGAGCTCGTCGCGAGCTTCGGCGCGGGCAAGTCCATGGTTGTCGCGCAACTCGCCCTGGCCACCTTCAACAATCAGCTCGGTCTCGTGAAACTTGGGTCGAACCGGTTCGGCGCGAGCGATGCGGCGGGTCAGCCCAACATCGGCGGCGCCGGTACGGGCGGTCGCGGCACGGTGGTCGGGAACACGCTCGAGCAGTCGAACGTGGACATCGCGCAGGAGTTCACGCAGATGATCCTGGCGCAGCGCGGCTACCAGGCCAACTCGAAGAGCATCACGGTGGCTGACGAAGTGTTGCAGGACACGCTGGCCCTGAAGCGCTGATGAACGCCGGCTGAACAGGATTCCCCATGCTGTCCACGGATATGGGCGCCGCGCAGGCGGCGCCCGCAGGTCTGCCCGGCGTCAGCAGCACTCAGGCGCCGGCCGGAGCGCGCGACCGCCAGCCCGCCGCAGGCGATCGCGACTTCGGCCAGATGTTCGATCAGGCGGCGGGCGAGGCCCGCGCGCAGGAGACGGGGAAGGTGACGCAGAAACCACCTGCCACGTCCTCCACGACCGCCGTGGCGGTCGGCCTCGCCGAGGCCGAAGACCCGGATGCGCCGGCCATGGAGGCCGGCGCGGACCTGGACGAGGCACCGGTCGGCGCGGAACCCGCCGACGCGGGTGATGACACCGATGCCGGGGACACGTCGCCCACCGTCACGGTGTTCGATCCGCGCCTGTTGCTCCTGATGCAGTCGCGGC
Source organism: Vicinamibacterales bacterium (assembly GCA_050249955.1). GTDB lineage: Bacteria > Acidobacteriota > Vicinamibacteria > Vicinamibacterales > CAVVIG01 > CAVVIG01. The sequence continues at coordinate 192,177 of JBFWPN010000005.1, forward strand.
CTTCGGAGGCGGCGCTCGTCCCGGCCGCGGTGGACGAACGTGTTGCGAAGCGGGCAGGTAGCCCGGTCGGTGTGCCAGCATTCGTGCAACCGTTGGCGCCGAAGCCGATGTTGATGCCGGCGCCGGAACCCGTGGGCGATGAGGTGCCGGATCCTGCGACCTCGGAGTTCCTGCTGGCCGCAGATGCCGGCGAGGGTGTCGCGTACGGCGACACGGGCACACAACCGGCCGTCGGCACGACCGCCCTCATGGGGGGAATGGACGGCGGGGATGCCGATGTGGCGTCGTCCGCTGATATGGCACAGGCGTTCGAGGCGCAGTCGGCGGTCACTCTCGAGGCGTGGACCTCGCCGCGGGGGACACCGACCGGCGGGCTGTCTGCCAACAGTGCGGCGGACGCCGCCGGAGTCTCCGTGGCCAACCAGACGCCGGAACAGGTGGCGATGGCCGCGCTGCGCCACGCCCTGGCCAGGCACGACATCGGCTCCGTAAGGGGCGGGGCCGCCACAGAGCAGCCGTCGACCTCGTCCGGCGCCGGTCCGTCGAACTCTGCGGCCGGAGCGTCGACCGATGCCACCGGGAACGTGCCCGATCCGGTCGCGCCGACTGCCGGCGTGATCCCGGACGGGCTCCGTCACGCGTCGACTCACGCGGCCGGATCCGCAGCGCTCGGCATGCAGCGCGCGGCCGATCACGCCGCACGTCCGGCAGTGGCGGAGGACATGTCTGCCCCCGTGGTCGACGCCGCAGGGGCCCAGGTCGCCGGCAGCGTTGCGGCGGGGATGACTGACGTGTCCGAGACCGCGAGCCCGTCCACAGAAGCGCCGTCGACGTCCATGCCACGCGCGGCCGCTCCGCAGGTCCACGCGTCGCAGGTGGCTGCTCCGCAGGCCGGGGTCGCGACCGACGCCGTCGCGTATGCGGCCCAGCCACAGGAGTCCAATGCCCAGCCCGAGCCCGAGCCGAGGGCGGCGGTGCGGTCCGCGCGTGTGGCCCACGCGATAGCGGCGTTCCAGGCGGCGGCGGCCGTGCTCGGCACCGGCACGCCGGCGGGCGTGCATGCCGCGGTGGCCTCTCAGGCAGCGACGCCAGCCCTGCTCGACGCCGAACTGCCGACGCAGATCATCCAGGCGGTCCGGGTGCAGTTCAGCCAGGGTGGTGGCGAGGCCACGCTTCGTCTGAACCCGGGGTTCCTGGGTGGGCTCACCGTGGGGATCGAGGTGGATGGTTCCACCGTCGTGGCATCCCTGCACGCCAGCAGCGCCGAGGTACGCGAGTGGATTCAGCGCAACGAGCAGGTGCTGCGGCAGTCCCTCGCCGATCAGGGGCTGCAGCTCGAACGGCTGGTCGTCGTCGATGAGGACGCGGATGCGGCGCGGGACGGTGCACCGCGCGATGGTCGCCGCGAGCAACCGGAGCAGCAGGCGCCGCGCAGGAGCCGCCGCACCGACAATCCAGGCACGTTCGAACTCGTTCTATAGGAGAGGCACAGCATGGCGATCAACATCGGTTCGTCCGGCGACATCAGCCAGGTCAGCGCCCGGCTGATGGACCGCGTGGACTCGAACAAGGACGGACAGCTCTCGAAGGACGAATTCAACTCGTTCCTGACCTCACTGCTCGGCGGCCTCGCGTCGGCGTCGCCCACCACGCCGACGCTGGCGGCGGTCACCACCGCGCCCCTGCGCACCGTGGCGGCGCGGACGATGCTCGAGAGCCGGGGCACCTACGATCCGATACCCGGCTTCGACCTCAACAAGTTGAACAACCCGGAACACACGACCATCAAGTACCAGTTCGGTCGTGCGGTCCAGGACCTCGCCCTTGCCCCGACGAGCGCCAACCTCCAGGCGATCGTCGACCACTTCAATGCGAACGGTGGCAACGCGACCATCACCGGCGAAGACAAGATCGACTTCGGCGACGGCTTCGGGCCGATCGACGTGATCTTCTCCGTCGGCGACCCCGAAGCCCGCTGGCAGTGGCTGCCGACGACGTAGGAAGAGGGACCTGCCAGGTTCCAAGTTCGGAACGGAACGCCTTGCCCTGTCGCCGGACCGTCACCGTGTCCGGCGACCCGACCCGTCCGCCGCACGCCAACCCCTGAAAATCGGCACTTTCCTCGAAAACTTGCGGGCACCCGGCTTGCTCTTCTGCTGGTGTCGCCACTGGTGGCGCCACCTATTCACACAATTACATGAGCGACGCAGCCCCCAAGGCCACCGAGAAGAAGAAATCGCCGGTCATGCTCATCGCCATCGTCGCGGTCGTAGCTGCCGCGGCTGCCGGAGGCGGTGCCTACTTCTTCCTCGGGAAGAAGGAAACCGGTCCTGCCAAGGTCGAAGAAAAGAAGTTGAGCGAGCACGGACTCGTGAAGCTGGAGCCGTTCGTGGTGAACCTGGCCGACGAGGGCCACCAGCGGTTCCTCCGAGCCTCCATCCAACTGGTCGTCGAAAGCGAGGAGGAGGCGCTCGAGTTCGAGGAGAAGGCCGTCCTCACGATGGGCGCCCGCTCGGCCATCGTCGACCTGCTCACCGAACAGACCTCCGAACACGTCGCATCGGCGGAAGGCAAGACCGCGCTCCGGGAGGAACTGAAGGAGAAGGTCTCGCACGCCCTGAAGATGGAGGTGGTGGATGTCCTCTTCAGCGACTTCGTCATCCAGTACTGAGCGGCCGGTGCCCGTCCTCGAGGCACCGGACCCCTACACGCCACTGGCCGACATCCGCTGCGACGTCGAAGTGGTGATCGGCACCGGCGTCCTCACGCTGCGCGACTGCCTCACCCTCGAGCGGCAGCATGTCGTCAAGCTCGTCGAGCCGGCCGGGGCCGACCTCGCCGTTCGCGTGCACGGCATCACCGTCGGCACGGGCGAGGTGGTCGTCGTCGACAATGCCGCGGCTCTTCGCGTGACACACATCGTCCCGCCAGCCGGGGTGGAGATGTCATGAGCAGCGCGCTGCTGGCACTCAGCCAGGCCGACAGCCTGGCGGGTGGCGGCCCCTCGATCTCCCTGCAGGCGTACCTCACGGTGGCCGTCGTCCTCGCCGTCCTTGGCGGGGCGGCGTGGGCGCTGCGCCGGACGAACACCTTCCGTCGCTCGCAGTTGCCGATTGTGGTCGAGTCCGCCGTGCCGCTCGGCGAGCGGCGCTCCCTGGTGGTCGTGTCGGTGGAAGGGCGCCGGCTGCTGCTGGGGCTCACCCCGCACAGCGTCGGGCTGGTCACCGAACTGAAGGGACAGCCCCCGGACTTCGGGAGGGCGCTCGATGCGTCCCTGGCGGAGCCGAAGCCATGATCCAGCGTCCCCGCCGGACCGTGCTCCTGCTCGTCGTGCTGCTGCTCGCCTCGTCGGCGGCCGTGTACGCGCAGCCGGCCGCACCGCCACAGGACCTGAACTTCCGGATCGACGGCGTGGGGACCGTCTCGGCCCCGCTCCAGATCGTGCTCGTGCTGACGTTGCTGTCGTTCGTTCCGGCGGCACTCGTCATCATGACGTCCTTCACCAGAATCGCCATCGTCTTCCATTTCTTGAGGCAGGCCATCGGCACCCAGGAGATGCCGTCGAACCAGATGCTGGTCGGCCTCACGCTGTTCCTGACGGCGTTCATCATGGCGCCCGTGGCCGACCGCATCAACCAGCTCGCCGTGCAGCCCGCGATCGCGGGGAGGATGGACGTGATGGACGCGCTCGAGGCCGGCGCACCCCCGCTGCGCGAGTTCATGCTCAAGCAGACCCGGCAGGCCGACCTCGCCCTCTTCGTCGACCTCGCGCGGCTGCCGCGGCCGAACAGCCCGACCGACCTGCCGATGCGCGTGGTGATCCCCGCCTACGCCATCTCGGAGCTGAAGACCGGCTTCCAGATGGGATTCTTCATCTTCATTCCGTTCCTGCTCATCGACCTGATCGTCTCCACGACGCTGCTGTCGATGGGCATGCTGCAGCTGCCGCCCGCGATGATCTCGCTGCCCTTCAAGGTCCTGCTGTTCGTGATGATCGACGGCTGGAACCTGATCGTGGGCTCGGTCGTGCGCAGCTTCGCCTGAGGCGCGCCCATGCCAGAAGCCCTCGTCGTCGGAATCGTCCGTCAGGCCATCGAGATTGCGGTGATGGTGACCCTGCCGATGCTCGCTGCCGGGCTCGCGGCCGGCATCCTCGTCAGCATCTTCCAGACCGTCACCTCCATCCAGGACAACGTCCTGGCGTTCATCCCTCGTGCAGCGGCGATCTTCGCCGTCTTCGCCCTGACGTTCCCATGGATCCTCAGGGTGGTCACCGGGTTCTCGGTCTCGCTGATCAACCGCCTGCCGGAGCTGGTGCGGTGAACGAGTTCGAGCCCTTCCTGCGGTTCGGCCTGCTGCTGGTCCGGCCCGGCACCCTCGTGATGGCCGCGCCGCCGTTCGGCTCGCCGTACGCGCCGATGCCCGTGCGGCTTGGCCTCACGCTGCTGTTCACCTTCACGCTGCTGCCGGTGGTCGCGATCCCGGCCACGGTGGGGCTCATCGATCTCGTGGTGATCGTGGTGCGGGAGATGGCGATCGGGCTGGCCATTGCGCTGGGCATCCGGGCGTTGATGGGAGGGGCAGAGCTGGCGGGACACCTCAGCGGCTACCAGCTCGGATTCTCCTACGGTGCCATCGTCGACCCACAGAGCGGCGTCCGGAACTCGATGTTCGCGGCGCTGTACTCGAACATGGCGCTGATCGTCTTCTTCGGGATTAACGGGCACCACCTGCTGCTGCGCGCCATGGCGGCGTCCTACGCGCAGCTCCCGATCGGAACCGGGCACGTGGACGGCTCGCTGGTGGAGGCCGTCATCTCCATGCTCGGCATCATCTTCGTGCTCGGCGTGAGGCTGGCCACACCGCTGATCCTGGTGCTGCTGGTCGTGGAGGTCGCGCTCGGCCTGATCGCCCGCGCGGCTCCTGGCGTGAATCTCATGGTGGTGTCGCAGCCGATCCGGATCCTGATCGGGCTGCTGGTCATTGCGTCGATTATCGGCATCGCCCCCGCCCTGTTCGGGCGCTACATCAACCCGGCACTCGAGTCGGGGCTGCGCGCCGCGCTGGCGTTCCGCTGAGGACTGCTGATGTCGGACCAGGGCGAAAAGACAGAACAACCCACAGCCAAGCGCCTCAAGGATGCGCGTGAGCGCGGCCAGGTGGCGCGAAGCCAGGACCTCAGCGTGGCGGTCTCCTCCCTGGCGCTGACGCTGGCCCTCGTCAACGTCGGACCCGGGATCGCCAGCCAGATGGCGACGCGCCTGGCAGCCGGCATCAATCGCATCGGTGACCACCCCCTCGAACCGATTACCCAGGGCGAGCTGACGCAGGCCATCCTGGCCGACGGCCAGACCGTGCTCCTGACGGTGGGCCCGTTGCTCGGCATTGCGGCGATCGTGGGCGTGCTCGGCACGGTCGGCCAGACCGGCTGGGTGTTCGCGACCGAGTCGATCAAGCTCAAGTGGGAGAATCTGAGCCCCTCGCACGGCCTGCAGCGTCTCAAGCCCTCGCAGGGCGGCCTGCAACTGCTGAAGGCCCTGCTGGCGGTGACGGTGCTCACCACGATCGCCTGGCGGATCGTCGACGCCCAGCTGCACGACGGGGGACTGGTGGCCCGGATGGCGCCGGCTGACGCGGCGAGGTACGGCTGGGAGTCGGTGCGGCAGCTGCTGTGGCAGGGCGCGCTTGCCATGATGGCGATCGGCGTCGCCGATTACCTCGTCCAGCGCTGGCGCACGACGAACTCGCTGAAGATGACCAAGCAGGAGGTCAAGGACGAGCACAAGGCGTCCGAAGGCTCCCCGCAGATCAAGGCCCGCGTCCGGATGATCCAGCGCCAGATGATCAGGCGCCGGATGCTGAAGGCTGTCAAGTCGGCCACGGTGGTCGTGACCAACCCGACCCACTTCGCCGTGGCACTCAAGTACGACCGCGCCACCATGCCCGCGCCGATCGTCGTGGCGAAGGGGGCGGACCACCTGGCGCAGCGCATCAAGGCCATGGCACGCGAGCACGGCGTGCCGATGGTCGAGAACGTCCCCCTGGCACAGGCGCTCTACAAGGGCGCCGAGGTGGGCGACGCCATCCCGGGACCGCTGTTCGGCGCGGTTGCGGAGGTCCTCGCCTACCTGGTGCGCATCAGGCAACTGGTGCTGTAGGTCATCGACATGAGCACAGAGTCCACGCTCGTCCCACGCTCCGGCGCACAGCTCCTCGCGCCGATCGCCGTCATGGCGGTCGTGCTGCTGATGATCGTGCCGCTGCCGCCGATCGTCCTCGACCTGCTCCTGTCGGTGGACATCGGCCTCGCGGTCGTGCTGCTGCTCACTGTGATCTACATCAAGCAGCCGGTGGAGTTCTCGGTCTTCCCCTCGCTGCTCCTGCTGCTGACCCTGATCCGCCTCTCGTTGAACGTCGCCGCGACCCGCCTGATCCTGATGAACGGGCAGGACGGCGTGGAGGCGGCCGGTCACGTGATCATGGCCTTCGGCCAGTTCGTGGTGGGCGGCAACTTCGTCGTCGGCATCGTGGTCTTCATCGTGCTGATCGCGATCCAGTTCCTCGTGATCAACCACGGTGCGGTGCGCATCTCGGAGGTCACGGCCCGCTTCACGCTCGACGCCATGCCCGGTCGCCAGATGGCGATCGACGCCGACCTGAACGCCGGCATCATCGACGAGACCGAGGCCCGCCAGCGGCGCGAGCGGGTGCGCCGCGAGGCGGACTTCTACGGGTCGATGGACGGCGCGATCCGCTTCACGCAGCGCGATGCGCTCGCGGCCGTGCTCATCACCGGCGTGAACATCGTGGCCGGGCTGATCATCGGCGTGATGCAGCACGACCTCGACGTGGCGACCGCTGCGCAGACCTACACCATCCTGACGGTGGGCGAGGGGCTGGTCACCTCGATTCCCGCGCTGCTCGTCTCGATGTCGGGCGGCCTCATCACGACGCGGGCCGCGGCGGAGTCGCACCTGGGCGACGAAGTGGCCGTGCAGCTGCTCGCGCGGGCCCGCCCGCTGGCCGTGGCGGCGGCGGTGCTGGTGGGGCTGGCGCTGATTCCAGGCCTGCCCAAGCTGTCGTTCCTGCTGGTTGCCGCCATGCTGGGCGCCGCCGCGTGGGCGAATCGCGCGGCCGTCGAAGGTCCCCGTTCCGCGGCCGAGGCCGAGAAGGCGGCGCAGGCTGGGCCTGGCGGCGGGCAGTCGCCCGACGCCCTCGATGCGTCCACGACGGTCGACCCGCTCTCCGTGGAGGTCGGCTACGCGCTGGTGTCGCTCGTCGACGAGAAGCAGGGCGGCACGCTCCTCAACCGGGTGCGGGCCATCCGCCGCCAGGTGGCCAACGAGACCGGCATCGTGGTGCCGTCGGTGCACGTGGCCGACAACCTCCAACTGCCGCCGCGGGGCTACGCCATCCTCGTGAAGGGGGTGGAGGTGGCGCGCGGGGAGTTGTATGCGGATCGCCTCCTGGCCATCAACCCTGGCGGCGTCGGCGCGCAGCTCGATGGCGTGCAGACCCGCGAGCCGGCGTTCGGCCTGCCGGCCACCTGGATTCCGCAGGAGCATCGGGAGAAGGCCGCCCAGGCCGGGTTCACCGTGGTCGACCCGACCACCGCGCTGTCGACCCACCTGTCGGAGACCATCCGTGCGTTCCTGCCGGACCTGCTCACCCGCCAGCACACCAAGGAGCTGATCGACCGGGTGGGGCAGACCTCGCCGAAGCTGATCGAGGAACTGATCCCGAAGCTGGCCACCATCGGCGACGTCCAGCGAATCCTGCGGCAGCTCCTGCGCGAACGGGTGTCGGTCCGCGACCTGACCACCATCCTCGAGGCGTTTGCCGACGCCGTGGTGGTGACGAAGGACCCGGACAGCCAGACCGAGGCGGTGCGTGCCGCACTCGGCCGCGCGATCTGCCGCCCGTTCCAGAACGAGAAGGGGGAAGTGCCCGTGATTGCACTCTCGCCGACCCTCGAGGAGCGGCTGCTCCAGGCCATCGTGCGGACCGATCAGGGGACCGTGCTCGCCATCGACCCGACGCAGGCGCAGCGGCTGGCCTCGCGCATCGCCGATGTCTTCGCCAGTGCCGTGGCACAGCCTGTGCTCCTCTGCACACCAGCGTTGCGGCCTCACCTGTGGCGGTTGTTCTCCCGGGTGCTGCCGCACCTCGGGGTGCTCTCGCACAACGAGATTCCGGCGCAGGTTTCGATTGCGGCACTGGCGACACTCGACTGACGTATGCAGCTGAGGAAATTCGTTCAACCTACTGTCCGCGAGGCCCTTCGCGAGGTGCGCGAGGCGCTCGGTCCGGACGCCTACGTGCTCAAGACCGAGATGGTCGCCGCACCCGGCCTCCGCGGGCTGCTCGGCGAGCGCCAGGTGCAGGTGACGGCAGGGCTCGACCCCCAGGTGTCGGCTGCCCGACCATCAGTCGAGGAACGTCGGCCGCCCGTCACGGATCCGGTGAGCCAGGCGCTCATCGCGCGGCTGGTCGCCAGCGGACTGGACGCCCCGATGGCGGCTGGTGTGGTCCGGGGCATTCCCGAGTCGCTGCGGCGCGGGGCGACGAGCGGCACGCTGTTCCGTGCACTGGCGGACAGTCTCGGGCACCTGACGTCCCCCTCGGACGAGTTCGCGCGGGCCGAGGTGTTCATCGGGCCTCCCGGCGTGGGCAAGACCACGACGATCGCCAAGATCGCCGCACGCGAACGGGCCGGCCGCGGCCGGTCGCTCGCCATGCTCGCCGCCGACGGCTTCCGGGCTGGCGCCGTGGAGCAGCTCCGCACCTACGCCGACATCATCGGGTCCACCTTCAAGGTGGCGCGCACGGCCGACGACCTCGACCGGGCGCTGGCGACGGCGCGGAACACGGTCCTGGTGGACACGGCAGGGCGATCGCCGCGCGACAGCGCGGTGCGGTCGCACCTCGAGACCCTGTCCCGCCACCGCAACGTGCGCACGCACCTCGTGATGGCCGCCGACACCAGCCTCCGCACGGCGCGCCGCATCGTCGAGGCCTACGCCGACGTGCGACCCTCGCGCATCGTGATCACCAAGCTCGACGAGACCGACTCGCTGGCGCCCCTGAGCGGGCTCCTCAGCGAGTGCGGCATCCCCATCTCCTACATCACCACCGGCCAGCGCGTGCCCGAAGACCTCGAGCGCGCCACGCCTTCGCTGCTGGCCAGCGCGATCCTGCGCGAGACCGACGACGAGACGGTGGAGCAGGCATGAGCATCTCATCGAACGGCTATTCGCGCCGGGGCGTCACCATCGCGGTGACCAGCGGCAAGGGCGGCGTCGGCAAGACGGCCCTCACCGTGAACCTGTCGATCGCGCTCGCCCGGCTCGACCTCCGGGTCGGCATCCTCGACGCGGACTTCGGCCTCGGCAACGTGGACGTCATGCTCGGCCTCACGCCGCTGTCGCACATCGGCAGTGTCCTGGCCGGCGAGAAGGCCCTCGGTGAGATCGGCGCCACGACCGTGTCGGGCGTGCGGGTCTTCCCGGCGGGCAACGGCATCCGCTCCCTCACCTCGGTGCCGGGCGGCCCGTGGGCCCGCCTGCAGTCCGGCATGGAGGACCTGAGCACGACGCTGGACTACCTGCTGGTCGATACGGGCCCCGGCATCGGCGACACCGCCCTGAAGGTGGCCCATGCCACCGACCGTGCGCTCGTCGTCACCACCTGCGAGCCGACCGCGCTCGTGGATGCCTACGCCATGACGAAGCTGCTGCTGTCACGCGCACCACAGCGCGAGGTGGGCCTGGTCGTGAACATGGCGCGCGATGCCGAGGAGGCGCGTCTCGCCGCCCGCCAGCTCGGACTGGCCGTGCAGCAGTTCCTGGGCACCTCGATTCGCTACTACGGACATGTCGAGCGCGACAGCCACGTCACCGACTCGGTGCAGGCGCAGCGGCCGCTGATGGCGCTCGATCTCGATTGCCCCGCCGCGCGGGCCTACGACCGGCTGGCGCGGCGCATCGCCCTGTGGACTCCGCCCGCATCCGGTCGGCTCACCGCGTCCGCGGCGTCGATCGGTGTCATGACGGCAGAGGACTTCGCGCGGACGGAGGCGCGGTCATGCGCATGACAATGCCCGAACAGGACTTCGAAACCCGGGACCGGCTGGTCATGGAGCATGTCGGACTCGTCCGGGCGCTCGCCGGCCGCCTGGCGCACCGCGTGCCGTCGCAGGTCGAGGTCTCCGAGCTGATCAGCGTCGGCGTCCTCGGGCTGATCGATGCCGCCAGCCGCTTCAAGCCGACGCTGGGCGTGCCCTTCGATGCGTTCGCGCGCCGCCGCATCCATGGCGCCATGCTGGACGCCCTGCGCGACCTGGACTGGGCGCCGCGCTCGGTCCGCAAGCTCGGGCGCACCATGGACGGCACGGTGGCGCGGCTTCGCCACGAGCTGGGGCGCGAACCCGAGGAGAAGGAGATCGCCGGGGCGCTGAACGTCTCGGAGGTGGAGTACACGCGGATCCTCGACCAGCTGAAGACCGCGGAGCTGGCCACCATCCGCCAGTCGACCAACGAGGACGGCACCAGCTCACTCGAAGTGGCGGTCGATCCCGGTGAAGGGCCCTATGCACGCCTCGAGCGGGAGGAACTGCGCCAGCTCCTGGCCGAGGCCATCACGGAACTGCCCGAACGCGAGCGCCAGATCCTCGCGCTGTACTACCAGGAGGAGCTGACCCTCGCCGAAATCGGGCAGGTCATCGGGGTGGGTGAGTCGCGCGTGTCGCAGCTGCGCACCCAGGCGATTGGGCGGCTCCGGTCGCGGCTGGCCGCGCGGACGCGCATGCCGGGCGGAGCACAGGCATGAGCAAGGTCCTCACACAGGAAGAAATCGACGCCCTGCTCGCCGCCGCCGACGACGGCAATCCCGAGGCGTCGCCACGGGCCACGGCCGCGCGCGAGACAGCCACGCGGTACAACTTCCGCCGACCGGACCGCGTCTCGAAGGAGCAGATTCACTCGCTCCAGTTCCTGCACGACCGTTACGCGCGGAACGTGGCGACCTCGCTCTCCGCCTACCTCCGCACCATCACGGAGCTGTCGGTGGTCTCGGTGGAGCAGTTCTCCTACTCCGAGTTCCTGATGTCGCTCTCGGACCCGACCGCGTTCTACGCGCTCTCCATCGCGCCGTTCGAGGACCTTGGCGCCCTCGAGGTCAATCCGGCCATCGCCTTCTCCGTGGTGGATCGGATGCTCGGTGGCACCGGCAACGGGTCGGCCCCGACGCGTGCGCTCAGCGACATCGAGCAGAACGTCATCGATTCGGTCGTCAAGCTGCTGCTCGACGGCCTGTCCGAGACCTGGCGTGCCCTCACGCCGCTCACCTTCGCGGTCAAGGGGCGCGAGACACGTCCCCAGATGCTGCAGGTGTCCGGTCCGAATGAGGTCGTCGTCATGATCGCGTTCGACATGAGAATCGGCACGGCCCGCGGAATGATGAATCTCTGCCTGCCGGCCAGCCTCATCGAGTCCGTGGGTTCCCACTTCGGCCAGGCGTGGCACAAGCAGCGACGCGACCCGAACGACCTCGAGCGCACCTGGATCCGCGAGAACCTGTCCCGCGTGCCCCTGCCGCTCACCGCCATGCTCGAGACGCGCCTCAGGACCGGCGACCTCATGGCCCTGCAGTCGGGCGACGTGCTCTCGCTCGGGCTTCGCGCCGATGCGCCAATCGAACTGCGTGTGGGCACGACGCGGAAGTACATGGGGCACCTCACGCGGCACGCAGGGCGGGTGGGCGTGCGGATCGATCGCCGGGCCGAGGCGGGGACGCAGGAGGGCTAGATGAGCGACCAGGGACTGCACAACAAGCTCGCCTCGCGGTTCGCGCACGAACTGGTGACGGCGCTCGCGACCACCATCGGCGTCACGGCGGCACCGCAGGCGGTGTCCGGCCCGGCCCTGGGCAGCGGCTTCCTGCTCTCGGTGAAGGTGGGCGGCGCGCAGAGCGGGGTGGTGGTGGCGTGGGTGGAGTCGGGCGTGGCCGAGGCGGCCGCGAGGACGGCCACCGGCGCGGAGGGGCAGCCGGCGCTCGACGCCGTGATCTCGCTGCTGCGGGAGACCGCCACGCATGCGTGCGCCATCGTCGGGCTCGCGCCCGAGTTCGCAACCCTGCGGTTCAACGTGTCCGCGGTCACTCCCGGTACGGCCCCTGCGGCCGCCAGCTACTTCCGGTTCGCGATGCCTGACGACACCGACGGCATGGTCGCGGTGTCCGCCAGCCTCACGGAGGTGGCCGATCCGTCGGCCGCCCGGATCAACGGGAACCTCGACCTCGTGCTCGACGTGGAGCTGCCCCTCGTCGTGCGATTCGGCCGGACGACGCTCACGCTGAAGGCGCTGTCGGGTCTCGGCCCAGGGTCCATCGTGGACATGGGACGCTCGCCGGACGATCCGGTGGAACTGCTCGTGAGTGACAAGGTGATTGCCTACGGCGAAGTGGTGATCGTGGACGGGAGCTACGGCCTCCGCATCACCGACCTCGTCAGCCGCTCGGATCGGATCCGGGCCCTGGAGACCAACTGATGGTGACCTACATCCTGCTCGCGGCCATGGCCGTGATCAACGCCCTCCAACTCGTCCTCCTCGTCCGCCTGGCGCGTCGCGTCACCGGGGCGGAGCGGATGCACGAGCGGCTGTCGCACTTCGCCGAGGCGCTCACGCTGTTGACCGACACCACCGAACAGGGGCTGGCGAACGTGGCGGCCAGCCTGAACGCGTTCGGCCAGAAGACGGCCACCCGCAGCACCACCAAGGCCACTACGCGCCGCATCGTCAGCGCGGCCAAGAAGGGACGCTCGGTGTCGGCTATCGCGGCCCAGGAATCGATGTCCGAGAGCGAGATCCGGCTCCACCTCGAACTTGGCGGGTGGACGGTGGGCGGGGAGGCCGACCGTGGCACGCTGCGCGTCTGACCCCTGCGGTACCTGGCGACCCGACCTGCTGACCGGCCTGTCCGGGGTCACGATCGACGAGCGCTGGTTCTGCTCGCAGGCATGCGTGGAGCGGTGGCTCCGGCGTCTGATTTCGGAGGCCACGCCCGCGGCGCCGGCCGCGGTCGGAAGCGCCGGGCCGCACCTGCGCCTTGGCGCACTGCTGCGGCACCACGGGGCGCTCTCGGCCGACCAGCTCCACGAGGCGCTCGAGCAGCAGCGGACGAGCGGCCTCCGACTCGGGGCACAGGCGCGTGCGCTGTTCGGCATCGACCGCGCGCTCGTGCTGCGCGCACTCGCCGCCCAGGCCGGCACCCGGTATCTCACGTCCATCGACCCCGGCACCGTCCAGGACGCCCCCGGTGGGTTGTCCCGTGAGGCGATCCGGGCGCTGGGCCTCATTCCCTTCTCACACCCGGACCGCGAACGTGTGGTGCGCGTGGCGTCCACGGCGCCCATCCGCTGGGATGCGGTGAACGCGCTGCGGCGGCTGGCGGACTGGATTCCGGAACCGTACCTGGTCGAGGACGACACCTGGCAGGAGCTCGTCGAGCACTACGGCTCGGCGGTGCGCAGTGGGGGCGCCCGTCCGGCACCGGCCGAGGCCGTGATCGTGAGCGGCGAGCGCGCCGCCATCGCGGAAATCGCCACGCTGGTCACGTCGGCGCGGCGGGCCCGGCTGGCCGAGGCTCACTGGGAACCGTTCACGCTGGTGCGCGTCCAGGCCGAGGCGATCGTGAAGGACGTGCTGTTCACGCGGACCGCCGCAGAGGAAGCATCATGGCAGGCAGCCAGTACATTGCATTGAGCGGCATGCGCACCCGCCTGGACCAGCTGGATCGGCTGGCGGCGGACATCGCGAATGTCGGGACGGCCGGCTACAAGGCCGAGAAGGCCGCCGACGCGGAGGCCGGTCGGCCGCAGTTCACCAACGTCCTCGAATCGGCCATCGACGTCACGCGGGGGGATCGCCGCCTCGACGTGTCGCCCGGTACGCTGGCCCCCACGGGGCGCGACCTCGACATGGCGATCGATGGCAACGGCTTCTTCGTGATCGAGACGCCCGCCGGGCTGCGCTACACGCGTAACGGCCACTTCTCGCGCAACACCGACGGGCAGCTCACCACCGAGGACGGCTCACTCGTCCAGGGAACCAGCGGGCCGATCCAGATCGGCCGGGGAGAGGTGAGCGTCGACCCGGATGGCACGGTGCGCGCGGGCGGCGTGACCGCCGGCAAGCTCAAGGTCGTCACCTTCGAGAACCCGAGCGCCCTTGTGGCTGAAACCGGCGCAAAGCTCCGGGCGGACAACGCGGCACCCGTCGATGTGCCGACCCCGTCCATCCGCGCCGGCTCACTCGAGCAGTCCAACGTCTCGCTCGTGAACCGCGTGGCCGAACTGACGGGGGTCTCGCGCAGCTTCGAGGCCCTGCAGAAGGCGCTGTCGCTGATGATGAACGACATCGATGGCCGCGCCATCGAGCAACTGGGGAGAATCCGATGATCCGCGCACTCTACACGGCCGCCTCCGGCATGAACGCCCAGCAGGCGAACATCGACACGGTGGCCCACAACCTGGCGAACGTGAACACGGCCGGTTTCAAGAAGAGCCACGTGGAGTTCGAGGATCTCGTCTACCAGGAGATCCGCACCGCCGGTTCGGCCACCTCGTCCACCGGCGAGGCCCCGATTGGCCTCGAGGTCGGCCTCGGTACGCGGCCGGTCGGGACGTCGCGCAACTTCAGCGCGGGCAACCTCCGGTCCACCGGGGGACAGCTGGACCTGGCCATCGAGGGCGACGGCTTCTTCCAGATCACCACGCCCCAGGGCACCACGGCGTATACCCGCACGGGTGCGTTCCACAGGGATGCGCAGGGCATGCTGGTGAATGCCGACGGCTACGGCCTCGAACCGCAGATCAGCATTCCGGCCAACGCGACGGTGGTCACCATCTCCAAGGACGGCGTCGTGTCGGCGCAGATCGCCGGCCAGACCGCCACGCAGCAGCTCGGCACGATCGAGATCGCGACGTTCCAGAACCCGGGCGGCCTGCGTCCCCTCGGCGGCAACCTGTTCGAGGTGACCTCGGCCTCCGGCGACGCCCAGACCGGCGCGCCCGGCCTCGACGGCAAGGGCATCGTCCAGCAGGGATTCATCGAGGACTCGAACGTCAGCGTGGTGGAGGAGATGGTCAACATGATCCTCGGCCAGCGCGCGTACGAGGCGAACTCGCGCGTGATCAAGGCCGCCGACGAGATGCTGGGGCAGGTCAACAACATGGTCCGGTGATGATGCGCACCGTGCTCGCCTCGATCGTGTGCCTCGCCGCGACGGTGGCCGCGGCGCAGCCGGTCCGCCCGGCCGACGACCGCGTGTCGTCGGCGCTGGTGGCGGAACTCGCCGCGCGCTTCGGCGACGAGGCGTCAATCGAGGTGCATCGCGTGGAGGCGTCCATGCGGCAGGCAGGCGCCGGCTCCATCGCCGTGGTGCCGGCACCCCAGGCCAGCCTTGGCGCGCCGGTGCCGTTCGTGATCATCGGCACCGGGGCCGGCGGACGGACGCTGCAGATCGGCAGGGGAACGGCGGAGGTCACCGTGCGCGTGCCGCACGCGCGGACCGCCCGCACGCTGGGCCGCGGCGCGCTCCTCTCCGGTGCCGACCTCCAGGACGTTGTCGGCGATCCCGGCCACGTGCCGCTGCGCCGGCTGCCAACGGTGACCGATCTCATCGGCGGCACCACCCGGCGCGACCTCGGCGAGGGGGTCGTGGTGACCCTGGTCTCTGCCACGCCGCCGCCGGCGGTGCGTGCGGGTGAGACAGTGCAGGCGCTGGCGTCGGTCGGGCCGGTGCAGGTCATCGCCGAACTGACGTCCATGGACAACGGCGCTCCTGGCGCCATCGTGCGGGTGGTCAATCGCGAGTCCCGCCGCGAACTGCGGGCCCGTGTGGTCCGCGCCGGAGTCGTCGAGGTGATACATGACTAGACCGCGTGTCCTCTCCCTGGTGCTGGCGATCGGCCTCGCCGCCTGGTGCGCCCACCCGGCCCTCGCGCAGGGCCAGGGGCAGCCGGCCAGCGACAAGTACGACGAGCAACTGGTCCGCTACCTCGAGTCGGCCCGCCGCCAGGCGGGGGCGACGACGACGGTGGGGAACCGGAACGACTGGATGAACGGCCTGATGGCCGACCTCCGCGCCCGCCGGGTCAACGACCTGGTCACCATCCGGGTGGTCGAAAGCATCACCGCCACCGGGACGGCCGACTCGAACCTCTCGAAGCAGAGCAGCGGGTCGGCGGCCCTGCCGAGCTTCTTCGGCGTCGAGTCGAAGCTGCCCTCCCTGATCGACCCGACCAACCTGGCCGGCACGAACAGCAACACCGACTTCAAGGGTGCCGGCACGACGACACGTGCCGGAGAACTGACAGCGGTGGTCACCGGACGGGTGGCGGAGGTGCTGCCGAATGGTGACCTGTTTATCGAGAGTGTTCGCGAGATCGCGATCAATGGTGATCGGCAGGTGGTGGTCCTGACTGGAGTGGCACGTGTTGCAGACATCAGTCCCGACAACGTCGTGCCGTCCACATCGCTCGGCGAACTGCAGATTCGCTACTTCGGCCGCGGGTTGATCAAGGACAACCTGTCGCCCGGGTGGCTCATCAGAGTGCTGAACAAGATCTTCTGAAGGCCAACATGCCTGTCTTCACGCAACTGCGCACGACAGCCCTGGCGCTCGTCGCCGTCCTCGCCGGTGCCGGTGCAGCCGTGGCTGCCGACACCCCGACCCGCCTCAAGGACATCGCCTCCATCCAGGGGGTCGAGAACGTGCCGCTCATCGGCTACGGGCTCGTGGTGGGCCTGAACAAGACCGGGGACAAGCGCCAGACCATCTTCACCGCGCAGACCATCGCCAACATGCTCCAGCGCTTCGGCCTCTCGGTGCCGGGCGAGCAGATCAAGATCGAGAATGTGGCGGCCGTGCTGGTCACGGCCGAACTCCCGGCCTACGCCAGGCCTGGCGCCCGCATCGACATCACCGCCTCGTCCATCGGCGACGCGCGCAGCCTGCAGGGAGGGACCCTCCTTGCGACACCGCTCCGCGGCGGCAACGGCCAGGTCTACGCGCTGGCACAGGGCCCCCTGTCCATCGGCGGATTCGGCGGCGCTGGCGCCGGCGCGTCGGTGCAGGTGAACCACCTGACGGTCGGCCGCATTCCCTCGGGCGCACAGGTACAGGCCGGCTCGGGCTCGACGCTTCCCACCGGCGAGACGATCACCCTGGCTCTGCGTGAGCCCGACTTCGTCAGCGCCGCCCGCATCGTCGAGGCGATCAACACGGAGCTTGGTCCGGAGCAGGCCGCCGTGGTGGACCCCGGCAGCGTCACGATCCGGGTGCCCCAGCAGTACAAGAACAGTGTGCCGACGCTGATGGCCAGGCTCGAGTCGCTGCCGGTCCAGACCGACGTGAACGCGCGCGTGGTGATCAATGAGCGCACGGGAACCGTGGTGGTGGGCGGCCAGGTACGGATCGGGTCGGCCGCGGTGGCCCACGGCAACCTGTCGGTGCGAATCAGCACGAAGTACGAGGTGTCGCAGCCGAACCCGCTGTCGCGCACGGGCGACACGGTGGTCGTGCCCAACACGCAGGTCGATGTCCGTGAGTCCGACTCGCGGCTGGTGGCGCTCGAGGAGGGGACGACGCTGGACTCGGTCATCAGGGCGCTGAACGCGCTGGGTGCCACGCCCCGCGACATCATCGCCATCATGCAGGCGCTCAAGGCGGCCGGCGCGCTCCGCGCCGAGCTGGTGGTGCTCTGACGTGAGCGTGCTGCCTGCGGGCGTGGGGGCGACCCCGACGGCGGACCCGGCGCAGGCCGAGGCGAAGCGGGCGCAGCTCGCGAAGCTGGCGTACGAGTTCGAGGCGATGTTCCTCTCCGAGATGCTGCGCGGCATGCGCGACTCGATGCTGCCAGACGCGCAGGAGCAGGGCCTGGGCAACGCCACGATGACCGACACCTTCGATACGGAGCTCGGGCTCACGCTCAGCCGGGCCGGCGGGGTCGGCCTTGCGTCGATGATGCTCGAGGCGCTGATGCGCCAGGAGAGAGCCGGGGCCGGGGACGTGACCCTGCCACCCGCGGGATTGCCGTCGTACGTCGCGCCGGTCACGGCGCCGCTGCCGACCGCAGAACTGCTCCCGACGGGGACCGACAGCACAAGCGTCCCGGACGTGACGCTGGCGGCCGTGACCCAGCCGGGCGCCCCCCTTGCGCTGAAGACCTCGCTCGCCAGCCTGCAGCCGGGGCCTGTGACGTCACCGTTCGGCTGGCGATCGGACCCGTTCAGCGGGCGGGCGCAGTTCCACGCCGGCACGGACATCCGCATGGCCTACGGCCAGGAGGTGCAGGCGGTGGCCTCCGGACGGGTGCAGTCGGTCAGTGAGCGGCAGGGCTATGGGTTGACCGTGGTGATCGACCACGGCAGCGGCCTGGAGACGCGCTATGCCCACCTGTCCGGGACATCGGTTCGCGAAGGGGATATCGTCGACGCAGGGCAGGTGGTTGCCCGTTCGGGGAACAGCGGCAGGTCGACCGGGCCGCACCTGCATCTGGAGGCTCGGCAGGATGGAAAGGCCATCGACGTGACGAATCTGTTAAAGCATTCGACGCTGCTTGCCGATTCATACGCTGACAGGTCTCATGTCAGGAGTGGCCATGAAGATTGAGGGCAATAGACCGAACGTTGACGCTTCGCTGGCGGCCCAGGATACCGCCCGTATCGGCGGCAACCAGGGTAAGGAACAGTCCACGCGTGCCGCTGGGGATGCGTTCACTGTCTCGCCGGAACTTGCACTGGCCAACAAGGCCATCGACTCGGCGAGCGAGCCGATGGCGATCAGGCCCGAGGCGGTCGCGCGCGGGCGGGCCCTGCTCGACGGGGGCAGGCTCGGCAGTGATGCGCAGGCGCTGGCCGATGTGCTGATCACGCGCATGCTCAATCACGAGGACTAGGACCGTGCCTGACGACGATCGAGGCGTTGCGCAGCTTGCCGCGCTGGCCGAGACCCTGGAACGGGTTGCCGGTGCCACCGCAAGTGCGAACCCCGACGCGCTGGCTTCCTGTGAAGCGTCGCTCGAGGCGACGCTGTCCCATGTACCGACACCTGCCGACCTGACTGGGGCCGATCCCGAGCAGGTCCGACAGCTCGTGCGTCGCATCCAGTCCGCGCTCTTCCGCTGCCGTGCGCTTGGCCGGGCGACGACCGACCTGATCACCGCTTCGCTGTCCGCTCAGGGTGTGGCCCCCGGCTACCTGCCGGCGGGAGTGGGCGCGCCGGCACCCCGGCTCGGCCGCCTGGAGGTGAGAGTCTGATGGCCGGCCTCTTCAGTTCCCTGTCCAACGCGGCCCAATCCCTCGACGCGCAGCGCTACGGCCTCGACGTCACGGGCCAGAACATCGCCAACCTGAACACCGAGGGGTACGCCCGCCGCCGGCTCGACCTCGCCGAGCGGATGCCGATCAACGGCGTGGGTGGCGTCGAGGTGGTGGGTGTGCGGGCCGCGCGCGACCAGTTCGTCGACCAACGCCTGCGCAACGAGCTGCCGGCCGAGTCGCACGACAGCGCAATGGCCTCGGCGCTCTCGGTCATCGAGACGTCGCTCGGCACCACGGGCAAGTCGATCGACGGCGCGCTGTCGTCGCTGTTTGCGGCGTTCTCGAGCCTCAGCCTCGACCCGCAGTCGGCTGTGGCCCGCGATGCGATCGTCCTGCAGGGATCCCGCCTGGCCACGGCCTTCAACGAGATGTCCGTACGGCTGGACGACTCGCTGGCGCAGGCCGACCGTGACGTGCGCGGTTCGGTGGATCAGATCAACACGCTGGCCCAGACCATTGCGAGCCTGAACCAGCAGATCGGCGATGCCCCCACCGGCGCCGACATCGAGCCCCTTCGCGATCGGCTCGACCTGGCCGTGCAGAACCTCGCCAAGATCACCGACGTGAACGTGATCACGCACCCGAACGGGACCGCGGACATCGCCATCGGGGGCGGCCGCGCGCTCGTGGTGGGGCGGAGCAACTACGACCTCGAGATCACCAACGCCGCAGGTACGGGCCTGGCCGAAGTGCGGGCGGACGGCGTGGACATCACGGCTTCCCTGACGGGCGGCGCCATCGGCGGCCAGCTCGCCATTCGCGACCAGATCGTGCCCGACTACAAGCAGCGCCTCGATCAGCTTGCCTACGACGTCGGCACGCAGTTCAACGCCGTGCACACGAGCGGCTTCGACCTGAACGGCAACACCGGTCCGCTGCTGTACCTGCCGCTGGCGACGGTGCAGGGATCGGCCGCCGCGCTGGAGTTCAACCCGGCGATTGCCTCGGACACCTCCCTCATCGCCGCGTCCAGCACCGGTTCGCCTGGTGACAACGGCGGGGCCAAGGCGCTGGCCGACCTGCGGACGCAGGCCGTGGCCAACGGCGGCACCGCCACCTTCACCCAGTCGTGGAGCCAGCTGGTGAACAAGGTCGGGACCGACAGCGCCAACGCCAGGAACAGCCTGCAGACGCGGCAGGACGTGGTGTCGGCGATCCAGAAGCTGCGCGACTCGGTGTCGGGCGTGTCGCTCGACGAGGAAGCCGGGCGCCTGATGCAGTTCCAGCGGGCCTACGAGGCGAACGCGCGGTACTTCGCGGCGATCGACAGCTCGCTCTCGGTCCTCATGTCGACCTTCGGAGTGCCGCGATGAGAGTGACGTTCAACCAGGTGCGCGACGGCCTCGTCGCGATCAACACGGCCGCCGAGCAGTTTGCGGAGGCGCAGTGGCAGGTCTCGACCGGGCTGCGTGTGCGCGTGCCGAGCGACGACCCGGTGGCGGCGCAGCGCGCCGTGCTGGACCAGGCCGAGATCGATCACCTCGACACCTACAAGTCCGTGAACGAGTCCGCCGGCTCGCGCCTCAGCGCGATGGACTCGGCCCTCACCAACATCATCGACCGGATCAGCGGGGCGCTCGTGGCGCTTCAGGGCAGCATGGGCAGCACCGCGACCCAGGTGGTCCGCGACCAGGCCGCGCTGAGCTTCGAGGGGATTCGCGACGCCATCGCCGCCGACATCAACCTCACCTTCGGTGGGACCCGCCTGTTCGCCGGCACGAACTCCAACGTCTCGGCGTACGCGAAGGTGGCGGGTGCGTGGACCTACCAGGGCACCAACTCCGCCATGACGGTGGACGTGGCCGAGAACCGCAGCGTCACCATCGCCATGGACGGCCAGGCCATCATGCAGGGCAGCGATGCCACGGACCTGCTGACCACACTGGACAACCTGGCGACGGCCGCCCGCACGAACGACACGGCCGCGCTGCAGGCCGGCCTCGTGCTGCTGAACAACGGGTTCACGCGCGCCACGCGCGCGCAGAGCATGATCGGGAACGACGAGACGACCGTCGACGACACCAACGAGCGCCTCTCGACGCTGAAGCTGGCCGCGGCCGCGCGCCTCTCGAGCGACCGCGACGCGAACATGGCCGAGGCCATCACGCGCATGAACAAGGCCCAGACGACCTACCAGTCGGCACTCGGCGCGGTGGCGGCGGCCTCCAAGGTGTCACTGCTGGATTACCTCAAATGAGTGGTGCGCGTCCCTTGAAGAGCGAACCGTCCGACCTGACCCACATCGAGACCCGGTTCGGCAACCTGTCCGGCAACCCGCGCGACGTCGTCACGCTCGTCGACGGCCTGCCGGGATTCGAGGACTGCCGCCGGTTCCTGCTGCTGTCGTCCACGGCGATCGAGCCGCTGGTCTGCCTGCAGGGCCTCGACGACAGCCGCCCCGCATTCCTGGCGGTCGACCCCCGGCTGGTCGATGCCGAGTATCGCTGCCGCGTGGACGACCTCCAGCGACGACGGCTCGGTGCGTCGGCCGATACACCCCTCCTCTGGCTCGCGATCGTGCGGGTGGGGGAGGACGGCAGTTCCACGGTCAACCTCAGGGCACCGCTGGTCGTGAACCCCGAGCGCATGCGGGCCATGCAGCTCCTCGCCGGCCACGACGAGTACGATACCGCCCACCATCTGGGGTGATTGCGTGCTGGTCGTCACCCGCAAGCGCGGGGAATCCATCGTGGTCGGCGACGGCATCGAAATCCAGGTCGTGAGCCTGGGGCGGAACGGCGTGCGCATTGGTGTCACCGCCCCGCGCGATGTCCCGGTGCACCGCCGCGAAGTCTACGACCTGGTGGTGGCCGCCAACAGGAGCGCCGCCACCAGCGCCACCGGTGCGGTCCCGGCGCTGGCCTCGGCGCTGCGCAACCGTGTGGTGCCGCCTGTCGTGCAGGGTGAGGACATCGATGCCCCTGTTCGACTGGCGTGACCTCGAGCCCGCGCTGCTGACCGGGATCTGGGAGGAGCAGGCCTCCCGGTGGTCCGACCGGCTCTTCTGGGACGCGGGCGGCAACTGGGCCCAGGTCGAGGAGCAGCGCTGCGCCGGCCGGCTGCCCGGCCTGGCGCTCCTGCACGGCCGCGAGATTGCCGCCTGGAGCTTCTTCCTCGTCCACCAGGACACCCTGCAGATCGGCGCCTTCGAGTCGGACTCGTCAGCGTCCACCCGCATCCTGCTCGATGGCGCCCTGGGCGCCGTGGATGCGTCGGTGACGCCGTCGGGCGCCATGCTGTTCGCGTTCTCCGCCGCACCCGGGCTCGTGCCGGCCCTGGTTGCCCGGGGCTTCGACACCGAACGCTACCTGCACCTGGTGCGCGACACGGCGGCGCTTCGGCCGGAGCGTGCGATGGCCACGTGGGAACCGGGAAGCGCGGCACAGGTACCGGCGCTGCTGGCCGCCGCCTATGGCCCGCCGGTTCCGACACGCCCGTTTGCCAGGCATTCCCGCATGGACGAGTGGCGGGAGTATGCCGCGCAGCTCCTCGGATCGGAGGCCTGCGGCACGTTCGAGCCGGGCCTGTCGGCGTCGGTTCTGTCGCCGGCCGGCGTGCTCGAAGGCGTGGTGCTCACCACCGTGGTGTCGCCGACCACGGCCCACATCGCACAGGTGGCCGTCGATCCCTCGCGGCGCGGGGGAGGGGCCGCCACCCGCCTGGTGCGCGCGGTCCTCGAACAGGCGCGCGCGGCCGGCTACGATCGCGTGTCGCTGCTCGTGAGCGAACGGAACACCGCGGCACGCCGCCTGTACGCGCGGCTCGGCTTCAACGAAACCGCCAGCTTCATCGCCGCCGGCAGGCCGGGTGCGTCCACGCGCCAGGCGGCCGACGTCGCCCACCGCGCCACGGTCTAGTCCCCTTTATTCTGCGCGTGAAGGTTTCATGTGGGCCCCAGCGGGGGGCCGGCGGCGGGGCCGCTGCGCGAGCGGCTGGAGGGCTGGGTCAGCCGCGCCGGTCGACGAGGCCGGCGTTCGACACCGGCGGCGCCAGCACACGGCGATAGGCGGCGAGCGTGGTCTCGCCCCGCTCGAGGCTTGCCATGGCGGCACGTCGGGCCACCTCGGCATCGGCGAGGGCCTTCATGGCCGCGCGGTCGCACGAGAGGATGTCGTTCACCAGGTCGGTCGAGGCCTGGCGCAGCGCGAGGACGGTGCCGTAGGCCGGGATGCTGGCGGCCTGGTCGCGGACGTTCGTGAGCAGGTCGCGCGATTCACCCAGCCCCTGCTCGATGGCGAGCAGGCTCCGCGTGAGCCGGTCACGCTCGTCGCTGATGATCTTGAACGTATCGAAGTCGCGCGCCGCGCTCACCTCGCGCTGGCGCGCGGCGACGGCCTGCAGCTGCCGGAGCAGCGCCAGTTCGGTCTCGAGCCCCTTCCGGAACTCCTCGAGCGTCAGCTCCAGTTCCTCGCGTGTCACCGTGCGGCCCCGACGGGCGTGCCGGCGTTGGCCGAGATCTGCGCCCAGCCGTCCCTGAGGATCTCCAGAATCCGCCGTACCTCGTCGATCGGGGCGGCGTCGTTGTGCAGGGCGGCCTCGAGCAGCCGCACGTTCGCATACTCGTACAGGCGGTCGAGCTCGGCGGCCACCTCACCGCCCTGGTCCATGTTCAGCGTGCTCTGCAGTTCCGCGATGATCGCGAGCGCCCGGTTCAGGGCCTCGCGTCGTGCGTGGATGTCGCGGCGCTCGATCGCGTCCCGGGCGTTCCCGAGGAAGCGGATGGCGCCGTCGTACAGCATGGTGACCAGTTCGAGCGGTGTGCGCGACTGCACCTCCACCTGGCGGTAGGAGGCAAGGCCGCGGGTTGCTGCGAAGCTCATGATTCAGCCCGTCTACTTGGATGAAGTCGAGGAGTTGGACGTGTTGAACGACGCCAGCGCGCCGCTCTGGTTCTTGAGGAGCGACATCGCCTGGTCGGCGGCGGTGTACTCGCGCACGAGGGCCGCCCGCTGCAGGTCGAGGCGGCGCTGCATGTCGGCCATCTGTGTGTCGAGAGTCGAGATCTGCTTGTTGATCCGTTCCTCGGCCTGGTCGATCATGCCCGAGGACTGCGTGTAGCGCTCGAGGAGCGCCGTCACCGCCCCGAAGGCGCCGTCGTTGTTCCCGGTGCCGTTCAGGAGGCTGTCGAGCGACGCCGTGCCGTTGGCCAGGGCCTCGTCGAACTTGGCGGCGTTGAACTGCATCGTGCCCGTGCGCGTGAACTCCACGCCCATCTGGGACACGTAGGAGATGGCGGCCGACCCGTACTGCGTGTTCAGCGCCGAGCGCAGCTCGTTGCGCAGCGCCCGCATGAGCGGGTCGCGCGCGATGCTCGAGGCGTTCCCACCGGCTGCCGCCAGCCCCTGGTCGGCCGCGAACTTCTGCAGGGCGTTGTAGGCGGAGATGAAGGTCTCCACCTTGGTCTTCAGCGCGTTGTTGTCGGCGCTCACCTCGAGGCTGACCGTCGTGCCCGGCGACTTCTGGAGCAGGTTCAGCGTGGTGCCTGGCACCGCCGAGCTGACCGTGTTGCTGGCACTCGACACCGCGATGTTGTTCACCAGCAGCGAGGCATCGGTGGCCTGCACGGCGTTGTCGGCGGCCGAGTCGCCCGAGACCCCGTCCGCGTCCGTATCGGTGAAGCCGATGCCGCTGCCGCCGGTCAGCCCGTTCTGGATCGTGAACGCGTTGGCCGCGCCGGTGGCCGTGCCGGTCAGTACGAGGCGGTAGGCGCCGGTGCCGGTCTGGACGACCGACGCCTGGGCCTGCACGCCGCTGGTGTCGTTGATCGCCTTCGCCAGCCCCTGGAGCGTCACGGGACCGGTCAGCGTCACGGTCGTCCCGTTGATCGTGATCGCGCCGCCATCGGCCACGGTCGTCGTGTTCGCATCGGCCGACGTGGTGGCCGACGCGGTCACCTGCGCCCGGGCCAGCTCCTCGACGACGATGTCGTAGTGGCCGGGGACGGCGCTGGTTCCAGCCGACGCGCTGAAGATGGAACTGTTCGAGACGGTGGTCGCGTAGGTCGCGAGGGTGGATGTCGACGAGAGCGCCTCGGCCGCCTCCTGCACCGCGCCGACCTTCGCCGCCAGCTGCGAGAACGTCGTCAGCTGCGACTTGAGCGCGGTCTGCTTGGTCTGGAGCGTGGTGAGGGGCTGCGCCGCCTGCGTCATCAAGGCGTTGATGACGACGTTGAAGTCGATTTCGTTGAAGCCGCTGAATGTGATGCCGGACGACACGTGGAGCTCCCTCTCGAAGACGCGTTGTTGAAGCAGTATGCGAGAAGCCTGCCAGAGCCGGGCGGGGGAGCGGGCGGGGGACGGGGCGGGCCGTCACCCTCGTATGCCGAGGGGTGGGCCCGCCGTCGTCAGGTCAGGTATCAGCCGAGGAGCTTCAGGACCGCCGAGCTCTGCTGGTTCGCCTGCGCCAGGGCCGAGATGCCCGACTGCGTCAGGATGCTGTAGCGGGTCAGGTTCGCCGATTCCTCCGCCACGTTGGCGTCGCGGATGCGGGATTCAGCGGCCTTGTTGGCCACGACCTGCGACTGCGCGAGGCCGATGGCGAACGTGAGGCGGTTCTGCAGGGTGCCGATGGTCGCCGAGGTGGAACCCAGCGTGCCGACCGCGGTGGCGATGGTGCTGAGCACGCCGGCCGCGTTGGCTGCCGACGTGATGTCGAACGAACCGCCCGTCAGGCCGAGGGTCGCGGTGTCGGCCGCGCCGATCGTCCCGTTCACCCACCCATCGGTGCCGTCGTTGCTGATGAACACCGAGAAGCCCGCGCTCGCGTCGAGACCCGCGACGCTCGCTTCACGGTCGATTTCACCGAGCACGTCCTGGAACTCGTTGTCCAGCGCCGTGCGGTCGACGCTCGAGGAGGCGTTCGCCGACTGCGTGGCCAGCGTCGAGAGCCGGTCGAGCAGGGTGCTGATGTTCGCGATTGCGCCGTCCTTGATCTGCAGCGTGGACAGGCCGTCGTTGGCGTTGCGGACGCCCTGGCTGAGGACCGCCTGGGTGTTGCGGTAGCTGTTGGCAAGCGCGAGGCCGGCAGCGTCATCACCAGACTGGTTGATGCGGAAGCCGCTCGACAGGCGAGCGATGGCCTTCTGCATGCCCATGTTGGTGCCAATCAGGTTCGACTGGGCGTTCGCTGCGGAGATGTTGGAGACGACTGAGAAAGAAGCCATTGCGATGTTCCTCCCTGAAAGGGCCCGGGGCATCCTTGCCTCGGGTTGCGGCCTCGGCCGCTGCTGTTGTCGCGGAGGTAATCGGGAAGGGGGCGGGAACCTTTAATCGCCCGTCGTGCGGGGCCCGACGGGCGCCCCGGCCGGGTGGCAGCGTTCTCGCCTATGTGCAGCGGCAGGAACCCGATCATGGACTCGCGACGACCCGCACACGCCCCCCACGGCCCCGGTTTCGGCCCGGAAAACCGGGCTCAATCCCGGCCAGATTCCTCAACCCTGTCCTCTGTATCGGCGTCGCCGGTGACGGTCGGCCGTGCAGATGGTGTCGTCCAGCCGTCATCAGGGGAGCTGGCGTATGAGGTCGACGCCGCCGGCCACCGCGTGGTTGCCAGGTACGGCGACGGCCGGGTGGCCTTCGCCTTCGGCAGCTTCGGGCACGGGGCGGGGCAGTTCGACACGCCGCTGGACGTGGTGACCGTCTGGCCGGAGTTCTCGGGCGAACCGGGCGCGGGCGGCGGGCTCGCCAGCATTGCGGCGCCCTGGCTGGCGGTGGCGGACTATGGCAACCACCGGGTCCAGTTCTTCGAGTGCGATGGGGCCTGGATCGGCGAGTCGGACCTCGAGCCGGGCCAGCCACCCTGCCAGCTCGCCTGGCGGTCCCCGACCCTGGACGTGACCACCATCGAAGGACGGGCACTCCGCATTCACGTGGCCGCTTCGCTCCTCGCGCGCTCGGGACGCGAGCACTCGCACGCGCGGCCGGTCCACAGGGACCCGCGGCAGGCGTGGAGGGTGTGCTGATGCAGCCGCTCTTCCGCGTGGCGGCCGGTCCGCGCATCGGCTTTGGCCATCTCATGCGGTGCCGCTCCCTGGCGCGGGCGCTCGGCGTGGCCCCCCGGGTGTCCATCCGCGGCAGCGTCGCCACGGTGGCGGCCGCCGCCGCACAGGGCTTCACGCCGGTACCCGGTGGCCTGTCCGTGCTGGCGCAGGGCGGCGCTCCCGGCGTGCTGATCGTCGACGACCCGATGGCGACCGCGGCGGCCCGGTGGGTCCGCCGTGCACGCGAGCAGCGCATCCCGGTCGCGACCCTGCACGACCTCGGTCTCGGGTACGTGGACTCCGACCTGGCCATCGATGGCAGTATCGACCAGGGAGACCACCGCGGCGAGGTGGCGTTGGGCGGTCCGCTGTACGCGGTGCTCGACCCATCTGTGTCGCAGGCCCGCGCGCTGCCCCCGGTCGAACGGGACGGCGTCCTGATCGCACTCGGCGGCGGCGAGCACGTGCACCACTGGGGGACGACGCTCGCCCGCGCCATCCTGGCCCGTCGCCCCCAGACTCCGGTCCGCATCGTGCGTGGCTTCGCAAAGCCGGCGGCGACCGTTGACCTGCCCGGTGTGCGCTGGGTGTCGGCGCCTGGCGGCCTTGCCGACGAACTCCGACGTCCGGCGGTAGCGGTGGTCGCCGGGGGTGTCACCTTGTATGAGGCGGCGGCGCTCGGCACGCCGACCGTGGCCATTGCCGTCGCACCTGCGCAGCAGTTGACGATTCGGGGCTTTGCCCGCCGCGGCGCCGTGGTGGACGCCGGCATCGTGACCGACCCTGCCGCGTTCGCGCACGCCGCAGACGCGGTTGCTGACCTCATGACCCATCCGGGCCGGGCGGCACGCCTCGGCGGAACGGCTGCCCACCTGGTTGACGGGCGGGGCGTGTTCCGTGTGGCCGACGCCATCACCCAGCTGGCCCGCCGTGCAGAGGATCACTTCCATGCAGCCTGATTC
This sequence comes from Vicinamibacterales bacterium, assembly GCA_050249955.1. GTDB lineage: Bacteria > Acidobacteriota > Vicinamibacteria > Vicinamibacterales > CAVVIG01 > CAVVIG01. The sequence goes on from JBFWPN010000005.1 coordinate 220,499, forward strand.
CCGGGGCATCCTGCTCGACCTCGACGACACCCTCTATCCCCTGATCCGTTTCAGGCTGAGCGGCTTTGCGGCCGTCGCGCGGCACGTGGCCGAGAGTCACGGGGTGGACGAAGGGCAGGCGTTCCGCCTGCTGTCCGCGGCAGCGCGCAGCGCCCGGAGCGGACATGAACTGGAGCACCTCATTGCCCAGTTCGGTCTCAAGACCACGGTGGCGTCGCTCGTGCGCATCATGCGCGGGCACTCACCCGTGATGCGCCTGCCGGCGACCACCGAGGAGACGCTGCGGCAGCTCCGCGCGTCGTGGCGGCTGGCGGTGGTCACCAATGGCATCCCGTCCATCCAGAGGGCCAAGGTGGCCGCGCTCGGCATCGAGGCGCTGGTGGACACCGTGGTCTATGCGAACGAGCACGGCTCGGGTGAGGGCAAGCCCGAACGCGAGCCCTTCCTCGAGGCGCTCCGCCGCCTCGACGTGGCCCCGGCCCGCGCGCTGGCTGTTGGCGACGACGACTTCGCCGACGTGTTCGGCGCGGCGCGGTGCGGGCTCCGCACGATCCAGACCAGGGAATGGCGCCGGGGACCGGTGGGGCCGGTGTCCATCTGCGCCGACGCGGTCGTGTCCCGATTCACCGATGTGCCGGCCATGGCCGAGTGCATCCTTCCCACGCGGGTGACGCAGTATGCGGCGTGACGTCAGTATCCGGATTGCCGGTCGGGAGGTGGGCGCGGGCCGTCCGCTCTTCGCCATCGCGGAGATCGGCCTGAACCACAGCGGGTCGCTCGAACGGGCGCTCGCCATGGTCGATGCCGCGGCGGCGGCGGGTGCCGCGGCCGTGAAGCTGCAGACGCTCGAGGCGACCGCGCTCGTCGCCCCGTCGTGCCCGGCCCCCGCGCACGTCGAGGCAACGTCGCTGACCGAGTTCTTCCAGGCCTTCGAGCTGGACGAGGCCGCCCACCGCGCGGTTGCGGCGAGGGCACGCCAGCACGGCATGGCCTTCATCTCCACGCCCTTCTCGCTCCACAGCGTGGACCTGCTGGAGCGCGTCGGGGTCGACGCCTTCAAGGTGGCCAGCGGCGACCTGACATGGGACGCCCTCATCGAGCGGGTCGCCCGTTCGGGCAAGCCGCTCATCATCTCGACCGGCATGGCGACCCTGGCCGAGGTGGCGCACGCCCTGGCGACGGCACGGCTCGCCGGCGCGACCCAGATCGTCCTGCTGCACTGCGTGTCGGCCTACCCGAACCCGCGCGGCGCGGAGAACCTGAAGGCAATCGACACGCTGGCCCGCGCGTTCGACGCACCGGTCGGCCTCTCGGATCACGGGGCCGACACCTTCGGCGTACCGATCGCCGTCGCCTACGGTGCCTCCGTCTACGAGCGGCACTTCATGCTCGAGGGCGACGCGGAGGCGATTGATGGCCCCGTGTCGAGCACCCCCGTGCAGTTCGCCGAACTCGTGGAGGTGGCCGCGCGCGCCGCGGTGGTGATTGGCACTGGTGAGAAGCGTTGCGAGCCGGCCGAGCGTCCGAACCTGGTGCCGAGCCGGCGCTCCCTGTATGCGGTGCGGGCGCTCGCCGCCGGCACGGTCATCCAGGAGTCCGACGTCACCGCGCTCAGGCCCGGCTCGGGCATTCCGGCGAACGGCCTCCACGACGTCCTGGGTCGCCGCGTCACGCGTGACGTACCGGCGGGCGCCGCCCTGCAGTACGAGGATGTCGAGGCCGCACGTGAAAGGCGGACGGCATGAAGCCGCTCAATGTGCTCGTCACCGCCGCGTCGCGGCGGGTTCCGCTCGTCAACGCGTTCCGCAGCGCCCTGGCCCGCCAGGGTGGGGGGCGCGTGGTCGTGACCGACGTGAACGCACTGTCACCGGCCGTCTACTCGGGTGACCGCGCGTACAGGGTGCCGCTCACCTCGGACCCCGGGTACCTGGACGAACTGCTGGCCATCTGTCGCGCCGAGCGGATTGGCATGCTCATCCCCACAATCGACGATGAGCTGCCGATCTTCAGTGCGGCGGTCGCCCGTTTCGCGGAGCAGGGCGTGCGCGTCATCGTGTCGCCCACCGTGACGACCACCCTGTGCAACGACAAGTACGCGACCTGCCGCATGCTGCGCGAGCGTGGTATCCCGGCGGCCGAGTCGTTCCTCAGGTCGGACCTGCCCGCCGACCCGCCGTTCCCGATGTTCATCAAGCCGAACTTCGGGCGGGGCAGCGTGGGCGCGGTCATCGTCCGCAACAGGCGGGAACTCGAGTTCTTCGTCGACTACGTCGACGGCCCCGTGATCCAGGAATACCTGGACGGCCCAGAGTTCACCATCGACGTGCTCTGCGACTTCTCGGGCCGTCCGCTCTCGATCGTGCCGCGCGAGCGGGTGGTGGTGCGGGCCGGGGTGATCGACCGCGGCCGAACGGTCAACGATCCCGCGCTCATCGAGCTGGCGCGCGCGTGCGCGTCGGTCCTGGCGTTCGCCGGTCCCATCAACATCCAGTGCCGGGTGCACGACGGGCGCCCGACCGTGTTCGAAATCAACCCGAGGTTCTCAGGCGGCATCCCCCTCACGATCGAGGCCGGAGCCGATTTCCCCGCCATGCTGCTGCAGCTTCATGCCGGACGGCGCGTCACGCCGTCCATCGGCCAGTTCCGTGATCAGCTCTGGATGACCAACTACGAGGCGTCGGTGTTCCTCGACGCTTCGCGCGTGCAGCTCGAGCCGCTCGGCGCGGCGGCGCCGGCCGAACGGGGGGTGGCGTGATGCGCGGCACCGCGATCCTCCTCCAGGCCCGCATGGGCTCGACCCGGCTCCCGGGGAAGTCCATGCGCGTGCTCGGCGGCCACACCCTGGTGGCACATGCCATCGTGCGGCTGCAGGCCAGCGGCTATCCGGTGGTGCTCGCCACCACCACGAAGCCGGAAGACGACTGCCTCGTTGCCGCGGCCGAGTCGCTCGGGGCCTACACGTTCCGCGGCGCCGAGCTCGACGTGCTCGACCGCTACGCGCAGGCGACCCGGCACTTCGAGCTGCACCGCGTCGTTCGCGCCACGGCGGACAACCCGGCGGTCGACATCGATGCGGTGGCGCGCACGCTCATGCTGCTGGACCGCACCGGTGCGGACCACGTGGTCGAGCACGGGCTGCCGTACGGCGCGGCGGTGGAGGCGATCCGTGGCAGCGCGCTGCTGCGTGCGGCCGCGCTCGCGACCGACCCGTCCGACCGCGAGCATGTGACCCCGCTGCTGCGGGGCTCGTCCGAGTTCTTCGCCCTCGCCGCGCTGGCTCCCGGGCACCTCCGTCGCCCGGGCCTCCGGCTGACCGTCGACACGGAGGAAGACCTGTCCTTCGTGCAGAAGCTCCTCGAGGCCATCGGGCCGTCGAACTTCCCGGCCCCGCTCTCGGCGTTCATCGACGTGGCCGACCGGCTCACGTGGATCTCGAATGGCAGCGGGACGACGAGGAGGGGGATGAGATGACACCCGCCCCGCGCCGGCGGGACATGGCTTCGGTGATCGGGGTACCGCTCACCATTGCCGTGGTCCTCGGCGCGCAGTTGCTCGAGGGCGGTGCGCTACGCACGCTGCTGCAGCCGACGGCCGCACTGGTCGTGTTCGGCGGCACCCTCGCGGCGCTTCTCGTGTCGTACCCCGCCGGGGTGGTGCGTGGCACCCTCCGGGCGGCTCTTCGTACGTTCGAGGCGCCCGCGGAGCCCGATGCGCAACTGGTGAGGCGGCTCACCGAATATGCCAGCCGTGCCCGCCGCAAGGGCATCGGCTCGCTCGAGTCGGAGATCGACGACGTGAAGGATCCGTTCCTGTCGCGGGCCATCGAGCTGGTGACCGATGGCTTCCGCGGCCCCGAGGTACGGCGGCTGCTCGAAACCGACAGCCGCACGCGCGAGATGCTCGACGAGGAGCCGGCCGACGTGCTCGAGGCCGCCGCCGGCTACGCGCCCACGCTGGGCATCCTCGGTGCGGTGCTCGGCCTGATTCACGTCATGGAGAACCTGGCAGCGCCGGGCAAGCTGGGCGCCGGCATCGCGGTCGCCTTCGTCGCGACGGTGTACGGCGTCGGGTCGGCCAACCTGCTGCTGCTGCCGATGGCCACCAAGGTCCGGTCGCGCGCGCGGGCCGAGGCACTCACGCGGGAAGTCATCATCGAGGCGATCTCGGCCATCCAGCTCAACACCCATCCCCGGCTCGTCGAGCAGCACCTGGAAGCCTTCCTCCGGGCGCGCAAGGACAGTCCGGGTACGAGGCTCGCCGCATGATGCACCCGCACCAGCGTCGGCCCCGCCACGGCGTCTCCCGCGATCGGTGGCTGCTGTCCTACGCGGACTTCATCACGCTGCTCTTCGCGTTCTTCACCACGATGTACGCGATCTCGACAGTGGACCAGGCCAAGCTGTCGAAGGTGGCCATGGGGCTCCAGGAGGCGCTCGACGCCCCTGAGGCACTGCCGAACCAGCCAGGGAAGGTGCCGGCCACCGGCGGAGTGTCGCTCCTGAGCCAGGAACAGCTCGAGGCCCGCCGGGTGCTCGAGCAGGACATGGCCGAAGACCTCAGGAGCGGGCGCGTCGAACTGCTGGAGGACGAGCGGGGCCTGGTACTCTCCATTCCCGAGGCCAGTGCGTTCGCCACCGGCAGCGCCGACCTGTCACCCACGGCGAAGCAGGCGGCCGCGCGTCTGGCCACCTCCATTGCGAGGGTGGGCAATCCCGTGCTGATTGAAGGGCACACGGACGATGTGCCGATTCATACGGCGCGGTTCGGCTCGAACTGGGAGCTCTCCACGGCCCGCGCCACGGCCGTCGTGCAGTGGCTGGTCGAGCAGGGAGGCATCGATCCCGGGCGCCTGTCGGCCGCCGGCTACGGCGAATACCGTCCCAGGGTGCCCAACGAATCGGCACAGGCGCGGGCGCGGAACCGTCGCGTCGACGTCGTGATTCTGAAAGGACCGCAGTCGTGACCGCGTTCACACAACCCGAGCTGGAACAGCTCCTCGACCGGCCCGTGCGCCAGGTGTTGTCGCCGGCCGACCGGCAGGCGTTTGCCGGGCGCCGCGTGCTGATCACCGGAGCCGGTGGGTCCATCGGGTCCGAACTGGCCCGGCAGGTGGCCGCCTGCGGCCCGGAGCGGCTCACGCTGGTCGACCACTCGGAACATGCGCTCTTCCAGGTGGAGCGCGAACTCGGAGGGCTCCTGCCCGCCTCCCGCCTCGACCCGGTGCTGGCCGATGTCACGCGGCCTGCCTTCGTCCGGCAGACCTTCCGTCTCACGCGGCCGCACGTGGTCTATCACGCCGCGGCCTACAAGCACGTCACGATGTCGGAGCGCGCCGTCGGCGCGGCCGCGAACGCCAACGTGCTCGGCACGGCCAACGTCGTGGTCGCCGCGCGGAACGCCGGCGCCCGGTTCATCCTGATCTCGTCCGACAAGGCCGCAGCCCCGGCCAGCGTCATGGGCGCCACCAAGCGGCTCGCGGAACTGGTCGTGATGCGCGAGGCGTCCGCCACCTTCCGTCCCGCCGTGGTCCGCTTCGGCAACGTGCTCGGCAGCAGCGGCAGCCTCCTGACCATCCTGCGCGAGTGCATCCGCGACGGCCGGCCCGTGCCGGTGACCGACCCCGACGCCACGCGCTACTTCATGACGGCGGGCGAGGCCGTATCCCTGGTCATGAAGGTGGACCTCGACGGGCATGGGGGCGAGACCTACTGGCTCGACATGGGCGAACCCATCCGGATCGGCGACCTGGTCGACCGCATGATGGCGCTCGAGCAGGCGAACGGTTACCCGGCCGTCCCGACCGAGATCATCGGGCTCCGGCCCGGCGAGAAGCGGCAGGAGCGCCTGGTGGAGCAGGGCATTGCCATGACCGCCACGACGCACCCGCGCATCTGGGTGGCCCGCCAGGCTTCGGTGAACGGCGCGCAGGTGGAGAAGGCGATCCGTTCGCTGCGCCGTGCGGTGGCCAGGGCCGACAACGCGGCCTCGCTGGCCGTGCTGGCGACGGCGGTGCCGGAGTTCTCCCCAACCGTGGACGCGGTCGCGCTCGTGCGGGCCCAGTCGCTCGCCAGTGGCGCCATGCCGGTCCTGAGCGCGCTGGCGCGCGCGGTGTAGGGCGATGCAGGACGTCTTCATCCGGCTGCTGCGGGCCTACAGGCGACACGGGTTCCTGGTCAGGACGGGGCTGAACCCGTTCTACTTTGGCGACGCCGATGCGCCCTTTGCGCGCCTGTTCACGACGGCCGACCAGCCGGTCGGTGTGGGGGCCGGCCTTGCGCCGCAGGAGATCGCGTTCCTGCAATTGCTGCTCGCGACCACCACACCCTCGAACGTCCTCATCGTGGGGAACGCGTTCGGCTGGAGCTCCGTCGCGGTCGGGATGGCCGCGCCGGGTGCCACGGTCGTGGCCATGGAAGCAGGGCTCGAAGGGGACGGGACCGACGCCGGCACGGCCCTGACGCACGCGATTGCGGGCGAGGAGCAGCTGAACGTACGCGTGGTGAAGGCGCTGTCGCCGCGCGATACGCCGACCGTGGTGGCGACGGAGTTCGCCGGGGCCCCATTGGACTTCGTGCTCATCGACGGACTCCACGTCAACGAGCAGCTGCTCCGCGACGTCGAGGGGATCCTCCCGTACGCCGCGCCCCACTGCATCTTCTTCCTGCACGATGTCCTGAGCTGGCACATGCTGTCGGCATTCGAGCAGGCGCCGTTCGGTGAGGGACGGGAGCGCTGCATCCTGACGCGGTGCCCCTCCGGCCCCGGCCTGATCTATCCGTCGTCGCTCGATCCCGCGACTCGCGAGATTGTCGAGGCCTACTGCGACGCGACGGTGGATCTGCCGACGCTGCTCGCCGACCTCGGTGCCAGCAGCGACCGGCCCGGGCCCCGGCTCGAGCGGCGCCTCGCGCGGGGCTGGAAGCATCGGCGCGTCGGGATGGCCGAGACCTATGCCGTCGAAGGGCAGACCGCGCTCGAACGGCAGGCTCTCCAGAGCGTGGCAGAGGAGCGGCCCGACGACGCGGTGGCCCAGTACCAGGTGGGGGTACACCACGCGGATCGTGGCCGGTGGCCCGAGGCCGAGCGCTACCTTCGCCAGGCCCTGGCGCTGGCTCCCGAGTGGCCCCAGCCGGTCCAGCAACTGGGACGGGTCCTGCGTGAGCTCGACAGGCTCGACGAGGCGAACGTGCTTCTGGAGCGCGCGGCGACCATGGCGCCTGCCTGGGCCGCTCCGGTCTTCGAACTGGGGCTCCTGGCGGAGAAGGCCGGGCGGCTGACGGAGGCGTACCAGCTGGTATCGCGCGCGTCCGAGCTGGAGCCGGGCTGGACGGTACCGTACGAGGCGGCGGGGCGTGTCGCGTATCAGCTCGGCGCGGAACACGCCGACGCCCGGCGCTGGCCCGACGCCGAGACCTACCTGCGGGAAGCCGTGTCGCGGCGCCCGGACTGGGCCACGCCGCTCCAGCAGCTCGGGCGCGTGCTCAGGGAGCGGGGTGAGTTCGCCGAGGCGCGGCAGTGCCTGGAACGGGCGATCGCGCTCGAGCCCGCGTGGGCGGCGCCCTACTTCGAACTCGGCCAGGTCTCGCTCGCGATTCACGCGCCAGACGCCGCCTACCGATGGTTCACGCAGGCGGCGGACCTGGCACCCGAGTGGACGCTGGCACTCCTCGAATGCGGCCGCGCGGCGTTCGCCGTCGGCGACGACACCCGTGCGATGCGGGTGTTGCGGTCGGTACTCGATGCCGGCAGCATCACCCACGGCGTGCCGCACCTGCTGGCACTCGCCACCGAACGGGTCTCGGGCCACACGGCCGCCACACCCCTCTTCATGCTCGCGCTTGCCGTGGCCCCCGGTTCTCCCGAGGTCCAGTTCGATGCGGCACGCATGCTCGCGGCACGCGGCGACGAGGACCTGGCCCTGGCCCACTTCAACCTGGCAGGGCAGCTCCGCCCGGAGTGGGATGCCCCCTGGAGCGAGGCGTTCGCCCTGGCCTGCCGGCTCGGTCGCGCCGCGGACGCCGACCGCGCGGCCAACCAGCTCGCCGAACTGGGCGTGGAGTCGGTCGAGGGCTGGCTGGCCGTCGCGCACATGGACGCCGCCGCCGGCGCCGGCGAGGCAGCGCGGCAGGCGGCGCTCCGTGTGCTGGGGCTGCGGCCCGAACCGGTCGAACCGCTGAAGGCCCTCGGCGTCCGCCTGATGGAGAACGGCGACACGGCCGCGGCCGAGCGGCTGTTCCGCGATCTCGTGGAGCGCTTCCCCGACTGGGCGGGCGTGCAGTTCCTCCGTGCCAGGGCACTCGAAGCCCTCGCCCGCGTGGACGAAGCGCGCCTGGTCTACGGGCGGGCTGCCGCGCTCCGGCCATCCTGGGCAGAGCCGCGCGAGGCCCTCGCGCGGCTGGCTGCGTCCGGCGCGATCCGCAAGGCGTCCTAGCCCGGATCCCCTGACGTCCGACCGACACGGTGTCGGGTGCACGGCCGGGAAGTCTCCGGCAGCAGGCCGCAGATCCCGCGGATTTCCTAGGAAAACAGCGCTGCAGGCGGGTCAATGCTCGGGCTCGGCCCGGCACCAGGTCTTGCACAAGGGGCAGGCACCACGTCGTGCATCGACGCGGAGGAGGCCGATCCACGCATGAGCGACACAGTCCTGCTGACGGGCGCCGACGGATACGTGGGCCAGCGCCTGGCCGAACGGCTCGGCCGTCACGTCAGGGTAATCGGCATCAGCCGCCGCGGCCTGAGCGGCCTGGCGTGCGAACTCCTCGACGAAGCGGCACTCGACGAAGCCGCCCGCACGATTGCCCCCCAGTGGATCATCCACGCCGCCGGCAACAAGAACATCGGCGCCTGCGAGAAGACGCCGATGCTCGCGTACGACGCCAACGTGAAGACGGCCACAAACGTCCTGCGCGCGTGGCCTGACGTGCCGATGCTCTACATCTCCACCGACTACGTGTTCGCAGGGACGGACGGCGGCTACGACGAGGGCGCGGCCGTGGCCCCCACGACGGTCTACGGCAAGTCCAAGCTGTGCGCCGAGGTGACCGGCCAGCTCACCGCGTCGGGCCGCTTCACGAGCGTCCGTGTCAGCGCCCTCTACGATGCCGACGCCACGTTCCTGAAATTCCTCGGCGGCGAACTCCGGCAGGGGCGCCCCGTGGACTGCTTCGTCGACGCGTTCTACTCGCCGACCTACATCGAGGATTTCGCCGACGCCCTGCTCGCGATGCTCTACGCCCCCGCGCGCCCGCCGGTCGTGCACGTGGCGGGGGAGCGGATCAGCCGCTACGAGTTCGCGCGGCGCTATGCCGAAGCGTTCGGTCTCGACGCCGACCTCGTCAAGCCGGCCTGCCTCGATGGTCAGGCCACGAACCTCATGCCCGACCTGTCGCTCGCGACGCCCGGTGCCGCGGCGCTGATCGGCTTCGAGCCGACTCCGCACGACCGCGCCCTTCGCCAGATCGCTCAAGGAGTGCTTCATGCAGATGCTCAGCCCGTATCGCCAGTTCTCCGATTCCCGCGGCCGCATGCTCGGGGTGATCAACGACGGTCAGTGGGAAGAGATCAACTACATCGAGACGGCCGCGGCATGCATGCGGGGGGGGCACTACCATCGTGACACCCGCGAGCTGTTCCTCATCCTGAGCGGCACCATCCGCGTCCGGATCCGTCCGGAAGGGTCGTCCGAGATCCGCGAGACCCTCGTCGACGCCGGCACGATCTTCATCGTCGAGCCCGGCGAGGCCCACTGGTTCGAGACGCTGACCCCCTGCGCGTGGATCAACGCGCTGTCCAAGAAGTTCGACGAGGCCGCGCCGGACATCGTCCCGGCCGCCGCCTGATCCCCGTGTGACCGTGCTGTTGCCTGGCAGCCTTCGAAGGAGATTGTCTGATGCGCGTCCTGTTCTCGAATCCACCGTGGTACACGTCGGAAGGTCCTGACCGCACGAGCCTGCGCGGCGTGCGCGCCGGCTCCCGGTGGCCGCACCAGTTCGAGTACCGCTCAGCCGGTCCGGTGAACGGGCACATCCCGGAACTGATCGGCGGGTACATCCCGTTCCCGGTGTTCCTGGCCACGGCGGCCGCGCTCGCGAAGAGGCACGGCCACGAGACCGAGATGCGCGACTCGGTCGCCTCGGGCGAGACCTACGAGCACTTCTACGAGCGCATCTCGGCATTCCAGCCGCAGGCGGTCGTCATCGAGACCTCGACGCCGACGCTGAAGCACGACATCGGTGTCGTGAACGAGATCAGGAGGCGCGTGCCTGGCGTGACGGTGATCTTCACCGGCATGCACTTCGAGCTGGAGGAGGCGTCGTTCCTCGAGCGGTACCCGCAGGTGGACTTCACGGTCTACGGCGAATACGAGAACGCCACCGTGCAGGTGCTCGACCGGCTCGAGAAGGGCGAGGCCGACTTCAACGGCATCGAGGGGCTCGTCTACCGGGCGAACGGCGCTGCGGTGAAGGCGGCCGTGGAGCCGGTGGCGGCCGACGGCGCCCATGACCACGGTCACGACCACGCGGGCGGCGGCTGCGGCACCGAGGCCGCCGCCGATTCCGGCGCGCCGAAGACGCTGCGCCTGCTGAAGAAGGACGAGGTGGCCCCGGCGGCGGTGGTCCGGAACGATTTCAAGAAGCTGGTGCCGATGGAGCAGCTCCCGTGGGCCGAGCGCGACGGCCTCCCCATGGAGAACTACTACGACGGGGTGTGCGGCCTCGAGCGTCCCCAGCTCCAGCTCATGGCGACCCGTGGGTGCCCCTATGGCTGCATCTTCTGCGGCTGGCCCCAGATGATCTACCGCGGCCCCAAGTACCGCGTGCGCACCGCCCAGGACGTCGTCGCCGAGATCAAGGCGAACCTCGAGAAGGTGCCGTACAAGAGCTTCTACATCGACGACGACACGGTGAACATCCGGAAGCAGTACATCCTCGACCTGGCGAAGGCCATCAAGGAAGCGGGGCTGCACACCATCCCATGGGGCACGATGGGACGCGCAGACCTCATGGACGAGGAGATGCTGATCGCGCTCAAGGACGCCGGCCTCTTCAGCATCAAGTACGGCGTCGAGACGGCCGACCAGAACCTGCTCAACGAGATCAAGAAGAACATCAAGATCGACGACGTCATCAAGGGTGTCGAGCTGACGAAGAAGTACGGCATCAAGGTGCACCTCACGTTCACCTTCGGGCTGCCGAGCGACACGCCGGAGACGATCGAGCGCACGATCCAGCTCGCCTGCCGGCTGCCGGTGGACACGGTGCAGTTCTCGATCACGACGCCGTATCCGGGCACCGAGATGTACAGGATGTACAAGAAGAACGGCTGGCTGCTCAACGAGAACTGGGAGGAGTACCTCGGTTCCCATCGCGCCGTGGCGCGCACGGCCAACTTCACGGCCGAGCAGCTCGAGGACGCGGTGAAGCAGGCCTACTCGCGTTTCTGGGAGGAGCAGGCACTGCGACGCCTCCGCACGCCGGAGTTCGAGGCGCGCCTGAGCGCGGCCCTGCCGCCGGTGGATGCGTCGACGCCGGCCAGGGTCCTGGTCACCCAGTCGGCCCGGCCCGGCCTCACCCGCGTGGTCCTGACCTCGCTGGCAGCGCTCGGGTACGAGCCGCACGTGTTGACCCACGAGCGGTTCCTGCCGTCGTTCCAGAACGACTTCCGTCCCGAGCAGATCCACCCCTTCAACGAGTCGTTCAACTTCGATGCGGCGGCGATGGCGCCGTCGCTCGCCGCCCTTGCCGAGTCGCAGGACTTCTCCGCGGTGGTCGTGCCGTACCACAACGCGACCGGTGCCAACTACGAGCAGGTGCATGCCGTCGCCGCCGCCGTCACCGCCGGCCCCATCGTCGGCGTCACGGTGCACGGTGACGTGCTGCGTCCCGGAACCGGTCACGCGGCGCGGCGTCCCGCGGCCTACGCCGTGGCCTGAGGCGGGACAGCCGACATGCGTGTCCTGGCGCTCGGCGCACTCGACGTGCCCTACATCAGGGACAACTGGTCAGATGCCCTGCGTCACGTCCTGAAGGAGGACGTGACGCAGGTCAACGTGTCTGCCTGGCTGGCGTGCGCGCCGCCCGAGGCACACATGAAGGCCATCTACCGGCTGCTCGCGACCGGGACGTACGACTACCTGTTCCTGTACCACGACTACATCTTCTCCGACTTCCCGGACGAGTTCTTCGCCCACGTGCGGAGTGCGGGCGTCCGTACGATTGCCTACCACCCGGATGATGAGCCCGAGGTCTGGTACGGGCGGAACATGCCGTTCGACCCCCGCTACGACGTGGTGGCGTCGCACGCGAAGCGCGGTGTCGAGCGACGGATGGCCGAGAACCGGCCGACCCGTGCGATTTATGTGCCGTGGGGCTTCAACCCGCGATTCTTCGATCGCCCGGCCGCGCCGGTGGCGCCCAGGCACGACGTCGTCTTCGTGGGGAAGTACAAGGTGCACGAGAACGACACCACGCTCTTCCGCGAGGACGGGCAGCGGCGCGACGAGGCGCTGCACACGGTGGCGGAGGTGTGCGTGGCCAACGGCTGGACCTTCTCCCTGTTCGGTCACGGGTGGGATCGTCACCCGACGCTGGGGCGCTACGCCGGCGGCCTGCTCTCGCACGCCGACATGATCCGCACCTTCCACGAGTCGAAGATCGTCCTCAATCCGGGCTGGACGGCCGACGAGGGCGATCCGGTGCCACAGACCAAGCTCCGGCACTTCGAGGTGCCCGGCTGCGGTGCCTTCCAGCTGACGAACGAGAACCCCGAGCTGGGAGAGCTCTTCGAGCCCGGGCGAGAGATCGCGTTCTACCGCGACAGCGCCGACCTGGCCGCGAAGATCGTCCATTACCTCTCGCACGACGATGAACGCCGTGCCATGGCCGCGCGTGGTTATGCCCGGGCACACCAGGAGCACACGCTCGACAAGCGCGTCTGCTCGCTGTTCACGCAGGTGTCCCGGCTGCACCCGCCCGAGCGCTCGCTGGCGATGCGGCGTCCGGCGCCGCGGGTGCTGACGCTGAGTGCACCGACCATGGAAGACCTGCAGACCGTGCGTGACCGCATCGCGTCTGGCGAGGTGGACCTGACGACGGTCGATGCGGTGCACGTCAACGGATGCCAGGGCACCATCGTCTCGACGCAGTACTCCGCGCTGCGCGACTGGTGGCGCGCTGACGCAGACCTGTTCGCGGGCCGGACGTTCTATCAGGCAGACACCGTGGCCCGGAACCCACTGCAGCCGCAGCGCACCGAACTGACCGGCGGCTTCCTGAACGAACGGGTGACCCTGGCCGCACTCCCGGAGTGGCATCGGGAGGCGCTCGTGTGCGCACTCCCCTCGGCCTCGGACGGGGACGAGGGGCGCTTCCTCATGAACTATGTGGCGCGTCCTGCCGCGGTGCTGCCGCTGATTGACGCGTTCCTCTCCGGGGACGTGACGGGGATCGATGCGCTCGGCGCGCTGGAAACCGGCCTCGTGCTGAATGACGTGCGGCTGTCGCTGCCGGCACCACCCCTCGTGGACGCGAACGGTGCGCCGGCCCCGACCTGGATGGGCCCGCTCCGGCAGGTACTCCGTCAGGCGTCTGCCCTGGACCAGCGCGTCGCCATCTACGGGGCTCGGGGAGACATGGCCGAGGCCGTATTCACCGAGGTGCGCCGCCACGGCGATGTACGGCTGGTCGGACTGTTCGATCGGGCGATGGCCGGTCGCCGGGTTGCCGGCGTGCCGGTGTACAGCGCGTTCGACCTGCCGGGGGTGGCCCCGGACATCCTGATCATCGCTGCGGCCTACTCGGGCCCCGCAATCTACGACCAGTTGAAGCCGCTCGAAGCCCGGATGACGCTCGTGCCGCTGTACGACGTGAAGGCACCGGCGTGGTCCGTCCTCGTGCCGGCGTGAGCCGGAGATCTACGTGAGCAGCACGCCCGTGAGTGGACGCGGCCGGGCCGGGCACGACAGCGGTGCTGACGAACGGGTCAGGGTGGTGCCGGGCGAGGCGGGGGTGCCCGACGTGCGGGTTCGCGCCCCGGGCGGTGACTGGCTCCGCATCCATAGTGCCTCGGCGCCCGAAGCGGAGGCGCGCGCGCTCGTCGAGCGGGCGCTCAAGGGGCAGGGCGTGCCACCCGTCGTCGCCGTGATCGGTGTGGGCCTCGGTTACGTGGTCGACGAACTGTGCCGCCTGCGACAGGACGTGCGGATCGTCGCGCTCGAACTGCTGCCGGACCTGCTGCCGCTGTGGCGCGACCGGACCGACCTGAATGCGCTGACCGCGGCGGGCCGGCTCGTGGTGGGCGCCGACCCTGCGTTCGAGCTCCCGTCAGCGGCCTGGCCGGCCGCTGCGCTGGCCGTCGACCCTCCCGTCATCCTGCATCCGGCCCTGGCGCATCATTGGCCTGGGGCGGTCGAGCGCGCGCGGCGCGCCCTGTCGCAGTTCATGTACGAGCGGCGGGCCAACGAGGATGCGCGCCAGCGCCTGGCGCCGATGTATCTCGAGCACACCCTCAGGAACCTGGATGCCCTGGCGGGCGCCACCGACGTGACTGCCCTGGCCGGGATTGCCGCGGGCGAACCGTTGATCCTGTGCGGTGCCGGGCCGTCCCTCGACCGACTGCTGCCGGACCTGCGCGAGTGCCGCGACCGGGCCTGGCTCGTGGCCCTCGATACGGCCGTTCGCCCGTTGATGGCCGGCGGCATCGTGCCCGATCTCGTCGTCTCGATCGACCCGACTCCCCTGAACGGACGCCACCTCATCGACCTGCCGCTGCGTACGCGCCCGTGGCTGGTCGGCGAGACGAGCCTGGACCCGCGGGCGCTGACCGCCTTTCGGGGCCGCCTGTTCGCCTGCCGGATCAACCGGGCCGACCCCTGGCCGTGGCTCGAGGAGGTCGGCGTCGCGCCGACCCGGGTCCGTGCCTGGGGGTCGGTGCTCACCACGGCCTGCGATCTCATCACGCACATGCGGCCGTCGGACGTGGCCTTCGCGGCGGTCGACCTCGCGTATACGAATGGCCAGACCTACTGCCGCGGTACGGCGTTCGAGGCCGACTGGGAAGAGCAGCGGGTGGTCGAGGGGCTCGGGACGCTCGAGGCTGTCTGGGCGGCGCGCCTCCGTGGCAACACGGTTGACGAGCCCGACGTCCACGGCGCGTCGGTGCAGACCGCGAGCCACCTCGTCGCCTTCCGGAACTGGGCGCGCGGGCTGGTGGCCGGCGCACCCTCGTGCCGCTTCACCAACGTGACCGGCGCCGGCATCCTGCACGGGCCGGGCATTGCCCAGGGCACGCTCGACGCGTGGGCGGAGGCCGTGCCCCCGTTGAAGGGCCGGCCCACCTCGCGGCTCGAGGCAGCCGCCCGGGGGAGCTGGGGCTCGCGCGTCGGTGCGCTGGCCATCGCCGTGGACCGGGCCGTGCGGGGCCACGAGGAACCGTGGACGTCGTGGGACACGCAGGTCCCCGGCGTGGACCGGCAGGCGTTGACGCGGGTGCTCGAGCACGCGCGGCGGCGCCTGCACGCCTTGAACGGAGACAGGCAGATGAGTGCGAGCGAATCCGACTGGATCGATGTGCCCTTCGACGAGGCGTCCTTCTTCGGCGCGGCACCAATGCGATGGCACGTGCGGCACGAGGCCAGCACCACCTACAGCTACCGGGTGGACGGCAAGACGCTCTTCCTGTCGTTCAAGATCAGCCGGAGCTGCATCGAGGGACCACCATCGCGCGAGATCTTCCTGCGGCTGCCGGGCGACTACCTGGCCGCCAGGGGCACAGCGAATGCCGTGTGGCTGGCGAACCGCATCTTCAAGGAGATGGGCTACGCCACCGTGCACCCCGGCCAGAACAAGGTGGTCATCCACCGGGCGAACGAGGAGCCGTTCCCCGCGGAGGATGGCTACTTCTACGTCTTCGGGCAGCTCATGCTCGAAGTGCAGTAGGCCGGGACCTGGCTAACGGTAGTCGTTGCGGCTCGAGAGCCGCCGCAGCGGGTGGGTGGTGATCGCGTCGGCCCCGGGCGTGGACAGGTTCACCCGTGCGTCCGCATAGCCGGGAAAGCGGCGGCCCGCCTCCTCCCACTGTGCCCGTGCCTCGTCATGCCGCGCGAGCCGCGCCAGGGCGACACCGAGATTGTTGGCACCTTCCGGCGTCGCATCGAGCTGCTCCGCCGCGGCGCACGCGTCCGCGGCTTCGGCATCGCGTCCTCCAAGCAGGAGCAGGGCTGCACCGCGCGTGAAGGCCCGGCGCCACCCCTCGGGAAGGGGCCACGGACCGTCGGGCTCCAGCACTTCGTCAGGTGGGGCGTCGGTGGGCGACGCCTCCTCGAGGAAGGCGAGCGCCTCGGCCGGCTGCCGCCTGAAGAGCGCCACCGAGACGAGCGCCCACGCCGCGATGCGTTCGCCGTATCCGGCCGCTCGATACAACCCGCGGATGGACTCCCACCCGTGCTTCCCGAGCGCGGTCGCGATGGCGGCGCGCTGCCGCGCGATGTTGCGTGACACGCTGGCCGGGTAGGCGTAGATGCGGTACCCGATACGGTCGCTCCAGTGGAAGCGTGCCCCGCCGGCAATCGCGCGCAGCAGCAGGTCGTAGCTCTCTGGCCCGTACACCGCGGCGTCGTAGCCGCCGGCCGCACGGAAGCGATCGACCCTGAAGCCGACCGGCGAGTCGCCCGGCAGCCAGTTCCGCTCGAACAGCCGAACCGCGCCGCCCGTGCGCCGCAGGAAGGCCGGCGCCGTGAGCGTCCGCAGGCGGGCACCGGTGATGCCGTCGTGAAGGTCGAATGCGTCGACCGCCACATCGGCTCCACCTTCGAGTGCGGCCAGCATCCCCGGCATCCTCCCGGGTACCCACTCGTCGTCGGCGTCGAGCCAGGTGGCGAACGGCGTCTCGACTGCGTCGAGACCGGCCTGCCGTGCCACCGGTACGCCCCCCGGGTCAGGCGCCTGGATGACGCGGAGGTGCCCGC
This sequence comes from Vicinamibacterales bacterium, assembly GCA_050249955.1. GTDB lineage: Bacteria > Acidobacteriota > Vicinamibacteria > Vicinamibacterales > CAVVIG01 > CAVVIG01. Next base: position 237,462 of record JBFWPN010000005.1, read on the forward strand.
CGGCCGCGCGGCGTGCGAGCGCCACCGTGTCGTCCGTGCTGTGGTCGTCGACGAGGAGCAGGGGCACGCGGGTCTCGCCGGCGCACGACCGCACGGCGCGCTCGATGGTGGCGGCGGCGTTGCGCGCCGCCATCATGATGGTGAGTCGATCGGTCATCGCGGCATGGGGCGCAGCGGCAGGACGACGGCTGGCAAGGCCCTAGCATAGTCGCAGGTGCGAAAGGATGCAGCCATGAAGGTGGTCGTGAACGGCGTCGAGGCAACACCAGGACGCCCTGTGCAGAACTGGGGAGAACTGCTCACGCTGATCGATGACGAATGTGCGGGGCAGGGGGTCGTGGTGACGGAGGTCAGCTTCGACGGTGTCGCCCAGCCGTCGTTTCGCGATCCGGGACTGGCCGTGCGCTCCGTGGGCGACCTGCGGATCGAGGTGGACACCGCGCGGCAGTCGGACCTCGTGCTCTCGGGCATCGGCGATGCGCTCAGGGCCATCGAACCGCTGCGCGCCGCCGCCTCGTCCCTCGCCGAGGCGTTCCGGGAGTACGACGTCGAACGCGGGAACCGCGAGATGGCCGCCTTCGCCAGGAACCTCTCCTCCCTGGTCGAGCTGACCGGGACGATCGCCCTGGTCACCGGCCTCGAGACGGGGAGCCTCGCCGACGTGAGCACGCAGGTGGACCGGCTGGTGGCAGCGCGCGACAGCGGCGACTACGTGACCGTGGCCGACGTCCTCGAGCACGACCTTATGGGCGTGCTCGAGCAGTGGCGATCGGTGCTGGCCGGGGTGCACCGGGCCCTGCTCCAGCCACCGTCTGCCATGTGAGGCCAAGCTCAAGATGTTGTGGCACATGCCGATTTCCCGGGGGACGCGACGTATTTATGCGGCCCTCGATTCCAGCAGATTACGAATGGTCGGAACGCCAGTCACGGGTGATGGCGGCACTGGCCGAGAACGCCGTCGCGACGACGGCCACCCTGGTTGCGGTGATGTCCGCGATCTATCGACAGTCGCCTGACGCGCTCGGGCACGCCCAGCGTGTGGCGGCGGTGTCGACCCGCATCGGCCAGGAGCTGCGCTTCTCTGCCCGGGAACTGGAACACCTCGAGCAGGCTGCGTGGCTGCACGACCTTGGACGCTTCGTCGCGCCCGACATCGACGCCGGGCGTGGCTCCAGCGACGAGGTCGACCTCGATCCCTCGACCGGGCGCTGGGCGCGCCAGGTGGACATCGCGGTGGCCATCATCCAGTCGGTGCCGGCCCTCGTGCCGGCGGCGGCGCTCGTCCGGGCGTCGCGCGAGTGCATCGACGGATCCGGGTACCCGCGCGGCCTGCGCGGCGGCGAGATCCCGCTCGGTGCGCGCGTGCTCCATGTCGCGGACACCTTCGACGCACTCTCGTCTGTCTGTGCGTCGCTCGGGGTCGGCCAGGAGGCTGTGCCGGCCGAACTCCTTCGCAACTCGGGCTCGCGATTCGACCCGGCGGTAGTCGCCGCCTGTCTGCGCGCCCTCGATCAGCCGCCTGTCGCGGCCCAGGGATACTGATGCTCGTCATCGTCGGTGCAGTGGTCGTGATGGCCTCCGTGCTCGGAGGCTACCTGATGGCCGGTGGCAACGTCGGCGTGCTCATCCAGCCGTCGGAACTCGTCATCATCGGTGGCGCGGCGGTCGGCAGCATGCTGATCGGGAGCACTCCCACCGTGCTGAAGGGCATCGGGTCGCAGATCGGGGGGCTCCTCGGTGCGGGGCTCACGAAGGACGACTTCGCCGATCTGCTGGTGATGCTCTACAAGCTCTTCCGGCAGATCCAGCAGGGCGGCGTGATGTCGATCGAGTCGCACCTCGAGAAGCCGAACGAGAGCGCCATCTTCGGCAAGCACGCCAAGTTCCTGGCGCGACACCATTCACTCGACTTCCTCTCCGACTCCATGAAGGTCATCATCGTCGGCGGCATCAACGCCCACGACCTCGAGGCGCTGATGGAGGAAGACCTGAAGATCCACCACGACGTCGAAGGCAAGCCGGCGCAGACACTGACGAAGGTGGGTGACGCGATGCCCGGCCTCGGCATCGTGGCGGCCGTGCTCGGCATCGTCATCACGATGGGCGCCATCGACGGGCCGCCCGCGGAGATCGGCCACCACGTGGGTGCCGCGCTCGTCGGCACCTTCCTGGGCATCCTGATGTCCTACGGCTTCATCCAGCCGCTGGCGTCGGCGATGGAGACGCGGGTGAGCGACAACGGCAAGTACGAGGAATGCATCCGCGCGGGTGTCATGGCCGTCTACAAGGGCCTGCCGCCGGCGATCGCGATCGAGTTCGCCCGCCGCGTCCTGCCGGGCGAGGTCAGGCCGACCTTCGACGAAACCGAGAAACTGTGCCGGGCTGCCAAGAGCGGGCCTGAGGCGGCGGCAGCATGAAGAAGGAACAGCCGGTCATCATCATCAAGAAGGGTGGCCACGGTCATGGCGGCCATCACGGCGGCGCCTGGAAGGTGGCCTATGCCGACTTCGTGACCGCCATGATGGCGTTCTTCCTGGTCATGTGGCTGGTGTCGCAGAAACAGGAAGTGAAGGCGGCGGTCGGCGGATACTTCCGCGATCCGAGCGTGTTCGACGCCCAGGGCCAGGGGCTGCTGCCCGGTGCCAAGGCCGGGGTCGACCCGAGCGGCACGCCCATGATGAACCCGCCCGAGGAGATGGCGGCCGAGGTGGAGAAGAAGCGCCTCGAGACGGCGGCCGAGCACATCAAGGAGAAGCTGGTCGGGCAGCCCGAGTTCGCCTCGCTGCGCGACCAGATCGAGATGCAGATCACGTCCGAGGGGCTGCGCATCGAGCTGTCCGACCGGAGCGGGTCGAGCTTCTTCGACAGCGGCAGCGCCCTGATGCGGGGCGAGTCGGCACGTATCCTGTCGGTCATCGCGAGCGAGATCGGTCAGCTCGAGAACGACCTGTTCATCGAGGGGCATACCGACGCGCGGCCTTACACGTCGCAGGAGCAGTACACCAACTGGGAGCTCTCGGCCGATCGAGCCAATGCCGCGCGTCGCGTGATGATGCGCGAAGGCATCAGGCCGGCACAGCTCAAGGGCGTGCGCGGCTACGCCGACACCCAGCTCCACGTCGAGGATCCCAAGGATCCACGCAACCGGCGGGTCTCCATCCTGGTCCGCAGCCAGGTGGCGGCGAAGACCGAGAAGATCGCCGACCAGATCAACGGGAAGCTCGCCGACCAGGGCACGGCGAAGCCGGCGGCGGCCGCCCCGGCCGCGGCCCCCGCTGCTCACGCGCCCGCATCGCACTAGACCCCACCAGCCGATAAGACCGACAGGGGGGAGGCGCGCCCCGATGCCAGGCGTGGGTCTGGCGCCGGGCGTGGCCCCCGGGCGGGTGCCGTCACGATTCCGCTGTGAAAACGGCTGCTGCTGCCGATTATGGGGTTGGCCGCGCACGCAGGCGCGGCGGTAGGATGCCTCCGGAGGAGGGCAGCGAATGACCGCGGGGGAACGAACGGCTGAATTCGACGGTGAGGGCCTGCTGGCCGCGTTCGACGGGGAACTGACCGACGTGCGCGAACTGACGGCACTCGTGGTCGCGAGCGTTCCGAAGTACATCGCCGACCTGAGGGAGGCGGCCTCGCGCGGCGACCTCAAGGGAGTGGCCGCCATGGCCCACACCATTCGCGGGTCGGTGGGCAACGTCGGCGCAACACGGCTCGCCGAGCTGACCCGCGACGTGGAAACCGCGGCTCGCGCGGGCGGCCCCGTGAGCGCTGCCGCGCTCGAGGCGATCGACGCGGCCGCACGCGACCTGGTGAACGCGATGTCCCGGTGGATCGACGGACTGGTGGCTGCGGCCCGGACGTGAGACGGCGATGAATGTCCTCATCTGCGACGACGACGCCTCGACGCGGTTCGTGCTGCGGCGGATCCTCGCGCAGAACCTCGGCTGGAGCGTGTCGGAGAGCGGCGACGGCGTGGATGCCCTCGCGCAGCTCTCGCGGCGCCGGTTCGACCTGCTGCTCCTCGACCTGGAGATGCCGGCCTTCTCCGGCTTCGAGGTGCTGGAGGTGCTCCGCGATTCCGAGCAGTTGAAGGACCTCCCGGTTGTCGTGGTCTCGCAGGAGCGCCGGCGTGAGATCATCCTCCGGCTCCGCGAGCAGCACATCGCCGGCTACCTGTTGAAGCCGATACGTGCCGAGCAGGTGGCCGACCGCCTGGCCAGCCTGAAGCTGAAGGCCCGCGGGCACGGCGGGAACCGCAGCGACATCTCGAACCTGCACGTCTCCCCCGAGACCCCTGCCATCCTGGCCGAAGGGAACCTCGACTATCGCCACTTCTTCTGCGTCGAGGCCGAGCGCCACGGTCCCGTTCGCGTGGCCGATTCCGCGGCGTCGGCGCTGGCCCAGTACCGCAAGGCGCCCGTGGACGTCGTGTTCATCGGCTCCAAGCTGGGGGTGATGAGTGCGGAACTGCTGGTCCGGAAGCTGCGCGAGACCGCGGTCGAGCGCCCGGTCCGCATCGTGGCCATCGTGGACGGCGAGAAGGCGCGTGTCGAGGCGCTGAAGCTGGGGTTCGACGACACGATGGTCCGGACGTTCGTGCCGAACGTGTTCAACAACGACTTCCGCAAGTTCACGCGGCCGTCTGGCCCGGTCGCAGCCCTGGGACAGCTGCTCCCGGAGTTCGAAGGGGCGGCCACGAGCTCGGTGCACCAGGTGTTCGGCATGATGCTCGGCTCCGAGGTCGAGCCGCTGACCGAGCCGGGCGAGGTGAGCGTGGCGCTGCAGTCCACCATCAACATGGAACTGGAGGAGCGCCTGCAGGTCGCCGTCACCGTGCACGTCTCCGAGGCGGTCGTGGACGAGGTGAACGGCATCCTCATCGGCCCGGAGGCGGGCGAGGCGGATCGCATCGCCACCACGAGCGAACTGGTCAACCTCGTGGCCGGCCGGCTCCACGCCTATGCCGGCGACAAGTCGGTGAAGAGCATCTGCTCGCTGCCCGACACCACGGTCAACAATCCGTTCGTTCCGCTCGCCGACCTGCCCGACACCAAGGGCTACGTGCTCCGCTTCCGCACGAAGGACTCGAAGGCCCTCTTCGCCATCTCGCTCGCCGTGTCCTCGCTCGAAGAGGAACTCGTTCAGTAGCGCACTCGAACCGACACGGTGCCCGCATCGTCGTTCGGCAGAACTCATCCTTTACAGAAAACCGTCGTACTGCACACCGCTTCCCTTGAGAAACCGTCGGGGTGTCCGATTACCTCGCTGTTCCCGGCCGCGTGACGCCGGCACTCGATGCGAGGTGGTTGTGAGCCTGAGCAGGAAGATCGTTCTCGTCTCCGTGATCCCGGTGGTGATCGTCGGTGCCACGCTGACCGTCGTGTTTGCGCGAAGCGCCAACACCCAACACGAGAAGGTGGTCCAGGAGTACGTGGGCAAGGCCCGCTCGGTGGCATTGGGCGCCGAGTCGATGCGGGAGCAGATGGCCGAGGCCTGGGCGCAGGGCAGCTTCACGCCGGAGCTCCTCCGGCAGTGGGCGGCGGCGGGGCAGCGTGAACGGGTGTTGACCGCGGTGCCGGTCGTCACCGCCTGGCGCGCCTCGATGAAGAAAGCGGAGGAGGGAGGCTACGAGTTTCGCGTCCCCAAGTTCGAGCCTCGCAACCCGAAGAACCAGCCTGACGAGGTCGAGGCACGGGTGCTCCGCATGTTCGAGGCCGGCGGGAAGGATGAGCACTGGGAGATCGACGAGGTCAAGCGCGTCGTCCGCTACTTCCGCCCGATCCGCCTGACGCAGGAGTGCCTCCTGTGCCACGGCGAGCCTTCCACGTCGATGGCGCAGTGGGGCAATGACAAGGGACTCGATGCCACGGGGGCCCGGATGGAAGGCTGGAAAGTAGGCGAGGTGCACGGCGCGTTCGAGGTGGTGCAGTCAATGGCCGCGGCAGACGCGGCAAGGACGTCGATGGTCCAGCAGTTCGCGGGCATCGTGCTCCTGAGCCTGGTCGTGACGGTGCCCTGCGTGCTCTGGTTCACCCGTCGGCGGGTGATTGCGCCGCTGACCATCCGCTTCGAGGAACTGCGCAGCGGATCGGAACAGGTGCTTGCCGCCGCGCGCGAGGTGTCGGCGTCGTCCCAGCACCTGGCGACCGGAGCGACCGAGCAGGCCGCCTCGATCGAGCAGACCTCCGCATCGATGGAGGAGATGCGCGCCTCCACGCTGCAGAACGCGGGCCGGACGAGCGACGCCGAACGGTTGATGTGCGACGTGGACGCCCGTGTGCAGGCCTCGAACCAGTCGCTGGCCTCGATGGTGGCCTCCATGTCCGCGATCGCCGAGTCGAGCCAGAAGGTCTCGAACATCATCCGGACCATCGACGAGATCGCGTTCCAGACGAACCTGCTGGCGCTGAATGCCGCCGTGGAGGCCGCGAGGGCAGGGGAGGCCGGGATGGGCTTTGCCGTGGTGGCCGACGAGGTGCGTCGGCTCGCGCACCGGTCCGCGGAGGCCGCGAAGGGAACGGCCGACCTGATTGCCGAGTCGATTGAGCGGGCGAACGCCGGTGCCACGCAGGTGCATGCCGTCACGGGAGCGATCAGCGGCATCGCCGACAGCGTGGCGAGCGTGCGCGGGCTGATGGGCGACGTCACGGCAGCCGGGCGCGAGCAGCAGGACGGCATCAACCAGGTGTCGCAGGCGATGGTGTCGATGCAGCAGGTGACGCAGACCACGGCGGCCGAAGCCGAGCAGAGCGCGGCGACCGCCGAGGAACTGAACGCGCAGGCCGAGACCACACTGGCCACCGTGAGGGCACTCGACGAGTTCGTGACCGGCGAGCGACGCGACGCGCGCGTCACGCGGGCATCGCGCAGGGGCCAGGTGCCGGCGCACGTTCATGAGGCGGGCACCGCCCGGGAGGCCGCATAGGATAGCGATCGCACCGCCGAGAAACCGGCACCGCCGTGGCGTTGGCACCCACGGCGGTCAGCCGGGATCCCACCTCCGTCTATCCCTCGGGCTCGCCAATCAAGCCCGGCTGTAGGGTGCCGATTCCGTCGACATCGCCCCTGTGGCCGCCGCGTCGTCGTGCCTCGCGCTGGCCCCGCCTTCTGTACTTTCCTCTCGTGGGTGTTGCATGAGCCTGAGCGCCAAAATCCTTCTCGCAGCCGCCTTTCCCGTTCTCGTCCTCGGCATCCTCCTCAGCGTCGTCTACGACCGTTCCGCCAGACAGCAGGTCCAGCAGCAGTACGTCGACAAGGCCCGTTCCGTTGTGCTCTCCGCGGAGTCCATGCGAGAGGAGATGGCCACCAAGTGGAAGCAGGGCATCTTCACGCCCGACACGCTCCGTGCCTGGGCCGATCAGGGCCACACGGACAAGGTGCTTGCCGCCGTCCCGGTGGTCACCGCCTGGAAGGCAGCCATGATGAAGGCCACCGAAGGTGGCTATGAAGTGCGCGTGCCCAAGTTCCAGCCACGCAACCCCGCGAACGAACCGGACGCCACCGAGGCGCGGGTGCTGAAGATGTTCGAGGAGTCCGGCGTCGCGGAGCACTACGAGATCGATCCCGAGAGGAACGCGGTGCGGTACTTCCGCCCGATCCGGCTCACCGAGGAATGCCTGCTGTGCCACGGCGAACCGGCCAACTCCAAGGCGAACTGGGGGAACGACCAGGGGCTCGATCCGACGGGTGTGCGCATGGAGGGCTGGAAGGTGGGCGAGGTGCACGGTGCGTTCGAGGTGGTGCAGTCGCTCGACGCCGCCGACGCGCAGCGCGCGTCCATGCTGACGCAGTTCCTGACAATTGTTGCCGTCTGCCTCATCGTCGGTGTGGCCGCCACCTACTGGCTGACCCGCCGGAACATCGTCATGCCGCTGAAGGCGGAGACCGACAGCCTGACGTCAGGTGCGCAGCAGGTGGCCGCCGCCGCCGAGGAAGTGGCGGCGTCGTCGCAGCACCTGTCGTCCGGTTCGAGCGAGCAGGCCGGGTCGCTCGAGTCCACGTCGGCGTCGATGGAGGAGATGGCCTCCATGACACGGCAGAACGCCGAGAACTCCCGCAATGCTGCCGAGCTGATGAGCAGCATGGACAGCCGCGTACAGGACTCCAACCGTGCGCTGTCGTCCATGGTCGCCTCGATGACGGCGATGAAGGACTCCAGCCAGCAGGTGTCCAAGATCATCAAGACGATCGACGAGATCGCGTTCCAGACCAACATCCTCGCGCTCAACGCCGCCGTGGAGGCGGCGCGCGCCGGGGAAGCCGGCCTGGGCTTCGCGGTGGTGGCCGACGAGGTGCGCAGCCTGGCACAGCGGTCGGCACAGGCGGCCAAGGACACCGCCGGACTCATCGAGGACTCGATCCAGAAGGCCCAGAACGGTGGAGCGGAGGTGGAAGCCGTGAGCGCCATCATGCGGCAGATCACCAGCAGCGCGACCCAGGTGCGAGCGCTCATCGAGCAGGTCGCCGAGGCCAGCCGGCAGCAGACTACCGGCATCGACCAGGTGGCCCGCGCTGTCCAGGAGATGGAGAAGGTGACGCAGTCGGTCGCTGCCACTGCCGAGGAAACCGCCGCGGCGAGCGAGGAACTGCACGCGCAGGCCGAAGTGACGATGGCGTCCGCAGGCAACCTCGAGGCGCTCGTGACCGGGTCTCGCAACCGCAGTGTCGCAGAGCCGGTATCCGCCCCCTCGCCCCGGCACCAGGCCGACGGCAGCCGCGTAGCCCGCTTCGACGGCCACTCCCGCCGTGCGGCCTAGCCGGCCAACCCAGGTACCCCGGAAGTGTCATCAAGCGACGCACCGGCGGGCCGATTACGCCACCAGCACAGGCTGTTCCAGGAGGCTCGCGTGGGACTGATGTTCATGGGGACGATGTTCGCGGTGGTCATGATGGCGGCCGGCGTGGCATTCGGCACACGTCCGGGGCTCCAGCCCCAAGTGGTTGTGGCACGGCGTCGTCAGCACCGTGCCTGAGGGGTCAAGTCCCTCCACCGCCAGCCGATTACCTGACGAGAAGCTTTGGGAAAGCCGGCGCAGCCTGCTGCGCCGGTACCTGCACACGCCATGGACCAGACACGCGACGCACTCTGCAACGACATCGAGCATCGGCTCAGCCGCATTGCCTGCGACGCCATCGTCGATCCGTCGCCCGACGCGGTCGCGGCGCAGGTCGAGTCGGTGGCGGCCGACCTCGAGGCCGCCGGTGTCCCCGATGCGGCCGCCCGGATCAGGGCACTGGCACACGAACCGGTCGAGCAGCTTGGTGTCCGCCTCGAAGCCGAGTGGCAGGACTGGCGTGCGACCGATGAGCTGCGTGGCGACGTCGAGGCGCTCGGCGGCGACGCCGAACTGTCGTCGATGTTCGTCGCCGAAGCGCTCGATCACCTCGGTACCATCGAGGCCACGCTCCTCAAGCTCGAGGAGTCGCCCGACGACAAGACGCTGCTGAACGACGTGTTCCGCCCCTTCCACACGGTGAAGGGCAACGCGGGTGCGCTCGGCCTCGTCACCGTCCAGCACTTCGCGCACGCGGTGGAGAGCCTGCTCGATCGCTGCCGGTCGGGCAAGCATCAGGTCGGCTCGGTCGAGATCGACATCGTGCTCAAGTCTGTCGACCTGCTCACCGCGCTCATCACCGACATCGCCGCCCGATCGGGCGGCGCGTCGGGGAAGAACCTGCGCGCCGAGCGGCTCGCGCTGATCGAGGCGCTCGAGCAGTTGATGGCGGCCGGCTCGTCGGTCGGCCGGCAGGAGCCGGTGAAGCCGGTCGGCGAGTTCCGCCTGGAGGAGCAGCCGGCTGCCGGTGTCCAGGCGGCGACGCCGCCTGCGAATGCCGCGACCGCGCCCGCCCTGACGAGTGCCGCCGTGGCTCCGGGTGCCGCGGTGCCGACATCGCCGGCGACCGTTGCTGCACCGCCAGCACCCATTGCCGCTCCGCCCACGGCCGCCCAGCCGACCGGACGCGCCGATGCCACGGCCATCGATGCGACCGTCAAGGTGGACACCCGGAAGCTCGATGGCCTGGTGGACATGGTGGGCGAGCTGGTCATCCTGCAGTCGTTGATTCACGAGAGCCCCGCGCTTGCGCGCGTAGGCGACGAGCGGCTCACGCGCAACCTGGCACAGCTGCGACGCATCACCACCGACCTGCAGCGTGGTGCCATGTCGATGCGCATGGTGCCGATCCGGCAGACCTTCCAGAAGATGTCGCGTCTCGTGCGCGACCTGTGCCGCAAGTCGGGCAAGCAGGTGGAACTCACGCTCGTGGGCGAGGACACCGAGCTCGATCGCAAGGTGGTCGAGGACATCAACGATCCGCTGATGCACATGATCCGGAACAGCGTGGACCACGGCATCGAGTCGGCGGAGAAGCGCCTGGCCGCCGGGAAGCGCGAGGCGGGCCGGATGTGGCTCCGTGCCTTCCACCAGGGCGGCAGCATCATCATCGAGGTGGCCGACGATGGCGGCGGCCTGAACCGGCAGCGGATCCTCGAGAAGGCCATCGCCCAGGGCCTTGTCACGCCCGAGCAGAAGCTCACGGACGACGAGATCCACCAGTTGATCTTCAAGCCCGGCTTCTCGACCGCCGAGAAGGTGACCGAGATCTCGGGCCGCGGGGTCGGCATGGACGTGGTGCGGCGAAACATCGACGCGCTGCGCGGCCGGATCGACATCGCCAGCACGCCGGGTGCGGGCACGACCATCTCGATCAAGCTGCCGCTGACGCTCGCCATCCTCGACGGCCTCCTGATTGCGTCGGGCCCCGAGCGGTTCGTCATCCCGACCTTCGCGGTCCGCGAGTCACTGCGCCCGCTCCCCGGGCACGTCCACACCATCCAGCAGGTGCCGCGGCTCGTGCAGGTGCGCGACCGGCTGGTGCCGCTCGTGTGGCTGAGCGACCTGTTCCAGTCCGGCTCGCCCCGCATCGACCCGACCGAGGCCACGGTGGTCGTCATCGAAGACGATGCGCGGCTGGTGGGGCTCGTGGTGGACCGGCTGGTGGGCAAGCAGGAAGTGGTGGTGAAGTCGCTTGGCGAGGCGTTCGCGGGTGTCCGCGGAGTGGCGGGCGGCGCCATCCTCGGCGACGGCCGGATTGGGTTGATTCTCGACGCGCACGGCATCGTGACCCTGATTGACGACAGCGAGGTAGCTGCGCCGGCGGCGTAGCAGGAGAACAGCAATGAGCGAGGAGATGAAGAACAAGTCGGCGGCCGGCAAGTACCTGACGTTCGCGCTGGCCCAGGAGGAGTACGGCGTGCCGGTGCTCAAGGTGCGCGAAATCATCAAGATGATGGACATCACCGGCGTGCCGCAGGTACCCCAGCACGTGAAGGGGGTCATCAACCTCCGCGGCAAGGTGATCCCGATCGTCGACCTCCGGCTCAAGTTCAACCTGCCCACGCAGGACTACACCGAGCGGACCTGCATCATCGTGGTCGAGGTGGAGCTCCAGGCCCGGCGCGTGATGCTCGGCATGATCGTCGACTACGTGTCCGAGGTGCTGAACATCTCGAACGACGAGATCGAGCCGATGCCCGACTTCGGCGAGCGGCTGGACACCGAGTACATGCACGGCGTGGCGAAGATCAAGGGCACCGTCAAGCTGCTGCTCGACCTGGACAAGGTGCTGTCGGCCGACACCGTGTTCGCCCGCGTCGCCGCGTAGGAGCGACCGATGTCGGCGGTGGATACGGAGCTGGTCCTCACGGACCGGGACATGACGCGGATCGCGCAGCTCGTCTACGAGCGGAGCGGGATCACGCTGCACGATGGCAAGCGCCCGCTGGTGGTGGCGCGGCTCCAGAAGCGGCTGCGGGCGCTGTCACTCGAGACCTTCGCGCAGTACCTGGCGTTCCTGGAGCAGGACCGGAGCGGTGACGAGCTGGTCCTCCTCCTCGACTCGATCGCGACGAACCACACCTACTTCTTTCGCGAGGAACAGCACTTCAAGCTGCTGGCCGAGCGGGTGGTGCCCGAGATGCGGAAGCTCCGGCGCCCCATGGAGATCTGGTGTGCCGCGTCGTCGACCGGGGAGGAGCCGTACACGATCGGGATGACGCTGTCGGATCTCGACCCGCCGATGGACTTCCGGATGGTGGCGTCCGACATCTCGACCAAGGCGCTGCGGGCGGCCTCCGCGGCGGTCTACAAGATGGCCGCGGTGGAGAAGCTGCCGATCGAGACGCTGCGCACCTACTTCGAGAAGGGGATGGGCGAGTCGGCCGGCTTCGCGCGCGTGAAGCGCGACCTGCGGTCGAAGATCCAGTTCAGGCACATCAACCTCCTCGAGGTGCCGGCGTTCGACCGGAAGTTCGACGTGATTTTCTGCCGCAACGTGATGATCTACTTCGACCGGGCCGTGCAGCAGCGCGTGGTGGCGGCGCTCGAGCGGAACCTGCGCCCCGGTGGCTACCTCTTCATCTCCCATTCGGAGAGCCTGAATGGGATCACGCACGGGTTGAAGTGGATCGCGCCCGCCGCGTACCAGCTGGAGGTCCTGTGAGCGAGACAACGTTGGCGCCCGTGGCCGTGGCCAGGGCCGCCAGGAAGCGGATCGTCATCGGGATCGGGGAGTTCGCGGTCTCGAACGACCCGGACGCGGTGATCGTGACGCATGCCCTCGGGAGCTGTGTGGCCGTCTGCCTGTGGGACCCCGCGGCGAAGGTGGGCGGGATGGTGCACCTGCTGCTGCCCGACTCGAAGATCAACCCGGAGCGGGCCGGCGTGCAGCCCGGTGCGTTCGCCGACACGGGCATCCCGCTGCTGTTCCGGACCGCCTACGCGCAGGGGGCGGTGAAGGCCCGCTGCCGCGTGCACCTGGTGGGCGGCGCCACGATCTCCGGGGCGCCCACCATGGAGCCGTCGGTGGGCAAGCGCAACGTGCTGGCGGCGCGGCAGATGCTGTGGCGCAACGGCGTGATGGTGGAGAAGGAGCATGTCGGCGGCACGGCGGCGCGGAACGTGGCGCTCGACCTGACCGACGGGAGTGTCCAGTTGAGCGGCAGCCAGGTGGCAGCCGCGGTGCTTTGAATATGGGTGGAGCAGCCGTGCCAATCAACATCCTCGTAGTGGACGACTCCGCGATGATGCGGGCACTGATACGCCGGGCGCTGCGCCTCTCCGGCGCCAACGTGCTCGTTGCCGAAGCCTCGAACGGACGGGAGGCGCTGACGATCCTCGAGACCGAGCGCATCGACGCGGTCTTCACGGACCTGAACATGCCGGTGATGACCGGCACCGAACTGCTGCGCGAGATGTCGAACCGCGACTGGTCGCACATCAAGCGGGTGGTGGTGTCGACCGATGGTTCCAGCGCCCGTCGCGAGGAAGTGCGCGACCTGCACGTCAGCCACTACCTGAGCAAACCCTTTGCCCCGGAGATGTTCCGTGATGTCCTCAGTGAAGTCTGCCCTGAAAACGCTACCGCCTGACCTGGTCGAGCCGCTGGTGCAGGCCACGGCGAGCGTGTGCGAGACGAGCTTCTTCGCGTTCACCGAGCCGGCGTCGGCCGAGGTGCTCGCCCAGATCCCGGCGGAGGAGAGCTGGTTCCACTCGATCGTCGACTTCACGGGGCCGATGAGCGGGCGCGTGACGGTGATGGTGCCGTCCGGACTGGCGAGGGAGCTGTTCGGGGCCTTCCTCGGGTTCGACGAGAACGACGTCTACAACAATGCCGAGCTGCACGACATGGTCGGGGAGTTCGGCAACATGGTGTGCGGCACGTGGCTGACGTCGCTGGGGCGTGAGCAGTGCTTCGACCTGGCGCATCCCGAGGTGGTGCTCGGTGGCATCCCGGCGCCGGACGAACACGGCATCGTCCTGGCGGTGAACGACCGGCCGGTGCTGGTCCGTGCGGAAGTCGTGTAGGGGGTTCCCGTGACGTTTCGTCCAATGCGCGTGCTGGTGGTGGATGACTCCGCGGTCGTGCGGAAGATGCTCACCGACGCCCTGAGCCGCGAGCCTGGCATCGAGATCGTCGGATCGGCGGCCGACGTGTTCATCGCCCGCGACCTGATCCTGAAGCACAACCCCGATGTCATGACGCTCGACATCGAGATGCCGCGCATGGACGGCCTCACGTTCCTCCGGCGGGTGATGGAATACAAGCCGATGCCGGTGATCATCGTCTCGTCGATCACGCAGAAGGGGTCGGCCGCAAGCGTCGAGGCGCTCCAGATCGGCGCCATCGATGTCATTGCCAAGCCGGGCGGCCCGGGATCCGTCGGTCAGGTGGCGGAGCAGATTGCGGCGCGAATCCGGGCGCTGCGCGCCAAGCCGGTGCGGCTGACGCCGCTGGCCACGACGCCGCCGCCCGCGCCCGTGCTGGCGCGCACGAGCATGAAGGCGCCCGGTTCGCTGATTCTCGTGGGCGCGTCGACCGGCGGGACGCAGGCGATCGAGTCGCTGCTCTCGCGCATGCCGGCCGACATTCCCCCGATGCTCATCGTGCAGCACATGCCGGCCGGGTTCACGAAGGCGTTTGCGGATCGCCTGAACAACTCGTGCCCGATGCGGGTGGTCGAGGCGCAGGGGGGCGAGGTGCTGCAGCAGGGCACGGTGTACGTGGCGCCTGGCGACCACCACATGATCGTGGAGCGCTTCGGGCTGCAGCTCCGGACGGCGCTGCGCGACGGACCACCGGTGCACTTCCAGCGGCCCGCGGTGGACGTGCTGTTCCATGCGGCGGCGAAGCTGAAGGGTGTGCCGATGGTGGGCGTCATCCTGACCGGCATGGGCGCCGACGGCGCCGACGGCCTGCTGGCGCTGCGCCAGGCCGGTGCCCAGACCCTGGCCGAGGACGAACAGTCGTGCGTGGTGTTCGGGATGCCGAAGGAGGCGATTGCCCGGGGTGGTGCGATGCACGTGGCCACGCTGCTGCAGATGCCGGGCAAGATTGCCGAGTGCCTCGAGAAGAGCGCGACCTATGCCGCGCGGCCGGTGGCATCGTGACGCGCCACCTGGAAACGGATCGCATGGAACAGCTCTGCGACGGCGTGAGGAAGGTGCTGCTCGTGGAAGACGAGCCGCTCGTGCGCGACATGGTCCGGGCGTTCCTCGAGCGCGCGGGCTACGGTGTGGAGGCGGTCGGGACGGCGGAGGAAGTACTCGACGGATGGTCCGACCGTGCGGTGGACCTGCTCCTGACCGACGTCATGCTGCCCGGACGGAACGGCGTGCAGCTGGCGACGGCGCTGCGCGAGCAGCAACCGGATCTGAAGGTGCTCTACATTTCCGGCAACGTCAGCGACCCGGCCGCGCGCGAGTCGATCCAGTCGTCGGACACGCTCTTCCTGGCCAAGCCGTTCTCGCGAGCCACGCTGCTCGACGCCATCCACTCGCTGACCGGCGACACACCCGGGAAGTCGTAACCCTCCAGCCGCGACCGCGTCCGGGATCGCAAGCGAGAGTGGCGGGCTGAACCGCTGAGGTCCGGTCTGCGTGTGCCGCGAGCACAGGCGTTGCCGCCACCCCGTCCGGGCGTGGTATCCTTAGGGGCTCCCAACGAGCGTCCCCATCGTCCAGAGGCCTAGGACGTGGCCCTTTCAAGGCTAAAACCCGGGTTCGAATCCCGGTGGGGACGCCAATGCTCGTGGACAATCGGTTCCCTCGAACAACCCCCCGAAACTGAATAGCCCCCGGAAACGGTAGAACCGCTTGCCGTCGGCCTCCGCCGGCGTCAGGGCGACGCGCTCGGCGATGACTTCCCGCAGCACCTGCCGTGCCTCGGGCGCTTCCTGACGCATCGTGGCTCGCCAGGCGGCCAGCTTGTCGAGCACCTGGCGTTCCAGGGCGGCCGCGGTGGCCGTCGTGAACGCATCCCCGGCGACCGTCAGGCCGGCGAGCTGCTCCGCGAGCGCCTGCCGGCGCTGGTCGGCTGCCCGAAGCGCCGCAATCAAGGGCTGCAGGTCGGCCCCGCCCGCGGCGAGCGCTGCGGTCAGGTTGGCGACTTCAGACTCCGCCCGGCGCCGCTCCCGGTCCAGCCGCTCCCGCTCAGCCTTGCCCGCCTGGGCGTCAGGTCGGAGGGCGTCGAGCGTCAGCTCGATCGCCCGCTGAACGACCGCCGGATGCAGCACGTGCCGTTCAATCTCGCGGAGCACCGCATCGTCGGCCAGCTCGACGGGAACCGCCAGACTGTTCGAGCACACCGCCCGCCCGCGGCGATGGAACGCGCTGCAGGCGTAGAAGTGCGCCCGACGTTGGCCGTGGTCGCGACTCCGCACCAGCATGTTAGCGCCGCACTCACCACAGCGCGCGAAGCCGGTAAGCAGGTACTTCGACTCGCGCGCATCGGCCGGCCTGCCGAACGAGCCCCCGGCTGTCTTCAGGTAGGTGGCTTTCTTGGCGCTCGCGTGGGCCTGGACGGCCTGCCAGAGCGCATCCTCAATGATGCGCAGGTGTTGAGCAGGGACACGCACCAGATCGGCCTCTGCGCGCCTGGTGCGATGCTTGGCGCCCCATGTGTCCCGCTTCTTCGTCCGGTTCCAGACGATCTCCCCCCGGTACAGCGGGCGACGGAGCACCGACCAGACCGACGACGGCGCCCAGCCGTTCGGGCGTCCCTGCTGCGCGCGAGGGCACAGCCGGCGGTCGTCGTTCAACCGCTTGGCGATGGACCGAACCCCGACACCCGCTGCGTACAGCTCGAAGATCTCCCGCACGACGGCTGCCTGGTCCGGGTCGATCCGGCGCTCGACGTGCGACCGCTCGCCGTTGGGGCCGGTCACTTCGACGTTCTGGTACCCGAAGACGAGCCCGCCGGTCACGTGCCCCGCTCGCGCCTTGCGGATCATCGCGTCCGACGTGCGCTGCTGCGCCTTGTGTCGCTCGAGTTCATCGGCGAATGTGGTCAGCGAGAGCATGATCTTGTCGGTGGGGGAGTCGAGCGTTCGTTCTCGGTTCTCCAGGTAGAAGAACACCCGCACACCCGCCTGAATCAACTGCTTCAGGGCGTACGCGGTTTCGATAGCCTCGCGTCCGAGCCTCGACTCTTCCGACATGATGAGCACCTGAAACGGTGCGCGAGGCTTCAGCGCGTTCATCAGGCGCAGGAAGCCGGGCCGATTGGCGAACTCGGCCCCGCTGATCCCGTCGTCGGTGTAGACGTGCGCCTCCGCGACCGTCCAGCCCCGGCCGGCGGCGTACGCCCGGGCGTGCTCCACCTGCCGGGCGATGGACTTCTGGTCGTCCGAAACCGCCTGCTCGGTTGACTTCCGGGCGTAGATGGCCGCGAGCATTCAGGTCAATCCTTCGAGGCCGAAACGAAGGCATTCGCGAACACGGCCAGATCGACACTCTGGCCGACGACCAGTCCGAGCAGGTAGCCAGCCTGCACGCCGACCAGCGCGCCCGAGATCACAAGGGCGTCGGCATCGCGTTCCTTCGCTTCGCGATAGGTGGCAGCGAAGGCGGGAAAGGTCTGCGCCCACGCCATCGCGATCTCCTCGATGTCTTCGTCGGAGCCTGCGCAGGTGACGTTTAACGGACCGCTGCGCAACACGAGCGGCACAAGCGCACGCGCATCATTGAGCAGGCAACGCACCCGCTCCAACTCGGCCAGGCGATCTTCGTACAAGGCCGGACTGTCGACGGGCAGCCGATTACGGCCGCCGTTCTTTCGTCGAACGGTATTCTTTCTCATCACGCTCTCCCTGTCTCGGCTCTGGACCTGAGCGGTCCCGCCTGCTGTGGGAGTCGAACGGTCTACACTGGATGTAGATCGCTGACCCGCCTCTGTCGGGTTGACGGTTTAGGAGCGCTTGCGGGTGGCCGCCCGCTTGCGCTCCGCCTTGAGAACACCCGCCGCTGTCAGGTACGCCCGCAACGCATCCCGCACGAGTTGCCCCTCGGACGTATGACGCTCCGCCTTAAGGGCCTTCAGACCTTCGGCCAAGTCGGGATCGATGTGAAAGCTATACAGCGGTCGCGGTGTCATCGCCGCAAATCCTATATAGGGTCTTAGTAGCTGTCAAATCGAGCAGTCCAACGATCCCCTCAGGACTGCACCTTGGTGGGATAGCCGGGTCTGTTCCACAGTCCTAACATAGTGCTTACGGTGAGACAGGAAGACGCCGGCCGCACCCTCGACGAACTACTCGACCAGCCTTGTCCAGCCTGCCAGGCGCGGGAGCTGGTGATTCAGGCGGTTGACGGCCGGCAGCATACTGTCACTCTGCGGTGTCTGGTGTGCGACCGGCTGCAGCACCTGGTCCCTTACAGGCCCTACCCTGAGGACCAGGACGGACCACCTCAAATGAGGTAGCGAGTCAGCCACCGACGGCGGCAGACGCCAAGCCGACAACGCCGAGCGCCGCCAGCAGACGCCACAGCCAAAGTCGCAATTCCACCTTCCCCCTCTGGTCACCGGAGGTTGTTACCCGGTGGCCGTTCGCCGGGAGCCTTATCTCGGCCCACCAGCGAACGCGACACCGCTTCGCCCGAGCGCAGGCGAACCCTTCAGTACGTGAGCGCCGCGCGGGCCTCGCGGCGCGACTTGCGACACGCGGCGCAACGCCGCGGCAGTTCCAGACCACGCATGGCAAAGAACTCGATCTCACTCTCCGCCAGCGCGAACGGCGAGTCGCACTCGATGCACGTCCGAGCTTGGTCGGACCATGCGCGGGTCGTCTTGGACGGTGCAGGCCGTGTCATCGCCGCCCCTCGGCCGCCGGCAAGCTCTTTGCGAACGCGACCACCTGCTCGATGGCCGACAGCTTCCACGCCTGCAGCCGTGATGCTTCTTGCCGCATGATGTCGGCGACGTCGACCCGGCGGCCGCCGCCGTAGATCACGGCACACGGTCCGTAGGTCCTGACCACCTCCGATGGGCTCTCACCAAAGGCGAGGTTGTCGGCCTCCAGCTTCGGCCAGAGGTCGACGAGCATCTGCCGAATGAGGGCGTCGAGCTGTGCTCCGATGATGTCGCGTGCCGCCCGTTCGTCCTCGGTCATCGGAAGTCCCTTCCGCCCTTCGCCACGAGGCGCCAGGCGTCCGACGTGCCCGGCTTACTGTCCGTCATCCGCAGGGCGAACCAACACGAGCCGTCGTGCTGGGTCATCTGCTGCGCCTTGTACAGCGTGCCCTCTTGCCACTTGCCGACATGCTCAGGGGTCGGGCGGGCCTCGAGCTCTGTGATGCGCGTGCCGAGTTCGACGCGCAGCTTCTCGAGTTCCTGCTGGACGTAGTCCCTCAGCACTGGCGCTATGCCCTTCACGAGCAGCTGCATCAACTTGTCGGTCATCACGCCGGACTCCCGCTGATTGGCAGTTCGAGAAACGCCGCACAGTTCGCCCGCAGCTTCGTCCAGTGCAGGTATCGGATCGCGCGCAGGACCACCATCCCGGCCTGCCAGGCGCTCACCAGACTCGTTGCCGTCGGCGTCGTGATGTCCGTGGTCGGTGCCGAGTCCATCTGAATCGACGCGTGCCGCGCGCGCTCGATCTCGATGCCTTCGTCGGTGACGACCAGGTGCTCGGCAGCGACGAGGATTAGCCGGCTGCCGGCCGCTGGGCTCGTGAGCACGGGAACGCCGGCGATCGTGCCGCCGGTCGGCCCAACGCTCGGGAACAGCGGCGCGCCGTCGACGTGCTGCATGGCCAGCCACATCGCGCCACGGGGGCTGACGATGAAGTACGGGAACAGCGCCTCGCCCTCGACCACCGCGGTAAACAGGTCGACGATGTCCGCATCGAGGCGCATGGGTGAGGTGGTCGCGATCGACGACAGGCCGTAGAGCAGTCCTTCGGGCTTCTCTTCGCTCACCGCGGCATTGTCATCGAGCAGGAGCGTGTCTTCGGCGCGCCGCAGCTGGCGGAGGAGCTGCCGCTCGAACAGACGCTCGGCGCGCGAGTCGGTCAGCTTCACGAGCTCCGAACTGAAGGGCAACAGGATGCCGAACTTCGCGATGTCCGTCCGCGGCGCGCGCTGGTCCATGCGGACCACTGGCATAGCGGTGCCTTCAGGATTCCACGTTGCCGCGGGTCCGTCGTTGGCCATGCCAGCCATCGGCTGGCCAGGTGGCGCAGGCGTCCATCCCAGCATGCGCCCGAGCAGCGTCTGGCTCACGAGCACGTTGAGGAACGCGCCGAAGAGCTGCTGGCGGAGCGCGGACGTCGACGTCGATGTCATACCGGTGACGGCGGCCTTGATGCGGTCGAGGCGCGGGTCGAGTGACTCGTGGAGGGGCTGCCCCGCGGCAATGCACTTCGCGTAGAGCATGCCCGCGTGCGCGGCCCGGTCGAGCTCGATCTGCTTGGTGAGTTCGGGAAGTGTTCTCATGCCGCTCATCGTGCACGCGTCAGCGGTCTGCACATTCATGTGCGATGTGCAGCACGCGCCAGTGCCGCCCGTCCCGCGTCACCCGCACGTCGCCGTGCCGGCCAACCATCCGCCTCAGCCAGCACCCGAGCTCGCCCGCGCTGCCAATCGTGGCCGCGGCGAGCGCATCGAGGAGCGGCCGCTCGACACGCCGCGCGTGCTCGAAGACGTGGCGAGCGTTGAACCGTAGCCCCTGCGTGCTGTCAGCCAGCTTCGCGAGCAGCGCGGCGTCCTCTGCGTCGAGCAGTCCCCGTCGGCGCTCCAGCGTGCGCAGCTGCTCCCGCAACTCGGCCACGTCCGCCGCGAGCGCCGCGACGGTGGCGGCCAAGTCAGCGCTGGGTGTTGTGGGTACGTTCTGCAAGCTGGCTTTGAATCTGAATCGTGAACTGATTGAACTCTTTGAACCCGTTTTCAAACCCACGGAGCCGGGTCACGGCTTTTCGGGCCGGCGCCGCGATTCTTTCCCATGCCCCGCCCCCGCGGGAGGCCATGCCCTGTCACTGCGGCCGGTCCGGTGGCACGTACGACACGATCGCCAACAGGTGAGACTTCCATCGGCGGATCGCGTCGCAGTCCTCCGGAGTGAGCCTGGAGCTGGGAGCGACGATGAGGTCCGTACCGTCTGCCTGCAGCGTGAACCCTCGACTTTCCAGATCCAGGGCGAGCAGCACGGCTGGAAGCGGCAGCACTGGCCCACCACGAAGGGCGACGAACTGCGCCTGCTCAGAACCGGGTGCCATTGCCATCCCCTTCCGCAGTGGCCCCCAGCCGGTGGTTCCGGGTTCCCTGTCTAAGGACAGGAACCCGGGAACCGGTTCCGGTAGTTCCGTAGGTTCCGGGAACCGGTGGGAACTCCGGGAACCGCTCAGGCGACACGGAACCCTCCGGACGGGTGAAGGTGAATCTTCCCGGTCTCGATGAGCATCTTCCAGGCAGCTAGACCGGCTGCTCGTCGGACCTGGGCAGCAGCGATCGCCTTGGTCGCGCTCTTGAGCGGTTCCCCGGCCTCTGCGTGAAGTCGTACGGCCTCAAGGAGCCTGGCGGCGATCGCGCTGGGGGAGTGCGCCGCCTCGGTCGCGCTGGACTGCCATCCCGTCGCCGTGAGCTGAGCCTCGAACGGTGCGACCGCGGGGCCGAACACGCCGCGCGCCTTCTCAAACGTCACTTGGAAGCGAGCGCCCTCGTCCGCAACGTATCCTTCCGGCCGGGCCAGCTTCATGATGAGATCCATCGCGTCCTCGGCTTTCGAGTGCCCGCGCGCGCCGCCTTGCCGATTGCTATGGTGCGCCAGGATTACAGCCTTGCCGCGCCGCCGGAGCGACAACAGATAGTCCTGCGCGGGCTGCCACGCGGTCGCGTCCTTCTCGCCTTCCGGGTCGAATAGCGATGACCGGTTATCGATGATGATCAAGTCTGCCAAGTCCACCGCTTCCGCGATGAATGATTGGCCTTCGAGAGTGTCGAGCCGAGGCAAGTAGTCCAGTTGCCAGTCAGCGGCCAGGACGGTGAGGTTGGCTGTGTGATGAACGATCCCGAGGTTGTCGGCGATGTCATACAGCCGACTTTGCACGTCTTCGCTCGCCATCTCACCGTCGACAATCAGAGTGCGCACGGGTGTCGTGGCCTCGAAGCCGAGCACGCTCCCCCCGGCCGATGCTGCCAGCGCGAGCGAGTACAGAAACCACGTCTTCCCGATGCCACGTTCGGCGAACACCTCCGCCAGATGCCCCTCGCGTAGAACAGGTACGCCGCCGCGGGTGAGTATGGCGCGGCGCGCGGGGAAGCGATGCGCCATGAGTTCGGCCAACGTAAATGCAAGTGCCCGCGACGACGTGTCTGTCTGTTGCGCAGCTAATCGGAGCATGTCGCCGATGGAGGCGGTGATCACGCCGCCCCTCGCACGCGCTCAGCCCGATACACCTCGAGGAGACGGTGGTGGCTCACGCGCAGGCGCTCGTGCTCGACGGTGAGGTCATGCAGAGCACGGGCGGCCGTCTGCGCCGTGGTTCGGTAGGTTTCCGCTTCGAGCATCGTCTCGACGAGCAAATCCTCGTCGGTCATCGCGAAGAGGTCGGCTGCCGGCAGAGGCGCTAGGGTCCATCTGATGTCCTCACGCCGGACCATCACGCGGCCTTCTTGGCGCTCGCCTGGTCGCGACGGATGGCAGCCAAGAGCACGGCGGCGAGTGCACGGGCTAGCCGCTCGACGACATCGGCCGGAATGTCCTTGGCGTTCATGCGGCCTCATTGCTACCGCGGCGCTCTCTGCCGAACTGAATGGCGACGTCGCGATGAAAGAGGCGCTGGCCGTTCCCAACTATCGCGGCAACTGTGAGCTTGCCTGCCCGCGCGAGACGCCTGACGTTCTCCGGCGAGCAACTACGGCCGGACTCCTGTTCAGCGATCCGCGCAAACTCCGCGCTGGTGATGAGTGATGCATCCTGCATAGGTGAACACAGAATGCGATGTGGCTTTGGGTGGGCTGTCCAATTGTTCTCAGGAAACCTTTGCGCGCCAGTCGCGGAGGATATTCATCAGAGTAGACCGACTGATGCCGTTGTCCTTCGCAACGGCTTCTTGAATGAACTTCCTCGACTTGGGTTGCCGCCGTTTCTCGTTTGCGATTGCGGCCTCGAAGTACTCGCGGGCGATGCGGGTGTCCTCTCGGAGTGATCTTGCCGACCCACGTCGAGGCCCCGTGCGCCGCGGGTGCTGGCGCACGTAGTATCGAGCTACGTACCGGCAGAGCAAGGCGGTATCGGCCTGGATGCGTCGATAGCCGTTTTCGATTGCCTCGTGCTGTCGCTCGGGCGTCATGCGAGCCCGGACCCATGCTGTTGGATCTGCCGGTGGGGCTTCGAGCAGCTCGCGCACTTCATCAGGTGTCAGTCGTGAGCCGCCAACCTGCGCCGCGGATGGAGGCGCCTCCTCCAGCGCTGCGGCCAGGTCTTCAGTGCTAGGTTGCTCGCCAGCCTTGATCTGGTTGAGAACGAGTGCGCGCATCAAACCCGAGGCCCTGAGTTGTTCCTCATTCTGGCGGAGGAATCCCGCCACGTGTCGGATGTTCTGGAGTGCAACTTTAGCCATGCCGCCTCCGCGACAGCTCTCCGCGGGTGGAACGAGTCGGCGGCAGCCGGCGCGGAGGGCCGGTTTTCGGGGATCAGCCTAGCCGCCGAAATGGGGACTCATCAGTCGAGTAGTGTGATCTGCCTCGGTGGTTCAACGTGTTCGATCACTCGACGGATCGTCCGCTTGTTGGTGATCTGGCCGGCCTCGCTGATGAACGACTCAACGTGAAGCGACACCTTTAGGAGGTCGCCCTTGCCGAAGCGGCGCTGCCGGCTCTGCACTTCAGCGAAGAACGACTCGTCCTCAATGTCAGCGTAGAAATTGGAGGTTCCATCGGAGAACATCCACATCAACTTCTCGTCGAAGGACGGCTTTACGATCTGTAGAACCGTCTCGAAGTCGCTGCTTGTGACGCGGCGCTCGGTGACCGACTCCGAGAACGCGGGCAAGTCATCTTTGGTGACTTCGTCCACGACGACTCGCCGTTCTTCATCCTTGATCTGGAAGACTTCAATGCCAGGGCGCTCAAGTGGCGCCATCACCTTCCGCGCCGCCGCCCGAATAGAAGGATCGTTGTACAGCTTCACGACTTGGGGAGCCACCACGAGCTTGTTATTGGAGCCGACGACGGTGATCTGGATGTTTCCGTCACCGAGCGTCGTCGCAGACTCAGGTGGCCTGCCTTTGAGCAGCCTGAAGAGCTTGAAAAGGGTAATTCCAGGTGCGACGACGATACCGATAAGTTCCGCGAGGTTCAGCGCGGCGGTTACGCCGTCGCCGGTCAGGAAGTCGCGAGCATGACCGATGACGGTCTGCACCGCTGCCAGGTCGACCCCAAATGAGCCGGGCTTGAACCCCGTCTTCACGTTGACGACCAGTGTTGCGCGGTCCCCGTTTAGAACCTTATTCGCGCGTTCGCACAGTTCGCCAAGCGCGAGCAGAGCCGGAGCCAGGTCGCGGACGTCCATAGAACCGTCGGCGAGTGCCGGGCCATCGTAGGCAAGGGCAGCGTGTGCAGTGCTCACGGCTCTAAATACTACACAGACTGGCGACCGCTTCAGGCGGCGATCATGCCGATGCGTTCCACTGTCCACAATCGTTCGGTTCCCTGTGGGGACGCCAATCTCCACGGGTCCGTTCTCCTCGCCTCCGGACCCCAAGCTTCCGCTATACTGCCCGCCACCTCATGCACACACGTAGACGGCTGCCGCGGCACCGTACTCTGGTCACCTTCACGCTTGGCCTGCTCGCCGCCCTGTTCGCCACCGCCGCACCACGCGCGCAGCGTGCCGTCACGCCAGACCTGCAGGGGACCTGGGACACCGGTACGGCCACGCCGTTGACGCGCCCGGCGCCCCTGGCGAACAAGAGTCATTTCACGCGTGAGGAAGCGGACGCCTGGGAGCGCGACAACTTCAACCGGGTCCTCAGCGGATTCTCGGCCGAGGACAAGCTCGCCAGCGACCTGAACGACACCTACCAGGAAACCGGGTCGCTCAAGGTGGTGGACGACCTCCGCACCTCGCTGATCGTGGACCCGCCGAACGGCCAGTTTCCCGAAACCGTGCCGGCCGCGAAGGCCAGGGCTGATGCGCGGCCGAAGAAGAACTACGACGACCCGGAGACGCTCACGCTCGACGAGCGGTGCCTCATGGCCATGACCGGCGGGTCTTCCGCCGCTCCGCCGCCGCTCATCCCGAACCCGTTCGGCCAGAACCTGTATCAGATCATCCAGACGCCCGACCGCGTCGTGATCAGCACCGAGATGTTCCACGAGACGCGAGTGATCCGCATCGGCGGCACGCACCTGCCCGCCTCCATTCGGAGTTGGGCCGGCGACTCCATCGGGCACTGGGAGGGCGACACGCTCGTCGTGGACACCACGAACTTCCGGCGCGAGACGCACTACCGGAACTCGAGCGAGCGCATGCACGTGGTGGAACGCTTCACACGGGTCTCGCCGGACCGGATCCGCTACCGCGTGACGGTCGAGGATCCCGATACCTGGGCAGCGCCGTGGACCGCGGAGATTCCGTTCAGGGCCACGACCGACCAGATCTTCGAGTACGCGTGCCACGAGGGCAGCCTCACGATCGAGAACTACATGCGTGGCGCCCGCGACGAAGAGCGACGCGGCGTCAAGCGCTGACGCCGAACCCCGGGCGACGCCCTAGTCAGCGTCCCCTTCGAGCGCGTACACCGCCGCCACGAGTGCCTCGGCCTCCGCGGCGGACACCTTCATCCGGTAGGCGACGTACTCGGCGGGACCCAGGCTCGCCCGTTCCATGCCCTGCTCGTCGGCCATCCAGCGTTGCGCGGCCAGCACCAGGCTTCTGTTCTCCGCGATCTTTTCGGTCATCAGCTCGTCTCTCCCCTGAAATCCAGGCTCGGCACGCACGCGGCCCGCTCGCCGGATCGATGCGCTCGAACCTCCTGGCCTGATCATGCATCATGCCCCACCGCATCGGCGCCACGCCCGCCGTCCGACGGCGGTGGAGCCTTGTAGGCGTAGACGCAGTACTCGTACAGCCCGTAGTCGTGGCGAATGACGAAGTGCCGGCTCACGTCCCGCCTGAGGAACGCCGCCACGTCGTCCATCGGCAGGTGAAAAAGGTCGTCGCGCTGCCAGTCCACCTGCGTGGACATCACGTTGAAGGCCATACCGATGCGTGCCTTCGAGAACACAACGCTGAGCAGCCGCTGCGTATAGTCCCACATGGCCTCGAACGACAACTCCCGCTTCTCGGTCAGCACACCATTCAGCACGACATAGTCGAACTCCGGAACGGCCGACGGCGTGTCGAGGATGTCGACGTGGAGGAAGTCGGTACCCGGAAACTTCCTGCGACAGAGCTCCACGTACCGACGCCCGAGGTCGAGCCCCGAGTATTCGGCGATCTTGCGGCCTGTGCGGGACATGTGCTCGAGCAGGTGCCCGGCGCCGCATCCGAAGTCCAGCAGGGTGGCCCCCGCCGTGCCGGGCCGGACCAGGTCGAGCATCACGTCGTACCGTCGGCGCGCATCCTCCTGGTTGGGCCAGTCCACACCGCGGTGCGTATCGCCGTGACGGTCGAGGCAGCGTTCGTAGTGCTCCACCAGTCGGTAGTAGTCCTGGCGGTCCGGGCTCATCGACGCTCCATCGTTCACGCGCCCAGTGTACCCACGAGGCCCCGGCCATGCTCCGCCGGCGCCGCGGCCCGAACCTCGCCGTGGCCCAGGACTTCCCACAAAGGTGGCACCCGGGCGTCAACCTTGGTGTCAGACGGCCGATTACCAGTCCAGCTTGCTCATCCACTGGAGAGCCCGTCATGAAGCTGGGCCACAAGGTTCTGCTCGTCGCAGGCACGCCCATCGTCGTCCTCGGAATCGCCCTCACCGGCCTCTATTACCGGTCAGCCTCTGATACCACCGAGCACCAGGTCGTCGAGAAGGCCCGCGCGATCGTCCTGGCTGCGGAGTCGGCGCGCGAGGAGATGGCCGACAAGTGGCACCAGGGCATCTTCAGTGCGCAGATGCTGCGGCAGTGGGCGGATGAGGGCAAGACCGACAAGGTGCTCGCGGCCGTGCCGGTGGTCACCGCCTGGCGTACCGCGATGAAAAAGGCTGCCGAGGGCGGGTATGAACTGCGCGTGCCCAAGCTCGAGCCGCGCAACCCGGCCAATACCCCCGACGACACCGAGGCGCGAGTCCTGCGCATGTTCGAGGCGGAAGGACTGGCCGAACATTACGAGGTCGATCGGGCCAGGAACGCGATCCGCTACTTCCGCCCGATCCGCCTCACCGACGAGTGCCTGCTCTGCCACGGCGACCCGGCCACCTCGCGCACCCACTGGGGCAACGACAGGGGGCTCGACCCGACCGGCGCGCGCATGGAAGGCTGGAAGACCGGCGAGGTGCACGGTGCCTTCGAGGTCATCCAGTCCATGACCGCCGCCCAGGCGGCCCAGTCCGCCATGGTCTGGCGGTTCGCCGCCATGGTGGCCGCCTGTCTCGTCGTGGGGCTGGTGTTCATGGCGTGGTACATGTGGCGACGCGTCTTCGCGCCGCTCGAACAGGAGTTCCACAGCCTCGCCGAAGGGGCCGCGCACGTGGTGGCCGCCGCGAATCACGTCGCGGGCTCCTCGCAGTCGCTGGCGCAGGGGGCCACCGAGCAGGCGGCGTCGCTGGAGGAGACGTCGTCATCGATGGAGGAAATGGCCTCGATGACGCGGCGCAACGCCGATCACGCCAGCCGTGCCGCCGACCTGATCAGTGCGGTGGACGAGGGGGTGCGCGAATCGAACGCCGCACTGGGACACATGGTGCAGTCCATGAAGGACATCGCGGAGTCGAGCAGCGAGGTTTCGAAGATCATCAAGACGATCGACGAGATTGCCTTCCAGACCAACCTCCTGGCGCTGAACGCCGCGGTGGAAGCCGCGCGCGCGGGGGAGGCCGGCATGGGGTTCGCGGTGGTGGCCGACGAGGTGCGGTCGCTGGCGCATCGGTCGGCGGAAGCCGCGAAGACCACGGCCGGCCTGATCGAGAACTCGGTCGAGAAGGCCAGGGGCGGAGAGAGCCAGGTGCAGCGGGTGAACCAGGCCATTGCCGGCATCACCGACCGTGTGGCGCAGGTCAAGGCGCTGGTGCACCAGGTCAGCGAGGCCAGCCGCCAGCAGACGCAGGGGATCGACCAGGTGGTCCAGGCCATCCAGCAGATGGAACTCGTGACGCAACAGACCGCGGCCACCTCGGAGGAGACCGCAGCGGCCAGTGAAGAGACCAACGCGCAGGCGCTCACCACGATGAAGACCACGCGGGCGCTGCAGGAGTTCATCGGCGTGCCCAGGGAGGCCGCCACGGCCCAGGCGCGCGCGTCCGAGCGCGCGGCCGCAGCCGACGAGGACGAGGCGATTCGGCGCCGTCTCGATGCCCGCCAGGGGCGGATCGCGGCCTAGCGTGAAGGTATCGGCACGACGCCGCACTCGAGCTGAACCGGGCGGGGCTCCTGGCCTCTCCCGTTACCAGGGGGGAGGCTCTCCCCGGAAGTCGCGAGGCTTTCATGCAGTACCGCGCCATCCGCGTCCCGGTCTGGGACGTTTATGCCAGCTTCAACGGTCACCCGGCTGTCATCGTCAATCTCAGCAAGACGGGCATCCTGCTCGCCATGAACCGAGTGACTCCTGTGGGTGACGACGAGGGATTCATCGGATTCGAGTTCGATGCGGGCACTTGGACCCTGCACGGCAGGGTGGTCCGTGAACACGTGGAGAAGCCGACCCCGCGGGATCACCAGCCGATGTGGCACGTGGCGGTCGAGTTCGCAGACGATGAGCACCGCACGAACGACGTCGTGCACATGGTGATGGCGTCGCAGCGGTTCATCCACGTGGCCTGATCCGCGCACCGCGTCTCGGCGAGGCCGGACGACTTGGGAGCGGCCCGCCTGACGCGGTAGCATGTCGCGCATGATCACCACGCGACGCACCTTCCTGAAGGCTGCTGCGGCCCTGCCCCTGACGCTGCCGGCGGCCGGGCAGGACCGGAATGCGGGGGGCAGCACGGGCGCCCGCCTCAGGTTGTACCGGAATGCCACCTGCCGCATCGAATACGGTGGGAAGACATTCCTGCTCGACCCGTTCCTGAGCGATGCCGGCGCGCTGCCAGCGTTCAACAACACGCCGAACCCGCGTCCCAACCCGCTGGTGCCGCTGCCGGTACCCGCGGCGCAGGTGGTGGCCGGCGTGGATGCCACCCTGCTCACGCACCCGCACGTCGACCACTGGGATCCGGTGGCTCGCGACCTGCTGCCGAAGGGCAGCCCGATCTTCGTGCAGCCGGCCGACCGCGAGCGTGTGGTCAGCGCCGGCTTCACGGCGGTCCGCGAGGTCGACACGGCCGTGACCTGGGAGGGCATCACTATCAGCCGGACGGGCGGCCAGCACGGGCGCGGAGCCGTGGGGCAGCGGATGGGGACGGTGTCCGGCTATGTGCTCAGCCGGCCTGGCGCTCCCACGGTGTACATCGCGGGCGACACGATCTGGTGCCCGGAGGTGGCCGACGCCATCCGCATCCACAAACCCACCGTCGTGGTGCTGAATGCGGGCGAGGCACAGTTCCTCGAGGGGGGGCCGATCATCATGGGCGTGGGCGATGTGGTGAATGTGTGCCGGGCCGCTGCGCAGGCGACGGTCGTGGCGGTGCACATGGAAGCCGTGAATCACTGCATGCTGTCGCGCGATGGGCTCCGCGACGGCCTGACGCGTGCTGGCGTGACATCCACCGTGCTCATCCCCCGCGACGGGGAGGAGGTTCGCCTGGCCTGATGCAGAGGGCGCTGCTGGCCACCGTCCTGCTCGGATTCGTGGCCTTCACGGTATACGCCTACAGGCAGCCCGCACCTGCCGCTCCCGCCGTCGACCCGGCACCACCCGGGAGCATGTCCTACCTCTTCGCAGTCACCCGCTACGACGCGGCGGACTACGGCACGGCTGTCGCGCACTTCCAGGATGCGGCCGAGGCCGGGCATCCGCGCGCCCAGTACCGGCTCGCCCTGTGCTTCCTGGAAGGCAAGGGCGTCATGCCGAACACGCTCATCGCCGCGCGCTGGTTCCGCAGGGCCGCGGATCAGGGAGACACAGCCGCACAGGTGGCGCTCGGACGGGCCTACTGGCGTGGCGAAGGGGTGGTGGCCGATTCGGCGGAGGCCTACAAGTGGTTCCAGCTCGGCGCTACGCTCGAGCGCGAGCCCGTCGCGCGCGCCGAGTACGAACGCTCGCGAAACGACCTGGCTACGACGCTGACTCCGGCCGATGTCGCCGAAGGGCAGCGCCGCGCCCACGCCTGGCTCGCCGCGTCGGGTCGGTGACCCGCGGAGCGGCAGGTCAGGCGGAATTCCGGTAGTCGACGAGGGATTCAGGGCTGATGCCGCCGTCCTGGCGCCCCGCCTCTCGTGGTGCAGCTTTTGCGTCCGGCTTCATTGATTTACCGATCACGCCGCCTTCCCGGCTGCGCCTCGGCGCACGGCCGTCGCGTTCGGTGCCGCCAGACTCCGTGACCGGCACGACACCCCACGGAGGTGCCTCATGCTCGCGATTCGAACAGTGCTCTGTCCCGTGGACTTCTCGGAGGCCACGTCTCGCCAGGCGCACATGGCCGCGGCGCTCGCGCGGCTCTGCGGCGCTCGCCTCGTCCTGCACCACAACCTGTCGGCCCTCGGTGTTGGTGCCGGGGTGGGGTGGATGTGGAGCGACGAGAAGGCGCCGATTACGGAAGAGCGGGTGGCCGCGCGGCTCGGTGACCTGGCCACCGCCATCGGGCCAGGTGTACCGATCGAACTGCGCATCACCGAAGGACCCGCCTCGTCATCGGTCCGCGCCGTGAGTGAGGCGGTGGACGCCGACGTCGTGGTGCTCTGCACGCATGACGCCCAGTCGGACGACCACGCCTCGGTCACCGCCACCGTGCTGCATCACACGCACCGGGCGGTGCTGGCGCTCCACGAACCCTCGCACGACGCGGGCGAACTGCGCCTCGAGGCAGGGACGGGCGCACCGCAGGTGCTGCTGGTCCCGACCGACTTCTCGCCCGAGTCGCGCCAGGCGGTCGAGTTTGCCTTCGATCTGGCGAGGCTGCTGCCGCTCGATGTCCACCTCCTGCACATGGTCAGGCGCCACGAGTCGACGCATGCCGAGGCCGACCGGCACCTGCGTGCGTTGGTGCCGCCCGATTTCGGATCCAGGGTCCAGGTGCACGTGCGCGAAGGTGACGCACGCGAGGGCATCGTGGCCACCGCCCGCGATCTGAACGCGGCCTGCATCGTCATGGGCGAGCATGCGCGCTCGCTGATGCGGCGGTGGTTCAGCAGCGACACCTCGGAAGGCGTGCTCCACGCCGCGCCGTGCCCGGTGTGGTACGTGCCGGCGGGAGACCTGAGGGTTCCGGTCCATGAACCGGTGCGACGGATGGACGTCCGGATCTGAGTGGACGCCCGCCCGGCGTCAGCGCACGGGAGCGGCCTGTGGCTCCACCGTTGCCGCCCCGCGCGGCGGCTTCCAGCCGTCGAACGCCTCGCCATTGTAGAAGAGCCGCCAATCGGCGAAGTCCGGACGGCCCACACCGGCCGGTCCGGGCTTGCCGTAGCTGGGCGTGACCGCCCCGAGGAACTTGCCGGCGCGCAGCACGCCGTCGTGGACCTGCGTGAAAAGCTGCTGGTAGCGCGGGTCGGCTGGTGCGTAACCGGAGAAGTTGGCCATGTCGCCGTTGGACGCCAGCACGACGTCCACGCCGGGCTGCTGCGCAATGGCGAGGGCGTTCCACGCCCCGATCGGCGTCTCCACCTGCACGATGAGCAGCATGTTGTCGTTGATGGTCTTCCGGTAGTCCACCCCGTTCACGCCCCAGATCGACGGAGCCTGTCCCGCCCCCTGGCTGCGGCGCCCTTCCGGCGGGAACCGCAGGTACCGCGCCGCCTGCATCGCCTGCTCCGGCGTGTCGACCGTGGGAATCACGATGCCGAGCGCGCCGATGTCGGTCGCCTTCTGGATGTTGCCTTCGCTCGCGTCCGGGATCCGGATGACGGGAGTCGCGACCGGCCGTGGGCACGCCGCAATCATGGTCTCCACGTCCTTGAAGGACATGGTGCTGTGCTGCATCTCGAACCAGATGAAGTCGAAGTGCTTCGCTGCCTCGCAATAGAGCGGGACGTTGAGCGCGCTGATCGTGAAGCAGGTGACCTGCTTGCCGTCCAGAAGCTTCTGCTTCACGTTGTTGTAGAGCCTGGCGTTCGGGTCGTTCAGGCCCTGACGCACCGCCCAGCCCTGTTCGCGCGGCGCGGGGGGCGCCGTCTGGGCCTGTGCTCCCACCGCCAGACACGACACCACCACCGCGAGCAGCCAGCTACGTCGATTCATGCCGGCGCATGTTACGACAAGCCGGGGTGGCGGGGACGTGCGGAATTGAGGCCCGAACCGGGCGGATCGCTCACCAGCGCCCGTGTCGTGGCGTGACCGTTGCGGCTGGCGGCGAGGGTTGCCACCGATTTTTCACGGCCGGTGCACAACTATCCGGCGCGCGCGGCAGTCCAATCTGCCATGACGGGCCGGATCCCCGGTTCGCGCGCGGAGGGTTGCATGACGCTCAGGCAGGTTGCCAACACGAGGGTAGACGACGGGGTCCTGCTGCACGTGTCCGGGACGGAATGGGCATTCCGCGTCCGATCCGTGAGCCGTGTGGGTCGCGACCTGTTCGTGCAGGTCGATCTCCGTGGTCCGGAGGACTGTTCGGTGACGGTCCATATTCGCGACGGCATCGTGCTCGGCCTGACCGCCGAAGCCATCCTCTACGCGAGCTGCGAGTGGCTCCGGTCGCGGGGAACCGCCCGGCACGGATACCTGGACCTCGCCGAGTGGCAGGCCGCCTGCCGAGCGGCCGACGTCGCGTGATCGCTGCACACGATTGCGGGGGCTCCGGGCGTACAATCCCCCCATGGGCCTGACCGACTTCATCCGCAGCCAGTTCATCGAGATCATCGAGTGGAACGATGACTCGCGCGATACCCTGTCCTACCGGTGGCCGGACGAGGACAAGGAGATCAAGAACGGGGCGCAACTGATCGTTCGCGAGTCGCAGAACGTGCAGTTCGTCTATTTGGGGCAGTATGCCGACCTGTTCGGGCCGGGCACGCACACGCTCAGCACCGGGAACATCCCGATTCTCTCGCGGCTGTACGGGTGGAAATACGGCTTCGAGTCGCCGTTCAAGGCCGACGTCTACTACGTCACCACCCGGGTCTTCACCGGGAACAAGTGGGGGACGTCGAACCCGGTGATGATGCGCGACCAGGACTTCGGCATTGTCCGGGTCCGCTCCTTCGGCACCTACGACTTCCGCATTGTCGAGCCGGCAAGGTTCCTCAAGGAGGTGGCGGGCACCGACCATCACTTCCGCCTCGACGAGTTCGCCGACGTGATGCGGTCGCGCCTGGTCAGCACCTTCAGCGAGGCGCTTGCCACGGCGAAGGTGCCGGTGCTGGACGTGGCGACCCGCTACAGTGAACTGGGCGACGCGCTGCTGCCGGTCATCAACCCGATCCTGCATGCGAAGTACGGCCTCGAGATGACCGCGTTCGTGGTCGAGAACGTGTCGGTGCCGCCGGAGGTGGAGCAGGCGATCGACAAGCGGTCGAGTATGGCGGCCGTCGGGAACCTGAACGACTACGTGAAGTTCCAGATGGCGCAGGGCATGGCGACCGGCGGTTCGAGCGTGGGCGGCGTGGGCGCCGAGATGGCAGTCGGCTTTGCGATTGCCCGCGAGATGATGAACCAGACCGGCGGCGTGCTCGGCCAGTCGACACCCGCGGCTGGGGCGGTGGTGCCGCCACCGGTGCCGGCCGCGCCTGCAGCCCAGGCCGGGGCCATCACGCCGCTCATGAGCCCCGCGGACGCTGCGACAGCGCTCGGCGTGTCCGAGGCCGACGTGATCGCCAGCCTCGAGTCCGGCGACCTGAAGGGGAAACGCATCGGCAGCCAGTGGCGCATCACGCGAGCGGCGCTGGACGAGTTCCTGAAGTAGGGCCGGTCTCCGGTGGACCATCCCCCTCCCATTCCCGGTGAGGCGGTCGCTGTTGCGCGCCGGAAGTTCGAGTGTCCGGCGTGCGGCGGCGAAGCTCAGTGGAACCCGGCAAAGCACGCCCTCATCTGCCCGTACTGCGGCACCGAGTCGCCCGCGGAACTGCAGGAGCGCGACGGCACCACGGTCATCGTCGAGCACGACCTGGCCGAGGCGCTCCGCGCCCTGCCCGACGCCGCGCGTGGCTGGCAGGCTGAGAAGGTGTCGGTGCAGTGCCAGAGCTGCCACGCGGTGTCGGTGTTCGACCCGGGGCGCATCTCCCAGAGCTGCCAGTTCTGCGGTTCCACCGCGCTCGTCCCGTACGAGCAGGTCAAGGATGCCATCCGGCCCGAGTCCCTGCTGCCGATGACGATTGCCGAGCCGCGCGCCCGCGAGATCATCCGCGCCTGGTACGGGCGACAGTGGCTCGCGCCGAACGGCTTCGCGGGCAAGGCGATGACCGACACCGTGAAGGGCATCTACCTGCCCTACTGGACCTTCGACGCACAGGTGTTCGCGCGCTGGACCGCCGATTCCGGTGAGTATTACTACACAGGGTCTGGCAAGAACCGGAAGCGGCACGTCCGCTGGAGGCCGGCCTCCGGGGAGCTGACGCATGCCTTCGACGACGACCTGGTCTGCGCCTCGCAGGGGGTGCATCGGGCGCTGCTGAAGAAGGTGGAGCCGTTCCCGACCACCTCCGGGCTGGTGCCGTACGACGCCGGCTACCTCTCCGGGTGGACGGTGGAGCGCTACCAGATCGACCTGATTACCTCGGCCCAGCACTCGCGCGAGCAGATGGACGCGGCGGTCCGGAAGATGTGCGGCGATGCCGTGCCCGGCGACACCTACCGGAACCTGGTCGTCAACGCCACATACTCGGGCCAGACGTTCAAGCACGTGCTGGTGCCGGTGTGGCTCCTGACGTACGTCTACAAGGGCACACCCTTCCAGGTGGTGCTGAACGGGGTCACCGGAGCGACGGCTGGCGAACGTCCCTGGAGCTGGATCAAGATCGCCCTGCTCGTGGTGCTCGCGGTCATGATCCTGATGCTCGTGAGCTACCTGGATTCATGACGACAGGGTCTGGCCGGCCCCGACGATCGAGGCCGGCCAGGCTGGCCGCTACAGCTGTGTCGCGGTGACCGAGTAGTTCAGGCGAATCTGGCAGCCGGACGCGCCGAGCGTGATGCTGCCGGGGCCCGTGTTGGTCCAGGTACCGTTGCTGTAGCTGTGGGTTCGGGTCCCCAGGCGATTGTCCATGTCACTGTCGTGCACCGCCCGCGTCGACGGCGGAAAGATGACGATCTGCGAGTCCCACTCGGTCGCCCTGAACTCGACCCGGAGTGACTGTCCCGTCGTGCCGGACATGGTGTAGGCGCGCGACGTCGAGAGGTTCACGGACTCCCCCTGACTGAGGTTCTCCCCCCGCGGGGCGGCTGGATCCCCGGGATAATCGTTCGTCTCGGCCAGAGTCGCGGTGGCACCTGTCGGGTCCACCACCTTTACCTGATACGCGAACTCTCCCTGGGTGAGTCCCTGCGTGAAATCGTCACACGTGGAGAGGGCCGTAATCGATTGCAGGGCAACAGTGACACGGAACTGGGCCGGGGAAATCTGGATGGTCCGGCGGCCGACCACACCCTGGTAGGTTGCGGACACGTCGACGGTGCCGGCGCGGAGGGCGGTCAGCAGGCCCGTTGCCGACACCGTGGCCGTGGCGGTATCCGACGACGTCCAGGTGGCCTGGCTGCTGACGAGTCCGGTCGTCTGGTCGGAATAGACGGCCGTAGCGGTCAGCTGGCTCGTTGCGCCTGCGGAGACCGTGGTCGAGCCGCCGAGCGTGACGCTGGAGACGGTCTTGGAAGGTGACGGAGCGGTCACCGAACTGCTCTTGGAGCATGCCGCTGTGAGAGCGACGGTGGACAACGCACACAGTACTGCCAGAACCCTACCCATGTAAACGCCTCCGCTGAACAACGTTCAGGCCGCGCTAGACCTGACGATATATATCCAACGGAGATGGAAACGACAGGCCTTCCGTATCCGAACGCGACCGCCCAGGGCGTTTGAGGGTCGGGGCGGAGTTCAGCCCTTCTGGGAGAGCCAGCGTACCAGCACGCGCACACCGGCGGCGACGGTTCCCGCGCTGGCGACTTCGGCAGACCAGGGTCTGCCAAGCGCCTCGCTGGCGAAGCTCCGTTCAGCCAGCCTGCGTGCGGCCAGCAGGTCGAGCGGGAGGGTGGGGCTCACGGTGGCAGGCGCCTCACCCGCCTGTCGCAGTTGCTCGACCAGCGCCTGTGCGTGCTCCATGTCGAAGAACGACAGCGGCGTGCCGCAGTGCCCGCAGGCCGACGCCGTCCCGAGGTTGACCGGCGCGCCGCAGTTCGAGCAGTTCACGCTCTGCATGTGCGCCCTGAGGTCGGCGAGCTGCCGGGCCGTCAGGGTCTTCACGAAGTGCTTCTCGCGCAGGAAGTCGAAGAAGGTGATGAAGCGCCCGTGCCCGCGTGGGCATCGGCCGTAGCGGAAGCGCGTGTTCCGCTGGAGGTCTTCAGTGGGCACGAGCCGCATCGAGCAGCGCGGGCAGGCGGTGACCGCCGGCAGTGCCTGCCTGGCCTCCGGCGTCTCCTCCCCGATCACCCGGAACAGCTGCAGCGTGGAGGCCGGCGTGAGCTGCAGGCTCTCGTACCCGTCGAACCAGAAAGCCTGGCAGGGGAGGCAGGCGTCGACGGTAACGCTGTTGCCCATGTGTGCACCCAGCGTGTGGGGTGTCATCCCCGTGCCGCAGCCCGGGCAGGGAACCGGTGTGCCGGTCGGGTTCATGGGGAGGGAATCGGCAGGGCCGGATGGTCTCTACACGGCCACGACGGCGCTCTCGATGCCCTCGGGCTCGTCGGCCGGGACCGAGGGGCACGTGCCAATGCCCATGATCATCGCTGAACGCACCATCAGGTAGACGGCCATCGCTCCGAAGATGATCATGGCGACTCGCGGCAGCACGAACGCCAGCCCGATGTTCACCGCGTACAGCCCGTTCACGACGAGGTAGATTCGGACCTGCTTCCGAAACAGTGCCGGCGTGAACCGCCGCGACGCGAGCCGCGGTGCACGCCTCAGGTAGAGCAGCATGGCGAGCCCGTGCATGTTGGCCAGGAGCAGGTTGCAGCCGTAGAAGACGACGGGCAGCGTCTGCCCCGGAAACCGCCCGAGCATCATGGTCGGGAACGGCATGAAGCTGATCAGCAGCAGGAACACGATGTTGAGCCACAGCAGCACGCCGTCCACGCCGGTGATCAACGTGTAGGCATGGTGGTGGAAGACCCAGTACATGCCAATCAGCAGGAAGCTCAAGACGTAGGCGGAGATCGAGGGCAAGAGCTGTAGCAGGCTCCGGCCAAGCGCCTCATAGCTCACGTCCGGGAGCTTCAGTTCGAGGACCAGCAGCGTGATCACAATGGCGAACACGCCGTCGCTGAAGCTCTCGAGTCGTCGCTTATCCAACGTTCACTTCCAGGGCGCCTTGATGAGCAGCTTCGGATCGACGCCGGCCCTCGGTACGAACTTCTGGGTGCGGCCGTACTGGTTGTCGCCCCCGTACAGGATGCCGTTCGAGTCGACCGTGAACGTGTGCACCTCGATGTAGCCATCCGGCAACTCACGCGGCACGTTCCACGTGTAGAGATGGTTGCCCTGGAAATCGAGCTTCGTGAACCGCAGCGGGGTCAGGTCGGTCACCCAGATCGCATCGTCGTTGACGATGATGTCGAGGGGGAGTGAGAAACCGGGGAACTCGGTCTCGAAGCGCAGTGTCTTCGCGTCGGTCGTCGTGCGGAACACGTTGATGCGGCCGCCGGAACGATCGAGGGCGAAGACCCGCCCGCCAGGACCGATGCCGAGCGCGTGGACGCCGTTGAACTGGCCGGGACCGGTCCCCTTGCCGCCGACTTCGCCAAGGTAGTTCAGATCCTTGTCCATGATCATGATGCGGTGGTTGTCGAGGCCGTCCGCGATGAGGATGCGCCCGTCGGGCAGGAAGGCGACGTCCTGCGGCTTGCCGAAGTGCGTGCCGTCGGTCCCCTGCACGTTCTTCTCGCCGAGCGTGCGGATCAGCGTCTTCATGTCGTTCGAGAAGATGTAGATCTCGCTGAAGGTCTCGTTGATGACCCAGATCCGCTTCGACGGGTCGTAGGGGCTGATGCGGAGCCGGTGCGGCCCGGGGCCCGAGGAGCCCTCGAACAGCTTGTCCCACTGCGTCCACACCTGGGTTGCGTTGCCGTTCGCATCGAGCTCGTAGAGGCAGTTCTGCCAGGTGCGGCCCTCGACGGCGGTCAGCACGTTCACCCCGATGGAGCCTGCGAACCCGGCAGTGAAGGTCGGCGGCACCGGGTTGGGTAGCCGGTACTCGCCGCGCTGGGCCACCAGGATCCGGTTCGGGCTCTCCGCGAATACGCCCGAGTTCCCGCCGAAGGCGAAGCCGGGCTTGGCGAAGGGCTTGTGCCAGTACCGGACGATGTCGTACGGGCTGGGACCGGTCGGTCCTGAAATCACACCGGGGCGCTGCTGGGCGACGAGCGTCGTGACACTCACGGCCAGTGCGGCCAGGACGGTGGCGGGGGCTGCAGCTCTCATCTTCATGGTGCGAAATCTTACGTCGGAAACCCGGCGGCCGGACGACTCTTCCGTGTGAGCCGTTCGGCGGGGCGCCTGCGCATTACCGGTCAGGAGGCCCTGAGATGCGTCGCGTGAGTCTGGCAGTTGCCGGGTGCCTGCTCGCCGCCTGGCCGGCGGCCGGGCAGGTGGTCGATCGAGGCGGGGTACCGTACCGGTCATGGGATGTCGACGCGGGCTTCGGCTTCCACAACATGACCGAGGTCGATGGGGGAGCGGGCCACGGCGAGTCCGACGGCGAAGACTGGAACGGCTCGTGGGCCGGAACGGTCGATGTCGGCCGATACTGGAGCCCGCACCTGAAGACCGAGGTGGGCCTCACGTTCCTCCAGCAGATCACCACTCTCGAGTACGAGACCGTCGAGGTGGACGGCCTCCGGGGAACGGCCTATACCTATAACGACGTGCGCCAGGCCCAGGTGTCGCTGGCCGCCACCTGGCAGTTCCTCGAGAACACGTTCGCTCATCCCTACCTGTCGACCGGCGTCCGGGTCGGCATCCTCGACATCGAGAGCGAGCGGAATCCCTGGGCCTCGGTGTGGGCCGGTGGGACCTACCGCCAGGTGCCGGTGCCGGAGACACGCGGTAACCGGGTCGACCTGAGGGTGCGCCCCTACGTGGCCGTGGGCAGCAAGTCCTACTTCTCCGAGCGGACGTTCGTGCGGCCGGAGCTCACGCTTGGGTTCAACGCACAGGGCATGAGCCAGCTCGGTGCCCGCCTCGCCTTCGGCGTGGACTTCTAGGAAGGGGAGATCATCATGATGCGCTCACGCCTGCTCGCGTTGGTCTTCGCCGCGGTCTTCTGCCTGCCCACCGGTCTGCTGGCCCAGCCGGCCGCGTCCAACGAAGCCGCCCGCTGGAGGGAGGTGGCGACACGCCTCGAGCCGGCCGCGTTCGTCAGCATCCGCCTCAAGGACGGCACGAGGTTCAGGGGAACGGTGCTCGGCGCCTCGGACAACGCACTCAGCATCAAGCCGAAGACCCGCATCCCCGTGCCCGCGCGGGACGTCATGTTCGACGATCTGGCGTCGCTGGAGCGGGCGAAACAGGGGATGAACCCAGGACAGAAGGTCCTGGTCGGCACCGGCGCCATCGTCGGGGGACTGATGGTGGTGATGGCGATCCTGTTCGCCGGAATGGACTGAGGGCCCGGTGCTGGAACTCCCGCGGGCCGCCTTAGATCTCGACCTGGGAGCCGAGCTCGATCACCTGGTTGCTCGGCAGGCGGAAGTAGCTCGTCGCGTTCGTCGCGTTGCGCTGCATGGTGACGAACAGCTTCTCGCGCCAGGGGGCCATGTGGTCCACGTGGCGGGTGGCAATCAGGGTTTCGCGTCCGAGGAAGTAGGTGATCTGCGAGAGGTCGAGCGGCAGGTCGGGAAGGTTGAGGTTCTCGAGTACGGTCGGGACGTCCGGCTCCTCGGTGAAACCGTAGCTGACGATGACACGCCAGAAACCCTTCCCGAGCCGCTCCACCTGCACCCGCTCCGCCGGCTCGACGCGCGGCACCTGCTTGGTGGTTGCGGTCAGCACGATGTTCCGCTCGTGCAGCACGTGGTTGTGCCGCACGTTGTGCAGCAGCGCCGCCGGCGTGCCGCTCACGTTGCCGTTCATGAAGACGGCCGTGCCGGGCACGCGCACCGGCGGGTTCCGGGTGATGTCCTCCATGAAGCGATCGAATGGCAGGGCGTTGGCGAGCAGCAGCTGCGTCAGCGTCCGCCGCCCCTTCTTCCAGGTGGTCATCACCGCGAAGACCGCAGCCGCGGCGATGATCGGGAACCAGCCGCCGTGCGGCACCTTGACGATGTTCGCGCCGAAGAAGGCGAGGTCGACGGCCAGGAACACGCCGACCACCGCCACGACCACCGGCATCGGCCAGTTCCAGCGCTGGGACGCCACTACCGAGAACATCACCGACGTGATCGTCATCGTCGAGATCACCGCGATGCCGTAGGCCGCCGCCAGGTTGGACGAGGATCCGAAGCCGATCACGAGGACGATGCAGGCCACCATCAGCGCCCAGTTCACCGACGGGATGTAGATCTGGCCGAACTCGCGCGACGAGGTGTGCGTGATGGTCAGGCGTGGCAGGAAGCCGAACTGCACGGCCTGCATGGTGATCGAGAACGCGCCGGAGATGACCGCCTGCGACGCGATCACCGTGGCGCAGGTGGCCAGTGCCACCATCGGGTAGAGCGCCCAGCTCGGCCCGAGCAGGAAGAACGGGTTGGCCGCGGCCTCGGGTTCCGCGATCATCAGCGCGCCCTGGCCGAAGTAGTTCAGCAGCAGTGCCGGCATCACCACCGTGAACCAGACGATGCGGATCGGGCGTCGGCCGAAGTGGCCGAGGTCGACATAGAGCGATTCGCCGCCAGTGATGGCGAGGACGACCGTGCCCAGGATGAAGTAGCCGGTCCAGCCGTTGATGCGGAAGAAGTCGACCGCGTGGACCGGGTTGATCGACTCCAGTACGCCGGGATGTCGCGCGATTTCCACGGCGCCCAGCATGCCGATGGTCAGGAACCAGAGGAAGGTGACCGGCCCGAAGATCTTGCCCACGCCGCCGGTACCGTGGCTCTGGATGACGAACAGCCCGACCAGGATGACGATGGTGATCGGCTGCACATACGGCGTGAAGATCGGCGTGGCGGTGTCGAGCCCCTCGACCGCGCTGAGCACCGAGATGGCGGGCGTGATCATGCCGTCCCCGTAGAGCAGTGCCGCGCCGAAGATGCCGAGCAGGACGAGCGGCCAGCGCTCCGTCCGGCTGAGGATCTTGATCGGAGTGGCGAGGGAGGTCAGGGCGAGGATGCCCCCTTCACCCTGGTTGTCGGCCCGGAGCACGAACGTGAGGTACTTGCCCGAAATGACCAGAATCAGCGCCCAGAACACCATCGAGAGCACGCCCATGATGTTGTCCGGCGTGGGGGCAATGGCGTGTTCGCCATGGAAGCACTCACGGAGCGCATAGAGCGGAGAGGTCCCGATATCGCCATAGACCACACCGAGCGCCGCCACCGAGAGGGTGAACAGATACCTGCCGCGAGGCGATTCGTGGGGATGTCCGTGGGCGTCGTCGTGGGTGGGGTGCGTGGTGCCGTCCTGGGCCGGTGTCGCCGTCATTCGCTCTGGCGAGTGTACGACGGGTTTGACTCAGGATGAGCCGGATGAGCCGAACTTTCGCAATGAGGCGGGGCCCACCTACCGGGACTCCCAGTGGGCGTACGCCGACCCGTCGCCGTTTCGCCTGGTGCTCGAACGGGCCGGCTCGTCAGGTTGCAGTTGTCCTCGTAGTCGCGAGACTGGCCGGAATTTCAGGTTGAGGTAGGCCGGTCGTCGTCCTACAATCCGCGTTATGGGGCTCCAGCCTGGTGGCGACGCGCCGCAGCACGTATCTGCCTGTCCTGTCTGTGTGAATGCCGAGAAGATGGGGGGCGCCATCCGCTGCCGTGCGTGCGGGCGCTGGGTGCCGCGGGTCGAGCGGAGTTCCACGCGGCAGGCGGCCGTGCTGAGCCAGGAGCGTCGGCGCACCCGGGCGCCGGACCCGCCGTGTCCCAGGTGCCGGCCGGGCGATGCCCGACCCCGGGTGACCATCCGGCTGCCGCAGCGTGTCTTCTTCAAGTGCGACACCTGTCGGTCTGTGTGGACCCTCGAACTCGGACGATGACGTCACGCCTGCGACGGCGTGCCTGAGGGGCGCGCCCGCAGCGCATCGTGCACGAGCGTCAGGAGCGCGATGCAGGCGGTGTCGGACCGCAGCGTCCGGGGACCCATGTCCACGGCCGTGAATCGGTGGCGGCCCAGCAGGTTCAGTTCGAAGTCGTTCCAACCGCCTTCCGGTCCAACCGCGAGCAGCACGCGCGGCGCTGACCCCGTGGGTAAGGCATCGGCGACCCGCGTGGTTGCGCCCGGCTCGGCCACGAGCCGGAGCGCGCCTCCGGCGAGCGCGTCCAGGTGATCCTCGACCAGCACCTTGAACTGCCGGTGCACGCTGACCTCGGGAAGGTGCGTGTCGCGCGCCTGCTGGAGCCCCTCGACGAGCAGCGGTACGTAGGTCGCCGGGTCGAGCACATGCGTGTCGAAGTAGTTCCGCTCGACGCGGGCGGCGTTGGTGAGCAGCACCCGTCCGACGCCCAGTGCCGCAATCTGCGCCCACAGGCGGCGCAGCACCTTGGGGCGCGGCACGGCCAGCAGCAGGTCGACTGCCGGACGCGGGGGAGCGTCGGCCAGCACACAGGTGAGCATCACCGACCCGCCCGGCCGGTTGCAGGCGACGACGTGGGCGGTGCCGATCGGACCGTTCAGGATGCCGACCCGGACCGTCTGGCCAGGGTCGACCCGCAGGACATCGAGCAGGTGCCTGGCGCGCGCGCCCGACACGGTGACGCCGCCGCCGGCGTCGACCTCGCCGGCTTCGAGCAGCAGCAGATTCACCGGCCGGCGTCAGTTGTCGCGCAGCGCGAACGTGAAGAGCGCGTTGCCCGAGATCACGGACACGTACTGCCGGCCCTCCACCTGGTAGGTGACCGGCGCCATGACGATCTGGCCGCCGAGGTTCGTCTTCCAGAGCAGGGTTCCGGTCCGGGCGTCCAGGGCGTGGAAGTAGCCCTCGCGACCTCCCGTGAAGAGCAGGTCGGACGCGGTGGTCAGCATGCCCCCGTCGGTGACATCGAACTGGGTGACCTTCCACTTCGCCTTCCCGGTGTGTGGGTCCATGGCGATGACGGCGCCGTTGCCCACCTCATCGGTCCAGTTGTTGATGGGGCCACGGCGGCCGATGCCGATGGTCGGTGCGCCGGGCACGGGTGTCACCACGGTGAAGCCGCCGCCCGAGAAGTTGCGTCCGGGCTGGTACTGCGCCTCCTCGGCTCGGTAGATGGTGCCGTAGTTCTCCCAGGCCGAGAAGTAGAACAGGCCCGTGCGCGGGCTGAACGACGGGGGATACCAGTTGGTGCCGCCCTGGTTGCCGGGATAGGTGGGCTGGCCCGCGGGCTGGCGCGTCTGGACCGGGCGCCCATTGGCATCGAGGCCGCTCGACCAGTTCACCTTCACGAACGGCTCGCCGAGGAGGAACTTGCCGGTGCGCCGGTCGAGCACGTAGAAGTAGCCGTTCCGGTTCGCCCACATGAGCACCTTGGTCGGCGTGCCCTTCCAGTCGAGGTCGGCGAGGACCGGGATCTGCACCGAGTCGTAGTCGTAGCCGTCGTTCGGCGTGAACTGGAAGTGCCACTTCAACGCGCCGGTGTCGGCGTCGAGCGCCACGACCGAGTCGGTGTACAGGTTGTCGCCCGGACGCTGGAACGGATTCCAGTCGGGACCCGGGTTCCCGATGCCCCAGTAGGTGAGGTTGAGCTCCGGATCGTAGGAGCCGGTTACCCACACCGAGCCGCCGCCCGACTTCCAGTCGTCGCCCTCCCAGGTGTCGTGCCCCTTCTCGCCGGGGCCGGGTATGGCGTTGAAGCGCCAGGCTTCCTTGCCGGTGGCCGGATCGAACGCCGCAATGAACCCGCGGATGCCGAACTCACCTCCGCCGACGCCGACAATCACCTTGTCCTTCACGATGAGCGGGGCGAGCGTGATGGAGTAGGCGAGCTTGACGTCGGCCACGGTCACATTCCAGAGCGGCTTGCCGGTCCTGGCGTCGAGCGCGATCAGGTGGCCGTCGAGCGTGCCCATGAAGAGCCGATCGCCGAGGATGGCCACGCCCCGGTTGTTCGCACCGCAGCAGACCCGCGCCTCGGGCGCCGGTGTCCAGCGATAGAGCCAGAACATGCGCCCGGTCTTCGCATCCACCGCCATGACATCGTTGGGGCGCTCGGTCAGGTACATGACCCCGTCGACCACGATGGGGTTGGCCTGCCAGGCGCCGAACACCTGGTTCTGCAGCACCCACTTCGATTCGAGCCGCGTGACGTTCTGCGGCGTGATCTCCGCCAGGGTGCTGTAGCGCTGGCTGTTGTACGTCCCGTTGTAGGTGAGCCA
This sequence comes from Vicinamibacterales bacterium, assembly GCA_050249955.1. Classification (GTDB taxonomy): domain Bacteria; phylum Acidobacteriota; class Vicinamibacteria; order Vicinamibacterales; family CAVVIG01; genus CAVVIG01. Next base: position 282,076 of record JBFWPN010000005.1, read on the forward strand.
GTTCTGGGGCTCGGCGGCCGCGTTGAGGATCCGCTGGTAGGTCACCGGGGCGCCCTGGGCGAACAGCCCCAGGGATCCGGCAGCAAGGAGGCCCGCGGCGGCCAGCATCAGGCGGTGGCGGAACATCACAGTCCTCCCTTGAGCGTGAGCAGGTAGGCCAGCACGTCTGCGACCTCGTCGGCCGAGAGCACCTTCGTGGCGCTCGGCATCGGCGACGTCTTCCCGAGCTCGTACTCCTTCAGGTCCGCCTTGATCAGCGAGACGAGCTGTTCCCGGTCGTCGATCAGCTGCACCGTGTAGGTGTCCTCGTTGAGGCGGCGTCCCCGAACGGTCCGACCGTCCTTCGTCAGGGCGCGGACCGGCCTGTTGATCGGCAGCATGGCGCTGGTCGGGTCGACGAGCGAACGCTGCAGGGCGCCCGGTGTACGAACGGCGCCGATGTCGCTCAGGTCGGGGGCGGTCCGGGGACCGATGCCGTTCACGCGATGGCAGGAGGCGCACGCGCCCTTTCCGCTGAAGAGGGTTCGTCCGCGCTCCGGGTTCCCCACGCGCACGGCCGTGCCGCCCGGGTCGAACCCCGCCCGGATGAAGGCGAGCACTGCGTTCATCTCGGGCGGGCGGAACGAGAAGCCCGGCATTCCGGCCGCGGCGATGCCGGTGGTGATGACCTTCGCGAGGTCGTCATCCGACACGCTGCGACGGAAGACACCGCGCCGGAGGTCGACGCCGTTGATGCCGTCGCCGTTCGCGCCGTGGCACAGCGCGCACTGGTTCGCGTAGAGCCGGGACCCGGCCTGGATGTCGTCGGTCGTGTACTGGTGGTCGGCAACCTGCGCGCGCGCCGGGGCCGGCAGGGCACAGGCCAGGAGTCCACACAGCAGGAGCAGCCTGAGGGGCGGTGTCATGGCCGATGTTGTAGCGCATACCGCGCACCGTGTCCAACCGGACGCGCGGCACGTGCCCGGCCTGGCCGCTAGTAACGGAACAGGACCTGGAGCTTCGCGAAGATCGCGCGGCTGGTCCGGGTGTAGTCCTCGTCGCCCGGGTAGAGCACGGCGTTGACCTGGTTGGCCGAGCGATAGCGGTCGTCGTACCCGACGAAGAGCGCCGTGCCGGCGTTCACGCGGTAGGTGAGCAGGAGGTTGCCGCCCAGCGTCCGGTCGTAGTCGTTGTAGTCGGTGATGTTGCGCAGCAGCAGCCGATCGGTGAACTGGTAGGTCGTCAGCAGGCGGTAGATCTTGATGGCGAACTCCTGCGTGTTGGTCCGCACGTCGGTGAAGCTGCTGGTGGTGAGGAGGAGTTCGCTCTGCAGCCGCGAGAACGGGCGGAGGGTGACGGTGAGCTGGCCGTTGCGCCCCTTCCCGAGGTACGGATTCGTGACGTAGCGGATCTGGTCACCCCAGTTGGTGAAGCCGCTGACCGAGATCCGCCGGCTCGTGTTGATGCCGAAGCCGACCCCGTACCGCACCTTGTGGAAGTCGAGCGCGTTGTACCGCTCCATGTCGCGGTCGGTGTTCACGTTGACATTGATGTTCCGGGCGAACTGCGCATTCCACCCGAGGCCGACCCCGGTGTCCTGCACCTTGCCGCTGAACTCGTAGTTGCGGTTGTAGTTGATGCGCGGACCCCAGTTCACGACCCAGTTCTGCGGCCACCACCGGTACGAGAGGTTGGCACTGCCCTGGCGCTCGTTCGTGCGGCGGACGAACCCGGCGTCGGTCTTGAATTCCGGCGTGATCTCGTAATAGGTCGTCGAGTACGCCAGGCCGCGGCTCTCCTTGCGGAAGTTCGCGTCGATCATCCGGCCAGAGGTCTCCACGCCCTCACTGCCGCGGTGGCTGGTGCCGATGGCGCGGAACTGGAACCGCTGGTTCCGGCCGATCTTGAACATGCTGTCGAACCCGCCCACCCGGCTGAACTGATCCATGAACGTACGGCTGGTTGCCACGAGGCCGACGCTCGACTCCGAGTACAGGTCGTAGCGCACCCGGCCCAGCACGTTGGTGGCCGACCTCCCGTAGGCGGGGTCGGTGACGCTGTCGGTCAGCCCGGGCGCTTCGTCATCGGCGACGAGGAACCCCACGGTGGTCTTGCCAACCTTGCCGGTCACCTTCGCCCCGTATCGCGGGTTCACGATCGTCCGGGTGTGGACCAGCGTGACGGGCCCCGGGATGCTGAAGATCTCCTGCCCCTCGAGGAAGAACGGCCGCAGTTCGGGGAAGAAGAGCGGAAATCGCTGGTTCACCGCCACCTGCGCACGGTCCGACTCGATCTGCGAGAAGTCGGGATTGAACGTGAAGTCGAGCGTGAGGTTCGACGTGAGCCCGTACTTGACGCTCATGCCGGCCTCTTCCACGTCCGATGCGCCCCGGACGCCGGTGTCGGTGTCGAGGCTCTGGTTCGCCACGGCGGTGACCGTCGGGAGCAGCTCGAGGTTCCGGCTCATCGACAGCTGGTTCATCCCCTCGAGGGTGCCCATCTGTGTCAGGAAACCGAGCACGTCGCGCGAGACAGGCGCCCACACGATCGACTCGTTGCGGCTCTGGATCTCGCGCTGGACCTGGAACCCCCAGCGGTGTGGCGTACCGTCCTTGTGCGCCGGGTAGCGCAGGCTCTTGAACGGGATGGCCACCTCCGCGGTCCACCCGTCCTCGACCATGGCGCCGGCGGAGTAGAAGAGCGCGTCCCACGACAGGTCGGCCCCGTTCGGCCCACGCCTGGTGTTGTTGTTGCCGCCGCCACCTCCGCCGCTCCCGCTGATCAGGCCGTCGCCCTGCACGCCGTACGCATTGACCGAGAAGACGTACGCGCGCTGCTGGTCGAGGAACGGATCGAAGTAGAAGCTGATCACGTCGTCGCGCGTCGCCTGATCCCGGTCGGCACGGTTGGCGCGCATCACCGCCAGGTCGGCGTAATGCACGTACACACCGAAATAGATTCGCTGGCTGTCGTAGGCGACCAGCACTTCCGTCTGCTCGCTCGGGGGCGCCGCCTCGACCGGACGCTCCTGCACGAAGCGTGTGATGCGCGCCGCCGACCGCCAGACCGCATCGTCCAGCCGTCCGTCGAGCCGTGGCGGGGCCGCGACTCGGGGTGGCGCAAGGGCCGGATGTTCGCGCGAGCCCTGGCCGATTGACGAGGTCAGGATTCCGGCAGCGGGAGACTGCTGGGCAGCGGCACCGATCGGACAGATGAGACTCAACGCACCCGCGAGCAGGGCGCGCCTGATGGGCTGAAACCGAAACAAGCAATCCGATTTTACCCGGACGCTAGTCCCTTGGATATATATCTCTCGTTGCTAGAGGAGACCCACGAGCGGCCAGTAAACGCCGACGATCAGCAGGAGCACGACACTCTCGACCACGGTCATGACGAGGCCGAAGCGCGCGAGGTCGCGCGCCGTGAACACCCCGGTGGCGAACCCGACCATCAGCACCGCGCTCTGGTACGCGAACACCTTGCCGGACGCGGCGAAGGTCCAGATGAGGCCGATCGGCACCACCGGCAGGTGCTGGTCGCGCGCGAACTGCAGGATCGCCGGCATCGTGGCCGAGATGAGCGACGACTCCGCCCCGAGGAAGAGGTGATAGAGGAAGGCGGACCAGTACATCACTACGGCCGCACTCAGCGGGCCGCTGACCAGCCCCTTCATCCACTCGGTCAGCGCACTGGTGAGCAGCGCGAGCCCGCCGGTCTCCATGAGGATGGCGGTGAGGCTCAACCCGGCCGCCGTGAAGACGAGCACCGAATACCGCAGGTGGCGGAGGTCGCGCACGCGCAGGATGCCGATGCCGGGCAGGACACCCAGGATCGAGACGGCGCCGGCGACCACGACCGGACGGACGTGATGCAGGGCATCGGTCATCCAGAGCAGGACGGCGAGCGGCAGCAGGACCGCCGTGCGCTTCTGCACGGGCGTCCACTCTCCGAGGTGCCCGAGCCGCTCGCGGAAGTAGCCGGCCTGATGATCGAGCTCGCGTGCGCGGTCCGGATACAGCCAGAGGGTGCAGCTCCAGCACACGCCCACGCTGAGGGCGAGCGCGGGCCCGAACGCGGTGATCCATGACGCGTACGTCAGCCGCTGCCCGGTGAGCCGCTCGATCAGGCCACTCGCCAGGATCGCGGTTGCACCGGCGAGGATCATCTTGTCGAAGAGTCCACCCGAGTAGGTCACGGCGAGCATCAGGCCACGCGCGGGCGAGGCGTCCCTGCGCAGGCCCGCTGCGTCGATCAGGCCAAGGACGATTGCCGCGAGGATGGTGACACGAGCGATGCCGGACGGGACGAAGAAGGTGAGCACGAGATCGATGGCGATGAAACCCAGGAGCAGCGCGGCATATGAGTGACCGGCCCTGGCCGCAATCATGAACGCGACCCGCTCGGCCAGCCCCGAACGCGTGGCCATGAGGCCGAGGATCATCGCGAAGCCGAGAAACCAGACCGTCTCGCCGCGAAGGCCGGCGCCGAGTGTCTCGACGTCGGTGAGCCCGGTTGCGAACAGGAACGCTACGGCGAGGACGCCGGTCCAGGCGGGATGGATGAGGTGCGTCGTCCAGAGCAGGATCGCCGACACCGCCACGGCCAGCGCGCGCTGGGCACGAGGCTCGACCTCCGTAGGCAGCCACCACCCGACTGCCAACACGAGCAGAATGGCGCAACAGACCAGCGGACGCAGCCAGTCCGTTGTGCGACCCGCGGCTGGCTCCGAAATGACTGTCACCGGCACGGAGAATCTAGTGTACGCTCTGCTGTATCCCATCGCTGTAGAGAAGGTACGTCGTGTCGTTCCAGTTCGAAGAATGCCTGGTGGCGCCTCAGGTGTTCTGGAGCGGACGCTGGCACGCCCGTGAGTCCGTGGCCGAGTTGGCCGGGGCCTGGGCCGACCGGTTGTCCGACTTCGCAGAACATCCCGCAGGTGACACCTATGCGGCGGCACTGCCGCACGGCCCCGAGGGTGCCGCCCTGTTCCTGGCGGCGCTCGCCATGCCGACCGTACCCGTGCTGCTGTCGTACGACCCGGCGGCGTGGCCGGATGCGGCCGGCCTCAGGGCGGGGATGGTGCTCGTACTGCCGCCCGTCCTTGCGGAGCTTGCGCCGGAGGCTGAACGCCGGGGCTACCGTCCCCTCGTGCTGGCGCACGCCCGCGGCGCCAGTGTGCGTCGTGCGCGCGTGCCTGGTCTCGTTTTCCTGACGTCGGGATCGACGGGACGCCCGCGGCCGGCGTATCGCACGCTGCGTGCGCTGGGTGCATCCGCCCAGGCGCGGTCGCAGGTGATGGGGCTCCAGCCGGGGGCCGGGTTCGCGGGTGGTGTGCCCATTGCCAGCGGGCAGGGGATTACCACCCTCATTGCGGCGATCGGACTCGCGGGATCCTTCGGGTGGGTCGATCGGCTCGACCATCGCCAGGTGCTCGACACGATTTCGCGTCCGGAGTTCGACTGCTGGTGGGCAACGCCGCACCTCGCCGACGTGCTCGGGCGGTGCCGGATCGACGGTCCTCCCGTGGCGCCGCGCATGTGCCTCGTATCGAGCCCGCTCGGAGCCGGGGTCTACGATCGGTTCCGAGCGCGATTTGGCGTGCCGCTCAGGCAGGCGTACTCATCGACCGAGACCGGTGCCGTGTCGATGGACAGCGGGCCGCCCGATACCGTCGTTCCGGGGACGGTCGGTCACCCGCTTCCCGGCGTCGAGGTGGTCATCGGCGAGAGCCCCAGCGCGCCTGCCGCCCCTGGACAGACAGGGCGCATCTGGGTGCGGAGTGCGCACCGGATGGAGGGCTACGGTATCCCGCCGCACGTCGTGCTCGACGGCGTGGTGGACGGATTCCTGCCCACGAGCGACCTTGGCGCGATGGAGGTCGACGGCCGGTTCGCGCTGAAGGGGCGCATCGACGATCGCGTGCGCACCCGTGACGGACGGGTGGTGGATCTCGAGTTGACGAACGCCGTGCTCCGCTCGATTCCCGGGGTGCGGGCGTCCGTGGTCGTCCCCCTGGAGGGCACGGCAGGCCTCACGCTGGCCGCGCTGATCGAATGCAGTGAATCCCTTTCCCTCGACGCGATCCGTGCGCGGCTCGTGGCCGAACTGCCGCGATGGTCGCTGCCCCGGTCGCTGATGACGGTCGCGGCGCTGCCACGCCTCGCCAACGGGAAGCCGGATCGGCTGGCGGCCACGGCCATCCTGTCGGGAGCGCTCCCGGCATGATGGGCGAGGCAGACGTGGTGACGCGCCTCGGCGGCATCGTGTCGAAAATCATCGGGCCATCAAGGATGCCGGCCGCCGTCGGGGCGAACACACAGCTGGTCACCGACCTGTGGCTCGACTCGGTCGAACTGCTCGAACTCCTGCTCGCCTGTGAGTCCGAGTTCGGCGTCACGCTCGACGAGAGCCGCGACCTGGAACCGGCCTCGCTGGAGTCGCTCGGCAGCCTGGCCGCCGTGATCGTGGCCCGGCAACCGGTCGCCTGAACGCGTCCCGCACCCCGTGGACCCCAACGACGTCGACACGGAGGACTGGGGCGCCACGCCCCCGCGGCTGAAGCCGTTCGAGCCGCTGCTGCGGAGCCTGTCGCCGACGGTGTCGGCCCGCCTGCTCGAGGTATTCGGCATGGCCGATGGTGCCTTCCGGAAGGGGCGCTGGCACCGCGCGCATCGTTTCGCGCGAGCGCACCGACCCACCCACGGTGGCGCCGTCCGGCTCGCCCTCTCGCTGCTCGCCCATCATGGACGGTTCATCCACCTCGAGATGTGTCCCGGCCTCGCGATGGACACGACGATCGTCGGCGAAGGGCATCTCGCCTGCGCCTCGGCGGGCGCGCTGCTGCTGTCGTTCCACCTGGGTCCTCCCCACTCCGGCCGGGCGCTGCGCATGCGCGGCTATCCGGTCTCGTCGGCCACCCGGCTCGAATATCTCGACGAAGCACGCGTCAGGAAGCTCGATGACGAAGGCGCGTCGATCAAGCTGTCGGGCGACGACCCCAGGGCGCGCGCCCTCGCACTGCTGCGACTGCGCCGCCTGCTGTCGGGCGGCGGGCTGGTGCGGATCAACGCGGACGGGTCGCTCGGCAGGGGAGTGTGCGCCATACCGGTGACCGGCGGCGAGATCGTGCTGCGCCAGGGATGGCTGACGCTCCGCCGGCAGACCCGCGTGCCGGTGCTGCCCCTCCTGGCGCGCATGGAAGGGCGGCGACGGGTCATCGAACTGCACCCGCCGCTGCCTCCCGTGGATCCGGACCCGGCCCGCGACCTCGGGCAGTGCCTCGCCGTGCTGACGCCGCTCCTGGCGGCGTACGTCAGGCAGCATCCCGAACAGTGCCGCTACGTGGTGTATCCCCGCGGGCCTCAGATCGTCGACCCGCCATAGCTCCCGCTATACTCGGGTGATCACATGACCGGAGGCCAGCCATCATCGCTCGATTGACGCTCACACTCACCCCCGCTGTTCTTGCACTGTCCCTCGTGTCCGCCCCGGCGTTCGCCCAGGCACCGGCCGCCGCGCCGCCGCCACTGGCCGCGACGGCCAGCGCTGGTCTCGCGCTGACCTCGGGGAACAAGGACACATCCACCTTGAACCTGGGGTACGAACTGGCCTACGACCCCAAGACCCGCAACGTCATCAAGTCCGACGGCCTCTACCTGCGCGGCAAGACCGACGGGGCGCTCACGGCCGATCGGCTGGCCCTGAACGGCCGCGACGAGTTCAGGCTCCACGACCGTGCGTACACGTTCGGGCAGGTCCAGTTCCTCCAGGACCAGTTCAAGAACATCGATTACCTCGTGGCTCCCGCTGCCGGCCTTGGCTATCGCCTCGTCGACGCTGCCCGCACCAGGCTCCTGGTCGATGGCGGTCTCGGCGGCGTCTGGGAGAAACCGATGCTGGGTGACGTCAGGAGTTCTGGGGCCGTGACGCTGGGCGAGAAGTTCACCCACCAGATCTCGGCCTCAGCGACCATCAGCCAATCGGTGACCGCCCTCTACAAGACGCGCGACTTCGGCGATGCGCTCTACACCTTCGGCGCCTCGCTCACGGCGGCCGTCACGCCGCGCACGCAGCTCAAGGTCGAGGTGCTCGACATCTACAAGAGCCTGGTCATTCCGGGAATCGAGAAGAACGACGTCGCCCTGATTGTGGGGATGGTGTTCAAGCGCTGACCGGCCTATCATGCACCGCTGAACACGGTGCGGCTGAACGTCCGGCCGCTTTCAGGCGCTTGGAGTCGCTTGGATGACTGGACTTGCCAGGGCGGCGGCCGCGTGGGCTGCCACTGCCGGTGCGGTGGTGCCGTGGGAGAACCTCCGGGCCGCGATGATCGAAGGTTCGGACCGGATTGGCATTGAGATTGTGGAGGTCAAGTGAAGAGGCTCGCGACGCATCAGCGCACACAGGCATTCTGGGTGGCGGCCGGCCTGGCCGCGGCTGCACTGGTACTGCAGCCGGGCGTTGCCGCCCAGGCCCCGGCGTCCATCGAACCGTTGCACTTCCATCATGTCCACCTGAACGCGGTGGACCCGGAAGCGGCGGCGGCGTATTACCCGAAGCCGTTTGCGAAGACGGCCACGAAGACGACGTTCAACGGGCAGCCGGCGGTGAAAACGGGGAATCTGTACATCCTGTTCAACAAGGTGTCGACCCCGCCGACCAACGAGCTGACGGGGCCGCAGACGTCGGTCTGGCACTTCGGGTGGAACACGCCGAACTCGCGGGAGTACAACGCGAACTTCCGGGCGATGGGCTTGACGATTGCCCAGATGTGGAACGGCAACGACGACGCGTCGAAGCTGGTGGACCTGTCGGGTGATGTGCCGCAGGCGCCGGGTGGCGGGTTCCCGACGATGGAGCAGGTGCTCGAGCTGCGTGCGAAGGGCGCAACGGTCGACCCGACGAAGGTGCCGGGCGGCTTCGGATATCTGCGCGGGCCGGACGGCGTGATGATCGAGAATGCGCAGTCGGGCAACGTGGAGCGCTTCAACCACGTGCACATGTACCACGAGCACCCGAACTGCGCGGTCGAGTGGTACGTCAAGCATCTCGGTGCCTCGCGTCCCGCGAATCGCGGGGCGGCGCCGACGTCCGATGCGTCAGGCGACTGCCGGACGAAGATGTATCCGCCGCCGACGTTCCCGTCGTTCGCGAAGAAGGGGTTCGTGCGGATGCCGACCGGTGTGCTCCTCGACGACATCTCGGTCTCGATTCAGCCCTGGCCGGGTGGTGGGCTCGCGCCGACGCGCGGCACCCTCTACGACCACTGGGCGGTGAGCACGGCCGACCTGGACCGCACGGTGGCGCGCCTGAAGGGCGAAGGCGTGAAGTTCCTGGAGGAGATTCACCCGTGGGGGAACCTCCGGGCCGCGATGATCGAAGGTCCGGACCGGATCGCGATCGAGATCGTCGAGGTGAAGTAGGGCAACGGGAGCGGGTCAGTCCCTGACCCGCTCCACCGCCAGGAACAGGGGCGCCACGCCGATGATCAGCACGATGTGGAGGAAGCCCTTTCCCGCATAGTTCACCGTCTCGAAGTGGACGGTCTCGCCAGGCGCCGCGTCGAAGTCGATCGTCTTCCAGAACAGCGTGTTGTGCACCCGGATGAAATGCCGGCCTGGCGGCATCTGACGTTCGATTTTCTCGCCGAACAGCACGTCCCCGATCGGCTTGCCGTCGAGCGAGACGAAGATCTGCCGGTTCTTGACGTCGCGTTCGCTGGAACGGGTGATCAGGAGGCGGGCCGGTGGTTCCGCATCGGCCGGAGTCTGGTCGTTCACGCCCCACAGTGTAGCGCGTCGGGGTGGACCACGTCGCGCTCAGGCCATCACGGCGGCGAGGCCCAGGGCTCCGAGCACCGTTGACGCGAGGGCTCCCAGCACCACGCAGACCACGACGACGGCGACGGTGTAGGTGAGCGCCTGCTCGCGCGGGCTGCGCATCGTCACCGGCAGGCCGAGATACAGCACGTACATCCCGTAGAACGAGGCCAGCAGGACGGCGAATCCGCCCAGCGCCGGCACCAGCAGCAGGACACCGGCGGCGAGCGCAGGCGTGCAGGCGTAGACGGCCGTCTTGAATGCCTGTCCGTATGCCTGCCGTCCGCCGAAGCGGGGCGCCAGCATGTCGATCGCATAGGCCAGGACGTAGCAGCCGGCGATCGTGGCGAGGAAGGACACGAAGGCGCCAACGAGGCCTCCGGCCAGGCCAGAGACGAACCCGCCGAACGGGAAGAAGACCGACGTGACCGCCGCGCCGGCGAAGCTGGCGGCGGCACTGACGGCGGCCAGCGGTGCGAGGTAGGTCCGCACGAGGCCGGGTGTGTCCGCTGGCTCGGCCGCGATGGCGTGCCACTCGGCGGCTGGCTGGAGGCAGATGTTCCGGATGCGGTCGACCATGGCCATGCTGGACCTCCCGACGAGGGCGGATGACGCGCGCGACAGTGTGGATCGCCGCGGATGATAGCAGAAGGGACCTGCTACCAGGCTCGGCCCAGGGCGATGCCCGTTGCCACCCCGCCGCGCCTGACCCACTGGGTGGCGCTGTAGTTCAGGCTCCGGTCGGCAGCGATGTGCAGGGTCACCGGCCAGGACGGCGAGCCGCCGGTCAGCTCGAGTCGACCACCCATCACGGCATTGGTCGTGCGGTACAGCAGCGTGCGTCCGGGGTACTTGTCGGGCAGGCGGATTGACAGGCGGTTGACCGCGGCTGGCGTCAATTCGGCGCGTGCGCGGAGCGTCCACCGCCCGCTGATGGCCCGTTCGTGCACGGCTCGGACGAAGACCTCGTGCAACTGTCCCGTGGTGTATTCGCGGGTGAACACGGTGGTTCGAGCGACGAGCACACCGTTGCGGACGTCGGTCTTGTCGCCGGCGAGAAAGTCCGCCCGGTCGATGCGCACACGGTAGCCGCCTTCGAAGGCCAGGCCGTGCCAGGCGCCGAGTTCCATCGCCTGAGAGAGGCGGACGCTGTGCAGGTTCGCGTTGCCGGTCGTGCCGGCCACCCAGACCACGCCCCCTGGATTGAAGAACGTGTCGTAATCGGTGGCGCGCGCCTCGCGCACCGGTGTCACGGCTGCCTCGGTGTGCCAGTCGACACCGGCACGATAGCGGGCGGCCCCCCGCACCCAGACGTTGTCCAGCGTGTATTCCTGCTCGAAGAAGTGCGGCACCAGCGCGGCCGTGTCGTATGACGACGGGGCATCGAAGTGCCAGACGGCCCGATCGCGGGTGACCTCGGCCCCGACCTCCACCTGCGCCGCCGCGGCACGCTGCAGCCCGATCGCCGCGAGGGCGACGAGCATCACACGGACGACGCGCATCAGGCGAGACCGGGTGTGGCGCCGGGAGGGACCTGCTCGATGTCCGGCTGGTCCGCACTGATGCGGATGCAGCGGGCCAGGTGCCCGGGCTCGATCTCCTGCAGCCGTGGCACCACGCGCGTGCACGCCTCCACCACCCATGGGCACCGCGTGTGGAAGCGGCAGCCAGCCGGCGGGTCGATGGGGGACGGCACGTCGCCCTGCAGGACGATGCGCTGCCGTCTGGCCTCCAGCACCGGGTCTGGCACCGGCACCGCGGAGATCAGGGCGCGCGTGTAGGGCATGAGCGGCCTGCGGTACATGCGTCGCGCATCGGCCAGTTCCACCACCTGGCCGAGATACATCACGGCCACCCGGTCGGACGTGTGCCGGATCGCGCGCAGATCGTGCGAGATGAACAGGTAGGTCAGGTTCCGCTCACGCTGGAGGCGCTCGATGAGGTTGATGATCTGCGCCTGGATGGAGACGTCGAGGGCAGAGATCGGCTCGTCGGCCACGATGAACTCGGGCTGGGAGGCCAGTGCGCGGGCGATGCCGATGCGCTGCTGCTGGCCGCCGGAGAATTCGTGTGGATAGCGGTTGATGAAGCGTTCGCTGAGGCCGACTGTTGCCATCAGGTCGCGAACGCGGTCGCGAACGTCGGTGCCCTGCGCCAGTGCGTGTGTGTGAATCGGCTCGGCGATGATCTGGCCGACGGTCATGCGTGGATCCAGCGACGCATACGGATCCTGGAAGATCATCTGCATGTGCCGCCGCTGGCGCCGGAGTTCGGCGGGTGGCAGCAAGGCCACGTCGACGCCGCGCATCAGCACGCGGCCGCCGGTCGGCTCGACCAGTCGCAGGATGGCCCGACCCAGCGTCGTCTTTCCGCAGCCCGACTCGCCGACGAGACCCAGGGTTTCGCCGGACCGGATGGACAGCGAGACACCGTCGACCGCCTTCACCACGCGGGTGGTCTCGCCGCGGAGCCGGGCGAGCAGCGAGGGAGCGTCCAGGGGAAAGTGGACCTCGAGGTCCACGATGTCCAGCAGCGACGGGTTCCCAGGATTCACTGGAGGGGCTCCGATCCGATCAACGGTTCGCCCGCCGTGGCCTGCTCGTAGAGCTCGCGTGCGAAGTGGCAGAGCGACCGGTGCTGCGGGGCCAGCTGGACCAGCGGTGGGAACGTGGTGACACAGAGTTGCTCCGCCCGCGCGCATCGCGGTGCGAAGGGGCAGCCGCCGGGCAGCCGCGCCACGTCGGGTGGCAGGCCCGGAATCTGGTACAGCTCGCCCTGGCTGTCGTCCGCAGGGTCCGGAACCGACTTGAGCAGGCCCGCGGTATATGGGTTCGCAGGACGAGCGAACAGCGCAGCGGTGGGTGCGGTCTCGAACACGTGGCCGGCATACATGACGAGGATGCGGTCGGTCATGCCCGCCACGACGCCCAGGTCGTGGGTGATCATGATCACGCTGGTCCCGGTGTCCCGCTTCAGCGACTTGATCAGTTCGAGGATCTGCGCCTGGATGGTCACGTCGAGCGCCGTCGTCGGCTCGTCGGCGATCAGCAGCTCGGGCTGGCAGGAGAGCGCCATGGCAATCATCACGCGCTGCCGCATGCCTCCGGAGAACTCGTGCGGGTAGCCGTCCACCCGTCGACGCGCATCAGGGATGCCGACCGTCTCGAGCATGCGCACGGCGTGCGCGTGCGCCTCTGCCTTCGAGTGTCCCAGGTGAAGCCGCGTCACCTCCATCATCTGGTCGGAGATCCGCATGAAAGGGTTCAGCGACGTCATCGGGTCCTGGAAGATCATCGCGATCCGCTTGCCGCGGATGCGCCGCATCTCGTCGGAGCCGAGCGCCAGCAGGTCCTGGCCGTCGAAGATCACCTCGCCGGACACGATGCGTCCGGGGGGCTGCGGGATGAGCCGCATGATCGACAGGTTCGTGACCGACTTGCCCGATCCGGACTCCCCGACGATCCCGAGCGTCTCACCCCGCTCGAGGTCGAAGCTCACGCCGTCCACGGCCTTCGCGGTGAGATCGTCCTCGTCGAACCAGGTGCGCAGGTTCCGAATCGACAGCAGAGGGGCCACGCGCTCAGCCCTTCCTCATCTGCGGGTCGAGTGCATCGCGCAGGCCGTCGCCGAGGAAGTTGAGCGAGAACAGCGTCACGGCCATGGTGACACCGGGGCAGATCAGCTGCCAGGGGAACACGGCAATGTTCTGGATGCCGTCGGTCGCCAGCGAACCCCAGGATGCGAGCGGCGCCTGCACGCCAAGTCCCAGGAAGGACAGGAACGATTCCAGGAGCATCACCGACGGGATGGTGAGGGTGGCGTAGACGATGACCGGACCGAGCGTGTTCGGGACAAGGTGCCGCAGGATGATGCGCGACCCTGGGACGCCGGTGGCCCTTGCGGCGAGCACGAACTCCTGGGTCTTGAGTGACATCACCTGGCCCCGGACGATGCGGGCCATGGTGAGCCAGGAGACGGCGCCGAGGGCGATGAAGAGGAGCACGAGCTGGCCGCGGGGTGATCGGCCTCCGAAGAAGGCCAGCAGGACGATGACGACCATCATGTAGGGGATGGAGTAGAGGACGTCCACGCCGCGCATGATGAACTCGTCCACCTTGCCCCCCAGGTAGCCGGCGGTGGCGCCGACGCTGATGCCGATGACGAGCGACACCATCGTGGAGATGACGCCGACCATGAGCGAAATCCGGCCGCCCAGGAGCACCCTCGCCAGGATGTCACGACCGGCATCGTCGGTACCCATGGGATGGGTCCATGAGAAGGAACCGTCCGCGGCCGTGAAGGGGGGCAGGGAGGTGACGAGCGTCGGGTCGGTGGGGATGTAGTCGTAGGTGAAGCCGGTGGTGCGCTCGATGATGAAGGGGCCCACGGCGGAGGCGAGCACGACGAAGCAGACGGTGACGAAGCCGGCAACCGCCAAGCGGTTCCGGCGGAGCCGCCTGTAGGCGTCCTTCCAGAGCGACGTGCCCGCGACGGCGGCCGGCTGCTGTGATGAAGCGGACGTGACCGGCGCGGCCATGTCAGTACCGGATCCGCGGGTCGAGGATGGCGTAGGCCACGTCGACGAGCAGGTTGAAGAGCAGCACCGCGATCGACATGAACGCCACGATGCCGATGATGAGTGGTTCGTCCCGATTCAGGTTCGCGTTGATGAAGTAGTTGCCGAGTCCGGGCAGCGCGAAGATCCTCTCGACGACGACCGTGCCGCTGATGAGGAAGGCGAGCGCAGGCCCCGAGTAGGACACCACCGGCAGCAGTCCGCCGCGGACCGCGTGCCGGACAACGACCTCCCGTTCACTGAGCCCCTTCGCGCGCGCCGTGCGTATGTAGTTGGACCGCAGCACCTCGAGCATCCCCGAGCGCGTCAGCCTGGCGATGTAGGCCATGTAGACGGCGGAGAGCGTGAGCACCGGCAGCACGAGGTGGCTGCTGAACCCCTCCCAGCGTGCTGGCGGCAGCCAGTACCAGGTGAGGGCAAAGAGCAGGACCAGGGTCGGGCCGAGGACGAAGTTCGGCATCGAGATGCCGACCATTGCGGCCGCCATGGACGCGTAGTCGGCCCGTGAGTTCTGCCGCAGCGCGGCGACGGTGCCGGCGGTGATCCCCACGATGAGGGCCAGGAGATAGGCCAGAACGCCCAGCGTGGCCGACACCGGGAGCGTGGCGGCCAGGATGCTGTTGACGCTCGTGCCGGGGTACTTGAGCGACTCGCCGAAATCGCCGCGCGCCGTGTTCGACAGCATCCGTCCGTACTGCACGTACCACGGCTGGTCGAGCCCGTACTTCTCGCGGATGTTCCGTTCGATGGCGGCGGGGAGCTTCTTCTCACCGGTGTAGAAGTTGCCGGGAGCGAGCCGGATGAGGGCCCACGTGAGCGAGACCACCACGAGGAGCATGGGGCCGATCACGAGCAGCCGACGGAGAATGAAGCGGCCCATGTCAGTTGTCCTGGTTCCACTTCGCCGGGTCGTGCTCGATGTACACGAACTTCCAGGCGTGCATGGTCACCGGGTTGGCCCACAGGCCCTTCACGAACGGCTTCTTGAGGTAGTTCGTGGCGTTGTTGTAGAGCGGCAGCGTCGGCTGGGCCGCGAGGAGCATGGCCTCGGCGCGGGCGAGCATGCGGTAGCGCTCCATGGGGTCGGTCCTGCGATTGGCGTCGTTCAGCAGCTGGACGAACTGCGGATCGCTCCAGCCGCTGCCGTTGTCGCCTCCCTCGACCACGTAGAGGCTGAGGAAGGTGAAAGGATCCATGTAGTCGCCGATCCAGCCGCTCCTGGCGACGCCCTGGTACTCGAGCCGGCTGCGGGTCTGGAGGAACGTGCGGAACTCCGAGTTCCTCAGCGGCACGGTGATGCCCAGGTTCTGCTTCCACTGGGCCTGGAGGAACTCGGCCACCGAGCGGTTGCGTTCCGACGTGTTGTAGTTGATCTCCATCTGGGAGACCGGAACCGCAGAGGGAGCATACGCGCCAGAGGCGTCGCGGAAGCCAGCCTCGGCGAGCAGGGCCTTGGCCCGCGCTGGATCGAAGGGGTCGCCCTGCGGCGATGGGTAGCCCTCGAACATCCCCAGCGGCACGGTCGACGTGGTGGGCTTCACCGTCTGCTGGAAGCGCGCGAGGGCCTCCTTGTCGATGGCCATGTTCAGGGCGTGGCGGACGCGCACGTCGGCGGTTGGACCCTTGGTGGTATTGAAGACGTACGACTCGGTAGCCAGTTCGGGCGCGTCCATGTAGTCGCGGTACCGGCGCATCAGCCCCGCCCATGCCGCAGGCACGGTGTGGTTGTAGGTGGCGTACACCTCGCCGGCCTTGTAGAGGTTCATCATCGTGGTCTGATCCTCGAGCGGATAGAAGATCAGGGTGTCGAGCTTCACCACGGCGGCGTCGTAGTACGCCGGGTTCCGCTTCATCACGATGACGTCGTAGGGGCGCCAGGTCTCGATCCGGAACGCGCCGCTCACCACGATGTTGCCGGGTTGTGTCCACCGGTCGCCATGCCGCTCCACCGCCTGCCGGGGAACCGGCCGGAAGAACTGGTGGCTCACGAGCTTCGGGACGAACGGGATCGGCTGTCGCAGCCGGATACGCAGGGTCCGGGCGTCGACCGCCTCGATACCGACGTCCTCGGCGGCAACCGGCACGTAGACCTTGTTCCGGGCGATCGCCAGGCCTGCTGAGGCGAGCGCCTTCTGGCGATCGGACGGGTCGCCCGGAAGCACCAGCCGTTCTGTCGGCCGGGCCGGGTCCATGATGAACGCGCCGGACGCGGCGTCCCGCACGAAGACCGCCCCTTCGTTGTAGGCCTGCGCATGAACGATGTCATAGGCCATGTACGCGTTGCGGGAGGCGAGGGTCGGGGAGAGCCCGCGACGGACCGAGTAGACGAAGTCTTCGGCGGTGATCGGTGCGCCGTCGGACCAGCGCGCCTCTCGGAGGTGGAAGGTGAAGACCGAGTTGTCCTCGTTCGGCTCCCACGAGGTGGCCAGCGCCGGAATGGGCTGGCCGGTCCTCGGGTCGTACTCGGTCAGGCCATCGAAGATGGCCATCATGATCCGGGCATCGGGCTGGCTGCTCGACACGGGCGGGTCGAGCGACTCCGGCTCCGACCCGGAGATGTAGCGCATCTCCTGACCTGCCGGCGGCTCGACCTTGCCGAAGTACTCCGAGTCGGCCGATCCTGTGGTGCACGCGGTCGCAAGCCCCGCCACGACCACCACCGCGACGCACCACCGCCACCAAGGCGGGCCAGAGGTCCTCCAGCCACCCATGCCTGCCGCTGACTTCCAGAGTCCGAACGTCACTGCTGAACTTCTGAGTCCTGGGTTCTGACTTCGGAACGTGCCCTATCCCTGATACCCGTGCGGACCAATCTGCAGGCGGTGGTTGTCGAAGGCCTGGATGTAGAGCTGGTCGCCGCCGCTGGTGCGGTTCGCCGGGTTCCGGTCGACCGTGGCGGTGATGCTCATTTCCTTGCACCTGGCCGCCAGCCGGTCGGCGTCGAAGTTGTCCACCCCGACGCAGACGTGGTTGATGGTGCCCGGGTTGGCCAGCTTGTAGAGCCCGAGGAAGCCGTCGCCGAGGCCAAGGTTGATGCCGCCGTTGCCCGGGCGGCTCACCACCTTCGCGCCGAGCAGCTTGCCGTAGAAGTCTGCCGCCTTCTCGACGTCGGTCACGGCGAGCGACGCGTGGTTGAGTGAACGCCCCTGGGCCAGCAGCCCGACGCTCGGCGTCGGCGGCTGCGCGGAGGCGCCTCGGGCGGCCGTGGCCACGAGTGCGGTGAGCGAGGCGACCAGCTGCCGACGTGACAGCTTGCGCGACTCGAACTGTTCGACGAGACTCTCGATTGCGGCACTCATCAGCTCTCTCCCATCATCAGCAGCGGCACACGAGCCCTTGCCCATGGTCCACGATCACATCGAATACGCGTCAGAATACTTCAACCTGGGCCGTGGCATCCGCCGCGCGCTCGAATACCTCCGCGGGACCGATCTGGCGGCGCTTGCACCTGGGCGGCACGACGTCGATGGCGATCGCGTCTTCGCGCTCGTGTCCGACTACGAGACGCGGACGCCCGACGAGGCCTTCTGGGAGGCGCACCGCCAGCACATCGACGTGCAGTATGTGCACAGGGGACGGGAGCGGATCGGCTACGGCAACCTTGCCAGCTTCGCCTGCGATCCCTACGACGCCGCACGCGATCTCACGGTCGCCACGGGGAGCAGCCACCGCTCGGTGGACGTTGGCGCGGGCGACTTCGTGATCCTCTTTCCGCACGACGTACACATGCCCGGCCTGACAGGCGAGACGCCATCGTCGGTACGAAAGGTCGTGGTGAAGGTGAGACGGGACGACTAGCAGGTGTGCAGATTCCGGATGGCCGACTGGCCGCCGACGCCCGGGAGGAGGGTGGCGCCGGACGGGGTGGTCAATGGCCGTCCGGAATCTGCAGTCTCGATGTGATCCGCGGCGACTACGCGTCCTGCTTCGCGCGCTCCAGCAGGTCGTCCCACCGCAGCACGTCCCGCTCGAGCACCTGCGCGGCGATGTCGGCCATCCCGCGCGAGTAGTAGGCCCGGTAGTCCTTCTCGTTGGTCATGTCGTTGATGACCACCTCGACGAAGTAGGCATGCTCGGCCTCGATCAGGCCACCCGACACGAAGTCCGTGACGTAGTACCGCGAATCGCGGCTGGGATGCGCGACGACGTAGGCCGCCATGCAGCCCGCGGTCCGGTACTTCGTCGGCAGATTCCGGTCCATGATTTCCGCGGCGAGCCTGGCGTTGGTGATGACGTGGCGGCAGCCGTAGCAGATTTCCCCCGCACCGATGGTCTGGGGAGGAGCCGGACGGAAGCCCAGGAACATGTACACCGCGAAGATGAAGGCCGTCCAGCTGGTAGCCGTGATGATCGTGCGCCGCATGGTGACTCTCCCTGCCGGTCGCGCCGGCACCGAGACACCACGCTGAACCGCAAGTGACGTGCCACGCGGGGAGACACGCGAAAGGGCCAGAATCCGGAAGGAAAGTGGGCGGTCGGCGCGGGGCGGGGCCGCCGCACCGACGGAGGTGTCGGTGAAGTCACCCGGTGGCCGTGGAAAAACCCACGGCGGGCCGGCTACTTCTGGGCGAGCAGTTCCTTGATGCCGCCGAGTGAGGCGAGCGCACCGCTGGCTTCGTACGGCATGAACACGAGCTTGTCCGCCCCGGTGGCGATGGCCCCGAGCGATTCCAGGTAACGCTGCGCAATCAGGTACTGCGCGGGGTTCCCGGCTCCGCCAATGGCCTGGGCCACCATCTGGATGGCCTGGGCCTCGGCCTGTGCCACCCGGAGCCTCGCTTCGGCCTGGCCTTCGGCGGCCAGGATGGCGGCCTGCTTCGAGCCCTCGGCGGTGACGATGGCCGACTGCTTCTGGCCTTCGGCCCGGAGGATTGCCGCCGACTTCTCGCCCTCCGCGGTGGTGACGACGGCGCGGCGGGTCCGCTCCGCCGTCATCTGCTTCTCCATCGTCAGCCGGATTTCCTCGGGCGGCGTGATGTTCTTCAGCTCGATGCGCATCACCTTGACGCCCCACTGCTGCGTGGCGCTGTCGAGGGCGGCGCGGAGCTGTGCGTTGGTGGTGTCGCGCGAGGCGAGGGTATGGTCGAGGTCGAGCTGGCCGATGACGTTGCGCAGGGCGGACAGCGTGAGCTGTTCGAGGCCCCAGCGCAGGTTCTGCACCTCGTAGGTGGCCCGGACCGGATCGACGATGACGAAGTAGATTACCGCGTCCACTTCCATCGTGACGTTGTCGCGCGTGATCACCGGCTGCGGCTCGATTTTGGTGATCTGCTCGCGCAGGTCGATCGTGTCACGCACCGAGTCGAGGAACGGCACGATGGTGTTCAGGCCGGCCTCGGCGGTGCGGTGGTACTTGCCGAGGCGCTCGATGATCTTGACCTGCTTCTGCGGGACGATCTGGATCGTCCGCAGCAGGACGAAGATGAGGAACAGGCCGACGACGATCAGCAGGACGCTCATGCGGGTACGACCTCCAGGACGATGCCATCGGCAGCCACGACGCGCACGCGGGTGCCGGCAGGGAGCGGCGCAGACGATCGGGCCGCCCAGTCTTCGCCACCGACATTGACGCGGCCGGCGCCGACGGTGGCCTCGATGTCTGTCGTGACGATGCCCTCGCGACCGAGCAGCGCCTCGGTGCGCGACGGCACCCCCTTGCTTCCGAGCTTCGACACCATCCGGGGGCGGAGCAGCAGCAGGCAGAGGGCCAGCGTGACGGCGAAGACGCCGGCCTGCACGACGAAGCCCAGCCCGGCTCCGGCGACCAGGGCGGCGGCGATGCCGGCCACGGTCGCGAAGATCAGGCCGAAGTGCGGGATGGAGATCTCGACGACGGCGGCGACGACCGCAACGAGGACCCAGGCGACGGCGGCGCTGTCGAGAGAGGGCACGGCGCGATTATACGCGGTTGAGTTTGCGCGGAGCCCGGGGGCGGTCACTCATGGCGCAGCGCCTCGACGGGGTCGAGTGAGGCCGCCTGGCGCGCGGGCCAGTAGCCGGCCGTCAGGCCGACGAGCACGGAACTGGCCAGGCCTGCACTGACCGCCCAGAGCGGAGCCACGGCGGAGAAGCCGGTCACGACGAAGGTGAGCAGCAGGCCGATGCCGAGGGCGGTCAGCACGCCTGCCACGCCGCCGATACCGGAGAGGAACGCTGCCTCGAGCAGGAACTGCAGCAGCACTTCGCCCCGGCGCGCCCCGAGGGCGCGTCGCAGGCCGATTTCCCGCGTGCGCTCGGTGACCGAGATGAACATCACGTTCGCGATGCCGATGGCGCCGATGAGCAGGCTGACCGCCGCCAGGCCCACGGTGACCAAGGCGATGCGCGCGCTGATGTTGTCGAAGGTGGCGATGATCGAGTCGGCTGTCGAGAGCGTGAAGTCGTTGTCGGCTCCTGGCGGAAGCTTCCGGAGCATCCGCAGGATCGTTTCCGACTGCTGCATGCAGGCCTCGCGCTGGCCGGGCTGCGCGCGCATGTAGAGCACGAGGCGTTCCGGGTCGCCGAAGCGCCGCCGCACCGTGCCAACAGGGAGGTTGAGCAGGTTGTCCTGGCGGTTCTCGCCGAAGAATCCGCCCCGTCTCTTCTGCAGTTCCCCCACCACGGTGTAGGTCTCGCCGGCGAGGGTGAGCGTGCGGCCGAGCGGTGAGGCGTCGCCGAACAGGGCGCGCGCCAGGCTGGCGCCGACCACCGCCACCCGCGCCCCCTGCCGATCCTCCAGTTCCGTGAAGGGCCGACCACGCTCGAACTCGGCGCCGACGATCTCGAAGAAGCTCGGCGAGACCCCTTCCACCAAAACCGTGTCCGACTCATTCGTGCCGGCTCGCGCGACGAGCGCCTCGCCATTGAGGGTGGTGGGGACGATGACCTCGGCGCCGACGTCGCGGATGGCCGGCCCCAGGCGGACCAGTTCCGGGATGAACTCGAGCTTGAGCGGTTGCCGTCGCGCCTCGGCCTCGCTCGGCGTGACGTACGGGTCGCCGGTCAGGTGGAACGCAAACACGTTCTCCGTGCCGAGGTCCCGGAACAGCATCGCGATCTGGTTGCGCACGTTCGCCAGCACGGATGCCACCAGTACCACGGTGACGATGCCGATGACGATGCCGGCAATGGCGAGGACGGATCGGGCGCGTGAGGTGCGAAGCGAGTCGAGCGCCAGCCACGCGGGCTCTGCGAGCGTGCGCCCCACCCGCGCAAGGCGACCGTGGTTCACTGCTGCCTCAGGGCGTCGACCACGTCGAGGGACGCCGCACGACGTGCCGGATACCAGCCGGCGACAGCACCGCTGAGCACCGCCGCCCCCAGGGCCACGGCGGCGGTGGGCAGGCTGAGGCCGAGGGCCAGGCCGGCGATGCGGGACACCAGGGCCAGCACCGCCGCGGCCGCCAGGAGGCCGATGGTGCCGCCGATGGTGCCCACCATGGCCGATTCGGCAAGCGTCTCGGCCAGGACGGTCGAGCGGGAGGCGCCCAGCGCCCTGCGGATGCCGATCTCGTGCGTGCGCTGCGTGACCGACACCAGGCTGGTGTTGGTCACGACAACGATGGCGGCCATGAGCGCCATGATCGAGATTGGAATGGCCGCGGCACCGATCCGCTCGGTGATGTTGGCGACGAACGAGCGGGATGCCTCTGGCGTGATGATGTCGAAGGTGTCCGCCTCGGCCGGCCCCAGGTGCCGGCGTGCGCGCATCGAGATGCGCGCATGATCCTCGGCGGCGCGGTTGAGCGACGGATCCGGCGCCTTGGCGAAGACCTGCAGCGACGGTGGCGATCCGAACGCGCGTTCGAATGCACGCAGCGGCATCCAGACATAGCGGTCGAGGGAGACGCCCCCGGCCGTCCCCTGACGGGTCTGCAGGCCAACCACCGTGAAGGCGCGGCCGCCAATCCGCACCGGCTTGCCCATCGGGTCTTCGGCCGGAAAGAGCTGGTCGACAATGGCCTGGCCGAGGATGACCACCGGCGCGCCGGTCGCCTCCTCCTGTTCGCTGATGAAGCGCCCGGTCGCGATCTCGATGTTCCGGATGGTCAGCAGCGCCGCCTGCGTGCCGTTCATCGTGGCCTGCTCGAACTTGCGCGCGCCGCGGACCACGTCGGCGTTGCGCTGCGCGGTGGCCGCGTAGGTGACCCGGTTGTCGGCGATGTTCCGGATGTAGCGGACGTCGCTGCGGGTGATGTTCGGGTTGCGGGCGAGCTTGTCGGCGAGTTCGCGCCGACTCAGGTTCCCGCTGGCGAGGCGGGCGACCACGAAGGTGTCGGCGCCGAACGCCCGTGCGCTCGTTTCGCGGGCGGTGCGGGCGAGGGCATCGAGGCCGGTCTGGACGACGGCGGTGGTGGCCACTGCGGCCGCTACGGCCAGTGCGGCAAGGGAGGACCGCAGAGGGTTGCGGCCGATGGTTCCCGCAGCCTCGACGAGTACCTGCAGCCGCACGTCAGTCCTGTCCGGCGACGGCCACGAGCTGGCCGTCCTTCAGCTCGCGCAGCACCTGGTATGGTCCGGTGACCACCGTGACCCCCTCCTGGATGCCGGAAACCTCGATGTCCAGGCCGCCGATCACCCCGGAGGTGACCGGCACGAACGTCGCCGCCCCATTGGCCACCGTGAAGACGCCGGTGCGCTCGGTGCCGTCAACCGTCCGGATGACCACGCTCTGCAGTGGCACCGTCAGCACGTTGGTCCGTTCGCTCGTGACGATCTCCGCGTCGCCGGTGAGCCCTGGGCGCAGGCCGGGTGCCGGCTCGTCGAGTCGGATCACGACCTTGAACTCGCGCGCGGCGGCTGTGCCGGTCACCGGCAATGCGCTGGCGCCGATCTCCACCACCTTGCCCGAGAACGAGCGGCCGGGAATCGCCTCGAGCGTCACCTGCGCGGACTGGCCGCGGGCAACGGCCAGGACGTCCGCTTCGGCCACCTTCACCTCGAGGTCGATCGCCCCGAGGTCGGAGATGGTCATCAGCGTGGTGCCCGGCTGATTCTGCACACCCACGACCACCATCTCGCCATTCCGGACGCGCAGTCGCGTAACCACGCCCTTGATGGGAGAGAGGATCTGGGTCTTGGCGAGCGAATCGGCGGCACGGATCTGCTGGGCCTTGGCCTGGAGCATCCGGCGGTTCGCGGTCTCGATGTTGACCTTCGCGCGGTCGGCGGCGGCGCGCGCGGCGGCCAACTGGGCGCTGGCGGCATCGGCCGCTGCCTTGGCGGAGTCGAGTTCGGAGGCCGGGACGAGCTGTTCGACGCTGAGTTCGCGACGGCGCTTCAGCACCTGCTCGGCGTCGCGGACCCGCGCTTCGGCCGCGAGGACATCCGCCTCGGCCGAGCGCAGTTGCTCCTTCACCGCGCGCTCGTCGGCCTCGAGTGCCTTGAGCTGTTCGTAGGCCCCCGCGGCTTCGGCCTCGAGCTGCACCCGATCGATCTGCGCCAGCACCTGCCCGACGGTAACGAAGTCACCCTCGGCCACCGGCAGCGCCGTGATCTTGCCCATGACGTTCGAGCCGATGTCGGCGTACTGCGAGGCCACGATCTCACCCGACGCCGTCACGGTGGACCGGAACGTGGCCTGCCGCACGACGGTGCCGACGTCCACCGCGGTGCCCTTGGGCCCGCGGCGGCTGATGGCGACGCCGGCGACGACGAGGACGAGGAGGCCGAGGGCGAGGAGTGAGGCGGTGCGTCGTTTCACAGGTTGACGTTGAACAGTGGCCGGCTGTCGCGCATGCCTGGCCAGGGCGTGCCGGCCAGCAGCAGCAGGGTGGCGATGCCGAAGAAGATGAGCGACTTGGTCCGTGCGGAGGCCGCGCTGGTGGCCTTGCGCACGAACACGCGGCCCATGTGCGCCAGGGCGATGGCCACCACCATCATCGTCGGATGCTCGACGGCATAGAAGCGCGCCGTGCTGTCGCGCATGACCTCACCCATCTGGCCGAAGTTCACGGTGGTGACGACCAGGATCAGCCCGAGCAGGAACTGGATGTCGAGGCTGATGACGAAGAACTTCGCCCAGGCGTTGTTGCGGGCGTCGGACGAGGCGCCAAGCACCGACACCGTGGCCAGGATGCCGGTGACGATCGCGGCCCAGCGCACCCACGAGTGCAGGAAGAGGACAAGGTCATGCATAGGGGGAAACGTTAGCACACGCGTGAGTGCGGCCGGCGACAGCGGCCGCAACGGTCGGTAGGACGCGCGCCCTGCCCGATCCGTTGCACCCGCACCCATCACACGGCCGTGCGGCGCTCCACGGATTCCTTCAGCTCGCGTTCAGCGGCGGTGGTCGCCGCCTGCGCCTCGTGGAGTGCCGCCTCGGCGCGCTGCCACTGCTGTCGCGCGACCTCGGCCAGGTCGCGTGCCCGCGATTCCCGCTCGCGCGCCTGCGCCAGGTCGCGACGTGCGCGTTCGACGCGCGCATCAGCCGCACGGCGCGCGGCCGCTTCCGCGGCGGCGGCGCGTCGTCGCTCGGCCGCGCCTCCGACACGGCGGGCGGCGTCCGGCCGTTCCGGCGCGGGCGTCGATGCGCCTGCCGACAGCGCCTGTGCCGCCGGCCCGGCAACTGGGGTGATGCCGGCCAGTGCCTCGAACCCGGCCGGCTGCAGTGGTTCGGTGAAGCGTCCCTGTCCGGACGGGGGCTCCGATGCCAGGGACAGAGATTCCAGCATCCGGGTGAGGGCATCGGCGGCAGGGCTCGTACCCGTGGCCAGGCGCGTGGCCGAGCGGGCGGCGTCGGACAGGGCCGCACGGTGCGCGGCGGAGGCTCCACGCAGATCCGAGGTGCATCCCTCGAGAGCGGCGACCTGCGCCCGCCGCAGGGCCCGTCCGGCGGCCATGAGCCGCTCGTACGCGGGGCGGTCGTGCCAGTAGAGCTGATTCACGGCCCACGGCACCACCGTCGGCTTCACCAGCCGCTTCACCCGCGCGGCATCGTCGCCCTTGAGGGTGCGGGCGAGTGCGTTGCGGGCGGCCGTGAACTGGTCGAGTGGCAGGGCGTATAGCCGGTCGATCGCCTGCTCGACGTCCGGCACGGATGACATGCCCGCGACTCTAGGGATGCGTGAAGCGGATCGCGAAGTTGGTCGGGCCGGTCAGGATGGCGTTGGCGTCGGCCACCACGATGCAGTAAGTGCCGTTGATGATGCGGGGGAACGAATACGGGGTTCCGATGGCCGCCTGCGAAATGATGTAGCCGAGCAGCGGAGAGCAGGACCCGGCGCCAGGTGTGCCGATGCCCAGGCTCACGAAGCCGACGACGGGGCGCGGCGTGAGGCTCTGCAGCGTCATCGACAGCTCGCCGGTACGGCTCACGCTGAAGGTCTGGAACGCCTGGCTCGACTGTCCGAGCGTCCCGGTGAAGTCTTCCGCGGTCTGGTTGGACGGGGAACTGACGCCGCCACAGGCGGCCAGGGAAGCAGCCAGGGCGAGGGCTGCGCACAGGCGGACCAGCTTGAACATGCGGGGATTTTCGCACGACGATGGCGCAGACCCAAACGGGTATACTGCGCGGCCATGTCCAGCCCCTTCAGTCGTACCCCTGCGGTCTTCCTGGCGAGCCTGCTCCTGCTGGCCTCCTCCGCGTCAGCGGAGCTGCTCCGGGTGGAGGTCGGTACCAGGGCCGACATTGGATCCACGGGATTCGAGAAGATCGTCGGCACCGCGTTCTTCGAGGTCGACCCGCGGGATTCCCACAACCAGGTTGTCGCCGACATCGACAAGGCACCCGTGAATGCAGCCGGCCGGGTGGCGTTCTCGGCAGACGTGTACATCATCCGCCCCAAGGATCCGGCCCGCTCGAACGGGATTGCCCTCGTGGAAGTGCCGAACCGCGGGCGCAAGCTGGTGATGACCGGGTTCATCCGCGGCGGGACCAACGATCCCGCGTCCGACACCGACCTGGGCGATCGTTTCCTGCTCGACCGGGGTTTCACGCTGGTGTGGGTGGGATGGGAGTTCGATGTCCGGCGCACCAATGGGCTGATGGGGATCACCGTGCCGTCCGCCCAGGGCGTGGACACGACGGTCTGGGCCGACTTCACGCCGGCCAACACGAACGAGCGCCAGACCGTGGGCGACCTGATCGGGTACACGCCGGCCGACGTGGCGGCGCAGGACAGCACGCTCACCGTCCGCGACTCGCAGTTCGGTCCGGAGACGCCGATTGCCCGAAGCCGCTGGAGCGTCGACGCCCGGAACATGGTGGGCTTGACCGGTGGCTTCGAGGCTGGCCGCATCTACCGTGTCCGGTACCGCGCGAAGGAGATGCCGGTATCGGGGCTGGGGCTGGCGGCCTTCAGGGACATCGGCAGCTGGGTGAAGTACGCGCCGGGCGCCCTCGTGAGAGCCGACCGGACGCTGGCGTTCGGCTCGTCGCAGAGCGGCCGCTTCCTGCGGACGTTCCTGTATGCCGGCATGAACGGCGATGAGAAGAGCCGGCAGGTGTACGACGCGGTCTGGGTGCACATTGCCGGCGCCGCCGGGCTCGACGTGAACGGTCGCGGCGCCACCCCGACCTCGCTCACGATGTACGAGATCACCCGGTTCCCGTACGCGAACCAGGCCACGAAGGATCCGGTGTCGGGTCGCGTGGACGGCCTGCTCGAGAACGATCGCTCCCGTGCCGTGCAGCCGAAGATGTTCTTCACGAACACCTCGGTGGAGTACTGGGGTGGGGGGCGGAACGCGGCGCTCATCCATGTCGCGCCGGATGGGTCGGCGGACCTGCCGCTGAACGACCAGACGCGCGTCTATTACCTGACAGGGTCGCAGCACGGTCCGGCCCGCTTTCCGACGAGCGTGGGCCAGGGGCAGCAGCCGGACAATCCGCTCGAGTACTGGTGGACCATGCGTGCGCTGATGCACGGGATGGAGCAGTGGCTGCGCACCGGCACCGCTCCGCCGCCCAGCCGCTATCCGCGGCTCGGGGACGGCACCCTCGTGCGTGCAGACGCAGTCGGGTTCCCCGCCATTCCCGGTGTTCAGTCGCCGCGGCAGGTCGAGCAGCACCGTCGGGACGGGCAGCTCGTTCCCTTCCTGGTGCCGCAGGTGGACGCGGACGGCAACGAGGTGGCTGGGGTGCGGACGGCCGAGTCGCTGGTGCCGCTGGCGACGTATACGGGCTGGAATTTCAGGAACCGGAACATCGGCGGTCCGGCGATGCTCGTGTCACTGCTCGGGTCGCGCATCCCATTTCCGCGCAGCGCCGAAGCGGCCGCTGGTGACCCGCGCACGCCTGTTGCGCTGCGGTATCCCACGAAGGCCTCGTATCTCGAGGCGGCAACGCGCGTGTGCGCGGACCTCGTGAAGGAGGGCTTCCTGCTTCAGGCTGACCTGCCGCGCGTGATGAGCCGGATGGAGCAGCAGTGGGGAGTGAGTGTGGACCATTGACGATGGTTATGTACTTGCCGAGAGCATTTGCCGTGCTTATGTTCTGGTAAATTGTTTCAATTTGACTCACTCGCGCTAAACCGGTGTAATTCCTCCACATGCTGCTGGTTTCCATTCCCGTCGTTACGGTCTCCGAGGTCGTCGTCGACCTCGTGGTCGTCGTTACGGGCGTCCGGCCAACCGGATGATGGCAGCGCAGAGTCAGGAAGCGTCGAGGCCATCATCCGAACCGGGTGATGGCCTTTTGTTCGTACGTGGGATCCGCGTCCGCATGGGCTGGCTGGGTCCGGCAGACCTATGAAGATTGCGTATCAGGGTGAACCCGGGGCCTTCAGCGAGGCCGCGTCGAGGCAGGTGAGTGCCTCGGCCGAGCTGCTGCCCTGCCGCGCCTTCGAGGACGTGTTCGCGGCCGTGGACGGCGGTGCCGCGGACTACGGTGTCCTGCCGATCGAGAACTCGATCGGCGGCAGCATCCATCGCAACTTCGACCTGCTGCTCGAGCATCAGCTGCCGATCGTCGGCGAGGTCGAGGTGCCGGTCGTTCACCACCTGCTGGCGCTGCCGGGAACCACGCTCGCCGACATCAGGCGGGTGTATTCGCACCCGCAGGCGCTGGCGCAGTGCGACCGCTTCCTGCGGACCCTGTCCGGCGTCGAAGTGATGGCGAGTTACGACACGGCCGGCAGCGCGAAGCTGGTGGCCGACCAGCACTGGACCGATGCCGCGGCGATTGCGTCGGCGCGTGCCGGCGAGGTGAATGGCCTTGTGTCGCTGCGGGCCGGCATCCAGGACAACGACTCGAACACCACCCGATTCCTGGTGGTGGGGAAGACGCCGCTGTCGGACGCCCCGGCCGACAAGACGACCATCGTGTTCACCCTGGCGAACGAGCCGGGAGCGCTCTTCAAGGCCCTGGCGGCGATTGCGTTGCGGGGCATCGACCTGACGAAGCTGGAGTCGCGCCCCAACCCGGGGCGCAAGTGGGAATACCTGTTCTACGTGGACCTGGCGGCGGCACGCGACGACCTCGCGTGCGCGCGGGCGCTGGCGCACCTGGGGGAGTTCGCCCCGATGCTCCGCGTGCTGGGCTCCTACCCGAGTTCGAAGCCGGTGACGACACGGCAGCCGGCGCCGTTAATCGCGTGACGACAGAGGACACATCAGGCCTGGGATTACTCTTATGAGCAAAAAAACGCTGACCGGTGCGCAGATTCTGTGGGAATGCCTCGTCCGTGAGGGGGTCGAGGTCGTCTTCGGCTATCCGGGCGGAGCGATCCTGCCCGCCTACGACGCGATGCTCGACTACCCGATCCGCCACATCCTGGTCCGCCACGAGCAGGGGGCCACGCACATGGCCGACGGCTACGCGCGGGCGACCGGGAAGGTGGGCGTGGCGATCGCCACGTCGGGCCCCGGCGCGACGAACATGGTCACCGGCATTGCCACGGCGATGATGGACTCGACGCCGATCGTCTGCATCACCGGCCAGGTGGGCAGCGGCCTCATCGGGTCGGACGCCTTCCAGGAGACCGACATCACGGGCATCACGCTGCCGGTGACGAAGCACAACTACCTGATCGCCCATGCGAGCGAGATCGCGCCGGCGGTGCGCGAGGCGTTCGCCATTGCGAAGCATGGCCGTCCGGGTCCGGTGCTGATCGACATCACCAAGGACGCCCAGCTCGGCGTCTGCGAGCTGGACTGGGACGAGGCCGAGCCGGACATCGCGGCCATCGACCGGTCCGGCCATTCCTTCGGCGTGGATCCGGTGGCGCTCATCAACGCCGCCCAGCGCCCGGTCATCCTGGCCGGGCACGGCATCATCCTCGGGGGCGGCGAGGCGGCCGTGCGGGCCTTCGCCGAGAAGACCCAGATTCCGGTGGCCATGACGCTGCTCGGCATCGGCAGCTTCCCGGCCTCGCACCCGCTGAACCTGGGCATGATGGGCATGCACGGCGAAGCCTGGGTGAACACGGCCATCCAGGAGTCGGACCTGCTCATTGCCCTCGGCATGCGGTTCGACGACCGCGTGACCGGCAACATCAAGACCTACGCGCCGCACGCCAAGAAGATCCATGTCGACATCGACCCGGCGGAGTTCAACAAGAACGTCCGCGTCGACTCGGCCATCTCCGGCGACGTGGGCGAGGTGGTGTCCGGCTGGCTGCCGAAGATGGCGGACGTCGACCGCTCGGCCTGGCTGGCGCACATCTCCGACATGAAGGGCGATGCCGCGGTCCGCGACATCAAGAACCTCCCGGACGACGGCCACCTGTACGCGGCCCACGTCATCAACGACATCTGGCGCATCACCAACGGCAACGCCATCGTGGTGACCGACGTCGGCCAGCACCAGATGTGGGAGGCGCAGTACTACCATCACGAGTCGCCCCGCTCGCTCATCACCTCGGGCGGCCTCGGCACCATGGGCTTCGCCCTGCCGGCCGCGATCGGCGCGAAGGTGGGCAAGCCGGACGCCGAAGTCTGGGTGGTGGTCGGTGACGGCGGCTTCCAGATGACGCTCTGCGAACTCGCCACGATGGTGCAGGAAGACCTCGACGTGAAGATCTGCATCATCAACAACGGCTACCTGGGCATGGTCCGCCAGTGGCAGGAGTTCTTCTACCAGCGGCGGTACGCCGCCACGCCGATCACCGGCCCCGAGTTCCAGAAGCTGGCCGAGGCGTACGGCGTGTGGGCCGCCACGGTCACCGCGCGGCCCGACGTGGAGCCGGTCGTGGCCAAGGCACGTGCAGCCAGGGGGGCGCTCATCGACTTCCGGGTAGAGCAGGAAGACTCGGTGTTCCCGATGGTGCCCGCCGGCAACGACCTGCACAACATGATTCGGCGTCCGTCGCCGATTGTGGAAACGTCGGCCGACTGAAGTCCGAAGCCTAGAGCCAATACCATGCAGACATTTGCCGTATACGTAGACAACAAGCCCGGTGTGCTGAACCGCGTGGCCTCGCTGTTCCGCCGGCGTGCGTTCAACATCGAGTCGCTCACCGTCGGCCACACGGAGCTGAACGGCCTCTCGCGCATGACCATCGTGGTCGACACCGACGAGCGGGGGGCGCGCCTCGTCGAGGCCAACCTGTACAAGCTGCTGCCCGTGCGACGCGTGGACAACATCACCCGCGTGCCGACCATCGCCCGCGACCTGGCGATGATCAAGGTGTCGGCCACCGGCGATGCCCGGACCCAGGTGATGCAGCTGGTGGACGTCTACCGGGCACGCATCGTCGACGTCAGCCCGGAGACGCTGGTTATTGAAACCACCGGGACTGAAGATAAAATCGACAGCCTGCTCGAGGTGCTCCGTCCGTACGGGGTCATCGAGATGGTGCGGACCGGCCGGGTCGAGATGGCCCGCGGCGGGGCGCAGGCGGTGACGGTGGCCCCCTCGCGCGGGCTCGGCGACGGGCCGACGCGCCAGAAGGACGGCGGCGCGCTGTCCGTCTAGCGACGGAACCGCGAAGTCAGGACGCAGACGTCGGAACTTCAGCGATCAGCATTTCGCGATTGGGCTGAACGGGCCCGCGGGTGTCGCCACGCGGGTGTGCGGATGCCGATCCGCCCTGTGGCGACGCGACAACAGACTGGAGAAGCATTCGAATGGCGAAGATGTACTACGACGCGGACGCAGACCTCTCCCTCATCCAGGGCAAGAAGGTTGCGGTGATCGGTTATGGCTCGCAGGGGCACGCCCACTCCCTCAACCTGAAGGACAGCGGCGTGAGCGTCCGTGTGGGCCTGCCGGAAGGCAGCCGGTCGCGCGCCCGCGCCGAAGCGGCGGGACTGCAGGTGGGCACCCCGGCCGAGGTCTCGGCCTGGGCCGACGTGATCATGGTGCTTGCCCCCGATACGAGCGCCGCGAAGCTCTACGCCGAGGCGATTGAGCCGAACCTGACCGCTGGCAAGATGCTGATGTTCGCGCACGGGTTCAACATCCGGTTCGGCACCATCAAGCCGCGTCCCGACGTCGACGTCGCCATGGTGGCGCCGAAGTCGCCCGGCCACCGCGTGCGTGAGCTGTACGTGGAAGGGGCCGGCACGCCGGCCCTGTTCGCGGTGCACCAGGACGCCACCGGCAACGCCCGCGCACTCACCCTTTCGTATGCCAAGGGCATCGGCGTCACCCGCGCGGGCGTCATCGAGACCACCTTCGCCGAGGAGACCGAGACCGACCTGTTCGGTGAGCAGGCCGTCCTGTGCGGCGGCGTGAGCGAACTGGTGAAGGCCGGGTTCGAGACGCTGGTCGAGGCCGGCTACCAGCCTGAAGTGGCCTACTTCGAGTGCCTCCACGAGCTGAAGCTCATCGTCGACCTGATGTACCAGGGCGGCATCAACTACATGCGCTACTCGGTCAGCGACACCGCCGAGGCAGGCGACTACACCTCGGGCCCGCGGGTCATCACCAAGCAGACCAAGGCCGAGATGAAGAACATCCTCGAGGACATCCGCAGCGGCAAGTGGGCCGCCGAGTGGGTGCAGGAGAATGCCACGGGCCGCAAGACGTTCGAGGCCCGTCGCAAGGCGGAGCGGTCGCACCAGATCGAGAAGGTCGGCGCGCAGCTTCGCGGCATGATGCCGTTCCTGAAGCCGGTGACGATCACGGACGAGGAAGTGAACAGCGCAACCGTCTCGAAGAATGGCTAAGTCCCGATCGGCTGAGGATCCGGCCGTCGTCCAGGCCCGGGAGTCGCGCCGCCTCTCCACGCTGCTGGAGATCAGCCACGCCCTCTCGGGGACGCTCAACCTCCGGTCCGCCCTGCACCGGGCGCTGGAGATCCTGGCGAAGCACCACGGCACGGTCCGCAGTCTCATCGTCTTCCTGCACGACAACCGCGAACTGCACGTCGAGGCCTCCGATGGCCTCGACGCGCCCTCGCACTCGGTGCGGTACCGCCTGGGCGAAGGGATCGTCGGCAAGGTGGTCGAGAGCAGCCGCCCGATCGTCGTGCCGCGCGTGAGCAAGGAACCGGAGTTCCTGAACCGCGCAGGGAAGCGGTCCGACACGCAGAAGGACGAACTCAGCTTCATCTGCGTGCCGATCCTGCTGAATCGGCGGGCGGTCGGCGCCATCGGCGTCGACCTGAAGTTCAATCCCGAGCGCGACTACGAACGCTACGTCAAGTTCCTCGGGATCGTGGCGTCGAGCATCGCCGCCGCGGTCAAGATCCAGCGGCTCGTGGAGGAGGACAAGAAGCGCCTCGTCGACGAGAACACCCACCTGCGGCAGGAGCTGAAGGAGCGCTACGACTTCTCCAGCATCATCGGGACGAGCGGCCCGGTACGCCAGATGTACGAGCAGATGGCGCAGGTGGCCGCCACGAACACCACGGTGCTCATCCGCGGTGAATCGGGCACCGGCAAGGAGCTCATCGCGCACGCCATCCACTACAACTCACCCCGCGCGAACAAGCCGTTCGTGAAGGTGAGCTGCGCGGCGCTGCCCGACAGCCTGATCGAATCGGAACTGTTCGGCTACGAGCGGGGAGCGTTCACGGGGGCGGAGCAGCGGAAGAAGGGGCGCTTCGAGCTGGCCGAGGGGGGCACGCTCTTCCTCGACGAGATCGGTGACATCAACCTCTCCACCCAGGTGAAGCTGCTGCGTGTGCTCCAGGAGCGCGAGTTCGAGCGCCTGGGCAGCACGGAAACCATCAAGGTCAACGTGCGCCTGCTGGCCGCGACGAACAAGGACATGGAGCGGGCCATTGCGGCCGGCACGTTCCGCGAAGACCTCTACTACCGCCTGAACGTCTTCACGATCTTCGTCCCGCCGCTTCGGGAACGGAAGGCCGACCTGCTGCTGCTGGTCGATCACTTCCTCGAGAAGTTCTCCCGGGAACACCACAAGAGCATCAAGCGCATCTCCACGCCGGCCATCGACATGCTCATGAGCTACCACTGGCCGGGCAACGTGCGCGAGCTGGAGAACACGCTCGAACGGGCGGTGCTGATGTGCGACGGCGGCGTCATCCACGGCCATCACCTGCCGCCGTCACTCCAGACAGCGGAGGCCTCGAACACGGTCACGCGCGTGTCGCTCGCGGACGCCGTGGCCGGCTTCGAGAAAGACCTGATCCAGGACGCGCTGAAGACCACGCGCGGCAACCGGGCGAAGGCGGCGCGGCTGCTCGACACGACCGAGCGCGTGCTGAACTACAAGGTGAAGAAATACGGCGTCGACGTCCGCCGCTTCACGTCCTAGCGTCGCGCCCGCTGCCGGAGGCGTCGGCCCACGTAGGCGGCCAGCAGCATCGGCACGCCGAGGGCCAGGTAGGCGAGGAAGGGGCCGGTCCACGACGAGGCCAGGCTGCCGCCCCGGTACAGGGCAGCCGCGAACTGGGCCGGTCCGATCGCCGCCGGTGTCAGCCAGCCACGGCCGCCCGTTGCCGCACCGATCACCACCGACAGCACCACGGCCACCGGCAGACCGACCCGGCTGCCGAGCGTGCCGACTTCAAGTGCGACGCCCATGGCCACCGCAATGAGCAGGGCGGTACGTGTGGGAAGCATGCCTGAGGGGGCTCCGACGCGGGTGGCTACCCGAGGACGAACATGACAACCGCCGCCGACGCGGCAACGCCCAGGGCCTGAATCCAGAGTTCCGCGCGGTCGCGCAGGAAGACCATGCCCAGGAACGGGAAGATGGCGGCGGCCACCAGGAAGCGCCAGTAGAGCTCCTCGGACTGTTCCTGCGATCCGAGCGAGGGGGCCATCCGCTTCGCGGTGTCGATGATCGTGTTCGCGATATGGCGGTCGCCGTCGCGGTCGAGCTCGAAGTACTGCCCGCCACCCGCCGATGCGAGCCGCTGCAGCGACGCCCGGTCGAGCCGGGAGATGGACGGCACCTCCGGGTCGTGAACGACGTTGCCTTCCTTGTCCTTGAACTCCGGGAGGCGGCCGCCTCCAAGCGTGCCCACGCCGACGACGAAGAGCGGGATGCCGGCATCCTGTGCCCGCTTGAGCGACTTGGCCACCTCACCGCTCCAGACTTCGCCGTCCGTGATCATGATGAACGCCTTCGCGTTGGGCGACTTGCCGTGCATCTCCTCGTCGCGCTCGATCAGCCGGATGCCCCAGTAGATCCCCTGCTCGCTGTTCGTGTCCCACGTCGTCTCGTCCTCGACGCGGAACGGGGAGGTGGCGTCCAGGTGATCGACGAAGAAGAAGAACGTGTTCGGATCCTTCGTCAGCCGGATCTGGGGCGCCGCGATGTGCGCGAAGAGCGCCAGTGCGATGCGGTCGTTGTTCCAGGCGAGTGAGTCGCCGATGACGCGGAGGAACTGCACCGCGCGCTTCCAGCGGCTGCCGGCCACGTCCTGGACGTACATGGAGGCCGACCCGTCCTGCAGGAGCACCAGGTCCACGCCGCCGCTTCGAACCGCGGTGGCCGGTCCATGCGGCCGCGCGAGCGCGACGATGAGCAGGGCAGAGGAGAGGATGAGGCACAGCCAGAAGGGCAGGTCGCCCAGGGGGGCGAACCGCTCCCGGACAGGGACCACCCGGGTCCGCTGCAGCTGACGTGCGAGCATGCGGCGGCTCAGGAGCCGCCAGCACCACAGCACCAGGAGCAGCGCGGGCACGACGAGCAGCCAGAGCAGCTCCGGCTGGCCGAACGTGATGTCCCTGAAGTTGATCCGGACCAGCACGGGATCAGCCCTTGCGCTGGATCTTCTGGCCCCTGCCCGGGTCCATCTGCTCTTCGCGCTCGTCGTAGCGCATCGGGGTGACAGTCTTGAAGTCGCTCATCGACTCGCTCTCGGGCGGACCGCCAGGGTTGCCGTGGATCGTCGGGCCTACCGGCAGGTCGACGCTCTCGTCGACGCGGTCGGACTTCCTGGACTCGCGTTTCGCGCCACGCGGGTTCTTGGCAATCTGGTCGCGCAGCTTCACGACGAATTCGTAGTTGAACGAGGCGTCCGCGTTGTCCGGGTCGCGCCGCAGCACGTCGGCGTAGGCCTGGACGACGCCGTCAAGGCGGGAGACCACCGCCTTCTTGTCGTCCGACTGCGGAGCGCTCGTGCGGTAGGCCGCGTTCGCCGCCAGGAAGAGCAGTTCGGGGTCCTGGATGGCCGGACCGCCGCCGGGTGCCGCCATCTCGGTGAGGGCGGTGTAGCGCGACAGCCAGTAGGTGACGGTCGCCTCGTGCCTGGCCTCGGTGCCGGCCTCGAGGCCGACGGGCGGAGGCAGCCGCTTGATGAGGGTGGCGTCGCTCTCGAGGTCGCCCTCGTCCGTGTACTGGAGCGTGGCGAGCCGCTGGTGTGCGTCGGCCAGCCGCCGTGCGTGCTTCGACTCCTGCAAGCTGAGGGAGCCGCCTGCGAACAGCAGGATGGCGAGGATGAGTCCGCCTGCGATGCTCTTCATCGTGTTCTCCTAGGGCACTTTCTGGAACTGCGGCAGCGTCAGCTTCAGGAACGCCGCGGTCAGCCAGCACGCCGCCGCCGCGAGGGCGAAGAAGGCGAAGCGCGGGCGCTGGCTGGTGTACTGCTTGGTCGAAATCGTGCCGGCCGCCACCTTGTCCAGGTCGGCGATCGCGGCGAGGAACGCATCCTCGCTGCTGGCCGCGTAGAACTTCCCGCCGGTCCTCTCGATGGCCGGCACCCAGATCTCGTCCGGGATCACCATGCCCTTGCCGCGGTCGTAGTTCGTACGGACCATGTAGACGGGGATCTTGGCGTCGATCGCGCCCTGAAGGATCTCGTCGAGCGTCCGGTCACCGACCTGCACCCGGGTGTCCTCCCCGTCCGAGAAGAGGATCATGATGTTGCCGGTCGCATCGAGGAAGTCGAACGCCTTGAAGAGCCCCGTCCCCTGCTCGATCGCCGCCGCAATCACGGTGCCCTGGTCGGGGAACAGCGAGTACTCCACCGGATCGCCGATGAGGGAGATGCTGAGCAGGATGTTGTCGTAGTCGTTCGTGAACGGCGTGACGACGTAGGCCTCGTTGCCGAACTCGACCAGCGCCATCAGGTCCTTGTAGTTGCGCGCCATCCGCAGGCGCACGAACCGCTCGGCGGCGGCCACCGTGGTGAAGAAGGTGGCGTCGGTCTCGGCGCGCGTGTTGAGCTGGGCTGCCTTGAACGGCGTGCGCATGCTGGTCGACGCGTCGATCATGATGGCGATGCGTCGGCCCGGATAGGACACCTCGCTGGTGACCAGCGAGGTGAACGGGTCGGCAATCGCAATCGCGAAGAAGGGGATCCCGGCGAGGAACACCAGCAGCGGCACGTGGCGGACGAAGCCGAGGTACGACGGGCGGAGCGTGCCGGGCAGCGCCGGCACCACGAGGCGATGCCGGCCTGGCTGCCGCACGATGAACGAGCGCGCCACGAGCGCGAACACGGCGAGCGCCACGAGGCCGAAGGCCACGAGTCGACCGTCGCCCGCATGCCAGAATTGCAGGTCCGCGAGGCGGATGTGCTGCCACTCGGCAATCGTATTGGCG
Source organism: Vicinamibacterales bacterium (assembly GCA_050249955.1). Lineage (GTDB taxonomy): Bacteria > Acidobacteriota > Vicinamibacteria > Vicinamibacterales > CAVVIG01 > CAVVIG01. The sequence continues at coordinate 319,274 of JBFWPN010000005.1, forward strand.
AGGTATTGCCGCGCCCCGCTGTAGGACATCTCTACGCCCGGCTCTCCATCGGGGCCGGGCCGGACGTCCACCGCCTGAAGAGGGTTCGCGGGAACACGTTGTCCGAGCGGACGGTGGAGGCCGCCCGGCTCGCCGCCTCCAGGGCATCGTCGAGCGCGGAGTCGTTGCGGGTGGCACGGCCGTACTGGGCCGCGGCGAAGGTCTGGAGCGCGTCGCGCAGCGCCTCGACGGTGGACCGGCGGGCGTCGGCCACCGACATGCGGCCGAGCTGACGGGTCAGGTCCTGCGCCGTCGTCGGGGCGGAGACGATCCGCTTCGTGCCGCGACGCGGCCCGCGCGTCACGAGCTGGCCGTCGCCGACCACGACGTCGGCAGCGGCGGTCCGCTGGCTGATCGCGCGTCCGAGGGCGCCGGCGGCTGCGATGCGGGTGGCCGCAAGCGCGCGGTCGGCCAGTTCGTCGGTCCAGCCGCCGCCCTTGTCGCGACGCACCGCGGCGAGTTCACGCGTGGCCACGCCGAGGAGCGACCCGGCCGACAGCTCGCGCTGATCACTCGGCGTCCACTTGCGGGCGCCGCGGGCAGCACGGACGAGCACGAGGACGACGATCAGGGCAGCGAAGGCCATGAGCGCCGTGCCGATGATGTTGAACATCCCCGCGCGCAGGGTCAGCGCGTCGATCGTCGCGAAGCTCGCACCGGTGGCATCGCGGATATCGGTGGCACCGTCGGGCACCATCGACGTGATCCGGATGACGTGAGGCGGCAGGTAGTAGAGCAGGTCGCGACCCTGGACCGCCGCGCTGCCATCCACCTTGCTGTTGATGCGGTAGTGGAGGCCGATGTCGGGAATGCGCACGTCGGTGCCTACGGCGTCGGGGTTGATGAGCCGCAGCCGGTACTCGTACTGGAAGAAGCGGCGGATGCCGGCGTGCTGGTCGGCCGGGTGGCTCCCGGACACCACCTCGAACGGTGCCATCTGGACGACGGCATTCCCGAGCCGCGACTCGTCCACCACCACCGAGACCGCCTCCGATTCGAGCACGGCGCAGGTGAGGGAGAGGTCGAACTGCTCGCCAATCCGCACGGCCCCGGCGCTCGTGCGCCACCAGCAGCGGATGGGGTCGACCTCGACATTCCGCGTGCCCGGCGCCTGCGCAGGCGCAGGCTGGGCCGTGGCGATGCCGGACAGGGCGGACAGCAGGACAGCGGTAAGGACGAGCCGTTTACTCATGAGTTTTCCGCAAGCGTCGTTCGACGACGAATTCACTGAGGGCGATGTCGCTCTTCGCCTGGTCGAGGCCGATGGTCACGACGTCCAGGTCGACGTCCTTCGCGCGGGCCCGCACCCGATCCTGCCACTCCCGGGCCCGGTCGGCCAACTGGGCATACTGCCGGCGGGACACGGTGCGCGTCCGGCCGGTCTCCACGTCGGAAATCTCGATCCAGCCGGCGGAGATGCGCGGCAGGTCGAAGGCGAACGCACTGTCGATGAGGATGAGGAATACGTCGTGCGTCACCGACATCAGCGACAGTTCCTTCATCACCTCGTCCACATCGTCGAACAGGAAGTCGGAGATGACCGGCAGCATGGCGTGCCGCCGGACGAACCCGCCGAGCGACGTGCTGATCGACCCGGAACGCTTGACGTGCTGGAGCCCGCGCTCGTACTGGTAGGCGTCCACGCAGTGGACGACGTGCGTCTTGCCGAGGCGGGGGCGCAGGGCCGCCACGTGCTCGAACCCGCGGTCGAAGGTGACGAGCCCGAAGGGATCCTGGAAGAAGTTGGCCGACATGCCCACCGTGGCGATGGCGCGCGTGATCGCCGCCGCGATCGGCATTCCGCCGACGCCGCAGCGGGTCGACGGGGAGAAGTCGGCGATCGGCATGACGGTCGCCGTGCTCTGCTGCTCGAACTCGCGGATCACCAGCGGCGAGAAGTTGTTCAGCGACGACTGCGCCCAGTCGATGTACGAGAACTTGTCGCCCGCCTGCCACTCGCGCAACCCCTGGAAGTCGAAGCCCGACCCCTGCGACCGGCTGCGGTGATCGCCGAGCGTCAGCTCACGCATGCGCTTCAGGATGACCAGTTCGATTTCGGTGATGTCCGCGAGGTTGACGAGGGGGGCCAGTTCCTCGTGGTCGCGTGTCCTCATGGGACCGGAACCCGGGCGACGATGTCCTCGATGACCGCCTCGGTGGTCAGGCCGTGGCTGGCCGCATGCGGGCCGAGCCAGATCCGGTGGCCGAGCACGTACGGCGCGAGTTCCTGGATGTCCTCCGGATAGACCTCGTCGCGCTCGTGGATGAGCAGCGCCCACACCTTGGCCAGCCGGCCCCACGCGATGATCGCGCGCGGAGACGCCCCGAGGTCGACACCCCGCTCGACGAGCTCGGAGGGTGATCTGTGGTGCCAGTCGGTGTCCGGGTTGTAGGGACGCGAGGCCGCCACGAGCCGCTGGATGTAGCGCCCGAGCCGCTCGTGCAGGTAGACCTGCTCGCTGATGCGCGAGCGGAGCTGGATGATCCGCTCCTTCTCCATCAGGCTGCCCAGCTTCACGCGCTTGAAGTCGAAGTTCACCAGCTTCGCCTCCTCGCTCGGCGGGAGGTAGCCGATGTTGATCATGATCGCGAACCGGTCGGTCGCTGCTTCCGAGAGCGGGAAGGTGCCCTGGCCCAGTTCCACCGGGTTCATCGTCGCGATGGCGAAGCTGAAGGTGGGGAGTTCGTAGGTTTCCTTGCCGACGGTGATGGTGCGGTCCTGCAGCCCTTCGAGGAAGGCGCTCTGCGACTTCAGCGGGATGCGGTTGATTTCGTCGAGGAGGATGACTTCGGCCGACGCCATCGGCCCGAACTCGGTCATCGTCTCCCCGGTCGCGGGGTTGATCATCTGGAACCCGACGACCTCGGTGGGCTGGAGGTCTGCGCGCCCCTGGATGCGTGCAAACCGTGCGTTGCTGATGGCGGCGAGGATGACCCCGAAGAACGTCTTGCCGACGCCCGGTACGCCGCGGAGCAGGAGGTTGCCCGAGTTCACCTGGCGCTGCTCGCGCTTGTCGTACGTGGTCGGAATCTCCGACATGAGCACGACGTTGGCGAGCGCCTTGGGCTGGTCGTAGCCGACCAGCGCCTTGCCACCTTCAGCGATGATGGCCTTGTGGAAGTCGATTGCTTCTTGGAGGTCAGGATGCACGGCGGGCTAATCCTATCTCAACGACACATTGGGTGGACGAGCGCGTAGTTTACCCCACCGTGACGCGTCGCCCACGGCCATGTGGCGTTCCGGCTTGCCATGCGGCCCGCTCCCGGCTATCGTCCCCGGCCATGCGCGGACTCATGATGGATTTTCCCCTCACGATCCCGGCCATCATGCGCCGGGCGGGTACCCTGTTCGCCCAGCGACCGGTCTCCGGGCGGCGGCCCGACCGGACCATCCGACGGTCCACTTACGGATCCGTGCTGGAGCGTGCGCGCCGCCTCGGGATCGGCCTGCGGAACCTCGGGATCAAGCCCGGGGACCGTGTCGCGACGCTCGCGTGGGCGAGTCAGGAGCACCTCGAAGCCTATCTGGGCATCCCTGCCATCGGCGCCGTGCTGCACACGCTGAACCTGCGGCTGCACCACGACGATCTCGCCTTCATCGTGAACGACGCCCAGGATGTTGCGCTGATCGTCGACGAAAGCCTGCTTCCGCTGTACGAACGCTTCCGCGAGCGCACTCCGACCATCATGCGGGTGATCGTGATTCCAACGGCCGGATCCGAGGCTGCCGGGAATCCGGCAGTGGACGGTCACCTCCAGTATGAGACCCTGCTGGCCAGCGCCGATCCCGCAACGTGGACCGACGTACCGGTCGCCGAGGACGATGCCGCGGCCATGTGCTACACGTCGGGTACGACCGGGCAGCCCAAGGGGGTGCTGTATTCGCATCGGGCGGTCATCCTGCATTCCTTCTCGCAGGGGCTTGCGGACTCGCTGGGCATCGGCGAGCGCGACATCCTCCTGCCAATCGTCCCGATGTTCCACGTGAACGCGTGGGGGCTTCCGTTCACCGGGGTGCTCTTCGGGGCCGGCCAGGTATTCCCCGGCCCGTTCCTCGACGGTGCGAGCGTGCTCGACCTGATCGTCCGCGAGCGGGTCACCGTGACGGCCGGTGTGCCGACCGTGTGGCTCGGGATGCTCCAGGAACTCGACCGCCAGCCAGGCAAACACGACGTGCGCTGCCTGCGCACCATCGCCATCGGTGGCAGCGCCGCACCCGCCTCGATGATTGCCGCCTACCAGCAGAGGCACGGGCTCACCATCGTCCATGCGTGGGGCATGACGGAGTTGACGCCGCTCGGAACCGTCTGCCTGCTGCCGACGGCGCTCGAGCAGGCGCCGTTCGACGAGCAGGTCCGCTACCGCGCCCGGCAGGGCAAGCCGCTGCCGTTCATCGAGGTGCGAGCCATGGCGGACGGGCGCGAGATGCCGTGGGATGGGACGTCGATGGGCGAACTGGAGGTGCGCGGGCCGTGGGTGGCCAGCCAGTACTACAACGTCAACGGTCCCGATGCCCGCTTCTCGGACGATGGCTGGTTCCGGACGGGCGACGTGGTGGTGATCCACCCGGATGGGTGCGTGGAGCTGACGGATCGGGCCAAGGACCTCGTGAAGTCCGGTGGCGAGTGGATCAGTTCGGTGGCGCTCGAGAACGCGCTGATGGCCCACCCGAAGGTGGCCGAGGCGGCGGTCATCGCAGTGCCGCATCCCAAGTGGGACGAGCGGCCGCTGGCGGTCGTGGTGCTCCGGCCGGGAGAGGCGGCCACGCCGGACGAACTGCTGGCCTACCTCGAGCCGGGCTTCGCGAAGTGGTGGCTGCCGGACCGCATCGAGTTCGCCGCGGAGATTCCACGCACGTCGGTCGGGAAGTTCAAGAAATCGGTGCTGCGGGAGCAGTACCGCACGCTCTACACCGGCGCCTGACGGCGACCGCCCAGGCCCGGGTTCAGACGAGCCCTTCCTTCTGCGCGTGGAGCACCAGTTCGAGCCGTCCGTCGAGCCCGAGCTTCTCGTAGACGTTGTGCAGGTGAATCTTCACCGTGCCCTCCGAAATCGAGAGCCGCTCGGCAATCACGCGGTTGCGCAGGCCCTGGGCGATCATCCGCACGATCTCGAGTTCGCGCGCCGTGAGCACGCGCGCCGACTCCGCCCCCTGGCGTTCCCGTCGCGTGATGGCGTCGAGCGCACGTGACATCGTCTCGTTGTCGAGCCACTGCTCGCCGCGTGCCACGCGGCGGATGCACTCGAGCAGTGTCTCGGGCGGCGATTCCTTCAGCACGATGCCACGGGCGCCGAGACGCAACCCCTCCACCGCGTCCGCGTCGGAGATCGTGGCGGTGAGCAGCACGGTGGACAGCGCAATCCGCTCGGTGGCCAGCGTGCGCAGCACGTCGATGCCGCTCAATCCCTGCATCCGCACGTCGAGCAGGAGCACGTCGATGCCCCCGGCGCGGGCGGCGTCGATCGCCTCGTTCGCGTTGGCGCAGCAGGCCACGACGTCGAACTCCTCCTCGCCGTCGAGCAGGCGCTTCAGGCCGTGGAGGACGATGGCGTGGTCGTCGGCGATGGCAATCCGGATCGGCAAATGCGGCTCCTAGTACGACACGTGCATCTCGACGCGTGACCCGGTCTCGGTCGACTCGACCGACAGCTGGCCGCCCAGCGCCGAGACACGCTCGAAGAGCGTGCGCGGCGCCGTGCGCACCTCGGCCAGGGCCTCATGATTGTAGCGCCCCTTGAAGGGAAAGCCCCGTCCGTCGTCGGTCACGGCAATCCGTAACTGCCCGGCTTCGCCGTCCACGTCCACCGCCACGCGCGACGCCTGCGCATGCTTGAGGGCGTTGACCGCCGCCTCGTGAACCATCAGGGGTACCGCCTCGTCGAGTGACGGTGGGAGCGAGGCGAGCCGCGGGGACACTCGCAGCGTCACCGGCGTCTTCCACTCCAGCGCGAGCCGCTCACGCAGCGCGTCCAGCCGGCTGGCCAGGGTCGAAGCGCGATCGATCCGGCGATCGGCGCCCGGTTCGAGGCCCGAGATGAACAGGCGCAGCTCGCGCTGTTCGAGCGCCAGTGCCCGCTCCAGCGTCACCAGGTGATTGCGGGTCGACTCGTCGATGTTCGCCCCCAGCGCCTTCGCCAGCGCGCGCAGCTCGAGCCGGACCCCCGTGAGCCCCTGGAGCACCCCATCGTGCAGGTCGCGCGCCACGCGGATGCGCTCCTCGCGGGCGGCGATCTCCTGGCGCTGCTCGCTCGAGTGGAACTGGTCGAGCGAGGAGGCGATCTCGCGGGCCACCACCTCGGTCAGCGCCACGGCCTCGATCGGCGGCACGCCGAGGTCCGCGAAGAAGACCCGCCCCTTGATGATGTCGGTGTCGAGGGGGGCACTCGACATGCCGTCCCCCTGGAACTGGCTCAGCACGGTCTGCGGCAGCGGCACATCGGGGCGCCGGATCAGCCGGCCGGTGAGATCGGCGACGAGGAACGCTTCGGGTGCACGCGCCGGCCCCTTGCAGATCACGGTGGCTGACCCCAGGGTGGGGTCGGTCAGCACCTCCCGCGTTCCCGGGTCGAACCGCCGGTAGGTCACCGCGCCGTTCGCCCAGAGCGCCTCGTGGATGCTGGGTTCGTCGCCCACCTCCCAGATCGCCAGGATGCAGTTGGCGCGGATCAGCCGGCCGCCGTACTCGAGGATGCTGCCGATGGCCTGGTCGGGCGCGGCCGCCGGCAGCGGAGCCGGCCACCGGGCGAGCCGCTCGATCTCCAGGCGGAGCCTGGCCTCGTACCGGCCCAGGTACACGAGCATACCGGTCGCCACAATCAGGTACACGAGGCGGATGATGAACCGGTTGCCGTCGATCCCTTCCACGCGGAACACCGGCTCCATGGAGATCGCCATGGCCAGGTACGCCCCCATGACCAGGGCGCCGGTCACCAGCGTCCCCCGCCACCCCCAGCGGATGGCGCCGCAGAACATCGAGAAGATGAAGTAGACGAAGAAGGGGCTCGATGGCCCCAGCGTCAGGTACTGGAAGACCGAGAACGCGGCGATGTCGACCACGTGGGTGGCCAGGGCCACCGGCGCGCTGGGCTCGAGCCGCGTGGTCCAGGCCAGCAGGCCGGCGGAGTACGCCACGTACGCGACGTAGAGCGAGTAGGTGAGGCGCGAGTAGGGCGGCGTGTCGGCCGGATCCAGCCAGATGGCGAACAGCGCCGTGGCCGCGAGCGCCACGCGCGCAACGGCAATCGTGCGCTCCGAGTGCGCCCGTGATGAGGGGTAGGCGACGCCAGGCACTGCGATAGCCGATTATATGGTGGCCGCCCCGCCCAGGCGACCGCACGGCTCAGCGCATGTGGATGAGGCCGCGGCGCACCGCCACCTGGACGGCCCCGGTGCGGTCGTTCACGTTCAGCTTCGAGAAGATGTTCTTCACGTGAATCTGCACGGTGCCCTCGGTAATCCCGAGCATCGCGCCAACTTCCTTGTTGCGGAGCCCCTGCGAGATGAGCTGCAGCACCTCGATCTCGCGGGAGGTGAGGGTGGGCATCGAGGCCCGCTCGGCCAGGCGGGCCTGCACCTCGGGAAGGACCGGGCGCTCACCCGCATGCACCGCCCGCAGCACGCGAACCAGGTCGGAGGAGAGCGTGTCCTTCAGCAGGTAGGTGGTGGCCCCGGCCTGGTGGGCCCGGTAGATGTCCTCGTCGCCCTCGTACATGGTGAGCACGATGATGCGGGCTTCCGGGTTCTCCTGGCGGATCGCCTTGATGGCGTCGACGCCGCTGCCCGACCCGAGGCGGAGGTCCATCAGCGTGACGTCCGGTTGCACGGTGCGATACAGCTCGATGGCTTCGTCGGCCGTGGCGCAGGCCCCCACCATCTTCATGTCGGGTTCCTGGTTGACAATCAGCGCAAGGCCTTCGCGGACGATGCGGTGATCCTCGACGCACATGACGCGGATGGTTGGACTGGTCATCTAGCTCGCTCCGCTTTCGTCATCGTCGGCGGCCTGGCCCGGGGTGCGGAGGCTGGCTTCGACCGTGGTGCCGACGCCCGGCGACGAGGTGATGGTGAGGCGGCCTCCCGCCTGCTCGGCCCGCTCCTTCATCGTCGTGAGGCCGTAGTGATCGGTGGTCCCCTCCGCACCGCGGGCGGCGTCGAAGCCGCGGCCGTTGTCGGCGATGCTCAGCGTGACCCGGTCCGGATCGTAGTGCAGGCGCATCCGGATGGACGACCCTCCGGAGTGCCGGACGGCGTTGAGCATGGCCTCCTGCCCGATGCGCAGCAGCTGGTGCTCGATGTTCGACGGCAGGCGGCGTCGGTCGCCGGTCTGCTCGAAGGCGAAGGCCACGTCGTGGCCGGAGCGGGCCCGGTCGGCGCTGTCGCGGAGCGCGTCGATGATGTCGCCCGTGTCCAGGGCGGGCGACCGGAGGCTCCAGATCGACCGCCGCGCCTCGCGGATGTACTCCTCGACCTGCTCGCGGATCTTGATCACGCGGGCACGGGCGGTGGCGGGATCGGCCTCGAGTGACTTCGAGACGGCGTCGAACTCGAGCGCGACACCGACCAGGCTCTGCAGCAGTGTGTCGTGCAGCTCGCGGCTCAGTCGCACGCGCTCGCCGAGCACCAGTGCGAACTGCTGGCGCAACTGGCGGACGCGGAACTGCCAGGCTCCCCAGGTGAGCGTGGCGAGCGCCGCCGCCATCAGGACGTAGAACCACCAGGTCTGATAGAAGCGCGGCTGGAGCGTGAAGGCGAACGTGGCTTCGGTCTCCGACCAGCGACCGTCGTCCTGGATGACCGCGACACGGAACGTGTAGCCGCGTGGCGCGAGGTTCGTGTAGAGCGCCTCGCGCCGGGTGCCGGCATCCACCCAGTCGACGTCATACCCCTCGAGGCGATAGCGGAAGCGGGTCTTGAGCGCCGACGTGAGCTCGGGGGCGGTGTAGAGGATCTGGAGCTTGGAGGTGCCCGGCGGCAGGACGGTCCCCGCGATCGTGACGTCGTTCGCCCGGACCTCGTCGATGGCCACCAGCGGCGGCTGCCGCCGCTCGGAGAGCGCGCGCGGGTCTGCCATCGAGATGCCGCGGCTGGTCACGAACCAGAGCGTGCCGTCGGCGGCGCGGACGGCATTGCGGTCGCCGAGCGTCACGGGATAGCCTGCCAGGCCGTCCGACGTGTCGTAGATGCGGAACCGCATCACGTGGCTCGATGAGGAGACGGCCCGCTCGAACTCGTCGGTCGCGAGCCGGATGATGCCGCTGGCCGTGGCGAGCCACAGGTCACCTCGACCATCCTGGGCGATCGAGTAGACGCCCCCCTGGGGGAGTCCATGCGCATGCCCCACGAAGTCGATGCGGTCGCCGGCATACCGCGTGAGGCCATCGGCGCCGGAAATCCAGATCGCGCCGGTCTCGTCCTCGTAGAGGTCGTAGTGTGGTCCTGAGCCGACCGCGGCGTCTGTGAGGGAGCGGAACTCGCCAGGGGCGCCGATGACGCCGATTCGCGAACCACCGTAGGACACCCACAACCGGCCGGACCGATCGACGAGGGCGGCGTTGGTGCGCACCCCGCGCAGTTCCGGCACCTGGTCACGCAGGACGAGCGCCCCCCGATCCGTGCGGAAGACGTCGCCGGCGCCCGTCACGATCCAGGCCTCACCGCTGGCGTCCGAGGCGAGAGCCTCGATGGTCAGGCTCCTCGCGGTGCGCGGTGCCGGCACCAGCGATGCGCTCGCCCCCTCGACCCGGTAGAGGGCCGACGGTGTGGCGGCCCACAGACCGCCGGTTCTGGCCCCCCGGATCGCGATGACGCCACGCACGGGCACGCGGGCGTCACCCGGTTGCCATCCGGCGTCGCCGCGCGAGAACGGGATGAGGCCGTCTGCCGTGCCCGCCCACACGCGCCCGTCGGTGGCGACGTCGATCGTGTTGACCAGCCCGAGGTTCGTCCATGGGGTGACCCGGTGGGGAACCAGGCGGTCGACCCCTTCGGTGGTGCCCGCCCAGATGTTCCCGTCGCGATCCTCGAAGACGGTCCGGACCGCGTCGCTCGACAGTCCAGAGAGGACGGTCGTCCTCTCCATGGTCGGCGTGGACGCCGAGCCGTCACGCGGGCGGACGCGCCAGAGCCCCTGGCCGATGGTGGCCACCCAGAGGTTCCCGACGCGGTCGTGCAGGAGACGGTACCCACGGCCCGCCTCTGCGCCCTGAAGGGGCGGGCCGGCCCCCATCGCGCGGAAGCCGACGAGCGAGTCGGTGGCCCAGAGCCGCCCGACCCGGTCCTGGCTGAAACTGAGCAGCCGCTGGGGGTCGAGCGACGGCTCGACCTTTGTGAACGGGCCCTCGCCCGCGCGGTCGCGGCGATAGAGGCCGTCCGTCGTGCTCACCCACAGCGCATCGTCTCGATCAACGAAGGCGGACACCGCCCCCTCGTCCGGCAGCCCGGCCCTCGCACCCAGGCGTTCCCACCGGCCATCAGCGAAGCGATAGAGCCCCGCACCTGCCGACGCCCAGAGGGTGCCGGAGCGGTCCTGGGCGATCGCGGTGACCGGTCCCATCGACGGCGTCCCCTCGGCACCCACGAAGAGCGTGACCGCGCGATCGTCGATTCGGGCGAGCCCGCCGCCACCGCCGAAACCGACCCAGAGGGTGCCCGCCTGCGGGACGTGCAGGGCGCGAATGGGCAGGCGGGGCAGCGGCTGGCCGCCGAGATCCTCCCAGGTGACGAACCGGGCACCGTCGAAGCGGATGAGCGCCGAGTCGGTGCCGAGCCAGAGGAAGCCGTTCGCGTCCTGGGCGATGGCCCAGACCGGGCCGACCAGGCCGTCCTTGCGGCTCCAGGATGTGAATGTGTAGTCGGTGAGGACGTCGCGCAGATCGACGGCCCGCGTCGTGTCTCGGGCGGAGAGCCAGCAGAGGCACACGAGCGTCGCGAACACCACCGTGCGCACGCGACTCATGGGTTTGGAGCCTATCACAGCGACACGATGCGGCAGGAGTGGGTCTTGAGCACCAGCCAGACCGGCATCGGTGTCCGCAGGGCGAGTGCCTCGACGGCCCCGGGGGTCAGGTGCACCGTGAATCGCTCGCCGGCCTCCACGGTGGCCACGACGCCGGTGCCGCGCCGGTCGAGATCGGTGAGCGTGCCGCGCAGCACGTTGCGCGCGCTCAGGCCCCGGGGCTCCTCGGTAGCGAGGAGGATGTCGCCGGCACGCACCGCCACCCGGACGGCCGCCCCTGCGTCGGCCACGCCGACCGGCACTTCGAGCTCCGCACCACCCTCGAGGCGGCAGAGCATCACGCCAGACTCGGGACGCCGGCTGACCACGGTGGCTGAGAAGAGGTTCTCGAATCCCGCGAGGCGCGCGATGGTTTCGTGTGCGGGGAGGTCGATCACGTCGTGCGGTGTGCCGCTGGCGATGATGCGTCCGCGGTCGAGCACCACCACGTGCGCGCCGAGGGCGAACGCTTCGCGGTGGCTGTGCGTCACGTAGAGCACCGGGATCTGCCGCATGGCGTTCCAGCCCCGCAGGTCGTCGATGATGTGCGATTGCGTGGCGTAGTCGAGCGCACTCAGCGGTTCGTCGAGCAGCAGCACGTCCGGGTCGGTGACCAGCGCACGCGCGAGGGCGACGCGCTGCCGTTCACCGCCCGAGATCTGGGCAGGGCGTCTCTCCAGCAGATCGTGGATGCGGAAGCGACGGGCGATGTCCTCCACGCGGCGCATGCGCTCGGTCGGCGCCACGGCGTGGAGCCCGTACTCGAGGTTGGCCCGCGCGGTCAGGTGGGGAAAGAGCGCGAGTTGCTGGAACACCAGCCCGATGCGCCGGGCTCCGGGCCCGAGATTGACGCCACCAGCGGAGTCGAAGAGCACGTGGCTGCCGGCCACGATGCGGCCAGAGTCGGGACGGGCAAGGCCGGCGACCAGCCGGAGCAGGGTGGACTTGCCCGATCCCGATGCGCCGAAGACGATCGTGATGTCCGGCGGCGCGTCGAGGGTGAGGTCGAGCGCGAACGCCGCCGACACCTGCGCCCGGACGGTGACGTGCAGGCTCATGCGGCCGACACCGCCCAGGGGCGCCGCAGCAGGCCGTACACGGTAGCCATGGCGCCCAGCGAGATGGCGAGCAGCAGCAGGGCCGTGCGATTCGCCGCGTCCAGCTGGAACGCCTGCACCTGGTCGTACACCGCAATGGAGATCGTGCGCGTGACGCCGGGCAGGTTGCCGCCCACCATCAGCACCACCCCGAACTCGCCCAGCGTGTGCGCGAAGCCGAGCACGGCGCCCGCGAGGATGCCGTCGCGCGCGAGCGGCACCGTGATGCGCGCGAACGTGCGCCACCACGACGCGCCCAGGGTGGCGGACGCTTCGAGCAGCGCCGGATCGACCTGGCCGAACGCCGTCGCGATCGGCTGGACGACGAACGGCAGGCTGTAGAGCAGGGAGGCCAGCACGAGCCCCTCGAATGTGAAGGCGAGCCCGTGGCCGGTCAGGGCGAGCCATGCGCGCCCGAGCGGGCTGTCAGCCCCCATCGCCACCAGCATGTAGAAGCCGAGCACGGTCGGCGGCAGCACCAGCGGCAGCGCCACCACCGCCTCGAGCAGGAAGGTCCAGCGCCGGCGCCGGAAGGTCATCCACCAGGCGAGCGGGATCCCGACGATGAGCAGGATCACCACCACGACGGCGGCGAGCCGGATGCTGAGGGCGATCGCCTGCCAGTCGATGCCGGGCGTCACGGCCGGGACCCGAAGCCTGCCGTACGCAGCAGGAGCAGGATGTCGGGTTGACCCAGGAAGGCGAGAAAACGGGCGGCCATCCCGGCCTGGCGTGAGCGCGTGAGGACGACAGCCGTCTGCGCAATGCGCGGATACGCGTCGTCGGGCAGTTCGACGGCCGAGCCGGCCTGCTTCATACCGGGCGCCTGCGTGAGGGAGAGCGCGACGATGGCCACATCCGCATTGCCGGTCTGCGCGAACTGCGCCGCCTGCGCCACGTTCTCGCCCAGCACAAGGCGGCTCCGGAGTCGGTCGTACTGGCCCGCACGTCGGAGCGCCTCGACCGCCGCCCGGCCGTAGGGCGCGTGCTCCGGGTTGGCAATGGCGATGGTCCGGATGCGAGGGTCGGCCAGTGCCGACAGGCCGGACGCGAGGGAAAGCCCGCGATCGGTCCGGCTCCAGAGCGCAAGCCGTCCGGTGGCGTAGCCGGTGACCGAACGCGCGTCGGCGTGGCGCGACGCAACGAGACGGTTCACGTACTCGGCGTCAGCGGAGAGGAAGACGTCGAAAGGGGCGCCCTGCTGAATCTGGCTCACGAAGTTGCCGGACGAGCCGAACGAGACGCGAACGACCTGTCCGGTGGCCCGCTGGAATCGCGCGGCGATCTCCGGCAGCACGGGCTGCAGATCCGAGGCGGCCGCCACGGCCAGCTGGGCCGATGCCTGGGCGGCCACGAGAGCGACGAGGGCGGCACCAGCCAGGACGTGCCTGAGGCGGATGAGCATCGAAGCGGATTATATCGAAACCCATTTCGAGACGCTTTGGACCGGTTCTGTGGGCCACTCGGGACACTTCATGTCGATGGCGGCTGGCGCGGCGAGGTCATGCGCCCGGCGAGCCGGCGGGACCGGCGCGCACGCGTGGGGGACGGTCAGGGGGCGGTGGACGATGCGGGCACCGGAGCTGGCGACGCATGTTCGACCATCGAGAAGGCCACGAGCACCGACGCGGTGGCCAGTTGGTCGGGTCGGCCGATGACGGCCACGCGGTCTCCGGCGCGGAGCATGGTGTCCGGCCCCGGGTTGCCGATGAGTGCGCCGTCGCGTTCGGTGGCGATGACCGTGGCACCCGAGAGACCGCGCAGGTTCGCCTCGGCAATGGTCAGGCCGGCCGCCGGGCTGTCCGGGGCCACGAGGAGCCAGTCGAGCTCCAGGTCCCCGGCCGTCAACTTGCGCACCAGCGCCATCTCATCGTCCGCGTGCCCGCCCGTCACCTCGCGGCCGCGAATCTCGTCGGCAAAGGCCTGGATACGCCGGGCCGGGAAGCCAAGGGTCAGCAGCGCCGCGCGCATGGTCTGGAGACCGGCCTCGAACTCCGGGCGCACCAGTGAGGTGGCTCCCAGCTTCAGCAGGTGGCGTGCACCGGGCTCGGTGCTCGTTCGCGCGATGATTGGCAACGGCTTCTCGCGGTGCCCCTCGATGTCGCGTGCCGTGGCCACCACGATCGCCGCCACCGCTTCGTCCGGCACGGTCACCACGAGTGCGCGGGCGCGGTCGAGCGCCGCGTGATGCAGGATTGTGGAATTGGCGGCGTCGCCGTACAGCGTGGGCACGCCGTCGCGCGCCAGTGCCTCGACCCTCGTGGAGTCGGAGTCGATCACGAGGCGGGGCACGCCAAGGGTGCCGAGAATCTCGGCGAGGTGATGACCGACACGTCCGGACCCCACGATCACCACGTGATTCCGCATCGTCTCGTCGACGGCCGCCGGAGCCCGGCGCCCCTCGCGGTTGATGATGCGCCAGATCGACGGGTAGTACTGGAGCCGCCGCTCGATGGGACCAATCAGCCGGAACAGGAAGGGATTGAGCGTGATCGAGACGATCGCCCCTCCCAGGATGAGCGCGTACTGGGACTGGTCGAGCATGCCCAGTCCCACGCCGGTCTGACCCACGATGAACGAGAACTCACCGATCTGGCCCAGGCCCGCGCCCACGATAAGACCCGTCCGCGCGGGGTAGGGGAACAGGAACGACAGCCCGGCTCCCAGCGCGCTGTTGCCGAGCACGATGAAGGCGGAGAGCGCCAGTTCTTCGTGCCAACGCGCGGCGAGCTCGAGCGGGTTGACGAGCATGCCGACCGAGACGAAGAAGAGGACGGCGAAGGTGTCGCGGAAGGGGAGGAGCTCGGCGTGCAGCTGGTGGCTGTAGGGTGAGTCCGAGACGATCACGCCGGCAATGAAGGCACCCAGGGCGAGCGACACGCCGAACCACCGCGCGGACGCGAGCGCCGTGCCCAACGCGATTGTCAGGGCCACGAGCATGAAGAGCTCGTGCGACTTCAGGTGCACGACCCGCCGCAACAGCCAGGGGACGGCGCGCGTGCCCACCACGAGCATCAGACCCACGAACACCCCGGCCCGAAGCACCGCCATCAGGGCGCCCGTTCCGCCGGTGTCGGCCCCGGGGCGGCTCGCCGCCAGCGGCAACAACACCAGCAGTGCGACGGTGGCCAGGTCCTGGAACACGAGCCAGCCGATCGCCACCCGGCCGTGCAGCGTCTCGAGCACACCGAAGTCCATGAGTGCCCGCAGCAGGACGACCGTGCTGGCCACCGACACCGCCAGGCCGAGGACCAGGCTCGCCTGCGGCGTCCAGCCCCACGTTCGGCCCAGTGCGAAACCGAAGCCGGCGGCGATGGCCATCTGGAGCGCCGCGCCAGGCAGCGCGATCGACCGCACGTTCCACAGATCCTTGAAGGAGAAGTGCAGGCCGACGCCGAACATCACGAAGACCACGCCGAGCTCTGCCAGCTCGGCGATGGTGCTCTGGTCACCGACGAAGCCTGGGGAGTACGGGCCGATGGCCACTCCCGCCATGAGGTAGCCGACGATTGTGGGGAGGCCCAGGCGCGCCGCCACGACGCCCCCGACGAGGGCGAAGCCGAGGGCCACGGCGATGTTGAGCAGCAGCGGGAGTTCGTGCATCCGTCTGCTGAGCGTACAACGATTCCCTTACGGCCGGGCTACTCTTCAGATTCGAGGTCGTTGCTCGCGCCGTCGTCGATCCGGTCCGGTTCCTCGTCTGCACCGGCAGGCGGGGCACCGGTTGTCCACTCCACCGGGCGGCTCAGTTGCCACAGCAGGCGGCTGGCGGCGACGATCGCGAGGCCGGCTGCCCCTCGCCTGGCCCAGCGCCGACCCGGGCGTGATGTCTCCGCCGGTCCTGCCGGCGTGCTGGGGGAACCCGACGGACCGGTGGAGCGACCGGCCCGCGGGCGGGCGACACTTCGGCGTTCACCGG
Organism: Vicinamibacterales bacterium; assembly: GCA_050249955.1. Taxonomy (GTDB): domain Bacteria; phylum Acidobacteriota; class Vicinamibacteria; order Vicinamibacterales; family CAVVIG01; genus CAVVIG01. Next base: position 335,323 of record JBFWPN010000005.1, read on the forward strand.
GCGGCACCCACCGCGAAACGTAGGTGAAGCTCTCGGAGGTGCAGACCGGACAGTGCGCGGCGTTGTGGATCTCCTCGCAGTTGAGGCAGAGGCGGGCATGACGAAGCTGCATGCTCCTGCCGCATGCCACCGCTGTGCCGACTAAACCTTTCACCGACAGGGCCGGTCCAACTCGACAGCCAGCGCAGACGTAGACAACGGTCGATGTGGGGCCCGCACGGTCGGGTCGGGAGGGGACGATGCGAGCAGTGATGAAGATGGCGGCAGTCGGGATGGTGATGCTGTTCGGTGTGGCCAGTGCCGTGGAGGCCGCGCCGCGCGGCCGTCGGGCGGACGGAGAAATCCGGCAGGACCGCCGCGAGATCCGTCGGGACCGTCGTGAGATCAACAGGGACCAGCGGGAACTGCGCCGCGACCGGCGCAACGGCGTTCCGCAGGGTGAGATCCGGGAGGACCGGCGCGAACTTCGGGAGGACACGCGCGAGCTCCGGGAGGACCGGCGGGAACTCCGTGAGGATCGGCGCGAGCGGCGTCCGCGTCGCTGACGGGCGGCGTGATTTCGCCAGGCGCCCCGGCGGGGTTATCCTGCCGTCGTGATTCGCGGGACGAAGGCTGGCTGGGGCTCGAGGCGCGCGTGGCGTGTGGTGATTGCCGTGGCGCTCGCGATTGCGGTCGCGAGCGTCGCGGCCGCCCAGCGTCGTCGATTCTTCTACGGGTGGGACGAGTCCGTCAGGAATGCGCCGTACGACGGGCGGTTCATCTTCGCGCGCGTCCGCTACACACCCGCGCCTGGCGGCAACTGGGCCGGCGGACGGCCCTCCTGGGTGCACGGCTATCCGCTGGCCGAGATGAACCTCATGCAGATCATGCGTGAGGTCTCGATGCTGGATGCCCACACGGAAGAGATGAACGTCGTCACGCTCGACGACCCGGCACTCTTCACCTACCCGATTGCCTACATCATCGAGGTGGGGTGGTGGACCATGACCGACCGCGAGGTGTCGGGGTTGCGCGCCTACCTGCAGAAGGGCGGCTTCCTGATCGTGGACGACTTCAAGGTGGCCGGCTGGCGGGGCCTCCCGGGCGGCGGATGGCAGCCGTTCGAGGACAACGTGCGTCGGGTGCTGCCCGGCGCACGGTTCTACGACATGAGCCCGAGCGATCCGATCTTCCACTCGTTCTTCGACATCGCCACGCTGGACGACTTTCCGCAGGCCTACACCTACGGGAAGCCGGTCTTCCGGGGCGTGTACGAGGACAACGATCCCCGGAAGCGCCTGCTGATGATCGTGAACTACAACACCGACGTGTCGCAGTACTGGGAGTGGTCCGGGCGCGGCTTCCGGCCGTTCGACGACACCAACGAAGCCTACAAGCTCGGCGTGAACTACCTGATCTACGGGCTGACGCACTGAGCGATCAGGGGCCCTGCGCCGACCGCGCGCCCGATGTCCGGCAGCGGCGTCAGCCGGTCTCCGTACCGCGTTCCGCGGGCACGAAGGAGACACCGGCCGTCTCCCTGGCCACCCGTGCAGCCCGCTGGGCTTCATCCGCCAGCACCTGCTGCACCCGGAACGGCTCCTCGCCCGGACCGGCGACCACGCGTTCGTACGTGCCATCGGCCCGTAGCCGTCTGGCCTTCACGTTGTCGCGGAACATGGCCCGCAGGGCATGCAGGACCCGCAGCTTGTGCTCGCCGCGCTCCACCGGGACCATCAGTTCGATGCGCTTGTCGAAGTTCCGGGTCATCCAGTCGGCGCTGGCGAGGAACAGTTCCTCCTCGCCGCCGTTCAGGAACCAGTAGACCCGCGAGTGTTCCAGGAAGCGGTCGACGACCGAGACGACCTCGATCGTCTCGCTGTGCCCGGGCACGCCAGGCCGGAGCGCACAGATGCCGCGCACGTTCAGCCGGATGACGACACCGGCACGTGAGGCGGCGTAGAGCGCCTCGATGATCTCGGCGTCGATGAGCGAGTTCATCTTCGCCATGATCTCGGCCGGGTGCCCGGCCTCGGCGCGCCGCCGCTCGCGGTTGATCAGGCGCAGGAATCGCTCGCGCAGGCCGGTGGGCGCCATCGTGAGCTTCTTCAGCCGTGGGGGATCGGAGTAGCCGGTCAGTGCACTGAAGAAGGCGCTGGCATCCTCGGCGATGGCGGCGTTCGTGGTGAGCAGGCCGAAGTCGGTGTAGATGCGGGCGGTCCGTTCGTTGTAGTTGCCCGTGGCCAGGTGGACGTAGCGGCGGAGCCCCTCGCGGGTCCGCTTCACGATCTGGCAGATCTTCGCGTGCACCTTGTAGCCGCGGATGCCGTAGATGACGTGCGCGCCGGCCTCCTCGAGTGCGCGTGCCCAGCGGATGTTCCGCTCCTCGTCGAAGCGGGCCGTCAGTTCCACGACCACCGTGACCTGCTTGTTGCGTTCGGCCGCCCGCCGCAGGCTGGCGATGATCGCGGAACTCGGGCTCGCACGGTAGAGCGTCTGCTTGATGGCGAGTACCTCGGGGTCCGACGCTGCCTGTGCGAGAAGGGCGACCACCGGATCGTACGAGTCGTACGGGTGATGCAGCAGGATGTCCTTCGCCTCGATGAGGGAGAACATGTCGGTAGGCGCACCGTCGAGCAGGGGCACGGGCTGGAGCGGCCTGTCGCGCAGCTCCGCGTGCCCAGGTACGTCGACCAACTGCATCAGCACGCGCAGGTCGAGCGGGCCGTGCACGGCATAGACGTCGGCATCGGAGATCTCCACCTGCTCGCAGAGGAGCGCCACGAGTTCCTGGGAGGCGCCGGCCTCGATCTCGAGCCGCACCACGTCGCTGATGCGGCGCCGACGCAGCTCGCGTTCGACCCGCTCGAGCTGGGTGACGCCGCCTTCGTCATCGAGCTCGAGCTCGGCATCGCGGGAGAGCCGGATGGCAGAGGCCTCGGCCACACGCTGGCCCGGGAAGAGGTGAGCCAGGTGGAGCCGGATCAGGTCCTCGAGCAGGATGTAGCGGTCGCCCTCACCGCCCGCCACATGGACCAGGCGCTGCAGTCCGGGCGGCACCTGCACCACCGCCAGCCTCCGCTGCGACTCGTCGCCGGCCGGTTCGAGCAGGACGGCGATGTTGAGCGAGAGCGATGACAGGCGGGGGAAGGGCCGCAGCACATCGATCGCGAGCGGCGTGAGCACCGGAAGCACGCTGTCGCGGAAGTAGGCCGACAGGGCCGCCCGTCCCGCCTCCGGAAGGTCGCCGACACTCGCGACGTGGATCCCGTGGGGCTGGAGCGCGGGGAGCAGCGTGGCGGTGACCAGGCGATACAGCCGCTCGACGAAGCCATGCGCCCGGGCGCCCACGGCGGCGAGCTGCTCCTGTGGTGTCATGCCGCAGAGGTCGGGCGCGGCCTGGTGCTCGGCGATGGCGCCCTTCAGGCCGGCCACGCGCACCATGAAGAACTCGTCGAGGTTCGACGCCACGATCGCGGCGAACTTCAGGCGCTCGAGCAGCGGGGTGGTGGGGTCTTCGGCCTCCTCGAGCACGCGTTCGTTGAACGCCAGCCAGGAGAGTTCCCTGTTGAAGTACAGCGCGCGGGCGCGCGGGCCGGCCATCAGCCTGCCACCCCGGCCGATCGCACGATCAGCTCGCGGCCGAAGACCTCGACGAAGAGGTCGGTGCGTGCCGTGCCAGCCAGTTGCTCCATGGTGATGTCGCCGCTGCCGAGCAGCTCGAGCACCCACGGCCGATCGTCGCGCAGCAGGCGCAGGTCGCGTACCTTCTGCAGGTGCTCGGCGTCGAGGGCGTTGGCCAGCCGGAGGATGGCCGCCAGCTTGTTCACCAGCATCCGCTCGGTCTGGTCCAGTTCCATGTAGGGCAGGTGGCTGCGCTGCGGGAGGTTGCCGCGATGGTAGCGCGCCACGTTGGCGACCACCGCGGTCTCGTCGCTCGACAGCCCGAAGATCTGCGACGCCGCGAGCAGGTACTGGGAGTGCTTGTGGTGCGACCGGAGGCTCACATGAATCCCGACGTCGTGGAGCAGGCTGGCAGTCTGCAGCAGGAGCCGTTCGCGCCCCGAGAGCTTGTGCTCGTCCTGCAGCAGGTCGAAGATCCGCGTGGCCAGCATGGCGACGTGCCGCCCGTGCGCGCGGTCGAACCGGAACCGGCTGCCGAGCGCCTCGGCGCTGGCCAGTACCTGGTGCTCGAAGTCGCGCGCCGCCGCCTGCGCCTCCGGCGCCGCGAGGTCGATCAGCAGTCCGGACCGGAGCGAGGCATCGGAGACGATGACCCGGCGGGCGGCCGTGTCCGACAGCAGCGTCGCGTAGATCATCATCGACGGGATGAGCGTGTCGGCCTCCACGCCGGGCAGCCGGAACTTCGCCGCCAGCTGATCGTCGTCCAGCGTCTCGATGTCGGCGGCGAAGGCGAGGAGCGCCTCGCGCGGGATCTCCCGCACCTGCTCGGCGCCGTCCTGGGCGTGGATGTGCGACGAGGCCAGGCGGATGTCGCCACCCACGGCAATCACCTGCGTCACCTTGTGCAGCGGAATCTCGGCCCTGATCTCGTCGACGATGTTCGCGATGATCCGCTTGAGCAGCGCCACCTGCAGTTCGGGGTTGTACCGGCGCAGTTCGAGCCGCTGGCGGAAACGCACGGCACCAAGCGCGTAGACCCCGGAGCGCACCGGCTGGCCGTAGCGGAGGAGGGTGAGGCTCGTGCTGCCGCCGCCCACCTCGGCGATGAGCGTCCATGCGCCCTTCAGCGCCGGGTGGCGGCCGAGCGACTCCCGGACGGCGAGGTAGAGGAGGCGGGCCTCCTCGGCCTCGTTGATGATCTCGAAGGAGAGGCCGGTTCGGGCGCGGACGCGGTCGAGGAACAGGTCGCCGTTGCGGGCCTCACGCACGGCGCTGGTGGCCACGGCGCGCACCTCGGTGACGCCGTAGCCGTCCATGATGTGGCGGAATCCGTCGAGCGCGGTGAAGGCGCTGTCGGCCGTTCGTGGCTTGATCACACTCTGGCCGGAAAAGGCGTCACGACCGAGCAGCACGCCACGCGAGGCCTGCTCGAGGACCTTCACGCGGCGATCGGCTGCGATCTCGGCGATGACCAGCCGGATCGCGGTCGCGCCCATGTCGAGCACGGCCACGACGCCGGCGGTCTGATGCATTGGCTCCGTCATGCGTGCCGGTCGGCCGGCAGTTCATGCTACCCGAAAGGCCGGGACGGATGAGGTCCGTGTAACGCCCGGGTAACGTGTGGGCGCCTGACTCAGAGCCCCTCTTTGAGGAACGCGACCAGCGGAGGCAGCGTCTTCTCGGGCGCCTCCAGGTGCGGGACGTGCCCGAGCCCGGGCAGGAGATGCAGGCGGGCCTTGCCGCCGGGAATCGTGTCGGCGATGTACTTCATGCGCGCCTGGAAGTTCGCCGGCGTGCCCGCCAGGAAGTCGTCGGCGCCGCCGAAGACCAGCGTCGGGGCCTTGATGTGCGGCCAGTCGTAGACGACCGGATCGGCGTAGTTCACGCTGCCGATGAGCGTCTGCACCATGGCCAGCCGCGGCCAGTCGGCGCTCAGCGTCCAGCCGTAGCGAATCTTGGCGTAGGTCTCGAACGTGTCGTTCCAGGCCGAGGGATTGTGCGCCACGTAGCGCATCAGGCTGGCGCGGATGGACTGGTAGGTGGCGCCGAGCGTCTGCTTGTACCCGTCGTCGACACTCGGGGCCGGCCGGTCGAAGCGGCTGTCGCTCACGCCGATGGGGTTGTAGATGACCAGGCGCTCGGTCATGGCCGGGAACTGGGTGGCGAAGCGGGCCGCGAGCATGCCGCCCATGGAGTGGCCGACGATCATCGCCCGCTGGATGTTCAGGCTCTTGAGCACCGCCGCCGTGTTCCGGGCGAAGTCGTTGAAGCTGTACGGAATGATCGGCTTCGACGAACGGCCGTAGCCCATCTGGTCCGGGATGATGACCCGGAAGCCTTCCTTGCGCAGGGCCTCGGCGATGTTGCCGAAGTAGAAGCCGGCGAAGTTGTTGCCGTGCAGCAGCACCACGGTGTGCCCGTTGGGCGTGCCCTGGGCGGATACGTCCATGTAGGCCATCCGCACGTCCTGGCCGTAGGTGGTCAGGTTCAGGTACTTGCTGGGATAGGGATACGGGCACTCGTCGCAGGTGATGCTGATCGGCTTGACGTCGGTCGGCGTCGGCACGGCCGGCGCCTGCTGTGCACCGGCGAGCGCCGGGACGAGAGCGGCAGCGGTAAGTGTAAGAGAGAGGACCAGGTGCTTCATCATGGTGCCGAAGTTTACCGCAGGGGGCTCCCGGACCGCAGGAGTGCGGGCGTGATGGTCCGGAACATCACGGCCCTGCGGCGGATTCATCACACGGACATCACGACGGCGGCGGGCTGCGGAGGCCAGAGTCGGGGGCATGCGATCCCCCTCGTTCCTGCGCGTGGTCAGATCGGTCGCGGTCGTGCTCCTGGGTGTGTTCGTGGGCCCGCCGTTCGCCGATGGACAGCCCTGGGACCTGCCGTTGACCGGAACACCTGGCACTCCCGTCGTGCTGGTGCGCGTGAATGGCATCGGCCCACTCCCGTTCCTGGTCGACACAGGGTCGAGTCACACGACCGTGACGTCGGCACTGGCCCGGGAGATCGAAGCGCCACGCGTCGCGAAGACCCTGGTGTCGACCTCCGCCGGGAGCGACTGGGCCGCCGTGGTTCGGATCGGTCAGATGGAGGTCGGGCCGGTCCGCGTGACCGGACTCCTGGCGACCGAACTCCCAAGCGATCGCCTCGCTTCGGAGCTCGGGATTGCGGGCGTCCTCGGCCTCGACCTGCTCGGACAACACCCGTTCACGATTGATTTCCGGGCGCGACGGCTGAGGTGGGGAGCGGCCTCGCCGGACACCTTCGATGCCACGCTGTCGCTCGATGTCGACGGCACCGTCTGGAGGGTCCTCGCCACACATCAGGGCCGCACCGTCTGGCTGGTTCCGGACTCCGCGGCCGAAGGGCTGGTGCTGTTCAATCGGGGGCAGTGGAAGGACCTCGTCTACACAGGTGGGACCAGTGGCGTCCAGAGCGTGACGGCCGTACTGCCAGGCCGTGCCGCCACCCTTCCCAGCCTGAACCTCGGAGCGCTCCGGTTCGTCGATCAGGACGTGGTGGTGGTGAATGGCTCCGGTGTGGACCCTGCGCACGGAGACGCCCTGTTGCCCCTGCATCTGTTCAGTCGTGTGGCGTTCGACCCCGTGGCCGGGCTCGTGCGCCTGAGCCTGCACTAGGCATGCCGCACACGTCCCGGACCTTCGGTCCATTTGCATTCAACGCAGCCGCCTTCCGCGTCGAGCGTGACGGCGAGGTGATCGCGCTCGAGCCCAAGGCGCTGGATGTCCTCCTGCTGCTCATCGAGCGCGCCCCGGTCGTCGTCGAGAAGGGTGAGATCTTCGGGGTCGTCTGGAAAGACGTGGCGGTTACCGACAACGCCCTCACCCGCGTCATCGCGCAGTTGCGGCGCGCGCTGGACGATGATGCGAGGAGTCCGCGGTACATCGAAACCGTGGCCACGCGCGGCTACCGCCTCATTGCTCCGGTGGGTGAGTGGACACCGCCGATGGACCGCTCCTCATCCTCGCCGGCACCTGCCCCTGACGACTCAACCCTTCGCGCGGTGTGGCGTCGTCCCTGGCCTCGGGTCGCAGCAGCAGGGCTCGGTTTCATCGCCGCACTCGTCCTGCTTCGGCCAGCGGCATGGCCCGGAACGGCCGGTCTCCTGGGGGCGACCGATGGCGCGGTGCGCGGAGCCGATCTTGCGCGGCACGCCACCTTGCGGCCCGCGCAGTTCACGACCGGTACCGGCCTCGACGCCGGCCTCGCGTTCGCGCGGGATGCCAGCGCCGTCGCCTTCGCGTCGGATCGAACCGGTGTGTTCGAGGTCTACGTCCAGAACCTGGCGCCAGGCGCCGCACCGACCCGGCTGACCACGAGCGGACGCCAGAACGTACAGCCGGCCTGGTCACCCGACGGGCAGTTCGTGGCATACCACGAGGGTGCCGGCGGGGGCATCTGGGTCGTGCCGTCGCGAGGCGGGACCGCACGTCGCGTGGTGCCGGCCGGGTCACGACCTGCCTGGTCCCCGGACGGTCGATGGATCGCATTCCAGACACGGGATGGCCTCGACCTGAGCCTGATCACGACGCCAAACCAGCGGTCGTTCATCGGCCTGCTGGAGGTCCGCACCGGGAACGTCCGCATCCTCACCAGCCCTGGGGCGCCACCTGGGTCCCACGTGGCCCCGAGCTGGTCCCCTGACGGCCGGAGCCTGCTGTTCGTGCAAACGCCATTGCCCCTCGCCCGCAGCGCCACTCCGTGGACCACCACGCTGTGGCGAATGGCTGCCGATGGTACCGGGCTGCAGCGCGTGGCGCTGGGAGAGCAGTTCACCACCGACTACGCCGCGACGCCCGATGGCCGCGGCGCGTGGGTGCGTGCGCGCGCGCGCGGTGCCGGCCCTGTGGTGGCTGCCGTTCGCGCGCTCGGGGGCTGCCGATGCGCACCCAACCGGGTTGCCACTGGTGGGTACGCCCGCCCAACCGGTGGTGTCTCCCGACGGACGGACGCTCGCGTGGACGGCCGTCAGCGCGCGGTCCGGGCTCTGGGCCGTGCCGCTCGGCGCACGCGGCGACCCTGCAGGGAGCGCATCCCCGGTCGCGCTCGGCGCAGGTGTCCGTGCCACGGGCGCCGCGGCGGCTCCCGATGGCCGACTCGCGTACTCGGGCACTGTGCAGGGGCAGGGAGCGCACATCTGGGTGCGCGAGCCTTCAGGCGCGGACCGGCAGGTGACGCTCGACGAGGGTGATCATTACACACCATTCTGGCTGAGCCCGCTCGAGGTGGCCGCCTTCACCAGGCATCGCGACACCCGCGCGTTCAGCGCCATCGATGTGACGACCGGCACCGAGCGCGAGCTGTTCCAGGTCGACGCGTTGCCTGCCCCGGCGGGGACCAGCCTGCACCCGGTGGAAGGTCTCAACGTGGAGGTGAACCCGTCCCTCACGCAGGTGCTCACGTCGCGGGTCCGTGACGGCGTGGCGAATCTCTGGAGCGTGCCGCTGCGTGAAGGGAGACCGGCTGGTCCGGCCACCCAGCTCACCGCGGAAACGGACGGTGGCTCGTTTCCGCACTGGTCGCCCGACGGCGGGTGGGTGGCCTACCAGTGTGAGGCTGGCGACGAGACGCACGTGTGCGTGGTCGATGCGGGCGGCGGTCACCGCGCGCAGCTCACCCATGGCAGGGGCCTGCACTTCATTGGGGGATGGATCGGCGACCGGACGATCCTCATCGCCGCGCGGCGAGACGCAGTGTGGAACGTGGTGGCGCTCGACCGGCTGACCGGCGTCGAGCGCGCCCTGACGACATTCACCGACGCCCGCAGCTACGTCCGCTATCCGCGGTGGGATGCCGCCGGCCAGCGAGTGCTGTTCGAGCGCGCGGAGTCGACCGGGAACATCTGGCGTGTGGGGCTCCCGGCCGAGCGCTGAGCACAGACCAATCCGGACGTACCTCAGGCTTCCGCCGGCGGTGCGGGTGACACCAGCAGGCGGTCCACGCGCGTGCCGTCCATGTCCAGCACTTCGAACCGGTGACCGGCCCGTGTGAACACGTCACCGGTCCGCGGCAGCCGTCGCAGGTCGAGCATGGCGAGCCCTCCCAGCGTGTGGCACCGGCCCCGCTCGTCCTCGGGCAGCAGTTCGACCTCGCCCAGGGCTGCCTCGAGGGCGTCGATCGCCAGGCCGCCATCCACGAGCAGCGAGCCGTCCTCGCGCATCACGATGAGCGGTTCGTCGTTCACCCGGTCCGGCCGTGCCCCGGTGATCGCCGCCGTCACGTCGCTCAGGCTCACGAGCCCCTCGATGCCGCCGAATTCGTCCACCACCAGCGCAATCGGCAGGTGCGTCCGCTTGAACTGGTCGAGCAGGGTCATCAGGCTCGTGGTCTCGGGAACGATGGGCGCGGGCTCGGCGAGGCTCCGCAGGTCTGGCAGTGAACCATCCAGCATCGAGTCGAGCACCCGGGCCGTGCGGACGATGCCCAGCACCTGGTCGAGCCCGCCGTCGCAGAGCGGTACCGCCGTGTGCGGAGCCTCACGCAGCTTCCGGCGCACTTCGTCGCGTTCGTCGCCAAGGTCGAGGAACACGACGTCCGCCCGGTGGGTGATCACCGAGGCCGCCATGCGGTCGTCGAGGTCGAGCACGTTCCGGACGAGCGCGTGCTCCGACGCATCCACCACGCCCTCATCCGCGCCCTGCTGCAGCATCAGGCGAATCTCGTCGACCGTGACGCCGGCGCGCGCGCCGATACGCACGCGAAACAGGCGGAGGATGGCGTCGGTCGTGGCGCTCAGCGCATGCACTACCGGCCGGCCCACAGCCCCGACAATGCGCATGGGCGGCGCCACGATGGCGGCCAGCGCCTCGGGATGGGCCATTGCCAGCCGCTTCGGAACCAGCTCGCCCACGATGAGCGAGACGAAGGTCAGGCTGAAGACCATGACCACCAGTGACAGGGTCTCGGCGTGCGGTTCAAGGACCGGGAACTGCGACAGGGCCAGACGGATGGGCTCGGCGATGGAGGCCTCGCCAACCGCACCGCTCAGGATGCCGATGCAGGTGATGCCTACCTGGACGCTCGACAGGAAGCGCGTCGGCTCGGCGGCCAGTTCGAGTGCACGCCGGGCACCGGCCGATCCTTCTTCCGCCATCTGCTGAAGCCGGGCGCGGCGAGCAGAGACGATGGCGATCTCCGACATCGCGAAGAGACCGTTGAGGACGAACAGGCCCACCAGCAGGCCGATTTCTGCGAGCATCGACAGCGATCATCATAGCCGGGCTCGCGTCGTGGGTCAGGACGCCTCGACCGGGACTGTCGAGGACCAGGCCGTCGCGGGGGGCGCTTCGGGTCGCTCCGCCACCGCCCGCACCACATCGTCCAGGAGCGTCCTGGCCCAGCGCTCGCTGTCGGCCGACAGGACCACCTGGCGCATGCGCCGCATGCGCCAGGCCTGCTCCCCGATCGGCATCTGGATGGCCCGCTCCAGGGTGCGTGCGGTGCGCTCGATCGCACTGGGATGGACCGGAAGTGCGTCGGTCAGCTGCTGGCTCGCCCCCGCGCGCTCGCTGAGCAGCAGGACACCCCGGTTGTCGTCCCGGGCCGCGACGAACTCCTTGGCCACCAGGTTCATGCCATCGTCGAGGCTGTTCACCCAGCACACGTCGGCGGCTCGATAGAGTCGGTAGACCTCGCTCGCATCGTGGTGCCGTTCCAGCAGGAGGACGGGCGGCTGCGAGCCGTTCCCGAAGCGGACACGGAGCCGATCGCACACCTCCGCTGCCGCCGTGCGTGCGGCCCGATAGGCGGGCAGCGTGGCCCGGCTCGGTTCGGCCACCTGCAGGAGCGTGATGCGACCGCGCAGGTCGGCGCGCCGCTCGAGCAGCCGTTCAAGGGCCAGGAACTTCTCAGGGATCCCCTTCGAGTAGTCCATGCGGTCCACGCCGACGATGAGGTGGGTGTCGGGGGCAAGGCCGTGCGCCGCAAGCACGGACCGTCGGCATTCGGTCGTGGCTGGCAGACCGTCGAGCGCCGGGTTCTCCCGCGACACGCCGACCGGGTTGGCCGCGACGCGGATGACGTGACCCCGATGATGGATGAGGCCGCGGGCGAGGTCGACCGATGCGTCCGTCAGCATGACCACGGCATCGAGCAGGTGTCGGCAGTCCCGGTCGGTCTGGAGGGCGATGACATCGCTCTGCATCAGGCCCGTGAGGAGTTCGCCCGCCCAGGGGCACGTGCGGAAGACATGGGCGCTTGGCCAGGGAATATGCCAGAACGTGGAGATGGCCGCAGCCGGCCGATGCCGGCGGATGAAGGCCGGTGCCAGCGCGAAGTGATAGTCCTGGACCAGAACGATCGGGGAGAGGCCGGTCGACGACTCCGCCACGGCCCGCGCGAACCGGCGGTTCGCAGAACGGTAGTGGATGAAGTCGGCGCGTCGGAACACCGGCGCGACGGGCGTGTCATGACACAGGGGCCAGAGGCCTTCGTTGGCGAAGCCATTGTAGAAGCCGGCGTACTCGCGTGTCGGGCACGGGACGTACTGGAGCAGATAGCTGCCCTCGGCAGTGGAGACACGGAGGTCGCGGGCGGGCGACGTGGCAGCCAGGTCGGCCGGTTCGCCATGGGCAATCCATGCGCCCTGCGCCGACGCGACCAGCGGCTCCACCGCGGTGACGAGCCCGCTGGCCGTTCGTCCAATCGTGTACCCACCCGCGCCATCCTCCTTGTGGCTGAGGGGGGCTCGGTTGGCGAGCACGATCAGGGGCGATTCGGTCATCGGCGGCCGCCGCCCCTGCGGGGCATGGCGCGTGGCGGCTGGGGGAGTCGGTCGTGGGTCGATCGCCCGGTGCATCTTTCGGCCTCCGTTCTATGCGAGCCAGTTAATGACGGGGCGGCCCCGGCGGGACATCCGCCAAACGGGGGACACGACCTCCTTTTGCAGGGGAGGCAACGGCTCAGTTGCAACTGACGAGATGGTCAATCCCATGTTTGCAGGATGGGATTGACCGGGGAGACCGGATAGTCTGACTGGACATGCTGGCGAGGACGGAGGGACCATGCGACTGAAGACCTGGATCGTGGCTGCGCTTGGGCTTGGCAGCCTCGTCGCACTGATCGCGTTCTCCACCGACGCCTCGTCCCGGCGCGCGCAGGACATCTACCGCCAGCTCGACGAGCTGAACACGCATCACCGCAATGTCGAGGTGAAGCTGCGGGCGCTGCGGTCAGACGTGAACCTGTCGGGTATCTTCGTGCGCGACTACCTCCTCGACGTCGCGCGCGAGCGCGCCCCGGAGTACCGCGAGCAGCTGGCGGCCTTCCGGCAGAGCAACATGGCCACGCTCGACGAGCTCCGGCCGCTCATCGGGCAGGAGGAAGAGATTGCGGGGCTCCGCACCAAGCTCGAGGAGTACTGGCAGGCGCTCGACCCCCTCTTCGACTGGACCCCGGCCGAGAAAATCGTGCACAGTGCAGGCTTCCTCCGGCGCGACGTCGTGCCCAGGCGCGAAGCCGTGCTGCGGATTGCCCAGCAGATCGAGGAGCTCAACAATGCGAACCTTGCCGCGCAGCGGGCCGAGGTGGCCCAGCGCTATTCCTCACTCGCCGCCGCGCTCTATCGCCTCCGCTGGCAGACCGTCCTCCTCGGTCTCGGTGTCGCACTGGTCGTGGTCCTGCGGCTGCGCTTCCTCGAGCGGCGGTCCGACGCGGCGGAGCGCGAGATGCGCCGGCTGTCGCAGCAGGTGGTGAACGCACAGGAAGAGGAGCGGAAGCACCTGTCGCGTGAGCTGCACGATCACGTGGCGCAGGTGCTGACCGGCCTGCGCATGGAACTCGGCCGGCTCGAGCGGGCGGCCGGCTCGGGCAGTGCCGTCTCGACGACGGCGGGCAGCTGCAAGCAACTGGTCGATGAACTCTTCTCGACCGTGCGGAACCTGGCGCTGGGGCTGCGGCCGAGCATGCTGGATGACTTCGGCCTGCAGGCGGCAATCGAGTGGCTCGTCCGCGACTTCATGCGCCGTTACGCCATCGACGTAGACCTGTCCGTCTCCGGCGAGGTGGACGCGCTACCCGAGAAGCACCGGACCTGCGTCTATCGCGTCATCCAGGAGGCGCTCACCAACTGCGCCAGGCATGCGAAGGCGCAGCACATCACCATCACCATGGCGGCCGATGCACGGGCGCTTCAGGTACAGGTGGTCGACGACGGCGTGGGCGTGGACCCAGCCGCGAAGCCGGCAGGGTTTGGGCTGCGCGGCATCGAGGAGCGGGTCCGGGAGCTCGGCGGAGGTGTGGTAGTGGCGCGGAAGGCCGCGGCTGGAGGTACTGTGTTGACCGTGCACCTGCCGATTCCGGCGGGACAGATCCCGGAGGTGGCCCTTGCGCGCCTTGCTGGCTGACGACCACAGCATCGTGCGCCGCGGACTGCGGGGGTTGCTCGAAGCGGCCGGCGTGTCAGTGGTGGCGGAGGCTGGTGACGGGCTCGAGGCCATGCGGCTCTGTGAGCAGCACAGGCCCGAACTGCTGATCCTCGATATCTCGATGCCGAAGCTCAGCGGAATCGAGGTGGCGGCTCGTGCCCAGAAGATGGACCGTCCGCCCGGCGTGATCATCCTGAGCGTGCACGGCGACGAGTCGTACATCATGCGGGCCCTGGCCGCGGGGGCGCGGGCCTACCTGCTGAAGAGCGCGACCGATGAAGACCTGATTCCTGCCGTGAAGGCGGTGGCGGCCGGCAAGCCGTTCTTCAGCCCGGCCGTATCCGAAGTGCTGGTCGAGGACTATGTGCGGCGGCTGCAGCAGCGAGGCCTCACAGATACGTATCACCTGCTGACCGACCGCGAGAAGGAGGTCCTGCAACTGCTGGCCGAGGGGCGCTCCAACAAGGAAGTGGCGGGCCTGCTCGACCTGGGGCTGTCGACGGTCGAAACCCACCGTGCGAACCTTATGCAGAAGCTGAACCTGCACAACACGGCCGAGATAGTGCTCTACGCAGTCCGCAAGGGCCTGATTGTCTGACCTCTCCCCGATCAACCGGATGGCACGCCGGCCGGGGAGATTGTCTACTGGGGGCATGCCACAGACACTCCCCATTGCCGGAAGCGTCCGGACGTCGGTGCTGCCCGGCAGCGTCGTCGAGCCGGGACCGATGCTCGTTGTCGTGCAGCGCGACTGGAACGGATGGCGCAAGGCGCTCGTGCCGGTGCCGGCCCTGGAGGATGTGCACTGGCGGCAGCCCGCAGGCGCGCCCCGCCCGCTGGTGCATGCCTACGTGTCCTGCGACTCGCTCCTCTCGGGAGAGGTGCCGCACGAATGTGCCGGTGGCGGCTCGCACCGCCTGCTCGTCTGCGTCCTGCGGCAGCACACCGTGCCGGTCGTGTTCGACCAGCTCGTCCAGCAGGCGGATGAGGCGGCGCGCCTGCGTACCTGAACGCCGCGTCAGTGGCTCAGGCTGGACGGATCCGGAAATTCCGCATCATCCCCATGTCCTCGTGTTCGAGGATGTGGCAGTGATACAGGTACAGTCCCGGGAACTGGGAGAATGTCACCTGTACCCTGACGGTCTCGCCTGGCAGCACCAGTACGGTGTCGGTCCAGCCGCGGTCGTGAATGCCCTCGCGCAGGGGGTTCGCGTCGGCGCCGTTCCGTGAGAGCACGCGGAACTGCCGGCCGTGGAGGTGAATGGGGTGGGCCATCGCCATCCCCATTGGGTTGGGCTGGTTCACGAACTCCCATATCTGCGTCGAGCCCGCCACGACCGTTTCGGCAGGGGTGACGGACTCCATGTCGAACGTGCGACCATCGATCAGCCAGTTCATCTGCATGAAGGTCAGCGGCACCCGACGCACCGGTGCGTTCGGCGCTGGCTGGAAACGGTCCACGGTGAGCCGTGCCGGCGTGGTGTGGCGTGGCCCCTGGCGATTTGACACGCGCAGGGTGGCGAGCACGAGGGCGGCGCCCTGCGGAACCGGTGACGTTTCTCCCATCATGCCGGCCCGGCCGACCGCATCGGACGGGAAGGGCACGCTCTGCAACTGGAGGCTGGTGCCGGCGGCGACTCCGGACAGGTCGAGCAGGACGTCGGCGCGCTGCCCTGGAGCCAGCGTCATGAAGCGCTGGGAGACCGGCTCGCCGAGCAGCCCGCCGTCGGTGCCGATCACCGTGAATGGCGCCTGGTGACTCCAGGCCAGCTTGTAGATGCGCGCGTTCGAGCCGTTGAGGAACCGGACGCGATACGTGCGTCGGTCGACATCGACGGTGGGCTGCACCCGGCCGCTGACGAGCATGCGGTCACCAAGCCAGCCGTTCACCACCTCCATCATGCCCATCATGCCGCCGCGGCCCATCCCGCCACGACCCATGCCACGTCCCTGTCCGCCCTCGGCGGCGCCGCCCGCGTAGACGAACTGGTTGCCCGCATCGAACCGGCGGTCCTGCAGTACGAAGAGCAGTTCCCCGTCGTCTGCAGGCAGGCTCAGCGCGCGTTCTTCCTCGTCTTCGACGACGAAGAGTCCGGCCAATCCGTGGTAGGCCTGATAGGCCGTGCGCATGTGGGGGTGCGGGTGATACCAGTTGGTGCCGGCCCGATTCACCACCTCGAAGTCGTATACGTACTCGGCGCCACTGCCGACGGCGAGGCGCGGATGTCCGTCGGCCCTCTCCGGCACGTCGAGCCCGTGCCAGTGCACGATGGATGGCTCGGGCAGTGCATTGCGGAATCGCACGCGCACGCGCTGCCCGCGTCGCACGCGGATCACCGGTCCGAGGTAGGAACCGGGAATGGCCTGCAGGGCGGTCGCCGGCCCTCGCACGACACGACCGGTGTAGGACCACAGGTTGGTCTGGGCGCCCGGCAGGATCGAGACAGCCCTCGGTGCGGCGGTCAGCTCCAGTTCCACGTCCGGCTGCGTGGCCGCCTGCGAGAGCGCAGGGAGCGGCTCGAGACCCGCCGCCCGCGCGGCGGAGAGGAACGGCGAGAGGGCAAGCAGACGGAGAATGTCGCGGCGCTGCATACCGTCATTATGCGCCTGCGGCCGAGCTGCGGGCCGCTCATTCACGACTGCAGAGTGAGCCATAATTCGCCATGCTCTGTCCGATTCGGCCCTCTCGGCTTTCTGCAGCCGCCATCCTCGCCACCTGCATCGCCGCCCCGCTGCCCGCCCAGACCCGTCGCGAGCCGGACTGGCCCCGGTTGCGGGCCGAGACCCTGCAGCACTATCAAGCGGTGCTTCGCGTCGACAGCAGCGACCCGCCCGGCAACGAGAAGGGTGTCGTGGACTACCTGGAGCAGGTGCTCTCGCGAGAGGGCATCCCGGTGCAGCGCTTCGAGGCCGAGCCGAATCGCGTGAACCTGGTGGCGAGGCTCACGGGGACCGGGAAGAAGAAGCCGCTGCTGCTCATGGCCCACACGGACGTCGTCACCGTCGACCCGAGGAAGTGGACGTTCCCGCCCTTTGGTGCCACGCAGGACGGCGGCTATGTCTACGGTCGCGGCGCCATCGACGACAAGTCGCACGTGGCAGCGTTCCTGATGACCATGCTCGAGTTGAAGCGCCTGGACGTGCCACTCGACCGCGACGTGATCTTCCTCGCGGAGGCGGGCGAGGAAGGGACGACCCGAGTGGGCATCGAGTACATGGTGAAGCAGCACTTCGCCGAGATCGACGCCGAGTTCTGTTTCGCCGAGGGCGGGACCGTGGCACGGTCCGGCGGCCGTGTCCAGTACGCATCCATCCAGCCGGCCGAGAAGATTCCGCATGCGCTGGAGCTGACCGCGTCGGGCGTGTCGGGCCACGGGTCCGTGCCGCTCGAGGGCAACGCCATCGGTCATCTGTCGGCTGCGGTGGCTGCACTGGTGAACTGGAAGCCGCCGATCCGTCTGAACGACACGACGCGCGCGTACTTCACGCGCATGGCGCAGATGACGGCGGGGGCGGAGGCCGCCCGCTACCGCGCCGTGCTCGAGCCGTCCTCGGCAGCCGCGCAGGAGGCCGTCGACCACTTCGCGAAGAACCAGCCGCGGTTCGCGTCGATGCTGAGAAGCTCGCTGTCGCCAACGATGATCCAGGGGGGCTACCGGGTGAACGTGATCCCGTCCGAGGCGAAGGCGACCATCGACGTCCGGTTGCTGCCGGGCGAGAGCGAGAGTGCGTTCCTCGCCGAGGTGCGCACGGTGGTCAACGACCCGTCGGTCAGGGTGGAGTGGGTGGCGCGGGACGTTCGTCCGCCCGCGCCCGCGACCCGGCTCGACACCGAGGCGTTCTCGTCGCTGCAGACGGCGGTGGCGCAGAACTACGACACGGTGCTGCTGCCGACGATGAGCACGGGAGCGACCGACATGGCGTACCTGCGGGACAAGGGGATTCAGTGCTACGGCACCGGTCCTGCGGTGGATGTGGAAGATGCGGCGAAGGGATTTGGTGCGCACAGCGACCAGGAACGGCTGCTCGAGGAGGAGCTGCACCGGTTCGTCAGGTTCTCCTGGGACGCGGTCGTGAATCTCGTGCGAGCACGTTGAGCCGGGCGCGTGCACGAACCGAGGGTCGCGTTCCTGTTCGTCGATGGGCTCGGGCTGAGCGATGCCCCGGAGAGCCCGCTGCACGCCGAACCGCTGCCGACCCTGCGGGCGCTGACCGGCGACTTCGGGCGCGCGGCGTTCGACCGCGAGGGGCTCGCGTATCGCGCGCTCGACGCCACGCTCGACGTGGAGGGGTTGCCACAGTCCGCGACGGGGCAGACCACGCTGCTCACAGGTGTCAATGCGGCGCGTGAACTGGGGCGCCACCAGGGCCCGCATCCGGGGCCACGGTTGCGGGCGCTGCTGGCTGAACAGAGCCTGCACGTGTGGGCGGCTGCGTGCGGCCTGTCGGTGCACCATGCGAACGGCTATCGGGCCGAGTACCTCTTGCGGGTGGGCGCCTCACGGCGGAACATGCTCTCCGCCTTTGCGATCGCCGCGCGTGCAGCCGGGTGTCCGCTGCTGGATCTCGCACACCCGGAAGCGCACTGGCCCGCGTACTGGTCCGACGCGCGTGCCGCGGGACAGGCGCTGGCGGTCACCTCCGAGGCGCACCACCTCACCGTGCTGGAACACTGGGCGCTGGACTACGCCGGCCATCGCGAGCGCGAGACGATTGCGCTGCGCCTGCGTGAGTTGGACGCGTTCGTGTCCGGGTTCCTCGCTGCCGGCACCACCACCACGCTGGTGCTGACCTCCGATCACGGCAACGCGGAGGAGCCCTGGCATCACCAGCACTCGCGCAATCCGGTGCCGCTCATCGTGTGTGGGCCGGCGGCCGCGAGTGTGCCCGCGACGCTCGACTCGCTGACAGGCGTGACCCCGTGGTTGCGGGGGCTGTGGTCTGCCGAGTCCGTCGTCGGCGCCGAGCCCTCAGCGCTCGGCGGTGAAGGGCAGGTATCGGAGCCCGAACTGGAATGACGATTCGCGGTATGTCTCGGACGTGACGACATCCGCGGTCGCGGTGAACGACAGCTGCCTGGTGAGCGGCAGGTCGGCGCTGAGCCGAGGGTGGTGGTAGAGCGTGCCGCGGTCGTCCAGACCCTGCAGGAAGCCGAACCGGATGGTCTTCTGGCGGTCTCCGGCAAACCGCTGCGGTCGGAGCATCCATGTGTATTCGATGCCCGCGTCCAGCCGCACGAAGCGCTCCGGGCTGAAGTACGCGGGTGACCGCTGCCCTGTGCGCGTGACCTGCGCCCAGAACAGGCCTCGCAGGGTACGGAATCGTTCCGTGAGCACCGCGGTGGCCGATGCCTCGATGCTGTCGCGTCGGTTGCCATCCGACAGGCGGGTGTGTCCGAGGCGCAGCTCGGCGTCGCCACGCGGTGTGGCCCGGCGCAGGCCTGCGAAGGCCCCGGCCGTCGTCATGCCCATGCGGACGGTCTCGGCATTCTCCAGCCACGGCACGGTCTCCACGCCGCCGTACGTGGTCAGGCGATCGGACAGGCGCAGGCGCGCGGAGACCCGCGAGTCCGGGCTCGTCTGGTCCGCAATTGTCCAGGCACCGGCCTGTGCGTCGATGGTCACCGTGGATCCGACGTTGATGGACGCGGTTGCCGCAAGCCGATAGCCCGCGAGAGACAGACCGGGTGCCAGGGCCCGCGTCCGCTCGGCGCTGGCACCGAGGCGTGCCGAGTGTCGACCGCCGTGTGTGGACTCGTACCCCACGCCCTCACGATGCACATCGAGCAGGCGGGCGCCCTCGAAGCCCGAGGCCGACCGGCTGTCACCCACGAAGAAGACCTGGGGCCGGCGCGCGTCGAACTCCTGGCGGAGCGCCTCGGCCGCCAGCCGGTGACCCGCGCGCAGGCTCAGGTCGCGCAGCGATTCACGCCATGCCGCGGGCTGGCCCGCCGCGAGCATCGCCGCCGCACGCTCGAAGCGGGCTTCGCTGCTGTCGGGGTCTGCGGCGATCCAGTCGGTATAGGCGGTGACCGCGTCGTGCCAGCGGCCTTCGAAGAAGGCCCGCTTCGCGCCGGCTTCGGCGACGATGGCCGCGTCCTGGGGATGGGCGCGCGCGAGGCGATCGTAGTCGCGGATCGCGCGCGTGTGCAGTCCGGCCCACCCTTCGACGCGGGCGCGCTGCCGGTCGGCCTCGATATCGCTCGGTGCGTGAGCCAGGTAGGTATCGTACGCCTCGATGGCAGCGGAATGGCGGCCGGACCAGCCCAGCACGTCGGCACGCAACCGCAGCAGGGGGAGCGCGTTCGGTGCGGCCGAGAGGGCGGCATCGAGAGTGGCAAGGGCCCCGTCCCAGTCTTCGAGCGCCGCGTCGAGCCTGGCACGTGTCATCGCGAGCGCCTGCGTGCTGCCCGTGAACGGCCGGCTGCCGAGCGCCTCGAGCATGGCCGAGAAGGGTCGCACCGTATCCGCGCCAGCGGTGCGGACGAGGCCGGCCACGTGGTCGGCGACCGCCAGGATGACCGACGGGTGCCTGGACGCGAGCCGTGCGAGGCGCGCACACAGATCCGGCGCATCTGTGGGAGTGGTGGCGAACGTGGCCTCGACCAGGACGATCCACGCGTCGTGGTTCGATTCGTCGAAGGCGACCAGATGGGCCGACTCCCGAATCGCCTCGGCAGGCCTGCCGGCACGAAGCAGCGCGCTGGCGTACGCGGTGGCGAGCGGCTGGTGGTCAGGCAGACGTTGCCGTCCGCGGGCGAGTACGTCGGCGCGGGCCGCGGGCTCCTGCTCCAGGCTGGCCCAGGCGAGATAGAGGGCCGGGTCGTCGTGTTCGTCCGCAGCGGTGCGCAGCGTGTGCCGCGCGTCCTCGGTCATCCCGAGGTCTGACTGCAGGGACGCCTTCAGCAGGAGCGCGGTGCTGTCGGGGAGCCGCACGTCGGCCAGCGCCTCGAGGGCGCCCCGGCGATCGCCCGTGCGCTGGAGCGCCTGCGCCTGCAGGATTCGCATCTCCAGCGTCGGTGCCGGGAGCACCGGACTACGGAGCACGCGCACGGCGTCGGCGGCATGCCCACGACCGAGCAGTGCCCGGGCCACGATGACGTGTGCCGCCGTGTTGGCGCCGTACCCGGGGGTGCGAGCGGAAAGCACGGCGCCGCCCGGGTCTGGTCCAGTGAGCCACTCGAGCACGTCGAGGCGGGCCCGCAGGTCGATACGGCGAGGTGCGGCCGCGCTGAGCCGGCGCACGAGGGCGAGCGCCAGCGCCTGTTCGCCAAGCGCCTCATGTGCGGATGCCCGGAGTTCGTCGACACGGGCCTGCTGGAACGGCGCCGGACCGGAGACGCCGCGCAGCGTTCCGAGGGCCGTACCGGGTTGTCCCAGTGCCATCGCGGCCTCGGCCTCGGCAACGCGGCACCACCAGGTGTCGATCGCACAGATGGCGGGCAGCAGCCGCGATGCGTCGGCTGCGTCGCCCTCCGCGCGCGCGAGTACGTAGCGGCGCACCATGACGTCGACCCACGCCCTTCCAGTGTGTTGGACGGTGCGGGCGAGCTGCCATGCAGCCCGGCGGCCTGCCATGGCCTGCGTGGCGTCGAGGCGGGCCAGGGCGGCCTCGGGGGTCATGCGTGCGGGCTCCAGCCGATCGAGCGCGTCGAGTGCGCCGGCCGCATCACCGCGGAGCAGGAGCGCCCGTCCCCGGATCTCCTGGGCCACCGCTGGGCTGGCGAGACGATGAGCGCTGAAGGCCAGTGCCAGGTCGGTGCGCTCGGTGTCGAGCGCGACCGATGCGAAGTCGCGGATACGAGCGGCTGGCAGGTCAGGGCTGTCGAGCAGTACGGCGAGGAGGTCGGCCGCCCGATCGAGCTGGCCGGTGGTCCGCAGGGCGTCCACGAGTGCCACTCGCACCTCGAGGTCTCCGGGTACCTGCTGGATGGCGGTGGTCAGGAGATCGATGGCTGGTGCCGACGCACCGGTCCAGTGCAGCAGCAGGCCGCGCTGCCGGTCGAGCGCGAGCGTCCGGCGCTGCATCCGCGCGAGTACCTCGAGTGCTGGGATGAAGCGGCTCTCGGCGACGGTCCGTTCGACCGCCCGCACCCCCCAGCCAGAGTCGGCGCAGGTGCGGCGCAGGGCGGCCCGGACGATCCGGTCGGTGCCTGGCGTGCCGGGGATCCGGTCGGCCAGCCCGAGCAGGTCGTCGCCGCATCCTGCCGTGGTGTCGATGAGTTCGTCGAGCAGCGTGAGTGCCGACCCCTCGCGCGCGGTTCCGAGGGCGTTACCGACGAACGCCAACTGCTCGCTGCGCGTGGCGCTGCCCGTTGCCAGGAGCGCCTCGTAGAGCGGCAGCACCTGGCGCGTGAGCGCGCCGCGCGACGCGAAGCCGAGCGCACGACGGAGCCACGGCGCCGCATCGGGACCGGCCAGCAGCGGGTCGATCGCGTCGAGCGCCAGGCCCGGCTGGCCCGTGCGGTCGTATAGGTCGACGAGCCAGCTGCGGACCAGCGTATCCTCCGGGTGTTCCCGCAGCCATTCGCCGAGCCGCGCCGCCGCGGCCTGGGGTTGACCTCCGAGGGCCAGCGCCTGTAGTTCGAGACGGCGCAGGTCGATGCGGTCGGCTACGGCCTCGCGGGGGACGCGCGTCCAGGCCTCGACCGCTTCGGCGTTCCGGCCCGACGCCGTGAGGGCAACGGCAAGATTCAGCCGGTCGTCCGCAACCGCATCGCGTTCGCGAGCCGCTGCGGCGAACGCGTCTGCCGCCTCGCTGAAGCGCCGCTGCCGAATGCGGCCCTCGCCGAGGTAACGGTACCAGCGTGCAGTGCCGGCGCGAAGCATCCGGCCCTCTTCGGCGAATGCTGCCGCCGACTGCTCGTCACCCTGGTCCAGTGCCGTGCCGATGGCTCCCTCGCGCACGCTGTCGGTGTCGGGGGCGCGGCGGAGGATGTCGTGCGCCAGGGCGAGCGCGCGCGCGGGTTCAACGGTCCGCAGCACCCAGAAATATTCGGCAAGCTCGGCGACCGTGAACTCGCGTCGGGCACGCGCCGCCTCGAAGTACCGGGTCGCCTGTGCCGGATCGCCGGCGTCGCGACGAACGCGCGCCAGGCCCAGGAGGGCCTCCGTGCGGACGTCGTCCTGGGCACGCACCGTTGTGGCGAGCGCCAGGACGAGGAGCACAAGAAGGACGACGCGGCGGGTCATGGTGCACCCCCGTCCGTGGATTGCAGCACGGCCTGGTAGCGCTCGTCTGCACGCCGCAGGTCGCCGGCGCGCCGGAAGGCATCGGCAGAACGGAGTGCGAGCGTGGCGTCGCCCGGGTCCAGCCGGACGGCGGCATCGAGGGCACGCGCTTCGAGGTCGAACTCCCCGAGCGCCTGGGCCTGCCGCGCCAGCAGTTCGAGGGTGTCGCGCGTGAGCTTGGGCCGGCGCAGCACCTCGTGCGCGGCAAGGACGAACTCGTCCCGCGTGGCCGGGGAGGCCGACGAGGCATAGACGCGGTGGCGCACCGTCAGGAGGTCGCGGTACCTGACGGCGAAGATGGCCCCTTCGACGACGAGCCCGATCACGATGAGGGTGACGAATCGGCGCAGCACGCGATCCTCCTCAGGCCGCCTCTTGCGCCTGGAATTGCGCCACGGTCGTCTCCGGCAGGGCGTGTTCGAACCGTACGCCGGTCACCCAGCTGTCGAACCCGTGTCGTGACGCGCGCAGTTCTGTGCGGACGACCGACACCGCGCCGTTCCAGCCATGGCCCGGTACCGTCATCGACACCCGCATCTCGTCGCCGACGCCGACCGGCCATGGCATGAGCAGGCTCATGCCGCTCGCGCTGATGTCGAGGGCCGTGGCAACCGCGCGTCGCCCGGCATGCTGCAGGCGGACGGGAATCTGGACGATCTGGCGGGGGGCGCGCGTGCGTGCCGCATGGCTGAAGCGCATCCGCAGCGCCCTGACGAGCCGGAGCAGCGCTGGCGGCTGCGAGAGGGTGGCAAAGAGGTGCGGCACCACGAGGGTGTAGATGCTGTCGTTCAGCAGGTCGCGCTCGGGCTGCGACAGACCGTCGAACGACACGCCGTAGCGGTACCAGCCGTCGCCCGCCTCGCGGTAGGCTGTGCGTACGGTGCCGGTCCAGTCGGCGACATGCGGGCCGAGATGCAGCCGCAGCGGGACCATCGCTCCGGTGGGCAGCGGTCCTGGCCAGAGCAGGGAACAGCCGCCATCGGAGATGTCCTCGGTGACGCCGAGGGGTGGTTCGCCCGAGTGTCCCCGGCCCTCGACCGGGAAGTGGGCTCGGAAGCGCTGGTCGGCGCGCTTCTCGCCGGGGCGCGTGCCGATCCGGAGGATGACCAGCATCATCCCCATGTTGAACAGGGTCCAGAAGATGGCGGTGCCGACGCCGAAGTAGTCGTCGGTGATACCGAAGCCGAGCCCCATGAGGCTCCACCCGATGGCCAGCGTGCTGAACGCGAGCAGCAGCAGGTGCGGCATCACGGGGCGCAGGTCCTGTTCGGCCGCTCCCTTCTTGCTGGTGACCGCGAAGACGACCGGCGCGCCGCGGCCGAAGATGACGCGCTTCACGGCCCGGACGAGCGTGAAGAACGACACCATGTTGTACAGCTCGTCGAGGAGCAGCCGCCCCTTGCCGCGGCTGGCCACCTCGTAGGACACGATGAGCGCGGTCAGGAACGCCAGGTAGATGCCGAGGAACGTGGCGTCGTAGTTGGCGATCGGGAAGGTGCCCGTGAACAGCATCCACGGCGGCGCCATGTAGTACACGAACTTCGGCACACCGACCGTCCAGTGGTAGAGCGACGCCGTGTACGAGATGCGCTGGTGCAGTGTCAGGTTCGGGGCGGTCAGCGGGTTGATGAAGCCGGCCACCTTCATGTTGCCTTCCGCCCAGCGCAGCCGCTGGATTTCGTAGGCGCGCAGGTCGGACGGGGCCAGGCCGGTGACGAGCAGTTCGTTCAGGTAGACCGACTTCCACCCCTGCGAGTGCAGCACGAGCGAGGTGTGCAGGTCCTCGGTGATCGTGTCGGTCATGATGCCGCCGAGCGGCTCGAGGGCGCTGCGCCGCAGCACCGCGCCGGTGCCGCAGAAGAAGGACGCATTCCAGTGATCCTTCCCGGGCATGACCAGCTTGAAGAACGCATCCTGCTCGCTGTACATCTGCCGCCGATGCCAGCTCACCCGGTGCTGGACCGAGTCCAGGTTGTGATACTGCTGGGGCACCTGGACGAGCGCCACCCTGGGATCGCGGAAGAAGCCGAGCGTGCGGTCGAGGAACTCGGGACGTGGCACGTGGTCGGCATCGAAGGTGGCGATGAAGTCGGCGTCGGTGACGCGGAACGCGTTGTTCCAGTTGCCGGCCTTCGCATGGGCGTTGTCGCGGCGCGTGAGGTATTCGGCGCCGAGTTCGAGCGCCATCGCCTGCACCGCCGGCCTTCGCCCATCGTCGAGTACGAAAGTGCGGTGGGGATAGCGGATGCCGACGGCCGCGCGCACCGTCCGACGCAGCAGGGCGATGTCCTCGTTGTAGGTCGTGATGAAGATGTCCACCTTCATCCCGGGCGGCGGCGCCACCACCCGGCGGCCCCGGACCGCCCAGACCGCGTGAAAGAAGAAGAAGAGCGACAGGAAGCCGTGCACTTCCGCGAAGTACATCAGGCCGGAGAAGACCGGCGCCTCCGGGTTGAGCGTGTAGAGCAGGCGGTACGCCAGGTAGGCGGTGTAGATGCCGAGTGCGCAGACCGCGACCACGCGGATGGCCCAGCGCTGGGCCGGCGAATCCAGGTAGGTGAGGGTGTCGTCAGCGTTGAAGGCGACGGCGGTCGGGTTCGTCGTGTCTGCGTGCGGGAAGGTGTCGGACATCGGCCGGCTGTTCGATCTCGTAATCGGCTGACCGAAACCGCCCTTGAAGTCCTGTTGCGCTCCGGAGTTTCAGATCCTGGCGCAGAACGGCACTATGCGCAGGCGACGGTTGGCAGTCCCTGCGCAGGGCTCCGGCTGTGTTGGCCGCGTGGCGGCCGACGAGGCGGCCCCCAGCCCGGCCGGAAGCGGCTGGCCGCCATCGTGCAGAACTGCGACAGGCGAAGGCAGGAGAATAGCGTCGGACACAGAGCCGACGGGTCGGCGGATCGGAGGTCATGGCATCGAGCACGCGGGCGATCAGATTCGCCATCGCCGGCAACCTGCTGATTGCGGTCACCAAGTTCGTGGCCGCGGTCATTGGCGGCAGCTCCGCGATGATGTCCGAAGGCGTGCATTCGCTCGTGGACACGGGCAACGGGGTTCTGCTGCTGGTGGGCGTCCGGAAGAGCAGGGAACCGGCCGATCGCGAGCACCCATTCGGTCATGGGAAGGATGTGTACTTCTACTCGCTGATGGTGGCGGTGCTCATCTTTGGCGTGGGTGGCGGCGTCTCGGCTTACGAGGGGATTCTCCACGTCCTGCACCCCAACCCGATCGACGACCCCACGCTTTCGTACATCACGCTCGGGATCGCTGCTGTGTTCGAGGGGATCTCCTGGTCTGTCGCGGTGCAGGAGTTCCGCAAGAGCATGGGCACGCGCTCGGCCTGGGCGACCGTGCGCGGGACGAAGGACCCGACCCACTTCGCGGTGCTGTTCGAGGACTCCGCCGCCCTCATTGGCATCCTGGTCGCCGCCGGGGGTGTGTTCCTCTCGCACAGCTACGGCATGCTTCGGTTCGACGGCATCGCGTCGATCCTCATCGGCACCACGCTCTGCCTCGTCGCCTCGGTCATGCTGCGCGAATCGAAGGGCCTCCTGATCGGCGAATCGGCCGCCCCCGAGGTCCAGTCCAGCATCGAGACGCTGCTCGCGGGCGATCAGGACGTCGATGAAGTGCACCGGGTGCTCACCATGCAGCTCGGACCAGGCACAGTGCTGGTGAACGCCGAACTGCGATTCGTCCAGCGGTTGTCCGGGGAGCAGATTGTCGCGGCCGTGCAGCGCCTCGAACGGCGACTTCGGCAGGCGCATCCGCAAGTGCGGCAGGTGTTCGTCGAGGCGACGGCGTTGCGGCCGGAGGTGCAGTCTCGGGACCGGTCCTGAACGGCCAGGCCCGGTCGGACGACGCGGACCGGTGGACGTGGGGAACGATGTCGAAGTGACCCGGGCGGGGATCGAACCCGCGACCCTCTGATTAAAAGTCAGATGCTCTACCACTGAGCTACCAGGTCAGGAGGGAGCCCCATTTTACTACGCGGCTCCCGTCGGGCGGACACTCGGCCGCCTCAGGCGGGTGGCGTGCCCGCTAGAGGATCTTCTGGCCCAGTGCCGAGAGCGCCAGTTCGACGCCCAGTTCCGCCGTCGTGTTGCGGATGTCCAGCGTCGGATTCACTTCGACCAGGTCGAGCGACGTCAGCAGGCCCGAGTCGGCGATGATCTCCATCGCCAGGTGCGCCTCGCGGTAGTCGAGGCCCCCCTTCACCGGCGTGCCGACGCCGGGGGCGATGCTCGGGTCGCACACGTCCATGTCGAATGACACGTGCAGCCCCGCCGTGCCGCTCGACGCCAGCGCCACGGCATGCTCCATCACGGCCGCCATGCCCCGGCGGTCGATGTCCTTCATCGTGAAGACGTGGACGCCCGACGCGCGGACGATCTCCTTCTCGCGATCGTCGAGGTTGCGGATGCCGATGAGCACGGTGTGCTCGGGACGGACGGTCGGGAAGAAGCCGCCGATGGTGGACAGCTCCTTCGGCTCGGTGCCGAGCAAGGCGGCCAGCGGCATTCCGTGCACGTTGCCGCTCGGCGACGACGCTGGCGTGTTCATGTCGCCGTGCGCATCCACCCAGAGCAGGCCGATGGGCAGCCGCTTCGTGCGCGTGGCCCAGGCCGCGGCCGCGGCCACCGAGCCTGCCCCGAGGCTGTGATCGCCGCCAAGCACGATGGGCAGGGCGCCAGCCTCGAGCGAGGCCAGGGAGGCCTCGTACAGGTCGGTGCAGACCCGCGCGATCTCGTCGATGTACTTCTTGGTCGGATCCGGCGCCTTCAACGTCTCCCGCACTGCGACCGGGACGTTCCCCTTGTCCGTGACGGGGAATCCCAGCGTGGCCAGGCGGTCGCCCAGGCCAGCAATGCGGAACGCCGACGGCCCCATGTCCACGCCACGCCGGCCGCCGCCAAGGTCGAGCGGAACACCGACGATGTCGACCGCGCGAGCCATTCGGGTCACCGTGCCTTCACGGTAATCGAGACGCCCTCGCCCGAGGGGGTCACGATCGAGGTGAACATCCGCGGGTCGGTCCTGATCGCCTGCAGGAAGTCGGTCATCTCGCTCTGCTTGTTCACCACGTTGTGCGCCAGGAACAGGCCGCGCGGCTTCAGGCGTGGGAACACCATGTCGAGGAACCGCTTGTAGTCCCGCTTCCAGGCGTCGAGGAACACGAAGTCGAACTCACCCTGCAGCTTCGGGATTTCCCTGAACGCATCGCCCGACACCACGGTGACAACGTCGGAGAGGCCGGCCCTCCGGATGTTCTCCGCGGCCACCTTCGCACGCGCCGGATCGTACTCGATGGTCGTGAGTCGACCGCCGGTCTGTCGCAGGCCGAGCCCGATCCAGATGGCGGAGTAGCCGTTCGCGCCGCCAATCTCGAGGGCGCGGGTCGCGCCGCTCGACGCCACCATCACGCGCAGGAAGCGGCCATCTTCTTCAGACACCGCGAGCAGGTCGGTGTCGGCCGCCTTGATCTGCTGCATCAGCTTCTGCAGGTCGGCCGGAATGGTGGACGTGGCGCCCTGCTGCGCGCGAAGCGGGGCGACGAGCAGCGCGCAACTCAGTACCAGCGCTAGGAAACGGGCGATGCGAGCCATTCGCATACCTTCCGGGCAGTGGCGCGGGCATCCGCGACGCAGTCGGGCACACCCACGCCGCGGAAACCACTGCCGGTGACATACAGGCCGGGGTGATGGCCAAGTTCGCGATCGATGGCGGCCACCCGATCCAGGTGGCCGACCTCGTGCTGGGCGTTGGCGTTCTCCCAGCGATACACCCGGGTGAAGATCGGCGCGCCGCTGATGCCGATGAGCGGTCCCATCGCGTTCAGCGCCGTCTGCACCAGCTCGGCGTCGGTCTTCTCCAGTGCCCGCGGGTCGCGTGCGCCGCCGAAGAACGCCCGCAGCAGCACTTTGCCCTCAGGCGCACGCCCCGGCCATTTGGACGAGAGCCAGGTGCCGGCCATGATGCCGGTCGCCTCGACCCGTGGCACCACCCACCCCGAGCCGTTCAGCGGGTCGGCGATTTGCGCGCGGTCGAAGGCGAGCGCAACGGTGGCCGCCGAGGCATACGGCACGTCGCCGCACGTGCGGGCAATCGCCGGAGCCACCGTCTGGAGCGTGCGTGCCGCCACGAAGGCCGGGGTGGCCGACACCACCGCACTGGCGCGTATCCGCTCGCCTGTACTGGTCTCCACCACGTAGCCTTCCGCGTCGCGCCCCACAGACGTGACGGGGGTGCGCAGCCTGACGGCCGCGGCGGGCAGCAGCCGTTCAAGCGCGGCGACCATCTCGCCCAGCCCGCCGGGCAGCGACTTGAACGCGCCGTCCTTCGACGGGGGCATCGGGTGCGTGCGGAAGTGGCGGAGCAGGCTGCCCGACTGTTGTTCGTAGGTGACGAAGCGCGGGAACAGCGCGCGGACCGAGAGGCGCTCGACATCGCCCGCATGGATCCCCGCAAGTAGCGGTTCCGCGAGGTACTCGACCGCCTCGCTCCCGAACCGCCGCCGCATGAAGCTGCCGATCGACTCGTCCGAGTCGTCGGTCCGCTTCGGCACGAACAGTTCCATGCCCATGCGCAGCTTCCCGGGCCAGGAGAAGAGCCCGGTCCTGATGAACGGCCCCCACTCCGTAGGGATGCCCATCACCGACCCGGCTGGCAGGGGATGCAGCCGTCCACCTCGCTGAATGTAGGCGAGCCGGGGCAGGCGCGTGGTTACCAGTCGATCGCCGAGCCCCAGTTCGGTGCACAGCTTGATCGCGTCCGGCTTCTGGATCAGCAGCGCGTCAGGCCCGCCGTCGACATGGAATCCGTCGACTTCCTCACTGAAGACAACCCCGCCGACCCGCGAGGATGCCTCCAGCAGCGTGAATGGAACCGTCCGTTGTTGCAGTTCGTATGCGGTCGCCAGGCCGGCGATGCCGCCGCCGAGGATGACGACGTGGGGAGCGGGAAGACTCACCCCGCGATCATAGCCGTTCGCGGACCAGCGATTCGAGCAGGTCGATGAAGGCGGGCGAGTCGTTGAGCGACACGGTCCGTCGCAGCGGCACCCCAAGCTCGCGCGCCACGCCAGCCGCCTGCAGGTCGATGTCGAACAGGATCTCGGTGTGGTCGCACACGAAGCCGATCGGTACGACGAGGAAGGCGCGGATTCCCATGCGGACGCGGTGACGCAGGAACTCGCCGAGGTCGAGCCCCATCCAGGGCTCGGCCGTGCGGCCGGCGCTCTGGAACGCGCGGTGATAGCGGGCGACCCCCGCCCGGGCGGCCACGGCCCGCGCCGTGGCGGCTACCTCGGCGGCGTATCGATCGCCTTCGCGAATCACGCGGGTGGGCAGGCTGTGCGCGGTGAACACGACGTCTTCGTCAGGCTGT
Source organism: Vicinamibacterales bacterium (assembly GCA_050249955.1). GTDB lineage: Bacteria > Acidobacteriota > Vicinamibacteria > Vicinamibacterales > CAVVIG01 > CAVVIG01. The sequence goes on from JBFWPN010000005.1 coordinate 365,930, forward strand.
GGCGCCGCCTCGCGAATCCGAGCGGCAAAGGCCTCCGCCAGGAGCGGATGCTCGTGGAATGAAGCCACGCGCACCAGCTCGACGCCGTCGGGCAAGCCAGCCTCTGCCGCCTGGAAGTACTTGGCCACGCTCAAGGTGGAGAACTGCGGCGCCAGCGGGATGGCGATGATGCGGGTGACGCCGGTCTGGACGAGGTGAGCGACGGCGTCGCCGAGGTAGGGCTTCCAGTTCCGCATGCCCACCACCACCGGGATCCGGGGGCCGAGACGGGCGTGGAGGGCGGCCCCCTGGGCGAAGGTCAGCTCGGTCAGCGGTGAGCGACCGCCGATGGCCTCGTAGTTGTGCCGCATCTCCGCGATGAGCTCGGGGGACGGCGCTCGTCCCCCGCGGACCCGCGTCAGGTACTCCGGCATCTCGTCCAGCGAGGACGGGGTGCCGTGTGCCATCAGCAGGACGCCCGTCATCGCGCCGTGCGTTCGTGGACGTACTCGGCGACCGCCTGGACGTGCTCGAGCGGCGTCGGCGGCAGGATGCCGTGCCCCAGGTTGAAGATGTGGCCCGGACGTCCGCCCGCCCTGGCCAGCACATCGTCTACGCCGGCCAGGAGCCGGTGGAGCGGACCGAGCAGCAGCGTCGGGTCGAGGTTGCCCTGGATGGCGCGGTCGTGACCGATGCGGTCCCACGCCTCGTCCAGCGGCGTGCGCCAGTCGGCGCCGATGACGTCGCCTCCGGCCTCCCGCATCTCGGCCAGGATCGACCAGGTGCCAACCCCGAAGTGGATGGTGGGGACGTCGGTCGCTGCCGTCACGATCTCGAAGATGCGCTTCGTGTGGGGCAGGATGAACTCACGGTAGTCGGCGGCGTTCAGGGCGCCCACCCACGAGTCGAAGACCTGGACGCAGTCCACACCGGCTTCCACCTGGGCCACGAGGTACTGCCCGATCTGTTCGGCGAAGTGCGCACAGAGCTTGTGCCACGACTCGGGATGGCCGTACATGATCGCCTTCGTCTTGGCGAAGTTGTTGGAGTGGCCGCCCTCGATGGCGTAGGAGGCGAGGGTGAACGGCGCGCCGGCAAAGCCGATCAAGGGAATGCGCCCTCCCAGCTCGACCTGAATCTGCTTGATGGCCTGAAGGACGTGGCCGAGCGACTCGCGCGATTCGAAGGGGCGGAGCCGGTCGATATCGGCATCCCCCTCGATGGGGTTCTCGATCTGCGGTCCCTCGCCTTTCACGAAGTCGAACCGGATACCCATCGGCTCGAGCGGCAGGAGGAGGTCCGAGAAGAGGATGGCTGCGTCGACGTCGATGGCCTGAACCGGTTGCATGGTCACTTCGGTGGCCAGGTCCGGGATCCGGCAGAGGTCCAGCAGGCTATAGCGCTGCCGCAGTTCCCGATAGACCGCCATATATCGGCCGGCCTGACGCATGAACCAGATGGGAGTGGCGTCGACCGGCTGTCGCCGGCAGGCGCGGATGAAGCGGAAGTCTTCGCGTGTCAGGGTGTCACCTTGAGAAGGGTCCGGGCCAGCGAGACGAGGTCGTCCAGCCAGAGCGGCTTGAACTTGAGTTCGGCACCGAGGGCCTGCAGTTCACCTGAGACCTGCTCGTCCAGAAAGTAGTCGCCGGTGACGATGGCCACCGGTGTGTGGTCGAGCCCCCTGGTGGCGCGGAGCTGCCGGAGGAAACCAAGACCGTCGACCAGGGGCATCCGGAGGTCCAGGATGATGGCGTCCGGACGGTGTTCCAGGGCCTCTGCCAACCCGGCCCGTGCGTCCACGGCCGTCCTGACGGTAAACCCTTCCATCCTCAGCATCCGGGCAAAGGTCTGAGTAACCGCCTCGTCATCGTCCACAATCAGGATGGACGCGGGGGCGTTCCCGGGGAGCGACATTGGCGGTCATTGTAACCGACGACATGGCGGACATTGCGAAGCCAGCCCAAGAGCTTGACAACTCCGTGTTACACTTCGGAGTTTCCTACCGTCAGTATCCAAATCCTTGGAGGCGCTAGGTGAGCCCGATTCTGGTGCGGCCTGTCCGCGAACAACTCGAGCACGACCGCATTATCCGAATGCTGCACGGCAAGAGCCGGCGCAAGTACGACGCCGGCATGAACCCTGGTGCCGAGCAGAATGCTCCAGTTGGTTCCGGTCCAGCGACGCTGTACCCCGACGTTGTCCTCCATTCAGCCGAGCGGGGGCGACGGCTGGAGGTGGTCATCGAGGTCGAGACCGGGGAGTCGGTCAACCACCTGGAGGCGCTGGCGCAGTGGACCCACCTGTCGAAGCTGCGGGCGGCATTTCACCTTTACGTGCCGTCGCACATGGTCGACGTGGCGCGCCGCCTCTGCGAGGACAACCACATCGTCGTCCACGAGGTCTGGGCCTATCACGGCATCGGCGATGACATCCGCTTTGCCCTGATCCACAAGTCCAAGGAAGTGCCGGTGCTGGGGCCGCCTACGCGGCGGGCCGATGAGCCTCCGGCGAAGGTGGCGAAGAAGAAGGTGGCTGCGACCGCACCCGCACGCCGCCCTGCGGCGGTGAAAAAGAAGGCGGCGCCCGCGCCGAAGCGGGCGGTGGCCAAGAAGCGTCCGACCGCCCCTGCCAAGAAGAAGACGGCTCCGCCCCGGCGCAAGGCCGCACCGGTGAAGAAGAAGGCTGCCGCCAGGCCCACGAAGCGTAAGTAGGCGTGCCAGCGGTCCGCTTTTCCCGCGACAAGCGGGGTTACGAATACGTCTACCTGGTGCACACGCCCATGCGGCGGGGCAAGCCCGGCCGCACGCGGGTGCTGTACTGGTATCGCACTCCTCCAGGGATCCGCATCGGACGGTCGCCGTTCGATGCAGATGTTCAGAAGCTCCTCGAACAGCAGCACCCCGGCGTCACCTTCGACTGGGACACCATCATCAACACGCCGATGCCACCTCCGGACATGACGGAGTACTGGCGCGAGCGGCGGCGGGCGGAGAAGGCGGCCAAGCAGGAACGGCGGGCGATGGAGGCCGAAGAGGCAGCCGAAGCCGCCCGGGCCGCGGTCGCTGCGGCGTCGGGGCCCACGCCCGTGTCGGAGCCGGTCGGGCTGGACGACCCGGCCGATCCCGGCGAGGCGGCCGAAGCGGAACCGGCGGATCTCGAGGCTGGGGAGGCAGGGGAGGGCGAGACCGCCTCCGCCGCCGGGGAGGGAGACCAGCAGGCCGGCGCCGGCCCCAGGAAGCGCCGGCGCCGACGGGGTGGCCGACGTCGGCGGACCGCAGAGAGCGGGCAGTCGAAGGAGTCCGGGGAAGACGCGAACCCATCCGAACCGCCCGATCCGGCGTCTGAAGGGGAGTAACCCCGCCATCAAGGCGTGGCATAATCCAACACCTATGGCTCTGAAAAAGAATGGGTTCTGGCCCTCGGCCTTCGTGGTGCTCCTGGCCGCCGGCCTGTCCGCGCAGGCGCCATCCCGCCCGGCGTCGAATCAGGAACAGACACCGACCTTCAGAGTGCAGATTGATGCCGTCACGATGGACGTCATCGTGAAGGACTCGCAGGGCCGCTTCGTGCCCGACCTGAAGAAGGACGAGTTCGAGATCTACGAAGATGGCGTGAAGCAGGACATCACGTCGATGACGCTCAGCCACGGCGGACGCGTCTCGAACCTGCTCGAGGCACCGCCACCGCCGCCGCCCGAGGGCATCATCCTGCCGCCCGTCCGCAAGGTGCAGGACACGTCTGGGCGCATCTTCCTCTTCTTCGTCGACGACCTCCACATGCAGTTCCAGAACACCGGGCGCGTGCGCGAGCTGTTCAAGAAGATCGGCCGGAACCTCATTCACGACGGCGACCTCTTCGGGATCGTCTCGAGCGGCCCCTCGTCAATCTCGATCGACATGACCTACGACCGGCGCCGGCTGGACGAGGCCATCAACAAGATGACCGGCGGCGGGCTGAAGCCGAGCGAGATCATCAACCAGGGCAATGGCAGCAGCGGTCCGACCGAGCTGCGGTACCAGGCGCACGTGGCCTTCTCGACCATGTCGGAGGCGCTCGACAACCTCGAGAAGGTGACCAACCGCCGGAAGGCGCTGATCTGGGTGAGTGAAGGGTACGACTTCAACCCGTTCCAGGATTCGCGCCTGGGCCTTCGCTCCGCAGACTCGCCGTTCCTCCAGAACCAGTCGAACGTGATGATGAACAACGTCGACAACGGCGATGGCACCAGCACCAACCGGCCGGATTCGATGGTGCGCCAGCAGCAGCAGAACGAGACGTTCAGCGACGCGGAACTGGCGTTCGAGCTGGGCGAGATCACCCGGTCGGCGAACCGGGCGAATACCACCATCTACACCATCGACCCTCGCGGGCTGGTGGCCGGCTCGGACATCGACGAGCAGGTCGATCCGTCGGAGTGGGGTGCCTACGTGCGCAAGTCGCAGGACAGCCTGCGCGTGCTGGCCGAGGAGACGGGCGGCCTTGCCGTCGTCAACATGAACGACTTCGACAAGGCGCTGAAGAACATCGACGCCGCGAGCAGCGATTACTACGTCCTCGGCTACTACTCGAACAACCCGGATCCGACGCGTCGCCGTCGAAAGCTCGAGGTGAAGCTGACCCGCAAGGGGCTGGATGTGTACTCGCGCAAGGAGTACGTGCTGCGCGCGCCTAAGCCCTCCGCGCCGAGCGCGGCACCGAAACAGCCCTAGGCCGCGTCCGTTCGGCCTTCGCCATCCGCGCCACACCCCGGCCGGGCAGGGTGAGGGGAGCCGCTGCAGCTGCGGCGGCCGCCTCCATCCGTCCGGCTGCCTCGCTCAGGTAGAACTCATCGATGTCCGAGCCGATGAAGTTCACCCCCAGCCTCGCGCACGCCACCGCCGTGCTGCCCAGCCCCGTGAACGGATCCATCACCGTCTCGACGTTCGTGAGCCCGTGCAGGCGGATGCACTGTTCGGGCAGGCGGGCCGGGAACGTCGCCGGGTGCGGCCGGTCCTTGTCGCGCCGCTGGATCGTCTCGTAGGGAATGAACCACGTGTTGCCGCGGCAGCGCACGCCCTCTGCACCCGCGCGCCAGCGGGCAATGTTCGACTGGTCCTGGTACGGCACGCCGAGGGCGAGCCGGTCGAGCCGCGTGGCGCCCTGGTGCGTGAAGTGGAAGATGAACTCGTGGCAATCGTTCAGGTAGCGCTCGCTGTTGATCGGCTTGTAATGGCCGACGGCGATGTCGCGGTCGATCCCTGAGGCCGCGCTGGTCAGCTCTCGGTCGATGGCGACCGACTTCACCCAGTGGATGATGTTCTGCAGCCGCAGGTGCGGGCGGGCGGCCTGCGCCACATCCAGGGCTGTCCACGGATCGGACGGCCGCGTGCCCACGTTGAGGAAGAGCGAACCTTCCGGCTTCAGGACGCGCGCCGCGCCTGCCACCCACGCCGACGTCCACTGCAGGTACTCGTCCTGATTGAGCGTGTCCTGGTAGGTGTTGTAGCGGATCCCCATGTTGTAGGGCGGCGACGTGACGATGACGTCGACGCTCGACGCGTCCATGGTGCTGAAGACGTCCAGGCAGTCTGCCAGGAAGAAGCGTCCCTCGGTGTTGCCCTTCGTACGTACGACTTTGTGTGGGTTCACGGTGATGCCCATCAGTTCGCTGAGGTTGTCCGGGTGTACGGCGGGATTGTACGTGAGGGGACGGGAAAGTACAAGAGGGCAGGCGGGCAGCCGGGCCGGGGGGAGCCCTGGACGGCTACGAGGCCTTGTTCAGGGCGACAGCGGCAGCCATGCGGTCGGTCGGGACGGTGTGGTTCCGCCGGTGACCGTGGCTCGCGCAACCCTTGCCCTTCTCTTCGACGTAGGTGACCTCGCGGCTGGTGGCCACCTCGCGGTAGCGGCCAACGACGCACCCGCAGGTCAGGGTGGTGAATCCGAGCAGTCGGACCAGGCTCATGACGACCTCGTGGAACTCGCGGGCTCCGTGCCCGCCCAGGGTGACCCGACGATGCGCCGGGCTCCTACCCGTGATCGGAGCAAGCCGCGTACCGCTGGGCTCGCCCGTGTCCTCCGCGTCGTCAGCGAGATTATCGACCGCGGACCGCTGTGTTTGAGTGTCAACACTTGGGAAAATCTTGGGAGGAGTCGCGAGCGATCCGACACCTTGGATTGATCACGCGCAATAATTTCGTGACGTGCGTGCATCGTTCACAGCCACGCTGCAGGTGGCGCCGCTGGAGTGGCTGACGTTCCGTAATCCTGTGCTCGTCCTCCGCGCCGATGAGCCCCGCGCGGTGGGGCCGACCCTGGCGGATGTCGAGTCGCTGACCCGCGATCGGGGGCTTCATGCCGTCGGCTACGTCGCCTACGAAGCGGGGGCCGCGTTCGGCCTTCCGGTGGTGAGGCTGCCGGAGCGGCTGCCGCTCGTCTGTTTTGGGCTGTTCGCCGATGCGGACGTGGCCAGAACTGGACAACCGCCGGCCGACGGGGCCTATGAGATCGGAGCGCTGCAGCCCTCGGTCGATCGTGAGAGGTTCGGGCAGGCGTTCGAGCGGATCAAGGCTGCTCTGGCGGCAGGAGACAGCTACCAGGCGAACTACACCTTCAGGCTGCGCGGGGCATTCTCAGGCGATCCGGCGACGCTGTTCGCGGACCTGGTTGCGGCACAGCGTGGGGGCTACTCGGCCTACCTGGCATTCGACGACCTGGCGATCTGCTCGGCTTCGCCTGAACTCTTCTTCGAGTTGACCGGCCGCACCATCGTGACCCGCCCGATGAAGGGGACGGCCCGGCGCGGGCGGACCTTGGCCGAGGACCGGGCGAGCGCGGCGGCCCTGGCCGGCTCGCCGAAGGAGCGTGCCGAGAACGTGATGATCGTCGACATGATGCGGAACGACCTCGGTCGGGTGGCCGACACGGGGAGTGTCGACGTACCGGAATTGTTCTCGGTCGAACGCTTTCCGAACGTGTGGCAGATGACGTCGCTGGTGCGCGCCCGCACCGATGCTGCGCTCCGGGACATCTTTGCGGCGCTGCATCCCTCCGCCTCGGTCACCGGGGCGCCGAAGGTGCGGACGATGGCCTTGCTGGCCGACCTCGAAGATGAACCCCGAGGGGTGTACACGGGCGCAATCGGGTATGTGCCACCGAGTGGCCTCGCCCGGTTCAACGTGGCCATCCGGACGGCCGTGGTCGATCGCGGGCGAGGTTCGCTCACTTTCGGCGTCGGCAGCGGTGTCGTGTGGGACTCGAACGCGGACGATGAGTACGACGAGTGCCTACTCAAGGGGACGATTCTGACCCGCCCGACACCGCACTTCCAACTGCTCGAGACCATGCGGTGGACCGAGGGTGAGGGGTTCTGGCTCCTGGCACGTCACCTTCGGCGGCTGAGTGGATCCGCGGACTACTTCGATGTGCCCGTATCGATGGCCGCCATCGATACGGCGCTGGCCCAGGCGGTTGCCGGTGCGACGGGCACAATGCGCGTGCGTCTACTGGTGAGCCTGGCAGGCGAGGTCCGGGTGGAGACCTACCCGTACGCACCCTGGCGCGAACCGGTGCGTGTGCGGCTGTCACCGCGACCCGTGGACCCATCCGACCGGTTCCTCTGCCACAAGACGACGAACCGTCGCGTGTACGACGAGGCGCGGGCGTCGGTGGCTGATGGCGATGATGTCCTGCTCTGGAACACGCGGGGCGAGGTGACGGAAGCGAGCCTTGCAAACGTGGTGATTGAAATCGACGGTGAGCGAGTGACTCCGCCCGTGTCCTGCGGGCTGCTGCCGGGTACGCACCGTGAGGCGTGGCTCGAGGAGGGCCGTGTCGTCGAGCGCGTGGTCCGGGTGGCCGACCTCGCGCGCGCCACAGGCGTGTGGCTGCTGAACGCCGTGCAGGGTGAGCGAGTGGCGGAGATATGTCCCGAGTGATCGGCCGAGGTCCAGCGTCCGTGGTGGTGCCGGCCCTCGTGGCGGCCCTTCTCGTGTCCACCATCGCGCCCGTCCGGGCGCAGCGGGCCGAGGGGGTCGCGGCGCTGTTGCGGACGGCTCCGGTGAGCCGGGCGGTGGAGGTGGCCAGGAGCATCGAACCGCAGACCCTGGATGATCAGGTGCGCTTTTGCGAAATCCCTGCGCCCCCCTTTGGCGAAGCCCAGCGGGGGGAGGCGCTCCGGCGGACGTTCGTGGCGCTCGGGCTACGCAACGTGCGGGTGGACCGGGTGGGGAACGTGCTGGGAGAGCGTCCCGGGCGCGCTCCGCGCCCGCGCCTCGTGGTCGCTGCGCACCTTGACACCGTGTTTCCGCGCGAGACGTCCGTGAAGGTGGTGCGCGAGGGGACCATGCTCAGGGGGGCGGGCATTGGCGACAACTGCCGCGGCCTCGCGGTGCTCGTGGCCATCGTGCGATCACTCAACACGGCGCAGGTGCGCACCGGCGGGCCGGTGACCTTCGTGGCCAACGTGGGCGAGGAAGGGCTGGGCGACCTGCGCGGCGTGAAGGCGCTGTTCAGCGAGACGCTCAAGGGCCAGGTTGACCGGTTCGTCACCATCGACAACGCCGGCATCCAGCTCAGTGCCGTGGGCGTGGGCAGCCGGCGATACCGCGTCAGCTTCCGCGGCGCCGGCGGGCACAGCTTCGCCGACTTCGGCCGGCCGAATCCCGCGAACGCCCTCGGGCGTGCCGTGGCCCGGATCGCGGAGTTCCGCGTACCGGCAAACCCGTTCACCACCTTCAACGTGGGGCGCATCGGGGGAGGCACGTCGGTCAATGCGATCCCCGAAGAGGCCTGGATGGAGGTGGACCTGCGCTCCTCTGACCCGGCCACTCTCAAGGACCTCGACAGCCGGTTACTGCGCACCGTGGATGCGGCCATGGCCGAGGAGAACGCGCGCTGGGCCGCGGGGTCACGCATCACGGTGGAGAAGAAGCTCGTAGGTGACCGACCCGCCGGCAGCACACCGGCCTCGTCCCCGTTGGTGAGGACAGCCGAGGCAGTGGCGCGGGTGCTCGGGTTGTCGTCAATCCCGAGCGAGGCGTCGAGCGACGCCAACCTGCCCATGAGCCTGGGCGTTCCCGCGATTGCCATTGGTGGCGGGGGGCAGTCGTTCGGATCCCATTCCGAGCAGGAACGGTTCGAGACGACGAACGCCTGGCAGGGCACCCAGAATGCGGTCCTGTTGACCGTTGCTCTCAGCCAGGACTGACCCGGGGGCCGCCCTGACTATGCGGGCGGTCGCTCGGCCTTGAGACGCGAGAAACGTTCGAGGTCGAGCGCACGCTGGCCGGCGGCTTGGCGGCGCGCACTCCAGACCCGCCCCGCAAAGAGGGCATGCACCACCGCAAGGATGGCCCATTCGGTGGGCAGGGGCGCCGTGAAGACTGCGGGGATGAGGTTGAAGAGCGTCGCGAGCCAGAACACTGGCGAAAAGAGCGCGTCGATGCCGCCTCCGCCGTAGGTGCCACCGAATCGCATGGCGACCTCCTCCCAGCAGGCCGCCTCCGACTCGGACTCGTGGAAAACCTGAAGGTAGCGACCGACCCGCTCCACACCCGTGTGGAGCGCGACGATCACCTCGAATGTGGCCACGAGCACGAGGAGCGACACGAAGATCTCCTCCGGGACCGCGCTGAGCGCACCAACTGCGGTGGCGACGGCGGCCCAGGCGGCGAAGCCGGCCACGGCGATCCAGTGCCTGGCGGTGCCGCGCTCCCGGATGGTGGCGCGCAGCGCACGATATTCTTCGAGTTCACGCGATGTCATATGCGGGCATTCGGGCAGCAGGCCGATAACGCGAGAGACGAAGGATACGCCAATTTGGAGGACAGACGGTCAGGCAGGCGCCAGATGAGGTGCGCGGGGACCACCCCGAGCCGTAAGTGTTTTTCGCCCGACGACGATAAACGTCTTGCGCTCTAGTAATTCCCTGCTATCATTGCCCTGCGTTTCCAGTCACTTACAGCCGCGGGTCGCATGAACAGAAAATCAAGTTTCTGGATCGGTAGCCTTGTCATTGCCGGACTCGTCGGTGTCGGCACCGCATCAGCGGACGCCCAGACCACGACGCGCCGCACGACCACGAAGCGCGCGGCCGCCCCGGCCACGGCCCGCAAGAAGCCGGCAGCCGCGAAGCCTGTGCCGGCTCGACAGCGGGCGCTCATCGCGCGTGCGGCCGCGACGGCGCGCGAGATGGCCGACACGGTCACGCCCCGCTACAAGGTCGATGCGAGCGGCGACCTCGTGCCGGACCTCCGCGCAGCGGCGGCCATCATCTACAACCCGGTCACCAACGAGGTGCTCTGGGAGGAGAACTCCCAGGATCAGCGCTCGATTGCCAGCATCACCAAGGTGATGACGGCAACGGTGTTCCTCGAGAACAGCCCCGACCTGACCGAGCGGGTCCAGATCGTCCGCAGCGACGTCTATCAGGCCTCGACGACCAAGCTTCGCCTGAACGACAAGGTCACGACCGACGACCTGTTGCACCTGCTGCTCATCGCGTCGGACAACGCGGCGGCGCGCGCGCTGGCTCGGGTCTCACCGCATGGTTCGATCGGTTTCATCCGCCGGATGAACGAGAAGGCGGCTGAACTGGGCCTCGAGAACACGCACTACGCCGACCCGTCGGGCCTGCTGTCCGACAACGTCTCGTCGGCGTTCGACATGGCGCGGCTCATCACCAACGCCTCGAACGACGAGCGGATCTCGTCGATCATGCGCATGTCGGAGTACACCATCAAGACGCCGCGCCGCCAGATCCTGGCGCGGAACACGAACCACCTGCTCGGCAGGCAGGACTTCGAGGTGCGCGCGGGCAAGACCGGGTTCATCTCGAAGGCGGGCTACTGCCTGGCCACGCTGCTGCGCCTGCCGCAGGGCGGACAGGAAGTGGCGGTGGTCGTGCTCGGCGCGCGCTCGAACGCCGCGCGGTTCATGGAAACCCGGAACCTCTTCAACTGGCTGTCGGCGAAGGCCACCACGGTCTTTGCCACCACCCGGCCGACCATCGGGCTCACCAACCAACAGCAGCAGTAGTCACATCGCCATCGCCACGCAGGGCACGGGCCGCTCCCATTGCTGAGCCGCTCGTGCCCTTCGTGCGTACGGTCGCTCGCGCAGCGAGTGCTACCCGGCGTAGCCGCGCTGCTGCGCCGCGGCATCCAGTGGCAGCGTCGCAATCGAGTCCACCGACACCATCACCGGGCGGGTCTGGTTCCGGGCGTCGAACGCCTTCAGGTACCGCTTGCAGACGTCGCAGGCGTAGACGCGGTACCGGCCGTCGCGAGTGGCGAACGACGTGACGAGCGACCGTTCGTCATTCGAGCAGTAGGGGCAGGTGTGCGCCCCGAAGCTCCACTGCGCGGTGCAGCGCCCGCAGATCAGCCGGCGGTCGCCAGCAGGAGTGACCACGGCGAAGTCGGGTTCCCAGCCGCACACGGGGCAGTGGCCGTGGTTCCATCGCGAGAAGTCGGGCCGCTGCACCAGGGCTTCCGCGCAGCGGGCGAGGAACGGCCGCAGGGCGAGCAGCAGCACGTGCTCGATCATCTCCGGTGCCCCGGCCGGCAGCCGCGGCGGTGGCGAGCCGCCTTCGACGCCGGAGGTGGCGACGAACCAGTTGGTGACGAGCGGCTCGAGGGCGTTGCCCTCGCGCGACAGGGCCAGCACGTATTCGTGGTCGGCCCGGTCGAGTGTCTGGAAGCGGTAGAGCACGTCGGCCGTCTGTCGCAGCGTCAGCCGGAAATCGCTCCAGTCGAGCGGGATGTCAGTGAAGTGGACCGCAGGCCGTCCGGCCTGCTGCTGCGTGGCGAGCCAAGCGGGATCCGGCTGGATGCGGGGCAGCGGGACGCGCGACTGGACGCGTCGCTGCACCTCGACGAGGGCCACCTGCATGTCGACCGCCTCGGCCAGTTCCGGGTGGCTGGCCTTCAGCTGCTTGAGTTCGACGATCTCACGGGGTTCGGCACGGGCGGGACGGGGCGGACGCTCGGACACGTCGCGATTGTAGCCTGTCGCGCCGGGTCGACGTGGGGCATTGCTACAATGGCAGGTCCCGATGGCGCGCCAGACCTCCCCCTCCCGTTCCCCGCGTCGCTCCGTCCTGATGATCGGCTCAGAGGCGTTGCCGTTCTCGAAGACCGGCGGGTTGGCCGATGTGCTCGGCGCGTTGCCGCCGGCGCTCGCCCGACTGGGATGGGACGTCACGCTGTTCACGCCACGCTACCGCGGCATCGAGGCCGGGGAGTTCAGGGAAGAGTTCAGCCTCTCGGTCGGCGGGCAGGCGAGCACGGTGCGCCTGTTCGAGGCGTCGCTCGGCGACGGTGCGCGTGCGCTGCTCGTGGATGAACCGTCGCTCTACCATCGCGAGTTCTTCTACGGCGAGGGGAGTGCGGACTACGCCGACAACCCCCGGCGATTCGCCGTGCTCGCACGCGCGGCACTCGACTGGGCGTCGCGACAGGCCGAACCCACGTCGATCGTGCATGCGCACGACTGGCAGGCGGGGCTCGCCCCACTGTATCTCTGGACCCTGTACCGGGGCGGGCACGCGCTGGCGGACACCCGCACGGTCTTCACCATCCACAATCTGGCGTACCAGGGGCGCTATGCCGCGTCCTGGATGCCACTGCTGGACCTGCCCTGGTCGCTGTACACCCACCAGCAGCTCGAGTTCTGGAACTCGCTCAGCTTCCTCAAGGCGGGCGTGGTGAACGCGGACTTCGTGTCGACGGTCAGCCCGACCTACGCGCGCGAGATCCAGACAGCTGAAGGGGGCGTCGGCTTCGACGGCATCCTGCGCGCACGCGCGGACAGCCTGGTCGGCATCCTCAACGGCATCGACGCAGGGCAGTGGAATCCCGAGACGGACCCGTTCCTGCCGCAGCCCTTCGGCGTGAACGACCTCTCCGGCAAGCGCGCCGCGAAGGCCGCCGTACTCGCACGCTACGGCCTGCCCACCGACGATGCGGCGATGCATCGTCCGCTCATCGGGATGATCTCGCGCATGGTGGACCAGAAGGGGCTCGATCTCATCGCGCGCATCACCCACGAACTGCCGCACCTGGGAGCCACGTTCGTCATCCTCGGCACGGGTGAGCACCGCTACCAGGACATGTGGCGGTGGCTGGCCTCGCAGCACCCGCACACGATCGGTGCGCGCATCGGGTTCGACGAGGGGCTGGCGCACCTGATCGAGGGGGGCGCTGACATGTTCATGATGCCTTCGCTCTTCGAACCGTGCGGGCTGAACCAGATGTACAGCCTCCGCTACGGCACCGTGCCCGTGGTCCGCCGCACCGGCGGACTCGCCGACACGGTGCAGGACTACTGGCCCGGCCGGTTCGACGCCACCGGCTTCGTCTTCGACGACTACACCGAGTGGACCCTGCTGAACACGCTGAAGCGCGCCATCTGGGTGTATTGGGACAATAAAGACGCCTGGCGCGCGCTGCAGGTCAACGGCATGCAGCAGGACCTTTCGTGGGACCGTTCCGCACGTGAGTACGTCAAAATGTACGAACACGCGATTTCGAGGGGGAGAGCTTAATGGCAGCCGAGAACGTGCAGACTTTTACGGACAGCAACTTCGACCAGTCGGTGCTCCAGAGCGGACAGCCGGTCCTGGTGGACTTCTGGGCGGAGTGGTGCGGCCCCTGCAAGCGCCTCGGTCCCACAATCGATCAGCTCGCCGCGGAGTACGCCGGCAAGGTCACGATCGGCAAGCTCAATGTCGACGAGAACCCCAACACGGCCATCAAGTTCCAGATCCGCGGCATCCCTGCCGTGATGCTCTTCAAGGGCGGGCAGATCGTCGAGTCGGTCATCGGTCTGGCCCCGAAGGAAGAGTTCAAGAAAGCCATCGACAAGCACATCTGATGAGCACCCGTAACGTCATCATCATCGGGTCCGGTCCTGCCGGGCTCACGGCCGCGTTGTACACCGCCCGCGCGAACCTCCAGCCGCTCGTCATCGAGGGGCTCGAGGCGGGCGGTCAGCTCATGATGACCACGCTGGTCGAGAACTGGCCTGGTCACCGCGACGGCATCATGGGGCCCGACCTGATGGGCGAAATGCGGGCGCAGGCGGAGAAGTTCGGCGCCGAGATCATCCAGAACTACGTGACGGCGGTGGACTGCACGCCAGGCGCGCCGTTCACCGTGACGACCGCTGACGCCACCTACAAGACGCGCGCACTCATCATTGCCACCGGTGCGTCGGCACGGCTCCTCGGGCTGCCTTCCGAGCGGTCGCTCATGGGCAAGGGTGTCTCCACTTGCGCCACCTGCGACGGCTACTTCTTCCGTGGCCTCGAGATCGCGGTGGTCGGCGGCGGTGACTCGGCGATGGAGGAGGCGAACTTCCTCACCAAGTTCGCCAGCAAGGTCACGCTGATCCATCGTCGTGACACGTTCCGCGCCTCGAAGATCATGATCGACAAGGTGAAGGCCAACCCGAAGATCGAGATCCTCACCAACCACGTGGTCGACGAGATCAAGGACACCGGCAAGGGCGAGGTCACCGGCATCGTCGTGCGCGACGTGAATGGCGGAGCGACACGGGAGATCCCGCTGGCGGGGGTGTTCGTGGCGATCGGCCACACGCCGAACACGTCGCTCTTCAAGGGCACCCTGGAACTCGACGCGAACGGCTACATCGTGACGCGCGACGGTTCGAAGACCAACATCCCCGGCGTCTTCGCCTGTGGTGATGTGCAGGACCACACCTATCGGCAGGCGATTACCGCCGCCGGTTCGGGCTGCATGGCTGCCCTCGACGCCGAGCACTACCTCGAAGGTGTCCCGGAGCATCTCCACACGTAAGAGAGCGGAATGGCCGGGAGGGCCTGGACTGGCGGGAGCCATTCTCCTGACGCTCCAGGCCGTCCGTGCCGCCTAGCGCTCCCGCCCGAGTTCCCACTCCAGGTGCGCACGCACCGTGGGCCACTCACCCTCGATGATGCTGTAGACGACCGTGTCCCGCAGCGTCCCGTTCGGCATCCGCATGTGGTTGCGGAGGATGCCGTCCTGCTTCGCCCCCAGTCGTTCGATGGCGCGACGGCTTCGCGTGTTCAGGATGTGCGTGCGGAACTCGACCGCCACGCAGCCGAGTGTCTCGAAGGCATGCTGCAGCAGGAGCAGCTTGCACTGGGTGTTCAGGCCGGTCCGCTGGACGCGGCTCGCGTACCAGGTGGAGCCGATCTCGACGCGATGGGTGACCGCGTCGACGTTCATGTACGTGGTCATGCCCACCGGAGCGCCCGAGGCATCGAGCACGGTGAACGGCAGCATGGAACCAGCAGCCTGCAGTCCCAGGCGCCGCTCGATCTCCGCAGCCATGTGCCCGGGAGCCGGGACGGTGGTGTACCAGAGTCGCCACAACTCGCCGTCGCGGGCTGCGTCGGCGAGGGCCGGGGCATGATCGCGGGAGAGCGGAATCAGGGTGGCGTGCGTGCCAGGAAGCGTGACGGGTGTGAGCGAGAGGGCCATCGCCCGTAGCTTACAGCGGCCCTACCCGATCCACCCACCACCGAGCACGACGTCGTCGTCGTAGAAGACCACGGCCTGCCCGGGCGTGATGGCCACCTGCGGCGCATCGAACACGACCTCCGCGCGATCGTCGGCCAGTGGGGTGACCGTGGCGGCCGCCGCCTGATGGCGATGACGGATCTGTGCGGTTGCGCGAACCGGGGCGTCTGGCGCGCCGAGAATCCAGTTCACGCCAGACG
Source organism: Vicinamibacterales bacterium (assembly GCA_050249955.1). Lineage (GTDB taxonomy): Bacteria > Acidobacteriota > Vicinamibacteria > Vicinamibacterales > CAVVIG01 > CAVVIG01. The sequence continues at coordinate 381,612 of JBFWPN010000005.1, forward strand.
CCGTAAGTGCGGTCCGTTCGAGCGCCGTTCGCGGACCGACCACAACCTGGTTGTCCACGGGGCGGAGCGCCACCACATAGCTCGGGCTGCCGTCGGGCGAGGCGATGCCGAGCCCCTTGCGCTGGCCCACCGTGAACCGGTGGATGCCGTCGTGCGTGCCAAGGGCGCGCCCCTGCTGGTCCACGATGGTCCCGTGGGCGACGACGCCAGGTGCCTGCCGGCCGACGAAGGCCGCATAGTCATCGTCGGGCACGAAGCAGATCTCCTGGCTGTCGGGCTTGTCGGCAACCGGCAGGTTGAACCGACGGGCGTACTCGCGAACGATCTCCTTCGAGACGTCGCCAACCGGGAAGCGCGCCTGCGCGAGCTGCTCCTGCGTCAGGGAGAAGAGGAAGTAGGCCTGGTCCTTGGCCCGATCGACACCACGCAGAAGGCGCACCTGTCCCGTCCGGGGATCGCGATCGAGCCGTGCGTAATGGCCGGTGGCGATGGCGTCGGCTCCGAAGCCGGCCGCGCGCTCCGCGAGCGTGGCGAACTTCAGGTCGCTGTTGCAGCGGGCACAGGGGATTGGCGTGCGGCCCGCCGCGTACTCCTGCACGAAGTTCGAGACGACCTGCTCGTGGAACTCGCGCTCGAAGTTCAGGATGTAGTGCGGGATGCCGATCGCGTGGGCGACGCGTCGGGCATCATGGAGGTCGTCGAGCGAGCAGCAGCTCCCGAACGTGGCCTGCCCCTCACTCTGGTCGTAGAGCTGCATCGACAGCCCGACCACCTCGTGCCCCTGCTCGGCGAGCAGGGCGGCCGCCACCGAGGAGTCGACGCCGCCCGACATCGCCACGACGATCTTCATGGCGTTAGCGTCCGGCCCCGGCCCGCGCGGTGAGGCCGCGAAGCTTGGTGACGAGCCGCGGGAGGGTCGCGATGACGCGGTCCACCTCTTCGTCAGTCGAATAGAGCCCGAGGCTGAAGCGGAGCGAGTTCTGGGTGCGGTGGACGGGGAGGCCCATGGCCTTCAGCACGTGCGAAGGCTCGAGGGTGCCAGACGAGCAGGCGGACCCGGTCGACACCGCAATCCCCTCGAGGTCCAGTGCGATCAGGAGGCTCTCGGCTTCGATCCGGTCGAAGCTGATGTTGGTGGTGTTCGGCACCCGGGCCGCCAGTGCCCCATTGACCGCCGTGCCCGGGACCGCGGCCAGGATGCCGGCCTCGAGCCGGTCCCGAAGGGCAGCGAGCCGGACCGCCTCGGGACCGATCTTCTGAGCTGCCTGCCGCGCAGCCACGCCCATGCCGGCAATGGCGGGCGTATTCTCGGTACCCGCCCGCCGGTTCCGCTCGTGCTTGCCGCCCGTCAGGATCGGCTGAAGGCGCGTGCCGCGCTTGACGTAGAGGATCCCGGCCCCCTTCGGGCCGTTGAACTTGTGCGCGGAGAGCGAGAGAAGGTCGACGCCCAGCGCCTTCACGTCGATCGGGATCTTGCCGGCCGACTGCACGGCATCGGTGTGCACGAGGGCGCCGCGCGCATGGGCCAGTGCCGCAATTTCGGCGACCGGCTGGATGGTGCCAATCTCGTTGTTCGCATGCATGACCGAGACGAGTGCCGTGTCGTCGGCCAGCGCTTCGGCCACGCGGTCCGGGGACACGATGCCGCTCTGGTCGACCGGCACCAGCGTCGTCCGCCACCCACGCCGCGCGAGCGCCTTGAAGGTGTTGAGCACTGCTTCGTGCTCGATGGCCGTGGCAACGAGGTGCTTGCGGCCGGTGGCCTCGAGGGCGTCGGCCACCCCTCGGATGGCGAAGTTGTCCGACTCGGTCCCGCCCGCCGTGAAGACGATCTCCGAGGGATCGGCGGCCACGAGCGCCGCCAGCGCGGAGCGCGCCTCATCGAGCGATGCCTTCGCCTGTTGGCCGAAATGATGCACGCTGGACGGGTTGCCAAAGAGGTCCCGTGTGGCGGACGCTACGCGTTCAACGACTTCCGGTGACGGCGGCGTTGTGGCGTTGTAGTCGAAGTAGACACGCATCGTGAATCCTTCATTCTAGCATTCACGCTAAATGTAGGCAGCAAAAGGACTAGACAGCCGTTTTTCGAGGGTCCTATACTGGCCGCTCCGCTGACGATCCTCGCGGCTGAGGCAGAGCCCTGGCCCCCGGTCAGGTGGAGGTTTGAACCATGTGGAAACGCGATGAAGCGGTCCGCCCCCCGAGCGGACAACCTGCGGCGCAGCCGCAACCGGCCACGGCCGGCACACCCAACAGGCCCGAAACGAGCCCAAACTTCGAGAGGGACATCGTGAACATCGGCAAGTCGGTCATCATCAAGGGCGAGCTCAGCGGCAGCGAGGATCTCACCATCGAGGGGCAGGTCGAGGGCACGATTCAGTTGAAGGACAACGTGCTCACGATCGGGCCGAACGGCAAGATCAAGGCCCAGGTCTTTGCGAAAGCCGTGATCGTACTCGGTGAGGTCACCGGCAACGTCAGCGCCTCCGAGAAGGTGGACATCCGCGACAACGGCTCGGTCGACGGCGACATCGTCTCGCCGCGCGTGGCCATCGCGGAAGGCGCACACTTCCGCGGCAGCGTCGACATGCAGCGCAAGGCGGCGCCGGCGGCTCCGCCCAAGCCTGCGACCACCGCCGCGAGCCCGACCACGGTCGGCGCCGGCGCCAAGGCCTGAGGTCCCGTGGGGGAAAAGGCGGCGGACTCCACGTTTCGTCGCCTTTTCCCTTCCGCTCGTATCCGTTCCGCCGTATCGTCAGGTCAGCGTTCCCGCATCCACCCAGGTTCTGACTTCTGAGTTCTGACTTCCAAGTTTCTCCAGTGGGTTTCCTCGATCGCCTGACGCCACGCCGGCCGGTTTCCGAGCAGGCAGACCCGCAGCCCGGGTCGCGCGTGGATGAGCCCGTCTTCTCGACGAAGGCGCTCCGCAAATTCCTCGGCGCCCTCTCCGCCAAGGAGGAGTCGCCCACGCTGATGGACCTGGCCCCGGTCGTGGGCAGCAACCTGAACTTCTTCGGCGAGCATCTCGGCTGCAAGGTGGTCATCGAGGATGTGTATGCCGACCTCGAACGGTTCGCACGGGATCAGAAGCTGGCCGACCTGCCAGCGTTTCTCAGCACACGATTCAGACAGCCCGATGCGTCGGTCGACGGCATCATCTGCTGGGACCTGATGGACTACCTGGATCGTCCGGCGGCCCAGGCGCTGGCCGACCAGCTCACGCGCGTACTCAAGCCCGAGGGGTCGCTCCTGGCGTTCTTCGGCACAGCCGCCCCGCGCGACACGCACTACACGCGCTACATCATCGTGGACGACGTGAACCTGAAACACCGGCCGTACCCGGCGTCGCGCGGGCGCCAGGCGACGCTCGCGAACCGCGACATCATCCGCCTGTTCGATGGGTTGCGGGTCTCCGACTCGTTCCTGCTGCAGAACAACCTGCGCGAGATCCTGTTCCGCAAGCCAGCCTACGAAACCCGCTGACTCCCGCCGCGGTGCCGCCTCCACTCATCGCCCTGCTCACCGACTTCGGCCTTCGCGATCACTACGTCGCCTCGATGAAAGCGGTGATCCTCGGCATCTGCCCGGACGCCACCCTCCTGGACATCACGCACGAGGTGCCGCCACAGGACATCACCGCAGGGGCGCTCGAACTCGAGGCCGTGTGCCCGTACCTGCCGGACGGGGCGATCGTCGTCGCCGTCGTCGATCCGGGCGTGGGGTCGGCGCGCCGACCGGTCGCCGTCGACACGGGTCGGATCCGGCTGGTCGGACCGGACAACGGGATCTTCTCGCTGGTCATCGGTGCCGCACCCTCGTGGCGTGCCGTGGACCTTCGCGAGACGGCCTACCAGCGCCAGGTCGTGAGCCGCACCTTCGAAGGGCGCGACCGTTTCGGCCCTGTGGCCGCCTGGCTGGCCACGGGCGCCGAGTTCGGAGCGCTCGGCCCGGCCGTGGACCACCTCGTGCCACTCGACCTGGCGGCCCCGCGGGTCACGCCCGACGGCGTCGATGGTCAGGTGCTGCGCGTCGACCGGTTCGGCAACCTTGTGACGAGCCTCACCGACGCCTCGGTGGCGGAAGTGGCCCCCGCCGTCGTCACCGTCGGCCATGTGCGCATCGAGGGCATCGTCTCGACCTATGCCGACGTGCCCGAGGGAGCATTGTGCGCCCTGATAGGCAGTACCGGACGGCTCGAGATTGCCGTCGCCGGCGGCAGCGCTGCAGACCGGCTGCGGCTTGCCCGCGGCGCGCCGGTGCAGGTGCGTCGGTCCGCGGCTGCGTGATACGATCCCCACACCTCCATGATCGGATTCGACCTGACCAGCGAGCAGCGCCTCCTGGAGCAGTCGGTGCGCGAGTGGGCCGCGCGCGATGTCGCGCCGACCATTGCAGAGGCGGATCGCCAGCACCGGTTCGACCGTGACCGCATCCTCGGAGGCATGGCCCGCCTGGGCCTGCTCGGCATCTCGGTTCCGGAGGCGTACGGCGGCGCAGGCATGGACTACATCTGCCTCGGCCTGGCCAGCGAGGAACTCGAGTACGTCGACACGTCGCTGCGCGTCATCATGTCGGTTCACGCGGGGCTGAACTGCCTGACGCTGCTGTCCTGGGGAACCGAGGACCAGAAGCAGCAGTACCTGGTGCCGCAGGCGCAGGGCACCAGGATCGCCGGGTACGGGCTGACCGAGCCGGGCGCCGGATCCGACGCGCGCGCCATCCAGACCACCGCTGTCCGCCGTGGCGACCGCTACGTCCTGAACGGCGAGAAGTCGTGGATCTCGCTCGCCGACGTGGCCGACAACTTCCTGGTCATCGCCTGGACCGACCTCCAGAAGAAGCAGCAGCGGGATCCCAGCGGCCTGAGCGCCTTCATCATCGAGCGCTCATACCCGGGATTCTCGAGCGGCCCCATGAAGGAGAAGTGGGGCATCCTGGCCGGCAACACCGGCTGGTTCAAGATGGACGACATGGAGGTCCCGGCCGAGAACCTGCTGGGGCACGAGGGCGAGGGCTTCAAGATTGCGATGTTCGCGCTGGACCAGGGGCGCTACACCGTGGCGGCCGGAGCCACGGGCCTGATCCGGGCCTGCCGCGACGCGAGCATCAAGTACGCGAAGGAACGCCAGACCTTCGGGGTCGAGATCGGCCAGCACCAGCTCGTGAAGGAGATGATCGCGCAGATGGAGTCCGACTATCAGGCCTCCCGTCTCCTCTGGATGCGTTCGGGCTGGATGAAGAATGAAGGACGCCGGAACACGCGCGAGACCGGCCTCGCGAAGTGGTTTGCCACTGTCGCCAGCGAGCGTGCCGCGGGTGACGCCGTGCAGATTCACGGAGCCAACGGGTACTCGGACGAGTATCCGGTCGGCCGCTACTACCGGAACTGCAAGGGCGCGGTGATCTACGAAGGCACGCGCGAAATTCACAAGCTGATGCAGGCAGACTACCTGCTCGGATATCGCGTCGATCGTCCGACCCGGTGCGAGCTGCCGCCCGTGAGCCAATAGCCATGGAACCAGACCTCTCCCTCGAATTCCTCCGCGTCGTCGAACAGGCCGCCATCGCCTGCGCCCACACCATGGGCCAGGGCGAACGTCACAAGTCGGATCAGGTGGCCGTGGAGGCCATGCGGCGCGTCATGGACACGGTGCCGATCGACGGACGCATCGTGATCGGTGAAGGCGAGCGGGACGAGGCGCCGATGCTCTACATCGGCGAGAAAGTGGGCATGCCGCACGCGATGCGAGGCACGGCGTCGGCCGCCGGCTTCCCGCAGGTGGACATCGCCGTCGATCCGCTCGAGGGCACGAACCTGTGCGCGACCGGCGCGCCGAACGCGATCGCCGTCCTCGCCGCGTCGAACCGCGATGGCCTGCTGCACGCGCCAGACCTTTACATGGAGAAGCTCGTCGTGGGCCCGAGCTCGAAGGACCACGTGAGCCTCGATGCACCGGTGCACGAGAACCTGAAGGCGATTGCCCGGTGCCTGGGGCGAAGCGTGGAAGACCTGGTGGTGGTCGTCCTCGAGCGCGAGCGCCACAACCAGCTCATTGCCGACATCCGCGCCACCGGCGCGCGCATCCGTCTCATCGGCGATGGCGATCTCTCGGCCGGCATCGCGGCAGCAGTGGTGGGCTCTGGCGTCCATGCGGTGATGGGGACGGGCGGTGCTCCTGAAGGCGTGCTCACGGCGGCCGCCATGCGCTGCCTGAACGGCGAGATCTTCGCCCGCCTGGTCATCAGGAAACCGGAGGACGAGGAGCGGTGCCGGGTCATGGGTATCACCGACCTGAAGAAGATCTATCGCTCGAAGGATCTCGCGCCGGGGTCACGGGTCATCTTCGCAGCGACCGGTGTGACCGACGGGACGTTGATGAAGGGCGTCCGCTTCTTCGGCGACGGCGTGCGCACCAGCTCGGTGATCATGCAGAACGACCCGCACTACATCCGCTTCATCGACAGCATTCACGTCAACCCCGGTCGAGACGTCCGGATTCACTTCTAGTCACTCGTCGTCCAGGGCCGGACTCCGGTGCACCCGGCCCTGGGCGCGCGATCTCTCCCGCACAACTGGCGCGCACGACCGGCCTGCGTCTTGAACGTGGCCGGGTCGGCGTGGACGGATGCAGGCGGACAAGGGGTTGAGGCATGGCGCGTCGCAAGGCTGAAGAGACGACGGCGTCGACCGGGCCAGAGCGGGCCGCGCTCGTCGGGCTGGTATCCGGGAGGGCTCGCAGGCTCGACGCCGAGCGTTCGCTGGATGAACTGGCCGGGCTCGCGGAAGCTGCCGGAGCGGTGGTGGCGCTGCGTGTGCTCCAGGAACGTCCGCGGCCCGACCCGGCCACCTTCCTGGGCTCCGGGAAGATCGAGGCGCTCGGCGCCTCCTGTGCCGCCGGCGACATCGACCTGGTGATCTTCGACAACGAGCTGACCCCATCGCAGCTCAGGCAGATTACGGAAGCGGTCGGCCGGAAGGTGCTGGATCGCACGCAGCTCATCCTCGACATCTTTGCCGCGCGTGCACGCACGCGGGAAGGCAAGCTGCAGGTGGAACTCGCCCAGCTGGAGTACCTGCTTCCGCGGCTCGTCGGTGCCGGCGCTGCACTCTCGCGCCTTGGCGGTGGGATCGGCACCAGGGGCCCTGGCGAAACGAAGCTCGAGACCGACCGTCGGCGGATCCGCGCACGCATCCACGCGATCAGCGAGGCGATCGAACAGGTGCGCCAGCGTCGGTCACAGCTGCGTGAGCGACGCCAGAAGGCAGCGGTCCCGACGGTGGCCCTGGTCGGCTACACGAACGCCGGAAAGACGACGTTGTTCAACCGGCTGACGCGGGCAGAGGCCACGGCCTCCGACGCACTGTTCGTGACGCTGGACCCGCTGGTGCGGCAGGTGCGGCTGCCGGACAGCCGTGAACTGCTGGTGTCGGACACCGTCGGGTTCATCGACCGCCTTCCCCATGCGCTCGTGGCAGCATTTCGCGCCACCCTGGAGGAAGTGGTGGAGGCCGACCTGGCGCTCCATGTCATCGACGCCTCCGCGCCGGATCGGGAGCGGCGCATGCGCGCGGTGCGTGACGTGCTCGAAGAGGTGGGCGCGCTCGACGTGCCGTTGATCGACGTCTACAACAAGGTGGACCAGCTGTCACCGGATGAGAAACGGCGCGTCCGCGAACTGGACCCGTCCGCCCTGTGCATCTCGGCGACCACCGGCGAAGGGATCGAGGATCTCATCTCCGCCGTCGCCTCGCGCGTCGAGCTCGACACCCGCCGGGTGACGCTCAGCTTCGATGCGGACGATCCGGCAGAACGCGAGCGGATGGCCCGGGTCTACCGGCATGGCACCGTGGTCGAGCACGAGGTGCGCGACGGCCGCGTGACGCTCGTGGCCGACGTGCCACGCCGGCTGCTGGGCTGGTTCGACGCGTCGACGCGGTAGAATCCGGGCATGCGCGCGGGTGCGGTGGCGGTGATCGTGGTGGCGACCGGGCTCTCGTCCGCCTGCGCGCCGCGCACCATGCCGCTGCCCGTGGTGGCGGCGCCGCTCTATCCCGACTTCGTGCAGCCGACCGTGCCGGCCGACCAGGCGGAGACACCGGCGGCGAGACAGAGCGTCCGTGCGTGGGTCTTCCTCCAGTCCGGTGACCTGCGGAGCGCCAGGCGCGAGGTGGCAGCCGCCCTGAAGGCGCGGCCTGGGTTCCATCCGGCACAGGCTACGTCCGCGTATGTCGCCCTGGCCGACAAGGACGTGCGCCAGGCCCAGAGTCTCTTCACGACGGTCACCGAGCAGCACCCCGACTATGTGCCTGCGCTGGTGGGGCGGGGGCTCGCTTACGAAGCGTCCGGCGATACCGCCGACGCGCTCCAGGCCTATCGCGCGGCGCTCGCGGTCGATCCGGCACGGGTCGAGCTGACGCGTCGCGTCGACGTGCTGACGCTGCGCGGCCTTCAGGACGAACTGGCAGCCGCCCGGAGAGCGGCGTCGGAGGGGAACGCGGCTGCAGCGTTGCGTGCCTACAGGAATGCCATCGCGGCCTCGCCGGACAGTGCGTTCCTGTACCGCGAGGTGGCGGCCGTCGAGCGACGGCAGGGCGACCTGGCCGGTGCGGTCGAACACCTGCGTCGTGCGCACGACCTCGACCCATCAGACCCGTCCGCCCTCACGACGCTGGCCGAGGTGCTGGACCAGCAAGGCGATCTCGAGGGGGCCCTGAAGGCCTACGATGCGGCGCTCGCCATCGATGAGGATCCGGCCGTGGTCGCGAAGCGGGCCGACGTGAGGGGCCGCATGGAACTGGCGGCCCTGCCCGCCGAGTACCGGGCCATTACTGGACTCCCGCAGGTGACCCGGGCAGACCTGGCGGCGCTCCTGGGTGTGCGGCTGGCTGATCTCCTGAGGACGGCGCCGACCCGGGACGTGGGCGTGCTCACCGATGTTCGCGGTCAGTGGGCGGAACCGTGGATCAGCGCCGTGGTGCGCGCCGGCATCATCGAGGCCCTGCCGAACCATACGTTCCAGCCCGGCGGGCTGGTCCGGAGGATCGACCTGGCGCAGGCCGTCTCCCGCGTGCTCAACCTCCTCGGCGCCAGACAGCCGGCTCGGCTGACCGCCTGGACCGGCGCACGTGGCCAGTTCCCCGACCTCCCGGCCACCCACCTGGCGTATCCTGCTGCGTCGATGGCCGTTGCGGCCGGGGTGATGGAGACGCGGGAGGGCGGAGCCTTCCAGCCCACGCGCCCCGTTCCCGGGAGCGACGCGATCGAAACCGTCGAACGCCTTCGCCGGCTGGCGTCCTCAGGGCTGTCCGGCGCGTCCAACCGCTAGATGACCGCGATTACCGCTGCCAACCAGGTCACGCTGCTGCGGATGCTGCTCGTCCCGGCATTCGTCAGCCTGGTCGTGTACGGCTATCTCGGGTGGGCCCTCATCGTCTTCATCGTCGCGGGGATCACGGACCTCCTCGACGGTGTCATCGCCCGGCGGTCCGGGCAGCAGAGCAGCCTCGGCGCCTGGCTCGACCCGATGGCCGACAAGCTGCTGGCGGTCAGCACGTTCATCGTGCTGACGGTGCCGGGGCTCGGCCTGGCGAATCCGCTGCCGATCTGGCTCACGGTGATGATCATCACGCGGGACCTCGTGATCGTCGCGACGGTGGCCATCGTGAACCTGGCGATTGGCCGGCGCACCTTCAAGCCATCGATCTTCGGGAAGATTGCGACGGCCACCTACATGCTGACCGTCGTGGTCGCGATGTTCTTCAACTTCCTGGGGCAGCGATCCATGGTCGTCGACGCCTTCGTCTGGGCGTCCCTGGCCATTACGCTGATCTCCAGCCTCCACTACATCAGGCACGCGTCCCGTATCATCGACACGCCACAGTCCTAGCCTTCGAGGATCCGTCATGCGTCGACTCCTGCCGTGCATCGTGCTGTTGATGGTCTCAGTCCTCTGGAGCGGCACGCAGCATGCGGCGCTCGCCCAGGCTCCGCCGAAGCAGGCGGTGGTCGACACCAGCCTCGGCACGTTCGTGCTGGACCTCATGTCCGATGCGGCGCCGAACACCGTCGGCTTCTTCGTGAAGACGGCCGAGTCCGGCGGGTACGACGGCACGGCGTTCCACCGGGCGATCCGGAACGGCATGGTGCAGGGCGGCGACCCGCTGTCGAAAGACCCCTCGAAGAAGGCGCAGTACGGCCAGGGAGGGCTGAACCAGCTGAAGGCGGAGCCGAGGGCGGCCAAGATGTTCGCCGGCGCGGTGGCCGCGGTGCTCGTGCCGGGCAAGCCCGACAGCGCCGGCTCCCAGTTCTTCATCGTGCTGGCCGACCAGCCGGCGCTCGACAACCAGTACACCGTATTCGCCAAAGTGGCGGACGGGATGGACGTGCTGCAGAAGATCTCGGCGCTGCCGCCGGATGCGAGCGGCATGATCGCGGACCGTGTCGAAATCAGGAAGGTGACGATCCGCGACACGCCTCCCGAGCCGTTCGTGAACGACACGAAGGAGCAGCTGGGCGCCTACAGGGCCGTGCTGGACACCAGCCAGGGCCCCATCACGATCGAGTTCTTCGCCGACAAGGCGCCGGAGACCGTGCGGCAGTTCCTGCGGCTTGCCGAGTCGGGCGTCTACAACGACATGGCGTTCCACCGCGTGGCGCCTGGCTTCGTCATCCAGACCGGCGCCCTGTCGTCGCGCACGGTCCCGCTCAGTCCGAAGCAGCAGGCGCTCGTGCACGACCTCGATCCCGAGTTCAACGACACGAAGCATGTGAAGGGCATCGTATCGATGGCTCGCGGCGAGGCGCCCAACTCGGCGCAGACCTCGTTCTTCATCTGCGTGGGGACGTCGACCGCCCTGGACGGGGTCTACACGGCGTTCGGGCGCGTGGTGGACGGGATGAGCGTCGTCGACGCCATCGAGCAGACGCCTCGGACGGGAGAAGCGCCCAATACGCGCATCGACCTCAGGACCGTGCGCGTGGTCCGGCCGTAGGCGCGGGCGTCAGGCCTGGGGGATGACCCGGGTCACCTTCACCGCCGTCCCGACGAGGTACTCCACGCGGATCCGATCGCCCGGCTCGATGTTGTCGGCTACCGCCTCGGGGCCCAGGCGGGCCACATGCACCTGGCCGTCCGGGTCCTCCAGGCTGGTGAAGAAGACGTCGCAGCTGATCTGGCCGTGGATGCTGACCGGCTGGAGCCGCTTGAGGATGCCGTCGCGAGTGCCTTTGAGCATGTGTTCTGATTCGCTGAACGCCAGTTGCAATTCGTCAGTTGCTGAAGGCGCGGGCGCACGCCCGCCCTGGCCGGTTACTCCGCGGTGTCGAAGGGCAGGAGGTCTGTCCTGGCCCGGACCTGGCGCTCGCCGTTGCCGAAGTTGTGCGTGCTGACGCCAAGCAGGCGCACAGGCCTCGAGACGGCTTCCGTCTTCGCCAGCAATTCTAGCGCGCGGGCGGTAATGGCGGCGCGATCGGCGGTGGCAGGTGCGGAGTGGCTCCGCGTGACGGTCGAGAAGTCGCTGTAGCGGACCTTCAGCGTGACGGTCCGCGCCACCATCTGCCGCTCGGACAGCCAGTCTGCCGCGGCAACGGCCATGCGGGTCACCTCTTCCCGAATGCGCTCCGTATCGGCGAGATCCTCGGCATACGTGCGTTCGGATCCCGATGACTTGCGCACCCGGTTCGGCGTGACCGGCCGCGGGTCGATGCCGCGCGACAACTGCTGCAGCCAGTCGGCCAGGCTGCCGACGGCCACCCGCAGCGCGTCGGGCTCGACTGTCCGCACGTCGACCAGGCGCTCGATGCCGTGCTCCCGCAGCTTCCGCGCCGTCACCGGGCCAACACCCCAGAGTGCGTCGACCGGCAGTTTCTGCAGGAACGGCTCGATGCGGTCCGGGCTGATGACCGTCAGGCCGTCGGGCTTCTTCCAGCCGGAGGCGATTTTCGCCAGGAACTTGTTCGGCGCGACGCCTGCCGACGCGGTGAGGCGTGTTTCCTCGAGGATGCGGGCCTTCAACCGGCGCGCGACATTCGTGGCCAGGACTTCGCCCCAGCTGTTCTCCGTGACGTCCAGGTACGCCTCGTCGAGCGACAGCGGCTCCACCAGGGGCGTCACCTCGCGGAAGATCGTGAAGACGGCATTCGAAGCGGCCTTGTAGCGCGCGAAGTCCGGTCGCACGATCACCAGATCGGGGCAGAGGCGGACCGCCCGGGCCATCGACATTGCCGACCGCACGCCGAACGTCCGGGCTTCGTAGCTGGCTGCCGCCACCACGCCCCGCCTGTCCGGCTGACCACCAACGGCCACCGGCCGGCCAATGAGGCTCGGGTCGTCGCGCTGTTCGACCGACGCAAAGAACGCGTCCATGTCCACGTGGATGATTCGGCGGATCACGGAAGTGGCCAGTCCCGGATTTCGGATTGCGGATCGCAGATTGGATTGCGGATTTCCGGGGCAGATTGTACGCTCTTACGCGCTGGCCCGGCACTCCCGCCGACGTCGTTTCCTGTAGCGACCAGCCCTTTCGCGATTAGCAATTCTCCATGCCTCAGTTCATCTACACCATGAAAGGTCTCGGGAAGGTGCATCCTCCCGACACACGCGTCCTCGACGACATCTGGCTCTCGTTCTACTTCGGCGCCAAGATCGGCGTGCTCGGCCTGAACGGCGCCGGCAAGAGTTCGCTGCTGAAGATCATGTCCGGCGAGGACCAGAGCTTCATCGGGGAGGCATTTCCGGGCGAGGGCATCTCCATCGGCTTCCTGCACCAGGAGCCGAAGCTCGACCCGGCGAAGAACGTCCTCGGCAACGTCGAGGAAGGCGTGGCGCCGCTGAAGGCGATCCTCGCACGGTATGACGAGGTGAACGAGAAGCTCGGCGAGGACCTCTCTCCGGAGGAGATGGACAAGGTGCTGGAGGAGCAGGGCCGGCTCCAGGACCGGATCGACGCACTGAACCTCTGGGACCTCGATTCGCGCCTCGAACTCGCGATGGATGCCCTCCGGTTGCCGCCACCCGACGCCGACGTGACGAAGCTCTCGGGCGGCGAACGGCGGCGCGTCGCGCTGTGCCGCCTCCTGCTGCAGTCACCCGACCTGCTGCTGCTCGACGAACCGACGAACCATCTCGACGCGGAATCGGTCGCCTGGCTCGAACGCTTCCTGAAGGACTACGCCGGGACCGTCGTTGCCGTGACCCACGACCGGTACTTCCTCGACAACGTCGCCGGCTGGATTCTGGAGCTCGACCGCGGCCGCGGCATTCCGTGGGAAGGCAACTACTCGTCGTGGCTCGAGCAGAAGCAGAACCGGCTGGCCCAGGAGGAGAAGGCCGAGTCGAGGCGCCAGCGGACACTGGAGCGCGAGCTCGAGTGGATCCGCATGTCGCCGCGTGCGCGCCAGGCCAAGGGCAAGGCCCGCCTCAATGCGTACGAGGAACTGCTCCGCGAGGACACCGCGCAGAAGATCGAGCAGGCGCAGATCTACATCACGCCAGGCCAGCGCCTCGGCGACATCGTGGTGGAAGCCCGCGACCTGAAGAAAGGCTACGGCGAGAACCTGCTGATCGACGGGCTCGATTTCACCCTGCCGCGCGGCGGCATCGTCGGCGTCATCGGCCCCAACGGCGCCGGCAAGACAACGCTGTTCCGGATGATCACGGGACAGGAACAGCCCGATGGGGGCACGCTGCGCATCGGCGAGACCGTGCAGGTCGGTTACGTGGATCAGAGCCGCGACGCGCTGGACCCGGACAAGACCGTGCACGACGAGATCTCCGGTGGGAGCGACGAGATCGAGCTGGGGAAGACCAAGGTGGCGTCGCGCGCCTACGTCTCGTGGTTCAACTTCAAGGGGGCCGGCCAGCAGCGCAAGGTGGGCACGCTCTCAGGCGGTGAACGCAACCGCGTGCACCTGGCCAAACTGCTGAAGAAGGGCAGCAACCTGCTGCTCCTCGACGAACCGACGAACGACCTCGACGTCGACACCCTGCGGGCGCTCGAAGAGGCGCTCCTCAACTACGCCGGCTGCGCGGTCGTCATCAGCCACGATCGCTGGTTCCTCGACCGCATCGCCACACACATGCTCGCCTTCGAGGGCGACAGCCAGGTGGTCTGGTTCGAGGGGAACTACCAGGACTACGAAACCGACCGCAAGCGCCGCCTCGGCACCGCCGCCGACCAGCCGCACCGGATCAAGTACCGGAAGCTGACGCGGTAGAGCAGGCAGGACGGGTGCCCCTCCCGCCCTGCCTGCCGGTCCTGCCCCTACTTCACCTTCCCCCTGAAGTACTCAATCGTCTTCACCAGCCCCTCGTCGAGCTGGACCTTGGGCTCCCAGTTGAGGAGGGTGCGGGCGCGGGTGATGTCCGGGCGGCGCTGCTTCGGGTCGTCGGTGGGCAGCGGCCTGTAGACGAGGCGGCTCTTCGAGCCGGTCATCGCGATGATCGTCTCGGCGATCTCCTTGATCGTCATCTCGCGCGGATTGCCGATGTTGATCGGGTCGTTCTCGCCCGAGAGCATCAGGCGGATGATGCCGTCGACCAGGTCGCTGATGTAGGTGAAGCTCCGGGTCTGGGATCCGTCACCGAAGATCGTGACGTCCTCGTCGCGGAGCGCCTGCGACATGAAGGCGGGAACGGCGCGGCCATCGTTGACCCGCATGCGCGGGCCATACGTGTTGAAGATGCGGACGATTTTCGTATCCACGCCGTGGTACCGGTGGTACGCCATCGTCATGGCCTCGGCAAACCGCTTCGCTTCGTCGTACACGCCGCGGGGACCGACCGGGTTGACGTTCCCCCAGTAGGTCTCCTTCTGCGGGTGCTCCAGCGGGTCGCCGTAGACCTCGGAGGTGGACGCCAGCACGAACCTGGCCCCCTTGGCTTTCGCGAGCCCGAGCGCCTTGTGGGTGCCGAGCGCACCAACCTTCAGCGTGGGGATCGGCAGCTCGAGATAGTCGATCGGGCTGGCCGGGCTGGCCCAGTGCAGCACCACATCGACCGGCCCCTCGACGTAGATGTAGTTCGTCACGTCGTGCTTGATGAACGTGAAGTCGCGGTTCACCAGGTGGGCGATGTTCGCCGTGTCGCCGGTGAGCAGGTTGTCGATCCCGATCACCTCGTACCCGAGGTCGAGCAGTGTCTCCGAAAGGTGGGATCCGATGAACCCGGCTGCGCCGGTAATCACAATTCGTTTCTTCATAGAGAGTCCAGATCGCCAATCGCCGAATGCCGATGTGATTGGCGGAGTCGGATTGGCAATTCGCGATGCGCAATCGGCGATCGTCGAGCGTCAGTATGCGTGCTTGTGGAAGAAGCCCCGGAGCACGGTCAGCCAGATGATCTTCAGGTCCAGACGGACCGACCAGTTCTCGATGTAGTAGAGGTCGTACTCGATCCGCTTCTCGAGGGGCGTGTTGCCGCGCCAGCCGTTCACCTGCGCCCAGCCGGTCAAGCCGGCCTTCACCTTGTGGCGCAGCATGTACTGCGGAATCTTGTGCTTGAACTGCTCCACGAAGTGCGGACGCTCCGGACGGGGTCCCACGATGGACATGTCGCCCATCAGCACGTTCCAGAGCTGCGGCAGTTCGTCGACGTTCGACTTGCGCATGAACCGGCCGAGCGGCGTCACGCGCGGATCGCCCTGGACCGCCCACACCGGTCCCGTGTGCTTCTCGGCATCGTCGAACATGGAGCGGAACTTGACGATCGTGAACGACTTGCCGTCGAGCCCCATCCGCTCCTGGCGGTAGAAGATCGGGCCCTTCGACGTGAACTTCACCAGGGCGGAGACGATGGCCAGGGGGATGCCCAGCACGATGAGGGCGCTCAGCGAGATGGCGATGTCGATGGCGCGCTTCACGATGGCGTTGAAGCCCTGCAGCGGCACGTCGTTGATGTTGATGACCGGGACGCCGTCGAGGTCTTCGAGCCGTGCGCGCAGGGCAATGACCTGCAGGAGGTCCGGCACCACCTTCACGTCCACCATCTCGCGGCTGGTGCTCTCGAGCAGTTCGAGCATCCGCACGTGCTGTTCCGGCGGGAGGGCCACGTACAGGTGGTCGATCGACTCGCGCGCGGTGATCTCGGCCGCCTCGTCAATGGTGCCGAGCAGCGGCAGCCCGCGGTAGCCGAGATGGTCGCCGGCCGCGCGATCGTCGACGAAGCCGACGATCTGGTACCCGAGCTCGCGATGCTCGAGGATCTTGTCCGCGACCAGTCGGCCGAGGTCGCCCGAGCCGGCGATCAGGATGCGCTTCAGGCCGATGCCGGCGCGCCAGCGACGCTCGAGCACCTCGCGCATGAGTTCGCGCGAGGCGTAGGTCAGGCCCACGTTCAGCAGCAGGAAGATCGCCCATACCAGCTGCGACACCTGGTAGGCGCCCACCGCGCGCGAGGCCTCGCTGGCGAAGTAGGTCTGGACGTACAGGGTTCCTACGACACCGAAGACCACGGCGAGGATGCTGCCGACGAAAACGGCGAAGAAGTCGTCCACCCGCGAGCGCCCGCGCCGCAGGCGGTAGAGCCCCTGCAGGAAGAACCCGAGCGGCACGACGACCACGATGAACGGCAGGACGTTGACGTACTGCCGGAGCGGCGGCAGGCCGCGCGTGATGGGAATAAGGCCTGTCTGGAACCGGATGGCGTAGGCCAGGATGAACGCCGCCAGGCCAAGCAGGGCGTCCGAGATGACGTGGAAGGTGACGAGGAGCCGGTTGTGCCGGATCATGCCGTCGCCTCGACCGAACCGTGGACGAGCGCCTCGATCTCGTCGCCGAACCGCTCGCGTCCGAACCGTTCCGCATGGGCACGGATCGCGCCGGTGTCGAAGCGGGTGGTCATCGCCTCGGCCACGCCGGCGGCGAACGCGTCGACCGACATGTCGTCCACCAGGATGCCGGTCGTGCCGTGCACCACCGTTTCGACCGAACCGCCGCGGTTCAGGGCGACCACAGGGCGGCCGCACGCCTGCGCCTCGAGCGGAACGATGCCGAAATCCTCCTCGCCGGGAAGCAGGACGACGCCGGCCCGGCGATAGAGCGACCTGATGTCGTCGTTGGAGACACGTCCGAGAAACTCGGCCCTGCCGTTCGCGAGCCGCTCGAGCGTGGTCCGCTCGGGACCGTCGCCGACGATTTTCAGGGGCAGGTGTGCCAGGTGGCAGGCCTCGATGGCTAGCTCGATCCGTTTGTAGGGCACGAGCGCAGACACAATCAGCGCGAAGGGCTCGGGCGTCGTTCCGTCCTGGTCGTAGAACCGCGTGTCCACGGGGGGGTAAATGACCGACGCCTCGCGATTATAGTATCGGCTGATCCTGCCCGCAACATAGTGAGAGATAGCCACATAGCGGTCGGCGCGGTTCGAGGTGTCGCGATCCCAGCGGGCCATGCGGGACATGATCGGCCGCATCAGGGCGCTGCCGAGCCTGCCCACCTTCTCCGGCCCGAAGTAGGCGTCGAACTGATCCCAGGCATACCGCATGGGAGTGAAGCAGTAGCACAGGTGCGGAATGCCGGCCGGCGTGACCACCGACTTGGCGACGCAGTGGCTCAGGCTGAGGACCCGGTCGAACCGGTCGAAGTGGAACTGCTCGATGGCGGTGGGGAAGAGCGGCAGGTAATGCCGGTAGAAGCGGGGCGCCGCGGGCAACCGCTGGATGAACGACGTGTGGATCGGACGTCGCTCGATCGCCGGCGTCACCGCCCCGGGCACGTGCATGAGCGTGAACAGCTCGGCGCCCGGGAAGCGCTCGCAGACCACCTCGAGCGCCTTCTCGCCGCCGCGCATGCCGGTCAGCCAGTCATGGACGAGGGCGAGCTTCACGTCGGGGGCACTCCGGCCTGCGGGCCGGCGGCGGCTGGCGCGGCGAGCGGCGCCGGAAAGGGCTCGTTGGCCACCTCGCCGTAGATCTCGCGGACCCGGCGGACCGACGCGCCCCAGGAGAACTGGTGCGCGCGGGCCAGGCCCTTGCGGCGAAGGTCGCGCCGGAGGTCCACGTCGGTGAGGACGCGGCAGATGCCGTCGGCGATCGACTCCGGGTTGTACGGGTCGACCAGCTGGGCGGCGTCGCCGGCCACTTCGGGCAGCGACGACACGTTCGACGTGACGACCGGCGTGCCGCTGGCCATGGCCTCCAGCGGCGGGAGGCCGAACCCCTCGTACAGCGACGGGAAGACGAACACGCCGGCCAGGCGATACATCACCGCCAGGGTCTCCTCCGGCAGGTAGCCGAGGAACCGGACGTAGTTGTGGAGCTGGTAGCGGTGCACCGCGCGCCGGAGCGACGCGTACTTCGAGATGTCGTCGCCGATCATCACCAGCTTGAGGTGGTCGAGCCCGCGGCTCCGCACGAGGTGGAAGGCGTCGATCAGCCGCTCCAGGTTCTTGTGTGGCTTCACGTTGCCCGCGTAGAGGATGAACTCGTCGTGCAGCTGGTACCGCTCACGGACCCGCACGACATCCTCTTCCTGCGGCTCCACCCCGAAGCGCTCGTCGTAGGAGTTGTAGATGACGTCGATCTTCGACGGGTCGGTGCCGAAGAAGCGGATGATGTCGGCCTTGGACGACTCCGAGACCGTCAGGACGCGCGTCGCACGGCCCGCGGCCAGCGCCATCGACGTGCGCGCATAGGTGAGGGCCATCCGGTTGGGCAGGTACTGCGGGAACATCAGGTGGATGCAGTCGTGAATGGTGACGACCGACCGGCAGTGCACGAGCGGCGGCAGCACGTAGTGAGGTGCGTGGAAGAGCGTCACTCCCTCGCGGCGGAGCGCCAGCGGAATCCTGAACTGTTCCGCGATGGAGTAGTTCGCTGCGCGCTCGATCACCGGCCGGAAGTTCGGGCCAAGCGCACGTACCGCGTCCACATCGTCCCGCCGGCACAGGAGGACGAACTCGGTGTGCTGGTCCAGGCGGGCCAGGCCGCGCACCAGGTTCCTGATGTAGGTCCCGATGCCGTAGTCGTGGAGCTTGCGCGCGTCGATGCCGATCCGCACGGTGACGATTCTATCGCGTGTCCCGCGCGGCCGCCCCGCGTGGACCGAAGGCCCGCATCAGCAGCAGCAGCGGCACCCAGAGCGGGTGGTGCTTGCGATAGAACGCGAGATGGCTGCGTTCGTACGCGGCACGTGTGGCCGCAGACGCGGTGGCGGCGGAACGCCCCCGCAGGTGGGTCACCTCCGCCTCCGGCGTGAAGAGCACGCCGCGTCCGCGCGCGCGGATGGCCGCGCAGAAGTCCGCGTCCTCGGTGTACATGAAATAGCGTTCGTCGAGCCCGCCGACCGCTTCCGCATCCGCGCGGCGGACGAGCAGGCAGGCCCCTGTGACCCAGTCGGGCCGCTGTTCCAGCCGGGTCATGGCTTCCACCTGCTGCACGATGACCGGATCGTTCGCGGCGAGCCCCTTCACCAGCCGGCGCTGCCGCCATTCGGTCACCGGCGACAGCATCGGACCGAACGACATCTCGGCCCGCCCCTGTCCGTCGACGAGGCGCGGGCCGACAACGGCGACCTCCGGGGATCGACGGAGCCTCGCCAGCAGCCGGTCGATCGCGCCGGCCGGAACGATCGTGTCGCTGTTCAGGAGCAGCAGGCACTCGCCGGTCGCCAGCCGCATGCCGACGTTGTTGGCGGCGGCAAAGCCCAGGTTGGCGGAGTTACGAATCACACGCACGCCGGGCACCGTGTCCGCCGCGTCGGCACTGCCGTCGCGTGACGCGTTGTCGACCACGATGATCTCGTGGCGCACGGCTGGCGGGTGCGCCACCAGCGAGGCCAGGCAGTTCCGCAGGTCGTCCCGTGTATTGAAGCTGACGATGATGATGGACAGGTCCATCACGCGGAGGCCTCCAGCAGTGCCAGCGTCTGCCGTGCCGCACGGGGCCAGTCGTAGCGCGAGAGGATCGCAGGAGCCTCCCGGAGGATGGTGCGTCGGGTCGGCTCGTCGTAGAGCAGTCGTTCGAGAGCCGAGACAGTCGCTCCGCGATCGCCGAGCGGGACGTAGAGCGCGGCGCTGCCGCAGCTCTCCCGCGCCACCGCCGTGTCCAGGAGCAGCGGGGGAATGCCGGCGGAGAGCGCCTCGAGCGGTGTGAGCCCGAGCCCTTCGTATTCCGAGAGGAACACGAAGCCACGTGCCTGGCGATAGAGCGCCTGGAGCTGCTCGTCGGAGACGTACTGGTGCCACCGGATGGCTTCGGCTGCGCGGCTGCCGGCAACGAGCGCCGCGATGTCCTCGTAGGGATGGGTGCGGTTGTCACCCACGAGGTGCAGGCGTGCGTCCGGGTGTCCGGCGCAGAGCGTCGCGAAGGCCGCCACCAGGTCGGGGATATGGCGGCGGTTGAAGATGGAGCCGACGTAGAGCAGGTGCACCGCGTCCGCCCTGTCGGCTGAGGAAGCGGCGGGTGGCGCGTCGATGCCGGGCGGGATGACGTGGACCCTGCCTGGCGCCATGCCGAAGCGGGACACGATCTCGCGCTTGGAGAACTCGGAGATCGTGAGGACGGCCCGTGCGGCGGCAGCCGAGCGCCTGGCGAGGACGCGACGGCGCAGCCCTTCCTTCGCGCGGAACCACTCCGGGTGCGCGGCGAACGAGATGTCGTGAAGGGCCACCACCCTCGGAATGCGGGTGAGCAGCGGGGTGGAATAGGCCGGCGAGAAGAGCACCTCGACCGTGTCGGCGCGCAGTGCGGACGCGAGGTCGCGCTGCTCCCAGAGCGTGCCGCCGGAACCCGGCAGGACGCGGCAGGGGAAGGGCACGGCGGTCAGCGGCTGATGGGCGTAGAGCAGGATCTCGTGCCCGTGCGTCGCATCCGGTCGGAGCCACTCGCGCACGAGCCCCCGGAGGTAGCGGCCGACGCCTGTGGGCTTGCCGCTCAATTCGCGGGCGTCGACGGCAACCCGCATCAGGCCGCACCCCGGGCCCTGGCGCGGTAGCGCAGGGCGTTCCGATAGGCGGCGACCGTGTCCTCGGCCGTGCGGTCCCAGTTGTAGCGGGCGGCCTGCCGGAATCCGCGCTCGACGGCGGCCCGTGCGAGCGGTTCGTCAGCCAGAAGCCGTGCGATGGCCCCGGCCATCGCCTCGGCCTCTGTCGGCGGACAGAGCTGGACCGCGTCGCCCCCCACCTCCGGCAGCGCACCGGCGTCGGCGGCAACCACCGGCACGCCAACGGTCATGGCCTCGAGCACCGGCAGGCCGAACCCTTCCTCGAAGGAGGGCTGGATCAGGAGGCGGGCTCCTGCATAGAGCCGTTCCCGGGCGCCAGGGGCGATGTAGCCCAGGTGCCGCACCCGTCCACGCAGGGGTGCCCGACCGATCCGGTCGAGCCACGGGCCCGACTGCTCGGTCGCCTTCCCGGCCAGCACCAGTTCCGGCACCGGCCCCCCGCCCTCCAGCAGCAGCGCGTACGCATCGAGCAGGGTGCCGATGTTCTTGCGGGGTTCGAGTGTGCCGAAGAACAGCAGGTAGCCGGGCCCCTCGACGCCGGTACGACGCGCCCACGAGGGGCCGCCTGGCGAACAGACCGTGATGCGGTCCGGGTCGACGTCGAGCAGGCGCTGCACCTCGCCGCGAGTGAACTCCGAGACCACCACGACCTGATCGGCCCGGTGCGCGTGCGTGCGGGCGAGGGACGGGTAGTCCCTGCGGATCTCGGCGCGGGTCCGCTCGGGGTGGAGCAGGAAGTTGAGGTCGTGGATCGTGACCACCTGGGCCGCCTGCCGTGCGGGCATCAGCAGCGGGTGCAGCGAGTGCGCGATGTCGAAGCGGCCGCCGGAAAGGCCTTCGGCGTCGGGCCAGCCCAGCCGGTGCCAGGCCAGGTTCAGGAGCGCCACCGGGATGTGGCGGTCCACCTTGCGCGCCGCGGCCAGCTCCGGATCGTCACCAAGCCGGTCGCGCCGGGAGCTCGAGAAGACGGTCACCTCGACCGGCTCCCCGTCCCCGGTCGTGTGACGGGCCAGCAGCGCACGGACGAGCTGATGTGTGTATTCGCCGACGCCGCTCCGTTCCCGGAGCGCCGCACGGTAGTCGATGAGGACGCGCACTTGTTTAAGTCTTTCCGACTCAGTATCTTATTGTGAAATGAAAATCGCCGTCATTGGTACCGGGTACGTCGGTCTCGTTGCGGGCGCCTGCCTCGCCGAGAACGGAAACGAAGTCATCTGCGTCGACAAGGATGCCAGCAAGATCGCCACGCTCGAGGCGGGCAGGATGCCCATTTACGAGCCCGGGCTGGAAGAGATGGTCCGCCGGAACACCGCCGAAGACCGCCTGACCTTCACCACCAGCCTTCCTGAAGCGGTCCAGGCGTCGGAAATCGTCTTCATCGCGGTCGGCACGCCTCAGGGCGAGGACGGGTCGGCCGACCTCCAGCACGTCCTCGGCGTCGCGCACGAGATTGGCCGCGCCATCAACAAGTACACGGTCGTCGTCGACAAGAGCACGGTACCGGTCGGCACGGCGAAGAAAGTGCAGGCCGCCATCGCGGCCGAGACCTCCGTCCCGTTCAGCGTGGTGAGCAATCCCGAGTTCCTGAAGCAGGGCGCCGCCATCGAGGACTTCATGAAACCCGACCGCGTGGTCATCGGCGCCGACGACTCGCGGGCCGCCGAGATCATGCGCACGGTCTATGCGCCTTTCACCCGTACCGGCGCGCCGATCATGGTGATGGACACGCCGAGCGCCGAGCTCTGCAAGTACGCGGCGAATGCCATGCTGGCCACGCGCATCTCGTTCATGAACGAGATCGCGAATGTCTGCGAGCTGGTGGGTGCCGACGCCGAAGCGGTCCGCAAGGCGGTCGGGTCGGACCGCCGCATCGGCCCGTCCTTCCTGTTCCCCGGCATCGGCTACGGCGGCAGCTGTTTCCCGAAGGACGTGAAGGCGATGCTGAAGTCGGCCGCCGACGAGGGCTACGACTTCAAGATCCTCCACGCGGTCGAGGCGGTGAACCAGCGCCAGAAATCGGTGCTGGTCGGCAAGATGCAGGCACACTTCGGAGACCTCGCGGGCAAGACCATCGCGCTGTGGGGCCTGGCCTTCAAGCCGCGCACGGACGACATGCGCGAGGCTCCGGCCATCACGATCGTGGACAGGCTGCTGGCGATGGGCGCCACGATCCGCGCGTACGATCCGGAGGCCACCGACACTGCCCGCCGCATCTTCGGCGACCGGATCACGTACTGCGATCACAGCTATGAGGCGCTGCACGGCGCCGACGCGCTGGCGGTGGTCACGGAATGGAACGAGTTCCGCGAGCCGGACTTCAAGAAGATCAAGCAGCTCCTGAAGTCGCCTGTCGTGTTCGACGGGCGGAACATCTACTCGCCGGAGGCCATGCGCGGCCTCGGCTTCCAGTATTTCTCCATTGGCCGCTGAACCGCGACGCGTCCTCGTCACGGGTGGCGCCGGCTACATCGGGAGCCATGCGTCCAAGGCCCTCCGGCAGGCCGGCTACGAGGTGGTCGTCTATGACAACCTCGTGGCCGGACACCGCGAAGCGGTGCGCTACGGCTCGTTCGTGCAGGGCGACATCACCGACCTCGACGGCGTCCGCCGCGCACTGCGCGAGCACGCCATCTGGGGCGTCATGCACTTCGCGGCGTTCCTCGACGTCGGCGAGTCGGTTCGCGAGCCGGCGAAGTACTACCGTAACAATGTCACCGGGGCGCTGACCGTGCTCGAGGCGATGGCGGCCGAGCAGGTGAAGCACTTCGTCTTCTCGTCCACCTGCGCCACCTACGGCGAGCCGATCGAGACGCCGATCAGCGAGAGCCATCCGCAGAAGCCGATCAACAGCTACGGGGAGTCGAAGCTGGCGGTGGAGCGGGCGCTCCCGCACTTCGAGCGGGCCTTCGGCATCCACTCGGCGGCGCTGCGCTATTTCAATGCGTCGGGCGCGGACCCCGACGGCGAGATCGGGGAGGACCACTCCCCGGAGATCCACCTCATCCCGCGCGCCATCGAAGCCGCCACCGGCGGCCGCGGCCTGCAGGTGTTCGGCGACGATTACCCGACGCCCGACGGCACCTGCCTGCGCGACTACATCCACGTGTGCGACCTTGCCGACGCCCATGTCAAAGCGCTCGAAGCCATTGCGGACACCGGCACCTCGCGCATCTACAACCTCGGCACCGGACATCCGCACTCGGTCCGCGAGGTGATCGAGACGGTGCAGCGGGTCACGGGTCGCCCGGTGCCCTGGACGCTCGCGCCCAGGCGCGAGGGCGATCCCGCCGTGCTGTACGCGGCCTCCGGGAAGGCGCAGCGCGAGTTGAAGTGGACCCCGCGGTTCGCGGATCTCGAAACCATCGTCCGCACCGCGTGGCAGTGGCACCAGTCACACCCGAACGGGTACCGGACGGCACGACACTCGTGAGCGCCCCCTCACCACTGGCCCGGCTCTTCAGCTACACGCGACCCTATCGGGCGCGGCTGGGCTGGGCCGTGGTGGCCATGGCGCTGTACGCCGTCGGTTCAGCCGGCCTCGCCGCGCTCATCAAGACCATCTTCGACAATGTCCTCCAGGACCGTTCCGAACTGGGCACGGTCGCCTGGTCGATCATCGGCCTCAACCTGCTGAAGGGCCTCGGCTCCTACGGGTCCGCCTACCTGATGGCCTGGGTGGGGCAGCGGGTCGTCACCGACATCCGCAACGCGCTCTACAGCCACATCCTCGGCCAGTCGGCCAGCTTCTTCGCCGAGCGATCCACCGGCGAGCTGATGTCGCGCATCAACAACGACGTCAACCAGGTGCAGCAGGCGGTATCCGAGACCGCCGGCGATCTCGCACGCGAAACGCTCGCCCTCTTCGGGTTCGCGGCGCTGCTCTTCTACTACGACGCCTGGCTGTCCATCTTCTGCATCATCACCGCGCCGCTCATCGTCTACCCGCTGGTCCGCCTGGGGCAGCGCGTGCGCAAGACGACGAGGCGCAGCCAGGAGGCGCTGCAGACGCTCTCGCACATCAGCGCCGAGGGCTTCACCGGCCAGCGAATCGTCAAGGCGTTCGGTGCCGAGCAGCGTGAGAGCGAGCGCTTCGCGCGTGCGGGCCAGCAGCTGTTTCGGACCAACATGAAGGTGACGGCCGCGCTCTCGAGCCTGCCGCCGCTGATGGAACTGCTCGGCGGCTTCGCCATGGCCGGCGCCCTCTGGTACGGCAGCCGGGAGATCGCCAGTGGCCAGCTCACCATCGGTGAACTGACATCCTTCATCGCCACCCTCTTCCTGATGTACGGCCCGGCCAAGAAACTGAGCCGGGTCAACGCCAACCTCCAGCAGGCCATCGCCGCCTCCGAGCGCATTTTCGAGA
The DNA here is from genome assembly GCA_050249955.1 of Vicinamibacterales bacterium. Classification (GTDB taxonomy): domain Bacteria; phylum Acidobacteriota; class Vicinamibacteria; order Vicinamibacterales; family CAVVIG01; genus CAVVIG01. Next base: position 406,911 of record JBFWPN010000005.1, read on the forward strand.
TGCTCGACACGCACACCGAGGTGGTGGAGAAGCCAGGCGCCCCGCCGCTGGCGCCCTTCACGCGCGCCATCTCGTTCCGCGACGTCACGTTCGGCTACGACGAAGGCCGCCGCATCCTGCGCGGAGTGAGCTTCGAGGTGGCCGCCGGCCAGATGGTGGCCATTGTGGGGCGGAGCGGCGCGGGCAAGACGACGCTCGTCAATCTCCTGCCGCGGTTCTACGACGTCACGGGCGGGTCGATCGCGATCGACGGCGTGGACGTCCGGGACGTGTCGCTGGCGTCGCTCCGCAGCCACATCGGCATCGTCACCCAGGAGACCGTACTGTTCGACGACACGGTGGCGGGCAACATTGCCTATGGCCGCCCGGGTGTCACGCAGGCCGAGGTCGAGGCCGCGGCGCGCGCGGCGAACGCGCACGACTTCATCCTGGGGCTCGCGCAGGGCTACAAGACCATCATCGGCGAGCGTGGCCAGCGGCTCTCGGGCGGGCAGCGCCAGCGGCTCGCCATTGCACGCGCGCTCCTCAGGAACGCCCCGATCCTGGTGCTCGACGAGGCCACGTCGGCCCTCGACGCCGAGTCGGAACTCCTGGTGCAGGAAGCGTTGACCAACCTGATGATGAACCGCACGTCGTTCGTCATCGCCCATCGCCTCTCGACGATCCGTCGGGCGGACGCCATCATCGTGCTCGAGCGCGGCCGGATCGTGGAAGTGGGCCGGCACGATGAACTGCTGGCCCGTCCGGCCGGGGCGTATGCCGCCCTCTATCAGATGCAGCTGCTCGAAGGGCGCAAGCCGGAGCGGCGCATGGTGCCCTCATGATCACGTCCATGACCGGCTTCGCCGCCGTGACCCGCGAAGAAGACAAGGCCTCCGTCTCCGTTACCATCAGGGCCCTCAACCACAGGCACCTCGACCTCCAGCTGCGGATGCCGCAGAGCCTCGGCTCGCTCGAGGCCGACATCCGCGGGCTCGTCGCCCGCTCCATCGTCCGCGGGCGCGTCGAGGTCAGCATCTCCGTGCAGACCCGGCAGGTGCCCGAGATGGAGGTGGAGCTCAACGAAGCCTTCGCGCTGGCGCTGGAGTCGGCCCTGGACAAGGCCCGCGAGCGGCAGCTCGTGGCGGGCACGCTCACGCCGGGCGACCTGCTGCGGCTGCCTCAGGCCATCACCATCCGCGAGAAGACCACCGACGACGAGGCGGTCGCGGCGGCCATTGCCGCCACCGCGCGCGAGGCGGTCGAGGCGGCCGTGGCAGACCTGCAGAAGATGCGCGCCACCGAGGGCGATCACCTCCGCGCAGACCTGGATCAGCGTCGCGCGCTCGTGGCCGACATGGTGGAGCGCGTAGCCGTCGCGGCCGAGGACGGGCGCGTGGCGCTCGAGCAGCGGCTCTCGGACCGCGTGGTGCAGCTCCGCACCGAGCTGCAGGCCGACGAGACCGCCGTGGCGCAGGAGATCGTGAAGTGGGCGGCGCGGTCGGACATCAGCGAGGAAGTGGCGCGATTCCGCGGGCACGTCTCCCACTGGCAGGCCCTCGCCGACGGACCGGAGCCTTGCGGCCGGAAGCTCGACTTCCTCCTCCAGGAGATGAATCGCGAGGTGAACACGATGGGCTCGAAGGCCGATGGCCTCCGCGTCTCCGAGATCATCATCGCGGCGAAGGCCGAGCTCGAGAAGATGCGCGAGCAGGTGCAGAATGTCGAGTGACCACCCGGGTGGCCACGGCCAGCTCTTCATCGTCTCGGCCCCATCGGGCGCCGGCAAGACGACGCTGGTGGAACGCCTCGTCGAGCAGATGCCGCAGCTCCGGATGTCGCGCTCGTACACCTCGCGACCCGCGCGTCCTGGCGAAGCCGACGGCGTGGACTATAATTTCGTCAGCCGCGAGCGGTTCGAGGCCATGATCGCCGCGGGCGACTTCCTGGAATGGGCCGACGTCTTCGGTAACCTCTACGGAACCTGCGCCTCCGACACCGAGCGGCTCCTGGCCGATGGCAGCGATGTGGTGCTCGTCATCGACGTACAGGGCGCGCGGCAGGTGCGGTCGCTCAGGCCTGGTGCCGCCACCATCTTCGTGATGCCACCGTCCTACGCGGTGCTCGAGCAGCGCCTCCGTGGGCGCAGCAAGGACAGCGAGGCGGCCATCCTCCGTCGACTGCAGGTGGCCAGGGATGAGGTGGCGGCCTTCCGCGAGTACGACTACATCGTGATCAACGACGAGGTGGCACCTGCGGTGGATCGGCTCCGCAGCATCGTCCTCGCCGAGCGCTGCGAGCTGAACTGCATGCGTCAGCAGGTCGAGGCCATCGTCCAGACCTTCAGCTGACGTGGATTGCCAGAGGTTCTCATGATCGATCGTTCCAAGCTGCCCAACACCTTCGAGTTCGTCGTCACCGCCGGCGCCCGCGCGCGCCAGCTCCTCGCGGGGTCTGTGCCCCGGGTCGAGGTTGGCAGCCACAAGAAGACGACGGTGGCGACCCGTGAAGTGCTGGTCGGTGCGGTCGAGAAGCTGCCGTACGAGGCACCGCCCGTCGAGGAGGCCGCGTCCGAAGAGTGACGCGCGTGCCGGATCTGGAGGTCGGCCCATGCTGGTAGCTCTCGGCGTCTCGGGCGGAATCGGCGCCTACAAGGCGGTCGAGGTCGCGCGCGGCTTGCAGAAGCGCGGCCACGATGTCGTGGCGGTGATGACGCATTCGGCGGCGAAGTTCGTCGGGCCGGTCACGTTCGAGGCCATCACGCGCCGGAAGGTGATCACCGACCAGTGGGAAAGCGGCGCCAACGCCGACATCGAGCACATCCAGCTCGCGTCGAGCATCGACCTGCTCCTGATCGCGCCGGCCACGGCCAACGTCCTCGGCAAGCTGGCCAACGGCATTGCCGACGACTTCCTGACCACGCTGTACACAGCCACGCGCGCGCCGGTGCTCGTCGCCCCGGCCATGAACACCCAGATGTTCTCCCACGTGGCGGTCCGCCGGAACCTGGATCGCCTGGCGGCCGACGGCGTGCGCTTCGTGGAGCCTGGCGAGGGCTACCTGGCCTGCGGCTGGATTGGCAAGGGTCGACTGGCGGAGCCCGACGAGATCTGCGAGGCAGCCGACCGCGTGATGACGCCAGCGACGCCGCTGGCCGGGCGCCGCATCGTGATTGCAGCCGGCCCGACCTACGAAGACATCGACCCGGTCCGCTACATCGGCAACCGGTCGAGCGGCCGCATGGGTTTCGCGCTTGCAGAGGACGCCGCGCGGCGGGGAGCAGTCGTCACGCTGGTGGCTGGACCGACAACGGTGCCCGCACCGACCGTGCACGAGGTGGTGCGCGTCCGCAGTGCCGTCGAGATGCACGAGGCGGTCACGGCACGCGCCGTGGAAGCGGACGCGGTGATCATGGCCGCCGCCGTGGCGGACTACACCCCCGACATCCGGGCGGGACAGAAGATCTCGAAGACGGACGATGACCTGACGCTGGTGCTTCGCCGTACGCCTGACATCCTGATGACTCTCGGCCAGCAGCGTGCGGCCGCAGGCGGGCACACGGTACTGGTCGGATTCGCGGCCGAGACCGAGGACGTGGTGCCGCGCGCGCAGGCGAAGCTCCGCAGGAAGCAGGTGGACCTGATCGTCGCCAACGACGTCTCGCGGGCAGACGCCGGCTTCGATGTGACCACCAACGAGGTGACTCTCGTCAGTGCAGACGGCGTGGAACACGTGCCGCTCCAGAGCAAGGCGGGCGTGGCGGCGATCATCCTCGAGCGGGTGGCTGGCCTGCTGGCCGCCAGGTCCGCGGTCGCGCCCCGCTAGGTTTCCCTCGCTACCGGCAGGCCCATGGATCGCGATCAGCTCTCCGAACACCTCCGCTTTGCCCGTGAGATTGGCGTGACGGGTGTCAGCCGTGACCCGGCCTGGCGCACACGCCAGGTGCCGAACCCGACCTCGCCAACGGGCGGGCCCGAGCCAGCGTCTTCCGACATGCCGCAACCGACGTCCGATACCGCCCCCCTGGCCCTCGTGCGGAGCGCAGCCGATGTACTCGAGGCCATCCGCACCGAAATCGGGCCCGCCTGCACGCGCTGCAAGCTCCACACGCTCGGCCGCCGGCAGGTGGTGTTCGGTGTCGGCAACCCCGCAGCCCGCCTCATGTTCGTGGGTGAGGCGCGCGGCGCCGACGAGGACGAGCAGGGGATTCCGTTTGTCGGCAAGGCGGGGCAGTTGCTCACCCGGATCATCGAGGCGATCGACCTCAAGCGTGAGGACGTGTACATCGCCAACGTCATCAAGTGCCGACCGCCCCAGAACCGCAACCCGGAGCCGGACGAGGTGGAGCAGTGCGAGCCGTTCCTCTTCCGGCAGATTGATGCCATCCAGCCGCGCGTCATCGTCGCGCTCGGCAAGTTCGGGGCGCAGACGCTGCTGCGCACGCAGGAACCCATCTCCCGTCTCCGGGGTCGGGTGTTCGACTACCGCGGCGCGAAGCTCATTCCAACGTTCCACCCGGCGTACCTGCTGCGGAATCCGCCGGCGAAGCGGGACGTCTGGGAAGACATGAAGCTGGTGCGGACGCTGCTCGCCGGGTCCGAGTAGGCTTCCTCCGTGTTCGTCCGCGTCGCGGTCCCGGTCCCCAATCTCGATCTGCTGACGTACGCGGTCCCTGCCGACAGTCCCGTGCCGGCGGTCGGCGCACGGGTCGTGGTCCCGCTGGGCGCCCGCTCGGTCACCGGCATCGTCGTCGAACTGTCGGAGACCTCCGGCATGCCCGAGGGACGCGAGGCGAAGCCGTTCAGGACCTTGCTGGATACCGACCCCTTCATCCCGTCCGACGTGGTCGAACTCGCACGCTGGACCGCCGAGTACTACGCGGCCGGACCGGGTGAGGCGATCACCGCCGTCCTCCCGCCAAAGACCCGGGGCGAGCGGGCCGACGCGCACCGGAAGCAGCGGCGTGTCACGGTGACGGCAGCGGGGCTGGACCCGGCCGTGCAGGTGACCGCCCGCCAGCGCGAGGCACTGGACCTCGTCGCGGCGTCACCGGACGGGGTGACCGCGGCAGACCTCGCGCGGCGGGGCGTGAGCCCCGACCTGCTGCGGCGGCTCCAGAACGGGGGCCTGGTGCAGGTGCGCGAGGAACGGGTGGATCGGGACCCCTTCCAGGTATCGGTACTCGACGCCACGCCTGTCGACGCGGCCCGCGCGCTGACGCTCGAGCAGGACGCGGCGCTGTCACGCATGCTGGCGCTGTTCGGCGCGGGCGGCTTCAGGACGGCGCTCCTGCACGGCGTGACCGGCAGCGGAAAGACCGAGCTGTACCTGCGGCTGTCGGCCGCCGTGCGGGCGTCCGGCCGCCGGGTGTTGATGCTGGTGCCGGAAATCGCCCTCACGCCCCAGGTGGCGGCCCTGTTCAGGCAGGCGTTCCATGAACGGGTGGCCATTCAGCACAGCGGCCTGTCCGACGGCGAGCGGCACGACCAGTGGCAGCGCATCCGCCGCGGCGAAGTGGACGTGGTCGTCGGCACGCGGTCGGCGGTCTTCGCCCCCCTGCGCGATGTCGGCCTCATCATCGTGGACGAGGAGCACGACAACTCCTACAAGCAGGAGGAGAGCCCCCGCTACAACGGCCGCGATGTGGCGCTGGTGCGGGCGCAGCGTGCCGGGGCGCTGGCCGTGCTCGGCTCCGCCACGCCGTCGATGGAGTCGTACTACAACGCGATGTCCGGACGGTACGAGCGGATCGTCCTCACGCGCCGCATTCTCGACCGGCCGTTGCCTGCGGTGACGGTCGTGGACATGCGCGAGGAGTACGCGGCCGAAGGGCCGGACGTGATCCTGAGCCGCGCGCTGCGCGACGGGATCGCCGCGAGAGTTGAGCGCCGGGAGCAGGCGATCGTGCTGCTGAACCGGCGCGGGTTCGCGACGGCGGTGTTCTGCCGGCAGTGTTCCGGCACGATCGACTGTCCGAACTGCAGCGTGTCCCTGGTCGTGCATGGCGAAGGGCACGCCCGCCGGGCACGCTGCCATTACTGCAACTACTCGGCTCGCGTGCCTGCCGCGTGCCCGACGTGCAAGGCCCCCTACCTCGAGCAGATGGGGTTTGGCACCGAACGGGTCGAGGCGCAGGTGAGGAAGCAGTGCCCCGACGCCCGCGTGGCCCGGCTCGATCGCGACTCGGTCAGGCGCAAGGGGGCCCTTGCCACGCTGCTCGGCCGGTTCCGGGCAGGCGAGATCGACGTGCTCGTGGGCACGCAGATGATCGCGAAGGGGCACGACTTCCCGAGGGTGACGCTGGTGGGGGTGGTGTCTGCGGACGTAGGCCTCGGCATGGCCGATTTCCGCGCATCGGAGCGCACGTTCCAGTTGCTCACGCAGGTGGCCGGCCGCGCGGGCCGCGGCGAGACCGCCGGCGAGGCGGTCGTCCAGACCATCTACCCCACGCACTACAGCATCCAGCTGGCCTGCCGGCAGGACTACGCGGCCTTCTTCGAGCGCGAACTGCACTTCCGGAAGGCGATGCGGTATCCGCCGGTGGTGTCGATCATCAATGCCGTGGTCCGCGCGCGCACCTATGCTGCGGCAATGGACGATGCGGCCGGCGTGGTGGCCAGGCTGCGCGAGATGGATCCGGACCTGAAGGACTACCGCGTGCTGGGACCGGCGCCGGCGCCGCTGGGGAAGCTGCGCGGCGAGTACCGGGTGCAGTTCCTCATCAAGGGAACTGCCCGGCGGCGCATGCGCGAATCGCTCGTGTCGATCCTGGCCGCACGCCCCGAACTCGCGAGGCGCACCACCATCGACGTCGACCCGCTGTCCGTGCTCTGAACGGGCGGGAGGATCAGCCGACGCGCATCACCGGCTGGATCGGTGCCGGCGTGAAGCACAAAACGAAGATCAGGACGGCGACGAGGGCGAGGACGACCCGTGTGCGATCGAGCGGAATCTCCTCGTCGAACGTGCGCGGATGATGACGGCCGAACCGCCAGAGCATCACGATCATGAGGCTGGTCCAGACGAACAGGCCCGGCGAGAAGATGGTCAGGATGACGGCACCTGCGATGGCAGCCAGGGTGACGTGCGAAGACCGTCGGCCGAGCACCGCGTAGGAGATGTGCCCGCCGTCCAGTTGCCCGAGCGGGAACAGGTTGAGGAAGGTGGCGATGGCGCCGAACCAGGCGGCGAAGGCCACCGGGTGCAGGTTGAACGTACGGTCGTCGCCGAGGGGGCCGGCCACCACCCAGCCGGCCAGCTTGAAGAGGAGCGGCTCGCCGAGTTGCAGGGCATCCGACTCGTCGAAGAACCCTACGACCTCGACCGGAGGGGAAGCGACCACGGTGGACATGGCGAGCCCCATGAACAGGGCCGGGACGGCGATGATGAACCCGGCGATCGGCCCCGCAATACCGATGTCGAACAGCATCCGCTTGCTGGGGATCGGCTCGCGGATGCGGATGAAGGCGCCGAGCGTTCCCGTCAGGAATGGTGCGGGGATGAAAAACGGCAGAGACGCATCGACGTCATAATAGCGGCAGGCCAGATAGTGACCGAGTTCATGACACCCCAGGATCGCGAGGATGGTGCCGCTGTACCAGAAACCTCGGAGCAGCAGGTCGGTCCAGCCGAGGTCCTGATAGGGGAGGTGGGCCTGGGCCGCGAACTCGAGCCAGTGCAGACCACCAACAGCCGTGGTGGTGGCAATGGTGAGGAGCAGCAGGAGGCTGTTGATCCAGCGGCGGTCCTGGAATTTCTTCCGGGGCAGCCAGACAAATTCCGGCGGCAGCGCCAGTGGTTCTTCGCGGGCAGGGTCCAACGGGATGGCTTACCCGATGTTCTGGAGGTCTTTGCCGGGCTTGAAGCGGATGGTGCGGCCGGGCGGGATGCGCACCTCCTTGCCGGTGCGAGGGTTGCGGCCGATGCCGCGCTTGCGGGGCTTCACCTGGAATACACCGAACCCGCGCAGCTCGATCCGCTCGCCCCGCTGCATGGAGGTCCGCATCGCGTCGAATACCGCATCGACCGCCACCTCGGCTTTGACCTTGGTGATGTCGGCGATTTTCGACACTTCGTTGACGATGTCGACCTTGATCATGCTTAGGGGCTCCTCGATTCTTGTAAACATCATAGATTGTGACACTTACGCTGTCAATGCCGAGGCTAAGTGATCGCGGGGTCAACCCACTGAATGCCGCGGAAACTACCGTCAGTCGTCCTCGTCGGCCGTCCCAACGTCGGGAAGTCGACCTTGTTCAACAAGATGATCGGTTCGCGCAAGGCGATCGTCGCGCCCATCGCGGGCACGACGCGCGATTCGCTCGCCTACCCGGTGACGTGGGGAGACACCACCTTCCAGTTGTCCGACACCGGCGGTCTCTACGGTGCGAGCACCGACCCCCTGCACGAACTGGTCGTGCAGCAGGGGCAGCGCGCGATCGCTGGCGCCGATCTCCTGATTTTCCTGACAGATGGACAGGAAGGGCTGGCCAGCGGCGATGAGACCATCGCCCGCGAGATCCGCCAGACCGGGCTGCCCGTCATCTTCGTCGTCAACAAGACCGACGACAAGCGCGCCCGCGCCACGGTGCCCGAGTTCTATCAGCTCGGGTTCGAACCCATCCTGGAGACCTCGGCCGAACACGGCAACGGCATCGGCGACCTCCTGGACGAGGTGGTCACCCGGCTTCGCGGCAAGGGACGCCAGGCAGAGCCTACGAAGGACACCGACGCGGAGCCTGCGCCCGAGGGGGAACCCGCGGAGGCGCGCGAGACCACGATCGCGATCATCGGACGGCCCAACGTCGGCAAGTCGTCGCTGCTCAACCGCCTGCTCAAGGAAGAGCGCGTGATGGTGAGCGACATGCCGGGCACGACCCGCGACGCCATCGACGCCACGCTCACCTGGCATCGCCGCCAGTTTCGCATCGTGGACACGGCGGGCATGCGCCGGCCGGGCCGCGTGCGCAGCGGCGGCAAGGTGGAGCTGGTCAGTGTGGCCGCCTCGAAGAAGGCAATCTTCGACGCCGACGTGGTGGCCCTGCTGATCGACTCGAAGGAGGGAGCCACCGACCAGGATGCCGCCATCGGTGGTGAAGCGGACCGCGCGGGGCGCGGCGTGGTCATCGTGGCCAACAAGTGGGACCTGGTGAAGAGCCAGGACCCGGACTTCGTGAAGCGCTTCGACGATGCCCTGCGGCGAAAGATGCGGTTCCTGGACTATGCGCCCATCCTCCACATCTCGGCGCTGACCGGCGAGCGGGCACCCAAGGTGCTGGAAGCGCTCGACCGCGCCGCTGCGAACCGGCGGAAGCGGGTGCCCACGCCCGCACTCAACCGTTTCGTCGAGTCCATCATCGCCGCCAATCCGCCAGTCAGTCCCGAGCGGCGCAACGTGAAGATCATGTACGTCGCGCAGATCGGCGTGGCGCCGCCCACGTTCGTCTTCTTCACCAACGTGGCCACAACGTTCCACTTCTCCTACCAGCGGTTCCTGATCAACAAGATCCGCGAGGAGTTCGGATTCGAGGGCACACCCATCCGGGTTGAAGTGCGGCGGCGGGCACGCTCGGTTCCGGGAGGGCGGAGCCGCAAGCCACAGGGCGACGCGTCAGCGCCCAGGAAGACCACCGGGAAGAAGCCCGGCAAGAAGGCGGGCCGGTAGCACACGGCCGTGCGCCTCCTGCACATCGCGCCGTTCGGCCCGGAAGTGGCGCTGGCCACCACCGACGCCTGTGATGGCTCGAGCAGGCTCCGCACGCATCGAGGCCGTGTCGCAGGCGAAGGTGCGGCAACCCGAGGCGCTCGGCGTGGCTGGCGCGGAACGCGTCGCGGATGACGATCAGGCTGTACTCAGGCCAGACCGAAGGCGGCACAGCATGCCCATCGAGATCCCCAGCATGGCGTGCAGGAGCCGCAGGGCAGGCCCCGTCATCACGGATGTTATACTTTCGCTCGAGTGCCCGCGGAAATGGCCGAGATCTCCCCACAGGTCGACATTCCGAACCGTCCGCTGTTCAAGGCCTCCGAGGTGTGCGACCTCGCGAAGGTGCAGCCTTACGTACTGCGGTCGTGGGAGGCCGAGTTCAAGGACCTGGGCGTCTCGAAGTCCGGCTCGACCACGCGTGTCTATCGGCGTGAAGACGTCGAGCGGGTGCTCCGGATCAAACACCTGCTGCTCATCGAGGGGCTCACCCTCGCCGGTGTGCGCCGCAAGCTCGAGGAAGAGACCGAGCCGGCGCTGGAGTTCGACCCGCCGCCAGCGGCGGCGGTGGTGCCCGGTCTCTCTGCGGAGGCGCGCGAACGTATCGGCGTGGTGCGACAGGGGCTGCGCTCGCTGCTCGACCTGCTCGATGCACCGAGGCCCGCGCGGCAGGCGGATGTGGCAACCGCGGCGGGAGGAGCCGAAAGCACCTTGTTCGACGTGGCGAACGATGCACCATCGGCAGACCAGCGGAAGGCGCAGCGGGAGGTGAAGGACGAAAGTACGAAGTCGGCCTCGCCTCGGCGCAAGCGTTCGGCGTAGAATAGTCGGACGCGCCAGCCGCGACGAGCGGCGCCGGTGCAGCACGACACGATCGGGATGTAGCGCAGCCTGGCTAGCGCACCTGACTGGGGGTCAGGGGGTCGTGGGTTCGAATCCCGCCATCCCGACCATTCATTTTCAAGCACTTAACGGCCACGCCCTCAGCGTGGCCGTTTTCGTATAGGCACACAGTAGGCACACCCGGATTGCGCGCTTTCCATAGCGTGCTCGCCGCAGATCCCACCCCGTCGAACCAGCCTCATGTCGGATCGGACCGTAAGCTTCCCCGTCAAGCAGACAGTGCATTCGGAGGCTGCAGTTCGCAATCGCCCAAGCTGATGGCTGGCCTCAGGTCAGTCCTTAAGGTTGCCCCTGTATCTGCCAAGACGTCGCAGATTCAGCCCGGGTGAAGACCAGCGGTCATATCAGGTTTCACAACTTGACGGCGGGTGGCGCCGGATGGGCCGCTGCAGCGAAGACCGCCCTTCCGATCAAGTGTGTGTGAGGCGGCAAGCGGAAGCGGCCCTCCGGTGCCAGGACCCGCGGGACAGTTGTGAAACCGGCTCTCCGTGACCGCCGCAGGCGGCGATCTGCGACTCTTGTGGGTTCCGGAAATTCTGGCCGGGTAATTCCGGAAATTCTGGCCACCTCGACATCCTGATCTGACCCTTCATTGAGTGCGTCGTCAAGGTTCACGTGCAGTGTGCGGATCGACGGGCCGTCCAGTCGAACGAGGCGGCCTCGCTCGAGCACGCGATCGATGATGGCCTGCGCGAGGTCGTCGTCGTGCAGGACGTGGCCCCAGCCCTTGAGCGATTTGTTGGTGGTGAAGATCATCGACCGCTTGCGCCGGTGCCGTTCGTTGACGACGTGGAAGAGCATGTTGGCGGCATCCGTCCCGTAGGTGAGATAGCCGACCTCATCGACGACCAGCACGGCCGGGTGCGTGTAGATCGGGAGGGCCTGCGCGAGTTCGCCGGCGCGAAACGCGGCCGACAGGTCGTCGATGAGTGTCGCCGCAGTGGTGAAATAGGCGTCGAAGCCGTTCTGGATCGCGCGGTAGGCGATCGCGACCGCCAGATGCGTTTTGCCGCGGCCCGGTTTTCCCCCGAAGATGAGCGAGCGGCCGTCGGTCACGAAATCGGGCGAGAGCGCGGACCCCAGGACATTCAAGCGCACCGTCGATTGATACGTGAAATTGAAATCATCGACGGTCTTCAGAAACGGAAAGTGGGCGCGTCGCACCAGGCGGGTCAGCCGCGTCTGTTGCCGGTGGGCGATCTCTTCGGCCACGAGCAGCGTGAGGAAGTCGCGATAGGGCCAGGTTTCTCGCTCGGCCCGGTGGACGAGGTCGCGCCACACGCGGCGCGCATTCGCGAGGTGCAGCCGCTTGAAGAGCGCATCGAGGTCGGCGTCAGGCGGGATCATGACCGGCCTCCGACGCGGCGAGAGGATGCCGCCGTGCTCAGCCGCGTCCAGGTGCTCCGCTGCGCTCCGCCCCGGTGGGCGCCTTCGGCGACCTGGACCCGGCTTCCGCGCGGCAGTCGGGCGGCCGCTATCGTCGTCGGCCGGTCCTCGAAGGGCAGGGGCGGCACGGTGGTGTTGAGGTAGTGCGCGATGTACTCAGCCCCGATCGCCTGCTCCGCGAGGCCGCGGGCAAACGCGGTGCGGAGCGCCGCATCGCCGTGCGTCTGGAGGAGCGCGTGGAGCTGCTCGATATCGTGGACCCACGCGCGTGATCGGCGATGCGTCAGCTCCGTGAGATAGGCCAACGCGTCCGGGCCGAGATCGATCAAGTGCTGGCGCTGCAAGTACCGGCGGGCGCGCTTGCCCGACACGGCCGCCACGCGCTCCGCGCGATGCTCCGGCAAGATCGAGCCGCCCCCGGGCTGCCATTGCCGGACATGCTCGGCCGCGAATCGTCCGGCCACGATCCGCACCCGATCGCGATGGAGATACAACGTGCCGGGCAACCCGATCGCATCGGGCGGCATCGAGTACAGATGCGTGTCATGGATCACCACGCCGGTGGGCCCGACGCTGACGGGAATGCGCAGGGCCAGATCCGCCGGCGCGACTTTCAGCGGACGCAACCGCGCGCGCTCCTCGACGATCCGCGCGGCGGGCGGAACGCCGGTGGCCCGCGACGGCCGGACCGTATTCGCCTCGGTGAGCCACTCGCGGAGCTGGCGCTCGAGGTCCTCGCGATCGAGAAACCGCCGCTGCTTGAAGAACGAGCCTTTCACCCAGCCGACCAGATTCTCAATGGCCCCCTTCTCTTGCGGGCGATAGGGCCAGCACACTTCCACGCCCAGCCCGAGGTCGAGGACCACGCCGGCGAACGTCGGATTCCACTCCGTCACGACGCCGTCGCGTCCCCACCGCAGGGCCACCGTCTTCGGACGATCAAAGACGGCCACCAAGGGAATGCCGCCGAAGGCCGCGAGATGATCGACCAGGGTCCGCACGAGCGTCTCGACGCGCTCATCCGGGACCAGCGTCACCTCGGCCCACCGCGAGTACTTGAGCCGCGACGCGAAGAAATGGACCTTCGTCTCGGTCCCGTCCTGATACCGGATGAGCACCTCGCCAAAATCGTGCTGCGAAAACTCGCCCGCCAGACCCTCGAAGCGCACCAACGGGATGACGATCCGCGGCCGCAGCGTCTGGGCCAACGCATACAACGCACTCTTGCCGCCGGTATAGCCCGCGAGCCGTGCGCGGTGGAGCAACTCCACCGACCGCAACGTCCCGTCTTCGGTCAGCGCGCGCGCGATGACGTCGCGATAGGCCTCGGCCGTCGACGGGCGGCCGACCTGACGCCGCGCGCGCTCCGCGGCATTATCGACCGTCGTGACCGCGGCTTCGTCGGCGACGCGCCGCGCGGTCCGCACGGACACGCCGGTCAGCGTGGCCACCTCCATCCATGTGTGCCCCGCCCGCCGCAGAACCTGAATCTCGTGTCGCTTGAGCATGTCGATCATCCTTTCCCTCGCCGGAGACTGAATCTCCGACGATTTTCTGGCCTGGCCGCGCTACCGCGAGGTGGCCAGAATTTCCGGAAAGAATGTGGTCAGATTTTTCGGAACCCGCAACTCTGATACCAGAGCCCTAAAGGGTCGTCCTTCGCTAGCGCCGCTTCGGCATCAGCGGCACCGTCTGCCCGATCAGCCGCGCGGGGTTCGCGTTCGCCTTCGGCGTCAACTTCTGCGGCCGTCCCAGCACGTTGTCGGCGGCGTAGACGTTACCCTTCGAATCGAGCGAGAACTGGTGCAGCTCACCGAAGCCGCCCGGTACCGGTCCGCTCGCATACCACGAGAAGAGCTGCTTCCCGTTCGTGTCGAACTTGATCACCATCGCGGTCTGGTTGTCCGCCACCCACACCACCTGGCCGCCGTTCGTGCTGGTGTCGCCGGGCACGGGGTCCGCAACGTGCACATGGTTGGGGAACCGGATGTTCGGCCAGCTCGCCAGGTGCTTCCCCTGCGGATCGAACACCTGCACGCGCTTGTTCAGCCGGTCGACGACGTAGATGCGGCCGTTGCGGTCGACGTCGATGCCGTGCACCGCATTGAACTGGCCGGGGCCGGAGCCGTGTCCGCCGAAGGCCATCACGAACTTGCCGTCCTTGTCGAGCTTCACCACGCGAGCGTTGGTCAGGCCATCGGCGACGAGCACGCTGCCGTCGGGCAGGAAGGCCAGGTCCTGCGGCCGGCCGAAGTGCGTCTCGTCCTCGGCGTCGACACCTTCCACGCCGATCGTCTTCAGGAGCTGCTTGCCGTCGTTCGAGAAGACGTAGATGACGCTCTTCGTCTCGCCCACCACCCACACGCGGTGCTCGGGGTCGTACGGACTGATCTTGATCTTGTGCGGGCCGTTGGTGCCCTGGAACAACCGGTCCCACTGGTCCCACATCTCGACCACCTTGCCGGTGCTGTCGAGAATCCGGATGCACCCGCGCACTTCGTTGTCGGGCGCGCTCAGTACCTGGCGGAACGCGCCGAGGAACCCCGGGTAGCCCGCCGGGAGCGGGTTGGGCTCCCTGATCTCGCCGCGGCTCGCCACGAAGATGCGGTTGTCGTCCTCGACGAAGATGCCGGGCACCGATCCCCACGCATAGCCGGCCTTCGGATACGGCAGCGACCAGTTGGGCACCACGTCGTAGTCGAAGGCGCTGATCTGTTCGGGAACCCGCAGCGGCCGCGGCTGCGGCTGCTGCGTGAACACGGTGGCACCAAGCGCCACCATTACCGACACGGCGGTCATCACCGACGACATACGAGCGCGCATTCAGCCTCCAGCAGAAACGGTCGGCGGATCTTACCGCAGCAGATGCAGCAGGGCGTCGGTATCCACCGGCTTCACGAAGTGGTGGTCGAAGCCCGAGTGTCTGCTGCGGCTCCTGTCGGAGTCCTGGCCGCGCCCGGTCAATGCCACGATCCGTATACTCGCCCCCCAGGGCTCGCGGCGGATCCGCTGGCACGCTTCGAACCCGTCCATCCCCGGCATCCCGATGTCCAGCACGGCCAGTTCCGGCCGGAACCGCTCCGCTTCGAGCACCGCGGACTCGCCGTCGTACACGCGGCGCACCTCGCATCCGGCCTGTTCGAACAGCACGCCCACCATCTCCGCGGCATCCACGTTGTCGTCGGCAATCAGTACCCGGCGCGCGGCGTGGACCGGCCCGCTGGCGCCCTGGGGCACACCCGCACTCGCGACCGCCTCTGCCGCAGCCTGGTCGATCGGCAGGCGGACGGTGAACTCGCTGCCACGCCCGGGCCCCGCGCTGGCCGCCGCAATCGTGCCGCCATGCATCTCCACCAGGCGACGCGCGAGCGCGAGTCCGATCCCGAGCCCGCCCTTGCTCAGCTCGCGGGCGTTGTCGGTCTGTGCGAACAGGTCGAAGACCCGTTCGATCTGGCCGGCCGGGATGCCGACCCCCTGATCACGCACCTGAATCACCACCGACCCTGGCGGCAGCTCCACCTGCAGCACGATCTCGGTGTCTGGCGGGCTGTACTTCGCCGCGTTGTGCAGCAGGTTGCCCACCACCTGGGTGAGCCGGGCGGCATCCGCATGCAGGGTCAGGGTGTCCGGCACGCCCTGCAGCACGAGCCGCTGCCGCTGCTGCCGAATCAGCGCTTCCGCAAGTTCGGTGGCATCGCTGATGATCGCGGTCAGTCGCGCCGGCTTCTTCTGGAGCCGAAGCTCGCCGCGGCTCAGGCGCGACACATCGAGCAGGTCGTCGATCAGGCGCGCCATGTGGCTGACCTGCCGGTCGATCACGTCGCGGCAGCGGGCCAGCACCGGGTCGTCCGATCCGAGATGGCGCAGCACGGACACCGACGTCCGGATGGGCGCGAGCGGGTTCCGCAGTTCGTGCGCGAGCACCGCGATGAACTCGTCCTTCCGGCGCAACTCCTCGCGCTGACGCTCGTCCTGGAATCGCTTGCCCGTGATGTCGGTCACCAGCGCCATGATGCGGGTCGGTCGGTGCTGCGCGTCGGACAGCAGTGTCACGAACTTGTGCACCCAGACGGGGGAGCCATCGGCGCGGACGTACCGATTCTCGAGCTCGATGTGCGGTCGGCGGCCGGCGCGGAGGTCGTCGATGAGGCGCATGTTGGCATCGCGATCGTCCGGGTGCACGAGTTGCGGGAAGTGCCGCGCCCGAAGTTCGTCCTGCGTGAACCCCACGATGGCCTCGTAGGCGGAGTTGCACTGGATGAACCTGCCGTCCATGTCCGTGATGGCGATCCCGGTGGCCGCGTGCTCGAAGACGCTGCGGAACTCCTGCTCGCTCCGGCGGAGCGCCGCCTCGGCCTTGCGCCGCTCGGAAATGTCCTCGACCACCGCCACGAAGTGCAGCACTTCGTCATCGAGCCCGCGCACCGCCGACCCCGAGAGGTTGACGTCGATCGCCTGGCCATCTTTCCGGATATAGCGCTTCTCGAGTGTGTAGCGGGTCAGTTCGCCCGACGCCAGCTTGCTCGCGAGCGCCAGGTCCGCTTCGAGATCGTCGGGGTGGGTGAGGTCCTGGAACGTGAGGGCGAGCAGTTCGTCGCGGCTGTAGCCCGTGATGGCGCACAGCGTGTCGTTGACGGTGACGAACCGGCCCTCGAGGTCGACCTCCGCAATACCGACGGCGGCGTTCTCGAAGATGTGCCGGAACCGCTCCTCGCTGATGCGAAGTTGCGCTTCAGCTCGCGCCCTGGGATCGTCGATACGGTGGGGCATGGGACCTGGCCGACACGCGCATGACGTGCCGGCCAGGGTCGAATCTTAGCAGAGCGGTTCAGCGGCGCATCCCGGCCAGTCCACCAACTGTCGAGGTGGCCGCGCGGGATGCCCGCCAGCCGACAGGGCCCGTCAGAACACGCCGGTGTTGATGCCGATCGTGAACGTGCGGCCCCGCGAGGGTGCGAACTGGAACTGCTCGCGGTAGTAGCGATCGGTGAGGTTCTCGATCGCGAGGTTCACGCTCAGGCGCTCGCGTCCTCGCGTCAGGTTGATGCCGCCGCCGACCCGCTGCACGGTGAAGCCATCGAGCGAGAGGAAGTCCTGCGCCACGGTGAAGGGCGAAGTCAGCAGCGTCGGGGTGATGCGGTTCACCTTCGTCTGCGTTCGTGCGCCGTACTCCACCCACCAGCGGCCGCCCGGTTCGGTGAACCGCGCCGCGGCAACAATCTTCAGGGGCGTGATGTTGTCGGCGGGCGCGCCGTCGAGCGCGTTGCCGTCGAGCGGGTTGGTGCCCCGCGTGATCGTGCCACGGAGGTAGGCCGCCGAACCGCTGAGTGTGAGGATGCCGCCTGCCAGGTTCAGCGGCGAGTCCGCATTCACTTCGAAGCCACCGATCCGCACGTCGGCATAGTTGGTGGCCTGCGCGAGCGGACCGGCACTGGTCTGGGCCACGGCCAGGTCCTGCACGACGAAGTTCTCGTAGTGGTTCACGAACACGTACGCGCCGCCCGAGAGTCGGGGCAGGGTGAACTTCGCACCGGCATCCAGGTTGTTGCCGGTCTCGGGCTTCACCTTGACGTTCGGCGCGATGCTCCCCGCGGTGGCGGGACCCGCGTAGAGCATCTCCTCGAGGTTCGGGTGCCGGTAGCTCCGTCCGAAGCGGACGAACGGGCTCACCGTGCCGCCGGCGTTCGCGTTGAGGCCGATGTCGCCGGTGAGCGCGTTGCGCGAGTAGGTGGCACCATTCGGGTTGGGAAGCGTCGAGGGGTCGATCGCCGGCCGGGCACCCGCCACCACCGACTGGATGTCGTACCCGGGCGTCGCCTTCGTGGTCACGTCATAGAAGTCGCCGCGCAGGCCGGCCACGACCGACAGCGTGGGCAGCACCCGCCACTCGTCCTGCGCGAACACCGCGATGTTCTGGAGACTGGCGTCGGGCACGCGGACCGGGCGGGCCAGCGAGGCCGGCCCGAGCACCTGCGGGGTCGGGAACACCGTGGCTGCCGGTCCGCGGGCACCCAGGCCCACCGCCCCCAGCAGCGACGTGGTGGTGCTCGTGGTGCGCAGGTCGCTGCTCCGGTCGCGGTAGAACGTCAGGCCGGTCGTGAGCACGTGATGGCGGGCCGGCAGGAACACCGCCTGCAGGTCGACGCCAGGCGTCCAGACCCGCTGCTCGGTCTGCGACAGCACGTCGAGCCGGAAGACGCTGATCGGGAAGAATGACACGGCCGTCGGCGCCGGGAACTGCACGGGCAGCAGGTTCTGCAGCATGCGCTCGGTCCGCTGGTAGTGCGCGGTCAACGAGAGGTTGGCCAGCCACGGCGTCACCGCCTGGGCCTCATAGCGCGCGGACACGCGATCGAGGTTGCTGAAGGGGAGCGAGGTG
Organism: Vicinamibacterales bacterium; assembly: GCA_050249955.1. Classification (GTDB taxonomy): domain Bacteria; phylum Acidobacteriota; class Vicinamibacteria; order Vicinamibacterales; family CAVVIG01; genus CAVVIG01. Next base: position 425,261 of record JBFWPN010000005.1, read on the forward strand.
GCGTTGAAGAAGTACGGCGGCTGGAAGTCGGGGAAGCCGATGTCCTCCATCCGGCGACGCTGATAACGGATGCGCACCGAACGCCGATCGCCAACCCGCAGCAGGCTCGAGAGGTTCAGGAAGTTGCCAGTCGCCCCCGAGCTCGGGATCTCGCGGCTCGTCCGGACGAACGGCGCGTTGAACGGATCGGGGAAGGCGCCGAAGTTGAACCCGAAGTTCGTGTCGATGGTGTCGGTCCGCTTCAGCTGCCCCGAGGCGAAGTACGGCCGCGTGTCTTCGCCGGTCAGCTTCCCGCTCTTGTAGTTGTCGAACGCCTCCATGCCGGCCTGCACCCGCACAGCGTAGGAGGGTGCGGTGAAGCCGACGGTCGCCGTGCCGCGGCGTCCCTTCTCGTTCGTGCTGTAGAACCCGTTGACGCCGTAGATGACCCGGCGCTGCTCCGAGAAGCCCGGTTCGTTGGTGATGATGTTCACCGTGCCGGCCAGGGCGTCCGAGCCGTACAGCAGCGTGCCGGCGCCGTTGACGATCTCGATGCGGCTGATGGCATCAGGCGACACGAGGCCGGTCTCGGCACCCGTACGGTCGGTCGCCTGACGCGCAGTGTTCAGCCGTTCACCGTCGACCAGCACGAGCATGCGCGTGGAGTCGAGCCCGCGCAGGCGCGGCCGCACGCCGAACGGGCCGTTGCCAACCGGCGTGATGTTCGCCGTTGCGGCGAGGGCATCGCCGGTCGACAGCGTGTTCGCCTGCTCGATGGCCGCCCGGGTCACGCTCTCCACGTGCAGGGGAATGGTGCGGGTCTCGCGTTCGGCGCGGTTCGCCGTCACGCTGACCTGCGCGCTCACGACGCCCACCTCGAGCTGCAGCGCCACCTCCACGGTGTCGTTCTCGCCGGCCACCTCCACCGTCCGCGCGGCATCGGAAAAGCCGTTGCGCTGGACGATGACGAGGTAGGTGCCGGGTGTGGGCGTCTCGAACGTGAATCGGCCGTCGGCGCCGGTCTCCACCGACCGCTCCTGTCCCGTCGCCACGCCCTGAAGCACGACGGTTGCCCCGGCGAGCACGCCGCCGGTGGAGTCGGACACCACACCTGTGACCGTGGCCGCCATGGCCGGGCCGGCCAGGAGGGTGGCGAAAAGGAACAGTGTCGAGACACGCAACCGCATTGGACCTCTTTGGGAATGCGCCGCCTCCATGGCGGCAAACCCATGAATTATATAGGGCAGAGGCAGATTCAGCCGAGCTGCCACCACTGGCGGCGCACGGCACCTGACACGAGCGAACTCGGTGGACCACCGGCTCAGGGAGACCTGCGGGACAGCGTGGGATAATCCCGGACCGTGTCGCACCGCGTGAACGATCCGAGGGAAGTGGCCGGCTGGCTCATGTACGACTGGGCCAACTCGGCCTTCACCACCACGGTGGTCACCGTGTTTGCCGGTCCCTATCTCACCGCCCTGGCACAGGCGGCGGTCTCGGACAACGGCGTCGTGATGACGATCGGCCCACTGGCGGTCACCGCCAAGTCGCTCTTTCCCTACTGCGTCGCGGTTTCGGTCTTCCTGCAGGTGCTCCTGCTCCCCGTGCTCGGCCCCGTCGCGGACTTCACGGACCGGAAGAAGCCGCTCATGGCCGGCTTCTGCGCGGTGGGCGTGGCGGCCACCAGCCTGCTGTTCTTCGTCACGGCGGAGCGCTATCTCCTCGGCGGCCTGCTCTTCATCGTCGCCAACCTCTGCTTCGGTGCCAGCCTGGTGCTCTACAACGCGTTCCTGAACGACATCGCGTCGCCCGACCGACGCGACCGCGTGTCGAGCCGGGGCTATGCCTGGGGCTACCTTGGCGGCGGCCTGCTCCTGGCCCTCAACCTGGGCTTCATGACCCTGCGCGAGCCCCTGGGGATCAGCCAGGGCATGGCGGTCCGGCTGTCGCTGCTCTCGGCCGGACTCTGGTGGGGCGTGTTCTCGGTCTTCTCGTTCGCGCGCCTGCGTCGACGGCCCAGTGCGGTGCCGCGCCCAACCGGGTCGCTGCTCGTCGCAGGGGTCATCGGGCTGGGTGGCACCATCCGCGAACTGAAGCGGCTGCCGCACACGCGTCGGTACCTGCTGGCCTACATGGCATACAACGACGGGATTCAGACGGTGATCAGCGTGTCGTCCGTGGTGCTCGCCCAGGAACTGTTCGTGGCCAGGGGCCTGCCGGTCGACGATGCGTTCCTCATCGGGCTGGTGCTGATGATTCAGTTCGTGGCCTTCGGTGGCGCCTTGCTGTTCGAGCGGCTCGCACAACGCCTTGGAACAAAGGTGGCCCTGCTGTTGTCCCTCGCTGTCTGGTCCGCCCTTGTCGTGTTTGCCTACGCGTCGCTCGAGACGAAAGCCCAGGCGTGGGGCATGGGGGCCGTGCTCGGCGTGGTGCTGGGCGGCTCACAGGCGCTCTCGCGCTCGCTCTACTCCCTGATGATTCCACACGGGCGCGAGGCGTCGTTCTACAGCCTGTACGAGATCTCGGAACGGGGCACGTCGTGGGTGGGCCCTCTGATCTTCGGCGCCGTGGTCGGCGCAACCGGTTCCTATCGGCAGGCGATTCTCTCGCTCATCGTCCTCCTCATCGGCGGGATGGTGCTGCTCCTGGCGACGGACACCGAACGGGCCGTCGACGAGGCGCGCCGCGACGCACTGGCGGCGGTCCCAGGGTAGAACCGCCGGCCGTCGGCGGTGGGCGTATGATGCAGGGGAAGCTCTTCCAACCCCCGTGGAGGCTCCCATGCGCGCGTTCATCGCATTGGCCGTCCTGCTGCTCACCGCCACAGTGGCAGCCGCGCAGGGCACAGTGACAGGCACGGTGGCAGACCAGACCGGCGGGGTGCTCCCAGGCGCCTCCGTCACCCTCGCCGGTCAAGGCGAGCGCCGGTTCGACGTCACCGACCAGTCAGGCACCTACACCTTCCGCAACGTCCAGCCAGGCGACTACGACGTCAACGCGCAACTCCAGGGCTTCGCGTCGGGCACCACGCGCGTCAGCGTGTCGTCCGCACCGGTGTCGGTTGCGCCGCTCGTGCTGGCCACCGCCACGATCAACGACACGGTCGTCGTGTCGGCCTCGAAGACCGACGTCAGGCTGCTGGATGCCCCGGCGACGATGAGCGTGATCGGTGCCGATACGCTCGAGAGCGCCCCCGCGCAGAACTACGGCGACCTGCTGCGCGCCGTGCCGGGCATGAACGCCATCCAGACCTCGGCGCGCGACGTGAACCTGACGAGCCGCGCCGCTACCTCTACGCTGTCGAATACGGAGCTCGTGCTGCTCGATGGGCGCAGCGTCTACCTGGACTTTTTCGGGCTGGTGCTCTGGGACATGCTGCCAACCAACCTGTCGGACATCAAGCAGATCGAGGTGGTGCGCGGGCCGGCGTCGGCCGTGTGGGGCGCGAATGCGGTGTCGGGCGCGGTCAACATCATCACCAAATCGCCGCGTGAGTCGGTGGGGACCACCGTCACCATCAGCGCGGGCGGGTTCAGCCGCGACACCGGGTCGACGGCGGGCAAGGGGCTCGGCGGCGTGTTCAGCGCCAACGCCACGGTGGCACAGGCCCCGAACGACAGGTGGTCCTATCGGATCTCCGCCGGCTACTTCGATTCGGCCGCCTATGCACGGCCGGTGGGACAGATTCCCCTCATCGCCGATCCGCGCACGCCCGGCGCGACGGTCGGTGGCGGGTCGTACCCGATCGACGGCGCCGGCGCGGTGGGGTCGGCCTTCGCCAATGTCGGCACCCGCCAGCCGAAGTTCGACGCACGCGTCGACCAGGAGATCGGTGACGGACGCATCAGCTACACGGCAGGGGTGGCCGGATCGTCCGGGATCATCCACACCGGCATCGGCCCGTTCAACATCCAGCCGGGAAGCTACTCGACCTACGGGCGCCTGGCGTACAGCCGACGGGCGCTGAAGGTGAACGCGTTCCTCAACATCACCGACACCGAGGCGCCGAACCTGCTGCTGCCGAACCCGCTCACCGGACGGCCGCTGCAGCTGAACTTCCTGGCGCGGACGGCCGACCTGGAGATTGGCGACTCGCGCCCGGTGGGGACCAGTCAGGTGCTGACCTACGGCGGCAACGTACGTCGGAACACCTTCGACATCACGATCGCACCACACGCGAAGGACCGCACCGAGATTGGCGCCTACGTGCAGGATGAGGTCTTCATCCGGCGCCTCCGCGTCACGGCCGGCCTCCGGGCCGACAAGTTCGGCAATCTCGACAACGTCGTCGTCTCGCCCCGATTCAGCGCGTCGTTCAAGGTGGCCACGGACCATGCCGTCCGCGGATCGGTGAACCGCGCGTTCCGGTCTCCGTCGGCCATCAACAACTATCTCGAGCTGTCGATCGTCAACCCCGTCGACCTGCGGGGCCTCGCGCCGCTGCTGCCGGGGCCGCTGCAGCCGCTCGTGGCCAACCCGTTCCCGCTGGTGGTGCGTGGTGTCGGGAGCGAGTATGCACTCGGCACCACGCCGCAGCAGACGCTGAAGCAGTCGTCCCTCACTGCCTGCGAAGTTGGATACACGGGCACGTTCGCGAGGAAGAGCACCGTGACAGCCGCGTTCTATTACAACCGGCACGACGACGACATCAACTTCGTGCAACTGCCGGCGAACGCTGATCCGTACACGTCTGCGGCCCCTCCGCCCGGGTGGCCGCTGCCGGCGGCGCTCATCGACGTGATGGCCGCCCGGGGGATTTACCTGCCACGGACCGCGTTCACGTATCTGAACCTTGGCCCGACGGCGACGCGCGGCGTCGAACTGTCGCTCGACCAGCAGGTCACGCGCGACCTGTCCACCTTCATCAACTACTCGTGGCAGGCGAAGCCCACCGTGCTGAGCGCGCCGAATCCGTATCCTGCGGCGGAGATCGCGTTTCCGCCGACGCACCGGCTGAACGTCGGGCTGACGCTGAATGGACGGCGCTACCTGGCCAACGTGGGCGCCAGTTACACCAGCCGGGGCTTCTGGAGCGACGTGCTCACGAGCCAGTACCACGGATTCTCGGATGCCTACACGCTCGTGAACCTGAGCGTGGGGCGCAAGTGGGCGGGTGGCCGCTACACGACCTCGCTGAAGGCGACGAACCTTCTCGACCAGGATGTGCAGCAGCACGTCTTCGGCGACATCCTGAAGCGATCGGTCATGGGCGAACTGCGCGTGAGCTACTGAGCCGGGGAACGGAGGGGACCGTCAGGACACCCGTTCGTCACCCAGTGGCGCCCGCTCGCGAATCTCCAGCAGGCGCGCCTGCACGAACTTCGCGGCCAGCAGGGGCAACTGCGCGTGCCTGTCGGGCTTGCCTTCGAGTACGCGCACGTAGCCGCGGTGCAGGTCCGGAGGGTCGGGAGCGGCAAGCAGTTCGTAGAGCGCCTGGCGTCGCACGAGGTCGGCATCCATCACGCGCGTCTCCTCCGGCGCAGTGCCGAGCAAGCGCGCTGCCACACAGGTGGGCGATCGACCCGGGGTGGATGTGCCGGGAATCCGTGGAGCGCTGGAGGGGGAAACTCCGCCGCGCGTTCAGCGCTGAGACGCTGGCGTAGCGGAACGTGACACCGGCTGGGGTGGAACTCGGCTACCGCGGACAGTCGCCGGGGACGTGCCGCCACCCTTCCACGTCAATCATCACCTGACCCGCGACCGGCGAGCCCATGCCGCCGCCGAGGGCTGCCGACGGGCCCGGGTTGCCCGGGCGCACGCGGATGCCGCGGCCCAGTTCGACGCCCTCCTGGCCAACCTGCCCCTTCTTCATCAGGCCGGTAAGTTCGATCCGCGAGCCTTCGTTACCCTTGATCTCCGCCATCACCGGTTTCGGTCCGTTCATGCGGAGGCGTGTGCCCGGGGGGACGGCCGTGCCGCCGGGGCGGTCCTCCGTGGCTGGATAGGTCACGAACAGCCGGTTGTTCGCACATCCGGACACGACCACCCGCACCGAGTCCTTCGGGACCGGCTTCTCCTCCTGTCCGGACACGACGAGAGGGACGGTGGCACAGAGCACAGCAATCAGCAGGCGCATACGTGCCAGCATAGAACCGTCGCCTGCCGCAACGCGTGAAATTTCGACGACGGCCGGGCCGGCCGCCGGGGCCGTGCCGTCCGGTCGGGTCGGTGCCGATAAGGAAGACACATGGCCATGCCGACCTCGCCGCGCGCGCTGACCGTCTGCATCGCGCTGATGCTCGGCACTCTGCATGCCGGGGCCCAGCGTCGAGAGACGCACATCACCATTCCGTACCTGGCGAACAGCACGCGTCCGTCCGACCTGGACTATGCCGCGGCGCAGTGTGACATCGCCCCGAACGATCGCTCGATGATCTGCCGCTTCAGGCAGGTGTTCCTCACGCCGACCTCGCTCGACCCGTCGAGCTGCGCCATCACCAGCAACGGCTACGAACAGCTGTTCCGTCGCGAGTCGACCACACGCTGGGTAAGTGCGATGGACCCCGAAGGCGAGTGCGGCCTGGTGGAGGCGACGACGCTGGAGGATGGGGGAGGGACGCGCTGGTCGATGACCGTGAAGACGACGTCGACGAGGAACCGGGACCGGGCTGAATGCCAGGCGGCGGAGCGTTCAGAGACCTACGACTGGCGGGCAGTGAAGCGGATGCTGCCGTGCACGAGCGTCCAGCCGGGCGCGATCGAGCGGTAGCAGGTCGGGCCACGGCCCGGTGTCAGTGGACCACCTCGTTTCCCTCGGGTTCGAAGTAGAGGTGCGGGATCTCCAGGTCGCGGACCGCCTTCAGTGCCGTCGCGAGCGCTTCGTCGACCCCCTGGTCGCACTTCGCCTCCCGCAGTTCACGCCGGACCTGGCGCAGCATGCGCAGCACTTGTGCCCGGTCGAATCGCTGTCCCTCGCAGTGTTCGCAGAAGCTCATGGCGTGGAAGTGTACTCCGAGTGCGGCGCGTGAACCGTCAGTTCGGACAGCCGCCAGATGCGCTCGAAGCTATCGAGCTGACGCAGGCGGACGAAGCGCGCCGGCGCCCGGCGGAAGGCGAACTGCAGCGAGGCAGACCGCGGGTTGCGGACGAACGCGGTGAAGGTTTCGGCATAGGTCGGTCCCTGCCAGACGGTGGTCCAGTCGGTGCCGTCCACCGAGAGGTCGATCGCGAGCAGCCGGGGAAAGTCCATCTGGTAGTCGCCGATGGCGTGCGTGACGCCCCCGACCTCGACCTCGCGCCCCAGATCGGCCACCACCCACTGACCCGGACGCTGCGGGAACACGCCCCAGCCGGTCTCCGTGCGACCGTCGATGGCCCACCCGGCATCCTGCGGATTGTCACTGGCGCTGAGGGCGGCAATCCGGAGTGGCGTGCCGAGCGGGACGGGTACGGGCGTCTTCGGTAACGCAATCGCTCGTCGCTTCCCATCGTCGGCCACCGTTGTCGCGGCTGGAACGGCTGACACGTAGCGTTCGTAGGCCCCGTCGGGATCGGCCTCCCGGTCCACGACCGCGTCGATGGGGCCGAGCGCCGTGAAGGCACGCAGCAGCGCCGGGTCCTTGCGCTCCAGACCTTCCCTGATGGCGTAGTAGTACGGCGGGTCGTACCCGCTCACGCCGTTCACGACACGCCGATGATGGATGGACGCGCGCAGCGTGGCGCCCGCGTCCCAGGCGGGGCCGAGGGGCAGCTCGAGGAGCGGTTCGGTCCTGGTGGCGGGTTCCACGACCGGCCAGAGCGGCTGGGCGTCGGCCATGGGGGTCTCCACCAGCCAGCCCTCCAGCATGATGCCGAGGGCCACCACGCCAAACGCGGCCATGCCACGACGCGTGGACGCTCCCGCGAGTGCCGCGTAGCCCAGTCCTGCGGCCACGCACAGGCAGAGCAGGTGGATCATCTTGATCTGAGTCGGGACACGCAGCTCGTTGAACCCAGGCAGGAGCATCAGGAGGGAATAGGGGGTCGGATGGAGAATCGACGTGTCACCCACTCGCAGATCCGGTCCACAGGCGAGCACCGCAAAGATCAGGATGCCGCCCGTGTAGAAGACCAGGGGGCTGCGCCGCGCCATCGCTGCGCGCAGGCGTGGCGTGAGCCACACAAGTGCGGCACCGGCCATGAGTGCCGCAACAATCGCGCGGTCGAGTCCCCGCATCTTGAGCGGAACGGATCCGAAGATGACCGTATCGATCGGTCCGTAGTAGCACTGGGCAGCGATGGCGGTAGCGGCCACGACCAGCACGGTTCCGAGCAGCCTCCTCAGCCCGTTGTGCTGTCCGCCCGGCCCGGCGTGCGGGCGGCGCAGGAGCACCGTGATACCAGCCGCCACGAGTCCGGCCGCCATGAGCCCGGGGAACATGTTGTCCTTTCCCTCGGCCAGGACCTGGCTCCAGAGCCACGACAGGCTGCCGACCTGGGCCCACGATTGCGGAGACGCACTGAAGTAGAGGATCTCGTGCAGGGCGCGATGCATCCCGAGGTCGTTGTGCACCGCCCGGTAGGTGAGCAGCATCGGCACGAGTGGCACGCTGCCGGCGGCGAGAGCCACGGCGATCGGCAGCACCGCCCGCCACCGGCCGGTGGCCGAGCAGAAGTAGGCCACCCACAGGCCGACGAACAGGGCACCGTAGAGGATGTAGTAGCCGTTGGCAAAGCCCTGGTGCAGCCAGGCCAGCCCCGCCAGCACGAGCCAGCGGCGCTGCCGCTCCTGCACGTAGCCGTGCAGGCCGAGTGCCAGGAGGGCGACGCCGAAGGTGGCCACCGTCTGCAGGTGCGCGAGCGCGACGGCGCGGTAGGGCGTGAAGGCGAATGCCAGGCCCGCCAGGAACGCCGCATCGTCGCGCCCGGCGAGCCGTCGCACGAGCAGGAACACGCTCCAGCCCGCGAGTGGCCAGGTCAGGAACATGGTCAGGTTGTACGCGAGCAGCGGGTTCCCGGTGAGCCAGTAGACGGGCGTGGCAATGGGATAGAGACCGAGCAGGTTCTCGGTGAGCGTCGTCGTCCCTGGCGTGGGGTAATAGTGCGGGGCGTTGTACCAGGCCGGCGACAGCGGCACCGTGGTCGCGTTCCACACGAGGATCGACGTGTTCAGGATCGGGTCGCCCGGATCGCTCGTGATGTGCGTCGCCATCCGGGGCACCAGCGGCCAGGTGGCCACCAGGGCGATCAGGGTGTAGAGCAGGAAGGTGCCGGCGAGGCGTGCTGCCGCACGGGGACGCCGCGAGGTCGGGCTCGCGTACGAAGTGTCTGGCATCGCGAAGGAGCGTCGTCATTGTAGGCCGGAACCGGCTATGATGATGCCGCGCGGATTAGTACGGCCGCGCCTTTCTAAGGTCCTGCAGGCACTCAAACGGTCCGGTTACAGCCGGCCACTTCCGCCGCACATAGCGCGTCGAGACCACACGTGCCCCTGATCATCGGAATTCCCACCGAAACCTACCCGGACGAAAAACGCGTGGCGGCAACGCCCGCCACCGTGACCAAGATGCTGAAGCTCGGGGTGGACGTGCTCGTCCAGGCCGGCGCAGGCATCGCCTCGGGGTACTCGGACCAGGACTATATGGACGCCGGCGCGAGCATCGGCGCGGATGCCGCGGCGGTCTTCTCCGCCTCGGACATCGTGCTGAAGGTGAGGCCGCCGGTCGAGCGGACCGACGGCCGGCACGAAGCGCTGCTCCTCAAGGAAGGCGCGCGGATCTTCAGCTTCCTGTGGCCGGCCCAGAACAAGGACCTGCTCGAGAAGCTTGCGTCGCGCAAGGCCACGGCCATCGCCATGGACTGCGTGCCCCGCATCACGCGCGCCCAGAAGATGGATGCCCTCAGCGCGATGGGCAACATCGCCGGGTATCGCGCCGTGATCGAGGCCGCCGAGCACTTCGGCCGCTTCATCCCCGGACAGATGACCGCCGCCGGCAAGGTGGCCCCGGCCAAGGTGCTGATCGTCGGCGCCGGCGTGGCCGGCCTGGCGGCCATCGCGGCCGCCAAGGCGCTCGGCGCGCAGGTGCGGGCATTCGACACGCGGGCCGCGTCGCGCGAGCAGGTCGAGAGCCTCGGCGCCCAGTTCGTCGAACTGGACTTCAAGGAGAGCGGCGAGGGCGAGGGCGGCTACGCGAAGCAGATGAGCGACGCCTTCCTGCTGGCGGAGCAGACGCTGCTGGCCGCCCACGCAAAGGAGTGCGACATCGTCATCACGACCGCGCTCATCCCGGGCAAGCCGGCGCCGCAGCTGATCACGTCAGGGGCCGTTGTCGCCATGCGCCACGGGTCGGTCATCGTCGACCTCGCGGCCGAACAGGGCGGCAACTGCGCGCTCACGGAGCGGGGCACGGTGGTCGAGAAGTTCGGCGTCACCATCCTCGGCCTCACCGACCTGCCGAGCCGCATGGCACGCCAGTCGAGCGACCTCTACGCCACGACCATCTTCAACCTCCTGTGCGAGTACGTCGACAAGGACGGCACGTTTGCCATCGACATGGATGACGAGGTGGAGCGCGGCGCGCTGGTCCTGAAGGAGGGCGACGTCACGTGGCCCCCACCGAGTCGCCCGGCACCACGCGCCGGGGCACCGGCGCCCGACGCGAAACAGGCCGCCGTGGCCCACGCGCAGGCGCAGCCACCCTCGTCGGGATCGACCGGTGCCATTGCCGGCGCCGCCGTCGCGCTCATGTTCGGCGCCGCGGCGCTGCTGGCACCTCCCGAGTTCCTCGGTCACCTCACCGTCTTCCTGCTCGCCTGCATCGTCGGCTGGCACGTCATCTGGAACGTCACGCCGGCACTGCACACCCCACTCATGAGCGTCACGAACGCAATCAGCGGCATCATCCTGGTCGGCGGCATGCTCGTCATGGCCGGCGGAGGGCTGGGCACCGCCGCCATCCTCGGCGCGGTGGCCGTGCTCGTCGCCACCATCAACGTGGCCGGCGGGTTCCTCGTCACGCAGCGCATGCTGCGGATGTTCCGGAAGTAGGGGGCTGCGATGATTCACGTGACGCATCCCGCCATTGCGCTCGCCTGGCTCGCCGCGAGCATCCTGTTCATCCTCAGCCTGCGTGGCCTGTCCTCGCAGGAAAGCGCCCGGCAGGGGAACCTGTG
>JBFWPN010000006.1:0-323711 GCA_050249955.1 Vicinamibacterales bacterium
TCGTATGGAGCAGCTGCGGAAGCTGGAGTTGCTCGACGAGCAGGGACGACCGGTCGACGAGCGCACGCTCGGCGTCCTCGAGAAGCTTCAGGGCAAGTTCAGGAAACACTTTCGACGAATCCAGGACGAGAGCGTCATCACGACGATCTTCGAGAAGGTCGCCGCGATGATGGCGCGGCGGGAGCGCGCGTCAGGCCCGCTGGAGCGGCCGTATGGCTACGCGTGGCGCGCGCTTCAGAGCATTGCCATCTCGAACCTTCGCGGCACGTCCATCGAACTGCATCGCCACCGCGCCGAGTCCCGCGACGGTCGCGACGTCGTCCGACGCCTGGAAGCGATGGACGGCACGCCGGCGCAGATCGAGCGAGACATCCTGATGAAGGAGCTGATTGCGCAGATGACTGCCGAGGAGGCGTTCGTCTTCGCACACAAGATGGCCGGACACACGAGCGCGGCCATCGCCGCGAAGCTCGGATGCGCCCCCGCCACGGTGGACGTGGCGGTCTGGCGTATCCGTCAGAAACTGCGCGCCTTCGTGAATCAGAGGGGCGCTACACTCTGAACAGGCTCTGCGTCGGCGGGTCCACAGCACGGGAACACCTGGACGCGCACCGAGACCGCTCATGCCGAATTCCGGTCAGCCCCCGAACCAGAAGTTCGAAGCCCAGGACGAGCTCGATTACCTCTTCGCGAATGCGAGCCCGAACCCGAGTCGGGAGGGTTGCCCTTCGAGCGACGAGCTGGAACGCGTGTCCAGACTTGAGACGCCGATGGGCGACGCCGCGTACACTCACATCGTCCGGTGCTCCCCGTGCTTTCGGGAGATGCGGGCGCTGCAGCAGGCTGGCGCCACAACGCGCAGGACGCGCATGTGGGCTGTCGCCGCCGCGGCGGTTGTCGCGCTGATTGTGGGCGCGTCGTGGTGGATGGCAGGGTCGCCCAGAGACTCTGCGGTCGTCGCGGTCACAATCGACCTTCGGCCATTCTCCGTGCTGCGGGGCGACGCACAGTCGCCACCGCCGGCCCCGGTCGTCATCCCCCGCGGGCGGCTCGACGCAACCATTGTGCTTCCCCTGGGTGCCGAGCCAGGAACGTATCAAGTGCAGCTACTCGACAACGCGCAGTCAGTTCGGGCTGAAGCGAGAAGCGAGGCGTCGCTCATCGATTCGGTGACGTCGCTACACGCCACTTTGAACACGGCCGCTCTGCCAGGGGGCTCCTACTACCTCGATGTGCGGCGCGCTGGCGGGGGGTGGAAAGGGGTTTCTGTGCGGCTTCAATAGCCACGCCGACGTCTCGCATTGAGACCAACAGCGCCGACCTAGCCGTTAGGGACGGATGATCTGCTCGGCAACGAGTTGAAGGCTACCCAGGTAATGCTCCAGGAAGGATTCCGGCGGCGTCGAGGTAGGACGGGGGGTGTTGAGAAAGGCACCAACTGTGAGGCTGGGCGGAAGCGTTCCGCCCAACTGATTTCTCGCGAGTGCCTCGAAATTCTTCTGTGCCGTCTCCGAGCGGTGCGCGACGGCATTCCGCAGAGTCCTCGCCTCGTCTAGTTTAGTTTGCGCCGCCCGCAGCGGTGCCGTGTACGGGCGCCCATCGCGAAAAAATCTCGTCGCGCGCGTGGCGACCTCGCTTGCGACCTCCCACTTCGCATAGCCACGGCCATCCGCGGTCAGACTAAAGGCGGCCTTTCGGCTCGGCGGCATCACGTAGCGATGTGGCGCCTTTCCTTTCTTCGGCTGCTTGCCAAGCATGTGGAGGATGAATGACTCCTCCAGAAAGCTCTCCCAGGCGAGGAAGCCACGAAGGAATGCGAGTTCGATAATCGAGTCACGACGCGTAGCCGAAATGAGCGGGCCGGACGCCGGCAGAGCCCAGTCGTGCGCGTCCTCGGCGAACCGACGACATTGCTTCACCGTGCGACGAAACTCGCCGAGGACGACGTGGAGCTGGCGCTGGGCCACGGCTTGGTCCTCAACTCAACGCCGTGATGAACTGACGACAGATGTACTGCGTGAGAGCAACTCGGTTCGTCTGGTGTACCCAGTGAACGTCCTGAGCCTCGTAGAACCTACGCTGTTCCTGAGTCGCTTGTGTTGTGCCGTCGTCAATCCCGTCGATGAGGTCGTCCAGTTCTTCGAGCACGGTTCGCAGTTTCGGGTAGTCCGCCGGTTTCAGCGCGCGACGCGGCGACTGGACCCGCGGCATTCCGAATTTCATGTGATACACCGCGCAGAACAGCGGGTACAGCAGCTTCGTCGCCCGGAACCGAAGGCCTGCCAGCTCGGACCCGCCGATCGAGCCAACGGCGTCGATGACCTCGACGAACCGAGTCTCATGCCGAGCCCGGTTTGGGAACTTGTCGTCGTACTTCGCGTAAGCCGCGTCGAGGATGACCTTCTTGCCCTCGCGCGGTCCTTCCTCCATGGCGAGGAGAAGCTCTGAGATGAACTCCGCCTCCGCCATTCGCAAGACCTGCTTCGGGGAGAACACCCTGTTGGTCTCGACAAACGGGTTGAAGGTGATCGCGAGTTTGTAGACGCAGGACTTGAAGTCGCCGAAGTACTTCGCGTTCCGCAGCTCCTGCGGCTTCAGTTTCTCCGAGAACGTGTTGATGCGGGCGAACAGGTCGTATACCTCTTGATCGGGCATATCCTGAAGCAGGTCTACGACGAACTCGTACTTCAGTATGTCTTTCTGCGTCTCATCGTCCAACTCGCTGAAGAGGTGACCTCCAAACTCCTGGTGATGGGCGCGACTGATCTTGAACCCGTCCTTCACGAAGCTAAGAACCGCTCGAAGGCGCTGCTGTCCATCAACGATCTCGCGAGTCGTCCGGCGTCCAGCGGGCACAACGGACTGACGCATGTAGAGCTTCGGAATCGGCTTCCCTCGAATGATCGTGTCAATGAGGTACGACTTTGCTTTGGGGTTCCAGACGTCGCGCCGTTGGAACTTTGGGGCGAGCACCAGTTCGTTCCGCTCGTTCCATTCCTCGAAGTCTCTGACGCTGTAGTTCCTGGTGCTGAACTGTTGTTGCATAGGACTCCCTCACCTCGGCGACACGCGCCGAAGTTTCGTATTGCGCAGGACGAGGATCGTTTCGGACGAGCTGCCGACGACTCCCCGCCTCACGCGGCGTTCATTTGGGATTGCGTCGGCGTGCTGAGACGCCAGCACGTAGCCCGCCCTCTTCGCGATTTCCGCCACGAGGTTGGGCAGGTTCTCTCGCCGCTCGCGGCTGCAGGTGTCGCCGATCACGAGTACGCAATAGCCGTTAACCGCGAGCAGATTCTTCCACCTGCGGAGACAGCGCCCCATCAGGGCCAGGAACTCCTTCTGCCGCGGCGATACGATGCCGTCGAGAGACTTCCAGTCCTCACAGCCTAGAAACCACAGCCGGAGACGGTTGTCGCGGCCGTAGTCGAGCTGACGCATATACGGTGGGCTGGTTAGGATGCTTCCCACCGGAGCGCTCAGCCGCTGCAGCTCCGCACGCGTGCCGAAGCAGCGGCGCGATAGCGTGAAGTCGAGCTTCGGCATACGGCGGAACGCACGTCGCACCTTGGCCTCCAACCGGTCTGCGACACTCCGGTAGCTGTACAGCTTCGGATGCTTCGACCGGGGAAACTTCTTGAGGCGCAAGTAAGGGACCGTGTGGCTGCTCGGATACGACAGGAATCCCGGCCGCTGGTGGTGAAGGATGCCCATCAGACAGGCCAAAAGGAACCAGCGCTGGTTCTTCTGCAACAGGTCGGTCCACACCAGCGCCTCGCGCAGTGTCTCAGGGTGGAAGAACTCGCGCACCCACCGTGGCACCGTACGCAGGTCCGGCCTTCCGCGGCGCCGTTTCACTCTCGTCGCCATGTCAGCAAGATCGAGGAGCGCGTCTTCCAGTGATGGGTATGGGAAGAGCTTGCTGTGGGTCAGCAGCCGCGCGTACGGGCTGACGTCATTCGCGATCACCCCGCGGCCGGCTCGCCATGCCTCGAGCGCAAACGTCCCACAACCCGAGAATGGGTCGTATACGATGTCGCCTTCGCTCGTGTACTCCTGGACGAGGGCGGCCGCCATCGACGACTTCGTCTTGCCGATATATGGCGCGAGCTGGTGCAGTGTGCTCTCGCTCTGCCACGCGCTCCCGTTCCACTCGGCTGCGAGCTTGCTGACGGCCTTCACCGGCTCCGCAGCCTCGCGGCTTCGCGCAGCCCGGTGGCGCGGAGCCAAGTCGCAAGACCCTGTCCGCTCTGCTTGGCAGCGTCGGCCAGCTCCCGCTTCTGATTCTCGGTGACCAGGACGCGCACCTGTAGTTCCTTCCGCTCGGACTTTGGCTTGCGTCGTTTCATGGCACCTAATCTTGCCCTATTAGGTACCAGACGTCAAAACGGTCATCTGAGACTGGCTCGGACCGACGCAGACCGTGGGTAGCCATGTCCAGTGCTAACACTTTGCCGCGTGGGCGCGCACCCGTAGCCAAATGGACTCGAGCCTAGGACTTTGCTCAGAGCGCGCGGACCGTAGCGAGTGCCGCGTCCAGCTGACCGTCTACGCGGGTGGCTAGCGCTGCGAGTTTCAGGGGGACCTCCAACCGCGGCGCCACGCCTAGACCCTCGACGATGGCCCCGCTCCACATGAACCAAGCGGCTGCGGGGAACCGGAGCACGAAGCCCGACCCGACGGCGAAGTTTCCGCCACCGAGAACCTGGCCGCCGGTCCGAGTTCCGACCAGCGTGGCTAGGTCGTTCTCGACGGCGAACGCGCCGACCATCTCGCCTGCGCTGAGCGTGTGCTCGTTGATCAACATGACGACGCGTCCGTGGAACGGCCTTTCGCCAAGCCCCTCAGTGGTCAGCCTGATCGAACGGTCGCGGTTCAGGACGAGGAACCGGAGCGCCATGCGCAGGACGTCGAGGCGGCCGTCGGGTAGGTGGTCGATGCAGGGCAGCGATTCGCGCCTCCACCCGCGGTCGCTGCCCTTGCGCGTCAGGCTGTAGCCGACCGGAATCCGGTCAGGCGTGAGGGAGCTCATTAACCGTAGAGAGCCGACGAATCCGCCGAGGTTGCCCCGCAGGTCCACCACCAGCCGACGGCACTCACCAATGCTAGCTAGCGCACTCTCGAACTCGCGGGCGAATCGCTGGCCGTTCACTCCAGGGAAGAACGCCACCCGCAGGTACCCGACTTCCTGATCCAGCATCGACGCCGTGACGCTGGTCGGCTCCGCCATCGGCGGCTTGGCGCCCGGCTTGCCGTTGGCCGGCGCCTTGGGCAGCACGACGTTGATGCTGGCCGTCGAGCCGTCGCCCCGGGACACCAAGAGGTCGGCGTCCTGGCCCAGAGTGAACGTCGGCAGACTGGGCGGCATGAACGGCTTGCCGTTCACCTCGAGGAGGATGTCGCCAGGCCGGATCCCGGCGCGTTCGGCCGGTCCGCCAGGGTGAACGTCCTGAAACATCCACCGTTCGCCGGCTCCGTCAAGGTCGGCTGGACAGAAGGTGGCATTGATGGCGTATCTGGCAGGCGCGCTGCTGCCGCTGCTGTGAAAGAACGCGACATGGCTGAGTCGTCCCAGGGCGAGGACGCGGTTCATCTCGGCCTCGAACGCAGTCCTCGAACTTGCCCGTTCGAGCGAGGCTTCGTTCGCTGCGAACAGGCCTCGCCAGTCAGGGGCGACTTCGCCGAGGCGAATGCACTTCGATTCGAGAAGGTCGACCGACTTCTTGACGATCGCGCGGATCGTGTTCGGCTCGAGCCTGAAATCGCTGTCCGGCTTTCCCGTCACAACTCGCCTCCCGCGTCAGTCGCTGCCTCCCGTCGCTCGTGCACCCGCGGCACCGACGCTGAGCCGCCGAGAACCGTCGCCGATCAGTTGGAACGCGCCAAAAGTCGCCTGGCCTTTCGCGCCGAACCGCCGGCCGAGTTCGGTCTTCGCGCGGCGCAGCGCCTCGGCGAGAGTCTCGCCTCGAGCCAGATGCCCGTAGAACTCGCGCATCAGCGCCGCCGAGAGCGTGTCGTCAACCGGCCACAGGCTGGTCATGACGGCTCCAGCGCCGGCCACTAGGAACGCGCGCGCGAGATTGACCACGCCTTCCTGCCCAAGCGTCGGACCGACCGCGGTGTCACACGCAGACAGCACCACCAAGCGTGCATGGAGGTTGTAGCGCGCGATCTCGCGGGGTTGCAGAAGCCCGTCTTCGCCGGCCTGACCGTCACCAAGTAGGACCAACGCCGCACGCTCTGGGAACTTTGTGTCGGCGAACCCGTGCGCGGCCACGTGGAGGATCTCGTAGCGCTCGAGCGGCTGGCGCTTCAGCGCGCCCTCAGTGGCCGAATCGCCAACCAGCACAGTACTTGATGGGCCGAATAGGCCGGCAACGGTCCTGGCCTCGTCCGCACTCCCCGGCAGGCTCGGCAGCGAGGGCGGTGCGGCTGCGTCGTAGAGCCCCACCGGCGCCGTGGACAATGCCTTCACGCCTGCGATCCGTTCATAGGGCACACCTCCAACCGCCAGGACGGGGCGATCTGTTGTCCCCTGAGACGGCCGGCTTCGCATCAAGGCCAGCACCGTCGCAGACGGAGCCAGGCTGACAGACGGCGCTGGATTGGATTGGCTGGCGAGGAGCACGTCGAACGGAATGGAATTGAGAACGCCATCGGGTACCACCACGATTTCACTCGCGATCCCACCTGGCAGGTTCAGGGGCTCGACAATGGCGCGTCTCAGCGCCGCTCTCTCGGCGTTGTCCAGCCCGCTGCGACCAGCCTGGACTTCCGTCCGGAACGCGGCGACAAGCGGTTCGATCGCTGTCCGGCTGGGCAGTGGGACAAGCCGCAAGGCGCCTGGTGTCAGGATCAGGCAGTAGGACCCGCTCGGCAGCAGGACGTACTCCAGGAGGATCTCCCGCGGTCGCAGAACCCGCCGCACGGCAGCCGCAGCGGCCCGCCCGCTCCTGTGAAGGCGCGCGCGAGGAGCCGCGAGTCTGGCGGCGGGAACTGTCGCGAGCTGCTCGGCCTCCCACAACCTCTCGAGCAAACGGCTCCGCTCGACGGCGCCCCGAGCGGTCATCAACTTGAGCTGAAGTGCCGACACCGCACGTGCGCGCATGTCGTCGTCCCTTGAAGGCGAGTCGTCAGGCAAGGTGCGGAGAACATCGGCCAGGGCGCGGCCCCGCGCCCGCTCGATCACCCGGAACGCCTCGTAGGGATCGTTGAGCCGCTCGGCCGCCAAGGCGAAGTTCCCCGCGTAGATGTCGCTCATCACACCGACCAGTCGAGCCTGCGATGCGCGGCTCGGCGCGTTGGCCATGATCCCTTCGACGACGTCGGTGGCCTCCGAGTACAGGGTGCGCGCGGAGCTCAGGCGGCCTTGCGCCGCGCGAATGTCGGCAAGCTCGCCAATCCGAATCGGCAGCGTGAAGCGGGAGCCCGCGGCGCGCGTGTGCGTGACCGCGGACGACGCCCGCTGTGAAGCCCGTGCCAGATCGCCCTGCCGGCGGTACGCCTGCGCCAGGCTGGACTCGGCCTCCGCGAGCAGTCGCTGCACCTGTCCCGATTCGGCCGCCGTGCGCGCTGCCTCGAGATGTTCGATGGCGCGCCCGGGCTGCTGCCGCGCCTCCGAAATCCTCGCCAGCATCATGCGCAGCTCAATCTCCTTGATTCGACGGTCGCCGACGCGGGCTTCGGCGAGCGCGGACTGCGCAAACCGCTCCGCCTCGTCGTTCTGCTTCAGCTCGATCAGGGTGAGCACCTTCGTGCTGGTGGCCACAAACGGGAACCCCGTGTCCGGGTTGTCGCGGGCCAGGGAAAGAGCGCGATCGACGAAGCCGGCCGCGACGGGCGCGTAGCCGGCCAGCAGGAGGCCATTGCCGATTGCACTCAAGTACCGAAGCTCGCCGCCAACGTCGCCCAACTTCCGCGCGGTGTCCATGGCCTGCTGAACGGCCTTGGTCGCCTCGCCGGTGTTGCCCCGGAGGAAGGCGATCATGCCGAGTTCCCCGTTCGCGCGGTTCTCCCACGCGGCGTCGCCGAGTTGCCGAGCCAACTCGCGAACTTGCTGCCAGTCCCTGAGTGCAGCCAGAACGTCCCACTCGAGGTCGACATCGCCTTTTGCCGTCAGCCCCCTCAGGCTGAGGCGAGGGTCGTTCGCGACGATCGGCCGCGTGAGACGGAGAGCCAGCTCCTCGGACAACGCGCCGAGCTGCCGTGTCTGCATCTCGGCGCGAAGGCGACCGAATCCGGCGTAGGCTGTGGCGCGACGGTCACCCGCGGCGAGGGCGGCTTTCTCGGCAGACTCGTAGATCGGTCCCGCGGCAGCCCAGTTCGTGAGCCAGGCGAGTCGGTCCGCCTCACGAATCAGCGCACCCACGTTCGCGTCGGGGGCAGCCGCGGGAGTGTGCTGCAGCAGCCCGACCGAGAGCCCGACCAGAACTAGCCAGCGTCGACATGGCATAGCGGTCCTCCCGGGGGAGCACCCGATGGGGGAGAGGTCGGATCCTACACCCGTTC
Source organism: Vicinamibacterales bacterium (assembly GCA_050249955.1). GTDB lineage: Bacteria > Acidobacteriota > Vicinamibacteria > Vicinamibacterales > CAVVIG01 > CAVVIG01. The sequence continues at coordinate 8,509 of JBFWPN010000006.1, forward strand.
GCCGCGTCCTCCGCGATGCGCAGCAGCTTGTCTCGCCCGACGATCGCTCGGCCGTGCAGCCCGTCGTCGCCGTCGCCAACGACGCGGGCGTGACGGATCGCCACGAGCGCGAAGAGGCACTCGGCGCGCCTCATCACGCGGCGGAACTCGTCGACGGAGTGGTCGGGGTAGCGCCGCTCGAATGCCCAGACCACCCACGGGTGGAACGAGTAGTAGCGGGCCCGGTCGGTGACGTTCGTGATGCCCGGGAGGAGCTGGCCGTAGAGGGCGATGCAGGGCGCCTGCACGCCGAGGTGGTCTAGGCCTCGGATCGGCTCGGGTGGCTTCACCCACGCGACGGTTTCGGCTGCGGCCGTCTACGCTCCCTCCTGTTGGCTCGTGCTCAGCCTCGAAAGATCCGCTCCAGCGTCGCAGGGATGATCGCAGCGTTCGCAGCGCGGATGGCGGCGTGCTCGGCCCTCAGGGCGGCGACCTCGGTCTGCAATTGGTTGAAAGACCGCTGGATGGAGAGTGGAGGCGTGGGTACTTCAATCTTCCCGAGATTGCCGAGACTCAGCGTGCGGTTTCGGTCCGCGGTGCCAGGCGAAGCGGCTCCCACCTTCTCCAACCCGTCTTCGCTCAAGAGGTAGTAGGCGAGGAACCCAACGGTCATCTGCGTAGGATCGGGAACGCAGGTGATGTAGCGATGCGAGGCGATGCACCCATCGTGTTCCTCGCCTACCACGCCGATCGCGCCTTCCCATGCCTTGATGTTGCTAAACACCAAGTCGCCAGCCTTGATCCACACGGGCTTCTCCCACGTCGCCGCGCTGCCCTCAAAGTTCGGCTTCGCGAACAGGCCTTTGCCAAACGAACGCGCGCCAACTTCCCGGTAACTGGCCGTCACGTCGAGCGCCACGGGACGGCGAACCGCGGGCGCAACATCGCCGAGCGGGTGCATCGGTGCGTCAGCGATGACATCGCGGAAGCGCAGGGCCAGCAAGTGCTCGGCGTCGCGCTCGGCAGCATCCAGATGGACTTCCACCTGTTCGGTCTTTGCCGTCAGCGCGTCGAGACGCGCCACTATGGCTTGCTGCTCGGAGAGCGGCGGCAGCGAGAGCGCGATGTCGAGGAACACCGCTTCCTTCACCCTCTCGCGTCGCGCGCCGATCCCCTTGGTGCAGCCCGCGAGCGCTCGGCGCCCGTGCTCCGAGTCGAAGAAGTACTTGAGCCAACGAAGATCGAGCCGTCCTGCGTCAGCGACGAACGAGGGGAACTCCTTCGACACGAAGTAGCCGTCTAGTTCGGGAGGTACCACGCCGACTGCTCCCTCCCACGCCTTGACGCGACTGATGACGAAGGTGCCTGCGTGAAGCCGGTTGAGCGCCGTGTACGATGTCTGGCTGCCCAGGATCGGCTCACGCGCGAAGAGCCCACGACCGAAGCCGTAAATGCCTGCGATCGGATAGGCCTCGTCCCGTATGACGCCGACCGTGTCATCTCTCTGTCGGAGCACCTCGCCCAGCGCCACAGTAGTCAGCGTCGTCACGTCCGTTCCCCGCTGACGAGAGCATCGATCTCGGCAAGCAACCGCAACACCGCAGCCTCGTGTCCACGCATCGAAGCGACGAGTTCGTTCGGGTCGGCGTGCGCCAGCCCGGCTTTGGTATTCGGATTCTTGAGATCGAGGTTGAAGCCCTTGGCTGCGACATCGGCGGCGCTGACCCGCCAGCTGTGCGGCCCCTCCTCGCGTTGCGCCCACCACGCTCTTGCGGCGGCGAACTCCTCGAACTGCAGTGGTGCCGTTTTGCTGTACTTCTTGCGTCCTTCAGGGAGCGGCAGTTCGTAGTACCAGATCGCCTCAGTCGGACAGCCCTTCTCGAAGAACACAAGGTTGGAGGGGATGTCGGTGTACGGCGCGAATACGCCGTTCGGCAGCCGCACAATGGTGTGGAGGTTGAACTCCCTGAGAAGCTCCTCCTTGATGCGCGCCGCGATGCCGTCGCCGAAGAGGACGCCGTTCGGGACGACGACCGCTGCTCGTCCAGGCTTCGGCGCGCGCTTCAGCTTGCGCATGATGAGCTGGAGGAAGAGGAGCGCGGTCTCGGCGGTCTGCTTGTCTTCGGGGAAGTTCGAGAGGATGCCGCGCTCCTCCTCGCCACCGAACGGCGGGTTCGTGAGGATGACGTCGACCCGGTCCTTGTCGCCAATCTCGCGCAGCGCCACCGCGAGGCTGTTGCCCGGCTCGATGCGCGGTGTCTCGAGGCCGTGGAGCAGCAGGTTCATCTGCGCGAGCAGGTAGGGAAGCGGCTTCGCCTCATTGCCGAGGATTGTCCCCTGCTGAAGCTGGCGGCGCTGTTGCACCGTCTTGCACTGCTTCTCCATGTGCGAGTAGGCCTCGACGAGGAAGCCGCCCGTGCCGCACGCCGGGTCGAGTACAGCCTCGCCGATTTTCGGGTCGATGACGTCGACCATGAAGCGGACGACCGCCCGGGGCGTGTAGAACTCGCCCGAGTCGCCGGCCGCGTCGCGCATCTCTTTGAGCATCGACTCGTAAAAGTTGCCGAGCGTGTGGATCTCGTCGGACGACGTGAAGTGGATGCCGTTGATCTTGTTGATGACGTCCCGGAGCAGGTAGCCATTGATCATCCGGTTGACCGTGCCTTTGAATACGGTCGCGATGACGTCGCGGCGGTCACCACCCTCGGCGCCGCGTAGCGCACGCAGGTAGGCAAAGAGGCCCGGGCCCTTCGAGCCGTCGGGACGGCGGCACTCCTCCTGGTTGATGAACGCGATCAGCTCGTCGCCAGTGATGCCGTCTTCCTTCGCGGCCCAGTCACGCCAGCGGTACGGCGGCTCGATGGCGGGCTTGAACTTCTTGCCCGAGAGCTTTGCCTCCTCCGCGCGCATCGACTCCATGTCGTCGAGGAACTTGAGGAACATGATCCACGTGAGGACCGGGATGCGGTCGATCTCACCGCTGAGCCCCTTGTCCTTGCGCATGATGTCGCGCGAAGCCTTGAGGATGGTCCCCAAGCGCTGCGCGGTGGTCGCGGGCGTGCCGTTCGCGCCATTCGCGCTGGCACCATTTCGGTTCGCCTTCGTCTTCGTCTTCTTCGCTGCCATCAGCTCGTTCTCTCGTGCGAGCCATCAGGCCGCGTAAAGGATGGTCTGCAACTCATGAATCGCCTCGCGGAGCTTCTCTGCGCCGCCGAAGTACTTGGCGATCTCGATTACGTTGCCGTGGTCGGAGATCGGAGGCACCTGCAGCACGTCGGGCAAGACGAACTGCGCGGTGCCGTGCTCCGCGTACTTCTCGAGCAGCTCCTCCAGGATCCGCCTCGCGGTGCCCGTGTGCTTCTCCAGGAACTCCCGGCGATCCTTGCGCACGCGGTCTACCCTCTCTCGGCGCGTCTTCAGCGGCGCGCTGTAGGCGACGTGGCAGAGCAGGTCGAAGGGGTCGGCGTCGGGCTGTGACGTAACCTTGGCAAGCTCGTCGAAGTCGATGCCGCGCTCGGCGAGGCGCTCGATGATGTCGGCGCGCTTCTCCGGGTCGGCCCACGCCTCGCGCAGCGCCGCCGCCGTCGGGAAAAGGGTGCGAACGCGCTCGGCCGTGTAGTCCGTGAACTGCACGACTCGGAGCTGCTTGCCCTCGGGATCGAGCTCGTAGACGAGGTAGGCCGCAACCTGCACCTGGCCGCCGTCGAAGTAGTACTTGCGCGGTTCGCCGTCGTCCTCGTCGTCGGGCGAGAGCCCACCGCCGTAGGGCGGGCCAGGAGGCTCGGAGACCTTCAGGGGCTCGGGCTCGTCGACCTTGTACGTGTCCGGCTTTGCCTTGCCTTTGTCGTCGATCTCCTCCTCGCTCACGCGAGCGGGTTCGCCGTCGAAGTCCGGGTCTGCGAAGAGCGTGGTGGCCGAGCCGGTGTAGTCGAGGATGTTGAAGAACAGCTTGTCGTAGTCGTCGCGCACGCGCGTGCCGCGTCCGATGATCTGCTTGAACTCGCTCATCGAGCCGACCACGCGCACGAGCGCGACATTCTTCACGGTGGGCGCGTCGACGCCGGTCGTGAGGAGCTGGGACGTGGTGAGAATGACCGGCGTCTGCTTCTCCGGCTCCTGGAAGCGACTCAAGTGCCCGCGCCCGACGTCGCCCTCGTCGGAGGTCACGCGGCAGACGAAGTCCGGGTGCTTTTGCACGAGGTCGGCGTTCAGGTTTGAGAGCGCGCGGCGCATCTCGTCGGCATGCTCCTGGTCGACGCAGAAGACGATGGTCTTGCCGTAGCGGTCGGTGTTCTTGAGGAACTCGGTGAGGTGCGCCGCGATGGCGTTGGTACGGGCGCGCAGCGCTACGACGCGCTCGAAGTCCTTGGTCGTGTACTCGCGGTCAGGGATCTCGCGCCCCGTGCGGTCGGTCTCGCCGGCGTTCGGACGCCAGCCGGCCGCGTCGAACGTCGTGATGACCCGGTGAACGCGGTAGGGCGCGAGGAAGCCGTCCTCGATGCCTTGCTTGAGGCTGTACTGGAAGATGGGCGCGCCGAAGTACGAGTACGTGTCGCGATTGTCTTCGCGCAGCGGCGTGGCCGTCATGCCGATCTGGTACGCGGGCTCGAAGTACTCGAGGATCTCGCGCCAGCTACTTTCGTCGCGCGCGCTGCCGCGATGGCACTCGTCGATGATGATGAGGTCGAAGAACTCCTTGGAGTACTCCTTGAAGAGCGCCGGGCGCCCCTCGCCACCGGCGAGCGCTTGGTAGATGGAGAAGTACATCTCGCGGCTCTTCACCGCGTTGCCGCCTTCGATCTTCGCGCGAGCGTCACCGAAGGGCGCGAACATCTTGGCGTAGGGATCGTCGACGAGGATGTTGCGGTCGGCGAGGAAGAGGATGCGCGGCTTGCGATGGTCGCCCGTGCGGTTCCAGCGCGCCGACCAGAGCTTCCAGCAGATCTGGAACGCCACGAAGGTCTTGCCCGTGCCGGTCGCCATCGTGAGCAGGACGCGCTTCTGCCCCTGCACGACGGCCTGCACCGCGCGGTTGATGGCGATCTCCTGGTAGTAGCGGGGCGACTTCCCGAGGACGCTGAAGCCGGGCGTGAGGAGCCGCTCGGCGGCCTCATCGGTGAGCTTCTCGCCGCCGCGAAGGCGAGCCCAGAGATCCGCGGGCGTCGGGAACTCCGTGAGCTCGCGCTCAAGCCCCGTGAGGAAGTCGAACTCAACGATGCCGTGACCGTTCGTGGCGTAGGCGAACTTGAGCCCGAGCACCGTCGCATAGTCCTTCGCCTGCTGAAGCCCGTCGCTCGGCGACTTGTATACGGCTTTCGCCTCGACGACGGCGATCGGGAAGTCACGCGTGTATCGCAGCAGGTAATCCGCACGCTTCTGCGCCTGCCGCCGGGCCTTGTTGCCGAAGACAACGATGCGCCCGTCGGTGAAGGACTTCTGCTCGGTGAGCGAGTGCGGATCGTTCTCCCAGCCCGCCGCCTGGAGTTTCGGGACAACGTACTTCCTACAGGTGTCGGCTTCGTTCATCGACGCGTGCCTCCCTTCCGCGTCGACGCCTTGGGCTTCGCCTCTGGCTGCTTGGGAGCGCCCGGGCCCTTCACCTGCGACGCCATCCACGAATCGAGATCCTGGCGACGGAAACGCCACTGCCCGCGCACCTTGAAGCAAGGCAGCTCGGAATTCTGCGCCATCGTGTAGACCGTCTTCTCGGCCACCTTCAGGAGGAGGGCGACCTCGGCGACGGTCAGAATCTCGTCGGCCATGACGACCGGCTCCTTCGGCAAGACGTGGTAACGCATTCCAACCGTTGCCAGCGTATGGTACAAGTTGCGTGCGCCACAAGAGGGCCGCGCGGTGCGGCTCACGAACCTGGCAAATGGACCCGCCCACGCGAGCTCGTCGAGACCAGCACCCTCGGCGGCGGCACCTCAGTCGTCGAGGCCGCGCGCCTCGGGGCATCGGCGATCGGCGTCGACGTCGACCCCGTAGCTTGCGCGGTGACGACCGCCGAGCTGACCGCCGAGACACTCGAGGACCTGCTACCGACGCTGCGCGCACTTCAGGAGCGCGTCGGCAAGAAGCTCGCACCGCTGTACGCCGTGAAGGGCCCCGACGGCACGCAGCTCACTGCCGTCCTTTTCTTCTGGCTCCAGGTCGCGGCGTGCCCGTCGTACGAGAAGGTCGGCGAGGCGCATCCGAACTACGTCCTCGCCGAGGAGGCCGGCCAGACGCGGTGGGCGTTCTGCCGGAAGTGCCACGAACCCCACTCGCTGAAGGCGACCCAGAAGAGCTTCTCCTGCTCGTCATGCGAGACGAGAACGGTGCTCGACTCAGCGCCCGTGCAGAGCGGCACGTACACCTGCCCGTACTGCGACGAGCGCGCACCCTCCATCAAGCTGGGGCGCGAGATCGAGGCGCCGAGGCGATCCGCCCGACCACGATCCGGCCGCTGGTGCGGTTCGAAGGGTCGCCCGGCGAATTTACACAGCACGACTTCGGGCAGGTCGAGGTGCCTCGGTGGACACCCCAAACCGGCAATTAGCTACCGACGGCCGAGTTCCAAGCGCAACTCCGCACCCGCAGACACGTGTGCCTGATGCCACAGTGGCGACTGTAGAACTGTGCCCAAAACTGTGCCCAGACGGCCTCAAAAAGGGGCCATCCAAGACCAACGCTGGCAACTGAAATGTGAGAAATTAGGCCGAAAAACGCGAGATCTGGTTGGGTGGGATTGCTGCGGCTGGGATTAGCAAACCGCCGCCTTCAGCCTCTCGGCCACCTCACCGCGACCGGGTAAGTATACCGCACCAACCCGATTGTCCCGGTCAGAGCCCAACCAGACAGCGGGCCAGCCGCAGCAGGCCAGCCACACACCCCGAACTAGGGCACCTAGTCCGCGCCGATCGTCTCCACGTCGGGGTCGACCGAGCCACCCCGCACCTCGAACTGGAACGCCTGGGTGTAGGACGGCTTCTCGCCACGCTTGTACGCCGTGTAGAGCCGACCATACTCTGCCCGCGCCTCGGCCACCGACCGCCTCCCGCTGACAATGTCGTGGGCGAGGTTGATGGCCACGAAGTTCATGGACGTCCCGCCACACCGGGCCGACAGCTCACCCTTCGTGCGCTCCGCGATGACGCTGCCGTCGAACTCGGCAAGCGGCGTGAACATCTCGACCGGGACGCGGTAGTCGATGAACTGCTCGAGGAAGTCGGCATGCGGCGACGGAAAGTTGTGCGGCGTCTGCTCGCGCGACAGCACCGTCCGCTTCCAGCCGTCCCGCGTGGCGTGCCACATCAACTGCGACGCCGAATGCTCGTCCGGCACACCGTAGTAGTCGATGAGGCGCCCGGCCGACTCCCGCGGCTCCTTGGGCCACTGCTCGAGTATCGAGGCGATCTCCGCCGGCACGGCACGCGTGGTTTCCTCCATCGTCCTCCCCTTTCGACGTCTCCGCGTTTGCGAGTCGACAGGGACGCTGCAAGGAAGGAGCCGCGTCGCAAGCCCGGACTACTGGGTGCGCTACAACAGCCGCCCCGTCCTCATCGCGTCGTCCGTCATGACCGGAAGCGGGGCCCAGCTCGTCTCCGCCAGCAAGGACGGACGCTCCCAGAACAGCGACAGCCGCAGCCAGGCCGTCGGCACATCGGGGTCGAACACTGCCGGAACCATCACGAATCTCTCGGAGCTGACCGGCTCGTCAGCCGCCAGCCACATCGGCCAGCGGGTGAGGCTCGAGCGCGTCACCGTGGACCGGGTGACGGGCAAGCGCGGCTTCTGGGCGAACGCCGGCGGGAACGCGCGCGTGTTCATCGGACTCGATCGCGAGATCGATCAGCCTGGACTGCAGCAGGGCGAACAGGTCATGGTGGCCGGAAAGGTCATGAAGGCCCCGGATGACGCGTCCACGATCGCCACGGACAAGTTCGGCCTCGCACAGAGTGACGTGACACAGCTGATGCAGGGGAAGGTCTTCATCCGCGCGGACGCCCTGCGCAGCGCCACCAGCAGGTAGGCAGTCCACCTGCCTGGTCGGCTGGGCGTGGCAGTGCCCTTGCTCGAAGCCCCGCATGGCCAGCCGACCAGTCCGACGACGGTGCGTCGTGGCAGCCAGCGCGCTGCTGCACAGCCTGATGCTCTCGCCCGAGCCGGCCAATGGACAGGTGCCGTCGCACAGCCGCGCGCTCTCGTTGTCGCAGGCGCTCGAGGCAGCCGTCGGCGCCAGCGAGGCCGTGCGGATCGCCCAGGCGGAAGTGACGCGCGCAACGGCGGACATCACCCGCGCCCGCAGCGCGCGTTTTCCGCAGGTTGTGGCGTCCGGCTCCTACACACGCACGCTGCGCACGCAATTCTCATCGCTCGGCGACACGGCCGACGAGCCGCCACCTGCTGACTGCGTGCCCTTCACGGCACAGCCTGGCCTGCCGCTCGACGAGCGCATCCCGCTCATCGAACAGGCCATTGTCTGCCAGCAGGCAGGCGGAGGACTGGCGTCGAGCTTCGCGCGGCTGCCGTTCGGGCGCGCCAACCAGTGGACGGCCGGACTCGGCATCAGCCAGGACCTGTACGCGGGAGGCCGCATCGATGCCCAGATAACGGCTGCCCGGAGCGCCCGGGATGCCGCCGACGTGGGACTCGACGCCGCTCGCGCACAGCAGACCCTGGTGGTGGCAGATGCCTATTACTCGGCCGTGCTCGCCGATCGGCTGGTCGACATCGTCAGCGCCACCGTGGACCAGGCGCAGCAGACGCTCCAGCAGACGATTCTCGCGCGGCAGGTCGGCACGCGACCGGAGTTCGACGTGCTGCGTGCCAGGGTGGCGGTGGAGTCGCTGCAACCGACACTGATCCAGCAGCGCGCCGCTGGTGAGCTGGCGTACCTGCGGCTGAAGCAACTGCTCGATCTACCGCCAGAGGCCGACCTGCAGCTGACGGACACGCTCGACGCACCGGTCGAGTCGACGATCGCCTCCGCGGACTCCGTCGAGCCGCCTCCCACGGAAGACCGTGCACCCGTACGGCAGGCGGCCGCCGCCATCGCGATCGAGGAGCAGACGCTGCGGACGGTGCGCGCCGGGCGGCTGCCTGGCGTCAGCCTCTCCGGGCAGTTCCAGCAGCTCGCATATCCATCGACGATCGTGCCGTCCTTCGGCGACTTCGTGTCCAACTGGACCATCGGTGTCGGCGTGCAGGTGCCGCTCTTCACGGGCGGGCGGCTCGGTGCCGAGCGGGCGGCGGCGGAGGCGAGGCTGACGCAGGCGCGCGCGCAGGCAGCGCTCGTGCGCGAGCTGACCGATCTCGACACCCGCGGTGCCACCCTGGCCGCCGAGGCCGCGACGGCCGCATGGCGCGCCAGTGCCAGCACCGTGACCGAGGCGACAGCGGCGTATCGGATCGCCGAGATCCGCTTCCGCGAAGGCCTCTCCACACAACTCGAGCTGTCCGATTCCCGCCTGCAGCTCCTGCAGGCGCTCGTCGATCGGGCGCGAACCGAACGCGAGTTCCGCATTGCACGGCTGCGCCTTGCGCTCCTGCCAAGGCTGCCGCTCTCCGGCGGTGCGATGTCCACCACCCTTGCGGGCGCTGGATCGGGCAGCAGCGGGGCGCCTGCCGGCGCCGGTTCCGTGCCCGTGCCGCAGCCAGCCCCGACGGGACGCATGCCACAAGACGCTGCTGGCAGCACGGGTGGAACAGGGCTGTTCGGTGGTGCGGTGACGCCGACCGGTCAGGGCCGAGGGACGCCATGACAGGCAGGCACGCCCCGGGAACGATCGGTGTCTGGGTGTCGGGGCTGCTCGCACTCGCCGCCGCCGCGTGTGGCGACGCGCAGACAGCGCACGGGGAGGACCGTCGTGCGGCGATCACGCTGGCGGCCGAGGACGTGGCGCCCGTCGAATCGGGTTCGCTGCAGCGTGGCCCCCTGGTGTCGGGCAACCTCACGCCAGACGTGCAGGCCACCGTTCGTGCGGAGGCCGGCGGAAGCGTGCTCAGCACACGCGCCGAGCCCGGAGAGCCGGTGCGGAAGGGACAGGTCCTGGCGACCATCGATGCCGCGGCGCTGCGCGATCAGGTCACCTCCGCCCGCTCGGCGGTGAGCTCGGCGCGGACTGCCCGCGACCTCGCACAGCGCGCTGTCGACCGGCAGGCACGGTTGGTCGAGGCAGGCGCCGTCGCGGAGCAGGAGCTGGAGAACGCCCGGCGTTCACTGACGGCGGCGGCCGCGCAGCTGGCCGACGCGGAGGCGCGCCTGGCATCCGCCCGTGAACAGGTCGGCAACACGATCGTGCGGGCGCCCATCTCTGGCGTGGTCAGCGAACGTCCGGTCAACGCCGGTGACGTGGTGCAGCCCGGCTCGCCGCTCTTCACGGTGGTCGACCCCTCGAGCATGCGCTTCGAAGGATCGATTCCCGCCACCGAGATGGGTGACGTACACCTCGACGCCGCCGTGCAGTTCGAGGTGACCGGCTACCCCGAGCAGGCATTCACGGGCAAGGTCAGCCGGATCAACCCGACCGCCGATCCGGAGACCGGCCAGGTGCGGCTGACCGTGAGTGCGCCGAACGATGGGCAGCGCCTCGTCGGCGGTCTCTTCGTCCGCGGGCGCGTGCTCGTCGAGCAGCAGCACGGACTCATCGTACCTGCCGCTGCCGTCACGGGCGAAGCCGCACGCCGCCGTGTGACGCTCGTCCGAGACGGCGTCGTCCAGCACCGCGACGTCACGGCCGTCCTCGAAGATCCGCTCACCGAACGGGTCCTGCTGTCGGCAGGCGTCGGGGCAGGCGACATCGTGCTGCTTGGAGCAGCCCGCAACCTGCCTGACGGAACAGAGGTGGTCGTCCCCCGGCCGCAGGACAGCGGCACGGCACCCGATCCGCCGCCAGGCACGCCACCATCCAGCCAGTAGGAGGCCGCCCCTGTTCATCTCCGACCTCGCCATTCGCCGGCCGGTGATCACGATCGTCGTGATCCTGGCGCTCGTCGCCTTCGGCGGCTACGCCCTGAGCCAGCTCGAGACCGACGAGTTCCCTGACATCCAGGCGCCCATCGTCGCGGTCGCCGTACCCTACCCCGGTGCCGCTCCGGCCACCGTCGAGCGCGAACTGCTGGAGCCGATCGAGGAGGCCCTGCTGGCCATCAGCGGCGTGGACGACATCCGCTCCACGGCCCAGGACAGCTTCGCCCAGGTCATCGTCATCTTCGACTTCTCCAAGCCGGTCGACCAGGCCTCGCAGGACGTGCGGGATGCCATCTCGTCGATCAGGGGGAACCTGCCGGCTGAGATGGAGGAGCCCGTGATCCGGCGGTTCGATCCACAGGACCTGCCGATTGTGTCGCTCGTACTGGCCTCCGGCACGCTCGACGTCGCCGCCCTGACGCGTCTCGCGGACCCACGACTGACGCGCGCCCTCCGGGCCATCAACGGCGTGGCCCAGGTGAATCTGGTCGGCGGGATCGAACGCGAGCTGACCGTCTCACTGCACGCGCAGGCACTGCAGGCGGCGAACCTGAGCGTCACCGAGGTGCTCCAGGCGCTCCAGACGGAAAACCTCGCCGCCCCGGTCGGACGGCTCACTGCAGACCGGACCGAGCGCACGATCAGGCTGCAGGGACGGCTCGCGACGCCGGCCGACTTCCGCCAGCTGGTCATTGCCGAGCGAGGCGGCAGCCAGATCCGCCTGGGACAGGTCGCGGACGTCGTCGACGGTGCGGAGGAACCGCGCTCGAGCGCCACGTACAACGGGCGCCCGTCGGTCGGGATCGACATCCTGAAGAGCAAGGGCAGCAGCACGACGAAGGTCGCCACCGACATCGTCACGGCAGTCGACCGCCTGCGGCAGACGCTCCCGACCGGCGTGCAGCTCGACGTAGTCCGGAACGCAGGCGAACGGGTCTCCGAATCGGTCTCGAACGTCCAGCGCACCCTCGTGGAGGGAGCAGCGCTGACCGTGCTGGTGGTCTTCGTGTTCCTCAACTCCTGGCGTTCGACGGTAATCACCGGACTGGCCCTGCCGGTGAGCGTCATCGCGTCCTTCATCGCGGTGTGGGCGTTCGGCTTCACGCTCAACACGATGTCGCTGCTCGGCCTGTCGCTGGCCATCGGCATCCTGATCGACGATGCGATCGTGGTCCGGGAGAACATCGTCCGGCACGTGCAGATGGGCAAGCCGCACCTGCAGGCCTCGTTCGAGGGGACCGACGAAATCGGGCTGGCCGTGGCGGCCACCACGTTCTCGATCGTCGCGGTCTTCGTCCCGATTGCGTTCATGGGAGGCATCGCGGGCCAGTGGTTCCAGCCCTTTGCCCTCACCATCGCCTGCTCGGTGCTGGTGTCGCTGTTCGTCTCGTTCTCGCTCGATCCGATGCTGTCGGCGTACTGGACAGACCCGCCGCGCACCGGCAGGAGGCCCGCGCTCGTGACGAGGGTCCTCGATCGCTTCAACGACTGGTTCGGCCGACAGGCGGATCGCTACAGGTCGGTAATCGGCTGGGCTCTGGACCATCGCTGGACGATGGTGCTGCTCACGATGGCGACGCTGGTGGCCGCCATGGCGCTGCAGTGGCGGCTCGGAGGCGTGGCATTTGCGCCCGACAGCGACCGCGGCGAGTTCACGGTGGGAATCGAAACGCCTCCCGGATCGAGCCTCGCGTACACGCGGCTGAAGGCCGACGAAGTGGGACAGGTGCTGCGGCGCCATCCGGAGGTGGCTTACTCCTATGCGACGGCGGGCGGCGGGGGGGCCGAGTTCGGCTCCACCGGCGGCGTCGACAGCGCGTCGATCTACGTCCGCCTGGTGCCGCGCGACCAGCGTTCGGTCTCGCAGCAGCAGCTGGCGGGCCGGGTGCGGGAGCAGCTGCGCCGCGTGGCCAACGTGGACGCCGCGGTGTATTCGAGCGGCTTCGGCGACGCTCAGCGTCAGCTGCAGGTCCAGCTGCTCGGTCCCGACGCGGGCGAGCTCACGCGGATCGCCCAGGAGATGGCTGGTGTCCTCGGGAACGTGCCCGGGGCGGTGGACGTCAGCATCTCGACCCGGGGACAGCGGCCGGAACTCGACGTACGAGTGGATCGCACGCTGGCCAGCACCCTTGGGGTGACGCTCGCGGCGGTTGCGCAGACGCTGCGGATCGCATTCGCAGGTGTCGATGCCGGCGACTGGGTGGATCCGACCGGCGAAACCCGTGATGTCACCGTCCGCCTTGCCGCCGAGTCGCGCAGCCGAGCGGCCGACCTCGAGGCGGCCCCGCTCGTCCTCCCCGGAGGATCAGGAGCACCGCGCGTGATACCGCTGCAGCAGGTGGCCACGGTCCGGGAGGCGCTCGGGCCGGCACAGATCCAGCACCTGAACGGCGACCCGGTGGTGACCTTGGGAGCCAACGTCGAGGGACGCACGCTCGGCGATGTCTCGAGCGACGCACTCGCCAGGCTCCGGCAGATTCCACTTCCCGGTGGCTACCGCCTCGAAACCGGCGGGCAGGTGGAGGACCAGCAGGAGGTGTTCACGCAGGTGTTCGGGGCGCTCGGCCTGGCCATCCTGCTGATGTACCTGATCCTCGTCGCGCAGTTCGGCTCGTTCGTCGATCCGCTGGCCATCCTGCTCTCACTGCCGTTCTCGCTGATTGGTGTCGTGCTCGCACTCCTGGTGGCAGGAGACACCCTGAACATCATGAGCCTCATCGGGGTAATCCTTTTGATGGGTGTCGTGGCCAAGAATGCGATTCTGCTCCTCGACTTTGCCAAGTGGGCGCGGGATGCCGGACAAGACCGCCGCGACGCGCTGATCGAGGCCGGCCATGTCCGGCTCCGCCCCATCATCATGACGACAGTGGCGTTGATTGCAGGCATGACCCCCGTTGCACTCGGCTACGGTGAGGGGGGCGACTTCCGCGCACCGCTGGGTCGTGCGGTGATTGGTGGCGTGCTCACGTCCACGGTGCTGACCCTGCTCGTCATCCCGACGATCTACGAGATCCTCGATGACATTCGCGGCTTTTCGATGCGCCACCTCCGTGCCTGGCTCGGCACTGGTGCGCAGCCGGGCGGGTCCGGGTGGGCTCCGCACGAGGCACGACAGGACGGCGGCCACTCACCCGCCGATGTGGACCCGGGGGCGGCACGGGGTTGACGCCGCGAGCCCGGCGTCGAGTGCCGGCGGCTGGCTAGCTGCTCGACCCCTGATCCGCCTGCGCGAGTCGCCGACGGCTCGCCGCGGCCCGCTCGCGAACCCGAGCACGGTGGAACTCCCCGGGCAGAGAGCGCAGCGCTGCCTGTTCGGTGAGCGTGAGATGCCGGGCCAGCACATCCCGCCTGGGCCGCGAGCGTGTCTGGCCGGCAATGGTGTCAATGGTCTGGAGGATGCGCTGGTAGATCGCCAGGTTGTCGCGCGCGGCATCGCGAATCTCGTCGAAGGCGTCTGCCACAAGCGACTCGAAGGTGGCGCCACGGCCGATGACCCGCACCTCGCCGTCACCTCCACGACGCCAGGCACTCACGCGTCGCTGCGCCATCCTCACCAGGATGGTGCCGAGATAATCGAGGCTGACGATGGCGGTCGTGACGTCGTTGACGCCTGGCGACAGCGCCTTGAGGGCGATGTCCACGATCTGCCTGACGCCAAAGGCACTGTCCTGGTCGATCGTGCGGTGATGCCCGAGCGAGAACAGGGCGTTGAGGCGGGCGCAGTCCTGCTGGTCCACCTCGCCGGTCACCAACACCAGCGGCTCGCCTTCCGTGACGAACTCACCGACCCCCTTGACCATCGACACGATGCTCGACCGCTGTTCCGCGAACGCCAGGAGCCTCTCGGCATCGACATCCTGGAGGTAGCCGCTCCGCGAGGAGGCCGCCGGCTGCCAGGCGACTGACGGCAGGGACGCACCGTCGCCAGGGTCTTCGGCATCCCCCATCGGTTCGGGGAACAGCCGGTCGATGGCTCGCACGGTGTCGGCGGCGATGGACGAGATGATTGTCGATGCCTGCATCGAGCTGGCGATGTGGTGGACGAAGAAGATCAGGATGCCGACGCTGGCAATCGCCAGCGTCAGTCCCACCAGGACCGCGATCGACGGCACGAACGCACTCGTCTCACCACCGCGGATGGTGCGGAGCACGACCAGCGCATACGCGAATACCGCCACGAAGTAGCCCAGGAACAGCTGGTTCGCGCGGTCCCCCATGAAATTCCTGAGCACCCGCGGGGAGTACTGGCTGCTGGCCTGGGTGATGGCCACGAGGGTCAGCGAGAAGGTCACGCCGGCCACCGTGATCATCGAGCTGGCGATCGCGGCCAGCATCTCCCGGGATCCGCTGGCATCGGCCCCGAAGAGCCGCGGATGCTGACGCGCCACCTCTGGGCTGAGGAAGCCTTCGGCAGCAACCAGCGCGTCCGCCAGCAGGAGGGCAGCACCGACCATCAACCCGGGCACGAACCACAGGCTGGACTTGAGCGACATCCACACCTGGCGCAGGCGCGTCATCCCGTCCCGCTCCAGCAAACCCGGCACCAGCGGGCCGGCTGGGCCAGCCCGGCGGTGCCCCGTCGACTCGGCGGACGAGGTTCTCCGAACCTCGCCCGGTCAGCCGCTAGTCGACCGCTGTGGCGTAGACGTAGATGTGACGGTTCAGTGCGCCCGGCGCCGCCAGGTCGCCCGGCATGCCGCTGGGCATCTGCATCACGAAGCCATCGATCGACACGTTCTGCCCCACGCGCGGCGTGGTCTCAGTGGCGGAGTCGTGCGTCAGGACGAACAGCTGCCGTTCGCGCGGTCCGATGAAGAACCCGCGTTGACCGTCCACACCTGATACCTTCACGTCCTTCAGGTCGACGGTTCGGCCCACCAGTTCGTCGTCACCTGCGGCGAGGGCCGTCGAGTCGGTCATTGCGCGCGACCCGGCCACCCCGATGCCCGCCAGGCCCGAGGTTCCAACCGGCGTGTCCTTCTTCTCCGGCACGCGAATGATCATCGCGCGCTGATCGTCGCCGCCGACGATGCGCTGGGCGACGATGACCGGGCGGGATGACAATCGGACCTCGACTTCTGGCGTCGCCTGCCAGCCCCACTCGCGCTCGAGTTCGGCGCTGGCGAACCGCCGCACCGTCCCGCTGACGGTGACGCGATCGTCCTCGCCGATCAGGGCCGCGAGCCCGGCGGGCACGATGACGAGCAGTTCGCCGTCGAGGTCGCCCCAGTTGGGCTCGTCGATCTTGAAGACGCGGGGACCGAGCACGTCGTCTACCTCGCCATCAACGCTGACCTGCTGCCCGATGTACTTGTCCGGATCCTTCTCGAGCTGATCCAGCGACACTCTCATCCCCTTGAAGTCGGCCTGAATCAACGAGGCCTGCGAGCGGTCTGCGGCCTGCTGGTCGTCGGACCGTCCGGTCGAGGCCGCCCGCGCGTGCTGCCAGTCGCTCCATTCCCGGCTCACTTGGGGGTCTTCCCTCCACGGCGTGCGCAGGCCGGCCGCGTCGATCGCGTGCAGGGTTCCCTGCCTGGCGTCGTCGGCCGGGCCTTCAGTGGACAGCACGAGCGTCTTCGTGCGCGCGGCGATCTGCCGGGCTTCGTCGTCGGGGTAGACGAACTCGTGCCCGTAGAGGCGTCCCGGGTAGAAAAAACCCTTCAGGGCGGGCGCTTCGTGTCCGGAGGTCGGTGCGAACTTCAGCACGATGTCGTTCGTGGATTCGGCGCGCTTCATCGGAATCGCCTGTATGGAGGCGACCACCCTGTTGTCCGTCTCGCTCCGCACGCGGAAGACGTGCCGGGCCGAGGTCACATCGGCGATGCGGAACACGTAGGTCCCGGGCTCGAGCGTGTGGCCCGGAATCATGACCGGTTCGCTGAATGTCAGCCTCGTCTGCTCGCTCCAGGTGTCGGCTCCGGCCACGGCCGGGGTCAGCAGCCATCCGCACACCGCGGCCGTTGCCAACGCTCGCCTGCATGCATGTGTCATGGTCTCCCTCCTGTGAATTCAAACTAATGTCCCCTGTCGTCATGCTTTTGTGATGCAAGGGCATCTCCTGAGTAGATGCCTGCCGTTCGGCGGAACCGTCTTTGCGTTCGTTCAGCGCGGATGCGACACCTGGGGAATGAGGACAGATGATGAGCCCCGCGCGGATGGACCCAGCCGACAGGGCGGACCACGCCGGGACCGCGGTCGGCACCTCGGGGAGCAGCATCCTCGACAGGGGACGGTAACCGGCACCACGCCACACGTGCCCCGCGCACGCGTCGGCGCGGGGCCGTGCGCCACGGTCTCGACGCGAGAAGGGAAGCGATCATGCGATTGGCCTCACTGGTCCTGTGCGCGCTGTTCGCGACGGCGCCAACCTACGCAGGACCTTCCGCGGCAGGAATGCAGCGCGGGCGCGCATCAGGTTCGACGGCCCCGTCGTCTTCGTCGACGGATGCGGGACGCACGCCCAGCCTGCCTGAAGGTTCGGCGTGGCTCGGGTCCGTACGGCTGCCCGTACGCGTGTTGGCCGGGGGCCAGCCCCTGCCGGCCGGCACGTACCGCGTTCGCCTCACGGGCGAGCACGCGTCAACGGAGGGTGCAACCGGCTCCTCGCCGCAGCTGGAGCGCTGGGTGGAGTTCGTCCAGGCGAACCAGGTAAAAGGGCGGGCGCTGGCTCCGGTCGTGCCCGCCGCCACGACCGGCGAGGTTGCCAAGGCGGCTCCGCCGGCGCGCGGTGCGGTGAGAGTCGAGCGGCTGGCCGCCGACGAGTACTACCGCGTGTGGTTCAACGTGGGCGGTGACCAGGTCCTCATCTACCTGCCGATTGCCTGACTGGCGTGAACCCGTGCGGACTGCTGAAGACATCGGCCACGTGGAGGCCGACGACGGCCGGGCGACTGAACGCTCGGTGAACCCGGTGACCGCGGTGGGCCGACGGCAGCGCCGGCTGGCAACCGCACTGGCTCTCACAGGCATCGTGCTCGCGGCAGAAGTGGTTGGCGGCATCGCAACGGGCAGTCTCGCACTGCTCGCCGATGCCGGCCATATGCTCACCGACGTCGGGGGTCTGGCCCTGGCCTGGTTCGCGACCCGCTTTGCCGCCAGGCCCGCGACCCGCGCGCACACCTACGGGTTCTACCGCGCCGAAATCCTGGCGGCCCTGGCGAATGCGATCGTCCTGCTCGGGATCGCGGCGTTCATCCTGTGGGAGGCGTACGAGCGCCTCCTGAGTCCGCCGACCGTGGCCACGTGGCCAATGCTGGCCATCGCGTCGCTCGGTCTGGTGGTCAACGTCATCGGTGTACGCGTGCTCGCACCGGGCGCAGACGAGAGCCTGAACGTGAAGGGCGCCTACTTCGAGGCTCTGTCCGACCTCGTCAGCTCGATGGGGGTGATTGTTGCCGCGCTCGTGATCTGGGCGACCGGCTGGCAGTATGCCGACCCGCTGGCCTCGGCCGGCATCGGGCTGTTCATCGTGCCACGCACCTGGAAGCTGCTGCGCCAGGCCGTAGGCATCCTCCTCGAAGGCACACCGTCGGAGGTCAACATCGAGGCGCTGCGGTCGGCTCTCCTGGCGCTCGGTGGAGTCAGCGACGTGCACGACCTGCATGTCTGGGCACTCTCGTCCGGCGTGAACGCCATGAGCGCGCACGTCGTCTGCGCCGCCGCGACGCCATCCGACGATCTGCTCGGGAGGGCGCATGCGTGCGTGCGGCGCGACTTCCCGATCGGGCACGTCACGATCCAGGTGGAGCCCCAGGGATGGGAGGAGCAGTCGGCACACGAGTGAACATTCGGCCCTGACCGTCTGGGACGTCAACCACCCCCGACCGGGCGGGTCGACGTCGTGCCGGACGTCCACGGCCAGCGTCGGCGTTCGAGGTCGCGCGCCTGGCGCCACACGTAGTCCCACGACGCCGGCGCGTCGTGGTTCCTGATGAAGGTCACGAGGCGGCGATGAACCAAGGTGTGGTAGGCGGTGCCGAGGCGGTCGTCTGCCTCCGCAATGCCGCGGTTGTATGCGCGGACTGCCCGGTCGAGGTCGCCACCCGTCTCGTCCAGCATCAGCGACATCCAGATGGCGGCGAAACGGGTTGCACGCCAGGGGTCGTAGTAGTCCTCGTCGGTCAGGGCCGCGTCGACCAGGCCGTCCTCGTAGAGCTGCCGGAGCCGTTCACGGGCGTAGTCCGACGCCCCGGCGAGCCCGATGTCGCGGCGACCGTCGCGGTACACCGCGAGTGCCCGGTGCTCGAACCACGACTCGGACATCACGACCGCCGCGATGGTGTCTGCCACCAGGGCGGGCGGCAGACCATACCGTCGCCCGACGTGGTAGTACCCCGACCAGTAGGCCACCATCGAGCGATACGCGACCGTTCGCATCGGCTGGGGAACCCGGTCCCAGTCGCCCGCATGCATCGTGTCCCACGCGCGCGGATCCATCAGGACCGGTGCGTAGCGCGCGAACATCCGATCGATCGCCTGCCGGCGCAGCGGCTCGTCGACCGCATTCCAGTCGGCCAGCCGCATCCGGCGCCAGAGGGTCACGTTCGTCCTCAGGTCGTCGGCGGTCGTGGTCCACCGGACCTGCTCCCGGCCGGCTGAAAAGGTGACCACCACTGGCGTGGCGTCGGCCATTGCCGCCACGAGATCCGGGGAAGCGACGGCGAGGGGCCGCGGCTCGAGACTGGCTCGAACCCAGTCGTACGAGGCGAGACCAAGGGCGAGCGCGGACGCCACCGCGGCGGCCACGACCGGCCGCAGGCGCTGGGCACGCCGTTCGCGTCGATCGTGCGGGAGCACGATTGCTCCGCCCGACGCGGGAATGGCTAGGCGCACCGAATCCGGCACTGCGTCGAGCCGCGCTGAGAAGTACCTGCCACTCGCCATGGCACACCACCAGTTGCCGAGCCGGCGATCCGCCACCTACGCCGCGCCGATTGACACCGGTGCAGTTGGCGTACCAACCGAAACGCCTGCCGGGCCGCTACGGCCTGGCCCCATCCATCGTGACGCGGCCTGGGGATCGAGGGTTGCAGTCCAGGACGACGGCAGCGAGACATGGCTCAGATGGATGGCTGCGGACGCCAGGTTGTCGTGATCACGGGCGCATCGAGCGGTGTCGGCCGCGCGGTGGCGCGCGCCTTCGGCGCCCGTGGGGCGCTGGTTGCCGTGCTGGCCCGCAACGAGGACGCGCTCGAGGCGTGTGCAGAGGAGATCCGCGCGGCGGGCGGCGAGGCACTGGCCTGCCCGGTTGACGTGTCGGATGCGTCCGCAGTGGAGCGGGCAGCGGCGCTCGTCGAAGGGCACTGGCAGCGCATCGACGTCTGGGTGAACGTCGCCATGGTCACGGTCCTGGCGCCAGTGGAGGACACGACACCGGATGAGTACCGGCGCGTCACGGAGGTCGCGTATCTGGGATACGTGCACGGGACGCTGGCGGCGCTTCGGCGGATGCGGCGGCAGGACAGTGGCACGATCGTCCAGGTGGGATCGGCGCTCGCCTTCAGGTCGATTCCGCTGCAGAGCGCCTACTGTGCCGCGAAGGCCGCGATTCGCGCATTCACGGATTCGCTCAGGACCGAGCTGCTCCACGACGGCAGCCGCGTCCGGGTGAGCCAGGTGCACCTGCCGGCTGTCAACACGCCCCAGTCCGTGCGCCAGCGGAACAAGATGCCGCATCGCCAGCAGCCCGTGCCGCCACTCTTTGCACCGGAGACGATCGCCGACGCCATCGTATGGGCCGCAAGGCACGCACCGCGGCAGATGCTCGTCGGACTGCCGACCGTGAGGGCCATCTGGGGCCAGGCCTTGATCCCCGGTCTCCTGGACCGCTACCTGGCGACCGCCGGGTGGGAGCCGCAGTTCGTCGACGCAGTCAACGACCAGCAGCGCGACATCCTGTTCACGACCCTCCCCGGCGATCCGGGCGCCCACGGGCCGTACCGCGAACGCGAAAGGGGACCCGACCTGCAGCTACTCGCCCGCATGCATCCGACCCGCACGCTCATCGCGGGAGCGAGCCTTGTGGGGTTGTCGATGCTCGGAGCGCTGGCGCTCGCGCGACCCTGGCATCCCGCCCGTCGGCGATGATTCGCCGATAGGCCAGCCAGGCGCGGTCTACCGCACCGTCGCCGGGGGACGTCGATGGTGCGTCGCCCGCTCGTACGCGGCGGCAATCTCCAGCAGCTTCCGGTCGGTCCACATCCGACCCAGGAACGACACGCCGGACGGATACCGGCCACCCAGGAAGCCCGCCGGCACGGTCACCTGCGGCAGCCCGGTCGACGCACTCTCCTCGCACGTGCCCGGCTCATAACCGTACCGCTCGAGCCCACCCTCGTGCGTGTGCGGACGTGCCTGGTTCGCCGGATACAGCAGCGCGTCGAGCTTCTCCGCATCCATCAGGTCAACGAACACCTGCCGGAACGACTCGCGCCCTTCCACGAACTGCCTCGTCGCGCGCTCGAGCGCGGGCCCGGTGGGCACCGGCGCCAGCATCGCCTCGAACCGCCGCGTACTGGACGGCGCGAGCCTTCCCGATGCGAGCAGGTCGTCGATCGTCAGCACCCGCTCACCCTGCCTGGCGCCACGCGCCAGGTACGCCGTCCACGCCGCCTTCAGCGCACCGGGCGCTGCGCCGCGCACCATGGCATAGATCCGGTCGTAACCCGGAATGGCCACGTCGACCACGGTGGCGCCCTGGGCGCGAAGGTCGCGAATCACCCGCTCCATGTTCCCGGCCACCTCACGCTCACCGGTGAAGCCGACGAACCGCTGCCGGAACGCACCAATGCGCACGCCGGCCAGCGACGCACGCGACAGGTTGGCCGCAAATGCACCGGACGCATGCGGCTCCGCTCCGGCGGTCGCCGGATCCTCCGGGTCGACGCCGGTCACCAGATCGAGCACCAGCGCCACGTCCTCGACGCTCCGTGCCATCGGCCCCACGGCATCGTTGTACGGATTGAGCGGCATCACCCCGGCCCGGCTCGTCAGCCCGCGCGTGGTGCGAATGGTGGCGAGCGACGCAAACCCTGCCGGGTTCGAGAGCGAGTTGCAGGTGTCGGTGCCGAACCCCACGGCCGCCAGGCTCGCCGCCACCGCCGTCGCAGTGCCGCCACTCGACCCCGCAGTGCTGAGCGACGGATCGTAGGCATTGCCCACCGTGCCACCCACCGTGCTGATGCCGAAGTCGCCGAACGGGAACTCGTCGAGGTTCGCCTTGCCCAGCACCACCGCCCCGCCCCGCTTCATGCCGGCCGCCACGCGCGAGTCGATCCGCGGGCGATGATCGGCCAGCGCGAGCGAGCCGCCGGTGGTCGGCAGCTCGATCGTGTCGATGTTGTCCTTGAACACGATCGGCACGCCGTGGAACGGGCTCTTCACCGTGCCCGCCGCCCGCTCCGCATCGCGCAGCCGCGCGTCGGCCACCACCTTGGGATTCAGCGACAGGATCGACCTGAACGTCGGCCCGTTCCGGTCGTAGCGGCTGATACGCGCAAGGTAGTCGTGCACGATGTCCTCGGAGGTGACCTCTCCGCGCGTCATCGCCTCCTGCAGTTCGGTGACGCTCTTCTCGAACACCGAGAACGGCGCACGGACGGTGGCGCCACGCCGCGCCTCCGCACCCAAATCCCAGTTCGCAATGCGCGATCGCTGCAGCGGCGTGAGCCCCGCCAGGTCTGGCGCCTTCGCCAGCTGCGCGGCCACCGCGCTCACCCGCGCGATCTCGCTTCCGGCCGCCGGCACCCGGGCATCGCGCCCCTCGTACACCGGCTCGCCGCCGATCAGCGCGTCGCGAAACGGAATGGGATAGCCACCACGTGGGTCGTACACCTCGCTCAGCCCCTTCACCACGAACGTGAGCAGCGACCGCGTCTCCCCCGGCGCAAGCCGGAGCGTGAACACGTACCCGATGTGCGCCGAATCGAATCCGGGGTACTTCAATTCGAACGGGTTGCCATACATGTCGCCCACACCTGTGAGCACGCCAGACCGGGTGCCCAGCACGTGCGCCGACGGACCGTGCCCCGACGGCCCCTCCCGCGGACGCGCCACGTCCCGCGCGTTCTGCATCACGGTGACATGGCTGTCGGTCGCCTCAATCCGTGCGTCGCCATCGGAGGTCGACGCCACCGCTACCCGCCCCCCATCGTCGTAGGCCCCCACCGCCCCACCCCACGCCACGCGGACGAGGAGCGGGTCGCGGGTGGTGTTGGTGAAGCTGTCGACATAGCGCAGGTAGGCTGTGTCGCTCGACGTGGTGATGCCGCGGGCCACCAGGACCCCCTCCACCAGCACCGGCGTGATCGAGTCGAACCGCCCACGACCGTCGTGGTGCAGGCCGAACCCGCGCAGATACCGGTTGTCGGCCAGGACGCTGCCGGTGACTCGCCGCACCTGCAGCTTCAGGTACCCGAATCCGTTGAACGGATTCGCGCGGCCTCCCGTGGCGATCCCCCCGCTGTCCTGCGCCCACGGGCTCGTGTCCTGGATGTCCCAGAACTGCCCGTCGCCCGACGGCACGCTCGTCACGGCCGCCGTCCGGGCCACGCCGAACGCCGCGAGAAGGACACTGACAACGACGCCCGCCGCACGTTTCATGCAGGCAGTGTGGCGGTGCCCGCCTGGCGAGTCAAACGGCAGTCGCGTGCAGCCCCGTCCCCCCGGTTCCCGTCCCCGTCCATCCAGCCGATACTTTTGACAACTCTTTGACATTCGGGTGACACCCCGCACCCGGATTCCACGGCACTATCTTCCTGTGAGAGGTCGCGCGACCCGTGCGCAAGCTGATACTTCGCAACTTCCAGTCCCCAGGCGACATCGTCATGCTGACGGCCGCCGTGCGCGACCTGCACCGCTGCCATCCGGGCGAGTTCGTCACCGACGTGCGGACCTCGTGCCCGGACCTGTGGCAGCACAACCCCCTGATCACGCCGCTGGACGAACACGACCCGGACGTGACCGTGGTGGACTGCCACTACCCGCTGATCCATCGCAGCAACCAGGAGCCCCGGCACTTCCTCGACGGCTTCGTCGAGTACCTGAACGAGCAGCTCGGACTTCGCATCAGGGTCACGGCCTTCAAGGGCGACCTCTATATCTCGCAGGACGAGAAGGACTGGTTCGGCCAGATCGAGTCGCGCGAGGGTGCGGCGCAGCCCTTCTGGCTCTTCGCCAGCGGCGGCAAGTTCGACTACACGGCCAAGTGGTGGGACCCGGCGCGCTACCAGCAGGTGGTGGATCACTTCCGGGGTCGCATCCAGTTCGTGCAGGTCGGCGAAGACCATCACCACCATCCCGCCATCGACGGCGTGGTGGACCTGCGGGGCCAGACCTCACTCCGGCAGCTGGTGCGCCTGATGTATCACGCGCAGGGCGCGGTGTCCGCCGTCAGCCTGCTGATGCACCTCGCGGCCGCGGTGGAAGTGAAGCCCGGCATGCCGCTCAACCGGCCCTGCGTGGTCGTGGCCGGCGGACGCGAACCTCCGCACTTCACGGCGTACCCCCATCACCAGTTCATTCACACGGTGGGGGCGCTGCGCTGCTGCGACAACGGCGGCTGCTGGAAGTCGCGGGCCGTGCCGCTCGGCGATGGCGACGTGAACGATCGGCCCGACGCCCTCTGCGTGGACCCGGTGGGCACGCTGCCACGCTGCATGGACCTGATCACGGCCGACGATGTGATTCGACGGATTGAGTATTACTACCGAGGAGGCGCACTTCGATGACCAACACTACCCGCCAGCCAGACCAGGCGCAGGACGACCGCGACAAGCGTGATCTGACCGCGCGCCGCAACTTCCTGCTCCTGCTGGTCAGTGCGCCGGCCGCGCTGGCCGCCGGCTGCGTCGGCATCACCGAGCCGACCAGCGTGTCGCAGCCGATCGTGCAGCCGAGCTCGTCGAGTTCCGTCGGCAGCACGCCCTCGTCATCCAGCAGCAGCCAGGCATCGTCGAGTTCGTCCGCGTCGAGCTCCTCCACGGGCAGCTCGTCGTCCAGCTCGTCGAGTTCGTCGGGCTCCTCATCCTCGTCGTCGAGTTCGAGCAGCAGCTCCTCGAGTTCCTCGTCCAGTTCGTCGAGCTCCTCGAGCAGCAGCTCCTCGAGCTCGTCGTCTTCGAAGTCGAGTTCCAGCAGCAGTTCGTCCGGTTCGTCCAGCAGCAGCTCGTCGTCCAGTTCGAGCTCGCGGTCGCTGACCGGGGCGTTCTGAGCATCGGGACGTGGTGCCCGCCGGTGTGAAGGCGGGCACTACGCCGGTCTGTCAGGGGTAGACGGGGCCGGCGGCGGGCGGCAGGTAGTCGTGGCCGAACTTGTTCTTGTGTGCGGTGGGCACGCGGCTCGCCTCGACGAGCCGGATCGTCGGGAGCGGCGTGGCGCCGGTGCCGACCGTGACGTCCTTCGGGAACTCGGCCGGGTCCTCCGGCCGGAAGCGCTCGTGCCACACGGACAGGCGATATCGCCCCTGTGGCACGTCGGCGATGGTGAACGCACCGGCCGACGTGGATGACGCGAAGTACGGAGAGTCGACGACCACGACCACCGCGCTCATCTCGGGGTGGATGTTGCAGAAGACGTAGCACACGCCCGGCCTGGTGAAGTGCACGCCGCGCGTGGTTCCCGCCTCATACAGCCCCAGGTCGAAACGCCGCCCATCGAAGAGCGAGAACACGTTGTGGAAGATCGGGTCGAGATTCGGGAAGTCGACGAACGAGCCCGTGGGTACCACGAGCACGTGCGGCATGAAGGTCTTGTCCTTCTGGTCGATCCGGAACCGGCGTGGTGAGGTGGTGCGTGGGGGACGCGGGGTGTCGCCCTGCGGGGTGAGCCAGACCACCACGTCGGAGCGGTCGGCGGCAGCCGCCGACGACTGCGTGCGCACGCTGACGGTGCCGGCGACGACGGCGGTGTTCGGCTGCTGGGCGGACGTGCGTGCCACCCAGGCCGCACCGGACACGAGCGCCAGCAGCAGAAGGGTGAGCGCCCGGCTAGAACGCAATGCCGCCTCCGATGCTGACATGATCGCCCGCCCAGCTGCGGCCATCGAGCCTGGTCGTCCAGAGGCGGCGGTACTCCACCGTCAGGAACAGGTTGGACCGCAGCTGGTAAATCGCGTTGAGCAACCCGCTGGCGTTGCGGGAGGCCGAGGGGGCTTCCTCTCGTGGCGGCTGCAGCAGCCCGTCGTAATTCCTGGGGAGCGACCGGTCGCCGCCAGCGGCCAGGTTGAACTCGAGGCGGGGCGTGCTCTTCATCTTGAGCTGCGCCCAGCCACCCACACTGTGCAGCGGGAACACGGTGGCACCGGGGTCGTCCGGCGACCCGGCGAAGAGCACCGAGGAATGCGCACCACCGCCAAGGCCGCCGATGGCGACGCCCGTGTAGACCTCGCCCGAGAAGCGGAGCGTGCGGGAGAGTGGCACTTCGCCGTCGCCGGTGATCGCCCACGAGTTGACGTTGCGGTTGTAGCCCCAGTTGTGGCGCGAGTAATAGCCGCCTGCACCGGCCGACGCCACGCGCTCGCCAGTACCCCGGCGCCACCCGCCCCGTACGGCGTAGGCCGGCATGCGGCTGCGTTCGCCGGCGGTGGGCAGCCGCGAGTACTCGCCTGCTGGCAGCTCGCCCGTCAGCGCATCCAGCACGCCCACGCGCAGCGACAGCGTGGTGTCTCGCTCGCGGGCATAGCGCCGCTCGGCGTACACCTGCGGTACCCACGACCAGATGTTGCCGGACGACGAGAGCGCGGGGTAGGCAGTGGAGGACAACGACGAGGGGGACAGCGGCGAGAAGAACGGGGCCTCCTGTCCCAGCCGGATGGAGGTGCGCGCGCCCTCTGCCGCAATCTGCATCGTGCGCAGGCGGACGCCCGGGGCGCTCAGGCCGTCGTTGGCGTCGGGAAAGCCGCCGAAGAAGTCGAGGCGAAGGTCGCCCGAGGTGTCGAAGCCGCGGACGTTCGGGCCGAACACGGCGAGCCCGATGTACGACTGGCGGACGGCCGCCGAGATGGCGCCGCCGGAGTCGCCGGGAGCGGTTTCGATGGCAAGGAGCGGCAGGTCGATGTTGTCGACACCGCCGCGCGTGCTCACCAGCTGCATCAGCGCCATGCCGAAGAGGCGCACGCGGTACTTGGAGCCGCTCTCCACCTTCGACTGTTCCAGCGTGGTGACCTGCGCGGCGAGCAGGTCGCGTTCCTCCTGCAGCTCCTCCCGAAGATCCTGGAGGGCCTGCTGCACGCTGGCGGTTTCACGCTTCGATGCGGCGAGCTCGGTCTGGAGCGCCGCGATGGCGGCCTGCAGGCGGCGGATCTCGGCGACGAGCGCCTCGAGCGATGGAGAGGGCTGCTCGGACGTGGCGGGCGCGGGCGACTGCGCGCGCAGCAGCGGAGGACTGACGAGAGTGAGCGTTGCCACGAGCAACGCGCCGGGTGCGTGCCTGCGCCACGCTGACATCTGACGTTAATATAACGCTTCGATAAAGGCTCATGGAGAAGATTCTGGTCATCGAGGACGACCGCGCGACGCGGAAGGCCCTTCAGCAACTGTTCGAGTCGGAGGGGTTCGCGGTCGAAGCGGCCCAGCACGGCGCCGAGGGGCTTGCGATGTTCCGCGCCGCACGTCCGAGCTTCGTCGTCCTGGACCTGCAGATGCCGCAGGTGGGCGGGCGCGACGTGTGCCGCGAGATCCGGAAGCAGTCGGAGGAGGTGCCGATCATCATCCTCACGGGCTCGGTGGACGAAGTGAACCGGGTGCTGCTGCTGGAGCTCGGGGCCGACGACTACGTGACCAAGCCGTTCAGCCCGCGTGAACTGGTGGCCCGGGTCCGGGCGGTGCTCCGCCGGTCGAAACGGAACAACCCCGCCGTGGAGCAGCTGTACTTTGGCGACGTGTCGGTGGACTTCGCTCGCATGGAGGTATCGCGCGGGGACCGGTCGGTGGCGCTGACGCCGCAGGAGTTCAAGCTGCTGAAGTACTTCGCGCAGAATCCGCAGCGCGTGGTCTCGCGCGACCAGCTCCTGAGTGACGTGTGGGGCTACGACTCCTATCCTTCGACCCGCACCGTCGACTCCCACATCCTGACGCTGCGCCAGAAGCTGGAACGCGATCCGAAGTCGCCGGTCCACTTCATCACCGTCCACAACGCCGGCTACAAGTTCAATCCGTAAGCCTCCGGCTGCCGTGCCTGCCCTCACCCTCCGCGCGAAGTTCCTGCTGTCGCTGGCGCTCATCTCGGCGCTGATCACGACCGCGGTGCTGCTCGTGGTGCGGTACCGGGTGCAGGTGCGCGTGCGGGCCGACCTCACGCAGGCGCTCGACAGCTCCATCACGACCTTCGCGCGGGTGCAGCAGCAGCGCGAGGTGACGCTCGAGCGATCCGCCGCGCTCCTGGCCGCCCTGCCGCCGCTCAAGGCGCTGATGACCTCGGACGATCGGGCCACCATCCAGGACGCCTCGGCCACCTTCTGGCAGCTCGCCGGAAGCCAGCTGCTGGTGCTCGCCAACCGCGAGGGGACCATCTCGGCCTTCCATTCGAACGTGCCCGCGTTCCCGGAGGCCGCGGCACAGGCGGCCGTCATCCGGTACCTGAACACGGGACAGTCGCGCGACTGGTGGTTCGGAGGCGGGCACCTGTTCCAGGTGTTCCTGCAGCCGATCGCCTTCGGTGCCCCGGAGTCGGGCAATACGCTGGGACTGCTCGCCGTGGGCTACGAAGTGAACCAGGCCGTGGCAGAGGACATCAGCCGTGTTGCGGCGAGCGAGGTGGCCTTTGCCTACGAGCAGCAGATCGTGACCAGCACGCTGCCTGCCGCGAGCACCGGCGCCCTGCAGGCGCTGATGGCCGGCGCGGCCCCGCTCTCGTCGGACGCCGACGAGGTGCGCCTCGGCGAGGCAGACTACCTGGGCGAGCGGGTCAGGGTGTCGCCCGATGGCGCCCCCGCCGTGTCGCTCGCGGTGCTCAAGTCGACGGATGAATCGCGCGCGTTCCTGCGCAACCTGAATCGGTGGATTGTGGGCATTGGCGCGGCGGGCGTCGCGGCGGGCAGCCTGCTCGTGTTCCTCGTGTCCACCACCTTCACGCGCCCGCTCTGGCGGCTGGTCTCGGGCGTCAAGGCCCTGGAGCAGGGCGACTACGACTTCCCGCTCGACCTGCAGGGCGAGGACGAAGTGGCCACGCTCACCGCCGCCTTCAGCCGCATGCGCGCCCAGCTGCAGGCCACGCAGCGCCAGCTCCTCGAAGCGGAGCGCATGGCGACCATCGGACGGATGGCCAACACGATCTCGCACGACCTTCGACATCCCCTCACGGCCATCCAGGCATACGCGGAGTTCCTCGAGAGTTCCACCCTCACCGACGCCCAGCGCGGCGACTTCGTGCAGGAAATCCGGATTGCAGTGAACCACATGCTGGACGAAATCAACCAGCTCCTCGGGTTCTCGCACGAGCGGCAGGCGCTGCAGCGGATCGACGGCCGGCTCGACGAACTGGTCGACCGGGCGATCAAGACCGTGAAGGCGCTGCCCGAGTTCGAGGGCGTCGGCATCTCGAGCCGCGTCACGGAGGACTGCCGGGCCTGGCTGGACCCCGGCAAGGTGGAGCGGGTGCTGCTGAACCTGCTGTTCAACGCGGCCGAAGCGGTGTCACCGTCACAGGGGCAGATCGTGGTGAGCTGCGTGCGTGCGTCGGACAGTGTGCAGCTGCGCGTCGAAGACAACGGCCCGGGCATTCCCGCCGAGATCGCCAACCGGCTCTTCGAGCCGTTCGTCAGCCACGGCAAGCAGAGGGGAACCGGCCTCGGTCTCACGGTCGTGCACAATGTCATGCAGCAGCACGGGGGTGAGGCGCTGGTCGAGCGGACCGGCCACGAAGGCACCACGTTCCTGCTGCGGTTCCCCGCTCATGCGCCGCAGGTACACTGACATCCGACCGGGTACTGTCCGGATGGCCCTGTCCGTCCTGGGCCTGCTCGTCTTCGCGGCCTGGTCGCCACGGGTCGAGCCTGTCCGGCTGCGGGTGCTCACCTACAACATCCATCACGGCGAGGGTACCGATGGCCGCTTCGACCTCGGGCGCACGGCGGCGCTGATCGCCGGCACGGGGGCCGACCTCGTCTCGCTCCAGGAGGTGGACCGCGGCACCACGCGGGCCGGCGGTGTCGACCAGCTGGCGGTGCTCGAGCAGCTCACCGGCCTGCGCGGCGTCTACGGGAAGGCGATGGACTTCCAGGGGGGCGCCTACGGCGTGGCGATCCTCACGAGGCGTCCGGTGCGCGACGCCTCGAACCGTGCGCTGCCCACGACACCGGAGCGCGAGCCCCGCACGCTGCTCACGGTCCGTGTGCCGCTCGACGGCCAGACCGACCTTGCCTTCGCAAGCACGCACCTCGATCAGGGGCGAGACGCCTCCAATCGGATCGTGCAGGCCGGCCACATCAACGAGGTGCTCGCCGACAGCGGGGATCCCACCATCCTCGCCGGCGACATGAACAGCCGTCCGGACACCGAGGTGATCCAGGTGCTCGAGGCGCAGTGGAACAACCCGTTCCCCTTCCCAATGCCTGCGGCACCACCCGACCCGCCGCGCGGCCTCGTGGATCACGTCTTCGTTCGTCCGGTCGGTCAGTGGCGCCCGGTCGGTGCGCAGGTCGTCGACGACCGGATGGCGTCGGATCATCGACCGCTGGTGGTCGACCTGGAGTGGGTGCCGGAACAGTCGAATCGGAAGCCGTAGCGGCGCGAGGCAGGGACTGGTGGGAGCCGCCGCTCCTGGAGAGCGGGGGAGCGAGGCGGCGACGACTGCGGAGACGGCGGAGGGCAAAGGACGGACCCGAGGTCCGTCCTTCGCTGCGCATGCGAGTGTGCGTTAGCCGACCCGGGCCCAGCCCTTCATCTGCAGGTTCAGCATGGACGTCATCGCCCAGAGGTCGATCTGGATGTCGGGGTTCACGTCCTTCGCATCGATCTTGCGGCCGTTCAGCGCCTGGCCGCACGCGCGGAACTGGACGCCCGCCTGCTTCAGGGCGTGAATGAGCGCGATGTTCGGGTTGTCCTTCCCGTAGCGCGCCTTGTAGGCCTCGTTGGTCAGCACGATGTCGAAGTCGGGGTTCCGCTGGTGGAACATCACGATGAGGTGACGCTTCTCCGCGGGGACACCGTACTTCCCGAGCGTGTTCAGGTAGCGGGCCACCGTCGGCAGCATCGGGTTGACGTCCGCGTCGCGATCCTTCGCTCCGTTCGAGACCGAGAAGAGGATCTTGTAGTCGATCTTCGGGTCGGGCAGTTCGGCCGCGCCGGCCACGTCGCGGGCGGGCTCGTACCCGGGCACCAGCAACGGCTTCGTGTCGGCGGCCTGCATCGACCGCGCGGCCACCAGTCCGAGCATCAGGACGAGCGTCGCGCCGGCCAGCATCATCTTTCGCATGGGAACACTCCTCTGTATTTCGGGGCGGGGCTACCCGCCGCCAGCGCTGGGGATTGTCCCGCAAAACCGGCCTGTTTCCCCAGAAATTTGCAGCCGGGGCGCTGCCCGGCGCAGCCGGGCCGCTAGTGGGTGAGGCCGTAGACCAGGTAGTTCACGCCGAGCTTGTAGGCGTCGTTGGTGTTGGCGAACGGGAACAGGCCGCGGCCCGACCATTCCCAGTATTCGGGCACGTCGTTGTCGAAGTTGGCGACCACCATCAGCCGCCCGGAGGGATCGTTGTTCTCGAAGAGGCCGTAGTAGCTCGGGCGCAGGCCCGACATCGGGTGGACGATCGCGTCGACGTCGTCGATGGCGAAGAACGAATCGAAGATGCGGTGACTGCCGTCCAGCCGTACGAACCGTCCCTCGGGGATCACCCGCCGCATCTGGGCCTCGAAGTTCGCCCACTGCTCGGGACCGTCGAAGTCTTCGAACACCGCGAACCCGCCCTTGCGCAGGTAGGTGCTGAACGCCGTCGCCTCGGTCTCCGACAGTTCCCAGAAGCCTGGCTCCCACATGAACGCAATAGGGAACTTCATCAGGTCGGGATCGTCGAGCGTCAGCACGCGGCTGCCGTCCAGGCGCATGTCGATCGCGGTCAGCTCGCGCACGATCTGCGCGAGGTTCTGCTCGGCGCGCGGGTAGTCGTGATCCCACGCCGTGCTCCAGAACCCCCGCGAGGAGCCGCCGCTGCGCCACCGCAGCCGCACGAACGTGAGCCGCCCGTCGTACTCGACGTCGGCCCGGAAGTCGGGCTGCGCCTGCACGCCACGTCCGCGCGGGCGCTGCGGCGCTGCGGTGGCAACCGCAGCGGTGAGAACGAGGAGGACGAGGAGGCGCGAGGCGCTCCGCATGGGCGCATTATGCGCCCAGCGGAGCGGGAGGGGAACGTGTCTGGTGAGTGCGCTACTTGTTGCGGGCCGCCTGGACCTCCACCTCGAGCAGCGCGCCCTGGGTGACGAGGGCGGCGACCTGCACCGTGGTGCGCGCCGGCTTGTTCGGCTGCGACGCCGTGCCGAAGTACTTGTTGTAGGCGGCGTTCATGCCCTGGAAGTCGAGCGTCCCGTCCGGCCCGGCCACCATGTAGACGCGCATCATCACGACGTCGCCCATGCCGAGCCCCTGTTCCTTGAGCGCGGCATCGATCTTCTGGAAGGCGTTGTCCGCCTGCTCGGTCGTGCTGCCCCACACCGCCGGGGTGTTCGTGGCGCGGTCGGCCGGCTTGCTGGGCGAGGGCAGCTGGCCGCTCAGGTAATAGGTGTCGCCCACCCACACCCCCGTGGCGATCCCGCCCGGGTTCGAATTCTGAATGTGCTTCACCTGGGCCATCGCCGGGGTGGCCACCAGCAGAACTGCGGCCGCGAGGCCGGCAAGAATCGTTGCGCGCATTTCAAGAGCTCCTTTTTCGAAGTACGTGCGAGGAAGACAGCTGCCGGCGATTGTCGCTCAACTCACCGCCGCCTGCACAGGCCACGCCACAAGCCGCCACAAGCCGTACGGCCTTGATGCGCATCGTTCGCGGGGCACACCGACAGGGCTGTCGCCATCAGCGTAGGACCGCCGACGGGGACCGACAAACGTGGCGGTTTCGCGGGCAACACGCCTGTCGGAGGAAAACACCCGCAACCTCGCGGTTTCCCTCGGGAAGCCGGGCATCTTCGCACTGGGCCGTGCGCGGCGCAGACGAGGTACACGCGTTGCTCCATCCCCCTCCGTTCGCATTCATCGTTCGCATCCATCCGGAGGGTTCATGTCACACCGACTTCCACGCGCGCTGCTGCGCCTCGTGATGCTGCTGGTCCTCGCGGCGACCACGCTCACCGCGCAGTCGTTCCAGGGCGGCGTGCGCGGCACGCTGAAGGACTCGCAGGGCATCATCCCTGGCGCCACCATTGTCCTGGTCAATCCCGAGACCGGCCTCTCGAGGGAAACGGTCACCAACGAAGCCGGCGAGTACGCATTCCCGGCCGTCGACCCGGCCACCTACACCATCAAGGTCGACGTACCCGGCTTCGCGCCCTACGCGAACCCAAACGTCCGCGTCGGCACCCAGAGCTTCATCACGCTCGACATCGCGCTCAGCGTCGGCAGCCTCGCGGAGAACATCACCGTCACCGGTTCGGCCCCGCTCATCGAGACGACGAACGCGTCGCAGGGCGGCACCATCGACGTGAAGGACATGCAGGAGATCCCGTCGGAGGGACGCAGCGTCTTCCTCATGGCCACGCTGCAGCCGACGGTCGTGGCCAGCGGCAACGCACGCTGGAACCGCATGCAGGATCAGACGGGCAACTCGGCGCTGTCCATGGGCGGCGGCGCGGTGCGTGCGAACAACTTCCTCATCGACGGCTTCCCGACCACCGACCTGCAGAACCGCTCGTCGGTCAACCCGTCGATGGAGGCGCTGCAGGACTCGCGCGTCCAGATCCACACCTACGACTCCGAGATGGGCCGGACCGGCGGCGGCGTGATGAACATGACCGCCCGCTCCGGCGGTAACCGGTTCTCGGCGTCGGGCTACACGGTGGTGCGCCCCAAGTCTCTGCAGGAGCAGTTCCTGGTGCCGCGCCTGCTCGGCCAGCCGTTCCTGCAGGAAGGCTGGCAGAACGGCGGCGGGGCCGTGGGCGGGCCGATCCTGAAGAACAAGACCTTCTTCTGGCTGGCAGGCGAGGCCTACACCAACGACCAGCCGCAGGCGGCCGCGTTCGCGGTGCCCTCCACGCAGACGCGGGCCGGCGACTTCTCGCAGCTGCTGCGGAGCGGGCGGCCCTTCTACATCCGCGATCCGCTCTCCGGGCTGGCGTGCAGCAACACGACCGGCGGTCCCGGCTGCTTCCCGGGCAACGTGATCCCGGCCAGCCGGCTCAACCCGACCGGACTCGCCATTGCCGGCTACATGCCGGAGCCTGACGTCAACGTCGACAACGGCACGCAGAACTTCAGCCGCACGGTCATCCTGCCGAACACGGCGTACCAGTACACCGCGAAGGTGAACCACAACGTGTCGGCCGCGAACCAGCTCAGTGGCTTCTACCTGCGGCAGGTCACCAACGAGAACAGCGCGAACTACAACCCGGTCTACAAGTTCGTGGGCAGCCAGTACCTGCTGAAGCGCGCGAACCACACGGTCGTCCTGAACGACACCTGGGTGATCAATCCCTCCACGGTGCTCTCGGTGCGTGGCGGCTGGAACCAGTTCCTCGACAACAACGAACTGCCGGAGGCCTTCGACGCCGCGTCGCTCTGGAAGGACAACCCGGGCTTCACGAGCCAGTTCACCGACGCGAACCGCTTCCCGACCACCTCGATCACCGGCTACCGCGGCACCGGCTGGACGAACCGCTCGAACAACACCTACTACCAGTACGGCGGCAACGGCTCGCTCAGCAAGCTGGCCGGCACCCACAGCCTCAAGGCTGGCGCCGAGTACCGCATCCTCGGCCTGAAGTCGTTCAGCTACGGCGCGTCCACGGGCAGCTACACGTTCGACGGCCGCTTCACCGGCAACGCCATCGCCGACCTGCTGCTCGGCTACCCGGGCTCGGGCAACATCCCGGTCTCGTCGGCACTCGATGGCTATATCCGCTACGCCGCCGCATTCGTGCAGGACGACTGGCGGGTGAACGACCGCCTGACGCTCAACTACGGCCTTCGCCTCGAACACGAGACGAACCTGCAGGAGCGGAACAACCGCATCACGACCGACTTCGCGATGGAGACGCTGAGCCCGCTCAACAGCCTCGTGAACGTCATCGACCCGGTCACCGGCCAGCGGCGCGACATCTACGGCGGCCTGGTCTTCGCCGGGCAGAACGGCGCGCCCACGCAGCAGGGCGGCACCCGCCCGATGCAGGTCTCGCCGCGCCTCGGCGTGGTCTACACGATGGCCGAGGGGCTGGTGCTGCGCGGCGGCTGGGGCATCTACGTCGCGCCGTGGAACTACGCGGCCGCGGGCACCACGGCCTGGGCGCAGTACGGCTATTCCGCCACCACCACGCTCCAGCAGTCGTCGTCGGGCGTGCCGATCACCTCGCTATCCAATCCGTTCCCGGCCGGTCTCGTGCAGCCGACCGGTGATGCGCTCGGCATGCTGACCAACGTCGGCCAGGCCACCACGGTATTCCTGCCGAGGAAGGGCACACCGAAGGCGCAGCAGTACTCCGTCGACCTGCAGAAGGAGCTACGCGGCGGCATCATGGTCGGCGCCGGCTACACGGGCCTGACCGGCAGCGACCTTTCCTACCAGACGACGATCAACATCAACCAGCTCGATCCCAAGTACCAGGCCATGGGGATCAACACGCTGCAGTCGGTGCCGAACCCGTTCTTCGGGGTGCCGCAGGCCGGCGGCTTCGCCAGCCGGCAGACGATCGAGCTGGGGCAGCTGCTCCGGCCCTTCCCGCAGTTCGGCGACGTGCTCTGGAGCGGTGCCACCGGCGCGCGCTCGCAGTATCACGCGCTCATCCTGCAGGGCCGCAAGCGGACCGACAAGTACTGGGGCCTGAACGTGAACTACACGTTCAGCCGCCTGAACGACAACCAGGTGGGAGCCGGTAACTTCTATTCGTCCTCGCCCGGCGTGCAGAACAACTACGTGCTGGTGCCCTGGTCCAGCTACTACAACCCGGACGTCGAATACAGCCGCAGCCTGCTCGACTCGCCGCACAAGCTGACCGTGGCACCGACGGTCATGCTGCCCTTCGGCGAGGGCAAGAAGTGGCTGCAGAACAGCGGCGTGGGCAACGCGCTCCTAGGCGGCTGGTCGATCACCGCCGTGGCGCAGTTCCAGAGCGGCTTCCCGGTCGGCGTCAGCCAGAACGTGAACGGCACGCAGTTCCTCTTCGGCGGGTCGATCCGGCCCAACCTGGTCGAGGGCCAGCCGATTCTCGCCGACGGCAACATCACGGAGCGGATCGAGGCCAGCCCGACCGACAACCAGTACTTCAACCTCGCCGCGTTCCAGGCGGTGCCGGTGAACAGCTTCGGCAACGCGCCGCGCACGCTGCCCGGCGTGCTGTCACCCCGCCGCACGGCGTTCAGCATGTCCGCCGCCAAGCAGGTCGACCTGCCCGGCCGTGCCGCGCTCTCGCTGCGGGTCGAGCTGCTCAACCCGCTGAACATCGTGCAGTGGCAGGCCCCGG
This sequence comes from Vicinamibacterales bacterium, assembly GCA_050249955.1. GTDB lineage: Bacteria > Acidobacteriota > Vicinamibacteria > Vicinamibacterales > CAVVIG01 > CAVVIG01. The sequence goes on from JBFWPN010000006.1 coordinate 45,028, forward strand.
CCAGCGTGGCCTTCGGCAACCCGAGCTTCGGCCAGCTGCGCGACCAGGCCAACACCATGCGTTCGGTGCAGTTCTCGCTGCGACTGACCTACTAGACCGCGCAGACCCTTTCAGGAGCAGACATGACACTCAAGAAGACGGATGACATCGGCCCGATGACGAGGCGCTCGTTCCTCGAGCGGTTCGGCATGGTGGGCGGCTCGGCGCTCGTGATGAGCGCGATGCACTCGTGGGAACTGCTCGGAGCGCAGGCCGGTCCGCGACCGCAGCTCTCGGGCAAGCCGAAGAACGCACGGGTGATCGTCCTCGGCGCCGGCATCTCCGGCATGACCGCCGGCTACGAGCTGTCGAAGCTCGGGTACGACGTGAAGATCCTCGAGGCGCGCGACCGCGTGGGCGGCGTGAACTGGAGCGTGCGCAAGGGGGCCACGCACACCGAGCTCGGCGCCGGCGGCGAGACGCAGGCCTGCACGTTCGACGAGGGGATGTACGTCAACGCCGGCCCATGGCGCATCCCGCACTGGCACGAGGGGGTGCTGGGCTACTGCAAGGAGCTCGGCGTCCCGCTCGAGATGTTCGTGAACGAGGCCGAGGCCTCCTACTTCTTCTACGAAGGGGAGAACATCGGGCCGCTGTCGTCGAAGCGGGTGCGGCTCCGCGAGGTGAAGGCCGACATGATCGGCTACACCTGCGAGCTGATGGCGAAGTGCGTGAGCCAGGACAAGCTCGATGCGCCGCTCACCGCCGACGACAAGGAGCGGTTCATCGACTTCCTCGTGAACGAGGGCTACCTCGACTCGGCGGATCACGGATACCGCAAGAACGCCGGCCGCGGCGCTGGCGACCCGAACGACTTCCGGGCGCTCCTGCAGTCCGGCTTCGGCCTGCGCATCCGCTCGGTGATGTCCGGCACCGGCCAGGCGCCGATGTTCCAGCCGATCGGCGGCATCGACAACTTCCCCAAGGGGTTCCAGCGCGCCCTCGGCGACAAGATCCAGCTGCGCATGGAGGTGCAGTCGATCAAGCAGAGCGCCACCGACGTGAAGGTGATGGTCAAGAACCTCAAGACCGGCCAGATCTCGGAGCTCGTGGCCGACTACTGCATCTCGTGCCTGCCGCTCACCGTGCTGGCCGGGATGGACGTGAACCTCTCCGCCGAGACCATGACTGCCGTGAAGGCCACGCAGTACAGCCCGACGGCGAAGATGGGCCTGCAGATGAAGCGGCGCTTCTGGGAAGAGGACGACCGGATCTTCGGCGGCCACCTCTACTCGAACCTGCCGCTCGGCGAGTTCTCCTACCCGTCGAACGGCTACTTCGGGCAGAAGGGGGTGCTCCTCGGCTTCTACGGCAACGGCCGCATGCAGAACCTCGTCGACATGCCGGTGAAGCAGCGCGTCGAGCACGTGCTGACGCATGCCAGCAAGGTGCACCCGCAGATCCGCACCGAGTTCGAGAGCGGGTACGCGGTCTTCTGGGAGAAGGTGCAGTACAGCCTCGGGGCGTTCTCGGCCGGCGGCGGCCGCGGCAACGCGAACGGCAACGACCGGCTGTCGATCATCGGCCGACCCGACGGGCGCATCTACCTCGGATGCGCGGCGGTCAGCGGTGACGGGTCGTGGATGGAAGGCGCGGTGGGCGCCGCGTGGAAGCAGGTGAAGGCCCTGCACCAGCGGGCGATGACCAGCTAGCGATCGAACGCGACGGCAGGTCCTGCCACTCCCCGGCTCAGGCCGGGGAGCCCAGGGCCTGCCGCGCGGCCTTCAGCTTCTGCAGCGCCAGGTCGAAATGGAAGCCGGCGATGTGACTGCCGATGTCCCCGGCAGCCGCCGGGCCCAGCGCCTCCACCACGATCGGCTCCGAGTCCTTCCACACGCCGATCACGCGCATGTCCCCCTCGTCCAGCAGCGCCTCGATATGCGTGAGGAGCTGCGCGCTCCTGGCCGCGCCGGTCCCCTCCACCGCACGCCCGGGTCGGGCGTCAGCCCCCTCAACCCCGGCCGGTTCACCGTCGGGTACGAGCCACTTCAGGAGCGCTCGGTACAGGTTCGCCGGCACCACCGGCTTCCCGATGAAGTCGCTCATGCCGGCACTCAGGCACTCGCGCCGGTCCTCGTCGAAAGCATTGGCGGTCATGGCGATGATCGGCAGCGTCGTCCGGTGCGGGAGCTGCCGGATCTCCCGGGTGGCCGCAATGCCATCGAGCACCGGCATCTGCACGTCCATGAGGACGAGCGCGTAGTCGCCGTCACGGACACGGTCGACCGCCTGGCGTCCGTCGGACGCCACTTCCACGTCGAGCGCCGCCCGCTTCAACACGGCCAGCGCCACCTTCTGGTTCACCGGGTTGTCTTCCACGAGCAGGATGCGGCGGCCGCGGCAGAGCCGTGCCAGCATCGCCTCCGGCTTCTCCCCGGGCGTGGACGCCGGGCTGGCACTCGGCGCACTGGTCTGTGGCCGCATGGCGGCCGTCATCCAGAAGCGGCTACCCTGGCCGGCGACACTGGAGACGCCGACCTGGCCACCCATCAGCTGCGCGATGCGCTGGCAGATGACCAGCCCCAGTCCCGTGCCGCCGAACTGGCGCGTGGTCGAGTCGTCTGCCTGCATGAAGGGCTTGAAGAGCCGCGCCTGCTGCTCGGGGGTCAGGCCGATGCCCTCGTCTTCCACCTCGAGCCGCAGCACGACGCGGTCGGCAGCGGCCTCCTCCACGCGCATCCTGACCGTGACCCGGCCGCGGTCGGAGAACTTGATCGCGTTGCCGAGGAAGTTGACGAGCACCTGGCCGAGCCGGAGCGGGTCGCCGATCATGCGCGCGGGCACCGCGGGGTCGACCTCGCGCGCGACCTGCAGCGACTTGGCGGCAGCCCGCTCGGCGAGCAGGTCGATCGCGTGATCGAGCACGCGCTGCGGCGTGAACTCCACCTGCTCGACAGTCAGGCGTCCGGCCTCGATCTTCGACAGGTCGAGCACGTCGTTGAGGATCTGCAGCAGGTGATGCGCCGCCTCGGTCACCTTGAGCAGCTGGGAGCGCGCACTGGCCTCCTGGATCTCGTCGGCCAGGAGGTGCGTCAGGCCGATGATGGCGTTCATCGGCGTGCGCAGCTCGTGGCTCATGTTGGCGAGAAAGGCGCTCTTGGCCCGGTTCGCGGCTTCCGCCGCGTCACGTGCGCCGACCAGTGCCGTCCGCTGGTACTCGTTGTCGAGGCACAGCTGCAGCGTACGCGCGAGCTTGGCGAGGATTGGCGGGAACAGGATCTTCGCGCGGTTCGCGGCGTCCGCGATGATCTCCCCATTGGGGGAGAAGAGCACGATCGAGCCGAACGAGGGCAGGACCAGCGGCAGGGCGTGCACGTGATGGGCGCCGCCGGGGAACCAGCCCTCGGGCGACGTCGCGGGCTCGCGCACGAGGCGGTCGATCGGCCAGGGCACGGGGTTGCCCTCGAGCGCCCGCAGCGCGCGGTTCCCCACCGCGGCGTACACGATCGGCTCCGCCGTCGCTGGTGGCGTGGCACCTGCACCGCCAATCACCACTGCGCCGCACGCGCAGCTGGTGTGCAGCAGCATCTGCTGGAGCATCACGGTGGCGAGCGGGCGGGGACGCGTCTCCCCGGCCATCGCCATCGCGAGGTCGTACAGGATGCTGACCGACTGGTGCTGGTTCAGATCCACGGCAGTGCGGTCAGCGTGCAGTTGTGGAAGGCCGGGTACTGGTGCTTGAGTGCACCGATCTCACCGAGACACAGCGCGCCGTAGACCGGCGCCGGTTCGACGGACTGCCGGATGGCATCCAGCTCCAGGCCGGCGGCCTCCTCTCCCAGGTGCAGGAACCGTCCCGCGCAGTAGAACAGGAGGACGCTGTCTGCCCCGTGCGCCCCCGCGCCACGGCCCACCTCGATGGCCGCCGTCAGCTCTCCGGGCGACACCGCCCGGACGATGCTGACGAGCGAGTTCTCCCGAATCTCGCCCGAACAGTACACCGATCCGTCTTCCTCCACCTTGACGGGAATGCGCACGAGCGCCTCGCCGTGCGCACGGTTCAGCGCGAAGGGATAGTGCACGCTGTACTGGTAGAAGTTCTCCCGGTCGATGGTGATCCCATAATCGCGCGCCATCAGGTCCTGGTAGACCTCGAAGGCGGGCCGGCCGTCGATGGTGTTGATGTGGCCGCCCTTCGCGACCGTGGCCACCCACAGCGCCTCGTTGCCACTGTAGTGGTGTGCCAGGGTCGCGCCGGGGTGCGCGGGCACGACCACGGCGAGCACCGCGTCGCTCAGGAACTGCGTGTTGTCGAACAGGCACGGCTCGGAGGTGAAGGTCTCGCTGCCGACCGACATGCCCGCATACGTCACGCTGTCCCCGATCTCCAGGTACAGCCGATCGATCACCGACGCCGAGTCGGGCACGCGCACGTCCATCAGGAGCAGGAGCATGTCGCCGCCGACCGGGTTCGCGGCGGTGGCCGCAAACGCGATGAGCGCATCGCCAGCCTCCTCGAGCGTGTGCCCGTCCTGCGAGGGCAGCGGCACGATGGCGCGCGGGCGCGACCGGTCGCAACGCCCCAGCAGGACCCCGGTCCGCCTCACCGCATCCGCCGTCACCACGCCAGGAACGATGGCCCCGCAAAGTGCGACGTTCCGCTCGTTGGCCACCTGCTGCAGCACCGGCACCGCCGCAACGTCGGCCGGTCCTTCGCAGACCAGCGCCAGGACGCCCGCAGCGGCGCCGTCCTGCGCAACGAAGACATCGAGCGCGTCAGCCAGGGTCTCCGGGGTCGGGGTCGGGATGTAGGTCCAGTCGGCAGATTCACGGGTCATCACCAGGTCCTCGCGCACCACGGGCGTCGGGCCACCGATGACACGGTCCGCGTGGTCGTCCGACGTATCGGCGCCGGTAAGGCCGGGCTTGAGGCTGTGAAACTGGAGGGGGAGGGACGAAGAGTGGGGGGCAGTACCCGGATCCGGGTACTGCCCGCCCGTTGGGAAGGCTGCTACTTGGTGACCGTGATGGTGACGTTGTCACCACCGGTCAGCGCACCGTCGTCGGCGAGCGCACGCAGGATGTAGGTGCCCGGCTCCGAGAAGGTGACCTTCACCGGCATGCGGTTGTCGGCCGGGATGGCCGGCGGCACCCAGATGGGCGCCCAGGGAGAGTTCGCGCCGGCGCGCGTGTCTTCCCAGGGCTTGATCTGCTCGGGTTCGAACGTGACGTTCCCGTTGCCGCGGTACACGAACCAGGAGATGTGCAGGCCGACGTTCTTGCCGACCGTGATGCGGGTCGGGGGCGCCATGGCCGCACGCATGAGGCGCTGCTGCGCAGCCGCCGGATTGGCAGCGGCCGGATTGGCAGCGGCCCCGGCAGCGGGAGCACCCGGGCGGGCGGCTGCGCTCGAACCGGCGTTGCTGACTGCCGCGCTGCCTCCGCCGCCGCGCCGCTTCGGGATGCCATCGTCGGTCATCAGGGCGATGAGCTCGATCGGCTGGCCCACCTTCGCGGTGCGGGTCTTCTCACCCTCGATCTTGACGACCGGCTCCTTGTTCGCGCGCACTTCGGGGCTGCTCGAGCCCGCGCCCAGCGCACCGGTCTCCGACGCCTTCACGACGTCGTCCACCTTGTAGTCGTCGCGCAGCGACGCGTACGCCTTCTCGGTGACACCGTTCGTGGTGAGCGTCCAGACCAGTTCGTCCTTGGCCGTGAAGCTGGCGGGCACCTTCACGCGGAACACGAACCGGTTGCGGCGCGGCAGGAACCGCGTCGGCTGCCCCAGGTCGACGCCCATGCCGGCGACACCGCTGAAGCCGTTGGCGGGCCCCACGGGTACGTTGAGTTCCTCTTCCCAGTTGCGGTTCATGTAGCCGAAGAGGAAGTACTTGCCATCCGCCACTTCCTCCCACCCCTCGTAGGCGGGAGCGACGTTCTGGCCGCTGTTGTAGCTGAGCGACTGCGCACCGGCGAGGGCCGGCCACACGAGGAGCGCGAGCGCGCCGATCAGCGCGCGGACATGGTTCTTCATGGACTGAATCCGATCCTTCCGATTACAGAGGGGGCACGTCGCCGCTCCGGCAGGAGCGGGACACCCAGAAGCGTAGCACCTCTGCGTGTCCCGCGTCCCGCGGATGACGAGTTCTGGCGGAACCTACTGCTGTCCCTGGTTCTGGTTCTGGGTCGGGCGCGGCGTGGCCTTCATCTGCTGCGCGACGACGCCGCAGAGCGGGCAGCCGAGCATGACGTCCTTGCCAGGGTTGGCGGCCACGCGGGCCTTCATCTCTTCCTGGAACTGCTCGTCGGTCAGCGCCACGCGGTTGCCGAGGTCGATGAACATGTTCGTGATCGAGCGATTGCCCGACCCCGACCAGTTGCGCGGATCCGGCACGTTCTTGTTGCCGGGCGTGTTGTCGAAGTAGCCGATGATGTGGAGGATCGTGCCCTTCGGCAGCAGCGGCGCCGCGTCGTCAGCGTAGCTGTAGCCACGCACCCAGTTGTGGTCGTAGCCCACGCACGAGAGCGTCTGGATGTTGTAGCCCCAGATCGCCTCGAGGCACATGCGGTTGCCCGGCGCGTGCAGGTGCGGCTCGAACGAGATGATCTTCGTCGGCTCGTTCAGCACGGCGTACGCGTGGAGCTGCTGGTCCTTCTCCATCGCCCGGACGTCGATGTCGACGCCATTGCCGAGGCCGAAGACCGCGCGCTTGTAGGTCGGCTTGTAGCCCTTGGGAGCCAGCTTGTAGCCGAACTCGAGGTGCGAGGTGACGTCCTTGCCGCTCGAGTGCGTGTGCAGCGAGTCGGAGAAGATCCACGAGCCCTTCTTCAGCAGCACGGCCGACTTCGGGTCGAAGTAGTCGGGGTTGCGACCCACTTCGTGCACCGGCCAGTTCACCACGTTGTCGCTGCCGACCACCGTCTCGAGGTCCGACGGGACGTAGTCCGCGCCGGGCTGCGTGCGGTAGATCAGGTGGTGCCACACGAACAGGCCGCCGACCGTGTCGCGCCCGCCGTTGTGCACCGTCGCATCGTTCACTTCCTTGATCTCGACCGCGAGGACGTAGCGGTCTTCCTCGAGCGGGATCGGCACCGGCTCGATTTCACCCCACCAGTCCGGCGAGTTCGCCTTGACCACGATGTTCTTGGTCTTGACGATCAGGTCGGGGGTGCCGATGCGCCAGGTGTTGGCATCGGCGTACTGCCTGGCGGGCGGCATGTCGGCCGGGTTGCCGCGCGGCGCGCCGCTGTCGGCCCACTTCGCGACCTTGGCCACCTCCTCGGCAGACAGGGACGGGTCGTCCTTGTACTGCTGGATGCCGATGTTCTTCTCCATGTACCAGGGCGGCATCACGCCGGCGTGCGGCCCGATCCCGGTGCGCGTCTTGATGGCGCGCGCCCACGGCCGCACTTCTTCGTAGTTCGTCAGGGGCATCGGGCCGCCGCCACCAGGCCGGTGGCAGTTCTCGCAGCTCCGCTGCAGGATCGGGGCAATGTCCTTGGTATAGGTGATCTGAGCGGCGCCCGCCTGCTGCGCCTTCAGCGCGGACGGGGCTCCGAGGCCAGCGGCGACAGCCGCAGAGAGGCCGAGTCCCAGCGTCCATTTCCAGTTCAGTTTCATCACGGTCTCCTTATCCACCAGACACAGGCTCCACGGTGCGGTTCGTCGGAACACTAGGAGTGCGTGGCCTCTGGGCAAGGGCCATGCCCGGCAGGGGCCCGGTAAATTTCCCGGAAAATCAAAAATGTCGCAGGATGTCGCGGGTAATTTTCCGGGGCGCGTGGGAACAATTCCCCGGGCGATCGAACGGGCGTGCTGGGGGGAGGGGAGGCGGAAGCGGGGCGCGCGGACGCGCCCCGCTGCATTACAGAATCAGGCTCGAAGCGCTTAGCGCTTCTTGGCGGCCTTCTTCGCGGTCTTCTTCGCGGCCTTCTTCGCCACCTTCTTCACAGCCTTCTTCTTCGCTGCAGCCTTCTTCGCCACTGATCGTCCCTTTCCGGCGCCCTTCGAGGCGCCCTTCTGTTTTTTCTTTGCACCCGCGGCTTTCTTCTTCGCTGGTGCGCTCTTCTTCCTGGCGGGTGCGGCCTTCTTCTTGGCCGCCTTCTTCCCGCCCGACCGCGCGGGCGCCTTGACACGCCTCGCTGCCGCTTTGCGCGGAGCCGACTTCACCGGAGCAGCCGCACGTGCCGCTGCCGCGGGCGCGTCCTCAGCCTCGCCGGCGTCGAGATCGAGGTCCAGTGCCTCTTCCCCGCCGTCGAGATCGCTCAGGTCCGGCCCTCCGGTGAGATCGTCATCCGGGAGATCGATTCCGCCGTCATCAAAGTCCGTCATGGTTCCGCCTCATTCGCGCCGACGCGCGGCGCCGCATGGAAACGTGTGCGGCGCTAGTGTGAAGAGCCACTGCGCTGCTGTCAATCATCGATCGCCCGCCTGACCGGCGATCCGCCGCCGTCTCGATCAGATCCGCGGGCCTCGCGCTCGCGCCGTCGCCACGGCCGCGCGTATCCATGCCGCGAGCGGTGTCTGCGTCACGCCGAACTCGCCGGCAATGGCGGCGGCGTCGACGTCAGAGTCGTACGCATCGAACCCCGCGAGCAGCGCCAGCAGCACTTCGGGTGCGCCGTCAACCGCCGCACCCGGCGCCGCGTGCCGCACCGCAATGGGCCGGCCGAGCGCCGCCTCGTACATCGCCACGACCTCGGTCCACGAGTGGGCACCAGGTCCGCCCAGCGGCAGGTACCGGTCTCGCGCCGCTCCGTTCATCACGGCTGCCACCGCAAACTGCGCGACGTCGTGCTCGGCGATGAACGCGTGCCGGCGTCGACCCTCGCCAACGATGACCACCTCGCGCCCTGCGAGGGCGGGCGCACCCACCACGACGCCCGGCCACGATTCCATGAAGGCGGTGGGGGCGAGGATGGTCCACGCAAGGCCGCTGGCCCTCAGGTGCTCCTCGTTCCCTGCCTTCGCCCGCATGAAGGGCACCGGCGATTCCGCCGACGCGCCCCACACCGAGGTGTAGACAAACCGTTCGACGCCTGCGTCCACCGCCGCATCGATGAGTGCGCGGCTGCCGGCGACATCGACCGACTCGATCGTGTCGTCCCCGCCGCGCCTGACGCTGTTCGCCGTGGTGATCACGATATCGGCACCACGACAGGCGGCCGACAGTGACGCCGCGTCCTTCAGGTCGCCGACCGCGATCTCCGCACCCATGCGCCGCAGCGCCGCGTGTCCCGATCCTGGCCGGCACAGGGCGCGGACCTTCACGCCCTTCGAGAGCAGCTCGCGCGCGATGCGCCCGCCAAGCTGCCCCGTGCCCCCGACGAGAAGCACCATCCACTCACCTCACGCGAACCGCGCATCCCTCGCGCAGGCCGCGTCGTCGAGCATCACTGTACAGAGATTCCGATCGAAGTACAACGAAGATCTTGCGTTCACAGCGCGATCGTGGTCGTCAAGCACGGGGACTGCGGGGTGTGACGGGCGCGTACTCGATCGCGTGCAGGAGCGTCAAGGCACGTGCGGCAACCATCGACCATCCACCCATGTGAAGCGGGTCTCGAAGATCGACTGCTCGCCAGAGGGGTGCGTCGCATGCCCGGGCAGCACGATCTCGCGCACGCCCCCGGCGTCGATCACGCGCGGCTGCCGCGCCACGATGGTGCGCGTGCGCGCCCAGGCGATCGCCTCGGCTGCGGTGGCGAACGGCTCGAGCTCGCGCAGCGTGGCCCACGTGGGAGGTGGCAGGTTGATGCGTCCCTGGCGACACGCGTCGAGCGCCGCGCGGGGCGTGAACCAGCCGCTGTCGATCGACTCGTGCGTGTCGTGCCTCGCCTCCTGCCCTGCAGGGAGCATGCAGAGGAAGAACCAGGTGTCGAACCGGCGCACCTCGATGGGCGGCGTCACCCAGTGCGCGAACGGCACGACGGTGTCCACCGCGAGCCGCAGCGACTCGCGCGCGAGCAGGTGGCGCAGCCCGAGCGTCCCGTCGTGCACCGCGGTGCGCGACCGCTCCACCCACGGCCGGCGATCGGTGCCCTCGATGGTCACCATCGGACCTTCGGGTGCCCGCGCCAGCAGGATGCCTGCCTCCTCGAACAGTTCGCGTATCGCTGCCACCGCAAACGCCGTCGACGGCCAGCCGGGTCCGGCTTCCGGCAGGTCGCACCACGAGGCATCCGCGTCGCCGTCCGCGGGGTCCACGCGTCCACCCGGAAAGACGTGTGCGCCCGCCATGAACGCGATGCTGTAGTGACGACGCACGAGGAACAGCTCCGGTCCCTCCGCGCCATCCCGCATGACAACGATGGTCGAGGCGGGCTTGATCGGTACGTCGGCTCCCACGGCGGACACGGTACCACGGGCTCTCGCACCGGCCCGACGGGCGACCGCGCGATCGCCTAGAGCGCCAGGGACCGCGCCTTCAGCTCGCGATGGTTCAGGCCGGCGGCGCGATCGAGCTTCTCGACGATTGCCGGCAGTCGCTGGCGGAACCGCCACTCATCGGCACGTCCACCCGCCGCCTCGACCGCGCGGCACCACTCGCCCCACCAGGGCGCCACGAATCCCGCGAGCGGCTCCACGACGAGAACGTGCCCGCCGGCATCACGCCACGCCAGCAGCTGCCGCAGGAGCGCGTCCCTCGCGGCGGCATCCTGCAGTTCGTTCACCGCGAACGCCAGCAGCACGCCGGTCTTCCGGACATCCGCTCCGGCCGCGCGACCACCGCGTCCAACGAGCGACACCCGGGTCATGTCGTGGACGCGCAGGTCCGCACGCAGGCCGAGGTCGGCGTGGGTGCGACGCGCCTCGTCGATCGCCCACGGGTGACGATCGACGCCGCTCACCCGGGGCGGCTTCTCGCAGGCCAGCGCCCAGCCGGCCCCCGACGCGCCCGTGCCGCAGCCCAGATCGATGACGGTCGACACCGTCGTGAACGGCGCGCCCAGCTCGCGGACGATCGCACGGATCAGCAGCAGGTGCAGCGGACCATAGAACAGCGCGAAGGCCGCTCGCTTCCCGGCGCCCGACAGCGCCGCGCCCTCCGCCAGCTTTCCCCGGCGCTCCACGTAGGTGGACGACAGCGCGCGCAACGCGCGCGACACCTCCTGGAAGGTCAGGTCCGCCAACTGCCGCGCTTCAAGCGCGTGCATCCACCGCTCCACCCGTTCATCCATGGCGTCCACCGACTTCGTCACCACACATTGCCCACGTCCACGGCGCCCACGGCAGTGCCGAGCTGGGAGCTTACGGTATCGGGCTTGCTAGCTGACCTCATTGTCGTGCTCTGGTGACGACAGGAGGATTCGATGCGTACGACCCGCACGCTGCTCGTGACCCTGATCATGTTCGCACTCGCGCTTCCATCCACGGCGTTCGCGCAATCGCGGCACGTCGCCGACCCATCCGCCATCGGGGATGCCCTCACCGCACACGTCGCCGATGAGGATGCGGCACGTGCCACCATCCGCCAGACACTGGCCCGTCCGGACGTACGTGACGTGGCCGCCCGCTCGGGCATCGACATGGCCCGCGTGGACGCGTCGGTGGACACACTCGCCGGCTCGACGCTCACCCAGGCCGCCGCTGCCGCCCAACAGGTGGACCGCGCCCTGGTAGGCGGCGCCTCCACCATCGTCATCTCCACCACGACCATCATCGTCGCCCTGCTGCTGATCATCCTGCTGGTCGTCGCGGTCGACTGACGCGTGCGTCCGTCCAGGTGGTGGCCGTGTGCCGGACGCGTCGCAGGGATCGTCCTGCTGATGGCGTCCGGCCCCGCCGCCACGTGCGAGTCGGCCTCGCCAGAAGCCGACCGGGCCGTGCTCGACGTGCCGTTCCTGCCTCAAACCGAGGCCCTGTGCGGCGGTGCCGCCACCGCCATGATCTTCAGGTTCTGGGGCGACCGGCACGCATCCGTCCAGCAGTTCGCTCCGCTGGTCGATCGAGCGGCGGGTGGCATCGCGGTTGTCGACCTGATCGAGGCCATCCGCGAGCGGCGCTGGATTGCAGAGACGCTCACCGGATCGATCGACGCGGTCCGCCACGAACTTCGCGCCGGCCGTCCGCCCATGCTCCTGATCGAGGACCGGCCACAACGCTACCACTACGTGGTGGCGGTCGGTGCGGACGAGAACGGCGTGCTGGTGCACGACCCCACGTGGGGACCGGCGCACCGGATGCCCCGCGACCGGCTGCTGCGTGTGTGGCAACCGACCGGCTTCTGGATGCTGCGCGTCACCCCGGGTGCCGACCCGATTCCGGCACGCTCGGTCGACGGGCCGCTGCATGACGAGCCCACCCGGCCGGCTCCCGCGGCTTCGTCGTGCGACGCGCGGCTGGACGACGCGCTCGCGCAGATTGCGGCACAGGGGGTCGGTTCCGCGGATGTCGTGCTGCCACCGCTCATCGCGAGCTGCCCAGGATCCGCGGGCCCGGTCCGCGAGCTGGCAGGCGTCCGCTTCACGCAGCGGCGCTGGCGCGAGGCCGAGGTGCTGGCGACACGTGCACTTGCGATCGATCCGGGCGATGCCTACACGGCCGACCTGCTCGGTGCCAGCCGGTTCCTGCTGGACGACCTCGATGGTGCGCTGCGCGCATGGAACAGGGCCGGCAGACCGCTGCTGGACTCGGTTCGCGTGTCGGGCCTATCGCGCACGCGATACGCGCTGCTGACCTCGGCACTCGGGCTGCACCCGGAGGCGGTGCTCACGGCCGGTGCGTTCCAGCTCGCCCGGCGTCGCCTGGAGGCGATGCCCGACCTGGCGTCGACGCGGCTCGCGATTCGGCCCGACGATGGGCGGTGGGTGGTGGCCGACGTGGCGGTGGTGGAGAAGGCCGCACTGCCGCGTGGCGTGGTGCCGTGGCTGGCGGCCGGCGCGCGGGCGGCGATCGAGCGCGACGCGACGGTGAGCCTGCCGGGACGGAGTGGACAGGGCGAGCGCTGGTCGGCCACGGTGGGCTGGTGGACCAACCGCCCCGCCTCTCCATGGACTTCACCGCGCCGCTGGTTTCCGGTCCCCGCGGGGTGTGGCGCGTCGGGATGCTGTGGGCCGCGCAGAGTTACGGCGTGGCGACGAGCGGGAACGCGGTGCGGGAAGAGCGACTGGGCGGAACCGTCTCGCTCGCCAGCTGGCTCACGCCGCACCTCGAGGTGACCGGCACGGTGGGCGCCGACACATGGTCCACGACCGACCGACCGCGTACGAAGACCGTGCACGCAGGTGTCGCGGTCGATCATCGCCGGCTGAACGACCGACTGACGACCACGCTGTCGCTGGTGCAGTGGATCGGGCGTGGACGGTCCGGGTCTGCCGAAATGGCCTGGGTTGGGTCGAGGGACGCGCGTCCGCTCGTGCTGGTGGCGCGCGCCGGAGGCCATCTCGCGTCAGCGGATGCGCCGCTTGCCGCCTGGAGCGGCGCGGGGGAAGGTCGAAGTCGCGGACCGCTGCTCCGCGCACATACGCTCATGCACGACGGACGGATTGACGGCCCGGTGTTCGGGCAGCGCCTCGCCTACGCCACCGTTGAACTGCAGCACTGGCTCGCGCGACCGCGGCTGGTCAGGCTCGGCTTCGCGGTCTTCGTCGACGCGGCCGCGGCCGGACGCCGGCCCGCGTTTGTCGCGGGCCTGCCGTGGCATGTCGATGCGGGCACCGGCATCCGCGTCCGTGTGCCCGGCACCACGGGAGCCTTCCGCGTCGATTACGCGCACGGGCTCCGCGACCGGGCGGCTGCGTGGTTCATCGGATGGCAGCCGCGCTAGGCGACGGCCGCCACTCATGCGAACTGCCGTCGGGTCGCGCCGAGCGCGTTGGCCGTGGCTGCGGCCGCCAGGGCGCCCACGAGGTACCAGGCCACCGTCATCACCTGGTTCCGCGGTCGATTCGCACATGGTGGGTCGCCGAGCCCCATCGGTGCGGGCAGGAGCAGCGCACCGATGCCGGCACCAGCGCCCAGCGCCGCCGCACGGGTCCACGTGGCCGGGCGGGTCGAACCGGGAATCGCCGCATAGTACGCCGCGTTGGCCACGATGTCTCCGGCCAGTGCCCAGCGCCTCAGCCGCGTCGAGCGAGGACGTTCGTGCGCAAACGCGGGGATGAAACGCCGGAGGGCACGCATGCCAAGTACGTCCATGCGCGGCGCGTCGGCCAGGCGACTGCTCGCGAGTTCGTGAATCGTCGTGAGCGCCGCCGCACCGACGGGCCCGCTCGCCATCGATGTCATCCAGGTGTGGGTCATACCTGATTGCGGTCGCAAGTTCAGTACCGCGTTGTACGGTCCCTGCCCTTCTGGTATAAGAGCTCGTCCCTTCTTGTCCGACAAACCCTGACTTTCGACTGGCGCGCCGTGTCCGATCTCGAGCTTCCTGGCGATCAGAGCCGTCCGACGCGTGAGGGCCTTCCCTCGTCGTACCGCATGCGGGCCGACGAGCACTACGTGGACTTCCTCGCCTCGCGAGGAACCGACGAGGAGTCGCCGCAGGCGGTGCCCGCGGACCCGGGCCGTCCGGGCGAGACCGAGAGGGACGCAGCCAGCAGCCGGACCAGCCAGGTGACGCCACAGGTGAGCGATGTGCTCGCGCGCTCCGTCTCGACCGCCACGTCGCTGGCCGAGCTGCTCAGTGGGCCGCTCTCCGATTTGTCGCGCGCTGGCGTCGGCACGCTGCTCCGCGCCGAGCTGTTCCGGGCCTCGTCGCTCGTGCAGGCGGCCCGCGTGGTCCATGGCGAGCTGCCGCTGATGCGGGGCGCCGTGGCCGTGGCTGCCCTGATCGATCGGGTGCTGCACGACTTCGGCCCCGAGCGGCGCCTTCGCCACGTGGACATCACTCCGCATGTCGACCTGCCACCCGGCCATATCGTGGTGGCCGACGAACGGTTGCTGACGGCGGCGGTCGGCGCATCGCTGTTCGCGACGTTTGCACTGCTCGAAGGGCTGCCGGCGAGCCGCATGGTGCTGGTGGCCGGCCTCACCGCTGGCCGGCAGCTCACACTGGTGGCGTCACAGGACCACGTGCTGCCCACCCAGGCGTGGGCCGCTCGTGCCTTCGACGCCGGCTGGACGGACCGTCCCGGCGGCACCGGCGTGGTGCTGGCCATGGCTGCGCTCCAGCAGGTCGCACGCGCGCACGGCGGTGACGCCCAGGTGACGCTGTCCCCGCGCGGCACGCGCATCGGCCTGACGATTCCCGCAGGAGTGTAGGGAAGCTAGGACCGCATTCCCCACGGGGGTATCATCAGCCCTGCCTCCCGGCTCCGATGATCAAGTCGCCGACCTCGATCCGTACGTGGACCCAGCGCGCCCGCGCGCGCCTCTCCAAGCCATCGCGCAGGCGCGGCATGCTGATCGCCTTCGAAGGCCCCGACGGCTCCGGCAAGACGACGCAGCGGAAGCTGTTCCGGACGTGGCTGAAGGCCGAGGGCTACGACGTCGTCACCACGAAGTGGAACTCGTCCGATCTGATCAAGCCGGTGATCCGGAGCCGGAAGACGGTACGGGCGCTCAGCCCCGAGGAGTTCTCGCTGCTCCACGCCGCAGACTTCCGGCACCGCATGGACCACGAGGTGCTGCCGGCACTGTGGGACGGCAGGCTGGTGATCGCGGACCGGTTCCTCTTCACGGGGCTGGCGCGCGACGTGGCGCGCGGGCTCGACCTCGACTGGGTGCTGCGGCTCTACGAGCCGCTCCTCTGGCCCGACATCGTCTTCTATTTCTCTGTGTCGCCCGGCACGTCGGGCAAGCGGGTGGCGGCCGTGCGGACGCCCAACTACTACGAGGCCGGCCAGGACGTCACGCTGGTGGCCGATCCTGCCGAGAGCTACCAGCGGTTCATCACCAGGGTGATTCGGGAGTACGACTCGCTGGCCGCGATCTTCAACTTCATCACCGTGGACGCCGAGCAGAGCATCGGCGAGCAGCATCACGCGATCAGGCGGATCTTCCGCGAGTGCGAGAAGCGGCCGTGGTCCGACTGGAACGCCGACGCCTTCGGTGAGTGGCTGGCGGGAAGGAACCGGGGCCAGTGACGTCACGACCCGGGATGCTGGTGGCGGTGGACGGCGTGAACGGTGCTGCCTTGGAGAAGGCCGCGCGCGCGATCGTGAAGGACAACCGGAAGAGCCGCGCGGCGGTCTCGGGGTGGGACGCCTCGGGGATCTTCGGCGAGCTGGTGGTGGCCGAGGAGGACGCCGGGCTGCCGTCGGCGCGTACGCTGCTGCTGCTGTACGCAGCAGACCTGGCCTTCCGCCTGCGGTGGGAGGTTCGACCGGCGCTTCAGGAGGGGCGGACGGTCGTGGTCGCGCCTTACGTGGATACCGCGATCGCGTTCGGACGGGCCGCGGGGCTGGATGCCCGGTCGCTGACGGAGATCTTCGCGTTCGCGCCAGCGGCGGATGCCCGGCACACCGTGGACCTGGCGGCGTCGCGCAGCCTCTCGGAGCGCACGGGATTCGTGGAGTTCGGGTGCGACCAACTGCTCGGCGCGGAGACCAAGGCGGTCCGGCGCGACCTGCTGGTCCGCACGGCCCGCACGCTGAAGACCCTCTCGAGCGTCAGGGGGCGGCAGCGGCAGGCGCAGGGGAGCGGGGGCTAGAGCACGAACTGCGCCCGCAGCACCGACCCCCACCACGTCGTCCGGCCATCGAGCAGCGGCGTGCGCCCCTCGTCCTCGAGCTCCTGGTGGATGGCGTTGAACTGCAGCTTGACCCAGCGGTTCAGGTACCAGTTCACGCCGAGGGTGAGGACCTTGTTCCCCGTCGGCCGGATCACTTCCGCCCTCGAGTTGCTGAACGCCGGCTCACCCGTGGGCTTGCTGTCGAACCACATGCGCTCCCAGCGGGCAGCCACCTCGAATGCGCCCACGCCCTTCATCGGCAGCGGCCGATCGGGATCGAGGGGACGCTCCTTGTTGTCGCCCGTGATCAGCCAGGCGCCCTGCACGTAGTAGGCCTGCGCCCGTGCGGAGTTCAGCGTGTCGCCGCGCAGCCCCTGCCCGACGCGCTCGTCGGTCACGGCCATGTACTCCGCGCGCGCGCTGAGCTGGTGGTCCGACCAGTCGACGTCGGCGCCGTAGCGATGCCGCTTGCCGCGAACGAAGACCGGCTCGAAGAAGGTGTACTCGGACATCACCGTGCGGCCGCGCAGGCCGTTGGGCAGTTCCGACGCGTCGCTGACATCGGTCGTGGCGAAGTTCCCGCCGAAGTCGGTGTCGTCCAGATTCAGGAACTTGATCGGCTTGAGCAGGCGCGCGGTCAGGCGGACGGCCACCGTCCGATCGCCGCCGGCCACTTTGTTCGAGCGTGAGTTGTCGCCGTCACGCTCGAAGAACCCGGCGGCGTAGGTCAGGTCACGCCCGAAGAACCGGCCGTGCACCATGCCGCCCGTGTCGCGCGCGGGCGCGAGGTACGTGGCGCCGAGGGAGCGGTACACGAAGTCGTTGTTCGAGATGCCGGTGAGCTGGTCGAGGCTGAAGGGGATCTTGAAGCGGCCGCCGCGGATCTGCAGTTCGTCGCTGAACTTCAGCTCACCGTAGAGATCGCGCCACGCGGTCTTCGTGGACTTCGCATTCAGCTTCACGTCGGCGTTGCCGCTGAGGCCCCGCTCGAGGCTGAACTGGAAGAAGCGGAAGAGCTCGCCGTCGAGGCTGACACGGTTGCGTGCCACCTGCACGTCGTCGAAGTCCTGCGGGTCGTCTCCCGGCTTCATGCGATCGACGTGCACCTTCGCGCCCAGTTCGAGCCGCAGCCATCGTCCCGCGCGCAGCGTCGGGTGCTCCTGCCATGTGAAGCGCAGCCCCGCGGGCCGGCTGCCACCAGATCCCTGCACGGCAGCGGCCGATTCCGTGCGGGTCTCGGTCGCCGATGCGGCAGGGGCGTGGGCCGGCGAACCGGCCACGGATACGTTTGGGTGGGGCTCGGGGGCCGGTTCGGGCGCCGCCACGGGATCGGCGAGTGCCAGGATGAGAGCGAGCGGGGCAATCAGCACGACGCGCCTCCTGCAGCCGCCGGCTGCTGGCCGGGTTCTGCCGTGGTCACACCAAGGGATGCAAAGAGCGACGTGACGGCGGCCACGGCGGACGGCTCGTCCACCTGGATGGCCACCTCACGGCGGAAGTCGATGCTCAGCGCGGTCAGGGCCAGGCTCCCGATGACCGCGCGGACCCCATCGATCAGCATGATCTTCCCGTGCGACTTCAGGGCACCAACGCGGCAGTCCTGGTGCACGTGCACGTGCAGCCCCTCCGCGCGACGTTCGTCGAGCAGCGCCCTGAGGTCCGGGTCGGAGAGCTTCGGGTCGATCATGAGGATGCTCGATCGGGCGCTGCGGATCAGGGCGGTGAACTGCCGGCGCGCCGTTTCCGGACCGAGGATCAGGCGCGGCGAGAGCGACGAGGGCGGTGCGATGCCGTCACGATCGGTCGCCGTGAGCTGCAGCAGCCCGTGGACGACATCGGGGTCCCACGTGAGCACCACGGCATCGCAGGTCTTCGCGAAGCACTTCTTCGTGAGGTTCAGCGAGGCGACCAGTGCGGGGCCCTCGTCGGCCACGGCGTACTTCGCGTGGTACTTCACCACCGGGTCGTTATAGGCATAGACCGTCGCCCCGGTTTCCTCGAGCCGCTGCCACAGCTTCCGCAGCTTCTTCCTGCCCCCCTTGGCCCGCGAGGTGACCAGCACTTCCACGTCGACGCCGCGCGCCACGGCTGCGGCCAGCTCCTGGAAGATCCCCTTGTCGTTGCACCGGAAGAGCGAGAGCGCCAGCCGCGTGCGCGCACCGCGAATCAGGTCGACGATGGTGCGGCGTCGCTCGTCGGGATCGAGCACCACTCGGTCGGGCGGAAGCGTGGGAGGGGTCATACGGTCGAGGTAAGGCTGAACTATAGCTCAGTGGCAGGCCGCTGAGCCGCTGTCTCCGGGTCCGGATATCGGCAGGAAGTCCCACTGGTACCGGTCGCTCGAGAGCGTCAGCTTCATCACGCCGTGCGCCTTGATGCGCACCTCGCTGTTGGGACGTGTGGCCTGGAAGTCGTACAGCGGCACGCCGCCCGTGCCCACGACGATCTGCCGGATCCCTCGTGCGGGGTCGAGCATGCCATCGGCCGTCTGCGGTGCGAATCGCTCGTACTGGTGTTCGTGGCCGACGAGCACCAGCTCGGCGCCAGCCTCATGGAGGATCCGGAACATCTCCCGGCCGTAGGCGCGGATGGGTGCCTCGCTCGCGATCGACCCGTTCGGACCCGACGAGAAGATCGGATGGTGCCAATAGGCCAGCGTGCACCGGGTGGTGGCGTGATCGGCGAGATCGGCCCGCAGCCACGCGAGCTGCGCGGCCCCCGCATCGGGCACGTTGCTGTTGAGCGACACGATGTGCCACGCCCCCAGCTCGAAACTGTAGTACCCGGCGCCGGGGAACCCGGCATTCGCCCCGAAGTACTCGTAGTACGGCGCGGCGCCCGGCGTGCCGTAGTCGTGGTTGCCGGGAGTGGGACGCGTGCGTGCCTTGTGACGGCCCCAGGAGGGCTCGTAGCAGTTCCGGAACTCGTCGCGGGTGCCGCTCGGATAGGCGTTGTCGCCCAGCGTGAAGACGGTGCCGCCGATGGAGTCCAGCTGTCGGGCGGTCGCGTCCGCATTGCCGCCGCAGATGGCGATGTCGCCGGCGCCGACGAAGGTTTCGGGGCCGACCGGCGTGGGCGTGGGCGTCGGGCTGGTCGGACCCGGCACGATCGGTCCGCCACCGCCGCCGCTGCTGGATCCACCCCCGCTGCACTGCACGGTGGTCAGGCAGGCCACCACCGCAAGGCCGAGGGCCTGGACCCGGATGTCGCTGAACCTGCCGAACCTGCTGCGCGTCATCAGAACCGGACCACCGCCGCGAACTGCAGGCGTCGCTTCGGGAACGCACTGACCGGCTGGCCGAAGAACGGCGAGCTGAGCGCACCCACGTACTCATCGTAGTTCGTCGTGCTGAGTACGTTGTAGGCTTCCGCCCTGATCTCCAGCGTACGTCCGCTGAACGGCATCCGGCGCGACAGCGCCAGGTCGATGTTGCGGTAAGCCCCTGTTCGACCCGTGTTGCGGGCACCGGGCCGCGCGTCGTTCTGGGTGGTGCCGTTGCGGTCGTCACCCCAGGTGATGTTGTAGGGGCGGTTGCTCCGGAACTGGCCGGTCGCGGAGATGACCCAGCTGCCGAACGACGCCCCCCTGGAGGGGAGCTGCCAGGTCAGTCCCGCGGTGGCGTTGTGGCGCACGTCGTTGTCGGCCCGTCCCGCTTCTGCGGCGATGTTCCGGCTGTCTTCAGGCAACTGGTAGTTCGCCATGTCGCGCGCCCGCGCGAGGGTATAGGACGACACCAGCACCAGCGACCCCACGGATCGGTCCACCTTCACCTGCAGGCCCCGATACCAGCTCCGTCCCTCGTTTCCGAGTTCGATCACCTTGCGATAGCCGCCCGGCGACGGCATCTGGGGGCGCGTGTCGTCGGCCACCGCCACGCTGCGCAATGCCGGCTTCGCCGCCGAGGCCGGCGCATTGGCGTCGACAATGCTCATCAGGTCGCGGCCGGACAGGTAGATGAAGTCGGCCGCCACGTCGAAACCACGGATGACGCCGCTCGCGCCGATGGCCCCCTGCACGGAGTACGGGTTGTGGAACGCGGGATCGACGACGTAGATGTCGCGCGGGATGCGTGAGAGCACCGCGGGCGAGAGGGTGCCCGGGTACGACGGCATGAGCGTCGAGGACGACGGCAGGGTGACGAGCGACAGACCGCCGGGACCTTCGAGCTGCACGCGATTGATGTAGTAGAGCAGGTGCTGCTGGGTGTAGACGCCGCCGCCGCCCCGGATCACGAACGTGCTCCCGAAGGGGGCCCAGCTGGCGCTGGCGCGGGGCTGCAGGTTGTTGCGGTCGGCTGCGCCGTACCCGCTCACGTTGCTGACCCGCTCGATGTCGTAGCGCAGGCCGTAGTTCAGCGTCAGGCCGGGAGTGACGCGCCATTCGTCCTGTACGAACGCGAACGACGCAACGCTGCGGGGCTCGACCGACGTGGCCGCGCCATCCGGGGCGAGCCCCTGCGCGAATGCGAAGGGTTGCGGATACTGCGCGGGTCCACCGGCGAAGTAGTACGCGCCGGCACCGAAGGGCAGCGACTCGCTGCGCGCCTTCACGTACTTGAAGCCGGTGCCCATCCGGAACGAGTGGCGCCCGTCGGTGTGCGTGAGCGTGTCAGACCCTTCGTAGGTGTCTTCCGGCGCGGCGCCGAACCCGAACGGACCCAGCGTGGCCCCCTCGAGCGAGTAGCCAGCCCGTGACACGTACATCGAAGGATTGAGGTCGGTGCGCCGGTCCGTGTAACGCGACACCTGGAATCGCGCCTGGTTCAGGACGTGGGTGGAGACGAGTTGCGTGGCGGTGACGAGCGCGGTGTGGACGTCGTTGCGATACCTGGTCCCGCTGCCGGGCAGCCACAGTCCGCCCGGCTGGTTCAGCCAGCGGAACCACTGGCCGTTGTAGCGCATCGAGACCAGGTCGTTCGCGCTGAGCCGATGGTCGATCTTCACGAAAGCCAGGTGCTCGTCCTCGTCGGTCGGCACCTCGCGGCCGGCTGCCGCCGGTGACACCACGAAGTTCTTCGACCGGGAGAGTCGCCCCTCATAGCTCGTAAAGTAGAAGGTCTGGTCGCGCCGGACCGGACCACCAATCGTGAACCCCGCGCGGGCCGACGCCACGGGCGGCTTGCGGCTGGCGAACACGGGCTGATCGTTGAGCACGCCGGCCTGCCCGAACACCAGGGCGCTGCCGTGCCGCTCGTTGGTGCCCGATCGCGTGATGGCGGTCGTGACCGACGACAGCGCCTCGCCGAACTCCGGCGAGAACTGGCTGTTCAGCACCTGGATCTGCTGGATGGCCTCGAGTGAGTAGCCGCTGTTGAACGTGCGCGGTGCGCTCCGCCACTTCGAGAAGTGGCTCGCGCCGTCGACGATGATGTTGTGGGTCCAGTAGACCTGGCCATTCGGGCTGGGTGCCACCGGGTTCCCGGTGAAGCCGGGCGTGAGCATCGCCAGCGTGAGGAAGTTGCGGCCGGCAAGCGGCACGGCCTGGATGATCCGTTCGGGGATGGTGGCCTGGATGGCTCCGCGCCGCTGGTCTCCGATGGCGGTCCGCGCGGTGACCGACAGCGTCTCGCTGGTCGTCGGCACGAGCAGGAAGCTCGTCGTCACCCTCCCGCCAGGGACGATGACCACCCCGGTCCGTCGCACCGGGGCGAACCCCTCGAGGTCCACCGTGAAGTCGTACGTGCCGGTCGGTGGAAGCCCGTCGATCACGTACTCGCCGTCCTCGCCGGTGACCACCGATCGTTCGATGCCGGCCTCTCGGCCGACCACGGTGATCGTGGCGCCGGGCAGGCCGATGCCGGTCGAGGCCGTCACGCTGCCGGCCACAGAACCGTGGATCGGCTGCGCCACGGCGGCGCTGCCCCGAAGGACCAGCGTCAGCAGGAGAAGGACCGAGGCCAGGGCCGGCCTCATGACACCTCGATGCAAGTCGCCCATTCTACGCTTGTATCGGCCGCGCAGCCGGCGAACTGGACTTCCCGGCCAGGGCCGCACCTGCGCTCCGCCGGCAGACCGGTCGTGCACCGGCGGGCACTGCCGCGACCCGCGGGCTAGAAGCGGAAGAAGCGATTGACCTTGATGACGAAGGATCGATTCAGGAGGCCGGGGATGCCGAGGGTCGGCGCGCTGTCGCGCTCCTCGTTGTAGACCACGAACAGTTCGCTGCCGTTCAGGTATTCCCACCGGAGCCTGGCGTTCGTGCTGACGGAGTGGGTGCTCGAGTTGTACTGCACGAGCGCGCTCGCGAAGAGCTTCGGCGTCCCGGTGAAGGTGATGCGCGATCCGACCAGGCGGCTCTCGAACTGCCCCACCGGCAGGTCGATCCAGTTCAGGGTGACGGTCGGTTCGACGGAGAGCCTGGACGAGAAGTTCACGCGCGACCGGTTGAACGTGAGGCCGGTGCGGGTGCCATCGTAGAACCCGCCCACCTCCAGCAGCACGTTCCCCGAGAACCGGCGCTGCTGCCCCAGGGCGTAGCCGACGCGCCCGACGGTGAAGTCGTAGCCGCCGACTCCGATGCGGGCGCCCGGCACCACGGAGAAGGCGCGCGCGATGTACTCGTAGTCCTGCTGGATCCCGAGCTGGAACCGGTCGCTGTTCTGCAGTTCGATCGCGAACTCGCCGTCGGCCAGCCTCGTCGTCACGCGCCCGGCCGCATCCTCCACGTGGGTGTACTGGCCGATGCCGACGAACTTGCGCACCGAGCGGATCCGCCGCGGCCTCGGGCTGAACCGGGCCTGGGCGTAGTTCTTCCGCATGTCGGTGCGTCGGAGGAACCCCACCTCGGGGTTGAAGTTCGGATCGATCGCGAGCCGTTCGAGCTGCAGGCCGTAGCGGTCGCCGGCATACTCGGTCTGCAGCCGGTAGCTGCTGTTGCTCGACGAGACCCCCTCGGCGCGGGTCTGCGCGTAGTAGGTGGCCACCGTCCAGTTCGTGAGGAACGCGAAGGTGCCGTCCACGCCGAGCGCCTGGCTGGAGGAGTCGGCCACGGCCTGCGAGCGCGAGCGTGACGTCGCCAGCAGCCCGATGCTGCTGCGACGGAGGATGTCGCGCTTCACGCGGACGACCGAGAAGTTCGTCGACGGCGCCGCGGCCGCCAGGTCCTCCTTGGTCTGCATGTTCACGAGGCCGACCTGGTAGCGGCCGACACGCCCGGTGACCCGGCCGCCACCCCAGATCGGCACCTCGCGGCTGGCGGCCAGCCCGATGCGCCGGCTGTAGAACAGCAGCGGCACGTCCGACGTGCTGTTCTGGGCGGAACCGCTCGAGTTGTTGCCGAAGGTGAAGATGCCCTGGTTCTCGAGGAAGAAGTCGCGCTTCTCGGGGAAGAACAGGCTGAAGCGCGTGAGGTTCACCTGCTGCTCGTCGGCCTCGACCTGCGCGAAGTCGGTGTTGTAGGTGAGATCGGCGGTGATGTTCTGGGTGATGGCGTACTTCGAGTCGATGCCGACGTCACCCCCAAGGTCGTTCGCCCGGCGCGGCGACGACACGTTGTCCGTGGTGAGGTTTGAGATGACATACGGCTTCAGCTCGAGCACGCGCGACTGCGGCGGGGCCTCCAGGCCGACCACGTTCGCGTAGAGCGAGGCCGAGAAGTCGGCGCGGCCCATGCCGAACGCGGGCGGCACCTTGGTCAGGTACGCGATCTCGTTCTTCCACTTGTTGGTGCGCCGCGCCTGGAAGCCCCAGTCCTGCACGATGCCGGGCGAGTAGCGGATCGACTTGAACGGGATCGCCGCCTCCACCGTCCAGCCCCCCTCGAAGCGGCCGGCGGACAACCGCCAGATCGGGTTCCAGTCGGCGTTGTACTGCCGCTCGTTGGTGCTCTGCCCGTCGGTCCGGGCGCCGAGTGCATTGGCCTCGAACTGCAGGGCATTGCGCCGGTCGCGGAACGTGTCGAATCCCCAGCCGACCGAGTCGCCCTGGCGGATGTTGCCGCTGTCGCGACGCATCTCGTTGTGGATGCCGCGCTCGGGCGCGCTCTCCCACGCGCGGAAGGTCACATACACGTTGTCGCGGTCGTAGAACAGCCAGACCTCGGTCTTCTCGGTGGCCACGTTCCCGCCACGCGGCTCCATCTGGATGAAGTCCGACGCCGGCTGCACGCTCGTGTAGATCGCTTCGTCGAGCCTGCCGTCGATCCGCACCGGGGTGTCGACACGGACGGCTCGGATGGTGGCGTGCCCGTCGGTATCCCGGCTGAGCGTCTGTGGCAGGGTGGGGGCGGGCGGCTCCACGGCCGTCTGCGCCTGCGCAGCGGCAGGCACGGCGAGCATGCCGAGCAGGGCGACAGCCTGGACCAGGGATTGTGACAGTAGGCGCATGGACACGAACGACCCGGACGAACCGAACTCAGGCACTTGAGGCGCCCACGATTCTGGGCCGCCCCACCCGCGGCAACCCATCCCCAAATCCTTATAGCACCAGATCTCTCGTCTCCCGGGTCGCGACGATGCCGGCCAGCGTGAGCACGGCCGACGCCGTCATGTAGTAGCCCACCCAGGGCAACCCGTGGTTGGTCGCCAGCCACATCGCGATGTAGGGCGCCAGCGACGCCCCGAAGATCCCCGCGAGGTTGAACGTGAGGGAGCTGCCGGTGTAGCGGACCGCGGTCGGGAACAGCTCCGACAGCAGGGTGCCGATCGGGCCATACGTCATGCCCATCAGTCCGAGCCCCACGGTCAGCGTGACGATCGCACCCGTGGTCCCCGCCTCGAAGATCGGCCCGAGCACCAGCCCGAACAGCCCGATCGCCACGGTCACCCAGATCATCGTGGTGCGCCGGCCGAACCGCTCAGCGATGAGCGCCGAGATCGGGATGGTGAGGCCGAAGCAGAGGATGCCGACCAACTGGAACACCAGGAAGCGGTCGCGCGTGAAGTGCAGCGCCGTCGTGCCCCACGACAGCGTGAACACGGTCATCAGGTAGAACAGCACGAAGGTGGTGATCCCGGTCAGCGTGCCCGCGACCAGCGTGCCGCCATGCTCACGGAACACGGTGACTGCAGGGACCTTCGCGCGCTCGCTGCGCTCCACCTTCTGGAACACCGGCGTCTCGGTGATGGTCAGCCGCACGTACAGGCCCACGATGACGAGCGCAGCGCTGGCGAGGAAGGGCAGGCGCCACCCGAACGAGAAGAACTGCTCGTCGCTGAAGGCGCCCGACAGCACGAGGAAGATGCTGCCGGAGAAGAAGAACCCGATGGGTGCGCCCAGCTGCGGGAACATCCCGTACCACGCCCGCTTGCCGGGAGGGGCGTTCTCGACCGCGAGCAGCACCGCACCACCCCACTCACCGCCCAGGCCGAGCCCCTGGCCGAACCGGCACAGCGCAAGCAGGACGGGCGCGGCAATGCCGATGGTCTCGTAGGTGGGCAGCAGGCCGATCGCTACCGTCGACCCGCCCATTGTCAGCAGCGCCGCCACCAGCGTCGTCTTCCGCCCCACCCGGTCGCCGAAGTGGCCGAAGAACGCGGACCCGACCGGTCGGGCGAAAAACGCCACGGCGAAGGTGGCGAGGGAGGCGAGGGTGGCGGACGCCGGGTCGGTGGACGGGAAGAACAGCTTCGGGAAGACCAGGACCGCCGCGGTCGCGTAGATGTAGAAGTCGAAGAACTCGATCGTGGTCCCGATCAGGCTGGCGAAGAGCACCTGGCCGGGGCTGTTGAGGCGACGGTCGGTCTGCACGGACTGCGGCATGGCCGTTCAGGATACTTCACCCGTCGGCCACGCCCGCCCGTCCCGTTCGTTACTTCTTCGCTGGCGCCTTTGCGGCAGGGGCCTTCTTCGCGGCGGCCGCGTCACGCGCTTCGTCGGCCCGAGCACCCGCGAGGATGCCGATCATCGAGTGGTTGCCTTCATGGCAGGCGTATTCGTACACCTGGTCGTCGGTCCGCTTCAGCCGGATCATGAAGGTCCACGGCTTCGTCCAGGTCTTGGGATCCTCGACCGTGACCTGCCAGTTCATGTGATCGGCCTCGAGCCGCGTGAAGCGCTCGGTGATCTTCACGTCGTTGGTCGACCCCTGGAACCCGTTGACGAAGTTCGTGGACTCGACGACGAGCGTGTCGCCCTCCCAACGGCCGCGCGGGTCGCCGTGGAGCTGGCGCACGCCGGCCGGCAGGTGGGGCGCACCGGTCATGTTCACCATGCGTGCGTCGTGGATCATCTCCTGGTAGATGGTGACGGTCTCGGGCGACTGCACGATCTGGAAGTAGCTGTTGTAGTTCGCCTGCAGGCGCGGCACGCCGTAGGTGATGCAGCGCTCGGACAGGGGCCGATCCTCGGGACCATCGGCCGGTCCGCGCGGCCCGCCCTCCCCGCCTTCGACGACCACGGCGCGACGGCCGAGGGCGCGGCGAGCCTCGCCTTCCGGTGTCAGCGGAGGGAACTGGCCGTCGGGCGGATCGATGATGAGCGACGTGCGGTTGTCGATGTCGCGGTCGGCCATCCAGAACTGGTTGTAATTCCCAGTGGTGGGGTCGTACGACGTCTGGTTGAACTTGCCGGTGTCCTTGGCGTTCAGCGCAAGCTGGACCACGTTGCCGAAGATCGCGTCGCCGCCCTGGTCGACGAACCGGGCCAGCACCTGCTTCAGGTCTTCCACCTCCGCGTTCGTGAGGTAGGGGCCCTTGTCCTTCCACTGCGTGGGACGCGTCATGGGCGTGATGCCGTTGTTCGCCCACACACCCTGCAGGTCAGGCTTGCCGTCAGGCGTCCGGGGCACCTGGTAGCCGGTGGCCGGCGACCCTGCCTGCTGCGCGACGACCGTCCCGGCTGCGAGACCCATTGCGACGAGCACCGCGAATACCTGCCTCACACCACTCCTCCCGCGCCGGCAGGATCGGCCGGCGCCGCAATCACGGGTACCGCGGCACGGCGGCGGACCCGCGCATACGGTAAAGGGAAACGCAGGAAAGTGGAAGTCCCAAGTGCAAAACGATCCTCCCTTGGCGTAGACTCCCCGGCGGAGGGAAGAAAGGCGTTTCATGAAGAAACTGGTTGCCGCAGCTGGGCTGTTGCTCGCCGCCGGTGTGCCGCTCGTCGCACACCATGCGTTCTCCGCCGAGTTCAATCCGAACGCGCCGGTGAAGCTCGAAGGACCGATCACGAAGGTCGAGCTCATCAACCCGCATGCGTGGATTCACATGAAGGTGACCAAGCCGGACGGCAAGGTCGAGGAGTGGGCCGTCGAGGGGGGCACGCCGAACACGCTGCAGCGGCGTGGGATCACGCGCTCGACCGTGGCCATCGGCACGGTCATCCTCGTCACCGGCTACCAGGCGAAGGACGGCACGCTGCGCGCGAACGGCCGGAACATCACCTTCCCTGACGGCCGCACCCTGTTCATGGGTTCGTCCGGCACTGGCGCCCCGCGCGACGGCGCGGACAACACCGAACCGCCCCGCTGACACGATTCAGGGCTTCGGCCTCCAGGCTCGACGAGCCTGGAAGCCGGAGCCGGAAGCCCCCCGATATGCGCGCTCTCATCGCACTGTCCGTCGCCCTCGCAAGCGCGAGTGTCCCCGCGCTCGCGCAGTCGTCGTCCGGAAGCGCCTCAACGGCGCCGGGCGGACGCTTTGTCGCGATCGGCTGCCTGTCGAAGCAGGGGGCTGGCGCGGCGGCGCGTTACCTGGTGACGGATCCGAGGGGCGAGAAGCCGACGGTGTACCGGCTTCAGGGAGACACCGCCCTGCTCGAGCGGCATGTGGGACACACGATCGAGGCGGCTGGGCCGCTGGCCGGACGCGCGGCGGCGCAGTACGCGCTGAAGGTCGAGTCGCTCGTCTACATCGCCCGGACGTGCCAGGCGCCCACCACACGGACCGGCGTCCGTCCCTGACATCCGAGCTCTGAACTCTCACTTCTTCCTGAGGTGGCCGTACATCAGCTCCTCGGCGAACGGCACGCACTTGTACTCCATCAGCTGCATGTTCGGCTCACGCCGACGATAGAGCGGCATGCTGATCTTCCACGGGCGGCTGAAGACCTTCGGGTCTTCGATTGTGGCTTCGTACTTCAGCGTGTTCGAGTCGATTGGCGTGATGCGTTCAACGACCTTCAGCGCGTCACTATGATGGTTGCCGGCGCGATCGAACCAGGTTTCCTCCATCTGGTCGGTCACGTCGATCACCAGCGTGTCGCCTTCCCACCGTCCGACGTTCCACCCCATCCAGGCCGGCGCCGGGCTCTCTTCCTTCGTGCCCATGCGGACGATGCGGCTGGCGCTGGCGAACTCGTAGGAGAAGACGACCGTGTTCTGTGACTGGACGATCTGGAAGGGGAACGGCTGGTAGGTGGCCCGGGGAATCCCGGCCATGTAGCACTTCACCTCGGGATCCAGCGCCATCCAGTTGGCGCCGTTCTGCTGCTTCTTCTTCAGGGCGTCGGGCAGGTACGGGATCTCGTTGCCCTCGACCACGCCGGGCCCCGGGGGCACGCTGAACGCGGCCGCCAGCGACACCACCGGCCCCATCTTCGCCTCGTGCGCCTGCAGGTCCCAGTTGGCGGTGTTCATCGCCTGCCAGATACCGGTCAGGTTCGGCTTGCCGTCCGCGGTCCGGGTGAAGGCGGTCGTCGGCGATTGCGCCGCGAGCGACCCCGTCAGCAGCGCCAGCCCCGAGGCCAGCGCGACCCCCCTCACCAATCCACCCAGTCGCCGATGTGCCAATGCGTCTCTCCTGAGGGGCGGATTCTATACGAAACGTCGCGCAGACCGTCACCTTTGGCCGGTGCCCACGCGGCCGCCCCGAACTGGAGCATATGCGCAGGTGGCGGGAATCGTGAGCCAGTGTGTATAGCACCTCAACCGTGCCGCCGATATCATCAGCTGAGCAGCCTTGGCCGCATGGCTACTGTCGCTTAAGACCTCCACACGACTGACCCAGCCGTACTGCAGCCAGGCGGCGCCCCCTCGAACAGCACGTTGCTGGTCACGACGCTCTTCGTCGTCGCGAGCGTAATCGCCACGATCGGCGGCGTCGCCTACTACCGCAGCGAGGCCGCAGAGATCTACGACGATGCGTACCAGCAGGTCGAGCTCATTTCGAGCCTGAAACAGCGGGCCCTGCAGACCTGGCGGAACGAGCGGATGGGCGACGCGGCGGTGCTCCTGAGCCGAAATTCGCAGTCCGCGACCATGATTCGCTACCTCCGGGGGAGTGCGGAGCCGGTGGCCGAGGCCGCGTTCACGGAGTGGATCCAGACCTACCTGAGCGCCTACGCCGAGTACGATCGCGTCTTCCTCGTCGATGCCCGTGGCGAGATCCGCCTGACGGTTCCCCAGGCGGACGCGCCGCCGGCTGCCGCGTTGATCGCAGGCACCGCCAGCGC
The DNA here is from genome assembly GCA_050249955.1 of Vicinamibacterales bacterium. Classification (GTDB taxonomy): domain Bacteria; phylum Acidobacteriota; class Vicinamibacteria; order Vicinamibacterales; family CAVVIG01; genus CAVVIG01. The sequence goes on from JBFWPN010000006.1 coordinate 74,955, forward strand.
CATTCGCGACCGTGAGCCGCGGGTAATCGACTTCTACGTCGACGAGGGGAACGGCAAACCTCACCTGGGTCTCGTCGCACCGGTGCTGGACCCGGGCGCCGACAACGAGGCCATCGGTGCGATCCTGCTTCGCATCGATCCGGCGAAAGTGGTGTATCCGATTCTCGAAATCGAGGAGAGCCACAGCAGGACCGGTGAAACGGAGCTGGTGCGACGCGAGGGCGACCACGTGCTGTTCCTGAACCCACTGCGGTTTGCCAGGGACTCCGCCCTCAGGCTGCAGGCGCCCGCAGCCAACTCGGAGCGGCTCGCCGCAAAGGCCGCAGCCGGAGAAACGGGTTTGGTGCGAGGCGTCGACTACCGCGATGCCGACGTGCTCGGCTTCATCATGCCGATTGAGGCGTCGCCCTGGATTCTCGTCACCAGGATCGACATCGCGGAACTGCAGGGGCGGCTGCGCAGCCACCTGTTCGTCGTGACCATCGGCGTGCTCCTGCTCGTGATCAGCTCGGGCACGACGCTGGGAGTCTGGCGTCACCAGCAGCGGCTCCGCGCCCTGGCGCAGCGCGCAGAGCTGGCCTTCCGGCTGAAGGACAGCGAAGAGCGGCTGCGTCTTGCCCTGGCATCCGCGTCCCAGGGACTCTACGACCTGGAGCTGCCGGGTGGTCGCGCGATCGTCAGCCCCGAGTACGCGACGATGCTCGGCTACGATCCCCACGGATTCGTCGAGACCGTCGACACCTGGTTCGACCGCATTCATCCCGAGGACAAGGACGCCACCCGGGCCGCGCTACAGGCGTACCTCGGCGGAGAGGCGCCCAGCTACAGGGCCGAATTCAGGCTGGCACTGCGCTCCGGCGGCTGGAAGTGGGTGCTGTCGGTCGGCCAGGTCGTGGCACGGCACGGGGACGGGCGGCCGAAGCGGATGATCGGCACGCACACCGACATCACGCCGCTGAAGTGGGCACAGGAAGGACAGGCGCGCGCGGTCACCCAGCTGCGCGCCCTGCTCGCCAATAGCCCCACGGTCGTCTACAGCGTGCACCTGATTGGCGACCGCTTCGTCCCCGTAGCCGTGAGCGAGAACGTCGAGCGGGTCCTCGGCTTCACACCGGGCGAGATCCTGCAGCCCGAGTTCTGGACCGCACACGTCCATCCAGCCGATCGTGACAGCGCCCAGCGGACAGCGGCCGAGGTGGCGGCGCGCGACGATCTGACGCACGACTACCGGTTCTCGCGGAAGGACGGTCGGTTCATCTGGTTGCAGGACCGCGTGACCGTGCTTCGCCGCCGTGCCGACGGCACGCCGCTCGAGATCGCGGGCGCCTGGAACGACGTCACCGAGCGGCGCGAGGCCGAAACGGCCCTCCGCCAGAGCGAGGAACGGCTCCGCCTCGCCGTCGCCTCGGCGCGGCAGGGACTGTGGGACTACGACCTGCACACCGGCGCGGTACAGACCACGCCCGAGTACGCAGCCATGCTGGGATACGACCCGGCGTCATTCACGGAAACGGCGGGCGCCTGGAACAGCCGGCTGCACCCAGACGATGCGGCGGCCAGCCTGGCGGCGTTCGACGACTACCTGGCGGGACGCCGCAGCGACTACGCGATCGAGTTCCGGCAGCAGGCTCGCGACGGGTCATGGGTCTGGATCCACTCCGTCGGCCAGGTTACCGAACGCGCCGCGGACGGCCGCCCGCGGCGTATGCTCGGCATCCACACCGACATCACCGCGCGCAAGCAGGCCGAGGTGGCCGCGGCACGGCTGTCCAGGCTGTACCTGACGCTCAGTCGCTGCAACGAGGCGATTGTCCGCGCGACGGAAGTCGAGGGCCTGCTCGGACAGGTCTGCCACGCCACCGTCGAGTCTGGCGGCTTCGACATGGCATGGATCGGCATGGTCGACCCGGCGACGCAGGAGATCCGGCCCGTGGCGGCGCATGGCGCACAGCTCGAGTATCTCGACGACCTGTCCCTGACCACGATCGCGGACGACCCTCGCGGCCACGGCCCGTTCGGTCGCGCCATTCGCGAGAACGCCCCGGTCTGGTTCGACGACGTCGAACTGGTCGGCATGCGTTCCCCGCTCATGGATCGCATCCGTCGATTCGGCTGGAACGGCATGGCGGCCGTGCCGCTGACACGCGAGGGGCACGCCGTCGGGGCCCTCGGCATCTACAGCCGCGCCGCAGGCGTGCTGGACGAGGATGCCCGCCGCCTGCTCACGGAGATGGCCGCCAACGTCAGCTTCGCGCTCGACGCATTCGCGCGTGAGGCGCGGCGCAGGGAAGCGGAAGCGGCGCTCATCGAGAAGGAGTTCCAGCTCACCGAGGCACAGCGCATCGCCCACATCGGCAGCTGGACGCGGCTGCCGGACGGGTCCGGCCGGTGGTCCGACGAGATGTTCCGGATCTATGGCCTGCCACCAGGTTCGCAGGCGCCGACGCTGGATGCCCTCACCGCCCTGATCCACCCCGACGACCGTGCCCTCATCCGCCGCACGCAGGAAGCGCACGAACGGGGCGAGCCGGTCTTCGGCGTGGAGTTCCGCGCGCTGCTGCCGGACGGGTCGGTACGCTACCTGCTCGAACGTGGCGAGCGGAAGGTCGCGCCGGACGGGTCGGACTGGTCGACCGGCACCGTGCAGGACGTCACGGACCTCAAGCTCTCGGACAGCCTGAAGCACGCGTTTCCGGGGAACGCGAGCGGTGAGGTCGGCGTGAGGCTTGCCCTGGTTGACGGCGGCCCAGCCCTCCGGCTGGTTGTGGCCGACACCGGCGTGGGGCTCCCGCCCGACGTGGACAGCCGCGGAACGCAGTCGCTCGGCCTCGTGCTGGTCTCGGATCTGGTGCGCCAGCTGCGGGGAACGCTCGAGACAGGACGCGGTCCCGGCGCGTCGTTCGAGCTGACTTTCACGCCGCGGACGGCGGTACTGGCGACCGGCGACGACGGAGGACGCGCGTGATCGATCCGGATCTCCAGGCGGAGAACGCCAGGCTGCGGGCGCGGCTCGACGCGCACGACCGGGCGGAGCGCCTGTCGCGCATCGGGAGCTGGACCCTGGGGTCGGACGGCCGCTTCGAGTGGTCCGACACCATGTTCAACCTGTTCGGGCTCCCGCCTGGCGCCCCCATTCCGTCGCCTCAGGAGTTCGCGGCTGGCATCCACCCGGACGATCGCGCGGCCGTGTGGACCGCCCTCGAGGGGAACTGGGCCGGAGTCCCGACGTCCGATTTCGACTACCGGATGATGGACCCGGACGGGTCGGTGCGGTACCTGCGCGTGAACGCCGAATTGTGGGTGCGACCCGACGGTACTCCGTGCGTCAGCGGCACCACCCAGGACGTCACGCACCTCCACGCCACGCAGGCGCAGCTGCGGGTGACGAACCTGGCGCTGGAGTCGGCGCTGAATGCGTTCGCCATCGCGGAGATGGACGGCCGCATCACGTACGTGAACCCGGCCGCGCTGCGGCTGTGGGAGTGCGGCACGGCCGACCGGCTGACCGGGCGCCAGGTCCACGAGTTCTGGGAGGACCCCCTTGAAGTGGCCGCGCTCGCAGACGCCCTGAAACGCGATCGGCAGTGGACCGGCCAGCTCAGGGCCCGGACGTTGACGGGCAGGCCGATGACCCTGCTGGTGTCGGCGACGGTGGTGGTCGACGAACATCAGCACAAGACCTGCCTGCTCGGGGCGTTCGAGGACATCACGGATCGCCTCGCCTCGGAGGCAGCGCTTCGCGCCTCGGTCGCCGAGAAGGATGCCCTGCTCCGTGAACTTCACCACCGCGTGAAGAACAACCTGCAGGTCGTGGCCAGCCTGCTGCGCCTCGAGGGTGGACGAACGGGCGACGGCGCCACGCGCGCCGTGCTCGTGGACATGCAGCACCGGGTCGCCTCGATGGCGCTGGTGCACGAACTGCTGCACCGGTCCGGCCAGGTGGCACGGGTCGACCTGGGCACCTACCTCGAGTCGCTCGCCCGTCACCTCTTCGGGGCGCTGGCACCACCCGGCCGGCAGATTGCGCTCACGGTGACCTGCACGCCAGCCAGGGTGGACATGGACCAGGCCGTGCCGTGCGGACTGCTGGTCAACGAACTGCTCGCAAACAGCCTGAAGCACGCATTCCCCGCCGGCCGCGTCGGGGACATCGCGGTGGAGTGCGTCGAGGAGCGTCCCGGGGCGCTCCGCCTCACCGTTCGCGACACCGGCATCGGCCTGCCCACGGGCGTGCGTGTGGAGCGCCCGGTGTCGCTGGGCCTGCAGCTGGTATCCGACCTCACCCGCCAGCTGCGGGGGACCCTCCACGTTGGCGGCGGCCCTGGCACGTCCTTCACCATCGTCTTTGCTCCACGTCCGGCCGGGCCTGATGCCCTGCCCGAGGCTCACCCGCTCCCATGACCCGCATCCTCATCGTCGAAGACGAGGGCATCATCGCCCGCGACATCCAGCAGCAACTGATCGACCTCGGGTACGAGCCGGTCGACCTCGCCATCGACGGAGAGGAGGCCATCGAGAGCGCGCGGGCGCACCGCCCGCAGCTGGTGCTCATGGACATCCACCTGGCCGGGGCGATGGACGGCGTGGAGGCCGCCACGCGGATCCGACGGGAGCTGGACATCCCGTGCGTGTTCCTGACCGCATATGCGACCAACGAGGTGGTCGAGCGCGCGAAGCAGGCCGACCCGTCGGGCTACATCATCAAGCCGTTCGACGCGCAGATCCTGCGGACGACCATCGAGATCGCGATCAACAAGGAGCGGCTGAACCGCGAGTTGCGGGCCAGTGAGGCGCGGTTCCGGGCGGTGGTGATGTCGGCACACGACGCCGTCGTCACGGCCGATGCGTCGGGGTCGATCGTCGGCTGGAGCCCGGCCGCACGGGGGCTCTTCGGGTACGACGAGTCGGAGATGCTCGGGCAGCCGGTGACCCGGCTCATGGGGCGCGACGAACAGGCCCTGCACTCACCCGCGCTTCTCGCCGCAACCGGACGGCCGAACCACGGCCCGCATGCACTCGGCCGCGTGCGGGAATTGACCGCCGTGACCAGCGACGGCCGACGCGTGCCGGTGGAGATCTCACTGGCACGCTGGCAGGAAGGCGACGCGAGCTACGTCAGCGCGTTCATCCGCGACATCTCGGAGCGGAAGGCGGCGGAGCGTGAGCTGCTTCGCAGCCGTGCCCTGCTGGCCGAGGCCGAGCGCATCGGCCAGATCGGCAGCTGGGATCAGGACCTGCGCACGGGTGAGGGCTCCTGGTCGGACGAGTCGTACACGATCATGTGCGTGCCACCGGGTACGCCCGTCACCTACGCGCTCTTCCTCTCGTGCGTACTGCCCGAGGACCATGCGCTGGTCCGGGCCCGGTTCGAGGAGGCGGTCAGGCAGGCCACGCCGGTCGAAGTGGACTTTCGCGTGCCGTTGCCGTCCGGGAAGCTCCGGCGGGTGCGAGGCCGCTGCCAGACCTTCTGCGACGACACGGGTGTCCCCGTGCGGGCGGCCGGGACGTTGCAGGACATCACCAGCCAGTGGGAGTCGCAGGAGCTGCTGCGCCTGCAGGGCGCGGCGCTGAACTCGTCGGCCAACGGCGTCGTCATCACGGATCGCGAGGGTATCATCCAGTGGGTGAACCCCGCGTTCTGCCGCGTCACGGGCTACAGCCTCGAGGAGGCGGTCGGCCGCACGCCAGGCGTCCTGCTCAAGTCGGGCACCCACGACGAGGCCTTCTACCGGAACATGTGGGACACGATCCGTGACGGCCGGGTCTGGGCGGGCGAGCTGACGAACCGGCGGAAGGATGGCACGCTGCATACCGAGGAGCAGACGATCACGCCGGTCCTGGACACTGCAGGCGCCATCACCCACTTCGTCGGCGTGAAGCGCGACCTCACCGAGCAGCGCCGCCTCGAGCAGCAGTTCCTGCAGGCGCAGAAGATGGAGGTCATCGGCCGGCTGGCTGGCGGAGTGGCGCACGACTTCAACAACCTGCTGACGATCATCAACGGCACGTGCGAGCTCGCCCTCATGGAGCTGCCGATCGGGCATCCGCTCCGCGCCGAGTTCGAGGAGATCCAGGGTGCGGGCGACCGGGCCGCCAGGCTGACGCGGCAACTGCTCGCCTTCAGCCGGCGGCAGATGCTGTCACCCGCGGTGGTGGACGTGGCGGCCCAGGCGCTGCACTCCGCGAAGATGCTGCGTCGCCTGATTGGCGAGGACATCGCGCTGAGCATCAAGGCCGGCCCGGCAGGTCCCCAGACGGTATTCGTCGACCCCAGCCAGCTCGAGCAGGTCATGCTGAACCTGGCGGTCAACGCCAGGGATGCCATGCCCGACGGTGGCACGCTCAGCATCGAGACCGACGTGATGGAGCTCGATCGGCACTTCGCCGACACGCACGAAGGGGTCACGCCAGGCCCGTACGTGGTGCTGTCGGTGCGCGATACCGGCATGGGCATGACGCCGGAGGTGGTCGAACGCATCTTCGAGCCGTTCTTCACCACGAAGGGTGCGGGCAAGGGCACGGGCCTCGGGCTCGCGACGGTGTACGGCGTGGTCCGCCAGAGCGGCGGCACGATCGACGTCACGAGCGAACCCGGCCATGGCTCGTGCTTCCGCATCTTCATGCCCCAGGTGCCCGCGGCGACCGAGGTGGTCGACACGCGATCGTCCGAGCGGGCGCCCGGCACCGAGACGATCATGCTGGTGGAAGACGAATCGTCGCTGCGCGACATGACGGCCCGCATGCTCGAGTCGTCCGGCTACCGCGTCATCACGGCCCGGTCAGCCGAGGATGCCCTCGAACTGCTGAACGACTATCCCGACGTGGCGCTGGTCATCACCGACGTGGTGATGCCCGGCATGAACGGCGCCGACCTGGCGGCCAGGCTCGGCGCGCTCCGGCCTGGCGTGCAGGTGCTGTTCGTGTCGGGTTACACGGATGACAAGCTGGGGCCGGTGCTCTCGATGGGCGGCGCGCACTTCCTGGCCAAGCCGTACTCGGTGACGATGCTCACGCGGAAGGTGCGGCAGATCCTCGATCAGCCGTCGGCCTGATCGGAACGGGAGACCCTGCGTCGCAGGAGCAGGTAGGTGCCGATGGCGATCGCCAGGCTCGGCACCACGCCCCCGATAGGCTGCGCGAGGTAGAAGGCGACGGCGCCAGCCGCCCAGGCGGTGAGCCCCGCTGCGGACCACAGGCCCACTCGGGGCGGGGCGCCAGAGGCGTCGAAGTACAGCGCCCCCGGCTCGTCGTCGCCGGCCCGCAGCATGAAGTGCGCCAGCAGTACGCCACCCACCGGCACGAACAGGCCCGCCAGGAGCAGCGTGAAGTTCGCCATCTGATCGAGCCATGTGGAGGACAGGATGCTGATGGCCGCACCGATGCCGCCAATCGCCCAGACGGCGGTGCGGTCGCCGGTGGAGGGGCGCAGGCTCTTCAGCGCCAGCGCCGACATGTAGATGTTCACGAAGTTCGTTGTCAGCGTGGCGAGCACCACGAGCAGCCCGCCCCACCAGCCGATGCCGAGGCGTTCCACCATGGTGCCGGGATCGGACGACGCAGCAATCGTCGAGGCCACGAGCCCGAGCGGAATGAACCACAGGGCGGTCAGCGCGAGCCCGAGGAACACGGCGATGGAGGCCTGCCGCCCCGATCGCGAATAGCGCGAGTAGTCACCGAACATCAACAGCCAGCTGGTCTGGTAGCCGAAGACCACGTCGAAGCCGCGGACGAGATCGGCCGCGTGCAGCGCCGGCCGCTCCACCGTGGGCCAGGGTGCGCGCAGGCACGCGGCGGTGAAGACGACCCCCGAGAGGCCGAGCAGCGGCACGGCAATGCGGTCTGCACGGCCGACCGCGCGAGGCCCGCCCATCACGATCACCGTCGCGACGAGGCCGAGCCCCACCGCCCAGATTGCCTGGTGCTCGCCGTCGCCAGCAAGCCGGCTCGTGATCGACGCGGCGATGACGTTGTTGAGGGCGATCCAGACGAAGTTCGTCACGAACAGGATGGTGGCGACGACCTGCGCGCCGTTGTAGCCGAGTGCCGCACGCGTGGCCACGATCGAGGGCACGCGCAGGCGCGTGCCGATCGGGGCGAGCAGCGCGACGAGGAGCGCGCCACCCAGGGACCCGGCGGCAATGACCGCAAGTGCAGCCCCGACCGGCAGCCCCGGGAGCGAGGCGCCGACCTGCAGGGTGGTCGCCACGATGTTGGCGCCCACGAAGATCAGGAACAGGTCGATGGGTCTCTGCGTCTGGTTGGCTTCGGCCACCGGGCCGAGTTCAACGGAGTGCATCGGTGGCCTTCAGTATATGTGGGCCTTCCACCTGCATTCCTTACGAACGGGCCGACGCTGACTGCAAATCCCGCAAGGGCCACCGCATTTGACAACTCTCTGACACGCCGCTGACATCCGCACGCCAGCGGCGGCCGACATTACGGGTGCGGCGCAGATCGCCGGTGTGAACCGCGGTGGCGCCTTCATTCATTCGGACGAGGAGAGGACTGACGATGCGACGAGACTTCATGGGGATCCTGACCACAGCGGCCAGGGCAGCAGGACTGGCGGCCGTGGTCGCCCTGTGCGCACCCGCACAGGCGCAGGCCCAGTCGGCCATCATCTACGGCTCGCTGAGCAACTTCGACATCTCGAACGACACCGGTAAGGTGTGTCACGGATTCGAGATCAAGCTGGATGGCGTGAGCCAGTCGAACTACGGCGGGTCGTTCAGCAGCAACCGCTATGGTGCGCCGGTGGTGGCGCCGACGCCGACCGGCGTGACGGTGACCTACAAGTCTGCGTTCGGATCGGGCGGGTGGGCCACCCGTACCCTCCAGCACACGGTGCCGTGGTTCTCGGGGCAGTGCTACCAGTGGAGCGGCCCTGGCATCTACGAGGACGGTGGGTGCGAGCACTTCGGTACCTATTTCACCGGGAACCCGACCGCGGTGACATCGCGGTGGCTGTGTGAAGACGACACGGACCACTCGCTGCTCGTGGCGGTGGACCCGCCCACCGCCACCCCCTTTGCGAGCTACTACGTGCAGCAGCCGCAGCAGGAGGGCAACCCGCCGCAGCTGGTGGTCGAAGTCGAGGCGCCCGAACCGGCCGAGGCGCCGGATCAGTATGGCGACGCGCAGTGGATCCGTACCTTCGTGCAGCAGCTCGATCAGCCCATCCAGCTCGATCAGCTGATGGCCGACAACCCGGCGGTGGTGCCGATGGACCCGGCCACGCTGGAGGCGGACTACCAGGTCATCCAGGACGAGCCGCCCTCCGGCGGCAACGGCAACCGCCGTCGCAAGCGCAACTCGGGCAACATCGACCCGACCACGAAGGCGATCGTCCGGCGGATCGAGACCTGGTCGTTCACGGGGCAGTACGACCCCGTGACGCACGAGGCGCTCTGCGCCGACCTGTTGTGCGACGCTCCCGCGCCCGACGAAATCGGCGAGCTGCTCGCGGTGCAGATGACCGGTGTCAACGTGCAGCCCGACGCACTGTTCGTCGCGAAGATCGGCAACGGCAGCGTCGACGGTACCGACAAGCTGATCGCCTGCGGCAACAAGTGCGTGCAGCCCTACAACGCGGGCACGGTGGTCACGCTGACCGTGAAGCCCTCGAGCGGCTCCTTCTTCGCGGGCTGGACGGGTGCCTGCACCGGCACGAACACCTCCTGCTCGGTCACGATCAACGGTGACGTGCACGTGACCGCCACGTTCGCCGCGATTCCGAAGAGCAGCGGCGGGGGTGGCGGTGGCTCCACGGGTGGCGGCTCCCGCTACTCGCTGTCGGTGTCGACCACCAACGGCGGCACGATCACCGGCACCCCGGCGGGCGACAAGCCGATCAACTGCGGCAAGGACTGCTCGGCGAGGTACGACGCCGGCACGGTGGTGACCCTCACGGCGATTGCCCCCGCGGGCAAGGCGTTCCTGGGCTGGACCGATGCCTGCCAGGCGGCCGGCACCAACACGACCTGCACCGTCACGATGAACGCGGCGAAGACGGCGAAGGCCAACTTCAGCCGGTAGCCAGGTTGAGGGCCGGCGCGCGCAGGACGCGCCGGCCCGTTCCTGTCGCGCACCGCCCACCTGTATAGTTGTGGTCGCATGCGCGTCGCGATCGTCGGAGGTCCGGGCATCGGCAAGAGCACCCTGGTGCGCCAGCTCGGCGACCTCTACCACAATGGGGCCTACGGCGAGGGCGAGAAGGGGGTCTGGGACCCGCGTGTGCTCGAGGACATCGCGGACGGGCGCAACCCGGTCGGCGTCACCGACTACTTCGCCGAGCTGTACGACGCCAACTACCGCGACGGCCTCTCGAACGACGGCCCCGGCAAGGTGATCTTCTTCGAAGGGGCGCGCATCACCCTCGAGGCGCACATGGCCGAGTACCCGCTGGCCTGTCATGCCGCGCTGCGCCGCGTGCTCGCCAAGGGCGACCACTGGCGCTTCGACCGCGTCATCGTCCTCACGTCGAGCTCCGCCACGGTCGAGAAGCACATCAAGCTCAGGAACCGGCCGCACGAACTTGCCGAGAACATGGTGCGGCGCTTCCGCCTGATCGACGCCGAGTTCCGGCGGCTTGCCGCCACCGAGCGCAACGCCGTCATCATCGACCGCGACGGCATGGAGTTCCACGAGCGCAGCGGCCTCGATGCCATCGTGGCTGCGGCGGGCCTCCCGCCGTACCCCGAGATCCCCTACCGCGTTCTCCCCTGCTGATCCCGCAGCACCCAGTACACGCCACGGACGTCCGGCGTCCACTCGGGCAGCAGGCGCATCAGGAGGAATTCCTCGGCGGTGGCGATGACAACGAGTGCGGACGTGAGATAGAGCAGCACCGGCTGTGGCCCCCACAGGAACAGCGCCGCGGCGAACGCCCCCATCATCACGGCCGCCGCCCTCGACAGGTACGTGTGGAAGCTCGAGAGCCGACCGTAGCGGACCAGTGCCGCAACGTTCTCGGCCAGCCAGGCGAGCGGCACGACGCCGAACGCCACCGGATGCGCGCGCACGGCCGAGGTCTCGAACACGAGCAGGCCGCCGAGCGCCGCCACCAGCAACAGCGTGTCGGCCACCGAGTCGAGCAGGGCACCCGTGCGCGAGGTCGCCCGCAGTGCACGGGCCAGCTGCCCGTCGGCGACATCGCCGGCAAGGCAGGCCGCCAGCAGGGCGGCGAACCAGGTCCGCTGCTCCCCATACGCGAGCCATCCGAGCACCGGAACCGCCGCGATGCGCATCGAGGTGAGGAGGTTCGGCAGGTGCCGCACCATCCCGAGTGTGCCTCCCGTCTCCGGCATGCCGCCGGCCGCCGCCACTATAGCGCGGGATCCCCGCCGGCCCCGGCAGCGTCTTGCAGTGGGGACCTCCCCGCAACCACCAGACTCACACACATGCGCATCCTCCTCTACAGCGGCAAGGGCGGCGTCGGCAAGACCAGCGTCGCCGCGGCCACCGGCGTCCAGCTCGCACGCCTCGGACACCGCACGCTCGTCATGAGCGTCGATCCGGCCCACAGCCTGGCCGACGCGTTCGGGCTCCGCGCCGGTCTCTTCGACGCGCGGACGGCCGACCCCTTCGAGGTACGACCCCTCCTGCACGTGCAGGAGGTGAATATCCAGGTCGAGCTCAAGCGGCACTGGAAGGAGATTGCCGGCTACCTCACCACCGTGCTCCGCACCTCGGGACTCGGCGACGTGGAAGCCGAGGAGATGGCCATCCTCCCGGGCATGGAGGAACTGAGCGCCATGCTCTACGTGAACCAGTACCGGAAGCAGGACACGTACGACGTGATCGTGCTCGACTGCGCGCCGACCGCCGAGTCGCTGCGCTTCGTCTCGATGCCGACGACGCTGGACTGGTACATGAAGCATGTGTTCCCGATGGAGCGGCGCGTCCTGAACGCGGTGCGCCCGCTGGTGAACCGGGTGTCACCGGTCGAACTCCCGGCCGACTCGTACTTCGCCAACATCAAGGACCTCTTCGATCGGCTGGACGGCATCGAGACCGTGCTGCAGGACCCGCAGGTGACCAGCGTGCGGCTGGTGACCAACGCCGAACGCATGGTGCTGCGCGAGACGCAGCGCGCGTTCGTCTACTTCCTGCTGCATGGCCTGAGCGTGGACGGCCTGATCGTCAACCGCGTGCTGCCGCCCGAGGCCCAGGCCTCGTTCCTGGCCGGCCTCCACGGGTCGCAACAGCAGGTGCTCGCCGAGATGGCGTCCTATTTCGACCCGATTCCACTGCGACAGGTGCCGATGTTCACCGACGAGGTGGTAGGGCTGGATCGGCTCGATCGCCTGGCCGACCTGCTGCAGGCGTTGAACCCCGATCCGGCTGAGGTGACGCGCACCGAACGGCCGTACGCGTTCGAGCGCCGCAATGGCGTGCACCAGGTGCGCGTGGCCATGCCGTTCGCCGGCAAGGGCGAGGTGGGCCTGTTCAAGAAGGGGGACGAACTGGTGGTCGAGGTGGGGGTGTTCCGCCGGCACATCGGCCTGCCGACCACGCTCGCTGCGCTGCAGCCCGTGCGTGCTACATTCGAGGACAGAACACTGGTCGTGGAACTGGGAGAGGGCCGATGAGTGAGTCGAGCGCCAGGCCGACATGCGACTGCGGCTGCATGGGTGCCGGACCGATGCTGACGCAGTTCCTGCGGTCGATCGGACCGTCGGAGCAGGTGTCGCAGCACTTCAGGAACGCACAACTGGAAGTGATGAAGGGGCTTCGGGCGTTCCTCGACGAGCAGATCGCGGCGCGATCGGCGGACACCGGCGCGACGCACGGCACACGCATCACCGTCGAGTAGCCGGCGCGCGGCGGTCGCTAGCGGTTCACGGCCGACGCGGTGTTGCGGCCGTTGGCGGCGCCCGGCAGGCCGCCCCGTTCGGTCAGGAACGCCACGACCGAGCTGTATCGCAGGCGGGTTGCGGCATCGAGTGCCGTCCGGCCGTCGTCGTTCCGGCGGTTGATGTCGACGCCCAGCTCGAGGGCGAGTTTCGCGGTCTCCAGCGTCAGCGCCTCACGCTCCTTCGGCTCGATCACCACCCAGGGAATGCCGCCGCCCATGCCCACCGCCGCCATCAGCGGCGTCGTGGTCTGCGAGCGCTCTTCCGTCGGATCGCCGGCGTGATAGACCGCGTGGTGCACCACATGCGCATCGGCGCCCCGCGCCACCAGCATGCGCATGATGGCCGGGGCCAGCGCGCGGGCGGCCAGCCAGTACGGCGTGGCGCCCACCAGCTCCGGATTGAAGTTCCAGTCGCGTGACGAACGGCGCGTCGGCGTCCAGTGCAGCACCTTCGCGTTCGGATCGGCGCCGTGCGCCAGCAGGGCGGCCACCATGCGCTCGTCGCGCCGCATCACGGCGGCGTGGAGCGCCGTGAACCCGCCACCGTTCGTGTTCGGGTTCGCACCCTTCTCGAGCAACAGCTCGACGATGGCCGTGTGGCCGGCGTGGGCGGCGAGCGCGGTGGCGCTCACGCCCCAGGCATCCGCATCGTCCGCGTTGGCACCTGCGGCCACCAGGATGCGGGCCGACTCGAGGTCGCCATTCCTCGCGGCGAAGAGCAGCGCGGTGTCGGCGCCGTGCGGCACATCGGCGTTGTACTGCAGCATCCCGTGCGGTGAGACCGCCATCACCTGGCTCCAGGTGGCGGACTTCAGGTGCAGGCTGGCACCGGCGTCGATCAGCAGCTTCGTGACCGCCGGGTGCTTCCGGGAGACGGCCCACATCAACGCGGTCTGCCGGCGGGTGGCGGTGGCATCCACCTTCGCGCCCTTCGAGAGCAGGAGCGACACCACGGGGGCGAAGCCGCCGCGAGCTGCCACCATCAGCGGCGTCTCGCCGGCGAGCAGCGCGAGGTTCGGGTCGGCCCCGGCCTGCAGCAGGCGACTGACGATTCGCTCGGTGCCGTTCATGGAGGCGGCCCAGAGGGGCGTGGCGCCAAGATCGTTCGCCACATTCACGTGTGCGCCGGCCCTGATCAGCTGGTCCACCACTTCCAGCCGGTCGTGGTACGCCGCCCAGTGCAGCGCCGTGGACCCGTCGCCCTCTGCCGCGTTCACGTCCACCCGCTGTTTCAGCAAACGTGCGACCGCGTCGGTGTCACCAGCCCTGATGGCCGTGGAGAGCGGCGGCCGGTCCTGGGCCGATACCGCTCCGCCGCCGGCGATGAGCACCGTGGACAGCAGCGCGCGAAGGAAGAGGGCCCGCCGCACCTAGACTCCGCTGAGTGTGTCGATCGGCAGGGCGCCCGTGCTCCCACCGACGTGGTCCACCGGCACGCCGAGCTTGTCCATCACCGTGACGAGCAGGTTGCCCATCGAGGGCTGGTCGCTGTAGACCAGGTGCCGTCCGCCCTTCCAGGTGCCCGCGCCGCCGCCCGCGAGCAGCAGCGGGAGGTTGTCGCCCGAGTGGGCGTTGCTGTTCGAGATGCCCGAGCCGTAGAGGATGGTCGTGTGGTCGAGCAGCGAACCGTCACCGTCCTGCACCGTGCGCAGGCGATCCAGGTACGAGGCGAAGAGCTGCGCGTGGTAGATGTTGATCTTCGACATGCGCTCGATGAGCGCCGGGTCGTCGCCGTGGTGCGAGAGCGGGTGGTGCGCCTCGGGCACGCCGATCTGCGGGTACGGCCGCGCGCTCTGCTCCTTGCTGATCATGAAGGAGATGACACGCGTGAGGTCCGACTGGAAGGCCAGCACCTGCAGGTCGAACATGAGGTCCAGGTGGTCCTCGAACACGGGCGGGACCCCCTGTGGCTGATCCATGGCGGGCAGCTCGAGATCGCGCTGTTCCTCGGCGCGTTGCACGCGGCGCTCCACGTCGCGCACCGACTCGGTGTACTCCTCGAGCCGGCGCTGGTCGGCGGGGCCGAGCTCGCGCCGCAGCCCGGACAGCTTCTCGTTCACCGAGTCGAGGATGCTGCGGTGCTGCTGGAGCCGGATCTCGCGGGCGCCACGCTCGGTGCTGCCGCTGTCACCGAACAGCTTCTCGAAGACCGACCGCGGGTTGTACTCCATCGGCAACGGTTGCGTCGGGCTCTTCCACGAGATGGTGTGGGTGTAGGCACAGCTCAGGATGCCGGTGCAGGCGCCGGCGTTGGCCGGCATGTCCATCGAAAGTTCGAGCGAGGCCACCTGCGTCTCTCGCCCGAACTGCTTCGCCAGCACCTGGTCGATGGAGACGTCGGCGATGATCTCCACCTCGTTCCGTCCCCCGCGGGTGGTCCCGGTCAGGAACGAGCCGGAGGCGCCGGCATGGATGTAGTTCCAGTTTGCCTTGAGGCCGGAGACCACGAGCATCTGGTCCCTGTGGGCCCGCAATGGCTCGAGGATGGGCGACAGCTCGAAGGCACGGCCCTCGCCTTTCGGCGTCCAGAACTGCATGGCCATGCCGTTCGGCACGTAGAAGGTCTGGAACCGGTGCGGGCGGCGGCCCGCGGCGAGCGCGCCACGCGAGAGTGCGGGCACCATCGCATCGAGGAACGGGAGGGCGATCGTGGCTCCGAGTCCGCGCAGGACCGTCCGGCGAGACAGCGCTTTCGAGGTGAGGTATGACATGCGCCTCCGGGTCTCCTTCTAATTCGTGGCCGCTGGCACGGCACGCCTGAGGAACGACGGGCTCTTCACGATGCCGAGGACGATCGACGACCAGGTGTAGCCGCCGGGCGCCGCGTCGCGCACGATGCGCCGCACCGCGGGCCGGTCGAAGTGCTCGAGCGGACGGCCCAGGGCGTACGCCATCAGCTTTGTGGTGACGGTGTGCGGGAACTTGTCCTGTGGGTTCAGGAGCAGCGCGCGGAGGCCGGGCAGCCCGTTCACCGGCGTGCCGTCCACCGTGCTGCCGACCGCGTCGACCGGCTTGCCCGACTCGTCGATCAGGCGGTAGCCACCGATGGCGTCGAAGTTCTCGAGCGCGAACCCGGCGGGATCGATGACGGCGTGGCAGCTGGCGCAGACCGGCTGTTTCCGGTGCTGCGCGAGCCGCTCGCGAATCGTCGGCGGCCTGGTGCCAGGCGCGGCCTCGGCCAGGGCCACGTTCACGCCCGGGGGCGGGGGCGGCACGGTCACGCCGAAGATGTTCTCGAGCAGCCACTTGCCCCTCAGCACCGGCGAGGTGCGTTCCGGGTAGGACGTCGTGGCGAGCAGGGAGCCGTGGGCCAGCACGCCGCCGCGCTGCGTGATGTCGGGCACCGTCACGCGGCGGAAGCGGCTGCCGGAGATCCCCGGGAAGTTGTAGTGGCGCGCGAGCCGCTCGTTGACGTACGTGTAGTCGGCCCTGATGAGGTCCAGCACGCTGCGGTTCTCGCGCACGGTGCTGGCCACGAACAGTTCGGTCTCGGTGCGGAACGCCTCGAGGAGGCTGTCGTCGAAGCTCGGGTAGACGTCGGGATGGGCCACCACGTCGCCGACGCGGCGCAGGTTGAGCCACTGTGCGGCGAAGTCGGTGGCGAGGGTGTCGACCGCGCGCGGATCGGCCAGCATGCGCATCGTTTCGGCCTCGAGCACGGCAGGCGTGGTGAGCTGCCCCTTCTCGGCACGATCCAGCAGCCGTGCATCAGGGAGGCTCGCCCAGAGGAAGAACGAGAGCCGCGAGGCGATCTCCAGGTCGGTCATCGCATAGGACGCCGGCCGGGCGCCGCCCGCCTTCAGCTCAGGCGGGTCACGGTGGACGCGGAGCAGGAAGTCCGGGTCGACGAGCATGCGCTCGAGCGCGAACTGGATGCCGGCCTCGAAACTGCCGCCGTTCCGGCGGCCGTCACGGAAGAAGGCGAGCAGATCGTCGGTGTCGGCCTTCGTGAGTGGACGCCGGTAGGCGAGCCGTCCGATCCGCGCGAGGATACGGCTGGCGCACGCCGGCTCGTCGGCCTGCGCAGCCGGGCGGCACGAGAAGATGGCGCGCGCGCTCGGGGTGCTGGAGGCCGGCGTGACCGCGCCGAACGGGCCGCCTACCTGCACGGCCCCGACCGCCGCATTGTCCATGTAGAGCTGATCGTTGGTGAGCACGCGACCGCGCTGCAGCGGCTGCGGCAGCCCTTCGGGCTCGAACTGCTCGCGCACGAAGGAGACGCCCACGACCCGTGGTCCCGCCTTCAGCGGCACGCGCACATCGAGGCCGGCGTCGCCGCCGACCTGCATGTACTCCTCCCACTCGGGATCGCCCGCGAAATTCGGCTCGCCATCGCCGGCGTAGCTCGCTGCGGCCGCGCGCCCCTTCGCACCGCCACCGACGGTGAAGCGCTTGACCAGGCGGCCGTCGACCCGCACGTCGAGCCGCTGTGGCCAGCCCATCCCCATCAGGTAGTCCTGGTACTGGCGGCGCAGCTTCACCGTGATCGTGTACTCGCCGTCGACCGGCACGTGATGGCGCACCGCGATGCCGCCCCGCGAGCCGAGGGGCAGGTCCTCGCTCTGGCGATCGTCCTGCACCACATGAAGCGGCACCTCGTGCACGTCCAGCGTGGGAGCCGTCGGCGGCAGGCCGGTGGCCAGCCTCGTCACCTGGCGCGCCACCGACAGGTAGCGCTCGAGGTGGGCGGTCGAGATCGAGAGCGAATCGGCGAAGTTGTCGAAGCTGCCGTCGGCGGTCTCATCGCCCGGCAGCTGCGCGCGGACATCGACGTCGCGCAGCGCGAACAGGTCGCGGATGGCGTTGTTGTACTGGGTGCGGTTCAGCCGGTGCACCGCACCGATGCGGCCCGGGTTGGGCGCCGCGGCCCAGGCGCGGTCGAGTTCGCCCTCGAGCCAGCCGATCATCTCGGCGTAGGCGGCGGCATCCGGCCGGGGGACACCGGTGGGCGGCATGGAACCCGAGCGCAGCTTCATCACCACGCGCTCCCACTCGTCCGGGTTCAGCGCGGGGTGCTCGGCGTCGATGGTATCGAGTGTCAGGCCCGCGGTCTTCAGGCGCTGGTTGTGGCAGGTGACGCAGTACCGGCGGATGGTCGCCTGGTGGTCCGCGCGCGCAGGCGAGGCCTGCCCCTGCACGGCGGCACCGCTCCCCACCGGAGGCCTCTGCGCAGCAGGCGACTGGGCTCCCACCACGCCGATGGCCCACCCGCTGGCGAGCACCGCCGCCAGCGCGGCCGCCGAACTCCTGCTCGACAGGTGCATCACGTATCTACCGGCTGGCCATCACGATGGTACCGATCCGCTTTGGTACGTTGCCCACGGGGATGCGCGCCACCACCTTCATGGTCTTCAGGTCGACGGCCACCGTCTGGTCCTCACCGGCTACACCCAGGTAGGCGCGCGATCCGTCGGGCGTGAGCGTGACCCACTCGGGATGGCTGCCCACCACCACGGTGCTGAGCAGCTTGTAGTCCGGGATGGAGTACGCGTACATCGCCCCGTACCACTTGCTGGTGGCGAGCAGCACCTTCTGGTCCGGGGTCACGGCAAAGCCGTGCGCCGGAGCGCCCTGCAACCCCTCGAGCTCCTTCTCCTGCCCCGGCACGGCGGGCAGCTCCCACCGCTTCACTTCCTTGCGGGTGGCGAAGTCGACCACCGCGACACCGTGGTACTCCGAGAGCTGGACGTAGATGTTCCGCGTGGAGCCGTCCGGGTTCGTGTCGAAGATCATCGGCCGGATGCCGGAGCTCATCTTGAGTGACCAGGCCAGCGTGTCCGTCGTCGTGTCGATGACGCTGATGACGCCGGTGGCCACCGAGCCCGACACCGCGTACTTGCCGTCCGGCGTCACGTAGACGTTGTGCACCGAGCCGTCGACCTTCACGCTCTTCGCGTTGGTCATGGCCACGGCATCGATCACGTCCACGGCACCGGGCGACTGCGCGATGCCCACGTACACCTTCCGGTTGTCCTTGCTGACGAACACATTGTTCGGGCGCCCGGTCAGCGGAATGGACTTGATGATCTTCCAGGTGGTCGGGTCGACCACTTCGAGCTGCCGCTTCGACTCGTTGGTGATGTACACGCGGCGTCCATCGGGGGACGGGGCCACGCCGTGCGGCACTTCCGTACCCTCGATGGTGGCCACCACCGTGTTGGTCACCGGGTCGATGACGTGCGAGTTGTCGCCGGCGGCGTTGGTCTGGATGATGAAGACCTTCCGGCCCGCCTGCGCCACCAGCGTGGCGGACGCGAGCGTGATGACGGCCGCGGCACAGATCAGACGATAGGTCGTGAAGATGCGCATGATGTCTACCTCGACGTGCCGGAAAGGGTGTCGCCACGAACCCAGGCGGCGAGCGTCTGCCACTCGGGGTCGGACTTCGACCTGAAGTGCTTGCCGCCCGCGTGGAAGTGATCCCCGCCCGCGTCCCGCGCGAGCGGATGGAGCAGCAGGCGGCTCAATTCGGGCGTACCCGGCGCCGCAACCCGCTGCCACGCGGCGAAGTTCTGGCGCGACTGCGCCTCGGTCCAGGTTGCCTGTCCCTCTTCGAGCGGCTGGAGCCGCAGCGGGTTGTTCTCGTGGCAGGTGATGCAACGGGCGTGACCCGGACGCTTCGCCAGGAAGATCGGCTGCACGCGTGCCTTGAAGAACTCGTAGTCCAGCGTGACCTCGGGCTTCGCGTTCCGATCGGGCACCGCGGCGGAGATCCACGCCACGACCGCCTGGTACTCCGGGTTGTCAGCCGAGCGCCAGAACTTGCCGCCGGTGTGCTGCGGGTCGCCCCCTGCCGCGGGTGCCAGCGGATGCACTGCCAGCAGGCTCTTCGCCGGGTCGCCAGGCACCACCACGCGCGACACGGCCTCGAAG
Organism: Vicinamibacterales bacterium; assembly: GCA_050249955.1. GTDB lineage: Bacteria > Acidobacteriota > Vicinamibacteria > Vicinamibacterales > CAVVIG01 > CAVVIG01. The sequence continues at coordinate 94,684 of JBFWPN010000006.1, forward strand.
TTCTGGCGCGACTGCGCCTCGGTCCAGCGCTGCCCTTCCGCGAGCGGCTGCAGCCGAAGGCGCGTGACCATCCGAGAATGGCAGCTCACGCACATGCCGGCCCCTTCGCCCTGCGCCCGTTCCTTCACGAAGATCGGCTCGATGCGGGTGCGGTAGACCTCGAAGTCCAGCCCCTTGCCCGAGGTTGCCTGCGAGGCGGCGCGGGTGCCGGTCCGCACCCATTCGGCAAGCGTCTGCCACTCGGGATCGGCCTTCGATTTCCAGTGCTTGCCTCCCGCATGGAAGTGGTCGCCGCCGGCTTCCCTCGCCAGCGGGTGCATCAGCAGGCGGCTGGCATCGGGGTCGCCCGGCACCACGACGCGCTGCCAGGCGGCGAAGTTCTGCCGCGACTGGGCGTCGTTCCAGGTGGTCTGGCCGTTCTCGAGCGGCTGAAGGCGCAGCGGATTGTTCTCGTGGCAGGTGATGCAGCGGGCGTGGCCGGGGCGCTTGGCCAGGAAGATCGGCTGCACCCTCGTCCTGAAGAACTCGTAGTCGAGCGTCGAGGCCGCGGCCTGTGAGGCGCTGGCCGGTGGCGCTGGCTGCTGCGCACCCATCAGGCCCAGCAGCAGTATGAGCAACCGCATGTTCGATCAGTCCTCCAGGAGTGCCACTGGCTCCGCCCGCCTCGAGCCCGGTCCGGGCCGGAACGCGCATGATACGCCTGCCGGGGCCGCCGGTGCGACAAATCCGTGCGGGTGGGCGGGGAGCAGGCCCGGGCCCCAGGCAGCGGGGCCGTGGCGGGAACCGTGCTCACGGGCGGGCTCCGTGCCCGTGACGTCCCTGAGCGCGCAGCTCAGCATCGATGCCACCCAGCCGCCCGCATTCAACGACGAGATCGGTCGACGGCTGGCAGTGCTGCGGGACGAAGGCGATGCTGGGGGGTGGAAGTGGGGAACCGGCGGGCGGACTGAGGGCGGCCCCAGCCGGCACCGGCCGCCGTCGCCACCATACGGGCGACGCGACCGGTGTCGGCCGGACCTTATGCTGGCTGCACGGCGCCGTCGCCGAGCGGGTCGACCACGCCGTCGCTGACGCCGTCGGACGCCGTGGCGGCATCCGGCAGGTCGTCGAAGAACCGGTACAGCGCGGGGAGTACCACGAGGGTGAGGAGCGTGGAGGTGATGAGCCCCCCGATGACGACGATGGCGAGCGGCCGCTGCACCTCGGCGCCGGGACCGGTGGCGAAGAGGAACGGCACGAGGCCGAGCGCGGCCACCGTGGCGGTCATCATGACCGGCCGGAAGCGCATCTTCGCGCCGTCGACAATCGCGCGCCGGCGATCGAGCCCCGACTGCCGCAGGTTGCGGATGTAGGACACCAGCACGACGCCGTTCAGCACGGCGATCCCCCACAGTGCAATGAAGCCGACCGAGGCCGGCACCGACAGGTACTCGCCGGTGACGAAGAGGCCGACCACCCCGCCGATGGAGGCGAATGGCAGCACCATGATGATCAGCGCCGCGAACCGCACCGACTTGAACAGCAGGAACAGCAGGAAGAAGATCGCGCCGATGGTGATCGGCACGATCACCATGAGGTGGGCGCGGGCCCGCTCCATGTTCTCGAACTGGCCGCCCCACTCGTAGTAGTAGCCCGCCGGCAGCTTCACTTCTGCCTCCACGCGCTGCTGCAGTTCGGCCACGAATCCGCCGAGGTCGCGATCCCGCACGTTCACGCCGACGTTCACGCGGCGCTTGGCCATCTCGCGCCGAATCTGCGAGATGCCCTCCCTGATCTCGATCGTGGCGAGGCTGCCCACCGGGACGTCCTCGCCGTTGGGTGCCTTGAGCAGGATGCCCTGGATGGCCTTGATGCTGTTGCGCAGGTCCTCGGGGTAGCGGACCACGGCCTGGAAGCGGCGCTCACCCTCGTAGATGTCGGTGGCGCTCACGCCCGCCACCGCCGCCTCGATCACGTCGTTCACGTCGGCCACGTTCAGGCCGTAGCGAGCGATCGCCGCGCGGTCGATCGTCACGTTCAGGTTGTGCTGCCCCGAGACGCGGTCCACTTTCACGTCGCCGGTGCCGCGGATGGAGTTGGCCACGCGGGCCACGTCGTTGGCCTTCTCGAGCAGCGTGGGCAGGTCGTCGCCGAAGATCTTCACGGCGACGTCCGCGCGCACGCCGGTCACCATCTCGTCCACGCGATCCGAGATCGGCTGCGCCATCACCGGGTTCACGCCCGGGAACGACGTGACGACGTCGCGCACCTGCTGCGCGATCTCGTCCTGCGTCAACCCCTCGCGTTCCTCCTGCGGGGCGAGCTGGATCATCATGTCGCTCTCGTTGTAGCCCGCGGGGTCGACCGGCGACTCGCCACGCCCGAGGCGCGACACCACGTACTTCACGCCGGGCAGCGTGCGCAGCTTCTGCATCGCCTCGGCTTCCATCTTGATGGACTCGTCGAGCGCGATGTTCGGCACCCGGTCCATGTTCGGCGAGATGGTGCCCTCCTTCAGCTCCGGGATGAACGAGGTGCCGAGATACGGGAAGAGCGACATGGCGGCCACGAACACGGCCACCGACACGCCGATGGTCTTGATCGGGTTGTGCGTCGCCCAGTCGAGCACCCGCACGTAGGGCCACTTCAGCATCTTCACGAACAGCGTGTCGTGCTCGTTGCCGCCCTTGAGGAAGTACCACGACAGCACCGGCGTGATGGTGAGCGAGAGCACGAGCGAGATGCCGAGCGCGATGGCGATGGTGTAGGCCAGCGGGGCGAACATCTTCCCTTCCATCCCCTCGAGCGTCATCAGCGGCAGGAACACGAGGATGATGATGCAGATGCCGAAGATGACGGGCGTGCCCACCTCCATCACGGCGTCGTAGACGAGCGCCGCCTTCGACGTGCCGCCCTTGTCGTGCGCCAGCCGCGAGAACACGTTCTCCACCACCACCACCGACCCGTCGATCATGAGGCCGATGGCGATGGCCAGGCCGCCGAGCGACATCAGGTTGGCCGAGAGCCCGTACCGGTTCATCACCACGAAGGTGAGCGCCGGCGTCAGCACCAGCGTGGCGATGACGATCAGGCTCGACCGGAGGTCGCCCAGGTACAGGAACAGGATGACCACGACGAGCACGATGCCTTCCATCAGCACGCGCGTCACGGTGGCCAGGGCCGCATCGACCAGTTCCGATCGGTCGTAGTAGGGCACCACCTTCAGCCCGCCGGGCAGCATGTCGCGCTCGTTGATCTCGGCCACCCGCGCCTTGATCGCGCTGACGATCTCCTTGGCGTTGCCACCGGCGATCATCATCATGATGCCGCCCACCGCCTCGGTGTAGCCGCCCTTGAGCATCGCGCCGTAGCGCACTTCGTCGCCGATCCTGACCTCCGCCACGTCGCGCAGGTACACCGGCGTCGCCCCGACCTCCTTGACGACGATGCTGCGAAGGTCGTCGAGGTTCTGCGCGAGGCCGAGGCCACGGACGAGGAGGATCTCCGGTCCCTGGGTCAGGATGCCACCGCTGGCGTTGGCGTTGTTCCGTGCGAGCGCCTCCCTGACGTTCGCGATGGTCAGGGAGTAGTAGCGCATCTTCACCGGGTCGACGAGCACCTGGTACTGCTTGACGTAGCCGCCGGTGGAATTGATTTCGGCCACGCCGGGAATCGAGCGGAGGAGCGGCCGCGCCACCCAGTCCTGCACGATGCGGCGTTCGCGCAGTTCATCCCTCGTCAGTGCCCGCTCCCCATCATCGGGATGCTCGAGCGTGTACTGGTACACCTCGCTCAGGGCCGTTGAGACCGGCCCGAGCACCGGGTTGATGCCTTCGGGCAGGCGCGAGCGCACGTCGCCGAGCCGCTCGGCCACGAGCTGTCGTGCGAAGTACTGCGGCGTATCGTCGGTGAAGACCAGCGTGACGATGGAGAGCCCCGGCTCGTTCTGCGACCGCATCTCGGTCATGCCGGGCAGCCCGGTCATGCCGATTTCGACCGGCACGGTGACGATACGCTCGACTTCGTCTGGCGAACGGCCGGGGACTTCGGTGGCCACCTGCACCTGGATGTTGGTGACATCCGGGAACGCGTCCACCGAGAGCTTGCGGGTGGCATCGACGCCAGCGGCGAGCGCGATCAGCGCAACGACGACGACGATGATGCGATGCTCGAGTGCGCTGCGAATCAGTCCGCCGAGCATGGCCTAGGCTTCTTCGCCGCGCAGCAGCTGGCGGCGTCGCTCGTTGTTCAGGTGGAAGGCGCCCTCGACGACAATCTTCTCGCCCTCGCCGACCCCCTCCTGCAGCACGCGGCGTCCATCGACCTCGACACCGAGGCGGACCTGGCGGAGCGCGTACTTGTTGCCCTCGACCTGCACGAAGACGAACTCACCGTTCTCTTCGCGGATGACGGCCGACGTGGGCACCACGCGCTGGCGCATGCTGTCGTCCTTCAGCCTCACGGTCGCCAGCATCGCCGGCTTGAACTTGCCGTTCGGGTTCGGCAGGTCCATGCGGACCCGCACGGTCCTGGTGTCGGGGTTGACGGTGGCAGCGACGAACGAGAGGGCGCCTTCGATCTTCACGCCCGGCAGCGCGGCCACTTCGGCCTCGACCGGTGTGCCCACGCGCAGGTTCCCGGCCTGCTGCTCGGGCACGTCGGCCTCGAGCCAGAGTTCCGACAGGTCGGCGATCTCGAAGGCGGTGTCGGCCGGCTGGATGACCTGGCCGAGCGTGAGCTTCCGGTCCAGCACCGTGCCGTTCATGCTGGCGACGATGCGGGCCACCGAGTTGATGTTGTGGGTGCTTTCGAGTTCGTCCACCGCCTCGGGCGCCATGCCGATCAGGAGCAGCTGGTCGCGCGCGGCGTCGAATTCGGCCTGGGCCTGCGCGTGCTCGGCCTCGCGGCGCTGGAGCTCGGCGGCACCGATGACGTCGTTCTTCAGCAGCACCTGCGCGCGTTCCACGGCACGCTGCGCGAGCTTGCGCTGCGAGTCGGCCTTCAGGAAGAGGAGCTGCGCGTCGCTGAGTCCCGTGCTGTTGAGGAGGGCGAGGAGTTCGCCCCGATGCACCTGCTGCCCCTCGGTGACCATGAGCTGCGTGATGCGCCCCATGACCGAGGAGCCGACGCGGGTGACGCGGGTCTGGTTCACCTCGATGCGGGCAGCCACCGTCTGGCTGACGGCCACGTTGGCCCACTCCGGTTCTCCGAGCTTGAGGCGCGGGAGGAGGTTGTCGCCCGCGGTGATCTCGAGCGGGTTGGGCTGCGTGGCGGCCGGCTTGGTGTCTGCGGCCGTGGTGGACGCGGCGCCTCCGCAGGCAGCGGTGCCAATCGCGCCGACGAAGGCGAGGATGGTGAGGGTCTTCATTACGGGTTCCTCCGGAGTTCGATGGCGCGAAGTTCGTCGAGGTCGACCAGGGCCGCCTGCCGATCGAACTGGGCATTCAGGAAGTCGAGGCGGACCGTGCGCAGCAGCCGCTGCGCGTCGAGCACCTCGAGGATGCCGCGTTCGCCAAGCTGGTAGGCCACTTCGGCCGCGCGCAGCGCCTCTTCGGCTTCGCGCATCAGGCCCTGCTCGAACAGCATCACCTGCTGGTTGGCGACGGCGTACTGCTCGTAGGCGCCCTCGAGCGCCTCGAGGATCTCGATCTGGCGCGCCTGGGCGGAGGCGGTGGCCTGTCGCTGGAGTGCCGCGGCCTCGGCGATGGGGCCCTGCCGCTGGTTCCAGACCGGGACGGGCAGGCCGACACCCAGGCGGTAGGACGGACCGCTCATGTCCACTTCGCCGCGCAGCTGGAGCTGCGGCGTCTTCAGCGCGCGCTCGTAGGCCACCCGGGCTTCGGCGCGCGCGATCTCGGAACGGGCAAACGCGAGGGCGGGGTGCCGGTCGATGGCCTGCTGCCGAAGCGCCTCGATTGGGGGGAGGGTGACCTGCTGGTCGAGGTCGCCCTCGAAGTCGAGCTGCGGTTCGAGGTTGCCGCCGACAGCCGCGCGGAACTGCGCGATGGCGGTGACCTGCTGCAGCTGCGCGCTCGACGCGAGCGTCTGCGCCGACGCCACTTCGGCTTCCGCCCGCACGAGTTCGAGTCGACCGACTTCACCGACGTCGACCCGCACCTGGATGCGATTGCGCAGGTCCTGGACGAGGCGGAGGTTCTCGGCGGCGATCCGGACCTCACCCACTCGGCGCAGCACCTGGAAGAAGGTGCGGCGGACATGGGAGAGGACACCAAGGCGGACCTCCGCGAGGAAGTGGTCGCTCGACTCCTTGCCCCGTTCGGCGAGCTGGATGCGGGACGGCCGGAGGGCACCGAACTCGAGCGGCTGCGTGAAGGCGTACTGCGGCACGCCGTTGCGCGGTCCGGTGCCCGGCGTGACTGTCTGCTTGCCGGCAATGATGGACGCTTCCGGATTCGGGTAGGCGCGCGCGGTGACGATGGCAGCGGCGGCCGCGTCGACACCGGCCGCGCCGGCACGCAGGAGCGGGTGCGACGAGTCGGCGAGCGCCAGAGCCCGATCAAGGGTGACTTTCTCTGCAAAAGCGTGGCTGGCGCTGAGCACCAGAGCCAGGCAGAGGGCGCTACGGAACATGAGTGTCCTCGGTCATGCGATGCGGTCCGGTTGGATGTGGGTTACCGGCAATACGAACTGCGGCTGCCGGCCGGCTGCGAGCGCCTAGGCGGGGTGGGGCCACCTGACGGGTCTGGGTAGTCGTGAGAGCACTCAGAAGTCATGACGGGTCTGGCACCGAAGCAGCCGCCGGGGCGCGGAAAGAACGGAAACAATAAGGAATCTATATCAGAAACAACCGGTAAGACAACGAAAGGTGCAGTTAGGTTTCATCCTTCGATAGATTTTCGGGGCTCCGACCAAGTGAATGGGGTTCGCACGCGGTGCGCTGGTTTTACAGGAGCGAGACGCCAACGACACCGGAACGCGATGCACCATGCGTAGCCTCGGCTGGAGATGCGTGGCCGGCTGTTGCTTGTGGGCGAAGACCTGGCGTCAGGGAGGCAGGAACTGGCTGGCCTCGAGACAGGTGGCTGGCAGGTGGAAGGTCCGCTGCCGGCGGTGGACGCCCTTCGATGGCTCGACCGGAACGCGGCCGATGCGGCCTTTGTCAGCGCGGCGTTGCAGGGGCTGACGCCGGGCGAGTTCGGCGTCCTGGTGCGGCGGCGGACCACGCGAAAGCAGGTCGCCCTCTTCCTGATCGGCCCCGGTGAAACGGAGCCAGGGTGCCCCGGGGACTACGACGGGGCATTGACCTCACTCGAACCGGCCGCCGTGATTCCCCCGGTCGCCGCTGCGCTTCGTCGCCAGTGCGAGAGTCCAGACTTCTGGCGGACGGCGCCCTACCACGGTCGGAAGTTGCGGGTGGATTTCGCCGCCTGCGACGTCAGGGTCGATGGCGTTCCGGAAATCCTCACGAAGCGGGAGCTGCAGCTGCTCTGCGACCTGGTCACGCGTCGCGGGCAGGTTGTCACGCGTGAGGAGCTCGTCGAGCGTGTCTGGGAAAACCGGGTCAGCCTCGCCTCGAACACCATCGAGCATCACATCGCGCGGCTTCGCCACAAGCTCGCCCGTGCCGGCAGGGTCATCCACACGGTGGTCGGCGTGGGTTACCGTTTCAGCGAGGATGAGCTCCGTGGGGATGTCGGACCGTGACCGGATTCAGTCGTTGATCACGAAGCTGAAGACCTTGTAGGTACCGTCCTTCTCCAGCATCGAGCCGAAGAGCCTCAGCGGAATCTGGTTCCCGACGCCGTCCTCGACGGTCACTTCCATCGCACGGTGGACGACGAACTGATCGTACTGCGTCGTCCCCTCGAGGGCGCGCAGGCGGACGAACCTGTAATGTGCGCCGCCGTGGCCGGCCAGGAGCGCGGCCAGTCCCTGTCGACTCTTCTGGTGCAGGTCGCCCCACACGTAGCCGAACGGCAGGTTGCGCTCGGGCCGGGCCGCCGGGAGGCTTGGCCAGACGTGATCCCGGAACTCCCCCTCGCTGAGGGCGAGGCGTTCAAGTGCGTCGGCGTCCCTGGCCTCGAGTGCCTGCAGCACCGCCACGGCAAGGCCTTCCGCTGACGGTGAGGCATGCGCCAAGGGAGGTGGCGACCCGCAGGCGGTGGCTATGACTCCTGCACACAGGGCGCACAGGAACAACGTCAGCCGGCAGCGAGCCATCATGGCCTTGAGGGAAAGCATCGAAGGGACGTGCGGTCGCGGCTGGTGGCCCGGACCGGAGACCCGGCCACCAGCCGTTCGACCTAGCGCTGCGGAAACGCGGTCCAGCCGTCCATCCAGTTCGGCTCTGGAGCCGGCGGCACTGCACCGATGAAGGTGACCGCCTCGAAGAACCCGTCGTTGGGCGGAATGATGGGTGCCAGCTGACCGCCAGCCAGGGTCGCGACGGACGAAGGCTGGAAATTCGGGCGCTCGTGATTGGAGCACTCGAGCGTCGAGACGCCGGGGTCCACGTTGGTCCGCACATTCGGGAAACGACCGCTGTTCACATACGCGGCCACGCTCGAGTGCAGCGGGGTCGGGATGTTCCAGACGACACCGGCACCGAGCTGCGATGTGCCGTTGTCCACCTGGCCCGTCGTCGCCGTGTTCGACGTCTCGATCTGGAGCCCCGTGGTCTTGAAACCGGTGATGAGGAAGTTCCGGATCGTGAAGGCCGTGCCGCGACGCAGGTTGGCCGCCCTCACGCTTTCCACGCCCTCGTTCCGATCGGGATCGCCGCACATCGTGATGTTGTAGATCTGCGGGTTCGAGCGCGGCAGCAGGTTGTTGTTGAACTCGTTGTTGTCCGCCTCGATGCCATTGTCCGCATCGTCGCCGCGCTGGGTGATCGTCACGAACTGCAGGCGGCCGGTCCACCCGAAGGTCCAGTCGAGGCTGTCATCGGCGGCGTTCGACAGCACCACGTGCTTCGCGTCCGCGGTGCCACCGAAGAACTCGATGGCGTCATCGCGACTTCCGTGCGCCTGGATGTAGTCGAACGTGCTGCCGCGGCCGACGGCCTGGAACGCGATGCCGTTCAGCTCGTTGTCCGGGCTGAACTCCACGCCAGAGAACTCGACGCGGACGTACTTCAGGATGCCGCTGTTGTCGTTCGGGTCGTTGCCGCCGTAGACGCCGGTGTCGCCCTCGCCGGCGGCTTCGCCGCCAGGCACGTTGATGGGTGCGCGGCCGTTGATGATGATGCCGCCCCAGTCACCGCGGTTCCGGGAACCGACCGGCTGGTCGCTCGTGAAGACGATCGGCTGCGCGGCCGTGCCGATGGCGTTCAGCCGTCCGCCCCGGAGAACGATCAGCGTCCCGACACTGCCCGATTCCCCGATGACGAGGGTACCGGCCTGGATGTTGAGCGTGGCCCCCTGCTGCACGAACACCGCGCCGCGGAGCACGTAGATGTTGCTGTTGACCCAGGTCTCGTTGCCATTGACCTCCCCCGTGACCACGATCACGGGCTTGCTGATCCCGGGCACGTTGACCGGAGGAGCCTGGTCAGTGCGGACAACGGCCGTGGACGAGAGGCTGAGGCCTGCGGCCAGCAGGGTGGCAGTAGCGAGGCGTGTTACGCGTGATGTGAATGTGGTCATGGAATTCCCGTTCGAGGCGCGCATCTAGAACGCGCTGAGCGTCAGCGACGCCGTGATCATGCGCCCGGCCTGGTAGAGACGCTGCACGGCCGTGCCCTGGGTGAAGCGGAACTTGACGTCCGTGAGGTTCTCGAAGTTCAGCCGGAAGTTGAGCCGGCGCACCCGCTGCGACAGCACCACGTCGACCGTGCTGCGGCCCTGCTCGATGATGTCGGGCGCGTCGTTCGAGCCGACGTCGGAGATGCGGTCGCCGAAGTAGTTGTAGAGCACGCGGGCGGTGAAGCCGGCCGCTGTCGTCTCGGCGGTCAGGTTGAACAGGTTCTTCGACTGGCCGGCCAGCGGACGCTCCAGCGAGGTCTGGACCGTCTGCTGCTCGGGCAGCAGCGAGATCTTCGAGTCGACGAAGGTGTAGTTGGCGTTGAAGAAGAGGTGCGATCCGAAACCGTGGCCCGCCTCGAGTTCGAGGCCGAAGTTCCTGGCGTGGTCGGAGTTCTGGAAGGTCACCAGGGGCTGCGCGCCACCGATGACGACCCGTTCGATCGGGCTGTCGAAGTACTTGAAGAAGGCGCTGGCCGCCAGGATGCCGCGGCTGCCGACGTAGGTCTCCCAGCGGGCATCGACGTTCTGGATCAGGGCACGCTTCAGGTTCGGGTTGCCACGGACCGCCCGGCTGCCGACCACATCGGTGAACTCGAACTCCGCCAGCTCGCGGAACTCCGGTCGGTTGACCGTGGCGCTGTAGCCGATGCGGAGGTTCATGTCGTTGCGGAGCGACCGCACGAAGTTCACGCCGGGGAAGACGTCCGTGTTGTTGTTCTCTGCCGAGATCTTCCGCACGAACAGCCCGAACGGGTCGAACGTGTTGACCTGCTGCCTGAAGCGCTCGACGCGGGCACCAGCCACGAGCCGGCTTCCTCCGCTGATGGCCAGGTCCACCATGCCGTAGCCCGATGCCGTGGACTGCTCGCCGTCGTAGGCGTCCACCGGCCGGGTTTCCTCGTTGAAGCGGAAGGCCGTGCCCACGTTCGTCGAGGCGTACAGGTCCTCAGGGGCCAGCGACGGGTTGAACAGCGTGGGGCCATCCTTCGTGAGGGTGATCGGGATGAAACGGAAGCGCCGGGAGGCGAAGTCGCGCGTCCGGTTGATGTAGCTCATGCCGAACTTCAGCTGGGCAGTGCTGCGGAGCACGCTCCAGTTGACCTGGGCATCGCTCGTCCGATCCTTGAGGTTGCTGAACATCCGGAAGCCACTCTGGGACTCGTCGGCCAGTACGAAGCTCTCGCGTGCGGGGGGCAGCGGCGACTGGTAGAGCACCTCACGCAAGTCGGGCTCGTCGCGCTGGGCCCGGGCGACGTTCACGCGCCAGTCGATCCGGCTGCGTCCGGCGCGCTGGAAGAAGTGATCCCCGCCGACGGCGTTCGCCATCAGGCCCTCTTCGATGAACTGCAGCCTGTAGTTCCGGTAGAGGAAGAGGTTCTCGGTGTTGGGCCCCTGGAAGGTTCGACCCTCGTCGCGTCCGGAATGGCTGTAGAAGTTCTCGACGTTGACGCGGTGGTTCGGGCTGAACTGGTACGAAACGTTGCCGACGATGCCGAGCTGCGCCCGCTGGGTGCCAGACTGCATCTGGTAGTCGCTGACCGCCTCGAGGTCGTTCGAGCCGTCGGCGACGCGGTAGAAGCGACGGGTTTCGTCGACGAACAGCTCGCGGTAGGACTGCATGGCGCTGGCGACGACACCCAGGTTCCCGAAGCGGTTGCCGAAGGCAAGTCCCCAGTTCTGTGCTGGCTTGCCCGACGCGTTCTGGGGGCGCCACTGGTTTCCGAGCGCCCGGCCGAAGGCCGTGATCTGGTCGGGCGTGAAGCCGACCGACGGGGTGTAGACGCCCTGCCTCACGATCTTGGAATCGGGAAAGCTGCCGGGCAGTGCCCTGGCGCCGTTATCGAAACCCAGCCAGTCACGCGAGCCCAGGGGGCTGAGGGGGATGCTCTTGCCGGTCGCGGTCGACGAGTGACCGTAGCCATACGAAAGATCGACGACCGGGCGCGACGGCAGCTTGAGGGGCACGATCTGGACCAGCCCGCCAGCGAACTCGGCCGACTTGTCGGGAGAGTAGGTCTTGGCGACCTGGACGCTGTCGATGAGGCCGGCCGGGAACAGGTCGAGTGGCACCACCTTCTTGTCGGGCTCCGTCGTCGGCAGGATCGAACCGGAGAGCATCGTGTTGCTGTAGCGCTCGCCGAGGCCCCGAACGAAGACGTACTGGTTGTCGACGACCGAGAGGCCGGTGACCCGGGACATGGCCGACGCGGCGTCGGAGTCGCCGTTCTGGCGCATCTCGCTCGAACCCAGGTTGTCGGTGATGACGGGTGCCTGCCGTCGGACCACGAGCTGTGCCTCGGCGGTCGACGTCGACACATCGATGGCCGTGGCCGTGACATTCACGGTCTCGGAGAAGCGGCTCAAGGTGAGGCCGATGTCCGCCGTGATGTTCCGCTCCGCTCCAGCGGTCACGCGGATGGTGCGCGTCTCGTACGAGTCGATCGCGACCTCCAGTTCGTAGTCGCCGGGCGCGAGGTCGAGGATGAAGCGGCCGTCCACGTCGGTGAACACCGTCTGGTCCGTCCCCTTGACGGTCACCGGCACGCCGGGCAGCGTGATGGCGTTCTTCTCGTCGCGAACCGTGCCGGACACCCTCGTTCTTTGGGTGGCCGCTGATCCTCGTGGTGTGGTCTGGGCGAATGACGGCTGGGCCGTCAAGAGGCACACGCAGCCAAGGAGGAGCGTGGCGGCTTGCCGGAATCTCATTGGAACCTCTTGGGCAGAGCTGATGGCCGTGAATGGCCGTCACCCACGCGCCCCACTGGGGGCCCACGGGTGCGTGACTGTCCTGCACAAGGTAGTGGTCGGCGGCAAGCATTCGGTGACGTTGCGGTGACGACTACGTAAACTCGAGGCGCGCTCGGGCCAGGGCACGCGGCCGCGTTCGGGCCATCGGGTGATGGCGACGGGTCAAGAGGCGTCAGGTCAAGGAGTTGCCGGGATGTCGCCGCCTGGAGCAGGAACTGCTGCGGGCGAGACCGGCGTTCTGAGAAGGGCAGCGCGTCCAGCCGTGGCTGCGAGCGAAGCGAGCGTTGGCGAAGACTGGCGGAGAGGAAGGGATTCGAACCCCTGGAAGCCTTTCGACTTCGGTGGTTTTCAAGACCACTGCCTTAAACCGCTCGGCCACCTCTCCGTCCGGGTGATTGTAGCGTGAAGGCCAGTCGGGGCGGGCATGGCCGGACTGATCGGCAGCCGGGGGCAGGTCAGGCGGGGTGGGACCGATGACAGTCTTCCCTGCCCAACCCGCCGGCCCCCGTCAGCTGTTGTCGCCGTCGAGGAACCCGCCCAGGCCGCCGAGCAGCGACCCTTCCTCGCGGCGCCCACCGCCGCCCTTCGGCGCCGCGGCGTAGATGCGGTCCGCCAGGCGGCTGAACGGCAGCGACTGCAGCCACACGCGCCCTGGTCCCGTCAGCGTGGCGAAGAACAGACCCTCGCCGCCGAACAGCGCGGTCTTCACCTTGCCCACGAACTGGATGTCGTACTGCACCGACGGCTGCAGCGCCACGAGACAGCCGGTGTCCACCCGAAGCGTCTCGCCGGGCGAGAGGTCGAGCGCGTGCAGCATGCCGCCCGCGTGCACGAAGGTGAGGCCGTCGCCCTGCAGCCGCTGCATGATGAAGCCTTCACCGCCGAACAGGCCCACGCCAATCCGCTTCTGGAACGCGATGCCCACCGATACACCGCGGGCCGCACACAGGAACGAGTCCTTCTGGCAGATCAGTTCACCGCCGAGCGCCTTGAGATCCATTGCGAGGATCTTGCCCGGATAGGGCGCGGCAAACGCCACGCGCTGCTTTCCCGCACCCTGGTTCGTAAACACGGTCATGAAAAGGCTCTCACCCGTCAGCAGCCGCTTGCCCGCGCCCAGCAGCGCGCCCATCAGGCCACTACCCTGCCCCTGCTGGCTTCCGTCCCCGAACACGGTCTCGAAGTTGATGCCCGGTGTCATGTACATCATCGACCCGGCTTCGGCCACCGCGCTCTCGCCTGGATCGAGCTCCACTTCCACGAACTGCATCTCGACGCCGTGGACCTTGAAGTCGATCTCGTGCGCACTTCGCCCCGGTGCGGGAGGAGGCGGCACGCCCGCGCCAGCGGGCATCGACGCGCCCGGCAGGTACCCTGCGAGCACCGGCACGTTCTTCAGCGGCGTCCACTCGGTCATGCCGGCCGTGAACACGAGCGTGTCCGCGGTGACGCTCCCACTGCGAATGCTGGTGACGATGTCGTCCTGACTGACGGGACCGACCTGGTGCCCGCCAATTGCCATGTACCACTGAGCCATAGTTGTGTGTCCCGTTGATCTGTCGTTCAGCGCGGCTCGTCCTGGGTGTCGATCCCCCGCGCGGCATCCTGTTCCAGTCGGTCCCTCGTCTCCGCGCTCAACCCCAGCAGCGCGGCCAGCTGCGCCAGGAAGATCCGCTCGGCACCGGTCAGGCTCTCGTCCGCACGGACAATGGCGAAGGCCAGCACGTACAGCTCTTCCTTCTCCCGTGCATCGCTGACACCGGCCACGATCTGTGCGAGCGGCCGGGCCATCTCCAGCTCGCGCTCGACGATGGCACCGGCCCCTACCGCGCGCGCCTGCTCCAGAATCGACTCCCGTTCGGCCGCGCCCAGCGCACCATCGGCCCGGGCCGCGGCAATCGTGACCTGCACGATACGGAGGACCGCAGGTGGGATATCGGCGGGTGGTGGAGCCGGGTTCACCGGTGCGGCGCCCGGGATGGGCGGCGGCATCACCGGACGTGCACCCGCAGGCGCGGGCGGCGCCGGGGCCGATGCTCCCTGGCCCTGCCCCTGCTGCCAGGTTTCGTACAGGCCCCAGGCAACACCAGCGGCCGCGAGCATCGTGCTGGCGTTCACGAAACTGCTCCTTCCGCCGCCCGTGAGATAGCGCAGCGCCTTCCCGCTCTTCCTGTGCGGCTTCGTCTTCATGGCGCCCCGCACGAGCGCGCCCAACAGGTCTGCTGGATCCATCGTGCCTCTCATCTTACGGGCCGGCAGGCCCGTACCGGCTCTTCCTGAAGACGTGGACCGCCGCCGGACGGTTCCGGCATGGGCCGCGCCGGATCAGGTGGGAATGGGATAGACGCTGACACCGACGTGGAGGCGGTGCCCCTGGCCGCCGAGCACCACTCCGCGTAGCGGGCTCACATCGCCGTAGTCGCGCCCCCATGCCAGGGTGATGTGCCGCATCGTGGGCAGTACGTCGTTGGTGGGGTCGAGATCCACCCAGCCATGCGCGGGGCACCAGACACTCACCCATGCGTGCGAGGCATCGGCGCCGACCAGGCGCGGCTGTCCTGGTGGTGGGTCGGTGAGCAGGTAGCCGCTGACGTAGCGCGCCGGCAACCCCACCGCGCGGAGCACCGCAATCTGCAGGTGCGCGAAGTCCTGGCACACACCACGCCGGTCGGCCAGGACGCGCGTGAGCGGCGTGGCCACCGACGTAGCCGTCGGGTCGAAGGCGAACTCTTCATGGATCCGGTGCATCAGCTCGATCGCCGCGTCGAGCAGCGGACGCCCGGCCGCGAACGTGGCCGCCGCATACGCGCGCACCTCGGGACCCAGCGGCGTGAAGGGCGAGGGGTAGCTGAACTCGGTGGCGGACGGATAGGCCCGCCTGCCCCGATACAGCAGGCTGTCGCGCACACTCTCCCACGCCGGGCTGCTGGCCGGGTCCACCTGGCTGGTGCGAGGGAGGATGTCCACCTCACTCCGGCTCATCACCGTCATGACGGTGTACGGCGCCAGGATCGCGAACTGATCCACGGCATTCCCGAAGTAGTCCACTCGTGTCAGGCGCCCCGCCGGCTCGGGATCGATCTCCAGCCAGTGGCATACCGGCTTCTGGTACGGCAGGTCGCGCGGGGCGAGACAGGCCACGTGCTGCGACGTGGACGCGAGACCCTCGTGCTCGTAACGGGTCTCGTGCTCGATGCGGTAGCGGATCTGGCTCACACGGCCACCGTTGATCGCGGGACGGCGTCCACGTGGCTGAAGTACCGCAGCGTGATGAGATCGGACAGGCGCGACGACAGCCGGTCGAACGACTCCAGCAGCGGCTCGATGGTGCGGTCGCGTCCCGCCGTGTACCCGCGGCCCGCATCGGCCGCACGGCACGCCGCCAGCACCCGTTCGGCGTCGGCGATGCCGTCGCCCATCGGCGCATCGGGCAGCAGCTTCACGTGCTTGGCGAGCTTGGCCACCTGGAAGTGCGCCGACCGCGGGTTGCGATCGTCGAAGACGATCAGGTCCATAACCGAGTGCCACTCCGGGCGCTGCACGTAGCGGACGCGGTACGTGAGCACGCTATCGCTCAGCTCGAGCAGCCACTCCAGCAAGCCTGAATCGGACACGGAGGAGTGCGCGGCGGTGTCGAGCAGCGTGGTGGCGATGAACTGCAGACGTTCCAGGTGTCGGCCCAGGCTCAGGAACCGCCAGCCCTGGTCCCTGGTCATGTGCGCCATCTCCAGGCCGCCCACCGCCACCAGCGAAATCAGCACATCGTCGATGATGTCGAGCGCCTCGTCGAGGTGTCCGCCCGTAGCCGGCCACCGGGTGAAGAGCTGCATCATGCGGTTGAGCACCCGCCAGTTGTCCGAGGAGAGGCGATCGCGGACCGCGCCGGCCACGCGGACCGTCTGCTCGATGTCGAAGCGCAGGCTGTGGCGGTTGGTGCTGTCGAACACGCCGTCGAGCAGTTCGCGCGCCAGCACCGCGTCCGACCCGTCGCGCGGCAGGCCGATGGTGCCGGTCGGGGGCGGCAGCAGCAGTTCCTGCCGCTCGCACGCGCGGATGAACGCGGGGCGCATGGCCGACGTCGCGGAACTGCTGTCTGCCAGACGGCTCAGCACGGCACGCAGCAGCCGGGCGGCGTTCTCGCTGCGCTCCGCGTAGCGCCCGAGCCAGAACAGGCTTTCGGCGGCACGGCTCGATGTGACCCGCTCGCCGAACGGCTCCCGGGTGCGCGTGCGGCTGGGCACGGGCGTCGCGCGAACCGGCTGGGTGTCGGCGACCACCCACACGTCCTTGCTGCTGCCGCCGCGTCCGCTCGAGACGATGCCCGGGTCCGAGCCCGCGATGCGCGCGAGCGCACCGGGCATCAGGCGGTAGTCGCCGTGGCCATCGGTCATCAGGAAGACCCGCAGCATGATCGCGCGGTTCTCGATCCGGTCATTCTGCCAGACCGGCGCCTGCGACAGCGGCAGGTACTCCTCCACCACGTACTCGTCCGGGTTCGAGCCGAGCCGTTCTTCCCAGGCGCGACGGGCCGACACGTCGAGTTCGGACGTGAAGACCGGCTGCATCGACGCTCGCGCGAAGGCCGGCTTGATCACGCCCCGTTCCAGGCGACGGCGTGCATCGGCCACTGCCGCCGGCTCGCCGCACCACCAGGTGGCAAGCGCGGGGATCTCGATCGGCTCACCGAGCAGATGCTGGCAGATGGCCGGCATGAACCCGAGCAGCGCGGACGACTCGAGCACGCCAAGGCCGAAGGCATTGGCCACGAGGACGTTTCCGGCGCGCCACGCCTGGACCAGGCCGGGGATGCCGAGCGCCGAATCGGACCGCAGCTCCGCCGGATCGCAGAAGTCGTCGTCCAGGCGACGGAGGATGGCGTGCACCGGGCGGAGGCCGGAGACGGTCTTCAGGAACACACGGTCGTGCCGGACCGTGAGGTCGCTCCCCTCCACCAGCGTGAAGCCGAGCTGCCGCGCCATGTAGGCGTGCTCGAAATAGGTCTCGCTGTAGGGACCAGGTGTCAGCAGCACCGTGTGCGGCGCGCCGCCGCCGGACGGTGCGAGCGTGGACAGCGTGTCTCGCAGGTGGTGGAAGAACGGCGAGAGCGGCTGGATCGAGAGCGCGCGGTACGCATCGGGAAACGCGCGCGACACCACCGCCCGGTTCTCGAGAGCGTAGCCGAGACCCGAGGGTGCCTGGGTGCGACTGCCGAGCACACGCCAGCGTCCGTCGAGGCCGCGTGCGAGGTCGAACGCCGCAATGTGAAGGTGCGTGCCGCCGACGGGCCGCACGCCGTGGCACGACCTGAGAAAGCCGGCGTTTCTGAAGATGAGCGCCGGCGGCACGAGGCCTTCGCGCAACAGCGTCTGCGGGCCGTAGATGTCGGCGGCGACCGCGTTGAGCAGCCGTGCGCGCTGCCGCAGGCCGCGTTCGATGATCGCCCACTCCCCCGCCGGCAGGATCTGCGGGAGCACGTCGAGCGTCCAGGGGCGCACGGCGTTCCGGTCGGTGGCGAAGACGTTGTAGGTGACGCCGTTCTCGTCGATCTGCCGGATGACGCGCTGCTGCGCCTGTGCGCACGAGGCGGCGGTCAGGTCTGCTTCG
Source organism: Vicinamibacterales bacterium (assembly GCA_050249955.1). GTDB lineage: Bacteria > Acidobacteriota > Vicinamibacteria > Vicinamibacterales > CAVVIG01 > CAVVIG01. The sequence goes on from JBFWPN010000006.1 coordinate 112,719, forward strand.
GCTGCCGCGAAGGTCTCCCACGGCTGCCGCAGCGTGCCGGTCGGGGTACGCAGCTCGTCGAAGTGCCCCGCAGGCACGTCGTACGCGCCCAGGAGGGGCGTGAGCGGATCGGCGGCGTGCGCGGCCCCCTTCGGCGTCGGGTCGGTCATTCAGGTGTGCCGGTCAGGCGCCTCAATCGGCGCGAAGATCAAGCGTATATGGGAATTCGCAACTCCGCGCGGCCTTCGTGACCACCACCCGTCCAGGTGTGTGGGCCAGTCGGCTGAACCGTGCAAGTCGACGACTCTCGGCCTCGAAGCTGTTCAGCGGGTAGACCTCCGGATTCCGTCCGCCCGGGTGTTGCACATGGTACTGGCACCCCGCCACCGACCGTTCCATCCAGGTATCGACGATGTCGAACGTGAGCGGGGCATGGACGGGGATGGTGGGATGCAGTGCCGACGGAGGCTGCCAGGCACGGTAGCGCACCCCGCCCACGAATTCGCCGTTGCGCCCCGTGGGCTGCAGCGGCACCGGCCGGCCGTTGCAGGTGACGACGTAGCGTCCGGGCGTGAGGCCGCTGACATGCACCTGGAGCCGCTCCAGTGAAGCGTCCACGTACCGCACCGTTCCGCCAATGGCCCCTTCCTCCCCGAGCACGTGCCAGGGTTCCAGCGCCTGGCGAAGCGTGAGCTCGATGGCGTGCGCGGACAGCTCGCCAGCCACCGGGAAGCGGAACTCGAAGTGCGGCGCGAACCAGGCGGCGTCGACGGCGTAACCGGCCTGGCGCAGCTCCGCCGCCACGTCCTGGAAATCGAGCCACACGAAGTACGGGAGCATGAACCGGTCATGCAGCTCCGTACCCCAGCGTGTGAGCGGCGCCTCGTACGGCGTGCGCCAGAAACGGCTCACGAGGGCGCGGAGGAGCAGCTGCTGCGCGAGGCTCATGCGGGCATCCGGCGGCATCTCGAAGGCGCGCAGCTCGACGAGCCCACGCCGGCCGGCAGGGCCGTCGGGCGAGTAGAGCTTGTCGATACAGAACTCCGCGCGGTGCGTGTTGCCGGTCACGTCGACCAGCAGGTTGCGCAGCGACCGGTCGACGAGCCACGGCGGGACCTGCTGTCCCGACGGCGGCAGCTTCGAGAAGGCCAGCTCGATCTCGTAGACGCTGTCGTGCCGCGCCTCGTCGATGCGCGGTGCCTGGCTGGTGGGGCCGATGAAGAGCCCGGAGAACAGGTACGACAGCGACGGATGGTTGTGCCAGTAGCCGACGAGGCTGCGCAGCAGGTCTGGACGCCGGAGAAACGGGCTGTCTGCAGCCGTGGGTCCGCCGAGCACGAAGTGATTGCCGCCGCCCGTACCGGTGTGCCGTCCATCGAGCTGGAAGGTCTCGGTGGAGAGTCCGCACTGCCTGGCTTCTTCGTAGAGCGTCGTGGTCTGCTCGACGAGCTGCGCCCACCCGCTTGCCGGCTGGATGTTCACCTCGATCACACCGGGGTCTGGCGTGATCAGGAAGTGCGTGAGTCGAGGGTCGTGCGGTGGCGGGTAGCCCTCGATCAGGATGCGACATCCCTCGCGAGCGGCCGTGCGCTCGATGGCCGCGACAAGGTCGAGGTACGCCTCGAGCGTGGGAACCGGTGGCATGAACACGTAGAGCACGCCGCCGCGGGGTTCGACGCACAACGCGAAGCGCACAATCCCCTCAGCTGACAGTCCGCGCACAGGTACCGCGACGGCGTCTTCCACCGGGGGCTCTGCCGCGTGCGTGCCGGCACCTGATGAGGCGAAGCCTCGTGCAGACGATCCCGTCGCGCGCTCCTGTACCAGTGGCGCCGGCCTGCTCCCGCGGGGCGCGGTGGCGTATGCGGGCAACGGCGGTCTCGGCGCGAAGGGGTCGGTTTCGCGTACCAGTCGTGCGTCGGTGTCGGCCGACCACGGAAGTGAGTCGAGCGGCAGCCGGAACCCCATGGGTGAGTCGCCGGGCACGAGGTACATCCGCTCCGCACGCAGGAACCAGGGGCCGGTCGCCCAGTGGTGCTGTCCCACGTGAGTCAGCGGCAGCGCATGTCCAACCACCGCATCGAGCCCGCGGGTGAAGACGCGGTGGAGCCGCGCGCGCTCGAGCTCGTCATCCAGCCTGGAGTCGAACGGGTCGACGTTGGTGGGCAGCCTTCGCTCTCGCCAGAGGTAGTACCACGTGTCCTCGTAGCCAGGCTGGACGTGGGCGTCGCTCACCCCGAGTTCGGCCGCCAGCGCGCGGATGAAACGGGCGGCGTCTGCGGCCGTGTGTGCATCAGGATGTTCTTCGTCGGCCCACAGGGAATCGTCAGACCAGGCCGGCACGCCGTCGGCGCGCCAGTAGCAGCCGAGCGCCCATCGGGGCAGCTGCTCGCCGGGATACCACTTCCCCTGCCCGGCATGGATGAAGCCGCCCGGAGCGTAGTGCTGCTTGAGCCGCCGGAGCAGTGCCAGGGCGTGCTGGCGCTTGGTCGGTCCGAGCGCCTCGGTCTTCCACTCGGCGGCGTTGCGGTCGGTCGCCGAGACGAACGTCGGCTCGCCACCCATCGTCAACCGCACGTCGTTCGCCGCCAGGTCGGCGTCCACCGCGTGACCCAGATCCCGAATGGCCTGCCACTGCCCGTCCGTGTACGGCTTGGTCACCCGAGGCGATTCGACGATGCGGTGCACCGCCATGTCGTGGCCGAACTGGACCTCGCACTTCTCCACGGCTCCGGTAATCGGTGCCGCACTGGTCGGGTCGGGTGTGCAGGCCAGCGGCAGGTGCCCCTCGCCCGCCAGCAGCCCCGAGGTGGGGTCGAGTCCCACCCAGCCTGCTCCCGGCAGGTAGACCTCGCACCAGGCGTGCAGATCGGTGAAGTCGTTCGCCGGCCCGGCCGGGCCGGATACCGGCTTCACGTCCGCCACGAGCTGAATGAGGTAGCCCGACACGAAGCGCGCCGCGAGGCCCAGGCGACGGCAGATCTGGACGAGCAGCCACGTGGTGTCGCGGCACGAGCCGGATCGGAGGCGCAGTGTCTCGTCGGGTGTCTGGACGCCTGGCTCCAGGCGCACGAGGTATCGCACATCGCGCTGCAGCAGCTGGTTCAGATCGACCAGGAAGTCGACGGTGCGCCGCGGGCGGCGATCGATCCCCTCCATGTACGTGGTCAGCTGCGCCGAAGCGGGAGCCACTTCCAGGTACGGCTGCAGTTCGCGCTGCTGGACTTCGTCGTACGCGAACGGGTAGTTCTCCGCGCGGGGCTCGAGGAAGAAGTCGAAGGGGTTGTAGACCGCCATCTCGGCGACCAGGTCCACTTCGACGCGGAACTCGGTCACCTTCTCCGGGAACGTGAGCCTGGCGATGTAGTTGCCGTGCGGATCCTGCTGCCAGTTGATGAAGTGGCCTGCCGGCGTCACGCGCTGCGAGTAGGCCAGCACGCGCGTGCGACAGTGCGGGGCGGGCCTGAGGCGGACCTGCTGTGGAGAAAGGCTGACCGGCCGGTCGTATCGGTACTCGGTGACGTGACGCAGTGCGACGTGGATGCTCAACGGATGCCCTGGAAGAGGTTGACCCGCCATTATCGCCGCTGCGTGTTCGGGCGCGGCGAAGGCGACAAACCTGTTGCTTCCTGGCATCGGCGGCGCGGCGCGCGGCCTATACTCGCGACATGGGCAAGGTGGTGGTCATCACGGGCGGGAGCCGGGGCATTGGCGCCGCGACGGTCAGGCTGGCCGCCAGGCAGGGTTACCGCATCTGCCTGACGTACCGGCAGGATCGGCAGGCGGCCGACGCGGTGGCCGGTGAAGCGGTGCGGGCCGGGGGCCGCGCGGCGATCGTGCAGGCGGACGTGTCGGTGGAACAGGACGTCGTGCGCATGTTCGAGACGGTCGACTCGCTGTTCGGTCGCGTGGATGCGTTGGTGAACAACGCGGGCATGCTCGAGACACAGATGCGCGTGGACCAGATGGACGCGGCACGGCTCTCGCGCGTGTTTGCGACGAACGTAACCGGGTCGTTCATCTGCTGTCGCGAGGCGGTACGGCGGATGTCGACGAAGCGGGGCGGCGCGGGTGGGGCCATTGTCAATCTCTCGTCGGCGGCCGCGCGCCTCGGCTCACCGAACGAGTATGTGGACTACGCGGCGGCGAAGGCGGCCATCGACACCCTGACCCTCGGCCTTGCGAAGGAGGTGGCGGATGAGGGGATCCGGGTGAACGCCGTCCGTCCGGGGCTCATTCACACCGACATCCACGCGAGCGGCGGCGAACCGGGGCGCGTGCAGCGCCTGGCCGCGTCGGTGCCGATGAAGCGGGGCGGAACTCCCGAAGAGGTGGCGGCGGCGGTGATGTGGCTGCTTGCGGACGAGGCCTCCTTCGTCACCGGGTCCATCCTCGACGTGACCGGCGGTCGCTGACAGGCCACCCTGTCGGGGACACCGGCACGGGCCGGACTTGACTGTCGGGCGCGACTGGGTTCAGGCTGTGCGCACTCACTGGAGGTTCTGATGCGTCCTGTTGCAGCCGTCGTCACCACCGCCCTCGTGGCCGTCGTCATCTCCGGGGTGGCCCTCGTGGCCGGCAGCCCTGCGCAGTCGCGGCCCGCGGCGCCAGCGGCGGCGGCGCCCGAGTGGCATGTCACCGCCACGGTGGCCGAGAGCTGCAGTTGCGCCGTGTCCTGCTCGTGCAACTTCGGCGGCAATCCGAACCGGATGCCGTGTGAAGGCAACCGGCTCATCTCGATCAGCAAGGGGCACTACGGCAGCGTGGACCTGTCGGGCGTGTCGTTCCTCGTCACGTTCGAGATGCGGAGCTGGTCGAAGATCTACGTGAGCGACCGGATCAGCGAGGCGCAGAACGCCGCGGTCGAGGCGCTGCTGCCCATTGCGTTCGCAGGCTTCCGCAACGGCATGCTCTCGCTGCAGAAGGCGCCCATCACGATGGAGATCACCGACACGCGGGTCCGCTTCAGCGGCCCGGAGTCGTCGGTGGACATGGAAGTGATGAAGGGGTTCGGCGGGAAGCCGGTGAAGATCCTGAACCTCCCGAACCCGGCCTACCAGGACTACACGCAGTTCAGGTCCATCACCCACACGCACACGAGCACGGACCACGCCTGGTCGCACTCGGGCACGAACGGCTTCGTGTCGACGATGGACGTCGGGAATCGCTGATTGCGAATCGCCAATCAGCCTTTCGCAATTCGCTCGATTCCTCCCATGTACGGGCGCAGGGCTGTCGGGATGACGATCGAGCCGTCCGCCTGCTGGTAGTTCTCGAGGATCGCGATGAGCGTCCGGCCGACCGCCAGCCCTGAGCCGTTCAGGGTGTGGGCGAACTCGGCCTTGCCGGTGCCGCCCGCGCGGAACTTGATGTTGGCGCGGCGTGCCTGGAAGCTCTCCGTGTTGCTGCAGGAGGAGATTTCCCGGTAGGTCCTCTGGCTGGGCAGCCACACCTCGATGTCGTAGGTCTTCGCCGAGGCGAAGCCCATGTCGCCGGTGCAGAGGAGCACCGTGCGGAACGGCAGTTCGAGCCGCTTCAGCACTTCTTCCGCATTCGCGACGAGCGATTCCAGCTCGGCGTGCGACTGCTCGGGTGTCGTGAACTTCACGAGTTCGACCTTGTCGAACTGGTGCTGGCGGATCAGCCCGCGCACGTCCTGGCCGTAGGAGCCGGCTTCGCTCCGGAAGCAGGGCGTGTACGCCGTGTACTTGATGGGCAGTTCGCGCCCATCGATGATCTCACCGCGGTGCAGGTTGGTGAGCGGCACCTCGGCGGTCGGAATCAGGTACAGGTCCCAGTCACCCGCGATCTTGAACAGGTCCTGCTCGAACTTGGGCAGGTTGCCGGTGCCCGTGAGTGACGCCGCGTTCACCATGAACGGCGGCTCCATCTCGCGGTAGCCGTGCTCGGTCGTGTGGAGATCGAGCATGAAGTTGATGAGCGCACGCTCCAGGCGCGCGCCCATGCCGCTCAACACGGTGAACCGCGCGCCAGAGATCTTGGTTCCCCGTTCGAAGTCGATGATGCCAAGGGCTGGCCCCAGATCCCAGTGCGCCTGCGGCTCGAAGTCGAAGGCGCGTGGGTCACCAACCGTGCGTACCACCGGGTTGTCTTCGGCGCTCCGCCCGACCGGGACCGATTCGTGCGGCAGGTTGGGCAGCACGAGGAGCGCCTGCTCGCGCTGGTGCTCGATGGAGTCGAGCTGTACGCCGAGCTGCTTGATCTGCTGGGCGCGGAGCCGGTTGCGTTCCTGGATTGGGCCGGTGTCCTGGCCCTGTCGCTTCGCGCGCGCGATCTCGTCACCCGAGGTGTTCTGCTCGCGCTTCAGCCCCTCGAACTCGCCGATGAGCCTACGGCGCAGTCCTTCGAGTGTCGCGATCTGTTCCAGTGCCTTGTCCGGATCCATTCCACGGTTACGGAGTCCGGCGCGCACAGCCTCGAGATTTTCACGAACAAAAGTGGGATCGAGCATGCAACCTCGCGCCCCTATTGTATAGAAGGGCCGGAATGAGTTCTGCTACGATCCCCGCCGTGACGATGAGAGTTCGCAAGGCCGTGTTCCCTGCCGCTGGACTGGGCACGCGCTTTCTGCCGGCCACCAAGGCGCAGCCGAAGGAAATGCTGCCCCTCGTGGACAAGCCGATCATCCAGTATGGCGTCGAGGAAGCGGTGGGGTCCGGGGTGGACAACATCATCCTCGTGACCGGCCGCGGCAAGAATGCCATCGAGGATCACTTCGACGTGTCGGTCGAACTGGAGACGTTCCTCGAGGCGCGGGGCAAGAAGGAGCAGCTGGACGAGATCCGCAAGATCTCGAACCTGATCAACTTCGCGTACGTGCGGCAGGGCGAGCCGCTTGGCCTGGGCCACGCGGTGCTGGTGACCCGGGAGCTGGTGGGCAACGAGCCGTTCGCCGTCATCCTGGCCGACGACGTGATCGATGCGGATCCGCCGGCGGTACGCCAGTTGGTGGACGTCTTCAACCGCGTGCAGGGTCCGGTGCTTGCCGTCGAGCGGGTGCCGATGGACGAGGTATCCAGCTACGGCGTGATTGCGCCGAACCTGGAGGTGTCGCTGGGCGAGGGCATCTACGAGGTGAAGGATCTCGTGGAGAAGCCGCCCCGGAGCGAGGCGCCGTCCGACCTGGCGATCATCGGCCGCTACATCCTCACGCCGGACATCTTCCCGGCGCTCGAAGCCACGAAGAGCGATCGCACCGGCGAGATCCAGCTCACCAACGGCCTGCGGGAGCTGCTGAAGACCCGGCCGATCTACGCCTGCGAAGTGAAGGGCGTTCGGCACGACACCGGCAACAAGCTCGGGTTCCTGAAGGCGGTCGTCTATTTCGCGATGCGGCGGCCCGACCTCCGCGACCGGTTCGCGGAGTACCTGGCCACGCTCGGCCTCGACGCGGCCGTCAAGCGGTAAGGTCCCGGCCGCAGCCGCGGCCGGGGTCCCTCCTCAATCGGTCTTGGTCGTCGTCGACGCCGGCGCGGGGGCTGGCGTGGAGCTGCCGGCGGTACCGGAGGCCTCACCGGATGTGCTGCCATCCTTGGCGGCGCCTGCCTTGGTCGCGCTCGTCGATTCCTTCTTCGCGTAGTCGGTGATGTACCAGCCCGAGCCCTTGAACTGGATCGCCGGCGAGGACATCAGCTTGTGGACGCTGGATCCGCAGGCCGGGCACTTCTCGATCGGGGCATCCGAGAACTTCTGGATGACCTCGAACCGGTGACTGCAACTGTCGCACTCGTACTCGTAAAGCGGCATATTCCTCTTCGATCTACTCCAGTACGTCGCCCGCGTTCGCACCGAGCATGAGCTCGCGATGCAGCCAGAACGGCGCGGTTCCATTCGAGAGCAGCGTGTCGTGGAACGTGCGGAGCGAGAACGCCTTCCCCTGCTGCGCCTTGTAGTCCTGGCGCAGCTTCAGCAGCATCATCTTTCCCGCGCTGTAGACGAGGTACGTCGGGTCGAAGGTCCCCCGCTCGGCCTCGCGGCGGGCGCTGGCCTCCTCGAGATAGGCGTCTTCCCTGAACATCCGGACACCCTGCTCGACGGACATGTCCTCGGTGTGCAGCCGGATCCCGACGATGAAGCGGACGAGACGGATGAGCGATTCCGCCAGCTGGCCCAGGCGGATGCTGGGATCCTCGCGGCCGAAGCCGCTCTCGATCATCATCTGCTCGCAGTAGTGCGCCCAGCCTTCAACGAAGGAGGCGGACGCGAACATGATCGACTTCCTGGCCTTCGACGTCACCTTCCGCAGGTGCTGGTAGTGGAGGAAGTGGCCCGGGTATACCTCGTGAATCGACACGGACCAGAGCGTCGGCAGGTTGTAGTCGCGCAGGTGCTCGGACTGCCGGTCGGCGGGCCAGGATCCGTCGACGTCGGTGAGGTAGTAATACGCCCGGGTTGGCTTGCTCTCGAACGGACCCGGCGTCCACATGCTGGCGAAGGACCAGCGGTAGAACTCGGGGGTTGGCGCCACCACGACCGGTTCGCCGTCAGGGATGGACACCAATGCCTGGCGTTCGAGGAAGGTCTTCAGCGCCTCGACCTGCTCGCGCCCCACCTTGACGAGCTGTCCCGGTGCGGGGTGGTTCTCCTTGGTCTTCGCCCAGGCGGCCAGCGGATCGCCGCCGTTCAGGCGGCCTGCGGCCTGGCGGAACGCCTCCTGCGTCGCAGCGAGCTCGCGTTCCGCGATGAGCAGGAGCCGATCGACCGGGATGTTGATCCCCTCTTCGAGGCGGAGCTTTTGCTCGAACTTGTCGCGGCCGAGCCTGAAGGAGGCTCGCGCCTTCGGTCCGAGGTCCTTTTCGAGGTACTCGATATAGGACGCGACCGCCTGTGAGGCTTCCTGCTGCGCATCGGCGAGGTCGCCGAGCAGGTGAAGGTCGTCCACACTGGACAGGGCGCGAGGCAGGTCGTCGTCGATGAACTTCAGGGCCCCGCGCATCGTCTCGATGCCGACCTTGACGAAGATGCCCGGCGGTTCCTTGATGTTGTCGCGGGCCGCCTGAATGAGGCGCGGTGCCTGGCGAAGCTTCGAGAGGATGCGGCGGGCCCGCTCCGGAGCCGGCGCGTGCGTGAACAGGGCCTGCCCGGCGAGGCTGGACGCCAGGGTGTCCGCGTAGATCTGCGGGTTGCGCTCCCAGGGACGGGTGGCCTCGAGGTCGAACATCCGGCCCTTGAGGTGCGAGGCCAACATGCGATGCTCGAGGGCCTCGACCTGCGTGAGGCCGTCGCGATCGATCTCCTCCAGACGCCGCAGGTACCCGGCGAGCGCGCGCGCCTCCGAATCTATGCCATGACGGCTGAGATCCTCGAGGAGGTCGTCATGGGTATGTACGCCATCGAGCGTGGCATGCGTGGGATGCGTTTCGTGGAGGTACCCGAGCAGGTCGTCAACGAAATGCGGAAGCGGTTCGGAAACGGGCATGTGTCCTTCGACGCAGCGGTTGTTGGGGCCTGTGGGCTATGGTCACGCCCGGGAGGACGCCGATCCGCCAATGGTACAATAAAGGTTCCTTCCGATGGCTGGAACGCTGTTCGTCGTCGCCACGCCGATCGGCAACCTCGAAGATATCTCAGCCCGGGCCATCAGGGTGCTTCGCGAGGTGGCGCTGATCGCCGCAGAGGACACCCGGCGGACCGGCCATCTGCTTCAACGGTTCGGACTTACCACCCGAACTATCAGTTTCCACGAGCACAGCGAGAAGGGCAAGGCGCCCGATCTTATCGGGCGGCTGAAGTCCGGCGAGAGTGTTGCCCTGGTATCGGATGCTGGCACCCCGACGCTCTCCGACCCAGGTGCACACCTCGTCCATCTGGCCCATGAGGCTGGCATTCGGGTGGAACCCATACCTGGTCCTTGCGCCGCGGTCTCGGCTGTGTCGGTGTCAGGGTTCGGCCCTGGTGGATTTGTGTTTTTGGGCTTTCCGCCAACAATGGCGACGGACCGAGAGGCCTGGTTCGGACGTTTTTCCTCGGCAGCGGCCTGCGCCCCGACGGTTGTCTTCTACGAAGCCCCTCACCGCATCCGCCAGACGCTGGACGAGTTGCACGGCCGCTTCGGAGGCCTTGAAGTTCTTCTTGCAAGGGAACTTACGAAGGTTCACGAAGAGATCGTCCTGACGCGCCTCGGTGAGATCTCCATCCAGGATCCGAAGGGGGAGTACACGGTTGTTGTGAATATTGGTCAAATAGGAGAAACAGGCGCCACCACGGAAGCTCCTGGCGCGGACAAGCTGATTGATGAGTTCCGTGAAATAACCAAAAACGACAACCTCACGCGCCGTCAGGCCATCTCTCGGCTCGCCAGGAAGTACCGGTTGAATTCCAGAGAGGTGTTCTCTCTCATCGAGGCCGGCAAGACGCGAGGCGTTTGACCGAAACTTTTTCTTTCTGGTAAGGTTCGACCGTCTTTCGGCACGTATCCACGCCCAGCGCTGGACACCGATACCCCAATATGGCGAAGCCGCAGCGACCGCAGCCGAAATCGAATGCGCCGGGCCCAGCCCAGGCCGGATCTGCCCAGGCCGGACGTCAGACCGGTCCGCCAGCGCAGGCTGCGCGCCGGGCCAGCTACGCAGACGCCGTGGCGATGTACGAAAAGGGTCTCGAAGCCCTGCAACGTCACGACTACAACAGGGCGCTCGGTCTGTTCGAGGGCGTGTTGTCGTCGTTCCCGGAAGAGCGGGAGCTCCACGAACGCGTCAGGCTCTACCTCAACGTCTGCCAGCGGCACGCCACGCCACGGGCAGCCGCACCACAAACCGTGCAGGAACGCCTGTACGCGTCGACCCTTGCCCTGAACGAGGGCCGCTACGACGAGGCCATCTCACACCTGAGGCTGGTGCGGGACGAAGATCCGGACAACGACCACGCCCTGTACATGCTCGCGGTTGCTCACGCCCAGCGCGGCGAGCATGCGGAGTCCATTGCCCATCTCGAACGAGCAATTGCGCTCAACCCCGAGAACCGCACCCTGGCGCGGCGCGATCCCGATCTCGAACCGCTGCATGACGACGACGCGTTCCATCACGCGCTGAACTCGTCGCCGCACGGGCAGAACTGACCTGCCTGCACCCGGAGTTGATTCGGGACGATAATCGAGAACGTCATGTCTGACGTTCACGTCGTCGTTCTCGCGGCGGGCAAGGGCACCCGCATGAAGTCGGCCACACCCAAGGTCCTGCACCGGGTATGCGGCCTGCCGATGATCGAGCACGTGCTCAGGTCTGCCTCGGCGCTGTCTCCTGCCTCGATTACAGTCGTCATCGGTCATCAGGGCGACGAGGTCCGTGGTGCGCTGGCCGCACACGCGACCATCGATTTTGTGGTGCAGCAGCCTCAGCTGGGCACGGCACACGCCCTCCTGACCACCGAGCCCCTTCTGCGCGACCAGACCGGCAGTCTCGTGCTGCTGTCCGGTGACGTGCCGGCGCTGACGTCGGACACCCTGACGAATCTGGTCAACGTCCACAGCGCAGCCGGGTCCGCGGCAACCGTGGTGACAGCGCACGTCGCGAACCCGCGCGGCTACGGCCGCATCATCAGGGACGGCGAGGAGATTGCACGTATTGTCGAGGAGAAGGATGCATCGCCGGCCGAGCGCGCCATCCAGGAGATCAATGCGGGCATTTACGCCTTCGACCTTCATGGGCTCTTCGACGCGGTGAGGAGCATCGGCTCGGCCAACGCCCAGCGGGAGTACTACCTGCCCGACCTCGTGTCGATCTACCGCGGCCGGAACCGGGTGGTAACCACGGTGACGGTGGACGATGCGTCGGAGATTCAGGGCATCAACAGCCGTGCGGAACTGGCGTCGGTGGGACGCAGCCTGCGCCAGCAGAAGACCGCGGCGCTCATGGCAGCTGGCGTGACGCTCGAGGATCCCGGGACGACGTACATCGATGTGGACGTCGAGGTTGGAGCCGACACGGTCATCAGGCCGTTTGTCACGCTGGAAGGCACGACACGCATTGGCACCAATTGCGTACTTCACCAGGGCGTCCGGATCACCTCGTCGTCAATCGCCGATGGCGTGGTGATCCTCGATCACTCGGTCGTGACCAACAGCACCATTGGGCCGGACGCGTCGGTTGGCCCGTTTGCTCACCTTCGGGGTGACGCGCGGGTCGCCCGCGGGGCGAAGATCGGCAACTTCGTGGAGCTGAAGAAGACCGTGCTCGGAGAGGGGTCGAAGGCCTCGCACCTCGCCTACCTGGGCGACGCGGTGATCGGCAAGGATGTGAACATCGGCGCCGGCACGATCACCTGCAACTACGACGGTGTCCGCAAGCACGTGACCAGCATCAGCGACGGTGCGTTCATCGGGAGCGACACACAACTCATCGCGCCGGTCACGATCGGCGAGGGAGCCTATGTCGGCACCGGAACGACTGTCCGGGAGGACGTGCCGCCCGGCGCCCTTGCCGTCAGCGCCGGCCGGCAGAGGAACATCGAAGGCTGGGTCGACAAGAAGCGGAAGAAGACTGGCGCGTGAGCATCTGGCGATCCTGGCCCCCCCTGCATGCCAGCGGGCGCTCGCTCCCACATCGAGGACTCTGACGTTATGTGCGGCATCATCGGATACATCGGCCCGAAACCTGTCGTCCCCGTGCTCATCGACGGCCTCAGGAAGCTCGAGTATCGCGGCTACGACTCGGCCGGCGTGGCGGTCGTCACCCACGGCGCGATCGACCTGCGACGGAGTGCGGGCAAGCTCTCCAACCTGGAGGACGCCATCGCCGTGGAGCCGATCAGCGGCGACTACGGCGTGGGTCACACCCGGTGGGCCACGCATGGGCGACCGACGGAAGAGAACGCACATCCGCACCGCGACTGCACGGGACGGATTGTCGTCGTCCACAACGGGATCATCGAGAACTACCTCGACCTGAAGCACGAGCTCCAGCGGCAGGGACACACCTTCGTCACCGAGACCGACACCGAGATCGTGGCGCATCTCGTCGAGCGCGAGATGAAGGACGATGGGCTGGAGAATGCCGTCCGGAGGGCCCTGCTGCTGATGCGGGGCCTGTTCGCGCTGGTGCTGATCTCAGCGGACGACCCGGAGAAGATCGTCGCCGTCCGCAACGGCCCGCCCATCGTCGTCGGGCTCGGCAAGGGCGAGTTCTTCGTCGCGTCGGACATTCCGGCGATCCTGAGTCACACCCGCGATGTCGTGTTCCTCGGTGACGAGGAGATGGCGATCATCACGCGGTCCGGCGTGACGTTTACCGACTTCTTCGCACGGCCGGTCTCGGCAGCCACCCAACGGGTGCTGTGGGATCCGATCATGGCGGAGAAAGCCGGCTACAAGCACTTCATGCTGAAGGAGATCTTCGAGCAGCCGACGGCTGCTCGCGAGACGATCCTCGGCCGGGTGTCCCAGGACACCGGGCGTGTGTTCCTCGAAGAGATGAAGGTGACCGAGGCGCAACTGCGCGCCGCCGATCGCGTCACGATCCTGGCGTGCGGCACCTCATGGCACGCCGGACTCGTGGGCAAGTTCCTCATCGAGCAACTGGCGCGGATCCCGGTCGAGGTCGACTACGGTTCCGAGTATCGGTACAGGAATCCGATCGTCGACGCCCGGACCCTGGCGATCGTCATCACTCAGTCTGGTGAGACCGCGGATACGCTCGCTGCGCTGCGCGAGGCCAAGAAGGACGGTGCGGCCAGCATTGCGATCTGCAACGTGGTGGGCAGCATGGCGACCAGGGAGACCGACGGCACGGTCTACACGCACGCGGGACCCGAGATCGGGGTCGCCTCCACGAAGGCCTTCACCTCGCAGCTCGTCGCACTCTACCTGCTGGCGCTGAGGCTCGGGCAGGCCAGAGGGACCCTCTCACCCGAGGCATCCAGGCCACACATCGATGCCCTGCTGCAGCTGCCCATGCTGCTCGAGCAGACGCTCAAGCTCGCGCCCGAGGTCGAGGAGGTTGCCGCGCGCTTCCATGCGCGCACCGACTTCCTGTACCTGGGTCGGGGCATCAACTACCCGATTGCGCTGGAAGGGGCGTTGAAGCTGAAGGAGATCTCGTACATCCACGCCGAGGGATATCCCGCCGGCGAGATGAAGCATGGTCCCATCGCCCTCATCGACGAGCGCCTGCCGGTTGTCACGATCGCGCCCGAAGATGCGGTGTTCGAGAAGATGATCGGCAACATGCAGGAAGTGAAGGCGAGGGGCGGCTCGGTGATTGCCCTTACGAGCCGCGGCGAGACCAAGCTGAGGTCCATCCTCGATCCGTCTCGCGACTTCGTCCTGGAGGTGCCACGCTCGCCGGAATTGCTGACGCCGATCGTCATGACGGTGCCGCTCCAGCTCCTCGCATACGACATCGCGGTGCGCCGCGGGTGCGACGTGGATCAGCCACGCAACCTGGCGAAGTCCGTCACGGTCGAGTAGGCGTCCCGGCGTCGCTATACTTGTTCGGATGCACTACCTCGAGACCCTCAATCCCGAGCAGCGCGACGCCGTCCTGCACGTCAACGGACCCCTGCTGATCCTCGCTGGCGCCGGTTCCGGGAAGACGAAGGTGATCACCAGCCGGATCGCCTACCTGGTTGGTGATGGCCATGCCCAGCCATCCGAAGTGCTGGCGGTCACCTTCACCAACAAGGCTGCTGAAGAGATGCGGACGCGCGTGGAAGCCCTGCTGGGATCCGACTGCAGCCGCATGTGGGTCTCCACCTTCCACTCGCTCTGCGCCCGCCTGCTTCGACGCGAGGCGCCTGCCATCGGCCTCTCACGCGACTTCGTGATCTACGACTCGTCGGACCAGATGGCGGTGGTGAAGCAGGCGCTCAAGGACCTGGAGATCGACGACAGTTTCGTGCAGCCGAGGGCGGCGCTCTCCAGGATCAGCCACGCCAAGAACCGGATGGAGACGCCCGAGCAGATGTCGGCGTCAGCCGGATGGAATCGGCGTGACGAACACATTGCACGCGTCTACGCGCGCTACATCGCCGTCCTCAAGGAGGCCAGTGCGCTGGACTTCGACGACCTGCTGCTGAAGACGGTGGACCTGTTCGAGCAGTCGGTGCCGGTGCGCCAGAAGTACGCCGAGCAGTTCAGGTTCGTGATGGTGGACGAGTACCAGGACACGAACCGTCCCCAGTACCTCCTCATCCGTCGTCTCTCGGAGACCTACCGGAACCTGTGCGTCGTCGGCGACCCCGATCAGTCCATCTACAAGTGGCGCGGCGCCGACCTCCGGAACATCCTCGACTTCGAGCACGATTATCCCGAGGCCACGGTGGTGAAGCTGGAGCGGAACTACCGCTCCACACAGGTCATCCTCGACGCGGCATCGGCGGTGATCAGCCAGAACCGGAACCGCAAGGAGAAGCGGCTCTGGACCGACCAGAAGGGTGGCGCCCAGGTCGTCTACTTCCGGGGCTCGGACGAACTCGAGGAGGCGGACTTCATCACGCGGACGGCCAGGCGCGGACTGGCCGACGACCCGGAGTCGACGGTCGCCATCCTCTACCGCACCAACGCGCAATCTCGAGCCATCGAGGATGCGCTGATGCGCGAAGGTCTGGCCTACAAGATCGTGGGCGGCGTCAGGTTCTACGAGCGGCGGGAGATCAAGGACACCCTCGCGTACATGCGCCTCGTCATCAATCCGCACGACGACGTGAGCCTCAGGCGCGTGATCAACGTGCCTACGCGAGGAATCGGCCGCGGCGTGATGGAGGCAATCGAGAAGGTCGTGGTCACCGACCAGCCAGACGACGAGTTTCCGCTGCTGTCCGCCGGGCTGGCACCCGCCGTCACCGTCAACTCCCTCTGGTCGCGCATCGTCCACGGGCTGCGCGAGAAGTCCTTCACCGGCCGTGCGGCGTCGGCACTGTCGACGTTCCGGGATCTCATCGTGAGCCTCACCGAGGTGGCGCGCACGGAGCCGGTGTCGATTGCCATCGGCAAGATGCTCGACCGCAGCGGCTACCTCCAGGACCTTCGAGAGGAGCGATCGGAGGAGGCGGAGGCGCGCGTGGAGAACCTGGCCGAGCTCGTGTCGGCGGCTCGCGAGTGGGAAGGGCGTGAGCCGGAACCGAGCCTGACCGGCTTCGTCGATCGGCTGTCGTTGCTGTCGGACGTGGATGAGGAGGAAGGCTCGCGTGACGCACGCATCTGGATGATGACGCTCCACGCCGCCAAGGGGCTGGAGTTCCCGACTGTGGTGCTGGCAGGTCTCGAGGAAGGGCTCTTCCCGCATTCCCGCTCGAACGAGGACGATGAGGAACTCGAGGAGGAACGGCGCCTCTGCTACGTGGGAATGACCCGGGCGCGAAAGAGGCTGGTGCTGACGGGTGCAGCGAGGAGGCGCGTGTTCGGCGAATACAAGGCCAGCGAGCCATCGCGATTCGTCGACGAGGTGCCGGCGGATCTGGTCGACAAGACGGTCCCGCAGTTCACGACGTCGTCGTACCAGTCGTCCGCGTCACACTCGTACGACTTCAGGCCGAATCCGTACGGCAGGGGACGTGCTGGTTCAGGCCGGGTCGAGGAGGCTTCGCCCGGATACGCGTACGAGGACGAGGATCAGTCGACCGGCATGTCGATCCGTCCTGGACAGCGCGTCAGGCACGCGCAGTTCGGCGTAGGCAACGTGATCAGTGTGGAGCCCCTGGAGGGCGATGCGAAGGTGGTGGTGCGCTTCACGGGTGCCGGGGTGAAGACCCTGCGCGCACGCTTCGCCCGCCTGCAGCCGGCCTGAGTGGTGCGCGCCTCGCCGTCAGTTCCTGACGAAGGAGACGATCGCCTCCAGATGCTCGGTGTGCGGAAACATATCGACCGCCTTCAGGTCCGAGACCTCGTAGCCGCACTGCCTGATGCCCGGCAATTCAGCCGCCAGCGCCTCCGGATTGCACGAGACGTAGGTGACACGCTGAGGCCTGATGTTCTGGAAGACCGCTTCGAGCACGAGGTCTGAGCAGCCCTGCCTCGGGGGATCCAGAATCACCGCATCCCACCGCTCGCGGCCAGCCCTTCCAATGGCCTGCTCGACTCGGCCTGCAGTCAATCGGACGCGGTCCATCGGTATCCGATTGAGGCGTGCATTCGCCTCTGCGTCCGCGATCGCCCTGGGGTTCTCCTCAATGCCCATGACGACGGCTCCGGCTTTCGCGAGTGGAAGCGTGAACAGGCCGCTTCCGCAGTAGAGGTCCAGTACCCGCGCGGAGCCTTCCACGGATGTCAGGACGTGGGTCTGGAGCGCCGCGGCCGCCGCAACATTCGTCTGGAAGAAGGCGTCGGGCGAGACGAGGAAGTCGATCCCGCCGACCGTCTCGCGGATGTGCGAGCGTCCATCGATCTTCCTGGTTTCGTCGCCCAGCATGAACGGGCCAGGCCGGGCATTCACGTTGATGAAGAAGCCGTCGGGCCGGTCGGTCGAGGCGAGCAGCGCCCGAACAGGTGCGCGAAGCGTCCGGTCGTTCCTCGTGACGACCAGCATGGCCACCGCTTCGCGATCGTCCGCGGTAGTCCGAACGATGACGTGCCTGAGGATACCGTCCAGGGTCGGGCCGGCCGCCCGGACGCCAGCGGCGTCGAGTGCGTCCCGGAGTGCAAAGGCGATCCGGTTCCCCCGGGCGCTGTGCACGGGACACCCGGCTACCGGCACCACCTGGTTGGATCCCCGCGCGTAGTGACCGAGGGCCAGGCGACGCCCGTTTGGCGAGGCGAAGACGAACGCCACTTTCTGGCGGAAGTGTATGGGAGGGCCTGCGTCCACGGCTTGCGGCAGGAAGAGTCCGCCCCGTTGACGGCGGACGTCGTCGTGAAGCGTCGACGCCAGGAGATGCCGGAGAGTGGACTCCTTTGATTCCAGCTGTGACGCGTACGGGAGGTGCAGCAGGCTGCAGCCCCCGCACCGGTCCGCATGCCGGCAGATCACGTGAATGGTCTCAGGCGACCTCGCCGCCATCCTCCGGATCGCTGTCTGGAGTGGAGGGAGGGTCGGACGGTGTGGGCAGGCCGTCCGCGGTGGCATCCGTTGACCCGGGGTCCTCCGCGACCGCACTCGGCCCATCGCCAACTGGCGCCTCGGTGACACGCTCGTTGAGTTTCGCGAGGCCAACCACGCGGTCGTCGTCCTCGATGTTGATGAGGCGCACTCCCTGGGCTGCCCGGCCGGTCATGCGGATGTCGTCGGCTGGGGTGCGCAGCATCATCCCCTGCTGGGTGACGAGCATGACCTCGTCGGTCGACTCGACGTATGCCACCGCCACGACCTGGCCGTTGCGTTCCGACGTGTCGATGTTGATGATGCCGACGCCACCGCGTGACGTGAGGCGGTACTCGTCGACGACGGTCCGCTTGCCGTAGCCGTGCTCGGTCACTGTGAGGAGGGATCCGCCGGACTTCACCGCTTCCATGCCGACCACGTAGTCATCATCGCGGAGCGTGACGCCGCGGACGCCGTACGCAGTGCGTCCCATCGCGCGAACGTCGTCCTCCTTGAAGCGGATGGCAATGCCGTTCCTGGTGCCGATGAGCACGTTGCTCGAGCCGTCCGTGATCTGCACGGCGATCACCGAATCGCCCTCCTCGACGCCCATGGCGATGATGCCGCCCGCTCTCGGGTTGCTGAACGCGGAGAGTGCCGTCTTCTTCACCACACCACGACGCGTGCCCATCATGATGAACTTGTCGTCGTCGAATGTCTTGACGGCGAGCATCGCGGCGATGCGCTCGCCTTCCTCCATCGACACCAGGTTGGCGATCGACTTGCCCTTCCCGACAGGACCGACGTCGGGTATCTCGTGCACCTTGAGCCAGTACGCCCGGCCCTTGTCGCTGAAGATCATGAAGTACGCATGCGTCGACGCCACGAACAGGTGGCTCACGAAGTCCTCGGACTTCGTCGTCATGCCCTTGCGTCCTGTGCCGCCGCGCTTCTGGGTGCGGTACTCGGTGATGGCCGTGCGCTTGATGTATCCGGTGTTGCTGACCGTGATCGCGACGTCCTCGTCGGCGATGAGGTCTTCGATGCTGATGTCGCCGGACTCTCCCTCGATGATCTCCGTGCGTCGGCCGTCGCCGTAGTTGTCCTTCACCGCCCTCAGTTCGTCGACGATGATCTGCATCAGCAGCCGGTCGCTCGCAAGGATGGCCCGGAGCCGCTCGATGAGTTGCAGCAGGTCGGCGAGTTCGTCGAGGATCTTCTGGCGCTCGAGGCCGGTGAGCCGCTGGAGCTGCATGTCCAGGATGGCCTGGGACTGGATCTGTGTGAGCCCGAAATTCGTCATGAGCCCTTCGCGGGCCTCAGGTACCGTCTTCGACGCACGAATCAGGGCGATGACCGCGTCGAGATGATCCAGCGCGATCTTCAGACCTTCGAGGATGTGGTATCTCGCCTCGGCCTTCCGGAGCTCGAACTCGGTTCGACGCCGGACCACCTCACGACGGAACTCGACGAAGCTCTCGACGAGTTCGAGGAGGTTGAGGACCTTGGGACGACCGCCCACGATCGCCAGCATGATGATGCCGAAGCTGGACTGCAGCGGTGTGTGCTTGTACAGGTTGTTCAGCACGACGTCGGGCAGTTCGCCGCGCTTCAGCTCGACGACGATGCGCATGCCGTCGCGGTCTGATTCGTCGCGGAGGTCGGAGATGCCCTCGAGCACCTTCTCGCGGACCAGATCGGCGATGCGTTCGATGAGCTTGGCCTTGTTGACCTGGTACGGGATCTCGGTGAAGACCAGCGAGGTCCTGTCGCCCTTCTTGCTGGTTTCGACCGACGACTTCGCACGCATGAGGATCGAGCCGCGGCCCGTGGTGTAGGCCTGCATGATCCCGCCGCGCCCGACGATATAGCCGCCGGTCGGGAAGTCGGGTCCGCTGATGATCCGCACCAACTGTCGCAGCTTCTCCAGGCGTCCCGGCCGTTCCGTGACGGTGGGGTCGGCGAGGTACGTGTTCTCGATGACCCAGATGCAGCCGTCGAGCACCTCGGTGAGGTTGTGTGGCGGGACGTTGGTGGCCATGCCGACCGCGATGCCGGCGGACCCGTTGACGAGCAGGTTCGGGAATGGCGTGGGGAGGACCGTGGGCTCCTCCGTGGTCTCGTCGTAGTTCGGGCTGAAGTCGACCGTCTCCTTGTCGAGGTCGACCATCATGTCGTCGGCAAGCGACTTCAGCCTGGCCTCGGTGTAGCGCATGGCCGCCGCGGGGTCGCCGTCGATCGAGCCGAAATTGCCCTGGCCGTCAACGAGCGGATACCGCATGTTGAAGTCCTGGGCGAGTCGGACCAGCGTGTCGTAGATGGAGGCATCGCCATGGGGATGGAAGTTGCCCATGACTTCGCCGACGATCTTGGCGCACTTCCTGTATCCCCTTGTCGAGGACAGGCCCATCGTCTTCATCCCGTACAGGACGCGACGATGCGCTGGCTTGAGGCCGTCTCGCGCGTCGGGAAGTGCTCGTCCGATGATCACGCTCATGGCGTAATCCATGTACGAGCGCTTCATCTCGTCTTCGATGTTGACGGGCAGGTGCTGCGGCGCGAGTTCTGACATAGGTGATGAAGTGCCGGTCGACGGTTACTGCCTGGGCGACTCCCGCTCGGCGCCAGGCCGGTGGTCCGGCCCGGCTTGCCTCGCCGCGGTCGCGCCGAGGGGCAGAGCTGGAGGATTCGATCAGACGTCGAGGTTCTTGACGTCCAGCGCGTTGTCCTCGATGAACTTCCGGCGCGGTTCGACCTGGTCGCCCATGAGGGTCGTGAACATCTGGTCGGCCTCGGTGTGGTCTTCCGCACGAACCTGGAGGAGCGTCCGAACGCCGGGATCCATGGTGGTTTCCCAGAGCTGTTCTGGGTTCATTTCGCCGAGGCCCTTGTACCGGTTGATGGCGATGCCTTTCTTGCCAGCCGAGAGGAACACGTCGAGCAGATCGTCGATGGACGAGACTGTCACGTCAGGCTGGTCCGCGCCTGGCCGCCGCATCCGTTCCCGCGGCTCCGCGGCGAGACGGGTGGCGTCGTCGACGGGGGCGCCACCGATGGCAGTGCCGTCGCTCGCCGCCGCGTCGAGATCGTGGTGCTCCTCCGCGTCGGGTGCCTCGGCTCGTGTCGAAACGACGAGGGTGCCGTCGAAGACGGGCATCTCCCGCACGTTCGAGAGAAGTGATCGGTATTCGGCCGTGCTGATGAAGTCCACGCCGATCACATGCTGCCGCGGATAGCCGGCCGTTCGATCTTCGATGTGCAGCTGGAAGCGGCTGTGCTCCTCGTCGCCGTGCACCGTGACCGTTCGCTCGTGCGTTGTGAGCGCCGAGGCGAGCGAGTCGAGCCTGGCGCGGTCCGCGAAGTAGTCCTTGTCTGCGCCGGCGGCCAGAAGGGCTTCGACGATCTCGCGGGTGTGCCCTCGGCGCTCGACGGTCTGGATCAGCTTCTGGTGAGTCGTCATCCGGTGGAGGAGCCGCTCGAGGTCAGCCCCCGAGACCTCCGTTCCAGACGTCCCGAATCTGACTACCCGTCCGCCGACTGACCGACGGATGAGGTAATCCTCGAGCTCGCGCTCGTTCTTGATGTAGGTCTCCGACTTCCCGCGCTTGACACGGAACAGGGGCGGCTGGGCGATGTAGACGTAGCCGTTCTCGATGATCTGCGGCAGTTGCCGATAGAAGAACGTGAGGAGCAGCGTGCGGATGTGGGAGCCGTCCACGTCCGCGTCCGTCATGATGATGATGCGGTGGTAGCGCAGCTTGCCGATGTCGAAGTCTTCGGCTCCGATGCCGCACCCCAGTGCAGCGATCATCGTCTTGATCTCGTCGCTGCCCAGCATCTTGTCGAAGCGGGCCTTCTCGACGTTGAGGATCTTGCCCTTGAGGGGAAGGATGGCCTGGAACCGCCGGTCGCGACCCTGCTTGGCTGACCCTCCTGCTGACTCACCCTCGACGATGTAGAGTTCGCTGCGGGCGGGGTCGCGCTCCTGACAGTCGGCGAGTTTGCCGGGAAGGGAACTGCCGTCGAGTGCGCCCTTGCGACGGACGAGGTCGCGGGCCTTTCGCGCGGCTTCGCGCGCCCGGGCGGCGTCGATGGCCTTGCCGATGATCTTCTTCGCAACGACCGGGTTTTCCTCGAGGTATTCGGCGAGGCGCTCGTTGACGATGGTCTCGATGATCCCCTTCACCTCGGTGTTGCCAAGTTTCGTCTTCGTCTGTCCCTCGAACTGCGGCTGGGGAATCTTGACGCTGATGACTGCCGTCAGGCCCTCACGGATGTCGTCGCCCGAGACGCTTTCCTTCAGGTCCTTGGCCAGATTGTTCTTGGTGGCGTAGGAGTTGATGGTTCGGGTCAGCGCGGCCCGGAATCCGGACAGGTGCGTGCCGCCCTCGTGGGTGTTGATGTTGTTCGCAAACGAGTAGGTCTGCTCGGCGTAGCTGTCGTTCCACTGGAGCGCGATCTCGGCGTCGATGAGATCCTTCTCGCCGCGCATATAGATCGGCTTCTCGTTGACAACGGCCTTGTTCTTGTTCAGGTGCTGAACGAAGGACACGATCCCACCGTCGTAGTGGAACTTGTGGTTCTTGCCGTCACGCTCGTCGTCGAGTGTGATGGTGATGCCACCGTTGAGGAAGGCGAGTTCCCGAAGGCGCTGCGCGAGCGTGTCGAAGCTGAAGACGGTGGTCTCGAAAATCTTGGCGTCGGGCAGGAAGGTGACCTTGGTGCCCCGACGCCGAGTGGTGCCGGTGATCTCGAGATCGGCCGCCGGGGTTCCGCGGTGGTAGCTCTGCTGGTAGACCTGACTGTTGCGCCAGATCTCGAGGTCCAGCGTCTCGGACAGGGCGTTGACCACCGAGACGCCGACGCCGTGGAGGCCGCCAGAGACCTTGTAGGCGCTGTTCTCGAACTTGCCACCGGCGTGGAGGACCGTGAGGACCACTTCGGCGGCAGACTTGCCGCTCTCGTGGCGGTCGACCGGGATGCCGCGGCCGTTGTCCACTACGGTGACGGAACCATCGATGTGGATGGTGACATTGACTTCGTTGCAATACCCGGCGAGGGCCTCGTCGATCGAGTTGTCGACGATCTCGTACACGAGGTGGTGAAGGCCTGCCGGTCCTGTCGAACCGATGTACATGGCTGGCCGCTTGCGGACAGCCTCGAGCCCCTCGAGTACCTTGATGCTGTCAGCGGAGTAGTCGGTCGCCTCCTGGGGAGGAGCCGCATCCTGTGCAGGGTCAGGAAGAGCCTGTGGGGCTGTCGGCGCCTGTTCGTTGGTTTCGTTCTGCGGTTCGGTGCGTTCCATCAGACTCGCATCGGCATGATGACGTAGATGTAGTCGTACCCTTCGGCCCCGACCGGCGCCATCACGGCCTGGCTCACTTCGTCCTTCAGTTCAAGGGCCACCACATCGGTCGAGACGACACCAAGGAAATCGAGCACATACTGGGCGTTGAAGCAGATCTGCAGGGACGGCCCGCTGTAGTCGACGGGAAGGGTCTCGTGGGCCTCACCCAGTTCCGGGCTGCTGGACGTGATCTCGACCTTGCCCTTGTCGACAATCAATTTCACGGCTCGCGAACGTTCGTTGGAGAGAATCTGCACGCGCTTGATGGCGCTGGTGAGCCGCTCCCGCTCGAACTCGATGTGTTTGTCGTTCCCTTTCGGGATGACCCGCTCATAGGCAGGGAACTGGCCGTCGATCATGCGCGAGATGAGTCGTCGGCCAGCTACGTCGAAGAACAGATGGTTCTCACCGCGCTCGTATGCGACGGCACCGTCCCCTTCGGCCAGGAGTCGACCGAGCTCGCCGAGCGTCTTCTTCGGGAGGATAGCCTTGATCTCTCCGGGCGGCGTGGTGCCCGGCTCGAGCTTGACCGTGACCAGCGCAAGGCGATGGCCATCTGTCGCAACCAGGCTCATCGCGCCGTCCTTCAGGACGAACTGCGCGCCGTTGAGGAAGTAGCGGGTGTCCTCCCCCGTGATCGCGAACTGTGTCTTGGCGACCATTTCCTTGAGCGGTGCGGCGGGAAGGGAAGCCGTCGGAGTGGCGCCGCCAGCGGGTAGTGTTGGGAAGTCGTCCTTCGGAAGGGTCTGCATGCGCGAGTCGAAGCGCTCCGCAGCCACCTTCACACCGGTCTTGTCCTCGGCAATGCGCACATCGGTGTCGGGGAGAGACTTGACGATCTCGTACAGCTTCTTCGCCGGGAGCGTCAGGGCGCCTGGCTTCGTGACAGTGGCGTCGCACCGACTCCGCAGTCCGACCTCCAGATCAGTCGCCAGCAGTCTGAGTTCCGTCCCCGTGGCTTCCATCAGGACGTTGGCCAGGATGGGAATGGTGTTCTTGCGTTCGACGATTCCCTGGAAAAGCTGCAGTTCTCGCAGGAGGTCGTTCTTGCGGACGACGAGTTCCATGGCTGTGCTGTCCTCGAAAAGCTCGTGGGCCCAGGGGCGCGCGAATCCCTATGAAGAGGGAAGATCTGGAAGGAAGAATTATATAGGAAAGGAAGGCGTGTTGAAAACTGTGGACGGCCGATTAAGCCTTACAGATAAACAACTTAAGTTGTGGATAAAACGTGGGCTTTTACGACCGGTTTTCCGGTCGTCGTGCACCCTGGCAATCCGCCCACAGGTTATCCGCAGGGGCTGTGGACGCGTGCTGTGGAAAAGCGGGAAACCTACCTGAATGTCTCCAGAAACCCGGTGATCAGGTTGTTGAAATCGTTGTCCTTCTTCCGGAGTTCCTCGACCTTGCGGATTGAGTGGATGACCGTCGAGTGATGCTTGCCGCCGAAGCTCCTGCCGATTTCCGGGAGAGACGCGTGCGTCAGCGACTTGCAGAGGTACATCGCGATTTGGCGCGGGGCTGCGACGGACTTCGAGTTGTTCTTCGACTTGAGATCGCCCAACTTCAGGTTGTAGTAGTCCGCCACATGCTTCTGGATGATTTCGATGGTAACGGCCTTCTCCTCGTGGTCGAGGATATTCCGGAGTACGTCCTGGGCCAGGGGCAGCGAGAGTTCCTGTCCAGTCAGTGAGGCGTACGCCACGAGCCGGATGAGTGAACCTTCGAGTTCGCGGATGTTGGACTTGATGCGACCCGCAATGTAGATCGCGACGTCGTCCGGGAGGGGGACCGCCTCGGCTTCGGCCTTCTTCTTGAGGATGGCCACCTTGGTTTCGAGGTCCGGCGACTGGATGTCGGCAATCAGGCCCCATTCGAAACGCGACCGGAGGCGTTCCTCGAGAGCCGGAATCTCGTGAGGTGGGCAATCACTGCTCAGGACGATCTGTTTCTGCGAGTCGTAGAGCGCGTTGAAGGTGTGGAAGAACTCGGTCTGAGTTCCCTCTTTGCCTGCCAGAAACTGGATGTCGTCGACCAGAAGCACGTCAACCGAGCGGTAGCGTTCCCGGAAGTCGATGACACGGTCGTAGCGGACCGCATTGATCATCTCGTTCATGAACCGTTCGGACGAGATGTAGGTCAACTTCAGGTTCCGGTCGTGTTGCAGGACGTAGTGCCCGACCGCATGCATGAGGTGGGTCTTGCCGAGACCGACCCCGCCGTAAATGAACAGCGGGTTATAGGACCGGGACGGTGCCTCGGCAACTGCCCGGCTTGCGGCGTGCGCAAACTGGTTCGACGACCCGACGATGAAGGTGTCGAAGGTGTAGCGAGGGTTGAGACCCGCATTCGTGATCGGTGGGACAGGGGAACCAGCGACCTGAAGGGCGGCGGCCTCATCCGGACCCAAGGGGATGGAGGTCTGGTCAGCCGCTGCATCCGCCACGAAGATGACCGTGAGGTGGGACTTCTTGACCTCGGCGAGCGCCTCCGCGATGACTCCGGAATAGTGCTTGGTCAGCCAGTCCTTGAATAGGCTGTTCGGAACCCGCACGGTCATCGCGGCACCGTCTTCCTTGACGAAGCCCGTCGGTTTGAACCACGTATAGAAGCTGTGCCGGTTGACCTTCGTCTCGATCCGGGCGAGGACCTGTTCCCAGAGGTTCATTTCTTCAAGGAAATCGAGAGAAAGACGGCTTTCGCCCCGTGAAGGCCCAAGGTTTTCCCGGGTTCATTCAACGGCAGGGGTTGACAGAGCCCTGTTGACGAGGGTTTTCGAGTTTCGCCCCTGCGTGAACCCGCCAAAATCAGGCCAAAAGCTGAAGAGGACCGCAGATCCCCCCGATTTTCCACAGTTTTTTCCACAGGTGTGGAAATCTTTGGGAAGAGACCAAAGGCGCATGCTGGCGGGTGGTGAAAGGCAAACGTCCAGGAAGTGGAGCGAGGCAGCCGACTGTAACACAGTCGGTCGTCCATTGACACTCTCGGAAACCCTTCGCTAACATTGGCAGTTCGTTTCAGTTACAGCGACCGAAGTGGTGGCGCCATCCGGGCGCTCCTGGCAGGTCGACAGGGTTCACACGGGCCCCCGGAGAGGTCATGAAGGGTAAGCGCACGTTCCAGCCGAATACGCGCCGTCGTCGCAAGGCGCATGGGTTCCGGGTTCGAATGGCCACGAAGAACGGCCGTATCGTGCTCAAGCGGCGCCGGGCCAAGGGCCGCAAGCGCCTGACGGTTAGCAGCGAGTAGGGTCGCACCCTGTCGCGCTGCAGACGGCGCGACGCGGCAGAGCC
This sequence comes from Vicinamibacterales bacterium, assembly GCA_050249955.1. GTDB lineage: Bacteria > Acidobacteriota > Vicinamibacteria > Vicinamibacterales > CAVVIG01 > CAVVIG01. The sequence goes on from JBFWPN010000006.1 coordinate 139,304, forward strand.
AGAGCATGGCCCGTTTTCGTACGAGTGAGCGCATCAAGCGGCGGTCCGACTACCAGAAAGTGTACGACCGCGGCGTAAAGGTCCACACCAAGACGTTCACGCTCTTTCGGTTGCCCAACGGCCTGGAGGTTGGCCGCTTGGGAATTGCTGCCACGCGCAAGTTGGGTGGCGCGGTTGTCAGAAACAGGGCAAAACGCCTCGTTCGTGAGGTGTTCCGGCGCAACAAACCCGCCAAGGGCTGCGACGTCGTGATCGTGCCAAGGCGGGAACTGCTCGATGCCAGCCTGGTCGCTCTTGAAAGTGAATTCCGCAACAGTCTTGAACGCAGCGCCCGCAAAGGGCGCTGACGCTGGTCCGCCGGCGCCCCACGCGCTCAGCCCTGCAGTCAGGGTCGCGCTGGTACTGCTTCGCGGCTACAAGCTGGTGATCTCGCCCCTGTTCACGGGCTCCTGCCGATTCCTGCCGTCCTGCTCCGACTATGCGGCAGAGGCGATCCGCATGTACGGCGTGCCCTACGGCTCCTGGCTCGCGCTCAAGCGCCTGTCCAGGTGTCACCCTCTCTGCGCCGGTGGCTGCGATCCGGTGCCCCCAAGGAACTGAATTGGAACGCCGCGTTTTCCTCGCCCTCTTCCTGTCCTTTCTGGTGTATTTCACATACCAGACCTTCTTCGCGCCAGCGCCCCCGAAGAAGGTGGCACAGGCGCCGGCAGCGGATGCTGCCTCGCCGGCTCCGTCCGGTTCCGGCCAGACTGGGGCGCCCGAGACGAGCGCTGCACTACCGGGTGCGCTCGTCGGCGAGCAGGTCGAACGCGACGTGGTCATCGACACACCGCATGTCGTGGCCGTGTTCACCAATCGTGGAGGCCGGCTCAAGAGCTGGAAGCTGAAGGAGTATCGAGACCGGAATGGCAACCCGCTCGAACTGGTCGACCAGTCGCTGCGCAACCAGCCACTGCCGTTCTCGTTGAGCGTGCCGGATGCGGCGGTCAGTACCGCGCTGAATGGTGGGTTGTACTCGGTCCAGGCTGGCGAGAACCAGGTCGCTTTCGAGTACCGAACTGATTCGGGCATTGCCGCGAACAAGGCCTTTCAGGTCAATCCCTCCTCGTACACGGTTGACGTCAAGGTGGCGGTGACCGTGAATGGTGAGGCCGTGAACCCGACGATTCAGTGGGGGCCAGGACTCGGTGATACGGACTCCCAGACTGGTCGCTATGCGGTCAAGCCCGAGGCGCTGTATTCATCGGCAGGCGGCGTCAACAGGGTCTCGGCCTCGAAGATTCGCGAAACCCCGACCTACGACCTCGAGTTCGACTACGCGGGCATCGACGACCACTATTTCGCGGCCTTCGCCTACAAGCCCGGCAAGGCAAAGGTGGTCTACGAACCGCTGCAGATCGCGGCGCCGTCGGGGTCGAGCGAGCCGGCGCGTGAGTTGATGGCCTTCTCGATCCATCCGGTCCGTTCCGGCGAGCCAGTGACGTTCTTTGCCGGTCCCAAGGAACTGCAGACCCTGAAGGAGATCGACCCGAATCTCACGAAAGCGATCAACTTCGGCATGTTCTCGATCATCGTCGTGCCACTGTTGAATTCGCTGAACTGGATCCACGGGTACGTCGGTAACTACGGGTGGGCCATTTTCATCCTGACGGTGCTCATCAACGTGGTGCTGTTCCCGTTGAACCACAAGAGCGTGGTGTCGATGCGGAAGATGCAGGAGATCCAGCCTGAGGCGAAGGCCATCCAGGAACGCTATGCGAAGCTGAAAGCGACCGATCCTGCCAAGCAGAAGATGAACCAGGAGTTGATGGCGCTCTACCGCGAGAACGGCGTCAATCCAGCCAGCGGCTGCATCCCGATCCTGTTGACGCTTCCGGTCTTCCTGGCGTTCTACGCGCTGCTGACGACGGCGATTGAGCTGCGTGGAGCCCCGTTTGTGGGATGGATCCACGACCTGTCCCTGCCGGACCCGTACTACGTCATGCCCGTCCTCGTCGGTGCGTCGCAGATTCTGCAGCAGTGGCTCACGCCGCAGGCCGGTGTCGACCCGGCGCAGCAGCGCATGATGATGATCATGCCGGTCGTGCTGATCTTCGTCTTCGTCACGACTCCCGCCGGCGCCCTCATCTACTGGCTCGTGGGTAACGTCTGGCGCATTGCGCAGATGCAGCTCACGAACTACATTCATCCCCCCAGGGTCCACGTGCTGCGCCCGGCGGCAGAACGGCGCGTGAAGAAAGTGGGCGAGGGAAAAACAGACGCGGCTCGCGAGAACTGACATGTCCGACTCGACCGGTTCGATTGTTGACTTTCTCAATCGCCTCAATGAGGCACTTGGTGTCTCCTCTCCCATCGAGATCGAGGACTCTGAAGAGGGCGCGCGTCTCAACATGACCGGCGAGGAGGCCGAGATTCTCGTCAGGCACCGTGGCGAGGCGCTCAAGGCGCTTCAGCATGTGGTTGACATGGCTTTCTGCCGCGACGAGCGCCGCGTCTTCATCGATGCCCTTGGCTATCGGCGCGGCAAGGACATGGAACTCAAACAGATGGCCCGCTTCCTCGCGAACAAGGCGAAGGACACTGGAGTCGACCAGCAGTTGGGGCCGCTGAACCCATACGAGCGGCGACTGGTGCACATGGCTGCGGCCGAGGTGCCAGGCGTGTCGACTGAGAGCAGTGGTGACGCGTTCACGAAGACCGTGACCATTTCGGCCCGACGATAGACTGCCTCTTGCCTGCGCGGGCCCGGCGGCGCCGGGTCCCTCAGGTCCTGTCACGATCGTCCGATCCCCCTAGGTGCGCGGCAGATGTTCTCAACAGCCGACACGATCGTGGCGATCGCCACCCCCGCCGGGCGCGGAGCCATCGGCATAGTCCGTCTGAGCGGTCCCGACTCTCAGTCGATCGCTGCGCAGATTCTCTCGAGGCGTGAACCATTGCCCCCACGCGTCGTCACCCTCGCGCGCTTTGCTGGCGAGGGCGTGAGCGATCAGGTCGTCGCGGTTCTCTTCGCGGCCCCGGCCTCCTACACCGGCGACGACGTCGTCGAGATCAGCGCACACGGGTCGAACGTCGTATTGGAGTCGATTGTGCGCGCCGCGATTTCCAAGGGAGCGCGGCTGGCTCGCCCGGGAGAGTTCACGCTCCGGGCCTTCATCAACGGCAAGATCGACCTGCCCCAGGCCGAAGCGGTGGCCGACCTGGTCGACGCGGTGACCCCGCTTCAGGCAAGGACCGCATTCGACCTGCTGAACGGAGGATTGAGCACCACCATCACGGAGCTGCACGCGGACCTCTTCGGGTTGATTGCCAAGCTCGAAGCGTCCATCGACTTTCCAGACGAGGGATATCACTTTGCGACAGCAGACGATGTTGAGCGGACGCTCGCGGATCTGTGCCGGCGTATCTCCTGCCTGGTGAGTGGCTCCCGTACGGGCCGTCTGATCCGGTCAGGTGCTCGCGTGGCGATTCTGGGACCGCCAAACGCCGGGAAGTCGCGTCTCTTCAACGCGCTTGTGGGCGCGAATCGCGCGATTGTGAGTCCGACGGCTGGGACGACCCGCGACTTGATCACCGAGACGGTCGAGATGTCCGGTATACCGATTACCCTCGTCGACACGGCCGGCCTTCGCGAGGCTGACGACGACGTCGAGCACGAGGGCATTGCTCGGGCCCGCAGTGCTGGGAACGACGCAGACGTTGTGTTGATGGTGATCGACGGATCTGCGCCACTGCCTGCGGATATCAACATTGACGCTCGCACCATCCTGATAGCGAACAAGTGCGATCTCCCGCGGTACCGGGAGCGTGCCGGCGCGCTGAGAGTGTCGGCTGAGACAGGGGAGGGATTGGCGGAACTCAACCAAAGAGTGTCTCAGGCTCTCTTGTTTGGCGAAGATAAACCAAAAGACACAGTCTCCCTTTGTAATCTTCGACATGAGGTGCTGCTGCGGAAGGCCGGGGGACTTCTCGAGAGTGCCTTGGCCGAGGTCCGTCGTGTGGGGGCGGCCGCGTGGGAGGACTTGCTGCTCGTCGATCTCCAGGAGGCCCGTGGACTGCTCGAGGAGGTGGCTGGGCGTCGCACGGCGGACGATGTGCTTACGGAGATCTTCTCGAGGTTCTGCATAGGTAAATAGAAGTGCAGAAAGGATTTGACGTCATCGTTGTGGGTTCGGGACATGCCGGCTGCGAGGCTGCCTGGGCTGCCGCGAACATAGGGCTCGAGGTCGGCGTGTGCACGAGTGACCTGAGCACTGTGGCTCACATGCCGTGCAATCCGGCCGTGGGTGGAACGGCGAAGGGCCATCTCGTCAGGGAAATCGATGCGCTTGGTGGCCTCATGGGCTGCGCCATCGACGCGACCGGTATCCAGTTCAAGTTGCTCAACCGCAGTCGAGGACCGGCCGTCTGGTCTCCACGCGCGCAGGCGGACAAGAAGGCATACGGTGCGTGGATCCGGTCTGCGCTGGATCGCCATCCTCGCATTCACTGGATCCAGGGCCGAGCTGCCCGGATCCGGACGAGCTTCAGTGATGTTGTCTCTGGTCTGGAACTAGAAGACGGGCGATCCTTCGAGTGCCGAGCTCTCGTCATCACGACCGGGACTTTCCTGAACGGCCTGATTCACGTCGGACCCGAACGCCGACCGGCCGGTCGGACTGGCGAACCACCAACGATCGAACTGGCGGTGTCGCTCAAGAGCCGCGGTTTCGAGTGGGGACGCCTGAAGACCGGCACTCCTCCCCGGCTTTCCAAAGCCAGCATCGATTTCGGGTCCAATGTGGCCGCTGGCCGCTTTGGTCTCGAGCCAGGGGACAGAGAGCCTGTCCCGTTCTCATTCCTGTCGTCCAGGATTAGTCGACACCAGGTCGCCTGTTATCTGGTGCACACGACAGAGGAGACTCACAGGCTCGTTCGCGAAAACATCACGCTCTCGCCACTCTTCAACGGTCAGATCAGCGGTGTGGGACCTCGCTACTGCCCGTCGTTGGAAGACAAGGTTGTCAGGTTTCCAGCGAGGGACCGTCATCAGATATATCTGGAGCCCGAGGGCGTCGACTCACCAGAGATTTACGTCAACGGTTTCTCGATGAGTCTGCCCGTCGAGGTCCAGCGGCGGCTCGTGCAGTCATTGCCAGGCCTTGAGACGGCCGAGATGTTGCGGCCAGGCTATGCCGTCGAGTACGACTTCATCCAGCCAACCGAACTTCGCGCGACCTTGGAAACCAAGCGGGTCCGAGGCCTATTCTTGGCGGGTCAGATTAACGGCACGTCCGGTTATGAAGAGGCAGCGGCTCAGGGACTTGTGGCCGGCGCCAATGCCGGGCTCTTGTGCCTCGGCCGGCCAGGCTTCACCTTGGGCAGAGACGTGTCGTACATAGGCATTCTCATCGATGACCTGATTACGAAGGGGTGTCTCGAACCCTACCGTATGTTCACATCGAGGGCCGAATACCGATTGCTGCTACGGATTGATAATGCGGACCTCAGGCTCACCGAGGTCGGAAGACTGGCGGGCCTTGTCGATGATCATCGCTGGCATGTCTTTCGGGCGCGCCAATCGCGCCTGACTTCGAATCAGTCCAGCCTCCGGTCTTCGATCATCAGGACGACCGGTGGTTTGAGGGTATCTGCCGAGCAGTGGCTCAAGCAGCCAGAAGTGTCGATCAGCGACGTGATGTCGGCGGGGGTGTCGCTTCAATCCGACCCACGGCGTCCTGATGTAGACCTTCAGACGCTGGAAACATCCGTGAAATGCGAGGGCTACATCCGCAGGCAGGAAGCCGACGTTGCGAGGGCGCGAAAGGACGAGCGTCGCCTGATCCCGACCGATTTCGCTTTCGAGGGCATTCCAGGGTTGACGACGGAGGCTGTGCAACGGCTGACCCAGGTGAGGCCGGCAACACTTGGCCAGGCCCTTCGGATTCCTGGCATCACGCCGGCCGCCGTGGCCGTGGTTGCGTCATTCATGCGTCGGCGCGGCTCAGGTGGAGTCAGAGAGTGACAGCGCTGGCTGCGAGGATTGCCGATCGGCTGACGTTGTTCGGGATTTCGTTTTCGGAGCCCCAGCTTGCAGGGCTGACGTCCTACGTCGAGTTGCTTCAGAAGTGGAACACCAAGGTAAACCTCACGGCCCTGTCCTTGGTCGAACCAGTTCCCGTTGCAGTGCTGGACAAGCTCGTGGTCGAGCCACTGTGTGCCTCTCCGCTATGGCCTGAACAGGTGGAGACCTGGTATGACCTCGGCTCAGGTGGGGGATCTCCGGCTGTTCCGCTACGGATCTTCCACCCAGGCGGCGACCTCGCCATGGTGGAGGCGCGCGGCAGGAAGTGCGCATTCCTGAGCGAGGCGGTTCGGGTGCTTGGGCTCCCACGTACCCACGTGCTCAACAAACGGTTCGAGGATCTGGCCACGAACGGTGCGGTCGATCTCGTGACTGTGCGCGCGGTACGGCCAGACGCGACGTTTTCTCGAATTGCAGCGAAGCTGCTTCGAGCTCACGGAGTGCTGTTGGGGTTTGGTTGTTCAGTGTCGGGTGCGGAGTTCGTCGCGGGTGCCGATGCGCCGCTACCGGATGGCTCCCGAGTGATCAGATTCGAAAGAATGTTCCACGTGGAACACTGGTCGAATCCATGACACTCGTTGGGAACGATCCAATGGGGAGACCTACCGGGTGAGCCCGAGCGTTTGACCCTGGACGGCTACCTTCCGTATTCTTGTGTCCCACAGTAGCGCGAGTCGATAGGCGATAGCCCCAAAATGAGTCGAGTTGTTGCAGTTGCCAACCAGAAGGGTGGCGTCGGAAAGACCACCACGGCCCTCAACCTCGCGGCCTCGCTTGCCGTGGCCGGGCAACGCGTTCTCGTCGTCGATGTGGATCCGCAAGGGAACCTGACGAGCGGTGTCGGCCTTAAAGGGCAGTCGGCACCGGCGGGAACGGTATACGACGCTCTGACCCAAATAGAGCCGGTCACCGATGCACGGCCCTTCATTCTTCAGACGCGCACGGCTCGACTCGCGGCGATCCCGGCCGATCGCAACCTCACGGGTGCTGAGATTGAAATGGTGCCGCTTGCTCGCCGAGAGGAGCGACTGCGCCTGCTGCTGCAATCCGTTCGCGACGAATTCGACTACGTCTTCATCGACTCCCCGCCGTCGCTCGGCCTGCTCACGTTGAACGCCCTGGTGGCTGCCGACGCGGTCCTGATCCCGCTCCACTGTGAATACTATGCACTCGAGGGGCTCGCTGACTTGTGGGGCACGATCAAGCGGGTTCGGGGAGCCCTGAACCCAGCTCTGGACATCGAGGGGGTGCTCTTCACCATGTTCGATGAGCGCACCAATCTCGGACAGCAGGTCGCCGGGGAGGTACGTGCCTTCTTCCGGGAGAAGGTGTATCGCACGACGATTCCCAGGAACGTGCGTCTTGGCGAAGCGCCAAGCCACGGCTTGCCCGTCATCGAATACGACCCGAAGTCGAGAGGCTCGGAAGCGTACGTGGCATTGGCGCGAGAAGTTCTCGACCGCACCAGCGCGGCGACAGCGGCTGGATCCTGAGGTGTCAGACGCCCAACCGTTCGGTTGTCATGCCCGCGTCTTCGCGTTTGGATGGAAGTGAACTAAGCAATGGAAAAGCGACCAGCACTTGGAAAGGGTCTCAGTGCCCTGATCCCTGACGCACCGGACCCGGTGCGTTCGTCACCGACCGAACTGGACATCGACCGGCTCGCCCCGAATACACTTCAGCCTCGAGGGCACTTCGACGATGCGCGGCTGGCTGAGCTTGCGCAGTCCATCCGATCCAACGGTGTCATCCAACCGATCGTTGTGCGGAAGACCGGAGACCGCTTCCAGATCATCGCCGGTGAACGCCGCTGGAGAGCCGCCCAGCTTGCTGGACTCACCCGAGTGCCGGTTGTCGTGCGCGAGGTGTCGACTGGCAACGAGCAGTCCGTGCTCGAGATGGCGCTCATCGAGAACATCCAGCGCGAGAATCTCAATCCCATCGACGAAGCGCTGGCCTATCGTCGTCTTGCCGACGAGTTTGGACTGACGCAGGAACAGATTGCAGGCGCCGTGGGGAAAGACCGGGCGACCGTGGCCAATTTCCTCAGGCTGCTGAAGCTCCCCACTGAGGTTCGTGCCGACGTCGCCAGCGGCACGTTGTCGATGGGACATGCCCGAGCGCTGTTGTCGCTGGCCCTGGAGAGCGAACAGCGGAGGATCGCACGAGAGGTGGTCGCAAGGAACCTGTCGGTGCGCGAGACCGAGTCGATGGTCCGGAAGGCCTCCGAGGAGAACAGGGCACAGACAAAAGGCGACGCCGCACCTGCGAAGGTTGATGTCCACACACGCGCTGCAGAGGAACGCCTTCGCCTTCGCTTCGGTACAAGGGTCAGGATCGTCCGACAGGGTGTGAAGGGGCGGATAGAGATCGACTTCGGATCGGAAGACGAACTGATCCGGTTGTTCGAGGAGTTGACCGGCCAGGAGTAGGCGCGGCGCCAAGCTGGTAGCTTCTCGGGCGTGTACGTGGTATAAACACGTGTTCCGCGCTTGTGAAACTTGGCGCAAGCTCCAACGCGCTCCTGGAAAACCGTGACAAACCGAACCGCTGCCACCCGCTATGCCCGCGCGCTGCTTGACGTTGCGCTCAAGGAGCAGGCCGACCTCTCGCTGATCGACTCGCAACTCTCCGCGATCGCGGAGCTGTTCCAGCAGAACGACGACCTGCGGAAGGCGCTGCTCAATCCAGCGGTGCCTGTGCCGCGCAAGAAGGCCGCCGTCGACGCGCTGCTTGCCAGAGCCGAGGTGCTGCCGGTCGTCGCGCGCACGCTGCTCCTCCTCGCCGAGCGCGATCGCCTCGTGCTCGTCTCAGACGTCGCCCAGACCTACAGCCAGCGTCTCCTCGACATCAGGAATGTCGTCCGCGCCGAGGTGACCACGGCGGAGCCGCTCCCGGCGGAGCGCGTCAAGGCGATCCAGGACAGCCTCGCCACCGCGACCGGCCGCACCGTCGACATCACCACGAAGATCGATCCCTCGATCATCGGCGGCATGGTCGCACGCGTCGGCAGCACCGTATTCGACGCCAGCGTCACCAGCCACCTGCAGCGTATCCGTCAGCGCCTGGACGCCAGCATTTAACAGAGCGAATCAATGGACATCAAAGCCGAAGAGATCTCCAAAATCATCCGCGACCAGATTGGCAGCTACGCGGTCGACGTCGACGTGGCCGAGGTCGGCAGCATCATTTCGATCGGTGACGGCATCGCCCGGTTGCACGGTGTCGAGAACGCCATGGCGGGCGAGATGCTCGAGTTCCCGCACGGGGTGTTCGGCATCGCGCTGAACCTGGAAGAGGAGAGCGTCGGCGCGGTGCTCCTCGGCGACTACACGAACATCAAGGAAGGCGACACCGTCAAGCGCACGGGTCGCATCATCTCGGTGCCGGTCGGCGAAGAGATGCTCGGACGCGTGGTCAACGCGCTCGGCCAGCCAATCGACGGCAAGGGCCCGATCAACACCAAGCAGTTCTCGCCCATCGAGCGCCTCGCGCCGGGCGTCGTCGATCGCCAGCCCGTGAAGGAACCGCTGCAGACCGGACTGAAGGCCATCGACGCGATGGTGCCGATCGGCCGCGGCCAGCGCGAGCTGATCATCGGCGATCGCCAGACCGGCAAGACCGCCGTCGCGATCGACGCCATCCTCAACCAGAAGGACACGGGCGTCATCTGCATCTACAACGCGATCGGCCAGAAGCAGTCGACCATCGCCCAGGTCGTGCGGACGCTCGAGGAAGCCGACGCGATGCGGTACACCATCGTGGTCGCCGCTGGCGCATCGGATCCCGCGCCGCTCCTCTACATCAGCCCCTACTCGGCCTGCACCATCGGCGAGTACTTCCGCGACAGCGGCCGCCACGCGCTCTGCGTCTACGACGACCTCTCGAAGCATGCCGTCGCCTACCGCGAAATCTCCCTGCTGCTCCGGCGTCCGCCGGGCCGCGAGGCGTACCCGGGCGACGTCTTCTACCTGCACTCCCGACTCCTGGAGCGCGCCGCGAAGCTGAAGAACGAGCTCGGTGGCGGTTCGCTGACGGCGCTGCCGATCATCGAAACCCAGGCGGGCGACCTCTCGGCCTACATCCCGACCAACGTCATCTCGATTACCGACGGGCAGATCTTCCTGGAGTCGGACCTCTTCAACCAGGGCGTCCGTCCCGCCATCAACGTCGGCAACTCGGTCTCGCGCGTCGGCGGGTCGGCGCAGATCAAGGCCATGCGCCAGGTTGCGGGCACGCTCCGCCTCGACCTCGCGCAGTACCGCGAGCTGGCCGCCTTCGCGCAGTTCGGCAGCGACCTCGACAAGTCCACGCAGGCGCAGCTGACGCGCGGCGCCCGACTGGTCGAGATCCTCAAGCAGGGGCAGTATGCGCCGCTGCCGGTCGAGCGTCAGGTGGCGATCATCTTCGCCGGCACCAACGGGTACCTCGACAACATCCCGGTCGGCGAGATCCGCAACTTCGAAGGCGAGCTCTACGCCTACCTCGAGAGCCGCGCGCCGGAGGTGTTCCGCGGCATCGTCGAGAAGAAGCAACTCGACGATCAGATCAAGGCGTCGCTCAACGCGGCCATCAAGGACTTCGCGACCCAGTTCGCCGCGCGCAAGAACGCGGCTGCGTAACGCTCCACCGCGGACGCGCGGCGGACATCGGCCGACAGACGCCGACGTCCGCCGCGCCATCCCGGGTGGCGAGTGTGCCCTATGCCATCACTTATCGACCTCCGCCGCCGCGTGCGCGCGGTGAAGAACACGCAGCAGATCACCAAGGCCATGAAGATGGTCGCCGCGTCGAAGCTGCGCCGCGCCCAGGAGCGCATCACCAACGCGCGCCCCTACGCGGTGCAGATGCAGCACGTCCTGGCCAGCCTGGCCGGCAGGGTCGACGCCTCGATCCACCCGCTCCTGACCGTGCGCGAGCCGGGCCCCGACAGCCGCACCCTGATCATCTCGGTGACCGCGGACAAGGGGCTCTGCGGCAGCTTCAACACCAACGCGATCAAGGCCGTCGCCCAGCTCGCCGTCGCCTCATCCACGCCCGTGACGCTGGGTCTGGTCGGCCGCAAGGGCCGCGAGTACTTCGGCCGCCGTGGCTTCAACATCGAGTTCGAGCAGGTCGGCATCTTCCAGAAGCTGTCGTTCGCGAACGCGCAGACCATCGCCACGCTCGCGATGGACGCCTTCACGTCCGGTCGGGCCGACAAGGTGCTGCTCGTCTACAACGAATTCAAGTCGGTGATCTCGCAGAAGGTCGTCATCGATCAGCTGCTCCCGATCGCGCGGACGGACCTGCCCGGCCAGGGCTCCGGCACACAGGCGTCAGAGGCCGGTGGCGACTACCTGTACGAGCCGAGCGCGCAGGAGATCTTCAACCAGCTCCTCCCGCGCTACGTCGAAGTCCAGGTCTACCGCGCGCTGATCGATTCCAACGCTGCGTTCTACGCGGCGCAGATGACCGCGATGGACACGGCGACGCGCAATTCCGCCGAGATGATCGGCAGCCTCACGCTCTACATGAACAAGGTGCGTCAGGCCGCGATCACGCGCGAAATCATCGAGGTGGTGTCCGGCGCCCAGGCGCTCTAGGCGGTTCTAACTTCGGAACGCACATATGGCAAACAAGTTCGGAAAGATTGTGGCGATCATCGGCCCCGTGCTCGACGTCGAGTTCGAGGCGGGCCAGCTGCCGGCCGTCTACAACGCGCTGCGCATCAAGTCCTCCACCAAGGACGGCGACATCGACATCATCGCGGAGGTGGAGCAGCACCTCGGCGAGAACCGCGTGCGCGCCGTCGCGATGAAGCCGACGGACGGCCTCCAGCGCGGCATGCAGGCCGAGGATCTCGGCCAGGCCATCACGGTTCCCGTGGGCCCCGCCACGCTCGGCCGCGTGCTGAACGTCCTCGGCGAGCCGGTCGACTACCCTGACCGGCCGGTCCAGGCAACCGAGCACTGGCCCATTCATCGCGCGGCACCGACGCTCGAGCAGCAGTCGACCGAGCTGAAGATGTTCGAGACCGGCATCAAGGTCATCGACCTCCTGGAGCCGTACCTCCAGGGCGGCAAGATCGGCCTGTTCGGCGGCGCCGGTGTCGGCAAGACGGTCATCATCCAGGAGCTGATCCACAACATCGCCATGAAGCACGGCGGTGTGTCGGTGTTCGCCGGCGTCGGAGAGCGCACGCGCGAGGGCAACGACCTCTGGCTCGAGTTCCAGGAGAGCGGTGTCATCGACGTGAACGATCCGGCCAAGTCCCGCGCCGCACTGGTCTACGGCCAGATGACGGAGCCGCCGGGCGCCCGCCTGCGTGTCGGCCTGTCGGCCCTCACCGTCGCCGAGTACTTCCGCGATGCCGAAGGCAAGGACGTGCTCCTGTTCGTCGACAACGTGTTCCGCTTCACGCAGGCCGGCTCCGAAGTGTCGGCACTGCTTGGCCGCATGCCCTCGGCCGTCGGCTACCAGCCGACGCTGTCGAGCGAGATGGGCGCCATGCAGGAACGCATCACCTCGACGAAGAAGGGCTCTATCACGTCGGTGCAGGCCATCTACGTGCCCGCCGACGACTATACGGACCCGGCCCCGGCCACCACGTTCGGCCACCTCGACGCGACGACGAACCTGTCGCGCGCCATTGCCGAACTCGGCATCTACCCGGCCGTCGATCCGCTCGCCTCGACCTCGCGCATCCTCGACCCGCGCATCCTCGGCGACGAGCACTACAACACGGCCCGCGCCGTGAAGCAGATCCTCCAGCGCTACAAGGACCTGCAGGACATCATCGCGATTCTCGGCATCGACGAACTCTCGGAAGACGACAAGCTCACCGTCTCCCGCGCCCGCAAGATCCAGAAGTTCCTCTCGCAGCCCTTCTTCGTCGCGCAGCAGTTCACCGGGCTCGAGGGCAAGTACGTGCCGATTGCCGATACCATCCGCGGCTTCAAGGAAATCGTCGAGGGCAAGCACGACGAGATCCCGGAGCAGGACTTCTACCTCGTCGGCACGATCGACGACGTGGTCGAGCGCTTCCGCAAGCGTCAGGCCACCGCGGCGTAGTCCCCGGCCCGCACCGTGAGGCGCGGAGGCCTGCCCTCCGCGCCGCGCGTTCCAGCGGGCCAGACGGATTCACGAGAGAACCATGGCTTCAGCGCAGTTCACGCTTCAAATCGTCTCCGCTGACCGCTCGATCGTCGACGAGACGGTCGACGAGGTCGAGATCCCTGGCTCGGAGGGCTACTTCGGTGTCCTCGCCGGCCACACGCCCCTGCTCGCGCTGCTCGGTACGGGCGAACTCTGGTACCGCCAGGGTTCCGAGCTGACCTACGTCTCCCTCTCGGGCGGCTTCGCCGAAGTGCAGCCGGACCGCGTCACCATCCTCGCCCAGATTGCCGAACGCGCCGACGAGATCGACATCGCGCGCGCGGAGGCGGCCAAGCGACGCGCCGAGGAGCGGCTCGCTTCCTCGCAGCCCGACATGGACTTCGAACGGGCCCGCATCGCGCTCATGAAGTCGCTGATCCGCCTCCAGGTGGCCACGCGCACCCGCGTTCGTGGATGATGTAGTCACGGTCCGCCTGCGCCAGGTGGCACGGGCGGGCCGCTGCACATGCTCTCCAATCTCACAAATCTGATCCGCTACCGGGGCCTCATCCAGAGCCTCGTCGCCAGGGAGCTGAAGGCGCGGTACCGCGGGTCGGTCCTCGGGCTGCTCTGGTCGTTCATCAACCCGCTGCTCCTCCTCTCGATCTACACCTTCGTCTTCACCGTCGTCCTCCCGAACCGGAACCCGATCGCCCAACCCTACGCGGTGTTCATGTTCTGCGGCATCCTGCCCTGGAACTGGTTCTCGTCTTCGCTGATGGAAGCGTCCGGGTCGCTCGTCTCCGGCGGAAACCTGATCAAGAAAGTGCTGTTCCCGGCGGAGATCCTGCCGATCGTGAACGTCCTCGCGAACATGGTCCACTACTTCCTGGGCCTGCTGATCCTCGCGGCGTTCCTGATCGGCTACCGGCACTGGCCCGACCCCGCCGGCCTGCTGTGGTTTCCGGTGGTCATCCTGGTCCAGCTGGTCTTCACCACCGGCCTCGCCCTGTTCCTCGCCGCCCTGACCGTCCACTACCGCGACATACGGGACCTGCTCTCGAACCTCCTGATGTTCTGGTTCTTCGCGACCCCGATCATCTATCCGTGGCAGGACGAGAACGTCCGTCAGTACAAGTGGCTCTTCGACCTGAACCCGTTCACGCACCTGGCGGTGTCGTACCAGGAGATCCTGTTCTTCCCGGGACCCGTCGGGCACGCCACCTGGCTCCTCGCGCTCGGTGCGGCATCGGTGCTGGTCTTCCTGGGCGGCTACTGGTTCTTCGATCGCCTGCGCGACTCCTTTGCGGAGGCCGTGTGAACGCGATCGAACTCGATCACGTCTCGAAAATCTACCGGCGCTACAGCGGCCGCCAGTTCGCCACGCTCAAGAGCGCCCTGCTGCAGCGCAGCATCCTGCGCGACCTGAGCACGGCCGAAACCTTCCCGGCACTCACCGACGTGTCGTTCCAGGTGCCGAAGGGTTCCACCTACGGCGTGATCGGCCGCAATGGTTCGGGCAAGAGCACCGCGCTCAAGCTCGTCGCCGGCATCACCAAGCCCACGAGCGGTACCGTCACCGTCCACGGCCGCATCTCAGCCCTGATCGAGCTCGGCGCTGGATTCCACCCGGAGATATCCGGACGCGAGAACGTCTTCATCAACGGCATCATGCTGGGCCTGAGCAAGAGCCAGATCCAGGAGCGCTTCGACGAGATCGTCGACTTCGCCGAGCTGCGCGAGTTCATCGACGCCCCGGTCAAGACCTACTCCTCCGGCATGTACATGCGGCTCGGGTTCGCCGTCGCCATCCATGTGGATCCGGATGTCCTGCTCGTGGACGAGGTGCTCGCCGTCGGCGACGAGGGGTTCACGCACAAGTGCCTCGACAAGTTCGCCGAGTTCCGCCGGCGGAACAAGACGATCCTGCTCGTGACCCACTCGCTCGGCCTGGTCGAACGCTTCTGCGATGAAGCCGTCTGGATCGACGAGGGCCGCATGATGGGCCATGGCGACCCCAAGCGGATGGTCGACATGTACCTCACCGCCGTGGAGAAGGGCGAGGACGCCCTGCTCGCCACCACCACGGCACGCGCGGTGGAGGCCGCACGGCGAGGCGAGGCGGACCAGCCCCACCCCGCCGAAGGCGTGGTCCCGTCCGCCGAGGAATCGGCCGCCGAGACATCGTCCGCTGAGCCGGCCGAACCGGAACTCAAGAACTTCTTCGAGGAGACCGAAGGCCGCTGGGGAAGCCGGGAGATCGAGATCACCGACGTCACCCTGCTTGACCACTCCGGTCAGCCGTCATTCGTGTTCCACTCCGGCGACGCGATGAGCGTACGCGTCACCGTGCACGCGCACGCGGCGATTTCCGACTTCGTCTTTGGCATCGGCCTCTTCAATGCGGACGGCGTCTGCTGCTACGGCACGAACACCTACCTCGAGGAGATGACGCCGATCAGCATCGAGGGAACAGTGCAGGCCTCGTTCGACGTGGAACGCCTGGACCTCGTCGAGGGCACCTACAAGCTGGATGTGGCGGTGCACAAGCGCGACGGCTTTCCCTACGACTATCACCGCCTGCTCTACACCTTCCGGGTGAAGTCCCGCACCCACGACGCCGGCATCTATCGTCCCCCCCACAAGTGGAGCTTCACCGGCGCGGTCCAGTTCACCAGGGACATCGACCGCCTCGGCTGAACGCACGGAACACCGCATGCACGCCCCGGCGGCGGAGGTGTCGACATGCATACCAGCCGAACGGCCGACATGGATCGCTGCATCGAGGCGTGCCAGAGCTGCCACGACGTCTGTCTCGAGTCCATTACCCATTGCCTGCACCTGGGAGGCAAGCACGCCGAGCCCGAGCACATCAGGCTGCTGATGGACTGCGCCCAGATCTGCAGCACGGACGCCGCGTTCATGATGCGGAACTCGCCGCTGCATCGGGACGTGTGCGCAGCCTGCGCCGCCGTGTGCGAGGCCTGCGCCGAGAGCTGCGCCGCCCTCGCCGACGAGCGCCAGATGCAACTGTGTGCCGACCAGTGCCGCCGCTGCGCCGAACTCTGCCGCGAAATGGCCGCGCAGCACAGCCACTGATCGCCGAACCCACCGGCTCCCCTGGCCGTTCCGGGTACACTTGACCTGCGTGCGCGTACTGACCAGGCCTGAGATGGCATCCTTCGCCGCGGAGCACCGCCGTCGCGGGCACAGGATCGTCTTCACGAACGGGGTGTTCGACCTGCTGCACCCGGGTCATGTTCGGTACCTGCAGCAGGCTCGTGCGCTCGGCGACCTCCTTGTCGTCGCCATCAACACCGACCGTTCCGTCAGGACGAACAAGGGGCCCGAACGCCCAATCACGCCGGAGCTCGAACGTGCCGAGGTGCTCGCAGCCCTCGCCTGCGTCGACGCCGTGACGATCTTCGACGAGGCAACCCCGTTCGCCGTCATCTCCGAGATCCAGCCAGACGTGCTGGTCAAGGGAGCCGACTGGGCCCCGGATGCCATTGTCGGCAGGGACGTGGTCGAGGCACGAGGCGGACGGGTCGTCAGGATTCCGGTGGAACACGGCCACTCCACCACCTCGATCGTCGCGAAGATCCGCGCACACTAGGCGACGTCACACGGGCGGTGCCCGCAGGGAGGGCGCCTTCACCCACGGGGCCGGCGTCCACCGCATCGCGGCCGCCCTGTGTACACTGGGAAGTTCACGTGTCTACTTCGAGTTCGCTCAATGTCAGGGCACTCCTGAAGGAAGCCGTCGTCCGGAGCGGCATCGACGCGCCCGGCCACGCGTTCTCCGGACTGACGCCCTCAGCCAAGGCCCTGTTCGTGGCCGCCGCCGCACTGCAGATGCACCGCGGCGTCGTCCTGTACGTCGTCCCCGGGGATCGCGACCTCGAGCAGGCGGCCCGCGACGTCGCCTTCTTCCTCTCGGCGCTCGAAGGGCTGTCGGACGCAGCGGCCGAGCGTGCCGTCCTGAGCTTTCCCTCACATGAGATCGACCCATACCGGGGCATGACACCGCACGTGGGCGTCACCTCGGCCAGGGCTCGCGCGCTTCACGCCCTGGCCAACGCCACGGCCCGCGTCGTCGTGGCCTCCGGTCCCGCCCTCCTGCCGAGGGTGAGCGCGCCTGCCCGCCTGCTGAATGCCTCGATCGACATCCGTCCGGGCAACGAGATCGCGCCATCCGATCTCGGCGAACTGCTGGTGGACGCCGGCTTCCGCCGCGAAGACCCAGCCGATGAGCACGGCGAGTTCGCTGTTCGTGGAGGCATCCTCGACGTGTTTCCCGCGCAGGAAGCCGAACCGGTCCGCCTCGAGTTCATCGGCGACACGGTGGAGACGCTCAGGACCTACGACCCCTCGACACAGCGCTCGATTCGAGCGGTTGACCGGCTCACCGTCATCCCGCTGAGCGACGTGCTCGGAGACGATCGGGACGGGTCGATCTTCGACTACCTGGCCAGGTCGAGCGACGCCCGGATCATCATCTCCGAACCGGACGAAACACTGGCGGCCATCGACAAGCTGATGGACCAGGTCCATCGCAGCTTCGACGCCGTCACGAGCCGGACGCCAGAGCCGCCCGAGGAGGAATGGGTGGACGACGGGTGGGACGACGAGGAGGTCGATGAAGCCTCGCGTCCAGGCCGGCCGGCGTTGAAAGTCCGCACAGAAGGCAGCAGGAAGGTGCTCACCGCACCTCCACCCACCGCTCGAGACGACTCACCCGCACGTCGGGAGCCGGCGTCCCGTCCCAGGGTCCGCATCGCCCCCCTGGAGGTCAGGCCACCGTCGGAGCTCTTTGTCGACACCGACGCGGTCAAGGCCCGACTCGGCACGGCGACCCTCCTGCGGGAGCTTGGCATTGGAGACACTGCACCTGCTGCCCCGGAGACGGCGATCCGATGCCAGCCCAGCGTCGAGTTTCGCGGCCGGATCCCTGACTGGGTCGCCGAGATCAAGAGGCTCAGGCAGGAACAGGAATCCATCCTGTTCGTCGCCAACACCTCGGGTCGCGCCGAACGGGTGGTCGAACTCCTGCGGGAATACGACCTCTTCGCCGTGCCGGTCGAGCGTGCCGACGACGCACGCTACGCGGCGGTGCTGGTCGCAACGGGGGCATTGTCACGCGGCTTCCGGCTGCCCGACGCCCATCTGCAGATCTACGCGGAACCGGACGTCTTCGAGGAGGAGCGCCGTGCCGAACGCCGTCGGTCCGCAAGCAAGGCGTTCCTCTCGGACCTGCGCGACCTCAAGGTGGGCGACCTGGTCGTGCACGTCGACCACGGCATCGGTGTCTTCGTCGGACTGAAGCAGATCGGCGTCGGCGAGCAGCAGCAGGAGTTCCTCGAACTCCGCTATGCGGGCGAAGACAAGCTGTTCGTCCCTGTCGAACGGCTCGACCTGGTCCAGAAGTACACCGGCGCGTCACGTCCACCGATCGACAGGCTCGGTGGCGCCACCTGGGAGCGCGCGAAGACCCGCGTCAAGAAGGCCATGCGCGACATGGCCGAAGAGCTGTTGAAGCTCTATGCCGCCAGGAAGGCTGTTCCCGGCCACGCGTTCAGCTCCGACTCCCACTGGCAGCAGGAGTTCGAGGATGCCTTCCCCTACGACCTCACCGTCGACCAGCAGTCGGCCGTCACCGACATCAAGAGCGACATGGAGTCCACCACGCCCATGGACCGGCTCCTGTGCGGTGACGTCGGCTACGGCAAGACGGAAGTGGCCATGCGGGCGGCATTCAAGGCGGTGATGGACGGCAAGCAGGTGGCGTTCCTGGCCCCGACCACGATCCTGGCCTTCCAGCACGAGAAGACGTTGCGCGAGCGCTTCGCGGGCTTCCCGGTCAGCATCGAGATGGTGAGCCGCTTCCGGACGAAGCAGGAGCAGAAGGAGACACTCCAGCGTCTCGCGGAAGGGAAGCTCGACGTCATTGTCGGCACGCACCGGCTGCTCTCGAAGGACGTCCAGTTCAAGGATCTGGGCCTCCTCGTCGTCGACGAAGAGCAGCGGTTTGGCGTGGCCCACAAGGAGAAGATCAAGCAGATGCGCCGGAAGGTGGACGTGCTCACGATGAGCGCCACACCCATTCCGCGCACGTTGAACATGTCGCTCGTCGGCATCCGCGACATGTCGGTCATCGAGACACCGCCCAAGGACCGCCTGGCGATCCAGACCAACGTCATCAAGTTCGATCAGCAGGTGATCGGTCGGGCCATCCGCCACGAACTCGAGCGTGGCGGTCAGGTGTACTTCGTCCACAACCGCGTGGAGTCGATCTACGCGATCGGCGATCTGCTCAGGCGCCTGGTGCCGGAAGCCCGCATCGTGGTCGGGCACGGCCAGATGGACGAGGAGCAGCTCGAACGCGCGATGCTCGACTTCGTGGCCAGAAAGTACGACGTGCTCCTCGCCACGACGATCGTGGAGAACGGCCTCGACATCCCGAACGCGAACACGATCATCATCAACCGCGCCGACAGGTACGGGCTCTCACAGCTCTACCAGTTGCGCGGACGCGTGGGACGTTCCGACCGGCCCGCCTACGCCTACCTGCTGATTCCGCCCGAGGACACGCTCACGCCGGTTGCCAAGAAGCGGCTCGCCGCCATGAAGGAGTTCAGCGACCTCGGCAGCGGCTTCCGCGTGGCTGCGCTCGACCTCGAGATCCGCGGAGCCGGAAACCTGCTCGGCGGTGAACAGAGCGGTCAGATCGAAACCGTCGGCTTCGAGATGTACATGAAGCTCCTCGAGGAGACGGTTCGTGAACTCAAGGGCGAAGAGGTGGAGGACGACGCCCGGGCGAACGTCAACCTGAAGGTGGACCTCCGCATCGACCCGGCCTACATCCCGGACCAGAACCAGCGGCTCATGCTCTACCGGAAGGTCGCGTCCGCAAGGCGGGACGAGGACATCGACACCATCCTCGAGGAGGCGGTCGACAGGTATGGACCGTTGCCGACCTCGGTACTGAACCTGGCCGACTACGGGCGCATCCGCGTCATGGCCGACATGCTCGGCGTGGAAGCCCTCGACCGCGAGGGGCGTACCGTCGTCCTAAAGTTCGGGCTCAAGTCGAAGGTCGACCCGGCGAGGATGGTCGCGCTGGTCCGTCGCCGAGGCGACCTCACCGTGTTGCCACCGTCGGGGCTGAAGTTGTCGCTGGATGGCGGGCAGGCCAAGGCTCCGGTACCGTCGGCGGCCCAGCCGCCTCAGCGGGGGCCGCAGCCCCCCCGTGTGCTGGGGAAACCAGCCCCGGCGGAGCTGGCGAGGTCCAGGGAGAGCCAGGCAATCAGAGCGGCCCGGACCCGCCGGCCGGAGATCGCCCCGAGCTGGTGGACCGCGCGGGCGCGTGACGGGGAGGTCAGGCCAGGGTTCTCGAAGGCCGAGATCCTGCGCGCCGCGCAGGACGATCCGCGGGCGCCAGGCGGTGTCTTCGAGCGGGTGGGTGGTCTCCTCGCGGAAATGCTGGACGCGTGACCAGGGCTGGAATCAGGTGTTAAGATCCGAGTTTGCAATGAAATACAGACATTTCGTCGCCGCCGTTGCCGTCGTCACCACGGTCGTGTCTGCCGCTCCCGCGATCAGGGGCGAAATCATCGAGCAGATCATCGTCAAGGTGAACGGCGAGATCATGACGAAGACCGAGCTCGAGAACCGGCAGATCACCGCCCTGCGCCAGTCCGGGCAGCAGATCGACGCCCGGACCGACGATGAGCAGTTGAAGAAGCTGCTGGATCAGGTCACGCCCCAGCTCCTGGTCAGCGCGATCGACGAGATGCTGCTCGTGCAGCGCGGACGGGAACTCGGCTACCGGATGGGCGACGAGCAGTTCACGAGCGTGCTGGACAGCATCAAGAAGGACAACAAGATCGAATCGGACGAGCAGTTCCAGGCCGCGCTGAAGGCCGAGAACATGACGCTCTCCGATCTTCGGCGCAGCCTCGAACGGCAGATGATCATCTCCCGTGTCCAGCAGAACGAGGTGATGAGCAAGATCGCGGTCAACGACGAGGAGGCGCGCGAATACTACGATTCGCACAAGGCCGAGTTCACGTCGCCCAAGACGATCACCCTCCGCGAGATCTTCATCAACGTGCCATCGGACGGGCAGTCGGTGAGCGTGGGGCTGGACGAGGCGGCGAGAAGCCGCATCAGCACCATCCGGCAGCGGGCCCTCGACGGCGAGAACTACGAGAAGCTTGCCGCCGAACTGTCGGACTCGCCGTCTAAGGCGAACTCCGGGCTCATCGGTCCGCTCAGCATGTCCGACCTGTCGCCAGAACTGCAGCGCCTGCTGGATTCGATGAAGCCGGGTGACATCACCCAGCCGCTTCGCGGTGCGCGCGGCTACCAGATCCTGAAGCTCGAGAGCTCGACGGCCGCCGACACGAAGTCGTTCGAGGAGGCTCGCGAGGAGATCTCGAACAAGGTCTTCACCGACAAGCGTCGTGAGGAGTTCGAGAAGTATCTGGTCAAGCTGCGGGCGCAGGCGATCATCGAGTGGAAGAACGCGGACGTGAAGAAGGCCTACGATCTCGGCCTGACCCAGCCCCGACCGGGTTCCGACAGCTGACGCCCGCCCCGCCGGCACGGCCGGCCTAGATCACGCAGTTGCGGCCGGCGGCCTTCGCCTGATAGAGGCGACGGTCCGCCGTGCGCAGCGTCGACGCGAAGTCGTAGTCGTTCTCGAATTCCGCCGCTCCAGCCGACACTGTCACGGGACCGATGCCGTGGGTGTCGAGCGCCTCGACGGCCACACGCAGGCGGTCGGCCAGCAGCCTCGCCGTCTCGAGCCCCACGCCTGGCAGTACCAGCAGGAACTCCTCGCCTCCCCAGCGCACCAGGATGTCGTATGCGCGGACCGTTCGCCGCAGCAGCGAACTGATGTCCCGCAACAACTGATCGCCAGCCTGATGGCCGAATGTGTCGTTCACGGCCTTGAAGCGATCGATGTCGATCAGGATGCAGCTGAGCGGACGCTTCTCTCGCTTGGCCCGGGAAATCTCGTTCGCGATGTGCTTCTCGCCGCCACGCCGGTTCGCCACGCCCGTCAGAGGATCGGTGGCCGCCAGGTGCTGGAGGACCTCCACATCATCGGGAAGATCCAGGGTCTGATGCTTGCGCTCGGGCACCGGAAGCGAGGCCCGGTCGAGTTCGATGCCGGTCTGCCGGCCGCACGCGGCCAGCGCATCGAGATCGGTGGCACTCAGGCTCAGGGGCTGGTCGTCGAGGATACAAATCGACGCCCGGACGCCGTCGCGGGTCGAGGCGACCGGGATGGCGGCGAATCCGCGGACGGGGCGACTGGCAGATGAGGGGCGCCCGCCAAAGACCGGATGACTCTCCACCGATGGCACAACCAGCGGTTCGGTGGAATCCGCCACCTGCCTGAGGAGGGCCGTGTCGACCAGGTCGTCCAGCACGGCGAGCGAGTCGTCTCCCCGGCCGGCCATGTGCAGCGTGAATCCTTCCTGTTCGCCCACCCGCAGGTAGCCGATGCTGGCCGGCAGGCTGAAGCGTCGCCTGATCTCGACCGCCGCACGCTCCACCACTTCCTCGGGATTCGGTGCGGCGGCAACCCTGGGCGGCGCAGCGTCCGCCATGGTCGCTGGACGACGTGTGGCATCCAGGGTCGGATCGAGCCCGGAAAAGATCATGTCGCGCAGGGTGACCGGATCCGCGTCGAGCGGCAGGATGCCGGAAATACCCAGGCTGGCCGACAGCTCGCGTGCCGCCGCACGAAGCGACTCGTGCGCGGACACGGCGATGACATGGGTCTGCTGTTCGGCGGCCGCGCGGCGCAGCCGCCGCACGACCGTGAAGCCGTCCATGCGCGGCAACGAGAGGTCGACGATCAGCAGGGCAGGCAGGCCGCGACGGGCTGTCTCCTGCATCGCCTCTTCGCCGTCGCGGACGACGACCGTCTCGAGCCGCAGGCTCTCTGCTGCCACGTGGCGGAACGCGGCGGCGCGAGCGACATTGGAGATCGCGATGAGGACGTACGGCGTCGTCGACGACATGACGTGACGGCACGTATCCAGTGAGCGGCGCCGGAACAGGCGCCATCCACCTCCCGCCCGGGTAGGAGGGCGAGAGCGTGGGAAGCCGCGCGTTGGACTGTGCTGTAGTCCTACACCCTATCCCAAATCCCACAAGGGACCCGGCTAAATTTTTGGCCGGATCGCTGGTGTTATCCCTGCCGATGGAGCCTTCTGTCTCCCTGTGTGCCGTCATGGGGCACGTTCGGACGGTTGGCACCACCCAAACGGGCAAAACGCACTACCATCCGGTGCGGATGGACTCCTCCCAGTCAGTGACAGCGGGCGACCGGGCGATCGTCGACACCATCGTGCGGTCGGCCCTCGCAGTCCTCCTGATAGGCCAGGCGACGATCGGCTACACCGACAGCGACATCTGGGGGCACATGTCGATCGGGCTCGACATGCTTCGTGACCGGCGGTTCTTGTGGGTGGATCCCTACAGCTTCACGCACGACCAGCCGTGGGTCAATCACGAGTGGCTGTGGGACCTCGTCACGGCCGCTCTCTATCGCAGCGGCGACCTGCCGGCACTCCTCGGACTCCGCGCGGCCGCCATTGCCACCGTCGTCTGGCTCGTCGACCGCGCCACTCGACCCGCGCCACCGATGGCCCGGCTCGCCCTGCTCGCCATCCTCGGCCTCGCCTGCGTGGGGCAGTGGCGCAGCACGCGTCCCCAACTCGCGACGCTCGCCCTCTACGCCACCACCCTCGCGAACATCCAGGCGCGATGGCTTCCAGTCCTCTTTGCCGCGTGGGCCAACCTGCACGGAGGCTGGATCTACGGACTCGCCGCCGTTGGCCTCCGCGCGGTCTTCACGCGGCGTGGCCAACCGCTCGTCACGGCTGCGCTCTGTGCCCTTGCCACGTTGATCAATCCGTACGGCATTCACCTGTGGACCGCGATCCTCGGTGCCACGACGCGGGGATGGACCGACCTCACCGAATGGCAGCCCGTCTGGCGCCTCGCCGCTGGTGCGGATGCGCTTGCACTCTGGATCCTGCTGGCTGCATCCGCAGCGTGGCTCTGGCGACGAGTTGCCCCCGACCCGTGGGCCTGGACATGGACACTGCTGACCCTCGCCGCAGCCGCACAGTCGAGGCGACTGACCGGGCTCGCTGCCGTGACCCTCGCGATGCTCGTGGTCCCGGCCTGGACCTCCGTCACCCCGAACGTGCCGATCGCCTGGACGCCGCGCCGTCGGCTGAGTTCCGCCGCAGTTCTCGCGGCGAGCGCCGCCCTTGCCGCGTGGTGGGTGTGGCCGTCCGCAACCTGCTTTCCGCCCATGCCCGCGTGGCGTGCGCCGGAGGCCGACGCGGTCGCGTTCATCCGCTCGGCCGGCGTCCACCGCGTCCTGCCGCACTTCGACTACGGCGAGTATGCGATCTACCATCTGCGACCCGACGTGAAGGTTGGTATCGACAATCGACGCGAGACGGTCTACTCGGCCACGGCGGTTGCGGACAACCAGCGGTTCACCGACGGTGCAGACCCTGACTACCCGCTCCGTATTGGGGCGGATGCGGTCTGGTGGCCCTCATCCGATCGCGAGCTGCTGCGAACGCTGGAGGCGCGTGGGTGGGTCCGCCACTTCGAGGGACCACGCACCGTCGTCCTGCTTCGGCGCCCCGGCTCACTCGTGCACGGCCGCCACCTGCCCGGACACCCCTGCTTCCCCGAACCCTGAGCACCCGCCGGTTCCACCTGTTCAGCCGCACCTGATACGGAACCAGCGCGCCAGGAGGGCCCGGTGAAGACCAACGGGGCGCGCTCCGGCCGCTCGCTGAGCCACAATGTAGGTAATGCCCGACGTGCACGTGACCGCGCCCACGGTCCAGATCGGCGAAGCCATCCTCGAACAGCCGCTCGGTGTTGCACCGATGGCCGGAATGACCGACTCCGCATTCCGCCGTCTCGTGAAACGCCAGGGCGGCTGCGGCCTGGTCGTGTCGGAGATGGTCAGTTCCGAAGGGCTCGTGCGCGGCATCGACCGCACCCTCGAATACGCCGAATACACGATCGAGGAACGCCCGGTCTCCATTCAGATTTTCGGAGGGGACCCCGACAAGATGGCCGAGGCGGCCCGCATCGTCGAAGGCATGGGGGCCGACATTGTCGACGTGAACATGGGCTGCCCGGTCCCGAAGATCGCGAAGCACAACGCAGGCTGCAGCCTGATGCGGGAGCCGGAGCATGCGGCATCAGTGATCGCCGCCATGACGAAGGCGGTGAAGATTCCGGTCACCGTGAAGATGCGCGCCGGCTGGAACGAGCAGAGCCGGAATGCCCCCGAGCTCGCCAGGATGGTGGAGGATGCTGGTGCAAGCGCCGTCACCGTCCACGGTCGGACCGCCGCCCAGAGCTACTCGGGCGTGGCGGACTGGGACCTGGTGGCCGAGGTCGCCGCGCGGCTGTCCATCCCGGTGTTCGGCAGCGGCGACTGTGTCACGCCTGAACAGGTCGTCGACCGGCTCAACGCCGGCGTCGAAGGGGTCCTGGTAGGCCGCGGTGTGCTGCGCAATCCCTGGATTCTCGCCCAGGCCGCCGACATCCGTGCCGGGAGGCCCGCCCGGGTCGTGACCCTCCAGGATCGTGGACGCTTCCTGCTCGAGTACATCGAGCTGCTGCAGGACGAGCGGATCAGGGAGCCCGAAGGATTCCGCATCACGGCGCCCCGCGTCGACGTCGGCGCGCATGCGGCGCCCGTGCGGAACAGCCACGATCGCTGGGTGGTCAACAAGATCCGCGCGCTCGGGGCCTACTACACCAAGGGCGTGGAGAACGGTGCCGAGCTGCGGTCCGGGCTCAACACGGCGCTCTCCATTCCCGAACTCCGCGCGCTCATCACGCGCTTCTTCGAACTCTGATCCGGGCGGTGCCTGCCGTCCGCGAGCGCGTCCGTTCCCGAACCCACGAGACCGTGCTCCTGGTCACCGGCCTCGCGCTGCTCGTCGGGCTGGTCATCCTCTACCTCTCCGCCGTCCGCAGCTACAGCACCGTCATCCAGACCGATTTCGGCATCTTCTTCCACGCGCTGCAGGCGCAGCGCGCCGGAGGATCCTTCTATGCGCCGAACGCCGCCAGCTACTGGTCCTCGCCGTACGTGGCCAGCCCCCTGCTGGACCTCGCGCCGCCCCACCTGCACCTGCTCATCTGGCCCCTGACTGCGCTTCCGTACCACGTCGCATATGTCGTCTGGGTGTCGGCCAACGCCCTCGCCTGCCTCACCTCGCTTGTCCTCATCTCGCGTGAGCTGGACATCAGGTGGCGCGACCTCACGCTGGTGTGGTTCGTCGTCGCACTGTTGACCGCGCAGTGGGTGACCTTCACGACGGTCGTGTCCGGGCAGTACTCGTGGCTCCTGTTGCTGCCGGCGACACTGGCATGGCGGGCGCTCCGCCACGACCGCTGGCCCGCGGCATTCGCGTGGCTCGGCGTGATGCTGAGTGCGAAGCCCTTCCCCCTGGTCTTCATCGTGTACGCGCTGTGGCGCCGACGCTGGAGCGCGCCCGTCGTCATGCTCGGCGTGGCTGGAGCGCTCGCCGCCCTTGGCGCCGCAACCTTCGGAGTGGATACCTACCGGGAGTGGCTTCGGGTCCTGCGCGGTGCCTCCAGCGAACCGTCCATCTTCGGCAACGTCTCGCTGCCGGGCCTCGCCGCTCGCTGGGCCGGGCCCTCCCAGGTGTTCCAGCCGCTGCCAGTGAGCGCCCTGCTGGTTCGTGGCTCCGTGGCACTGGCAGGCGCGAGCCTCGTGGCCGCGACGATCGCCCGCGTGCGCACGGCCGACGCCGACCGCACCTGGCTCATGCTCTGGACGATGTCCTGGCTGGTCTCTCCGGTGGCCTGGAGCTACTACGGGAGCTGGGTGCTACCAGGGGTGATGGCGGTTGGCAGGTCGGAGCGGTGGCTCGAACGTCCCGCCATCTATCTGGTCGTCGCCGCGCTTGCGTGCCCCGCGCTTCTGCCAGACCTCTGGGGGTGGCGAGCGTTGTCGACCCTTCTGACCGGCAGTCTCTGCTGCTATGTGATGCTGTGGCTGTGGTCGAGGGGGTGGCGGGAGGCGTCGGAACGTTAGGCGACGGGCAGCGCGAGGTTCCGCGGACTGCGGCTAGGGCGGTCCGGACCTGCAAGCGGATTCGCCGCCGTGCCCAACCACAGGTTCTTCATCCCGTGACGGGGATGACCCGATAAGTCCGGCGTGGGCTGGGGCCAGCGGCGAGCACCGCTGGCGCGTCGCGGCGGTCGACGGGTGGCCGGTACCGCCGTTGGCCACTCGTATCCGAGTACTGTGCCGGCGCCCGCCTCGGGCACGCCGCTGAGGAGCACGAGCACTTGCAGTTCAAGAGGATCCACGCTTGCCCAGCCTTATCGGTTCGCACCCCGCGGAACTTCACACCCTGACATGCGAACATTTCTGACACCGCTGAGGCGGCCAGCCGGGCAGCGCCACGTCCTGCGCAACGAACGGACACAAGCGATCATTGCGGACGAACTGCTCCCCGCGTTCGACTCGGAGACGCGCCGCACGGGGCTCTTGAAGCACACCTCGCTCGGCCCACGGACCGCGATGGTGATCGCGCCGACCAATGCTATTCACACTTTCTTCATGAAGTTCCCGATCGATGTGGCCTTCGTCGCGAAGGATGGCCGCATCGTGAAGATCGCCCGGGCCCTTCCCGCCTGGCGGCTGGCTGCCGCCTGGGGCGCCTATGCCGTGGTCGAGATGGCCGCTGGTGCCTTCTCGAATGCCGACACGCACGCTGGCGACACCGTCTCCATCGTGGCCCTCGCCGAGGCACGGCCCGGTCCGATCCAGGAGGGCCATGCCTAGCCGGCCCGCCGCGTCCGGCACGCGTCTGCCGAGGCCGCTGTTCGGCGCACTGCTCCTCTTCGGGGTGTTGTTCGTGGCCGTGACCCTCCAGGTCCTCCGTGCCACGGACGGACACGTCGGCTACGCACTGGACGACGCGTATATCCACCTCGCGATTGCGAGGAACGTGGCGCAGCACGGCACCTGGGGCATCAACGCCGGGTTCTTCGCGTCCGCCAGCTCGTCGCCATTGTGGACAGCCCTGCTTGGGGCGCTCTTCACCCTGACTGGCGTGAACGACGTGATTCCGCTCGTGCTCAACCTCTCCGGCGCGCTCGCGCTCATCGTGGTGGTGGCGACCCTCCTGCGGCGTGAGGGGCTCGCTGAGCCAGAGCAGCTCGGCGTCCTCGTTGCGCTCGTCCTCCTTGCGCCCATGGTGCCCATGGTCTGGATCGGCATGGAGCACTCGCTGAACAACGTGTTCGTGGTGCTGGCCGTGTGGCGTGTCGCCAATCTGTCTCGGCCAGGGACCACGAGCCGGCTCCTGCCCGCGCTCGCGTGGATCCTGCTGGCCTCGGCGACGAGGCTCGAGGGGTTGTTCGTCGCGGCCGGGTGCGGCGTGGTGCTGGTGTGGGCGCGGCGTCCGGCTGCGGCCGCCGCTGTCTGTGCGGTCGCGGCGCTGCCCACCGCTGTCGTCGGCCTGTGGAACGTTTCGCACGGCTGGTTCTTCCTGCCAGCGAGCGTGATGATGAAGCAGACCGTGCTGCCCCCACCCGACGCGTCCTTCATCGGCACGCTCGTGTGGAGCGTCATGCACGCCTACCCGCCGGGCGTCTTCGTGGTCACGCTGGTCATCGCGCTCATCCTGCTCGCTCGTCACTGGCGCGTGGCCGGTGCGCCACGCAGCGAGCCGTGGCTGGTCGTCTTCGTGACGGCATCGGTGCTCCACCTGGGCCTCGCACGATTCGGCTTCCTCTATCGGTACGAATCGTACCTGATGGTGCTGGGCGTCATCGCAATCGGGATGGCCCTTCATCGACAGGCGCAGGCGATCGCGAGGGCTGTTCGCGTACTCGCGCCCGGCGACATCGTGGTAGCCGCGGCCGTGGTGGCCGCGGTGGCTGGTAACGAACGGACGCTGTACTCGAACGCCGCCCTCATCAACACCGCCGGGCACATCTACCGGCAGCAGCGCCAGATGGGGCTGTTCGTCGCGCGGTACTACGACCGGGACGCCGTGGCGCTGAATGACATCGGAGCCGTCAGCTACTTCGCGAATGCCAGGGTGTACGACCTGGCCGGTCTCGCGTCCATCGAGGTGGCGCGCGCCCGGCGAGCGATGACATTCGACACCGCCTTCATCAACCGCTGGCTGGCCGCGGGCGACGTGCCGCTCGCGGTGGTCTACGACTTCTGGTACCCCGACGAACGGCGCTTCTACGACCGCTGGGTGCGTGTCGGGCGGTGGATCACGGACAACCAGGACGAACTGACCGAGGGCGCCGTCACGTTCTACGCCCCGGACCAGGCCAGGGCGGAGAGGTTGCGGAGCCACCTGCGCGACTTCATGCCGAGCCTGCCCACCGGCGTGGTGGTCGAACTCACCCCACCGTCGTCTGCGGCGGTCCCGTCCGTACCGCACTGATCCACAGCAGGAGTGTCGCCCAGGTGTAGGCGGATCCGATGGTCAGCGTGGAGAGACCCGTGCCTCCCCAGGCCTGTGCCGCGAAGAGCGGGACCGCCAGCGCGGCCAGCCCCAGCATCGCGAGCCCGGGCACGGCGCGTCGCCACAAGGCGAGGCAGCCCGGAAGCGCAAGCCAGAGGTAATAGACCCATCCAAGAGGCGAGATCAGCAGCGCGCCAAGGACCGACGCCGCGAAGGCGTGGTCGAGCGAGCGCCGGGCCACCCGCAGCGACACCACGGCGATGACCACGACAGCGGCGATCCACAGCGGGGTGACGAGTGCGGCAGCCTGAATCACGGGCACGAAAGCGGGCGACGGGGTCAGCGTCCGGCTGAGCACGCCCTGCACCGAGCCGTTCATCGTGGCCCACGGCCACGACACGCTGCCCAGCGCATCGGCCCAGTCGACGTGTGCCCGCCATCCGAACACGAACAAGCCTGCGGCAAACCCGAGACTGCCGCCCGCGACAACACCGCCGAGCAACCGCATGCCGCCGCGCACGAGCAGGGCCAGCACCACGAACCCGAGAAACGGCTTCAGCGCCACTGCGAACCCGAGCCACGCGCCGCAGGCAAGCCAGCGCCCGGCGCCAGCCGCCCGCCAGGCCAGCACCATTGGCAGCATCAGGAGCCCCGTGAACTGGCCGGTCAGGGCAACCGCACCGGTGGCCGACAGCAGCAGCGACGCCAGCACCGTCGGCAGCACGTGCACGACCCTGGGACGGAGCCCAAGCTCCTGCCCGACGAGCGCGCCAGCGCACAGTGCCGCCACAAGGTTGAGGAGGTGCCAGGCAATCGACGCCTCGCGCAGGGGCAGCATGACGAACGGCAGCATGACGAGGTGGAAATGTGGCGGGTTCAAGTTGAGGAAGTCGAGCCACACCTCCCCCACACGCATGCGGGTGGCGACGGTCGCCGCGTAGAGGGATCCTCCGTCGAGCCAGGCGCGGGTCGCGTAGTAGAACTTGCCGAAGTCGTTGGCGTGTTCACGCCAGGCCACGCCGAAGAGCAGCGAGTAGTACGGGACCAGCGCACCGATGCAGGCGGCGACGGCCACCTGCACGAGCGGGTGCGCCATCCACGCGGCCTTCGCCGATTCCGGCATGCCCACCCGCGTCATCACCTGGCGGTGGCTGCCTGCATGCGCGCGATGCAGTCGTCCACGGACGTCCGTGCCGGAATGAGCCGCTGCAACTCGTAGCAGTGATGATCACGCTCTCCGGGCGCGTGTCCGCCCCTCAGCCTGTACGAGCGCGAGAACCTCATCACCGACGTGCTCAACGAGCTGTTCGGCCTGGGGCCGCTCGAGGCGCTCCTGAAGGATCCGGCGATCTCGGACATCCTGATCAACCGCTTCGACCAGGTCTACATCGAGCGGAACGGCATCCTCGAGCTGACCCACGTCGTGTTCAAGGACGACCGGCACCTGCTCCGCATCATCGAGCGCATCGTGAGCGCGGTGGGCCGGCGCATCGACGAGTCGAGCCCGATGGTCGACGCGCGCCTCGCCGACGGCTCGCGCGTCAACGCCGTCATTCCGCCGGTGTCCCTCGACGGTCCCGTGGTGTCCATCCGCCGCTTCCGAACCGAGCGCCTCGGCGCCCAGGACCTCGTCGAGCGCGGTTCGCTGACGCAGCCGATGCTGGACTTCCTCCATGCCTCGGTCGCCGCCCGGCTGAACGTCATCGTCTCAGGCGGCACCGGCGCCGGCAAGACGACGATGCTGAACGTGCTCTCGAGCTTCATCTCCGATCGGGAGCGCATCGTCACGATCGAGGACGCGGCGGAACTGACCCTGCGCCAGCGCCACGTCGTGCGGCTCGAGACCCGGCCCCCGAACATCGAGGGCAAGGGCGCCGTCAAGCAGCGCGACCTGGTGATCAACGCCCTGCGTATGCGTCCCGACCGCATCATCCTGGGCGAGATCCGAGGCGAGGAAGCCATCGACATGCTGCAGTCGATGAACACGGGCCATGACGGCGGCCTGACGACGATCCACGCCAATACGGCCCGCGATGCACTGCACCGCCTCGACACCATGGTGGCGATGGCGAACCTGAACCTCCCGGACCGCGCCATCCGCCAGCAGATCGCGTCGGCGATTCACCTGCTGGCGCACGTGTCGCGCCTGGCCGACGGCCGTCGCGTCATCACCGGCATTACCGAGATCACCGGCATGGAAGGCGAGGTCCTCACCACGCAGGACATCTTCGTCTACGAGAAGGTGGGCATTGGCGAGGATGGCCGCGTGCGGGGCCGCTTCCGCGCCACCGGCATCCGCCCGAAGTGCTGCGACCGCATCCTGGCGTCGGGACGGGCGTTGCCCACCGACATGTTCGAGCACGTCACGGCGGTGCACTGAGGTCGGACGATGCCTGCCCTGGGTTACATCGAGATCGGCACATTCCTCGGCGTCCTTGCGGTCGTCTTCGGGGCGTACTGGTTCAGCGTCGGCGAGGCGGAGGCCCGGGAGCAGCGCCAGCTGAAGCGCCGCCTCAAGACCGAGGACCCCAGCCTGGCCCGCGTCAGCGTCGCCAGCGTGCAGCTGCTCAAGCAGGAGCAGCGACTGAGCAGCATCGACCAGCTGAATGCGGCGCTCGCATCGGCCGCGTACCTGGTCAATCCCATCCGGAAGCTGATCGCCAATTCCGGCCTGAACCTGACGGTGGCCAGCTTCCTGCTGCTCACGGCGGTCGGTTTCCTCGGCGGGGCGGCGGCCGTGAACTACTACCTGCCCATTGCCTGGGTGGCGATTCCGGTGGCGTTCGGCACCGCGCTGATCCCGTACGCCGTCCTGCGGTTCTTCGGCACCAAGCGCGTGCGGAAGTTCGAGGAGCAGTTCCCCGAGGCCATCGAGCTGATTGCGCGGGCGCTGCGGGCCGGCCACGCATTTCCCACCGGCATCAAGATCGCGGCCGACGAGCTGCCTGAGCCGGCCGGTCCGGAGTTCCGGCTGCTGTACGAGCGCCAGAACTTCGGCGCGCCCATTCCCGAGGCGCTCCGCGCGTTTGCCGAGCGGGTGCCGACGATTGACGCGCGTTTCTTCGTCACCGCCGTGCTGACGCAGCGCGAGGCGGGCGGCAACCTCTCCGAGATCCTCGACCGGCTGGCCGGGGTGATGCGCGAGCGATTCCGGATCCGGCAGGACGTGCGGACCCGGTCGGCGCACGGACGCGTCACGGCGTACGTCCTCGCGGGCATGCCCCCGTCCCTGGCGGCGCTGATGATGATCGCCAACCCGAAGCAGATGTCGATCCTGTTCACGGATCCGCTCGGGATCAAGCTGGTGATCGTGGGCGTCGTGCTCCAGGTCGTCGGCATGATCATCATCCGCAGAATCGTGGACATCCAGTACTAGGCAACGGCGATGCTCTCCCTCACTCCCTTCGCACTGGCTGCTGTCTTCGCCTCGGTCGCGCTGATCACCGGCGCGCTCGTGTCGATGCTCCTCGGTCGCGACGACGGTGCACGGCGGCGCCTGCGCGAGGTCGTGGAGTCCCCCGGTAGGATACCGATGCTGCCGGAGGTGGCCCCCCTCACGGCCGAGCAGACGGCCGGCGGCGGGTGGGACTCGGTCGCCTCCGTGCTGCCCCGCTCGAAGAAGGAGATGTCGAGGCTGCGGCAGCGCATGATGCGCGCCGGCATCGAGCATCCGGCAGCGCCGGTGATCTACGCCCTGTCGGAAGTGGTCCTGCCAGCTGCCCTCGGTGGCGCCGTGTACTTCAGCGGCTTTCCCGCGCCGCCCATGCAGCTCGTCGCGGTGATCGCGGCCGCCGCGGCCGGGTTCTTCCTGCCCGGCGTCTGGCTCGAGCGGAAGCTCGCCCAGCGCAAGCGCCAGATCGAGAACGGCCTGCCCGATGCGCTCGACCTGCTGGTGGTCTGCATCGAGGCGGGCTCGGGCCTCGATCAGGCGATCCTGAAGACCGCCGAGGAGATTACGTTCACCTACCCGGCGCTTGGCGAGGAACTGCGCACGCTGAATGCGGAGATCCGCGCCGGCAAGACCCGCATCGAGGCGTTCAAGGCCCTGGCCGCCAGGACGAAGGTGGAGGACGTGCGGGCCCTGGTCGCCATGCTGATCCAGACCGATCGCTTCGGCACCAGCATCGGGCAGGCGCTGCGCACGCACGCCGACACGTCGCGAACGAAGCGCCGCCAGCGTGCCGAGGAGGCGGCGCAGAAGATCGGCGTCAAGCTGGTGTTCCCGCTGGTGCTGTGCCTCTTCCCGGCGTTCTATGTCGTCGTGCTGGGGTCCGCGATCGTGCAGTTCGTGAACACGTTCAAGTGAGCCAACAGAACGTCACCCAACACAGAGGAGAGTCTCGATGAATACCCAGGTCATTCTCGTCGCCGCCATGCTCGTCATCGGCATCCTGTACCTGATGCGCCGCCGTTCGCGCCTGAACAAGGAAGACTGAGGAGCCAGGTGATGCCCGTCGCGTTGCGGTCACTCACCGGTCGCCGGCACCTGACGCCGGCACGGGACTGGTGTGCCTGGCTGCGTGCCGTGTGCGGGGTCACCCTTCTCCTGATGCCGGCCTCCCTGTCGCTCGCGCAGGACGCGCCGTCGCAGGCCAGCGCCCGCGCGGTCGCACGGGCGGCGGCTGCCCGCGTGCCGACGCTGGAAGCGGGACATCGTCGCCTGGCCGAGGCGAGGCGACGCCATGCGCTCGCGCCCACGGCGCAGAACGAACGCCGCCTCGCGGACGCCTACCGCGACACCGGCGTGCTCGATGCGGCCCTCGAACACTACAGCGCGGCGTTCACGCTCGACCCGACGGACGCGGCGGCCTTCGAAGGCGCCGCGCGGATCTGGCGGGACTGGGGCTATCCCGCGCTCGCGCTGCCGCACGCCTACCGCGCCGCGTTCTGGGCGCCGCAGTCGGCGTCGGCCCAGAGCACGCTGGGCACCGTCCTGCTGCGGCTGGGTCGCCTGGACGCGGCGGCCGCACGCTTCGGTGACGCGCGGCGGTTGCAGCCCACGGCGGCCTACCCGGTCAACAACCTGTGTTACCTCGAACTCCGGCGCGCCAGGCCGGCCGATGCCGTCGCGCTCTGCTCGCAGGCTGCCGCGCTGGACCCGGGGTCGCGTGTCATCCGCAACAACCTCGCGGTGGCCTTTGCGCTGGCCGGCAATCTGGACGCGGCGTTCGGCGTGTTCGAGCCCGAGGGCTCGAGCGCCACAGGCGCCTACAACCAGGGCCTGCTGTGGCTCGCCGCACAGCGCCCGGACCTCGCGCGCGACGCATTCTCGAGGGCCCGAGTCGCCGACCCCGGCTTCAGGGCCGCGCTCAATCGCCTGCGCCAGCTGTCGGCGCCAGGGAAGGAGCACTGATCCATGGCGGTGACCATGCGGATGGTGCCGTCGGCGCCGAAGACGCTGGACGACACGGGACTGCCCCACGAGATGGTCTACCAGATCGTGGCGAAGACGCTCCACGTCACGGGCGCGCAGACCGGCATGGAACTCGCCTCGAAGCTCGGTGTGAGCTTCGCGGTCATCGAGCCGTGCATCGACATCCTGAAGCGCGATCGTCACCTCGAGATCGCCGGTGGCTCGATGGCACCCCAGTCCTACGTGTACCGGCTCACCGAGTCGGGCCACGCGCGCGCGGCCGACTTCAGTGATCACAACCAGTACATCGGCCGCCTGCCAGTGCCGCTCGCCCAGTACGTGTCGTACCTGCAGGCGTTCCACCGCGCGGCCGCGCCGCACGTGACCCGCCAGACCGTGCGAGATGCCTTCCGGCACATGGTGCTCAGCGACCGGGTGCTCGACCAGCTCGGCCCCGCACTCGCCTCCAGGCACTCACTCTTCATCTACGGACCGCCAGGCAATGGCAAGACCCGCATCGCCCAGGCGCTCGGCGCGCTGCTGCCAGGAGAGATTGCCATCCCGCACGCGATTGCCGTCGAGCGCGACATCGTTCGCGTGTTCGACCCGATGAACCACACGCTCATCGCCGACGACAGCGTCGATGACGGCGGCCTGCGCCGCCTCTCGGTCGAGGTCACGCACGACCAGCGCTGGGTGCGCTGCCAGCGGCCGGTCATCACGGTCGGCGGCGAGCTGACCATGGAGTCGCTCGAACTGGGGTTCATGCCGGGCACCGGCTTCTACCGGGCGCCGCTGCAGACCCTGGCGAACGGCGGGCTGCTCATCATCGACGACTTCGGCCGCCAGCGTGTCTCGCCGGGCGAGCTCCTGAACCGGTGGATCGTGCCCCTCGAGAGCCGGGTGGACCACCTCGTGTTGCAGAGCGGCCAGAAGTTCGAGATGCCGTTCGAGACGCTCATCGTCTTCGCAACCAACCTGAACCCGCTCGACCTGCTGGACGAGTCCTTCCTGCGCCGGATCCGGTACAAGGTCTACGCCGAGTCTCCGACGCGCGAGGACTTCATCAGCATCTTCATGCGCTGCTGCGAAGAGCGTGAGCTGCCCTGCGACCGGCAGGTCGTCGAAGACCTGATCAGGAACGAGCTCGAACCACGGCACATCCAGCTTCGCGGCTGCCAGCCGCGCGACCTGATCGAACATGCGCTCTCACTGGCGGCCTACGTGGAACTGCCCGGCCAGTTGTCCCCCGAGCTGCTCTCGGCGGCCTGCGCGACCTACTTCCTCGGGGACGACACGCCGGTCGACCACCGCTAGCGTGAGGACGCTGTGAGTCGCCGGGTTTCCGCGGGCATCCTGCTGGCAATCCTGTGGGTGGCGTCGATACTGGCCCAGGGCGAGAGCCGACAGCCGGTCAGTGCCTCAGCGCTCCGCATCACCTCGCCCCAGGGCCGGACCGGCCTGGTGACCCGTGTCCGCATCGTCGCCCAGATCACCCTGGCCCCCGACGTCGCCCTCTCCCCCGTCGAGTTCTTCGTCGACGGCACACGCGTGGGTGCGGTCACCGACGGCCCCCCGTGGGCGGTGGAGTGGCTGGACGACAACCCGTTCGAGCGTCGCGAGATCACCGTGCAGGCGGCCCTGTCCACGGGCGAGACGTTGAAGGACACTGTCAGCCTTCCGCCGTTCGAAGTGGTCGAGAAGACCGAGGTGACCGGCGTCCTGCTCGAGACGTCGGTGTACGACCGGAACGGCCGCTTCGTGTCCGACCTTCCCGCCACCGCCTTCAGCGTGACCGAGGATGATCTCGATCAGACCATCGACTTCATGTCGCGCGAGGCCGTCGAGACCGATCTGCTCGTGCTGGTCGACAACAGCCAGAGCATGTCGAGGCGCATGGACTACGTCAGGCGTGCGACCGAGCAGCTGACGGCGGGACTGAAGGAGAAGGACCGCGGGATCGTGGCGACATTCAACGCGCACATCGGCACGGTCAC
Organism: Vicinamibacterales bacterium; assembly: GCA_050249955.1. Lineage (GTDB taxonomy): Bacteria > Acidobacteriota > Vicinamibacteria > Vicinamibacterales > CAVVIG01 > CAVVIG01. The sequence continues at coordinate 176,327 of JBFWPN010000006.1, forward strand.
GGGCCCGACGAGCGACCTGCCCACGCTGCGGCAGGCGATTGGAGCCATGCGCTCCGCCGGCGGCACGGCACTGCTCGACGCACTCCAGGAGGGATCGAAGCTGCTGGGCGGGTCGAGCGGCCGTCGCGCCATCGTGCTGATCACCGACGGCTACGACGAGAACAGCACGGTGACGGTCGACGAGGTGATCCGGGCGGTGCAGGAGTCGCAGATCACCGTGTACGCCCTCGCCATTGGCGGCGTGGCCGGAATCTCACTGAGGGGCGAGACCACGCTGCGGTCCATTGCGGATCAGACGGGGGGCCGCGTCTTCTTCCCGGCCCGCGAGGCCGAGGTGGTCGCCGCTGCGGAGGCAATCGCCACCGACACACACAGCCGGTATCTCATCACCTACACGCCTACAAACCAGAAGAAGGACGGTGCGTGGCGCCGCGTCGGCGTGGGGGTGCCCGAGGGGCTGCGGGCGCGGGCGCGGGCCGGCTACTTCGCTCCAGACCCACCGCCGATCCGCCCGACGATCGAGTTCACCATCCAGGACTCGGGCCGCAACTACATGGATGTCACGGCGTCGGACCTGGACGTCTACGAGGACGACGTCCTGCAGAAGGTGGACACCTTCCAGGAAGCGGTCGATCCCGTGTCGATCGTGCTGACGATGGACTCGAGCGGCAGCATGCGGAAGAGCGCCGAGCTGGTGAAGAGCACGGCCACCGACTTCGTGCGGGCCGTGCGCCCCGAGGACAACCTCGCGCTCATCACCTTCTCGGATCAGCCCCGTTTCGAGCACGTGCTCGCGACGAACCGGCAGTGGACGATCGACGCGATCCGGCGGTACACCACGGCGGGGGGCACGGCCCTCTACGACGCCCTGTGGAACTCGCTCCAGCACCTCAAGACGACGAAGGGGCGACGGAGCATCGTCCTGCTCAGTGACGGACGCGATGAGAACAACCCGGGGACGGCACCCGGCAGCAGGCACCTGTACTCCGAGGTGCTGACGCTGCAGCGCCAGGTGGGTGCGACGATCTACGTGGTGGCGCTCGGCCAGAATGTCGACCGGCCGGTGCTCGAGGAGCTGGCGACCGTCTCGGGCGGCCAGGCCTACTATGCCGATGACGCGACGGCGCTCGGAGCGCAGTTCAGGCGCGTGGTGGAGGATCTGCGCCGGCGCTACGTGCTGAGCTACTCATCGACGAACCGGCTGGCGGACGGCAACTGGCGGAAGGTGGAGATACGGCCGCGGACGCCAGGGCAGGTGGTGACGAGCGCCGGCGGGTACTTCGCCCCGACCGAGTGAGGCGGCGCGTGCGGTCAGCTGCGCCGCGAGTCGCGGAACTCGTGGAACGGCAGGTGGCAGTCGTGCTGCGAGAGGAACGCCAGGAACCGCTTGTAGTCGGTTTGCGGCAGGTGGAACAGTTCGACCACGCGTCGATAGCTACCCTGCGTCTGTTCCAGGCCGCGCCGGATGATTTCGCGCACGTCGGCCTTGGTCAGCTCGCGGTTGATGAAGCGCGGGTGGACCACCGTCCAGAACGAGCGGCCCTGCTTCATCATCTCGTCCCATGCGGCATCGGCGGCGAGCCAGCGCAGGTTGGCGCCGACTGCCGCGGCCGCCGGCTGGCCGGCGGTTGGCGTGGTCGGCAGCAGCAGGGACCGGATGGCCGGACGTGCCTCGTGCATCTCGGACGGCAGGTGGTGCGGTCCGATGGAACCTTCGATCCCCTTCAGGGCCAGCCGTTCCGCGATGTTCTTCAGCTCGCGGACATTGCCCGGCCAGCGGTACGCGAGCAGCAGCGTCTCGACCGCCGAGGAGAGCGTGGGGACCTCGCTCCCCTGCTTGCGGCAGTAGTGCGTGAGGTAGTGCGTGAAGATCTCCAGGATGTCGTTGCCGCGCTCCCGCAGGGGCGGAATGGGTACCTGGATGACGTTCAGCCGGTAGTAGAGGTCTTCACGGAACTGGCCGGCCGCGATCCGCGCGAGCAGGTCGCGATTCGTGGCGGCAATGACGCGGACGTCCGCGCGCTGTTCGACCCGATCGGAACCCACCGGGTGGATCTCGCCGGTCTCGAGGAATCGCAGCAGGACGCCCTGCATGCGTGGTGACATCTCACCCAGTTCGTCGAGGAACAGCGTGCCCTTGTCAGCGAGAATCGCGAGCCCTGGCTTGTCGCGGTACGCGCCGGTGAAACTGCCGCGGACGTGACCGAACAGCTCCGATTCGAGCAGTTCGTCGGGGAGCCCCGCGCAGTTCACCGCAAGGAATGGGAAGCGTCTCCGCGCGCTGCGCGCATGAATCATGCGCGCGACCACTTCCTTGCCGACGCCTGTTTCCCCGCGCAGCAGGACCTTCGAGTCGGAGCGGGCCGCCGACTCGATATCGGCCCGCAACTGTACGAGCGCCGGCCCGCCTCCGATAAGGAGGTGACCATCGACAGCGTCAGCGGTGCCGGTGTGAGTCCTGGGACCAGACATGCGTTGGCGAAAGAGGATGCGTCGGAGCCGCAATTCTACAACGGATGTAGGCGCAACGTTGCCTTGAACGAACTCCATGCGCCTCTTTGGGTGTTGTACCGTGAAGCACGCCCACAAAATCCGCCGGGCCAGAGACTATTCGGTGCGGCATCTGCCTGGGGTGCGGGATTCCTTGGCAAATCGCGCGATTCACGAGTGGCCGTTCGCTTGCACGAGCGCGGTTCCAACCGTACGAATCGGCACTCTGAATGAAGACACCGAGCACTGATCGCCGCGCCCACGAGCGCTACGACGTCCTGGGTGCGCTGTGGGGCGTCCTCGAACTGCCCGAAAGCGCCCGCGTGGTCAATGTCAGCAAGCTCGGCCTCCTCATCGAGGCCGACCTGAGCCCCGTCCTGAACTCCGTCCATGCCGTGCGCATGGTGGTCGATGGCGATCCTGTGCGGGTGGATGCCATCGTGCGCCATTGTCGGCGCGGTCCCTTCGGACGCAACCTTATCGGCCTCGAATTCCTGGAAGTTCCAACCACTGTCCTGAGCTCGCTGGAACAGTTAGGCGCCGATAAGCAGATAGAAGTCATCGACTCAGGAGCCTCTAGGCCGTAGAATGTCGGACAGGTCCGGCACGCCCCCCGGCCTGGCCCCTCATCGCATCTAGGTTCTGTCACGTGGAGCACTCACCCGCGAGCGGCGTTGAACGCCGCCGGTCGTTCCGGCATGTCGTACCGCAGGATGCCGTCGCCGGCATCACCAGCGCGAACTCCGTCCGCGTGGTCGACATCAGCCTTGGAGGAGTGCTGCTCGCCTCGGCGCGTCCGGCAACGGTCGGTGCGCGCGGTCGGCTGTCGCTGATCATCGGGGGCAATCCATTGGCCGCGGAGGTGGAAATCCGCCGGGTCGTGGAGACCTCGGACCACAACGGATTCCGGATTGGTGCGAAGTTCGTCGACATCACCCAGGCCCAGCGCGACGCGATCGAGCGATTCGCCCGGCCCTAGTCCGCGCCAGGAGCACGTGTGAGCCCTGCCACTACCAAGACCACCGTCCAGCTGATTGGCCGCAGCGCCGACATCGTCGCCCTCAGGCAGGAAATCGAGCGGGTCGCGCGTTCGGACGCCAAGGTGCTCATCACCGGTGAGAGCGGTACGGGCAAGGAAATCGTGGCCCATGCCATACACGCCCACTCGCCACGTGCCGCGAGCGTCTTTGCCCCGGTCAACTGTGCCGGACTCCCTGAAACCCTGCTCGAATCGGAACTCTTCGGCCATGTCCGCGGCAGTTTCACCGGTGCGTACCGCGACAAGCCCGGCAAGCTCGAAGCGGCGCATAACGGCACCGTGTTCCTGGACGAAATGGGCGAGATGACGCTCCGCATGCAGGGCATGCTGCTGCGCTTCCTCGAGACCGGCGAACTGCAGAAGGTGGGGGCCGACGGTGGCGGCCGGACCGTGAACGTGAGAGTCATCACGGCCACGAACCGGAACCTTCGCGACATGATCACGCAGGGGTTGTTCCGCGAGGATCTGTTCTACCGCCTCAACGTCATCCACATTGTCGTCCCGCCCCTGCGGGACCGGCGGGAGGACATCCCGCTCCTCGCGCAGCACTTCATCACGCGCTTCAAGGATGCCAACGACTCACCGATCGTCGAGGTGGCACCGAGTGCGATGAAGGCGCTGACCGACTACTCCTGGCCCGGCAATGTCCGCGAACTCGAGAATGTGATCGAGCGGCTGGTCGTCACCGTGCAGCGCCCGGTGGTCCAACTGGAAGACCTGCCAAGCGAAGTGCGGGCGCACGACCCGGTGGCCCTCAGGCCGAAACGGGAGCGAAGGCGGACGGTGGCCGACGATCTCTACAGGCGGCTCGTCGAAGGCAAGGAGCCGTTCTGGACCTCGGTCTACCCGCTCTTCATGGATCGCGAGATCACGCGCGCCAACGTGCGCGAGGTCGTCAGGCGCGGACTGGAGGAGGCCCGGGGCAACTACAAGATCGTGGCGCGCCTCTTCAACATGGAGCCGCGCGACTACAAGCGCTTCCTCAACTTCCTCCGGAAGCACGACTGCCAGATTCCGTTCAAGGAATATCGCTGACCGCGCGCTGCCCTCAGCGGCGCAGCCCGAGGTCGATGCGCCAGGGGCGATGCTCCTCGGGCAGGTCGGTCCACGCGCGCAGCGCAGCGAGCGCCTGCTCGGCCCGCTGACCGAGTCCCAGCCGCAACAAGACGGACATGGCCGGTCGCTGGGCCGGTCCAATCTGTACCCAGGTCTGGGTCGGTTCACTCAGGATCGACACGACCTCGGCACGCCAGGTGCCGCGCCGGCCCTCGATGACCTGGCCATCGAGCATCGCAAAGAGGGAGTCGTCCCGCGTAAGACCCGGCGGTGCGACCACTGCCTGGTCGTCGGGCAGCTCTGTCGACTGTACAAGAGCGTGACGGGAATGATTCACGGTTACCCACCTCGGGGGGTTGGCTGGTGCCCGCGAACGAGCGTTCGCTGATTCGCTAGCAAGACGCGAACCAGACCAGCCGAGGTGAATGCCGTGGGAAATCGGTCAGGCGTTGGCGGGGCCGGAGCCAAACGCGCCGGCCACCCTGGACCAGATCTGCCGGGGACTGTAGACCAGCACCTCGAGGGGCGCCAGGGCCAGCAGCGCCCGAAGTTCCGGGCCCTCCGGTGAGTGAGGGTGTGCTCCCCGGAGCAGCAGCGCTGCCGCGCTCACGACCGCCGTCCCAAAGGACAGCAGGAGAATCGCCAGCGCAGCGGTGCTCCACGTGAACCATCCCAGCGCCGCGCCCGCCACGGTGGCGGCCAGCACCCAGAACTGCGCGACCGGCGTGATGAGTTCCGACTCGAGGAAATAGGCGAACGTCCGGAACCCGACCGTTCGCGACGCACCGAACCCCCACGAGGCCGTGGCCTGCAGCGCGGCGCGCTGCCGTCTCCCCGCCCGCGCCCTCGCGCTGGCGGCCGACTCCGTGCCGCGCTGCCCGAATGTTTCCTCGTTCCGCACGAAGCGGCGATCCTCGCCACCCCCGCTCGCCTGCAGGCGGAACATCATGTCGAGATCCGCGTCGACCACTCCGAGCGAAAAGCCGTTCGCGTGGATGACCGCGTCCCGCCGCCAGATCGCCACCCCGTCCTCCGGGCCGAGGCCGTGACGCAGGTGTCCCCAGAACAGGCGGGTGAACATCATGGCCCGGATCGAGCGAAGCCGCTGGAAGCGGGACTCCCTGCTTGCGAGGACGCCGTCGGCGACGACGCGCTCCACGTGACTGCCCAGGCCCACCACCGACACCGGATCCCGGAGCGCGGGTGCCATCGCCCGCAGCAGCGCATCACGGTCGAATGCCACGGTCGGCGGGACCACCGCCACGAATCGGTAGCGCGCCAGGTTGACGCCGCAGTTCAGCGCGTCGCTCCGGTGACCCGGTTCCTTCTCGACCACCATGAGGCGGCTGTCCCGCACACTGCGGAAGATGCGACGGACCGGCGCCGTATCCAGCGTCCGGCGATAGAAGAACTCGCGGGCCTCGAGCTGCCACTCCGCGACGAGGGCTCCCGCGTCCGCCTCCGGGGCCACCACGACGATGACCTCGAACTCGGGGTAGTTCAGCGCCAGCAGCGACTCGATGCAGCGCTCGGGCGAGGCGGTGCCCATGACCGGCACCACGACGCTGACGGGCATGGTCAGGCGCGATGCCGCCAGTGCATCGTGGGAGTCGGGCTGGTCTTCGCGCCGGCCGCCGGCGCGCAGGGCCGCGGCCACGCTCATCAGGCTGACCAGTGCCAGATACCCGAGGGCAATCAATACCGACACAGTCATGAGCGTCTGCACGGAGGACATCCCTACACCGCCTCCACGTGCTCGAGCCCCATGGTGTCCAGCAGCCGCCTGACACGGGGACCCACGATGGGGCCGGCCCGTTCGACCAGCGACTCGGTGAAACGCACGCCGCCGGCGGCCGCGATCCGCTGCAGCATCGCGACCTTGGTCCCGGCGGGGTTGTCCGTGGCAGCCTCCAGCATGATCAGGCTGTCGAGCACCCCCAGGTTCTGCACCACTTCGGCTGCCCCGTTCCGCACGAACCTGTCGCGGTGATCCAGGCACCGCACGAGCACCGGCCAGACCTCAGCACCCATCATCTCGAGTGATTCACGCGCGGCGAGCCGGACCCACCAGTCGCCGTCGCCGAGCAGCGACGAGACCCGGTCGGCGCAATCCACGCGTCCGAGTTCACCGAGCGCCCGCACCGCATGCGCGCGCACGTAGGGCGCCGGGTCCGTCAGCAGGTGCAGGGCGCAGTGTGCGGCCTCGTCGCCACCGATGCGACCCAGCGTCTGCACCGCCGCCTTGCGCACCTGGGGGTCGGCATCGCGCGTCAGGTCGGCGAGGCGCGGTTCCACCGGCTGGTCGGGATAGCGGGCGAGCAGGGCCGCGGCCCACTGCCTGACCACGGGCTTCTGGTGATCGAGCAGCGCGACCAGCCGCTCGCCGAGATCCTGCGGCGACTGATCGAGATAGACCGCTACCCGCGCCGCCGAGAGGCGGGGTGACGCCAGAGCCTCGACCAGCAGGTCCACCGCCCGGGGATCGTGCGAGCGCCCGAGCAGGGCGAGGCCGGTGGTGGCCACGTCGACATCCGCGTCCTCGGTCGCGCGAGCCAGCAGGTCGAGCGCCTGGGCGTGGCCCCGGCGGGCGAGGATCCGGAGGGCCGTCATCCGTCGCCACTTGTCACGGGTGGACTGGTGCGCCCCGGCGTCGCGGACCAGGGCGTCGAGCCCCCAGCGCTCACTCAGCAGGGCGACAATCGCATCGAACGCCGGGTCGGGCAGGTCCCGATCCGCAGCGCCGCGCATGATCAGTTCGCGCGAGCCTTCCTTCAGCATGCCGCGCGCGAGGGCGAGACGTTCCTCGATGGGCGCCCGCGACATCTGGTCGAGTGTGTCGAGCGTCCGGGCAAGCGTGGCCCGTGTCGCCTCGCGCCGTCGCTGCACGCGCAGCACGTAGGCCGACAGTCCTGCCCAGATGACGATCGTCAGGGTGACGGTGACGAGCAGGATGGTGTCAAGCCACATCATGGCAGGGGTGACCTCAACGGGCCGCCGGCACGCGCCAGCAGTATCCGCTTACGGTATCGGCGGCTCGCAGGGTAGCCATTACCCGGTGCGGCCCACCGCTTCACCGCGCCGTCGTCTGGGGACGTGAGAGCCCGGCCCGTTGTCCGGTGCCCTGGCCGCGTTCCGCCGACTTGAGGCCCAGCAGGCGCTTCAGGCGGTCGATGACCCCGGCCCCCTCGGTTTCAGGCCTGTTCAGCGACTCGAGGATGTCCAGGCACTCATGGATGGAGGAGACCGAACCGATGCCGAGCTGCCGGGCGCTGGCCGGCACCTTGCCCTCGTCGCCGCGCCACACCAGGATGGCCCTGGCACTGGAATCGATCGCCACGTCGAGACAGTTCTCTGGCCGATCGTCCACCAGCACGTCCAGGGCGAGGGCCGAGGCAATCTTGCCCCGCGATCCGTGGACCACGAAGATCGACGGTGTCTCGTACCCGCGGGCGGCAAGCCAGCGATAGCTCTGGGCCTGCGCCGTGTCACCGCGCGTTTCGGGGCGGCTGGTGACGAACATCAGCTCCCACTTGCGGTCGCAGACGAGGCGATAGAGGCGTGCCAGCGACCCCGGCTCGATCTCGTCCAGCGTCTCCCACCAGTTCTCCTGGTCGCAGACCGCCTTCCACAGCTCGCGCTGCTGCCGTGACGAGAGATTGCCGATCGACAGGCGCGAGTCGTCTGCCTGCGGGGCGCCGGTATCACCCTCCGCGGGGTTGCCGTCCGGTGACACCGAGCGCGGCACGGCGCTCGGATCGATGTCGGGAAACAGACGCCGGGCCTCACGCGCGAGCGCGCTGTGCATGTCGGCGACGGTGCCGTCGAGGTCGAAGGCCAGGCGCATGGGGGTCAGGACGCGGGACACTCCAGTGTAGCGCCACGAGCTGCCACGCGGACGTCCCGGTCGGCTTATCGGACGAGGCAGCGACCCGCATCATGCCGAAGGGGCATGGGTATGATGGTCCCCGGACGCCTTGGAGCCGATAGGACCCTCATGCCACGAGCCACGACCCAGACGCACGTTTCGGTCCCGGACCACGTCATCACCCGCCTGGTCGCCGGCAGCACCGTCATCCTGGACGTGGACTCGGGTCGGTCGTTCACGCTGGACGCCGTCGGTTCCCGGGTCTGGGCGCTGCTCGTCGACACCGGGTCGGTCGCCAGCACCCTCGACCGCCTGCAGCGCGAGTTCGACGCCGACCCGGCCGAGCTCGAGCGCGACGTGCTGCACCTGGTCGATGAGTTGGCGGCTGGGGCGCTGATCGACCTGACCGCCGCCTGAGTGTCCGACGACAGCGAGCACCACGAGCCGGATGTCCTACCAGACGATCACTTCCCACCGCGTGATGGCGCTCGACGCCGTCCGCAACCGGGCGTACCACGACGCGCTCGCCCGCATCATCACGCCCGACAGCGTGGTGCTCGACCTGGGCGCCGGCACAGGCGTGCTCGGCCTGATGGCCGCCCGACTCGGCGCGCGGCGCGTCTACCTTGTCGAGCCGACCAGCATCATCTCGGTGGCCGAGGCGAGTGTCGCGGCCAACGGGCTGGACCAGGTGGTCCGGTGCCTGCGCGGGCGGATCGAGGACGTGGACATCCCGGAACCGGTCGACGTGATTGTCTCGGTCATGACCGGCAACTTCCTGCTCAACGAGGATCTGCTCCCGGTGCTGTTCGCGGCCAGGGACGCGCGTCTCGCGCCCGGTGGCCACCTCCTTCCAGGCGCGGCGGTCATGGAAGCCGCACTCGTCTCCGCGCCCGGCGTCCACGCCACCCATGTCGCGGCCTGGTCAACGCCGCAGTTCGGCGTCTCGCTGGACCCCGGGCGGGCGCTCGCGGCCAATGCCGTGCTGTATGCCCCGGAGGGCCTGTCGGGCGCGACGTTCCTCAGCGACACCGCTGCCCTGCTGTCCATGGACTTCAGGACGGCCGGCTACGAGCCGCTGGCCGCCACCGTCACCTTCGAGGTGACACAGGCCGGCGAGTGTCACGGCATTGCGGGCTGGTTTCGCATACACCTCGGGGATACGTGGCTGTCGACATCGCCAGCCGCACCCAGGACCCACTGGTCACCAGCGTTCCTGCCCATCGATCCCCCGCTGGCGGTCGTACCCGGGCAGCAGGTCACCCTGTCCCTGAATCGGCAGCCGCGCGGTGACTGGAGCTGGCGCCTTCGCTCCGGCTCGGAGGTGCGTCGCCACTCGACCTTGTTGTCGATGCCGATGGACGCCGACGCTCTCCTCAAGGCGTCACGGAGCTACGTGCCGGCCAGGACCGACGATGTCGCCACCACCGGGTTCGTGCTCGCTGCCGTCGACGGCGTCAGGGACGCCAGCAGCATCGCGGCAAGCCTGCAGGCGCGGTTCCCGGAGCGGTTCGCATCGGTCGAGGCCGCCCTCGAGTTCACGCAGGCCGTCCTGGCCCGGTTCTGACGCCATGCCCACCTCCCGTTTCGCGCTCGCTCCGGACGTGTTGCTGCAGCAGGCAGGTGGCGAGACCCTGCTGGTGAAGCTGAGCGCCGAGGACATGTTCGCGCTCGACGAGATCGGGGCCGAGATCGTCCGCCGGCTCGACGCTGGCAACGACCTCGAGGCCGTTGTCGACGACCTGACGCGGGCCTACGACGCGCCGGCCGGCGACGTGGCCCGCGATATCCACCAGCTCGTCGAGGCCCTGGTCCGGAGCGGCCTGCTCCTCGAGCGCGGGGACGGGTGATGTCGACGGCCATCGCCCTGCCTCGCTGGTGTGCGGTCTTCACCGCACCGGGGCGAGCGCCCGACCCACCACCTCCTTCCACACATGGGGACGCGGTGACGACGGGGCCATTCACGCTCGTCTGCCCGGAGGCCGCCTGCGAGCGCACGGTCTTCGGCAATCCCGCGGATCCGACGGTCCTGCTCTTCGAGGGCTACATGCTCGAGCGCCGGCGCCTGGGCGCCGAGCTGGGCCTGGACCACGACGCCACCCAGGCCGCGGTCGCGGCCGCCGCCTTCGAACGGTGGGGGCTGGAGGTCTTCGACCGGATCGACGGGTCCTACCTGATGGCAATCTGGGATCCCCGGGAGCAGCGCCTGCTGCTCGGCCACGATCCGCTTGGCCATCACCCGGTGTTCTATGCCGAGCAGGCAGGGACCCTGTGGTTCTCCTCCAACGTGCTGGCACTTCCGCGCTCCGGTGCCGTCCCATCCACGCCGAACCGTGTGTCGCTCGCACTGGCGGCGCTGCGTCTCTGGCCCGCATCGGGCGAGACCTTCTTCGAACACGTGCGGCGGTTGAGACCGGGCAGTTATCTCTCCGTGTCGAGCGACCAGGTGGTGCGGACGACGGCGTACTGGAGCCCCTGGCTCGAGGATGACGAACCCGGGCTGACCGAGGCGCAGGCACGCGAACAGTTCGAACCGATGCTGGTCGACGCCATCGGGCGCTGCATGGAGCTGGGGCCGCAGGGCATCATGCTGAGCGGCGGGCTCGACTCGGTCACGATTGCTGCGCTGGCGGCGGACTATTCACGCGGGCACGGGACGCCGCTCGTCCGCGCCGTATCCGGGCGTCGGAACCTGCCTGACGGGGTGGCCGGTCCTCTCTCGGACGAGGAACCGATGCAGGACGCGGTGGCCCGCGCGCTGCACATGGAGCACCTGGTGGCGCGCGAAGCCGAGTGGACCGGACGATGTCCCTCGGTCGAGCTCTCGCTCGACGCGGTCCGCGACCTTCCGGGACCATCGCGGATCTACTGGGTCGGTGCCTACATGGCGTTCTATCGCTTCGTGGCCGCGCGAGGCGTGCAGGTGGCACTCACGGGATCGGGCGGCGACAACTGGGTGGGGGTCGGCGACGCCTTTGCCGCGGAGGCCATCCGGAACCTCAGGCTCGGCGACCTGGTGCAACACGTGCGGTCCTGGACGGGAACCGGCGGCCTGACCTTCCGGCAGGCGGCGCATCACTTGTTGTGGTCGGGCGGTCTTCGCCTGCTGCTCGACTCCTGGTCTGCCCGGCTCGTGCCTGGCCTGAAGGCGAGCTACCACCGTGACCGCGCGTCATCGTCCATGCCCGATTGGCTCTGCCCGGACCCGCACCTGCGGGAGGCCTTGATCGAGTCTCAGGTTGGCGGCCGTCCCGCGGCGTTGACGCCGGAGGGACGGGTACCCCGGAATTTCTACCGGCACGCCCAGCGGAGCACCCGGAACCCGTATTTCCAGTACGAATTCGAAGTGGGCTTTCACGTGGAGTCCACGTGCGGCCTGCGGCTGCTGAGCCCGTATCACGACCGGTCCGTGGTCCGCTTCCTGAACAGCATTCCGCCCCGGGTCCTGCTCGAGGGGGCCAGCTACAAGGGCATGCTCCGGCCGGTCGCGCAGAAGCGACTGCCCGGCCTTGGCCTCGAGAAGCAGCGCAAGGTCTACTCACCGCGGGTGATTTCGTCGCACCTTGATGAACTCCGGGACGGAACCGCCATGCTGTGGAGAGCCACCTCGCTGGATCGACTGGCGAGGCTCGGCGTGGTGGACGCCCGCGCGGCGAAGGAGGCGTTCGTGCCCAGCGCCCAGAGCGGGTTTGACGTGCTGGTGCCCGTTTATGCGTTGCTCAGCGCCGAGCGGTGGCTCCGGGTGCACGCCCCCCTGGCGTAGGGGAATCGCGACTGGGAGACAGTTGTATCCGGATTCATACACAATCCGGCCTGGGGGAGCGGCGGCCGCTCGAGCCGGTTTGCTAGAATGACGGCAGGTTGCTCCCCCCTGGGCACACCCAATGGAGAAGTTCACGATGCTGAATGCGAACAACATTGACGGCCGTCCGGCCTGGCGGACGCCGCAGCTCCAGGAGCTCGGCAACCTGCGCTCCCTGGTGCGGGTCGGCAACGCCAACGGCAAGTCCGGCGGCAATATGGACGGCGAATCCAACTGCGGCGGCGAGGCGATGTACCTGAGCGCCGAATGCAGCGGCAACCGTCGCCCCTAGTCCGAGCGACACGCATCGACCTCGATGCCGGCGCCGTGGGTCGACCCAACGATCGACTGGCAACCGACCCTCAGCATCGAACGCCAGCTGGCCGACCTGCGGTCGACCGGCGACCTGCTGGTCACCTGGCCGGCGACTGAATTCGAACAGACGGACACGGACTGCTTCAAGGCAGGCGACGATCTCTGGATCTGGCAGCCTGACGTCGGAGCGGTCCGTTTTCGTCTCGACACCCCCCACCTGACGGCCTGGTGCTGGCCCGGGGCGAACCCTGCCTGGTTCCGCCAGGTCGTCACCCGAAGCTGGCTGCCGGCCATTTATCCCCTGTGGGGCCGACAGGTCATCCACGCCAGCGCCGTGCAGTGCCGTGCCACCGAGGTCTGCGTGGCGTTCACCGGGCCGACGCACGCAGGAAAGTCCACGACCGCATACGCGCTCCAGCGACGGTCGGGATGGCGGGCCCTTGCCGACGACACGGTGGCTTTCTCGATCGCCGGCCCCCTGCCCGCGCTTCACCCGATTCCCAACGAAGCCAGGCTGCGCCCGGCCAGCGCGGCGTTCTTCGAGGTCGACCAGCCGCCAGCGGAGGTGCCGTGGCCAGGGGGGAATCCGGTCCTTGCCGCGATCTACGTGCTGGAGGGTGATCCCACCCTTTCCAGGCCGGCCGAGTTCGCCCCCCTCCGCGCCTCCGAAGCGCTGCCCCTCCTGCTGCAGCAGGCCTACGCGCTTTCATTCAAGATACCGAAATACAATCAGCAGCTGATGAAGGACTACCTGGCCCTCGCGGCGGCGGTCCCGGTGTTCCACCTGCGGTATCGACGGTCGTTCGACGTGGCCGACGAGCTCTTCAGCGCGATTGAGGGTCACCTCGCCGAAGCGGCAGGTGTGACCTGCCCAGGCGACCGGTCCTGATCCGGCACGTCCGCAACACCTGACACCGTTCTCCGATGGTCGGCCCTGCTGGTCGAGTCTCTGTCTACGGGAGGGTCTCCTCCCGGTTTACGTCCGCCGCGGACGTGGCGCTCGCGGTGCGGATGGTCGCCTGGGCCGCCGTGCTCCCCCTCCTCAAGGCGGTCGTTCCCGTGCAGTCGCTCGCGCGGCTGATGCACCGTCCCGCCAGGCCGGCTCCGCGCGATCCGGTCCGCGAGGAACGGATCGTCACCTTTGCCAGGTGGGCCGCCAGGCTCATTCGCTGGGACAGCGGCGGCAACTGCCTCGAGCGGGGACTGCTGGCCTATCGGTACCTGGGTGAGGCGGGCGCAACCCCGGTGCTGGTCGTCGGGCTCGACCGGGCCGACGGCGAGCTGATCGGCCATGCATGGGTGCTCGTCGACGGTCAGCCCGCAGGCGAGAGCCGGGCCGCCCTCGAGCGCTACACGCCGGTCTTCGCCTTCACGCCCGAAGGGCGCCTGACCGACGTTCCACCCGCGGACGCATCCCCGTGCCCGTAGACCGCTGATGACTCGGGTCGACTCCACCGGGCAGGCGCTCTCCGCGTTCATGTGGGCCGTCGCAGCGGAGGCCCCGCGGCTGACCGTCGCGGCCGTCGCGCTCGCGCTGACAGCCGGCGTCTTCGAAGGTGTCGGACTGCTCGCGCTCGTTCCCCTGCTGCAGCTCGTCGGGCTCGACACCACCGGCGGCTCGCTGGGCGGCATCCTGCGCCTGTTCGAGGCGGCCTTTGCCGCGGTCGGCCTGGCACCCACACTCCCCGTCGTGCTGGGTACTTACGTCGGGATCGTGGCGCTCCAGGCCGTCGTCCAGCGCCAGAACGCCATCGTCCAGACCCGCCTGCGCGAGGACATCGTCCATGCGATGCGCACGCGCCTCTACCGCGCGGTCGCCGGCACCACGTGGGTCCACTTCTCGCGACGACGCGCGGCCACGTTCGGCGAGATCCTCACGCAGCGGGTGGACCGCGTCGCCAACGCGGCCTACTACCTGCTCGACCTGCTCGTCACCGGCGTCATGGCGGGCGCCTATGCAGTACTTGCCGTCACGGTCTCGCCGTCACTGACCGCCCTGGTCGCGGTTGCGGGCGCACTCATGCTGCTGGTCCTGCGGCACCGGCTCCATCTTGCCCGCGCGCGCGGCGCCGAGTACACCGCGGCAGCGACGCGGCTGCACACGGCCGCCTTCGATCATCTCGACAGCATGAAGATGACGAAGGGCTATGGGGCCGAGGCGCGCCATGCGGCGCAGTTCTCACGCCTCTCGCGCGAGCTGGGTGATGCGAGCGAACGTGCCCTGCTGACTTCGTCCACGACCCGGCTCTGGCTGGCCATCGGGTCTGCCGCGCTGCTTGCCGCCCTGGTCTATACCGCCAGCGCCATCGTGGGCATGGCGCCCGCCACGCTGTTCCTCCTCATCTTCCTTTTCGCACGGCTCGTCCCCAGGTTGACGCTGATCTACGAGAAGGCGCAGGTGATGCTCGGCGAGCTGCCGGCGTTCGAGACCGTCATGCGGGCCGAAGCCGAGTGCCTCGCGGAGGCGGAGCCGCACGTCGACGCCCACGAGGACATCGCACTCGATGCCGCCGTGACCTGTGAGCGGGTGACGTTCGGATACGGTGGCGACGGTTCGCCAACAGCCCTGCACGACGTCACCCTGCGCATTGCCGCGCACGCCACGACCGCCATCGTGGGACCCTCGGGCGCAGGGAAGAGCACCCTGGCCGACCTGCTGATGGGACTTGTCACGCCGCAGTCGGGCACAGTTCGGGTCGACGAGATCGCCCTGACGCCGGACCGGCTCCAGGCGTGGCGGAGCCGGGTTGGCTACGTTTCGCAGGACACGTTCCTGTTCCATGACACCGTGCGTGCCAACCTCCTGTGGGCACGCCCGGACGCGGATGACAGTGCGATCTGGACGGCGCTCGAGCAGGCGGCCGCCGCCGACTTCGTCCGCCGGATGCCCCAGGGGCTGGACACCGTCGTCGGTGACCGTGGGCTCCTGCTCTCGGGCGGTGAGCGGCAGCGGTTGTCCCTGGCCCGCGCGCTGCTGCGGCAGCCGCAGGTGCTCATCCTGGACGAGGCCACGAGCTCGCTCGATTCCGAGAACGAACGGCGCATCCAGGAGGCCATCGAGCGCCTGCACCGGCGCGTGACCATCGTGGTGATCACCCACCGGCTGTCCACGATCCGGAACGCGGACGTCATTCACGTCCTCGAGCGCGGCACCATCGTGGAGTCCGGGACCTGGTCGTACCTGCAGCGGGCGGCTACGGGCCGGTTCCGTGCGCTCCTCGAGGCCCAGGGGCTTCACGAGGCTGTGTTGCCCGCGGTCCCTGCCCCCTCCTCCGACCCGGACGGCGTGGTCGGCTCATGACACAGCCGACCTCTCCAGCTGCACTCGAACATGTGATCGCCGCGCTGCTGCGCGGTGAGCCACTCGACCGGCGGCAGCTGCGGCACTTCGGGGCGGCAGCCATCCACGAAGCGGCGAACCTGCACGAGGTGCTGCCGCTCATCGCCGATCGACTCGCCCTGGTGCCCGAACTGCCCGTCGACTTCAGGGAGCACTTCCTGGAGGAGCTGCACCGGATCACCGCCGTTGATCTCGCCCTGGAGGCCGAGCTGCGGCGGCTGCACCGTGCGTTCGACGCCGCGCAGGTGCCGCTGCTGCTCGTGAAGGGCGGTCACCTGGCCTATACGCACTACCCGCGTCCCGACCTTCGTGCCCGTGTCGACTCCGACGTGCTCGTGGCGCGCGGCGACCGCGACCGGGCCGAGGCGATCCTGGCCGGGCTCGGCTATGCGGCCCCAGCCAAGCTCTCAGGCGAGCTCACCGCCACCCAGAAGACGTACATCCGTACGGCCGACGGAGCGGACCTCCACGTTATCGACCTGCACTGGCGGCTCGCCAGCCCGCAGGTGTTTGCCCGCGTCCTGTCGTTCGAGGAGCTGTACGCCTCGTCGGTCCCCATCCGCACCCTTGGTGCCGCCGCCCGCGGCCCCTGCGATGTGCACGCGCTGGTCATCGCCTGCATGCACCGCATCGCACACCACCACGACGAAGCCGACCGCTTCAAGTGGCTGCTCGACATTCACCTGATCGCGTCCGGCCTGTCGCCGGCTCAGTGGGAGGCCTTCCTCGCGCTCGCCCTGGAGCGCGAGGTGTCGGCCGTGTGTCTCGACGGGCTGCAGCGCGCGGCGGAGTGGTTCCACACCGTGATCCCCGCGGCGGTGCTCGACGATCCGCGTCTCCCTGACGCCCGTTCCCGTGAAGCCACGGCGGAGTTCCTGCACGTCCGGCCCCGCGCCCGCGAGGTGCTCGACGACCTGCGGGTGGTGCCGACCTGGTCGGGCCGCCTGCAGCTGCTCCGCGAGCACATGTTCCCGGAGGCGACGTACATGCGAGAGGTCTACGCGCCGGGCAGCCGCCTCCCCCTCGCGATCCTGTACGCGCTTCGCATCGTTCGGGGTGCCGCGGCGTGGATGCGCTGACCGGGTCCCGCGCGCGCCTCTGGTTCCTCGCTGCGCTGGCTGCGGCGAACATGATCGCGGCGGTGCTGATCTTCCGCGAGGACGACTTCCGCACCGTCCACGGATGGACCACCGCCTGGCTCGTGCAGGCCTCGGACATCTACGGCACGCGGATCTGGGCCACGGACTATCCACCGAATGCCATCGTGCTGTTCTCACCGATGGCGCTGCTGCCGTACGGCGTCGCGTCCTGGTCGTGGCTCCTTGGGGCCATGGCCCTGGCCGCCCTCGCGCCCACGCTCGCGGCCCGCTCGATCAGCGACGACGCATCACGTGAGGATCTGCTCCTCCTCACGGTCACGTTCCTGGCATGGAGCGGGACGCGAACGCTGCTCCAGTTCAGTCTCGTCACGCTCTGCCTGTCACTCGCAGCCGTGCGCCTGGCCGACCGGCGGCCTGCGCTGGCAGGCCTCCTCCTCGGTCTCGCGATTGCCAAGCCGCAGGTGGCCTTCCCGTTCTGCCTCTGGACCCTGATGACCGGCCGCTGGCGCGTCGGCCTGGCAGCGACGCTGACCGTCGGCGTGCTCTGGGGCGTTTACTGCCTGCGTGCCGGCGCCACACCCGTGGCCGTGCTCACCGGATACGTAGCCATCCTTGGATCGATCTACACGGGGCGGGAGCGACTGACCGGGTTCTCGGAGCTGAAGACGCTGCTCCCCGACCACCTCGTGGACACGTGGGGTGTCGCGATCGCCGTGGCGCTCTTTGCGACCGCGGCAGCTGCGGCGCTCGTCGCGAGCGCACGTGCGGGGCAGGTAGAGGGCAGGCGTCCGAGCATGGACCTGCTGCCGGCCACGGCGTCGGCGGCGGTGCTCCTCGCCATCCGCCACATGTCACTCGCCTTCGTCACGCTGCTGCCGGCGGCGGCGTTCCTTCTCCTGGATGGGGACGAGGAGACCCGCGCGCGGCGCCGACCGTTCTTCTGGGTCCTGCAGGCAGGTCTCATCGTCGATCTGCCAACCCTGCAGCACCGGATCGAGCTGTCGGGACTGGCGATGCCCTGGCTGGGACCGCTGCTGCTCCATTTCGACCGCCTGCTCATCTCAGGCTGCTTCGTCCTGCTCGTCCTGATTCAGCTGAGGACCCGGGTGACGCCCACGTCGTCGTTGGCCCGGGCGTGACGGTCAGCCCTTCGAGCGGAGCTGGGCTGGCACGAACAGCGTCAGGGCGAGCAGCACGACGAACAGCACGGCGTTGCCCGGCATCTGCAGGCTGAACTCCACCATCGCCTGTACCGCGATGAGGGCGAGCCCCGCGGCGGCACCGACCCGGATCCAGTGCAGCTCGACCCCATCGTCGCGCGACGACAGGCGGCTTCGTGCCGATCGGATGATGGCGATCAGCCCCAGCAGGACGAGCGCAAGCACGACCACGCCGCCCTCGACCAGCAACTGTACGTAGTCGTTGTGTGCCTCGTTGTAGTGCAGCCGGCGCCCGGTCGCGTCGGGCTCCTCGTACCGCATCGTCGCGGTGCCGAATGTATCGAGCCCGGAGCCGAGCATCGGGAATGCCGGCACCATCCGCGCGGCCATGCTCCAGATGTCGAGCCGCATGCCGATCGATTCGTTGTCGGAGACGAATCGATCCAGGCGGGCATCGCGCCCGGCCCACGTGAGGGCTCCCCCGAGCACGACGACCGTGGCAACACCAGCGATCGCCATGGAACGGAGCGAGCCGTGGCGTCCGGCCGCGACGGTCGCGCCGATGAAGAGCAGGGCCAGGCAGCCGATGCCCGACCGCGACCCGGTCATCAGCAGCGACAGAGTCATCACGGTGGCGGCTACGAGGTAGAGCATCATGCGGCCGCCCTCTGGCTCGGACATCCAGAGGAGCAGGTCGCGGATGTCGCGCAACGGGCGCGTCAGCGCCTTCACCTGCGCCGTGGCCAGGCCGAGGGTCAGCGGGATTGCCATCAGCATCCACCCGGCGAAGTGGTTCTTGTTCACGTACGGGCCGAACGGCGTGCTGAGGACGTACTCGGGCTGCCAGAATCCGTAGATCCGCATGCCCAGGTACGCGTTGTCGCCGAGCAGCGCCTTCTGCCCGATGCCGACGACTGCGAGCAGGCAGCCGATGACCACGATTCCGCGCGCACAATGGCCGGCGATCGTGCGGGACAGGACGCGCAGCAGGCCGACCAGCAACAGCACCAGCGAACCGAAGAGCAGCAGGGCGGTGACCGTCAGGCGGGGCGCCAGCGAGATCGGGTGACGCAGGTCCGCGACGGCCCCCGTCAGTGGATCGATGCCGCGCGACCAGGCGAAATCGTACTGCGCGAGGTGCGCCACCGTACCGGGGCTGACGGTGGACAGGATGCTTCGCGGCAACGGCACGAGCTGCAGCAGGCCCACGGCGGCGACTCCCGCGAACGTCAGGAGCAGCAGCCGGTGAGGCGACCACAGTGGCCGGTCGCCGATCGCCAGTCCCGCCAGGCCGAGCACCGCGCAGCCCGCCGCCAGCGGCGTGTAGGCCCATGGGTACACGGCGCCAAACGCGAACGTACCCCAGGCCACCAGCAGGAGGACGCCTGCCATGACCACGAGGGCGCCGCGGGAGGCCCGGGAATGGCTGCGACTACCCGATCGCGGAAACGACGACGCGTGAGGCAAGTTCCTTGACCAGGAGGCGGCGCGCCGGTGGATGCTTCAGCAGCGACATGATGAGGTGGCGGTGCTGGTTGAAACGGGCCGTGCGCCGGATGATCGGCATCACCCCGTTCGTGTGTGCCAGCTCGAACATCCCGTCGATGGCATCATCGTCCATCTGTTCGGCCAGTTCGCGCAGGGTCAGTTGGGCGCGCAGTTCGGGCCCGAGCCGCCGCTGCCACAGCTTCTGGTAGCGCTCGAGGAAGCCGGCGTCGAGGGTGTCGTTGCGGAGGGCAGGCGCGAGTACGTCCGCTGCGAGCGAGGCGCTGACCAGGCTGTAGTAGATGCCCCCGCCGGTGGTTGCCTTCACGATGCCCGCCGCGTCGCCGACCGCGATCACCCGATCCGCGAACGTGCGGTCGAGCGGGGCGAGGGGGAGCATCTTCTGGCGGGGAGCAACCGCGGTGTCGGCGGGGAAATGCATGCCCCAGCTCTCGCCGACCTGCAGCGCGAAACGCCTGAAGTAGCCAGCGGCATCCGCATCGCACATCAGGCCGACCCGCGCGTACGCGCCGCTGCGGCGCTGGACAGGCACCACCCAGGCGAAGCCGCGTGGGGCCACGTCGTTGCCGAAGTGCACCTCCACGTCGCCAGGGCGATCGACCGGTATTTCGAGCTGTGCCGACCTCAGGTAGGCGGCCGGCATCCCGAGGCCGAGCCGACGGTGAAGGGCGTAGTTGGCTCCGCACGCCAGCACGCAGGCCCGACCGGAGTGCGGCTTTCCGCCGGCTTCGACGCTGACACTGTCCGGCGTGACCCGGATGGAGGTGATGCGTGCGCCGAGCCGCATGTGGACGCCGGCGGTGCGCGCGCGGTCGTGCAGGTTCTGATCGAACACCGCCCGGTCGACAACGAGCGCCTCGGTTGAGGGAGTGGTATACGAAATCGTCTGGCCCGAGGGCGAGTGGAAGCGGGCCACCGACAGCGGGTTCAGGATGGACGTGCGCGGAAGGTCGAATTCGTCGAACGCCTCGACTGCGAGCACGCCCGTGCAGTGGACGGGCTGACCCGTCACAGCATGTTCCTCGAACAGCGCGACATCGAACCCGGCGCCGGCCAGCCGTGCGGCGGTGAGCAGCCCTCCTGGTCCGCCGCCTATGACAATGACGTCATGCATGCGAGGTCTTAGCGTAGCGCAGAGCCGTGATTCCCGTCACAGCACGCCGGTGCACAGGCGTGCATCTCCAGTGGGGTCGTCGCATTGCCCGGAACGAGACAGCGTTGCATCAGGACCCTCTCCGGTTATCGGCCGGAAGGGGTAGCCGCGGTAGCGGGCACGCGCCACAGGAACAGACCCTCGGCGAAGGCCTCTGCGGGACCGAGGCGGAGCGTACCGAGGGACCGGCCGGCGAGGGTGTCCACCATGCGCGGATTGCGGTACTCGAGCGATTGCAGGTCCAGGTTGGGCAGGAGGAACAGCCCGCCATTGAAGAGGACATACTCGATCGGCGTGCCGCGCTCGCGCGCCCGCGCGAGCAGCGCAGCGGGACCCTCCTGCTGCATGCGCTCCACGAGCCGCCGGTTCGACGTCAGCATGTCGGCCGCCACCACCTGGTTGCGGGTGTAGAAGGCGAGTGTCCCCGGCCACTCCGACACCAGGATCGTGGCGCGCTCGATGCCGAACTGCCGGACGAGGCGGAGCGTACGGAGCCCTTCGAGGCGGAACTCATCTGGGGGCGCGAGGCGGGTGGCCACCAGCGCCGCGCCCAGCGCCGCCACCGCGCTCCACTGGAGGACCTGGTCCAGGCGTGGACCGACCACGGGGGCTGTCGCGCACGCGAGCGACCAGGCCAGCAGCACGATCGGGAGCAGGTAGTACCAGTACCAGAAGGTGAAGCCGGCGGTGAAGAATCCCGTGTAGATCGCGTGCAGCACCGTCCCGGCGAGCAGGGGATAGAGCAGCGACCGGATGCCCGTTAGACGCCGGCGCATCGTGAGCGCCGTGAGCGCGCCCACCCCCACCGGGATCCACCCGAAGAGCACGCTGTATCCGGACCACATGACCACGAGGCCGCTGCCCGCCACCACGAACGACCCGACGTTCGGCAGGGGGAAGGTGGACTTGAGGAACCCGCTCACGGGCACCATCGAGCCGAAGAAGACCAGGTTGCTGCCGACGTAGGCCACGAGCGGCACGGTGCTGGCGAGCAGCATGTGGGCGGCGACGCCCCGGTCCAGGTGCCTCCACGCGTACCAGCCGAGGAACGCCGCCACGTAGAACACGTTGTCCAGTCGCGCGAGGCAGACGCCGGCGGCCGCAAGCCCGGCGAGGACCGGACGCGGGCGTCCGTCGTGGTCTTCGTCGCTGACCACGCGCGCGAGCACCGAGTGCATGAGGAACGCCGCATGGGCCTCGGAGTAGAGCAACCCGAACGCCGCCAGGAACAGCACCGGGATGCACACCACGGCGGCGCGGGGTAGCTCGGCCCGCTCGGCCACGCGTGCGAAGTTGAGTGCCCCGACTGCGGTGATGACGGTCACCAGTGGCACGCCGAACGCGGGCGCACGGAGCAGGTCGGGCGAGATCCACGAGACGACCCAGTCGTACCCCGCAAGCAGGTAGAGCCAGAGTGGATGGACGCCGTTGGTCGGCTCCGAGCCCCAGAAGCTCTGGACGCCATGCAGGGCCAGGTTCCTGGCGACGACTGCGTAGAAGTAGCAGTCCTCGGCGATGAAGACGATCGGGTTACGGAGCCAGAAGCCGGTCGCGAGCAGCAGGGCTGCCAGCACCGCGGGATGGCGTCGAAGGTGGGACAGGGCTAGACCTTGTCGCCGCGATGTTCCCAGCGGCCCCGGAACGTGATCCAGAACGACAGCAGGATCAGGCGCACGTCCAGCCAGAAGCTCTCGCGCTTCGCGTAGACCCGATCGTACCGGAACTTGTTGCGGCGTCCGACATCCCGCGGCGCGTAGATCTGCGCGACCCCGGTGAGGCCCGGGCGCATCCGGCACCGGTCCTGGTAGCCCGGGATGTCCTCGAGCGCGATGAACTCCCCGCCGTCCGACTCGATTTCACCTGGACGCAGCGCGCGCGGTCCAACGAAGCTCATGTCGCCACGGAAGATGTTCCAGAGCTGCGGCAGCTCGTCCATCGCCGTCGCACGCATCAGATGCCCGATCCGTGTGATGCGCGGGTCGCGCTCGGTGGCCTGCAGCGCGCCGACCACGGCCTCGGCGTTCGGGATCATCGATCGGAACTTGAAGACGGTGAAGACCTTGCCACCCTCACCAACGCGGTCCTGCGTGTAGAACACCGGCCCGCCGTCCTCGTACTTGATCAGGGCGGCCAGCCCCAGCCAGATGGGCGAGGACAGCATCAGGCCGATGCCCGACAGGGCGATGTCGAGCGCCCGCTTGCCCATCGGCACGTCCACGGGCGGCAGCACCGTGGCGGCCCGTCCTGCTTCGAGCTTGCCGCCGTTCACCAGCACGCCCGTCCCGCTGTTGGATGATGCGTTCATCTGTATCGGAGTATCGGCTCGAGCCCCGGGCCCGGACAGCCACAGTCTAGCCGCGGCGGGCCACCGCAGCGTAGAGGCTCGACGTTTGGTCGACGAGGCGCCGGATGGAGAACTCGGTTTCCACGCGCTGCCGCCCCGCGTCCCCCATCCTCGCCCGCCGCTCCGGATCGTCCAGCAGCGTCCGGAGTGCCGCCGCCAGTGCCTCCGCATCGCCCGGAGGTACCACCAACCCGGTCACGCCATGCTGGTTCACCCAGGGCACGCCTGACGGCAGGTCGGTGCAGATCACCGGCCTGCGGCACGACATCGCCTCGATCTGGACCATGCCGAACGCCTCTGCCCGGGTGATGGAGGGCAGCACGAACACATCGCACGCGTTGTAGAGCGCGGCCAGTTCTTCCTCGGAGGCATTGCCCGCGAACCGCACGCGGTCGGCGATTCCCAGGCTGGCCGCCTGCGCCTCGAGCGAGGTACGCAGTGGCCCGTCACCGACAACCACGGCGCCGGCGTCTACCGCAGCCAGAGCCCGCAGGAGCACGTCCACCCCCTTGTACGGCACGAGCCGGCCCACGAACAGCACCATCGGTCCGGGAGACGCACTGCGCAGCGCCTGCACCCGCTCCGCGCGAGCCGGCGTCAGCGCATGCTGATCCGGGTCGAGCGCGTAGGGGATCACGACGCACTTCGACCGGTACGGCGCAAGCTCCGCCGCGAACTGCGCCACCTGTGGTGATGCGACGACGATGCGGTCGGCCAGGGTGAGCATGCGACGGAGGAACGGACGATAGAACACCTTGTACTTCCAGGCGGGGCGCACGACCTCGGCATGAATCCAGAAGATCACCCGCGCCCGTGGACGGGCGATCAGATGCGACAGGAGCGCCACCGGGTTCGGCTCGTGGATCACCATCACGTCGGCATCGAGACGCCTCATCCAGACGGGGAACGTCGGGCACACGGCGACGGCCCCGACGCGACGGACTGCACCGACACGCGTAACCGGTACGCCATTCACCGTCTCCTGGACCGTAGCGTTCCCCTCGTTCGCCACCAGGACGTGGTTGTCGACGGTGCCGCTCTCGGCCTCAGCCAGGACCTGGAGCACTTTCTCCATGCCGCCGCGAGCCGGTGGATAGAACTTGCCGACGTGCAGGACACGTGGTGGCGTCATGACGTCACCCTTCCGGCGAGGCGCGCATACACCGACCGCATGGCCTCCGCGTGCCCCGGCCACGAGAACAGCGCCGCGCGAGCGCTACGGGCAGCCACGGCTGCCGAGCGTGCCTGCGGGTCGCGTTGCGCGTCCGCCGCCGCCAGTACCTCGTGGCACCAGGCCGCGGTGTCGTCCATCGGGACGAACCGGACCGCATCGCCGCCTACTTCGCGGAACACCGGCAGGTCGGTGGCCACGACCGGTGCGCCGCACGCCAGCGCCTCCACAACCGGCAGGCCGAACCCTTCCCGCTCGGACGTGGTGATCACCACGTCCGCTCGCCGATACAGCGCCGCGAGTTGCGGTGTTCCCAGGAAAGGCATCTGGACGATGCAGTCGGTCAGGCCGAGACGTGCCGCCTGCTCCAGCTGTTCGGGCGTCAGGCGCCCGCCAGCCTTGATGAGGCGTGTGCCCGGCACCTGGCGCCGTACGGCGGCGACCACGTCGAGCAGCCGGTCGATCCGCTTGCGCGGAATGCACGTCCCCACGTGCAGCAGGTCCAGCGTCGGGGCTGACGCCCCGAGTGCCTCATCGGCCCACCGGGCCGCATCCGGATCGGGTGCGGCGAGGAAGGCGGGGTGCACGCCATTGGGCACGACGATGGTGCGCTCCGGTTCCAGCAGGCCGTAGCCGAGCATTTCGTCACGGGTCGCCGCGCTCGGGCAGGCCACCACTGCCGCCGCCTGCAGCCCGCGCAGGACGCGCCGCACAATCGCGCGTGGCAGCCGCGAGCGGTTCAGTGCGGGGTTCACGATCGGCAGGAACGCGTCGGCATCATGGCAGGTCACGACCGTCCGCGCGCGGTCCACCTCGGCGACCAGGTGCGCATACGAGTGATCCACCACGTGGAAGACGTCGAACCGCGGGGCGACCGTACGCAGCCATCGCGGATAGTCCCAGTAGCGGTTGATATAGCGCGCCAGGAATGGCCGGCGGCGCATGCTCGGCCGGACCAGTGTGGGCATCACGCCTGGCCCCGCCAGATGGGCCAGCACCATGTCGGCCACGAGGTCCATGCTGGGCCAGCGCTCCTCCAGCAGGTCCGCGACAATGGCCACCCTGATCGGCTCGGCGCTCACGGACGGGGCCGGCAGATCATCCAGGCCTGGCTGCTGCATGCGCCGCCCAGCACGTTGAAGGGGGAGAACATCCGCTGCTCGATGACGAACAGGTCCTCGAGCCGCCGCTCGACCGCATGCCAGTTGAAGCCGTAGTGCGAGTGGAACTGTGCCGGCACCTCGCCGTACAGCGGCCGCACGACCTGCGTCTGCTTCGTCGCGAAGATCATCCGCAGCGCATCGCGGACCGGGTAACGCTCGTAGTGCCGGTAGTCGCTCAGACGCCGCCAGCCGGCCACGGTGCGGACCACGTACTTCAGGATGAAGGCCGGGCCCGTTTCGATCGGCACGCTGACGATCACGCGGCCGTTCGGCGTCACGAGCCGGCGCAGGTCCGAGACGACTGTCTGCAGCGCCTCCGGCGGACAGTGTTCCATCACTTCCATGCAGGTCACGACATCGTACGCCGCGTCGTGCGCCGCGCCCTGCAGGGCCGAGATCTCGCAGAAGGTGACGTTCGGCACCCCATGGAACCGGCGCGTGCAGTCGTCCACCTGCTCGGGTGCAATGTCGGCGCCCACGCACGACGCGAAGTGGCCGGCTACCATCGCGAGGAAGGTGCCGTCGCCCGCTCCGTAGTCGAGCAGCCGGCCTTCCGGGTTCCGCCCGGCCAGGGCCACCGCGGTCGTGAACCGTGCCCGGTGACTGAAGGCGATGACCGATGACGGGCAGTTCAGCTGCTTGTCGGCATAGTGCCCGTCCGCGACCGTGGTCACAGTCTGTTCCATCTCCACATGTGCGTTTTTCGGCATGAGTGGCAGCACCTGTTAGCGATTGCCCGCAATGGGTCGATCCGGCAGGGCTCAGCCATGCCCGGCGTGGCTCCTGCCGCTGGCGGTCGGCTGCGCGGTGCGCTCGAACAGATCGACCAGGGCGTCCACGTGCCGGTCGAGCGTCTGCGTGGCGGCCAGCCTGCCGGCCGCGGCGCCCCACGCGCGCAGTCGGGTACGATCTGCCAGGCAGTCTTCGAGGCCCGCGGCGAGTGTGCGAGCACGAGCCGGTCCAGGCAGCAGGCGTCCGGTCACGTCGTCCTGGAGCCACTCGCCAATGCCACCCAGGTCGAAGGCGAGCGCCGGGACGCGGGCGGCGGCCGCCTCGAGACCGACCAGGCCGAACGGTTCGGGCCAGATGCTCGGTACCACGAGCAGGTCGAGCGTGTCGAGCAGGGCCGCGCGAGGCCCGGCCGCCAGCCACCCTGTGAACGCACAGCGCACCCCATGGTCCCGCAATCGGCGTGCGGCTGCCTCACAGCCGGGGCGGTCGCGACCATCGCCGGCGATGGTCACCTGAAGCCCCTCGAGCGTACGAGGCGCCAGCACGCCGATCGCCTCCAGCAGCAGGTGCACCCCCTTCGTCCACTCGAGGCGGCCCACGAAGCCGACGTGCCGGCCCGTGCGTCGGTCGGACAGGACCGGTGTGCCCACGGCGGGAGCCGGGACGAACTGGGGAAGCGAGGTGACCACCGATGGGTGCACCCCCTGTGCGATGGCCTCACGCCCCATGTGCGCCGAGAGGGTGGCCACCGCCGTGCTGCGGGTGAGCCACCGCTGGTGCCGGCGCTGCTGGCCGTACAGCCTCAGCATGGTGCCGGGGTGCCAGCCCCCGCACCGGCGCGGATAGTAGTTGACCAGGCAGCCCGGTCCCAGAGGGCGGGAGCAGGGCGTGGGCGTGGGAAAGGCGTGCAGCTTGGTGCCGCTGATGCAGGTGCCATCGTAGGCGTGCAGCATCGTCACCACCGGCACGTCCTGCGGCAGCCGCTCCTGCAGATCCGCCGCGTCGAGACCGTGGAGGAAGAGCAGATCCGGTCGCCAGGCCGACAGGTCTGCGAGTGCAGCCGCCTGTGCACCGGCCTCGGGCCCGAGCCAGGTCGACACGATGTCTGGCGCCAGCGCCGCGCCCTTCGGGTCGGCCGGGTGTTCGTGCCACACCCGCAGACGATGGCCGCGGGAGGCCAGTGCCGGCATCACGGCCGCGAGGTACGACTCGATGCCGCCGACGTTGTGCACGAAGCGGGTCACCACGGCAATATTCATGGGAGTCCCGGCTGGCCGCCTCGGGTCGCGGCGGCCACCTCCTCGAAGGTTGCACGCAGCCCGGCGAAAGCCCGTTCGCGCGACCAGTCGCGCTCGACCATTCGCCGTCCCTCCAGGGCCTGGCGTCGGGCGGCCTCCGGGTCGGCCGCTATGGCGGCAAACGCCCGCGTCATCGCATCGACGTCGCGAACCGGCACCATGTGCGCATGACCCGGGAGTGTGGTCGACATGCCGCCGACATCGGTCGCCACGACCGGAGTGCCGCAGGCCAGTGCTTCGAGCGGAGACAACCCGAGCCCTTCGGCCAGCGACGCCTGCGCCACCACGTCTGCCGCGCGGAAGTAGTTGGCGAGCTCATGCATCGGGTGGGCGGGCGGCCGGCCAATCACCCACGCGTCCGCATCGGGCAACCCGAGGCGCCCCGCAAGGTCGATGAACTCGCGATAGCCGCCGCTCAGGTTGAGCAGCACCGCATCATGGCCCTGCTGCCGCAGCGCGTAGGTGGCACGCAGCACGGTTTCTGGGTCCTTCTCGTGACTGATCCGGCTGGCCAGGAAGATCAGGAACGCACGTTCGGGCAGGTCGAGCGCCCTCCGCAGCTCCGTCCGCTGTTCCGGTGGCCCCGGGGAGTAGAACCCGGTGTCGACGCCGTAGTACCAGCCCGGCACCGTGCGCGCGCAGTACTGGCGGGCGACACCCTGCAGGTAGAGACCCAGCGCCGCACACCGCGTGCTCAGCCGGCCATTGATCGACATCAGCGTGCGAATCACCACCTCGCCGGCAAGCGCCTCGAGCATTCCTATCTGGCCGCGCTCGCGCCGGCATCGGAAGTACTCCACAGGTGCCAGCAGCATCGTCGTCACGACCGGAACACCACGGAGCCGGCCGACGATGGTGGCGTTCAGCGAGCCGCGGAGCAGTTCCTGTGAGTGGATGACATGGAACTCGCGGGCGTGCTGCCAGAGCCAGGCCAGCGAGCGCCACTGGTAGGCGAGACGCCCGCCCGGGATCTCGTGGACGTGAACACGCGCGCCGCTGGCCGCGACGCGGTCCTTGAGGCCGCTGGACGCGTACGCTCCTTCGGGCACGCACAGCGTGAGGTCGGCGATCGCTGCCAGGCCCGTCACATAGCGGATGTCCGTGAAGCCCTCGACGAAGAACAGTACGCGGAGCATGGGATCAGCCCGTGGTGGCGGACGCGAGCAGCAGCGCGATGCTGCGCTCCACTCGGAAGAGGCGGTCGTAGAGGTCCCGGCCAGCCGTGGCGACCCGGCCGCGCTCGCCGGGATCCTGGACCAGGCGCATCACGGCCGCCGCCAGCCGCGCGGGATCCGGTGAGGGCACCAGCACGATGCCGGCTTCGCCTTCCCAGAACGGTTCCGTGAGCGCGCCAGCGTTGGTGACCACGGCCGCGCCTGCGGCGAGCATGGCGAGTGTCGAGGTGCGTCGGGCGCTGACGCCATCCGGATAGGGCTGGAGGATCAGGTCGCACGCGGCGACCTGGGCTCGGAGTGCCGGCCCGGGAAGCGTTCCGGTTGCCCTGACCTGGGCGTCGGCCCACGGCCGGGCCGCCACGCAGGCCTCACGGTACCGGTCGCTGTCGCGACCAATCAACAAGAGGTCGACCCGCGGATCCTGCAGCAGCAGATCGATGGTCCGATCGAGGATCTGCGTGACGAGGGGAGAGTGGGTGCCGAAATGGCCGACCACCACACGCCCCGCAGTTGGCCGCATCGCGCGTGACCCGGCAATGCCGGCGTCTGCCCACCCACCCACGGCCGGCACCGGCAGCCAACGGGGTGCGATGCGACCGAAGAGCCAGGGGCCGATCTTCGGTCCCCACGCCGAGGTGGACATCCACACGCGCGTGGCCCCGAACGAGGCGAGCACGAACATCAGCCGGTGTATCGCCGCCGCCACGAGCTGTCGCGGCGTACCGGTGAACGCCAGGAAGGGCTCGTGCACCATGAGGTGCACGTCGTCGCGGTGCAGCCACGCGCGCCGGGCAACCCATGCGGCAAACCACACGTTGAGCGACTTGTAGCCATAGCCGTGAGGGACCCACTGGATGAACAGGCGCCGGGGCGCAGCCATGGCGTCCAGTTCGCGGCCCAGGCGTCCAAGGCCCGCGGGCGCGAATGCGCGGGGTATGCCGTGTACCACCACTCTCGACTCACCACCACGCGGCGGTGCGGCCGGGTCGGCACTGCACCAGACGTGCACGTCGCAGCCGTGGTCAGCGAGTGCCTCGGCCATGGTGCACGCGTAGTCGCTGACGCCGCCGACGTCGGGCGGAAACTCGCACGTCACCAGGTGCCAGGTCGGCGGCGTCGTCATGAGACCCGCCGCGCCGCATCCGGCGCCCAGCATGCAGCAATCTCACGCGCGAGCGCGCCCCGATGTTCCGGTGCGCTGAGGCGCTCCGCCACGCCGCGCGCGCGCTCGCCCATCTCGCGGAGCCGCACGCGGTCGTCCAGCGCGGCGCGCAGTGTGTCGGCCAGCGGGTCGAGCTCGCCGGCCGGAACGATCCAGCCCGCGTCCTCGCCAACCATCCATTCCGCGGCACCGCAGCAATCGGTGGTGATGACCGGCAGTCCGCATGCGAGCGCCTCGGCCACCGCGAGTCCGAACCCGTCATGCAGCGTGGGGAACACGAAGAGGTCCGCGCGCCGCAGCGCCTCGAGCGGGTGCCCGGGCGCATGCACCACGTGCAGTCCGTCCGCCAGGCGGGCGAACAACCGTCGGCTCCAGAGATCGCCGGTGGCACCGACCATCTCCACCACGACATGCTGGGGACCCACGCGGCGCACGGCCTCGAGCAGGTACGGGAACCCCTTCGCGAGCGAGAAACTCCCCACGAAGGCGATGCGCAACGGTCCCGAGGGGGCAGGACGTGCGGACGGCGGTGCGAAGCGCGTGATGTCCACCTGTTGCGGTGCCACGAACACCTTGCGCGGATCGATCCCGCCGTCGACCAGCGTGGCCAAGGACCAGCGGCTCGACACGCGAATCCGATCAGCGAGCTGGTACTCAGCCTCGACGCGGTTCACCATGCGCGCATTCGGATGGCCGATGTACGGCCATCCCACCCAGCGGCGCGACTCGCGTTCGAGCATCTGCTGGTAGTGACGGATGTGTCCCGTCGGGCTGTCCAGGATGCTCCTGGCGCCACGTACCCGTGCCAGGCGCAGCGTCTCCTCGGCGACCTGCGTGAGCAGGTATCCGTGCGTGAACGGGCGGGCCGTGAGCTGCGCGCCGAGCCAGCGCCCGAACCGGCGGTCGCCGGTGAACTGGTACCGCCCCGTGTCGTACCGGTAAGGTGTGTAGCGCCGATACCATCCAGGCATGAACGTGGGGGGCGCGGTGAAGTCGACCCCCGGGAAGCGGGCACGATCCGCCGGTGCAGGTCCGAACGCCTCAACGGGATCGAGCCCTGCACCGACCAGTGCCTGGAGCACCTGTTCGCTGTGATGGCCCAGTCCTCCGTGGCCCGGGCTGGCCGGGTAGGCAACGATGGTGGACACGGGTGGTCAGGCCTGCTTCGCGCCCACGAGACGGACGATCCAGCGGTCGAGGATGGCGCTTTCGTGCCTGCGCCCGAACGATTCGAGTGCGATACGGACGTAGGGGCCGGTCGGGCCGTGCCAGGCCAGCGGCAGCATCAGCGCCAGGTAGAGCAGCCCGACGCCAACGCCGAGGCCAACGGTGGGCAGTACGGGCGCGCCCGGCAGCAGGAGCGAGCCGGCGGCGGCGCAGCCCGCCACCAGCGCCAGCCTCAGGGTGACGGGCGTCGTCGACAGCAGGAACCGCAGCGGCGTTTGCCCGACCTCGCGCGCGACCGACGCCATGTTGTACGGCAGGCTGACGGCGAGGACGCCGATGATCGAACCCAGGGGCGCACCCATCGGGCCGAGCTGCCACACCAGCAGTGCAGCGGCTGCAGCCGTGACGAGACCGTCGAAGAGGCTGGTCAGCGAGAGCTGGCGCTCGTAGCCGAAACAGAACAGGGTGTAGGTAGTGGCCACGTTCCAGTGGCGCAGCAGCATCATGCCGGTCAGCGCGGCCGTGAGTCCCCAGCCGCCGTACTGTTCGGGGCCTACCCACCAGGTGACGAACAGGTGGTTCATGGCCAGGATCATCACCACGATGGCCCCGCTCATCATGAGCATGGCGTGGGTCAGCGCGTGAGTGACCGTGGCGAGCCGCTCGCGGTCGCCGGATCCGCGCAGCTCGCTCAGGGCCGGCTGCGCGGCATGCATCACGAGCTGCGGATGGTTGGCGAGCACGGTCACGAGCTTGCCGGTGCACGCATAGGGCACCACGGCTGCGGCCCCGAGAATGCGGCCGAGCACGAGCACGTCGGTGCCGTTCAGCAGCACCTGCGAGACCTGGCTCATGCTCACCCAGAGCGAGCGCCCGAAGTACGCCTTCACCGGCTCGCCAGGCTGTGGGTCGGCCGCACGGCTGTCCGGCCAGCGCTGGCGGGCGCGGTACACCGCAGCGGCGCCCGGCACCAGCACCGACACCACCCAGCCGAGCACCAGCGCGTAGAGCCCGAAGCCGCCAAGCACCAGCACCACGGTCGTCAGTGTGCTGAGGGCCCACCCGACCATCTGCGCGGTGGCCATGAAGGTGAGGTCCTGCGCGCCCTGCAGTGCGGCGGCCGGGACCCGCGCCGGGTAGAGCATCACGAACGCACCGAACACGATGGCGAGCGGCCACCGCAGTTCGGACCACCCGGCAGGCAGGAACCACCACACGACGAGGGCAAGCGCCGACAGTCCCACGACCTGCCACCGCACGATGCGACGCACCTGCGCAAGGAGTCCGGCAATGGATGACGCTGCCGTGCCATCGGTTCGACCCGATGCGAACGCGACCTCCCTCGGGAGGATGGCGATGACGCCGAGATCGGTCAGCGCGAGGTAGCCGAGCACCTGTCCGGCGAGCAGCCACAGCCCCAGCTTCTGCTGGCCGAGTCGATGCAGCAGGAAGGGCGTGAGCCAGAGGCCCACGACCAGGATGACCAGCTGGTGCCCGAAGGCGACGCCCGCGCCGCCGAGCATGCGCCGGGTTCGGCTCACGCGCCCGCCTCCATCTCGGCCCGGCGATCGCCTTCGGCCGCGCCGTGAACGGCGGCGGCAACCGCCCAGAACAGGATGCCGAGCTGCATGTTGAACGCGGGGCCGGCCATCGACATGCCGGCGATGAACAGCTGCAGCCCGAGCACGAGCGGCGCGCACTCGGCCAGCAGCATGTTCCGCGTGAACGACAGGCCGAGGGAGGCGAACAGCGACAGGATGATGGCGCCCCCGTACAGGAACCACATCGGAATGCCACCATCCAGCAGCCACCCTGTGGGCTGGATCTCGACGTGGATGTGCGTGGCCGCCGGGTTGGATCCGTCGGCGAAGTAGGTCTCCATCATGCCCCAGCGCCCAAGCCCGGCACCGAGCGGATACTGGTCGAGCAGTTCACCCAGCGTGGAGGCGAGGAAGTCGCCGCGGTTCTGCTGGTAGGACGCGAGTGCGCCCTGATCGCGCAGGGTCAGGAAGCGTTCCTCGACAGAGGCGCCGCCGAGGGCCGACGCCCAGAGGAACGATGCGACGATCACGGCACCCGCGGCACCGAGGCCCCAGCTCGCGCGCGCGATGCGACCCTGCCGGATCGTGATGACGCCGATCACCACCGCCGCCCCGATCGCAATCAGGGGCACGGACCGCGCCTGGGTCAGGTACACCGACGCCAGGCTGACCGCGCTCATGAGGGCGATCGCGAGGGCGTGCCAGAGGTTGCGTGTCCGCAGCGTCAGGCCGAATCCCAGCAGTGCTGCGATACCGCCCGCCACCGAGGCGCCGCCCGGGGTGTCGGTCAGTCCAGGCGGACGCGTGATGACCCGCCCGTCCGCGCCGACGTACGTCATCGACCCCAGGAAATCGTCGGCCAGCTGCGCGCTGAACTGCGGGGGCATGAACCGATCGGGATAGTAGACCTGCAGCATCCCCAACCCGGCGCTCAGGAAGTTGAGGATGAAGATGATGTAGAGCACGCGCGTCAGCTGCACCGACGACCGCACGGTCTTGTGCAGCCAGAACACGGGTGCCGCGATGCTCAACTGGAACACGCACTGGGCGACGCCGGCGGTCAGCGCCGATGTCGGGTGCATCAGGTTGAGGACCAGCAGCAGCAGCGCAGCGACGACCAGTGCGCCGCCGCGCGGCAGCCGCCCATGCGGCGCCCGCCTGAAGTACAGCAGGAGGAACAGCATGCCCGAGGCATAGGGCAGTGCCCGGACGATGAACCGGATGCCCTGGGTGTCGGGCAGGAAGAGCGGGATACCCCAGAGGAACTGGATGGCGAAGAAGATCTGCGGCCAGACGTCACGATCCAGCAGCGCCGGACGCCCGGCGTCCACGGATGCGTCATCCGTGTGAGCCTCGAGGGGCTGGATCATGGTCAGCGGGCGGACCGGCTGCCGTCGCTTCCGCGTGGCGCCGCGCGCCAGGGCCTCGTCTATCTGCGTGAGAGCCGGGTCAGTCATGATGTCCCATGAGGTCGAGAATCAGCGTTTCGTAGCGCGCAGCGCTCGTCCTGATGTCGAAGGCGCGGGCCCGTTCGACGCCAAGCCCCGAGAGCCGGCGGCGCTGATCGGGGCTGCCGAGCAGCTCGATCACGGTCGACGCGAACACGCTATCGTCGACGAGCCGACCGAAGCGGCCGTCCGCAAGGACTTCGCGGCTGCCCGGGTTCGGCGTCGCCACCACGGGCGCGCCGCAGGCCATTGCTTCCAGGTACGGCAGGCCGAAGCCCTCGTAGGTGGAGGGAGACGCGTACACCCACGCACGCTGATAGAGCTGCACCAGGTCCGGAGCGCTGATCCCGGTGTGATAGTGCACCCCTGGGGCGGATGCGCCGGGCGTGGTGACCATGTGTAGTTCGGCCCTCTCGCAGGCTGGGCGGATCTCGGAGACGAAGCGATCGATCAGCCAGGCTCCACGCTTGCGTCCGCCGAGCGCACCGACGAAGAGGATCGACGGCGTCGGGGACTGTGCCGCCTGGTCTGGCGCGAACAGGGAGAGGTCGACCCCGTTCGGGATGATCTGCCGCACATAGCGGTTCGAGGCGCGGGTGTTCTCGCTGACCCCGACGGTCCCGCGGCAGGTCGCCGCCGTCGCCAGTTCCTGGAGGTACACACCCCACTGCAGCACGCGTCGGCCCAGTGAGGTCGCCGAGCGGGCCTCCTCCGACGCGGAGCCGTGCATCACCCGGACGACCGGTGTCCCCTTGAGCGGCAGCAGCAGGCTGTCACCGTGCGCGATGATCGCGTCGTATGCGGAGTAGTCGGGCCAGATGGCGATCAGGTTCCCCAGGTAGCCCATCGTCATGCGACGACCCAGCCAGCTGTGGACGAACGCCTTGAACGGGAGCGCCGCGACCTCGTAGCGTGCCGTGGCGGGGGCCGGGTCGTACGTGAAGATCGTGACCCGGTGTCCACGGTCGACGAGCGCATTCGCGAGGTCGTGCGTCACCTGCTCGACCCCACCGCGTTTCTGCCCCTGGCATGGGAGCCCGTAGCTGAACACGGCGAGCCGCAGCGTCCGCGCGGCGCGCGGCGCCTGGGCGACAGGTGTGCGAACGGGCTCAGCCGCGGCAATCATGCGGCAGACCTCAGGCGGATGGCCTTCGCGATAGCCTGTTCGAGATCGCGAATCCGGGCTGTCGCATCGCAGAGCGCGGCGGCCCGTGCCGGGCCGGCCGACCCCAGCTCGCGACGGCGCACGTCGTTCGAGAGCAGGGCCGTCAGGGCGGTGGCGAGCGCCGCGGCATCTCCCGGAGGCACGAGCGCCCCGCAGGCGTCGGTGACGATTTCCTCGGGGCCCCCGAGCCGGCTGGCCACCACCGGGAGGCCGGCATGCAGCGCCTCGACGAGCACGAGACCGAACGGCTCGACGCCGCTGTTCGGATGGCACAGCACATCGGCGGCGGCCAGCAGGTCCGCCACGTCGTTGCGGCTGCCGAGGAACCGCACGCGGTCGTCGAGGCCAGCGCTGCGCACCTGCTGTTGCAGTGCAGCGAAGTACGCCGCCTCATCGGACCGCTGTGGCCCACCCACGCACCACCAGCACCAGTCCACGCCGCCGGGCAGCCGCGCGAGCGCCTCGAGCAGGACGCGCTGCCCCTTGTAGGGCTCCATCCTGCCGATCGAGATGACGACGGGAGTGCCGGGGTTCACCTGCAGAGAGTGGCGCACCGCATCCCGCGCCTTCGCTGGTGCGTCGAACGTGAGCGGGCAGTAGACCACCGTTGTCGGCGCGCCCGGGAACACCGTGCGGGCCGCACGTTCGGTGACGTGGCTGTTGCAGACGACCTGGTCGGGCGTCGAACGCCGACTGAGGCGCTCGAGCCAGTTGTCGCCCGACAGCACGTCGTGCACCCACAGCACCACCGGCAGGCCGGCCCGTCTGGCCACCGGCGCGAAGATGGCGTGCGCCCAGGCTGACGTCATGACCACGGCGTCGGGCCGTTCGGTGGCGAGCCATGCGGCGAGGCGGCGTCGCGCGGCGAGTGCGAGGTCGGGTCGGGTCATCCGCACCGGACCGAGCAGATGCACCTGCGCACCGCGGGCACGGAGCGTGGCCGCGATGCTCCCGTCGAAACAGACGGCGAACCGGGGATCGATTGGTGCGCCGTCAGGTCCGCCCACCACGGCCAGCACGCGCTCGACGCCGCCGAACATGTTGCCCGAGTGCACGAAGAGCGTGCGCATCACGCAGCCCTGACCGCCCGGCCGAACCCCTCGTAGAGTTCCACCATCTGGCGGCACGTGCGCGCGGGGTTGAACTGGTCTGCGGCGGATCGGCGTGCGCGTTCCCCGAGAACCGTGCGGAACCCGGGATCGTCGAGCAGGCGAGCCAGCTGCGCGGTCATCTGGTCGACGTCGCCGCCGCGGTACGTGAGGGCGTTCACCTCCGGGGTCACGAGCTCTGCGACGCCGCCTGCGTCGCTCACGAGCACCGTGCGGCCGCTCGCCATCGCTTCCGCCACCACGAGCCCGAACGGTTCGGGAGATGTGGAGGCGTGAACCACGATGTCCAGGCTGCGCAGGGCCGCGGGCGAATCCTTGATGAAACCGGTCAGGCCGACCGTGTCGGCCAGCCCGAGCCGGTCGATCGCCCGGCGCAGTTCCTCGGTGGAGTACTGGCTGCCGTTCGTCTCGTAGAGCGGCCCACCCACGATGTACGCGCGGAAGCGGTGGGTCGATGACAGCCGGCGCAGGGCCTCGAGGTACAGCAGGTGCCCCTTCCACCGTGCATAGGCGGCGACCAGCCCAATCGTCGGGATTCCCGGCTCCTGTGGCGGCATCCCTGCGAGGCTGGCCAGGTCGACCTGCGGACCGTCGGGCGTGAACCGCGAGAGGTCAACCGAGTTCCAGATCGTCCGCACGTCCACCGGCGCGCCGACCTGCTCGCGGATGTCGCCGGCGACGCTGTCGGACACGGCCACCACCGCGCTGCAGCGTGAGCGAAGGCTCCTCACGAGGCGGCTGGTCACCGGGCGCGAGCTCGGGTAGTCGTGGAAGTGCCAGACGAGATCCGCCCGGGTCGGCTTCACGAGCGCACCGAGCACGTGCATCTTGATGCCGTTGGTGTGCACGATGTCGGGGTCGAACGCGCTGACATGCGACTGCAGGCGGCGTGCGTAGCGTGCGGTGGCGACGCTGCCGCCCACCGCATGCCGCACGAACCTCGCCCAGGTGCCGGGCGACTGCAGCCCGGCGTCGCCGAGCCTGGCGAAGTCGCGCGGGAACGGCAGCACCGTGGTGGCGACACCGAGCTGTCGCACGTCCGCGGCCAGCGGGCCCTCGTTACCGATCACCAGGCCCAGGCGCCAGTCGGGCCGTGCGCTCCTGACCATGGTGATGAGATCGAGCAGGACCCGCTCTGCCCCTCCCATGGCGGAGGTCGGTGTCAGGTAGAGCAGGCGCACGGACCTGCTCCTACTGCTGCTGCTTCACGTAGTACCGCGCGTACTCCTTCTTGTAGTACGTCGAGTAGTAGTGGGAGTGACGATGGACGTCGGCGCGGTTCAGCATCGAGCCGATGACGTTGGCGCTGCTCGACATCAATTGTTCGACCGCGTTGCGCGCCGCGTTGCGGGTGGTCTGGTCCGCGCCGACCACGAACACCACGCCGGTCGCCTTGTTGGCCACGACGAGGCTGTCGGCCACCACGAGCACGGGCGGCGTGTCGAGGACCACCCAGTCGAAGTGATCCTCGAGCGCGCCGAGGAAGTCCATGAAGCGTGGTGAGCTGAGCAGCTCGGCCGGGTTCGGCGGGATGTGACCGGCCGGCATCAGCCAGAGCCCCGGCACTTTCGACTTCTGGATCGCCTCGCTCGCCTTGGCATTGCCGGTGAGCAGGTTCGACAGCCCCGGTTCCTCGGGCGACTCGAAGATCTCGTGCACGCGCGGGCGGCGCATGTCGGCGTCGACCAGCAGGACGCGCAGGCCGGTCTGGGCGAGCGCGATGGCGATGTTGGCGGAGCAGATGCTCTTGCCTTCGCCGGGTCCCGCGCTCGTCACCACCAGGGTACGCAGCCCGTCTTCGGCCGACGAGAACAGCACGTTCGTGCGCACCGTCTTGAATGCCTCCGAGAAGCTCGGGGCGTCAACCTCGGTGAGGAGCGGGTTCGTGGCGCCCTTGGTGCGCGACACGGCGGGGACGAGCCCGAGGAACGGCACACCCAGGTAGTTCTTCAGGTCCTGGGGCGTCTTCAGCCGGCTGTCCAGGTAGTCGATGAAGAAGACCAGACCCAGCGACAGCGTGAGCCCGGCCACGAGCGACAGCAGCGCCGAGCGCTGCAGGTTCGGCGAGATCGGGCCGTTCGGCACCTGCGCCTCGTCCACCACGCGGATGTTCGTCGCCTTGCGCTCGCTGGAGATGTCGGTCTCCTTCGTACGCTGCATCAGGCTCTCGTACAGCTGCTTGTTGCTCTCCACCTCGCGCTGGAGGACGCCGAACTCGATGCCGGTCCGGTTCAGGCTGAGTGCCTCTGACTTCTGCGTGTTCAGTGCGCCCTGGAGGCTCTGTTCCTCGGCGAGCGCGGCCTGGTACTCGTTCCGGACCGACTCGACCACCTTGCCGAGTTCCGCCTTGAGCTTGGCCTCGGCAAGTTCGACCGAGGCCCTGATCTTGATCATCTCCGCGTGACGCTCGCCGTAGCGCTCGGAGAGCAGCGCCTGCTGCCGCTGCAGGTCGGTGAGGTCGCCCCTCAGCTTCTGGATGAACTCGTTCGCCTGGACCGACGGGAACGTGTCGAGCTTCCCTCCGGCTTCGGCCGCCTTCAGCTGGTTGTAGATGGCTTCCTTGTTGATGCGCTCGGTCTTGGCCTTGGTCAGTGCCGAGTTGAGGTCGCTCAGGCGCTGCACGACGATGTTGGAGGCGCTGTCGGTGACCGAGACGGCGCCGTTCTTCTCGCGGTAGGCCTGCAGGGCGGCCTCGCTTGCCTCCAGCGCCTTGCGCTGCTCGGCCAGCTGTTCACCGAGCCAGTCAGCGGTCTCCTTCGACTCGGAGAAGCGGAACTCCAGGCTCTGGGCGATGTACGCCTTCGCCAGGGCATTGGCCGCCTTGGCGGCGAATGCCGGATCGGTAGAGGTGTACACGATGTCCACGAGCCGGCTGTTGCGCACCGGCTCGATGCCGACGCCGCCACGGAACTGGTCGATCTGCGCCGCCTGCGATTCCGATTCGTCTGCGCCGCGCGGTTCCGCAGGCCTCGACGGCGCCGGCGCGCTCTCCATCCCCGCGAGCCGCAGCGCGCCGTGGTACGCCTTCGATGCCGCGACACGTCCGAGTGTCAGCGGGTCCAGCGGCATGCGCTCCTCGACCGGCTTGCCGAGCGGCTGGTTCCACATCTGCAGCTCGTCGATCGCCCGCTT
Organism: Vicinamibacterales bacterium; assembly: GCA_050249955.1. Classification (GTDB taxonomy): domain Bacteria; phylum Acidobacteriota; class Vicinamibacteria; order Vicinamibacterales; family CAVVIG01; genus CAVVIG01. The sequence goes on from JBFWPN010000006.1 coordinate 215,760, forward strand.
CGACAGGCTCCGGCTCTGGAGGATGCGGTACTGCGTCTGGTAGAACGCGTCGTTGAACCAGCCATCCTGCGCCTGGAACATCTGGTCGAGTGTGGCGACGGTGGGTGTGTCCTTCTCGATCAGCAGCTGTGTCGTCGCCTGGTAGAGCGGAACCTCGCGCAGGGCGTTGACCATGCCGATGACCACGACCAGCAGGAACACCGGGATGGCGAGCCACCGGCGCTTGTACACGGTCCGGACGTAGTCGAGGATGTGCCGCTCTTCGTTCACGTGCGAATGGGCGGCCGGGCCGGTCGTCTTGCGATATGGAGTGGGCATGATGCGTTCCTAGAAAAACCGCTCGCGGACGATGATCGTGTCGCCCGGCCTGACGATGTCGGTCAACTTCGCGCTGATCTCGACCTTCTTTCCCTTGTCGGTGCGCTGGATGCGGATGCGATTGTCGGAGCCGCGGTCGGTCAGGCCGCCCGCCAGCGAGATGACCTGGAGCACGGTGGTGCCCGGGTCGACCGCGTAGGCGCCGGGCGACTTCACCTGTCCTGCGACGAACACCGACTGTGCCTTGGGGACGTTGATCGTGTCGCCGTCCTGCAGCATCACATTGAGGCTCATGTTGCCCGCCTGCAGGTCGAGCAGGTCCACCTTGATCAACTCGGTCGGGTCCTCGCCGGGCTTCGGGTTCTTGCGCGGGCGCACGATCGTCAGTTCGTGGGCGGCCGTGGGGGTGGTCGATCCGGCGCGGGCCAGTGCGGCGAGCAGGGTCATCTCGCCATTCAGCTGAAATTCGCCGGGCTGGCGGACCTCCCCGATGATCAGGATGCGCTGGCTGCGGTAGGTTTCGATGGCGACGGCCACCTGGGGATTCTTCAGGTATCCATCCGCCAGCTTGGTCTTCAGTTCCTGCTCCAGGGCGCGCAACGTCACCCCACCGGCCTTGATCCGGCCCAGCTGCGGGAAGGTGAAGGTCCCATCCTGTTCCACGGTGTACTTGCCGGAGAGTTCGGGTTCGCCGAACACGGTGACGGTCAGGACATCCTGTGCGCCCACGAGGTAGTCGGTCTGGGCCAGCAGCGGACCCGCGGAACCGAGGAGCAGCGTGAGCACTAGCAACAGCTTCTTCATTGGGGCAACCCGTAGCTGACAGACGCGCCGAGGCGCAGGCCCGTGTAGTTCCTGGTCTCGAACTGGTCCACTGTTCGTTGGTAGTAGTTGGCGTCGAACCCGAGCCTGACGGTGCCGCCGACCCGGTAGCCGATCCCGCCGCCGGCCATCCACGACCGGTCGGTGCGATCGGGCAGCGGGATAGCGGTCTCCACGTTCCTGTAGGCCATCGTCTGCCGCGAGCCACGTACGACGACGTCCCAGCCGGAGGTGATGCGCTCGGTGATCTCCACGCCTCCGTCGAGCAGGGCGTAGTAGGGCTGTTCGGCCAGGTACGAGAAGACCAGGTCGCGCGTGACGTTGAGGGCGACGCGAGTGGCTCCGACGGTGTACTTGGTCTTCACGCTGGCAACCAGGCCGGTGAAGTCGGGTACCGAGCCGTTCAGCGTCGTGAACCGACGGACGCCGACGAAGGCCTCGCCGGAGATGAGCGCCTGTGGGCGGAGTTCGAAGCCGGGCATGACGCTGTAGCTGTCGGTGTTCCGCTCGATTGCACCGTCGAACCGGTCCTGCGCGGCCATCGCGCGCACGACGAAGGTCGTGAGCGGTGTCAGGCTGATCCGTGCCTGCATCTCCTCGGTGTCGCTGCGGCGGTTCAGGCGCGCCGCGAGGTTCACGCCGAGGAACTGCTCCGTGTCTGCGTACTTGAACCAGCTGCGCTTGCCCGTGAGTACGAGGGTGGTCTTGGCGGAGAGCCGCACGTCGCTGCCGACGCCCACGACCCGGTCGTCGCGCCTGGCCCGGGAGTCGATTTCGTAACCCGGGCGATCCTTCGTGCTGGTGCGCGTGCCGAGGACGAAGGGGGTGATTCGCGCCAGCGGGAAGCGCCAGGTGCCGTCGAGCGAGGTGTTCCAGGAGCGCTGGTTGTCGTACGTCTTGAAGTACAGGTACTGGCCCGACGAGGTGCCGACGAGGCGTGACCGCCCGGCGCGCAGGACGACCTGCGCCGCCGGACCCACAGCCGCAGTGGTGTCCTTCTTCGGCGCGCCGAACTCGTTGAACACGTTGCTGTCCGTGCCGAGGTTCGAGAGGGCGATCGAGGGCGTGATGCCGAGCGGTCCCAGGTGGAAGCGGGTCGCGTCATAGGGGTCGACCTGCTCCTGCGCCTGGAGGGCAGGAGCGGTCATGCCAAGGCACACGACGGCCAGCGCGACTAGGCGCGGACAGAAGCGCATAAAGACCAGTTGTGACGGGGGAGTGGGTACGAACGACTACGCGCCTGCGGACCGGAGTCCGCAGACGCGCAGGATGTGACGCTGGAGGAGCGAGCGGACGGGCAGAGGGCTAGCGCGAGGGGCTGGCCGGGTCGGCCGCCACGATACCGGCGGTGATCCCCGCGGCAGCCGCCGCACCGACGAGCCACCACGCTGCGGGCACCTTGCCGCAGTCGACGATGACGTCGCTCTTGATGGCCTGCTTCGAGAGGTCGAACGGCCCCTCGGTGCAGACGACCTTGCCGTCCTTGTTCACCAGTTCCACCACGTAGTTCTTGGTGGTGAGGCCCGTCAGCGAGAACGAACCCTGGTTGTCCAGCGCGATGCTGGGAGCCGCGGCGTCCCGGGGCGCATTCACGTCCCTGGCGCGAACCGTGTAATCCGTGTACGGCTTCTTGGCCTCGTCCTTGGCCGTGCCGGCCAGCGAGGTGCTCTGCTGCGCGAACAGCGCTGTCGGCGCTGCCGCACTCGCGAGGGAAAACGCCAGCGCGATCGCTACGATCCGTTCCATCTTCATTGTCAGTCGAACCCTTCTGCCGCGTTGTGTGCCGGCTTCGCTGAATGAGCTCTGGGGGAGCAGACTCGGCTCTCGGCTCCTTCATGGTCGCCGGCTGGACCGTACCGGTCAAGTGCCCCGCGGTGGGATGTGTATCGACGACGGGACGGCTGTATCGTTCTGGATACATCACGCCTCCCGCCCGCTCTTGCCCCGCATCAGATTGAGGCGGCGCATCTTGCGATACAGGTTCGTGCGCTGGATACCGAGCACCCGGGCGGCTTCGGCGATGCGACCGTGCTGGTGCTGGAGCACCGCCGCGATGTAGTCGCGTTCGAATCGCGCCCTGGCCTGCCGCAGGGTGGCATCGAAGCCCGAGGGACTGATGCTGCCTTCGAGCTGGGTGTGAGCGAGCACGTCTTCGAGCCGGATCAACCCCTGCGGTACCAGCAGGATGAGACGCTCGAGCAGGCTCCGCAGCTCGGGGGCATTCCCGCGCCAGGGCAGCGCGGCCAGCAGCGTCAGGGCCGGCCGCGTCAGCGTCTTAATCGGCTTGCCGTTGGCTTTGCACAGTTCCTTCAGGAAGTGGGTGGCCAGGACCGGGATGTCCTCACGGCGTTGGCGGAGCGCCGGCACGTCGACCCGGATGAGAGACAGCCGTTCGTAGAGATCCGGGCGGAGCCGCCCCTCTTCGAGCGCGGCCTCGATGGCTCCGTCCACCGCGGCGATGGGTCGGACATCGAGGGGCTGCTCGTCGGCGCTGTTGCCGATGAACACCTCCCGATCCCTGAGCACCCGGACCAGGCGGGCCTGCAGCCGGGCCGGCAGGTCGACCACGTTCTCGAGGAACAGGATGCCGCCATCGGCCTCGCGCAGTCGGGAGCTGTCGCCGATCCGCTCGAGACTGCGCCGTTCCGGCGGGACATTGACCGAGCGCCTGGCCATGACCCCGAACAGCTGCAGCTCGATGTCTTCGGGCGTGGGACCCGAGCAGTCCACCTTGACGAACGGGGCGTCGGGGTTCGGATCGTGCGAGTGGATGGCCCGGGCGATCATCTCGCGGCCCGTGCCGCGCTCGCCGCAGATCAGGATGCCGCAGCGGCCGGCCGCGGCACGCTGCACCAGGTCCATCACCAGGCGCATGGCGGGCGACGTTCCGACGATCCCATACGAGGCGGAGTCGATGGTCCGCGTGTGTGGGACGCCCGCGAGCGACGCCTGTTCCCGCGCATTGGCGATCAGGGCCTCGAGGTCGCGGGCAGATACCGGACGCGGGAGCACGTCGAACACACCGGCGCGGATGGCATCGGCGGAGAATGCCGGGCGGTCCGGGTCGGCGATGCCGATCAGCATCGCCTCGGGATGCTGCCCCCGCACCACCCTGGCCGTGCGCAGCGCTTCCCCATTCTGGCGAAGATCGAGGATGCAGAGGGCGACCGGCCCGGGTACGGCCGGAGCCACGTCGGCACTCGGCACCGGCACCGGCAGGTACCCCATGCCTCGCAGCAGGGAATCGAGTTCCGCCTGCTCGGCAGGGCCTGCTACTACCAGTGCGGCGCGGACGGCGGTGGCCGTTGCCGTGGTCATGGCGTGGTCCGGAACTGTCCCGAGCCCTCTGGATCCGACTCGATGCGGTCCAGTGAGCCGTCGGGCCGGTAGACCAGCCGTCGGTCCGGTGTGCCGCGCCCTGTCGTGTCGAGCGCCATCAGCGAGAGGCCGCCGTTCTCATAGGTTTCCCACTTGTCCACCTTGCCATTGCCGTCGGTGTCCTCTTCGGTCCGGGTCAGGAGGCCGCCGGCGAAGAACTCCCACCGCGACACCTTGCCGTCGAATCGGGTCGCCTCCTCGATGCGTTCGATCGAGGGATCGACCGCCCCGTCCGGTGCGGGTGGCGCAATGGGGGCGGGACCATCGGCCCGGTGGTACTCCCAGCGGTCGACCGCGCCGTCCCCGTTGCGGTCTTCCTCGACCTTGACCACGCGCGTGCCGTCCATGTAGCCCCACGTGTCGGTCTTGCCGTCCCTGTTGCGGTCGTACTCGATCTTTTCCAGCTTGCCGGTCCGGTCGTACTGGGGTGTCACCTGCCCGGGCCCGGCCTGGGAGGCCGACGGGTCAGGTGGAGCCGCAGGGGAGCAGGCCGACGCCCCGAAGGCGACCAGGCCGAACGCCGCGATGGTCGAGCAGAACCAGGTGAATCGAGGCACGTGTGTCTCCCGGGAGACAGCTTCGCCATTCCGCCAGCAGGACCGATGCATATCGCCTCAAAAAGAACGGGCTTCGCCCAGAGAGATTTATCGGCTAGTCAGGCTGTCTCAAACAGAACCGGGGGGGCGCACGGAATGATACAGCCGAACCGGTTGGCCGGTACCCCACGAGTTTTGTCCTGAGGCACAGAGGGGGACGGGATGTGCCAGTTTGGGACGCTCGTCGCCCACCCGTCGATGCGGGCCGGCCGGGTCGCACCGGCCCGACCGGTCACACTGCGGGTGCGAGCGGATTGGACGCGAAGCGGTTGCGCCCCGCCCGCTTGGCTTCGTACAGCCCGTGGTCCGCGCGGGCAATGAGCGTGGTCGGATCGGTGTCTCCCGGGAGTGCAGTAGTCACCCCGAGGCTCACGGTCGGCGAGATCGTGCCGGCCGGACATGCCACCTCAATCCGGGCCATTTCGTCGATAAGCGTCGATGCTGCCCGCTCCGCGCCGGCAAAGGGCGTATCCGGCAGGATCACGACGAACTCGTCCCCACCGTAACGGCACTTGATGTCGGTGGCCCGGAACATCGAGCACAGTCGGGTGCCCACCGCCGACAGGATCGCATCGCCGGTCAGGTGCCCAAACCGATCGTTCACCAACTTGAACTCGTCGACGTCGAACATCAGCAGGGACAGCGGGCGGGAGGTGCGCCGTGCGCGGTGCAGTTCGGCCCGCAGCGCTTCGAGGGCATAGGCCCGGTTGAAACAGCCGGTGAGGCTGTCGCGGATGCTGCTTTCCCGGGTCTGGGCGAGTAGCTGCCCGTTGCGCACCGCAATACCGAGCAGGGCGGCCGCCGCCCCGAGCGCGTGTCGCTCCGATCCAGTGAGCGGCGGTGAGTTCTTCACGCCGACAACGCCGACGGCGTTCTCGCCCACCACCATGGGCAGGCAGAGATAGGCCCCCACCTCGACCCCCTCGGTCTCACCCTCGGCCGACGCCGGGGCGCTGAGGGCTTCACCGGCCAGTCCCTCAATCTCATCGCTCTGGCGGGACGTGGCTGCGACTGCGTCGACGACGGGCGTATCCCAGCCGTCGGGGCGGCGGGTCAGCATCCACAGCTCCCGGTCGGCGGCGAACCCCGGCATGTAGCGCCAGAACACCTGGCGCGTGGCGGCCGGATCGAGGGCGCTGCCGAGCGCCCGACCAAGCGCGACGAGCCGCTCGAGTTCCGCCGACCGCGCCCGTGCCTGCGCAGCCTCCGCCGACGCCGCGGTTTCGGCGGCCCGTGCCTGCTGGCGCTTTCGATACTGGTGGAAGCCGAAGGTGGCGATGAGGACGGTCAAGCCAGGCAGGAGGTCGATGCTGTAGCGGACCTCCACGTCGCGGGCGAGGTCCACGAGCACCCGCAGGGGCCGCTGGAAGATGACCAGCGCACTCGCCACCAGCGCGATCGCGAGCGAGGTGTCGTTCCGTTCGATCAGGCGCACCGTACCACCACCAGACAGCCCGGGCACACGGGACGGGTTCGAATGAGGGTCATTCGCTCGTTTAGCCGTATCGGTGGGCCACCCGCCGGAGATTAGGTGACCCCCCGGCCGGGCTGCGCGCCTCGAAGTCCCTGGTGCACTCGCACAGAAGTCTGACATGTCTGCAATCGGCAGACTTTCTTCCACAAGGTCTCGGATCCGACGTTCATGGCTGCACAACGTCTAAGCATTTGCCCCAACTTGCCGACAGTACAAGCGTCGGGTGGTGAGCCATTTACCCGGACCGAACGCCGCCTGGAGCGTCAGGCGGCCGGTCCATTGCATGGTCACTCCCACACGCCACCAGTTATGCCGCAGACCCTCGAACAGCCGACGCTGATCGGCGAGAGCGCCGTCATGGCACAGCTCCGCCTGATGATGGAGCGGGTTGCAAGGTCTGATGCGAAGGTCCTGATCACCGGTGAGAGCGGCACGGGCAAGGAACTCGTCGCGCAACGCGTCCATGCCCTCGGCCCACGCGCCCAGAAGCCATTCATTGCCGTGAACTGCGCGGGCCTGCCCGACGGCCTGCTCGAGTCCGAGCTCTTCGGCCATCTGAAAGGCAGCTTCACCGGCGCCTTCCGCGACAAGCCCGGAAAGTTCGAGGAGGCCGACGAGGGCACGATGCTTCTCGACGAAGTGGGGGAGATGAGCCTGCGGATGCAGGGGCTCCTGCTCCGCTTCCTCGAAACTGGCGAGATCCAGAAGGTGGGTGCGGATCACTCCGGTGCGCATGTCGACGTCCGGGTCATTGCTTCCACCAACCGCGATCTCCGCAAGCTGGCCGAAGACGGCCGGTTCCGGCCCGATCTGTTCTACCGGCTCAACGTCATCCACGTGCAGGTGCCGGCCCTGCGTGAACGCAGGGAAGATGTTCCGCTCCTGGTCGAGCACTTCCTCCGGGTCTACGCGGATCGGCACCCCACCTGCCTCGTCGAGCGCATGTCGGATCAGGCGATGGCGATGCTCTCGGCATACCACTGGCCCGGAAACGTGCGCGAACTGCAGAATGTCATCGAGCGGATCGCGCTGACCGGCCTCACGGGGGTCGTCGGCGCCGACGCGCTGCCGGCCGATATCCGCCGGCCCGTGGCGTCCGCGCAGCCGGCGTTCCGGGAACGGCGCCGGACCGTCGCCGATGAGCTCTACCGACAGATGAAGGATGAACGCCTTTCCTTCTGGGCGGCCGTGTATCCTCTTTATCTGCAGCGCGACATCACCCGCGGGCACATTCGCGACCTCGTCCGCAAAGGGCTCGAGGAGTCGCGGGGCAACTACAAGATCGTTGCGCGGATCTTCAATCTCGAACCGCACGAGTACAAGCGATTCCTCAACTTCCTCCGAAAGAACGACTGTCAGCTTCCCTTCAGGGAATACAGGTAGGCATGTCACGCATCCGGATTTTCACGTTCCTCGTGCTTCTCGCCGTCGCGACCACCAGCGGCGTCCGTGCGCAGTCGGGCACGGCGCAGCAGCCGCCCGCCACGGCCGGTGCCCCTGCGACACCGCCAGGCTCTCCGGCCGCCCCCCCCGGCGCAGCCGTCCCGCAGGGGGTTCAGGCGCCGGCGGGCTACCTCATTGGCACCGACGATGTGCTCATCGTGATCTTCTGGCAGGAAAAGGACATGTCGGCCGAAGTCACGGTCCGTCCTGACGGGAAGATCTCCCTGCCCCTGCTCAACGACATCCAGGCCGCCGGCCAGACGCCGGAGCAGCTTCGCGCCAGCATCGAGGAGACGGCACGCAAGTTCCTCCAGGAGCCGTCCGTCACCGTGGTGGTCAAGCAGATCAACAGCCGGAAGGTTTTCATCACCGGGATGGTCGGCAAACCCGGCCCCTACAACCTGACCGCACCCACCACGGTCCTGCAGTTGATCGCGACGGCCGGTGGACTCCAGGAATACGCCGACCGGGAGCACATCGTCATCGTGCGCAACGAGAACGGGCGGCCGACGTCCTACCGCTTCAACTACAAGGAAGTGGTGCAGCAGAAGCGGCTCAGCCAGAACATCGAGCTGAAGGCCGGCGATACGGTGGTGGTCCCGTGAGCCTGAGGGCGCTCCTGTTCGCAGGAGCCCTGTTCGTCGCGATGCCCGTGCAGGCCCAGAACACGCAGGACCAGCCCGGCGCGACCGACGTGCCACCCGCCAGTTCGACCGATTCGAACGACCAGGCCAGCCTGCGATCGGTCGTGACCGACGTGCTCGGATCCGTGTTGACAGGGCCGTCGTGGAACCTGGGGATCTCCCTGTTCGGCGGCTACAACCAGACCAACGTCTCGTCTTCCTCGTCGGTGAGCGGCACGCTCGCGTCCCTGGTCCGGTCTGGCGCCACGGCTGGCGGCTCGACCCAGTTCAGCACCTTCACCGCGCTTCGGCGGGTGTCGCTGGGAATCGGCGCTGGTTCGTCCACGAACTATTTCCGGTCCACAGGCCGGTTCCTGACCTCGTACAACGCCAGCGCGAGCCAGTCGATCACGCTCGGGCGGCGCACGACGCTCAGCGCGGGCGAGACCTTCAGCTACACGCCGTTCTACGCCCTGAACCAGTTTCTCGGTTTGCAGAACTTCGCCGGGACGCAGTTGACCATGCCGGTACAGGGGACCTTCGACTCGGCGATCGGCGACATGCGCCAGTACCGCTACACGGCACAGGCACAGATGAGCCACCCGTTCACCGACCGGACCAGCGTGGCTCTCACCTACGCGGCCGACCTCACCGGCCTCGATGATCCCAAGCCGATCCGACACTACCAGCAGGGCGGGTTCCGGTTCACCCACATGATCGGCCAGGGGATCGGCTATCACATGGGGTACGGCTACGGCCAGGCCACCTTCATCGGCATCGCCGACCCCACCGTGTTCCACAACATCGACGTGGGGCTGAACCTGAACAAGGCGCTGTCGATCTCGCGCCGTACGACCTTCAGCTTCAGCACCGGCACTGCGCTGAACCGCAACGCCTCGGAAGACCGGGTGGGCCAGGGTGGGACCCCGATTCCCGGCCAGTCGCGGACCTACTTCAACGTGATCGGCCAGGCCAGCCTGACGCACAACATCGGCCGCTCCTGGAACGCCCGCGTCAATTACGGCCGCACGTGGCAGATGATCGACGGCTCCTACGTGCCGTTTCTCGGCAACACGGTCACCGCCGGCATCAGCGGTCGGCTCGGGGCCGGCGCGACGCTCGGCACCAGCGCCGCGTACCTTCTCGGTGGCCGACAGGTCACCGGCGTGGCGGGCCAGCGCCAGGCGCTGTCGACCAACACGTTCCTGAACTTCAGGTTGAAGCGATCCCTCTCGGGGTTCGTGCAGTACGGCTTCTATCGACAGCAGTTCGACCTGAGCCAGACTGGGCTCAATCTGCCGCGCAGTTTCAGTCGCCACAGCCTGCGTACCGGCCTCACGCTTTCAGTACGCAGTCGCTGACGAGGTGTTCTCGTGATTCCTGGAAAGACGCTCGAACCGAAAGACCTGCTCAACATCCTGCGGCGGCCGTGGGCGATCATCCTCCCGGCGATCGTCGTGTTCACCGGCACCGTCGCCTACGTGCAGCGGCTCCCGAACATGTACCGTTCGGAGACCCTGATCCTGGTTGTCCCGCAGCGCGTGCCTGACAGCTACGTGCGATCCACGGTGACCACGAACATCCAGGACCGCCTCCGGTCCTTCAACCAGCAGATCACGAGCCGCACCCGGCTCGAACCGGTGATTCGCGAGTTCAACCTCTATCCCGGGCAGGTGCGCACGGGCCTGATGGAGGACGTGGTCGAGGTGATGCGCAAGAACATCACCACGGAGATCATCCGCAGCGACGCGTTCCGCATCAGCTTCATGTACACCGACGCCCAGACCTCGATGAAGGTGACCGAGCGGCTGGCCTCGATGTACATCGACGAGAGCCTGCGCGACCGCGAGGTGCTCGCGGATTCGACGAACCAGTTCCTCGATTCGCAGCTGGCGTCGGCCAAGGAACGGCTGATCGATCACGAGAAGAAGCTCGAGTCGTACAAGATGCGCTACGCCGGGCAGCTGCCGACCCAGATCTCCTCGAACCTGCAGGTGATGCAGAACGCGCAGATGCAGATTCAGTCGCTGGTCGACTCGCTGAATCGCGATCGCGACCGCCAGCTCGCCCTCCAGGGCCAGCTCGAGGATCTGGGCGTGCCCGCGCCGGCCACCCAGTCGTCCCCGGACGCGCCGTCCACGCCCTCCCGTCCGGCGGCCGCACCGCAGCAGTCCCCGTCGCTGCCGCAGCTCGCCCAGGCCGAGAAGACACTGGAGCAGCTGCAGCTCCGGCTGACGCCGAACCACCCGGAAGTGGTCCGGCAGCAGCGGGTCGTCGGCGACCTGCGGAAGAAGGTGGCAGACGAGACCGCCGTGGTGGCCCTGACCTCGGACAGTACCCGTCCCGTCATCACCGTCGACCCCACCCAGGTGGCCCGCCTCACCCGCATCGAGCAGATGCGCATCGAGATCGACAGCCTCGGGCGGCAGATCGAGCAGAAGGAGCGCGAGGAAGCGCGGCTGCGCGGCGTGATCGCGGAGTACCAGGCGCGCGTCGAGTCTGCGCCGGCCCGCGAATCGGAGCTCACCGAGCTGATGCGCGACTACGACACGCTGCAGAACACCTACACGCAGCTGCTCCGGAAGAAGGAGGATGCGCAGGTCTCCGCCAACCTGGAGCGCTACCAGATTGGCGAGCAGTTCAAGATCCTCGATCCGGCGCGCATGCCCGAGAAGCCCTACAGCCCCGATCGGCCGCGACTCTATGGACTCGGCGCGGTCGGCGGCCTGGTCGTCGGCCTGCTGCTGGCGGCACTGCTCGAGTTCCGGGACTCGTCGCTGCGGACCGACGCCGACGTGGTGGCCACGCTCACACTCCCGGTGCTGGCCATGATTCCGGAACTGCTGACGAACGAGGTCCGGCAGTCGCGCGTCCGGCGCAAGAGGCTGGCCTGGGGGGCGATGGCCGGAACGGCCGTCGTGATGGCTGCGGCGGCCGCCGTGTGGGTTCTGAGGATGCGATGAGCGACGACTACACTTCCGTCATCAACAAACCGTCGGGTGCCCACGTCGTGGGTGATCCCTGGCACACCGTCCCCCTCAACCGGGAGGGTCAGGATCCGCTCGACGTCTCCGAGGATCGCCTCCAGGCACTCGAACTTACCCGGCAGGGGCGGCTGGTCGTCAACCCCCAGACCACGCCGGCCGCGATCGAGCAGTACCGTCGCCTGGCTGCCGTGCTGTACCAGGCCCAGGAGAACCGCAACCTCAAGACGATTCTTGTGGCGAGCACCTTTGCGGCGGAGGGCAAGTCGCTCACCTGCGCGAACATCGCGCTGACGCTGAGCGAGTCGTACCGTCGTCGTGTCCTGCTCATCGACGCAGACCTGCGGCGGCCGACCCTGCACGACACCTTCGAAATCCCGAACCTGGCGGGCCTCTCGGACTGGCTGAAGAGCGACGGTGCCACGAAGATGCCGCTCGTCGAGATCACCCCGAATCTCTCGCTGCTGCCCGGCGGGCGTCCCGATCCGGATCCCATGGGCGGGCTGGCGTCCGAGCGCATGAAGCAGCTGCTCGCCCTGGCGGGCGAACGCTTCGACTGGGTGATCGTCGATACGCCCCCCGTGGCCTTCCTGCCGGACGCACACCTGCTCTCGGCGATGGTCGACACGGTGGTCTTCGTCATCGCTGCCGGCCACACGCCGGCACCGGCCGTGCAGCGCGCCGTGGAGGAACTCGGGCGGGACCGTATCATTGGTGTGGTCCTCAACCGGGTCGAAGCGGTCTCCCTCAGTCACTACGGGCAGTCGGCTTACTACGCGCGCTACCGGTACGCACTGCCGGAAGCTTCACGGGACCGGACCTGACCTGACATGTGGACGCGTCGCGTCGCCATGCGTGCGCTCACGCTGGCGATATTCGAGAACCTGCTGATTGTCGCCGCCGTCATGCTGAGCGCGCGCCTGCGCCTCGGCGAGGTCGGCTGGGTGACCTTCACGCTCGAAGGTGGCCTCGCCAGAACCTGGCTGGTCGCCGTCGTCGTCCAGCTGTGCCTGTACTTCGCTGACTTCTACGACTCCCGTTCCTACGCGGACCCCGGGGAACTGTTCATCGGGCTGGTGAAGGGGCTCGGCGCCGCGGCATTCTGCCTGGCCGTCCTGTACTTCTGGCTGCCGGCACTCGAGATCGGCCGCGGCGTCTTCCTCATCTCGGCCGTGCTCATCGTCGCGTTCGTCGGCGGCTGGCGCCTGGCGTCGCGCTGGGCCACGGGCCTCAAGGCGAGGGACAGGCTGCTGCTGGTCGGCACGGGCCCGCAGGCCATCGCCCTGGCCCGCGAGCTGTTCGACCGCCGCTCGGAACTCGGCGTCGAGATCGTCGGGTTCATCGACACCGATCCGTCACGTGTCGGTGCACCGGTGATCAACCCGGGCGTGATTGGCGCCATCGACGACATCCCCACCATCGCCGAGCAGCGCCAGGTGAGCCGGGTCGTGGTCAGCGTCGCCGATGCCCGCGGCAAGCTGCCCATGGACAAGCTGCTGCGCATGAAGCTGGGCGGCGTCCAGTTCGACCACCTCGCCTCGGTCTACGAGGAATACACCGGCAAGATTGCGATCGAGAACCTGCGCCCCAGCTGGTTCGTGTTCTCCAGCGGCTTCCAGAAGAAGGAGTGGCTGCTGGTGGCCAAGCGGGCCTTCGACATCGTCGCGTCGGTGATCGGGCTGGTCATCGGGGGTCCCATCATGTTCGCCGTCTACGTGGCGGTGCGCCTGACCTCTCCCGGCCCGGCCCTCTATCACCAGACGCGCGTCGGCCAGCACGGCAAGCCGTTCGTCGTCCACAAGTTCAGGTCGATGCGGGTCGATGCCGAGGCGGGAACCGGCGCCGTGTGGGCCACGCAGCACGACTCGCGCGTCACCCCAATCGGCCGCTTCCTCCGGCGAACGCGCCTCGATGAAATGCCGCAGCTCTGGAACGTGCTCGTCGGTGAGATGAGCCTTGTCGGCCCGCGGCCCGAGCGGCCCGAGTTCGTGGAGAGCCTCACGCGCGAGATCCCCTTCTACGGCGAGCGTCATGTCGTGAAGCCCGGCGTGACCGGCTGGGCGCAGGTGCGGTACACCTACGGCGCGAGCGTCGAGGATGCCCTCGAGAAGCTCCAGTACGACCTCTTCTACGCCAAGAACTTCACGCTGACCTTGGACCTGCTGATTGTCTTCAACACCGTGAAGACAGTCCTGCTCCGGCGCGGAGCCGCATGATGGCGTCGCACACACCCGGCACGCCCGCGATTGTCAACGCCATGACCATCGACGTGGAGGAACACTTCCACGCGAACGTCTTCGACGGCACTCCCGTGCGCGACATCCAGCACACCCTGGCCAGCCGAGTCGTGGCCTCGACCAGGCGGATGCTGGACCTGCTCGATGCGGCGGGCGTCAAGGCCACGTGCTTCGTGCTCGGGGCCGTGGCCGACCAGCACCCCTCGCTGGTGCTCGAGATCGCCGCCCGCGGCCACGAGATCGCCTCGCATGGCTATGCGCACCAGCTGGTCTACACGCAATCGCGCGAGGCCTTCCGCGACGATGTGCGCCGGGCGAAGCAGACGCTGGAGGCCCTGGCCGGCACGAATGTCCGGGGGTACCGCGCACCCAGCTATTCGGTAACCGAACGATCCCTCTGGGCGCTGGACGTGCTTGCCGAGGAGGGGTATGCCTACGACGCGAGCATCTTCCCGATCAGGCACGACCGCTACGGCATCCCGCACGCGCCGCGGCACGCGTACGTGCTGGAGCAGGCGGCGGGTCGCCTCGTCGAGGCTCCACCCTCCACGATCCGCATGGGCGGCGTGAACTTCCCGGTTGCCGGCGGCGGGTACTTCCGACTGCTGCCCTATGCGTGGACCCGCTTCGGTATCGGGCGCCTGAACGCGTCGGAGCAGCGGCCCGCGATCTTCTACACGCACCCCTGGGAGATCGATCCCGAGCAGCCGCGCCTGCCGCTGCCGCGCCTTCACGCGATGCGGCATTACGCCAACCTCGACACCACAGAGGCCAAGTTCGTGCGCCTGCTGCAGGAGTTCCGGTTCGCACCGCTGTCCCAGATACTGGCGGCCGACGGCAAGCTCGATCCGACCGTGGCACTTCCGATGGCTTCGTCCGGCCTGACCCCCGGCGTGCCCACCCACGTGATGTGATGGCACCCAGCACGACACCCGAGACACAGCCAGGCACGCAGGCCTCGCTGGAGGCGCCGGTCACCCTGGACGAGCAGGTGGCGGCCGCAGAGTGGGACCACTACGTCGAGCGCCACCCTGGGTCGGTGGCGTACCACCTCCACGCGTGGCGGGGTGTCTTCGAGCGGGCGTTCGGCCATCGGACGATCTACCTTGCGGCGCGCCGTGGCGGGGAACTGGCAGGTGTCCTGCCGCTGGTGGAGATGAAGAGCCCCGTCTTCGGCCGGTTTCTCGTCTCACTGCCGTTCGTGAACTACGGCGGCGTCCTGGCAGACGACGTGGAGACCGAGCGGCTGCTGTTCGCGCGCGCCGGCACCCTTGCGCAGGAGCACCGGCTCGACCACGTCGAGCTGCGCCACTTCACGCCGCACTTCCCAGGGGCGCCGTCACGCCAGCACAAGGTCACGATGCTCCTGCCCCTGGCCCCCGATCCCGATGCCATGTGGGCGGTGCTCGATCGCAAGGTCAGGAACCAGGTGCGCAAGGCAGAGAAGAGCGGCCTGGTGAGCGAGGTCGGCGGGCCGGAACTCATCGACGCGTTCTACCCGGTGTTTGCGACCAACATGCGCGACCTCGGCACCCCGGTATATGCCAGGCGGCTGTTCGAGGAAGTGTTCGCGGCCCTGCCCGGGCGCACCCGCATGTTCGTCGTCCGTGCCGCGGACGGCCGGCCGGTCGCCGCGGGCGTCGGCCTGCGCCATCGCGACACCGTGGAGATGCCGTGGGCATCGTCACTGCGCGAGTTCAAGTCTGCGAGCCCGAACAACCTGCTCTACTGGGAGGCGCTGAAGTACGCCATCGGGACCGGCGCGACCACGTTCGACTTCGGCCGGTCCACACCCAACGAAGGCACCTACAACTTCAAGGCGCAGTGGGGTGCCGAGCCGGTGCCGCTCTGCTGGGAGTACCGGCTTCTCCGCGCGGCCGAACTGCCGGACCACAGCCCCAAGAACGCGAAGTTCTCCCTCGCCATCCGGGCCTGGCAGCGGCTGCCGCTGCCGCTCGCGAACCTGCTCGGGCCCATGATCGTGCGGTCCATTCCCTGAGGCGCCCGCACGCCTGGTCGATGGTCGTTCCTGCCGCACTCCAGCACCGCGCCGTGAGCTACGTCGCGCCGATGGCCATCTTCATGGCCCTCACCGCCATCGAAGGCTGGCTGCCGCTCGCGTGGTATCCGTTCGCCTATACGTGCAAGGTCGTGGCGGTGGTCGTGAGCCTCATGGTGTGCCGTGCCCCGCTGGCCGACATCCGCCCGAGCCGGTCGGTGATCGCGGGCTCGGTCGCTTTGGGCCTGGTGGTGTTTGCCGCCTGGATCGCGATCGAGAAGCTCGTGGACTACCCGCGGTTCGACCAGCGGGTGGGATTCAATCCGTTCGAGGCGATGCCCGACTCACCTGCGCGCTACGCGTTCCTGGCGCTGCGGCTCTTTGGCCTCGCCCTGGTCGTGCCGGTGATGGAGGAACTGTTCTGGCGCTCGTTCCTCCTCCGCTTCCTGACGAGCGAGGACTTCACGGCCGTGCCGTTCGACGGCTTCTCGCGGTCGGCCTTCGCCGGCGTTGCCCTGCTGTTCGGGCTGGCGCATCCAGAGTGGCTGGCCGCGGTGCTCACGGCGTGCGCGTACGGCTTGCTGTTGCTGCGCACACGGAGCCTCTTTGCATCCGTGGTGGCGCATGCCACGACCAACGGCGCGCTGTGGGTGTACGTCCTGGCGGCGCGGGACTGGGTGTTCTGGTAGCGCGGGTCAGCGGCCGGGCGAGGTAACCACCGGCAGCGTGATCTTCTCGCCCGGTGCGAGGGGCCTTGCCCGCTGCCACACCCGCGCCCCGGCCATCGTCTTCAGCAGGTGCGTCGGCTGGAAGACGATGCTCGGCCAGAGGAAGACCTCGGTGGTGCAGTGGCACTCCTTGCGGGCAATCGATGCGCGCAGGGCCTCGGCCTTCGGCGAGTGCCAGATCTCCGGGAACGACTGCTGGCGGAGGTTGCCAAGCGGTTCGTGCAGCTCGCACACGCTCACGTCGCCGTTGGCCGAGACCACGCCCGTGAGCACGCCGGCCTTGCACGGCACGACCTGCGTCCGCCGCTCGAGCGTCTCGACCTTCGCCCACTGGAGCATCGGCTCCACGATCCCGCCGTAGCGTCCTTCCTCGCGCGGCGCCCAGAGCCGCCGGATGTACTCGTACAGCGCCTGGTACTCGTTCATGTTGGGCGTGGCGAGTGCGGGGTTCTTGCGATCGCCGCGGATGAGCGCCAGGTTGTGGTGGTCCATCTGGGGACAGCGCTCGTACAGGTAGGCGGTGAGCTCCCAGATCTGCCTGATGTTGATGTCGGTCGCCGTGGAGATCGAGTGGATGCGCAGGCGCGGGTCGCGCCGCTGCAGCTCGGCCAGTGCGTCGTAGGTCTTCATCGCCCGCTCGAAGGAGCCGGGTGCGACGCGGAACTTGTCGTGGAACTCCGCCATGCCGTCGAGCGAGAGTTCGCAGACGAAGAGGTCGATCTCCTTCTCCTCGAGGATCCTGGTGACCGCGGCGATCGTCTTGTCGAGGTACCAGCCGTTGGTGGGCACGTAGATCTGGCGCACGCCGTTGTGCCGGACGAACTGCAGGCAGATCTCGGCGAACTCCTTGCGCAGGAACGGCTCACCGCCGGAGAGGTTCAGGTTCTCGATCTTGCCGAGGGATCGGGAGAGCGCCACGATCTCCTCGAACGAGAGGTCGTCGCGCTTGTTGAGGTGCGTCCAGTAGAAGCAGTGCTCGCACTTCATGTTGCAGATCGAGTTGATGAACAGCACGAAGAACGGCGGGCTGTCGGCCGACCGGCTCATGCCGGACAGGCGGGCGTGCCGCCTGACGCGCTGGAATACGTTCATCATGCGATCTTCGTCCCCATGGTTCTGTTCCGTACCCGCGAGTGTGCGGGCTACATCATCGGCGTGACGAGCTTGTTGTAGACAGTCCCGATCGTCCGGCCCACGCCGTAGCCGATGACGAAGGCGTACACGAAGCCGACCACGCTCCCAAGGTAGGTCACGCTGTAGCCGGGCAGGTAGACCGACAGGAGGTTCAAGTGGCGCCCGAC
Source organism: Vicinamibacterales bacterium (assembly GCA_050249955.1). Classification (GTDB taxonomy): domain Bacteria; phylum Acidobacteriota; class Vicinamibacteria; order Vicinamibacterales; family CAVVIG01; genus CAVVIG01. The sequence goes on from JBFWPN010000006.1 coordinate 233,663, forward strand.
CTGGTAACCCCCACGGACCACCAGGAAGAGCGTCGCGAGGAACAGCCCGAAGCCGAACACCGACCCGAAGGCGATTCCCCAGCCCTGCTCGTTGAAGCGGACGAGGGCCTTCTTGATGATCTGGATTTCTTCCTGCTGCAGTTGATCAGTCATGTGGGGCACCGGCTAGATGTGGTCGAGGAAGTTCTGCGTGAGTTCCGACTTCGCCCGCACGAAGAAGATCCACAGGGCGGTGGCGAGGTTGCGGACGAACGCCAGGAACCAGCCGGCCACGAACCCGACCAGGAACGCCCACGCGAAGCCGATGGCCGCGCCGGCGGGGCTGACGGTGTAGCCGTAGAAGTAGTTCGCGAGCAGGTCCAGCCGTGGCGCCGGCTCGGGCTGCAGCAGCACCTGGAGCATCGTGACGAATGCGACCAGCGTGCCGAACGTGAGCCCCGCCGCAACCCCGAGCGCCCGCTTGTGGATCGGCGCGAACGCGAGGGCCATCGAGGCCTGCAGGTCCTTGTCCAGTGTGGGTTCAGCCATGTCCGAGTCCTTTCCCGCCCTGCCGGACGACCCCGGCCGGTCGGCGCGGCGCACGTCCAGTCACCATGATAGGGCGTCCAGCGCTTCCATTCATCTCCCCGTACTCCGGCGGGCAGCCAGCGCCGCACTCCTGCGGGCAGACACCGCCGCCGCACGGGCCGAACGGGCCGCGCGGCGTGCCACGACCCGTGCGCGGAAGGCCGCCGAGCCGAAACGGTTCAGTGCCTTCGGCCGGTTGAAGTAGAACATGTCCAGCCGCGGCAGCAGATCCCGGGAGTCCTTCGCGACCAGCGACCGGTGCTCGGTCGTGCAGGCCCAGGCAAACGTGTCCACCGCGAACCGCCGCGCCACGGGCGTCACGTCTCCATACGGATAGGCGAACGCACGCGGGATCCTGCCGAAGCGCGATTCCAGGTCGTGGGCACAGCCGACCACTTCGTCGGCCGTGTGGCCGATCCCCAGCGTCGACAGCCGCGGGTGCGTCCGCGTATGCCCACCCATCTCGACCCCCTCGGCGTGCAGCCGGTCCAGCTCGTCCCACCCGAGCAGTGGCAGGGTCGGGATGCCCTCAGCGGGCTGCCCGCCCCAGTCGTTCGTGGTGCCCACCTTCTGTGTCACCACGAAGAGTGTCACCGGCAGGGCGTGCGCCTTCAGCAGGGGCCAGGCCTCCGTCGCGAAGTTCGCGAACGCATCGTCGAAGGTGATCGCGAGGGCGTCACTGCTCGTATCGGTATCGCGGGCCAGCTCGTGCAGCGGCAGCACGCGGACCCTGCCCGACGCGAGCCAGGCGACGTGTCCTGCAAATGCCTCCCTCGACACCGAGATCGGCGATCCCGAGCTGTCGATGGAGTGATAGGTGAGGATGGCGTGCATGCCTAGGCCCTCACCGCGCTCCGGTTGCGCGCCACGACCGGGGCGTCCTGTTCCGCCTGCAGGCGCCCGACGATCCCGAGGAGCTGGGAGATGACCGGTTCCTCGCTCCAAAGGCGTGCGACGGCGTCGCGGGCGCGCATGCCAAGCTGCCGCGACGCTCCGGGGTCGGCCGTGAACTGCTTGAGCACGGCGCCCAGCCCGGCTGACGTGGAAAAGGTGGCGCCCGCCTCGGCAGCGCGGACCAGTTCCGGCAGCGGGCCGATGTCGCGCGCGATCACCGGTGTGCCCTGTGCGAAGGCCTCCGCCACGACAAGGCCGAAGGTCTCGTAGCAGCGCGAGGGGACCACCGTCGCCAGTGCATGGCGATAGTAGGCGGCGAGCCGATCGGGCGTGAGCCGCCCCAGGAATCGCACCTGCGGGATCGAGGATGCCAGGGAGCGCAGCTCGGCCTCCTGCGTGCCGTCACCGGCGATCAGCAGGTCTGCGCCGCAGTCGGCTGGAAACGCGCGGATTAGGTCATCGACCCCCTTGATCGGCTCGAGGCGTCCTGCGAAGAAGAAGTACGGACGATCGTGCGGGGCGGGGCCGTCGTAGGGCTGCTCGGGCAGCGGCACGAAGTACGGCATCACCTCCATGTCGCGTGGAAAACCGAACTCCTGGTGCTTGCGACGGCTGAACTCGCTTCGCGCGACGAACGCATGCACCTGGTCGAGCGAACGGTGCAGGGCACCGGTGTAGCGCCAGAGCTGCGGCGGCCGTTTCGAGGCCAGCACGCACCGCAGGCAGTCGCGCTGGTCGCACGCTTCATCCGTGTAGCGCCAGAGCACGTGGCTCGGGCACACCAGCCAGTGCTCGTGCGCGATGTAGATCCGGACCGCATCGCGCCCGAAGCCCAGGAGGCCCGGCCCGCCCACCAGCGACACGTTGTTGAAGAGCACGACGTCGAACCGACGCTCACGATCGAGCCGCTCGAGGGCGGCGCCGTGCATCACGGGCCGGCCGAACTGGTGCGTCAGCAGCGCCGACAGCGTGCCGAGCCGGCTCTGGAGCGCGATCACCTCGACGTCCGGATCGGGCGACGGCTCGGCTGGTCGTCGCCCGTTCGCCACTGAGTGAAAGGCGTCGCGATCGTAGATGACGGTGACCTCGTGCCCGCGACGGGCGAGGGCCCGGGCCGTCCGCTGCACGTCGACCGCGTCACCACCGAAGCTGAAGGGCGGGTAGAACGTGGTCAGCGACGCAATCCTGAGCCGACGAGTCATGCGGCAACCTCGGCGATCGCCGCCAGCGCGCGCTCGGCGCCCCGCACCCACGACAGCGCCGTCGCGCGACGATGGGCCACCGAGCCGAGGCGCTGCCGGAGGGCGTCATCGGTGGCCAGCGTGCCGAGCGCCGTGGTGAGCGCAGCCAGGTCTCCCGGGGGCACGAACAGGCCGCCGCCTTCGAGCAGTCGTGGCAGCGGGCTGGCGGTGGTGGCAATCACGGGCGTGCCGCAGGCCGCTGCCTCCACGGCCGGGAGACCGAACCCCTCGCTCGCCGACGGCAGCGCGAGCGCACGTGCGCCGCAGTGCAGCGCGCGCAGGTCCTCGTCTGGGACGAAACCGGGCCACACGACGCGCGCAGCACTGCCCTCCTCGTCGATGGCGCGCCGGATCTGCGCGAGCGCACCGTGGAAGACATCGCCGTCGAGCGTGCCCGCCAGCACCAGGAAGGGCGCGTCGGGACCGAGCTGGCGGACCAGCGCGCCATGCGCGCGCACCAGGAGGTCCACGTGCTTGTGCGGGTTGAATCCGCCGACGTAGGTGAACCAGCGCGCGCCTGCCGGCAGCCCGATCCGGCGCGCGACCCGATCGACATCGGCCCCCGGCGCATCCGGCTGATACACCCCGGACGGCGCCTCCTCGGTGATGCGGATTCGCGACCGGTGCACGCCAAGCACCGTCTCGATCTCGGAGGCGGCATAGTCGGACACGGTGAGCACGCACCGCGCCTGCCAGAGCGCCAGCTTCACCTTGGCGTTCCAGAAGAAGCGCGCCCTGGCGCTTGGCAGCGTCAGCTCCGGAAACCGCTCGGCGATCGCGTCGTGCACCGTCACGACCGCAGGCAGCCGCAGGGGCAGCGGAAAGTATGTGTAGACGGTGGGAGAGAAGAAGGCGTCGAGCGGCGTCCGGGCCACGGCGCGGGTGAGCCGCAGCATGTCGAGCGGGGCGCGGCTGCCATCGGCCGCCGCGGCCTCGGTCGGCGCCACCGACTGCGCCACCGTGACCACCCGGACATTCGGCGCGGTGACCGGGATGCGGCTGGCCGAGAGCGGATCCGCGAAGTACGTGAACGTCCAGGATGGCGCCGCCGTCACCATCGCGCCGAGCAGTTCCCGTGTGAAGCGGCCGTAGCCGCGGCCGTTCGCCCAGCAGGTGACGTCGACCCCGACCCTCACGCTCCTGCCCCGGCGGCTGCTTTCTCCGGCTCCAGCCGCTGTTCCTCGTGGTAGTCGGTGTCGGTGTTGACACTCCAGATGTCGTGCGAGGCGCCCTGCATGTTCTGCACGGCCATCATCGCGGTGAGCATCGAGTGGTCCTGGTTGTTGTACTTGTGCATCCCGTTCCTGCCAACGGTGTGCAGGTTGGGGATCCCGTCGATGAAGGCGCGGACGTTGTCGAGGTGCCCGCGATAGGCCGCGTCGTAGATGGGATACGCCTTCGGCATGCGGATAACCGCGCCGTCGACGACGTCCGATGCGTGGGCCAGGCCGAGCTCCTGCAGCTCGCGCGACGCCTGCGCGATGAGCACGTCGTCTGGGCTGTCCCACAGCCCGTCGCCCTTGAAGCAGAAGTACTCCATGCCGAGGCAGGTCATGCCCGGCTCGGGGACCATCGCCTGACTCCAGTTGTTGAAGTTCTGGATGCGTCCCACCTTCACGCCCGGCGTGTGGATGTAGATCCAGTTGTCGGGGAAGAGGTTCTCCTTCTTCAGCATCAGGGCCACAACGAGGAAGTCGCGGTAGCGCAGCCCCTCGGCCGCTTCGCGCACCGGTTCGGGCGCCGACGGCGTGAACGCCCGCACCAGCGACCGGACGGGCATCGTGGAAATCACGTGGTCCGCCTCGAAGCGCTGCTCACCCTCGGGCGACTCGACGATGACGGCGCGCGCGCGGCCGTCGACCAGCTCGATCTGCTTCGCCCAGTGCCTCATCAGGACGCGGTTGCCGCGCTGCTCGATCTTCTGGGCGGCCATCTCCCACATCTGCCCCGGTCCGAGGCGCGGGTACTGGAACTCGTGGATCAGCGTCTTGATGCCGGCGGCGCGCCGGTTCAGCGGCGTCGCGTTCAGGATGGCCTTGGCGAGCGACAGCCCCTGGATGCGTTGCGCGGCCCACTCGGCGCGGATCTCCGTGCACGAGAGCCCCCACACCTTCTCGGTGTAGGTCTTGAAGAAGATCTCGAACAGCCGCTTGCCGAAGCGGTTCGTGACCCACTGCTCGAAGTTCTCCTCGACCGGGTAGGGCTTGTAGTGCCACCACGCGTAGCTCAGCACGATCCGTACGGCGTTCACGATGCCGAGCCCGGCGAGGGCGTTGGCCGCCTTGAGCGGATAGTCGAAGAAGCGACCGTTGTAGTGGATGCGCGAGAGGCGCGGTACCGAGATGAACTCGTCGCCCAGGATCTCGTGCCACAGCGCCTCCACCGGCGTGATCTTGGTGAAGAAGCGGTGCCCGCCGATGTCGAACCGGAAGCCCTTGTACTGGGCCGTGCGGGAGATGCCCCCGACAATGTCGTCCGATTCGAGGACGACAACCTGATGGCCGGCCTTGGTGAGCTCGTAGGCCGCCGTCAGCCCGGCGGGTCCGCCGCCGATGATGACCGTCCGGTCGCCCGGCTTGAGCTGGCTGACACGTCGCACGGCGCTCATGTCGTCAGCCCCGTTCGTCCGGATCGGCTCGCCACCGCACGAGGCAGCGACGGGCCTGCCGCTCGCGCACCGGCGCACCACAGTCGTGCAGCGTCGGACGCCGGCGTGCGGCTCAGCCCGTGGATGCAGGCGGTGGGGGGGATCCGCTCCAGGCAGTCGTTCGGATCGAAATCAGGCATGCGGCCAGTCAGACGGGACACGTTGCACGTGACACTAGAGACTTTCGGGTGCAGGTGCCGCGGACATGAGAGCGTCGGAAGGGTCAAGCATAGCGCATGGCCCCGGCGGTGAGGCTTCTCACCGGCAAAATTTCAGTGCAGTCTCGCGCCGGCGCGCACGGATTTTACATGCGTGCCGCCGACTGCGCGCCTTGCTGTCGCAGAGCCCGTTTGTTGCTGCCGGCAGGCATGAATGCCGATACACTCAGCTGGCGGTTTCCTCCCGAACGTCACAGGGGGAATGCCGCCTCACCATACGCCGTGATTCGCGTTTCCGTCATCATCCCGTTCCACCGGAACCTGGGCCTGCTGCGCCGCGTGCTGCAGCCGTTCGCCGATCGTCCTGCCACGGTCGAACTGGTGCTCGCTGTCGACGGCGCGACCGAGGACTGGCGTCCCATCGCTGCAGAGTTCGGTGCACGCAGCGTCGAGCTGGCCCGGCGGAGCGGCCCGGCGGCCGCCCGCAACCGGGGCGCGGAGATTGCCACGGGCCCGATCCTCGCCTTCGTCGATGGCGACGTGATCGCCGCGCCGGATGCCATCGCGCGCATGGAGGCGGTGCTCGAGGACCCGGCGCTGACGGCAGTATTCGGTGCTTATGATGAAGTCCCGCCGGAGCCCGGATTTTTCTCGCAGTACAAGAATCTCAGCCACGGCTACGTGCACAGCACGACCGGGTCGCGCGCCCGCACGTTCTGGGCGGGGCTCGGCGCCGTGCGCGCGGCGGCATTCCGCGCGGTTGGCGGCTTCGACGAGCGATTCGACCGCCCGTGCGTCGAGGACATCGAACTCGGCTACCGCCTGACCGACGCCGGCGGGACCATTGCGGTGGACCCGTCGATCAGGGGCACACACCTGAAGCGATGGACGCTCTGGTCGAGCGTGCGCTCCGACATCGTCGACCGCGGCATCCCCTGGACGCAGCTGCTGCTCCGGGCCGGCGCGACCGCGCAGGCCGACCTGAACCTCACGCAGACGCTGCGGCTCTCGGTGATCGTGAGCTACCTGCTGACCTGCAGCCTCCTGGCCGGAGTCGTGTGGCCTGTGGCCTGGCTCGGCGTGCCCGCGGGGCTCGCCGCGCTGAGCGCGCTGAACCGCGAGTACTACGCGTACTTCGCGCGTGTGCGCGGGCCCTGGTTTGCCGCGCGCGTGGTGCTGGCTCACACGCTGCATCATCTCTGCAACGGGGTGTCGTTCGTCGCCGGCCAGGTGCTGTACCGTGCGAGACGTCTCGGGTGGGAGCTCCCTGGCAGCCTGCCGCTCGACGCGGCGGTGGCAGGCAACCGGATGGCTCGGGCGTGACCATGGCGCGCCTGTTGGACCGGCGTGTCCTGCTGGGCGCACTGTGCGCGCTCGTGGCGATCGTCCTGAGCGCCCGGGAGCTGTGGTCCGAGAGCTACGTCTACACGCACGGCGACTCGCCGCGCTACATGATGAACGCGCTGTTCATCCTCGATGTCCTGCGCGACTGGCCCTTCGACTCACTGAGCACCTTCCGCGAGTACGCGACCCTCTACTACGCCCGGTATCCCGCACTGTCGCTTGGCCACCACCCGCCGCTGACCTCCGTGCTCGAGGTGCCGTTCTTCGCCGTGATGGGGGTGAGTGTCACCGCGACGCGCCTCCCGCAGATCCTCTCGCTCGTCGTGGGCGTCGTGTTCCTCTACCGGCTGGTCACCGAGCTCTCCGACGAGTGGGCCGGCGCGGTGGCGGGGCTCGCCATGGCGGCAAGCCCGGGCCTGATCGAACTCACGCAGGGCGTGATGTCGGAGCCGCCAGCGGTGGCACTCACGGTCGTGGCGGCGTTCTACCTGCACCGGTTCTGTGTCACCCAGCAGCGCGGCGCCCTTGTCCTCTTCACCGCGGCGACCATCCTGTCGGTCTGGGCCAAGCAGAACACGATCGTGGCGTTGCCGGCGTTCGCGCTCTACGGCCTCGTGCACCTCGGGTGGCGGCGCATCGTCAGGGCCGACGTCCTGGCCGCGGCGATGGCCATCGCCGTACTGGCGGGATCGATGGTGGCGGTCACCGCCGCCATCAGCACGGTCAACGTGCGCCGGTCCACGTTCCTCGTCCGTGCGGCCGCCGGAAACGCGCCCATAGCCGACGGTGAGGGGCGCATGCGGCTGGTACGGACGACGGGGCGCGTGATCGCGGCCACGCCGGAGAAGGTGGCGTACCAGATGACGACGGCCGCGGCCGTCGTCGGCCTGCTCGGGCTCGTCGTCATGGTCGTCCAGCGCCGACGCGAGGCCTGGCTGTTCGTCCCGTGGGTGATCACGACCTTCGCGTTCATCCTGATCGTGACGCGCCTGCAGGAGATCTGGCGGTACGGGATCTACTGGATTCCTCCGCTGGCCGCATCGGCGGGCATGCTCTGCGCAGACGGCCGATGGCGCCGGCCCGCGCTTGGCGTCATGGCGGCAGTGCTGGCAGGCCAGGTCGTTGCGGCCTCGGGCGTGCGGGTGAAGGGCATGGGAGGCTACGAAGACGCCGCGCGGTTCGTGGTGGAGCATCCGAAGGGATCCACCGTGATGTTCAGCGGTGACATCGACTCGGGCTACTTCATGTTCTTCGTGCGCAAGCACGACCCCGACCGTCGCCAGGTTGTCCTGCGGAGCGACAAGATCTTCACCGTCTCGAACATGCGGCAGATCGCCGTGGCGAACCGGATCGAGTCCCCGGACGAGATCGGGCCGACGCTCCGCCGTCTCGGCGTCGGCTACGTGGTGATCGAAGATCGGAAGAGCGACTCAGCGGTGCAGGAGTGGCTGCGTACCGAGCTTCGCACCGGTCCGTACGTGGAACGGCAGCGCATCCGGATCGAGACGACCGACTTCCGCCTGGAGCACACCGATCTCGTGGTCTACGAGCCCACGAACCTCACGGCGCCCGCACCCGATGCCAGGCTCGATCTCAGGCTGCCGATCGTCTCGCAGCAGCTCGACGTGCCGCTTGCCGACCTGCTGTCCCGCAAACACCTGAACTGACCCGTGGGGTCGCGCGCGCCGCCGCGCTGCGGCCGCAGGCCTACGACGCCCGACGCGCCGGGGCGGGCGGTGGAGCCTGGGCCGGCAGGCGACCGCCGAAGCGGGGCGACATCAGGAAGGCCTCGGTTCCAGGACGGGCCACCACCGGGGCAAGGGCGTTCTGCACGTTCCAGTTGAGGCTCATCGTGAGCGCCACGAAGTGCCAGAACATCTCGACGTACTGCATGTTCAGGAACGTGCCGCCCACCACGAAGGCCACGAGCGACGCCTCGAGGCCGGCACCGTAAAGGCCGAGATCCCTGGGGATCTCGCCGCGCGCGGCGAGCACCTGCGCACGCTTGGTCGAGCGCCAGGCAAGGAAGACCACCGCGAGCAGAATCACGAGGCCGCCGTACCCAAGCTCGGCGATGGTGCCGAACCATGTGCTGTGCACCGCCCGGCGCCTGCCGTATCGGCCGTTCGACGTGTCGTACGACGGATACGCATCCTGGAAGGCGCCCGGGCCCACGCCGATCGGCATGTCGTCGGCCATCCGCATCGCGACGCTCCAGAAGTGCAGGCGCCCCTGGGCCGAATTGTCGAACTCGGTGCCGTTGTCCCTTTCCTCACCTTCGATCGTCGCCATCCGATCCCAGTATTGCTGGGGCAGCGCGGCAGCAATCACGAGCGCGACCAGCGCACCACCGGCCATGGCCGGCACCCGCTTCGGCGAGCGCCAGATGAACACCAGGCCCATGGCCAGTGCCGCCAGGAAGCCGCCGCGCGAGTAGGTGGAGATGGCCCGATAGAGAACGCCGACGCAGAGGAACCAATAGAGATACCGCTCCCACTTCCACTCCGTGGTCCGTGCCAGGACCACGAAGATCGGCACCAGCATCAGCATGCCGACAGCCACGCCGTTGTTGTCGCCCAGGAACGGGATTGGATTGTTGTTGATCGCGCCCGGATTCGTCGCGAGCTGCACCCAGGCCTGCTTCGCGCCCTCGAACGCCAGCGAGAAGGCGATGGTCTGCAGGATGATCCGGAACTTGCCCGGTGTGTCGGTCAGGACCGCCAGCAGGTACGAGATCAGGAACGCCTTCGACACGTCCATGAACATGCTCGTGGAGCGGTCGACGAACGTCGAGTTGAGTCCCGAGGCGAGCGCGAGCACCAGGAACATCGTCATCAGCCCGGCCCGAAGGTCGAACCGGAAGCGGGAAGACGAGAACAGCACGCGCAGCAGCAGGTAGCCACCGGCGACGAATGACAGGGGGACGGTCCTGAAGAACGGCGTCCAGACCCAGCTCTCGGGCCGGAAGTAGGCCAGCCAGAGGTACAGCATCAGCGCTTCCAGGGGTCCGCGGAGGGCCCACGCGGAGAACCCCAGCAGCAGCGACACGATGAACGCGACTCTGAGCATGTAACCTATGCCATCTTAGCGAAACGGCGCGATCTGGTGCCCGCCCATGCGGAGATACCCCTGGGTAATCGGCCGCTCGACCATGAATGTGCACGCGTGCCGCGGATCGCGCGTGCAGGATTGCGGCGGGCTGCGCAGGCGCGCATCAGCCGACGGGGTGGCTCGCCACCGCGTCCAGTAGCGGGACCAGGCGCTCGAACTGCGCGCCCCACGACAACCGCGTCAGGCCGGAACGTCCGACCATCAGCCGCCGCTGCTCAGCTGGCAGCGCAAGCAGCTCCAGCAGCGCGCCGGCGAACGCGTCGGCATCGCGGGCAACCCGGCAGGCGGGCAGCGCCTCTTCGGGAAGGCCTTCTGCCACCTGTTCGGTCACCACGCACGGCAGGCCCGCGGCAATCGCCTCGAGCACCTTGTTCTGCAACCCCCGCGCGACCTGCAGCGGGGCTGCCGAGACGGAGGCGCGCCACAGGTAGGGCCTGACATCGGGTACGGTGCCGGTGACCCGCACGCCGGGAAGGTCCCCAAGTGCGCGCACCGCCTTGCTCGGGTCCATCCCCACCAGCGACAGTGTCGCATCGGGCCGCTCCCGGCGGACCAGCGGCCAGGCCTCGCGTGCCAGCCAGATGGCGGCGCGCTCGTTCGGCTCGTAGTTGAACACGCCGCAGAAGACGACGTCCGGCGTACGCACCGGTTCCTCGCCGGGCCTGAACCGCTCGACGTCGATCCCGTTCGAGAGCACTTCGACGCGCGCACTGGGGTTCACGGCCAGCATGGCCGCACGCTCGCGCGCGTTCACGACGAAGGTGACGCGTGCCCGCCCGCCTGCCTCATGCTCGAACGCACGCAGCCGGCGGGCCTCGCGCTGGTAGATCCACCGCATCGGGATGCCCGCGGTCCGGCCCAGCATCAGCCACTTCTCCGAGTCGACGTCCACCATGTCGAGCACGAACGGCAGGTCACGAAGCGGCGGTTCGAACGCGAGCCGTGCCATCCCCGAGCAGTACGCCAGCACCACGTCTGGCCTCGTCTCTCCCACCATCCGCGCCACGGTGGCCGACAGGTCCGGGCTGTCGAGCAGCACATGTGTCAGCGGCGTGGGGCCCGGAAGCGACAGCAGCGCCCGAGCCATCGAGCGCGGCTTCGAGACCCGTGCCACCGCCACCCGCGCCGCAATCCCGCGGACCTCCGCCGCCAGCCGTTCCTCCTCGTCGGAGTGGACGAGCGACACCAGGTCCACTGTCGCGGCCGTGGCCAGGTGCGAGAGCAGCTGGAACGAGCGGATCCGATCCCCGCGGTTCGGCGGATACGGAAGGCGATGGGTGAGCAGGAGCACCCGCATGGGCGGCCTAGGCCCAGACCTTCAGGAGCAGCTTGCCCAGCCGTGCCACGAATCCCGGATGCACCGGCAGCGTGGACAGCGACTCGACGACAAGCAGGTGACGGGCCGGCGAGGGGACGCGCGCGAGCAGGCCGAGCAGCATCTGGAAGTACAGGTCGCGAATCGCGGCAGCCGTGCGGGGTGACGGGCTGTGCTGCTCCAGGAACGCGGTCCACAGGGAAATGATGAGTGCCAGCGCATCCCGCGCGCGTGCCCGATCGCCGATCGGCTCGAAAGCGAGCAGCACCTGCAGCACGTCGTCCGGGACATCACGCCCGATGAGCCGAGCCATGTTCTCGCGGGCAATCTGCCGGCGCCCGGCCAGTTGCCGCGACTCCTGCTGCCGGCTCACGCCGGCCTCACTGAGGCGATAGCCCTGCAGCACTTCGTGAACGGACGCGAGGCCGTCGGTCAGAATCAGCCGGGACCACAGCTCGTAGTCCTCGACATGCGGCTGGCGCCCTGAATACCCACCCGCCTCGCGGATGCGGGCGGCCCTGAACATCACCGAAGAGTGGGCCAGCGCGGAATTGAAGAGCAACGCCCACCGCGCGGCCACCGGGTCCTCCGGATAGTGCCAGACGCCGACGCTCCGCCCGTCGTCGTTCAGCAACTGCACGCTGCTCCCGACGGCGGCGATGTCGTGATGCTCGTCCAGGTACCGGACCTGGGTGGCCAGCCGGGTCGGCCGCAGCACGTCATCCGCATCCTGGCGCGCCACGTACTCGCCGCGAGCCCGCGTCAGCCCCTCGTTCAACGTCGCCACCAGCCCCAGGTTCTCGCGGCGGTCGACGATGGAGACGCGCGGGTCGGCGTAGCTGCGGGCGATGGCCACCGACTCGTCGGTCGACCCGTCGCTGACGACGAGCAGTTCGAAGTCGGTGAACGTCTGACCCAGCACGCTCGCGATGGCCTCGCGCAGGTGGCGCGCACCGTTGTAGACCGGCAGCAGGACGGTGACCCTCGGCGTCGGCCCGCTCATCGCCTGCGCTCCTTCAGCACGCGCGCCGGCACGCCGCCTGCCACCACGTGGCCGGGCACCGGAGCGGTGACGACCGCGCCTGCCGCAATCACGCTGTTCGCCCCCACATCGTCGAGGACGATGGCGCCGGTGCCGATCCAGGTGCCGGCGCCGATGTGGACGGTGCGGAGGCGGCCCGGCTGCTCCCTGATCGGGATGTCGGGATTCGCGGTGCCGTGCGTGTCGGGCCCGCTGGGGATGTGGACCGACGGCGCGAGAAGGACGTCCCGTTCGAGCACCACGCTGCCCAGCGAGCAGTACGGGCCGATGTAGACGTGCTCGCCGAGGCGCGCGTCGGTCTTGGAGAACGTCGTGCCGAACTCCACGGTGACCGACGTGGCGCAGTCATCGAGCACCAGCCAGAGGAAGGCGCGTCGCACGAAGTGGCCGAGCAGGCCCGGCACCAGCGACAGTGTCTGCGTGGAGCTCATGAGGGCGCGGTCGGCCCCGAGGACTGCGCGTTTCAGCAGGAACGAGATCCAGGCTGGCAGCACCAGGACCAGGGCGAGCGTGAACGCCAGCTGCTTGAGGAGGCTTCGCATGTCAGCTCCACCGCAGCAGGCCGGTGCGGCGTACGGCCCCGGGACGGACGAGTTCGCGGTAGATCTGTTCGACGCGCTGCATGCGGCTTGCGAACGACAGCTCGCCCTCCACGCGCCGACGCGCAGCCGCCGCACGCGCGCGTGTCGAAACGGGGTCGGCGAGGGCCGTCTCGATGGCCGTCACCAGGTGGTCCACCTTGCCGGTAGGGATGATGAGCGCGTGCTGTCCGTCGAGCGCGACTTCCGCGGTGCCGCCGGCCGACGTGGCCACGATCGGCGATTCGAGCGCCATGGCCTCGAGCACGGCGTTCGGGGTGCCCTCGTAGTCCGACGACTGGACGAAGAGGTCCATGGCCTCGTGCACCGCCGTCACATCGTCCACGTGGCCGAGCAGGGAGCAGGCCCCTGGCAGAGCCATTGCGGCGAGGCGTTCGAGCTCGGCCCTGAGGCTGCCATCGCCCGCGATCGCCAGTCGCAGGTCGGGCCGGGTCGTCCGCAGGCGGGCGACGGCTTCGATGAGCAGGTCGAAGCGCTTCTGGGGCTCGAGCCGGCCGACCGCGCCGACGACCGTGTCGCCCGGGCCGAAACCGAAGCGCGCCCGTGCCGCCGGCACGCGCGCCTGGTCGCGGCGGAACCGATCGGGGTCGATGGCATTGAGGACGACGGTGACACGCGACGGGTCGCTGCCGCTGGCGACGAGCTCGTCCCTGATCTGGCCCGAGACCGCAACCAGCCGGGGATATCGCGCGAGCAGCCGCCGGTCGAGCGGGTAGTACAGGCGGCGCTCCCGATCGCTGTGCCCCGTCCATCCGTGTACGGTGGAAAGGGGGACCACCGGCTCCCGCTCCGCGAGCAGCAGGGCGAGGAGATCTGTCTTGTACTCGTGCGCGTGCACGATCTGGATGTTGCGCTCGCGGACGATCTGGCGCAAGGCCTGCCAGATCGTGCGGTCGAACGAGTGGCGCTCCAGCACCTCCACGTAGTCGATCCCGAGCGAGCGCGCCCGCTCGTCGAGCCGGAACGTGGCGTCGCGCCGGTCGCGGATGTAGCAGACGGTGACGGCGAACGCAGCGGGATCGGCCTGTGCCGCCCCGAGCATGATCGTCTTCTCGGGGCCCCCGCCGGTGCCGCGCACGCTGCGCAGCTCGAGTACGCGAATGGGCGACACGTCAGCCTCGCTTCCTCGTGTCATGTCCCGTGCGCACGACCAGCGCCAGGGAACGGGCCGTCGTGTAGGCCGCGGCCACGGCGCCTGCCTGGAGGATCTCGGCGCCCGAGAGCGATGGGGCGGCGGCCTGCGGACGCAGCAGGGCCGCCCACCGGAGTGCGGTGACCGCGGAGACCATGACGATGCCCGCTGCGGCGATCTCGGGCCCGGCGAAAGGCACGGCCAGCAGGCCGGCCCCGATGAGCAGCAGCCCGATCAGGTTGCCGATGGGCAGCAGGATGCTCGGGAGGGCACGGGGCGTGAGCGGTCCCCTGAGCGACACCGTGAGGTTGTCTCGCCCACGCCAGAGCTCGCCGAGGAACAGCGCCCGTAGCGTGGCGGGGTCGCCGAAGTGGATGCTCCCCATGCGATCGGTCTCGAGCAGCCGGCCGCCGGACGCGACGAGCCGCTGGCAGAAGTCGACGTCCTCGCAGGTTTCGAGCGCGGTATCGAAGCCGCCCAGCGACGTGAACACTCCGGTCCTGACGATCAGGTTGCCGCTGGGGAGCCAGCCGGTCTGCCTGATACCCGGCTGGTGGCGGCGCAGCCGGTCGTACATGCGCTGCACCCAGGTCCCATCCGACGGTGCATGGTACTGCGCGCCCGCGGCAGAGACTGTCGGGTCGGCCATGACGTCCAGGGCGGCCGGCGCCCAACCGGATGCCAGCTCGTGATCGGCGTCGACGAAAGCCAGGAGCGGGCCGCGCGCCTGGGTCGCCGCCTCGTTGCGCATCTTGGAGACGCGGCGGCCCGGCATCTCGAGGACCCGCGCGCCGGCTTCGCGCGCGACATCGCGCGAGCGGTCGGTCGAGCCGTTGTCCGCCACGATCACCTCGTGCGGCGTGCCGGCGCAGGTCCGCGCGATCGACGCGAGGCAGCGCTGCAGGCGCGCGGCGTCGTTCCGGACGGGCACCACGAAGGACACCCGTGGGGCCGGGGTCGGGTCGGGCACGGTCAGCGCCCCCCGAGGGTCCAGAGTGGCGACATGCCCGCGGGCTCCACGTTGAACAGCGTGTAGAGACCCGGGATCGACGTGAACATCAGGAGCAGGAACACGGCCGTCGTCAGCAGCGTGTAGGCGAAGAACCCGCGTTGCTTGTACAGCCGCTCCGGATTCTGCACGGGGCTGTCGGGCTGCAGGCCGAGCTGCATGTAATAGGCGAAGAGGCCCGCCGCGAAGGGGCTGAACAGGATCAGCTCGAGGTGGTAGCGGACGATGAAGATTCCGGCGAAGAGCGCGCAGCACGTGGCGTAGAAGAAGAGGCTCACGAGCAGCCGCTCCTCCGTGTAGAAGCCGAACGAGCGCCGGTACGACGCCGCCACCTGCGGGTCGCCGATGTGCCGGTACTCCGCGAATCGCTTCATCGCCATGAAGAAGGCACCGACCATCCAGTACGAGATCACGAGCGAGATCGGGGGGACCGCCCCGGTCACGAGCGCGAACCATCCGAGGAAGAGGCGGATGGGGTTGTTGATCGACTCGCTGAGCACGTCGACGTACGGCCACTCCTTCGTCCGGATGGGTGGCACGTTGTAGAGCACGCCCATCACCCAGAGCCACACGGCCGACGCCAGGAAGTACGTGTTCAGCGTGGAGGCCAGGGCGAAGCCGATGGCGGCAAGTACCAGCCACTCCGCGTAGGCGATGGCCGGCTTCACCTTGCCCGAGGGCACGGGGCGGAAGCGCTTCTCCGGGTGCAGCTTGTCGTTCGGGCCGTCGAGCAGCTCGTTCAGCACGTAGTTGCTCGACGCCACGAGGCACGTGGCGAACACGGCCACGAGCAGGGACCGGAACCCGTCCGCGTTCACGACCTCCGGGTGATAGAAGCCGGCGAGGACGACGCCCAGCAGCATGAAGGCGTTCTTGAACCAGTGATCGATCCTGGCGATCTGGACGTACGGCAGGATGCCGTGCCCGGTGTCAGGCGTGGTGGCGGTCGAGGACACGTGCGAGCCTTTCGAGCGAGGGAAACACCGCGGCGGCGTCCGCCGACGGAACATGTCTGGGATTGCCGACGAGCACGCAGGGCATGCCTGCCGCGCGGGCGCCAGCGAAGTCCACTTCGTAGCGGTCGCCGATCATCAGCACGTCGGAAGGGGGCAGTTGCCACGCCGCCGCGGCGGCAAGGAATCCGCGCGGGTCCGGCTTGAACCGGTTGATGCCCGGGTCTGACGAGCAGAGCACGGGAGAGAACCGGTCCGCCAGCCCCAGCGCGCCGATCTTCTCGTGCGCCGGGTAGTCCGAGAAGAGGCCGACGTGCACGCCTTCGCGATGCAGGAGGGCGACCAGCTCGTGGGCGCCTGGCGCCACGCACCGCCTCAGGTACTTCAGCGGCCGCCGGATCATCCACTCGTCGACGATGGCCGCCACTTCATCGTGCGGCAGCCCCGCGCGTTCGGCGGCAACCGCCACCTGTGCGGCGTCCAGCGGCGTGGACGACTCGTGTCCCCGGAGCGCTTCCTGCGCGTGGCGGTAGCTCCGCAGCGCCCGGATGATCGATGCTGCCCGCGAGGGGGCGATGAGCGGGAGCGTCAGCATCTCCGCCGCCATCAGCAGCCGGACGGGAGGCTGGCTGTACAGCGTGCCGTCGAGATCGAACAGCACACCGCGGATGCGCCGATCCGGGTCGAGCGGGTGACGCACGCTGCCTGTACCGGCCTGGGTGCCGGCCACCGAGGTGGCGGCCGTCACGCGCCCACCACGCGGCCCAGCAGCCGCTGGATGCGCGCCGCGTCGACGATCAACACCTGGTAGACCCAGATGGCCAGGAGGGCGGCCATGCACACGGCTGCGCCGGCGAACTGCCAGCGGCGAGCCGCCCGCAGCGCGGTCCACCCCTGGAGGAGCAACGCGGTGGCGAAGATGCCGAGGACCGGCATCAGCGGCACGTGATAGCGCGAGTGGCCGAAGGCCACGGCATGGCCCCCGAGAATCCCGAGCAGCGGCAGCAGCACGATGGTCTGGGTGCGCAGGTCGGTCGGTGCGAGCCAGAGGCCGGCCATGCCTGCCAGGCTGATCGCGACGTAGGCCAGGATGATCAGGGCCGACGCCGGAATCCCGAACCACCCAGGTGGGGCGTAGAGCCCCTGCTGGAGGCCGGCGGCGAACTCGCGTTCGAGTCCCCAGAAGTCCGAGACCTTGATGACCGAGCGACGCAGCGTCGTGCCGGGATGCGCCACGATGTACGCGATCGCCTTCCGCTGGGCCCACTTGTCCTTCTCGCCCTCGGTGAAGTGATCGCGGCCCGGGAACTCCTCGCGGAGCGCGTAGGACCAGCTCTTCTCCCCCCGGAGGGCCACCGCGTCCCACATGCGGTCTTCCGGCGTGTGCTCGTAGTTGCCCATCCGCAGGTTCTGGCCCCCCATCGTATCGACGATCGTCACCACCCCCTGCAGCGAGGTGTTCCGGATGGACCAGGGCGCGAGCACGGTGACATGGCCCACCAGCACGAGAGTGGCGAGCGCCACGCGCTGCAGCGGTGCGCGGGGAATGAGGAGCGCCAGCACCGGGCAGAGCACCAGCGGGAAGGGCCACAGCACGCTCCTGGTGAGGGCGGCACTCCCCAGCGCCGCGCCACAGCACAGGGCCAGCCACGGTCCCGGCGTCCGCACGAGACGCGCCAGCAGCAGGACCGCCGTCAGGAACAGCAGCGTGAACAGCGACTCGGTGAGGATCGTGAAGTTGAAGAACACGAGCGTCGGATACAGCCAGAAGAGCGCCGCCGACCACCGACCCACCCTGGCCGAGAACAGCTCGCGGCCCAGGAGGAAGACCACGCCGGTCGTTGCCACGGCCAGCAGGATGTTCACCACGCGCACGACCTGGAGGTTGCCCACCCCGAACAGCATCCACAGGCCAGCCACCATCCCGGGAAAGAGTGGTGGCCTGATCGAGGTGGGATTCGAGGCGTCCATCCCGTACACACCGTCCTGCACCACGGTCCGGGCAAGCTGGGTGTAGTGCTGCTCGTCCACGATGCGCGTGCCGAGGTGGGCCGTCTGGCTCAGGATGATCAGGCGCAGCAGCAGGCCGGCGGCCAGGATCAGCCAGAACAGGCGTCGTTCCCTGTCGTCCTGAACGGTCAGCGTCATCGTCCCGTGGCCCCGATGGCGATCGTCCGCTCCTGCCGGGTGATGTTGCCGGCGCGATCCTTCACCGAGACGGTCAGGACGCCACGCTCGAGCCGTGACAGCGGTGGCGTGAGGGGCAGCACCCACACGTTATCGGCCGAAGGCCGGAAGAGCGGCGCAAGTTCGCTGCCCTTCGGGCGTCCATTCACCGGGAAATCGGCCTTCACCGACAGCGAGTCGGTCGCCAGGCCCGAGTAGTAGTCGAAGGCCCCGATCCTGATTTCGGTGAGCGGCGCCCCGCCGGCGTCGCGTGTGGGGCTGGCAATGGTCAGGGTCGGACGGAGATCGTCCTGGAACCAGCCCCGACCCTTGAAGGCCTTGTCAGGCGAGGAGATCGGCGCACCCAGGTCGATCCACCGGGCGAACAGCAGCTTCTCGTCGGCCGAGAGCGGGGGGACCGGGCCGCCAGGGGGAGGACACATCTCCCCGGTGAAGTCGATGTCCGCATCGTTGGCACTCGCACCTGGCGGCAGCGTCGACGGGTCGCCCGGCGTCGACTCGGTCGGGAAGTCGGCATTGGTCCAGCCATCGAGCCGCCGGCCGAACACCTTCCACGTGAGGAGGCTGCGGCGGGACTGGAACGGCCGCACGTAGCGTGACACATTGGCGTGCCGCCAGGCCTTGCCGGGGAGAACGGATGGGATCCCGTACTTGGAGTTCCGGTCGCGTGCGAGCCGGTTGTAGGTGTTCTCGTACCCGTTCACGACCGACTCGTCATCGAGAGCGAGCCTGGCTTCCTGCCGACCGCCGGCCGAGTGGCACTGCACACAGGAGCGACGCAGGATCGGCTTGATGTCGCGGTAGTACTCCACGTCGAGTGGCGCGTAGGGTCGGGTCACGACCGTCGGGGCGCCGTCGGCCGTGCGCGTGAGGAGCGGCGTCTGCCTGGCGAGATCGGGTACGGCGTAGTCGGGCCTGGCCGCGGCGGTCTTCTCGAACGCGGTGGGCCGCTGCGAGTGCGCGTGGCACCCGCCGCAGTCGTGACGGGTCTCGCCGGGCCGCAGCTGGTGCCACGTCTGCGACATGTTCAGCACCAACCCGTCCGCATCGAGGGTCTGGAAGGTGAAGGGCGTATCGGCCGGGATGCGCGCCAGGAAACTCGTGTCCGGGTCGCCGTTCACGTCCAGCATCGGCCGGCCGCTGGCGTCCGTCTTCCGCAGCGGGATCTCGCCAAGGATGCGGAGCCGCTCGTTCGCCGCGTTGATGAACCCGGCCCCTTCGGCCGGGCCGTAGCTCCTGTGGCTGGTCGGCTCCATCGCCAGGATCCGCACCGCCCAGATGTCCTCGCTGCGATAGATGCCGGCGTCCGCGCCCTGCGTCACCCAGTTCGAGCTGGGATCGTTCTGCGCGCTGTTGAACGGGTCGAGCCCCTTGAACTTCGCGGGGCCGAAACCCGGGGCGGTGTCACGGCGATAGAACGTCGACGTGCCGATCAGGCCGAACGGTGCGCCGGGAGGCAGCAGGGGCGACGCCGGTGACGGCGTGCGCGAGAGGTCCGGTGGCTCGTCGATGCCGAACACTTCGCGGTACGGGACCACGGCCTTCGGCCAGAGCTCGTTGTACGCCGGATCGTTCTTGATCGACACGAGCGCGGTGGGCGTGTCGATCGGCGTGCCCTTCGGGAGCAGGTACAACCCGGCGTCGTACATCGGCAGCCGGGTGGGCCGGTCCAGGTGATTCGCGGGACCGGGAGACCACACCAGGAGCACGTCATTGCCCGGCGCACCGCTCGGATGCATGACCTTGCCCAGGAACTGGCCGTCGAGCCTGGGCGCCGCCTCGTCGCGGCCGTGGGTGAACTGCGTCAGCGAGTACAGGCCGTACGGGGAGAACGGATAGTTGGTGTAGACGGGACGCGTGCCGGGTACGCCCGGCCCCATGGGTCGCACGCCTTCCTGCACCTTCGGGTTGGACGGGTCTTCCGCACGCGCGCGGCCGAACGCCGGCGTGCCAGGGGGCGCCTCCGGCGGGAACGCGAGCAGGGTGCCGAACCCGTTGTTGTTCATGTTGTAGTAGCTGATGAACGCCAGGTGGCCGTTGGAGAGCTGGGTGTGGCCGTGGAAGGCGCCTTCCTTGCGAAAGGCGCTCATCAGTGGCCCCCAGTTCCGTCCGTCCGGCCAGATCGACCACAGCGCCCAGAGCCTCGCGTCGCGCAATCCCTCGGACTCGTACGACGAGAACATCACCCGTCCGTCCGATAACACCACCGGATGCAGCGCGCTCCCCAGGTTCATGAACCCGACTTCCTCGACGTTGGTGCCGTCCTCGTCCATCACGAACAGCTGCAGGTTCGGGAAGGTGTACTCCTTGTTCGGCAGGAAGCCGTTCCTGCTGGACGTGAACATCAGCCGTCCACCGGGCAGCGGACAGGGCGCGAGATTGAAGATGCCGTAGCCGAGCTGGTACGGCCCCGCCCCGGGTGCCAGGCTGTTCTTCGCCCATTCGGCCGCCCCGGTGTTCGGCGTCCACTCCTGGTTCGTGAGGCGGACCACCTGGCGCGTCCGCAGGTTGACCTTGTACAGGTCGGAGCCCGCGCGCGACGCGTGGTTCCGCTGGACGTTCAGCGCCTCCGGACGCATGTCGTGGAACCGCGCGTAGTACACCCACTGCGCGTCGAACGACACGACCGGATCGACGATCGCGCCGTTGCCGCCCGCCACGAGCACCTCTTCGGTACCGTCGGGATGCAGCAGCATCAGGTCGGACCCGGCCGGCATCCGCACCGGGGTGGCCACCTCCGGAATCGGCACCAGCGTCTGGTCGCCCGCGCGCGGGGCGCGGACATACACGACGTCGTACGTTACCGTAGATGGCGCGCCTGTTCGCTGCGCGGCCGTCGAACCCCCGAAGAGGGCCATCGTGACGGACAGGCTGGCGATGAGCGTAGCGGACGCTTTCCACATGCAGTGAGACCAGCGACTATCGTATAACTCCGCAGCGACGACCGCGAGCCGTCGCCTGCAGATCTCCGCACGCAATCCGACCTTGTCACACGGCTATTACAACCTGCGCCTGGCGCTTCACACGCTGAACCGGGCACAACTGCGCACCGCCCGCCGCCGGGAACCGGTCGTGCTCGGCGTCCCGCTTCCACGCGGTGCCGTGCGCGAGGCGTCTTCGGTCCGGGCCGAAAGCCCGGAGGGGCGTCCGCTGCCGATGGCGGGCCGCGTGGCCGATCGCTGGCCCGACGGCTCGGTCCGGTGGCTGTTCTGCGATCTGCTGGTCGACGCAGAACCGGGCTCCGAATGCCCGGTGGTGCTCACCACGTCCGCTCGGCCGGCCGGTGCGGATCTCCCTGCCGTCCAGGTGTCCACCACGGCCGGGGGCCTGCGCATCGACACCGGCCCGGCGGCCTTCGTCCTCGGCGCAGCTCGTCCATTTCCCTTCGGCACCGTCTCGGTCGACCGTCATGCGTACCTGGACGACGCCGCGAGCGGGCTGGAGGTCGAGGTCAACGGCCAGCGCTTCACCATCGCCATCGCGTCGACAGCGCTCCGTTCGCACACCCCCGTGCGGTGCGAAGTCCTGGTCACCGGGGCCGCCCGACACGGTGCGATGTGCCCGCTGACCATCGAGGCGAGGCTCGTGTTCGTGGCCGGCTCCGCTACGGTGCGGGCGGAGATCACGCAAGTCAATCCACGTCGGGCTGAGCATCCAGGTGGGTGCTGGGTGCTCGGCGACCGCGGATCGCTCCAGGTCCGATCGGTGTGCCGGCTGACACCGCTCCGCGGCATCGACGACGTGCACGCGCGCATCTCGACCGACGACGCGTACGACGGTCCGGTGCCGTTCGAGGTGCACCAGGAGTCGAGTGGTGGCGCGGCCTGGAACGGCCGGATCCACGTGAACCACGAGGGGCGTGTGCCGCTGCGCTTCCGGGGCTACCGGGTGCGCACTCCAGGGGGCGAACGCAACGGCTTGCGCGCAGCGCCGGTCGTGGAGGTCGCTGGCGACGGGCGGAGCCTCACCGTGGCCGTGCCGGACTTCTGGCAGAACTTCCCCCAGGCCATCGGCGTGGATGCGCGCTGCCTGGAGATCGGGTTCTTCCCGGCACAGGCCAGCGACCCACAGGAACTGCAGGGGGGTGAGCAGAAGACGCACGCGCTGGTCGTCGCATTCGCGCCAGACGACGTGACGGACGAGCCCCTGGCCTGGGTGCACGACCCGCTGCTGGTCGGCCCCAACCCGGACTGGATCGCGTCGACAGGCGCGGTGCCCTTCCTGACGGCCGCCGCTCGCGATCCCCATCAGGAGTACCTGGCGCTCGTCTCCACCGCGCTCGACGCGGAGCATGGCTTCCCGACCAAGCAGGAGCGTGCGGATCAGTACGGCTGGCGGCACTTCGGCGACCTGCCGGCCGATCATGAGTCGGCCTTCCTCCCGGAGGGGCAGGTCAACGTCTCGCACTACAACAACCAGTACGACGCCCTCGCCTGGTTCGCCGTCCACTTCCTGCGCACCGGCGACCCGCGCTGGCACGGCCTGATGGGCAGCCTCGCCGCGCACGTGCGGGACATCGACATCTATCACACGCGCGGCGACAAGGCGGCCTACAACGGCGGCCTGTTCTGGCACACCGATCACTACGTTGACGCCGGGACCTCGACGCACCGGACCTATCCCACCGGCTCCGACGGGGGCGGCCCCTCCAACGAGCACAACTACAACGTCGGACTGTGGCTGCACTACCTGCTCACCGGCGACGAGCGCTCGAAGGACGCAGCCGTCGGGCTGGGCCAGTGGGTGCTCGACATGGACGACGGCTCCCAGGCCGTGTT
Organism: Vicinamibacterales bacterium; assembly: GCA_050249955.1. Classification (GTDB taxonomy): domain Bacteria; phylum Acidobacteriota; class Vicinamibacteria; order Vicinamibacterales; family CAVVIG01; genus CAVVIG01. Next base: position 256,640 of record JBFWPN010000006.1, read on the forward strand.
CAAGTACCTGGCCCACGGCGCCACCGGCCTGGCCAGTTCCACGGGGTCGAGCACGTATCACGGACCGGGGCGCGGCGCGGCCAACTCGATCCTTGCGTGCATGGTCGCCCACCAGCTCACGGCAGATGCCCGGTTCGCGGCCAAGGCTGACGAACTGATTCGCCGTTGCATTCACCCGCTCGACGATCTCTCGGCGCGACGCCTGGACGATGTCGAGCGTCGGTGGTACTACACGGTGTTCCTGCAGACGCTCGGCCAGTATCTCTACGCCAAGTGGGAGCGCGGCGAGTTCGACGCCATGTTCGACTACGCACGCGCAAGCCTGCTGCACTACAGCGCGTACATCGTGGACCACGAAACGCCCTACCTCGAACACCCCGAGCGGCTCGAGTTCCCGACCGAGACCTGGGTGGCGCAGGACCTGCGCAAGGGGGACGCACTGCTCTGGGCGGCGTTCTTCGCCATCGACCCGGTGTCACGCGCGCGGTTCCTCGCGTCCGCCGATCGGTTCTTCGAGTACGCCATCCCGACGCTCCGCGGGATGGCGACGCACGTCTACACCAGGCCCACCACGCTGGCGCTCGCGCTCGGCTGGCGCCGCGCCTGGTTCGGCACGCACCCCCTTCCCGAGGTGCCCGGCGCCGCAGCGGTCCCGGCCACCTGGGATCCCCCCATCGCCTTCGTGCCGCAGAAGCAGGTGGCGTTTGCACGGGCGAAGTGGCTGGCAGCCGCGGCAGGCGCGGCTGTCCTGGGGCTGGCGCTCATCCTGCTGACGGAGTTCCTGTGATGGGCGCCCGCGGGTCAGCCGGAAGGCTCGCGTCGTGAAGTCCGCGAACCTGGACGTCCTGCGCGCCATTGCCGTCCTCTCGGTGTTCGTGGCACACCTCCTCGGCTCGACCGGGGTCTACAGGATGGGGAGCCTCGGCCGCTTCGGCGTGATCATGTTCTTCGTCCACACCAGCCTGGTGCTGATGGCCTCCCTCGACCGGCTGGAGCACGGCGGCTTCGGCGCGGGCTGGCGGCTGGCGACCGCGTTCTGGACCCGGCGCGCCTTCCGCATCTACCCGCTCTCGATGGTCTTCGTGGTGCTGACCGTGGCGCTCGGCGTCCCGAAGGAACTCGGGGAGTACTACACCTGGCCCGGAATGCCGGCGTTCCTCACCAACCTGGCGCTCTCGCAGAACCTGTTCTACCACCCCGACGTGCTCGGTATCCTGTGGAGCCTTCCGCTCGAAGTCCAGATGTACGCGCTGCTTCCGGGCGCGTACCTCGTGCTCCGTCAAGGCTGGCGACTGGCCCCCGCCGGGCTCTGGATCCTGTCGGTCGTCCTCGCGCTCACCCTGCCGGTGCTCAGTCCACGGCTCGGTGTCTTCACCTACGCACCCTGCTTTACCGCGGGAATCGTGGCGTTCGCCGTCGGCCGCTCGGGTCCGCGGCGCCTTCCTGGATGGGCCTGGCTCCCCATCGTCCTCGGCGTGATCCTGCTGTTCGGTCCGTTCGACAACATCAGCCTGCCGGAGAAGATGCCGCGGGCCTGGGTGCTGTCCCTGGTGCTCGGCCTCGCGGCCGGACTCACGCGTGAGAACACCTGGACCGGTCTCAACCACGCGGCACACTGGGTGGCCGAATACTCGTACGGCATCTACCTCAGTCACATCGTCGTGTTCTGGGTGGCGATCTACGTGATGGCGGACTGGTCGTTTGCGGCGCGTGCGGCGGTGCTGGCGATCGCCTCGGTTGGCGTGCCGGTGATCTGCTATCGGTACGTCGAGCAGCCGCTGATGCGGTACGGGGCGGTCGTGGCGCAGCGCCTCAGGCCTGTGGAGCCGGCCGCTCACGCCCGCACCGTCTAGCGATCGGACACGTCCAGGTCGAGCCCCCGACCGCGCATGCGGTCCACGGCATCCTTTGCGCGGTAGAACGCCCTGGGCCAGAGCCGCTCGTGCAGGACGGCCGGTTCCGGACCATCCCAGGGCAGCGTACGCCCGTACTCGCGGAGGCTGTCATAGCGCTCCCACTGCCGGTTCCACCGGGCCAGGTCGAGCCATCGCAGCACCTGCTGCCGCAGCTTCGCGCGCAGGGCCTCTGCCGCGTCGTGTCCCAGCCGTGACTCGTGCCGATCGACCCAGGCGAACCGATTGCGGAAGTGCGTCACCCAGGCATCACCACGCCTGGTGACCTGGTTCGCGTGCACGCGGTAGCCGGTCAGCGCCTCGGGCACGTAGGCGAAGGTGCCGCGCCAGCTCAGCTCGGTGAAGAACTGCATGTCGCCACCCTGCACCACACCCACCGGAAAACGCAGATCCAGCGAGCCCGGTACCATGGCGCTGCTGGGGGCCACCAGCGGCTCGAGCAGCAGCGACTCGGTGTCGTAGCGACCTTCCGTCACCCACGCATGCGGCGGGGCCGCCTTGCGGCCACCCGTGATGCCATCACCGAAGAGATACGTACCGGTGTGCACGCACACGACGCCGGTTCGGCCGGTCAGGCACGCTACCTGGCGTTCGAGCTTCGTCGGCTCCCATACGTCGTCTGCATCGAGGAACGCGATCCACTCACCGGTGGCCTCGTCCATGCCCCGGTTGCGCGCGGCACACTCACCGGCGTTGGCCTGGCGGATGGCTTTCACGCGGCCGCCGAAGGAGGCGGCAATGGCGTGTGACTCGTCGCGCGATCCATCGTCGACCACGACGATCTCCCCCGCTTCGTGGGTCTGCGCGAGGACCGAGCGCACGGTGTCCGCGATGAACGCGGCGGCGTTGTAGCAGGGGATGACGACGCTGATCATTGCCCCAGACCGGCGCGCCGGAGCAGCCGCCGCAGGAGCGGTGGCTCGGTGCCGGCGCCGCCGCCCTGGTTCGTCCGCGGGAAGGGGCGATCGGGCACCGGCACGCCGAGGAAGGCGCAGAGCGGCTCCCACCCCATGTTCCTGCCGAGTTCGAGGGTCAGGAGCCGATCGGCCGGGACGTAGTGCTGGACCATCCAGGTGTGGTCCCGGTACTTCTTGAGGTAGAGCCAGGGGACTACCTGCGCCGAGCCGTAGGCGAACTCCTGCGTGCGGCGCGCCTCCTCGAGCATCAGCGCGTTGCCCCGGTTGAATTCGGGAACCGCCACCTCGTAGTGCTGCTTCATGCTGCGCAGCCAGTCCTGCTCGGGCCTGACGGTGAGGATGATCTTCGCGTCCGGGTAGGCGTCCATCAGCTCCCGGTAGAAGAGCGCCGCCGGCAGGTCGGTGACTGCCTCCACGTCGTCATAGCGGCGGAAGTCCGGGTTGTCGTTGGTGCCCATCATGACGTCGCGCAGCCGCTCCGGGCACCAGTGGATGGTGTGGAACCCGAGCTGCTCGAGGGCGGTCGCCAGGGAGAGCGTGCCGGTCCGGCTGAGTCCGACGCCAAGAATCTTCATGATGTGGCCTGTCCGAAAGATGCGATGCGTGGGTCGACCACGTCAACGCAGCGAGGCGAGCGCCGGAGTGGCCGCCGCCATGAACGCCGGGTTGAGGATAGGGCAATCGAGGCCGTAGCGGAGGGGGCTGCCGCCGAGGTCGAGCACCACGCCTCCTGCCACTTCGAGCACGGCCTGCGCCGCTGCGGTGTCCCACTGGCTCGTCGGGCCGAATCGGGGATAGACATCCGCGCGACCCTCGGCCACGCGGCAGAACTTCAGCGAACTGCCGACCGAGACGAGCGTGTGTGCCCCTGCCGCGGACGCGAGCCACGCCGTGAGTGCAGCGTCGGCGTGCGACCGGCTGGCCACCACGCGGAGCGGCGCGCCCGACGGGGTGGCGTCCACCTGGATCGCAGTGGTGGTCCCGGCCACGCGCCGAAGGGCGCCGGCACCGCGCGCAGCGAAGAACAGTTCGTCCAGGGCGGGGGCGAAGACAACGCCGGCGACTGGCGCGCCCCGCTCGACGAACGCGATGTTGACGGTGAACTCGCCATTGCGCTTGAGGAATTCCTTCGTGCCATCGAGCGGATCGACCAGGAAGAACTGGTCCGGCGCCCCTCCGCCGTCGTCCGCCGACGCCGACTCCTCTGACAGGATGTGGACGCCCGGGAAGGCCTGCTCCAGGCCGCGCCGGATGACATCGTCGGCGCGGAGGTCGGCCTCGGTCAGCGGCGAGGCGTCGGCCTTCTGCCAGGCCGTGACATCGCCTGCGTACACGGACATGATCGCGTGGCCGGCGGCCTCGGCGATCCGGCAGAGCGCGTCGAGCATGGCGCCGTCGGCCACCAAAGACGGTGTCGCGCAACTGAGGTCGGCATCCGTGCCCATGATCAGCTGAGGGCCCGGAGCAGTTGCTCGACGCAGTCCTCCGCGGTCGACTCCGCGGTGCGCAGCCGGACGTCGGGCTGTTCGGGTGGTTCGTACGGGCTGTCGATGCCCGTGAAGTTCTTGAGCTCGCCGCGCCGGGCCTTGGCGTACAGCCCCTTCACGTCGCGCTGTTCGCACAACTCGAGCGGCGTGTCGACGAACACCTCCACGAACTCGCCGGTCTCGAACAGGCCGCGGGCCATGCGGCGCTCGCCGCGGAAGGGCGAGATGAAGCTGACCAGCACGATCAGCCCGGCGTCCACCATGAGCTTTGCCACCTCGGCGACCCGCCGGATGTTCTCCACGCGGTCCGCCTCGGTGAACCCGAGGTCGCGGTTGAGGCCGTGCCGCACGTTGTCGCCGTCCAGCAGGTAGGTGTGACGACCTTCGGCGTGCAGCCGCTTCTCCATCAGGTTGGCGATCGTGGACTTGCCGGAACCCGAAAGGCCCGTGAACCAGATGCAGCGCGCCGACTGGTGCTTGAGGGTTGCGCGGGCCCGCTTGTCGAGCTCGAGCGCCTGCCAGTGGATGTTCCGGGCGCGACGGAGTGCGAAGTCGATCATCCCGGCGCCGACCGTCTCGAAGGTCAGCTTGTCGATCAGGATGAACGAGCCGAGGCTCCGGTTCGCGGCGTACGGCTCGAAGACCAGCGGGGCGCTGGTCGAGAGGTTGACCACCGCGATCTCGTTCAGGCCGAGCATCTTGGCGGCGAGGTGCGCGCCCGTGTTGACGTCCTCGCGGTACTTGATTTCGGTGATGGTGGCGGTCACTTCCTTGCAGCCCAGCTTCAGCAGGTACTGCCGGCCCGGTGCCATCGGGTGCTCCGCCATCCAGAGGAGGCGCACTTCGAACTGGTCGGCCACCTCCGGCGGGGCCTCGGTGGCGACGAGCACGTCCCCGCGGCTCGCGTCCACTTCGTCGGTCAGCGTAAGCGTGACCGCATCGCCCGCCATGGCGGACGGCACCTCGTCGAAGCCGGCGTAGATCGCCTTCACGCGCGTGGTGACGCCGGAGGGCAGCACCCGCACCTGGTCGCCCACGCGAACCGTGCCGCCGGCGAGGCGTCCGCAGAAGCCCCGGAAGTCGAGGTGCGGCCGGTTCACCCACTGCACCGCCATGCGGAAGGCGCCCTGGCGTTCGCCGGCCCGGACATCGATCGTGTCCAGGTAATCCATCAGCGTCGGCCCGGTGTACCAGGGCGTGTGCTGGCTCGCCACGACCACGTTGTCGCCGTCGAGGCCCGACAGCGGGATCGCCTGCACGGTGGTGAAGCCGAACGGCGCGGCAAAGGCGTCGTACTCGGCGACGATTGCGTCGAAGACCCCCTGGTCGAACTGCACCAGGTCCATCTTGTTCACCGCGAGCACCACGTGCCGGATGCCCAGCATGGCCACGATGCGGCTGTGCCGCCGCGTCTGGGTCAGCACTCCCTTGCGTGCGTCGATCAGGATGACGGCGAGCTCGGCGGTCGATGCGCCGGTTGCCATGTTGCGCGTGTACTGCTCGTGTCCTGGTGTGTCGGCGACGATGAAGCGCCGCCGGTCGGTGGCGAAGAAGCGGTAGGCCACGTCGATCGTGATGCCCTGCTCGCGCTCGGCCTGGAGGCCGTCGACCAGGAGTGCCAGGTCGAGCCGCTCGCCCTGCGTGCCGTACTGCCGTGAGTCGCCCTCGAGCGACCGCAGCTGATCGTCGAAGATGTTCTTGCTCTCGTAGAGCAGCCGCCCGATGAGCGTGCTCTTGCCGTCGTCCACGCTGCCGCAGGTGATGAAGCGGAGGATGTCCTTGGCCTGCTGATCGGCGAGGAACGCCGCGATGTCGGTGGAGGGGACGGTGGTCATCAGAAGTAGCCCTCCTGCTTCTTCTTCTCCATCGAGCCGGGTTCGTCGCTGTCGATGAGGCGACCCTGGCGCTCGGAGGTGCGGGCGATGAAGGTCTCCGCAATCACGGCGTCCAGCGTGTCGGCATCGGACTCGACGGCGGCCGTGAGCGGCCAGCAGCCCAGCGTGCGGAAGCGGACCTTCTTCATCACCGGCGTCTCTCCGTCGGCGAACGGGAAGCGGTCGTCGTCAACCATGAGGAGCTGGCCGCCGCGGGTGACGACCGGGCGTTCCGCGGCGAGGTAGAGCGGCACGATCGGGATCTGCTCCGCGTGGATGTACTGCCAGATGTCGAGCTCGGTCCAGTTCGAGATCGGGAACACGCGGATGCTCTCGCCCTCGCGGATGCGGGTGTTGTACAGGTTCCACAGCTCCGGCCGCTGCGCCTTCGGGTCCCAGCGGTGGCCGGGGGCTCGGAACGAGAACACGCGCTCCTTGGCCCGGCTCTTCTCCTCGTCGCGACGGGCGCCGCCGAAGACGACGTCGAACCCGTGCAGGTCGAGTGCCTGCTTGAGCGCCTGGGTCTTCATCACGTCGGTGTGGTAGTTGCTGCCGTGCGTGAACGGGCCGACCCCGGCGGCGAGGCCATCGGGGTTGGTGTAGCTGATCAGCCGCATGCGGCTCTCGGCCACCATGCGCTCGCGGTGCGCGTACATCGCGCGGAACTTCCAGCCCGTGTCGACGTGCAGCAGGGGAAAGGGCGGCGGGGCCGGGTGGAAGGCCTTCCTGGCGAGGTGGAGCATCACCGAGGAGTCCTTGCCGATGGAGTACATCATCACCGGGTTGCGGGCCGTCGCCACCGCCTCACGGATGATCTCGATTGATTCAGCTTCCCGAGCGAGCATGATGCGGTTCCTGCGTGTGGGTCGGGTGAGGGGAGGTCACCGGGTCAGGGCGGCGTTGGTGGTGACCTCGAAGGTCGGCGCCAGCTCCACGCAGCCTGCGGCGCGGTTGCGCTCCACGACCGTGAAGGTGGCGATGCCGTCGATGACGATTTCAGGCCAGCGCACGTGCGGCGTGGCATCGAAGAGCGACAGGTCCACCCGGTAGGTGCCGCGGAGCAGCGAGGCACGGAAGCGGATGTCGGCGGTGACCGTTTCGCCGGCAGCCGCATCGTGCGGGTCGGCGTGGTCGGCGGTGGACAGTCCCTTGAACATGACCAGCCCGTCCGACCGCATCACGCGCAGCGCGATGCCGAAATTCGAGAAGCCGGCCACGCACTGCAGTGTGGCCCGGAGGGTCAGCACCGTATCGGGCTTCACCGGCTGGTCGACGGTGTTGCCGTCCGGATCGAGCAGGACGGCGGACAGCACCTGAAGCTCCGGGTGGGACACCGAGAAGGCGCGGAAGTAGTGCGCCAGCACGTCCGACGTCTGTCCCTGGATGGGCTCCTGCGCCGGCCGCAGCATGATGGATCGCTCGCACAGGTTCGCCACGGCCTGCATGTTGTGCGAGACAAAGGCGATCGCGGCCCCGGTCCTCCGGAACTCGCTCAGGCGCTCGTAGCACTTCTGCTGGAAGTTGACGTCGCCGACGGCCAGCACCTCGTCGATCAGCAGCACCGCCGGGTCCAGGTGCGCCGCAATGGAGAACCCGAGCCGCGCGTTCATGCCGCTCGAGTAGCGCTTCACCGGCGTGTCGATGAACGGCTCGAGCCCCGAGAAGTCGACGATGGCGTCGAAGTGCCGCTGGATCTCACGGCGGCGCATGCCCATGATCGCGCCCTGCAGGTACACGTTCTCGCGACCGGTCAGGTCCTGGTGGAAACCGGCCGCAATCTCGATGAGCGCCCCGACCCGTCCGACGACCCTGGACTCGCCGATGGTCGGCTTGAGGATCTTGGTCAGGAGCTTGAGGACCGTGGACTTCCCCGCACCGTTCTGCCCGATGATGCCCAGCGCCTCGCCGGGCTCCACGGTGAACGACACGTCGCGCAGCGCCCAGAACTCCGACTCCTCGAGGTCGGTGTCCTTGGGCCTGGAGAACAGCCGCTTCGTGTAGCTCGGAATCAGGTCGCGCAGGCTGTCGTGCCGCTCGCCCCGGCGGAACTTCTTCCAGACGTGGTCGAAGACGATGGGAGGCCCAGCCACGTCAGACGTTCTCGGCAAAGGAGAATTCCGCCCGATGGAAGCTCACCCAGCCTCCGACGAGCACAACCACCGAAATCGCGGCAGCCACGAGAAATCCCGACGATGGCGGGACATTCAGGAGGATGACGTTGCGGTAGGCGTCGATGACCGGCGTCATCGGGTTGAGTGACAGGACCGACCCCAGGCGGCCGCCGATGTTGCTCACCGGGTAGACCACGGAGGTGGCGAACATCCAGACGGTGATGGCCACCTCGAAGAGGTACTTCACGTCACGGTAGAACAGGTTGGCCATCGAAACGATCAGGGCGACCCCGGCGGTGAACGCGACGTGCACCGCGATGATGACCGGGAGCCACAGCAGCGCAAGGCCCGGGACAATGCCGTACCAGGCCATGAGGGCGGCCAGCACCACGGCGCTCACGAGGAAGTCCACCAGGCCCACGAGCACGGTCGAGAACGGGAAGATCTCCCGCGGGAAGTAGACCTTCGAGACCAGGTTCGTATTGCTGGTGAGCGAAATGACCGAGAAACGGAGCGTCGAGGCGAAGAAGTTCCACGCCCAGAGGCCGCAGAACGCAAACACCGGATAGGGGACCGGCGTGGGTAGCGGCGCGACGCGGGTGAAGATGACCGAGAACACCGCCGTATTGACCAGCGGCATGAAGATGGCCCACCCGAACCCCATGACCGTCTGCTTGTAACGAAGCAGCAGGTCGCGCAAGGTCATCTGATAGAGCAGTTCGCGGTAGTCGAACTGCTCGGCTACCATTTCACGAAGATCGGCTCCGAGGCTTGCGCGCATGAATCCTTCGATTATACGGGGCAGGACTCCGGCCGATCGTCCAAAGCACCCATTCCGCTGCGTAAGCGTGACGTTTCGTGCGACTGGCGCACATCCCGTGCTCCACGCACCCGCGCCCTCACGACAGGGATATCGGACGATCCGCGGAAGCCGTGCGTACTCGTGCAGCCGGTCGTTCACGGGAGACCCAGCTCAGCGTAGTATGTGAGGCACCACATGTTCTTTATGTCGACCAGAGGGACGGCGGACGGGCCGCGCACGTAAGCGATGCCAGGCATCTGTGCCCGAATCAGCCGTTCCGAGCCGGACATCGGTCGTCGGATCGACGGCATGCTCGCCCGCATGCGCCCCTACCCGTGGCTGCAGGCGGAGGCGGTCGTGCGCGACGCCGACGGTGTCGCCCTCGGCCGTGTCAGCCACGCGGGGCCCGCGCAGTGCGATCTCTGTGTCACCGCCGACGGCAGGGATCTGCTGGCGTGGGAAGGCGAGATCTACAACCTGGCCTCCGAGCGTGCGCGGCTCGTCGACGCCGGTGTCCGCATCGATGGCACCGACGCCGGCGAGGTCCTCCTGCGCGGGTGGCAGGTCGAGGGGGCCGCGTTCCTCGCACGCCTCAACGGCATGTTCACGTTCGCGCTGTGGAATGGCACGGCGCAGACGCTGACGCTGGCCACCGACCGATTCGGGCTGCGGCCGCTCTTCTACACCTGCACGCCGCAGGCGTTCGTGGCCGCCACCGAGCTGAAGACGCTCCTCTCCACGCCGGGTGTCGGCCGCAACTGGTCGGAGGCCGGGGTGGCCGAGTTCTTTGCCTTCGGTCACTTCATCACCGACCGGACGCTGATCGACGGCATCCGGCAGGTGCCCCCGGCGACGTACCTCACGTTCTCGGCGGGCGACCGACGTCTCACGACCGGCACCTACTGGACGCCGTCGCTGGCGCCCAGCCAGGCGACACCGGAGGAGCAGGTCTCCCTGCTGGACGAGCGGATGGCCAGGGCGGTCGAGATCCGCGCGCGAGAGGGCGAGCGGCTCGGCATCTCGCTGTCCGGCGGGCTCGACTCGCGGACGCTGCTCGGGCTGGTGCCGCCCGGACGCAACCTCCGCTCGGTGTGCCTGGGGATCGAGGGGGGCATCGACCACCGCAGTGCCGCGGAACTGGCACGGCTGGTCAACGTACCCCACCACGCCTACGTGCTCGACAGCCGCGTGCTCGACAACTTCGAGGCGAACCTGCGTGAGATGGTCGGGCTGACCGACGGCCACTACCTGGACCAGGGCATCGTCATGCCGACCATGGCCACGTATCGCGAGCAGGGGATCGACTTCCTGCTCCGCGGGCACGGCGGTGAGCTGCTCCACATGAAGAAGGCGTACTCCTTCTCGCTCGATGCCGCCGCGCTGGCCGCATCGGCGCCGGAACTGGAGACCTGGCTGCAGCATCACCTGACGGCCTACATGCTGGATGGTGTTCCGCAGGACCTGTTCGTCTTCGACGTGCGTCCGATGGCGTACCGATCGCTTCGCGAGGCGCTCGACCAGACGCCGGCCGGGGCGCAGCCGATCGACAGCGTGTGGCCGCTGGTGCTCTCGGCGCGCCTGCACCGCGAGACCTCGCTGTCGGTCCAGATGTTCGGCTACTTCGCCGCCGTGCGCATGCCGTTCCTGGACAACGACGTGATCGACAGCCTCTTTGCGATGCCCGCGTCGATGAAGCTGGGAGCCGACCTGCAGATCGAGATCCTGCGCCGACGGAAGCCCGAGTTCGTCGATGTCGTGAACGCGAACACTGGCGCGCGGATGGGGGCGGGGCCGCTCGAGACGAACCTGGCCTATGCCCGCATGCGCATTGCGGCCAAGCTCGGCTTCAAGGGCTACCAGCCGTACGAGCGCCTCGGGCTCTGGCTGCGCCGCGAACTCAAGCCGATGGTCGATCGCGTGCTGCTCTCGGACACGTTCCTGCAGCGGGGGCTCTTCCGCGCCGACGCCGTGCGCCGGGTGGTCTCGGAGCACTACACCGGTGCGAACCACACGTTCCTGCTGATGTCGCTCATCTGCTTCGAACTCGGCCAGCAGATGCTCGACGAGCAGGGCCGCGTCACCCCCTAGGCCGCAGGTCCCGGACGTACGGGCTCCGGGCCACGGGTCCCACCACGCGTGTCAGCTGCGCGAACCCGTCCGCCCCCGTGGTGGCGAGCCACGCGCCGCCCCACGCACCGGCCACGGCCAGCACGACGTCGGTCACGTCCGGGAAGCGCCCGCGTATCCATCCCTGGGCGAACTCCAGCGGCACGGCTACCAGCAGCGCGATCGCCACCGCCAGCCGGAGGGCTCCACGCCGCGAGCGATCGGTGCCGCCCGTCACGAAGCCGAGCGGCAGGAACAGGAGCAGCAGCTCGATCGCGTGGCTCACGGTGTCGACGCTGGTGTTGGTGTAGTAGTTGAGGAACGGTACCCACTGCACGCGCTGGTAGTGGTCGGCCAGCGTGAACGGCGACAGCAACTGCATCGCCGCGGCCAGGGTGGTTCCGAGCGCCGTCGCTGCCAGCAGCCCGTGCCGGCCCCGGCGCGTGAGCGTCCATGCGGCGGCTCCCGCACAGGCGCCGGCGACCCGGACCAGTGCATCGGCCAGGCCGGGTTGCCTGGCTTCGATGAGCGCCTGGCTGCCTTCGAGCGCCACGCCGAGCAGGGCGCCCAGTGCCGCTGCGCTCACTGCGGCGGAGGGACGTCCCCGTGCCGACAGATAGCTCGACAGCGCGCCCGCCAGGAGCGCCGACTGCAGCACCGCCAGCCCCTCGTCATCGACGCCGCGGAACTGCCAGGGATCGTCCAGGAACAGCCGCACCTTGTGCGCCACGCTGCCGACGTCGAGTGTGACGTCGAACGGCTCCCACGCCGCCACGCCGAGCAGCGCCCCGTACACGAGCACGGGGTAGAACGTGCCGGTTTCGAGGAACCCGGCACGTGCGAGCTGCCGCAGCAGCCGCAGGGCGGTGCCGCGCAGCAGCCAGGCGGCCACCGCACCGCCACCCGCGCCGCTGCTGTTCGCGGCCAGGTCGGTGAGCGACGCGGTGCGGTCTGCCGTGAACAACTGCAGCACTTCCACCGCCAGGCTCAGGCACGTGCCGAGGACCGTGACGACCACCACGCGCCAGGCCGCCCCTGCGCGGCCCGAAGTGGGACGGCCCAGGAACCCGAGGACGCCGAACGGGACGAACAGGAGGATGTTCTGGACGACGTCGGGGATCGACAGGCGATCCACGGCATGCAGCGCCCACGGGGTCGTGTGGCCGATCCGCATGAGCCGCAGGGTCACCGCCTCTGCCAGCGCATCGAAGGAGAACGGGATGGTTGTCCCGTACACGATGAAGAGCGCCGACAGCAGCCAGACGGTGCGAACCAGCCGCCGCGTCGGGCTGACTAGCTCCGCTTCAGCCACCGTTCGAGCGTCCACGCGCTCCAGAGCGCATAGCTCTCGTCACGCTCGCCGCGCTGCTGGCAGGTGAACCGCCGTTCGAGGTCCCGCAGGTCGACGAGGCCCGACAGGCGCGATGACGGGCGAAGCACCTCGTCGCGGAAGCGCCCGGCATACTCGCGGCCGATCCAGGCGCCAATCGGCACCGTGAATCCCCGTTTCGGCAGCGACCACAGCGCGCCGGGCAGGCGCTTCCGTGCGAGCTGGCGCAGGAGCCGCTTGCCTTCGGCACCCACCTGCTTGCGCGAGGCCGGGATGCGGAACGCGAGTTCCACCACGCGGCGATCGAGCAGCGGGCAGCGGACCTCGAGGCTGTGCGCCATGCTCATGCGGTCCACTTTCACCAGTGGATCGTTCGGCATGTAGACCTTCAGATCCGCGTACTCGGCCCGCTGCACCGCGTCCTTCGACCCGCAGCGCCGGTAGGGGTCGGTGACCGCCGCGTAGACCGGGCTGTCGGCCGGGTTGCGGGTGGGTGCGTGTCCGAGCAGCGTCCGCACGTCGGCCGGCTTCATGAACGACAGGTCGGCGTAGTAGGCGGTCGCGTCATCGTGACCCAGGTTCTCGAGGAGGGTGCCCACCCGCAGGGGCCGCGGCAGCTTCCTTGACCGCGGCCAGCGTGCGCCGAGCCAGCCGAGCGCGGCGGACCGGCCGCCGGGCAGCCAGCGCCGCGCCGAGGCCTCCAGGGCAAACGGCACGTAGCGGAAGTCGTAGCCGGCGAACGTCTCGTCGCCGCCGTCGCCGCTCAGGGCCACGGTGACGTGCCGTCGCGCCGCGCGTGACACATACCACGTGGGAATGGCCGACGAGTCGGCGAGCGGCTCGCCCAGATGGTCCACGACAGGCGCGAGCACCTCTTCGAGGTTCGGGGCAATGCGCTCGGCATGATGCCGGCTGCCGAAATGCGAGGCGACAAGGGCGGCCGCGTCCAGTTCATCGTGCCCCTTGTCGTCGAAACCCACCGACGCCGTCACGAGCCGGTCCCCCAGCGCCTCGGCCATGTACGAGACGACGAGCCCGGAGTCGATCCCTCCGCTCAGGAAGGCCCCGAGCGGGACCTCGCTCTCGAGCCGTGCGTGCACCGCCGCCCGGAGCGTCTCGTCGATCGCCTCGAGCAGCTCAGGCTCGGGCCGGTGGTCTGTGTCGAACTCGCGGACGTCCCAGTACTCGCGGATCTCGACGCGCCCGTTCGCCACGCGCATCCAGTGACCTGGCGGCAGCTTCCGCGCATGGGTGAAGATCGTGTCCGGCGCAATGAAGTAGCCGAGGGCGAAGTAGCCCTCGAGGGCGCTCAGGTCGAGGTCGTCGCGCCAGCCAGGGGCGTGAGACAGCGACGGCAGCTCGCTGCTGAACGCGAGCACCCCATCGTTCACCGTGTAGAAGAACGGCTTCTTGCCCACCCGGTCGCGCGCGGCAAACAGCGACCGGTCGCGCCCGTCGTAAATCGCAAACGCGAACATGCCCTCCAGGTGGTCGAGGCAGGCAGGGCCGAACTCCTCGTACGCGTGCAGGATGGTCTCGGTATCGGACGAGGTCCTGAACTGGTGTCCCCGGGCCTCGAGTCGAGGCCGCAGGTCCCGGTGGTTGTAGATCTCCCCGTTGAAGACGATCCAGCAGGAGCCGTCCTCGTTGGCCATCGGCTGCCGGCCGCCAGCGCGGTCGATGATCGCCAGCCTGCGCTGCGCCACGATGCCGGTCTCCGCCTCGTGCAGTCCCTCGCCGTCGGGACCACGATGGCTGATCGCATCGTTCATGCGCTGCACGGCCGCCCTCGTGCCAGGCGGCAGCGGACCATCCATGGAGACGACGCCGCAGATGCCGCACATCAGCAGGCTCCCAGCTCGGTGTAGACCGCCGCGTAGTCGTGGACCATGCGGTCGAGGGTGAAACGGGCCTCCACGCGGGCGCGGCCCCGCCGTCCCAGCGTGCGACCCAGCCCCCGGTCCGCACCGAGCCGCCGCAGGGCTGCAGCGCAGGAGGACGGAGTGCGGGCCGGAATCAGCATGCCGCAGTCATCATTCACCACCTCGGGCGTTCCGCCAACCGCGGTGGCCACCACCGGGAGCGCGGCGGCCATGCCCTCGAGGATGGTGAGCGACACGCCTTCGCTGACCGACGTGTTCACGTAGACATCGCAGCCGGCAAGCCACCGCCGCGCGTCGTTGCGATGCCCGAGGAAACGGACGCGCGCGCCCAGTCCGAGCGCCGAGGCTTCTGACTCGAGGCCAGCCCGCTCCGGACCATCACCGATCACCAGGAGCAGCAGCGGCACATCCGCCGATGCCTCGTGCACCGCCTTCAGGAGCACCGCGAGGTCCTTCACCGGGTCCAGCCGCGCAATGGTCGCCATCACCAGCACGTCGTCGGTCACGCCGAGGTCGGCGCGGACCTGCGCCCGCGTGTCCCGGTCGGGGACCGGACCCACGTCGATGCCGTTGTAGATGACCCCCACCTGCCCGGCACCGAAGCCTTCCGCCACCAGGTGCAGACGCACATCGTCGGAGACGCCAAACGCCCGTGCGGCCATGCGCCCGAGCACGGCGTTGGCCAGTCGTCGCTTGCCGGAGGGCCCGGCGTCGGAGAGCCGGCCGTGTTCGGTGAACACGATGGGAATGGTGAGACCGGCCAGTCGGGTGCAGCAGCTGTAGACGAAGGGCGAGTAGTGGTGTGCGTGGATGACCGTGGCGCCGTGCGCCCGCGCGGCCGTTGCCACCGCGCGCCCGATCAGCGGGTGGAAGCCCGGAGGCCGGTTGAGCGCCCGGACGTGGACGCCGTGCGCCTCCACCTCCGGCGCCCATGCGCCCGCAGCGTCCAGGCAGCAGACGGCGGTGGGAATCTGTCCGTGCAGCCTCGTCGCCAGTTCGACGACGAGGCGCTCGGTACCACCTGGATTCAGGCCGAGGACGACCTGCAGGACCCGTGCGGGGGTCACAGCGACGCGAGAGTCGCGCGCGCCTCGTCGGACCCGGGGAAGTCGGCCTGGAGCCGCAGGGCCGTCTCGAGCGCGGTCCGCGCCTTGGCCTTCTCGCCGGCCTTCGCGTAGGCCATGCCGAGATGGAAGTGGAAGGTCGCGGTCTTCGGCGATCGGTCGGCGGCCTCGCGCAGGGCGGCAATGGCCTGCGGGAGCATGTTCTTCTTGTAGTAGATCCAGCCGAGCGTGTCGTTCACCTCAGGCCGGGTGGGCATCTTCGCCTTGGCAGCCTGCGCGAACTGCAGTGCGAGGTCGGCGTTCTCGCCAGACTCGATCATGATCCAGGCGAGGTTGTTCGCAGCCACGGCGGCATTGGGATCCTTCTGGAGGATCTCCTGGTACCGGGCCTTGGCATCAGCCGGCTTGTTCTGCGCCTCCAGGATCATGGCGGCCATCGTGGACGGCGCCACGGAGCCGGTCTGCTTGGCTGCGAGGGTGTCGAACTCCTGGCGTGCCTGGTCCAGCTTCTTCTGGGAGAGGTACAGGCTGCCGAGGAGCTGGTAGGCGAGGAGGTTCTGGGGGTCGATCTCGACCGCCTGCCGGAAGAGCTCCTCGGTCTTGGCCAGGTCACCGGCGGCGGCGTAGGTGCGGCCGGCCAGCAGCAGCAGGGTCGTGTCGCGCGGCGACACCTTGAGGGCGCTGTCGACGCGGTCGCGCGCCGCGCCGACATTCTTCGACGAGATGTCGAGCGCGATCAGGCCGTTCAAGGCCTCCACGGACTTCGGGTTCAGCTCGAGCGCCTTGTCGAAATAGCGCTTGGCCGCGGCGGCGTCTCGCCTGGTGAGCATCAGCGACCCCATGGCCGACTGCACCGCCGACGAGTTCGGGTTGCTCTGCACGAGGGTCTTCAACTCGGCTTCGGCCCGGTCGGTGGAGCCTTCGGCCAGGAGCGACTGCACGAGGAGCAGGCGGGTGTCGGCGTTGGCCGGGTCCATCCGCAGTGCTTCCTCCGCAAACTGCCGGGAGGTGGCGGCATTGCCTTCGTTGAAGTGGATGCGCGCCAGCTGTGCCTGCGCGGCGGCCGCGCGCGGGTTGAGGCGCAGCGTTTCCTGGAAGGCCGCGGTGGCCTTCGCGGTGTCGTTCTTCGCGAGCAGGATGAGGCCGCGCAGGTACTGCGCCTCGGCCGACCGCTCGTCGGCCCTGGTGGCCGCCTCACTCTGTGCGAGCGCCTCGTCCAGCTTGCGTTCGTTGAAGAGGAAGCGCGCCTTGAGCATGAGCGCGCGGCTGTTGCCCGGGTCGGACGCGAGGAGCTGGTCCACCTGCTTGTAGGCGCCTGCCTGGTCCTGCTTCTCGTACGCGAGTGCCGAGAGCTTGAGCTGCGCGTCCTTGCCGACCGCGGCATCGCCCGTGAGCTGGCTGAAGATGAGCGACGCCTGGTCGGGCCGCTTCGTCAGGACGTAGTAGTCGGCCAGCGACATCCTGGCGTCGGCCGCCTGCGACTCCGCCGCGGCTTTCAGGTACTGTTCCGCCTCCTCGGGGCGGTTCGTCGCCATGGTGAACAGCGCCATGGCGCGGTTGGCCATCTGGTCCTTCGGGTTGATCTCGAGTGCCTTGCGGATCGTGGCCTCGGCCTTCTCACGCTCCTCGATGGACCAGTAGAAGTTGCCAAGTGCCAGGTAGGGCTGCGCCGAGTTCGGCGCCAGCGACACCGCGCGCTGCAGCGCCTCTTCGGCGACCGCGTTGTTGCCGCGGGCATTCTGGAGCGCGCCGAGCGCGGCGTACGCCCTGGTGTCGTTCGGGTCGATGCGGATCGCTTCCTCGATCTCGTGCACCGCGCCATCGAGATCCTTCAGGCCGGCGAGCGCGTTGCCGAGCATGATCTGGGCGTCGACGTCGTTGGGGTTCTTCTGCAGCAGGGCCTGCGCGCGCGTGCGCGCGTCCTCGAACTGGCCGAAGACGAGCATCAGCGTGATGGCCTTCAACTGCACGTCGTGGCGATCAGTGAGCAGGTCGGCCGCCCGCATGTATTCACGGAAGGAGTTGGGGACATCCCCTGCCAGCCCGTAGGTCTCGGCAAGCTTCAGCCGTGCCTCCCCTGACTTGGGATCCTTCTGGACGGCATTGCGGTACTGGATCACCGCCTCGCTGTACTTCTTCTGCGCGACGAACGAGTCGCCGCTGGCGATGTAGGCCTTCCGCGCTTCCTCGGGATCGGTTGCGCAGCCTGACACGAGGAGGGCCACGGCCACGGCCGCGGCGAACATTGAGTTACGTGACATAGGTCCCCTCGATTCAGGACGGCAGGTAGCGTCCGAGCAGCGGATAGACAGCCTGGGCGAACGCCACGGCCCGCTGCGTGGCTTCTTCGTCGGTGGTTCGAATCGGCACGGTGATGCGCACGAGTGCGCCATCCGTACGGTTGCTGCGGATGGCGTCGAGCACCAGGTAGATCTTCCCCCAGTACTCGCTTGCCACCACTCGACCCTGGCTCTGGTACCAGTACAGCACCACCTGCCGGTCGAGCCCCTTTTCGATGACGTATCGGTTGATCGTCACGGTTTCGGCACCAGCGGCTTCGTGTGCGCGCACGGGAATGCCGATGCGCGCGAAGCTCACCGGGCTCCAGCCGGCACCCGGCAGGCAGTTGAGCGGCGAGTGCATCGTGTCCCCCTGCCGCTGGCTCGCGTAGTAGCCCACGTAGAGCCCCAGAGGCTGGCGGGTGGCGTCGAGGTAGATGCGGTTGATGTACTCGTCCACGCCGAGCACGCTGAGCGAGGCCTCGTCGAAGTCCGGCGCGTTCTGGCCCTGCCAGTCCGAAATGATCATCGGGCAGGTGGTGAGCGGCTGACGGCTCGGCACTGGCTCGGCCCGCATGGCGGACGTCAGGTAGCCAGCCGTGCCGAGCAGGAACGCGGAGACCAGGAGCAGGCGCGCCGGCGTGTTCATCGGGCCTCCCGTACGACCGTCGGCTCCGGGAACACCCGGAAGATGGCCTGCTGAATCGCCAGCAGCAGCACGAACGCCAGGATGAACATCAGCCACCCCGAAAAGGTGTGCAGGAAGCCGGTGGCCGCCTCGGGGCCGACATAGGCGGCCGCGATTCCGGTACCCGCCACGCGAAGGCCGTTGGCAGCAATTGCCACCGGCACGGTGGCAATTGCAATCACCGTCCGGGTCCAGGTTCTCGAGTCGGTGAAGTAGCCCAGGACAATCCCCAGCGTGAGCAGCGACACGAGCGAGCGGATCCCGCTGCAGGCTTCCGCCACCTCGAGCGAGGTGTTCGCCAGCGTGATCACATTCCCTTCGCGCAGCACCGGTATCCCGAACAGCCTCAGCGCTGTTTCCCCGAACTGCGACGCCAGCAGCTGCAGTGGGAACGCCACTTCGTTGAACAGGATGGCCGGAAGCGGAATCATCAACAGCAGGAAAGTAATCGGGAACGAGAGGATGCGCAGGTGCTGCCAGCCGGCCACGAACAGTGTGACGCCGGCAATCAACCCGACGATGGCGATGCGGGTGAGAAAGAGTTCGGCGCCGAGCGTGCCGGCGACGAGGACCGCCAGGCTGCCGGCTACCACCAGAAGGCCGAGGGCCGATGGTTGCGGTGGCGTGTGAACCAGACGCTGCCGCCGCTCCCAGGCAAAGAAGAGGGCGAGTGGCACGATGAAGAAGCCGTGCGAGTAGTTGTCGTCGTTCGCCCAGTCGGACACGAGCTGGGTGAGGACGTGCCAGTACGCGAGGAGGAAGCCGCAGCAGACGGCTGCGACGGCCAGCAGCGTCGAAGGTCGCCAATTCATGAGCGGAACAAGACAAAAGGGCGCAGCAAACGAGAGGCCGTTTACTACGCCCTAGTCTATTTCGCGCCGCCTCGGGAAATCGGCGGAATTACGTACTTGTCTTGAAGCGAGAGCCGGCCAGGTTTGTCTGCCTGGCCGGCGACTTACGTCTTCAGTTCTTGGCTTCGGACGCCTTGGAGCGGCGACGCGCCAGGGCGGCCACACCGAGAAGGCCCGTGCCGAGGAGCAGCATGGAGGCCGGTTCCGGCACCGCGGTGGTCGCGTCGAAGGTCAGCGAGTAGCTGTTCGTGCCGCCGTTCTGGTACAGCTGCGTCAGCGACTGGGCCGGAATGAACTGGAACGACAGCGTGGTGATCGGGTTGCTCGAGAACAGGATCGCCTGGTAGTTGAAGCTCGGCGAACCGCCCGAGTACTGCCAGTTCGTCAGGTTCACCGAACCACCGGAGTTCAGGCCACCGATCGTGCCCAGCGTGAAGATGTCGATCCAGCTCACCGTGGCGGTCAGCGTGCCGCCACCGATGGAGTCGAACAGCGAGAAGGTGCCGTTCGAGCTGGTGACCGACGCGGTCTGCAGCGTACCGACGGTCGTGATTGGGCCGAAGTTGTAGTTGCCGCCGATCTGACCGGTGCTGCCCAGCAGCGAGTTGGTCAGCAGCCCGTTCACGGCCGTGATCTGGAACGTGCCGTTGAAGGTGAAGTTGCCGGTGTTGCCGCCGGCGAACGAAATGTTGCCGCCGGTCGAATTCGCGGCGTCGAATCCGATCGTGTTGGCGTGTGCCTGACCGGCACCCGCAAACAGCATCAAACCAAGGACAAGACCAATAACCCGTCGCATTGCTGTACCTCCGAACTCCCGATGGAAACCCGAAATAGTTGTGCCCGGCCTATAGCAACTTCCGATCCCTCCTTGGCGGAGGCCCTCGCAGGCCAACGGCAGACGGCTGTTAGTCTATACCAGTGCGAGCTTTACGGGATCGCGTCGGCCGCTCTATTTTCACGGTACCCGCGTAAAATCGGTTCCTGAAAGTCTGCTTCTGGAAGACTTTCATCGGTACAGGCAGCGCATTGGAGACGATCCCGCGACTTGCGAGCCTCGCCCGACGCACGGCAGCCGCCGCGTGCCTGTGACAGGCTGGCTGACGTGGCGGGCGACACCGGACTTGGCCGCGTCATCCAGGCCTCGACCTGCAGCTGCGCGAACGTGCCGGCCTGCGGTCGTGGGTGAAGTGCACCCGGATCCATCCCCATCCCGGTCGCACCGCTTTCGAGGTAGATTGGCGGGGCCGTGCCCTCACGCGCAACCGCCGCCAACCCCCGCACGCCGACCGCGCCGACACCCGACACCCGCTCACTGGTGCTCGTGCTCTCGGTGCTGGCGCTGGCACAGGCCGGCTTCATGCTTCTGTACGCGAGCGGGGGCGCGCGGTGGCTTGCCCTCGGGCTCGCACTGGCGGGACTCGTCGCGCAGCTCCGGCAGCTAGGCCTCCTCGCGGTGTGCATCGTCAGCAACCTGGCGCTGCACGTGGCCAGTGTGCCGATGCCGATTGCAGGACGGCTGGGGTACGTCGGTCTGTTCGCGGCCTACGGTGCGGTTGGCACTGCGGTTCTGCTGTCCCAGTTACCGTTCGTCCGGTTCGTGCCGGCCATGGCGGTGGCCGGGGTGCTGGCCGCTGGTGCGGTTTCCGCCGAGACGCAGGTGCCGCGCCTGGTGCCGCCCGCGGTGATAGGGCTCGAGCCCGTGCGCTGGGAAGGTGTCGACCTCGACCGCGCCGTCAATGGGTTCCCACCACCGTACGCGGTATCGCGAACGGTGTATCCCTCGAACCCGCGCGGATACTTCGAACGCGCGGAGCCCCAGGGTGGCCGTCCCCGATTCACGGTGAGCTACGAGTTGAACGCGCTCGGGTGCCGCGGGGACGATGCGGTCATCCCGAATCCCGGCACCACGCTGCGGATCCTGCTTCTCGGCGGGTCGGGAGCGTTCGGAATCGGCGTCCGTGAGGAGGACACGTTCGCGCGCCGCCTCGAACAGTCGGCGAAGATGACAGGCGGCCGCCCGATCGACGTGATCAACTGTGCGGTGTATGGCAGCGCCACGCCGCAGCAGGTGACCTTCTACGAGGAGATTGCCTACCGCTACGCGCCGGACGTAGTGCTCCTGTCGCTCTCCACGCGCGACAACCTGTCGCGTCAGCAGGAGCGCGACCTGGGCTTCATCCATCAGCCCGGCCGGCTCGAGGAGTTCCTGTTCTCCGCGCGCCTGCTGCAGTGGGCGCGGCACGAGCGGCGGAGACCGTACGAATACGGCGCCACGGTCGAGTCGGTGGTCAGGCTGCGCGAGACCCTCCGCGCAGGCGGCGTGCGGTTCGCCGCGTTCCTCTTCCGCCACGAGGAACCCGACGAACGCTGGGGAGCCCTCGAGCGCGCCGTATCGTCGCGCCTGAAAGAGGGGGACACACCCTTCACGGATCTCGGCGTGGCCGCGGTCCAGGGGCAGGCACCCGGCGCGCTGACGGTGCACCCGCTCGACGACGGTCCGAACGACGTCGCGCATGCAGCCGCCGCAACCGCGCTGGAGCGGTTTCTCAGAAGCAACGGCATCATCGGCTGAGGGACATACGAACGTGTCCGAGGAATCCATCTTCGAGGTACGGCGCCGTGCGTATCAGTGATCGACGCCTGGCCGCGACCTGCCTGATCGGTGCCACGTTGTTGATGGCCGCCGCCTGCGACGGGGGCGACGGCGCGGTGGCCGAGCGCGTCCGCGCCGGCGACGCGCTCATGGTGCAGAAGCGCTACGGAGCGGCCGCGGCCGAGTACCTCGCGGCCTTCGAGCGAGACGGCTCGAACCCGATGGTCCGGACCAAGCTGGGCGAGGCCTATAAGGCGGCCGGTCAACCCATCCGGGCGGCGGAGCTGCTGCCCGACGATTTCGAGGCCCAACTGCGCGCCGGACAGGCGTTCCTGGCGGCCGGCCGATTCGAGGATGCCGAGGTGACGGCCGCACGCCTCGAGCGGGAGCGGCCCGACAGCGTCGACGCCATCCTGCTCCACGCCAATGCGCGGCTCCGGCTCTCGTCGTCCTCCTCGGCTCTGGAGCGGCTCGCACCGTTCACGACGGATCCTGACACGCTCGAACGGCTCCGCGTCGCTCTCCGCCCGCGAGCACCCTGGGCCAACGACAACGACGGCGAGAAGCTGATCCGCAAGGCGATGGGTCTGGCGAACGACCTGCCGGAGGCGACCATGGCCCTGGTGAACTTCTACTGGGCCACCGGACGGATCTCCGAGTCGGAGCCGGTGCTCCGGCCGTTCGCGGACGCCAATCCGGAACATGCGATGGCCAACTTCTCGCTCGGCATGATCTACCTGGCCCAGGGGAAAGTGGACGATGCCCTGGCGTACCTGCGGCATGCCGCGCCGGCACCCGGACAGAATGGCCGCGGAGCACGATTCGCGCTCGTCGACTACTACCTCGGGAACGACCTGAACGACCAGGCACGCGCATTCCTCGAGACCATGGAGCCGGGCGACGACGCCGAAGGCGAACTGACACTGAGGCATGCGGCGGTCGATGCGCGCTTCGGCAAGCCGGCGGATGCGGTCCGTCGCGTGGACGCAGTCCTGGCCAGGTACCCCGCCAAGACCTCGGCGCGGTTGCTCAAGGCGGAGCTGCTCTTCGAGCGCGGCAACCCGGACCGTCGCTATGTGCGGGACGTGCTCGCCGCCGACCGCGCCTCGAGCGACGCTCACCTGCTCCTGGGCCAGGTGCTCGCGTCGACCGGTGACATCGACGGCGCCTATCAGGAGTACCGCGAGGCCGCACGCCTCAGCCCGTCGGCGGTGAAGCCCCGCCTCGCACTGAGCCGGACGTCACTGTCGCTCCTCCGTGCAGACGAAGCCCTGCTGCACGCGAAGGACGCCCTTCGCCTGGCGCCCGACAGCCGCGATGCGGCGCTGGCGCTGGTCGACGCGTTCCTCGCGGTGGGCGACCCGGGTTCGGCCGAGTCGTCGCTCAGGCAGCTCCGTGAACGTGCCCCGCAGGACCCGCGGGTTGCGGCCTTGCAGGGGCGCTTCCTGGCCGCACGCGGCGATCAGGCGGGCGCGAGGGCCGCATTCCTCCAGGCGCTGGAGTTGAATCCCGGCTCGCTCGAGGCACTCGACGGGCTGGTCGCAGCCGAAGCCCGCTCCGGTCCCACCCCCGGGACTCGGCAGAAAGTAGAAGACGCCGTCGCCCGCAATCCCGGGAACACCGCCGTCCTGCTCATGGCTGCGCGTCTTCACGTGGCCGACCGGGATGACGCACGGGCCGAGACGATGCTGCGGCAGGCGCTGGTGCGCGATCCGTCGAGCGTTGACGCGGGCCTGGCCCTGTCCGACCTCCTCGCCCGCACAGGCCGCACCGACGATGCGATCGCCGTGATGCGCCGGATCGTGGACCGTCGTCCAGCGCGCTACCTCGAGGTGTGGACGTCCCTCGCGCGGCTCCTCGAGCGTGCCGGCCGTGACGAGGAAGCTGTCCAGCAGTTCGAGCAGATCGTCGTCGCCAACCCGGACGATGCGGACATCTCCTACCGGCTGGCGCTCAGGTACCTCGACACGCCGGAGAAGCTGAACCAGGCGCTCGAGCTGGCCATGGCGGCAAAGCGCGGACGTCCACGCGATCCGGACGTCGATCTGCTGCTCGGTCGCGTGTACTCGCTGAAGGGGCTCACCGGCCTTGCGCTCGGCTCGCTGCGCGCGGCCGTGGACGCGCGGCCCGAGAGCGCCGTGTACCGCTTCCATCTGGCCAGCGCGCTGGAGCGCGGGGGAAACCTGTCCCAGGCACGCACGGAGTATGCGCGCGCCCTCCAGCTCGATCCGGCCTTCCCTGGAGCCGAGAAGGCCAGGCAGATGGCTGGTGGCCGGCGCTAGCCGCCGCGGGGCGCTGGGTTCGGGAGGCGTTGCGCCGCCTTCCCGATCCTGCTGCTACTGGGGAATCCCGAGCCTGTCGATCCAGCGGTAGAGCGAGCGGCGGCTCATCCCGAGCTGCTTGGCCGCGGCGGCCTTGTTGCCGTCGACCTGGCGGAGCACACGCAGGATCTGCTCGCGCTGGGCGGTGCTCATCAGCGTCGAACCGGGGCCATCGGCCTCTGCTGGGGCCGCCACCGGGGCCGCGTCGATGAGCGGCGACCCGGTCGGGACAGTGCTCATGGCCGTCGTCATTTCCCGCTCCGTGACGATGCGGCTGTCGGTGAGGATGCAGGCGCGCTCGATCACGTTCCGGAGCTCGCGGACGTTGCCGGGCCAGGTGGCCTGCTGCAGCAGGCGTTCGGCCTGGGCCGTGATGCCCTTGATCGGCCGGTTCAGCCGGGTCGCGAACTCGCGGATGAACGAGGCCGTGAGGTACGGAATGTCCTCGCGCCGATCGCGCAGCGGCGGGATGTGCAGCTCGATCGTGCTGAGCCGGAAGTAGAGGTCGCTGCGGAAGCGTCCCTGGGCGGACCACGCGCGCAGGTCGCGGTTGGTGGCCGCGATCGCGAACACGTCGGACTTCCTCGTTTCGAGCGAGCCCACCCGCTGCACTTCACCGTACTCGACGGCGCGCAGCATCTTCGCCTGCAGCGGCAGCGGGAGTTCGCCCACCTCGTCGAGGAAGATCGTGCCCGAGTCGGCGTGCTCGAACAGGCCGACCTTGGTCTCGGTGGCGCCCGTGAAGGCGCCGCGCACGTGCCCGAAGAGTTCGCTCTCGAACAGCGTCTCGACCACCGCCGAACAGTTCACCGTGATCAGTCGTCGGTCCCGCCGCGGCCCGAGCCGGTGCAGCGCCTTCGCGACCAGTTCCTTGCCCGTGCCGGTCTCGCCGGTCACGAGCACGGTACGGGCATAAGGGGCGAATCGACGCACCGAGTCGAACAGTTCCTGCATCGACGGGCTGCGCCCGATCAGGCTGTAGAACTCGAACTGGCGCGCGACATCGGCGTCGATCCGCATCAGCGTCTCGCGCCGCTCGAGGCTCTTGCGCACCGTGACGAGCAGATCGCGGAGCCGATCGAGATCCAGCGGCTTCGAGATGTAGTCGAGCGCGCCGGCCTTGATGGCCTCCACGGCGGACCCGATGCTGCCGGAGCCGGTCATCAGGATCACCTGCGACTGGGGATCGGCCGCCTTGATCTCGCGCAGCACGCTCATCCCATCGACATCGGCCAGGCCCACGTCGATGACGGCGCCGTCGGGCCTGAGGGTCGGCAGGGCGGCGAGTGCCTCGCGACCATCGGTCATGCGCACGACGCTGAAGCCGAGGTCCGAGGCGACGCGATCCAGCAGCACCAGCATCGCCGGGTCGTCGTCGACCACGAGCAGCGTGGGGGACTTGGCAGCGTCGGCCGTCACGGCTCGATCCTCTGTGAGGCAGGCATCATTGTCGGCGATACCATCCGCGTGCGGCGTACACGAGCATACCCATCACTTCGTGCGCGGCCAGCGCGGTGTCGTCCATCGCTTTATCGGTCGGAATGAGCTTTCCCCACCATGTGTCGATGCTCTCGGGCTCACGCGCCACGGCAGGAATCACCTCGAGGCCCACCGCGCGGAAGGTGCCGACCGACCGACGCATGTGGAACTGTGAAGTGACGAGCACCAGGTGGTCGACCGGCCGGCTCTGCAGCATGCGCTGGATGATCACCGCTTCGTCGTGCGTATTGTGCGACTCGGTCTCGAGGACGATGCGGTCGGCCGGGATCCCGAGCCTCAGCAGGACGTCGGCCATCACCCTGCCACTGGCGCGGGCCCGCTGCGAGACCACGCCCACGCCACCGGAGCTGACGATGTAGTCGGCACCGACGAGACGGAAGACGCGGGCCGCCTCGAGCAACCGGGCGGCGCCGATGCGGTCGACCACGGCGAGCTGGTTCTCCGACCAGTCGCGGACGCCCCAGCCGCCGGAACCGAGAAGCACCACCGCGGTGCGGCCTGGCGGCACGTCGGTCTTCGCCAGTGGTGCGTACGGCGCGGCCATGACCCGCCGCAGTGCGTCCGCCACCGCTTCGGTGCTCGACACCCAGTAGAAGAGCGCCAGCAGGAGCAGGGCCGTGCGGGACCTGGCCGACCCGCTCCAGGCCGCCCAGATCCCGGCGAGTGCCAGGAGTGTGATCGCGCCGCCACCCGAGAAGACGAACCAGCCGATCTGAGCCACGAGCGCGGGTTACCTCTGCCGTGGCGGCTTCGGCTTGAATCCACCGCGGCCCGGCCCGCCCTTGGGGCGCGGACCGGCGGGCTTCCTGACGCCGCCACCCTTGTCCCCTTCGGGTCGTGCGCGCCAGTCGTCGCGCCGTTCGCCCTGGCCTGCTGCCGACCCCTTCGGTCCCCGCGGCTTACCCTGCCAGCCTCCCGTGCCGCCCGACCCACGATCCGGCTTCGGACTCCAGGCGGGCTTGCCGCCGGGCGAGTCGCGCCGGCGGTTCTCGCCGCTGAAACCGCCACCGGTCGGCTTGGGAGCCCAGGGCTTGCGGGCGGGGCGCTCACCCTGCTGGTCGCGGTCGTCGCGTCCGCGGAACTCGCCCCTGGGCTTGTCCTTCCAGGATCCGCCCTCGGGGCGGCGTTCGGCACGGTCGTTCGGGCGGGGTTTCCAGCCGCCCCTTGCCTCTCCACGAGGCTGGCCACCTTTGGGCGCCCACGGCGCCTTGCGGGGTGGTGCGTCTCCCCACGGTCGGTCTTCGCGTGCCCGTTCGGGCCTGTCGCGCCAGCCGCCTTCGGGTGCGCGAGGGCGGTCTTCGCGCGTACGCCGGTCATCGGGCCGACGGGTGTCCGGGCGTGTGCCACGCGCGTCGGCGCCCTTGGGCGCCCACGGCTTGCGGGCTGGCCGATCGCCCTCCGGCCGACGGTCCCGTTCCATCCGGTCGCCCTCGCGACCGGGCGGTCGTCCCTTGAAGGACGGACGATTCGAGCCGCCTCCCGGCTTCGGTGACCAGGGCCTGCGGGGCGGCTGGCCCTCCTCGGGCGCACGTGGCGGGCGCGGGCGGTCGTCGTCCCGGCTGCGCTGCTGGTCGCCACTGCGTGCGTCCGCCTTGCTCTGATCGCGCCGGCGGGGCTTCTTGTCGAAGCGGGCACGCGGGTCCTTGTGGAGGCCGCCCGGCCGCCAGTCGCGGTCGCGCGATTCCCCGGCGACCGGATTCCTGCCCGCCCACTGCGCCTGCTCGGGGGTGTCCCAGAGCTTGCCGCGCGCGAAATACCGGATCGTCACGTCCTCGTTGGTGCGCCGCAGCTGGTTGAACGTCGGCAGCAGCTCCTCGCGCTCCTTGGCGCGGAATGCGGTGGCCGTGCCGTCGATGAGAATCGTCCAGTACGCGAAGCGCGGAGGCATGACGGCCAGAGTAGCACTCTGCCGCCGGAATCGCGACCGTGGCGTCTGGCGATCCATCCCGGCATTTGGGTACCATCGGCCCCGTGCGCGCGACGCTGCTGCCCTTCTCACCCCCGTCCGTCGGCGACGAGGAAATCGACGAAGTCGCCTCGACGCTGCGTGGCGAGTGGCTGACCACGGGGCCGCGCACGCAGCGATTCGAGCGCGAACTCGCAACGCTCGTCGGCGCCGAGGCGGGGCTCGCCGTCAGCTCGGGCACCGCTGCCATGCAGGTGGCTCTCGCTGCGGCCGGAATCGGGGCTGGCGACGAGGTCATCACGACGACGATGACCTTCTGCGCGACGGCACATGTCATCCACCACGCCGGCGCGCGCCCGGTGATCGTGGATGTCGAGCCAGACACCCTCAACATCGACCCGGACGCCGTGGCCCGGGCGATCACGCCCCGCACGCGGGCGATCATGCCGGTGCACCTGCACGGGCATCCCGCGGAGATGGACCCACTCCTCGACCTGGCCGGCGCCCACGACCTGACGGTGATCGAGGACGCCGCGCATGCGTTGCCGGCGTCCTACCGCGGCCGCATGGTTGGCGGCATCGGGCCGCTGTGCGCGTTCAGCTTCTACGCCACCAAGAACCTCACGACCGGTGAAGGGGGCATGCTGACCGGCGAGCGCGAGCTCGTCGAGGCCGCGCGCCCCTGGACCCGGCACGGCATCGACCGCGATCGACAGGCTGCGGCGGGCAAGAAGGACTCGTGGTGGTACGACGTCGTGCTGCCCGGGTTCAAGTGCAACATGAGCGACATCATGGCCGCCATCGGGCTGCGCCAGATCGAGAAGCTCGAGGCGTTCCACGCGCGGCGCATGGCCATCGCCCACACGTACACCGAGGCCCTGGGCGGCGTGGCGCAGTTCCAGGTGCCCACCGAACGCCCGCACGTCCGGTCGGCCTGGCACATCTACGCGATCCGCCTGCACCTCGATCGGCTGCGCATCGATCGCGCGCGGTTCATCGAGGAGCTCCGTCAGCGCCGCATCAGCGCGAGCGTACACTTCATCCCGCTGCACCGGATGCGCTTCTATGCCGAGGAGTACGGCCTCGAACCCGATGCCTACCCGGTCGCGGAACGAGAGGCCGATCGCCTCGTCTCGCTTCCGCTGCACCCGCTCCTGACCGACACCGATGTGGCGGATGTCATCGAGGCCGCACTCGACGTCGCGAGGTGTTTCGGGCGCTGACGGCGTGCCGCGTCACCAGGGCTGACCACCAGGCCTGCGCGCCGCCGTTCGATAGTTGTGCGCGGCGATCGTGATGTAGGCGGAGTTCAGCGCGATCATCGTCAGCACAGCCGCCGTCCGGTTGTGCGGCCAGAGCCGCTCGCTGAGCACGACCACCGCGGCCGCGGTGGCCCCTTTCAACACCAGCATGCCTCCCGGTGTGCCGAGCGCATGGCGCACCACGGGGTTGGCCTCCCGTGCCCCGGCCTCGACAGCCGTGATCGTCGAGTGCGCGTCCAGCGCCTGGAGCCCCGCGAACGTGACGTAGAGCGGCACCAGCAGGCGTGGCCGTTCGCGGTCCTGCGCGGGACGCGACTGCGCGGCGCTCGACACGGCCATCCCGAGCAGCACGACCAGCACCCACGCCGCCACCCGACTCACGCGTCCCGGCATCCTGCGTCCCTCCGGGAGGGATCAAGACAACGGCGGTGCCAACAGGGGTGCGCGCCCCATGCGTGTTCAAACCGCGGGATTCCGGCGGGCGCGCGCCGAGCGCGGCTCGTCCGCGCGGAAAACTTTTGGAACTTGTGTGCCTAACGGTGGAGGCGCTTGATCTTCTCGACCAGCGTGGTGCGCTTCAGGTTCAGCAGCCGCGCCGCGTGCCCCTTGTTGCCGCCCGTGCGCTCCAGCGCGCGGCGGATCAGGTCGCGCTCGATGCCGGTGACCAGCGCCTCGAGGTCCAGCCCATCGTCGGGAAGGAACACACCTGGGGCGGTTGCTTCGTTGCGCGCGCTCGCAATCTCAGGGGGCAGGTCGTCCACGTCGATCAGGCCTCGTCCCGCGCCGAACGCCACGGCACGCTCGATGGCGTTCTCCAGCTGGCGCACGTTGCCGGGCCATCCGTACGCCATCAGTGCACGCATCGCTTCCTGCGACACGGCGAGTGACGGGCGGCCGTCGCCGCGGAGCTTGTCGAGGAAGTGCTGCACGAGCAGCGGCACGTCGTCCTTGCGCTCCCGCAGTGGCGGCAGGCCGACGGGAATGACGTTGAGCCGGTAGAACAGGTCCTCGCGAAACTCGCCGGCCGCCACCATGCGGCCGAGGTCGCTGTTGGTCGCCGCAATGACGCGGACGTCCACCTTCACGGTGTTCGAGTCGCCGATCCGCTCGAACTCGCGCTCCTGCAGCACGCGCAGCAGCTTCATCTGGAGCGCCGCGCTCATGGTCCCGACCTCGTCCAGGAAGAGCGTGCCCTTGTGCGCCTGTTCGAGCCGGCCCTGGCGGTTGCCGATGGCGCCGGTGAACGCGCCTCGGACGTGCCCGAAGAGTTCCGCCTCGAGCAGCGCCTCGGGAATGGCGCTGCAGTTCAGCGCCACGAACCGCTGGGCGCGCCGCGGGCTGTTGTGGTGGATGGCCCGCGCAATCACTTCCTTGCCGGTCCCGGTCTCGCCCGTGATGAGGATGGTGCTGTTGGTGGGGGCGACGGTCTCCAGCAGCTGGAAGAGCTTCTTCATCGCCGGGCTCTTCCCGACGATGCCCTCGATGCGGTACCGCGCATCGAGCTGCGCGCGCAGGTACGCGTTCTCCGACTTCAGGCGTCGCTGCTCGAGCGCGCCGTCCAGGGCATGGGCCAGCTCGTCGATCTGGAAGGGCTTGCTGACGAAGTCCGAGGCGCCACGCTTGATCGCCTCCACCGCGTCCTTCACCGTCCCGTACCCGGTGACAACGATGACGACGATGTCGGGGTATCGCTGGACCGCGGCCTCGATCACCTCGGTGCCGCTGATACCCGGCATCCGGAGGTCGGTGACGATCGCGTCGTAGGCGAAGTCCGCGAGGCGCGCGAGGGCGGTCTCTCCGGACTCGGCCTGGTCCACCACGTATCCGCGGTCGACCAGCTGCTCGGCGACGACGGTCCGCAGCGCGGGTTCGTCCTCGACCAGCAGGAGATGTTTCGGGCTGTCAGGCATTTAGGCGTCGCCGTTCGGGCCGGCCTGGGCTGGGACCCGCGTGGCCGGCGAAGATTTTTTTGAACCGTGCCTCTCCCGTTCCTGCCGTACCGATCCGAAGAAATGTCCAAGGGCCGCGCCTGAGCACGAGGCGGCCAGAAACCGACGGCTCTACAGGGCCGCCACAGTTGCTCCGATACCCTTGCTGGAGGCAGAACCCGTGGAACGAAAGACGATCTCGATCATGAAGGCCTGCGAACTTGTCGGCGTGAGCCGTCGCACCATCTACAACTGGCTCTCGTCGGGCAAGATCGAATATGTCCGCACGGCCGGTGGCTCGGTCCGCATCTTCGTTGACACGCTCTGGCGCGACCCGCATCATGCTGATCGTCCGGCGACCGACGCGGTGTGGCAGCAGGAACAGCGCAACCAGGCCTGACCGGGTTCGTGAGGACAGGCGGGGTGACCGGAGAGGCGTGACGTGACTGATACACCAGAACTACGCCTCCTGTTCCATCGCCTGAACAACCAGCTCGGGATCATCCTTGCCCATGCTGAGTTGCTTGAATCGAAAGTGACTGATGCCCCGAGCCGCGCGCGCGCCTCCCAGGTGGTGGCGAGCGCGCTCGAGGCCATGGGCACGGTCAAGGATCTTCGGCAGTACCTCGTCTCCCCCACCGTCGACGCGCAGTAGCGCGCCCGCTCCCCCTGTAATTCAACCTCGCTTCTGTCAGTCGCGTCGTCAGAAATTTGACGATGGACCGTCAATCATCGTCAGTTCGTTGACGATTTTCACAGAACAGCCCGGCTCAGAGACCGGCGCGATCCGTTTCGGAACACTGACGATAAACCCTGTGAAAGCATGATGATACAGGAACAATGCTGCTCGTGATGCACTGAATTGGCGCACGGACTCTGCCGTTGGTACCGAGGTTGCGATAGTGGTCAGCACCCGGAAGCGCAACGAACTTCCGATTCAGGAGACCAAGCAGATGCCCGTTCAACCCGCTACCGCCGCTCAGGACCGCCGGATCGTGGCTGGCCTGCCGTTTGTCGAAGCGCTGGCCCGCCGCATGGCCGCGTCGATGCCCAACTCCATCGACATCGGCGATCTCGTCCAGGACGGGGTGCTGGGTCTCATCGATGCGGCGCACCGCTTCGACGAGGCACGGGGCATCAAGTTCGAGACCTTCGCGGAGCGTCGCGTCCGCGGCGCGATGATCGACGCGCTCCGGAAGGATGCCTGGCCTCGCGGCGTGCGGCGGCAGCGGCGCGAGCTCGACGCGGCGCGCGAAGCGCTGCGCCGGGAACTGGGGCACGAGCCGTCGATGGCCGACCTGGCTGCGCGCGTCGGCTCCGACGAGAAGCGCCTCAGCCGGACGATCGTCCGGATCAACACGATCGAGGCCACCTCGCCACTTGCGAGCGGCGATCACCTCGACGAGAGCAACCTGCCCACCGTGCTCGTCCCGTCCGAACCGGACGCTCCGGATACCGCCTACGAGAAGACCGAGACACGCGACCGCGTCCGCGCGGCGATCTCCGCGCTGCCCCCGCGTGAGCAGAAGGTGATCAGCCTCTACTACTACGCCGAAGCGACGATGAAGGAGATCGGCGCGGCCATCGGCGTCAACGAGTCGCGGGTGTCACAGCTGCACGCCCGTGCCATCAAGCGGCTGCGCGACTCGCTCGGCCACATCGGCCCGCAGCAGGTGGCCGCCATGCGCGAGGCACTGGTCGATCTCGCGGCGGTCCGGCCGGCCATGGCCAAGGCCACGCTGAAGCCACGGGCAGCCGCCGAACGCCAGGCCGCCTCCGGCGCGCAGGTCCTGAGCTACTCCGGCCCGAGGCCGGCCCGTGTGGCCACGCCGATCAAGGTGGCCCTCCGGCCGCGCCTGCGCGAGACGGCCGCGGTGGCGGTCGCCGCCGCCCGCTGATCCCCGTCCATCGACTCTCCCGGCACCCGGGGCTCGCACCTGCGCATGTCAGGCGGCGCCCCCGGGTGTTTCTGTCTTCGGGGAACCGCCCCTAGCCTCCCGCCAGCGCTTCGCGCGTGGTGCGCACGAGGTCGGTGAGGCGGAACGGCTTCGCCAGCCATCGGCAGCCCGATTCCTGGAGGAACGCCTCGGCATCGGTGCCGACGACGTCTCCAGTGACGAAGACCACGCGTTCGGCCATCGCCGGCTGCAGGGTCAGCAGGCGCCGGTAGAACGTCGGTCCGTCCATCCGCGGCATCTTCAGGTCGCACACCACGAGGTCGAATGCGCGGGCCTCCACCCTGTGCAGGGCCTGCTCCCCATCCGATGCCTGTTCAACGGTGTATCCCGCATCCTGCAGTGCCGCGCACACGGCGGCTGCCAGTGCCGCCTCGTCGTCGACCACGAGGATCGCTGCGTGGAGCGGGGCCGGGGCCACGGCCTGCCTCGGCCGGGGCTGGGGCGTCGGTGGCAGGCGCGCGCCAGAGATCGGCAATTCGACGAAGAAGGAGGCGCCGGCCGGCGCACCGGACTCCAGGCGAATGCGTCCGCCGTGCTCGTTCACGATCGCATACGCGACGGTGAGGCCGAGACCCGTGCCCTTGCCCACTTCCTTCGTCGTGAAGAACGGGTCGAAGATCTTCGCCTGCACGTCCTGGGGGATGCCGGGGCCGTCGTCGTTGATCTCCAGGACGACGCACTCGCGGTCGGCATCGTGCCAGGTCCTGACGACCAGCACGCCCCGACCGTTCGCCGACAACATGGCCTGCTCGGCGTTGATGACCAGGTTCAGGAGCACCTGCTGGATCTGGTAGGCGTCCGCGAACACGTGGGGCAGCCCCGCTGCCAGGGCGTCGATGACGGTGACGTTCGTCACCCGCTGCTCGTACGCCCGCAGCGCCAGCGTCTCACGCACCACCTGGTTGATGTCCACCATGCCGCGGGTGGTCTGCCGCTTTCGCGCGAACGTGAGGAGGTTCCTGACAATCCGCGCCGAACGCTCGGACTCGCTGAGGATGATCTCGAGCCCGCGCCTGACGGTCGGGTCCAGGCCGGTCCGCTGGGACAGTCGCTCGGCCCAGGTCAGGATGGTTGCGAGCGGGTTGTTGAGCTCGTGCGCCACACCGGAGACGGTCTGGCCGAGTGCGGCCATCTTCTCCGCCTGCAGCAGCTGGTGGTAGATGTCGCGCGTCTCGTCGTCCAGCTTCTTGCGCTCGCTCACGTCGCGCATGAGCGCCTCGACGCGCAGGCCGCCCTCGACCGGTTCGGCGCGTGCGGTCACCTCGACCCACACCGACGAGGTGTCGGCGCGCTTGAGCCGTACGAGGTAGTTGACGAGTGATCCGCCGCTGGCGAGCCGTTCGAGGAGGGCGACCCGGGACTGGAGGTCGTGGAAGCGGTCGGCGTCGAAGGGACGCACCTCGGCGTCGGGCGTCTCGCTGGCGTAGCCGAGGACCAGCTTCAGGTGCGGATTGGCCGCAAGGGTGGTCGTGCCATCGGGACCGATGGTCCCGATGTACACACCTTCGTGAACGGCCAGGAACAGCCGCGCGAACGCGGCGGCCCGCTCATCCACGGCGCATCAGTGGCTGTGGACCGCTGCCGTGGGCTTCGGGGTCGGCGTCATCGTCGGGGCC
This sequence comes from Vicinamibacterales bacterium, assembly GCA_050249955.1. GTDB lineage: Bacteria > Acidobacteriota > Vicinamibacteria > Vicinamibacterales > CAVVIG01 > CAVVIG01. Next base: position 291,029 of record JBFWPN010000006.1, read on the forward strand.
GTGGGCAGGAACTCACGCTCGATGCCTGCGCGGATCTCGGTGACCGACGCACCCGACGCGTGCATCTGACGCGAGCGGGTCGCGACGTCGATGCAGACGGCGCATTCCACACCGTGCTCTTCCCACTCGAGGACGTCGCCGTTGGCCGCGCGCGAGCGGACGAAGCAGTCGTGGTTCCCCTTGTGGCCGCCGTTCTGGCAGCCGCAGAAGCAGGGGATGTAGCTCAGGATCTCGGGGTGCTCCGCGGCGAACTGGTAGGCCGCGGTGACCACCTCCGGCGGGCGCGGCGGTGCATACCCGCGGAAGGGCAGCGGCGGGTACTGGGCTTGGGAGTGCGGGCCCAGGGCGGCGACTGCCTTGGTCATCGCTTCGATCTCGGGCGTGGGGATGGCCGCCGCCGCCACCGCCTCCGCGCTCGAGGCGGGAGACGTGTTGACGGGCGGGTTGGCGGCGACGGTGGTTCCGCTGTCTGCCGGCGCCTCGCCGCCGCAGGCACCCGTGAACAGGGCCAGCGCGAGCAGCGCGGATGAGAGCGTCGCTTTGGTATTCATGCGCGACATTCTACAGTGTTTGGATTCATGTCATCGAGTCCGACGTCCCGGCCGGCGTTCCTGGCGTTCCTGGCCGTGTGCCTGCTGTGGGGCACGACCTACCTGGCCATCCGCATTGGCCTGGAAAGCATTCCGCCGATGCTGCTGGGTGGCTTCAGGTGGACCGTGGCCGGCGGGGCGATCCTCGCCGTGATGACGTTGCGGCGGGACACCGTGCCAGGGCCGGCAGACTGGCCGATGCTCGCCCTGATGGGCGTGTTGTTGATCGGGTTCGGCAACGGGGGAGTGGTCTGGGCGGAGCAGACTCTGCCAAGCGGCCTGACGGCCGTGCTGGTGGCCGTGGTGCCGTTCTGGATGATTGGCGTGGAGCGCGTCGCCGGCTCACACGAACCACTGGGGTGGCGTCGCCTCGCCGGCCTTGTCATCGGCTTCGGCGGCATTGTCCTGCTGGTGTGGCCCGAACTCGAGGTCGGCGACGGCGCCGGGCCCGGCGTGGTGGCGACGCAGCTTGCCTGCCTCGGGTGGGCGATCGGGTCGACGTTCTCGAAGCGGCGACGCCCGTCCGAGAACGTGCTGGCCACGGCAGCCTACCAGATGCTGTTCGGCGGCCTGGCGATGTTCGCCGCAGGCACACTCACAGGCGAGTGGCCGGCGCTCGCCTTCACCGCGCGCACCGGCTCCGCCCTCGCCTATCTCGTCGTCTTCGGATCCCTTGCGGGGTACTCGGCGTACGTCTATGCGCTCAAGCACCTGCCACTCGCGACCGTGTCGCTGTACGCCTACGTGAACCCGGTGATTGCCATGGTGCTCGGCACCCTGGTGCTCGACGAGCCGATGAGCCTGCGCGTGGCCGTGGCAGGAGTCATCGTGCTCGCGGGGATGGCGCTCGTCCGGAAATGATGCGCCGCTAGACGACCCGCCTGCCGCTGATGAGCCGGACGAGGAACAGCACGATGGCTATCACCAGCAGTACATAGATGAAGTTGCCCATCGTGTAGCCGCTCACCATCCCAAGCAGCCACAGCACCAGCAGAATGATCGCGATTGTCTCGAGCATGCACCCTCCAATCCACAGTTGGAGCGCTCGAGTGCAACGAGAGTGCCGGCGTCCTGGCAGGATACCGGGCGGGTGACTACGCCGGCTGGGCTTCGGCCTGTACCGGGGCGAGCGCGAACGTCATGGTGCCGTCGATCACGCGCCTGCCGTTCACGCGGGCAATACCCCGGAGCAGCCCCATGCGGTTGCGGAGCCGGATGACGGTGGCCTCGATCTCCATCACGTCGCCCGGGTGAACCGGGTGGCGGTATCGCACCTTCTGGATGCCGGCGAACAGCGGCAGCCGCTGGCGGTTCTCGGGCTTGGCCAGGATGAGGATGGCGCCCACCTGGGCGATGGCCTCGGTCAGGATCGTGGGCGGCATCACGGCCACGCCATCGGGCCCCTGCCACAGGTACCGCTCGTTGTGCGACACGTTCTTCAGCCCGACGATGCGCTTGTCCTCCTCGAACTCGGTGATCCGGTCCACGAGCAGGAACGGATAGCGATGGGGGAGGATCCGCTCGATGGCGGCGTGGTCGAGAGGCAGCGTCAGCTCCATGCGGTCGTGCGATTATACTTTGGCCCGGACTGGCCGCCGAATCCCGTGCCCAACTCGACCCCTCCACCGACATCACCGCAGGATCTCCGCGAGATCGTCATCACGCTCTTCGAGCTCGGCCGGGAGGTGACGTCGGTGCTCGACCTGCAGGAACTGCTGCAGAAGATCCCGCAGCTGATCTCCAGGCTGACGCACTTCCACGCGTTTGCCGCGTACCTGCTCGACGAGAAGGCGGGTGAGCTCGTGGTGGCCTACTCGGTCGGCTACCCGGAGGACGTTGCACGGGGGCTGCGACTGAAGGTGGGCGAAGGCCTGGTCGGTGCCGCGGTCCTCGAGGGCAAGCCGCTCGTGGCGAACGACGTGCAGGCGGACCCGCGGTACATGGAGGCGGTGCCAGGCTCGCGTGCCGAGCTCGTGGTGCCCCTGCGGCGGAAGGGGCGGGTCATCGGCGCCCTGAACCTGCTCAGCGACCGCGTGGATTCGTTCACCGGCACCGACGAGATGGTGATGCGGCAGTTCGGCGCGCACGTGGCCGTGGCGATCGAGAACGCGCGGCTGTTCGAGGACGAGCGGCGGTACGCGGACACGCTCGAGACGCTCGCCGAGATCGGGCGCGAGTTCGCGTCCATCCTGAATCTCGACGAACTGCTCACCCGCATCGCGAACCTCACCCGGCGCGTGATCGACTACCGCACGTTCGGCATCCTGCTCATCAACGAGGAGACCAACGAGCTGGAGATGAAGGTGGCCGTGCGCTTCGGCGAGCAGGCCACCGTGCCGCGGATCAAGGTGGGGCTCGGGCTGACCGGCTACGCGGCCCTGCACAGGCAGCCGGTACTCGTCCCTGATGTCTCCAAGGACCCCCGCTATATCAACCTGGTGGAGGACATCCGGTCCGAGCTGGTGATTCCGCTGCTGCTGAAAGACCGCTGCATCGGCGTGTTCGATCTCGAAAGCCCGGAACTGGACGCGTTCCGGAAGACCGACCAGGAGATCCTCACCCTGCTTGCCAGCCAGGCGGCAGTCGCCATCGAGAACGCCCGCCTCTACGAGACGATTCGCGCCAACGAGCTGCGGCTCGAGAAGGAGATCACGTTCGCCCAGCGTGTCCAGGCGGCGCTGCTGCCCACGGAACTGCCGAAGCGCATGAAGCACGTCGACGTTGCCGCGCGCTTCGAGCCTGCCCGCGAACTCGGCGGCGACCTGTACGATTACCTGGCGCCCGAACCGAACAGCCTGGTCATCGCGGTCGGCGACGTGTCCGGCAAGGGAGTGCCGGCCGCGCTGTACGGAGCGTTCGCCGGCGAGCTGGTCCGCTCCCGAACGTTCCGTCGACGCTACACAACCGACCGATCGGGGCCGGCGCAGGTCCTGGCCTCGATGAACACGATCCTGTATGAGCGGCAGCTGGAGGAGTACTACTGCACGCTCATGTACGCCGTGTTCGACTTCAAGCGGCGCACGGTCACCCTGTCGAACGCAGGGTTGCCGTATCCGGTGCGCAAGCGTGGCGGGAGCCCGGGCGATCGCGCCTCCCTGATCGAGTTGCCGGGGGTACCGCTCGGTTCGTTCTCCGGATCGACCTACGACGAACTGGTCCTGGACCTGAAGCCGGGCGACGTCTTCGTCTTCGTCACCGACGGCGTGACCGAGGCACAGGACCCGCTGATGCGCGAGTTCGGCTCCGAGCGGCTGATGGCGATCGCGGACCAGATGCACGATCGGCCGTCACGCGAGATCGTCGACGCGATCTTCACCGCGGTGAACGAGTTCCGCGGCGAGATGCCGCCGAACGACGACACGACCGCAGTCGTCGTGCGCATCACCGGCTAGGCGGCCAGGGCGGGTCGCCACGTGCAATGCCGATGACCTCCGGCCGGAAGGGCCACTTCTGCACCGGCGGCGGGGTATAGTTGAGCCTCATCGGTCATGAGCAGCCGCCGCGGACCCCAGCATCCTGAACGCTCGTTCGGCCTCTCGGTTGGTGGCGTCCTGTGCGCCATCGCGCTGCTCCTCGCCTGGCGCGGCCGCATCGGGCGCGCCGAAGTGCTCGGCGCCATCGGCCTGGTCCTCGTCACCTGCGGAGCCCTCGCGCCGCGTGTGTTGCGCGTGCCGAGCGCGTGGTGGTTCCGCTTCTCGCGGGTGCTGGGGCACGTCAACGCCCGCATCCTGCTCACCGTGCTCTTCGTCCTGGTGTTGACGCCGATCTCCCTCGTGTGGAGGCTGATAGGCAAGGATCCGCTTGCGCGGCGCCGCGACCGGTGGCCGGGATGGACGCCGAGCCCGGCCCGGTACAAGGACCGTCAGCATTACGCCAGGATGTACTGAGGTTTCACCATGGCCAAAGGTCGCCTGCTCGCCGAATTCCTCCAGTTCCTGAAGGAGGAGAAGAACTACTGGCTCGCGCCGATCATCATCGTGTTCGTGCTGCTCGGGGCGCTGCTCGTCTTCTCGCAGTCGAGCGCCGTCGCCCCCTTCATCTACACGCTCTTCTAGATGCCGGTCCGGATCCTCGGGATCTCCGCCTACTACCACGACTCGGCCGCCTGCCTGGTCGAGGACGGCCGCATCGTCGCTGCGGCACAGGAGGAACGCTTCACCCGCAAGAAGCACGACGCGGCGTTCCCCTCGAAGGCCGTGGAGTATTGCCTGCGTGAGGCAGGGATCACAGCCGCCCAGCTCGACCTGGTCGGCTTCTACGAGAAGCCACTGGTCAAGTTCGCCCGCCTGGTCGAGACCTACGCCGCCTGCGCGCCACTCGGGCTGAAGTCCTACCTGATGGCACTGCCCATCTGGATGGCGGAGAAGCTCTGGGTGGCCGATGACATCAAGGACCGCCTCGAAGGGTTCGAAGGTGACGTGCTCTTCGGCGAGCACCACGAGTCGCATGCCGCATCCGCGTTCTACCCGTCTCCCTTTGAGGAGGCGGCGGTGGTCACGATCGATGGCGTCGGCGAGTGGGCCACGTCCTCCATCGGCGTCGGCCGGGGTGCGGATCTCGAACTCATCAAGGAACTGCGCTTCCCGCACTCGCTGGGCCTGTTGTATTCGGCCTTCACGTACTTCACCGGCTTCAAGGTGAACTCCGGCGAATACAAGGTGATGGGACTGGCGCCCTACGGCCGCCCCACCTTCGTCAAGCAGATCAAGGACCACCTCCTCGAGATCAGGGACGACGGCAGCCTGTGGATGAACATGGAGTACTTCGAGTACCCCCACGGGCTGACCATGACCGGGTCCGCACTCGAACGGCTGCTCGGTGGGCCAGCGCGCACCCCCGAAAGTCGACTGACGCAGCGGGAAATGGACCTGGCCCGGTCCATCCAGGAGATCACCGAGGAGGTGATGCTCAAGATGACCGCCTTCGCCCGCCGCGAGACCGGCATGCGCGATCTCTGCCTCGCGGGTGGCGTCGCCCTCAACTGTGTCGGCAACGGACGGATCCTCCGCGAGGGCACCTTCGACTCGGTGTGGATCCAGCCGGCTGCGGGAGATGCCGGCGGGGCTCTCGGTGTGGCGATGGCCCTGTGGCACCGGCATCTGGGGAAGCCCCGCGTCAGCGCAGAGAAGGCCGGCACCTGGGAGCGGGTGGTGCCGGGAGCGGCGCGCACGGCCGTGCCCCGCTACGCCGACGGCATGAGCGGCTCGTATCTCGGACCCGGCTTCAGCGACGACCAGATTGCCGCATTTGTCGACGGCCACGGGTACAAGGCGCGGCGGGTCGAACCACCGGCGTTCGCTGACGCGGTGGCGGAACTCCTGGCATCGGAGAAGGTGGTGGGGCTGTTCCTCGGCCGCATGGAGTTCGGCCCACGGGCGCTGGGGGGGCGCTCAATCGTCGGCGACGCGCGCTCACCGAAGATGCAGTCGGTGATGAACCTGAAGATCAAGTTCCGCGAGTCGTTCCGCCCATTCGCGCCGGCGGTGCTCCGCGAACACGTGCACGAGTGGTTCGAACTGGACGGCGAGAGCCCGTACATGCTGCTGGTGGCCGACGTGCAGGCCAGCCACAGGCTGCCTGAAACCGAGGAGGCCAAGGCGCTCTGGGGCATCGAGCAGCTGAACGTGCCCCGCTCCACCGTTCCCGCGATCACCCACGTGGACTACTCGGCGCGTATCCAGACGGTACGCCGTGACACGAGCCCGGATTACTACGACATCATCGAGGCGTTTCACCGGCGGACGGGCTGCCCCGTCATCGTGAACACGTCGTTCAACGTTCGCGGCGAGCCGATCGTCTGCACGCCCGAGGATGCGTACCGGTGCTTCATGCGGACCGACATGGACGCGCTCGTTCTGGGGCACTTCATCCTGGAAAAAGTCGACCAGGCACCGGTCGTCAGGGACGAGTCCTGGAAGGACGAGTTCGTGCTCGACTGATCGCCGTCGCGACTGCCGACGCCATCAGCGCTTCACGTACAGCTGCTGTTCGCGCACGTGCAGGCCCACCGCCTGCCCACCCAGCACCGCCACATCGTCCACGCGACCGCGCACCCTCACGCGCGCCCCGCGCGTCGGGATGCGGTTGCCCTGCGACAGCACCGTCACCTCGCCGGTCCCGTCGTCCACCCTGTAGAGCCGGAAGGGCACCATCGGAAGCCCCCAGGAACTCGTGACCACGCCGTCGATGCTGACGACGTGGTGCTGGTAGCGTCCCGGGTTGTCCCGGAGGTCGGCGATGTGCGGGTTCCGGAGCGACACGGCACAGGCCGACAGCGTGAGGACCAGTGTCAGTGCGGCGCCGGCACGAAACAGTCTGGACATGCGGACCTCCCGTCGCACGGGCGGCTGCCGCGTGCGGTATAGGACCGCGCCGGATTCTCACGGGGTGCGGCGATGCCAGCGCCTGCCTGATAGGTGCACCCCGCGAATCCGGCGCGGACACGGCACCGAGCATCAAATCGCATGCCCACGCCCGAGCGGTGAATTGCCTGCGAAATGCGAAGACGGCGGAGCGGCGCGTCAGCCGCGGACAGGCGACCGTCCTGTTGAAGGGACGCTCAGTAGACGCCGAGGTAGCGGTCGGTCTCCCAGGGGGAGACGTGGCGGATGTAGTCGTGCCACTCCTCGCGCTTGGCCGCAAGGAAGTGCTCGAAGAGGTGCTCGCCAAGCGTGTCCCGGACGAGGTCGTCCTTCTCGAGTTCGTCCAGGGCCTCGCTCAGGTTCCCGGGCAGTTCGTCGATCCGCAGGTGCCGCCGCTCGCGGTGGCTCATCGTGAAGATGTTCTTCGTGATCGGTGGACCCGGGTCGATGTTCTTCTCGATGCCGTCCAGGCCTGCCCGAAGCACGACCGCCAGCGCGAGATACGGGTTGCACGACGGGTCCGGCATGCGCAGTTCGATGCGCGTCGATTCGCCGCGGGCCGCCGGGACCCGGACGAGTGGGCTGCGGTTCTTCTCGGACCACGCCACGGCCGTGGGCGCCTCGTACCCGGGCACGAGCCGCTTGTAGGAGTTCACCAGCGGATTGGTGATGGCGCAGAAGCCCTTGGCATGGCGCAGGATGCCGCCGATGTAGTTCAGGCACGTGCGGCTCAGCTGCATGGGGGCCGCCGCATCGAAAAAGGCGTTCTGCGTCCCCAGGTACAGCGACATGTGCGTGTGCATGCCGGAACCGTTGATGCCGTAGATCGGCTTCGGCATGAACGTCGCGTGCAGGCCGCTGCGGATGGCGACATGCTTCACCACGAACCTGAACGTGCTGATGTTGTCCGCCGTCGTGAGCACGTGGTCGTACCCGAGGTCGATCTCATGCTGGCCGGGCGCCACCTCGTGGTGCGCGGCATCCACGTGGAACCCCATCGCCTCGAGCGCGAGCACGATCTCCCGTCGCACGTCCTCGCCCTGGTCCATCGGGCTCAGGTCGAAGTAGCTGGCGGCGTCGTGCGACTCGGTCGAGGGACGCCCACTGCGCGACTGGAAGAGGAAGAACTCCGCCTCGGGCCCCGCCTTCATCTGGAGTCCGCGGCCGCTCGCCAGTGCGATGACCCGCTTCAGCGCCGTGCGCGGACAGCCGACGAACGGCGTCCCGTCAGGATTGCGGATGTCGCAGATCAGCCGGGCGACCTTCTCGCCGCCGGGACCGGACCAGGGGAAGACGCAGAAGGTCGAGAGGTCCGGCTCGAGGTACATGTCCGATTCCTCGATCCGGACGAACCCCTCGATCGAGGACCCATCGAACATCACGCGCCCCGCGAGCGCCTCCTCGAACTGGCGGCGGGGGATCTCGACGTTCTTGATCGTGCCCAGGATGTCGGTGAACTGCAGGCGCAGGAACTTGACCTGCTGCTGCTCGGCATACTCGAGCAGCTGCGATTTCGTGAGGCTTGCGGCGGGAACCTGCTGGGACATGGACCGGACAGGGAACGCCTATCCCGCAGCTGAGTGTGCCACGGATTCCGCCCGCGCCGCATCGGCCGCCGAGGCCAGCAGGCCGGCAAGCTGCGCAGCCAGAATCTGGCTGCAGGCCCGCACACTCTCGGAGCGCTCGCCACCGTCCCTGACTTCGGCGGTCACGGCGCCAATGCAGCCATCTGGGCTCATCAGCGGTGCCACGATCGTGCCCTGCTGGCCGTCGGGCAGTGACGGTTCCACCTGCAGTTCACCCGTGCGATACGCCACGGCGGCGACGTTGTCGGCCGTCCGTGCCAGCGGACGGAGCTTCGCAAGGGTCTGTGGGCGGTAGCCGTAGGCCAGCACGGGCCGGAGGTCCGAACCCGCCGCGTCGCCGAGCCACACGATCAGTCCGCGCGCATTCAGCGCGCCCGCAGCCGACTCGAGAAGGGGGTTGATCTCGGATGCCTCGCGCACTTTGATGAACCGCGTGCAGAGGTCGGCGATCGTGCCGAGCGTTTCGGGCGAGAGGTCAGAAGCGGCCTGGACCGGGGCGTCTGCCGGCCGCACCTGACGGGCCAGCCCAGCGAGCGAGACGCTGTCGGATGTGGCCTCTTCCTCCGCCTCGCTGCGCTCACCAGCGGTGGTGCCGGTCAGGCCGAGCAGTAGCGTGAGGAGTGCCGCCACGCCGACCCCGCCCGCAGCCGCATAGATCTGGAGGCGGCGCTGCGCCGCCTCGAAGTCGTCGGCGCCCTGCTGCTCAGCCGCCATGGCGGCGTCGACATTGGACATCGCGCTCGACACCGCGTCGGCGCCGTCCGAGAAGACCGCGTCGGCCGCGCCGCGGAAGTCCTCGGCGGCAATGGACTCGCGCACCTGTCGGTCGAGCGCCGTCAACTGCGTCATCGCCGTGGACGCTTCGAGCAGGACCGGCCCGGCCGTGCCGGTCGTGGCCGACGCCCTGAGCGCGTCGATGCTGGCCGACGCCGTCTGCAGGTAGGTCGACACCTTCGGAATCCAGTCGACGGCCTCCTGGCCAAGCGCCACATACGCCTGCTGGCCGGCCAGCGCATCGTCGAGGGCATCGGCGGCATCGCGGGCCGATGCCTCGAAGGTCCGGAGCGAGGTGCGCCGCTGGTCGATCTGCTGTTGTGATTGGAACAGGAAGAATGCCGGACCGCCAAGCGCGATCCAGGCCAGGACGATCAGGGTCAGTCTCACCGGACGTGAGTGCATCGTGAACCTCTGCGGGGCTCAGAGTACCACGGAACCTCACGCCCGCACTGCGTCAAGTGCGGGCCCCCGGTCAGGGCCTGGGCTTCATGATGACGTAGGTCGGCAGGCCCGACGTCTTCATGTACTGCATCACGCGCGCGACACGCGGGTCATCGGGGTCCTCGGCCTGGAACTTGATCTTCACGTAGCCGGAGAGGGCTGCCGTGACCGCCGGATCTTCCAGCGTCGTCTTGTCCATCACGAGGCAGTTCTTGCACCAGGTGGCCCACATGTCGATCAGGACCGGCTTGTTCTCGCGCTTGGCCGTGGCCAGGCCCTCGACGAGCGACGGCTGCCAGCCGGCCTTGAGCTTCTCCTCGACACTCGAGGCGACTTCGTCCGCATCCACCCACTGGTTGGAGAACAGGCTGTAGGCCTCATACCCGTAGTAGAGCGCGGTGCCGATGATGATGACGCCGAACGCATGCTTGATCGTGTTCATCCACGCCCCGGGCTTCGGCAGGGCGGCGATGCCGGCGCCGGCGATTGGCCACGGGATGGCCATGCCCAGGCCGAGCACGAAGGGCAGGGCGAGCGCTGCGGTGGTGCCGGCCGCGTAGAGGTTGCTCGAGAAGAGCACCACCTGGATCACCACCGGCGCGACGCACGCACCCGCGAGCAGCGCCGCCACGGCTCCCATGGTGAAGGCCAGGGCCATGGACCCCCGGCTGCCGCCGGTTGCCACGCTCGAGGAGAAGCGGGAGAAGTCGATGTTGACCACATCGAACATCGCGAGCCCGAGGATGACGAAGAGCACCGCGATGCCGAGGTTGAACCAGGGCGAGGCGTTGATGGTCCCGAATGAGCTCGCGGTGAGCACCACCACGAGGCCGAGCAGGCCGTAGACCACGGCCATCGCGCCGCCGTAGGCCAGGCCGAGCATGAAGCCGCGCCGGCGCGAGCCCGCCTGTGCGCCGGCCCCGATGATGGCCAGGTTGATCGGAATCATCGGCAGCACGCAAGGCGTCAGGTTCAGCGCCAGCCCGCCCACGAGCACGATGAGCAGGATGGCCACGGGCCCCTGGCCCTCGAGCATGCCCTTCTCGCGCACCCCGGCCTCGGCGTTGCGGATGAACCCCAGGAAGTCGTCGGTCGGCAGGTACCCGAACGTCGTGCCCTGCTCGACGAAGCCGTCGAGCGCGGCAATCTCGTCGCCGGTCGAGGCAGGCGTCGTGACCGGGGGCGCCGCTGCGGTCGGTGCCGGTGCCGGCGCATCGGGCCTGTCGCCCGTACCGAAGGCGATAGTGCTGAAGATGTCCTGATGAGCCGTGGCTGACGCGGCGCTCCCCACGGTGAACTCCCACGCCGTTTCCGCGCGGGTGGGGATGTAGCACATGGTTTCGTCGCAGGCCTGGTACCGGAGTCGCGCGGGGATCCGCACCGTGCCCGGAGCGACGGTGGCGTCCAGCGCCAGCACCACGCCGATGGCGAACTTCTGCTCGAAGACGCTGAGGGGCTGGTCGGCGCCGCGCTGCTTCAGGTCGGTTGGGGCGGGAAAGACGACTTCCTTGACCGAGATGCCGGCCGGCAGCGCCTGGTCTGGGGCCGGCACCGTGAGCACGACCGGAATCAGCATCGGGTCGCGCGGCTTGTTGGAGTTCATGTGGAACCCCTCGGGGAGTTCCACCTGGAGGGCCACCCGGATCTCCGACCCGGGTGTGACCGACGCCCGCTCCACCAGGGGGCTGAGCTCAGCCTTGCCCGGAGCCTGGGCCAAGAGGCCGGCCGTGGAACACAGCACGGCGAGGATGACGAGGCGCGCAGTCTTCCGCAGCATGGAGATACCCGGTACCGGGGTTTACTTCACTTCGTTCAGCCTGATGACGCCGGGCGGCGTGGGCAGCGATGACGTATCGACCGAGCCCTTGACCGGCGGCAGATCCTGGAAGAGGAACTCCCACTTCCACCGTTCGGACGGGTTCGACGCTTCCAGCCACGTGCTGGCCGACATCGGCCGCTGGAAGGCGAGCCCCGTCAGGCCATCCACTCCAGGCACCCCCGCATAGCGCGCCGCAATGTCGCCCCGGACGTGCGCGCTGGCCGTGTAGTCCAGCGCCACTCCAAGCGCGGCGGCAACGTTGACGACGACCTGCCAGTCTTCCATGGCCTCGCCGGGCGCGGTGATCGCCTTCGACGTTCCCTGCAGCACACCCTGGTCGTTCGTGTAGGACGCGTCCTTCTCGACGAACGATGCACCGGGGAGCACGAAGTCGGCCGCCCTGGCGAGGTCGGTCATGACCACGCCCTGGACGACAAGCAGCGGCAGGCGGCCAGACTGGCGGGCGGCGACAAGCCAGCTCGTGTCGCCGAGGGTGTCCGGTCCCGGGTCGAAGACGTACAGCGCCGCCACCAAGCCGCCCTCGACCGCGGCACGCAGCGCCGACAGATCCGCCGGGCCCTGCGCCTCGCCCACCGCGCCGGGCACGAAGCCGAACATGCGGGCGCCGTTCACGTTGGGCGCGTCGACTGCCGGCACCTTGAACTTGGTGCGTTCGGGCTGCTGCTTCGGCGTCACCTTCCAGCCCACGGTGACCGCCTTCGGGCCGTCGGCTCCCAGCAGCTCCTCGGTCAGCCTGCGGAAGAGGAAGAACTCCTCGTGCGAGGCATGTGCCGAGAGGAGGAATCGGACGTCGCCCTTGCCGGAGGTGCCAGCCGCCGACAGGCGGTCGGCCACCTTGGCCACCACATCGCGCCACGTGGCCGGTTCGAGCGTGCCCGCGCTGCTGCGTGCGAGCGGCTTCCCGAGCCGGTTGTCCCCTTCGATCCAGCCGAAGTCGAACCGGCCGACGTCGCACATCCAGTACCCGTTCACGTCGGGGTTGTAGCGCGGGGTTATGCGGATGAGTCGCGACCCCTTGGCCCACTCGGGCTTGGCCTTGAGCCACGCGTTCGTGTTGCACCCCTTCGAGCACATCGTGCAGATGGTGTCGGCCACGTTGGGGTTGTCCCAGGGGCGCGACTTGAAGCGGTACTGCTTCGTCGTGATGGCGCCGACGGGGCAGACGTCCATGAGGTTGCCCGAAATGAGCGATTGCACGCCTTCATCCCGGAAGGTGGCGATCTCACTGCCGTACCCGCGGTTGATCACGCCAATCTGGGCATCGCCCTCGACCTGTTCCATGAAGCGGATGCAGCGGGTGCACAGGATGCAGCGCTGGCGATTCAGCATCAGCGTCGGGCCGAAGTCGACGTCGCCCCTGACACCTTCGCCGTCGAACACGCGCCGCGGGAACTCCATGCGGCTCTGGTCCGGTCCGAAGGTGTACGAGTAGTCCTGCAGCGGGCACTCACCGCCCTTGTCGCACACCGGGCAGTCGAGCGGATGGTTCACGAGCAGCAGCTCGAACACGCCCGCGCGGGCGGCAATCACCTCTTCGCTCCGGGTGTGCACCACCATCCCCTCGGCCGCCACGGTCGAGCACGAGGTCTGCAGCTTCGGCATCTTCTCGACCTTGACGATGCAGACGCGGCAGGAGCCTTCGATGCCTATGCCCGGGTGGTAGCAGTAGTACGGGACGGAGATGCCGGCTTCGATGGCGGCCTGAAGGACGGTCTTGCCCTTCTCGACGGTGACCGCACGGCCGTCGATCGTCAGCGTGACGGATTCCATAAGCTCCTGATCATATCTCACCACCCCGGCCGGAGGGCCACCCCTCCCTGCCGATGCCAACCCAGGCCGACTGGCGCCCTACCGCCCGCCGGCCGCAGACCGGAACCTGGCCAGGGACACGTCGCGGCGGCTGACCGCGGCCGACTTCAACGGGGCCTCTGCCGGCACACGCACCTCGACGACCCGGTCGGTGACCGGCACCACCACGTCACGGGTCCGGCCATCGGCGAAGGTCAGGGTGACGAGCACCGGCACGTCGAAGACGTCGCCCACCTGCTCGAATCGCAGGACAGCCGCGTGGCCCCCCTCGATCCGGGCCGAAAAGGCGATGTCCGGCAGGGTGGCGTTGTAGATCCAGCGTTCGAAGAACCTGGACAGGTCGCGGCCCGACTCCTCTTCCATGGCAAGCCGGAAGTCCTCGGAGCCGATCTTCCGGAAGCGGGAGCTCAGGTAGAACCGACGGATGCCGCGGAAGAAGACGTCGTCGCCGAGGAACTGCCGGAGCATGTGCAGCACCATGGCGCCCTTGTTGTAGATGACGGCGCGGAAGGCGCGGCCGTCGTTCCGAATGTGGCCGATGCGATACCCGAGATAGACCGGCCCCTGATCCGACTCGTTCATGGCCCAGCGCCGCATGCGCCGGAGCACGCCATCGAACACCTGAGGACCCCGGTTCTCGTTCGCGTAGAGGGCGGCAAAGTACTGGGCGAATCCTTCGCTCAGCCACTGCTCGTGGTAGTTCTGCCAGCCGACCCCGTGTCCCCACCACTGGTGCGCAATCTCGTGGGCAACGAAGAACTCGGGGTAGTTCTCGAAGGCGGCCGGGTCGTTGCGCCACACCAGCGGGCTGTTCGGGAGCGGGGCATTGAGCTGCGCGAAGTAGGGCGGGCTGTGGCCGCCGGGCGTGAGGCTCTCGACGAGCGCCACGGTGAAACTCGGATACGGCGAGTCGCCCACGAGGGACTGGAAGAACTTGATGATGCTGGTCGCCCTCGTGAGGACCTGCCGGCCCTCGCGCGTCGTCCTGGGATTGGCCTCGACGGTGAGCCGCAGCGTCGGCAGGGGACCGGCGCCGTTCTGCGCGTCGGCGAGGGTGTCGGGCGAGTCGGGCCCCCCGGCCGGCGCGAAGACCACGTCGGTGCTGTCGGCCCTGATGAAGCGCGACACGACGAAGGAGAGATACCGCGCCGGCCGGCGTGCGTTGAAGATGTAGACATGCCGGGCGTTGACCGGGTCCTTGTCGAGCTGCACCTCGGGTGCGCCGGCCACTTCACCGGTCGCCACCGAGCCGTACATCAGCGGCACGCTCAGCCGGATGCGCGCGGTGGCGTAGTCGCTGACGGTCGACTGCGGGTACCAGAAGCTCCGATTGCTGTACAGGTAGCTGGGCTCGGCCTTCGGGACGGACAGGTCGTCCGGGAAGGGGCTGCTCATCTGCGTCGTCTGCCGGGGCGCCTCGTCCTGGCCGAGCAGGAGCGTCTCACGGTCGGGGCTCTGGGGTGCCAGGCGCCCTGCGTAGCTCACTGTGAGGGTCAGTTCCTGGTTCTCGTCGAGCAGCGACGGCAGGTTGATCAGCAGCGTGTTCTGGTTGGTGACGCGAAGGTTGAACAGGCGGCCGAAGCGGTCGCTGGTGAGCGAGCGGACGGTCAGCGAGTCGGCCAGCTTGATGGTGAGCTGACCGATCGCGCCGGAACGCGCCTTGAGCGTCATGCGCGCACGGCCGTCCAGCCACTGCCGTTCCGGCAGGACGGTGAGGTCGATGTCGTAGTCCAGGACGTCGTAGGGAGCCAGGTCGTCCTCGTTGTAGAAGCGCCCGCGGGTCGCCAGCTTCTCCTTCGACGGGTAGAGCGCGATGTTCCGCTTGCGGCGGCGTTCGAACAGCGAAATGTCCTCGGGCTCGGATGCCGACCGCGCGTATGTGAGGGTGCTGAAGCGCCTGGTGCGCACCTCGGCGAGGAAGTCGTGGTCGCCCGGCAGCAGGGTCCACGCATCGCGCGTGAGGTCGGCGAGGTCGACCGCGAACGACTTCGGCGACTCCTCGCTGAAGATCTGCTGCGCGCGCTTCAGGTCGCGGGCATTCGTCGGACGCTCGACGAGTGCCGATGCATCGAAATGCGTCTCGGGCGTGCCGACCCGGACATACGCGGCGTCGAACCGCGTCTCGAGCACCTCCGCCCCGGCGAAGATGCGGACCTGTCCCTTTTCGGTGTCCGGGGCCGGCGAGAATCGCATGTCGCCACGGCCCATGATCACCAGTCCGGTGACGCCACGTTCGGTGTCGATGGTGAACGCCGTGCCCGTGGGGACCGACAGCGTCAGGTCTTCGGCCGCGACCGTCAGGTTCCGGATGTCGTACTGCTTCGCGCCATTCAGCGTGAGCCGGAACAGGTTGTCGACCGACGAGACCACCTGCTGCCGGATGATCCCCCACGAGTCGGCCGACCGACGCAGGAACAGCTGCCAGGTGGCCACCCTGGCGCGGTTCCCGAACTCGATGAAGGCGTCGACGGTGACGGCGTAGACGTTGCCTGGGATCCCGCCCAGCGTGAGGGTGGCGCGGTCGCGCTCCTGCACCACGGCGCGGGTCGCACCGGGACTCAGCTCGGCGTTCGCGAAGGCGAGCGCATCCTCGCGGCTGCCGAGTGGGCCCTCCAGGCTGGCAAACCCGTCCGCATCGGCGGCCATGATGATCGGTTCGAGTTTCCGCAGGAAGGCCTGCAGTGCCAGGTCGTCCTCGATCGCCGAGCCGTCCGAGGGGGCCTGTGCCTCCGGCGTGGCCGCCTGGCCGCGCGCGAGCGCGCACAGCGGACCCGGCATGACGGTGACGATCACCGCCAGGGCGCACGCCCTGAGGTTCGAGCAGATCCGCATCAGCCGATGATTCCCAGCTCCATGCCCACGGTGCGGAAGGTGTCGAGGGCGAACTGCAACTCGTCGCGCGTGTGCGTGGCCGTGACGATGGTGCGGACGCGGGCCCTGTCGCGGGCCACTGTCGGGAAGGCGATCCCCTGCGCGAAGACGCCCGAGGCGAACAGCCGGTCGGACAGGGCCATCGCCAGCGCGCCATCGCCGACGATGACCGGCGTAATGGGGCTCTCACTGCCGCCGGTGTTGAAGCCCATCGCCTGCAGCCCGGCCTTGAAGAACCGCGTGTTCTCCCAGAGCTGCTCCATGATCTGCGGTTCCTCGAGCAGCACGTCGAGCGCCGCGATGCAGGTGGCTGCCACCGACGGCGGATGCGAGGTCGAGAACAGGAACGGGCGGGCCCGGTGGTAGAGGAACTCGATGAACGCGCGGTTGCCGGCGACATAACCGCCGAGGGCGCCGATCGCCTTCGACAGCGTCCCCACCTGGATGTCCACGCGTCCGTGCACCCCGAAGTGGTCCACGGTGCCCCGCCCGTTGGCGCCGAACACGCCGCTCGCGTGCGCGTCGTCCACCATCATGATGCAGCCGAACTCCTCGGCGAGGTCGCACAGCGCCGGCAGTGGGCCGAGGTCGCCGTCCATGCTGAAGACGCCGTCGGTGATGAGCAGCTTGCGCTGTGCCGCGGGCAGCGAGCGGAGGATGTCTCGTGCCGCATCGACGTCCTTGTGCGGGAACACCTTGATCGTGGCGCGGCTCAGGCGGCAGCCATCGATGATGCTGGCGTGGTTCAACTCGTCCGAGATCACGACGTCGTCCCTGGTCAGCACCGAGGAGACCGTGCCCGCGTTCGCGGTGAAGCCGCTCTGGAATACGACCGCCGCCTCGGTTTTCTTGAAGCGGGCCAGCCGCTCCTCGAGCTCCATGTGGATCGCCATGGTGCCGGCGATGGTACGGACCGAGCCGGAGCCCACGCCCAACTGCTCGATCGCGCGGATGGCGGCCTCGCGCAGCCGCGGATGCGTGGTCAGTCCGAGGTAGTTGTTCGAGGAGAGATTGACGACCTGCGTATGGTCGAAGGTGGTGCGGGCGCGCTGCTCGCCCTCCAGGATCCGGAGCCGTCGGTAGAGCCCCTGTGCGCGGAGCGTGTCGAGTTCGGCGGCGAGATAGGACAGCGGGTCCTGGCGCATGGCGACAGTATAGTGACGTTCCCACACGGGGGGACGTCCCGCCTGCGCCGCCGCCGTCGCTACTGCAGGGTCAGGAACATCACCGTCCAGGGCAGGATCGCGACGGCGATGTAGAAGAGCGAGAGCAGCGCCACGACGAGGTGGACCCGCCGCAGGTGCAGCATCACGCCGAGCCCGACGGCGAACAGCTTCGTGGCCGCGAGCCCCGTGCCGACTCCGGCAAACGAAAGGGCCGAGCTCACCAGCGGGTTGGCCTCAATCGACAGCCCCCACGTGTGCACACCCAGATAGGTGAAGGCGCCGTCCAGGCACTGCACGAGCACGAACACGAGCACGGCAATGTCGCCGAAGGGGCCGTGAGGCCAATCCAGGCGGTGCGCACCACTTGTCTGCCGTATGGTAAGGGTTGCTGACATTTGTCCGCTGTCCCGGGAACTTGTGGCGCTGAGTACGCCACTTTTCCTCGTGTTCAACGGGCATAGTCAAAAGTCGGACCAGCACAGGGACTTGGCCGCCGCCTGGGGCGTCCGCACGCCGATGCTCAAGCCTGCACCGCCGGCGTCTCAGCCGGCGCCCAGGTCGCGACGGTCCTGCAGGCGGTCCCGCTCGTCCAGCAGCTGCCCGACGACCACCTGCACGATTGCCGCGGTGGGCACGGCGAGGATGGCGCCGAGGATGCCGAGCACGGAGCCGCCGATGAGTAGCGAGACGATCACGACGACCGCGCTCACCCCCACCTGACGTTCCATCACCTTCGGGACGAGCAGGTGGTTCTCGACCTGCTGCTGCAGCACGAAGAAGAGCGTCGTCAGGGCGGCGGTCTGCGGCGACACGGTCAGGGCAACGAGAATGGCCGGCACGGCGGACAGCACCGGCCCGACGACCGGGATGAACTCGCCGAAGGCCGCCAGCAGCGCAAGTACGTAGAAATACGGGACCCCGATGAGATAGAGCGCGACGGCCGCACTCAGACCAATGGTGCCGCCGAGCACGAGCTGTCCGCTCAGCCAGGCACTGACCTTGGTGGAAATCTCACGCGCGGCATCCTCGACGCGGGGGCGGTCGGCCCTCGGGAACAGCCGCGCGAAACCACTGAACAGCGCGTCACTCTCGATCAGCAGGTAGAAGGTCAGGATGAGGATGGTGAGCAGGCCGAAGATGCCGGTGAGCACCCGGGTGACCGCATTCACCGCGGTGCCCACCGCCTGACCTGGACCAGGGGCATTGCGCACCGCCTCCTTCAGTGAGAGCTGGTGGTCCATGAGACCGCGGTCCACGAGGAACTGCTGCCCACGATTGAGCAGTCCGGGGAGCTGGCCCCACAGGTCCTGCCCCTGCTGCACCAGTGGCGGCACCACCAGCAGCCCCACGGCGGTCAGTGCCCCGACGATGGTGAGGTAGATGAGGAGGATGGCGAGCCAGCGGGGCAGCCGCCGGGTGCCGGGAGCCGCCGCGTGCTCGATACGGTGCACCAGCGGACCGAGACCGGTGGCGAGCAGGCCGCTGATGTAGATGACGAGCAGCGCGTCGCGCGCGATGTAGAGCGTGTAGAGCACCGCGGTCGCGAGCGCAGTCGTGATGACCACGCGGACGACCGCGGCGGTCTTCACCGGAGGAATTCCGTGGTGTAGTCCGCCATCAGGCGGTACACCTCCGTGAGCTCCTCAGGCGATGCCAGAAAGACAATGCGCAGATAGCCCTCCGACGCGGGCAATCCAAAACCCGATCCATACACGACCAGCACGCCAGTCGCCCGGAGCAGCCCGAGCACGTATTCCTGATCGGTCCGGCCGGGCGGCAACGGAATACGGGGCATGGCGTAGAACCCGGCCGTCGGCGTCATGCACGACACGCCCGGTATCGCCCGGAGCGACTCGGCGGTGAGCGTGCCGCGCAGCTTCAGCTCCGCACGGAATCGGCCCTGGTGCGACTTGTCGCCCGTCAGCGCCGCCGTAACCGCGTACTGCATCGGGACCGTGCTGCAGAGCCGCCCATCCGCCAGCTTCCGGATCGCCGCCGCCACATCGTCCAGGCGCGGGGAGCGGCCGATCGAGAGCCATCCGGTGCGCCAGCCCGGTGCCAGATAGGCCTTCGACAGGCTCGAGAACGAGATGATCGGTGCGTCAGGATCGAGCAGGCCCAGGGGCGGGACCGGCCCCTCATAGCCGAGGTCTGCGTACACCTCATCGGCGAGGATGGCGAGACCGTGCTGTTCGGCGAATGCGATGATCGCCCGCCTCGCCTCGACCGGATACGTCGCCCCCGTGGGATTGTTCGGGTCGATGACCACGATGGCCCGCGTGTGCGGCGTGACGAGCGAGGACAGGTGCTCGATGTCCGGGATCCAGCCGCGTGACGGGTCGCACCGGTAGTACTTCGCCTGCGCACCGAGCTTCGCAATGATCGCGGTGTAAAGGGGATAGGTCGGCATCGGCACCAGCACCTCTCCCTCTTCGTCGAGGAGGGCCGTCAGTGCCAGCTCGATGCCTTCCGAGGTGCCGGCCGTAATGAAGACGCGGTCCGCGCTGATCGGCCAGCCGTTCGCGGTGTGCTCCGCGGCCACCGCCTCACGGGCCGAGGCGAGGCCGGCCGACGGGCCGTAGCCGTTGTGACCATCCCGAAGAGCCTTCTCAACGGCCTCGACCAGGTGCACGGGCGGCGCAAAGCCGAAGAGCACCGGATCGCCGATGTTCAGGTACCTGACCTTGGTCCCGGCGGCTTCGACGCGCTGGGCCTCCACGACGATATTCCGGATCGCATAGGAGAACTGGCTGACGCGGCGGGAGACAGGAATGGCGGTATGGGTCGGGCTCACCCCAGCGATCTTACAGCGTCGCGCAAGCACGCAGGCATCCCTGGCGCCGAAATGGCCTGAGCGTAACAATTACACGCGTGCCGAGCCGTCGATCACCACAAACCGTGTAGAAACTTCACGTACCGGGTCCATTTCAGGTCATCGCTGATATGCTTGTATTTCAACAAGTCTTTACAAATGAGAGATTTGTAAGTTTGGCAGCACCTTTGGAATACGTGAGGGCGATGGCACCGCGTGAGCTCTTCAGGACGGCGACGGCAGCTCTGGCCGCCTTCGTGGGCCTGGGTGCAGCCGTCTCGGCTCAGCAGCCTGGCGGGGCCGGTGTGCCGCCCGTGGTGACCTTCAAGTCGAGTGTTGAGCTGGTGCGGGTGGCTGCGGTGGTCAGGGACCGGAAGGGGCGCTTCGTGCACGACCTGTCGGTTCGAGACTTCGAGATTCTCGACAACGGCATCACGAGGCGCATCTCGGAGTTCCGGAACGACCGGTCGCCGCTGAGCCTGGCCCTGTTGTTCGACGTGAGCGGCAGCATGGAAGCGCGGATGGGCAAGGCGCAGGAGACCGCTGAGCACCTCCTGAGCTGGATGACGCTCGAGGGTGACGAGGCTGCCGTCTTCACGTTCGACACGAGACTGGACGAGGTGACACCGTTCACGCCCGGCCTGCGTCAGCTACCCCCGTCGATGGCTGCGCTCACGCCGTTCGGCGCGACCTCGCTGCACGACGCCGTGGCGCGAACGGCGGAGCGTGTGGCGACCCGCGAGGGCATCCGGCGTGCCGTGGTCGTGCTGACCGACGGCATGGACACCGCCAGCCGGCTCACGCCCGGTGAGGTGTCCGGCATTGCCAGTTCGATCGACGTGCCGGTGTACGTCGTCGGGATTGTGCCGGCGATTGACAATCCGTCGGCCGACATCGCGGCGACGACCTACGAGCGCTCGGCGCTGACCGGTTCGCTGAGCGACCTCGCACTGTGGACCGGCGGGCGCGCGTTTGTGGCGAGTACCGTCGCCGAGCGCAGCCAGACGGCGCGCCAGATAGTGGACGAGCTGCGGCAGCAATATCTGATCGCGTTCGAATCGAGCGGCAGTCCGGGGTGGCACCCGCTCGTGGTTCGTGCCAGGGGCAGGGACCTCACCGTGCGTGCCCGGAGTGGTTACTTTGCGGGGCAATCGCGCCCGGTTTCGGATTAGGAGGAACAGACAATGTTGCGGAAACTCTTTCTGGCTATTCCCATCGCGGTGTTCGCGGTTGGCGGCACGACGGCGTGCGCCACCAAGAAGTTCGTGCGCACCAGCGTGGGTGAGGTGAACGACAAGGTGGACTCGCTCGGACGCTCCCTCGAGGAGACGCAGGAGCGGACCCGCCAGAACGAAGCCAAGATCAGCGACGTCGACCAGCGCGCGCAGTCGGCGGCCGGTCAGGCCCGGCAGGCGGCCGACGCGGCGAACAGCGCGGCCGGTCAGGCGGCCAACACGGCCAACGGCGCCGTGGCCAAGGCCGACGCGATCGACAAGGCCATGAAGCGCATGGCGTTCGAGGTGGTCCTCAACGAGGACCAGGGCAACTTCAAGTTCGGGAAGACCGACCTGCCGGACGAAGCCAAGGCCCGGCTCGACGAGATGATCAACCAGATCAAGGCCGACCCGAAGGGCGCCTTCTTCGAGATCGAGGGCCACACCGATGATGTCGGTGCGAGCGAGCTGAACCACCGGCTCGGCCTGGAGCGGGCGGAAGCCGTGAAGGCGTACCTCTACGAGAAGCACCAGATCCCGCTGCACAAGATGAGCGTCATCAGCTTCGGCGAGGACAAGCCGATGGCCCCGAACAAGACGCGGGCCGGCCGTGCGCAGAACCGCCGCGTCGTGATCAAGGTCCTGATCTAGTTCGTCCCCAGCACTCGTCAACGACAAGGGGCGCCCCGCCATGGCGGGGCGCCCCTTGTGTCTGTCAGCATGTCTGCCCGGCGGCGCGCCTCGTGGGTCCAGCCTCACGAGGATCGTGCCGGGCGGGCGCTACGGGTTGACGACGAAGGACCCCGTGGTCCCCCACGCATCCCACGTCGCGACCGAGCCGGCGTTGCGTACCCAGCTCTGGACGGAGTAGGTGCCAGCGGCCGGCGGCGTCCACACGAACGTGTTCGCCGGGCTCCAGTCCTGGCCAAGGCTCCACGCCGTGCCATTGAACACCCAGAACTGATAGGTGTACGGTCCGTGTCCGCCAGCGGCCGTCGTCGTGAGCACGGCCGGGCCGCCCGCCACGAGCGGGACTCCCGGCGATGTCGTCACGCTGACGACGGTCAGCGGCGCGGGTTCTCCGACGACCATCGGTCCAGCCGCCCGCCATGCGTCATAGGCAGCCACCGAGCCGGCGTTCCGCACCCACACCTGGAAGGTGTAGGTGCCCCGCGTTGCCGGCAGCCACGTGAAGCTGTCAGCCGTGCTCCAGTCCTGTCCGACCGTCCAGGTCGTACCGTCGAACACATAGAACTTGAACGTGTACGGTCCGATCCCACCGGCCGCGCGTGCGGACAGCCGTACCGGCGTGCCCGCGCTCACGGGAGACAGGCGGTCGAGGAGCAGGCTCGTCACGCTGAGCGCCGCCGGCGACGTGACGACGTAGGCGTCGGTCGTCCGCGAGGCGTCGTACAGCTCGATCGAGCCGTTGTTCCGGACCCACACGCGCACGCTGTACGTGCCCGCGATGGCCGGCATCCACGTCCACGTGTTCGAGGCGCTCCAGTCCTGCTCAACGCTCCAGCTCAGGCCGTTGAAGAGGTGGAACTGATACGTGTAGGCGGGCGTTCCACCCAGCGCGGTGGCGGTCCAGGTCACCGGCGTTCCGGCCGGTGTGGGCGCCGCGCGACCTGGGACGAGCGATGTCGCCACGATCGAGGCCGGCATCGTCGCCGTGAACGGACCGAATGTCCGGTACGCGTCATACGTGGTTGTGGAGCCAGCGTTACGGACCCATACCTGGAATGTGTACGTTCCGGCCGCAGCAGGCGTCCACGTCCAGGTCCTGGACGTCGACCAGTCACGGCCGAGCGTCCACGACGTGCCGTCATGCACGTAGAACGCGAAGGTGTAAGGTTCCCGCCCGCCCGCGGCTGTCGCGGTCCAGACGACGCCTGTCCCGGCCGGTACCGATATCGCACTCGGGACGATGCTCGTGATCGTCAGCGTCTTCGGAACGGAGATCGGCGCGCTGACCGATAGCGTCGCATCGTACGGGCTCGTCGACCCGGCATTGCGGACCAGAACCTGAACCGTGTAGTTGCCCGGAAGCGGCGGATACCACTTCCAGGTGTTGGCCAGGCTCCACTCCTGTCCCATGGTCCACGACGTGCCGTCGAAGACATTGAACTTGTACGTCTGCGGCCCAAGGCCGCCGGAGATCCTGGCCGTCCAGGTCACCGCCGTCCCTGCCGGGACCGGCAGCGTGACGTCAGGCGTCAGCGAGGTCACGGTGAGGGGGCTTGCACCGAGCGACAGCACGCTGGTGCCGCTGCTCAGGGCGTATCCCGCCGATCCACTGTAGGCTGCGGCGATGGTCAGCAGCTGCGCGCCCAGGCCGCCCGGAATCGTGTAGTTCGCCGATGCCATGCCGCTGGTCACGGCCGTGACGACCGGAGTCCCCACGACCACATTGGCGCCGTTACGGACGGTGAAGCTCACCGTGCCCGTGCCGATGGGCACCGGGTCGGCGGACGACACCGAGGCCATCAGCGACACGACCTGCGCGTTCTTGGAGAGCGGGGCGAACGCGGGCAGCGCACTCGTGGAGGTCGGCGCCTGGCCGATCAGCAGCGACCCTTCGCCGGTGCTCGACGCGAAGGCGGAGGAGGAACTGTAGACGGCGATGATGACGAGTGTCTGCGGTAGGGTGCCGGCCGGCACATCGTAGACTGCCGTTGCCACCCCGTTCACCACCGTGCCGGAGGTCACCACGGACCCGACCGCCACGCTTGCCGAGGTCTGCACCGCGAAGGTGACCGTCCCCTCATTCACCGGGGACGCACTGTTGACCGTGGCCCTGAGCAGCACGCTCTGGACACCAGCCCTGTACTCGAGCGAGAGGGCCTGCACGGTCGTGGTTGTCTGTGCTCCGACGCCCCAGAGGTTCGCGGGCATCTCATACTCGTGAATGAACTCCACCACCCGCAGGGCATCGAGTCCCCCGGCCACGAAGGCGTCCATGTCGGTATAGGCCGGCGTGGCCGCGCCGTTCGCGTAGCTGAGCCACTGCAGCAGGTTCACGGACGTCGGCTGCCAGCTGATGCCACCGTTGGCGGTCTGCAGCACGAGGACGGATCGGCTGTACCAGTCGGTGCGGCGATAGGCGGCGTTCGCAAAGTCCACGAATCGCTCGTTTGCGGGCGCCGGCATGCTGTCCAGCCCGTCCGAGATCGCGCCGTACTCGTCGCGAATCAGCGCCGGGAGTGTATCCACGGCCGCCGCCGACTCCGGTGTGGCGATCGGGATCTGGAGAATGCGGTTGAGGTACTGCACGAGGTCGACGGTGATCGTTCCGGTCTTGTCCGCTGCACCGGCAAGCACCGAGTCGGCCATCAGGAAGTCGTCGACGCCGAGCGACTGGGCTTCAGCGCAGGCCGCCTGGAACACTGCCCCCGAGAAACACTGTGATGCATCGGCCCTGGGCAGCAGCGTCGTGGTGCGTCCGCGGAACTTCGGCCAATCCTCCGCCGCCAGAGCAGGGTGATAGACCGTGCCCAGTGCGGGGTCGCCGGACGCAGATGTGTCCTCCTCGAGCGGATCGGTCTGCATGTGGCCGTACTTGAGGATCCGCCGGTAGAGCGCGAGGTTCTCCATCGGCGAGTCCACGGTCTTCCAGGTGGCGCAGGTGCCACCCGGATCGCATGAGGTGCCGAGCCTCAGTCGGCCTGCGTCGTCGAGGTCCAGCAGCTCGGCTGCCTTGATGTTGTCGATGATCTCGTCGAAGTGCATCCGCTGGTTCCGTTCCTTCGTCCGGCCGCCGCTCAGCCGACCGAAGTAGTCGACCTCCACGACCGCGTCCACGTACGCCGGATCGGGGTCGCAGCTGTCTGCTGCGAACGGAATCTCCGCGCCTGTCGCGTCGACCGGTATCGGGCAGTACGCCCAGCCGAACTCATCCTCGGGCAGTGCCACCCACCGCTTCTGCAGGATGGGTTGTCCGGTTCCCGGGTCGCGCTTGATGTGGACGAGATCGCCGAAGACGTCGCCGGTATGAGTGCCGGTGTCCTGCGCAGACGTCGGCATGGGGGCCGCCAGGAGCGCCGCAAGGACGGCGTGGAGCGGCAATGCAATGCGCCATCGCCAGATTCGCATAAAGCCTCCCATGTCGGTCGAACAGACAGTGTGAGGGCCTGAGTGTCGGCCGACGCGTGCGGAGCACGGGAGCGCGTCGAGATCGATCGCGCCCGTGCTGGGGAGTCCCTTCAGAGGGGCAACCCGGTTTGATCGATTTCGCGACAGCTCGGGAACGTGCCGCAGCAGGAGTGAACCCTCTCGGGCGGGTCGTGCCTCTGGAGCAGCACCCTCGGTGCGAGGTAGGCGTGAAATCGGCGAGCCTGCATCAGGGTATGTAGCGATGCAGCAGCGCTGTGGGAAGACTGATCAACTTCCCTGCCACGGAGATCGGCAGCAGGACGGGCCTCGACCGATGTGGCCTGCCGATGACCCAGCCCGCGCCTATCGGAATGTCGACACGGGCGCCGACAACCCGCGTGTCCGCAGGAGCGTTCGACTCATCCGTTGGGTGAGCGCCGCGTCGCGTGCGCTCAGAGCCTGCGGTAACGCCGCGCCCATTCGCGGAGCGTCGCCTGGCGTTCCGCTGCTTCGGGCTGCGCACCAAGTTCGTCGATCGGCCAGGGCAGGCGGTACGACCAGTTTCGATCGTTGACGGTGGCCGGCTCGTTGATGCGATCGTCCCAGCCGAAGATGTCCTGGATCGGGCAGAGGACGATGTCCGATCCCGCACCGAAGAGCGCCTGCAGCAGCGCGTCGCGCACGTGCGGCACGAAGGGCGCGGCAAGGAGGTCGTCGCCGCTGGCAGCGGCGACGACCGAAGGGACGGCTGCCATCGCGGTCCGCTCGTCCGCGTCTGCCGCGTCCCACCAGGTTCGCAGTGGTTCCGTGTCGTGCGTGCCGCTCGTCGCCACCGAGCGCGGCGGGTAGCCAGCGGGATCGCGAAACGGCTGACCCGGCTCATTCCAGAGCCGCTCCCAGCGGAACACGCGGAAGCCCGGCACAGCCAGACGCTCGAGTGATGCGCGCACGAAGTCGGGTACGACACCCAGGTCCTCGGCGACGATCTCGGTACCCGGTTCCCTGAAGATGCCGAGTACCGCCTCTCCGAGCGCCTGCTGCGCGTCCTCGTCCGCCGGCGAAAATTCGGGCTCGCCCTGGCCGTCGCGTGGGCGCGAGTAGGTCCGGTAGAAACCCACCAGGTGGTCCACCCTGTAGCCGTCGAAGAGGTCGGCACTGCGGCGTGCGCGGTCGCGCAGCCAGTCGAAGTCTGCTGCACGCAGCGCATCCCAGTCGTACGGCGGCATGCCCCAGTCCTGCCCCGTTGCGCTGAACGCGTCAGGCGGCACGCCCACCGAGCGGTCCAGGCGGAAGCGCGCCTGGTGCCGCCAGACGTCCGCACTGTGGGTGTCGACCAGGAATGGCAGGTCACCGAAGAGCTGGACGCCGTTCGCTCGCGCCGCAGCTCGCGCCTCCGCCCACTGCCCGTCGCCAATCCACTGTGCGTACTGGAAGAAGCGGATCGACGGCTGCAGCACCTGACGTGCGGCCTCCAGGGCATCGGGATGCCGTGCCCGCAGGGGTTCAGGCCATCCGGTCCACGCCGTTCCCAGGTGCCGTTCGTGCAGCGCACGGAACAGTGCGTAGTCATCCAGCCACCAGGCCTGGTCTGCCACGAAGGCGGCAAAGGACTGCGCGCGCGCAGAGCCCTGCTGCCACTCGCGCACGAGGAAATGCTCGAACGCCGCCCGGAGGGCCTGCTCCTTGATCGGCCTGATGCGCGCGTACTCGACCCGTTCGGCCCGTCGCACGTCGGCCAGCGCGGCGCAGGCCTCCACACCCAGCGCCGCCTCGCCTCCGACGGCAGCGAAATCGGGCACCGCCGGCATGCGGATGTAAATCGGGTCGATCGCCATGGCGCTCATGGCGGAGTAGGGCGACTGCGTGCCGGGTGCCATCTCGTTCAGCGGCAGCAACTGCAGGATGCGCTGGCCCGCGCCGCCGAGCCAGGCGGTGAGCGGACCGATGTCGCCGATGTCGCCAATGCCCCAGCTCCCGGTGGACGGCGCGGAGAACAACGGCACCAGGATTCCCGAACGGCGGGCCGCAGGCATCATGCCCGCCCGTCCGTTCCCACGCGACGCAGGACGCGCGAGAGCCCCTCGGTGAACACCGGCTCGGGCGGCAGCAGGCTGACGACGAGGAAGGACTCCGTGGGGAAGTCGAAGAAGTAGCCGGCGTGCACCAGCACGGCGTCCGTCGTCAGCAGTCCGAGCATCAGTTCCTCTTCGGGCATCAGGGTCGGCACCCGCAGCACGGCCGACCAGCCGCCCTCGGCGTGGAGCAGCGTCGCCGCAGGGCACCCGGCCACCAGCGACGTGCACCGTGCAAGGTTCGCGCGCACCCGACGCAGGATCTGATCGCGCACGGTGCTGCCTCGCCGGAGCAGCTCACCGGCGGCGAGCTGGACCGGTGTGGACACCGACAGGTACGTGTCGCACGCGAGCTCCAGCCGCGGCAGGATGTCCCGCACTGACCCGGCGTCGCCGCTGACCGCGATCCATCCCAGCTTGGCCTGCGGCAGCCCGACAGACTTCGAGAGCCCGCCAAGCGTGAAGCCGGCCACGTCCTCCCGGCGGGCGAGGCAGCCGCGGGGCATGCGCGTGTCGTCCTGCAGCACGTAGTCCGCAAACACCTCATCGGAGATGAGGGCAATGCCGCGTGGGGCGCACACCGACACGAGGGCATCGAGATCGGCCGCGCTGACGAAGTTGCCGGTAGGGTTGTTCGGGCTCACGATCAGGAGTGCACGCGTCCGCGGCGTGAGCGCCCGCTCGACGCTCGACACATCCACAGACCAGCGGCCGTGATACTCGAGCCGGTACGGCACCGCCTCGACGGCGTCGAGCCTCGTGAGGTGCTCGAACAGCGGGTAGCTTGGCTGTGGAACCAGCACTGCGTCGCCCGGGTCGCACAGCAGCTTGAAGATCAGCGAATAGGCTTCGCTCGTGCTGGCCGTCAGCGCGATGCGCTCCGTCGGCACGACGATGCCACGTCGGGCGAAGTCTGCCGCGACCGCCTCACGAGCCTGGGGCAGCCCCAGCGCATCGGGCCGATAGGCGAGGCCGCGCGCATCGCCCAGGGGCGTGAGCAGGTCCGCCGGGTATTCGAAGCCGGCGCGGGTCGGGTTGGACTCGGTGAGATCGATGAGCGGTGCGCCCGACTGCCGCAGGCGCACCACCGCCTGCGCGAGGGCGTTGGCCTCGAGGCTGGCAGGCATCCGCCGCGAGAAGTTCACGGCAGGATCTCGACCGACTCGATCACATCCCCTTCGAGGATGCGATCGACGATCTCCATGCCGTTCAGCACCTGCGCGAACACCGTGTACGTGTGGTCGTAGCGCGGGTTGTCCACCAGGTCGACGAAGATCTGGGCGTCACCGGTGTCGCGCCCGCGGGTCGAGATACCCAGCGCTCCGCGTACGTGCGGCCACAGGCCGACCTCGTCGCGCATGTAGGGCGACTCGCTGATGTACTCGTTGGCGCCGGGGCTTCCACCCTGGATGATGCCGTTGGGGACCACGCGGTGGAAGGTCAGCCCGTCGTAGTAGCCGGACGAGGCGAGCCTGACGAAGTGGAGCACGGTGGCCGGCGCTTCCTGGGTGAACAGTGCGACGTCGAAGACGCCGACGTCCTTGATCGTGAACCGCGCCCGTGGCGAGGCCAGCCGCCGGAGGTCGTTCGCCGTGAGCGGGGCGGCGGGCAGGCTGCCGGGCTTTGGCGCCCGCACCGCAACACCGATGGAGGTGAGTGTGGCCCTGAGCGCGGTCCTCGCATCGGTCGCGCCGGGGCGCCCGTCGTCGTCGGCCCGGTCCAGTGCCGCCTTCAGGGCTGGGGTGGCGGTATCGGGCGTCGGCGTGCGTTCGAGCGCAAGCGCCGCGACGCGGATCACCTGGTGGCCCTGGCGGCCGAGCGCCTCCACGTAGCTCCGGTCGGCATCGTGCCCGGCGACGGCGCTCAGGCCCACGATTGCAGCCTCGACCACGTTGTCGTCGCTGTCGCGCGTGAGCCCTTCGAGGGCCTGGCGCTCGCGCAGGATAGCGGCTGCACGCGCGGCGTACATGCGCAACTGCCAGACCTTCGCGCCCGTGAAGCGCGGCAGCACGGTGCGGGCCTGCTCCGGGGCGGCGGTGGCCATGGCCACCAGGGCATGGGCCGCCCTGTGCCAGTTGCGCGGGACCTCGGCATCGCCCAGGTCGGCGACCGACGCCGTCAGGTACTCGATCACGCCCGCGGTACCGGCACAGCCGGCAAGCTGGTCGATGGCGACCATCGCCACCGACGTGTCCGGGTCCGACGCGCTGGTGAGCGCGGGGCCACACACACTCCGTGCATCGCGAAGGCGCAGCGTGCGCAGCGCCTCGGTCCGCACCATCATCGCCGGGTCGTTCAGGCCGCGGGCGATGACCGCGTCGGTTCCATCGATGGTCGCGGCGCGCACGGCGAGCCGACGGACCTGCGGGTCGGGGTCGGCGGCCACGAAGTTGATCGTGTCGGCATCGGCCGCTGCCGCGAGGGTGAGACTCTCGAGGGCCAGGCGCCTGACGCGCGCATCGCGCAGCAGATCGCGTGGGGAGGTTTCCGGTGTGCGCCGCGCCAGCTGTCTGAGCTCCGCGATCGTCTCGGGACCGGGCGACCTGACCGTGCGATGCAGGCGTGTCAGCGCCTCGAACGCCTTGGCCAGGCCGAGCCGGTCGGTGTTCGACGTGGCGCGCGGAACGAACTGGAGGAGAGCCGCCTCCGCCCTGCCGACGTCCACGGCGACGGTGTAGGGGAGGCGTGCGATCGACTCGCAGAGGGCGGCACGCACGGAGGGTTCCGCCTCCACCTCCAGCCGCGTGATGAGGGCCGACTGGAGAGACGCAAGACCGGGCCCGGGGGCGCCGCCGTTGAGCCAGCCCTGTGCGGCCTGTGCGGCCGCGTTGGCGGCCTCTGCGCGCACCTCGGGCAGCCGATGGCGCAGCCCGGGCAGGATGTCGACGATGAGCGCCGGACGCTCCAGGCGACCCAGGGCACGGAGGCCGAGCCTCGCCGACTGGGCATCGCCGCTCCGCGCACCGGCGCGGAGCACCGCCAGGTCGCGCGGCGCGGCCGCCCGCCGATCTTCCGCCTGCAGGATGGACAGGCGGGTGGCGCTGGCCTGCGCTGCCGCGAACTGGGGCAGGAGCGCAGCAAGCAGTGCGCAGCAGGCAACGGCACGGGCGTTCATCGGGAATACAGGATAAATGAACGGGGCGCCGTCAGAGCTCCACCCGCTGCGCGTGCTCGGCGATCGCCACGTTCCAGCCCTTTTCCGCCACGATGCGCTGTCGAAGGGCGGCGAGGGCGGTTGGCTCTCCGTGCACCAGGTAGGTCATCCCGGGCGGCGTCGTGAAGCCGGACAGCCACCGCATGATCTCGCTGGCGTCGGCATGAGCCGACATCGAATTGAGGTGCTCGATGTGGGCAGCGACACCCACGTCGCGCCCCTTGATCCGGACGGCGGTTGCGCCCTCGAGCAGGGCGCGACCGCGCGTGCCGGCCGCCTGGAACCCCACGAAGAGCACCGTGTGCTTCGGGTTGGGCAGCGCGGCCTGCAGGTGGTAGAGCACGCGTCCGCCGGTGGCCATGCCGCTCGAGGCGATCACGATGGATGGCTGGCGTGAGGCGACGAGTTCCTTCGACTGCTGCGCCGACGACACGGTGGTCATGCGCTGCGTGCAGAACGTGCAGACGCGCCGGGCCTCGGGCCGCATGTCGGGGTCGAGCTCGTCGGCCCGCTGCGCGTAGAACTGCAGCGCTTTTGCGGCCATCGGGCTGTCGACGAACACGGGCAGCACCGGGATGCGCCGGGTTTCCTCCAGGCGCTTCAGCCAGTAGATGACCTCTTCGACCCGCCCGATGGCGAACGACGGGATGATGAGCTTGCCGCCGCGGTCGGCCACGGCAGTGATGATCTCGGCGAAGCGCGCCCCATCATCGTCGGGTGGGTGCAGGCGATCGCCGTAGGTGGATTCGACGAGCAGGACGTCGGCCGGGGGCACCGGTTCCGGATCGGGGAGCACCGGCCGTCCGTAGCGGCCGAGATCGCCGCCGAAGAGGATCGTCCGGTCGCCGATGCGTACGCGGGCGTAGGCCGAGCCAAGGAGGTGGCCCGCATTGATGAACTCGACGTCGACGCCTGGGGCGACCGGGACCGGGCGCTCGTAGCCCACCGGTTGCAGCAGCAGCAGTGCCCGGCCGGCATCCTCGGTGGTGTAGAGCGGGAGCGCCGGGTGGTGCTTCGAGTACTGGTACTTGTTGGCGTCCTTTGCGTCTTCTTCCTGAATCTTGGCGGAGTCGGGGAGTACCAGCGAGCACAGGTCCTTGGTGCCCGGCGTGCAGAAGACCCGGCCCTTGAAGCCCTGAGCCACCAGGCGCGGCAGGTATCCACAGTGGTCGAGGTGGGCGTGCGTCAGGATGACCGCGTCGATGGATGAGGCCGCGAGCGGAAGCGGCTGCCAGTTGCGAAGGCGCAGCTCCTTCAGGCCTTGGAACAGCCCGCAGTCGATGAGAATCCGGTGCGACCCGGTGTCGAGGAGGTATTTGGAGCCGGTAACGGTCCCGGCTGCCCCGAGGAAGGTGAGCGACGCCATGCTCACAGCACTATACGGCAGCGGTGAGACCACGGCGCGCCACGGTGTCCGACGGGAGGCAGACTTTTGTTCGCGGTCCAGCGGCTTGCGCAATAGCGGTGCGCCTCAGCCGGTCGAACAAGTATCCCGTGTGCTATATTTTACGCCTTGCACTCCGGCTCGCGGTTTTCTACTGCCGGAAATTCGACAACAGACGGCAACCAAGGACGGGGTCTGCTGAGCGTTGAACGCGAAGGCTTTTCAGTTTATCTTTTCGCTTCGCCTCGCTCGCGCCACTTCACTTCGAGTCTCAGTCAGCCTGATCGATTCAGTCAGCCCTGAGAGGTGATCCTGCAATGGAAGAAGTCAACATGACGGAAGAAACGCCAACCAATCCCACACGACGCAACTTCATCAAGGGCGTCATTGCTGCGGGCGCGGCGGTGTCTTCGGCGAGTTACCTGTTTCGCACCAACGCGTCGGGCCAGGCGGCCTCGGCGCCGGGGAGTGTGGAGCGCCTGATTTCGCTGTCGGTCAACGGGCAGGAGC
>JBFWPN010000007.1:0-316085 GCA_050249955.1 Vicinamibacterales bacterium
CCCGCCGCTCCGTCGAGACCTTCATAGCCGCGCCTCCAGGCGTGAACCGCGTCCAGCCCCATCCTACTCTCCCGCGGGGCGACCGCCGTCGGCCATCTTCCTACCACGATCGCAGGCAGGTGCGTGCGGGCTACTTCCTGGCTTTCTTCTCGGACCACTCGATCGCCATGTCGCCGTCGCCCGCCAGCAGGCGCATCGTGTCCGAGACGTCACGGGTCCGCACGTCGAGGGGGGCATTCACGCTGTAGCTGATGGTCTCGTCCGATTCGGTGAGCAACTCGTACTCCAGGCCGAGGCCATGGAGCACGCCTTCCACTTTGGGGCGGAAGTGGGGTGCGCCGCTCATGGTGACCGCCAGCTCGAAGTACTTGCGCGCGGGCGGCTCGAAGTACTCCACGGCCCACAGCACGGTCGCCATGAAGAAGGTGGCGAACGGCGCCAGGATGTAGAGGCCGACGCCGGAGGCCAGCCCGGCGCCCAGCGCACAGAGCATCACGACCGCTTCCTTGGGATCGTCGATCGTCGACCGGTAGCGGACCAGTCCGGCAGCCCCGACGATGCCGAAGGCACGCGAGAGGCTGTTGCCGACGACGAGCATGATGACCGCGCCGACCACGGCGAGCATGATCTGGGTCTGCACGACGAGCACGGACCGGCGCCCCTGACCACGCTTCCGCGGACGGAGCGCGAGCACCGTCCCGAGCACGGCGGCGAGCGGGAGACGGACAATCGCGTCCCGCACCTCCTTCATTGGGGATGGCGATGCCGCCGGGTTGTCCTGCTGGGTGAGCGGCGATGTCTCGGCGGCCGGCACACCCGGTACCTGCGCCATGTGTGCGCGGGCATCCACCGCGGTGAGGCACAGCCACACGAAGAGCAGGCCCGCAGGGCCCACGAGGACCCTCCGGAGGGAGCGGCGGCGGGAGGTCATGATGCGACCCAGTATATGCGCGGCCCGGCAGCGCCAGGCGATCTGCGCGCGACCGTCTATCGCCTGCTGAATCGGTGCAGCTTCGCGTTGATCGTGTCGGCCACGTAGATGTCCGTGTCCGGCGCGATCGCCATGTAGTGGGCCTCGCCGAACTCACCGAGGGCCGGCCCGGGGCCGGGCTGCCCCATCATCGCCACGGCCCGTCCCTGCGCGTCCAGGCGCAGGATCTGGCCCGAGAACCCGGTCGCGAGATAGAGCTGCCGATCGGGACCGAGCAGCAGGCCGCAGGGCAGCCCCTTGAACTTCCACTCCTTGATGTACTTCCCGTCCATGTCGAAGATCTGCACACGGCGGTTCTCGCGGTCCGCGACGTAGACCTGGTTGTCGGGTGTCACGAGGATGGAGTGCGGCTGGTCGAACTGGCCGGGGCCGCTGCCCTTGCCGCCCCAGCTCCGGATGAAGCGCCCGGTGCTGTCGAACCGCAGCACGCGGCCCTCGCCGCGGCCGTGGCCCTGGACGATGAAGACGTCGCCGTTCGGGGCGAAGTTGACGTCGGCCGGCTCGTACAGCAGCCGCGTCCCGGCGGCTTCGTCCCAGGCGCCGGGCTGCCCGCGGGTGCCGAGGGTGAGCGCGAGCTCACCTTTCGTGTTCCACTTCATCACCGTGTGACCCTGCACGTCGGTGGTCCACACGCTGCCGTCGGGGGCCACGCGCATGCCGTGCGCGCGGTTGAACATGCCGGCGCCCATGGAGCGGATGAACCGCCCCTGCGCGTCGAACTCGATGATGGGGTGGGGGCCGCGGTTCAGCAGCCACATGTGCCCCTGCGCGTCGAACGACACGCTCGAGGCGTTGCCGAGCGTGACCCCCTCGGGCAGCGACAGCCCGGTCTCGATCGGACGGTGACCGAGTGGCGGCGCCTCTTCCATCTGCTTTGGGTCGGGCTTGTCGAGCACGCCGGGGGCGGAACGGGTCTGGAGGAGCAGCAGGACGAGCGCAAGCAGCAGGTGCACGGGAACATCCTCCGGCGCCGTGAACGGCGCTGATCGGTCGGGTCTGGCCTGGCCGCGCACGGCCCGGGCACGGCGTATCCTGCCGCACCGGGAGCCCGACGGCAAGCCTTACCTGAAAGGGAGCGCCATGTAGACGTCGGACCGCTCGTAGGCCGACGCAGCCGGGTGCGCCGTGTGTGTGAACCCCAGCCGCTCGATCCACTCGCCTTTCACGCGGCGAACGCTCCGGCACGATCGGGACGATAGGTCGCGAGTTTCGATGGAGGGCACGGGCGGCAGTCCAGTGCAGCGATCAGGTGGTCCAGCCGCCGACGCGCACGAAACGCCGCTGCTCGGGCGCGTACTGCCAGCAGACCGCAATGGTCGGCTCGATGAATCCGCAGATCACGTGACCGTCCCACTCGGCGGTGATCCGTCCGTTCATCGTGTCCGACTTCGCGATGGTGTCGTTCAGGCGGTCGGCCTCCCGCGGCGTGTGGCACTGCAGGTCTGGCGTACCCGAGTAGTCGGCCAGCGGCTCCGTGCGGCCATCGGCCTGCACGACCACGTAGCGACCTGGCACAGCCACCGCGAAATCGCCGGCCTGACCCGGGCGGAACTCGCCACCGCAGGACGCCAGCGGCGTCGCCGTGATGCCGGCCCGCGCGAGCAGTGCCTGGGGTACGGCGGCAGGCTGCGCGTGCAACGGGGTACCGACCCAAGAGAGAGCCACAGCGAAGGCCAAGGCGGGGCGGCACAGTGCGTTCGTCATCGGCGAACGCTCTCGAGGCGCCCGGCCCGCACGGTCATGGCCGCGCCGCCTTCAGCGGCGGCAGCATAGCGAAGTGCTCCGTTCTCGGCATCGTGCGCAGGGCCTCCTGCAGGCCCGCTGGAGGGACGACGAGCCTCCGGGCCGACAGGTCGAGCCAGCCGCCTGAGCTGATCACCCGCGCGGCCATCGTGCCATCGTTCTGGAAGAACTCGTTCCGGATCACGAACCGCGCCCCATCCTCGGACAGCCCGGCCGCCGCGATCGTCACGCGGATCGTCTCGAACAGCCGGATCTCGCGGAAGTACTCCACTTCATCCTTGCGCACGACCGGCCCGATGCCCAGCCGCAGGAACTCGTCCATGGGGAGGCCATGCGCACTGAAGAAGGCCAGGCGCATGTCGGCAGACTTGTCGAGGAACGCGGTGTTCCGCATGTGACCGTTGAAGTCCATGTCGCCCCAGGTGGCGAGCATCGTCTGTTCGAACATGGTGCGGAACGGTAGCCCGTCGGGGCGTGGAGCCGCAACTGCCGAATGCCCGCGGGCCCGATGCGCAGTGTCAGCCTCCAGGCGGACCGGCACGACCGGCGCCGGACACTAAGGTCGCGCGAGCAGCCCCACGATCACATCGCGCGCTTCGTGCAGTGAGGGCACCACGCTGAAGGCTGACGCGGAGGACAGCGCCGATGGCTGCCAGTGGGGCACCAGGATGCCGACCATGCCGGCGGCCGCAATCGAGCAGATGCCCGCCTCCGAGTCCTCGATGGCTACACACCGCGCCGGTTCCACGCCAAGCCGGCGCGCCGCCTCGAGGTAGATGTCGGGTGCCGGCTTGCCCCGCGCGACCTGATCGCCGGTGACCAGCACCTCGAAGGTGGACGCCAGGCCGACCTTGCCGAGCGTGAACGACGCCCAGTCGGCGTTCGTCGACGTGGCAACCGCCACCGGCAGCGCCCGCGAGCCGGCAAAGGCCAGCAGTTCGGGCAGTCCTGATTTCACCTGGATGCCCACCCGCTCGACCTCCTGCCGCCAGAGGCCAGGCCACCGCGCACGCAGCCGATCGATCGGAAACGCCGGGCCGAACTCCTCCATCAGGACCCGTTCGCAGTCCGGCAGCGGCCGACCGACGATCTTCGCGTAGCGCGCGTCATCCAGGTCGTACCCGAGGAAGGCGGAGGCGGACTGCCAGGCGGTCTTGTACAGGGGCTCGGTGTCGACCATGAGCCCGTCCATGTCGAGAATCAGCGCGGCAACGGTCATGCCCGTCAAGCATGTCACACCGGATCTGCCAGGCCCAACCGTCCACGCGCGGGCTCGCTCACGCGTGCGAGCAGCGCGTTCGCGCTCGCCCAGGCCACGCGCCACTTGGCCAGCCGCCGGCCATCGGCCGCCACCTCCTCGCGCTGCTCCACTTCACGGCCACCGAGGTGCGCGTAGACCTGCCTGGCGCCCATATTGGCGTCATACACCCACAGCCAGACGCCGTCCCCCTGCCGCTGCCTCGCCACGCACTCCCGCATGCCTGCCGCAATCAGCTGCCTGCCGACCCCGGCGCTCCGGTGGGCAGGGAGCACGTGCAGGTTGTCCAGCAAGGTGCCCCACGCAGGATCGGCCGCCACCTGGAGGCGGATGAATCCGGCCGGCTCACCGTCCGCCAGTGCCAGGAAGCCGAACTCCGCGTCGGGCGCCTGCGACATACGTCCCCGCCACGCCGCCAGGCGCTCCGACACCACAGGCCCGTCGAGGAAGCGGTCGTCGAAGATGCCCCGGTACGCCGACTGCCAGCTGCGCGCGTGCAGCCTCGCGACGATGTCGGCATCGCCGGGTGTCATGGGTCGGACGACGAGCGGCATCGCTGGGCCCAGCACAGGTGGAGTGACGTCAGGACGGGACGCGAGCCCCGAGCTTGCGCTGGAGGGCGGGGAGCGACGTCGTCCAGCGCAGCGTGCCGTAGTACTGCGCAGCGCGGTCGGAGCTGCCATGCTCGTAGGCCGCCGGGTCCGCGTCGTTGTGGCCACTGTCGGCACCCAGCACCTGGTGCACGATCTCGTGCACGGCCGTCCGGCCGACGCCACGGCCGATCGCCTCCACCACCTCACTCCGCGTGGTGCCGGCAGGTGCGAAGGCAATGGCCTTGCGCGCCACGACGTCACAGGCGACCACGCCGCCACCGCCCAGGATGCCCAGCGCCACCGATTCGCCGGCCCTCGGCACCGCGCGTGTGGTGCGGGTGGGCAGCGATCGCACCACGGCGATGCGCCAGAACGCCGACGCATCGTCCGTGACATCCAGGCGCACCGCCGCGAAGGCTGCTATCACCTCCGCGCGCGCCACCGCCCTGATCGTCCGCCGTTCCTCGTCGGTGAGCAGTTCGCCGAAGCGCTCCATGGCTCCTGGGCGAAGGACACACGCCTGTTCATCGAACCGGAAGCCGACGCGGGCGGTCCGCTCCGCGCAGCCCTGGGCGAGCACCAGGACGGCAGCCAGGCTTGCGATGCCACACACAGGGCGTTTCACCACGGTGGTCCTGCCTTGGATGACGGCGTCAGATCTCCATCAGGTCCCTGCCGACGATCACCTGCCCGCGGAAGTGCGCGCGGGCGGCGTCGCGCCACTGATCGTCGCTGACGCTGCCGTCGCCCGGCACGAAGTGCGAGAGGACCAGCGTCTTCACGCCTGCAGCCTCGGCCACGCGTCCGCAGTCTTCGGCCGTCGTGTGGCTCTCGAGCAGGTGCGTGCGGAGCGACGTGGCATTCGGTTCCCTGGCGACGATGCGGTCGATGCCGGGTAGCCACATGGCCTCGTGCACCAGCACATCGGCGCCCCTCGCGAGTTCGATGAGCCTGTCGGACCTCGTGGTGTCGCCGGAGAACACGATCGACCGATCGGGTCCGTCGAAGCGGTAGGCGAACGCGGGCGACACGAGTGGATGCTCGACGAGCGCGGCGGTCACCTTCACGCGCGAGTCCTGCATCACCAGGCCGCCCTGGCTGATCTCGTGCGGGCGCACGTGGGGCCCCGGCGCAGGCCGGCCCTCGTCCCTGATGCGCACGTCGATGTCGGCAGCGCTCATCTGCAGGAACAGGTCGGTCATGCGCGCGAGCGGGGGTGGTCCCCACGTGTCCACGGTTTCCCGCAGGTCGGTGGCCCACGCGAGCAGGAGCAGCGTGCCGTAGTCGGCGTTGTGGTCGGAGTGGTGATGCGTGAGGAAGATGTGACGCAGGCTGAGGATGGGGATGTTCGCCAGCGCGAGCTGACGACCCACCCCGTTGCCGCAGTCGACCACATACAGCACATCGTCCACGACGAGGGCATGCGAGGTGGCGGCGGCGGCCTTCTTCGGCGTGGGACCACCTCCGGTGCCGAGCAGCACCAGTCGCGTGCGCGGACGCTGGGCGGCCACGGTGGTGCCGAGCAGCGACACCGCGGCGGCTGACGTGGCAGCGTGCAGGAACTGGCGTCTGGTCGGCATGGCGGCGATTCTACCTGCGCAGTGTGTCGTTCACGAACGTCAGCGCACGGGTAATCACCTGCAGGCAGAGCTCCCGGTCGTCGGCCACCGTGCAGTGCTTCTGCTGGAGCAGGTACCACGAGTTGCACATGAAGCGGATGAGGTGCGGCACGTACTCGTGGTCCACGGCGCCGAGCGTGTAGCCCGCGGACTCGATGGTGCCGGCACAGTAGGTGGAGATGGGCTGGTAGACGGCGGCAAGGTCGTCGGCCGTGCCGGGGAACCCGCGGAACGCGGCGTTCTCGTGCACGAACTGGGTGCTGGACAGCAGTTCCTGCGTGCGGCTCGGCGCAGCCGGGGAGGACGACAGCCTCGTCAGCACCGAGTCGAACAGCGGCCTGCCAGTCAGGTTGTCGCTCACCTCCGCGATCTTGGTGAGCCACACGAAGAGCTCCGTGTAACACCACACGCGCTCCATGTAGTCGGGCGAGTCCAGGACCAGCAGGTCGCAGCTCTTGACGATCTCGGGCAGCGACGCCAGGCCGGCCCGCAGGCTGGCCGCATCTTCGGCCGTGAGCGGGGCACGGCCAGTCCGCTGCGGCAGGCAGGCGTAGTCAATCCAGAGGTAGATCTCGCCCTGGTTTGCCGCCGTGGGCTGAGCCGCCCGTGGTGCGAGCCGGTCGAGCAGCGCGGCCAGCCTCTCGCCGTCGGGATCGGGTTCCTCGGTGGAACGCCACCGGTGCGAGAGGAACACACAGGGCGAAGTGGCGAAGAGGTTCCTGCCGCGCCACATGGAGAGCGGGCCGGACAGGGTGAAGCCCGGGATGTCGGTGTGCTCCACCAGCAGGTGCTTCACCTCGTGGTACGGAGGGAGCTTCACGAAGCGCCGGAGCGCCGACAGGGCAATGAACCGGACGCTGCCGACGGGCGGAGACGGACGCAGTGACCAGTAGCGTTCGCCAATACATGCACGCGCAACCTCGAGCGGCAGCCCGACTGCGTCGAAGTACTCGCGGAAGTAGCCGTAGTTGATCGTGCCCTGATCCGGATCGAGGAAGACGTCGGCTGGCGCGTGTCCGTACGGCCACGGGCCGAAGTTCGGCGGGCGGGACGCCACGTTCAGTCTCCGTCGGGTGCCACGTCGGGCCGATGCAGCCGTCGCGTCGCCACCTCGACGATGAGCGACAGTCCCACGGCGCCAAGGCACACCCAGTGTCCGTGCTCGATGTACCAGCCCACAGGCGGCCTGAAGAAGAGATCCGCACCGCTCCGGAAGCGGATGCCATAGGTGTGCACGACGTCGGGTAGCGACACCGCCCAGTTGCGGGGTGCGCCAGCGGTCACCGCCAGTGCGGCGAACGACAGTCCGGCAAGGTAGGCCGTGACCTGGCCCGGTCGCGTCTTGAATGGAAAGTCCATCGCCAGGGTCCTCTGGGTGGGCGGGGCCGGCCCTCAGTATACGGCCGGGATGCGATGAGCTGGCGTCCGCGTCGTCGCCCCTGGGCCAGGGCCGATCTGGCATATTCTTGGATGCTGGACGAAGCAGCTTTCCATGGAGCGGATACTCATGACACGACAGACCCTTCTCGCAGTGTGGGCGGCCACACTCCTGAGCTCGACCCCTGCCCTGGCGCAGGCTCCCCCGCCGGCCAACGAGGTTGGCATCCAGCAGCTCGCGCTGACGAACATCCCGGCCAAGGGTGGCGCGAAGCTGACCGTGACCTCGCCCGCGTTCACGCACATGGCCGACATCCCGTTCGAGAACACCCAGTACCAGGGCAACAAGTTCCCCGGACTGGAGTGGACTGCCGGGCCGAGCGGCACGAAATCC
Source organism: Vicinamibacterales bacterium (assembly GCA_050249955.1). Lineage (GTDB taxonomy): Bacteria > Acidobacteriota > Vicinamibacteria > Vicinamibacterales > CAVVIG01 > CAVVIG01. The sequence continues at coordinate 7,976 of JBFWPN010000007.1, forward strand.
TACGTCGTCATCATGCAGGACACGGACGCCGTCATCCGGAACAGCCCCATCCTGCACTGGACCATGTTCAACATCACCGGCACGAAGCTCGACGCCGGCATGACGACGGCACCGTCAGGCGCCACCCACGGCCCGAACATCCGCGGCGCGAACCAGCCGTACATGGGACCGCGGACGCCGGCCGGCCCGAAGCACCGGTACCACATGCAGGTGTTCGCACTGGACACCACGCTTCCGGCCGAGGCGGGCGCCACGTACGACGCGCTCGCGGCGGCGATGAAGGACCACGTCCTGGCGTCGGGTGAGTTGATCGGCCTCGGCCAGGTCGACCCCAACGCGCCTCCGCCGCCCGCACGCGGCAATCCGCCGGCCGCTGCGCCTCGCCAGTAGCACCGGTCGTACGTCATCCGGCCCGACGGTCACCGCGTGATCGTCGGGCTGTGCCTCGGCCGCACACATCCCGCCGCTCGGGCCAGGACCGCCGCGCCTGGGATCGACGGCGGCACCCCCGCGCGCTACGCTGTGCGCATGGTCACGCACAGCCCCGTCGAGCCACCGATCGAACCGATGCTGGCGAAGCTGGCAACCGAGCTGCCGGCTGGAGACTTCCTCTACGAGCCGAAGTGGGACGGCTTTCGGGCGCTCGTCTTTCGCAGCACGGCTGACGTCTTCATCCAGAGCCGCGACCGGCGACCGCTCGATCGCTACTTCCCGGAACTCCACGCCGCGCTGCTGACCGCCCTGACGGCACCATGCGTCCTGGACGGCGAGATCGTCATCGCCACGCGTCGTGGCCTGGACTTCGACGCGCTGCAGATGCGGCTGCACCCCGCGGCGTCGCGCGTGGCGAGACTTGCGGCAGCAACCCCCTCGTCGTTTGTCGCGTTCGACGTCCTGGCCATCGGCCCCGAGGACCTGCGCGACAGCCCGCAGGCGCAGCGGCGCGATCGGCTCGAGGGGCTGCTGCGGGGTGTTCGCGCGCCAGTGCACCTCACGCCGATGACCCGCGACATCGACGTTGCCGCGAACTGGCTGCGTGAATTCGAGGGAGCGGGTCTCGACGGCGTGATCGCAAAACCGTCTGGGGCACCCTACCAGCCGGGCACGCGCGCCATGATCAAGGTGAAGCACGTCCGCACCGCGGACTGCGTGGTGGCCGGATTCCGCTGGCACAAGGACGGGCCTGGCACGCTGGTGGGCTCGCTGCTGCTCGGTCTCTACGATGGCAGCGGACGGCTCCACCACGTTGGGGTCACATCGTCGTTCACGATGGCGATGCGGCGTGCGCTGGCGACAGAACTGGAACCGCTCCGGGCTGGCGGGCGGGAGGAGCATCCGTGGCGCGACCGGGCCGGTGCCGGAGAGAGTGCGACGACCCGGATGCCGGGCGGGCAGAGCCGGTGGAGCGGCGGCAAGGACCTCTCGTGGGAGCCGCTCCGCATCGAGCGCGTGTGCGAGGTGAAGTACGACCACATGCAGGGCGACCGGTTCCGGCACGCGGCGGTGTTCCTGCGATGGCGCCAGGACCGGTTGCCGAGGGACTGCGGCTACGCCCAGCTGGATGTGACGCCTCCCTACGCGCTCGAAGACGTATTCGGCGCCGCCCGTCGCTGACCCGAGCCGCGCGTTTCGCACGCGCTGAGGTCATCGTGGGCCGACGCCGCGTTGTACGCCGCCAAGAAGCGCCGGACGCAGGACCTGAGCGGCTGACTAGGCCGTCGTCAGGCCCCGGATCAGGTTCAGGAGCAGATCGATGGCGATGTCGTTGTGTCCGCCCTGGGGCACGATGAGATCGGCATAGCGCTTCGACGGCTCGACGAAGTCGAAGTGCATCGGCTTCACGGTGGTCAGGTACTGCTCGATGACCGAGTCCATCGTGCGACCGCGCTCGGCCACGTCGCGCGTCAGGCGACGGATGAAGCGTGTGTCCGCGTCGGTGTCGACGAACACCTTCACCGACATCAGCGCGCGCAGCGCCGCGTGCGTGTAAATCAGGATGCCTTCCACGATGATGGCCTGGCGTGGCTCGGCCCGTTCCGTCGCAGGCCGGCGTGCGTGCATCGTGAAGTCGTAGGTGGGCAGCTCCACCACCTGGCCCTGGCTGAGCGCCCGTACGTGCTCCACGAGCAGGTCGGTCTCGAGCGAGTCCGGATGGTCGTAGTTCAACTGCGCGCGCTCTTCGAGCCGCAGGTCGCGCCGGTCGTTGTAGTACCGATCGTGCTCGAGGACGGTGACCCGCTCGGGCCCCAGGGTCTGCGCAATCCGGCGGACGACCGTGGTCTTGCCGGAACCGGATCCGCCGGCGACGCCGATGATGACGGGAGGCTTGCTCATGGCTGAGCTTCAGGATACGCCATCAAGGGCCGTCCGCATCGCGCAGGCAGTGGCCCCGTCACCCTGCCGCTCGAGTGCGTCCGCGGCGCCGATCCGATCGACCTCGGCGCGGTTCTGCCCAAGCTTCCACTTGCCGGTCATCGACGTGACGAGCACCGAGATCCCGACCACGGACGCGATCATCTGCTCGATGTAGTCCCTGGGGCTGTCGCCCATCTTCCAGGGGTGCTGTGCGTCCGCTCGCCCCTCGTGATGGCGCGTCAGGCGGCCGACCACTCCCCGCAGGAACTTCTCATCGTCGTGCACGTGGAAGGTGCCGTGGGCGTGACCCACCTGGTAGTTCCAGGTGGGGACAGCGCGGTGCGTCTCGGCCTTGGTCGGGTACCAGTTCGGGGAGATGTAGGCCCCGTCTGCCCTGAAGATGACCAGGACGTTCGAGCCGTCCTCGACCTCGTGCCACACCGGGTTGGCCCTCGCCACGTGGGCGAGCAGCCGCACCTTCCCGTCGCTCCCGACGTCGATCAGGAACGGAAGGTGGTTCGCATCGAGTCCGTGAGGGCCGTTGACGACGAGCGCCCCGAGTGGATGATCCGCGATGAACGCGTGCAGCCGGTCCGGGCGCAATTCTTCGAAATGGCGAGGCAGGTACATGCGCGCTCACCAGCATACGCGGGACGGCCGCATCCGGCCGCCCCGCCCGTGTGAACGCGGGCCCGGGCTAGTTGGCGCGGGCTTCCACCGCGAGGCGGTAGTGTCGATCGGCGATCTCGCGGCTCTCGAGCGCGGCGCGCCGGTACTCGATGGCCTTCTGCTTCGCGTCGGTCAGGGCCTTCGGCGCCATTGACGGCCACTTGTGGACGATGGCCGGGGCGTTGCGCGCCTGGTGGGCCGCGAGCTTCTCCTGCTCGACAGCCCGGGCATCGAGCGCCTCAGCCTGCTGGCGGTAGCGCCGGGCGACATCGGCGTGCTGCCCCTCGGTGCGGGCATCACGGGCGAGCGCGGCAAGCTGGGTCGACGCGTCCTGGGACTGAGCCTGCACCTGGGCGGCACCAGCCGTGCTGACCAGCAGGGCGGCGGCGAAGAGCGACGTGCGTGCGTTCCTGAATGTCATCTCCAGTTCCTCCGTGATGACATTGGACCGCGTCGGGCAGGGTCGGCGATATCCGTAAAATTACTGGTCCTCGGGTGCCTTCTCGATCGACACGAGACCGTGGCGGACGGCATAGTGCAGCAGCTCGGCGGTCGTTGCCAGGCCGAGGTCGTCCATCAGCTTGTACTTGTGCGTCTCGGCCGTCCGGGGCGAGATGCCGAGGATGGCGCCGATCTCCTTGGCCGACCGGCCTTCCGCCAGCAGCTGCAGCACCTCGTGCTGCCTGGGCGTCAGCTCGATGCCGCTCGGCTTGCCCCTGACGAGCTGCTGCTCCACGGCGGGGCTCCGCAGGGAGGGCGACACGAAGGTTCGCCCGCCAAGCGCGTCGCGGATGGCGGTGACCAGCTCGTCCGACGCAGCGTGCTTGAGCACGTAGCCCAGCGCTCCCGCCTCGAGTGCGCGCGTCGCTGACGTCACGTCGGGGTGCATGGTGAGAAAGACGACGCGCGTCGCGTCGCCCTGGCGGCGCATCTTCCTCAGGGCATCGATGCCGTTCAGCAGGGGCATCGACACGTCGGCCACGAGCACGTCCGGCCGCAGTGCCGCGCAGGTCTCGATCATCTCGACGCCGTTTCTGGCGACGCCGACCACGTCGCAGTCGGGCTCGAGCAGGCGCTGCAGGCCTTCGAGGACGATGGCGTGGTCGTCGGCGAGGAGGACGCGCGGCTTAGGCATGTGACGTGGCGGCCGGGATGACGACGTCGATCCGCGTGCCGCGACCCGAGGTCGACTGTACCGTGAAGGTCCCACCGAGCAGGCGCGCACGTTCTTCCATGCTGGCCAGCCCGAGGCCCTGGCGCGGATCACCCTGCGCCCGCGCAAACCCCACCCCATCATCCTCCACCACCAGGTGGACGTCGGTCCCCGATCGACTGAGCGAGAGGCTCACCTCGGTGGCCGCCGCGTGCTGCCAGATGTTGCGCAATGTCTCCTGGACGATGCGGTAGACCGCGAGGGAGGCGTCCTTGCCGATGTCGTCGAGCGTGGGGTCGAAGTGCAGGGCGACTGGCGGACCGCCGCGTTCCATGAAGGCGCGGCACTCGGCCTCGATAGCGGCGGGGAGCCCGAGGTCGTCGAGGAGCGCCGGGTGCACGCGCCGTGAGAGCCCGTGGACGTCCTCCGAGAGGGCCGCCAGCGTCTGCTTCAGGCCGGTGAGGCCGTGGCGAAGATCTGGCGTGAGCGCCTGATGTCGTTCGAGCCTGCCCACCTCGATCGCCGTGGCGGCGAGGCGCTGGACGAGGTCGTCGTGCAGCTCGCGGCCCACCCGGCGTCGTTCGTCTTCCTGGGCGGTGATGAGCCGCTGGGCCAGCGCCTCGAGTTCCACTTTCGAGACTGTCGTCCGCTGCAGTTCCTCGCTCATCTGGTTGAAGGCGCGGGCGAGGCCGCCCACCTCGTCGTTCGAGCGGACCGGAACGGTGGCGCCGCGTGCGCCGCTCCCGAGGTCGGCGACGGCACGGGCGAGTTCGAGTACCGGTCGGGTGACCGACGCCCCCACCCAGCCGGCCACCAGGAAGAAGACGATGGCCACGCCGATGCCGGCGGTGACCACGCCCGCCTGCAGGGTCCGGACGGGGGCGAGCGCCTCGTCTCTCGCGATCTCGGCGACGAGCGTCCACTGCAGCCCGGGAATCTGCAGGGCGGCGTGCGAGCGGAGCACCTCGCGCCCCTGGAAGTCGCCCCCCACCTCGGTGCCGCTTGGCGCCCTGGCGAGCCGCTCGCGGACCTGCAGATCGACCGGCAGGTTCAGCACCGTCGTCCGGTCCGCGCGGATGCGGTCGATGACGGGCCCGCCGATTCCAGCACGTGACAGGTCGTCATAGAAGCGATCGGGGTCGTCGGTCAGTGCGCGCAGGTCGCTCCTGAGGGTGTGATCCGAGCCCACGAGGTAGGCATGCCCGGTCTCGCCGAACCCTACCTCGCGCCAGTTGCGCCCCTGGGTCATCACGCGGTCGATCTCCAGGATCGACATCTGCATCGCGAGGACACCCACCGTCTCGCCGGCGATCTTCACGGGAGCCGCGATGAAGGCGGCCGGTGCGAACCCCGATGCGACGTAGGGCGCGTAATCGGCCAGTGCCACGGTCGGCTCGGCAGCCGGGGCATTCCCGGCCATGACCGCTGCGTACACCTGGCCCAATCCGGTGGCGCGATAGGGTTCGGCGTCGAGGTCGGCGCCAAGGTCCACTTCCTTCATCACCGAGTAGAGCACGCGCCCTTCGGGTGCCGAGATCAGGAAGATGTCGTAGAACCCGAAGGCACTCTGGTAGCGGTGGAACGTGGGGTGATGGCGGGCGTGCGCACGTCCCCATGACTCGGCGCGACCGGCGACCTGGAGCAGCAGGTCCTTCGCACCCGGGGGGTGCGGGTTGGCGGCGATGGCCTCGTACTGCACGGAGACCACGCGGTGGTCGGTGGGAAACCAACCGGTGACGCGTTCCCGCTGGCCAGCCGGCTCCCCTGGCCGCGGCTTCAGGACCTCGTCGTAGTAGGCCCGCAGGAGCTGGCCCGGTGGGTCATCGGGGGCCACCGGCTCGATGCGTGGCCAGGCCTCGCGCAGGTCCTCGAGTGCGGTGGCCGTGGCTTCGCTCGTCGAGAGCGCAACGACATGCCTCGAAAGGTCCTCGAAATAGCGCTCGATGGCGAGCCGGCGGGTCTCCCGGATCGCGGTGAGACGCTCGTAAGTCGCCTGGCGAAGCGCGTCGCCGGCCCCGACTGTCACAACGGCTCCTGTCAGGCCGATGGCCGCGAGGGCGAGGGCGACGACCGTGAGCTGGAACCTCGTCCGGATGGAGATCGATGACCGCACGTTCGTGTCCGCTCCCCACTCTAGCGGGACGGAACTGCAGGCGCCACCCCCACCGGTCGACCCGTTCAGGCGAAGCGGGACGCCATCGCGCCTGGAAACTCCGGGAAGTAGCGCTCGATCACCGGCAGTTCGAAACGCGACAGGATGGCGTGCGGCGGTTCACGCTCGAGCAGGAACTCGAAGGCGGCCTCGAGCAGTTCCTCGGGTTCGGCGCCGGGCGCATACCGCTCGACGTCGGATGGCCAGACGGTCACCACATGGGCGGTCTCCCCGCGTGGATCCTGGACCGACACGGCGTACTGGTTGCCACGTTCGTGGCGGACGGAGATGGACATGGTGTCACAGTAGCGCACTCTGGCGACCGGCACACGGCGAAGCCCTGCTCGCGCGCAGCCTGCGTGCCTCGACCCGAGCCGTCACCAGGCCGGATTTGTGAGCCAGCCTGTCGTCGCTCTGGGGTATCCTCCGCCGTCTGCTTCAGGAGGGATGGACAGATGGTTGGTACTGAACACAGGCCGATGCTGGCGGCCGTGGCAATGTGTGCGGTGATGTTGACGTCGAGTGGATGTTCCACCGCATCCGATGCGGGCGCGGCACCGGCAGCGGGCGACGCATCGGCCGAGGCGCGGGTGGCGCGCGGGAAGACGCTGGTCACGGTTGGTGGCTGCCACGATTGCCACACGCCGAAGAAGATGGGGCCCATGGGCCCTGAGCCGGACATGAGCCGCATGCTGATGGGTCATCCCGAGGCGGATGGGGCCGCCCCGGCATACAAGCCGGCCGATGGGAGCCCCTGGATTGTGGCGACGACGGGCGATCTCACGCAGTGGAGCGGTCCCTGGGGCCTGTCATACCCTGCGAACCTGACGCCGGATACCAACACCGGGCTGCGGAGCGGCGTCTGGACCGAGGACCTGTTCATCCAGGCGATGCGGTCCGGCAAGCACATGGGCACCGCGCGGGACATCCTGCCGCCGATGCCGTGGCAGATGATCGGTCAGCTGGGCGACGAGGACCTGAAGGCTATCTGGGCGTACCTGGGAACCATTCCGGCGATCAACAACCACGTGCCCGACCCTGTTCCTCCCGCGGCGCCCTGACCGCCGGACGGCGGGTCCGGCCGCCAGCACGCCTTGCGGTCAACAGAAAAGGGGCGGCGAATGTCTCCATTCGCCGCCCCCGATTCCTGCCTTCTAACTTCTGGTTTCGAACTTCCCCACTACTCTCCGAGGTCCCCCGTCCGCGGCCCAAGGGCTTCCTCGGGTTCGACGAAGTACTCCATGTCCCGCTCCAGCTCGAGCTCATCGTCGCTCGGCTGCGGCGGGGCTGGCGGCGGCGGCGGCTCGTCCGCCGGGATGGACACGTGGCGGTAGTACTCGAAGCCGGTGCCTGCCGGGATGAGGCGGCCCATCGTGACGTTCTCCTTCAGACCGCGCAGGTGGTCGATCTTGCCGGAGATGGACGCCTCGGTGAGGACGCGCGTGGTTTCCTGGAACGACGCCGCCGAGATGAACGAGTCGGTCGAGAGCGACGCCTTGGTGATCCCGAGCAGGAGCGGACGGCCCTGCGCCGGGCGGCCACCCGCCTGGATGACCCGTTCGTTCTCTTCGAGGAACCGGAACTTGTCGGTCTGCTCGTCGATCAGGAACTCGGTATCGCCGACATCCTCGATCTTGACCCACCGCATCATCTGGCGGGCGATCGTCTCGATGTGCTTGTCGTTGATGTTCACGCCCTGCAGCCGGTAGACCTCCTGGATTTCGTTCACCAGGTAGGCCTGCAGCGCCTTCTCGCCGAGGACGTTCAGGATGTCGTGCGGGTTGGACGGGCCGTCCATGAGCGGTTCACCCGCCCGGACGCGTTCGCCCTCCTGCACGTTGACGTGCACGCCGCGGGGCAGCGCGTACTCACGCGGCTCCGCACCCGGCTCGTCGGGCACGATGATGATCTTGCGCTGGCCCTTGACGATGCCGCCGTGCTTGACCACGCCGTCGATCTCGGAGATGACGGCGGTTTCACGCGGCTTGCGTGCCTCGAAGAGTTCGACCACGCGCGGCAGGCCGCCCGTGATGTCCTTCGTCTTCTGCGTTTCGCGCGGGATCTTCGCCAGGATGTCGCCGGCCGACACGGTCTCGCCGTCCTGCACCATGAGGTGCGCGTGGACCGGCATGTGGTAGCGGCGCGACGACTTCCCGCTCGCGGTCTTGATCTCGATGGCCGGCTGCTTCTTCTCGTCCGGCGAGTCGACGATGATGTAGCGCGAGAGGCCGGTGACCTCGTCCACTTCCTCGTGGACCGTGATCCCCTCGAGGATGTCCTTGAACTTGATCTGGCCCGGTTCCTCCGTGAGGATCGAGAAGGTGTACGGGTCCCACTCGACCAGGGTCTGGCCCTGCTCGACGGCCTGTCCTTCCTTCACCTTGAGGCGTGCGCCGTAGACCACCTGGTAGCGCTCGCGGTCGCGGCCCTTGCTGTCCTGCACGATGATCGAACCGTTGCGGTTCATCACCACCAGGTTGCCGTCCTTGGCGGTGACCACCTGCATGCCCTCGAACCGCACCGAGCCGGCGTTGCGGGCCTCGAGCGTGCTCTGCTCGCTGACGCGCGACGCCGTGCCGCCGATGTGGAACGTGCGCATGGTGAGCTGCGTGCCGGGTTCGCCGATCGACTGCGCCGCGATGACCCCCACCGCCTGGCCGAGTTCGACCATGCGGCCGGTGGCGAGGTCGCGCCCGTAGCACTTGGCGCAGACGCCGCGGCGTGAGGCGCACGTGAGCACCGAGCGGATCTTCACCTTCTCGATGCCGGCGTCCTGGATGGCCGCCGCCTTGTCCTCGTCGATCTCGTCGTTCACGTCGATGATCACCTCGCCGCTGAACGGGTCGGTGATGCGCTCGAGCGTGACGCGGCCGATGATGCGCTCGCGGAGCGGCTCGATGATCTCGCCCGCCTCGACGATGGCGCGCGCCTCGATGCCGTCGACCGTGCCGCAGTCGATCTCGTGGATGATCACGTCCTGCGCCACGTCGACCAGGCGCCGCGTGAGGTAGCCCGAGTCGGCCGTCTTCAGCGCGGTGTCGGCGAGGCCCTTGCGGGCGCCGTGGGTCGAGATGAAGTAGTGCTGCACCTCGAGGCCCTCACGGAAGTTGGCCGTGATCGGCGTCTCGATGATCTCGCCCGACGGCTTCGCCATGAGGCCGCGCATGCCCGCCAGCTGGCGGATCTGCTGCTTCGAGCCGCGGGCGCCCGAGTCGGCCATGATGTAGACCGGGTTGAAGGTGCGGCCCTCGCGGTCCAGCGCCTCCATCTGGCTGAACATGGCGTTGGCGATCTCTTCGGTGGCTTCCGACCAGATGGCGATGACCTTGTTGTAGCGCTCGCCGTTGGTGATGGCACCTTCGAGGTACTGCGACTCGACCTTGATGACCTCGTCGCGCGCCGCCGAGACCAGGCCCACCTTCTTCTCCGGGATGACCAGGTCGTCGATGCCGATCGACAGACCGGACCGGGTGGCGTAGGTGAAGCCCAGGTGCTTCAGCGCGTCGAGCATCTCGACGGTCTTCTCGAGGCCGAACTTCAGGTAGCAGCTCTGGACGAGCTGCTGCAGGCCCTTCTTCTTCAGCAGGCCGTTGACGAACGGCATGCCCGAGGGGAGCTGCTGGTTCAGGATGACGCGCCCGACCGTGGTGTTGATGATCTTGTTCTGGACCGGGATGATCTCGGTCCTGATCACGTCCTGGTCGTCGCGCGCGGCGGTCAGGTCCTGCAGGTCGCCCGTGAAGCGGAGCCGGATGGGCGAGAGGGTCTCGAGCTCCCCCGCCTCCAGCGCCAGCATCACGTCGTCCGCGTTGCCGAACGCACGACCCTCGCCCTTCGCGCCGCTCTTTGCCTTCGTCAGGTAGTAGCAGCCGAGGACGATGTCCTGCGACGGGATGGCGATCGGCGCACCGTGCGCCGGCGACAGGATGTTGTTGCTCGAGAGCATCAGCACCGACGCCTCGATCTGCGCCTCGGGCGACAGCGGGATGTGGACGGCCATCTGGTCGCCGTCGAAGTCCGCGTTGAACGCCGTGCAGACGAGCGGGTGGATGCGGATGGCCTTGCCTTCCACGAGCACCGGCTCGAACGCCTGGATGCCCAGGCGATGGAGCGTCGGCGCGCGGTTCAGCAGGACCGGGTGCTCGCGGATGACCTCTTCGAGCACGTCCCACACCTCGGGACGCTGCAGCTCCACCATCTCCTTCGCCTGCTTGATGGTGGCGACGAGGCCGCGCTCCTCGAGCTTGTTGTAGATGAACGGCTTGAAGAGCTCCAGCGCCATCTTCTTCGGCAGGCCGCACTGGTGCAGCTTCAGCTCGGGGCCGACGACGATGACCGAACGACCGGAGTAGTCGACGCGCTTGCCGAGCAGGTTCTGGCGGAAGCGCCCCTGCTTGCCCTTCAGCGTGTCGGACAGCGACTTCAGCGGGCGGTTGTTCGCGCCGCGCAGCACGCGGCCGCGGCGGCCGTTGTCGAACAGCGCGTCGACCGCCTCCTGCAGCATGCGCTTCTCGTTGCGGATGATGACGTCCGGGGCCTTCAGCTCCATCAGCTTCTTCAACCGGTTGTTGCGGTTGATGACGCGGCGATAGAGGTCGTTCAGGTCGGAGGTCGCGAACCGGCCGCCGTCGAGCGGCACGAGGGGCCGCAGCTCCGGCGGGATGACCGGGATCACGTCCAGGATCATCCACTCCGGACGGTTGCTGGACTTGCGGAACGAGTCGGCCACCTTCAGGCGCTTGGCGTACTTCAGCTTCTTCTGCGCCGACTGCTCCGTCTTCATCTTCTCGCGGAGCTCGATGGAGAGCCGATCCACGTTCACCCGCTTGAGCAGCTCCTTGATCGCCTCGGCACCCATCTGCGCACGGAAGCGCGGCATGCCCGAGCGCGGGTCGGAGTGCTCCTCGCGCGCCTTGCGGAACTGCTCCTCGTTCAGGAGCTGGTTCTGCTTCAGCTCGGTGTCACCCGGGTCCACGACGACGTACGCCTCGAAGTAGAGGACGCGCTCGAGGTCGCGCAGCGAGATGTCGAGGAGGTGCCCGATGCGGCTGGGCAGCCCCTTGAAGAACCACACGTGGCTCACCGGCGTCGCCAGGGTGATGTGCCCCAGGCGCTCGCGGCGGACCTTGGCCTGCGTGACCTCGACGCCGCACTTGTCGCAGATCACCCCGCGGTGCTTCATGCGCTTGTACTTGCCGCAGAGGCACTCCCAGTCGGTGATCGGCCCGAAGATCTTGGCGCAGAACAGACCGTCCCGCTCCGGCTTGAAGGTCCGGTAGTTGATCGTCTCCGGCTTGGTGACCTCACCGTGGGACCAGGAGAGGATCTTCTCCGGCGACGCGAGGCTGATCCGGATCGCGTCGAAGTCGCTGGTCAGCGCCGAACGATCGTGAAATGAGGGTCGCATCTATCTACACCTCCTCCAGAACGGGTTGAGGAGTCACGTCAGGTTTCTTCTTCGTCTTCATCAGCTCAACGTCCAGACACAGCGACTGGAGCTCGCGGATCAGCACGTTGAACGACTCGGGCAGGCCCGCGGTGAACGAGGCGTCGCCCTTGACGATGGCCTCGTAGATCTTCGCGCGCCCGGTCACGTCGTCGGACTTGGCAGTCAGGAGCTCCTGGAGGATGTGCGCCGACCCGTAGGCCTCGAGCGCCCAGACCTCCATCTCGCCGAACCGCTGTCCGCCGAACTGCGCCTTGCCACCCAGCGGCTGCTGCGTGATGAGCGAGTACGGCCCGATCGAGCGCGCGTGGATCTTGTCGTCGACCAGGTGCGAGAGCTTGAGCATGTAGATGTAGCCGACGGTCGTCTTCTGCTCGAAGGCGTCGCCCGTCATGCCGTCGTACAGCGTCACCTTGCCGCTCTGCGGCAGGCCGGCGCGGTCGAGCCAGTCCTTGATCTCCCTCTCCATGGCGCCGTCGAAGACCGGCGTCGCGAACCAGAGACCGAGGGCGTGGGCGGCCCACCCGAGGTGCGTCTCGAGGATCTGCCCGACGTTCATGCGCGACGGGACGCCCAGCGGGTTCAGCACGATCTCCACCGGCGTGCCGTCCGGCAGGTACGGCATGTCCTCCTCGGGGAGGATGCGCGCGATGACGCCCTTGTTGCCGTGGCGGCCGGCCATCTTGTCGCCGACCGACAGCTTGCGCTTCATCGCCACGTACACCTTGACGAGCTTGATGACGCCCGGGGGCAGCTCGTCGCCGCGGCGGATCTTCTCCTTCTTCTCCTCGAAGAGGTTCTTGATCACCTCGACCTGGCGCTCGGTCCGCTCCTCGAGGTCGCGCAGGTCGTCCTCGAGCCTCGAGTCGTCGGTTGCGATCTTCAGGCGGACCATCGTCTCGTAGGGAAGGGTCTGCAGGACCTCCTCGGTGAGCTCCGTGCCCTTGCGGAGGATGCGCTCGCGGCCGTACTCGTCGAACAGGTCGGACCGGAGCTGCTGGCCCTTCAGCATGCCGATGACCCGCTTCTTCACCTCGTCGTGAAGGATGCGGATCTCGTCCTGAAGGTTCTTCTCCATCATGTCGAGCTCGTCCTGCTCGATGGCCTTCGCCCGGTCGTCCTTCTCGATGCCCTTGCGCGAGAAGATCTTGACGCCGACGATGATGCCCTCGATGCCGGGCGGGCAGATGAGGCTGGCGTCGCGGACGTCGCCGGCCTTCTCGCCGAAGATCGCGCGGAGCAGCTTCTCTTCCGGCGTGAGCTGCGTCTCGCCCTTCGGCGTGACCTTGCCCACGAGGATGTCGCCCGGCTTCACGTTCGCGCCGATGCGGATGATGCCGCTCTCGTCGAGGTCGCGCAGGAACGTCTCCGAGACGTTCGGGATGTCCCGCGTGATTTCCTCGGGCCCGAGCTTCGTGTCGCGCGACTCGATCTCGAACTCCTCGATGTGGATGGAGGTGTAGTAGTCCTCCTTCACCATCTTCTCGGAGACCAGGATCGCGTCCTCGAAGTTGTAGCCGCGCCAGGGCATGAAGGCCACCAGCACGTTGCGGCCGAGCGCGAGCTCGCCCAGCTCCGTGCAGGGACCGTCGGCCATCACCTGCCCCTTGTGCACCTTCTGGCCGACCCGGACGATCGGCTTCTGGGTGATGCAGGTGTTCTGGTTCGACCGCTTGAACTTCGTCATCGGGTAGATGTCGGCGCCCATCTCCTTGCCGTCCTCGGTCTCGCTTTCCACCCGGACGACGATGCGCTGCGAATCCACGTAGTCGATGACACCCGACCGGCGCGCCACGATGACGGCGCCCGAGTCGCGGGCGGTGATGTACTCCATGCCCGTGCCGACGAACGGCGAGCGTGCGCGGAGCAGCGGCACGGCCTGGCGCTGCATGTTCGAGCCCATCAGCGCGCGGTTCGCGTCGTCGTTCTCGAGGAACGGGATGAGCGAGGCCGCGACCGAGACGAGCTGCTTCGGCGAGACGTCGATGAACTGGATGGTGTCGCGCGGCGCGAGCAGGAATTCACCCGCGCGGCGGGCGCTGACGCGCTCCTCCACGAGGTTGCCGCTGTCGTCGACCTTCGCGTTCGCCTGGGCGATGACGTACTGGTCCTCCTCCCAGGCCGACAGGTAGAAGGAGTAGGGCTCGAACTCGACCCCCTTCTTCTTCGACCGGCCATCCTCGCTGACCATCTCGTCGGCCTCGACGATGTCGCCGGCCTTGTACTTGGCGTTGCCGCCGGCGTTCGTGATGATCACGTAGTCGGTCACGCGGCCGTCCTTCACCTTGCGGTAGGGCGACTCGATGAAGCCGAACTCGTTGATCCGCGCGTAGCAGGAGAGCGACGAGATGAGGCCGATGTTCGGGCCTTCCGGCGTCTCAATCGGGCAGATGCGGCCGTAGTGCGTCGGGTGCACGTCGCGCACCTCGAAGCCCGCGCGCTCGCGTGAGAGACCGCCCGGCCCGAGCGCCGAGAGACGCCGCTTGTGCGTGATCTCGGAGAGCGGGTTGGTCTGGTCCATGAACTGCGACAGCTGCGACGACCCGAAGAACTCGCGAATGGCCGCCATGACCGGCTTCGCGTTGATCAGGTCGTGCGGCATGGCGGTCGCCATTTCCTGGTAGACCGACATCTTCTCCTTGATGGCGCGCTCCATGCGGACCAGGCCGATGCGGAACTGGTTCTCCAGGAGTTCGCCCACGGAGCGGACGCGGCGGTTGCCCAGGTGATCGATGTCGTCCACGTTCGCCGGGTTGCGACGCAGCTTCATGAGGTACTTGATGACCTCGTAGAAGTCCTGCGGATGCAGGATCTTCTCGTCGAGCGGCGTGTTGAGCCCGAGCTTCGTGTTCAGCTTGAGACGACCCACCCGCGAGAAGTCGTACTTCTGCGGGTTGAAGAACATGTTCTCGAAGAGGGACCGCGAGCTGTCCAGCGTGGGCGGGTCGCCAGGCCGGAGGCGGCGGTAGATCTCGATGAGCGCCTCTTCGTGCGTGTGGATCGGGTCCTTCTTCAGCGTCTGGCTGATGATCGGACCGACGTCGTCCTTCTCGGGGAAGAAGATCTCGACGCGGTCGATGCCCTTCTCCTGGGCCATCGAGATGAAGCGCGCCTCGAGCGGCTCGTTTGCCTCGAGGATCACCTCGCCGGTGGCCGGGTCGACGATGTCGGCCGCGGCAAACGCGCCTTCGAGCTCGGCGTCGGCAATCTCCACCGCCTCGACGTTCGCGCGCTTGAGCGCCTCGACCGCGTTGCGCGTGATCTTCTTCCCGGCGGCCACCGTGATGGTCTCGCCCGGGATCTGGATGTCCCTGGCGGCACGCAGGCCCACCAGGCTGTCGGCAACCGCCCACGAGAGGGAGCCCCCCTTGAGGTTCAGCCGGTCGACGGTGTGGAACGCACGGATGATCTCGTCGGCACCGCGCAGCCCGAGGGCGCGCAGGAACACCGTGGCGAGGAACTTCCGCTTGCGGTCGATGCGCACGTAGAGGAGGTTCTTCGCGTCGAACTCGAACTCCACCCACGAGCCGCGATAGGGAATGATCTGTGCGATGTAGAGCGTCTTGTCTTCCGAGTGGAAGAAGGCGCCCGGCGACCGGTGGAGCTGCGAGACGATGACGCGCTCCGTGCCGTTGATGATGAACGTGCCGTTCTCCGTCATCAACGGGATGTCGCCGAAGTAGACCTCCTGCTCCTTGATGTCGCGGATGGTCTTGACCCCGGTCTCGGGGTCCTTGTTCCAGACGACGAGGCGGATCGTGACCTTCAGCGGCACCGCGTAGGTCATGCCGCGCTCCTGGCATTCGTCGACGTCGTACTTGAGCTTCAGCCCGACCGTGTTGCCGCAGATGTCACAGACGTCACCGCGCGCATGGTTGGCCTTGCCGCAGCGCGGGCAGAGCACCTCGCGGTCGCCGTACGGGTCGGCGATCAGCGTCGCCCCGCAGCTGCTGCACGGCTTGCGCAGGTGGTGGAGCCCCGCCAACTTGCCGCACTTGCACTCCCAGTTCCCGATCGAGTACTCGATGAACTCGAGCGAGGAGTTCTCCCGGAAGTCGCTGATCGGAAAGACCGACTTGAAGACCGACTGGAGACCCGCGTCCTCGCGTTCGCTCGGCAGACGATTCATCTGCAGGAAGCGCTCGTAGGACTTCTTCTGGATCTCGATCAGGTTCGGGATCGGAACCGTCGTCTTGATTTTCGAGAAGTCGATGCGCTCGCGGTAGACGTTCTTGGGAAGGCTGTACATGCTGTGAAAACCTCGAGGAAAGATCCGAGCGCTAGAAATGGCTGAAGGCTTTGGGCGTCAGGCTCTGGGGGTTGCCCAAAGCCCAGAGCCCAAAGCCTGGAGCCTGTCGAAGAACAGCGGAGCCCGCGGGCCCGCTGTTACTTGATCTCGACTTTCGCGCCGACTTCCTCGAACTTCTTCTTGATGGCCTCGGCCTCGTCCTTCGGCACGCCTTCCTTGATCGGCTTCGGCGCAGCTTCCACGAGGTCCTTGGCTTCCTTCAGACCGAGCGCGGTGATCTCGCGGACCACCTTGATGACGTTGATCTTGTTGGTGCCGACCTCGGTGAGGGTGACGTTGAATTCCGTCTTCTCCTCCGCCGGGGCCGCGGCACCAGCCGCAGCGCCACCGCCAGCCGGCGCCGCCACGGCCACGGCAGCCGCAGCCGAGACACCGAGCTCAGCCTCGAGCGTCTTCACGAGCTGCGAGAGCTCGAGCACGCTGATTCCCTTGATGTAGTCGACCACCTGCTGCTGCGTCACTTCGGCCATTTCTTCTCTCCTGATTGACTCTAGGCTCTGGACTGTGGGCTTTGGGCCGCGTCGGCCACAGGACGAACGCCTGGAGCCGGGAACCAGAAGCCTCTATGTGTTTACGCTTCCTGTCGCTTCTTTTCCGCCTGCACCAGCACGCTCATGAGGTCGCGCGGCGCTGCATTCAGCACGCTGACGATCTGGACCATCGGGGCCTGGAGCACGTACATGAGCTTGGCGTACAGCTCCGGCTTGCCCGGCAGGTTGGCGAGATCCGTGACCTCGGCGGGCTGGATGGCGCGGCCCTGGACGACGGCCGCCTTGATCGTGAGCGTCGGCGTGGCCTTGACGAAGGTCGTCAGCGTCTTGGCCAGCGCCACCGGGTCGGTCGCGGTGTATGCGATCGCCGTGGTGCCCTCGAAGTGCTTGTCGAGCGCCTCGAACGAGGTGCCCTTCAACGCGCGCTTCGCCAGGGTGTTCTTGACCACCTTGTAGGTGGCCTTGGCGGAACGGAGCTGCCGCCGCAGTTCGGTGACCTGCGGAACGTTCAGCCCCTTGTAGTCGACGAGGATCGCGGTCTCCGATCCCTGGAACGCCGCCTCCAGCTGCTGGAGCTCGGCGAGCTTGTCTGCTTTGGTGACAGCCATTAGTGTTTCACCGCCGCGTCAACGGCCACCGTATCGATGGCCACGCCCGGGCCCATCGTCGACGACAGCGTGATGCTCTTCAGATACTTGCCCTTGGCGGCAGCCGGCTTGGCCTTCACGATGCTGTCGACCAACGCGTGCGTGTTGGCGACCAGCGACTCGCTCGAGAACGACGTCTTGCCGACCGGCGCGTGGATGATGCCGGTCTTGTCGACACGGAACTCCACCTTGCCGGCCTTGATTTCCTGGACGGCCTTCCGGATGTCGGTCGAGACCGTGCCGGTCTTCGGGTTCGGCATCAGGCCGCGCGGCCCGAGCACCTTGCCGAGACGGCCGACGGCGCGCATCATGTCCGGCGTGGCCACGACCGCGTCGAAGTCGGTCCAGCCGCCCATGATCTTCTCGACGACTTCCTCGCCGCCGACGAAGTCGGCGCCCGCCTCGGTCGCCTCCTTCTGCTTCTCACCGCCCGCAATCGCCAGCACTCGCTTGGTCTTGCCGAGGCCGTGCGGGAGGACGACGGTGCCGCGCACCATCTGGTCGGCGTGCTTCGGATCGACGCCCAGCCTGAGCGTCAGCTCGACGGTCTCGTCGAACTTGGCGAACTTGACTTTCTGTACGAGCGGGATCGCATCCTCGATCGTGTACAACCGATCGGCCGCGACCTGCGCCCGTGCGGCTTGATACTTCTTGCCGCGTCTGCGCATGCACTACCTCCGTGGTCCAAGCGAAGGCCCTCTCCGGGCCCTCTCCCACCGCTATGACAGATGGAATTGCAGATGGCGGATGGCTGATTGCTGAGTGGAGGCCGCTGCGCTGCGGCCCAACCGGCAATCTGCATTCTGCGATCTGAATTGCCCCTGTCGGTTTACCCGACGACGTCGAGTCCCATCGACCGGGCGGTACCCGCCACGGTCCTGACCGCCGCTTCGATCGTGTCGCAGTTCAGGTCGGGCATCTTCAGCCTGGCGATATCCTCGACCTGCTTCGCGGTGACCGTGCCGACCTTGTTCTTGTTCGGTTCGGCGGAGCCCTTCGCGATGTTCGCTGCGCGCTTCAGCAGCACCGGCGCCGGCGGCGTCTTGGTGATGAAGCTGTACGAGCGGTCCGCGTACACGGTGACGACGACGGGGATGATCAACCCCTCGTCCTTCGCCGTCTTCGCGTTGAAGTTCTTGCAGAAGTCCATGATGTTCACGCCCTGCGGACCGAGCGCGGTGCCGACGGGCGGCGCCGGCGTGGCCTTGCCGGCGGCAATCTGGAGCTTCACGAACGCCTGAATTTTCTTTGCCATCTGTTTAACGTCACTTACTGGCTTCTGACTGCGGGCTTCAGGCTTCGGCGCGTGTCGGCTGCTGGAGCCGACGCTGCCTGGAGCCGGAAGGCGGGAGCCTGCAGCCGGTTAGATCTTTTCCACCTGCAGGAAGTCGAGTTCGACCGGTGTCGAGCGCCCGAAGATCGTGACCATCACCTTCAGCGTGTTCTTGTCGAGGTTCACCTCGTCGACCACGCCATTGAAGCTGGTGAAGGGCCCTTCGTTGATCCGGACCTGCTCGCCCTTCTCGAACATGTACTTCGGCTTCGGCTTCTCGGCCGCCGTCTTCACCTGCGTGAGGATCTGGTCGACCTCGTCCTTGCTGAGCGGGGTCGGCTTGGCGCCGGCTCCGACGAAGCCGGTCACCTTCGGGGTGTTCTTCACCACGTGCCACGCGTGGTCGGACATGTTCATCTCGACCAGGATGTAGCCAGGGAAGAACCGCTTGGAGGTGACCACCTTGCGCCCCCCGCGCATCTCGACCACGTCCTCGGTCGGGATGAGGACCTCGCCGATCTCACCCTGCAGCCCGTACGCCTGCACGCGCTGCTGGAGCGACTCGGCCACCTTCTTCTCGAATCCCGAGTAGGTGTGGACGATGTACCACTTCTTGTCGTCGGCCGGGACGGTCGACTCAGGCTGCGGGGCCAGGTCGTTCATGCCACACCAAACCGGCGGAAGATCCACTGCACCAGGCTGTTGATCCCGAAGTCGAGCGCGAACAGGTACAACCCGATGAACGCCGAGAACAGGATCACCACGACCGTGGTCGCGTAGACTTCCTTCTGCGACGGCCAGGTGACGCGCTTCAGCTCGTTCCGCACCTCCGTGATGAAGGCCCGGAAGCGCTCGAACTGCCCGCCCGCCGCTTCCTTTGCGTTGTCCAGCGTCGTCGTCTGTGTGTTTGCCGCCATAACTGTTACGTCCCGGAACCAGCCGTCGCGTTCACGCCCGCATGGAAGATGGCAGGACAGGAGGGAATCGAACCCCCAACCCCCGGTTTTGGAGACCGGTGCTCTGCCAATTGAGCTACTGTCCTGTGCCTCGAATCGCTAATCGCCAATTGCCCATCGCTAATCTGTTGATGGCCGCGGCGTCCGCATTGCCAATCAGCAATCAGCAATCGACAATCAGCAATTACTTGGTTTCCTTGTGCGCCGTGTGCTTGCGGCAGAAGCGGCAGTACTTGCTGAACTCCAGCCGCTCGGTCGTCTTCTTCTTGTTCTTCGTCGTGCTGTAGTTGCGCCGCTTACAGTCCTGGCACGCCAGCGCAATGATGTCTCTCATGGTGCATTCCTGACAGGCTATGGGCGATGGGCGCTGGGCGGTCGGCCCGGCCGCGTCAACGACACGACCTGCCTCCCGCGCCGGGTGCGCCTATCGCCTATCGCCCATTGCCAATCGCCTACTCGAGGATCTCGGTGATGGTACCGGCGCCGACCGTGCGGCCGCCTTCGCGGATGGCGAAGCGGGCGCCCTTCTCGAGCGCGACCGGGGTGAGCAGCTCACCCGTGATCGTGGTGTTGTCACCGGGCATCACCATCTCCACGCCCTCCGGCAGCTTCAGCGTGCCGGTGACGTCGGTGGTGCGGATGTAGAACTGCGGACGGTAGCCGTTGAAGAACGGGGTGTGACGGCCGCCCTCTTCCTTCGAGAGGATGTAGACCTCACCCTTGAACTTCGTGTGCGGGAGGATCGAGCCGGGCTTGCAGAGCACCTGGCCGCGCTCGACGTCGGTCTTTTCGACGCCGCGGAGCAGCACGCCGATGTTGTCGCCAGCCACACCCTCGTCGAGCAGCTTGCGGAACATCTCGACGCCGGTGACGACCTTCTTCGTGGTCGGGCGGAAGCCGACGATCTCGATTTCCTCGCCCACCTTCACCTTGCCACGCTCGACACGGCCCGTCACGACGGTGCCGCGACCCGAGATCGAGAACACGTCCTCGATCGGCATCATGAACGGCTTGTCGATGTCGCGCTGCGGGAGCGGCACGTAGCTGTCGAGCGCCTCCATCAGCTTCACGATGCTCTCGACGCCGGCGGGGTCGCCCTGCAGCGCCTTCAGCGCCGACACGCGGACCACCGGAACGTCATCGCCCGGGAACTTGTAGGTCTTGAGCAGCTCGCGCACCTCGAGCTCCACCAGGTCGAGCAGCTCGGGGTCGTCGATCGCGTCGACCTTGTTCAGGGCAACGACGAGGTAGGGCACGTTCACCTGGCGGGCCAGCAGCACGTGCTCGCGGGTCTGCGGCATCGGGCCGTCGACCGCGGAGACCACGAGGATGCCGCCGTCCATCTGCGCCGCGCCGGTGATCATGTTCTTCACGTAGTCGGCGTGACCCGGGCAGTCCACGTGCGCGTAGTGCCGGTTCGCCGTGGAGTACTCGACATGGCTCGTCGCGATCGTGAGAATCTTCGTCTCGTCGCGGCGGCCCTGCGACTCCGAGGCCTTGGCGACTTCGTCGTAGGGGACGAACTTCGCCCAGCCCTTGTCGGCGGCCACCTTCGTGAGCGCCGCAGTCAGGGTCGTCTTGCCGTGGTCGATGTGACCGATGGTGCCCACGTTTACGTGCGGTTTGGAACGATCGAATTTCTCTTTAGCCATGTCAGCTAACCTCGCGCTCTCGTTATCTCTGCTCGTCGTGCGGTCCGCCTTCGCCACGCTTCGGCGGACAACCTTCGCCTATTCTCTTACGGGCCTGACAACCGATACCCACTCCCGCATGGGCAAGGTTGGAGCCGATGACCAGGATTGAACTGGTGACCTCGTCCTTACCAAGGACGCGCTCTGCCAACTGAGCTACATCGGCCTAACGTTCGTCAGTCAGCAGTTGCCTTCCAGCCTCGTCCAGCGGGCCCGGCGGTCCGTGCCGCCGGGCACCACGCGGCTGCGGCGGCGCGGAGGCGGATGCCCTTCGACCGACCCAGGGCCTCCTGAGCCTGCCAAAGGATGGAGCGGGAGACGGGGATCGAACCCGCGACCAACAGCTTGGAAGGCTGTGACTCTACCACTGAGTTACTCCCGCACTCCCTCTACATGCTGACGTCCACCAGGAGCGCCTGGCGGACTCGCTGCTACTACTCTCTACTTCGTCGTCGGCGCTGTTGAACGCTCGTGCTGTCTGTGGCTCGCCGACCGAAGCCCGCTCCGGCAGCCGGAGCGATGTATGGTGGCGAGGGAAGGATTCGAACCTTCGAAGCCGCAGGGGCGACAGATTTACAGTCTGTTGCGTTTGACCGCTTCGCTACCTCGCCAGTAGTTCTGTGTGCTTGGAATCCGTGTGCGTCGACGATTACCTTGCGGACCTGACTGCCCACATCGTTGGAGCTGGCGAAGGGATTTGAACCCCCGACCGGCTGATTACAAATCAGCTGCTCTACCGAACTGAGCTACGCCAGCCAGACAAAAGTAGGACTTTAGCACGTCCTATGCCACAGGTGCAACCGCAGAAATACGTACTGAATTCATTCCCGCCGCCCCCGTGTCCCGCGCTGCCGCTGCCTCACCGCCTCGAACAGCGCGACGCCTGCGGCCACGGACACGTTCAGGCTCTGGACATGGCCACGCATGGGAATGGAGACCAGCCAGTCGCACCGTTCCCGCACCAGCCGACGCAGCCCGGTCCCCTCCGCCCCGAGGACGAATGCGGTGGGTACGGTTAAGTCTATTTGATCGTAGCGATTGGGAGAATCTCCCGCAAGCCCGACCGTCCAGACTCCGGCTTCCTTCAATTCCTCGATGGATCGCGCAATGTTCACCACCTCGGCGATGCGCACGTGCGACGCTGCCCCTGCCGCCGCCTTCGCCGCCGCGCCGCCAAGCGGCGCCGCACGGCGCGACTGCCGGATCACCCCGTCCGCCCCAGCCGCATCCACCGTCCGGAGAATGGCGCCCACGTTGTGCGGATCTTCGATGCCATCGAGGACCACCAGCAGCGGCACACCGCTCGCGCCCGACACAAGGTCCGACACGCTCCAGTCCCGGGGCTCCTCGACCTCCGCCATCACCCCCTGGTGCACGCCGCCCCGCGCCGCGCGATCCAGGTCGACCACCTGCACCAGGCGCACCTCGATTCCCGCACGCGCCGCCGCCGCAGCCACCTCCTGCACGCGCGACCCGGCCCGCTCGGACACGCGCAGATGACGCACCCGCCCCGCGCGAATGGCCTCCAGCACCGGGTTGACTCCGTAGATCAGCACGGCATCGGCCTCACGACAGCGTCTCCAGCGCCGCTGCGAACTGCAGCGCACGCTCACGGCACGCCACGATCGGCGGAATGCCGCTTCCGGGCGGCAACGCGGCCCCCCGGTCGATGGCCGGCACCACCAGATCCAGTTCCGGTCCCTCCGCACGCCCGGTGAGCACGATGCGAATGGGATGAAAGAGCCCCTTCCCCTTCTGGCCGGTGCTCGCCTTCACCGCATTCGCCGCGGCGCGGAACCGATCGCGGTCCAATCCGGGCAGCCCCGCCAGTTCCGCGGCAAGCGCACGCGCAATCGCCCGTGCAGCATCCGTGCGCATCTCCGCCCGCACGACCTCGTCGCGCAACGCCGCGTCGACCGAGTAGTCGAAGATCGCAGATAGCCTGCCCGGCACCTGGTCGAGCCGATCGACCGATCCGCTCGCAATCGGCACGACCGAGGCCAGATACTCGGCGCCGGCCGCATCAGGCGCCAGACGCACGCCAGCCGCCGCAAAGTACGGTAGCGCCAGTGTCGCCAGCCTGGCCGGGTCGGCCATCTTGAGGTAATGCCGGTTGACCCAGGCGAGCTTCTCCTCGTCGAACACCCCCGCGCTGAGCCCCACGTCGTCGAGGGAGAAGCGGCGAGCCATCTCGGCGGCGGGCAGCAGTTCCTCGTCGTTGCCGGGCGACCATCCGATGAGGGCGAGGTAGTTCACCAGCGCTTCCGGCAGGTAGCCTTTCGACCGGAACTCGCCGACCGACGTCGCGCCGTGCCGCTTCGAGAGCGGCGTGTGGTCGGGACCCATCACCAGGGCCAGGTGCGCGAATGCCGGCGGGGTGAACCCCAGCGCCTCGTACAGCAGGATCTGGCGCGGCGTATTCGAAATGTGATCCTCGCCCCTGATCACCTGCGTGATGCCCATCAGGGCATCGTCGACGACGACGGCGAAGTTGTAGGCGGGAACGCCTTCGGCCCGGACAATGATCGGGTCGCCGATGACGTCGGTATGGAAGCGCACCTCGCCCCGCACCGCGTCCATGAAGCGGACCTCGTGATTGTCGGGGACGCGGAAGCGGATGGCCGGCTTCTCGCCCCCGACCACGCGCGCCTCGGCCTGCTCGCGCGCAAGCCGGCGACAGGTGCCCGCATAGCGCGCCGGACGCCCGCCCGCCAGCGCCGCCGATCGCTCGGCCTCGAGCTGCTCCCGCGAGCAGAAGCAGTGGTAGGCGTGGCCGGTCTCGAGCAGTTGCTGCGCATAGCGCGCGTAGATCGACGCGCGTTCGCTCTGGCGGTACGGGCCGTACGCACCACCCGCGTCGGGGCCCTCGTCCCAGTCGAGCCCCAGCCAGCGGATGTCGGAGAGGATGGCGGCTTCCGACTCGGCCGTCGAACGCTCGACGTCGGTGTCCTCGATGCGGAGGACGAACGTGCCGCCGGCGCCGCGGGCCAGCAGCCAGTTGAACAGCGCGGTGCGCGCGTTCCCCACGTGCAGCTTCCCGGTCGGGCTGGGTGCGAATCGGACTCTCATGGACATCTGGTCAGTACAGGCTCGGAGTTGGCGGCGGTCAGGCGCGACGCAGCAGCGCCACCGCCTGGGCGGCAATGGCCTCGCCACGGCCGACGCTGTCCACGCCCTCGTTGGTCTTGCCCTTGATGCTGACGGCGTCCACCGGGAGACCGAGGGCGGCAGCCATCGACTGTCGCATGGCGTCGACGTAACCCTTGATCTTGGGTCGCTCCAGGACGATCGTCACGTCGACGTTGACGACCACGTATCCCGCGGCTCGCACGAGCGCATACGCCTGCCGCAGGAGGTCGACCGAGTTCGAATCCTTCAAGCGCGGGTCGCTGTCCGGGAAGTGCCGTCCGATGTCGCCGAGCGCCGCGGCGCCGAGAATGGCATCGGTGAGGGAGTGGCACACCACGTCTCCGTCGGAGTGCCCGAGGGGCCCGCGCTCGAAGGGCACGGTGAGGCCGCCGAGGACCAGCGGCCGGCCCTCGACAAGCCGGTGCAGGTCGTAGCCGGTGCCGACACGGATGGCCGCGTCGGCCTCCTCCGCTCCGCGCTTCGCGATCGCATCCACCACGGGCAGGTCCTCCGGCGTCGTGATCTTGATGTTGGTCTGCTCGCCTTCGACGAGGCGCACGGGATGACCGGCCCGCTCCGCGAGGGAGGCTTCGTCGGTGGCGTCGGGACCACCCTCGCCGAGCGCCAGCGCCTCGCGCAGCACGCGACGCGTGAAGGCCTGGGGGGTCTGTGCCAGGTAGACCGACTCTCGGGGAATCGTCTCGCTCACGAATGGGGCGCCCTGGCCGCTCGTCCGCTTGACCGTGTCCCGCGCGGGTACGGCCGCAAGCGCCGCCCCACACTCGGCGGCGGCCGCAATCGTCCGCGAGATGAGGTCCGGCGACGCAAACGGCCGCGCGGCATCATGGATGACCACGAGGTCGGCTGCCTCGGCAATCGCGCTGAACGCATTCTGCACCGAGTCCTGACGCCGGGCGCCTCCGGACACGACGCGGATCGGCTTTGCACCGGCGCGCAGGTACGGCGGAGGCGCCGCCACGAACTCGGGGGGCAGGGCGACGATCAGCTCGTCGATCCCGGGGTGCGCCAGGAACAGCGCGACGCTGCGCTCCAGAATCGACTGCCCGCCGATGCTGAGCATCTGCTTGGGAACCGGGCCGCCGAAGCGCTGCCCGCGGCCGCCGGCCGCAATGATGGCGGAGACGAACATAGGGAACCAGTCATTATAGGTCCGCCACCAGCCCGGCGGGGTGCGTCCACGCCGGTCTCCGGCGGCGTCACGCCCTGGCGGCGATGCCGCTGCGGTCGTGCACGGTCCTGGCCACCACCTCGTGCACCCGGTCCGCGAGCCGCTTGGCATCGCGGACCGTCGGCGCCTCAATGGCGGGTGGGTAGATCGGTTCATGCACGATCAGCTCGACATTCCCGGGTTCGGTCCGCAGCCGGCCCTTCTGCATGACGTGCCTGGTACCGACGACGGCCACGGGGACGATCGGCAGCCCGGCTTCCAGCGCGAGCAGGAAGCTGCCAGCCTTGAACCGCCCGACCACGCCGTCGAAGCTCCGCGTGCCCTCGGCAAAGATGATGAGCGACAGGCCGTCCTTCACCAGCGCCCGCCAGCGGCCCAGGATGCCCGCCCTATCCGGATGATCGCGGTCCACGAACAGGTGACCGCCCCGCCTGAGGTGCCAGCCGAGCACCGGGAAGCGCGCAAGCGACGCCTTCGCGATGATCCGCAGCTGGTACGGCAGCGACGCGAAGATGACGGGGATGTCGTAGATGCTCTGGTGGTTCGAGACGAACACGTAGGTCGTGCCCGGGGTGATCGTCCCTAGACCCTCGACCCGGACGCGCACCCCGGTCGTCTTCAGGATGAGCCACGACCAGGCACGCGCGCACCGGTGCGCGAAGTGGCCGCGCCGGTCGAACAGGCTCGACACGATGGACGCCGCGCCGAGCACAATCGTGTAAATGCTGATGGCGGGGATGAGGTAGAAGACCGTCCGCCACCAGTGGAATGGAGGGATGCGCCGCAACGGAGTCGAACGTCTCAGGTCTGCTGGGATGCCGGCGTGGCCGACGCCGGAATGCTCGGAGCCGGCGCCGTGGCCGACCGGGTGCGCTCCACGGCCGGGTGCGCCTGCGCCTGCCCGGCCATGCCCGGCTCGATGTAGCGCCCGAAGATCATCTTGCCCGCCGTGGTCTGGAGCACGCTGGTCACCACGATGTCGATCGTCTTGCTGATCATCTTCCGGGCGTTGTCCACCACCACCATCGTCCCGTCATCGAGGTACGCCACACCCTGGTTGTATTCCTTGCCTTCCTTCAGGATGAAGACCTTCATGATCTCGCCCGGGAGCACCACCGGCTTGAGCGAGTTCGCGAGCTCATTGACGTTCAGCACGGACACGCCGCGCAACTGGGCCACCTTGTTCAGGTTGAAGTCGTTGGTGACGATCTTCCCCTCGAGCGACCGCGCCAGTTCGATCAGCTTCAGGTCGACCTCGCGGATCTCGGGGAAGTCCATGTCCGAGATCATCACCTCCACACCGGCCATCTTCTGGATCTTCTGGAGGATGTCGAGCCCGCGGCGGCCCCGGTTGCGCTTCAGGGAATCCCCCGAGTCGGCCACCAACTGCAGTTCCTTCAGCACGAACTGCGGGATCACCAGGGTGCCGTCCACGAACCCCGTGTCGCACACGTCGGCAATGCGACCGTCGATGATGACGCTGGTGTCCAGGATCTTGTAGCGCCGCTGCGCGCCGGTGCTCCGGAACAGCGCGACGAGACGGGCGGGCTCGAGCCACTCACCGTTCTTCGCCCCGAGCACCAGGCCCAGGTACGGCAGCACGATGACGAAGAAGGAGTGCAGGAACTCGACCTTGCGGTCGCTGGAGTCGGCGAAGAAGAGCCCCCCCTCGATGGCGCGGGCAATCGTCAGGCCGATGGCGCAACCGAGCAGCGCCCCCAGCACGCGCGTCGGCGCGGTCTCGCGCAGGCGCATCTCGAAGAGGACAACCAGCCCGGACAGGACGACGGCAAACGCGACATTCGGTAAGAGGCCGACAGGCAGTGGCTGGAGCAGCGCGGCGGAGTACGCCACCGCCGCAACGATCAGCACACGGGCTAGGACGAACCAGGCCATTGGGGACTCCCGCTATGAAGGGCAACCATACCATCAAATCACGGGAGGAGGGCGTCGAGCGCCTCCCCGGCGCTGCGGACACCCACGAGTTCGCACGCCCCACCCACGGCGATCCGTTCTTCTGGATCGATATTGGCCTCCGGCATGATGCAGCGGCGGAACCCCATCTGCGCCGCCTCCCGGATCCGCAGCCCGGCCTGCGTCACGCCACGGACCTCCCCGGCCAGCCCCACCTCGCCGAACACCGCCGTGGTCGGCGGCACGACGCGGTTCCGCACGCTCGAGGCGATCGCCGCCACGATGGCGAGGTCTGCGGCCGGTTCGTCGATCGTCATGCCCCCGGCAATGTTGACGAACACGTCGTCACCGATCAGGTTGAGCCCGGTGCGCTTCTCGAGCACGGCCAGCAGCAGCGAGAGCCGCTGGGCATCGACCCCGTTGGCCATCCGACGGGCATTGCCGTAGGTGCTGGTCGAGACGAGGGCCTGCACCTCCACCAGAATCGGCCGGGAGCCCTCGACGGAGCACAGCACGGCCGATCCCGGCGCATTCGCCGGGCGCTCGGCCAGGAACATGCGCGACGGGTTCGGGACCGGCTTCAGCCCGGCAGCCGTCATCTCGAACACGCCGAGCTCACTGACGGCGCCGAAGCGGTTCTTCACCGCCCGGACCACCCTGTGCGAATGGTGCCGCTCGCCCTCGAAGTACAGCACGGTGTCGACCACGTGCTCGAGCGCCTTGGGGCCGGCCAGGCTCCCCTCCTTCGTCACGTGTCCGACGAGGAACACGGGGACGTTCTGGCCCTTGGCGGCGAACAGGAGCTGCGTCGCCGCCTCGCGCACCTGCCCGATGCTCCCGGGCGCCGACTGGAACTTCAGCGAGAAGATCGTTTGAATTGAATCCACGATGACCAGCGCCGGCCGGATCCGGGCGATCTCCTCGAGGATCCGTTCGAGGCAGGTTTCGGCCAGGAGGTAGAGCGGGGCATCCGCCACGCCGAGCCGCTCGCCACGCGACTTGACCTGGTGCTCCGACTCCTCACCCGAGCTGTACAGGACGGGACCGACGGTCCTGGCCATGTTCGCCGCCGCCTGCAGCAGCAGCGTGGACTTGCCGATGCCGGGTTCACCCCCGAGCAGGACGAGCGACCCCGGCACGATGCCGCCGCCCAGCACCCGGTCGAACTCGCCGATCGAGGTGGAGATGCGGGGATGGTGCTCGACCGAGATGTCCGCATACAGGCGCGCGGTGCCGCCGGCGCCGAGCGCATAGCGGTGTCCGGCGGCAGAGGCCCCGCCCCCCTGCGGCGGATCGACGGGACGTTCCTCCACGAAGGAGTTCCAGGCACCGCAGTCCGGGCACTTCCCCAGCCACTTGGCGGCCTGGGAACCGCACTCCTGGCACACGAACACGGTGGACGGACGTTTCGCCATAGGCCGCTGCTGAATGAAGGAACCTGTTGGGCGTGCGGTTGGCTACGCGTACACCCGTTCGATCCGCGAACCGACGCGACAGACCACTTCCCACGGGATGGTGCCGACCGCAGCCGCCATCTCCCGCGCATCGATCCGGTCCTCGCCCTGAGCGCCGATGATCACCACCTCGTCGCCGGGCGACAGGTCCATGCCGGTCACGTCGGCCATCAGCATGTCCATGCAGACCGACCCGACGATGGGTGCGCGCCGCCCGCGGATCAGCACCGCCCCTCGCCCTGCCAGGCGCCGGTCGAGACCATCCGCGTATCCGGCCGGGACTATGGCGAGCGACGTCGGCCGCTCGGCAAGGAAGCGGCCGCCGTAGCCGGTGCTCTCGCCCGTCCGCATGCCCTTGACGGCCACCACCCGGCTCGTGAGGGTCATCACGGGTGCGAGCGGCACGGTCGAGGCCAGCGGAGGCGGCACGATGCCGTACACGAGCAGCCCCGGTCGCACGAGGTCGAACCACACGCGGGCATCGCGCAGCAGCGCGGCGCTGTTCGCCGCATGCCGGTATCGTGGCCGGCCGCCGAGCGCGGCGACGTCGGCCAGCGCCCGCTCGAAGCGGGTCCGCTGCTGCTCGAACAGCGGCGAGTCCGGCTCATCGGCGGTGGCGAAGTGCGTGTACACGCCCTCCAGTTCCAGGTTCTCGCTCGCCAGCAGCGCGGGAATCGTCCGGCGCAGGTTGTCGAACCGGAACCCGAGGCGGTTCATCCCGGTGTCCACCTTGAGGTGGTACTTCAGCCGACGCCGGTACTTGTCCGCCACCGCCTGCACGGCCTGGGCCGCACCCGGGCTCGAGATGGTCGGCGTGAGGTCGAACTCCACGAGGCCATCGAGATCGCTGACGCTGAGGGCACCGAACACGAGGATCTGCGCACGCACGCCCGCGGCCCGCAGCACGGCGGCCTCCTCGATGTCGGCACAGGCCAGGATCCGCGCCCCTGCCTCCTCGAGCGCCAGGCCCACCTGGCCCGCCCCGTGGCCGTACGCGTTCGCCTTGACCACGGCAATGACCCCAGGGGGCTGGTCGGGCCGCTCCCGCTGCACGAAGGCGACGATGTTGCGGTAGTTCGCCCGCAGGGCATCCAGGTCGACCCGTGCGGTCGTCGGACGGATCACTCCATGCCCCCGCCGCCACCTGCCAGGTTCTCGAAACGGGTGAACTCGCGGATGAATGCCAGCTTCACCACCCCAGTGGGCCCGTTGCGCTGCTTCGCGATGATCAGTTCCGCGGTGCCGGTCGCCTCGGTGGGCGGCGCGTTCTTGTCGGCGTACTGGTCCTCCCGGTAGATGAAGATGACGACGTCCGCATCCTGCTCGAGGGCGCCCGACTCGCGCAGGTCCGAGAGCTGCGGACGATGGTCGGATCGCTGCTCGGAGGCGCGGCTCAGCTGCGACAGGACGATGATCGGGACCTGCAGCTCCTTGGCAAGCCCCTTGAGCGAGCGCGAGATCGACGCCAGCTCGAGGGAGCGATTCTCGAAGCGCCCGCGGCCCTGCATCAGCTGCACGTAGTCGATGATCACCATGTGCAGGCCGTGCTCGGCCTGCAGGCGCCGGCACTTGGCCCGCATCTCGAGGACGCCGATCGACGGTGTGTCGTCGATGAAGATCCTGGCCTCGCTGAGCGTGCCGAGCGCCTGCGAGAGCTTGCCCCAGTCGCGCTCCCCGAGGAAGCCGCCCCGGAGGCGGTGGGCGTCGATGCGCGCCTCACCGGTGAGCATACGGAGGAACAGCTGCTCCTTCGACATCTCGAGGCTGAAGATGCCCACCGTCATGTCGGTCTTCGTCCCGACATGCTGGGCCATGTTCAGCACGAGGCTGGTCTTGCCCATCGAGGGGCGGGCCGCCACGATCACGATGTCCGATGGCTGGAGCCCCGAGGTCATCTCGTCCAGGTCCGTGAAGCCGGTCGGCACGCCGGTGACCAGTTCCTTGCGCGAGGCCAGCTTCTCGATCGTGTCGAGACTCGTCTCGGCCAGGTCCTTCAGCGAGACGAAGCCGTCGCGGACCTTCTTGTCGGCGATGGCGAAGATGGCACTCTCGGCGTTGTCGAGGATCGTGTCGGCTTCCTCCTCGGCGTCGTACGCATTCGCGAGGATCTTGCTCGCCGAGTGGATCAGGCTCCGGAGTGTCGACTTCTCCTTGATGATCCGGGCGTAGTGCTCGACGTTGGTCGACCGCGGCACGCCGTCCACCAGGGCTGAGATGTAGGCCGGCCCGCCCACCTCGTCCAGCTCACCGGTCCGCGTCAGCTCCTCCTTCAGCGTGACCAGGTCGATGGCATTGCCCCGCTCCTGCAGGCGGACCATCTTCTCGAAGATGCGGCGGTGCGCATCGCGGAAGAAGTCGCCGGAGTCGATCACCTCGACGGCGGTGTTGAAGGCGTCGTTGTGCAGGAGGATCGCGCCGAGCACGGACCGCTCGGCCTCGAGGTTGTGCGGGAGGGTGCGTTCGGCAACCGCGGCTTCGGCCATGTCGGGAGGAAGTGAGAACCCAGAAGTCAGAAATCGGAAGTCGGAGGCCCAGGTGCAAGGGAACGGTAGCGTACCGGCCGTGCCCCGTCGAGCCTCTCTCAAAAAGAAAAACTCGGGCCCGACACGACGTCGAGCCCGAGCTTTGTCTGGTGCGTCCGGCGCGAGCGCCTGGCGCTATTCGGCGGGTGCGGCCGGCGCGGCGGCGGCCCCCTCGGCCACCACCTTCACCTTGACGGTGGCGGTGACGTCGCGGTGCAGCTTCACGGGCACGTCGAGTTCGCCCAGCTTCTTGATCGCCTCTGCCAGCTGGATCTTGCGGCGATCGATGTCGAAGCCCTTCGCGGTCAGCACCTCGGCGATGTCGGACGTGGTCACCGAACCGTAGAGCGCGTCGGTCTCGCCGACGCGGCGGGCGATGACGACCTCGACGTTCTTCAGCCGGTCGGCGATGGCCTCGACGACCTTCCGCTCCTCGGCCTCGCGCGCCTCGAACTTGGCGCGTTCCCGCTCGACCTGCTTCTTGTTGCCCTCGGTGGCGAGCAGGGCCAGCTTGCGCGGCAGCAGGTAGTTGCGCGCGTAGCCGTCGGCAACCTTCACGATCTCGCCGCGACGGCCCAGGTTGTCCACGTGGTCTCGAAGAATCACTTCCATTGCAGCCTCACTGAATTGCTCATCGCGAATTGCCAATGGCTGATGTGACTGGCGCGCAAGGCGTCCAGCCGCCAGCCTCCGGCAATCAGCAATTCCATTTAGTCCGTCACGTAGGGGATCAGCGCGATCTGGCGGGCGCGCTTGAGCGCCGTCTGCAGCTTGCGCTGGTGCATGGCGCACGTACCGGAGATGCGACGCGGCAGGATCTTGCCGCGCTCCGGCACGAACGGCATCAGGAGCTTGACGTCCTTGTAGTTGATGTCGTCGATCTTGTCCGCGCAGAACTTGCAGACCTTGCGGCGACGGAACATCGGCCGGCGCTGGCCCTGCTGCTTGTCCGCGTTCTTCTTGTCGCCGCGGCCGCGGCCACCCGAGCGTCCCTGTCCGAATGCCATGATCTAGACCTCCACCCCATCGAAACGATCATCCGCGTCATCGTCGTCACCGGACGAGCGCCCCTCGCCAGGCTGGCGCTGCGGTGGCAGCCCGCGCTTCACGCGGCGCCGCTCCGACTCGCTCTGGCGCTTGGTGCGGGTGCGCTCCACGACGCGCTTCTCCTCGTCGACGCGCACGATCATGTGGCGGATCACCTGGTCGATGACCTTGAGGCGGCGATCCAGCTCCTTCATGAGTTCACCGGAGCCGTTGATCACCTCGAGGACGTACACGCCCTCCTTGTTGTGGCCGATCTCGTAGGCCAGCTTGCGACGGCCCCAGTTCTCGGTCTTCTCGATGGTGCCGTTGAGGCGGCCGACGATCTGCGCCACCTGCTCGTGCAGCTCGTTGGCCTGCTGCTCCGCCGTATCCGGCGGGAGGATGTAAATGAGTTCGTACTGCCGGTCTGCCATGCATGCTCCTTCAGGACACAGCGGGATGGCCATCGGCCAGGGTCCGCTGCGGCCACCACGAGGGTGGCAAGGTGATTACGACGACTTGCTACCTTCCGCGTTGAAGCGGTTCATCACCGCCTCGACGCCTTCCCCGACGAACAACTCGGCGGCATCGGCGGCGCGCTGCACCGCTTCGTCCACCATCTCGTGCTCCTCCCGGCCGAACCGGGACAGCACGTGGTCGGCCAGGTCCCACTGGGGGTCGCCCCGGCCCACTCCGATCCGCAGCCGCGGAAACTCGGTGCCGATGTGCTGGATGATCGACTTGAGCCCGTTGTGGCCACCGGCCGATCCCGACCGCCGCACGCGCACCCGCCCGACCGGCAGCTGCACTTCGTCGACGATCACCAGCACGTCGGCCGGCTCCAGCTTGTGGAAGTCCGCGATCCGCCGCACCGCCTCGCCGCTCAGGTTCATGAACGTCTGGGGTTCGACGAGGACCGCGGCACGCCCGGCCACCACGGCCACGTCCGCCACCTGCCTCCACGGACGCAGCTGCGCGTTCCAGCGGCGGGCCACTTCGTCGACGACGGCGAACCCGATGTTGTGCCGGGTTCCCTCGTACTGCCGCCCGGGGTTCCCCAGTCCGACGATGGCCTTCATCGCGCGCGGAACGGGTCAGGCTACTTCTTCTTCTCGGCCTCGCCCTCTTCCTTCTTGCCCTTCTTGATGACCTCGGGCTCGGAGCCGCCCGTCGCGCCATCCGCCGCCTGCGCCGACTCCTCGGCCTTGGCGAGGATCACGTGCACGAGCATCGTGTCCGCATCGGTGACCGGGCGCCACTTCGGGTTGGTCGCCACGTCGCGCACGCGGATGCCCTGGCCGACGGCCAGGTCGGTGATGTCCACGTCGACGTGCTCCGGGATGTCCGACGGCAGGCACTCGATCTGGATCTCGCGGCGGATGAACTCGAGCAGGCCGCCCTGGACCTTGACGCCCTTCGATTCGCCCTTGAGCAGGACCGGGATCGTGACCTCGAGCATCCGATCCATCGCCACCCGGAGGAAGTCCGCGTGCAGGACCTGGTGGGTGATGGGATCGAGCTGGAAGTCCTTGACGAGCACCTTGGTCTCGGCGCCATCGAGCTTCAGCGAGATCAGCGTGTTGGCGCCGGCCTCGGAGTGGAGGATCTTCAGCAGCGCCTTCGGTTCGACGGCGATCGACACCGCGTCGCGGCTGCCGCCCTCGCTGGCCGCGCCATAGACGACAGCCGGCACCTTGCCCTCGCGCCGGGTTCGGCGCGCTTCGTTCTTCCCGATGGTCGTACGGACCGTTGCGTCGAGCAGTGCTTCCATGTCTCTTTCCTAATCTTCCTGGCGCCTGGACGCAGGCGCGACTACCTTCGCCGAGAGGGACCTACACGAAGAGGCTCGAAACCGACGTCTCCTCGTGAATGCTCTTGATTGCCTGGCCGAGCAGCCGCGCCACCGACAGCACGACGATCTTGCTGCACTGCTCGCTCGCCCGGGTCTGCGGGATCGTGTTGGTCACGATCATCTTGTCGATCGGTGACTTCTCGATCCGCTCAATCGCCGGACCCGAGAGGACGCCGTGCACCGCGCAGGCCAGGACCCGCTCGGCACCATTGTTCTTCAGCGCCATCGCCGCCTTCGTGATGGTGCCGGCCGTGTCCACGATGTCGTCCTGGATGATGCACGTGCGACCGGCCACGTCGCCGATCACGTTCATCACCTCCGCCGTCCCATCGTCGCTGCGCCGCTTGTCGATCACGGCGAGCTCACCGCCGAGACGCTTCGCGTACGCGCGTGCACGCTCCGCACCACCGGCGTCGGGGGCGACCAGCGTGAGCTTGGGCGAGTCGAGGCGGGAGAGGTATTCGATGATGACCGGGGCAGCGAACAGGTGATCGACCGGAATGTCGAAGAACCCCTGGATCTGGGCCTTGTGCAGGTCCATGGTGAGCACGCGGTTCGTGCCCGAGGCGCCGAGCACGTTGGCCACGAGCTTCGCCGAGATGGGGACGCGCGGCTTGTCCTTGCGGTCCTGCCGGGCATAGCCGTAGTAGGGGATGACCGCCGTAATCCGCGCCGCCGAGGAGCGCCGGAAGGCATCCACCATGATCATCAGCTCCATCAGGTGCTGATCGACCGAGCCGGTGGGGGTCGCGCACGTGGGCTGGACGACGAAGACATCCGTGCCGCGGATGTTCTCGTCTATCTGGAACGACACTTCGGTGTCGGGGAAGCGCCTCAGCCTGGCCGCGCCCATCGGCACGCCCAGGAACTGGGCGATCTCCCTGGTCAGGTCGACGTGCGCACTGCCCGAGAAGATCTTCAGTTCACCGAAACCGGTCGCCATCAACGGTTCACCAATCACCTAGTGCCTCGCGAAAGTGGCTGGGGCGGAAGGATTCGAACCTTCGAATACGGGGTCCAAAGTCCCGCGCCTTACCGCTTGGCCACGCCCCATCGTCAATCTCCGGGGACTCCCGATGCCCCGCACTGCTCCTCGCCGAGGCAGCCCGCTCCGACCACGCAGTCGGACCCGACGCCATGCGCCTGTCTGAAAGGGAGATAGAGCCCTCAGGAGTGGTCGAAACCACGTGGTGCAAACGGTAAGTGTATACGATGGGGTCGAAATCCGGCAAGACGTTGCAGCCCGCCCGGACGAGACATTGACGGATTCCTTAGACAAAGACCGGCGCAGTGGCCCGGCCATACCGGCGACGGTCGACCGTCCTGGTGAGCCAGGTCGTCACCTGGGGTGCCCGCAGTGTGCGGACAGCAGCGTCCGCCTGCACCCGGTCACGGAACAGGCCGAAGACCGCCGATCCGCTGCCCGACATGGCCGCGAAGTGCGCACCGGCTGTGTCGAGCCGCGCGATGAGCCGCCCGATCTCCGGATGGCGTGCCACGACCGGCGCCTGCAGGTCGTTCGTCCACTCACCACCCGGCCCCCGTCCGATCGCCGGGGGACGGCCGGCCGCGGTGAATGCCTCGTCCCACCACCGGTAGGCGTCGGCCGTGCTGACACCGAAGCCCGGCCTGGCGAGGACCACCCAGACCGGCTCGGTGTCCTGGAGCGGGAACAGCAGGTCTCCCCGCTCCACGCCGAGCGCGGTCCCGCCCTGGAGAAAGAAGACCACGTCGGCCCCCAGGTCACGCCCGATGCCCACGAGATCCGCGTCGTCCATGCGCGGCATCCACAACAGGCGCAGCGCCTTCAGTGCCGCCGCGCCGTCGCTGCTGCCGCCACCGAGCCCGGCCTGCACCGGAATCCGCTTGCGGATGTGCACATGCACCCTGGCGGGTTCGCCCCTGCGACCAGCCGCCGCCCAGACACGGCGCGCCGCCTTCCAGACCAGATTCGACTCATCCAGCGGGCAATCGGGGGCGTCACTGGTGATGGCGAACGGCCCGCGCGTCCTGGTCACGGTCAGCGTGTCGTGCAGGGCAAGGGACTGAAAGGTGGTGCGCAGTTCGTGGTAGCCATCCGGATGGATGCCGAGCACGCGCAGGGTCAGGTTTATCTTGGCGCAGGCACGGACCCGGACGGAGGTACCGGACGGTGCGGTCATCGCGCGAACGGACCTCCATCCCGCAGTTCCCCGATGGTGATGGGCGCGACACCCGCCGGCACGCGGACGCGGAACGTCGACGGTTCGAGGTCGACGTTCAGGTCGACCTGGGACAGCTCGAGCTGCAGGTTGAACCGGCCCTGTGTGTTCGAGACGAGCCTGATCGACCGGGGCAGGTCGCCCACGAAGTTCGAGTAGTCCGACCGCCAGCCGCCCGCCCCCTGACGCACCACCGACACGAGCCGCCACGGGGCGTCCGGGCGCTCGCGGCGCAGGTAGCGCAACGGGTCGTCCCCAATCACGCGCCAGTCCGGACCGATCGCGCGCGCGACACCGGCATCATCACCGGGCACGCACCCGGTGAGCGCGTCACGCAGGTCGGCGGGCGTCAAAGGCACGCCGGTCACCGCACCGAGCACGTCCTCGGGCACGCCGTGTTCCAGCACACGGCGGTCGCGCGGCAGCAGCAGCGTGGCGTCGCCGGCGACCGCACCGAGGATGAAGACGGGTGCCCCGAACGGTGCCGGCGCTTCCATGTAGAGGGAGTCGGGTGCGGCGAGACCGGCCAGCAGGCGCCCGCGGACCCGGCTGCCGTTCACCGAGCCACGCACCGCCACTTCGGCACTGATCGTGGACACCCGCCGGCACGCCGAGGTGGCCTGCTCGAGGAGGGCCGCCCCGTCGGTGACCGGTTCGCCCGGACCCGCCGGCAGCTTCATGAGCGGCGTGCCACAGGACGTGGCGAGCAGCGCCGCCAGGAGCACCGCCGCGCGGGCGGCTGTCATCGCCTGGGAAGTTTCTGCCGGGCGTTGCGGATCTTCTTGTCGATGTCGCCCCTGTCGATCGCGTCGAGGTCGCCGGTCAGCGCCTTGTTCCACGCGGCAATGGCATCGTCGAAGCGACCGAGCCGGTAGAGCACGTCCGCGTAGTGGTCCTGCACGACGGAGTTGGTGGCGAGGAGGTCCGCCGCGCGCTTGAGGTGTTCGAGGGCGAGATCGAGCTTGCCGTCCTTGAAGTAGGCCCACCCGATGCTGTCGAGATACGAGCCGTTGTTCGGGTCGATGGCGAGCGCGCGCTTGATGTAGTCCACCGACTCGGTGAGGCGCTCGCCCCGCTCGGCGAGCATGTAGCCCAGGTAGTTGAGCGCCGCCGCGTTGTGGGGATCCTTCGTGATCAGCTGGCGGAACACCGCTTCCGACTCCGCGAATCGCTTCTGGCGATCCAGCAGGGCGCCCAGCTCGAAGGTGATGCCGACCTCCGAGGGGAACCTGGCCTGCGCATCCTGCAGCACCTTGACGGCCTGCGAGCCCTTGTTGGCTTCGCTGTAGACCTGCGCCATCGCGACGAACGCGTCCGGATCGTCCTGCTGCCGACGGAAGAACTGTTCCATGGTCGCAACGCCCTGATCGGTCCTCCCTCCGCGGCGGAGCGCGGTGGCTTCGAGGGTCGCCAGCCGGAGATCGTCAGGGTTCTGCTCACGCGCAGCACGCGCCACCTCGGCGGCCGCCGTGTAGTTCTTCGCCGCCATCTGCGCACGGATCAGGTAAGCCGTCATCGACGGGTCGTTCGGCGCCAGCTTGCGGGCATCCTCGAAGACCTGGATGGCCCGATCGAACTGGCCGAGCTCCTGGTAGGCGAAGCCGAGGTGCGGCAGCAGCGACCCGAGGGCGAAGGTGCCGTCGGCTGTTCCCCGGAAGGAGGCAACGGCCGGGGCCAGCACGTCGACCACCGCCTGGAACTTGCGTTGATCCTCGAGCGCCTCGGCGAGCACGAAGTAGCCGCGCGGACTGCGGGCGTTCTGCGCGACCACCTTGCGGGCGGTCGCCTCAGCCGCCGCCGGATCGCCCGACCGCCGCTCGGCCTGCGCCAGCAGCGTCAGGGCGCGCTCGTCGGTGGTCCGCATCGCGGTCGCCTCACGCAGCACGTCACGCGCGCGCGTGAGGTCGGCACGGTTGCCGGTGTTCATCAGCATCGAGGCGAGGTTGACGCGGAGGTCGAAGCTGCGGGGCGACTGCTTCAACGCCTGTTCGTATGCACCGGCAGCATCCACCCAGCGGCGCTCGCGGGCGTAGAAGTTGGCCAGCGAGCCGAAGAGCTGCGGGTTGTCCGGCGCACTCTCCTCGAGCCACGCCACCGCTTCTGCCGTCTTGCCCGCCCCCGAGTAGGCCTCCATCAGGAGGTTGGGGCCGTCGCGCCACTGGGGCGCCTCCTTGATGATGTCGGTGAGCAGCGGGATGGCCTTGTCGAACTGATCGGCCGCCACATAGAGGCGGGAGAGGAGGGCACGCACGTCGATGTCGGTCTGCTTGACCGGCGACTCCAGCGCCTTCTCGAAGTGCTGGATCGCGCGCGTGATGTTCTCCTGCTGGCTCGCCCTGCCCGTGCGCGTGTCCTGGGCGCTGCTGGCCAGGCCGGCGAAGATCTGGCCCAGCACGCGGTGCGCCTGCTTGTTCTCGGGATCGATCTTCACCGCCTGCTCGGCTGCCGCCTGGGCCTCGACGGCCCGGTTCTCACCCTGCAGGAACTCCGCGAGCTCTGCGGGAATGGTGGCCGAGCCGGGGTCGAGCGCCATCGCACGACGATAGGCATTGATCGCCTCGTCTGCATTCCCCTGGTCGGCGAAGACATGCGCCGCGAGGAACTGCGCGTAGGCCTCGGCAGTCCTGTCAGCCGCGGCCGCCGGGGCCTGCGCCGGCGGCGTGGCGGCCGGCTGGCGCGGGGCCGCCTGACGCGTCTGTCCAGCTGCGACGATCGGCGCCGACGCGCCGAGAACGGCGACGAGGACCACGAATTTCATACCGGGATTGTTCCATAAAACCCGGGAGGTGTCATATAGTCCGGGCATGGCCCTTGACCCGGAATTGCTGGAAATTCTCGCGTGTCCCAACTGCAAGACGCCCGTCACCCTGGTCAAGGACGGCACCGCCCTGAAGTGCGCCACCTGCCACCGTGTCTACCCCATCAAGGACGACATTCCGGTGATGCTCGTGGACGAAGCGACCGTGGAGCCATAAGGACCTTGCGAATCGCGAATTGCTGATTGCCAACCTGCCGGCCGGTTAGCGTCCGAGGGGGCCAGCCGGCACTTCGACGATCCACTTCAGCAATCAGCGATTGGCAGTCAGCACTTGTGAAGATCCTGCTCGTCCGCCTGCGGCAGATCGGCGACGTGGTATTCACCACTCCGACATTCGCCGCGCTGCGCGATCACCTCCCCGACGCCAGCCTCACCTACCTCGTCGAACCTGCAGCGGCCCCGGTGGTCGTCTCGAACCCCGACCTCGCCCGGGTGATCGTGGCACCCAGGGCACGGGGCGTCCGCGGCATCGCCGCCGACCTGGCGCTCGGCCGCCGCCTGCGACGCGAGCACTTCGACGTGGTCCTCGACTTTCACGGCGGGCCGCGTGCGTCGCTCCTCACGTGGCTGAGCGGTGCCCCACGCCGGATCGGATACGAGGTTGCCGGTCGCAGCTGGATGTACACCGAGCGGGTGGCCCGGCCGCGTGAGCTTCGCGCGAGGCACTCGGTCGAGAACCAGTGGGACCTGCTGGCCGTGCTGGGAGTACCACCACCCACCCCGGAGCGGTATCCGACCAGGATGCCGGTGTCGCCGGAGACCGTGGCCTCGGTCCGCAGCCGTCTTGCCGCACATGGCGTCGCCGCCACAGCACGCCTGGTCGTCATGCATGTGAGTGCCGGCAATCCCTTCCGACGCTGGCCGATCCGCGCCTTCGCATCGGTGGCCACGTCAGTGGCGCGCCTCGCGCCAGACATCCGGGTGATCGTCACGTCCGGCCCATCGGAAGCCGAGGCCGCCGCACGGGTGATCGCCGACGCACGCGCAGCGCTCGGCCGAGACGAACAGGACCGGGTGGTGGCCTGCGGCGAGTTCTCGCTGACGGAACTGCGCGCCCTGCTCGATGGGGCCGCGCTCTACCTTGGGGGTGACAGCGGTCCCATGCACATCGCCTCGACCACACGGGTACCCATGGTTTCGCTCTACGGCCCGACACTGCCCGCGCGGTCGGCGCCCTGGCGGCCCGGGACCCTGCCTGCCGTGGCCGTGGAGGTTCACGGACTCAGCTGTCGCCCCTGTGACCAGCGGGTCTGCAAACCCGGCGACTTCCGGTGCCTGTCCGGGATCGCCCCGGCCAGCGTGATCGACGCCGCCACCCGCCTCCTCGCACCGACCGGATAAGATTGGGGCTGCACCATGGCGAACGCTGATGCCCTCCGACACGACGCCGCTCCGGACGCCGCCGTCCCGGGCCACCTGCTCGAGACTTTGGGGCTCGCCTCGCTGTTCGGCGTGGCCGCGGTCACGCAGTTCTCGATCGCGGCCGGGCAGGCGCTGGCCTACATCGCCATCACCTGCTGGGCCTCGCTCGTCGTCACACGACGCGAGCGGGTCGAGGTGCCCGCGTTCTTCTCCGCCCTGCTCGGCTACGCGGGCTGGACGCTCGTGTCGTCGGCCTTCTCCCTCGACCCGAAAGCCAGCTTCCTCGACTCGCGGCAGCTCTCGCTGTTCCTGATCGTTCCCGCGACCTACCGGCTCGTGCAGGGCTCCCGTCGAGCGGCCATGCTCACGGTCCTGATGTCCGCGGGAGCGGCCGCGGCCGCGGTCGGCATCTTCCAGTACGGCCTGCTGCACTACGACCAACTGAACCAGCGGCCCCAGGGCACGCTCGGCCACTACATGACCTACTCAGGCCTGCTGATGCTCGTCATCGGCGTGGCGCTCGCCAAGCTCCTGTTCGATCCGAAGGAGCGGGTCTGGCCGGCACTGGTGATGCCCGCCCTCCTGCTCGCGGTGGCACTGACCTCGACGCGCATGGCCTGGGTGGGTGTGTGTGCCGCGGCCGCCGTGCTGCTCATCATCAAGGACTTCCGGCTGCTTGCGGTGCTGCCGCTCGTCGGCGCCATCACATTTGCGGCCGCGGGTCCCGCGATCACGCAGCGCCTGATGTCGATGTTCGACGCCAAGGATCCCACGCGGCGCGACCGGATCGCGATGCTGGTTGAAGGCCAGCACATGGTGCGCGATCACCCGCTGTTCGGCGTCGGGCCGAACATGATCGAAACGGTCTACCCGCAATACCGGGTGGCTGAAGCGGTCGAGAAGGTGAACCCGCACCTGCACAACGTGCCGGTGCAGATCGCCGCCGAGCGCGGACTGCCCGCCTTGATCGCCTGGCTGGCCTTCATCGGGCTGCTGTGCCGGGATCTCTACCGGCAGCTCCGCAGCGTCCGGCCACGCACGGCCACCGCCGCCGCCATTGCCGCCACGGTGGGCATGCTCGCCGCCGGGTTCTTCGAGTACAACTTCGGCGACTCCGAGTTCCTGATGCTGTTCCTCCTGATCGTGACGCTGCCGTTCACGGCGCTGCGGCCAGGCCAGACCGACACCGCCGACGCATGACGCTGCCCCCGCTCGACGCCTCCCGCGCCCAGACGCTCGTCTCCCGCCTCGCGCATCGGCGCGTGCTCGTGGTGGGCGACGTCATGATCGACCGGTTCATCCTCGGCACGGTGACGCGCATCTCGCCAGAGGCGCCTGTGCCGGTGGTGAAGTTCCAGTCCGAGCATTCACGGCTCGGCGGCGCGGCGAACGTGGCGCACAATCTCGCCGCGCTCGGTGCGAAGGTGATCCTCGTCGGGCTGGTCGGCGCCGACGCCGCCGCGGCCCGGCTCCGTGAGCAGCTGGCCGCAGCCGGGCTCCCCACCGAGGGGCTCGTCGAGGATGCTGACCGTCCCACCGTGGAGAAGGTGCGCATCATCGCCGGCCGCAACCAGCAGGTCGCGCGCATCGACTACGAGGACGATCGCGACGCCGGCGGACAGGCCGAGGCGCGCCTGGCCGGACGCGTGGCTGCACTCGGCAGATCGTGCGATGTCCTGCTCGTCTCCGATTACCTGAAGGGCAGCATCACGCGTGGTGTCATGGACGCGCTGCTCGGGCTCAAGTCCGCCGGTGCCCCCCTGCTCGTCGACCCGAAGATTCCGCACCTCGAGTGCTACGCAGGCGCAACCCTCATCACCCCGAACAACCATGAGGCGGAGGTGGCCACGCACCGGGTGATTCGCACCGATGAGGATGCGCGCGCGGCAGCCGTGGACTTCCGCACGCGAGCGGGCTGTGAGTCGGTGCTGATCACGAGGGGCGAGCACGGCATGTGGCTGTCGAGCCCCGATCTGGAAGGTGCGGCGCCGGCTACCGCCCGTGAAGTGTCCGACGTGACGGGAGCAGGCGACACGGTCGTCGCCACGCTGGCGCTGGCCCTTGCGGCCGGCGGCTCGCTGGCCGAGGCGGCGGTGCTGGCCAATCACGCAGCCGGGGTGGTGGTGGGCAAGTTCGGCCCTGCCACCGTCACACCGCACGAGCTGCTGACGGCGATCGAGGGGGCAGGCCGGGCCGGCCAGGCGGGCTAGCCTGTCACGCGAATCAGCCCTGCCTGCGGGCCAGCCACGCCTGCCCGTCACTCACCGCTGGTTAATGCCGGAAGTGCCTCCGGCCGGTGAAGATCATCGCCAGCCCGTGTTCGTCGGCGGCGGCAATCACTTCGGCGTCGCGGACCGACCCACCGGGCTGGACGACCGCCGTGGCACCCGCGGCCGCCACGGCGTCGAGCCCGTCCCGGAACGGGAAGAACGCATCCGATGCGGCCACTGATCCCGCGAGGGGCCGGGCAGGATCCGCGGCGGTCGCCCGGGCCTTCATCACCGCC
Organism: Vicinamibacterales bacterium; assembly: GCA_050249955.1. Classification (GTDB taxonomy): domain Bacteria; phylum Acidobacteriota; class Vicinamibacteria; order Vicinamibacterales; family CAVVIG01; genus CAVVIG01. The sequence goes on from JBFWPN010000007.1 coordinate 51,091, forward strand.
ACGTTCACGGCGTCCACCCGGCTCATCTGCCCCGCGCCAATCGCCAGCGTCCGCTTCGCATCCGTGAAGATGACGGTGTTCGACTTCACGTGCGCCCCCACGCGCCACGCGAAGCGCAGCGCCTCCCACTCCTCGGCCGTGGGCTGGCGCTTCGTCACCACCTTCACCCCATCGGGCAGGGCGTCGGGCGTCCAGGGCTCGCGCGCCTCCGCCACGAAGTCGCGCTCCTGCGCGAGCATGGCGCCGAGGATGCTCCGGAACTCCAGCCCCCCCGACCGCAGCGCCTCGAAGTCCGCGACGACCACGCGCATGTTCGCCTTCTTCGCGAGGATGGGCCGCGCGGCCTCCTCCACTCCCGGCACAATCACCGCCTCGATGAACGTCGACACGATCGCCTCGGCGGCCTCCACGTCCAGCATCCGGTTCAGGGCGACAATGCCGCCGAATGCCGAGAGGCTGTCGGCCTCACGCGCCCGAATGTAGGCATCGGCGGCCGACGCGCCGATGGCGGCGCCGCACGGGTTCGTGTGCTTGATCACCACCGCGGCGGGCTCGGCGAACTCCAGCGCGATGCGGGCGGCCGCATCGAGGTCCAGGAGATTGGTATAGGACAGTTCCTTGCCCTGCAGGATCGTCGCGGCACCGAGACCGGTCGAGGTCCCCTGGGCATACCACGCGGCCTTCTGGTGCGGGTTCTCGCCGTAGCGGAGGTCGCGGATCTTGCCGAGTCCGAGGGCGACCGACGGACCGAGCGGTCCGCCCGCGCCGCGCGTGAATTCGTCACCAGTGACGGTCACGTCGGCCAGCGTGCCGCTGATCGCCGTGTCGTAGGACGCGGTGTGCGCGATCGCCTTTCGCATCAGCTCGAACCGGAACGCCAGGCTCGGGCCCTGGTCGATCGCATCGAGCAGACCCGCGTAGTCGGCCGGGTCGACCACGATGAGCACGCCGCGGAAGTTCTTGGCAGCCGCGCGCACCATCGAGGGCCCGCCGATGTCGATCTCCTCGATCAGCGCATCGAACCGCGTGGCTGGGTTGGAGGCGGCCTTCACGAAGGGATAGAGGTTGACGACCACCACGTCCACGAGGCCGATGCCGTGCTTCGCGAGCGACTCGAGGTCGTCCGCGCGGTCCCGGCGCGCGAGGATGCCGCCGTGCAGCGCCGGGTGCAGGGTCTTCACCCGACCGTCCATCATTTCGGGGAAGCCGGTCACGTCGGAGACCCCGACAACTGGCAGTCCCGCGTCGGCGAGCGCCCTGGCCGTGCCGCCGGTGGATACGAGTTCGAAGCCGCGGGCGGCAAGTCCACGACCGAGTTCGACGATACCTGTCTTGTCTGAGACGCTAATGAGGGCTCTTGGCATGGGTATGAAGTTCCGTTATTATCTCCCGCGACGCCGGGCGGGCCTGGCGCCGGAAGGAAAAGGCCGCAGTTGCGGCCTTTTTTATTGCTCCGATGCGTTCACACTCCGGCTCCTGCCGGGACGACGTGGGCGCCTCGGGGTTGGTTTACTGACGCGGCACGATGCCACGTCGCAGCAAGCAGGAAGAGAACGATGCGTATCACAGGCAAGGTCAAGTGGTTCAACAACGCCAAGGGCTACGGTTTCATCGAACGCGACGGAGGCAGTGACGTTTTCGTGCACTACTCGGCTATCCAGGGCGATGGCTTCCGTTCGCTCGAAGAAGGCCAGGCGGTTGAGTTCGAAATCGTTGACGGTCCGAAGGGCCCGCAGGCCGGCAACGTCACCAAGATCTAGTCATTGATCCGGTTCGGGCGCGGGACTCCGGTTCCGCGCCCGCGCTGTTTTCCGGGCACGTCCCTCCCTCCTCTTCCCTCTCCGGTTTCAGCCTCCGCCTTCCGCCTTCGGCGTCTTCCTCGTGACCGGTGCTGGTGTGCCCGGCTCGGGCGCCCCTCCCTTCATCGCCCTGGCGGTGAAGTTCACCTTGCCGTCCTTCACGGCCACCCGGAACGCGACCTCCGCCGTCCCACTGGCCTTCATCTTCTCGACCTGATCCTTCACGAGCGTCGCAAACTTGTGGAAGGGCACGGGAGCGGCCCCCGCCTCCTTCCGGGCGTTCGACAGGGAGTCGTAGAGCTCCTCGAGCTTCTGCATCTCGTGCATCGGATCCTGGAAGGCGGTGACGTGCAGCACCCGCGTCGCCTTCCCGGCCGGCCGCTCCGGTCCCTTCCTCGGCTGCGTCAGCGGACCGGCCCTGCCCTCCTCGCGCGCGCGCAATGCCCGGTCCCAGAGGTCGATGAACTTGGCGTAGCGGGTCTGCAGCGTGAGGAACCGGAACCGGACGCCGGTGTTCGTGATGTTCGCCCTGTCGAGGCGCTTCACCATCGCCTCGACCCGCGTGCGTGTTTCCCACGGTGGCCGCGCCAGCCGCCCTGCGAAGTACATCGTGTACTCGGCCTCGAGCTGCTTCATCTCGGCCTCGAGCTTGCCGAGGTCGCGATCGTGATCGCTGACCGCCACGGCTACCGGGGCAGGAGGAACCAGACGAGCGGCAGCCAGAGTTCACGGGCGTAGGGCACAGGCCGGTCGTCGATGAGCACGTCGGTGGCGTCCGCGGTGCCCACCACCTGGAACACGTCGCGCAGGCGTTCGGCATCCGAGGACAGGAAGCGCGCACGGAAGCGGCGGGCCTCGCCAGCGCCGGTCTCGCGGAACTCCGCCGCACCGCGGGCCCGGTCGAGCGCCGCCTCGAAGCCCGGGTGCTCGAGGCGCGGAAACACGAGCGTGATGGAGAACGGACGCCCGGTGTGGCCGAACAGCGCCTCGTGCAGGTCCGGGTCGAGTGCGGCCAGTTCCTCGTCGGTCGGCTGCTCGGCAAGCTCGGCGTAGGGCCAGAAGCGCTCGAGGGGACGGTACTTCGGTGGTTCGGAGCTCATGACGTACGTGGCAGAGCCGTTAGCATACCATTGAGCACGTGGACTTCCTGCCCGCCGACCTGGTCGGCTCCGCAGCCGGGACGCTCACCACCATCGCCTTCATCCCCCAGGTGGTGAAAGCCTGGCGCACGCGCTCGGTGACCGACCTGTCGCTCTGGATGCTGGTGGCCTTCACCTCTGGCGTGCTTCTCTGGGGCGTCTACGGTCTCCTCACCCACGCGCGCCCGCTCATCATCACCAACGGCATCACCTTCCTGCTCGCGATGACCCTGCTGCTGATGAAGGTGAGGTCCGGCAGTGCCCGGCGCTGACGGTCAGCGCTGGCGAAGCCTCCGATGGATGCGGAGCGCAGTCGAGGGGGACGGGAGCAGCCATCGCACTCCCGGCACCGCCCTCAGGCCTTCGTAGGCAGCCTTGAACAGCGCGGCGGTCGCCAGGCGTGCAGACGGTTCGGCGGGCCGCTGCTGGAGGTAGTCCGCGAGGCATCGCATCTCGTGCTCGAGCGGGGGGCGGGGCTGTTCCTGCCACTGGGCAATCACCTGCTCGTACAAGGCGAGCAGCTGATCGACTGCCGCGTCGATCCCGGCTTCGGCCCGGATGCGTCCCGACACGAGTGACGCCTGCACCGGATCGTAGCGGTCGAGCACCGCCCCGATCGCCTCGCCCGTGATCGGCGCGCGAAGTGTGCGCAGGCCGAAGTTCAGCCGCCGCAGCTCGTCGAAGTTGCGTGAGTCGACCATCGGTCCCAGGCCGCTGCGGTCGCAGAGCACGACGGCCGTGCCGACCGCCATCGCCTCCATCGCGCAGCGGGCCTTGGCGAACACGACGTCATAGCCACCGAGCACCTCGCCGGGACGCTCGGCGGCGTTCCCGACATCAGCGCCGACGGCATCGACGTGGATGCCGCGTGCCGCGCAGGCCGATCGGATGGCGTCCACGTAGTGGGCCGCACTGTTGCTGAAGACCACGGCCTTCGCTGGTCGGGGCGGCAGCACGCCCCTGGGCGGCAGCAGCGCGGGGTTGACGAAGTTCCGAATCAGCTCGATGCGCTCGGGCGGAATCCCCCACTCGGAGACGAGCCGGTCGCGAACGGTGTCGTCCACCGGCACGTGCCGCATGATGCGCGGCAGCGGGACGGGCGCCGCATCAACCCAGCCGTGATGCATCTGGATGGCGGGCACGGCCGGAAACGCCATGAGGGCCGTGAGCGTCTCGTGGGTGTGCTGGCCGTGGATGATGTCCGGGGGCTCGGTGATCCGCCGGAGGTCCGAGACCACCGGGATGGACCGCGCGTGGAGCTGCCTGGCGAGCTCGCCCGGCGAGGGCGTGTACAGCACGGCCGAGTGTCCCCGCGCGATCAGTGCCTCGGCGAGCTCCGCGGCGTACAGCTCAGACCCCGATCGCCGCACCAGCAGGAAGTTGGTGATCAGGACGCGCAGCGCTCACTCCTTGCGAGGCTCGTCCCGCAGGGCGTCGCGCACCGCCGCGACATGCGGATCGTAGCGGATGACGTGCGTGTAGTGTCCGGCCTGCACCTGGCGTTCGCCGTACAGTTCGTAGAACGGCACGGAGGGAGGCGTGGCGTGCGGCGCGGTCACGGGGCGGAGGCACTCCACCCTGAAGGCCTCGGCGCCGTTGACCGCGAGGGCCCGCTCCACCTCGATGCGCAGCTCCGGGTAGCACCGGGCGTTCTCGAGCTTCATGTCGAACAGCTCGTCATCCAGCTCGACCCGGATCGCGCTCGCCCGCATGTCGTCCGGGCACGTGTCCGGAAGCCCGATCAGCGGGAAGTCGAACACCTGGATGACCCGGCCAATCCGCCGCGATGCGCGGTGGGCTGCAGAGACGGTGAGGTACCGGCACACGTCGTGCGAAGGGTTGTACCACTCCTCGGCGTCGCAGGCGACCACGCTGATCCCCGCGGCGACGAAGCTCTCGGCGAGCGCATCCCTGACCTCGAGCAGCGGCCCTGTCTGCCCGTGCAGGAGCAGGTCGTAGATCTCGCGGTCGCTGAAGCGGCCGTACACCGGCCCGGCCGTTGCCCCCACGGCCTCGAGCACCTTCGTGGTCGAGGAGAGCCTGGACCCACTGATGCTGCCATCGCCGCGCGTCAGCACCGCGGTGAGCGGATGCACCTGCGACGCCCAGCCGAACACCCTGAGCTCGTGCCCGGGATGGGCGATCACGAGTGCGGCTGCCGTGGCAGCAGGGTGAACCGACCTCGAGGGGGCGCCGGGTGTCACGGAGTGCCGAACGCGAACGCTAGAAGATCGTGCCGATCGAGGCGGCGGCCCAGTTCATCACCTGCGTGGGCAGGATGCCCAGGTAGAAGATGATGACGGCCGAGACGACCAGGGCCGCCCCGGCGAAGCGCGGCACCGCCGGCAGCTGCATCGGCCCGGCAGCCGGGGTCATGTACATCATGACCACCACCCGCAGGTAGAAGAAGACCGAGACGACGCTCGTGAGCACGCCGATGATCGCCAGCCAGGCATAGCCGGCTTCCATGGCTGCCGTGAAGACGTACCACTTCGCGATGAAGCCGCCAAACGGCGGGAAGCCGCCGAGCGACAGCAGGAAGATGGTCATCAGTGCCGCGAGGCCGGGCTGCTCGTTCCAGAGTCCGGCGTAGTCGTTCACCTGGTCGCGCGGGCGGTCGGCCGTCTCGAGCAGGCCGATGATGCCGAACGCACCGAGGTTGGTCACCGCATACGTGAGCAGGTAGAACAGGATGGCGCTCTTGGCGGTCTGGTTCGCCGCAATGAGGGCCACGAGCAGGTAGCCGCCGTGGCCGATGCTCGAGTACGCCAGCATGCGCTTGACGCTCGTCTGGGCCACGCCGATCACCGTGCCCACAATCATCGTCGCGGCGGCAATCACCCACAGCACCTGGCTCCAGTCCGGGTGCATCGACTCGAACGAGGTGAGGAACACGCGGGTGAATGCCGCGAAGGCCGCTGCCTTGACGCCCGTGGACATGAACCCGGTGACTGCCGGTGGCGCACCCTCGTAGGCGTCCGGCGTCCACATGTGGAACGGCACGGCCGACACCTTGAAGGCGAAGCCGACCAGCAGGAGGCCCATGGCGAGCAGGTGCATCGGATTCGGCGAGCTCGCCTGCGCCGCGAAGAGCGGCGCAATGCGATCGAGCTTCGTGCTGCCGGTCAGCCCGTAAGTGAAGGCGATGCCGTAGAGGAAGAACGCCGAGGCGAACGCGCCGAGCAGGAAGTACTTGAAGGACGCCTCGACCGCCACCGGCGAATCGCGCCGGATGCCGGTGAGGACGTAGACCGCAAGGGACAGCACCTCGAGGGCGAGGAAGATGACCAGCAGGTCCGTGGCCATTGCCATCAGGATCATCCCGCTGATCGAGAAGAGCAGCAGCGAGTAGTACTCACCGGGCGGCAGATCTTCCCGTTCGATCGTCGGTCCCGACAGCACCAGCGACAGGACACCGACGATGAGCAGGGTCCAGATGACGAAGAGGGCGTAGTTGTCGGCAACCACCACCCCGAAGCTCTCGGCCTTCTGTCCCCAGAGCAGGTAGGTGGAGGCACCGGCCCCGACGAGGCCGATGAGCCCGAGCGGCGCGATGGGCATGCGCTCGCCCTTCGTGCGGAATGCCTCCGCGACCATGGCGGCGATGGCCGCCGCGACCACGCAGAGCAGCGGAACGATTGCGTGCAGCGCGCCCATTAGCGACCCACCTCGGTGGAAACCGGCAGCACTCCCGGCAGCGTCGCGCCCGGTGTCACAGGCGGCGCGGCCTGCACGCGGATCTGCGTGCCGCGACGGACCTGCGTGAGCATCTTTTCGATCGACGGCGCCATCGGCCTGATGAAGAAGTTCGGGAAGACACCCATCACGATCGTCATGGCGATGATGGGGACGAGCAGCGCCCACTCGCGCGGCTTGAGGTCGGGCAGCGATCGATTCTTCTCGCTGACCTCCCCGTAGTTCACGCGCTGGAACATCCACAGCATGTAGGTCGCCGAGAGGATGACGCCGGTGGCCGCGAACACGGCGAACTTCGGATTCCACGCGAACGCACCGAGCAGGATCAGGAACTCACCGACGAAGCCGTTCAGGCCCGGCAGCCCGATGGACGACAGCGTGATGATGAGGAAGGCCGCTACCAGCCGCGGCGTCACCTGCTTGAGCCCGCCGTACTCGGCAATCAGGCGCGTGTGCCGCCGGTCGGACAGCATGCCGACGATGAGGAAGAGCCCGCCGGTGCTGATGCCGTGGTTCAGCATCTGGTAGACCGCACCCTGCATGCCGTAGGTGTTCATGGCGGCAATGCCGAGGACAACGAATCCGAGGTGGCTCACCGAGGAGTAGGCCACCAGCTTCTTCATGTCCGGCTGGATCATCGCGACGAGCGCGCCGTAGATGATGCCGACCACCGCGAGCAGGGCCAGGTAGGGCGCGAACGCCGACGCGGCTTCCGGGAACAGCGGGAAGGCGAAGCGGACGAGCCCGTAGGTGCCCATCTTCAGGAGCACGCCGGCCAGGATGACCGACCCGGCGGTGGGCGCCTGCACGTGGGCATCGGGCAGCCAGGTGTGGAACGGGAAGAGCGGCACCTTGATGGCGAAGGCCAGGGCGAACGCGAGGAAGAACCAGAACTGGATGCTCGACGGGATCGACAGTTCGTAGAGCCGGAGCAGGTCGAAGCTGTAGCTGCCGGTCTGCTGGCTGTGCATCACCGCCAGGCCCAGGATGGCCAGCAGCATCAGGACGCTGCCCGCCATGGTGTAGAGCAGGAACTTGATCGACGCGTAGATCCGCCGATCGTAGCCCCAGATCCCGATGAGGAAGTACATCGGGATGAGCATGGCGTCCCAGAAGACGTAGAAGAGGAAGAGGTCGAGCGAGACGAACACGCCGATCATGGCCGCCTCGAGGGCGAGCACGAACATGCAGAACGCACGGGTCTTCTTGTGGACCGATTCCCACGAGCAGAGCAGCGCAATCGGGGTCAGGAACCCCGTGAGCACGATGAGCCAGAGCGTGATGCCGTCGACCCCCACCGCGTAGGTGATGCCGAATGCCGGGATCCAGGCATAGCGCTCCACGAACTGGAAGTCGGCGGACGCAGGGTCGAAGCGTGCCCAGAGCAGCACCGTGACCGCGAACACGATGAGCGAGACGCCAAGGGCGACGTTGCGAATCAGCCCTTCGTTCGCCTCATCGTCGCGCACCAGGAAGAGCAGGAGCGCGCCGATGAGCGGCAGGACAATGAGAGAGGTGACTATCGGCATGTCAATGAAACAGGCTTCGGGCTTCGGCCTTCAGGCTTCGGGGCTCGTGAGTGTCCGGCCCCGTGAGTCGCGCAGCCACCTGGAGCCGACCGGACCGGGAGTCCGAAGCCCGCAGCCGGAAGCCGCGCACGATCGCATCGTTTAGCGCCACAAGTAGTATCCGAACACCATTACGGCACCGAGGAGGAGTGACGCGGCGTAGGCGCGCACCGATCCGGTCTGCAGGCGGCGCAGCAGTTCGCCGAGACCGCCCACCGACTCGGCGGTACCGTTGACGGCACCGTCGATGCCGGCGACGTCGACCACCTTCCAGAGCGCGTGCTCGGAGGTGGCCTTGATCGGCTGCACGATGGCGGCGTTGTACGCCTCGTCCACGTAGTACTTGTTCAGGAGCAGCGTCCGCAGTCCCGAGAACGACTGGGCAACGTTCTCGGAGCGGCGCGGGTCGGCCACGAAGAAGAACCACGCGAGGCCGATGCCGGCCAGGGCCACGACCGACGAGAGGCCCATCAGGCCCAGTTCAACGCCGGCTCCGACCTCTTCGCCGTGCTCGCCGCCATGTTCCGCGGCAGCCGCCTCGGTTTCAGCCCCCGCCGGTTCCGCAGCGCCGCCTTCGGCGCTCGCCATCACGTGAGGGGCCGTCAGGCTCGGCTCGAGCCAGGCCTCGAGGCGGTTCGAGCCGCCGAGGGCATGCGGCAGCCCGATGTAGCCGGCCAGGATCGAGCCGGCGGCCAGCACCACCAGGGCGAACGCCATCGGCTTCGGCGCGTCGTGCAGGTGATCGCCGTGCCCATGCGCGTCGTGCCCGTGGCCACCGTGACCGTGGGCATCCTGCGCGTGACCGTGCGCGTCATGGCCATGCGCCTCCGGGGCGTGGCGGCGCTCACCCCAGAAGGTGAGGAAGACGAGCCGGAACATGTAGGTGGCGGTCATCAGCGAGGTGAGGACCCCGACCACCCACAGCAGGGTGTGGCCGCCGGCAAAGGCCTTGAAGAGGATCTCGTCCTTCGAGAAGAACCCGGCCAGGCCGGGCACACCGGCGATGGCGATGGACGCGATCAGGAACGTCCAGTAGGTGATCGGCAGCTTGTCCTTCAGCCCGCCCATGTGGCGGATGTCCTGCTCGCCGGCCAGCGCGTGGATGACCGCGCCCGAGCCGAGGAAGAGGCAGGCCTTGAAGAATGCGTGTGTGTAGAGGTGGAAGATGCCGGCGGTGTACGCCCCCACGCCCATGGCCAGGAACATGTAGCCGAGCTGCGAGACGGTCGAGTAGGCCAGCACGCGCTTGATGTCGTTCTGCACCAGGCCGATCGTGCCCGCGAAGAACGCCGTGGCCGCACCGACCACCGCCACGATCATCAGCGTGTCGGGCGCGAGGCTGAACAGGACCGCGTTGCGCCCGATCATGTACACGCCAGCCGTCACCATCGTCGCCGCGTGGATGAGGGCGGAGACCGGCGTCGGGCCCTCCATCGCGTCCGGCAGCCAGACGTAGAGCGGAATCTGGGCCGACTTGCCGGTGGCACCGACGAACAGCAGCAGCGTGGCGATCGAGATCGTGCCGAAGGTGACCTCCGGGTGCATCGTCGCCGCCTTGGCCGCGATCTCCTGGAACTCGACGGAGCCGAACGTCACGAACAGGAGCAGCACGCCGAGGACGAAGCCGAAGTCGCCCACGCGGTTGACGATGAACGCCTTCTTGCCGGCGTCGTTCGCCGACTTCTTCTTGTGATAGAAGCCGATGAGGAGGTAGGAGCAGAGACCCACGCCTTCCCAGCCGACGAACATCACGAGGAAGTTCGAGCCGAGGACGAGGATGAGCATGAACGCGGCGAACAGGTTCAGGTACGAGAAGTAGCGCGCGTACTCCGAATCCGGCTCGTCGTGCATGTAGGCCGTCGAGTAGATGTGGATGAGGCTGCCGATGCCGGTGATGACGAGGATCATCAGCGCCGACAGCGGATCGACCCGCAGCGTGAAGTTGGCCGTGAAGTCGCCCGACGTGATCCAGGAGAAGACCGTCTGGGTGATGTGCCGCGACTCCTCGGGCAGGCCGGCGACCTGGATCACGGAGAGCAGCGCAACGGCGAACGACGCCACCATCGCGGCCACGGCCACGAGGCCGGCGGCCGACTTCGAGAGCCGGCGCCCGATGCTGGCGTTGACGAGGAAGCCGAGGAACGGGAAGAGCGGAATCAGCAGGAGCATCATCGCGGCGTTACCACTTCAGCGCCGTGAAGGCGTCAGGGTTGAGCGACTCGCGGTGCCGGAACAGCGCGATCACGATGGCGAGCCCGACAGCCGCCTCGGCGGCCGCGACCGTCATCACGAAGAAGACGATGATCTGGCCCTCGACCGTGCCGAAGGCGCGACCGAAGGCGACGAACGAGAGGTTGACCGCGTTCAGCATGATCTCGATCGACAGCAGGATCGTGATCAGGTTCCGGCGGAGGAAGACGCCGGCCGTGCCGATCGTGAAGAGCACGGCCGACAGGATGAGGTAGTCGTTGAGCGAGGGCATCACTGCTTCCCCCCCGGCTGGTCCTCGCGCCTCGCCATCACCACCGCACCAAGCATCGCCACCAGGATGAGGATCGAGGTGACTTCGAACTGGAACGCGTAGTCGGTGAAGAGGGAGCGGCCGATGGCCTGGACCGAGGTGATCGGGGTGTTCGAGAAGGTGCTGGGCGGCGCCGACCGGGCGAGTGCCCACGCGAGCTCGGCGATGAGCGCCACGGCGAGCACCCCGCCGAAGCGCATCGGGCCAGGCCGGAGCATGGGGTGCGTGCGCTCGTCGAACTCGGTGTCCTCGTGCGGGGCATTGAGGAGCATGACCACGAAGAGGAACAGCACCATGATGGCGCCGGCGTAGACGATGATCTGGATGGCCGCGGCGAACGGCGCGTCGAGCAGCACGTAGAGGCCCGCCAGCGCGCCGAACGACGTGATCAGGAGGAGCACGCTGTACACCGGGTTGCGCTGGGCGATGACCAGCAGCGACGCGATGACCGCGAGTGCGCCGAAGAAGTAGAAGAGCATGGGCGTCAGAGTCCGAAATAGAGCACGGCGGCCCCGGTGGCGATGACGTTCAGGACCGACAGCGGCAGCAGCACCTTCCAGCCGAACGCCATCAGCTGGTCGTAGCGGTACCGCGGCAGCGACCAGCGCATCCACAGGTAGAAGAACAGCAGCGCGCTGGTCTTCGCGAGGAACACCAGCCAGCCGAGCCACTCGGGCACCCCCGGGAACCACCAGCCCCCGAGGAACAGGTCGGTCGCGACGGCCGACACCGTGACCATGTTGATGTACTCGGCCAGGAAGAACAGGCCGAAGCTCATCGAGCTGTACTCGGTGTGGTAGCCGGCCACCAGCTCCTGCTCGGCTTCGGGGAAGTCGAACGGCGCACGGTTGGTCTCGGCCACGCCCGCGGTGAAGAAGATCAGGAACCCCAGCGGGTTGAAGAAGACGAACCAGTGGAACTGCGGGATGGTGAACAGACCGAAGACGTTCAGTCCCGTGCCCTGCGCGTCCACGATCTCACGGAGCGACATCGACTGGCCGAGCAGCAGGACCGCAGCGACCGAGATGCCGTAGGAGAGCTCGTAGCTGATCATCTGCGCCGAGGAGCGCAGGCCGCCGAGCAGCGAGTACTTGCTGTTGGAACTCCAGCCGGCGAGCACGATGCCGTAGACGCCCATCGAGGTGATGGCGAAGACCACCAGGATCCCGACGTTCACGTCCGCGACGTGCAGCGGAAGGGGCTCGCTCAGCAGCCCGAGCAGCGTCGTGCTGCCGCCGAACGGCACCACCGCGAAGGCGGCGAACGCGGCCGTCGCGGCGAGGATCGGCGCGAGATTGAAGAGGATCGGGTCGGCAGCGGCCGGCCTCAGCTCTTCCTTGAAGAACAGCTTGACCACGTCGGCGATCGGCTGGAGCAGGCCCGCGGGACCGACCCGCGTGGGACCGACGCGCTGCTGGATGTAGGCCGCCACCTTGCGCTCGGCGTACACCATCACCGCGGCCGAGAGCTGCAGGGCAACCCAGATGACCACGCAGATGCCGATCTGCGCGATCAGGAAGGCGTTCGAACCGATGACGTCGAACATCTAGTGCGCTCCCACGGGCTGGCGGGCGCGCCAGTCGGCCGGGCAGGTGCACCGGCCTTCGCGGACATGCGCCTCGTATTCGTGACGGAAGTGCTTGATGGTCGTGAGGACCGGCGTGACGGCCGCGTCGCCGAAGGCACAGAGCGTCTTGCCGCCCACCATGTTCGCGACGTTGCCGAGCAGTTCCACGTCGCGCATCGTCCCCTGGCCACCCTCGATCTTGCGCAGCAGCTTGAACAGCCAGTCGGTGCCCTCGCGGCACGGCGTGCACTTGCCGCAGGACTCGTGCTTGTAGAAATGCAGCAGGTTCTCCGCCAGCCACACCATGCAGGTGGTGTCATCCAGGACGATGGCGCCGGCCGATCCGAGCATCGAGCCGGCCTTCACCACGCCGTCGAAGCTGGCCTGCACGTCGAGCTGATCGGGCAGCAGGATCGGCACCGACGACCCGCCGGGAATCACGGCCTTCAGCGTGTGGCCGTCGCGCATCCCCTGGCAGTACTGCTCACCGAAGATCAGCTCCTTCAGCGTGACGTTCATCGACGCCTCGTAGACACCGGGGCGCTTCACGTGGCCGCTGATCGAGTAGAGCTTGGGACCGCCGTTCTTCTCGGGTCCGAGCGCCGCGAACCACTCGGGACCGTGCTGCACGATCAGCGGCACGTTGGCGAGGGTCTCGACGTTGTTGACCGCCGTGGGGCAGCCGTAGAGGCCGAACACGGCCGGGAACGGTGGCTTGTTGCGCGGCTGGGCGCGCTTGCCCTCGAGCGACTCGAGCAGCGCCGTCTCCTCGCCCGCCTCGTAGGCCCCGGCCCCGCGGTGCACGTAGACCTCGCAGTCGAAGCCCGAGCCGAAGATGTTCGTCCCGAGGTAGCCCCGGGCCTTCGCCTCGGCGATGGCCCGCTCGAGCACCTGCTGGACGTGGTAGAACTCGCCGCGGATGTAGATGTAGGCCGTCTTCGCGCCGATCGCGTAGCACGCAATCGCGCACCCCTCGATGAGGAGGTGCGGGTTGCGCTCCATGATGACGTGGTCCTTGAAGGTGCCCGGCTCGCTCTCGTCCGCGTTGCAGGCGATGTAGCGCGGCTTGTCGGACTTCCTGTCGACGAACTGCCACTTCATCCCGGTCGGGAAGCCGGCACCGCCGCGGCCGCGCAGGCCCGACGCCTTCACCATCTCGACGATCTGGTCCGGCGTGTGCGATGCCAGCGCCTTCTTCAGCGACTCGTACCCGCCGTGCTGCAGGTAGAAGTCGAGCGTGAAGGAGTTCGGCTCTCGAACGAATCTCGTGATAATCGGTTCCATGTGCCGCGCCTTCAGCGTTTCTCGACGATCAGGTGGCAGCCGGTGAGGGCCGCCTCGCCATGGGCCCGCAACTCGTCGAGCAGCGTCGGCACGTCCTCGGGCCGCTGCCGCTCCTGCCACGCATCGTTGACCATGATCACCGGCGCGCGGTCGCACGCCCCGAGGCACTCCGCCTCGATCAGCGTGAAGGTACCGCTCGCGTCGGTCTCACCCGGCTTGATGTGCAGGTGGTTGCAGATCTCCTCCACCACCCGCTCCGCCCCGTTCACGGCGCACGACAGCGTGCGGCAGACGCTCAGCACGAACTTCCCCACCGGCTTCGTGTAGAACATCGTGTAGTAGGTCACGACGTCCTCGACGTCCGCGGGCGTAATCCGGAGGATCTCGGCCACGTGACGCATCGCGTTGCCCGTGATGTAGCCCTGCTGGTACTGCACCAGGTACAGCGCCGGCAGCACGGCCGACCGGCTCTGCTCGGGCGGGTAGTGCGTCAGGATCTCGTCCAGCCGCGCGCGGTTCTCCGCCGTGAAGGTGAACGCCGGTCCCGCCTCGGCCAGCGTGCGGGTCGACTTGTGAAAGGTGGCGTCATACGCCATCTTGGGATGAAAGCTCACCGGTCCACGTCTCCCATGACGACGTCGATCGAGCCGATGACGGCGATCACGTCGGCAATCTGTCCGTTCACGATCAGCCGCTCCAGGGCCTGGCAGGCGAGCAGCGACGGCGCCCGCGACTTGATGCGCCACGGCCGGTTCGTGCCGTCGGAGATCACCGTGAAGCCCTGCTCCCCGCGCGGTCCCTCCACCGGGACATAGGCCTCGCCGGCCGGCACGCTGAACCCCTGCGAATACACCAGGAAGTGCTGGATGAGCGCCTCCATCTCGGTGTAGACCCGGTCCTTCGGCGGCGGCGTGATCCGAGGATCGGCCACGGCGTACTCACCGATGGGCGCAATCCGCTCGAGCGCCTGCCGGCAGATCTTGATGCTCTCGCGCATCTCGTCGAGGCGCAGCAGGTAGCGGGCGTACACGTCGCCCTCCGTCCGCACCGGCACCTTGAAGTCGTAGGTCTCGTAGCCGAGGTACGGGTACACCTTGCGGACGTCGTAGTCGATGCCGGCGGCGCGGCCGATCGGCCCGAGCAGCCCGAACTGCAGGGCGTCCTCGCGCGTGATGACGCCGACACCCTTCGTGCGCTGGATGTAGATCTGGTTCTGCGTGAGCAGGTCCTCGTACTCGACCATCTTGCCCGGCAGCCGGTCCAGGAAGGCACGGGCCTCGTCCAGGTAGCCGCGGGGCAGATCCTCGCGCAGGCCACCCACGCGCATGTAGCTCGGGAAGAACCGGAAGCCGGCCAGCCGCTCGTTCAGGTTCAGGAGGAGTTCGCGCTCGCGCAGGCAGTAGAACAGGACCGACACGGCACCCACTTCCATGCCGTGCGTGCCGAGCCACACCAGGTGGCTGTTGATCCGCTGGAGTTCCGCGATCAGGATCCGGATGTTCCGGACCCGCTCCGGGATCTCGAGGCCCAGCAGCTTCTCGACGGCCATGCAGTAGGCCATGCTGTTGGACTGGGCGCTCAGGTAGTCCATGCGCTCGACGAGCGGGATGACCTGCTGCCACTTCTTCTGCTCGGCCGTCTTCTCGATACCGGTGTGCAGGAAGCCGATCGTCGGCGAGGCCGAGCGGATCGTCTCACCGTCGAGCTCGAGGACCAGCCGCAGCACGCCGTGCGTGCTGGGGTGCTGGGGCCCCATGTTGACGGTCATCGTCTCTGTGCGAAGCTCGGGCATCGTTCTCTCTTCCGCCTGCTAGCCGGCGGACAGCTCGGTCTCCACCAGGTCGCAGATGACGTGCAACAGCGTCCGGTGGACCTCCTGGACCCTTGGCGTCGAATCCGAGGGCACGTTCACGTGGACATCGGCCAGCCGGCCAGCCGTCCCGCCATCGCGCCCCGTCAGGGCAATCGTCGTCAGCTGCCGCGCGCGGGCCTCCTCGAGCGCCCGCAGCGCATTCACCGACTCGCCGCTCGTGGTAATCGCGAAGGCAATGTCTCCGGGCCTGCCGAGCGCCTCGATCTGGCGCGCGAAGACCCGGTCGTACCCGTAGTCGTTGGCGATGCTCGTGAGCACGCTCGGATCGGCCGTGAGCGCCACCGCCGCGTATCCCTGCCGCTCACGCCGGAAGCGACCGACCAGTTCCGCCGCCGCGTGCGCCGCGTCGGCCGCCGATCCGCCGTTCCCGAACACGAGCACCTTCCCGCCCTGGCGCAGCGACGCGACAATCGCGCCGGCCGCCGCCACCGTGGACGCCAGCCCCGCCCGCCGCACCCGCTCGTGCAGGGCGGCGGCGTCACTCAGCGCCGCGTCGGCCACATCACTTGCGTGCAAGGCGATCCTTCAGCAGGTTCGCCCGGAACTCCTCCTCCGTCACCTGCGTGGGCGACCCGGCCTCCGGCTTCTTCAGGATCTGCACCGGGTAGTCCTTGCGGGCCGGGTAGCCGTCCCAGTCCTCGGGCATCAGCAGGCGCCGCGGATCGGGATGGCCGTCGAAGGCAATGCCGAACATGTCCCACACTTCCCGTTCCAGCCAGTTCGCCGACTTCCAGAGCACCGTGGCGGTGGGGAGGTGCGGATCGGTCGCCGGCAGGCGCACCTTCACGCGGGCACGCAGGCGCCGTTCGACCGAGATGAGGTAGTAGATGACCTCGAAGCGGGGCTCGCGCGGCCAGTAGTCGGCCGCGGTCATCTCGGCGAGCACCTCGAACCTGAGGTCCGCGCGGTCGCGCATGGCCTGCAGGACGCGGGAGATGTCGTCCGGCTGCACGTACAGCGTCGCCTGCAGGTCGACGCTCGGCGCCACCTCAATCTGGACACCAGGGATCGACTCCCCGACAGCGGCGGCTATGGCGTTGGCATCCATCAGGCGAGCTTCTGCGTGGCAATCTTCCGCTGCAACTGGACGATCCCGTAGATGAGCGACTCGGGACGCGGCGGACATCCGGGCACGTACACGTCGACCGGCACCACCTGGTCGACCCCCTGGACGATGGAATAGTTGTCGAAGACACCGCCGATGGACGCACAGGCCCCCATCGAAATGACCCACTTGGGTTCCGGCATCTGGTCGTAAATCCGGCGCAGCGCAGGCGCCATCTTCCGCGACAGACGACCGGCCACGATCATCAGGTCGGCCTGGCGGGGGCTTCCGCGGAAGACCTCGGCACCGAACCGCGCGATGTCGTAACGGCCGCAACTCATGGCCATCATCTCGATGGCGCAGCAGGCGAGGCCGAAAGTGACCGGCCAGATGGCTGAGCGACGCGCCCACTGGACGACCTGCTCGACCGTGGTGGTCAGCACCGGGATGTCGGGGAGCTCGGTTTCAAGACCCATTCAGGACTCTCTTCAATCGCTAAATCGCTGATTGCCAATCGCTCGTCGCTACGCTGCCAGGCTTCGTACCGCGGTTCCACCCGTCGCACATGGCGGATTGACGATGCGCGGCCGGTTACGCCCGCTTCTCGTGTCCCCAGTCGAGGGCACCCTTACGCCACACGTAGATGTAACCGGACAGCAGCAGCGCCATGAACAGCACAACCTGGATGAACCCGGCCCATCCCAGGTCGCGCAGGGCGAGGGCCCACGGATACAGGAACGCCACCTCGATGTCGAACAGCAGGAAGATCATCGCCACCAGGTAGAACTTCACCGACATGCGCTCGTAGGTCTCGCCGACCGGCGGCATGCCACATTCGTACGGCGCCAGCTTTTCGGGGGTCGGCTTCTTGGGGCCGAGGAAGTTGGAAATCAGGACCGACGGGGCCGCAAACAGCACGCCCAACGCGATCATGAGGATGATGGACAGCCAGCCCTGCATGCGGTGCTCGTTCCGGGAAAATGGCCTAGGCTTGTGAACGATTTCTCAAGCTGAACCCACATCGTAGCGCATCGGCTGCACACCGTCTAGCACCGCGTGGGCACGGTTCGGGGGACACGGACGGGCCCGGAATGGCGCACGCCCGCACCCGCGGCAGGCACCGCATCAATCGCGCCAGTCGGGCGTCACCCCTACAACAAGCCGGCGCGCGACGGCCGCACAACACAACAAAAAAAGCCCGGCCGGGTGCTCACCCGACCGGGCCATGCCTGGCCTCGCCCGCGACGACCGTCCTCAGGCCTTGAGCGCGGCGGCCGCCTCGGCCATCCGCCGGTCCACCTCGCCGATGGCCTGGGTCAGCTGGGCACGACGCCCCTCGTGCTGCGTGGCCTGGAACTGCCGCTCGAGCTCCGTCTTCGCCAGCCGCAACGACTCGAACGCCCGCACCTTCTCGGGATCACGCGCGTCCTTCTTCTTCGCCTGCATCCGGTCGCGCTCGAGCTCCTCCATCCGCTCCTGGATGCGCGCGTCTGCGTCGATCAGCCCCTCACCCGCGTCACTCATGAATGCTCCGTCCGAACAAAAGTAAAGTGCCGGCCATTATAAGATGCGAAACGTGAGCGCTCGTGTGATTTCGGATCCGCTTGCGCCGTTTCACCCCGCCGTACGGGACTGGTTCACGCGTTCCTTCGACGCCCCGACACGCCCGCAACAGCATGGCTGGCCCGCGATCGCACAGGGCCACTCCACCCTGATCCTGTCGCCGACCGGCAGTGGCAAGACACTCACCGCCTTCCTCTGGTGCCTCGACCGGCTCCTCTTCGCCGCCGCCCCGGCGAAGGACCGGCGCTGTCGCGTCCTCTATATCTCGCCGCTCAAGGCGCTCGCCGTCGACGTCGAGCGCAACCTGCGCGCACCGCTCGCCGGCATCGCCCGGGTGGCCGCGGAACGGGGCGACCGGTTCACCGCCCCGACCATTGCCATCCGGACCGGCGACACGCCGGCCGCCGACCGCGCCCGCTTCCAGCGCGATCCGGCCGACATCCTGATCACCACGCCCGAGTCGCTGTTCCTGCTGCTGACGTCCAACGCCCGCGACCTGCTCCGTGGCATCGAGACGATCATCATCGACGAGATCCACGCGCTCGTCCCGACCAAGCGCGGCACGCACCTCGCCATCTCGCTCGAGCGGCTCACCGCCCGCTGCGACCGGGAACCGCAGCGCATCGGGCTCTCGGCCACCCAGCGCCCCCTCGACGAGGTGGCCCGGTTCCTCGGCGGCGCCGCCGCACCATCACCCCCCACGGCCAGGGTCCGCACGCACCGGGCGTCGCCCCGGGCGGACGCCGCCGTGCCGGACGCACCGGATGTCGCGCATGAGATCGGCGACGAGTTCGCCGCCACCAGCGGCCGGCCGGTGGCGTACCGTCCGGTCACCATTGTCGACGCCGGCCAGAAGAAACGCCTGAAGCTGACCATCGAGGTGCCGGTCGAGGACATGGCCCGGCTCGGCCCAGCCACCCCTGCACCGGCCGACGGCCCTGCCGGCGCGGCTGGCGGCACGGGCGTCACCGCAGGCGCGACGCCGACCGACGATCGCGCCGACATCCCCAGCGGCCCTGCCTCGGGTGGCACCGCGCGCCCGTCCATCTGGTCGGCCATCCACCCGCGCCTGCTCGAGCTGATCCGGTCGCACCAGAGCACGCTGCTCTTCGTCAACAGCCGGCGGCTCGCCGAGCGGCTCGCTGGCGCACTCAACGAACTCGCCGGGGAGGTACTCGTCCGCTCGCATCACGGGTCCATCGCCCGCGAGCAGCGGATGGACATCGAAGATCGCCTGAAAGCCGGCACGCTGCGCGCCCTGGTCGCCACCTCCTCACTGGAACTCGGCATCGACATGGGAGCCATCGACCTCGTCATCCAGATCGAGGCGCCGCCCACGATCGCGAGTGGTCTCCAGCGCATCGGCCGCGGCGGCCACCAGATCGACGCGGTCAGCGAAGGCATCATCTTCCCGAAGTTCAGGGGCGACCTCGTGGCGTGCGCCGCCGTCACCAGGGCCATGCACGACGGCCTCGTCGAACCGACGCGGTATCCACGCAATCCGCTCGACGTGATCGCTCAGCAGATCGTGGCGATCACCGCCATGGACGAATGGCGCGTGGACGACCTCTTCGCCACGATCAGGCGCGCGGCGCCGTGCGCGGAACTGGGCCGCGGCGTGTTCGAAGGGGTGCTCGACATGCTGTCGGGGCGCTACCCGTCGGACGAGTTCGCCGAGCTCCGGCCGCGCATCACCTGGGACCGCGTGGCCGGCACGGTCGTCGCCCGTGAGGGCGCCAAGCGCGTGGCGATTGCCAACGGCGGCACCATTCCCGATCGCGGACTCTACGGTGTGTTCCTGGCCGGCGCCCCGCCAGGCTCCGCCCGCGTCGGCGAGCTGGACGAGGAAATGGTCTTCGAGACCAGCGTCGGCGACACCTTCGTGCTCGGCGCCTCGTCGTGGCGCGTCGAGGAGATCACGCACGACCGCGTGCTGGTGTCACCCGCGCCAGGGGAACCGGGCAAGATGCCGTTCTGGAAGGGCGACCGTGCGGGCCGGCCGCTCGAACTGGGGCTGGCCATCGGTCGGCTGATGCGCGACCTCGTGCGCATGCCCGCCGCCGCGGCCATCGAACGCCTCACGCGCGAGCACGACCTCGACGCGCTGGCCGCCGAGAACCTGCTCCAGTACCTGCGCGACCAGCTCCAGACCGCCGGCGCCCTCCCCGATGCCGCCACGATCGTCGTCGAGCGGGTCCGCGACGAGCTCGGCGACTGGCGCATCTGCGTGCTCTCGCCACGCGGAGGACGGGTCCACGCCCCGTGGGCCATGGCTGCTGCGGCGCGCATCCGCGAGGAGACCGGCATCGACGTCGAGACGCTCTGGGGAGACGATGGGTTCGTGGTGCGGTTCCCGGACGTCGACACGCCGCCCGACCCGTCGCTGCTGCTGCCGGGTCCCGACGAGGTTCAGCCACTCGTGGTTCGCCAGCTCGGGGCCACGGCCCTCTTCGCCGCCCGGTTCCGCGAGAATGCCGGCCGCTCCCTCCTCCTGCCGAAGCGGCGGGCCGGCATGCGCGCCCCGCTGTGGCAGCAGCGGAAGCGCGCCTCGGATCTCCTGGCCGTCGCCTCACGCTTCGGATCGTTCCCGGTGCTGCTGGAAACCTACCGCGAGTGCCTGCGCGACTACTTCGACGTGCCGGCGCTCATCCAGACGCTCGCCGACGTCCGCAGCCGCAAGCTCCGCGTCGCCACGGTCGACTCCGAGCAGCCGTCGCCCTTTGCCGCATCGCTCCTCTTCAGCTACGTGGCGAGCTTCCTGTACGACGGCGACGCCCCGCTGGCCGAGCGCCGCGCCCAGGCTCTGGCGGTGGACCAGGCCCAGCTGCGCGAGCTGATGGGCGACGCCGAACTTCGCGAGCTGCTCGACGCCGACGCAGTCGAGGACGTCGAACGGCAGGTGCAGCGGCTCGATGCCCGGTTCCACGCCCGCACCATCGACGGCGTGCACGACCTGCTGCTCGGCCTTGGCGACCTGACCGCCGACGAGATCGCCGCGCGCACGACGGAGGGCGTGGCGCTCGACGCCACCGCGACACTCGTGCGGGCCAGACGGGCGCTGCTCCTGCGCGTGGACGGCGAGCCCCGGTACGTGGCGGTTGAAGACGCCGCGCGCTACCGCGACGGGCTCGGCATTCCTCTGCCCCCCGGTATCCCGGAGGCGCTGCTCGCGCCCGTGCGCGACCCGATGGGCGATCTCGCCCTGCGGTACGCGCGCACACACGCGCCCTTCACCGCCGTGGACTTCGCCGCCCGCTACGGCCTCACCACCACGGCCGCGGAGCACACGCTGGTACGCCTCACCGGCGAGAACCGGCTGCTCGAGGGGGAGTTCCGTCCCGGCGGCACGCGGCGCGAGTGGACCGATGCGGACGTGCTCCGCATGATCCGCCGGCGGTCGCTCGCCAAGCTGCGCCGCGAGGTCGAACCGGTCGATCCCGAGGCGCTCGGACGGTTCACCACCTCATGGCAGGGCCTGCGCCGGAAGCGCAAGGGCGCCGACGCCCTGCTCGACGTCGTCGAGCAGCTGCAGGGGGCGCCGCTGCCCGCCTCGATCCTCGAAACCGAGATCCTGTCCGCACGGCTGGAGGCCTACGATGCGGCAGACCTCGACGCGGTCGTCGCAGCAGGCGAGGTGATCTGGGTCGGCGTCGAGCCGCTCGGCGAGCGCGACGGCCGGGTGGCGCTCTACCTCGCCGATCACCTGCCGCGGCTGCTGCCGCCACTCCCCCCGCAGGAGACGGAACTGGACGAGCGCGAGCAGGCCCTGCTGGCGTCACTCGGCGCACGCGGCGCGTCGTTCTTCGCCCCCCTGCACGAGGAGGTGGGCGGCGGCTACCCCGCCGACACCGTGAACGCCCTCTGGAGCCTCGCGTGGCGCGGCCTCGTCACGAACGACACCGTGCATGCGCTGCGCGCCTTCAGCCATGCCCGCACACCGCGACGCCGGGCCGACCGCCGGGCGCCAACCTTTCGGTCGCGACGCCTCGTGCCGCCGTCAGCCGAAGGGCGCTGGTCGCTGCTCCGACGGACGGACACCGCGGGCGCACGCGCACCGCGGACGCAGGCCGCGAAGGCGGTGGCCCGCCGCGACACGACGACGTGGGCAGCGGCCGTCGCGCAGCAATTGCTCTCCCGACACGGCATCGTCACGCGCGAGTCGCTGGCGGCCGAGTCGCTGGCCGGCGGATTCGCGGCGGTGTACGCCGTGCTCAAGGCGATGGAAGAGAGCGGACGCATCCGTCGCGGTTATTTCGTGTCCGGCCTCGGTGCGGCGCAGTTCGCCATGCCCGGCGCCCTCGACCTGCTGCGTTCTCTCCGCAACACAGAAGACGAGCCGTCGGTCCTCCTGCTCGCGGCCACCGATCCAGCCAACCCTTATGGGGCCACGCTGCGCTTCCCTGCGCCGCCACTGCAGGGCACCACCGACGATGGGCCGTCGGCGGGACGCGCGGGGCGTGGCGCCACCCGATCGGTGGGTGCATCGGTCGTCCTGGTGGACGGCGCCCTGGCGGGCTACCTCACGCGCGGCGACCGCCAGCTGCTCGCGTGGGTCCCCGAGACGGAGCCCGCACGGGCACGGGTGGCTCGCGGCGTGGCACGCGCGCTCATGGAGCGCGCCATGGGCGGTGGCGAGGGCCCGCGCGGCATGCTCCTCGAGGAGATCAATGGCGCACCGGCATCCACGCATCCGCTGGCGCGCATCTTCATCGAGGCTGGCTTCAGCGCCGGGGCGCTCGGGCTGTCGATCACGCGCACGAGAGCCGACGCAGGACGGGGCTGACCCGTGCCCGAGGGAGACACCATCTTCCGCGCCGCCCGCACGCTGCACCGTGCGTTGGCAGGACAGCAGGTCACCCGGTTCGAGAGCGCATACCCCGCGCTCACGCGCGTGGATCACGACGCGCCGCTCACGGGCCGCACCACGGAGTCGGTCACCGCTCGAGGCAAGCACCTGCTGATGACCTTCAGCGGCGGCCTCATCCTCCATACGCACATGCGGATGCACGGGAGCTGGCACGTCTACCGACCCGGGGAACGATGGCGCGCCCCGGGTCACGCCATGCGCGTCCGGCTCGACACCGCCGCATTCGTCGCGGTCGGCTTCGACATCCCGGTCGCCGAGTTCCTCACGGCGCCAGAACTGCTGCGGCATCCGCAGCTCAGCGCGCTCGGGCCGGATCTCGCCGGGCCGGCCTTCGATCGGGAAGAGGTGTGGCGCCGCTTCACGGCGGAGGGCAACCGGCCGCTCGAAGAGGTGCTGCTGAACCAGCGCGTCCTGGCCGGCATCGGCAACGTGCTCAAGTCCGAGGTGCTCTTCGTGGCGGCGCTCGCCCCGTCCCTGCCAGCCGACGCCGTGTCTCGCGCCGACTTCGACCGGCTCATCGACGCCTCGCTTCGCCTCATGCGCATGAACATCGTCGACCCGACCCTCCCGCCCGCAGCGGCCGGACGCCGCACCACCGGCAGCCTCGACCCGCAGGCGAAGCTGTTCGTCTATGGCCGCGGGGGCAGGCCGTGCCGCCGGTGCGGCACCGCCATCCTGTCGGCCCGCACGGGAGGCGATGCGCGCCTGACGTACTGGTGCCCCGTCTGCCAGGGCACGGGCCCGCGCGCCGAGGCTGATTGATCGTTGACTTCGAACAACGGGGCTGGTGTGCTGTACGGCGATGGCCCGCGTGAGCACCCTGCTGTCCCGCCTCGTGAGCGTCTGCCTGATGCTCGTCGTCGTCCACTGGCCGGTGCACGCGCAACGTCGCACGTTCCCGGACACCACCACGCGGATCGCCATCCTCACGGATCAACTCCCGGCGATGACCGACGAGCAGATCCGGTTCGCGGCGACGCACTACGTGGGCACCCAGAAGCTCGGCCTCGACCAGTCACGCCTGCTGCGCCGCATCAACGCGGGCTTCCTCGTGCTGCACTACAAGCTGGCGATGTGGCAGTCCGCGCGGGGCGTGCCCTACATCGTCGACGGCACGCGCTGGGGAAACGACTTCGGTGAAGTGAACCAGCACGAGTCGTGGTTCTGGCACAACCCGTCAGGGCAACGGGTGGCCAGCAACCAGGACCGGAAGCTGCTGATGAACGTGGCCGATCCCGGCTATCGTGCGTACCTCAAGGACACGCTCGTGCGGCAGGTCGAGGCCGGGGAGTACGACGGCGTCTTCTTCGACTCGGCGTCCCCCTCGCTGCTCCAGTGGGAGGCGCGCAATCCACCCGATCCCCGGCTCTTCGGGCGTGGCGTGCGCGAGAACCGCTTCCCCGAGCTGGGCAACCGCTCCTGGATCGATGCGTGGCAGGAATGGATCATCGACCTCGACACCCATCTGTCACGCAGGGGCATCCAGCTCATTCCCAACGTGGGCGCACTGACGACCACCTGGGACAACACGGACTACTCGCTCTCCGCCGGGGCGTTCCTGGAGCAGTTCAGCGAGCCGGGGTACGACCCGGCCGACTGGGTGGCGGCCACGAACCAGACGCTCGGTCTGGTGGGCAAGGATCGGATCGTGATCCTGCAGAACTACCTCGGCACGCCAGCCGAGGTGGCCAAGCGCAAGTATCTGCTCGCGAACTACCTGCTGGTGAAGGGGCGCCGTACCTACCTGGCCTACTTCGCGAACAATACACTGAGCTGGTTCCCGGAATGGACGCTCGATCTGGGCGCCGCGCGTAGCACGGCCCGCACGGTGGCCGACCTGCAGTGGCAGGGAGTCTACCGGCGCGAGTTCGCCAACGGCCTGGCGATCGTGAATCCCACCGGCAGGGCCGCCCGCGTCACGCTCGACGGTACGTATCACCGGGTGGATCCGACGGGCGGAGGGCCGGTCGGGCGGGATGGCCGACCGCAGGGCAGCGTCACCACGACAGCGGTGACAAGCCTCGAGCTGGCGCCGAAGACGGCGGAGATCCTGCTGCGGTCGGGCCGCGGCGCGCAGTAGCCTTGCCCATGCGCAGCCCGCACCTGCTGGCGATGACCACGACCATGGCGCTGTGGACCGTCGTGGCAGCAGCCCAGTCGTCGGCCAGACGCCCCGACGTCCGGTTTCTCCCCACCCCCCAGAACGTGGTCGACGCGATGCTGGAATTCGCGGAAGTCACGTCCGCGGACGTCGTCTACGACCTCGGTTCCGGCGATGGCCGCATTCCGATCACGGCGGCTCGCCGCTACGGGGCGCGCGGCGTAGGGATCGAGATCGATCCGGCACTCGTCGCCGGCTCGGAGGCGAGCGCACGTCAGGCCGGTGTCGAGCCGCTGGTGCGCTTCGTCACCGGCGACCTGTTCCAGGCAGACATCCGCGAGGCCACGGTCGTGGCCATCTTCCTGCTGCCCGGGATGAACATCGATCTCATCCCGAACTTCCGCGCGCAGCTGCGGCCGGGCTCACGGATCGTCTCGCATCACTTCGCGATGGGAGACCGCTGGCCTCCCGACGAGAGCCGCGACGTGAACGGCCTCGAGATTCACCTCTGGCGGGTACGGTAGCAGGCTGGCGCGACCCGGGACTTCACGGCAGCACGAGCTCCGCGCCGGCAATGCCCTGTTCGCCACAGGTGGCGTAGAACAGGTACGCGCGGCCGTCTTCCTCGAAGACGAACGGGTCGCGGATCTGCCGCGCCGGCTCGTCGATGTCGCCGGACTGTGACGGCACGTTGGGCAGGGTGGGACATTCGTACGCCGCCTCCGGCGCGATCACCTCCACGGCCGGTGAGGCCGTCCACGCGGTCCACTCCTGCGTGAGGTCCACCGTCGACACCAGCACCCGCTCCGGCGCATCGCCTATCGCGGTGAAGAACACGTGCAGTCGATCGCCCTTCTGGATGACGCCGACATGGCGCACCCGGCCCTCGTGCGGCGAGCCGCGGAACAGGCTGTGCCCGGTCTCGAACGTGGCCAGCGCGTCGGGCGCGCGCGAGACGAGTCCCAGCCGCGACACGCCGAAATAGGTCGCCCCTCGCCGGAAGACACGCAGGTAGCTGGTCTTCGTGATGGCCGGCCCGGTCGTGAACCGGGCGCCGTCGGCGGACACCGCTGCCTGCGTGTACTGCCCGTAGCCCTTCTCGCGCGCCCACTGTCGTGCCTCGCGGAGGCTCGCAGGCCAGCGCTCTCCGGCCGTCCACCAGCCGTGCACCCACATGACCATGCGCCGGTTCGCCTCGTCCAGCAGGATCTCGGGCGAGGCGACATGCGTGTAGAAGTCGGCGAGCGCCTCGGGCGGATCCGGCTGCGGGCGGAAGAACGCGGTGTCGCGCACGTGCAGCACACCGGGTTCATGGATGCGCCACGGGCCGGTGAGCCGATCGGCATAGGCGAGCCGGATGAAGTCGCCCATGTGGTTCGCGAAGTACATGTAGTAGCGCCCGAGGGGACGCTGCACCCAGGCCGGCACGCGCACCACCGTCGCACCATTGACGTTGCCCCCCAGCGTGGGCGACGACGACACGGTGATGAGCGGGTTCTGTTCGAAGCGGCGGGCGCGGACGACGCTGCCCTGCCCTTCCACCGGCCGCCCGGACGTCGCCAGCACCAGGGCCGCAGCAAGGACCGCAGCCGTCCGCCTGGCCGGCATCGTCATCAGTCGCGGTGGTACGTGAGACACGCCGCGTTCACGAGAAGAGCTGCCGGTCGCGGATCTTCCTGGGATCCACATAGTCCTCCTTCCACCAGGGCACCTCGTCCGGTGTCCTGGGCGGACGCTTCAGGTGGAGCGGCTGGCGCGGCTTGCCCGCCTGCAGGTCCTTCTGCAGTGCCTGCTCGATCACGCGGAAGTGATAGTGGTCGAAGATCCGGATGGCCTCGACCATGAACGACACGGCGACCCGGCGGTTCCGGATGAGGAGCAGGTTCTCGCCATTCGCGGTGTCGGCGGGCGCCGAGAAGTTGTAGGAGCCGAGGTAGACGCGCGCGGTCGGCTTGTCGAAGTCGATCACGATGAACTTGTGGTGCATGCGGGTGCCGGCACCGCCCACCAGCCCGGTGGGCTCGCTCTTGAACGGCTCCGGCAGGCGGCCGGAGAGCGCAGCCGGGTAGACCGGCGCGCGGTTGCCGCTCGGCTTCTGCACGTCGAGGCCGCCGCCAGCCTTCCGGTCCGAGATGCCGTACACGAACCGCCGGTCGTCGTCGGTGACCGCCGTGATGGCGTCGCGAATCGGTCCCTTGGTCTGGTAGAGGAACGCAAGGGAGTAGAAGAGGCTGGACTTCGTGGTGGCGATGTCCGCGGCCACGGAGGCGAGCAGGGCGTTGTCGGGGGTGTGGGGTGAGAACGCCACCTTCAACGCCACGTTCCGCGGGTTCACGTCGGCCCAGCGGGCAGCGGGTGAGGCGCCGAACCCGGCCACCTTGTCGTTGGCCCAGTAGGCATCGAACGCTGCCGTGAATGCCGACACCGCCTTGGTGCCCCGAATCAGTACGGCATGGTTGGACTGCACGTAGAAGCCGCGCCAGGAGAAGTTCGTGGAGCCGCAGACCACCGCCTTCACCTTCGGACCGCTGACGACGATGGTCTTGTTGTGCTGCAGGCGGCCCATGTGCTGTCGCTTCACGTTCGCCGCCCCCGCAGACGCGGCGAGCCGTGCCGCCGCGAGCGTCTCGGAGGAATCGGCGTCGCCGTGCGTGGCACTGTCGTCGATGATGATCTTCAGCCGCGGGCCAAGCCACTCGAGGCGCGCCACCAGTTCCGGCTCGTTGAGGTCGTAGGCCACCACGCGGACCTGCGCCTTCGGATCGGCGACCGCGTCGTCGAGCAGCGCGAGGATCGCCGACCGGGTCTCGAATCCCATCCACGCGAGGGCCGTCTTCGCCTTGGGGTGGGTCGGCACGTAGTCGAGCCCATCGTCGGCCTTCTTCGGCAGGAGCGTGGCGAGGCCGTCGGTCTTGGTGACGAACTTGTCCACGAACGCCTGCGACGAGACGAAGCCACGGGTGAAGGTGACGTTCAGCACGCCCGGGTAGGTGTCGCGGCGCAGTTCGATCGCCACGTGCTGGGGCTCGCCGTAGCTCAGTTCATCCCGCTCGTTCATGAAGACCGGTGACACGCGGTAGGTGAAGTCGCCGTCGAGTTCGGCGTTGCGTGGGAAGTGGACCCAGCGGAACTTCTGGATGGGTGACCGCAGGGTCGACAACGCCTTCCGGTCCACGGTGCCATCGGCACGCAGGAACCCGAGCCGGTTGTTCAGTGCGTAGAACCGATCGCCGCCCGGCTCGCGGTACTCGATCGCGAACCCGACGAAGTCTGGCGGGGGCTCGCCGCCCTTCCAGTTCATGGCGAGCAGCGCCATCCCGTCGCCCCGATGCACCTTCAAGGTGAACGCGGCGGCAGCATTCGACCCGCTGACCTGAAAATCCAATCCCATGGTGCGCCTCCAGCCCAGCTGAAGCATACAGGCAGAGAGGCCGTCGCGGAGATTGAGTTGGTGCAGCGTCTCTGATAAATGCTTGAGCTACGTACGCACACTCAAAAGGAGAACACATGGCTCCACACGCACGGACGCGCGCGGCACTGCTCTGCGCCGCCACGCTGCTGGCCGCAACGCCGGCCTTCGCGCAGCAGGCAGCGAACCATTCCCAGGCGACGGAAGAGACCCCTGGCACCAGCGGACAGCAGGCGGCCTCCGACCAGGCGGGGCGCATTCGCGCCATCACGCCGGCGGAGGCGCGGGCACTGCTGGCTGCCCTGATCCCGTCCATCTCGCAGAGCGACGCGGGCCTCACCGCCGTGAGGCTGTCGAACGGGGCGCTGGCGGTCGACCTGCAGGGTCGCTTCGAGTCGGCCACGCTCGCGAAGATCGGGCCTGACGGCACCGTGGAAGCCGAGTGCGTGACCAACGAGGCCGAGGCGCGTCGGTTCCTCGGCCTGGAAGACGCCACGTCCGAACCGGTGCCCGCCACCGCCCCGGTGCTGGAGGAGCGATAACATGCGCACCCGCATTGCCGCCGCCCTCTTCATGCTCCTGTGCGTGCGCCCGGTCTTCGGTGCCGCCACCATCACGATCGTGAACGTCAACGCCACCGGCGTCGGCTTCAACGACCCGACGCCCGCCACGCCCGTGGGCGGCAACCCCGGCACCACGGTGGGCGAGCAGCGCCTCATCGCGTTCCAGCACGCCGCGAACATCTGGGGTGCTGCGCTCGACAGCAGCATCGAGATCCGCATCCAGGCCTCGTTCGTCCCACTGACGTGCACCGCCACGGCCGGCACGCTCGGCTCGGCTGGCGCCATCCAGATCATCAGCGACTTCCCCGGTGCCGAGTACCCGAACGTCTGGTACCACGTCGCCCTGGCCAACAAGCTGTCGCAGGATGACCAGGCGCCCGGCGCCCCCAACACGAGCGCGGACGACATCCGCGCCCGCTTCAACTCCGAACTGGGCAAGCCGGGCTGCCTCCAGAACTCGGCGTGGTACTACGGCCTGGATACCGGCCACAGCCCGACCCAGATCAACCTGGTGGCCGTGCTGCTGCACGAGTTCGCCCACGGCCTGGGCTTCTCGAGCTTCACCAGCGTCACGACGGGCGAGCCGTTCTTCGGACAGAGCGACGTCTACTCCCAGTTCTACAAGGACAACACCACCGGCCTGATGCGCGACCAGATGACGGATGCCGAGCGTCTGGCGTCGGGCACCAATCCGCGCAACGTGGTCTGGACCGGCGCCAACGTCACCAACAAGGTGCCGCAGGTGCTGCAGGTGGGCACGCCCCTGCTCGTCGTCAACGCACCGTCGTCCATTGCGGGTGACTATGCGGTTGGTGCCGCCGCCTTCGGCGCCGCGATCACGGCTGCGGGCGTGTCCGGCGACATCGTCGCAGCCCTCGACGCGGCCGATGCGGTCGGCCCGAGCACGACCGACGGGTGCTCGGCCATCACCAACGGTTCGGCGGTGGCCGGCAAGATCGCGCTGGTCGACCGTGGCACCTGCGGGTTCACCGTCAAGGTGAAGAATGCACAGGACGCGGGGGCTGTCGCCGTGATCGTCGCCGACAACGCCGCGGGCGGGCCGCCGGCCGGCCTGGGCGGCGCCGACCCGACCATCACGATTCCATCAGCCCGGATCACGCTGGCGGACGGCAACACCATCAAGGCTGCGCTCTCGACCGGCACGGTGAACGTGTCCCTCAAGCTCGATCTCACCGTGCGCGCCGGTGCCGACCGCAGCAACCAGGTGATGCTCTACACGCCCAGCCCGGTGGCGCCCGGTTCGTCGGTGTCGCACTGGGACACCAGCACGACCCCCAACCAGCTGATGGAACCGGCCATCAACCAGGACCTCACACTGACCGTGGATGCGCCGAAGGACCTCACGCGGGCCCAGCTGCGCGACATCGGCTGGTTCCCCGATGCCGACCTCGACGGCATCGCCGACGATGCCGGTGACATGTGCCTGGCGTCGACGCTCTCCAGCACGGTGGTGATCGGCGGGCGCGACACCGGCGTGGCGAACACGCTGTTCAGCAACGGCTGCACCATCACGGACCTGGCCAGCGTCTGCAAGGCCACTGGCGGCAACCATGGCAGCTACGTCAGCTGCGGGGCGAAGCTGACGAACACGCTCAGAGATCTGGGCTTCATCAGCGGCTCGGACAAGGGCGCCATCCAGAGCGCCATCGCCCGCGACAAGTAGCGCCGTACAACACACGACCCGGGACCGCCTGGCGGTTCCGGGTCGCTGTCGTCCCCTCTCGTGCCGTGTGAGCGCGCCGGTCTAGGCGGGCGGCCTGCCGTTCAGGAACCAGTGGAACGACTCGCGCACCACCTCGATGGGCGCGCCGTGCCCACCCTCGTATTCCCGGTAGGTCAGGTCGTACCCGTCCTTCTTCAGCTCGGTCGCAAACCGCCGACCCGTGCGGTCGATCGGCATCTGCTCGTCGCGGGTGCCATGCGCCAGGAAGATCTTCGTCTTTCCCTGCTTCCGGAACGGCGCGAGCATGCCGGACGAGAAGATCATGAGGTGATTGAAGGTGTCTCCGTACGCCAGCCCCATGTTCAGCGCGTAGTTCGCCCCGTCGGACACCCCGCCCATCGCCACGTATGCAGGGTCGACGCTCAGCACCTCTGCCACCCAGCGATACGCCATCCCGAGATAGCGCGCGTCGGTATCGAACCCCGGGATGGACTGGCCCCAGGTGACCTCCCTGGATTCGGGCGCCAGGATGATGACGCCGAACTCCTCGGCAAGCGGGAAGGTGAACCGCACCGCTTCCGCCGTGCTGCGGAACCCGTGCAGCATCACGAGGATCGGCATGGGCACGCCCTTCCGGTACGACTTCGGCACGTAGATGGTGCCGTCCCGGTCGCCATCGGAAATGCCCAGGCGGGACTTGCCGATCGGGATGTCGTCGCCGGCGACGGGAATCTGGTCGATCGGCTGGATCGGCGGCGTGGCCTGCTGCGCGAACAGGTCTGCGCGGCCGGCCAGGCCGAGGGCGCCAGCTGCGCCGAGCGTGAGGAAGGTGCGACGCTTCATAGGGTCCTACAGCATTACAGATTTCAGGGTCGGGCCTCCGGATTTCGCATCCGGGTCGATACCCGGACGCTCAGCGCCGGGCGGCCCCCTCGTGGTAGACGCAATAGTCCACGAAGCCGAGCCGCTCGTAGACGCGCCTGGCCGCGTGGTTCGTCGCGATGATGTTGAGGACGATCGTGGAGATGCCCTGGGCGAGCAGCGCCTGCACCACCGCGCCCGTGGCCGCGGCCGCGAGTCCGCGGCCTCTCGCCGCCGGCGCCGTGTACACGTTCCCCAGTGCCGCAACCGACCCGCTGCGCGACAGCACGTGCGTACCGGCGACCGACACGAGCCGGCCGGCCTCCTGCACGCCGAAGTACACACCGTCGCTCACCTGCGAGGGCACGAAGAAGTCCGGTCGGTCTTCACCGTAGAGCGCGGTCAACGCGTCGAGATCCTCAGGGCCGAGCCGGACCACCCCTGTACCTGATACAGGAGGGTAGCGTTCCAGGTCGAGCCGCATGCGCACCATGGCGCGGGCGTCGAACGTGGCGAACTGGCGGGCCACCAGCGCGGCATGTCCGGGCTGCACGTTCAGCCACGCACGCGCCGTGACAGCCCGCACGTCGCCCGCCGACAACACCGATTCGACCTCCGAATCCTCGCCCTGGATGTAGACGATGGGCGGATCGAACGCGTCGTACACGAGCACGAGCGCATCGCTCCCGGCAACGCCGTGCCAGCGGGCGTGCCGGGCCCAGGGCTCGTCGAGATCGGCCAGTGAGAAGGCGGCCCACACGCGGTCGATCTCGAGGCGACGCCTCACCTCGGACAGGTCGGTCAACGCTGGCATGGACAGGCCGTGCGCGTCAGCCGCGGGTGCCGCGGGCGAGGGCGATCAGTTCCTGCTCCTGGGCGGCGGTGAGCGCAGGCGGAACCGGGTGATCGCGGAGCCAGTCGCGCGTGTCGCTGATGGTGATCGCGGGATCGGTCATCGAGAACCCGGCATTCAGCGCACGCGCGGCGCTCACGTCCATGAAACCGCTGCGTTCGGCGCCAATGGGAATGAAGAGCGGCACCTGCGCGAAGGTGAGCCCCTTCTCGCGGATGAGCGCGGTGGGCACCCAGGTCACGTCGGTCGCCCCGAGGAGCTCCATGAAGTGTGCCCAGGTCAGGCGCGGACCCGCCATGTTGAACACCCCGGCAATGTCCTGCTCGATCGCGCGGACGGTGAACCGTGCGACATCGCGGGCATCCACGACCTGCACGTAGTCGGTGCCATCACCCGGCGCGGCCATCGCGCCGCCCTGCGCGGAACGCTGCACCCAGTACGTGTGCCGACCGGTCGGGTCGTGCGGACCGGCAACGATCTGCGGGCGCAGGATGGTGCATCGCTCGCCGAACGCGTCGCGCACGATCCGCTCGCAGGTGACCTTCAGCGGACCGTAGGTCTCGCCGGTGATCTCGGTCACCTCCTCTGCCGCCTCGGGCAGCAGTGCGTGCGACTCGCTGATCGGCACGTCGCGTGAGTCCGCGTAGACGCTGACCGTGCTGACGAAGACATAGCGTCCCACGGCCCCCGCAAGCCGTTCGACGCACGGACGCGCCTGCCGCGGCGTGTAGCCGCTCACGTCCACGCACGCATCCCAGTTCCGTCCGGCAAGCGCAGCCAGCCCGTCGACACCCTGGTCCCGATCGCCGTGAAGACGCTCGACGGACGCTGGCAGATCGTCCGCCGACCTGCCCCGCGTGAACACGCTCACCCCGTGTCCGGCGGCCACCAGCCCTTCGACGATGTGGCGGCCCACGAATCGCGTTCCGCCCAGGACGAGGACGTTCATGTCACCGACCCTTTCGCGCGAACGCCTGCCGGAGTGTTTCCGGATCGAACCCCGGAGGTACGTTCCCGGACGTGGCATAGCTGTACAGGGACGCCAGGTACACGCCTTCCAGCGCCGAGAAGAAGATCGCCAGCAGGATGCCGGAGAACACCAGCACCAGCAGCGCCTGCATACCGATCACCGAGGTCAGGCCAAGGGTCACCATCACCAGCGTGCCCCAGGCGCAGAACGCCGCCAGGCCAATACCGACACCCCCGACGAGCGCCTCACCCCAGACCTCGCGCACCACCGCCAGCGAGCGGCCGACGACGTCGCCGATGTAGGCCTCCTCGAGCACGAGCACCGGCACGACGAAGAAGGTCGCGATTGACCAGGCGGCGCCGACCAGCCCAACCACGAGCTTGCCGAGAAAGCCCACCCGCTCCTGCACCGCGCGGAGCGCCATGCCGATGGTGGCCGCCAGCAGCGACCAGAGGAGGATCGAACCCACGCGACGCCACGCGGCACCAAGGGCGGACGTCACGGTGGGATCGCCGCCCCGGAGACGCTCGGTGGCGCCAGCGACGACGGCACACTGGAAGAAGATGCCCACCGCGTAGAGGACGACGTACAGCGCGAACGCCGGCAGGTAGAGCGCGGCACCCGCCTCCTCGTCGGCCATCGCCTCGGGGCCGATACCGAAGAAGAACGAGGCCACGACGACGCTCATCACGATGCCGGACAGCAGCGGAAGCAGCAGCAGTTCCGCATCCTGCAGGAGCAGCCGGTACGACTGTCGAACGAGTCCGAAACTGCGGGCGAGCTTCTCCATGTGTCCTCCGATCAGGCGTCCGGGGTCGAAACGAGGCGTCCGTAGGTCCCGGCGTCGATGTTGCCGCCACACACGACGATGCCGACACGACGCCCATCCAGTTGTTCCCGCAGCGGGAACATGAGGGCTGCGAGCGCGGCGGCGCCGGCCGGTTCCACCACCAGCTTCGCCGATCGGAACAGCAGCCGCATGGCCGCACGAATCTCGTCGTCGCTCACCAGCACCACGTCGTCGACGAACCGGCGGTTGAGGGCGAACGAGTAGGGTTCGCAGCGGGGCGACCCGAGCGAGTCGGCAATGGTGCGCACCGCGTCGATGGACTGCGGCGTGCCGGCCCGGAAGCTGCGGGACATGGTGTCGGCCCCCTCGGGCTCCACCACGTAGACGGCCGTCTCTGGCTGCATTCCCTTCACGGCGCAGGCGACCCCACCGGTGAGTCCGCCCCCGCCGGCGGCCACGATGACGGCGTCGAGGGCACGACCGGCGTCCCGGGACTGGTCGATCAGCTCCAGGCCGACCGAGGCGGTGCCCAGCGCGGTGTGCGGTCCCTCGAACGGGTGCACGAAGGTCCGGCCTTCCGCGCGCTCGATCTCGCGCACCCGGTCGAAGGCCGAGTGGACGTCTGGCGTGAACTCCACGCTCGCCCCCAGTTCGCGGCAGACCTGCACGCGGAACGGGTTGGCGCTGCGCGGCATCACCACCGTGGCGGTCGTACCGAGCCGGCGGGCGCTGTAGGCCAGGGAGATGGCGTGGTTGCCGGCGGACACCCCGGTGACACCGCGTCGAAGGGACCCGGCGTCCAGCCGCAGCATGACCGAGAGCGCGCCCCTGGGCTTGAAACTGCCGGTGTACTGGAAGAGCTCCTCCTTCAGCCACACTTCGGTACCGGCCCCGACGGCCTCGGCCAGCGCATGGTCGACCACGCGCCGGAGCGGTGTGGTGACGACGAGATCCCCGAGCCTGGTGCGGTTCTCGCGGATCTCGTCAGTCGATGGCGCGTCGACGTGCACCGGCGGTTACTGCGGACGCTTGAACAGGCCGCCGTAGACGGCCTTGCCGATGACGTGCCCCTGCATCGCCTTGAACACGTTCGCGCGGGTCTCGAAGGCATCGGCCGTGGGCGCGACATCGAGCTTGGTGTCGAGCGCGTAGATCTCGAACATGTAGTGGTGCAGCGGACCGTTGGCCGGGGCCCCAGGCCCGCGGTACATCGGCCCGGTGGCGCTGATCTGGTAGCTGCCATCGGGCCGCTGCGAGCCCTTCGGCACGCCTTCGGGCAGCCCCGTCGCCGTGGCCGGCAGGTTCCAGACCACCCAGTGCGCCTGGTCATCGGTGGTCCTGTTGCGGGACACGTCCATGTCGCGCATGTTGAGGACGAGGCTCTGCGTGCCAGGCGGCACGTTGGTCCAGGTCATCGCCGGTGACAGCCCCTCTCCGGGGGCCACCCCGGGCGCCACCTGCGAGAACTTCACGGGGATCTGCCCGCCGTCCGGGAAGCCCGACACGGTCAGCGTCATCGGTGGCGCGGGCGCGCCTCCGCGCTGGGCGAACAGCGGGACGGCGATGCCGGCAACGAGCACGATCGTGAACAGCGGTGTGAGTGCGCGAAACATCCAGTCCTCCAATGTCGGAAGCCAGCCTCGGTGGAGGGCGGCAGCGCTCATTCTCCCGGAGGACGCGGCGTGCTGCAATCGAAACCGGGCGGGCCGACGCTGGCAGTGGGGCCCCGCGTCCGGTAGGCTAGCGGCTGGCTGCCCGAGGTACCCCATGACCAGATACATCGCCGTCCTGCTCGCCCTCAGCCTCACCTGCATCGGCTGCAGCAGCGCGCCCGCCGACGCCACGCTGCGCGACTCGTTCGCCCGACAGCTGGCCGCAAACCGCTTCGTCTCCGGGTTCGCCAGGAACGGCGACACGATGACCTTCACGGGGCCGGCCCCCGATGGCACGCCAGCCGCTTGGACGATCCACATCGATTCGTCCGCCGTCGAGAAGCGCGACAACGAGAAGCAGCCCTACAAGGGTACGGTCCTCTCATCGTGGTCCGTGAATGGCGAGATGGTCCGGATCACGGGTGGCGACTCCAACCTGCCGATCGAGCTGACCTCGAACGGCCTCAGCCAGGACTGCTGGGCCTTCTGGGACGCTGCCACCGGAAGCTGGAGCTGGGAGTGAGCTACGCTTGAAGAGCATGCCCTCGCAGGAATCGCCGGCGACCGCCGGACCGCAGGCCGCCCCACCGGGCACGCCGGCGGTGGTCTTCGAGCACGTCTCCTTTGCCTTCGACGATCACCAGGTGCTGACCGACGTCAGCTTCACCGTACCGCGCGGCGCAATGTGCGTCATCTTCGGCGCCAGCGGGGCGGGCAAGTCGGTCATCCTCAAGCTGATCCTCGGCCTGCTCCGGCCCGACTCCGGCGCGATCTACGTCGACGGGGCACGGGTGGACCAGATGAGCGAGCACGACCTCATGCGTGTCCGCTCGGACATCGGCATGTCGTTCCAGGAAACCGCCCTCTTCGACTCACTGACCGTGGCGGAGAATGTCGGCTACCGGTTGTACGAGGAAACCGACACGCCGCTGGAGGAGGTCCGCCAGCGCGTCGAGGAAGTACTCGGGTTCATCGGCCTCGGCGAACACATCGACAAGATGCCCTCGGAGCTGTCCGGCGGCCAGCGGCGCCGCGTGGCCATTGCCCGCGCCATGGCGTTCCGCCCGCGCCTGCTGCTGTTCGACGATCCCACCACCGGGCTCGACCCGATCACCGCGGTGACGGTGAACGACGAGATCGTCAAGTTGCGCGACCTCGAACACGTCACCTCGATCATGGTCACCCACCAGATCCGCGACGCGCACTACGTCTCGGTTCACGAGGCGGTCGCCACCGAGGCCGGCGTCGAGATCCGCGAGACACCCGACCTGGAGCACGCCCGCTTCCTGGTCCTGCACGACCAGCGCATCTTCTTCGAAGGGACCATGCAGGCACTGCTCGACTCGCCAGACCCTTACCTGCGCGAGTTCCTGTTCATGACGCTGCCACCCTGGTGATCAGAAGGCGGGCAGGACGGCCAGGCAGGTAGGGCTGGTGGACCCGGGCCCGATCACCTCGCCATGATCGCGGCCAGCGTGCCGATCCCGTTCCACAGGTTCCCCAGCCGCAGGTTCTCGTCATCGGTGTGCTGGTTGTCGTCGAAGTTGGCCAGGGACACGCCGACGGTGGGTACGCCGAAGGCCTCGATGAACGGCCCGGCCGGGACGCCGCCGCCCAGCGTCCGGATTCGGACGACGCCGTCGGCACCGTAGCGGCGACGGAGCGCGTCGGTCACGGCCTCGGCCTGCGGATGCGCCGGATCGGTCCGCCAGGCACCGCTCGCCGCGCCAGCCCGCGTGGTGACGCGCGCAATCCGCGGATGCGCCGTCAGCGTGGCTGGATCCGGTTCGCGGTCGACGACGAAATAGCCCTGCGCGCGGATGTGGGCGAGCACCCGGTCCACCATCTGCCTGGGCGAGTTCTCCCGCACCAGGCGCAGCGCGATCTCCGCGGTCGCGCGCGCGGCAATCACGCCACCCACTTCGCCACCCGTCATCGTGTGCACGCTGAAGGCTGGCAGGTTCAGCCCCTCCTGGAGCGACGACGCCGCGCCGTCGGTGGAGCCAAGTCCGTACATCTGCTTCATGCGCGCCGTGTCGTCGGGAACGGCGCGCAGCATCGCCTGCTCCGCCGCCGTGAACGGCGGCACATCGTCGTAGAAACCGGCAATGGCGACGCGTCCCGAAGGCTGCACCATCGAGGCGAGCAGCTGCGAGAGGCGCACATTGGCGTCCGGCAGCCAGTTGCCGTAGTTGCCGCTGTGCATGGCGCTGCGGGCCGTGTAGACCGTCACCTCGAGACCGGCTCCGCCACGAGCGCCGTAGTAAATCGTCGGCTTGCCGCTCGCGTGCTGCGGACCGTCGAGGATGATGAGGACGTCGGAGCGCAGCCGGTCGCCGTGCGCCTTGATCACCGACGCGAGCGCGGGACCACCGCCTTCCTCCTCACCGTGCAGGATGACCTTGATGTTGTGGGTCGGGGTCGGGCCCAGGGCATCGAGCGCCGAGACGAACGCCTGGATGGGCCCCTTGTCGTCACCGGCCGAGCGCGCGTAGATACGCCAGTCGTCCGGGAACTGCGACTGGGCCGCCACGTCCGGCACCTCACGGCCGCCGGCCTCGATGCTCCCTGTGCGCAGTACCGGAGTGAAGGGATCGGGCTGCTTCCAGCGGGCCTTGTCGACCGCCTGGCCATCGAAGTGAATGTAGAAAAGGATCGTACGGGTGGCGCCAGGCACCGAGCGCTCGCCGAACACCATGGGCGTGGACGGCGTGTCCCAGATCTCGGGCTTCAACCCGCGCCGGTCGAGCATCTGTCGCAGCAGCTCGGCGTTGCGCCGGATGTGGGGGAGATCCGTGCGGACGTTGGGGATCGCGACGAGTTCGAGGAACTCCTTCACGATCGCCCCCTGGTTGGCCCGGACGTACTGGTCGATGCGATCAGCCGGGGCGGGCTGCGCGAGGGCCGAGGCGGCGACGCCGCAGAACGCGACGAAGAGGCATGCACGTGTCACGGCTGCGATGTTCTCACAGCCGCGCGCCGGGGCGACAGCTACGACGGATTCCGGCAGCTGAAGCTCGCGGCGTCGTCAGTGCTGCCGCTGCCGTTGTAGACCGCCACCTTCGGATACGCGCAGAGCGGCCGGGTGCGTACCGGCGTGCCGTTGACAACCTTGGAGGCGGTCAACACCTCCGGCATCTCGCTCCGCTCCACCCAGCGTTCGAGCGCGGTCAGCGGATCGAAGGTGTCGGCTCCCGGTCCACCCGAGCAGTGCAGCATGCCCGGCACCATGAACAGCCGGATGAAGTCGGGGGCCGTGCCTGCCGGCGGCTTCTCCTGCTCGCGCCAGCGCGCCACGGCACTGTCGTAGTAGTTCACCGTGTTCTGGGGTGAGATGGACGGGTCGTTCCAGCCGTGGTACAGGAGGAGCCGGCCGCCTCGCCTGCGGAGACCGGAGAGATCCGGATCGAAGGCATTGATGATCGCGCCGAGCTTGCGGTCGGCGAACGCCACGTCGCGGTCGTAGTCGAAGGTGCGGAAGTCCCACTCTGGGTTCTCGAACACCATGTACTTCAGCGTGTTGGTGGCCTGCTCCCAGTGGCTGCCACTGAGCGGTCCTGAACCGGTGGTGTAGGTGGCCCACCCGCCCGCGGCTTCGGCGCCGCGCATGTAGGGCGGGTAGACGAGCTGACCGCGGCTGTCGCGGGGGCCGGTCCAGATCTGGTTGACCGCGTCTGCCTGCTTTGGCGTCAGGCAGGTGGACGGATCCTGTCCCGCCCTGCAGGTGAGCGTGTTGGCGTCGAAGCGGCACTGCCGCGGGTCGTTCAGCACGCCGTCGGTCACGCCGTCGAGCGCGTCGCAGGCGGCGTTCACGGCCTTCTCGATGATGGGCAGCCGGCTGGTCGGGATGTAGCTCTCCGGATCCTTGTTCAGCGCCAGCACCGCCCACAGGTGTCCGCCCGTCTGGAAGCGGGTCCAGTTGGCGGCTGGGGCGCCGGCGACCAGGCCGTCGTAATCCTCCGGGTAACGCTGCGCCTCCATCAGCCCCTGCCGACCGCCGGTGGAACAGCCGACGTAGTACGAACGGCTCGCGGGCTGTCCGTAGAACGAGCGCACCACCTGCTTGGCCTGCACCGTCATCAGGTGCAGGCCGCGATGCGCGAAGTCTTCCAGGAGTTCCGGATGGCCCAGTGCCCAGCGGGCATCACGGCCGTTGGTGGTCTGGTGCCCCGTGTCGGTGCTGGCCACCGCATAGCCGCGGCGCAGCGCCGCGGCCATGGCATCGAAGCTGATGGAACCGGCATTCGCGCCATTGCCCACGCCCTGGAACCTCCCGTTCCAGTTGGCGGCCGGGAGCCACACCTCGAAGCGGACCGCCGGACGGCTCGTTGCCGCGACCCGGCAGAAGCCCGGCAGGTTGCGGATCTCACGACCGCCGGGTGGCGTGAACGTCGGCCCCGGCACCTGTTCGGTGGCGGTGATGGACGTGTCCGGAAGCGCCAGGCGCGCCAGTGCGTCACAGGAGGCAGGCGTCGGCGCGGTTCCCTGGGCCACCAGGGTTCCCGCCAGACCGAGCGCAACGACCGAACCGCTGAGCACGTACTTCATGAAGCCTCACATCGTTTGAACTGGCAGGTCCCCGGGTCACGCGAACCGCGGCAACAGCCGCAGGGCGTTCGCGCGTCCTACGGCCTGCAGTTCCGCATCGTTGAAGAGCCGCGTGTCGACAAGTGCCTTCGCCAGCGGGACACCGCTGCCAGCTGATGGGTAGTCAGTGCCGAACACGATCTGTGACGGCTCGACCAGCTCGCGCAGCGAGACCAGCGCCCCGCGGTTCGACGCACCGGCCGTGTCGTAGTAGAAGCGCTTCGCGGCGGCGATGAAGCCGTTGGGCAGGGCGTCCTTCGCGCCCGAGGCCGCCCCCTCGATCCGGCCGGCGAAGAACGGCGCGCTGCCGCCTGCGTGCGACCAGATGAAGCGGATGTCCGGAAAGCGCGTGGCGTCGCCACTGAAGGCCACGCCGAGGATGGCGCGCGTCGTATCGGTGCCGTACTCGATCGTGCCAGGGCCGACGCCCGGTGCGTACGCCAGGCCTCGGCAGCAGTCGGCCGCCGTCGGGTGAACCGCCACCACCGCCTTGCGACGATTCAGTTCCTCCATCACCGGCCGGAACGCGGGGTTGCCCAGCCAGCGGTCGCCGTAGTTGGTGAACAGCCCGATGCCGTCCGCCTTCAGCGTGTCGAACGCATAAGCCACCTCGGCGAGCGACGCCTCTACGTCTGGCAGCGGCAGCGCGGCGAACAGCCCGAACCTGGTGGGACGGTCCTGGACGAGCCGTGCGCCGTACTCGTTCGAGGCGCGAGCCAGCCGCCGCACCTGCGCCGCGTCGCCGAACCACAGGCCGGGATTCGTGATGGACAGCACGGACGCGGCGGCACCGATCCGGTCCATGTCCTCGATCGACTGCTCGGGGGTCCATCGCGTGTTCGCCGGCTGCAGCAGCGGCTTGCCACGCACCTCGGCCACCCAGGCCGGCGGCGCGAAGTGGTGATGCAGGTCGATCCACCCGCGGCCGATCGTGGCTGCCGGCTGAGCCGCGGCCTGCAGGACACGGCCCGGCGCGGCCAGGGTGCCGAGCGTGGCGGCGATGAAGCGTCGGCGATCGAGGACCGTCATACTCCCTCAGAGCGATGCGTCGGCACCGGCGCGGCCGGCACGCCGGGGAAGGTCAGGATGCCCCTGAGCCGGCGCTGCGGTACACGTGCCGGCATCATACGAAAGAGCAGGGCACGCGCGGCAACAATCACCGGATTCGCGTGGGAGGATGGTCCGGTCGTGT
Source organism: Vicinamibacterales bacterium (assembly GCA_050249955.1). GTDB lineage: Bacteria > Acidobacteriota > Vicinamibacteria > Vicinamibacterales > CAVVIG01 > CAVVIG01. Next base: position 92,675 of record JBFWPN010000007.1, read on the forward strand.
CGGGCGATCAGTCCTGCAGGTCGCGGCACCACAGCGGCTCGTTGTCCGGCGTGGGTGAGGTGCTCAGTGAGACACGCCCGACCGATCCCATCGGGGGCGGCGAGAGGTAGGCGTCGCAGGGGAGTTCCGAGATGGTGTAGGTGCGGACGTCGTCCTTGAAGACCCACGTGCGAGAGCCGCAGGTGGTCGGCGGTCCTGGCGGGTCCGCCTTCGGGAACTCCCGCCCCGGCGCCCCGGTGAGGGTGGGCGCGTACCAGACACTCAGTGATGCGCCGCCAGCACCGTCGGCCGAGACGCGGATCTTCTGGCCCGAGACGGCGCATGCGAGCAGCACCTTGCCCTTCGGCGGCAGGAGACCGGACGGGTCGGGTGCAATGGCACGGATCCGGAGGTCTGCGACCGAGGCACACGGCCGTGTGGTGCAGCGCCCGGCGAACCAGAGTTCACCCACGCCCAGCATCGCCCCGGTTTCGTCGACGAACAGTTCCTCGAACCGCTGACGACCCACGGCCCGCCTCACGGCAATGGTGAAGATGGCGTCGTACTTCGCCACACACTCGGCCACGTCGTTGACTGCCCCATCCGGGTGCGCCAGTGGATACGCCACCATGCCGCACGCGGCGTCATGCTGGTTCTGGCCCACGTTCCGTCGCAGCGCATCGAAGAAGGCCTTGGCGGCCTCGGGCCGGATGCCCGCAAACCGCTCCAACCGCACCTCGAGCGGCTCCTCCTGGGCGAGGGCGGGGGCAGCCCAGCCTGGCGCCAGTGCCAGAAGGGCGGCGAACAGGGCGACGAGGCGGCGATGGCTCACGGTGTCACCTGTGGATGGGGCACGCGGCGCGATTCTAGCGCTTCTTCGCGGCCTTCTTCTTCGTAGCCGGCCGTGCCAGCACGATGAACGGCTCGGCATCGAAGCCCCCGTCCTCGTCGGTGCTCTCCGGCTCGATGTGGTAGGACGTGGCGTACTTCCGGTTCACTGCCGGGAGCGTGGTGGAGATGCTCCCCAGGCTCTCGCCTTCCTCCAGCGCCACATGCGCGAGGAAGCCGGCCTTGGGTACCGAGGTCACTTCCACACAGGACTCGAGGAAGATCTCCGAGACATCGGAGAACAGGTCCGACCCTTCTGCATGCTTCCGCACGACGGCATCCAGCTTCTTCAGCGCGGCCGCCGCGTCGCGCGCCTCCACCACCGCCGTGAAGTGACCGTGCCACGGCTGCGCCGGCTTGCGGCGGACCTTCGACTCGAACGCGAACGAGAAATGACCGATGTACAGCATTGGAGAACCTCGGTTGATGGCTAATCGCTGATTGCCAATCGCTGAAGTTGAATCGCGAACCGGTGAAGTGAAGCCAGGCCAGCCTGCCTCCTTCAAATCAGCGATCAGCGATTAGCGTTTAGCAATTGGCAATGTCCTTATGCGTGCACACCCGGGGCTTCGTGCCCCGTGCGTTGCACGTATTCCACATAGGTGCCCGGGTACAGGTGCGGCTGGGCATCGGTGCCGGTTTCACCGCCCAGTTCGAGCACCCGGTTGCTCAAGCCGCGCAGGAACGCACGGTCGTGCGACACGAACAGCATCGTCCCCTCGAAATCCTTGAGGGCGTCGAGCAGCATCTCCTTGGTGGCCAGGTCGAGGTGGTTCGTCGGCTCGTCCAGCACCAGGAAATTCGGGGGGTCGAGCAGCATGCGGGCCATGACGAGCCGCGTCTTCTCGCCGCCCGACAGGGCGCGGATCTTCTTGTCCACGTCGTCGCCCGAGAACTGGAAGGCACCGGCCAGGTTGCGCAGGACGCCGATGGACTCGAGCGGGAAGTCCTTCCGGAGCTGTTCCTCGACGGTCAGGTCCGGATCGAGCAGGTCGAGCGCCTGCTGGGCGAAGTACCCCATCTTGAGGCTCGCGCCGAGCTTCACCTCCCCGTCGTCCGGGGTGAGGGCGCCCGCCACCATCTTCAGCAGCGTGGACTTGCCCGCGCCGTTCTTCCCCATCACGCACCAGCGCTCGCCGCGCCGGATGGTCATGTTGAGGTGGTCGTGGATCACGCGAGAGCCATAGGCCTTGGTGACCCCTTCGAGCTGCGCCACCTGGTCGCCCGAGCGCGGCGGCGTGCGGAAGTCGAACTTCACGACGCGGCGCTTCTTGGGCAGCTCGATCTTCTCGATCTTCTCCAGCGCCTTCACGCGGCTCTGCACCTGGGCCGCCTTCGCGGCGTGCGCCGAGAAGCGCTCGATGAAGCGCTGCTCCTTCGCGAGCATGGCCTGCTGCCGGGCGTAGGCCGCTTCGCGGTTGGCCTCGCGGATGGCGCGCTCGCGCTCGTAGAAGTCGTAGTTGCCCGAGTACATCGTGATCTCGCCGCCGTCGATCTCGGCGATCTTCGTCACGATGCGGTTCATGAAGTCGCGGTCGTGCGACGTCATCAGCAACGAGCCGGTGCGCTGCTTGAGGAACGACTCGAGCCAGATGATCGACTCGATGTCCAGGTGGTTGGTCGGCTCGTCCATCAGGAGGACGTCCGGCTCGCCGAGCAGCACGCGTGCCATCGCCACGCGCATCTTCCAGCCGCCCGACAGCGCACCGACGTCCCCATCGATCCGCTCGTCCTCGAACCCCAGCCCGTGCAGGATCTCGCGGGTCCTGCTCTCGAGCGAGTAGCCGCCGAGGTGATCGTACTCCTCCTGCACCTCGCCGAAGCGCTCGAGGATGCGGTCCATCTCGTCGGCACGATCGGGGTCTTCCATCGCCTTCTGCAGCGACTCGAGCTCGTGATGGAGGTCGCCTACCCGGCCGCTGCCCGCGATGGCCTCGTCGAGCACCGAACGTCCGGACATCTCCTCGATGTCCTGCCTGAAGTAGCCGACGGTCAGCTTCTTCGGCACCGACACGTCTCCCTCGTCGGGATGCTCCTCTCCGGTGATCATCCGGAACAGCGTGGTCTTGCCGGCGCCATTGGGACCGACCAGGCCGACCTTCTCGCCGGGATTGAGCTGGAAGGCGGCATCGACGAACAGGATCTGGCGGCCGTACTGCTTGGAGATGTTGGTGAGGGCGATCATTGGGGGACTTCAGACTTCAGACTTCGGGCTTCCGGGCTGGTCGGCTTCGGGACGTTCCGGGCAGACCAGCCCCTCCATTGTGACACGCAGCCAGCGCCGACGCGGCCAGAAGCCCGGAGCCCGGAAGCGTCCCGAACGTCAGTTCCCCACCCTGATCGGCAGCGCGGCGGCGAAGAGCATCGTGCGGTCGTTGTCCTTCGCGGCCCATTCGAGCAGCGTGGCCAGGTTCGGCTTCACGATGCCCTCGAAGGCTGCCTTGCCGTCCACCACCACGGTGATCGGCTTGCTCATGTCGAACTGGTCCGGCGAGATGAGCAGGGTGAAGCCGGCCACGCGGCGCGTCGTCACCTTCACGACGTTGCCCTCGCGGACCAGGTCGACACGACCCGAGGGGCGGGCATGCGTGAAGATCGGCGTGCGCCGGGGGAGCGCGGTGGGCTGGTAGGTGCCACGCAGGTCCATGCTGGCCGTGCCCCGGGTCACCGACAGGGTGAGCGTCGACCCGACATCCGCCAGGTCGATCAGATCCGTGGCATCCATCCCGCGCGGCAGCACGCGCCCGTTCACACGGTTGACGACGTCCCCCGGCACCAGCCCGAGCGTGTCCGCGTTGCTCCCCGCCACCACGCCCGTGATCCGCTCGCCGGCGACGCGCACGCCGAAGTCCGGCTGCGCCGGGCCGACCCGCTCGTTGATATCCGGCAGGGGCGCGGTCTCCTTCTGGGTGGGGGCCAGGGCGTCGATGACCAGCCAGTGGGCACGGCCGGTGTTGACCCGGAGGTCGCTCTCCCAGGTGAGGCGATCGGGGAACGGCTGCCGCGGATGGTCCTTCACGAACGTTTCGTAGGTGTCCTTCACGTCGGGCCACCAGGCCGTGTTGTGCACCCCCTCGGGCTGCGGCAGGTACTTCACCTCCACGCCCCCGTCCTGCATCTGCTTGATGTACGGCTCGACCAGCGTGGTCGGATAGAGCGGGTCCTTGCCGCCGTTCACGATGAAGAAGGGCTTGTTGAGCATGTTGTGCATGTACAGCCCGCCGTCCACCTTCATCAGCGTGTTGCGCAGCACGGGAATGGCGCCGTTCAGGGGCAGGAAGGCGGCGAAGGGCGTGGTGTCGCGCATCGAGAAGTAGTAGCTCGCGGTGCCGCCGTCCGACACGCCGGACATGACCACGCGGTTCTCGTCGACGTTGTACCTCCGCTTCACGCTGTCCAGGAGTACGCGGAGGTTGCCGAGCTGCAGGTCGGTCCACCATTCAGCCTGGTTCCACGCGGTGGGCAGGAGGTAGATCTGCTCGACGCCGGCGAGGGCGCCGATGCCGTTGCCGCGCGGGGTCGGGTCGGGCCGCCCGACGCCGCCGTGCAACTGCACCCGAAGCTGGTAGCGCCGGGTCGGGTCGTAGGTGGGCGGCACGTCGAGCTGGTAGTTGAACGTGAGGTCCCCGACCACGTGCGACGCCTTGGTGACCCCCCTGGCCACGTCGGCGTTGTAGGTCCGGCCCTTCCTGAGCGCGGCGATCGTCTCGTCGAACGTTGCGCCAGACCTGACCACGGCGTCCGCGAGCTTCGCGGCCTCACCTGGGTTCGGCGCCGCCAGGAACTGCGCGAGTGCCGCCTCCGAGGCGGGCGAGGCCGCGGACACACCGGACACACCGAACGACGGCAGCGCCGAGGCCGCCGCACCGACTGCCACAAGGGCGACCACCACCCAGAGCGAGCGGCCCATCTTCTGGTTCTGCACAGGCTTCATGGTTCTCTCACTCGCCCCGGACCACGGCAACGGTCACCTGGGCGTTGTAATCCGGTTCCTTCGACCGCGGGTCGATGGCTGCCGGCGCCAGAAGGACATTGCCTTCGGGCCAATGGACCTCAAGATTACCCGGTTTGATCGGCGCGATCCGCACGCGGGCCGTCATGGCGCCAACGCCCGACTGCAGCCGGACCGTGTCTCCCTCGCGCGCGCCGAGTGCCCTGGCATCGTCCGCGCTCATCAACACGTCGTTGCGCGCAGCCCCGGTCAGTGGATCGACATCCCGCTGCACCATGGAGTTGAACTGCTTCCCGCGACGCGTCGATACCCGGAACGTGGGCCCGGTCCCGGCCTCGTCGCCTCGGCCGGCAGCCGTCGCTGCGGCCGGATGGATCGCCGCGAACCGGGCGCGCCCATCGGCGGTGGCGAACCGTCCGTCTGCGAAGAGCGTCCGGCCTCCCCACTGCACGTGGTCGCCCTTCGCGGCGAGCGATTCTATGCCGCGGTACAGCGGAATGGCATCCGCTATTTCACGGCGGATCGCCGCCGCGCCCTCGAACCGGATGCTGCCGGCACGGCGGGGAAACGCCCGAGCCATGGCTTCGCCGAACACCCACCACTCGGGCTTCGCCTCGCCCACGCGCCGCCCCGGAATCTCGGGCGAGAAGATGATGCGCCGCTCGGTGGACGTTTCGGTGCCTCCGCCCGGCGACTCGTAGCGGGTCGCGGCAGGCAGGATCAGCACGTCGCCGTCCGAGTCCGCAAGCATGGCGGACGACAGGACGATGTCCTGGTGGAGACGCAGCCCGGGCCGGCGGAGGGCCTCGCGCGTGTGCGCCTCACCAGCCACCGTCTCGAGGAAGTTGCCCCCCACGATCCAGAACAGGTCCACCTCGCCTGCCGCCGCGCGGTCGATCATCTCGGGCGCGGTCCATCCCGATGCCGCGTGCACCGGGAAGCCCCACGTCTGGCTCCATTGCCTCGCGGTGTCGGCATCCACCACCGGCACACACCCCACCTCAGCGCCGCCCTGCACGCCGGAGTGCCCGCGGATCGGTACGAGGCCGGCACCACGGCGTCCGGGCAGCCCGCGGGCGAGCCCCACGTTGATGAGCGCAGCCACGGTCTCCACACCGTGGGTGTGCTGCGTCAACCCCATCGACCAGACCAGCACCGCCTTCGGACGCTCGACCAGCAGCCGCGCGAAGGCACGCATCCGCTCGGCGGTCGATCCGCTCTCGACCTCGAGCGCCTCCCACGAGGACGCGAGCGCCGCCGCCCGAGCTCCCTCGAACCCGTCCGTCCGCTCGCGCACGAAAGCCTCGTCGACCCCGCCCGACTCGATGAGCGCGCGCAGCACGCCGACGAGGAACGCCCGGTCGCCACCGGTGTGCACCTCGAACCAGTGCTGCGCGAGCGTCGTCCCGAACACGGCACTGGAGGCCACAGACGGAATCCAGTACGTCTCGAGGCCCGGCTCCCGGTACGGATTGACCACGGCGATCTGCGCGCCGTGCTCACGGGCCTTCGCGAGGTACTTCGTCGTCACCGGCTGGTTGTTCGCGACATTCGCCCCGAAGAACACGATGAGGTCGGCCTCGAGCCAGTCGGTGTAGCTGCAGGTGGACGCGCCGTGGCCGAGCGCCTCCTTCATCGCCACGGTGGATGCCGCGTGGCAGAGGCGGGCCGAGTTGTCCACGTGCGGAGAGCCGAGGAAGCGCGCCGCCTTCTGGGCCGCGTAGTACACCTCGTTGGTGATCCCGCGCGACGTGAGGTAGAAGGCGGCCCTCCGGGGATCGACGGCGCGGAGTGCGACGGCGATGCGCTCGAGCGCCTCGTCCCACGAGGCCGGGAGGAAACCCGACTCTCCCTGCTTTCGGAGGAGCGGTACGGGAAGCCGTCCCAGGTCGCGGAGTTCGCGCGAACGCAACCGGCCGAGCGACGCCACGTCCGACAGCCGGGTGACATCGAGCGCCGGTGCCGTGTTCAACCGCATCAGCTCGAGGCGGACCATGCACAGGTGCGTCCCCGGCAGCGTCCAGTCGGTCATGCCCGACGTGCCCAGCGCACACCCGTCGCACACGCCGTCGCGCAGGATGCGCCACGCAAACGGGAGCTGGTCGCGATTCGCCCACGCGATCCGCACCATGTCGCGATAGTGACGGGGTTTCTGCCGATCGAGACCAAAGGGAAGAGTCATGGCGTGTCGCTAGGTGATGCGGGCCGGATGCGCATAGATGTTCAGGCCACCGCCGCGCACGAAGCCGGCCAGCGTCATCCCCGCCTCGTCGGCCAGCGACACCGCCAGGCTGGACGGCGCAGACACCGACACGACGATGGGGATGCCCGCACACCAGGCCTTCTGGACGATCTCGTACGACGTGCGGCCACTCACGCAGAGCACCGCGTCGGACGCCGGCAGCCCGTCGCGCAGCAGCAGCGCCCCCACGACCTTGTCCACGGCGTTGTGCCGGCCCACGTCCTCGGCCAGCGCAAGGCGCGCACCGGCACGGTCGAAGATGCCTGCCGCATGAAGGCCGCCCGTGGCCTCGAAGAGCGCCTGGCCCTCACGCAGCAGGACGGGCAGGCGCTGGATCAGCGCCGCACTGACCTGCAGCCCTGCCGCCAGTGGTGCCAGGCCCTCCCGCATCGAGTCGAGGGTGAGCCGACCGCAGACGCCGCAGGCGGCCGTCGCCATCACCTCGCGCCGGTGTGCCAGCAGCGTGGCAGCCCTGCCCTCGGCATCGGCGTCGAGCCGCACGGTGATGATGTTGGCGGCGTCACCCGCGTCCACCACCGGGTCCGTGCAGTGCTCGATGAGCGCCAGGTCGCCGGATCCGCGCACGAGCCGCTCGCCGAGCAGGAAACCCGCGACGAGCGCAGCGTCCGCGCCCGGCGTGCGCATCACGACCGCGAAGGGACGGTTTCCCACCCGGATCTCCAGCGGCACTTCACCAGCGGCGTGGTCGATCGCGTCCACGCGCTGGCCGTCCCTGATCCGGACGATGGGCACCGCGGCTACCGCCTGGCTCATACGTGATTCCGCAGGCTGAGTTCCCGGGGGTGCGGTTCCAGGAAGGTCTGGCCGAGCAGGTAGTCCACGCGCTGGCGCCGCACGTGGTGACGCATCAGGGTCATCGGCACGATCAGCGGCACCTGCCCCTGCCGATGCTCCTCGATGAGCCCCAGCAGCTCGTTCCGGGCGTCCTCATCGATCGCCTTCGAGAAGTAGCCCAGCATGTGCTGCAGCACATTGGCGTGCCGCTTGGGCGTGGCGATGATGGCCAGCGCGCGCATGAAGCGCTCCTGGTACTCGGTCGCGAACGCCTGGCGCGGCGTGGCCTTGGCCTCCGCGACAAGGCGCCCCAGTTCGCGGTACGCCACGGGCGAGTGGGCCATCAGCGTGAGCTTGTGTGCCGTGTGGAAGCGCACCACGTCGCCGACCGTCCAGCGCCAGGCGAACAGCGCCGTGAGCCGGCGATAGGCGAACACGCGCTCGACGAAGTTCTCGCGCAGGCGCGGGTCGCCAAGGCGGCCCTCTTCCTCCACCGGGAGGTTCGGCATCCGCGCCATCAGCGCCTCGGCAAACAAACCGCGACCGCCCCGTTCACCCGGTCCCTGCGGCGTGTAGACCTTCACCCGCTCCATCCCGCAGCTCGGCGAGTCCTTCTTCAGGACGAACCCGCTCAAGCCGGCGTGTGCGAGCTTCTCCACCTTCTTCTTCGCGTACGTCACGAGCGTGTCGGTGACGTCGGTCCCCTGCTTGTTGAGCAGCAGGCGGATCGTCGCCGGGTCGAACCGTTCGCCACGCTCCCGCACCTGCGGCTCGGCCAGCACCAGCCGCATCGTCTCGCGCGGGGTGCCGAAGCCGGCCTCCACCTCGGGACACACCGGCACCCATTCGACATGTTCGCCGAAGGTTTCCACCAGGAACGGATCTCGCTTGTGGCCCGAGTCGAAACGGACGGGCTGCCCGAGGAGGCACGCGGAAATGCCGATGCGGGGACGGTCGTCGCTCACGCCGCCCATTCTACGCGGCGGAGGCGCCTAAGATGGACCCGTAGCCCACCAGGAGGACCCATGCGCAGGCACCACGGCGTCGGCGGTACGATTGAATCGCTCTCCGAGTCGGTGACACGGTGGACCGGCGGAACGGCGGCATTCGCCTCCGCCCTTGGCATCGTCGCGGCCTGGGCCCTGCTCGGGCCGGTCTTCGCCTACTCCGACACCTGGCAGCTGGTGATCAACACGGGGACGACCGTGGTGACCTTCCTGATGGTGTTCCTCATCCAGCGGACCCAGAACAAGGATGCCCTCGCCATACACCTCAAGCTGAACGAGCTGGTTGCCGCCCTCGAGGGCGCCAGCAACCGGCTCATCGAGGTGGAGGACCTGTCGGAGCACGAGCTGCTGGTGCTGCGCCGCCATTACCAGGAACTGGTCAAGCTTGCCCGGAGCGAAGTGGACCTGGGTCACTCGCACTCGGTAGAAGAGGCCAGGCACCGCCACTCCCACAAGCTTCGGGCCCGGACGTCCAGGCGCCGGGCGGATGCGGAGGCCGCCGCGGCCGATTAGCAATTCGCTGGGCTGCTTCGTAGAATGATCCGCCTATGGCCGCACAGTCCTCGTTCGACGTGACCTCCCCGATCGACTTCCAGGAAGTGGACAACGCGCTGAACCAGGCGCGGAAGGAGGTCGGCCAGCGCTACGACTTCAAGGGCGCGAAGGCCGACATCGAGCTGAACGGCACCGAGAAGACGCTCACCCTCGTCACCGACGACGAGATGAAGATGAACGCGCTGTGGGAGATGGTGCAGTCGCGCCTCGTCAGGCGGAACGTCCCGGTGAAGAACTTCGAGGTGGGCGCCTCGGAAGCGGCGTCAGGCGGCACCGTGAAGCGGGTGATCAAGATCCAGGAAGGGATTCCCACCGAGGCGGCCAAGGAGATCGTCAAGTACCTGAAGGAGAAGAAGCTGAAGAAGGTGCAGGCGTCCATCCAGGGCGACCAGGTGCGCGTGAGCGGCGCCTCGAAGGACGATCTCCAGGAGGCTATCCGCGCGCTCCGCGAGCACGACTTCGGCGTGGCCCTCAGCTTCGGCAACTATCGCTGACGCGGCTCACTTCTTCTCCTTCTTCTCCGCCCACTCCACGCCGATCGGTTCGTCTGGCGCGAGCCTGAGGATGCCGTTGGACAGCCGGTCGATCCCCTTGTCCAGCGGCACCCGCACTTCATAGGTCACCTCGTCAGGCGTCGTCGACCGCATCTCGAACGGCAGCCGGTGCCTGGCCAGCAGCTCCTCGAGCTTCGGGCGGAACCTCGACGGGTCCGGCGCCTTCACCGTCAGGGTGAACACCTGCCGCGCACGCGGCTCGAACGACTCCACCATCCAGAGCACGGCGAGCACGAACACCGTCGCGAAGATCGCCAGCATCCACAGGCCGACGCCCGAGGCCAACCCCACTGCCAGCGTGGACAGCATGACGCCGGCATCCTTCGGATCGTCGATCTTGGCGCGGTACCGGACCAGCCCGGCGGCGCCCACGATGCCGAAGGCGCGGGCGAGGCTGGTGCCGACCACGAGCATCACGACGGCCCCGACGACGGCCAGGATGATCTGCGTCTGCACCACCGAGGCCTGCCGCTGCGGCGTGCCCTGGCGCCGCGGCCTGAGCGCCAGGAGCGCCGCGAGCCCCGCGGCGAGCGGCAGCTGCCAGGCGGCGCGCCCGAGCTGTTCCAGTTGCCGGGCCTCGCTGGCAGCGCTGGCAACGGCCTGCGTCCCAGGCGGCTGGCCATCGAGCGCAGCGTCAGGCTGGAACGCAGCCAGGGATGCCATCGCCGCGAGCACGATGGCGGAAGCGAGCGTCACGCTTCGCAGGAGGGTCACGGCAGGGCCAGCGCTTCCTGGGCCTTGGCGCGGATGCGGGCGACGTACCGCCGCGTGGTGTCCTCGTCGTAGTTTCCGGCCCGGAAGGCATCGCGCCACTGGCTGTCCGCGATGGCGAGGACCCGCCGGCAGGTCCACTGGAGGTCGGTCACCGGGATGCGCTGGACCAGTTCCTGGTGCCGGCCGCGGAAGGCGAACCGCACGAACGGGCCGGACGGCTCCAGCAGGAACGGCTCACGCTCGAACCCCTCGAGGTACCCGCGCCTGGGATCCACGCGTCCGGTCTCGCCCAACGAGGCGCCGAGATCCTTCACGACGTACAGGCGGGCCGGTCCGCCGCGCGGCCGTGGTTCCGGCTCGTAGATCTCGTTGTTGTCATCCTTCAGGTCGGTGCTGTTGATGAGCATCAGGAGCGAGAGCAGCGCGTTGTACTCCCGGGTATCCACGAACGGGTTGCTGTGCCACGACCATGCACCCTTCGAGTCGAGCGGGAGGTCGCGCGGCCGGAAGCGTGCGCCGCCGAGCACCTGCTCGCGGCCGTCCTCCACGGCGGTCCACCGTTCCAGGAAGAACGACGGAAGCTGGTGATACCCGACCGCCCAGAGGATGCGCGAGGCAACCACCTCCGGCTGGGCCTCGGGCCCGATCTTCACGTTCCACTCGTCGCCGCGGCCGTCGCGCACACGGTACGTGATGCTGAATCCGCCGGTGTCCCGTTCGAGGACGGTGAAGCGCGCAGCCGGATCCGGCGCACGTCGTCCGAGCGACGGTCCGCGGAAGAGGTTTCGCGGGGCGCTGCCGGGGTTCACCCAGAGTTCGGCACGCTGCGCCCGCGACCGGGGCTGCCCCGTGCTGGGCTGCACGACCGGTGCGGAGCACGCGCTCGCGAGCGCAACGACACCGACGAGCGCAGCGGCTGGGGCAGCGTTCCTCACGCGATACGCATCAGCAAACTCCGGACCCGTCGCGCTCGGCCACGCCCCGACTCAGGTGAGCCGTTCTGGCTCCGCACTTGCACCCCGGCGCACGGTGCCTTCACCCGGTCCGCGCATTCCCATCGCCACGTATCGCCTGCAATTCAACGCATCGTTCACCTTCAGGGACGCAGCCGCCATCGTCGACTACCTGGCCGACCTCGGGATCAGCGATGCCTATGCCTCGTCATACCTGTGCGCCACGCCTGGCAGCGGGCATGGGTATGACGTGGCCGACCCGACGCGGCTGAACCCCGAGGTGGGTACCGAAGACGAATTCCACGAATGGGTGGCCGCGCTCCGTCGGCGCGGCATGGGACACATCGTGGACCTGGTGCCGAACCACATGGGGATCGCGCGATCGGCCAACCCGTGGTGGATGGATGTGCTGGAGAACGGTCCGGCGTCGCGGTTCGCGTCGTTCTTCGACATCGCATGGCGGCCATCGAAGGACGAGCTGGCCGACAAGGTGCTCATCCCGACACTGGGCGATCAGTACGGGGCGGTGCTGGAACGCCAGGAACTGCGGCTCGCATACGCGAACGGCGCGTTCGTCGTCCGCTACTTCGACGACTGGTTCCCGATCGCCCCGGACACGACCGCCGGCATCCTCGTTCCGGCCCTCGACGCGTGGATCGCCGACGCGGACCGGCCTCCGGCGAAGGCCGATGCCGACGAACTCCGGAGCATCATCACGGCGGCCGAGCACCTGCCGCCCCGCACGGCGTCGGCCGTCGAGGTGGTGGCGACACGGGACCGCGAGAAGGAGATCGTCAAGCGCAGGCTGGCAGCGCTCGTCGCACACTGCCCGTCGCTGCTGGGCTACGTGCAGCGCGGGCTGGACGCACTGAACGGACGTCCGGGTGAGCCGGCGAGCTTCGACGCGCTCGACGCGCTGCTGAACCAGCAGTCCTACCGGCTCGCGCACTGGCGCACGGCCTCCGAGGAGATCAACTACCGGCGCTTCTTCGACGTGAACCAGCTCGCGGCACTCCGGATGGAAGACCCCGCCGTCTTCGACGAGGTGCACCGGTTCGCGCTCGACCTCGTGGCGCGCGGAGCCGCAACCGGCCTGCGGGTCGACCACGTGGACGGGCTGTTCGCGCCCGGGAACTACCTGCGCCGGCTTCAGGCGCGCGTGGCGGCTGATGCCGGCCTTCCCGGCGATGACCGGCCGCTGTACCTGGTGGTGGAGAAGATTCTGGGCGCCGACGAGCGGCTGCCTGCCTGGTGGCCGGTGCATGGCACAACCGGCTACGAGTTCGCATCGGCCGTGAACGGGCTCTTCGTCGACCGGGCGCATGCGCGGGTCTTCGACCGGATCTACGAGCGGGTCACCGGCTGGCGGCGCGACCTCTCCTTCGACGACCTCGCCTACGCGGCGAAGAAACGGGTGATGCACGAGACCATGTCGGGCGACATCAACTCGCTCGGCTACAGGCTGAACAGGATCTCGGAGCGGAACCGGCACTTCAGGGACTTCACGCTCTACTCCCTGATCGCCACCATCAAGGAGGTCGTGGCCTGCTTCCCCGTGTATCGCACCTACATTACGGACGAGGGTCCCCTCACGGAGCACGACCGGGACTACGTTGAGCGGGCGGTCGCGGCGGCGCGGCGCGCGTCACCGTCGCTGAACGCGTTGGTGTTCGACTTCCTGAGGCGGATCCTCCTCGACGAGCCAACGGCCGAGGACGAGGCCGAGCGGGACGAGCGCCTCTGCTTCATCGGGAAGTTCCAGCAGATTACGAGCCCCGTGGCAGCGAAGGGTATCGAGGACACCGCGCTGTACGTCTACAACCGCCTGATCGCGCTCAATGAGGTCGGCGGGGACCCGACCGTGTTCGGGCGCGATCCCGGGGAGGTGCACCGCTGGATGCAGGACCGACAGCGGCTCTGGCCCGCTGCGTTGTCGGCCACGGCCACGCACGACACGAAGCGTGGGGAAGACACCCGCGTCCGGATCGACGTGCTCTCGGAGGTGCCCGCCGAGTGGAAGGCCGCGGTCACGCGCTGGCGCCGCCTCAACCGGCGGCTGAGGCCGGTGATGCACGGCCGGCCTGTACCCGACCCGAACGAGGAGTACTTCCTCTATCAGACCCTGGTTGGCGCGTGGCCCGGCGACGTCGCCGATGAACCGGCATTTACGGAGCGCCTCGAGGCGTACCTGCGGAAGGCGCTGCGCGAGGCCAAGGTCAATACGAGCTGGCTCGCGCCGGACGAGGCCTACGAGGAGGCGGTGCTGGCCTTCGCCCGGCGCATCCTCGAGCCCGGCCGGCCCTTCCTCGCCGCATTCCGGCCGTTCCAGCGCCGCGTGGCCGATGCGGGCATCGTGAACGGCCTGGCGCAGCTGACGGTGAAGGTGACGGCGCCCGGCGTGCCCGACTTCTACCAGGGCACGGAACTCTGGGACCTGACGCTGGTCGATCCCGACAACCGGCGCCCGGTGGACTATGTGCGACGGCAGGCGTGGCTGGCCGCACTTCCCCCCGCGTCGCCGGCGGCCGCCGCGGACCTGCTGCGGTCGCGCTACGATGGGCGCATCAAGCTGTTCACGATGCGGCAGGCCCTGTCGGTGCGGCGTCGGTTCCGCCGTACGTTCGACGCGGGCACGTACGTCCCGCTCGATGCCACGGGCACGGGCGGGGACCATGTGTTCGCGTTCCTGCGATCGGCCCACGGGATCGACGTGATCACCTGTGTTCCCCGGCTGACCACTGCGCTGGCCGCTGGTGCCGCGGGGGCTCCCCTGGGGGCGGACGCGTGGGGCGAGGCCATGCTCATCCTGCCCGGGCACCTGGTGGGACGCTCCCTGGAACAGGCATTCACGGGCGAGACCTTCGTGCCAGTGGCCGATGACCACGGCGGCGCGAGGCTCCCGCTGGCGCGCCTGTTCGCGCATGTCCCGGTCGCGCTGCTCACGACCGTCGAGGGCCCGAGGGCCTGAGGACCGTCGCGACATGCTGTACCTGACCATCATCGGCGCGGCATTCATCGCGTGGTTGATCCTCGTGGTGCTCTTCGCGCCGCACATCCCCTATCACATCGAGCGGGAACTCGACGCCACCAGCGATCACTTCGTCCGGGTGCTGGAGTCGACGCTCATGGTGACACTCACACCGGGGAACCGCGTCACGGTGCTCACCGACGGCACGGTGTTCTACCCGGCCATGCTGCAGGCCATCCGCGAGGCGCGGGAGACCATCAACATGGAGTGCTACATCTTCAAGCGCGGGCGCATCGGCGATGCGTTCGTCGAGGCCCTGGCGGAGCGGGCCCGCGCGGGGGTCCGCGTCACGATGGTGCTGGACGCCATCGGCAGCTTCGGTGCCTTCCGGAAGGCGGCCGGTCCCCTGCGTGAGGCCGGCTGCCGCGTGGAGCCGTACCAGAAGATCACGTGGTACCGGTTGAGCCGCCTGAACAACCGTACCCACCGCGAGCTGCTGGTGGTCGACGGTCGCGTGGCCTATGTCGGCGGCGCCGGCGTGGCCGACTGGTGGGCCGGACCGACCGACGGGGAGCCGCTGTGGCGCGACATGATGCTCCAGGTCGAGGGACCGGTGGTGTCACAGATCCAGGGCATTGCGGCCGAGAACTGGCTCGAGTGCTGCGGGGAGATCCTGACCGGCCCGGAGACGTTCAAGGCGCACGAGCGCACCGACGGCGTGCAGGCCTTCGCACTCAAGAGTTCACCGTCGGACCGGTCCACGGTATCCCGCGTGCTGTTCCAGACCTTGATCGAGGCGGCCGGGTACGAGTGCCGGATCAGCACCCCCTACTTCCTCCCCGACAAGGCCTTCCGGCAGGCGCTCGTACGGACGGCCGCGCGCGGCGTCGCGATCTCGATCGTGGTGCCTGGTGCGGGCACCGACCAGCGGTGGGTGCGCCTGGCGAGCCGGCGGATGTGGGGACGGCTCCTCGAGGCCGGCATCCGGATCTACGAGTACGACCCCGGCATGACCCACGTGAAGATGATCGTGGTCGACCGGCTGTGGTCTGCAACCGGCACCACCAACCTCGACAACCGGTCCTTCGAGCACAACGATGAGATGAACCTGACGGTGCGCGACGACGAGGTGGCGGCGCGGCTGATCGCGGACCACGACGCCGATATCGCCGGCAGCCGGGAGATCACCCTCGATGCGTGGCGTCACCGGCCACTGTGGGAGAAGCTCGTCGGATCCGTGGCATGGGTCCTCGAACGTCAGCAGTGACCCCGGAAGCTGGCGGCCGCGTTGCACGTGCACGCCGCGTGGATGCACGGCACACGCGACACGGACGCAACCCCGAGCGCACCAGCACGCCCCCCGATGCCGTCGCCCTGAAGGGCGCCGTGGCCGGGCTCATCGGCGGACTCGTGGGCACCTGGTTCATGAGTGAGTACCAGGGCCTGTGGAGCCGCTACCTGGACGGATACGAGCCACGGTCGCCGGGCGGGCGCCATGATGCGCGCGACTGGCAGGAGAAGAACGAGGGCGACAACGCGAACGAGCACGCCGCCCAGGCCGTGGCGCACCACACGCTGGGACGCTCGCTCTCCGAGCGGGAACTCGGGTTCGGCGCCCCGCTGATGCACTACGCGTTCGGGGCCGGCGTGAGCGCCGCCTACGGCATCGTCGCGGAACAGGCGCACTGGGCCACCCGGGGGTCGGGCGCCGGATTCGGCACCCTGGTCTGGGTGGGTGCCGACGAGATCGCGATGCCGGTCATCGGGTGGGCCAGGCCCCAGCGCTATCCGATCGGTGCGCACCTGCAGTCGTTCACGTCACACCTGGTGTTCGGGATCACCACCGAGATGACGCGACGCGCGGTCCGACAGCTGTTGCGCTGACGCTGCGGACGCGCGCACGCGCGCCGGTGTCCTGCCGGACGTCGCGCCGCAGCTCAGCGCTTCGTGATCGCCTCGGTCCAGATGCGCACCTGCTCCTCCGTCATCGAGCCGTGTGGTTCCTGCCTCCCGTCGTGATATTTCAGCCGTTCGATGTCGTGCAGGTACTGCTCGCGCGAGAGCAGCGTGCCGTAGCACACGTCGTTCAGCAGGTTCGGCCGGCTCACGCCAAGCCGCCGGATCAGTTCCTCCATCACCCAGGCCGGCACGTTCTGCCGCTTGTCGGGATACACGAACCCGAACAGGATCAGGTGGCTGAGCAGGACCCGCCAGTGATCGCCGAAGCGCATCAGGAGGCGAGGCCAGTCGAGCGACGGCCCCGTCTCGCGCAGCAGGTGTGCGACGTCGGCACCGTCGTACCGCTCGCGCTCCAGGATGAACGCCTTCGACCAGATCATCTCCTCCGCGGGCGACAGCCGGACGATGAGCCCGAGGACGTTCACGCGGGGCGCATGGTCGAACCACAGGTCGTCGACCCGTGCGACGCCGTTGCCTGAGCTGAAGATCACGTCCATGAAGTGCTCGCCCCTGTGGATCTTTCCGAGCCAGTGCGGGTAGGGCACGAACGTGTCATAGCCCATCGCCGAGAAGGCCTCGAGCACACGCGGGCAGTCGTCGGGCTTCACGAAGACGTCGATGTCCTTCGTCTCCCTGGGCACGTGCGAGTAGTGCGAGAAGGCGAACGCACCGCCGACCAGAAAGGGGATCCCGGTCTCGAGCAGCTTCCTCAGCGCGTCGATGTAGAAGTCGGCCGCTGGATCGTGGATGGCTCTGGCGGTGGAGGTTTCCATGGCTCATCAGGAGGCGACGACGTCGGTGGCTCGTCGGCCGCGCGGCGTCGTTGCGGTGAGGGGGGCGGCCTGCTCCGCAGGCTGCGCCTGCCCGAGCGGCACCTCGAAGACGCGAAACGCCGGGCGGTCGGGGAAAGCCCGTGCCAGGAGCGGCATCGACACGTTGTAGACCGGCACACCTCCCTTGGTGGCCCCTTCGAGCTGGCCACGATGCGCGTGGCCGTGCACGACCAGCGACACCGGAAAGCGATCGATCGGCTCCTCGAGCCGGCTGGATCCGACGAACGGATAGATCTCGAGCGGCTCCCCCTCGACCGTGCCCTGAATCGGGGAGTAGTGCAGCAGCACCACCTGGGCCGGCGTTCGCAGGCGCGCGAGTGCCGCCTCGAGCTTCAACGCTTCATTCACCGCCTCGTGCACGAACTGCTTGATGACCGGTTCGCCCCACGCGCCGAGGGCGCGGGCGCCGAAGCCACCCCCGAAACCCTTCACGCCAGCAATGCCGACACCGGCCAGTTCGACGGCGTCCCCGTCGAGCACCGAGACGCCGGCATCCGCCAGGATCTGCCGCACATCCGAGTCCTTCCCGGACTCGAGGTCGTGGTTGCCGAGGACCGCCGCCGCCGGAATCCGCAGGGGCAGCAGCTCGCGCGCGAGCACGCGTGCCTCATCGGGCGTACCGTAGTCGGTCAGGTCGCCGGCGAGCAGCAGCAGCTCGGCCTGCTCCGCCATGCGCGCGAAGAGGGGCTGGAGCGTCCCCTGCGCATTCCTCGTGCAGTGCAGGTCACCGACCGTGGCCACGCGAACCACCCTGTCCGCCATCGCCCATCCATGTTCAAGAGTCGGACCATGCGGGGCCATGGGAACGGGTGAGCTGTCGGTCGGCGACCGGCTTGCAACGCCAACTGTCGTGCGTTCGGACATCGGGACACGCCTCGGGCGCCTGGTGATCCTCCCCTTCGTGACGATCGGCGTCGTCTCGGCGCTGATGGTGTGGCAGATCGAGCACGTGGGCTCCATCGCACTGTCGCTGGTGCTGGCCGGGGTGGGGGTGACCGTCGGCGTGCTGGTGGCGCGGCGGGTGCGCGCCCAGATCGACGACCTGTCGGGTCACTACGAGGTGCTGCTGCGCCGGGCGGAGGACGAGTCGCGCCGGGCGGAAGCAGCCGCACGCATCCGCGACGAGTTCCTCTCCACGCTCTCGCACGAGCTGCGCACGCCCCTGAACTCGGTGCTCGGCTGGTCGCGGCTCCTGTCGAGCGGGAAGCTCGCCCCTGCGCAGGGCGCGAGGGCCATCCAGGCCATCGAGCGGGCCGGACTCGCCCAGGCTCGACTCATCGAGGATCTCCTCGACGTGTCGCGCATCGTCTCGGGACGGCTGCAGCTGGCGACGCGGCCCACGCACCTGCAGCCGATCGTCGGCGAGGTGCTGCAGGCGCTCGAGCCGGCCGCCGCGGCGAAAGGCCTGGTGCTCCAGGCCGACCTGGACCGCAAGGTAGAGGCCGTCACGGCCGACCCAGACCGCATTCGCCAGGTGGCCTGGCACCTTGTCTCGAACGCCATCAAGTTCACGCCGTCCGAAGGGGTGGTGCAGGTCGTGCTGCGGCGCGTGGACGACGACGTGTCGCTGGTCGTCAGCGACAGCGGCATCGGCTTCGCGCCGGATGTCACGCCATTGCTGTTCGAGCGGCTGCGCCAGGGCGACAGCAGCACCACCCGTCCGTTCGGCGGGATCGGCGTCGGGCTCGGCATCGTGCGCCACCTGGTCGAGATGCACGGCGGCACGGTGTCAGCCCAGAGTGCTGGACCGGATCGGGGGGCGACCTTCGAGGTCCGGCTCCCTGCAGCCCGGCCGGCGAGCACCAGCCCCGACATGCCGGAGGTCGAGCATCCTCCGCTCCTGCAGGGCATCTCCGTCCTCGTGGTGGACGACGACCGGGCGTCGCTGGACTTCGCCCGATCGACACTCGAGCAGTACGGCGCCGTGGTGGAGACCGCGGTGTCGGCTGAAGAGGCCAGGCAGCGCTTCCTGCGTGCGCCGCCGGACGTGCTGCTGAGCGATCTGCTGATGCCTGGTACGGATGGGCTTCAGTTGATCAGGGAAATCCGGGCCATCGACAGTGTGCGGGGCCGCACGACTCCGGCGGCGGCGTTCAGCGCGCTGGCCCGATCCAGCGACCGTGAGGCGGCGCTGGCCGCCGGCTACCAGATGCACGTCACCAAGCCAATCGACCCCGCAGAACTCGCCGTCACCGTCGGGCAACTGGTGAAGGACGAGTGATCGTGTCTTGCACGGGCGCAGGTGGGCATGTGTGCACATGAGACCAGCGAGCGGTGCTCCATCCTGATCGTCGAGGACGAGCCCGACCTGCAGGATCTGCTGCGGCTCACGCTGGAAGCGGAAGGGTACCGCGTGGCAGCGGTGCCGGACGGGCGGCGCGCGCTCACCCACCTGCGAAGTACAGCGAGCACCTGCGCCATCGTGCTGGATCTCGCACTCCCGGTGATGAGCGGTCGACGATTCCGGCACGCCCAGCTGCGCGATCGCTCACTCGCGTGGCTTCCGGTCGTCGTCGTCTCGGGGAGCCTGGATGCGGCCCGTGAGGCGCGCGACCTTCAGGCCCAGGCGTTCGTGAGGAAGCCCATCGATCCGGGCGAACTGCGGGCCGCACTCTACCGCGTCTGCCATCCAACGACGCCCGTGCCGCAACGGAGATCGGGGACGGATCGTCAACGCGACGCTCAGTGAGGGTCGAGGAAGCGGGCTGGAAGACCGGCCGGGGAACGAACGGAGGGGCGTACAGCAAAAAAACGTGGAAACCAACAAGCCGGGTGCCTGGTGCGCCTAGGAGGAGCGCTTCTCCGGCTGGCTGATTTCCACGTTCTGGCCGCCCTATAAAGCACGCGGCGTGCCAGCAAAAAACGGCGCTAAGTTGTTGAAAAAAAGAAAACCGGCCCGGGAATTCTCCGCGGGCCGGGGAAAAACTCGCGATCGCCAGAGCGATCGCGCGTCCCTTACTTCTTGACGTACCTGCTGACCCGGCGCGGGCCGACCTCTGCGCCGTAGACATTGCCCTTCGCGTCGACGACCACACCTTCAGCGGCGCTGGTGCCGGTGAAGGCGGGACGGATGCGGGTTTCCGGGTCGGGGATGAAGGCGGTGACCTTCTTGTCCTTGTCCTTCAGGCTGCCGATGCGGATGCCTCGCTTCCAGTCCTGGTGGTTCTGGGAGACAGAGCCCGATTCGGAGTCGGCCACATACAGGTTGTCGTCCTTGTCGATGTAGATGCCGCTCGGGCGGGAGAACTGGTAGAACTTCTCCTTGAAGTTGCCCTCCTGGTCGAACACCTGGATGCGGTTGTTGTTACGGTCGCCGACATAGAGCATGCCCTTCGAGTCGAACGCGAGCGCGTGCGGCTGGTCGAAGTCGCCGTCGCCGTTGCCCCACTTGCCGAACTCCTTCACGAACTTCCCGCTGGCGTCGAACTTCAGCACCTTCGCGGTCCAGCCGGCCGTGCTGGAATGCCCCTCGGCGACGAAGACGAACTTGCCGTCGGGCGTCGTGATGACGTCATTCGGCTGGAAGCAGCACTCACCCGGGGCGACCGAGCCGCCCGGCTTGCCGATGGTCATCAGCAGCTTGCCGTCCGGGCTGAACTTGAACACCTGGTGCCCCTTGGTGGCACCCGCACCAGGGCCAGGGGTTGGCGCCGGGCCGCGGCCGGCACCGGCCCCGCCGCCCGCGGGAGCCGCACCACGCGCCGGGCGCGGCGCGTTGTCCTGCCCATCGGTCACCCACACGTTGCCGTCGCGGTCGACGTGCATGCCGTGCGGGAAGACCAGGAGGCCGTTGCCGAAAGCCGTGACCAGCTTGCCGCTCTCGTCGAACTTCATGACGGTCGCGACGTCCTTGATCTGCCCGGTGGCCGCATCAAGGCAGCTGTTGGCGCCACAGCGCTCGGCAATCCAGATCGACTTGCCGTCCTTGTCGATGTCGATCGTGCTGGTGGAGCCCCACGTCCGCCCGGCGGGCAGCTTGAAGTAGTCGCTCACCATGTTGTACGGGTTCGGCACGTCGTTCACCGGCGGAATCGGCGCCGGCTCGTTGGCGAGCATCCCGATATTGGCTGCGGTCACCGCCGCGAACGCGGCGACGGCCAGCGCCAGATAACCCTTCTTCATCACCTGTCCTCCTGCTCCTACTGCTTCTCGTAGCGCTTGAGCGCCCGCGGACCGACTTCGGCGCCGTACACGATGCCCCGGCTGTCGACGGCCACACCCTCGGCCGCGCTCGTGGCGCCGCCTTCCTTGGGATCGGGAATGAACCCGGCCGGCGTCAGCGTCTTCGCGCTGCCGAAGCGGATGCCGCGCTTGACGCCGGGATTGTACCCGTACCCGCTCGCGTTGGTGGACTGCGACTCGGAGTCGGCCACGAACAGGTTGTCGTTCCGGTCGATGTAGACGCCGCTCGGCCGGCCGAAGGCCTTGGTCTCGGCCAGGAACTTCCCGTCCTGATCGAAGACCTGCACGCGGTTGTTCGTCCGGTCGGCCACGAAGAGCCGCCCCTGCGAGTCCATCGCCAGCGCGTGGGGCTGGTTGAACTCCCCCGTCGCCGACCCGAGCTTGCCCCAGGTCTTCAGGAGCTTGCCGGTCTTGTCGAACTTGAACATGCGCGAGTTGCCGCCGCCGTGCCCCTCACCGATGAAGATGTCGCCATTCGGTGCCACGAGCACGTCGTTCGGCTGGAAGAAGTAGTCCGGCGCGGCCGCGCCGCCGGGCTTGCCGATTGTCAGCAGCACCTGCCCTTCCGGGCTGAACTTGATCACCTGGTGCCCCTTGGTGCCGCCCGGAGGCGGCCCCATCGGCAGCGGGGCCGGGGTTGCTCCCGGCGCCGGCGCGGCACCGCGGGCCGGCCTGGGCGCGTTGTCGTTGCCGTCGACGATCCAGATGTTGCCGTCGCGGTCCACGGTGATGCCGTGCGGGAAGACCAGGAGCCCCGAGCCGAAGCTCTTGACCAGGTTCCCGTTCCCGTCGAACTTCAGCACCGGGTCGAGCGTGGAGTTGAGGCACGAGTTGGTTCCGCACCGCTCGCCCACCCACACGGACACGCCGTCCTTGTCGATGTCCACGGAGCTGGTCGATCCCCAGGTCCGCCCGGCCGGCATCTTCGCCCAGCCCTCCACGGTCTTGTAGGGGTTCGGCAGGTCGTTCTTGGCGTTGGGTGTCGGCTGCGCCTGCGCCTGCGGCTGCGCGCCGGCAATCCCGAGGGCGACGACGGCGACGGCCGCGAGCGGCCACCAGTACTGTCCGTGCTTCATATCAGGGGTCTCCCGTCCTGGAAACGGTCAAGTGACGAACGGGCATTATAGGGCCGCGGAGCGGCAGCCCGACGGGCATCGACAGGGGGTCGTGCAGCAGAGCTCTGGCAGGAGGGGCTACCGCTGCCCGGGCTGGTCGGATGGGCGGGTCCTCCGGGCGGGCAGGTCGGACTGTCAGCTATCCGTCCTGCCTCGGCGACCACACCCGGCCCACCCGACCACCCCCGGGTCAGGTCGTAATGGTCAACGTCTCGCTCGCGAACGCCGTCGCAAACACGGTGAGCGCACGCGTGGCGGGACTCTGCAGCACCGCGCCGCTCGTGCTGAACCGCGACCCGTGGCACGGGCAGATGAACGTGGTCCCCGACACGTTGCTGACAGTACAGCCCTCGTGGGTACAGACCGCCGTCAGGGCCGAGAACGCCTGCTCCGAGATGCGCGCCACGAGGAAGTTCCCGATGCTCGACTGCACCAGCGCGGTTCCACCGACCGCGGCCAGCGCCGAGCCGGCCGCCAGCGGCACGGTGACCGCCCGTCCGGAAACCGCTCCGGTCACGGTCGGCAGCGCGGAACCGTTTCCGCCACTCGACACGCTCGGCGATGTGGGGCTTCCGCCACTGCTGCATCCGGGCAGCACCGCTCCCACCGCCACCAGCGACATCGCCTGACAGGCGTGCGCACAGAACTCGCGTCGCTTCATGCCGACCCTCCCCGGTCGGCCGGTCGGGCTGCAACGCGCGTGCCTCCGACCCATCCATATTCCACACGCGAAATCCGGCCTGTAAACCGCACGGTGTCCCCGCTGCGGTCCGGCGATGCCCCCAGCCTGGGACATTCCACGAAAGTCCGTGCGGTTGACGTAAGCCTCGCGTGCCACACGGGGGCCTGTACCCGCCCGCCGGCGTCCTTACCCCAAGCCCCATGGACACCCGCACCACCATCCTGCTCACCGGCGCTACCGGCTACATCGGCGGACGCCTGCTTCCTGCCCTGGAGGCCACGGGCCGACCGCTCCGCTGCCTGGCCCGTCGGCCCGACGTGCTTCGCGCCCGCGCGGCGGCGGCCACCGACATCGTTGGCGGCGATCTCCTCGATCCGGCCACGCTGGACCGTGCGCTGTCGTCGGTCCACACCGCGTATTACCTCGTGCACTCGATGGGGGCGCACGGCGACTACCGCGATGCGGACCTCGCCGCCGCCAGGGCGTTCGGACAAGCGGCTCGCCGCGCCGGTGTCAGGCGCATCGTCTACCTCGGGGGACTGGCGCATGACGATGGACACCTGAGCAAGCACCTGAAGAGCCGGCTGGAAACGGGAGCAGCGCTGCGGGAGAGCGGCGTGCCGGTCGTCGAGTTCCGCGCGTCCATCGTGATCGGCTCGGGCAGCCTGTCGTTCGAGATGATCCGCGCGCTGGTGGAGCGGCTGCCGGTGATGATCTGCCCGCGCTGGGTGGGCACCGCCGCGCAACCCATCGGGATCGACGATTTACTGGCGTACCTGCTGGCGGCGCTCGACCTTCCGGACAATGGGGACCGCATCTTCGAAATGGGCGGGGCGGACCGGGCGAGTTATGGCGATCTGATGCGGGAATACGCCAGGCAGCGCGGACTTCGGCGCGCGATGATCTCGGTGCCGCTGCTCACACCGCGCCTGTCGAGCCTGTGGCTCGCTCTCGTCACGCCGATCTATGCGCGCATCGGGCGCGAACTGATCGAAGGGCTGCGCAACCGGTCGGTGGTGCAAGATCCGTCGGCGCTCGACGTCTTCCCCATCCGGCCGGCGAGGCTGGCTGAATCGATTGCACGTGCCATTCGCAACGAAGACCGCGACTTCGCGCTCACCCGCTGGTCGGACGCCGTGCAGTCGGGCGGCGGGCCGCGTCCACTGGTGAGCGCACGGTTCGGGTCCCGCCTCGTGGATGCACGTACGATGCACGTGGACATGCCGCCTGAACAGGCGTTCCGCCCGATCGCTCGGATCGGCGGCACGTCGGGGTGGTATTACGGCACCTGGATGTGGAGGCTCCGCGGCTTGGCGGACCTGCTGCTTGGCGGGGTCGGGATGCGTCGGGGTCGGCGCCATCCGGAGACTCTGTATGTGGGAGACACGCTGGACTTCTGGCGCGTGGAAGCCATCGAACCCGGCCGCCGCCTGCGGCTCGCCGCGGAGATGAAGGTGCCTGGCCGAGCCTGGCTCGAGTTCGAGGCGGTACCCGCCCCTGGCGGGGGCACGACGATTCACCAGACCGCGGTCTTCGACCCGATGGGCCTCTGGGGTCTGCTCTACTGGTACTCGCTGGTACCGGTGCACGGCTTCATCTTCGGCGGCATGCTGCGCGAGATTGCTCGCCGCGCCCGCGTCGTCACGACGGCGCCACTTGCGACACGCGAACGCGCGACCGGGCCGTGCTAGGATGCGGACCGTTACCTCTGGAGGGATCACCACGATGGCAGCTCAGAAGAAGGCCTCGACGTCTGGCAGCAAGGTGAAGGACCTGAAGGTGAAGAAGTCGGCGGCCGCCAAGGTGAAGGGCGGCGCGGCGAGCCTCGGTCCGCAGCAGTAGCAATCCCTGCGGTCTTCCCCCCGGGACCGCAGCCCACTGACCGGCCCGGCCCTGCACGTCAGGGCCGGTCTTTCACTTCCCCAACGTGAGCATCCGCGTTCCTGCGCGCTATCGAGCGGTCGTCTCGGACGTTCGCCCACGCCTCTCAGGCGGAGAGCAGGCGCTCTTCGATCTCCTGTGCCTGTCGGCGGTGCTCGGCCTCGCCCTGCCGGACGACGACATCAACCTGCACGCACTGAAGGGCTCGCTGGATCCCCGGCCACGGCTTGCGCGGGGCGTACGCCGCATCCTGCGAGGAGGCCCGGCACTCGACCTGCGTGAGTGGAAGGCTGCCGGGCGGCGGCTCGAGCGCCGGCTCACGCGTGAGCTGCGCGCGCGCGACCTGTCGGCTCGCGACGAGACCGGCCAGTTCGACCCGCTGCGATCGCTCCTCTCATACGCGCCAAGCATCATCGCGCTCGACTGCAGGCCGCCCACCGACCCGATCCTGCGCGTGGCCTGGACGACTGTGACGCGCGTCTTTGCCTCCGTGCACGCCTCGAGCGTCGCCCGCGTGGCACTGCCCTGGATCGATCGACGCCGGCTGCTCCGGCTGGTGCGCGAGGCGCGGCGCGAGAGCCGCGACGACCGCGACGCGAGCGGGGCGCTCCCCGGCCTCTCGGGCCGCCGGCTGGCCGTCGACCCACGGCTCGCGAGGGCGGTCGGCCGGGCGCTGGGTGAGCGCCTGGCGCCGCAGTTCATCGCCCGCTACGTCTTCTACTCGAAAACCGGCGACTACTTCTGGCCGCACACCGACAGCCCCCTGGTGCACGTGAACGTCTTCGTCTGCCTGGAACACCAGGTGCCCGAGGGGTGCACGCCGTCGGCCTTCGTCGCCTACCATCCGGACGGCAGCGCGCAGCGCTTCGAACTGATGCCCGGCGACGCCATCGCGGCACATACACAGGGCGTGGTGCACGCACGTGAACCGCTGGCCGACGGTGAGCGGGTCACACTGCTCGCCATTGCGCTGCAGCCCGCGTCACCGACCAGGGCGACATCGTAGCGATCGCTGCGCCCCCCTTCCGCCACGTTCGACCGAAGGGCTACCATGCACTGCGGCGACGCCGGCACCAGGGCTCTCGCCATCACCTGACAGACAGGGGTTGCTTGCCGTCCGTGTGGAACCGCTGCGCGTTCACCGTTGCCAAACGGGACTATCTCTGGCGCGACGTCATGCTCGCCGCCATGTGGCGTGGTGCGTGGGCGCCGTTCGAGGCACGCCTGCGGCATGGGCTCGCGTGCGAGGCCCATTCCTACGAGTCGGATGACCCGGCCGACCAGGATGTCGTCGACGCCGCGACAGCCGCGTTCCGCTACGCCAACGAACTCATCACGGCCGAGGAGACCGAGCGCTGGCTGGAACGCATGGGGCTCTCCATCGAGACCTGGTCCGCATACTTCGCGCGGCAGGATCTCCTGGCACGCTGGGGCAACGACCTCGACGCCATCATGGACGCGCATGCGCCCGACGACGACCTGGTCAGGGAGCACCTGGTGGCCGAGGGCATCTGCTCGGGCCGATTCCGCGAGATGGGCGTGGCGCTGGCGGGCCTGGCGGCGGTGGCGGCTGGTCGCGAGGATGCGGGGGGCGTGCTGGTATCGCAACCAGGGCCCGCGGCGCTGCAGGCGCTCCGCACGTCGCACGGCTTCCTGCTGGAGGACATCCCCGACGACGACCTGGGTGAGCGGCTGGCCGGAGTGGCACGGCTCGAGGCGGTGTTCGCGGCCACGCGCGACGCGGCCATCACCCACGACGCGCTGCAGGCACAGATCGAGTCGAGCCGGCTCGACTGGATGGTGGTCGACATGGAGCGGCTCTCGTTCCCCGAGGAGTCCATGGTGCGCGAAACCCTCCTCTGCTGCCGCGAGGACGGGCTCACCCTCGGCCAGCTGGCGCAGCGCATCAGGCGCCGCGTCCATACCGAGGAACTGCGCCTCGAGGACAGCCCGCCGGACCTCCGGCCGCTGCTCCTGAGCGCCCCGCCGGGAGAGCTGCTCGGCCCGATCGCCGCCGACGATGCGTTCCATGCGATTGTGGTGCGCGGCAAGCGCCTCCCCTCCGCCGATGATCCCGAGGTGCGGCAGCTGGCCGAGCGTGCGGTCGTCGATGCCGTGCTGCACCGCGCACGCGTGCTGCACGTCCACTGGCAGAACTGGGTGTAATCCGTGAGCGATCGCAACGTCCTCGACGAACTCCCCATCCTCCAGTTCCTCTCCGAGGGCTCCCGTGCCCTGGTCGTGCGGAGCTTCGTTGCCACGTCCTATCCGTTCGGCAAGGTGATCGTCGAGGAGGGCGCACCGACCGATGCGATGTACGTGATCGTGTCGGGCCGCGCACGGGTGCTGAAGCAGGGCGAGCGGGGCGTCGAGATCCCGCTGAACATGCTGACGACCGGCGACAGCTTCGGCGAGATCGAGCTGCTCGACGGCAGGCCGCACCCGGCGACCGTGCGCGCGAGCAGCGAGGTGCTGGCGCTGCGGCTGGACCGGTCGGTGTTCCAGGCGCTGCTGGACCTCAACCCGGAGATCCGCACCTACCTCGAGCTGCAGGTGAAGCACCGGCGGCTGCAGGGGTTCTTCCGCAACTTCCCGGCATTCTCGAAGCTGCCCGCCGACGCCGTGGTCGGGATGATCCTGGCAGACCTGACCCCGGTCACCGTCGAGGCGGGCGCGACGATCTTCAGGCCCGGGGATCCGCCCGGCCCGCTCTACCTCGTGGAGTCGGGGCGCGTGGCCCTCTACGCCAGCGAGAAGGGGCAGCGGCGGCACCTGGCGCAGCGCGAGCGTGGGGAGTACTTCGGGGAAGTCTCGGTGTTCCGGCACACCTCGAGGGATCACGGTGCGGAAGCGCTGTCGCCGTGTGCGTTCCTGACGCTCGGCGAGGAAACCTTTACGCGCCTGGTCGAGTCGATCCCGGAGTTCCGCGCGCAGATGACCGAGCGGATCGCGCAGTACGACTACCGCGATCACGCCACCGTGCCCGAGGGCATGGACGAGGAACTGCTGCCGGCCGGGGCCACCGCGCAGCAGGTGGGCGAGGACCAGGCGGACGTGCGGGGAGACGACGCCGGCGAGGACACGCCCTTCGCCAGCGAGGGGCACTTCATCAAGCGCAGCCGACGCATTCGCCGCATGCCGGTCGTGCGGCAGGTCGACGAGATGGACTGCGGTGCGGCCAGCCTGGCCATGATCTGCCGCCACTTCGGCCGCGCAGTGAGCCTCGCGCGGATCCGCCAACTGGTCAACACGGGCCAGGACGGCACCAGCCTGCGGTCCATTTGCCGGGCGGCCGAGGAACTCGGGCTGTCGTCGCGGTCGATCAAGACCTCGGCGCGCAACCTGGACAAGATGCCGATGCCGGCGATCGCGCACTGGGACGCGGACCACTGGCTGGTGGTCTACGACGTCAGCCCCACGCGCGTGAAGCTCGCCGACCCTGCGCTCGGGCTCCGGACGGTGCCGCGCGCGGAGTTCGAGCAGCGGTGGACCGGCTACGCGGCACTGTTCGACTACACGCCGGCCTTCGAGCAGGCGCCGCTCGCGCCGTCCATCGTGGCGTGGATGGTGCCGTTCGTCCGGACGTTCCGCGGCATCCTGTTCCAGGCGCTGGGACTGGCCGTGATCGTCAGCCTGCTGCAGATGGTGCTGCCGGTCTTCACGCAGGTGATCGTGGACCGCGTGCTGGTGGAGCAGGACGAGTCGCTGCTGAAGGTCCTGATGGCCGGCATGGGCATCACCGTCGTCTTCATGGTGGTGGCCCTCGGCGTGCAGCGCTACCTGCTGTCGTTCGCGGCGGTGCGCATCGACAGCGCGTCGCTGGACTACCTGATGCGGCGGCTGCTGGCGCTGCCGCTGTCGTACTTCGCGTCACGCCGCACGGGCGACATCCAGCGGCGGCTCGAAGGGGTGCGCCAGGTGCGCGACTACCTGGTGCAGAACGGGATCGCCGGAGCGACCGCCGCGGTGCAGCTCGTGGCCACGGTCACCGTGATGTTCGTCTACAGTCCCTGGCTGGGGCTGGTGTTCGTGGCCACCGCCCCGGCGTACGGGCTGCTGATGGCCTGGTCGGTGCGGTTCCTGCGCCCGACCTTCCAGAAGCTCGAGGACGCGTACGGCAAGTATCAGTCCTACCAGGTCGATGCCATCAAGGGGATCGAGACGGTGAAGGCGCTCGGCGGCGAACCCGAGTTCCGGGCACTCATGCTGGACCAGTTCCAGGGCGTGGCCCGCAGGCTCTTCAAGGCCGACTTCCAGGTGATGTCCTACGAGGCGGCGATCGAGGCGATCAGCTTCATGGGCGTTGGCCTGTTCCTGTGGGCGGGGGCGCTCGAGGTGATGGCCGGACGCCTGACGATCGGCGGACTCGTGGCGTTCAACTCGCTGGTCGCGCTCTCGACCGCGCCGCTCCGCAGCCTGCTGGGGCTGTGGGACGGCCTGCAGCGGGCGATCGTCCAGCTCAATCGGCTCAACGACGTGTTCGAGCACGATCCGGAGCAGGGGACCAGTCGCGACAGCCTGCGTCCCGTGCGCGCCCTGGACGGTCACATTTCCTTCCGCGGGCTCGGGTTCCGGTACGGCGGACCCGAGGCACCGCCGGTGCTCGAGGACATCACCGTGGACGTCCCGTCCGGCAAGGTGGTGGCCATCGTCGGACGCAGCGGCTCGGGCAAGACCACGCTCGCCAAGTGCATGGCGGGCCTGCTCGAACCCACCGACGGCACGGTGCTCTACGACGGGCAGGATCTCAAGACCCTGAACTACCGCGAGCTACGGCGGCGGATCGGGTTCGTGCTGCAGGAGAACTACCTGTTCGCCGACACCATCGCCCGCAACATCGCGTTCGGCGAGGACGAGCCCGACATGGACCGCGTGATGTGGGCGGCGCAGGTGGCCAGCGCGCAGGATTTCATCGAGCGGCTCCCGTTCGGCTACGACACCAGGATCGGCGAGACGGGGCTGGCCCTGTCGGGCGGCCAGCGCCAGCGCATCGCCATCGCCCGCGCGATCTACGGCAAGCCGCCCGTCCTGATCTTCGACGAGGCCACGAGCGCCCTGGACACCGAGTCCGAGCGCATGGTGAAGCAGAACATTGACACGCTCCTCCAGGGACGGACGTCGTTCATCATCGCGCACCGGCTCAGCACGGTGCGGAACGCCGACATGATCCTCGTGCTCGAGCGGGGACGCCTCGTGGAGCACGGCTCGCACGATGAACTGATGCAGCGGCAGGGGCTCTACTACTACCTGTCGAGCCAGCAGCTGGGGGTGGCGTGATGCCGGCCGCCTACGTCGACCCGAACGAGCCGCCGTTCCTGGACCCCGAGCCGCCGCCGCTCGTCGCGCGCGCGCTGTCGCTGATCCTGCTCACGCTGTTCGCGGTGGGCCTGCTGGCGCTGGTCTTCGTGCACGTTCCGGAGACGGTGAACGCGCCGTTCGCCCTCACCCCGGTGCGGGCGGCCGACCCGGTGCGCACGCTCCACGACGGCACCGTGACCGAGGTGGGCGTCGTGGAGGCGCAGGCCGTGAAGGCCGGTGACCGGCTGTTCTCCATCGCGTCGGACCTGGTCGGCGACCGGGCGGCGGAACGGGACGCCCTCGCCACCACGATCCGCAGCGGCGAGCCCCGGCTGGCGAACGAGCGGATGAAGTACGAGACGCAGCGCACGGCCGACGAGAAGGAGCGGGCACGGCTGCAGCAGCGGCTGCGCGACCTCGAACGGCAGCGGAGCCTGCGCACCGAGCGGCTCGGGCTGGCGCGGGAGGTCCTCGACCGGCAGCAGCGCAGCTTCGAGCAGGGGCTGATCAGCCCGCTCGACCTGAGCCGGCCGCAGCTGGACGTGAACCAGGTCACCTCCGAACTCGAGGCGCTCTCGGGCGAGATCGCGGACACCAGCGGCAACCTCGAGACGCTGGCCGCCGATATGGCGGCCCGGCGTGCCGCGTTCATCGAGGTGGAACGGGCGGTCCGTGAAGACCTGGATCGCGCCCGCGTCCGGCGGGACATGCTGGACCGCGACGCGGTGACGGGCGACGGCCCCGGCGCCAACATCTTCGTGGTCGCCGCGCCGTGCGACGGGACGGTGCTCACGCTGCACGTGCGCAACCGCGGCGCCGTGGTCCACGACAGCGACCTGCTGGCGGAGGTCATCTGCGCCGGCACGCCGCTGCACGCCGAACTGCGGCTGCCCCAGCGCGGGCTGGCCCAGGTGCGCCCGGGCCAGCCGGTGAAGCTGATGTACGACGCCTTCCCCTACCAGCGCTATGGCCTGCGGTACGCCACGGTCCGGTGGGTGAGCCCGGCGTCCTCCCCGGAGCAGGATGGGGCATTCCGCGCCTTCGCCGACCTCGACGCCGGCGACGCGAGTGCCGGCGGGCTCGGTCCCGACGGTACGCGCACGCCGCTCGCACCCGGCATGGCCGGACGGGCGGCGGTCATCGTGGGCCGCCGATCGCTCCTCAGCTACGCGCTCGAACCGATCCGGCAGATCCGGGAGACCCTCGCCGTCGCCCGGTGAGGGTCAGGCCCGGAGCTCGGCCTCCGGGAGCGCGGGGCCCTTCGACCACCAGAGCGAGGCGGAGATGCTGGCCGCGAGCAGCAGGCCGATCACGCCGAGCGACCAGGTGATCGGGAACTTGCCGTCGAACAGGTCGTTCAGCCACACCATCTTCAGGCCGACGAACACGAGGATCAGCGCCAGCCCGTACTTGAGCAGGTGGAAGCGTTCCACCGCCCCGGCCAGCATGAAGTACATCGCCCGCAGGCCGAGGATGGCGAAGACGTTCGAGGTGAATACGATCAGCGGCTCGCGCGAGACGGCGAAGATAGCCGGCACGGAGTCGACCGCGAAGATGATGTCGCTCATCTCGAGCATGAGGAGCGCCACGAACAGCGGCGTCGCATGGCGCCGGCCGTCGATCTGCACGAAGAAGCGCTGCCCGTGCAGCGTGTTCGTGATCGGCACCAGGCGCCGCAGCAGCCGCACCACCGGGTTCTTCTCGGGCTCCACCTTCCGGTCGGGCGCCCAGAGCATCTTCACGCCGGTCAGGATGAGGAAGGCGCCGAAGATCAGCACGATGACGTGGTACTGCATCAGCGCCGCCCCGGCCGCGATGAACGCCGCGCGGAACACCAGGGCGCCGATGATCCCGTAGAACAGCACGCGGTGCTGGTAGAGCGGCGGGATGCCGAAGTAGGCGAAGATCATCACGAAGACGAAGATGTTGTCGACGGCGAGCGACTTCTCGACGATGTAGCCGGCGAGGAACTCGAGCCCGAGCTGGCGGCCCGCCTCGGCACCGAACCGGTACTCGGCATACAGGTGGAAGCCGTAGTTGAAGGCCAGCGCCAGCGCCACCCACACCACGGACCAGCCGAGCGACTCACGGAAGGACACGACGTGCGCCTCGCGGTGGAACACCCCGAGGTCCACGGCCAGCAGCAACAGGACGAACGCGGTGAAGCCCGCGTAGAACCACCAGTACTCGGCGAACGGAAAGAAGAGGTCCATGCGATCGCACTCCCTTGCGACCGCACCAATGTATGGGCTGGAGCCGTATCGGTCGACTAGATAGTTAGGATGCTATCCATCGACTAAAACTCTTGCGATGGCCTCAGCCGAAGAGGTCGGTCCTGGCGGCGTTGGTGATGGCCAGCACGCCGGGGTGCTTGAGCCGACGCTCCGCGGAGATCGCGTAGTACCGCTCGCGGACCGACTTCACGCGGCCTACGGCCTGCACCTTGTACTGCCGTACGATCTCGGGCTCGATGACCGCGGGCGACGGAAATGCCGCGGTGCCGGCCTGGCCGAACGCCTTCATCAATGCCGAGTCGTCGAACTCGCCGACGATGCGCGGGTGGAGGTCCTCGGCCTCGAACCACTGGTCGAGCGCCCTCCGGAGGGCCGTGGTGCGGGTGGGGAGCAGCAGCGGCGCGTCGTTCAGCGAATGCGGGAAGCGGCGGCGCAGCCGGGCGGCCAGCGGCCCGGCGGCAAAGAACGTGGTGTCGGACTCCCCCAGCAGGTGCCCGAAGACCTTGACGCGGATGTGCGCCGGTGGCGGCACGTCGGAGATGACGACGTCCACCTCGTGGGTGGCCAGGTCGGCCATCAGCGCCTCCGTGCTGTCTTCGCGGCATTCGAGGTGGATGGTCTGGTCGGAGGACAGCGCGGGTTGGAGCAGCCGGTGGACAATGAGCTTCGGCACGGCGTTGGCCACACCCACCGTGAGCTGCAGCGGCCGGCCCGGCGTGCGCCCCTTCAGCGTCTCGAGCAGCTCCCGGCCGATCCCGAAGATCTCGTCGGCGTACCGGTAGACCATGCGGCCGGTGTCGGTGAGCACCAGGCGGCGCCCCTGCCGGTCGAACAGCGGGTGCCCGAGCGAATCCTCGAGCAGCTTCACCTGCGCGCTCACGGTCGGCTGCGCCAGGCGGAGCTTCTCCGCCGCACGCGACACGCCCCCCTCGCGCACCACGGTCCAGAAGTACAGCAGGTGGTGATAGTTGAGCCACTCCATAGCTGACGACTATAGCAGATGGCGCACGCACCTATTTGTCTATGCCTTGACGCGCCGTGCCAGGCGCGCGAGAGCCCGCGGTCAGGCGGCTGGCAGGAGCAGCCGGAAGCGCGTGCCGACGCCCGGGGTGCTGTCCACGCGCATGGCCCCGCCCGACTGGCGCACGAACGCGTGGACCATGGAGACGCCCAGCCCGGTGCCCTCCTGACCGGGCCGCGTGGTGAAGAACGGCTCGCCCACGCGCTCGAGCACCTCGGGCGTCATGCCCACGCCGGTGTCGCTGACCAGCAGTGAGGCATAGCGGCCGGCGGGCAGCGAGAACTCGGCGGCCTTCCTCGGCCCCAGCCTCACGTCGTCCACCGTGATGGTGAGCCGCCCCCCGTCGCGCATGGCGGCCCGCGCGTCTACCGCCAGGTTGATGAGGGCCGCGTCCAGTTCTCCGGGGTCGACGTTCACCGCTGGCCTCGCCGCCACTTCCACGTCGACCTGGCTGGCGGGACCGACCACGTAGGCGAGCAGGGGACGGAGCTCCTCGATCGATGCGGCCAGGCACAGCTCACGGCGCTCCGCCGGTTGCTGCCGCGCCAGTGCCAGCAGCCGTCTGGCGAGCCGCTCGCCACGCATTGCCGCATCCAGCGCCTGGGCAAGGCTGTCGCTCGCGGGCGACTCGGGCCCCACCGCCAGCGCCGCGAGGTCCAGGTGCCCGACGATCACCCCGAGCACGTTGTTGAAGTCGTGCGCCAGCCCACCGGTCATGTGGCCGATGGCATCGAGCGTGTCCTGCCGGCGGGCGGCCGCCTCCGACACCTTGCGCAGCGTGATGTCCTGCGCCACGCCGATGTAGCGGGTCACCTGGCCGTAGGCGTTGCGGACCGGGTACCCGCGGTCCCAGACCCAGGCCACCGAACCGTCCGGCCTCTCGATGCGGTACTCGTGATCGAAGGGCAGCCCGTCGCGCTGGACGACGAGGTCGTCCACCACGCGCGCGCGGTCGGCGGGGTGGATCGCGTCGATGAACGACTTCGGGTTCTCGTAGAGCGACGCGCAGGAGCGGCCCCACACCCGCTCGTAGGCAGGGCTGATGTAGAGCATGCGCGTGATGCTCGCGTCCGCAATCCAGAACACCTCGTCAATGGTCTCGGTGAGGTCGGTGATGAGCGAGCGGGCCTCCTGGAGGGCCTGGGCCTGCGCCGTGGACACCCGCCCGAGTTCCCGGATCTCCCGGCGGAGTTCGTGCTCGGTACGGTCCCGCTCCGTGAGGTCGCGGACCAGGACGTCGAACATCGCGGACTCGCGGGGAGACGGCGGTGGCACCCGCCAGATCGAGCACTCGGCGGCGAACGTGGCGCCACCGGGCCGCGTGGCCGTGACCGCCAGGGTGTGCACGACACCGTGCGGCTCGCCGGCCAGGTACTGGATGACGTTCGCGCAGGCACTGTGCTGGCGTTCGTCGAGCAGGTCGCAGAGCGGGTGGCCCACCACCTGGCCGCGGAGCCGCGCGAACATCGCGCTGGCCGAGTCGGGCCACGTGGCCACCCGGCCGGCCTCGTCGAGGCGGATGATCGTGCTCGCCGGGGCGGGCAGTACGCCAGGCATCAGGAAAGACAGCGTAGCAGAGGCGTCAGGTGCCCGGCGCCCCGTGCGCGCGGAAGCGCCGGTCAGCGGCGTGCCGCCGCGACCTGGGCGCGCACCTGCGCGCTGCGACCGCGCGCAAACTCGAGCAACCCCTGCACGGCATTCTCGAAGTCGTCGTTGCTGTACGGCTTCTGGGTGTCGGCGCGGGCCGCATCGCGCACCTGCGCATACTCCCGCTGTATCTCCTGCTCCAGCCACCCGCCCTCGGACACCGATGTCGCGATGGCATCGAGGGTGTCGAGGTAGAGCGCATACAGCTCGGGATAGGACAGCATGCGCGAGACCAGACGGTTCCGCTGCTCCTCTGGCACGTCGGTCAGGTTGTGGAAGACCGACGAGTCGACCGGCGCCTTGAACGCTTCGCTCTTGTCCCAGGGGATCATCTGGAACCGTTTCTGGTTGTTGTAGCGGTAGACGTAGAAATTGTTGACCCCGTAGTTGCCGATGAAGCCGTCGTAGTCGCCGATGAACACCTCGACGGCGACATGGCGGAGGAGGGCCGGCAGATCGATGAACTCTCCGACGGCCGACTGGAACGCCGCCGTCGACGACTGGTTCGCCGCCTGCACCCATTGCACGACGAACTCCGGGCGCGGATTGGTCTCGTTGGTCTCCGGCTTGAAGGGCAGCGGCACGTACGCGGCCGGATCCGGTCCCTTGTCCTCGAAGTAGTAGGGGATGCCGTCGACCGGGTAGTCGTACTTGAACAGGTAACCGCTGTCCTCGCCCAGGTTCCGCTGCAGGAAGTCCTTGTCCACCGACTCGACGATCGTGAAGAGCCCGACGTACTCGTCGTTCACGAACATCTTCGCGTGCGTCTCCCGCGGTGCCTCGGCACCCATCCGGCGGAAGATCAGCATGCTGAGCCGCTCGTGGAGCTGGGTCATGTCCTGCGTGTTGTTGCGCAGCACGAACGACTTCAGCCCGAGGAACCGCTGGCCACTGGTGTACCGGTCGAAGTCCACCCGCAGGCCGGGCTTGACGCCGCTCCGGCTGCCGGTCCCGCGCGACCGGATGCCGACGTTCCGCACCTTCTGCCCCCGCCACTCGAAGTCGCACGGGTAGTACTCGTTGGACAGGTAGTTGTCCTTCAGCGTCTGCCAGTCCTTCGAGTTGATGGTGAAGCGGATCTCCTGCAGCGCCGAGTCATCGAAGAACGCATCGGCGCTGCTGTTGCCGGTGCCGCCCGACGGCCCGGAGCCGAACCCGAGCAGCGGCTCGACACGCGGGAGCTGCTGCGCGGAGGCCGGGGCGACGCCGGCCAGCGCGGCGATCAGGACGCCCAGGATCGCGAAGGCCCTCATTGCCGGCTCAGGGTGACGGTGCCGGACGAAATGGCGCCCGTGCACGAGTTCGTTCCCGTGTAGCTGCCGCTCAGTGACGCGCCCGACACGCTGCCGGTGCCCGAGGCGGAGGCCGAACAGCTGGTGAAGGATCCGTCCGCTCCGCCCGCCGGGACCGCGAGCGCGAAGGAGACGCTCGACCCGGACAGCGTGCCCGACACCGTACCCGACGCCTTCGTGCCCGTGCCGTTGTCGGTGAGGCTCAGCGTGCCGGAGAAGGCGCTCCCCGACTGCGTGATGGACCATGACATCAGCCCCGATCCCGACGAATCGGTGGCCGTACCCGACCACGATCCGCTCACGGTCGCGGGCGTGCTGGTGGACGGTGTGGTGCTGGGGGTCGTCGGCGCGCTGCTGGCGCCGCCGCTGCACGCAGCCGCGGCCACAGCCGACCACAGCGCCAGGCCCGCGAGGACGCCGGAAAGCCGGGAGTCGATCATCGTGGAAACTTCGCGGATTCTAGCATGCCCGCGTTCGATAGACTTGCAGCGGGAGACCTCATGAAACCCTGCGACTGCGTGGAGCGCCACGCCCGTCGGCGCGTGGTCCTCACCGGTGGCCCGGGCGCCGGCAAGACCGCAGTGCTCGAGTTGATACGCCTGTTCTTCTGCGAGCACGTCAGGACGCTGCCGGAATCGGCCGGCATCATCTTCGGTGGCCGCTTCCCGCGCAATCACCGCGACCTCGTCCAGCAGGCGGCCCAGCGCGCGATCTACCACGTCCAGCGGGAACTCGAGTCGACGGCCGACGCCGACAACGCGGCGGTCGTCCTGTGCGACCGCGGCACCATCGATGGCTCCGCCTACTGGAGGGGCGACGGGGACCTGTTCACGTCGGTGGGGACCACCCGGGAGGTGGAGCTTGCCCGCTACGACACGGTCATCCACCTGCGGACGCCGACATCGGCCCACGCCTACAACCGCGACAACCCGCTCCGGACCGAGTCGCTCGAGGAGGCGGCCGTCATCGACGCGCGCATCCTCACGCAGTGGAGCGGCCATCCTCGACGCTTCATCGTGGCGGCGACCGAGGACTTCCTGAGCAAGGCATCCCACGTGCTGAAGCTCCTGCGCGACGAGGTGCCCCCCTGCTGCCGGCACCACGTGCGCACCTTCCTCTGGGACGGCGACGCCAATGTGATGTCGGCGCCGCCTGGAGTGCACCCGTGACCGTCGGCAGGATCGGCCACAGGCTCCTCTTCGCCACCACGCTCGTCATCATCGGTGCCTGGCCACCGGCCGAGGGCCGCAGCCTGCTCATGAAGGGGATCAACTGGGCGGTCGACCCCGGCAACCGGCTGCCGGTGCTCCCCCCGCAACTGGGCTTCGGCCTCAGCGACGACGTGGCGGCGGTGGAGTTGCGGGATGCGATGGTGCGGCGCTATGACGAGGCCTATGACCGCGATGCCCTGACGCGGCGCCGCCTGGAACTGAAGGTGGCACGCGACCCGTTCGAGCCGACCACGACCCGCCAGCTGCTGCTGGTGCTGGGCGCAGTTGTCGCGTTCTCGGTGGTGAGGACGGGAAACGGGAAAGGCGGGAACTGAGCGGGGGATCCGGTCGCCGGATGGGAGTCGATCCCACCCGGCTCAGGACATTGCAGATGGCTGATTGGGGTCCGAAGTCCTGACTTCTGGGTTCTGACTTCGGAACACCCGCTACTGTCCGATCGTGATCTTCTCGACCGTCCAGGTCGAGCAGTCGCCCTTGTAGAGCACCGTCTCGGACTCGCAGTGCAGTTCGTGCACGAGGCAGCCGTTCTGGCCGTGGTCGCGGGTGGTCTGCGCCCAGCCGAGGAGCTTGCCCTCGAGGTCGAACTTGTAGATCTTGCCGTTGCCGTCGCCGGTGAACAGGTACTGCGTCGCGCCCGGCGAGATGCAGGCGGACCAGGGCGCGCCCATGCCCTCGATGATGCGGAGCCGCTTCAGGTCCGGGTCGTAGACCTGGACGCGACGGTTGCCGCGGTCGGCCACGTAGATGTTGCCCTGCGCGTCGGCGGCGATGCCGTGCGGGGTGTTGAACTGATCGGGCTGGTTGCCGCGCTCGCCGATCGCCTTCACCCAGTTACCCTTCGCGTCGAACTTGGCCACGCGGGAGTTGTTGTAGCCGTCGGACACGAAGATGTTGCCGTTGGTGTCCCAGGTCACGTCGGTCGGACGGTTGAACACCCACGGACGGGCGGGCGGCGTGTCCTCGAGGTGGCGGCCCTCCTCGACGAAGCGCTCCAGCCAGTCGAGCGGCTCTTCCTTGCGGCCGAGCACCATCTCCACGCTCGCGTCCGGGCGGAACTTGACGATCATGTTCGCGCCTTCGTCGGTCATCCACACGTTGTCGTTCTTGTCGATACGGACCGTGTGCGCGAAGCCCGACGCGTAGTTGTTCGGACCCCACTCCTTGATGAACCTCAGGTTCTGGTCGAACTCGAACAGCATCGACGCGGCGCTGCCCTTGACGGTGGCCGTCTTGCCGGTGCGGCTGAACACGAACAGGTGACCCTGCGAGTTCTTCGCCACGCCGACCGTCTCACCGATGGTCTGGCCCGGCACCGTCAGCTTCAGGACCTCTTCGGTGACCTTCAGCTGCGGGGTGTTCTTCTCCAGCTCGGCCTGCTTCGCCTGCTGCTCAGCAGTTCCTGCCAGGCCGCCGCCTGCGGGAGCAGCCGGAGCCGCAGCTTCCTTCTGCTCGCCGGCGGGGGCTGCCTGCTGGCTCGCCTGCTGCTGTGCGCACGCGGCAATGCCAACCGACATCGCCAGTGCCAGAATGACGCGCATCTTCATGTAACGATCTCCTCGCAATCTCGCTCCGAATCAACTCGGTGCCGCGAGAGTATACACGGCTGCCGCCGGTTGCGGATGAAGTGGCTCAGTCGGACCCTGAAAATCTGCCGCCACCCCTCCGGTCAGGGCTGGCGGAACGTGGCCTTGAGGACCACGCTGCGCTGCACGAGCAGGCCGCCCGGCCACTCCTGGTGCCTGGCCCGGTTCACGTCCTGCCCCACGAGCGCGATCTCCACCCGTTCGGATGCCTGCCAGCCCAGTCGAACGCTCGCCGTGGTGTACGCCGCCACCGGCCCCGCGGCCAGGGCAGACACATGCCTCAGGCTCACGTCGAGCGCCAGCCGGAACGGCAGGTCGACGGCAGCCTGCGCCTGGAACTGGTGCCGCGGCGTGATCCCTTCGTAGCGACGCTCCTGCGACACGTCGATCGCCCCGGGGTCGCGCGTCACCACGGTCCGCGACCAGGCGTAGTTCACGGTGCCGCGCACGATCTCGATCGGTCGCACGTCGGCGGTCAGTTCCGCGCCGTACGCATGGCCGAACAGCCCGTTCCGGAACATGACCTCCAGCACGGTGTGCGGCGGCCCGGGCGCCACGGTCTCACTGTAGCTGCGTACGAACTCGGTACTGAGGACATCGTCGAGGC
The DNA here is from genome assembly GCA_050249955.1 of Vicinamibacterales bacterium. Taxonomy (GTDB): domain Bacteria; phylum Acidobacteriota; class Vicinamibacteria; order Vicinamibacterales; family CAVVIG01; genus CAVVIG01. The sequence goes on from JBFWPN010000007.1 coordinate 132,848, forward strand.
GGTTGTAGAAGGTCGACACGGTGAGGTAGGCCCGGGCCCCTGGGCGCACGCGATAGCCAGCCTCGTAGGCGACCAGGGTTTCCGGCCGGAACCCCGGGTTCGGGACCAGCCGAACGAAGCTGGGCATCGCCGGATTGCTCAGGCTGGTGGTCGTGTAGTCGGTCTCCACACGCGACGGAGTACGCGCGGCCCTGGTCACCGACACGAAGACGGTGTGGTCGGCCGCCGGTGACCAGAGCAGCCGCGCACTCGGCTGTGCCACGAAGCCGCTATAGGCGTTGTGCTCGACCTTCGTGCCGAGGCTGGCACGAAGGCGATCACCCGCCAGCCTGATCTCGTCCTGCAGGAATGCCGTGAACAGGTTGTCGGTCCGTCGCGGCGGGAGGATCGCACTCGGGGCGACCGCGGCAATGAGGCCGCTGGTCACGCGGTAGCCGCCACCGAACGCCAGGCGGTGCCGTCCCCAGGGCCGTTCGGTCTGCTGGTAGTCGAGGTCCACGGTATCCCTGACCTCCCCGATCGGCGTCTCGCGCCGGACGGTCCGGTCGTAGAACGCCTGCAGCTGGAAGCCACGGCCAGCGCCCGCCGCGCGGGACATCCGCGCCAGCACGTTGCCGCCAGAGAGCGGCGAATCGACGACGTCGGTCTCGCGGAAGGGGCTCACGTACGAGGTGCGCACGGCCACCTGCCCGAGCATCACGCGGTACGCATCACCCTGCACGGTCAGCAGGCGACCGTCCTGCCGTCGCCAGTCCGCACGTCCGCCCGCCTGCACCGTGCGGGTCCCCGCGTACGGCGTGCCGGTGTCCTGGTATTCCTGTGCCCGTCGGATCGCCCGCCCGTAGAACCGATACGCCAGCGTCCCATCGGCCGACTGCCCACCGACACGCGCGCCGCCGGCCACGTGTCCGAAGGTGCCGCGCTCCGCGCTCGCCAGCACCCCCTGCGTCGTCGATGCCGGTTTCCGGACGATGTTGATGATCCCGTTGACGGCGTTGGCCCCCCACAGCGTGCCGCCCGGGCCCCGAATCACCTCGATCGGATCGATGTCCTCGAGCATGAGGTCCTGCACCTCCCAGTAGGTGCCGGCGAACAGCGGCGAGTAGACCGCCCGCCCGTCGATCAGCACGAGCATCGCGCGCGAGAGCCGGTCGGCGAAGCCGCGGATGCCGGTGGCCCACTTGCCGCCATCCAGTTGCGCCGCCTGCAATCCCGGCGCAAGCCTCAGCGCCTCCGGCAGCGACGTGGCACCCGATCGCCTGATGTCGTCGCCGGTGATGACGAACAGCGCGGCCGGGACGTCGCCGGTCTGTTCGGGCCGGCGCGTCACCGTCGACACTTCGATCTCGAGGAGTTGCTCGAGGCTCATGCGCTTGAGGTCGGCCGTCCCCTGCTGCCCCGCGTGCACCGACCGGGGCCACGCCAGGCAGGCACAGGCCAGCACACCCACGAGCGCGATACACCTGCCACTCGTCACCGTATCCACCCCCCGTTCCGGGCAGCCGCCCCGGCCACCGCCCGGACCACGTCCGCAATGTCATAGGGCTTCGAGAGCCGGGCGACGAATCCCGCCTTCAGGCACTCGATGCGCGAGTCTTCCGACGCCTGCGCCGTCACGGCCAGCGCGTGGGTCGGCCGTCCGGCCGCCAGGTCGATGGCCCGCACGCGCCGCAGCACCTCGAACCCATCCATGCCTGGCATGGCCAGGTCGCAGAGCAGCACGTCCGCGGGCTGCTCCTGCCAGGCGGCCACCGCCTCGGTGCCCGATCCCATCACACGCACCCGCGCACCGGCCGCCGTGAGCGCGTGCGAGAGCAGGTCCAGTGCATCCGGGTGATCGTCGACAACCATCACGGAGACACCGGTGAGCGTCGGCACCCGTCCGCCGACGGCCGCGGGGTCATGGCCGGCGCGATCGGGGCGCAGGGGCCTCGGCAGGCGGACGGTGAAGGTGGCTCCTCCGCCGGGACCGGGGCTCTCTGCCTTCACCGTGCCGCCGTGCAGTTCGGTCAGCTCCTTCACGATGGCGAGGCCCAGGCCGAGCCCGCCCTGGGCACGCGTGGTCGACCCGTCGGCCTGCCTGAAACGCTCGAACACGTGCGCCAGGAACGAGGGTGGAATGCCGAGGCCTGTATCGCGCACCTCGATGGCGTACGAGGTGTCGTCGCGCACCAGCCGCACGTCCACCCGGCCGCCCGACGGCGTGAACTTCAGCGCGTTCGACAGCAGGTTCCACAGCACCTGCCGCAGGCGGTCGTGGTCACCCTGCACCAGGCAGGGCTCGGGCGGCAGCTCGTACGACAGGGTGATGTTCCGCGAGTGTGCCGTCGCCTCCACGACGTCGACGGCCGCCTCGATCACGTCGCGCAGGTCGAGCCTGGCGGTCGAGAGCTGCAGCTTGCCCGTCACGATGCGCGAGATGTCGAGCAGGTCCTCGATCACGCGCGCCTGCGCCTGCGCGTTGCGCGCCAGGCTGGCGATGGCGCGCCGCGTGGTCTGCGGGTCCGGCTCGGTCGACTGCAGGATCTGCGTCCAGCCGAGGATGGCGTTGAGCGGCGTGCGCAGTTCGTGCGACACCGCCGCCAGGAACTCGTCCTTCAGTCGCCCGGCCTCCCGCTCCCGTGCCAGCAGCGCCTCCCGCTCCACTTCCATCTGACGCCGCTGCTCCACCTCGCCGCGCAGCGCCTCGTTCGACGCAACCAGTGCCGCGTTCGACTCGCTGACCCGCCGGATCATCTCGTCGAAGGCCCGCACCAGCTCCCCGGTCTCGTCGGGCGGCGCCTTGATCTCGGGCAGCGTGTAGCGCCGGCCATGGCCCACCTCGCGCGCCGCCTCCGCGAGCGCCACGATCGGGCGTGACACCATGCGCTGCAGGGTGCCCGCCAGCCCGATCGCGGTCAGCCCGCCGATCAGCAGCATCACGACGCCGGTCGTCAGCGCCGCCGTGAGCCGAGCACCGAGGCTGGTCAGCTCGCGCTCGACGAGCGCGGCACCCAGCACGCGCCCGTTGCGGGTGACGGGCGCACGACGCACGACGGTCAGCCAGCCGGATCGCTCGAGCGACGGGTCGCACGACTCGCCGGTGCCGCGCGTGAAGCCGGCCAGGATGGATCCATCGGCCCGGTACACGCAGGCGCGGATGATGTTCGGCCGCACCCCTACGCTGGCCAGGGTCGCCCTCGCGGCCTCGGCATCCTCGAACACGACCGCCGCCGCGGAGTTCTCGGCCACCACCCTCGCCAGGGCGTAGGCATCGTTGACGGCCACCGTGCGGTAGCGCACCAGGTCGAACAGCGTGAGGCCGATCGCCGCCGACATCAGCGCCGCGACACTGACGCAGAGCGCCACCGCCGTCAGCTTGCGGTGGATCGGCAGCGCGAGGAACCAGTGCTTCACCGCACGCCCCCTCGCACCGCCAGGGCCAGCCGCAGGAGCTGCGAGCTGATCCGGAGACCGGTGCGGCGGGCCGCCGCCTCGTCGATCTCGAAACGCACGCGGCCGTTCACGACCCGCAGGCCGACCATGCCCCCCTCGTCCAGGAAACCCGGTGAATCCCCGACCGTGAGGATCGGCCTGGCCGCTGCGGCCGCCAGCAACGGGTGGCGCCCCTCGGGCCTCGCAGGAAGGAACAGCAGGTGGCACTGCGGCACCTCCGCGGCCGACTCGATGCGGCGCAGTGCGAGCGGACGGCCGTTGGCCGTCTCGCCGGCAAGCAGCTCCGCGAGGTCGGCACCAAAGGGATCGGGCGCAGCCACGCACACGTCGAGGGCCTGCCGCCCGTCGAGCACCTGGCGGGGCCACTCCACGAACTGCGGGAACTTGGAGACGAACGCCGCCTTGAGCCTCGCCTCGGGCACGACCTCGGCGCGCCCCACCAGCGGCAGCGCCGACAGCAGGACGGCAATCAGCGTGCGAAGGGAGGTGTGTCGGGGGGTGGTCAGGCCGTGGGGTTGAGCAACCCGTATGCCCGGCCTGGAGCGGTTGACCTCGCCCCGGAGGCCCGCATCAGCGGGCCATGCCTGAGGGTATAGACGTCAGTCTGGACGTGGGCGTGTATCGAAGCCCGACGCTCAGCCGTTGGTCTCGCGCAGGACGGACGCGAGGCGTGCCGCCACATCACCCGGGATCGGCTCGGGCTCGGCCATCCGGGAACGGACCTCCTGCAGCAGGTGCTGGAACCCGGCCCCGAAACGCGCGCAGACATCGCAGGCGCCCACATGGGCCTCGACCTGTGCCTTCCGGCGACGGTCCAGTTCGCCGTCGAGGTACTCGCTCAGGCCGGCCAGGACCTCGGAACAGGTCAGCCCTCCCACGCGGCGTTCACCGGGAAGCATGGCTCATCTCCTCCCTCACGGCTGCTGCAAGCGCCATGCGGGCGCGGTGCAGGCGGCTCTTCATCGCAGCCAGGGTGAGGCCCAGCATCGAGGCGGTCTCTTCGCCCGACATCCCCTCGAGATCGCGCAACGTGATGATCTCGCGGTCCTCGACCGGCAGCGACGCCAGTGCCGATGCGAGCCGCGCGGACTGCTCGCGCGACAGGACCTCATCCTCCGGGCTCGGTCCTCCCCAGCCCGCACGCAACCCGAGATCGTCGAGCGGCGTCGGATCGATCCTGTGGCGGGCGTCGCGCGCGCGCCGCCCGACGGCGGTGTTCCGCGCGATGGTGAGCAGCCACGTCCGGACACTGGCCTCCGCCCGGAACGACCCGATCGACCGCCACGCCGCGAGGAATGTCTGCTGCAGCACATCCTCCGCATCGTCACGGCTCCGGGTCACCAGGTGCGCCAGCCGGAAGACGTGCGCCTGGTGCCGCGTCACGAGCACGCCGAACGCGTCGCGGTCGCCGCTGGCCGCACGGGCCGCCAGCAGGGCGTCGGTCAGTTCCTGGTCGGTGTCACCGGACACGTCGAGAATCCCAGGGCAGTGTAGATCGGGCAGCTGCCGAGGATCCCGGTGAGGAGCGGCACGGCGCCAATGTAGCCCCAGGCTCCGAGCATCCCGGCGGCCGCCGCGCCGATCAGGCCGGCGCCAAGGACGATGCGGACGATGCGCTCGATCGGGTGTTCGTTGGTCTTCAGCAGGCTGCCCATGATGTCCTCCCGCGCATGACTGCGCTGTCTGGAGGAATAGAGTGGCCTGCCGGAAAAAGGATTCAGCCCGGCCGGCGGCCGGGCACGTCGCTAGTCGGGCTGCTTGGTGGCGAACGCCAGGATGTCGTCGAGGGAACGCTGCTCGGTCACGCGCGGGGCGTGCCGAATCACCTGCTCCAGCGTGGTCCAGCCGAGGAGCGCCTTGGCAATGCCGTCCTCCTGCAACCCGTACAGGTTGACCGCCTTCAGGGCATGGTGCCGGATCTCGTGCGCGGAACGCTTCTCGAGCACCATCTCCCGGATCGATCCGTTGATCATGAGCAGCTCGTAGAGCCCCACACGACCGCGGTAGCCGGTCTTGTTGCACTTGTGGCAGCCCACGCCCTTGTAGAACGTGTGCCGCTTCACGTCCTCAGGGTTGAGTTCGAGCGTGCGCATCTCGTAGGCGGTCGGCTCGTAGGTGACCTTGCAGTCCGGGCAGATGCGCCGCGCCAGCCGCTGGGCGACGACGCAGACGACGGTGGACGAGATCAGGAAGGTCTCGATGTCCATGTCCAGCAGCCGGATCAGGCTCCCGATCGAGTCTTCCGTGTGGAACGTGGCGAACACCTTGTGCCCGGTCAGCGCCGCCTCGATGGCGATGCTGGCCGTCGTGCGGTCGCGGATCTCGCCGACCACGATGACGTTCGGGTCCTGGCGGACGATCTCGCGGAGTGTCTTCTCGAAGTCGCGGCCGGCGGCCGGATCGATGGAGCACTGGACGAGGCCGTCCACGAGGTACTCGACCGGATCCTCGGCCGTGATGATCTTCACGCCCGGCTTGTTGCTGTAGTTGATCGAGCTGTACAGCGACGTCGTCTTGCCCGACCCGGTGGGTCCGGTGAACAGCACCACGCCGGTGGGCACCTCGAGCACGGAGTCCTTGTAACGCTGCAGCAGCGCGGGCAGCATGCCGAGCTTCTCGATCGGCAGGACTCCGGTGGCCTTGTGCAGCAGCCGGATGACGATGTTCTCGCCGTGGATGGTGACGTAGATCGACACCCGCATGTCGACCGACTCGTCGCCGTGCTTGTAGAGGATGCGGCCGCCCTGGTGCCGGCGGCGCTCGGCGAGGTCCGCATTGCACAGCACCTTCACGCGGCTGGCAATCTTGGGGGCGAGGTACAGCGGCACGTCGGTGCGGTGGACCAGCTCGCCGTCTATGCGGTAGCGGATGCGCACGCGGTTCGACATCGGCTCGATGTGGATGTCGCTGGCCCGGTCGCGGATGGCGCGCGTGAACAGGTAGTCGACGATGGCGACGACGTTGTCCTCGCCGGGTTCGGCGCCGGCGCGGGAGGGGCGGTGGAAGTGCTCGAAGTCGGCAATCGCCTGGAGGATGGCCTCCTTGGGGCCGACCGCCAGTTCGACCGGCATCTTCAGCATTTGGCTGAAGTCCTTCACCAGGTCGTTGCGCGTAGGGTCGGGTGTCACCACCGTGGCCACCTTGCCGTCGGTGAAGACCGGGATGGCCTCCTTCGACTTCAGGTAGGGGACCGACACCTTCTTCAGCAGGCTCACGTCGATCAGCGTGAAGTCCGGCTCGATGTAGGCCTTGTCGAAGTGGTACGACAGGGCGAGCAGCAGCTGCCGCTCGGCGACGAACTCCTTCAGCAGGGCGATCTCGCCAATCCGGCGGCCGTGGTGGCTCTTCTGGTACCGGAGGCACTCGTCCAGTTGCTCAGGGGTGAGGAGGTCGAGCAGCACGAGGAGGCCGCCGAACGGGTATTCGGACCCGTGCGCCTTGACCGTCTCGTGGATGCGCTGCTCGGAGGTGAACCGCTCCTCGATGAGGATCTGTCCCAGCTTCCGGTGCTGCCGGGCCGTGCGCTGCCGTTCGAGCGCCAGTTCCAGCTGGCGTGGGGTGATGACACCATCGTTGACCAGCAGTTCGCCCAGTGTCGGCAGCTTGCGGGGACCCTTGTGCGGGGCGGCGTCGGGTGTGCTGGAATCGTGACCGGCGTGGGTGTCGGCTGGGGGCAGCGTGTCAGGGAGCATGACGTACGGTTAATCGGTCCCTGCATGGGGCACCATTAGCCAGCTCGACAGGGAACGGGCCGAAGTGCACGCAACGGCACGTTGTGGAGCCGACGGGGTGTCCGCGGGCAACGAAACGTACGTATGCGCAGCCCGATGGCGCCGTACATGGCGCGGGGCAGGCCGGCATCGTGCGCCGGTCTGCCCCGTGGCCGGATGGACTGGTGGGTCGGGCTAGAACTTCACGCGGACGCCGCCCCAGAACTGGTAGTTGTTCGCGATGTCGCCAGCCTCGCGGAGGAGCCAGCGCCCTTCACCCACGAAGTGGGTCGGGTGCGAGGGGTGGACGCCGAGCGGCACACCGAAGTGCACCAGAGCCGAGGGGGTGATGGTGTCGCTGTGGAACAGGTCCCACATCGAGAGGCCGCCTCCGATGAAGGCGCCACCCTGGCGCCGCAGGTACTTGTTCGCTTCGACGTCGAGCAGCACCTGGTGCTCACGCACCTTGTCGTCGGCCTGGACCACGCTCATCGCGAGGCCGGCCTTCGCGGCCAGCTCCCAGTTGTTCTTCAGCTGCTTGGCCATCCCGATGTCGAAGCCGAACATCGGCGAGCACTGCGCGAAGTCGACGCCGCCGCGCGGGCCGACGTTCGACACCACCGGGGTACCGGCGAGGGTCGACACGCCGTCGATCGGCCGCACGCGGCGATCCTTGCCGAAGAAGCCGTCGACGAAGAAGTTGAAGCTCGGGTCGCACGTCAACTCGCCGCTGTCCTTCGCCGAGAAGCCGCCGTCGGCCGTAGCCATGGCCTCGAGGTTGGGCTGTGCCTGGCAGGCGCTGCGCGGCGTCTTCGCCGTGCTCGACACCTTCACGGTCACGGCCTTGCCGGGCGCGATCGAGCCCAGGCTGCAGCTCAGCGCGCTCTTGCGCGTGCCACCCAGCTCGCAGGTGCCGGCATCGGTGGTGACGCTGTCCCAGGTGAGGCCGCCATTGACGGGCAGCGTGTCGCTCAGCCGGACGTTCGCCGCCGGGCTCGCGCCCGCCGGCGCGTCGTTGCTCACGACGATGGTGAAGCTCGCCTGGCCACCCTGGCGGAACGTGTCGCCATCAGGGCTCTTCTTGACGCTCAGCTGCGGCGGGGCGCAGTTCGCGGTGGCCGACGCCTGCACCGGCGCGAGCCCCTGCGCGTTCAGCGTGGCCGTGTTCGCCTGCGCGACGCAGGCCGCAACCGGCGCGGGACGGCTCGTGACGGTGACGACCACGTTGCGCGTGGCGGCCAGCGTGCCGAGGTCGCACTGCAGCGTCGCATTGCCCGCGCCGCTCAGGCGGCAGGTGGACGGCGTGGCCGACGCCCACTCGAGCCCGCCGTTGGTCGGCAGGGTGTCGGTGAGCACCACGCGGGAGGCGGCACTGCCCCCGGCGGGCGCCTCGTTGGCCACGGTCATCGTGAAGACCGCCGGACTCCCGATCACGAACGGCTCCGTCCGCTTGGCGAGACGCAGCACCGGTGGGACGCACACGGAGGTGGCGCTGCCCTGTGCGGGCGCTGCATCGGTGGCGGTGGCACGGGCGGTGTTCTGCAGTTCGCGGCAGGCGTCGAACGGGGTCGACGGCGTGCCGGTGACCACCACGCTCTTCGACACCTGCGCGGCGAGCGTACCGAACGAGCAGGACAGGTTCAGGCCGGACAGGCTGCAGCCCTGGGCCGAGGTCGGCGCGAGCGCCCAGGCGAAGCCGCGGTCGGGCAGCGTGTCGGTGAGCGTGACGTTGTCGGCCGCGCGCGATCCGTTCGGGCCACTGTTGCTGACCGTGATCGTGAAGGTGACCGGGGCGCCGAACGGCACCTTCCCCTGCTGGGCCACCTTGTTCACGCGCAGGTCGACCGGTTCGGTGATGCTCAGGTTGCCGCACGGCTTCGGGATGAGGATCACGTAGCTGCGGCCGCGCGAGTAGGCGCGGAAGATGAACGCCTCGAACGGCGCATCACCCGCCCAGCGGAAGTTCCGGATGATTCCCGGGGTGCGGCCATCGGGACGGTACGCCATCCAGGGCAGCGTGCCGCCAGCGGCAAAGGTGCACTCCACCAGTTCGCCCTCGCCGGGCGCCTCGAGCGTGCACTCGCCACCCTTGCGCTGGGTCGAGAAGCCTCCACGCATGGTCGTCAGCACGTCGGCGGCAACGAGGTTCGCGTCGGCAACGCGCGCCTGCACCAGGATGCGCCGGATGTCGTTCTGCATGCCGCGCGCTTCGGCCATGCGCCGGAGGCTGGCCGCGTCGGTCAGCGTCTCGAGGCGACCCGGCTGGCCCACACGCCGCTGGGGAAAGGGGAAGAAGGAAGTCGTGCCGGTGCCAAGGCTCGTGACGTCTTTATAAACGGGTGCCCGTTGCGTCTGGGCGGAAGCGGTCGCGGCGGACGCCGCGAGTGCGGCCGTGAAGGCACACACGAGGAAACGTCGGATGGTCGTCAACTGAATGCTCCAGAGGAATCGGCTCACTACCGATGAGCTCGATTCGCATCGTAGCACGCAGCCCGGCGCACGGCCCTCCGGCGCCTGCGCGACATCAGGCGTCATTCACCGGCACACGCCGCCTGTCGGGGCGACCGGTTGCAGCAGCGGCCGCACGCGGGTAGCGTTGACCGGTGAGCCACTCGCTGCCGGCCCTGGCCGGGCTCCTCGCCGCCATGCTGTCGTTCCAGGTGGGAGCCTCGCTCGCCAAGCAGTCGATGGCCCTGGTCGGTGCCCCAGGCACCACCGCCATGCGCATCGGGATCTCGGCGTTGATCCTGTGTGCGGTCCAGCGGCCGTGGCGCACGCTCCCGGCCCGCCGCCACCTGCCGCTGCTCCTCGCGTACGGCCTCTCGCTCGGCACGATGAACTTCGTCTTCTACCAGGCGATCAGGACCATTCCGCTTGGCGTCGCCGTCGGCCTGGAGTTCACCGGCCCCCTGGCCGTGGCGCTGCTCGGGTCGCGGCAGAAGCTCGATTTCCTGTGGCTGGCGCTCGCCATCCTTGGCGTGGGCCTGCTGCTCCCCTTCTCGTGGTCCGGCAGCGCCCTGGACACCACCGGCGTCCTGTTCGCCCTGGCCGCCGGTCTTTGCTGGGCCCTCTACATCGTCTTCGGCCAGCGCGCCGGTCACGCACTCGGCAGCGCCGCACCGACCTGGGGCATGACCATTGCCGCCTGCGAGATCGTGCCGATCGGACTGGCCGATGCCGGATGGTCGCTGTTCTCGGCCAGTGTCCTGCCGCTCGGCGTGGGCGTGGCCATCCTCTCGAGCGCGGTGCCCTACACCCTGGAGATGGTGGCGCTGCGGCGGCTGACGGCGAAGACCTACGGCACCCTCATGAGCCTCGAACCGGCCCTCGCCGCGCTCGCCGGTCTGGCGCTCCTCGGCGAACGGCTGTCGGCGACGCAGTGGTCGGGCATTGCCGCGGTCATGATCGCGTCGGTCGGCACGCTCGGCCACGAGCCCACCAGCGACCAGGTGCCGTAGAGCGGAACGCAACCGCGCGAAACCCGACCTCGGGGGTCGCCAGCGGCCGACCTCTGCCCGGGCAGGTATTACAGAACTCTTACAGTCGCGTGACACGCCCTTCTCTAAGCTGAATCGACCTTTTCTTTACATCGTCGACTCGAACCCAGAGGAAACCTTCGTGTCCAATCCGTATCGCGTCAAGGCCGACGCACAGATGAAGCAGGGTGTGAGCCCCCTGACGACCGGCGTGCTGCTCGTCTTCCACGTGCTGTCGCTCTTTGCCGTCTTCACGTTCAGCTGGCGGAACCTGATCGTGGCGCTCGTGCTGCACTGGATGGCGGTGGGGCTCGGCATCAGCATGGGCTATCACCGGCTGCACACGCACCGCGGCTTCAAGACCTACAAGTGGTTCGACTACTTCCTCGCGGTCTGCGGCACGCTGACGCTCGAGGGCGGCCCCATCTTCTGGGTGGCCACGCACCGACTGCACCATCAGTACTCGGACAAGCCGGAAGACCCGCATACGCCGCGCGTGAGCGGCTTCTGGGCGCATGCCGGCTGGATCATCTTCGGTGAGGCGCAGCACGCGGACACCGCGCGCCTGGCGCGCTACGCGCCAGACCTGAGCAAGGACGCCTTCTACCGGTGGCTCTCGGCGTACCACTGGGTGCCGCTCACCGCCGTCGGGCTCGGCCTGCTCGCCTGGGGCGGCTGGGGCATGGTGATCTGGGCCATCTTCCTGCGCGTCACCGTTGGCCTGCACGCCACGTGGATGATCAACTCGGCCACCCACATCTTCGGCAAGCGCCGCTTCAACATCGACGACGACTCGAAGAACGTGTGGTGGGTGGCGCTCCTCACCTTCGGCGAGGGGTGGCACAACAACCACCACGCGCACCCGGTGTCGGCGCGGCACGGCCTGGCGTGGTACGAGTTCGACTGGACCTGGGAGTCGCTGAAGATCCTGCGGGCCATCGGCCTGGTGTGGGACGTCAAGGTGGCGAAGATCAAGCCGTCGTTGGAGGAAGCCGCCGCCTAGTCGTATCCTGACCGCATGCGGTCGGGCGCCATCCGGAAGTCGATCGTCTTCATCGTCCTGGGGATCCTGGGCGTTGGCGGCGCGATTGCCCTCAACATCGGATGGGTCATCTTCTCGTGGAGGGAGGCCGGCCTGCTCGTGGCCGGCCTCATCCTCTTCCCCCTCATCATCACCGGCGTCGTCCTCAACACGATCTTCCTCGTCCGCGAAATCCGACGGAACGAACAGCACGAGAACTTCATCAACGCGGTGACGCACGAGCTGAAGACGCCGATTGCGTCGGTGAAGCTGCACCTGCAGACGCTGCAGCAGCGCCCGGTGGACGAGCCGAAGCGGCAGGAGTTCTACCAGGTGATGGTGGACGACTGCGATCGGCTGCTCGGCACCGTGGAACAGGTGCTGCGCGCCGGACGGCTGCGGGCACCGCAGGAGAAGGGCCGCTTCCAGCCGGTGGACCTCGTGCAGCTGCTGGACGACTGCCTGAGCCTGGCGCAGACGCGCTACCGCCTCACGCCGGGCGAGCTGACCTACCGCAAGAGCGTCCCCACCGGGGCGAAGCCGCGCGTGATGGGAGACGAGGATGACCTGAAGGCCGTCATCCTCAACCTGGTGGACAACGCCATCAAGTACTCGGGCGAGAAGGTGAGCGTGGGCGTCGAACTGGCGCAGGACGGTGCAGGCGCGGCCACCATCCGCGTGAGCGATCGCGGCATGGGCATCCCGGTGTCGGAACTCGGGCGGATCTTCAAGCGGTTCTACCGCATTCCCGGCGTGATGACTTCACGCATCAAGGGTGCCGGTCTCGGCCTCTTCATCGTCCGGGCGGTGGTGGCACGCCACGGTGGGACCGTGTTCGCGGAAAGCGACGGCCCCGGACAGGGCACCACCTTCACCGTGCAGCTCCCGCTGACGTCGTCGCCCTCATGAGCCGCATCCTGATCGTCGAAGACGAGCGGCACCTGGCCGACGGGCTGCGGTTCAACCTGGAGGCAGAGGAGCACGAGGTGGACCTCGCCGAGTCGGGCGAGGAGGCGCTCCAGCTCCTGCTCGAGCAGCCGCGGCGCTACGACCTCGTCGTGCTCGACGTGATGCTGCCCGGCATCACGGGATTCGAAGTGACCGAGGAACTGCGGCGCCAGCAGCTCTACGTGCCGGTGCTGATCCTGACCGCGCGCGGGCGATCCGAGGACGTGCTGAGCGGTTTCGGCGCCGGGGCGGACGACTACCTGACGAAGCCGTTCGAGCTGCCGATCTTCCTCTCGCGCGTGCGCGGACTGCTGCGCCGCCACGAATGGTTCCGGCTCGACGCGGCCGGCCGCCAGCCCGAATCGCACCGGGCGCCCACGCCACCGCTGCAGGCGTTCTCCTTCCGTGACCGGGTGATCGACTTCGAGCACCTCGAGGTTCGTGTCGGCGAGCGCCGGCTGCCGCTCACGCTGATGGAGGCGGCACTGCTCCGGTACCTGGTTGAGCACGAGGGCAGGCCCGTGGCCCGCAAGACCATCCTGGACCGTGTGTGGAACGTGCACGAGGACACCGACACGCGCGCCATCGACAACTTCATCGTGCGCCTGCGCCGCTACATCGAGGACGAACCCACCCGGCCGCGTCACCTCCAGACCGTGCGCGGCATCGGCTACCGCTTCGTGGCCAACCCGGATGGGTAGGCTCGGACTTCTGGGCTCCGGGTTCTGACAAACCGTACAGCTCATGCAGCAGTTGCTGACTGAGCGGTGGCGGTCACCCGATGCCTGACCGGGCCGGGGGCCGCCGTTTCTCGTCCACTCATTGGCCCGTGTGCTGCATTCGACCGCGGCCAGCGCGAGGGCCGCCACGTTGAGGTGTGCCTCGTGCACCCGGGGGATCCCATGCACGAGCCCGTCAGCGGCACCCTGTTCCCGACCAGCTACCTGAACGACGGCCTTTCGCTGAAGTCGTGGCTCCTCACGCGCGACCACAAGCGCATCGGCCTGCTCTACCTGGCGGCCGTCAGCTTCTTCTTCCTGATCGGTGGGGCGTTCGCCGTGCTGCTGCGCCTGGAGCTGGCCACGCCGGCCGGCGACCTCCTGAGCGACGAAGGCTACAACCGCGTGTTCACCATGCACGGCGTGATCATGGTGTTCTTCTTCCTCATCCCCGCCGTCCCGTCGGTGCTGGGCAACTTCCTGATCCCGCTGATGATCGGCGCCAAGGATCTGGCCTTCCCGAAGATCAACCTGCTCAGCTTCTACGTGTACGTGGTCGGCGCCATGTTCACGATGTGGGCGGTCGTCTCGGGAGGGCTCGATACCGGCTGGACCTTCTACACGCCGTTCAGCACCGTGGCGTCGACCTCGGCGGTGATCCCCGCGGCCCTCGGGGTCTTCATCACCGGGTTCTCCAGCATCCTCACCGGGCTGAACTTCATCGTCACCATCCACACGATGCGCGCGCCGGGGATGACCTGGTTCCGGCTGCCGCTGTTCGTGTGGGCACACTACGCGACGAGCCTCATCCAGGTGCTGGGCACGCCCGTGCTGGCCATCACGATCACGCTGGTGGCGGCCGAACGCTGGTTCCAGTTCGGCATCTTCAACCCGGCCGTGGGCGGCGACCCGGTGCTCTTCCAGCACCTCTTCTGGTTCTACTCGCACCCGGCGGTCTACATCATGGTGCTGCCGGCGATGGGCGTGGTGTCGGAGCTGATCGCGGCATTCACCCGCAAGCAGGTCTTCGGCTACACGTTCGTCGCGTTCGCCAGCATCGGCATCGCGGTGATCGGCTTCCTGGTGTGGGGCCACCACATGTTCGTGGCCGGCCAGTCGGTCTACGCCGCGCTCGTGTTCTCGGTGCTCAGCTACATCGTGGCCATCCCGTCCGCCGTGAAGGTCTTCAACTGGACCGCCACGATGTACAAGGGGTCGGTGTCGTGGGAGACGCCGATGTTCTACGCCGTGGGCTTCATCGGCCTCTTCACCGTGGGCGGCCTCACGGGGCTGTTCCTGGCGGCCATGGGCCTCGACGTGCACCTGACCGACACCTACTTCATCGTGGCGCACTTCCATTACGTGATGGTGGGCGGCACGATCATGGGCTACCTCGGCGGGCTGCACTACTGGTGGCCGAAGATCACGGGCCGGATGTACAGCGAGGCCTTCGGCAAGCTGAGCGCGGCGATCGTCTTCGCGGGGTTCAACCTCACGTTCTTCCCCCAGTTCATCGTTGGTTACCTGGGCATGCCGCGGCGGTATCACGCCTACCCGGATGAGTTCCAGGTCCTGAACGTGCTGTCGTCGGCCGGGGCCTCCATCCTCGCGGTCGGCTACCTGCTGCCGATCTTCTACCTCGCGCACTCACTCAAGCACGGCGAACTCGCCGGTCGCAACCCGTGGGGGGCCGTCGGCCTCGAGTGGACCACGGCATCGCCGCCCCCGAAGGAGAACTTCGTGGTGCCGCCCGTCATGACACACGAGGCGTACGAGTATCCGACACCGGTCCGTGGTCACGTCGACTGACGGCCGTCACCGATTCAAGGCAGCGGCGACCCGGGCCGATGACCCTGATCGAGCGCGCATGCCTGCAGTGTCCGGTCAGACAGCGATTCCCACCTTCCGCCTCGATGAACGCCGCAGTTCACCGCGCGTCGAGGTGCTGTCGCGCGTGCAGGGCCGGAATGGCGAGGGGGACTCGGTCCTGCTGATCAACGTCAGCGAGGGGGGCGCGATGGTGCACGGCAACTTCGCCGCGCAGCAGGGCGAAGTGCATGAGTTCCGGTTCACGCCGGAACCGGGCGCGCCGCCCCTGGTCTTCGCCGCGCGCGTGGTGCGGGTGCTGCAGGTGGCCGGCACGCACGAGCTCACCTTCGCCCTCGGGCTCGAGTTCGTCACCACCACCGAGCACCAGCGGCAGTCCATCGCCGAGCTGGTGGCCATCAGCCAGCGCCTCCCGCACTGACCGCCGTCACTCCGCACCACGGAAGGTGCGTGCCGAGATGTTGATGTCGCCGCAGGCGGCGAGCGCGATCGGCACTCCCGGGACGAGGGCGTCCTCGAGCAGCCAGCCATCGACACCATGGACAAGGGCCACTGGGTGGACGACCCGCTCCGCAGGTCGGTGTGCCTGGATGCGAACGATCCGGCGCTGGCGGATGGCGGTGGCCAGCGCCGGCAGCCGTGGATCGCCTGCGGCGGCGGGCTCGTGCTGCACCCGGAACCGGCGTCCCGAGAGGGCCGCCCGGTCGCGCACGGTGTCGGGCAGCGACTCGATCAGCTTCCGCGTCGCCCGTGCCGCCGCGCCGCCGATGCCGAGCGCTTCCAGCGGACCGAGTGGACGTGAGAGCAGCACGCCGAGCGCTTCGGCCTCGTCTGCCGAGAGGCCGGTCAGCCGCGTGCGGTAGTTGAAGCCGAGCTCGATCCCCCCGCGCGGACCACGATGCACGACGACCGGGAGCCCGGCCTCCGTGAGCGCGTCGACATCGCGCAGGATCGTCCGCTGCGCCACCTCGAGCTGGTCGGCGAGCCGGGCAGTGGTCAGCCGCCCCCTGTTCTGGAGCAGCAGGAGGATCTGCAGCAGTCGGGACGCGCGCATGGTCCATATATGACACAAGATGTCAGTCTTGCTGGGCGATAAAGCCGGGGAGACGTGCGCGGCGGCCTCCGCGCGGCAGACTGGAGAGACCCATGAGCAACCCCTCGGTGACCTACGGCACGGGCACGGCAGACGACCCGTGGATTCTCAAGACCCCGTCGCAGACCTCCGACTACCAGGCGTGGAAGGACGAGTCGCTCGATCCGCCTGCCCTCGTGGTACAGGTCGGGTCGACCCGCCTCTCGTACCGGCTCCGGGCGCTCGATGACCTGGCCGGGATGCTCGAGGCGCACGGCGACTGGATGCCACTCGGCAACGCCGACGAGGGGAAGCCGGTGCAGCCGGGCACGATCGAGGCGTGGGCACGCGACGCGAACAACCCGGTCGGCGGGTACTACGGCCTTCGCAAGGGTTACCGCGGTCGCTTCGCCAACTACGTGACGCCGGTGCTCGAGCTGCTCGGGCTCGTCGAACTCGAGCACGGGCCGCGCAACAACCGGGCACGCAGCCGCACGTCGCCGGCCGAACCCATCGCGGGTAAGGCGTCGGCTAAGGCGGGAAGCCGAACGCGAGCTTGACCGCGGCGTACTCAGGGTGGACCGCGCCGGTCGCAGTCCGGATGACCAGCGGCGGCTCCACCCAGGTGCGCGAACGCACGTCGGCCGGCAGGTCCGCGGCACGCATCATCGCGAACAGGCCGACGAGCGGTGCGTCCCCCTCGCGGAACACCACGGGGCGCCTGCGGATAATCGAGGCACCCGCCGCCTCGGCCGCCCGTTCCACCCGGTAGACCTGTTTCTCGGGAAACACGCACGCGAACAACCCGCCGGGCGCGAGGTGCGCCACCGCCACGCGGGCGTAGTCACTGATGTCGCCGCGCAGCTCGAAACGGCAGGCCACCTTCTGTGGATGGTCCCCCTCGTCGCCGGTGCCGGGCGGGAAGTACGGCGGGCTGCCCAGCACGAGATCGAAGCGTTCATCGGCTCCGAGCACCTCCGGATTGCGGAGGTCACCCTCCCGGATCTCGTATCGCGCGTCGAGGCCGTTGTAGGCCGCCGATTTTCGCGCGAGCCGCACGCTCTCCTCCTGCGCCTCGACGGTGACGAACCGCGCACCTGGCAGCCGCCACGCCGCCACCATGCCCACCGAGCCGATGCCCGACCCGAGGTCCAGCACCCGCTCCGCGCGCGGGGCCCAGCTCGTCCCATACCACGCCGTCAGCACATCGTCGGTCGAGAACCGATGCCCGTCGCGAAGCTGGAAGAGGCGGAAGTGGCCGCTGATGGCGTCGAGCGACTCGGTGGCGGGCAGGTCGGGCTGGGCGTCGGCCCCGGGCGGAAGGGGGCCGGGCTTCGCCCACCCGCGGAAGTGCGTGGCGCGGCGCTGGTCGTGAACGGACACACCCCATCATGGCATGCGCCCGGCAGGCGCTCAGCGGGTTACCAGCCGTTGCAGTCGAACTTGAAGCTGCAGGAGAGGCACTTGATGCAGCCCTTCACCTTCGCCAGCTCACGCGTCTCGCCGCACCGCGGGCACGTGGTGACCTCGACGTCGGTGGCGACGGCGGGAGCGAGGGCGGAACGAACGGGGGTAACCGGGCGGGGTGGCTGGGCCATCGAGGAGATAGTCTAGCGAAGTTCAGGGGTCGTGCTTGACGCTCTCACCTTCGTGGGTGCGCAGCCAGTCGTCGCTCATGCCCGACACGCGAATGGCACTGTCTGCCGGTGGCGCCCCTCCACGCACCGGTGCCGCAAGCACACGGGCCAGGAACACGCGAATCCTCGCCGACGCGGGCGGACGCGGCACATCTGTCTCGCCTGTGGTCACCACCGTGATGCTGTTCATGAACCCTGTACGCATGGCACCTGACATCGTGCAGCACGCCCCGTTGCGCGAGCACGATCCCAGTGGAACCTGACGGGCGGCCAGGGATCCATCCGTCAAACAGCCGAACCGTCGAATTTTGACGGGGGAGGTGCACGCCGGGCACCGATCTTGGACGGCACCGGAGCCGTGCACGAGACCGACCCGTCCACGCGCGGCGCAACCGTGGCGCTCTGGATTCTCGCGGTCATTGCCTCGCTGTTCTTCCTCCGGCAGGCCGCGGACCTGCTCATCCCGATCGTGCTGGCGGTGCTCCTCAGCTACGTGCTCGAACCAGCCGTGGCCTGGCTCGAGCGTCATCGCACACCACGGACCGCCGGCGCGAGCGTGGTGATGCTCGTCATCCTCGTCCTTGCCGGATGGGGCGGATACAGCCTGCGTGACGAGGTGGACCAGGCGGTCGCCGCCCTGCCGGACACGGCCCGACGCGCACGGGCGATGGTGTTCAACCGCGCAGGCGACGGACCGGCCGCGAGCCTGCAGCGCGCGGCCGACGAACTGCGTGGCGTCCCGCCGCGCACGCAGCCTGGACCCGGGGAGCAGCAGGCCGGGACCGCAACCCGGGAGCGCCGCGGTCAGGCAGCGGCCGCACCGGAGGCATCCACCCCGGCCGCGCCCTCCCGGTCATCGTCCATCCCCCAGGCACTGGCCGGTGCGGTGCAGCAGGGCGTCAGCTCCGTCCTGGCGCTGATGGGACAGCTGACGGTCATCTTCTTCCTGGCTTTCTTCCTCCTGACGTCGGGCGGCCACACACGTGCCCGCGTCATCGAGGTGTCGGGCCCGGAGGACGCGGGCCGCCGGACGGCGGCGCGAATCATCGACGACATCAACGCCCAGGTGCAGCGCTTCCTCGTCGTCCGGCTGATCACGTCCGCGGTGGTGGCCACGCTCACCTGGGCCGTGCTCGCCTGGATGGGTGTCCAGCACGCGGCGCTGTGGGGGATCCTCGCGGGGGTGTTCAATTCCATCCCGTACTTCGGTCCCGTCATCGTCTCGGGAGGGCTGCTCGTCGTCGGGCTGGCGCAGGGGGGCGGAATCTCGCAGGCCGTCCAGATGGCCGGGGCAGCGCTGGTGATCACGTCGCTCGAGGGATGGCTCCTGACGCCGCCGTTGCTGGGAAAAGCAGAGCGCATGAGCGTGCTGGCCGTGTTCCTGGGACTCCTCCTGTGGACCTGGCTCTGGGGCGCGTGGGGCACCATTCTCGCCGTGCCCATGCTGGTGATCGTGAAGTCCGTGGCGGACCACGTGCCACGGTTGAGGGCCATCGGGCGGCTGATGGCACCCTGATGTGCGCGGCACGTCTCCCGGACCTGCACCGCGCGGCACAGACGATCGGCGGGAACACCAGCGCATCGGGCCTCGCTGTAATGATTTGCGAACGGGCGTCACTCACGTCGCGGAGGTGGCCATCGCCTTGTCGCTCGATGTACTGGCGCAACCGTCGACGCCGTACAATTCACGCGTGTCTTCCGACACTGCCGTGCTCGTCTCCCGGCTGCGCGCGCGCGACGCCGAGGCCCTGTCCGCGGTCGTCGAGCAGCACGCGCGACGCCTGTATCGCGCGTCGCGCGCCATGGGGTTCTCGCAGCCCGAAGCCGACGACCTGACGCAGGATGTCTTCGTGACGTTCCTCGACACGATCGATCGCTTCGAAGGGCGGTCGACCGTGAGTACCTGGCTGTTCGGCATCCTGCACCACAAGGTGCAGGAACGGCGGCGCACGGTGATGCGCGACCAGAGGTCGGACCCGCTCGACGAGGCCTTCGAGGCCTGCTTCGACCTGCATGGTTCGTGGACCCTGCCCCCGGTGCCTGCCGATCGCCTGGCGGCCTCGAGCCAGGTGTCGTCCGCGCTCGCCGAGTGCCTGGACGGACTCTCCGATCAGCAGCGCGCCGTGTTCCACTACCGGGAAGTGGAGGGCCTGTCGGCCGCCGAGGTCGGCCTGCTCATCGGCTGCACGGCGAACAACGTGGGGGTGCTGTTCCACCGGGCACGCACCCAGTTGCGCGGATGCCTCGACGGGAAGGGTTGGGGAGGACGTCGATGAAGACCTGCAGGGACGTGTCGCATCAGCTCTCGACCGGTGACCTCGGGCAGGCGCCCCTCCTCGAGCGCGCGGCGGTGTGGCTGCACCTGGCCATGTGCCGGCATTGCCGCACGTTCAGCCGCCAGTTGCGGGCCATCGGGCGCTCAGCCCGTCGCCGTGCCTCCATCGCCGATGCCGAACCGCCCGCCTCGTTCGAACGCGACATCGTCGACCGGCTACGTCGCTGACCGCCGCCCCTCGACCACTGTGGTGCGCGTGCGACACGTCACGGTGCCTGGAATGACGCGATGAACCTCGTGTCGATGGCGTCCTTGAGCCAACGGCACCAGCGCCCCTCGAATGACACCCCGCGCCATTCCCCCACCGCACGACCGTTGCCGGCATTCAGCAGCTTGAGGAATGAGGGCTGGGGCACGAACGGGCGCAGGGGCTGTCCGTCGAGCGCGCGTCTGAGGTTGTCCAGCAGCACGGGTCCCTGCCTCACCGCGTACACCCCGGCCCTGGGCACATCCCGCCCGACGATGGTCCCGGCGTCGCCAACAGCGAATACGTGAGGACTGCCGAGGCTCTGCAGCGTCTCGGTCGTCGCGATGAACCCGGCGCGATCGGTGGGAAGGCCAAGAAGGCGACCGACCGGCGTCGGCGAGGCGCCAGTGGCCCAGATGACGAGGTCGGCCGCCGCCGTGTCGCCCGTGTCCATCTTCAGCCGACCGTCCTGAACCGCGATGACCCGTCCAGACACCCTGTGCACACCGGCCTGATCCAGCAGTGCGATCGCCCGGCGCGCGAGCCCCCTTCCGCCATCCGCCAGGAGTGGGCCGTCCGAGACGAGTGAGTACGACGTGTCGGCCCCGGTCGACCGGGCCACGAACGCGGGGAGGCACAGGGCAATCTCCACCCCGGCGGCGCCTCCACCAACCGTCGCAATGCGGAGTACGCCATGGTCTGGCGGCTGCAACGCCGCGTGTAGCCTGGAGAGGAACGTCTGCATGGGCTTGACGGCAACCACCGCGGCATCGGGGGCAACGTCGACGCCGTGCGTCGTCGGCATGGATCCCACGCCGACCGACAGCAGATCGAATGCGATGCGGCGGCCATTGCTCATCACCACGTGCCGATCCGGCCACGACAGCGCGGAGACCTGCCCGATCACCAGGTCGGCCCCGGCCCGCTGGCACAGGGGCGCAAGCGGTACCTCCATCGCCGAAGGGGGATAGTCGCCGGCCAGCACGCCCGGCAGCATGCCGGAGTAGGTGGCGATCGGGTAGTCGGAGATGCAGGTCAGGGTGGCGTCGGACCTGCCCTGCGCGCGCCAGCGCTTCAGCACATGCAGGTGTGTGTGCCCGGCGCCCAGCAGGACGACCGATCGCTGGCGGGCCCCGTGCGCGACCATGGGCTTCAGCGATGCCAGCGGAGCCAGGCGTCGAACACCCGCCGCACCGTGGGCGTCAGCCGCTCGCGGTTCCAGGCATCGCCGAGCTTCTTCCACGCTTCACTCTGCGTCGGGTACGGATGGATGGCCTGAGCCAGCGTTCCAAGCCGCAGACCTGCCGTCATCGCCAGGCTCATCTCCGCGATCATCTCGCCTGCATGCGACGCCACCATCGTCGCTCCGAGGATACGCCCGCGTGCGTCCGCGTGCACGCGGGCGAATCCATCGGTCTGCCCGTCCAGCACCGCCCGATCGTTGTCCGCGAGAGACACAGTGAACGTCCGCACGTCGGCCCGCTTCGCGGCGTCCTCCGCGGCGAGACCCACGTGGGCCACCTCGGGATCGGTGTAGGTCGCCCACGGGATCACGAGCGAACTGGCGGTCTTCCGGCCCACGAAGAGCGCATTCTGCAGCGCGACCCGCGCCAGGGCGTCGGCAGCGTGCGTGAACTTGTACGGCGAGGCGATGTCGCCGACCGCCCAGACCCGTGGGTTGCTCGTGCGCAGGCGATCGTCGACGGTGATGCCCGAGCCGCCCGAACGGATGCCGGCCCGCTCCAGGTCGAGCCCTTCCAGGTTCGGCGTCCGGCCGGCGGCCACCAGTACGGCATCGCACTCGAGGGTGCGCGTCCGTCCCTGCTGCTCGAGGGTGAGCGTGCGCACGGTGGCCCCGGGTCCGTGGTCCACGCGCGTCACGCGGGCGTCGAGGACCGACGTGATCCCCTCGCGCGAGAAGGCGTCGGACACGACCCGCGAGGCGTCCGGATCCTCGCGCGGCAGCAGGCGGGCGGCGTCGCCGATGACCGTCACCTCGGCCCCGAAACGCCGGAACGCCTGGGCCAGTTCGCACCCGATCGGTCCGGCACCAATCACCACCAGCCGGTGCGGCAGTTCGGTGAGCGAGAACACTGTCTCGTTCGTCAGGTATCCCGACTCGGCAAGGCCGGGAATTGGTGGGAGAGCCGCACGGGCCCCGGTGGCCACGATCGCCCGCGAGAAGTCCAGTCGCCGACCGTCGACATCAATCGCGTCGGTCGACACGAAGCGTCCCTGCCCCAGGAACACGTCGATGCCGAGGCTGGTGAGGCGCGCCACGGAATCGTGGCGCGCGAGATCGGCGCGAAGGCGGCGCAGCCGCGCCATGGCGGCCGGAAAGTCGGGGCGCACCGACACGGAGTCGGCGCCGAACGCGGACGCGGCCCGTGCATCGGCCACTGCCCTGGCGGCCCGGATGAGCGCCTTGGAGGGCACGCACCCGTAGTTGAGGCAGTCGCCACCCATGGCGTGCCGTTCCACGATCGCGACCCTGGCACCAAGGCCCGCCGCCCCCACGGCGGAGACAAGGCCGGCCGTACCGGCGCCTATGACGACGAGGTTGTACCGCCCTGAGGGGGCCGGGTTCGTCCAGCCGTCGGGCCGTACTCGACCGACCAGGTCGCGGTTGAACGGGTCGTCTGGCTGCAGGAGCGGGAAGCGTGGCGAGGGCATCAGTGGGGTCCTTCGATGTCGGGTGCGGTGGCCGGCGGCCGCGCGAGTTCGTCGGCCAGCGCCCGGCGCGCGACCCGGGCAATGACGACGCTGGCCGCGGCGGTGGCCAGAACGCCGACCACCGTGAGGATCAGGCGCGCCGACGACTCGCGGGCAGGCCCGTCGGCCAGGGCCAGGTCACGCACCAGCGATCCGATGTAGACGTACAGCGCCGTGCCCGGGAACATGCCGATGGCCGAACCGAGCACGTAGTCGCGGAGGCGCACACGGGTCAGCCCCAACGCATAGTTCAGGACATTGAACGGCAGCAGTGGCGACAGCCGCAGCAGCAGGACAATCTTCAGGCCGTGCTCACCGATGGCCGCGTCCACGGCACGGAAGCGGGGGTCCGTGGCCGTGCGCCTGGCAATCCAGCCCCGCGCCACCGTCCTCCCCAGCAGGAACGACACCGTGGCAGCCACCACACTGACTGGCGAGACGATGGCCGTGCCGAGTACCGGTCCGTAGGCGAAGCCTCCGCCGGCTGTCAGCACGGCGCCGGGCAGCATGAGCACAGCGGCGAGGATGTAGGCCGCGGCGTACACGAGGGCGCCCAGGAGCCCGGCACCCTTCACCCAGTCGACCAGGGCTCCTACCCACTCGCCGAGGGGCCACACCAGCGCACCTTCGATCGCCAGCGAGGCGACCGCCACGATGCCACCGGCTGCCATCCACCGGCGCACGTGCCCGTTACCTCTGCCACTGCCCTGCCGCATGCCCACGTGAGTGTTCGCTCACCGGACATTCTTACAGGCGCGGGCCGGCGGACCGAACCCGCTGTAAGAACGCCCGGTTCTGCGACACTAACTGGCGTGCTGGTGAATCACGGGGCAGGCCTGCGCCTGCGGGGTTTCAGCTGGATATTGGCGCTCGCCCTGGCCGGACTGGCCAGTGCGTGCGGCCGGTCGGCCCCTGCTCCACCGACCTCGGTCGCCAGTCTTGCCGCGGGCCCCTGGGACACCGTGCTCGAACGGGCGCGGGGAACGAGCGTGACGTGGCGCATGTGGCGGGGCGACCCGGCCATCAATGCGTACATCGATTCCTGGGTGGCGCCGCGGATGCGGGCGCAGTTCGGCGTCGAGGTCCACGCGGTCGATGGGCAGGGGGCCGACCTGGTCAACACCCTCGTGACCGAACGCGAGGCGCTGGCCGGCAGGCCGGGCACCACCAGCCTGGCCTGGGTCAACGGTGAGACCTTCGCCCAATTGCGGCAGGAGCAGCTGCTCGGCGGCCCATGGACCGCCAGCCTCCCCAATGCGGCGCTCGTCGACGCCGCGTCGCCCATCATCAGCCGCGACTTCGAGCAGGACCCGACCGGGTTCGAGTCGCCCTGGGGGATGGTGCAGTTCGCACTCATCTACGACCCGCAGCGAACCCCCGACCCGCCGACCTCGGTTGCCGCCCTGGGCGAGTGGATCCGGACGCATCCCGGCCGGTTCACCCACGACCAGGGCTTCACCGGGATGACCTTCCTCAAGAGTGTCATGTACGCGCGCGGCGGCGGTGTCGAGGCCTTCCAGCACGGATTCGAGGAAGCCCGCTATCGGCGGGGCCGGGATCAGCTCTTCGACTGGTTGACCTCGGTGCGACCACACCTGTGGCGGAACGGCCGCACGTATCCGCCCGACGTGGCGGCCATGCATCGCCTGTTCGCGAATGGTGAAATCGACTTCTCGATGTCGAACAACCAGAACGAAGTGGTCACCAAGGTGCGCCAGGGCGTGCTGCCGCCGACCGCCAAAGCCCTCCTGCTCGAGGAGGGCACGATCGCGAACGCGCACTATCTCGGCATTCCGTTCAACGCCCCGAATCCCGCGGGGGCGCTGGTGCTCGCGAACTTCCTGCTGTCGCCGGAAGCCCAGCTCGAGAAGCAGCGCGGCGATGTCTGGGGCGACGGCACGGTGCTGAAGGTCCCGGCGCTGCCGGAACCGTGGCCGGCGCGCTTCGCCGAGGTCGTTCGCGACGCCGCCGCACTGCCGCCCGATCTGCTGGCCGCGCATGCCAGGCCCGAGGTCGATCCGCGCTACCACACGCGGCTGCTGGACGACTGGCGACAGCTGATGCGCGGCGACGCCCGATGACACGCCGCGACCTGGCCTCGAGTGCCGCGGTGCTGCTGATCGCCTCGCCCATCGTGGTCGGCTCGCTGTACGCCGCGCTCGCCGCGGTGGGGCTGCTCGGCGTCGGTGCCTCCGGCCTGACCGGAGCGCATGTCGCCGCCGTGCTCGGCTCGCCGACCACCTGGCGCGGCATTGCGTGGACGCTCACCACTGCCGCGCTCGCTACCACCGCGGCAGCCGCCGCGGCCTTCATGGTGGCCGTGCGCGTCCACCACAGCCGCGTGGGACGCCTGCTGGCCGTCGTACCGATGGCGGTGCCGCACGTCGCGGCCGCGCTGGCAGCGCTCCTCCTCTTCGCACAGAGCGGATGGCTCTCGCGCATGGCGCACGCCGCCGGGCTGACGTCGACTCCGGCGGACTTCCCGGTGCTGGTCTACGATCCGGCCGGTGTCTCGCTGATGGTCGCCTTCGCGTGGAAGGAATTTCCCTACCTGGCGCTCACCGCCATGGCGGTGCTCCAGGGCCGGAGCACCGAACTCGAGGAGGCGGCGCGGACGCTGGGCGCCACCGCTCGGCAGGCCTTCTGGCGGGTCACCTGGCCGCAGCTCTGGCGCGGATCCTCGCCCGCCGTGCTGGCCGCATTCGCGTTTCTCGTCGGTCAGTACGAGATGCCGGCCCTGCTCGCCCCGAGCACGCCGGTGGCGCTGCCGCTGCTCGTCTACGAGCGAAGTGTCGATCCCGACCTCGCACGCCGTGGCGAGGCGTACGTCCTGGCCCTGCTCGCCCTCGCATGCTGCGCCCTGCTGGTCGGTGCCCACGGCGTCTGGCGACACCGCATCAGCGGAGACACGCGGTGAGGCGTGCCACGCACCGCTGGGTGCTGCTCGGACTCGTCGCCTGGGTGCTGGCGCCCATCCTCGTGCTCGCCCTTCGTGCCGCAGCCCCGGCCTGGCGGTATCCACAGCTCCTTCCCGAGGTCTTCGCCCCGGTCACGCTGCTCGAGGTGCTGGCCACCGATCGGGTCCGCAGTGCGGCCATCACGAGTCTCTGGCTCGCCCTCGCGGCCGGGGCGGCCGGCTCGGTGCTCGGATTCCTGATCGCCCGCACGGTGACGCGGGCCAGCCCGCGCCTCCAGCAGGTCACCTGGGCAGTCGCGTTGTTCCTGGTGGTGGCCCCGCCGCTCGCCGTGGGTGTCGGCCTGCAGGTTGCGCTGCTCGCCCTCGGACTGGGTGGCACGGCGCCCGGTGTGCTGCTGGCCCACCTCGTCCCGGCCACGGGATACCTGACGCTCTTCGCCGCCGGCATCCTCGGCACCCTCGATCCCGGTGTGGAAGACGAGGCGCGCACGCTGGGCGCGTCGCCGCGCCAGGTCTGGTTCCGGGTCCTGCTCCCGCAGCTCCGTCCGCGGCTGGCCGAGAGCATCCTCCTCGGTGCCCTGGTCTCCTGGGGACAGCTCGCCATCACGCTCCTCGTCGGTGGCGGCATGGTCCGGACGCTGCCGGTCGAGGTGCTCTCGCTGGTGCGCTCGGGTAACGATCAGGCCGGGGCGCTGGCGGCCCTCGTGCTGAGCGTGCCCCCCCTGCTCGGCCTGGGGCTGCTCGTCCGGGGAACCCGGCGGACGGGAGCCGTCGTATGACCCCTGCACGGGGACTCGGCATCCTCGACGCGCACGTGAGGTTCGGCACGTCGCCGGGCGTGCGTGGTGTCGCGCTGTCGGTCGATCGCGGTGAGCGGGTGGCGCTGCTCGGACCGTCAGGCGTCGGCAAGACGTCGCTGCTCCGCGCCGTCGCCGGCCTTCAGCACCTGGCGTCGGGCACGGTCGTCGTCGACGGGCTCGACGTGACGCACCAGCCGCCGGAGCGCCGGGGCATCGTCTACATGCACCAGGCCCCCGCGCTGTTCGCGCACCTGAGCGTCGTGGACAACGTCGGGTTCCCGCTGGAGGTGCGCGGCGTGCCGCGCCCGACCGCGCGGCTCCGGGCATCGGCGCTGCTGGAGCGTGTGCACCTGGGCGCGCTGGCAGGACGCGCGCCCCACACCCTCAGCGGTGGCCAGCGTCACCGCGTGGCGCTGGCACGGGCGCTGGCGGCCGATCCTGCCGTGCTGCTGCTGGACGAGCCGTTCGCAGCCCTCGATCCTGCCCTGCGTGCGGACGTCCGGCAGGGCGTGGTGGACCTGCTCGGCAGTGACACCAGCGCGCCGGCCGTCGTGGTGGTCACGCACGATGTGGACGAAGCCGCCTCACTTGCTCACCGCGTCGCGGTGCTGCTCGACGGGCAGGTCGCGCAGGTGGACGCACCAGCCACACTGCTCGGTGAGCCGGCGTCGGTCGAGGTTGCGCGCTTTCTCGGCCTGCCCAACATCCTGCACGGCACACGCGCGGCCGACGGCAGCGTCACCTTCCCGCTCGGCCGTGTCGTCCGGCCGGGCGCCAGCGGACCGGTCGCGGTGGTGGTGCGTGCCAGTGCCGTACGCATCCGGCCGCGCGAGACCGGACGCGCCGGACGGGTGGTGGCGGTGCACGACAGGCTGGCCGGCACCGTCGTACACGTCGACGTCGACGGGGCGGCCCTGATCGGCGTCCAGACGTCAGGCACCCGGGTGAGCCCTGGCCACGTGGTGGATGTCGACCTCGACCCGGGCGCCATCCACGTCGTGGAGGCGCCGCGCGCGAGCTTCGATGTTTGACCGGTACCTGCGGCCGCTGAAGGACCGCCTGCTCGCTCCGTGTGCGCGGGCAGCGGGACCGCGCCTGTCGCCGAACGCCCTCACCTGGCTGGCGTTCATCATCGGCATGGCCAGCGCCACCGCGGCGTTCCATGGCGACCGGTGGACCGCACTCGCGCTCTGGCTGCTCAATCGTGTGCTCGATGGCCTTGATGGCACCCACGCACGCACCCACGGCCTCGAGAGTGCCTACGGCGGGTACCTGGACATCGTGCTCGACTTCGCGGTCTATGCCGCGGTGCCGATCGCACTGGCTGCGTCACGCGCGCCGGAGCCGGGAATCCTGCTGGCCGCGCTGCTGCTCGTCGCGTCCTTCTACATCAACGCGGCGTCATGGATGTACCTGGCCGCCATCCTCGAGCAGCGCCGGCAGGGGGCGGGCGCAACCGGCGAGTCGACCACCATTACGATGCCACCGGGGCTGATCGGCGGCACCGAGACGGTGGTGTTCTACGCCGCGTTCTTCCTCTGGCCAGCTTCGCTCAGCGCGATCTTCGGCGTGATGTCCGCGCTCGTGCTGCTGACGGTGGTCCTGCGGCTCGCCTGGGCCGCGCGCCGCCTCTGACGCCGGCCGGCGCGCCACGACACGAGGTGCCCTTTCTGGCGCGCCGACCGGGTCAGAACCGGATTCGCGCCGAGAACTGCAGCTGGCGTGCGGGACCCGCCGCCGTGGGCTGGAACGCCAGCGTGCCGTTCTCGTCGGGCCGCACGCCGCTCGCGCCATAGTTGAAGAACCCCGAGAAGTTGATCCGGTTGAACACGTTGAAGATGTCGGCACGCAGCTGGAGCCGGGCGGTGCGCACCGGCACGTCGCGCGACACGCCGAGGTCGAACTGGGCGAATCCCGACGTCCGCTCGCTGTTGCGGCCAACCCCGGCAGGCCGGTCGTTGAAGATCGTGTCGCCGTTGTCGTCGCGGCCGGTCGTCACGTTGAGCGGCTGGCCGCTCGAGAGGAAGAGCACCGGCGCCAGGTCGAAGAGCCCGGGCACGCGCACCAGGCCGTTCACCGCCAGGATGTGCCGGCGATCGTTGAGGCTCGGCCCCAGCTCCGCCTCAGGGCGTCGCGAGTCCACCGGACGGAAGTTGATGTCGTCCGTGTCGTTCTGGATGCGCGAGAGTGTGTAGGCCACGTCGACGGCCACGCCGTTCCGGAGTGAACGACGTGCGTTCACATAGAGACCGTCGAACGTGCTGCGACCGCTCGACTGATCCTGCTCGATCAGCCGGAGACCGCCGGCCGCGGGAACGACGGACCGCGTGGCATCGGCGTCGGCGGTGGTCCGCACGGCGCCGGGCGGCAGGGACGCCGGGGCATTCGTGTCGATTCGCCGAATGAGGTGCCGGCCCCGTGCATGGACGAAGTCGACGCTGACGGCGACGCCGCCGGGCGCCGTCAACACGTACCCGGCTGATGCCTGCGCGGTCGACGGGCTCTGCAGGTTCGGGTCGAACACCTGGACATTGCGCGGCGGCAGTTGCGACAGGGGCACCCCCTGGTAGGCGTCGCGCGGCAGCTGCGATGGGAATGCCGGCGGGACGAACGGCGTGCCCGGCGCGAACGTCACCGAGATGGCGCCCGTGTCCGGGTTGTTGAAGAGGGTGTCCGAGTACACCGCGAACGGGATGCGCTCGTAGAACACACCGTACCCGCCGCGCAGCTGGTGTCGCGCGCTCCCGCGCGGTGTCCAGCTCAGGCCGAGGCGTGGCGCCACGTTGTCGACGTCGCCCCGGCCCACAGGCGTGTGGGTCACCGAGTCATAGTCCCAGCGAACACCGACCGTCAGGTTCAGGTCGCTGCCCACGCGCACCTGGTCTTCCGCGAACGCCGCACCCAGGGTCTGCGTGCTGCTCACGACCGGATTCACGAAGCCCTGCGAGTACGAGAGCACGCGGATGTCGCGGGGAAGGTCGGCAAGGGTGAGGAAGGATCCGGCCGGCCTCACGGTCCGTCCATCGAGGTCGACGACGTACGCGCCGCGGGCGCCGGGTCCCGAGCGGATGGTGAAGTCGCCGCGCAGGAGGTCCACACCCGCGCGAATCGTGTGCCGTCCGGCCTGCCGTGTGTAGACGTCGCGCACCTGCAGGTCGGTCTCGGTCCAGAAGAAGTCGTCGCTGACCCCGCCGATCGTGGCCAGCGTCGCGCCGCGGTCGGTCACCAGCACGCGGGGTCCGCCGTCGGGCGAGGCCCAGTTGGCGCGCAGCTGCCCCACCTGCAGCCCGAACTCGTTGACGCCCGCACCGGCAGTCGACTGGTGCGTGAACGACCCGAACTGGTTGTGGTAGCTGACAGTCAGGCCGGCGGACGGCAGCGTGAGCCCGCCGATGAAGCCGGCGTCGCCGTCGTGGGTGTAGTCGGACAGGTGTGCACGCACCGTCGAGCGCTGCGCGTCATTCCAGCGGATATCGACCTTCCCCATGCCGGTCTGGCTCCGGAATGCCGTCGGTGCGAGCCCGGCGGCCAGGGGCGACGTGAGGATCGCGTCCTGGCGCTCGCGCGTCACCTCGAGATCGCCGAAGTAGAACAGGCGGTCGGGCACCAGGGCTCCGCCAAGCGACCCACCGGCCTGCTGGCGCCGGAAGCTGTCGTCGATCACGCGGCCCTCGCTGTCACGCGGGGCGAAGTAGTTCGGGGCGTCGACCACGGCTCCGGGTCGCACCATGTAGAACGCGTCGCCACGCTGCCGGTTCCCACCGCTTCGCGTGGTGACCGAGAGGACGCCATTGCCAGTACGACCGTACTCCGGCGCATAGGCATTGACCCGCACCTGCACGTCCTCGGCGGAGCCGAGCGTGACCGGCAGCTTGGGGCCACCCAGGAACAGGTCGGTGTTGTCGAAACCATCCACGGTGTAGTTCGCGGTCAGCGAAGACGCCCCGTTGATGGTGAGCCTGGGTGCGAGGTTGTAGAACCCGCGCGCCGGGGCGGCGCCCGGGACCAGGTACGCCGCCGCCAGCAGGTCGCGCCCGTTGATCGGCAGCCGGTCCAGCTGCTGCCGGTCCACCCGTCCGCCCAGCGCGGGCGACGAGGTCCGCGACGGGCTGGCCGTGTCGGCCTGTACGCTCACGGCCTCGGCCACGCCCGGCAGGGCGAGGATGAGGTCCACCTGCCGACGTTCGCCTGTTCCGATCGGTGGCACCGTGCTCCGGGCCGGCAGGAAGCCGCCGGCCGTCGCTTCCACCTCCAGGACGACGGCCGTGGGCACAGCGGGAAACTCGTAGCCACCGTCTCCCGCGGCCACGACCTCGAGGTGGACACCGGCATCCACGCCAATCAGCGCCAGGCGTGCCCCGGCGACCACCGCTCCGGACGGGTCACGGACGATGCCGCCGATCGAGGCGGTCGACTGGGCTGACGCCGTCGCTGGCGCCAGCATCACGAGCCCTGCGCACAGCCAGGACACGACACCGGGGGGCACACACGTCTGCAGCCACGT
Source organism: Vicinamibacterales bacterium (assembly GCA_050249955.1). GTDB lineage: Bacteria > Acidobacteriota > Vicinamibacteria > Vicinamibacterales > CAVVIG01 > CAVVIG01. The sequence continues at coordinate 164,148 of JBFWPN010000007.1, forward strand.
CAGCAAGGACATCCTCCAGCAGGAACGGCACCGCCAATCGGCGCCGACGAGGCGGCTCTCGCCGCCTCCTGCACGGGTATGAGTGCCGCAGGGTGCCAAACCCTTACACCAGGGCTCGGCGTCCGCGCCCCCGGCGCCCCCCAACGCCGAATGTAAGGTCGGTCACATTGGGCGCAATTGATCGGCACCGGGGGGCTCGGAATGCGCTTTAATACGGCACATGATCACCACACATTCCTTCCGCCGCCTGGTCCAGGCTTCCGTCCTGTTCGCCGGTGTCGTGTTCGCAGGTGTCCCGGAAGCGCTGGCACAGACCCAGTCGCTGACCGCCGCGGTCCGGGCGGCGATTGCGAAGCAGGACTTCGCGGGCGCCGAGCAGCTGGTCGCGAACGACCGCAAGGCACGCGGCGTGACGCCGGAAGGGCTCGAGGCCATGTCGTGGCTCGGCCGTGGTGCCCTCGCCGCCGAACGGTGGGATGCGGCCGATGCCTACGCGAAGGACACGTACGCGCTGGCGCTCCAGGCGCTGAAGGGGCGCACGATGGACCAGGAGCCGCGGCTCCCCATTGCGATCGGGGCCGCCATGGAAGTGCGCGCACACGTGGCCGCGCATCGCGGCCAGCGAAGCGAGGCGGTGGCGACGCTCCAGCGCGAACTGGCGACCTACAAGGACACGTCGCTCGTGAAGCGCATCCAGAAGAACATCAACCTCCTGAGCCTCGAGGGCACGCCGGCTCCGGCGCTCGACCTGTCCGAGTCACTCGCGCCGCAGCCGCTCTCGCTGAACGACGTGAAGGGCAAGGTGGCGGTGCTGTTCTTCTGGGCGCACTGGTGCCCCGACTGCAAGGCACAGGCGCCGATCCTCAAGGACCTGCTGGATCGCTACGGCGCGCAGGGGTTGACCGTGGTGGCCCCGACGCAGCGTTATGGCTACGTGGCGGGCGGCAAGGAGGCCGGGGCACAGGAGGAGAACCGCTACATCGAGCAGGTGCGCACCACTTACTATGGCTTCCTCCAGCCGAACGCAATCGCCTTGGCGGAAGCCAACCACCGACGCTACGGAGTCAGCTCGACGCCGACGGTCGTCGTGCTCGACCGGCGCGGCATCGTGCGCTCGTATCATCCCGGCACCATGAGCAAGGCGGAACTCGAACCGCTGGTCAGCCGCCTGGTGGGTGAACAGGCCGGCACCCGGTAACGGCCTGGGGCACGGTCACGGTTCCCGCGAGAATGCGGGAAACGTGAAATCGAACACCTGCGCCTTCTCGTTCGGAGCGAACGTCACGAGCAGGCTGAGGCTCACCGGCAGGCGCGCGCCGGGAACTGCCACCTGCAGCGTGCTGCCGTCGGCGCTGCCGCCGTGGGCCAGCGTCAGCGTCGGTCCGGTCGGCGCGCCCGTGGTGTCGGTCTGTCGCACGGTGGCGGTGAAGGCCGACGCGCGTAGCGGACGTGTCATGTCGTCGTAGAAGTACACCCGGAAGATGTTTGGGGCGATGAAGGTGCCCTCGAGGTGGTGCCACTGGTTCGCCGACATGAAGAGCAGGCCTCCGTGCCGCGGGTTGTGATCGCCGTGCGGCCGCCGCTCGAAGAGCTTCACCCTCGGTGAGCCGTCGGCGCAGCGCCCAGGCGTCAACTCCCGCACCGTCCGGTCGGCCTCGCACGTGAAGTAAAGCGCCGCCGTGATCGGCACCATCGGCGTCCGGTCGACAGGGCAGATGCCAGGTGCATCGCGGATGAACATCTGCACCCGCAGGCACGAATAGGCGGTCACCAGCCGCACGGGCACGAGCGCCGCGCCAGACTTCGGACAGCGGCCTGGCTTGTCCTCGAGCACGTTCTCCTCGCCGGGCGACGGACACACGTACGAGAGCGGCGGAAGGTCATCGGCCGGAGCACGGGCCGCTGCCGCCCCAGGCGCCACGACCTCGACCTTGAACAAGGTGGTGAAGTTGCCGGCTCGGACTGTTGCCGTGATCCGGTCGCCCTTCTTCAGCCGGGCGAGCACCTCCGCCGGCTCCACCCGGTAGGTCATCGTCATGGCCGCCATCCACCCCGGGACATCGTCATTCGCCACGCTGGCCGTGCGCTGCGCCAGGTCGACCGATTCGACAGTGCCGATGAAGCGGAATTCCTGCCGCGGGGCCTGCGCCTGGACGCTGGCGGACAATGCCAGCGTGCCGAGGGACACGAGTGCAGCCGTCAGGATCGAACGGGCCTGATGGGTGAGGGACATCGCGCTACTCCAGGAGTCGGGTCTCGGGAAACTGTGCGAACCAGCCGAACCAGAACGCACGCTGCGCTGCCACGCGCGGCGCTGCGGCGCCGCTGCCAGGCGACTCGGGTACGAGCGCATCCTCGGTCAGGCGCCAACGCACGCCGCGGCCGTCCACCAGACGGCCGCGATCGGCCTGCCCGGGCCAGGCCTCCGGCACGGCATAGACCCGGTTGGCACCCGTCGCATCGGACACGACCACGTAGTGCCGATCGCCGAGCGAGAAGGGGTAGACCGGCTGCTTTCGCAAGAGACGCACGTCGATGGCCACCGGCTGCAGCTCCGCCGCGGTCACTGGCAGGCGCATCACAAGGACTTCGTCCTTGAGGCCGAGCCGGCTGTCCGTCCTCGAAACCTGGAACATGAGCCGGTCGGAGGCGAAGTAGTCGCGATACGCGGCACCTTCCGCGTAGTCCCGCTGGTACCCCGTGTCGAGCGACAGCACGGTGGTCCGAGGGTGAGCGGCCTTCCAGGCCTTCCAGGTGGTGGTGACCACCGGTCGAGACCGGAGAACCAGACCGGTTCCAGCCAGTGTCCCCACCACCGGCTTCCCCTCGAACGTCGACCACAGGGAGTTCGTCTCCTCGTCGAACATCAACTTGTTGGACTGGTAGAGCAGCCCGCTGGTACCAAAATGGAACCGCCGGCCGTCGATGGTGCTCTCGTACGGCATCACCGTGCCGCACAACGTGCAGTAGACGATCGCGAGATCCACGCCGCCAAGGCGATCGAGGGCAAGTTCGTGCCAGGCAAGGATCCGCTTCGGATAGGCGCGTGCTTCACCGTTGACGAAGAGCCCGAAGACGACGTTCGAATCCTTCATGAAGGAGGCGCGGTCTGCCGGCAGCGTCTTCGGTTGCCGCAGCGGCGGGATGCCATTCACACGAACACCGCCCCAGTCGATCTCGTCCAGCCGTATGAGAGACCGCACGCCGTCGGGGAAGAACGCGCCCATCCGCGGGTCGACCTGGGTGTAGACGAGGCGCTTCAGGGCGGCGAAGCCGGGATGGGGTTCGTAAGGGCGACGCCACAGCCACGCTCGCCATCGATCGAGATCGGACCCGAGCTTCTGGCCGGTCCTTTCCTCCAGGAACTGCAGCAGCCGTCGGCGGACCGGCGAGCCAGGGTCTCCGAGTGCCGTGAGCGAATCGGCCGCACGTCCACGGTCCTCCGCATCGTCCAGGGATGGTGCCGCCGGGATGTCGGATGGCCGTGACGGGCGGGGTGGTCGCATGAAGCGAGCCAGCTCTATCACGAGCGCGGCGTAGCCGTCACGCCAGTCCGCCTGGATGGCGCTCAGGGCCGTTTCACTGGTGCGCGGGTCTGGTGATGCAGCCTCGACAAAGCGTGCGATCGGCACGGGCAACTGCGACGCCGGCCGCACCTGGAGACACAGGAGGACCAAACCGACCGTGAGGAACGACGAACGCATGGGCACCGTCACTCTCTTGCGCTGCGAAGCAGGACCTGATGGAGACCCTCGACAGCGCGGACTCGCCCTTCAGCCCTGTAGTTGGTACCGCTCCACCACCAGCGCGCGCGCGCCGCGGAAGATCCGCCCGTGGACCACAATCCGGCGACCGAGCAGCGATTCGTCGTGAATGAGGTCGTGCGCGGCCTTCTGCTCCACCAGGTTCCAGATCCGGCCATCGTCGGTGGCAATGGCGCCGTGGTGTCCGATGGACCGGCACGGCGCCTCGACCCCGTACCGGTGTTCCAGTTCGCAGTCGCGGCAGAGGACCGTGCCCGTGAGCACGACCGCGCTGCTGTCGTCCAGGCGCAGGGCCATGCTGTCCATGGCATTGGCGGCGTTGCGCTCGACCCGGTTGTGCGGGATGGTGCCAGCCGCGAGGCCGAAGACGAGGACCGCCGCGGCAACCAGCTTCCAGGGCTGCCAGCGCGGGGCGATGGACGCCCGCACGCGTGCCTCCAGGCCGGCGGGCAGGTCGACCGCACGAACGGTGCGCCGGACGCTGGCCTTCAGGTCGAGGGCCTGCACGGCCAGCCGGTCGCAGTGCGGACAGCCGCTGCGGTGGGCGGTGGCGGCGGCCAGGGCATCGCTGGCGAGTTCACGGTCGACGTAGGCGTCCAGCAGGTCCCGAAACTGTGTGCAGGTCATTCGCGTCCCTCACCGCTCCCGAGCCATGACGCGCAGCGACGGCCGCCGGCGTTCGTGGAGCAATCGTCCGAGCATCCGCCTGCCGCGGCTGATGCGTGACATCACCGTGCCGACCGGGCACTCCATGGTCGCGGCGATCTCCTGATAGGTCAATTCTTCGACATCGGCCAGCAGCACCGCCCACCGGTAGGCGTCGGGCAACTGGTCGAGGGCCGCCTGCACGTCGGCCGAGAGCACTTCGCCCAGGCGCTGCGCTTCCCAGTCGTAGCCCGGCTCCGCCGGCATGTCATCCAGGTCGCCAACCGGAAGTTCGAGCCGTGTCTTCCGCCAGTGGCTGATCCAGGTGTTGTGCAGGATGCGGCACAGCCAGGCGCGACAGTTCGTCCCCGGGGCAAAGGACCCGAAGTGTGTCCACGCCTTGAGGTAGGTATCCTGCGCGAGATCCTCGGCCCGATCCGGCCCAGCCATCTGGCGGGCGAGCCGGTAGATGAGCGAAAGGTGCGGCAGCGCGAGCGCTTCGAACCGTGAGCGGGTGCCCATGCCGGTACGTGGGGACCGCCCGCGGCAGCCCCCACGGCCATCGCTACTGCAGCTTGATGCTCGACACGGCGATCGTGTCGCCCGTGACCGTCCCGTCCACCGTGATCTTCCAGTCCTTCTCGCGGTCGGTCTTCTTGATCAGGTCGAGCGCCAGGTCGTTGCCCTTCTTGTCGAACTTCAGCACCTTCTTGTCGGCGGTGACCAGGCTGTAGCCGCTCTTCACGCAGCTGTCCATCAGGAGACACTTCTTGTCGTGACTCTCCGTGTAGCCGGCCTCGCCCGCATGGTGCGACGAGCAGGCCACGTCCATCAGCGTGCCCCGCATCGGCTGCCCCTGCGCCCCGGCCGAGATCGCCAACCCCAGCACCAGTGCCGCACCAGTCACGAATCCACACAGTTTCATTGTTCCTGCTCCCAGACAGGGGCCGGATGAGCCCGGCTGCGAGGTGTAACGCGCGCGACCGCAGGAATATTCCAGTGACTGGAATTTTCTCGGAGCGCCCTGCGTTTCGCTACCATACCCGTCTTCAGGAGGCACCGTGCGATATATGCCACGACCAGCTCGGCTTCTCGTCCTGCTCGCCCTGTGTTGGCTCGTGCCGGCGTCAACCGGCCAGGCGCAGGGAGCGCCGGCGGCGCGGACGAAGATCGACGTGTCGAAGCTCGGGCCGCAGGTCGGCCAGACCGTGCCCGACTTCAGGCTGACCGACCAGAACGGCAAGACCTGGACGCGCAGTTCCATCATGGGACCGAAGGGGGCCATGCTGGTCTTCTACCGGTCGGCCGACTGGTGCCCCTACTGCAAGACCCAGCTCGTCGACCTGCAGGGACGGCTCGAGACGCTGCGCGCGCAGGGACTGGGCGTGGCCGCCATCAGCTACGACCCGGTGCCCACACTGGCCGAGTTCGCCACCCGGCGACACATCACCTTCCCGCTGCTGTCGGACGCAGGGTCGGCCACCATCAAGGCCTTCGGCATCCTCAATCCACTGCCTGCGATCGCGTTCGGACCGGAGAAGGACGACCCTGACGTGATCGCCGAGCTGCGGAAGTACGTCTCAGGCGGGCAGCCCAATCCCTCGTGGGCCGGCATCGCGTTCCCCGGCACGTTCATCCTCGATCGGCAGGGGCGCGTCGTGTCGCGCTTCTTCGAGGACTACTACGTGGAGCGCAGCACCTTCGCGAACATCATGCTGCGGTTGGGCCAGGGCACCGCGCCGGTGGCGGCCACGAAGGTGGACGGCCCGCACCTGACGCTCACCACCTATCCGAGCGACACGGGCATCGCCGCCGGCAACCGGTTCTCGCTGGTCGTGCAGGTGCAGCCGAAGCCCGGCATCCACGTCTACGCGCCTGGCGCATCGGGCTACAAGGTGGTCAACCTCTCACTGAAGCCGACGCCGTTCGTTCGCGTGCTGCCGGCCACCTACCCGGCCTCGGAGATCTACTTCTTCAAACCGCTGAACGAGCGGGTGCCGGTCTTCCAGAAGCCCTTCACGCTGGCGCAGGATCTGGTGCTCGAGGGAACCTCCGCCGCCCAGGCGTCGTACCGCGGCAAGGACAGCCTCACCATCGAGGGCTCGCTCGACTACCAGGCGTGCGACGACAGGCTCTGCTTCAACCCGGTGTCGGTGCCGCTCACCTGGACGGTGAGCCTGAAAACCCTGGTCACTGAACGCGCACCGAAGCCCGCTCCATGAGGGCGAGTTCCGGCAGTGCCCGCAGGTCCTGCACGCGGGCCGGCGGATAGCCGAGCGCCTCGAACGGCATGATGCCCTGTCCCTCGGGCGCGTGGCACGAGCGGCACTGCACGGCGTCCTTCGTGATCGAGTGGTTCAGCATGAGCGTCGCATCCTGCCGCATCCACTTCGGCTGGAGATCGCCCTGGAACGGGATGGTCCAGCCCTTCTCGATGCCCATGTAGCGCATGAAGTCGTCCATCATGTACGCCTTGAACATCGTCCCGTACATCTGCTGGATGAGCGGGTCCGCCATGGCCTTCAGCACGGCATCCTTCGGCTTGCCGGTCTCGTAGTAGACGTTGTAGTCGAATGGCAGCAGCATGCCGCCGAAGGGTCCCTGGTTGCCCATGTCCTCGAACATCTTCGCGTTGAACCGCTTGAACGGGGAAATCTTCGACACCCCGCGCGTGGCCAGCGGCCGGAACGTGCGTTCGTAGTACCCCGCGTAGTCGAAGCCGATGAACGGTGCGTCCGGCGTGGTCGTGAACGCGCGGTAGAGCCGCAGGCCGTTCGGGTTGTCGCCAAGGGCACCGGCCATGAACGTACCGTCGCCATTGTGCCAGCGGTAGATGAGCCCCTCCCCGGGCTTGCCGCTGCGCAGCAGGTCGCGATACAGCCAGATCCCCTCTTCTTCGTTGAACACCGGGTCGGTCCAGTCGCGGAGCACGACGTTGTCGTCCGTCAGCTTCGTGATGTGGCAGGTCTCGCACGCCAGCTTCTCGGTGTGCGCATTCAGGAACGCCCGCGTCGTCGTGTTCTGGATGTGCGGGGCGTTGGTGTGGCACTTCTGGCAGCTCACGTCCACACCAGGGAGGTCGTTGCTGACGAGGTCCGTGCCGCGAGGGCCCCGCGCAATCGCGTGTCCGTGCGACTCGTGGCAGTCGAGGCACTGGAGACCGGCCTTGTAGTGCACGTCCATGTCGCGCGTCGGGTTTCCCCGCTTCGCGCCGGGATGCAGCAGCCGCCGGTTGATGTAGCCGAGGTGCTGCGCCGCCTCGTTCTTCTCGTACATGTCGCCGCCGTGATTGTGTTCGTGGCAGCGCAGGCAGGTGTCCGACGTCGGGCGCGCCACCGCCATGGCCGCCTTCATCGACCGGTCCTGGTTCCACCGGAAGCGGCCGTTCGGATCCTGCACCACGTACTTCCGGTCCATGTCGTATGCGGTCGAGTGGCACATCAGGCAGTCGGTGGCCGCGAACTCATCGTCGGTCGGGGTGTATCCCGGGAACATGGTGCCGGTGATGGGACCGTACTGCCCGCCAGCGTGGCACTGGCCGCAGCCATCGCTCCGCAGTTCGCCGCCCTTCGTCTTCACCAGCGTGGCCCACCCGGTCCAGGTGAACGATCCGGGAATACCGCAGGCGCGGTCGATCTTCCCCATCGGGATCCCCTCGACCTGCTTGCCGTTGAAGCCGTAGGTGTTGAAGCCGGAGAACTTGTTCAGGCCGAAGTGCACACTCTGCTGGATGTTCTCGCGCGTGTTCACGCGGACGTACCCGCCGTGGCCATCCTTCACGGTCATCTCCGCGTGGCACTGCAGGCAGGTCTCCGGCCCGCGATACTCGCGGATGCCGGCCTTGCGGAAGCGCTCGATGTGGTCGAGCCCGGTGTCGCGGCCGAAGGTCGCCACCTGCCCGGCCAGCGCCTTCGCCACGGCCTGGTAGACGGCGGCATTCTGCGGCGTCGCATCCACGGACGTGTAGTGCATCCGCTCTTCACGCAGCGCCGAGGCGAGGGCATCGAACTCCGCGTCCGTCACACGCTCGACGTCGAACTCGATGTGCTCCGATCGGTGCGCGGCGGGCACCGCCAGGTTGATGAGGCGCGAGTAGTTCAGCCAGCCGACCAGGCTGATTACCACCACCGTCAGCGCGATGCGCACGGCCCACCGGCCTGTCTTGGTCCTCATGATGGCTTCCCCTGCCCTGAGATCAGGCGCTCGTACTCGAGCGGATGTTCATGCCTGATGTCGTGTTCGGAAATGCGCCCCGTGAGCCACACCCAGCTCATGGGGAACTTGTCGGGGTTGAAGTGCACGTTGTAGAAGTGCCAGACCACGATCGCCGAGATGGCGAGGACCGCCTCGTCGCTGTGTGCGATATAGGCCATCGGGATTGCGATGTCCGGCAGGCGGTTGCCGAACCAGACCGGGAACCAGAGGATCAGCCCGGAGATCATCATCACGGGCAGCCCCCAGAACACGGCGAAGTAGTCGAACTTCTCGCGGAAGCTGAATCGGTCGTAGGCCGGGAGCGTGTCGCGGAGGCCGAAGTAGTAGCGGGTGGTCTCCCACCAGTCGCGGGCGTCCTTCCAGTTGGGCAGCATCGGCCAGGCCTCGCGGACGCGGAACCCGCTCCGCGCCAGCAGCACCAGCAGGTACGCGGCGTGGACGGCGCCGTCGGCCATCATCAGCACCGCGGCCCAGCGGTGGATCTGCCGCGCCGCGGCCAGGCCGCCGACCACGCTGTAAATCGTCCCGAGCCAGGCAACGTCGGGGAACCGCATGGGCAATCCGGTGAGCGCCAGCAGCGTGAAGCTGACAATCATGGCGAGATGCTGCAGTCGCTGCAGCAGGTCGAAGCGGATGAACGTGCGGGCCGCGCCGCTGCGGGCGTGCATCACTTTGCCTCCGGCCGGACGCGGCGCCGCATCCCTGGGGTGAGGACGCGGCCGAGGGCGGCCACCCAGCCGAACTTCTTCTGAAGGTCGAGGACGATCCCGACCACGAGCATCGCCATGGTGCCGGAGGTGAGCAGCCAGAACATCCACTCCTCGGCCATGAGCAGCGGCTCCCGCCTGACGCGCAGATCGAGGTGGTTGGCACCAGAGACCGCGAAGTTCGCCCTCGCACCGGGGTGACATGCGGACTGGCCGCAGGTGGCCGGCAGGGCGGCGGCCGCAATTGACGACCGGGCATCTGACGCGGGCAGCACCCGGTGTGCCGTGTGGCAGTCCTGGCACACGGCGGCGGAGGTCGCGCCAAAGGTGATGGCTTTGGAGTGAAAGCTGCGGCGATAGGAAGCCACGGCCTCGGTGTCGGCGCCTGCCCGCGCCATCCGTTCCTCATCGTCATGGCAGGCCACGCAGGTGGCCATGCGCGCCGCGGGAGCAAGCCCCTTCACGGGGGCGATGGCGTGCGGATTGCCGCTGCCATGACAGGTGAGGCACGTGCTGGTGTGGGCAGCCGGGTGATCGTCGGTGACGTGCACACTGACCGCGACGTCACGGGCGATGGCGGCGTGCGTGTAGGGCTGGCCGTCGGCGCCGGTGGCGTGGCAGTCCTGGTCGCAGGAGACGGGCTGGCGCGGCTGGTCGAGGCGGTGCGGATAGCCGGCGGTGTCCTGGTGGCACTGCTGGCAGGTCAGGGAGGCATGTACCGACCGGTGGAAGGCCTCGAGCGGAACGCTGAAGGACCGCACCGGGCCCTGGGGTGCGTCCCGAACTGCCAGGTTCTGCATGCCGTGGCAGGTGTCACAGCGACCCGACGGCTGGCGTCCGGCACCTGGGTCCTGCGCGCGGGCCGGAGGCGCCGACAGCACACAGACCACGATTGCCAGGATGGCCCGCTTCACGACGAACGCTCCGGCTCAGTGATGCAGGGAGCCCGGGCGTGGTGACGGGGGGTCACGCGGGCCGTGGTGCGGCTATGGACGGTGGCCAACGGAGGACGCGACCATCGTCTCCGCGTACCGGATCGATACCGGTGCCTCGAGGATGCGCCGTATGTGCCGGCGCTCGTCGACGAGCGGCCACCAGTCGTAGAGCAGCACCTCGAGCGGGCGCCACATCGCCACCCAGCCGGTGATGATCAGGCCCTCGTGCAGGATCTCCCGCAGGTGACCGGCCGGGAGCGACGCGGCGAGTTCCGCCAGCGTGAGGAAGAGGACGAGCACCGTCAGGCCCACGGCGAGCGTCACCTGGCCCCGGCGCACGTGGTGGCGGAACCGCCGGTCCACCTGCTCGGTGGCGTAGGTGAAGTGGTTGCGGAGGGCGTCCACGATGACGGTGGGCGCGAGGCGCGGTTCAGGCTCGTCCGAGATCGTCACCACGATCGCCAGACGCTGCTTCCATGGAATCTCCTGCGCGGCAGCCATCACGTACTCGAACGCATCCGCATCCAGTTCACGCTCGTGGAACGGCGCGGGATCGCGGTTATCGAAGAGCTGGCGCGAGTGGCGGACCGTGAGGTCGATGCAGGTACGTCCGTCCTCGGCGCGGTACCGGGTGCTCAGTGTCATGGTCCATCCACGCGCGCGTTGCTTCACCTCGCCTGCACGTAGGCGAGCATGATCGCCACCGTGTAGACGACGGCGATGGCCCCCGTGTCCCAGGCCACGACGAAGCGCTTCGTCATCACCTTGTGGGTGAGCCCGATCAGGAACAGGGCATTCATCATCATGACGGCCATCACCGAGATGCCGTGGCCCACGCCAGTGTCGGCGAGCAGGGGGCCCTGGCGGTAGAACACATCGTCCAGGCCGAGGATGAACAGGTTGAACAGGTTGCTTCCGAGCACGTTCCCGATGCCCAGGTCCACGGCACCGATGCGAACGGCCGCCAGCGAGACCACGACCTCCGGCAGCGAGGTTGTGACGGCGATGAAGAGACTGCCGACGAACGCCTCGCGGAGTCCGGTCTGCCGCGCCACCTCTGCCCCCAGCCCCGGCAGCCAGAGTGCCGCGAGCACCACGGCCACGGCAGCCAGGCCGTACTGCACCAGCGCCGACCGCAGCGTGGTATCACGGTACTCCAGTTCCTCGGCGACTTCCTTGACCTCCCGCTGTCGCCGGTCGCGTTCGTGGACGAAGACGACGCGCATGGCCACCAGGTAGAGGACCATGAGCGCGGGTGTATAGAGGCCGATCCAGCCAACCGACGGGAAGCGGTTGCGGGCCACGACGCCCATCCCGGCTACGCCAACGAGCAGCAGGCCGAACCCGATGGACAGCGCGTGCCCCTGGTGTGCCCTGGCGCTGATGGGTTCAGGCTGGACCGCGTCCATCAACGACAGGATCAGCAGGTTGAACATGCAGCTGCCGAGCACGTCGCCAACGGCGATATCCGGCAGGGGGGCCAAGGCGGTAGCGCCGAATCCGGTGAACAACTCCGGGAGGCTCGTCGTGGCGGCCAGGAGCACCACGCCGATCCAGTTGCGTCCGAGCCCGGTCTTCTCGCCCAGCACGTCGCCGTACCGGGCGAGCCGGCTGCCGGCGACGACGATGACCAGGGCGGTTCCGATGAACTGAAGCCAGATCATCGGGTCGCCTCCTCCCCGGCGCTGCGCCATACGAATCGCGTGATGCCCTCCGCCAGGGCCCAGATGCCGGCTGCGCAGCCGAAGACCACGGCCCACAGTTCGACCGGAATCGCCGCGGATCCCAGCATGTTTGCGACGACCGGCACCGACGCCGCTACCACCTGGATGATCACCCCGCCGAGGACGGCCGCGTGCAGGTAGGGGTTGGCCAGGGGACGCACCCACGTATGCCGGGACGGGTAGGTCAGCGACAGCTGGCCGATGGCCATGATGTGGAAGACGGCGGCGCGGGACACCTCGAGGGTATACCCGAAGGTGGGAAGCAGGCCGAGCAGCGCGAGGGCGATCAGCGCCTTCATCGTGCCGACGCCCACCACGAAGCGGACCGATGGGCGGTCGAGCAGCGGCGAGTCGGCTGGACGCGGCTTCTGCTGCATCACGCCAGGGGTCCGGTCGAACGCCAGCGCCAGGGCCGGGAGGCCGTCGGTCAGCAGGTTGATCCACAGGATCTGCACCGCCGTCAGCGGGAGCATCAGGCTGCCGCCCTCGTCGCGCAGGCCGATGGCATAGGCCACCATGGCACCACCGGCCACCACCAGCACTTCGGACAGGTTCGTCGAGAACAGGAAGCGGAGGAACTTCTGGATGTTCTCGTAGATGCCGCGCCCTTCCTCCACCGCGCCGACGATGGTGGCGAAGTTGTCGTCGAGCAGCACGAGGTCGGCCACCTCGCGTGACACATCCGAGCCTCGCTGCCCCATCGCCACGCCGACGTCCGAGCGCTTCAGCGCCGGCGCGTCGTTCACGCCGTCGCCCGTCATGGCGACAATCTGCCCCTGGGCCCGGAGCGACTCCACGAGCTGGAGCTTCTGCTCGGGTCGGACCCGTGCAAAGACATTCACGTCCCGCAGCGCCTCGTCGAGCGCCGCCGGCTCGTACTCGACCAGGTCCTCGCCCGTGAGCACGCGTACGCCGGGGATGCCGACGCGGTGCGCGATGGCCAGTGCAGTTTCCGGGTGGTCGCCGGTGATCATCACGATGCGGATGCCCGCGTCCAGTGCCGTGCGGACCGCACCGGGCACCTCGGGACGCGGCGGATCCCAGAAGAGGGCGAGCCCCAGCAGCGTGAGGTCGTCCTCGGCCTCGCCAGGCGCACTGGCGAGCGCGAGCACGCGGAGGCCTTCGTGGGCGTAGGCCCTGGCCTTCTCCGCCCACGACTCGCGATCGGTGTCTGTCAGCGTGCACCGCGCGAAGAGCACCTCGGGCGCCCCCTTGAGGTAGCTCACCGTCTGGTTCCCTTCACGCACGGTCGTCCGGGCGAACTTCCACGCGCTGTCGAAGGAGCGCTCGGACACCACGGGATGGGCGCGCCGCACCTCCGCGATGTCGAGGCCGTGCTCGGCCGCGCATCGAAGCAGGCCGAGGTCGAGCGGATCGCCGGCGGCCACCGAGAGATCGGCGTCGTTGGCCAGGACGATGGCGCGCAGGGCCCGCTCGAGATTGGGAGTGTCGAGCGACCGGACGTCCATGCGGCTCTCGGTGAGCGTGCCGGTCTTGTCGGTGGCGATGACCGTGACCGACCCCAGAGCCTCGACCGACGAGAGCCGCCTGACCACCGCACGATGCCTCGCCATGCGCTCGACCCCGAGCGCGAGCGCCACCGTGAGAACGGCCGGCAGGCCCTCGGGGACCGCCGCCACCGCCAGGGCGACGGCAAAGATGATCATCTCCGGGGCACGTTCCAGCCCTTCCGCGAGGACGCCGAGCAGGCCGAGCAGCGCGGCGAGGGCCAGCACCCACCGGGCGATCTGGTGCCCCAGGATGTCGACCCGTCGCTCGAGCGGCGTCTTCCCGAGCTGGATGTCCTCGAGCATGCGCGCGAGGCGTCCCGTGGCGCTCGACGCACCGGTCCGCGTCACCTCCAGCAACGTCTTGCCCCGGACCAGCAGTGTGCCGCTGAACGCCTCGCTGCCGCTCTCCTTGTCGACCGGCACCGACTCGCCCGTCAGGATCGACTCGTCGAACAGCGCACCATGCGCATCGTGCAGCGTGCCGTCGGCCGGCACGCGGTCGCCGGCTTCGATCCGGACCCAGTCGCCCGGAACCAGCAGGTGCGCCGGCAGGCGCACGAGTTCACCGTCCCGGTACACCCAGGCATGCGTACCGGCCAGCGTCTTCAGCCTGGCGAGGGCCGCCTCGGAACGGTGCTCCTGGTAGAGGCCGAGGAGCGCGTTGAGCAGCAGGATCAGCGCAATGGTCGCTGCCTCGATCGGCGCGCCGTGCCCTCCTTCGTACAGCCACAGCGCGGCGTCGAACACCAGGGCAAAGAGCAGGATGAAGATCAGCGGGCTGTTGAACTGGCGCAGGAACCGAATCCACAGGGGATCGGGTTCACCCTCCGGCAGCGCGTTCGGGCCGACCTGGGCCAGCCGGACACTGGCTTCCGCGGCGGTGAGTCCTGTCATCGATGCGTCTCCGCCGCGTCCGCTCAACCGCGCACCGTGAGCACCGGGCAGGCGGCGGCACGCACGACATGCTGCGTGTTGGATCCGTACAGCATCAGCTCGAGGCCGTCCGACCCCTGGGCGCCCATCACAATGAGGTCCGCTGGCAGGGCCTCCGCGTGGCGGAGGATGGCCTTGTAGGCCCGATCCACGGCAAGGACCTCCTGGATGGTGCAGCGCGTGGTCGACTCCTGCGTGGCCGAGGCATGCAGTTGGGCACGGGCGTGATCGACGATCTGCTGGCGGCGAGCGCGAAGCTCGGCGATGGTCTGGCCGGACGGCTCGAACGGGGAGGGCTCGGCCAGCTCGTCCGACATGTATTCGAGTGCATGCAGCACGGTCAGCACGCCGTTCGCCTGCCGGGCCAGGTCGACCGCCCACCGGAGCGCCTCGAGCGATGACTTCGAGTAGTCGATCGGACAGAGGATGTGGCCGAGCGACACCGGAGCGCCGGCCGACGCGTGGACACCCGGCGGCACCGTGAGTACCGGGCACGACGCGGTCCTCACGACCTTCTCGGTGACCGATCCCAGGAGCAGGCGGTTGACACCGCTGCGCCCGTGCGTGCCCATGACAACCAGGTCGGCCGGCTGCACCTGCGCGCGGCCGACGATGACCTCGTGCGCCCGACCCTCGCGCACGATGGCACGCACGTGAACGCCACGCGTGCCGACCCCGGACACCGTTTGATGGATCTCAGCCGTAATCGCCGCTTCCGCCTCGGCATCGAGCCTCGGCGGGCACGCGTCGGCATTCGGCCACCAGGTGGTGAGGTGATCGTCGATGGTCGGCACCACGTGCAGCACCTCGAGTTCGGCACCGTACATGGAGGCAAGGGCGGCGGCATAGGTGAGCGCCCGGCGCGATGTCTCCGAGAAGTCGATCGGACAGAGCACCTGCTTGAATGCGATCACGGCAGCCTCCCGTTCTCGACCGTCCCCGGCGTGTCGGCGTGAAAGGATTTCGTTAAGGAGGGAGCAAGTCGGGTACCAGAGTGTACAGATACGCAGGGCGCGCCTGGGCGGCGATCTGGACGGTGTGGACGGCGGTGCACCCGGCGCGATGGAGAGTTCACGCAGGGAGTGCGGGATATCCCGCGGCCGCTGGCCAGCTCAACCCTGAGGGACGTGCGGGACACCTACCCTGTTGACTGCTGCAGGTGGACAACCTGCCCATGCAGGTGGGATGTGCCCGGCGTCCACTCCTTCCATCCATGCTGCCGGAACCAGTCGCGTGTCCAGTGGCGCCGGGCTGACGGGGGCCTCCAGGCACCATGGTGGGAATGGCTCACGATCAGCCCGCGGGCCGCCAGCCGCGCCGTTACTCGTTCCAGCGCCGCTGGACGCTGGTCGTCGGGGAACAACTGCAGGGTGCGTCGCTCGATCACCACATCGTAGGGTCCCGCGCACACCGTCTCATCGCGAAGATCACCCGCGACGCACGCGAGCGTGCCGCCCGCCTGCAAGGCGCGCGCGCCGAGCAGCCGGCTCAGGTACTCGGTCGATGGAGTGGCCTGGCGCAACACGTCCATGATGAACGGCGACAGGTCCAGGGCGGTGGCCTGGAAACCGGCCGCGCAGAGCGCGTGGGGTTCCATCGAGAGACCGTTGCCCACGCAAAGGACTGTCCTGAGTCCCTCGGCGCGCATCAGGTCCACCAGTCCGCCATCGTCCAGGAAGATATCGTCAAGACCGGCGAAGCGGCTTCGGAGCTGCTGAAGCCAGTAGCCGTCCCAGGCTGACGCATCCTCGACGGTCTGGGGCGGAAACATCGGCTCCTCGCGCTCAGGGGTTCTTGTCTGCGTTGGCGGCGGGTCGACGATGGCTTTCAAGAACTCGCGAAAGGTCATCGCTAGTCACGGTCTCCGCCGCTGCCCTTGAACTGGTCCGCCTCGTCGGCGAACAGCACGTTGAAGCTGGTGAGCGAGCCGTAGCAGCCGCTGATGTAGGACTGCAGCTTCACCTTGGCGTCATCCGGCAGGTCCGAGGCGTTCACCTGCTGCTCGAGCGTGCGCAAACGGTTCCGCATCATCACCACCTTGTGGAAGAAGGTCTCGATCGGCCAGCTCTTCTCCTGCAGCCCCTCCTGGCCCGGTCGGAGGACCAGCGTGCCGCCGCGCCACTTCTCCGCCGGCACCACGGCCGACACCCCCGCTTCCTCGCGGATGATGCGGCGGAGCAGCAGTTCGAGGTCGGCGGGTGACTCGGACATGGCAGGCGCGGTCCTCTCTCGGTCGGAGACGATGGGAAACGGATCGGCGGAGGCGGAGGCGGAGGCGGAGGCGCGCGCACGCGACGTTCCGCCCCCCACGGGCTGGGCGGCACCGGCGACGGCCATCCTCGGACCGCCGCGATAGTTGTGCTCGCTGTCGCACTGGCCGCAGGCGACGCGCAGCGGCTGCCCGGCCGCATCAACCGCAATGATGGTGTGGAGGCGATCGATCCTGCACGCGCGGCAGTAGTCCTCGACCGAGCCCCCGGCTCGATAGGTGTGCTCGACAGCCATGGCCGCTAGACGATCTGATACTCGGGGGTGCTCATGATGAGGTGCACCGTCATGCGCAGCGCATCCTCCATGTAGGTCTTCGCCCTGGCAAGGTCCGGGGAGCCGAGTTCGCCGGTCAGGAACGTGACCAGCGCCTGCCGCGTCCCGTCTGCCACCGGCACCCGCAGGAAGCGCGACGTGAGGTAGTCCACCGCCTCGGTCGCGGTGGACGCACCGCTGCCCTGCACGATGGCGGTCAGGTCGAACTGCGCCGCGCGGCGCGGTGTCGGGATCAGCTTGCGTGACGCCTGCTCCCAGCCGATGTAGCCGCTGATGCGCGTGTTGAACTTCTCGTCGCGCTCGAGCGCCACGCGGTCGAAGGTGCTCATGCGCGACGGATCGCTCACCGCCGTGGCCGCGCCGATGTCGTAGCCGTCGCGCAGCCGCTGCCCGAGGACGTTGTCGCTGCCGGCACTGAAGTTCCAGTCCTCGAACCCGGTCATGTCGGGAATGAGCACATCCCGCGCAATGTTGCCGCGCGCGATGAGCAGGCCGGGCGTAATCCAGGCCTTCCCGCCGGCCCACCCCGCCACCGACGGCGGATTCAGCAGGTGCTGCCCCATGGCGATCGTGGACTGGTTGAAGTCCGGCACACCCGGCAGTTCCGGCGCACCGAGCTGCTTCATCATCGCCACCATGTGCTCGACCGGCCCCTTGATGTGCCCGCCATAGCTCGCGGCGCTGTAGAAGTCCTTCGACGTGAAGATGGCCGTCAACAGCGGCTTGACCTGGAAGTCGGCCCTGCGGAGCACGTCGCCCAGCTGGCGCCGCAGGCCTGGCGACACCTCGTCGCGCACGAGGAACCGGTAGATCTTGGCGGCCAGGAACTCGGCGGTGACCGGCTGCTCGAAGATGATCCGCAGCACGTCCACGCCGTCGAAGTTGCCGGTGCGCCCGAGGAACGTCTTGGGGGTGTCGTCGTGCTTCGCGGGGTTCACCTTGAAGGTGAGGTCGTCGAAGTACCAGCCGGTGAAGGCGCGCGCGCACTCGCGCACGTCCTTTTCCGTGTAGTTGCCCACGCCCATCGTGAAGAGTTCCATCACTTCACGGGCGAAGTTCTCGTTCGCGGCCCCCTTCACGTTGTACTGCGCGTCGAGGAAGTAGAGCATCGCCGGGTTCTGCGCCACCTTGATCGTCAGGTCGCGGATGCTGCCGGTGGCCCCGGTCTCGAACAGGTCGATCTGCTGCAGCATCTTCCGGTAGTCGCGCACCTTGTTCTCGTGCGTGGCGAAGTGGCCGTGCCAGAACAGGGCCATCTTCGCTTCCACCGGGTGCGTGGACTGCAGCATGCGGTTGGCCCACCAGTAGCCCACCCGCCGCGTCTCGAGCATCGTCGCCCGCAGCCAGTAGAAGAACCGGTCGGACACCGGCTGGCCGGGGCGATTGCCCCCGGCCTTCCAGGCCACGCCCATCGCCTCGCCGTGCTTCTCGGCGCGGTCGGTCGCTTCCGGCCGGCTCTCCGGGAAGCCGATGAGCGACGGGTCCCACAGCCCCGACTCGACGAACGGCTGCATCCGCGGATTGGATGTGCCCTCGTAGTGCACGAGCGAGCGAACGGCCTGATCCAGCCCGCCCGCCGCGAGCTGCCGGATCTCGTCCGGCGTGCCGCCAAAGCCGGCGTGCGACAGCAGGTGCGCCGCGCGGTCTTCGTTCCACTCACTGGCGGGCAGCGGCGAGAGGTCGTCCTTCCAGTTCGCCGGCCCTGGTGACCAGGGCACGTGTGTCTTCACGAGAGGCATCGAGTGCATCCTTCATGCTGATGAGGCCCGGCTGAAGCCGGGCACTACACGCTACGTCGCGTCCAGTTCCAAACAGACGTAGCGTCCGCCTTCAGGCGGACCTGAACATGCCAAGGGTGTCGAACGGCTGCCCGAGCACCGCGCCGGCGTCGACACCCAGCCACTCGTGAATCAGCGTGGCGTAGACGCGCCGGAAATCTGTCGTGGTCTCGAGGTTGTCGCCCAGGACGAGTTCCGCAAGGCTGGGTACCTTCCCGTACATGCCGCCCTTCACCGCATTGCCGATGATGAAGTTCAACTGCGCCGTGCCGTGGTCGGTGCCGAGGCTGGTGTTCTCCGGCACGCGGCGGCCGAACTCGCTGTGCACGTACATCACCACGTCGTCGGCCCGGCCGATGCGCTGCATCTCGCGGAAGAAGCCTTCGATCGCATCGGCGCAGTACTGGAGCTGGCGGTCGTGCGGCGACGCCTGGTTCACGTGCGTGTCGAACAGGGAGTTGCGCAGCGGCACGTAGTAGAGCCGCGTCGGGAAGTCGGCCTCGATGAGGGCCGCCACCTTGTCGAGATCCAGCAGGCGGAGTTCCGGGTTGTCCTTGCCCTTGTAGCGGCTCCACGCGGCGCGGACGATCTCCGAAGCCTGCGCGGCGCTCCGGGTCACGTCCAGCACGTAGCGGTGCGTGTCGCCCACGGGCGCATGCTGTGCGGCCAGGGTGTCGAGCGCCGACTTCTCCTGTGCGAACACGCCCCGCTGGAACTTCATCGGATCGATGAACACCAGCGGGATGTGTTTCTCGGCCTTCACCGCCAGGGACTGGGCATCGGCCACGTTGACGATCAGGTTCTCGCGGGTACCGGCCGGGTCGAGCGCCGATGCGGTCCGGCCGATCCAGCCGTATTCGTGTCCGCTGTTCGGGGCGGCGGTGTGCCAGAACGAGATGGAGGAGAAGTGCGAGAACGACGGCTGGTCGTAGCCAACACCCTGCACGATGGCCACCTTGCCATCGTCGTAGAGGTTCTTGATGCCGCGCATCGACTTGTGCCAGCCGAACTGCGCGTCGATCTTGAGGACGTCCTGCTCCCGGATGCCAATCGTCGGCCGGTGCTTGTAGTAGAGCGCGTCACCGTAGGGGACCACGGTGTTCAGGCCGTCGTTGCCGCCGAACCACTCGAAGACGACGAGGATGCGGCCCGAGGTGGTGGCCGCGGCGGCGCGACTGGCCTGCCCCAGCACGTACGGCACCGGACCGATGCCGCCGAACAGGCCGAACCCGAGCCCGCCGGCTCCCAACCGGAGCATGTCGCGGCGGGAGACGCCCGATTCGTCGAGAGGATGCCTGGCCATATGCGCGACAGCATAGCGCCGGCCGGCCCAGCGCTCAAACGCGGACGACTACGGTTGAGGCTCCAGCACCGTCGGCCCGCTCCTCACGGACCAACGACTGCGGACAGCTTCGTCTTCACCTGGGCGTCGTTGGTCAGCACCACGTCGACCCGTGTGCCGGGCTTGAGCGGCTTCTTCAGGTTGACGAGGGTGAGGTAGATGCCCTTGGCGTCGAGTGTCAGCCCGCCGTAAGCGGGAATCTCCACCTCCGCCACCTTCGCGTCCTTCTTCCGGGCATCCCGCAGTTCCACGCGCTCGGCGGCGTCAGAGGTGGCCGAGATGAGATAGGTGGCGTACATGGAGGGGTTGCTGATGACGCCGACGACCCTGGCCTCGGTCGGTTTCGCGGCGGCGACAATGGCGCGCGCGTTCTTCACCACGAGGTCCTGCGCGGCGGCGCCGGTCGCGAACACCGCCCCGAGCGCCAACGCCCCCACTCCTGCCCGAATCATTCCAGCCGGTCCGCGCACATGTCCTCCTGTTGTCCGACCTGCCCTACCCGCCCCACCTGCCCCAACACGCCCTATGCGGCGTCGTCCCGCTCCAATCGCGGGAACACCATCGACATCAGCCACACCAGCGTACCCACGACGAGCAGGAGCATGGCCCAGCGCATCGAGGGGACGAACAGCCGCGCATCGAACTGCGGCAGCGTGCCGGCGATGTCGTACTGCATCAGCTGGCTGCCGCGTTCGAGTGTCCAGTTCCAGGCCGTGTTGGCGACGAACGCGGACAGCAGGATGGTGCCGGCCCGTTCGCGCCCGGCGAAGGGGTACTTGAACAGGAGCGCCGTCAGGCCCACGAACACCGTAATCACCAGCAACTGACCCAGTTCGACCCCCACGTTGAACGACAGCAGGGAGGTGAGCATGTGGCCGCCGGCGAACTGCAGCGTTTCGCGCAGCGCGAACGAGAAGCCGAAGCCGTGCACCAGGCCGAAGCCGAACGTGATCAGCCAGCGCCGCTTCGGCGACACGTCGAGCGCGTTCTCCACCGCCATGTACACGATCGAGATGGCGATGAGCGTCTCGATGAGCGGCGGGAACCACAGCGTGTCCGGGGCGAAGTTGAACGCCGAGGCGATGAGCGTGACCGAGTGGGCAATCGTGAAGGAAGTGACGATGGCGACCAGCGGACGGAGGCGTCGGACCGGAATGACCAGGCACGCCAGGAACAGCAGGTGGTCGATGCCGTCGAGGATGTGCTGGAAGCCGAGGCCGATGAACCGGAGTGCGGCCTGGGTCCAGCGGGGGTCGAGCCGGACGATGCCCGGGTTGCCGCGGTAGTCGAAGGCGCGGACGGCGCCGTCGGCGGTGACGAACCGGAGCACCGTCTGCGTCCGCTGCCCGAGCCGTGCCAGGGTGGGTTCGAGCGCGAACCGGGAGCGGTCGGACTGGATGGGATATTCGAAGACCGTATCGAGCATCGCCTGCTGCCAGACGATGTCGATGCCGTCGGCCATCCGGGGTCCGAGGACCAGCTTGAGTGCCTGGTCGTAGTCGGCGAACGACCGGTCCGACGGGAGCGAGGCGCGGACGGCGACCAACTGCTGGCCGCTCAGGGGCTCGTCGTTCTCGTAGACCTTGAGGTCCCTGGCCACCCAGGTCATGGCCGCCTGCCGCAGGCTCGGGTCGGCATCGCGGATGGTGAGGTAGCCGGGGCCATGGAGGGGGAAGTCCATGTCCTGCATGGCCACCATCGGCACGCGAACCAGGACCCGCAGCCGGTTTCCCTCCGGCTTCACGAGCACCCGGACGATGACGTCGGTGGGCACGTCGTGGGCGCGGATGACCGCGGATGCCGCCAGGGCCAGGCCGAGCGCCAGGGCCACCGTCCGGAGGGGCCCGAGGCGGCGGAAGGAGGCCGCCAGGGCGGCTAGATTGAGCCGATGCATAAATTTCGTCGCATTTGACAGGGTCGTCATTATACTTTCGGCCGTCGGGCTCCGAACCGCGCGGTGTGTTTTGCCGTCGAGGCGTTCGACTCCATCACATTTCGAGGGAGGATCGAGGATGAATCGTATCGGCAGACTCGCGTTTGGATTATCGCTGCTCGGGTTCGTGGCGGCGTGCAGCGCCCCGGCACCGGCCGGCAACGCCGGCGGTGCGGGTGAACCCGCGCTCAGCCAGGACATGGCGGCTGAGGGCATGGTGCCCACGTTCGAGGTGGACCCGTTCTTCCCCAAGAACCTGCCGAACCACTGGCTGCAGGGTCCGATCATCGGCGTCGACGTCGACTCGACTGACACGGTGTGGATCGTCCATCGCAACACGCCGGACCAGTTCGTGGCGTCCACGGAAGTGGGCGCCATCCAGAACCCCAAGCTGAGCGAGTGCTGCGCCATCGGGCCGGCGGTCATGGCCTACGACCAGCAGGGTAACCTGGTGCAGAGCTGGGGCGGTGTCGGCACCGAGAACGGCGGCCCCTACACCTGGCCGGCGTCGAACCACGGCATCACCATCGACCACATGGACAACGTGTGGATCGGCGGCAACGGCCCTGGCGACTCGCACGTCCTGAAGTTCACCAAGGACGGGAAGTTCCTGGCGCAGTTCGGCAAGCCCGGCGCCCGCAAGACCGGTGAGAAGGACGGCCAGCCGATTTACACCCGGAACAGCAGCGACCAGGAGAGCTTCGGTCGCGTGGCGAAGATCGGCATCGACGCCGAAGCCAACGAGGCGTACATCGCCGACGGCTACTTCAACCGCCGCATCGCGGTGCTCGACGTGAGCACGGGCGCCATGAAGCGGTTCTGGGGCGCTTACGGCAACAAGCCGGACGACGCCGACCTGCCGCGCTACGCGGAGGGCGAGACGCCGCAGAAGACCTTCCGCGGCCCGGTGCACTGCTCGGAGATCTCGAAGGACGGCTTCGTCTACGTCTGCGACCGGAACGCCGACCGTATCCAGGTCTTCCAGAAGAACGGCACGTTCGTCAGCGAGCACATCATCGCGCCGGCCACGCTGTCGCAGGGTTCGACCTGGGACATCGACTTCTCGCACGACCCCGCGCAGCGCTTCATCTACCTGGCTGACGGCCAGAACATGAAGGTCTACATCATCGAGCGCAAGACGATGAAGGTGCTGACGGCGTTCGGCGACGGTGGTCGCCAGCCGGGCATGTTCTTCGCGGTCCACAGCCTTGCCGTGGACAGCAAGGGCAACATCTACACGACGGAGACCTACGAGGGTTCGCGCCTCCAGCGCTTCATCTTCAAGGGCATGGCGCCGGTGCCGGCGGGTGCCGAGGGTGAGAAGAGCCAGGGCGTGCTCTGGCCGAAGGACAAGCGCTAGTCCGCAGTCCCCGTCTCGACCCGTACACGCGAACGCCCGCCGGCTTCATGCCGGCGGGCGTTTTCTTTTGGGGGGTGCCTGGACCTAGGTGGTCGTGAACGCTTCGATCTGGGCGTTGGTCAGCACGAAGGGGATGTTGGACGCCTTGTGGTCGTACTCGAACCAGACCGACGCATGCGCGGTCTTGGTCACGATCGGCAGCGCGAAGTCCCCCTGCGGCAGTGCCGTCGTCACGACAATGGGCGTTCCGCCCTTCTTGATCTCGATCGGGACACTGAGCGGAAGGTTGAGGTGACCTGAGAGCGTGACCAGGTAGGTTACTTCGGTCGCGGCTGACAACCCCGCGGGTTTGGGGATGTACAGCCGCCAGTCACCGTTCAGGCCCGCCCAGCAGATGCAGTGATCCTGTATCGGGTTCACGTAGCCGTTGACGATCAGGGCACTCTTGCTGGCCGCGTGGTACATCGCCCTCGCGCCGAGCGAGAAGTTGTACGACGTGGGCAGCAGCTTCAGCACGTCGACGCCAGCCTTCGCGAGTGCTGCCGTCTTCTGTGTCTGGGTGAGCGACGCCTTGAGGAAGGTCTGGGAAGCGAGCCGTAGGTCCATGGCGGGATGATACGCACGACCTCCGGCGAGATCAACGCCGGCCGTCCCAGCGGTGACTGTGCGCACAGGACGACTGGTTCGTCCGCCTCTCTCCCGCGTGGGTTGTCACCCCTCAGTCAGTCCGCGGTGTCGGACGAACTGCGGGAGGACGACGTGCCTTCGAGTGCTGCGAACAGTCGGTCGCGCTCCTGCTCGAAGGCCGGCATGTCGGCCGGGTCCACCGGGTCGCCAGGCGGCAGCGATTGATGCAGGGTGAGCGGGTTCACGAACCGGCCCGCCTGAAGCACGCGGTAGTCGAGGTGAGGCCCGGTCGCCAGCCCCGTTGCCCCGACCTTGCCGATGACCTCTCCCTGCTGGACGTGCCTGCCGGCCCGCACGTCGATGGCCGAGAGATGGAGGTACTCCGTTTCGTAGCCGTTGGCGTGGCGCAGGCGCACCATCCGCCCCGCGCCTCCGGCCATGCCGGCCGACACCACCACCCCGTTGGCCACGGCCACAACTGGCGCACCCGTGGGTGCCCGATAGTCCACCCCGGGATGCGCGCGGCGTTCGCCGAGCAGCGGGTGCATGCGCGACATCGAGAATCCCGAGGTGACGACCGGGTCGAACTTCAGCGGCGACTTCAGGAAGAGGCGCCGCAGCGAGCGACCCTGCTCGTCGAAGTAGGCAGGCTTGCCATCACGTGGCGTGAAGCGCACGGCCCGGATGGTTCGCCCCTCGTTCTGGAAGATGGCCACCTGGACGTCACCGTATCCGGTGAAAGTGTCCTCGGGTTCGCCCTCGCCCACGTCAGCCCGGCGGTACTCCTTGTCCACCAGCAACTGGAAGCGATCGCCGGGCTGCAGCTCGGTGTTGAAGTCCACTTCGCTCGCGAGCACGTCGGCAAGCGCCACCGACAGGTCGACCCGTTCACCGGCGCGTGACACCGAGGCGAAGAGAGACGACGCCTCGCGGTCGATCTCGCCGTGCACGACAGCCCGCCGCACGCGCTTGGCGATCGGGTCGATGTGCGCGACGAACTCTTCATCGACCTCGGTGCGGCTCACCCGCAGGATACGGTCACTGTCGATCTCGTATTCGAAGCCGCGAAGGCCGCCGTCGAGTCCGCGGATCAGGCGATACGGCCGGCCGGTACGGAGACGACGGACGTCGAAGATACTCGCCGCACGCCGGACGATCGCGGCAACCTCGGCCTCGGCAACGTGACCGGCATGGAGCAGCGACGACAGGGTCAACCCGGGGGACACACGCGCGACCTCGACCTTCACTTCGGCGGGAAGGGCAACGTCGGTCGTTCGGGCGCGCTCCCGTTCGGACCCGGTCCACGAGCACGAGCAGGAGAGGAGCGCGGCGGCGATGAGGCACCAGCCCCTGTGGCGGACAGCCGATGGCACGGTCGGAATTATATAGGGTGCGCGGGGCGGAAGGGGGCCGCAGCGCCGGTCACCGACGCCCAGGCCGGGAGATCGGCCGTGCTATATTCACCGCCGATGAGTCGCCCTCCCGAGCAGGATCCCGCCACGGTCACGAGCGCCGGTGAGCCGCTCACGCGCATGGTGCACGGCGTGACGTTCCGGCGGGCGGTCACGCACGTCGACGAGCGTGGCACGGTCTGCGAGATGTTCGACGAACGCTGGTCGTGGCATCCCGATCCGCTCGTCTTCTCGTACCTGTTCACGCTCAGGCCCGGCATGATCAAGGGCTGGGGCATGCACAAGCGACACGACGACCGCTACTTCCTGATCAGCGGCGAGCTGCTGCTGGTGCTGTACGACGGGCGCGAGGATTCGCCGACGCACGGCCTGGTCTCGAAGCTGGTCCTCTCGGAATACGACCGTCGTCTCGTGTCCATTCCCTCGGGTGTCTGGCACGCCAACCAGAACATCGGCGAGAAGGACGTGCTCGTCGTCAACTTCCCCACCCAGCCCTACGACCACGAGCACCCGGACAAGTACCGCCTTCCGCTCGACACCGACCAGATCCCCTATCGCTTCGACAATCCGAGGGGATGGTAGTCGACCGACGCCGTGCCTCGCGTCAGCGTCGTCATCGCCACCTATAACAGCAGCCGGGTCCTGCGCTGCGCGCTGCAGAGCGTCTGCGCCCAGACGTACGACGACTTCGACGTCTGGATCGTGGGCGATGCCTGCACTGACGACAGCGCGGCGGTCGTCGAGGCGTTCGGCGACCGGCGCCTGCACTGGGTGAACCTGCCGAGCCGCGTCGGTGGACAGTACGGTCCGAATAACGAGGGCCTGCGGCGCGCCAGCGGGGAGTTCATCGCCTACCTGGGACACGACGACCTGTGGTTTCCGTGGCATCTCGCATCGGTCATGGCGGTTGTGGACCAGACGGGCGCCGACTTCGCCTACGGGGGCGTCGTCTTCATGGGTCCCGAGGGACCGCGCGAGGTGTACGGGAACCGGAAGGAGCGCGCACAGGTGTCGGTGAGTCCGCCGTCAGGCTGGCTGCATCGCCGCGCGATCGTCGACACCTGCGGGCCCTGGCGACCGCCGGCCGTGGAGTCGATCGGCACCGACGTGGGCTTCCAGGCACGCGCGTTCCTGGCGGGATACCGGTTCGAACCGAGCCGTCGGGTCAGCGTGCTGAAGTTCCCGTCGCACTGGTGGACGCTCTACGCACGGAACGACTATCCGCAGGAAACGTACCTGGGCCGGATGCGAGACGATGTGGACGGACTGCTGCGCGACGTGCTGAACGACCTGGTCTTCACCTACGCGGAACGCTGTGACACCCCGACGGTGACTGCGGCGCTGGCGCGCGCATTCCGGGCGGTCGAGCGTGAGCTGGGGGAACGGTACGGTGTCGACCGGTGGCCGCTGTCGCAGTATCTCCGGTGGCGCAGCGCGCGGCGCAGGCGGCGCGCGCTCGTCGATCGCGGTCTTGCGCCGGAGGGCGATCGCGCCTGACCCAGGCCTCGCGCGCGTAACCGTCGTGCATGCCGGTCATCGAGTGGGCGCGAAGTGACGCAGCGCGAATGCGCGTCCAGAGCCCGACTTCAAGTAGCGCTCGAAGCGCCGGGCGGCCCGCTCACTGCCGAACTCCACTGAGACGACGACGGACCACGGCCTGTTGGACCCGGTGTGGCCATCGCCAGGTCCGTGGTTGTGCCACTCGAGGCGAGCGGCGAGGTTGCTCGTGAGTCCAACGTAGTGGCGAGCGGGGTTCACGTCGCTGCGAAGCACGTAGACGATGCGCTTTTCGAGAGGGGACATGCGACGTGCAGGGGCACGCGGCATGCCACGCAGAAGTCCAAGGAAATCCGAAAGAGCGACGTGAGGGATGGCAGATATTGCGGTCTGGCTGCCGCCCGAGGAGGTCCGCCTTCGCGCCTTCGGCGCTTCGGCGAGACATCTCGCCGTAGCGCGCCTGAATTCTGTGCGCGCGGAGGCGGATGGCTCCTCGGGCTGGATTCGAACCAGCAACCCTCCGGTTAACAGCCGGATGCTCTGCCGTTGAGCTACCGAGGAATATTGGTGAGGTGTGTCGTGCGTCCGGGCTGCCCGTGAGGGCCGCGCCAGAAGAGTAATGGTAGCCAATCGCTGCCCGCAGCGTCAACGGGCCGAGGCAACTTTTTGCGTGTCCTGACGCTCAGAACAGACGGTAGAACGCGGCCGCGATGAGCGTCGGCACCAGGGCACCGGCCAGCAGGCGCAGCGGGCTGATGGCGCCGCCGAAGAAGCGCGCCAGCAGCGCCTGCCCTGCGGGGTTCGGCGCGTTCGCAATCACGGTGAGCCCGCCTCCCGTCACCGCCCCCTCCACCACCGCGGTCTTCAGCGACTCGGTGAAGTTCGGCACCAGCGTCGCCAGGTAGGTGATGAGCGCGTTGTCGTTCACCGCTGTGAGCAGCGTGGCCCCGATGAACAGCGGTGTCTCCGACAGGCTCGCCAGCGTCGGCGCTATCCACCAGCCCTGCAGGCCACCGTGAATCACCAGCCCGCCCAGGAAGAAGCCGACCAGCAACGGCGCCCGCAGCGACACCTGGCTCTGGTACGCCGCGGTGGCCCGCGTGAACCCGAGGAAGAAGAGGAACCCGCCGAGGAAGAGCGCGGGATGGTGCGAGTTCATCACCGTCCAGGCCAGGAACAGCAGGTGGGCCACGGTGAGCCAGATCGGCACCGGCAGCAGTGATGGCCCGCCACGAACCACGTCTTCGTCCGGTTGCTCGACGTCGGCGAGCGACGGACGTCGGCCCAGCTCCATCAGTTCCGTCCTGAACCAGGCAAAGTAGACGGCGGTGGACACCAGGATCGCCGTCACGGACCGCCAGCCGAAGTGGCTGAAGACGTACGGGGTGTCCCACTCCCAGGTGCGCGCCACCATCAGGATCGGCGGTGCCGCGAAGTGCGTCAGCGTGCCGCCGATCGATACGTTCACGAACAGCAGGCCGAGCGTGCCGTACTTGAGCCGTTCGGAAGGCTCGAGATCGTAGAACTGCCGCGCGAGCAGCAGTGCGCAGATCGTCATCGCCGCCGGCTCGGTGATGAACGACCCGAGCAGCGGCCCAATCACCAGGATGGCCGACCACCAGGCCACCGGCGTCCGCCCGGCCAGTGCCGCCACCCGGCCCAGCGCCCCTTCAGACGCCACGATGACCGGACGGCTCGACGCGATCGCCATCACCACCACGACGAACAGGGGTTCCGTATAGACCACCGTCTCGTCGACATAGTGGACGACCGGCTCCCACCCATGAAAGAGGGTGGCCGCGACGATCAGCACCACCGCCCACAGGCCGAACACCACCTCCACTTCACCAAAGAAGTGCAGGACCTCCGCAAGGGGGCTCGGCAGGGCCGGGCGACCGGCCCTGGCGGCCTCCGCATCCGCCCGATGCTGGACGTCGTGCGCCAGGGCGGCAAAGCGGGCCGCCACGAACGTGTGCAGCACGGCCAGCACGAAGATCCCGGTCGCCACGGCATTGAAGGGATCGATCGAGACCCGCTCCATGAGCGTGGCCAGCAGTCCGGCCGAGGACGCCGGTGGATAGGCGTCGAGAGGGAGCGGGAAATGTTGAGGCACCGGCCTCTAGCTTACCCTCCCCCGCCGCGGGTCCGAATACCAGAGAGACAGGAGGTCAGGCGAGACCGGCGACCAGCATCAGCGCGCTCAGGACGGTGGTGCCGACGAGCGTCCAGCCGATCTGGCGCAGGTACCTGGGAGCGGGAGGCCTCACGGCCAGGGCCAGCGCGACGGCAGACACGGGGCTTGCGGCAAAGGGCGCCACCGACGCCAACCGGCCCGACACCGACAGGATGCCGAGCAGCACCAGCAGCAGCACCGTGCAGGCCGCGGCCAGCGCAGGCGGCGGTCCGCCAGCCTTCGTCACGCGCCCGATCATGGCCCGCACCGAGATGGTGGCGCTCACGAACACGGTGGCGAACACCGCCAACAGCGTCAGCGCCGCAACGCTCCCGGTGCCGCCGGCAACAGCCACCGGCACCGCGACCGACGAGAGCGCGGCCGCCACGAGCACCTCGCCAGCGGTGGTGCGCTCGAGGTGCGTGAACACGGCGACACCCACCAGCGCCGCCAGTGTCACCGGCAGCGCCAGCCAATAGAGCGCCGGGGCCGGCAGGGTGGTCAACGCGACGAGCCCGCTCACCACGGCAAAGCCGCCGAACAACGCAACCGACTGGCGAGCCTCGGCATGCTGCTCACGCGCAGCCCTGGGGCCCCGCTGCCCGAGGAGCACCAGCACCCCTTCGTGCGCGAAGAAGGCAGCCGTGGCAGCCCCCGCCAGCAGCCAGGCGCCGGCCGCCGGACGGCCGACGAGCAGCGCGCACACGAGCGGAATCAGCAGCTGCCCGTACGCGCCATGTTCCTTCGGGATGAGCAGACGGGAGGCGATGGGGCTATCTCCTGCGTAAGGCGCGTCGTACGGCGGAGGGGGTGGTGAAGTCAGCCCGGGCCCGGCCGAAGGCCGGGCACCGGGCATGAGGGGTGTGCGTGCACAGGGCACGCGTCCCGGCAAGACCGGGACTCTCTCTGCGTGGTCGCCTGATGCGCGTCAACCGCCGGATGAAGCTGGCGTGGCCGACGCGCGGTGCCGGTCCGGTGGCTCGTCCATGCAACCCTCCTGAAGAACGCCGGGTGCAGTGGTGTTGATACGCCTGCCGAAACGACCTGTCAAGCTCGTGCGTGTCAGCCGACCTTGGCGTCCACCGTGATCGTCATCGAGCCGCGGTAGGCGTTGCTCACCGGGCAGCCCTTCTCGGCCTCGGCCGCGAATGCCGGGAAATCGGCCGCGTCCATCCCCTTCAGGCCATACACGGTCACCGACAGCGCCGACGTGTGGATCTTGATGCCGTTGTCGAGCTCCGCGATCACCTTCGCCGTCACGTCGGTCCGCTCCGCCGACGCCTGCTTGCGACCAAGCGCCGCGTTCAGCGCCATGGCGTAGCAGGCCGCGTGCGCCGCCGCCATCAACTCCTCGGGGCTCGTGCGACCGGCCGGATCCTGGATGCGCGACGGGAACGTCACGGGCAGCGTGAACGCACCCGTGCCTGCCTTCGCCTCACCCGTGCCGTCCATCAGCCCACCCTGCCAGTTCACGTCGACGTGCCGTTCGAATGCCGCCATGGATCCTCCTAGATTTCAGATTGTTGATTGCAGATTGCAGATTGCCGATTGCCGATTGCCGGTTCGAGATTCACCGCCGCCGCTTCTTCGCCGAGGCGGTGGTCGTGAGCTGCACGGCCGTGCCGATCAGGCCGAGTCCGATCCAGGCGATCGGAGCCCAGCGCAGGCCAGGGGTCGATGTCGGATAGAGAATCCACACTTCGGTGTCCGACGCACCGCGTGTCAGCCCCTGCTTCACCTGGGGAAACGCGCTGGCCGCCGCCAGCACCACGGTCCAGGCGCCCGCGAACGCGGTGCCCACGACAATCACGTATTTCTGCAGCACCATCGCGCCAACGGCACCAGCCAGCACCACCGCCACGATCGCCACGGTCGGTGGATCGCCCGATGCCACCTGGCTCCAGGCCAGGTGTGCCACCAGCACGCCAAGCCCCGCCCCCACGAGTGCCACGCCGACGAACCAGGCCAGCACCAGCACCGCCGAGCCCACCACACCACCGACCGCCGCGCCCACCAGCATGCCGGTCGTGTTCTCCGGGCCGACAACGGCGCTCCCGATCATCGCGCCAAGGATGAAGCCATAGATGCCCATCACGATCCGGAACAGGCGATGGCCGGCGAAACAGGCGAGCACGCCGCCAAGCAGCAGGACGACCGCCGCCACTTGCTCGTATCCGTGCGGCAGCATCACGTCAGACCTCGCGCCGCCCCTCGATCGCCTTGTGCATCGTCCACTGGTCGGCGTATTCGAGGTCGCTGCCCACCGGCACGCCGACGGCGATACGGGTCACCTTCACGCCAAGCGGCTTCAGCAGGCGGGCCAGGTAGAGGGCCGTGGTCTCCCCTTCCACGTTCGGGTTGGTCGCCAGGATCACTTCGGTGACCGCGCCGTCGCCCAGGCGGGTGAGCAGCCCCTTGATCTTCAGCTCATCGGGACCGATCCCCTGCAGCGGCGAAATGGCTCCCATCAGGACGTGATAGAGCCCCTTGAAGTCGCCGATGCGCTCGATGCCGGCCACATTCTGCGGCTCCTCGACCACGCAGATGACGTGACGGTCGCGATCGGTGCTGCGACACAGCTCGCAGGGGTCGGTGTCCGTGATGTTGTTGCAGGTGGAGCAGTAGGTCACCCGCTCCTTCAGCTCGCGGATGGCCGCCGCGAGCCGCTCGGCGCTCTCACGCGGCCCCTTCAGCATGTGGAACGCGAGCCGCTGCGCGCTCTTCGGCCCGAGGCCGGGCAGGCGCTGCAGTTCCTCGATGAGCCGGGTGAGGGGTTCGGGGAAAGACACAGGGTAGAAATGCTGATCGCTAATCGCTGATTGCCAATTGAATTGCTCAATCACTTTCGCGATTAGCAATCAGCCTTTAGCACTCTTAAAGGTTGAATCCCGGTGGCAGCATGCCGCCCATCTGCTTCTTCAGTTCCTCGTCGGCCTTGCGCTGCGCATCGTTGATGGCGGCCACGATGAGGTCCTGCAGCATCTCGACATCGTCCTTGGAGACGACCTCGGGATCGAGCGTCAACGACAGCACCTGCTTGGCGCCGTTGACAACCACGGTCACCATGCCGCCGCCGGCCCCGCCCTCGACGCGGGCCTCGGCCATCTGCTTCTGCAGGCGATCCTGCATCTGCTGGGCCTGCTTCATCATCTGCTGCATCTGCTGGAAGTTCATGGTCTACAGTTCCTCGACGTCGCGGATCTCCGCGGGGAATACCTCGAGCAGCGCCTGGACGCCGGTGTCGGCGAGTGCCTGCTCCTTCAGCGCAGCCTGGCGCTCCGCGTCCACTGCCGGCTTTGCACTCGGAGCCGTCTCGGCCGGCGCAGGCTCGTTGCCGTTGGCATCGGCCTCGACAGTGATGTTGCGTCCGGCAAGCTTCGAGGCGATGCCGGCGATCGTCGTGCGGTACTTGTCGAACGGCACGCTGTACTTGAACGACGGGGCGAAGGTGAGGACCAGGCGCTCGCCGAGCACCTCGACCCGCTGGGCCTGCACCAGGAGCGTGTTGTACAGGATCTTGTTCGACGCCCGCGCTTCGTTGAGCACCGCATCCTTCAGCGCCGACCCGCCGAGTCCGCCAGCGGGAATGGGCGTGAACTCCTCGGCACCCGCGACACGCGAGGCTGGGGCGGAACGCGGAGCACCGCTCTCGGCACGGCCCGATACGGTCCCGATCGACGGCCGTGCGGGGGCTGGCGGCACGACACGCGCGGGTGGTGGTGCGGCAGGCGACGAGGCGGCCTGGGCGGAGCGCACGGGCGGCGTGGGACGCCCGACACCCGGCGCAGCCGCCGTCCGCGCCAGCGGCTGCCCGGACGATGCCTGCTGAATCAGGTCCTCGATGGAGACGAGCTTCCGCTGGTGAATCCAGCGCAGCAGCGCCATCTCGAGGTGATAGCGGGGCTGCGCGGCGTTCCGGATCTCGCTCTCGGCACGCGTCAGCAGGTCGAAGGAACGGAGCAGGTCTTCGCGCGAGAAGCGACGGGAGAGATCGAGCAGCCGCTCCCGCTCCCCTTCGCCGGCAATCTCGGGGTCCGACGCCCGTGAGGGGTCGACCGAGAGCACCAGCAGGTCGCGCACCACGCGCGCCAGTTCACGGCAGACAAGCCGGAGGTCGTACCCCATCTCGACGGCGCGCCCGGCCAGCGCGAACGCCTGCACGGCATCCTCGTCGGCCACCGCCTGCAGCGTGTCGAGCAGCAGGTCGCGCCCCACCAGGCCGAGCACCGTGCCGACATCCTCCACGGTGATGCGGCTGCCCGTGAACGCAATCACCTGATCGAGCTTGCTCTGCGCGTCGCGCATGCTGCCGTCGGCGTCGCGGGCCACCAGGTGCAGCGCCTCGTCCTCGACCTCGATCCCCTCGGCATCGCAGATCTTCCGCAGCTGATCGGCGATGGCCCTGGTGCCGATCATCCGGAACTCGTACACCTGCGAGCGCGACAGGATCGTCTCCGGAATCTTCTCCAGCTCGGTCGTCGCCATCATGAAGACGACGTGCGGGGGCGGTTCCTCGACCGACTTCAAAAGGGCGTTGAACGAGGAGGACGAGAGCTGGTGCACCTCGTCGATGATGAAGACCTTCTTCCGGTCGCGCACCGGCATGATGGCGAGGCCTTCGATGATGACCTCGCGCACGTTGTCCACGCCGGTGTGGGTGGCCGCGTCGATCTCGAGCACGTCCATGTCGCGGCCGTCGCGGATCTCGGTGCAGGCATCGCACTCACCGCACGGGTCGGGTGTCGGCCCGTCGCTCCGCTCGCAGTTCAGCGCCTTGGCCAGGATGCGCGCGGTGGTCGTCTTGCCCACGCCGCGCGGTCCGGCGAAGACGTAGGACTGCGCGACCAGCCGGCCGTTGGCAATGGCGTTCCGGAGCGTGCGCGTGACCGCCTGCTGCCCGACGACCTCGTCGAAGCGCTGCGGGCGCCACTTGCGCGCGATGACCTTGTGAGACATCAGGTGAATGCTAATCGCTAATCGTCAAATGCTGAAGTACGCACAGGGCGGGCACTGCATCCGCGTGGTGTTCCCGGGCGCGTCGAAGGCGGGACAAAACAGTTGTGGACTGTACCGCGATCCGGATGACCTGCGGCACATGGCAGGGTCTGCTGAGCGCTGCTACCTTCCGGTCCTGACGCGGTTCGCAGTCTGGCATTGCACAGGGTCCGGACCGCGGTGCAGTCCACAACCGTTCAAGTGTACTTCAGGTCCGCCCGAAGGCGGACCTGACGCGCGTCCCGGGTTCAGCCGAGGCGCTTGTTGATCGCGGCCCAGTTCACGACGTTCCACCAGGCGTCGATGTAGTCGGGCCGGCGGTTCTG
The DNA here is from genome assembly GCA_050249955.1 of Vicinamibacterales bacterium. GTDB lineage: Bacteria > Acidobacteriota > Vicinamibacteria > Vicinamibacterales > CAVVIG01 > CAVVIG01. The sequence continues at coordinate 198,569 of JBFWPN010000007.1, forward strand.
GTAATTCAGGTAGTACGCGTGCTCCCACACGTCGATGCCGAACACCACCTTCTTCCCCGCCATCAGCGGGCTGTCCTGGTTCGCGGTGCTCTCGACGACCAGCTTGCCACCGTTGTCGATCACCCAGGCCCAGCCGGAGCCGAAGCGGCCGATTGCGGCCTTCTTGAACTCTTCCTTCAGCGTGTCGAACGACCCGAAGGAGCTGGCAATCGCGTCGGCAATGGCACCGGTGGGTGCGCCGCCGCCGTTGGGTCCCATGATTTCCCAGAACATCGTGTGGTTCACGTGGCCGCCACCGTTGTTGATCACGGCCTGGCGGATGTCGTCCGGCACCGCGCCGATGCCCTTCAGCAGATCCTCGATGGACTGCCCGTGCAGCTCGGGGTGCTTGTCGAGCGCCGCATTGAGGTTCGTCACATAGGCCTGGTGATGCTTGCCGTGGTGAATCTCCATGGTGCGCGCGTCGATGTGCGGCTCGAGCGCGTTGAAGGCATAAGGCAGGGCGGGAAGCGAATGAGCCATCGGGCTGTCCTCCTAATCGGTCTCAGGCAGAAGTCGAACGGAAATCCTATCGAATCGAAAGCATGCGGTCGAGCGCCACGCGGTTCCAGTGCTTCTGGTCCTCGGGGACGGTCACACGGTTGTGGACCTGGCCCGACACGAGCCCCTCGAGCACCCACAGCAGGTGGTTCGGCGACACGCGGAACATGGTGGAACAGAGGCATCCGAACTGGTCGAGCGAGTGCACGGTCCGTTCCGGCGCCACCTCGTGCGCCAGGCGGTTGACCAGGTGCACCTCGGTGCCGACCGCCCAGGTGGATCCCGGCGGGCTGTTCCTGACCTGGTTGATGATGTACTCGGTCGAGCCGGCATCATCCGCCGCCTGCACCACGTCCCACGGGACCTCGGGGTGCACGATCACCCGGATGCCCGGGTGCTGCGCGCGCAGCTGCTCGATCTGCCGCACCGTGAAGCGGACATGGACCGAGCAGTGCCCCTTCCACAGGATGATGCGCGCCGCGCGGACAGCCTCCGCTGTAAGACCACCCCAGGGCTCGTTCGGATCCCAGACCACCATCTGGTCCAGCGGCACGCCCATCTTGTACGCGGTGTTGCGGCCGAGATGCTGGTCGGGCAGGAACAGGATCTTCTCGCCGCGCTCCCACGCCCACGTCAGCGTGGCCGCCGCGTTGGACGACGTGCAGACGACGCCGCCACGCTCGCCCACGAAAGACTTAATCGCAGCCGAGGAGTTGATGTAGGTGACGGGCACCACGGAGGTCCGGCTGAAGCCGGCCACTACAGCACCCTCCTGCCCTTCCCGGCCTTCCAGGCCTTCCCGGCTCTCCCGCCCGGTGACGATCCCCATGGCCCGGAGATCTTCCCAGCACATCTGCAGCTGTTCGGGATCGGCCATGTCGGCCATCGAACAGCCGGCGGCGAGGTCGGGCAGGATCACCTGCTGGTGCGGTGCCGACAGCACGTCGGCGCTCTCGGCCATGAAGTGCACACCGCAGAAGATGATGAACTCGGCGTCGGGGCGCCTGGCAACCTGCTGCGAGAGCTTGTAGGAGTCGCCGGTGTAGTCGGCGAACTTGATCACCTCGTCGCGCTGGTAGTGATGGCCAAGGATCACCACGCGCCGGCCGAGCGTCGCCCGCGCGGCCGCGATGCGCCGGTCCATCTCCTCGTCTGGCAGGCCCACGTACGCGTCGGGCAACGGCTGCCGCTCCGACAGGTGGCTCTTCTCGTACTCCGTGAGGAGCGGGATGAGGGTCACAGCTTCAGTATTGCAGATTGCAGATTGGAGATTGCGGATTGGAGGCCAATCTGCAATCTGAAATCTGCAATCGAGAATCTGAAACTGGATGGGCTGCCTAGCTGGCGACGGCAGTCGATCGGATGACGTTGTAGAGCGTGTCGCGTTCGAGCGGTTCGCGGCCGGCGGCGACGATGAGCCTCTCGAGCTGGCGGGGGGTCATGGCGTTGGGGGTCTTCGCTCCGGCCACGTGGTAGATGGTCTCTTCCTGGACCGTGCCGTCGAGGTCGTTCACGCCGAACCAGAGCGCCGTCTGCGCCACCTCGACACCAGTGGCAATCCAGTAGGCCTTGATGTGCGGGACGTTGTCCAGCATGAGCCGGCCCACGGCGTGCACGCGCAGCGAGTCGGTGGCGGCCGGTGCCGGCAGCTTGCGCATCTGGTTGTTGTCGGGGTGGAACGCCAGCGGGATGAACGCCTGGACACCGCCCGTCTCGTCCTGCAGGCCGCGGATCCGCAGCATGTGATCCACCCGCTCCTCCATCGTCTCGATGTGCCCATAGAGCATCGTGACGTTGGTGCGCATGCCGAGGCGGTGCGCGGTGCGGTGGATGGCAAGGTAGCGATCGGCGTCGCACTTGTCGGCGGCCAGCTTCTTCCGCACGCGGGGCGCGAACACCTCGGCCCCACCACCGGGGAGCGAGTCGAGCCCGGCCTCCTTCAACTCGGCCAGCACCTGCTCGTCGGTCTTGCCGTACAGGTCGGCGAAGAAGGCGATCTCGACGGCGGTGAAGCACTTCAGGTGGATGCCTGGCCTGATGCGCTTGAAGCCGCGGAGCAGCTCCGTGTAGTAGGAGAACGGCAGGTCGGGGTGCAGCCCGTTCACGACGTGCACCTCGGTGAGGGGCTGGTGCGACCGTGCCTGCAGCTTCGCCCAGACATCCTCGAGTGTGTGCGTGTACGCCCCTTCATCGCCAGGCTTGAGCCGTGCGAACGAGCAGAAGAGGCAGCTCGCCACGCAGACGTTCGTGGCCTCGAGCCGGATGTTGTAGTTGTAGTAGGTCTTCGCGCCGTGACGACGCTCGCGCTCGCGGTTGGCGAGCCAGCCGACCGCCAGCAGGTCGGGCGTGTCGAACAGGCGGACCCCGTCCTCGAGCTCGAGACGCACACCGGCGTCGAGCTTCTCGGCGATGTCGGTCAGGCCTGCGGAACGAAGGCGGGAAAGCATCGAAGGGGTGCTGGCGGAGCGGCATGACCCGCCCCGCGCCAGCCGCGACGTCCTAGTTGCGGACGCCGAAAATCTGGATCCGGAGCGAGCGCGCGCGCGGCCCGTCGAGTTCGGCCATGAGGATGCGCTGCCACTGCCCGAGGACCACCTCGCCACCGCTGACCTGCAGCGTCAGGTTGTGGCCGAGCAGCAGCGCCCGGAGGTGCGAGTCGGCGTTCATCCGGTCGCAGTCCGAGTGATCGGGATCGTTGTGCATCCACTCGGCGTCCCGGGCGACCATCTCCTCGAGGAACCGCTTCATGTCGGAGAGCAGCGCGGTCTGGAACTCGTTGATGAACAGCGCGCAGGTCGTGTGCATCGACCAGAGGGAGATGAGCCCCTCGCGGATGTCGAACTTGCGCGCGAACTCCATGACCCGGTTCGTGAGGTCGACGAGTTCGATGCGCTGGTCGGTGTCGATCACGATCGTCTCGCCGTGAATCGTGAGGCCGCCGGTCGTCGCCGAAGCCACTTCCTCGACGGGCTTCTCGCGGACGGTGACGGTCGAACTCTTGCTCATGCTCTCCTCGTGGCTTTTGGGATGTTCGCTGCGAACAGGGTATGTTACGAAAAAAAACCTCAGCGAGGCAACCGGCTCCCGCTTCTGCGCTATAGTCAGGGCACAACTTGACGCTCGCCCCGGCGGCCACGCGAAGTGGGTGCAAGTCCCACACGGTCCCGCCACTGTAAGCGGAGAGCGCCATCCGGCGGATGGGTCCACCCCGTCCGATCACTGTCACTGGGTTCCGGCCCGGGAAGGCACGGCATGGCGCGCACATCCGCAAGTCAGGAAACCTGACCCCCGGGGGCGTCCTTTTTCGGCGCGCGAGACGCCGGAAGGAGCATCGATGCGACCCCTTCGTCCCGGCGGCCGGGCCCTGCCCAGCCGTCTCCGTCACGCTGTCTTCATCCTCACCACACTGGCCGCCGTTCCGGGGCCGTCGCTGCTGCGCGCGGCCGACCTGACGGGCCTCGTCAGCGGCATCGTCGTCGACCCGCACGGCCGTCCCCTGCCCCGGGCGCACGTGCGCACCGTTGCACCGGCCGGTAACGGCACGGCACCTGCCCTGGGTGGAACCGAGGGGTTCACCGACGACCAGGGCCGCTTCAGCCTCACGCTCCTCGCCAACTGCCGGATCGAGGCGTCCCTGAGCGGGTTCCGCACGGCATCGGTCCCCTGCGGCGGCACGGGCGACGTCCGCATGGAACTGGCCGTGGCGCCGGTGGAGGAAACGGTCGTGGTCACCGCCACGCGGACCGACGCGCCCGCCAGCCAGCTCGGCGTGAGCACCACGACGTTCACGGCCGAGGAGATTCAGCGTCGCCAGACTCCCGCCGTGAGCGAACTCCTGCGGACCGCACCCGGCGCGATGGTCGTCCAGACCGGCGGACCCGGCGGTGTCACCGGGCTCTTCGTCCGCGGCGGCGAGAGCAACTACAACACCGTGCTGCTCGACGGCATCCCCCTGAACGAACCGGGCGGCACGTTCAACTTCAACAACCTCACCACCGAGCATGTGGAGCGCGTGGAGATGGTTCGGGGGGCGAACTCCGCGCTCTTCGGCTCCGACGCGATGTCGAGCGTCGTCCAGGTGTTCACGCGGCGCGCCGCGCCGGGCACGGCGACACGTCCGTCCGGCAGCGCGCAGGTGGACGGTGGCGGCTACGGCACGTTGCACGCATCGGCGTCGGTCGCCGGTGCCAGCAGCCGTGCGGACTACGCGCTTGGCGTGGCACGGTTCTCGACCGACAACCGCGTGCAGAACGGCGGGTTCGACAACACCACGGTGACCGCGAACGCCGGCACCACGATCGGCACCAACGCCACGCTCCGCGGCGTCCTGCGCGGCGAACTGGGCCGCACCGGCACGCCGGGCCAGGCCGCGTACGGACGGCCGGACCGCGATGCCTTCTACGAGCAGAACATCGTGGTCGGCGGCGTCTCGTACGATCAGCAGATCACCCGCGCGGTCCGCCAGCGGGCAGCCTACTCGCTCTCGTCATCGCGCCAGGCGTCGACCAACCTCGTGGAGGATCCGCCATACACGCCGGCGTACGACGGGCGTGTGGCGCCGTTCGCGTTCAGCGACTTCACGTTCGACAGCCGGACCACGCTGCGCCGCCACTACGCCAGCTACCAGGTGGACTGGCACGCGGCATCGCCGCGCGGCGGCGATCACCGGCTCACGTTGCTCGCCGACTGGAACGGCGAGCGCGCGCGCCTGGACGATCGCATGAGCGGCGACGTCAGCACCGCGTCGCGCGACAACCTCGGTGTCGCCGCCCAGCACCAGTGGCTCTGGCGCCGGCTGTCCACCACGGCCGGCCTCCGCGTCGAGCGCAACGACAGCTTCGGCACGGCTGTCGTACCGCGGGGCTCCGCCGTGCTGCTGGTGCATCGCGGCTCCGGCCGCCTGGGCGACACGCGCCTCCGCGCCGCGGGCGGGCTCGGCATCAAGGAGCCGACCGTGCTCCAGAGCTTCAGCACGTCCCCCTACTTCAGGGGCAACCCGAACCTGCAGCCCGAACGGTCCCGCTCCCTGGAAGTGGGCGTCGAACAGCGCCTCGCCTCGGATCGCCTGAAGGTGGACGCTACCTGGTTCGACAACCGCTATCGCAACATCATCGGCCTCCGCCCGAGCGGCGGATTCACGTCGGAGTACTTCAACATCGGCCTGACCGATGCGCGCGGCCTCGAACTCGGCACCGAGCTGGTCCCGGTCGACGCGCTCCGCCTCCGTGCCGGCTACACCTTCGTCGACTCGGCCATCGTCGAGAGCACCTCGTCGTTCAGCCCGGTCTTCGCGGTGGGGCAGTGGGCCTTCCGGCGGCCGCGGCATTCCGGCTTCGTCCAGGGGTCCTGGACCTGGCGGCGCCTCACCACGGACGTGAGCGGCACGCTGACTGGCCGGTTCGTGGACAGCGACTTCTCGTCGCTCGAACCGCCCATCCTCACCAACGCCGGGCGCACGCTGTGGAATGCCCGCGCCTCGTGGGCGGTGTCCGCGCGGCTCACCGCACTGCTGGCGGTCGACAACCTGGCGAATCGCGACTACCAGGAGCCGCTCGGGTACCTGGCACTCAAGCGCGCCGTCCGCGCCGGAGTCCGGGTCCAGTTCTGAACGGCCGGTCCATGGGCACGCCGATCCTCGAACTCCGGAACGTCAGCTTCGCGTATGGCCGCGCCTCTGAGGCGCACCGCGTGCTGACCGACGTGTCGCTGGACGTGTCGCGGGGTTCGATTGTCGGCCTGCTCGGCCCGAACGGGTCGGGCAAGACCACGCTGCTGCGCCTCATGTCCGGCGTGCTGGCCCCGATCGAGGGGACCGTCCGGATGGACGGCGCGCCGGTCGGGTCGCTCACCCGCCGGAGGCTGGCGCAGCGTGTGGCCGTCGTGCCGCAGGAAACACGCGCCACCTTCGACTTCACGGTGCTCGAGATGGTGCTGATGGGACGCTATCCGCACCTGGGACCCTTTGAGCTCGAAGGGGCTGACGACATCGACATCGCCCGCCGCGCCCTCGCCGACACCGGCACCCTCGCGCTGGGGGACCGGCCCTTCGCCTCACTCAGCGGGGGTGAGAAGCAGCGGGTGGTGATCGCGGGGGCGCTCGCCCAGGCCTCGGAGGTGCTGCTGCTCGACGAGCCGACCGCGGCGCTCGATCTCCGCTACCAGTTCGAGATCCTGGCAGTACTGCAGCGCCTCAACACGAGCCGCGGCACCACACTCGTCATCTCCACGCACGACCTGAACCTGGCCGCTGCGCTCTGCCAGCGGATCGTCCTGCTCAAGTCCGGTCGCGTCATCGCCCACGGACCGACGTCCGACACGCTGACGGCCGACAATATCCGCGCGCTCTACGACGTCGACGCCGACGTCCGCTTCCACGAGCGCGCGGGTCACCTCACGGTCGTGCCCATTGCCAGCGCGCGCTGAGACGGCACCGGCCCGATCGCGGCACACGGCCGTGCGCGGCCGTGTCCTCTGGACGCTGGCCGGGTTCGGCACCCTTGCGCTGGTCGCCATCGTGCTCGCGCCACTCGGCGGCAGCACGGACATCAGCCTGGGCCGCGTGTTCGATCGCTCCATCGCGTACGCCGACAACACCGATGCGCAGATCTTCTTCGTCGCCAGGCTGCCGCGCGTGCTGGCCGCCGCCCTGGTGGGCAGCGCGCTCGCACTGTCGGGTGTCGTGTTCCAGGCGCTGCTCCGCAATCCGCTCGCCTCACCCGACACGCTCGGCGTCTCTGCAGGTGCCTCGCTCGGCGCGATGCTGGCGATCACCTTCGACGCAGACTTCGAGGCCTTCGGGCTCTCCACCATCCCCCTCGCCAGCTTCGCCGGCTCGCTGGGCGCCCTCGCCATCGTCTATGGCCTGTCGGTCGTCCGGCGCAGCGGCACGTCGACAATGGTGCTGCTGCTGGGTGGAGTGACGCTCACGGCGCTCCTCTCGGCGATCATGGGGTTCGTGCAGTTCGTGGCCGACTTCACGCAGACCTTCCGGAACGTGCGCTGGATGATGGGATCGCTCGATGTGGCGTCGTATGCGCCGATCGTCGCGGCACTGGTCCCGATGGCCGTGGCCTGGGCCGGCTTCGCCACCCTGCCGCGCGTGCTGGACCTCGTGAGCGTCGGGGCCGAGTCGGCGGCGGCACGCGGGGTGGACGTGGCGCGTACGGAACGGGTGGCACTGGTGAGTGCGTCGCTGGCCACCGGCGCCGCGGTGTCGCTCGCCGGTCCGGTTGCCTTCGTCGGCATCGTCGTGCCGCACCTGGTCCGGCTGGTCGTGGGTGCGGACCACCGGCTCGTGCTCCCGGGCTCCGCGCTGTTCGGCGCCACGCTATTGATCGCCTGCGACTTCGTGGCACGCACGGCCTTCTCCCCGCTCGAGCTGCCGGTCGGCATCGTGACCGCGCTCGTGGGTGGACCGGTGTTCCTCTGGCTGCTCTTCAGGCGCGCATGAAGGCCCTCCTGTTCGCCGCCCTCGGCGCACTCGGCGTGCTGGCCGGCACGGCAGTGACCGGTGCGGGTCAGCGGCAGGCGGCACCTGAGACGGCGCCCTCGCGGATCGTGTCGCTCGTGCCCGCAACCACCGAGATGCTGTTCGACATGGGCGCAGGCCGGCGCGTGGTCGGCGTCGGTTCCTACGACCGCTTCCCCCCCGACGTCGAACGGCTGCCAAGGCTCGGCGGCCTGCTCGATCCGAACATCGAGCAACTCATCGCGCTCCGGCCAGACCTGGTGATCGTGTACGAGACGCAGGCGGAACTGCGGCGTCAGCTCGAACGGGCGCGGATCCCGATGTGGACCTACTCGACCAGGACCCTGCCCGACGTGCTGTCGACACTGCGGAGCCTTGCAGACCGGATCGGCCTGCCGAACGAGGGGGCGGCGGCAGCGGGACGCATCGAGGCACGCCTCAAGGCCGTACAGGCGCGGGTGGCCGGGCGGGTCCGGCCACGTACGCTGCTGGTCTTTGGCCGTGAGGCGGGTGCCCTGCGCGGCATCAACGCGAGCGGCGGTTACGGATTCCTCCATGACCTGCTCGAGATGGCCGGTGGAACCGACGTCCTTGCCGACGTACCACGGGCGGCCGTCGCGATGAGCAGCGAGATGGTGATCGCCCGCTCGCCCGAGGTGATCATCGAGCTGCACTACGGCGAGGCATGGTCACCGGCGCGGACCGAGGCCGAGCGCCGCGTCTGGTTCGGCCTGCCGTCGCTGCCGGCGGTGAGAAGGGGACGGATTCACCTGCTCACGGGTGACGAGTTCGTCGTCCCGGGTCCGCGTGTCTCGATCGCGGCTGAACGGCTCGCACGGGCGTTGCACTCCGACGCGTTCCGCTGACCCGGCGCGGGCCGGCGCCGTCGACGGCTCGATGACGGCGACCCGGGACCCGCGCGGGTCCGGCGAGGCTCAGAGCGGGATCTCCGGGTCGACCAGCGCTGCGAGCTGCAGCAGCGACTCCTGCCACCCCAGGTAGCAGAACTCCAGCGGGATAGCCTCGGGCAGCCCTTCCTGCAGCACCGTGAGCTCGGTGCCGCACTGCACCGCCTTCAGCTCGATCGTGACGTGCATGACCCCGGGCATCGCCGGATCGTCGAACCGGTCGGTGTAGCGGATCCGCTCGTGTGGCACCAGCTCCAGGTATTCGCCGCCGAACGAGTGGCTGTTGCCGCTGCCGAAATGGCGGAAGGACATGTGGAAGGATCCACCCACCCTGACATCCATGTGGTCCACGGTGCCGGTGAACCCGTACGGGGGCAGCCACTTGGCCATGGCGTCCGGTTCGAGGAAGGCGCGATAGACGCGATCGGGTTTGGCTCGGAGTACTCGATGGATCTGGACGTTGCGGGACATGAACGGATCTCCTCTCGCGACATGGCGTGTGGTGTGTGGCAGCCGAGCCTTCCCGGCATCCGGCCGCCCTCCCCTACAGGTCGAACGGCCAGCCTGGTTTTCGACAACGCTGTCGATCCGACCGGCCGGGTCGGCGCCGGGTCCGGGTTTTGGGGTACCCTCGATGGGCCGCGGATGGGTCAGCAGGCAGGCGCCCGCAGCACGTGAGCATGGAGACAGCAGACGACAGCGTGTGGGTGCAGCGGTGCCGCGCGGGGGACGCGTCGGCATTCGAGCCGCTGGTCGAACGGTACCACCGTCCACTCATCAACCTGGCGGCCCGCCTGCTCGGCAACCGCGACGAGGCGCTGGACATCACGCAGATTGCCTTCGTGAAGGCGTTCGAACACCTGGGGTCGTTCGACACCAACCAGCGGTTCTTCAGCTGGATCTACCAGATCGTCCGCAATGAATGCCTGAACGCGCTTCGCGCGCGGCGCCCCTCGGCGCCCCTTCCCCCGGATCTCGCCGCGAGCGGTTCGCCGGCCGACGGGGTGGAACGGGAGCAGCTGCGGGTGACGGTCCAGGCGGCGCTGATGCAGCTCAGTGAGGAACAGCGCGAAATCGTGCTGCTGCGGCACTTCACCGAGCTCTCATACGAGGAGATCGCGGCGTCCACGGGGGTCCCGCTGAAGACCGTGAAGTCGCGCCTGTATTCGGCCCGGCAAAGGCTGGCCGGCCTGCTCTCACTGCACGGGCCAGGCTGAAGACGGCAGGGGCACCAACTTTTCCCGTTGAGCTGTGTATATGGACAGCGAAGAGAACGTGCGCACGAACCACGAGCAGGAGCCGGACACGACGCTGGACCCCGTCACCGATCAACGCGTGACGGACGCCCTGGACTCCCTGGGCACGGTCGAGCCGCCGGCCGAATTCGTGGACCAGGTCATGTGGCGAACCCGCCAGCGTGGCGCTCAACAGGGCGGTCGGCGCACCAGCCGACAGAGCGGAGAAGGTCTGAGCATGGCCAGGAAGGCGCTGATCGGCGTCATCGGGATGGCAGCCGCCGGGCTGCTGGTGGCCTACATTGGCGGCGTGCCCTCGATCGGTGAGGGCACCGAGGGGACCATCGGTGCCGCGCAGCGGTACCAATCCCGGCAGATCGCCAGCAATGACGTGAAGGTGGACAACGCGGATCTGCAGGCGTTCATGCAGACCGAGGCGTTCGACCAGCTGATACACGACAAGCAGGCACTGGCCGCCCTTGCCAGCCCCTCGCTGCAGGCGGCCCTCGCGGCACCAGGCTTTACGGCGGCGCTGGCGAGGCCTGAGCTCCGACAGGCCCTGGCCGCCTCTTCGGTGAGAGACGCCCTGGCAAGCCCCGCGATCGTCCAGGCGCTGGCGTCGCCGGCGCTGCAGCAGGCGCTCGCCGCACCAGCCGTGCAGGCCGCGCTGGCCGCGCAAGGCGTGCAGGCCGCGATGGCCAGGCCCGAACTGGCTGCCATTCTCGCACACGCCGAACTGGCGGCCGTGCTGGCCAGCCCTGCCATGCGGCAGGCACTCGCCAGCCCGGCCTTCCAGCAGGCACTGGCGTCTCCCGCTGTCCAGCAGGCACTCGCGTCGGCGGGGTTCCAGCAGGCCATGGCCAGCCCGGCCCTGCAGGCGGCGCTTGGGGCGCAGGGCTTCCAGGCGGCACTCGCCAGCCCGCAATTCGTGCAAGGACTCGCCGCCCAGGGGTTCGTCAGCGAACTCCAGGCACAGGCGCTGGCCGCGAGCAGTGGCGGCGCCATGGGCGTCCGGCAGCAGTAAGACGGTCCGTTCGGTTCACGCCACAGCGGCGTTTCATCATTCGCAAGCTGGGGGAGCAAGGCACGAAAGGCGTCGTGGGCCGGGGGGCCGCGACGCCTTTGGTGTCCATGGGCGTCCCGGCACGGCCACACCGCCGATCGATCTTTTTCGCGGACCCACACCAACTTTCCCGGGGGTCGCGCGTATATACCAGCGAGCGCGCAATGGGCGCTCAGGAGTTTGCGAACCCAAACGGCGCTGCGAGGCGACGGGCGGGGAGCAAGGCACGAAGAGCGTCGTGGGCCGGGGGGCCGCGACGCTCTTCGTGTTTCAGGGCGTGCGCGGCTCCGTGGTGTCGGTGCGCCACACGCCGGCAAGACTGACGGCGGCCAGCACCACGGCACCCGCAAGTCCAGCCATGAGCCCAATCCCGGCACGCACCGGCGGCACCGGCTCCATCGGCACGTTGTCGACGATCGAGAGCGCTTCTGCGCGGGCCTGCGCGCGATCGGCAACCGTGGTGGGACCAACGATGGACACGACCGTGAGCGTGGTGAGTGCTGCGAGCCCGGCCAGCAGGATCCACGCGCGTGTCTCGCCTCGCCGCAACAAGCCCATGGCGGACAGCGCGAGCGCCACGAGCCCCACTGCGAACACGAACAGCGCGGCCGGATCGGGCACACCGGCCAGGCCGACCTCGCCAATGGTGAACCAGGGCAGGAAGCAGGAGCCGGCCACCACCACCGACGCCCCGAGCAGGAGCACGTACACCTTCGGCATCGTCACACGAAGAGCGGCTCGGTGGAAGGGGGCACCAGGCCAAGCGCCACCGCACGGTCGAACATCGTGGTCACCGCCCGCCGGCCCTCGGTGCCGAGGTCGACGGAGAACTCGTTCACGTACAGGTCGATGTGCTTGTACATCACCGCCTCGTCCATCTCCTGGGCATGCGCGCGCACGTACGGCAGGCTGGCCCCGCGGTTGCCAAAGGCGTACTCGACGCTCCGTCGCACCAGGCCGTTCACCCGCTGCTTCACGTCTTCGGGCAGCGAACGGCGGATTGCAATCGCCCCCAGTGGAATGGGCGTGCCGGTCTGCCCTTCCCAGAACTCGCCCAGGTCCTGGATCTTGTGCAGGCCCCTCGACGCGTAGGTGAACCGGTTCTCGTGGATGATCACGCCGGCATCGAAGCGGCCGTCGAGCAGCGCTCCTTCAATCTCCGAGAAGACGAGCGGCGTGCGATCGGTCGCTTCGGGAAAGGCCAGACCGAGCAGGAAGTTCGCCGTGGTGTAGACGCCCGGAATCGCAATCCGGAGCCGGCCGGTGCGCACCTCCTCCGGAGCAATGGGTCGCGCGGAGATCAGCAGCGGACCGCAGTTCCGCCCGAGGGCGCTGCCGGCCGTGAGCAGGGCGTAGTCCTTCCGGCAGTAGGCGAAGGCGTGGTAGCTCAGCTTCGTTACGTCCACCTGCCCGGCAAAGGCCTCGCGGTTCAGGGCCTCCACGTCGGCAAGGTGGGGCGTGAACGACAGGCCATCCAGATCGATGCGCCCGTTGACCAGCGCATCGAACATGAAGCAGTCGTTCGGGCAGGGCGAGAAGCCGAGAGACAGGGGCATGGTGAACTCAGAAGTCAGAAGTGGAGGCTCCTGGCGAGGGCCTACTCTGCCGGTGCGCTGAGCAGCTGCAGCGACACGCGGCCGAGGGCGTCGATGGCGCCCTTCAGGTCCCACGCGGCCCGGTTGCGTCGCTCCACCCGGTTCGAGACGGCCCGTACTTCGACGAAGGGTACACCAGCCACGAGACAGGCGTACATGAAGCCGGCCCCTTCCATCGACTCCACGTCCGCCCGTTCGCGCGAGAGCAGCGCGGCAATGGACGGCTCGTGCCCGTGCGCGGTGTTGACGGTGATGCCAGCCACGTCCGGAAGGGCGGCCAGTGCCGGGATGGTCGGAGGCTGCAGGTTGACCAGACGCCCCGAGGTCCACGGGAACTCGTCGTCCTTCAGCAGGCCAAGCTGTTGCAGCGACAGGAACGCATCACCGTCTTCCGCCCCGGCTTCGGGGATCGACTCCGAGACGATGTGGACGACCGAGCCGGGTGGCAGCTCGGGATTGAAGCTGCCGCAGACACCGAGGTTCGCGGCGAGATCGTATCCGCCGATGGCAAGCGCGCGGGTGGTCCAGACGGCGGTAGGCACCATGCCCACGCCGGTGAGCAGGATGTCGACCTTGTGCAGGCCGAGGATGCCGCTCAGGACCCGGTGGTGCGCCACCGGCGTCGAGAGCGCAGCCACCAGCGGCTCGACCTCCGGACGGGTCGCGGCGACGACAAGAACACGCATGGGAAGTTCTAGCTTCCCTGAAGGTCCTTGTACTCCTCGTACCACGCCATCTGGATGGCTTCGAGCTTGGGCTCGTTCGAGGCCTTCGGGTCGTCGTCGAAGCCGTCGAGTGCGATCACGCGCTCACGCAGGTCGGTGAAGCGGACGGTGAGCGGGTCCACGCCGGGGAACTGTTCCGCGAGCTCGATGCCGATGTCCTCGGCGTCGGTCCACTTCATCGCGCCACCTCCTCGGCCTTCTTGCGGTCGGACTTGCCCAGCTGGATGCCGCCCCCCTCCTGCACGTAGTTGCGGGTGTACATCGGCAGTTCGCAGACCACGTCGCCCCCGACCACCGCCTGGCAACCCAGCCGCGAATGCGGCGTCAGGTCCCATGCCGTGTCGAGCCGGTCGGCCTCGTCATCCTGCATCTCGCTGAGGTTCTGCGCGCCTTCGCGGACGATGACGTGGCAGGTGGTGCAGGCACAGCTGCCGCCGCAGGCGTGCTCCAGCTTCACGCCCAGGTTCTTGGCCACGTCCAGGAGCGACTCCGGTTTCCCGTGGTGCGAGTATTCCAGCTTGCCGTGCTCGAACTCGACGGTCTGGGGTTCGCCGTCGATGATGAAAGTGACTTTGGGCATAGTTCTCAGGCTTTCGGATTCGGGCTAGAGCCCGTCCACACTCTTCCCCGCCAGCGCGGCGCGCACGCTGCGGTTCATGGTGACCTCGGCCAGGTGCTGCGTGGCTTCGTTCAGCACCTTGGTCCACATCAGGATCGCGTCGCGGTCTTCCGACTTGATGACGTGCCGGAGGCCTGCCAGCGCCTGCTCGATCCGCTTCTGCTCACCCTCCGCGAACTCCTCCGCCACGATGGCCGGGAAGTCGGGCCCGCGCATGATCTTCTCGGTGGCCGTAATCACCGACTCGGCCTCGTTGCGCGCCTCGATGAGCAGGCGGGCGGAGACGTCCGCCTCCGCGTGCTCGAACGAGTCGATGAGCATCTGCTCGACCTGCTCGTCGGTGAGGCCGTACGACGGCTTCACCTCGATCGACTGCTCGACGTTCGTCCGCAGCTCGGACGCGGTGACGCTGAGAATGCCGTTGGCGTCGATCTGGAACTGCACCTGCACACGCGGCATGCCGGCCGGCATGGGCGGGATCCCCCGCAGGCGGAAGCGGGCGAGCGACCGGTTGTCGCCGACGAGTTCGCGTTCGCCCTGCAGCACATGGATGTCGACGGCCGTCTGGTTGTCGACACCGGTGGTGAACATCTCGCTGCCGGTGGCGGGAATCGTCGAGTTGCGCAGGATGATCTTCGACACCACGCCCCCCATCGTCTCGATGCCGAGCGAGAGGGGGGTGACGTCGAGCAGCAGCATCTCGCGGTTGCCGGTCACGAGAATGTCGGCCTGGACCGCCGCCCCGAGCGCCACCACCTCATCCGGGTTCAGCTCGCTGTGCGGCGTGCGTCCGAACAGCTCACCCACCAGGCTCCGCACCAGCGGGATGCGGGTGGAGCCACCCACCAGCACCACTTCGTCCACCTGGGTCGGCTGCAGCCCGGCGTCGGCGAGGGCCTGACGGCAAGGTTCCAGCGTACGGTCGATGACCGGGCGGATCATCGACTCGAACACCGCGCGGGTGAGCCTGACGCCAAGCAGGTCGGTGGCCTCGTGGTCGGAGAGGTCCCACTTTGCCTGGATCACGGCCTTGCGGATCTGCTGGATGCGCTCGGGCGTGCCGTCCGCGGCAAACCCCTCCGGCAGCACGTGCCGCGGGGTGGCCGACGCGAGGTCGTCCAGGACGGCATTCAGCATCACCACGTCGATGTCGTCGCCGCCGAGGTGCGTGTCGCCGTTGGTGGCGAGCACCTGGAACACCCCCTCCTCGACGCGGAGAATCGAGATGTCGAACGTGCCACCACCGAAGTCGTAGACCGCGATGACGCCATGGTTCTTCTTGTCGAGCCCGTAGGCCAGCGACGCCGCCGTCGGCTCGTTGATGATCCGGAGCACCTCGAGCCCGGCGATGCGGCCGGCATCGCGCGTGGCGGTGCGCTGGGCGTCGTTGAAGTAGGCGGGCACCGTGATGACGGCGCGGTCCACCTCGGGATCGATGTCGCCCTGTGCGGCGAACCACTCCTCCGCGCGGCGTTTCAGCTCGCGCAGCACGAAGGCCGAAATCTCCGGGGGCGTGAACTCGCGCTCGCCGAGGCCGATGCGGACCACGCCGCCCGGCTCGCCCGACACCTGGAACGGCATCAGCCGGGCTTCGTCCTGCACGTCGTCGATGCCCTTGCCCATGAAGCGCTTGGCCGAGTAGACCGTCCGCCTCGGGTCGGTGAGCAGGCGACGCTGCGCCTCACGCCCCACGTAGATCGTCCCGTCCTGCGCAGCCGACACGATCGACGGGACCAGCCCGTCCCCGCTCCTGTCGCGAATGACGAACGGCGCGCCGTCCTTCACGTACGCGACAAGCGAGTTGGTGGTCCCGAGATCGATACCGACGACTTTGGACATAAAGGGCTTCAGGCTCCAGGCTTCGGGCTTCCGGCAGCGCCGCCCGAATGTGGCGTCTAACTTCTGACTTCTGCGTTCTACAACGTGGGGCCGCCCTTGCCGGTGGCTTCCCGCTCGATCGTCGCCAGCAGGTTGACGATGTAGTTGCGTTCGAGGACGCGGTCACGCAGGGCCTGCAGCACGGCGCTGCGTCCAGCGGCATCATCGTCGGCCAGGGCGTCCCAGCGGTCGGCGAGTGCGCGGAGCTGCGACTCGTGCTCGTCACGCTTGGCCTCGATCGGCTGGGCCGCCTGCTGCAGGCGCGCACGCCACTGGGCCTCGGGTGCACCCGACGACCGCAGGTCGCGCACCTCGTCCAGTTCCTCGTTCAGCGCAAAGACCTCTTCCAGCAGCGCGGGCGGCACCTGCTTCCCTGCCTCGTGATCGCTCGGCTTGAGGACACCTTCCACATCGAGCAGGTAGGCCACACGGGAGGACGGGTTCCGCAGCGTCCGGTAGGCGTCGTTCAGGTAAGACGAGCGCTCGAGGCTCGCGCGCCGCTCCGTGGGAGTCGCGTTGTAGAAGTAGTCGGGGTGGAACTGCCGGCTCAGGGCCCGGAACTGCTGCTCGATGAGCGCGGTGTCCAGGTTCAGCCTGCGGGGGAGTCCGAGGAAGGAGAAGTAGTCGCCCTGGCGGCCCAGGGTCAGGATCTTCGTGCAGCTCGGACAGAAGTGGACATCGACCGGTGCGCCGCCGCCGCACGTGCGACAGACCTGGAGCAGATGGGTGTGGGAGCTGGGGCTGGTCATGATACACGGGCCTCCGCACCGGCGGAGGGCAGGGTCAGGCGCCGAAGGAACTCCCGCATCCGCAGGTCGACTTCGCGTTGGGGTTGTTGAACACGAAGCCCTTGGTGATGAGGCTCGTGTCGTAGTCGAGCACGGTGCCGTTCAGGTAGATCAGGCTCTTCTTGTCGACGAACAGCTTGGCGCCCTCGGGGCCCTGGAAGACCTCGTCGCCAAACCGGGCTTCCTTCTCCCAGGCAAACGTGTAGCTGAGGCCCGAGCAGCCGCCACCCTTCACGCCGACGCGCAGTCCCCCCTCATCGATGCCCTGCTTGGCCATCAGGGAGCGGATCTTCTTCGCGGCGGTTTCGCTGATTGAGATGCTCATGGGTCACAAAGGCCGGCGGGGCGGGCCAGGCAGGTCGGACTCTTCCAGCCCTCCCTGTCCGACCCGCCCGACCTGCCAACCTCTCTCGCTGACTCAGGCCGTCGGCTGCGCCGTCGTGCCCGCAGCGGCGTCGGCCGAGGCCGACTGCTTCTTCTTGTAGTCGGTGATCGCGGCCTTGATGGCGTCCTCGGCCAGCACCGAGCAGTGGATCTTCACCGGGGGCAGCGCGAGCTCCTCCACGATGTCGGTGTTCTTGATGGCGAGCGCCTGCTCGACCGTCTTGCCCTTCAGCCACTCGGTGGCCAGGCTGGAGCTCGCGATCGCCGAGCCGCACCCGAACGTCTTGAACTTCGCGTCGTCGATGATGCCGGTTTCGGGATTGACCTTCACCTGCAGCTTCATCACGTCGCCGCACTCCGGCGCGCCGACGAGCCCGGTTCCGACGTTCACGTCGTCCTTCGGCAGCGAGCCGACGTTGCGCGGGTTCTCGTAGTGGTCGATCACCTTGCTCGAGTAAGCCATTCTCTGATTCTCCTCAATCGCTAATTGCCAATCGCTGATTGCGCATCTGCACTCGCTGCCAGCCTGCTGTCGGGCGTTTCCCATCAGCAGTTGGCAATCGGCATTCAGCAATCAGTGGACTTCCCACTGCATGGTCGACAGGTCCACGCCTTCCTTCGCGAGCTCGTACAGGGGCGACATCTCGCGGAGGCGCGTGACCACGCTGATCAGCTTGTCCGCCACGTAGTCGACCTCCTCCTCGGTCGTCCACCGGCCGAGGCCGAAGCGGATGGAGGAGTGCGCCAGGTCGTCGCCGGCCCCCAGCGCCTTCAGCACGTAGGACGGCTCGAGGCTGGCCGACGTGCAGGCCGAACCCGAGGACACCGCCACGTCGTTGATCCCCATCAGCAGCGACTCCCCTTCCACATAGGCGAAGGAGATGTTCAGGCTGTGCGGCAGGCGGTGCTCCATGGAGCCGTTGATGAAGATCTCGTCGAGCCCCTTGTGCAGGCGCTCGTTCAGGCGGTCGCGCAGGCCGCGCAGCCGCTCGGCCTCGGAGGCCATCTCGTTCTTCGCAATCTCGGCCGCCTTGCCCATGCCGACGATGCCGGTCACGTTGAGGGTGCCGGAGCGCATGCCGCGCTCGTGGCCGCCGCCGTCAATCTGCGCCGACAGCAGCACGCGCGGATTGCGGCGCCGCACGTAGAGCGCGCCCACGCCCTTCGGGCCGTACATCTTGTGCGCGCTCAGGGACACCAGGTCGACCTTCAGCGCGTTCACGTCGAACGGCACCTTGCCCGCCGCCTGCACGGCGTCGGTGTGGACGAGGATGCCCTTTTCCTTGGCGATGGCGGCGATCTCGGCAATCGGCTGGATCACGCCGATCTCGTTGTTGGCCGTCATGATCGAGATGAGGATCGTCTGGTCGCTGATCGCGGCCTTCAACTCGTCGAGGCTGATCCGCCCGTCCTTCTGCACCGGCAGGTAGGTGACCCGATAGCCCTGCTTCTCGAGCCGCTTGCAGGTGTCGATGACCGCCTTGTGCTCGGTGACCGCGGTGATGATGTGGTTGCCCTTCTCGCGGTACATCTCGGCGACGCCCTTGATCGCCAGGTTGTTCGACTCCGTGGCGCCGCTCGTGAAGACGATTTCCTTCGGATTGGCGCCGATCAACTCGGCCACCTGCTTGCGCGCCTTCTCCACGGCTTCCTCGGCTTCCCAGCCGAACGGGTGGTTGCGGCTGGCCGCGTTCCCGAAGTGCTCCGTGAAGTAGGGCAGCATGGCCTCGACGACACGCGGGTCGGCCGGCGTCGTGGCGTGATAGTCCATGTAGATCGGAAGCTTGATGGCCATAGTCACCTGTCAGATATGGGTATGGAGCACCATCGTGTGCTCCGCCGGTTCCGTGGGAGGCGGGTCTGCCGCCAGTTCGGCGATGGTGCACTCGCCCAGCGCCGAGAGAATCCGCTCGCGCACCCGCCACAGCGGGTCGCGCACGTTGCACTTCGCAAACTGCTCGCAGTGGCTGCCCTCGGACGACGAGCAGGCGGTGACGGTCACCGGACCGTCAATCGCCTGGATGACGTCGGCCACGGAGATGAGTGACGGCACCCGGGCGAGCTGGTACCCGCCGCGGGTCCCCTGCTGCGAGGCCAGCAGGCCGCGCCGCACGAGCCGCTGCAGGATCTTGGCGAGCAGTTCGATGGGAATGTCGTAGAGACTGGCGATCTCGCGCGCGCTCGACGAGCCGTCGCCGCGGAGGGCGAGGTGCTTCATCGCGATGAGCGCGTAGTCCGCTTTTTTCGAGAGTCTCAACATGAGCGTCAGAAATACGACTGCTGAAGTCCGGTAGAATCCGACCGAGCAGGTCCTATATTAGCACCGAAAACAGGGCAGGCCGGCCGGCTGGGCTGGATCAACTGATTTTTTTCAGTCGCGCCTGCCCTGCCCGCCCCGCCTGCCCTCAGCTCAACCCGGCCTACCTGCCCTGCCTGCCTTGCGTCAGTACTTGGGCTGGCTCGGATCGACCTTGTCCACCCAGTCCAGGATGCCGCCCTTGAGGTTCAGCACCCGCTTGAAGCCGACCGTCCGCAGGTAGTCCGCCGCCTTCGCGCTGCGACCGCCCATCTTGCAGTGGACGATGATCTCGTCCGCCTCTTCCAGTTCCGCATACCGGCGCGGGATCTCGCCGAGCGGAATCAGCTGGGCGCCCGGAATCCGGTTGATCTGGTACTCGTTCGGTTCACGAACGTCGACGATGACGAGCTTCTCGCCGCGATCCATGCGCTGCTTCAGCTCGATCGAGGAAATCTCGGTCTGGCTGGTCGAGCCCTGGTTCGCGGCAACCGCCGCCTGGGCTTCGGCTTCGACCGACGGACGCAGGCCGCAGAACTCCTCGTAGTCGATGAGCTTGGTGACCGTCGGGTTCGTGCCGCAGACCGGGCAGTCCGGATCCTTCCGCAGCTTCAGCTCCCGAAACTTCATCCGGAGGGCGTCATAGATCATGAAACGCCCGATGAGCGGCTCGCCGATGCCGGTGAGGAGCTTGATGGTCTCGGTCGCCTGGATGACACCGATGACCCCCGGCAGCACGCCGAGCACGCCACCTTCGGCACAGCTCGGCACCAGGCCGGGCGGCGGCGGCTCGGGATAAAGGCACCGGTAGCACGGGCCGTCCTTCGTGGCAAACACCGAGGCCTGCCCCTCGAAGCGGAAGATCGAGCCGTAGGCGTTCGGCTTCCCGAGCAGAACGCACGCGTCGTTGGTCAGGTACCGCGTCGGGAAGTTGTCGGTCCCGTCGAGGATGACGTCGTACGGCGCGAACAGCTCGAGGGCGTTGTCCGACGACAGCGCCGTCTCGTACGTGTCCACCTCGATGTTCGGGTTGATGTCGAGCAGCCGCTCCTTCGCGGACTGCAGCTTCGTCTTGCCGACCGACGAGGTGCCGTGGATGATCTGCCGCTGCAGGTTGCTGAAGTCGACCACGTCGAAGTCGACCACGCCGATGCGCCCGACACCCGCGGCGGCAAGGTACATCGCCGCCGGCGACCCGAGGCCGCCCGCACCGATACAGAGCACGCTGCCGGCCTTCAGCCGGCGCTGCCCGTCCACACCCACCTCCGGCATGATGAGATGCCGGCTGTATCGCTTGATCTCCTCGTTCGTCAGCTGGGGGAGATCGTCAACTGATGATGCCATTACACGTCCTTCGCCTGTGGGGTCCGCGTCGATGCCCTGGGATGCGCCGGGAAAGCCGATGCTTCCTTAGACGCCGCCCGCGACCGACGGGATGATCGACACCGTATCGGTGGCCGACACCGGCGTCTGGTCCTTCTGCAGGTACCGGATGTCCTCGTCGTTGATGTAGATGTTGACGAAGCTGCGCAGCTTGCCCTGCTCGTTGTACAGGTGCGCCTTGAGCCCGGAATAGCGGGTGGTCAGGTCGGTGAGCAGCTCGCCGATGGTCGCGCCGGTGGCCTCGACGGCCTCCTGCTTATCCGTGTAGGGGCGGAGCGGGGTGGGAATCAGGATTTTCGTCGCCATTGAGCGTGCCCTCGTCGAATGCGGATCGGTCTTCCTTGAGATACCAGACGGTCATGACGCGCGATGTGCCCGCCATCACCGAGACAATCACGTACGCAAAATTGGGCCAGGCGTGGTCCAGGTCGAACTGCGAGGGCCGCGCCGGGTGGTCGGGATGCGAGTGGTAGAACCCCAGGAGTTCACCACCAAGTTCGGAAGCCTTCTGTTCGGCCATCCGGTAGTCCGACGGACGGACCAGGAACCGTCGCCGGGGCCCCTCCTCCGTCGTGTTCGGCAGCGGCACCGCCGCCGTGACGAGGCCGTCACGACCGATCAGGGCGCCGCAGCACTCGTGGGGGAAGGTTTCTTCGCCGTGACGACGGATCACCATCGCCACGCCAGGTTCGAGCACGCACGCCCGCGGCGCTGTCATCGTCACTCGGCCGTCCAGAAGGTTTCGGTGAGGTACTTCTCGGCACCGTCCGGGAACACCGTCACGAGCACGCCCCGGTCGATCGTGCGGGCCACCTGCAGCGTCGCCGCCAGGGCCGCACCGGCCGAGATGCCGACCATGAGACCGGCCTCGCGCGCCAGCCGCCGCACGCAGCGGTGCGCCTCCTCGGTGCTGACCCGCAGGTCCGCGTCGGCCATGGTCGAGTCGTAGATGGCCGGGACCATCGCCGTTTCCATGTGCTTCAGGCCCTCGAGCCCGTGGAAGGGCGAGTCCGGCTGGAAGGACATCAC
The DNA here is from genome assembly GCA_050249955.1 of Vicinamibacterales bacterium. Classification (GTDB taxonomy): domain Bacteria; phylum Acidobacteriota; class Vicinamibacteria; order Vicinamibacterales; family CAVVIG01; genus CAVVIG01. Next base: position 220,480 of record JBFWPN010000007.1, read on the forward strand.
CTTGATGTTCGGGTTGAACTGGCGCAGCGCCCGGCTGGTGCCCATGAAGGTACCGCTCGTGCCCAGGCCGGCCACGAAGTGCGTGACGCGACCGTTGGTCTGCTCGATGATCTCGGGGCCGGTGGTCTCGAGGTGCGCGCGCCAGTTGGCGTCGTTGCTGTACTGATCGGGATAGAAGTACTCATCCGGATGGTCTGCGACCAGCCTGCGGACCGCGCGGATGGAACCGTCGGTCCCCTCGAGCGGGCTGGTCAGCACCAGTTCGGCGCCGAATGCCCGCAGGATCAACTTGCGCTCGGGGCTGGCGTTCTCGGGCAGGAAGAGCTTCACCTTGTAGCCCTTCGCCGCGCCGATCATCGAGTAGGCAATCCCCGTGTTACCCGAGGTCGCGTCCGTGATCGTCAGGCCCGGGCGCAGGCGTCCCGACCGCTCACCCTCGGCGATCATGCGCGCGGCGGCCCGGTCCTTCACCGATCCACCCGGGTTGTGCCACTCCGCCTTCGCGTACAACTCCACGCCCGGACACTCGTGCTCGAACTGGCTCAGACGGATGAGCGGCGTGTGCCCGATGAGTTCGAGAACTGACGAAACGGCCCGGTCAGTCACGGTTGTTGGCGAAGGGGTTGACGACATAAACGAACTGCGACCTTAGAAGTCCGAGATTATAACAAACTGATCCCGCGATATACTCGGCCAGTCCGTGCACTCCTCCTCGACCTCCGAACCTCAGTCCGTTCAGCACGTTCCAGACACGGTGGTCCGGGTCGGCGGCTGGCTCTTCCGCAAGCGGACGTCGATTCCGCTGCCCATCGTGGCGGCACTCCTGCTCTGGCCCCCCGCCGTCGGCGACCGCAACGCGTCGTGGCTGGTCTGGGCCGGCCTGCCGATCGTGCTGGCCGGCGAACTGATCCGGCTGTGGGGGGTTCACCACATCGGCTCGGTGTCGCGCACCCGCACGGAGCGCCTCGGTCCCCTCATCGATCACGGGCCGTTCGCCAAGGTTCGCAACCCGCTCTATATCGGCAACATCCTGCTGTGGGTCGGCTTTGCCGTGAGCGCCCGGCTACCGTGGTTGGCGCCGGTCATCGCCCTGCTGCTCGCGCTCGAGTATCACGCGATCGTGCGATGGGAGGAACGGCTGCTGGAATCGCGGATGGGCGAGAGCTATCGCCAGTACCTGGAACGGGTGCCCCGCTGGATGCCGAACGTCAGCGGCACGTCGGTCTCCGGGCACGACGCGGCCTTCTCCTGGAAGCAGACGCTGTACTCCGAGCGAGGCACGCTCATCGCCATCGCGGCCGGCTACGCCCTGCTGGCCCTGAAGGCCCGCTTCATCTGACAGCACCTCGGTCAGATCTCCATCCGGAGACTCTGCCAGAGGTACCAGCTCGCCACCGATCGATACGGCTTCCACGCTTCGCCAAGCCTGTGGAGCTTCTTCGCGTCGGGCCGCTTCCGCAGCTTGTACAGCCGCTGCACGGCATTGACGATCCCGAGATCGTCCACCGGCAGCACGTCGGGCCGGTGCAGGCGGAACATCAGGAACATCTCGGCCGTCCATCGGCCGAAGCCCTTCACCTCGGTCAGTCGCGCAATCACCGCCTCGTCATCCAAGGTCTCGATCTCATCGAGCACCAGGCGTCCGTCCACGATCCGCTCGCACAGGTCGCGCATGTAGCGGACCTTCTGACCGCTCAGTCCGACGCCGCGCAGCGTCGCATCGTCCACCGCGAGAATGGCGTGTGGCTCGAGCGCGCCGTCCGCGAAGAGCGCACGGAACCGACCGAAGATGGTGGCGGCGGCCTTGGTGGAGAGCTGCTGGCTCACGATCGATCCGGCGAGGGCGGTCAGGTGGTCGGCCCGCTGGCGTTCGGCCATGAGGCATGGACCGATCGCCTTGATGACGGTGCCGAGCACGGGATCCTTGCGCATCAGCACCCGGCGCGCGCGCGTGTAGTCGTCCGGCGAGAGGGACTGGGGAGGCATGCGCGCCAGTGTAAGCCCGGGCACCTCCTCTCCCCTACCTGATCGCGGCAGTCAGTTCCACCTGCGCATGAATCTCGATCTCGCCCGGGGTCACGGGCGTGTCCGGGGCCGATCCCGCGGCCATGGCCCGCTCCATCATCATCGGCTGTCCCGGCTTGAATCGTGGCTGGGGCGCATCGACGATGCGAAGGATGCGGTCGATGGCGCGGCCGGCGCCTGCCGCAATGGCATCGGCGCGGGCCCGCGCGTCGACGACGGCCAGCCGCAAGGCCTCACGCTCGGCACCGGCGCGGTCGCGAAGATCGAACCGCACGCCGCTCACCGTGGTGGCACCGCCGTCAACCGACGCGTCGAGGACCTCGCCCGCACGCTCCACCGAGTCGAGACGGACCTCAATGCCGTTCCGCGCCGCGAAGCCGCGCGGCGTCCGCCGGCCGTTGGTGAAGTCGAACTCCTGCTGGATGGAGTAGCCGGTGGTGCGCAGCGCGTCGCGCGGGATGCCCAGTGCGGCCAGTCGCTGCTGTACACCGGTCATGGCCTGCGCGTTCTGCTGCTGTGCCTCGCGCGGCGTGCGGGCGCGCGTCTCCACGGCAATCGTGACAAACGCCTGGTCCGGCGCGCGGCGGACGATCGCCTCGCCGGTCGTCACGATGGCCGGTACCTGCGCGACACCGCCCGGGGCGTCCTGCGCACCGAGAAGCGGCACGTGCCCAAGGGCGAGGATCAGCACGACGACAGCGGTGCGACGCATCACATCCATCCTCCCTCCGCCACGACGGCGGAAACCTCATTCGGTCATACTAGCTGCACTGATATGACGCCGCTCGAGGGTTTGGTGGTCGTGGACCTGACGCGCGTGCTCTCGGGGCCGTACTGCACGATGATGCTGGCCGACATGGGGGCCCGCGTCATCAAGGTGGAACAGCCGGGCAAGGGAGACGACACCCGCGGCTGGGGCCCGCCGTTCATCAACGGGGAAAGCTCGTACTTCCTGAGCATCAACCGCAACAAGGAGAGCGTCACCCTCGACTTCAAGCACCCCGACGGACGCGCGATCCTGGCCGGGCTGATCGAGAAGGCTGACGTGCTCGTCGAGAACTTCCGGCCCGGCACACTGGACAGGATCGGCCTCGACGCCGCCTCGCTGCTGCAGCAGCACCCGCGGCTGGTCTACTGCTCGGTGTCGGGATTCGGCCAGACCGGTCCCCGCCGTACGGAAGCGGGGTACGACGCCGTGATGCAGGCCGAGGGTGGGCTGATGAGCATCACCGGCTCGGCCGATGGACCGCCCTACCGGCTCGGGGTCGCCATTGCCGACATCGTGTCCGGAATGTTCGCGGCACAGGGCATCACGGCCGCGCTGCTCGCGCGTGAGCGGACGGGCCGGGGCCAGGCCGTCGACATCGCCATGCTCGACTCGGTCGTGGCCCTGCTCAGCTACCAGGCCGGGATCTACTTCGCGAACGATGCGCCACCACCGCGCCTCGGCAACCGTCACCCCACCATCGTCCCCTACGAGACGTTCCGCGCGTCGGATGGCGACTTCGTGGTGGCCGTGGGGAACGACGACCAGTGGACCCGCTTCTGCGGAGTGACCGGGTTCCCGGCCGAGGAGCGGTTCGCCACGAACCGCCAGCGCGTCACGAACTACGACGTGCTCAAGCCGGCGCTGGACGCGCAGCTCTCCACACAGACGCGCGCGCACTGGATTGCCGGACTGAAGGCCGCCGGCGTGCCGTGCGGGTCGGTGCGCGACCTGCACGAGGTGTTCACCGACCCCCAGACGCTCTCGCGCGAGATGCTGGTGCAACTGGAGCACGCGACGGCCGGCCTGCTCAAGATGACCGGCACGCCGCTCAAGTTCTCCGATACACCCGGCTCGGTGCGGACCCCGCCGCCCAGGCTCGGCGAGCACACCGATGCCGTGCTCGGTCAGCTTCTCGGGTTCGACTCCGCGCGGGTGAACGACCTGCGCACCAAAGGTGTGATCTGATGGAAACGTCTGTTCTCCGCAAGCGGCTCGGCGACACGATCGAGGCCGCGAAGCGCACCGCCGCCGCGCGGCGCGCGCGCGCCGATGAAGCCGCCCGCGCCTACGCGCAGTTCCTCGACCTGGTGGCGATTCCGCTCTTCAGGCAGGTGGCCAACGTGCTGAAGGCCAGCGGGTATGCGTTCAGCGTGTTCACGCCGTCTGGTGCCGTGCGGCTCGCCTCCGACCGGTCGTCCGAGGACTACATCGAGCTGTCGCTCGACAGCAGTGGGGAGGAGCCGATGGTGCTCGGGCATTCCCGGCGCGCCCGTGGACGGCGCGTCATCGAGAACGAGCGCGCCATTGCGGAGGTGAGCGTGGCGCACCTCACCGAGGAACATCTCCTCGAGTACCTGCTCGCGGAGCTCCAGCCCTTCGTGGAACGCTAGGCCAGCCGTCCGACCCTCGAGACGTCGACACCGAGCCGCTCCAGCAGCGACAGCAGCCCTGGCCGGTCGGCGGCGGCCGCGCACGCGTCCACGACGTCGACGACGCCGCTCCGGACGAGTCCGGTAAGCGCGTCGTTCAGCGTGCCCATCCCCAGGGCGCGTCCGGCCTCGATGGCCTGCGGCAGCTGGGAGGTACGCCCGTCGGCCAGCAGCCCCGCCACGGCGGCCGTGTGCAGCAGCAGTTCGCGTGCGGCGACGCGTCCGCCACCGATCCGACGCACGAGCGCCTGGGCGACGGCTCCGCGCAGGGCGTGTGCGAGCGCCAGCTGCACGGCGGGCCTGCCGGCTGGCGGCGTCAGGTCGAGGATGCCGTCGATGGCGCCCTGCACGCTCCGGGCGAACGTGCCTCCAACCACCAGCCGGCCAGGCACGGCGGCGTCGAGCGCGAGCCCCACCAGTTCGGCGGACGCCAGTTCCTCGATGACGAGCACGTCCGGGTCTTCGCGCAGCGCCGCACGGACCTGCCCGGCCATGGCAGCGGCGCCTGCCGCCTCGCGCTGGCTGATCGTCGACATCGCATGCGCATGGGTGAAGACGACCTCACGTCCGATCGACACCACGTGAGCCTTACGCCCGCGATTGATCTGATCGATCATCGCCGCCAGCAGCGTGCGGCGCCCGCTCGATCGTGCCCCCGCCACCAGCACCAGTCCGTCACCGTCTGCCAACCGCACCAGCTCGCGCGGCAGGCCGAGCTGGTCGGCGGTCGCCACGCGGGCAGGCAGCAGGCGGAAGACACCGCCAGGTCCGCTGTGATCCTGGAAGCGGAGGCAGCGCACGCCGCCGAGCCCGGGAAGCCTGATCAGCCACTCGGCGTCGGGATGCGCCCGTCGAGCCTCCGCGTCGCGCTCGCGGCTCGCGCTCAGCAGGAGCGCTTCCACGTCTGACGCCGTCAGGGCGCCACCGCCGTCCAGTGCCACGACGTCGCCGTCGATCCTGAGGGCGGGCGGTTCGCCAGAGTGCAGGTACAAGGCCGACGCACCGCGTGCGGCGGCAAGCCTGAGCAGGGACTCCAGCGTGGGCAGGTCGTCCGCCGGACGCGGCATGTCTGCGGCAGGCGGCCGGACCGCATTCCGAACCAGGGGCACGACCGTGGACGGGCCCGCTGACGCGCGGTCAGCACGGCGACGTCCAAGGTTCGCGGGGTGTCCTGCGGCAGGCACCACGTTCGCCGCAGCCTCCTCACGGCGGACCTCGACCCAGGTGTCGCCCGCCACCTGGGCGACAACGGCGGCAAAGCGCTCGCCTGGAAACTGGGGCGAGTCGGGCAGGGCGAACTGCGTCGCGCCGGTATCGAGCAGGGCTGCCCGCTGGCTGGCCGGCACGAGTTCGTCGAGCAGCTGATCGAGCTGCGCGCCGGTCAGCGGCGCCGTCGAGAGGTGGACCTGACCGCTCTCCGTGACGACGTACGGCCGCTCGCCAACGTGGAGCACGATGGCTTCGCCGTCGGTGACGACAATCGCCTGGAGCAGCGAGGGGACGATCGGGCGGGACACGGGCTCAGTGTATATCCGTACCAGGCCGGTCTCCGGGCTCTCTGGAGGCTCCCGCCGGAGCGGTGGCATCGTGAATGGCCATCAGTCCTGCGAGCACCGGCAGCCACCGGGCCGAGGCGAAGCCCTCCGTCTGCATCAGCCGGACGACACCGGCGCCGCCCGGGTACAGCCGGATCGATTCGGGGATGTAGCGATAGGTGTCGGGGTCGCGGTGCAGCAGCCAGCCAAGGGCGCCGCCCACCACGCCGAGATAGGCCAGGTAGGCCGAGCGGAGCAGCCCGTTGGTGGGCCGGTTGAAGTCGAGCGACAGGAGTCGACCGCCGGGAGCGAGCACGCGGAGGATCTCGCGCAGGGCCAGCGGAAGATCCGGCACGTTCCTGAGGCCATAGCCGGTGGTCACCAGGTCGAAGGCGCCGCTCGTGAACGGGAGTGCGGACATGTCGCCCACGAGGAACTGCGGGTGCCGCGGGCCGGTGCCCTTGGCTCGCGCCAGCGTGATCATCCGGGGGGTGATGTCGAGGCCGGTGACCCGTGCGCCGCGTTCGTGCAGCAGGTATGCGAGGTCGCCGGTGCCGGTAGCGAGGTCGAGGACACGCATGCCCGGCCTGGCAGACGCCATCGCCACGAGCCGCCGCTTCCAGGCCCGGTCGCGCCCGTACGAGAGCACGGCGGTGATGAGATCGTACCGGTCGGCAATCGTCGCGAAGAGGCGCCTGACGTACCGGCGCTTCGACTCCGGGTTGGCAACCACGTCGACCAGCGGCATCCGGGCGATAATAGCGCCTGCCATGCTGCCATCGAGCACGGTCGAGAACTACATCAAGGCCATCTATCAGGGTCAGGCCGAACTGGCGGCGAGCGCCCGCCTCGTCCCCATGGGGCAGGTGGCCGCCGCGTTGAGCGTCACCCCAGGAACGGCGACCACGATGGTCAAGGCGCTCGCAGAGTCCGGCCTCGCCGAGTACGAGCCGTACAGCGGCGTGCGCCTCACGGCCGCTGGCGAGCGGCTGGCGGGGCTCGTCCTCCGCCGGCACCGGCTCGTCGAGCTGTTCCTGGTCCAGGTGCTCGGCATGAGCTGGGACGAGGTGCATGACGATGCCGAGCAGCTGGAACATGTGGTGTCGGACCGGCTGATCGAGCGGATCGACGAGATGCTCGGACGGCCGACGCACGACCCGCACGGCGACCCCATCCCGACGGCCGACGGCACGATGCCCACGCATCACCACGACACCCTGCTCACCTGCCCCCTCGGGCGCCCGCTGCGTGTGAGCCGCATTACCGACCAGGACCCGGCGTTCCTGCGCTTCGTCGAGCGCAACGAGCTCAAGCCGGGTCAGGTGATCGAGGTCGAATCACGCGATGCCGCGGCCGACTCGGTACGGCTGGTCGGGAAGGGCCGGCCGACGATCACCATCGGGGCACGGGCCGCGTCGAAGCTGCTCGTCGATGGGTCGACCTGACCGGAACCATCTCAGCCGGTCAGGGCTGTTCTGACCGGACCCGCGGAGATCCTGCCAAGCTCTGGCGAATTTTGACTTGAACGGTTCCATGTTTTGAATTATCAAAACATGGAATGCGAAGATGCAAATTCGTCTGGGTCGTGGTGCTGCCGCTGGTCGGAGGCGCCGCTCTGCCCGGAGGCGTGGCGGCCCAATCCCCTGCAACGGACCGGTGCGCACTGCACGTCCAGGTCGTGGACACGGCCGGCGCGGTACTCGACGCCCGCATCGAGCTCGTAGAGGCCACGGCCGGCGTGCGGCAGGAGCCGGAAGACCCTGCCTGCATCCGGACGGAGACCAGTGCCGGCAGTGTCCGCCTGCTGGTGAGTGCGGCGGGCTTCCAGGCGCACGCCACTGACGCGTTCACCGTCACCCTGGGGGCACGTCGGGAGGTGGTGGTCACGCTGGCCCCGCCCTTCGCCGAGACACTCACCGTGTCAGGCCGCACGGCCAGTCTCGTGGGTGTGGCCGATTCGGCAAGCGCCGGGGTGGTCGGTGCAGCCGAGCTCGCCTCGAGACCGCTCCTCCGCGGTGGCGACCTGATCGAGGCGGTGCCGGGCGTGGCGATGACACAGCACAGTTCGGGTGGTCATGCGCCGATCATCCTGCTCCGCGGCTACAACCTCGATCACGGCACCGACTTCGCGACGGCGCTCGAGGGGGTTCCCCTGAACCTCCCCAGTCACGCGCATGCCCAGGGCTACACCGACACGAACTTCCTGATCGGCGATCTGGTGCGCCGCATCGAGTTCCAGAAGGGGCCCTACTCGGCCCGGACCGGGAACTTCAGCACGGCCGGCGCGGCGAACATCGAACTGGTCGACGCCGTGGACGCGCCCCTGGCACGCGTGGAAGCTGGCGGCAATGGCTTCGGACGTGTGGTGGGCATGGCGTCGTTCGGCGGCGCCGGCCGCCGGCTGCTGCTCGCAGGTGAAACGAGCCAAGACGATGGACCGAGCGTGGTGCCGGACGACTTCGGCCGCATCAAGGGGCTTGCGCGCTACTCGTCGACCTCGCCCGCCCACCGACGCACGCTTACCTTCAGTGCGTACCGCGCGGCGTGGACCGGCACCGACGGCTACCCGCAGCGTGCCCTCGATCGCGGATACCTCACGCGCTTCGGCACGCTCGACGCCGCCGATGGCGGCCGCACCCAGCAGCACATGTTCGTGGCGACCGATCGACGCACGGGCACCCGGCACCTGATCGACACCAACGCCTTCCTGCGGTACTACGACCTCGATCTCTTCTCGAACCTCACCTTCTGGACGATGAGCCCCACGCAGGGCGATCAGATCTGGCAGGCGGATCGGCGCCTGTCCGGTGGTGGACAGGTGGCGGTGAGCCGATTCGTCGGGCAACAGGTGGGGCGGCTGGAGATGGCTGCGGGGCTCCAGGCCAGGCACGATGCGGGCCGCGTCCGGCTCCGGAATACCGTGGCCCGCGTGCCGGTCGTGAAACAGGCGACGTCGGGACTGCTCCCCGCCACCACCTACGACAACGCGATTGCCGAAACTTCCGTGTCGCCGTACACCGAAGTACGGCTTCGTCCAGCGACCTGGCTGCGCGTGAACGGCGGTGCGCGCGTGGACACGGTCCGCATGCGCGTGCGGAGCGACCGGGCCGAGAACTCCGGCACGCGCTGGGCCACGATCGCCACGCCAAAAGGCTCGGTCGTCTTCGGGCCGTGGCGCGGAACGGAGTTCTACATGAACGCCGGCCTCGGGTTCCACAGCAACCACGCGGGCGGCGTGATGCAGCGGGTCGACCCGGTCACGGGCACGACCATCCGCACGGACGGGACGCTGGTGGAGAGCCCGCCGCCCCTGGTGCGCACGCGCGGCGCGGAAACCGGCCTGCGCGCTGCGGTCGGTGACCGCGTACAGAGCTCGGTCGCCCTCTGGTTGATCGATTCCGACTCGGAGCTGCTCTACACCGCCGAAGACGGCGTGACCTCGCCCGAACGACCGGGCCGGCGGTACGGCCTCGAATGGCTGAACGTGGTCCGGCTCTCGACATGGCTCACCGCGGACCTCGACGCGGCATGGTCCTCGGCGCGCTACCGGACCGATCCGTTCGGCGAAGGCCGCATCATCCCGGACGCGGCGAGCGCCGTCATCGGAGGCGGCGTCCTCGTCAGCACGGCACGCGTGGGCGCCTCACTTCGGGGCCGCTACCTGGGGCGGCGCGCACTACGCCCGGACGGGCGCGCGTACCTCGGGGATTCCTTCGTGGTGAACGGCCAGGCTGAGATCCGCCTCGGTCGCCGGCTGCGCCTGTCGCTGCAGGCCTTCAACCTGTTCGACCAGCAGTTCGAGGATGCGGCGTACTACTACGCCACACGCCTGCGCGACCCGCGCACGGGCCTTCTCGAGGCAGACGCCCTGCACGATGTCGTGACACGGCCGGGTCAGCCGCGCACGGTCCGTGCGGGTTTGCGGATCGGCCTGTGAGCCAACGCCGGGCGCACCAGGTCACATCAGCTTGATCGAGCCGAGATCCAGGTTGAGATCTTCAGGAGTGAGGCCGAAGCGGACGCCGATGTCCCGGACGGTGCGCTCGAGCATCATGAGCGCGGCGCCGACCGCTTCCACCTCTTCACGTGTCAGCGTCCCGGTCTCCATGCGTCGCACGGCCTGCCGCTCCATCAGCCTGCGCAGGAACTCGACGATGGTCAGGACCAGCTGGGCCACTGAGCGCTGAAGGTCTTCGGGGTCCGGATTCCAGCGGAGCGGAGCCGCTCCTCCGGGCCGCCCCTTGCGGGCCGCCCGGGTGCCACCGGACGACGGACCCAGGCGACGTTCGAGTTCGCGCTGCAGCTGGCGGAGTTCCTCCACGGTCACCGGCACGGCCTCCATCGCCTTCCTGGGGGCCCGCGTGCCTGCCGCGGTCGACGCGCCACTGCGGTGTCCGTCCGTGGCCCTGGCGCTACCTGCGCGGCGCGTGCGTGGCGCAGACCGGACCGCTCGACGCGGCTCGGCCGGGGCCCGCTTCTTCACACCTGCCTCCGCCGAGGCGCGGCCCGACGGCGCCGCCTGCCGGCCGCCTTCGCCGCGACCGGGGGCCGCGGCAGCACCCGATCGGCCGCACACAACAGCGCCGAGAGCCGAACGTAGATGAGGTCGATACCGGCCACGCCGAGCGTCAGGTCGCCAGTGGCCATGACCCCCTTGTTGAGCACGTGGTCGAGCAGGTCCAGCACGCTCGCCTCGCCTTCATCCAGGATGCGGTCGATGACCGGCGGCTCCTGACGGCCCCGGCTCGCCTTCGGTGCACGCATCAGTCCTGCACGAAGCTGTACGGGGGCCAGGGGCCCGTGACGTCGATCTCGATGCCGTCGGCAGCCAGCGCACGCGCCTGGCGGGCGGCCGCTGCACGCAGGCGCGACGCCCGTGTGCGCGGCACGAGGAAGGTCGCATCGAGGATGACCGGCGACGTGCCCGGGGCGAGGTGCGACACCGGCCGGCGACGTGCCTCCGATGCCAGCGACGCGAGCCGATCGAAAAGGTCGGAGGCCGCCTCCCTGGCCAGCGTTGCGTGGCTCAGCGCCTCGTCGCGCTGCGCCTTCTTCCGCATCAGGTACTCCACGCCGGACGTGTCGACCTGGTGACGCGTGGCGCGCGTCCCGGCCAAAGGCTCGGGGCGGTGGCGGGTTGCCATGCGCACGCCCCACTCCTCGCGCCGCGTGACCCGCTTCACCACGGCGTGGATCTCCGGCTCACGCGTCAGCACGTCCGCCCGCGCACGGTCGTCGGCGAGGAAGATCGTGAAGAGCTTCATGGGCAGCACCGCGTCCGCCGCGAGGAAGTGGGCGACGACCCGTTCGTGCACCATCGCAACGGTCGAGACCCAGTCCAGGTTCGACAGCCGTGCCTGCAGCGCTGCGTCACCGTACCCGTGCATCGGCACGTCGCAGCACACCAGCGACCAGGTGGGCTTGACCGCGACGAGGCGGACGGCGCCCGCACCGGGCAGCCGGACCGACGGATGCGGCGGGCGCCTCGTCGTGCGGTTCACGACCAGCGCGAAGACGTACGTGGCGGAGGACGCTCGCGTCATTCGTCGCCGTGGAGGGTGCCGACCATCGACGCCTCCACGCCCGACACGCGCACATCGTCGGTGGCGAGTGAGAGGCCCGGCTGCTGGTCAGCCTTCATCTCGCGGATGCGCGCGAAGACGTCCTGCTCGATGGCGGCGAACGTCGGCTCGTCGATCTCGCCCAGATCGAGCTGCATCTGGGCCTCGAGCAGCCGCTCGCGCAGCGCCGTGTCGTCGTGGGCCTCGGCTTCGGCCGCGGCGAGCACCTTGTCGAGCACGAACCGGAGCGATCCCACGAGCAGGCTGTCGATGATCAGCATGGCTGCCTCACGCGCGCTCGAGCTTGAGCCGGATGTTCACGAAGTTGTAGGGCGGCCAGGGCCCGGTGTACTTGAACGTGAGCTTGTCGAAGCGGCTGGCGATCGCCTTGACGCGTGCGTCGAAGGCTCCCTCCCGGTCGCGCGAGATGAGGAAGGCGACGTTCATGATCATCCGGTCGCCAATCGGCTTGTTGATCCGCGACGCCACCGACACGTCCCGGAGTTCGTCCAGGATCTCGGCCACGTAGTGCTCCGACCGGGCCTGGAGCGCAGCGTCCACCAGCCGCCCGTACTGCATCCGGGCGAAGTAGGTCGGCCCCTTCTGGATCGAGATCTCCTTCTTCAACCGGCCGATGTCCTCGTCCTCGTTCTCCAGTTCGCGGATGGCCTGCTCGCGGTCCCACAGCACCTTCAGCCCGAACTCGAGCTTGTTCTGCATCTTGTTGAGGACGTCGCCGAACGCCTCGGCTGCCGATCGCAGGAGCTCGACGATGTCCTCGCGGGTCTTGAAGATGGTGCCGAACGACATCGGGATCACCGTGTGCTCACGCATCACCGTCTCGTTCACCCGCTCGTGGGCGAGCACGTTCTCGCGCGTCGAGTCGAGGACCTCGAGGGGCGCATCCGAGACCACCGCCGCCAGGTTCCGGTAGTGCACCGTGTACACCTCGCTCGGATCGGTGCCGATGCCGATGTGGCCGAACCGGAACGGATCGGAGGCCTCGATGATGCAGTAGACATACTTGCCGCGGCTCACTGCGAGGCTGCCCTCGGGATCGGCAGCCGGTGCGGCGTCACGGACCTGCTCGAGCACGGCGGCGGACGAGCGCGACGACCGGGACGGCCGATCCTCGGCCGAGCGCCGGACGGCGGTCCTCGGGGTCGGGCGGCCGTTGCCGCCGGCGCCGGCCACGCGCGCGCGCGCCGGGGCGGCCTTGCCCGTACCGCTCCGGGCTGGCGCCGCCTTGGCCTTGGCGGTGCCCTTGACGGCTTGCGGGGGGCGGCGGCCCGCGCTGCGCGCGCTAGTTGCGGGTTTTCGCATACCGCGCGCTCCTTCGTGATGAGCTGTCGGAGGGCACGTCGAGCACGCGCCGGATCTCGACGACGAGATCCTCGGGCAGGCAGGGCTTGGTGACGAAGGCGTCACAGCCGGCCTGCCGCGCGCCCTCGGAGATGCCGGCCAGGGCATGGCCGGTGAGGGCCACCACCGGAATGTCCGCCGTGCGCGGGTCGGCCTTCAACCGTCGGGTTGCCTCCCAGCCGTCCATGACGGGCAGCGAGAGATCCATGAGGATGATGTCCGGGGCCTCGTCGGCGGCGCGCTGCAGCGCCTCCATGCCGTTGGCCGCCTCGACCACCTCGAAGCCGGAGAACTGCAGGTATTCGCTGTACATCTCGCGTGCATCGGGGTAGTCGTCCACGAGCAGCACGCGGGGTCGTTCGATCCTGGTCTTGGTCATCTGCGTCCCTGAAGTGGCAGCGTCAAGGTGAAGCGCGAACCCACCCCCACCGCGCTCTCGAGTTCGATGGTTCCGCCGAGCATCTGCGCGAGGCGCCGGCAGATCGACAGACCCAGGCCGGTGCCGCCGTAGGCACGCGTGGGCGAGTTGTCCAGCTGCCTGAAGTCCTCGAAGATCCGGTTCTGGTCTGCAGGGGCGATGCCGATACCGGTGTCGGCCACCGACAGCTCCAGCAGTCGACCCTTCGGGCGGCGGCGAGCGGCAATGGTGATCGCGCCCTGGTGGGTGAACTTGAGTGCGTTGCTCAGCAGGTTGAGCAGGATCTGCTTCACCTTCTGCCGGTCGCTGGCCACCTGCGGCAGGTCGCCGGCCAGTGCGAGCTCAAGGCCGAGCTTCGATCGGAGGATGATCGGTTCCAGCTCCGCCCGCACCTCGTCCACGAGATCCGGGATCCGGAAGCGCGTGATCTGCAGCGGCATGCGGCCGGCCTCGATGCGTGAGATGTCGAGAATCTCGTTGATGATGGTGAGCAGGTGCCTGCCGTTCGACTCGATGCGCGTGAGCTGACGCCGCACGGGCTGGTCCACCGGGCCCGCCACCCCCTGCAACAGCATCGACGTGTAGCCCAGCATGGCGTTCAGGGGCGTGCGGAACTCGTGCGACATGTTGGCGAGGAACTGCGACTTGAGCAGCGACGCCTGCTCCAGTTCGATCGCCTGGCGCCGCAGCAGCTCGTTCTGCTGGGCGATGTCGGCCGTGGCCGCCTGGATCTTCCGTTCGAGCTCGTCGGACGCTTCCTTCAGCTGCTCGTAGAGCCGCGCCTTCTCGAGCGCTTCCCGCCTGTCGTGCAGGATGGTGACGACCGCGGTGAGTTCGCCGTGCTCCGAGAGGATCTTGCCGGCGATGGCCTCGACCGGCATCGGCGCGCCGGAATGCGGTTCGGCGAGCGCAAGCTCGCCCACCCTGCGCCGGTCGGCGCTGACCAGCATGCCGGCAATGAAGGTGGAGAAGTGCGCGTCGTTCGACTGCACCGCCCGCTGCACGCCGGCGTCGGCACCCCGCTGCGTGGTGAACAGCCGCTCGGCGGGCTCGTTCATGAGTGAGGTGGCGCCGCTGGCGTCGGTGACCACGATGGGATCGGCCACGGAGTCGATGATGAGGTTGAGCCGGTCGCGCTCGGCCCTGGCCTGGGCCTCGGCGATCCGCACCCGGCGGTAGTTCTCCTCGATCTCCTCACTCGCACGCCTGAGGTCGCTGACGTTCCGGAGGATCGACACCACGCCCGTTCCGTGCCTGGGGTCTTCCGTGATGGTGCTGAGGAGCTCGAAGAGCAGGTCGGAGCCGTCAACCGGGTTGACCAGGAGCAGTTCGCGCCGCGTGGCGCCGGACTCCTCGATGGCCTTGCTGGAGAGCGCCGACGACAGGAGCATGTTGTTCATCCGCACCGCGCTGCGGCGGCCTTCGCTCTCCTCTTCCGATGCGGTGAACAGCGTGAGCGCGCGCGCGTTGGCGATGAGCAGGCGTCCGTCCGTGTCGGTGAGCAGAATGGGGTCGGGAACGGCGTTGATGATGCTGTACAGCAGCGTCCGCTCGCGACCCTGCCGGTGGTCCACGTCGGAGCGCTCCTGCTGCCGGAAGATCTGCTCGAGCTTCTGGCCGAAGACAGTGGTGAACCAGTCGATGTCCGCCGCGGCCTGCGGGCCGTCGACCATCAGCAGCAGTCCGACCGGATCGCGCCCCGGCTCGGTGGAGCCCAGCGCGGCGGCATAGAAGGCCGCGTCTCCCAGCGGCGTCGAGGGCCGCCGGCGGCGTTCGGCCGGCGAGTGCGCGGCACCGAAGAACACGCGCCCCTGCGTGTGAAGGACGCTCACCAGCGGGTGCTGCCAGTCGTCGAGGGCGACCATGAAGTTCGCCGAGACGGATGGCGGAAGGCCATGCCAGCCGATGGTGACCAACGCATCCTCGGCGGGTGGACAGATGAGGCAGAGTGAGCGGCGGACCTGCAGCACGTCGGCCAGCCATTCGAGCGCGTGGTGCGCGCACTCCGAGAGATCGGTGCGCCCGAGGAAGCCTTCGAGCAGCCGCAGGCGCGCCTCGACCCTGTCGGCGTGCGGTGCAGCCGACCGCGCGAACGCCCGGATGCCGGTGCGGCCGGTCGAGTCAGCCCCGAACCGTGGCACGCTTGCGTCCGCCAGCCACGCGGGCGGCAGCCACACTGCCCTGGAGCTGCGCCCGGAGGGCGGCATTCTCGGCAATGACTTCCTCATAGGGCTTGGTTTCGATGGCGGGCCTGCCGACAGGGGCGGCCTGGCCGACCGCCTCCGAGTACTTCAGGTAGGTGTCGATCGAGGCAACCACGACCCTCGCCTCGACGGTGATGAGATCGATGCCGACCAGCGACACGCGAACCCAGGCGTCGATCACGATCCCCTTGTCGAGGACGCGATCGAGAACGTCAATCAGGCTCGTGCCGCCGGCGGCGCGTTCAACGGGCATCTATCTTCTCCTCGTCCCCCGACCGCGGATGGACTCTCATTTCGGGGCCGCGACGCCGCCCCGGCGCCTGGCCATCGACGCGAGCCTGCGCTCGAGCACCCGAATCTCCTTCCGCAGCTCCTCGTTCTCCGCAGAGAGGGCCTGCTTGCCCGGTGAGAGGTGGTGGTCGAACTTCCACCAGTCGAGGCCGATCGCCTCGGCCTTGTCGATGGAACAGATGAGCAGGCGGATGCGGATGGTCAGCAGCTCGACTTCGGCCAGCGACACCTTGATGTCGCCGGCGACGACCAGCCCCTTGTCGAGGACGCGATCGAGGACGTCGACCAGGCCCGTGGATCGGCCGTGCCCGTCCGTCAGTGAGGTTGGCATAGTCGTGCGTTCGAGACAGGGTCTGCCCCGCCTGCACGCCGCACAGAACAGCCGGCTCGAAGGTGACGGGACAGGCTTACCTGAGCAACGCGGGTGCCAACGCAATTCCGGCGGCGATCCGGCGCAGTGTCGGCGTTGCCTGCCGCGAAACGCAACAGCCGTCAGGAGGTGTCGTAGCGAATCGTTACAGGCGGGACAGCAGCTCGATCGGATGCTCGATCAGGAGATCGGTGGCGCGCACCTCGGCCTGGTCGACGCCGTGGAGTCCGAACCCGTATCGAGCGAGGCACGCACGCGTCCCGGCGTTCCTGGAGGTCAGGAAATCGATCGCCGAGTCGCCCACCATCATCGTGTCGGCGGGATGCGCGCCGGCCATCTCCATGATCCGGACAAGACCGGCCGGATCGGGCTTGCGCGGATGCGGGCCGTCGCCGCCGAGCACCAGCGCACCGAAGAAGCGCGACAGGTGCAGGCCGTCGAGGATGGCCCGCGTCGCCTCGATCGGCTTGTTGGTGAGCACCGCGAGCGTGGCCCGCGCGGCGAGCGCAGACAGCAGGTCGGTCACACCCGCGTACTCACGGGTGTGCCTCAGCAGCCGCGGATTGTACGCGTTCAGGAACCGCTCGAGCGCGTCCGGCGGGGTGTCGGCCCCGGCCGCCGTGAAGGCACGCGCGATGAGCATGGCCGCGCCGTCGCCCACCATGCCGCCAATCGCCTCCTCCGAGTGCGGGGTGTGGCCGCACGCCTCGAGGACGGCATTGGCCGACTCGGCGATGTCGCGCCGCGAGTCGACCAGCGTGCCATCCAGGTCGAACACGAACAGCCGCGGCCACGGCTGCGAAGATCCGGGCATCGTGGCCCTAGTCGCGCCTGTATTCGGCGAACGACGTGGGGGTCTCCCACACGGTCACGCGCACGACCGGAAGCTGCTGGCTGTCCGCATAATCGAAGATCAGCCGGGCAATGCGCTCCACCGTCGGGTTGCTGTCGACGATGAAGACCGGCTCACCGAGCGACTGGAGCGGCTTGACCAGCGGGTCGTCGTGCCGCAGCACCATCTTGTGATCCAGTTCGGCGTCGATCCAGCCCTTCACGATCCGCTTGATGTCGCTGAAGTCGGTCACCATGTTGCGGTGGTCGAGGGCGTCGGTCCGCACCTCGATCTCGGCCACGGCATTGTGCCCGTGCGGGTGCTTGCAGACGCCGTCGTAGTCGAGCAGTCGGTGGCCGTAACAGAAGTCGATGCGCTTGGTGACGGAATACATGGCAGTCCGTGGATGAATGATGGGCTGGCTGGTGCCTTGATGGCTCGCGATCAAGATTATCATCGCCTGTAAGCAGCTCAGGCGCATCCGGCTGCCCGACAGGTATTCCCATGCCCACAGGTGTCCTCATCTCAGGCGGTCTCGACAGTGCGGTGCTGCTGGCCGAGGAGGCAACCCGCGACGACGTCCAGCCGATCTACGTCAGCGTGGGCTTCCCATGGGAGGCCGCGGAGCGTGAGGCCCTGCGCCACTTGCTCGGGCATCTCCACGGTGCCCGCGTGCGCCCCCTGGCGGCCCTCGCGGTGGACATGACCGACGTCCACCCGGCCAGGCACTGGGCCACGGCCGGCGAGGCGCCGGCGTACCACACGCCAGACGAGGACGTCTACATCCCGGGGAGGAACATCGTGCTGCTGGGGAAAGCGGGGGTGTTCTGCGCGCTTGCGCACCTGGACCGGCTGGTCATCGGCACGCTCGATCAAAACCCCTTTCCGGACGCGACGCCGGAGTTCCGTGCGGCAATGGCCAGTGCCCTCTCACTGGGCCTGGGTTGGTCCCTCGCGATCGAGGCGCCCTACGCGCGCGTGGGCAAGGCGGCTGTCATCGTGCGCGGTCGGCGTGCCGGGGTGCCGCTCGACCTGACGCTCTCCTGCATGAATGCCCGGCGTGTATCGGCCGACTTCCCGCCGCACTGCGGCATCTGCAGCAAGTGCCGTGAACGGCACGACGCCTTCGTCGAGGCAGGCGTGCCGGACACGACGGACTACCTGGATCGGACCTTCACCGGCTGACCGCCGCGTTCACGACTGCGGCGCATCGGCACGGCGGACGGTGATGCTGCCGTCGCCGCTCCGGATCGTGACACGCGGTCCACCGCCGCCGAGCCGCCCTTCCGCGACGCGCCGTTCGTCCGGCCGGCTCGACGCGAACGCCACGCCGTCCACATGGATCCGGCCATCACCGGTCGCCGCGTGCAGTTCGGCACCGAAGCCCTCCGGCACCTCGAGCAGCACCGATCCGTCGCCGGTCACGAGCGACCACTCCTCCGCTGGCGAGGGTGCGCTGGTCCGCACGCGCAGCCGGCCGTCGCCAGACCGCGCCGACAGGCGGCTGAAAGTCCCGTCGATGTCGATGCTGCCATCGCCCGACCGCGCCTCCACCGCACCACGGGCCTGCTCGATGCGGATCGAACCGTCACCCGTGCGCACGGACAGGTCCCCTTCGACGCCCCGGATGGTGACCCGCCCATCGCCCGTGCTCGCCTCGATTCGCGCCCGGTTCGGGACGGTGACGGTCACCCGCGCACTGAACGACCCGATGTTGATGCTGAGGCCGCGCTGGCGTTCCTCCCGGACGTCGACGCGGATGCGGTCGGACTCCTGCGAGGTCTCGACCCGGATCCGCTCGGCCGCAACCTTGTCCACCGTGTGCTTCTCGACCACGACGAGCACTTCCGGTCGGTCCCAGGTGCCGATGTCCACGCTGCCGTCGAACGTACCGAGCGTGACGGTCGGCTCGCCGGTCACCGCAAATCGCTTCTCGACAGTCTCGACGTAGGTGGCGTTTCCTGCGTTGATATCGACGCAGGCCGCCGCCGGGGTGCAGACGAGGGCGGCCAGCGCAACGGCGCGGACGCAGCGGTAGCTATGGGACATGCGAGCCTCCTGCGCGCCGACGCGCGCGATGAAGGCTTAGACGGAGCGCCCGGAAACGCTGTTCCCCGGTGTCACGCTCTGGCGGACACGGGCGTGCCGCCGACGTGGGTCCGGACCACGGCCTCCGCACGGTCGAGCACGCCATCGCGGCGACGGTGTCGTCCTCGTCGAGCGCGTCCACGTCGTCCGTGCCGGTCCGCGCCGGCGAGGACGATCATCGGGCAGAGCGACGCCAGTCGGTGTGGGCCTGGAGCTTGCGGCCGTCGAGCGGGAGGGCGGCGCGTGAACCGTCCGGGAGCGCGAAGAGGTCGCGGTCGATCCGTCCGAGCAGCGCGAGGAACTCGCGGTCGCCCGGCGCACTGATGACCAGGACGCCGCTCCCCTCGGCTGGCGGGAAGCGCCGGTCGTCGAGGTAGTCGCGGTCGAGCGTGATGAGCGTGCGGCGGAGCTGGTGGGCGAGCCGGAAGTGGTGCTGGTCGGCGGCGCGGCGGAGCTCGGGTGCCTCAAGGACGAAGAGGACGTCCCAGCCAAGCGCCTCGCGCATGTGGGTGACCAGCCGGGCCGGCACGTTGGCGTCGGCATACACGCGCGGGCGGGGCGAGATGCGCTCCGCGTGCGGCGCGAGTTCCGACGCCAGCGTGCCCACTCCCTATCCTTCGGCCTCCGCTTCGCGCTTCGCGCGTGCTGCCGTGGCCTCGACCACGAGGTCGGCGACCAGCGCATCGCGCTTGTGCACCAGTTCCTTGCGGGGCCGGCGCGCGTTCGGCGATGCCAGCGCGTACTCGCAGAACAGCGGGAATGCGATCGTCGAATCGACGTAGGCCACCACCGTGTCCGGCAGCACGCCAGGGTTCACCTTGCCCCAGCTGACGGCCTCGGCCGGTGTCGCGCCGGAGAGTCCGCCCCAGACCACCTGGTCGGTGGTGATCTGGATGAAGTAGTCGTTGCCGCCCTTCGGGATGCCGTAGACCTCCCACAGCGTCGGCTGTGCCTGCAGGTAGAAGTTCTTCGGAGAGCCGCCGCCGAGGATGACGCACCCGTTCTGCGTGCCGGCCAGCACCATCGCGCAGACCTCGTTCACGTCACGGTTGGGATCGATCATCAGGCGGCTGCCGTTCATCAGCTCGTGATACGCCACGTTCATGCCGATCGAGCTGTCGCCGGGCGACGAGGTGTAGATCGGCACGCCGGACTTTGCCGCGCTCGCCAGCACGGAGTGCGCCTCGCACCCGGGGAAGCGCTCGAGCAGGTCGAGCCCCAGCCGGTAGTGCAGTTCCGAGGTGGGGATCGGCTCGTTGATGCCGAGGCGCACCAGGAAGTCGCGGATGTACGAGTCGGTCTCCAGCAGGACCGTGGCCGGGAAGAGAACGTCGTAGATCCGGATGACCCCCTCTTCGTACAGCTCCACGTCGTTCAGGAACGGCGACCCGCGACGCAGCGTGAAGTTCAGCGCATAGTGAAGGTCGTGATAGAGGTTCGCGCCCGTGGAGATGACGAAGTCGACCAGGCCGCGCTCCATCAGCTCGATGACGCACCCGCCGAGGCCGGCCGGGGTGAGCGCCCCCGCCACCGTGAGCCCGATGGTGGTCCCGTTCTCTGGCGCCAGCATCTTCTCGGCGAAGATCTGGCAGGCTTCATTCAGCCGGCCCGCGTTGAACGCTTGGAATCCCTCGTCGATCAGCTGCTTGATCTGGGGGCTGCCCGTCGGGCGGTAGTACGTGATTGGCTTGCCGGTGAGGAACGGCTTTCGGGACAGGCCGGGC
Organism: Vicinamibacterales bacterium; assembly: GCA_050249955.1. Classification (GTDB taxonomy): domain Bacteria; phylum Acidobacteriota; class Vicinamibacteria; order Vicinamibacterales; family CAVVIG01; genus CAVVIG01. The sequence goes on from JBFWPN010000007.1 coordinate 241,308, forward strand.
GAACCCGGAGCGCGGTGCGGCACGGGGCGATCTCCTTCAGTGGGAAATTAGCTTAACATCGAGCCCCGTGCACATCGGCGAACACTCCGTGCCAATCTGGCTGGTCCTCGGACCGGTTGCGCTCGTGCTGCTGGCCGGCCTCGTGGTCTGGCTCAAGGGTCGTCCCTTCGCCGAGGGCGCGGTCTTCCGGGCGAGCCGTCTCAGCGGCGGCAATCGCCTCCTGCCCACGCAGGTGCTGATCTCCCCGCGCTCGGTGGTGCACTTCACGCCCGGGTGGATCGGCAAGCAGGAGGAGTCGATCCACGTGGCGCACATCGCGTCGGTGAAGATCCAGACCGGCGTCCTGCTGTCCGACGTACTCATCGAGACCAGTGGCGGGGTCAACCCGATTCGCTGCCACGGCCACCACAAGGGCGACGCCGTGGAAATGAAGCGCCTGATCGAGCAGTACCAGGACCAGTACTACAGGAGCGGAGGGGCCGGCGACCCTGCTGCACAGGGTGGGCCCGGCCGATAACCCTCGTACGGAATGGACGACCAGACGCACAGCGCCAGGCGCACGGTTGCAGCCCGCACGGGACTCGCAGACGACCTGGATGCGCGGTTTCGCGCGCTTGTGCAGTCCCCGCTCCGCGCCGGACTCCTCCGCTACCTGAACGCCCGCCCCAACGAGGCCTTCGATGTCGACGCGCTGATGCAGGCTTTCGGCCGGCTTCGGCTCGATGTCGAGAACTGTGTCCGCGAACTCGTCGACTGCGGCGTCGCCCTCGAAATCCCGTCCACCACCGACATCCCGCGCTTTGCCGCCGCCCGGCCGCTGAGCGCGGAGTTCGCGGCACTGCTGGACACCTTCCTCGAACGCCGCGCCGTCGTCAGCACCGAGGATCAGTCGCCGTCCGTGCAGCGGTTCCGCGAACTCATCGGGCGCGACGAGAAGATGCTCATCGTGTTCGAGTGGATCCGCACGGCGGCCAAGTCGGACATCTCGGTGCTCATCCTCGGGCCGACCGGTTCGGGCAAGGAGGTCGTGGCCCGCATGATTCACGAGCTGAGCCGCCGCTCGCGGGCGCGGTTCCAGGCCGTGAACTGTGCCGCCCTGCCGGACACGCTCTTCGAGTCCGAGATCTTCGGCTACGAGAAGGGCGCGTTCACCGGCGCCCTCGACCGGAAGCCGGGGCGGCTGGAACTCGCCAACGACGGCACGCTCTTCCTCGACGAGATCGGGGACATGTCGCTCATCGCCCAGGCGAAGTTCCTTCGCGTGCTCGAGGAGCGCCGGTTCGAGCGGCTCGGCGGACAGAGGTCCATCGGGGTCGACTTCCGCCTGATCTCGGCCACCAACCGACCGCTCGAACAGTTCGTCCGCGACGGGCGATTCCGCGAGGACCTGTATTACAGGGTCAACGCGTTCGCCATCCGGCTGCCGTCGCTGCGCGAGCGGCAGGTGGACATTCCGGTCCTCGCCCAGCGCTTCCTGGCGCGCTACTGCGTGGCACAGGGGCTGCCGCCCGACGCGAAGACCTTCACGCGGGAGGCGCTCGACGCGATGGTCGCCTACCCCTGGCCGGGCAACATCCGCGAGCTGGAGAGCACGGTCTCGCGGGCTGCGCTGTCGGCGCCCGGCCGCGCCATCCGGCCGCACGATGTCGAGTTCCTCAGCACGCCCACGGCGGCGCCAGCGGCGTCCCCCGATCGGCTCCCCTCGCTGGCCGAGGCCGAGCGGGCGCACATCTCGCGCGTGCTCGAAGCGGTCCACTGGAACAAGAAGGAAGCAGCCCGCGTGCTCGCCATCAGCCGCGGCACGCTGTACCGCAAGATCGCCGAGTACGCGCTCGAACAGGGCGGCTCACACTTCCCGGTCACCGACCTCGACTGACCATCCTCGCCGTAGCCTCAGCCGGAGCCACGCGCTAGCATAGACAGGCGTGCTCCTCACCAGGCCGGTCCTCGACATCAGCGTCGTCACCCCGCGTGCCCGGGTCATCCATGTGGACCTGCAGGGGACCGCGTTCCCCTTCCAGCCCGGTCAGGCGATCTGGCTCGGCGCGCACGGCCAGCCGGTGCGAAAGCCATACTCGATCGCGTCGGCCCCGGAGGACGTCGCCCGGGATGGCCGGCTCGAACTGCTGGTCGGCGTCGACGCGCAGGGTGAACCGGGCGCGCACCTGCCGCTGCACGTCGGGGCGCTGGTCGACATCGAAGGGCCGGTTGGACGGTTCACCTTTCCCGACGCACCGGCGGAGTCGCGGTTCCTCTTCATCGCGGGGGGCACCGGCATCTCGCCCCTGCGGTCGATGCTCCGCCACTCGGTCCACGTGCCACACGAAGCCATCGGGCTGATGTACAGCGCACGACTGCCCGAGGAGTTCGCCTATGCGGAGGAGTTCCGCGCGATGGCCGACGCCGGCACCATCGAGCTGCGGATGACGGTCACACGCGATGTGGGACCCGGCAACTGGACCGGGACGCGCGGCAGGATCACGCGGGAAGATCTCGAACCGCTCGTGCACGACGGGCGCACGCTCTGTTTCGTGTGCGGCCCGCCGGCGCTCGTCGAGGAGATGCCGAAGGTGCTCCAGTCGCTCGGGGTCTCGCGGGACCGCGTGCGCGTCGAGGAATGGGGCTGAGCCTCAGGTGATCTACCGGACGTGCTGATCGGGCGTCGGGTCGGCGCCACCGACGGCGATCGTCGAGGTCACATCCCGGACCCCCTGGACAGCCCGCGCAATCTCCACCACCTGCATGGCTGCGGCGGCAGTGGGCTGCACCCCGGCCAGGTGCACGACACCTCTCCGCACCTGCACGCTGACCTGCGTACCGTCGATACGGCTGTCGTTCAGCAGGGCGGTCACCACATCAGCGGTCACCGCCGCATCGTCCATGGTGGCGTCGACCGTGCCCGCGCACGCGAACGTCAGGCAGGCGGCGAGCACGATCAGCAGACGGCTGAGCACGCGGTCGCGCGCTGCAACGTCCGTTCCGGAAGCTGAGGCAGGCTGCCCGGGCTAGATGCCGACGACGTGGTAGCCGCCGTCGACCATCATCACCTCACCGGTGATGGCACGGGAGGCATGGCTGAGCAGGAAGACGGCCGCGTCCGCGATCTCGCCCAGTTCCATGCCGCGGCGCATCGGCGCGCGCTCCTTCTGGGCATTCAGCATCATCGACAGGCCAGGAATGCCGGCGGACGCCAACGTCTTGATCGGTCCGGCCGACACCGCGTTGACGCGGATGTTCTGCGGACCGAGGTCTGCGGCGAGGTAGCGGACGCTGGCCTCCAGCGCGGCTTTCGCCACACCCATGACGTTGTAGTTCGGGAAGACACGATCCGCGCCGATATGCGACAGCGTGACGACGCTGCCGCCGCCCCGCTTCTCCATCAGTGGCACGCACGCGTTGGTGAGCGCGACCAGCGAGTACGCGCTGACGTCGAGGGCCATCCTGAATCCCTCGCGTGAGGTCTGCACGAAGCGGTTCGACAGTTCGGCCGCAGGCGCGAACGCCGCGCCATGGACGACGAAGTCGAGCCCTCCGAACTCCGCGTCGAGTGCGGCCGTGAGCGCGGCGATCTGCTCGTCGCTCGTGACATCGCAGGGCAGGACCAGCGGGTTGTCGAGGGTCGTCGCCAGTTCCCGCACGTTCTCCTCGAGCCGTGCGCTCGGGTAGGTCAGTGCGAGGCGCGCCCCGGCTTTCGCCGCAGCCTGCGCGATGGCCCACGAGATGGACCGCTTGTTGGCCACGCCAAGGACGAGGCCGAGCTTGCCCGACAGATCAGACATGGTGAGGTATCGATGTGTTGGAGGTCAGTGCCGAAACGTTGCGGGGGAGGACTACCTGGACCGATTCCGCCCGCCGCCCCCCTGCCGGTTGCCGGGTCGCGAGCCACCCTGTGGTCGCCCGCCCTGTCGCTGGCCACCGGCACCGCGCGTGTTGCCGTTGCTGTTCCCGTTGCCACCAGACCGGTTGCCGGCGAAGGGCGACGCCGCGCGCCCCGGACGCACGAAGCGTTTCGGACGGCCGGGGTTCGGCTGGCGGATCGTGAAGTCCGGCGCCTGCCGCGCCGTCGCCACCTGCCCTTCGTGCTTGGGCAACTGCGCACGGATCAGCCGACGGTGCGCGGGCCCTTCCTCGATCGGTGGTGGCTGGTTGCCGTCCACGTCATCCGGCAGCGCAAACAGGGCATCGAAGTCCGACGCCGCATTCCGCACCGGCGGCGCAGCCGGCGGAGGCACGAAGGCCGGCTCGGCCGACACCGGCTCGACGTCAGCCTCGGTCGGCGACGGAGCCGGGTGCACGATGCGCTTCGGGGCAATGCCCGCGAGCACCTGGGAGTAGAGGGCCGACTGTTCGGGTTTCTTGCGCTGGCGGGGAAGGGTGGCGTGCTTGTATTCGTGGTCGGCGTCGCACGTGGTGCAGCGCGTCTGTTTCACGGCGTCGCCCACCATGGCGACCACGACGTGGTTGGTGAGCCGCCGTTCGCGGGGACAGTAATCGTCCAGAATGTCACCGAGCCGAGGCTGGCGCTGCTGCATCTACAGAAACTCCCGAAGGATCCTCTTTCAGGCGGGGGAAGATGGTGCGAAAGGCCCGGAAATCTTAACAGAGCTCGTTTTCCTCAGGCAATAGTGCCGGGCTGATGGCATGCGCCTCATGCATCGGTTCACGCGCGCACGCCGCTCACCCAGGCATCACACTCGTCCAGGGCACGCGCCACCGCGTCGGGCGCGGTGGACTGCGGGGTCCGCTTGGCGGCCACCGATGCCCCTGGCGTGACACGGGCGACCACGTCCGCCTCGAACTTCGGACTCGCGGCCTGCCACTCCTGGAGACTCAGTGAACCGAACTCGCGCTGCTCCACGATCAGCTTCCGCACCAGGGCTCCCACGATCTCGTGCGACGTCCGGAACGGAACCCCCTTGCCCACCAGGTAATCCGCAACGTCCGTAGCCAACAGCAAGCCGGATGCCGCCGCTTCGGCGCGCGCACGGTTGAGCGACAGCCCGTCGACCACCGACTTCACGACCGCCGTGCAGCCGGCGACGGTGTCCTCGGCATCGAATACGACGTGCTTGTCCTCCTGCAGATCCTTGTTGTAGCCGCTCGGGATGCCCTTCATCGTGGTCAGCAGCGCCATGAGGTCGCCGATGGCCCGGCCGGTCTTCCCGCGCACCAACTCCAGCGGATCCGGGTTCTTCTTCTGCGGCATCATGCTGCTGCCGGTGCTCAGGGCGTCCGAGAACTCGAAGAACCGGTGCTCGTCACCGCAGAGGATGATCAGGTCCTCCGCCAGTCGGCTCAGGTGCACCATCGTCAGCGAGCAGGCATAGAGGAACGTGGCGGCGAAGTCGCGGTCCGACGAGGCATCGATGCTGTTGGCGACGATGCGATCGAACCCGAGGTCGCGGGCGATGGCGTGCACGTCGACCGCGTAGCTGGTGCCGGCGATTGCGCCCGAGCCGAGCGTCAGCGCGCCGGCCTCCTGCCTCGCCGTGGCCAGCCGATCGAAGTCGCGCCGGAGCGGCGCGGCATGCGCCAGGAGGAAGTGCGCCACCAGCACGGGCTGCGCCGGCCGGAAGTGCGTGTACGAGGGCATCAGCGCGTCGCCCGCGGCACGGGCCTGGCGTGACAGTGCGGCGACGATGTCGGCGACAGCTTGTTGCAGGGCGGGGATGCGGCGCCTGAGGTAGAGGCGCAGGTCGAGGGACACCTGCTCGTTGCGCGAGCGGCCCGTGTGGAGTCGCTTGCCCGTATCGCCGAGGCGGGCGACCAGCAGGCGCTCGACGAAGCTGTGGACGTCCTCGTCGTCGCCGTTGACGAACGAGGGGTTCGCGCGCCCCTCGGCCAGGATGTCCGAGAGGGCGGCCTGAATCGCGGCGGCTTCATCGGCGGTGAGGACGCCGGCTCCGGCCAGGGCACGGGACCAGGCCAGGCTGCCCGTCACGTCGTCCTCGAAGAGACGACGATCGAAGCTGAAGGAGGAACCCCATTCGAAGGCGGCGGCATCCGGCGCCTGATCAAAACGACCCGACCAGAGAGTGGACATCAGTGTTGAGCGTGTGAGGGAGCGACGGACGGCATCGCCGGCGGTGGCGACGGCGGCGTCGGCTCAGTTGTGACTGTGGAGTAGGAGCCCCGGAACAGGCGGAGGCGGACGTGACCGCTGACCGCCGCCTGGGCGACGCCGAAGAAGGCGTCGAGCCCTTCGCGGAGCGGGGAGAACCAGCGGGCCTGTTCGACCGCGTCGATGTAGGCGGCCGTGGCGGCATCGGCGAACGGGCCGACCGTGCCGGGACAGACGGCGCGCGTGAGGTCGCGGTGTGCGGCGTGGAGCAGGAGGGCGGCCGGGGCATCGCAGGTGACCGCCGCGGTGCGCACGGGCCCGACACCGTGCGTGGACGCGAGTGTGCCGAGGCTTGCGACCAGTTCGAGCAGCGGAAGCGCGACCCCGTTCAGTGCCGTGGGGATGCCGCGGCTGAAGCTGATGTCGACGAACGCCGGCTCGCCAGGCCACGGGCCCTGAGCCCTGGTCCGGTCGAGCGGACCGGCCGCATCGAGCGGCTGCGAGCGCCCCCACAGGTTCGACTCGACGGGCCGGGCGTCATCGCTGGTGGAAGGCAAGCCGTGGCGGTGCGCGAAGGCGGCGAGGTCGTCGGGGCCAAGCGTCCAGTCGCGCGCGGGTGTGAGGACCGGAAGGCCGGGTGCCAGCGAACACAGCAAGCGGTCGAGCGGCGAGGCTCCCGGCGCGGAGGGATCTCCTGTGACACGCCCCGTATGCGCGACCGCGCCGGCCTTCTCGATTGCGGCCATCTCGACCAGCGTGCGGGCGATGAGCGGCCGGCTCAACGCGAGCGCCATCGGGACGCGCCCGTCGTGCAGGGCATCGGCACGGAGGGCCGGCACCACGAACTCCTGGGCGAACACGTCTCGCGCGTCGAGCACGTGCGCCCGGAGTGCACCGAGCGCGAGGGCGCGATCGCGGACCGCCTCGAGGACACGTCCCTGGCCGAGATCGAGGGTGGCCGTGACCACCTCGGCCCCCTGGCGTTCGCGCAGCCACACAATGGCCGCCGAGCCCGCAAGGCTGCCCGCGTACGCGAGGACGATACGCATCAGAATCCCGCGAATGCCTCGAGGCGCCGGACCAGCGTGGCCGCACGCCGGCCGTCGCGCGCGATTACCAGGATGGTGTCGTCGCCGGCGATGGTGCCCACCGTCTCCGGGAGCCGCGCGCCATCGATGGCGAGCGCGAGCGCCTGCGCCTGGCCTGCGCCGGTGCGGATCACGAGCATCTGCTGCACGCGGTCCACGCGCCGGACGAACTCGGCCGCGGCGCGCGCGAGAGCGTTGTGCGCCGCCTCCGGAGCCGCACCCATGACGCCGGGCCGCTGGTAGGCCCCGTCACCGGCCCTCTTCACGAGCCCGAGCTCCTTGATGTCGCGCGAGATCGTGGCCTGCGTCGCCTCGAAACCCTCGCGCGCGAGCCGACGGCGCAGCGCTTCCTGGCTGTGCAGCGGTTCGCGGTCGACGAGATCGAGGATGGCGCCCTGCCTGCGGGACTTCATGGATGTCGGTGTGTGCCCGGGATGCGACGGGCCCCTTCAGGATACACGCGTTTATGCATACCCGCACCACATTTATGCATCGATTCCCATTGATCGAACCAGGTGCATCCTGTATAAGTATTCTTTCCGATGCATACAATCACGGACACCGGGAGGACGCCGCCCGCCGCCCATGCGGAGGGTCGGGTACGGGTGGCCGTCGCGGGCGCGACCGGCTTCACCGGACAGGAACTGCTGCGCATCCTCTCGCGTCACCCGCAGGTTTCGATTGTGGCGGCCACGTCCTCCGGCGCGACGGCCGCCCGCACGCTGCCGGCGCTGAACCACATCTGGAAGGGCACCATCGTGCCGCTCCAGCCGGAGGCGCTTGCCCAGGATGCCGACCTGATCTTCCTCGCGTTGCCCGACACGGCGGCTGCGGAGCTGGCCCCGCACTTCGTGGCAGCCGGCGCACGCGTCATCGACCTGTCGGGCGCCTTCCGCCTGTCGGACGAGGCGCTGCGGCGGAAGTGGTATCCCGAGACCCACGCCATTCCGGACGGGCTGGCATACGGACTGACGGAGCATGCGCGCGAGCAGGTGCGCGACGCGCGCCTGGTCGCGAACCCCGGGTGCTATCCCACGGCCGCGCTGCTCGCGCTGAAGCCGCTGGTCGATGCCGGCGTGCTGCTCCCGGGCGCGGACGTCATCGTCGACGCCAAGTCCGGCGTGTCGGGCGCCGGCAAGACACCGACCGAGCGGACCCACTTCTCCGAGGTCTACGCCAGCCTCGCGGCCTATGGCGTGCTGCATCATCGGCACGGCGCCGAGATCGAGCAGGGGTTCGGCGGCGAAGTCACCTTCACGCCGCATCTGCTGCCGATCGACCGGGGCATCCTGGAGACGATCTACGTCCGGGTGAAGCCGGGCACCACCGAAACGACGCTGGGCGACATCTACGCGGCGGCGTATGCAGACTCGACCTTCGTACGCGTCGTCGGGTCGGCGCTGCCGGAGATCAAGCACGTGGCGCACACCAACTTCTGCGACATCGGGTGGAAGGTGAACGCGTCGGGCCGGGCTGTGCTGGTGTCGGTGATCGACAACCTGCTGAAGGGCGCTTCGGGCCAGGCCGTGCAGAATATGAACCTCATGATTGGCGCGCCGGAAGAGGCGGGACTGCTGTGAGCGGGCTCCTCGTCCTGAAATTCGGCGGCGAACTGCTGGAGGATGCCTCCCGCCTGGCGACGGTGGTGGGCGCAATCGCGGCCATCAGCGCGAAGGGGATTCCGCTCGCGATCGTGCACGGCGGCGGCAAGGAAATCGACGCCGCGCTGAAGGTGGCCGGCATCGAGAAGAAGCAGGTCGACGGGCTGCGGATCACCGACGAGCCGACGCTCGACGTGGTGGTCAGCGTACTGGCGGGCGCCGTGAACACGCGCTTCGTCGCGGCGCTGAACACCGCGGGCGTGCCCGCGGTTGGCCTCACGGGTGCGGATGGTGGCTGCGGACGGAGCGAAGCGGCACCGCCGCACCACGCCGTCGACGGCCGCGTGGTCGACCTCGGCCGCGTCGGCATCCCGCTCGCCTCGGCCGACGTGTCGGTCGTCACCTCGCTGACCGCCGCAGGCTTCGTCCCGGTCGTGGCCTGCATCGGCCTGGGGACCGACGGTCGCCTGTTCAACGTCAACGCCGACACGTTCGCGGGCCACCTGGCGGCCCGGCTCCGCGCCAGGCGCCTCGTCATCTCGGGCACCACCGCCGGTGTGCTCGACGAGACCGGCGCGACGATTCCCGTGGTCGACGTGCCCGGCGTCGCGCAGCTCATTGGCAGCGGGACCGCGACCGCCGGCATGATCGCCAAGCTCCGCGCGTGCACCGACGCGCTGGCCAGCGGTGTCGGCGACGTGCTCATCGTCGATGGCCGCGACGGCGCGGCGCTCGCAGCCGCAGCCGCGGACGTAGCGCCAGCCCGTGCCACGAGGCTCGTGCCGGCCCCACCGGTGCCAGCCGGACGCCCGTAAATCAACCAGGACCTTTTCCGCACAACACGAACCGCAGTAGTGATGTCCGGCTGAGAGGCCGGAGACTTTCCCCAGGTTCCGGCACGACGGCCGGGGATTGGAGACGAGATCATGACAATGGTGACTGACGACATCCAGACACTGGAAGCCCGGCACGTGCTGCAGACGTACCGCCGGCAGCCGGTGACCTTCGTGCGAGGGAAGGGTGTCCGTCTGTACGACGCGGACAACCGGGAGTACATCGACCTGCTGTCGGGCATCGGCGTGACCGCGCTCGGATACGGCCACGAGAAGCTGACGAAGGCCATCGCCGAGCAGGCCGAGACGCTGCTCCACACGTCGAACCTGTTCTATCACCCGCTCCAGGGGCAGCTCGCTGCCCGCCTGACCACGCTGTCGGGTCTCGAGCGGGCGTTCTTCTGCAACAGCGGGACGGAAGCCAACGAGGCCTGCCTCAAGTTCGCACGGCGGTACTGGCACACGCTCGGTGAGTCGCGCACCGAGATCATCGCCCTCGAGGAGTCGTTCCATGGACGGACCATGGGCGCCCTGTCGGTCACGTCCGACGAGCACTACCGGACCCCCTTCGAGCCGCTGCTGCCCGGCGTGAAGTGGATCAGCGGCACGAAGCCGCAGGCGGTCCTCGACGCGGTGTCGACCAGCACGGCCGCAATCATCCTGGAGCCGATCCAGGGCGAGGGCGGCGTGCGCGCACTCACGCCCGCCTTCGCCGCGGCGGTGAACGAGGCGTCGCAGAAGACCGGTGCGCTCGTCATCGCGGACGAGGTGCAGTCGGGGTGCGGCCGGACGGGGTATCCCTTCTACTCGGCGGCAATCGGGCTCAAGCCGCACCTGATGGCGCTCGGCAAGGCGCTCGGCGCGGGTGTCCCGGTGGGGGCCGCGCTCGTGAGCGGCGAAGTGGCCACCAAGATCATGGCCGGTGACCACGGCACGACCTATGGCGGGAACCTCCTGGCTTGCCGGGCGGCGCTCACGTTCGTGGACGAACTCGTCGGCGGCGGGCTCCTCTCGCATGTCGGGCGCATCGGCCAGCACTTCGAGCGGCGGCTCGCGGAGCTGCAGGCGAAGCACGCCTGCATCCGGGAGGTGCGTGGCGCGGGCGTGATGCGCGGCATCGAACTCGACCGCGACGCGGCGGCGATCGTTCCCGCGGGACTCAAGCGCGGCGTGGTCGTGAACAGGACGGCCGAGAACGTGATCCGGCTGCTCCCCCCGTTCGTCATCGACGAGGCCGACCTCGACGAGGGGCTGTCGCGCCTCGACCAGGCACTCACCGACATCACGACGGCGTGACCATGGCGACCAGACCCGGACGGATCACCCTCAGGACCGGCGCACCGGCGGACGCCCGGCGCATGCATGCGCTCATTGCCGCGGCCCAGGCCGAGGGGCACCTCCTGCCCCGCACGCTGCCCGACGTGGCGCACCACGCCACCCGCTTCGTGGTCGCGGTGCGGAGCCGCACGATCGTGGGCTGCGCGGAGCTGGCGCCGCTCAGCTTGCAGGTCGCCGAGGTGCGATCCCTCGTGGTCGCCCCATCGGCGCGCGGACTTGGAGTCGGGAGCCTGATCGTGGAAGAGCTCCGGGCCCGGGCCCACCGGGACGGCTTCGACAAGCTGTGCGCCTTCACCCATGCGCCCGGCTACTTCATGCCGATGGGGTTCTCGATCGTCCCGCACCTGTGGGTGACCGAGAAGATCCATACGGACTGCGTGCGCTGCCCGCAGTTCCGGCACTGCGGCCAGTACGCGATGGTGCTGCCGCTCGAATCACTGCACGACACCCAGGACCGCGACCACCTGATGGTCGCCAGACACGCATGACGACACGAACCGTACAGACGCTCGAGACGTTCCAGGGCGGGGTGGCCTCGCCGCTGGGATTCACCGCCGCCGGCCAGTATGTGGGCATCAAGGCGCCAGGACGCGGGCTCGACCTCGCGCTCATCGTCTCGGACAGGCCCGCAACGGCCGCCGGGATGTTCACGACGAACAGGGCGCAGGCCGCCCCGGTCACCGTCACCCGGGCGAACCTCGCGGCATCGCGCGGTGTCGCGCGGGCCATCGTCGTGAACAGCGGCTGCGCCAATGCCTGCACCGGCACGGTCGGCATGGACGACGCGCGCGAGATGACGACGCTGACCGCGTCGCTGGTGGGCTGTCCGGCGGATCAGGTGCTGGTCGCCTCCACCGGCGTCATCGGCGTGAACCTCAAGATGGACAGGATCCGAGAGGGTCTGCCCAACGCCTTCGCCAGCCTCGGCGCCGACCAGGGACCGGCAGCGGCCCGGGCGATCATGACCACCGATCCGTTCCCGAAGGAGGCGGCGGCCCGCGTGAACATCGGCACTGGCACCGTGACCGTCGGGGGCACCGCGAAGGGCTCCGGCATGATCGAGCCGATGATGGCCACCATGCTGGGCTTCATCACCACCGATGCGGCGGTGCCGCTTCCCTTGCTCGAGCGCGCGCTGCGCGAGGTGGTGAACGACACGTTCAATGCCATCACCGTCGACGGCGAATGCTCGACCAACGACTGCGTCATGATCCTCGCCAACGGCGCGAGCGGCGTGACGATCGACGAGCAGGGCTACGAGGCATTCGCGGAAGCGGTTCGGGCCGTCTGCCTGCCACTCGCGCTCGGCATCGTACGCGGGGGTGAGGGCGCCACCAAGCTCGTCACCGTGAACGTCACGGGGGCGGCAACGGCCGACGAGGCTCGCAAGTGCGCGAAGGCCATCGCCAACTCCCCGCTGGTGAAGACCGCCATCCACGGCGGCGACCCGAACTGGGGTCGGCTGATCGCCGTGGCCGGCCGGGCGGGCGTCGCGTTCGAGCTGGAGAAGGCTGCGGTCACCATCGGTCCCATCCAGCTGTTCAGGGATGGGCGACCGTACGACGACCTGGCACCGGCAGCCGCGAACTACCTGAGGAACGACGACATCACGGTGGGTGTCCACCTCGGTGCCGGCAGCGCGTCGTCCACCGTCTGGACCTGCGACCTGAGCGCCGAGTACGTGAAGATCAACGCCGAGTACCGGACGTAGCCGTATGAGCACCGCTGCGCCAGCCCGCAAGGACTTCCTCTCCGTCCTCGACTTCGAGGTGGCCGACCTCGAGCGCTGCCTCGAGATTGCCGCGCACGTGAAGGCAGACCGTCCGCTCGGACGCCAGGCCCCCACGGCCGGCGCACTCGAGGGACGCCACGTGGCCATGCTGTTCGAGAAGGCCTCCCTGCGTACGCGGTCGACGTTCGAGATCGCCGTCGTGGAGCTCGGTGGCAATGTGGTGGCGCTCCAGCCCGATGCGGCACTCGGCAAACGCGAGCCGGTGGCTGACGTGGCCCGCAACCTCGAGCGATGGGTCGACGGCATCGTCATCCGGACGTTCTCGCAGAAGGTGCTCGAGGAGTTCGCGGCGGCGGCCCCGAGGCTGCGGGTCATCAACGCCCTCAGCGACGACCAGCATCCCTGCCAGGCGCTCGCAGACATGCTGACGTTGCGCGAGCAGTGGGGCACGCTGAAGGGTCGGACGCTGGCGTACGTGGGCGACGGGAACAACGTCGCCGTGTCACTGGTCCACGCCACGCTGATGCTCGGCGTGAACATCCACGTCATCAGCCCGGACGGGTACACCCTGCCCGAGTGGGCGCTGCAGCAGGCCGCTGCCGCGGCGCGGCACGGCGCGCGGCTGCGCCTCTTCAGCGACGCCGCAGACGGAGTGGCCGGGGTCGACGCCGTGTACACGGACACGTGGACGTCGATGGGCCAGGAGGCCGAGGCCGAAGTGCGGCGCCAGGTGTTCGGCCCCTACCAGGTGAACGAGTCCCTGATGTCCCAGGCCAAGCCGGGGGCGTTGTTCATGCACTGCCTGCCGGCGCATCGGGGCGAGGAAGTGACCGCCGACGTGTTCGAGTCGGCAGCCTCGGTCGTGTTCGACCAGGCGGAGAACCGGCTGCACGTGCAGAAGGCGCTCCTCTCGATGCTCCTGTCCGGCCGCAGCTGACGACACTCGTCACGGACTGGCGACGGGCGGTCGCGCCCGGGCACCAGGCACCAGGTCCGCAACCGGGTGCCCGCGAGGCTCGCGCTCCCGGTCCCCGCTCGGCGTCCGATATAATCGCGCCGCTGATGCCGACCTCACGCGCGCCCTGGCTGGCCAACTACGACCCGAGCGTGCCCGCCACGCTCGCCCCGTACCCGAACAGGACACTGCTCGATTACGTGGCCGAGCACGCGCGCGTCCGGCCACAGGCCACCGCGCTCATCTTCAAGGGTACGAAGGTCACCTGGCAGCAGCTCGAACAGGAGAGTGACGCCTTCGCGGCGGCGCTGGCCGCGCTCGGCGTGGTCCGGGGCGATCGCGTCGGCCTGCTCCTGCCCAACTGCCCCCAGTTCTTCGTCGTCGAGCTGGCCGCCTGGAAGCTTGGCGCGATCGTCGCCCCGCTCAACGTCATCTACACGGAACACGAGCTCGAAGGGCCGCTGCGCGACAACGGCATCGAGACCATCGTCACGCTCACCCGGTTCTACGACCGTGTGAGCCGGGTGCGATCGCGAACGCCGCTGAAGCGCGTCATTGTCACGAACATCAAGGAGTATTTCCCCGCCGCGCTGAAGATGCTCTTCACGCTCTTCCGGGAGAAGAAGGACGGCGACCGGGTCGGCATCGACGCGTCCGACTTCGAGTACGGGACGCTGCTGCGGAAGCACCGGGGACAGTCGCCCGCGCGGGCGACGATCACCCAGGACGATCCGGCGGTGCTGCTGATGAGTGGCGGTACGACCGGAACACCGAAGGGTGTGCTCGGCCGCCACGCGGCTTTCGCGGTCACGGGACTGCAGGTGGAGGCGTGGCTTGCATCGGCCATCGACAAGGGCAGGAGCATCCTGCTGCTGCCGCTGCCCATGTTCCACGTATATGCCAACGTCGGCGTGCAGGCCCTGGCGTTCGTCACGGCCTGCCCGATTGCCCTCGTGCCCAATCCGCGGGACATGAAGGACCTGCTGGCGACCATCAACAGGCTCAAGCCCACCTTCCTGACGGGCGTGCCCACCCTCTGGGTCGGGATGATGAACCACCCGGACGTCCAGGCCGGCAAGGTGGACATCCGCTCCATCCGGATCTGTGTGTCGGGCGCGGCCCCACTGCTTGCCGAGACCAAGGCCCGCTTCGAACAGATGACCGGCGGCCGGATCGTCGAGGGCTACTCCCTCACCGAGGCGATGATGGCGCTCTGCGTCAACCCGGTGGAAGGGCCGAACAAGCTGGGCTCAGTGGGCATGCCGCTCCCTGACGTCTCGGTGCGCATCTACGATGCGGACGAGGGCACGAAGGAGATGGGCCTCGGCGAGGTTGGCGAGATCTGCTTCTCGGGGGCGCAGCTGATGGTCGGTTTCTGGAACCGCCCCGAGGAGACCTCGCTCGTGCTGCGCGATCACGTGGACGACGACGGCACCACCCGCCGGTGGCTGCACTCGGGCGATCTCGGATACCTGGACGAAGACGGGTACCTCTTCATCGTCGACCGCAAGAAGGACCTGATCAAGACCAGCGGTTACCAGGTGTGGCCGCGCGAGATCGAGGAGGTCATGGCCACGCATCCGGCCGTGCTCGAGGTTGGGGTGGCCGGCGTGCCGGACGAGGCGCGTGGCGAAGCGGTGCGGGCCTGGGTCGTGCTCAGGCCCGGGGAGCAGGCGACCGAGGCCGACCTGCGGGCGTTCTGCCGCGAACGGCTCGCGGCCTACAAGGTCCCCGGCAAGGTCGAGTTCAGGCGCGACCTGCCGAAGACCATGGTTGGCAAGATTCTCAGGCGGGCGTTGAAGGACCACCCGGCCTGAGCCAGTCCGCCGGCGGACTGCGCATTCCCGTGTGGAGGCTGATCCACATGGGTTCCACGTCCGCCGCAACGCACGTCCGCCAGAACGCGAGCATCACCGCCAGGCTCGAGAAGCAACTGCTCATCTGGATCGCGCATCGGTTGCCGCGATCGGTCCACTCCGACCACCTGTCGGTCATCGGCCTCGCGTCGATGGCCGCTGCCGGACTCGCCTTTGCAGCGTTCCGGGTCACGCCGTGGGCCGCCGCAGGCGTGGTCGTGGCGCTGGCCGCCAACTGGTTCGGCGACAGTCTCGACGGCACCGTCGCTCGTGTCCGGCAGCAACAGCGTCCCCGCTACGGGTTCTACGTCGACCACATCATCGACCTCGCCGGAACCGCGATGCTGCTCGGCGGTCTCGCGCTGTCCGGCCTCATGCACCCGCTGATCGCCACGCTGGCACTGGCCGCCTACCTGCTGGTGTCGGCCGAGTCGTACCTGGCCACTCACGCGGCCGGCATCTTCCGGATGTCGTTCCTCGGGGTGGGGCCGACCGAGCTTCGCCTGCTGATCATGGCCGGCGCGTTGCGGGCGGCGGTCTCGCCCTGGGTCCGTCCGTTTGGTGCCGAGCCGGTCCGCCTGTTCGACCTGGGTGGTGTGATTGCCGCAGCCGCCCTGGCAGCCACCTTCGTCTTCACGTCGGTTCGCAACACCCGCGCGTTGTACGAGGCGGAGCCGATGCCCGTTCGGGACGCCGGGGAGGCCGCGTGACCGGTCGGGTGCCGGCGTTCGTGCTGGTGGGTGCCGCCGGCTTCACTGTGCAGGTCACGGTGCTCCACCTGCTGGTATCCCGCTGGCACGTCCCATATGCCCTGGCAACGGTTCTCGCTGTCGAGAGCGCCGTGCTCGGCAACTTCCTGTGGCACGAGCGGTGGACCTGGCAGGACCGCCCCGTGGCCGCAGGTGGACGGGTGGCCCGCCTGCTCCGCTACCACGCCGACACAGGCTTCGTCTCGATCGTGGGGAACGTGCTGGTGACGGTGGTGATGGTCGAGCACATGGGGATGCCGACGCTCGCGGCAAACACGCTGGCCGTCGTCGTCACCAGCGCCGCCAACTTCCGGATCGCCGATCGGTGGGTCTTCCGGCAACGGCGGTCAGCGCGGCGATCCACGTCGAGTGCGGCGCGGACGAAGGACCCGGTCGAGCGCGCGGCTCAGGACTTCGGCGCGCGGACGTCGACGTCGGAGGACTGGAGACCTGCGCGGATCCAGGCCGCCAACGTGGGAGCACCAGCCGTGTCGCCGTGGATGCAGAGGGAATCGATGTCGAGCTGGATGAGCGAGCCGTCGACCGCCAGCACCGTGCGCTCCACGGCCATCTGCAGCGCGCGTGTCACCACGTCCTCGATGCCCGTGACAACGGCACCGGGCTGCGTGCGAGGAACCAGGCGGCCATCGGCCTGGTAGCCACGGTCAGCGAATCCTTCGAAGGCAACGGTGAGCCCCATGGCCTTCGCCGCTGCCGCGAGGGCCGAACGGGGCTGCGCGTAGATCACCAGGCTGGGGTCGAAGGCATGCGCGGCACGTACGACGGCCTCGGCAAGCTCGCGGTCGCGCGCCGCCATGTTGTACAGGGCACCATGCGGCTTGACGTGCGCGAGGACCAGCCCCTCGGCTTTGGCGACGCCGGCCACCGCGGCGATCTGGTAGAGCACCAGGTCCTCGGCCTCCCCCGCCGACAGCGACATCTCCCGCCGGCCGAAGCCGCCCAGGTCAGCGAAGGATGGATGCGCCCCCACCGCGACGCCGTGCTCGCGCGCCAGTCGGAGCGTGCGCCGCAGCACGCCCGGGTCGCCAGCGTGGAAGCCGGCGGCCACGTTGACCGAGGTCACGCTGCGCATGAGCGCCGCATCGTCGCCGAGGGTGTACTGGCCGAAGGACTCGCCGACGTCGGCGTTGAGATCGATGCGCATGGCTGGGGATTCCGTCCGCCAGTGTACAAACAAAAGGGCACCGCGTCATTGCGGTGCCCCTCTGCCCCACCGATCTGGCTCCCCCAGCAATTCACGGCGTTATGCCGTAATCAGACCGATGTGCCCGCCACTTTCGCAAGGCATGTACCCGGCCTGGGCAGCCGGCATTGCCCGGCTCTGCACACGCGCGCGAGAGACGCCCCGCACGAAACGGGACACCTGCTTACGGTTCTGAAACCGTGTAGCGAGGGAGGTGGTCCATGGCCTCCCGGATGGTGGGGTTGGCACGGTCGCGGTCGGAGAGGACCGGTGTGTCGACGCCCCACGGGATGTTCAGGGTGGGATCGTTCCAGGCGAGCCCGAGCTGCCCCTCCGGGTCGTAGAGGTCCGTGCACTTGTATTCGATCTCGGCAACCGGGCTGAGCACACTGAAGCCGTGGGCGAATCCCTCCGGGATGTAGTACTGCCGGAACGACTCGGCCGAGAGCCGGACGCCGACCCACCTGCCGAACGTGGGGGAGCCAACGCGCACGTCCACCGCCACGTCGAAGATCTCACCGGCGATGACGCGAATCAGCTTGGCTTGTGGCCTGGCGACCTGCAGGTGCAGCCCGCGCACCGTCCCCTGCACGGACCGCGAGTGGTTGTCCTGCACGAACGGCCCGGTGATGCCGTGTTCCGCGTAGCGCCCCGCGTGAAACGTCTCGAGGAAGAACCCGCGGACATCGCCGTGCACGTCGGGCTCGATGAGGAGGACCTCGGGTATCTCGGCCGGGATGACACGCATCAGGCCCCCTGCTCCAGCAGCGTGCGGAGGTACTGCGCATAGGAGCTGGTGCCCATGGCGGCAGCCAGCCGTGTCAGCTGGTCGGCGTCGATGTACCCCATGCGGTAGGCGATCTCCTCGAGGTTCGCCACCATCAGCCCCTGGCGCTCCTCGAGCGCCTGGATGTAGTTCGATGCCTGCACCAGGGCCTCGTGGGTGCCGGTGTCGAGCCAGGCAATCCCGCGCGGCAGGCGCTCCACGTGGAGCTGCCCGCGATCGAGGTACGTCCGGTTGACGTCCGTGATCTCCAGCTCACCCCTCGGCGAGGGCTTGAGCCCCGCGGCGATGTCCAGCACCTGGTTGTCGTAGAAATAGAGGCCGGTCACCGCGTAGTTCGACCGGGGCCTCGCCGGTTTCTCCTCGAGGCTGACCGCACGCCCCGCCGCGTCGAACTCGACGACCCCATAGCGTTCGGGATCGCGCACCCAGTATCCGAACACCACGGCGCCGGCCTGCCGCTCAGCCGCCGCGCGGATGTAGTCGGTGAAGTGCGCCCCGTAGAAGACGTTATCGCCGAGCGCGAGCGCCACACGGTCGATCCCCACGAAGTCGCGGCCGATGACGAAGGCCTGAGCGAGGCCCTCAGGCTTCGGCTGGGCGGCGTACTGCAGGCGAAGGCCCACGCTGGACCCGTCGCCGAGGAGGCGCCTGAAGCTGTCCTGGTCGTGGGGTGTCGTAATCACCAGGATGTCCCGAATCCCCGCCAGCATCAGCGTGGACAGCGGGTAGTAGATCATCGGCTTGTTGTAGATCGGCAGCAACTGCTTGCTGACGGCGAGCGTGAGTGGATGCAGGCGTGTGCCGGCACCGCCGGCGAGGATGATGCCCTTCATGGTTTACGAGAGGCCGAGCCGTTCGCGATTGTAGCGGCCGGCCTGCACGGCCCGGCACCACTCGCGGTTGTTGACGTACCACTCGACCGTCGCCCGGAGACCGGACGTGAAGTCGTGCCTGGGCTGCCAGCCGAGTTCCTGCTGGATCTTGCCGGCGTCGATGGCATAGCGGCGGTCGTGGCCGGGGCGATCGGGCACGAAGGTGCGCAGGGCGCCGTAGCTGCCCTTGTCGCGAAGCGCCGGATTGTCGGACGCAGGCACGAGCATCTCGAGCGTCGTGCACAGTGTGTCGATCACCTGCAGGTTGGTGCGCTCGCTGTTGCCGCCGATGTTGTACTTCTCTCCAGGCCGCCCGCCCTCGAGCACGGCGAGGACTCCTGCACAGTGGTCCTCCACGTGCAGCCAGTCCCGCACATTGCCGCCGTCACCGTAGATCGGCAGCGGCCGACCGTCGAGGGCGTTGAGGATCATCAGCGGGATCAGCTTCTCGGGAAACTGGTACGGGCCGTAGTTGTTCGAGCAGTTGGTGATGATCGTCGGCAGGCCGTAGGTGTGGAAGTAGGCGCGCACCAGGTGATCGGCCGATGCCTTGCTGGCCGCATAGGGCGAGTTCGGCGCGTAGGGCGTCTCCTCCGAGAACAGGCCCTCCGGTCCGAGCGTCCCGTACACCTCGTCGGTCGACACGTGGAGGAAGCGGAACCGATCGGCAGCCGCGGCCGGCCGCGCACGCAGGGACGCCCGCGCGCCCTCGAGCAGCACGAAGGTGCCGACGATGTTGGTGTCGATGAAGGGTGCGGGGCTGTCAATCGATCGATCGACGTGGGTCTCTGCCGCGAAGTTGACGACGGCGTCTGGCGCGTGACGCCCGAACGCGTCGGCCATGGCCCCACGGTCGGCGATGTCCGCCTCGAGGAAGGTGACCCGCGGATCGTCCACCACGCCAGCCAGGTTGAGGAGGCTGCCGGCGTAGGTGAGCTTGTCGATCACGACGACCGCCGCGGTGGTCCGCGCCAGGACGTGACGAACGAAATTCGATCCGATGAAGCCGGCTCCGCCGGTGACGAATATGGTGCCGGTGCTAGCCAGCGGCGCCCTCCGGGTATTGAAGTGCGAGTCTGAGATCCCTGGCGAGCGACTCCACCGTGGTGCCGCCGCGCTTCCACGCCCCGTCGGTCTCGAACCGGAGGTCGCCGATACGGCGCCCCCAGGGCGAGATGACGCGCCCGATCGCACGGTAGTCGGTGCGGTCGGCATGTTCCTGATCCAGGCGCCTGATCACGTCGGGAGCGACCCGGACGAAGGCCCTGAGGGCAGGGGCGGAGCGGATGCTGTACTTGCGTCCGTTCCAGGCCGTACCGAACACCACGGCCACCTGCTTGAAGTAGTTTACGAAGAACCTGCGTGCATCCTCGTGCGGATCGCCTGACCGGCGACCGGAGAAGAGATCGTCGGCGAACAGCCGCTTCAGTTCCTGGGCGAGGGGTGCCTGCGCCACACGGCCGCGCCCGACGCCGAGGAGCTTGATCTCGCCATGGAGCGGGGAGTCCTCCCGGTCGTTCAGGGCGCGCACCACGTCGTGGGCGGTCGCCAGGGACTCGTCGCGGTACAGCTGCCTCCCGGACAGGCTCACGAGGTGCGACGCGTTCAGCCGGGTGTGCTTGGCGTTGATCGTGACGAACATCTGGACGACGTGATCTTCCGGGAGCCGGTCGAAGATGATGGCCGGCACGCTGAACTCCTCGCCGGCGAATCGCGCGATGTCGGCGTGCAGCGCCAGCAGCCGGTGCTGGCCGTCGATGGCGCGGAGGATCCCCTCGCGCTCGGGCACCTTCAGCAGGCCGACGCGCCCGTCGTCACCAGAGGGGACGAAGCCCAGCTTCTCGTCGCAGCTGATGATGACGGCGCCCGGGATGGAGGGCAGGTCGCGGGCCTGCCGGCACTGCTCGTAGTACTGCACCAGCTCATCGATCTTGCGGCGGATGATCTGCCGCTGGTATGCCTTCTCGCTCGAGGCGATGCGTCGCTCGAGCAGGTCCCAGTTCACCTTCGAACTCGGGGCGGCGGCCCTGGATGTGCGGCCCCGCACGCCCTGGGCCCGCTCCCCGTAGTTCAGCACCTCGAAGCGCACGAGCTTGTCGATGTCGTTGGCGGTCAGCGAGGCCTGGTAGAACTGCACGCCGAACTGCTGCATCCGAATCGCGGCTACGTTGATCATTGGGCGTCCCGTGTCCTGGCGAGTGTGTGCCCCGTGCGCGTCGAGGCCTCGAATTCTATCGAGCGCCACGCGCCCATCTCAACGGTTTTTGCCTGCGCAGACCGGGGCGCGGTCAGTTGTTCGGGAACTCGGCCGGCTCATGCGCCGAGGGTTTCTGGCGTGGCCCCCGCTCCCCCACGCCCCTGCCACCAGGCGACAAGGTGATCACGCAGGTGCAGCGACCCATACATGAGCGCGCACAGGAGCATGTAGGCAACGGCGTTCGCAGGCAGGGAGAGCCGGTGGTGGATCAGCGCCGTCGCATACCCGTAGACCAGCTCGACATGAATCCAGTAGATCAGCAGCGAGTGCCGGCCCATCCGCGCCAGGATACTGAAGCCGGCTTCCCACCGCTGCGCAACCGGCTCGAGCGCGCGGAACCCGGCCAGGCCGAGCATCAGCAACCCGACGCGCAGGCCGAAGTAGGTGGGCGAGGTGGTCCAGAAGGCCGACGACGCGTAGATCGACGGACGGTAGGACAGGTGGAAGCTGCCTGCGGCGATCGCCGCCCCGGCAAGCGCCAGCAGACGGAGCGCCCGTGCCTCCTGGTAGCGTTCGGCCAGCGAGAGCACCGCTCCGCAGGCAGCGCCGGCAAAGACGAACCCGGCCCACGGAAAGAGCGTGAACGTCGAGTGGTTGCCGGCCGGTGAGATGTACCACTGCACCGCGGGCGGGAGCAGCGGAAGCCAGGACGCGCTCCGCACCAGGGGCGTCACCAGCGACAGGGTCGCCGCCGCGGCACCGCACAGGGT
This sequence comes from Vicinamibacterales bacterium, assembly GCA_050249955.1. Taxonomy (GTDB): domain Bacteria; phylum Acidobacteriota; class Vicinamibacteria; order Vicinamibacterales; family CAVVIG01; genus CAVVIG01. Next base: position 263,351 of record JBFWPN010000007.1, read on the forward strand.
GGCGGCGGTGCGGCCCCCGCCAGCAACCCACCACAGCAGCGCGGCACCCATCATCGACGGCCCCATGATGTTCAGGATGTCGACCCGCAGGAGCGAAACCAGCGGGTTACCAGGGCTGACGATGAAGGACTGCGCCCTGAAGATGAACGCCAGGGCGAAAATCTCGAGCCCGCGGCGTATGAGGGCGCGGCCAGCCACGGCGCGGTCGCCGGTGCGAAGTCGTGAGCGCTCGGCGGCGAGCACAAGTGACAGGCCGGCCAGCCACAGGAACATGGGCGCGGCAAAGCCGCCGAGGATGTTGAGGTAGCCGAAGGCGGCCGTGCTCCGCTCGGACCGCAAGGTCCACGCGTCGAGCACGTGTGCCTCGATCATGATGAGCACCGCGATCCCCCGTGCCCAGTCGATGTATCGACGTCGCGCCTGCCCGTGCGTGCCCGTATCAGGGCGTGACGTCAAAGGTCACCTGCAGGTCGATGTCCTGACGCAGCGTATGCCAGACCGAGCAGTACTTGTCACGCGACAGCGTGATGGCCCTGGCGACCGCCTCCTGCGGCACGTCCCCTTCAATCGCGAAGTGCAGGCTGACGGCGACGAACCGGTGCGGCTGCGCGGTGTCGCGCTGTGCCACGAGGCGGGAGCGGAGCGAGCGGAAGGCGTGGCGCCCACGCCCGAGGATGTGGGCAAGGTCGACCGACATGCACCCGGCCAGCGCCACGCCGAGCAGTTCGACGGGGGAGGTGCCGGAGGCTCCGCCGCTGTCGACGGCGATCGTGGATTGGGAGGTGGTGGCGACGAAGGCGAGGTCGCCGGTCCAGGTCAGGTCGATGACGGTGGGCGGCTTGGGTGCCACGCCTCGATTCTACAGGTGAACCGAGGCGTGGACGAGGCGCGCAACGAGGCTAGCGGGCCGGCGAGCCCTGGGGCACGGCCTGATCGACACGCTCAGGCATGCGCGGCACGGTGATCGAGCGGGTGAAGAACGCCGACTTGAACGTCACCCAGCCGAGCGGCAGGATGACCAGCAGGTAGGTCAGCAGGTGACCGAACGCACTGTCGGGGCCCCAGTTCTCGGTGTTCTCGTGCAGCCACTCGCTGTAGGGCAGCATCGCCTGCTCCGAGAGCTCGTGCACGCCGTAGATGACCAACTGGATGACGAAGACGAACAGGAAGATGGCAGTCGTCTGGAAGAAGAGCGCCAGGTTGATGCGATGTCCGAAGCGCGACCAGAGCCACGCGAACCCGGCAGCGCCGAGGAAGCCGGCCGCGGCCCCCGCCGCAAGGTTCAGGGTCTCGCGCAACTGCATGAGGAGCAGTGCGGTCTCCATGCCTTCGCGGCTGACCATCAGCACGGTGAACAACAGCACGCCGATGAAGGCGGTGGCACCACCACGCGCGGTGGACGACTGGAGACGCCCTTCGATGTCCCCCTTCATGCGTCGCCCTGCCCGCCACATGTGCACGATCATCCAGGTCACCGACGCGGCGGCGATGAGCGCCAGCGGCCCCTCGAGCCACTCCTGGTTCGCAGCATTGAAGAGCAGGTAGCCCGCAGCGGCGCTCACCACGAGCGCGATGCCGATTCCCCAATGGACCGCCGCAGTGAGCGACGCGCGACCGGTCTTGCGCAGGTACGCGAGGCTGATCGCGACGATGAGGAATGCCTCGAGACCTTCACGCAGAGTGATGACGAATGCCTGGACCATGACACTTACACCAGAGGGATGAAAACGAGATTCAATCTCAAAATGTGCGAACAGTCTACCCACTCAAATACGACCGGTCAAGTCGGGAATGAAATGCGCCAGGATTTTCATCGCCCTGCCCGACCCGGAACGCGGGCGAATGGCTGTCCGTCCGGCTGACCTATCGATGGGGGGCGGGCGCGGGCACGCAGGCTAGAACAGCCGTTGCTGTAAGCTGGGGTCATGCCTGGATGTCAGCTGTCTACATGGGGCAGGGTCATCGCTGCCACCGGCGCCGCGATGGTGGCCGTGACGGCCGTCGTCGCCGCCCAGCAGCCCACGTTCCGGTCGTCCACACAGATCGTGTCGCTGTTCGCCACGGTGACCGACGGGCAGAACCGCCTGGTGCCTGATCTCACGCAGGACGACTTCCAGGTCTACGACAACGACAAGCTGCAGCAGCTCGTCGTGTTCGAGAGCGAGAACCAGCCGATCACGGTGGTCGTCATGCTCGACACGAGCGCAAGCATGACCGGCTCGATCAAGCTGCTGAAGACCGCCGCCGAGGAATTCATCATCCGCCTGCTGCCCGAGGACAAGGCGGCGGTCGGCGCCTTCAACGACAAGATCGAGCTGTCGGCGCAGTTCTCCAACGACCGCGACCAGCTGATCACCGAGGTGCGCGACCTGGACTTCGGGAACGGCACGCGCCTCTACGACGGCATCGCGGAGGGGTTGAACCAGCTGCAGGGGGTGGAGGGGCGCAAGGTCGTCCTGGTGTTCACGGACGGTGACGACACATCGAGCAGGGTCGGACGCGGCAATGTCCTCGACCGCGCACGCGCCGAGGAAGTGATGATTTATGCGATTGGGCTGCAGTCGGAGTACTTCGACGGCGTGCGCACGGTGAGGAGCCGGCCCGACTCAGGCCTGCGCCGGCTGGCGGACGAGACGGGCGGTGGCTATTTCGAACTGAAGCAGACGGCCGACCTCGGCCCCACCTTCACGCGCGTTGCGCAGGAACTGCACAGCCAGTACGCGCTGGGCTTCGAGGCCCAACAGATGGACGGCAAGGTGCACAAGCTGACCGTGAAGATGAAGCAGACGGGAATGACCGCGCGGGCGCGCCGCAGCTACGTGGCCTCTGCGGCGCCGGCGCCCACGGGTCGATAGGCGGGAGCCTAGACGAACGCGAGCGCCACGACGACGAGCGCGAGCGCCACGCCGACGACGAGTTCCGCGGACGAGGAAAACGACCATTCAGACATGTGTGCCTCCTTTCACCTAGGTGAGACGAGGCGCCCCAGGCCAAGGTTCACGAAAATCTCTATGAGCACGCTGTCCGAGCAGGAATTCCGGGTCAAGAGCGACGAGGCGCTCGAAGCCGCCCGCCAGGCACTCTTGCCGCTCGCCGACGAGAACGAGTTCGAGGTCGAGTTCCAGAACGGTGTCCTCAACGTCCTGTTCGAGGAGCCACGCGACGCGAAATTCGTGGTATCCCCGCAGGCGCCGGTGCGCCAGGTGTGGGTCTCGGCGATGTCACGCAGCTTCAAGCTCGCGTGGGATCCGGCCCAGGAGGCGTTCGCCCTGAACGGCGAGGCTCTCCCGACCCTTCTCACGCGTCTGAGTCGGGAATTCCTCGTCAGCTGAGCTGGAATCCCGCGCGGAAGGGATCTGCGGCATCGGCCAGGAACAGGTGCTCGCCCGTGATGTGGGCCTCGCCGGTCACGTCGGGGAGAATCGCCTCGAGGCCGTGCACCACGGTGTGCCCCACGACCTGTCCCTCGAACGTCTGGCCTATCAGGCTCTCATGGACGAACGGCACCCGTTGGATCAGCAAGCCCATCGCGTCGAGCACGGCCATCATGGCCGCAGTTGCCGTGCCGGACGGGGAACGCTCTACGGCGCCGTGCACGCGAACCACGGCGCTGCGGAGCGCAGCCCCGTCTACACGCGGTGGCGCGGTGAAGACGACCCCCGCAAGCCCGCCGGGCATGCCGGCCACTGGATGCTCGATGGTGAGCGCCGACTCGACCGCAGCCGCCACCAGTACACCGGTCCCTCGCAGAGCACCCAGGTACGCGCCATCCACGGGCACCCCGGCCGACTCGGCATCAACGATGGCGTAGAACGCGCCACCGTACGCCACGTCGGCCCTGAGACGACGCCCGGGGATCGAGCACTCCACCCCAGGGTGCAGCACGAATGAGGGCACGCCGCTGACCCGAAACCGTGAGCCGCCGCTGAGGTCACCGAGGCCATATTCCACACGCACGGGACCGGCCGCGGTGTCGAACACCAGCCGGTGAGGCTGGCGTGGCAGCACGAGACCGCGCGCAACGGCGACCGCCGACACGGCCATGAGGCCGTGCCCACTCAGCGACGGGAAGCCCCGGCCATCCATGAAGAGCACCCCGGCGTCGGCACCTGGCGTGACCGGCTCGGTCAGGACCGCACCGCCGAGGTCCGCATGGCCGCGTGGCTCCAGCATGATCGTCCGGCGAAGGGAGTCCAGCCGGGTGGCGGCCCACTGCCGCTTGTCCTGCATGGTGCGTCCGCGCGGCGCCGGACAGCCGCCCGTCACGACGCGTACGGCCGACCCGGCGACATGCGCGTCGATGGTCCGGAGTGTGTTCACTAGAATAGGAATCTATCCGATCGGGCGGGTGCCTCCGCCTGCCGCTGTCGACCTGCGTGCTCCGTGAAGGCCTATTACTCCGACACGTTCGTGCTTCCGCTGCCAGAGGGTCATCGATTCCCGATGACCAAGTACCGCATGTTGCGGGAGGCACTGATCACGCATCAGGTCATCGAGGAGTCGGACCTTGCCGTGCCCGAGCCCGCGGACTGGGACGATCTGCGGCTCGTCCACGCCGAGGGGTACGTGCACGCAGTTGCCAGCGGGATGCTGTCCGCGGATGCCCAGCGGCGCATCGGCTTCCCATGGTCTCCCCAGATGGTCGAGCGGTCGCGCCGCTCCGTGGGGGCAACAATTGCCGCCGCGAGGACGGCCCTCTCCGGCACGAAGGTGGCGGCAAACCTGGCGGGCGGCACCCATCACGCGTTCAGCGACCACGGCTCGGGCTACTGCATCTTCAACGATGTCGCCGTCGCGGCCCGGGTCCTCATGCGGGACGGCCTGGTGGAACGTGCCACGGTGGTGGATCTCGACGTTCATCAGGGCGACGGTACGGCTGCGATCTTTCGCGACGATCCCGGCGTCTTTACCATGTCGCTGCACGGAGCCACCAACTTCCCCTTCCGCAAGGAGGTCAGCAGCCTCGACGTGACCTTCGCGGACGGCGCCGGAGACGACGAGTACCTGCCGGCGCTCGCCATGCACCTGCCCGACGTGCTGGACGCGACGAGCCCGGATATCGTGTTCTACCTGGCCGGGGCCGATCCGTACGAGGGAGACCGGCTGGGCAAGCTCGCCCTGACCATCGAAGGTTTGCGCGAGCGGGATCGGTTCGTGTTCAGCCAGTGCCGCGAACGGAGCATTCCGGTGGCGGTTGTCATGAGCGGCGGCTACTGCCCAGACATCGACGCCATCGTCACCATCCACGTGAACACCATCAAGGAAGCCGTCAGGAGCGAGAGATGCCGCTGATCGAGCCCGGAAAGAAAGCCCCCGCGTTCTCCCTCAAGGACCAGGAAGGCACCACCCACAGGCTGAGCGACTACGCCGGGCGTCCGGTGGTCCTGTACTTCTACCCGAAGGACGACACGCCGGGGTGCACCGTGGAGGCCTGTGCCTTCCGCGACAACCTGCCACGCTTCAAGCCCGGGAAGGCGGTCATCTTCGGCGTCAGCATCCTGGACGAGAAGAGCAAGGCAAAGTTCGCGGCCAAGTACGACCTGAACTTCCCGCTCCTCGCCGACGCCGATCACGAGGTGGCCGAGAAGTACGGCGCCTGGCAGGAACGGTCGATGTACGGACGGAAGTACATGGGGGTGGCCCGGATTACCTACCTGATCGCGCCGGACGGCAAGGTGGCACACCGCTGGGACAAGGTGAAGCCGGAAGGACACGCCGAGGAGGTGCTGGCGGCGGTCGAAGCGCTCTAGCCGTAGAGACAGGCCGTGAACGATGAGTGCGGGCCTCCGGGCCCGCCGTTCGTGGCCGCGCTCAGGGCGTGGGACGCCGCAGGGCGCGCGCCTCTTCCGCCAGGTAGGCCTGGTACTCGGCCTCGGTCCTGACGTTCAGGAACCCGCGCATGCGGTAGTGGCCGAGTCCGCACAACTGGGAACAGGCGATCTCGTACTCGAAGTCCGGCTTCCCCAGGCGGCGCCGCATCTCCTCGGTGGTCACGGTCGGCGTGAACCACACCGGCGAGTCGGTGCCGGGGATGGCATCCTGCTTCACGCGCATCTCGTAGACCGCGAAGCTGTGAATGACGTCCTTGCTCGTCAGGTGGATGAGCACCGGCCGGTTCACGGGCAGCGTGAGCTGATTGATGGCCGTGATATCGTCCGCCGCCGCCGGGTCCGACCGGTCGAGGCCCAGCGGGTTCTCCGAGGCCACCAGGTTCACGTCCGTCCGCCCGAAGGCACCATCCGCGCCAGGGTAGTGCACGTTCCAGGCGAACTGCTCCGCCACGACACGCACGACGGTCGCCTCCTGGGGCGAGGGCAGGTTGTTGATCCGCTCGTTCCATTCGGGCAGCTCGTACGCGACGAGCAGCACAACCTCCGACAGCGCGATCGCGGCCACGACGTAGATCGACCACTGGCTCTTCATGCCCGCGTAATCCGCGGACGGGTTCGCTCCCCTGCGGAACCGGAACAGCACGTAGACGAAGTACCCGAGGAAGAACACGAAGAGGACGAGCATCCCCCAGTGCTCGAGTCCAAGCACGAAGTCGATATCACCCGCGTGGGTCGACGCCTGCGCGGGCAGGCCGGGCAGGTTCATCGCACGCTCCCCCCCGCCGACGGTGCCCGGTGGATGATCGGGTCCGTTGACGACTGCTCGGCGAACCGGGCCGCACGCCGCGCCAGGGTCCCGAAGAAGGCGGCAAACGCGCCGAGCATGGCCAGCGTCACGACGAGCAGCGCGAGAATCCCCATGTTGCTGCCCTGCAGCATGGCACCCTCGCCAGCGCCAAAGCAGACCGGGCACGCCAGCGCAACCCGTGGGATGGCCGACGTCGCCACGAACACCGCGCAGACCGTGCGCCTCATCGGATCCCAGCCTCCCTGCAGCGGCGCAGGAACGCAATCTCGTAGCGGACCAGCGCGATGACTCCCAGACCCGACACCAGGGCCGCAGCCGCCATCAGCACCGACCCGCCCTCGCGGAAGCTGCCGACGGCCTGAAGGCCGCAGAAGAGCACGAGCAGTGCGGCTGCAACAACGAAGGCGACGTGGACGTTCTTGAGCGACATGGCTAGAACTGCCTCCCGCGCTGCCCGATGTCCCACGCAGGCCAGACAAGCAGCCCTGCAATGAAGACGATGGTGACCAGGGCCAGCCACAGGACGAACCGGGCCTCGCGCCGCAGCCCCATGGTGAAGGTCAGCACCATGCCGCCGTTCATGGCCGCCAGGGTCATCACCGCCATGGCCGTGAGCGTGGTGCCGAGGCCCTCGGTCCGCGACACCAGCACCGCCAGGATGGTCAGCGCCACCTGGACGGCAGACACCACCGCGTAGGGGCGAACGTCAGGAGCACCAGTCGAACGTGAATCCATGCGTCCTCAGAGCAAGTACAGCAGCGGAAACAGGAAGACCCAGATGAAGTCGACGAAGTGCCAGTAGAGGCCGGTCGACTCGATGCGGTTGGCGAACTGCTCCGGCCTCGACGCATGAAGCCGCGCGCCAGGCCCGAGGAAGTACAGCATCACCACCAGCCCCCCGGCGATGTGCAGGGCATGGACACCGGTGAGCGTGTAGTAGATCGCAAAGAACGTGTCGCGTCCGGGCAGTTCGCCCGCGGCGATGTGCTCGCGGTACTCCAGGAGCTTGATGCCGAGGAAGATCATCCCGAGAAGGACGGTCAGGCCGAGGAACATCCGATGCTTCGACCAGTCGCGCACCTTCAACGACGTCCACGCCATCACCATCGTCATCGACGACATGATGAGGATGGCGGTGTTCAGCGTGGCCATGCCCACCGGCAGCACGTGCCGCGGCCACTCCGCCGCCCCCGTGCGCAGCAGGACGTAGCTCGAGAACAGCCCCGCGAACAGCATCACCTCGGACGCCAGGAACAGCCAGATGCCCAGCCGGCCGTTGTAGAGGCCGGTATCGGGCCGTGCCTCGACGGCGTACGGAATCTCCATCAGGCACGCTCCTCGAACTGCGGCGAGAAGTCGCGCCGCGCCCCAGGGGCGCTGTATTCGTACGGGCCGCGGTACACCACCGGCTCCGCATCGAAGTTGTGCGGACCGGGCGGCGAGGGCGCTGCCCACTCGAGCGTGGTCGCCTCCCACGGGTTGCGGTCGACCGGCGTGCCCCAGCGGATGCTCGTGAAGAAGTTGATGATGAACGGTACCTGGAACAGGCCCAGCACCCAGGCGCCGATGCCAATCACGGCGTTCCAGTGCAGCAGGTCGGCGTTGTGCAGGTACTGCATGCCACCGTCGTACAGGCGCCGGTTCATGCCGCCCAGCCCCTGGATGAACATCGGCATGAAGATGAGGTTCATGCACACGAACGAGCCCCAGAAGTGGATGTGCCCGAGGAGATCGTTCATGCGACGCCCCGTCACCTTCGGGAACCAATAGTAGACGCCGGCGAAGAGCGCGAAGATGGTGCCCGGCGCCACCACGTAGTGGAAGTGGCCGATCACGTAATAGGTATCGTGCAGGTGGATGTCCGAGGGGGCCAGGCCGAGCGGCAGCCCGGTCAACCCTCCGATGCCGAACATGGGCATGAACGCAAGCGCGAACAGCATCGGCACGGTGAAGCGGATCGAGGCCCCCCAGAGCGTCATCAGCAGCGAGGTCAGGATCACGATCGACGGGATCGAGATGATCATCGTCGTCGTCTGGAAGAACGCGGCGAGGGTGGTCCCCATGCCGGTGATGTACATGTGGTGCGCCCACACGACCATCGACATGAAGCTGAGGAAGAAGACCGCGTACACCATGTTGCGGTAGCCCCAGAGCGGCCGCCGGGTGTTGTTGGCGACCACCTCGCCGACAATGCCCATGGCCGGCAGGATGAGGACGTACACCTCGGGGTGCGCGAGGAACCAGAACAGGTGCTGCCACAGCAGCGGATTCCCGCCCCCGGACGCGAGCGCGCCGTCGGCGGTGCCCGTGAGCGAGGTGAGGACGCGGTTGCTGACGACCAGGCCGCTCGGCAGAAAGAAGCTCGTGCCGGCCACGCGGTCCATCAGCTGCAGGATGCCCGCGGCCTCGAGGGGAGGGAACGCCAGCAGCAGGAGGAACGCGGCGGCGAGCTGTGCCCAGACCAGGAACGGCAGGCGCATCCAGGTCAGCCCGGGCGCGCGCAACTGGACGATGGTCACGATGAAGTTGATCGAGCCGAACAGGGATGAGGTGATCAGGAACACCATCCCGATCAGCCACCAGGTCTGTCCACCCACCGCAATGACCGAGAGGGGCGGATACGACGTCCAGCCCGACTGCGCCGTGCCTCCGGGCACGAAGAAGCTGGCGAGCATGATGAGCCCGCCGAGCGCATATACCCAGTAGCTCATCAGGTTGAGCTTGGGGAACGCCATGTCGGAGGCGCCAATCTGCAGCGGGATCAGGTAGTTGCCGAAGCCCCCCACCGCGAGCGGCACGACCCCCAGGAAGATCATCACCGTGCCGTGCATCGCACCGAGCTGGTTGTAGAACTCGGGGAGCAGCACACCACCGGCCGCGCTGGCCTGCGACAGCATTCCGCCGATGAGCGGAACCGGTGTCATGGGGTACGCCAGCTGGTACCGCATGATCATCATGAGGCTGAAACCGAACAGCAGGAACAGCAGTCCCGTGACGGCGTACTGGATGCCGATGACCTTGTGGTCGAGCGAGAAGATGTAGGTCCGGACGAAGCCGAGCTCGCGCGCCGGGCTCGCCGGATGCGGCCCGGGTCCGATCGCCGCCACGTTATCCAACGGGAGACTCCTTCCGCGCGGATCACGCGGGGGCTAGACGGCCGATTGTAGGCGCAAGCCGGAGCCCGCGCAACCGACGCAAGCCGCGTTTAAAATCCACGGATGCAGGGGATTTCGAGGGCGGCGCTGCTCCTGGCCATCGCGCTGATGGCGCTCGTCCCCGATGTGCGGGCCAATCCGGCCTCGGATGCGCTCCGCGCACGGGGTACCGAGGAGATCTACAACCTCGATGACGAGCGGGCCATGGACACCTGGCGCGAAGCCACGCGGGCCGACGCGCAGGATGCAGCGGCGTGGCGCGGCCTGGCCGGGGCCATCCTCGCGCACCTCGGCATGCTGCGCGGCACGATGACGGTCGACAGCTACCTGGGACGCGTGGGCGCGCGGGACGTGGCGCTGCCACCCCCGCCGAAGGAACTTGCGGCCGAGTTTCACGCGGCGGTCCGGAAGGCCATCGCGCTCAGCCGTCAGCGTGTCGCCCAGCACCCGAAGGACCCGCAGGCACTCTACGAGCTCGGCGCCGCCGTCGGGCTCCAGGCGTCATACGTGGCCACCATCGAAGGGGGCGTCGTCTCCGGCTTCCGTGCGGCGCGCGAGGCGTTCACCGCACACGAACGGGTGCTGGAGCTGGACGGCTCGCGGGCAGATGCCGGCCTGATCGTCGGCACCTATCGGTACCTGGTGTCGGTCCTGTCGATGCCCATGCGGTGGGTGGCCTACGTGGCGGGCTTCGGCGGCGGTCGCGAGCGGGGCGTTCAGCTCGTCGAGGGGGCCGCACGCTATCGGGGCGACAACCAGTCGGACGCACAGGTGGCGCTGCTGCTCCTCTACAACCGCGAGCGCCGCTACGCCGATGCGATCGCCCTGCTCGATCGGATGCGGACGCGCTATCCGCGCAACCGCCTGCTCTGGCTCGAGACCGGTTCGACCCTGCTGCGCGCCGATCGACCGGAGGAAGCCGAACGCTACCTCGACGAGGGGATCGCCATGACCGGCCGCGACACGCGACGCCGCATGCTCGGCGAGGACGCGCTCTGGTACTACCGCCGGGGATCTGCACGAGCGGCGCTCCGGCGGGCCGCGGCGGCCCGCGACGATCTCCAGAGAGCCATCGCCTCGAACGGACGACGCTGGGTCGAGGGCCGCGCACACTTCGAGCTGGGACGGCTGGCCATGGCGGAGGGGGCGGCGGCAGCCGCACGCGAGCACTTCCAGGCAGCCGCGCGCCTCGGCGACAGCGACCACGACGGCGCGAGCGCAAACCGCGCGCGGGTCATGCTGAAGCAGGTCAGCGCCGCTCGCTGAGCGTCCGCTGGCGGTGACGCCTGTCGCACTGCACGCGAATTCCGGAACGAAAATGCCGCGTGGTGGCGTGGCACATCACTTGATCTCCTCCCCGGCATGGGAGGCATGTCCATGTTCACCACCCGTCTGGCACCCGCGCTCCTCGCCCTCGTGGTCGTTGCCGGTACGCCGGCCTGCGCGACCGGCGGCATCTACCCGCAGCGTTATCCCGTGGGCGATCGCGACGACCGCGCCTACTACACCCGCGGGTTCGCACAGGGACGCGACGCAGGCATGGACGACGCCCGGCGTGGCCGCCCGTACGATCCCCGCCGCCACGGCGCCTATCGCGACAACAGGCGCGGCGACGACCGCGGCGACGTGCGGGCCTTCAGGCAGGGGTTCGAGGACGGGTACGACGACGGGTTCCGCCGATTCGCACGGGGGTCGGGCTCGTACGATCCGCGACGCTCCTATCCGCCGCAGGGATCGTACGGCCCGGGTCGCGATGGTCGCTACGCGTCAGCCGCACACGACCACGGGTACCGCGATGGCCTGGAGGCAGGACAGCGCGCAGCACGGCGCGGGGATCGCTTCGATCCGATCCGAGAGAAACGGTATCGCGACGGCGATCACGACTACAACAGCCGATACGGCTCTCGCGACGAGTACAAGCGCGCGTATCGCAGCGCGTTCCAGCAGGGATACGAGGATGGCTTCAGGGGCTACCGGCGCTGACGCCCGGCGCCACAGCTCAGCCCGAACAAAAAAGCCCCGCGCAGGTGCGCGGGGCTGTTATCGAGAGGAGATCTATCAAGAAATGGTACCGGTACGGGGATTCGAACCCCGGTCCCGTGGCTGAGAACCACGTGTCCTGACCCCTAGACGATACCGGCGCCTGCCGTTTAGGAACTTCCAATACTAGCAAACCCCGTATCATGGAGTCCATGCTTCGGTGGCTCGGACTCGTACTTTTTCTTGCCGTCGTCCTGGTTGGGGGGGCCTACGTCGCCGCCGGCCAGACCACGCCGGCAACGCTCAGCATTGATCAGCCTACTGGACCGGTCGGCCAGGCAGGCACGCTGCAGGTGACCGCCCAGGTGCCCCGGGCTCTGTTCGCCCGGCTCGACGCCACCCTGGAACAGAACGGCAAGGTCTTCCCGCTCTTCTCCCTGGACGACCCCCTGAAGGCGACCATTACGGGTGCGGACGCCCAGCGGCTGGACGTGGACCATCTCCTGATCACCCGGTCCATCGGGAAGGCGGCCATTCCGGAACTGCAGCAGGGGCCGGCGCGCATCACGGTCACCGCCGCTCGCACGTCGTTCCTCCGGATCCGCGACGTCTACACCACCGCCTCCAAGGACATCGAGGTCCGACTCGAACCGCCGCGGATTGCGGTGCTGTCCACGAAGCACTACGTGAACCAGGGTGGCAGCGAGATGGTGATCTACCGCGCCACACCGCCTGACGTCGAGTCCGGCGTTCGCGTGGGCAACATCGAATACCGCGGCTACCCGGCGGGAGGCGCGGGCATAGCCGGTGCCGATCCATCACTGAAGGTGGCCTTCTTCGCGCTGCTCCACGATCAGCCGCTGCGCGAGCGGGTCGTGGCCTTCGCCCGCGACGCAGCCGGCAACGAGGTCACCGCTTCGTTCGTCGACGATGTGTTCCCGAAGCCGTTCCGCAAGAGCCGCATTCCCATCGATGACCGCTTCCTGGGCCGCGTGGTACCCGAGATCCTCCAGCGGTCGCCGCAGGTAAAGGCGGACCCGTCGGACCTGCTGGCCGGGTTCCTCACGGTCAACGGCGAGCTGCGTCGCCTGAACGCCGACCAGATCGCCGCGCTGACCAGGCCCTCCCCGGCCGAACGGCTGTGGTCCGGCCCATTCGTCCAGCTGGGGAATTCCCAGGTGGAGGCGGCCTTTGCTGACGCCCGCACTTACGTTTACAACGGAAAGGAGGTCGACCAGCAGACCCACCTCGGGTTCGACCTCGCGGTGACCGCCGCGGTGCCGGTCCAGTCGGCCAATGCTGGCAAGGTCGTGAACGCGGACTGGCTCGGGATCTATGGCAACTGCGTCATCATCGATCATGGAATGGGGGTGGCCTCGCTCTACGGACATCTCTCGTCCATCGACGTGAAGGTGGGTGACACGGTGAGCAAGGGTCAGGTCCTGGGCCGCAGCGGCATGACGGGCCTGGCAGGAGGGGACCACCTGCACTTCACCATGCTGGTGGGTGGACATCCCGTGAACCCCGTGGAGTGGTGGGACGCGCACTGGATTGAGGACCGCATCGAACGCAAGCTCATGGAAGCCGGCGCGCCAGCGGCGGCAGGCACCCGCTAGTCGGGGTAAAATCGACAGTCACAGGAGACACTGATGCGTCTACGTGGAGTGTGGGCTTACGGGCTGGGACTGGCCCTGACGGTGTCGGTTGCAGCGTGTGGGGGTGGCAACGGCTCGGCGCCTGCCGAGACGGCCGCACCGGCGGCGGCACCGGCAGCGAACTCGCCGGTCGACCCGGCCACCGCAGCTGACGTGAAGGGCACCGTGACCGTCGAGGGCTCGCTGCCGGCAAACGAGCAGATCAAGATGAACGCGGACCCTGTCTGCGCCAGGCAGGTCGACGGCCCGCAGACCATGGAAACCTACGTCCTCGGCCCTGACGGCAAGACGCTGGGCAACGTGTTCGTGTACGTGAAGGACGGGCTCGGCGATCTGGTCTTCGAGGCCCCGACCACGCCCGCGCAGATCGACCAGAAGGACTGTCGCTACCATCCGCACGTCTTCGGCATCCAGGTGGGCCAGCCGCTCGAGATCGTCAACAGCGATCCGACGCTGCACAACATCCACGCCGTGGCGAAGAACAACCGCGAGTTCAACAACGGCCAGCCCATCCAGGGCATGAAGACGACGCACACGTTCACGTCGCCAGAGGTGATGGTGCCGTTCAAGTGCGACGTGCACGGCTGGATGAATGCGTACGTCGGCGTGATGACCCATCCCTTCTACGCCGTCACCGACGCGAGCGGCGCCTTCACCCTGAAAGGCCTGCCCGCTGGGACCTACACCATCGAGGCCTGGCACGAGAAGCTCGGTGCCCAGACGCAGACGGTGACCGTCGCCGCGAAGGAAACCAAGGACGTGTCCTTCACGTTCAAGCCTGCCGCATCGACGAACTGACCGGATGGGGCGGCTCACGCCGCCAGGGGCCATGCGCAACACGCCAGCGAACACGACGCCCGGCCGCCACACAGGCGGCCGGACTGTCCCGCCGACACAGCGCCGCGGAGGGCCTGACCTGTACCGAAGCGGGGCACGGTCGTGAAGAATGCCCGCGCTGAAGTCGCCCACGCGCTGCCAGATACGCAGCGCTCGTCCGCCATCGGCGATTACATCAGCCTCACGAAGCCGCGCCTGAACTTGCTGGTCGTGCTGACCAGTGCGGCAGGCTATTACCTGGGCGTCACGTCCACGCCCGACCTGTGGCAGATGGCCTGGGCCGTCCTCGGAACCGCCCTCGTGGCCGGCGGGTCGGCTGTCCTCAATCAGGTGTACGAACGCGATACCGATGCGCGCATGCGCCGCACGCGGATGCGCCCACTCCCCGACCAGCGCGTGGCCCCCCCGGAAGCGGCCATCTACGGGTCGGTCCTCTCGGCGGCGGGGCTTGCCGTGCTCGCGCTGTCCACCAACTGGGTTGCGGCAGCGCTCGCGGCCGCCACGCTGGCCATCTACCTCGTCGTGTACACCCCGATGAAGCGCACGTCGAACCTGTCCACGCTCGTAGGTGCGGTTCCGGGCGCCCTGCCGGCAGTCATCGGGTGGTCAGCCGCGCGTGGAGACATCGCTATCGGTGGCTGGACCCTCTTCGCCATCGTCTTCCTCTGGCAGATTCCGCACTTCATGGCGATTGCCTGGATGTACCGGGACGACTACCGGAGCGCCGGCTTCCCGATGCTGCCGGTCGTCGAGCCGGACGGCCTGCGCACGGGACAGCAGGCACTGCTCTACTCGGCGGCGCTCCTGCCGGTGAGCATCGGCCCGACCGTGGTCGGGCTGGCCGGGTGGGCCTACTTCTGGCTGGCGCTCGTCCTTGGTGTGATCCTGCTCATCCTGTCGGCCCGCTTCGCGCGCGAGCGTTCGGAACGGTCTGCCCGCACCCTGTTCTTCGCGTCGATCATCTACCTGCCGCTCATCTGGGCGGTGATGGTCCTCGACCACTGAGCCATATCCGATGACCGTTGCCGATCTCCCCGCAGTCAATGCCACGCTGAACGCGATCTCGGGCATCCTGCTGCTGATCGGTTTCAGCCGGATCAAGGCCGGCCGTCGCGATGCGCACCGCACCTGGATGCTGGCCGCCTTCGCCTCGTCGTCACTGTTCCTGCTGTTCTACGTTGTCTACCACCTGCAGGTCGGTTCAGTGCCGTTTACGCGGCAGGGCTTCGTGCGGCCGCTCTACTTCACCATCCTGATCACGCACGTGGTTCTCGCTGCGGTCGTGCTGCCGATGATCCTCCTGTCGCTCTCGCGCGGGCTGAAGGGTCGATTCCCGCAGCACCGCGCGATCGCCCGGTGGACGTTCCCGATCTGGCTGTATGTCTCGGTCACGGGCGTGCTGGTGTACGTGTTGCTCTACCAGCCGACGTGGCTGCTGTAGGCGGTATACTGACCGCAGCCTCGGGCCTTGGAAGGAGCCTTTAGCCGATGCTCACAGGTCGTCTCGTCGCACGGGTCGTAGCTGGCGTCCTCGTTACGCTGTCGCTGACGGCGACAGCCGATGCCCAGAGTGGGCGCGTGAGCGGCATCGTCCGCGAGGAAGGCGGGCAGCCCCTGAAGGGCGCCACCATCACCGCCGACAACCCCGCCATCGGCCAGAGCTTCACCGCCACCACCGACGACAAGGGCCGGTTCAACATGATCGGCCTGCGCAGCGGGGAGTGGCGCTTCATCGCCCAGGCTCCCGGGTTCTCCCCTGAAGGCGGCATGCTGAGCGTGCGCAGCGGTGGCCAGAACGTTCCGCTGACCTTCGAGTTGAAGCACAGCGGCGTGGCGTTCTTCGGTGCCCTGGGTGGCATCATGGCGAAGGACCTGCAAGCCGACCTCGCGGAGGCCGACGCGCTGTTCGAGCAGCAGAAGTGGGACGACGCAATTGCGGCGTATCGCACGGTGCTGAACAAGGCGCCGGTCATCACCAGCATCAACCTGCAGATTGCGGCAGCCTACCGGAACAAGAAGGACTTCGATGCGGCTCTGGCGGCCTACGACGACCTGCTGAAGGCCGAGCCGGCCAATGTACGGGCGCGGATCGAAATCGCCATGACGTCCCTGCAGCGCGGTGACGTGCGCGCCGCGGACGACGCGCTGACGCGCGCAGCGGCCGAACCCACCGCATCGCGCGAGGTGTTCTTCAGCCTTGCCGAAGTGAAGCTGGCCGCCAACGATGTCGACGGGGCCACGACGTGGTTCGAGAAGGCGGCAAAGGCCGACCCGTTCTGGGCCAAACCCCTGCTGAAGCTGGGCGAGGCGGCGCTGAAGAAGGGCGACACGGCAGGTGCCTCACGACTGCTGGCTCGCGCCATCGAGGTGGAACCCTCCGCACCCGAGGCGACCGCGGCCAGGAACACCCTCGAATCCCTGAAGAAGCCTTAGGTGTCGCGCTCGGTCCGCCACAACTTCATCCTCATCCTCGTCGCGCTCTCGGGCTGTCTCGCCGCGTTCGGGGGTTGGCGCTTCGCCAAGGCTTCGGCACCGGTCAACGGGCCGGTGGTCCTGATCTCCATCGACGCCCTGCGCGCCGATCGGCTGCCGGCCTATGGCTACGCAGCCGGCCGGACACCGCACATCGACGCGCTCGCCGCCGACGGCACGGTCTTCGAGCGCGCGTATGCGCACGTCCCGCAGACGCTGCCGGCCCATGCATCACTGTTGACGGGGCGCCTGCCGTTCGAGACGGGCGTGCGTGACGCCGCCGGCTTCACCGTGCCGGCGTCCGCCCGTACCATCGCCGAGTTGCTTCGCGACCGCGGGTATGCCACGGGTGGCATCGTCTCGTCGTTCCTGCTCCGCAGGGACACCGGCATCAATCGTGGCTTCGCCTTCTTCGACGATGAACTCCCTGCGCCGACCGCAGGCTCGCCGGATGCCGGGCTGGTGCGCGACGGGGCGGCTGCCGAGGAGGTGGCCGAACACTGGCTGGAATCGATCGGCACCTCGCGCGCATTTCTCTTCCTGCACATCTCCGAACCGCACGCCCCGCATGTGCCACAGGAACGGTTCCGCGACCTGGCGTCCGCCTACGACGGTGAGGTGGCTCATGCGGATGGGATCGTCGGCAGGCTGCTGCAGTTCCTGAAGTCGCACCAGCTGTACGATCGGTCGACGATCATCCTCGTCGCCGACCATGGCGAGGGCCTCGGGGACCACGGCGAGCAGACGCACGGCGTGCTGGCGTACGAGCCCATGCTGCGCGTACCGCTGATCGTGAAGCAGCCTGCGGGTGCCGCAGCCGGCACCCGCGTCACCACGCCGGTCCAGCACATCGACGTAGTGCCGACGATCCTGGACTTTGCCAAGGCGCCCGGAGCGAGCGGCCTGCGCGGGCGCTCCCTGGTGCCACTCCTGTCAGGCAGCGGCTTCCCCGAGCGCGCGATTTATGCGGAGTCGATGTTTGCGCAGTTCCGCTTCGGCTGGTCGCCGGTGACCAGCGTGATCCTGAAGGATCACCAATTCGTCAGGAGCGGGACCCGCGAGGAACTGTTCGATCTCACGGTGCCGGCCGAGGCCCGGGTGGACATCGCCGCACAGAATCCCGCGCTCCTGGCGGAGTTGCGGGAGCGGCTGGCGGAGATTGCGGTGCCTGACCCGCCGATGGAGCCGACGGCAGTAACGCCGGCTGATCGCGAGCGCTTCGAGGCGCTCGGCTACGTAGGCATTCCGGGTATCGGGGCGGCTGACGCGGTCGCGTCGACGCCCGCACCCGACGCGGTGCCGTTCATCGAGCAACTCCGGTCAGCCGTGCTGCTGGCGAAGCAGGACCCGGCGGCCGCCGTCGACGCCTACCGCGAGCTGACGAACCAGGAACCCGCACTTGCCGACGTCTGGCTGCACCTGGCCCGCACCGCGGCACGACTCGAGAAGCACGAGCTGGCACTCGAGGCCTATGGACACGTCCGGACACTGACACCGGCCGATGCCGCAGGCCATCTCGGTGCGTCTGCGTCGAGCCTGCGCCTGCGGCGACTGGATGATGCCGAGCAGCAGGCGAAGGCGGGGCTCGAGGTGGCAGGCGCTGATTCCGCGCAGGTGGCGGAAGCCCACGAGTTGCTGGCACGCGTGGCCCTGAACCGGAAGGACGTGGAGACTGCCCGCGTTGAAGCCAGGGCGGCCGAGGAAGCGGACAGGGACCGGCCGGTGGTGGCATTCGTCGAGGGGCGCATTGCGCTGGACGAGGGCAGGCCAGCAGATGCGGTCACGGCATTCCAGGACGCCCTGGCATCGGCGGTCAGAACCGGACGGCCGCCCCTGGCCGACCTGCGGGTGCACGCCGCAGACGCCCTGCTCAAGACCGAGCGTCCGCAGGACGCCGAGCAGTTGCTCACCGCGGAACTCGCCGCGTTCCCAGCCAACGTCCGGGCGCGCGCAGCCCTGCAGGCGCTTCAGCGATCGGCGGCGCGTGGCCGTGGGACCGCGTCGCTGGCACAGCACTGACGCCGGCCCATCGGGCCCTGCGACCGGCATCCACCCGACAGCCGTGTGCACCTCCTGGCTGAACCCAGGGATGGATCGCGCTTCACTCTCCGACAACCGACGCATGTCGATCGTGCCGTCACTCACCCTGCGGGCACGGCTGGCGGCCTGCGACTGTCCTTCGCGTCCGACGCAGGGCGCGGTCGAACTCCGAAGACGGGTGGCTCTCACGCGTGGCGGTGGTGCACCGTGTGGCACACCGCACGGTGCAATGCGCGCGGAGCGGGTTCGGGAGGGCTCGGACGCATCGGCGTCGACGGCAATGGCGGTGGGAATTCCGGGTCAGGCGGGTGGCGTGCCGTGTGTCTGACGGAGCTCGAGGCGGGAGCCGGGAGAACCGGCGCGGGTTCAAAAAAAGAGGGGGAAGCCCGAAGGCTTCCCCCTCTGTCAGTCTGTCGGACTACGCTGCGCCTTAGTAGCGGAAGCGGAGACCGAGGAACGCCCGGCGCGGGTTACGCCAGGCGATCGGGCTGCCGAACTGGGTCGAGCCCGTGCCAGCCACCAGATCTTCGATACGGGTGACGGCCTGGTCGTTGAGCAGGTTGAAGATGTCCATGCTGACTTCGAAGGACGCCTTGCCGACCCGCTTCGTGTACTGCGCGCGCAGGTCCATCTGGCCCCACGAGGGGTTCTGCACCGCACCGACGGCATCCGGGGCCACCCAGTCTTCGAGGAGGCCGCCGTAAACGAACGGCGTGCTCACCTGGATCGGGAGGCGGCGGCTGGAGGCGAGCTGGGTCTTGTTCACGATGGAGCCCGAGTTCCAGCTGTAGGTCGCGCCGAAGTCGATGTTCCACTTCGTGGCATAGGTGCCGCTGGCCTTGAACAGGTTGTGGATCGTGCCCGGGATCGTCCCATACATGTTGGGAGCGCGCGGGTCGAGCCAGAACACGTCACCCGCGAAGTCTGCGTTGCCGTCCGACACCGTGTTGCCCTTCGCATCCAGGTAGCTGTAGGACACGATCGACTGCCACGAGTTGGAGAAGCGCTTGCGGTAGACGAGCTCCAGACCGTTGTAGTTGCGCTCGCCACCCTTGAGCGTGCCGAGGAAGAAGTTCGCCCTCGGCGGGTTGGCCGGGTCGAACCCGAGGTAGCCGTAGCCGAGGAACAGCGAATTCGGCGCGTTCACGTCGCCGTTGCCGTCGAGGCCCGTGTAGTTCGCCGGGATCGTGTAGATACCCGGGTCGAAGTCCTCGAAGATGTCGCGCGTGTTGCGCTTGTAGTAGGTGGCCGAAACGCTCTGGTTGTTGCCCAGGTCGGCTTCGTACGCGAGCTGCAGCTCGTCGGTGTACGGGGTCTTCGTGGCCGGCGCGAAGAGGCCGTCGGGAATCGCCGAGAAGCCGCGGACGCGGTAGGTCACCCACTGGTTGTTGATGAACACCTGTTCTTCACGGGTCGAGCCGTTGGTCGTGCCCGCGAAGTTCGCCATGTCCATGCGGATCGGGTCGAAGTAGCGGCCCCAGTAGGCCGAGGCCTTCTGCGAGCCATCGCCCTTCACGTCGTAGACGGCGCTGAGGCGCGGCGCCCAGGTCGTGTCGAACTTGAAGATGCTGAAGCCGGTGGTCGAGAAGTGCTCCCACATCTCGGCGCGCAGGCCGAGGTTGAACGTGAAGCGGCCGAGCGGGAACTCGTCCTGCACGTAGAAGCCGTTCGAGCGCACCTGCTGATCCTGCTTGCCCACCGCGGTCTGCGTGATGCGGTAGTAGTTCAGCGCCTGGTTGGGGTTGCCGGCGCTGCTGTTGAAGACCAGCGAGTTGCCCAGTTCCGCCACCGAGATGGTGCCGTCGCCGTTCGTGTCGTACTGCGAGTAGAACGACGCGCGGTTCGGCAGGGTGTTGATGCGGCTGATCAGGCCGTTGTAGTCACTCGCGTTGTTCACGTTGAACTGGCGCGTGGACCACAGGGTGCTGTTCGCGATGCTCCCCGCGGTGATGGGACCGTACAGGTTCGCAATCGAGGTGTACTGCGACCGATCGCTGTCCGGCAGGTAGAGCAGGTCGCGGATGTCCTTGCGCTGCGCCCACTCGTAGCCGCCCTTCAGGCGGTGGGCGCCAATCTGATACTGGGCCGCAATGCGGAACTGACGCGTCGGGCGGGTCTCGGGGAAGTCCTGGCCGAAGCCGCCGAGCTGCTCGTCAGCCAGCGTGCGGGTGGTGGTGCGCTGGTACGCGATGGTGTTGCGCGCGGTCCGATCGACCGACAGGTCCGTGATTTCGGCGTCGTGGCTGGCGAACGTCGCGTCGAGGAGCAGCGTGCCCCAGATGCGGCTGTAGGAGCCGGAGTAGCGGTTGCCGCCCTGCTTGCGGACGCGGTCGCGGTTGTTCGGCACCGAGGGGTCGGTCGTGCCGCTGCGATCGAACGGGTCGCTCAGGAACACGAAGCTCAGGGTGTCCTTCTGGCTGGGTGCGTAGGTGGTCTTGAAGAAGCTCTGCTTCTGCGTCGTCTCGACCGTGCGGATGACCTGGCGCGTGTCCTGCGCGTTGACGTCGTTCGTGTTCTTGAGGTAGCGGAAGCTGCCGAACGCCCACAGGTTGTTCTTCACGATCGGGCCGCCGACGGTGAACGCGGCGTCGTTCGAGCTGAACGTGTTGTCGGCCAGGTTCTCGTTCTTCGCAACCAGGTTGTTGTTCTGGAAGAAGTAGGTGCCGGAGCCCGAGAGGCTGTTGGTGCCCGACTTGGTGATGACCGTCGAGATCAGGCCCGCCGCGCCAACGTACTCGGCGGGGATGCCGCCGGTGATGACCTTCTGCTCCTGGATGACTTCCGTGTTCAGGTTCGCGCCGAAGGTGCCGGTGACCGGGTCGGTCACGTTGATGCCTTCGAAGTAGTAGAAGTTGTCCGTCGAGTACCCAAGGTTGTCGTTCGTGACGACGTCCTTCCAGTTCATGCCCGAGCGCGACGCCGGATTGCCGGTGGCGTTCTGGCTGTCCGGCATGACGCCCGGTACCAGCTGCAGGAAGCTCTGGTACGAACGGCCCGTCGGCAGCGCTTCGGTGAGCGACAGGGTGATGTCCGTGCCGGAGGTTGCGCGCGTCACGTCGACGAGCGGCGTCGTCTGGCCCTGGACCGTCACCGTCTCGGAGACCGTCGACAGCTGCAGTTCGACACGCAGCGTGGTCACCTGACCGGATCGGACGAGGATTTCGGTACGCTCCATGTCGCGGAAGCCGGAGAGCTGGGCCTTCACGATGTAGCGGGCCGAGGGCTGGAGGGCTTCGAGCGTCGCGACGCCTTCGGCGTCGGTCACGCCCTGGCGCGACGTGACCGTGTCGGTCGCGGTCGCCTGGACGGTCACGCCGGGAAGGCGGCCACCCTGCGGGTCTTCGATAATCACCTGGATGGTGCCGGTGGTCGCCACCTGCGCCCATGCAGTGCTGGCTCCTGTCAACAACAGGCCCAGCAGAACTACTCCGATGCTGCGAAGTCGCATGACTTCTGCTCCTTGGAAAAGAAGGCGCGGTGCTGCCACGACGTACTCAGATCCCGGCAGCGCAACGCCCTCGGCCGCACGAACCCCAGCTGACACGATGGGGCTGCAGCGTTTTTGTATTTTTGTATTCTAGAGCTTTCATCACAGTAAACCCGCCGCTCGCCCCTACTTTCTGTGGCTACAACCCAAGGCATCCAATTTTTCGGAGGCCACTGATTTCAATGGGAAATAGCCGGGCTGTGTCCCTCTTCGCAGGCACCTGACGCCCGCCAGCATGAGCCGTCGCCGGCAATCCAGTCCCGGTCAGGAGAACGACAGGACGCGTGGGCCACGCTTCGATTTCCAGCCGACGTCGTCGCCGCAAACGGCAGCAACATCCGGCGGTGTCTGGTGAGCAGCACAGGCATGGGATCCGGCTCCCCTTCCCTCTCGGCGGCCGTCACGATGACGGGCGACATGCCCGCAGATGGCGACTGTCCTTCGGAAAAGTCTATCGAGGGCCGACATGGGGCGGGAGGCGGGCAATTCCGGACGAGCCGCGTTTTTCTGCCGTGAATCGCGGATGGATCCACGAACGCGGATCCGGCCAGCACATCTGTTCAGACGATTGGGGGCGACACCACATCGGTTTTCTGACATGGAAGCTCGGCAGCGTGACGGTGTGGTGTAATCGCGCAGGTGTTCACCCGGACCGTATCGACCCTGCTCGTCGTGCTCTGCGCGCAGCCCGCGTTTCCGCAGTCGATCCTCGGCAATGCCCGCACGGTGCTGGCGGCGGTGGTCAACGCGCAGGGGCAGCCGGTCGTCGACGTCGGCCTCGATGACTTCGTTGTCACTGAAGGTGGCGCGCCACGCGAGGTGATCGATGTGCACGTGGCGGACTATCCGCTGGCGATCGTCATCGACGATCGCCCGGCCCTCGCGCCGGGGCTCCCCGCCGTTCGCGCGGCGGCCCGCCGCTTCATCCAGCGCGTGGGCGACCGGCCGATCGCGCTCCTGCGGCTGACAGATGGCCGCATTCCGGCCGCGACCCTGGACGACGACCGGGCAACGGTGCTGGGGCAACTCGACGCGCTGGTGCCGGGCGCGGAGGGCGGTACCGGTCCGCTCGACACGATTGCCACGGGGGCGTTGCTGCTCCGCGAGACCGGCGCCCCCTTCTCGGCGGTCGTGGTCGTGGCGGCCGGACCGGTCGATGCGTCGGCGCTCGTCCGCGGAGAACGGCTTCCGCAGATTATCGAGAGCGGTGCCGCCGTGCACGTGGTGCAGGCCAGGCCGCCGGATGTCGACGCGGGGGGCGGCTCGATCGCCGACTCGGACCTGCTCCGGGTGATTGCCGACCAGTCCAGGGGTCAGTTCACCGCGATCTTCTCCACGGCGTCCTACGGCGCGGCGCTCGACCGGCTGGCGGATCGACTGGCCATCGAGATGATGGTCCAGTACCTCGCTCCGGCCGGGCCACGCACGGGAGACGTGCGCGTGGGCGTCAGGATGCCAGGGTCACGAGTGGTCGGTCTCGGGGTGAAGTGAGCGGGCATCGACACCCGCAGAAACAGCAAAGGGGCGGTCACCGTGAGGTGCCGCCCCTTGTCTGCCGCGAGTTCTGAGTTCGGCTTCCCCGAGGGGCGTCAGTTCGCCCGTCCCTCCACCTGCTTCAACGCGTCGGCGATCAGGCGCTCGTTGTCTTCCTTCGAGATGTTGCGCTGGATGATCTTCGAGGCGATCGAGACCGACAGGTCGACGGCTTCGGAGCGGATCTGCTGCAGCGCCCGGCTGGTTTCGAGTTGGATCTGCCGTTCGGCGTTGCGCAGGATGCCCTCCGCGTCGGCCTTCGCCTTCTGGCGGATTTCCTCGCGCAACCGATCGCCGTCGGCACGGCTCTGCGTGATGATGGCCTCGGCGTCTGCCCGGGCCTTCCGGACGATCTGGGCCGACTCCTGCTCGAGCCGTTCCAGTTCCAGCTTGGCCGTCTGGGCGTCGTCCAGTGCCTTGCGGATGCCCTGCTGCCGGCTGTCCAGCGCCTCGAGCAGCGGCTTCCAGGCGAACTTCGCCAGGAGGGTCAGCAACAGGAGGAACGTCAGGACGGTCCAGATGAAGAGACCCGGATCGGGTTGGACCAGGGGGTTGTTCATCGCTTCGATCCTTCTACAACTGTCGGGCTGAGCGTGTCAGCCGCAATAGCACCGCGGCTGAGGTCACCCGGCCAGACCTGCCTACTACTTCAGGAGGACGATGAGCAGCGCGAACACTTCGGCGAGAATCGCGACGCCTTCGAGCAGGAACAGCGGCAGGTTCACCGCGCCCGTGATCTTGTCCGCGGCGCTGGGCTGCCGGGCGATGCCTTCGGCCGCGCCCGCCGCCAGCTTGCCGATGCCGAGACCGGCGCCGATGACCACGAGGCCCAGACCAAGGGCCACACCGAAGAACGCAATCGCATTACCTTCCATGACGTCTCTCTCCTCAGGATTGAATGAACTCTCGTTCAGTGATGAACGTGGATGGCCATGCCGATGAACACGGCCGACAGCAGGGTGAACACATACGCCTGGACCAGAACCACGATGATCTCCAGGCCTGAAATCGCCGTTGCCAGCGGCACCGACACGGCCAGCCCCACACCCACCCCTGCGATGGCCTGACCGAACATCTCGGTGAACAGAAAGACGAAGGACAGGATCGCGAGGATCGCGATGTGCCCGCCGGTCATGTTCGCCGCAAGACGCATGGTGAGCGCGAAGGGGCGCACCAGCATGCCCATGATCTCGATCGGGATCAGCAGGATGTACAGCGGCCAGGCGAGGCCGTGCGGCACCAGGTTGATCCAGTGCTGCACGAATCCGTGTGCCTTCGAGCCGGCCGTGATGATGGCAAAGAAGGTGATCACCGCCAGGGCCGCCGTGACGTTGAAGTTCGACGTCGCGGTCGTGCCGCCGTGCATCACCTGCTTGATGAAGGAGTGCTCGTCGGTGTGGAGCACGAAGTGGTCGACCAGGCCGAGTACCTCGAAGACCGGGATGAGGCCGATCGCGTTCGCGCAGAAGATGAACACGAAGAAGGTCAGGAGGAGCGGGGTCCAGGTGTTGACCCACTTCTTCCCGACATTCGGCAGCACGATCGAGTCGCGGATGAACTCCACGAGCGCCTCGAGCGCGTTCATGAAGCCGGTGGGAATCGGGCGCTCCTGCTTCAGGAACTTCCGGACCGTGACGGTCACCACCAGGAACACGAAGGCGGCGACCAGCCACAGCATGAGCACGTGCTTGGTCACCGAGAAGTTGATGCCGAAGAGGGTGGGCAGCGCGATGAGCGGGTGCTCGACGCTGCTGTTCGACACGTGCTCGATGATCACCGTGCCCGCATCGAACTTCCCGGCGGCTTCGGCGGCGTGTTCGCCCACTTCCTGGGCGTGCTCTTGACCCAACATCATGGTTTAGGCGCGCGGATCACTGGCGAGGAGACGCTTGAGGAACAGCGCCTCGACGAAGTGCAGCGCGATGAAGTAGCTGCTAAAGCTGACCGCGAACGGAACGGCCTGCACGTGGAAGACGCGGAGCATCACCGCCACATACACGCCGAAGAACACCATCTTGAACGCGAAGGCCGTCAACAACAGGCCCGTCAGCGCCCGCGGATCCCGGTTGTAGGTCCGCTCGGATATCACCCACGATCCGCACGCCATCACGAGCGGCCCGAGCATGCCGACGAACACGGCCGCCCCGGTCTGCCGCTCGAGAAACGCCAGCAGGACCATCCAGACCCCCACGCTGGGCCCGGCCATCCACGCGACCTGTCTCATCGCTTGAACACGGCCTTTGCCAGTTCGTAGAAGCCCACCACCAACCCGAGCACCAGCCCGACCAGCAGACCCCAGTGCGAGTGTCCCCGCCACTGGTCCACGGCGTATCCGATGCCACCCATCAGGATGATGGCGCCGATGAGCGTGTAACTGCCCATCGCCGCAGGCCCCGACTTCCGAACGGTCTCCTGGAACGCTTCCAGCGACTGTTCGAGCGGTGTACTGCGGTCTTCATCGGGCATGCTGCAAACACGCCATTATGTCGTACGCGCAGACAGGGGAGTATACCGTAACTTGTGAAAAAGTTCACCAAGTCACGCGCGCACCCCATAAAAATGGCATATCAGCCGTCGTCCCACCCCAATCCCCCCGGCCTCGGCGGCTCCAGGCCACCCCGGATCGGTCCAGCCTCGCGGCCGTTCACGACCCGCCCACCCGACACACCCTGAGTGGCCTGCGCACGCCATGCGGGCGCCGGTCCCCCCTGCCGCCAGACCGGCCTGACCCCATCCGAGACTGGCACCCGCAACTGTCAGAATTGAAAGCACTTCGCGAGTGCGAGCGCGATTGACGACCGCATCACGCCCCCCTATACTGGCCGCATGACTGCTCGACGTGTCTCGGCGGCCACCGTGCTGCTCGCAGGCCTCGCCGCCCTCCCGGTGATCCTGCAGGCGCAGGCGCAGCAGCGCATCGTCTTCGCGAGTGCACTCGATCAGAAAGGTGCGCCCGTGCCGGGCCTCGGCCCCGAAGACTTCGTCATCCGCGAAGACAAGGTCACGCGCGAAGTACTGAACGTGGTCCCGGCCAGGGAGCCCATGCAGGTCGCCCTGCTGATCGACAACAGCCAGGCGGCCGACCCGTATGTGCGCGATCTGCGAGAGGCCACGGCCGGATTCATCCGCACCATTGGCGAAGACCCGACCGGCGCCAGGCACGAAGTGGCCGTCATCACGGTGGGCGAGCGGCCCACGATCAACACCGACTACACGACTGACATCGAACGGGCCATCAAGGGGGCGCAGCGCATCTTTGCCATGCCCGGCACCGGCGCCTACCTGCTCGACGGCATCATCGAGACCAGCCGCGGCATCCGCAAGCGCGAGTCGCCCCGGCCGGTGATCGTTGCCGTCATCACGGCCGGCGTCGACCTCAGCGACCGCGTATACCAGAGCGTGCTCGAGCCCCTGCGCGAGTCGGGCGCCGCCCTGCATGTGGTGGTCGTCGGACGCCCTGTCACGGCGGACAACGACCGCATGATGGTGCTGGACCTCGGCACGCGGGACACCGGCGGACGGTACGACACGGTCCTCACCGGCACCGCCCTTACGCCCCGGCTGAAGGAACTCGCCACGGAACTCACGCACCAGTACAAGGTGACTTACGCCCGACCGCAGACACTGATCCCGCCCGAGCGCGTCACGGTGTCTGCCGCACGGCCGGGCATCCAGATCAGGGGCATCGCCCAGCTCGCGCAGAACGAAGGCGGTCGCCGTTGAGGCGCGCACGCTCGGCCCGCCTCCCGCTGGCGGCGCTCGCCCTGGCCTTGGCCGTACCATTGGCGCACACCAGCGCGCAGCAGGCGCCAGCCAGCCCCCCGGCAGCAGCCCCCCCACAGGCGCCGCCACCACAGGGAGCAACCGCCCAGCCGTCGTTCCGCGCTGGGGTCGACATCGTCTCGCTGAATGTCACGGTGCAGGAAGGCGGCGGGCAGAAGTACGTCACCGACCTCACCCAGGACGACTTCCAGGTGTTCGAGGACGGTGTGAAGCAGGACGTCACCGTCTTCAACCGCACCAACCTGCCCATCGCCCTGGCCCTGCTGGTCGATACGAGCGCCAGCATGGAGTCGCGGCTCTCGATTGCCCAGGAGGCGGCCGTCGGCTTCGCCAGGCGGCTGCGGCCACAGGACCTGGCGGAGGTCGTGGACTTCGACAGTCGCGTGGTCGTGCTGCAGGCGTTCACCAACCAGCTGCCCGAGCTCGAGACGGCCATCCGACGCACCGCAGCCGGCGGCTCCACGTCGATGTACAACGCGATCTACATCGCGTTGAAGGACCTGAAGAAGGTGGTCGCCACCAACACCGACGAAATCCGGCGGCAGGCCATCGTCGTCCTCTCTGACGGCGAGGACACCTCCAGCCTGCTGCCCTTCGAGGAGGTGCTCGACCTGGCGAAGCGCTCCGAAACCGCCATCTACGCCATCGGGCTCCGGTCGGCCGAAGGCAGCAGTTCCGGCGGCAAGGGCTTCAGGGAGGCGGAGTTCGTCCTCCGCCAGCTGTCCCAGGAGACTGGCGGCCGCGCCTTCTTCCCGAACCAGGTGACCGACCTCAACGCCATCTACGGCCAGATAGCCGACGAACTGTCGAGCCAGTACACGGTGGGCTACACGTCGAAGAACCCCAAGCGCGATGGCGCCTGGCGCCGCGTGGTGGTTCGCGTATCCCGCGCGGGCGCGACGGCGCGCACGAAGCTCGGCTACTTCGCCCCGACACGTTAGCCATGAACTGGATTCCGCTCCTGCTCTATGCCGCCGCACTCGCGGCGTACACGCTGCACTTCGCCAGACGCGAGCCCACCGTGGGTCGCGCCGCGACGACCCTGCTCGTCGGCGGAGCACTCGCCCACACCTTCGTCGTCGGCATGCAGACGATGGAGGTGGCGCATGTGCCGGTGACGAGTGCCTCGTCTGCCGTCTCCACCTTCGTGCTTCTCCTGGTGCTGGCCTATCTGTTCACGGAGATGACGACGGAAGAGCGGGCGCTGGGCGCCTTCATCCTGCCGCTCGTCGTCGTCCTGCAGTCCATCCCGGCGCTGTATCCGATGGCGGAGGAACGTGCGGAGATTCTGCGGGGGCCGCTGTTCGGCATCCACGTCTCGTCGCTCCTGTGCGCGTACGCCAGCTTCGCCCTGGCGTGCGTGATCGGCATCCTCTACGTGCTGCAGTTCAAGGAGCTGAAGGCGAAGCACTTCGGGTTCCTCTACGCGCGGCTGCCCGCGCTCGACGTGCTGGACACCATGAACCAGCGCGCCATCACCGTGGGCTGGATCTGCCTCACGATCGGGCTGGTCGCCGGGTTCATCTGGGCCGGCCAGGTGCAGGGCAGCGATCCGCGGCTGCAGGCGATGTCCATCCAGGATCCGAAGATCTTCGTCGCGCTGATCTGCTGGGTGGTCTACTCCTTCGAGATGTTCGCCGCGCGGCGCATCGGCTGGGGCGGCCGCCGGGCCGCCTACCTCTCGGCTGTCGGATTCGCGATCGTGCTGCTGAACTTCCTGCCGATCAGCTATTTCCTCTCGAACAGCCACAACTTCTGAGCGACGCCGTGCACCTCCTCCTGGTCGGAATCAGTCACCGCACCGCGCCGGTCGAACTCCGGGAACGGATCGACTTCCAGGCGCGCGGGCTGGAGAACGCCCTCGAGGCGCTCGCCCGGCACGGCGGCACGACCGAGGCAGTCATCGTCTCCACCTGCAACCGTGCCGAGCTCTACGCCGCCTGCGACGATGTGGCGGCGGGCCGTGCGGCGGTTGCGGACTTCATCAGTCAGTACCACGGCATCGACCGCGCGGCGGTCCTGCCCCACGTCTACGATGTCACCGACCTCGAGGCGGCGCGGCATCTCTTCCGGGTCGCGGCCGGCCTCGACTCGCTCGTTGTCGGTGAACCGCAGATCCTCGGGCAGGTGAAGGATGCGCACACGGCAGCGGCGGCGGCGCGCACATCGGGCACGTTCCTGAACCGGCTGTTCCACTCCTCGTTCGCCGTCGGCAAGCGTGTCCGCACCGAAACCGGGCTCGGCTCGGGTGCCGTGTCGGTGAGCTTCGCCGCGGTGTCGCTGTCGCGGAAGATCTTCGGTGACCTCAAGGGGCGGAACGTCCTGGTGATCGGCGCGGGCGAGATGGGCAAGCTCACGGCGCTGCACATGAAGTCGCAGGGCGTGCACCAGGTGACGATCGTCAGCCGCACCATCGCCCACGCCGCGCGGACAGCCGAGGCGATCGGCGGGGCGTCCGCAGCCCCATGGGACGAGCTCGACACGCTCCTCGAATCGGCCGACATCGTCATCACCGCCACGGGCGCCGCGACGGCGATCCTGACCCGGGCGCACCTGGAGGCCGTGATGCGGCCCCGCAGGAACCGGCCGCTGTTCATCATCGACATCGCCATGCCTCGCGACGTCGAGCCGGCGGCGGGCGAGATCGAGCAGGTGTTCCTGTACAACATCGACGACCTCCAGGCGACCGTGCGCGAGAACCTCGCTCGCCGCGCAAGCGAAGTGACGCGGGCGGAGGGGATCGTCGAGGAGGAGGTCGAGAGGTTCGGACAGTGGCTCCGGGCGCGCGGCGCCGTGCCAACCGTGGTGGCGCTGCGCCAGCGGTTCGAGGCCATCCGCCGGTCCGAACTGGAGCGGCTGGCGTCGTCCCTTCCCCCCGATGCCCGGGGGCGCGTGGACGACATCACGCGGCTCATCGTCGAGAAGCTCCTGCTCACGCCGACCGAGCAGCTCAAGTCGGTGAGCGATCCCGAAACGGTCGGCACGTACTCCGAGGCGCTGACGCGCCTGTTCGGGCTCGAGTCACGGGCGGGAGATGCGGGCTCCCAGGGCCAGGATGACCGGCGCGACCGGCGCGACCGCAGGGTCGAGCCGTTCGTCCGTCCAGGCAAACGCTGACCTACCACGGCACATCTCACGCATGACGTCTGCTCCCCTCAGGCTCGGCACACGCGGCAGCCAGCTCGCCCTCTACCAGGCCAACACGGTCGCCCGGCTCATCACGGAGGCCGGCGGCCCCCCCTGCGAGCTGGTCATCATCAAGACCTCAGGCGATCACCTCCAGGAGCGACCGCTCTCGGAGGTCGGTGGCAAGCGGCTGTTCGTCAAGGAAATCGAGGACGCCCTGCTCCAGGGGTCGATAGACCTGGCCGTGCACAGCAGCAAGGACATGCCGGCGCTGCTCCCGGAGGGGCTCGAGATCGCCGGTGTGCTGACGCGCGAGGACCCGCGGGATGCGGTCGTGCTGCCGACGTCGACGCACGGAGGGCCACACACCATCGAGGAACTGGTGGCGGCCCTGGGTCAGTCCCCGTCGATCGGCACGGCCAGCGTCAGGCGTGTCGCGATGCTGACCCGCCTGCTCCCCGGCGCGAGGTTCGCACCGATGCGGGGCAACCTGGACACCCGGCTGCGCAAGCTCGACGAAGGGGCGCACGCCGCCATCGTCCTCGCGGCGGCGGGGCTCAGGCGGCTCGGGTTCGCCTCGCGGATCTCCTTCACCCTCCCGCTCAGCGCGTGCGTGCCGTCGCCGGGACAGGGCATCATCGCCATCGAGGTCAGGAGCGGCGACGAGCGGGCCGCCGAGGCCGTGCGGTCCATCACCGACGCCGTGGCCCAGCAGGCACTCGACGTGGAACGCGCGGTGGTCGATGCGCTGGGTGGAGGCTGCCAGACACCCATCGGTGCGCTCGCCACGCCGGTGCGCGACGACCAGTTCGAACTGGTCGCCGCGGTGGTCTCGCTGGATGGAAGCCGCATGCTCCGGACGGTCGTGCACGGTGCACGGGGTGAGGCGCGTGCACTCGGCGAGCGGGGCGCGGCCGACCTGCTGGCCCAGGGGGCCGCGGAGATCCTCGAGGAAGCCCGCCGCGTGCAGGCACAGAACGAACGCAACTCGCCGTAGAATCGCTGCATCGTGTCTGAACCCATCGTCTACCTGATTGGTGCCGGTCCCGGGAACCCGGAGCTCATCACCGTTCGCGGACTCCAGTGCCTGTCCGAGGCCGATGTCGTGCTCTACGACCACCTCGTGCACCCCCGCCTGCTGCGCGCCGCCAGGCCTGGCGCGGAGAAGATCGACGTTGGCATGCCGGCCCCCACGCCGCTCGACCAGGAAGCCATCTGCTACCTCCTCGCCGACAAGGCCGTGGAAGGCAAGAAGGTGGCGCGCCTGAAGTGGGGTGACCCGTTCATCTTCGACTCCGGCGGCTCCGAGGCACTGTTCCTGCACGAGCGGCGCATCCGCTTCGAGGTGGTGCCCGGCATCCCGGCCGCGATGGGCGCGTCGAGCTACTCGGGCGTGCCGCTCACCTATCCGGGCGGCGGCGACACGCTGACGTTCGTGCGTGGCAACGAGGGTGCGGCCGACACGCTGCCGGACGTGGACTGGGCGAGCCTGGCCACGCTCGACGGGACGATCGTCTGCTATGCCGGTCCGGACCAGTTGCCCGACATGCTGGACGCCTTGCTGAAGGCGGGACGGCCCGAGGACGACACTGCGGCGCTGATCTACGACGGCACGCTGCCGACGCAGCACACCACCCTCGGGACGCTCGCGGAGATCGCACACGCGGTCAACACCAGCACCGAGCGGCGGCCGGCCATCCTGGTGATTGGCCGGGTCGCCGCCCTGCGCGAGCACCTGCGGTGGTTCGACGCCCGGCCGCTCTTTGGCAAGCGCATCCTGGTGACCAGGCCGCGTGAGCAGGCGGCAGAGTTCGTGAGCCTGTTGCAGGCCCTGGGGGCCGACCCCATCGAGGCCCCGATGATTCGCATCGTCCCGCCGGCCGACTACGCCCCGCTCGACGCCGCGTGCGCGCGCATCGGCGAGTTCGACTGGGCGGTGTTCACCAGCGGCAACGCGGTGGACTCGTTCATGGGACGCCTGTTGGCATCGGACGCGGACGTCCGCGCGCTCGGCCCGGTGCGGTTGTGCGCCATCGGCGCCGGCACGGCGGAGCGCTTCACGCGCTTCGGCATCAAGGTGGACCTCATCCCGCCGGAGTCGCGGGCCGAGAGCGTCATCCACGCCCTGCTCGAGACCGGCGACGTGAAAGGTCAGCGCTTCCTGCTTCCGCGCGCGGACATCGGGCGCGAGGTGATCGGCGAGGAACTCCGCAAGCGGGGCGGGGCGGTCACCGAGGTGATCGCCTACCGGACGGTCGCGATCGACCCCGAGCGCGAGGGTGAGCCGGACGTGTACCGCATGCTGCTCGATGGACGGATCGACGTGGTCACCTTCACGAGCCCCTCGTCTGTCCGGAGCTTCGCCGAGCTGTACGGCGCGGACGCAGCGGCCGACCTGCTGAACAAGACGAACGTGGCCTCGATCGGCCCGGTGACCGCCGAGGCGGCGGCGCAGCTCGGGATCGACTGCAGGATCGTGCCGGCGCAGTACACCATCCAGGCGCTCTGCGCCGCAATCGTGAAGCACTTCGAGGGCTCGGCCGCGCCGACCGCCTGACGCAACCCACCTCCGCCGGAGGGCATGATGGCCAGTGCGCACACCCATTCCACGTTGACGATGACCCGCCGGCTGCGCCGGCTCCGCACCTCGGAGGCGATGCGCGCGCTGGTACGCGAAACCCGGCTGTCCCCGGACAACTTCGTCCTGCCGCTGTTCGTTTGCGAGGGCGAAGGCGTGCGGCGCGAGGTGGGCTCGATGCCGGGGGTGTTCAACCTGTCGGTGGACGAGGCGGTGCGCGAGGCGGCCGCGGCCCGTGCGGACGGCGTGAGGGGGGTGCTGCTTTTCGGCCTCCCGGACCACAAGGACGACATCGGCTCGTCGGCGTACGACCCGGAGGGGCCGGTCCAGGCCGCCGTCCGCGCCATCAAGCGCGAGGTGCCCGACCTGCTGGTCATCACCGACGTGTGCCTCTGCGAGTACACCGATCACGGCCACTGCGGTCTCCTGATCGAAGGCGAGATCGCCAACGATCCAACGGTCGATCTGCTCGTGCGGACCGCAATCTCGCATGCCGCCGCCGGCGCGGATGTCGTGGCACCGTCAGACATGATGGACGGCCGGGTTGGTGCAATCCGGCGCGGGCTCGACGACCGCGGGTTCGACAGCGTCGTCATCATGTCCTACGCCGCCAAATACTGCTCCGCGTTCTACGGACCGTTCCGGGACGCGGCCGGCTCCGCCCCGAAGTTCGGCGACCGCCGATCCCACCAGATGGATCCGGCCAACGTGCAGGAAGCGCTGCGCGAGGTGGAACAGGACATCGAGGAGGGTGCCGACATCGTGATGGTGAAGCCGGCGCTCGCCTACCTGGACGTGATCGCGAAGGTCAGCGACGCATTCGGCTATCCCACCGCGGCCTATCACGTGAGTGGGGAATACGCGATGCTGAAGGCCGCAGCCCGTAACGGGTGGATCGACGAGAGCCGCGCCATGATGGAGACGCTCACGGCCATCCGCCGCGCGGGCGCCAGCATCATCATCACCTACTACGCGCGCGAGGCCGCGCGCGCCCTCGCCTGATCCAGGCACCAGTCACACATCGTCCATGAAGACATCCAACTCCACACGCCTCTTCAAGCGTGCCGTCGGCATCCTGCCCGGCGGCGTCGACAGCCCGGTGAGGGCGTTCAAGTCGGTCGGCGCCTCGCCGCTGTTCATCCGGAGGGCCTCAGGCGCGAGGCTCGAAGACGTGGACGGGAACGTCTTCATCGACTACGTGATGTCCTGGGGCCCACTCATCCACGGACACGCGCCGAAGGGGCTCGTCAAGGCGCTGTCGAACGCGGCGACGCTCGGCACGAGCTACGGCGCGCCGAGCCCGCTCGAAGTGGAACTCGGCTCACGGGTGCGGAAGCTCATGCCCTCCATCGAGCGGGTGCGCTTCGTCAGCTCGGGTACAGAGGCCGCAATGAGCGCGGTCCGCGTGGCTCGCGCCGCCACCTCGCGCGACAAGATCATCAAGTTCGCCGGCTGCTACCACGGCCACGCCGATGCCTTCCTCGTGCAGGCCGGGTCCGGAGCGCTGACACTCGGCACGCCCACCAGCCCCGGAGTCACGAAGGCTGCCGCCGCCGATACGCTCATTGCCACCTACAACGACCTGGTCTCCGTCGAGAAGCTGTTCAAGGCGAACAAGGGACAGATCGCCGCCCTGTGCGTGGAGCCGATCGCCGGCAACATGGGCCTCGTACCTCCGGCCGACGGATTCCTGCGCGGCCTGCGCGAACTGTGCGACCGCCACGGCGCACTGCTGGTCTTCGACGAAGTGATCTCGGGGTTCCGTGCGGCTCCGGGCGGCGCACAGCAGGTCTACGGCGTCACGCCCGACATGACCTGCCTTGGCAAGATCATCGGCGGAGGACTGCCGGTGGGCGCGTACGGCGGGCGGGCCGACGTGATGGAGCTGGTGTCCCCAGCCGGACCGGTCTATCAGGCCGGCACGCTGTCCGGAAATCCGCTCGCGATGACGGCAGGCATCTGGTGCCTGGATCAGCTGAAGCCGAAGCTGTACCGCGATCTGGCCGCACTCGGGTCGCGGCTGGCTTCGGGACTGGCCGATGCAGCCCGCGATGCGGGCGTGGCCCTGCACGTGAACGCGTTCGGCTCGCTGGTGACGCCGTTCTTCACCGACCGCCAGGTGCGCGACTACGCGTCTGCCACGAGTGCGAACACCCAGCTCTACGCGAAGTTCTTCCGGGGAATGCTGGCGCGCGGGATCTATCCCCCGCCGTCGCAGTTCGAGGCGTGGTTCCTGTCAGCGGCGCATACGAAGAAGGATGTCGACGCCACCGTCGCCGCCGCGCGGAAGGTGATGCGCGAGCTGGTCTAGGCCCGTCGGGCGGGCAGGCGGGGCGGGCATGGCGGGCCGGACTGAGTCAGTCCTGACTGGCCGGCCTTCCCAGCCCGCCTGCATCACCGCAGGTTCAGCCCCGAATCCATCCTGACGCGCAGGATCGATCCGGCTGGCAGGTCGACGTCCTTGCCCTCGGTCGCGGCCACCGTACCGCCGCCACCGATCAAAATGCCGGCAATCGCGCCCTTCACGCCGCCCAGGATGCCGCCAATCACCGCGCCAACACCGGCGCCGGCGCCGATGCGGCCAGCCTCGCCCTTGATGCCCTCACTCTCGATCGCCTGCGTCACCGTGGCGCGGATCGGGTAGTCGCGGCGGCCGATCGTGATCTGGTCGAACGCCACCGTCATCTTGCCGGTGCGCTCGGTGCGGCTCGTCTTGGTCACCGAGCTGACGATGCCGCGCATCACCGACCCGGCGGGTACGAGCACGCGGTCGCCCTGCTTCAGGTCGACCATGGTCGTCGCCTCGAAGCGGTCTTCCACCAGGTTCGTCGAGGAGCTGAGCGACTGGCTCAGGCGCACGTCGAACTCGGTGCCTGCAGGCACGTCGAGCCCGGAGCCGGTCGAGGTGCCAGCCGTCGTGCCGCCCGCACCCGCCGGGCGCGCCCCTTCCCCGCGCGCGCGCGAGCGGAGTTCGTCGATGCGATCGCGCAGGTCGAAGTAGTCGGTCCTGGCCACGCTCTCGTTCTTGCGCAGCTTGACCCTGACGTAGGCGACTTCATCCCGCAGGTCGCCCAGTTCGGTCTCGAGCCGATTCGCCAGCGCAGCGTCGCGGGCGCGGGCACCGGAGATGTCGCGGGTGGCGTCAGCGAGCGCATCCTGCAGTCGCTGGATGTCGGTCGTCGTCACCGACTGGTTCTGGGCGAGTGCGGTCCCGAGGCTGAGGGCCAGGGCCAGCACGAGCAGACTGCCGAATCTGAAAAGCTTCACCAATGCCCCTCCTGAGTTCAGGCTTAGGACGACCGTATCGCAAATACGGTTCCCTCGGCAAACGCCGGGGTCCTGTCGGGCGGGAGACGCGGCCGCTGCGGCTAGCGCCAGGGCATCAGCCGTTCGATCCAGCTGATACGTGTCAGGTCGTTGTAGATGACGGTGACCATGAGGGTCATCAGCACGACGAACCCGGCGAGCAGCATCTTCTCCTTCATCCGGACACTGAAGTCGCGGCGTGCCACGCCTTCCATGGCCATGATGAAGATGTGGCCGCCGTCGAGCACCGGAATCGGGAGCAGGTTGAGCAGGCCGAGGTTCAGGCTGATCTGTGCCATCAGGCTCAGCACCGCAATCCAGCCGAGCTGGGCTGACTCGCCCGACAGCTGTGCGATGGCCACCGGCCCCATGAGCTGCTTGGGCGACGTTTCCCGTGTGAGCAGCCCCCACACCGTCTGGAAGATCAGGGCCGAGTATTGGACGTTCTTCTCGAACGCCATCGTCACGGCGCCGGCGAGCCCCGGCTTCGTGCTGACCATCTCGTCGCCGATGCCCACGCCGAGCAGGCCGATACTGCCGCTCTTCTTCGGCGTGGCCACAAGCGTCATCGGCTGGCCGTCGCGGAGGATGTCGACCGAAATCTGCTGTTCGGGCCGCGTGGCGATGGCGTTGCGCAGGTGGCCGGAGAAGGTGATCGGCTCGCCGTTCACCGCTACCACGACGTCGTTCGGCCTGAACCCGGCCTTCTCGGCCGGCTCGCCCGGCGCAATGCTGCGAATGCGCGGGTGCACGTTCGGCAGGATGCCGATGTCACCGAACTCGAACCGGCTGCCCTCGGGCGTGCGGGGGGTGACGTTCACCGTGGAAGTGCCGCCGTCGCGCACCACCGTGAGCTGGACCTCGCGGTCCGGCTTGGCTCCGACCGCGATGTAGAAGTCTTCCCAGGTCGAGACGCCGCGCCCCGCCACCTCGGTAATCCGGTCGCCAGCCTTCAGGCCCGCGCCCGCGGCCGGCGAGTCCGCCGGCACGACACCCACCACGACCGGCATCGTCTCGTAGGCCGGGCGCTCGGCGCCGTTGTAGAGCACGACCGCCGTCAGGACGACGGCGAGGCCGAGGTTCATCAGCGGCCCCATGATGAGCACCTGGAAGCGCTCCCACTTGGTCCGCGACATGAACTCTTCAGGGCTGCCCGTCGGAGGCGCATCCGGATCCTCGGCGGATTCGCCCGCCATCTTCACGTAACCGCCGAGCGGCAGCGCGCCGATGCTGTACTCGGTGTCGCCGCGACGCACGCTCACGATGGTCGGGTTGAAGCCCAGCTGGAACTTCAGGACCTTGATGCCGATGCGCTTGGCCGCGAGGAAGTGCCCGAGCTCGTGGACGAACACGAGGACACCGAGCACGAACGCGAAGGACAGGAACGTTTGCAGTGTGCCAGCCACCAACACCTCAGACCTTCAATTGTAGCCCGCGGGCAATTTCGAGCGCGTACTCACGTGCCCGGGTGTCGATCGCGCGAACCTGGGCGAGCGTGCGAACCTCTGCGGTGCCCTGCGCATCCATCGTCCGCTCGATCACGCGGGCGATGCCCGGGAACGACAGGGTCCCGTCGAGGAACCGGGCGACGGCCACTTCGTTGGCGGCGTTCAGTACCACCGCCTGGCTGCCGTCACCGCGCAACGCCCGATAGGCGAGCGCGAGGCACG
The DNA here is from genome assembly GCA_050249955.1 of Vicinamibacterales bacterium. GTDB lineage: Bacteria > Acidobacteriota > Vicinamibacteria > Vicinamibacterales > CAVVIG01 > CAVVIG01. The sequence goes on from JBFWPN010000007.1 coordinate 301,612, forward strand.
GGAAGACCGCCGTGTCCGGCACCTCGAAGTCCAGCCGGCGCGGCCGCGCCAGGTCGAGGGGCGGCACCGGCGCCGACCACCGCTCGGGATACGAGAAGGCGTACTGGATGGGCAGCCGCATGTCGGTCACGCCCAGCTGGGCGATCACCGACCCGTCCACCAGCTCCACCATGGAATGCACCACCGACTGTGGGTGCACCACGACATCGATCCGGTCCGCGCCGATGCCGAACAGCCACCGGGCCTCGATCACCTCGAGCCCCTTGTTCATGAGCGTCGCCGAGTCGACCGTGATCTTCCGCCCCATCTGCCACGTCGGGTGACGCAGCGCATCGGCAGCGGTGACCGCCTCGAGTTCGGACGCCGTCCGGCCGCGGAAGGGTCCGCCGGAAGCCGTGAGCACCAGCCTCCGCAGCTCGTGGCTGTCGCGGCCGTGCAGGCACTGGTGGATGGCGTTGTGCTCGCTGTCCACCGGCAGGATGGACACGCCCTTCCGGCGCGCGGCCTCCGTGACGATGCCACCGGCCATCACGAGCACTTCCTTGTTGGCGAGGGCGATCGTCTTTCCGCACTCGATCGCCGCCAGCGTCGCCTCGAGCCCGTCCGTACCGGACGATGCGCACAGGACAATGTCGACGTCGGGCTGCGTCGCGACCGCCACGAGCCCGGCGCGCCCGGCATCGGCGAGCATCGTGTCGCCGACCCATGCGGCGTGCCTGCGCAGCTGCTCGGTGGCCCGCTCGGTGGCCATTGCCGCCATCCGCGGTCGGTGCCGGGCCACCTGCGTCGCCAGCCGGTCGCTGTTCTCGCCGGCGGCGAGTCCCACCACCTCGAGCCGATCGGGATGCGTGTCGACCACGGCAAGCGCGCTCTGGCCGATCGAGCCGGTCGAGCCAAGGATCGCGACCCGCCGCCTAGACATGCCGCAGCACCACGAAGTAGACCGGCGCGGCGAACAGCAGGGCGTCGATGCGATCGAGGACGCCGCCATGTCCCGGGATCAGCGAAGAGCTGTCCTTCACGCCGACGCTGCGCTTGAGCATCGACTCGAACAGGTCGCCGGCGATGCCGAGCGCCACGATGGTCACGCCCAGCAACACGCGCAGCGGCAACGGCATGGCGGGCAGCCACGACGCACCCAGCACCACGAGCAGCGCCGTACCGAAGACGAAGCCACCGACGGCCCCTTCCACGGTCTTCTTCGGGCTGATGGTCTCCGCGAGCTTCCGGCGTCCGAAGGCCCGTCCGGTGAAATACTGCGCCGAGTCGCTGACGATGACGGTCAGCATCAGGAGGAACAATCCCTGCGGTCCGTGGCTCTCACGGATACCGACCAGCGCCCCCAGGGGCAGCCCGAAGTAGAAGCAGGGGAACAGCGCGGCCGCCGCGGACGACACGGCGTCCGCCCCGCCCCGCCACGACGCGAGCGACATCGCACTGGCCGCCACGAACGCCGTCATCAGCACGAGATCCAGCGGAACTCGTCCCACGCCGGCCAGCCCGGCGTCCGAGAACGAGGCGGCCACCAGGGCCGCGCCAACGGTGGCGACCACGGCCGGGAAAGGAAGGTTCGCGGCCCGGACGATGGCGCCGTATTCGTGGCAGGCCATGCCGACCAGGAGGAGGCCGATCGCGAGGAACAGGGTGGGCGGTGCGTACCAGACGGCGGAGACCGTCAGCGCGATCATCACCGCGCCACTGATGATCCGGGTGGTCACTTGGCGCCGAGGGCGACCGGCGATCCCTTGATTCCGCCGTACCGGCGATCGCGCTTCTGGTAGTCGAGAATCGCGCCGAGCAGGTCGCGGCGCCGGAAGTCGGGCCACAACGTGTCGGTGACCCAGATCTCGGCGTAGGCAATCTGCCAGAGCAGGAAGTTGCTGACGCGCATCTCGCCGCTGGTGCGGATCAGCAGGTCCGGATCGGGCTGGCCGGCCGTGTACAGGAACTCGCCGAACCGCGCCTCGTCCAGCGTCTCGGGGTCGACGCCGGCAGCCATGGCCCGCCGCGCCGCGTCGACGATCTCCGCGCGACCGCCGTAGTTCAACGCGATGTTGAACAGCATGCCGGTGTTCTGCTCGGTCTTGCGGATGCCGATCTCGAGCTCCTTCTGCACGTCGGGCGAGAGCTCGGAGGTGCGGCCGATGACCCTGAACCGGATGTTGTACTTGAGGAGGGTGCCGAGTTCCAGCCTGATGTACCGCTTCAGCAGCATCATCAGCATGTTCACCTCGGTGCGCGGCCGCTTCCAGTTCTCGACCGAGAACGCGTAGAGGGTGAGCACGCCGATGCCCAGGCGGGCAGAGGTCTCGACAACGTCGCGGACCGAGTCGATGCCGGCGCGGTGGCCTTCCACGCGGGGCAGGTGGCGCTGCGCCGCCCAGCGTCCGTTCCCGTCCATGATGATGGCGACGTGCGCGGGCAACTGCTCGAAGTTCACCTGCCGGGCGAGCGCCTCGTCTGGGGATCCTGGCGGAATCCAGGCCAGGAGTTGCTCAAGCGACATGCTGGTCCATTATAGACGCCTAGGTGTACTCCACCCCGACGAGAAACAGGCCGGAGGCGGGAGCCGTACGCCCCGCGTTGCCCCGTCGACCTGAGGCGAGCACCTCGGCCATCCATTCGGGTGCACGCCGGCCGCGGCCGACCTCGACCAGCGAGCCGGCAATCGCACGCACCATGTGCCTCAGGAACCCGTCGCCACGCACCTCGTACGCAATCAGGCGCTCACCCGCCATCGGCACTGTCTCGTGCAGCGTCGACGAGTGCAGGGTCCTCACCGTCGACTCGACCTCGGCGCCTGCGCCCTGGAACGCTGCGAAGTCGTGCGTGCCCACCAGGACGGACGCGGCGTGTTGCATGGCCGTGACATCGAGTGGAGGCCACGCCACCTGCCACACAAAGGGGCGCTCGAACGGGCTCACGACGCTGCCGTTCCAGATGCGATAGCGATAGGTCTTGGCAACCGCGCTGAACCGCGCGTGGAACCCGGCGTCGACCTCGTCGGCAGCAATCACGCGCACCGCATGCGGAAGCCGCATGTTCACGGCGCGAACGACGGTCCGCGGCGACACGGTACGGCTCAGCGACACCGAGGCCACCTGCGCCAGGGCATGCACCCCGGCATCAGTCCGCCCCGCGCCGGCCACGCGCACGGCCCCGCCCTCGAGGTGCGCGAGCGCGTCCTCGAGCAGGCCCTGGATGGACACCCCTGAGGCCTGACGCTGCCATCCGACCAGGCCCGTGCCGTCGTAGGCCAGCGTCAGCTTCAGGTGTGTCACCTCAGGCAACCATGGGTCGCGATCCTGGCTTCACCACCGGCAACCCCTGCGCGCACAGCGGGCACGACTCGGGCTGGTAGGTGGGCAGGTCGACGTCGAGCAGGGCGTGGAAGGGCACGTCGAAGGTCGCCCGTCCGCCGCTGCGGTCGACGATGGCACCGGCACCCACCACGTGCCCGCCGGCCGCGGTCGCCACCTGCATCGTCTCGCGGGTCGAGCCGCCGGTCGTGCACACGTCCTCGACGACGAGGACGCGGTCGGATTCGGCAAGGACGAATCCCCTCCGGAGCATCAGCACGCCGTCCTGGCGCTCGGCGAACAGCGCACGCACGCCCAGGGCGCGTCCCACCTCGTGGCCGATGACCACGCCGCCCAGGGCCGGCGACAGCACGACGGTCGGCCGGAGTTCGCGCGCCAGGTCCGCGATGGCCCGCCCGAGCTGTTCGGCCGAGGCGGGATGCTGCAGCACGAGGGCGCACTGCAGGTAACCGGTGCTGTGGAGCCCCGAACTCAGGCGGAAGTGCCCCTCGAGCAGGGCGCCTGATTTCCGGAACAGGTCGAGCAGTTCGTCTCGTGTAGGCATGCGACTCGGTAGTATACAATCCGGGTTTCTGAACCGAACGGCCCCTCCCGACGTCTACTAGTCGAGAACCTCAGATGTCTCGCCTGTTGGAGCCTCCGTCCATGCGTTATTCGAAGACGTGCGCCTCGCTGGCGCTGGCCGCAGCACTGCTGGCCTCCCACGTCGCGCCTGCCGCCGCCCAGACGACCGTGCGCACCCTGTCGGTCGATGAGGCGGTCACGCTGGCCATCGAGCAGAACCTCGGCATCCAGATCGAGCGGATCAACCCGCAGATCAGCGACGTTGCGATCGCCCAGGCCCGCAGCTTCTGGGTGCCCACGGTGTCGACGTCGCTGCAGAACAACTCGCAGAACACGCCGGCCAGTTCGTTCCTCTCGGGCGGCCAGACCAAGATCACCGACTCGCGCTTCTCCACCCAGGTCGGCGTGAACCAGGTGCTGCCCACCGGGGCCAGCTACTCGTTCGCCTGGAACAGCGCGAGGGCCACCTCCACCAACCTCTTCACCAACTTCAACCCGCTCGTCAGCTCGAACGTCGCCTTCAGCATCTCGCAGCCGCTTCTGCGCGGGCGCACGATCGACTCGTACCGGCAGCAGCTCCAGACCTCACGCAAGGATCGCGAGGCGGCCGATGTCTCGCTCCGTGCCACGATTGCCACGACGACCCGGAACGTGAAGAACGCCTACTGGGACCTGGCTTACGCCCGCGAGAACCTGCAGGCCCAGCAGACGTCGCTCGACCTCGCGAAGCGCGCGCTCGCGGACAACGAGAAGCGCGTGCAGATCGGCACCATGGCCCCCATCGACATCGTCGAGGCCCAGTCCGAGGTCGCACGCAACGAGGAAGCCGTCATCGTGGCCGAGGCGGCCATCAAGCAGGCTGAGGATCGCCTGCGTGCGCTCATCCTCAACCCGTCGTCGCCCGACTTCTGGACCACGTCGATCGAGCCGAGTGCCGCCATGCCCTTCACCCCGATCAGCGTGGACGTCGAGGGGGCCATCCGTCGCGCCGTCGGCAACCGGACCGACGTGCAGCTCGCGAAGAACAGCCTGGAGAAGAGCGACATCAGCCTGAAGTTCTTCCGCTCGCAGGTGCTGCCCGACATCAGCGCCAACCTTTCCTATCAGTCGAATGCCGTCGGTGGCTCGCAGCTCACGCCGATCAGCCTGGTCGGCACGTCCGGACCGCGCTCCATCGTCGCCGAGCGAGGGTACGGCTCGGTGCTGGGCGACCTGCTCACCAACGCGTACCCGACCTGGACCTTCGGCGTCACGCTGTCGTATCCGCTGGGCGGCAACACCCAGGAGACCAACCTGGCGCGTGCACGCCTGCAGTACTCGCAGGCCGAAGCGCAGCTCAGGAACCTCGAGATGCAGATCGGCACCCAGGTGCGCGACGCCGCGCGGCAGGTGCTGACCAATGCCAAGCGGGTCGACAGCGCCCGGGCAGCCCGCGACCTGGCCGAGCAGCGCCTGGCCGCCGAGGAGAAGAAGTTCGCCGCCGGCATCCAGATCAGCTTCTTCGTCTTCCAGGCGCAGCGCGACCTCGCGCAGGCTCGGACGAACGAGATCCGGGCGATTGCCGACTACAACAAGTCGGTGGTGGACTTCGAAGCCATCCAGGACACCTCGCTCACCGGCAGCGCGCCGATCACCTCGGCAGCCACCGGCGCTCGCTAACCTCCCTCCAGGCACGGGGCCCGGGCTCGCGCTCCCGGCCCCGTGCGGCCTGTTCGGGCCAACTCCCCCGGCGTTGTACACTCCGGGCGTGCCGAAACTCTCGGTCACCATCATCACCAGCAACGAGGAGGCGGACATCGCCGCCGCCATCGATTCGGTCGCCTGGGCCGACGAGGTCGTGCTCGTCGACTCGCACAGCACGGACCGGACGGTGGACGTGGCGCGCGGTGCCAGGGTGCCGGTCGTGGTAATCGTGAGGGACTGGCCGGGATACGTGGAGCAGAAGAACTTCGCGGCCGCGCAGGCGGCCCACGACTGGATCCTGTCACTCGACGCCGACGAGCGGGTGTCGCCGGAGCTGGCTCGTGACGTGCGCCGGGCCCTCGAGGCTCCGCAGCACGCCGCATTCGAGGTGCCCAGGCTCACCTGGCACCTCGGTCGCTGGATCCGTGGAACCGACTGGTATCCCGACCACCAGACGCGGCTCTACGATCGGCGTCGCGCGCGATGGACGGGGCAGTACGTCCACGAGGCGGTGGCCGTCGATGGCACCCGCGGACGGCTGGCCGGACACCTCGAACATTTCGCGTACCGCGACATTGCGGACCACCTCGAGACCATCGACCGCTACACCACCCTCGCCGCACGGCAGATGCTCGAGGCCGGACGACGGGCGTCGCCCTGGCACCTGGCCTTCCACGGGCCGCTGGCCTTCCTGCGCAACTACGTCGCCAGGCGGGGATTCACGCTCGGGCGCGTCGGCCTGATCGTCTCGGTGATGAACGCGTACTACGTCTTCCTGAAGTTCGCCAAGCTCTGGGAACTGCAGGCGGCGCCCCCGGCCCGCCCGGCCGACGACACCCCGCCTGTATGATCGGCGGGTAGACACCCGTGTTCTCCCTGCACATCGACACCGCACGCACCTGGCGCGGCGGACAGAACCAGGTCCTGCTGACCGTCAACGGACTGACAGCCATCGGTCACCGGGCCGCGCTGGTCGCGCACCCTGACGGAGAGCTCCGCCGGCGTGCGGCGGAAGGGCTCGACCTCATACCGATTGCGCCCAGATCCGAAGTGGACCTCGCCGCCGGCTGGCGGCTGGCACGGGTGATTCGGCGGCTCAGGCCCGATGTCGTGCAGGCGCACGATCCGCACGCCGTTGCGATGGCTGGCATGGCACTGTCGCTCGACGCCGCCGCACGCTGGCGCGAGCGCCGCCGCGCCCCTGCGCTCGTGGCCACACGCCGCGTGGACTTCCACCTGAAGGGGAACTCGTTCTCGAAGTGGAAGTACCGGCAGGTGGACTGCTTCATCGCGGCCTCCGAGGCCATCAGGCAGATGCTGATTGGCGACGGCATCGCGCCAGACCGGGTGGTCACCGTCCACGAGGGCATCGACGTCGATCGCATCGATGCGACGCCGCGGGTCGACGTGCACGAGGCCCTGTGGCTGCCGCACCATGCGCCGCTCGTGGGGAACGTGGCGGCCCTGGTGCCGCACAAGGGCCAGCGCTTCCTGATCGAGGCGGCCCACCTCGTCGTGCGCAAGGAGCCGGACGCCCGGTTCGTGATCCTGGGCGAAGGCGAACTGCGCGAGCACCTCGAGCACCTCGTCCGGGAGCATCACCTCGAGAAGCACGTGCTGCTGCCGGGATTCCGCACGGACGTCATCGGGTGCATCAAGGGGTTCGACCTGTTCGTCATGAGCTCCGTGACCGAAGGGCTGGGCACGTCGAGCCTCGACGCGATGGCGTGCCGGAAGGCGGTCGTGGGCACGAGCGCCGGCGGGATCCCCGAGGTGGTGGCTCACGGACAGACCGGCTTCATCGTGCCGCCGCGTGACCCCGAGGCACTGGCCGACGCCATCCTCTCGCTCATCCGGGATGACGCGCTCCGCACGCGCATGGCCGACGCCGGGTACGAACGGGTGCGGTCCCGTTTCACGGTCGAGCGGATGGTGGCCGAGACTGCGGCGGTGTACGCGCGGCTCGCGAGCCGGCCGCACCTCGCCGATCTCCAGCGCTAGCGGGCGGGCACGAGCACGGCGCTCACGGCACGGGCCGGAGCCTGCGCGTCCGGTGCCGGTACTGGAACGTTCCGTGGACCGCGCAACTGTAGTAGTCCCACTGCTCGGGGTGCCGGTCGCTGACGCCGCCCACCTGGCTGTGCTCGTACTGGAGGACAGCATCGCACGTGGGACAGCGCACGTGGGGCGGCGACAGCGGCGGCTCGGTCGACGCGTACCGCTCGTGCGCGCGGACCCTGGCCGTCGACCGGCCGGCGGTCTCGGTGTGCCGCGGCTGCCCGGCCGGACGTTCGGCGCCCAGCACGGACGACACGAGCGCCTCCAGCGCCACCGGCTTCGCCAGCACCGCATCGGCCCCGAACTCGTGGAAGCGCTCCGCCGACTCGGTGGCACTGTCCGACGCGATCGCGACGACCCTCAGCCCGGCCGTCGTCGACTCCGATCGGAGCAGCGCCACGAGTTCCAGTCCATCGATGTACGGGAGTCGCGCATCGAGCATCACCACGTCAGGTCGCGTGCTGTAGACCTGCACCAGCGCGTCACGCCCGTCGGCGGCTTCGAACACCATGCACCCGCTGTCCGCGAGCGCCGTCCGGTACCGCTCACGCGTGCTGGAGTCTTCCTCGACGACGAGCACGCGGGGTGACGGACAAGAGGCGGTGGGATCTGGGCATGAGGGAGGCGGCATGACTGACCTCGCAGCATGCCAGAGTGAACCCGCACCGGGTATTGGACAACACCCGTAGTGCGGCTGGAAAACACACCTAGTCGTCGCGGAGCCAGCCCTTCAGCAGCGCGTACTGCACCACCTCGATCCGACCGCGGAACCCGAGCTTCTTCATCGCGTTCCCCTTGTGCACCTCGACGGTCTTCACGCTGATGCCGAGCTCGGCAGCGATCTCCTTGTTGCTGTGACCCTGGGCGACGAGGCGCAGCACCTGGTTCTCGCGTTCGCTCACCTGCGGGCTCGCCGGCAGGCCGTCCATCGTGGTGCGCCTGAGGCTGGCCGCCATCCGCGCACCCAGCCATCCGTCGAGGTAGCCCTTTCCGAGTGCGGCCGCCCGCACCGCGGCGAGCAGCTCCGCAGACGGACTGCGCTTCAGTACATAGGCCGACGCGCCGGCCCCGAGCAGCTCCTTCACGTACGCGTCATCGTCATGCCGCGTGAGCACGACGATGGCGGTTTCCGGACTCGCCCGCTTCAGCTCTCGCGTGGCAACCAGCCCGTTCACGTCGGGCATGGAGATGTCCATGATCACGACCTTCGGGTTGAGCGCGCAGACGTGGTCGAAGAGTGCGCGCCCGGTGGAGGCGGTGCCAACGACCCGCATGTCGGGCTGACTGTCGAGCAGCAGCGTGAGGCCTTCACGTACCGTCTCGTGATCCTCGGCAAGGAGGACGGGAATTCGCGTGCCCGGGATAGCTGCGGCGTCTGCGGTCATCACGTGCCTCCCAGGCTCACGATAGCTCAACATCGTCGAAACCGGCTCAGCCTGTGGCTTTCCGACCGGGGCGGCGTGGCGCACAGGCGCCCTTCAGCGGACACTGTGCATCACCACGCGGCGTCTCGAAGCCGCAGGCGTTCATCATGCCCAGGTGGCAGACGGAGAAGTCGTACTTCACCGGGTCCGCAGCGTCGAGGACACGCAGCGCGCGCGTGATGTCGAGCGCCATGGGCCAGCCCGGACTGGTGTAACGGGTGAGCTTCAGGCAGCGGCCCACGCGGATGATGTGCGTGTCGAGCGGCACGATGAGGCGGGATGGCGACACACGGCTCCAGGTGCCGAGGTCCAGCGCGTCCCTGCGAACCATCCAGCGCATGAACAGGTTCAGGCGCTTGCAGCCGCTGCCCCCGGACGGCCGCGGGAAGAAGTAGCCCACGCCAGGCCGGACCGGGACCCGACCGTAGGCGGCCCGCAGGTTCAGTGCCATGGCCCGCGACGAGAAGCTCTCCAGCGCCTCCCGCACGTCCTCTCCCCCGGGATCCCCCTCGAGGAAGAATCCCTCGATCGTGCCGGAGCGCTCCAGCATCTGCCGCAGCACCCACAGCAGGGCAATGATGTCCCGGCCGCGGATCCAGCGGTGCACGAAGTCGCGGAGCGGTGCGCCGTGCAGGGCCGGTTCGAACTGTCGGACGAAGGCGGCTGGCGAGGGTCCCATGGCCAGGGCCACACGCTCGATCGAGTGCATGACGCTCGACACGCGGCCGAACGCGAGGCCGGCCGCACAGAACGCCACGATCTCCTGATCGGCCGCCGTACTGTATCGTCGGACGATCTGGATCGGGTCCACGGCGGAGTCCGCCATGTTGAAGCTGTCGTACAGGCGGTCCAGCGTCGGCTTCAGCGTCCCATTCACCTGTCGTCGTCCTGCCACCCGGAGCCCCCGCCGTGAAAACCGCCGACCCACGCGCCAAAACGGCGCGCCCGCCGCTATGATTTTCGCATGCGTCGCATCGCCGGCCGGCTCCTCCTGATCGCCCTGCTGCTGCTCGTGACCGTGGCCGGCGGCGGGTACCTGTACCTGAGGCAGTCCCTCCCGGACTTCGACGAGGATGCCACCGTGCGGGGCCTGTCGGGCGACGTCGACATTGTGCGCGACGCCGATGCCATTCCGCACGTGTTCGCGACCACGAAACGCGACGGCCTCTTCGGGCTCGGGTACGTACACGCGCAGGATCGGCTCTGGCAGATGGAATTCCAGAGGAGGGTCGGACACGGACGGCTCTCGGAGATCTTCGGCGCCGCGACCATTCCGCAGGACCGATTCCTGCGGACGGTGGGATTCGGCCGGGCGGCCCGCAGCGCGTGGGACCGGCTGCCAGCCGAGACGCGCGCCGACGTCGATGCGTACGTCGCCGGCATCAACGCGTTCCTGTCGGCGCACCACGGACGCCACCTGCCGCCGGAGTTCACGCTGCTGCGGTTCGAGCCCGAACCCTTCTCCGGGCTCGACGTGCTGGTGTGGGTCAAGATGATGGCCTGGGATCTCAGCGGCAACTACTCGTCCGAACTGTTCCGCCGCGACCTCCTCGCGAAGGTGGGACCCGAGCGTGTCGAGCAGCTGATCCCGCCCTACCCGGCCGACGGCCTCAGCATTCTCGGTGACCAGCCGGCCGCCAGCCCCCAGCCTGCACCGGCGCCGGTGCCTCCGCTGCCGGGAACCTCCTCCTCGGCCTGGCCGCTGTTCGAGCGCATGGTCAGCAGCGGCAACCCGATGGTCGCCCGCCTGCTCCTCGCCGGTGCGCAGCACGAGTCGATCGGCTCGAACAACTGGGTGGTCGACGGCACGCTCACGGCCACCGGCGCGCCGATGCTGGCCAACGATCCGCACCTGACCGCCCAGATGCCGTCCATCTGGTACCTCGCGCATGTCTCGGCCGGAGACTTCGACATCATCGGCGCCACGCTCCCCGGCACGCCGGCCGTGGCGCTCGGGCGCAACCGGCACATGGCCTGGGGCGCAACGAACGTCGGGGCGGACGTGCAGGACCTCTATCTGGAGCGGCTCGATCCGTCGGGGCGGTTCGCGGAGTACATGGGTCGACAGGAACCGATCACGGTCGTGCCCGAGACGATCGTCGTAAGGGGGCGCGACCCGGTCGTGGTCGACGTGCGCATCACCCGCCACGGCCCGCTCATCTCCGATGCCCTCAACGCGAACAACGCGGCCTCACCGAACCCGCCGGAGGTGCCGCCGCTGGAACCGCTCGCCTTCCGCTGGACGGCGCTCGACGATGAAGACCTGACCATCACCGCGTACATGCGCATGAACGAGGCGCGCACCTGGGACGAGGTGACCACGGCACTCCGGGACTACGCCACACCTGCGCAGAACTTCGTCTTCGCCACGACCGACGGCCACATCGGCTACTACGCGCCCGGGCACATCCCGGTGCGTGCGTCGGGCAACGGACTCCAGCCGGTGGAGGGCTGGACGGGCCTGTCGGAGTGGACCGGCTACGTTCCCTTCGAGCAGCTGCCGCACGCGTTCGATCCGCCGTCGCACATGATCGTCACGGCCAACCACCGCCCCTCCGGCGCGGCGGACGCGCCGCTGCTCTCACTCGAGTACCCGACACCCTATCGCGCGCAGCGCATCACCGACCTCCTCCACGAGACGACGGCCACGCGCAAGCTCACACCGGACGACTTCGGCCGCATCCAGGGCGACACGGTGTCGCTGCATGCGAGGGATCTCCTCCCGCGGCTCCTGGCGCACGTGCAGCCGGCGACCGCGCTCGACCGCACGGCCGTGCAGATGCTTCGCAGCTGGAACGACGACGCCCGCGGCGACTCGCCGGCGGCAGCCATCTTCGAGGCCTGGTTCCTGCGCCTGGCGCCGTCCATCGTCGGTGACGAGCTCGGCCCGCTCACGCGCACCTACGAGGGGCGTTTCTCGGGCATCACCCGCTTCCTCGAGGCCAACCTCGACGCCAACCCGGCGTGGTGCGACAACGTCACCACATCGGTGCGCGAAACGTGCGACGACGCGGTGACGACGGCGCTGCATGCGGCGGTGGAGCAATTGTCCGAGCGGATGGGTCCCGAGCCGGAGCGGTGGCGGTGGGACAGCGTGCACTCGGCCATCTTCCCGCACCAGGGGCTCGACTCGGTGGGCGGGCTCAGGCCGCTGCTCAGCCGTGCGGTCCCACACGGCGGCGACTGGAGCACCGTCAACGTGGGACCGGTGGCGACGGCCGCCCCCTTCGACCAGCGATCGATTCCCAGCTATCGCGGCATCTTCGACCTGTCGCCCGCCGGCGACAGCCGCATCATCGAGCCCGTGGGCGCCTCCGGCCACTTCCTCTCGCCGCACTACGATGACTTCCTGAAGGACTGGAGCGAGGTCCGCTACCGGAAGGCGCGGACCGATCGGCTCGACATCGAGACCGGCGCGCTGGGCCGGCTGCGGCTGCGTCCCGCACGGTGAGCGTGCCCGCTCAGAAGCGCGTGATGGGGGTGCCGGCCTTGCAGAGCGGGCAGGCCTCGGCGGTGTAGTTCTCCGGCGCCTTGAACTCGACCAGGGCGATGTTCGGGACGCCGATGTCGACGATCGCCTCCATCCGGTCGCAGATCTCGACGGTGGCGACCACCGCGCCACCAGCCTCGCGCACGAGTGCCGCGCAGCGGGCGAACGTCGACCCCGTGTTCCTCACGTCGTCGGCGAGCAGCACCCGCTTGCCGCGCACTTCCCTCCGGTAGAACTCGCGAAGCGACGGACCGGACTGGTCGGCGTGAAACGGGGCGAACAGGCAGGGCGCGTGGGTCAGGCTGCGCCGGCTGTCGAGCAGCCCGGCGATGGTGTGCGCCAGGAGGGCGCCGCCGGTTGCCGGGCCGGCCACCACCTCGATCGACTGGAGGAGTTCGCCGGGCAGCAGGTCCAGCAGATCCTGCGCGAATCGCCAGATCGTGGAGGGCTGCCGGAAGAGCCCGTGCGGGTTCACGTAGACCGGGCCGTGATAGCCGTTGCCGAAGTCGAAGTGCCCGTTCTCCATCAGCACTTCGGCGCCCCGCAGGTCGCGGAGGGCCTTCTCTCGAGTCGCTGCCTTCTTGTCCATCACGCCTTCTGTCTGCTGCAGGGCCGCGAGGCCCGGTCACGGTCGCTGGTATCAGATGGTGAGGTGCACCACCGGGTTGCTGTAGACCGCCCTGCCGCCGACGATGGTGGCGGCGACCCCGCCGCGCAGTTCCCACCCGTCGAACGGCGTGTTCTTCGACTTCGATTTCATCGACGCCTTGTCCACCTTGACGAGCAGATCCGGGGCGAGGATGGTCAGGTCGGCCGGAGCCCCCTCGTGGATGGATCCGCCCGGCACCCGGAGGATGCGCGCCGGGTTCACCGAGAGCAGCTCGACCAGCCGGGCGAACGTGATCAGGCCAGGGTGGACCAGCCGGTCGAAGCAGAGCGAGACGCAGGTCTCGAGCCCCGTGATGCCGAACGGCGCCCTGTCGAACTCGACCTGCTTCTCGTCGTAGTGATGCGGGGCATGGTCGGTGGCAATCACGTCGACGCTGCCGTCGATGATGCCCTGGAGCATGGCATCGCGGTCGGCCGCCTCGCGCAGCGGCGGGTTCATCTTGGTGTTGGTGTCGTACGGCACCGGGGCGGCCACGGACTCGTCCGTCAGGATGAAATGGTGCGGTGCCACCTCGCAGGTGACGTTCGCACCGCGCGCCTTACCGTAGCGGACGGCGTCGAGCGTCTGGCGCGCGCTCATGTGGGCGATATGGATGCGGCCGCCGGTCAGCTCGGCGAGGGCGATATCGCGCTGCGCCATGATCGACTCGGCTTCACCAGGAATGCCGCGCAGGCCCAGGCGTGAGGCCACGAGCCCCTCGTGTGCCACACCGTCGCCCTTCAGCGACGGGTCTTCGCAGTGCTCGATCACGAGCATGTCGAACATGCGCGTGTACTCGAGGGCGCGGCGGGCCAGCAGGGCGGTCCGGATCGGGTGGCCGTCGTCGGTGACCGCCACGCAGCCGGCCTCCTTCAGCTCGCCCAGCTCGGCCATCTGCTCGCCCTTCTGCCCCACCGACACCGCGCCGATGGGATAGACCCGCGCGAGGTTGGCATCCGCCGCCTTCTTCAGGATGAAGTGCGTGACGCCGGCGTTGTCGTTCACCGGCGACGTGTTCGGCATGCAGGCCACGGCAGTGAAGCCGCCGGTGACGGCCGACAGCGTGCCGGTGGCCACCGTCTCCTTGTGTTCCTGGCCAGGCTCCCGCAGGTGCACGTGCATGTCGATGAGGCCAGGAGTGATCACAAGGTTCGACGGGATCGAGACGACGATGGTGCCGTCACCCGCGGGCAGGTTGGGACCGACCGCCGCAATGCGGTCCCCGTCGACGAGGATGTCGTAGATGCCGTCGCGCCCATTGGCCGGGTCGACGACCCGTCCCCCCT
>JBFWPN010000008.1:0-271905 GCA_050249955.1 Vicinamibacterales bacterium
GGTCGTCACGACCCGCCAGTCTGGCCCGATGCGGCTCTGGAGCTGCGAGATCCGCCACCGCATCGCGATCGCCGTGAGAGCGCCGGTGCCCCTGGCCGGGGAACCCGATGCCGGCTCCTGTCAGGAACCCGGCACATTCACGACGTTCAATCAGTAGAGCTGCATCAATCGTTCCGATCCGAACCGAGAACTCAGAACGCCTCCGAGTTCCGGCGTCTACTGGATCTCATGACAGGTGTCGCACTCCTGTCCGATCGCCTTGCCGTCCTTCGTCTTGTGGCTGTCGTCGTGGCACCGGAAGCAGCCGGGCGAGTCCATGTGCCCGATGTTGTTCAAGTAGGTGCCGAACTGCACGTTCATCTGGGGGAACACGTTACGGCGATAGAGCCGTTCGGCCGCTGCCACGGCACGCTCCACGTCCTGGCGCTGGGCGTTGTATACGTTGGGCTGCTGCGTGCGGTAGAACTCGCGGAGGCCGGCTGCGATGCTCTCGGCCGCCGCGTCCTGCGTGGCGTAGGAGGCCTTCACGAGCTTCACGGTTTCGCGCCGGATGAACGGCAGCGTCTTCGGAATCTCGCCGCTGAAGAGCGCCGCGTCGACCGCCCGTTCGGCGGCGGGCGCCATCGGGTGGCTCGGACGGTTGTGGCAGTCGATGCAGTCCATCCGGCGCCGCTCTCCCTGAGCCAGCTGGTCCGGCGTGACCCCTTCGGCGAAGTACTCGCGCACGGTGCCGTCGGGGTTCGTCAACTTGACGTACGGAATGACCTGGCGCTTCTCGTCGGTCGTGACGTACTCGATGTTGGTGGCCGGGTTCGTGTGCCAGTGGATGCCCGTGGCGCCGCCCGTGCGTGCACTGCCGCCGCCGACCTTCATCTGCAGCGTGGTGACCGACTCGCTGTTCTTCTCGTCGTCCGAATATTCAGCGACGCGGCGCACCAGGTCGCCGTGGAACTTCTCCGGCCAATGGCACTGCTCGCACACGTCACGGGCCGGGCGCAGGTTCTGCACCGGCGACGCAATCGGCCGCGAGTAGCTGTTGCGCGCCACGGCGAGCACCTGCCGCATGCCGGAGACCTTCGACCGCGCGAACCACGAGGCACCGGGTCCGATGTGGCACTGGACGCACGTGACGCGCGAGTGCGGGCCGTCCTGGTAGGCGGTGAACTCGGGCTGCATCACCTCGTGGCACACCTGGCCGCAGAACTGGACCGAGTCCATGTACTCGATCCCGCGGTAGGTCGCCAGCGAGATGATCACCACGTTCGCCATGGTGAGCGCGAAGATCGCCACCGCCATGCGGCGCTGGGACGGGACGTTGAGGTCGAACCGCGGCCAGTGGATTTCGCTCGGGGGTTTCCCCGCCTCCCGGCGGCGACGCTCGACGTAGGCACCGAGCGGGATCATCACCAGTCCGAGCAGGAACAGGCTCGGAAGCACCAGGAAGAACACGATCCCGATGTACGGGTTGGTGTGCAGCCCGAACAGGTCGGCCAGGAACACCACCAGGAAGGTGACGGCGCTGACCGTGGTCAGCCACATCCCCACCACCGAGATCGGACTTCTGATCAGACGCACCTCGCTCATGTCCCGTCACCCTCGCGCGCGACCCGCCGGCCGCAAAATCGTGCCGCTGCGCCAGGGCAGCGGGCCGCCCTAGCCTATCGCAGGACCGCAAACGCGATGATCGCCACCATCGCCAGACCCACCGTCAGCCCAATCGTCCCGATAATCCTGCCCCGACGCAGCGCCGCTTCGTCGGGTGCGTCGGCGGCGAGCGCCTCGAGGCTGCCCTCGGCCACCAGCCGTGCGTATTGCCCGGCCCGCTCGTGCCTCAGTTCCGCCTCCGGCACCACGCCGGTGAAGATCACCGTGTCCATCGGGAACTTGCCCGGCCGCAGGTGACCGTTGAAGAAGTGCACGACGAAGATGAAGCCGATCGCCAGGGCCGCCTCGGCACCGTGGACGAACAGCGCCACGTTGAACATCCAGCCCGGCAGGATGTGCGACGCCGCCTCCGGGAACCAGAGGATGAGGCCAGCCGCCCCCATCAGCGCCGTGCCCCAGAGGACCGCCCAGTAGTCGAACTTCTCCCAGTACGTGAACTGCTCGTACTTCGGATAGTCGGCCTTCCCGAAGAACCAGAGCATCTGCTGGCCGAACTGCTGGAAGTCGCGCGGCTGGGGCACCATCGACGTCGGCCCCCAGAAGATCCCGCGCTCGCCCTTCACGAAAGCCCGATAGAAGACGTCCACCACGTGGTAGACGACCGCCCCCAGCAGCGTCGCGCCCGCCACCCGGTGCACGAACCCGGCCCCCTGGAACCCGCCGAAGAACGACGCCAGCAGCCGCGCCCACGGCGCATCACTGAAGAGCAACGGGAGGCCGGTGGCCGACAGGACCAGGAAGGTCGTCATGACGACGATGTGCAGGGTCCGCGTGCGCGCATCGAACCGCCGGACGTGCACCGTGTGTCCGGGCGCCGTGCCTGACGTGGTGTGGGCGACCGGAGTCGCCGTTGAGGCGTTCATGATCTGCCCCCGCCATTGCGCCAGGTCCGGCGGAACCACAGCAGGCTGTGGAGCCCGAAGAAGCCGAAGCATCCGGCGATGAGAACCGTGTAGAACCTGTTGACCCACCACATGACCGGACTCCGGGCGTAATCCCTGGGGTTCGGGTGCGGGTCGTACTTCACGAAGCTGGCATTGGCACCGGCGTGGCACGTCGCGCAGGTCTGCACCAGGTTGGCCGGTGCGATCTTCGACGCGGGATCCGACGCCGGCAGGATGTCGTGCGCACCGTGGCAGTCGGCGCACGCCGCCACCTGCGAGAACCCGAGTTCGGTCACCTTGCCGTGGAAGGTCCGGCGGAACGAATCCACCACGTCCCCGTGGCAGGTGCCGCATTCGTTGGCCACGTTCAGCCGGAAGCGGTCGTTGTCCGCCCGCTGGATAGTGTGGGCCGAGTGGCAGTCGGTGCAGACCGGCGCCGCCGCATTCCCACTCTTCAGCGATTGCGCGTGGATGCCCTTGTCGTAGCTCGCGACCACGCCCTGGTGACAGGAGCCGCAGGTGGCCGGCACGTTCGCCCGGAACACGCGGCCGGTCGCATCGTCGGTCCCGCGGATGTCGTGCTTGCCGTGGCAGTCCGCGCACGCAGGTGCCACCGTCGAGAGGCCGGCCTTCTCCTTCGCCCAGGAGTGGATGCTGTCGTGATACTTCGACCCTTCCTCGTCATGACAGGTCGCGCAGGCCACACGCGCGAGCTTCTCGGGATGGGGGAACTCCTGGAGGGCCGAGAGATCCTGGTGGCAGTCGACACAGGCGAGCGGTCCGTGCTTCGAGGCGGCGAAGACCGCCGGATCCAGGCCGATGGAGGTGCCGTTCTCGCGCTTGGCCTCGACATCTCCGTGACACGCCATGCAGTCGTCGTTGCCGGGGGGCTTCACGGCGCCGGGGGCCTGTGCGTGCGCCGCAGCGGCAAACCCCAGGACGAACAGGGTGGTCGCGAGTGAGAGACCGAGCCGTCGTGCCATGATGGCCAACTCCTCACGCAGGCCCGGGGCCTGCCGGCCCCGGGACGGCATGCCGGGCGCCCGGAGAGGCGCCCGTCTTCGAACGTGCCGCTACTTCTTCAGGCTCTGAAGGTAGGCGACGAGGTTGTCTACGTCTTCCTTCGGGAGCGCGTAGGACTTCATGTCGGGCTTGCGGGTGGCCTTGGTCTTCGCCGTCATGCCCTTGGCGTCGACAATCCAGGCTCGAAGCTCATCCGCCTTCAGCTTGTTGCCGACGTCGTCCAGCGCCCCCTTCGGGTTGCCCTTGCCAGCCACTGAGTGGCACAGGGAGCACTTCTGGGCGGCGTACACCGCCTCGCCCTTGGCCTTGTCCTGGGCCGAAGCCGTGCCGGCCATCCCAATCAGGAGCAGCGCTCCAATCACCGTTGCGCGTTTCATGGTCGTATCCCTCCGTGTGAACCGCTGGAGCAAGGGCACTGCCACAGCTCCGCTTGGCAAAACTACCAGTAATTCCAAGGAATTGTCTGTAGGAGGTGTCAGCCGGAGTCCCAGCAGCGCCGAAAATCCGTCATGCTGCGGGGAGTATCCCGCGATTGACGGAAATCCGTGCCGAACTCAGCAGTCGGAAGGCAGTAACACTGAATTCTGAGCTCACACACCGGGGTTCAGGCGGGCGGGATAGGCAGGACGGGCGGGTGGAACGAGGCGCGAGGCCGGTCGCGGCCGGAGGGGCGGGACATGGCAACCCGACCCGCGCCTCCGGTTGCGTGTCGGGTTACTTCTTCAGCGTCTGCATGTAGGCGACGAGTGCGTCGACGTCGGCCTCGGGCAGCGTGTAGTTCTTCATCTCGGGTTTCCGCGGCGACTTCGTCTTGACGGTCATGCCCTTGGCGTCGACGATCCACGCCTTGAGTTCCGCGGCGGTGTACTTGGAGCCGGCATCGTCGATCGGCCCCTTGGCGTTGCCCTTGCCCGCGACGGAGTGACAGAGCCCGCACTTCTGTTCTGCGTAGACGGCCTGGCCGCGCGCCACCTTGTCCTGCGCACTGGCGAGATTGGCGACCACCAGGACCGCGGCCACCGCGAGTATGAATGAGCGAAGCATGAGGCCTCCTTCGGTGCTGCCGGACTTCCGGCAGATCAACCCCGAATGGCCAGATGAAGGGCAATGCGCGTACCGGCCGGACGAGCGTCTAGTGCTTTCGCTGCGTCACCGTGAAGGTCTCTCCGGCAACAACGATCGTCCCTGTCCGCTGTCCGTTGCCCTTGTAGCGCTGCACCTCGACGTCGGCCGTCCCACTCCCCGTACCTGAGGACCGCGAGCCGGCATCAATCCAGCGGTCCACCTGCGTCGTCGTCCAACTGCAGGACGCCTGGGTGGTGACTGTCACCTGCAGCGTCGTCGCCGACGGCCCGATCGTGGCCGAGGACGGGGCAATGCGGTAGGTGCACGCGGGCGCTGGGGCGGCAGCCGCCTGGCTGACTGTGACCGTGTCGCCGGCTGCCGTCAGCCTGGCCGTTCGCGGCACGGCGGTCGTATTGGCCGATGCGCTCGCCGTCACCACGGCAGACCCCGAGCGCGTGCTGCCACCGCTGAAGGTGAGCCATCCGGCATCGGAGGATACCGACCACCCACACCCGGGCTGCGTGGTCACCATGACATCGAACGTGGATCCGCCCGGGCTGACGGTGGCCGACAGCGGCGCCACGGTGAACGTGCAGGTGGCCGGCTCCGGTGCGGGAGGCTGCGGAGGTGGTTGTGGAGGTGACGGGTCACCAGGCTGGGGTTGCCCCGGTGGCGGGGTCGGCGGTGCGGGTGGCGCGACGACGGCGGCGTCCTGCTCGATCGGCACCGACAGGCCGGCGATGGTCACTGCCCCCCGACGCGCCGCACCGGCGTTGGCATCCACGCGGATGTCCGCGGACGCCGACCCGCTCCGATTCGCGGCCCCGACCACACGTACCCACGAGCTGCGCGACGCGACTGTCCAGGTGCACGCGGCCGACGGCGTGTCCACACGAAGGGTCACGCCACCGCCCCCGGCCGGCATCAACACGTCGTCTGGCGAGACGGTGAAACGGCAGGGCAGCCCGTCCTGGGCGACCGTCACCGGTGTATCGTTCACCACGATCGTCCCGCGGCGCTGCGTCGGGTCGACGTTGGCCGCCACGCGGAACGTGACGTCGCCACTGCCCTGGCCGCTCGTCGAACCGGTGAGCGACAGCCAGGCCGCGTCGCTCGACACCTGCCACGTGCAGTCGCGCGTGGTCGACACCGGAACGGTGCCGGTTCCACCGGCTGCGGGGAGCGTGCCCGGTGCGGCACCGACGCTGACCTGGCACTTCGCCGCCGACGGCGCGCTCACCGCTACGTCCGTGGAACTGCAGGACACCGCGGACACGGCCGCGGCAAGGCAGGGCACCAGCGAGCGACGGAGCATCCGGCGCCAGGACGGCACGAGATCAGGGGGACAGATTCGGGACATTCTGCCCCGACCGGCCATGCAACCCGACTGACCTCAGGCGTGCGCCGGGCCGTTTCACCTGGGCAGGCGCCCCAGCATGCCCTCGAGTGCACGGTGCACCCGGTGGATGCCCGTTGGATTCGCAAACATCAGGATGCACTCGCCGATCACGGCGTCCACGCCGAGTTCGATGCAGAGGTTGGCCACGCAGGGCGACTCTGCCCCCTGCTGCAGCCACACCTTCCTGATGCCTGCGGCCGCGGCATCGCGGATCACCTGCACCGCCTCGGCCGGGTGGACGCTCACGATCACGCCTCCGACCGGCTCCGGCAGGTCGGCGAAGTGCCGGACGCAGGGCACGCCGTCCACGACGTCGGCCACCGGGTGGATCGGATAGACCCGCCTCCCCTGCGCCCGCAGATCGCGCAGGATGACGTTGCCGAACTTCTCACCCGACCTCGACACGCCCACCAGCGCCAGCGCCGGTTCCGCGAGGAACGATTCGACCGAGCTTCTCGTTGTCATGAGTCTCACCAGCGGCCGGTCGGCACATGCCCCTTCTTGTGCGCCACACGATGGGACAGCGTGGCACGCTCTGTCCGCGATGGACGATCCCCGCCCCGTCCGACCAGCCGCAGCAGGTCGGACGTGGTGACGATGCCGACCAGTGCCCCGCGATCGAGGACCGGCAGGCAGCCGATCGACCGGCCTTCCATGAGGTTGGCGGCCTTCCGGATGGTGTCGTCGCGTTCGACCGTCGCCACCGGCGAGGACATGACGTCCTGCACGGTCATCCCGAGCGACGCCGCCGGGGGACGGCGGCGTGGCGAGATGTCGCGATCGGAGAGCACCCCCACCACCTTCTTCCGCTCGGTCACCACGAGGTGATGCACGCCGTTGGCGTGCATCAGGTGCCACGCTTCTGCCGCGGCCATGTCTGGCGGCACCGTCCGTACCTGTTCACTCATGGCCTCGAAGATCCGCATAACGCCTCCCTTGCGTACCTAGTCATGTGCCCCGGTGTCGAGCGCCGCGCGCGACCGGCGCAGGGCACCGGTCATGAAGTCGCCCAGCGGCCCGCCGGGGCACGAGAGTTCGAGCACGATCCACCCGTCGAATCCGACGGCCACCAGCGAGTCCCGGATGTGCGGCCACTCGATGATCCCGTCGCCAGGACAGAGGTGGTCATCCACCTCGCCGCGGTGGTCGTTCGCGTGCACGTGCACCAGCCGGTGCCCGGCCACGCGCATGAAGTCGTCCCAGTGGTGCCCGAGCGTGGCGTGCGACGTATCGAAGCAGACCCCCACCGTCCGGTCGAGCGGCTTCAGCACGCTGGCGAACTCGTCGGGATGCCCGCCCACGACGTGCGGCAGCGGCGTCTCCACCACGAGCAGTGCGTCCATGTGCGCGCAGGCGCGGCCGAGGACCCGGAGCGAGGCCGTGGCGTGCGCGAGCCGCTCGTCCACGTCCTCGACCGCACGTGGCGCGTCGCTCACGTGCAGGACAACGCGGGTGCCGCCCAGTTCGCGCAGCACGGCCGCCGCGGAGAGGATGGCGCCGATCGCCGCGTGCCGATGATGCGGGTTCGGGTCGGTCAGGTCGAGCAGGCCACCGAACGGCGCATGGATGGCCACGGGGGCAATCCGGAACTCCCGCAGCCGGTGCGACAGCTCCACCACCTGTTCGTGCCGCCACGGATCGAAGTGGCGTGGCCGCGTCGCCAGTTCCACCGCACGCACGCCGGCATCGTGCAGGCCCTGCAGCGTGGTGAGCACGGGCATGTTGATGCAGCATCCGGTGGAGACCGCGAACTTCCACCTCATGACTCACTCCGCACGTGTCGACACGAGCCGCACGTCGGGCACCAGGCGCAGCCGCGCACCCAGCAGCCGCGCCACCACCGACTCCCTGAGCGCCGCCCCGGCCAGTTCGCGCGCGATGGTCGCGTCCATCTGCGAGCCGACGACGATGCACGGCGCCAGCGAGATGGAAGGGAGCGCCGAGGCCTGCGCCCCGTGCTCCAGGCGCGCATTCGACACGAACCCCAGCACCTCGAGCCCCGCCGCATACGCCAGCGAGAGGAACGTGCTCATGAAGCAGCTCTCGGTGGCGAGCAGCAGCAGGTGTTCCGGCGCCCAGTCCCCCTCGAACCCGACCGACAGGGACCGGCCGCCGGCGCTTCCGGTCGCAGCCAGTCCGGTGTTCCAGAGTGTTTCGCTGGAAAACGGAAAGGCCACGAGACGCGTGTCGAGCACCATGGGTCGCCTGGATATCGGGTAAGCTGCAAACGCCGATCCCCGCCATTCGCCGTCATTACCGGTGGCCCGCAGGGACGGGGCGCCGGGATCCCGGCAGGTCGTCCGGTGGGTGGGCATCGCTCCCCAGAATCCCGGCACCACGCGCGTGGCACCGATCGTGGTCCCCTACTTGATGGAGGCAGCCCCATGCGGACAACCGGCAAGACCTCGAAGCTGTTCACGTCCGTGCTCTGCCCGGTGGACTTCTCGGAGCACGCCGCGCTCGCCCTGCGCTACGGTGCGGCGATCGCCAGGCGGACCGGTGCCAGCCTGCACCCGCTCTTCGTCAACGACCCGCTGCTGGTGGCTGCGGCGGCCGCCGCCTACGACCGCGCGGCGCTCGGGGCGGCGAGCGGCACGGAACTGAAGCGCTACGTGGCCACGAGCCTCGGTCCCCGCGCCCGGGGCCTGAAGGTTGGTTTCCATACGGCCCTCGGCAAGCCGGCGCGCGAGGCGATCCGGCAGGTGCAGGCGGGAGGGCACGACCTGCTCGTGGTCGGCACCAAGGGCCTGAACGGGGCCAGGCGCCTGCTGCTCGGCTCCACGACGGCCGCCCTGCTCCGCCACTCCCCGGTCCCGGTGCTGGCCGTCCCGCCGGCACACGAGTCCGGTGCCCCATCCCGGGCACCCGGCGCCGCGTGGCCCGGCCGCACGATCGTGGCGGCGATCGAGTTCGGGCCGCGGGCAGCCGATGAAGTGCTGCGCGCTGCGGAGGTGGCCCGCACGTTCCGGGCGCGCCTTCTCCTGCTGCACGTCGTCGAGGTGCCCGCACTGCCGGTCTGGCTCTCTGCCACCGGTGACGAGCACCTGCGGCGCGCATGCGGAGAGGCCGAGGCGGCGCTGGAGGCGCTGCGAGGCGAGGCGCGCGGCGTCAAGGCCACCGCCATCGTGCGGGTGGGGCACCCGCCGGACCAGATCGCGACAGTCGCCGCCGAGCATGGGGCCGGCCTGATCGTGATGGGCCTGCGCGGACACGAGGGACTGTTCGGCGACAGGGCCGGGGCCTGTGCCTACCAGGTACTCTGCCAGGGTGCCGTGCCGGTGCTGGCGCTCCCGGACATCCGGCGCACGCTGCGGACCCGTCGCTGAACGGCCACCGTCGCCGGCCACCCGCACCCTTCGTCGAGCGGAGAGCGCATGACGGGCGCGTCGACACAGGGACTCACTTCGTACGAAGCCGGCGAACGGCTGCGTCGCGACGGCCCCAACGTGCTGCCGTCCGCGCGTCCCCGTACGCTCGTGGCGATCGCCGCCGGCGTGCTGCGGGAGCCGATGCTCCTGCTCCTGGTGTCGACCGGGCTGCTGTACATGGTGCTCGGTGAGCCGACCGAGGCCGCCGCCATGATCGTCGCCGTGCTGGTGGTCCTGGGCACCACGTTCATCCAGGAGCGGCGCACCGAACGGACGCTGCATGCGCTGCGAGACCTGTCGAGCCCAAGGGCGCTCGTGCTGCGCGACGGACAGGCGGTGCGGATCCCCGGTGCCGACGTGGTGCGCGGCGATGTCGTGCTCGTCGGCGAAGGCGATCGCATCGCGGCCGACGCGCAGATCGTCGAGAGCACCGGGCTCGAACTGGACGAGTCGATGCTGACCGGCGAGTCCATGTCGGTGTTCAAGCGTCCAGGCGACCGTGTCTACTCGGGGACCCTGGTGGTCGCGGGCCGCGGTCTGGGCACGGTGGAGGCGACCGGGCGGCACACCGAACTGGGACGCATCGGCCACTCGCTGGCCACGGTGGAGACCGGGAGCACGCCGCTGCAGGCGGAGGTGCGGCGCGTGGTCCTGCTGCTCGCTACGGCCGGCCTGTCGGCCTGCCTGGCCGTGGTGGTGCTCTACGGCGCCGGCCGGGGCGAGTGGCTGCAGGGACTGCTCGCCGGCCTCACCATGGCCATCGCGATGGTGCCCGAGGAATTCCCGGTCATCCTCACCATCTTCCTCGCCCTCGGGGCATGGCGGATCTCGCAGCAGCGGGTGCTGACCCGTCGCTTTCCGGCCATCGAGGCGCTGGGGGCCGCCACGGTGCTCTGCGTGGACAAGACCGGCACACTCACCGTGAACCGCATGACGGTGGCCGGGGTGGATGCGGATGGTCGTTTCGAGCCTCTGGACGAGTCGTCGATCCCCCCGGAATCGGTCGCCCAGGTCATCGCGTGGGGTGCGCGCGCCTCGAACCAGCGTCCCGTCGATCCAATCGATACGGCCTTGGTCCGCGCGGCGGCCGGGCGCAGCCCCGGTGACGGCTGGCAGCTCGCACGCGAGTACCCACTCACCAATGCCCTGCTCGCGGCTGCCAACGGGTGGACGGTCGACGGCAGCGCCCGCGTGATCGCGGCCAAGGGCGCCCCGGAAGCGATCGCCATGCTGTGCGAACTCGCGCCAGCCGCCCTGGCCGCCCTGCACGTCCGCGTGGAGCGGATGGCGCAAGGCGGATTGCGCGTGCTGGCGGTGGCTCGTGCGGAGGTCGACGGGGACTTTCCGGCCGCACTCGAGCCGGGACGGTTCTCGTTCCTCGGCCTCGTCGGCTTCACCGACCCCGTCCGCCCGACCGTGCCAGCCGCCATCCGCGACTGCCGGTCGGCGGGAATCCGGGTGATGATGCTGACGGGCGACTACCCGGCCACCGCCCTGGCCATTGCCCGCGCCATCGAACTGGACACCTCGGACGGTGTGCTCACCGGCACCGACATCGCCCGCATGGACGACGATGCGCTGGCCAGGGCCGCGCGGAGCGTCCACGTGTTCGCGCGCGTGGTTCCTGCCCAGAAACTGCGGCTCGTGCGGGCACTCCAGGAGAGCGGCGCCGTGGTGGCGATGACCGGTGATGGCGTCAACGATGCTCCCGCACTCAAGGCGGCCAACATCGGCGTCGCGATGGGGCTGCGGGGCACCGACGTGGCGCGCGAGGCCGGCGCCCTGGTGCTCCTGGACGACGACTTCGCGTCCATCGTGGGAGCGGTGCGCCTCGGGCGCCGCATCTACGAGAACATCCGCAAGGCCAGCGGGTACGTGCTGGCGATCCACCTGCCCATCGCCGGGATGTCGCTGCTGCCCCCGCTCCTGGGTGGCCCGCTCGTGCTGCTGCCGCTCCACGTGGTGTTCATGGAGCTGATCGTCGACCCGGCCTGTTCGATCGCCTTCGAGATGGAGCCGGAAGAGGGGCACCTGATGGCGCGCCCGCCACGCAGACCCGGCACACGGCTCTTCGATGCGGTCCTCGTCTGGCGGAGCCTGCTCGAGGGTGTCGGGATGCTCCTCGTAGCCCTGGCGGTGTATGTCGGTTCGTCCTGGATGGCCCTGCCCGATGGGGACATTCGCACGCTGACGTTCAGCACCCTGATCGCATCCAACCTTGCGCTGCTCGTCGCGAACCGGTCGGGCGGTGGACTGGCCGACACCTGGCGGTCGGCCAACCCGGCCGCGTGGGCCATCGTCGGCGGCGCAACGGTCGCCCTTGCGACGGTGCTCGCGGTGCCGGCGCTTCGGGACCTGTTCCGGCTGTCCACGCCACACCTGGACGACCTGGCGGTCTGCGCGGCCGCAGCCCTCGCGTGCGTGGCCTGGGTGCAGGGTGTGAAGCGGCTGCCGTGGCGGAGATGGACCCCAGCTGCCGGGATCTCGTAGACAGGGCTCGGCTGTCCAAAGGTAGAGCTATACGTCTACTGGCACCACCGTTGCGGCTGAGCCTTGACGCTGGCACACCGTGCCGCCAATCCGGCACGGCGCCGGCCCGCGGCGACCAGTCACAGGCGTTGCGGATCGGACCGACCAGCAGACTGGCAGGGGGTCATGACCCGTCACGGCTTGCACGACGACCATCCGCTCCTCCTCCGCATCCAGAGCGAGTTCATGGAGATGCCTGGCCTGTGCCTGAACGTCGCGCAGGCCTCACGCCTCTGGAACCTCGACCCGCAGACCTCTGAGCTGGCGCTCGAGATGCTCGCGGGCAACGGCACCCTGCTGCGCACGGCCGATGGCCGCTATGTGTCGAACGGGGGAGCCGGGCGGCGAGACGTCCCGCCGCCCGAACTCGACTGAGGACGCGACCGGGTCACTGCGCGTCGCGCGTGCCGACCGTCGACACCTGGAGCGATTCGATGTACCGCACCAGGTTGTCGATGCGGACGCTGACCATGGCATCGTTGGGTTCGAAGGCGCGGAAGATCGTGCCCCAGACCGGCATGTCGCTCGTGCCGTGCACCCCTTCCTTGCCGGCGCCGGTCGCAATGACATCCCGCACGGCCTCCCGCGGGAACACCCCGCCATGATTCAGCGCGAGCACGGTCAGGTTCGACGCCGGCACGTGCATGGTGGCCGACGCCGGCCGGCCGCGCCCGTCGAGGCCATGACAGTTGGAGCAGTAGAACTTGTAGAGCTCAGCTCCGGCCGTCACCTTCTGCAGCATCGGCTGGCGCGGCACCGGACCCTGTGCCGAGGCGCCGATTGCCACTGTCGCAGCCATCAACATCGCCGCTGCTACCGCACGCATGGTTCCCTCCCTGCCGCCTCGTCACGGCGGCCTGCACCCGACCCACCATCCACCGCCGCACCTGCGCCTGGCCGCGCAGTGGCGGGTCGCCGCTCTCGAGCCGTCGCCTGAGCCCCTGAAGCACCTCCACCGCCTCGCTCCGGAGCCGCCGTTCCACCGTCCGCCTGATCAACCCGCCGTACCACGAGTCCAGCAGGTCGATCGCCGACTGGTTGATGTAGACCAGGTATCGCGTCGTATCGCCCTGCGCCAGGGCCGTGATGCTCCAGCCGGCATCGGTGTAGTGCGTGGCGAACACCTGCCGCCCGACCACCATCACCTCGGGCTCGCCCGCGCCGCGCCCCCGGACGATGGTGAGGTGCGTGATGCTCACGATCGGCTTGCCGCCATAGGCATCCTTCGACCAGTACAGGAACTCGTCGGGTGCCGCGCGCGATGCCCTGGGATACTCCCGTAACCCCTGGGCTACGGCGGGCCAGTGCTCTGTGAGGAAGACGGGCGGCGGCGGGCCGGACCGGCCAGCCTGCAGGTAGGCCGCCGCGCGGGCGACCACCACCTCCCGAAACGCCTGCTGCACCGCATCGGTCTGCGCCGTCCCGGACCGGACGCTCCGGGCCGCGCCCTGCAGCCGCGCCACCTCGGCGTCGGTCAGCTTCAGGCCACAGTCGCCAGGGCGGCAGCGGGCCACGTCGCGCAGGTCGTCGGCGTCGAGGGTCAACCCGCCCACGTCCGCCACCGTCGGCACGCTCGAGAAGCGGCCAATCTGACGGACGACGGGGCTTTGCTTGAGCGCGGCGATATCCCGAATCCACGACACCAGCCGATCGCCATCGATCGCCACCGGGACTGCCGCCACGATGGTGACGTTGCCCCGCGGGGCGTCGGCCGACCGCGCCACTGCGGCACCGCGCCCCAGGGAGGCCAGCTCGGTGGCGGTGAACCGCAGCGTCGGCTGGAAGAAGGCGAACGGATCCAGCGCCGCGACGAACACGGCCAGCGCCGGCACGATCGATCCGCAGGACTTCACCGGCGAGTACACTCCTCGCCCCGCGAGGGGCGGGGCCGTCAGTGGGCATGGCGCGCGGGACGGCTCACGAGCCAGGCCAGCAGGCCGAACGCGGCGCCGGTGACCAGACCGGCGCCGAACGCCATGCCGGCCGCCTTCAGCGGCTCGCGCCTGATGCGGTGAGCGGCCTCGTCCGTGGCGTCGTAGAGGGCGCGTCGGGTGACCTTCGCGCTGCGGCGGACCTGGTACGCGCGGTCTTCCATCGCGTCGCGGGCCACCGACTTGAGCATACGCGCTTCGTGCGACAGGTGCGCGACGTTGCGAAGCGCGTCGACGGCACGCGCGCGGAACGACGGCGCGGCTGCCGCGGGGGCGGGAACTGCCTCGGCCGTTGCCATGGGAGTCCTCCAGTGAAGTGCCGGGAACCCGGTAATTGGGAACCGCTTCCTCATTGCTGCACGACTCCTGCCTGAGAAACAGGGCCTGTTTCTGCGAGGTATGGAGATTGAACCCGAGACGGGCATGCCTACGTACTCAGTCCCGCAAGCGCAGTGGCGCGAGGCGCTCGACGCGTTCAGCCTGTCCCACTTCGCGTGGCCCGTCTCGGTGGAAGTCGTGTCGCCGGACATGGGCGTCCAGCCGGAGGTGGTGGAGCTGCCCCTCGGCGGCATCTCGGTCGACGACACGGGCGGTCATCCCGCCGTGGCCATCTCGATGTCACGGGAGGCGCCGGAACACGTCACGCACCTGGTGCAGGACGTGGCCGCCATCCGCTTCCAGCGTGAGGGGAACGTGGATCAGGCGATTGAGATCCAGACCCTGGACGGAACCCGGACCATTCTCCGGTTCGCTCCGCCGGTGAACCGCGTGGTGTCGACGACGGTGCACTGACCCCTCGGCCGGTGACCGGCCGTGGTGTCCCGAAACACGAAAACCCCTGTCCTGAAACGTACGGGTTCGGGGAACGCCTGCGTATTTTGCGAGGAAACACGCCGGTTCCACACTGGCCGCCTGCTTGCACATACCTCGAGCATCATGGCCGCCCGCAGGATGCTCGACCGCCAGCCCGGAGCGACGCCGGAAGTGCGCCGCGAGGGCGACAGCCTCACCTTCATGCTCGAGGTTGCCGGGGCGCCCGAGCGCATCAAGCTCGTGCTGCGCTGCACGCAGACCGACATCTTCGCCTCGGTCGCGCACATCCCCGACCTGCCCGAGCGTCCCTGACCGCCGGCATCGCCGGCTGGGACCCATGGGATACTGACCGGGCCCATGATCGACCCGCGTTATCCGTCTGCCCGTCACGTCGCCCCCGCCGTCCAGGCGCATTTCGAACGGATGCTGGCGGCGCCGTTTCCAGGCACCGGCCCCGTGCCGACGTTGCCGACGCTCGCCGACATCGAGGCGGTGGTGGACACGGCGTTCTGGGCGAGCCTGCGTCGCGAAGAGAATTACCTGCCGCGCATCTCGCTGGCACTCCTGCCGCCGGACCTGGCCGGGCAGCCGCTGCTGTTCGCCAACCCGCTGCCATTCGATCCCGTACGGCTGGTTCGGGTGGCGCCGGCCGTCGAGCGGCGTGGCATTCACCTTGGCGTCTGGCGCGATGGCGACACACTGCGGGTCTGGGGCACGACGCGCTCGGTGCCGGCCCACAGCCTGGTCCTCGAGGTTGCAGGGCCCGGCCTCCTGGTCATCAAGCACCACCGGGGCGACGGCGGCAAGTTCGTGAACGTGGCGGTGCTCGAGGCCGACCGCATCCTCATGATCGACGACACCGCCGTCCGGCTGCCGGACTGCCCGGCGTTTGTCGGCTCGCTGCTCGGCATCGACCTGCCTGGGCTCGACTCGCCGGCGGGCGTGATGGTGGAACTGGCCGTGTCCATGCGGGCGCACGGTCGGGGGGGCATGATGATCTTCGTGCCGTCCGGCACCGATGCCTGGAGGGAGTCCATCGTGCAGCCGGTGTCCTATGGCGTCAGCCCCCAGTACAACGGTCTCGCCACCATCGTCGCGCGCGTGAAGGCGCAGCCGCACTCGCGCGAGTGGCAGGACGATTTGGACGATGCGGTGGCCGCGATTGCAGGGCTGACCGCGGTGGACGGCGCGACGGTGATGACCGACCGGTACGAGCTGCTCGCCTTCGGCGCCAAGATCGCGCGCCGACGCGGATCGGCCCTCGTCGAGCAGACCTCGCTGACCGAGCCGATCGTCGGTGGCGAAGCCGCCGTCCTCCATCCGTCGGCGCTGGGCGGCACGCGCCACCTCTCGGCAGCGCAGTTCGTCCACGACCAGCGCGACACGATGGCGCTGGTCGCCTCACAGGACGGCCGCTTCACGATCTTCTCGTGGTCGCCCTGCGAAGAGATGGTGCACGCGCACCGGGTGGAAACGCTGCTTCTCTAGGCATCCGCAATCTGCAGTCCGCAATCTGCAATCCGCAATCCGCAATCCGCAATCTGCAATAATTCGTGAGATGTCTCACATCACCAGCTCAACGGCCGATGGCGTCCACGCCGCGGTGGACCGCGCGGGATTCGCCTTTGTCGAGGGAGCCGGCATGCGTGCCATCCTCGAACGGCATGGTTCACTAGCCGACTGGGAGGCGTTTGCCGCGAGCTGGGGTCGACTGGATCTCGATACCTACATGGCCGACGGAGGGCGCTATCGTCGGCGGCGCCATGCGGTCTACGCGGTGGCGGCGGGCGGGGGCATCACGCGCAAGCCGCACCAGCCGCACTACCAGAGCCTCGACTACAACCCCATGCATGGTGGGATCGAGCGCTGGTTCCAGCCGGTTGAGGAATCGCTGGGTGCCGGCCCGAGCCTCACCACGGTGCTCGAGTGCTGCCGCAGCACGTTCAGTGCGCTGGCGAAGACGGTCGAGGAGTGGCACGTCGAGGTGCACCAGTTCCGGATAGAGGCGCGGCCCTCGGAGGTGGGGCGACCCACGCCGGAGGGTCTGCATCGCGACGGCGTGGACTACGTGCTGGTGCTGCTGGTGAACCGCGAGAACATCGCGAGCGGCGTCACGACGATCCACGGCGAGCAGGGCGAGATGCTGGGACAGTTCACGCTCACCACGCCGTTCGACGCGGCCATCGTGGACGATCGGCGCGTGGCGCACGGCGTGACGCCGGTGGAGTCGATCGATCCGTCGAAACCGGCCTACCGCGACGTGCTCGTCGTCACCTTCAAGGACGCCAGAGCCACGGCGCGCTAGACACCCACGGCGGGGGCCTTCCGGCTCCTGGCTTCAGGCTCCCGGCCGGGTCGACGTCAGGCCTGAAGGCGACGTGCCCTGAAGCCTGAAGCCTCGACTCCGGAGCCCTGAGACTGTTCAGTGCATGGCCGCCGACGTCGGCTGTGCGGCCGCGCAGATGGCCTCCACGTCCCCAGGCTGGAGCTTCGCGTCCGGATGCTGGAGGGTGTAGATCCACATCGGCATCTCGCCTTCCTTCACCGCGTCGCACGCCTCTTCGAGCTTGTGCTGCTGCTTCTTCGGCGCATAGGTGCCGAATTCCGAGAGGTTCAGTTCGGCGCGCCCCTCGTTCACGTCGTGTGCCACCAGCCAGGAGACCGGCGCAATGCGGCTGTACCAGGGCCACGTGGTGGCATTCGAGTGACAGTCGCTGCAGGCCCGTTCCATCACCGCCACGGCCGCGGCCGCATCGGGTCGAACCGCCTTCAGGGTCTTGGTCGGATCGGTCGGCGGGTTCGTCCGTGCCGGCACGATCACCTGCGCCACCAGGAATACCGCCGCCAGCGCTCCAATCAGCTTGCCTGCAGTCACGCGCATGTGTCGTCGACCTCCACTGTCGACTGTAGCGGGTGCGGATGAGATTGGGATGTGAGCGGGAGGCGGAGGCGGGCAGGCCCGAAACAGCACGGGCGGCCCATGTGTCATGGGCCGCCCGTGTGCGGTCGGAGAGCCCGGCTTCAGCCGGGCGGCGTGCCTTAGTTGCCGAGACGGTAGACGATCAGCTCGCCAGGAGCGCCGGGACCGGCGATCGAGACGGTGATGTACTGCTTCCCGTTCAGCATGTAGGTCATGGGCGAGCCGGTCTGCGGCGCCGGCATGTAGACGGCGCCCACTTCGCTGCCGGTGGCCTTGTCGTAGGCGCGGAGCATGGCGCCGCGACCGTTCGGGGTGGTGGCGAAGCCGCCCTCACCCGCGATGACCAGGGTCTTGGTCGTCAGGACGCCGATGCGGCCCTGGCGGCCGGTGCGCGGAATCGTCAGGCCCTTGAGCGCCGGGTGGTTCTTGATGTTGTCCGGCGTCTCGCCGTGCGCAATCTGCCACACCTTGGTGCCCTGGTTCAGGTTGAGCGCCGTGATGGTGGCATACGGCGGCTTCGCCAGCGGGAGGCCCTGGACGGTGAGGCCACCGCCACCCTCGCCGCCACCACCCGCCGGACGGGCGGCGGAGGCAGCCTCCGGGTTACGGGCGGTGCCCATGACGTAGTCCATGTCCGAGCGGTTGTTCTCGGGCTTCACGAGACCGAGCGCCTGCACGCCCGAGTTCGAGAAGATGTACATCGTGTTCGTCTCTGGGTCGAGCGAACCACCCTGCCAGTTCGCGCCGCCGGTGACGACGGGCGAGAGCAGCAGGCCGAGGGGACGCGGCCAGGTGCTGACCGGGGGCGGCGTGAAGATCGGCCCCATGATGTAGTTCGCCGCGACCTTCTTGGCTTCCTCGCGCAGCGCGGGGGTGAAGTCGATCAGGTCGTCCTCGGAGAAGCCCTGGCGCTCGAAGGCCGGCGGCTTGGTGACGAAGGGCTGCGTCGGCGAATACCACTCGCCGGGCACATTGCCCTTGGCGACCGGACGCTCCTCGATCGGCCACACGGGCTGGCCGGTGACGCGGTCGAACACGTACACCCAGCCCTGCTTGGTCGGCTGGGCGAGCGCCTTGATCTGCTTGCCGTCGACCGTGAGGTTGGCCAGGATGGGCGCGCACGGGATGTCGTGGTCCCAGATGCCGTGGTGCACGAGCTGGTAGTGCCACTTGCGCACGCCGGTCTTCACGTCGAGCGCGATCACGCTCTCGGCGAACAGGTGGTTGCCCGGGCGATGACCACCGTAGTAGTCGCCCGTCGGGAGTTCCACCGGCATGTAGACCAGCCCGAGTTCCGGGTCGGCGCTCATCTGCGCCCACACACCCGTGTTGCCCGTGTACGACCACGAGTCGTTCAGCCAGGTGTCGTTGCCGAACTCGCCCGGTCGCGGGATCGTGTGGAAGATCCAGAGGCGCCGGCCGGTCCGCGCGTCGAAGCCGCGGACGTAGCCCTTCTGGTTGCTCCGGCTCTTGGGCACGCTGCCCGCCAGGTGCGCCGCGCCGACGATCACCACGTCGTTCACGATGACCGGCGCCGCATGGAGGCCGACCTCACCCGTGATGAGGTCCATCTGCTGGTCGTTGTTCTGCTTCAGGTCGACGATGCCGTTCGTGCCGAACGACTTGACGATGTCGCCGGTCGTCGCGTCGAGCGCGATCATCTGGTACCCGGGGGTCACGTAGATGATCCGCTCCTCCTTGCCGTCGGTCCAGTACGAGAGGCCGCGGCCCGAGAGCTGCCGGGGCGCCGACTCACCGCGCTTGCCTTCGTTGAGGCTGTACATCCAGAGGAGCTCGCCGGACTGGGCGTCCACCGAGACGACCGCGCGACGGGTGCCGGCCGTGAAGTACAGCTTGCCCTTCACCATCAGCGGGGTTGCCTGGAACTGGTACTCAGCGCGGGGGCCGAGCATGTCGGTCTTGAACCGGAACGCCACTTCGAGCTTGTTGAAGTTCGAGGCGTTCACCTGGTCGAGCGCCGAGTAGCGCGTGCTGGACAGATCGCCGCCGTAGGTCTGCCACTCGCCGTTGGCCGTGTTGTACACGTGCGGAGGCGTCGCTGCGGCGCGCGCAGCCGGACGAGCCGCCGGGCGGGCAGCCGGCGCGGCCTGTCCCTGCCCCAGCGTGGGCACCGTCGCCCACAGCATGAGCAGGGCCACTGGACTGAGCCCCGCGGCCCAGCGCCAAGTATGTCGCTTCATTAAGTGCTCCTTCTCCTCTAGTCGGGATCCTGTCGGGAGGAACACATTCTAGAGCCAATCACCGGTTTTGGTGAGTTGGTCTCCCGAGAATGTGTCCGCGCCGGAAGGCGCCACATTCTAAACGAATTGACGAGCCCGGGAGCGGACGCGCAACGCAGGGGTATCGGTCAGGGCCAGGCGGGGCGGGCGGCGGGGGTGCGGCGGCGGATGGGGGTCCGCCGCCCCGTCCGGGGACGGTGCGGGCGATGCTACTGCTGGCCGCCCGTGGAGGCGCCCGGCTTCGGGAGCTCGCGCACGCCGCCGAAGAACCCGATCATCATCTCCTCCCAGGTCTGGTCACCCCAGCGCACAACCTGGTTCGGGTCCGGGTTGAACTTGTTGTTCGCCGAGTTGTCGAAGTGGGCGATCACCTCGAGCTTCGTGCCCTTCGGCAGGGTCTTCGGTTCGGCCAGTTCGTAGGTGATCTGCCAGTTGAAGTCGTACTTCGGCACCCGCAGGAGCACTTCCTCACGACCGTCCGGATAGTGCGCCACGTAGGTCATGTCCTTGCCCCGCACGTGCATGTGCGGCGTGAACGAGGTGACGACGGTGTCCTGGGCCAGCGTGTTGACGCCCCGGACCTCGAAGTTGCCGTCGTTGGGCGGAATCGTGAAACGCGGATTGATGACCAGCCCGCCGGCCGCCTGGCGGACCGGCGTGTCCTTCGCGAAGATCACGCCCACCTCGGTCCGGTCGTCCGCTGCCGTGCCATTGGTGGTGTAGTGCATCTGCAGGATGATGTCGTGCCCGCCGCGCAGCAGCCGGGCCACTCCCTCCGGGAAGGTGACACCCGGCTTGTTCGGGGTGACACCCCCGATGTTGTTCGGCCCGAGCACGCCACCTTCACTCACCGGCTTGCCGCTCTCCTGGGTGTAGGCGATGACGTGGTGCACCTGGGCCCGCGCGCCCGGCTTGATCTCGATGGCCTTGATCCATCGGTCCGACGGCAGGTTCACCGGAATCCGGATGTACTGGTACTCCACAGCACCGGTCGCCGGAATCCTGAACGGCTCCGCCATGGCGAACACCATGTCCGGCTTGCCGATGGTCCAGCCCTCGACCATCGCGGGCAGCGAAGGCAGGTCCCTGTCGTTGCCCTTCGGGGCGCCGGCATCCACCCACCGCGCGATGGTGTCCACGTCCTTCTCGGTCAGCCGGGGATCGTTGCGGAAGTGGCCCACCGCGGGGTCGGCATTCCACGGTGGCATCTGCCGGGCCACGACCCGCTGCTTGATCACCCGCGCATACGGCCGGGCGTCCTGGTAGGTGACCAGCGACATCGGCGCGAACATGGTCGGCCGGTGGCACTCCACACAGTTCTTGTAGAGGATGGGAGCGACGTCCTTCGTGAACGTCGGCGTGGGCTCGGCGGCCGAGGCGACAGCGGCCAGGCCCAGCAGGCACGTGAACACGGCACCGGGAACGACTCTTCTCACGGCGTCCTCCTGAAACGTCCGCGGATCCGGGGTCCTGACGACAGGCCAAATTCTCTCACGGCCCAGCCCGGGCCCGGCCGGGAAACGGTGGCGGGCATACCTCCTGCACCCGGGGGCTGTGGATGTGCCCATGGAGGAGGGACCCGCCATGACCGAGACCGTTGCCCGCGCCTGCCTGATCGCCACCCTGGCCATGCCTGCCGGTCTGGCCGCCCAGCAGCCGCCATCTTCGGCCACGAAGCCGGAGGTGCTGACGCTCATCGGGTGCCTCGACCGCGCGCCGAATGGCACCTACCAACTGCTGCACGCCTCCCGCGATGCGGCCGGTCCGGGTGGCGCAACCGGCACCAGCGGCTCGGCCGCCACGCCACCTGCCTCGTCGGCGCGCGGCACCTCATCTCCGGCCCCTCGGGAGGACGCGCCCTGGATTCTGAAGAGCCCGACCGACCTCGCCCCGCACGTGGGGCACAAGGTACAGATAACTGGCAGGCCGAGCGCCACCCGTCCGTCGTCGGACGACGCGGCCACCACCACGCCGCCGACGACCACCTCGACCGGGGCGCGTGTGAAGGACCCCGGTGAAGCCGAGCGGAGCCTGGATGTGTCAGGAGTCAGGATGCTGGCGCGAGCGTGTCCGTAAGTCGCTGACAGGCGACACCAGCGTGACACGGGAGTGCTACCCTGTGACCCGGCGCGCGTACACCGACGCTACACAGATCCCGCCCGCGGCCGGGCACGAGGTTTGTAGATGTCGCGGCACCCCATGCGGACCGCCAAGGCCGTCGAGCCTGCCCCGCTGCCCCAGACGAGGTCCGACCTGCAGGCGTGGATCCACGACCGCCTGCACCTGGCGGCGGAGGCGGAGACCGCGCTGTCTCCGGCGATCGACGCGGTGTTCACGCGGCACGAACGGCTGTGGCAGGAGTCGAAGTACGAGGCCATCCAGGCGCTGTCGGCCGGGTTCGCCGACAAGATGGCCCGCGTGACCCACGAGCTCCAAGCCAAGGACGCCACGGTCCACAGCATCTCGTGCTACTTCGAGCAGCTCGTCGCCGACCTCACCGACCGCTCCAACCGCGATCCCAAGACCCGCCTGATGAACTTCCGGCGGTTCACCGAACAGCTCGAGTCGTTCCTCGCGCTCGAGCAGCGCGGGCGCTGGTGTGCGGTGGGGCTCGTCGACATCACCGGCTTCAAGTGGTACAACGACGCGCTCGGCCATGCCGTTGGCGACCGCATCATCGAGCGGGTGGCCAACCTGCTGCGCGAGCAGGTCCGATCGGAAGACCTCCTCGCGCAGGAGCGGCCGGGCACCGAACCGCGCGAACTGCATGCGCGCCTCGGCGGCGACGAGTTCTGCTTCCTGATTCCGGACCTGGCCGAATACCACCAGGCCTACGCCATCGCCGAACGCTTCCGCGAGGCGGTGGAACGCTTCGCCTGGACCACCGAAGACGAGCGGCTCGGGGTGCAGCCGGTGCGGGTGGACGTCGGTGTGGTCTGCATGCACCTGGGGCGCGTCTCCGATCGGCGGTTCGTGGCACGCCGCCTCGCCGGCGATCTCATTCACCGGGCCGACAAACTGATGTACGAGGCGAAGGGGGACCGGGCGAGCCACATCTACCTCGTTCGGGCGCGCGTGTGCGACGGCGAACTCCGCGACCTGTCTGACGAGGATGTGGTGGAGGAACTTGCGCCGGAGGCGAACGGCGAGGCGTAATCCACCCTGTCTTCAAACTCGCCAACGTTCGCGCCCCGATCCCCGTGCTACACTTGTGGGTCCCCGCACGGTGGATATAGCTCAATGGTTAGAGCGCCGGACTGTGGCTCCGGAGGCTGCGGGTTCGAGTCCCGTTATCCACCCCATCTTCCCCGTGCACAATCGCTGATTGCGAATCGTCCGCCGCAGGTGCAGACTCTGCCCTGACCGGCACGGCGCCGTCCCGTGGATGCGTACCCGTTGCCCGGCGTGGAGGATATCGTGAAGCAGTTGCTGTCGCGCGCACTCGTCGCGGCCGCCCTGGGCAGTTGTGCCCTCGGCGTGCTGCAGGCCCAGAACCCGGCTGGCCAGCAGCGCCCGCCCCAGGGCACGACCCCGGCCCCCGCCACCAATGCCGACCCGTACTTCAACAACGCCGCGGCCGGCACGACCACGTTCCCGCTCGCAGCGCCCACCGGCAGCGACAGCAAGGCGATCACGACGGCACCCGCGGGTGCCGTGAACCAGGGCGCGTTCACCCCGGGCACCTGGAAGTACGGCACCGCGTTCGACGCACCGCCCAACGCCCGCGTCTGGAATCCGGTGAAGCTGAAGATGCAGCAGGGCGGCAAGGTGACCGGCGGCACGGTCTTCAGCGCCACCGACCCGAGCACCTACTGCGCCATGGCCAACGCCGGCTACGACTTCATCTGGACCGAGATGCAGCACTCGGCCACCGACTGGCAGTCGGTCGCACGCATGTGGGCTACCTGTCCGCACGCCAAGGCGGTGCCGGGCGTGCGCGTCGCGTACACCGACGAACGCGAAATCCAGCACGCGCTCGACTCGGGCGCGCTCGTGCTCGTGGTGCCGACCATCGACACGGTGGAAGAGGCGATCCAGGCCCGCGACTGGGCCTATTTCCCGCCGCTCGGCCGCCGCAGCAGCGGCGGAGGCCAGGCCTTCGACCAGGCGGTGTGGGGCGGCGTACCCGGCGGCTACCGCAACACGGTCAACGACAACCTGGTCCTGATCCTGATGATCGAGACGCTCGAAGGGCTGAAGAACGCCGACGCGATTGCGAAGGTACCGGGCGTGACCGCTCTCTTCGCCGCCAGCGGCGATCTGGGCAACTTCTCTGGCTATCGCCAGGGGACGCCCGACTACGAACGCGCCATCAACATCGTCCATGATGCGACGGTCAAAGCCGGCATCAGGCTGTGCGGACCGTTTGCGTGGCGCGACCGGCCGGACTTCTCGTGCTTCCAGAACGGGAGCGAGACCGCGGCGATCGCCCGGGGCGTGGCGGCAGAGCTCGGCCCCCTCGCGAACACACAGCCGGTGCCGGAGGCCGGCCCGTACTCACGACGCTGATGGGCGGCGCCAAGTCCTGGCAGCCCGGCGCGATCGTAACCGCGTGGTCCTTCAAGTCGGCCCGGCACCGAACCGCTGCGGCGGTTCGTGTCGGTACCCGGCCTCGTTCTGACAGTATTCGGATTGAACCAACAAAAGTCTCCCGCTACCGCGACTTCGAGACAAGTGCCTCCACGCCTGCTGTGTATGGATTGCCGGTGCACGCGTGAGCCGTCCTACAGCGATCCGTACAGCGCGAGCGTGTAACATTCACTCGCGCCGTGTAGCTTCGACCTGCCACCGCACGAATTCCGTCAACGCGGTTCGAATCCTGTAAGTCGCGTCGTACGACGGGACATTCGCGGCCCGGCGCCGGGTAAAGCTCCAGAACCACACGGGTTGAACTGAACCGTCCCGTTGACGCCGGATTGTGGCGCAGCGACCGCTCGAAACGTGCGAATCCATCCCGGCGCGTCGGCGGCTGCCGGGTTCCCGCCGCCCGTCGATGGTCGGACCTGGCCACGGTCGAACTTGGCTTCTGCTTTGCTCAACCGTGGGCGGGGAATTCTGTCTGTGACGACCGACACGCTCACGTGCACGCGCCGAGCGGGTGAAAAGCTGTGAACCAGCTCACACCCGCCGCCCGTGCCTATGTGACCGCGGTCATCATCGCGGCGGCCGCGATTCTCGCCATCCGCGCGCCGGGGATGTCCTTCGACCAGCCCTGGCTGTTCGCCACGCTGTTCGTGCTGTCGAGCGCGAGCGCGGCGATGAAGATCACCCTCCCGCTCACCACCAACGTGTCGACGATGTCGGTGTCGTACGCCATCGACTTCGCGTCGCTGCTCCTGCTCGGCTGGGACCAGACCCTGCTGGTGGCGGCAGCCAGCGCGTTCAGCCAGTGCGTGCTGAACAGCAAGGAACCACAGCCGCTCTACCGCACGCTGTTCAGCATGGCGGCCCTGGTGGTCACCGTGGCCGGTGCGGGCGTCGCCTTCGAGCTGCTGTCGGCCCTGGAGTCGCTCGATCCGATCACGGCCGTCGCCCGTCCGCTCGTTGGCGCCGCCACCGTGTACTTCCTGCTCAACACCGGGCTCATCGCCATCGCCATCGCCCTGGCATCCCGCCAGCCGATCGCGGCCATCTGGCAGACGAACTTCCTGTGGAGCGCGCCGAGCTACTTCGTCGGTGCCGGCACGGCGTGGCTCGCCGCATGGGCGGTGCACCGGGCCGGTTTCTGGGTGGCGCCCCTCACCTTCGCGCCGATCTACCTCACTTACCGCACCTACCGCGTCTACCTCGGACGTCTGGAGGCGCAGCGCCACGTCCAGGAAACGTCGGACCTCCACCTCGCCACCATCGAGGCGCTGGCCGCGGCCATCGACGCCAAGGACCAGATGACCCGCGTGCATGTGCGGCGGGTGCAGGCCTACGCGGCCGGCCTCGCCGAGGCGCTGCAGCTCAGCCCGGCCGAGATCCAGGCGGTGCGCACGGCCGCCCTGCTGCACGACATCGGCAAGCTCGCCATTCCCGCGCACATCCTGTCGAAGCCGGGGCCGCTCACGCCGGAGGAGTTCGCGAAGGTCCGGATCCACCCGCAGATCGGCGCGGAGATCATCTCCACGATCCCGTTCCCGTACCCGGTGGCGCCCATCGTGCTCAGCCACCACGAGCGGTGGGACGGCACCGGCTACCCGCAGGGGCTCAAGGGGGCGGACATCCCCATCGGCGCGCGCATCATCAGCCTGGTCGACTACTTCGACGTGGTGATGTCGGAGCGTCCCTACCATGCCGCGCTCTCCATCGACGGGGCGCTCACGCTGCTGAAGCGCGAAGCCGGCCGGGCGCTGGATCCGACGCTGGTCGAGCTCTTCATCCAGAAGCTGCCCGAGTTCTCGGCCCGGTTCGACGAGGACAATCCGCCGGTCGCGGCCGCGGCCACCACCATGGCGGGCCCGGCGGCCGGGCAGGCCACGCCGGAGCCCGACGCCTTCGAGAACATCGCGCTCGCGCACCAGGAAATCTACGCGCTGTACGAGATCGCCCAGTCGATGGGCACCACGCTCAGCGTGTCCGACACGATGGCGCTCATTTCGTCGAAGCTCGGCGCCATCATTCCGTGGACCGGCTGCGCGCTCTTCCTGCTCGATGCCGACACCGGCGAACTGCACTGCCGTTTCGCCGCCGGCGCCGACGCGCCCAGGCTGGTCGGGACCCGGCTGCACCTCGGGGAAGGGCTGTCGGGCTGGGTGGCGCAGCACGGCCGCACGCTCGTCAACGCGCGGCCTCATGTCGAATTCGAGGCAGCCGGGCTCGACGCACCAACCGAGATTGCGTCGGCCATTGTCGCGCCGCTCCAGATGGGCGAGCGGGTGATCGGCGCCCTCGCCCTGTTCCACGCCGAGGCCGACCGCTACACCGACGACCACCGCCGGCTGCTGTCGCGGGTGGGCGAGCAGGCCGCCGCCGTGGTCAGCAACGCGCTGGTCTTCGAGCAGACCCAGGAAGAGTCGCTCACCGACCCGCTCACCGGCCTGCCGAACCGCCGCTCGATGATGGCGCGCCTCACGTCCGAGATCAGCCGGTCGGAGCGCCTGCAGGTCGAGCTGGCGGTGATCGTGATCGACGTGGACGGCTTCAAGCAGATCAACGACTCGTACGGGCACGGCGTGGGCGACCAGGTGCTGCGCGAGATCTCACGCACGCTGCTCGGCTCGCTCCGTTCCTACGACATGTGCGTGCGGTTCGCCGGCGACGAATTCGT
This sequence comes from Vicinamibacterales bacterium, assembly GCA_050249955.1. Classification (GTDB taxonomy): domain Bacteria; phylum Acidobacteriota; class Vicinamibacteria; order Vicinamibacterales; family CAVVIG01; genus CAVVIG01. The sequence continues at coordinate 27,090 of JBFWPN010000008.1, forward strand.
CATCGTGCTGGGCGACTGCCCACCCGACTCCGCCGAGCTCAAGCGACAGGAACTGCAGCGCCGGATCGAGGACATCAGGCTCGAGGTCGACTCGAAGGTCCTGCGTGTGGGGGTCAGCGCCGGGGCGGCCAACTACCCGCACGACGGTCTCACCTACGATGCCCTGCTCGCCACCGCCGACCGGCGCATGTACAACGACAAGAACCAGCGGCGGCGCTTCTCCATCCAGATCGATGGCACCACGGATGGCTGGAAGTCGTCCGTCACACGCGCCGGCACGTCGCCCACCCGCCCGAACTGACGCCGCCTCACCGGCGACGCACGCTCACCTCGACTCCGGCTCGCCGCCCTGCACGTCCGAAGGGCCAGGCCCCAGTTCATCCGGCTCGGCCGTCGCCCCGATCGGATCGGGACTGAGCCGGCCACCCGCAGCGTCTTCGGGCTTCACCGGCGGCATCTCCGGCGGTTCCGGCCGGTCGGTCGGGCCTCCGGTCCGCGGTCCTCCACCGCCGATGTTGCCACTGGTGGAACCGTCGAGCGGTCCGCTCTTGTCGCCAGGTCGTCGCTCCATGACCGGCGTACGAGCAACGACGATGCCGTGATCGGCGGGGGTTCTCCTAGAATAGGAACCGTGAGCGACCCCAAGGAACCCCAACTGCGCGTCATCGACCGCCGCTGGTGGGCGCGTCAGGACGCGGACACGCCCAGCACGCCCGAACCGACCGACGAACCGCGCGAACGCAAACCCACCGTTGTCGAAGACCTGGAAAGTCAGCTCGCCCGCGCGCAGGAGCAGCTGGCCGCGGTCCTGGGCGAACACCGCCGTGCAAGCGAGGAGTTCGAGCAGGTGAAGGCGCGCCTCCGGCGCGACGTGACGCGCGAGGTCGAGCGCGGCCGACGGACGGTGCTGGTCGAGATGCTGGAGGTGGTGGACAACCTGGATCGGGCCATTGCCGCCGCACGCGGGGCCGCAATGCCGGATCCCTCCGACACACTGCTCCGCGGCGTTGAACTGGTGCGCGACCAGTTCCTCGGCAAGCTGGACGCCTTCGGCGTGAGTCTGCTGCCCGCCCTGGGCGAGCCGTTCGATCCGCAGATTCACGAAGCAGTGTCGATGGCGCCCGTCACCGATCCCGAGCAGGCGGGGCTGGTCGTGGCGGTGCTGAAGGAGGGGTACGCCATCGGCGACGAACTTCTGCGTCCGGCCAGCGTCGTGGTCGCCGTCCATGGCTGACACGCCCGACCTTGTCGAACGCCGGCGCCGCTACATCGAGCGTCAGATTGCGCTCAACCGTGGCGACGTGAACGTGAAGTTCCGCGGGCAGTCGCCGCAGGGCAGCGGGGGCACGAACCGGCACGGCATGCCACGGCTGCCGGTGGGCCAGCACGAGGTGCGGAACTGGCCGGTGCTGGACCTCGGAGACCTGCCCACGATCGACACGCAGCAGTGGTCGCTGGAGGTGGGCGGACTCGTCGAGAACCCGTTCACCCTGGGCTGGGAGCAGTTCATGGCGCTGCCCCAGGTGGACGATGTCAGTGACTTCCACTGCGTCACCACCTGGAGCCGCTACGACAATCACTGGCGCGGGGTCCGCTTCTCCACCCTGGCCGAGATGGCCGTGCCGAAGGACGAGGCGCGGTTCGTGCTGTGCACGGGCTCCGACTGCATGCCCGGCAGCGACATCCCGTACACGACGAACCTTCCGCTCGAGCGCGCGGTGGAAGCCGACGTGCTGCTGGTGCACACGTGGGAGGGGCGCCCGCTGCCCGTCGAGCACGGCGGCCCGGTGCGGATGATCACACCGAAGCTCTACGCCTGGAAGGGCACGAAGTGGATCCGCCGGATCGAGTTCCTGTCAGCCAACCGCCGCGGGTTCTGGGAACTGCGCGGCTACTCGAACTCGGCCGAGCCCTGGTTCAACGACCGGTACTCGACGCCGGAATGACCAAGGCTCACTTCCCGGGTTCGAACCTGAACACCACGTAGCGGATCGGACCGTCCAACTGGCTGAAGCGGTGCGCCATGCCTGCCGGGACGACGAAGACATCGCCCGGCGCCACACGCTGCGTGGACCCGCCCACATGCGTGCCCGTGTGGCTGATGCCGGCCCCGAGGTTCGTCAGGTCCGTCTCCTTGATGCCCTCGATGCGTCCCCCGGTCTGCATCGTGCCCGCACCTTCGAGGATGTAATAGATCTCGGTCACGTGGTCGTGGATCAGGGCGTTGGTCTCGGCCTGCACCCTCCGCAGGTGGGCGACGTGCGCCTTGCCGCCCTCGATGTCGGTCGACGAAATCTTCTGATCGATGATGTTGCCGCTGGCCGCCGCGAGCGCCTTCTTGAGCGCCTCGTCGAGGGCCGCCTTCCCCACGAACGTTCCTGAGGCCTGAGCCGCCCCCTGGGCAAACACGAGCGTCCACACGAGCATCGCAATGTTGATCATGGTGCGCCAATCGTACGCATGGGCTACGCCGGGTCAAGCAGATTCAGCGGAACGATTCTTGTTGCTCGGCCGGCGTGCGAGTCTGGCCGGGTCAACCGTATCCCCTGGGCGCCACGTGGACCGGGGTGGGTGTCAACTTCGCGATCTTCTCGGCGCATGCCACGCGGGTGGAGTTGTGCCTGTTCGAGACAATCGAGTCGCAGGCCGAGGCATTGCGCATCGATCTGCCCGAACAGACCGACATGGTCTGGCACGGATTCCTGCCAGACGTACGGCCGAACCAGCTCTACGGCTACCGGGTCCATGGGCCCTACGCCCCCCAGGAAGGACACCGATTCAACCCGAACAAGATCGTCATGGATCCATACGCGAAATCGGTCGCGCGTACGATTCGCTGGACAGACGAGGTCTTCGGCTACCGCGTCGGGGCACCTGACGCCGACCTGACGTTCGACGACCGGGACAGCGGCGCCTACGCCCCACTCGCCGCCGTCGTCGACCCGGCATTCACCTGGGGCGACGACCGGCCGCTGCGCACGCCGTGGCACAACACGGTGATCTACGAGATGCACGTGCGCGGCTTCACGATGCGCCACCCGGACATCCCGGCGCACCTCCGCGGCACCTACGAGGCGCTGACGACGCAGCCGGCTCTGGAACACCTGCAGGAACTCGGGGTCACGGCGGTCGAGCTGATGCCCGTGCACCACCACGCGCGCGACCGTCACCTCGAGGAGCGTGGGCTGACGAACTACTGGGGGTACAACAGCTACGGCTACTTCTCGCCGGAGCGCCGCTTTGCGGCCTCGCGGACACCGGCGGGTGCCGTGCGCGAATTCAAGCGCATGGTACGGGCGCTGCACGCCGCCGGCCTCGAGGTGATCCTCGACGTCGTCTACAACCACACCGCGGAAGGGAACCACCTCGGGCCGACACTGTCCCTGAAAGGGATCGACAACGCGTCGTACTACCGCCTCGTCAGCGGCGACCCGCGCTACTACATGGACTTCACGGGGTGCGGCAACACCCTGAACATGCAGAGTCCGCAGGTGCTGCAGCTCATCATGGACAGCCTGCGGTACTGGGTGCAGGAGATGCACGTCGACGGGTTCCGCTTCGACCTCGCCAGTGCGCTGGCCCGCGAGCTGTACGACGTCGACCGACTGGCGGCATTCTTCGACATCATCCACCAGGACCCGGTGCTCTCGCAGGTCAAGCTCATCGCCGAACCGTGGGACCTCGGGCAGGGCGGCTACCAGGTCGGAAACTTCCCGGTGCTGTGGACCGAGTGGAACGGGAAGTACCGCGACACGGTGCGGCGGTTCTGGCGCGGCGACAACGGCACCGTCTCCGAGCTCGCCACGCGCCTGTCCGGCAGCAACGACCTCTATGCCCACAGCGGTCGGAAGCCGTACGCGAGCATCAACTTCGTCACCGCACACGACGGATTCACGCTGGCCGACCTGGTCAGCTACAACGAGAAGCACAACGAGGCGAACGGCGAGGACAACCGCGACGGTGAATCGCACAACCTGAGCTGGAACTGCGGCGTCGAGGGGCCGACCGACGATCCCGCCGTCAACGACCTGCGCCAGCGCCAGGCGCGGAACTTCCTCGCCACCCTGCTGCTCTCGCAGGGCGTGCCCATGCTGAGCCATGGCGACGAGATCGGGCGGACGCAGCGTGGCAACAACAACGCCTATTGCCAGGACAATGAGCTGACCTGGCTCGACTGGAACCTCACGGACGACCAGAAGGCGCTCTGCGACTTCACGCGCCAGCTCATTCACCTCAGGCTCAGCGAGCCGGTCCTGCACCGGCGCAAGTACTTCCAGGGGCGCAGCATCCGCGGCGGCAAGGACGTGGCCTGGCTCGCGCCCGACGGCCAGGAGATGACCGACGAGGCCTGGGGCGCCGACTTCGTGCGAAGCCTGGGCATGCAGCTCTCGGGCACCGGCCTCGAGGAAGTGGACGAACGTGGCGAGCCGATCGTGGGCGACACGCTGCTCGTGCTGCTGAACGCCCATGACGACCGCGTGTCGTTCACCCTGCCGCCACTCGATCGCGAGCACCAGTGGGAGCGTGTCTTCGACACGATCGACGCGCAGTCCCCGGTCCGCGCCTGGAAGGGCGGGTCGGCCTACCCGTTGCAGGGACGGTCGGTGGCTGTGTTCAAGGTCTCTCCCCCGCTCTTCGAACGGCGCCGCAGCTTCGCGACAGCACACGAAGGTCTTCGCGCCGGTCTCAACCAGGATCTCGTGCAAGGTGCATCCGCCGAAGCGGTGCTCAGCGAAGGCTGATGGCACGCTCCGGCAGGCGACGGAGCACGACGAGCGACACTGCGGGCATCCGGCACGAGCGGGGCGCCGCCCCCCTGCGCCCACCGCAGGCCGCGGATGATGCGACCGGTGTCAGCCTGCCCGCTCCGGAACTCGGCCTCCGCGTCATCGTCGAACACGTGCGTCCCGCCGTGGACCAGGGACGGCATGCGGCGAAGCGCGTCGTCGGCGACGTGGTGCACGTCCGGGCAGACATCTTCGCCGACGGGCACGACGTGCTCGCGGCGGTGCTGCTCGACCGCGTGGTGCCGCGCGGCGGCGATGCGGCGGCGTGGCGGCAGACGCGCCTGTCCGTCACCGCGCCGGGTACCGACGAGTGGCACGCCTCGTTCAGCGTCGACACTCCGGGCTGGCACGAGTTCGCGATCGTGGCCTGGGTGGATCGGTTCGCCACCTGGCAGCGCGACCTGCGGGCGCGGGTGGGCGCGCACCAGGACGTGGCGATCGAACTGATCGAAGGCGGGCAGCTCGTGCGCGAGGCCGGCGCGCGGGCGGCGCAGCTCGGGTCGACATCGCCCGATGCCTGGTGGTTCGAGGCGCATGCCGACCTGCTGTGCGACACACGCGCCGCACTGACCGAGCGCCTCGACCTGGCCCTGTCCCCCCAGCTCGCCGAGGCGATGTTCGAGTACGCCGATCGCCGGCAGGCAACCCACTCCGAGCCGGTCCGTGTGTGGGTCGACCGCGCGCTCGCACGGACCGGTGCCTGGTACGAGATGTTTCCACGCTCGGCAGGCGATACAGCCGGGCGGAGCGCCACGTTCGCAGAGGCCGCGGCACGCCTGGCCGACATCGCCCACCTCGGGTTCGACGTGGTCTACCTGCCGCCCATTCATCCCATCGGGCGCAGCTTCCGGAAGGGACGCAACAACGCGCTCGAGGCCGGTCCTGACGATCCGGGGAGCCCCTGGGCCATCGGGTCGGAGGCCGGGGGGCACACCGCCGTGGATCCGGCACTGGGCACCCTGGACGATTTCGATGCCTTCAACGCGGAGGCGGGTCGACTCGGGCTCGAGCTTGCGCTCGATCTCGCGTGGCAATGCTCGCCCGATCATCCGTGGGTCCGCGAGCACCCCGAGTGGTTCCGTCACCGGCCGGACGGCACGATCCGCTACGCGGAGAACCCACCGAAGAAGTACCAGGACATCTACCCGCTCGACTTCGCCTGTGCCGAGTGGCCGTCGCTCTGGGCGGCCCTGCTCGAGGTGACCCGGTTCTGGCTCCGTCGCGGCGTGCGGATCTTCCGCGTGGACAACCCGCACACCAAGTCGTTCGGCTTCTGGGGCTGGCTCATCGACCAGATCCATCGTGAGGATCCGGGGGCGATCTTCCTTGCCGAGGCATTCACCCGGCCGGCGCCGATGAGATACCTCGCCAAGGTCGGCTTCACGCAGTCCTATACCTACTTCACCTGGCGCAACACCAGGGCGGAGCTCGAGGCCTACCTCACGGAGCTGACGACCACGCCGATGCGGGAGTACTTCCGCCCGAACTTCTTCGCCAACACGCCCGACATCCTGCACGAGTACCTGCAGCACGGCGGTCGGCCGGCCTTCGAGGCCCGCCTGGTCCTCGCAGCCACGCTGTCGCCGAGCTACGGCATCTACAGCGGCTTCGAGCTCTGCGAGAACCGCGCGGTCCGGCCGGGCTCGGAGGAGTACCTCGACTCCGAGAAATACGAGATCCGGCCGCGTGACTGGCACGCGCCCGGGAACATCCGGCCGCTCGTGCAGGCCGTGAACCGGATCCGGCGCGACCACCCCGCACTGCAGTGGAACGACACCCTGCGGTTCTGCCAGACCGACAACCCCGAGCTGATCGCCTACGCGAAGGTTTCGGCGCACGGAGACGACATCGTGCTGGTCGTGGTGAACCTCGACCCGCACCACATGCAGCACGGCCACGTCCACGTGCCGTCCGAACTCATGGCCGTCGTCGACGACGAGCGATGGACCGCGTTCGACCTCCTGACAGGCACGCCCTACACCTGGCGCGGCGCGTGGAACTACGTGCGGCTGGACCCGGGCATCCGGCAGGCGCACATCCTCGCGCTCACGCGCGGGCAGGACGACTCCGCACATGGATCACACGATGGCGATTGACGACGACCCGCTCTGGTACAAGGACGCCGTCATCTACCAGGCGCACGTCAAGTCGTTCTTCGACAGCAACAACGACGGCATCGGCGACTTCCCCGGCCTGACGCAGAAGCTCGACTACCTGCAGTCGCTCGGCATCACGTGCATCTGGCTGCTCCCCTTCTTCCCCTCGCCGCTGAAGGACGACGGGTACGACATCGCGGACTACACCGGGGTGCACGAGAGCTACGGCACGATCGACGACTTCAGGACGTTCGTCGACGCCGCCCATGCCCGCGGCATCCGCGTGCTGATCGAGCTGGTGGTCAACCACACGTCGGACCAGCACCCCTGGTTCCAGCGCGCGCGGCAGGCGCCCGCCGGCTCGTGGGAGCGCGAGTTCTACGTCTGGAGCGACACCGACACGAAGTTCGCGGAGACACGGATCATCTTCACGGACACCGAGCGGTCGAACTGGGCGTACGACCCGGTGGCGCGGCAGTACTACTGGCATCGCTTCTTCTCGCACCAGCCCGATCTGAACCACAACAACCCCGCCGTGGTCGAGGCGGTAATCGACGTGATGCGCTTCTGGCTCGACCTCGGCGTCGATGCCATGCGGCTGGACGCCGTGCCCTACCTGTGCGTGCGCGAGGGGACCAGCAACGAGAACCTGCCCGAGACGCACGCCGTGCTCAAGCGCGTCCGCCGCGAACTGGACGCGCGCTACGGGAACCGCATGCTGCTCGCGGAGGCCAACCAGTGGCCGGCCGACGTGCGCGACTACTTCGGCGACGGCGACGAGTGCCACATGGCGTTCCACTTCCCGCTGATGCCGCGCATGTTCATGGCGCTCCGGCAGGAGGACCGTCACGCCATCACCGACATCCTGAACCAGACGCCGGAAATCCCGGAGTCGTGCCAGTGGGCGCTGTTCCTGCGCAATCACGACGAGCTGACGCTGGAAATGGTGACCGACGAGGAGCGCGACTACATGTACCAGGCGTATGCGGCCGACCCGCAGATGCGCCTCAACGTGGGAATCCGGCGACGGCTGGCCTGTCTCGTCGAGAACAGCCGACGCCGGATCGAGCTGCTGAACCTGCTGCTCTTCTCCATGCCGGGCACCCCCATCGTCTACTACGGCGACGAGCTGGGCATGGGCGACAACATCTACCTCGGCGACCGCAATGGCGTCCGGACCCCGATGCAGTGGAGCGGCGACCGCAATGGTGGCTTCTCGCGTGCGGACACGGCCCGGCTCTTCGCACCGCCGATCGTCGATCCGGTCTTCGGGTACCAGGCCATCAACGTGGAGGCGCTCGAGCGGTCGCCCTTCTCGCTGCTGAACTGGATGAAGCGGCTCATCGCGCTCCGCCGGCAGCACCGTGTCTTCGGCCGGGGCAGCCTGGAGTTCGTCCCGTGCTCGAATCGCAAGGTGCTGGCCTATGTGCGGCGCGATGCGGACGAGACGGTGCTCGTGCTCGCGAACCTCTCGCGCAGCCTGCAGCCGGCGGAAGTGGACCTGTCCGCCTGGAGCGGGCTCACGCCGGTCGAGATGTCCGGCGTGGCGGAGTTCCCGCGCATCGCCGCCGATCGCCCCTCCTTCTTCACGCTCGGTGCGTATGGTGCGTACTGGTTCTCGCTGGTCCCCACTCCCGTGCAGGTGACCCAGCATGGGCACCTGGGAACCGACACGCGCGAGGCGCCCCGCGACGAGGAAGTGCCGTCGCTGCTCATGGGCGTCACCTGGGACACGGTCTTCGACTCGGCGACGCGACAGGTGCTCGAGCGGCAGGGCCTGCGCCCGTTCCTGCAGCGACAGCGCTGGTTCTCGGCAAAGTCGAGGCGCATCCGCGACGCGCGCTTCAGCGACTGGATCCAGCTTCGCGGCGGAACGACGCCGGCCTTCCTCACGATCGTGACGGTGACCTACGAGTCGGGCGCCGCGGATCAGTACGTGCTCCCGCTGGCGCTGGTGGCGGCACCGGACGCCACGCGACTGGCCACCGAGAACCCGAAGCAGGTCTTCGCCCGCATCACCGGCGCACGCAAGGGAGCCATTGTCGACGGTGCGGTGGACGACGACTGCTGTAACCGCCTGCTGGATCTGGTCACCGGTGGCAGCGCACGTCACGGGCGTCACGGCACGGCACGCGGGCTGTCGCTGCTGCCGGCAGACCTGGCAGGCGACCGCCGATGGTCGCGCCCCGCCACCGATCAGAGCAACACCCTCGCGTTCGTGAACGAACGGTACGTCCTGAAGCTGTTCCGTCGGCTCGACCAGGGGACCAACCCCGAGTTCGAGATCGGTGAGGCGCTGGCACGGCAGGGGTTCACGCGGATCCCTGCACTGCTCGGGGGGCTCCGCTACGAAGGCGCCGGAACGGATCCCGGCACGCTCGCCCTGCTGCAGGAGGCGGTCGTCAACCAGGGCACCGGCTGGACCTTCACCATCGACGAACTGCACCGCTACTACGAACGGGTGTTTGCCCGTATGGCACGGGCCGACGGCGAGGGCATGCGCACCACGCACGACCTGCTGGAGGGCGCGTCTACCCCGCCGCCGTTCTTCGCGGCCACACAGAGCTGGTACCTCTCGGTGGCCGAGACCCTCGGTCGCCGGACGGCAGAACTGCACCGCGCGCTGGCCGCGGTGCCCGACCCGGCCTTCGAACCCGAACCGGCTGACCGTGCGTGGCTGCTGGAGATGGCCGCGGGGGCGACGCTGCGTGCCCAGGGCACGCTGGACCGGCTCCGGGCTGCCGCCGACCGCCTTCCTGAGGAGGTGGCCCTCCAGGCGCGGACCCTGCTCGATGCGTCGGACGATGCGTTCGAGCCGTTCCGCGATCTGGAACGGCTGTCGCAGGCCGGCAGCCGGATCCGGGTGCACGGTGACTATCACCTCGGCCAGGTCCTGAGGACCGAGGCCGACTTCGTGATCCTCGACTTCGAGGGTGAGCCGACGCGGTCGCTGAGCGAACGGCGCGCGAAGCACTCCCCCATCAAGGACGTCGCCGGCATGCTCCGGTCGTTCCACTACGCCGCGCATGCGGCGCTGATGTCCCTGGGACAGGCGTCGGCCGCCACGGCGACACGCCTCGTTCCGTGGGCGGACACCTGGCAGCACTGGGTCTCGCGCGCCTTCCTCGACGCCTATCGTCAGACGATGGAGGACAGCGGACTGCTGCCGGAGAACGACGCCTTCGACCGGGTGCTTCGGGCGCTCATCCTGGACAAGGCGTTCTATGAACTCGACTACGAGCTGAATGCCAGGCCCGAGTGGGCCCGCATTCCGCTCCAGGCCCTTGTGACTCTGGCGTTACGTTTGCAGAGGTAGCGGGCATCGCTCGCTATAATGCTTGTGACCGCAATCACGCGCGACACCGACGCGGTGTCGGGCGTAGCGTTCGCAGACGAGGACGTCATGGCCAAGAAGACCGTCGCCCGCTCCAGAACCACTCCCAAGCCGGCCGCCACTGAACCGGCCGCAGCCGCCCCTGCTCCTGCGCCGAAACGCACGCGCGCCCGGGCGCCGAAGAAGGACGACATCGTTGTCGCGGCCGACGCGGCCGAAGCGACAGGTCTGTCGGCCACGCTCGAGCCCACGGACGAGGAGGTCCGCGTGCGGGCCTACCATCGCTATCTCGAGCGGGGTGGTGTGCACGGCATGGACTTTGAGGACTGGCTCGAGGCAAAGCGGGAGCTGATGAAGAAGTAGCCCGCGGGGAGGTGGAGTGGCGAGGGCACTGTGGAAGGGATCGATTTCGTTCGGACTCGTCAACATCCCCGTCGAACTCCACACCGCGGTGCGCGACACCCGCCCGCACTTTCGCATGCTGCATGCGAAGGACAGGTCGCCGGTCCGCTTCGAGCGGGTCTGCATCCGTGACGGTCACCCCGTGGCCTGGGACGACCTGGTCAAGGGGTACGAATACGAGCGCGGGCATTTCGTCGTGCTCTCGAAAGAGGATTTCCGCGCAGCGGCCGTCGAAAAAACCCGCACCATCGACATCGTCGACTTCGTCCTGGCGGACGAGATCGACGACCGTTTCTTCGAGACCCCCTACTACCTCACCCCGGCGAAGGGTGGCGAGCGCGCGTATGCCCTGCTGCGCGAGGCCATCCGTCAGTCCGGCCGCGTCGGCGTGGCCACCTTCATCCTGCGCGAATCGCAGCACCTGGCGGCCATCGAGGCCATCGACGACGCGCTCGTCCTGTCGGTGATGCGGTTCGCGGACGAACTGGTGCAGGCGGACACGCTCGATTTTCCGCCGGCCCGGGACATCCGCAAGGCGGAGCTCGACATGGCCACGGCACTGGTGAACAGCCTGGCGGCCGAGTGGGACCCGTCGAAGTACACCGATCAATACCGTGCGAACCTGATGCGGATCATCGAAGGCAAGATGAAGGGGCGGACGGTGTCGCTCGAGGCGCCGGACGAGCCACGGCAGGCGCAGGTGGTCGACCTGATGGAGCGCCTGAAGCGCAGCCTGGAGCAGGCCGGCGGTGGCTCGCGTGGGCGGAAGCGCGGCACGCGGACGCGCAGCAAATCAGACACGCGGAAGCCCCGCAAGCGCAGGGCTGCGTAGAATCCACGGGCATCGTGCTGTCACCCATGCTGGCCTCGCTGGAGGAGGCGCCGCTCGTCGATCCGTCACTGGTGTACGAGCCGAAGTACGACGGGATCCGCGCGATAGCCGAGGTGTCCGCGGGCGGCCGATCAGTGAGGCTGTGGTCACGCCTCGGCAACGAGAAGACCGCACAGTTTCCCGACGTGGTGCGGGCGCTCGGCACGTGGGCCAGGCGCCGGAGCGAAGCGGTCGTGCTCGACGGCGAGATCGTGGCGCTCGACGCGGCGGGCGAGCCTGCGGGATTCCAGCAGCTGCAGGGTCGCATCCACGTGAAGGGTGAACCGGCGTCGGCTCGAGCCACCGCACTGATCCTGTTCGACGTGCTCCGCATCGGCGAGCGCGACCTGCGCGACGAGACGCTGGCCGTGAGGCGGAAGGCGCTCGAGCGGTTGATGCCGAGGAAGCCGTCGGCGGTGCTGCGCCTGAGCGAACAGGTGGCGGGCGACGGACGTGAGCTGTACGCGAGGGCGCTCGCGCGCGGCTGGGAGGGGCTCATCGCCAAGCACGTGGGCTCGAAGTACCGCTCCGGGAAGCGCTCGCCCGACTGGCGGAAGCTGAAGATCCTGCAGGAGCAGGAGTTCGTGATCGGCGGCTGGACCGAGCCGCGCCACACGCGCGCGTACTTCGGGGCGCTGCTGCTCGGCGTCTACGACGGCGACCGCCTGATCTACGTGGGTCACACCGGCACCGGCTTCGACGAGAAGGCACTGGCCCGCGTCATGGCCGCGCTGAAGCCGCTCGAAACCACGGAGTGCCCCTTCGCCGCCAGGCCCCGGTCGAACGAACGCCCGCACTGGGTGCAGCCCGCGCTCGTGGCACAGGTCAAGTTCACCGAGTGGACCGCCGACAACCACCTGCGCCACCCGGTCTATCTGGGCTTGCGCGACGACAAGGATCCGCGCGACGTGATCCGCGAGGGGACGCGGCGCCACCACGCGTCGGTCGCAAGGCGCATGGCTGGCGATGCGGACGCCCCTGAACCGGCCCGGCCGACCACGGCGCGATCGACGAAACGCACACCGTCGACACCGACGGCACCGGTGGACCTGGGCATCGGCGACCGGGCCGCGCTGCTCGACCAGCTCACCGCGCTCGAAGAGGCACGGCGCGACGGCGTGTTGCAGCTGCCTGACGGCGACACGCTGTCGGTGACCAACCTGCACAAGGTCTTCTGGCCGTCGCTGCAGATCACCAAGGGCGACCTGTTCCGCTACTACGTCCGTGTGGCGCCGGCCATCCTGCCGGTACTGGCCGACCGGCCGCTCGTCATGAAGCGGTTTCCGAACGGGGTGAATGCGAAGCCGTTCTACCAGCACCGCGCGCAGGATGTGCAGCCGGGCGTCCGGGTGGAACCGGTCGCCTCGGAGGAGGGGCGGCCACAGCTCATCGGCGGCGACCTGAAGACGCTGCTCTACACCTGCCAGCTCGCGGCCATCTCGCAGGACCCCTGGTTCTCGCGCGTGCAGTCGCCCGGCACGCCCGACCATATCGCGCTCGACCTCGACCCGTCGGACAACGTGCCGTTTTCGCAGGTGGTGGATGTGGCACGGTGGGTACGCGACGAACTCGAGGCGATCGGGGTGTTCGCACTGCCGAAGACATCGGGTGCCAGCGGCCTGCACGTGTTCGTTCCGCTCGCGCCGGGCACGCCCTACGAGGCAGGACTGCTCTTCGCGCAGCTCGTGTCCACGCTCGTGGCCGAGAAGCATCCGAAGCAGGCCACCGTCGAGCGGTCCGTGCGGGCGCGCGGACGCCGGGTGTATGTGGACTACCTGCAGAACATCCAGGGCAAGACGCTGGCGTCGGCCTACAGCGTGCGTGCCAGCGACTATGCCGGGGTCTCCACGCCACTCACGTGGAAGGAAGTGGACGCCGGGGTGACACGCGAGGAGTTCACCATCCGGACCATGCCGGCCCGCCTCGCGGCGGTCGGCGACCTGTGGGCCCCCCTGAGGACCGCGCCAGGCGCCGACCTCCACGACATTGCCCGGACAAGCGCTAGTCGCTAATCGCCAATCTGCAATCTGCAATCTGCAATCTGCAATCTGCAATCTGCAATCGGCAATCGGCAATCTGCGATTCCCTAAGGCGCCCGCCGCCCCGGCGGCGTCTCGTCGCGCGTCACGTCTTCGCTGACCGGCTGCGCCGGCTGCCAGAGTTCGGTCGCCTCGCTCCCGGTCCCCACCTCGCTGCGGGCCTGTTCCAGGTCGCCGGGCGAACCGCCCTCACTGCCGACCTCCGCGGTGGTATCGATCGAGTCGAGCTGAGGCGACGGCTTCTGCCCCTCTGGGCTCATGCCTCGTCCTCAGCCGCATCGTCATCGTCGTCCTCCAGGTCCTCGTCGAGGTCGTCGTCGTCCTCGAACTCGTCGTCCTGATCGGTCACCGCCTCCTCATTCGTGTCGCGGATCTGCTCGTCTGGGTTGCGCTCACGCTCAGCCATCGATTCCTCCTCGGGTTCGGCCGCTTTTCAGCAAGGCGGATACCACTGGGGAAATCCCTGATGAGGCGAACGATTCGCGGAAGCATGTCATCTGTCTTCGGTGCCATCGGCGGCGCGGTTGGTGCTAGTCTCATCGGTGTGGCGGACGACCAGAAGGTGGTTGCGGAGCCGGTGTTCCACGACCTGCCCGGCGCGTCGGGGCTGCAGTGCCCCCGGTGTGCGTCGCGCGACGTCCATCGTTCGCGCACGCGGGTCTGGGAACGTCCGATCCGCTTCCTCACCCCCCTGCTGCCATTCCGCTGCTACGCCTGCCGGTGGCGAGGGTGGCGCAGGCCTCCGCACGGCCGCGACAGCGAACCCGAGCTGATCCACACTGAAGGCTGATCCCTCAGGACCACATCCGGCGCTGCTCCGCCCGGCTGGCGCGCTCGATGCAACCGTGCCGTTCGGGAGGGGACATGAGAATCGTGGGCATCACGCTCATCGTGCTCGGCATTGCCGCGCTGGCGCTTGGCGGATTCAGCTTCACGACGCGCGAGCGCGTGCTCGACGCGGGTCCGCTGAAGGTGGACACCACGGAGGAACACACCATCCCGGTCGCCCCGATTGCGGGCGTGGTGGCCGTGGTGGCGGGTATCGCGCTGGTGATGGTGCCGGGACGGAGTCGCGTGTAGCCATTGCGCGGGGGATCGCCTTCCGGTGAGGGGAGGTCTTCCCGTAGAATCCGGGCCGGGCAGGGGCGTCGGGTCATGGATCGAGCAACGAGGGTCTCGGCTGTCGGAACGGTCGTCGCCGTGGCAATCGGGGCAGGGCTGGCATGGGCAGGGTCGCAGGGTGGTCACCGGGTGGGAACGGTCCCGGTCTACGCACTGTGCGTCGCCGTGGCGTTCCTGATCCAGTGGCTCGCCTTCGTGCCTGCCTGGAGGAACCGCACCGAGCGGTTCTACGACCTGACCGGCGGCATCACCTACATCACCGTCACGCTGCTGGCGCTGCTGCTGGCGCCCGGCGTGGACGCCCGGTCCCTGCTCGTGGCGGCCCTCGTCATCGTCTGGGCGACGCGCCTGGCCTCCTTCCTCTTCATGCGGATTCGCGCCGCTGGCGAAGACCGCCGGTTCCACGAGATCAAGCAGTCGTTCGCGCGTTTCCTCCTGGCCTGGACCCTTCAGGGACTATGGGTGGCCTTTTCGCTCGCCGCAGCCCTGGCGGTGGTGACCTCCACAGGCCGACGGGAAATGGACCTGTTTGCTGGTGTGGGGCTCCTCGTGTGGCTCGCAGGCTTCTCCGTGGAGGTGATCGCCGACCGCCAGAAGAGTGCGTTCAACGCCAGGGCCGAGAACCGGGGCCGCTTCATCAGCACGGGACTGTGGTCGTGGTCGCGCCACCCGAACTACTTCGGCGAGATCGTCCTGTGGGTGGGTGTGGCCGTCATCGCCCTTCCTGTGCTGCGCGGCTGGCAGTACGCCACCCTCGTGTCTCCCCTCTTCATCACGCTGCTGCTGACCCGCATCAGTGGCATTCCCCTGCTCGAGCGAAGGGCCGACGAGAAGTGGGGCGGCGAGGCGGCCTACGAGTCGTACAAGGCACGGACGTCGGTCCTCATCCCCCGGCCGCCGAAGGCGGCAGCGGTGGTGCCGCTCGACAACGGGGCCTGACGAGGATCGAGCAGTGGTGCGCGGAACGGACCGTGAGAAGTGGCGCGCCCGGCAGGATTCGAACCTGCGACCTTTGGCTCCGGAGGCCAACGCTCTATCCAGCTGAGCTACGGGCGCTGAGGAAGTCAGAACTCGGAACGGAAAAGGCAGAAGTTCCGGCCGGTCCGGCGACCAGCGGAAGTAACTGTAGCGCAGATCGCGGGCCGAACGCGAGTTGACAGCGGCCGGGTGCGTCTGCATCCGGTCGGCACATGCCGCGCAGCCGTGGCATGACGCTCGCCTGCCGCTACGCCGGCTCGGCGGAGGCCGCCGGCAGCCGAATCGAGAACGCGCTGCCCCGCCCGAGACCGTCGCTGCTGGCCCGGATCGATCCCCCGTGCTGTTCCACGATCTGCCGCACGATCGTCAACCCGAGCCCGAGGCCTCCCTGTGCTGCGTCGCGGCGTTCGTCCGACTGTGCAAACGGGTCGAAGATCGTGGCGAGCGCCTCGACCCTGATACCCGCCCCGGTGTCCCTGACGGTCACGTCGACCGCCTCCCGCCCCGGCACGACCGTCACCATGACCCGTCCGTCCGCAGGGGTGAACTTCAGGGCGTTGTGGAGCAGGTTCGTGAAGACCTGCTGCAGTCGGACCGGATCGGCCCAGACACGCGCACCGCGTTCAGGCGCGGTGACGCTGATTCCCACGCGACGTCGCCCCGCTTCGGAGGCGAGTCCGTCCACCGCCAGGTGAATCACCTCCACCACGTCGATCCGCTCCGGAACGATCGACAGCTTGCCCGACGAGCCTCGCGAGAAGTCCAGCAGGTCGGCCACGAGCCGCGCCTGCGTCTCGGTCGCACGCCGCATGCTCGCCGCGGCACGTCGCACCAGCGCCACGTCGTCCGGGCGGCGGTCGATCTGCCAGAGCCAGCCGCTGAGGATATTCAGCGGCGACCGCCATTCGTGCGAGACCCGCGCGACCAGCTGCTCCTTGGCAGCACTGGCCGCTTCGGCGCTGCGCCGCGCCTCGTCCGCCGCCGCCACCGTCGCCCGCAGGGCCGCTTCCTGCCGCCGCAGCCGGCGGAACAGTTCCACCAGGGCAGTCGACTCCAGCAGGAAGAGCCCGAGGTGCGCGACAGCCGGTTCATCGACCAGGAACGGGGGGCGAAGCATGGGGCTGGCTGCTCCCGCACTCAGCGCAATCGCCAGGGCACCGGGGCCGGTGCCGCCCACGTACGTCGATAGCGCCACGGCGAGCATGAAGAACAGGTAGATGCCCTGTCCCTCGAGCACCGGACCGAGCCGGCTCCGCAGCACCGTACACACGACGACCGCTGCGACCGCGACAAGATACCGCTGTATCGGGGTCATCCTCCCGGTGCCGCCGCCGGCCACCGGGCCTGCAGCCACATGGCTCACGATGTCGCGCCTCGCAGCCGGGTGACGGACGGTACGCACCTCCCCCGAGACGACGCCATGCATCATGGGCCGCCTCAGTGAGAAGCGCCGGCGGATGGAGGTGCCGAGGCCTTCAGCGCGTCGACGAGCAGCTGCAGCACACGGCTGTACTCGGCGTCCTTCGCGGCCAGCATCTCCTTGTACTCGCGCGAGCGCGGGTTGCCGTTGAGAACCGTCTGGTCCACGCCACGCTCGTACACGATGTCCGCCGTCTGGTCCGCATCCGCCCGGAGGCCGTCGGCCTGCATGTCCTGCACGAAGAGCTTCCCGTCCGGGAGGGCATTGCTCTGGAGGGCCACGTACACCTCCCGATGCTGACCTGCGGCAAGCTGCGGGTCGAGGGCCGCGGGCACGGGGTATCGTGCGCGCACGACCAGCAGCTGCACATCGGGGTAGAGCAGGGCCGCCACGAACGCGTCCGGCGCCTCCGGATCGCGGGCCGCAACGGCCTCGACGTGGCGGGCAGCGAGCGTGGCGCTCAGCTCACGCGCGAGCCCTGCAGAGGTTGGCTGTGCCAGCGCGGTCCCAGCCACAGACGCCGAGAACAGGACCGCCAGTGTCACCTGCGTCACATTCGGAGTCATCGCCGCAGCGTAGCGCACGCCCGCGCCCTGCCACATCCCATCGTCGTGGGAGATCGGCAGGCGGCGATGCCTGACTCGCAGCCTGCGTTCACGGCTCAGCCGCCGAGCGCCGCGCGAACCACTGCGCCACCAGCACGTCCGTGGATGAATGCAGGACGATCGACAGCAGCACCGTCGTCGTCACCACGAGGAAGAGCCGCTCACCGCCGACCAGGCCCGATCGCAGCACGATCAAGCCGTACAGGAGAGAGGCGAATCCCCTCGGGCCGAAGTAGGCGGCGACGAGCCGCTCCGGCATGCGCAGCCCACTGCCGACGAGCGCCGCCAGCATGGGCAGGGTACGCGCGACGACCAGGACGAACACCGCGAAGCCGAGGATCGGTCCGCCGGGCATCTCCATGTCGCCGACGGTGCTCGCAATCAGCAGGACCGCCGCCAGCTTCAGCACCTCGCTCAGGCGCTCGCCCACGTTCTCGAACTCGCGCTTCGCCACGTCGGACGTGGAGGCGAGCACCGAGCCCGCCGCGAACGCGGCGAGGTACTCGTTCACTGCCAGTGCCTGTGCGCCCGCGAAGATCAGCAGCCCCACCGCGAACGGCAGCAGCGCTTCATGCGATCGCGCGACCGAGAAGATCGACAGCCTCCGCCCGTAGCCGACCACCAGCGCCACACTCACCCCGAACAGCAGCCCGCCGAGCGGCTCCAGGATCAGGTGGCCGGCATCGAAGGCCGTGCCGCCGGCGAGGCTCGTCAGCGCCAGCACGAACGGCAGCGACAGCCCGTCGTTGACGCCGCTCTCCACGTTCAACAGGTGACGCACCTTCCCGGGGATCTCGTCCCGGCCGACGATGGCCGCGGCAAACACCGGGTCGGTCGGGCTGAGCACCACGCCTAGCAGCAGCGCCTGGAGCCAGGGCATTGGGAACACCGTATGGGCCGCGACGGCAATCACGGCGGCGGTCAGCGGCATCGCCACGCCGAGCGCCCGGGCTGGCAGCCGCCAGTGACGCCGGAGGGCGAGCATGTCGAGCTTCATCCCGTCCGAGAACAGGATGGTGAAGAGCGCCAGGTCTGCCACCGTGGCGACCACGGGGTCGTCCACATCCACCGACACGAACCCCAGGACACCGGAGCCGGTCAGGAACCCGGCCGCGAGGAAGAGCACCGCGGAGGACAGGATGGTGCGCCGCGACCACTCCGACAGCAGCGCCGCCAGCAGGAGGGTCAGGGCATAGACGAGCAGCAGCGACGTCATGGCGCCCATCTCTGCAACGGTCACTCCGCCCGACGCTCTCCGCCCCTGCCACGCGCCGCCGGAATCTATTTGGTACGGCAACTACCAATGCGCCCTGCCGGCGCATGGATTGCAGCGACGGGAGCGTGCCCGCCTCCGCCGCCGCCCTGCACGCACGCCTCGAGCACCTGTGGGACCGCCCCCACACGCTGCACGGCTGGCTCTCGTCGGTCGACCACAAGGACATCGGCAGGCGGTACCTGGTCACGGCGTTCGCGTTCCTGTTGATCGGCGGACTCGAGGCGATTGCGATCCGGACACAGCTGGCGGCTCCCGAGCAGGCGGTGCTGACGCCCGAGGCCTACGACCAGATCTTCAGCATGCACGGCATCACGATGATCTTCTGGTACGCCTCGCCAATCCTGTCCGGCTTCGCGAACTACCTCATCCCGCTGATGAGCGGGTCGCGCGACATGGCGTACCCGCGCCTGAATGCGTTCACGTACTGGAGCTTCCTGGCCTCCGGGCTGTTCCTGTACGCCAGTCCGCTGCTCGGCCAGGCACCGCACGCCGGCTGGTTCGCGTACGTGCCCTACACGCTCCGGCAGTACTCGCCGGGCTACAACATGGACTTCTATGCGCTCGCGCTGCTGTTCCTCGCCATCTCGACCACCGCCGGCGCCATCAACTTCATCACCACCATCTTCCGGTTCCGCGCGCCCGGCATGGCCGTGAGCCGCATGCCGCTGTTCTTCTACAGCACGCTCACCATCTCCATCGCCATCGTCCTGTCGCTGCCGGCCCTGACCGCGGCGTTGATCTTCCTCGAGCTGGACCGGCAGTGGGGCACGCACTTCTACGATGTGGCGCGGGGCGGCAGCGTGCTGCTGTGGCAGCAGCTGTTCTGGTTCTTCGGTCACCCGTGGGTCTACGTCATCTTCCTCCCCGCCACCGGCATGATCTCGATGCTGCTCCCGGTCTTCGCGCGGCGCCCGATCGTGGGGTACCCGTTCGTGGCGCTGGCGACGGTGCTGACCGGCCTCGTGGGCTTCGGCGTGTGGGTGCACCACATGTTCGCGACCGGCATGACCCAGATGGCGATGAGCTTCTTCAGCGCGGCGAGCATGACCATCTCGATCTTCAGCGCGGTCCAGGTCTTCGCCTGGGTCGCCACGCTGTGGCTCGGGCAGCCGGTCATGACCACGGCGCTATGGTTCGCGCTCGGGTTCCTGTCGGTCTTCGTCATCGGCGGCCTGAACGGCATCATCACGGCAGTGATCCCGGTCGACTGGCAGCTCACCGACACGTACTTCGTCGTGGCACACCTGCACTACGTGCTCGTGGGCGCCAACGTCTTCCCGGTGTTCGCCGCCCTCTACTACTGGTTCCCCAAGATCACGGGCCGCCTGCTGGACGAAGGGCTCGGGACGCTGAGCTTCTGGATCATGCTCGCCGGGTTCAACCTGACGTTCTTCCCGATGCACCTGGCCGGGCTGGTCGGCATGCCGCGGCGCATCTACACCTACCCGGCCGGTGTCGGCTGGACCGGCCTCAACGCGACCGAAACCGTCGGCACCTACGTGCTCGCCGTCGGCATCCTGATCTCGATCTGGAACATCGTCTCCGCCCTGCGCGGCGGTGCGCACGCCGGGCGGAACCCCTGGAATGCAGACAGCCTCGAGTGGGACGCCGACTCCCCGCCCTCGGTCTACGGGACCGAGCGGATTCCCACCACGGCGACCCGCCATCCGCTGTGGGACGATCACGACGAGCACGACGACCCCGACGACGACCGCACGCTGGACTACGGGAGGGTGACGCCGTCCGTCAGCCCGCTCGACGGCATCCCGCAGGCCATGGCCACGATGGCCGACGACACGATGACCCCGCTGCTGCTCACGCTCGCCCTCTGCGTGGTGTTCTCGTCGCTGCTCTTCGGGTGGGTCTGGCTGCTCGCCGTCGGGGTCGTGGCGTGCCTCGCGGTCGTCGCCGCCTGGCTCTGGCCCGAACCGGAGCGATCGGTATGAGCCTCACCACCGCGGCCCCCCAGTACCGCATGCCGCACGGGGTCGTCGACGCCTCGCGCGGCACCTGGGCGATGTCGCTGTTCATCGTCACGGAAGCGATGCTCTTCCTGATGCTGTTCTTCACGTACTACTACCTCGGGCACACGCAGCCGACGTGGCCGCCCGAGCCACCGACGCTGCGGCTCGCCCTCATCATGCTGGGCATCCTGCTGGCCAGCAGTGTCGTGCTGCGGCTCGGCGAGATCGCGGCGCGCCGTCACGAGTTCGGGCGCGCCCGCCTGATGGTGGGCCTCACCATCCTGCTGGGCATCGGCTTCCTGGGCGTGCAGGCGCTCGAGTACAACGAACGCCTCACCCACCTCCGGCCCTCGAGCGATGCGTACGGGTCGATCTTCTACACGCTGACGGGTGTGCACGGCGCGCACGTCGGGCTCGGCCTCCTGATGCTGGCCT
Organism: Vicinamibacterales bacterium; assembly: GCA_050249955.1. Taxonomy (GTDB): domain Bacteria; phylum Acidobacteriota; class Vicinamibacteria; order Vicinamibacterales; family CAVVIG01; genus CAVVIG01. The sequence goes on from JBFWPN010000008.1 coordinate 48,419, forward strand.
ACGTGCTGGCGCTGCCGGTCGAGCACATGGGCGCGGCCCGCAGGCCACCGCATCACACGCTGCGGAACGTCTCGCTCTACTGGCACTTCGTCGACCTCGTGTGGGTCGTCATCGTGCTGCTGCTGTACGTGGCGCCGAATCTCGGACGATGACCAGGTCGTACCCTCCTGACGCCGTCAACAGTCTCCGCCATGGGAGCCGGGTCCACACGGGCCGGCTGTGGTTCGGGCTGCTGGCCGCCCCGGCCGCCTGGGTGGCGCAGGGCGCACTCGGATGGTTCTTCGGCGAGCGCATCTGCACCGCGATGTCGGTCGGCACCGTACGCCTCGTCATCGGTGCCGTCAGCATCGCCGCCCTGGCCATCGTCGGCGCCGCGCTGCTGACCGGATGGCGGAGCTGGCAGGCGTCGACCGACCGCACCGGAATCGAGGGCTGGGATCGCGTGACCTTCATGGCGATGGGCGGGGTGCTCGTCAGCGCGTCGTTCCTCGTCGGGACGCTGTGGGCCGGGCTGTCCCCGATGTTCATCGACGCCTGCGGAGGCATGCGATGAGGTTCACGGTCGCCATGGTCGTCGCTGCTGCGCTGCTGCCGGCCGCGGCCTGCCGGGGCAACAGCCCCGAGGCGGCACTCGCGGGTTCTCCGGGTACCGGCGGCGATGCCGCACGGGGGCGTGCGGTGATCGAACGGTACGAGTGCGGCTCGTGCCACACCATTCCCGGCGTGCGGGCCGCGCGCGGGCTGGTGGCACCGCCCCTGTACTGGTTCTCGAGACGCACCTTCATTGCCGGCGAGCTGCCGAACACGCCGGGCAACCTGGCGCGGTGGGTGATGTCCCCCCGCGCTGTCGAGCCGGCCACGGCCATGCCGACCCTCGGCCTTTCGGACCAGGAGTCGCGGGACGTGGCGGCCTACCTGCAGACCTTGAGGTGATCGTGAGAAGCAGCTGTCCCCGCGTGTCGCTTGCCCTCCTCCCGCTGGTCGCGGCCATCACCGTCGGATGCGATGGTGCCGCCGAACGCCCCTCGGCGCAGGCGCCGCTGCAGCCACCGACCGCCTCGCAGGCCGGGGCCATCGCGCCGGTGGAGGGGTTCCGCGCCGTGGCCCCGTTCGCACGGTCCGAGTGGACGATGCCCGCGGGCGACTACGGCAACCTCCGCTACAGCGAACTCGACGCCATCACGCCCGCGAACGTGAAGGACCTGCGTGTCGTGACGACCATGTCGACCGGCGTGAACCGTGGGCACGAAGGGCAGCCGCTGGTCATCGACAACACGATGTACGTGGTCACCCCCTATCCGAACAACCTGATCGCGGTGGACCTCACGAAGCCTGGCGGCGCAATCAAGTGGATCTTCGAGCCCCACCCCGATCCGCGCGCCGTGGGCATCGCCTGCTGTGACGTGGTGAACCGTGGCGCGTCGTTCGCGAACGGCAAGGTGATCTACAGCCTGCTCGATGCCCACGTGGTGGCGGTCGACGCCGCGAAGGGGACCGAGGTGTGGCGGACCCGTGTCGGCGACATCAACATCGGGGAGACGTTCACCGCCGCACCGATCGTGGTCAGGGACAAGGTGCTCGTCGGCAACTCGGGCGGCGAGATGGGCGTGCGCGGCTACGTGGCCGCCCTCGACGTGGAGTCGGGCCGTGAGCTGTGGCGCGCGTTCAACACGGGACCCGATGCCGACGTGAAGATCGGGCCTGCGTTCCGGGCGTTCTACGAGAAGGACCGCGGCACCGACCTCGGCGTGTCGTCATGGCCGCCGGACCAGTGGAAGCTGGGCGGATCGAACGTCTGGGGCTGGATCTCGTACGATCCCGAAACGAACCTGTTCTTCCACGGCACCGGCAATCCCGGCGTGTGGAATCCCGACATCCGGCCGGGCGCCAACAAGTGGTCGTCGGCCATCATCGCGCGCGACGCCGACACCGGCGAGGCACGGTGGGCCTACCAGATCAGCGAGCACGACGCGTGGGACTACGACGAGATCATGGAGAACATCCTCGTCGACATGAACTGGCAGGGCCAGCCGCGCAAGCTCCTGATCCACCCCGGGCGCACCGGGTTCGTGTTCGTCCTCGATCGCACGACCGGAGAGGTGCTCTCCGCAGAGCCTTTCCAGCCGGTGAACTGGGCACAGGGATACGACCTGCAGAGCGGCCGGGCGACGGAGAACCCCGAGAAGCGCACGCACTTCGGGAAGGTCACCACCGGGATCTGCCCCTCCTCCACCGGAGCCAAGGACTTCACCCCCTCGGCGTTCTCGCCGCGCACCGGCCTCCTGTACATCCCCGCGCACAACACGTGCATGGACTACGAGGGCATCGAGGCCAACTACATCGCAGGCACGCCGTACCTGGGTGCGAGCGTGAAGATGTACCCGGGCCCGGGCGGCTACCAGGGCGAGCTGGTGGGCTGGGACGTGCGGAATGCCCGCAAGGCCTGGGGGGTGAAGGAGACGGAACTGCCGGTCTACAGCGGGGTGCTCGCCACGGCCGGCGACGTCGTCTTCTACGGAACGATGGACGGGTGGTTCAAGGCGATTGACGCGCGCACGGGCGCCGAGCTGTGGAAGTTCCACACAGCCTCGGGCATCGTCGGCAACCCGGTGACCTACCTCGGGCCGGATGGGAAGCAGTACGTCGCCATCTACTCGGGTGTGGGCGGCTGGATGGGGGCGGTCGCCTTCCCGAGCGTGTCGACCGACGACCCGTACGCCGCGCTGGGCGTGGTGGGGGCGATGGCCGGCATCAAGAAGTACACGGCGGCCGGGAGCACGGTGTATGTCTTCGGACTCTAGGTTGTGGGTCGGCCTGGCCGTCTACACCCTGACGGCCGTGGGAACCGTCGCGATGCTGGCCACGGCCATCGTCCGCCACCGTGACGCGCCACCGGGCCCGGTGCACCTCGCGGCGCCGGTGGTGGCAGAGCCGGAGGTGCCGCCGGCCTCTCCGTTCGTCCTTCGGGTCTGCGCCGACCCGCACGACCTGCCGTACTCGAACGAACGCGGGGAAGGCTTCGAGAACGCACTCGCCGAGCTGGTGGCGGGCGACCTCGGGCGTGAGGTGCGCTACGTGTGGCAGCCGCAGCGCCGCGGCTTCATCCGGACCACGCTGCGGAATGGGTCGTGTGACGTGGTCATGTCCGTGCCGGCAGGCCTCGAGCGGCTCCGCACGACGCGTCCGTACTACCGATCGACGTACGTGTTCCTCGCGCGGCGCGGCAGGGCCCGCATCCGATCGCTGGACGATCCCGTGCTCAGGCACTTGCGGATCGGGGTGCAGGTCATCGGTGAGGACTACGAGAACCCGCCGCCCGTGCAGGCGCTGGCCAACCGCCACCTGGCGGCGAACGTTCGCGGGTACACCGTGTACGGCAACTACGGCGCCACGGCACCGCAGCGGGGGCTCATCGATGCGGTGGCGAGTGGTGAGGTGGATGTCGGCATCGCCTGGGGGCCACTCGCCGGCTACTTCGCGGGTCAATCGACCACGCCGCTCGCCGTCGTGGCGATCCCGCCCGTGGCGGCGCAGGAACGGCTGCCGTTCACCTTCGAGATGGCGATGGGTGTCCGGCGGGACGACGTGGCGCTGGCGCGTGCGCTCGATGAGGTCATCGAGCGTCGCGAGGCCGACATCCGGCGCATTCTCCAGCGGTTCGGGGTGCCGCTCGCATGACCGCCTGCCTCCGCTCGCACATCGGCGCTTTCGCGTGTGTCCTGGCACTGCTCGGCTCGGGCTGCGGCAGTCCTGAAGGCGTGACGGCGACCAGCACGTCGGCGCCGGCCATCCGTACGCCGGTGGGGCCGGTGCCGGGTCCGCTGGAGAATCCGCCGCGCATGACGAATCCGCTCGGCCGCGCCCCGGCCGCGCTGACGGAAGGACGGACGCTGTTCGTCCGGATGAACTGCTCCGGGTGCCACGGCGGGCACGCAGGCGGAGGCATGGGACCCAGCCTGCGCGACGTCGACTGGATCTACGGCAGCACGGACGCCCAGATCTTCAGCTCGATCGCGGAAGGCCGCGCGCACGGGATGCCGGCCTGGGGCACCCGACTGCAGTCGGATCAGTTGTGGAGGCTCGTGGCGTACATCAGGGCCCTGCGAACGCCGGACGAGCCGCAGCCGCCAGTGTGATGGCCATGAGACACCGCCTTCATGCCCTGCTCGTCGGCCCGGCGCTGATGGCCGCCTCGTGCGGCCCGGCGAACACCCAGAACATGCTGCGGCCCGGCGGTCCGGCGGCACGCACCCTCGCTGACACGAATGTCACCGTGCTGCTGCTGTTCGTCGGCATCACGGTCGTGATGTGGGTGATCCTCGGCTGGATCCCGATGCGGCGGCGGGGAACGCTGGCCGAGCACGCACCATGGAATGCAGCCGGAGACATGCGGTGGGTGTTCATCGGCGGCATCGCGGTGCCGCTGGTCGTGCTCGGGGGGGTCTACGTCCTGGGCCTCCAGACCATGTCGGCCTTCCCGATGGGAGACCGGGCGATGCAGCCCGCGCCCGTCATACGCATCGTGGGGCACCAGTGGTGGTGGGAGGTGCAATACCTCTATGGTGGCGTCTCCACGCACGTCACCGACGCCAACGAGGTGCACATTCCCGCCGGACAGCAGGTGGACATCGCGCTCGAGTCGAGGGACGTGATCCACTCCTTCTGGGTGCCGGAACTGCACGGCAAGGTCGATCTGGTGCCGGGCATCACGAACCACATCCGCGTGCAGGCCGACCGCCCCGCCATCTTCCGGGGCGAGTGCGCCGAGTACTGCGGTCCCCAGCACGCGCACATGGTGCTCCTGGTCCGCGCCGACGCGCCGGCCGACTTCGAGCGGTGGCTCATCCAGGCCAGGAAGCCGGCGCGCGAGCCGGTCTCGGAATCCGAGCGGCGCGGCCGTGACGTCTTCATGAACGGCCCCTGTGTCGTGTGCCACACCATCCGCGGGACGGCCGCACACGGACTGGTGGGCCCCGACCTGACCCACGTCGGCAGCCGCATCGGCATTGCCGCACAGACGCTGCCGAACAACATCGGCACCGTCGAGGCCTGGGTGACGCATGCGCAGTCGATCAAGCCGCACGCGCGCATGCCGAGCCTCACCATGTTCAGCGGTGAGGAGGCCCGTGCCCTGGCCGGGTACATCCGGTCGCTCGAGTGACGGATCGGCATCCCGACGACCGGCACACGGCCCTGTCCGGTGACAAGGACAGGGGACGAAGGCCCGGCACTGATTGTAGAATCGGTCATTGGCACACCAATGACTCAAGCGCCCAGCGAGCCTGAACCGCGAGCGGCCGCGGCCGACGGTGGCACGGCCGCCTTCCTCAACCGTGAGCTGGCCCTGCTCATCCTGCTCGCCGCCGCGGGGGTGGCGACATTCCTGGCCACCCGCGCCCTGGCCGTGAGCAACGCCAGCCTGCGCGCCCGGGACGCCGCCACGTGGCACACAACCGGGCGGGAGGCGCTCGCAGCCGGGCACCTCGCCCAGGCGGTCACCGCGCTGCGCCGTGCGGCGCGCATCGACCGGAACGATCGCGACATCGCCTTCGCGCTGGCGTCGGCGCTCCAGGCATCAGGCGACCAGCCCGAGGCGGTCGAGGTGCTCGAGGTGCTGCGCGATCGACACCCGGACGACCCGGACGTCAACCTCGAACTCGCCCGGCTGGAGGCGGCGTCGGACAATGTCCCGCTCGCGATCCGCTACTACGAGGACGCACTGGGCAGCCTCTGGTCACCGGACGTGGCCGAGCGGAACCGCGCGATCAGGCTGGAGTTCATCAGCCTGCTCCTGGCCAAGGGGCAGCGGGGACGGGCGCTGTCGCAGGTGCTGCTCCTGGCCGCCGACCTCCCGGCCGATCGGTCGTGGCGGCTTCGCGCAGGTCGGCTGTTCCTCGCCGCGGGCGATCCCACCCGCGCACTCACCCGCGCCGCAGCCATCCTGGAGGCAGACGATGGGGATCAGGATGCGATGACGCTCGCCGGCGAAGCCTCGTTCCAGCTCGGCGACTACGCCAGGGCCCGTCGGTGGCTCTCGCGTGTCCGGACACCCGAGCCACGCGTGGCTGCCCTGCTCGACGTCGCCGGCCTGGTCATCTCCACCGATCCACTCGCGCCCAGGCTCGCCACGGCCGAGCGACGACGACGGGCCGGCATCCTGCTCGATCGGGCCACGACACGGCTCGAGGCCTGCGGCCCGCTCACGCCGGACAGGGCCACCCTTGCGGAATCCGTGCGCGCAGCGGCGGAGGCCGTGGCACCGGCGGGCCGCCGCTCGGGCACCGAGGTCCGCGACCAGGCCGAAGAGGCGATCGGGCTGGCACTTCGTGCAGAACGCCTGGCGTCCTCCTGTCCGAACCCCACGCCACTCGACCGCGCCATTCCGCTGATCGCGAAGATCAGGCAGATCGAAGAGCTCCCATGAGCCGGCCGCTGCCCACACTGGCGCAACTCCGCCTCCGCGACAACCAGCTGTTCCTGGCGCTCTCGATCATCGTAGGCATCCTCGCCGGGCTCGCAGCGGTCCTGTTCTCCCTCAGCATCGATCGGGCGACCCGCGAACTGTTCGGGTTGGAGCCGTCTGCCGCGCGGCTGTTCCTCGTGCCCGCTGGCGTCAGCCTGGTCACCGGGATGCTCCTGGCCTGGGTGTTCCCCGAGGTCCGCGGGAGCGGCATCCCGCAGACCGAAGCCGCCTATCACCTGAACGGCGGGCGCATTCCGGGACGCGTCGCCATCGGGAAGTTCATCACCGGCGTCCTGTGCGTCGGCTCCGGCCACTCCATGGGACGCGAGGGACCATCCGTCCAGATCGGTGCGGCGCTCGCGTCCACGGTCGGGCGCTGGGTGGGCGTGACACCGGACCGGGTCAAGGCGCTGGTGCCGGTCGGTGCCGCCGGGGCCCTCTCGGCCGCGTTCAACACGCCGGTCGCCGCGGTGCTGTTCTCGATCGAGGAGATCATCGGCAGCATGAGCGCGCCGGTCATCGGCTCGGCCGTCGTGGCCTCGGTGGCATCCGTGGTGGTCGAACGGTCGATCCTCGGAAACGAACCGCTGTTCCACGTGCCGGAGTATCAGCTGGTCCACCCGGCCGAACTGGCGGCGTACGCCGCGCTGGGGGTGGTGGGCGGCGTGGTGTCGATCGTGTTCTGCAGGGCGCTGCTCGCGGCACGCGCCGGGTTCCGGCAGCTGCCGGCCCGCACGCGCGTGCTGCAGCCGGCCATGGGCGGCGTGATCATCGGGCTGATCCTGCTCGTCCGGCCGGAGGTGATGGGCGTGGGCTACGAGTACGTGGACCAGGCCCTGAACGGCAACATGGTGCTGCGCGGGCTCGTGCTCCTGTGCCTCGTCAAGATGGTGGCCACCATCGTCTCCTATGCCTCCGGCAACGCCGGCGGCATCTTCGCGCCAACCCTGTTCCTCGGCGCCATGGCCGGCGGCGCGGTCGGTTCGGTGGTGCACGCGGTGGCGCCGTTTCCCACCGCATCGCCAGGCGCGTACGCACTGGTCGGCATGGGCACGCTCTTCGCCGGGATCATCCGCGCACCGATGACGTCCGTGTTCATGGTGTTCGAGATCACGCAGGACTACCAGATCCTGGTGCCGCTGATGGTCGCGAATCTCCTGAGCTTCGTCATCTCGCGCCGCTTCCAGCCAACGCCTGTGTATCACGCACTGCTGCACCAGGACGGCGTGCACCTGCCGACGGCTGGTGAGCTGGCGCCAGAGGATGGCGTGAGCGTGGGCGACGTGATGTCACCGGCAGCGGCACTGCCCTCGCAGATGGCGGTGCACTCGGCCGCTTCCCGCCTGCAGGCCGATGGCACGCGACGCGCGCTCGTCACCGCCGACGGGCGTCTGCTGGGCATTGTCAGCCGCGACGCCGTCGTGAGTGCCCTGGAGGCCGGCAAGGGCGAGGAGGGCATCGGCAGCCTCGCGCAACCGCCCGGCACGCACCTCCACCCGGATCACCGCATCCACCTCGTGTTCGAGCGGTGGCCCGATGCCGACGGACTGCTCCCGGTGGTGGCCCGAGACGACGCGTCGAGGCTGGTGGGCATGATCACGCTGCAGGACATGCTGCGGTTCCTGGCCGCGGACAGTCCGGACCCGGTCGGCGGGCCAGCAAGCCCGGCCCGGTCCGACACCTGATCAGGCGCGGGTCCGGAGGCATCAGATCAGCAGCTGACCGAGCCAGCGGCGCACGGCACGCCAGTCGGACAGCCGGTACCGCGCCCTCGTGTCCGCACGACCGACGGCAATGGTGATCGCCTCTGGAGGCAGGGTCTCGAAGAGGTCCTCATCGGTGCGGTCATCGCCGATGGCGACGATCAGGCCGGTTCCGAATCCTTCCATCAGCTGGTGGACGACCTGCCCCTTGTGCACGCCGCGGAAGCGGATCTCGATCACCTTGTGCCCCTCGAGCACCTCCAGCGGCTGGTTGCTGAGCGCATCGCCGAACAGCATCCGGAGCTCATGGGCCTGGCGCATGCCGAACTCCGGATCCGCCAGCCGATAGTGCCAGGCCACGGAGACACTCTTGCGCTCGATGCGGGAGCCTGGGGTGGCGGCGGCGAACTGCTCCAGGATCGGAAGGATCTTGGCCATCCAGTCGGTCGGCAGTGTGCCCGCCGGCTGCCAGTCGTCCTGCCCCGGCTCGCGGCGCCAGAACCCGTGCTCGGCCCAGATGGTCAACGGCAGGTCGCCCAGGAACGCCAGCAGCGACTCACGCGATCGGCCGCTGACGATGTGCAGATCCAGGCCTGGCCGCTGCGCAAGCCGCGCCAGCAGGAGCCGCAGCGCACGGTCGGGCACCGCCTGCTCGGGAGTCGGCGCCAGCGGTACCAGCGTGCCGTCGTAGTCCAGGAGCAGGGTCATCGCCTTCGCGCGCCGGCAGCGCCCCACCACCGCAGAGGCGAGGGCATCCGCGGTAGCCGCCACCGGTCGCTCCGCTGGCGTGAGAAGGGCGTCGACGAAGCTGGTCGCCCAGTTGTTGACGTCGTTCCGCAGCACGTGGTTCCTGAGCCCGCGCATCCGTGCCTGCCGTTCGTCGGGTGACAGGGTCAGCGCGTGGTGAATGGCGTCCGCGGTGGCATCCACGTCGTACGGATTGACGACGATGGCGTCGCCCAGTTCGGCGGCGGCACCGGCGAACTCACTGAGCACGAGCACACCGTCGCCCTCCACACGACTGGCCACGAACTCCTTGGCCACGAGGTTCATCCCATCGCGGAGCGGCGTCACGAGCATCACGTCAGCCGCGCGGTACAGGGCGCTCAACTGTGCCGGGTTGATCGTGCTGTGCATGTAGTGGATCGGGGTGGAGAGCAGCGTGCCGCAGCTGCCGTTGATCCGCCCGACGAGTTCCTCGACCTGCATCCGGAACTTCTGGTACGAGTCGACCATCCCCCGCGAGGGGACGGCGATCTGCACGTACCGGATCGCGTCGCGCAACTCGGGGTGCCGGACGAGCAGCCGCTCGATGGCCAGGAGGCGGCGCGGAATCCCCTTGGTGTAGTCGAGGCGGTCGATGCCGAGCAGGATCCGCCGGCCGCCGGCACCGGCACGGATCGCCTCGGTCTCCTCCACCACATCAGGACGCCGGGCCATCTCCTCGAACGCGCGGGCATCGATCCCCATCGGAAACGCGCCCAGGTGCACGCGCCGATCGCCCACGACCACGGCATTGACATCGGCCTCGAGCCCCTGGACGTGGACGAGGGACATCATGAAGTGTCGGAGGTACGCGAAGGTGTGGAACCCCACGAGGTCGGCCCCGAGCAGCCCATCCAGGAGTTCTCGCCGCCAGGGCAGGATCCGGAAGACCTCGGACGAGGGAAAGGGAATGTGCAGGAAGAATCCGATCCGCGCATCCGGCAGGCGTTGCCGCAGGAGGGCAGGCACGAGCATCAGCTGATAGTCGTGCACCCAGACGACGTCGCCGGGTCGATGATGCGCGGCGACGGCGTCGGCGAAGCGCTCGTTCGCGGCCCGGTAGGCGTCCCAGCCCGAGGCGTCGAACGGCACCCTGTCGATGAGGTAGTGGAACAGCGGCCAGAGCACGCGGTTCGCAAACCCCTCGTAGTAGCCGGCCACTTCGGCAGACGACAGGTGCACCGGGGCGACAGCCGACCGTGCGAGTTCCCGGTCAAGTTCGCGGCGCTGCCGCAGGTCGAAGTCGCTCACGTCGCCGGGCCACCCGATCCAGAGGGTGTTCCGGTCGGCATACCAGCTGCGCAGCCCCGTCGCCAGGCCGCCCGCCGCCCGCTTCAACTGGACCCGCCCATCGTCCAGCCGGGCGGTGACGGGGAGTCGGTTCGACACGAGCAGGATCCGCCCGCCGTGATCGGGCACGACGGCCCTGCTTTTCGGGCCGGACGCACGACCGGACACGGACCGGCTGGTCCCCTTCGTGCGGTGCCTGACGTGCTTGTTGCGGGGTGCGGCGGCCATGCCGGATCGTACACCGGCGATGATTTGACCGCCAAATGGATCAGCCCGTGCGTCTGGGCTAGCGCGTCGCGAGCGAGACCGCGGCTCGCATCGGCTGGCGAGGCCGACCCGTCCCTCCGGTGTCGACGATCACCGGCTCTCGGCCGGGCTGCCGCCTGCCGACGAGCAGGTCTGAGACGTCGACGGTGCGGCGGAGCCGGTGCGTCAGGGGCATGAACCCCAGGAAACGCGTGAGTCCGGCGTCCAGGTCGACCGTGCGGCTGGACACGGCGCTCACGCGTCCCTGGAAGCGCCCATCGGGCGAGACGACGATCGCGCCCACGTACGAAGCGAGCGACGCTGGTGCCCGGATGTCCAGCGCGACCGGCTGAGCGGCCAGGGTCGCCGCACGGCGGGCCTCGATGCGCGCCCGGCGGATGTCGCCATTCTGCACGGCGGTCCGGGCCGCCTCGATGGCGCGCGCCATCGAGGCGAACTCCGGGCCTGCGCTGGCGGCGGCCAGCACCCGGGTCACGCGCCTCGCGGCGTCGAGAGCACCGACCGCAACGGGCCGATCGTGATCGATCGTCTGCACGAACTGCTCGAGCCGGCGGTAGATGCCGGCCAGGACCGGCGGATACGGCGAGGTGACCGACCCGGTGGTCGAGACAAGTCCCACGGTGCCGCGTCCCTGCGTCTGCACCGGAGGCGGCGCCTCACGACGGACCCGCCATTCGTGCACGGCGCCGACCGACGCCAGCCCCAGGGTGCCGAGGAGGAACATGCCGGCCGCGTGGAGCAGCAGTGAGGACCTCATGACATGCCGTGCTTCCACTTGATCGCCACCAGCCAGTAGTTCATCGGGTAGGTGGCCAGGAACCCGACCAGCAGCCCGAGCGCGGCAAAGCCCCAGAACGCCGCCGTCGATGGCATCGGCTGCTGGCCGACCACCAGCGGCGTCACGCCGGTCATCACCACGCCCATGCCGGCCATCACCGTCATCATCGAGAAGAACTCCGCCCGGCCGCCCATCCACAGCGCCATCAGCGGACCATCGGCCATGCCGCGCATCGCCTTGTATTGGAAGATGAGCCAGCCGAAGGCAAAGCCGGCGAGGTATTCGAACCAGAACTCGTGCCAGAACCCCAGGCCCCAGACCCGGGCCAGCACCATGGCTGTCACGATGCCCAGGCCGTCACCCCCGACGCAGTGAATCACCGATCCGGTGACCTTGCGGAAGGTCGTACTGACATAGCGATGGTGAACCTGCTCGGCCTCAGCCTCCTGGAGCCGGCCGATGCGCGGTGGACGGCAGGTCCAGACGTATAACGCCAGCCCGACCACCGAGAAGAAGACCACGATGATCGGCCATGCCCACTTGAGCGCCGGCTGCACGTGCGTGTTCACCCGGTACTCGTCGTAGAGCACCCACGCCGCACCCGACAGCCCGACGGCGTACCAGGCCCACACGAACGCGGGCACCGCGAGGAATGACAGGACGGCCACGCGAGCCATCCTGCATCAACGGTGCCCTGGCCCGAACTGGGGCCGGGGCCGTCACTCCGCGAGGTATCCCGACCGGTTGAGGACCCGGCTGTGCGGCACACCCACCACCACGGCAATCCGGTGCAGCCCCGGCGGCCCGGCCGGCTCGAAGGCCAGCACGTATTGGTGCGTGAGGTCGCTGGCCACCGCCTCATAGGCGACCGCAGCCTGCTCGCTCCCGGACGAGGTGAAGGCCCGGGCTCCGGTCTCGCGTGCCAGCTCGCGCAGTTCGACGGCCGAGCGTGCGAACCGATCGACCCGCTCGAACGGCGACACGAACCGGATGGTATACGTCGTCACGGCCAGGCGGCGCGCCGCGTCGATGACGGAGTCGAACCCGATCAGGCTGGCCGTGTCCTCGCCATCGGTGAAGACAACCACCGCACGTCGCCGGATGGTGGTGTGGCCGGCGGCCTGACGCTCGAACTCGTGCAGGGCGACATACAACGCGTCGTAGAGGGAGGTCGAGCCGCCAGCGCCGAGTCTCCGGAGGGCGCTGGCAACACGCCGGCGATCGGTCGTGAAGGGTTCGACGATCCGGGTGCCGTGGCCGAAGGCGATCAGCGTGGCTCGGTCTTCCCCGCGAAGGGCGCCGACCACCGCGGTCGCCGCCTTCTGGATGGTGGCCAGCCTGGCATTGACGCTCGAACTGGTGTCGACCAGCAGCACCAGGTCGATCGGGGCCGTCCCGGCGTCGAACAGCTGGATGTCCCTGGGGGTCCCGTTGTCGAGGACCTGGAAGTCGGACGCCTCCAGGCCGGCCACATAGCTCCCGTCATCCCGTTGTACGGTCACCATCACGGGCACCAGCTGGGCCTGGGCCGTGAACCTGCCCTGCGACTGGACCGTGACGACACAGGCCGCCGTTACCGCGAACGCCACACCCCACGCTGCCGGCACGGGCAGACCCGCCATGTCGCACCTTCCGCCGGCGAGCGTACCGGGCGGGTATGGGCGGCGCCATCCCTCGAACCTCGTATTCGATGGCGCTTCGAGCCTGTAGGCGCTGCGCATCCGTCTGCAGCCCGGGCAGGCGTCGGACTTGGTAAAGTCCTAGGATGCCTCGTCGCCCTGCCCCGCTCACGGATCCGTTCTGGCCGGTTCCCTCGGATGAAACGCTCCGTTTCCTCCAGGTGATCTGGCAGATGGAACACGCGCTCGGTCGCGCGTCGAAACGGATGGAGGACACCCTCAGGATGAGTGGGCCCCAGCGCTTCACGCTGCGCCTCGTCGGCGCCCGCCCCGGCATCACGCCGACCGAGATCGCGACCGGCCTCCACCTGCACCCGAGCACGATCACCGGCATCCTGAAGCGGCTCGAGGCACGCGGACTCGTCAGGCGCGAAACCAACCGCAGCGATGGTCGTGTGGCGCACTTCTTCCTGACGGCGAGCGGCGAGCGTGCCGATGTCCCCACGGCGAAGGGCACCATCGAACACGCCGTCAGGTCGACACTGCGGCGCTGCACGGGGACCAAGCGGAAGGCCGCCGTCGACGTCCTGCACGAACTCACCCGCGAGTTGCTGAAGATCGCCGACGCACGGGGCTGACGGGCCGGACCGCGTCAGGGCGCTCCGATCCCGTCAGGAGGCTGAGGGCGCAACGTGCCCGAGGAGCGACGGCATGGTCGTGGCCTCCCCGGTCATCACGAGTGCGCGGCGCGTCAACAGCGGCCCGATGACCTCGAAGATCAGCACGCCGGCCAGGACGATGGCGGTCGTGGTTGCGGCGTAGGCCGGGAACGCGTCGCGTATCTGGAGGGTCAGGCCGACGGCCAGCGATGACGAGGAGATGAGGCAGAAGCCGAAGTGCCGGCGGACGGCTGCGGGTACCTGCGCTCCACGGATTCCCACGCGCGCACCGGCCAGCTTCCCGAGCGTGCGGGCCGCGGCATAGGCCAGCCCGGCCGGTCCGAGGCTCATCACGCTCGAAGGCGCGAGCTCGGCGCCCGCGAGAACGAAGAACGCCGCATACAACGGCGGGTCGGCCGACCCGAGCGCACTGAGCAGCCGCTGGCCGTGGCGCGACGCGTTGGCGACGGTGGCCCCGAGCGCCAGCGTGGCGATCAGCGGCGAGACGCCCAGCCACCGCGAGGCGCCCACCGTGATCAGCACGACGCCGGCCGAGAGCATCATGGCCTCGCCGTCCTCCTGTGCGCGCGCGGCCCAGGCATCGGTGACCAGCCCAAGGACCGCACCGAGGCTGATCGAGCCGATGGTCGTCCAGGCCAGGCCATGCGCCGCCCGATACCCGGCGCCCGCCGCACCTGTCTGCTCTCCGAGCAGGGTCAGCAGGGCGGAGACGAGGCCGAACGCCACGAGCACGTAGGTATTGTTCAGCGCGACGAGCGCCCGCAGGCGATCCGTGAGCGGCCCTCGTGCATCGTATTCGTTGAGCACCATGATGGTGGTGGCCGGTGCCGTTTCCATGGCGACGACGCCGAGCAGGACGGCCAGGGGCCACTCGAGGCCCAGCAGCCACAGCGACGCACTGACCAGCACGAGCGCACTCGAGGCCTCCCACAGCGTGATGCGGGCCGCCTCCGCGCCCACCCGGGTGATGGTCGAGATCTCGAAGATCGACCCGATGTTGAACAGGATCAGCCCGAGCGCGATCTCGCTCAGGAACCCGAGCGTCACCACGTTGTCGTGCGAGATCACGTCGAGACCGGCCGGCCCGATGAGCAGGCCGATCGCGAGGTACCCGGTCACTTCGGGGATCCGGACCAGCTGGGCCACGTGACCGGCCACGAGCGCGGCCAGGAGGATCAGGCCGACGGAGAGGATCTCGTTCATCGCGCCGTCTCCCGCTCGAGCCTGACGAAGAAGCGCTCGCCGCCATCCTCGACGTACAGGAGGACCGCCGTGCGTGCCGAGGCCAGCAGTCGCGCGGCGCGTGCCGGTGTGGAGGGCAGGTCGATGCCGTTGATGCCGAGCAGCCGGGCGCGCGCCGAGAGCCCGAGCCCCTGGATACGCGCATCGGGCAGCACGCTCCCAATCGGCACACCCGCAGGCTGCGGGTCCTGCGCCGGGGGCGGCAGCGTGTACGCCGGCTGTGGGGTGACCGTCACCGTCAGGTCGCGCGCATCGCGCCGGATCACGAGGGGCACAGGCACGTCGACGGGCAGCTGGGCGATCTGATCGACGGCCGTGTGCAGGTCGGCAATCTCGACCTCGCCGATCCGAACCACCACGTCACCCGCCCGAAGCGCGGCCAGCGCCCCGGGACCGTCGGGCATGACGTCGGCCACCACGGTGCCGTGCTCGCCGAACCAGGTCGCCAGTTCCGGCGTCGACCCCTGCAGGCGCAGGCCCAGGCTGGCGGGCAACCGGCGCTCAGCGGGTAGAGCGGCGAGACGATCGAGCGCCTGCCCCACCGGATAGGCCATGTCACCGTCCCCAGCGACGGCGACCAGTTCCCCTTCGGTGCCATACAGCGGGGTTCCCGGAGGCACCAGGCCGGCGCCGCCCATCCTGTAACCGAGCGTGGTGCGCGACGCGAGGATGACCGGCGCAATGAGGTCCGCACCCGGAGCGCGGCCGGACGCCGTGACCACGGCACCCGCATCCGGCAGCCGGGTCGCAATCGGCGCTCCCGGCAGCTCGGATGCCTGACTGAGCGTCAGCAGCGCCACGCCGGTGGCGCCGTCCACGGCGCCCACCGTCGCCTCCAGCCGGGCTCCACTGTAGGTCTCGAGCTGGATGGTGCGTCGACCTGCCAGGGCGGACACGTGCGTGACCAGGCGATTACCCTGGACCGCGACGCCGAGCCCGGCGGTCTCTGGCGACGGCTGGACGGTAGTGATGTCCGGAACGCTCCGGAATCGTATGGCCGCGGGACGCTGGATACCAACGCTGTAGCCGATGACCCGGTTTCCGAGGTCCTGGATCCGCTCGAACGCAGCGAGCGCCTGCCGGCGCTGCAGTTCGAGTTCGAGCAGTGGATTGGGCCGCTCTTCCGGCGTGGTGAGGGTCGGGGTCGAGACGGGTGGCGGCGGCGAGGGACGCGTCAAGTACCCGAGCACCAGCACGCACGAGGCGGCGAGAGCCACGATCACCTTTCCCTTGAGCGTCAACGCGTGGCGTAGCACAGGAGCGGAACCGGGAGACGTCGTCACCATGGTGAACTGCCGGGGAGCAACGGAAGGTCAGCCCATCGTAGCCCTCGCGATCGTTGGACGTCAAAAGCTGGGGCGCACGACGGGCGATGAAACGGTAGAGGTAGACAGGGCTGTTAGCGTTGAGCCATGGATCCACTGGCAGATGACTCGAGGACGGCGCACAGCGAGCACCTGCTCGCGCTCGGCCGACGGCTGGCCTTGCCGTATGCGGCGCTCCCCACGGCACGCGCCGCCATGATCACGGGGTCTGCCGCGGAGGGCGTGTCGGACGCGCACTCGGATCTCGACATGACCATCTACTACGAGGGCGAGCTTCCAGCCGAGGAACAGCTCGCGGCGATCCGCGCGGCGCATGGGGCGCCTGAGCGCGAGTGGCTGATCGGCGACCGGCAGGAGGGGGCCATCGCGGAGGCCTACGAGCTGGACGGCATCCAGGTGCAGATCGGCCACACGACGATCGCACGCTGGGAGCAGGACGTCGCCGAGGTGGTGGACCGCTTCAACTGTGACACGCCCCTCCACAAGGCCATGTCGGGCACACTCGAGTGCGTGCCGGTGGCTGGGCACGCACTGGTCGATCGGTGGAAGGCGAGGATCGCGGCCTACCCCGACGGGCTCCGCGAGGCCATGGTGCAGCGGCACCTGCAGATCTTCCCAATCTGGTACCTGCCGCACGTGGAAGCGGCGCGCGACGCCGCCCTCTGGCACCGGCAGACGCTCGTGGAAGGTGCCTTCAACCTGCTCGGGGTGCTGGCCGGCCTGAATCGACGGTACTTCTCGCCGTTCCAGTTCAAGAAGATGCGCCGCTTCCTGGCGGACCTGCCGCTGCAGCCGGAACAGTGTGCCGAGCGGCTGGAGGCGCTCGCGCTCAGTCCAGCTGCCGAGGCAGCAGCGGTCTACGAGCGGCTCGTGGCGGACATCGTCTCGCTGGTGCAGGAGCACCTGCCGGGGGTGGATGTGACGGCGGCTGCGCGACGCATCGGGCAGCGCCGGCAGCCGTGGACGCTGCGCGGTCGTTCCGTCGTCCCCTGACACTCCCGCCGGCCTAGTCGCCACGCGGGGCGCGCGCCGCGGTCATCGTCACGATGGCGTAGCGGCCATCCACGGGCACGCCGCCGGCGAGGCGCCGGAGTTCACGCTCGGCCTCGAACCAGTCGGCATCCGGATCCCCAAGTGGAGAGCCCCGCTGGCGCCACAGCTGGTGCGCGCGGTCGGCAACCTGCTCGCGGTCCTCTTCCTCATACACGAACGCAAGCTGGTGCTGGTCGAAATGGTCCAGCCACTCGTCCCAGCCAATGGGACGGAACCGGGCGAACCCGGGGAAGTTGAAGCGGATGCCCGGACCGCTGTCGTTCACGTCCCTGACGGCCGGACCGGTCGCAATCGCCTGTCCGGTCGCCGGCTCCGCACCGTGCGCCGCGGCCCATTGCCTGATCGTGGTGTGGTTGGTGGTGACGCGTGTCTTCGCGCCCGGCCGGTCGGCAGGTGGCCCGGCCGCGATCGCGGTGAAGGTGTCGGGGGCCTTGTCGGACTGCATGCGCACGCCTCCCAGAGAGTGGTCCAGGTGCTTCGGGCAGCCGGTCGACCCTCGTGCGGGCGACGGTCCCGAAAACCTCGTGCACGCGTTCAGCAATGCGCGCGCCGTACGACAGCGGTGTCGGCGTGTGGCCTCGTGAACAGGGGAGCCCGGCCGTGGCGGGGCCGGCAGGCAGGCTCAGCGGGCGGTGCGCAGGTCGGCGAGCGCAATCGCGAAGAACGGCCACCACGGGGCGACCGCGGGTGATGGCCCGGGCTCCTGACGCGCGGCGGCGGTGTTGGAAAAACGCTGGACGGCGACGGCGCGTCACAGCGATCTAAAAGATGGTGCGCCCGGAGGGAGTCGAACCCCCGGCCTACAGGTTCGAAGCCTGCCGCTCTATCCAGCTGAGCTACGGGCGCATCCGAGGCGGTACCGAGCCAGTGTAGCCGATCCCGGCGCGGACGGCCCGTCGTCCCGGCCCGCCCGGCGTTCCCGGCGCGAACGGGCCCCCTGCCGGCGGGGCCTCATGCTTCCGGCGCGTCCGAGCCGCGCGGCGGGAACCGGCTCCTCGGCCGCCGTCTATGGGCTTGCGCGTCGGAACGGAATGCCGTTCCTCCGCGCGGACCGGTCGCCGGCGGGCCGGTTCCACCTGACGCTGGCGCTCGCCGCGCTCTACGGCCGGCCTCCAGCACGGCGCCCCGCCGCAGTCCGACCCGCCCAGCCCGCCCGCTCGTTCCGACTCCGTGTGCCCCGCATCGCGGCCAGGGCGCGGCCGGGTCCCTTCCGCAGCCCGCGATCACAACCGACGCCGTTCCGCTCGCACGAAAAGCCCGACGGAGGCGCGAGGTCCTAGCGGGGTGACGTAGTGGGGCCCCGCGTAATCCGCCGACACCTCGCCGCAGGCGGGCTTTTCCGGCGCCGTGTTGTGGCGGGCGGAGCGAAGGGCCCGGCGCGAACGGGCCCCTCCCGGCGGGGCCTCGTGCTTCCGGCGCGCCTCCAGCCCGCCGCA
Organism: Vicinamibacterales bacterium; assembly: GCA_050249955.1. GTDB lineage: Bacteria > Acidobacteriota > Vicinamibacteria > Vicinamibacterales > CAVVIG01 > CAVVIG01. The sequence goes on from JBFWPN010000008.1 coordinate 67,040, forward strand.
CTCGGGCCTGCCTGCCTGACCTTCCTGACCTTCCCGACCTTCCCGGCCCTCCCGCCGTTCCCGGCCTTCCCGCCCCCGTCCCAGTGCGCCAACATAAGGACATGGCCATACGCGACACACACATCCGTATCGCTGCCCTCGCCCTCTCCGCCGCCGTGCTCGTGTCCGCCTGCGGCGGCAGTCCGCCTCCCGCGCCGAAACCCGAAGGCACCACTGCGACCGCAACCGCCGGCATCGACACCGCCGGCATGGACCGCGCCGTCCCCCCCGGCGACGACTTCTTCGCCTTCGCCAACGGCACCTGGGTGCGCGGCACCGAGATTCCACCGGACCGCTCCGGCTGGGGCATCGGCGGCGAACTCGGCGCCAGGGCCGAGCAGCAGACCCGCGAGATCCTCGAGGACGCCGCACGCGCGCCGAAATCGGACGAGGAGCGCAAGCTCGGCGACTACTACGCCGCGTACATGGACGAAGCCACAATCGAGCAGCGTGGGCTCGCACCGCTCGCGCCAACGCTCGATCGCATTGCCGCCATCGACAGCCGCACGGCGCTCGCGCGCGAACTCGGGTCGATGCTGCGGGCCGACGTCGACCCGCTCAACTACACGAACTACCAGACCGACAACCTGTTCGGCCTCTGGGTGGCGCAGGACTTCAACCAGCCCACGCGCCACACCGCCTACCTGCTGCAGGGCGGCCTCGCCATGCCCGACCGCGAGTACTACGTGGACGACTCGCCACGCATGTCAGAGGTCCGTGCGGCGTACGCCGACCACGTCGCCACGGTGCTTCGCCTCGGTGGCGCGTCCGAGGCCGACGCGACGGCGCAGGCCGCGCGCGTCGTCGCCCACGAGACACGCATCGCCAGGGTCCACGCCACGCGCGAGCAGTCGGTGGATGTGCTGAAAGCCAACAATCCGTGGACACGGCAGGAGTTCAGCCGCAAGGCACCCGGACTCGACTGGACCACGTTCTTCGAGGCGGCCGGCCTTTCCGCCCAACCGGCGTTCATCGTCTGGCATCCCGGTGCGGTGACGGGAGCAGCGGCACTCGTGGCATCACGGCCCCTGGAGGACTGGAAGCTCTACCTCCGCTACATCGTCCTCAACGGCTGGTCGCCCCTGCTGCCGAAGGCCTTCGCCGACGAGTCGTTCGCCTTCTACGGCACGACGCTGTCCGGCACACCGCAGCAGTCGGAACGCTGGAAGCGCGGGGTCCGCGCCGCCGAGGCCCTGGGCGACGCCGTGGGACGGGTGTACGCACAGAAGTACTTCCCGCCCGGGTCCAAGCAGGCCGTGGAAGCGATGGTGAGCGACATCAAGGCCGCGTTCCGCGCACGCATCGATCGGCTGGAGTGGATGTCGGCCACGACCAAGGCCCGTGCCCGCGAAAAGCTCGATGCCCTCATCGTCGGCGTCGGCTACCCGGAACGCTGGCGCGACTACTCGGCGCTCGACGTGCGCCGCGACGACGCGATCGGGAACGCGATGCGCGCCTCGCTGTTCGAATACCGCTACCGCGTGGGCAGGCTGACCCGGGCGATCGACCGCAGCGAGTGGTGGATGACGCCACAGACCGTGAACGCCGTGAACCTGCCGATCCAGAACGCGCTGAACTTCCCCGCCGCCTACCTGCAGCCGCCCCACTTCGACGCGGGCGCGAATGTGGCGAGCAACTACGGGATGATCGGCGCCACGATCGGCCACGAGATCAGCCATAGCTTCGACGATCAGGGCGCGCAGTTCGACGCGACGGGCAAGCTGGCGAACTGGTGGACCGAGGAGGATGTCGCGCACTTCAGGACCGCGGGCGACCGGCTCGCACGGCAGTACGACGCCTACAGGCCGTTTCCCGACCTGGCGCTGAACGGACGCCAGACGCTGTCGGAGAACATCGCGGACGTCGCGGGGCTCGCGGCCGCGTACGACGCCTATCGCCTGGCGCTGAAGGGCACCGAACTCGCGGCGCGCGACGGCTTCACGGGCGACCAGCAGTTCTTCATCAGCTATGCCCAGAGCTGGCGACAGAAGTTCCGCGAGCCGATGCTCCGGCGTCTCGTGATCACCGACAGCCACGCCCCAGCCATGTATCGCGCCCAGACTGCGCGCAACCTGGATGGGTGGTACGCCGCCTTCGGCGTGAAGCCGGGACACGCGCTGTACCTCGCACCGGCAGAGCGGGTCCAGGTCTGGTGAAGGCTGGGCAGCCGTGGGCAGGTTCGTGGAGCATCCCCTGTCGCCAGAGCCTGAATTACGAACTTCTGACACTGAAAGCCTGACTTCGTGGCGTTCGCTGTCTTTATACTCACCGTTACCCCCTTAAGACACGCGTAGCCGGCACCGACGCCGGCCCGCACGACGAGGTGACGAATGAAGAAGCAGACGTTCTGGTTGGGTGCGGGCGCACTGATGCTGGCTCTGGCATCGGGCACGGTCACGACCGAGGCGCAGGGTCAGTCGGCGCGCGCGCAGCAGATGCGGCCCGACGGCCTGGGCCCGCAGCTCACGTGCGGCACCAGGGACCTCGATCCGGAAACGGCCCGCATGGCCGAAGAGTATGCCGACCGCATGGCCGCCAAGATCAGCCCGGCCCTCACCGCCAGCCACGTGATCCCGGTCTACTGGCATCGCATCCACGCGTCGAACGGAACGGGCGGGGTCGTGACCGCCACCCAGATCTCGAGCCAGATCAGCGTCCTGAACGCGGCCTACGCCTCGTCGTCGTTCTCGTTCCAGCTGATGTCGACCGACGACAGCAACAACGACTCCTGGTACACCTGCAGCGGCGGCACCTGTGAAACGCAGATGAAGACCGCGCTGCGCATCGGCGGGTCGAACGCGCTGAACATCTACTCGAACAACATGGGTGGCGGCCTGCTCGGCTGGGCCACGTTCCCCAGCAGCTACGCGTCGAACCCGAAGAAGGACGGCGTGGTCATCCTCTACTCGTCGGTGCCCGGCGGCACCGCCGCACCGTACAATCTGGGAGACACTGCCACCCACGAAGTGGGGCACTGGATGGGGCTGTACCACACGTTCCAGGGCGGCTGCTCGAAGAACAACGACTACGTCAGCGACACGCCGGCGGAGCGCTCGCCCGCCTACGGCTGCCCGGTCAATCGCGACAGCTGCTCGGGCCGTCAGTACCCCGGCCTGGATCCCATCCAGAACTTCATGGACTACACCGACGATGCGTGCATGGACCGCTTCAGCGCGGGCCAGAACACGCGCATGAACAACATGTGGGCCACGTACCGCTGACAGCCCGCTAGCCGCTCGCCGTGCGGGTTGCGGTTCCCCCGAGGACCGCAACCCGCCCCGCCGCAGTCCCACCTGCCCCGACCAGCCGCCACACGCTCGACTTCGGACGCGTCGGGACTCACGATGCCCCGCCAGTCAGGCCCTGGCGCGCCGGGACCTTCGCTCCGCCCGCCACAACACGACGCCGGAAAAGCCCGCCTGCGGCGGGGCGTCGTGCTGGAGGCCGGCCGTAGAGCGCGGCGAGTGCCAGCGTCAGCGGGAACCGGCCCGCAGGCGACCGGTCCGCGCGGAGGAACGGCATTCCGGTCCGACGCGCAAGCCCATAGACGGCGGCCGAGGAGCCGGTTCCCGCCGCGCGGCTCGGACGCGCCGGAAGCACGACGCCCCGCCGGCAGGGAACCAGGACACGCCTGGAAGGTCGGGAGAGCCGGGACGGGCGGGGCGAGTGGCGGACGGGACGGGCGGGGAGCGGGACTGAATCCAACTGCGGCGGGGCGTCGTGCTGGAGGCCGGCCGTAGAGCGCGGCGAGCGCCAGCGTCAGGTGGAACCGGCCCGCCGGCGACCGGTCCGCGCGGAGGAACGGCATTCCGGTCCGACGCGCAAGCCCATAGACGGCGGCCGAGGAGCCGGTTCCCGCCGCGCGGCTCGGACGCGCCGGAAGCACGACGCCCCGCCGGCAGGGAACCAGGACACGCCCCAGGCGCCTTAGCGACGCCGCTCGGACGGCACGGCCCAGTCCACCAGCACCTTGCCATCAGCGCACACCCACGCCGTCGCGCGCCGCGCGGGCTGCAGCACGCCCTTCTCGCGTTCCACGCGGGACCAGTCGGCAGGCGTGAACGCCCGCCCCTCGTACCTGAAGAACGCCGACGGATCGTCGGTGCCCGGGTGGGCGATGGTCACGTCCTCGGTCGTGTCCCAGTCCGTACGGATGCGCAGCGTGGTGCGGCCGGCCTGCCGAGAGTAGCCGGCCACGACGCCGGTGAAGCTCGTGAGGTTGTCCGGGTTGCAGGCGAACCCTTCCGCAGGGCGCTGGCGTGAACGGTCGTCTCCACGCCCCTGCGCGGCGAGCCCCGAGGGCACGGCGACGGTGCCCAGCGCAACGACCGTGGCGACGATGGCAACCCTGACGTGCATGACGTGCCCTCCCCCTGGCCGCACGGCCGTGTCTTTCGAGACTAGCACGCTCCCTCACCCCACCGCACATCGTCCACAATGAGCAGTGAGGTGGCCATGCAGTGGTCCGTCGAGGTCGACAACGTCACGGGTGAAGAGTATGTTGCGGTGCCGTCGCGCGGCGAGTGGCTGCTGCGCGACCCGCTGACCAACAAGGGCACGGCATTCACGACCGAGGAGCGCCGCGACCTGCACCTGGACGGGCTGCTGCCGCCGGTCGTCAGCTCCATGGACCAGCAGCTCGCGCGGGTCTACGAGAACTACCGGATGAAGACCACCGCGCTGGAGCGGTACATCCACCTCACGAGCCTGCAGGACCGCAACGAGACCCTCTTCTTCCGCCTGGTGATCGATCACATCGACGAGATGATGCCGATCGTCTATACGCCAGTGGTCGGCGAGGCGTGCCAGCAGTTCTCGCACATCTACCGGCGTCCGCGCGGGCTCTACATCTCCTACGACCAGCGCGATCGCATCGACGAGATCCTGGCCACGCACCCGCGACCACCGGCCGTGATCGTCGTCACCGACGGTGAACGCATCCTGGGGCTGGGCGACCAGGGGATCGGCGGCATGGGCATCCCCACGGGCAAGCTGTCGCTCTACACGGCCTGCGCGGGGATCCCCCCGGAGCTGACGCTGCCGATCACGCTCGATGTCGGCACCGACAACGAGACCCTCCTGAACGATCCGCTGTACGTGGGGCTCCGGCATCGGCGCATTCGAGGTGCAGACTACCAGGCGTTCGTCGATGCATTTGTCGACGCGGTGATGCGCGTGTTCCCGCACACGGTGCTGCAGTGGGAGGACTTCCTCAAGGGGAATGCCATCACGCAGCTCGAGCGGTTCCGCAACCGGCTCTGCACGTTCAACGACGACATCCAGGGGACGGCGTCCGTGGTGGTGGCCGGTGTCTACGGCGGGCTGCGCATCAGCGGCGGACGCATGCGCGACCAGCGGATCCTGCTCGGTGGAGCCGGCGCATCGGCACAGGGGATTGCCGGCCTGTTGTGCGCGGCCCTGCGCGATGAGGGGCTCGCCGCCGACGAGGCAAGGGCGCGGATTGCCACGGTCGACAGCCGCGGCCTGGTCACGACCGCGCGCCGCGACATGGAAGCCTTCAAGGCGCTGTACGCGAGGCCGGTGGAAGAAGCCGCTGCCTACGCGTGCGCCGACCCGTCGTGCATCACGCTCGAGGAAACCATCCGCAACTTCCGGCCCACCATCCTCATCGGCACCTCCGGGACGCCGGGGCTCTTCACCGAGCCGGTGGTCCGCGCGATGGCCGACATCAACGCGCGTCCGCTCGTGTTCCCGCTCTCGAATCCCACGAGCAAGTGCGAATGCAGCGCCGAGCAGGCCATCACCTGGTCGGATGGACGCGCGATCGTGGCCACCGGCAGCCCCTTCGCACCGGTGGAGTACGGGGGCCGGCGCATCCGCATCGGCCAGGGCAACAACGCGTTCATCTTCCCCGGCGTAGGGCTCGGCCTGTGGGTGGGTGGCGTCACGCGGGTCACCGACGCCATGTTCCTCGACGCGGCGCGTGCGCTGGCCGGCCTCGTGAGCGAGGCCGACCTCGCGGAGGGTGCGGTGTATCCCCCGCTCACGCGCATCCGGGAGTGCTCGCACGCGGTGGCGTGCGCCGTCATCCGGAGGGCCGTGCACGAGGGATACGCCGCACCCGAGGTGCTCGACGACCTGGAAGCACGGGTGCACCGAGCCATGTGGGAGCCGCGCTACCGGCCCGTGCGCTACCAGGCGGAGCCGGACACGCGATAGCATCTGGGCGCTTTCTCCCCGGAGAACCCTGATGCCGCTGGCCACCCTCAGCCGCCTGCTCCTCGATCTGCACGACCCGGGTACCGGCCTGTCGATCGCCGACTTCCGTGAACGGGTCCTGCGCCGCCTGAGCGAGGCGGTCCCCTTCACGTCGGCCGCATGGGCGAGCGGCACGATGACGAAGACCGGCCCGGACTTTCACACCATCACGCTGTGGAAGCAGCCGCCGCAGCTGCTGGTGGACTACGACGCCATCAAGCACCAGGACCCGCTCTTCGTCGAATCGGCGCAGAGCCCCGGCCGCGCCGTGCGCGCCACGGCCCGCACCAGCCTCCCGCCGGCGTTCATGCCCTTCGTCGCCCGCTATCGCCTCGAGCAGGCGATGTCGATCATGCACACCGACCCGCGCAGCCTGCTGCTGACAGGGCTGTCGCTGTGGCGGTCGAGCCCGACCGAGCCCTTCACCCCGGCGGACGCCGCACTGATGGAGGCCGCCTTCCCCCACGTGATGGAGGTGGCCGCCCGGCGGGTGCTGGCAGACCTGAGCCAGGCGGAGCGTGTCGCCCTGCTGGTGACAAGCCTCGCGGCGGTCGATCGGCGCGGTCGCCTGCATGCCACCGACGCCCAGTTCGCCGCCGCCCTGGCGCGCGAGTTCCCCAGGTGGCGCGGACCGGAGCTGCCGGAGGCCCTCCTGCCCGCGGTGCGCGCAGGCGAACCCCGACGCGTCGTGCTGAAACGCATCACGGTCTCCATCACGGCCCACGGCGACCTGATGGCCGTCCGCATCCGCCCACGGTCGGCCGTGGACGACCTGACCGAGCGGCAGCTCCAGATCGTGGACCTCGGTGCCCAGGGCCTCAGCCACAAGCAGATCGCCGCGCGCCTGTCCCTGTCGCCCGCCACCGTGCGCAACCACCTCGCGCACGCCTATGACCGGCTTGGCGTCAGCAACCGGGTCGAGCTGACCAGGGTGCTGCACCGGCTCCGGTAGCCACTCCCCGCCGCGCGCACAGTTCGACACCACCGCACCGGCGCATGGTGCGTTTGCATCACGACCAGGCCTGCCCGCCGGACGTAGCATCAGCCGCGGCTGATGGCCCCGGCGTGTCCGGGGCGCGTCGGACGTCGAAGCCCCGCCCATGCGCCGCGTGCTTGTCGCGTGTCTCCTGTCGCTGCCGGTCGCCAGCGCCGCGCCGGCGTCTGCGCAGACGCAGACCGGTGTCTCGCAGTGGCAGTTCGAGAGCGTCACGCCGGCACCCGCGACCTGTCCTGCCGGGTTGAACCTGGTCGGCTTCGATCACGATCTGACCGGTCGCCCCGTGCTCGCCTGGCAGCAGGACTGCACGAACGCCGGGGCGCCGCCGCGCGTGTTCTGGGGCCGAAAGGACCTCACGGGGTGGTCGCTGCACGAGTACGTCTCGGACCGCCGTTACCAGGGCGGGGGTGACGGCGACGTCGGCCATGCCCTGATCCTCATGCCGGGCGACGGGGCGCCCTTCCTGATCTTCACGGCGCCGGGCCCCTCGAACGAACTCAACACCTACAGCATCAACCTGGATGCGTCGCTCGGCGGGGCGGCGTCGGTCTACCTCGAGAACCTGGTCGGCCCGCAGTCCGGCGTCACCGCCACGTACGCCCCTGCGGCCGAACGGTTCGCCACCGCCACCGGAGGCGGCCAACTCGCCACCGGGTTCTACCTGTCGAACGACCTGGGTTCGGTCCGGATCAACGGCGCCACCATCAGCACCGCACCGGTCTATCGGCCGCGGGTGTCCTACGCCGTTGCGCCCGATGGCGGCCAGCACCTCCTGTGGTCCACCGGCACCACGCTCTACTACACCAGCCGCGCGCCGCGCGCCCCGACCTACCAGACCCGCGTGCTCAACTCCAACCTCGAGCGGTTCGGCGGCGAGGTGAAGCTCTCGGTCGACGCCAGTGGTGTCCTCCACGCACTGGTGCGCGGGTACGACCCCGACTCCGCGTCCGACAGCGGCACGCTGGTCTACTTCAGCTCCGCGGACAACGGGGCCACCTGGTCCCCCCCGGAGCACGTCGACCCCTTCGACGCGATCGCCGCCAATCCAGGCGTCCACGCCAACGTCGCGCTGGCACTGGACGCCGCCGGCGTGCCATCGGTCACCTACTGGAAGTCGCAGCAGCAGTTGATCTACGCGCGACGCGACGGTCCCGGGGGCACCTGGACCCGCTCGATCGTCGCCACTCGCCCGAACACGACCGCCAGCCGCGCCGCCTTCCTCGACGTCGACGCCGCGGACAACCCAGTCGTGGCGTTCTTCGACCAGCCGTCCAACCGGCTGCTCCTGGCCCGGCCCGTCGCCCAGGGCGTCACCGTACCAGTGGACCTCGCCGTGAGTGGCGTCGTCGCGCCGGCAGCCGTGGCCGCTGGCGGCCCGCTCACCTACACGCTCACCGTCACGAACCAGGGCACGACGACGGTCTCGAACGTGACGCTGGACCTGCGTGTGCCACCGGGCGTCACGCTCGGCACGGCGACACCCGCCACGGCGACGTCAGGTACGTGGACGTTCGCCTCCGTGCCGCCCTACACCTCGACCACGGTCGTGGTCACGGCAACCGCGCCGCTCGCGGAGGGCGACGTCGTCGCCACCGCCACGGTGAGCAGCCGCGCGACTGATGCTGACCCGGCTGATGACGGCGTCGTCCTGCAGGCGGCCGTGCGCAACCAGGCCTGCTTCGTTGCCACCGCCGGACTCGCCGGGCTCTTCCGCGGCGACCGGAACGCGGACAACGACATCGCCACCGAAGCCGACGGCGTCGTCAAGGGCAGCGTGTCGTACACGCCAGCCGCCGTTGGCGACGGATTCCTCTTCAATGGCACGAACGGCGTCGTCAGCGTGCAGGCCACGAACGAGAACGCGTTCTATCCGGGCACGGGATCGTTCACCGTGCAGGCGTTCGTGCGGACCACGGCCACGCAGGCACAGGTCGTGGCGTCGCGGTACGAGTGCGTGTCGCCCTACTGCGGCCTCACGACCTGGTTCCTCCAGATCACCAACGGCGTGCCGAACGTCTTCGTGCGCGACCTGAACGGCAACACGGTGACGTTCGGCGGTACCCGCGCCATCAACGACGGCGCCCTGCACCACATCGGCTTCGTGGTCGACCGCGCGGCAGCCGCACTGCGGCTCTACATCGACGGCGTACGGGACGCTTCGCAGGTGCTGACGCTCGGCGACGTGTCCCACAACGTGCCTGTGTCCACACCCCTGCTCATCGGCGCGTTCCAGCAGACGGACGGCACGCTGTCGCGCTTCTTCGATGGTGTCATCGACGAGCTGGCCATCGCGAGGCGGGCGTACTCGGATGCCGAGATGGCGCAGATCGCGGCCATCCCGTCCGGCGCCGGATGCGCGGTGCTGCCGCCGCCAGGCACCGACGCCGACATCGCCCCAGCCATCAGCGTCACGCCGATCGACGTCGAGGCCTCCGGCGCGATCGAGTACGTGCTGCGCGCGACGAACCTCGGCGCGGGCACGGCCAGCACGGTTTCGCTCTCCCACGAACTGCCGGCGGGCGGCGCGCTCGTCAGCGCCGTGCCACCCGGGCAACCGACCGGCCCCGGCACCAGCACCTACGCAGTGGGACCGCTCGCAGGTGGCGCGTCGGCGTGGGTGGTGGTGCGCGCCACGGCGCCGCCTACGCCCGGCCCCGCCACGAGCACCGTCACGAGCGCCTCCATCTCTGACGGGAACCCCGCAAACGACACCGCCAGCGCCGCGGTGGTCGTCACGCGCGGCGCGTGCATCCTGGTGCCGGTGGGTCTCCTCGCCGGCTGGCCAGCCAACGGCACGATGGCCGATGTGGTCGGCAGCCACGCCGGGGCGCTGCACGGCACCACCGACTTCACGCAGGGGCGGGTCAGTGCCGGCCTCGCCCTGCGCCTCGATGGAAGCGGGTTCGTCGAGGTGCCTGACGCGCCGGCGCTGCGCCCAACCCAGTTCACCCTCGGCGCCTGGGTCTCGCCGGAGTTCCAGGCGCCTGGCGTGCCGCTCACCATCCTTTCCAAGGGCAGCTCCGGCACCGACACGCAGCTTCCAGCCGGAGCCTTCACCTGGTGGCTCGGCGCAGTTGACGGACTCGCCACCTTCTCCGTGAGCCAGGGCGCGGCCACGGTCACGCTGCAGGGCAGAACCGACATCAGCAGCGACTGGCACCATGTGGCTGCGAGTTACGACGGCACGACGGTCCGGCTCTATGTCGACGGCGTCGAGGAAGACACCCGCGCCCTCACGCTTCCGCTTCACTACGACACGGGAACCGCTCCCCTGCTGATCGGCGACCTCGCGGGCTCGTCCGGCTCACAGCGCTTCTACGGTCTCATCGACGACGTGACGCTGCACGGCCGCGCGCTGACGCCAGCCGAGATCCAGTCGCTGGTCGACGGTCCCTCGGCGAGCTGCCTCGCGAACACCTCGCCCACGCTGACGCCGCCGGCCGACCGGGTGAACGACGAGGGAGACTCCGCCGTCCTCCAGATCCAGGCATTCGATGCCAACGCGGACACGCTCACGTTCGTCGCCAGCAACCTGCCGCCGGGCCTGTCGATCGATCCGACGTACGGACTCATCAACGGCACCGTCACCACCAGGGGTGTCTACAGCGTCACCGTGCTTGTCACCGACGGCATCGGCCTCGCGCAGGCCGCCTTCACGTGGACCGTGCAGGGCAACAGCCCTCCGGTGCTCACGGCGGGATTCCCGCCGGCGGATCGCGAAGGTGACACCGTCTCGCGCGCGCTGAAGACCCTCGTCAACGCCTCGGACCCGGACAGCGACCCGCTGACCTTCACGGTGAGCGGCCTGCCGCCTGGCCTGGGCTTCAGCAACGCGACGGGTCTGGTCACGGGCACCATCCCCTACGGCACCGCCGGCACGTATCCCGTCGTCATCACCGCGGACGACGGCGTCGGAGGAACAGCGGCCATCACGCTCACATGGACGGTCGAGCCCCAGATCCCGCTGCTGATCGACGTCGTCGAGACCGTCGCGGTGGTGGACGTGACGGCAGTCCAGCCATCGGTCTTCATCGAGGTGACGGAGGCAGTCGAGGTCGCTGACACCGTGCAGGTTGCGCCAGCCCTGTTCATCGCCCTCGTCGAGCAGGTGAGCGTGGACGACCAGGTCGTGGCGACCCCCGCCGCCGTCATCGAGATCGTCGAGCGCGTGGCCGTTGCCGATGCCGTGATCGTTCAGCCAAGTGTGGTCATCGCCGTGGACGAAGCGGTCCGGGTGTCCGACACCCCGGCCGTCCTGCCTGCCGTGCTCATCGTGGTGCCGGAGGTCGTCTCCGTCGCCGATCAGCCAGGCGTATTGCCGTCCGTGGTCATTACCGTCGCCGAGACAGTGCGCGTGGCCGAGAGTTCAGCCGCAGTGCCCGCGCGGCTCATCGACATCAGCGAGTCGATCGTCGTCACAGACAGGCCCCGCGCCGTGGCGGTGCCCCTGAATCGACCGCCGGTCGTGCGGGTGCGCCCCTGGACCGTGGCCGCGGGCGCCAGTTGCTCGGCCCGGGTGGCACCTCAGTTCCTCAACAACGGTTCGTTCGATCCCGAGGGCGGACCGCTGTCGTTCGCGCTCGTCCCACCAGGTCCGTTCCCGCTGGGAACCTCGAGGGTCCAACTGGTTGTGACCGACCAGGGGGGACTCTCGTCTTCCGCCCGGACGACGCTCACGGTTCGCGACCTCACACCCCCGGCCGCCACGGCGAACCTGGCGATCCAGATGAACCGCGTGCTGTTCGTGGTGCAGTTTGGTGCCACGGACAACTGCGACCCCGCTCCGGCTGTCACGGCCGTGATGGCAGGCCCCCCTCTGCAGGCGCCCCCCCTGACGATCGTCGACCGGCCCGGCGCCCGGACCGTACAGCTGCGCTACATGGTCAACACACGCAGGGTCATCGGGTATGGACCTCGGCTGCAGGTGCAGGCAGCGGCAGCGGCGATGGCCGCGCTCGGCGGAGCGCCGGTCACGAACGGGCAGACGGTCACGCTGCAGCGCACCGCACCGACAGTCCCTGTATACGAGTACGAGTTCCAGGGCACCACTCTGCGGACGGTGAGCGGTCCGGCGCTGACCCTGCGCGTCACGGCACGTGATGCCGCGGGGAATGTCGTGACGGCAACTGCGAGTCCGCCCTAGGGGTCAGGAGGCCGGCGGCCGGACTACTCATTTTCACTTCACGGAATCGACAGCCAAGGAGGGCGGTATGAATCGGAAGGCGGCCATACTCAGATTCGCGCGGCAGGCTCTTGTCGCGTTTGCACTGACCTGTGCCGGTTCGGGCGTAGTGGCGGCGCAGCCCCCGGGCCAGGCACCGGACGGCAGTCCACGAGAGGGCATCACGGTGCACGGGCACTGGGAAGTCGACGTGCGGAATCCGGACGGCTCGCTGGCTGTGCGCCGGGAATTCGAAAACGCTCTCCTGGCAGGGTCGACCCTGCTGCCAGACCTCATGCAGGGGTTTGTTGTGCCCGGGCGTTGGGTGATCGCGGCCTGGGACTCCTGCGGAGGCGGACAGGGCATCTGCTTCGTCGTTCCACCGAACTCCGCAGCCGCGCCGGCGCAGGACCTGTTCGAGACACTGTCCGTCGTCAACCTCGGGACGACGATGCAACTGCAAGGTAGCTTTACTGCCCCCGCTGACGGTGCCATCTACAGGGTGGACACCATGCTGTTCGGCTGCGGCACGGTCGCCACGAGGGATACCGCCAACACACCCGCCCCCGCACAGTGCCTCCCGATGCTCAGCCTGCTCCCGGGACCGGCGACGGGTCTTGGGGCGCTCGGTTCGAGTAGTGCGAACACGAGAGTGCTGGTCTTTACGGGCACCACGTTGTCGGCGATACCGGTGGTAGCCGGCCAGAACGTGCAGGTGCGGGTGACAATCTCGTTCAGTTGAGGCGCAGCCATGGCCACCATCACATTGACCAGTTCATCCCGCCCTCGCCACGTCGGTTCACATGTCGCGAGGTTCTGCCGCGTGACACTCATGGGCGCCACGCTGCTCGTCGGCAGCGCGGCGTTCGCTGCCGCCCAGGCACCGCGCGGCGGCCCCATCGAGGGCATCAAGGTGCACGGTCACTGGGAGATCGAGGTGCGGAACCCTGATGGGTCCCTGGCCACGCGCACGGAGTTCGAGAACGCCCTCCTGGCGGGCAACACCGTGATCTCGGACCTGATGCAGGGGTTCGCGGTGCCAGGGCGATGGGTGGTACGGGCGAGCGGCGTCTGCGGAACCGGAAGCGGCTCGGTGACTACGACGTGCTACATGGTTCCGGCAGGTTCGGTGACGACCGCGGCCCCTGAGCTCTTCGAGACACTGACGGTCATCGATCTGGGACCGAATCTGCAGTTGTTCGGCAGCTTCACGGCGGCCATCGACGGTTCGATCAGCAGCGTGGGCACAGACATGGTGGGATGCGGTACCGCGACGGCCCGGAACACCGCGAACAGCCCTGCGCCCTCCCAGTGTCTTCCCATGCTGGCCATCGGACAGAACCTCGTCATCAGGTTTCTGAGCAGCTCGACACCCAACACGCGGCTGCAGAGCTTCACGGGTACGACCCTCACGCCCATCCCGGTCACCGCCGGACAGATCGTACAGGTGAGGGTGACGATCTCGTTCTCGTGACGCGGGAGGGGCGCGACAGTCTGGAAGGGCAGGAAGGCCTGGAAGGGCGGGACAGACGGGAAGGCCGGGAGAGCCAGGAGAGCCGGAGAGCAGTCCCCCCGCTCTGCCCGACCTGACCTGCCCCGCCCTGACCTCTGATTCGCCCCGTCTCTCAGCGCGTCGTGACGCTCATCAGCCCGAACGCGTACTCCCCGCGCACGTTGTAGTACGGGAAGTTCGTGAAGGTGTTGCCGCTGATCAACTGCCCGAGCACGCTCCCGCTGCTCGTGCGGAACTCGAGGGCGGCCAGGCCGAACGCGATGGACGGGATGTCGGTGGACATCTTCACCGTGCTGCGCCGGTTCGCGTACCACCAGTTCGCCACGAACGGGATGGCCGGGAACTGCGGCCCGTTCACCGTGCCAGTGATCGAGTACGCGGGCAGGCGCGCGCCGAACACCGACACGTAGACCTCGTCCGGCAGCATCGCCGGATCTTCGGCCGTGATGAGCGGGTTGTACACCGCCGGCAGGCCCGCGTTCCTCAGGCGATCCGCCAGGCGGGGATGGTTCGTGGCGTAGACCACCGTGTAGTTGTTGATGTCGCCGGTGCCGTCGGGCGAGACGATGTTCACGCCCACATGCGACACCATGGCCGGGATGCCCGGGCCGCCATTCACCGCAATCGAACCGCACGAGGCCGCCCGCACGACAACGCCGGCAGTGCCGCCAAGGTCGGTGACGGTGAAGCCCTGGGGCACGAGCGCCCGGGCGGCAGCCATGTCGACGGGACCGAAACCGACGTACTCGGTGCAATCGTTGAAGGCCACGTCGAACGACGAATCGTCGTGCGCGAGGGCCGCCGACGGCAGGGCCAGGACCAGCAGGAACATGAAGCGCTTCAACACGGATGAATCCTCCGGGACAGGTGTGAACGGTTCAGGTGCGTACCCTGTGGCAAACGCGCACGGTGTCCGGACCGAACGCGGGGGTGTGCCGGGCCCGGGACCCGGGGGAACTAGCGACCGAGCTTCTGCTCGAGAAGTGGGATCTGCGCGATGTATGACGTGGGCAGTTCGCCAGTCGCCTGGATCTTCCGGTAGCCGTCCAGCGCCGTCTGCCACGACTGGCGCGCCTCGCGCGCCGCACCGGCCGACCCGTGCTCCTGCGACAGCGCCTCCAGCGCGTCGCCCAGCCACTGGTGGAACTCGAACTGCTCGGCCGGCTTGCGCGCCGCCACGTCGGGCGCGTCGCCCATCTCGAGCGCCTTGCGCAGGATGTCCACGGCCGCCTGTGGACGCCCCTGCCCCAGGTACGTCTTCCCCATCCAGGCCAGTGTGTCGGCCAGATCGAACAGTCGTGACCGCTGGTCCGGGCTCACCGCCAGCGCGGCCTCGGCCGTGCGCCTCGAGCGATCGAGCGCCTCCAGAGCGAGGCGGTAGTCCTCGCGCCGGTAATGCAGGATGCCGAGCGACTGGTAGTCGTTCGCCAGGTCGAACTGCACCGCCATGTTGCGCGGGTCGCGCTCGGCAAGAGCGGTCTGGATCTCCAGCGCGTGCTGGCGGCTCGCGAGCGCCGCGTCGAGGTCGCCCAATTCCGCCAGTGTGGCCGCCACGCGACCGGTGATCAGGTACTCGTTGCGCTGCTCGAGGGCCGGATCCTTCGAGCCCTTCTGCAGTTCCACCGCGGTGCGCTCCGCCTCCCTGAACAGCGCGAGCGCCTTGTCGTACTCCTCGCGGTAGTAGTGCACGTCGCCGAGGTTGCCGCGTGCGCTGAGCAGCGACCGCCGTACCTCCTCGGACGCACCGGGCGCCTGCGCCAGCGGCTCGATCATCCGGATCGCCTGGTCGAACCGCGCAATCGCCTCGTCCTTGCGGTCGGCCCAGTTGAGCGTCACCGCCAGGTGCTGCAGTACGGACGAATGTGCCACCAGCGTCTGCTCGCTGCGGTCCGTCATGCGCTCGAAGATCTCCAGCGCCTTCCCGTACGCCGCCACACCATCGTCTGCCCGCCCCTCGCCGAGGGCGATGTCGCCAATGCGCGAGTGGGCAATGCCGAGGCCGCGCGCCGCAGCGGGGTCCGACGGCCTGCGGTCGTAGACCGCCTGTCGCAGGTCGAGCAGCCGTGCATAGCTGGCCTTGGAGCCCGGCACGTCGCCGAGGTTGGCGTTGAACAGGTTGCCCTGCACATCGCCAATCTTCAGGTACGCATCGGCCAGTTCGGCCTTCAGCTGGAGGTCGTCTGCGGAGACCTTCGCCAGCCGATCGAGGTAGGACAGGGCCTCCTTCACCAGGGTCTGCCGTGCCTCGGTAGAGCCCGGCACGCGACTGATCGCGTCGTACAGGGGACCGACGACGGCGTTGGCGAGGGAGCGGACATCGGCGAACCGTTCGTCGGCGCGCGCCCGCTCCCGCCGGGCCACCTGCGCCTGCCAGGTGGAAATGCCGGCGGCCGCCACCAGGCTCGCCAGGGCTACCGTGCCGGCCACCACCGCCGCGCGGTTGCGCGAGACGAAGCGGCGCAGGCGGTAGGCACCCGAGCCGTCGTGCGCCAGCACGGGACGCCCCTCGAGCTGACGCACGAGGTCGTCCATCAGCTCACCCACCGAACCGTAGCGGCCCGCTTCCTCCTTGCGGAGCGCCTTCAGCAGCACGGCGTCGAGGTCTTCGTCCACGGTGCGGCCATGCCGTCGCGCGGCCACGCTGGGACGCTCGGGCTCCTCCAGCCGGATGGCCTGCAGCACGGCCAGGAGCGGCGAGTCGCCCGACACACTGCGATACGGTCCCTCGCCGGTGAGGACTTCGTAGAGCAGCACGCCAAGGGAATAGACGTCGGTGGCGGTCGTCACGGCGGCGCCGGCCGCCTGCTCGGGACTGGCATAGTGCGGCGTCAGCACCGGCACTGTAGGGGCATCCGAGGCCTGCAGCGGATCCAGCAGCTTGGCAATGCCGAAGTCCAGCAGCTTGGGCGTGCCGTCGGCGGTCACCAGGATGTTCGACGGCTTGATGTCGCGGTGGATCACCAGGCGTGTGTGGGCGAAGCGCACCGCATCGCACACCTTCAGGAACAGCTGGACCCGTGCACGCGTGGACAGCCGCTGCTCGTCGCAGTAGCGGGTGATGGGCACGCCGTCCACGAACTCCATGGCCAGGTAGGGGGAACCCTCGTCGGTGGTGCCGCCGTCCACGAAGTGCGCAATCGCGGGGTGACCCAGGCTGGCGAGGATGCGGCGCTCATCAGTGAGACGCGCGGCGGCCGAGGGACCGATGGCGGCCCCGCGAATCACCTTGATGGCCACCTGCTGCACGAAGCCGCCTTCGCGGCGAGAGCCGAGCAGCACGGTGCCCATGCCCCCCTGCCCCAGCTCGCGCTCGATCGTGAACGCACCGATGCGCGTCGGCCTCGGCGACGCCGGCTCGGAACCGGAGGTGCGCGCGTCGGCTGCCGGCCTGGCGAGGGATGCCAGCCCTTCGTCCGGAAGATCGAGGAAGCTGCCGGCCCGCTCGTGGGCATCGATCAGGTGCCGCACACGGTCGGCCAGCGCCGGGTCGGCCTGCCCGAGCGACGTGAGCCAGGCCTCGACCGCCCCAGGCGGCAGGTCGAGCGCTTCGAGGAGCGCCTCTTTCACCCGCGCGTAGGGAGGGCCGGACGCGGTCGAATCAGACACCCGCCGGTCCCCCCATCGCGTCGTAGAGCCACGCCCGCGCCGCCGCCCATTCCCGCTTCACCGTCCCGGTCGACGTCCCCATCATCGTCGCCGTCTCCTCGATGGAGAGACCGCCGAAGAAGCGGAGTTCCACGAGCGTAGCCTGACGATGGTCCAGGGTGCCGAGCCGGGTGAGCGCCTCGTCCAGCGCCAGGAGCCGGTCGTCCGGCATGGGCCCTGGCACCTGGTAGAGCACATCGTCGAGCGCCACCTTGTCCTTGCCGAGGCCGCGCTTGGCGGCATTGCGCTGGCGTGCGTGGTCCACGAGGATGCGGCGCATGGCCGTGGCGGCCGCCGCCATGAAGTGCGACCGGTTCTGCCAGTCGGTGTGCATGTCGGCCAGCCGGATCCAGGCCTCGTTCACGAGGGCCGTGGGCTGCAGCGTGTGCTCGCGCCGCTCGGTGCGGAGCCGCTGGACCGCGAGCCGCCGAAGCTCGCCGTGGATGAGCGACGCCAGGTCGCCCGCAGCCGTGACACTGCCCTGCTGCCAGTCGCGCAGCAGTTGGGTCACCTGGGATGGAGTGTCGCGTGGAGAGTCCGAGTCAGCCACCGGAGATACCGCAGAGTCAGCGTAGCTGTCCGGCCGGGGTTCTTCAAGGTGGGGAAAACCGAACGCCGCCATCGCGCGTCAAAAATGGTCGCAGGCCAAACCTGTACGCAGACTTCCTGTCTGACGGACTGACAACATCTTTCAGGAGGAAACCCGTGCTGAAGAGGTCTTTCGTTCCGTATGCCGTGGCCCTGGCGTGTGGCCTGGGGCTGACCATGGGGGTCCAGGCGACGAGCCAGGAGAGCGGCCGTCCCGACCGGGAAGGCCAGCCGGCCGGCACCATGGTGCATGTCGAAGGGTGCGTCTATCCCGAAGCCGCCCTCAGCTCGTCCATGCCGGTTGTCGTTCCCCCCGACAGTGCCCAGCCCTTCTTCCTCATGGACGTGAAGGTGATATCGGGCGACATCACCGCCGAGAAAGCCGCGAAAACCACGTACACGCTCAAGGCCGACACGGAAGAGCTGCGGCGCCTGTACGGCAAGCGCGCCGGCGTCACCGGCCGCGTCGACCTGGCGAGCAGCGCCGCGAAACCCGAGCTGTCGGTGGTGAACCTGCGCGAGATCAGCGGCGGGTGCCCCACGCTGCCGCCACACTGAACCGTTGAATTGCTGATTGCTGATTGGCGCTGCGCGACTGCCGAATGCCCGGCTGCCGATTGGCAATCAGCGATCGGCAGTCGGCGATGTGCGAGGCATCGTGCTTCCGGCGCGTCCGGGGCCGCGCGGCGGGAAACGGTTCCTCGGCCGCTACACGTGGGCTTGCGCGTCGGGACGGAATGCCGTCCCTCCGCGCGTGCGGGTCGCCTGCGGACCGTTTCCTCTTTCGCTGGCGCTCGCCGCGCTCTACGGCCGGCCTGCAGCACGACGCCTCGCGCAGTCACGCCCGCCAGGCCAGCCCGGCCTGCCCTGACTTCTGACTTCCAAGTTCCAAGTTCTAAGTTCGGAACGCCGTGAGGCGTTCCATGGCGTTCATAACGCCGCCCTTGCGGAACGGCACCTCCGCCAGCGTCAGCGCCATTTCCACGCCGCTCAGCGTGGCCATCAGCATCAGGTCGTTGAAGTCGCCAAGGTGCCCGATGCGGAACGCGCGCCCCTTCAGGCGTCCCAGGCCGGCGCCAAGCGACACGTCGAACCGGTCGAGCGCGAGCGTGCGGAGCCGGTCGGCATCGTGCCCATCGGGCATCAGCACGGTCGTCACCACCGGGCTCTGCTCATCGTCGTGCGTGCAGAGGATCGGCAGCTCCCATCCGCGCACGGCGGCCCTGGCCGCGCCGGCCAGGCGCTGGTGCCGCGCGAACACCTGTTCCAGCCCTTCTTCCTCCAGCATCCGCAGCGACTCGCGCAGCCCGAACAGCAGGTTCGTCGCCGGCGTGTAGGTGAAGAACCCCTGCGCGTTGAAGGCAAGCATCGGTTCCCACGCCCAGTACGACTTCGGCATCCGCGCCGTCTTCGATGCCGCGAGCGCCTTCGGGCTGATCCCGTTGAACCCCAGCCCCGGCGGCAGCATCAGCCCCTTCTGCGAGCCGGCAATCGTGACGTCGATGCCCCACTCGTCCTGCCGCAGGTCGATCGAGCCGAGCGACGACACCGCGTCGACAAACAGCAGGGCCGGGTGCTTCGCGCGGTCCATCGCGCGCCGGATCTCCGGGAGCCGTGTGGTGGCGCCGGTCGACGTTTCGTTGTGCACCACCAGCACCGCCTTGATGCGGTGCTCCGTGTCGGCCGCGAGCGCCGCTTCCACGGCCGCGGGGTCCACACCGGCGGTCCAGTCGGTGTCGATCGTCTGCACGTCGAGGCCGAGCCGCTTCCCCACCTCGGCCCAGAGCCGCGCGAACTCGCCGATCTCGACCGACAGCACGCGGTCGCCGGGCGACAGCGTGTTCACGAACGCCGCTTCCCACGCGCCGGTTGCAGACGACGGGAAGATCACCACCGGCCCCTCGGTCCTGAACACACGCCGCAGTCCGCCCAGCACCTCGAGGCCCAGTGCCGCGAACTCCGCGCTGCGGTGATCGATGGTCGGGTGCGCGATGGCGTGGAGCACCCGGTCGGGGACGTTCGTCGGTCCGGGAATCTGCAGGAAGTGGCGTCCGCTTCGGTAGGCCATGACGCCACATGCTACCGGAAATCCGGTATCCGTCCCGCTCTTGTCGTCGGTGCACAGCCGTCGCGCCGGAGCCGCCACAGCAGGGGGTATGATGGCGGCCTGCATGGACACCCCGGCGCTCGAGCGCGACCTCAGGTCGACCCTCTCGGGCGAGGTCCGCTTCGACGCGGTGTCGCGCGCGCTCTACTCCACCGACGCCAGCGTCTACCAGATCGAACCGGCCGGTGTCGTCATCCCCGCCTCACAGGACGATGTGGTGAAGGTGGTGGAGGTGTGCGGCCGACACGGCGTCTCGATCACGATACGCGGCGGCGGCACCTCGCAGGCGGGCCAGGCCATCGGCTCGGGCGTGCAGGTGGACATCTCGAAGCACGTGAACCGGCTGCTCGAGGTGAATGTCGAGGAACGCTGGGCCCGCGTCGAGCCGGGCATTGTCCTCGATGAGCTGAACGCGGCGCTCCGCCCGCACAAGCTGCGGTTCGCCCCCGACGTGTCCACGGCCAGCCGCGCCACGCTCGGCGGCATGATGGCCAACAACTCGAGCGGGGCGCGATCCGTTCTCTACGGCAAGACCATCGACCACGTGATCGAGCAGCAGGTGGTCCTCTCCGACGGATCGGTGGTGCACTTCAGGCCGGTGCCCGCGCGTGAAGCCGACACGATTGCCGCCGGGTCGTCGCTCGAAGCCGCCTGCTACCGCACCGTGCGGCACCTGGGGCGCACCCATGCCGACGAGATCGAGCGGCGCTTCCCGAAGGTGCTGCGCCGTGTGGGCGGCTACAACCTGGATGCCTTCACCAACTCCGATGCGCCGTGCGATCTCACGCGGCTGATGGTCGGCTCGGAAGGCACGCTGGGCGTGGTGCTCGAGGCGACGGTGCGGCTCGTGCCGCTGCCCAACGCGAAGGCGGTGCTCGCCATCCAGTTTGCCGACGTGCTCGAGGCGCTCGCGGCCACGCCCGTGATCCTCGGCCACCTGCCATCGGCAGTCGAGATCATGGACGGCTTCATCCTGGACAACACCAAGGCGAGCCCCGCCCTGCACCGCAAGCGGCAGACGTTCATCGAGGGCGACCCCGCTGCGCTCCTCTGCGTGGAGATGTACGCCGATGATGGGCGGGAGTTGCCGGGACGGCTGGCGGCACTGGAAGCCGACCTGGTGTCGCGCGGGCTGGGATACCGATACCACCATGCGCTCGGTGCGCAGGAGCAGGCCACCATCTGGAGCCTGCGCGAAGCGGCGCTTGGTTTGTCCATGGCCACGCCTGGCGACGCGAAGTCGCTCTCGTTTGTCGAGGACACGGCAGTGGCGCCCGAGCGGCTGCGCGACTACATCGACCGCTTCCAGGGGCTGATCCGGAAGCACGGCACGTCGGCCGGCATCTACGCACATGCGTCGGTCGGCTGCCTGCACGTGCGGCCGGTCATCAACATGAAGACCGAGGCGGGCGTCCGCACCTTCGAGGCGCTGGCACACGACGTCGCCGACCTGGTGCTGGAGTTCGGCGGGGCCCTCTCTGGCGAACATGGCGACGGGCTGGTCCGCAGCCCGTTCATGGAAAAGATGTTCGGCCCCACGCTCTACCAGGCCTTCCGCGAGGTGAAGCGAACGTTCGACCCGGACGGCCTCTTCAACCCGGGCAAGATCGTCGACGCGCCGCCGCTGACGGCGAACCTGCGCTACGGCCCCGCCTACCGCACGAAGCCGGCAGACACCTTCTTCGAGTACGAAGGGCATGGCGGCATTGCCGGCGCCGTGGAGATGTGCAGCGGGCTCGGCGTGTGCCGCAAGACGCTCGACGGCACCATGTGCCCCTCCTACATGGCCACGCGGGACGAAACGCACGCCACGCGGGGCCGCGCGAACGTACTGCGGCTCACGATGGCGGGTCGTCTCGATGAAGCCGGCCTTGGTGACGAGGGGATGAAAGAGGTGATGAGCCTCTGCCTCGAGTGCCGGGCGTGCAAGGCCGAATGCCCCGTCGGCGTCGACGTGGCGCGGTTCAAGAGCGAGTTCCTGGCCGACTACTACCGGCGCCGCGGCACGCCGCTCCGCGCCCGCCTGCTCGGCCACGCCCACGACCTGGGCCGCTGGGGCAGCCGCCTCGCGCCGCTGTCGAACCTCGTGGCCAGGAGCGGCGTGGCGCGCTGGGTGAACGAGCAGTTGTTCGGGCTGGACCAGCGCCGCGTGCCGCCGGCCTGGGCGGCGGAGCCATTCACCGCGCAATACGCGCGCGCGTTCGGAGCGCCCACGGGTGACGTCGACGTGCACCTGTTCGTCGACACCTTCACCAACTTCCACACGCCAGCCGTCGGCCTGGCTGGCACGCGCGTGATCGAGCGCATGGGTCGACGCACGGCGCTGGCCCCGAACGTGTGCTGCGGGCGTCCGCTCATTTCGCAGGGCCTGCTCGCCGAAGCCCGCGAACTGGCCGCGCAGAACACGGAACGGCTGCACGCGGCGGCCGAGCGCGGCGTGCCGCTCGTGTTCTTCGAGCCGAGCTGCCTCTCCGCCATTCGCGAAGACGCCCCGGACCTGCTGCGCGGCGAGGCCCGCGCGCGCGCGAAGCGGGTCGCGGCACAGGCCGTGCTCTTCGAGGAGTTCGCGGCACGGAACTGGCCGGACGCCCTGCCATTGCGCAACGGACCTTCGCGCGTGCTGCTGCACGGGCACTGCCACCAGAAGTCCATGGGCGCACTGGAGCCGGCGAAGGCGCTGCTTGGCCGCATCCCGAACACCACCGTGGTCGACCTCGATGCCGGCTGTTGCGGCATGGCCGGCTCGTTCGGCTACGATCGCGACCGCTACGAGGTGTCGCGTGCCATTGGCGAGCGCCGCCTGCTGCCGGCGGCGCGGTCGCTGGCGACCGGCGAGGTGCTGGTGGCCAGTGGCACCTCGTGTCGTCATCAGGTGGAAGACTTCACCGGCGTCCGCGCGCTGCACGCGGCCGAACTCGTCTCGTCCCTCCTACCGGAGCCTGCATGAACCTTGCTGTCATCTCGGTGGCTGCGCTGGCCATCGCCGTCACCATCAGCTGCGTGACGGAAATCAACGTCGGCGTGCTCGCCCTGGCGATGGCGTGGATCATCGGCGTCTACATCGGCGGCATCCCGATCAACACCGTGATCGGCGGCTTCCCCACGCCGCTGTTCCTCACGCTGACCGGCGTCACGCTGCTGTTCGCGCTGGCGCAGACCAACGGCACCCTCGACCGCCTGGCGCATCACGCCGTTCGTGCCTGCCGCGGCAACCGGGGCATCGTCCCCATCATGTTCTTCCTGCTCGGTGCGGGCCTGGCGTCGATGGGACCGGGCAACATTGCCACGGCGGCGCTCGTGGCGCCCATGGCCATGAGCACCGCGGCACGGGCGGGCATTCCGGCCTTCCTCATGGCCATCATGGTGGGCAACGGGGCGAATGCCGGTTCGGTCTCCCCCTTCGCCCCCACCGGCATCATCGTCAACGGCTTGATGGCCCGAATCGGGATGCCCGGCCACAGCTTCGACACCTATGTCGCGAACCTGCTCGCGCACGCGGCGGTGGCGTTCAGCGGCTACTTCCTCTTTGGCGGGCTGAAGCTGTTCGCGAAGTCGGACGTCACGCCGTCGGGAGCGCATGCGGTGGACGACCTGCCGAAGACCGAGGCCGACGCGCCCTTCACCGGCGCGCAGTGGGCCACGCTGGCGGTGATTGCGCTGCTGCTGGTGGGCGTGATCCTCTTCGAGGTGAACGTCGGGTTCGGCGCGTTTGCCGGGTCGGTGGTGCTGATCCTCACGCGCTGCGCCGACGACAAGGAGGCGGTGAAGCGGATGCCGTGGCGGGTGATCCTCATGGTGACCGGCGTCACCGTGCTCATCGCGATTCTCGAGAAGGCGCAGGGCATCGACCTGCTCGTCTCGTGGGTGGCGCGCATCTCCACCGCCGGCAGCGTCACCGCCGTCGTCGCCTTCATCATCGGCATCATCTCGGTTTACAGCAGCACCTCCGGCGTCGTGCTCCCGGCGTTCCTGCCCATGGCGCCCGGCCTTGCCGAACAGCTCGGGCTTGCGAGCGGCCTCGGCATTGCGAAGGCCATGATTGTCGGCGGCCATCTCGTCGACGTGTCGCCGCTCTCCACCATCGGCGCACTCTGCATTGCCGGCGTCGCCGGAGACGATGTGCGGCCGCTGTTCAACAAGCTGCTGGCGTGGGGGCTGTCGATGGCGGTGATCGGCGCGGCGATCTGCTGGCTCGTGTTCTGACCCGCCGCGTGCGGGCGCGGCGTCGTGGCCGCGGCGGGGCGTCATGCTTCCGGCGCGGCATCACTCCGCCCACCCCGACAGCGAGCCGGAAAAGCCCACCTGCGGCGAGGTGTCGGCAGACTACGCGGCCCCCCCGAGACCCCGCTAGGACTTCGGCGCCTCCGGTGCGCTTTTCGCGAGGGGGAGCGGCTCGCGTCGGAATGGTGGGCTCCGCGACGCCGCGCCGGGCCTGCACTGAGACCGCGACCGTGGGGGTAGCGCGCCCGGAAATGCTGCGGGCTGGCGGGAGTCGTCACGCACGATGAGGCGGGGCGTCGTGCTGGAGGCCGGCCGTAGAGCGCGGCGAGCGCCAGCGAGAGATGGAAACGGCCCGCAGGCAACCCGTACGCGCGGAGGGACGGCATTCCGTGCCGACGCGCAAGCCCACCGGCAGAAGCCGAGGAGCCGTTTCCCGCCGCGCGGCTCGGACGCGCCGGAAGCATGATGCTCCGCCTCAGTCTGGCGTGCCGGGCCCGCGCGTCAGGAGCTGTCTCACCCGACGTCCGGCGCGGCGCCCTGCGCTGTCCACGCCTGCAGCAGCGCCTGCTCGAACACCTCGGCCCGCTGTGCGCCGGACACGGCGAACTTCATGTCGAACACGAAGAAGGGGACGCCCGAGATCCCGATGTCGCGCGCCACCGCGAGGTCCGCGTCCACGCTGTCGGCGTAGGTGCCGTCGATCAGCGCCTGC
This sequence comes from Vicinamibacterales bacterium, assembly GCA_050249955.1. Classification (GTDB taxonomy): domain Bacteria; phylum Acidobacteriota; class Vicinamibacteria; order Vicinamibacterales; family CAVVIG01; genus CAVVIG01. Next base: position 92,242 of record JBFWPN010000008.1, read on the forward strand.
CGCAGCGCCGCCTCGTCGAGGCCGACCTCCGCGCCGAGCGTGACGAGCGACGCCGGGTCGAACACCGACCGTCCCTCGCTGAAGTAGGCACGGAACAGCCGCTCGATTGCAGCGTCCTGCCGGCCCACCGCGTCCGCGGCCGCCACCACCTCGTGCGCCGCGCGCGTGTTGCCGCTGGTCCCTTCACCACCGAGGAACGTCAGCCCCACCGACCGGAAGGTCTGCGCCATCTGCTCGTCCAGCGCAGCCACCCGCTCGTCGGTCAGCCCGTACTTGGCTTTCAGCCGGTCGCGTCGGCTGGTCACTTCGCCGGGCACCGCCGTGGGATCGAGCTGGAACGCGTGGTGGCGCACCACCACGTCGCTTCGGTGCGGGAAACGGCTCAGGGCCTCTTCGAAGCGGCGCTTGCCGACGTAGCACCAGGGGCAGACGATGTCGGACCAGATGTCGACGTGCATCTGGGTATTGTCGCCCGGGAACCGGTCGCTATAATCCCACCCCATTCACCAGACCCACCGTCCCAGGGCGCTACCCGTCTTAGTGCGACGCGGGGAGTTCTCCGGACGCGTCCGTCCAAGTCGAGGCAGGGCCGCTCATCGCGAGCGGTCGGATTCATCCAGGCGGGCCGGGGCCTCCAGTCGAACCTCGCCAGCTTTCCGGAACGGAGATGTGTGTGGCTAACTCACCCTGGTATCGACGCGTCGGCACTCCCTCCCTGATGGCAATGCTGCTTGCCAGCACCGGTTGCGCAACCGGGATCGAGGTGACGCGTGTGACGTCGCCCGTCGCGATCCAGCGAGGCAACCCCTGGAACCTGCCGATGACCCGCTTCACCGCCAGCATCACGCGGCACATCGTCGGCTGCGGAGCAGAGATCAAGGGGAGGGTCGAGGTGCTGCCGACAGCGGGCGTTGCCGTGGACGATGCCCAGCGGTACGTGCTCAGGTCGAAAGGCACGTGGGCCACCAGTGACATCACCTCGGCGCTGGCCCCGAGCGGAGTCAGCCTCGGCCTGAACGCCCAGTCGACCGACACGACCGCCACAGTCATCTCGAACGTGATCGGCACCGTGGCCCAGATCGCGATCAGCCTCGCAGCCGGGGCGGCGATACCACTTCCACCTGTGCCGCCGGAGCCTGACGATGTTCCGCCACCCCCTCCACCGAAGGCGGAGCTGTGCAACGACAAGGTTGCCGCGGCGGTCCGGGAACTCTATCCGGAGGAGGGGTCGGGCGCCGTTGCCCTCAAGAAGCGGGTCGAGGAAGCCACGGCGAACCTGGAACTGGCCACGGCTCGGGTAGAACTGCTGGCCGCGCAGGCCAAACTCGATCGGTCACTGAGGCCGGAGCTCGTGGCGGCGCTCGGCCAGCAGGCAGACCGAAAGAGGGAACTGGACGCCCTGCAGAAGACCATGGCTGGACACCTGAAGCTGACCAGCCACGTACAGTCCGTCGTCTGGCCGCCGACGTCGTCCGAGTTCAGCACCCCGACCCCCTTCGCCATACCAGAAAGCGTGCTCGACGACTGGCTGACGCCGCAGGCGGACAGACCGCAGGCTCGCGCCAGATTCGCCGTGCACTTTGCCCTCTACCGTCGCAATCCACCCGATTCCGGCTGGCATCCGGCAGGAACGCTGATGAACGGCAATACCGCCGTGAACGTCAGTCAGGGCGTTCCAGTGCGGCTGGCACAAATGGGGAGACTGCTGACCTGCGTCGAGTCCGCCTGTCCGACGACCTCACTCGAGGAGGGCGCCGGGCTGGACCCGAAGCACTCGGCCACGGAGGTGGCGGTGCTGCAACTTGGCCAGATCTACATGGTGCCTGTAGCCGGCGGGCATTTCCGATCAGAGAGCGCGGCGATCACGCTGAACGATGCCGGACTCCCAACCTCCATTCAGAGCAGCGAGAAGGTGGCCGCCGCGGCGGTCGCCAGCGGAGCAGCGAAGGACGCCGCGACACAGATTGCGTCGCTGCCGCGGCAGGTTGATGCGGCACAACTGGCACGAACCGAGACGGAGCTGAAGCAGATCAAGGCCAACGCAGACCTGGCGGCGGCCATCGCCAACGGCGACGCGCAAGGGCAGACGTCCCTCCTGGCGGCCCAGGCTGCCTTGATCAATGCGCAGACGAATCTTGCCACGGCGAAGACCAATGCGGGGCTTCCACTGCAGACGGCCGAGGCCTCGGCCCAGACCGCCTTGCTCAACGCGCAGGCGGCGCTGGCGAACGCACAGGCCAACGCACAGAACATCGACCAGACCAGTGCCTGGGCGGCACAGGCAGCGCTGGCGAACGCGCAGGCCGCTCAGATCAATGCGGCAGCAGCGCTGGCGAGAGCCCAGGCGGCGAACTGAGGCTGGCATGAGTCTGAACAATGACGCAGAAGACCACCCGCTCGCGAAGGCCTACAGGCACTTCCGCTTTCCGGAGCCACCCCCTCGCATTCAGTGGGAAGGCGAGGCCGAACTCGAGCGGCTCGACGCGCCTGCCGCGGTGCCTCCGCCGTTCGACTGGAGAAAGCTGGTGCCTCTGTCCCCTGCCTCGCATCAGGGCAGGTGCAACGCGTGCACGAGCTTTGCGATTGCGGCGACCATCGAGGCGCACTGGCTGATCGCCCATCGCGACCAGCCAATCAGCGTGTCCGCTGGATTCATCCACACCTGCCTGGGGCACAGGGGCAATGCCGACGCGCACGCCGTCTGCCAGTCAGGCGTCGACCTCTTTGCCGCGCTCGCGCTCGTCCGAACGGCCGGCTTTGCGCAGCGCCGGATTGGCGACTACCCGTTTCCGGCCACCTCGTGTCCAACCACCGGGGTGTCGCCAGGGCTGCGCCGGTTCGCGGCTGTTCGCAGCGCCGCAGACGCGATGCGTGAGATCGCGACGCGCGGACCGATTCTGGCCGACATGTACATCTGGGCCGACTTCTTCGACTACACGACGGTCAGGGCCCCGGCGTACGTGCCTGACGTGACGCGCGAGGGTCCCTATCCGCACTCGGTATGCGTGGTGGGCTTCGACGCGCGCGGCTGGATCATCAGGAACAGCTTGGGGCCGACGTGGGGCGACGGAGTGGGATGTGCGGTCGTCCCCTATGGCCTCTGCGCGCTGCTGGGGGGAGCGCCTCCACCGGGAGGAGTGGCCCGGCAGGCGTACGCGATCGAGCTCGCCGTCTGACCAGGCGAAGACGACTGCGATAACGTAGACAGCCATGTCTGCCACGCCCGCTCCGGTCCTTCGCGACTTCCTGGCCGATCCCGCTCGTCCGGAACACACCCTCACCTACCACGAGTTGCAAGGTTTCCTCTTCGCCGTGGCCTGTTCGCCCGAACTGGTCATGCCCTCGGAGTGGATGCCGGTCATCTTCGACGACCAGCCGGCGGCCTACGCCTCGGAGGCCGAGGCGCAGCACGTGCTCGACCAGCTCATGACGCTCTACAACGAGGTGAACGCCACGGTGGGCGAGGAGCAGCCGCAACTCCCCGCCGACTGCACCATAGCGACCGGCGCGATGGACAACTTCGACGCCGACGCGCCGCTGGCCCTCTGGTCGCGCGGATTCGTCCTCGGACACCAGTGGCTCGGCGAACTCTGGGAGGTGGAACTGCCCGAGGGCGCCGACGACGAACTCGGCGCCGCGCTGATGACGCTCACCTTCTTCGCGTCGCGCAGCATGGCCGAGGAACTGGCGCAGGAAGACCCGACCGGCGAGCACACCGTCCTCACGCTCGCCCCGCGCATCGTCGAGATGTGGCCGGAGGCGATGGCCTGTTACGCGTTCTTCGGCCGCACCGTGCTCGGCGAGGCGTACGCTGCCGCGGCACGCGAGCCGAGGCGCGCAGCAAAGGTGGGCCGCAACGACCCGTGCCCATGCGGGAGCGGGAAGAAGTTCAAGCTGTGCTGCGGGAAGTAGCCCGTGCGTATGTGGTCCTCACGAGCCCGGCCGTTCGCGCTGGCGACGGTTCTGCAAGAGCCGAGGCAGGAGGACATACATGCGGCATCCATTCATGTTTCCGGCTCTGGCATTCGCCGTGGCGCTCTCGGGCGCGGCGTGCAGCTCCGACACCGCGGTCGATGAACGCACCGCGGCCGCCGCGGACGAGGCCGCGCGCGAGGCCGACCGTGCAGCCGAGGTGCAGCGACAGCACAACGAAGACATCACGCAGATGGAGGAACGGCTGACCTCGCTGCAGCGCGACTACGACGAAAAAGCCGCAACGGCCAGGGGCACGGCCGGGACGGCGGCCGCCCGCATGCGCACGACCCTCGCCGAAGACATGAGCAATGTCCGCGAGGCCGTGAGCGACCTGCGCACGACGACAGCCGAGAACTGGTGGGACCGGCACGAGGCTGCCCTGAAGCAGTCGATCGACGAGGTGGAGGGCGACGTGAAGCAGGCGGTTGGCGCGCGCGCGCTTCCCGCACCGGCGCAGACCGACCCGGCGATGACCACCCGTGAAGGCGTCAGCACCGAGCCGTTCCTGTCCAGGCGCGACCGGTTCGTGGCCGAGATGAACGCCCGTATCGACGGCATGCACGAGGCGCTCGACAAGGTGAACGCCCGGGGCGCCCGGAAGACCGCCATCGACGATCTGAAGGCGCGCGTCGACAAGCTCGACGAGGATGTCGACAAGCTGAAGTCGGCGGACGCCGACGACTGGTGGGACATCTCCAAGGCGCGCGTGAACGAGTACATCGAGCGCGTGGAAGACTCCATCGCCCGCCTCGACGCCAACGCGAAATGAACCCGTGACGCGCGGGCCGACGCAGGGGCTCAGCCCTTCGCGGCCGGCCCGCCTGCACCCGGAATGATCCGCAGCAGTTCCATCGGCAGCGGGAAGACCACCGTGGTGTTCTTCTCCGCGCCGATCTCGGTCAGCGTCTGCAGGTAGCGCAGGATGATGGCCGAGGGTTCGCGGTCGATGATGGCGGCGGCCTGCGCGAGCTTGTCCGACGCAATCAGCTCGCCTTCGGCGTGGATGATCTTCGCGCGCTTCTCGCGCTCGGCTTCCGCCTGCCGTCCCATTGCCCGCTGCATGTTCTCCGGCAGGTCGACGTGCTTCACCTCCACGGCCGACACCTTGATGCCCCACGGGTCGGTCTGGTGGTCGAGGATCTGCTGCAGTTCCTGGTTCAGGCGCTCGCGCGCCGCCAGCAGGTCATCCAGTTCCGCCTGCCCCAGCACACTCCGGAGCGTCGTCTGGGCGAGCTGCGAGGTGGCGTAGACGTAGTGTTCCACCTCCACCACGGCCCGCCTCGGATCGACGACCCTGAAGAACACCACGGCGTTCACCTTCACCGACACGTTGTCCCTGGTGATGATGTCCTGCGGTGGCACGTCGTGCACCACGGTCCGGAGGCTGATGCGGACGATGCGGTCGATGGGTCGGAAGATGAGGACCACGCCGGGCCCCTTCGTATGCGGGAGCAGCTTGCCGAGGCGGAAGATCACGCCGCGTTCGTACTCCGCGAGGATCTGGATGGAGCTCACGAGGTACAGCACGACGAGTGCGGCGGCGATGAGGGCCGGGGACAGGATCAGGCCTTCCATGCGGAGTCTCCTTCGGGAGCGGACGTTGAGTCTGGGACGACGGTGAGGGTCAGCCCGTCCACCTGTGTGATGCGGACCCGTGCGCCGGGGTCGGTCGGGACGGCGCAGTTCGCACGCCACAGTTCGCCGTGGACATCCACGAGGCCCGGCACGTCCGGGCCCAGTGCGCTTCGGGCCTGTGCCTGCCGGCCGATCAGGGTATGGACCCCCATCACCGCCGGCTGGCGTTGTGCCCTGAGGGCCATCCGGCCGAGCAGCAGCATGCCGGCGGAGAGCACCAACACCACCGGCACGATCAGCCCGAGGCTCACCTGCACGCCTGGCACCTCGCGGGTCACCATCAGCGAGCCGATCAGCAGGCTCACCGCGCCACCGATGCCAAGCGCGCCGAAGGAGGGCACCTTGAGTTCGAGAATCACGAGCCCCAGGCCGAGCAGGATGAGCAGCAGGCCGGTCAGGTTCACCGGCACGATCTGGAACGCGAAGAAGGCCAGCAGCAGCGATACGCCGCCCACCACGCCCGGGAGGATGGCGCCCGGGCTCCACAGTTCAATCGTGAGGCCGAGGGTGCCGAGGGTGAGCAGCAGGTAGGCGATCTGCGGGTCGGCAATCAGGCCGAGGAACCGCTGGCGTCTCGACATGGGGATGGTGCGCTGCTCCGCGTTGCGGGTGTGAAGGGTGGCGGACCGCCCATCGAACCGGGTGATGGTGCGGCCATCGAGCTGGCGCAGCAGGTCGTTCACGTCTGAAGCGATCACGTCGACCAGCGGCGGCTGGGCGCTGGCGGCTTCCGAGTCGGTGAAGGCGCGGCTTTCGAGCACGGCCTGTTCTGCCAGTTGCACATTGCGGTGGCGTGCCTCGGCGAGCGAGCGGACGTACGCCGCGCTGTCGGCAGCCACCTTCTTTGCCATCGTCTCGTCCATGGCCTGGCCGTTGCCCGAGACGGGATGGGCGGCCCCGATGTGGGTGCCTGGGGCCATGGCGGCCACGTCGGCCGCAATCGTGAGCACGAAGCCGGCCGAGGCGGCGCGGGCGCCGGAGGGGGCCACGAACACGGCCACGGGCGCGCGCGACGTGATCATTCTCGAGACGATCGTGCGTGTGGAGTCGAGCAGGCCTCCCGGGGTGCGCAGGGTGATGACGATGAGGGCGGCGTTCGAGGCATCGGCCTGGTCGATGACCTCGGTCAGGTACTCGGCGGCGATGGGGTGGATGATGCCGTCCAGTTCGGCCACCACGACCGCGCCCGGCGCAGGTGTGCCCTGGGTGTGGACGAGGGCGGTGAGGCCCATCGCCAGCGCCAGGAGAGCGAAGCGGCGCCGAGCCCATGCCATGCGTGATTGTAGGCACGTAACGCCCGCGCGCACCGAACTGCTTCAGCCGAGCTGGGTCGGTCCTGGCGTCGAAGCTTCCAGCCTCCCGCGTTAGCGGAGGCAGTCTCCCGCCGGCCTGAACCCTGCGGCTTCGGCGGCGGCGCCGGTGGCGAACACCACCGTGCAGTTGCGGCAGTTGTAATTCGGGCAGGAGGGCGCGTGGTACACGCGGCTGGAGCGGTTGCCGTGGAACGGGCCGGCTGCGCCGGGCGGCGCCTGTCGCGTGGCGGTGGCAACGGCACAGGCCGGCTTCGGTGCGCCTGGTGCCCAGAAGCCGCTGCCCTGGCGCTGCGCGTCGCGCTGTGCGGCGGCGAGCGTGGCGTCGGACGAGTAGCGCGTGAAGTGGCAGGCGAGGCCGTCGCGCACCAGGTGCAGGCTCGAGTCGAGGCCGTCCACCAGCACGCGCGCCACCAGGCGGTCGTAGCGGTCCACATCGGTGCCCCGGAGCTGCACCTGCTTGCCGAGGAGCAGCACGCGCGCGGCGCGGGTGGCCTGCGTGCTGTAGGGTTCGCCGCGTTCGGGGGCGTCGATGCCGTCGAGGCGGACCGTAAGGGTGGCGCCGTCGGCGAGCGCGGCGTGAAGCGTGTCGCCGTCCACGACGGAGGTGACGGTGGCGATAGTTGTGACGCGGACGAAGCGGTGAGGGTCGGCTTGGCGCTGGGCGGCGCAGATGTTGGGGAACCAGAGCAGCGCGAGTGCACAGAGCCACGTGACCGGCAGCCGTCCGAGTGCGCGCGACGTAGCGCTTCTGTCGAAGCGTGTCATCTTCAAGGAAGAGCGCGCGTGGCCGGGAATGGACATCCGTTTACAGCGTTGCGGCAAAGGATCCACGACGTCTCTACGAGTTGGGGTAGGCGCAGAATCTACCACTTCGCGCGCTGCCCGGTTTGTAGGAATTGCCCCGATCTTCGGGCGTGCTGCGATTCAGTTGCGTCAATTCGCGCAGCGCACGAACCACACAACCACAACGTCATCGCCACAGCGGACATTTGTCCGAAGGCGCGAAGAGTTGCCGCACGAACAGCCGAGCTTAGGGCCCACGGGCCCGTCACGACGCGCGCCCCTGGCGGCTCCGCGCATACGCCATCGCCATCAACCGTGCGCGAGTCCGCTGCAGTTGGGCGCGATAGCACTGGAAGCAGAGCGTGTGGTCCGCGTCGGCCTTCACCACCCCACGATGCCGGAAGCGGGGACGCCGACGGGCGCAAGCCACGCAGAGGCGCCGGACCGGTAGCAGCAGGGGCAGCGCGCGCGAGCCCTGGTCCAGGGCATGCGCGTGCACGTGGCGGGTCGCTCGTCCACTCATTCGGTCCTCCGGTGCGGGGCTGAAGCCAGGCGAAGGAGCGCCGCCGCGTGGTGAGCGGCGCGTGAATGGAGCGAGTCTATGCGCGGGCTGTGACAGGTCCGGTCATACGCCAGACCTTCGCCGAATGATGTGTCGTTCCGGGGGACTCGCGCGGGGCAGGTTCGTCAGTACCGGCCGTAAGACACCGAGTACGGCATCCCCCGCTCAATCGGCGACGGCCCCCCATGCCCGTCACGGTTGTAGTGCGCCCGAATGCCCGCAATCTGGCTCAGCCCGGCGTCCGCATCGCCCGTGTGCACCACTCCCACCGCCATCGGGAACTCGACCCGCATCACCGCCAGGATCTGCGCGTCGGTCAACTGCCAGTTCGGGTTCTGGTCCAGCATCCAGTTCTGGAACTGCACCACCCGCATGCCCGACAGCGTGCCCACATGCTGATGCCCGCTCCAGGGCAGCACGCCGCGCATGGTGGAGACGAACGCGTTCAGCGACTCCTCCGAGCCCACCTTCCTGCGCGCGAGGTCGATCAGCGCCTCAATCGTGGACGGTGCGGGTGGGCCCGATGCCGCTGCAGCGGCCGTTGAGGGCTGGGCCGCGCGCGCCTCCGCAGGGGGGGTCCGCGCCGACGCAGGGGGCCACGCCCGCCCCGTGCCGCGCCTGGCAGCCGCCGGATCGGTGGTCGACGCCGCGCTCAGCACCGCCAGGGCGGTGGCCAGCTTCTTCCGGCCGGCCGTGTCGAAGTGAATGGTGATGTGCTGGTCGGTGGCCTGCAACACGGTCCCATCCCCGAAGGTGTCGTGATGCACGCGCGCGCCAGGCTTCAGGTCGTCCATGGTGTGGTCCGGCCACAGTCTGGCCCAACCCAGCCCCGCGCACAACGACCGCCCCCTGGGCGCGCCCTCCATCGGCAGGTAGAATCACCACCTGAACCACGCCGGCCCCACATCTGGAGTTCGAGTGAGCAGGCCTACCGCATATCCCAGCACCATCCGCGCCGCGCTCCGCCGCGGCGGAGTCGTGGTGGCGCTTGCCGTACTCGCCTTCCTCGCCGCTCCCGTCGCATCCGCGCAGGACCTCCCCACCCCCACCGGCAAGGTCAACGACTTCGCCAACGTCCTGCCCGCCCCCGACCGCACCACTCTCGAAGCCCAGCTCGCCGACCTCGAACGCACCACCTCCGTCGAGGTGGCCATCGTCACGGTGCCCTCGCTCGATGGGCGCACCATCGAGAACTACGCCACCGCCCTCTTCAACACCTGGGGCATCGGCAAGAAGGGCCGCGACAACGGCGTGCTCATCCTCGTCTCGATCCAGGACAGGACGATGAGGATCGAGGTGGGATACGGTCTGGAAGGGGTGCTGCCAGACGGCCTCGCCGGCTCGGTCATCCGCGAGCTGTTCCGCCCGAAGTTCCGCAACGGCGACTATCGCGGCGGCATCGTCGACGGCACCACCCGCATCATCGACATCGTCCGCCGCAACGAAACGCTCACCGCCGAACAGCGGGCGGCACTGGACCAGGCGGCACGCGAGGCCGGGAAGTCGTGGGGCATGGCCGCCTTCCTGGGCCTCTTTGTCGCCATCGGCGCCTTCATCAGCGGCTCCGGCATCGGCGCGCGCGTGATCGTCCAGTCGGTGGTGGGCCTCGTCTTCACGGTCGGCCCGCTGGCTGCGAGCGGCACGGTGGCACCGACAGCGGCCGTCGTGGTGCTGGTCCTCGTCGGCGTGGCCGTGTTCGCCTGGGCCGTGCGCGTGGGTCGCCGGCCGGAATGGCAGGAGAAGTTCCGCGGCCGGACGAGCCGCACGGGCTGGGTGATGAGCGGTGCCGGACGCCGTTCGTCATCCGGCGGATCGTCGCGATCGGGCGGCAGCAGCTTCGGCGGTGGACGCTCGGGAGGCGGCGGCGCGAGCGGACGCTGGTAGCCGTCGGGTCGACTGGGCTATGCTCCGCCGCACCAGTTCCCCATGCCCGGCGACCGACCGACCGACGCGCTGTTCGATGAGTTGCGGGCCGCCACGAGCGCCCCCGATCTGTTCCGGCACATCTACGCCTTCCTCGCTGGGCCTGCGCACGCCGAAGATGTCCGGAAGATCTTCATGGCCCCACCGGGCGCACTCGGCTACGACGTGCGCGATGCCATCGCCCCACTCGAGGAGCGCCTGACGCAACTGTTCAGGGAACACTCGACCGTCGACTGGGATTTCGATTTCGCCGGCAGCCGCGAGGCACTGGTCGACTGCCTGATCTCCTTCGGTGTCCAGCGCAAGGGCATCCACGTCCTGGTCGGTGCGCTGGTCCTCACTCTCAGGCACCTCGACTCGCCCGTCGGGGGCATCCTGATGCGGGAGTCGCCGCCACAGTACCCGCCCCAGCCCGATCGCGAGGGCTTCACGGTCGTCTACCGTGGCCGCCACGTGTTCGCTGAGCTCCGCAATGCCTTCGACAACGAACGCGACCTGAACGAGGGAGGGGAAGTCCACACGGAGACACCGCCTGTCCTCGAGCACGACGCCTTCCCCGCCGTGCTCGAACTGCACCACACCTACGTGGTCCCCCCAGAGGTGTCCTCGCTCGTCTCGGGCTGGACGGCCGCCTGGCTCCCGAAGGTGGTCGATGACCAGCTCCCGGGGAATCGACCGCTGCGGATTGCACTCGTCTCGTGTCCGCACAGCAGGCAGGGCCTGAGCGTCGACATCGACTCGACGACGCACCCGACAGCCTGGGTCTATCGTGTCACCTGCACGCCGGACGAACCCCTGGTGACCGACCTCGCGCAGGCCCTCGAAGAGGAAACAGCCCGACGCACGGGCGTCATTGCCCTCCCGGAGCTGATGGGGAGCGCCCGCGGCGACCAACTCTTCACCTCGCACCTCGCCGAGCACCGTTACCGGGTCGGCTTCGTACTGCCCGGGTCGAGACACATCCTGCACGATGACCCGCCCGGCCAGACCGAATGGCGCAATCAGGTCGACGCCCTCGACTCGACCGGCAGGCACCTTCCAGGCGTCAGGCATTGGAAGGTGTCGCGCTTTCCCCTGCCGGAGAAGACGGTCGAACAGTTGCGCCCCGATCTTCTCTCCGCCGTCCGCGCGGGGCGCGAGGTTCTCGAGGGGATCGACACCGCGCCGCGTGAACTCCGGCTCTACTGCAGCCACGGATGGGGACGGTTCACGATCGGCATCTGCCGCGACCTGCTGGAGCCGGCGTTCCAGCACTTCTGCCTGACTCACAGGCCAGACCACATCATCGTCCTGGCCATGACACAGCAGACCGACGAGTTCGTGCACCAGGCCCGGACGCTCGGACGGCAGGCAGACGCCGGCATCTACATCGTCAACGCCGGATTCAGCCACGCCGTCGCCCCAGGTATCGTCTACGTGCCGTTCCGGTCCCTGGCGAAGCGGCCGGTACCCGCGTGCAGCGCTGGGCACCGGGTCTGCGTCACCACGGTCGAACTGGACGAGGGCGCACGTCCCGGGATCGAGACGCGTCATATAGAGCGGACGAGCCGGACCCGATAAAGGGCAGTGAGTATACTCTGATATAGTCAGGCCAGCCCGCCGCGGAGAGAGTCCAGAAGCGATGGAAACCACACGGTTCATTCGAGAGTTGGCGTCGCGGACCGAGCGCCAGGTGCCGGTCACGGAGGGCGACTTCGTGGGTGTGGCAAAGCGGGCACAACGTCAGCTCGTGATGGCTGCGGCCGAGTCGCGCTGGGACCAGTTGGATGAGCTGGGCCGCGAACTGAGCCGTCTGGGCGAGGCAGTGGCCAGGATGTCGGTCCCCGGGAACTGGCACCTGCTGTACGAGCTGCTCGGCGATACGGCCTCGGACATTGCCCGGCACGGGGCCCCCCGCGAACAGAGCCTGCTCACACTGGCCGAGCACCCGATGCGCGATGTGCTGGAGTCGCTCGTCGAGTGGCGTCCCGCGAGCGATTTGCGGCGTGAGTTCCAGATTCCCAATCAGTCGAACCTCGCACGGAGCCTGAAGCCGTTTATCGCCGCTGGCTATCTCCAGTTGCGCGAAGGGCCACGCAACAGCCGGCTGTACAAGCTGACACCGCGAGGGCGGACCACGCTCGGCATCGCTGCTGACCGGCAGGTGCACGCTGCCGCCGCCGCAGCCCCTGCTCCCGTCCTGAGCCCTGCCCACGGCCCGGCCACCTTTGATCGCCGCAGGCCGCCGGCGCCACCTGCATCGGCAGCGGCCGCAACGGTGATCCCACCCGTGAGGATGCGCCGGAGCCCAAGGGAGGTCGTGCCCGACAGCGCGGACGACACCGTGGGGGCGACGCCGGACCGATGAACGCCTTCAACCAGCTCCTGCTCTCGGTGCTGCTGTTCATCGAGCAGGTCAACCAGCGGTTTGCCGAGCGGCTGGCCAGCGGGGAACGTCCATCGCTCGACGAGGTGGTGGCCCTCGAACGGGAGGCACTCAAGGCCACCGGTGCCTGGGCCTGTCGGTCCGACCTGTCGACGGCCCTGGCCAATCTGGGCCTTGCCCCGATCATCGACGCCAACACCCTGGACACCGTCTCGTCGCTCATCATCGGCCCCTCGCGCCCGATGCGTAGCCTCGCCGCCCAGCCTGCGGCGCTCCCTGAGGCGTCGGCGCGGAGTCAATGGCACGAGCCGGTCACGAGCGCCGACGCACTCTACGTCTACCGGCGGCCGGGCCGGCCATCGCTCGCGAATGTCCCGCTCGAAGAAGAGCTGGAGGTAGACCCACAGGTCGTCGACATCTCCTACGTGGACGAACCGGTCGACCCGGTGTCGCTCCTGAGCCAGTACCTGATCGAGACATTCCGCGTGCGGGAACCGCTGGTGCATCACGTCCTGCAGACCTGGGCGCGGGCGCTGTTCGGCCTGAAGGACGACGAGTCGCACCGCCAGCAGTTGCGTCACATCTGCCACGGGCTCAACCGGTTGCTGTACGGCACCGAACACCCGTCGAGGCACCACCTGCATCCGGCGCGTCCGGTCGCCGTGACCGCCGACATCGTGCGCGACCAGATCGAGGGACTCATCAAGGGACGTAGCGAGGAGCACGGGCGCACGGCGCTCGGACTGCAATTGATGCTGCGGTTCGCCCGGGTGCTGCGCTGGCGCAAGGCCTTCCTCGGACGTGACGCGGCAGCCGTGCTGGTTGGGCGGCCCGGTGCACTGGCGGGACGGCTCGTCCAGCCGTTCGACGTGGTGACCGCCACCAGGCCCTTCGACCCGACGCACCTGCTGGGGCGGACCTTCGGAGAGCAGACGTCGATCCCCGGCCTCAACTACGTCTTCAGGGGCGGCATGCTCATGCCGCTCGAACGCGGCCACGTCACGGTCATCTCCGGTCCGGCCGGGTGCGGCAAGACAGTACTCGCGCTGCAGTTGCTGGCAGACCTCGCTGCGCGCGGTGGCTTCGGCGTGTACCTCTCGCTCGAAGAGACGACCGATGCCCTGCTCGAGCGCCTGCGCGTGTTCGAGCTCGAGGACCCCCGGTTCGTCATCGCGCGTGCGCCCCTCAGCGAGGTTGCCACGTTCTTCGAGGGGCACCCGCTGAATCCCGATCGGGGTCTCCTGCTGCTGGTGGACTGCACGGCGGATCCCGACACCCCTGGTCCCCCGGCACCGTCGCTCGAGCGCTTTCTCCAGCAGGTCTGCGAGGTCTTCGCACACTACTTCGTTCAGCGTGCAGTGGTCCTTGACAGCCTCAACGTCCTGGACCTTCCTGCCAAGGGGCCGAACGGCGCGCATGACGAGCACCAGGAGCGGCTTGCCCTCAGGAACCTGCTGGACGAGATCCGAGCCAGGCGCCTCCGGTGCATTGCCATCAGCGAGGGCGATTCGGTGCGTGCGTTCGGGAAGCTCTCACACCTGGCCGACACCGCCATCCGGCTCGAATGGCACGAACAGCAGGGGCGGCGCTCGCTCGAAGTCGTCAAGTGCCGGACGCAGGACTTCCACGCAGGTCGACACCTGTTTCGACTGTCGGATGGGCGTGGCGTTCGCATCTACCCCTCGCTCGCATCGGTACGGAGCACGCTCAGGCGGCGGACACCGAGCACGCTATCGGATCGGCGCACGCTGTGGTTCGAGGCGGCGCCGGGCACTCCGGCGCCAGCCCCCATCAAGGATCGCGGGATGATCCTCATTTCCGGCCCGACGGGGGTTGGCCGCTCCAGGCTGGCGCTGCGGCTGCTGCTGGAACCGACCGTGATCCAGCAGGGGGACCGCCGGACCGAACACAACCCGGGCGGTGTGCTGGTCATCAATTTCTCGACACCGGAGGCGAAGTACCTGCAGCGGCTCACCACGTTCGGCGAACGTCACCGCTGGGACAGGGTTCCATTCAGCCGGATCAGGTGGTACTCCCCAGGCGAGAACCTGTCTGGCAGTCAGCTTGTCGACGAGTTGCGGCAGATCATCGCCGAGTCACGGCGGAAGAACCATCCGATCGAGCGGGTGCTTTTCGAGGATGTCGATGCGACGGACCGTTTCCTCCCGTCGCTCGTCGAAGACCGCCTCTTCTGGCCAACCCTTCTCGAGCTGACCACCGTGGAGCCGTTCGTCTCGATCTTCGTCGCTCGTTCGAACGACGACCCGAAGTCGGTGACGGCCACCATCCGCGATGCGGTCGACTACAGTCTGCGGCTCAGGTCAGCCGGACCCAACACGACCCACATCTCGTTCGAGAAGGTGGACGGCGTGTGGCTGGCAGAAGATGCCTGCCACATGGACTGGCAGTACACCGCCCCGATCGCTCGCGGCTGACGCCATCACCCCAGCTCCAGCACATCCACTTCGTGCGGGCCGACAGCGTCGATATACTCCCGCACCCACCGATCCACATCGTCCAGCGAGGTGCCCAGGACGATGACGTAGCCACCGAGCAGTTCCTTCGACTCGACGAACGGACCGTCGTACACGCTGATACCGCCGCTGGTGTTGAGATACCGCCGACCGCGCGCGCTGGGGCGGACGGTCTCGGTGGCCATGTGGACGCCCTCGCGCGTGGTGTCGGCAATGAGCTGTGCGAACGCCTCACGTCGCGCGGCATCGGGCTCGAGGCCCGCTTCACTCGCCGCATCCGCCTTCCGCACCACCATGTAGCGCGTGGTCTCGAGCTCGGCCGGCTTCTCGTTGAACCCGAGGTCCCACGGTTCGACGATGGGGCGGATGTCGACGTCGGTGTCGCCCAGCGCCTCGGCCTGCGCCGCCGCCCACTCCACCGCGTCGTCCAGGGTGCGCGTGCGGATCATGGAGAGAGAGGCCGGCAGTTCGTGCTCGCCGGTGAACGGTCCGGGCCCCACCGCGCGTGCGCCACCACGGAAGCGCACGCGGACGCCGCGCGAGGTGGGGCCGAGCCCTTCGCCCGCTTCGAGCACTTTGGCGCGCGACATGCGGCCAATCATCTGGCCAACGCGCGCGACGAGGTCCATCTCGGGCGCCATGCCCTGTTCCGATTTCTGGTCTGCCTTATGGGCGATGAGGAAACGCATGGGAATCTCGGGAATTGAGGATTGCTGATTGCTGATTGATGATTGCCGACCTGATGAATTCCGTGGCCGCGGCGGCGAGCACGGCGGCGCTCACGTTGTGGGTTTGTCGGGGCAGTTCGCGGTGGCGGGCACCGGGAATCGCCGTCGCCACGGCCTGCGCCGCGCCCTTGAGCCGCTGGTCGGTGTTCGACCCGTGCATCACGAGCACGGGCACGCGAATGGACCCGAGCCGCGCACGCGGCACCCGGAAGCCGGTCATGATCCGCGTGTCGTACGGCAGCGTGTGCGCCACGGCCTTCATCTTCCGCCAGAACCACGGCATCACCCGCATCATGATGACGATGAACACGGGGACGTGGACCATGTCGCGCATGAAGTAGGCCACTGCCCCGCCACGATCGCCGTGCTGCAGCCGCTCGTGGAGCGCGGCCAGGTGCGGCAGTTCGGGTCCCGTGCCGGCGTGATCCACATAGGGCGGTTCGTAGGCCACGACGGCCGAGAGCGGCAGGCCGCTGGCTGCCGCCTCGAGCGCCAGTGCGGCGCCGGACGACTGCCCGATCAGGGCGGCCGACCCGCCGGCGTGCGTCAGCACGGCCGCCAGATCATCCACTTCGCGCGCCGGGGCGTAGGGCGAGCGGTCGCCGCTGTCGCCCCGACCGCGGCGGTCGTAGCTGTAGACCGTGAACTCGGGAGCCAGGGCCTGGGCGAGGTTGCACGACGGGCCGAACGCGCGGCTACACAGCGCGCCGTCCACGAGGATCACGGCGGGGCCGCTGCCCCGCCGTTCGACGACGATGCCCGTGCCGTCTGCGGATTCGACACGGGTTATGGTTGGGTTGGTGGTCATCAAGGGCTCCATCCCACCAGTCGAACCTGGCCGTGATGGATCGACAAAGAGGCGTCCGGACCAGCCGGACGCGTGGTCGGCACCGCCGGGAATCCGGCAGCGCGTGCTCCGGCTAGACCGAAGTGTCGGGCATCCGTCAGACGGACCCGACTTCCTAAATCGGCCCACCGCGGCATAATTAGCGATTCACACGGTATTTCGCTGAATTCAAAGGACTCGCGGGCTAGCCCGGCTTTTGCTTTCAGCTCGTCAGTGCCGCGGGCGCCATCGGCCGTGGCCGCAGGAAGGGAGTCATGCGCGACCATATCATTGCCTTGGGAATCCTGCTGCTGGTCGGCGCCGCGCCGGCAGCCGCAGCCCAGCCCGGCTGGAGCGCGACCGACTGCCAGACGTGCCACGAGAAGGCCGTCGGGCCGACGTTCGCCCATACCAGCCACGCAGGCCTCGAACAGAGCTGCGCCACCTGCCACCAGAATGTTGCCGAGCACTTCAAGGCCCAGTCGTCTGGCGAGAAGGGCCCGGTCCCCTCGCTGAAGAAGGTGTCGGCCCAGGACCTGAACGCCACCTGCCTCACCTGCCATGAGAAGGCGAACCAGGCGAGTTACCTGAGCAGCATGCATGCCCGCCGCAACATGGCGTGCACCACCTGCCACAGCATTCACAGCTTCAACTCGCAGAAGGCGCAGCTGAAGACGCGCAACGAAACCGATACGTGCGCCACCTGCCACAAGAGCGAGCGCGCGAAGATGATCCGGGCCTCGCACCACCCGGTGCGTGAAGGCAAGATGTCGTGCAGCAGCTGCCACAACCCGCACGACGGCGTCCGGCCGAAGATGGTGAAGGCCGATTCGACCAACGAACTCTGCTACACCTGCCACGCCGAGAAGCGCGGACCGTTCCTCTTCGAGCACAACCCGGTGAAGGAAG
Organism: Vicinamibacterales bacterium; assembly: GCA_050249955.1. Taxonomy (GTDB): domain Bacteria; phylum Acidobacteriota; class Vicinamibacteria; order Vicinamibacterales; family CAVVIG01; genus CAVVIG01. The sequence goes on from JBFWPN010000008.1 coordinate 109,735, forward strand.
ACTGCACCTCGTGCCACGAGCCGCACGGCTCGAACCACAACCGGATGCTCGCGCAGAAGACCCCAAACCTCTGCTGGAACTGCCACCTGACCGGTTCAGGGCACTTCGGCTCGGGCGACAACTTCTCCACGGAGAAGGGCGTCCAGGTTGCGCCGCCCGGATCCCCGTCCGGGTTCCCGACCGTGAACTCCCGCTTCATCGAGCGGAGCTGCCGGACCTGCCACGTGAAGATCCACGGCAGCAACCATCCGTCCGGTGCCTATTTCGTGAGGTGAGCCATGAAGCGACACACACTGCTCCTGGTGCTGCTCGCGTGTGGCTTCCTCGCCTCCGCAGGCACACCCGCGTTCGCACAGCAGCTTCCGCCCGATCCGGTGGCGCTGCCCCTTCCGCCGGCCACTGATGGTCCTGCTCCCACGGAGTGGACCGCCGGCAACGTGGACTTCCTCCTCCTCGGCCGCGAGGACGTCGCATCGTCGAAGTTCGAGGAATATCGCCTGGTGCCGAAGGGCATCTCGATGCCGCTGTTCAACCTCGCCGGCAGGCGCGGCAACAGCAACTTCGCCATCTTCGGCCAGGACATCTCGCAGAAGGACCAGCGCTACACCGGACGGGCGAAGACCGGCTGGTTCGGCGTGGTGTTCGACTACAACCAGATTCCCCACGCCATGGGGAACGACGCCAAGACGATCCACACCGAGACCGCCCCGGGTGTGTGGAGCATGAACGCCCTCACGCGCAAGGCACTCGGCGACGCGGTGGATGCGGTGCCGGCGAGCGGCCGCAACTACCCGTTCTATTCGTCGCTGCTGGCCTCGACGATCGCCTCCGCGGAGCACTCGAACCTCGACGCGATGCGCAAGCGGACCGACGTGGCGGTGAACCTTGCCGGGGCCACGTCGCCCTTCGGCCTGACCTTCACCTACAACTACGACATCAAGACCGGGTATCGCGGCGCCAGCGCCGGCGACATCCTCGGCGTGGTCACCTCCTCGGTGGACGTGCTCGAGCCGTTGAACGAGGTGACGCAGGACTACGGCGTCCGCTGGAACTGGAACGGCGCCAAGGGGCATGTCTACACGGCGCTCAACCGCAACATCTATGACGACAGGGTTGACGCCCTGATCGTCGACAACCCGTTCCGCGCCACCGACCTGGCGTACACGTCGACGGCCGTGCCAGGCGGACCCGCACAGGCCCGCTTCAGCACGCCGCCCGACAACGCGGCGACCAGGGGCGCGTTCGGCGGCCAGTTGAAGCTGGCAAAGCAGACGCGGCTCACGGCAGACATCGCGTTCGGCCAGTGGACGCAGAACGCCCCGTTCCTGCCCTACACGATCAACTCGGCCATCTTCACGCCGGCCGGCCTCCCGGCCAACAGCGTGTCGTCACTGCAGCAGGCCTCGCTCAACGGCAAGATCACCACGGCCTCCTACAACTTCACGTTCGTCACCCGGCCGGTGCGTCCGCTCACGCTGCGTGCGCGCTACCGGAACTACGCGTTCAAGGACAAGAGCAACCGCTACGTGATCACGGGCGACACGTCCGGATCGCCGGACCGCTCGTGGACGGCGGCCGACACGCCGTCCGCCGCAGACCCGTACGGGCACGTCACCGCCAATCGCGTGGGTGCCACCAACGGTCATTTCGAGGCGGTGGCCAGCTACGACGCCGGCGGCCTCACGCTCGAAGGTGCCTACCGGAACATCCAGACAACCTGGGATGGCCGCGTGGGCTCGTCGGGCAGCGAAGGCAGCGAGAACGGCTACCGGATGTCCGCGGTCTTCCACGGTCGTGAGTGGCTCGACATGCGGGCGCACTACGACGCGGCGAAGCGCACGGTGGGCGGCATCGAGCCCGGCTCGGTGGCGGCCCTCCAGGGCGTGATGGCCGACCATGCGGAACGCGAGCGCACGAACATCGGGCTCAACGTCGACATCATTCCGGCCGACCTCTGGGGCTTCACCTTCGGCTACTCGCGCCGGCACGACGACTACCCGAACCGTCCGTTCAAGGTGGCTGGCGACGCCTCCACCGAGAGCGGCCTGCTCGAGGCCAGCTACGACCTCTACTCGGTCGACTTCAACTTCACGCCCGGTGCCCGCGGCGAGGTGGCGCTGTTCTACACCTACGAGAACATCGCGGAAACCAACCAGTGGGTCACCCTCACGAGCGGGGCGTTGAACAACCGGCTCACCTACGCACCGTACGACAAGGGGCACACCTTCGGCACCAACACGGTGATCAACCTGGTGCCCGACAAGTGGGCGCTCACGTTCTTCGCCCAGCACCAGAAGGTGGACGGGTTCCTCGACATCACGGCGCGCGAAGCCGGCTCGTTCTACACCCCGGGGCGCACCACGCTGATTCCGCTGGGACAGGGTGGCGCGGCCGACATCAACGACTATGACGACATGCGCCAGACGACGGCGGTGGTCGACCTGCGCTACACCTTCGCGAAGGCGTGGCGGTTCAGCATGGGCTACGCGTACGACAAGTTCACGACTGCCGACGCGTTCTCCGATGGCACCACGATCTTCCCGCAGGCGGTGCTGTTCTTCCTGAAGCAGAACGACGGGAACTACTCCACCAGCATGGCGTACACCCGCCTGACGTACCACTTCTGACCCGCGGCGCCCGCGCGGCGCCATCGGGAGCCGACGAAGGACCGGTTCCGCCTACGCCCCAGGCTACGGCGAGACCGGTCCTTTCTCGTTTCTGACGAGCCCGCGCCTCACGCCCCCGGCGCGGCATCACGTGCGCTTTTCGCGACCGGAACGGTTCGCGTCGGAACGGTGGGCTGCGCGATGCCGGGCCGGGGGCGTGGGACCGATTCGGCGGTCAGGGCAGGCGCGGCTGGCCGGGCTGGCAGGACTGAGGCGGGGCGTCGTGCTGGAGGCCGTCCGTGGAGCGCGGCGAGCGCCAGCGAAGATGGAAACGACCCGCAGGCAATCCGTACGCGCGTCGGAACGGCATTCCGTTCCGACGCGCAAGCCCAGAGACAACGGCCGAGGAGCCGTTTCCCGCCGCGCGGATCGGACGGGCGGAAGCACGATGCCCCGCCGTCGGCTGCCGGCCTGGCGGAGTGATGCAGCGTCGGGCGCGGGATGAGGGCACACGGCAGCGACGCCCGGCAGGAGCGGGGCATCTGGGCCGGCCTGGCGGCGGCGCTACGGATGAAGGCGGGCGGCGCGGATGGCGACGAACAGGCGTTCCGGCGTGAGCGGGCTGTGGAACGGCGCGGGCTCGCCCGGGCCGAAGGCGGCCACGGCCTCGCGCAGCGCCTCGCGCACCGCGATGGCCAGCATGAGCGGCGGCTCACCCACCGCCTTGCTGCCCATCACCACGTCGGCCTGCGCCGCACGCGGCAGGAAGCCCACGTTGAAGACCGGCGGCACCTCGGTCCACGACGGGATCTTGTAGGTGGCGGCACCATCGGTCCGCAGCCGCCCGTCCGCGTCCCACACCAGTTCCTCGAGCGTGAGCCAGCCCAGACCCTGGACGAAGCCCCCTTCCACCTGCCCGCGATCGATCACCGGCGAGATGGAGGCACCCACGTCCTGGAGCAGGTCCACGCGGAGCAGCCGATGCTCGCCCGTGAAGCCGTCCAGTTCCACCTCGGCCACCGCGGCCCCGTAGGTGAAGTAGTGGAACGGTGTGCCGCGTCCGGTCTTCCGATCGAATGCCAGTCCAGGTGTGCGGTAGAAGCCGTCGGCAAAGAGCGGCACCCGCTGCCGGTAGGCCTGCTCGCAGACATCAGCCACGGCACACGCGCGTCCATCAGGTGCAGACGCAACGCCCGCCACGAGCCGCACGTCATGCGCGTCGCATCCGAGCAGTTGCGCGGCCGCACCGAGCAGCCGGGTGCGCAGCCGTCCGCAGGCATCGAGCACTGCCGCGCCGTTCAGGTCGGTGCCAGACGAGGCGGCCGTAGCGGACGCATTGGGAACCAGGTCGGTGCGCGCCGGCATCACGCGGACCGACGCGAGCGCCACGCCCAGCGCGTCAGCCGCAACCTGCTGCAGTTTGGTCTGCAGCCCCTGCCCCATCTCGGTGCCGCCGTGGTTCACCTGCACGCTGCCGTCGCGATACACCAGCACGAAGGCCCCGGCCTGGTTGAAGAAGCTCGCGGTGAACGAGATGCCGAACTTCACCGGCGTGATCGCCAGGCCGCGCTTCACGTGGGGCGACGCCGCATTGAAGGCGGTGCAGGCTGCCATACGCTCATCGAGCTGGCTCTCGACGCGGAGCTGTGTCCACAGCAACGGCATGCGCTGCGCCTCGCCCACCACCTGGCCGTAGTGCGTACGGTCGCCCTCCTGGTAGAAGTTGCGCGCGCGAATCGCGTCGCCGGCCACGCCGAGCCGGCGCGCGGCCTGCGACAGGATCTCCTCGATGACCAGCACCGCCTGGGGACCGCCAAACCCGCGCAGTGCGGTCTGCGACGTGCGGTTCGTGCGGCACACGCGCCCGGTCACCTCGAGGGCGGGGATACGGTAGGCGTTGTCCGCATGAAAGAGCGACCGCCACATCACGGCTTCGGAAAGGTCCAGGCTCCAGCCGCCGTCCGACCAGAGTGCGATGCGCGCCGCCAGGATCTGCCCATCGCGGTCGAACCCGGCGTCGTACCGCGCCAGGTACGGGTGCCGCTTCCCGGTCAGCGTCATGTCCAGGTGTCGCGGCAGGCGGACGCGGACGGGTCGGCGCGTCTTCCACGCGCCAAGCGCAGCCACCGCTGCGAACGGCGTCGCCTGCGACTCCTTGCCGCCGAACGCGCCGCCCATACGCAGGCACTCCACGACCACTTCGTGCTGCGCCACCCCGAGCACGCGCGCCACGCCTGCCTGCGTTTCCGCCGTGTGCTGCGTGGACGACTGCACGCCAACACCACCAGACGGGTCGATCCACGCAATGGCCGCCTGTGTCTCGAGGTAGAAGTGCTCCTGCCCGCCAATCTCCAGCTCGCCACTGACCCGCACGGCCGCCGCGTGCAGTGCTGCCTCGAGATCGACGGCATCCGCGGACGCGATGCGCAGCGTGTTGGTCAGGAAGCTGCCGGCGTCGATGGCGGCTCGTATGTCGAGGATCGCGGGCAACGGGTCGCAGTCCACGCGCACGGCGGCCGCTCCACGCCGTGCGGCCGGCAGCGTGCCAGCCAGCACCCAGGCCACCGCCTGTCCGTGGAACTGCACCTTTGTCGGGAAGAGCGGCTCGTCATGCTGCGCGGGCCCCAGGGTCGACGCCCCAGGCACATCCGCCGCCGTGAGCACGTGCACAACGCCAGGGACATCGAGCGCGGCACTGATGTCGACAGCACGCACATGCGCGTGCGCGTGCGGCACGGTGACCGGCCAGGCGTGCAGCAGGTTCGGGAAGCGCGCCGCCAGATCGTCGGTGTAACGCGCCCCACCGCTCACGTGCGCCGCTGCCGACTCGTGCGGCACCTCGCGACCGACCCACGTGCGCGGCACGCTCATCGCGCATGCTCCCAGGCGAACTTCGCCACGAGCGACTGCGCCACACCGAGCCGATAGTCGCGCGAGCCGCGGTGGTCTGAGATTGGCGCCAGTGCCGACGCGAGCACCGCCTGCACGCGTGCCACCACGTCAGGTCCCCAGGGCACGCCGGCTGCCGCCTGCTCCGCAGCCACCACGCGTACCGGCGTCGGCCCCACGCCGCCGAAGCAGCACCGCGCCGCTGACACGCGTCCGCCCGCATCGCACGTCACCGCCAAGGCCGCGGTCACGGTGCTGATGTCGTTCACGCGCCGCTTCGCCACCTTGTAGAAACCCACCCGTTCCGGCAGCGGCAGCGGAATCTCCACCTCGACGATCAGCTCGTGATGTGCCAGCACGGTCTTCCGATAGCCGCTGAACAGCTCCGCCACCGGCACGGCCCGGGATCCGGACGGTCCGGCCACGTGCACCACCGCGTCGAGCGCCATCAGCAGCGGGGCCGCGTCGCCGATAGGCGAGGCCGTCGCGAGGTTGCCGCCGAGGGTGGCACGGTTGCGGATGAGCGGCGAGGCGAACAGCGCAGTCCACGCGCGCCACACTTCGGGTGCATCGGTCCACTGCTCGACGATCTCGGTCAGCGGCAGCGCCGCACCAATCCGCACGCGCGAACCCTCGCGCGAGAAGCGCCGCAGTTCGTCGATCGCCTCGAGGCTCACCAGGAGTTCGGGTCGCCGCCCCCGCAGGTTGAACTCCACGCCGACGTCTGTTCCGCCCGACACCAGCACCGCCGCGGGATGCGCCGCCAGTAGCGCCACACAGGCGTCGACCGACTCTGGCCGTGCGAATCCGCGGCTTCGTGTGGGAATGATGGCAGGAGCCGGATGCTGCAGCCGATCGCTCAGTGGCCCGGCCGCCGGTCCGGTGAGCGATGCCGCCGCATCCGCAATCGGACGGTAGCCTGTGCATCGGCACAGGTTGCCTGCCAGCGCCTCGGTGGAGCAGGCGCCGATCCGCCCCGGCCGGCACTGCTCCATCGTCAGGCTCACGGCAAACCCCGGGGTGCAGTAGCCGCACTGCGAGCCGCCGGCGGCCGCCAGCGCGCGGAGCGCCTCGTCCTGTCCGGAGGCGGCAATGCCCTCGATGGTGATCACCTCGTGCCCCGCCGCCATCGGCAGCGGCATGAGGCAGCTGTTCACCACGCGGTAGGTGCTGGCGTCCCCATGAGGGCGCACGAGCGCCACCGCGCAAGCGCCGCACTCCCCCTCGGCGCATCCTTCCTTGGCACCGGTGAGACCCGACTGCCGGATGAAGTCCAGCAGCGTCAGGTCAGGATCGACCTCGTCCAGGGTGATGAGCGTGCCGTTGAGCGTGAACGTGAACATGGGCTCACGAAACCGACACAGCGGGGGCGGCGAGCGGAGAGAGCCGGAGGTCGAAGGTGGGAGCCGGTTCCCAGTGGTAGCGCCCCATCGTGCGCGTGCTGTCGCCAGTCTGCACCCAGCTGTACCCGGACGCAAGTTCCTCGACGAGCAGCGTGGCCACCTTCATCACGAGGTGACTGCCAAGGCACCGGTGCTCGCTGAGACCGAAGGGCGCATACTCGTCGGCCGCATAGGACCGGCCGATGAATCGCCATGGGTCGAACCGCTCCGGGTCGTCGAACACGTGCGGGTCCTGGTGCACCTCGCGCAGCGGAATCTTGACGAAGGCATCCTTCGGGATGCGGAACCCGTCGAACACCAGTTCCTCGAGCGCCACCCGGTGCAGTGCCGTGGCCTGGTCCAGCCGCAGCGTCTCCATCACCACGGCTTCGGCGAGGGTCGGCGCCGATGCCGTGGACCGGTGCGAGGCAGACCGCAGCTCGGCCAGCACCGCCGGCTCGTCGGTGAGGTACTTCGTGACCCAGCGCAGGAGACCACCCATGTCGTAGCGCCCCTGCTGCAACGCGTAGGCAAGGTTCCCGAGCACCGTGTCGTCCACATCCTCAGGACGTTCCTTCAGCAGCCGCGGCAGGACACCGTCGTGTTCCGCCCACCCGGCATCAGGTCTCTGCGCCTCGGCCGTTTCCCGCATGAGCGCACCCACGCCGTCGAAGCCCGCCCGCTGGTGCGGCAGGAGCCGGTTGCCCGGCATCTCCGCCGGTCCCATCTCGAGCAGCCTGGCGTGCAGCGCCTGCGCGGTCGGATGCGTGGGACCGACGCCGCACACCCACCCGATCATCGCGCGCGTCGTAATCAGCTCGCAGGTGGCCGCCAGCGGCGTGACACCGGCGCGTGTCTGCACGCGGGCAGCAGCGAGATCCGCCAGTGCCTCCCGGACGATGGCGCGGAGTTGGGGTTCGAGGATGGTGGCCAGTTCGGGGCGCATGCCCGCGAGCAGGATGCGGCGGTACCACGTGTGCGTCTGCCCCATCATGCAGCGGATCACGCCGTGCTCCACCATCGGCCGCAGTTCCACGGACGCACCCATCAGGTACTGTGCGTGCTGTGCGAGGAGCCGAGAGGCACGGGCAAATCCAACCACACAGACCGAAATGCGCTCGAAGTCCTAGCGGGTCTCGGATCCGCGTCTGCTGCCGACACCCCGCCGGAGGTGTGCTTTTCCGGTTCGCTGTCGGGGTGGGCGGAGTGATGCAGCGCTGGGCGCGTTCCGGACGACCTGGTGATGCGTGCGCGGCGCCGAGGCACGAGTCCCGCTGGGCATTCCTCCACGGCGCGTAGATGAAGGTGAACGCCGGGGCGTGTCAGAGCGCCGTTCGGCCCGGCGCGATCCGCACACGCAGGAAGTTGGTCCGGCGGCCAGGTGGGAGAGCCTGCCAGCGCCGGATCAGTTCGACGAGCGAGCGCTCACTTTCCCGCCGGACGGCGGCGAGCTTCGCGCGGCGGCTTGGACGCTTGCTCAAGGGCCTTCTCCAGAATGGGCAGCACGGCAAGGTCGCTCGGTCGTCGGGCGGCGCGCTTGCTGCGAATGATGTCCTCCAATGCGGCGACGGCCAGCGACTGCCCCCCCACCTGGATGACGCTTGCCCTGTCCCGCAGGCCCGCGAACGACCGCACGCCGTGGATGGTGGCCATGAAGTCGAGTTGCAGTCCGTCACGGTCGCGCACCACGCGAAACAGGTCGGACACGGGATAGTACGGCCGCATCACCGTTGCGTCGAGCGCGTCGGCCAGGGTCCGGAGCTTGGCCATGTTGCGCGGCGTCTTCCTGAACAGGAAATCGAAATCCACGGTGGTGACCGGCGCACCCTGCAGGGCCGCCGCTGCATTGCCAATCAGCACCACGTCCAGGCGAACGGCGTTCAGCTCGCGCGCGACCTCGGCCAGGAACGGGGCGGCATCCATGCTTGGCCCAGTATAGCGGGGCCACGGTCATCGCTCCGCAGCCGCGGCCGCTATACTCGCCAGCATGCTGACGCGACGACAGATGCTGCGGACCGGCGGGCTGGCCGGCGCCGCGTTCGCCGGCTGGCCAGGAGCGACCGAGGCACAGGACACCCCCGGGGGCCGGCTGCCGCCGTCGATTGCCGCGCTCTCCTCGATGAGCGGCCAGGCGCGCCCCATCACCAACAACGAACGGCTCGCCCGCATCGAGAAAGCGCGGCGGCTCATGGGTGACGCGAAGCTGGACGCCATCCTGCTCGCGGGCGGCACGTCGCTCACCTACTTCTCCGGACTCCGCTTCGGCACGAGCGAACGGCTGATGGCCCTGGTGCTCCCCGCCTCCGGCGCGCCGTTCGTTGTCTGCCCCGCCTTCGAGGTGGACCGGCTGAACGAGCAACTGCGTCGCTCGCCGCTCGGCCGCGTCGACATCCGCGCCTGGCTGGAGACCGACAGCCCTTACCAGCTCGTGGGACGCACGCTGCGCGAACGGGGCCTGTCCACCGGCCGGCTCGGCGTCGAGGAAACCGTGCGCTTCGTGTTCGCGGACGGCATCGCCAGGGCGAACCCCGCGCTCACCATCGCGAGCGCGGCACCGGTGACCGCCGGCTGCCGCATGATCAAGGACACGCACGAACTGGAGCTGCTGCGCCTGGCCTGCCGCGCCACGCTCGCCTGCTATCGCGCCCTGCACGGTGCGCTCGAGCCGGGCATGACCGAGGCCACGGCCCGCTCACTCGTGGCCGCTGGCTACGCGCGCCTGGGCTTCCGCGGCTTCGTGAGCGTGCAGTTCGACACCTACACCGCACTCCCGCACGGCTCCGAGGAGCCGCAGGCGCTCCGTCCGAACTCCATCGTGATGCTGGACGATGGCTGTGTGGCTGAAGGGTATCAGTCGGACCTCACCCGCACCTTCGTGATGGGCAAGGCCACCGACAAGATGAAACAGGTCTTCGACATTGTCGTCCGCGCGCAGCGCGCGGCCCTGGCGGCGGCCAGGCCTGGGGTCAGCCTCGCGTCGGTGGATGCGGCTGCGCGCAAGGTGGTCGTCGACGCCGGCTATGGGCCGGGGTTCACCTACTTCACCCACCGCCTGGGGCACGGGCTCGGCATGGACATGCATGAGTGGCCGTACCTGGTCGAGCACAACATGTACGGCTGGGATTCACCGACGCTGCAGCCCGGGATGGTGTTCAGCAACGAACCGGGCATCTACATCCCCGGCGAGTTCGGCGTGCGGCTCGAGGACGACATGGTGATCACCGAGACCGGCGCCGAGCTGATGACGCCGCCGTCGCAGGACATCGAGCGGCCGTTCGATCACTGAGGGACCTGACGGGAATCCGGCGACGCCGCCACGGCGGTGCATGCGGGCCGTGCCGGCCTCGCGGTGAGCTTCTTGCAGCCCTCAGTCGGTACACCAGCCATCCTTCCGGTTTTCCGCTCCCGACGGAGGAGTGCCATGAAAATCCTCATTGCCGTAGATGGTTCACCATGCAGCCAGGCGGCGGTGCGCGATGTGTCGATGCGCCCGTGGCCCGAGGGGACCGAGGTCGAGTTGCTGACGGTCATCTCGACGAGGATGCCATTCATCCCTGAACCGACCGGGGTGCTGCTGGCCGCTCACGAAACCCTCTTGAGGGAAGCGCGGCTGAACGCCCCTGACCTGCTGGCCCACGCCAGTGCCACCCTGACGCAGGCACAACCGACGCTCGTGGTCACGACGAAGACGGTCGATGGACATGCGGGCAAGGCCATCGTGGACGAGGCGGCCGCCTGGGGTGCAGACCTGATCGTGCTCGGGGCACACGGCTACAACGCGGCGTCCCGCCTCTTCCTCGGCTCCGTGTCGCAGGCGGTCGTGCAGCATGCCGGCTGCTCGGTCGAGGTGGCCCGGTCGCCGCGATGCCTCGAAGGCCACGTGCCTGCTGCGGCCTGAGCCGCCTCGAGCAGAGGAGGTGTGACATGCGACCGACCGTGTTGGTGTTCGCAGTTGCGCCGCTGATGGGTCTGGTGGCGTGCTCGCCGCCGTCCGACGCGCCGGGGGCAGCCACAGCGCAGGTGGAGGCAACCCACGACAGTGTGCAGCTGGCGTTACCGAGGGGCGATGCCGGCGCTGGCCGTCAGGCGTTCCTCGACCTGAAGTGCAACGTCTGCCACCGTGTGGTGGACGACGCGGGGCTGCCCGCGCCGTTCAGCGACAGCGCGGGCCCCGACCTCGACCTGCGGCGGCCGCACCGGAGCCTGTCGGAGATTGCGACCGCCATCGTGGCGCCGTCTCACTCGCTCAGCATGCGGACCAGCAGCGAGGTGCGCAATCGCCTGGCCACCCTGTCGCCTATGGGTGATGTGACGCAGGCGATGACGGTCCGCCAGCTGGCCGATCTTGTCGAGTATCTGCGGACGACGCCGACACCGTAACCATCAAGCGAGGTTCTTGACGAGGACCTTGCTCCTGCGTCCGCTCTGCTCGTAGCGCTCGCGGCGCGCCGGCGGCAGGTCGTCCGGCGTGCCTTCCACGAAGCCGGCCTTCAGCTGGAAGTACGTGAACGCCTGCGTGGAGAGTGCGAGCAGGCGCGTCAGCCCGAGGGCGCGGGCGCGATCCTCGACGAACTGCGTCAGCTTCCGGCCGATGCCCTGGTTCTCGTGTGCCTGGCTCACGAACAGGCTGGCCAGTTCACCCACCGGCTGCCCCGGGAAGACATGCAGCGCGACGCAGGCGACCGGGTTCCCGTCGATTTCGAAGATGAAGTAGTCGTCGATCTGCTTCTCGATGGTCGACCGTGAGCGTCGCACGAGCTCGTCGGACTCCACGGCCTGCCGCGTGAGCATCAGGATGGCGCGCACGTCCTTCTTGCGCGCTGCCCGCACCGACTCGTACTGGTTCGCATGGATCAGCGTGCCGAGGCCATGGTTGTCGAACACCTCGGCCAGCAGCCCTTCCTCGAGCCGTCCGTCGATGACGTGCACGCGCGGGACGCCGGCCGTGCAGGCGCGGACGGCGTGCTGCGCGCGCGACAACATCTCGGGCGCGAACCCGACCCGATCCCTCGCCATGAGCTGCGTCAGCTCGCCCACCTGCATCTGCCGAATCGGCGCGTCCCTGTAGATCAGACCCTGCTGCGACGTGACGAAGATCAGCTTCACCGCCTTCAACTGCGTCGCAGCCGCCACCGCCACATCGTCCGAGTTGACGCGGTAGGTGCGACCGTCGCCGTCGAAGCCGAGCGGCGGCAGGACCGGGACAATGCCCTGGTTGAGCAGCGACTGCAGGAACTCGATGTCGATCCGTTCCACCCGCCCGGTGAACAGGTGGTCCACACCCTGGATGATGCCGACCGGGTGCGAGGTGACGGCGTTGGGAGAGGCGGCGCGGAGGTCGTTGGCCGAGAGCCCCTCGAGGATTTCGTGGGTGAGCCGGTTGGCGGCCGTAAGGGCCAGTTCGAGCGTCGGCGCATCGGTGACGCCGGTCCCTTCCAGGTCCGACGCTTCCACCTGCTGCGCTCCGGCCAGCGCGCGGATCTGCTCGGCGGCGCCGTGCACGAGCACGACCCGGATATTGAGCGATCGCAGCAGCGCCACGTCCAGCAGCAGCGTGGCGAAATTCTCGTCACCGACGATGCCCGCGTCGACCGCGAGGACGAAGGTCTTCTCGCGGAACTGGGGGACGTACTGGAGGATGCCGCGAAGGTCGGCGAGCTTCACCGCGTTGCCCCTTTCGTGCGCCAGAGGGCGAGGCGCAGGGTCAGCTCATGCCCCGAGCGAATGACGGCGGAGGACGCCAGCAGTTCGGGGTGCCAGGTGGCCTGGTCGTAGTCGGTCGGGAGCCCGGTGTCGGCGTTGACCACCCACGACGCCTCGGGCCGCCGGTGGCCGAGCACGGCGCCCATGGAGCGGGCCGGCGCCCCCAGCACGGCCGCGACGGCACCGTAGGTGGCCCTGGTCCGCGTGTCATTCAGCATCCGCAGGATCTCGTCCACGCTGGTGGCGCCGGCGGCTGGCGTGGCGCCGGGCCGGCCGCGGACCGTCCGGTTACAGGCGGCGCAGAAGCGGCTGTCCAACCCGTGGAGGCATCGTGTCGTGGTCATGCGAGTTGCCCTTCAGGATAGCGCGGCCCGTGGCAGCGCGTTTGCGAACTGGTCGGGCCTGAAGGCAGGCATGGCGGGGAAGGCGACCACCGGCGGCTCGAAGCACTGCTCGATGAGGGTGTGAACACCGGTGCCGAGGCAACGGCTGAGCGGAGAGCTGTGCTCATGCGCATGGCGAACGAGCCCAGGCGGCACGACACACGAAACGGAGGTGGTTCTCATGAAGGCATTCACGTTGAGGCAGGTCATCGCAATGGGCGCCGTGACAGGCATGCGCAGCATGACGGGTGCGGCGGCTCTCGCCGTCCGCCGGCGCAACCCTGCCGCCACCCTGCTGAGTGTTGCGGCCATTGGCGAAATGCTCGCCGACAAGACCTCCATCGTCGGCAATCGTACCGACAGGCTGCCACTTGCCGGTCGCGCGATGATCGGGGCGGCGGTCGGAGCATTCATCGCACACGCCCGTGAGGACAACGCCGTGGCCGGCGCCGTGCTCGGCGCAGCGAGTGCCGTGGCGGCCGCCCACCTGGCCTGTCGCCTTCGTCACGCCCTGCCCGGCAGCGTGGCCGCGGGCCTCGCGGAAGACGCCCTCGTGGTGCAGATCGCGTCGCGGTACGCGTAAGGGCCTCCGATTACACTGGACACATGAGTCCAGTGCTCACGGCGCTGCTGCACGACATCCTGACATCGCGCGTGTACGACGTGGCGCGGGAAACACCGCTCGACGCCGCCGCCGGGCTCTCCGCGCGGCTGGGCCACCGCGTGCTGCTCAAGCGCGAAGACCTCCAGCCGGTGTTCAGCTTCAAGCTCCGTGGCGCCTACAACCGGATCGTGCGGCTCTCACCCGCCGAACGCGAGCGCGGCATCATTGCCGCCAGTGCCGGGAACCACGCGCAGGGGGTGGCCTACTCGGCCCGGACGCTGGGGTTGCGCGCGGTCATCGTGATGCCGCAGACCACGCCCGCCATCAAGGTGGACGCGGTGCGGCGGCTCGGCGCCGAGGTGGTGCTCGCCGGCGACAGCTACAGCGACGCGAAGGCGCACTGCGACACGCTGGTGGCCACCACCGGGATGACGTTCATCCACCCGTTCGACGACCCGCTGGTGGTCGCAGGACAGGGCACGGTGGGGGCCGAGATCCTCAGGCACAGCCAGGACGACCTCTCGGCCGTCTTCGTGCCCGTGGGTGGCGGCGGCCTGATCGCCGGCGTGGCCGGCTACATCAAGACGCTGCGACCCGATGTCAGGGTGATCGGCGTCGAGCCGTTCGAAGCCGATGCGATGTACCGGTCGCTGGCCGCGGGGCGCCGCGTGCACCTGGAGCAGGTCGGCATCTTTGCCGACGGCGTGGCGGTCCGGGAAGTGGGCGAACTGCCGTTTGCCATCGCACAGCGGACGGTGGACGAGGTGGTGCGGGTCGGCAATGACGAGGTGTGCGCCGCCATCAAGGACATCTTCGACGACACGCGCACCATCATGGAGCCGGCGGGCGCGTTGGCCGTGGCCGGCCTCAAGCGCTGGGCAGCCGCGCACGGCGAGGTGCGCCACCAGACGCTGGTCGCCGTGCTGAGCGGCGCCAACATGAACTTCGACCGGCTGCGGTTCGTGGCCGAGCGGGCGGAGGTGGGTGAAGCGCGTGAGTCGCTGGTGGCGATCACCATTCCCGAGCGGAAGGGTGCCTTCCGCGCGTTCTGCGGCGCACTCGGCCGCCGGGTGGTCACCGAGTTCAACTATCGCCTCTCGGGGCGGAGCCAGGCACACATCTTCGTCGGGTGTGCAACGCACTCGAGACAGGATGCCGACGCGCTGGTGGCCCGGCTGCGCAGCCAGGGCTACGACGCGGTCGACCTGACCGACAACGAGATGGCCAAGCTCCACGTGCGCCACATGGTGGGCGGGCATGCGCCGGAGGTCGTTCACGAGCGGCTTTGCCGGTTCGAGTTCCCGGAACGGCCCGGCGCCCTGGCGGACTTCCTCGACGCCCTGGCGGGACGCTGGAACATCAGCCTCTTTCACTACCGCAACCACGGCGCGGACTTCGGCCGCGTGCTGGCGGGCTTCGAGGTGCCGGACGACCAGCTCGAGGCCTTCACCGCGTTTCTCGAGGGACTGGGCTACGCGTACGCGATCGAGTCGGACAACCCCGCGTACCGGCTGTTCCTCGGGCCGCAGGGCTGAGCACGCAGCCAGGCCGCGCGCGGCACACGCTCAGCGCACACTGCCCCGCTCGGTGCAGACGATGGCGTCGTTGCCGCCGTGGCCCTGGACCAGCGTCTGTTCCTCGTCGAACAGGTGGCGGGTGCCGCGGCCGGTGGTGCGGTCGACCTGCACCATCAGCTCGTAGTAATCGCGCGGATCCTGGAAGAGCAGGCGGTACTCGGTTGGCGTGATCTCCACCGAACCGACCGTGGGCGGCGAGGCCGATACGTCCTCGACGGCGTGAGTGGCGGCATGGATGCGGAACACGTGATGGATGTCCGCCGCGGAACATTCGAGCACCGTGTCCACGTCGCCTGTGCTCGACGACCCGGCCATGGGTGCGCAGCCAACCATCCCGGCAATCGCTGTCACGAGCGCCGGTCCTGCCAGAACCTGCCAGTGCGTGGGCATGTCAGGGCAGTGAGCAATTGCATGGCCAGTGAGGGCGCCCCTGTTTGTCGCGAGTCGACAGGGCGAAACCAGCCACGATCAGCGTGCTGTCGGAAACGCGGCAGGTTTGCCCAGCGATGCACGCGGCGTTCGAGGAGCGCCCGCGGCGCGTTACTATCTGCGTCACTCAGACAGGAGCGCCGTGTCCGGACGCAGCACCGAAGTCATTCGCCAGTGGACGATCCTCCGCACACTGGCCTCGAACCGTCGCACCACCATTGCCGACCTCGCCGGGCAGACCGGCAGGAGCCAGCGCACCATCCGCCGCGACCTCGACGCGCTCCAGGCCGCCGGCTTCCCCGTCGAGGAAGGCCAGGACGGCGCTGGCAAGTACTGGAGGCTGCCGCCGCGGGCCATGGCCGGTCTCGGTCGAAGCGGACTCACCCTTCCGGAACTGGCCGCCCTCTACCTGAGCCGTGCCCTCTTCGAATGCTTTGCCGAGGCCTCCCTGCTGGAGGACCTGCAGGGCGCGTTCGGCAAGATGGACGCCGCGCTCTCCCCCGCCCTGCGGACGTTCCTCGATCGTCTGCCGAAGGCGCTCAGCGCCAAGTCTGCGCAGGCGAAGCGGCAGACGCTGACCACCCACACGGTCACGCTGCGCCTGCTCGAGGCCATCATGGGCTCGCGCGAAGTGACCATGAAGTACGACTCGCAGCGGAGCCGGCGACTGAAAACCTACACCATCCACCCCTACCGCATCGTCCATGCGCAGGGCGGGCTCTACCTGGTCGCCTACGTGCCCGAGTACGCGGAGGTGCGGACCTTCGCGGTGGAGCGCATCCGCCAGGCCTCCGCCGACAAGGCGACCTTCGAACCGATCGACGAACTGGGTTCCGACCCGTTCGCGAACTCGATGGGCGTGTATCGGGGCGCGGTGGTGCGCGTGAGGCTGCGGTTCGATGCCGCAATCGCGGACCGCGTGAAGGAGCGCACCTGGCATCCCTCGCAGCAGTTCCGCGATCGAAGCGACGGTTCCACCGAGCTGACGCTGATGGTGAGCGACGACTATGCCTTGCGAAGCTGGATCCTCGGCTTCGGCAGCGGCGTACGGGTGCTGGCCCCATCAACCCTCGCCGAGTGGGCCGTCGGCGAGGCGGAGGCCATCCGGGCGCTGTATCCGGACACCGTCAGGGTGGTGGACACCACGCTGCAACCAACGCTGCCGCTGGCTGGCGCTGGCCTGCCGGCCGACTGAACGACGGCGCCGTCCGGCCCTGACCTACTTCTGCCTCCACTTCCACCAGAGTCCGTTGAGGAACAGCAGCACGCCGACGACGAGCAGGATCCAGTCGAGCGTCGTGCGTGGCATCAGTCCACCATGTCCGCGGCGGCCACTGGCGCCAGGGTGAACCGAACGAACAGGTCATCGACCGTGTCGAGCAGGCTGCGGAACCACTCAGGGTCGGCTGCGGTGGAGACGCTGGTAGGCATGCGTCAGAGCGTAGAGAGCGATGCGGTCAGGATCGGTCATACGAGGTTTCTTCGCTTGCCGGACGATGCGACCGGGCCGTCTCACAGCCATCTCACAATCCGCTCACACGCCCCTCAGGACTTCCGCGACCGCTCCACAGACGATCCCGACGGGGGTGATCGTTGGACACAATCAAGGACTTCTGGCGTGAACGTCACCGGACGACGCGCCTTCCTGCCGGGTTCGCCGCTGCGCTCGGCCTCATCCTGCTGGTCGTCGCGGGGCTCCATCGTCCGCTCGAGCCCGCCGTGGTTGCGGCGACGGGCCCGACCGCGGCGACCTCCGCGACCGCGTCAAAGGACGAGGCACAGGGTTTCCTGTACGGACGCGTCACCACTGCCGATGGGACCGCCTACCAGGGGCGCCTGCGCTTCGGGCGTGACGAAGAAGCGTTCTGGGGCGACTACTTCAACGGCTCGAAGCTGGACAATCCGTGGTCCGCTTACGTGCCGGACGGGCAACCACGCGATCCCCGCCCGATGCGGATTCTCGGATTCGAACTTCCGTTCTGGGGCCGGCCGGCCCACCTCAGCCGCCCGTTCATGGCACGCTTCGGCGACATCGTCCGGCTCGAAGCGCTCGGCCGTCGCGTCCGGGTGACGCTCAAAAGCGGGACCCAGTTCACCCTCGATCGGATGGCTGCCAGCGATTTCGACGATGGAGTGCGGCTGTGGGACGACACGGGGGCCGTCGTCGACCTCGTGAGCTGGACCGGTGGAATACCGCCAGCGTCGCACGTACGCATCCGCACCATCGACCTTCTCCCCACTGCCCGCCTGGGTTCAGTTCCCACCCGTCTGCACGGGACCGTGCAGACGCGCGGCGGCCTGTTCTCCGGCTTCGTCCAGTGGGATCGCCAGTACTGCGTCGGGCTCGATGCACTGAATGGCCGCACAGCCGACGGACCGATCAGCCTTCGGTTCGACACCATCCGCTCCATCGCGCGGCGGTCTGGCGACAGCGCGCTGGTGACGCTGCTCGATGGGCGGGCGCTTGTGCTCTCCGGCACCCGCGCCGTTGGCCGGGAGAACCGAGGGCTCTACGTGGACGACGCGCGCTACGGCCGCGTGTTGGTCTCGTGGGACGCGTTCGACCGGGTCGACTTCAGCAATGGAGGCAGCGGGCCCGCCTACACCGAGTTCGCGCCCGGAGGTCCGATCGTGGGCAGTGTCACGGTCCGTGGGGGGCGGCGACTTGAGGGCCGGATCGTCTACGACCTGGACGAGAGCGAGATTACGGAGACGCTCGACGCACCACATCAGGGCATCGACTACACGCTGCCCTTTGGTCTCATCGCCTCGATCGTGCCCGTTGGTCACGAAGCGCGCGACGGCCAGGGCGCCCGTGTCACGCTGCATGGCGGGGAGGACCTTCGGCTCGAAGCCACCGGCGACCTGGCCCCGGGGAATGCCGGATTGCTGGTCTTCGTCGAGGGCCGCGAACGCCCCGAGCACGTCCCGTGGACCGGCATCGAGCGGGTCGATTTCCGCCGCCCGCCGGCGATGTACCCGCCAATACGCCAGTGACGAACGGTCCCGGGGCAGCGCGCGGTAGGTCGCGAGTCAGAGCAGGCCAAGCGATGCAGCCAGCAGCACCCACAGGACGATGCAGACCGTACCGGCCACGATCAGGCCCTGCCTGTTCGACGCGGCCGGCGGGTAGAAGGCTGCGCCGATGAGCACCAGGCCCAGGCCTCCCAGCCCATACTGCTTGATCAGATACACGACGATAGGCATCTTCCCTCCCTGAACAGGTGCCCGCGCGTGGCTCACGGTACGCGTCCGCGGGTCCAATTCAAGAACGGGCGAGGTGCCGAAAGTGCACAGGCGGCGGGCCATCGTCCGCAACCCATGAGCCGACCGTTCACCTGTATCGTGTCCGGTGTCGCGCAGTATTCGTGGCGGGCGCTCTGATGCCGCATAACCTGACACGTCGTGACGTCCTGACCGTGGTCGGCGGTGGGCTTGCCGCCGGCACGGGCGTGACCCTCCCTGCGTTCGCGGCGGGTCGCCCCCGGATGCAGCCCCCGCCGCTGTGGTTCCTCACGAGGCTTCCGCGGCAGGTTTCGCTCAACAGCGCCCTAAGCTGGCGCCTCGGCTGGGGCCTGGAGAACAACGGGAGCGCGTTCTGGCAATGGGGCGACAACGGGGACCGGAAGAACTTCGTGCTGGTGGAGCCGCGAGAGGGCGCGGCCGTCGTTGTGTTCACCAACAGCACCCGCGGCATGAAAGTGGCCGAGCGCTTCGTGGCGGCGAGCACCGGCGAGGACCACCCGGCGTTCCAGTGGCTCTAGGGGACCGCGAGCCGGAGGGACGTTCCGGCTCGCGGCGGCGGTGATTACGGCTTGCGGTAGGTGCTGACGGGGGGCAGCCGCGACCCGGTGCCGGGTGAAGGCGCGGGCTCGGACACCACCTGCATCGTGATCGAACCGATGCCCTCGATCTCCGCGACCATCTTCTCGCCCGGCTTCAGGAAACGCTCGGCGCCGCGATACGCCTGGCCCATCCCGGTGCCGCCGGACGTGCCGTTGTTCACCACGTCCCCGGGAAACAGCGTGATGATGGACGAGCCGTACTCGATCAGCTCGTAGATCGAGTGAATCATGTCCGCGGCGCCGGCTTCCTGCATCACCTTGCCGTCGACGCTCAGCGTCTGGCGCAGGCGCTTCATCGGATCGCCATAGAACTCCTTCGGCACGATCCACGGTCCCATGGGCGCGAAGGTGTCGTGGCCTTTCCCCACCAGCCAGTCCGAACCCGGCCGCGAGTCCGGAGGACGGCCGCCACGGTCCGACACGTCGACCGTCACCATGTAGCCGAAGATGTGTTCGCTGGCCTTGTCCGCCGGGACATCTCTCGCGGCACGCCCGATGACGATGCCGAGCTCAACCTCCCAGTCGACACGATCGCGTCCGTAGGGGATGACCACGTTGTCGCCGTCACCGACGACGGCGCCGCGGGTGGGTTTCAGGAAGAGGTACGGAACCCCGCGTTTGGCGCGGCGTTCGGCCTCGGCCTTCTTCTGTTCCTCGGCCGTCCCGGTTTCACCGACGTGCGTGTAGAAGTTGACCGCGGCATTGAGCATCTTGCCCGGCATCAGCGGCGCGAGGATGTCGACGTTCTTCACGTCGTGGATCCAGGCTGGCCGGGGTGTGCCCGTTACGCGGTTGCTGCGCACCAGGTCGTTGACGATCTCGTAGAGACGCGTCTTCATGCCGTATTCATAGCGGCCGATGAGGTCGACCATCGTCGGCGGCATGGGAATCGGCGGATATGCGGGATCGCGTTGCAGGGCGCGGTTGGCGGCGTTCAGTTCGATGACGAGGGCGTCGCGCAGGACGATGCCGATCTGGGGCTCACCGTCGATCTCGAACGTGCCGAGCTTGAACGGTTCGGCGGCGCTGATAGCCGGATTGCCCTGTGCCGCAGCCAGTGCGGGCGTACCCAGGGTGAGGACAGCCAGGAGAACTCCGAAAGATCTCATAAAGAAACTCCTTCCGGCGACAGCCTAGCCCCAAACCGGCGTGGGAGCCATAGGGATCTGCCAGGCGGCGCAGCGCCTGAGCTGGCGGTGTGCGGAAGAGGCGGCGCCCGGGTGCGGGGCCGCCCGTTTCTTCAGAAGCGTTTCGTGTAGACGAACTTCACCGCCGCGCGCCGGTCGAGCGTGCCCAGCCCGGCCGTCCGCACACCGTCGAGCGTGTCGAAGTTGAGCCAGTTGTGCGTGTAGATGAAGAACAGGTCGTTGCCGGGAACCAGCGTCCACCGGAGGCGCGACTGCCATCCGAGCACCTTCGACACGGTGTCGTACTGGATGTTGTTCACCACGAAGAGGAAGGGATTGAACTGCGTGTCGCTGATCACCCGGTAGACGCGGGTGTTGAAGTCGCCTTCGAGCAGCTTCACGTCGTTCCACTCGCCCTCGACCTGCAGGCGCACGCCCCGTCGCGCGCGGATATTGAGGTTCGCCGTAATCTCGCGGCGAGTGCCCGAATAGAAATTGCCCACCTCGAAGTTGCTGCGCAACGACACCACGCGTCGATTGGCGGTGAAGCCACCGACACGAAACCGTGTGAACGAGTAATCGGCCCCCTTCGGCAGCACGACCCCCGAGGAGATCTCGAAGTCTTCCTCGAGCCGCTGGTACTCGGGACTCAGCTGGAAGAACATGCCTTCCTGGCTGTTGGTCTGGAAACGGAAGATGGCCCAGTTGATCTCCCGGGTCAGCCATCGGTTGTTCATGTCGACGATCAGGTTCGCGTCCCAGGAGGTCCCGAAACTGCGCAGCCACGGGTGCCGCTGCAGGTTCCGGTTCCAGGCGACGCGCGGGTTGGAGTTCTTGAACCCGGTTCGTGGAACGAAGCCGATGGCTGGCGCGTGGTTCGGTTCGACCACCTCCCACGAGAAGCTGGCTTCCCAGGGGAAGTTCGGGAACCCGACGCGGGCACCGTAGGCGGCGCTGTCGCCGAGCTTATCGACCTGAGTGGTCCACAGATAGAAGGCGTCGAACTCGAGATTCTGGCGCCCCCGGAAGGTGTTGGTCTGCAGCCGCAAATCCACGCCGGCGGTCTGGCGGTCGTCAACCGCTCCCCCGCGCGTGTGGCGCATCGTGTAGATGCCCGCCAGGTAGGACTGCGCCAGGAACCGCCGTTTCGCGCGCACGACGGCGAAGTCCTCGCCCTGCAGCGCGTCCGTCTCGCGCGTGCGAAGCAGGAGCGCACCGATATCCTGGCGACCCACCTGGCCGGTCACCTTCGCACCGATGTCGATCGGTTGTGGCTGCCCGTTGTTCAGCCCGACGTTCCGACTGAAGAAGGGCCGCGTCGGAGAAGCCCCCCCGCCGCCGCCGCCACCGCCACCACCGCCACCACCAGCCCCGCGGTAGAAATCGAAGAACGTGGCGCCATCCAGGAAGAACGTGCGACGCTCCGGGAAGAAGAGGGGAAAGCGCGTGAGGTTCACGAGCCGCTGGTCGACTTCCGTCTCCGCGAAGTCCGTGTTGACGGTCAGGTTGCCACGGAGGCTCGGCGTGATGTTGTAGAGCAGGTCCAGGCCGACAGCCCCGGTCCCGGCGAGGCCGACGGGCACGTCGCGACCTGGCGAGTCACTGACGCTGGCCGCCGTGTACGGCCGAACGTCCAGTCCGACCCCCTGGCTGACTTCCTTCAAGCCAACCAGCAACCCCGCGTTCGTCATGCGGCGCAGCCCCTGGTTGCGGAGGTGGCCGGTCCACAGGTTCTCCTCGAACTTCCGTCGAATCGAGCGCTGGAAGTTGATGCCCCATGCCGGTGCGTTGGGGTCGAAGCTGAGGGTCGTGAACGGAATCTGGATTTCGATGGTCCAGCCGATCTCGCTGCGACGGACCCGCGCGTTCCAGATGCCGTCCCAGTTGCGGTTGTCGCCCGACGCGCCCATGTAGGAATCGGCCATCAGACCGGCCGGGTTCATCTCGAAGAAGTAGCCGGTCTGTCGATCCAGGAACGTGTCCATCGTCCACTGGAAGCGGTCGTCCCCCTGGAGGAACTCGTCGCGCTTCATCGTGTTGCCGAGCATCTTGTCCGGCTCGGAGTCGTAGCAGAGCACGCCCATGTAGAGGGTGGTCTTGCTGAACGCGATGCGCACCTCGGTGCGCTCGGTGGGTGCGCCGCCCTGGATGGGATCCTGCTGGATGAAGTCGGCCGCAGGCTGGGCCCGTTGCCACACCGGCTCGTCCAGGATGCCATCGAGCATGACCCGCTCCTCTCCCCGGAGCGGCTCGGCCCGCATCACGCGTTGCGCGTTCGTGATGGCATCGGCATACCTGGCGTCGTACGCCGCGGGGTCGAGTTCGGGCGGGCGGCTCGCACGTGACGCTCCCGGATCGGCGCCGGCGGCCTGCGCCGGGTTCTCGGGTGCCTGGGCGGACGCGCCAGGCGTCAGTGCAAGAACAGCGAGCGCGCCGACAACGAGTGCGAGGCACCAACGAACGCGCGCAGGTACAAAGCCGGGTGGGCAGGATTGACGAAAGGGCACAGCCAGTCAGTATACCGGCCTGCCCCGGGCAGGACGAGCCGCCTGAGCCGGCGCGACCGCTCCAGACAGGAGAAAATTGCGCATTCGAGCGACGGGCGCATTCGGGCTCAGGTGCGGGCCTGATGCGGTAGACTCCCTGACCTGATACTTGGGAGACATCGATGATACGAGCGCTCAAGCTTGGCCTGCTAGCCGTCGTCGGCATCCTCGTCGTCGCATTGGCAACGCTGCGGGTGACCGGCCTCGAGCCGCCCTGGCTCGACCCGAACAGCGAGGACTTCGTCAAGGCCGCGCGCACCAACCGGCCGGGCCTGTGGCTCGCGGGCGAGGTTGTGCGCGAGCCGGTGACGAACTGGGACTTCATCAACCAGGTGAACGACCCGGTTACCAAGAACACGATCCTCCTCGAGACGCGGACCTGGTACGGCATCCCGCACTCGGTGAGAATCAACGCGACGCCTCGCGGCGACAAGCTGTACATCGGGGGTACCGAGCAGGACGCCAGGCTGGAAACGGGGTTCCCGAATTCCAAGGCCTGGTGGGCCAACCTCGTGCGCGATCCTCGCGCACGGCTGAAGATCGGCGGCAAGCTCTACGAAGTGAACGTGATCCTGATCGCCGACCGTGCGGAGGTGGCCCAGCTGCTGGGACGCAACCCCGTCACGAAGGAGGTCGGCCCCGATGGCAAGGAGCGCGTCACGCGAGCGGCGCACTACTGGCGCGTCTACCAGCGGAACATCCCGGAATTCGGGGATGGCACGCCTCCCCCGAAGCCTGCAGTCACGCAGTAGCAAGGCCTTCGCGCCGATTCAGGTGCGGGCGGCAGTCCTGGAATACGCGGCAATCGTCAGACACGAGAGGAGAGTCGCAATGACATCGAGAAGAAGATCGTTGACCGTTTCCCTTGCGATTCTGTCGCTGGCGACTGTGACCCTTGCCGGTTGCGGTTCTCCCGCGCCGCCGGCCAGCTCCGAGCCGGCAGGCACCCCGACGGCCGCAGCGCCCCAGGGAAGCCAGGGCAGCGAAGGCGCCAAGGGCTTCGGGAAGATCAACCTGGTGGTCTTCAACGAGGGCAGGCCCGGCCTGCTGACCGATCGCGGTGTCGTCGACGTCAGCGCACTGACGAACCCCCTCGGCGGGCAGCACGCCATGGTCCAGGTGATCACGCGCTACGACGAGCTCAAGCCGGAGCTGGCGCGCCTGGCTGCCGAGGGCACCGCGCTGCCGCTGTCGGCCGTGACGCTCAAGGCGCCGGTGCCACGCGCGAAGGTGCTGGCCATGGGAGGCAACTACCTCGAGTTCGGCGCCCGCAAGCCCGAGCCGATGTGGGGCTTCCTCAAGTCCACCGACGCGCTCCTCGGGTCCGGCGGTACCGTCGTCCTGCCGAACGTCGACGCCAACATCTTCCACCACGAAGCGGAGTTGGTCGTCGTGTTCGGCCGCGCCGGGCGCAACATCCCGCAGGCGCAGGCCCTCGACTACGTCTTCGGCTACACGGCTGGCGTTGACGTGTCCGCCCGTATGCCTCCCAGCGGCGCCGGCGGTGGCGGCCGTAATACGACGACGATGCCGATCTCGGGCGGCAAGTCGCACAACGGCTTCGCGGTGCTCGGCCCTGCCATCGTCCCCAAGGACGAGGTCGGCGACGCACAGACGCTCGACATCAAGCTCTGGGTCAACGGCGAGCTTCGCCCCAATTACAACACCAGCGATGCGGCGCACTCGATTGCCGAGTCAATCGCCTGGGCCACGGCGATCACGCCGGTCGAGCCTGGCGACGTGCTCTACATGGGCACCAACCACCAGGGACTGGGCGCGATGCAGGACGGCGACCATATCGAGATGGAGATCAGCCGCATCGGCCGGCTGACCATCAACGTCACGGACCCGTCGAAGCGCCGCTGGCCGCGCGGCGTCGACGAGGCCACGGCCGAAGGCGTGCGAACCGGCAGCGGCGGCCCAGGCTCGAAGTCGCGGCCCTTGCCGTAGAGCACGGGTCGCGGCGTGGCTGACCGGTGCCCGGCAAGCCGCCACATCGAGAGCCTGTGTCCATGGCCGCAGGCTCTCGATCCGCGCTTCAGGTCAGGCTGAAGGTCAGTTCCCCGAGCTTCTCCACGCTGCAGGCGACGCGGTCTCCCGGTTTCAGCCACACCTGTTCCGCCTTGGGCTTGCCATAGACGACGCCGTGCGGCGTGCCCGTGAAGAAGATGTCTCCGGGCTTGATGGTCATCATCTTCGAGGCGAAGCTGATCATCTGCCGGCAGTTGAAGATCATGTCGTTCGTGTTCCAGTCCTGGCGCTGCTCCCCGTTCACGCGGCATTCGAGCCGCAGGCTGTTGGGATCGCCCACGAGATCGCTCGTCACCAGGTATGGCCCGAGCGGGGCGAACCCGTCGAACGTCTTGCCGATCATGAACTGGGTGGTGAGGTACTGCATGTCGCGCGCACTGAAGTCGTTCCCGGTGCAGTAGCCGGCGACATAGTCGAGCGCGTCGGCCTCGGACACGTTCCGGCACTCGCGCCCGAAGACGATCACCAGCTCCACCTCGTAGTCGAACTGCGTCGCCGTGGCCACGGGCAGCGTGATCGTCCCACCGTGGTGGTTGAGTGCGCTGTTGTACTTGTTGAAGAGGATCGGGTTCTTCGGGATGGGCGTGTTCGTCTCGACCGCATGTCGGCGGTAGTTGAAGCCCATCATGATGATCTTCTCGGGACGGGTGACGAGCGGCGCGTGCTGCACGGCGCGCTCCTGCAGGTAGAGGCTGGCCGGGCCGTCAGCGGCCTCCCTGACGAGTGCGGTCAGCAGGCCGCCCTTGCCGTTCTGCAGCAGGTCGTCCATATCCACCGGCGCCGGCCGCTTGTACTGGGCTGCGGCCGCCGCGACGTCCAGGATGCCCTTCGGCAGCTTCACGCCGAGACGGGGGCCCGCTGCGGTCCGCATGTTGAGCAGCGTCATGTTGCGCGGCATCTCGAAGGCGCCTGGCGTGGCCGGCGGCGCCTGCGCGGACAGCGGCGCGGTGGACGCGAGCGTCGCGGCCGAGGCGACGCCGGTGGCGGTGGTCTTGAGGAACGTACGGCGGTCTGCCTGCATGTCGTCTCCAGAGGGTGCGCACCACCGGCGTGGGGCCGGCTTGGCGTTCAGATTGTAGCCGCCCGCGATCCGGACCGTTGCATTGAGAGTTCAGGGCGCCGGGCCCGGCGCGGCAGCGCGAACGTGGGCCCGATAGCGGCTTGAATCGGCGATGGGAATACGTAGGGGCACTCCTGCGCAGCGTCTGACCTCAAGCCAGGGCAGTATCCTTGGCCGGTCGCTCCCACGCGTGCAGCGCTCAGCGTGCCAGCCGCGGAACGACGCCGAACGCCACCAGACTCTCCGCCGTCGCCACGATGGCCTCCGCTGGAACACGTGGGTGCCAACCGAGCACCCGCTGCGCCTTGGCGCTCGACGCCCGTCGCGTGTTGTCGAGAAGCGGGAGGAGCGGCTTCATCGTGCGATCGAAACGCGACGCGAGCCTGACGAGCCAGTTCGGCAGCTCGCGCGAGGGTACCTTCCGTGCCGCGTCTCCCAGGTGCTCGCGAAGCACGCGCGCCACGTCGTGCATGGACAGCAGATCGCCCGAGGCAGCGATGAAGCGTTCGCCGGCCGCGGCAGGATGTGTCATCGCGCTGACGTGGAGGCCGGCCACATCACGCACGTCCACAACGCCGAAGAACAGCCGCGGCGTGCCAGGCATGCCCTTCAGGAGACGCACGATCAGTTCGACCGACGACGACACGTCCGGACCGAGGAGCGGCCCGAAGATGCCCGTCGGATTGATGGTTGTCAGCTCGAGGGCTCCGCCCTCGGCGTGCATGAATCCCCAGGCGGCCCGTTCGGCAAGTGCCTTCGAGCGAACGTAGGCACTCATGTCGCCGTCGGTATTGGTCCAGCTCGTTTCGTCGAAGGGAGACGCCTGTGGTGGATGGCCGTAGTAGACCGCACCGCACGACGAGGTGAGTACGACACGACGGACCCGTGCGTCACGGGCAGCCCTGAGCACGCGCAGCGTGCCCTCGCGCGCCGGTCCGATCAGTTCGTCCTCGCTCTTTGGCGCAGCCGATGGGATCGGAGAGGCCACGTGAATGACGTAGTCGCAGCCGCGCACCGCATCGTCCCAGCCGGCATCGCTGCCAAGCTCAGTTCGTTCGAACGTGAGGGCTTCGTCGCCGGCACCGGCAGTCCGCATCATGGTGCGAACCTGCTGCTCACGCGCCGCCGACCGCACGGTCGTCCGGACGCTGTGGCCCGCCTGGAGCAGTTGCAGGACGACGTGACTGCCTACGAAACCCGAACCGCCGGTGACGAGCACGGTGTACGCCATCAATGCCTCCGAGCCGTGATGTGACGGCCGCGAAACCTGCGCCTCGAAGTTGGACCTGTCGGTGGAACCGCGTTTCGAAGCGCTGGTTGCCATTCGACGCGTTGAGAGAGTGCGCGCTCTCCTTCGCGGTCCTCGCGTTCCCAGGGATGCCGCCCCACGGGTCGGCACCACCAGCACAGCTCGTGCGCCTTTGGCCGAGTGGCACACGTGCTCGAATGATCGAATCCGAGGGCCACCAGGCTGCCGCGGATGCGTAGAGCACCGGTGTGAATCGTTAAGTTTGCCAGGAAAGTCTGGTGAGCCTAAACCTCACCAGTTGGAACCAACTGGCCGTCTGGCTGCGGCAGGTCGAGAGAGTGCAGAGCGCCGCGTAAGGGCAGGAGGTGTCAGGACAAGCGGGCTGGCTTTGCCTGTCGACACCCATCAGGGAACCGGGGCGTTCAGCGTGGCGAACAGAGCGACAGTCTGCCTAATCCGGCCCCGATCACGCGTCAGCTTCTCGACCATCCTGCGCGTGCCCCAGTAGAGCGAGTGCGGGTACAGGTCCAGGCCTCCCGCGGCGTTGCGGACAACAGCTGGCGTCAACCATGACGGTGCCGGGCCGGTCGGAGTCTCGAGTGCTGCGATGGCCTGCTCGGTCAGTGCCTGCTTGACGACGCCGAGAACTCTCGCGTTGACATCCATGATCACCCGCTTGTTTGGGTACTTGCCTTGCTCCCGCGTCGAGACCGCCCAGGCATGCGCAAGCGGATTCCGGTAGTCGGAGTAGAGAGCGTCGACCGTCTCAGCCTGTGACACGCCGCCCTTGGGTTGTAGGCGCCAAGGGTAGTACTCGTTCAGCACACCCTTGAACCGCTCCCCGTTGGAGCCGGTCTGGCTGAAGAAGATCGTCGATGCGCCAGCGATTAGTCCGCAAAGAGTCGACACGCAGGCGAAGTTGCAGCCGGCCTCCAGGCCATCGCCCCCGAGGGGAAGGCGAAGCATGGTGTGGACGTCGGCGAACTGCATGTCGACGTGCGTAGTCACGAAGGCACGAATCGACTTCGGCGCACGGGTCGTCGTGAGCGGTCGGTAAGCCATCAGCTCTCGGGTTGGGACGCGCCCGTCGTAGGAGGGCGGTGTTGCTGGGCGAGTCGAAGCCCGTCCTCGATGTTCTCTGCAATTTGTCGCGTCGTGGTCTTGATCTTGCCTTCAACCCGCTCGCCCTTGTGCATGCGTCGGCTCTTGTCAAGGGCGTTCGCGACGAATGCTTGCTCCGCTGGCGCAGTGATCCGGCCTGCGATCTCGATAGCGAAGGTCATCGCGTCGTCTGAATCCGACTTTGATAGCACCAGCGCGCTCGAAGCGGCGCTCGCCAGAGCGGTCTGGTCTCCGAGCGCGCCCGCAATTCTAACGGCGGTTCGACACAGATCGAGACCGTAAGTCTTTAGGCTCTGAGCCGCGTCCCGGCGTTCTTCGTGCTCAAACCTAAGGCATGCGATGCCGATCGACATCGCCAGGCGAGACAACGCCATTGGCAGTACCCATGCGTGGCTCGTCTGAAGCAGCCGGTTGACGATTCGGGCGCTTCTCCTGAGCGTCAAGTCTAGGCGACGGTCTAACTGTTGCCTGGACAGCGTGAAGACGGGCCTCGCATCGCTCGCGAATCGTTCGGCCATCCCCATGGCATGGCCATCGTGCGCTAGCTCGCTTACACGAACAGCGAGAGCGTTCACCGCTGAGTAGTACTTCAGATGAGTGGGGCCGTCCTTCGTAAGGGCGCGAAGTTGCCGCGCGACACGGTTGCTGGTTTCGACACGACTGCGATCGCTGAAGCCGGTGGCAATGTGCCGATTCAGTTCCGCCATCTCCCAGATCAGCCAGGCCCTGAATTTGTGCTCAACGGCGCTTCCCGGAGCCTCCAGCAGTTCGCTGATCAACTTGAAGGTCTTGTCTAGGTCGCCCGCGACCGTACGACTGTATGCCTCCGCCAGACGCAGAGCATCGGAATGAGCTTGGAAGGCGCGAATGGTCGCCTCGGTATCGGTCCCGAGTATCTGCTCGCCAAGTTGCGCCACCAATGTTGGCGGTACTCTCCGGGCGGCGCGAACTGATAGTGCTGCGTCTGCCCGCTGGAGCGCTTCGACGAACGAGGTCTTCGATGCGGGCAGTTCGTTGATGACAGGCAGGTGGAGGGTGATGGATTGGTCGTCGTTAAGCGTGTCGAGGCGACCGACGACAGACGCATCGAGCTGAGGCAGGAGCCAGTACGTTCGCCCCGCGGTGACGTCGCAGTGGACGACAGCTGTTGGGATTCTGAGTTCGTGCGTCAGGTACTTCGCGTTTGCGACACGGATTGGCTGGGAGACGACGGTTCCGTCGGATGAGTAGTGCGTAGATGCAGAACTCTTCAGTTGCACCTTGAAAGTGGCGCCGGTGGACAGGCCCTCCTCGAAGATCTCGACCTCGTAGTCGGCACCGTAGTCGTTCTCGATGCCGTTCACGACCCAGCCGAACCCCTCAAAGGCCGCGCGCAGCAGTCGCTGACCGGCGGCATCGGTTTCATGCTGGACGGGCCGTTTCATCGCAGGATCATACGGCTTGGCGGAGCCCAGCGGGCGAGGCCGCCGTTTCCGCTTCCCGCCCCGACGACCGACGGCCCTAACCCGCTCGGGCGGAGCCTGAAGGGCTGGACTTTTGACAGAAAAACGACCACTATTTCTGTCGTTCGATGGCCAAGCACACCGCGTCCGTGGATTCCCAGTTACTGGCCAGGATTCGCCGGCAAGGCCCGGGGACCGTCTTCACGCCCGCCGACTTCGTCGACCTCGGGCCCCGAAACGCCGTGGATCTGGCCCTGAGCCGAAACGCCCGGGCCGGCACCATACGCAAACTCGCCCGTGGGGTTTACGACCTGCCGCGCCGCGACGCCCGGCTTGGCGACCTGTCGCCCTCCCCGGACGACGTCGCGTCGGCTCTGGCTGGGCGTGACGGCGCGCGGCTGCAGGCGAGTGGGGCGCACGCCGCCAACCTGCTGGGCTTGTCGGACCAGGTGCCCGTGCGGCTGACGTTCCTGACCGACGGTCGGTCACGCCGGTTGCAGCTGGGTCGGCAGCAGATCATCCTCAAGCACACCACCCCGCGCCAGATGGCGACGGCCGGCCGTATCAGCGGCACTGTCATCCAGGCGCTGCGCTGGCTCGGCCGTGACCACGTGGACGACAAGGTGGTGACCACACTCCGCCGCCGGCTATCGGACGCCGACAAGCGCCAACTGCAGCAGGACCTCCGCTACGCGCCCACGTGGGTCGGGAGCGTGATGCGTCAGGTCGTGACCCCTTCGGTGAAGTGATGGACGAGTTCCTGACGCAGCCGCTCGACCGCCAGCGCGTCATCTACGAGGAGGCCGGCCGCCGCCTCG
Source organism: Vicinamibacterales bacterium (assembly GCA_050249955.1). GTDB lineage: Bacteria > Acidobacteriota > Vicinamibacteria > Vicinamibacterales > CAVVIG01 > CAVVIG01. Next base: position 140,548 of record JBFWPN010000008.1, read on the forward strand.
GGCTCAGCGCCGGCAGCGTGGAGAAGGACCTCTGGGTGTGCTGGACGCTCCGCGCCCTGTTTCGCCTGCCCGTCTCTGGCCCACACCTGACATTCAAGGGAGGAACGTCGCTGTCCAAGGGCTGGAAGCTGATCGACCGCTTCTCCGAAGACATCGACATCGTGATCGCCCGCGAGTTCCTGGGGTTCGGCGGCGCCGACGCTCCGGAAGATGCCCCGAGCAACAAGCAGCGCGTGAAGCGTCTCGAAGCGCTGATGCACGCGGCGAGAACGCACATTCGCGACGTCCTAAGCCCGGCGCTTGAACAGCAGATCCGGCACGTGCTGCCGTCGACTTCATCTTGGAAACTGGAAGCTGACGCCGACGATCCTGACGCTCAGACGCTTCTATTCCACTACCCGCCGGCCATGGGAGTTGCCGCGTACGTCCGCCCAGTCGTGAAGATCGAACTTGGGGCCCGCTCCGACACCGAGCCGTCCGCCTCACCGGAGATCACGCCGTATCTGGCGGACGTGTTCCCGGACGAGGTGCCCGGCTCCCAGTTCGCCGTGCGCGCCGTCGCCCCCGAGCGAACCTTTTGGGAGAAGGTGGCCTTGCTTCACGAGGAGTCGTATCGCGAGAGCGGAGCCGCCCCGAAGGCGCGCCTCGCCCGGCACTACTACGACCTGTGGTGCCTCATCACCCGCGGCGTGGCCGAGCGTGCGATCCGCGACGGAGCGCTGTTTGGCCGGGTGGCTGCCCACCGGGCCGTGTTCTTCCGGCGAAGCCGTGACGCGCAGGCGTCGTTCGCGCCGGGCTCACTGCGGATTGTTCCGGCCGCCGACCGCCTTGCCTTCTGGCGACGCGACTACGACGCCATGCGCGAATCGATGTTCTTCGGCGACGTACCGGACTTCGCCGAAATCCTCTCGGTCGTAGGTCGTTTCGAGCGAAATTTCAACCCGCCTCGGGGTAGCGATGCCGAGGCGGAACTGCAACGGTGAACGTGTTGAGCCAGGAACCGCTCCGTGATGCCTGACCCGCGGACCGTGGCGCGCCGAAGCTAGCGCGGGTCCCGGTCAGTCGGGCATGCCTCTTCGTTGCACCCTGGCGTGGCCGTCGCGGGACGGTCGCTGAAGGGACGCACGATGTCTAGCGTAGCTTCGGCAACCAGCGAGCCAAGATCACGGCCGAGATGGAGGTCGTCGTAGATTCCGAACACCTGCTGTCGGAGGCGACCGACCGCGTCGATCAGGACGACCGTCGGCGTGCCGCGCATGCGGTAGGCCCGCATCGTCTGGGGCGTCGTGTCGCCCGACAGTCCCGGGCGATCCACGGCGACGGGGAACGTCACACGGTACTCCTGGAGGAACACCGCGAGCGCCTCCGGCCCCATCACGTCGTGGTGCTCGAACACCGTGTGCAGACCCACGACCGTGACCGGAGCGTCCGCGAACTGGCGGGCCACCCGCTGCGCCTGCGGGATGCCATGTGACACGCAGCCCGGGCACAACATCTGGAACGCGTGCAGCATGACCACGCGCCCTCGCAGCGCGTCGAGCGTGAGTGGTGCGGCAGTGTTGAACCAGCGGTCCGTGGACCACGCAGGCGCAGCGGGTGCGGTCATCAGAAGTCTCCGTCCTTCACGTAGGGATGGCTCCACAGCGTCAGTTGCAGCAGGCACGACTTGACCCACGCCGCATGCATGGCGTCGACCTCGGTGGCGCTGTGTCCGTGGCGTGCGAGAAACGGCTTCAACGTCGTTGTGACCGGCACCACGAGCAGGAACAGATCGCGGAACGGCACCAACGCCGTCGACACGGCCCCGTCGGTCTGGTTCTTCTTGGCGCGGTGGTGCCGCAGGCCGATCTCGTGCTGGTAGTCGAGCCAGGCCTGGTCGTAGTCGGCGCGTGCCGTATCGAGAATCCACTGGCCGAAGCGGCGCCGAACGGCGCCGAGGTAGTCGCCGAGGGGCGCGCCGCTGTCGCGATGTGTGAAGGAGGCGAGCAAGTGGGGCTGGGACCCGACAAAGCCGTACCACACGTCGAGGATGGCCTCGACCTGGTCTTTGACTACGTCGTACGACTGACGCAGGGCTCGCACATCCTGGTCATCGAAGAGCACACTCTTCTGCATCGTGGCGAAAGCCTCGAGCGAGATCGGGGAGCGCGCGAGTGTCTGCGCGCCTGCCGTATAGCCGGGAATCTCTGGTGTCATGGTCACTGCTCCTTGGTGGCGTCAAGGCACACGTCTCCCCACCCGGCTCCCTGCCGTGATGTCGCCCTCGTGTGCGTGAGTTCAGGCGTTGGCTGCGAAGCGCGCCCAGTGCAGGCGCTGTTGCTCCTCGGACGCGGGCTCGTGGTCGGTGCAGTCGAGGCGCAGATGCGACTCCGCCATAGGCGCATCGACAAAGGCACAGTGGTGAGGCGTTGCGCCCGCTCGCACGTGCGGACGGAACTGGGTGCAGGTGATACACATGCGCTGCACCGGGATCTGTCCCTCCTGCTGGAGCGTGCGAATCATCTTCATGAGGGCCGTCAGGAGCGTCGCCTGCTCGCCGAACGTCAGCGTCCCGACGGCCTGAGTGAGGAACTCCGGCCACGCCCGCGCCTTCACCGCGAGGCGGCGGCCGGCGGCGGTCAAGCGCAGCAGGCGCGCCCGCGGGTGTCGTTCGTCCGGCATGCGGCGAACGAGATCCTTCGTGACGAGAGTCGTGACGGCCTCGCTGATCGTCGGCAGTCCGATACCGAGGCGCGTGCCGACGTTCGAGGCGGTGAGGCCGTCCTCGGCAGCGAGGAGCGCCAGGATCTGTCCCTGCGTCGGTGACAGTCCGTGTTCATTGGCGTGGCTCCACTCCTGATGCTTGAGCGCGAGCCCGAGCTTATGTAGGCCCGTGGCGATGCGCCCATCGAGCGGAGAGGAATCGAGCGGCGACAGTGGTGGCGAGCCCATGGCCGTGACTGTAACTTCGGACTCCGAATATGTCAATCCCGTCCGGGCAACCGTATGACGGCCATCATGCAGGTCCGTCCCTGACTCCGGTAGCGTTCAAGACACCCCTAACGGAGGGAGCCCGTCTGCGGCCGGAGAAGCACATGGGGCGCCAGTACATCAAGCGTCAAGCCCAGCCAATCGCCACGGTGCGCCGTGGCGTTCAAGCCGCGTTCCTCGCCCTCAACGTCTGGATTGGCGTGCAGTTCTATCTCTGGGTCCGGTATTTCGAGTCGGGTGGTACCGCCGTGTACGTGCCGCGTCCGCCGGGCGTCGAGGGATGGCTGCCGATCGCGTCGGTGATGAATCTGAAGTACTTCCTGCTCACGTACTCGGTGCCAGACGTGCACCCTGCTGGCATGTTCCTGCTGATCGCGTTCGTGGGAATGTCTGTCGTCTTCCGGAAGGCGTTCTGCAGCTGGATGTGCCCGATCGGCACGCTGTCCGAGTGGCTCTGGCAGGGAGGAGCGGCGCTGAGCGGTGGGAACCGTGCGTTTCCGCGGTGGGTCGACATCCCGCTGCGCAGCCTGAAGTACATCCTGCTCGCCTTGGTGGTCTGGGTGGTGGTGACGATGCCTGTCCCGGCGCTGGCCGCGTTCCTGAGCAGCCCATACGGGCTCGTCGCGGACGTGAAGATGCTCGACTTCTTCCGCGATGCGGGGCGGCTGACGATTCAGGTGTGCAGCGTGCTGGTCATCCTCTCCGTGGTCACGAAGAACTTCTGGTGTCGGTTCCTGTGTCCGTACGGAGCGCTGATGGGGCTGGCTTCGTTGTCGAGCCCGATGCGGATTACACGCGACCCGGCCACCTGCATCGATTGCGGCAAGTGCGCGAAGGCGTGCCCGTCGCTCATTCCCGTCGACGTGCTGCGGACGGTCAGGACGCCGGAGTGCAACGGATGCCTGACCTGCGTGTCGGTGTGCCCGGTGCAGGATGCCTTGGAGATGCGTACGCTGGTCGGACGCCGCCGCGTCGCCGCGCCGCGCATCGCTCTCGGCCTTGCGCTGATCTTCGTCGCCGTCGTGGGCTACGCGAATATTACCGGCCATTGGCACGGGCAGGCCCAGGAGGACCTGTTCTTCAAGCTGATCCCGATCGCCGGCACGCTGTCCCATCCTTAGGCGCATCAGTTCTGGCATCGACATGACGGCAACAAGGCACGACATCACCACCCGCGCGGATATCGAGCGGCTCGTCGACACCTTCTATGAACGAGTCCGTGCCGACGAGATCCTGGCACCGATCTTCGACGACGTCGCGCACACCGACTGGGCGCGGCACTTGCCGAAGATGTACGACTTCTGGGAGACGGTGCTCTTCGGGGCCTCGGCCTACCGCGGCCAGCCGATCGGCATTCACGTCCAGCTTGCGACGCGGGTCGCACTTGGCCAGCGGGAATTCGGCCGCTGGCTGGCGCTGTTCGTCGACACCGTGGACGCCGCTTTTCTCGGGCCGCAGGCCGACGAGGCGAAGCTCAGGGCGGCTCGTATTGCTAACGTGATGCAGCATCACGTCGGAAACGCCGCTGTCGGCCCGCGTCCGGACGAGATCGGCCACACCCAGCGCGACCTCGAGCGCTGAACTCAGGTCGGCACGACCTCCGTCTCACCGCTCAACGGTGTGCGCGACTCGACCGGCTCGCGGTCCATGCTGCGACGGCCCATACCGCGGTGCGCAGACCCATGGCGGCCAGGCTGTCGTTTGCCACTCGTGTGCCGGTGACGCGGAGGGCAGCCAGCCCGACGAGCAGGAGCCCATGCGCGCCGGCAAGCCCCATAGCGGCGTATGCCGCCCACCGCCGGCCGCGCCAGAGCGCTACGGCCACGACCAACGCCACCGCACTCGTGACGACGTTGTAGACGACCAGCCACCGCAGCACGGGGTAGTCGGGGACATCGAGGCCGCTCAGTACGCGCGTGCCAGCGACCATCCCGGCCACGCCGAAGACACCGCCGACGAGCGCAGCGGCGCGCTGGGAGCGGGACGTGCGCTGACCGGACACCCTCGCCATTGGGACCTCAGATGTCGGAACGTACCAGCCTGCGGACGGCGCAGGCGAACGGCACCACGAGCCAGAGCACGAGCGATGCCGCGACGGCGGCACCCGCTGCGGTCATCCCGCCGGTGAACCGAAGGAGCGCTGCCGTCGCGGCGCCAAACGCCGACGTGCCCTCGATGGCAAGCAACGCCCCGGTGCGCGCCGCATCCACCGGGTTCACGAGGGTGGCCCAGATGAGCAGCCGTGAGGCAGAGCCAGACCGCAGGAGCGAGGCCGCGCCGAGCGCCGCCACGTCGAACAGCACGACGGCCAGGAACCACACCACCAGCGCCAGCGCCAGCACCCGCGTACGCCGCCCCGTGTGGCCGCTTGCGAGCCACGCCGCGACCGAGAGGAACACGCCGGTGATGACGACCGCCGTCAGCGCCAGCGCGCCGTAACGCGCCACGCCGCCGGGCCCGGCCTGCCACTGCAGCACGAGACCCGCCAGGCCGAAGCCCACGAGCTCCGCCGCCGAGAGCGCGGCCCAGAGGCCGAGCACCCGTCCGAACAGGATGTACCCGCGCGCGACCGGCTGGGAGTAGAGCAGCTCGGCCGCACCACGTTCCGAGGTCAGCGCGAGCGCGCCGAATACCAGCGCCGCGAGCGGCACGAGCAGCAGCACGAGTTGCACCAACGAAATCGCGGTGCGGGAGAAGTTCTGCACGCCGTGGCCACCTGAGAGCACGTAGCCTGCGCCGGCCACCGCCAGGGCGAGGCCGGCGAACACCACGGCGAAGATCTGCAGCCATCGTGAGCGCACGGCCAGCACGAGCTCGTAGCGTGCGCACAGCCAGATCGGGGCGTCGAAGGTGGTCATGGCAGCAGGTTCCGGACCGGCACCGCTGTGCCGCGCCTGGCCGCGGCGTCGAGATCGCGCGAGGCGGCCGTGACGTGGGCGACGAGCCCCGAGCCCATCGGTGTGTCGAGCGACGTTTGCGTGAACATGGCCATCCGGCCGTCCACCCACTCGCCGGTGCGGTGGTCGGCGACGAAGACGAGCGCCCCGGCCGGAAGTCCGGCGGCTGCTACGTAATCGCGCAGGCAGCCGAGGTCGTCGAAGATCCTAGGCTCCTCGCCACGGGCGACGATCTGGGCGGCGGTGGTCGACGAGACGATCGTCATCCGGCAATGCGCGCACACGTCGGCGGTTGTGTCGATATCGACCGGGGCGGCAGGTCCTGCCGAGCATGCGCCGAGCAGGCCCGCGAGCAGAAGCGCCGAGCGAAAGAGACGTCTCATGGCTGCTCTCCGATGAGTTCCCGGTAGAACTGATCGAGATGGCCCTCTTCCGCGGTCAGTCCGCGGATCTCGCCGCCGGCCTCGCGGATGACATCGAGCATCTCCGGACGTGCCGACGCCGGCCCGGGCAGCACCAGTTCGTCGCCGTGCCACGAAGCGGCGGGCGACAGGGCGCGCAGGCGGGGCAGCAGGCCTCCCACCTCGGCGCCGAGACGCACGCGCATGGTGCCGCGATCGGCCAGCCGCGCCGCCAGCTCGCGCTCGGTGAACGACGCCACCAGGCGACCGGCCACGATCACGGCCACGAGGTCCGCCAGCCGCTCGACATCGCCCAATTGGTGCGAGCTGAAGAACACGGCGCCGCCGTCCCGCCGACGGACCTCGACCAGCTCGTAGAACGACTGCAGGCCCTCGGGGTCGAGCGCGGCCGTGGGCTCGTCGAGCAGCAGCACATCGGTCGGTGCCACACTGGCGACGGCCAGGCCCAGCCGTTGCACCATCCCGCCAGAATAGGTGCCTACTGGGCGCGCTCCGGCGCCATTCAGCGACGCGAATGCGAGGGCGCGGTCCACGGCCTCGCCCGGCGCATGACGCAGCCGGCGGTAGAACTCGACCACTTCGCGCCCGGTCAGCGTGTCGGGAAATGACACACGCTGCGGCAGGAAGGACACGCGTCGTCGCGCCCGTGCGTCGAGCGCGTTGACGGAGTCGTCGCCGAGCACAACCTCGCCCGAGGTCGGGCGGATGAGCCCCGCGGCGGCCTTGATCGAGGTCGTCTTGCCGGAACCGTTCGGCCCGAGCAGCGCCACGACGGCGCCGCGCGGCACTTCGAAGGTCAGCGCGTCGACGACGCGGCGGCCGCTGTAGGTCTTCGTGAAGGCGCGGTAGCGAATCACGACGGGCTCCAGCTGTGCCGTCCGATGCGGAGCACGAGCGCACCCACGCCGAGCAGCATCCACGCGCCGGCGCGAGTCACGAGCGACGACGCGATGATCGGCACATCGGCGGGTACGGCGGCAAGGGCGGGCGGGCGCGCCAGGGGCCGGGCATCCACCACCGGCACCGGGTCGAGCACGGGAAAGGCGCGCTCGGCCGCGCCGAGCGCGCTCACGGCCACGCCCTGCGAGAAGAGATCGGCGGCGGTGAGGTTGCCGCGCACGTGGTCGAAGACGTTCGAGAGGCGGTACGGCCGGTCGGCCACGCCGTCGCCGTCAAGGTCCGGCTCGCCGTGGTCCGACCAGTAGTTGCCGTCGAAACGCGTGTCGGTGCGCCGTCCTGAAAGTGACAGCGGCGTCAGGTTGCCCACGAATGCGTTGCCTTCGAAGGTGTTGCCGCCGCTCGAGTCATAGATGACGAGCGCCGTGTCCGACATGGCCACGATGTTGCGGCGGAAGTGGTTGCGGTATGAGCCTTCGAGGAAGATGCCGCGTGCGTTGTCGGCAATGAGGTTGTCTTCCGCGACCACGTCGTCGCAGGCCTTCAGCAGCAGCCCCACCGAAGCGAACCCCCGGTTGCGCACGAAGCGGTTGCGCCGGAAGACGAGGCGCTTGGAATACATCAACGCCACCCCGGCCGCGCCGGTCTCGAAGGCGTTGTCCTCGAACAGGTTGTCGTCCGAGAACATGTAGTGCAGCCCGTAGCGGAGATCGCGCGCGCGGTTGCCGCGCACGACGCCGTGCGACGACGACTGGATGTACATTCCATCGCGGGTGCCGACGATCTCATTGCCGGTGAGGTGGAAGCGCTGGCTGTTCCACACGTGGATGCCGCTGCCTACCTCGCCGGGCGGGCGATCGGGAATGCCCGTCACGACCGAGTGTTCGATCGTGGCGTCATCCGCCTCGCGCAGGTAGATGCCGAAGAGCGCATCACGCACGCGGCAGTCGCGGATGGTGACGTGCGCGGCCGTGACGTGGATGCCCGAGGTGTCGCGGCCGAGGTCGCCGCCGCGGCGGCCGTCGATGTCGAAGCCCTCGAGGGTCACGCCGGCGGCCCGGACGCGCACGACGCTGCCCTGCCCCGAGCCGCGCAGCAGCGGGCGTCCCACGCCGACGAGCGTCATCGGCCGATCGAGATACAGGTCGCCCTCCCAGGTGCCGGCCGGCACCTCGATTCGGGCCCCCGGCGCGGCGTCGTCGACCAGCGCCTGGAGCGGCGAGGTGTGCTCCGCCGCAGGACGGCCTTCGACCGTCCGGGTCGCTGGCGGCAGGGCATCGTCCTGCCCGCGAGCCACGCCCGGCAGGCCGAGCGTTGCGGCGAGGGCGAGCGCTGCCAGGGCCAGCCGTGTCATCGCATCACCTTACGGCGGCGGGGGCGTGGGCGCGCCGCGCGCGCACCCACGTCCATCCCAGCGCGGCCATCAGCAGCAGGATGGCGGCGACCATCGCGTAGGTGCCGGCCCGCGGATAGGAATACACTTCGAAGTTGGCGATCTGGCGGTAGCCGAACATCGGCGGCATGAACGGCGCCACCTTGATGGCGGCATCCGGGGCGAGGTCGTGTCCGTAGCGATAGAGCTTGTAGCCGAACGACCAGGTCGAGAAGGCCCCGAAGTAGACGAAGATCATCGCCACGTCGAGCAACGCCGCCACCGAGCCGTGCACGACGGCGCGCAGCATCAGCAGGCCGAGAGCGCCGATGACGAACGGCATCCACTGGAACTCCGCGAACGACTCGTTCGCCAGGTCGCGCATGCCGATGTAGTGGTTCAGGACGTTGATTTCCTTGACGTCCTGACCGTTGTTGCCGCCCTCGAGCGTATACGAGTAGATGTCGAGCCGCAGCCCCTCGGGATACTGCGGCGCGAACATGGTCAGGTTCCAGAGCGGCAGGACGTAGGTCACGGCCAGCAGCACCACCGCCAGCAGCACCATGAGCCGGGCCCGGCCATCGATGGTGCCGTCGAGAAAGCGGCCGCGTGCTGTGCTGTCCATGACCCACCCCTGTTCCCTGGTCCCCGTTCCTCTGTCCCTAGCCCCTAGCCGCTAGCCGCTACAGGTCACTTGACGACCATGTACCCCTGCATCTCCTGGTGCAGCGCCGAACAGAAGTTGGTGCAGTAGTAGGCGAAGACGCCGCTCTTCTTCGCCGTGAACGTCACCGTCTTCGTCTCCCCGGGATCGACGACGACGTTGATGTTGTAGTCGAGCAATCCGAAGCCGTGCAGCTCGTCGGTCGTCTGCTCGATGTTGGTGATGGCGACGGTCACCTGATCGCCCGCCTGCACCTCGAAGTCCGTCGGCGTGAGCGTGGAACGCACCGCGACCATCTTGACGGTCAGGTTCTTCCCGTTGCGGGTGACGCCGGCCTGGGCGACATCCCACACCGCCAACGGGTGCTTGTTCTCTTCCTTCGGGTAGACCTCGATCGGCTTCACCTTGTCGGCCTTGATGATCTGCGCGTAGTGCGGTTCCGGCTCGGTGAAGGCGTCGTAGATGAGCTTCATCTTCTCTTCGGTGATGTCGACCAGCTGCGACGATTCGGGCTGCGACGGCCCGACCGAGAGGTGCCGGCCGTGCGACAGCTTGTTGAGGCCCACGAGGTAGTTGCCGTCAGGGCTCACCGTGTCGCCCTCGGCCGCCGACAGGTGGCCGATCGAGTAGGACATCGGCGCCTTGTCCACGACTTCCCACGTGCCGAGCTTCCACTTGGCGATGGCGCTGTCGACGAAGAGCGAGGTGTAGGCCCAGTCGTCGGTGCCGAACTGCGTGTGCAGCGGACCCAGGCCCACCGGCACCTCGGCGTCCTTGATCGACTCGTACTTCAGCACCGGGATGCCGTCTTCCTCACCGGTGAAGTCCTTGTTGCGGATGGCGGTCTGGACCTTCTCGAAGTTGAAGACGGTGGTCACGCCCTGCAGCTTGCCCGAGCCGACGATCCAGTTGCCGTTGGGCGCCACATCCACGCCGTGCGGCGACTTGCCGCACGGCATCAGGTAGACGATGCCGGGCACCTTCTTCGGATCGATGACCTTGACGCCGTCGATGGTGTCGAACTTGCCCTCGGCGATCGCCCGCTCGGCCGCCCGCCAGTCGACGGCGGCGATGTAGTCACGGTCCTTCTGCGCCGAGGTCACCTCGAGCTTCCCGGTGGCGCGCTCGGTGTTGTACGAGGTGAAGAACATCCAGCCGTCGGAGGCCAGCTTGCCGGCATCACCGAGGTCGTAGTCGAACGGCGGCATCAGGATCTGCCAGGCGAGGGACATCTCGCCGGAAGTCGGCTCGATCTTCACGCCGGCGATGATGCCCTTGTACTCGGTGGCGTACTTGTCGACGCCCACGGGGCGCTGCGGCACCGGGCGCGAGAAGCGGGACGCCATCATGGCGTATTCGGAGTTCGGCGTCACGAACGACGAGGCGTGGTTGCCGTGCAGGTTGGGCACCGGCCCGAGGATCTGCTTGGTCTTGAAGTCGCGCAGATCGATGCGGGCGATGCGGCCGTTCATCTCGTTGATGAACAGCCACCGCCCGTCGTAGTCGCCCTTGGTCTCGGAGAGCGCAGGGTGATGGGCGTCGCCCCAGGTCAGCTCGCCCAGCATCTTCTTCGAGTCGTCGTCGAACCCGTAGCCGGTGGCCGGGTAGGGGGTGAAGACCGGGATGGTCGAGAGGTGCCGCATCGACGGCAGGCCGTAGACGTAGACCTGGCCCGAGTGGCCGCCCGACGAGAACATGTAGTACTCGTCGAGGTCGCCCGGCGCCACGTAGGTCTTCTGCGCCGCGACGGCCAGGTCAGACTGCACGGCGCCGCCCGAGCGTTGCGATTCGGGCCGGCTCGGCGTGCATTGGGTCGCGACCGCGGCGGCCGCCGCGATGACGAGCACCCGGCTCCAGGCGTGCTGACGGTGTCTCTCCATGGTCGTGGTCTCCTAATGGCTCGGCGCGGGTGCAGTCGTGACCCCGGCGGCGCGTTGCTTCTGGTGTTCCGCGAACGCCTCGCGGAGCTTCTGCACGGCGACCTGCTTCTGTTCGGGCGTGAGGATGATCTGGCGCGACAGCACGACGCTCATCGTCCCGGTCGGATTGGCGAGGAAGGCGTCCACCGTCAGCCCGAAGCGGCTCTGCGTGTCTTCGACCGCGGTCGACAGGTCCGGGCCGATCTGGGCCGGGCTGCGCACGCCGAGCGCCGACACCGAATGGCACACGAAGCAGCCGGTGTCGACGAACCAGCGGCCGGGGCCCGTCTTCATCGCCTCCTCGGCGGCGAGTTCTTCGGCGCTGCGGGGGTCGGTGCGCGGCGCCCCGGCCAGGTAGCGGGCCGGCACGTCGTGACGCCGCCACGACAGCACCAGCATCGACAGCGCCTGCGCCTGTTCGGTCGTCAGGTTGAAGTTCGGCATCACCGTGCCCTCGGCCAGCGCCCGCGGATCCTTGAAGTGCGCGACGTGCCAGGCGAAGGCGGTGCGCTGTCCCGAGAGCCGGCTGAAGTCGTATTGCTCGGGCGGCTTCTCGCCGACCTCGGTGAGGTCGGGGCCGATGGTGCCGCCGAAGCCGTTGATGACGTGGCAGGCGCGGCACCCTTTGTCGTTGACCAGGCGCTTGGCGAGGTTGATCGCCGTGGCTCCCGCCGTCTCGCGGTCGTAGCGATGGCAGGTGTTGCAGTTCATCTGCATCAGCGCGTTCTTGTCGCCGGCCAGGGTGTACGACTCGCCGAGCGTGCGGCTGAGCAGCGGCTCTTCCCAGTGCGCCACCTCGCCGTGGGCGGCCGCGGTGTCGATGGCCCACCCCTGGCCGCCGTGGCACGACGTGCAGCCGAACTTCTCGAGAGGATGGGTCTCGAGCGGCGCCTCTGGATGCGTGCGATAGGGATGCTCGGCCTTCTCGAAGCCCTTCCAGCGCACGCCCAGGTGACAGGTCGTGCAGCGGTCGGCCCGCTCGAGATCGGCGACCCAGATCTGCTGCAGGCCGGTCGGCACGTCGGCGGCCTTCTCGGCGCCGAACTGCTCGGCGACCATCTGCGAGAACTCCATCTGGTAGAAGCGCCAGTCGTGCGCGCGGTCGCTCCACATGAAGAGTCCGGTGCCGATGACCAGCACGACGCCCACGATGGCCATCACCGGCCGATCGATCGAGGGAAACGGGGAGTTGGTGCGCTTCTCCATGTCAGATCCTCGCCGGGATGTCCGGCCAGGCCTCCCACGGCCAGTAGAGGTACCAGTAGGGACCGCGCATCGCCATGCCGATGAACGTGAGAACGAGGATGCCCAGCACGACCAGCAGGAACACGGTGTTCTGGCGCGCCCGGACGCGCGCCATCCACACGCCCGTGGCACTGGCCGGCGAGCGGTCGAGCCACGGCCACGCCGTGAGCAGGCCGATGAGCAGGCCGGGCAGCACGACGCCGCCGACGAAGGCGCCGTTCAGGGTGAACGAGCCGATGCGGATCGTGGTGTCGGTGACGATCTCCTGCAGCCACAGGAAGTACCACGGCGCCTTGGCCGGGTTCGGCGTCACGAGTGCGTTGGCCGGCTCCTCGAGCGGCGAGGCGATGAACACCGACAGGATGCCGATGACGGCGAAGGTGCCGAGCGTGGCGATGGCCGCGCGCCGCGTCAGGTCCGGCACCGCATTCACCGTCGTCTCCGGGGCTTCGAGCGCCTGCGCGCGAATCACCGGCGCCTGCCCCCGGGCCACGCCGAGGAGGGTGTAGGTCTTGGTCGCCACGACCGGCGCCTCTGCCGGACGCTCGAGCAGCGCGTCGCGTTCGGCGCGGGCCAGCCCGCCGTCCTTGCGCACGCGCCACATGTGGTACGCGAAGAGCACGCCCAGCCCGAGCGGCAGGATCACGACGTGCAGCACGTAGAAGCGGATGAGCGTGGCCTGTTCGATGGTGCGGCCGCCGATGAGCAGCTCGCGCACCGTCGGGCCGATGGCCGGAATCGACGAGGCGATGTTGGTGCCCACCGTGACCGCCCAAAAGGCGAGCTGGTCCCACGGCAGCAGGTAGCCGGTGAACGACAGGAACAGCGTGATGAGCAGCATCACCACGCCGAGCACCCAGTTCCACTCGCGGTGCTGGCCGCGGCCGGCGCCGTTCTTGTAGGCCCCGGTGAGGAACACCCGGACCAGGTGCAGGAAGACGACGATGACCATGCCGTGCGCGGCGATGCGGTGCACGGCGCGGATCCACGACCCGAAGGTGATGACGAACTCGATGTCCTTCACCGACTGGTAGGCGCGCTCCACCGACGGCACATAGAGGAACAGCAGCGGCAGCCCGGAGAGGATCAGCAGGAGGAACAGGGCGGCCGAGATCGTGCCCAGCCAGAACGAGTAGTTCCACGCCATCGAGGCCTTGCTGACCTTGGCGGGAAAGGCGTGGAACAGGAAGTTGGAGGCGATGGCATCGCCGGCCTCGCGGTCGGACCGTGGCCGCAGGCTCCACAGCATCTGCGGCCGCACGCCGGGGGCGTCGGGTTCGGGGCGGCGGGCGGACAGGGTCAGGCGCATGGCATCACCCCAGCGTGAGCCGGAAGTCGGTGGCGACTTCGTCGGCGAGGTCGACGACGAGCTGGCCGTCGTCGGGTGCGAAGGAGAGGCGGTACCAGGCCAGCGGCCTCGGCGCCGGGCCCGACACGTTCGAGCCGTCGCCCTTGTATTCGGAGCCGTGGCAGGGGCAGAGGAACCGGTGCGTGAGCCGCAGCTCGCCGCCGCTGACCTTCGCGGTCTGCGCGTTGGCCAGGGCCTCGGCGCGCACCGTGCAGCCGAGGTGCGTGCACACGGCCGAGACGGCGTGGAACGTGTTGCCCTGGCGGAAGACGAAGAGCCGTTCGTCGGGCAGGAACTTGATGCCGTCGGGGAAGTCGGCCGGCGGGCCCAGCTTCACCGTCGTCGGCGAGTCGTAGGACACGTTGGGCACGAGCGACCGCAGCGAGGCGGCCCCCTGCGCCGTCAGCGCGGCCACGCCGGCGCCGGCGCCGAGCTTGAGCAGGAAGTCACGCCGGTCGCCCGGCGCTTTCGGGTGTGGGTCACTCATGGGTCCACCGCTCCGTGATGCTGAAGCGCTCCATCGTCATGGCGTCGGTCGGGCAGCGGATGGCGCACAGCCCGCACCGGATGCATCGCTCGTCGTCCTTCACCATGGCCGCCAGCGGGAAGCCGCCGGCCTCGGCCCGCGCCGTCAACGTCGCCTTCACCTCCGGATCCAGTTCGAGCGACTCGAAGGGCACGATCGCCAGGCAGTACTCGGGGCAGATATCGACGCACCGGTTGCACAGCACGCACTTCTCGGGGTCGTAGATGGTCTGCACGTGGCAGACCAGGCAGCGGGCGGCCTGCCGCACGGCCGCCTCGTGCTCGTAGCCGGTTTCGACCTCGGCGATGCCGGTGCGACGGTCGAGGCTCAAGGTGGGCGGCGTCTCGCGGTCGAACCGTTCGAAGCCGCTCAGCATCGTGTAGTGGCTCGTCGGCAGCGTCTCGATGTCCACCGTCGTCTCGAGCCGCGCCCGATCGCCGGCCAGGTACTCGTGCATCGACCGCGCCGCGCGCTTGCCGTTGGCCACCGCCTCGATCAGGTTGCGCGGGCCGAAGGCCACGTCGCCACCGGCATAGATGCCGGGCGCCGAGGTGGCGAGCGTCTTCGGATCGATGACGATCGTGCCGCCCGGCGTGAGGGTCACGTGGTCGTCCGGCGTGAGGAACGACAGGTCGGCCTGCTGGCCGATCGCCAGCACGCAGGCATCGGCCTCGATGATCTCGAGGTCGTCGTCGTTGTACTGCGGCGAGAAGCGTCCGTGCTCGTCGAACACCCTGGTCACGCCGCGCAGTTCGAGGGCGATCACGTGGCCGTTGCCGATGAGGCGGCGGGGGCCTCTGCGGGTGATGAAGCGCACGCCTTCCTTCGCGGCCTCCTCGAACTCCTCGTGGCCCTGCGTCGTGCGCAGCACCGGCATCTCGTCGAGGCTTTCGAGCGACACGACCGTGACCTCGGTGGCGCCGCCGCGCAACGCGGCCCGCGCCGAGTCCATCGCTTCCTTGAGGCGGGCATCGGTTTCGGCGCCGAGGTCTTCGGCGCTGGCATCGGGCACCGGCTCCCGCCCGGCGCGCAGCGCCGTGCGGGCGGCGTCGAACGCCACGAAGCCGCCGCCGATCACCACGACCCGGCGGCCCAGGTTGAGCCGGTAGCCGCGATTCACGTTGAGCAGGTAGTCGACGGCCTTGACGACGCCGTCCATCTCCACGCCCGGGATCTGCAGATCGCGGCCGCGGGAGACGCCGACGGAGAGGAACACCGCCTCGAAGCCGGCCTCGCGCAGCTGCCGGAGCCCGAACGACGCGGACAGCGGCGCGTTCAGCTTCAGCTCGACGCCGAGCGACACGATGCGATCGATCTCGGCCCTGAGCAGCGTGCGCGGCAGCCGGTACTCGGGGATG
This sequence comes from Vicinamibacterales bacterium, assembly GCA_050249955.1. Taxonomy (GTDB): domain Bacteria; phylum Acidobacteriota; class Vicinamibacteria; order Vicinamibacterales; family CAVVIG01; genus CAVVIG01. The sequence goes on from JBFWPN010000008.1 coordinate 156,166, forward strand.
CCGAAGCGCATCATGCCGCCGGGTTCGGCGGCGGCCTCGAAGATCGTGACGTCGTATTGCAGCAGCGCCAGGTCGTGCGCGGCGGCGAGCCCGGCCGGGCCGGCGCCGATGACCGCCACCTTGTGGCGGGGCCCGGCGGCGGGCGCGGGGGCCGTGCGGTGGAAGGCCATCGGCAAGTGGCCGCTGTAGCGGTTGCCCTCGGCGATCCCGGTGTCGCGCAGGCGGTCCTGCGTATCCGGCCGTACCGATTCCACCCCGTATTGTTCGGTCACGTGCCGCTTGAGGGCGCGGATCGACACCGGCGCATCGATGGCGCCGCGCCGGCAGGCATCTTCGCAGGGTGCCGCGCACACGCGGCCGCAGACCGAGGCCAGGGGATTGGGCGCGCGGGCCACCAGATAGGCGTCTTCGAGGCGGCCCTCAGCGATGAGCTGGACGTAGCGGCCGGCATCGGTCGACACGGGGCACCCGCTCTGGCACTTCACCTGTGCCTTCCAGTGCTCGAGGTCCGGCAGCGCGACGCGGATGCCCATGTACGACTCCTCGGGCATGCTGCGGCCGATTGTCGCGGCAGGGTATGACCCCCGTCATACGGCGTCCGGATCCGAGATTGATAGGTTGGGCCCCGACTGCTAGACTGCGTCACCCGAAGGACGGCGGCACGGTCCAACTGATGACTCATCCTCCCGACCACAACGAACCGCCGAGAGGTACGCTCTACATCGTCGGCGCGTTCGGAATCCTCGTCGCTCTGGGCTGGCTGCTCCTGTACTTCGGCCTTTTCCTGCCGCGAGCCACGCCGTAGGTCCGCCGATGCACGTCGACCGCTACGAACGCTACTGGATGTGGGCCGCCTCAGCCATGCTCGCTCTGTTCACGGGCGCGATCGTCGTGACCGCGGTGACCAGCGCGTCGCATCCGCCGAGCCACACCGAGGTTGTCAACCCGGAGACGCTCACGATCGGCGGCGAGTTCGCCTCGCCGGGTGTCGCCACCGCGCCTGACGGCCGCGTTACCGTGTCGTTACGCGCCGAGTTCTACGTCTTCCGGCCCGAACAGGTCCGCGTGCCGGCCGGCGTACCGGTGACGTTCCGGGTCACCAGTCCCGACGTGCTGCATGGTTTTCAGATCGTCGGCACGAACGTCAACCTCACGGTGGCGCCCGGTTACGTCAGCGAGGCCACGACCACCTTTGAGACCCCCGGCGAGTATCTGGTCGTGTGCAACGAGTACTGCGGACTCGGGCACCACCTCATGCAGGGCAAGGTCATCGTCGAGGCCGCCCGTTGACGCCGGCGAACCGGCTCATCCTCGCCAACATCTGGGTGGCGATCATCGCCTTCGGCCTCGGAGCGATGATGGCCGTGATGCAGGCCCTGGCCCGGGCGGGCATCGAGCTGCCGTTCGGTACCGCACGTCTCTACTACCTGTCGGTCACGGCGCACGGCGTGCTCGAAGCGCTCGTCTTCACCACTTTCTTCATCATGGCGCTCGGCTACGTCGTGGCCGATACGACGCTCGGGCGCATCCGGGGAATGGGGTGGGCCTGGGGCGGCTTCTGGGTGGCGGTTGTTGGCACGGTGATGACGACACTCGCCATCCTCTCTGGCACGAGCACGGTGCTCTACACCTTCTATCCGCCACTCGAAGCGCACCCGACGTTTTACATCGGCGCCACGCTGCTCGTCATCGGCTCGTGGGTGTGGTGCGGCGTGATGATTGGCAGCTTCCGCAGCTGGCGCGCGGCACATCGTGAAGAGCGGGTGCCGCTGGCGATGCACGGCATGCTCACGACGGTCGCGATCTGGATCCTCGCCACCGTCGGACTCGCCGTGGAGGTGCTGGTCTTCATCCTGCCGTGGTCGCTCGGCTATGTCGATCGCATCGACCCGATCGTGGCTCGCACCTACTTCTGGTGGTTCGGACATCCGCTGACCTACTTCTGGCTGCTGCCGGCTTACGTGCTCTGGTACACGGTGATTCCGAAAATCGCCGGCGGCAAACTCTTCAGCGACGCGGTGACGCGCGTGGTGTTCGTGCAGTTCGTGTTGTTCTCGACGCCCGTCGGCCTGCACCATCAGTTCACTGATCCGGGCATCTCGAGCGGCTGGAAGCTCGTCCACACGTTCACCACCTACGCGATCATGTTTCCGAGTCTGGTGACAGCCTTCACGGTGATCGCGTCGCTCGAGCTGGCCGGGCGCGCTCGCGGCGGCACCGGCACCTTCGGGTGGATTCGTGTGCTGCCGTGGGGTGATCCATTCTTCTCAGGCGTCGCGCTGGCGATGCTGACCTTCGCGCTCGGCGGCTTCGGCGGCGCCATCAACGCCGCCTACGCGATGAACGCGATGATCCACAACACGGCGTGGATCCAGGGGCACTTCCATCTCACCGTGGGCACGGCCGTCGCGCTCACCTTCATGGGTGCCACCTACTGGCTGATGCCGCGCCTCACCGGACGGGCCATCGCGTTCCCGCGCGTGGCGGCGGTGCAGCCGTGGCTGTGGTTCGTCGGCATGCAGTGCTTCAGCATCCCGAGCCACATCGCGGGCCTGATGGGCATGCCGCGGCGGGTCTATACCGGCGAGTTCCAGGGCGTCGAGGCGGCGCAGGCGTGGATTCCGCTGGTCAACCTCTCGGCGGTGGGCGGCGTGATTCTGTTCATCTCGGCGATGCTCTACGTGGGCGTCGTGGTCGGCACGATGCTGGTGGCGCCGCGTGGCGCGCTCCTGCCGATCGAATACGCCGAGTCGCTGGTGGCGGTGACGCCTGGTCCGTCGCTGTGGGACCGGCTCGGGTTCTGGAGCGCCGTGGCTGTCGTGCTCATTGTGATTGCCTACGGGCCGCCGCTCTACCACCTCCACACCATGACGCGCTTCCCGTCGCAGGGATTCTCGCCGTTCTGAGATGACGTCGATGTCGCACCAGTCCCCGCCACCCCCGCTCGACGACGCCACCCCCGAGGCGCCGCTCACGCGCCGCACGGCGCTGTGGCTGACCTCGCGCCTGGCCATGGTGGCCGGGCTGGTCGGGGGCTACGGTCTGTTCGCGTGGATCGGTGGCCGGTTCATGCTGCCCGCCCACACGGGGCAACTGCACCAACTCTTCGTGACGCGCGTGTCTGATGTGCCCGATGGCGGCACGCTGCTCTACCGCACGCCCGACGGCCGTACGGTCAATGTCACGCGCCGCGGACAAACAGGCAAGGCCACCGACTTCATCGCGCTCTCGAGCACCTGCCCGCATCTTGGCTGCCAGGTGCGATGGGAGGGGCAGAACGACCGCTACTTCTGCCCCTGCCACAACGGCACCTTCAACACCGAAGGCATCGCGACCGGCGGACCGCCGGGAGATGCCGGCCAGGCCCTGCCGCGGTATGGCCTGCTGGTGGACAAAGGGCTGCTCTACATCATGGTGCCGGCCGAGCAGTTGTCGATGGGCGACGTCGCCGGAGTGGTCGAGGTGACGAGCCCGGTCGGCCCCGGCCACGACCCCTGCCTAACGTGCGTCCAGGCGCGAACCCCGGGCTCCGGGTCTTCGGGGAGGCCCGCATGAGCGACGTCCGCGGCTGGATCGGCGAACGTGTGCCCGTGTCGATCGAGGGCATCGCCGCGATGTCAAACGAGCCGGTGCCCTACCACCTGAAGCGGTGGTGGTTCGCGCTCGGCGGCACGCCCGCGTATCTGTTCGTGGTGCAGATCGTCACCGGCGTGCTGCTGGCGTTCTACTACCAGCCGTCGCCGGCGACGGCCTACGAATCGGTGCGCTACATCACCGAGGAGGCGTCGTTCGGCTGGTACCTGCGCGGCCTGCATCGGTGGGGCGCCACGCTCATGATTGCCGCCGTCGTGCTGCACCAGATGCGCGTCTTCTTCACCGGCGCCTACCGCAAGCCGCGCGAGCTCAACTGGATGATCGGCATGACGCTGCTCACCTGCACGCTCATGCTCGGCTTCACGGGCTACAGCCTGGTGTTCGAGCAGCTCAGCTACTGGGGCGCGACCGTGGCCGCCAACATCAGCGACACGGTGCCCGTCGCGGGCCCGCTCATGAAGCAGGTGCTGCTCGGCGGCGAGACCTACAACGATCGCACGCTGTCGCGCTTCTTCATCCTGCATGGCGCGGTGCTGCCGGTGCTGCTCATCCTGGTGCTGATGATGCACATCGGCCTGGTGCGTCTGCTCGGTGTGACCGAGATGACGTTCGAGGGCGAAGACCCCGCGGCAAAGAAGCAGTTCAATTTCTTCCCGGAGCACTTCTATACCGAGCTCATCATCGGCCTCACGCTGATGATCCTGCTGAGCGCCCTCGCCACCCTCGTGCCGGCCGAGATGGGGCCGCGCGCCGACCCGCAGATCACCCCGGAGGTGATCAAGCCCGAGTGGTACTTCTACGTGGCCTTCCGGTGGCTGAAGCTGTTCTCCGGCACGACGGCCATGCTCACGCAGGGCTTCATCGTGTTCGTGATGTTCTGCTGGCCGTTCATCGACGCCTGGCTGGTACGACGGTTCAAATACGCGGACATCAGCGTCTGGATAGGCGTGGTGGGCGCGCTCACCATCATGGGATTCACGATGTGGGAAGCGCTCGTCGCGCACTGAGGATGACGGTATGACACTCGATCAGAAACGCTGGGTCATCGGTGGCCTGGGCTTCCTGTTCCTGCTCTCGTTGGTTTCGGTGCAGTGGCTCGAAGTGGAACGGCGGCAGCACGAGTCGGGCGCCGCTCGCGCCTCGGTCACGACGCCGGCGGCCTCGCGGCAGTGCGTCGACTGTCACTCGCAGGTGTCGACCGGCATCGTGGAGCATTGGACCGGCTCGACCCACGCCGAAAAGGGCGTGGCGTGCGTGGACTGTCACAAGGCGGAGGCGAATGACGCCGACGTCTTCAGCCACTACGGCCAGCAGATTGCCACCATCGTCACCCCGCGCGACTGTGCCCGGTGCCATCCGACCGAAGCGGCGGAGTTCTCGGCCAGTCATCACTCGAAGGCCGGCAACATCCTGGCATCGCTCGACAACTTCCTGGCCGAGACGGTCGAGGGCGCGCGCGCCCCGTTCAATCCGCACTCGCCCACGCCGGGCCGGGCCGTGCAGGCCGTGAACGGGCTGGCGCCGGCCAATTCCGGCTGCCAGCAGTGCCACGGCTCGCTCGTGGCCTTCCAGGGCAGCGACGGCGGTCTCGTCACCATGCGCGACCTCAAGCCGGACGACAAGGGCCAGCCCACCAACATGGACGCCGTCGGCCGGATTGTGCGCAACGAGAGCGGTAAGCCGCTCTTCAGCAGTACCAGCTGGCCCAACACCGGCATCGGCCGCCTTAACCTCGACGGCTCGAGCGGGTCATGCGCCGCCTGCCACAGCCGCCACGACTTCTCGTCGCGCCGGGCGCGCCAGCCCGAGAACTGTGGCAAGTGTCACCTCGGGCCCGACCATCCACAGAAGGAGATCTACGACGAGTCGAAGCACGGCGTCGCCTTCCGCGACCTCATCGGCGAGATGAACCTCGATGCGAAGCCGTGGGTGGTGGGGAAGGACTACAGCGCCGCCCCCACCTGCGCCACCTGCCACATGAGCGCGAACATGCGGAACGGCATGAAGATCACGCACGACCCGGGCGAGCGCATCTCCTGGACCAACCGTCCGCCCGTGAGCCTGGTCATGGACACCGATGCCAATCACGCGGTGGTGACCGAGACCGATCCGGAGAAGCGGCGGGCTGCCATCGCCGACACGGCAGAGGCGAAGCGCAACCGGATGAAGCAGGTGTGCTCGACCTGCCACACGCCCGACCATATCAACCTGTTCTACCGGCAGTACGACGACGTCGTCATCAACTTCAACGAGAAGTTCGCCAAGCCGGGCCAGGCCATCATGAGCGCGCTGGCGACCAACGGCATGCTCACGAAGACCCAGTACGACGAGAAGATCGAGTGGACCTGGTACTACCTCTGGCACCACGAAGGGCGGCGCGCCCGCATGGGCGCCTCGATGATGGCGCCCGACTACACCCAGTGGCACGGCATGTTCGAGGTGGCCGAGCGCTTCTACATGGAACTCATCCCCGAGGCGCGTGAGATTACAGAGAAAGCCCTGCGCGCCGGCCGCGGCGAGCAGGCGCGGCGCGCCAACCAGGTGATTGACGAGATCCTGAACCGGCCGGAGCATCAGTGGCTGCTCAAGGGCGCCGAGGAGCAGGCCGACGCCATCAACCGCGAGATGCAACGCAAGTACGGCCAGACGAGGCAGGAACGATGATCACCCGGGTGGGCCGTCGCACGTTCCTGAAGATGGCCGGCGTAGCCGCGCCCGTCGTGGCGGCGTATTCATGCGCCGACAAGGACGAGGCTGCGCGCCTCGGCAACACCGCGCCGGTCGATCGGGCGTCGGTTACGTGGGACAAGGCGCCGTGCCGCTTCTGCGGCACCGGCTGCGGCGTGATGGTGGGCGTGGAGCAGGGCCGCGTCGTTGCCGTGCGGGGTGACGAGGCCAGCCCGGTGAACAAGGGCCTGCTCTGCGTGAAGGGTTATCACCTGCCCGGGCTGCTCTACGGCGCCGATCGGCTGCTCTACCCGCAACGGCGTCAGCCCGACGGGTCGTTCTCCCGCATCTCGTGGGACGACGCCCTCGACCTCATCGCCACGAAGTTCGGGGAGACGTTGAAGCAGCACGGTCCCGAGGCCGTCGCGATGTACGGGTCGGGGCAGTGGACCGTGTTCGACGGCTACGCCGCGCAGAAGTGGGTGAAGGGTGGCCTGCGCAGCAACAACCTCGAGCCCAACGCGCGCCTCTGCATGGCGAGCGCCGTCTCGGGCTTCATCACGCAGTTCCAGAGCGACGAGCCGATGGGCTGCTACCAGGATCTCGACGCCGCCGACGACTTCGTGCTCTGGGGCAACAACATGGCCGAGATGCACCCGGTGCTCTTCAGCCGGATGCTCGAGACCAAGCGTCAGAAGCCGGCGACGCGGATCGTCGACATCGCCACGCGCCGCACGCCCACGACCGACTATTCCGACCTGCACGTGCTGTTCAAGCCCGGCACCGACCTGGCGCTCGCCAACGGCATTCTCCACCTGCTCGTGGCCTCGGGCCGCATCCAGCAGTCGTTCATCGACGAGAACGTGGTGTTCCGCCGCGGCATCGAAGACGTGAAGACCATCGGCTACGGCTGCTTCGACGAGCAGGCCGAACGCTATACGTTCGAAGACGTGGCGCGGCCGAGCACCCTCGACGAGCTGCGCACCTTCCTCGCCGACTACACGCCGGAGCGCGTGCGCGACATCACCGGCGTGCCGGTGGAACAGATCGCCGCGCTGGCGAACATCTACGGGGATCTGTCGCGCGGCACCGTGAGCCTGTGGTGCATGGGGGTCAACCAGCACGTGCGCGGCACGTGGATGAACAACCTCATCACCGACCTGCACCTGATTACCGGCAAGATCTGCCGCCCTGGCTCGAATCCGCTCAGCCTCACCGGGCAGCCGAGTGCCTGCGGCACGGCGCGCGAGGTGGGCACGTCGAACAACCGCCTGCCGGCCGACATGGTGGTGACCAATCCCGAGCACCGCGCCGAGGCGGAGCGGATCTGGAAGCTGCCGGCCGGGACGATCCCGGCGATTCCTGGCTATCACGCGGTGGATCTGTTTCGGGCCCTCAAACGCGGCGACGTGAAAGCGCTCTGGATCCAGACCACCAACCCGTGGGTGACGCTGCCCAACCGGTCGCGCTTCGATCGCACGCCCGACGATGGACGCTTCATCGTGGTCAGCGACATCTACCCGACGCCCACGACCGCGATGGCGGACCTCATCCTGCCAGCCGCCGCGTGGGTCGAGCGCGAGGGCGTCTACGGCAACACCGAGCGCCGCACGCAGCAGTGGAACAAGATGGTCGACCCGCCGGGCGAGGCCCGCGAAGACGCCTGGCAGGTCGTCCAGGTGGCCAAGCGGATGGGCATGGGCCACCTCTTCCCCTGGCCCGACGACAACTGGCACGAGCCGATGTTCGAAGAATATCGCTCGTTCGGGCTTGGTCACGGCAAAGACCTCGCGAGTTACCAGCAGCTGAAGAGCACGCGCGGGATGTTGTGGCCGGTTGTGAACGGCAAGGAGACGCCGTATCGCTATACCGCTGGCTACGACCCGTATGTGACGAAGGCCTCCGGCGCGCACTTCTACAAGGCCGTGGGTTACGGCGAGAAGGCGGCGTTCTTCCTGCGGCCATACCATCCGCCGGCCGAGTCGCCGGATGCGGAGTATCCGCTCTGGCTCTCGACCGGACGCGTGCTGGAGCACTGGCACAGCGGCTCGATGACCCGCCGCATTCCGCAGCTCCATCAGGCGGTGCCCGCCGCATACGTGGAGATGAACCGCGCCGATGCCGACCAGTTCGGCGTGAAGAAGGGCGACCGGGTGAAGGTGGTGAGCCGCCGTGGCAGCCTCGAGCTGCCGGTGGAGGTGGACGGCCGCGGACGCCCGCCGCGCGGCACCCTCTTCGTGCCGTTCTTCGACGAGTCGTTGCTGATCAATCTGGTGACGCTCGACGCCATGGACAACATCAGCAAGCAGCCGGACTACAAGAAATGCGCCGTGCGCCTCGAACGCGTGTAGCCGCGGCCCTGGCCGCGTGCGCCTGTCTGGCGGCCCTGGCGGTCGCGTGCGGTCCGGCGGCGCCGGCCGAGATGGTTGCGCGGTCGACCGGTGCACGCGCGGCCGGACGCGCCTACGACGGCGCGCCGCCGACTATTCCGCACGACGCCGCGATTGGTTCGTGTGTCACCTGTCACGATGCCGATGGCGCGGCCATTGCCGGGGTCGGCGTGGCGCCGGCCTCGCCGCACGGCGACGGCCCGGCTTCTGGCGCGCTGCGGCGCTGCCGGCAGTGTCACGTGCCGGCGACGACGACGGCGCTGCTCGTGGCCTCCCGCTTCACGGGGCTACAGCAGGGCCCCTGGAAGGGCAGCCGCGCCACCGTCGGCGCGCCGCCGCGGATTCCCCACGCGCTGCAGATGCGTGGGGAATGCCTCGCCTGCCATGCCGGGCCCGGCGCGCGCGTGGAGCTTCGCACCACCCATCCTGAACGCGTGCGGTGCCGGCAGTGTCACGTGCCGGACGTGGCGCGTCCCTGAGCGGCGAACCCGCGCGCCGCTGCGCGCGCCTGCATATGACGATGATCATGGCCTGTGGGCGCTGGTGTTGCCACAGTCGCCTCATGAGCCGCGCCGTCCGATTCCCCGATCTGCTGTGCCTGCCCTGTCTCCCGGCACGTCGCCGCGCCTGGCGACGGTGGGTGACGGCGGCTGTGGCGGGCATGCTCACGGCGACGGTGTCGACCGCCGGAGCGCAACCGTCGCCGGCGCCGGCTGCGACCGCACCACCGACGCCGACGTGGCGCGCGTCCGCCACCAACGTCATGCGCCTCGAGTCGTGGCGCTATTTCGAGCCGCGGCCGGGCGGCGGCGATCCCGACTACACCTTCCTGGCCGACCGTCTGCGGGTGGACGTGCGCGGGCACTGGGCGCGAGTTGATCTCACGCTCGCGGGCCAGTACGTGGGCATGGCGGGCCTGCCCGATCGTGCCGCGGGGCCAGGGGCGCTCGGCACCGGGGGGCTCTATTTCGACCAGGGCAGCCGCGCATCGAACGCGAGCCAGGTCTACCTGCGCTTTGCCAACCTGCGCTTCCCGGCCGTGGCCAGGGGCGTCGACCTGCAGATCGGGCGCATGGGTTATCTCTCCGGCTCGGAAGCGCCGAGCGGCGTCCCCAAGATCGAAACAGTGAAGCGTCAGCGCCTCGACGCGCGCCTGGTCGGTGAGTTCGAGTGGTCGATTTACCAACGCGCATTCGACGGCGTGCGCGTGGACGTGACGCGGCCGCGCTGGCGGGCCACCGGCGTGGCGTTCATGCCCACGCAGGGCGGTTTCGCGCGCGCGGCCAGCACCACGATGCGCGAGGTCGTGGTGGCGGGCGCCACACTCAGTTCCCGGCCGACGAGTGCGCCCGGCGGCAAGACGCAGGTGCAGGCCTTCGGCTGGCAGTACCACGACGCCCGCAACGTGACCCAGCGCCCCGACAACACCGGGAGGACCTCGCCCGGCGTGGACATCGACGTCAGCACGATCGGCGCGACGCTGCTTGGCGCCTATCCGATCGGCCCCGGGGAGGTTGATGTATTCGCGTGGGGTGTCGCGCAGACGGGGCAGTGGTACGGCGACGACCACCGCGCCACCGCGGTGGCGATCGAGGGCGGCTATCAGTGGACGAAGGCGCCGTGGCGGCCGTGGCTGCGGGCCGGTCTGTTCCACGCCAGTGGCGATGACGATCCCGCGGATGATTCGCACGGCACCTTCTTCCCGCTGCTGCCGACGGTGCGTCGCTTCTCGCAGACGACCGCCTACGGCACGATGAACCTGCGCGACGTGTTCGTGCAGGCGCAGGCCCGGCCGCGCCCCGCCTTCGGACTGCGCCTCGATCTGCGCCGCCTCGAACTCGCGTCGGCCGCCGATCTCTGGTACGCCGGCAGCGGCGCCACGCTCGCTCGCGGCGCCGTCTTCGGCTACGCCGGCCGGCGGTCGAACAGCAGCACACGCCTAGGCACGGCGGTGGAGGCCTCGGCCGACTACGCGTTCACGCCGCGCGTCTCGATGAATGTCTTCGCCGGGCGGCTGCGCGGCGGGCCGGTCGTGACCGGCACCTTCGCCGGCGACACGCTGTGGTTCGCCTACGCGGAGACGGTCGTGGCGGTGGGTGCCCGATGAACCGAGGACGCCCGGCGGGGCGGTGTTTCGTCGTCGGTGGCCACAGCCGCAGCGTCGGCAAGACGGCGCTCGCCGTGGCACTGGTGCGCGCCGTCGGGCCCCGTCCTGTCGCGACCGTGAAGGTCTCCGCGCACCGTCACGGCGGCGGGCACTTCGCCATCGAGGAGGATGCCGAGCCGACCCTCGCCACCTCCACCGGACGCTGCCTGGCCGCCGGAGCGGCCCGCGCCTTTCTCTGCCGCTGCCCGGACGGCCACCTGCATGAGGTCGCCGCGCTCGTGCGTGTGCTCTCGTCGGGCGGCTACGACGTGGTCGTCGAATCCAATCGCATGGCGCCGCTCGTCGCGGCCGACCTGACCCTGTTCGTCACCTCGTCCGACACGCCGGACTGGAAGGCCTCGTCGGAGATGTGCCTGGCCCGCGCCGATGCGCTGGTGCTGGCGCCCGGCAGCGTGGTGTCACCACGCGTCCGAGGTGCTGTCGAGACGCACCGCACGGGGTTGATGCCGGTTCTCCACTTCGACCCGACGTGGTGTATTCCAGGACTGTCGCGCTGGGTCAGCTTCATGACGGGCGATGGTGGTCGGCTCCCCGCGCCGCACCCGACGTCCACACAGCCGCACGGGTAGGCCGGTATGACCGCCGTCATGGCCGACGGTCGCCGCCGGCGCCAGGATCGGCAGCATGCAGGAGCCTGGTGAGGCCGTCCACATTGCCGGTGTGCTGGTGCGCGTAGCACCGGGGGCCCGTGGGGTCAGAGACCAGCTGGCGCAACAGGCCGGCGTCGAGACCCACATCGCCGACCCGGTCAGCGGCCAGCTCGTGGTGACCATCGACGCGCCGACGCTCGAGGCGGTGCGCGCGATCCACGAAGACATCGGACGGCTGCCCGGCGTGGTATCGGCGCATCTTGTTTGCCACATCGCCGACCCCGGCGCGGTCGGACCGGCACGCGCAGGAGGAGCATCATGAGCGGCGCCACCCGTCGCGAGTTCCTGCGAGCCGCTGCCGCCGCGGCCACTGCCGTGGCCGCCGGTCTGCCGGTGCCGGCGACACTTCGGGCCCAGGCCGCGCAGGCGCCGCCGGCGGTGCGTTGGGATCGCGGTGTGTGCCGGTTCTGCGGCACCGGCTGCGGCATCCAGGTGGGCACCCGCGACGACCGGATCGTCGCCGTCAAGGGCGACCCGGACTCGCCCGTGAATCGCGGCCTGCTGTGCGTGAAGGGCTACGCCAACGCGCAGATTCTCTACGGCTCCGACCGGCTGACCACACCGCAGTTGCGCCTCACGGACGGTGCCTACGACAAACGCGGCACGCTCACGCCCGTGTCGTGGGAACGCGCCTTCGACGAGATGGCGCGCCAGTTCACGCGCGTCCACGCGGAGCTCGGTCCGACCGGCGTGGCGGTGATGGGCTCGGGTCAGTACACGATTCAGGAGGGCTACGCCGCGGCGAAGCTCGTCAAGGCCGGCTGGCGCAGCAACAACCTCGAGCCGAACGCGCGGCACTGTATGGCCTCGGCGGTCGCCGGTTTCATGCAGACCTTCGGCATTGACGAGCCGGCCGGCTGTTACGACGACATCGAGCTCACGGACACCGTGGTGACGTGGGGCGCCAACATGGCCGAGATGCACCCGATGCTGTGGGCGCGTGTCACCGCGAAGCGGCTGGCCGACCCGAACTACCGCATCGCGCATCTGACGACGTTCACGACGCCGACCTCGGCGATGGCGGATCTCGAGATCGTGATTTGTCCGCAGACGGACCTCGCGATCTGGAACTACCTGGCTCGCGAGGTGCTCGTCCGGAACGCGGTCGATCGGGCGTTCGTTGACCAGCACTGTGTCTTCGCCGCCGGCTATACCGACATCGGCTACGGTCAACGCGGCGACGATCGAGCGATGTTTCCCGCCGAGCGCGACACCCGCGCGAACGAACGCGTCCACACACTGACGCGCGACGAGGCGGTCGCGCAGGGGCGTCCTGAGAAAGCGGGTGAGCGCGTGGCGCACGACCGGCGCGCCAATGCGAACGATCACTGGCTCATCACCGCCGACGAGTTCCGCGCCGCCGTCGAGCCCTACACCCTCGACTTCGTGGCCGGACTCGCGCGCGGCAACGCCGACGAGCCGCTCGAAGCGTTCCGGGCCAAGCTCGTGCAGCTCGCCGACCTCTACTGCGATCGCGCCCGCAAGGTCGTGTCGTTCTGGACCATGGGCTTCAACCAGAGCACGCGCGGCACCTGGCTGAACGAGCAGGCCTACATGGTGCACCTGCTCACCGGGCGCTACGCGGCCCCCGGCAACAGTGCTTTCTCGCTCACCGGGCAGCCGTCGGCCTGTGGCACCGCGCGCGAAGTCGGCACCTTCGCGCACCGCCTGCCGGCCGACATGTCAGTTGAGAACCCGGCCGATCGCCAGCGCGCCGAGGAGTTGTGGCGGCTGCCGGCCGGCACGATCAACCCGAAACCGGGCAGCCACCTGACCGACATGATGCGCGACCTGGAAGATGGCCGCATCAAGTGGCTGTGGGTGCAGGTCACGAATCCGTTCCAGTCGACCGCCAACGCCAATCACTGGGTGGATGCGGCCCGGCGGCCTGATGCGTTCATCGTCGTGTCGGACGTGTATCCCGGCGTCTCCACCGGGCTGGCCGACCTGGTGCTGCCGTCGGCGATGATCTTCGAGAAGTGGGGTGCCTACGGTAACAGCGAACGCCGCACGCAGATGTGGCGCCAGCAGGTGCCGGCGCCCGGGGACGCGCGTTCGGATCTGTGGCAAATCCTCGAGTTCTCGAAGCGCCTCACCATTCGGAACCTGTGGAGCGCGCAGCCGGTGGCCGGGGCTGCTGTGGCTGGTGAACCCGTCGGCCGGCTGCCCGACGTGCGCGCCGCCGCCCGCGCGCTGGGGCATCGGCCGGAAGCCACCCTCTACGACGTGTTGTTCGCGACGCCAGCCAACCGGCGGATGGCCTGGCCGGATGCCGTGGCGGAGGACCATCCGAACGACACCGTGCGCCACCTTGGGGTCACGTGGTTCCCCGAGAAGGCGCTGTTCGAGGAGTACGCCGCCTTCGGCCGCGGGCACGCGCACGACCTGGCGCCCTTCGACGCGTATTTTGGCGCCGACGTTCGCGGCCTGCGTTGGCCGGTTGTCAAGGGCCGCGAGACCCCTTGGCGCTTCAACGCGGCGCACGATCCGTACGTGACACGCGGACCGTTCGAGTTCTACGGCCCGGCGATGAAGGCGCTGCCGCCGGGCGACCGCACGGGGCCGGCCACGGCGCCGCCGGTGTCACTCACCGGCAAGGCAAAGATCTTCTTCCGCCCCTATACAGCGCCGCCTGAAGTGCCCGATGCCACCTACGACCTGTGGCTCGGCACGGGCCGCGTGCTCGAACATTGGCACAGCGGCACGATGACGCGCCGCGTTCCGGAGTTGCACCGCGCCATGCCCGCAGCGTTGCTCTTCATGCACCCTGACGACGCAGCGAGTCGGGGCCTGGCCCGCCACGACCTGGCCTGGGTGGCATCACGGCGCGGCCGGGTGCGGCTCCGCGTAGAGACCGAGGGCCGCTACGGCATGCCGCGCGGCAGCGTCTACGTGCCGTGGTTCGACGAGCAGGTGTTCATCAACACGGTCACGCTCGACGCGATGTGTCCGATCTCGAAGCAGACCGATTTCAAGAAGTGCGCTGTGCATGTCACGAAGGCAGGACCTTCGACGGAGGGATGAGATGCGCGCCCACGCGTGGATCCTGCTGTTCGTGTTCGTCGCCGGCGCGTGGGTGCCGGCGGACGCGCAGACCTCACCATCACCGGAGGTGTCGCCGGCGCCGGTGTTCGAGCCGCCCGACACCAGACCCGGGCGCAGCACGCGCCTGCCGCGGACCTGGGACGGACAACCGCCGCTCGTGCCGCACAGCCTGCGTGGACTGACGCCGATCACCGCGACGTCGAATGCGTGCGTGCGTTGCCACGGCCGTGCCGGCGCCACCTCGGGGCCCCCGCCGGCCCCGGTCTCACACTTCGTGGACGAGCGGCAGGCGCCTGGCATCGCGCGTCCGCAGGTTGCCGGCGCCCGCTGGAACTGCACCGCCTGCCATGTGCCGCAGACGGCGGCCCCGCCGCTTGTGGGGACGACCTTCGACGCGAAAACACGTCGACCCGGGCGCTGAGTGAGTGCGCGAGACGAACCGGCTACGTCCTGAGTCGCCGCCGAAAGACGCCTTCGTAGATGACGGGGCCGGACCGTCGTTCGAGCGCGCCGGCTCCAGGCCGGTTGTATTCCCTGAGCGACGAGCCGGGCTCCAGGTCGAAACCCGCCGTCGCGAGTTCAGCGATGAGTTCACGTTCGGTCAGGAAACACTGCGGCTCGCCGGAAAACTTCGTGAAGACGAACCGTTCACCCGGCACCGGCTCCGCATCGGGCGGCAGAGTGTGGCGTGAGAACGTGAACACGAACAGGGCCGCGCCTGGGCAGGCGACTCGGGCCGCCTCGGTCACCGCCCTGCGCAGCGTCGCACCCGACGGCGCCAGGTTCCAGATGCCCTGGGCGACAAGGAAATCGATACTCCCGGTGGCTACGGGCAGATCGTCCATCGGGGCGAGCACCAGTCGCACCCGTTTCGCCTCGCCTGCGGTGGCGACACGGTCGGCGGCGGCCCTCAGCATCGGCCACGACAGGTCGGTGCCCAGCACGTGCCAGCCGATGCGCGCGAGCGGCGCGGCGTTGCGCGCCGCTCCACAGCCGATATCGAGCAGACGCCCACCCCCGCGCCGCGCGAACTCGGCCGTCGCGACGCCGAGCAGTACCTGATTGGGCGGCGACGAGACGAAGCCGCTGACGGTCTCGGGTGCGCTCCACGGCGAGCCGGCGAGCGGGTCGATGGGCGGTGTGGTCATGGAAGTGGCCCAGGCATCGTCCGGGAATTCAGGGCCCCGGCTGTATGACTGCCGTCATACCCCTGCGAAGGTCTCCGCCCCACACTCGTCCGCAGTCTCTTTACCGGGAGGCGGCGACATGACCAGATTCACCTTCAGCGTGTTCGTAACTCTACTGCTGGCCGCAGGCACCGCGCAGGCTCAGGCGATCGACAAGGCGCCGATGAAGCGCACGGCGGCTTACGACGGGCCGGGGATGTACCACAACTACTGCTCGGCCTGTCACGGACTGGGTGCTCTTGGCGACGGGCCGGCGGCCAAGGCCCTCACCAAGGCGCCGGCGGATCTCACACGCATCAGCGCCCGTAACGGCGGCACCTTCCCAGAAACCAGAATCAAGCGGTACATCGAAGGACTCGATGAAGTGGCGGCCCACGGCTCACGGGACATGCCGATGTGGGGTGAACTCTTCCGCTCGATGGAGCGCGACACCGTGCCGCTGCGGGTGCAGGCGCTCTCGGACTTCCTGAAGTCGATTCAGAAATAGGAACCGGACGCGCATGCAGCCGCTCATGGCCGGCATGACATGGTAGGTTGCTCGCCATGACGCGACGTGAGTGGCTGCTCGTCGCCGGCGCCTCGGTGCTGACCGGGGCCTGGCCGCGCGCCCAGCATGGCGGCGCGCGGATGCACCACCCGCCGCAGTCGGCGGAGGAACTCGCCGGCGCGGCCGACGTGACCTTGCGCATCGGCCGTCTGCGGCACGAGATCGCGCCGCGCCGCGTCGTGCCGACGCTGGCCTACAACGGTCAGGTGCCAGGCCCGTTCCTGCGAGTGCGGCGCGGGCGTGCGCTGACCGTCGACGTCTTCAACGACACCGAGGTCGAAGACATCGTGCACTGGCACGGGCTCCACATCCCGCCCGAGGTCGACGGCGTCTACGAGCAGGGCACGCCCGGCGTGCCGCCGCGCGGCCGCCGCCGCTACGTCTTCACCCCGGAACCCGCGGGCACGCGCTGGTACCACAGCCACAACGCTGCCGGCCGCGACCTGTCGAAGAGCACCTACACCGGCCAGTTCGGCGCCATGCTGGTCGACGACGGGCTCGATCCCGGCGCCTACGACGCCGACGTGCCGCTGCTGCTGCACGAGTGGGAGCCGTCGCTGCGCCGCCAGGGCGGCGTCGACGTCGAGTTCAAGGCGTATTCGATCAACGGCCGGATGCTCGGCGCCGGCGAGCCGGTGCGCGTGAAGGAAGGCGCGCGCGTGCTGTTCCGGCTCGTGAACGCCAGCGCCACGCTGACCCACCAGCTCGCGCTGCCCGGGCATCGTTTTCGCGTCGTGGCCCTCGACGGCAACCCCGTGCCGCGGCCGGCGCCAGTCCCGATCGTCGAGCTGGCGCCGGGCGAGCGCGTGGATGCCGTGGTGGAAATGAACCGGCCCGGCGTGTGGATCCTCGGCGCACCGCGCGCCGCCGAGCGCGACAAAGGGCTCGGCATCGTCATCGAGTACGCCGGCGCCACCGGAGCACCACGGTGGGAGCCTCCGGTACCGCGGCCGTGGGACTACACCCTGTTCGGCGCGGAGTCGCCGGCGGTTCGTGAACCAGATGGCCGCCTCACGCTGGCCTTCCGGGCGGTGGGCGACGGCCATCACTGGGCCATCAACGGCAAGTCGTATCCGAAGACCGACGACATCGTCGTGACGGCCGGCCGCCGGTACCGGTGGACGCTCGACAACCAGAGCGCCGACCCGCATCCCGTGCATCTGCACCGGCACACCTTCGAACTCGTGCGGTTCGACGGCCGGCCAACCTCGGGCCTGATGAAAGACGTCGTCACCGTGCCGCCGTGGAAGCAGGTCGAGATCGACGTCACCGCGAATCTGCCGGGTCTCGCCCTATTCCATTGCCACCAGCAGTTCCACATGGACAACGGCTTCATGGCGATGATGCGCTACGAGCCGTGACGGAACGTCACGTCGCGGAGGCGTCTTCTAGCACGGCGCGATCGAGCACCACGAAGCCGTCCTTGTCGGTGTGCAGTACGCCTTCCTTCTCCCACCGGCTCATGATCCGGATCGCGCTTTCGATCGTGGTGCCCGTGAGATCCGCGAGTTCCTGACGTGCCAGCGGCATCGGCACGAACGTGCCGCCGCGATCAGCGCGACCGATCTGGTGCGCGAGCTTCAGAAAGAGGCGGGCAAACCGAGCCTCGACTCTCGCCCCCGTGAGCTCGGCGAGACGCCGCGTCAGTTCCGCCAGGCGAATCGTGAGCCCCGACAACAAGCCGCGGACGAGCGCAGGATGGCGCTCGAGCAACTCGAAGAAGTCGCGCTTCTCGACGCGAAGACAGGTCACGTCGTCGAGCGCCAGTGCCGATGCCGGGAGCGGCGCGCTTTCGTAGACGGCGACGGCCGCCAGCGGGTCGCCCGGCCCGAAGATCTCGAGAATGATTTCCTTGCCGGCGGGCGTCGACTTGTAGACCTTGACCCGACCCTCGACGATGGCCAGGAAGGCGTCCGCATCCTCTCCTTCGGAGAACACGGTAGCGCCTCGCGCGTGGTGCACCACGCGTGACACTGCGCCGACGCGGGCACGGTCCTCCGACGTCAGGCGCCGAAACAGCGCCATGCGCCGCAACTGGTCGTCAGTCGGCAGACTCACGGCTGCATTCTACTGGAGGGAGAGGCACTACAGCCTCTGGTCCAGTTCAATCGCTCGCGGAAACAGGACCTCGGCTTCGAAGTGCACATGAGCAGCGAGGTCAGCCTGGAACGCGGTCAGATCATTCTGGACCGTGTGCCAGGCGTCGTCGGGTGGAGCATGGCTGAGGTCGCCTCTCAGCGCCTCGACTTCGGCGAGCGCCGCCAGGAGCCGCTCGTGCTCGGCCTCCAGCACGCGGATGGGATGGACGACCGTGGGGAACGCGAGGGCTGGACGAGACCGCCCCGAACGCTCAGCATCGGCCAGCGCGGTCACCGCCGGGAACAGAATGTTCTCCACCTTGGCGAGGTGGGCGAGCAGCCGCGTCGCGAGCTCGGCGAACGCGGCCTGCAGCCCTGTCGCTGGCCCCTCTGGCTCGCGTGCGGCCAGGGCTGCGAGGCGCGAGCGGATTCGCGGCACGGCCGCATGCATCCTGGCGTGCGGCACGGCGACGAGGTGGTCGCACAGCGCATCCAGCGGCAGCCTGGCCGCGTCGACGCCGATGGCGAGCGGGTGCTCGGTCATGAGCTTGAGGGCCCTTGCAGCAGTCTACGGAGCACCGCGGCGGTTCCGTATGATCGTCGTCATGCGCGGGCGCCCTCCTCGCCACCGCTGTGACCAGGTGGCAGGGGCGGGCGGCACGCCGACCCGCGGATTGTCGAACGACCACGGCACGTCCGATGACAAGATGACACCCGTGTCGAGTCCCGTGGTCAGCCTCCAGGCGCAGCCGCTGTTCGCGGCGCTCGACGAGGCTGAGCTGACATCTCTGGCCGACCGGGCACACCTTCGCCGATACGCGCAAGGCGAGGTCCTGTTCGCCGAAGGGAGCGCCTGTCAGGGCCTCTACGTCCTCGTCTCCGGCAGGATCAAGATCTTCAAGACCTCGGCCTCTGGTCGAGAGCAGGTCCTGGCCGTGGAGGAACCTGGCAGTTCCTTTGCCGAACTGCCGGTGTTCGACGGCGGCCCGTATCCCGCATCGGCCTCCGCGATGTCCGACACCGAGGTCCTCTTCATCTCACGCGCCGACGTGCGAGCGCTGTGCCTGGAACGTCCTGAGGTCGCCCTGAAGATCCTCCAGGTGGTGGCGGCTCGCCAGCGGCGGGTGGTGGCCGTGATCGAAGAGTTGTCCTTCACCACGGTGCGGCATCGACTGGTCTCCTGGCTGCTGCGCCAAGCCGCGACCAGCGGCCGTCCGTCCGCGCGTGGCTCAATCATCACCCTTCCCAGTCATCAGGAGCTCGCCGCGCACGTCGGCACCGTCCGCGAACTCGTGTCGCGGAACCTGACCAGACTCCAGGCGCAGGGCTTCATCGCGGTCGAGGCGAGAGTCATCACTATCCTCGACCTTCAGGGCCTGGAAGCGGACCTGGCTGCGTCCGAGTAGCGCGACGGCGCGGAACCGTTCGCGCGCGCGTGACAAAAGTCACTGCCAGGCGGGTGATGGACGCGTCACACTGCAACAGGAGGCAGCACATGTCCATTCGTGCGTCGTTCATCACAGGTGTGACGACGGCCGTCATGCTGGCGCTGGGGGTGTACGCAGCGTCGGCGTCTGGTGCGCGGCCTTACGCGAGCATCCCAACGCCTCAAAGCGCTCCCAAGGAGAACCCCATGAAGGTCCTGGCTCTGCAGTCGTCGATCGAACCCGGAGCCGACAAGCAAGTGGTGTCGCTGTTCACTGGGTCGCGTCGCACGCTGGTGCAGATCACGCTGCGTAACGGAGCCACACTGGCGGCACACAAAGCGCCCGTGCCGATCACGATTCAGTGCGTCGTGGGCAGCGGTACGCTCACGCTCAAGGACGAGGGAACCAGCGTGTCCCTCACGCCAGGAGTGCTCGTGACGCTCGAACCTGGCGTCGTTCATGAAATCGTGGCGTCGCCGTCCGTGTCCATCCTGTTGACCCAGTTCACGGACAGGTGAGGATACCGGCCGCATGAACCGATTGTCGTCGCCCTGGCTCCTATGGAGTAGCGGTCGCGATCGACGGGCCAGACCCGCCGCCTGGGCGGTGTGGGCGTTCGCGTAGAGCAGGAGCACATGTGGTGAGGAGGGGCTTCAGGGTTCCCCGTCAGGTCTGGGTGGCGCTCGTGGGGCTCGGGCTGCTGGCGGCGCTTGGCTGGGTGGCCACGCAGAGTGGCCCGCTCGCGCCGATTCGGGTCACGGTCGCGCCCGCGGCACAGCACGACGTGGCTCCGGCCCTCTTCGGCATCGGCACCGTCGAGGCCCGACGGGCCTACGCGATTGGGCCGATCGCCCCTGGCCGTGTCAGGCGCGTCCTCGTCGACGTCGGCGACACTGTCACCACCGGGCAGCTCCTTGCCGAGATGGAGCCGGTGGACCTCGATACCCGCGTCGCCGCGACCGCCGCGGCGGTCGAGCGAGGCAGGAGCACCGTCTCCGCGGCTGACGCGCAGGTTCGAGACGCCAGGAGCCGGCACACGTGGGCCGCGACGGAGGCGCGCCGCGCCGAAGCCCTGGGGGCCGCGGGCGCCACCAGCCAGAGCGCAGTGGACACCGCACGGCAGGTCGAGAAATCCGCTGAGGCGCAGCTCATCGCCGCCGAGTCGACGCTGGTGGCGGCCCGTCGCGACGTGACGCGGCTCGAAGCCGACACCGGCGGGGCGCAGCAGCAGCGGAGCAACCTTCGCCTGGTCGCCCCGGTCGATGGCCTCGTCACGGCGCGGGACGCGGAACCAGGGTCCACGGTCGTGGCGGGTCAGATGGTCCTCAGGCTCGAGGATCCCCGCAGTGTCTGGATCAGCGTGCGCCTGGACCAGGCCCGTTCGGCTGGCCTGCGTGCCGGCTTGACGGCCCGCATCACGCGCCGTGCCGATCCGCTGGTCACCGTGGCGGGCACGGTGGTGCGCGTGGAACCCATCAGTGATGCCATCACCGAGGAACGTATCGCGAAGGTGGCGTTCGATCGCCTCCCAGACGGCGTGTCGAGTGGTGAGATGGCCGAGGTCACGCTGGCCTTGCCGGTGGTCAGGGCGGCGGTCGTGGTGCCCAACGCCAGTCTCCGCCACCGCGGCGCACAACAGGGCGTCTGGCGCTACGCGGACGGCCAGCTCGCGTTCGTGCCGGTCACCACCGGGGCAGAGGGACTCGACGGGCTGGTGCAGATACTCGAGGGCCTTCAGGTGGGTGACCAGGTGGTCGTCTACAGCGAGCGCGACCTCGACGACGGCAGCCGCGTCACGGTGGTGCCCGCGCTGCGGGGAGCGGTGCCATGATCAGCCTGGCCGGCCGGGACATCCTGCACTCGTGGAGCAAGTTCGTCCTGACGGGGCTGGGGCTCGGGCTGCTCATCGGCGTCACGTTCACCATGGCAGGCGTTTACCGCGGCATGGTCGATGACGCCAAGGTGCTGCTCGATAACAGCGGCGCCGACGTCTGGGTCGTGCAGAAGGACACGCTCGGCCCGTATGCGGAGCCCTCCAGCGTGCACGACGACATCTATCGCAGTCTGCTCGGGCTGCCGGGCGTTGCGCAGGCCTCCAACGTGACCTACCTCACGATGCAGGTCCGCCGCGGCGCGACGGACGTGCGCGCCATGGTCGTCGGCTTCGTGCCCGGTGAGCCCGGTGAACCGCTCTACCTGATTGCCGGTCGGCGTGTGACACGCAGTCACTACGAAGCGGTGGCGGACGTGAGCGCCGGCTTCTCGATTGGCGACCGCATTCGTATTCGCCGGCACGACTACATCGTTGTCGGCCTGACGCGGCGGATGGTGTCGTCCGGCGGGGACCCGATGGTCTTCATCCCGCTCAAGGACGCGCAGGAGGCGCAGTTCCTCAAAGACAACGACGCCATCCTCAACGAGCGCGCCCGCAGCGCCGGCAATCCGGCGCTCAATCGTCCAGGCGTCCCCGGGCTGCTCGAGGCCCTCGAGGCGTCGCAGACCAGCAGCCAGACCGTCAACGCCGTGCTGGTCCGCGTGGGCACCGGTCACGCGCCCGACAGTGTCGCGGCCTACCTCCGTCAATGGAAGCACGTGCAGGCCTTCACACGTGTCGAGATGGAGGAGATTCTCATTGCCAAGCTCATAGCCACCGCGTCGCGGCAGATCGGGATGTTCCTGGTGATTCTGACCATCGTGAGCGCCGCCATCGTGGCGTTCATCATCTACACGATGACGTTGGGCAAGATTCGAGAGATCGCCGTGCTGAAGCTCATCGGCACCCACAATTCGACCATCGCCAGCATGATCCTGCAGCAGGCCCTGGGTTTGGGCGTCATCGGCTTCGCGGTTGGCAAGATCGCCGCCACCATCTGGGGGCCGGCGTTTCCCCGCTACGTCCTGCTCGAACCCTGGGACGCTGTCCTCGGCTTCGGCATCGTGATGCTCGTCTGCGTGCTCGCCAGCACCCTGGCCATTCGGGCGGCCCTGCGCGTGGATCCGGCCGCCGCCATTGGAGGCTGAGATGACGGCCGGCGTGGGCATCCAGATCGAGGGGCTGAGCAAACGCTACGGCGAGGGGCCGACGGCCGTCGACGCGCTCAAGGATGTGAACATGTCCGTGGCCCCCGGCGAGGTCGTCGGCCTCATCGGTCCGAGCGGCTCCGGGAAGACGACCCTGCTGAAGTGCCTGGGCGCCGTCATCGAACCGACCCGCGGTCGCATCACGCTTGGCGGTCAGGTCATCTACGACGGTGGCTGGAAGATCGCCGACCTTCGCGTGTTGCGCCGCGATCGAATCGGCTTCATCTTTCAGGCCCCGTATCTGATTCCGTTTCTCGACGCCACCGACAACGTGGCGCTGTTGCCGATGTTGGCGGGCCAGTCCAACGCCGTCGCCCGGGCTCGCGCCCGGGAGCTGCTTGAGGCCCTCGACGTCGCACATCGCGCCAAGGCATTGCCGGCGGAGCTGTCCGGCGGTGAGCAGCAGCGGGTATCGATTGCCCGGGCCCTTGCCAACCGGCCCCCTGTGATCCTCGCCGACGAACCGACGGCGCCACTCGACAGCGAGCGGGGCCTTGCGGTCATGCGCATCCTGCACCAGCTGGCCAGCCAGTACGCCACGGCCATCGTCGTCGTCACGCACGACGAGAAGATCATCCCGACCTTCAAGCGCACGTACCACATTCGCGATGGGCGAACGGTCGAAGAAGTGGGTACCACCAGAGCGGTGGTTGGGGCGAGCTGATGCCCTCCGTCCGGCGGGCGCCACGAGGACGTGCAGGCTAGTCGCGACGCTGCAGCCGCGAATACTGGAAAGACTGGGTGCTTCCCCAGGGCGTTGTATGCACATGCGTCCGGGCGTCGCGCAGTTCGAAGCGGGGGCCCAGCTCCGCCACCAGCTGCTCTGGCGAGTAGCGCTGCACCGGGAGGCCGCTGCACTTCTCGGGACCATCAGGCGCGAAGGTTGCGACGATGGCCGCGCCGCCGGGTTTGAGCGTGTCGAGCAGGTGGCGCTTGTAGTGGCCCCGGTCTTCTGGCGTGGTGAGGAAGTGGAACACGGCACGGTCGTGCCAGATATCCATCGGCTTCAGCGTCCAGTCGCCGGTCACGTCGGCCTCGATCCATACCGGTACACGGGCGGTGGGGCCCAGGCGCGTGCGCGCTCGTTCGAGGGCCGCCCCTGAGACGTCGAGCACGGCCAGGCAGTCGAGCCCGCGCGCGGCGAGGGCGTCGACCAGGTGCGAGTCGCCGCCGCCTACGTCGAGCACACACGATTGGGCGGTCATCCCTGCCGCGTCGAGCATCTCGAGCGAAATCTCCGGCAGCGCCTCGAACCAGCTGACGTCACGTTCGCCCTTGGTGGTGTAGACCAGATTCCAGTGTCGGTGACGTTCCATGCACGTCCTCCTGGCCGGTGACTAGTACACGATGACCTTGTTCGCGGAAATTGTTGCTCGCGCCAATTCGTCCATCGAACTTCGCGCGGCGCCTTCAAGCACGTCGTCGGCGCTCAACCCGCGGGCGTCCATGCATGTCCCGCAGAGCAACACGCGATGCGGTGCCACGACGAGCCGCTTTACCATGCGCTCGATGTTGTAGTAGCCCTCGGGCGTGTTCTGCCCCCGCCGCGCCGCGCCCACCGCGTCCGCCATCAGGAAGATCGTGACCTGCGCGTCGTCTACCTTGGCGAGGGCCAGGCCGAGGCGAAGGCCATTGTAGACGCGCTCCGTGCCATATGGCGGGTCGTTGAGAATCAGAAGGAATTGCATCACGTCTCCCACACTGTGCGCCCGCTCTGTCGGGCCCTGGATCACATCTCGGCCGAACGCGCCGACCTGGCGAGGCGCGCTGAGGCTTGGCGCGTTCCTGGTGTCCCCCCGGCCGTCACTTGCGTGGCTGTTGCGCGAGGAGTATAAGCCCTGTAGCAGCCGTGGTTGGTTGCTGGCCCTGAAGCCTGACATCCTGGGTCGACTCCATCGCTCGGTCGGCCAAGCCGTCCTGAGCCCGAGTCCTGCAGACCAGCCCTGACCGCCGCGCGGCATAACGCCCCCGACGCTCAGCGCCTTCCTGAATCGCCCCGCGCGTCAACCGCCCGGGTGCCTTCACGAATAACCCAACGCAACGCCATGTCGGGAGGACAGCCATGTTCGATCCGCGAGATGACACGCGCGGCCGTGAAGGCGGCGATAGCCGTGCGCGAGTGTACGAAGACAGGGACCGAGACCACCTTGACCTGCGCGACAGCTTGATGCGCGACCTCGACCTGCCGCGGGGCGACGAGCGCGAGCTGGTCATGGACCGCGACCGCGTGTTCGACCTGAACGGCGAGGACAGCCGCACCCTGGCCGCTGTCGGCGCCTTTCGTGTCGTGCCCGAGCACGACCTCGATACTGACCACGAAACCGTGGAACATCTGCGGGCCGAGGGCCTCGTCGAAACGGTGGATCTCGGCGACGGCGAGCGTGGCCTGACGCTGACGCGCGAGGGGCGAGACCTGCTCGATGCCCACTCGCTCCACCGGCACGACGAGCCGTCCCAGGCGTTCTATTCAGGTGTCAGCCGGGAACGTGAACTGAATCACGACTCGCACCTGTACTCGACCTACCGACAGGAGGAAGCGCGGCTCCGCACCGAGCACGACGGGCTCGAAGTGCGGCGCGTCGTGCTGGAGCAGGACCTGAAGCGCGAGTACCAGGAGTTCCTGCAGGAGCACAACCGCGGACGGGCCGACAGCGACGGCCGCCCCGACCGGGACGAGCACGAGATCCGGGCGTGGGCGCGCGACCACGACCTGCCGTACTTCGACGGGCAGGTCCACTTCCCGGACTACCGCATCGAATACGAGGTCGACGGGCGCGAACTGCACCAGGACGTCGAGCTGTTCACACCGCACTACCGCGGAGCACACGCCGCTGGCCACAGCAAGGCCGGATTCCAGGTCTACGTCGTTGGCTCACGTGGTGGCGGTGGGCGGTCGGTGCCTCGGCCGCGAGGGGCGGAGGAGTTCCTGTGACGCTCCGATATCCGGCCAACGGCACCTTGGACAGCGTCACGGAGGAGCGGGTGAAGGCACTCGCGAGCTTTGGATTCACGGAACGCCAGTGCCAGTTCCTGGTGGCCGTCATGGTCCATGCCGGCTGCTTCCTTGAACGGCAGTACTGCGCGTTCACCGGCACCGTGCGCGGCCAGAACAGCCGCGATTTCGTCGGCCGACTCGTGTCGCGCGGGTTCGCCCGTGCCATCGAGCCCGGACCGGTGCGCCGCGGACGGCTCTACCACGTTCACCACCGGCCGCTGTACGAGGCCATCGGCCAGGCCGACAACCGGAATCGACGGCTGCTGACCGTCGGCCGGATGGTCGAGCGCGTGATGATTCTGGACGCGGTGCTCGGTGGCCGCCACTGCTGGTGGCTCAGCCCCGAGCCGGACAAGCGGCGGTTCTTCGCGCTCATGCGCGACAACTACCTGCGCCCCGAGGACTACCCGCACCTCGCGTTCGGTACCGGACGCCAGCGCGTCATCCGCTGCTTCCCGGACAAGCTGCCGATCGGGGTCGAGAAGGGCCGCTCCGACCATCTGATCTTCCCGTATCTCGTCAACCGCAGCATCCCCATCGACTTTCGCCAGTTCCTGATTCGCCACGCGGGGCTGCTGCGGTTCGTGCGCACATGGACGCTCCGGCTGCTCGTCCCACGCCGCTTTCGGAAGGCTGTGTCCCTCTACAAGGCGGCCGTCCGGGAGGAACTCTGGACCCCGATGGATCCGAGTGTGACGAAGGCGCTGGAGGCGTACTTTCCCGAATGCCAATCGACAGGCGCGCACGTCGGTGACCCGGCCGATCCGTACATTCGGCGCGAGTTCCGGCGGCAGGGGAATGCGAAGGTGCAGGCCCTGTATCGGGCGTGGCGGCGACAGGGTGATCGGGTGCTCTGGGACGCGAACTCGTCGGCTCTGGCGGATGACCGTGCGCGCGGTTGTTCGACGGTGGAAGTGGAGTTGCTGAACCGCCAGTACCTGCAACTGTCGGGGACGATGGACCGTGACGCCTGGGCCAAGAGGGGAGCCAAGCGAAAACCGCGTCAGGTTGGCCCCCCTGTTTCGGAGCTCTCACCGAGCGGTCTCTCCCCCTTGGTCGATCATGAGCCTGACGCCCACGCAAACGCTTGATGTCGCGAGAGTTGGCGCGGACATCGACGCGAGGCGGCGCTGTCTGCCGCCTCGTGAATCCCTGCTGCGGCCGTGGTCGCAACAGAGACGATGGCGTGAACGACCCCACCACTGTGCCCAGCGGCTGACCCCAGGGCCTCGGGAGGGGGTCGTTCACGCCATCGGGTGCCGGTGTCCCGCGCGTCCGCATGTGTGCCCGGATCGTGCCGAAGGGTCGCGCCGCGTTCGTGCCTTTCGTGAGGCCCAGTTGTCGCCGCACAATCGTGTCGCGACTGGTAACGTCATCGCGTCTGTCGACCATCGCGCCACTGATGCTGGCGCCGTGCTCGCCGTCGTCAATGCTCTCCGCTTCGCGTCGACCCGGCTGGTGGCCGGGCCAAGGGCATTGACGACGCCTGCGCGCGGCACGGTTGGCCGTTACGCGATGGCCGCCGAGTTGACGAAGTCTCCGAAGGGATTGACGTGACGCACCGACAGGCGTAAGTTGGCGTCATCTCGCCAGTGCCTCAGGCACTCCTCCGGTTCGCCACCACGGCATCCGGAGCGCGCAGTCGGCCGATGCTCCAAGGGCACGGTTCGAGCGCAACCTTCACGAACGATACAGCCGAAGCCAGAGCCTCGCGCTGCGCCGTGTCTTCAGGAACACGGGCAGCAGCGAGAACGCGTTCGCCAGAGCCACCGTGTGGTTCTGGAACCGCCGAACGCGTGAGAGACGGTCACATCGAGCAAGTGACCGTCGCCGTGCGGACTGACCGTCCCGCGGATGATGCCGGCGCAACGCCGCATCCGCGCTCCTGAACGACGGCGCGTCGACCGCCACATCGACGCGCCGGAGCGCGCCACCCACTCAACACGAACGCTCGTGCATTTTGGGGGACCGCGATGGATCTGTCTGAACGTGTGGAAGCTGCGCCCGAACCGATCTCAATCCAGCGATGCCGTGACCTGCTTGACGACGAGGCTGGCGCGTTGTCGGACGACGACGTGCGCGCGGTCGTGCGGCACGCCGACGCGATGGCGCGCATCCTGCTCGTTCTGGCGGCGCCGGACGGCGGCATTCACTGACGCCGATGCCGGGACAACACCGCTTGCCGGCACACAGCGACGGGGCTAAGCTGACGGACATGGTCGGCGCGGTCATCTACGTACGCGTCAGCACGAAGGAGCAGACGGAGAACCTGAGTCTCCCGACGCAGCTTCGCGCTTGCGAGGACTATTGCCGCCGGCAGGGCTACGAGGTGCTCGAACGCTTCCACGAGGAAGGCGAGAGCGCCAAGACTACCGACCGCAGCCAGCTCCAGGCGCTGCTGAAGTTCTGCCGCACGCACAAGGGCAAGGTCCACTTCCTCGTCGTGTACAACCTCACGCGCTTCGCGCGCGAGAAGTACGACCACTTTGCGCTCCGCGCACACCTGCAATCGCTCGGGATCTCGCTGCGGTCGGTGACCGAACCGATCGACGACACGTCCACCGGCAAGCTGATGGAAGGCGTGCTGGCGGCGTTCGCGCAATTCGACAACGACGTACGCTCGGAACGGACGCGCGCCGGCATGCGTGCGGCGCTCGAGCTTGGCCGCTGGACGTTCCCGGCGCCACTCGGATACCTGAACGCACCGAAGTGGTCGAGCACGAGCCTGGTTCACGACCCTGAGCGCGGTCCGCTGGTGCGACGGGCGTTCGAGGAACTGGCGACCGGGCGCTACACCAAGCAGGAAGTGATCGCGCGCGCGACGGAGGCAGGGCTTCGTAGCAGGAAAGGGCTCCGCATCTCGCCCCAGAGCTTTGGCCAGATGACGCGGAACCCGATCTACGTCGGCAAGGTCGAGAGCCCGGACTACGGCGTGTCCACTCGCGGCGACTTCGAACCGCTCGTAGACGAGGCGACGTTCTACCGCGCGCAAGCCGTACTCGATGGCCGGGTCGTTGTGGCCGGCCCGCGCCAGCGCAGCCACCCCGACTTCCCGCTGCGCGGCTTCGTGCGGTGCGACACCTGTGGGCGACCGCTGACCGGCAGCTGGTCCAAGGGCAGGAACGGCTACTACGCCTACTACCACTGCCAGCGCCAGTGCCGGGCGGTCAACGTCACCAAGGCCGCGCTCGAAGGCGCGTTCGCGGACGAACTCGCGCTCTTGCAGCCGTCTGCCGGCTACATGCGCCTGGTCAAGGACCGGATTCTCTTCGTGTGGGAGCAGCGGCGGGCCGAGGCGAAGGACCGCACGGTCGACCAGGACCGGCGCGTGAAGGCGATTCAGCAGAAGCTCGACCGGCTCGACGATGCGTTCCTGTTCGCGCAGTCGATCGACCGCACCAGCTACGAGCGGCAACGCGACAGGTTGCGCGAGGAGCTGACGCTGGCCCAGATCGACCACCACGCCGACGCCACCGACGAACTCGACGTACAGGGCATCCTGGCGTTCGCAGAACGCATTCTGCCGCGCGCGTCAGACCTGTGGGTGCAGGCGTCGCTCGACTACAAGCAGCGGCTGCAGGCGCTGTTCTTTCCGGAGGGGATCGCGTACGACGGAAATCGATTCAATCGAACCGCCGTAACCGCACCACTTTTCAACTACTTGGCGGCATCCGCGGACGCGGATGAAAGAGTGGTGAGCCAGGAAGGAATCGAACCTTCAACCCGCAGATTAAGAGTCTGCTGCTCTGCCAATTGAGCTACTGGCCCACTCGGGAGTGGATGGCAGTCACGCCGGCGCTTGGGGCGCCGACGCAAGACCCTGATAATACCACGCCAGACTCGTCCGGCAACAGCACAGATTCGCGCACCACGACCGCACGCGCCCACGCGGCACGCCCGCCGCTCGCGCCCGTCCGCAACGCCCCATCGTGGTCCGCCTGAAGGCGGCCACGACAGACGACCGCGCCACACACGCGCCGCCGGACACGCGCACGTCAGTACGACGCCGACGCCGCGCCCGAGACCGTGTCGCTCGTGCACCTTCCCTGCGCCCCCGTGCACGGCATTCTTCCCGCCCGGCTACAGCCCGGCACACCGATGCCGACCTTAGTGAGTGGGGACTCATCCACCACGGCCACCGAGCCCCGGACTCACTGTGCACGAACTGCTCGGACACACGCTGGCGCCCGCCCACTCCTCCGCCGAGGACGGCCTCTTCCTGCACCATCCGGTGCCGCTGTGGGTCTACGACCGCACCACGCTGAAGTTCATCGCCGTCAACGACGCCGCCATCGCCCAGTACGGCTACTCACGCGACCAGTTCCTCGCCATGCGCGTCGTCGACATCAGGCCCGACGCCGACGATGAGGAGGTGCGACGCCTGCTGGCCAACCCGGGCCGGCGGAAGCGCTGGCGGCAGTACGGCGTGCAGAAGCACCGCTGCGCGGATGGTCGGATCATCCACGCCGAGATCACATCGCACGACCTCGAGTTCGAGGGGCGCCCCGCCGTGGCCGTCGCCGCCTACGACATCACCGAACGTCTGGCCGCCGAGGCCGCCACGCGCGAGGCAGAACAGCGGCTGCGAGAGGCACAGCACCTCTCGGGACTCGGCTCGTGGCGCTGGGAGATGGCCAACGGCCGCACGACCTGGTCCGACGAGCTGTTCCACATCCTCGGCATCCCCACCAGCGAGGGGGCGCCCCCGTTCGCCGAACTGCTCGGCGTGGTGGCCGAGGAAGACCGGCCCCGGCTCGATGCCGCGGTGCGCAAGGCGCTGGCCGACGGCACCTCCTACGAACTGCTCGTGCAGATGCGCCGACGCGACGGCTCGATGCGCTGCGTCATCGCCAGGGGCGCGCCCATCCGTGACGAGGCCGGGCAGCTCTCGGGCCTCCACGGCACCGCCCACGACGTGACCGAGCGCTGCCACCAGGACGAACTGCTCCACTCGGCCTACGAACGGCTGCAGGACTCCGAGGGGCGCTACCGGGAACTGGTGGAAAGCCTGGACGACGTGGTGTTCTCGGTCGACCCGGCCGGGACGATCCTCTACACCTCGCAGGCCGTGGAACACTTCGGCTACGGCCCCACCGAACTGGTGGGCCGCCCGTTCTCGAGCGTGGTCCACCCCGACGATCGTGCCTCCGCGATCGCCAGCTTCGGCGAGACGCTCGCGGGCAGCCGGCAGCGTCGGGAGTTCCGCGTGCTCGACAAGGCGGGACAGACCCGGTACGTCCGGTCATCGAACCGGGTGCAGTTCAGGAACGGCGAGCCGGTGGCGGTGACCGGCGTGCTCATCGACCTCACCGAACAGCGCCGCACACAGGACCAACTCCGCGCCGCAGGCCGCCTCGAGGCCGTGGGCCGGCTCGCGGGCGGCGTGGCGCACGACTTCAACAACCTGCTCGTCGCCATCAACGGTTTCGCCGAGATGGCCCTGGCCGACATCGCCGAGGGCACGCAGCTCCACAGCGACCTGTCCGAAATCCTGAAGGCCGGCAACCGCGCGGCCGCACTCACCGCGCAGCTCCTCGCCTTCAGCCGCAACCAGGTGCTCCGGCCCGACTCGGTCGACCTCAACGAGATCGTCCACACGATGGAACCGATGCTGCGGCGGCTCATCGGCGAGGACATCGAACTGCAGATCCGCTGCGCCCCCAACGTGCCCCACGTCCGCATCGACCCCGGCCACCTCGAGCAGATGGTGATGAACCTGGTCGTGAACGCCCGCGACGCCATGCCGGACGGCGGCACGCTCCGCATCGAGACCGGAACCAACGGCTTCACCACCGCCGACCTGCCGGCAGGCCTCGCCCCCAGCGACATCGGCGTGCTGACGGTCAGCGATACCGGCACGGGCATGAGCGAGGCCACGCAGGCCCAGATCTTCGAGCCGTTCTTCACCACCAAGCCGCTCGGCCAGGGCACCGGCCTCGGCCTGGCCATGGTCTACGGCTTCGTGAAGCAGAGCGGCGGCGCCATCGCGGTCCGCAGCGCCCCGGGCAAGGGCGCGTCGTTCCGCATCGCGATTCCCCAGCACCACGAGTCGCGCGAGACACGCACGGAACGCACGCACGACGTCGAGGGAGGGTCGGAAACGATCCTGGTGGCCGAGGACGAAGACACCGTCCGCACGCTGGTGCGGCGGCTGCTCAGCGGCGCCGGCTACACGGTGCTCACCGCCAACAGCGCCGACGCCGCCCTGCGCATCTGCCGGGACCACACAGGCCCGATCGACCTGCTCCTCACCGACGTGGTGATGCCCCAGATGAACGGCCCGGCCCTCGCCACCCGCGCCACGAAGCTGCGCCCGGACATGCACGTGCTCTTCATGTCCGGCTACACCGGCACCGACATCTCCGCACGCGGCCTGGACGACGGGACGGCGAAGCTGCTGCAGAAACCCTTCAGTGCCGCCGCCCTCTCCGAGGCGGTCCGCTCCGCCCTCACGCCTGGCCAGGGCAGCTCGCTCCACGCCTGACACCACCCGCCGGTACGCCGGCACCGATACGGAAGTCCGGATCGACCCGGTCCATTTCTCCATCCCGACAACAAAGTCGCTCGAAAGCGCCCCGCGCGTTGAGTAGATTGATCGCGAATGCTCGAGGATCCACGGGCGTGCAACGCGTGCGGCGGCACGGTTGACGTCATGACCATCGACAAGCGCATGGACCACGGGGAGCCCCTCCCCACCAAGATCGGTGCGTGCCTGCGCTGCGGCAAGTGGTTCAACGAAGCCGGGCTGCTGGAACTGCCGCGCCTGCCCAACCAGGACCGTTCGCCGAGCCAGTAGGGCCAGATCCTTGCTTCGCCTCCCCGTGGAGGTGGCGAACGCATGCAGGGAGACCTGGCGAAGCTCTACGAGCAGATCAACGACATCGAGATCGCGATGATGACCACCAGGCGCCGTGACGGGCACCTGGAATCACGCGCCATGGCCACGCAGAAACAGGCCGACGGCGCCGACCTCTGGTTTGTGACGATGGAGGGCACGGCCAAGCTGCGCGACCTGGAGTACGACCCGCACATCAACCTGGCCTACTACAAGGACCGGACGCGTGAGTGGGTGTCGGTATCGGGCATCGCCACCATCTCACGCGACCGCGCCAGGATCCGCGAGCTCTACACCACCGACTGGAAGGCCTGGTTCGCCGACGAAGGCGACCCGCGCCACGGCACGCCGGACGACCCGCGCATGGTGCTCATCGGCGTGGACGTGCACGCCGCCGTGTTCCTCGAGGTGAACAAGCCGCGGCCGGTGGTGCTGTACGAGGTGATGAAGGGGTGGCTGACGGGCGAGATGCCGGACGTGGGCGAGATGCACCACGTCCGTCCCGGAAGTTAGAACTCAGGATTAGCCCTTGAGCGTGGCGGCGCGGGCGCGCAGGAGTGCGGCGAGCGCGGTGAGCCGCTTCCTGTCCGCTCCCTGCGCCGACGCAGCCACGGTGTCGAGCTGCGCGGCCTCGGTCTCGAGCTGCGTGGCCGACTGCATCGCGCGCGACGACTTCGGCGCCAGGTTATCCGCGCGGTCCAGCGCGCTGCGCACGGCATTCGCGCGGTCCTGCGGGAGCGCGCGGGTGCGCCCGAGCTGATCGAGATACGCCCGGCCCACCACGGCCGTGTTCGGCCAGCTCACCTTCTTCTGGTCCTGCGGGTTGAAGGTGTCCACATGCGCCAGCGTGGCCGCCGTGATCTCGTTCTGCGAGAGGAACTCGCTCGGCTTCAGCCGGAACACGTCCATGCCGCGCGCAATCTCACTCGCGTAGATCTGGCCGTTGAACCAGTAGGCCGACCAGTAGCCGCCGAGGAAGAGCGTCTTCGCGTCGAGCGGCCCCCGGTCGAAGAAGGCGATCTCCTGCGGCTTCGCGGCATCGGTGAAGTCGAACACCGAGATGCCGCCCTGGTACCACGCCTGCACCATGATGTCGCGGCCCGGCACCGGGATGAGCGACCCGTTATGGGCGACGCAGTTCTCCTGGTCGGTCTGCACGGCCGGCATCTTGTAGTAGCCGCCGAACGTCAGCTTGCGGTCGACGATCTCGAAGATCGCGTCGGCGCCCCAGGTCTGCGGGTCGATGGCGCGGCAGCGCGGGCGCGACCCACCACCCCACTCGTCGGTGAAGATCACCTTCGTGCCGTCGTTGTTGAAGGTGGCCGAGTGCCAGTAGGCGAAGTTCTTGTCCACCACCTGGTCGATGCGCGAGGGGTGCTCGGGGTCGGAGATGTCGAGCAGGATGCCGTTGCCCGAGCAGGCGCCCGCGGCCAGCCCGATCTCCGGGAACACCGTGATGTCGTGGCACTGGTTGGTCACGCTCGTCTTCTGCGTGCCCTCGCCGTGCGTGCCGCCCATCCACAGCCCGGCAATGTTGCCGCTGTTGGGATCGGCGAAGATGCGCGGCCGGTTGACGACCTTCGCGTCCTCCGGGCGCGCCAGCGGCACCTTGATCACGTCGATGCTGAAGAGCGCCGTCTCCTGGTCTTCCTTCGGGTCCTTGTCCGAGCAGCCGGCCAGTTCCTCGCCGGCGCGCACCGGGCCGGTGCCAGACCCGTAGACGTAGATGTTCGCCGGATCCTTCGGGTCGGGCACGAGCGTGTGGGTGTGCGACCCGCGACAGCTCTGCACGGCCGCCACCTGGCGCGGCTTCTTCACGTCGGTGATGTCGAAGATGCGCACGCCGCGGAAGCGTTCACTGGACACCGCCGCCTGGTGCCCCTGCGTGCCGCAGTCCAGCCGCCCGCGCGACTGTTCCACCGACATGAACAGCAGGTTCTTGTAGACCGACACGTCGCCCTGGCCACCTGGACAGACGATCGACGCCAGGATCTTCGGGTCCTTCGACTCCTCGATGTCGTAGACGTTGAACCCGTGATAGTTCCCCATGAACATCCGGTGGCCGTCGAACGCCAGGTCGGTGTTGTTGAAGTCCATCCGGTTGGCCACCTTCGGATCGAAGGCCGGCGGCTTCGGCGCCTCGGCAGGCGCCGCCGTGTTCGCACCGGCCGCACTGCCACCGGCCGCGTTTGCGCCGGAGTTGGCGTTCGCGCCGGCGTTCGCGTTCTCCGGCTGCTCGGCCGGAATCGGGTTGCCGATTGGTGTCTGCGGATCGAAGAATCCCGACGGCTTGGCCAGCGTCGACACCAGCTCCAGGTTCCTGATCGCCTGGCCGGCGTCCTTGATGCCCGCCTTCAGGCCCACGCGCGGGTCCTTCGCCCCTCCCTGCGCCCCGGCCACCGCCATCCCACACGACAGCAGTCCCGCTGCCGTCAGCGCATACTTCCACTGCATCGTCATTTCGAGAACTCCCGCAACATGGCGCTCATGCGATCGATTTCCGCCGCCTGGTCCGCGGCGATGTCGGATATGAACCCGAAGACCTCGGACTCCTGCGCGGCGCCCGGCTTCTTCATCAGCTCTTCCACCATCGTCAGCGCGCCCTGGTGGTGGGCGATCATGCCCTCGAGGAACAGCCGGTCGAACTCGGGCCCCTTCGCGGCCGCGAGCCGCTGCATCTGATCGGGCGTGAGCATGCCGGGCATCATGGCGTGCTCGCCGTGGTGCGCGTGCTGCTCGGGCGCCGACTGGCCGCGCGAGGTCAGCCACTCCTGCATCATCTGGATCTCGTCGACCTGCGAGAGCTCGATCCGCTTGCCGAGCGCCTGCATGGCCGGATGCGATGCGCGGGTCTTCAGGAGGTCGACCATCTCCACGGCCTGCGCGTGGTGGCCGATCATGCCCTGCATGAACTCCACGTCGGCCGCGGTGAAGCGCACCTTCGACAGGTCGACCGCCCGCGTGGCGTCGATCTCGCGGCTGGACTCGCCGGGCGCCCCGGGCTGGATGATGGGGGCCGCAGACGAGGCTGGGGCCGGTGGCACGGCCGTGCGGCACGCGCCGAGGACAACGAGGGCTGCGGATGCAGCCACCTGCAGGACGAGGCGACCGGTAGGCATCGTGAGTCGATCAAGCTTAACCCGGGCGGCGGAAGAAATTGGTGAGTTGCTGAACGGGTGAGGTGGGGACCTAGGGGCGCGTGGCTGGGACGGGCCGCACCAGGACGACGCTGAGCAGGAGCCCGATGAGGACGACCGCCGCGCCGAGCGACGTTTGTGTCGGCTGTCCCATCACGAACAGTCCCAGCATGACCAGGATGAGCACCAGGAACAGCACGAGCGGCAGCGGATAGATCGGCACTCGGAATACCTGCGGGTCGTGCGGACGTTCGAAGCGGAAGAGCGCCGCCGCGGAGAGGCCCAGGAAGAACACCGCCGCCGGCACGAAGTAGCCGAGGATCTGGTCGAAGCTCCCGAGCAGCACCAGCACCGACGCCAGCGTGGCCTGCACGAGCGTGCCCGGAATGGAGGAGCCACGGGCCTCGTCGAACCAGCGCACCCGTGACGGCAGCAGGCCGTCGCGCGCCATGGCGAGGGCGATGCGTGGTCCGCCCACCAGCACGGCCGCCAGGCTGCCGGCCACCGTGAAGGTGACGATGGCCGCGAGCAGGCGTGCGGCGCTCCGCCCGAAGAGCGCCGTGCCGGCCGACGCCACGAACGCCTCATCCGACGACGCCTGGCCGTTTGTCGCCGCCATCAGCAGCGTCACGGTGACCAGCAGGTAGATCGCCGTGACGAGGAGCACGCCCCCCACCAGCGCCACGGGCATGGTGCGGCGCGGCGACTCCACCTCCTCGCTCATCCGGCCCAGGTCCCACCACCCGCCGAACGCGAAGAAGGCCGCCACCACGGCGCCCGCCATCGCCGGCACGTCGGGCGCTCCCGCGGCCGCCTGCGCCACGGGCGCCCCGCCCAGGAACCGCCAGAGCCCTGCGGCAATCAGCACGCCCACCACGCCAAGCTTCAGCGTGGCGGCCCAGCGCAGCATCACCGCGTTCGCCGACAGCCCCCGCGTGGCCAGCACGGCAAAGACGACGATGGCGACAAGGGCGGTGGGAGTGGCGAAGCGGGCATCGATGCCAAGGGTGAGGAGCAGGTACTGCGCAAACCCGAGCGACAGCGCCGCCGTCAGTCCCGGGTCCATCACCAGCATCGCCATCCACCCGTAGACGAATGCCGTCCGCCGGCCAAACCCCTCGCGGAGGAACACGTAGGTCCCGCCGGCTCTGGGAAAGCGGGTGGCGAGTTCCGCGTAGCAGAGCGCCCCTGCCGTGGTCAGCGTACCCATGGCCAGCCACATCAGGACCGGCGCGAGCACGCCACCGAGCGTGCGCATCATCGCGGCTGGCGTGAGCAGGATGCCCACGCCCACCACTTCACTCACCACCAGTGCGGTGGCGGCCCAGGCGCCGAGCCGGCGCCCCCGAGTGGCCGCCGCGTCGGCGGTCACCGTCAGAACGTCACCCGCACGGCCAGCTGCAGGGCGCGCGGTCCACCGGACCCGAACACGCCGCCCGCCGTGGTGACCGGGCGCCCGAATCCGCTGGACTGGAGGTAGCCGGGCTGCGTGGGGTCGTCCGAATCGCGCGTCAGCACGTTGGCGAACCCGGAGTAGTTCACGTTGGAGATGCCGAGGATGTTGGTGACGTCGAACACGTTGAACACTTCGACGATCGGCTCGACACGCACGCCGGATCCGAGCGCGAAGGCGCGCGACACGCGCAGGTCGAGCGCGTTGAAGCTGTCGCCGAACCGGGCATCGTTGCCCACCAGCGGCAGCAGGGTCCCGTTGATCCCGCCCGCGGCGTTGGTCGCCCTGATGAAGTCGTTCAGTTCAGCCGCGCTCGTGAACTGACGACCACCCGCATTGCGCTGGATGGCCGGGATGCGCGTCTGCCCGCCGGGCATCATGATGTCCATCGGCACCGCGGACGAGAGCGTCCACAGGCCCGACAGCGCGATGCGCCACGGCAGCAGCGTCCGCCCCGACACGACGAGGCGATGACGGCGGTCGTTGGGCGTCGGCCCGGACTCGCGCGCCAGGTTGTTCGGGTCGATGGGCCCGTTCAGGAACGGAATCTGGTCGTCATTGGCGTAGTTGAGGGCCTTGGCCAGCGTGTAGCCCACGCGCACGGCGTGGTCCGCCCCGATGCGCCGCTCGGCGTTCACCAGCAGCGCGTCGTACCTGGTCCTCGCGCTCGACTCGATGTTGACCACGCGGTCGGGACCGCCCACCACCGGGTTGAAGACTTCGCCCACCGTGCGGCCAATCAGGAAGTTCCGCCCCTCGGCATGCATGGCATCCACGCGAACCTGCGCACCGAGCAGGATGTGGTCCACGCCAAGGTTGAACTGGTGCACCGTGGGGTTCTGCAAACGCGCGTCGATGATGTTGATGCCCGATGCGCCCGCACCCGGCAGCACGAAACCGGTGAACGGGTTCGACAGCGTGGGCGCAAACGCGGGGATGCGGCCGGTCGCGGGATCCATGAAGAGCAGGTTGCCGGCCCGCACCTCCACCGGCAGCGCGCGGCCGTCGAGCCCGCGCTCGAGCGACTGGATCTGCAGGACGATGCGGTCGTAGTAGGTGCCGTAGCCGCCACGGAGGGTGGTCGAAGGCGACGCAGCGAACGAGAACCCTGCGCGTGGCCCGAGGTTGTTCATGTCGCGGCGGCGCTCGCCCTTCACGAACGGCAGCACGATCGAGTTCAGCTCGTCCACGCGGCTCTGGTTGTTCACGTTGGTGTCGAACTCGTAGCGGAGCCCCAGGTTCACCGTGAGGCGGTCCGACACCGTCCAGTCGTCCTGGGCGAACCCGCTCACGTGCGTGCTGCTCGAGTCGGGCAGCACCAGGTCCTGCCCGGGCTTGCCGCTGCGCAGCGTCACGGCGAACAGCAGGTCGTCATCGTTCACGCGCCCGTCGCCGTTCCGGTCGAACGCCGGGAAGTCCTCGACCAGTTCAACCCGCCCCTGCCGGAACACCCCGAGCCTGAACTCGCCCGCCATGCGCTGCAGTTCCCCGCCCGCCTTCAGCAGGTGACGCCCGCGCACCAGCGTGGCAGTATCGGCCACCTGCAGTCGCGTCTGGCGGGTCTCCTGCGGCATACGGAACGACGCGCCGTCCTGGATGCTCGGGAACGTCCATTGCGGCAGCGCGGCGGTCGGTGTCGTCTGGTTGAGGTACGTGCTGACGCTCGCATTCAGGGCGTTGACGAAGCCGCCGGCACGCACCGCCGTCCACGTCCCCAGCACCGCGTGGTAGCGGTTCATCGCCTCCTGCCGCTGCGTGGCCGCGCCGATGGCACGTTCCACCGCGCTGGCCGACGTGTCGGTGGCGCGTTCGCCCGCGTACCGCACCGTGCCGCGGTTCAGGCCCGAGCCGGCGTCCACCCGCACCGACCACAGCGCGTCGTCCAGCGGCGCCGGCGCGAAGCTGCGGCGGATGGTGCGTGCCGCGGTGTCGCGGGCGCCCACGAGCACCGCGCCGTCCTGGTTGCGGAACTCGGCTGCGCCGAACCAGAAGAGGGAGTCGCGCCGCAGCGGGCCGCCCAGGGCGCCGGAGATCTGCTGGCGATCGAACGGCGGCACGGTGGCGTCCTTGTCGAGCGTGGCGGGCCGCGCCTGCCAGGCGCCGTCGCGTGCAAACAGCGACGCGATGCCCTGCACGGTGTTGCTGCCCGAGCGGGTGACGATGTTCACGACCGACGAGCCGGTGCGGCCCAGTTCGGCGCCAAAGCGGCTGGTGGCGAGCTGGAACTCCTGCACGGCGTCGATCGGCAGGTTCGTCAGCGGGCCGCCCACCACATCGTCGTTGTTGTCCTGGCCGTCCACCATCACGTTGCCGCCGCGTCCGAGCTGACCGGCCGATGAGACGAGCACGCTGTTGGTCTTGGTGGGGTCGAAGTTCGGCGTCGGCTGGTTGCCCGGCACCAGCAGCGCCAGTTCGAGGAAGTTGCGCCCGTTCAGCGGCAGCGTCTCGATCTCGCGCGTGGAGAGGCGCGAGTCGAGGGCCGACGTGACCGCACGGCCCGCACCCTCGACGGTGACCGGTTCCAGCGCTTCACCGATCACCGCCTCGAGCGCGACGGTCTGGCCCACACCCACTTCGGCACGGCCACGCCAGAGGGAGCTTCCGCCACGCCCCACTTCCACCAGGTAGGTGCCCGGCGCCAGGCGCGGCAGCACCACGCGTCCCCAGTCGTCGATCTGGAGGCGGGTGGCGGCGCCAGTGGCCTCGTTGCGCACGATCAGGTCGAGACCAGCGATCGCCGTGTCGCGGAGGTCGCGGACCGAGACCGTGAGGGTGGCAGGCGCCGGCTGGGCCGACGCGGGCGGGGAGGGGACAAGAAGCGCCAGCGACAGGGCGGCGGCACACACACGGGCAGTGCTGATCATCATGAACGTCTCAGGAGCGGGTAGATGTGGCGCTGCTCGCGGGGCGGGTCGACCGCGGGCGGCGGGTCGTGCATGACGACCGTGGGAAACAGCTTCGTGTCGAAGCCGTCGAAGTCCTTCGCCCAGTCCTTGTGGTTGTAGACACAGACCGGCAGGCAGATCGAACAGTAGTTGTGCGTCGCGAAATAGGGGAAGCAGCGGCCGGTGTCCACGACGTAGCGCGGGTTGCCGAGGTGATCGACACCCGCCTCGGGGCTGCGCTCGTCGGGAATGGCCCCCGCGGGGCAGTACTTGCGGCACGCGCGGCAGTGGTCGCAGAACTTCGCGATACCCGCGTCAATCGGATGGTCGACCGCAAGGTCGAGCGACGTGGCCACGCTGCCCATCCGGAACAGCGGCCCCACCTCGGGGTTGATGATCGAGCCGTGCCGGCCGAGTTCACCGAAGCCGGCCTTGAGCCCGATGGGGATGTGCAGCAGGTCGCTGTCGCCGATCGGGTGCTCCACCGAGCAGGCGTATCCCAGCGATCGGATGTGCTCCGCGAGGCGGATCACCGTTTCGCCGAGCGTGAAGTAGACCCGCAGGCACTCGATGGCCGACTCGCGCGACGGCACCACCTGGAACTCGCGCCACCGCATCCGCTGGCCCACGGCCACCGCGAAGCGGCCGGGCACCGGGCGGCCGCGATAGACGTCCGCGGGCTCGATGGCGCAGATGCCGGCGAGGTCCGCACCGAACTCGCGCGCCCTGGCCTTCAGGTGCGCGCTCGCGTCCTCGGGCGACGCAAACACGTGGCGCTCCGGCGCCACCGGTCCGTTGAAGCGGGGCTCCTGCTCCTCGACGATCTGCCGGAGGTACTCGCGAACCTGCTCGATGCTGATGGTGCGTCCGCCGACCGCTGCGTACCACGCCTCCCAGGCAAAGGCTGGCGGGTTCATGCGGGCGGTGCGGACATCCGGTAGCCCTCGCGTGCGGTCTGTGCGCCGCGGTCGCGATAGGCCGCGGGATCCTGCGGCGTCAGGGCACCGAGCCCGTCGACGTAGCGATTGAACATGCAGAACGCGGCGGCGATGAGCACCGTGTCATGAATCTCGACGTCGGTGGCGCCTTCCCGCCTCGCCTTCGCGATGTCGTCGGCGGTGACCGCGCGTCCGCCCTGCTGCACGCGGCCCGCCAGCGCGAGCAGCGCCTGCATCTTGGACGAGAGGCCCGCGGTGGCAGGATCTGCGAGCGCCGCATCGACGAGCGCTTCACTGCCGAGGTGGCACGATGCCACGGCTGCATGGCTCATGCAGCAGAAGGTGCACTGGTTGAGCCGCGACACGTACGCGGCAATCAGCTCGCGATCGCCGGCTGGAAGGGAGTTGGCGTCGTGCAGCAGCGCGTTGGCGAGCGCGGCGAGCGGCTGGGCAGTGTCAGGTCTGAACACGAGCAGGGCCCTGATGCCAGGGATGCCCTCCTCGACGGCGATGTACGGCATGCGGCGAATCACCTCTCCGTTGAACGGCGGTGAACTCTACCGGCCCGCATCGCACGCGCACAATACTGTGAAACAACTAACGGTGAGGGGACGCGCGTCGATGAGCGGGCACGATCAGTGCGCGCCGATGCGGGCGACCGAGCCGAACACTAGAGCTGGGCAATCCCGCGGGTTTCGGTGACGCGGTACCGCCGGCCGGTCTGGACGTTCCTGAAGTCCTCGACGCGCCCGTTCGGCCACGTCACCACCACGCGCTCCACGACATCGCGCGTGCCGACGCCGAAGGTGACCGGCAGTTCCGACTGGGACAGGTAGCTCGAGCCGCTCCGCACCATCCGCGTCTGCGTGATGCCGCCGTGTGTCACGCGCACGGTCGCGCCGATCGCGTCGCGATTGGACACGGTACCGGTCAACGTGAAACGTACGCTGCGGTTCTGCGACTGCCGATCGTTCCTGAACAGCACGGCCGGACCGTTGTTGGTGGTGACGAGCACGTCGAGGTCGCCGTCGTTGTCGACGTCGCCCACGGCCAGCCCCCGCCCGACGCGTGGGGCCTCGAACCCGCCGCCCACCTGCGCCGCCACGTCCCTGAACGCGCCGCCGTCGTTGAGGAACAGGTGTGGCGGCTGGGCGTAACCCACGTTGCCCGGGATGTTCCGCACGGTGTCGTCGATGTGGCCGTTCACGACAACGAGGTCCTGATCCCCGTCGAGGTCGAGATCGGCGAACAGGCAGCCGAATCCGAGCCGGTTGCGCGAGGGTTGCCCCACGCCCGCTCGGAGCGCGATGTCGCGATAACGGCCGGCCTGCTCGGCGCGATAGAGCCCCACCATCTCGCCCTCGAAGTTGGTGACGACCAGGCTGGTCCGTCCGCTGTTGTCGTAGTCGGCGGCGTCGATGCCCATGCCGGCCCGGGCCTTGCCGTCGCCGCTGAGGGCCACGCCGGCGGCGAGTCCCACGTCGCGGAACTTCCCGTTCCGCAGGTTGCGGTACAGCTTGTTGGGCTCCGTGTCGTTGGCCACCACGATGTCCGGCCACCCATCGGCGTCATCGTCCACCAGCGCCACGCCGAGTGCCTTCGAGCCCGAATCGAAGATGCCGCACGTGGCCGTGATGTCCTCGAAGGTGCCGTTGCCCCGGTTCCGGAACAGCCACGAGGTTTCGCCGCGGTAGGCCTCCGGCGTGCAGTAGGACTTCTGGCGTCCGTCGAGGCTGCAGAAGACATCCCGGTCGGGCGACCAGCGGACGTAGTTGCAGACGAAGAGGTCGAGGTGACCGTCGCGGTCGATGTCCACCCACATTGCCGACGTGCTGAACGCCTCGCGCTTGCCGAGTCCCACAGCCGCCGTCACGTCGACGAAGGTGCCCTTGCCGGTATTGCGAAACAGTCGGCTCTGCCCCACGCAGGTGATGAACAGGTCCGGGAACCCGTCGTTGTCGTAGTCGCCGACGGCGACCCCCATGCCGTACAGCTCGACGTCGAGGCCCGCGGCCTTCGTGACATCGGTGAAGGTGCCGTTGCGGTTGTTGCGGTAGAGCGCGAGCGTCGATCGCTGCCGGCGATGCCCCGGCCAGTCCATGCCGTTCACCAGCAGGATGTCCTGCCAGCCATCTGCGTCGTAGTCGAGAAAGGCGCAGCCGGAGCCGAGTGTCTCCGGCAGGAACTTCCCGCCGAAAGCCCCGTTGTTGTGGCGGAACGTGATGCCGGCCTGTCGCGTGACGTCGACGAACCTGAAACCTGGGCCGGCCTGGGCCTCGAGCAGTTCGCCAAGCGTGACGGTGGCGCCGGCAAGGCCGGATGCGGCCTGCCGGAGGAACTCGCGGCGTCTCACAGCGGGTTGATCAGCCCGTGCTGCAGGGCATACATCACGAGTTCCGCCGTCTTGTGAACCCCGAGCGCGTTCATGATGCGCGCGCGGTGCACGGCCACCGTGTTCGCGCTCAGCCCGAGCCGGACCGCAATCTCCTTGTTCGACAGGCCATCGCAGATGAGCTGCAGCACCTCGAGTTCGCGCGGCGTCAACCGGGCCCGTTCCTCGCCCGGCTGCGGCACGCGCCTCACCGCGGGGTCCACGACCTCGTCGCCCGCGAAGACCTGCTTCACCGCCGACGCCAGGTCGAGGTCGAGCGCACTCTTCAAGACATAGCCCCGTGCGCCCGCGTCGAGCGCCTGGCGGACGAGCGTCTCCTCCGAGTGCATGCTCAGCATCAGCACGCGGGCGGCCGGGTTCGCCTGGACGATCGCGCGAGTGGCGGCGATGCCGCCCGTGCCGGGCATGGCCGAATCCATCACCACCACGTCGGGCAGCAGTTCACGGTAGCGCGCCACTGCCTCGTCGCCGGTGCTCGCCTCGCCCACCACGCGGATGCCCGGATCGTCCTCGAGCATACGGCGGAATCCGCGGCGGACCAGGGCGTGATCGTCGGCGAGCAACACGGAGATGCTGGTGGTGGTGGTCATCAGGAAGCCTGCGGGACGAGCGGCACACGCAGTTGCACGAGTGTACCGCCGCCCGGCCGCGGCGCAAGCGATATGCTGCCGTTGAGCAGCGCCGCCCGCTCGGTCATGGTCACGAGGCCGAGGCCGCGCCTGGCACCAGGCTTGGCCAGTCCAACCCCGCGATCTTCCACCTCGAGCACGAGCAAACGGTCCAGGTATTGGAGCCGGACCCAGGCCTCGCGCACGCCTGCGTGCTTCGCCGCGTTGCTGAGCGCCTCCTGCAGGATGCGGTACACATGGATCGCGGCCGTGGCGGGCATCGCCGGCAGGTCTGGCGTCCGCTCGTAATGCACCTGCAGCCCGAGCTGGCGGCCGACGGTCGTCATGTACCAGTCCACCGTGGCACCCAGCCCGAGCTCCTCGAGGATGGAGGGGTGGAGCGACTGCGAGAGTCCGCGGACATTGTCCAGCGCCTCCTGCGCCACTTCCGCCACCTCGCGCAGGTCCGTCCGCAGACTCGAGCCCTCGGGCGCCCGGCGGCTGGCGCGGCCCAGCATCGACCCGATGGCGGTCAGGAGCTGTCCGAATTCGTCGTGCAGCTCGCGCGCGATCTCGCGGAGCGTCGACTCACGCGCGCCGATCAGCTGCTGCGCCAGCTCCCGGCGCTGCTCGGACAACTGCGCCAGCTCACTGAACAGGCGGCGGCTCGACACGATCAGGAACACCCCGGTCGCCACGATCGCCGCCAGCGTGGCGATGAGGAACCAGCGGACCTGGCGTTGCACCGAGCCGTAAATCTGCTGCACCTGCGCGGCCGTCTCCGCCTCGCTCTCGTTGTTCTGCACCAGGAACCGCGCCACGGTGGTGCTCAGCGCCGCCTGCCGGGGCTGGAGCGACAACCGGATCTGGCTGCGAGCCTCGAGCTC
The DNA here is from genome assembly GCA_050249955.1 of Vicinamibacterales bacterium. Taxonomy (GTDB): domain Bacteria; phylum Acidobacteriota; class Vicinamibacteria; order Vicinamibacterales; family CAVVIG01; genus CAVVIG01. Next base: position 201,129 of record JBFWPN010000008.1, read on the forward strand.
CTGCCCGCTCGACGCCAGCTCGAAGATCCGCGCCGAGGCATCCCAGAACTGCGAGACCGAACTCGCCAGGTAGCGCGCCTGCTCCGGTGTCCGCCGCGCAATCGCCACCTCTCCCTGCTGCGCCAGGGCATCGTCGAGGTCGACGCGGATCCGCTCGAACTGCGCGGACCAGGCCGCCATCGGGTACGTCTCGTCGGGGTCGAGCATGTCGCGCATGGCGAGCGCCAGCTGGTTCAGGTCGCCCTGGATGCGCAACAGCAGGAGCGAGTCGCGTCGGTTGCGGTCGGTGAGGTCGGTCTGCAACTGCCGCAGTCCGGTGATCTGCCGCGAGATGTAGAGCGAGTACGCCAGCACCACGGCCAGCGTCACCACGAGGCCGAGCAGCAGCGTGAGGGTGGGCGTGCGACGGGTGCGCAAGTGGGTCACCGGAGCGGTTCAAGCTTACCGGACCGGCGGCTCGATCGTCGCGGCGGGGGGTGGCGCGGGCGCCCGGGTGTCGATGGCAGGATACAGCCACGAGTGGGTCAGGCCAGGGTGGCGCGCACCGTACCGAGCCGGCACGTCCTGCGTCCAGTTGCTCGGGATCGCGAGCGAGAAGAGCAGGACGCCGGCAAAGGCGAGGCGCTGCCCCCACGATTCCCGCCGGTCTGCGGCGGCGCGCGCAGGCGTCGCACGGGGTGCGAGGCGACCGAGCCGCCGCTGCCGCGACCGGTACAGCAGCACGATGCCCAGCAGCGCCATCGCGATGTTCAGCGTCTGGCCGGTGCCGAGCGCGAGGCGATGCGTCGGATAGTCGCGGAAGAGGTCGAGGAAGATGCGCAGCGTGGGATACCAGAACACGAAGCGCGCCGTTGCCGCGCCTGGCGTCGCGTTCGTGCGTCGGACGTGCAGCAGGTACGGGATCAGCAGCAGGTTCTTCAGGCCGTCATACAGCACGACCGGGTGACGCACGCCCGCGGCGTCGGGAAACTGCACCCCCCACCAGACGTCGGTGACCCGGCCGACAATCTGGCCGTCGATGAAGTTGCCGATGCGCCCCATGCCCATGAGGAACGCTCCGGGCACCACCAGCGCGTCGGCCAGTTCCAGGATCGGCTTTCGGGTGACCAGCGCGAAGCCAACTGTCCCGGCCGCCGCCCCAACCAGCAACCCGTGGGTCGCCATGCCGCCCAGCCACAACGCTGGCACGAACACCGGGTGGGCCGAGTAGAAGGCCCACTCGTCGAACAGCACCTCCACGGCGCGGCCGCCAGCGAGCACACCGACCGACAGGCTCAGGGCCAACGCGTACGCCTGCCTGCGCGTCAGCCCCAGTCCGCTGCGCGACGCCAGCAGCGTCCGCAGGATGGCCACGAACCCGAGCGCGTAGCTGAGCCCATACCACCAGAAGTGCACCCCGCCAATCGTCCACAGGATCGGATCGAGACGGTGCACGAAGAAGTGGCCGGTCACGCAGACCTCAGTAGCAGCCGGTCTTCAGGTTGTGGGTGTGGTTCCACTCGGGCAGGCTGCCGCCCGGCAGGTTGATCGTCTCGGTTTCGGCGCAGACGCCGTTCCAGTTCGGCACCGAGAAGGTGAACCAGGTGTCCGCGGCAGGAAGCGTGAACGTGACCGACCCGCGGTTGTTCACCACCAGCGTCTGCACGGCCACACTCGCAGACCAGACCTCCACCGGCATGCCGACCGGCCGGCGGCCTACTGCCAGTCCGTTGGCCATGAAGTACATCGTAATGGTGTGTGTCTGGACGGTCGGATTCGGCTTGTGGTCCTGCTCGGTCAGCACCGCCGCCGAACCGGCGTCCATGGTGGGCGATGTGGGGGATGCACTGCAGCCGATCGCCAGGGCTGCCATGAGAGCGAGCCCAAGGGATTTCATGATGGACCTCCCGACGGCTCCCTTCGCCGATGAGGTCAGCTACAAGTTGCGCACCACGCGGGGCACGGGGAATCGCTGGCAAACACACGCGAGCCGCACGAGAAGTCCCGGCTTGCTACCGGTGTTCCGGAGCCTGCCGGGATTTCCGCAGCGATACGGCGGCGCAGGCAGGCTCAGCTGTGCGTCGCGAGGCTCGCGTCAGTCACCCACTCCGGGTCGGCCGCGATGAGCTGGCCGGTCTGCTCGGGCGGCATCGGCTTGCCGAACAGATACCCCTGTCCGTAACCGCACCCCAGCCGGCGCACTTCGTCGCACTGCGTGAGCGTCTCGATCCCCTCGGCCGTGACCGACAGGCCCAGCTCCGTGGCCAGCACGATCAGCGCGCGCAGGATCGCCGGGTGCCGGCTCTCCCGCGCGATGAACGACCGGTCCAGCTTGATGCCCGTGATCGGCAGCATCTCCAGGTAGGACAGCGACGAGTACCCCGTGCCGAAGTCATCCAGGACGATGCGGAACCCCGCGTCCCGGATCCGGTTCAGCACCTCGATCGCATGGTCCGTGTCGGCGATGGCGGTCGACTCGGTGATCTCCACCACGAGCTGCTGCGGCGTGAGCCCCGAATGGTCGAGCATCTCGAGCAGCCGGTCGAGCAGGTCCACCTCGTTGAACTGCGGGCTGGCGAAGTTCACGTTGATCCGCAGGTTCGCCGCCGAGGGGTACTTCGCCTGCCAGTCCTTCAGCAGGGCGCACACGTCCCCGAAGAAAGTCCGCCCCGCCGGCACGATCAGCCGGTTCTCGAGCAGCAGGTGCACGAACTCGCCCGGCGGCACGATGCCGCGCTCAGGCCGGTGCCAGCGCAGGAGCGCCTCGAAGCCGTACAGCTTGCCCGAGCGCAGGTCCACCAGCGGCTGGAAGAACGGCACGAACTCGTGCCGCTCCACCGCCAGGCGCAGCGCCGTGTCGAGGTGCATGCGCTCGATCACCTGGTCGCGCATGTTCGCGTCGAACACCTCGGATCGCCCCTTGCCCGACGCCTTCGCCCGGTACATCGCCGTGTCGGCGTCGCGGAGCATCTCGTCCGCGTGCTTGTAGTTCGGCGAGTCGAGGGCGATGCCGATGCTGGCGTTCGTGAAGACGTTGCGGCCGCCGATGTCGAACGGTGCCGAGAGCGCCCGGTGAATCCGCTCGGCCACGTGCGTCGCATCCACGACGTTCCTCACTTCGTGCAGCAGCACCACGAACTCGTCGCCGCCGATACGGCCGATCGTGTGCTCCGGCGGCAACCCCTTCGGTGCGGCGTCCTCACTGTGGCGAACGACGGTGTCACCGCTGCGCAGGCACTGGCGCAGGCGCCCGGCCACGGCCCGCAGCAGCTGGTCGCCGAACAGGTGGCCCATGCCGTCGTTGATGGTCTTGAAGCTGTCCAGGTCGAGGAAGAGCACGGCGAGGTGCGAGCTCTTGCTGCGCCGCGCGGTCAGCAGGCGATCCAGCCGGTCCACCAGGAGCACGCGGTTCGGCAGGCCGGTCAGCGCATCGACGATCTTGCCGTCGGTGACGTCGGACTGCGACCCCGCCATCCGGATGGGACGCCCCTGCTCGTCACGAATGGCGAGGCCTCGCGTCAGCACCCACCGGAATGCCCCGGTCTTGTGCCGGATCCGGTGCTCGTTCTCGAAGTGCGCCGTCCGCCCGGCCAGGTGTTCCTCGAGCTCGTGGTGCAGCCGCGGCAGGTCCTCCTGGTGCACGCGGCCGAACCACTCGTCGGGACCATCGCCCACCTCGGCGTCCGTACAGCCCACAATCGCCTTCCATCGCGAGGAGAAGTACAGCCGGCCGGTCTTCAGGTCCCAGTCCCACAGGCCGTCGTTCGCCCCCTGTGCCGCCAGCGCGTAGCGCTCCTCGCTCGCCCGCAGCCGGTCCTCGGCATCCTTGCGCGAGAGTTGGGTGCGCAGCCGCGCCATCGCCACGCGGAAGTCGATCGGCTTGGTCAGGTAGTCGCTCGCCCCCAGTTCCAGCGCCTGCACGATGTCGTCGGCCTCACCCTTCGCGGTGACCATCAGGACCGGCAGCTGTGCGTCCGACCAGCGCCGCCGGATCGACTGCAGCACCTCGAGCCCGCTGAGCCCCGGCATCTGCACGTCCAGCAGCACGGTCGCGACCTGGTGCGTGTCGAGGTATGACAGGGCCGCGGCGCCCGAGTCGACCGACACGGTCTGGTAGCCCGCACGCGCGAGTCGGCGCGCGAGCAGTTCGCGGTTCACGGCCTCATCGTCCACGATGAGGATGGGCTGGTCGGGAGGGGTCACGGCTTGGCTCCGGTGTCGAGGAGGCGCGCAATCTTCTCCATCAGGCGCGCGAACTCCACGGGTTTGGTCTCGAACTCTTCACAGCCCGCGTCGAGGGCTGCCTGGCGATCGGACATCATGGCGTGCGCCGTAAGGACGATGATCGGGATCGCCTTCGTCGACGCATCGGCTTTCAGGCGCCTGGTCGCCTCGAGCCCGTCCACCTGCGGGAGGCTCACGTCCATCAGGATCAGATCAGGACGGCCGCTGCCGGCCCGCTCGATGGCCAGCAGCCCGTCCTCGGCGAGGTCCACCGTGAAGCCGGCGCGCTTGAGGCGGCGGCTGAGCATGTCTGCATTCACGGCGTTGTCCTCGACGAGGAGGATGCGCCTCGGCGGATGCGCCTGAGCGGGCGTGCTCATGCCGTCCTCCGCTCCAGTAGGTCGACGGCGTCGAGCCTTCCGTCCCGCGGAATGGCACGGCCGCTCAGGGCGGCGGTCAGCACCTCGGTCATCTGCTCGGGGCTCAGCGGCTTGGTCAGCTGGGCCACCACTCCAAGTTCCTCGCCGCGGCTGTCGGTGTCCAGCATCGACGTGACGATGACCGGGATCGCGGCGTAGGTCGGGTGCGCGCGCATGGCCTCGAGCAGCGTCCAGCCGCTTCGTCCGGGCAGGATGATGTCGAGCACCACCGCGTCCGGCCTGGTCTCTTCGATCTGCCGCCAGCCATCGTCGGCGCTGACGGCCGAGAGTACGCGGCAGCCCAGGCGTTCGAGGAGGCGACGGACGAGATCGCGGGCGTTCGGGTCGTCGTCGACGATGAGCACGGTGTAACCGGCCGGCTCGACGCCCGGGCCGGCTGGCGTGTCGCTCCAGGCCTTGCGATCTGCCGGGACCGCCTGGCTCCCCGAGAGCTCACGGGGCAGCCTGACGGAGAAGGTCGTGCCCTTGCCCGGCGTGCTGTCCACCTCGATGGAGCCGGACATGAGCGTGCAGAGGCGCCGGCTGATCGCCAGGCCAAGGCCGGTGCCGCCATAGCGCCGCGTGGTGGAGACGTCGGCCTGGCTGAACTCCTGGAACAGGCGCTCGGTCTGCTCCGGCGACATGCCGATGCCGGTGTCGCTCACCGCGAGCAGCACGGTGTCGTCCGGCATGGGCTCGATGCGGACGGTGACCTGCCCCTGCTCGGTGAACTTGATGGCGTTCCCCACGAGGTTGAGCAGCACCTGCTGCACCTTCGTCCTGTCGAGCCGCACGCGGCCGACCGGCCCGGGCACCTCGAGGGTGAGGCGGTTGCCCCGCGCGACCGCCAGCTGCTCGGAGGTTTCGAGCACCGACGTGGCGATCTCCTCGATCTCGAACGAGGACAGGTCGAGGTCCATGCGCCCGGCCTCGATCTTGGACAGGTCGAGCACGGCATTGATCAGCGACAGCAGGTGACGGCCAGCCGCGAGGATCTTGTCCAGGTCGGCCACACTGTCGGTGTTGCCCTGGTCCTCGGCGTCTTCCTTGAGCAGCTCGCTGTAGCCGATGATGGCGTTCAGGGGGGTCCGGAGTTCGTGGCTCATGTTCGCCACGAAGGCGCTCTTGGCCACGCTGGCCTGTTCGGCAGCCGCCTTGGCCACCAGCAGCTGGGACTCCGTGCGGCGATGCTGCTCGATCTCGAGTTCCAGCGAGCGGGTGCGCTCCACCACCCGTTCTTCGAGGCGGCTGCGGGCCTGGCTCAGCTCGGCGTCGCGCTGCTCGACGGTGCGGAGCATCTGGTTGAAGCGGTCCACGAGCTGCCCGATTTCGTCCTCGTGCTCCTTCACGGCACGCAGCGAGTAGTCCTGCTCCGCCGTGACCGAGCTGGCCACATAGGAGAGCCGGAGGATCGGCCCCGAGATCGACCGCTGCAGGCGCATGGCGAACACGTAGGCCACCAGGCCGGCCACGGCGACGACGGCGGCCAGGATGATGGCGTAGCGCCGGAGGCGTTCCCGCACGTCCTTCAGGCTTCCCTGCACGTGAAGCGTGCCGATCGGGGTGCCGTTCAGGATGATCGGGCGGGCGATGATCATCACGTTGACGCCCTCGCGGACGCCCGGCGACACCTCCCGGCCGCCTCCCTGGAACGCGCCGCCGTAGAAGGCCAGTGTCTTGCCGCCGGGCAGTTCGATGCGGGCCGCCTGGATGGCGCCGTCGCCACGGAGCGCGGTGAGCGCTTCCTCGGCCGCCGCCGGGTCGGCGAACTGCACGGCTGCCGTGCTGCTGGCCGCCACGACGTCGGCCACGCTCTGGAGCCGGGCGGTCATCTGACCGCGGGCGCTCAGGAGTTCGTTGACCACCACGCCGGTGCTGACCAGCGCCAGGGCGGCGCCGCACGCGGCCATCGTGACCACCGACAGCTTGGTGCGAACCGACAGATTTGACCAGCGAGTCACGCCCTGCCCTCTCAGTTTCCGGACGGTCCGCGACCGCCTGATCCGCCCTGCACGCGGCGCGCGAGACCGAGCAGTTTCGAGCTGATGTGCACGCCGAGGCTCTCGGCGGCGGCCATGTCGACGTCGAATGTCATCTTTCCGTTGGACAGGTACATGTTGATGACCGCACCGGTGCCACCTCCCGGCTCCTCGGTAATCGTCAGGAGTCCGTGTCCCCTGAATCGCGTCTGGATGTCGGGGATCTGCCGGCTCTCGGCCGACGGCACGAAGACCAGGTGGCAGGCGGCCAGGTCCGGCAGCGCCGTCATGGCGCGCACCTGCACGCCGTGGCCCCGGATCGGGTCGATCGTCATGCCGGTGAGCCGCTGCATGACGGGGGAGTTGTTGTAGACGCAGAGCACGAGCGGATCCGAACCGGCCAGCCGGCCGGACGGCCAGTCGACGAACGCGGCGAAGTTGCGCACGAACGCCGCCTTGACGCCGTATTCGTCAACCTGCCCCCAGGAACCGGCTGGCCCGAGCAGGACCAGCACGAGGGCCGCGAGTGCCGCGTGTCGGAACCGCACCATGACTCCGGTCAGCGGCTGAAAGTGGCCTGCACGAGGAGCGAGCGTTCCGCGGCCGACCGGCCGAACGAGTAGAACTCGGGTACGAATTCCCGGTGCTCACCGGCCGCCAGGTTGCGCCCCACCACCGCCAGATTCACGTTCGAGAGGCGGAACCCGACGCGCAGGTCGGCGGTGACGTAGCCGGGCACGCTGAGGCGGGTCAGGGCCGACACCGCGCGAACGGCAGTGTCCACCTCCAGGTGCGCAGGGAGGTTGAGGGCCACGCGCATCAGTCCCATGCGACTCGGGGGATCGTCTGTCATGGCGGCCACGCCGCCGTCCGACTCGGCCCCACCGTTGTAGCCGCCGAGGAAGGTGGCTGCCCCCGCCACGCGCACGCGTGGCTGCGGGCGCCACTCGGCGGCGATCTCGGCCCCGTAGCGGCGGCCCTTCGCATCGAAGCTGAGGGGCACGATGGCGTCGAGGTGCGGGATCATCACGTCGCCCCCAGGGGCCGACGCCACCGGATGCCGCAGGAGATCGAGGAAGAAGTCCTGGGGCTGGGTGACGTTCCGCAGACGCGTGTAGTGCTGGTCGAAGAGGCTCACGTCGAACGACGCCACCGCCCCCACCTGGTATCGATAGCCGCCCTCGGCGGCCTTCATCACTTCCGCATTTGCGTTCCTGCCGAGCCCCTCCAGCGTGATCGCTGCGGGCAGGGGCATGCCGGGGACGACGGTTGTACCGACCCAGATATTGCCGTCAGCTTCGCCACGGCTGGGAAGGCGCACGGCCCGTGAGATGGCTCCCCAGACCGACTGCTTGGGTGTCAGCGAGACGATGGCCCGCAGGTTCGGCTGCCGCTCCCAGCCCGTGTAGGAGTTGTGCTCCATCTTCATCCCGCCCGTGACGTGCAGGCGGTCGGCGGCCAGCGCCACGTCGTCCTGGATGAAGGCGCTCTGCCACGTGAGCAGGCGGGACTGCGGGGAGAACTGCACCCAGTCCGATCCGGCCAGATCGTCGGATGACTGCCGGTGCGAGCCGCCGACGATCAGGGTGTGGGCGGCGATGTGCTGCGTGCGCTGCGCCTCCACCTGCAGGTTCGTCCGCCGCTCGCCGGCAAACACCTCGAACAGGTTGGTGTACTCGCCGATCCCGCGCACGTTCGTCTCACCGGAGCGGTCGCGTCGCGTCCAGTCCACGCTCGCGAAGGCAGCCTTGTGGCGGCTGCGGTCGTAGTAGGTGGTGGTGAACGGCGGCAGCAGGGCCGGGAACTGCCAGGCTTCGTCAATACGGCTGCTCGTGTAGGCGGCCTGCACACTCAGGTCGTCGCGGTCGGTCAGCCTGGAGTCCATCCGGATCCCGAGGCGGACGTTGCGCCACCTGTCTTCCGAGGCCTCGTCCTGCGTTGCGAGCACCGAGCCGTCCACCAGCGACGCGGACGCGTCAGCGCGCACGGCGGTCCTGGCCCCCACCTGGCGCCCCGCGGTCACCGAGAACAGCCCGAAGTCCTCGCTGCCGGTCGCCACCATCGCGTGCACGCCCGTGACGGCCGATGCCGCACGGGTGATGATGTTGATGACGCCGTTCACCGCGTTCGCCCCCCAGAGCGTGGCCCCGGGCCCCCGCACTACCTCGATGCGCTCGATGGTGTCGAGCGGCACGCGCACGGTGTCCCAGAACACACCGGAGAAGAGCGGCGTGTACACGCTGCGCCCGTCCACCAGGACAAGGAGCTTGTTGGCGTAGCGACCCGTGAACCCGCGGACCGACACCGACCACTTGTTCGAGTCGATGCGCCCCACGTGAACGCCCGGCACGAGCCGGAGGGCCTCTGGAATGCTCGTGGCGCCAGACCGGCGGATGTCCTCGCTGGTGAGCACATACACCGCGGCCGCCGCATCCTGGAGGCGCTGCGCGCGTCGCGCCACCGACGTGACATCGACGTTCATCAGGTCCTCGATGCTCATCTGCTCGAGTGGCGGTGTCCCGCCTGCCTCCGTCTGCGCCTCGACTGGCGCGAGCCCACCGGCGAGCAGCACCATCAGGGCAGTTGCCAGGGCTCGTCCACGGGGGCCGTGCGCGCATCGGACCGCCCCGATGGCGGGCGACATGGAAACGAAGGTCGATCGGATCACGGAGTACACGGGTGACACCCTCGGTTGGGCTATCGGACGCGTCGGGGCCGCCTTGAGCGGCCGTACCACCTCCGGGGCATGCGGAGGGGCGCCTGGTGGGAACCCGGGTGCCCCGTGGGGGGAGCCCGTATGACGTGGTGTGCAGTTTCGCGGGAGAAGCACCGTTAGTCGCGTTATCGGTCGGATTTTTCCTACACATGAGGTACGCCCTCGCGCGGTAAAGCGGGCCTCCGGGGCTGCCGATGGAAGTGGACAGAGCCCCGCCATGTACAGATCTCGTTCCTGCCCATCACCGCACGTTCCCGCTGTCATCCTCGTCGGTCGCTGGCTGCTCGCAGGTGTCCTGCTGGGCGCTCCACCGGCCATCGCCCAGACAGCGGGTTCGGCTGCGCCAGGGCAGGGTGCACCCGATCCCAGCACGCTCTCGCTCGAGGAACTGCTCGGGGTGGAGGTGGAGTCGGTCTTCGGCGCATCGAAGTCGCTGCAGAAGATCACGGAGGCCCCCGCCGCCGTCACCATCGTCACGGCCGAGGAGATCGAGCGTTTCGGATGGCGCACGCTTGGCGAGGTGCTGCGCTCGGTGCGCGGGTTCTACGTCACGAACGACCGGAACTACTCCTATCCAGGCGCCCGCGGATTCCAGCCGCCCGGCGACTACAGCACGCGTCTCCTGGTCATGACGGATGGTCTCCGACTGAACGACAACATCTACGATGGGGCCCTGTTCGATGAAGACTTCACCGTGGATCTGGACGCCGTCGAGCGGATCGAGATCGTCCGGGGGCCGAGCTCATCGCTCTATGGCAGCAGCGCGTTCTTCGGCGTGGTGAACCTCGTGATGAAGCCGGCGAATCAAGGGGGTCGCGGCTCCATCACGGCAACGTCCGGGTCACTGGGGCATCTCGATACGCGCGCGCATGTCCGCCATGCCTTCGCCAACGGCGCCGGCCTCTCGGTCCGAGCGGGGCTGGCGGACCGCGACGGCGAGGCCGGCATGTACACGCCGGAGTACGACACCCCGGACACCAACGATGGCATCGCCGAAGGCCTGGACTACATGCGGCGCAGGAACCTCCTGATCCGCTTCGAGGCCGGGACGCTCGCGGTGACGGGCCTGTTCAACACGAGGACGCGCGGCATCCCGAACGCGGCGTACGGCTCGCTCTTCAACCGCCCGGGCTCCAACACCGACGAACATCGGGCGGTGGGACTGTCATGGCAGCGCCCCGTCGGTCGTGGGTGGACGGGCGTCTTCCGTGGAGGCTACGACTACTACCTCTATCGCGGGCTCTACACGTACGAGGGCGCGGAACCGGGACTCGAGGCGACGTACGTCGACCGGGCCATCGGGCAAATGTGGTACGGGGAAGCACAGCTCTCGCGGAGCGTGGACCGGCACCAGTTCACCGGCGGAGTCGAGCATCGCAGCAACCCGCAACAGGACCAGTTCAGCTTCATCAAGGACCCCTACGAGCCGCTCTGGTACGACGAGCGTGCCTCGCGCGTCACCGCCGTGTACCTCCAGGATCAGTGGCGGCTGTCTCCGAAGGTGCTCGTCAACGGCGGACTGCGGCTCGATCACTACAGCAACTTCGACGACCCCCTGAAGCCCCGCCTCGCGGTCATCCTCCAGCCGACGCCGCGGACCACGGTGAAGGGCATCTACGGCGGCGCGTTCCGGGCCCCGAGCGCCTACGAGAACTACTACCAGATCCCCGGGCTCTGGGAAGGACGTCCCGACCTCAGGCCCGAGCAGATCAGCACGGTCGAGGGTATCGTCGAACACTATGCCGGGCGACGCCTCCGCCTCTCGGCCAACGTGTTCCGCAACCATGTCACCGACCTCATCACCATGGTCAGCCGGCCGGCTGACGAGGACCTCGTCTATTACGCGAACGTGGCGGGTGCCCGCGCCGTGGGTGCGGAGTTCGAGGCCGAAGCGCGCTGGCCGGGCGGCCTGCGCGGGCGACTGAGCTACACGTACGCGAGGGCCGAGGTGGACGACGTCGCCGGTTCGACGCCCCCCAACTCGCCCCGTCACATCGTGCAGGGGCTGCTCTCGATGCCGATCGCCAGGGGGTGGTTCGTATCACTCGACACGCAGACCCTGAGCAGCCGCATGAGCCTGGCGGGTGCCACGGTGGACCCGTACGTGCGTCCAAACGTCACGGCCACCGGGCCCGTCGGGTCGAGAGGCCGGCTGACGCTCACGATCAACAACGCCGCGGATGCCCGGTTCTCGGATCCCGTGGGCGAGGACTTCCTGCAGGACACCGTGCGCCAGTACGGGCGCACGGCCCGCCTGCAGTTCGCATGGAGCTTCTAGGCCGAGCGCCCACCATCAGGTGGGCAACGTGACCCGATGATCCGCCACCTGCTGTCACTGCTTGCCGCACTCGCGGTCCTCGCCTGGGGACCCGACGGTGGGCGTGTGGCTGCACAGTCGGCCGACGTGGTGAAGGCCGCATTCGTCTTCAACGTGCTGAACTTCGTGGAATGGCCGACGGCGAGCTTCCCGTTGCCGTCAGCTCCCCTGCGCATCGCGGTGATCGCACCGCGGACGCCGGGCGAGTTCGTGTCGGGCCTCGCGGGCCGGGTGGTGCGCGGGCACCCCATCGCCGTGCAGACCTACGATCGGGTTGAAGTCGTCGAGCCGAGCCATGTCCTGTTCCTCAGCGCGGACGCGCATGGGCAACTGCGCACGGCGATCGCCGCAACGAAGGGGCAGGCGGTCCTCACGATCGCCGAGCAGAACCTCGACGCTGCCGTGGATACCGCGATGGCGCTGGGCGTGGTGCAGGCGAAGCTCGCCTTCGCCGTGAACCTGGACGTGACCGACGCCGCCGGCCTGCAGGTGAATCCGAACCTGCTGCGCCTCGCACGCAGCGTGAAGGGTAGCCGCGCGCGCCCGCGCTGAGGCCTACAGCTCGCGGAGCGCGGACGGAATCGGCAGGCTCGCCGCGCGCAGTGCCGGCAGCAGGCCGCCGACCAGCCCCATCAGCAGCGCATAGGTCAGCCCGATCACCAGCAGGTCAGGCGTGACCCGGAATGCGAACGCCACCTGGCTGAACGTCTGGAAGTTGATTGTCGAGGCCTGGTAGCCGTTGAACCCCGCGTACGCGGCGCCACCGCCGATGGCGCCGCCGATCGCGCCGAGCACCATGGACTCGGCGAGCACGGACACCACCACCGAGCTGGTGTCGAACCCGAGTGCGCGCAGCGTGGCGATCTCGCGGGCCCTCGTGGCCACCGCCGTGTACATGGTGAGGATGGCACCGAACACGGCGCCAATGCCCATCAGGCCGGCAATCGCGAAGCCCACGGTCTGGATCAGCCGGGTGAGCGTCTGCGACTGCCCGGCGTAGTACTCGTTCTCGCGCCGGATCGACACGTTCAGCTGGGGGTTGGACGTGAGCCAGTCACGGAACGTATCGAACGTGTCGGGCGACTCGAGGCTGGCCAGCAGCGACTGGTAGCTGTTGCCGCGCCGGTAGGCGCCCTGCAGCGTGCGGGCATCGCACCAGATCTCGGTCTCGCTGACACCGCCGTCGGCCTCGAACAGCCCCACCACCTCCCAGCGGTTCTGGCCGGATACCACGGTATCGCCCACGTTCAGGTTCACGAACTGGCCGTTCGCACCGCGCCCGGCAATCACCTCGTTGGTGCCGAAGCGGAACATGCGGCCCTCGACAATCGACACCTCGGGACGGATCGCCATGCCCATCGGCTCGATGCCGCGCATCGGCACGTTCGCGGAGGCATCGGGCGCGGACTTCTTCGGCAGGTCGATGATCACGTAGAGCTCAGCCGACGTGAGCGCCACCTGGCCGTCCAGGGCCAGGCCCGGCGCCTGCCGCACGATGTCCACCTCGGCACCCGACAGGCCGCTCGTCAGCTCGCTGTCCGCCCCGCTGCGCATCACGAGCGCGCGCCCGCGCGAGCCGGAGCCCTGCATCGCCGACGAGAACCCGTTCGCGATCGACAGCACCGACACGAACACCACCACCACGCCCGCAATGCCCACGATGGCCACGAACGACGAGTTCAGCCGCTGCGGAATCGTGCGGAGGTTCAGCGACATGATGACCAGCGTCTGCCTGAGCCAGTACACGTCAGTTCCTCCTCAGCGCATCGACGATCCTGAGCCGCATCGCCGCCACCGCCGGCATCATGCCCGCGAGCAGCCCCATCGAGGCCATCAGCGCCACGCCCAGCCAGACGTCGCGCTGCGGCAGCGTGAACACGGCGAGCAGGCCGCCGGTGGGGTCGCCCTGCTGCGCGATGACCCACGCCAGCCCCAGCCCGAGCCCTCCGCCCAGGCAGGCAATGAACAGCGACTCGGCCAGGACGAGCGCGAGGATCGCCGGCCCGGTGAAGCCGAGCGTCTTGAGGACCGCCAGTTCGGAGGTGCGCTCGCGCACCGACTGCGCCATGGTGCTCGCCGCCACCAGCCCGAACATCACGAGCACCACCGAGGACACCGCAATCATGATCGACCCGATGTCGCCGATCTGCTTCGCGAAGCTCTCCACGAACCCCTTCTCCGTCGTGGTCTTCGTCTCGGCCGACGAGTTCTCGAACATCGCGTCGAACGACCGGCTCATCTCGACCGCGCGCGACCCATCGTCGATCTTCACGAGGTACCAGCCCACGTCCCCCTTGCCGAACGTGCGGTTCTCCTCGAGGTAGTCGTACCGGAAGAAGAACTGCGTCCGGTCCACCCCGTCTGCCGCGTCGTAGATGCCGCTGACGTTGAACTCCCAGACGTCGCCCACCTTGGGCCGGAAGATCGTGCCCTGGAGCGGCACGCGGTCGCCCACCTTCCAGCCGAACCTGTTCGCGAGATCGCGGCCCACGACAGCCCCCTGCCGATCCTCCAGCCACGCCTTCATCTGGTCGGGCGGCACCCGGTACTCCGGGTAGATCTGCATGAACGGCTCGGGGTCGACCGCGATGTTGGCGAAGAAGTTCGCCGGGTCCTGGTAGATGCCGTTGAACCAGGTGTTGTGCGTCACCATCGCCACGCCCGGCACCGCCTGCAGCCGCGCCTGGTAGGACAGGGGCAGCGGCATGATGAGGCTCACCTTGTTGATGAGCACCAGCCGGTCGAGCCCCGCAATGTCCACCCCCAGCGCGAACGAGTTGCGGATCGTCATCAGAATCCCGAAGAGCAGGAACGCGATGAAGATGGACAGCAGCGTGAAGGTGGTGCGGAACTTCCGCCGCCAGATGTTCTTCCAGACGAGCGGCAGGAACTTCATGCGACCACGTTCTCCACGAGGACGCCCTTGTCGAGGTGCAGTGTCCGGCGCGCCCGGTCGGCCGCGCGCGGATCGTGCGTCACCATGACGATGGTCTTGCCGTAGTCGACGTTCAGGGTCTGCAGCAGCTCGAGAATCTCGTCGCCCGACTTCCGATCGAGGTCGCCGGTCGGCTCGTCGCACAGCAGCAGCGTCGGGTCGGTGACGATGGCCCGGGCAATGCCTACGCGCTGTTCCTGTCCGCCCGAGAGCTGCCGCGGGTAGTGGTTGGCCCGCTCCGCGAGGCCCACCACCTTCAGCGCCAGGTTCGCGCGCGCCCGCCGCTCCTTCCGCGAGAGCTTCGTCAGCAGGAGCGGAAGTTCCACGTTGCGTTCCGCCGTGAGTGCCGGCAGCAGGTTATAGAGCTGGAAGACGAAGCCGACGTGCGTGGCGCGCCACCGCGAGAGGGCGCTGCCCGAGAGGTTGCCGATGGAGATGCCGGCCACCTCGATCAGGCCCTGGGTCGGCGAGTCGATGCCACCCAGCATGTTGAGCAGCGTCGTCTTGCCCGAGCCGGACGGTCCCATGAGGGCGAGGAAGTCGCCCTGCGGGATGTCCAGGCTGACGCCCTTCAGGACGTCGACCCGCTCGCTGCCACGCGAGTAGAACTTGTGGACGTCGCGGATGCGCACCAGCGGTGTGTCGGTCACGGCTGCTCTCCTACTTCGTCACGACGCTGGCACCAGAGGCGAGGCCGGCGGGGGGCGAGACAATGACACGCTCACCCGAGGTGAGCCCGGCGATGACCTCGACCCGGTCGCCGTCGGTGCCGCCGGTGCGGATGGCGCGCCGGTCGACCACGCCGCCATTCACCACGTAGGCGTAGGTCTGGTTGTTCTCGGCCTTCACGGCCGCCTTCGGCACGAGCATCATCGGCCGGTCGTCGCCCGCAGCCTGCGGTGCGGCCTGCTTCATGAACGTCACCTTCACGCCCATGTCCGGCAGGATCCGCGGATCGAGCTCGGCGAAGCCGATGCGTACGAGGACCGTGGCCTTCTGCCGGTCGGCCTTCGGCACGGTGGTGATGACGTGCGCGGGAATCTGCCACTCGGGATAGGCGTTGAGCACCACGGACACCGGCTGTCGGTCCTCGACCCGGTTGATGTAGGTTTCGTTGACGTCCACCTCCACCTCGAGCGAGCGCATGTCCACCAGCGTGCAGATGCCGGTGCGCGTGAACCCGCCGCCAGCCGAGACCGGTGACACCATCTCACCCGGCTGTGCGTCCTTCGACACGGCCACGCCGGCAAAGGGGGCGCGCACCACGGTGTTCTCCAGGTTCGCCCGCTCGACGTCGATCTGCCGTTCGGCCACGCGGACCTGCTCGCGAGCGGCATCGATCCGCGCGACCAGCGAGTCGACCGATGCGCGCGCCGCATCGAGGTCCGCAGCCGTGTTCAGCCGCTCGGCCGCCAGCTGTTCGGCCCGTCCGAGCACCAGGCGCGCTTCAGCCAGCCGAACCTCGCTCTCGCGGACGCTGCGGCGGGCCGACTCGGCCTGCGCCTCGGCCAGCGCCAGGGCCGCCTTGAACTGGGAGTCGTCCAGCCTGGCCAGCACCTGCCCTTCCCGGATCGCCATGCCTTCCTCGACGTTCACCTCCATCACCTTTCCGGTGATCTTCGAGGAGACCGTGGCACGACGACGGGCAGTGACGTAGCCCGAGGCGTTGAGCACCGATGCCTGCACACCGGCCGCACGCTGCGCGACCGCGGCGGTTTCCACCTCGACCGGCCGGGGCCGGCTGGCGTACTGGAGCGCCGCAACGCCAGCAATGACCAACACGATGAGCAGCACGACCCACTTGATCCAGGGCTTCGGCTGCCGTTCGGGCGGACGCTCGATCTTGAGCGCGGCAAGTTCGTCTTTGAGGGTAGGCATCAGGACTCTAGGGGGGCCGACGGGCCACGAGGCCGGTGGGCCACAAGCGATGGCCGGGGCTGACCCTGTCTTCGACGTGCAGTCGCCCCTGGCCGTTCCCTGACATGGTCGTTTGGCGGACGCGCGAATCGACACGAGCAGGGTACGCCAACTGGCAGCCCGACGGGGTGACAGCCCGGCGAATGGCGGGAATCAGCGGACGAACGGCGGCGGTGAGGGGGCGACTACGGGGGCAGCGCCCGGCATCGTCGGGGCGCCATCATCGGCGTGAACGGGCGTTCACTCGGGGTCGGCCAGCACGCAGCGGTCGCGTCCCTGCTGCTTGGCGGCGTAGAGCGCCCGGTCGACCGAGACGCACAGCCCGTGCAGGGTGGAGAACCGGGCAGCCGCCGCCACGCCGAAGCTGGCGGTCACCTGTATGCCATCAACGGGGCGGCCGGCAACCAGCACGCGCAGCCGCTCGGCCACTTCCATCAAGCGGGCCTCGTCGGCCGTCTCGACGACGGCCAGGAACTCCTCGCCGCCGTAGCGCCCGAATACGTCCTGCGTGCGAAGCCCGTGCATCATGCGCCGGGCGGCCTCGGCGAGCACCCGGTCGCCCACCGCATGCCCGTGTCGGTCGTTCACATCCTTGAACCGGTCGACGTCGCACATGATGAGGCCGAACGTGCCGTGCCCGTTCTTGTGCCGGCGCCAGGCGCGGGCGAGCGCCTGGTCCAGGCCTCGCCGGTTCAGGACCCCCGTCAGCGGGTCGGTCGTGGCCGCCTGCTGCAGCCGGCGCTTCTCGGCCAGCAGCCGACGTCCCTGTGTCAGTCCCTGCCCGTAGCTGCGGGTCTTCTGGACCACGATCGACACCTGGTGCGCCAGTCGCTGGAACCCGGCCACATGCTCCGGGTGATAGGCACGTTCCTGGTTGCTGGTGAACAGCAGGAAGCCCAGCGGCGCGCCGTCAGCCACCAGCGGGCAGGTCAGGCTGGACCTGGTGCCGTCGGCCACGAGCCGCTTCAGCAGGTCGCCCCGCTGCTCGCTGGCGACGGCCGGCATGTAATCGATGATGAGCGGCTGATCGTGATGGAGCAACTCGTACAGCCCGCTGTCGGCCACCGGTGAGGTGTAGCCCACCGGCACCGGGGCGGCCCCCCCACGCGACCGCATCCAGTAGGCCACGGTCGCCGATCCGTGGTCGGCCAGGAAGGAGCAGATGATGCGGTCGAAGGGGATGAAGCCGGAGAACCCGTCGAACATCCGGTTGAGGACGGCGTCGAGGAGCTGGTTGCGCTCCACCGCGATCTGCCTGACGAGCTGGTTGAGCACCTCCTCGCGACGCGCGACGTCGGTGGAGATGGCCGCCAGCGTCGAACCGAGCTGCTCGATCGGATCGACCGGCAGGTCGGGCTGGAACGGCAGGCACGTCGGGGAGAGCAGCGTCGGCTCATCAGCGGCGGGGCACATGCCACATGAGGTAAGCATTGACTCTGCCGTGGTACCCGCAGGGGGTGATTCCCGGAATTGCGCAGAAAATCTGCAGGTATGCTCGGGCTCGGGTACCGCAAGGGTGTCGGCCTACCGACACCTTGACGGCCTAAAGACACGAGGGCGTACGGCCGATTGCTACGGGATCGAAATCTCGCGGACGTAGAACGGGATGGTGGTCACACCCAGCAGGGTCTCCGTACCGTCGAAGATCGACGCCAGCGCCGGACCCGATGCCTTGAACGACAACTGCTCCACCCGGTCGGGCGTCGAGGCGCTGCGCACTGCATCGCTCGCCTGATCGATGCGGTAGGTCCGCTGGAACTCGGGCCTGGCGCCGGACCGCACCACGCTGTCCACGTGCGCCTTCGTCACGGGACCGCGCCTGTAGGTCAGCCGCAGGTCGACCCGCTCTCCCGACGCCGCCGCGAACGACCATGTTTCCTGTACGCGGGCATGCCCCTCGGCCTCACCCGTGACGGTCCGTTCCAGGGCGGCAGTCGTCGCCTGCAGGTAGACGCCATACGCACCGGCCCCCTCGGGCGAGATCCCGCTGATGATGATCGTGTTCGTCTGCCCGGTCTGGGTGTTGCGCGCCGGCACGCCGAACACCATGTAGCGCGAGGTGCCGGTCCGCAGCGGCTTCCCCTGCGGATCGAGCACGACGACCCGCTCCATCATGGTGACATTCAGGTTCGCGCCGGGCGTCGCCGGACTGGTCGACGGCGCCGACACCCATCCCGCGGGCAGCCGCTTCTGCAGCGCCTCCGCATTCACCCTGAACGCCAGTGACGTGCGGGTCTCCGAACTCCACTCGGTGACGTTCTGGGCCAGCACCGTCGACGGGGCAAGTACGGAGAGCAGCAGGGCGAGCAGGCGGGTCGGCATGACGCAGGATCCTAGCAGGATCCGGCGCCAGGTCCGATCACGGCGAGGCCAGCCCCGCGACCGCGGACGCCAGGTGGCGGTAGTCCTCCCGGTCGTTGTAGACCTGCGCGGACACGCGTGCCTGCAGGCCGCCCCGAGCTGCATGCACGGCCACCTCGATCCCATGCTCGAACAGCAGCACATCCCTCACCCTCGCCGCAGCGTCGGGCGTGGAGCCGAGCCGCTCGGGCAGCGCCACGGTGACCATCGCACCGGCCATGTCGCGAGGGGCGTCGATGTGCGTCCGCCAGGTGTCGGCCAGCATCCGTGCGCCGTGCCAGGCGAGGTCGTGCGTGTAGGCGAGCACGGCATCGAGGCCACCGAGCCGGTCGATGAACGCGAAGGCCGCTGGCGCGGCCAGGTGCGGTGACGCGTCGCGCGTCCCGACCATGTCGAACTCGGTCGTGAACCCCTGGTCGAGCCCCCACGAAATGACGGCCGGGTGGGTCATGGCCTGGCGTTCGGGCGAGGCCCACAGGAACCCGCTGCTGCGCGGCACGAACGCCCACTTGTGCAGGTTCGCGACATACCAGTCGCACCCGAGCGCGGGCACGTCGAGGCGGATGGACCCGGGCGCATGCGCCCCGTCGGCCAGTACCGCAACGCCGCGGGCGCGCAGCGCACTGGCGATTCGGGCCAGCGGCAGGACGATGGCCGCCTCCGCCGCGATGTGGTCCACGATGGCCAGCCGGGTCCGCGGCCCCGCCGCGCGGACAAAGGCGTCCACGATCCCGTCCGGCGTGAACGGCGGCTGAATCGAGACCGTCCTGAGAACCGCCTGCTTCTCGCGCGCCGCGTAGGCCGCAGCCAGCGTGACCCCGCCGTAGCCGAGATTGCTCACCAGGATCTCGTCACCAGCCTCGAGCGGAAACGACCGCAGTACCGCGTTCGCGCCGGTCGTCGCGTTGTCGACGAACACCAGGTCGTCGCCACGCGCGCCGACGAACGCGGCGACCGCATCGGCCGCCTCACGCAGGCGCGGGCGTGACGGACGCCACGCCCCCACGACAATCGAGGTGAGTTCCCGGAGCTGAAAGCGGCTGGGCTGACGCTCCGTCCCGTCCTGGATGGCGCGCTGCGCCTCGAGGACCGCACGGGGTGTGGCACCGACCGTCGGGTGGTTCAGGTACGTGATGGCGGGGTCGAGGAGCCACTCACCCCTCAGCGAACGTCCGTACTCCATCCGTCGATGGTACGCCGGCCGCCTACTTCTTCGCGATGAAGGCCCTGCCCTGCTGCGCGACGATCTCCACGAGGTTCCCCATCGCCAGGTTCACGTCCACCAGGTGCAGGCCCCAGTTGGCCAGCACCTGCTGACCCGCGCCCAGGTCGCCCACGATGTCGTCCACGCGGGGGTCCGCAGGATTGCCGTTCACCGTCACGTCGAGGTAGGTGGCGTGCTCGTTCGTCCTGCACTCGGCGGTGAGAAGCCCAGGCACGCTCACCCAGGGCGTATCGACCGTCGGCCCCGAGGACACCCACGGCTTCGGCGCCGTGGTGCTGGTGATGGTCCGCCCCTTCGCGTCCAGGTACGCGTGCAGGTCGGCACGGCCCCCGCCGAGCGCCGCCGGGTTCGTGCAGGCCGCTGCCATGCCCGGCGTGGTCACATGTCCGAACAGCGCGTTCGCAGGCGGTGGCACAGTGGAGCGATAGGTGGAGAAGGTGATGAGGCATCCCGTGTCCGTGGCCCCATGACACAGCGGGATGGTTCTGAACGTGCCGCCCACATCCCTGCCCTGCGGCACCTCCACGGTGGTCCCCATCAGGATGGCCGACACCAGGCGTCGCTGCTCGGGCTTGCCGTCGATCTCCTTCGCGATCAGCGCCTGGAGCAGGAACGACCCCTGCGAGTGGCCAATCAGCACGACCCCGCGCCCGTTGTTGTCGTGCTGCAGGTAATGCCGCCACGCATCACGCACATCGTCGTACTGCGGCCCCGACGACAGGGCGCCGAGGCCGCCCGCCATCACGCGCCGGAGACCGGCCAGCGTCACCTGCCGGTACAACGGCGCGAAGACCCGGCACGACTGGCGGAACCGCGCGAACTGCTGCGCGATCACATTGAGTTCGGCCGGGTCTGGCGTCATGTCGCTGTAGTTCCCCGGGTCGGTCGAGATGGTGGGATAGACGTAGAAGCAGTCGATGGCCGGATTCGCGGCCGGCCGGAACGGCTCCTTCGTCACGGTGCCGTCTGCCTTGACCACCGTGGCATCCAGGTTGATGTCGCAGGCGTCGTGCCCTCCGGGCCGGCACAGCCAGTTCGCGTCCTTCGCGTAGTCGTTCGGCGCGGACGGCTGCGCGGCGGGCGCGGGCGGCGGCGCACCCTGCGCACGTACCGTGGCCGGGATCGTGAGCGATACGGTGACGAGGCCCAGCAGGGCCAGATGCTTCAGCACACGAACCTCCGAAGAGTGGTGCCGGCGCGTGGTCCGGCGGCGTCATCAGACCGTCGAGCCGTTGTCGGCGCCGATCGCGAGTTCGATGTCCAGGTGGTTCCTGCCCTCGTCGCGGCGGTAGCGCACGTCGCGTGCGATGGACTTCATGATGTGGACGCCGAGGCCGCCGATGCGGCGCTCCTCGATGGGCAGGTCGAACCTGGGCAGCGGCGCGTCGAGTGGGTTGTAGGCAACGCCGTCGTCGTCGATATGGATGCGAAGGAGGCCGCCGTCGAGCGCGAGGGAGACGTTGATCAGGTGCTCGGCGGTGTCCTCGTAGCCGTGCACGAGGATGTTGATGACCGCCTCGTCCAGTACGAGCCGGACGTTGAACATGTCGTCTTCGCGGATGCCGTTCGCCTCGCAGAAGCCTTCGAGCAGCGAGAACATCCGCGCGATCTCGCTGCGGTCGTTGCGAAGCGTGAAGGACAGGTCGGACGGACTCATGCGATCGGGTCACCCAGGCTGGTGCCGCACCGCGCGGAGCACAGCCGCAGGAATCTTGTGCCGTGACTGTCCGGGTGTCAACTGGCCCGGTGAGCCCGGGGGCAGGCTGCGGGGATCGATCGTGGCGTGCACGTTCGGGCGACCAGCGAGGCCCGGATGAAGGGGCACGCCACGACCGCTGATGTGGTTCAATGGAGTGTTCCACGCTCCATGCCGGTCAGCCCCACACCCCTCCGTCTGGCGTTCCTCGGCTGCGGATTCATCACCCGCGTCCACAGCAGCCACCTGCGCGCGCTCCGCCCGCTCATCGTGCCGAGCTACGCCAGCCGCGACCTGGCCAGGGCGACCGAATACATGCGCAGGTTCGGCGGAGACCGCGCCTACCCGAGCTATGACGCCGCCATTGCCGATCCTACGGTCGATGCCGTGGTGGTGGCGGTGCCTCCGAGCTACCACCTCGACCTGACCCTGCGTGCCCTCGACGCGGGCAAGCACGTGCTGGTCGAGAAGCCGGCCTTCCCGACGATGACCGATTTCGAGACGGTGCGGGCAGCCCAGGCGCGCACCGGGCGGGTGATCGTCGTGGGCGAGAACGACCACTACAAGCCGCTGGCCGTCACGCTCCGCCGCCTGCTGGCTGACGACGTGATTGGCGAGATGGTGTTCCTGCAGATGACCACCGTCGCCCACCGGCTCAAGGCCGCCGACGACTGGCGCAACGACGAATCGATGGCAGGCGGCGACGCCTTCTTCGAGGAAGGCATCCACTGGCTGCACATTGCCGGCAGCCTGGGCCCGGCCATCACGGACATCCGCGGGTTCCGGCCGTCGGTCTCGCGCACGGGCCCCGACCGTCGCGCGAAGAGCATGATGGTGGCCTTCCGCTACGACAACGACGCCGTGGGCACCATCTACTATTCGCGCGAGATTCCGTCGCTCTTCAAGGGTCTCCGGATGTCGAAGATCATGGGACGGGCCGGGTCCATCGCGTTCGAGTCGAACGGCCTCTTCGTCTTCGTGCACGGCCGGCACCGCACGTTCGAGGTGCCGGGCCTGCTGCGCGACATCCGGGGCTACAAGGCGATGTACCGCGACTTCGCCGCCGCCATCCGCACCGGCCGCACACCCGAGATGAGCCTGGAGCGCGCCATCGAGGATCAACGGCTGATGGAACGGGTCTATGCCAGCATCGGGTAAGGCGCGTTCCCCCAGGTTCGACAGCTACGACATCATCATCATCGGCAGCGGCGCAGGGGGCGGCACGCTGGCGTGCGCGCTGGCCGACACCGGCGCGCGCATCCTCATCGTCGAACGGGGCGACTTCGTCGCGTCCGAACCCGAGAACTGGGATCCCGAGGCGGTCTGGAAGCACCTCCGCTACCGCACCACCGACCGGTGGCTCGACGACAAGGGCGAGCTGTTCCAGCCGTACACGCACTACAACGTCGGCGGCAACACGAAGTTCTGGGGCAGCGTGCTGTACCGGCTGCGCCGCGAGGACTTCGGCGAGGTCCAGCATGCCGACGGCGTGTCGCCGGCCTGGCCGATCGACTACGACACGCTGGCGCCGTATTACGACCGTGCCGAGCGGATGTATCACGTGCACGGCGAGGCCGGGCACGACGCCACGGAACCACCGCGTGGACCCTGGCCGCATGCGCCCATTCCCCACGCCGCCAACATGGCTGGCCTCGTCGAGCGGCTGAAGACGATGGGACTGCACCCGTCGCCACTGCCGCTGGGATTGGTGGGGCCCGGTCAGGAGGGTGGCTGCGTCCTCTGCAACACATGCAACTCGTTCCCGTGCCGCCTGGGCAAGAAGAGCGACGCCGAGGTGTGCGCCGTGCAGCCGGCACTGGCGCACCAGAACGTGGAACTGCTGACCCGCGCGTGTGCGAGACGGCTGCTCACCGATGGAACGGGACGGAGGGTGGAAGCGGTCGAGGTGGAGCACGACGGCGAGGTGCTGACGCTGCGCGCGCCGGTCATCGTCTCGGCCTGCGGCGCGGTGCACTCGGCCGCGCTGATGCTGCGGTCGGCCACCGACCGTCATCCCGAGGGGCTCGCGAACTCCTCCGGGCTGGTCGGCCGTCGGTACATGGCGCACCTTGCCACCATGATGCAGGGGTTCCATCCGCTGCGGTTCAACCCGGACGTGTTCCAGAAGACCGTCGCCATCAACGACTTCTACCTGTCGAGTCCAGAAACCGGATTTCCCCTGGGACAGATCCAGTCGCAGGGCCGCACGCACGGGGTGATGGCGCAGATCGTGGTGCCGTGGATTCCCTTGTGGGCGTACGACGCCTGGGTGGCGCGGGGCGTCGACTGGCTGGTGATGTCGGAAGACCTGCCGAACCCGGAGAACCGGGTCACGGTGGAGCGCGACGGGCGCATCAGGCTCACCTACACCCCGAACAACGAGCGGGCGCACCACGAGCTGGTGCGGCGCTTCACGCGCGTGCTGCGCGACCTGGGGTTCTGGAAGGTGATGGCCTACTCGCACCGGACGCGGAACACGACACACCAGTGCGGGACGCTCGTCTTCGGTCGGGACCCACGCACATCGGTGCTCGACACGTTCTGCCGCACGCACGACATCGACAACCTCTTCGTGGTCGATGCATCATTCTTTCCCTCGTCTGCCGCCGTGAACCCCGGGCTGACCATCGTGGCCCAGGCACTGCGGGTGGCCGACCACATGCGCGCCACGTACTTCGGGTGAAGCGCACGAACACGACAGGCGGCATCCACTATCGACCGCAGCTATTGAGGTAGCAGTGAAAGCACGCTCATTGAGCCACATCGGGATCACCGTTTCCGACTTCAACAAGGCGGTGAAGTTCTACGCCGACGTGTTCGGCTGTCCGCTCGTCGGGGTGTCCGACGCACCGCCAGACCGGGTGCGGGCGTTCTTCGGCGTCGACGGCCCGGCACCGGCCTGCAAGATCGGCTGGGTCCGCGTGCCCGGAGGCGGCATCCTCGAGATCTTCTCGTTCGAGCCGAAGCTGCCACCCGAGGTATCGATCCCGTGGAATCGCACCGGCATCACGCACTACTCCTTCAACGTGCGCAACACGCAGAAGTGGTACGACTACCTCGTGAGCAAGGGCGTGGAGTGCGTGTCGAAGCCCGAGCAGTCGCCGCGGGGGCACTGGTTCTTCTTCGTGAAAGACATGGACGGCAACCTGATCGAGATGATCGACCTGAAGCGCATGCACTGGGTGCTCCAGTGGCTCGGTCCACTCGGCGGGTTCCTGTTCCGCCGCGGGATGTACCGCAAGTACTACGAGTAGGCGCCGTCCGCGGCCGCGCTCCGGTGAGGCGCCGTTCGTGGTGTCCGCCTTCCGCCCTCATCGCTCGTGCGGCGGACCGCCGTAGCATTGGCGGAGGCTGGTCAGGCGGACGCGGCGGGCCTCCCTGCCGGCGGGGCATCATGCCTCCGGCGCGTCCGAAGCCGCGCGCCCCGCCACAGTCCCGCCTGTCCCGCCTGCCCGGCCCGCCCGGTTTGTGTCCTACTTCCGCAGCGTGAACCCACTGAGCATGCTGACGCGCAGGCCGTTCTTCGAGGGCACCACGGCGAAGTTCATCGGGATGTTCAGCACCCCGGCGCGGAAGGTGACACCGGCCGCCATCGCCAGCGCCACACCCGCGGGAGTGATGTTCGGACCGATCCCGAACTCCGCGCCGTCGCGGGTCCGCAGGCCGACCATCCAGTTGAAGCTCGGGAGCACCACGCCCTGGTCGAGTCCGCCGGCCAGCAGCACCCACTCGTTCAGCACCGTCGGCCCGCCTTCGCGGCTGTAGAACTGCTTCTCGAACTGCCACCCGAACTGCGAGATGGCGTTCTTCACGTCGATGTCATCCTTGCGCAGGCGCTCGACGATGCCGTCGCTGAGGAAGGTGAAGCCATAGCGGGGTCCGGCCAGGCTGACGGTCTTCGCCTCCGGCGGAATCTGCTGGCTTGCCGGGGCCGCGAGGGCCTGTGCGTGAACGGCGGATGCGAGAGTGGCGAGCATGCACGTGAGAAGCAGGGGCTTCATATCGATACCTCCTGCACTCACGGTAGGTTCGTGAGCCGCTCCGAGTCCTTCGTGGCTGCCTGAAAAACGCTGAAAAGGTCAGGCCGCGCGGTTTCGCAGGCGTGCCAGCGGCGCCGCCCAGCGCGGGTCGTCCGACGCCGTCAGCAGCGGATCGACCGGCAGGACCCACAGGGTGCTGCCCGGTGGTGCCGCCGTCAGGCGCGCATCCAGGTGCTCTGCTGCGCGCGGTACGTCGCCAGCCAGTACCAGGGCCCCGGCTTCGGCAAGCAACCGCTCCGCCGAGTCTGTCGCCGCTGAAGGCAGGGCCGACAGGTCGGGATAGTATCCGGCGTCCCACGCCGTCAGCAGCCGCACCACAGGATGGTGCGGCACGCGCGCCAGCGCCTCCGTGAAAGCCGCCGCAGCGCTCACCCGGTCGCCGCGGCGCCGCAGGACCACGCCCTTCGCATACCAGACATTCGAACAGCATTCCTTCGCGTAGAGCTGGCCCCGCGGTTCCTGCGCCAGTTCCCGATCGAACTCGGTGAACGCGGCCTCTTCGTCGCCGCGACGCAGCAGCAGGAGCCCCAGCAGCCAGTGCAGGGCCACGCTGCTGAAGCGGGGCGGGTCGACAGCCTGCGCGGCTTGCAGGCCAATACGCAGTTCCCGTTCGGCTTCGTCGAACGCCTGACGGGCCACCAGCACCGTCGCCGCCAGCCAGTGCGCCATCGGGAAAGCCGGCAGGAGAGCGAGCGCGCGTCGGGCACCGCGCAGGCGCTCCTCTCCCCAGCCGACGTAGGCAAGCCGCACCTGATGGCGCCAGTTGTCCGGTTCCAGCGACACCGCCATTCGCGACGCCGCCAGCGCATCGTCGCGGTGACCCGTGCGATCGAGCACGAAGCCGAGGGTCGCCCAGGCCTCGCCGTAGCGCGGGTCCAGGCGGCAGGCTTCGCGCGCATGGGTGACTGCCGCGCCCAGCGCCGCGCGATCAGGCTCGGGATCGGAGCGGGTCATCTCGAACTGCATGATGCAGGCGTTGGCGAGTCCGACATGGGCCGGCGCCTGGTCCGACACCTGCGCGAGCAGCGCTTCGAACACCGCACGCGCGTGGGCGATGTGCGCACGCTCGAGCGTCTCGAGCGCGGCACGCCCCTCGACCCAGGCGCGGTGCGGCGCAAGCAGCGCCTCGAGCGAGCTGTCCGCGAGCCGTCGCTCCAGACGCCGGACCTCCGGCACGAACCGGTACCCACGACGGGCCTGTGTCTCGATGGGCGACGCGCCATCGGGCATGACCAGCGCACGGCGCAGGCCCGAGATGGCCTGCTCGAGACTGTTGTCCGTGACAGCGACGCCGGCCCACGCGGCCGACACGAGGACGTCCTTCGGGAGCACCTGGCCGGCATGTGAGACGAGCAGGACGAGGAGATCGAACTGGCGCGGGGGGAGGACCAGCGGCTCGCCGTCCTTCAGCAGGCGGCGAGCCGACGGGTCCAGTTCGAAAGGACCGAAGGCGAAGAGATCCGCAGGCACGGGTGATCCGGCGGGGGACGTGGGCGTCCCCCGTGCCGCGGCTAGTCCCGAATCGCCTTTCCGTCGATCACGTCGTAGATGCGCCGCACGGCTGGCAGGCTCGGGAGGGTCCCCTGCCCGTACGCGCCGGCGAAGGCGGTCAGGTCCACCTTCTTCAGCGCATCTTCCGGGGTTGCGCCCTGCTGCTTGGCCGCCGCCACCTGGCGCCACTCCTCGCGGAGGTAGCCCTGCATGTTCGCGATGGCCGTGTCGATGGCGGCACGACCCTGGATGTGGTCGCCGTGGCCCGGCAGCACCAGGTCGACATCCAGCGCCTTCAGGGCATCGAGGGTCTCGGGATGCTCGTTGGGGAACGCGTCACCCTGCCAGCCGACCATGGACTTGAACAGGATGTCGCCCACCGCCGCGGCCCGCTCGGAGGGCACGTAGACGGTGAGGTCGCCCGCCGTGTGCGCCCGGCCGATGAACATGATGCGGAACTCCTTGTTCCCCGACCAGACCGAGAACGACCGGCTCACGGTGATGCTGGGGGCCTGCAGCGGGAAGTTGCCCGAATAGACCGCGAGCGTGGCTTCGGCCGACGCCAGCTGCTGCTGCAGCGTCGCCTTCTTCTGGGCATCGGCCTCGGCGGCCACCTGCTTCTTCAGCGCCTCGATGCGGCCGGGCATCGGGTCGACGAAGTTGCGGATGGTCGTGCCCTGCCGCGCCTCGGGACCGAGCAGCATCCTGCGGGTGAAGTCGCTCCCGATCACCTGCACCGTGGGCGGCAACCCGGCGTTGCCGTAGGCGTGATCGAGGTGGAAGTGGGTGTCGACGAGATACTTCACCGGCTTGTCGGTGATCGACTTCACGCCCTCGAGCAGCGACCGCGCCGAGGCGGGCGACCCTTCGGAGTCGGTCACCAGCACGTCGGCGTCGTTGATGAACACCCAGCTCGTCGAGTTCATGCCCGGCGTGCCTGGCGCATCGGCGCGGTAGATCGTCTCGGTGATCTTCGTCATCCGGTGACGCACCGCTGCGCCCTGTGCCGACGCGGACTGTTCCGGACCCACCCACGCCAGGGTGCCGCCACCCACGACCAGCATCGCAAGTACACCGGCTCGCATGCGTCCACCGGCTGCCTTCACCGTCATCGCTCCTCCATGGGGACGCCCGGGTCCCCCCCGCATCACCGCGTCAGTCCTTCCTGCAGATGTAGGTATAACTCAGCCACGACGCCCCGGCCGCACCGTCTTCCACCGCGTGCAGCACGCGGCCACCGGCCGAGGCCACGGTCTGCTCGACGACCTCCCTGGGCACGGTGTGCATCTCGAAGAAGGGAGCAGGCCCCTGCAGTGCGCGCCGAAGGCGGGCCAGCCACCCCTCGGGCCTGGGCGGCGGCGCCACGGGCTTTGGGGCCCGCCGCGCCAGCACACGTAGCGGTACACGGGCGGTCGGCGATCCGCGCTGTGCGAACCAGCAGATCTTCTCCTGCACGAGATCGATCTCGAGGAGATACTCGCCCGGCTGCTCGGGTGCCGTCACCTCGAGCCGCGCATCACCGCCCTGCCCCGGCGCGAGGTCGTGCGGCAACCGTGCACGCCCATCGTCCGGGATGACGACCGTGCCCTGCGCGTCGAGCCAGTGATTGGCGATGCTGATGTGCCGTCCGCCCGGAATGTGGATCCCCCACGTCGCGGCGCTGGTGTTGGTGATCCGCAGGCCGATCGACGCACGCTCGCCAGCGTGGATGTCGAGCGGCGCCGACACCACGTCGATGCGTGCGCTGAAGCCGTCCTCCGGCAACCGCAGGCGTGCGTCGATCTCGGCCTCGGTGAACACGCCGGCTGGAAGCTGGAAGACCGCCAGGCCGCCAGGCTTCGCAATACGCAGGAACTCGGCGATGTAGCGGGGCGACACGTCCGGCGGGATGTGCTGCAGCACCAGGCAACTGTGCACGAAGTCGAAGGTGCCGCTCGCGAACTGCCTGAGGTCGGGATTCGGGTTCACCACGTATTCACAGCGCCCACCGTGGACGTTGTGCCTGCGGGCCAGCCCGACCATCGACTTCGCCACGTCTACCCCAACCGTGTGGGAGAACCGGGCCGCCAGCGGCTGCGTCAGCCGGCCGGGACCGCAGCCGAAATCGAGGGCTCGCCCGGCCGAGGGGTGCACGCCGTGGGCGGCCAGCACATCGAAGAGGTGCTCCACGTGCTCGCGTCCCGATGCGTAGAACTCGTCGACCCGCCAGAGGCCGTCGAACTTGGTCGGGTCGGACAGCACGCCAAACAGGGGGTCGCGCCGGCCGAACACCTCCCAGTTCCTGGCGAGGGTGCGGAACTGCTTCAGGCTCATCCGCGCTGATGGTACCAAATGCGGGCGGGTATCATGGGAGCCGTCTCATGCCGCCACCATCCACCCGGCGCATCGTCCTGCTTGCGGCCTGCCTGACGGCGCTCGTCGTCTCACCCTTCCTGAGACGCGCAGTCGACGCCGCGGGCGCGCCGTTCACCTTCAGCGACGTCACCGCCAGTGCCGGCATCAGGTTCGTGCACGAGAATGGCGCCGATGGCGCGTACTGGTATCCCGAACTCTTCGGTGGCGGCGTGGCCGTGCTCGACGCGGACGGCGACCGCTGGCCCGACCTGCTCTTCGTGAACGGCCGCAACTGGAAGCCCGGCGCACCCCGCACACCGCACGCCCTCTACCGCAACAACCGCAACGGCACCTTCACCGACATCACCCGCGGCAGCGGCTTCGATACCCTCGACCTGTACGGCCTTGGCGCCACCGTCGGCGACTTCGACAACGATGGTCGAGACGATGTGTTCGTGACGAGCGTGGATGGAGGACGGCTGCTCAGGAACGCGGGCAGCAATCGCTTCACCGACGTGACGGCTGCCGCCGGCATCCGCAACAGCACCTTCGCGGTGAGCGCGGCCTGGCTCGACTACGACAGGGACGGCAGGCTCGACCTGTTCATCGGCAACTACGTGCAGTGGTCGCCCCAGGCGGAAACGCAGGTCCGTTGCACGCAGGGCGGCGTGCGCGGCTACTGCGGTCCCGACGCGTACAGACCGGTCGCACCCAGGCTCTACCGCAACCTCGGCGGCGGCCGGTTCGAGGACGCCACCGTCAAGGCCGGCATGAGCGACCCCAGCGACAAGGTGATGGGTGTCGCCGTGCTGGATTACGACAGCGACGGATGGCCGGATCTCTTCGTCGGCAGCGACCGCGTGCCAGCCCGGCTCTATCGCAACGACGGCAAGGGGCGCTTCGTCGACACCGCGATCCGCGCCGGCGTGGCGCTGAGCGAGAACGGCGTGGCACGCGCGAACATGGGGACCGATGCCGCAGACTTCGACCGCTCCGGCCGCCCCTCCATCGTCGTCGGCAACTTCGTGAACGAGATGCTGGGGCTCTACCGCAACGAGAACGGCACGTTGTTCCGCGACGTGGCGCCGCGTTCGGAAGTGGGTCGCGCGAGCCTGCTCGCGGTGACCTGGGCCACCTTCTTCCTGGATGCCGACCTGGACGGCTGGCTCGATATCTTCGCGGCGAACGGCGGCACCGATGAGTCGCAGGGGCGGGATGCACGCGCGCGCGTCAGCCAGGTGCCGCTGCTGCTCCGCAACCGCGGGAACGCCACGTTCGAGAACATCACCCCGACGCTCGGCGCCGCCTTCAACAGGCCGGTGATGGGCCGGGGCGCGGCCTACCTGGACTTCGACGGCGACGGCGACCTGGACATTGCGATGACCACGCTCGATGGTCCGGCGGTGCTGTTGAGAAACGACGGTGCGACCGCGAACCGGTGGCTGCGGGTGCAGGTGAACGGCACTGCATCGAACCGGAGCGGCATCGGCGCCGTGGTCACGGTGACGGGCGCGTCCGGCACGCAGGCGCAGGTCGTGCGCAGCGGATCGAGCTATGCGTCGCAGAGCGAGCTGACGCTGACCTTCGGGCTGGGTGCCAATCAGCGCGCCACGCGCGTGGACGTGACGTGGCCGTCCGGGCGAACGAAGACGCTGACCGACGTGGCGGCGAACCAGACGGTGCAGGTGGTCGAGCCCTGAACCTGCACGGTGGCGGCCGGTTGTTACCGGGCCGCCCGCGCCTGCAGAGCGAGTTCCTCTTCGACCAGCCGCTTGAAGAACTCGAACGGCGGCAGGAACGCCGGCGGCTCAGGCGCGAGCCGCCCGTTGACCAGGATGCTCGGCGTGCCGGGCAGGTCGTAGCGGCCCGTTTCCTCGAGCGCCTGACCGATGCGGTCGCGCGTTTCCTCGCGGTCCACGC
The DNA here is from genome assembly GCA_050249955.1 of Vicinamibacterales bacterium. Classification (GTDB taxonomy): domain Bacteria; phylum Acidobacteriota; class Vicinamibacteria; order Vicinamibacterales; family CAVVIG01; genus CAVVIG01. The sequence continues at coordinate 232,682 of JBFWPN010000008.1, forward strand.
ACGCATCGAACTTCGTGCGGTCGACGCCGATGTCGGCGCCCACCTTCTTGAACCGTGCCGTATCGAGCGCGCCGGCCGCGCCGAGCAGCGTGTCGTGGAACGGCCAGAACTTCCCCTGCAGGTTCGCACAGGCGGCTGCCTCGGCGGCGGCGATCGACGCGGGGTCGTTCGCGGGGAAGTGCTTGTAGACGACCCGGAGGCGCGCGCCGAACATTTCACGGACGCGGGGCAACGTCGCGACGTAGCGCGCGTACGCCGGACTCTGGAAGTCGCCGAAGATCACCATCTCGACCGCGGCCCCTTCCGCGCCAAGCGACGGGTCGTCGGCGTGGTGCTCCACCGTCACGCGTGGGGCGTCGAGCAGCGTCTCGACACGCGTGGCCACCTTCGTGAGCTCCTCGAGGTAGGTCATCTTCGCGAGGTCGGGCTCCACCTTCCGGGCCAGCCACTCGCGGAGCGCGGGCCGGAGCTGGTCGATGCTGGCGCCGCGGGTGCGGTCGCCCAAACTCTGGTAGAGCGAGGTGACGGCGTTGTCCGGAAGCGCGATGGTGCGCTTCGGCAGTTCCTCCTTCAGGAGGGCCTCCACCGACAGCCCGCGTGCGGAGGCCTCGCGCGAGAGCAGTTCGGTGTTCACCATCTCGGTGAGGGCCTTGCGGCGGGCCTCATAGAGCTGACGGCTCACGGAGAGATGACCGGCAGGGTCGGTGCGCTGCCATTCGCGGTCGACGTCGGCCAGCGTGATGGTCCGGTCGCCCACGCGTGCCGCGGCGTCGGTCGCGGTCGGCAGAGTCGGCGTGGGCGACGTGGATGTCGTGCCCGGTGAGGCGGCCGCGGTCCCGCCAGCCGGCGGAGAAGGTGGCGGCGGCCCGAGCCTCACCTCGATGGATGCGGTGTCGCCTCCTTGGGGTCCGCGCGACACGGTCAGGAGATACGCGCCCGGTGGCATCATGCCGAGCGGCGCCACCGCGATGATCCGCTGGTCCATCGCCAGCTGCACGTTCAGCGGCACGAGGTCGAGCGTGACGAACGGACGCGCGCCGAAGCCGGCACCGGCCACCGTGATGGTACCCGCCGCCACGTCCGGCTCCGCCTGCTGAATCGTGAGTGCAAACTGCGCCGAAGCCGACGATGGGCAGGTCAGCGAGACGAGGGCTGCGAACAGCAGTGCGGCGAGCCTCGGCGTGGGTCGCGCGTTCACGTATGTCGTCACCTATGGCATCTCCTCGTCGGTCCAGGGCGTCCGACACGGGTCTGCCCGGTCGTACAGCGCCAGCCGCTTCGTCAGCCGCGCCTTCAGCGCGGGGAGCTTCGCGCGATCGGCTGCGGCAATCAGGTCTCGCTGCAGACCCTGCGCCTCGCGGTACTGGCCGAGTTCGGCCAGCGTCATCGCATAGGTCTCCCCCAGTTCGAGCGTCCGCCCCCGTTCGAGCATCTGCTGCACCAGTTCCATGGCGCGTCGCCCGTCACGCACGCCTGCGTCGGGCGAGGTGGCCAGCAGGCGGGCGAGGGCGTGGGTCAGCACGAGGTCTCCAGGACCCGCTGCCAGGGCGTCCTCGAGCGCGCGGCGAGCGTCGCGGTCGCGCCCGAGCATCGAGAGGACCATCACCTGCCCCATGCGAGCCTCGGGGTTGTCAGGGGCCGAGCCAAGCGCCTGCTCGTACTCGGCGAGCGACTCCTTCAGCCGCCCCTGGCGCCGCAGGCTGGACGCCAGACGCAGGCGCGCTTCCGTGTAGGTGGGCCGCGCCTTCAGCGCCGCCGTGAAGCGTTCCACGGCCACGCCGTGCTGCCCACGCGACTGCGCGAGCACACCGAGGCTGAAGTGCGACGGGAAGTAGTCCGGCGCGAGCCGGATGGCGGTTTCGAACTCGGCGACCGACCCCTTTTCGTCGCCCAGCATGTTGAGCGCGGTGGCCAGCCGGTGGTGCAGCGAGGCGCTGTCGGGTGCCAGCGCGAGCCCCTTCCGGAACTGCTCCGCGGCCCCCTCCCAGTCTTCCTCGTCCAGCTTCCGGATCCCCTGGCTCTCGTAGGTCTGCGGCGACTGCAGGAGCTGATCGAGCTCCACCATCAGCGTGTCGCGCGGGGCAATGCGCCCGTCGCGGCGCAGCCGCAGGTGCTCGGCCGACTTCGCGGAGTCTCCAAGGGCGGCGTAGGCCTGCGACAGCGGGTAGTGCGCTGCCGTGGCCTTCGGGTTGAGGCGCAGTACCTCGTCCAGGAACTGCACCGCGCGCTGGTGCTCGCCCTTTGCCAGCGCCGTGCGTCCGGCGCCATAGCGGGCCGACACCGAGCCGGGTTCGAGCTGCAGCGCGCGCGCAAACGAGGCCTCCGCCACGTCGGTCTTGCCGGAGGCGAGGCTCACGTCCCCCAGCCACACCAGCGAATCCACATCGTCGGGTCGGAGCTGGAGCACGCGCTCGAAGAGCCCCGCCGCCTTCGGCAGGTCGCCGCCAGACCGGGCCAGGTGCGCGAGGTAGTAGGGCCAGCGGTAGTCGGAGGGGTGCAGGGACTGAGCTTCGAGGAAGCCGGCGGTGGCCGCGTCGGGAAGCTGCGCGGCCATGAGCAGCTTGGCCAGCTCGCCGTGCGCATTGGCCTTGTCGATGAGCGTGGCATCGGGCCGGGCCAGGGTCTTCACGAGCCAGTCGTGCTGCTCGGTGATCTGGCGCTGCACGGAGGGCACGAGCTTCGAGATGTCGGGCAGTGCCGGTGCAGCGGCTGCCTGCTGGGCCACGGGCGCCGTGGCTTTGCCTCCCGGTGCGGAACAGCCGTAGGCAGAGACGGCCAGCGATGCGGCGAACGCGAACCGGAACGCGCGCATCACCGTGCCGCCTCGCCCTGCCGGATCGTCGTCCAGCGATCGACAGGCACGTCGCGGAACGTCTGCTCCGTGCCGTCGGGCCAGCGGACCCGCACCTCGGTGATGGCCGCAGCGGTGCCGAGCCCGACGAGCACGCGGGGATCGTTGGCCGAGGCGTAGCTGCCGTCCGCGCGGACGCGTCGCCAGAGCGTGCGACCGTCGGCGGTGACCACGCCGACGCGAGCCCCGAGCATGTGGCGTCCGCCAGCGCCCGCCGCCTTCAGCCCGACCCAGTGCTGCCGGTTTCCCACGTTGTTGATCAACAAGCGCGCACGCCCCGCGTCGTTGCCGACCAGGACATCCACGTCGCCATCGTTGTCCACGTCGCCGAAGGCCGCGCCACGGCCCGACTCCGAGAGCGTGAACGAGGCGCCGGCCTTCGCCGTGACATTCTCGAGGCGCCCGTTGCCCATGTTTCGGAACAGCAGGCGATGCTGGTCGTAGGGGAAGGTGACCCGCTCGTGCCCCTCGAGCATGATGATCGTGCCGTTGGCCGTCAGCGCGTCGAGCCAGCCATCGTTGTCGTAGTCGAACCAGGTGGTGCCCCAGCCGGTGTACGGCGTGCTGGCCGGCCCGAGCCCGGACACCGCGCCCTGGTCGCGGAAGCGTGCGGAGCCGTCGTTGACGTACAGGTTGAAGCCCTGGCTGGTGAGCTCGGTCATCAGCAGGTCTTCGTCGCCGTCGTTGTCGACGTCGCCCGCATCGACGCCCATGCTGGCTTCGGCCTTTCCCTCCGCGGTCACGGCCGCGCCATTGGCAAGCGCCATCTCGCGGAAGGTGCCGTTCTTCTGGTTCAGCCAGAGCAGGTTGTCCTCACCGTCGTTGGCCACGTAGATGTCGACCCAGCCGTCGCCATCGAAGTCGGCCGTGGAGACGCCCAGCGCCGGCCGCGGACGCAGGCCCGGGAGCGCCTTCGCGGACACGTCCGTGAAGCGGCCGCTGCCGTCGTTGTGGAACAGCCGGTCAGGGAAGCCCCCGTAGATCTGCGGCGGACAGTAGTCGCGCGCACCTGCGGGGTTCGGGCAGACCGTCTCCTTGTCCAGGCCGCGGTAGTTCACGTTGTTCCCGACGTAGAGGTCGAGCGCGCCGTCGCGGTCGTAGTCGACGAACGCCGCCGACACGGCGAACCCGGGCTGGTTGGCCGTGCCGCTGGCCCGGGTGACGTCGGTGAACGTGCCGTTACCGTTGTTGCGATACAGCGTGTTGCCGCCGAAGTTCGTGAGGTAGAGGTCCGTGTCGCCGTCGTTGTCGATGTCGCCCGTGGCCACGCCGAAGCCGTACGCGGTGGCTTCGATGCCGCTGGCGGCGGTCACGTCCGTGAAGCGCAGCGACCGGGGCCCCTGCGCCGGGTCGAGGTCGTTCCGGTAGAGACGTCCGCGAAGCGCCGGATCGGGCCGTGCCGCGTCGAGCGGATGTCCCTGCACGAGATACGCGTCGAGGTCGCCGTCGTCGTCCATGTCGAACAGCGCCACGCCGGGCGGCAGGATTTCCGGGTAGTAGAACTTCCCGCTGGCACCGTTCACGTGCGTGAAATCGATCCCGACCGCCTCCGCGCTCTCGGTGAACCAGTCCACGGCCGGCGCCGGCGGCGCACCACCCGCCTCGGGCGCCGCAGGCTGGGGAGCAGAACCCCCGCACGCCGCGACGAACACCAGCGCAGCCAGGCTGCCCCACGACGGCACTGCAGAGCGGCGCCGTGAACGGACCGCCGGGCTATTCATGGCCCACGCTCTTCTGCTCGAACTTACGCTTCGCCTCGGAGATCCGGGTCACGTTCTCCTCGTAGGTGAGCGGGGCTCGCGGGTCCACCCGGGGACTGTACCCGTCCTGCCGGTAGACCGGATAGGCCTCGCTGCGCAGGTGCGCCAGCATGTGGTGCCCCACTCGCGACGCCCGTTCGTGACGCAGTGCGGAGATGTCGACCGGCGCCACCACGATCCGCTCGCCCGGTCCGGGCGACGCTTCCGCCACGAGCCTGCCATCGAAGTCGACCACCTGCGATCCGCCTGGCCACGAATAGGGCGGATAGTGCGCGAGGCTGGCGCCCTGGTTCGCCGCCACGACATACGCCATGTTCTCGATGGCGCGCGTCCGGTTCACGAGCGTCCACCAGTTCATCGGCTCGGTTGCGCCCCATGGGTCCATGTACGCCGACACGCGGATCAGCACCTCCGCCCCGTTCGCCGCGAGCTGACGGATGGCCTCCGGGAACAGCCAGTCGTAGCAGATGGCACAGCCGAGCCGACCGATCGGAGTGTCTGCCACGGGGAACAGCGGCTCCTCGTACCCTGGAATGTCGTGCGGACTGCTGTGCACTTCGAACGGAATCCAGGGATTGACCTTGCGGTACTTGTAGAGCATCCCCTCGGGGCCGATCAGGCAGGTGGTGTTGAACACGGTACCCGGGTACTTCGCGTCCTCCTCCAGCATCGACCCGCTCTGGATGAAGATACCGTGCTCACGGGCCTTCGCCTGCAGCCGGTCGGTGTGCTCGTTCGGGATCGACACGGTCAGGTGCTTCAGCAGGTCGGCCACGGTGGCGTAGCGCGGCGCCGCATGCGCGAACTCGGGAAATACCACGAGCCTGACGGGAAGGAACGGTCCACTGCCCGCCACTGCCGCATCGATCATCTCGACCATGCGATCGGTGCTGGCGCGCATCTCGGCGCGCGTGGCCGGGTTCGGCAGGTCGGTCTGGCAGGCCGCGGCGGAATACCTCAGGTGACTCATGCAGATTGCAGATTGCTGATTGCTGATTGCTGATTGAATGTTCCGATTAGCGATTGGCACTTCCGAGCGTCGTGATGCCCCGTGCGAGCCGTCGTGTGTTGAACTCCTGACGGTATCGGTTGTGCTCCGGGGTCTCCGGATACCGTTCGGTGACTGGATACGGATAACGTGACATGCCGTGGAACGGGAGCGGCTCGACCGAATCGGGGCTGGCCGAGTTCACGTCCATCTCCTTGCTGTAGCCGTCGCCGCGCATCAGGTAGGTGCGCGTCCAGCCTGGCGGCACGGGGCGCGAGTCGGCGTCGAATTCCAGTCCCACCTCGTCTCCGGTCTTCGCAATCACGAACATGTCGTCGGTCGTGGAGAGCAGCGGCATCACGTCACCCGGGCGCGTGAACGCACCGGTGAACGCCTTCCACGGCGAGACTGTGCTGACGCGCCCGTAGTCGTAGCCGGGCGGGTCCTGGCCGTCCGGCCTGACCTCGGCCGAAAAACCCCGCTCACGCAGCGTTGCGAGCCGCAGGGGCAGCGCGGCTGACACGAAGCTGTCGGTCGTCACGGTGTCGCCCACCTGGATCTGGTCCCAGTAGATCCGCATGCTGGTCGAGAGCCGCACGACGTGCTCACCCGGCTTCAGCGCGGCGCCGAGATCGAGCGGGATCGTCTGGGGTCGCCCCACGGGGATGCCGATGGCCACGTCCAGCCGCCGCCAGCGTCCCGCCGCATCGCGCGCTTCGAGGTAGGGTTCGACCGGCACGAGACCGGCCTGGTGCGCGGCCACGTTGTCGCTCGAGAACGCGTAGTCGGTCCACGCCGTCAGCAGCAGCGTCCGCGCGGTGCCACCAGCGCCGAGGTCGATCGTCAGCGCGTGTGGCTCGGCATAGCCCCGGATGCGCGCCAGCGTGAAGTCGTCCGGATACCGCCGGTCGAGACGGGCCACGCGGTCGGTCACGTCATGGCCGTGCTCGTCGGTCACGCGAACCGGGGCGTGCGGCGTCCGCACGGCGTGCAGCCGCTCAGGCTTCGCGTGATGCGTCATGCCTTCGTTCGGGAACACCTGCACGTCGGCGGGATGCATCACCGACTGCAGGTCCATGCGGTCGAGGAAGAGCACCTCCTCGAGTTCGTTCGTCACGCGGAGCTGCAGGCGCCCGTTCACGGGCACCAGGCTGCTCCCGGGAATCCGCACGAACTCGACCGGGTCGGGATGGTTCCACGCATCGGGTCCCTCCCAGTAGCCCATCTCGCCCCCACCGAGGAAGTCGGTGACAAACTCGAACCGCTCACCGTTCCACACGAAGAGGAACGGGCATGACGAGGGCTTGCGATCGAGTTCCTCTACCGGGAACGGCGTCGGCAGGAAGGCGTCCCCGGCATCCGGCCCTGCCGCGGCGGTCTCGGCCTGGAGGATGCCCGACGGCCACAACACGCGCACGACGTCGGCTCCAGGCCGTGCGCCAAGGCCGAACAGGACATCCGACGGGGCCACCGCCGGCGACGTCGCCGAAGTCTCCGCGCGCACACTCAGGCTGCCGGCTCGCACCTGCACCTTGGCGCCCACACCGAGCCGGTTCGTCACCCGGCCGCGCAACTGCAGCCGCAGCGAGCGATTCCGGGGGTCGCCGCTGTTCCGCCACAGCCACGCCGCCTCGCCAGACGAGGACACGACGTCGAGGTCGCCGTCACGGTCGACGTCGGACACGGTCATCCCGCGGGTCACGCTGTCGCCCTCACCCGCAGCGGTCGCCACGGCCTGTCCGGAGACGTCCATCCAGCTCGGGCCGGCATTCCGAAGGACGACGAGCCCGGACGGCGTGGTCGCAAGGATGTCGGGCAGGCCGTCGTTGTCGTAGTCGGCGAACTGCACGGCGCTGGCGTTCTTCACCTGGTCGGGAGCCGCCGACACCTTGAAATTGCCGCGGCCGTCGCTCATGGCGAGGGCGCTCTCGCCGGTGCGGGCGAACAGGAAGTCTGGCCAGTCGTCCTTGTTCACGTCGCCGACGGCGACGGCCGTCGTGCGGTCGTCCTGCTTGCCGGCGCCTGACAGGCCCACCTCCCCCGCCACGTCGCGGAACGTGCCATCGCGCTGATTGGACAGCAGGGATGGCGGTCCCTGGGCGTCCACGAGGAGCAGGTCGATGTCGCGGTGGTTGTCGAAGTCCGTGGGCACGACGGCGATCACGTGCCCGCGACGATCGAGCTTCGCCGCACGCGTGATGTCGGTGAACGTCCCGTTGCCGTTGTTGCGCAGCAGCTGGAGCGGTGCCTCCGCGAAGCCGGCCGGGAACTCCAGGCTGGCGGCTCGCAGGCGGCGTGTGGCCGCAATGTCGGCGAGGCCCGCGACGAGGAGGTCCACGTCGCCGTCATGGTCGATGTCCGCGAACGCCGCCGCGCCTGGGAGGGCCGGGAATGCAGGCAGCCGTGCCGATCGGGTCGCGTCGGAGAAGCGCCCCTTGCCATCGTTGCGATACAGGCTGCTGCCCGACGAGCGCAGGACGAACAGGTCGGCCGCACCGTCGTTGTCGTAATCGGCGCTGACCACGCCGATGCCCGGAGCGGCGTTCGGGGCACTGAAGCCTGCGGTCGCGGTGATGTCGGTCGGAGCGCCGTCAGGGCCCGGACGCAGGATGTGCTGGCCAGCGGCGGACACCACAACGAGCTCGAGGGTGCCATCGCCATCGATGTCGACCAGCGCCTGCCCGCCCCCGAGGCCGGCGACCAGCTGACGTACCCCCGCATCGCTGAGGTCGGCCGACGCCACACGGCGGCCGATGGAAGATGTCGGGCGCTCACCCGCGTCGGAGCGGGAGACGATGTCGGCCCGCGTGAAGGTGGCAGGGGACACACCCTGGTCGACGAGGTCGGGCTCGGCCCCCGTGGAGGCAATGGCTTCGGCGTAGCGCCCCTGCTCCAGGTAGCCCGTTCCGAACGTTACGGCATAGTTCGCCCGCCGCAGTTCCTGGGCGCGCTCCAGCAGGACCTGGCCTTCGTCGGCCTTTCCGCTGCGGGTCAACGCCAGCCCGAGCACGTAGGACGCCGTCACGTGATACGGCTCGCGGCCGACGATCGGCTGCAGCGCCTTCACCGCCTCCTCATACCTGCGGTCTTCGAGGTCGATCTGGGCGAGGTTGACGTTCGCACCGATGTCTGCGGCGTCCACCCCGCGCACCTTCTCGAAGAAGCCACGGGCATCGCCGTTCCGGTTCTGGGCGCGCGCGATGAGGCCGAGCACGTAGGCCGGCTGGGGTGCCGCCGGCATCCGTGTGGCGGCCTCGGTGGCCTCCTTTAGCGCCTCGTCCAGGTTCTGGTCGTACATCAGGGCGAGGCTGAGGTTCAGGTGGGCGATGCCGAGCGTAGGGTCGACCTGCAGGGCATTCCGGAAGGCTGTGGTCGCCTCCGGGTACTTCAGCTGCTCGAGCAGTGCAACGCCCGCGTTGTTCGCCCGGTATGCGCGCTCACGGGTTTCGCGGGTCGGAGCCGACGGGCGTGGAGGCGGGGCACTGCAGGCCGCAACCAGGACCGCGACAAGGCACGCGCAGGCGCAGGCAGACCAGGACCGGACCGAGGTGAAAAAGGTCACAGGCCAGCTTAAAGAAAAAGCCCCGTCCGACGCCAGCGCGTCGAACGGGGCTTCATCCACTCACGAATGTCGCGTCAGTCCTGGCGGGTGCCCAGGCTGGACGGCGTCACGTCGAGCACGTTGTGGTCGATGGCCCACACGCTCGCCGCGAACCCCACCGCCAGGCCGATGTAGAGCAGCGCCTTCTTCCCCTTGCCCATCCCGCTGCCCGACAGCGTGCTCCCGCCGCCCTGATACGCCGCCGCCGGCTTCTTCGCCACCGTCGGCGTCGCCGACTTCCCGGCCTCCGCCGCCGGTGCCGCCGGCTCGCTCACTGCCAGCTGCTGCACGTGACGCGTCCCCGTGCTCAGCAGCGACTCTCCTGCAAAGGCCGTCGACACGCTTCCCAGCGAGACGACCAGTGCCACTGCACACAACCGCTTCATACTCTCTCCTCTACCAGCGGCCCGCCGGAGGCGGTGCCGCCTTCAGGCGTGCCACTGACGGACCGGACAAGCCGGTCCGTCAGGGCGAACGCCAGACCTCGAATCGGTCGGGTTTAGAACTGCAGCGCCGCCGTCACACGCGCCAACCGCGGGTCCAGGAACGTGGTCGGACGGAGCCAGCGGGTGCCGTAGGCCGTCGTGACGTTCTGGATCGAGTTGTTGTTGAGCGCATTGTAGAGGTCGAACGCCAGGCGCAGCTTGCCCCAGCCGATGTCCAGCGTCTTGTTGACCGCCAGGTCGAGCTGGTTGAACCGCGCGCCGAAGAGCGCGTTCGGCGTGTGGAGGTTCAGCGACGTCGCCGCCGCCGTGGCGGTCAGCGTCGTGGCATCGCGACCGTTCTTGAACGTCACGCTGTAGGGGTTGCTGGTCGCCGTGGGACGGCCAACGACCGCCGTCGAGTTCTGCGCCGCGCCACGGGTGTTGCGGTAGATGAAGCTGGCGTTGAAGCCACCCTTGATCGGGATGCTGCCGTTGAAGCGGAAGTCCGTGTTGTTCGCCCACGAGGTGACGACATTGCACGAGCCCTCGCCGTTCAGCAGGTTGCCGTTGAAGTTCAGGCCTCCGGCCGTGCCGGTGATGTCGACCGGGGTGTTCGGCACGTCAACCGTGAAGCAGCCGTTGGCCACCTGGCGGCCGCTGTCGATGCCGCCACCGATACGGATGTTGCCGCGGATGCGACCGTCGAGGCTCACCCACACACCGTCCCAGTAACGCTTGGGCAGGCCGGTGTTGCCGTTCTGGCCCTCGAACTCCTTGGCGTTGGTGACGCGGATGGTGCCCTGGCCGAAGAGCTGGGGCTTCACGTCGTAGAAGCCGCAGCGGGTCTGGCCCGAGTTGGGCAGACGCGAGTCGTTCGGCACCGTGATGCAGAACTCGTCGAAGTCGGCCGGGGTGAGCAGCGTGTTCTCGGTGACCGTGAAGCTGCCGTCCCAGTTGTGGTTGTAGCCGACATTGAGCGACAGGCCGCGGGTGATCTCATGCTGGACGTCGAGGTTGATGTCCCACAGGAAGTCGCGGTTGCTGAACTTCGTCGAGTCGTCGAACAGCACCGACGACGGGTTGAACTTGCCGAAGTTCGCGTTGCTCATGGCGCCGCACTCGCCGTTGGGCGAGAGGTTGCGGACGTCGCAGTCGGGCACGTAGTTGCCGTTCGCGTCGTTCCAGCTGCGGAACGCGCTGTTGATGGACGAGTTGAACGGGTGGAAGCGGCTGGTGAAGTCGCCGCGGCTCAGGCCGACGTAGCGGCCGAACGAGGCGCGGATCGCCGTGCGCCCGTTCCCCATCAGGTCGTACACCGCACCGACACGGGGGCTGAAGTCGTTGTAGATCGGCACGCCCTTCAGTTCCGGCGCCTCGCGGCGCGGCACGTAGGGGCCGGCTTCAGCCACCGAGGCCAGGTAGCCGTAGGTGACGCGGTCGTACCGGGCGCCAAGGTTCAGCGTGACCCGGCCGATCTTCCACTGGTCCTGCGCGAAGATGCCGAGCTCCATGTTCTGGCGCACGTTCACGGTGAACGGAATCGCGTAGTACTGGAGACGCAGCGGCCGGCCGTTCAGGAAGTCGTAGTTGAGGCCGTCCACCACGTTGTTGCGGCTGCGCGACTCGTCGTTGAAGCCCTGCTCGTTCGTCATGCCGACCTTCACGTTGTGCGTGCCGGTGACGTAGGAGAGGGTGAAGCGCTGGGCGCCGCGGCCGGTGCGCGCCTGCGGCGCGGTCAGCAGCGTCGTCGCGCCGTAGCGGTAGTTGGTGCTCGTCTCGAGGATGGAGCGGTCGTTCTGGGTGACGCCGTCTTCGGCGAAGTTCACCCAGTTGGCCGTCTGCCACGACAGGCCGGCCTCGAGCAGCAGGCGGCTGGTGATCGGCGCCGTCCAGGTGCCCTGGACCACGCCCGACGGGAACCAGTCCCAGCCGCGCTCGGATTCGATTGCGTTCGCGCCCGTGAAGGGGCCCGTGGTGCAGCGGCAGCTCTTCTGGATGTCCGCGTAGATGTTGAAGCGGTTCTTGGTGCCCACCTGCGTGGTGATGCGGCCGGCGTGGTTACGGTACCAGTCGAAGCTGGCCGCCTGGCGCGGCTCGCTGCCGTTGTACAGCGACGGATCGGTGTAACCAACGTTCGCGAACGGCGAACCGGGCTGGCCCGGATAGAACAGGGTGGGCGTGATGCCGACGTTGTTCGCCGGGTTGGCCAGCCCGATGTTCGGGTTGAAGGCCTGCGCCCTGCCCTGCAGCGGGTTGTAATACGCGCTCGGCTGGTTCACCGTGGAGCCCCAGCGGGCCACGGCGCCGAAGAACCAGATGCGGTCCTGCTTGATAGGACCGCCGAACTGCGCGCCGAGGCGGTAGATGCGGTCCACCTTGGCAGACGAGTTGATGCCCGCGGCGGTCAGGAGCGACTGGTTGCCCAGCGCCCACTCGTTCAGGTTCGAACGGACGTTGGAGCCCTGCATCGCGCCGGTGGAGATGTAGCCGTCGAGACCGCCCGAGAAGACGTTCGACCCGCTCTTCGGGATGGCGTTCAGCGAGACCGTGCCCGAGCCCGCTTCCGCGCCCATGCCGCTCGTCTCGATCTGCAGTTCCTGGATGGCGCCCGGGTCGGTGATGTAGCCGACGCCCGAGGCCTCGTTCACGAAGTACTGGTTACGGAAGCCGTCGAAGTTCGCACGGGTGCCGGCCTTGCCGTGGAAGAACGTGTAGTTCCCCTGGGCCGACCACGTGTCGCGCGTACCGCCGACGTCCGCCTGCGTCGCCGCGAAGCCCGGCGTGACGTAGGCCAGCGTCTGCAGGCCGACGTTGCCGCTCGGCAGCGACTCGAGCTCGCTGGTATTCAGGGTGTCCTGCTTGCGCATGCTGGTCGTGTCGACGACCGGCGCCGCGCCGCTCACCGTGATCGTCTCCGACAGCGAACCCACCTGGAGGGACACGTTCACGGTTGCCGTGAACCCGGTGCCCAGCTCGATGCCCTCGCGCTTGACGGTCGAAAAGCCCTCGAGCGAGAAGGTGACGGTGTAGCTGCCGGGACGAAGGTCGACGATGCTGTAGCGGCCTTCACCGTCGGTCGTGACGGTGCGAACCTTCTCGATCAGGGCCGGACTGGCGGCTTCCACCGTCACGCCCGGCATTGCGAGTCCCGATGTATCACGGACAACGCCCGTGATACCGCTGGCCTGCTGTGCCCACGCTGCCGACCCAAGCGACAGGTAGCACAGTCCCGCGAGGACGAAAGCCGTAACCTTCGCCCACCGCTGTTTCGTGTCTCTCACTGACTCCTCCACCGAACCAGGTTTTCGGCCGAACCGGACGTTCCGGCCCGAATCTGCTGCATCGCCCTACTCAATCAGGCACACCTCGCCTCTCGAGGCAGCCAGAGGGCGGTCGGATTTGTAACACGTTTGTATTAGGTGGATTTGTCGCAGTTTGTCGCAGCCGAGCCGGATGCACGGACCGACACGCAGAAAAATGGAAAAGCCCCGCCCGGCTCACGCCAGGCGGGGCTTCATCCAATTTACCGAATTACGGCGTCAGTCCTGGCGGGTGCCGAGGCTGGAGGGCGTCACGTCGAGCACGTTGTGGTCGATGGCCCACACGCTCGCCGCGAACCCCACCGCCAGGCCGATGTAGAGCAGCGCCTTCTTCCCCTTGCCCATCCCGCTGTTCGACAGCGTGCTCCCGCCGCCCTGATACGCCGTCGCCGGCTTCTTCGCCACCGTCGGCGTCGCCGACTTCCCGGCCTCCGCCGCCGGTGCCACCGGCTCGTTCACTGCCAGCTGCTGCACGTGACGCGTCCCCGTGCTCAGCAGCGACTCTCCTGCAAAGGCCGTCGACACGCTCCCCAGCGAGACGACCAGTGCCACTGCACACAACCGCTTCATACTCTCTCCTCTGGTCGCCTAGAACTGGATGGCCGCGGTCACGCGCGCCAGGCGCGGATCCAGGAACGTGGCCGGACGCTGCCAGCGGTTGCCGGTCAGCGAATAGGCCTGAATCACGTTCTGCACCGAGTTGCCGTTCAGAGCGTTATACAGGTCGAACGCCAGGCGCAGCCTGCCCCAGCCGATGTCCAGCGACTTGTTCACCGACAGGTCGAGCTGGTTGAAACGCGCGCCGTAGAGCGAGTTCGGCGTGTGGAGGTTCAGCACCTGCGGCGTGGTCAGCGTGTTCGACGCACGACCGTTCGTGAACCGGATGTTGGCCGCCGACGCGGTCAGCACCGCGTTCAGCGCCGCACCCACGGTGTTGCGGTAGATGAAGCTCGCGTTGAACCCGCCCTTGATCGGCACGCTGCCGTTGATGCGGAAGTCCATCGTGTTCTTCCAGTCGGTGACGACGCGGCACGCGCCAGCACCGGTGGAGTTGAACCCGTTCCAGGTCAGGCCCGCACCGTCCGAGCCGGTGATGTCCTTCGGCTGGTTCGGGATGTCCACCGTGAAGCAGTGGTCGTCGACGTTGCGGCCGATGTCGAAGCCGCCACCCAGGCGGATGTCATACGGCAGCCGGCCGTTCATGCCGATCGTGAAGCCGTCCCAGTACCGCTGCGGAAGGCGGGTGTTCCCGTTCACGCCCACCAGCTCCTTGGCGTTGACCACCCGGATGTTGCCCTGGCCGAAGAGCTGCGGCTTGATGTCGTAGAAGCCGCAGCGCTGCTCGCCCGCATTCGGCAGGCGCGAGTCGTTCGGCACCGAGATGCAGAACTCGTCGTACGCCTCGGGCCCGAGCGGCGTGCCGTTCACGAGGCGCTGCACCGTCGTGAAGCTGCCGTCCCAGTTGTGGTTGTACTGGAAGTTCACCGAAAGGCCGCGGGTGAGCTCGTGCTGGACGTCGACGTTGATGTCCCACAGGAAGTCGCGGTTGTCGTTCAGCACCTGGTCGCTGAACGTGGTGGACGACGGGATGAACTTGCCGAAGTTGGCGTTGCTCATCGCCCCGCACTCGCCGTTCGCGGTGAAGTTCTGCACGTCGCAGTCGGGGATGTAGTTGCCGTTCGCGTCGTTCCAGTTGCGGAACGCGGCGTTCACCGACGAGCTGAACGGGTGGAAGCGCCGGGTCAGGTCGGACCGGCTCAACTGGTTGTAGCGGCCCACCGAGAACTTGACCGCCGTCCGCCCGTTGCCGAACACGTCCCACGCGGTGCCGAACCGGGGGTTGATGTCGTTCCAGGTCGGCACGCCCTTCAGCTCGGTGACGGTGCGCTCCGGCACGAACAGGCCCGCCGGCAGGCTCGCCGCCGGGTAGCCCATGCTGACGCGGTCGTACCGGATGCCGAGGGTGACCGTCAGCCGCTTAATCTTCCACGCGTCCTGCGCGAAGATGCCGAGCTCCATGTTCTGGCGCTCCTGCTGCAGGAACGGCAGCGCGTAGTACTGGAGACGAATGGGCCGGCCGTTGAGGAAGTCGTAGTTGAGGCCGTCCACCACGTTGTTGCGGCTGCGCGACTCGTCGTTGAACGCCTGCTCGTTGGTGACGCCCACCTTCACGTTGTGCGTGCCGGTGACGTAGGACATGGTGAAGCGCTCGGCGCTGCGGCCGGTGCGCGCCTTCGGCGCGGTCAGCAGCGTCGTCGCGCCGTAGCGGTAGTTCGTGGCCGTCTCGAGGATCGAGCGGTCGTACTGCGTCACGCCGTCTTCCGCGAAGTTCACCCAGTTGGCCGTCTGCCACGAGGCGCCGGCCTCGAGCAGCAGGCGGCTGGTCAGCGGCGCGGTCCACGTGCCCTGCACCACGCCCGACGGGAACCAGTCCCAGCCGCGTTCCGACTCGATCGAGTTGGCGCCGGTGAAGGGGCCGGTGGTGCAGCGGCACGACTTCTGGAGGTCGCCGTAGATGTTGAACCGGTTCTTGCTGCCCACCTGCGCCGTCACGCGGCCGGCGTGGTTGCGGTACCAGTCGAAGCTGAACGCACGGCGCGGATCGCCGCCGCCGTAGAGCGCCGGGTCGGTATAGCTCGAGCTCGCATACGGCGAACCAGGCTGGCCCGGGTAGAACAACGTCGGGGTCGGCCCGAGGACGCCGGACGCCGGGATGTTGGCCTTGCCCTGCAGCGGGTTGTAGTACGCGCTCGGCTGGTTCACCGTCGAGCCCCACCGGGCAACCGCGGCAAAGAACCAGACCCGGTCCTGCTTGATCGGTCCGCCGAACTGGCCGCCCATTCGGTAGATGCGGCTCACTTCCGCTGCCGAGTTGATACCGGCCGACGCGATCAGCGCCTGATTGCCCAGGGCCCAGTCGTTCAGGTTCGACCGCAGGTTCGACGACTGCATGGCCTTCGTCGAGATGTACCCGTCCAGGCCACCAGAGAAGATGTTCGAGCCGCTCTTCGGAATCGCGTTCAGGCTCACGCTGCCCGATCCCGACTCGGCACCCATGCCGCTCGTCTCGAGCTGCAGCTCCTGGATGTTCCCCTGGTCGGTGATGTAGCCCACGCCCGACGCCGCACCGATGAAGTACTGGTTCCGGAACCCGTCGAACGAGGCCCGGGTGCCGGTCTTGCCGTGATAGAAGGTGTAGTTGCCCTGGGCCGACCAGGTGTCGCGCGTGCCGCCGACGTCCGCCTGCGTCGCCGCGAAGCCCGGCGTGACGTAGGCCAGCGTCTGCAGGCCGACGTTGCCGCTCGGCAGCGCCTCGAGTTCGTTGTTGTTCAGGGTCTGCTGCTTGCGCATGCTCGTCGTGTCGACGACCGGCGCCGCGCCGCTCACCGTGATCGTCTCCGACAGCGAACCCACCTGCATCGCCACGTTCACGGTCGCGGTGAAGCCAGACGCGAGCGTGATGCCGTCACGCTTGACGGTCGAGAACCCTTCCAGCGAGAACGTCACCGTATAGGTGCCAGGCCGCAGGTCGACGATGCTGTAGCGGCCCTCGCCGTCGGTGGCCACCGTGCGCACCTTCTCGATGAGCGCAGGGCTGGCCGCTTCGACCGTCACACCGGGCATGGCCAGACCCGACGTGTCGCGCACGACACCGGCGATGCCGCTGGCCTGCTGCGCCCACGCGGGCGCGCCCGCCACCAAAGTCCCCAGAACCACGAGACCGAAGGCCATGGCCCTGGCTCGCACTCGGATTTGATTCACTGACCCCTCCCACCGGACACCTGTCCGGCCCCGATCAGAAACCCCGAAAAACGACGCTGCAACATGCCCCGCTCAAGCTCTGCCGCGCGAACGACTTATACGGACCGGCCTGAGAAGCGGTGCGGAGTTGTAGCACGTTCCTATTAGAGGCACTTGTCGCAAGTTGTCTCAGGACGAAACTTTCACCCGTCGACTGCGTATGTTCTCCGGCATTCAGGGGATGAGGAGGAGGGGCGCTGGCAACAAACGAAAAGGACCGCACCAGCCCGGTGGGCGGGTGCGGTCCTTGTGTCTGTGGCGCCCGTCGTCCGGGTGCCACGCCGCGCATGCGCGCTACTTCGTGACGGTGACCGTCACCTCATCGAAGCCGGTCAGTGCACCATCGTCGGCCAGGCCGCGGATGACGTACGTGCCGGGCTGGGAGAAGGTGACCTTCACCGGGATCTTGCCGTCTTCCGGCATCGGCGGCGGCGCCCAGATGGGAGCCCAGGGAGAGTTTGCCCCGGCGCGCGTGTCTTCCCACGGCTTGATCTGCACCGGGTCGTAGGTGACCGGCGCGTTCACGGGCGCACGGTAGGTGTGCCACGAGATGTGGAGCCCGACGTTCTTGCCAACCGTGACGCGGACCGGCGGGTTCATGGCCGCGTTGCGGAAGGCACCCTGCCCCGCGTTTGCACCGGGCGCACCGGGCGCAGCGGCGGGCGGCGCGGGAGCCGGGGCCGGCGTGGCCGGAACAGCGCCGCTGGCGTCGGGCCGGCGGGCCACCGCTGCGCCAGACAGGCCAGGGGTCCGGCGCTTCGGAATGCCGTCATCGGTGACGACCGCCACCAGTTCGAGCGGCTGGCCCACTTTGGCGGTGAGCGTCTTGCTGCCCTGCACCTTCACGACGGGCGGCTTGTTGGCGCGCACCTCAGGGCTCGACGACCCGGCGCCAAGCGCCCCCGTTTCAGAGGCCTTCACCACGTCGTCCACCTTGTAGTCGTCGCGCAGCGACGCGTACGCCTTCTCGGTGACGCCGTTGGTGGTGAGCGTCCAGACCAGCTCGTCCTTGGGCGTGAAGCTGGCGGGCACCTTCACGCGGAACACGAAGCGGTTCCGGCGCGGCAGAAAGTGCGTCGGCTGCCCCTGGTCGGGACTGCCGGGAGAGAAGCTGTTGTTGGGACCGACCGGGACAGTGATCTCCTCTTCCCAGTTGCGGTTCATGTAGCCGAACAGGAAGTACTTCGACCCATCGGGGTCCTCCTCCCAGCCTTCATAGCCGGGAGCCACGTTCTGGCCGCTGTTGTAGCTGAGGGACTGCGCGCCGGCCACGGCCGGGGCGACGACGAGCGCGAGTGCGGAGACCAGCGCACGAAGCTGCTTCTTCATGGGAGTGCGTTCCGATTCTCAATGGGGCCGACATGAAAACGCCATCACAGAGGAACACCGGAACCCGGAGTCGTGCTCCGTGCTCCGGGTCCTCGGTGATGGCGACTTTCAGGGCCGGTGAACGACGTCGTGCTTACTGCTGATTCTGCGTCGGGCGGGCAGCGGTCTTCTGCTGCTGGGCGACCACGCCGCAGAGCGGGCACCCGAGGAAGATGTCCTTCCCGGGGTTGGCGGCCACGCGCGCCTTCATCTCTTCCTGGAACTGCTCATCGGTGAGGGCCACGCGGTTGCCCAGGTCGATGAACATGTTCGCAATCGACCGGTTGCCCGAGCCCTGCCAGTTGCGCGGGTCGGGGATGTTCTTGTTCGAGGGCGAGTTGTTCATGAAGCCGATGATGTGGAGGATCGTGCCCTTCGGCAGGATCGGCGCCACGTCATCCGCGTAGGTGTAGCCGCGCACCCAGTTGTGGTCGTAGCCCACGCACGAGAGCGTCTGGATGTTGTAGCCCCAGATGGCCTCGAGGCACATGCGGGTGCCGGGCGCGTGCAGGTGCGGCTCGAACGAGGTGATCTTCGTCGGCTCGTTCAGCACCGTGTAGGCATGCAGCTGCTGGTTGTCGCTCATCGCCTTGATGTCGATGTCGACGCCGTTGCCGAGGCCGACGAACGCGCGGCGGTACTCCGGCTTGTAGCCCTTCGGGGCGAACTTGTAGCCGAACTCGAGGTGCGCCTTCGTGTCGCGGCCGTTCGAGTGCAGGTGCACCGAGTCGGACACGATGTAGGAGCCCTTCTTGAGCAGCACCGCGGCCTTCGGATCGAAGTAGTCGGGGTTCCGGCCAACTTCGTGCACCGGCCAGTTCACGACGTTCGCGCTGCCGGCGATGAGCTCGAGTTCGCTCGGCGCATCCAGGCCCACCTGTGTGCGGTAGATCAGGTGATGCCACACGTAGCGGCCACCGACCGTCTGGCGCTCCTTGTTGTTCAGGTCGACGTCGTTGACTTCCTTGACCTCGACGGCGAGGACGTAGCGATCCTCTTCGAGGGGGATCGGCACGGACTCGATCTCGCCCCACCAGTCGGGCGAGTTGCCCTTCACCAGGACATCCTTGGTCTTGACGATCAGGTCGGGGGTACCAATGCGCCACGCCGTGTCGTCCGCGTACTGCTTGGCGGGCGGCATGTCAGCCGGGTTGCCGCGCGGCGCGCCGCTGTCGGCCCACTTGGCGATCTTGGCCACTTCCAGGTCGCTCAAGGACGGATCGTCCTTGTACTTCTGGATGCCGATGTTCTTCTCCATGTACCACGGCGGCATGACGCCGGCGTGCGGGCCGATCCCGGTGCGCGCCTTGATCGAGCGCGCCCACGGACGGACCTCTTCATACGTGGTGAGGGGCATCGGACCCGCACCGTTGGTGCGGTGGCAGTTCTCGCAGCTGCGCTGGAGAATCGGCGCGATGTCCCTGGTGTAGGTGACTTCTTCGGTGACAACCGGCGGAGCCGCACGCAGCACGAACGGCGATGACACGCCGGCGGCTAACGCTCCTACGACCGCGGTCCCGAGGGTGATCTGCCACCCGAACTGGCGTCCAAGCTTCATGAGCATTTACTCCTTCTGATCCGGCTGCGCCTCATGCCCAGGCCACATGCGGCTGTGGACGCTCCGGTCAGATCTGCACGTTCCAGGCACCGTAAATCCTGTGCCAGTTTGCAGTTGTAACACTTTTGGCGGCCCTCCGGTGTCGCAACTTGTCGCAAATCCGGCACCGACGAAATTCCGACGGCTGAGCTCTCAGACGAGCGCAGTTGGGATCAGGTTTCGGAGGCAGGTAGCTCAGGCGGGAAGACGGCGGGGGGGAGACGCGGAGCAGCCGGCAGAGGCGGACACCCGGGTCCGCCTCTCTCTGGCCTGCAGGGGTGAACGCTACTTCGTGACCGTGACGGTCACGTCTTCGAAGCCCGTCAGTGCACCGTCGTCCGCCAGGCCGCGGATGATGTACGTCCCTGGCTGCGAGAAGGTGATCTTGGCCGGGATGATGCCGTCCTTCGGCATCTCGGGCGGCGTCCAGAGCGGCGCCCACGGCGAGTTGGCTCCGGCGCGGGTGTCCTCCCAGGCCTTGACCTGGAACGGGTCGAACGTCACGGGCGCGTTCGAGGGGGCACGGTAGACGAACCAGGAAATGTGCAGGCCGACGTTCTTGCCGACCGTGGCGCGAGCGGGCGGCTGCATGGCCCGGTTGGCGCGCGGCGCGGCGTCCGTGCCGGCCGTCACGGCATCGGCCGGTCGGCTGCCGCGGTTCGACACCGCCGCACCGGCCAGACCGGCGCCCCTGAACTTCGGCACGCCGTCGTCGGTGACGAGCGCGGCGACCGACAGCGGCTGGCCCACCTTGGCCGTCACCGTCTTGCTGCCCTGAATCTTGACCACCGGCGGCTTGTTGGCGCGGATCTCCGGGCTGCTCGAGCCGGCCCCGAGTGCGCCGGTTTCCGACGCCTTCACCACGTCGTCCACCTTGTAGTCGAGCCGGAGTGACGCCCACGCCTTCTCGGTCTTCCCGTTCGGCGAGGTGATCGTCCAGATCAGCTCTTCCTTCTCGGTCCAGCCGGTTGGCACCTTCACTCGGAAGACGAACCGGTTCCGGCGCGGCAGGAAGTGCGTCGGCTGCCCCTGGTCGGGGTTGCCGGGCGAGAAGCTGTTGGCCGGGCCAACCTGGATGTCCGGCTCCTCTTCCCAGTTGCGATTCATGTAGCCGAACAGGAAGTACTTCGACCCGTCGGCGTCCTCTTCCCAGCCCTCGTAGGCCGGAGCGATGGACTGACCACTGTTGTAGCTGAGCGACTGGGCCTGCACGAACCCGGCGGGCGCCAGCCACAGGACCGCCCCGAGCAGGGCGGCGCAACGAAGCTTCATCATGACCTTGTTCCGAAATGAAAAAGCGCCACCACGGAGGACGCGGACGCGCGGAACCCTGGGGTCCCGCGCCTTCGACGCCGTTCGCGGTGGCGCGAAATCGCCTGCGTCCTACTGCTGCTGTTGCTGCTGCGTGGTCCGGGCGCCCGACTTCATCTGCTGGGCCACGACACCGCACAGCGGGCAGCCGAGAATGATGTCCTTGCCGGGGTTCGCCGCGACACGGGCACGCATCTCTTCCTGGAACTGCTCCTCGGTCATGTGCACGCGGTTACCGAGGTCGATGAACATGTTCGTGATCGAGCGGTTGCCCGAACCCGACCAGTTGCGCGGATCCGCCACGTTCTTGTTCGCGGCCGTGTTGTCCATGTAGCCGATGATGTGGAGGATCGTGCCCTTCGGCAGCAGCGGCGCCACGTCGTCGGCGTAGCTGTAGCCACGCACCCAGTTGTGGTCGTAGCCCACGCACGACAGCGTCTGGATGTTGTAGCCCCAGATGGCCTCGAGGCACATGCGGGTGCCGGGCGCGTGCAGGTGCGGCTCGAACGAGATGAGCTTGGTCGGCTCGGGCAGCACCGCGTACGCGTGGAGCTGCTGGTCCTTCTCCATCCCGGTGATGTCGATGTCGACGCCGTTGCCGAGCGAGTAGCTCGCGCGCTTGTAGAGCGGCTTGTAGCCCTTCGGCGCGAACTTGTAGCCGAACTCGAGGTGCGAGGTCACGTCCTTGCCGCTCGAGTGCGTGTGCAGCGAGTCGGAGACGATGTAGGAGCCCTTCTTCAGGAGGCGCGCCGCCTTCGGATCGAAGTAGTCAGGGTTACGACCCACTTCGTGCACCGGCCAGCCCACCACGTTCTCGCTGCTCGACGAGTCGAGGTCCGCCGTCGCCACATCCTGGTCGAGGCCCACCTGCGTCCGGTAGATCAGGTGATGCCACACGAACAGGCTGCCCACCGTCTCGCGGCCGCCGTTGTTCACGGAGGCGTTGTTGACTTCCTTGATCTCGACGGCCAGGACGTAGCGGTCCTCGTCGATCGGAATCGGCACCGGCTCGATCTCGCCCCACCAGTCGGGCGAGTTCGCCTTGACCACGATGTCCTTGGTCTTGACGACCAGGTCCGGCGTGCCGATGCGCCAGGTGTTGTTGTCGGCCCACTGCCGCGCGGGCGGCATGTCGGCCGGGTTGCCGCGCGGCGCGCCGCTGTCGGCCCACTTCGCCACCTTGGCCACTTCCTCGGCGCTCAAGGACGGATCGTCCTTGTACTTCTGGATGCCGATGTTCTTCTCGAGGTACCACGGCGGCATCACGCCGGCGTGCGGGCCGATCCCGGTGCGCGTCTTGATGGCGCGCGCCCACGGCCGTACCTCTTCATAGGTCGTGAGGGGCATCGGGCCGCCGCCACCGGGCCGGTGGCAGTTCTCGCAGCTGCGCTGCAGGATGGGCGCGATGTCCTTCGTGTAGGTCACTTCGGGCGTGGCCGGCGCCTGCGCCCCGACGACCGACGGTGACATCCCCACGGTGGCCACCGCACCGACGGCGGCGACTCCCAGGGCGATCTTCCAGGCCTGTCCGACTTTCATGCGTTGCTCCTCGTTGCGCGCCAGCGGCTCCGGAGGCGACCGGAGGCTGGGACGACTCATGAGTCCCAGTACAGACTGGGGGCAAATTAAACACCATCCTGCGGGTTTCCGCGCCGAAAAGGTTGTCGCAACTTGTATCGGCTACACTCGCTCGGACATGTCAGCCAGCTTCCGGCATCCGCTGGGCTTCCGCGGAGCGGCCCGGCTTCTCCGGCCGGCCGCCTGCCTCGCCCTGGCACTGCTCGGTGCCGCCTGCCGGCCGTCCGCCCCGGCCCAGTCGGCCGATCACCCGACCCTCAGGGTGTCGACCGCCTTCGGGCCATTCAGCAATCGCCTGATCGAGGAATACCGCCAGACGATGCCCGACCTGGACATCCAGGAGGTCAGGGCCGGTTTCTCGTCGGACGGGCTGGACCAGATTGAGGCAGGCACGCTCGATGTCGGTGTCGTGCTGGCAGACGATGCCTACCGCGCGTACTTCGGCGGGGACGCCGGCCGACCCCGGCAGGACAGCCGTGTCCGGGCCATTACGCTGCTGCAGCCACTGCCCACCTACCTCCTCGCTCGCACCGGGTCGAACATCCGCACGGTGGCCGACCTCACGGGCAAGACCGTGGCGGTCGGGCCGGAGGGCAGCTCGGTCTGGAAACTCGGCACGCTCGTGCTGCAGGCGTTCGGGGTGGAGCAGGTCACGGTGCGCGCGATCGGCTCGAGGGAGGTGGCCGTCAGCGGCCTGCGCGACGGCACGTTCGACGCCATCATGCTGCCCGGCTACGTCTACCCGGAGGCCTTCACGGAGACCCTCCTGCGCGAGGGCGGCGCCTACCTGCTGCCCATCGAGGGGCCGCCCGTCGAGCAGATGCGGAAGCAGTCGCCGTTCGTGCGCGTGGTGATGATCCCGCGCGACATCTACCCGGGCCAGGACCGCATCGTACCCACGGTCGGCATCGACATGATGATCGTCTGCCGGCGCGACCTGGACGAGGCGCTGGTCTTCCGCCTGACGAGCCAGCTCTTCGAGGTCTTTCCCCGCCTGGCGCGGGTCGAGGCCACCATGCGGTTCCTGAACCTGGAAGAGGCGCCGGCCACGCCCATCCCCCTGCACCCCGGAGCTGCCCGCTACTTCCGGCAGCGTGAACTGTCGTGGTGAGCTGGCTCCGGCAGATCCCGCCGCGGCAGCTCCGCCTGTTCCTCGCTGCCGCTATCGGGTTGTCGGCCATCGCGCTCGTCTCGGTCGGCTACCGTGCCATCGGCGAATGGCAGGAGGCTGCGGGGCTGGTCGCATCGCGGCGTGCCAGTTCGGCGGTCGAACTCCTGGTCTCCGCACTGTCGCGCGACATGCGGGGCGCCCACACGTCCGTACTGGCCGCCGCGGAACGCGACCGCCTGGCCGACGGCTCCACAGCCAACCTGCTCCACCCCATCACGGGCGCGTTCACCCGCTATCCCTACGTGGAGGCCTTCTTCTCGTGGCGCAATGCGCCGGACGAAGAAATGGTCTTCTACAGCCGCGTCGACCGCCGGCCCGCGTGGCTGTCGGGTACGGCATCGACGGCCCCGTACCCCGTGAACACCGGGTCGGACCGCCGCGTCGGCCGACAGTTGCTCGACCGCCTGGCCACCGACACCCAGCAGGGGCGGCGGTTCAGTGCATTCACCACGCGCATCGGTGGCACGGACTACCAGGTGGCCACGGTCATCAGCTACGCGGACGCCGCGCACGCGCATCCGACGGCGCTCATCGGCTACATGGTGAACCTCGCCTGGGCCCGCCGCCACTACTTCGGGGAACTGGCCAGCCAGGTCGATGCGATGCTCGGCCGCGACGAAGGGGTCCGCTTCGCCATCCTCGACGATGCGGGCGGCCCGGTTGTGGGGAGCCTGCCAACGGCAGACGGCGCGCCCAGCGACCGTCGGTCGTTTCCCGTGGCCTTCTTCGATCCGGCCGCGGTGGCGGTCGACCCTCCACCCGACCTCGGGCTCACGTGGTGGTCGGCCATCGCGGAAACAGGCGACGACCCGACGCTGGCCGCCGCCGAACGGGGCGCCCGCCGCACGCTGACCATTGCTGCGGTCATGACGCTGACCCTCGCCATCGGCGTCCTCGTCAGCCTTCGGGCCGCCCGCGCCAGCGCCGACCTGGCAGCCATGCGGGTCGACTTCGTCTCCGCCGTCACCCATGAGCTGAAGACGCCGCTGGCCAACCTGCGCGCCATCAACGAGACGCTCGCGAGCGGACGCGCAACACCCGAGATGATCCAGGAGTACGCCAGGATGGGTATCGGCGAAGCCACCCGCCTGACTCGACTGGTGGACAACCTGCTGGCCTTCTCGAGGGTGACCGACGTCGCGGACGTGTACTCGTTCGAACCAACCGACGTCGGGTGGGTGGTGCAGCGCAGCCTCCAGGCGTTCACGCCGACGCTCGAGCGCGACGGGTTCGCCGTGACGGTCGAGATACCGGACGACCTGCCGCGGGCGCAGGCCGACCCGAACGCACTCGGCCTGCTGCTCAACAACCTGATCGACAACGCCATCCGCTACTCGCGGCAGACCCGTGCACTCGGGGTCCGGGCGTTCCACTCGGCGGCCGGCATCACCATCGAGGTCTCGGACCGGGGGATCGGGATTCCCGCCGACGAACTCTCACGGGTCACCCGCAAGTTCTTCCGTGGGCGGACCTCGGTGGCCGGCGGCAGCGGCCTCGGCCTCGCCATCGTCGATCGGGTGGTGGCCGACCACGGCGGCACCATGGGCATCCGCAGCGTCGAGGGACAGGGGACAACGGTATCGGTTACCATCCCTGCCGCTGGTCATGAAGAAAAGAGTACTGGTCGTTGAAGACGACCCGGTGTTGACGCGTGTCCTGCGCGACAACCTCACGTTCGAGGGATTCGAGGTGGAGTCGGTGTCGGACGGCTCGCACGCCCAGTCCGTCGCGCGCGACTTCGGGCCGGACCTGGTGCTGCTCGACGTCAACCTGCCGGGGCAGTCGGGATTCGACCTGTGCCAGGCGTGGCGCGAACGGTCGCAGGTGCCGATCATCCTCCTCACCGCCATGGGCCAGAAGAGCGACAAGGTGCGCGGACTCCAGCTCGGGGCCGACGACTACGTCACCAAGCCGTTCGAGCTCGAGGAACTGCTCGCGAGGATCCACGCGGTGCTCAGGCGCGCACGGCCGTTCACCACGAAGCTGGTGCTCGGCGACGTGACCGTGGACTTCGGGGCACGCACGGCCGTCCGGGGCACCACCGAACTGGAACTCACCCACCGCGACTTCGAGATCCTCCAGTACCTGGCCGCGCGTCCGCACACCATCGTGTCGCGCGACGAACTGCTGCGCGCCGTGTGGGGCTACCACGAGACCGTCGCCACGCGCGCCGTCGACCACGCCATCGGCCGCCTGCGCAAGAAGATCGAGGAGAAGCCGTACAAGCCGCGCTTCATCCACACGGTGCACGGCGACGGCTACTACCTCGCGCCGGACGGGAAGGACGTTCAGTAGAGCTCAGAAGGCAGAGGTCAGAAGTCAGCGGTGGGTGCTCACTGGTGGATCCGGAACGCGAGCTGCACGACGTCACTCACCGCGACGAGCGACAGGGTACCGCCTGACGCCTGCATCCCTGCCTCGGCGTCGCGCAACGCCGTGAGCCCGGCACTGCTGATGTAGTCCACCAGGGAGAGGTCGAGCCGCAGGTGCCGGTGCACGGCTGCGGCGGCCGCCAGGGCCTGCCGGAAGGTGGCGGCCCCTTCCACGCCGAGGCGGCCGGCAATGACGAGGGTGGGCACCTCGGACGTGTGGTCGAGGTGATGATGCACGCTCCAGACCTGGTCGGCAGACGCGGAGGCCACGGGTTGGTGCGGTAATCTTACCAAGCTCACCCATGCGCCTCCCACACGGGCTTCGCGCCTGCCTTGCCCTCGCCGCGTCGCTCCTGTGGGCCGTGGAGGCGCGGGCGCAGCTCGCCGCGGCCGAGACGGTGGACGCCACGCTGGTCTACGCAGAGGGCACCCAGTCCTTCATCGCGCCGTACGCGCAGCGCACCATCCAGAACGCCCTGGCCTTCCACCGTCGCCTGTTCGATTACACCCCGGGCGAGCGGATGACGGTGCTGCTGACCGACATCTCGGACGCGGGCAACGCCTCCGCCGAGACGGTGCCCCACAACCTCGTCATCGCCAGGCTCGCGCCGCTCAGCTTCGCCTACGAGACGTTCACGGCGAACGAACGCATGAACTACCTGATGAACCACGAGTTCGTGCACATCGTCACGTCGGACCGCGCCGGTGGCCGAGATCGGCTGTTCCGCCGGCTGTTCGCCGGCAAGGTGGCGCCCTCGGCAGAACGCCCCGAGTCGCTCGCCTACTTCTACCTGACGTCGCCGCGGCGGGCGACCCCCCGGTGGTATCAGGAAGGCATCGCCGTGTTTCTCGACACCTGGATGGCCGGCGGCCTCGGTCGCGCCCAGGGACCCTACGACGAGATGGTGTTCCGGGCCATGGTGCTCGACCACAGCCGCTTCGCCGACCCGCTCGGCCTGTCGTCCGAGCTGACCAAGACCGACTTCCGCCTGGAGTCGAACTCGTACCTCTATGGCGGACGCTTCATGAACTACCTGGCGTACCAGTACTCGCCCGAGGCGCTGCTGCGATGGGTGTCGCGCACCGATGGCTCGAAGGCCTACTACGCCTCGCAGTTCCGCCGCGTGTTCGGCATGCCGCTGGAACGCGCGTGGCAGGACTGGGTGTCGTTCGAGCAGGACTTCCAGGCGCGCAACATCGCGGCCATCCGGAAGTATCCGGTGACGCCACACGCCGACGTGTCGCGCCGCGCGCTGGGTTCGCTCTCGCGGGCGTTCGTCGACCCGGACGAGCAGGTTCTCTATGCCGGCATCAACTATCCCGGCACGCTGGGCTACCTCGGCGCGATTTCACTCGAGGACGGGTCGGTCCGCCGGATCAGGGACATCAAGGGCCCTCGCATCTACACGGTGACCTCCCTGGCCTTCGACCCGAAGGCCAGGGTGCTCTTCTACACCGCGGACAATGGCGCCTACCGCGACCTGCTGCGAATCGATCCGAAGACCGGCCGGCAGCGCGTGCTCTTCCGCGACCTGCGCGTGGGCGACCTCGCGTTCAACCGGTCCGACGCGTCGCTCTGGGGCATCCGCGTGTTCAACGGGCTGTGCACGCTGGTCCGGATCCCCGCGCCCTATACCGAGTGGAAGCAGGTGTACTCGTGGCCCTATGGCGAGGTCGTGTACGACCTCGACATCTCGCCGGACGGGACGCGCGTGGCGCTCGCCCTGGGCGAGATCAACGGCCGCCAGACGCTGCGCGTGTTCCCGACCGCCTCGCTCCTGCGGGGCGATGCCACGCCGGAGCGCACGTTCGAACTCGGCACCGCGATCCCGTCGAACTTCACGTTCTCCCCGGACGGCCGGTACCTCTACGGCAGCTCGTACTACACCGGCGTGTCGAACATCTTCCGCGTCCCGGTGGCGGGTGGCGAGATGCAGGCCCTGACCAACAGCGAGACCGGCTTCTTCCAGCCGCTCGTGATGCCGGACGGCTCGCTCATCGTCTTCCGCTACACGGGCGACGGCTTCGTGCCGGCGCGGCTGCCGTCCGTGTCGCCGCTCGAGGACCTGAGCGCCATCACATTCCTGGGCCACGAGACCGTGGAGCGGCGGCCGATCCTGAAGACCTGGATGGCCGGAACGCCGGGCGCCGTGCAGCTCGAGCCGATCGCGCGCGGCACGCGGCCCTACCGTCCGTTCACCCGGCTGCGGCTCGAGTCGATCTACCCCCTGGTGGACGGCTACAGGGACACGGTCTCGGTCGGTGGGCACGTCCGCCTGTCGGATCCGGTCGGCTTCAACCGGCTCACCATCAACGCGGGCGTCTCACCGTTCCGCGGCGTCGCCGATGACGAGCGTGTACACCTGCGGGCGGAGTACACGCGCTACGACTGGACGGCCAGGGCCGCGCTGAACGACACCGACTTCTACGACCTGTTCGGCCCGACCAAGACCAGCCGCAAGGGCTACTCGGTGTCGCTCGGCCACACCAGCCTGCTGCTGTACGACGATCCGCGCCAGTTGAGGCTCGACGTGCGCGGCCAGATCTCGGGCAACCTCGACCGGCTCCCGGAGTTCCAGAACGTGGCCGTGGACGTGACACGGCTCGGAACCGTGACGAGCACGCTGGCCTACGCCAACGTGCGCCGCTCACTCGGTGCCGTGGACGACGAGGCCGGCCAGCGGTGGTCCATCGTCGCCAGGGGCGACCGCGTGAACGGCACCACCTACGCCCGGCTGCGCGGCGGCTGGGACGTGGGGCTGCCGCTGCCCCTCGGGCATGCGTCGGTGTGGTTCCGTGGCGCGGCGGGCCTGTCGCCACAGGCGGCATCGCAACCGTTCGCGAACTTCTATTTCGGCGGCTTCGGCAACAACTACGTCGACTACCGCG
The DNA here is from genome assembly GCA_050249955.1 of Vicinamibacterales bacterium. GTDB lineage: Bacteria > Acidobacteriota > Vicinamibacteria > Vicinamibacterales > CAVVIG01 > CAVVIG01. Next base: position 261,714 of record JBFWPN010000008.1, read on the forward strand.
ACGAGAAGCGCTACCGCGAGTACTCGGCGTTTCCGGGGGTGGCGATCAACGAGTTGTCGGGGCGGAACTTCGTGAAGGGCACGGCGGAACTGAACCTGCCGCCGCTGCGCTTCTCACGGGCGGGCACACCGGGCTTCTACGCCTCGTGGCTGCGGCCCGCGCTGTTCGTATCGGCCCTGCGCACCAACCTGGACGACCCGTCGATGCGGCGGGAGGCGGTCAGCGCCGGGGCGCAGGTCGACCTCCGCATCACGGCGATGTCGACCGTCGATCTCACGCTTTCGCTCGGGACCGCGGTGGTCTACCAGCGGGGCACGAACCCGCGACGGCAGGTCATGGCGTCGCTCACCCTGTTGCGCTGAGGCAGGAGGCTCGAGACCGTCCATGCTGGCCGCGGCGGTGGCGCTCGTTCCGGTGGTGCTCTTCCTGGGGCTGCTGGTGCTGCTGGACAGCTTCAAGCTGGTACGCGGCACGGCCGTGGCGTTTGCGATCGGCTGCGGCGCGGCGGCGGCAGTTGCGGCCATCCCGCTGACGCGCGGTGTCGAGTCGACGCTCCAGCTGTCGCCGCAGGCCGTGGTGCGGTACGCCGGACCGCTGCTCGAAGAGGCGCTGAAGCTCCTGCTGATCGCGTTCCTGCTCAGCCGACGTCGGGTAGGGTTCCTGGTGGATGCGGGCGTGCTCGGCTTCGCCACCGGCGCCGGCTTCGCACTGGCGGAGAACCTCGTGTTCCTGGGTGCGCTGGAGCGCGGCAACCTGTGGCTGTGGATGGTGCGCGGCGTCGGCACGGCCATCCTGCACGGCGGCACCACTTCGGTGGCGGCGATGCTGGCCAAGCAGCTGGTGGACGCCGCACCGGCCCGGCTCGCACGCGCACTGCTGGCCGGGCTTGCCATGGCCACTGTCCTGCACTCGGCCTACAACCACCTGCTGCTGCCGCCCGTGATGGCCACCCTCGTCCTGCTGATCGTCTTCTCGCTGCTGGTGCTGGTGCTGTTCGAACGCAGCGAGGCGGCCACGCGCGAGTGGGTGGGGGCCGGGCTCGACCTCGACGTGGAACTCCTCGACCTGCTGTCGTCCGAGGCGTTCCATGGCACCCGGTTCGGTCGCTACCTCGCGGAACTGCGCGAGCGCTTCCCCGGTCCCGTGGTGGTGGACATGTTCTGCCTGCTGAGGCTCGAACTGGAACTCGCGGTGCAGGCCAAGGCGCTGCTGATCACGCGCAAGGCGGGACTGGACATGCCCGTGCATCCGGACGTGACCGCGGGCCTGCGCGAACTCGATCATCTGCGTGCATCCATCGGTCCGACCGGGCTGCTCGCGCTGAAGCCGCTCCATGTCACGTCGCACCGCGACGACTGGCATCGCTACCTCGTGGCGGAGACGCACGGCGCGCGCTGGTGGGTGCGCTTGATCCGGCGCGTCTGAACCCGCCAGGCCTTCACGCCCTCCCGGCCTGCCCGGCCCTACTTCCCCTCTCGCCTGAATTCCTTCGCCATGCGCTCGCGGTCGAGTGCCGCCCCCTTCAGGTAGACCCTGTCGATCCGGCGCGTATTGCGGATGTCGTCGAGCGGGTTCGCGGTGAGCACCAGAAAGTCCGCGCTCTTGCCGACGGCGATCGAGCCCAGGTCGGTCGCGCCCAAGAGCTGCGCCGCCCGTGAGGTGGCGGCGACGATCGCCTCCGCTGGCGGGACACCCGACTGTACCCAGCGGGTCAGCTCGTGGTGATCGGCCCAGCCGAAGGCATGGCGTGCGTCGATGCCGGCGTCTGTCCCCAGCACGAGGCGGGCCCCGGCGGCGAGGTACTTCGGCAGGTTGTTCGCGAGGTTGCGCTCACGCGTGGCCACCGCGTCGGGGGCGCGGGGGGCGCAGTCCTTCTCGCGGATCTCGTGGAGTGTCTCGCGCGGATAGGTGCTGTCGACGAACGGGTCGCCGTCGCAGGCCTCGCTGCGATCCCCGAGGCCGATCACCGTGGTCCAGTACGGCTTCTTCTCGCGGAGCAGCGCCATCAGCTCCTCGTCGATCGGCTCGTTCTGCACCGTGTGCACAAGGACGTCGGCGCCCGCCCGCACGACCGCCTTCTGGTCGGCCATCTGGATGGCATGTGCGTGGACGAGCATGCCGTTCCGGTGCGCCTCGTCGATGACGGCGTTGTAGACCTCCGGGGTCATCTTCGGGTAGGTGCCCCGTCGGTCGTCCACCCAGATCTTCACCTGGCGGATGCCCTTCGCCAGCATTCCCTGCACCGCGGCGCGCGCCTGGGCAGCCGTGGTCACCTCGTAGACGACCTTGAGCTCGTTGGTGGCCTTGATGAGGATGGCGTCGGGACCGCCGTTGGGCGGTGCCATGCCGGGCATGAAGAAGAACCGCGAGGCCGCGGCGAACCGTCCTGCCTGCTGGTCGCGCACGAACTGGATGGCGGCGTCCGTCGGGCTGCTGCCGACCGATTGCGTGGCCGCCACGCCGTAGTAGGCCTGGCGCCTCAGGTGGTCGAGGACGTTCTCCGGCGTGTAGTTCGTCGCGCCCCAGCTCGTGTAGCCCTCGTAGCCGATGTGCACGTGCGCGTTCACCAGCGCGGGCATGATCGTCCGCCCGGCCAGCTGGACCCGCGCGGCGCCCCGCGGCACCGGCACCGTGCCGGCCGTGCCCACGGCGGTGAACCGGCCGTCCTGCACCACCACGACACCCGATTCGATCGGGGCCGACCCGTCGCCGATGATGATCCGGGCGCCTTCGTAGACGACAGGCCTGGATGAGGGGCGCTGCTGCGCCCGGGCTGCGGTGGCAACCGCAAGGAGTGCCGCGAACGCTGCACAGAGTGGAAGATGTCTGGTGATCATGGGTTGGGCGCGTCCAGGGCGCACGGCGCGCCCTCCGGATCGAGGGTGGCGCGAGCGCATTGTGCAACGCGACTTTTGCGTTTGGCAATTCGCCCTTCGCAATTGCCGGTCCGGTATGAGAGTCTGTCCCCCGACTGTGCGGGATTCGCCCGAGTCCGGGCGACCATTTTCGGAGGCTCTCCTGATGCGACGGTTGATGTTCCTGGCGCTCTGCGCGCCGCTGGCGGTGCTGGCCCAGGCCGGTGCGGCACACGCGCAGGCCACGTTCCCCTACGACCACGTGCACCTCAACGTGCCCGACCCGGCGGCGGCGTCGGCCTGGTATGAGAAGAACTTCGGCGGTCGCCGGATCACCGAGGCGCCGGACCGCCTGATGTACGGCAGCACGCGGCTGATGTTCCTGCGCATGGCCAACGCCCAGCCGAGTGCCGGCAGCGCCGTGGACCACATCGGCTTCTCGGTCACCGACATCGACGCGACCTTCCGCAACTTCGCCGCGGCCGGCGTGAAGATCACCACCCCGGTGCGCGATCTCCCGGGTGTGTTCAAGCTGGGGTTCGTCGAGGACCCGTGGGGCACGCGTATCGAGGTGGTGCAGGATCCCGAGTTGCTGGGGCTCCACCACATCCACATGCGGGGGCCGGATCCGGAGGCGGTGTTCACCTGGCTGCTGGACAAGTTCGGCGGTCAGCGCACCCAGTTGAAGGGACGCCTGGACGCGGTGAAGTACAGCGCGGCCGGATTCAGCGACATGTGGATCCTGGTGCAGCGCGGCGACGCCACGCCGAGCGAAGGGCACGCCATCGACCACATCGGCTGGCGCTCCACCGGCCAGCTCGCGGCGACGATGAGCGGGTTGAAGGCGAAGGGGGTGACCGTGACCACCGAGCCGCGGCCCCTCCCGCTGCCGAACGGGCCGACGATCCACTTCAGCTACGTGGCCGGTCCGGCGGGCGCGAAGATCGAGCTGGTCGAACGCCCGGGACTGAAGCCGGGGGAGTAAGGGCCACGGGGCTCCGGGCTCCGGGCTTCAGGGCGGGTCGGCTTCGGCCCGGAGTCGACCGCGCCCAAGTTCCACCTTCTCAGTTCCCCATTCTTTGTGTATCGTTCGCGCGGACACCGGCGGCCCGGCGCAGCATGGTCCTGCGTCCGCCCGTCGGGGGCGTGGAGACTACATGTCACGAACACTCTTCAAGACCCTGCCGGCGGTCGTGCTGCTCGGGGCCGGGCTCGTCTGGACCGGCACGCATGTCACGGGCCAGAGCAGCCCCCTTCCGAGCACGAAGAACGGCGAATGGCCGATGTACACGGCCGACCTCGCGGGCAGCAAGTACTCGCCGCTCGACCAGATCAACGCCAGCAACTTCAACAAGCTCGAGGTGGCCTGGCGCCTGAAGACCGACAACTTCGGCACGCGGCCGGAGTACAAGCTCGAAGCCACGCCCATCATGGTGAAGGGTGTGCTGTACATGACGGCCGGCACCCGCCGCTCGGTCATCGCCGTCGACGCCAAGTCGGGCGAGATCATGTGGAGCCACAGCTTCCGCGAAGGGGTGCGCGCCGCCATCGCCCCGCGCCAGCTCTCGGGCCGCGGCGTGTCGTACTGGACCGACGGCCGCGGTGACGAGCGCATCATCTACGTCACCACCGGGTACCGGATGGTCGCGCTCAACGCGAAGAACGGCCAGGTGATCTCCTCCTTCGGCACCAACGGCGTCGTCGACCTGAAGGACGGTGCGGTGTTCGGCAACCGCCAGCCGATCGACAAGGAGACCGGCGAGATCGGCCTCCACTCCACCCCCACCATCACCAAGGACACCATCATCGTGGGCTCCTCCTTCAAGGAAGGCATGACGGTGATGACGCACAACAACACGAAGGGGCTCGTGCGCGCCTTCGACGTGCGGACCGGCAAGCTGATCTGGACGTTCAACACCATTCCGCGGCCGGGTGAGTTCGGCAACGACACGTGGGAGAACGACTCGTGGGCCGTCAACGGCAACACGGGCGTGTGGACGCAGATCTCGGTGGACGAGGACGCCGGGCTCGCGTACCTGCCGGTCGAGACGCCCACCTCGGACTTCTACGGCGGCCATCGCCATGGCAACAACCTCTTCGCGGAGAGCATCGTCGCCGTCGACGTGAAGACCGGCCAGCGCAAGTGGCACTTCCAGATGATCCACCACGGGATCTGGGACCACGACAACTCGTCGGCGTCGCTGCTGGTCGACGCGACGATCAACGGGCAGCCGCGCAAGCTGCTGGCCCAGCCGAGCAAGCAGGGCTGGCTGTACGTGTTCGACCGCCTCACCGGGCAGCCCATCTGGCCGATCGAGGAGAAGCCGATGCCGGCCTCCGATGTGCCGGGTGAGAAGGCCGCGCCGACGCAGCCGATTCCGTCGCGGCCGGCGCCCTACTCCCGGACCCACATCTCCATGGACGATCTCATCGACTACACGCCGGCCCTGCGCGCCGAGGCGCTGGAGAAGCTGAAGCGCTATCGGTGGGAGCAGTCGCCCTACGTGCCGCTGATCATGGGCAACGTCAACGGTCGCTACGGCACGGTGAACATCGGCAACACGGGCGGCGGCGTGAACTGGGCCGGATCGTCGTTCGACCCCGAAACCCACATCGCGTACATCCAGGCGGCCAACGCGGGCGTCACCGCGGGTTCGCTGCGCAAGCCGCCGGCCGGCTTCTCGGACATCGACTACGTCTCGGGTGTCGAGGGCACCGCGTTCCGCGTGGCGGAAGGCCCGGGCTTCGGCAGCGCCGCCGACGCACCGCCGGTCAGCGCCAGCGAGGAGCGGCTGCGTCGGGCAAACCTGGGCGACCAGTCGCGCCTGCCGGTCGTGCCGGCGCTCAACGACGTGCAGGGGCTGCCGATCGTCAAGCCGCCCTACGGCGTGCTCGCGGCCATCGACCTCAACTCGGGCGACATGAAGTGGCGCGTGCCGCACGGCGATACGCCGGACGCCATCCGCAACAGCCCGCTGCTCGCCGGGCTGAACATCCCGAAGACCGGCCAGCAGGGCAGCGTCGGCCTCATGGTCACCAAGACGCTCGTCGTCCTGGGCGACCCGCAGGTGACGACCATGCCGGGCCGTGGCCGCGGGGCGATGTTCCGCGCCTACGACAAGCAGACCGGCCAGGAAGTGGGCGCCGTCCAGATGCCGGCCGCGCAGAGCGGCTCGCCCATGACCTACATGGTCGACGGCCGGCAGTACATGATCGTGGACGTGTCGGGCGGCAACTACTCGGGTGAGTTCATCGCCTTCGCGCTGCCCCAGGCCGAAGTGCGCCGCACGGCGAACTGACCCTCGCGTCGATGCAGCTCGCCGGAGGCCTTGTCCTCCGGCGAGCGCCTCTCCAGCCTTCCGGATCCCCGCCCTCCGCCCCCAACTTTTCGGGGCCCGACCCGCTTCGTTTCGATTCCAATCCACCTCGCGCTGTGATAGCGTCCGCGCACTTTGCGCATCCGCCAGGTGGTGGATGGCGATGCAGGTTCAAGGGGGAGGCACATGACTCGACCGTCGGTTCGGCTGGTTTGTCTGTTTGCCGGGATCTTCCTCGCGCTCTCGAGCGCGGCTTTCGCACAGAGCGCCATCAGCGGCGCCGTCCGTGACACCAGCGGCGCCGTGCTGCCGGGCGTCTCGGTGGAGGTGGCCAGTCCGGTGCTGATCGAGAAGGTGAGGACCGCCGTCACCGACGAGCAGGGCCGCTACACCATCATCGACCTCCGGCCCGGCACCTACTCGGTCGCCTTCTCGCTCGAAGGGTTCAACACCTACCGCCAGGAAGGGCTCGAACTGCCCGCCAACTTCACCGCCACGATCAACGCCGAGTTGAAGGTGGGCTCGCTCGAGGAGTCGGTGACGGTCACGGGGGCCGCACCGCTCGTCGACGTGCAGAACACGCAGCGCAGCGTGGTGATGAACCGCGAGTTGATGGACTCGGTCCCCACCGCCCGGAACTACAGCGGCATGGCGGCCCTGATGCCCGGCGTCCGCATGAGCAACACCGACGTGGGCGGCAACCAGCAGATGGAACAGATCTACATGACCGTCAACGGCTCGCGTCAGACCGACACGACCGTGCAGGTGGACGGCATGAACCTCAACAGCCTGATGAGCGACGGCCAGGTGCAGGCCTACTTCAGTGACGCCGCGGTGGCCGAGACCACCTACCAGACCAGCGGCATCACCGCCGATGTCTCCACGGGCGGCGTGCGCATCAACATGATTCCCAAGGACGGTGGCAACCGCTTCTCCGGCCAGGGCTTCGTCGGCGGCACGCACGGCAGCTGGCAGGCCAACAACGTGACCGATGAGCTCATCTCGCGCGGTCTCCGGACCGGTTCGCGCGTGGCCAAGATCAACGACGTCAACATCGGCATCGGCGGGCCTGTCATGCAGGACCGCCTCTGGTTCTTCGCCAGCTGGCGCCGCATCGCCACCGACTCGGTCATTCCGGGCAGCTTCGACGCCCAGACCGGCGTGGTCGGCACCGGCGTGGAAGATCAGTGGATCCAGAACCAGATGGCCCGCCTGACGTGGCAGATCAACTCGAAGAACAAGCTGAGCGCGTACCACGACCGCTACCCGAAGTTCAAAGGGCATGAAGCCATCGCCGGCGCGATCGCCGAGTGGAACACCGCCCCGGGCCGCCGCAACCCCGAGAACGCCCGTTACTACACCGGCCAGGTGAAGTGGACCTCCACGGTCACCAGCCGCCTGCTCGTCGAGGCCGGCTACTCCATCAACTCCGAGTACTACACGGCCCGCTACCAGCCGGGCGTGCAGCAGGATCGCGGCGCGGCGCCCTGGTTCTCCACGATCGGCAAGAGCGACCTCATCTCCCTGCGCGCCTACGACGGGCGCATCAGCCCGGCCGCCGGCGTCGACCCGATTGCCAACACGGCGGTCGGCCAGGTGTCGTACGTCACCGGCAGCCACGCGATGAAGGCCGGCTTCAACTGGACGTTCGGCAGCTACCAGATCGAGTACGACATCAACGGCGACCTCGTGCAGCTCTATCGCAACGGCGTCCCCGACTCCGTGCGCGTCTACAACACGCCGGTCCGCTCGAACGAGTACCTGAACGGCAACCTCGGCATGTTCGTGCAGGACGCCTGGACGATGAACCGGATGACCATCAACATGGGTCTCCGCATGGAGCGCTTCAACGCCCAGATCAGCGACCAGACGGCCAACGCGGGCCGCTTCGCCCCCCAGCGCAGCTTCTCGCAGCAGTCCGGCATGCCCAGCTGGTTCGACCTGGCGCCGCGCCTCGGCGTCTCGTACGACCTGTTCGGCAACGCACAGACGGCAGTGAAGGCGACCTTCGGGCGCTACATGGCGGGACAGACCACCAGCTTCCCGGCCCGCTACAACCCGCTGCAGCTCCAGAGCGACACCCGCACCTGGCGCGACCTGAACGGCGACAACATCGCGCAGAACAACGAGATCGGCCCGAGCAACAACGCCGCGTTCGGCCAGGCGGTCACCACCATCCGACCCGACGCCGACATCAAGCGCGAGTACGACCTCGAATACACCGCGTCCATCCAGCACCAGGTGCGCCCGGGCCTGTCGGTCACCGGCGGCTACTACCGTCGCGGCACCTACAACCAGCGCCGGACGCAGAACAACGGGTGGTCAGCGTCCGACTACACCATCGTCAACGTGGTGAGCCCGCTCGATGGGCAGATCCTCCCGGTCTACAACCTGAACCCGGCGCTGCGCGCCAATGTGGACCGCACCGACTTCAACTCCACCGACTCCGACCTGCGGCGCCGGACCTACAACGGCGTACAGGTGGGCTTCAATGCCCGCATTGCCGGCGCCCAGTTCTTCGGGGGCTGGACGATGGACCGGATCATCGACGTGCGGTGCGACGCGATCGAAAGCAACCAGGCGCGCTACGGCGGCACGGCGGCCATTGCGGCCAACAACGCCCCGCAGCCCGATTTCCACTGGTGCGACCAGAGCCAGCTCGACATGCCCTGGCTCCACGAGCTCAAGTTCGCGGGCTCCTATACGCTGCCCTGGTGGGACATCCAGGCGAACATGGCCTTCCAGAGCTACAACGGCCAGCCGCTGTTCACGCGCTGGAACATCTCTCCCTCGACCCGCTACGCGGCCGGGTGCCCCGGCCCGTGCCGGCCTGGTGAACTCGTGGTGCCGGGCCTGACACTCGCCAGCTACGTCCTCGACCTGGTGCAACCGGGCTCGCAGTACTACCACCGGCAGAACCAGTTCGACGTCGGCTTCCGGAAGCTGATTCGGTTCGGCAAGTACCAGCTCTCCGCCCAGGCCGACATCTTCAACATCGTGAACTCGTCCTACGTGAAGAACCAGAACATCACGTGGGGGTCGTCGCTCGGCCAGCCGCTCGACATCCTCCAGCCGCGCACCCTGCGGCTGGCGGCTCAGCTGAAGTTCTAGGTCCTCCGGCCGGCCCCTTCGGGGGCCGGCCCCGCCCCCGCCTCCCCTTCTGCCTTACCAGCGCTCCCGTCCCTGACGTATAATCGGCCGCCCGTTCCTGAGTTCTGTGTCAGTGAGGAGTTGAATGATGAAGCGCACCGCGGTTCGCGTTGTGCCGGCAATCGCCCTGTTGGCGCTGGGGGTGGCGACGTTCGTGCCACGCATCCAGGGCCAGAACACGGGGCAGCCGAGCACGAAAAACGGCGAGTGGCCGATGTACACCGCCGACCTGGCGGGTAGCAAGTACTCGCCCCTCGACCAGATTGGCGCCAGCAACTTCAGCAAGCTGGAAGTCGCCTGGCGGTTCAAGACCGATAACCTGGGCCCGCGCCCCGAGAACAAGCTCGAAGGCACGCCGATCATGGTCAAGGGCACGGTCTACGCGACCGCCGGGACCCGGCGTGCGGTAGTGGCCCTCAATGCCGCTACCGGCGAGATGAAGTGGATGTATGCGATGGACGAAGGGGAGCGCGCCACCCGCTGGGCGCCCCGCCAGCTGTCCGGTCGCGGCCTGTCCTACTGGACCGACGGCCGCGGCGACGAGCGCATCTTCTACGTCACCACCGGCTACCGCCTCGTCTCGCTGAACGCGAAGACCGGCGTGCCGATCGCCACCTTCGGCACCAATGGCGTGCTCGACCTGAAGGTCGGTGTGGTCATCGGCAAGGACAAGCAGCTGGACCTCGAGAAGGGCGAAATCGGCCTGCACTCGACCCCGACCGTCGTCAACGACACGATCATCGTCGGGTCGTCGATGTTCGAGGGGCTGGGCTACCGCTACAGCACGAACGCCAAGGGCCTCGTCCGCGCCTTCGACGTGAAGAGCGGCAAGCAGATCTGGCGCTTCAACACGATTCCGGGCCCCGGCGA
>JBFWPN010000009.1:0-245178 GCA_050249955.1 Vicinamibacterales bacterium
CGTCGGCGGCGAAGCCTCTTTGAGGGAAGCCCATGTCCATGCGCATGACGCTGCCGAAGAGACTGAGATCGAAGCGGCCAGCATCCGCGGCCCGGTCGATCTTTGCCTCGGCAACGTTGACGCGGGCCGCTGCCTCACGCACGTCAGTCCTCTGCTCGGCAACGTTCGGGATGTCCTGGCTAACGGGGACCGACGACCGATCGCTTTGAACCAGGTCTTCCAGTGTGTTGCGAATCGCCACCGTCTCCGCGGCCCTCAAGCCCAAGACTCGCTTCAGCTCGAAGGATGTGGCGTCGACTCGTGCCAGTTGGAGCACCTGTTCGGATTCGAGACGCCGCAGCTCGACATCCAACAGGTCGCGCTCTAGCCGAGGCGCGGCTCCCTCGTCGGCCCGTGACCGAAGGAGCTCATACTGGCTCCGCGCAGCGTCGATAGTCTCATCGAGCACCGCGAGGTCGCGAAGCGCGACGGCCAGGGCTCCATATGACGCGCGAACCTCCGCCCGAAGGAGTCGCTCGCGGTCGGCGGCAGCGAGTCGCGCAGTTGAGATCTCACCTTCGGCCACATCAACGCGGCTGCCCTTTCGGAATAGGTCGAGCGGCCACTGCACGCCAATCGTCGTCAGGTTATCCGTCCCGGCGGGCTCCTCGCGCCGCTCGACGGACACTGACGGGTTGGGTCTGAGCGACGCCTGCAGTTTCATTGCCTCTGCGACATCAACCTGGCTCCGCACAGCTCGCAGCGAGGGCTCTCGTTCGAAAGACAGTGCAATGGCCTGGTCGAGCGAAAGCCCGTTCACCGGATCGACCATGCGCTCCGCTGCCGACGACGTCGCCGTGGGCGCCTGCGCGAATGCCGGCGCGGCCAGGCACAGCGCGACAATGAGGACGTGGGGCACCATTCGCGGGTTCATTGCACGCCTCCTTCAAACTTCACAGACCCGGCGCCGTCCGGGCCGCTCCACTCGATGGCCATCTGCCATGCCCCCGCCATGCCGAACTCCGCCGTCGCCGAGTACCGGCCTGGAACGCCGGTCGGTGTCACCTGCATTCCGCCCGACATCACCATGCCCGGCATCGGCATGTTGGCGCTCGCTCGGACGGTGCCAGCGTCGACCAGTGTCGTTGTCCCGGCGCGTCGAAACTCGATGGTGAAGGTGTTGCGCCCCTGATGCAGCGCTCCCGCCGGTGCAAGCAACACCACATCGAGCTCGCCCGCTTGTACCGTTTGGATCACAGTGCTTCCGACCGCGCTATCCGAATCGCCAGTTGGCGGCGATGCTCTCCACACGAGCGTGGCCGCGGCTCCGGTGATCGCGATCACGGCCGCCGCGACGAGAAGATTGCGTCTGCTCATCGGCCCTCCCTCGCGCTGCGCCACGGCTTCGTGCTGGAGGCCCAGCCGCCGTTCCCGAATCCAGAAGAAGATGACCGGCGTCACGATGAGCACGTGCAGGAGCGATGACGCCATCCCGCCGAGCACTGGCGTGGCGAGCGGCTTCATCACCTCGGCGCCGGCGCGGGTGCTCCACATGATGGGGAGCAGGCCCGCGATGACCGTGGATACCGTCATCACCTTCGGCCGAAGCCGGAGCAGCGCGCCTTCGATGACCGCGTCTTTCAAAGCCGTCCTCGTGAGCGTGCCGCCCAGTTCCTGTCGCTTTCGTTCCACTGCCTCCTCCAGGTAGATCACCATCACGACGCCGGTTTGCACGGCAGTGCCGAACAGCGCGATGAACCCCACCCACACCGCGACTGAGAAGTTGTAGCCAAGCAGCCACAGCAGGTAGACGCCGCCGGTCAAGGCAAACGGCACGGCCAGCAGCACGTGCGCCGCTTCGAGCAGTGAGTGGTAGGTGAAGTAGAGGAGGACGAATATGACGAGCAGCACGATCGGCAGCACCACCTGCAGACGAGCCCGTGCCCGCTCCTGGTTCTCCCATCGGCCGCTCCAGCCGACGTAGTAGCCTGCTGGCAGCACGACATCGCGGGCGACGGTCGCGCGCGCCTCCTCGACGAACCCGCCGACATCCCGGCCTTGCACGTTCAGTAGAACCGTCGCGAGCAGCAAGCCATTTTCGGACGAGATCATCGCGGGGCCTCGCGCATGCTCGATGCTCGCGACCTCGGACAGGGGAATCTGCGCGCCGCTTGGCGTCGCGACAAGCACTTGTCCGAGTGCCTGCGGATCGGCGCGGTACTGCGGCGCATACCGGACGCGAACCGGAAATCTGCGGCGTCCTTCGATGGTCGTCGTGAGCGCGGTCTCGCCGATTGCCGTCTCCACGACCTGCTGAATGTCACCGACGCCAACTCCGTACCGGGCGGCCGCCGCTCGATTCACTGCGATGTTGAGATATTGGCCGCTTGTAACCTGTTCGGGATACACGTTGCTGGCGCCAGGCACCCCGCGGACCGCGTCGGCCACCCGGCGCGCGAGGTCCTCGAGCACCGTCAGATCGGTGCCGAAGATCTTGACGCCCACCTCCGATCGAATCCCGGTGGTCAACATGTCGATGCGGTTGATGATGGGCATCGTCCAGATATTCGAGACGCCAGGCAACTGCACCGCGCGCCCCATGTCGGCACGCAGGCGGTCGAGCGTCATTCCTTCGCGCCACTCCTGTGTCGGCTTCAGGTGCACGATGGTTTCCGTCATATTCAACGGTGCGGGGTCCGTAGACGTGTCTGCCCGTGCCACCTTGGCGACGACGTACTCCACTTCTGGAAATGTCATCAGCGCCGCGTTCTGTTGCGCGGCGATGCGGGTGTTCTCATCCAGCGAGACGCTCGGATCGGCGATCGGCATGAACATGAGGTCGCCCTCGTTCAGGGCGGGCATGAACTCGCTCCCGATGCCTCGAGCCACGAACAGCGCGCCAACGAAGAGCAACGCGGCGACGGCGATGGTCGAGAAGCGGTGCGCCAGCGCCATGCGGAGAGCGGGCTCGTAGAGGCGACGGAGCCCTCGCATCACCGGATTGGCGTCTTCCGAGTGGAGCCGGCCTCCGAGGAGGAGCGAGCAGAGCACCGGCACCAGAGTGACCGCGACTACGGTGGCCGCCAGCACAGCGAATGTCTTGGTGAATGCCAGCGGGTGAAAGAGCTTGCCCTCCTGCCCGGTCAGCGCAAAAACGGGGATGAAGGCGAGCAGGATGATCGCCATGGAAAAGAAGACCGGCCGCCCAACGAGCCGCGTGGAGTCGCGAACGGTGTCCCACACGGCACGTCGATCGCGCGTGTCGATGGCGCGTTGCTCGACGTAGCGGAAGGCGTTTTCGGTGACCACGATGCCGGCATCGACCAGTACTCCGATGGCGATGGCGATCCCGGCCAGGCTCATGATGTTCGACGAGATGCCCGCGTAGTACATGCCCAGGAACGACATGAGCACCGCCAGCGGCAGCGGGATTGTCACGATCAAGATCGACCGGAAGTGCATCAGGAACACCACGTGCGCCAGCGTGACCAGCGCGATCTCCTCGAGCAGCGCCACGCGCAGCGTGTCGACGGACTGCTCGATGAGTTCCGACCGGTCGTAGAACGGGACGATGGAGACACCGGGCGGTAGGCCAGGCTGTATCTGCGCGATCCGTGCCTTGACAGCGTCGATCACTTGCTTGGTATTGACCCCAGTGCGGGCGACCACGACTCCGCCGACGGCCTCTTGGGTGCCCTTGACGAGTGACGCCACGCGGAACGCGTTACCGATCTGGACGTTGGCGATCTGGTCGACGTACACCGGCACGCCGTTGGTCGCACCGACCACGATCCGCTTTACATCGTCGACGGACTCGATCAAGCCGACGCCCCGGACGATCAGCCAGGCGCCGTTGGATTCGAGGACGTTCCCACCGACGTTCAGATTGCTGTCTCGGACTGCCGACACCACAGCGCTGAGCGGCAGACCGTAGGTCCGCAGGCGATTGGGGTCGACGTCGACCTGGTACTGCTGCACGTGCCCACCGACGGAAGCCACCTCCGCCACACCGGGCACGGCGTTCAGCTGATACCGGATGAACCAGTCCTGCAGGGTGCGCAGGTCACGCAGCGAATGGCCCGGGCTCTCGACGGTGTACCAGAAGACGTGGCCGACCCCGGTGGCGTCCGGCCCGAGGGTTGGCACGACGCCGACGGGCAGGGACTGTGCCACCAGACTCATCCGCTCCAGTACGCGGGTGCGTGCGAAGTACAGGTCCACGTCGTCCTCGAAGACGACGTAGACCATCGAGAAGCCAAAGGCGGACTGAGACCGGACCACGCGAACGCCGGCGAGCCCCTGCAGGTTGGTGGTGAGCGGATACGTCACCTGGTCTTCGACCTCCTGTGGGCTGTGGCCCGGCCAGTCGGTGAAGACGATCACCTGGTTGTCGGAGAGGTCCGGGATCGCATCGACTGGCGTAGCTCGCAAGGCCCACCAGCCCCAGCCAGCGAGGCCGAGGTACAGCGCGATCACGATAAAGCGGTGCTTCAGTGCAACATCGATGAGGCGGTTGATCATGGGCCACGACACTCGTCATCGCGCGCGCTTGGGCGCGCGCATCTACGGTGCCCGGACGTGAGGTCCGAGCAGAGACACGACGACTGTGTCTGTGGCTAAAGGAGGAAGACGGACAGGAGGATGTGGCGAGGAACGGGCGGGACTATGCTTGGGGCGTCTCGTCGCCAACTCTCGCCCAGGACTCGCGCGGGGAGGCTCGGCGAAAGGACCACGCCGGCATCCAACACCGGTGCTGCCAAGACAACGAGGGCAGTTGGGCTGGACGTTTCCGACTGCTTGCGCTCGGACATCGCACAGCAGGCATCCGCCTCCGCTTGTGTCAGCACGTGTGCAGACCGCGACCCGTCAAGGGTGCCGCCCTTGTGCATCGGGCAATCGGCGTCGGCGCAGCATTCCATCCGAGCTTCCGGTGTGGCTGCCCAGCCCGCGCACAGGGCCCCATTGGCGCCGAAGAGCGCCAGGGTCAGTGCGAAGGCGAGAGCTTGTCGGATGCGGCCCACAACACCTGTAGGATGCTTCACGGCCGACGGCGTGTCAAACCAGGACCCGAGCGGTCTCCTTAAGCGACCAGGACTTCATGCCCAGATCTTCCGGACCTCACTCTCGAGGTGGTCCTGCCTCGCTTTGATCCACGGGGCGTAATGTCGCTCCGTAACCTTGATCGAGCTGTGGCCGAGTAGCTTCGACACGCTGTCGAGCGACACGCCCTTCAGCAGGAGGGACACGGCAAACGTGTCGCGGAAGCGATGTGGATGGCAGTTGGCCACCGGCGGATCGGAAGTGGTACCGACCTTCTTGAACACACGATCCCAGCTCTTGACCATGCTCTCCGGCTGGCTGCTGCCGTCGTAGAAGAAGTACCGCTCGTTGTCGTTCTCGACGGCCGCCAGCGCCTTGACCACCTCCGGTGGCAATGGGCAGTAGACCGGCGTCCCGGTCTTCTGCTGGTAGAGGAAGAGTTTGTCGTCCGCGAGGCGCTTCCGCTCCAGGCAGGCGGCATCCTGCATCCGCAGCCCGGAGTAGCGAAGCAAGAGGATCATCGGCTCGATGCGCGGGCCGTAGCGCCCGAACCCCTGCATCTTCCGAGCGGCCTCCAAGAGACGGTCGACCTCCTCGTCGGAGTACGGGAGCGTGGGGCGGTGCGACACCTTCGTCGCCTTGAGCGCGGATGCCGGGTTGCGTTCCATCCAGCCGGAGTCGACGCAGAACCGACAGAACGCGCGCAGATACTCCAGTCGCTTGGCGGCGGACAACGGCGAGTATGCCCAGCCGTGCCGAAACGCGCGCAGCCGGTCAACCGTCAGATCGCGGAGCTGCCGGTAGCCTTTGCTCTTGCAGAACGGCAGCAGCTTGCCCTCGAGCAGTTCGCGCCGCTTCTGAATGGTGGTCGCCGCCAGGTTCCTGGTCTCAGCCTCCTTGAGGAACGCAGCGACGGCATCGACAATAGACGGGAGCTCAGGCTTGAGAACCCCGATGCGGCCCGAGGACTGCCACTGGTGGACGCTGGTCGACGCCGCCGTCCAGTTGGTCGTGTTCATGCTCCGGCGGACGGCCTCGCCTCCGATCGAGCCCTGGACCCAGATGGGGCATTGGCAGCGCGTCCACCGGTTCCCCTTGCTGGCGTGAGGGCATTCCGAGAGGTGCCGGCGGTACAGCGCGAGCGCGCCTTGAGGCATGCGGCGAGGGTACTACGAGCTCTAAAATGGCGTACGAGTTATGTACGGCCAACCAGGGATTCTGTGGTTTCTGATGATTCGATAGCTCAGTGTTTGCGTGATTTATGGAGTGTCAACTAGGCGAGTAGATACGAATCCCACCCTCTCCGCCATCCTTCGCCAATCGCTCGCTACGCTCGCGGCTCCGGATGGCTGCGCCGCGTCACTGCGAGCACGTGCGAAGGATGTCCTCCGAAGCAAGCGAGCGCAGCGAGCGTTCTAGGCGGAGGAGGACCGATCACCTTCAGTGAATCCACCGCTCCGGTTACCTGACCATCCCTGGAAGTTCCACGATTAGTCACCCTGCCTGATCGCGCCTGTTGCAAGAACTGCATTCCCAGTCCATCCTTCGCCAATCGCTCGCTACGCTCGCGGCTTCGGATGGCTGCGCCGCGTCACTGCGAGCACGTGCGAAGGATGTCCTCCGCAGCAAGCGAGCGCAGCGAGCGTTCTAGGCGGAGGAGGACCAATCACCTTCAGTGAATCCACCGCTCCGGTTACCTGACCATCGCTGGAAGTTCCACGATTAGTCACCCTGCCTGGTCGCGCCCGTTGCAGGAACTGCAATCCCAATGCGAACGAGCTAGTTGGAGACCGGTAATCGGGCGTCCAGCCGATGGCCCGAAAGGTGCTGCCGTAGCAGCATGCCTGATTCGGCCAAGCGTCTCGTCTACATCATTCGCAGCATCAATTCTCCTCAGCGTCGGTACGTTGGCCTGACATCCGACCTTCCTGCGCGACTTGCGGCACATAACGCGGGCCAGAACAGGTCAACGGCGTCGTGGCGGCCCTGGACGGTGGAGGTGTGCATCGAGTTTCGGAGCGAGGTGCTTGCGAGCCGGTTCGAGAGCTACTTGAAGACGGGAGCGGGCCACGCCTTCGCGAAGCGTCACTTCCTTCAGGACTGACCCCTCACGCGCGCGGCAGGCGCTGAAGTCAGCGACTACGCCGAAGGTGTACGCCGTCGACATCGAGCCGTCGATGGTGGCGCACCTAACGGCGCGCGCCAAGGGCGAGGGCCTCGCCAACATGACGGCGGTATTGGCCGGGGCGGCCACGACGAACCCGCCGGAGCCGGTCGACGTGGTCCTCATCGTCGACACGTTCCACCACATCCCGAACCGCGTGGCGTATCTGACTGCGCTCAAGGCGAACCTGAAGCCCGGCGGACGCGTGGCGATCGTCGACTTCCGCAAGGACGCGCCGCAAGGGCCGCCGGTGGAGTTCCGCTTCACGCCGGATCAGCTCACCGCGGAGCTGCGTCAGGCCGGGTTCGAGGTGGACGCCTCGCACGACTTTCTGCCCCAGCAGCTGTTCCTGATCTACCGCGTGAAGTAGTTGAGAGCCGCGTGGCTGCGGCGCGCCCGCCCCTCGCCGTAGGCTACGGTGCGAATCCTGCGTTCGCGTAGTCATGGGAGCACCGCACCGTCGACCGACGACGCGGTACCGAAGCGCCACGCGTCCGCACGGTTCCAGCGGGCAATGGCGGGCAGTGCGCGACGGCATTGCCGGCAGTCATGGCAGCTGCGGCAACGTCGTTTCTGTAAGCTACAGAATCCACAGGTGGTGATCGGGTCCGAATCCCGCACTCTCCGCCAATCTACACCTCCAGGGTCACGGCGTTCTCGCCTACGTTAGATGAACGCAATCTGGCGGTGATTCCTTGCTGCACTCGGCCCGCGAGACTGGGAGGGCCACAACGGCGGGGTGGGGGCGTCAGCCCAGCAACCAGGCGCGTGCCAACGCCGCTCCGTAGAGGCCGATCCCGAACACCGTGTGGGTCACTATGATCTTCACGCTGTTGAAGAGCGGCCGAGATGTGCGCCTGGATGCGATGCCGGCCCCCATCCCGGGCTGCAGCACGAAGAGCGGCGCCAGAACGGTGACCCAGCCAAAGACGAGGGCCGGAAGTAGCGATGGCGCCTCCGCCCATGCATCGCCCTCGATGACGAGCAGCGACGCGGCAAAGCCCACGCCGACCGTG
Source organism: Vicinamibacterales bacterium (assembly GCA_050249955.1). Lineage (GTDB taxonomy): Bacteria > Acidobacteriota > Vicinamibacteria > Vicinamibacterales > CAVVIG01 > CAVVIG01. The sequence continues at coordinate 8,200 of JBFWPN010000009.1, forward strand.
TAGTGGGCACACCAGCCAAGCCACGACTCGCCGGGCACGGGCGTCGCCTCGGCGATATTGCGATGCCGCCAGCGGCCGCGAACGGCATGTGCCAGCCAGCGCCCCAGGTGCGACAGGTTCAGCGAGGGCACACCGAACAGCCGAAGGCACGCCGCCCACAGGTCCATCACGACTGTGGCGCCGACGCCGATCACCACGGCGCGCCACACCAGCTCGAGAGCACTGCCCACGACGATCACCCGTGTACCTTTCCGCCGGCCACGCCGGTGACGATGTGGAGGCGGGCCGGCATCAGCACCGCGCCCTCGCGTTCATACGGACGAAACCGCTCTGTCAACGTCCGGCTCGCCCGGGTAAGCGCATCACCCCCCGCGCTCGTCAGTAGCTCCGCGAAGCACGAGAACGCGTCGAGCGCAAAGCGTGCCGATGCAGGCGCGGCGAGGCGGTGACCGATCGGGAGGAGCGGTCGGCAGTCGGTCACCGTCACGCTCGAGAATCCCGCCGCGGCCAGTAGCGCGACGAGGATCGCGGGCTCCGCATATCGGAACGGTCCCGGCGCTGAGGTATCTATCGCTGGGAGGTCGATCGCCTCCCTTACCGCCGCTCGCGTCTCGGCCATCCAGGGGTTGTCTTCAATTGGCCCCCACACAGCGAAGGCCAATCGCCCATCATCGGCGACCCATCGCCGCAGGTTGGCGAACGCCGCGGCCGGATCGTCGAAGAACATGACCCCGAGCCGCGAGACCAGGCGGTCGTAACGACCGCCTGGCGGTTGTCGCGTTCCCATATCCGCAACTTCGAAGCCGATCTTCTGATCGCCAGCCGTCACCCGTCTGCGCGCAACCTCCACCAGCGCCGGAGACAGATCGAACCCATGGGCGACGCTGCCCGGAGGCGCATGCCGCAACAAGGCGATCGTTGTGGCGCCGGCGCCGCACCCGACGTCCGCGATGCGGAGTGGGATCGGTGCCGGCTCGATCGCTGCCGGCCGGTGCAGGGCGAGCGCCTGGATGAGCGGGCCATCGAGGGGCGCCAACATGGCTTCCAGTCCGGCCAGCTGACGGCGCCATTTGTCGCTGCGGGCCGCGGCCCAGTCTGGGGTGGTGTGCCGTGTCATATGCCGTCACCTCGCACTGCCTGCAGTCGCGGTACTGTTGGTTGACGTTGGTGGTTCGTGCCCGATGCCAGCCCACCGGTGCGGATGACGGTTTCGGCGACGGCCGCGTTGATCAGCCACGCGAGGCCCATCATGAACGCGCGGCTGACTTCATCCGGGGGCGTGTCAACCAAGATGAACCACGGCAGATGGGTGAACACCTGGGTGCCGGCCCCCATGCCCAGGGCGTAGCCGCGCAGCATCCAGGCGCCATGGTTGACGTAGTCGCGACGGGCGAGTGATGCGACGCCCGACGCGATCGACAGCGTCATCACGGTGCCGACCAGCAGGCGCATCACATACAGCGCCCTCCCATCGCCAGCGGGCCATGGGTAGACGCAGGTCATCCACAATCCCGAGAGTGCCGCGACGAGACCGAGCGGCACGAGCGCCATCCCCAGCGTGCGATGCCAGTGATACCGCCGCAGTGCCGGAATGAACTGCAGCGCACCGAGCAGTGAGTACGGAACCACCGCAAGGATATGCAGCGTGACCGGCCACGGATGTGCGAAGAATCGAGCGTTGCTGGCTGTCGCCGGACCTGTCGCGAGCGTCGCCAGGCGGATGAGGCCGGCGACGGCCGGCACGATGGCGACCGCCAGAAGGGCCGGGACTATCAGAAGTGCCTTGTGTCTCATGGTGAACCTCGCGGACAGCGTCTGACGTGCGCCGTTCACCGCAAGGCCAGCCGAAGGCCAGCGAGCACTGCGACATCGTTGCGACGGGTCGCGTCTGGGCGGCCGACCGGCGCCGCCCACGTGAGGTAGTCGCGCACCTCGAGCCGCACCCGGACGCGTGCCAGCCCGAACTCCCCGCCCACGCTTGCGTAGGTCGTCAGGTGGTGCGTCGTCGCCACGTCGACGTGGCGGTAGTCATGCGTGCGCGCGCCCACGCCCGCACCCGTGAACGGCTTGAAGGTGACCCTGCGATCGTCGGCGCGGCGCGGCAGACGGTATTCGACGCCGGCGTCATAGGTGAACTGGTTGAGCCGGGCCTCTGAGCCGAGCCCGAGTGGCGTCACCCGGGCCCAGCCCACCGTCGACGTGAGGACGATGTCCGGTCGCAGTCCGTAGGACAGCTGCAGAGCCGTCACATTGGCGCGCGGCCGTTCGGCGTCCTGTGCGCCGGTGGTCAGCATGGTCCCCGAGGGCACGAGCACCTCGAAGCCGGGCGTCGTAGCGGTGGACGTCTGTGCACGAGCCGGAGCGGCGAGGGTCAGCAGGCTGAGCAGCAGAGTGGTGGCGGCACCGGGCTTCATCATGGCTGTTTCCTTTCGTGTGGCGTCCGTGGTGTCAACAACTGCGAACATGGACGCCAGACTAGCGGCCGTTCACGCATGGCGGAAGACGCACCGTGTGCACATGACGCGTGCGTTTGACGCCAGTCATCGACGTGTGCCACCGTCACCCATGCCTTCACCCGATCTCAATCAGCTCTTCGTCCTGCATGCCGTGTTGAGCGAGAACAGCGTCGTGCGCGCGGCGCAGCGACTGCACCTGAGTCCGTCGGCGATGAGCCGGGCGCTCGCGCGCGTGCGGGAGACGGTAGGCGATCCCATTCTGGTGAAGGCTGGGCGCACGCTCGTGCCGACGCCGCGTGCGATGGAGATGCGCGAGCAGGTCGACCGACTGATTCACGATGCCCAGGCCGTGCTGCTGCCCACGGCGAGGCCTGACCTGCGCCGGATCGTGCGCACGTTCACGCTGAGGAGCAGCGAAGGGTTCGTCGAAACCTTTGGTCCGGAACTCGTCACCTGCGTGATGAAGGAGGCGCCTGGCATCCGGCTGCGGTTCGTGCCGCGTGCGACGCGGGATGCGACGGGTCTACGAGAGGGTAGCGTGGACCTCGAGACCGGCGTGGTCGACGGGGCCACCAGCCCGGAATTGCGGCAGGTACCGCTGTTTTCGGACCGGCTGGTGGCGGTCATGCGCGCGGGTCACCCACTGCGGAAGCGACGCCTCACGGCCGTGGCCTATGCCAGCGCCCAGCATGTCGGCGTGTCTCGTCAGACAGTGGACCAGGGCTGGGTCGAAGAGGCGCTGGCGGCCCTAGGGCTTGAGCGAACCGTGATGACGAGTGTCAGCGGCTTTGCGGCCGCGATTGCCGTAGCACGAGGGTCAGACTTGGTGGCGACCGTGCCTGAGCGGCATACCGCGGGTCTGCGCGTGGGCATGCACACGGCGAAGCTGCCATTCGAGCTGCCGACCCTGACGGTGTCGATGCTGTGGCATCCGCGCATGCACGCAGACCCTGTCCATGCGTGGCTGCGCGAGCGTGTGCGGCAGACAGCAAGTGGAGCTGGGCGCCGTACGCCGAAGTAGTCACACGCGGCTCCATCGCCCGGGGGCTGCTCGGTGCAGCCCGCTCGGTCTGGGACGATTTATCGGCTCTATCGTGACGGAGTATCCGAAGCGCCGGCACTTGCCCAGCTGTTCCAACCCGGCCGATGGCAGATGGCCCGGACGATCTCGACCCGCGCCTCCCATTCTTGACGTATTACACGATGCACGTGTAGTGTGGTTATGACGTGATTCGGTCGTTCCGCAACGAGACGGCTGCCGACCTGTTCCGCGAGCGCAACACTCGAGCAGCCAGGCGGATTCCCCAGACGTTGCGGCGTGGTGTTCAGCGGAAGTTGAAACTGCTGGATGCCGCCGCCCGGCTCGACGACCTGCTCGTGCCGGCGGGAAACCGCCTGGAAACGCTGAAGGGCGACCGCTCTGGCCGCCACAGTATCCGCGTGAACGATCAGTACCGCATCACCTTTCGGTGGGAGAGTGGCCATGCCTTCGAAGTCGACGTCGAGGACTATCACTAGGGACGCGAGCTGGCTCGGCCCGGCCATTCACCCGGGAGAGCTGCTGCTGGAGGAGTACCTGAAGCCGATGGGGATCGGCCAGGTCGAGGCGGCGAAGGCGCTTGGCGTGTCGCTCAATCGGCTCAACGAGCTGGTCCTGGGGAAGCGTGGCGTCACCGCCGACACCGCGCTTCGCCTTGCGAAGTTCCTGAAGACCTCACCGCAGTTGTGGATGCGGCTGCAGGCCGACTGGGACCTGCATCAGGCGATGGCCAGGGAACGGCGGAAGGCGTCGTAGGACCGCTGTGTCCTACAGGGAGGAATCCCACCCTCTCCGCCGAATCGCTTTGTAGAATTCAACGGCTTACAGGCTGCTAGAGCAGCGCTGCACCTGACTTGCACTTGGGACCGAGGGAGTGGACTGCCACAGGTCCCACCAGCGGGAGCGTCAAAGGCCACCCTCGAAGCGGGCCGATGCCGACAGATTGTTAGTGGAAGGGGACCATCCAGACGCTGGCACTCCTGGCTCGAGGCTGAAGGGCCGAGTAGAGGCCAGTGCCGATGCGAGACCCACACTTGTTGCGAGGTGTCGGTGGTTATCCGTGCCTGGTCATCGCCGTGGCGTTCGCCGTGTTGGTGAGGCGGCTGTGCAGGCGTCGTCGACCGGGGCGGCCGATGTGCTCGGTCCGGGAACGACGGAAGGTGTCGTAGGGTCCTTCAGGAACGAATCCACCCACGAGGCACGAGCACCAGTGGCGACGGTCAATGGCAGGGTGCCGAGCACGTGCAGTTCAGACATCCATGCTCCGCGCACGTGCCGCACGACTGCTGCAGCCGCTTGCGTAGTGCCTCGCGGGCCCGGAAGATGCGGACACCCGCATTGCTCGCGCTCAGGCCGTGCGCCTCCGCGAACGCCTTCACCGACTGACCGTCGACATCGACCGCCCGCAGTACCGCGGCGTACTCCGGCTTGAGAGTCGCCGCCAATCGCGAGACGCAGACGCAGATCTCATGCTGCAGTTCCGCGTCCGGCTCCGCATGGGTCTCCAACTCCTGGGCGAACGACGCGAGCGCGCGATCGCGGACCTCACGCCGCCTGAATCGGTCGATTGCGGCGTTGCGCAACGTGCGATAGAACCACGGCACGAGGGCGTCGCCATCCGGAACGCGCCCGGGCCTGGCGACGATCTTCGCGAACGCGTCCTGGAGGATGTCCTCGGCGACCGCGCGATCGCCAGTCTTTCGCTCGAGATAGCGGAGGAACGTCCGGTGATTCTCGACCAGTACATCGACGACGGCGGCGGCGTCGTCCGCCTCTGGTACGCCTGAGGTCTGCATCAGTCCCATGTTACGACCGCACGAGACCGCCGTCCGTGCCCGAACCGCTACTCGGCCAGCAGCTGCTCCATCTGGGCTATTTCCGACGTCTGCGATTCCACGATGCTCTGGCACAGCGTGATGATCCGGGGATCACTCAACGACGCCTGCTGACACATCAGGATGGCACCGGAGTGGTGGGGAATCATCGATCGCAGAAACGCCCGGTCGCCAACCGCGGCCTGTGTCCGCATGGCCCAGAAGCTCAGTCCAAACACGACGAGACTCGTCGCGGCGATGGCCGTGTTCACCGGTGTCCGTCTGAACATCGCCCGCATCGACACCAGCATGACCACCGCCATCGGCGCCACCATCATGAGCGTCATGTAGACGTTGTTGATGTTCAGGTGCAGGTGCGCCGTGGAATCAATCATCGTGTACATCACGAAATACATGATGACGAACTCGATCGTCAGCTCAATGGCAAAGTTCCGGTAGCTGTGGGCGTCGTGGGACATCGGTTCCGGCATTGCAGGCCCTCCGATGTCCCACCACCGCAAATCCAAGGCCGGACCCCGCCCGAGGGCCAGGCCTCTTGCGAACGTCCGCCGCGAGACCGAGGGGGATGATGAATGCGGCGTCCCTTCTGACATCACACCTTATGCGAGCGACTGGCGGCGCAGCCGCAGTGCGTTCCCGATGACCGACACGGAGCTGAAGGTCATCGCTGCGCTCGCGATGATCGGACTCAACAGAATCCCGAAGAGCGGGTAGAGCGCGCCCGCCGCCAATGGCACGCCCAGGACGTTGTAGACGAAGGCAAAGAAGAGATTCTGCCTGATGTTCCGCATCGTCGCGCGGCTCAGGCGGCGGGCTCGCACGATGCCGCGCAGATCCCCCTGCACAAGCGTGATCCCGGCGCTCTCCATCGCGACATCGGTCCCGGTGCCCATGGCGATGCCGACCTCGGCCTGTGCCAGTGCGGGCGCATCGTTGATGCCGTCACCGGCCATCGCGACGCGTCGTCCCTCGGCCTGCAGCCGCTTGATGACGACCGCCTTCTGCTCCGGCAGGACTTCCGCTTCCACCACGTCGATGCCGACCGACCGGGCGACGGCCTCGGCCGTGACGCGGTTGTCGCCGGTCAACATGACGAGACGCAGGCCGTCGGCGTGGAGCTCGCGAATCGCCTCGGCGGTGGTCGCCTTGAGCCGGTCCGCGACGCCCACGAGCCCGGCGTACGTGCCGTCGACGCTGACGAACATGACCGTTTCCCCATTGCGACGCAAGGCGTCCGCATCGGTCACCGAAGCCAGCGTCGCCCCGACCTCCGAGAGCATGCCTTGGTTGCCAATGGCGACGGTGTGCCCGTCGATGGTGCCGATTACACCCTTGCCGGTCAGTGACCGGAAGTTGCTGACGGCCGTTGTGCCGATGCCGCGCTGGTCGGCGCCACGGACGATCGCCTCGGCCAACGGATGCTCACTCACGCGTTCGAGGCTCGCGACCAGCCGGAGCACCGTGGCCTCGTCCATCGGCGCCGTCGCCCGCACGGTGGTAAGCGCGGGCTTCCCTTCGGTGAGGGTGCCCGTCTTGTCCACGACCAGGGTGTCGACCCGCTCCAGTGTCTCCAGCGCTTCGGCATTGCGCAGCAGCACGCCGAGCTCAGCTCCTCGCCCAGTGCCGACCATGATGGACATGGGCGTCGCCAGTCCCAGCGCGCACGGGCACGCAATGATCAGCACGGCCACCGCATTCACCAGCGCGTGTGGCAGTCGCGGCTCCGGCCCCCAGACGGCCCAGACGGGAAACGTGACGAGAGACACCGCGATCACGAGCGGCACGAACCAGCCGGCGACAACATCGGCCAGCCGTTGAATGGGCGCGCGGGACCGCTGTGCCTCCCCGACCAGCCGAACGATCTGGGCGAGCAGCGTGTCACTTCCCACGCGTCGCGCCTGCATCACGAAGGTGCCGGTGCCGTTCACCGTGCCGGCCGTGACCGCACTGGTGGCTGTCTTCTCCACCGGAATCGGCTCGCCCGTCACCATGGACTCGTCGACGGTGCTCGACCCGTCCACGATCGTGCCGTCGACCGGAACCCGTTCACCCGGGCGTACGCGCAGACGCTGGCCGACCTCGACCTGCGCCAGCGGGACGTCGCGCTCCTGGCCGTCGGCGTCGATGCGTCGGGCCGTCGCTGGCGTCAGCCCGAGCAGCTTCTTGATCGCGGAGCTGGTCTGACTGCGGGCGCGCAACTCGAGCACCTGACCGAGGAGCACGAGCACGATGATCACCGCCGCCGGCTCGAAGTAGACGCCCACCTGTCCGCCATGGGAGTGGAACGACGCCGGGAAGAGCCCAGGCGCGAGGGTGGCGACGATGCTGAAGCCGTACGCGGCGCCGACACCCAGGGCGATCAGCGTGAACATGTTCAAGTGGCGGTTCACGACCGAGGCCCAGCCCCGCACGAAGAACGGCCATCCACCCCACAGGACCACCGGCGTGGCGAGCAGGAACTGTGTCCACGTCATGGCCGCGGCCGGCAGGGCATGCTGGAGCACCTGCCCCGGCAGCAGGTCCGACACCATGAAGGCGAGGATGGGCGTGGTCAGCGCCAGCGACCAGCGGAAGCGGCGCGTCATGTCGTCGAGCTCGGGGTTACGCTCTTCGAGCGTCACCGTGCGTGGCTCGAGCGCCATCCCGCAGATGGGGCAGGATCCTGGAGCGTCGCGCACGACCTCCGGATGCATCGGACAGGTCCACTCCGTCCTGGTGATAGGCGCGGCCGAGACAGGCTCGAGCGCCATGCCACACTTTGGGCATGGCCCAGGTCCGATCTGCCGGACCTCGGGGTCCATGGGGCAGGTGTACTCGCGCGTGTCGCCCTCGGGGTGCGGGTGCGAATGACCAGACGGTGTGGCGGGGCTGGCGTCCAGATAGGCCTCCGGTGCCGCCTCGAACTTGTCGAGACAGCTGGGGTTACAGAAGTAGTACGTCTGCCCGTTGTAGTGGCTCGTTCCCGCTGCCTTCGCCGGGTCTACCTGCATGCCGCACACGACGTCTTTCATGTGATTGTCCTCCTGCCTCCTTCACGCACGGGCGTCGGGTTCATTACAGTGCAAGCGCCCGCCCGCACCCAGCGGGTCCGTTGCTACAGTCGGGGCCCTGGCATTCGGCTGGGTTGTCATTCCGCGGAGGGCTCTGATGTCGGCATCGAGGCAGCGCCGGCTTCAGGAGGAACTGCCCCGCCCAGATCTCGGAGATGGCGCGTTGAGCGGCGATGGGCTTCGTGACGCCTGCGCCCGTGCCGGTGGACCCCATGATTGGGACCAGGCCGGCGACATGGTCGCCACCGTCAGGAACGTCGGAGGGATGCGCCTGAAGCCGCCGCGTGGCACGGCGCGCGTGACGTGCGCCTCCTCGGCTCCGTGGTGCGGGGCGACGACCGATCGGTCAGCCGCGCTCCCCGGAACCATCCGAGGCCGTGAGGTCCGGGGCGCGATCGGGATAGACCGAGGCCTGGTCCACCTCCGCGGCGACGCCGAACCCGTACTCGGGCACCCAACGCCACGAGCCGACCACCTGGGTGCCGCGGTAATCGCGATACCCGCGTGTGTCGAAGCCGTTGTGGTGACGGGTCGCGTCCGCGGCCATTCGTGTCAGTGGCCATCGCTCGACGCGGCCCTCGGAGGGCTCGGCCACCCGCACGCGGAGCGGCGTCTGCTCGCCCTCGGCGGCCAGCAGGCCCGAGGCGATCAGGTGCTCGGGGAACCGGCTGTTGGAGAGCATCAGCCCGTCCTCGTCGAAGGCGTAGGTCTCGAACGTGGGCAGCGGCCCGGGCTGGCCGAGGATACGAAGGAAGTCGTCCTCGGCGTCGAAGGCGAAGAGTAACAGCGCGGCGGCGCCGGCGGCGACGCGCGCCCCGCCCAGTATGACGAGCTGTTCTGCGCCGTGCCCGAGCGCGAGCGGCAGCGACGTGCTCTGGCCCAGGTCATCCACGCGGCGGATGAAGGCCGCGAGCGCCGCGCCCTCGTCCGGCATCAGTGTCCGCCCCCAACGACGGCCCGCGGTCGTCAGTTGCCAGCCAATCGATCGCATCGCCCGCTGATGCTCGTCGAGTTCGGCGATGAGCCGCCTCTCCAGCGAGGCCTCGGGTGGCTCGTCGTCGCGCGCCAGTGAGACGACAGCGTGCACGGTGTCAGTTGCAGCGATACGCCGCACCGATTCGGCAATGCAGTCCATCCAATTGCGCAGCGCGTCCACCCGGGCGTCCACCATCGCGTTGAGCAGCTGGACGACGGTGGCGGGCGTGAGGGGTGCCTGCACGAGCGGCGCAGGCCCCGGATGCGAGCGCAGGAACCCCGGCCCGCCGATGACCACTGGGCAATCGACATGGCGGATGAGCCGCTCGGCGAGGCCACGCCAGAGGAGCTCCGACATCCGCCCGCGTGGCGGCTCTTCGGCGACGACCAGCTCGACCGAATGGTCGCGCACGAACCGGGCGACGAGTTCCGCCGGGTCGCCCCACTCCAGTCGGTGCCGGAACGGGACACCGGCGTGTGTCGGCCGCAGGCTCTTCAGCCAGGCTTCGGTTTCGCCGCTGACGAGATCGACACCAGAGTGGAGCGTCCCCTCGTCAACCGACGTCGTGGCGATCACATGGAGGAACAGCAGCACGGCGTTGGCGCGCGCCGCCAGGCGGCTCGCGAGCTCGCGTGTGGCGTCGTGGAGCCGCGGAGCCGTCGTGGTCACGAGGACGACGAAGCGTTCGTTCACCAGAGTGTGCCTTCCGCCACGGTTCATCGCCCGGCAGCGGGGCACCATTCAACCATACCTGGCCGGCCGAGAGTGCCATCGCAGGTAGAATCGCCCTGCGGCGCGTGGGCGCAGTGGAGGGGCTGTGAAGGTATCGCGACGAGAGCTGTTGGCCGGGGCTGCCGGAGCCGTGGCGTTCGGGACCGGCGTGGCAGGCCAGGGGAATGCAGGGCAGCCCGACCCCACGAAGGTTCGGGGCGGCCCGTCGCGGGCGCTCGGCGCCAGGGCCCGCGCCACGAATGTGCAGCGCCTGGTTCGCGGCGCCACCTCGTCGGGCACACCCCACCAGGACCTGATGGGCATCATCACCCCCGCCGACCTTCACTTCGAACGGCACCATGCCGGGGTGCCCGACATCGACCCGGCGTCGTACACGCTCCTGGTGCACGGCATGGTGGAACGGCCCACGGTGTTCACGCTCGCCGACCTCAGGCGGTTCCCATCGGTTTCACGGATCCACTTCCTCGAGTGCTCCGGCAACTTCGCCAGGGCGGCCCGCGCGGAGACGACACCAGGCGAGGTGGCCCCGCTGACCAGCACGAGCGAGTGGACCGGGGTGGCCCTGTCCACATTGCTGCGCGAAGTCGGCGCCAGCCCGAAAGCCACCTGGTTCCTGGCCGAAGGCGGCGACGCGGCCCTGCTGACCCGCAGCATCCCGGTCTCGAAGGCGTTCGACGATGCCATGGTGGCGTACGGCCAGAATGGTGAACCGCTGCGACCGGAGCAGGGATTCCCCGCGCGGTTGTTCCTTCCCGGATGGGAGGGCAACGCGAACGTCAAGTGGCTCCGCCGCCTCGAGCTGTCCGACCGGCCATTCATGACGCGCGAGGAAACGTCGAAGTACACCGAGACCTACGCCAACGGCACCGCGCGGATGTTCAGCTTCGTGATGGACGCGCGCTCGCTCATCACCTATCCCGGGTATCCCGTGCGGGTGGATCCGGGCTGGATCGAGATCCAGGGGATTGCGTGGACCGGGGCGGGCCGGATCCGGCGGGTCGAGGTCAGCACCGACGGCGGCCGCACGTGGCGAAGTGCCGCGCTCCAGGAGCCGGTGCTGTCCAAGGCGCACACCCGATTCCGCTATCCCTGGCACTGGACGGGCGGTGAGGCGGTGATCATGAGTCGTGCGGTCGACGAATCCGGCTACGTGCAGCCGACCCGGGCAGAGCTTCTGCGGCAGCGCGGCGTGGGCACCCCAACGTATCACCTCAACCCGATCACCGGCTGGGTGATCCGTGCAGATGGCCAGGTGGTCTACAAGGAGGAGCCGTGGGCATGAGGCGCACGCACGCGGCGATGGCCCTCGCGACCATGGCATGGCTGTGGGCGGTCACCGGCTCTCCCGCAGCGCAGTCCGGCCGCTCGCCAGACGGGTCGCGTGGGTCGGGCCGATCGTCTGGCCCCGATCGCATTGGCATCGGTCGCGAGGCGACACCGCAGGAGGTGGCGGCCCTCGACGTGGATGTCATGCCCGATGGGACCGGCCTTCCGCCAGGCCAGGGGACGGTGCCGGAAGGGCAGCGGTTGTACGCAGCGGGGTGTGCCGGCTGTCACGGCCGCACCGGCACCGAAGGGCCGAATGACGTGCTCGTGGGGCGCGAGCCGCGGAGCGGTTTCGGATTCTCGTCGAACCCGGCGCTGCCGCACACAATCGGCAACTACTGGCCCTACGCCACTACGCTCTTCGACTACATCCGCCGGGCCATGCCGGCCACGGCACCGGGCTCGCTCACCAATGCCGAGGTGTACGCGCTCACGGCGTTCCTGCTGCACGCCAACGAAATCGTGCCCGCCGACGCCGTGATGAATGCCGAGACGCTGCCGAAGGTGGACATGCCTGCGCGTTCGCACTTCGTGCGTGACGCCCGCCGCACGCAGACGCTGCCCGCACAGCGGTGACGCACGACGACACTGTTCGAAGGAGACATCCCGATGAACCTGACTGCCCCGTTTCTCCAGGAACTGGCCATGGAGGCCGCCACGACGCGTCGCCTGCTGGAGCGCGTGCCGGAGTCGGGACTTGCCTGGCGACCACACCCCAGGTCGATGTCACTGGGGCAGCTCGCCCTGCACGTGGCGACGCTGCCGGGCATGGTCTCGGGCTTCGTGACTGGGGACACGCTCGACTTCAACGTCGCCGCGGTGGCGTCGCCCACCATCGACACACATGGCGCGTTGATGGCCGCGTTCGAAGACAGCATCGAGCATGCGCGGGGATACCTGGCGTCACTGTCTGACGCCCGCGCGCTGGAAGCATGGACGCTGCTGAACGGGCAGACGACCCTTCTCTCCGCACCTCGTGTGGGAGTCCTCCGGTCGCTCCTGTTCAACCACTGGTACCACCACCGGGGACAGCTCGTGGTCTACCTCCGCCTGCTGGACGTGCCGGTGCCCTCGGTCTACGGTCCAACGGCCGACGAGAATCCGTTCGTCGCGGCGGACTGACGCCAACGGCCCGCGGTGAGGCACTCGCGAAGCGGCGCGTTCATGAGCAATCCTCGAAACTGTCCAGGTTCGAGGAGCCCGGACACCGAAGATCCCGGCGAGTGTCGCCATATGCCTTGACATCCTACATATACAGGGCGACCATAGCTGTCGACTGTCTAGGTATCACATGGCGCCGATCAAATCCGATCTCCTGCAAGGCACGCTCGACCTGCTGATTCTCCAGGTCGTGTCACTGGGTCCGCTTCACGGCTATGCCATCGCGCAGCGCCTGCAACAGATGTCGCAGGACGTGCTGCAGGTTCAGCAGGGCTCACTCTACCCGGCACTGCACCGCCTCGAGGCGCGCGGCTGGCTGAAGGCCGAATGGAAGGCCACCGAGACCGGCCGCGAAGCCAAGTTCTACAACCTCACACGTGCCGGCCGGCGCCAGCTGGAGAGCGAGCGGGCCAACTGGGAACGCCTGGCCTCGGCGATCGGCCTGGTGCTGCGCACGGCGGAGTAGCCGGGCCATGGACATTGCACGGCCGCGCAATCGCGACGCCGAGAGGATGCGGCTGGCGGGATATGCCGCCGTTGCAGTGGTCGTGCTCGGCGGGGCGTCGGTGGGTATCGCCAGGCTGAAGCCGGCGGCACCGACCGTCGAGGCGGCGACGCTGTGGCCCGACACCGTCAAGCGCGGACCGATGGTGCGCCAGGTGCGGGGGCTGGGGACATTGGTGCCAGAAGATCTCCGCTGGGTATCGGCGCCATCCCAGGGGCGGGTCGAGCGTATTCTCGTGCGTCCCGGCACGGAGGTGTCGCCCGACACGCTGCTCATCGAGCTGTCCAACCCGCAGCTCGAGCAGGAAGCCCAGGAAGCGAGGCTGAAGATGCAGGCCGCCGAGGCGGCCCTGGCCAGCCTCCGCATCCAGGTGCAGACCGACACCCTGCAGCAGCGTGCCGCGGTGGCCGCCATCGATGCCGACTACCAGAAGGCGCGCATGCAGGCCGACATGAACGAGGCGCTCGCCGCGCGCCAGCTGGTCAGCCAACTGGTCCGGCGGCAATCGCAGCTCGACGCCGAGCAACTCGCCATCCGGCACAGGCTCGCCGAGGAGCAGCTGGCCACCCGGGCCGACGCCGGCACCGCGCTGATCGCGGTGCAGCAGTCGGCCCTCGAGCAGGCACGCGCCGTCGCCGCGCTCAAAGCTCGGCAGCGCGACGACCTCAAGGTGCGGGCCGGCATCGCCGGGGTGCTGCAGATCGTACCGGTCGACCTCGGGCAGCAGGTGGCGCCGGGCACCAACCTCGCCCGAGTCGCGAACCCCGGGCGCCTCAAGGCCGAAGTCAAGATCGCCGAGATCCAGGCCAAGGACATCACCCTCGGCCAGCCGGCGACGATCGACACCCACAACGGCATCGTGTCCGGGCGGGTGGTACGGATCGATCCCTCCGTGCAGGCCGGCACCCGCACCGTCGACGTCAGCCTCGATGGTCCACTTCCGAAGGGCGCCGTGCCCGACCTCAGCGTGGACGGCACCATCGAGCTCGAGCGGCTCGATCAGGTGCTCTACGTCGGCCGCCCCACCTTCGGGCAGGAGCAGGGGCACATCTCGCTCTTCAGGATCGAGCCCAACGGCACCTATGCCAGCCGTGTGCCGGTCATGCTCGGTCGCAGCTCCGTGAACGCCGTCGAAGTGCTCGAGGGGCTCTCCGAAGGGGACCGCGTCATCCTCTCGGACATGTCGGCCTGGGACAGCGTCGATCGCATCCGTCTCGAGTAGCTCACCCAACGAGGAACCGCATGGATCCGCTTATCGCGCTGGACTGCATCACCAAGGTGTTCGTCACCGACGATGTCGAGACGCATGCCCTGTCGAACGTGTCGTTCACCATCGGCCGTGGCGAATACATCTCGATTGCCGGCCCCTCGGGATGCGGCAAGTCGACGCTGCTCTCCATTCTCGGCCTGCTCGACACGCCAACCCGCGGCGACTACCTGCTCAATGGCCGCCAGGTGGCGGCGCTGGCGCAGGGCGAGCGGGCGCGCATCCGCAACCGTGAGATCGGGTTCATCTTCCAGAGCTTCAACCTGATCGGCGACCTCACGGTGTTCGAGAATGTCGAGCTTCCCCTGACCTATCGCGGCATGAGCGTCGCCGAGCGACGGCGCCGGACGCAGGAGGCGCTCGAACGCGTCGGCATGGCCCACCGCGCCCGACACCTGCCCAGCCAGCTGTCGGGAGGGCAGCAGCAGCGTGTCGCGGTGGCCAGGGCTGTCGCGGGCGAGCCGCTCATCCTCCTCGCCGACGAGCCAACCGGCAACCTCGACTCGCGCAGCGGCGAATCGGTCATGGAGTTGCTGTCCGAGCTGCACCGGCTCGGTGCGACCATCTGCATGGTCACTCACGACCCGCGCTATGCGCGGCACGCGGAGCGCCACATCTATCTCTTCGACGGCCAGCTGGCCGACGGTCCGACGGTGGAGCCGCCGCCGTCCGGACCGTCGACCGTGACCGCTCATGCCTGACGGAGATCACGCTCATGGCTGACGAGGACGTTCGCCGCGAGCTCGAGTTCCACGTCGCACAGGCAACGGGAGCCAACATGGAAAGAGGGCTGCCGGCCGATGAGGCCGAGCGACAGGCGCGGCTGCAGTTCGGCGGGGTCGCGCAGGTCAGCGAAGACTGCCGCGCGATTCACCGCTGGCGGCTCCTCGACGAGATACGCGACGACGTCCGATTCGCACTGCGGCTGGCGCGACGTACGCCGGTACTGACGCTGACGACGGTCCTGGCGCTGACCATCGGCATCGGCGCCAGCAGCACCATCTTCGCCGTCGTCAACGGCATCCTGCTGAAGCCGCTGCCGTATGCCGATGCGGACCGGCTCGTGATGGTCTGGAACCGCGCTCCGCGTGACGGGAGTGTGGAGAACACCGTGTCGCCTGCCGACTTCCGCGACTTCGCCTCGCGTACGCGCACGCTCGAACGGCTCGAAGGCTACTTCTCGTTCATCTCCACCGAGAAGCTTGTCCTCGGCGACCGTGCCGAGGTGGCGTACGCGCAGGTCGTGACACCGGGCATGTTCGAGGTGCTCGGGCGCGGCGCCGCGCGCGGCCGCACGTTCGGCACTGAACGCACCACCCCCGAGATCGTGCTCAGTGACGGCTACTGGAAGCGGCGCTTCGGCGGCGACGCTGCCGTCGTCGGTCGGGTCCTGACCCTTGGCGGCCAGCCAGCCACGGTCGTCGGCGTGATGCCGCCCGACCTCGTCTTTCCGTATCCCGGCATGTTCGGTCCCTCCGGATTCACCCGGGTGACCACGGTGGACATGTGGGTGACCCTGGAGTTCTCCGGGCCGATGGCGGCGGCGCAGCGCACCGTCGCGGCCAACGGCGAGCCGCTGCGCGGCGTGCGCTTTCTCGGCGCAGTGGGGCGGCTGCGTCGCGGTGTCTCGATTGACCAGGCACGCGCCGACCTCGCGGGCATCGCACGCAACCTCGAGCGCGAGCACCCCGATACCAACCGCGGCTGGACCACGCTGGTGACCTCGGCTCGCGATCAGACAGTGGGTCGGATCCGGCCGGCGTTGCTGATGCTGTTCGGCGGCGTCGGGCTGGTGCTGCTGATGGCGACGGTGAACGTCGCCAACCTGATGCTGTCGAGAAGCCTCGAACGCCGCGGCGAATACGCGACCCGGGTGGCACTCGGTGCGACCAGGCCCCGGATCCTGCGCCAGTCGATCGTGGAGAGCCTCCTGCTGGCGCTGACTGGTGGCGCGCTCGGCCTTGGATGTGCCCTGGCCGGCATCCGCTTCCTGACCAGCGTGGCGCCTGCCGACCTGCCGAGGCTCTCCGACATTGCCCCCGACTGGCGGGTCGTCGCCGTGACGGTCTTCAGCGCCTCTGTCGTGGGCGTCCTGATCGGTCTGCTGCCAGCCGTCGGCGCCGCACGTACCGATCCGCAGCAGGTGCTGCGCGAGCAGGGGCGCGGCGCGTTCGGCAGCCGCGCGCAGCGCCGCTACCGATCGGCGCTCATGATCGGGCAGGTGGCACTGGCGTGCGTGCTCACCATCGGCGCGGCCCTGCTGCTGCGCAGCTTCGCCTCGGTCATGAAGATCGATCCCGGGTTCAACCCCGGCCACCTGCTGACCTGGCAGATGAACGTACCGGAGCGGCTCACCACGGCCGACCAGCGGCGAGCCTTCTATCTGGACTTCTTCGACAGGCTGGAACGGCTGCCAGGCGTCACTGCGGTGGGCGGCACAACCCGATTGCCGCTCGGCAGCACGTCCGTCACGACGCACATCGAGATTCAGGGGCGCTCCCTCGCCGTCGCCGAGCGACCCGAGGTCGAGTTTCGTCGCGCCCTCCATCGCTACTTCGACGCAATGCAGATTCCGGTGCGCAGCGGCCGCATCCTCGATGCCAACGACGGTCCCAGCGCGCCGCCGGTCGTGGTCATCAACGAGACGATGGCCCGGCGGCTGTTTCCGAACCAGGCTCCGGTGGGTCAGCGTGTCCGGCAGGGCGAGTCGAGCCCATGGATGGAGATCGTCGGGGTCATCGGTGACATCCGCCACGCCGGCCTCGAACAGGCGCCGGCGCCGGAGATGTACATCAGCTACCTGCAGAATCCGCCGGTGGCGCCATTCGTGGTGATTCGCACCAGCGGCGATCCGGTGCGAATGATGGAAACCGTGCGCGCCGAAGCGCAGCGCATCGACCGCGACCTGCCGCTGTACGACATGCGTACCATGGACGAGGTGCGCTCGAGTGCGGTGGCCGAACGGCGCTTCATCGTGCTGCTGGTTGGGATCTTCGGTGTTGTGGCCCTGGTGCTCGCCGCTGTCGGCATCGACGGGGTTGTTGCGGTTGCGGTCAGCGAGCGTATGCCGGAGATGAGCCTGCGGCTGGCGCTTGGCGCCGAACCGGGGCAGCTGTGGCGCATGATCGTGGGTGAGTCGGCACGCGCGACTTTTGTCGGCCTCGCCGTCGGCCTGGCGCTGACCTGGGCTGCCATGCCGGTCATCAGGCACCAACTGTACGGTGTCGGTCCGACCGATCCGGTCACCTTCGGCAGCGTCGTTGCGATGTTCATGCTGGTCGCCCTGGTGGCGGCGCTGGTGCCCGCTCGTCGCGCGGCGCACGCCGAGCCGAGCCGGGCGCTGCGTGGGTGAGATCCAACGGCCCCTGCCTCATGATCGGTCGAGAGTGCCAGACCGCGCCGAAGTCGAATCGCCCATCACGGACTGGCTGCATGAAGCTTACGAGTCCTCCCCGCATCGGCACGCCGGCAGACACACCACCTCCAGCGGGTCTCGGCGCTCCGGGAGTAGAGGGCGGACGGGACGCCCTGGTCAGCGGCCTGACGATGGCCTCCTGCAGCAGATACCCGTTGAGCCGCGGTCGGCGCTCGAAGTCGGGGGGAGCGCGGGCGGAATCTGTCCGGACCAGTTCAGGTGCTCGCAGGCCTTCTGGTGGTGTTCGTACCGTCGCCACGCGTCCTCGAACGCATCTCCGGCTGCACGAAGGACGTCGAGGCGGAAGGCATCCACGGCGGTGACCGGGCATAGAATGCACGCATGTTCGAGCCGTTCGAGCGCGTCAAGGCGGCGGTGCTCGGTGCCCGAGGTCTGCGAGGCGAGGCGCGCGCGGCGTTCCTGGACGAGGCCTGTGCCGGTGACGATGCGCTTCGGGCGGAGGTGGAGTCGCTGCTCGCTCATGCGGACGCCCCGGTGACGGTGCTGGAGACCGCGGCCGCGATCCGGCTCGCTGGTCCGCATGCGCTGGCCGGTCCGGACAGCGGCGTGGCGACAGGCACCGCGGGTACCGGCGGTTCGTCCGGCGCCCCGCCGCCCTCGGTCGGACCGTACGTCATCCACGGTGTGCTCGGTGAAGGCGGCATGGGCACGGTCTACGAGGCCGAGCAGTTCGCCCCGATTCGGCGGCGCGTGGCGCTGAAGCTGATCCGCCGCGGCCTCGACACCGATGCCGTCCTGGCGCGCTTCACGATTGAGCGCAAGGCGCTCGAGCTGATGGACCACCCGGCAATCGCGCGCGTGCTCGACGCTGGCGCGAGCGACGATGGGCGGCCGTACTTCGTCATGGAGCTCGTGGACGGCGTGCCCATCACCCACGCCTGCCGCGATCGGCAGCTTGCCGTGCGCGACATGCTGCGCCTGTTCGTGGCGGTCTGCCAGGGCGTGCGCCACGCCCACCAGAAGGGCATCGTGCACCGCGACCTGAAGCCCTCCAATGTGCTGGTGCGCGACGTGGACGGGCTGCTCGAGCCCAAGATCATCGACTTCGGCATCGCCAAGGCTATTGACGCCCCGGCGGGCGACGGCCCGGAGCCGGTCACGCGCCTGGGCGGCCCGATCGGGACGCCCGATTACATGAGCCCCGAGCAGGCGGGCCTCATCCCTGGCGGTGTCGACACGCGCACCGACGTCTACTCCCTCGGCGTGCTGCTCTACGAGATCCTGACAGGCGACCGGCCGTACAGGTTCGGCGCGTCGTCTCCGCACGACGTGGCGCGGGCCCTGAGCGGACCCGAGCCGCCGCGGCCGAGCCTTGTCGCACCCGGACGACGTCGTCAACTCGCCGGCGACCTCGACAACATCGTGGCGAGGGCCATGGCGCGCCAACCCGCAGAGCGCTATGCCTCGGTGGAGCAGTTCGCCGACGACATCCGGCGTCACCTCGAGGGCGAGCCTGTGCTCGCACGCGAGGCAACCTGGGTGTATCGCGCGGAGAAGTTCGTGCGACGGCACCCCGCTGGTGTGGCCGGTGCCGCGTCGCTCGCCGTCCTCGCCGTCGGCGCCGGCGTCACGTTCGCCGTGCAGGCCAGGCGTCTCGCAAGGGAGCGCGACCGTGCGCGCGAGGCCGAGCGAGGTGCACGCGAGCAGGCGGTCACGGCGGAATCGGTCGTCCGTTTCCTGGTGGACCTCTTCCAGACTTCCGATCCCTCCGAGGCACGGGGCAACACGATCACCGCCCGGGAGGTCCTCGACCGGGGCGCGCAGCAGATCGAATCGGGCCTGCGCGAGAGTCCGAAAGTGCAGGCGACGCTCCTGACGACGCTGGCACGGGTGTACGAAAGTCTCGGGTTGTATGCCGTCGCGCAGCCGTTCCTGGAGCGTGCGCTCGCGCAGCGCATCCAGCTGTTCGGGCGGGAGGACGCGGGGGTCGCCGAGACGATGGGCCAGCTGGCAGCGCTGCACAGGAAGCGGGGCGATTACGACGGGGCCGAGCCGCTGTTTCGTGAGGCGCTGGCCATCCAGCGTCGGACGCTGGGGCCCGATCATCCACAGATTGCGGACACGATCTCGACATTCACGCACCTGCTCAGGACCTCGGACCGGACGGAGGAGGCCGAGGCGCTCGCGCGAGAGGCGGTGGCAATGCGCCTGCGGCTCTTCGGGCCAGACCGGCACGAGGTTGCCGAGAGCCTGCATGCGCTGGGCGCAACCCTCTGGCGACGCGGCGACTTCGCCGGGGCGGAACACCACCTGCGCCAGGCGATCGAGATCGACACGCGGGTGCTGGGCGACGTGCATCCGGTGATGGCGGTGCGCTGGAACACGCTCGGCCAGGTGCTCGGCGCGCGCGGCAAGCTCGAGGAGGCGGAGGCGACCCTCCGCAAGTCGGTCGACCTGGGCCGGCTGCTGCATGGCACTGAATCGACGGCCCACGCCCACAACACGTCGAACCTGGCCTGGCTGCTGGTGAAGAGGGGGAAGCTGGAGGAGGCAGAGTCGCTGCTCACGAGCGCGCTCGCCCTGCACCGCCGCTTCGTGGGCGAGGAGAACCGGTGGGTGATCGCCGATCTGCAGGGGCTCGGCCTGGTGAAGCTCCGCGCGCACGAGTTCACGCAGGCGGAGCAGATGTTCCGTCGCGCGCGTGCGATGGCCACGAAGCTCCTCGGTCCAGAGAGTGTGCTGGCCGCCGAGGCGGCGATGAACCTCGGTGCGGCACTCAGCCGCCAGGGCCGGATTGCCGAGGCCGAGCCGCTGCTGCGACAGGCGGAGGCACGGTGGGTGCAGACCCAGGGCGCGGGTCACCCGGACTACGCCCGGTATGCCTGGGAACTGGGACTGGCGGTGGCGGCGCGCCGTGGGGTCGACGAAGCCGAGCGCCTGTTCCAGCAGGCGCTCGACCTCCGTCGTCGCACGCTGCCGCCGGATCACCCCGACATCGGCGACGTGCTGGCGAGCCTCGGGAACCTGCGGCTCGACCGGGGCGATCGGCCTGGCGCCGAGCGGTACCTGCGCGAGGCGGTCGGGATCTTCACGACGGCGCTGCCCGCGGACGCACCGACGCGGATTGACGCCGAGCAGGCCCTCGCGCAGTGCAGGCCGGCCACCTGCCGGGGCGTGTTCCGGTGACCCTCGGCCTTGCGCGTGACGTGCGCCATCCAGTTCTCCCCGCCGCGCGCCGGCTGTACAGGCCGATCGGTCAGCGCACGTCCCGCACGGCCGGCCCGGGGCCCCCTCGAGGACCAGCGCCCACGTGGGCTGAGACCCACCTTCGGGCGCTAGTGCGTTGACGGACGAGCAACCGGCGCGAAGGGTTCGGGCCGGGGCGTCCGCTCGGTCGACGGTGGCAATTGCGGGAGCCTGAACGCCGGCTGGTCGCCCGTGAGTGTGCCGAGGAATGCCACGATCCGCGCGTTCTGCTGTGCCGTGAACGTCTGGCCCAGCTGAATCTGTCCCATCACCTCCACGGCTTCCGTCAGGGTCTCCGCTGCGCCGTCATGGAAGTACGGATAGGTCAGGGCCACGTTGCGGATCGTGGGCACCTTGAAGTTGAACCGGTCGGCGTCGCGGCCGGTCACCGCCACGCGCCCTTCCGACGGATTCGTCGTGTGATACGGCTCCTTCACGCCCATCTTGCGGAATGACGAGCCGCCCGCCGCCGGTCCGTTGTGGCAGGAGGCACAGCCGCTCGCCTTGAACAGCTGGTAGCCAGCCAGTTCCTCCGCGCTGATGGCCGCCATGTCACCCATCAGCCACCTGTCGAAGCGGGAGTTGGGCGTCACGAGTGTTTCCTCGAAGGCGGCGATGGCCCGCGTAACGCTGTCGATGTCCACGCCTGGCGCGCCGAACGCCGCCTGGAACTGATCCACGTACCCGGGGATCGATGCGATGACGTTCACCGCCAGTTCGTGCGAGAACGCCATCTCGCCGGGGTTGGCAATCGGGCCTCCGGCCTGCTCCTGCAGTGTCCTGGCCCGGCCGTCCCAGAACTGCGCCACGTTCAGGCTCGAGTTGAGCACGGTCGGCGCGTTGATGGGACCCTTGCTCCATCCGTGTCCGATCGAGGTGGGCAGGTTGTCCGAGCCACCCATGCTCAGGTTGTGGCATGAGTTGCAGGAGATGAAACCGGACTTCGAGAGCCGCGGGTCGAAGTACAGCTGCTTGCCCAGTTCCACCAGCGCCGGGTTCGACACGACCGCTGGCTGGATGGGCGTGATTGGTTCGTCCCGTGCGGCACCAAGGAACGGCAGCACCAGCACGGTCGTGATGAGGACGCCTCGCGAGGTCTTCATGGCAGTCTCCCGTCGGGATGGTGCGCGCGGGATGGAGCGGGTCCTGGGTGGACGCACGCGCACCTGCCGAGGAAACTGCAAGGAGTGACCCAGTCGCCACGAGGCGAAATGCCGCCTTCCCCGGGGCGGCAGGGTGCCGGCTGCCGGGGGGACGGCGCCCCCGCCGGTATCCCGCCTCTCGGGCGGCCGTATAATCAGGGACGTGGGCTCCCTCTCTCACCGGCTGACCTGCCTCGCGATCGCGTTCGCGCTCGTGGGCTCGCCGGCGCTCCAGGCCATCTGCAATGCGCTCTGCCTGGGCGGCCCATCGGCTGCCATCACCATGGATGCCACGCACGCGCATCACATGAGCCAGGGCGCCGCGCCCGGACCGATCTCGGTATCTCCGCACGCCCACCACGCCTCAACCGCCTCGGCCCAGCCAGCGGCCGCAGCCACCACCTCGCCACTCGGTGGCGATGCGCGCGTCGTCGGGAACTGCGTCACGCCCTGCCTGCCCGGGGCCATGGCCTTCGGCACCGGTCCTGGCGTGGATCGGACCGACGGCAAGGCGCTCGGCGTGGCGCTGGGGGGCGAGGTGGTGCCGTTCCACCTGAGCCTCACGGCCCAGCCGGCTGCGACCAGTTCCCCGATTCCGCCGCAGTCGCCCATCAGGGCACCGCTCCCGCTTCGCATCTGATCGCCTCCTCCTGAGCGCCGCTCGCGCGCTCCGTTCCGTTCCAGATCCGGGCGCGCACGCGCCGCCAGTGCGGCCATGTGCGCCACGGTCGGCATGCCGTCATGTCGTGTGCCCGGTCCAGTCAGGAGATTGTTCGATGTCCGCACCTCGTCCGTCGTCAACGCCAACGCCAACGTTGTCGAGACGCACCTTCGTGAAGGGCCTGGCCATCGGTGGCGCCGCCGTCAGCGTCGGCCTGCTGCGCGACACGGCCTGGGCGCAGGCCCCGCCGCGACAGGAGCCGGCCGTGCTCTCCGGCACCGAGTTCGACCTCCGCATCGGCGAAACCGAGGTGAACATCACGGGAGCCGCGCGGACGGCACTCACCATCAACGGCTCGCTGCCCGGGCCGCTGCTCCGGTGGCGGGAGGGGGACACGATCACCCTCAACGTCTCGAACAGCCTCGACGAGGACACGTCGATCCACTGGCACGGCATCCTGCTGCCCGCCAACATGGACGGTGTACCAGGCCTCAGCTTCTCGGGTGTCCATCCCGGCCAGGCGTACCGATACCGGTTCACGGTCAGGCAGTCGGGCACCTACTGGTATCACAGCCACTCGGGCTTCCAGGAACAGCAGGGCGTCTATGGCCCGCTCATCATCGAGCCGCGCGAACCGGATCCGGTGCGGTTCGATCGCGAACACGTCGTCATGCTCACGGACTGGACGGACGAGCATCCCGAGCGGGTCTTCCGGAAGCTGAAGAAGCAGTCGGACTACTACAACTTCCGCCAGCGCACCCTGACCACCTTCATCAGGGACGTCAGGGAACATGGCCTCGGCGCCACGCTGGCCGAGCGGCGGATGTGGGCCCGGATGCGCATGAGCGCAGCCGACATCGCCGACGTCACCGGCTACACCTACACCTACCTGATGAACGGTCGCGCACCGGCGGGCAACTGGACCGGACTGTTCACGCCCGGCGAGAGGGTGCGCCTCCGCTTCATCAACGGTTCGGCGATGTCGTACTTCGACGTGCGGATCCCCGGCCTGAAGATGACCGTCGTGGCCGCAGATGGCCTGCCGGTCCGGCCCGTGTCGGTCGACGAGTTCCGCATCGCCGTCGCCGAAACCTTCGACGTCATCGTCGAACCGTCCGGCCAGGATGCGTTCACGATCTTCGCGCAGGCGATGGACCGCACCGGCTTCGCGGCCGGCACGCTCGCGGCGCGCGCAGGCCTGGCCGCGCCCGTGCCCGACCTCGATCCGCGTCCGGTGCTGACCATGGCCGACATGGGGCACGGTGGGATGGGGCACGACATGCGCGCGATGGACGCTGCCCCCTCGAGGCCGGCTCCCGCAGCGGCCGACCCTCACGCCGGCCACGTGATGGAACCGCCCGCAGCCGAGGCGGCAGATCCGCACGCGGGCCACACCATGCCGGAGCCGCCGCCTCCGTCGACTGCGGCTGCCGACCCACACGCGGGTCATGCGGTGCCGCAGGCGGCCGTGCCGGACCCGCACGCCGGTCACGACATCTCGGCGACGGGCAGCGGGATGCAGACGCATCCCGAATCGGAGCGGGGCAACCCGCTGGTCGACATGCAGACGATGACCCCGTCGACCAGGCTGGATGACCCGGGGATTGGCCTGAGGAACAACGGTCGACGCGTGCTGACCTATGCCGATCTCACGAGTGTGTTCGACGATCCCGATGGTCGCGAGCCGACGCGCACGATCGAACTGCACCTGACCGGTCACATGAAGCGCTTCGCGTGGTCGTTCGACGGCATCAAGTTCTCCGGAGCCGAGCCGATCCGGCTCACCTACGGCGAGCGCGTCCGCATCGTGCTCGTCAACGACACGATGATGACGCACCCCATTCACCTGCACGGCATGTGGAGCGACCTCGAGGATGCCGAGGGCCGGTTCAAGGTGAGGAAGCACACCATCGACATGCCACCCGGCACGCGGCGCAGCTACCGGGTGACGGCCGATGCTCTCGGCCGCTGGGCGTACCACTGCCACATGCTGTTCCACATGGAGACCGGCATGATGCGCGAGGTGCGGGTCGACGAGGGGCGGCAGTCGTGACGCGCATCCACCTCGCTCTCACCCTCGCGCTGCTGCTGGCCGTTGCGCCGCCACTGGAGGCGCAACAGGCGCCCGCGACGCACCAGCACGAGCAGCCGCAGGCGCCTGCATCCACGGCGTCGTCCGACGATCACGCGCAGCACCAGGGACCGGCAACGCCGCTGCCGTCGTTCATCCCACCGGTGACCGACGCCGATCGCCAGGCGGCGTTCCCGGACGTGCACGGGCACCCGGCCCACGACCGGTCGATTCACTCCTTCGTGCTGGTCGATCAGCTCGAGTGGCAGACCGGAACCGGGACCGATGCGGTCAGCTGGGACACGAAAGGTTGGGTGGGCGGAGATCGGCACCGATTCTGGTTCCGATCGGAAGGCGACCGCGCCGGCGGCCGCACGGAGCAGGCGCAGACCAACCTGCTCTACGGCCGTGCCATCAGCCGGTGGTGGGACGTCATCGCCGGCGTCCGCCTGGACACGCTGCCAGACACGCCGCGCACGGCGCTGGCGCTGGGCGTGCAGGGGCTCGCGCCGTACTGGTTCGAGGTGGAGGCGTCCGCCTATGTCGAGCCCGCCGGACGCGCTCACCTGCGCATCGAGGCGGAGCACGACATGCTCATCACCAATCGGCTCGTCCTCCAGCCGCTCGTGGAGTTCGAAGTCTATGGACGCGCGGACCGCGAACGGAAGATCGACGCGGGCCTGTCGACCGGCGAGTTCGGCCTTCGCCTTCGGTACGTGTTCCGGCGCGAACTCGCACCGTACGTCGGGGTTGTGTGGAGCCGCAGGTTCTTCGGCAGTGCCAGTCTCGCCAGGGCGGCCGGAGAAGGCGTGGGCGGGACCCGGCTGGCGATCGGATTGCGCACGTGGTTCTAGCCACCCCGGTGCCGGGTCACAATGGACCCATGACCAGCACCCGGAGGCAGCCTTGCGCGTTCAGGCTCTCGTCGTAGGCGGGGGACTGGCGGGCCTCAGCACCGCGCGCTTGCTGCACCGGGCCGGGGTGGAGGTGCAGCTGCGCGATGCGCGGCCGCGCCTGGGCGGACGCATCTTCACGGCCGGCGCGTCGGGTGACGCGGCGGCCGACGGATTCGATCTCGGACCGTCGTGGTTCTGGCCCCGGATGCAGCCGTCGATGGCGGCCCTTGTCGAGGAACTGCGGCTCGCCTCATTCCCCCAGCACAGCGAGGGCGACCTCGTGTTCCACCGCATGTCCCGCGAGGCGGTCCAGCGCTACGGCGGCGTTCGGCAGGAACCCGAGTCCATGCGACTGGTCGGCGGCACTGGGGCACTCGTCACTGCGCTGGCCGCCTCGCTCCCTGCAGGCTGCTGCCGCCCAGGCTCGCGACTGACGCACCTGGCGCTCCTGCCGGACGACGTGGAGGCCCGGTGCGTGAGCGTGGCGGGTGTCGTCGAGACGGTGCGGGCCTCGCACGTGGTCCTCGCATTGCCACCGCGTCTGCTCGAAGCGACGGTCTCGTTCGCCCCAGCCGTCGACCCCGCGACGGCATCACGCTGGCGGCGTACACCGACCTGGATGGCGCCGCACGCCAAGTTCTTCGCCGTCTACGATCGCGCATTCTGGCGCGACGCCGGCCTGTCGGGGACGGCGCAGAGCATGGTCGGTCCGCTCGTCGAGATCCACGATGCGACCACCGCCTCCGGGCAGGCCGCTCTCTTCGGCTTCGTGGGCATTCCAGTCGTGCAGCGGCAGTCGATGACGACGGACGACCTCGTCGCCGCGTCGATCCGCCAACTCGTCACGCTGTTCGGGCCTGACGCGGGGACGCCCCTCGCAACGCTGTACAAGGACTGGGCTGCAGACCCGCTCACGGCGACAGCCCTGGACTGGACCGACGGCGCACATCCCGCTGCAACGGATCGGGAGTGGGTCGACGGCGAATGGCGGGGGCGCATCACCCTGGCCGGCAGCGAGACCAGTCCGACCGAGCCAGGCTACCTGGCCGGTGCCGTGCAGGCGGCCGAGCGCGCCGCACGCGAAGTCCTGCAGCACCTCCGATAAGGGCCGCTACACACGCGGCGCGGTCTCGCGGTCCGGCGAGCCGTTGCCGCCCCAGGGGCACGGCCGTTGGCAGCACCCAAGGGGCGACTTCGACACGTCGCTATGGCGTGACCGCGGCTAGTTCGCCGGCATGCGCCGGCGCCTCGCCAGCAAAGTGCTCCTCGAAGAACGTCACTTCGCCGGTCTCCACCGAGTAGACACCGCCAACCAGGCCGATGCGGCCCTCGCGGTACAGGTGCTCCAGGATCGGGCTCCGCTCGAGCACCGCGCGCATCTGGTGCCGCGTGTTCTCCAGCGCCACCTGCTCGACGAACGCGTCAGGCGCCAGCTGCCGGCCACCCGACGACTCCACGCTGTGCAGGGCCGGGCCGACCTTCCCGAGCAGCCCGGTGAGGTGCCCCAGCTCCACGTGGTTGCACGCGCCCTTGATGGCGCCGCACTTCGTGTGGCCGAGCACCACGATGAGCTTCGAGCCGGCCACCTGGCAGGCGAACTCCATGCTGCCGAGGATGTCCTCGTTCAGCACGTTGCCGGCGATCCGCACGCTGAAGATGTCGCCAAGGCCCTGGTCGAAGATGAGCTCGGCCGACGTCCGCGAGTCGATGCAGCTCAGCACGATCGCGAAGGGGAACTGTCCTGCCGACGTCTCGTTCACCTGCTGCAGGAGGTTCCGGTTCAGGCGCAGGTTGCTGACGAACCGGTTGTTGCCGGCCGCCAGCACCTCGAACGCCTTGCGCGGGGTGAGGGTGTCCTGGGTCTCTTTCGTCTGCGTACGCATGAAGCCTCCAGTAGTCGCAATTCGTAACTATATGAGAAGTGCTCGCACCACCGGCGCCGCCTCAGGCGGCGGCCGGTGCGGGCGCCGGTGTCGACGATGACGAGCCGGAACGCTCGCGTGCGATGACGTCGAACACCCGGTGCATGGAATCGTTGTCGCGCCTGAGCGCCGAGAGTCCTTCGATCGTCAGCTCGATCCCCTCGGCGGCCGCGCGCTGCTCGAAGTTCTTGATGATCTCGTAGACGTCGTGGTCGATGTTCATGGACCGCGAGGCGTCGATCACCACCTTCGTGCCTGCCGGCACCGCCGCGAGTGCCCGCATGATGGCGGCGCGGTTGAGGAACGACACGTCCTCGGACAGGATGATGCGCACGTTCTCGGTCGGGTCGCGGTCGACGAAGAAGGGGTTGTAGTAGTTGGTCAGCAGGATGGCGAAGATGGCGACTGCCATGCCAAGACCGATGCCGATGAGCAGGTCAGTGGCCAGGATGCCCACGACCGTCACCACGAACGGCACGAACTGGTAGGGCCCGAGCTTGTACATCGACACGAACAGGGCCGGCTTGGCGAGCTTGTAGCCGACCGTCAGCAGGATGGCCGCCAGCGCCGCGAGGGGAATGCGGTTCAGCAGCGCCGGCACCGCGATGACAGCGGCCAGCAGCAGCACACCGTGGAGGATGGCCGACAGCTTCGTCTTCGCGCCCGACTGGATGTTGGCCGAGCTGCGGACGATCACCTGCGTCAGCGGCAGGCCGCCGATGAGGCCAGACAGCACGTTGCCAATCCCCTGGGCCTTCAGCTCGCGGTCGGTCGGCGTGACCCGCTTCTGCGGGTCGAGCTTGTCGGTCGCCTCCACGCACAGCAGCGTCTCCAGGCTGGCCACCACGGCGAGCGTGATGGCGGTGGTGTACACCGCCTTGTTGCCGATCTGGCTGAAGTCCGGAAGGGTGAAGAGGGAGAAGAACCCGCTGACGCTGCTCGCGCTGGGAATCTGCACCAGGTGCGACGTGGCTATGGCCAGGGACGGAGCCATCCAGTTGAAGACCTCGTTCAGCACGATGCCGAGCGCCACGACCACGAGCGGGCCCTGGATCCACATGCTCGCCTTGATTCGCTTGATGAACGGCTGTTCCCACAGCACGAGGATGGCCAGCGAGGCGAGGGCGACGACGAGCGCCCCGGGCTGGATATACGCGAACATCTGGCCCAGGGCCGACACGGTCGTCTCACCACCGGTTCCCGCGAAGGCGAGGTTGCCTTCCGGGTCGGCGTCGTAGCCGACCGCGTGCGGCAGCTGCTTCAGGATGATGGTGAGGCCGATGCCGGTCAGCATCCCCTTGATGACCGATGACGGGAAATAGTAGGCAATGACGCCGGCCCTGGCGTAGCCCAGGGCAATCTGAATGACGCCGGCAACGACGACGGCGAGCAGGAAGGTCTCGAAGGTCCCGAGGGTGGTGATCGCGTTGAGGACGATGACCGCCAGGCCGGCGGCCGGACCGGCGACCCCCAGCTGGGATCCCGATACCGCCCCGACCACGATGCCGCCGACGATGCCGGCGATGATGCCCGAGAAGAGCGGGGCTCCGGACGCGAGGGCGATCCCCAGGCAGAGCGGCGTGGCCACCAGGAACACCACGACGCTGGCCGGCAGGTCGGCCTTCAGGTTGTCGAACAGTGACGATGCCGTCTTCATGCGTGACTCCTATCCGCGCGGCGTGCGCGTTCAGCTCAGTCACGATACGAGGACGGCGTTTACGGCGAAATAACGAAATTCAGAAGTCTGACTTCGAAAAAGACTATTGAAGCAGGCCGGCGAACGCCTCGCCGATGGCCTGGCCGAGGTCCTGGGGCCTCGCCGGATCCAGCGCGACGTGCAGCCGCTGCACCTGCCCCTTGAACAGCAGGTCGACCGCCAGGGTGGTGCGGGTGTCGGCCAGCGGCTGGTCGAAGCCGATCCCGACCACCTGCGGCATCGCGCCAGCGACGCCGTTCGCGATGTCGTGCGCGGTAGCCAGGAGTTCGTCGCGCGCCGGCATCTGCTGCCACACCTGCTCCGCGCTCACCATCCGGCTGCTCGCGGCAGGCAACGCCGCAATCGCCGCACGGGCGGTCGTGAGCTGGGCCGCCTGCGCGTTCGTGACCATGTCGCGGGTATAGATCGTGCCGAGCACGTCGACCTGGATCTTGAGCACCTGGTTGGCGAGCACCGCGGCAAGCGTGGCGTCCAGCGCCGCCCGCACCGTCGCGTCGTCGCCGGAGGCCACGAGCGACTTGAGCGAGCGGAACCGCGTGCGCATGGCCCCGACCTGCGACCGCGCCTTCGACTTGGCCGTGCTCTCGCCAGGGAGGTACCAGGGCCACCGCTGGTCGATGGTGGCGATGGCGGTCCGCTCGGCCGTGTCGAGTGCCGTGATGACACCGTCGCAGAGCGCCGGGATCACCGTGCGCATGCCACGCAGGCTGAGCTCGAACTGGTAGGCGGACGTGGCCTGGCGATAGTCGTCGTAGGCGTCGGCCAGCGTGGCCGCGACGGCGTCGGCCGACTGCACGATCGACTGCGACACGGCAGTCTGGAAGACGTCCGGCACCGACATCGTTCCCTGGACGCGCGGCGTACCGTCGACGCTCCCGACGAACGCGTGCACCTGCATGTCCACGTCCGGGGAGTCGTAGTGTCCGTTCACGGTGAGCCCGGTCCGGTCCACCCGCAGGCGTCCCTGTATGCCGAAGCCGGCCACGCGCGTGACGCCATCGACCTGCAGGAAGCCCGAGTCGTCGTTGAACGGGATCCAGAGTTCGACCGACCGGCGCTGGTCCAGGCCGAGCGCACCAAGGCCGGCGTCGCTCACGCCGACAATGCGGAATCCGGTGGCATCGACGTGGAGGCTGCCTTCCACCACCATGACGTCGCCAAGGTCCACGTTCACGGCCTCACCGAACGCGGCGGCATCGATGGCCAGGCGACCGTCCGCGTGCAGCACGAAGTCGGTGCCGCGGCTGCTCACGTACGCGTAGGCGCGAAGCCGGGCCTCGGGCCTGAAGGGGGCGGCGTCAGGCAGCCAGCTCATGTCGGGCTCGATGACCCCGCTGAAGTATCCGTGCTGGACGCCGTCGGTCACCTGCACGGCCGCGGTGGCGTCGCCCAGCTCGAAGCCGAACTCGGCCAGTTCACCGAGCCGCGCAACCTCGAGGAAGCTGTACGTGAAGCGGAAGTGACCGTTGGCCCCCATCTGGTCCGGCGGTGCGACGAGCCGACTGAGCGCGTCGCCCGGGGGCGCCCCCTCGGGCTGCACGGTGTGGGTCACGAGGTGACCGGAGACCTCCACCGGCAGCCCGCCCAGCGGGAACCGGCCCATCTGGATGCGATCGCCCTGGAACTCCTGCGCGAAGGTCTCGATGCCGTAGGTCGTCGCGGGACGGAACGGAATCAACTGCTGCACTGAGACGCCAAAGCCCGGCACACCCCCGTCGACCGGTTCGGTGTCGTCTTCGGCGTCGTGGCCAGGATCGTTGGCGGGGTCGCTGGCAGGATCGCCGGCAGGGTTGCTGGCGGGGTCGTTGTCGCCGCTGCTGTCAGTGTCCGTTCCACCACCGCCGAGCCCTGGCAGCGAGTAGTCGCCTGCAAAGAAGAAGGAGGGATCCAGCGGGTCGACGATGAGCGTGGCGTTCACGCCGGCGGGTATCGACAGCGTGAGGGGTTTGCCCTGCCCGCCCGTCGAGATGTCCATCGCGAAGCCCGAGTCGAACGCGAAATAGAAGTAGGTGCGTGTGTCGTTCAGGGGTACGCCGAGATCGAGGTTGGCCCCGAGGTCCATGCCGAACCGGGCCAGGGCGGGCCTGGTGATGTCCACGACGGCCCCGGTGAGGGGCGACGGGACGCCCGCGGTGCCCGACACCCTGGTGAGGTGTCCGTTGGCGTCGCCTTCGAAGAACAGCGTCGCGTTGGCCATCACCAGCCGCTCGGTGCCGACCAGCATGGCGACGTCGCCCGTGACGTAGAACCCGGAGCCGACCGGGAGCACGGCCGAGCGTGCGGCCTCGAATCCCACCGCCACCGGACTCCCGGCTGGCGTCAGCTGGAGCACGGTCGTTTCCTCCGCATGAACCGCGCCGGGCGCCAGCAGCAGCACCGCCGCCAGGACCGTGCCTCGAATCGTCATCACAAACCCCTCCTTGCCTACATGCGGAAAGCGGGGCGCGAGCACGCAACGGGATGCTCCGGGAGACCACGGTGAGTGCGGTCACAGACGCGGCGCACCGTCCGCGATAAGACGGGAAGCGAGACTCAGAGAAAGGAATGACCATGCTTCGTTCATGCCGGACTTCTCCCATCCTGGCGGCCGTGGTGCTCCTGGCCAGCCTGCCCGTCCCGGCCCTTGTTGCGCAGGTGAGCACCCAGTGGGTCCAGCCGACGCGTGGTGTGTCAATTGCGCTCGACGCCGTGGACAACGTCTATACGGTGGACTACGAGCAGGCGCTTGGCGCCGAGATGACGCTGACCAAGCGCGACACCGACGGTCGCCTGCTGTGGACGTCCCGGTTCGACCAGCAGTCGGCCACTGCCTGGGAGCGCGCCAGCTGGGTTGCCACCGACAGCGGCGGCAACGCGGTGGTGTGCGGCACCCTCATGTCGGGCTACTCCAATCCGGTGGAGGCGGCCAGCATCGTGATGAAGTTCCGCCCCGACGGGCAGCTCGCGTGGCGGCAGGTCTACGAGGGCAGCTTCGACGGCTCGTCGGTCCGAAAGTGCCTCGTCGACCGATCCAACAACGTCTACGTGCTCGGCATGGGCAGCGGACCCTCGGGACGCGTGACGAAGGTGAAGAAGTTCGCCCCTGACGGCACGGCGCTCTGGTCGTACTTCGACGCGGCCGGCATCGGTGCCGCCCTGAACATCAAGCTCACGCCGGATGACGGCCTGCTCATCACCGGCAAGTCGATCACGGGCAGCATGATGGGCTACGCGAAGCTCGACCTCGACGGTCATGTGCGCTGGTCCCTGGCCGGTGTGGCCAGCCTGACCGCCGGCGACAGCGCCGGCGACGCGGCCGGTAACAGCTACCTCGTGCACGGGGAATACGTGGCGACCAACCCGCGCACGGTCGTCAAGAAGCTCGGGCCGACGGGAGTCCTCGTGTGGGAGCGCCCGTTCACGATGTCTGCATTCCGTGTGGAGGTGGGGGGTGACCAGCACGCCGTGATCAGCGGCTTCCCCGGCAGCAGCAGCCCGGGCGCGGCGTTCATGAAGATCGATCCGAACGGCACCCAGGTCTGGGCGAACCTGGATGCCGACGGTCCACTTTCGCTGCTGGCGCACGCACACATGCTGCTCGACGCCGCGGGCAACGCCTACTTGGCGGCCGGCACGATGTCCGAGATGGCGGTCTGCAAGGTGAACGGCGACGGCACCACAGGCTGGACGCAGACGGTGGCCTTCGGATACGGCCAGGCCCTGGCGCTCGGCACCCTCGACTCCAGCGTGTACCTCGTTGGTGGCACCACCGCACGCTTCGTCCAGGCACCGCTGACGATCCCCACGCAGCCGACCGTCCTGACCGACTTCGGCCTGACGTCGACGAGCGCGAACCTCGGGTGGAGCGACAACTCCGTGAACGAGTCGGGCTTCACCGTCGAACGTTGCACGGGCACGGCTGCCTTCTGCGCCTCGACGCCGGGTGCCTGGTCCGTGCGCGCCGCCACCGGCACGAACGTCTCGACCTTCAACGACACGACGCTCTCGCCCTCCACCACCTACAGCTGGCGCGTGAGCGCGTTCAACGCGGCCGGCACCTCGCCGACCAGCAATGTCCTCTCGCTCACGAGCCCTGCGGCACCCGTCGTCGTTGCCGCTCCGACGGCACTGACCGCCACGGCGAGGAAGGTGAAGAACGCGGTTGAGGTGCGCCTGTCGTGGATCGACCACGCGACGAACGAGACCGGCTACGTGGTGGAACGGTGCACCGGCCGTTCGTGCACGGCCTTCAGCCCGCTGATATCGCTGAGCGCGGGAACCACCCGGTTCACCGATCGCGCGGTGACGCGCGGTACGGCATATCGCTATCGCGTGGTGGCCACCGGATCTTCCGGCAACTCGGCCTACTCGAACGTCGTCGGCATTACCACGCCCTGAACGCTGGACCGGCGTGGCGGCACGCGGCCGCTGGCCCGTCTGCACGCTCAGGTTCCGGTGGCCTGGGCCAGGCGGGCGAGTGCCGCAACGTCGAGGACATCCACGCGCGCGCGGGACAGGCGGACCCATCCGCGCGCCTCGAAGCCTTCGAGCACGCGGCTCACTACCTCGCGTGCACTCGCCAGTTCCCCGGCCATCTGCTGGTGCGTGGCGAGCAGCACGGGCGCCTGCGCCACCAGCAGGGCGGCGAGGCGACTGTCCAGCCGATGCGCCACCCGCTCCTCGAGCACCGCCATGAGGCCCGCGAGCCGTTGCGCCTGCAGTGCGAATACCTGCTGCCGGAACGGTTCGCAGGTCACCACCGCCTCCCGCACGAGCGGACCGGGCAGCACCAGCCCGTGCGCCGCACCATCGACGACCCCACGGGCCGGATAGACGGTGTTGGCAAGGAGGCAACTCATGGTGATGACGCACAGCTCACCGGGCTGCAGTCGGTAGAGCAGGATCTCGTGCCCGCTCGTCAGCGGTCTGACGATGCGGATGGTGCCTGAGACGAGAACCGTGAGGTCGGTGCAGGGTGCGCCGACCTCGAACGCAATCGTGCCGGCCTCCGCACGCCAGGGGCGCGCGCCGGACGTGAATCGCTGGCGCCACGGCTCGGGCAGCTGGCGCAGCAGGGGGAGGGTGTCGAAGCGGGAATGGGCGGACGCCGAGTTGGTCACCGGGGTGCGTCGATGGCGAACTTCGTGCCACCGGTCGGGGTGGGCCCGCGCGCGCGCCAACCCATCGTTCGTGAGCGTTCTGCCACCTCTCGCAGCGAGCCGGTAATTCGGATGCGGCACGCCGATTTCGATGCCCGAAAACCCTTACGTTGGCCAGCATCCGACGACAACCCGTCTGTGTCAGCCGCTCGGTGCGCACTCCTCTGTGCTTTTCCGCATACGGAGATGACGGCCGCGCATGTCCCGGCTGTCAGGAGGCAGAGGATGCGGGATGCGCGTGTGATTGGGCTCCTGGTGGGCCTGGGCTTGATGATGCTGGCGGCCGGATGCTCGAAGTCGCCGACCAGTCCGTCCGGTGGTGGCGGCGGAACGCCGACGGCGACGGCGGTGGCGATCAGCGGCACTCTCGCCATTCCCGAGGGCTCGACGTCGCAGCTGCGTGCCACCGCCACCCTGTCGAATGGTTCCACGCAGGACGTGACCCAGCAGGCCACGTGGCGCTCGTCCAATTCGTCGGTGGCCACCGTGTCCGCCACCGGCCTGCTCACCTCGGTGGCGCCTGGCACGGCGGATATTTCCGCCACCTACGGATCGCAGACTGGCCGGGGGACGACCCAGGTTTCGGCCGCGACCTACTCGGTGACCGTCGCCACCCAGACGGCGGTGGCCCTGGGCACCTGTGATGACGTCACCCAGGGGCTGACGAGTGGCGAGTTTGCCGTGCGCGTCCTCGCCATTCCCACCACCGGAAGCCAGGCCACCCTCTACGCAACGTCGGGTTATCCGGGCGACGCCAACGCGCCACAGGGGCTCAACCTCCGTGAGGACCAGCCGGAGTCCATCACCGGCACGCGAACCTTTTCACTGGCCGGCCAGGCCGGCCAGGGCGTCCGCATCCAGTTCAACGCGACGGAGTGGGACCAGCAGGTCGTCATCATCCCGCCGTCGATCCGCTGGATTCACGACGACCGGATGGACGATCGGTCGACGTCGCGCACCCACTCGTTCTCGAACGGCGCGTTCTCGTCCACCGGTCCGAATTCGTTGACGATCGGCGACACGAGCTGCGGTATCCGGTTGAACTACACCGTGTCGGCCGTCAGGCAGTAGGGGGCTGCGGCGGCGCCGGCGAGGTCGAGGCGGCGAGCTCGCGCGCCAGCCACATACGGGCCATCGCCCAGTCGTTGTCGACGGTCCGCTTGGATACGCCAAGGGCCTCGGCAATCTCACCGACGGTGAGGCCGCCGAACACCCGCATCTCGACGATGCGCGCGCCGCGCTCGTCGAGGTGGGCGTACCGATCGAGGGCGTCGTTCACGATCAGCAGGTCGACTGTCCCGTCGCTGCCAACGACCTCCGTGTCGAGCGGGACCACCTCGACGCCGGCACCGCGCTTGGCGGCCGCATGGCGGCGCGCGTGGTCCACCAGCACCTGGCGCATCACCCGGGCGGCGATCCCGAGGAAGTGGGTCCGGTCCTTCCACTCCACGCGCGACTGGTCCACGAAGCGCAGGTACGCTTCCGCCACCAGCGCCGTGGGCTGGAGCGTATGATCCGGTCGTTCGCGCCGCATGAGGGCGGCAGCGATGCGTCGGAGTTCGGGATAGAGCGCATCAGCCAGCCGTGCGTTGGCCGGCTCGCCCGATGTGCGGGCGTCCATCAGGATCTCGGTGATGCGGGTACGGTCGTCCTGCTCAGGCATGCGGGCCGGCCGCAGTCTACCGCGAACCCTACCGTGGGTGCCGGGGCCGTGCAGGGAAATGGCATGTCCGAGCCGTTCGAACGTCTGAAGTCCATCGTCCTCGAGGCCACCGGCCTGGAGGGCGCGTCGCGCGTGGCGTTCCTCGACCGTGCATGCGGGGCCGACGTGGCGCTGCGGCAGGATGTGGAATCGCTCCTTGTGCACGCGGATGACGAGCACTCGGTGCTCTCCACTGCGGCCGCGATCCGGATTGCCGGCCCGATCTCGCTGGCCGGCCTCGAGTCGGCATCGGACAGCCCTGCCCCCGGTGCCCCAGCCTCGGTGGGGCCGTACCAGATCCGCCGGGTGCTCGGCCAGGGCGGCATGGGAACCGTCTACGAGGCCGAGCAGCAGGTGCCGATTCGGCGGCTCGTTGCGCTGAAGCTGATTCGCCGCGGGCTCGATACCGACGCCGTCATTGCCCGCTTCAAGTCCGAGCGCCAGGCACTGGCGCTGATGGACCACCGCGCCATCGCGCGGGTGCTCGACGCCGGCACGAGCGAGGATGGCCGGCCCTACTTCGTGATGGAGCTGGTGGACGGCGTTCCCATCACGCGCTACTGCAGCGAGCGTCGGCTCGGCATCCGGCAGGTACTCACGCTGATGCTGGCCGTGTGCCAGGGGGTGCGCCATGCCCACCAGAAGGGGATCGTCCACCGCGACCTGAAGCCGTCGAACGTGCTGGTGAAGGAGGCCGACGGTGTCGCGCTGCCCAAGATCATCGACTTCGGCATCGCGAAGGCGATCGAGAGCCCGGACGGCGACTCCGCCGAGCCGATGACCCGCTACGGGGGGATGATCGGCACACCCGACTACATGAGCCCGGAGCAGGCCGGGGTGGTGCCCGGTGGCGTCGACACACGCACGGACGTCTACTCGCTGGGCGTGCTGCTCTACGAAGTGCTGACCGGTCGTCGCCTCTACCTGACGTCGCCCACGACATTGGCGGAACTCGATCGGCTGTTGCGTGGTCCGGAGCCGCCGCCGCCGAGTGTCGTGGCCCAGGCCGGCCGCCGCGAGCTGGCCGGCGACCTCGACAACATCGTGGCGCGGGCCATGGCGCGCCAGCCCGCGGATCGCTACGCGTCGGTGGAGCAACTGGCCGGGGATATCCGACGGTACCTGGACGGTGAGCCGGTCACGGCGCGAGAGCCGACCTGGCGCTATCGTGCGGCGAAGTTCGTCCGTCGCCACAAGGCCGGCGTGGCGGTGTCGGCCGCCCTGGCGCTGGTCGTGGTTGCCACCGGCGTCACCTTTGCGATGCAGGCGGCGCGGCTCGCGGTGGAGCGCGACCGCGCCAGGAGTGCCGAGCAGCGAGCGCGTGAGCAGGCCATCACCGCGGAATCGGTCGTTGCCTTCCTCGTCGACATCTTCGCCACGTCCGACCCGTCGGAGACACGCGGCAACACCATCACCGCCCGGGAGGTTCTCGATCGCGGCGCCGCTCGGATCGAGTCGGGGCTCAGCGAGACGCCGGCCGTGCAGGCCACACTGCTGAGCACGCTCGGGCGGGTCTACCAGAGCCTCGGCCTGTACACCGTGGCGCAACCGATGCTCGAACGCGCGCTCGAGCGCCGCAGTGCCTTGTACGGCTCCGGTGACGCGTCGGTGGGCGAGAGCCTCGACCAGCTGGGGCTGCTCCGGCGGAAGCAGGGCGACTACGCCGCCGCGGAGCCGCTCTTTCGGCAGGCCCTGGAGATCAAGCGGCGGACGCTGGGGCCGGATCATGCCTCGATTGGCGAGACGATCTCGAACCTGGCGTTCGTCCTTCGGCTGACCGACCGGATCGACGAGTCCGAGAGGCTCACCCGCGAGTCGCTTGCCATGCGCATCAGGATCTTCGGCCCGCAGCACCATGAGGTGTCCGAGGCGCTCGACGATCTCGGTGCGACGCTGTGGCGAAAGGGCGATCTGGCGGGCGCGGAAGAATACCTGCGCGCGGCGCTGGACATGGACCGGCGGATACTCGGAGAGACACATCCGCAGATCGCCGTTGCCTGGAACACGCTGGGGCAGGTTCTGGATGCGCGAGGCAAGGACGCGGAGGCCGAAGCCGCGCTCCGCAGGTCGCTCGCGATCAACACGGCGATCCATGGGACCACGCATCCCGACATTGCCCACGCGTCGTCCGGCCTTGCCAGGCTCCTCATCAAGGTTGGAAGGCTGGAGGAGGCCGAACCGCTCGTCGAGACCGCCCTCGACCTGCATCGGCGGCTGCTGGGGGAGGAGAGCTACTGGGTATCGTCGGACCTGCAGGCGCTCGGGCTGCTCCGGCTTCGCGCACGCGAGTACGGCCGGGCCGAGCAGGTGTTTCGCGAGGGTCTGCCGCTCGTGAACAAGGTGTACGGCGAGAAGAGCAGTTGGGCGGCTGAAGCGATGCTGAACCTGGGGGCATCGCTGCAGCGCCAGGGGCGGCACCGTGAGGCCGAACCGCTGCTCCGGCAGGCCAGAGAACTCTGGTTCCCGATCAAGGGCGCCGAGCACCCCGACTCGGCGCGGTTCCTGGGAGAGCTCGGGATGGCCGTGGCCGCACGCGGCGGGCTGGCGGAAGCCGAGACGCTCTTCGGGCAGGCACTCGCCCTGCGGCGTCGCACGCTGCCGCCGCGCGACCCGGAGATCGCCGCCGTGCTCGCGAGCCTCGGCGCACTGCTGCTCGGGCAGGGTGAGGCGGGACGGGCCGAACCCCTGCTGCGTGAGGCGGCCGGCATCTATGCCGAGACACTGCCGCCGGACCACCTGGACCGGCGCGACGTCGAACGGGCACTCGCCCGGTGCGAAGCCGCGGTCATGCGCGCCCGCTGACGCGCGTCGCCTGCCGGCAGGTCGTGCCCGCCAGCAGGCCTCGCTGGCGCGTGTCAGCCCACCCGGACGTACCCGCGTGACTGCAGGTTCACCATCGTCACCATCGCCCACAGGTCGGCCTGCACCCCGGGGAGCAGCTGTGACGGGTCCACCTTCTTGCCCATGAGCCCCTGGCCGCACACGCGCAGTTCCACGCCGGCCTCGTGCAGTTCCTTCAGGACGGCGATGTTGGGGTTGTCCACGCCGTTGTGACGCGACTTGTACAGCTCGTTCGAGAACACCGCGTCGCCCCCGCCCTGGTGGAACATGGCGGCGATGTGCCGGTTCTTCGCGGGCACCCCGTTCTGCGCGAGGGTGTTCAGGTAGAGCCCGATGTTCTTCAGCGTCGGATGCACCTCGTTGTCCTTCACCTTCGCGGACACCGAGAACACCACCTTGTAGTCGGTGTTCGGGTTCGGCCGTTCCTTCGCGGCGGGGAAGTCCTTCGCAGCCGATGCGCTGGCCACCGGCAGTTTGCCATCGGCCTCGGGTGCGGCGTTCGCGCGGCCTGCGTATCCGGCCGCGAGCACGCCGCCTGCGAGGGTTGTCATCATCGTTCGTCGGTCCATCGTTCCTCCGTGTGTGCGACTACCCTACACCGGCTCGAGCGTGGACACACCCCCTATTCGAGCCGTTTGCTGCATGCCCGAATTCAGTGATGCCGAGCAGCCTGTCGACACGGGCGGTTACGGTCGAGTTTTGCACTCACGGACGTCATCGACGGCGCCCTGCTCAGCCGCAGGCGATCGGCTACCATCGGGTGGTCGGCACGTTCAACGCCAGACGACGTCGTGCCCTGACGGGCGCACGATAGAGCGCGTTCGCGGCACGCTGTCCATGCAACCGACCCAGGACTGCCACGCTGATTCGCGGAACACCGCGGCTCTCGACCCGCTCGCCGTCGACCTGGCCATCGAGACGACGGGGGTTGGCTTCTTCGAGGTGGACATCCAGAGCGGCGTGTGGACCCTCTCCGACCGGTGCCGCGCCATTCTCGGTGTCGACCCGGGCGAACTCGTCACCACGGCATCCCTCGGTGCGCTCATCCATCCAGCCGATCGTCACCTTGCTGCGGCGGCACGCGACGCCATCGCGCCAGACGGGCCCGGTGAGTCCGTCATCGAGTGCCGCATCATCCGCCGCGACGGGGCGC
The DNA here is from genome assembly GCA_050249955.1 of Vicinamibacterales bacterium. Lineage (GTDB taxonomy): Bacteria > Acidobacteriota > Vicinamibacteria > Vicinamibacterales > CAVVIG01 > CAVVIG01. Next base: position 48,412 of record JBFWPN010000009.1, read on the forward strand.
TGCGCTGGGTGCGCACACGCGCCCGCATTGTCTACCGGCAGGATGGTGCCACCAGGGTCCGGGATCGGCTGGTGGGTGCCACCCTCGACATCACGGCCGAGCGTGCCGCGCGGATTCGGACCGATCAGCTGCAGGAACTCACCGCTGCGCTTGCGCGGGCCGTGCGTGCGTCGGACGTGATCGAGGCGGCAGTCGCCCTCGGCGGGCGGGCACTCGGCGCCAGCGGGGGGGCGGTGTCACTGCTGGTCGACGAGGGGCGCGCCTTCGAGATGGTGGCCGGCCCTGGCATCAGCCCTCACGTGGCCTCCGAATGGCAGCGCTACGAGCGAGCGCCGCAGCTGCCGGCCAGCCGTGCGCTTGCCACGCGCCAGCCCTGCTACAGCCGTACGCGCGCGGACTATGTCGGGCTCGATCCGCGCTTCGCCGCGGTTGCCGACGCCCTTGGCATCCAGGCCGACGCCACGCTTCCGCTGCTCGTCGGCGGGCGGGAACTGGGCGTGATCAGCTTCATCTTCCCCGAGCCGCAGCGGTTCGATGCGGCAGACGATGCGTACCTGCGGGCGGTGGCGGAACAGTGCGCCCAGACGCTGGAGCGTGCGCGCCTGTTCGAGGCCGAGCACGCGGCCCGTGAGGAGCTGGCGCGTGCCAACACCGAGGCGCGCGCGGCCGCGGAACGCGTGCAGCTCGCCCTCGCCGCCGGGGCCATCATCGGCACGTGGGACTGGGATCTGCAGCGCGAGTGCATCACGGTCGACGAGCAGTTCGCCGAGAGCTTCGGGCTCGACGCCGCACTCGGGCGCACCGGCCTCACGATGGAGACCGTCATCGCCACGGTGCACCCCGACGACCTGCCCGGCGTGCGCCACGCGATCGCGGAGGCGATTGCGCGGGGCGGACCCTACAGCCGCGAGTACCGCGTGCGGGGACTGGACGGAACCTACCGCTGGATTCAGGCGAACGGGCGTGTGGACCATGCCGCCGACGGGACGCCGCTCCGCTTCCCCGGTGTGCTGCTCGAAGTGGGGCAGCGTCGCGCGCTGGAGGCCGAGCGCGACCAGGCCACGCAACTGCTCCGCGCGTTCGTTGATGCCGTCCCCGGCGTGGTCTACGCGAAGGACCGCGACGGGCGCATGCTGGTGGCCAACCGGGGCGTCAGTGAACTGCTGGGCAAGCCGCCCGAGGCCTACCTCGGGAAGACCGACGTCGAGTCGCTCGACCGGAAGGATCAGGCGGCGGCCGTGATGGCCACCGACCGCCGCATCATGGAGAGCGGCACCCCCGAGTCGCTCGAGGAAGAGGTGAGCTTCCCCGACGGTCGCCGCGCCGTCTGGCTCTCCACGAAGGCACCGTTCCGCGACGCCGACGGACAGGTGATCGGGCTGATCGGATCCTCGATCGACATCACCGTACGCAAGGCTGCCGAGCAGGCGCTGATCGAGGCCGGACGACGACGGAACGAGTTCCTGGCGATGCTGGGCCACGAGCTGCGGAACCCGCTGGCGCCGATCGTCGCCGCCGTGAAGCTGATGGAGCTGAAGGGGGGCGACGCGTTCCTGCGCGAACGGGCCGTCATCGGCCGGCAGGCGACGCATCTGTCGCGACTGGTGGACGACCTGCTCGACGTGTCCCGGTTCCTGCGTGGCAAGATCGAGATCCGGCGGGAGCCGACCGACGTGGCCGCCGTCGTAGGCCAGGCGCTCGAATCGGTCGCGGACCTGATCGAGCAGCACCAGCACTCGGTCCATGTGCAGGTGCCGGAGCACCTGGTGGTGTTCGGCGACGCCACGCGGCTCACCCAGCTCCTGGTCAACCTCCTGACGAACGCCGCGAAGTACACCCCCACTGGTGGACGCCTCGGTGTCGAGGTGACCCGCGACGACGGCCACGTGGTGATCCGCGTGTCCGACAACGGCATCGGCATGACGCCGGAGTTCCTGGCGACGGTATTCGAGCCGTTCACCCAGGCTCCGCAGTCGAGCGATCGCAAGTCGGGTGGGCTTGGACTGGGCCTGTCGATTGTGAGGACCATCACCGCCGCGCACGGTGGCAGCGTGACCGCCGACAGTGCCGGCGAAGGCCAGGGTAGTGAGTTCGTCGTCCGGCTGCCCCTCTCCGCTGTCGACACCTCTGGCGAGGCGGGGCCGGGCGTGGCGGACGCCCGGGTGCTCGTGGCCCGCCGGGTCCTGGTCGTCGACGACAATGTCGACGCTGCAGATGCGCTTGCCGCCACGCTCGAACTCTGTGGCCACGTGACGCAGGTGGCGTACGACGCCGCCGCGGCGCTGGCCACCGTCGAGACATTCACGCCTGACGTGGCGCTGCTCGACCTCGGCCTGCCCGGCATCGACGGCTACGAACTGGGGAAGCGGCTCCGCAGCCATCCGCAGCTGGCATCGATCCGGATCGTGGCCGTGAGCGGCTACGGGCAGGCCTCCGATCGGCAACGCACCCGCGACGCCGGCTTCGACGATCACTTCACCAAGCCGGTCGCACTCGACGCGCTGCTCGCCTTCATCGGTCAGGCCTGAGGAGTGTCCTCTGGCGCGACTCGAGGAGCGGTGCGAGGACGTGCATGCCGACGGCGGCCACCAGGCGCACGGGCCACGTGGCCGTCAGCCTTGACTGGCGGTGCGCCTGCTACGCCAGGGGCGTGGACACACCGAGCTTGAACCCGTCCAGATCCAGGAACTGGAACATGCGCACGCCCCACGAGCGGTCGGCCGGTTCGTTGAGCAGCGCCCCTCCAGCCGCCTTGATCCGCGCCGCCGCCGCGTCCACGTCCGCGGGTGACGCGACGTTGATCTGCAGATAGAAGCCCTGTCCCTTGATTCGATCCCAGCCGAGCTTCCCATCGTCCTGGTTGAGCACCAGGCGGCAGTGGCCTGCGGCCACCACGGCTGCCACGACCTCACCCTCGTGCTCGTAGCTCTCGGCGACAGCGAAGCCGATCGCATCGCGATAGAAACGGATCGAGGCGCCCAGGTCCTTGCACGTGAGCGACCCGCCCAGGGTGGTGGCGTTGATCGCCGAAGTCGTGTCGGTCATCGGTGTGCTCCAGTGAAGTACGTGATCGGCCGTGAGTGAATCCGGGCGGCGTAGCAGTGTATACCTGGTCCGGTGCGCCAGGGGTTTCTCCGTGTAAGCTACGCCAATCGCCATGAAGACCTGGACGTGGACTGTGTCGGTGGGGCTCGTCGTGTGCGCCGCATGGTCGTGGCACGGCCGCGGCCTGGAGGCCACGACGGCCGCAGTCAAGGGGGCTGCGCCCCAGGCCCTCGGCCGGGCGCCCGGTGATGATCCGGGCGCCGTTGCCTTCACCCGCGCCTGCGCCACGTGCCACGGGGCCGACGCACTGGGCTCGTTTGCGCCCTCGCTCGTTCCACTTCGCCAGGACGACGCGGCGCTGCTCGCGCTGGTGCGGTCGGGGGGCTCGCAGATGCTTGCCATTCCGGCATCCACGCTGAGCGATGCCGACGTTCGGGCCATCGGCGGGTATCTCCGCCAGCTCGCCGGCACGCCCGTGCCGTCACCCGCCCAGGCCCCGCCGGCCGCCACGCGCGCACCAGGGCGACCCTCTGCACCGACGCGCACCTGGCGGGCGCTGCCCACCGACGCGTGGCACGCGGTCACCGATGCCATGCTTGCCCAACCGTCGCCCGACGACTGGCTCAGTTGGCGGCGTACGCTCGATGGCTGGGGCTACAGCCCGCTCACGGAGATCAGCCGAAACAGCGTCGGCCGCCTGCGCCTCGCGTGGTCCTGGGCGCTCGAGCCCGGATCCGCGCAGGTCACACCCCTCGTGCACGACGGTGTCATGTACCTCGCCAACCCCGGCAACGTGGTGCAGGCGCTCGACGCCAGCACCGGCGACCTGCGCTGGGAGTATCGCCATCCACTCGACGACCAGCGGCGCCGGTCGGCCCAGACGCGCAGCCTGGCGGTGTACGAGGATCTCATCTACCTCAACACGGTCGATGCGCATGTCGTGGCACTCGACGCACGCAGCGGCAGCGTGCGCTGGGACACGGTGGTCGGTGCTCCCGGCGCCGGCTTCACGTTCACCAGCGGATCAGTCGTGGCCGATGGTGTCGTCGTGGCGGGACTGACCGGATGCTCACGCTTCGACGAACACACCTGCGACATCGTCGGGCTGGATGCGAGGACCGGTCGAGAACTGTGGCGCCGGCCGACCATCGCACGCCCGGGTGAGCCTGGCGGCGACACGTGGGGCGCACTGCCACTGCCGTTCCGCGCAGGCGGCGACGCGTGGATGGTGGGCAGCTACGATCCGCTGCTGAAGCTGATCTACTGGGGCACGGCGCAGGCCAAGCCGTGGGCCCAGATGGCGCGCGGCAGTGACGGAGATGCGCTCTACACGAATGCCACGCTGGCGCTGCAGCCGGCGGACGGCGCGCTGCGCTGGCACTTCCAGCACCTGCCGGGCGAGTCCTACGACATGGACGAGGCGTTCGAGCGGGTGCTCATCGATCACGACGGGCGTCGCTCGGCGTACACGATGGGCAAGCTCGGCATCCTCTGGGAACTGGACAGGCGGACCGGCTCATTCGTGAAGGCGACGGATCTCGGCTACCAGACGCTCGTGAACATCGACGCGAAGACGGGCCGCGCCAGCTACAAGCCGGGCATGGTGCAGTATCTCGGGCGTGAGATCTCCTTCTGCCCGAGCACCGGCGGGTTCAAGAGCCTCAGGGCGATGGCCTACTCGCCGGACACAGCCGCGCTGTACGTGCCGCTCAGCCTGAACTGCGAAACCGCCACCTTCGAGCCGGTCGACCGTCAGCTCGGTGGCGGCGGCACCGGGCCCGTGCGCGTGACGTCGTACCAGTTCCACCCGAAGAGCCCCGACATGCTGGGTGAACTGGTCGCCCTCGACGTGGCCACGGGCGCGGCGACGTGGCGGCAGCGCCGTCGTGCGCCGTTCAACACGGCCACGCTCACCACGGCTGGCGGCCTGGTCTTCGTCGGCACCTGGGACCGCTTCGCCCAGGCGTACGACGCGCACACCGGCGCTCTGCTCTGGGAGACACGCCTGCCGACCATGACCAACGGCTTCCCGATGGCTTACGGCGTGGGCGGCACGGAGTACGTCGCCTTCACGGTGAGCGCGACGACGCGCGGACTCACCTGGGCCGATCGCGTCCCCACCGCGCTGCTTCCCGAGATCCCCAGGCCGGCCGAAGGCAACGCGCTCTTTGTCTTCGCTCTACCGAAGGATGCCCGGACGCCATAGCTCGTCGGCTGAGCTCATCCTTTCAAATCCACACATCGCCATTCACGCGACCCGGCACTTGACCGATAGATGGGGAGGGGGCCCGGCGTGGACAGGCCACACGGCGACTCCAGCTGAAGCACTGTCATGCGTGGAACCGTCGTTGTCCGGGCCTTGATGCTCGCCGCGCTCGCTGCCGTCGAGGCGGAGCCGCTCCTCGCGCAGACGGCAGCCGCGTCGCCCCCACTGCTGCAGCCGTACGTCCGGAACTGGACCCGCTTCGAGATGTGGCAGTTCTTCGAGCCGCCGGCCCAGACCGCGACGTTCACCCCAGGCGACCCCACGACCGCTCATGTCGGCAACCGCCTGCAGGCCGGTGTCCGCCTGCGGCGGGGGCGTGTCGATGCGACGGTGGGCCTGCAGTACGTGCAGTTCGGTGGATTGCCAACGGACGCCATCGGGCCGGGGCCGCTCGGGACCGGCGCCAACTACTTCGACCACAGCGGCAGCAGCACGAGCCACCAGGTGTTCCTGAAGGCCGCGCACCTCACCGTGCGACAGCTTCCCGGAGGCATCGACCTGCAGGTGGGACGCATGCCGTACACGAGCGGGGCCGAGCGACCTTCGGGCGTGCCGACGATCGAGGCCGTGAAGCGCCAGCGCATCGACTCGCGGCTCGTGGGCGAATTCGAGTGGGCCATCTACCAGCGTGCGTTCGACGGGATGCGTGTGGACTGGCGGGGGGGCCGCGTACAGGTCACCGGCACGGCATTCCAGCCGACGCAGGGCGGCTACGAGGATGCGGCCGGCCTGTCGATGCGCGATGTTCGCGTGTACTCCGCGGCGCTCACCACAGCGCCAGGCGTCATCGTGCCGCGCAGCGAGGTGCAGCTGTTCGCGCACCACTACGAGGACGACCGAGCGGTGACCGGCCGTCCCGACCTGACCGGCCGTCGAGCCACGCGCGTGGATGTCGGCATCAGCACGTTCGGCGCCCACATCGTCGGGGCGAAGCCGCTGGGCAGCGGGGAAATGGACCTGGTGTTCTGGGGGGCCGGCCAGTTCGGTCGCTGGTACGAGCAGGACCACCGGGCGTTCGCGGCGATGGCGGAGGCCGGGTACCAGTTCTCGCAGGCGCCCTGGCGGCCGTGGATCCGCGGCGGCTTCTCGTGGCTGGGCGGCGATGGCTCGGCGTCGGACGGCACGCACGGAACGTTCTTCCCGATGCTGCCGACGATCAGGCGCTACTCGCAGAGCACGCTGTACTCGCTTGCAAACCTGCGCGACCTCAGCGCGCAACTGATGCTCAGGCCCTCGCCCACCGTGTCCCTGCGGGTCGATGGCCACCTGCTCGGCCTTGCCAGCAGCGCCGACGGCTGGTACGCCGGGAGCGGCGCCACGCAGAACAACGGGCGCATCTTCGGGTATGCGCTCAGGCCCTCCGGCGGGCACACGCGGCTGATGGAGGTGGTTGAAGGCGCGGTCGACTGGCGGATCGATCCCCGGTGGTCGGTGAATGCCTACCTCGGGGTGGCCGGAGCAGGACCGGTGGTGCGGACGACCTTCCGCAAAGGTCCGGCCGTCTTCGCATACCTCGAGAACGTCGTGCAGTTCTGAGCCCAGCGGGGCTGCGACCTATGCAGCACCGCTCAGCCAGCCCTCCACCTTCTGCCGGCTCGGCACGCCACCCGCGTGCACCACGGCTCCGTCGATCACCACGCCCGGCGTGGACATGATCCCGTAGCTCATGATGTCGCGCAGATCCTCCACCTTCTCCAGCTCGATGGCGATCCCCTTCTCGTCCGCCACGGCCCGCACCAGCGCAATCGTGTTCCTGCAGTTGGCGCACCCTCTGCCCAGAACCTTCACCTGCATCATGACCAGGCTCCCCGGCGCTCAGAGCGCCGCATTGAACACGTAGCCGACCAGCAGGATGCCGGCCGCCACCACGCCGACGAAGGTGACGATCAGCCGCACCTTCAGGACCTTCCGGAGCATCACCAGCTCGGGCAGTGACAGCGCAATCACGCTCATCATGAACGCCAGCACGGTGCCCAGCGCCGCGCCCTTGGCGAGCAGCGCCTGCACGATGGGTATGACGCCTGCGGCGTTGGTGTACATGGGCACGCCAATCAGCACGGCCACGGGCACGCTCCACCATGCGTCCTTTCCCATGACCGAGGCCATGAACGCCTCGGGCACGTAGCCATGAATGGCTGCGCCGATGGCGATGCCCCCGAGAATGTAGGGCCAGACCCTGCCGACGATGTCGTGCACGGCGGTGAGCCCGACGTCGACCCGTTCGGCGAGCGTGAGGCGGAGATCGGGAGCCCGGGCGTGGAGTCGCGGCATGTCGCGCACCCAGTCTTCAAGGTGGGCCTCCATGCGGAGCCGTCCGATGACGAGGCCGGCGACAGTCGCCACCGAGAGCCCGAGCGCCATGTAGAGCAGTCCGATACGCCAGCCGAAGAGGCTGAAGAGCAGCGTGAGCGCCACCTCGTTCACCATGGGCGCCGCGATGAGGAACGAGAAGGTGACCCCAAGCGGCACGCCCGCCTGCACGAACCCGATGAAGAGCGGCACGGCCGAGCAGGAACAGAAGGGCGTGACCACGCCAAGGCTGGCCGCCATCACGTTGGCCAGGCCGGCGGTCCGTCCGGCCAGCAGGGCACGGGTTCGCTCAGGGGTGAACACCGAGTTCACCATCCCCATCACGAACACGATGCCGGTCAGGAGCAGCAGGACCTTCGGGGTGTCATACAGGAAGAACTGCAGCGCGCCACCGAGGTGGCTGGTGCGGTCCACCGGGAGCGTCGCGACCAGCGCCTCCGACGCCGGGATGAGCGCCGAGTACGCGGCAAGCCACGACAGGGCGGCCACGGCGAGGAACGTCCTGGGATGGTTGTCGGTCCACTGGCGGCTGGCGGCGATGACCTGCATGGGGCCCTGCCGGGAAGACGAACGGGCCCCCGGAAGGATGCAGGCGACCGTCAGTCGCCCTGGCCGAAGCGGCCGTGGCAGCAGACGCGCCCCTGCGGGTCGAAGCGGACCGCGGCGCGCTGCACGAGTTCGTGGCGCAACCGCGCGCGGGCACGCTGGATGCGCGACTTGACGGCCGGCAGGGTGAGCTGGCGGGCACTTGCATAGGCCGCCTGTGTCTGGCCGTCGATGTCGCACCGGACGATGACGTCGCGGTCGTCGGGGTCGAGTGCACGGAGTGCCTCATCGAGGCGGGTGGTGAGCGTGTCCACCGGTCGAGTGGTCACCTCCGGCTGCGCCAGTGCGTCGACGTCGGGCACGGTCGGCTTGCTGACCCGGTGATGGTCGATGACGGCGTGGCGCGCCACCTGGAACAACCACGCGCGCGGAGAGTCCAGCTCGCAGAAGTGGGCACCTTCGCGCAGCGCCTTCACGAAGACATCCTGCAGCAGGTCGTCGGCCAGCGCCCCGTCGTGCACCTGGCCGAGCAGCCAGTGTCGCAGTTCCGCCTCGTGCGTCTGCCAGGCGTCGAGCACACACGGGAAGGGAGGACTGTCCATGCGTCGTCACCAACGTACGCGGGAGACCCGAGCGTGTCAAAAGCCGGGGTCGGCGGCGCACAGGCGGCCTGCACGGTTGGGCTGCGTCGGGACTGTCCGAGATGTTCGTGCCGACGGCAGCCCTGGATCGCGGAGAATGCACGGATGGGGGGACACATGAGAGCTGTCGCTGGAGTGGTTGCGGCGGGACTGCTGACGCTGGCCGCTGGCACCAGTGCGTGGGCGCAGGATGTGCCGGCCGAGTATCAGGCGGTGATGACCGCGCTCGGGAAGGGCGGAGACTTCAAGGATCGCGTCCTGAAGGTCAACATCCCTCGCGCTGACCTGAAGGTGACCATCGCGGGCCGGCCCGCCCCGACGCCACTGGGTTTCGGCGGCTGGATTGCCCTCACGAAGGGCACCGGCGGCATGGACGTCATGATGGGAGATCTGGTGCTCACCGAGGACGAGGTGAACCCGGTCATGTCGGCCGTGCTCGACAACGGCCTCGACGTGACGGCGCTGCACAACCACTTCTTCCACGAGCAGCCGCGCATCTTCTACATGCACGTGCACGGCATGGGCAGCCCGGCCGAGCTGACGCGCCGGATCACGCCGGCGATCGACCTGATCGATCAGGCGATGAAGAGGAACACGTCGGGGGCGAGTGGCGCCACGGCGCCCACGCCTTCACCGGCGGCTGCGGCCCTGAACACCGAGGTGCTGGCGCGGATCGTCGGTGCGCCAGGCGAGCAGTCCGGACCGGTCTTCAAGATCACCATCGGCCGCGCCGACCTCGACGTGCGCGAGCACGGTGCAGCGATCAACGCCCGGATGGGGCTGAACACCTGGGCGGCCTTCACGGGCACCGACGCGGACGCCATGGTGGCCGGCGACGTGGCGATGCTCGACCACGAGGTGACGCCGGTCCTCAAGGCGCTGCGCGGCCGCGGGATCGAGGTGGTCGCGATTCACCACCACATGACCGGCGTGCAGCCCGGAGTGGTCTTCCTGCACTACTACGGGACCGGCCAGGCGGCGTCGCTGGCGCAGGGGGTCCGGGCCGCGGTGGACCTGCTCGGGAAGAAGTAGCCCTGGGCACCGCATCGATGCCCACGCTCAGCCGTAGCAGCGACGCCCTGCCAACCCCGGGGAGCGCGTGAGCCTCACCGGCGGTGCGCCGGCCTGCGTGTCAGGTCAGGCGGCGGCGCCACGCCGGCGCCTGTACGCGCTGCCCCACTCGCGAAGCGCCTCGATGACCGGAAGCGTCGTGCGGCCGAGTGGCGTGATGTCGTAGTCCACGTGCGGCGGCACGACCGGGTGCACCGTCCGCGTGATGAGCCCGTGCCGCTCCAGCTCGCGGAGCTGCTGGGTGAGCATCTTGTGCGAGATGGCGGGCAGCTCGCGCCGCAGCTCGTTGTAGCGCCAGGTGCGCTTCGCCACGCGCCAGAGGATGGGCATCTTCCACTTTCCGCCAATCACGTCCTGCGCCAGCTCCACCGGATTCTGGTAGCGCCGCCCTTCGAACTGGAACTCCGGCACCGTGACACTCTCCTCGCGGTAAGTATGGCACGCAGGAGTGCGTACTATCCTTCGCCGGCCTGCTTGCCTATCGTGTGGAGCGGACACCTTCAGGAGGAGCACGGGCCGATGAGTCTCAAGGATCCCAACCGCGCGGCGCGCCAGAAGCGGGTCGCCATCGTGATTGCCAATCCCGCCGTGTCGTCCATCACCGGCTGGCCGGTCGGCTTCTGGTGGTCAGAGCTGACGCACCCCTACCATGCCTTCCACGAGGCCGGCTACGAGGTTGAGGTCTTCAGCCCCGACGGCGGACGCTGCGAGGCCGATGGGCTCAGCGATCCACGCGACCCAAGTGGATACTCCGCGTCAGACCTGATCAGCATGGGCTTCATCGCCACGCCCGGCCTGGCGAGCCTGGTCGAGGAGACGAAGCCCGTCGCGGACATCGACGTGGATCGATTCGACGCCCTTGTCGTGGCTGGAGGTCAGGCGCCGATGTTCACGTTCGCGAATGCCGCGGCGCTCCACCGCACGTTCGTCGAGTTCCACGAATCCGGGAAGGTGGCCTGTGCGCTGTGCCACGGTGTGGCGCTGCTCCGGTACGCGACACTGTCGAGCGGCGAGCTGCTGGTCGCCGGGAAGACGGTGACCGGCTTCGCCAACGTGGAGGAGGACTTCGCGGACGAGGCGGTGTGGGCCATGGGCGCGCTGCCGCGCGGGACGCACCTCATGCCGTGGCGGATCGAAGACGAACTCCGCCGCCGTGGCGCCAACTTCGTGCAGGCCGGACGCTGGCGCGGGTTCGCCGTGCGTGACGGCAACCTGATTACCGGACAGCAGAACTTCTCCGGCACCGAAACGGCCAACCTCGTGATCGAGACACTCGGACGCTGAGCCTGACAACGATCAGGCAAGGGAGCCTCATGACCATCGCTTTCATCGGCACCGGCAAGGTCGGTGCCCCGCTTGCCGCACACCTGGCCGAGGCCGGGCACGACGTGATCCTCGCCGAGACGAAGGACGGCTCGGCCTCCATCACTGCCACGCTCGCCCGGTCGGCGCGCCTGACCTCTCGTCCGCTGGCCGACGCCGTGCGCGGGGCAGACGTCGTGTTCCTCGCCACGCCCTTTGCGGCGAACGAGGCGCTGCTCGGCCCCATCGCCGAGGCGCTCGACGGCAAGGTGCTCGTCGACTGCACCAACCCGGTCGGTCCCGGCCTCACTCACGGCCTTCGCAGCGAGCGCTCGGGCAGCGAGTTCATCCAGGCGCTCGTGCCGCACGCGAGCGTCGTGAAGGCGTTCACCATCTACGGCTTCGAGAACTTCGAGAACCCGTCGTACCCGGCCTACGACGTCAGGCCGGCCATGCTGTTCTGTGGAGACGATGGCGCCGCCAAGGCACAGGTGGGCCGCCTGATTGCCGACTGCGGCTTCGAGCCCGTGGACGTCGGGGGCCTCGTGCAGGCGCTGCACCTCGAACACATGACGCTGCTCTGGGTGCGCATGGTGCGCGCCGAGGGACACTCGCCGAACCTCGTCTGGGCGGCGCTGCGACGCTGACCGGCCTGTCGGCGCGTCACGCCCGGACCGCGGCGTCGACAGCGGTACGCGGCCGCGCCACGCGCGCCTGCAGCAGCAGGAACGACACGGTGGTCACCACACCTGCCAGCAGCACGAACATCTCGATGCCTGGGCCCTGCGCGCCCGGCCTTGCCAGCAGCAGGGCCACGACCAGCGGGGCCACGAACTGGTTCAGGAAGAGCAGGCCGAAGACGACCCGGTTCGACCAGCGGGCGCCGAGGAACTGCCACAGGAAGAGCCGTGGGTTGGAGACCACGGCGGCCACCGCGTACGCGCCCATGAATGCCATCTCCAGCGGGGAGATGCCCACGCGCGGGTCGGCATGGATGCTCAGGTAGGTCGGGTTGCCCAGCAGGTACCCGAGCAGGCTCAGGCCGCCGGGCACGAGCGCCAGATGCACCAGGATGTCGTCCATGATGAAGGCGCTGTCGGGCGTGTCTCGCAGCGCGATCAGCAGATCGTAGGCGCAGAAGAGCACGAGGCCGATCGAGGTCATCACCGAGGTGAGCACCAGGCTCGGGAAGCTCGCCCAGATGTCCGGCGGCGTGGAGAGCAGCATCACGATGGACGAGGCATTGCCGCCGAGGACCAGTCCGGTCATCGCGAGGCTGAGCACCATCGGCCACGTCTCCACGTGCAGCCGTGCCTGGCGGGTGCCTGCCATGATCAGGATCGACAGCGCGGTGAAGGGGGACATCACCGGCGACGTTGCCGCGTAGAGCAGCGGGTGGCCACTGAGCCACCCGGCCAGGACCGCCACGGCCCCGATGGCGAGGAGCGCGTCGAGGAGCGTGGTGGCCTGCAGGCGGGTCCGCTCGAGGGGGACGTAGTCGAAGAACTCTCCCGGTCGCATGGCTGCTCCAGCCCGCCCCTCCCGCGCGCTCGCTCGCAGCAGGCGTGCGGGATCGGCAGGATTCCGCCTCCGCGGTCCATAGGGTAATCATGTCAGCCGGGGAATGCCAGCCCGTCGGCCGCGGCCACGCGTTGTGGGACATCCCGATGCGCGGTGACTTGAAGCAGGTCGTCGCGCTGACGGATCGCGGTCGCCGCTACCTCGCCCTCCGCCTGGAGATTGGGGAATAGGCAGCGCCCCCAGGGAGTAACGTGGATCAGGTCAGCGGGTCGTAGCGGATGTCCTCGACCTCGATCCGCTCCGGCCCCCGCGGCGTGCGGACGGTGACCGTATCGCCCACCTTTGCCTTGAGCAGCGCGGTGGCGAGCGGCGAGCGCCACGAGATGCGCTCGCTGCCAGAGTCCAGTTCATCGGTGCCGACGATGGTGATGGTCCGCTCGTCGCCCGCTTCGTTGGCGAAGGTGACGGTGGCGCCGAAGAACACCCGGTCGGGTGCACGACTGGCGTTGTCGACCACGACCGCGCTGTCGAGGCTCTTCGACAGGAAGCGGATGCGTCGGTCGATCTCGCGCAGCCGCCGCTTGCCGTAGATGTAGTCGCCGTTCTCCGACCGGTCGCCGTTGCCGGCGGCCCAGGCGACGGTGGCGACCATCGCCGGCCGTTCCACCTTCCAGAGCTGCGCCAGCTCCTCGTTCATCCGGCGGAAGCCGCCGGGGGTCATGTAGTTCCTGGACCCGTCGCTCCTCGGCTCCCTCGGCGCGCGGGTGGCGCGAGCCGAGGGGCGCCTCGTGTCAGCCATGCTTGATGGCGATCGTCTTGAGCACGGTGAAGCTCAGGAGCGCCTCGAACCCCTTCTCACGCCCGTGGCCGCTCGACTTCACGCCGCCGAACGGCAGCTCGACGCCGCCACCCGCCCCGTAGTTGTTGACGAACACCTGGCCGCACCGCAGCTTCCGCGCCAGCCGCATCTGCCGCCCGCCGTCGCGCGTCCACACGCCGGCGACGAGTCCGTAGTCGGTGCCGTTGGCCAGCCGGATCGCGTCGGCCTCGTCCTCGAACGGCATGGCCGCGAGCACGGGCCCGAAGATCTCCTTCTGCGCAAGTTCGCTCTCGTGCGGCACGTCGCGGAAGAGGACCGCCTGCTGGTAGTAGCCGGCACTTGCCGCGTCCGGATGCAACGTGCCCCGTGCGGCCACCGGGATGCTCGCGGCCTCGGCATTCTCGATGAAGCGACGCACGACGTCGTACTGCTTGCGGTTCACCAGGGGCCCCATCTCGAGTTCCAGCGCAGGCGGGCCTGCACGCAGGCTGCTGAACCGCCCCGCCAGCCGCTCGATCACCATCTCGTAGATGCTGCGCTGCACCAGCACGCGGCTGCCCGCCGAGCAGGTCTGCCCGGCGTTCTGGATGATGGCGTTCACGATCACCGGGAGCGCCGCATCGAGGTCGGCGTCCTCGAAGACAATCTGCGGGGACTTGCCGCCGAGTTCGAGCGTGACCGGGCAGTGCCGCTTCGCCGCCGCCTCCGCGATGAGCCGGCCGGTCGTGGTGGAGCCGGTGAACGAGATGTGGTCGATGCCGTGATGCGCCGTGAGCGCCGCGCCGGCCTCCGCGCCGTAGCCCGTGACGATGTTGAGGGCGCCAGCAGGGAAGCCGATCTCGGCCGCGAGTTCAGCGAGCCGCAGGGTGGAGAGGCTGGCGTCCTCCGCCGGCTTCACGACGCACGCGTTGCCGGCAGCCAGTGAGGCGCCGACCGTGCGGCCGAAGATCTGCATCGGGTAGTTCCACGGGATGATGTGTCCCGTGACGCCGTGCGGCTCGCGGATGGTGAGGACGGTGAAGCCGGTCTCGTACGGCAGCGTGTCGCCGTGCAGCTTGTCGGCCGCGCCGCCGTAGTACTCGAAGTAGCGGGCGAGGGCGGTGGCGTCCACCCGCGCCGTCTTGAGCGACTTGCCGGTGTCGCGCGCCTCGAGCTGCGCGAACTCCTCGTTCCGCTCGGTGACGGCGGCCGACAGCTTCAGCATCAGCCGGCCACGCTGCGTGGCCGAGAGCCGGCCCCAGGGGCCGTCGAACGTCTCGCCAATGGCGGCGCGCGCCGAGGCCACAGCCCGGTCGACATCCTGCGCCGTACCGCGCGCGATCGTCCCGAATGCCGAGCCCGTGCTCGGGTCGACGATGTCGATGGTGTCGCCGCTGCTGGCCGCTTGCCAGGTGTTGTCGATGAAGTGCGTCCTCTGCATGGATTCAGTGTCCTCCACCCGTGGCGGGCGCCTGCGTCGCGGACGCACCCTGTCCGAAGAGTCCGCCGAAGAAGTCGCCGTCGTTCCACACGGGACGCGTGGGCTCCTGGGCCACCTGCCAGCCGACGAGGAAGTTGACCTGCGCGTGCTTCGCGCCCGCGGCGAAGTCGAAGGCCTGCGACATGTCGTCGTTCGGCTTGTGATAGACGTCCCGGCGATAGGCGGCGTTGATGGCCGAGCCGTCCTTTGCCGGGTCGCCGGTCTTGAAACCGCTCTTGATGAAGAGCGACGGCACCCCCTGCCGCACGAAGCTGTAGTGATCGCTGCGGATGAACAGTGCCTGCTCGGGGATCGGGTCGGGTCCGATCTCGAGCGCCAGTCGCTCCGCGGCCCGCTTCACCGGGGCATCGAGCGTGGAGTGCTGCGCCCCGTAGGGGACGATGTCGAGCAGCGGGTGATACATGAACGGCATGTCGAGCGTCAGGTCCGCCACGATGCCGTCCTTCGGCACGGTGGGATGCCGCGCGAAGAAGTCGGACCCGAGCAGCCCGCGTTCCTCGGCGGTGACGAACAGGAAGATGGCCGAACGCCGTGGCCGTGCCGGCAGCGCGGCCCACGCGCGTGCCACCTCGAGGACGATCGCGACGCCAGAGGCGTTGTCGTGCGCGCCGTTGTAGATCTCGTCTCCGTTCATGGCGACGCCGCGCCCGAAGTGGTCCACGTGCGCCACGTAGACCACGTGCTCGTTCTTCAACGCGGGGTCGCTGCCTTCCAGGCGGGCGACGACGTTCGCGCTCTCCACATCCTTATGGGTCGAGGTCGTCGTCATCGACACGCGGGTGGCGAGGTCGAAGGCCTGGGGCGTGCTGGCCTTCGCCGCGGCAAAGACGTCGGCAGGCGTCCTCGAGGCACCCCTGAAGAGCGCCGCGACGCCCGAGTGGTTGAGGGAAGCAGCGCCGCGCAGGGCTTCGTCGCCGCGGTTCGGCCGGCCCTGGTCGTCGATCCAGGCGTAGCCGCCCTGCTTGCTGGTTGCCACGCTGACGTCCCAGCGGAAGCGCGGGTCGTCTGGCGAGGTGAAGCTGATCGTGCCGACGGCACCGCGACGAAGCGCGTCGGCCTCTTTCACGGCGCCGGAGGAGTGGTAGGCGCGTTCGTTGCTGGGCAGCTTCGCGGGCGCGCCGCTGAGGAACGCAACCACCTTGCCCTTCACGTCGACGCCGGAGCCATAGTCGTCGTAGCCGAGCGTGGGGGCGCTGACGCCGTACCCGACGAACACGACCGGCACGTCGGCGAGGCTGACCTCCGCACGCAGCGGATCGGCCGAGAGGAGGAAGTCCTTCGCGTAGGTGAGCCGCGTCGTGCCGGAGGCGGCGTGCACGGCGAGGGAACTGCCGTCTTCGACCACCACGCTGTTACGCATGGGGACCCGCTGGCGGAAGCTGCCGGCGTCGCCGGCCGGGGCCAGGCCGAGGGAACGGGCGGTGGTTTCGACGTAGCGCAGTGCCTCGTCGTAGCCGGCCGTGCCTGGTCCGCGGCCTTCGAGCCTGTCGTCGGCGAGCACGGTCATGTGCTGCCGGATCCGCTCCCCGTCGACGGCGTCGAGCACGGCCGCCATCTCCGGTGCGTCGATCGACGTGGGGCCGGCGGGTGGTGGCGCGGCCGGTGAACTGCTGCAGCCTGCGGCCAGCGTCGCGAGTGCGATGCCGAGCGCGAGCTGGCGCGTGACGTGCCCGATCATGAGTGCCCTCTCCCCGGCGCCGCACGGTGCGGCACCACTGGCTAGCTAGGATAGCAGCAGCCTTCCGGGCAGGTGGCGACGACTCAGCGGTCGATCAGCTTCATCAGGTGGTCGGGATACCGCGCGCCCTGCACGTCGATGCCGGCCGAGGCCCGGTCGATCTCGGCCAAATCGTCGGCGGTGAGCCTGACGTGCACGGCGCCGAGGTTCTCGGCCAGCCGGTGCGGTTTCGTGGTGCCCGGTATCGGCACGATCCACGGCTTGCGCGCGAGCAGCCAGGCGAGGGCCACCTGCGCCGGCGTGGCGCCCAGGCGTTCCGCGAACACCCTGAGCCACGCCACGAACGCGAGATTCGCCGCGCGGTGCTCGGTGGCGAAGCGCGGTACGATGGTGCGGAAGTCCGTGCTGTCGAAGGTGGTCGTTTCGTCGATGGCTCCGGTCAGGAACCCCTTGCCGAGGGGGCTGAAGGGCACGAACCCGATGCCCAGTTCCTCGAGCGTGGGCAGGATCTCGCGCTCGGGCTCACGCCACCAGAGCGAGTACTCGCTCTGCAGGGCAGCGACCGGCTGCACTGCGTGCGCGCGCCTGATCGTCTGCACGCCGGCTTCCGACAGGCCGAAGTGCCTCACCTTGCCTTCCTCGATGAGGCGCCGCACGGCGCCGGCCACCTCCTCGATCGGAACGGCGGGATCGACGCGGTGCTGGTAGAGCAGGTCGATGCGGTCGGTCCGGAGGCGGGTGAGCGCCGCCTCGGCCACCTCGCGGATATGCGCGGGGCGGCTGTCCAGGCCTGCCTGCCGGCCTGCATCGAGCTTGAATCCGAACTTGGTGGCGATGACCACCTGGTCGCGGATCGGCGCCAGCGCCTCACCGACCAGTTCCTCGTTCACCCAGGGGCCGTAGACCTCCGCGGTGTCGAAGAACGTGACGCCCGCATCCACGGCGGCGCGGATGATCCCCACCCCCTGCTCGCGGCCGACCGCCGGGCCGAGGCCGAAGCTGAGACCCATGCAGCCAAAGCCGAGGGCCGACACACTGAGTCCACTGGTGCCAAGTACACGTGTCTGCATCAGGAAAGCTCCGGACATTGCAGATGGCAGATTGGAGATTGCAGATTTCAGATTGGAGATTTCAGATTGCAGATTGTCGATTCTAGTCGCAGCCTACCGTCCCGCGGCGGTTTCGCGGACAATGGCGGAGTGACCCGACCCATCATTGCCGCCCTGCTCGCGCTCTCGCTCAACGCCTGCGCCTCATCGTCGACCACGACGGCCGTCGCGCGGCCATCGCCCGGGAGCGCTGCATCGACGTCCACGCGCCAGCAGTGGCTCGACATGTTCGCGCGCGGGTACTTTCCTGGGCGCAGCGGGCAGGTGTTCGTGGTTCCGAAGGAGCAGTGGTTCGTCACCTCCCATGACGACCTCTACAAGTTCATGCACGGGTCGCCATGGGAGTACGACACGCACATCCCGCTGCTGTTCTACGGCGCGCCCTTCGTGAAGCCCGGACAGTATACGGTTGCGGCCAGGCAGCAGGACGTGGCGCCCACCGTCGGTACCCTGATTGGTGCGGCGCCCCTGCCCACCTACACGGGACGGACACTCACGGACGCCATCACGGCCGCGAGCGGCGCGCCGCGCGTGGTCACCGTGATGGTGATGGATGCCATGCGCGCAGACTACTTCGATACCTACGCCGACGCGATGCCCACGCTGACGCGGCTGCGGAAGGACGGCGCCTGGTTCGACAACACGCACACGGTGGTCCTGCCCACGGTCACCGGCGTGGGCCACGCCAATATCGGCACCGGCAGCGAACCGCGCTTCCACGGCATCGTCGTCAACACCCTCTTCAACCGGACGACGGGACGCGTGCAGGACGCCTACTTCCAGCTCGACACGCGGGAGCTGATGGCGCTGACGCTGGCCGATTCGTGGAACATGGCCACCGACGGGAAGGCGGTCATCATCGGGCAGGGGGGCGCCATTCGCGCCACGGCGGGGCTCGTGGGCCGCGGTTCCTGCATCATCGGCGGCCGGAAGATCCTGGCGGCCAGCTACGGCGGCCGGGATGGCGGCTGGGAAACGAACCCCGAGTGCTATGCGATGCCGCCGGTGCTGGAAACGCTGAAGGCCCGACCGGTGTGGGAGAAGGCCGGCGGTCGCTGGATGGGACACGACATTTCCGACGCCTCGAAGTTCCGCGCCTCCGCGCTGTTCCAGCAGTACGAGGCCGAGGCGCTCCGGGCGGTCGTCGACGCCTCGAGCGTGGGTGCCGACGATGTGGCCGACCTCGTGTTCGTGAACATGAAGGGGCCAGACTACACGTCGCACGCGTATGGCCCCGACTCGCCGGAGATCCGGGCAACCCTGGCCGAACTCGACCGGCAGGTGGCGGCCTACCTGGAGCTGATGGACAGGAAGGCCGGGAAGGGGCGCAGCGTCCTGGTGATTACCGCCGACCATGGCCAGCCGCCCGAGCCCCCGGCCGGCGGGCGCGTGTACCTCGAGGATCTGGTGACTCAGCTCAACCAGCGCTTCGATCCGGAGGGTAGGTTCATCAACTACTTCAACGACGCCGCGAACAACCAGCTGCACCTGGACACGGCCAGGCTGCAGTCGCGCGGCTTCTCGCTGAAGGACGTGGCGGCGTTTCTCGAAGGGCTCGACGTGTTCGAGGCTGCGTTCACCGAGGACGAGGTTCGGGCGGCACAGGCGAAGCTCGCACCCGGCCGCTGATCGGAGCTCCTGAACGGCGGGCTGTCAGGCCCGCTTCAGGATGCCACTTCTCCGCGGGCTCCCGGCCCCGTCGCACCAGCGCTCAGCTTGCTCCTGTACTCGGCCCATCGCTATTCTCCAAACCTCCCGTCGCATCGAGCGCCGTGTGAGTGAACGGAGGGGTGTAGCGCGGATGCCGCAGGAACTCGCAGGGCACGGAGAGATGGCGGACCGGACGCGCGCCTTCGCGTGGGCACGCACGCCACTCGGCGCCCTCGACTCGTGGACCGTCAGCCTGCGTTCGTCAGCGGCACTCATGCTCGAGAGCCGCTTTCCCATGGCTCTCTGGTGGGGACCGGAACTCCACAACCTCTACAACGACGCCTACGTGCCGGTGCTGGCCGGCAAGCACCCCGACGCCCTCGGCCGGCCCGCGTCCGAGGTGTGGTCCGAGATCTGGCACATTCTCGGCCCGCAGAGCCAGCGCGTGATGAGCGGGGGCGGTGCGACCTGGAACGAGCACCTGCTGCTCCCCATGCAGCGCAAGGGATTCCTCGAAGAAACCTACTTCACGTTCTCGTACAGCCCGCTGAGGGACGATGACGGTCAGATTGCGGGCGTCCTGATCACCTGCCAGGAAACCACGGCGCAGGTCCAGGGCGAACGTCAGCTGCGTCTCCTCCGTTCCCTTGCCGCACGCATGGCCGACGGCCGCTCCGGTGGTGATGTGTGCCTGGCTGCGGCAGCCGCGTTCGAGGAACACGCCGCCGACGTTCCCTTCGCCCTGCTCTGCCTCACCGATGGCGCCGCCGAGGCACGCCTGGCGGCCTGCGCAGGCCTGCGCAGGCCGCCCGGCGACGCCGTCGTGGCGGGCCTGGCGTCACTGGCGCGTGTCGACGCCGGGGCCGGCCGCTCCGATGCCGGCCCGGCCATCGTCGACCTGCCCTCGACCTGCCCCGAACTTCACGCTGCCCTGGTGGACCGCGCGGTCGGTCGTGCGGCTGTCGTGCCCCTCGACGCGGGCCCGGGTGCACGGCCACTCGGCTATCTCGTCGCAGGCCTGAACCCGCTCCGCGAGGTCACCCACGCCTACACGCAGCTGTTCACGCTGGCGGCGGACCAGATCGCGCGCGCCCTCGGCGCGGCTCGCGCGTTCGAGGAGGAGCGGCGTCGCGCCGAAGCCCTGGCGGAGGTCGACCGGCAGAAGTCCGCGTTCTTCAGCAACATCAGCCACGAGTTCCGGACGCCCCTCACCCTGATGATCGGTCCGACGGAGGATGCGCTCGCGAGCCCGGAGCGGTCGCTTGCTGGCGAGGCGCTCGACGCGGTCTACCGCAACGAGCTGCGCCTCCTCCGCCTCGTCAACGCGCTGCTCGACTTTGCCAGGCTCGAGGCCGGCCGCATGGTGCCGTCGTTCGAAGCCACCGATCTCGCCCAGTACACGACCGACCTCGCGAGCATGTTCCGCTCCGCGTTCGACCGCGCCGGCCTGCGCTTTCTCGTCGACTGCGCACCCGTACCGGACGATGTGTTCGTGGATCGGGGTATGTGGGAGAAGATTGTCCTGAACCTGCTGTCGAACGCCCTGAAGTTCACGTTCGAGGGCACGGTCACGCTGCGTCTCGCACCGACGGACGGCGGCATAGCGCTGTCCGTCAGCGACACCGGAATCGGCATCGCGGCGGCCGACCTGCCCCACGTCTTCGAGCGGTTCCACCGCGTGGAGGGAGCCCGCGCGCGCACGCACGAAGGGTCGGGCATCGGCCTCGCGCTGGTGAACGATCTCGTCCGGCTGCACGGCGGCACATGCACCGTTGCCAGCACGCCGGGCAGCGGGACGTTGGTGACCGTGACGGTCCCGATCGGTGTCGGTCACCTGCCAACTGACCGGATTCGCTCCGCGCCCACGGAGCAGGCAGCGCTCCCGGCACTCGATCCGTTCCTCATGGAGGCGCTCCGCTGGCTGCCGGATGACGCGCCTGCTCCGCGGCACGAAGACAGCGGTGAGGACGGCGAACTGGAGGACGTGCTGCCCGCAGGGCACCTGCTTGTTGCGGATGACAACCGCGACATGCGCGAGTACCTGGCGCGGCTGCTCCGGCGGCACTGGTCGGTCGAGACCGTCGCCGATGGCGTCGAGGCGCTCGAGGCGGTGAAGCGGCGCCGGCCGGATGTGGTGCTGACCGACGTGATGATGCCGCGCCTCGACGGGTTCGCCCTGCTGCACGCGCTACGGGCCGACCCCGAGTTCGCGAGCGTCCCCGTGATCATGCTGTCGGCTCGGGCCGGCGAGGAGGCCCGCGTGGAGGGCGTTCGTGCCGGCGCGGACGAGTATCTCGTGAAGCCCTTCTCGGCGCGAGAGCTGACCGCGAGGGTGAGCGCCCAGCTCCGGCTTGCGGCGGCGACCCGGGAAAAGGCTGACCTCCTGGCGCGCGAGCGCGCTGCACGTCAGGAGGCGGAGCTCCAGAGGCGGCAGTTGCGCATCGTGTTCGATCAGGCGCCTACCCTGATCGCCGTCCTCCGCGGGCCCGGCCACGTGGTGGAACTGGCGAATCATCACATCTGCCGCGCCTGGGGCCGCAGCCAGGAGCAGATGCTCGGCCGCCCGCTGTTCGAGGCCATTCCGGAGGCGCGTGAGCAGCCGTGGCGCCCCATCCTGGACGAGGTGTACCGGTCGGGCGAGCCGTACATCGGCCGGGAAACCCCGGCGCAGTTCCACCGGGACGGCCACCTGCAGACGAGCTACTACGACTTCGTCTGGGCGCCCCTTCGGGACGGGCAGGAGACGGCCGGGATCATCGTGGTGGCCACCGATGTCACCGATCAGGTGATCGCGCGACGGCAGCTGAGCGAGCTGCGTGAGGCCGCGGAAGCCGCGAACCGCGCGAAGGACGAGTTCCTCGCCATGCTGGGCCACGAGCTGCGGAACCCGCTTGCGCCGATCATGACGGCGCTGCAACTGCTGAAGCTGCGCGGCGTCGAGGGCGGCACGCGCGAGCGCGCGATCATCGAGCGGCAGGTCCGGCACCTCGTATCGCTCGTGGACGACCTGCTGGATGTGTCACGCATCACGCGCGGCAAGCTCGAGCTGAAGCGCGCCCCGATCGAACTCGGCGAGGTCGTGGCCAAGGCCATCGAGATGTCCAGCCCCCTGTTCGAGCTGCAGCGCCACGTGGTCCGGGTGGACGTACCCGCCGCAGGGCTGCTCGTCCACGCCGACCCCAACCGGCTGGCGCAGGTAGTGGCGAACCTCCTGAACAATGCGGCGAAGTACACCGAGCCTGGCGGACGCGTCGACGTGGAGGCGGCGCTGGAGGAGGGCTGGGTGCTGCTGCGCGTGCGCGACAGCGGCGTGGGCATCGCGCCCGACATGCTGCCGAGGGTGTTCGACCTGTTCGTGCAGGAGTGGCAGACGTCCGAGCGTTCCAGGGGCGGCCTGGGACTGGGACTGACGATCGTCCGCAGTCTGGTGTCGCTGCATGGCGGGATGGTCACGGTCGAGAGCGAGGGTGAAGGGAAGGGCTCGACGTTCACGATCCGGCTCCCCCACCTGCACGCGGCGCAGGCTGGGGAGGGGGCGGCCGATTCCGGTGAACTCGCGGGCTCGCCACGCCTTCCGCTGGGGCTCCGTGTCCTCGTGGTGGACGACAACGTCGATGCGGGCGACCTGCTTGCCGAGGTGCTCACCGGCTTCGGTTGCGAGGCGATGGCCGTGCACGACGGGCCATCCGCGCTGGCGGCCGCGGACGCGTTCCGGCCCGACGTGGCGCTGCTCGACATCGGCCTCCCCGTGATGGATGGTTACGAACTGGCCCGCAGGCTCCGGTGTCACGCGGGCCTCGACGGATTGCACCTCGTGGCGGTGACCGGATATGGGCAGGCACGGGACCGCCAGAAGTCGACCGCCGCCGGGTTCGACGCCCACCTGGTGAAGCCGCTGGACACGACCGAACTTCGCGAGATGCTGGCGCGTGTCGCGCACGATGCGGACGTCGGGAGCTGAGCCCCGCCGGGCACCGCAGGTGTGGTACGGGTGGGCGGTGCTCAGCGCGCCTGCGTGGGCCCGAAGAGGGCGCGCATCAGGTCGCGCTTCAGTGCCTCGTCGGTCACTTCTTCCACCTTCCGCATCGTCGTCTGGTAGGCATGCTCCGGCGTGTCCTGCTGCAGGTCGCGCGGGTTCATGCCGAGCGTCAGGATCGCCGACCCGAACTCGGTCTGCACATCCTCCCCGTTGGTCACGAGCTGCTCGTGGAAGTACGCCTCCGGCCCGCTGCTGGCGGCAATGTCCGGCACGGCTGGAGCAGTGCCGGCACCACCCTCCGGCGGCCTGGACGCAGGTGGTCCACCACAGGCGACCAGCGTCGACAGCGCAAGCGCGATGACGAAAGCGTGAGCAGGGCGAGGCACGGATCCAATTCTAGAAGAGTCTGTCGGCCGACGGATCGAACGCCTCATCCAGGCGGTTGCCGTGCAGGAACCGCCTCGTGTCGTCGGCCACCACGCCCGACAGCATGATCAGCGAGACCAGGTTCGGCAGCGCCATCAGCGCGTTGGCCACGTCGGAGAAGTCCCAGACGAAGTTGAGCGAGAACACCGAGCCGGCGTAGACGGCCACCACCCACACGATGCGGTACGGCAGGATCGTGCGCTTGCCCCACAGATACTCCGCCGCCCGCTCGCCGTAGTACGACCAGCCGAGGATGGTCGAGAAGACGAACGTCAGCAGGCCAATGGTGAGTACCACCGGACCGAATCCGGGCATCACCTGGTGGAAGGCGCCACTGGTCAGCTCCGCGCCCCGCAGCGGCCCGAGTTCGGTCGGTGCACGCATGATGCTGGTCACCAGCACGAGCCCGGTCAGGGCGCAGATGACGACCGTGTCCCAGAAGGTGGCGGTGGCCGAGACGAGCGCCTGCCGCACCGGATTGCGCGACTGCGCCGCGGCCGCGACGATCGGCGCCGACCCGAGCCCCGACTCGTTCGAGAACAGCCCGCGCGCCACGCCGTACCGCGCGGCCATGGTGACCGTGGCGCCCACGAACCCCCCACCTGCCGCACTTGCGCTGAACGCGCTCGAGACAATGAGCTGGATGGCCGGCCAGAGCAGGTCGATGCCGGCGATGAGGATGACCAGGCAGCCGATCACGTACCACGCGGCCATGAAGGGCACCAGCACCTCGCAGACCCGCGCGATGGACTTGAGTCCGCCGAGGATCACGGCAGCGGTGATGAGTGCCATCAGGGCTCCCGTCACCCGCGGGTCCACTCCCAGCGTGCCGCTTGCCATGGTGGAGATCGAGTTGGCCTGCACCATGTTGCCGATGCCGAACGAGGCGATCACGGTGAACAGCGCGAACAGCACACCGAGCCAGCGCAGACCCAGCCCCTTCTCGAGGGCATACATCGGACCGCCCAGCATGGTGCCGTCGGCCGTTCGCACGCGGTAGCGTACGGCGAGCAGCGCTTCGCTGTACTTGGTGGCGGTGCCCAGGACGCCGGTGAGCCACATCCAGAGCACCGCGCCAGGTCCGCCCAGGCCCACGGCGGTGGCCACGCCCACGATGTTCCCCGTGCCGATGGTGGCGGCCAGTGCCGTGGTCAGCGCGGCAAAGGGGCTCACGTCGCCGGCTGCTCCCTTCTCCTTCGTGACCGACAGCTTCAACGCGGTCCAGAGGTGCCGCTGGACGATGCCGGTGCGGATGGTCAGGAACAGGTGGGTGCCGACGAGCAGGATGAGCAGCGGCGGACCCCAGAGCCATCCGTCGATGGTGGTGATCCAGCCGTGAATGACGTCAATCATGCGTGGGATCCATCCGAAGGTGGTGCTGATTGTGTCACAAGGGACGAGACGGCGTGCCACCGGGCGTTGCGCTGCGGGCCATGGCCCGGTGTAACGTGTTCACGCAGGGAGTTCCATGTCGTCGGACAATCAGTTGCAGTGGGAGCGCCGGGCCCTCGAGCTGGTGCTCCGTCCCGATACGCTCGCCGAGGTCCTGGACGCGCTGATGCGCGGCCTGGAGGAGCAGGCTCCGGGTGCGTTGTGCTCGGTGCTGCTGCTCGATCAGGCAGGCACGCGGCTCCTGCACGGCGCGGCGCCGAGCCTGCCGCCCGAGTACAGCCAGGCCATCGACGGCATCGCGATCGGGTCGTCCGCGGGCTCCTGCGGCACCGCCGCGCACGACAACCGGCAGGTGATTGTCGCCGACATCGCGACCGATCCCCTGTGGGCCGACTACCGGGCGCTGGCCCTCCGCCATGGGCTGCGGGCCTGCTGGTCCACGCCCATCCGTGCCGACGATGGCCGTGTGCTGGGGACGTTCGCCACCTACTACCGCGAACCGAAGCGGCCCGAGCCGCACGAACTCGAGCTCATCGCCCGTGCGCAGGGCATCGTTTCCGTGGCGGTCATGCGCAAGCAGGCGGAGGCGGCCCTTCGCGCGAGCCGCGACGCCCTCGCCGTGAGCGAGCAGCGCTTCGAACTGGCGGTGCGGGGCTCGAGCGACGGCCTGTGGGACTGGGACCTGCGGACCGACAGGACCTACTTCGCACCGCGCTGGAAGTCGATGCTCGGGTTCGACGATCACGAGATCGCCAACGACTACGCCGCGTGGGCCGACCTGATCCATCCCGACGACCGGGAGCCCACGTTCACCGCGCTGCAGCAGTACATCAGCGGCGCGGTGCCGACCTATTCGCCCGAGTTCCGGATGCGCTGCAAGGACGGCAGCTACAAGTGGATCCTCGCGCGCGGCGCCGTGCTCAGGGATGCGGACGGGACGCCGGTGCGCATGTCGGGGTCGCACAGCGACATCACCGAGCGGAAGCTGGCCGAGAGCGCCCTTCGTGCGTCCGAGCGCATGCTCACGGCGATTCTCGACACGATTCCGGTCCGCGTCTTCTGGAAGAACCGGGACCTCGAGTACCTCGGCTGCAACGCCGGCTTTGCCCACGACGCAGGTGTCGCGACACCGGAGGAGATTGTCGGCAGGACCGACTATGACACCGGCTGGCGTGACCACGCCGACCGGTACCGCGCCGACGATCTCGCGGTCATCGAGTCCGGCCGCGCGAAGCTGCTCATCGAGGAGCCGCTGACGATGCCGGACGGGACGCAGATGACGCTGCTCGCGAGCAAGGTGCCCCTGCGCAACGGGAACGGCGAGATCACGGGTGTCCTGGGCAGTTACCTCGACATCACCGAACGCAAGCGTGCCGAGGAGGAGGTGCGTCGCCTCAACGCCGAGCTCGAGGCCACCGTCCGCGCGCGCACGGCCGAACTGGCCCAGCGGGAAGATCAGCTCCGCGACATCGTCGACGGCACGAGTGAACTGATCCAGACCGTCGAGATGGACGGCACTATCACGTTCACCAATCGGGCCTGGCGCGAGACGCTCGGGTATACGGAGGCGGAGGTCCAGGCGCTGAACCTGTTCGACGTCATCCACCCCGACCAGCGCGCGCACTGCACCGACATCCTCGCGCGGGCGGCGGCGGGCGAGAGCCCGGGCGTGTTCGAGACTGTCCTGCGCACGAAGGACGGACGGCACTGCCTCGTGGAAGGAAGCATGACGGTCCGGACGACGAATGGCGTCCCGACGGCGACGCGCGGCATCTTCAGGGACGTGACAGCGCGCAGGGCCATCGACCGCGCGCTGCGGCAGAGCGAAGAGCGCTACGGCCTGATGATCCGAAGCTCGCGCGACGCGATCATCACGCTGCACCCGCCCGACTGGCACTTCGCGTCCGGAAACCCCGCCGCGGTCGCACTCTTCGGCGCGTCGAGCGAGGCCGAACTGTGCGCCGCGCCCCCATGGGGGCTGTCACCGGAGACCCAGCCCGATGGGCGCCGATCGACCGATGCCGCGCTGCAGTACATCGAGTCGGCGATGGGCACGGGCAGCTGCGCGTTCGAATGGGTGCACAGACGTTTCGACGGCCGTGAGTTCGTCGCGGCGGTGCTCCTGAGCCGTGTCGAGCAGAACAACGCCGCCTATGTGCTGGCCACGCTGCGGGACGTCACCGCGCAGAAGCAGGCGGAGGGTGCCCTCAAGGCCTTGAACGAGGACCTGGACCGCCTCGTCACCGAGCGCACCGGACAGTTGCGTGAGAGTGAGGAGCGATTCAGGCACCTCGTCGAGTCGTCGCCGAACATCGTGCTGATGACCAGGCAGGACGGCACCATCACCTTTGCGAGCCGTCGCGTGGAGGGCGTGCTGGGCTATCGGCCGGAGGAGCTCATCGGCCGATCGGTCGATGTGCTGGTGCCCGACGTGTCCCAGGAGGCCCACGCCCAGCTGCGTGCGCTCGCCTGGGCGGAACCGCAGGCCAGGTCGATGGGGGTGGGCAAGGTGCTCAATGCCCGGCGGAAGGACGGACAGCCGGTGGCCGTCGAGGTCGGGCTGACGCCGGTCGAGACATCGTCGGGCGCGTTCATGATGGCCACCATCATCGATGTGACGGCGCACCGGCAGGCCGAGGCTGCGCTGCGCGCGAGCGAGGCGCGCAAGGCCGCCATCTTCGAGTCGGCCCTCGACGCGCTCATCACCATCGATGCCGACGGGACGGTCGTGGAGTGGAACTCGGCGGCGGAGCGCATGTTCGGCTACGCGGCCGCGGACGCCGTGGGACGCGACATGGCGGATTTGATCATTCCTCCCGAGCAGCGCGCCGACCACAAGCGGGGCATGATGCGCCACCGTGCCGGAGGCGAGGCCACGGTCCTGCAGCGGCTGATGAGCATGTCCGCCGTGCGGGTCGATGGGACGACGTTCCCGGTCGAGTTGTACATCGCCCCGATCAACAGCGACCCGCCGCTCTTCACCGGGTTCATCCGCGACATCACGGACCGCCTGGCGCTCGAGACGCGGCTGCGGCAATCGCAGAAGCTCGAGGCGATCGGCCAGCTGGCCGGCGGGGTCGCCCACGACTTCAACAACATCCTGACCGTGGTGATGATGCAGGCCAGGGCGTCGGCCGAGATTCCGGGCATGCCCGGTGAGGCCCTCGAGGGGCTCGACGAGATCGAGGCCTGCGCGACGCGCGGCGCCGAGCTGACCCGCCAGCTGCTCCTCTTCAGCCGCCGCCAGGTCATGCAGATGAAGGACGTCCAGCTGAACGACGTCGTGACCGCCGTGGCGAGGATGCTGCGGCGCCTGCTCGGGGAGGACATCACGCTGGAGCTGCAGCTGCATGCGTCCGCGCTTGCGCTGCGTGCCGACGTGTCGATGCTGGA
The DNA here is from genome assembly GCA_050249955.1 of Vicinamibacterales bacterium. GTDB lineage: Bacteria > Acidobacteriota > Vicinamibacteria > Vicinamibacterales > CAVVIG01 > CAVVIG01. The sequence goes on from JBFWPN010000009.1 coordinate 77,041, forward strand.
CCAGGTGCTCGTGAACCTCGCCGTGAACGCACGTGATGCCATGCCCTCGGGCGGTCGCCTGCGCGTCGAGACCTGGGAGCGGACGATTGACGGCAGCCGATCCCCCGACATCGGGCCAGGCCGGTACGTGGGTTTCACCGTGCGCGACACGGGCACCGGCATCCCGCCCGAGGTGCTTCCGCGCATCTTCGAGCCGTTCTTCACGACCAAGGAAGCCGGCAAGGGAACCGGCCTCGGCCTTGCCACCGCGTTCGGCATTGTCCAGCAGCACCGCGGCTGGCTCGACGTGACGACCGAGATGGGACGGGGGACGGCGGTGGACGTCTACCTGCCGTCGACGGCTCCAGCCCCCGCCCGCACGTCGGCTCCGGCCATCGTCGCGCCGTCCGGTGGCAGCGAAACGATTCTCGTCGTGGAGGACGAGGCGGCGGTGCGTCGCCTGCTGCGCATGACCCTCGAGCGGCGCGGCTACACCGTGATCGAAGTGTCTACCGGAGCCGACGCGCTGCAGGTGTGGGAGGCCCGCCATGCGGAGGTCGCGCTGCTGCTGACCGATGTGCTGATGCCGGGCGGCGTGAGTGGACACGATCTCAGCCGGCGCCTTCGGGCCCAGTCGCCCGACCTGCGGGTGATTTACTGCAGTGGCTACAATCCGGAGACCGCCGGGCGTGACCTTGCGATGGGCGTGGGCGAGGCGTTCCTGCAGAAGCCGTTCACGGCGACCGATCTGCTCACGACCGTGCGACGCCTGCTGGATACGGGCAGGGCGCGGAATCCAGGAGTCTGAAGTCAGACGCCTGAACTCAGGACACGGGCAGCACCGCGCGCCATACGAACCAGGCGCCCATGACGACGACGAACACCTGCGCGAGCCGGTTGAGGACTGCGCGGCGCCGCACGAACAGGGCGTCGGCGAGCGAGACACCGACCAGCGCGGGTGACGTGCCGAGCCCGAAGAGCACGACGCCCGCCGCCCCGTTCACCGCACTGCCGGTGGCCATGGCGGCGACGACGGCCGAGTAGAGCAGGCCGCAGGGCAGCAGGCCGAGCACGAGGCCGAGCGCGAAAGGGTGCCCGGGCATGCGTCGCCCGAGCGTGGCGGTGAGCCGGCTGGCCCACGCACCGGGGCCACCTGCGGGTGCGAGCGACAGCAGGCTCGTTACGCCGGTGACCACGAGGGCCGCGCCGGCGAGCATGGCTGCGACCCGCTGCAGCCCCACCAGCGCACCCGCTACCTGCACCGCCGCGCCCAGAGCGCCGCCCAGCGCCCCGAGCAGTCCGTAGGTGGTGAAACGCCCCGCGTGATACCAGGCCTGGGCCACCCACGGGATGTGCGCACCGGCCGGAAGTGCGTACCGGCGCGACACCATGAACACGAATGGCGTGCACATCCCCACGCAGTGGGCCGCGCTGCCCAGGACGCCGAGCATCAGGAAGGCCACCAGATCGAGGTGGCTCCCCGCTGCCGTCGCGACCGCGTGGACGTGCTCATGCATTCAGGACTTCCCCGGCCCCCCCTGAAGGCGGGTACTACGAGTGGTAGTGCAGGCAGTCGGCCAGGCCCGGATCCTTCAGCGGGATGGGTGAGTGCCGCTGAAGCGCCCAGTTGAACACCAGCATGAACAGCCCGATGAAGCCGAGCGTGCCGAGCAGCTCGATGACCGGCAGGTGGGCGTGCGCTGTGTCCTCACCGTGGCCGACGGCCGGCGCCACCATCAGGTACAGCTCCCAGAACTGGGCGAACAGCACCAGCACCGCCACCGGGATGAGCCGTCCCGGCGCCCGCTTCGCCTCGCGCGGCAGCATCAGCACGAACGGCACCGCGAACTTCAGCACTGGCAGGGCCAGCATGTACGGCATCCACCCGTTGTCGAGGCGCCGCAGGAAGTAGACCGTTTCCTCGGGGATGTTCGCGTACCAGATGAGCATGAACTGGCAGAAGTAGATGTAGGCCCAGAAACCGGTCCACGCGAACAGCATCTTGCCGATGTTGTGCAGGTGGTGCTCGTTCAGGAACCCCTTCATCGCACCTGAGCTGACCAGCAGCGCCGCCACCAGCGCCACGAACGCCGTGCCGCTCTGCGACACGTCCGTGAACACCAGCACCGCGAACATGGTCGAGAACCAGTGTGCATCGAGCGAGAGCAGGAAGTAGAAGCTCAGCACGCTGAAGGTGATCGCGAAGATGACCATGAACAGCGCGGACATCGCCCGGTTCGCGTACGAGGCGCGCACGCCCCCCTCCCGGTCCTGCCGGCGCGATGCCCCGACGATGAGCGCGGCGAAGGCGACCCAGAGCAGGATGCTCACCACGCCGAAGGCGGTGAACATCTGGAGGTTGAGGAACGGTGCCTTATGGGTGAGCACCTCGTCGGCCGCCACCACCTCCGGGTGCGACCAGTGATAGAGCGTGCCGGCGCCAGCCAGCACCGCCAGGGCGAGGACACCGCCCGGCAGCAGCCATGCGGTCATGGCCTCGGGCACGCGCCGCATGGTCACCGACCAGGTGCCGCCCGACAGGTTCAGGATGGCGACCCAGGCCAGCCCGAACACGCCGAGGCCGAGCGCGAAGAACGCCCCGATCAGGTACGTGCTCCAGGCGAGCGCCAGCTCCCCGGTCGAGAAGGCATAGCCCAGGGCGCCCGCGCCCGCGAGGACGCCGACGCCGGCGATACCGGTCATCACGGAAGGCAGGCCCACCCGTTCGGGCGGCGTGGGCAGCGTGTGGACGTGCGCGCTCATGACTTCTGTCCTGCCGATGCGGTTGTTGGGGTTGACGAGGGCTTGCCCTCCAGAGCTCCTGCGGTGTCACCGTTGGCGGCCGCAGCAGGAGCGACGGAGGGCGAGGAGGCGGCCGGCGCCACGGGCTCCTCAGTCTGCATCTGCCTGATGTAGTGCACCACCGACCAGATGTCCCTCGCATCGAGCTGGCGCGCGTGGCTCGGCATCGATCCCTGGCCGCGCATCGGGCGGTGGAAGATCTCGCCGTCGGGCCAGTCGCGCACCCGCTGTGTCATCAGGCTCGGTGGTTTCGGAAAGAGCTGGGTGAGCGTCCCGTCACCTGCGCCGCGTGGGCCGTGGCAGGTGACGCAGATGTTGTCCCACACGAACCTGCCGTGCGCGATCACCTCGGCCGAGTGCGGCAGCGGATTGGCGAGTGCCTGTCCGGCCTCCACCGCCTGCGCCTGCGTGAAGGGATAGGGGATCTCGTCCACCGCCACGCTGCCCTCCGGCGACTCCATGGTGCCGGTCGCCCGTCCACCGAAGATGTCCGCCCGCTGCGGCTTCAGCTTGGGCTGGTCGATCATGTCGAGCCGGTTGCCTTCCGTGTGCGGGGCCCGGCCGGCCGGGAGCCCCAGGTCGCACGCCGCGGTTGCCAGGCCCGAGGCCAACAGCAGGGCCGCGGCCGTCAGCCGGCCAGGGCGGAACGACTTACGCATGGGAGCCTCCCTCGAGGTTCACCAGCCGGACGTCGCCCGCGCCGAGGGCGCGCACGAACGACGCCGCGGTGTCCGGTTGCCACTTCGGGTCGGTGGCCGAGATCCACAGCACGAAGCGGTCGCCGGTGGCGCCGGTCTTCACCAGCATGGGCGGCGGCTGCGGCACGGTGTCCTTCTTCCCCGCCACCACTGCGATGATGGCGCTGCCGATGGCGGCGCACAGCACCATCAGCTCGAAGGTGATCGGCACGAATGCCGGCCACGAGGCGTGCGGCTTGCCGCCGAAGTTCATCGGCCAGTCGTAGACCATCACGTAGTTCTGGAAGCCCTGGGCGAACGCGATCCCGAAGAGGGCCAGGCCGAGCGTGGCCCACGGCACCCACGATCGCTTCTGCCCCATGGCGTCCTCCATGCCGTGCACGGGAAACGGCGTCAGCATGTCGAAGTGCGTCCACCCCGCCTCGCGGACACGCGCGGCGGCCGCCAGCGCATCGGCGGGCAGGTAGAAGTCACCGAGCACGCCCGTTGTCGAAGTCGGCGTCATGGCGTCAGACCCCCTGCAGGCTGGCCGCGCCAGGCGCGGACAGCGGAACGGCTCGGGCCACATCGGGGTCCATCACGCCCTTCACCTCGGAGATCGCCACGACCGGCAGGACGCGGACGAAGAGCAGGAAGAGCGTGAAGAACAGGCCGAACGACCCGAGCAGGATCGCGAAGTCCCAGAACGTCAGGTGATACATGCCCCACGCCGAGGGCAGGTAGTCGCGGTGCAGCGAGGTGACCACGATCACGTAGCGCTCGAACCACATGCCCACGTTCACGAGGATGGACACGATGAACAGCACCAGCGTGTTGCGACGCATGCCCTTGAACCAGAACACCTGCGGCACGATGGCGTTGCAGGTGAACATGATCGCGTAGGCCCAGCCATAGGGGCCGAACGCCCGGTTGCTGAACACGAACCCTTCCCACTCGCTGGCGGAGTACCACGCCATGAAGAACTCGGTGGTGTAGGCGAAGCCGACCAGCATGCCGGTCAGCATGATGATCTTCGCCATGTTCTCCATGTGGTTCAGCGTGATGTAGTTCGTCATGCCGAAGTAGCCGCGCATGAAGGTCATCAGCGTGATGACCATGGCGAACCCCGAGAAGATGGCGCCGATGACGAAGTAGGGCGGGAAGATCGTCGTGTGCCAGCCCGGAATCACCGACGTCGCGAAGTCGAACGAGACGATGGTGTGCACCGAGAAGACGAGCGGCGTCGCCAGGGCGGCCAGGATCATGTAGGCCGACTCGTAGTGGCGCCATGCGCGCGTCGAGCCATTCCAGCCGAAGCTCATCGCGTTGTAGAGCCGCCGGCGCCATGGGTGCGTGGCCCGGTCGCGCAGCGTGGCCAGGTCCGGCAGCAGCCCCAGGTACCAGAAGGTGAGCGACACCAGCCCGTAGGTGGAGATGGCGAAGATGTCCCACGCCAGCGGCGAGTTGAAGTTCACCCAGAGGGGCCCGCGCGCGTTCGGGTACGGCACCAGCCAGTAGGCAAACCAGGCGCGCCCGAGGTGGATGACCGGGAAGATGCCGGCGCAGCAGACCGCGAAGAGCGTCATGGCCTCGGCCGCCCGGTTGATGCCGGTGCGCCACTGCTGCCTGAACAGGAACAGCACCGCCGAGATGAGCGTGCCGGCGTGGCCGATACCGATCCAGAAGACGAAGTTGATGATGAACGAGCCCCAGCCCACCGGCTGGTTCACGCCGACGATGCCCATGCCGGCGTAGAACAGCGTGATGAGCGAGAAAACCAGCAGCCCGAGGAACGTCAGCGCGACGCCGAACGCCAGCCACCACCGCTTCGTCGGGAACTGCTCGGCCGGCAGGCAGATGTCGCGGTCCACGTCGGCCCACGTCTTCGCGCCCGTGACCAGCGGTTCGGGCACTTCCACGTCCCCGCCGTAGGGCCCGGCGCCGGCCAGGACGATCGGACGGCCCGTGAGCTGGCTGTCGTCCATCACCGTGGCGTACGGACTCACCTCATGCCTTGTCATTGCGCACCTTCGTCAGGTAGGAGATCGCCGGCTTCACGCCGACCGAGTCGAGCAGCTTCATCGCGCGCGGGCTGGCGGCCTGCGCCGACACCCGCGAGTCCTTCGCGTTGATGTTGCCGAACGTGATGGCCTTCGACGGGCAGGCCTCCATGCACGCGGGCACCACCGCCTCGTCCGGCAGCCGATCCGGGTCCGCGCCGTTCCGGATGGCCTCGGCCCGCGCGAGCCGGATGCGCTGCACGCAGAAGGAGCACTTCTCCATCACGCCGCGACTGCGGACCGTCACCTCGGGGTTGTTCTTCATCTGCATCGGCGGACGCGTGTTCAGCTCCGCGTTCTTCGCAATGCGCGGGACGAGCCAGCGGAAGAAGGTGCTCTCCTGGCGCTTGCTCATCTCCCAGTAGTTGTAGCGGCGGACCTTGAACGGGCAGTTGTTCGCGCAGTAGCGCGTGCCCACGCAGCGGTTGTAGATCTGCTGGTTCAGCCCGTCCTCGCTGTGCATGGTCGCGGAGAAGGGGCAGACGCTCTCGCAGGGCGCGTTCTCGCAGTGCTGGCAGAGCATCGGCTCGAACAGCGTGTGCGGTTCCTCGACCACGTCGAGCGGACCGTCCCAGACGGCCGCGTCCCAGCCGCCGTCCTTCGGTGGTGCGTCGTAGTAGCGGTCGATGCGGATCCAGGCCATCGGCCGCCCATCGAGGATGCCGTGGCGGCCGACGACCGGCACGTTGTTCTCGGCCTGGCAGCCGACCACGCACTTCGCGCAGCCGGTGCACTTGCTCAGGTCGATCGCCATCGCCCAGCGCGCGTTCGCGTACTCGTGCTCGGGCCAGGCCGACTCGCCACCCTCCACCTGATCGGTGCCGGCCTTTGCGTTCGCCTCGAAGGCGGTCAGCGTGGTGGCCGGAACCAGCGGGCGCGTCTCACGGTCCAGAATCTCGGAGCCCTGCCCGATGGCCAGCCGTTCGTTGCCGTCCACGCGCCGGAGCGTGACCGGCAGGCCGGCCGCCACCAGGGTGCCGTTCGCGCGCTGGCGCAGCGGGAAGGCATTCTGGCCGATGTGCGCGCCGATCGGGCCGCAGCCGGTCCGGCCGAGGCCGAGCGGCAGCGCCACCTGATCGTTGTGCATGCCGGCGTGCCGGTAGGCCGGTGCGACGAGCCTCCCGTAGCCGGCGTCGACCTCCACGAGGTCGCCGTTGGTGAGCTGCATCTCGTCGAACCGGCGCGGCGCGATCGAGAGCGCGCCGCCCCAGGTGATGCGGGTCACCGGATCCGGCAGCTCGTGCAGCCAGCCGTTGTTGCCCTGCCGGCCGTCCCACAGGGCCAGGTGCGGGTAGAGCTGCAGTTCCACGCTGCCCGCGGCGGCGGTGGGACGGGCGGCCTCGAGCACGGCCAGCGCTGCCGGGTCGAATGTCCGGGGTGCGGCACCGGCCGCGGCGGGTTGCCACGCGCCACGGCGCAGCACGTCGTTCCAGGCGGCATCGAAGGCCGGAGACGCGGCGTCCGCACCGAGCCGGGTGGCCCACGCGGCTCGCAGGTAGTGCCACGCGACGCTCGTGCTGGGCAGGCGTTCCGCGGTGCCGACCGCCGGCGGAGGCACCTGCTTCGTCGCCGCGGCAACGGCCGCCACCGACGCGGCATCGCCGAGGGCAGCGGCCCAGTCCACCAGCAGGTCGAGCAGGCCGCGGGTGTCGGCCAGCGGCTGGAGCACCGGCTGCTGGATGGCCACGGCCCCCCCGGGCAGCGTGGCGTCGCCCCAGCTCTCGAACGGGTGGCTCAGCGGCGCCACGATGTCGGCCAGTGCGCCGGTCTCGTCCACGCGGTCGTTCAGCGAGACGATGAAGGGCACCTTCGCGAGCGCGTCGGCGAAGGCGACACCGGCCGGTGCGTCATACACCGGGTTGGCGCCTGCGACGATCACCATCTCGACGCCACCGGCACGCAGGTCGTCGGCCAGGGCCGCGAGTGCGTCTGCATTCGACGCATCCGGCACCATGGCGCCGCCGTCGTCGAAGAGCCCGCCCTCGAAGGCGCCCAGCGTGAGGTTGAGCAGCAGGGCTGCCGTCTCGAGCGCAACACCTGACGTGGCCTGGCTGGCCGATCCGCCGGCTACGACCACGGCATGCCCGGCTGCCCTCGCCATCTCGGCGGCCAGTCCCTTGAGCGTAGCGGCCGGGACGCCGGTCGACGCCGCGACGGTGTCGACGGCAAAGGGGGCCAGCACCTGCGCCACCGCCTCGTCCGCCGCGAGCGGACCGAGCTTCTGCACCACCACCAGTTCGTGCGCAAGGGCACAGGCGACGCTGGCCAGGTGCGAGTCGCGCACCCGGATGCGTGCGTCGGCGTTGGCGCCGGTCAGGGAGAGCCGGCCCTCGAGCTGGACGAACCGGCTCATCGCACGCGAACCGGTCCCATCCGGTGCACGACGCGCGGCGAAGTCGCGGTCGAGTCCGCTGCTCGTGTCGTCCAGGAACTCCGCACCGAGGCCGACGATGAGGTCTGCATCGGCGAGCCGGGGCCTGCCGACCTCCGGGCGACCGAAGGCGCGCGCCCACGCCGCGGCGGTGGCCTCCGGTGCAATCGGCGTCCACGCCACATGGCGCATGCCGCTGGCCTGGCGCAGCGCCGCGATGGCAGTGGCCACGGCCGGCCCCGCCACCGGACCGGTCAGCAGCACCGACTTCGCCCCGGCGCTCCTCAGCCGCGACACCACCTCCGCCGACACCGAGTTCCAGGCCAGCGGTGTGGCCGTGTCCGGACGGCGGCGGATGGACAGTGGCCGGGTGCCCCGGTCCGGATCGTAGAGATCCATCAGGGACGCCTGGTGCCGCACCGTGACGCCGCGTCCGCTCGTCTCCTCCGCGCGCGGGGCGACGAGAATCGGTCGCCCTTCGCGCGTGCGGACGAGGACCGGCGTCCCGTCGATCACCGTGTGGAAGTAGCGCGCCTTGCCCATGCCGTCGACAAGGTTCTCGGGCATGTCGTGGAACGGCACGGAGTTCTCGGCCGGCACCTGGCACGCGGTGCTGGCGAGCGCCGCCGCGGCGGCTGCCGCGCTCGAGAGACGCAGGAACTCGCGTCGCTCGATCCGGACCTCGTCCGGCGGGGCTGTGTGATCGTGTTCGCTCATGGTCGTTCCCTACCGGTGACAGGCGATGCAGTCGGTGGAGGCCTTCATCTCGGGCTTCCGGTGGCAGTCGAGGCACCACTGCATGTTGAAGGGCTGCTGCACCGAGACGATCTCCATCTCGGCGACGTTGCCGTGGCAGTTCTGGCAGGCCACCATCGGCCTGCCGTCCGCGTCGACGAGCGGCAGCTTCGACTCGCCGCGCTCGTTCTTCGCGTTCAGGTGCACCGAGTGGTCGAAGTAGACGAAGTCGGGCAGGTCGTGCACCTTCACCCACGGGATCGGCTCGCCCCGATCCCAGTACTCCTTCATCTTCAGCACCCATTCCTTGTTCAGGCCGACGGTCGAGTGGCAGTTCATGCACACGGCCGTCGACGGCAGCGTGGAATGCCGGCCCTTGTAGGGCATCGTGTGGCAGTAGACGCACGAGATGCCGAAGCCGCCCACGTTCACCGCCTCACCCTTGTCGTTGGTCCGCATCACCGGCGCGCCGGCCATGCGTTTGTGCGAGAAGGCAATGGGCTGCCGTGGCTCGTACCCCTTGCGCACGTTGCTGAATGCGTACCCGAGCCCCGCCGTCACGAGCACGACCATGACGACGACGGCGGCGCGGACGCGGCTGCTCCTGCCGGTCATTCGCGGACTCCCCTTGTGGAAACGGACGGTTTCGGCGACGCGCTCGCGCCAGCCGGCGCCTCGTCGTCGAACAGGATGCGGACCGCCGGCGTGTCGAGGTCGTCGAACTGGCCGGTCTTCGCGGCCCAGATGAAGAACCCCACGGCGATGGCTGCAATCAGCAGCGCCAGCGGCAGCAGGACGAAGATGGTGTCCATCTCAGGCCCCCAGCGGGTCGCGTGTCGACCGTGTCGCCGTCCGTCCCGCCGGACAGGTGAAGGTCCGGCTGAACGAGGACGACAGCACGACGACGAGTGATGACAGGGGCATCAGCACCGCAGCGAGCAGCGGACCGATGAACCCGGCGAGCGCCAGCGACGACGCGCCGGCGTTGTAGGCGATGGAGAAGGCGATGTTGCGCTGGATCACGCCGCGCAGGCGGCGGGCACCCTGCATCACGTCGAGCACCGGCCGCACCCCGTCGCGCGTGAGCACGATGTCGGAGGCGACGATGGACGCGCCCGTGCCACCCTGCACGGCGATGCCGACATCGGCCAGCGCGAGCGCCGCCGCGTCGTTCACGCCGTCGCCGACCATGACGATGCTGCCGGTGCCGGTGCCGGTGCGGGCGGCGACGAGTGCGGCCACGAAGTCGCGCTTCGCCTCGGGCGTGAGGCCACCGTGCACGTCGGCCGGTGCGAGGCCGAGCTCCGCGCCGACCCGGGCGACGACCGCCGCATGGTCGCCAGAGGCGATGCAGACGTGCACGCCGCGGTCGCGCAGCTGTCGCACCGTGACGTGCGCATCGCGGCGCAGGGTGTCGCCGATGCCGGCGACGCCGGCCACCTGGCCGTCGACCGCCACGAAGGCCGGGCTCAGGCCCTCGGTCACCATCGCCTGCGCGGCAGCCGCGATCGCCGTCGTGCTGGTGGCACCGGTGGCGGTGGCGTGCGCCAGGCTGCCGACACGGACGTCGTGGCCGCCCACCCGTCCCGAGATGCCGAGCCCGGCCACCTCCACGACGTCGGTGACCGGCCGCACGAGGTGCAGCGCGGCGCCGTCGGTGTGCTGGAAGGCGCGTGCGACGCGATGTGCGGACTGCGCCTCGAGCGTGCGGGCCAGGTCGTGGGCCGCGTCGCTGCCGTGCCAGCGGGCGACGGTGGCGTGCCCCTCGGTGAGCGTGCCGGTCTTGTCGAGGACGACCGTGCCCACGTGCTGCAGCCGGTCGATGGCGTCGGCGTTCTTGATGAAGATGCCGGACCGGGCCGCCCGCATCAGCGAGACCGACATGGCGAGCGGCACCGACAGGCCGAGTGCGCACGGGCACGACACCACGAGCAGCGCCACGACCCGGGCGAGCCCGAGGTCGAGCTGCTGCTGCCACCAGGCGACGGCGAGCGTGGCGAGCGACACGGCGAGCAGCGCCTTCACGAACCGCCGGGCGAGTGCGTCGGTGCGGTGGAGCAGGCTCGGTTTCTGCGCGAGCGCGTCCTGCACGACCGCGAGCAGCGCTCCCACGCGCGTGCCGGCACCGGCGGCGTCGACACGCACCAGCAGGCGGGCGCCGAGGTTGGTGGATCCGGCGTGGACCGTGTCACCGGCCCCGACGGCCACGGGCGTCGATTCGCCGGTGATGACGGCGTTGTCGAGTGAGGAGCGGCCGTCGAGCACGACACCGTCGACCGGCACCAGCTCGCCGCTGCGAACCTCGACGCGATCGCCGGGCACGAGCGCCGAGAGCGGTACCTCGACCGAGCCGGCATCGGGCGCGTCACCCTCCACGCGGCGGGCGAACTCCAGGAAGGCGACGCCGCGCAGGCTGTCGGCCCGTTCCAGCGCCGCGCGCTGCGCGCTCCGCTGCAGCTGGCGCGCCCCGAGCAGGGCGGCGGTCAGCATGGCGAGGGAGTCGAACCAGAGCGGCCCCGTGCCGCGGATCACGTTCCAGGTGCTTGCGAGCGAGCCGATGGCGAGGCCGATCGCGATCGGCAGGTCGATGTGCACCATGCCGGCGCGCAGGCCGGCGAGGGCCGTCTGGAAGAAGGGCCGTGCCGAGAAGAGCAGCACCGGCACGCTGACGACGAGCGAGAACCAGCGGAAGAGCGCCTCGTAGTGCGACGCCATCCCGGAGTACTCGCCGGCATAGAGCGCACCCGACATGAACATCAGGTTCATCGCGCATGCGACGGCAACACCGAGGCGGGCGAGGCTGGCGCGGTCCTCGGCGCGCCGGGCGTCCTGGATACGCGACGCGTGGTGCACGTGAGGCGTGTAGCCGAGCCGATCGAGCGCACGACCGATCGTCGACAGCCGCGTGCGGCCGGGACGCCAGGTGACTTCGGCTACCGCGCTGCCGTAGTTCAGCCGCACGTCGTCCACGCCGGCGAGCACCGCCGGCAGCTTCTCGACCAGCCAGACGCAGGCGGCGCAGTGCACACCCTCGAGGTAGAAGCGCGTGCGGCGCCGGTCGGCGTCGAGCGCCTCGCCCGCGCTGTCCTGTACCTGCGGGTCGTCGAAGTCCTCGAAGCTGCGCCCGGAGACACGCGCCGGTTCGAGCGCCCCCTGCTGCTGGGTGACGAGCCGGTAGTACTGGTCGAATCCCCACTCGCGGACGAGCGTGTGGACCTGTCGGCACCCGGTGCAGCAGAACTGATCGGCGTCGTCCGGGCGAACGAGCCCGGCGGGCACCGGCTGCCCGCAGTGGGCGCACGCGGCGGCGGCCGTCGGCCGGCGCTCGAGGTCCGCGGTGACGAGGCTCATTGCGCGGCGGTCCCCATCGGGCCTTCGGCCGGCACGTCGAAGCGGGCCTCGTGCACGAAGTGCGTGGCGTGCTGGTGGGCGTCGAGGCGGAGTTCCCAGGTGCCGGGCTGATCGAGGCGCATCAGCGTGCGGTAGCTGCCGCGGCCGGTGGGGATCGAGACCAGGACGCCGCGCTGGGTGAGGCGTGCGTCGGCGGCGCGGATCGCCACGAGCTGGCCCGACAGGCCGTCAACCGGTTCGCCGTTGCGGTCGACGACAGTGACATCGACCGGACGGGGCATGCCGGGGTAGTACGGCACGCCGTCGGGCAGTTCGTAGCGCACGTGCCATCCGAGCTGCCGGCTTGCGTCGCGCACCGCCTCGTCGGCGTCCCAGGCCTCGGCCGCCTCGTAGTAGCCCTGGATCGGCCGTGGCGCGTCAGGCCGCGTGGCCACCCAGACCAGCACGCCGCAGGCGACGACCGACATGGTGAGGTGACCGCCGATGTAGATCGGCCAGCGGTACTCCGAGATCAGGCGGAAGAACTTCATCGGGCGTCTCCAGTGCCGAACGGGCCGAGCAGCAGGAACTCGATCTCCTCGCGGTAGCCTCGGTCGGACGTCACGAGGTAGCGGACCTTCGCCTGCCCGTTCGCGAACAGGCGACGGGGCACGGTTGCCACCGCGTTCACGGTCACCACCTGCTCGGCGGCGACGACGATGGGTGATTCGCTGAGGACGAGGGAGATGTCCTTCGGCTCGAGCACCTCGACCGTGAAGCGCTGCGCCTCCTGCGACTGGTTCGTGAAGCGGATGCGCTGCTGGTTGGCCACGTCGCCGGTGTTGAGCAGCCGGTACGGCTCCCGCCCGCCGCGCCGCACCTCGACGAGCGCCTCGGACCGCGTGTAGATCAGCCCGACGAACGCGGTCCACGCCACCAGCATCAGCGCCAGGTACGCGATGTTGCGCGGGCGCCAGAGCCGCGAGACGCCGCCCTGCTGCGCGCGCTCGGAGGTGAACTTGATGAGGCCGGTGGGGCGCCCCAGCTTCCGCATCACTTCGTCGCAGGCGTCCACGCACTGCGCCGTGCCGATGCACTCCACCTGCAGGCCGCGGCGGATGTCGACGCCGGTGGGGCAGGCCGCCACGCAGGCGCCACAGTCGACGCACGCGCCGAGGCCGGGCGCCTGCTCGCGCGAACGGGTGCGCGGTTCGCCGCGGGCCGTGTCGTAGGCCACGAGCAGCGTGTCCTTGTCGGACAGCACGTTCTGGAGGCGGCCGTACGGGCACGCGATGGTGCACATCTGGTCGCGGAACCAGCCGAAGTCGAAGAGGATGGCCGCGCCGACGAACGCGATGGTGAACAGCGGCGTCGTCCAGGCGGACGGGTCGTGCAGGACGCCGGGGATGAGTGCCGACCAGCTCGTGAAGTAGGCGACGAAGTTCGTCGCCATGACGAGCGCCACGAGCGCGAAGGCGCCCCACTTCAGGGCCTTGATCCGGGCCTTGCGGGCGGACCAGGGCTGCTGGTTCAGGCGGCGCTGGTTCATGGGTCCGCCCTCGATCAGCGCCTCGATCGGCCGGAAGAGGAACTCCAGGTAGACCGTCTGCGGGCACCCGAAGCCGCACCACACGCGGCCGAAGGTCGACCCGACGAAGAACACCGTGACAACCACGCTGAAGCCGAAGGCGAAGAGGACGAGGTTCTCGGTGGGATGGAACGTCGATCCGAAGAGGTGCGTGCGCCGCGTCGCGAGGTCGAAGAACACGGCGGGGTAGCCTCCCACCGGGATGAGTGGCAGGGCGAAGAACGCCGCCATCAGCGCCCAGGCGATCACCCGGCGCTGCTTCCAGTAGTGCCCCTTGTGCACGACCGGATGCATGAACTTGCGCTTCCCGTCCGGGGAGAGGCTGAAGAGCAGCTCCTCGGGCGGTGCGATCTCGAAGAGTGCGCTGTGGCGGGGAGCCTCCGAGGCCCCACGCACCTGCGCCTTCACTGAATCGCTGGCAGCGGCACCCATGTCACTTCCCTGGCAGGGCCTCCGGCGCGAAGAGCTCGCCCTCCGGGGCGCGCGGGTTGGGCGGGGTCGTGCCCTGCAGGCTGCGGACGTAGGACACGACGGCAGACAGTTCGTCCGGGCGGAGGGCGCGGCCCCACGGTGGCATGCCCTTCGCGGGCCAGCCCTTCGCCACGGTCTGGAAGATCTGCTCCACCGATCCGCCGTGCAGCCAGCGGTCGTCGGTGAGGTTGGGACCGATGAGCCCCTGGGCCTGGTCGCCGTGGCAGGCGGCGCACGAGCGCGCGAAGCGCGAGGCTCCGGCGTCGAGCACCGCCTCGTTGGCGGCGCCCGCGAGCAGCTCGGCCGGCTTCGGCGGAATGAGCGGGTTGGCGTCGAAGTACGCCTGCACGGAGGTGACGGCGTTGGCCGTGTCCTGCCGGTACTCGGCGTCCATGGTGCCCTCGCCGAAGCTGAGGGCAAAGAACATCACGTAGCCGGCGGAGAAGATGAGCGACCCCCACCAGATGGCCATCAGCCATCCGGGCATCGGGTTGTCGTACTCCTTGATGCCGTCGACTTCGTGCGCTACGCGGTCGTCGTACTGTGCCATGGCCTGCTCACCTCACCCGCGGACCGCGGCATGCGCGCGGTGCGGTACCTGGTCGGCATCGATGGTGGCCGCCGGCGGGTCCGGCGGGTCCAGCGCCATGCGCGCCCGTGCATCGAGATCGTCGGCACCGTGGCGGAACGTCCGCCACGACACCACCAGGTAGACCGCGACGAAGAAGAGGAGTGACACGACCGACAGCGTCGTCGACAGCTCCGTGGTCAGGTCCTGGAACATGGCTACCTCGCCCCTCCGGAGACGGCGGCTGCGGGCACCGCCGCTGGCGTGGGCGGCGGCACCGCCGTGGCCGAGAACGGCGCCTGGGTCTCGGGCCGCTTCCACCGGATGTCGGTGCCGAGCCGCTGGAGGTAGGCCGTGAGCGCCACGATCTCCTTGTCCGCCAGCCCGGTCGGGCCCTGCTGCGACTCGACTTCCTTCGCGATGGCGCCGGCCTGCGCCTGCATCGCGGACACCGCGGTGTCGATCTCGCCGTCCGTGTACGGCACGCCCACGGTGCGGAGCGCGCGCATCTTCGACCCGATCAGGCTGGTGTCGTATGGATCGGTCAGCAGGTGCGGATAGCGCGGCATCAGCGAGCCGGGGGTCGTCGAGCTCGGCTCGGCCATGTGGCGCACGTGCCAGAGCGAGGGGTACTTGCCGCCGACGCGAAGCAGGTCGGGACCCGTGCGCTTGGATCCCCACTGGAACGGATGGTCGTAGACGTACTCACCGGCCTTGGCGTACTCGCCGTAGCGCTCGGTCTCGTACCGGAACGGCCGGACCATCTGCGAGTGGCAGTTGTAGCAGCCCTCGCGGATGTAGATGTCGCGGCCCACCACCTCGAGCGGCGAGTACGGGTGCACGCTCGCGATCTCCTTCACGTTCGACCGGTTGAAGAACATGGGGACGATCTCGGCGGCGGAACCGACCGCGAGTGCCAGTGCCGTCAACACCGTGAAGGTGACGATGCGGGCCTCGAGCATGCGGTGGAAGCCGTGACGGATGGCGTGCTGGAAGGCGTAGAGTGCGTAGTCCCAGGTGTTGGTGGCCGTGGTGGCGCCCGGCACCGTCGTATCGACCACCATCGGCGGGACCGGCACCTCCGGTTCGTCCGCGTAGTTCGCCGGGGCGGTGCGGGTGGTCATCACCAGGTTCCACGCGCCCAGCAGCAGGCTGACGAAGAACAGGATGCCGCCGACCAGGCGCACTTCGTACATCGGCACCAGGCGGGTCACCGTCTCGATGAAGTCGGGATAGACCAGGCGGCCGTCCGGCTCGAACGCGCGCCACATGGCCCACTGCGTGATGCCGGCCACCCACATCGAGATCTGGTAGGCGATGAGACCGACCGTGGCCATCCAGAAGTGCAGTGTCGCCATCCGCGGGGAGTAGAGCTCGGTCTTCCAGAGGCGCGGGACGACCCAGTAGAGGATGCCGAAGGACAGGAAGGCGTTCCAGCCCAGTGCACCGGCGTGAACGTGGCCGATCGTCCAGTCGGTGTAGTGCGACACCGCGTTCACCGACTTGATCGACATCATCGGCCCCTCGAAGGTCGACATGCCGTAGTAGGTGACCGCCACCACCATGAACTTGAGGATCGGGTCCTCGCGCAGCTTGTGCCAGGCGCCGCGCAGGGTGAAGAAGCCGTTCACCATGCCGCCCCACGACGGCATCCACAGGATGAGCGAGAAGAGCATGCCCAGCGTGGACGCCCACTCGGGCACGGCGGAGTAGTGCAGGTGGTGGGGACCGGCCCAGATGTAGACGAAGACCAGCGACCAGAAGTGCATGATCGACAGGCGGTAGCTGAACACCGGGCGGTCGGCGGCCTTCGGGAGGTAGTAGTACATCAGCCCGAGGAACGGCGTGGTGAGGAAGAACGCCACCGCGTTGTGGCCGTACCACCACTGCATCAGCGCATCCTTCACGCCGGCGTAGGCCGGGTAGCTGCCGAGCAGCGAGTACGGGACGGCGATGCTGTTCCCGATGTGCAGGATGGCCACCGCGACGATCGTCGCGATGTAGAACCAGATCGCGACGTAGATGTGCTTCTCGCGGCGGATGGCGATGGTGCCGAAGAAGTTGACCGCGAAGGTCACCCACAGCACGGCGATGACGATGTCGAGCACCCAGGGGAGCTCGGCGTATTCCTTGCCCTGCGTGTTCCCCGTGACGAGCGCCAGGGCCGCGGCCACGATCAGGAGCTGCCACCCGTAGAAGTGCAGCGTCGAGAGCGCATCGCTGAAGAGGCGTGTCTTCAGCAGGCGCTGCATCGAGTGATAGGTGCCGGCGAAGATGATGTTGCCGCAGAACGCGAAGATGACGGCGTTCGTGTGCAGCGGCCGCAGCCGGCCGAAGGTGAGGTAGGGAGCCAGGTTCAGGCCTGGCATGAACAGCATGGCCGCGATGAGCACGCCGACGAGCATGCCGACGACGGCCCAGAGCAGAGCCGCCATGAAGAAGAGCCGCGGGGTGCGGTCGTCGTAGCGTACGGTCTGGCTCATCGAATCCTCTTCACACAGGACAGGTGCACGGCATCGGCAGGCGCTGCGGATGCGGGGAAGCGCGCGACGGGACACACGTATCGGGCGGGGCCGAACGTGCGGCGCCGAATGTCCGGCAGCTTCATTGGTTCGGCACTGGAATCGCAAAGAGTGGGCCAGACGAGTTTGTGCCCTTTTTCACAGGGTGTCAGGGAGAACCCCGATAGTCGGATGCGGTTCGTGCGGAATAGCCCACACGGGTCGGGGATTAATTCGCGCAGGGTCGCGACGCCGTGTCGGACGTCAGCGCGATATAGCTGTGTTGAGGCTGGCTGTCGTGCACGCGGCGTCGGTTGCGCCCGCTGTTGGCGCAACGATGATGCGGGGAGCGATGAGGGAGGCGCGGTCGGTCACCGGCCCGCAGTGACCGACCGGTATAAGGAAGGGGGCTGACTTCGGAAGGCTACGCGTCCGGTCCCCACTCGACGCCGCCGTCGAGCGGACGGATCTCGCAGGTGAGGTCGAACTCGTCGCCGTGGACGGCCAGGAACCGTTTCGTGAACTCGATCGCCTGCGCCATCGACTCGGCCTCGATGACGGCGTAGCCGCCGATCACTTCCTTCGTTTCCGCGAACGGGCCATCGACCTGGCTGATGGCACCGTAGTTCGAGCGTACCCGGACCCCTTCGCTCGTCGGGCGCAGCCCGGCCGTGCGGATCAGGTAGCCCTCCTTGATGGCTTCTTCCATCAGCACACCCATTTCGCGCATCAGCCGTTCGCTGGGTTTCTGACCCTTCTCTTCGAGTCGAATCATCGACAGAAATCGCACCGGTTCCTCCTCCAGTGATGTGTGTCCTGCATGGTGATCGAATGGGCGGGACCGGAATCGACATCCCGCTGGCGCGCCCGCCGAAACGCCAATTTGAGATCTGCGATCCGAAATCTGCGATGCCGGCGAGGAACCGGCCGAGGCGAGCGGGACAGCCGGGGGGAGCGGATGGGATCGGAGGAGAAGGCGCCCGGCCGGGGCAGGTGTCCGTGCCCCGGCCAGGTGAGCCTGACGCGACGACCTACTTGGAGTAGCGGGTGTACGCGCCACCCGCCTGGTTGAACGAGTTCGGGCCTTCGGCCGCGAACACCGTGTCGTCGGCGTCCACGGCGACGCCCTCGCCGGCCACGCCCTGCTGGTTGCGGTCTTCGCGCTCGAACGGCGGGATGAACGCCACCACGCGGTCCTCGTCGACCGGTCCGATGCGGACGCCGTTGCGCCAGTTCGGGTGGTTCAGCGGGCCCGACTCGGAGTCGATGGCGTAGAGCGTCTCACCCTTGATGAAGAGTCCGCTCACGCGGCTGAACTGGTAGCGCGACTCGAGGTAGTTCCCCTCCTGGTCGAAGATTTCGAGGCGGTGGTTGCCGCGGTCGGCCACCCACAGGCGCCCCTTCGAGTCGAAGACCAGGGCGTGCGGGGTGCGGAATTCGCCGTGCTTCGTGCCGATCTTGCCCCACGACTTGATGAACTTCCCATCGGGCGAGAACTTGCTGATGCGGCTCGTGGCGCCACGCGCGAGGCCGTCCTGGATTGCCTGGTTGGTGGTCATGCCCTGCGCGTCGTGGCCATCGGCGACATAGATGCTGCCGTCGGGACCGACGACGACGTCGTTCGGCTGGTTGAACTGGCCGTCGGCGTTGCCAGGCTTGCCGGCGATGCCGAGGCTCAGGAGCTTCTCGCCCTTCGGGCTGAACTTGTGGACCTGGTGCCCCTTCGTGCCGGCCTTGTTGCCCGAGAAGTCGGCCACCCACACGTTGCCGTCCTTGTCGACGGAGATGCCGTGCGGCGTGACCATCACGCCCTTGCCGAAGTTGGCGAGCACTGCGCCGGTCTTGCGGTCGAACTTGAAGACCGGATCGACCTCGTTGGTTTCGCAGTCGACCGCGCCACCGCCCGCTCCGCCGGACGCCCCGGCGCCGCAGCGCTCGTAGGCGACGACGTTGCCGTCGGTGGGGTCGATGTCGATGCCGGCGGTGGTGCCCCACTGGCGGCCGGCGGGGAGCTGGCCCCAGTTCTTGGTGACGGTGGGGGCCGGGTTCGGGAACCCCTGGCCGGTGATGGTGTTGCCGGCGGACGCGGCTGGTGCGGCTGCCGCGGGGGCCTGCGACTGCTCGCCGGCGCCGCCCGCGGAGCAGGCGGCCAGGACGATCGTCGCCCCGGCCGCAGCAACGGAGCGTGCAATTCGTGACGTGGACATGTGGCTCCTCAGGTTGAGAGGCCGGCAGGGACGCCGACCGTCGGTGGCTAGTAAACCGGAGCCACGTGTAGCGTGCAAGTGAAACCTGCGGACGCTGCCTGCGCGCGGGGCATCGTGCCTCCGGCGCGTCCGGGCCGCGCGGCGGGAACCGGCTCCTCGGCCACTGTCCCTGGGCTTGCGCGTCGAGACGGAATGCCGTCCCTCCGCCCGTACGGGTCGCCTGCGGGCCGGTTCCGCCTGTCGCTGGCGCTCGCCGCGCTCTACGGCCGGCCTCCAGCACGACGCCCGCCTCAGTGTGGCCGGGTAAACAGACCAGGCCGACGTCTGACTTCTGAGCACGACGCCCGGCCACCAGTCCGCCCGCCCCCAGCATGTAACCCACGTCGTCCGTGCCGGTCTGATACCAGTGATGTCAGGAGCCGTGATCAGGGCCGTGGGGAAGGGGCTGGCGTTTCCGCTGATGGCGGGCGCGTTCCTGGTCTTCGTGTGCGGGCTGGTGGCGGTGTCCTGCGTGCTCGACATCACCGAAGGCCGCCAACGGGTGCCGTAGAGAGAACCAGGCCCGATCCGGCGAGGCCAGGCCGGAGCTCGCCATCGCCTGTCGCCGGCCCCTGGGCTATGCTGCGGGTGGACCCGCACCGTGGACGTCTACCTGATCGACGGCACTTACGAGCTCTTCCGTCACTACTACGCCGTGCCGCCCGCCCGCGACGCCGAAGGGCGGGAGGTGGGCGCTGTACGCGGCGTGCTCGCGTCGCTGCTCGGCATGATGACGGTGAACCACACCTACATCGGCGTCGCCACCGATCACGTCATCGAATCGTTCCGCAATCGCCTGTGGCCTGGCTACAAGACCGGCGCCGGCATCGAGCCCGCGCTGCTCTCGCAGTTCCCGCTCCTCGAGGAGACCCTGCAGGCCATGGGCGTTGTCACGTGGCCCATGGTCGAGTACGAGGCAGACGATGCCCTGGCATCCGCGGCGGTGTCGGCAGCGGCCGATCCGCGCGTCGAACGCGTGTTCGTGTGCACACCGGACAAGGACCTGGCGCAGGTGGTCAGCGGCACGCGCGTCGTGCAGATGGACCGGCGCGCGCGCACGACGCGGGATGAAGCCGGTGTCATCGCCCGCTTCGGCGTGCCGCCGTCGTCGATCCCGGATTATCTCGCGCTGGTGGGCGACACGTCGGACGGCTATCCCGGGCTCGAGGGGTGGGGTGCGAAGTCGGCCGCGGCCGTGCTCGCGAAGTTCGGCTGCATCGAGGACATCCCCGCAGACTGGCACGCGTGGCACGTCAACGCCTCTCGGCCCGCCGCGCTGGCGGCCACGCTGGTGCGTGACCGCGAACGGGCCCTGCTGTTTCGAGAGCTCGCGAGGCTGCGCACCGACCTCCCGCTGTTGACGTCGGTGGAGGCGCTCCGGTGGACCGGACCGACCGGTTCGTTCACGGCCCTCGCCGAGCGTCTGCACGCGGCGAGGGCGATCCCTCGCGACAGGCCGCCGACCCGCCCCTGAAGACGGCGGCGTGCGCAGGCCCCAGGCAGCCGCGCGCTCGCGCCGAGACGGCCGAGCCGGCCGGCTCGACTGTAGTTGTTCCAGCAACGATCGCCGCGGGCGCGGCACGGGCTGCCGTTAGAATACCGGTCTGTCACCGGAGTCCGCGCCGCCATGATCCAGTCACTCCTGATCCTCGCGACGGCGCTCCAGGTGGTCGCTGTCGCCTACGGCACCGTGCTCCTGGGCCGCCGCCGCGGCGCCGCCGGTGCCTGGCTCTTCCTGCTCGGCGCCATGCTGTCGATGCTGGCATGGCGCATCTTCGTCATGACCGGGGCGGCACCGCCTCCCTCGTTCAACGCGCTGATCGCCATCTGGGGCTCCACCTGCATGCTGGTGGCCATGCTGCTGTTCGCGCGCGAGGTGGAGCGGCGCGAACGGGCCGAGGCGGAGCGCGACGACCTGCTGGCCAGCGAACGGGCCGCGCGCACCGAGGCGGAGCGCGCCGCCCGCCTGAAGGACGACTTCCTGGCCACCCTCTCGCACGAGCTGCGCACGCCGCTCACGGCCATCCTGGGCTGGTGCTCGATCCTCCGGCTGAACCGCGTGGCGGCAGCCGACCTCCCGCGCGCCGTGGAAACCATCGAGCGGAACGCCCGCGCGCAGGTGCGCCTGGTGGACGAACTCCTGGACGCCACGCGCATCCAGGCCGGCACGCTGCACCTGGACCGGGCACCGCTCTGCCTCGACGTCCCGGTGCGCGCCGCCCTGGACGGCGTCGGGCCCGCCATCGATGCGAAGGAGCTGCGGCTCGACTTCCGCCTCGACGGCGAGGTCCCGATCGTGCACGGCGACACGGGTCGCCTGCAGCAGATCGCGAGCAACCTGGTAATGAACGCCATCAAGTTCACGCCGCCGGGCGGCCGCATCACCGTGCGGCTCGCCACACGCGGCGACCGCGCCGAGTTGGTCGTCTCGGACACCGGCGAGGGGCTTGCGCCCGCGTTCGTGCCGCACCTGTTCACCCGTTTCCGGCAGGCCGACGGCACGGTTGGCCGCCGCCACGGCGGACTCGGCCTGGGCCTGTCCATCGTGCAGAGCCTCGCGCGCCTGCATGGCGGCGACGTCAGCGCCAGCAGCGGCGGCCCGGGCCAGGGCGCCACGTTCACCGTCACGCTGCCGCTCGCGGACGTGCGGGCACCCGCCACTGCCAACCCGCTCGACGGGCGGATCGGCGACGTCCCTTCAGTCGCCGGCGGACTCGGCGGCATGCGCGTCCTGGTGGTGGATGACGAGCCGGACGTGAGGACCGTGGTGTCGACGCTCCTCCGGCAGGCCGGCGCCCAGGTGCTGGCCCTGGAGTCGGGCGAGGCGATACAGGACAGCCTCGAACGCCTGCGTCCGCACGTGCTGCTCATCGACATCGGCATGCCGGGAGAGGACGGCTACTCGCTCATCCGGCGCATCCGCCAGCTGCCCGCCTCACTCGGCGGCTCGGTACCGGCCGTGTCGCTCACGGCCCACGCGCGCAACGAAGACCGGGCACGGGCGATGGCCAGCGGGTTCCAGGAGCACCTGCCCAAGCCGGTGGACGTGCCGCTGCTCATCACCACGGTCCGCCGTCTCGCGGCCATGGCGCCCGCCGCCTGAGCTGCCGGGTCGTCCCGAGACACTCCCTCTCCGTCGAGGTTTGACGCCCGCCCAATAATTTAGTAGTGCTAAGTAGTTCATGACTACACACGAGCTGCCGCCCCGCGTCGTGCTGATGAGCACGATCGGCGTGGCCGCGGTCATGCTGCTCGCCGCACTCGACAGCACGATCGTGGGCACGGCCATGCCCCGCGTCATTGCCGAACTCCAGGGGTTCGAGCACTACGCGGCGGTCACCACCACCTACATGCTGGCGGCCACCGTGGTCGTCCCGATCGTCGGCAAGCTCTCCGACATGTACGGGCGCAAGCCGTTCCTGCTGACGGGCGTCGTGATCTTCGTCGCGGCCAGCGCCCTCTGCGGCGCGGCCCAGAGCATGATCCAACTGGTCGTCTTCCGCGGCATCCAGGGTGTGGGCGGTGGCATCGCGCAGGGCATGGCGTTCACCACGATCGCCGACCTGTATCCGCCGGCACGCCGCGGGCGCGCCACCGGGCTCATGGGCGCGGTCTTCGGCCTGGCCAGCGTGATCGGCCCGGCCGTGGGCGGCTTCATCACCGACGGCCCCGGCTGGCGCTGGTGCTTCTACGTGAACCTGCCGATCGGGATCGCGGCCCTCGCGATCCTGCTGTTCGCCTTCCCGCACATCGTGCCGAGCCACGACACCGAGCGCCGGGTGGACTGGCTGGGCGCCGCCACGCTGGTCATGGGCGTGGTGCCGCTGCTGCTCGCGCTCTCGTGGGGGGGACGCGACTACGCCTGGGGCTCGTGGGAGATCCTGTCGCTCCTTGGCGGTGGGCTGCTGATGACGGCGGTCTTCCTGTTCGTGCAGACGCGCACCCCGCACGCCATCCTGCCGCCGTCGCTCTTCCGCCACCGCGTGGTCTGGTCCGCGTCCGGCGCGGCCATGCTGATGTCGCTCGGCATGTTCGGGTCGGTGCTCTTCATCCCGCTCTTCATACAGGGCGTGGTGGGGCGCTCCGCCTCCGAAAGCGGCGCGGTGGTCACGCCGATGATGCTCTCGCTCATCGTGGCCAGCATCACGGCGGGCCAGGTGATGACGCGCACGGGCCGCTACAAGGTGGTGGGCGTGGCCGGCGTCAGCATCACGGTGCTCGGCATGTTCCTGCTCTCGCGCATGAACATCGAGACGGCCTACTCGACCGTCGTGATCAACATGGTGACGATGGGCCTTGGGCTCGGGCTGACCATGCCGGTGTTCAACCTGGCGGTGCAGAACGCCGTGGACGTGCGCCAGGTGGGCGTGGCCACGTCGTCCATGCAGTTCCTGCGGTCGATCGGTGGATCGGTCGGTGCCGCCGCGTTCGGCGCGGTGATGACCTCGCGGTTCAGCAGCAGCCTGGCCGAGCGGCTGACCACCGACGTGACCGCCGGCCTTCCGCCGGCGATGACCAGCACCCTGACGAATCCGCAGGCGCTGATGAACCCGCAGGTGGCGGCGCAACTGCGCACGGCCGACCCCGCCCTGCTCGCGCGGCTCCAGCCGGTGATGCGCGCCGTGAAGGGCGCACTCGCCGCCTCCCTGCACGACGTGTTCCTCGCCGGGACGCTCATTGCGCTGCTCGGGCTCGTCTTCGCGCTGCTGATCGTCGACCTGCCGCTCCGCACGAGCAACCAGCATCCGAAGCCCACGGCGGAGGCGCTCTAGCTCAGGCCTTCACGCACTTGCGGATGGTGTCCCAGGTGCGGGTGGTCACGTCCTTGCCGAAGGTCTTCTCGATCATCTTCATGAAGATCGGTCCGGCCGGACCGCTGACATAGGTTGTGAAGGCCTCGCAGCCGTCGAGGTGGAGGATGCGGACACCGTCGGCCTCGATCGGCAGGGTCGGGACCGGCTTCGGGGGCGTTCGCAGGAACGTGACCACCCGTTTCGCCCCGGCCGGGATCTCGAACGCCGAGAACGGATCGGCCGCCAGCATCGTCTCCAGCGCACGCGTCGAGCGGATCACGGTCGGGAACGTGCGGCCCAGCGCGTCCGTCATGGCGGCCTCGCAGGCGCGCGCCAGCTTCGCCTCGGGAGTGGACGCGGTCGTGAAAGTCACGTTGCCGCTGCCAAGGACGGTCCGGACCTCGTCGAACCCCGCCTGCTCGAACGCCCGCCTGAGGTCGGCCATCGAGGCGTTGGTCGGCATCACGCCACGCAGGAAGGCCACGTATCTCGGCACGTCCCGACTATGCCCGAGTTCCCGCACCGCGTCCACGCCACACTGCGTGCCGGCAGCCGGGCCGGACGCGTGGTCGTTGCCGGGCGCGCCCCGCTCTGGTAAAAGGTTCCGGTCGACCCACCCAAGGAGAGTTCATGACGTCACGACAGTCCATCACCCGATCGGCCGCCGTTGCCCTCGCCGTCACCGGTGTCCTGTTTGCTGCTGGCGGCACGGTGAGCGGACAGGGAGGGTCTCCCTTCAAGGCGCATCCGTCCACCCAGGAACCGTCGAGGCTGGTCACGCTCGACATGCTCAAGAAGTGGGAGAAGGAACTCTCCAACTGGGGTCGCTGGGGCAAGGACGACCAGCGAGGCATGCTGAACCTCATCACGCCGGAGAAGACGAAGGCCGCCATGGCGCTGGTCAAGGAGGCCAAGACGGTCACGCTGCAGATCAACCCGATCAAGAAGACCGGCATGGACACGGGCGGCTTCGGCGAGAACCTCCACCGGATGGCGCGCATCCACCCGGTGACGGGCGAGGTGCAGGGCGCGCTCGATGTCATCACGCTCTCCATCCACGACGGGCTCAGCTCGCACATGGATGCCCTCTGCCACTACCAGGGGCCCATCGGCCGCAAGCCGGGTGAACCGGCCGTGAGCTACAACGGCTTCCCGTTCACGCTCACCGCCGCCGGCTGCATCGAATCGGCTGCCGACCGCATGGGTCCGGGCTACATCACGCGCGGCGTCCTCGTCGACATGCCGCTCCTCAAGGGCGTGAAGTGGCTCGAGCCGAGCACGCCGATCTACGTGGAAGACCTCGAGGCCTGGGAGAAGTTCTCGGGCGTGCGCATCGGCGCGGGCGACGCGCTCATCATCCGCACCGGTCGGTGGGCGAAGCGCGCCGCCGACGGCCCCTGGTCGTACGGACAGGGCGGGGCCGGCCTGCACGCGTCGGTGCTGCCGTGGCTCAAGGCGCGCGAGATCTCGCTGCTCGCGAGCGACGCGGTGAACGATGTCCAGCCCTCCGGCGTGCAGGGCATCAATCGTCCCATCCACCAGCTCACGCAGGTGAACATCGGCCTGCCGCTCGTCGACGATGCCTACACCGAGGATGCGGCGGTCGAGGCCGCGCGGCTGAAGCGCTGGGAGTTCATGCTCACCTGGTCCATCTACCAGGTGCCGGGCGGCACGGCGTCGCCGTTCAATGCGCTCGCGACCTTCTAGCGTCTTCCGACTGCGGCGGCACGGCGCTATTCGGGAATCACGTGCACGTTGTCGGACGGGGTGCGGTCGATCATCAGGTGGAACGGGTCTACCGCGACCACGCCGGGCCTGCGTGAGGTCCGCAGGGTGATCACCTGCGTTCCGCTCCGCAGCGTGTGCCGTTCCTGGACGAGCGGCGCCTGCGCCACGAGGTCGCGGTCGTGCCCGGCAAAGGCCGCAACCACGAACGGCGCCTCGAGTGGACGCTCGGTCTCCACGCCAGCGCCTGTCGACTCGAACTTCCGCGCGGCCACGCGCAGCGTCACCTCGAACCCGCTCCCCGCTGGCCGCACCTCCGCGTCCTCGACCTTCACGTCATAGAGCACGATCCGCTCGAACAGGTCGGTGATGAGCGCCTGGTGCTCGGGGCCAGCCACGGCCCGGATCTCGGCCACGAGGTCGCGAGACGTGGGGAAGGGCGGACCCTTGAACGCGAACGTCGCCAGGAAGTGCCGCAGCGCCAGGTGCATCCGCTCGGGGCCGAGGAGGTCCTGGAGCGCGAACATCACGAGCGCCCCCTTGTTGTACGAGATGTTGCCCTGGTCCTCGGTGAACATCAGCGGCTGCTCGGGCGACGGGTCGGCGCTGCGGAGCCGCAGGTAGTTGTCGAGCGTCGCCGCCATGATGCGGTGCAGCCACTGCGGGTCCTCGTACTCGCGGAAGATCATGAACGTGGAGTACTGCGCCATGGTCTCGTTCAGTACCTGCCGGCCCTGCATCCTCGCGCCGTAGACCAGCCCGCCCCACCACTGGTGCGCCAGTTCGTGGATGGTCGTGTAGTCGAGCGGGGCCCAGGTACGGAGGTCGGTCAGGAAGCCCGCACTCTCGGAGTACGCCACCCCGCCGGCAAACGCGCGGGCGGCGGTCCGGTAGCGCGGGTACTCCATGACCCGGAAGTGGCTCAGCGGATAGGGTGCGTATTCGCGGCTGAAGTAGGCGAGCGCCTTCTTCGCCGTGTCCAGCATGACGGGTACGTTCCAGGCGTGAGTGGGGTGGTGATAGACCTCGAGGCTCACGTTGTTCCAGCTGTCGCGCGCCACGGCGTACCGCGCGGAGGCCAGCGCAGCCTGCGGCCAGACCGGGCGCTCCATCACGTACTCGAAGTAGCGCCGCCCCTCACGTTCCCACGAGCGTGTGAGGACCCCTGGGGCCACGGCCGTCTGGTCCGCGCTCGTGCCGAACACGATGCGGATGTCGGTGCGGCCATCCACGCCCATGCCGAGCGAGTTCAGCCACGCGGGGTCGCCGAGCCGTGGCAGCGGCGGCGCATCGGGCAGGCCGGCCGCGCGCCGCTCGCCCGGATCGGTAATCTCGCGCTCCACGTCGTAGGCCGGCAGCGGCATCACGTTGCTCAGGTCGACGAAGGTGCCGTTCACGACGATGTCGCCGGGTGGGGCGGAGTTGGGGAAGCCCCGGTTGGTGATGCCTCCTTGCCACTGCATGCGGATCTGCTCGCCCGGTTGCAGCGGCGGTTCGAGCCGCATGGTGCGGACGCCAAGTCTCGCGTCTTCGCCGACCGGCTGCCCACGCTCCACCTGCAGTCGATCGATCCGCAGGCGGGGATCGGTCGAGAGCACGATCTCCGCGATCGGGCCTGCCTTTCGATT
The DNA here is from genome assembly GCA_050249955.1 of Vicinamibacterales bacterium. Lineage (GTDB taxonomy): Bacteria > Acidobacteriota > Vicinamibacteria > Vicinamibacterales > CAVVIG01 > CAVVIG01. The sequence goes on from JBFWPN010000009.1 coordinate 104,515, forward strand.
GATGAGCGTGGCCTCGCCCGTGGCATCGAGCCGTCGGTCCTCCGGATACAGCTCCACCTGGACCGAGATGGCCGAGAGCGCCGGCGAGTCCTTGTGCTTCCACGCCCCGTACTGCCGCTCGTACGCGGCCTGCGTGTCGCGCCGCGACCGGGCGGTTTCGTAGGTGTTCAGTACGTTGGTGTTCCAGAAGATCCAGCCGCCGATGACTGCCCAGGCCAGTGCCATGGCAAGACCGAGCCGCACGAGCCCGGGGGTGAGGCGGGCCCTGGCGCGTGCGACGCGCTCGGCCAGCGGGTGCAGGGGACCGCGGGGAAACAGGAGCGATGCCGCGACGAGCAGCAGGACACAGACCGGGGCCCAGTACGCAATCAACCAGAGCGCGGGCGCCTGGTAGTGGCCGAAGCCGTTCATGTCCGAATAGACCACTCGCGGGATGCGGAACCCGTAGAGCACGTGCTCGAAGCCCAGCTCCTCGAGGCTGAGCAGGCCGATCAGTACGGCCGCCAGCAGCATCATGCCGGTCCACTTGCCAGGGCTGCATGCCTGCACCGCCACGGCGAGCACGCAGAGCATGAAGAAGTAAGTGCCGTTATAGGCGAAGAGCCCCTGGAGGTAGACCGACAGCTCGAGGTTCGTGTGGCCGGCCGCCAACTGCAGCACGATCGACGTCGCCATCGAGGTGGCGAGCACCAGCGAGACCGCCACCATCAACGTCAGCGTCTTCGACACGGGCAACACCCAGTCCGGGCAGGGCGTGGCGCCGACGATCTCGGCAAGCCCGTGCTCGTGTTCGCGGAACACCAGCGTGGCCGAGTAGTAGACCAGGATCAGCAGTACGAACTGGAACAGGCCCAGGCGGAAGAAGTCCAGCATCAGCCCGGTGAGCGGGTGCAGCGGCAGGCCGATCAGCAGGTCGCGGTTCGACTGGAACTCGCTCACGGTGTCGACCACCGTGAAGAGCGCCACGAGACCGAAGAGCGGTGTGGTGATGACGGCACGCAGGTCGGTGCGCCACTGCGAGAGCAGGGCGGTTACGACGGTGGCGAAACCGGCGCGGGGCGCGTCTGGCGCGGTCGGAGCCACCGGGCGTGGGTCCGCGGCGCGCGTGCCCCTCCGGCGCATGATGGCAGGGCGGCGATCGGCCAGGGCAAGCCTGGTGCCCGCGAGTGTCGCACCCAGCGCACCCGCGCCAACAGCCAGCCAGAGCCCCCGGTTCAGCAGCAGCGTGGGCGAGACCGGCAGGCGCGAGTTGAGCTCGGCGACGGTCCAGTAGCGGCTCACCTCGCGGAGCGGAAGCCCTCCAAGCGGATCGGTCAGGGACAGCCACGCCGGGCCAGCGCTCTCGGCCGTCGCATTGTTCAGGATGACCTCACCGACGACAACTGTCAGCGCCACCGCGAAGGTCCAGGCCTGCGAGCGCGTGCGGGCAGCCACCGCGAATGCCAGCGCGCAGAACACGAGCGTGTTCGGCAGTGTCAGCGCACCGAAGGCCGCGAGATACGTCGCCGGCGCGAAGGGTGCTACCCGTGCCGGGTCCACCCATGGCAGTGCGGTGCCCGCCATCGAGCCGAGCAGCCCCGCCACTGCCGCGGCCAGGGCACACAGCGCTCCGCCCCAGAAGCGGCCCAGCAGCCAGGGAACCCTGCCCACCGGCGTCGTATAGATCAGCTCGAGCGTCGTGCGTTCGTAGTCGCGCACGATCGACTGCACGACGAAGATCAGCGCAGGCAGCAGGCCGAACAGGCCCAGCACCAGCTGCGTCTGGAACACGAGGTACGGGCTGTTGAACTGGATCTGCCCGTTGTCGGTGAGGTGGATGCCGGTCTGCGCGATGGTGAGCGCGTGGATGAGGAAGAAGAGCGCGAGGACCCCTGCAAACAGGACGGACCGGCATTGCAGCCGCAGCTCGAACCGCAGGACATCGAGGAAGGTGCGCACGCGTCAGTCCTGCGCGGCCAGCCCGTGTCGCGCCAGTGTCGCGAAGTACACATCCTCGAGCGTGGGCGTCGCCGGTGCTGTTCCCGGCGGAGCGCTGTCGGCCAGCACGCGCACCTCCGTCCGGCCGGTCTTCGCCCGGGCCGTCAGGATGGTGAGGCCGGGCGGCAGCTGCGCCATCTCCGTCCGCGTCGCCTCCATCGTCCACACCCGGCCCATGAGCGCGGCGGTCAACGCGCCAGGCTCACCCTGTTCGAGCACCTGGCCCGCACCCATGATCGCGAGCCGCGGGCACAGGTCTGCCACGTCCTCGACGATGTGGGTGGAGAGGATGACGACGACGTCGGCACTGATGTCGGCAAGAAGGTTCTGGAAGCGGCGGCGCTCGGCCGGATCCAGGCCGGCCGTCGGTTCGTCGACGATCAGCAGCCGCGGGTTTCCGAGCAGCGCCTGTGCGATGCCGAAGCGTTGCTTCATGCCGCCGGAGAACGTGTCGACGTGGCGGTGCCGGACGTCCCAGAGGTTGGTCCTGACCAGCAGCGCCTCGACCGCCGTCGTCTGGTCGGTGCCGTGCAGCCCCTTCAGCGCCGCCAAATGCCGCAGCATGGTCTGGGCTGACGTGCGCGGGTAGGCGCCGAACTCCTGAGGCAGGTAGCCGAGCACACGGCGCAGGGCCGTGCGGTTCTCGAGGACGTTGATGCCGTCGAAGGTGATGGAGCCGGAGTTGGGCACCTGCAGCGTGGCGATCGCCCGCATCAGCGTGGACTTGCCCGCCCCGTTCGGGCCGAGGAGGCCGAAGAGCCCGCAGGGAATGTCCAGCGAGACATCCTTCAGTGCATGGACAGGTCCGGGGTAGGTCTTGGTGACGCGCGCCAGTTGCAGCATGGAGGGGTGATGGGGCGGGCAGGGGCCGCCCGTCGTGCCGCTGGATGAGACGAGCGGCCGGCGGCGGCGGTTCCCCCCGTGTTCTGGCCGTGCAGGTGTCGGCTCCGGACCGGTATCGGGTGCACGGCTGCGCGGGTCAGTGCTACCCTGCAGGCGCCTCCAGCTCCGGCTGTCCCATGACCCCAACCACCGACTCGACGCGTGCGACCCGCTACGTCACCGGGAGGAACCCGGTCTCCTACATCAGTCAGGGTGAGCCGATTGCGGCGCACCTGTACCTGCCGCCGGCGTTCGACCCGGGTCGGCAGTATCCCGGCATTGTCGTCGTGCGTCCGGCCACTGGTGTGAAGGAGCAGACTGCCGGGCTTTACGCCGAGAAGCTGGCCACTCGTGGCTTCGTCACGCTGGCCTTCGACCCACGAGGCTTCGGCGAGAGCGGCGGGCGACCCGCCGTCGAAAACCCTGCCCGGATCGTCGAGGACACGCGGAGTTCCATCGACTTCCTGGCCGGGCTGCCGTTCGTCAGCCCCGCGAACCTGTTTGCGGCCGGCACCTGCATGGGCGGCGGCTACGCGGCCCTCGAGTCGACGACCGACCCGCGCATCAAGGCGGTGGGGGCGATCACCCCCTACCTGACGATGCACCTGGACTACCCGGCGCTGTTCGGAGGACGAACCTTGACGCTGATGATGGCCACCGTCACCGACGTCATCGTCCGCGTGCTGGGCGCTGTGGGCATCAACATCTACTCGTGGGCCGTGCCACCGAACCGGTTCCTGGCGCGGCTGCCCTGCACGCTGCCCATTGCGCGCGGCATGCGCGACTACTACCTGCCCGGGCAGCCAGGCGACCAGCCCACGTGGCGGAACCGTATCAACTGGCTCTGTCAGCTCAGCCTCGTCCGGTACGACCCGTTCGAGATGACGGCGCGGATCACCAGGCCGTTCTACATGGCCTACGGTTCAAAGGGCTATTCCCCGCAGCTCCTCCAGCGGTTCTTCGACACTGTGAGGACGCCGCCGGGGGACAAGCAGGTGCGTATCGTGGACGGCACGCACTTCGAGATCTACTGGCAGCCGCGGTTCGTCGACCCCATCGTCGACGACATTGCGACGTTCTTCGGGCGCTACGTCGCGTAGCGTTCCAGGCCCTCCCGTCCATCCCGGCGGCGCAGCCCCTGCCCGTCCCCGCGCTCAGTGCGCGGTGTGCGGATGCTGCTGCGTGCCGCGGTGGTTCGCGCAGCTCACCGCCGGGTTGAACGGCGTGAAGACGCCGTTCGGGTTGTCCCGATGGATCCAGACGTGCCGGTCGAAGTGCGGCTCGAACATGTGCGCCTCATCCAGCGCGGTCTCCGGCTTGTCCGCCATTGTGTCGTACGGCACGCCGTGGAACGTGGGCGGTTCGGTGTGGCCGGCGGCCTTCCAGGCCGACTGGAACACGAGGTTCTCGACGGCGACCAGCGCCAGTGAGCCGTCAGCCTGGGGTTCATAGATGAGGATGGCCGGCCTGCGGAAGTCGGTGTGCACGCCGCTGCCGCTGACGCGCGGCGACGGTGGCGCCGTGATGCCGAGCAGGTCGGGACGGAAGAAGTGGATGCCCATCGCGCCCATGGCGGCAGGCTGCCCCATCATCTCCGCGGAGTCGCACAGGTCGAACGGGTCGCGCACGTACCCTTCAGCCAGCGCGACGTTCACGTCCTGGAAGCGTGTCGTGGCCGCGCGGACCTCGTCCAGTGTCGGCTCTCCGGGCCCTGGCCCGGCCGCACGTTCCGGTCCTGCGGCCGCGAGCATCGATCCGGCGGTGAGCAGTGTGGCGACGAGCGCCGTGGCGAACTTCGACTGAGTCTTCATACACCCTCCACATCAACACCTGGGCGCGAGATGCCGCGCCTGATGTCCAACGCGCCAGCGGCGGGAGAACCCCGCAGTCAGGTGTAGGGTCCGCCTCAGGCGAATGTGGACGTCAGGACGTAGCCTCCGCCGTCGGGCGGACACGGGCGTCGATGTGGAGGGCAGGAGCGCGCTATCGACGGGGCGGCTCGCACTGGTTCGGGCCGTTGTCGTTCGCGTCCCAGTAGCAGTTCCTGTTTCCGTCCAGCTTGTAGCGGCCCTTCGGCTTCTCGCCCGCGGGCCGGCACTGGTCAGGTCCGCTGTCGTTCGGGTCCCAGTAGCAGTGCTTGTTCCCATCCAGCTTGTAGCGGCCGGCTCCCGCTGCGACGGGCGACTGCATGACGACGACCGTGGCGAGGCACACGGCAGGGACGGCAAGGATGAGCGAGGTCTTCACGGACGGCATCGGCAGCTCCTCGAGGTGGCGGGGGGACGGCAGGTGCACCACCCGGACCACGACGTATTCGGCAGTCCATCCCCGGAGGTTTAGGTGGTGCCGGCTACCAGCGGCGACCGGGCCAGATCCGCTCCAGGTAGGCGCCGAGCGCATCACTGAACTGCGCGACGGTGCCATAGCGGGCACCCGGATCGGTGGCCACGGCCGGCTGCAGCACCGCCTTGAGTTCCGGTTCGAGCTGGTGGTCGCCCCGGACGCAGGCGTCCGCCTCGCCCGACCAGGTCCACCCGTACCCGGCCAGCAGCGTGTAGAACACCGCTCCGAGCGAGTAGACGTCGGCGCGCGCGTCCGGCGGCTGCCGGGTTACCTCTGGCGCCGAGAAGTTCGGTGTGGTCGGCGGATCGTAGAACAGGCCCGCCCCGTGCCGCGCCGGCTCGTACGACGACTCGAAGTCGACGATGCGAATGATTGGCTGGCCGTGCTCGCTCCGGTACAGGATGTTCATCGGATTGAGGTCGACGTGGTAGACCGGCAGCCGATGCAGTTCGGCAAGCGCGCGTGCCACCTCGATCGTGGTGCGCAGGTGTCCCACCAGACGCGAGGGTACGCGTTCGTCGTCGACTGTCGTGGCCAGAGGGAACTCGTCGAAGAGCGACGTGATCAGGTACATGCGTCCGTCGCGCAGGTGACCGTGGTCGCGCACCAGCGGGAAGTAGCGAGACTCGGTGAGCTCGCGGTTGATCCGTGTCAGGCTGTCGAGTTCGTTCGACAGGTTCTGCTCGTAGATCCGACCTGGGCGCGTGGTGAGCTTGATGAGCACCTGCGCTGCCGTGGCTTTCTCGCGCGCAACGTAGAGGCGGTGCCGGGTGTGTGCGGTCGCCTCGCGTCCGCTCCGATTGGTGGCGAGCGGCCGGATCGCCTTGAACCGATCGAAGGGGGGCCCCTTCACGTCGATGTCGATGCTGTCGTCCTGCGGCATGGGTCCACGAGCCCGCAGCTCGCGGACCGGTGGAACCAGTCTCGCACAACCCCGTGGATACCGCAGCGGGTCGGGGCTGGACCTTCCCGCTCCGATATCGGTAACCTCTGGCATTGCCGGGTGGCCCTGCGCGCCGTACCGGGCAGCTACGGAGGAATGAATGTCGAGAGAACGGAGGACCCGCCGCGCCATGCTGGCCGGCCTCGGGGCCGTTGCCGCTGCCGGCGCGATGGGCGTGCGAGCGGCCGAAGCGCAGGGCGCCGCGCCCTTCGCACCCACACTGCACCAGGAGGATGCCTGGATGTCGGCCCTGCCGGGCAGGCACCGCGTTGTCCTCGACGTGACTTCGCCCGAGGGGATGCCCGATGCCATCCGCTTCGTCGGCAACCTGTTCACGGGGCACAAGACCGGTTACAGCGTCGAGGAGTCGGAGCTCGCGCTGATTGTGTGCCTCCGGCATGGGGCGACGCCGTTCGGCTACACCGATGCCATCTGGTCGAAGTACGGGAAGTCGATTGATGCGAAGGCGACGCCGCCCCCTGCGGCCAATCCCTACAACACCGGTGCACGGCAGCAGCTGGCCGACCTCGCGAAGCGCGGAGTGCATTTCATGGTCTGCGGTACGGCGAGCCGCGGCCTGGCGGGCCGGATTGCGGGACAGGGTGGCGACGCCGATGCCGTGATGCGGGAGATGGCGGCCAACGTGCTGCCGAACGGGCGGGTGGTGCCGGCCGGGGTCATCGGGGTCACGCATGCGCAGGAGCGCGGATTCGCGCTGCTGTACGTGGGCTAGGTTCCGGGAAGACAGGGAGCGAGTGATGAGACAGATGATGATGGTCCTGGGTGTCTGCCTGATCGGGTTCGCCGGTGCGATCCCCGCCCAGGCGCAGGCACTGCCGGTTCCCGGCGTCGAGGCGGCGCGTGACGTGCCTGGTGCGAAGGAGATGCCGAGCACCACCACCGTGCACAAGGTGGCCTTCGACATGGCGTCTGCCAACCCGTCCGGTGCCGCCGTGCACCCGATGCTGCAGACTGCCGCACGTTACCTGAACACGCTGGCGAAGACCGGTGTGCCGCCGGCCAACCGGAAGATCGCGGTGGTGTTCCACCAGGGGGCCACCGACTACGTCATGACGAACGAGGCGTACAAGGCGAAGCACGGAGGCCAGGACAACCCGAACCTGCCGATGATCCAGGCGCTCAGGAAGGCGGGCGTCGATTTCAGGGTGTGCGGCCAGGCGGTGCTGGGGCGCAAGATCGATCCGAAGGACATCACCCCGGAGGTCCAGCTGGATCTGTGGGCACTCACGACGATCATCGCGCTGCAGGAACAGGGCTACGTGTTCCTGCGTGGCGGCAACTGATCGCCATTGCGGTGATCCGTTTCGTCCTGTTCTTCCGCTACTGATCCTGGCGGGCGTGCCCTCGGCGGCAGGCCCGCCAGGAACCCAACCCCCATGTCGCTCGCGTCCTCCCAGTTCATCGTCGTTGGTTGCGGGGCCATGGGGCGGGCCCTGGCGTTTCGCCTCGCATCGCTGGGGGGCGTGCCGTGGCTGGTCAGCCGGCGCAGGGCGGCCAGCGCCGCCGTGATGCGTGAGGTGCCAGGCTCGCGTGAGGCGCCCGATCTGGGAAGGGCGCTCGCGGCTGCACCTGATGCTCCGATCTTCATCACGGTGGAGAGTGCGTCTGCTGCGCGCGACCTGATCGCGGCCAGTGCCACGCTGTCCGCGCTTGCCGGTCGGCGGGTCTTCATCGCGCTGTACGATGTGCCATCGGCGCTCGACGCGCTGGTGCAGGTCCTGGAGTCGGCAGGCGCGCTCCCCACGGTCGTCGGCTTCGTGGCCACGCCCGCGGTCCTGCGGAGCGGGCAGGCTCCGCTGCTGACCGACGCGGCGCCCGGATCGGTCGAGGCCGACCTGCTGGCGCACCTGGGCACCTGCCTGTGTGCCGGGTCGCCCCGTGCGGCCGCGCACCTGACGCTGATGTCGCCGCTCCTCTATGCGTCGCTGACGGCGCTTCACGCGTGGGCCGTGGGCTGGTGCACCCGGAACGGCCTGCCACCGGGGGCATGGTTCGAGTCGGCGCAGGGCGATCCGCTGCTGGCACACCCGGTCGACGCCTTCCACACGATCTCCGCCGGCGCACCCGTCGGCGGGTGGCTCACCACCGAGGGCCTCAGCCGCGAGTGGGGACGCGTGGCGGCGGCCAGTCCAGACCTCGGCATCGATGCGCGCCTTCCGCGGGCGCTGATGGGACTGTTGGAGGGGTGTGCGGCGGGTCCGCTCGACCGGTGTCTCTTCCGGCATGGCACTCGCGAGGGTCACCCTGATGCGGCCACCCTGGCGGGTGAACTGGCCGAGCGCGCGGTCGTGTCGAGTACCGGCGTGCCCTCGCGACTGGTGGGCGTCGGCTTTCAGCTGGTGCTGTCGACCGTTGCCGCGAGCGTCGCCCGACTCCACCCGCCCAGCGTGGCGTTGCTGGCGGAGGTGCTGGCCGCGATCCCGGTGCTGCGCGACCCCGTGGGGGTCGGCGTGATGGCCGACCGTGTGCGCTGGCGCCGGTCGCTCTATGCGGAGCCGATTGTTCCCGTCGATCTGCTGGTGACAGAACTGCGTCATGCCGTGACGGCGGTCGAAATGGACCCGGCGGCGCGGGCGTGGGCGCAGGTCGTGACCCAGGTGTACGAGGACACCGCAGCGGGCCGTCAGGGCCCGCGGGCCGACTTCACCGCGGTGTACGAGACGGTAACGCCGCCCCGGTGGTCGGCCCGGAAACGTGCGGCCCTCGACGATACACGCCAGTTCATCAGCCCTGGCCGCGTGGCCTTCTTCGAGCAGGTGGGAGTGCCGTTTGTCATGGGACGTCGCGATGGGTCGTTCCTCGCGGACATCGATGACAGCCGCGTGCTGCTGAACCTGCACTGCAACGGAGGTGTGTTCAACTTCGGCCATCGACCAGAGGACATCATGGCCGCCATGACCGAGGCGGCCGGGCAGGTGGACATCGGCAATCACCACCTGATCAGCGAGCGGCGGGGCAGGCTGGCGCGGCGGCTGGCCGGCACGATGCCGGCCTCGCTGTCGCGCGTGGCCTTCGGGCCGTCGGCCACCGAGATGACCGACTTCGCCATCAGACTCTCGCGCGCGCACACCGGCAGGCGTCGCATCCTGTCGTTCGAGGGCAGCTTCCACGGCACGGCCGGCACCGGCGCCCAGGCGGGCGATCCGCGGTTCTTCGCCTGGGCCGGACCGCGTGCGCCGGAGTTCTCGACGGTCGAGCGCTGGGATCTCGACGCGGTGGCCCGTGAACTCCAGCAGGAAGACGTGGCGCTGGTGCTCGCCGAGACCGTCCAGGCGAGCAGCGGGATGCACCTGCCGCCCGTGGGGTTCTACCGCGAGCTGTCCGCACTCTGCCGCGCGAGCGGGACGTTGCTGGCCCTGGACGAAGTGCAGACCGGATGGGGCCGCACGGGTCGGCTCTGGGGTTTCGAGCACTTCGACGTGGTGCCAGACCTCGTCATTCTCGGCAAGGGCATGTCGGGCGGCGTGTATCCCATGGCGGCCTGCGGCTACGACCCGCGCATCGCCAACGCCCTCGAGGTCGATCCGTTCGTCCACCAGTCCACCGGCGGAGGGTCGGAGCTGGGATGCCGCGTCACGGAGCGGATCCTCGATCTGGTCGAGGCACCGGATTTCCTGCCCAGGGTTGCCGCGCTGGCCGACCGTTTCGCGCGCGGTCTCGATGCCGTGCGACAGCGCGTGCCCGTGGTGACGCGGGTGCACCAGCTGGGGCTGTTCATTTCCGTCGGCCTTGCGAGTCCGCAACTCGGGCCGCTCGTCACCAAGGCCTGCTTCGACCGCGGCCTGCTGGTGATGTTCAGCGGGTTGTCGCCCGACTTCGTGCAGGTGCTGCCACCCCTCACCATCACGGACGGCGAGGTGGAGTGGGCGCTGGCGCGTTTCGAGGAGGGAGTGCGCGACGCATGGGAGCTGGCGCAGGCCATTGCGGCGCAGGACACGATCGGCCGGCGCGCGCGACCGACCCCTGATGATCGGCGCGCCCCAGCGCCGCGCCTGCTGGCTCCCGACGCAGCACCGCCTGCCGCCGGATTCACCAGCGGGCTCTGCGCCACCATGGACCCTCGGCTGCCGGACGTGATGCGCTGGTCGCCCGGTGATGGGGAGCGTGACGCCGTGAGGGTCGTTCGCGTGATTCCGGGCCTGAACGCCGACGTCTCGGTGGTCGAGATCGCGAGCGGCACCCGACGCGAGCCGTACGTCATGAAGCCACTGCCCGGCTTCGCGCCGGAGTGGCGCTTCGACGAGTATGCCGCGCTCCTCGAGGAGTACGTGACCAGGCTGCGCCGGGCGGGCATCCTGTGCCTCGACACCTGGATGGTCTGCCGCGGCAGCCGGAGGACCGCCTGGGTGGTGCAGCCCGCGCTGCCGTCCGAGAGCCTCCTGACAGCGCGCCTGCCGCACCTGAGCGACGGGGCGCGGCGTGCGGTCTTTCGCCGGATCGTCGGCTGTGCCCAGGCGGCGCTCGCGGCCGGGTGCGGTCTCGATCCCCACCTGGCGAACTGGGCGCTCCCGTCGCCGCACGACCTCGATCCCGTGATGCTCGACGTGACCCAGCCGCTGCTGCGGGACGATCGCGGACGGATCCGCATGGCGTACGGTGCCGCGGGCGTGCCGCTGTTCGTCGAACGACGGTTGTCCGCACTGCTCTCGTCCGACCTCTTCGACCTGCGGCCGCTGCTCCTCGACATGGTCGCCAACCTGCGCCTCGCGCCCGCGCTCGCCGTATACGAGCCGTCGCTGCGGGCGGCGGTGCTGGACGAGACTGGTGTCGACCTGCCCGACGGCGAACTCGCGCGCATGACGACGAAGGTGATGCGCATGCGCGGCGCCCTGAAGACCCTGCGTTCGCTCTTCGGCGACGCCCGCCTGAAGCCCGCCTGATCCGTTTCCCTCCAGGCTGGCCGCGCAGGCTCAGCTGCGTCGCACCTAACTGGAATCAGGAATGTGATGCCGTTCCCTGGGCGCGCATAATCGGCGCCCTGAGTGCGTCATGCAGACGCCCCGGTCATCCGCTGCTGAGGAGAGTTCGATGAGAGTGAGCGTGGCAAGGTGTGGTGTGGCGGCGATCGCCGTGGTCGGCCTCGTGTTCACGACGGCGTGCGGGAGCCCGCCCGCCGCCAGCCCGGCCAGTGCCGCCGGAGACGCGGCGGCGACGACAGCCGACGTGCCACCCGGCACGAAGGTGGCGCCGATGTTCGAGGTGGATCCCTACTGGCCCAGGCCGCTGCCGAACCACTGGGTGACCGGCAGCACGATCGGGCTGTCGGTGGACGCACAGGACAATGTCTGGACCATTCATCGCCAGGGGGCGGTGGAGGACAACTTCAAGGCGGCCGACATCCCGGCCTCGAAGGCCGTGGATGACGAGGCGATGCCGACCACCGGTGGTCCACAGGGTGGCAACGACATGATCGGCCAGTGCTGCAAGGTGGCGCCGCCGGTCCTCGTGTACGACGCGGCCGGCAACCTGGTGAAGTCGTGGGGTGGGAAGGGCGACGGCTACGACTGGCCCGACAGCAACCATGGCATCACGGCCGACAGCAAGGGCAATGTCTGGATTGCCGGGAACGGGGACAAGGACACGCAGGTGCTGAAGTTCGACGGCGCCGGCAAGTTCATCCTGCAGATCGGCAAGCACGGCGTGCACAACGGCAGCAACGACACCCAGAACTTCTGGAAGCCCACGAAGATTTTCGAGGATGTCGACGCGAACGAGGTCTACGTGTCCGACGGCTACGGCAACCGTCGGGTCATCGTGTTCGACGCCGCCACCGGCGCCTACAAGCGGCACTGGGGCGCCTACGGCAACAAGCCGGACGATGCACCGATGCCGGCGTACAACCCGTCGGCCGAGCCCTCGAAGCAGTTCAACACCGTGCACTGCGTCATCGTCTCGAAGGACGGCCTGGTGTATGTGTGCGACCGCGTCAACGACCGCATCCAGGTCTTCAGGAAGGACGGCACCTTCGTGAAGGAACAGCGCATCGACCCGAAGACCTATCGCTCCGGCGCGGTATGGGACATGACCTTCTCGCGCGATCCCGAGCAGACCTACATCTACCAGGCGAACGGCGTGGACGAGAAAGTGAACATCCTGCTGCGCAGCACCCTCGAAGTGCTCACCTCGTTCGGCGACGGCGGGCGCCAGCCCGGGCAGTTCTTCGGCGTGCACAACCTGGCCACCGACTCGAAGGGGAACCTCTACACCGCGGAAACCTACACGGGCGCCCGCGTGCAGCGGTTCATCTACAAGGGCGTCGGCCCGGTGACCAAACAGGAGCAGGGCGTCCTCTGGCCCGCACGGACGCAGTGAATTGCAGATTGCAGATTGCTGATTGCGGGTTCTAGATCGGCGATTGGCAATTCGTAAGTTGGGCCGGTTCGGCTTCGGCTGACCGGCCCAGACTTCTGGTTGCCAGGTTCCAGATTCCCCCTCCCGCCCTCCCGGCCTCCTATAATCCCCAAGCATGCGCATCGGCATCGACCTCGGGGGCACCAAGATCGAAGCCATTGCCCTGGACCACGCAGGCGTGGAACTCCAGCGTCAGCGGATGGCGACGCCGCGCGGCGACTACGACGGCACGCTGCAGGCCATTCGCGGGTTGGTCCACGCATGCGAGTCGGCCTGCGGACCGGCGGACAGCATCGGCATCGGCCACCCGGGTGCCACGTCGCGCGCCACAGGCCTCATGAAGAACGCGAACTCCACCTGGCTGAACGGGCGGCCGTTCCTGCAGGATGTGTCGGCCCGTCTCGGCCGCGTGGTGCATGGTGCAAACGACGCCGACTGCTTCGCACTCTCGGAAGCGATCGACGGGGCCGCAGCCGGTGCACCTGTCGTGTTCGGCGTGATCGTCGGCACAGGCACGGGCGCGGGCATCGTCCACGATGGTCGGCTGCTGCAGGGCGTGAACGCGATTGCGGGTGAGTGGGGGCACAACCCGATGCCGTGGCCCGAACCGGCCGAATGGCCGGGACCCGCGTGCTACTGCGGACGGACCGGCTGCATCGAGACGTTGCTCTCGGGTCCGGGTTTCGAGGCCGACCACGTGGCGGGCGGCGGCGAGCCGATGTCAGCGGCCGCGATCGTCTCGCTGGCCGGCCACGGCGACCCGACCGCCGGGGCGACCCTCTCGCGATACGCTCACCGGATGGCCCGCGCGCTGGCGTCGGTCATCAACATCCTCGATCCCCACGTCATCGTGCTCGGCGGTGGCATGTCGAACATCGCCCGCCTGTACGACGAGGTGCCGCGGATCTGGGGACGGTGGGTGTTCTCGGACCGGGTGGATACACGGCTGGTGCCGCCCAGGCACGGCGACTCCAGTGGGGTGCGAGGGGCGGCCTGGCTCGGCCGCCCCTGAGTCGTGTCCGCGTGAGGCGGACGTCCACGTGCGGCTCAGCGCAGCCCGAGTTCCCGCTCGAGGTCGGCGGTGCCCTTCGTGCGTGAGGCAGGCGCAGCCTTCGCTGCCTCCGCCGCGGCGCGTGCCGCCTCGGCCTCCTTCTTCATCGCGTCGACGACCGCCGGGTCGCCGAACTGCGCGGCGATGGCCTCTGCCGCGCGCCGGGCCTCATCAATCGCTGGCCTGGCCCGTTGCATGACCGCCTCCTGCCGCTGCGCCCTGACCAACTCCGCCTTCTCGCTGAGGCCGGCCACGTCGTAATAGTCGATGGCCAGCGTGAACCGCCCCTCGGCACGCGCACGATCGCCCAGAGTGGCCGCACGCGAGCGGACCCGCGTCACGCGCGACTCCGCCGGAGTCAGGTGCTCGAGGCTGCGGTAGTAGTCCGCCGCGGCCTCCAGCATCTCCGGCGCCCCTGCGTACTTCTCGATGAGGATCGACGCGCGGCTCTCCGCGCGTGCGCGCGTGGCCTCGTCCGTCCGCGTGCGGAGCGCTTCGCCGTCGGGCACGATGGCCGCCCACTGCCTCGCGAGCAGCAGCTGTTCCTGCGCCTGTTTCACGAGGTCCCCGGGCCACTTCTTCCGGAAGGCCTCCTCGGCCGCGATGGCCGACTGCATCGCCGCCATGTTGTCGGCATCCGGCTCGGGACGAGCCTGCACCAGGCGGACCCGTTCCGCCAGGTACCGCTCGTCGAACGCCGCCGCCTCGCGGGTCATGGCGCGCTCGATGCCACGGGTCGGCATCGCCTCGAGCTCGGACCGCAGGGTGGCGTCGGATAGGTATGCGCCGGCGGCCGCAAGCTGGTCGCGGTGGTTCTCCGCGAACGACGCGAGCGACCGCTGCGCGAAGTGAGAGATGTGACGGCCCACCAGCGACACGTCGTCCGGATGCCGGCGGAGGTGCGACAGCAACGCGCGGTCGGCCAGCCCGTAGTGGCCGCCCTGTTCGTACCGCCTGAAGGCTTCGTCGAAGGTGCCACGCTGCTCGGCGGCCTTCGCGAACGGCAGTGAGAGTGCGGCAGCACGACGTGCGGCCTGTGCGGCGTTGGGGTTGCCGTCGCACAGGAACCCCTGGGCCTTGACGTAGAGGTCGAGTGCATCCGTGAGACGATTCGACCGTTCGGCCGCTTCAGCGGCCGGGAACGCGCGGAGGATCTCCTGCGCTTCCGTCGCCGTCACCGGACAGTCGGCCAGGGCCGGTGTGGCGATCGCCGCGAACAGGGCGGTCGCCGCCAGGATCTTGTGCGTGAACATGACGTGCTCCGTGCCGCGAATCAGTTGCCGGTCGAGCGCTTCCGCCCGAACCCCGTGAAGCCGCCCAGCCCTTTCATGCCCGGGAAGCCGCCCATCTTGCCGTAGCCCTGGGGCACTTCGAAGAGCGACGCGTCCTGCGGACCCACCTGCAGGTTCTTCAGCGTGATGGTCATGCGCTCGGTCTTGCCGCCGTTCCGCGCCAGCATGTCCATGCGGACCGGGATGCCCGTGTCGGTGAACCACATGAACCCGCCCGCACTGCGGTCCTTCATCACGAGCCTGTATTTCGTCGTCTCGATGCCTTCCACCGTCTCGGGACCGACCGCCTCGATCGTCACGTCGGCGGGGGCGCTGCCCGACTGCTTGCGGGCCTCGTCGAACGCCATCTCCTGGTACAACCGCTGCGACGGCATCAGCATCCAGCCGGTGCGCGTGTCTCGCCGCAGGATGACGACGGTGGACGCGCCGCCCAGGGTGATCTCCGATCGATCGCGATCGGGCATCGCATGGACACGTCCGGTGAAGGTGCCGGCCTCGCTCTCCATCACGCGGTCAGCCGAATAGCCGACGGTGGGAACGGGCAGCGGGGTCTGGGCGCCGGCCGCCGCGGCGGTCAGCAGGACGGCGCGGCGGTCAGCAGGACGGCCGCGGCCGTGAACAGTCGCAGGAACATCGCAGTCTCCTCTCGCATCGAATCCGCGTGGTGCGGGTGCTGTCGGGTAACGCGCCATCGGCGTCCGAACCCCGCAGCGCCCTCACGTGGAGGCCCGCATCAGGCGAAGAGGAGCTCGGGGGTGACGGTTAGTGCGTGTCGAGCACCTCGCGCACCTTCCGCGCGAGGGCCACGAGCGAGTAGGGCTTCTGCAGGTAGGCGACGTGCTGGTGCAGGATTCCGTGCCGCACCACCGCATCGTCGGTATAGCCGGAGAGGAAGAGCACCTTCATGTTGGGGTACGCCGCCTGCAGTGCGCCGGCGAGTTCACGGCCGTCCATGTGGGGCATGACGACGTCGGTGATCAGCAGGGCGATGGGCGCGCCATGTGTCTCGGCAAGGTGTAGCGCCTCGGTGCCCCCGGATGCAGAGAGCACCGTGTAGCCGTGGCGCTGCAGGGCCACCGTGGCAAGCGCGCGGACCGCCTCCTCGTCTTCGGCGAGCAGCACGGTTTCGTGCCCGCGCGGCGCCTGGCCGACCGGTTCGCCCACCTTCCTCGTCGTGGACGGACTGGCCGCTGGGAAATACAGCTTGAAGCAGGTGCCCACGCCTGGCTCGGAGTAGACGCCGAGGGCGCCACCACTCTGCTTGATGATGCCGTGCACCACCGCGAGGCCGAGCCCGGTGCCACGGCCGGGACCCTTCGTCGTGAAGAAGGGCTCGAAGATGCGCGCCTTCACCTCCGGGGGCATGCCCACGCCTGTATCGGTGACGGCCACCACCACGTAGTCGCCCGCGCGCATGTCGGCGTCGGACCACTCCTCGTCGGTCCGGGTGACGTTGGCGGTCTCGATGGTGAGCCTGCCGCCCCGCGGCATGGCATCCCTGGCGTTGACCGCCAGGTTCATCAGCACCTGGCCGAGGTGACCGCGGTCCACCATGATGGCTCGGGCGTCCGGAGCGAGCACCGTGGTGAGGACGATGTCCTCGCCGATGAGGCGCCGGAGCATCTTCTCCGTTTCGTGGACCACGGCATTGACGTCGAGCACCTCGGGAGTCAGCACGGTCTTGCGGCTGAAGGCCAGCAGCTGTCGCGTGAGCGCGGCGGCCCTGGTGCCGGCATCGCTGATCGCGGTGATCAGCTCGCGGTTCGGATCGTCGGGCGGCAGCGCCGTGAGCGCCAGTTCACTGAAGCCGGAGATGACGGTGAGCAGGTTGTTGAAGTCGTGCGCGACGCCGCCAGCGAGCTGCCCGAAGGCGTCCATCTTCTGCGCCTGCCGCAGCTGTTCCTCGACCGAGCGCTGCTCGGTGATGTCCAGCACGCAGCCGATGAACCCCAGGTAGGTGCCGTCGACCGACAGCCGCGGCCTTGCGTACTGCAGCACGTGGCGATCCCCGCCCACCGGCGAGCGCAGCCTCAGTTCGGTGTGGAAGGCGGTGCGATCCCTGGTACCTGCGGCGATGGTGGCCCCGGCGCGCCCCCGGTCGTCGGGGTGCACCACCTCGAGCCACCCTGCGCCAAGGCCCTGTAGCGGCGGCTGCCCGGTCATGGCGTGCCACTGATCGTTGAGGAAGGTGAGCCGCCCGTCGGTATCGCTCATCCAGATGGCAATCGGGACGTTGTTGGCCATCTCGCGGAACTGCGCCTCGCTGCGGCGCAGGCGCTCCTCGGCGTGCTTGCGTTCGGTGATGTCGCGGACCACACCGGCGAAGAAGCGGCGACCTTCGATGTGGAACTCGCCGACCGACAGCTCGAGGGGGAACGTGCTGCCGTCCTTCCGGAGGCCGGCCACCTCGCGGCCGATGCCGATGATCCGCGCCTCGCCCGTCCGCTGGTAGCGCTCGATGTAGCCGTCGTGCTCGTGCCGGTATGGATCGGGCATCAGCACCTTGACGTTCCGCCCCACCAGTTCGGACTCGTCCCAGCCGAAGATACGCTCCGTTGCCGCGTTGACCGTCGTGATCGTGCCGTCCTGGTCGATGGTGATGATGCCGTCCACCACGACGTTGACGATCGTGTGCAGGAACGTCTCCTGGGCGAGGATGGCGTCGGCCGCGTGCTTGCGCTCCGTCAGGTCGCGCGTCACCTTCGCGAAGCCGGTCACGGGGCCCCCCGGTTCCCGCAGGGCGGTCGTGGTGACGTTCGCCCAGAAGCGGCGGCCGTCCTTGCGCATGCGCCAGCCTTCCTCCTCGTGGTGGCCCTGCTCGGCCGCGAGTGCCAGCTCGCGCTGCGGGTGCGCCGCCAAGACCGACTCCGGCGGGTAGAGGACCGACACGTGGCGCCCGACGATCTCGTCGGCCATGTAGCCGGTGAGTGCCCCGGCGCCGCTGTTCCAGGTGACGACGTGACCGCGAGGGTCGAGCATGATGATGGCGTAATCGCGCACCCCCTCGACCAGCAGGCGGAACCGCTCGTCGCTGCGACGGCGCTCCTCGTCCGCCCGGATGCGCTCCCAGGCCAGCGAGAGGAAGTGGCACAGCGTCTGGAGGAACTCGACGTCGGTGTTGTCGAACGTGTCGCGCGTACGGCTGGCGAGCGAGAAGGTGCCGAGCAGGCGGCCGCTGCGGGCGAGCAGGGGGTGGCACGCGTAGGCGCGCACGCCCATCTGCCGGACGAATGCGCCCTTCTCGTCCAGGGCGATGCGGGTGGCGTCGGCCACCAGCGGCATCGTCGTCTTCGCCACCGTGCCGCAGAAGGCCTCGCCAAGTTCGAGGACCTGCGAACCAGCGCGGAGCTCGTCGGGGATGCCGAAGCCGGCGGCGAGCGCGAGGTGGTGCTGGCCCTCGACGAAGCGATAGTTGAAGCAGACGTCCGCGCCCAGGTGCGGGGCCACCGTGTCGAACACGACGCGCGCGAGTGAGGCTTCGTCCTGCTGTGCGAGCACCATGGCGCGGGTTGCCGTCAGCAGGAGCGCCTGCCGGTCGACCCGTCTCTGCAAGGCATCCGCGAACTGCCGCCTCGACGCCTCGGCCTCGGGAGTCATCGTGGACGCCAACCGCGCATGGGACCGCTCGATGATAAGTGATCTCCCTGACGGGAACACCGGAGTCTGTCCTACGTGCCGGGGCCGTGAAGGATGAGCTGGGCTGTCGCCGGAAATCCAGCGCGGACGTCCGTCCCTCGTTCGTGGAGGACCGCCTCGTGCGAAGGGGGGACACGCGGAGTATGATGCTCGGCCTACCATCACCGTGCTCGACCATACCCGTCCGTCGAACGGCAACGAGGGTCTCCCCCCTGCGCCGGAGGAGACCGTGCGCCTCCTCGACCGTGTCCGCAGCGGTGACGAGCGGGCGCTCGAAGACCTGCTCGCCCGGATCCTGCCCCGGCTCCGCCGCTGGGCGCATGGGCGCCTGCCCCGGGCCTCGCGCAGCATGCTCGACACCGGAGATATCGTGCAGACGGTGGCGGCCAGGGCGGTGCGCCAGCTGGCGCGGCTCGAGATCGATCGCTCGGCGGCCCTGGGCTATTACCTGCGGCAGGCGGTCATGAACGAACTCGCCACCCAGTGGCGCCAGGCCGACCGGCGGCCGATCGCCACCACGCTGGCCGAATCGCTGCCGGCCGATCAGCTCTCTCCGGTGGAACTGCTGATTGGTGCCGAGCGGCTCCAGCAGTACGAGGAGGCGCTTGCGCGGCTCGAACCGCACCATCGCGAGGCGATCGTGGGCCGCTTCGAACTTGTCTACAGCTACGAGGAACTGGCGCGGTTCCTCGGCAAGCCCACGGAGGTCGCCGCGCGCGTGGCGGTGCACCGCGCGCTGAAGCGCCTCACCGAGCAGGTGCGCCGTGCCTGACCAGGACCCTGTCGAACAGCTGTTCGCGCGGGTGGCCGACCGTCAGCCGGTCGACTGGGACGCGGTGCTCCCCGACCTGCTCGAGTCCGACTCGGCGTCGCCCGACGATCTCGAGGCGCTCGCCCTGCTGCGCCTGCTCGACGAAGTTGGCGCGGCGAACGCCGCCCTGCAGCAGGGAGAGCTGGCGGACTCGGCGACGACGTCCCGGCCTGCGGTGCCGGCGGTCGCACCGGAACCCGACGATGACACGCTGACGAGCTGGGGCCGGTACACACTGGAAGCCAAGGTGGGGCGGGGCGGGTTCGGGAGCGTGTACCGCGCGTGGGATCCCGTGCTCGAGATGCCGGTGGCGATCAAGATTCTGCACCGGCGCTACAGCGAGGAACGGCTGGCCGGGCAGCTTGTGCGCGAGGGGCGTGCCCTCGCGCAGGTGACGCACCCGCACGTCGTCCGTGTGCTGAACGTGGCGGAGCACGAGGGGCGGGTCGGCCTCGTGATGGAGTACCTGCGAGGGCAGACGCTCGACGACATCATCGCGACCGGCGGGCGCCTGAACCATCGCGAGGCGACGGTCATCGTCGAGGACGTGTGTCGTGCGCTGGCGGCGGTGCATGACGCGAGGCTGGTACACCGTGACGTGAAGGCGCGGAACATCATGCGCGAGCACGACGGCCGGCTGGTGCTGATGGATTTCGGCGCCGGTGTGTCGCAGCACGAGGGGGCCGATGATGTCGATCGGCTCGGCACGCCGCTGTACATGCCACCCGAGGTGATGCGGGGAGCGCCAGCCACGATGGCCACCGACGTGTACGGCGTGGGAGTGCTGCTGTTCCACCTCGTGACCCGCCGGTACCCCTTCGAGGGGAAGACCATCGACGACCTCCGCCTCGCGCAGGCGCGCGGCGAACAGGTGCGCCTGCTGGCGGTGCGTCCCGACCTGCCGCTGCCGTTCGTGAAGGTGGTGGAGCGGGCCGTTGCCGTCGATCCTGCCGAGCGCTTTGCCACGTCTGGTGCGCTGCTGCAGGCGCTGCTCGATGCCCGCAGCACGCCGTGGAACTGGCGCGGCGTGGCCGTGCGTGCGGCGGCGGCCATGATGGGCGTGGCGGCCTTCATGACCGTTGGCGGGGCGATCAGCTCCGGCGTGTTCAACGCGAGCCTCGGCCGCCAGGCCTATGCCACCGAGTCGTTCGTCGACTGGTTCGTGCTCGGCAGGCGGTCGCTGGTGCTGCCGCTGGTGCTCAGCCTCCTGGGCGTGGGTGCCATCGGCGTGATTGCGGCGTTGAGGGAGCTGGCCACTGGAGTGTGGCCGGCGGCACGGCGTGCGGATGCGGCGCTGTCGCGCTCCTGGCGGGCCGGGTCTTCCGTGCTGAAGCTGGAAGACCCGGTGCTCAGCTCCTGCTGGCTCGTGCTGGCGACGACGGCCGGCCTGGTTGGCGCCTGGATCTACTGGTCGCCGCTGCTGACGGTGGTGACCAGCGACCTCGCGGCGGTCCCTGCGGACAGGCTCGTCGTCCTGTCGGATGCGCAGGTGCAGTACCGCACGTACTTTCGGATGGCGCTCTCGCTGTTGATGGCCGCCAATGTGACCGGCTGGGACGGCCTTGTGCGATTTGCTGCGTCCCGCCACATGCGGCTGCCGGCGTGGCTGCCGGCCACGCAGGGCGTCCTGCTGGCCCTTGTGTTCGTCTCGATGCAGGTCCCCTACCGCCTCGTGCACGACAACGACGAGTTCCGCATGGTGTCGTTCGGCACCGAACGCTGCCACGTGCTTGGAGAGCGGCGGCAGGACCTGTTGCTCTTCTGCCCAGCATCGCATCCACGTCAGCTGGTGGTCTCGTCGCAGGACCCGAGGCTGGTGCCCTCGAATGTTCGTGAAAGTCTCTTCGCCACCTTCGCGCCGCAGGCGCGACCGGCGGGTCAACGTTGACGCCTAGCCCTGGAGCTACGATGCGCCGTTCAGTCGTCTCGATTCTGTTGGTTGTCTTCAGCTTCTGCCTCTGGCCGACGCGGGCCGAAGCGTTCTTCTGGGACTGGCTGGATGACCTGAGTGGACCCAGCTTCAAGGGGGTCACCTTCAACTGGCGGATCTGGTGCCTCTCTGACACGAAGGTGCAGGAACAGGTAGTCATCATTCACCGGATTGAGATCGGCCGAAGCGTAGAGGCACTCCTGAACAGGCTCAGGCCGATCGCTGCCCAGCCCCTCTCCTCCGGCGGGCGGCTGGCAGTGGCTGCCGCCGAACTTGCCGATACGGCAGTGTCCACCGCGAACCGCGCCGTCGATGTGCAGAGAGCCGGTCGTGACGCCCTGGGCCTCGTTCGTCTCTCAATCGCGCAGCGCGACCTTGCAGAAACGATGACGAGGAGGGCGGAAAGCGTCGGGCAGCAGAACCTTCCACTGGATGTGGCAGACCAGCAACTCATGGCAGCCGCCACAGAACAGGTATCCGGTCCACACACCGAAAGTGTGAACGTCGGTATCACAGTGTCTCTCTGCAGCAACGACCCCGAGAGGAATACCCGCGGCTATCTGAGTGCCAACGTGGGTTGGGGTTACAACACCCAGCCGCTGTACAGAATCGACAGCACCCGGCTGGTCACGCTCGGCCTTAGCTACCATGCCGTTGCAGCAAGGTTTCTGACTGTGGGGACCGGTGGAGGCGTGGCGATCTTCAGTTCCAATCAACTGCAGACGTTCTCAAAGCCTTACATAGAACCCTACATCGTGGACTTCAAGCCATTCCTGATTCCCTGGAAGAAGAAGGCCTCTTCGACCGCGACAACCGATGTCCCGCCCCCGTCCTGGTGGAAGGAGACCATCTCCTTCCGATACAGCACCCTGATGTTTCCGACCGGCTTTGAACCTGGCCGCTTCCGGCGGTGGACAGACCTTGACTCGAAAGTGGTCGCGCCATCCCCCAGGTTCCCGGCTGAGCTCATTCACTCGGTGGGTGTGCATGTCGACCTCGAACCGATCATGAAGCGGCTGATCAAGGCATCGAAGTCGCGCGCCGGGGACTCGTAGAACCGGTTTCGCACCTGTTCGGCGGGTGGCGCCGGATGGGCCGCTGCAGCGCCGACCGCCCGTCCGATCAAGTGTTCGTGAGGCGGCAAGCGGAAGCGGCCCTCCGGTGCCAGGACCCGCGACGCAGTTGTGGGACGCAATTCTGAGGCGGTAACACTTTCCCGGACCCGGCGTTCCCTCCCAATCAAGGAGGGAACACCGCGTGCCAGGTCCACACTCAGTCTCACCGTCCGACTTCTCGATCCTCTGCGACGTCATCGCCGTCGTCGCCCGCACCGCCGGGCTGCCGAAGGAAGACGCCGATGACTTCACGCAGCACGTCCACCTGCGCCTGCTGGAGAAGAACTACGCCCCGCTGGCCATGTTCGCCGGCCAGAGTTCGCTCCGGACCTACCTCACGGTGGTGGTCCGTCGCCTGCTGCTCGACTGGCGCAACGCCCGCTTCGGGAAGTGGCGCCCCTCGTCGGTCGCGAAGCGACTCGGGACGGCCGCGGTCGACCTCGATCGCCTGATCTGGCGCGATGGACACCCGGTGTCCGAAGCGGTCGCCATGCTCGAGGGGCGGCCGGGTGTGCCCGACGGGGGCACGCTGCGCGCCATCGCCGCCCAACTTCCGCCGCGCCGCAAAGTGCGCGTGGTCGCTGCCGACGACCTGGAGCCGCTCGCAGCCGTGGGCTTCGACGACCCGGTGGCCCGCGACGAGTCGGCCGCCGCCAGCCGCGACCTGCTGCGCGCCTTGCGCCGGGCCTGCCGCGCCCTGCCACAGGCTGACCGGCGCCTGCTGCACCTCCGCTATGCCCGCCGCCTGGCGGTCAGCGAGATCGCGGTCATCCTCGACCAGCCGGCCAAGCCGCTCTACCGTCAGCTCGAGCGCATCGTCGCCACGCTCCGCCGGGTGCTGGCCGCCGAGGGCGTCCTGAAGACCGCCGCACGCACGCAGGCCGGACAGGTGCGCGGTCCGCAGACCACCGCCGTGCATTGACGCGGGACGTCGGTTGCGGGGTTCGCCCCGCGGTGTCGCGTATGAGGGCAGCGGCCACTCACGGCCGCAGGAGGAGATGACCGATGCAGGACAACCGCTGCCCCAACTGCGAGAACGACATCACGACCACGGTCAACACCGCCGTGGCGGCCATGGTCCAGGCCGGCGACACCCAGCCGCGCGCCGTCGAGTGCCCGCACTGCAGCGAGCCCCTGGTCCTGTCGGCGCGGGTGACGACGACGCTGCAGCGTGAGGTGGTGGTGGCCTGACCTCAGGCGTCCAGCGCGTCCAGCGCCAGGCGCATCAGCTCATCGGGCAGTACGGCCTCGCCGTGCGCCCCCGCGACCCGCGCGGCGGTCGACACGGCCGCCCGCGCCGCATCGCCGAATGCCCCGTGGTAGTAGATCACCGGCTGGGTGTGGCCGCCGTCGCGCATGGCCTTCAGCAGCCTGAGGCCGGCGAGCGGCCCCTCGTCGTAACGCTGCCAGTCCGAGATCACCAGGTCGAACGCCTCGTCTGCCGTCGCCTCGGCCAGGCGTGCGAGGGCGTCGACCGTGGAGGTGACGGTCACCACCTCGATCTGGAGACGGGACAGCGCGACAATCTCGGCGCGGTTGCCCTCCGGGTGGTCATCCACCCAGAGCACCCGTTTCCACTCGGGCATGTCGATCGCGCGCAGCGCCTGATCCCGCAGGCTCTGTGGGTCCGGTGCCGGCCCGCCCTTCGCGACGGCCGCCTCGGTGATCTGCCGGGTGAACTGGCCGACCACCGCCTCCATGGGGGCATCGCTGGCTGCCGGCCCGACCGGCGTCAGCACCTCATCGAGGTGCAGCGTGTGTGCCGCCACGCCGCCCGCACCCACGGCAGGCGCCTTCGCCCCTGGAGTGGCTGTCGGCGCGCCGGAGGGCGCGAGGCCGTGCGCGGACGGCTTGGCCTGACGCCTCGCGTGCAGGTCGTCGACAACCCTGCGGATGCCAATTCCCACGTTCCGCCAGGCGCTGTCGCGGTCGGGCCATTCGGTGACCGGCTTCAGGTCCTTCGGCAGCCCCTGCAGCTTGAGGAAGGGGAACGTGTCGGCGTCGCCGGGTTCGAGCGGAGTCGGCCGCAGCATGATGGGCACCACGACCGACGTGCCTCGCTCGTGCGCCTCCATCGCCACCTGCAGCTCGTGCTCGAAGATGTACTGGCTCGCGATGAAGTCGTTGCTCACCAGCAGCAGGATCACGTCCGACGTGCGGAGATGCTCCAGGATGGACGGATCCCACGGCTCACCCGGGCGAATGGCGCGGTCGGTCCACGACCTGATGACCTTCTTGTGTTCCAGGAACATCAGGCAGGTCTGCAGCTCCTCGCGCAGCGCCTCGTCCTTGTGCGAGTAGCTGTAGAAGAGGAGGAGCGGCACGCGGGGTGCGACGGCGGAGGGCTGGGCCGTGGGCATCAGACGGCCATGTTACGGAGCGTCAGCCGGCGGATCAAGCAACACCACCGGTCCTGTCATCGTCTAACCGGGTGGAGCACATATGGCCGACGTCCCTGTCCCGAACGTATACGACCCCCAGTTGCGCTGGACCCAGATCATCTACGCGCTGCACGCCTTCAGCCTGCTCACCGGGATCCTCGGGGCTGCCACCGTCATCGGGGCGTTCCTCTTCGGCTGGCCGTCGATCATCGCGGTGATCCTCAACTATGTGAAGCGTGGCGACGTCAGGGGCACCTGGCTCGAGTCACACTTCCGCTGGCAGATTCGTACCTTCTGGTTCGGCCTGCTGTGGGTGGTGCTCTGTGGCGGCTTCGTCCTGATCACCCTCGGCATCGGGATCATCGTGGCGTGGGTGCCGCTGGTGGCGGTCACGGTCTGGTTCATCTACCGCATCGCACGCGGCTGGATTCGCTTGAACGATCGGCTGCCGATGTACCAGTGACCTGCCGATCGGCGCGCACGCATCTGTGACAAAACCGTGGCACGCGCGGTGCGAGGCCGCGCGTCCACGTACGGTCACGCTGTCCTTCCGGGCGAGCAGCGCCGTTGCCGCGGGGTGACACCGAGCGGGCGCGACAGCCAGCGACGTGCGATCGTCACCCGGCATTCCGGCGTCCTCGCCAGGCTCTGCCGTGGCACTTCGGTTGCTCCTGTCTCCTGTGTCCACCCAACCAGGAGCTGGAAAACTGTGACACGAATTTCACACACACTTCGGATCGGCGTGGCCACCGCAATGGCGGCGGGCGCGCTTCTCATGGCATCGAGTGACGCAGCCGCGCAGGGGCGCGGAGGTCCGCGCGGAGGCGGGCCCCGCGGAGGAGGCGGCCCCGTCGTCGGGCCGCGCGGCGGCGCAGTCGTCGCGGCACCGATCTACTACTACGGCTACGGTCCCTTCGATCCCTTCTGGGGCACGATGTGGTCGCCCTACTGGGGCTGGTACGGTCCGTACGGCTTCGGCCCGTGGGATCGCGGCGTCGGCTACGGGTACGACCCCAACGCCAGTTCCGCGCGGATCCAGGTGAAGCCGAAGAACGCCGAGGTCTACGTCGACGGTTACCTGGCCGGTACCGTGGACGACTTCGACGGCGCGCTGCAGCGGTTGAACATTCCCGCCGGTGAACACGCGATCACGCTCTACCTCGAGGGCTACCGCACGATCACGCAGAACGTGCTGTTCCGTCCGCGCGCGACCGTGAACATCAAGTACGACATGGAGAAGTTGTCCTCCGGCGAGTCGTCTGGTGCCAGGCCGGAGCCCGGCGCGGAACCGCCGAACCCCATGCAGCGGCCGGGCATGCCCGACCGCACGAGCGGCACATCCGGGCGGCAGGCAGGCGCGCGCGGCGAGTTCGGCACGCTGCTCGTCCGCGTGCAGCCCCAGGATGCGGTCGTGTACGTCGATGGCCAGGAGTGGCAGACCGGCGGGTCGGGTCCGCTCTCCCTCGAGCTTCCGGCCGGCATGCACGATGTCGAAGTGCGGCAGGACGGATTCGAGCCGTTCCGTCGGGTCGTCAGCGTGCGGCCGGGCAACACGACCACCCTCAACGTGAGTCTCTCGCGATGACACCCCGTCTCTTCGTCACGCTCGCGCTCACGGCCGTCGTCGTGCTGGCGGCCGCGCCGGCGCGCGCCCAGCAGTCGGGCGCCTCGGGCGGTCTCCATGTGACACCGCTCGAGAGCGGCTTCGTCATCGCGCCGGACATCCGGCTCACCACCATCAACGATCGATCGGCGACGCTCGCCGGCGCCTATGGCGGCTACGAGGTCGATCGCACCTTCTTCGTTGGCGCCGCGGCCTACTGGCTCGCCAATCGCGACGACGACTTCAAGACGCAGTACGCCGGCGGCCTGGTCCGCTGGACGGTCGGCGGTCATCGCGCGGTCGGCGTCAGCACCGGGGCGTTCGTCGGCCTCGGCAGCGCCACGCTGTCACGCACCTACGCCGACCTGTTCGGCGAGCCGGTCGTGGCTGCCGCGAACACCCGTCCCGGCCAGGCCGGCCGCGGCACCATTGGCGTGCCGTCGCGCATCAACGGCGCCTCGCTCCTCCGCATCAAGGACGATTTCGTGGTCGCGGAACCCCAGGTGAACCTGCTGCTTCGGCTCGCCCCCTGGATGCGGCTCGATGTGGGCGCCGGTTACCGGTTCGTGGGTGCCTCGAACCTGCTCGAACGCCAGCTGCGCGGCGCCAGCGGCAGCATCGCGCTCCGTTTCGGCGGCAACTAGCGGCCGACACGTCGGATGTGCGCCGGGCGGACCATGCCCCGTCCGGCGCACACCGACGTGCGTCATGGCGTGCGGCCCGAGGGTCAGTCGACGTCGAACGGGTCGACGCCCCACGACCGGAGGATGGCGTCCTGTTCCGTGGCGCTCGTGGCCTTCTTGAAGCGCGCACCGGAACGACCCTTCACGCGCGCCTCGCATTCGGCCCACGTCGCATGACGCATGGGCTGTCCATCGACCACACTCAGGTACGAGAAGGCCGGCGCCTTCGTCCGGGCCTGGCCCGAACTGCCGTTACGCGCCGGCACGCTCGTGTCTTCCGGCAGGCGCGTGATGTCCGCGACCGGGTAGTCGTGAATCGGCCCGTCGTACAACGACATGGGTTGCCCGGTGGCGAAGGCATCGGCGATCCGGTCCACGCGCTCGTTGCCCGGCGTGCCCACGTGACCGCGCACGTAATGCCAGGAGATGTTCCGCGGCCCCCTCGCCGCGGTCAGTTCCGAGAGCGCCTCCCAGAGATCCCGGTTGAGCACGTCTGCTCCCGTGGCGGTCTTCCAGCCCCGCCTGCGCCAGCCATGGATCCACTCCCTGATGCCCTGGATCACGTACGTGGAGTCGGTATAGACATCCAGCGGACCCTGCACCCGCTGCAGATGCCCCAGTGCCTGGATGGCACCGGTCAGCTCCATCTTGTTGTTCGTCGTGACGGGGGCGCCACCACCCAGCTCGGTGACGTGCCCGTTGGGCTCGATGATGACGACGCCCCATCCGCCGGGGCCGGGATTCCCCTTGGAGGAGCCATCGGTGAAGACGACTGTTCGGTGATTCATGGATGCTCGCGCTGGCCGGTGCCTGCGCGTCCTAGTGTGCCCGCTTTCCGGTGGCGATGCCATCGCCGCACCCGCCTTGTGCCGCGTCGGAACCGGCGGCTGTCACCCGCGGCGTCGTTTTCGCATCTGTCGGGTCGGGACGCTCCGGTCCGCCAGGGGCCGGTCCGCCCGACAATCTGGAGGAGTGTCATGTGTCAGCGCGTCCAGTGTGAGAAGTGCGGGAAGGCCTCGTGGGTCGGTTGCGGGCAGCACGTGGAGGAGGTCCTGAAGGGCGTCCCGCAGTCGCAGCGCTGCCAGTGCGAACGGCCGAAGTCGTTCCTGGACCGCCTGTTCGGGCGTTGAGCCCGGTTCTCCCAGGGCCGGGGTGAATCCCCCGGCGGCCCTCCACACGTCAATCAGCGGGTGATACTCCACGCCCCTGCCGGGGTACGCTGGGCTCGCATGCCCAAAGCCGCCATCACTCGCCTGTTCCTCGAAGGTCGCACCCATCACCACTGGCTCGAGCGCCCGGTGGAGGACGAGGTGCTCCGGCAGCTCTATGAGCTTGCCCGCATGCCTCCGACCGCGGCCAACACGCAGCCGCTGCGCCTCGTGTTCGTG
Organism: Vicinamibacterales bacterium; assembly: GCA_050249955.1. Lineage (GTDB taxonomy): Bacteria > Acidobacteriota > Vicinamibacteria > Vicinamibacterales > CAVVIG01 > CAVVIG01. The sequence goes on from JBFWPN010000009.1 coordinate 132,922, forward strand.
AAGTCCGCCGCGAGCAAGGAGCAGCTCAGGCCGGCCATCTGGCCGAACAACGTCGACAAGGTGATGCAGGCGCCGGTCACCGCCATCGCCGCCTACGACCTCGAGTTCTACGAGCAGATGCCGAAGCTGATGCCCGGTGTCGACGCCCGGGGGCGCATGCTCGAACGCCCCGCGGCGGCCCGCGAGATCATCGCGCGGCAGAATGGCACGCTGCAGGGCGGCTACCTGATTCTCGCGGCGAGGGCGCTGGGCCTGGACTGCGGACCCATCGGCGGCTTCGACCAGGCACTGGTCGACGAGACCTTCCTCGCGGGCACCGCGTGGAAGTCGAACTTCCTCCTGAACCTCGGATACGCCGACCACGAGAAGCTGCCGCCGCGGCGTCCACGACTCGACTTCGACGACGCCTGCCGGGTGGTCTGACCTCGCCCGTCGGGCAGCCGGCTGGCTGCCGCAGTGCAGCGACCAGCCTGCACTCCCGGCGCCGCCGTGCCGACTCGAACTGGTGGGGGCAGGCGTGGCAAGGGGACGGGCCTGGGTCACGCTCGACCTCGCCGCGCGGACCTTCGCTGTCGTGAGACGCTACACACCACCGTGTAAGTCGATTTGACGAGTTGTTGACCTCGCACTGACATCCCCCGGGGCGCCATCACCGATTCTGTCCCTGCCCGAATCGGACCGGGCAGGGGAGGGTGAACGGTGCTCCAGCAGGACGGGTCAATTCGCGCGCGACGGCACCAGCCGATGGTTGCGCAGCGCGCGCTCGCCATCGCTCGGCTGGCCGACACGGCCAGGCGACGGCGAACGCCGGCCGACGAGCCCCGCGTCCTCTTCTATTCCCACGATTCATTCGGGCTGGGCCACATTCGCCGCACCCTCTCCCTCTGCGAGGCGGTCCGCCAGCGCTATCCGCGGGCGTCGCTCCTGGTGCTGACCGGCAGCTCCGCCGTCTCCAACCTCCCGATGCCCGAGGGGGTCGACTGGGTGAAGCTCCCCTGCGTCACCAAGGTCGACGATGGGGAGTACCGGTCGCGCCACCTGCCACTCGGGTTCGACGCCGTCCGCGCCGTCCGCCGCGACATCATCCACTCCACCGCACTCGCCTATCGGCCCACGCTCGTCTTCGTGGACAACGTGCCGCTCGGGCTGAAGGGCGAACTGCGGCGCACGCTCGAATCGCTCAGGACCGCCAGCCCCGGCGTCCGCATCGTCCTCACGCTGCGCGACATCATCGACGACCCGGAGCGCACGATCGAGCGCTGGCGGCGCGAGCGCACCTGCGAAACGATCGATCGCCTCTATGACGACGTGGTCGTGTACGGCGCACGCGAGGTGTTCGACATCGTGCGCGAGTACCGGCTCCCGTCGTCGCTCGCGGCCAAGACCCACTACGCCGGCTACATCAGGCGTGAACCGTCGGGGTCGGTGACGGGCCTGCGCGCCAGGCTGGCACGAGGAGCCGACCGCCTGGTGCTCGTCACCGTGGGCGGCGGGGGCGACGGCCGACACCTGGTGGAGAGCTACCTCGAGGGGCTTGCCAGGCGCGGACCGGAGGGTCTCGGCGATCGGGTGCACTCGCTCGTCGTCTGCGGACCCGAGATGGATGCCGACGTGCGCCAGCGCGTCCGCCTGCGTCATGGGCACCGGCGCGACGTCAGCATCATCGATTTCACGCCGGACCTCGTCACCACCATGGCGGCATCGGACGTGGTGGTGGGCATGGGCGGGTACAACACCGTCTGCGAGGTGCTGTCGCTCGCCAAGCCGGCCGTGATCATGCCGCGGCGTGCACCGCGCCTCGAGCAGTGGATCCGGTGCACGCGACTCGCCGACCTCGGGCTGGTGCGCGTCGTCCACCCCGAGCACGACCCTGCCGGTGCACTCATGCGCGAGGTTGGGGCCGCCCTGGTGGCGCCTCCGCCGCCCGCCACCTCCCTCAACCTTGCCGGGCTGTCCACGCTGGACCAGCTGCTGCCCGGCTTCATCGGCGCCACGGGCGCCGGAGACCGATGATGACCACGCCACGGGTGGCCTACGTCGTGAAGCGTTTCCCGCGCCTGTCGGAGACCTTCATTTTGCGCGAACTGCTCGAACTGGAACGTCTCGGGCTCGACGTCGTGGTCTGCGCCCTGGGGCACTCGGGCGAAGCCACGGTGCACGGCGACTACGCCCGCCTGCGGGCGACCGTGCTCTATGCCGACGACCTGCCCGACCCGCCCGCCGAGGCGGGACGTCGGGAGGAGCGAGGCCGGCACACCCTGTCGAAGGAGGCACGCATGGCGCGCCGCTTCGTGCCGGCGCTGCGAGGCAACGGCGTGTCCCACCTGCACGCGCACTTTGCCACCTCCGCCGCCGAAGTCGCGCGCCACGCGGCCGCGGCGCTCGCACGCCCCTTCAGCGTCACGGCGCATGCGAAGGACATCTTCCACGAGAGTGTGTCGGCCTCCGCGTTGAACAGCCTGGTGCAGGATGCCGCGTTCATCGTGACCGTGAGCGACTACAACGTCGGTCACCTCCGCTCGGTGTGCCGGGCATCGCGCGTCACGCCGATCCACCGCATCTACAACGGCATCGACAGCACGACGCTGGCCCCGCATGGGACGAGCCGGTTGCCCGCGAGCATCCTCGGCGTGGGGCGCTTCGTCGAGAAGAAGGGGTTCGACGTGTTCGTCGACGCCGTCGCCGCCCTGCGCGGGGTCCGCCCGGACGTGACCGCCACGCTCATCGGCACGGGGCGTTGTGAAGCCGACCTGCGGGCGCGCATCGAACGCCTGGGGCTCGCGGGGGTGGTGACGATGGCGGGCGCCCTGCCGCAGCACGAGGTGCTCGCCGCCATGCGACAGCACACCGTCCTGGCCGTTCCCTGCGTCGTCGGCCCGGACGGCGACCGCGACGGGCTCCCCACGGTGATCATCGAGGCGATGGCCCTCGGCCTGCCGGTGGTGTCCACTCCGGTCACCGGCATCCCCGAGATCGTCCGGCACGGCGAGACCGGGCTCATGGTGCCGGAGCGGAACCCGTTTGCGCTGGCCGAGGCGCTGCACGGCCTCATCGCCCATCCGCCGCTGCGTCAGCGCCTGGCGCGCCAGGCGCGGCTGCTGGTGGAACGGGAGTTCGACGCCCGTCGCAGCGCCGTGACGTTGCGCGACCTGTTCCTGGGCGCGGTCCCCGAGTCCGTGGACGACGCCCGGCTGCCCCTGACCGCGGAGGCCCGCCTGTGAGGATCGCCTACATCAACGCCGACTCCGGCATCGCCCTGTTCGGCACCAAGGGCGCTGCGGTGCACGTGCGCGACGTGTCGCAGGCCCTCACGGCCCTTGGCCACACGGTCCGCGTCTTCACCGCGCGCACCGGCCAGGCCCCAGCCTCCTGGCAGGTGCCGTTCGAGGCCCTGCCCGGCACGCACGAACCCGTCCTCTCGCCGGAGGTCCGTGCGCTGCTGGTGAACCGCGGCACATTCGCGGCATTGGTGCGTGCGCACCGTGAGTCGGCGTGGGACCTCGTCTACGAGCGGTACTCGCTCTGGAGCCACGCGGCCCTGCGCTTCGCGCGGCGGTACGACCTGCCATTCGTGCTCGAGGTGAATAGTCCACTCGTCGTGGAGCAGACGCGCTATCGCACACTCGAGCGCACGGCCACCGCCCGCCGGATCGAGCGCTACCTCTTCTCCGGCGCCACCCGCATTGTCGTCGTGTCGCAGGAGGTTGGCGACTACGTCTGCGCCCAGGGGGGCGACCCGTCGCGAGTGGTCGTGGCCAGCAACGGGGTCGACCTCACGCTCTACGAAGGCCAGCGGCCCGCCGGTGTGGCCAGCCCCGAACGGTTCACCATCGGGTTCCTGGGCAGCCTGAAGCCGTGGCACGGCGTGGACGTGCTGGTGGACGCACTGGAGGCGCTCGTGGCGAGGGACACGCGCTACCACCTGCGCGTGGTGGGCGATGGTCCCGAGCGGGCGGCGCTCGAGGCGTCGCTGCGTGCCCGCCGCCTCGAGTCGCATGCGACCATCGTCGGTCAGGTGCCGCGCGAGGAGGTGCCCCGCGAACTGGCCGCGGTTGACTGCGCGGTCGCGCCCTACCCGCGGCTGGACGACTTCTACTTCTCTCCGCTCAAGGTGTTCGAGTACATGGCGGCCGGCCGGCCGATCGTGGCGAGCCGGATCGGCCAGATCGAGGCGGTGCTCGAGGACAGCGCCACCGCGCTGCTCGTCGAACCTGGCAACCCGCGCGCACTCGCGGATGCCATCCAGGCGCTGTGTCATCAGCCGGTGCTCGCGGGCCGGCTCGGCACCGCCGCGCGGCAGCGCGCCTTCGATCGACACGGATGGACACACACGGTCACGGCGTCGCTCGCGGGGCTGCAGGAGGCGCGGTCGTGAGCACGCGCGGCAGGGTCTGGGGCGAGATGATGGGCTACGCCCATCCCTTCCGGCGGCACCTGGTGTCCGCGTTCGTGCTCCTCCTCTTCAGCGCAGCGATGGAACTGCTGAAGCCGTGGCCGCTGAAGTTCATCATCGACACCGTCCTCGGAGCCGAACGCGTGACGCTGCCGTGGACCCCTTCGCCGCTCGGTCCGCTCGCCGGCCTGGCGATCGCCAGCGCGTCGGTCGTCCTCATCGCCATCGTGGGCGGCCTCGCCGAGTACCACGCCCAGGTGACGGTCGCCAAGGTCGGGCACACGGTCTCCTCGACGGTGCGCGGTGACGTCTTCCGCCACCTGCAGCAACTGTCGGTCACGTTCCACCGCGATGCCGGGTCGGGCGAGATGCTCACCCGGCTGATGAAGGATGTCCACGAGATCAAGGCGGTGCTCGGCGACGTGGCCCTCGAGACGGTCACCCAGACGGTGCTGCTGGCCGGGATGGCGCTCGTCCTGATCGGGATGGACCCGCGCCTCGGCGTGGTGAGCCTGCTCGTCTTCGGGCCGATCGCGCTGCTCGTGCGTTACTACTCGGTCCACATCCGCGAGGTGGTGCGGCGCCAGCGAAAGAAGGACAGCCGGGCCGCCTCGATCATGGCCGAGGCCATCGCCATGCTGCCCGCCGTACAGCTCTTCGGGCAGGGCCAGCACGCCGGTCGGCAGTTCGGACGCGCCGCGGCCAGCAGCCTGGAGGCCGAGGTGGCGGCTGCCCGCATGAAGGGGCGCCTCGAACGCTGGGTCGAGGTCATCGTGGCCGCCGGCACCGCCGCCGTCCTCTGGTTCGGCGCCACCGCGGTGATGACCGGCACCCTGACCGCAGGCGACCTCGTCGTGTTCGCCGCCTATCTCCGCTCCATGTACCGGCCCACGCGCCGCATCGCCACCAACTGGCTGCAGATGTCACGCGCCACGGTGTCTGCCGAGCGCATCGTCGACCTGCTGCGCACCGAGCCGGCCGTCAGGGAGGCGCCCGACGCCAGGCCTGCGCCGCCATTCGTCGGCATGGTGGAGTTCGACCACGTGGGCTTCGGCTACCACGCCGCCACGCCGACCCTGCACGACGTCTCGGTGCGCATCCTCCCAGGCTGGCTCGTGGCCGTCGTCGGTCGCAGCGGGGCGGGCAAGTCGACGCTCGTCAGCCTGTTGCCCAGGATGGCCGACCCATCGTCGGGTGCCGTGCGCATCGACGGCACCGACATCCGGGACTTCACGCTCGCCTCGCTCCGCGACCAGATCGGCATCGTCACCCAGGAGGCGATGCTCTTCGGGCTGTCGGTCCGCGAGAACGTCGCCTACGGCGACCCCGCGCCGGACGATGCACGGGTGGTGGCGGCGCTGGAGGCGGCGCACGCGTGGCACATCGTGGAGCGGCTGCCAGGGCAGCTCGATGCGAAGCTGGGCGAACGCGGGGCCACGCTGTCGGGTGGCGAGCGCCAGCGGCTCGCGATTGCCCGCGCCTTCTACCGGAACGCGCGCATCCTGATTCTCGACGAGCCGACGACCGGCCTCGATGGCCTGGCCGAGGCGCACGTCATGGAGTCGCTGGGTGCGCTCGTCCGCGGCCGGACCACGTTCGTCATCACGCATCGGCTGGCCACCATCGCCCACGCCGACCTCGTGGTCGTCATGGACCAGGGCCGCGTGGTCGAGGCCGGACCGCCCGATCGGCTGCGGACCACGGGCGGCGGCTTCGAACAACTGCTGGCGGTCCAGTCCGTCAGCCTGCGAGCCCACTGATGGCGTCCGCGCTGTTTCCGTCGGACGAGTCACTGGCGGCAATGCTCACGGCGAGCCTTCCTGCGTGCCGGGACGCACGTGCCCGCGTGCACCGGTGCCATGTGCGAGAGGTGATCACCGGCCGTCGCGGCAAGGTCTTCGCACTCGCGGAGGCCGAGGTGGTCCATCTGGATGGGGCCGCGGGGGCGACCACCCGCGGCGTGATCCTGCAGCGGTATCCCGAAGGCGTGGATGCCGTCGAAGAGGGCCGCAAGGTCTACCGGCGGCTTCGGCGGTTCGCGCGTGAGCGCGGCGTGCGGAAGTCGCTCTCGCCCTGGGCCGGGTTCATCCGCGAGGAGCGGTTGCTGGTCCTGCCGTTCCCCTTCGATTACCGGCTGCCCGCACTGGTCGACGCCTGCGACACGGCGGTGGTCGCGGCGCGCTTCCGTGCTGCCGGACTGGCGCGGACGGTGCGGGCGATCGTCCCGGTGCGCTACGTGCCCGAGAAGCGCTGCCAGATCCGGTACGAGATCGAGGATGCCGCGGGCGCGCCAGGTGCGCTGTTCGGCAAGGTCGTGGCCGACGAGAGCGGTGCGCGCGCGGTGGTGTCCATGAGGACGCTCCACGCCGCCCTGCGCGACAGCCCGGTGGCCGGCACGCCCGAACCCGTGGCGTACCTGCCAGAGTGGCGCATGGTGGTACAGCGCGCCGTGCCCGGACGGACCCTGTACGACCTGCAGCGCGAGGAAGCCGTCGATGGGGTGGTCTACCTCCGCGCCGGTGCGGCGCTGGCGCTCGTGCACCGCACGCCGGTGCCCGAACTGCCGGTCCACGACACGACGCACGAACTCGCGCTGCTGGCCACGGCAATCGGCAAGCATGCGCTCGCGCCGTCCGTCGAGGCCGAGGCAGGCCTCCTGCTGGCGCAGCTGCGAACAACCGCCACGCACCTGGGTACGCAGCCGCTCGTCACGTCGCACCGCGACTTCTATGACAAGCAGCTGCTCTGGGGCGACCGGGGCCTGTGGCTCATCGATCTCGATACCCTGGCCCGAGCGCCGCAGGCCCTCGACGCCGGCAACTTCCTCGCGCACCTGCGGCTGCGCCGTCGCCAGGGGTATCTCTCGCCAGAGCAGGCCACCCAGGCGTCGGGCGCGTTCCTCTACGGCTTTGCCAGCGGACACCGCGCCGATCGGGCGGGGCTGCACTGGTGGACGGCGGCGTCGCTGCTTCGCCTCGCCACGATCTACGCCGTGCGCCCGGGGTGGGAGCACCTGGGGGGGCAGCTCGTGGTCGATGCCGCCGAGTCGCTCTGGCGCTCGGGTCTCGCGGGGACGACGGCGACGGTCGGGAGGGCACTCGCATGACGGCGCGGCCTGCGCGTATCGGCGCTGCCTGGCTGGCGCTCGTGGGTTGCACGGCGCTGGTCCAGGCGCAGCCACGCACGCTCATGGGTGTCGGTCCCGGTACGCAGGTGAAGGTCGAGGGCAGGGCCGCGTCCGGCACCATGTCGGTCGAGCGGTTGCGGGCGCGTGACGGCGACGGCCAGGTTCGCATCGAGGGGCAGATCGAGGCGATCGAGGAGGGGGGCCATCGCCTGCGGCTCCTCGACTTCACCGTGGCGGTGCCCTCAGGCGTGCGGGTCCTCGACGGAGACCTGCCATTGCCGGGGCCCGAGGTACTCGCCGTCGGCGACCGTGTCGAGGTGCGAGGCCGGCCGGTCCCGGGTGGCATCGACGCGAACCGGATTCGTCGGTCCCCCCGCGTCGGCTCCCCCCGCGACGAAATCGAGGCACCGCTCGAGCGCATCCTCGACGCGCGCAGCTTCCAGGTGCTCGGTCGCCGCATGGAGCTGGCTCGTGGCGCGAAGTTCGCCGACGAGCGCGAGCGCACACGAGGTCAGACGGCGCTGCGGCGCGACGATGACGAGCAGCAGATCGAGGCGATCAGGCTCGGAGACTGGGGCATCGTCGGCGGTCGCGTCGACACGGCGTATGCCGAACGGAACAACCTGGATCTCGACTGGATACCGGAGCGGGCCTCGTCCGTGCAGTCCACGGTCCGCATGGACATCTCCGCGCGGCTTGGGCAGCGGGCACTGGCTTACGCCAAGGTGGATCGCACCATGCCCGGCGACGTGCAGGTGAAGGAAGCCAACCTGCTGGTCTCGATTGCCGGGCCGCTCACCATGCAGGTGGGTCGCGTACGGGTGAGGGATACCTTCGAGTGGTTCGCCGACGACTACGTCGATGCCGCGCGGCTCGGCTTCACCACCGAACGCACCAGGGCCGAGCTCGGCGTGTCGTTCGGCATCGGGACGCCGGCCACCGGCCGGTCGCGGTCGGACGAACGCCAGCTGTTCGCGTCGGCGACGCACGAGTTCTCACGGGCGTTCACCCTGGCGGGGTACTTCCTCCGCCGCGACGATCGTACGAGGCGTGAGCAGCCCCGCTGGCTGATGACGCAGGCATACGGCCGGGCGGGCGCCTTCCGCTACTGGGGGAACGCCGCGGTGCGGCGTGGACGCTCGCAGACCGCCGCGTTCGCGGGCTGGGCGTACGACACCGGCGTCTCCATCCGGCTTGGTGGCCCGATCGTCACACTCGGCTACGCGGGGGCCTCGGGCGACCGCGATCGCAGCGACAGCGTGGATCGCACGTTCCGGCAGACCGCCATGGAAGACACCGAGACGAGGCTCGCCGGCTTCAAGCGGGTGCATACCTATGGCGCGCTGCTCGAACCGGAGCTGACAAACCTGCGCGTGACGACCGCCGGCATCGGCCGCCAGTGGCGGTCCCTGGCGCTCGATCTGGTGCATCACGCGTACTGGCAGGACGTGCCGCGCCGGACGCCCGCGTCGTCTGCACTCGGGCTGCAACCGACCGGCGATGCCGGGATGCTGGGGCAGGAGGCAGACCTGCTGCTGACGATCCGGCTCGGGAACGGCGTCGACCTGTCGCTGCTGGGCGGCGTGTACGCGCCGGGCCGTACGCAGTCGGTGCCGTACCGCCCGGCGTTCTTCGTCCGTCCGCAGCTCCAGTGGTTCTTCTGACTACCTGGGGCGTTCCTCGAGGTAGGTGTAGCCGTTGAGGCCGGCTTCGTAGAAGCGCAGGAGCCGCCCGCATTCCTCGTAGTCGAGCCGGCCCGCCCGGGCGGCGGCCTCGACGTCGGTGCGCAGCTTCGCGGCGAGCGAGTCGCCGTCGAACTCGACGTAGTCGAGCACCTCACGCACCGTGTCACCCTTGATCACCGCGTCGAGCACCACCGAGTCGTCCTCGCCGAGGCTGACGTGCACGGCGTGTGTGTCGCCGAGCAGGTTGTGGAGGTCGCCCAGGATCTCCTGGTAGGCACCCACGAGGAACACGCCGAGGTAGTACGGCTGGCCGTTGAACTGGTGCAGCGGCAGCGTGCGCTTCACGTCGCGGCGGTCGATGAACTGATCCACCTTGCCGTCCGAGTCGCACGTGATGTCGCCCAGCACCGCGTGGTGCGTGGGACGCTCGTTCAGCCGGTGAATCGGCATGATGGGGAAGAGCTGCTTGATCGCCCAGCTGTCCGGGATGGACTGGAAGAGCGAGAAATTGCAGAAGTACGTGTCGGACAGTGACTCGTCCAGGTTCTGCAGGTCCTCGGGCACCTCGTCCATCGTCTTCACGAGCTTCTGCAGCTTGATGCAGATGGCCCAGTAGAGGTTCTCGGCGAGCGAGCGCTGCTCGAGCGGGAGGTAGCCGGCCGAGAACAGGTTCATCGCCGTGTCGAGCGCCTGCTGGGCGTCGTGGTAGGTCTCGGTGGCGTTCCTGACGGTGAGGCTGTTGTAGCTCTCCATCAGGTCGACGAGCGGCTGCTCCATCTCGGGCGTGGGTGCCTTGGGCAGGTCCTTGCCGTTGTCGCCGAACCCGGAGACACCGAGCACGTTGAACACGAGCAGGCTGTGGTGCGCCACCACCGCCCGTCCGCTCTCGGAGATGATCGTCGGGTGCGGCACGTTGGCCTCGTCGCACACCGTCTGCAGGTGGTACACGACGTCGCCGGCATATTCCTCGAGCGTGTAGTTCAGGCTCGACTCGAAGTTGGTCTGCGAACCGTCGTAGTCCACGCCGAGCCCGCCGCCGACGTCCATGTACTGCAGGCCCGCGCCGGCCTTGTGCAGCTCGACGTAGATGCGGGCGGCCTCGGTGAGCGCCCCCTTGATGATCCGGATGTTCGGGATCTGGCTCCCCAGGTGGAAGTGCAGGAGCTTGAAGCAGTCTTCCATGCCGCGGCGCTTCAGTTCCTCGAGCCCCTGCAGGATCTCGCCGACCGTGAGGCCGAACTTCGAGCGGTAGCCGCCCGACGACTGCCAGCGGCCGCCACCGCGCGCGGCCAGCTTCACGCGCATCCCGATCTGCGGCCGCACCCCCACCTTCTCGGCATAGTCCAGGATCAGGCCGAGCTCGGTGTACTTCTCGACCACCGGGATGATGTTGCGGCCGATCTTCTGGGCCAGCATCGCCATCTCGATGAACTCGGCGTCCTTGAAGCCGTTGCAGATGATCGGCGTGCGGTTGTCGGCCACCGAGACCACCGCCATCAGCTCCGGCTTCGAGCCCGCCTCGAGCCCGAAGTTGAACGGCCGGCCGAACTCGAACACTTCCTCGACGACATGCCGCTGCTGGTTCACCTTGATGGGGTAGACGCAGCAGTAGTTGCCCTTGTATTCGTTCTGGGCGATGGCGGCCTGGAACGCGTCGTGGATGTCCTTCAGGCGGTGCTGGAGGATGTCGCTGAAGCGGATGAGCGCCGGCAGGTTGATGCCGCGACGCTGCAGGTCGTCCACCAGCTGCTTGAGGTCGATGGAACGCCGGGGATCCTTCGACGGGTGGACCCGCACCTGGCCGTTGTCGCCAATGGAGAAGTAGTCGCGGCCCCAGCGGGCGATCTCGTACAGCTCCGTGGCATCGGCCGTGGTCCAGGCCTCGCCGACATCATGCGCGGAGCGCGCCCGTCCCAGCGTGATTTCCATAGATCGCGATGATACCGAAGATGACGCCGCTGCGGAGGCGGATATTCGCGGCTCGCGCGCCGCCGCGGATCACTTTTTCACGATCGTTGCACCGGCGAGCGACGACAGCGCGCGCGCGTTCACCACGCCGATGCCGCCGACCACGAGCACGGTGCCCGCGAGCAGCCGCCAGTCGGTCCGCTCACCGAGCACGAGCGAGCCGAGCAGCAGGCCGACGACCGGCATGATGTAGGTGACGAGCGAGGTGCGCGTGGGCCCCCAGGCGTTCATCAGGGTGAACGACATCAGGTACGCGAGGCAAGAGCCGAGCAGGCCCAGCCACGCCACGGCCAGCCACGCCAGCGGCGACGCGGGCAGCCGCGGCGCCGGCTCGAACAGCGCGACGCCGGCCGCCAGGTAGAGCTGCGCGAACATCAGCGGCACGGTGGCCTGCACGAGCGGCGACATCCCGCGCAGCGTGCGCCTGGCGTAGGTCGATGCCCCGGCATAGGAGAGCGTGGCGCCAAGCACCGCGACCTGGCCCCACAGACTGCCGAGCCCATCGCCGAGCCCGCCGCTCATCAGCACCACGACGCCCAGGAAGCCGGTGCCGAGGCCCGCCAGCTTCGCCCCGCTGAACGGCTCGTCCTCGAGCCAGACGTGGGCGATCACGGTGGTGAAGAGCGGCTGTGCGCCATTGAGGATCGACGCCATGCTGGAGGCGATGCGCGTCTCGCCCCACGAGATCAGCAGGAACGGGAGCGCCGTGTTGAAGAGCCCGATGAGGGCACACGCCACCAGCGTATGACGGTCGCGCGGGAGCGGCGTGCCGCGTACGGCGAGCAGCGCCAGCAGGCCCGCGACGCCGAACAGCACCCGGCACGTCACGAGGAGCAGCGGCGTGAATCCCTCGCCGCCGTCGCCGAGCGCCACCTTGATCCAGAGGAACGACGAGCCCCAGATGAGGCCGAGCAGGCCGAACATGACCCACTCGCGGGGCGTGGCCGGATGCGGGTCAGCCATCCAGCCCGACCGCCAGGTCGCCCAGCATCTCGCCCGCAAGTGCCTCGCCCACGCCCGCAAGGTGTGCCTCACGCCCCGCATCGCCGGAGCCCGGCCGCGCCGCCTCGGCGTTCCGTCGCTCGTCGACGCATGCGGCGCGCATGGTGGCGAGCAGCCGATCCTGCGCCGTGAACCGTGGCTGGCGCGACGCCAGCACCGCCGCGGCACAGAGCACGCGGATCTCGGCGCTCGCGGCCTCGCCGCCCCCGACGAGATCCTGCGCGTCTGCGGCCGCTTCATCCTGCTGTGCGGCCGTGAATCCGAAGGCGCCCGCGAGGCGCGCGCCGCCCACGGTGATGCCCGGCTCGCCACCCGTGCCGACGAACGCCGCCCCGATGGCGCGCGCGGATTCCGCGTCCGCCGCCGCGGCACCTGGCGGAAACGCCTCCTCGCACGCCCGGACGAACTCCGCAGACTCAGCCGCGAACCCCATGGCTTCGATGACCGCCGCGTTGAACGCCATTCGCGCCGCCAGCGGCGGGTAGCTCGGGTGCGCCGCCACCGCGCCCGTGGCGTCGGTCAGCAGGATGTTGGCGAGCGCCCAGGCGTAGGCCGGTCCCACCGAGAGGCAGCCGTGGAAGTCGGCGAACAGCTCAGACCCGCGCGCCACCCACGCCTCACGTGCCGCGGAATCGGGCACCACGGTCGCAATCCGCCCGGCGATCTGGTCGGTCAGCCCGAAGTCGGCTTCCACCGAGTGCCCCACTTCGTGGCAGATGGAGACGGCATCGGGCAGGTAGGCGGTCTGGTACCACGGCACCGCAATGACCGGGAAGGGCAGGCGCGAGAGCGCCGACCGGAAGTCCGCATTCCTCAGGAAGGCCTGCGGCACCGCGCTCACCTCGAACGCCCGATCGCGCGTCACGGTGAACGGGCTCCAGGTGCTGTTCAGGTACACCAGCGGCGGCGCCTTCGCCACCGGGTCGCTTCCCGGGTGCGCCAGGTTGCGCACGGGCCGATAGCACTGCCACGCGAGCTCGTCGCCGACGCGCAGGAACGTGCGCAGGCTCCCGTCGAGCCGCTGGGCCAGCTTGCCCCGGAAGAACTCCCACACCTCGCACCCGGCGAGGATGGCGGCCTCGAGCGTCGCGCCGCGCTGCGCCACGGCGCCCGCGTCGACCGTCCTCGCAAGGGCCTGGTCCACCAGCCGACGGATGCCGCCCATCAGGCGGTCCACGTCGCGCGTCTGCACGTAATGGATCTGGAACGCGGGGTCGCGGCGCGTGGTCACGTCCGCGGTCTGGTCGAGCCACGCCTCGAGCGAGGTGGCCAGCACGGCCCGCTTGCGGGTCAGCGCGCGCAGGCGTTCGTCGGTGAGCGCCACGTCACCACACCGGGATCGACGGATCGCTCGCGAAGAGCGCCGACGGTGCCTGCGCTGTCAGTGCCGCCACCGCCTGTGCGAGCGCGGCGGCGTCGTCACCGCCGGTCACGCTCCGGATCAGTGCCTGCGCCACCGCGAGTGTGTGGCTGCCGGCCAGTCCGGTGGCCAGCACGCCACGCGTGCGCCCCAGCGCGAAGAGCTGGTGCGCGAACTGGTTGCGCATGTAGAGCAGCTTCAGGGTCTCGGCGCGCGAGCCGCTGTGCGGCACGTCCAGGATCACGAACGGCCGCTGCTCCGCGCCCAGGGCCGACTGCAGCATGCGGCTGAGCAGGCCGGGTGTGAGCGCCAGCGTCGTGGGGGTCCCCTGCCCCTCGCTCGGTCCCTCGGTCGCCAGCCGCAGGTCCGACCCGGTCTGTGCCACCGACAGCGTCAGGTGCACCACGTCCGGCTGGGCCGACGTCAGTCCAGCCGTCAGCGGCGAAGGATCGCCGGGTTCCACCCGCATGCAGCCCGAGGCCGAACCCTGCCACAGCTTCACCACGTCCACGCCGAACGCGCCATAGCCGGTCCGGTACGATCGCTCGACCTCGTAATTCCGCCCCACGATGGCGATGCCCCGCCGCGGCAGCATCGCCCGCATGCGCCGGATTGTCGCGGCCGTGACAGCGCCCTGCTCGAGTACCTGGTGCCGTGCGTCGAACTCCGTCAGCGCGCCGAATGTCTGCGGTCCGGCCACGCCGTCCACGACGACCGGCGTGCCCAGTGCCGTGAGCGCAGCCTGCACCCAGCGCACCGTGTCGGTGGCCGGCTCGCGGGTGGTGGTCCGCGCCACGAAGGCGAAGCCGCGACCCTCCGTCCCCCACTCCCACGGCAGGCCCGCCATCGCATCGTCGTCGAACCGAAGGAGCAGCCCCGCGGTGGAAGCGCCGGGCGGTGGTGGCACCACACCCCGGAGCAGCTCACTGGCACGCGCACGTTCGCCCAGCAGCACCTCGAGCGCCTCGGTGGAGCCCCGGCTGCCGAGCACCTCGATGAGCGCCTTGTGCGGCTTGATCGAGACCTGCCGCATCGTCTCGGGCTGTCCGAGTGGGGTGGTGGCGATGATGAGCTCGTGCTCGGCGGGATGCCTCACCTCCACGACGTGCGCGCGGAGGTGGAAGGGCGACGAGTACATCGGCTTGTCGTCGATGCGCACCTCGCGCAGGTTGACGCGCCCGTCGGGCAGGCCGAGCCGCGTGGCCACACCGAGCGCCTGGCTGCCCCACAGGTTCGCCTGCATCGGGTCGTCCGAGAGGCGCGACTGCAGCGCCATGAAGCGGCAGGTGAACTGATCCGGTTCCCCGTCCGGCAGGGTCACCTCGGCGAGGGCGGCCGCTGCCGAGGCCGGGTCTGCCTTCTCGATCCACCACTCGGCCTGCTCCACGTGCGTGGCGATCACCAGTCCCGGGTAGTCCGCGCATGTCGCGCGCACCGCGGCGAGGTACGCGTGGACCTGTGTGTTGTCCACCACCACGTTCAGCAGGCGTGCGGCCACGAGCAGGCGTCGCGCCACGAGCGGCTGGTCGGGCAGGTGCAGCCGCTGCAGCGCTGCCGCCAGCAGCGCGCGCCCGTGGTCGGGTGCCCCGGCGTATTGCAGCGTGCGTGAGAGCGGGATCGCCCGCAGCACGAAGTCGGGGTCGTCGGCCGCAAGCTCCGGAATCGCGGCGAGCAGGGCCGGCTGCGGCGGGTTGGACGCACCCGGCGTGCCGGGTTCCCACCGTTCGAACGGGGTCAGCAGGGCGACGCGGGCATCGACCGGGGTGATGGCGGTGAGCAGGCGGGCGAAGTCGTCGCTCGCCGCCACCGGCTCGAGCCCCCCGGCGAGCGCCTGCGCGAAGGCGAGCGCCCGATCGAACACGCCGGCGTGGACCGGCGACTCGGCCCAGACGCGCTTCCACTGCTGGATGGCGCGCTCGCGCGCCGGGTGCCGCGTCATCTCGATGATCGCCATCTGGCCGCGCAGCCAGTTCGGCCCGCTCGGATCCAGCTTCGAACCCAGCGTCCGCGCCTCGTTGAAGTTCCCGATGATGCGGACGATGAAGTCGAGCCGCTCGATCTCGCAGGCCTGCGCCGCCACCGTGTTCTGCGCCCGCTCGAAGAGCCGCGTGGCGAGCTGGAAGGCGTCGATGGTGCCCGGGTGGTGCAACAGCGCCAGCCTGGACGCGCGCCACAGGGCGTGCTGCGGATCCTCGGACGTGGCGATGGGCGGCGTCATCCGCATCTGGTCCAGGTCGAGGCGGCAGCGCTGGTCCGACGTGAACCGGTGAGCCACCGCGGGGTCTGGCGCGTGCGACGTGACGTAGCCGAGCCACGCGGGAATGACCGACCAGCGGTGCGTCTGTGCCAGGACGTCGACGAGGCGGCCGGCACGCCGGACCATGTCGGTGGCCGATCCGCCGCCGGCGACGGTGGACACCAGCGAGTCCTCGAAGTGACGGAGCGCGCCATCGAGGGCGCCGCGGTCGCGCTCGATGAGCCCCTGCATGGTGCGGATCATGGCGCGCGTCTGGCCCGTGTCGTGGAGTGCCGACGCGGCGAGCGCGATCGCCTGCTCGTAGGCCGCGTGGGCCTCCGCAGCCGACCGCCGGGCCACCAGGTTCGCCTTCATGATCAGCAGGCGGACCGCGGACTGGGGCGAGGCGGTGGCGAGGGAGGTGGCGATCAGCGCGAGCGCCTGCTCGTCGTGCCCCAGGTGGGAGAGCACCTGCGCCTCCACCTCGATGCGTTCGGGCCCGATGGCCGGCCGCCCGAGCCGCGCCTCGATCGTGCGGATGGCGTCGAGGTGCCCCTCGATCCGGTTCATCAGCGCCTCGCGCCAGTGTGGCGCGTCGGCGTGCTGCCCGCGGTGGATCAGTTCGCCCGACAGGGTCTTCGCAAGCTCGAAGTGCGCCTCGGCGACGGTCTCCGGCTCGATGATGTGGGCCGTCAACTGGTGACGCCGCGGCTGCCCGTCGTCGTCCAGGAAGTCGCTGCCGAGCAGCGACTCGGCCAGCGCCCCGCGTACGTCGGGGAACAGGCTGAAGGTGGACGCCATCATGCGGTGCCAGTGCGTCGTGGCCGCCGAGCCCTCGGCCTGGAAGTAGTGGAAGAGCGCCTGGATGGCGAGCTGTCCCGCGGCGGCGGCGCGCTCGCGCACGGAGCGGTCGAGGGCGGCCACGGCCTCGACCGTGCCGGCGTCGATGCGCTGCTGGACGTACAGCGCCGGGTCCATGAGGTCGGGGTCGATGCGCCGCTCGAACCAGGCCGCGGCCTCGCGGTGCACCTCGGCGTAGACCGGCTGGCTCTGGAGCAGGTAGCGCATCGGCACCACCAGTTCCGGCTGCAGGCGCGGCAGGTCTCCTTCGAGGCTGATCCAGCTCGAGGCGCTGGCGTACTTGCGCAGTTCGGTCCAGAGGCGATCGGGATCGAACGTGCCGGGGCAGGGCGTCCAGCTCCGGCTGCGCCGGACCAGCTCGGCCCCGGGCGGCAGGTTCTCGTGGGGCCGGTCGCGCTGCGGCGACGCGGCCTCGCGGCGGACGTGCGGCAGCAGCACGTCGTGCAGGAAGTCGCGCGTGAGCTGGTTGGGCACCACCGCGTAGCGCAACACCCACTGCAGCTCGCAGTCGGGCAACCGCTCGATGATGCGCTCGATCAGGTACTGCACGTCGGCGTGGCCGAGCTCGGAAAGATCCTGCAGCGTGAAGCGGCCACCGGCACCCACGCGATCCGCGAACAGCGTGAGCTTGAACGGGTTCCCGTGCGCCGGCCGTCCCGCGCGGCGCGCGCGGAACGCCGGCTTCAGCCGGCGGATCCGGGTGAGGTACTCGATCGCCTCGGGTCCCGTGAGTTCGCCCACCGTGATGGTGGTCATGCCACGGCGCGTGCGCGGCATCGACGTCCAGGGACGGAAGTCCTGGCGGGTCCGGATGTCGTGCCGGCCGGCCATGATCACCTTCAGCCCGGGACAGGCCTCGTGGACCCTCTCGAGCAGGCGCAGCGCCGAGAGCCACTCCTGCGGCTTGTGCAGGACCATCTCCTCGACCGTGTCCAGTACCAGCAGGGCCGGCATGCGCGCGAGCTGCCGGCAGAACGCCTTCTCGATCTCCGCGGCCTCGTTCTCGCTCAGGCTCAGTGTCACCTGCGCGCTGGCCCGGACGGGCGAGGGTTCGAGGGCCGGCAGGTAGCGGCTGTGATCGAGCAGGAAGCTGCGGAACAGGCTCGCGCCCACCCCCTGTTCCACCTGCCGATCCAGCTGGTCGGCCGCGTGGACCAGCAGCAGGCTGGGGGCCTCGGCAATGGTGGCGCGGTTCACCCGGTCGAAGTCGATGCGGGCCACGGGCCAGCGCACACCGCGCCCGCGGCCGGCGACGAGCAGGCGACGCGAGATGTACCAGCGCAGGAACGCCGTCTTGCCGAAGCCGCCCTTCGCGGCGATCTGCATGAGCCACCTGCTGCTCGCGAGGAAGGCGTCGGCCGACGCCGTCACCTTCCGGCGTTCGAGGTAGTGGCGCGACCGCGTCCAGTCGTCCACGAAGAGCACCCGGCTCCGGAGGTACTGTTCGCGGTCCTGGAGGAAGCGGAACAGCTCGGGCGCAAACTGCGAGAGCAGCTCCGAGCGGTTGCGCAGGATGCGGAGCAGGCCGTCGCAGGCCGAGAGGTCGCCGGCGCGGTCGGCCGCGTCGTAGAGCGCCTTCGCGAAGCCGAGTGCGTCGCGCGGGCTCGCGAAGAGCATCTGCGAGAGCTGGTCGAGCGGCGCCCCGTCCTCGTAGTAGACCCACATCCGCCGGCTGAAGTCGCGGAGTCCGTCCGGGTCCGACTCCCAGGCCGAGAGGAGGAGCGATCGCGACTCCCCGCGCACGTAGTAGGCCGTGCTGCTGCCGGGCACGGGCACCATCTCGGGCAGTTCGGTCAGCGAGGTGAACGTGAAGCGGCGCCCCTCGGGTACGTCTTCGGCGAGCACGGTGGTGAACAGCGCCTCGTCCACCTCGCGCAGCAGGGCGCACTTGCGGAGGATCACCTCCTGCCAGGCCTGGCGCGTGACGGCACCCGTGCTGTTCAGCAGCTCGCGCAGCGAGCGCTTGGGCGTGCCTGGGGCGGTCATGGCCGCTTCGCCCTCACCTTGATCCAGCAATTGCGCCACAGGGCGTCGGTGTACTCCCGGAGTTCGGCGCCGGTCAGCGCCTCCTGGGCATACTCGGCCAGCTCGCGCGTCATCTGCGCCAGCATCGCCTCGGCGTAGGGCTGCACCTTGTCGGCTTCCTTCTTCAGCCGGATGCGGAAGAGCTCCTCGAGCAGTTCCAGCGAGTCGGTCGCGGCGAAGTACTCCATCGGCACGTGCCCGTAGTCGACCGGGAGCGGGTCGAGGCCGTAGTCCCGTCGCCGATCCGAACGGATGGCCAGCAGCAGCCGGACGCGGCCGTTGCCCCGCGCGATGAGCGGGTTGATCCAGTGCTCGCGCAGCAGGGCGAACTGATCGGCGCTGAGGCCGCGATCGCCGGCCTCGAGCTGGTCGAACACCAGGACGAGCGGCTCGTTGCCGGGTGGCCGCAGCGCGTCGTGGAAGGCCTGGCACACGCGCCGCTCGAACTCCGGCGCGACCGCCGGGCTGTTCTTCAGCGCAGACAGCGGTCCGGCCGTGTCCGGTTCGTCGGCGGCCGCCTGGCCGGTCGGGTCGATGCGGCCCTTCGCCAGGTGCGAGAGGCGCCAGTTGAACGACGGATCCAGCAGCGATCCCAGCGGATCCTGCACGCCCTGCCGGCGTGCATTCCCGTCGCGCAGCGCCCGCAGCACCTCGAGCCAGTCCGCACAGCCGCCAAGCTCCACGTACCGGACCGTGTGACGGCGGCGGTGGAACAGGTCCATGGTCCAGCAGAGCAGCGTACTCTTGCCGATCTCCGCCGCCCCCTGTACCACGATGACGTTGTGCTGATCGTCCACGGCCCGCACGAGCCGGCGCCGCTCCTCGTACCGGTCCACGAAGGTCTCGAGCCGCTCGTGGACGAAGGGCGGTGCGTCGATGTCGAGCACCGCCTCGTGCCGCAGGATCTGGTCGGGCGGTGCCGCCAGCGAGAGCACCGGCAGGTACGGCTCCCGGCCGTCCTTGCCGCCTGCCACGTCGCGCGCGATCCTCGCCCGGCCCCGCGCGCAGGCCACGTCGATCGGCACCCCCTCGAGCAGCGCCCCATAGAACTCACCGGCGCACAGCGCCGCTGCACTGCCGCGCACGTCGGCCTGCATGGCCACCACGCCGAGCACGCCGCGGCCGAACAGCGCATCGACGATCGTGCGCTGGCGCGAGATGTCGGCTGCCGACGCCTCCTCCCACGTCGCCACACCCTGGCTCCGGCAGGCATTCAGGTAGACGACGTCCGGGATCCAGCTCCGGGTGCCGAGGTCGAGCCTGATGTCGTCCGGCCCCCATGTCACGTTCGCCTTGCGCACCTCCGCGTCGTAGATTTGCAGGTCGGTGCCGGTGCCGTGCCCGATGAAGTGCAGGATGTGCGGCATGAACAGGCCGAGCCGCTCGACCAGCCGTTCACGGCTGGGATGCCGGAGCACGTCCACGTCGTAGACCCGATCCATCGGCCGGAGCGCCCGCTTGATCGCCCGTACTTCCTCGTCGGCACCGATGGCCTCCGGGTTGTCCGCCGCGACCACCACCAGCACGCGCACCTGCAGTTCGGGGTCGCTCACGCGACGCCGGGCCGGCACCACCACGAAGCGGGCCACCGGCGCATCGTCCTGAAGGAAGAGCGGGCCGCCGATACGGGCCACTTCCCACGGCACCGCGAGCAGGGCGGGGTCGTCGACCACCAGGAACAGCCGGTAGCCCGGTTGTGCCTGGATGGACGTCAGCTGGTCGGGCGTGGGGTTCGGGCTGCGGAGGATGCGCGCGCGCCGCCGCGCCCACTCGGCCTGGTCCTGCTGGGCCGCCGCCATCCGGTCGGTCCAGGTGGTCCCGATCGCACCGGGCATCAGGAGTGCCCCGAGCTGCGTGGCCAGACGATCCAGGTCGCGGATGCGGCCCGACTGTGTCAGCAGGAGCCGGCGCAGATCGTCGAGGAGGGCCTGCTGGTCCGGGCTGAAGGGCGGCTGCGCCACCGCGGCGAGCACGGCGCCGGGAGCGGCGGGATCGCCCTCCCGCAGCTCGTACAGCCAGCCTGGCTGGTCCGGTGCCGGCGTCAGGCGAAGCGTCAGGGCCTGCATGGGCGTGGGTGCCGGCGATCGCCTGGGACGGGTGCGATTGATGGTGGTAGACAGGCCACGACAGTGAAGGGAAACGCTGGCACGGGCCGGAACCGACGCCGCGTGGCCTCCAGTCGGGACTGAAGCGTGCAGCAGTCCTGCATGTACCCGTGCTCCCGGACGCACCGCCCGCGGCAACGTGCGTCAGGGCTGAGATGATATATCGGAACCCATCCACGGGCATGGCATGGTGCGGCTCACCTCGGGTACAGTCGATCGGATGACTCGCCAGATCCCATCCGTTTGCTGGCAGGCCGTGCGCCTCCTGCTGCTCGTGTCGCTGCCTGGCGTGGTGTCGTGCTCCACGCCTGCCTCCCCGACCTTCGGCACGGTGTCGGCCGCGAGCCTGGCAGGCATGTGGAAACTGGAGATCGTGCAGCGCACCGGCGGCCCCGCGCTGGCCACGCCGGCCGACGCCGCCTACACCCTCTCGTTCAGCGGTACCACCGTCTCTGCCCGGGTCGACTGCAACACCTGCGTCGGGACGTTCAGCATCGTCGGCGACGCCATCACCATCTCGCCGGTCCTGGCCTGCACACGGGCAGCCTGCCCGACCAGTGCGTTCGGCGTGATTTACGAGGGGCTGCTGGCCGGCGAGAGCCGCGTCGGCGTGTCGGGGCAGACGATGGTGCTGAACTCGTCGCGCGGGCAGCTGCGGTTCACGCGCTAGGGAGCCGTTCGGGCCGGCGAGGCGACGGCCCGGAAACGGGCCGTGAACCAGAACTCCGCGCCCTCGCCTTCGCGGCTGTTGACGCCGATCTGCCCGTCCATCAGTCCCACCAGCTCCTTCGAGATCGCCAGCCCGAGACCCGTGCCGCCGTACTTGCGGGTGACCGACCCGGACAGCTGGCTGAACTTCGAGAAGAGCAGGCCGGTCTTGTCGGCCGGGATGCCGATGCCGGTGTCGGTGACCGAGAACCGGAGCGTGGCCCCGCCCACCCCGCTCGACGCCACGCCCACGCGCACGCGGACCGAACCCTGCGCGGTGAACTTGATGGCGTTGCCCACGAGGTTTGTCAGGACCTGGCGCAGCCGCTTCGGGTCGCCATTCAGGTGGCGCGGCACCGCGGGGTCGGCGGCCACGGTGAGCATCAGCCCCTTCTGGCTGGCGCTCGTCGAAAGCGCCTGCGCGAGATCGTCGAGCACGCCGTCGAGTTCGAAGTCGATGGCCTCGAGCGAGACGCGTCCCGCCTCGATCTTCGAGATGTCGAGGATGTCGTCCAGCAGGTCGCGGAGCTGGCGTCCCGCAGTCTGCGACATCGTGACGAACTCACGCTGCTCGTCGTCCAGCGGCGTGTCGAGCAGCAGTTCGGTGAGCCCGAGCACGGCGTGCAGCGGTGTCCGGATCTCGTGGCTCATGTTCGCCAGGAACTCGCTCTTGGCGCGGTTGGCGGCCTCCGCCTGCTCGGCGAGGCTCGCCAGTCTGGAGGCGGTCTCCTTCTCGGCCGTGATGTCCCAGTTCGTCCCGACGATGCGTACGGGTGAGCCGGCGCTGTCGCGTGCAATCAGCGCGTTGGCGCGCAGGTGACGGACGGTGCCGTCCGGCCGCACGATCCGGTAGTCGGACTCGTACTCGCTGGCGTGCGACAGTGCGTGGTGAATCCCCTCGACGGCCCGCTGCCGGTCGTCCGGGTGCACGCGTGACGACCAGTCCTCCTCGAGGCCGTGGAAGTCTGCCGCGCTGATGCCGTAGAGCGCGAGCATCTGCTCGTCCCAGATCAACCGCGGACCATGCAGGTCCACTTCCCAGATCCCCACGTTGCCCGCCTTGATGGCGAGCGACAGGCGCTCGCTCACCAGCTCGAGGTCGTGCATGGCCTTGCGGCGCTCGGTGATGTCGCGGATGAGGCTGTGCACCAGCGTCCTGCCCTCGATCACCACGCGACGCGCGCTCACCTCCACCGGGAAGTGCGAGCCGTCCTTCCGGTAGTGATCGGCCTGGAACACGATGGAGCCGTCGGTGCGCAGGTTCGAGATCTGCCCCGACACCTGCTCGGCGTCGGCCCGGCGCAGCACGCGGACGTCGAGGCCGACCAGTTCGTCGCGCGTGTAGCCGTAGGCTTCCACCGCACGGTCGTTGCATTGGAGGATGCGTCCGCTCGGGTCGAACACCAGCTCGATGTCGTTCAGGTCGAGGCGCAGGGCACGCAGGAAGCGGACCTCATGGCGGAGGGTCTTGCCGTAGACCACCCATCCGACCAGGCCGTACACGATCGCGAACAGTCCGGCATTTGCCGCGCCTGCCGAGACGCCTGCCTGCAGGGTCACGACGGCGAAGCAGGCGGTGACGGCCGTCACAATGGCGGTGAGCACTGTCAGTTCGTTGAACAGGGCTGCCGACCAGGCGACGAACGCCCCGAACATCATCAGGAGCGCCACCGCGTCGGTCCCGGTCAGGGCCGCGCCGATCGCGCATGACAGCACCGGGGCAATACCCGCCGGAAACACCCATGTCAGGCGTCCTGCGGTCCGTGTCAGAAAGACCTGCGTGACAGCGGCCAGGCAGAGGACCAGGATGCCGGCGAGCGCCTCGATCCTGCGACCGGGCGGCGCCGCCCAGGCGACGACCAGCAGGGCCGGCGGCGCCACCAGCGCGTACAGCACGAGCACGAGACGTCGACGGCTCTCGTGGTCGTCGTCGAGCGTGGCTGTGCCGAACAGGCTGTCCAGGGCGCCATCCGTCATGGCGGACCTCAGGCGTCGGGGTCGATCGGGCGCGGCCGCCACAGCACGGCGATCTTCCCGACGGTGGTCACCAGGGCCGCGTCGGTGCGCTCGCAGAGCCGCTCGATCAGCGCGGCACGTGCCTCGCGATCCTCGCCGCCCACCCGCACCTTCACGAGCTCATGCGCGGTGAGCGCACGGTCCGCCTCGAGAATCACGGCATCGGTCAGCCCCGCATGCCCCACGTGCACGATCGGTTCGAGTGCATGGGCGCGCCCCTTCAGGGACGAACGTTCACGAGGGGTGAGATGCACGGGCATGTCCCGATTGTACGACGCACGCTCGGGCGGCGGGGCCCCCTGCACGGCCCTGCACCGGGTCAGCCTGCGGGTGGTGCGGGCGCCTGCGGCAGGCGCCCGTGCGCCGGCCTCCAGGTGCGTGTCATCGCCAGCAGGCCGATCGCCAGCCAGGCCCCGGCCACGATCCTGGCGAGCGGTGCGGCCTCGACGATGACCCAGATGGTGGTGAGGGCACCACCCAGGGGCATCAGCGAGTCGAGCCCCGTTGACCGGCCGCGGCGGCGGACGACGAAGTAGCCGACGACCGACGCATGCAGCAGCGTGAACGCGGCCAGTGCGCCGAGGTCCACGATCGAGACCAGCACGTCCAGGCCATCGTCTCGACGTGCGGCCCAGACCGAGACGGCCAGTGTCAGCAGCGCCGCGGTGTCGAGCGCCGTGCCCGGCACGCCGTGCCGGGCGTCCACGCGGGCGAGCACCGCCGGCAGCCGTCCCTCGCGCGCCATGCCGAAGAGGAGGCGGGCCGCCGCGGCCTGCGCCGTCATCGCCGCGAAGGCGGGGCCCACCGCCTTCGTGACGGCGAGCACCGTGGCCATCCACGGCCCGATGGCCAGACGCGCCAGGTCGTAGAAGGCGCCGCCCTGGCGGGCCGGTGCCGCGGCCAGTTCGCCGGGCGAAACCGGGCTGACGAGTGCGCCGAGCCAGGTCTGTGCCACGAAGAGGCATCCGGCCAGGCCGAGGCACGTGGCGATCGCGCGGCCGATGTGCCGGGGTTCGCCGGCGTTCTCCTCGGCGAACGAGGCGATGGCGTCGAACCCGAGGAACGAGAGCACCGCCACCGACACGGCACCGATCACCGGTGCGGGGGTGAACGGCCCCAGGCCTGTCAGCGGTGAGAGCCACGGCCGCGCGGCACCGTGCCGCAGCAGGACGGACGCGGCGGCGGCGACGAAGACGATGAGCACGACGATCTCGGCGACGACGACCGCCGTGCCCACCCGTGCGGCCACCGCCACCCCCGCGCGGTTGAGCGTCGTCGTCACCGCGAAGGCGACGAGCGTGAACACCCAGGCCGGCACCGACGGCGCGAGCGCGTGAAGGGCGATCCCGGAGAACAGGTAGGCCACGGACGGAATGAGCAGGTAGTCGAGCATCGCCAGCCAGCCGGCCAGGAAGCCGGCGTGGGGACCGATCCCCTCCGACGCATAGGCGAACACCGACCCGGCGCGCGGTACGGCCGCGGACATGCGCGCGTAGGACCACGCGGTGAAGCCCATGGCCACGGTGGCGAGCAGGTAGACGAGGGCGACGGCGCCGTTGGTGCGCGCGTCGAGGACACCGAAGACGCCGACCGGTGCGAGCGGCCCGATGAAGAGCAGCCCGTAGACGACGAGGTCGCGCAGCGAGAGGTGACGGCGCAGGGCGTGGGCGGCGGACACGGGGCTCGATCATAGGCCGGGAAGGGCGGAAGGGGCCGCGCGGCATCGGCCGGCCGGACGCACGAGGCCTCGCCGGACGATCCGCACAGTCTACGCGCCTGTCCGTCCACCGTTGTGTCCCCAGATCTGGTTCCCTGAGTTTCGGCGTGGCGTCGCCGTCCCGCCTGCCCGGATACTGCCCGCCTCGCTCTGACCGGTTCGGCCACGACATCGATTTGGAGGTAGGTCCATGACGATCGTTCGCTCCGCCTGCAGGTGCCTGCTGCAGGCCGTCCTCGCGCTGCTCCTCTTCGCGCCCGTGGCATCCGCCCAGAGCGTGATCTCCGGCCTCGTGCGCGACACCAGCGGTGCCGTGCTGCCCGGTGTGTCGGTCGAGGCCAGCAGCCCCGTGCTCATCGAGAAGGTGCGCAGCGTGGTCACCGACGAGCAGGGGCGCTACACCATCGTCGACCTCCGGCCCGGCATCTACAAGGTGCTCTTCTCGCTGTCGGGCTTCGCCTCGCTGGAGCGCGAGGGGCTCGACCTGCCGGCGAACTTCACCGCCACGGTGAACGCCGAGCTGAAGGTCGGCGCCCTCGAAGAGACCGTCACGGTGTCGGGCAGCTCGCCGATCGTCGACGTCCAGAGCTCGCAGACGACGATCAACCTGAAGCGCGACGTGCTCGACGCCCTGCCAACCGCCCGGACCTACGCGGCAGAAGGCTCGCTCGCCATCGGCGTGAAGGTGAACTCGCAGAACGTCGGCGGCGCGCGCATCGCCGCGCAGCAGCGCCTGCTCGTGCACGGCGCCAACGCGGCCGACAACACCATTTCGGTCGACGGCATGCCGATGATGTCGTTCTACTCGAACGGAGAGACGCAGCCGAACCACAACGACTCGATGACGCAGGAAGTGACCGTGCAGACCGTCGCGCCCGGCGCCGAGGTCTCGGGCGGCGGCGTGTTCATCAACCTGGTGCCCAAGGAAGGCGGCAACACGATCAGCGGGTCGAACTTCTTCGGCTACACGGGCAGCGGCTTCCAGAGCACCAACCTGGACGACGATCTCCGTGCGCGGGGGCTGCGGATTGGCGACGGCGTCGATCTGATCTACGACTTCAACGCGTCGCTCGGCGGGCCGATCAAGCGCGACCGCCTCTGGTTCTTCGGGTCCTATCGCAACATCGGCAACGCCAACATCGTCGCCAACAGCTTCTACCCGGATGGTCGCCCGGGCCTGTACGACCAGGACGCGCAGAACTACACCGTGCGCCTCACCTGGCAGGCGGCCCGCAACCAGAAGATCACCGCCTACATCGACCGCGTGTTCAAGATGGTGAACCACGCGTTCACCTCGGGTGAGGAGATCACGCAGGCCTCGAAGGTGTGGCCCTCGCCGCTCTACTACACCGGTGCGGTGAAGTGGTCGTCGCCGGTGAGCAGCAAGCTGCTGCTGGAGGCTGGCTTCGGCGCTAGCGTGAACGGCATCTCGATGATCTACCAGCCCGGCGTCGCCAAGGAGCGAGGCACGGCGGAGTGGTATGCGAGTGCGTCGCGGCAGGACATCGCGCTGGGCACCCGCACCGTGGCCGGTACCCCCGAGAACTGGGCCTATCCGCCGGTCTACATTGCGACCGCGTCCGCCTCGTACGTCACGGGCTCGAACACGCTGAAGGTGGGCGTCGTCAACCGGCAGGGGCCGTACCGGATCAACGCCAACGCCAACGCCGACCTCATTCAGCGCTACCGGAACGGCGTGCCCGACTCGGTGATCGTCTACAACACGCCGGTCCGCACGAAGCAGGAGATCAACTGGGATCTCGGCATGTACGTCCAGGACTCGTGGACCTACAAGCGGCTCACCCTGAACCCCGGCGTCCGCTTCGAGTACTTCAATGCCAGCATCAACGCCATGGAGGTCGAGGCCGGGCGGTTCGTGCCGTTCCGTTCCTTCCCCGAGCAGAAGGATCTGCCGAAGTGGTTCGATGTCGCGCCCCGCTTCGGCGTGGTGTACGACCTCACCGGCGACGCGAAGACCGCCCTCCGGTTCGGGCTGAACCGCTACAACGTCACCTACTCGAACAACGCCACTGCGCGGTACGACCCGCTCGTGATCCAGAGCGACACGCGCAACTGGGCCGACTGCGACTACCTGCCCGGCACCTCCACCTGCTCGGGGCGAGTCCTGGCCACCAACCGTGACGGCATCGCGCAGGACAACGAGATCGGCCCGGTCGTGACCCCCTTCGGCCTCAACCGCTTCGCCGACCCGAACCGGCAGCGCGACTACAACATCCAGTACAACTTCGGCGTCGACCGGCAGCTGTTCGATGGCGTGTCGCTCACCTTCGCCACCTTCCGGCGCACCTGGTACGACATGCCGATTACGCAGAACCAGCTGGTCGATCCGGACACCGACTACACCCCCTTCCAGACCACGAACCCGCTCACCGGCCAGCCGATGACCCTCTACAACCTGAATCCGGCCAAGGCGGGCCAGGCGCGCCTCTGGGACACCACGAGTCAGGACCGCGGCAAGACGAGCAAGAGCTACGTCGGCTACGAGCTCACGTTCAACGCGCGGCTGCCGCGCGGCGCGTCGCTGATGGCCGGCTGGCTGGGCGACCGCACGGTCACCAACTCCTGCGAGCAGATGGATCCGAACCTGCGCTACAACTGCGACCAGACGCAGTTCGACATCCCGCTGCGGCACGACTTCAAGCTGGTGGGCACCTACCCGATTCCGCTCGGCATCCAGCTCGGGGCGGTCTACCAGAGCTACGCCGGTGTCGCGGCGCCGGTGACCTGGGCCGTGCCGGCCTCGGTCTTCCCGAACGGTCGCCGCACGCAGGCCGTTACGGTTACCATCAGCGACCCCGGTGCGGTGTACCTCGACCGCTGGAACCAGCTCGACCTGAGCGTCCGGCGTGCCTTCCGCATCGGCAAGGTGAGCATCGATGGCAGCCTCGACATGTTCAATGCCCTGAACGGCAACGTGGTGCTCACCCGGAACAACCAGTTCGGCACGGCGCTCAACACGCCGCAGAGCATCCTCCAGCCCAGGCTGTTCCGCATCTCGAGCACGATGAAGTTCTGACGGAGACGATGATGAAACGTTACTTCGCGTGGGGAGCGGCCTGCGCCGCAGCGCTACTCGGTCTTGCCGAGATCCGCCTGCCGGCCCAGGGTGCCCGGCCGACGATGACGGGGAATGCGAACGGGGAGTGGCCCTCGTACGGGGCCGACCTCGCGAGCACGCACTACTCACCGCTCGACCAGGTCTCCGCCAGCAACTTCAACTCGCTGGAGGTGGCCTGGCGGTTCAAGACCGACAGCCTCGGTCCGCGGCCCGAGTACAAGCTCGAGGGGACGCCGCTCATGGTGAACGGCGTGCTCTACACCACCGGCGGCACACGGCGCACGGCCATCGCGCTCGACCCACGGACCGGTGAGCTGATGTGGGCCCACAGCCTGCGCGAGGGGGCGAGGGCGGCAGCCTCGCCGCGGCAGCTCTCGGGGCGTGGCGTCGCCTACTGGACCGACGGTCGTGACGAACGGATCCTCTACATCACCATCGGCTACCAGCTCGTGGAGCTGGATGCCAGGACCGGCGGCCCCGTGCTCTCCTTCGGGACCAACGGCGTGGTCGACCTGAAGGACGTGGCCGTCTTCGGCAACCGCCAGCCGATCGACAAGGTGAACGGCGAGATCGGGGTGCACCAGACGCCGACGGTCACCCGGAGCGGCGTCGTGCTGATCGGCTCGTCGTTCCGTGAGGGCGGCACGCCGAAGACGCACAACAACACGAAGGGGATGGTGCAGGCCTTCGACGTGAAGACCGGCAAGCGGCTCTGGGTCTTCAACACCATCCCGCGGCCCGGTGAGTTCGGCAACGACACCTGGCTGAACGACTCCTGGGCGGTGAACGGCAACGTCGGGGTGTGGAACCAGATCAGTGTCGACGAGGATCTCGGCCTTGCCTACCTGCCGGTCGAGACCCCGTCGTCCGACTTCTACGGCGGGCATCGTCCCGGCAACAACCTCTTCGCCGACTCGCTCGTCGCCGTGGACATCCGGACCGGGCAGCGCAAGTGGCACTACCAGCTGGTGCACCACTCGCTCTGGAACTTCGACGTCTCGACCGCGCCCATCCTCGCGGACATCGTCGTCAACGGCAAGCCGATCAAGGCGGTGTTCGTGATGACGAAGGCCGCGATGATGTACGTCTTCGACCGGGTCACCGGCCAACCGGTCTGGCCGATCAACGAGATCCCGGTGCCCAGGGGGCACGTCCCCGGTGAGTGGTACTCGCCGACGCAGCCGTATCCCACGAAGCCGAAGGCGTACGACCTGCAGGGAGTGGAAGAACACGCGCTCATCGACTTCACCCCGGAACTCCGCGCCGAGGCGGTGAAGATGATGGCCAGGTACCAGATGGGACCGATCTTCACGCCGCCGCCACTGAGCAAGGTGGAGGGACCGATTGCGGGCTTCCGTTCATCGGGTGGCACCAACTGGCCGGGTGGCTCGTACGACCCGGAGACCCACATGGCGTACGTCCCCTCGTACAAGTCGTTCCCGGTCGTGGCGCTCATGAAGCCGCCGAGCCGGGAGTTCAGCGACATCGACTACGTGTCGGGTCTGGCCGATCGCGGGGTGCGCTACATCTCGGGACCTGGCGAGGACGCCGGCGCCGATGCGCTCCTCGCGCGTGCTGCACGTCCGGCCGGGACCACGCCGCCCGCGGCCTCGGAAGGGGGCGGAGGAGGTCTCAACCCCTCAGGCCTGCCGCTCCTGAAGCCGCCCTACGGGCAGCTCAATGCCATCAACATGGACACCGGCGACATCGTCTGGCAGACGCCGCACGGCGAGACGCCGGACGCCGTGCGCAACAGCCCCGTGTTGCGCGGCCTGAACATCCCGCGTACGGGCCAGGCCGTGGCCGTCGGCGCGCTCGTGACCAGGACGCTCGTCATCATGGGCGAGGGGCAGGCGACGACGCCCCAGGGACGCGCGCGGGGTGCGATGCTGCGCGCCTACGACAAGGCCACCGGCAAGGAGGTTGGTGCCGTGCTGATGTCTGCCCCGCAGAGCGGCACGCCGATGACCTACCGGTTCGAGGGGCGGCAGTACATCATCGTGCCGATCAGCGGCGGCAGCGCCTCGGGTGAGTACGTCGCCTACGCGCTGCCACAGGCGGCCGGACGCTAGCATCCACGCGCTCGCGTCCGAGGGACGCGGGCGCCGACGAGGTCGAAAGGTGGCGGACATGCGCAGGCAGATGCGGACGGCGGGGGCGGCACTGGGCGCGATCGTGGCGCTGGTCATGGCCTCGGAGGCGTGGCTGGTCGCGCAGATCGCGAACAACCCCTACAAGGTGAACTACAACTGGGACAAGCTCGAGGGGCGGAAGATCGGGGTCGCCAGCGGCATCCGCCCCGATCCCGACGGGAAGCACCTGTGGATCCTGGACCGCTGCGGGTCGAATGGCTGCGCCGAGTCGAACCTGGATCCCATCATCCAGGTGGACATGGACGGCCGGTTCGTGAAGAGCTTCGGCAAGGGGATCATGAACTTCCCCCATGGCTTCTTCATCGACCGCGAGGGGTTCATCTGGGTGACCGACGGGGCGGCGAACGGTGACGCGCGCGGCACCGCCGGCTTCAAACAGGGAAAGGGGCACCAGGTCTACAAGTTCAGTCCCGATGGACAGGTGGTGATGCGGCTCGGCGTCGCCGGACAGCCCGGCGCGGACGAGACCCACTTCAACGGACCCACCGGCGTGGTGGTGGCCGCCAACGGCGACATCTGGGTGACTGACGGTCACGGTGGCAACGGCGTCGGCCCGAACAAGGACAACATGTACCGCTCGCGCGGCGGGAACAACCGCCTCGTGCGCTTCAACAAGGACGGCAGGTTCCTCAAGCAGTTCGGTGGCGGCGTCGGCTCGGAAGGCTTCCTGCCGCTCCAGTTCAACGACCCGCACGACCTGGCGATTGACGCCGACGGCCGGCTCTACGTCGCCGACCGTGGCAACCAGCGGATCCAGGTGCTCGACTCCGAAGGGCGGTTCATCACGCGCTGGACGCAGTTCGGGAAGCCGAGCGCCATTGCCATCGACACCAAGGGGAACATCTACGTGGCCGACGGCATGTCCGACGAGAGCTGGAACCCCGGCTGGGAGCGCGGCATCCGCATCGGCGACCTGAAGACCGGCTGGCTGAAGGCGTTCATTCCCGACGAGGAGTTCACGCGCGGTGCCGGCACCGAGTTCGTCGGTGTCGATGCACGCGGGCGGATCTTCTCGGGTGCGAGTGGCCGTCCCGGACTCGTGGTCCACGAACTCGCCCGTCCGCTGTTCTAGCCACGACGATGGATACCGCCATGACTCTCGCCAGGTTCACAGGTCCGGCCGCTGCCCTTGCGCTGCTCGCGGGTCTCTCTGCCGCCTGCTCGGGTGGGGCGGCCACCACCGCCACCTCCACGTCGGATGCACGCGGTCCGGCTGTCGAGGCGCTCGAGAAGGCCAGGGTGCTCGACCGCCTGGCGCAGGCCATCCCGGCGTCGAACGGCCAGGCACCCAGCTTCGTCGTCGACCCGGCCTGGCCGAAGCCGCTGCCGCACAACTGGATCATCGGGGACGTCGGCGGCCTCTTCGTCGATCACAAGGACCACATCTGGGTGTACCACCGGCCGCGTTCGCTCAGTTCCACCGACAGTGGCGCGCAGGGCGTTGCCGGCAAGGACGCGAAGGGCAACCCGATCAGCGCCCTCGGCTTCCGTCGTCCGTACGGTCCGCTGTCAGGCTGCTGCGTCCCGGCGCCGTCGGTCCTCGAGTTCGACAAGGAGGGGAACCTGATTCAGGCGTGGGGCGGCCCCGCGGACGCTGGCTACCTCGACTCGAAGTGCCGCGTGCAGGACGGCTGCACCTGGCCGGCACGCGAGCATGGCATCTTCGTCGACCACAACGACTTCGTCTACGTCTCGGGCAACGGCCAGGCGGTCAACTTCCACGGGCAGTTCCCCTGGGCGCCGAACTTCGGGAACGACTCGCACGTGCTGAAGTTCAAGCGCGACGGCACGTTCGTCTACCAGATCGGCACGCCGGGCGCGAAGGGCCCGAACAGCAACGACACCAGCGGCGGCATCAACGGCACGCCGCAGCCCTACCTCGTGGCCGACATGAACGTCGACCCGAAGACGAACCTGCTCTACATCGCCGACGGGTACGGCAACCGCCGCGTGCTGATCGTGGACGCCGCCACCGGCAAGTACGTCGGTCACTTCGGCGCCTACGGCGCCAATCCGGTGGTGGACGATCCCGGCGCCTCGGTCGAAGGGGAAGGGGTCGGTAACTGGGCCGCCGACTACGCGAGCGGAAAGACGCAGCCGATCAACTTCCGCAGCCCGCTGCACTGCGCGAAACTCGCCAGCGACGGCCTCCTGTATGTCTGTGATCGCGGCAACAACCGGGTCCAGATCTTCAAGGCGGCCGATGCCGGGAAGCCCTGCGCGAACCCGAACAAGGAAGCGGGCACGTGCGGCTACGTCGGCGAAATCCTCGTGGCGCCACAGACCTCCGCCGGCACCTCGGGGCAGGTGAACTTCTCCACTGATCCGCAACAGAGCTGCCTGTTCGTGGCGGACCTGACGAATGACGTGATCTACGCCATCAACCGGGCCAACAACCACGAAGTGGCCAGGTTCGGGACCGGCGGTCGCCAGGCCGGCCAGTTCCACTGGCCGCACGTCGTGGGCACCGACTCGGAAGGGAATCTCTACACCGGCGAGGTGGACGGCGCCGCACGGGTCCAGAAGTTCCTGCGCTACGGCCCCGCCGGCTGCACCGGAACGGGCAGCGCCGAGGTGGGCAAGTACCTCCCCACGAACTGAATCGGCCGGTACGACCGGGCGGCTGCGGCCGCCCGGCATCCCCGCAGTCGGGGATTGACCTTCGGCATTCCCCTCGCCACACTGCGCACGTCCCTGGCCCGGCAGCCCGGGCCTGTGTCAGTACGAGGGGGTCCGAACATGCGCAAGGCGACAGTGGTGGCACGGCCGGACGATCCGGTCGTGGCGAGGTCCCAGCGTGCGATGATTCGCGTCCTGTGTGTCGACGACCACCCGCTCGTGCTCGAGGGTGTCGCGCGCAAGATCGGCCGGCAGCCCGACATGCGCGTCATCGGCACGACCGCCCGCGGCGAGGATGCGGTCCGCCTGTACGAGCACCACCGACCGGACGTGGTGCTCATGGACCTCCAGCTCCAGGGGATGAGCGGGCTGAAGGCCATCCAGGCGATCCGCCTCCACGACCCCGAGGCCCGCATCGTCGTCCTCACGATGTACAGCGGGGACGAAGACATCTACCGCGCCCTCCAGGCTGGGGCCGCCAGCTACGTTCTCAAGGAGTCGCTCACCAGCGACCTGGTGGCCATCGTCAGGCAGGTGCACGACGGCGCGCGCCCGATTCCGGCCTCCGTCGCTTCGCGGCTCGCGGCGCGCGAAGCGTCGGCCTCCCTCTCCAGCCGCGAGATCGAGGTGCTCGAGCTGGTGGCGAAGGGCATGCGGAACAAGGAGATCGCCGCGGCGCTCGGCGTGTCGCAGGAGACCGTGCAGACGCACATGAAGCGGGTCTTCGTGAAGCTCGGGGTCAACGACCGCACCGCTGCCGTCACGGTGGCGCTCACGCGCGGCATCGTCCACCTGCACTGACATGGCGAACCGGAGGAACGGCGTGCGCGCGATCGTGCTGGCGTGCGTGCTCGGGGCCGCCATCGACGCCGTACAGCCAGCCCGGGCCGGCGCGGCATCGTCGGTGAAGCGGCTCTCGGAATACTCCCTCACCAACTGGAACGAGGAGGACGGGCCGTTTCCCTTCGGTGTGCTCTGCATCGCCCAGGACCGCGACGGCTATCTCTGGCTGGGCGGCCGCACGGGGCTGATCCGCTTCGACGGCAGCACCTTCGAGGTATGGCACGGGTCGGCGCCGCTGCCCGCCGAACGGCTCTCGTCGCTGATCGCCACGCGTGACGGCGCCCTGTGGCTCGGGTTCGGGACCATGGGCGCCGTGACGCAGATCCGTGACGGCGCCGTCCGCACGTTCGGCGTGTCCGACGGTCTCGCCGGCGGACCGGTGAGCGTCGTCTACGAGGACCTCGACGGCACCATCTGGGTTGGCAGTTACAACGGCCTCTCGCAGTACCGCGACGGCGCGTGGACCACGTTCGAGAAGGCCGGCGTGCCGGCCGAGCCGGTCTCGGCCATCCTGCGCGACCGCCGTGGCGCCCTGTGGGTCGGCACGCCCGCAGGCCTCTACCGGCAGCCGGCGGCCGGCGCGCCCTTCGCGAGGATCGACCACGAACCGGTGGCGGCGCTTGCGCAGGACCAGGCCGGCGCGATCTGGGGCTCGGATCGCGCGGTCGGCTTCCGGTTGCTGGACGGCACTCCAGCCTTTCGCGACCCGCAGCCGCCCTCGACCCACGCGGGTGCCGGACGCGGGCTGCTGGTCGATCGTGCCGGTTCGCTGTGGGTCACGACCCGAGGTGCCGGGCTGATGCGCCTGGCCGACGGTCGCCTCGAGCGCCTCAGCCACGTCGACGGCCTCGGCAGCGACGACGTGCGCGATGTCTTCGAGGATCGCGACGGCATCATCTGGATTGCGACGCGGCGGGGCCTCAGCCGGCTCACCGAGCGCAGCATCCGATCGTTCACCATCGCGCCCGCGCGCGATGCGTTCGTTTACGCCGTCGCCAGCACGCGCGACGGCAGCGTGTGGACGGCCACCGCCGACGGGCTGGCGCGCACGCGCGACGGGCGCGACGAGCTGTTCGGCACCGGGCAGGGGCTGCCGGCCGGCATTGTCACTGCGCTGCACGAGGATGCCGGCGGTGTGCTGTGGGTTGCCACCACGCGGGGCCTCGCCCGGTGGTCGGGCGCGCGGTTCGAGCCGCTGGCGACCGGCGCCGAGGAACTCCGGTCGGTCGGCTCCATGACGAGCGACCGCCGTGGGCGCATCTGGATCTGCGACCAGTCGAAAGGGCTGTTCATCTGGGACCACGGCATGCTGACCCGCCCCGCCTGGTCGCCGCGCGACCGCAAGGTGCCGTACTCGATCCATGCCGACTCCATCGATCGCGTGTGGGTCGGCTTCTGGGACACCGGCGTCGCGATGTTCGACCCGGACGGCCGCGTGACGCTGCACACGGTCGGCGACGGCGTGCCCGAAGGGGGCGTCGCGGTCATCCACGAAGACCGCGCCGGGCGCATCTGGGTGGGCACCGAGCGCGGCGTGGCCGTATTCGAAGGGACGTCGTTCCAACCGCTGCCTGCCGGCGGCCTGCCCGAGTCGGCCTATGTCTCCGTGGTCGAGGACCGGCAGGGATTCATCTGGCTGGCGTCCGGGACCGGGCTCCTGCGGCTCAGCCCGCGCGAACTGGAGCGGGCATCCAGCAATCCCGGATACCGGCTGCAGTACACGCTCTACGGAGCCGACGACGGGTTGAACGGGCGGGCGAGCCGGCCGGGGATGCCGAGCGCGGCGGTGCGGGCGGACGGAAGCCTGCTCTTCGTCACGTCGGCAGGGGTCGCGCTCGTCGACCCCGAGCACCTGCGCGAGCGCCCCTCGGCCGGTCGCGTGCGGATCGAGCGGATCGTCGCCGATGGCCAGGTGATGGATGCCTCCGCGCCAATCACCCTGCCGCCGCGAACCTCGCGCCTGCAGGTCGACTACTCGACCCTCAGCCTGGCCGGGGTGTCGAAGGCGCGGTTCCGTTACCGGCTCGACGGATTCGACAGCGACTGGAACGAGGTGGGCGACCGGCGCCAGGCGCTCTACACGAACCTGCCGCCCGGCAACTTCACGTTCCGCGTCGTCACCGCCGACGACGTCGGATGGAACGCGTCGGGGGCCATGGTCGGCGTGGCGGTGAGGCCGGCCTTCTACCAGCGTCCGGCGTTCTATGCGGGTGCCGTGCTGCTCGTGGGCGCCGGCATCTGGGCGGCATGGATCCTCCGGCTGCGGCACGTCCGCCGGCAGTACAGCCTGATCCTGGCCGAGCGGGCCCGGATGGGGCGCGAACTGCACGACACGCTGCTCCAGAGCCTCGTCGGCGTGGCGCTCGAGTTCGACGACATTGCCGAGCAGCTCGATCCCGAGGCCTCGCCGCTGCGGCGCCAGGTGGCGCAGGTGCGCCAGCGGGTGGAGCACTACATCCGCGAGGCGCGACATTCGATCTGGAACCTGCGGTCGCCCACACTCGAGACCAAGGACCTGGCATCGGCCCTCCGGGAAGCCGGCGAACTGTGCGCCACCCACCAGGGCATCGACTTCCGCTTCACCGTCACGGGCCGTCCGGTGCGGATGGACGCCACCCTGGAGGAGCAGTTCCTGCGCATCGGGCAGGAGGCGGTGAACAACGCCGTCCGCCACGCGCAGCCCGACACGGTCCGCATGGCCCTCCACTACGGTGCCGACGCCACGTCGCTGACCATCGAAGACGACGGGTGCGGGTTCGATGTGGGTGGTGCCTCGCATGCGACCGACCACTGGGGGCTGACGACGATGCGCGAACGGGCCCGGCAGGTGCAGGCCCGCTTCACGCTCTTCAGCGAGGTGGGCGTGGGGACGACCGTGACCGTGATTGTGCCGCGCCCCGAGCGGCGGGCGCAGTGGCTGCGCGCCAGCATCGGGCGGGCCGAGCCGCAGGCATAGGCACCCCGGCGTATCACCCGAGTTGGGGAGCACGACGACCTGCGGCGGCGATGTATGCTCACCCGCCATGCCCGCGCGGCATGGCGTGTTCGAGGAGGATGAGATGTTCCGACCGAAGAGGGCCTGGACGGCTGCCATCCTGGCCGGGCTGCTGGCGACGGCCGTGTCGATTGCGGCGCAGAACGGTGCGGGCCAGGTGACCACGACCGATGGCGGGCAATGGCCGTACCTCGGCGGGAGTGCCAGCCACACCCGGTTCTCCCCGCTGAACCAGATCAACGCGTCCAACTTCGACAGGCTGAAGGTGGCCTGGGTCTTCCGCGGCGACAACTTCGGCCCCGGGCTCGAGTTCACGGCGCGTGCCACGCCGGTCTTCGTCGACGGCACCCTGTATACCGTGATGGGACAGCGCCGGCAGGTCGTGGCCATCGACGCGTCGAGCGGCGAGACCAGGTGGACGTTCCGCGAGCCGGAGACGAGCCGCTACTACCGCTCGCCCCGCACCGACTTCGGCAAGGGCGTGGCGTACGCAAAGGTGGACGGTCGCGGCGTGATCTTCATCTCCACGCCGGCGTTCTTCCTCTGGGCGCTCGATGCCGAGACCGGGCGCCCGCTCGAGAACTGGGGCAACCGGCCGGTGCCGCTGAAGGGCTTCCCGAAGAGCGGTGCCATCGACATGATCCCCGACCTGGTGGCCGACTGGGAGCCGTGGAAGACCTGGAAGGGGGAGCCCTACGATCCCGATTACGGCCTGCCGCGCAAGCTCGGCGAGATCACCAGCTCGTCGCCGCCCATCGTGGTCAACGGTGTCGTCGTGGTGCTGTCGGGGCATGAGCCGAGCTACGACCAGACGCGCATCGAGAACGTGCCGGCCGACATCCAGGGCTACGACGCGAAGACCGGCAAGCACCTGTGGAAGTTCCACGTGATCCCGCGCGCGGGCGAGTTCGGCAACGACACGTGGGAGAAGGACTCGTGGAAGTGGTCGGGCAACATCGCCAACTGGGCGCCTGCCGCGGCCGACCCCGAGCGCGGGCTCGTCTACATCGTGACCAACGCGTCGACCTACCAGTTCTACACGGGGCACCGCCCCGGGTACAACCTGTTCGGCGGCAGCATCCTCGCGCTCGACGTGAAGACCGGCAGGCGCAAGTGGCACTTCCAGGTGCACCACAGCGAGCAGTGGAACTACGACATCCCGACCGCGCCGATGCTGATGGACCTGACGGTGAACGGGAAGAA
Source organism: Vicinamibacterales bacterium (assembly GCA_050249955.1). Taxonomy (GTDB): domain Bacteria; phylum Acidobacteriota; class Vicinamibacteria; order Vicinamibacterales; family CAVVIG01; genus CAVVIG01. The sequence continues at coordinate 171,017 of JBFWPN010000009.1, forward strand.
GATCCCGGCGCTCGTGCAGAACACCAAGCAGGGGCTCATCTTCGCGCTGAACCGCGAGACCGGTGAGCCGATCTGGCCGATCGAGGAACGCCCGGTCATGCAGACCGAGGTGCCCGGGAACTACACGGCTCCGACCCAGCCCTACCCGACACGGCCCGAGCCGGCGGACAAGATCGTCCTCACCGGCATCACGGACGAGTACGTGCTCGACTACACGCCCGAGCTGAAGCAGAACGCGAAGGAGGCGCTGTCGCGCTTCCGCATCGGCGGCCTCTACGTGCCGCCGTTGCCGTACCCGCACACGAACACGTTCGTGAACAACGTGGGCTGCGTGGGCGGCCTGAACATCTACCATCCGCCGACGGCCGATCCGACGACCAACATCATGTACGTCCCGCATGCGCGGAGCTGCAGCGCACCGACCTACCTCGTGCCCACCAACGGCAAGGACGAGGAGCGCACCGAGTTCGCGGGCAAGAGCGAGGAGGCCTGGCGCGGCCGCGACCGCGTGACGCCCACCACCGGCACCACCGTGGCCGCCTACAAGCAGGGGGGGCCACGCACCGGCACCCTGCCGCTCATCGACGGCCTGCCGGTCTACAAGCCGCTCTTCCAGGGGCTTGCCGCCTACGACATGAACACGGGTGAGAAGCTCTGGGACATCCCGGTGGGCAAGACGCCCGCGCGCATCCGCAACAACCCGGCGCTGAAGGGGGTCGACCTCTCGGCGACCGGTGGTACCGGCAACTCCATCCAGATGGTGATGGGCGACCTGCTGGTGCAGACCTCTGAAGATCTGCGGGGCGAGGCCGAGTCCGACGAGAAGGGCAATGCGCTGCTGCACGCCCGCGACAAGCGGACCGGGCAGATCCTCAAGAGCGTGCCGCTGCCCGTACCTGGGCAGTACGGCATGATGACCTTCATGCACGCCGGCAAGCAGTACATTGTCGTGCAGGCGGGCAGTGCGCGTCGCAACCAGCCCGGTGCGCTGATTGCCCTGACGCTGCAATAGGCACTTCGATGTAAGGCAGGAAGGCCCGTATGCCGCGGTGTGCGGCCTTCCTGTCCCGCCTTCGTCCGTCCTCTCCCATCCCCGCAGTCCTCACGCATTTTCTGTGCAACGGCCCGACACTGGCCGCTGGGTGGCGCGCTAGAGTTGAAGGCATGTCGAACGTGCTCATGACCGAGTGGACGGGCCCCTATGGCGGCGTGCCGCCGTGGGACCGGGTGAAAGCGGAAGACTTTCCCGAGGCCATCGCCGCGGCGGTTGACGATGAGCGGCAGGCGGTGGCGCGGATCGCGGCGAACCCCGAGCCGCCCACCTTCGAGAACACGCTGGTGGCACTCGAGCGCTGCGGGCGCATGAAGGACCGCGTGCTGCGCCTCTTCGCCGTGATGCGGCAGAACATGAGCACGCCCGCCTATCGAGCGCTCGAGCGCGAGTGGCAGCCGCGGCTGGCCGCCGCGTCGCACGCGATCCTGTTCATGCCGGGGCTGTTCGAACGGATCGACGCGGTGCATGCCTCACAGGGGGCGGCGCGGCTGAAGCCGGAGCAGGCGCGGCTCGTGTCGCGTGTGCACGACCATTTCGTGCGGTCGGGTGCGCGGCTGCAGGGGCCCGACCGCGATCGCCTCTCGGCCGTGAAGCAGGAACTGGCGGCCCTGTACGCGGACTTCCGCGGCCGCGTGATGGCCGACGAGAACACGTGGACGCTGCTCACCTCGCCGCAGGACCTGGAAGGGCTGCCCGCGGCACTGGTGGCTGCGGCCGCCCAGGCGGCGCGCGAACGGGGGCTCGAGGGCTGGGCCATCCTGAACACCCGGTCGAGCGTCGATCCCTTCCTCACGTTCTCGTCCAGGCGCGACCTTCGCAGGGCGGTCTGGACCCGCTTCAAGTCGCGCGGCGACAACGGCGACGCGCACGACACCAACGCCATCATCACGGCCATCGTCCGCCTGCGTGCCGAGCGGGTGCGGCTGCTGGGCTATCGGTCGCACGCCCACTGGCAGATGGCCGACTCGATGGCAGGCGACCCGGACAATGCCAGGGCACTGCTCATGAAGGTGTGGCCCGCGGCCGTGGCGCGCGTGCGGCATGAAGTCGAGCAGATGCAGGTGCAGGCCACGAAGGACGACCCGGCCCTGCGCATCGAGCCGTGGGACTACCTGTATTACGCCGAGCGTGTCCGCAGGCACGAGTACGCGATCGACGTCGCCGAGCTCAGCCCCTACTTCGAACTGGGGCGCATGCTCGACGCCGCGATGTGGTCGGCTGAGCAGCGCTACGGCGTTGCCTTCCGCGAGATCAGCGGCACCGTGCCGGTGTTCCACCCCGACGTGCGGGTGTGGGAGGTGATCGACGTGCCTTCGGGCGGGCATCGCGGCCTCTTCTACTTCGACACCTTCGCGCGCAGCGGCAAGCGCTCAGGGGCGTGGGCCTCGAGCTATCGCGAGCAGCAGCGGCTCGACGGCCCCGTCACGCCCATTGCCTCGAACAACAACAACTTCCTGAAGGCGGCACCCGGCGAACCGGTCCTGGTGTCGCTGGACGACGTGCGGACCCTGTTTCACGAGTTCGGTCATTCGCTGCACGCACTCCTGCAGGACGTGACCTACCCGTCACTGGCCGGCACGCCGCGCGATTTCGTGGAACTGCCGTCACAGATCAACGAGCAGTGGGTGTTCACCCGCGAACTCCTCGATCGCTTCGCCCGCCACTACCGCACTGGTGAGCCGCTGCCGCGGCACCTCATCGAGAAGGTGAAGGCGTCGGAAACCCTGGGGCAGGGCTACAAGACGGTGGAGGCGGTGTCAGCGGCGATTCTCGACGTCGAGCTGCACACCCGGGTCGATGGTGCCTTCGAGCCACAGGCGTTCGAGCGCGAGATGCTCGCGCAGATCGGGATGCCGCCCGAGATCGCCCTGCGGCACCGGTTGCCGCATTTCGACCACCTGTTCGGGAGCGATGGCTACTCGGGCCTGTATTACAGCTACCTGTGGGCGGACGTCATGGCGGCCGACGGCTGGCAGGCGTTCCTCGAAGGGGGCGGACCCTGGAGCCAGGAAGTGGCCAGCCGCTTCCGGCGCCACATCCTGTCCGACGGCAACAGCATCGACCGGGCGGAGGCCTATCGCCGGTTCCGCGGGCGCGACCCCGAGGTGGACGCGCTCCTCAAGGAGCGCGGGTTGGTCTAGAGCCGCGCCGGGAGGCTCCGGTCTCCCGGCCTCAGCGGGTGAGCACGTTGCCGCCGAGCCGTTTCACGGCGAGGCTGCCGGCCAGGGCCACGAGCGCGCTGCCCACCATCAGCCACGCGGGCGAGGCCGGGTCGCCCGTGCTCCTGATGAGGGTGGTGGCGAGGAGCGGGCTCAGGCCGCTGAACAGCGTGAACGCCACGTTGAAGACCAGCGCCACGCCCGTGAAGCGGATGCGGGTGGGGAAGAGATCGGTCAGCAGCACGGCAAACGATCCGTTGGTGAGCCCCGAGCAGACACCGGCCAGGACCAGGGCCTGCGTCAGTCCCATGCCGCGCGACTCGAGCGCCCGGTAGAAGGGGAATGCCCCGGCCAGCAGCAGCAGCACACCCGCGCGCAGCAGGTATCGCGGCGGCACCCGTGCGGCCAGCCAGCCGACCGCGAGAATCGTGGCGGCAGCCGCCATCACGCCGGTGGTCTGCGACAGCACGGCCTGCCGGGCGTCGTACCCGAGCACGGCCGACAGGTACGCCGGCAGGTGCGAGAAGAACAGCCCGTTGAAGCAGGCGGTGCCCGCGAGCGTGGCAATGCCGGCCGCCACGTGGGCTGGACGGCTCGTCAGCACCTCGGCGAACGGTCGTCGCACGGCCAGCGCCTTCATCCGCGCGAACTCCGGCGACTCCTCGAGCGAACGGCGCAGCACGAAGCTGAGCACGCCGCCGAGTCCGCCGATGACGAACGCCACGCGCCAGCCGTAGGTCGGCACGAGCGCCGGGTTCATCAGCGAGCGGACCGCCACACTGACACCGGTGGCCACCGCCACGCCCATGGTCACGCACGCGAACACCAGCCCGCAGACGAACGGGGCGGCTCCCCTGGCGGTCTCCACCACGTAGGTCAGGGCTCCGGGCAGTTCCCCGCCCAGGCAGAGCCCCTGCACCACGCGGAGCACCACCATGAGCAGGCTCGCGGTGAGGCCGATGGACGCGAACGATGGAACCAGCCCCATGCCAAGCGTGGCGCCGGACATGATGAACACCGACCACAGGAACACCGCCCGTCGGCCGTACCGGTCGCCGAAGTGGCTGAGCACGATGCCGCCAACCGGTCGCGCGAGGTATCCGGCGGCAAACGCTGCGAACGAGGCCATCAGCGACGCGAGCGGCGACACCGATGGGAACACCGCGTCGGCAATGTCCCTGGCGAAGATCCCGAACACGACGAAGTCGTAGAACTCGAGGGTGCCGCCCAGGCTCGCCAGCAGGACGATGCGCCAGCCTGCGCGGTCGATGGTGGTGGGCGGTGCGGCCGTCGCGAGCGGCATCAGAGTACGCCGGCCTGCGTCATCACCGCCTCGGCCCTGGTGCGGATCTCAGTGGCCACCGCGGCGGGATCGCCCGCCGAGAAGCGGGGGAGGAACAGTTCCACCGAGAGCGGACCCGAGTAGTCGACGGCGGCCAGCTTGCGGAGGATGGCCACGACCGGCGCCACGCCGTCGCCCGGGATGGCCCGCGTTGTCGAGTCGAGCAGCTCGCGCGGCATGTCGGGCACGTCCTGGAAGTGGACGTGCCTGATCTCGCCCGGCTTCACCGCGTCGAGGTCCTCGAGTTTCCCGAGGCCGGACCAGAAGTGATAGAAGTCGAACAGGAGGCCGGCATTCGGCTGCGCCGCCTCGCGCGTGATCGCCAGCATCGTGGTGATGGTCGAGATGAAGGTGGAGTTGCGCACCGCCTCGAACATCAGCGTGAGCCGGTGTTGCCCGGCGATGGTGGCCAGTTCGCGGACGTAACCCGGTGCGGCCTTGTAGTCGTCTGGTGTGGGGGGCCGTGTGGACTGCGTCGTCGTGTAGATCTTCGGGATGCCGAGTTCCGCCCACTGTTCGCAGCGCTTCCGGAACGTGTCCACTGCCGCGGGCCGCCCGGTGCCCGACTCGAGCAGGCCGATCACGCCGCAGGCACCCGAGACCGGCGTGAGGTTCAGGTCGGCCAGCAGACGCTTCGCGGTCGCCAGCGTCTCGGTGGCGAGGAACGGCTCGAGCAGCGACTGGGTGATCTCCACCTCGCGGATGCCCGCCTTCGCCCACCCCTCGAGTGACGCACGGAATCCCGCGCGTGACGAGGTGTTCTGGTGCAGCGCGAGGGTCATGCGGCCCGCCGCGCCGGCCGTCGCCGGGCGGAGGGCGAGGAGCGCCGCCGCCGGAGGGGTGAGGAGCAGGTCTCGTCGGGACAGCATAGGGGGGCAATGGTAACCGAGGCGTTTCTCCCTTTGAACTTTTCAGGGGAGCCGGTATCGTGTCGTCCCGGAGGACCGATGAAGAGACTGTTCCTGAGCCTGGCCCTGCTGCTGACTGTCGCCGTCCCGGCCCGCGCGCAGCTGTCGCCGATGAACGCCGCCGGCATCACCTATGGTCACGTCCACCTGAACGTCGCCGACGTCGAGGTGCACAGGAAGCTCTGGGTCGAGATGTTCGGCGGGACCTACGTGCAGAAGGGCCCGCTGATGACGGTGAAGTTCCCGAACATGCTGGTGGCGCTGACGCAGCGCGCCCCGACCGGCCCCTCGCAGGGATCGGTGATGGACCACTTCGGGTTCAAGGTCCGCAGCATGCCGGAGATGCTCGCCGCGGTCCGCGCCGCCGGCTACACGGTGCAGCAGGAGTTCACCGGCGCCGAGGGGTTCCCGAACGCGTACTTCCTGGGGCCGGACGGCCTGCGCGTGGAGATGCAGGAGGACAAGACCCTCACGGCGAAGGCCATTCCGAACCACATCCACTTCTGGCACCAGGACTTCGAGAAGCTGCTCGACTGGTATGTCGATATCTTCTCGCTGACGAAGCGCAACCGCGGGTCGATCAAGAGCACGGCCGACGCGGGCACCGTGAACCTCTCGTTCCAGACCAGCCGTGAACCGGTGGCGGCGACCAAGGGCCGCGTCATCGATCACATCGGCTTCGAGATCAAGGACCTGGCCGGGTTCGTCAAGCAGCTCGAAGGGAAGGGCATCAAGTTCGACGTGGCGTACCGCGAAGTGCCGGCCATCGGGTTGAAGATCGCCTACATCACCGACCCGACCGGCGTGTACATCGAACTGACCGAAGGCTACGTCAACTACTGACCGCACTCAGGGAGCCGTCAGGCAGCGCTCGTAGGGCGTGCCCTGCAGCGCTGCCGCGAGCTCGTCCAGGTTCTCCACCATGTCGGAGAGCTGGTCCGACGACAGCCGCACGTAATGCGTGCGTACCGGGGCAGGTGGCAGCCCGAGGTAGCCGAACACGCGCGCCATCGCCCCGTCCCGCACGTCCCCGCCGGGCAGCAGGTCCTCCTCGTAGCGCAGGTGCAGGTGCGGGATGCCGGCGAGCGCCTGACGCTCGATGGCGGTCTCCTCCTCCGCGCCTTCGAGCCTGCGCCGCAACTGCGGGATGTCCACCAGCAGGCGCCGGCGGGCCTCCTGCCGATCCTGAACCGTCCGGTGCACCACGCCGGTCTCCCGCAATCGCAGCGACGAGAGCGCCAGCCGCAGCAGGTTGAGGCGCTCGAGGTGCACCACCCGCCAGCCGTCGTCCACCAGTCGGGCGAGGAGGGCATGCGGGTCGCGCACGCCCTGCGTCTCATAGTGCCGGGGCCGCACCTTGAAGCCGTACGCGACGCCGGCGTAGAGGCGCGCCCGGGTCCGGATCAGGCGCTCCGCCGTGGTCACGTAGAGCGTGTGCGAGAGCAGCTCTCCGTCGCAGTGCACCGCCGGGTGTCCCCGCATCAGGTCGACGAGCATCGTGCTGCCCGAGCGTCCGAGCGAGTGGACGATGAAGCGCGACTGCGATGCGTCCCCGGGCTGCGCCCACAGCCCCTTGGCCAGCGTCGTGGCGGCGAGCGCCTGCTGCCGGAGCACGAGCGTCCAGTGGGGTTTGCGCCGCACCACACGGCGGTTCCAGACCATTTCCCTCATCCCGCCTCCGCGGCGTCGTCGTCGATGTCGTGTGCCTGCACCGCCTCCGGCGCCTCGCGCGGGTCGATGGCGTCCCCCGTCAGCAGGCGATCTGCCAGGAACGCGTGCGCCGCCGCATCGGCCCGGGCCAGCAGCGCCTCGAGCGGGGAGCGAGGCGTCCAGGTTTCGCGGTGCTGCATGGTCGGGAACGAGCCGTCGGCCCGCGGCGGTGCGTAGCGGCACCAGAAGCCGAGGTGCCAGACCAGGAACTCGCGAATCCGTGAGCGACCGTGGTCGTCGTCGCCCCAGTGCTCACGGGCGAGGTCGACGTAGCGGCGATAGACGCGCAGGCGCGCGTCGGCATCCAGGTCGAGGTTGCCGTCGGTGACTTCGCGGAACAGCCACGGCTTGATCAGCGTGCCCCGCGCGGCCATCAGGGCCGTGCAGCCCGACTGCGCGAAGCGGGCCGCCACCTCGTGCCCGAAGAGGATGTCACCATTGCCGATGACCGGCACCGGCATGGCTGCGGCCACCTCGGCGATCGCGTCCCAGTTCGCCGACGTCTTGTAGCGGGCTGCGCGCGTGCGTCCGTGCACTGTGATGGCATCGGCGCCCGCCTCCACCGCGGCGCGCGCCACCTCCAGGTAGTTGCGGTGATCGTCGTTCCACCCGAGGCGGATCTTCACCGTGACCGGGACCGATACGGCCTTCTTCATTGCCTCCACGATCCGCCGCACGCGCCGCGGTTCCCGGGCCAGCGCGGCACCGAGCCCCTTGCTCGTGAAGTAGTCGATGGGGCAGCCCAGGTTCACGTCGACCAGGTCTGCTCCACGGGAGGCGGCGAGTTCCGCCGCCCAGGCCATCTCGTCCGGGTTGTTGCCCGCGAGCTGGACCCCGAAGAACCGCTCGTCCGGCGCACGGCGCATCAGCGCGAACTCGCTGCGGCGCTTCTGCCGGAGGCGTCGGGCCACCGTCATCTCGCTCATCGTCACCCGCGCGCCGAACTCCTGGCAGAGCCGGCGGTACGGCAGGTTCGAGCCCTTGGTCATCGGCGCCAGCACGAGGGCGCCCTGTAATGTGTCACGGAGTGCAGTCATGGTTGGGGGCTGCGTTGCGGCGGGCCCGTCGAGGATTGTATGCTGGCGCCTCACACCTCTGCTGTCATGCCGATGCTGACCGGGCGCACTGCGCCCTCCTCCGGGGAGTCGTCCCTCGACGCACGCCTGTGCGGCGACCTCGGCGCGGAGCTCGCGCGCGTGCGCGAGTCGCGCGGGTTGAGCGTGGCGATGGTCGGGCAGGAACTGCTGCTGTCCACGCGCCAGGTGAAGGCGCTCGAGAGCGTCGACTTCGGCGCGTTCCACAACGCGACGTTCTACCTCGGTGCCCTGCGGAAGTACGCCGCCTTTGCCGGGGTCGATCCCGCGCGGGTCTCGGCCATTGCCGCCGGCCTGGTCAAGCCGGACCTGCAGGCGATCATGCTCGTCCCGTCCGAGTCGAGTGACGAGGCGAACGAACCGTCCTCGAGCCAGGTGCTCTCGATCGTCGGCACGCTGCTGGCGGTGGCCGTGCTCGCCGGTGGCGCATTCTACCTGGCCAGTGCGCGCCAGACCGGTACCGCCGCGTCGGTGCCCGCGGCCAGCCAGCCCGTTCCCGCAGCGGCCCCGACGCCCGCCGCGCTACCCGCTCCAGCCCCGGCCGTGGTGAGTGAACCCACGGTCGTGCCGGCCGTCGAGACCCCGGCCGCGGCACTGCCTGCGGCAACGTCGACCGTGCCGCCGGACACCGGCTCGTTCGGCAGCCTGCGCGTCCTCCACCCGACCTGGATCTTCGTCAGGGATGCGGAGAACGCCGTGACCGAACGGTCCCTGGCCGTCGGTGACACCTTCACGTTCGACAGCCAGCCGACCTACCTCGCGGTGGGCACGGCCGATGCCGAGCTGACGATCGGCACCCGCAAGGTGGACATCACGAAGTTCGTCGCCAATGGCCAGGTGCGCATCAGGGCCGGCGACTTCGACGCCCTCGTCCACGACCTGACCCCCATCCAGGCGCCCACGCCGGCCCGGCCATAACCACTCCCCGCCACGCGGTTCGCACGTGTGCCGGTAGAATGGTGCGCAGTTCATAACAGGAGAGCCTTCCGGTGACATCTGAACAGCGTCGTCGTACCGTCCGACTGGTTCCGACCCTCGTGCTCGTGGCGCTCGGCGTGGCCTGTGCGCACGGAGCGTCGAACCGGGTCGACCCTTCGCTCCGTGGGGCCGGCGCCATCGACCGCCAGATTCAGGGCTCGGGTGCGGCCGCGCCACGCCTGGACCACCTCATTCCGGCCCGCGACTCGCAGGGCAGCCATCCCACCCGCTTTGAGTGGACGTCGGTGCCGGGCGCGGACAGCTACAGCATCGGCATCTTCAACGAAGTGGACATGCTCGTGTGGCGTCACGACCAGATCCAGGCGACCTCGTTCTCACCCACTGACCTGAAGCTGGAGCCGGGCACCTACTTCTGGACGATCTCCGCGCTCAGGGAGGGCGACGAGATTGCCGCCTCCGGGCTGTCGGCGTTCGTCATCCGTCCGCCCAACCCCTGATCGGGCACGAGGACGCGACGCTGGACGCTCAGCCGAGCCAGGCAGCAGGAGTGCGATGCCCGAGCGAGTGACGGTCGCGTGGAGACGACGTGCCTGACGCCCTCCGCTCGGCAGTGCTCGACATCGCCGCCGACTGGCGCGGGTTCGACCCGTCCAGCCTGCAGTTCTGGCACGCCGACGATACGCGCCTGCTGGTGATGGCGCTGGCCGTCGGCTCAGGCCTGCTGCTGGCGGCGAGGCTTGCGACCGGACGGCCCGGTCGGGGCCTGGCGGTGCCGGCGGTGCTCCGCTCAACCCCTCGCGTCGCGCTGGCCAACCTGACCCGCCTGCCGCTCCTGCTCGCGCTGGCGGGCCTGCCCTTCCTCGCGCTCGCCCTGGCCGACCCCTATACCTCGCTCGTACGCCGCGAGGCCACCTATCCCGGTCGTCGCATCTGCCTGATGATCGATGCGTCGAACAGCATGAGCAGCCCGTTCAAGACCGAGCAGCTGCCCGCGCGCGACGGAGTCCAGCCGAATGCGTTCGTCACCACGGTGGCGGCCGCCGAACGCTTCGTCCACATGCGGATGAGCGGGCCGTATCGGGACCTCCTGGCGCTGGTCGAGTTCGGTGCCGATGCCTACGTGGTCACGCCCTTCACGAACGACTACGACAACCTGCTCGTGAGCCTCTCGCTCATCGGCGAACCGCACGAGTTCGCGACCTTTCCCGACCAGCGGACGCTGATTGCCAAGGGCATCGACGAGGCGGTGGCGCTCTTCAAGGCCTTCAAGTTCCTCGACGCGTCGGGCAACCTGCTGCTGATCTTCTCCGACGGCGAGGATACCAACGCGACGATCGATGGCCGATCGCTCGACGACATCATCCGGGGTGCGGTCGATGCGGGCGTGCCGGTTTACTTCATCCGGACGAACTACAACAAGGCCGAGGGCGATCCGGCCGTTCCCGACAAGCTCTGGAGCGAGGCGGTGCGCAGGACCGGCGGGCAGTTCTTCGCGGCCAGCGACGAGCGCTCGCTGCTGGCCGCGATCAACGAGATCGACCAGGTGGCGGCCGGCTCCATCCAGCTGACCGAATACGGCACGCAGCGGCCCCGGTTCCCGATGTTTGCCGGGGTGGCGCTGCTCTGCTTCACGGGCGCGGCACTCGGCAAGCTGACGGTTCCCTACTTTCAGCGCTTCCCGTAGCCGCGCGGCGACCGCAGGCTGGGACGGGCAGAATTCGACGAGGAGCGTGCATGACTCGACGACGACTGTGCCTGTGTCTCGGCTTCTGGCTCGGTGCCGGCGTGATCATGCGCATGCCGACGGCGCAGGAGCGATCGGTCGGGGCGCGACCGGATTTCGAGGGCGTGTGGAACTCGGCCACCGCCACACCGCTCGAACGGCCGGCCTCGCTGCGGGACAGGCCGTTCTTCACGCGAGCGGAGGCCGACGCCTGGGAGCGCCGGGTTGCGGACGCCAACGCCGAGCCTGAGCCCGAGTCACCGGCGGCCCGCCGCGGCACCGGCACCTACAACACCTTCTTCCGCGAGTTCGGGTCGAGCGTTGTCCGGACGCTCCGCACGTCCATCGTCGTCGACCCGCCCGACGGACGGATCCCGCCGCTGACGCCGCAGGCGGCCGAGGTGAAGCGACGACGGGTGGAGGCGATGCGGCTCGTGGCGGATCCGGAGGGGACCGGGCTGCAGGATCGCTGCCTCGCCTTCGCAACCGCCGGGCCGCCGCTGCTGCCGTACTCCTACAACAGCAACTACCAGATCGTGCAGACGGCGGAGGCGATCGTCGTGCACGCGGAGATGATCCACGACGCGCGCGTGGTTCACATGGATGGCCGGCCGCACGCACCCGCCGCGATGCGGCGGTGGCTGGGCGACTCGATCGGCAGGTGGGAGGGACAGACGCTCGTGGTCGACACCACGAACTTCAACGATGCCGGCGGGTTCTACGGCGAGGCCGGCGGCAACTTCGGCTGGGACCGCAACCTGCACATGATCGAGCGCTTCCGGCTGTTGGACGCCGATACGCTGCTCTACCAGTTCGAGATCGACAATCCCACCGCCTTCACGCGGCGCTGGGCGGGAGAGCTGACCATGAGCCGCTCGTCCGGCCCGATCTTCGAGTATGCGTGCCACGAGGGGAACTACGCGCTGGCCAACATGCTGCGCGGCTACCGGGCAGACGAACGGCGGGGGACCGGCGTCCGCTGATGTGCGCCACAATAGGGCATGACCGAGTGGCTGGCCGGGCTCCGGCGCGAGCATACGACGGGCGTGCTGTCCGACGAGGACGCGCATCCCGATCCCTTCGAACAGTTCCGGATGTGGCTGGGTGAGGCCCACGCCGCAGGCATCATGCAGCCCAACGCGATGACGCTGAGCACCGTGGACGAGCACGGCCGTCCCGACGCGCGTGTCGTGCTGCTGAAGGGGCTCGACGACCGGGGACTCGTGTTCTACACGCACCGCACCAGCCGCAAGGGGCGGCAGTTGCACGCGAACCCCCATGCTGCGCTCACCTTCTTCTGGGACGTGCTCGAGCGGCAGATCCGGGTGCAGGGAAGCGTCGAATGGACGACCGACGCCGAGTCGGACGAGTACTTCCAGAGCCGGCCGCGCGGCAGCCAGCTCGGCGCCCTGGTGTCGAACCAGAGCGCTGTCATCCCTGACCGCACGCTGCTCGAAACCGCGCTGGCCGAACTCTCCGCGCAATCGGGCGACGGCCCCCTGGAACGCCCGCGCACCTGGGGCGGCTACCGCGTCATTCCAGCCGAGTTCGAATTCTGGCAGGGGCGGCCGAGCCGGTTGCACGACCGTATCCGCTACCGCCAGGACGCGCACGGCGCCTGGTGCCGTGAGCGGCTCGCACCCTAGGCGAACACGCTTATAATCCGCCCCACCTCGAGATGACGGTGAGCGGGCGGAAACGGACGCAGCAGGGACAGCATGGAGCCGGCACGCGCATGGCCATCGCCTGGCTGGCGCTTGCCGTGGTCGCCCTCCTGCGCGCACCTGCCATGCCGCGGGTGCTCGCGGCCCGCGCCTCGACCGCCACCATCTCCATCGTTGGCACCAGCGACCTGCACGGCTACTTCATGCCGCGCAACGGACGCGGTGGCATCGGCGTGTTCGCCGGGTACGTCAACAACCTGCGGGCTGCGCGCGCGGCCGACGGCGGCGCCGTGCTGCTGCTGGATGCGGGCGACACCTTCCAGGGCGGCATCGAGTCCGACCTGAGTGAAGGCGCAGTGGTGGTGGCCGCCTACAACGCACTTGGGTACACGGCGCTCGCGATCGGCAACCACGAGTTCGACTTCGGCTCGGTCGATCGTCCCGGCGCCCGGCAGGACGCGCAGGCCGATCCCCGCGGGGCGCTGAAGGCCCGCGCCGCACAGGCGCGGTTCCCGTTCCTGGCTGCCAATCTCCTCGACCAGCACACCGGCCGGCGGGTCGACTGGCCGAATGTCCACGCGTCGACCCTGGTGGAGGCCGCCGGGTTGAAGGTGGGCCTGGTCGGCGTCATGACCTACGGCGCGCTGCGGGCCACGCTGCCGCTGAACGTGCGCGGGCTGCAGATGGCCCCGCTCGCTGCCTCGGTGGCGGCCGAAGCGGCGGCGCTGCGCGCAGGAGGCGCCGACCTCGTGATCGTGAGCGCCCACGCAGGCGGCGGCTGCGACCGGTTCGACGATCCGCGCAATCTCGACTCCTGCGATCCGAACGCCGAGATCTTCGACCTGGCCCGCGCCCTGCCGGCCGGTGCGGTGGATGCGATCGTGGCCGGGCACACGCATGCAGGGCTCGCGCACGAGGTGGCCGGCATCCCGATCGTGCAGTCGTACTGGGGAGGACGCGCCTTCGGCCGGATCGACCTGACCGTGGACCGGTCCACGCGCCGTGTCACGGCAGCACGGCCGTTCGCCCCGCGCGAGATCTGCGTCACGCAGGATCCGATGACGCTGGCGTGCGGCACGCCCGGGTCGACCCCGCCGCTGCCGACCGCTGAATACGAGGGTCGCCCGGTGGTGGAGGACCTGCGCGTGCTCCAGGCCATGGAGCCGGTGCTGGCACGTGTGCGGCAGATGCAGGCCCGTCCGCTCGGCGTCGTGCTCGACGCGGCACTGGCTCGCGTGGGCGACGCCGAGTCGCCACTGGGGAACATGTTCGCCGACGCCCTGCGCGAGCGCCTGGCCGCCGACATCGCCCTGAACAACAACAGCCTCGGCGGGCTGCGCGCCGACCTGCCGCGCGGGGCGCTCACCTTCGGCCACCTCTACGACACCTTTCCGTTCGACAACCGGCTGGCGCGCGTACAGGTAACGGCCGGGGTGCTCGAGCGGGGCATCGCGAACGCCCTGCGCCGTGGCCGCCGCGGGTCGTTCGGCATTTCCGGCGCGCGCGTGCGGGTGAGCTGCGCGGACGATCGGCTGCAGGTGGTCCTGCTCAGGCGCGACGGACAACGCATCGGGGATACCGAGCCGCTGACGGTCGTGGGGATGGACTCCCTGCTCGGGGGGCAGGTGTTCGCACCCGTGCTCGCGCCAGGCCTCGTCCAGGTGGCGACCGACGCGCCCGTGGTGCGCGAGGTGGTGGAGGATTGGCTCCGCGACCGGGGCACGTTGCGCACCGAGCACTACCTGTCCGCCGATGCGAGGCGCCTGGAATTCGACGGCCGCGCCACCCCCTGCCTGACGCAGTAAGCCATCTTCCGTCTGGGCCGCGGCGTCCAAAGGGCGTAGAGTGGAACTCCCTGGAGGGAATGTCGATGGGATCCCTGCGGAACTGGCGCGCCACGCTCGCACCAATCGTCGTGGGCCTCGTGCTCGTGGCGGCAGGCGCCAGGCCGGCCATGGCCGATGACGACGCCGACAGCGTGCAGGAACCTCCGCCGGTGCGGCCTGCGGCGCAGCCGCTGCGGACGCCGGACTTCCTCCTCGGGGCGCCGCGTGCGTGGATCAGCCTGCGCGGTTCGCTCCTCTTCCCCAGGGCTGGGGGCGATCTCTTCGCATTCGTCACCGACCAGCTCACGCTCGACCGCGCGGACCTGCGTGCGGCCGGCTTCGCCGCCGATCTCGGTATCGTGCTCGGCCCTTCGTTCGACCTGGTGGCCGGGATAGACCTGACGCGGCGTGAGGCGGGGTCCGAGTACCGCCGGCTCGTGGCCTCGAATCGCCAGCCGATCGAGCAGTTCACCCGGCTGAACCAGTCGGCAGTGTCTGCCGGCGTACGGTTCTCTCCCCTTGGCCGTGGGCGGCGCATCAGCCAGTACGCGTTCATCCCGCGGCGGCTCACGCCGCATGCCGGCGCGGGTCTCACGCTGACCTTCGCCAGGTTCGCGCAGCGGGGACAGTTCGTCGACTTCGCCGACAACGCCATTTTCACCGACCAGTTCACCTCATCGGGGTGGACGGCCGGGCCCTACGTCAACGGCGGCGTCGACCTGCAGGTGTGGAAGCGGCTCTACGTGAGCGTCGAAGGGCGCTACAGCCGGCTGCACGCCGACCTGAGCGACGACTTCCGGGGATTCGATGGACTCGACCTGACCGGCTTCCGGGCCGGCACGGGCATCAGCGTGGTGTTCTAGGAGCACGCCCATGTCACTGCGACAGCTCGCGGTTCTTCTGGCTTCCCTTGCCGTCCTTCACGCGGTGCCCGCATGGGCACAGCAGGCTGGCCCCGCCGATGCGCGGTGGACCGCGTGGCTCGGCTGCTGGGTTCCGGCGGCGCGCGCCCCGGAGGATGCGCCGACCCTGTGCGTGCTTCCGGCAGACGACGGCGCCGGTGTCCGCATGCGCTCGTTCGTGGGCGACCGGGAGATTCTGTCGGAAACGATCGTGCCGGACGGCTCGCGCCAGGCGCTGAGCGACAAGGGATGTCGAGGCGACCGTGTCAGTCGCTGGGACCGGACCGGCACCCGCGTGTTCTCCAACGCCACCCTCACGTGCGACGGGCAGCCCACGGTCACGACATCGGCCATTTCGTCGCTGGTGCGGACCGACGTCATGCTCGATGTGCAGGTATCCACCAGGGACGGCAGGGAGGCGGTGCGGGCGCGGCGCCTCATGCGGTCGGTGGCTGCGCCAGCGCCCGTGGCCGAGGCGATGCGGGCGATTCGGCCCGTGCGCGTCACCCCGGCAATCATCACCGCCGCCGACGTGGTGGATGCGAGCGCCGCGGTGACCCCGACGACGGTCGAGGCCTGGCTGGCGGAGAGCGGCGCGCGCGCCAGCGTCGATCGGCGCGGGCTGGTGCTACTGGCCGACGCGCGCGTCGAGGAGCGGGTGATCGACCTCCTCGTGGCCATGGCCTACCCCCAGAAGTTCGACGTTCGTCGAACGAGCAGCAGCGGCGGCGGCGGACTGTTCGGTGGCGGCGTCATGGACGCAGGCTTCTACCCGGGCGTGTGGAGCTCGTTTGCCGACCTCTACCCGTATGGCGCGTTCGGGTATGGCTTCGGTGCGTTCGGCTTCCCCTACTTCCTTGGCGGGTCGTACTACCAGCCCGGGTCCCTGTATTACGTTCCCGGCGGGGGCGGTGGCGCGCCGGTGCCCGGAGCGGCCGACACACACGGTCAGGTGATCAACGGTCAGGGGTACACACGCATCCAGCCGCGCGAGCCCTATCGCGGGACCGCCACCGCGTCCGAGGGCGGTACGCGCAGTTCCTCAGGTGGCAGCTATGAAGGCTCCGCCGGATCGGGTGGTTCGAGTTCAGGTGGCGTCTCGCCCGGCGGTTACTCGGGCGGTGGCGGAGGTGGCGGAGGCACGGGGCTGACCGCGGTGCCACGCTGAGGCCCGGTCCCCCCTTCTCCTGCGCCAAGGTCCCCGTGTAGGCTGTCGGGGCATGGCCGACCGACTGCACGCCGCTGACGTCGTCAACATCAGCGATCTGCGCAGGCTCGCCCGGAAGCGGCTGCCGCGCGTGGTGTTCGACTACATCGACGGCGGCGCCGATGCCGAGCAGACCCTTCGCGAGAACTGTCGCGTCTTCGACGACGTGACGTTCCGTCCGAAGGGGGCAGTGGCACCCACGAACCTGGATCTTCGTGTCACCGTGCTCGGCCAGACCCTGGCGCTGCCGTTCCTGCTTGCCCCCATTGGCAGCAGCCGCATGTTCTTTCCGCACGCCGAGGTGCACGCGGCCCGTGCCGCCGGCGAAGCCGGCACCGGCTACATCCTGTCGACCCTCTCAGGCTGCCGGCTCGAGGACGTGAAGGCGGCAACCCCCGGACCAGTCTGGTACCAGGTCTACCTGGTGGGTGGACGCGACGTGGCCGAGGGGGCGATTGCCCGTGCGAAGGCCGCAGGCTACACGGCCCTTGTGGTGACGGTGGACACTCCCGTGGCGGGGAACCGCGAGCGGGACGTGCGAAACGGAACCTCCGCGCTGCTGAGTGGGAATCCGGTGGCGATGGCCCCGCATGTCTGGCAGGTGCTCTCGCGTCCACGCTGGCTTGCGGGCTTCCTCCGAGACGGCGGCCTCATGCAGTTTCCCAACGTGGTGCTGCCTGGGACCGGACCGATGAAATACGAAAGCGTGGGGCCTGCATTGGCGCGATCGGTGGTGACCTGGGCCGACCTCGCCTGGATCCGGAACGCCTGGGGTGGACCCATCGTCGTGAAGGGCATCCTGACCGGCGATGACGCACGGCGCGCGGCGGACGAAGGGGCCGCTGCCGTGATCGTGTCGAACCATGGCGGACGCCAGCTCGATGGCGTGGCGTCCGGGCTGCGCGCCCTGCCCGAGGTGGTGGCGGCGGCGGGCGACCGTGTCGAGGTGCTCATGGACGGCGGCATCAGGCGTGGCAGCGACATCGCCAAGGCGCTGTGCCTGGGGGCCCGTGCCGTGCTGGTCGGCCGGGCGTACGCGTATGGCCTGGCGGCCGCCGGAGGGCCGGGCGCGGCGCGCGCCGTCGAGATCCTGCGCGCAGATCTGCTGCGCACGCTGGCCCTGCTCGGGGTGCCCGGCGTGCGCGCGCTGGATCGGTCGCTCGTGGAGGCGCCCGACACGTGGTTCGCAGGCGCGTCCGCCACTCCCGCCCCGTATCAATCCATCCGATAATCCTCGGGATGCGCCTGCTGCTCGTGCTCACCACAGCCCTGCTGGCCGTGGCCTGCCAGCAGGGGGCACCCGGCGCACTGGATCGCCTGCATCCGTGCGCCATCGCCGAGGGACCACCGGACGCCTACTGCGGGACCTACCGTGTGTTCGAGAATCGCGAGACCCAGGCTGGCCGGACGATCGACCTCAAGATCGTCGTGGCGCCTGCGCTGAAGCGCGATCCCAGGCCTGACCCGCTGTTCGTCTTCGAGGGTGGTCCCGGAGGTGGAGCCGCCACGCTGGCCAGCCAGCGCATTCCCATGTTCCGGCGCTACCAGGTGGACCGTGACGTGGTGCTCGTGGACCAGCGGGGCACAGGCGGGTCGAATCCGCTCGACTGCGCCGCGGATGACGAGGACGAGAACCTCGACGACATCGACCGCTATCCGGTCGAGCGCTTCCGCGCCTGCCTCGACGCACTCCAGGCCGACGCGGCCCTCTACACCACCGCGATCGCGATGGACGACATCGACGAGGTGCGTCGGTACCTGGGGTACGGGCAGGTCAACCTGTGGGGCGGTTCGTACGGGACGCGCGCGGCGCTGGTCTACCTGAAGCGCCATGAGGCGGCGGTCCGCTCGGTGGTGCTGGACGGCGTGGCGCCGCCCGACATGCGGATTCCGCTCTACATGGCTCGCGACGGCCAGCGTGCCCTGGACCGGCTGATCGAGGACTGCGCCAAGGACAAGGGCGGTTGCGCAGATGCGTATCCCAACCTGGGTGCCACCGTCGACACGCTGTGGACGGCGCTCGGGGCCAGGCCGCGCGTCACCCTGCCGCACCCGCGCACGGCGAAGCCGATCACCCTGACGATCTCGCAGCGGATGATCGCATCGGTGGTCTTCCAGGCCCTCTACTCTCCGGAGATCACGGCACTGCTGCCGCAGCTCCTGACCGACGCGTCCACCGGAGACTTCCGAGGTCTGCTCGCGCTGGCCTTCTCCACCGATCTCCCGAAGGGGGCCATGAGTCAGGGGCTGTTCCTGTCCGTCGTGTGCGCGGAAGACCTGCCGCGCATCAGCCCCGAGGACATCGCGCGTGAGACCGCGGGCCGCTTCATCGGCAGCGCGATGTTCGAGACGCAGGTGAAGCCGTGCGAGTTCTGGCCGAAGGGGCTCGTCTCGTCCGACTTCTACGAGCCGGTGCAGTCGACGGTGCCGGTGCTGCTCTTCTCGGGCGAGAACGATCCGGTCACACCCCCGAGCTGGGGCGAGCACGTGCGGGCCTCCCTCCCCAACAGCCGCCACATCGTGGTGCCTGGCGCGGGGCACATCACGCTGACGCGCGGCTGCGTGGCCACGCTGGTCGGGGCGTTCCTGGACGCACCCGATCCGGCCGCCGTCGAGCCGTCGTGCGTGAGCACGCTGTCGCGCCCGCCGTTCTTCACGAGCCACACCGGCACGGAGACCCGCCGATGATTGCCATCGAGGGACTTCGCAAGTCGTTCGGGCACGTCGAGGCCGTGCGCGATGTCACCTTCGGCGCCACCGACGGCACCGTGGTCGGGCTGCTGGGCCACAACGGCGCGGGGAAGACGACCACGCTGCGGATGTTGTCGGGGCTGATGGCACCGGACGCCGGTCGCATTCGCGTCGACGGCGCCGACGTGGTGGCCGATCCGATCGGGGCGCAGCGTGCGATGGGCCTGCTGCCCGACTCGCGCGGGCTCTACCCGAGGCTCACGCCGAGGGAGCACATCCGCTACTTCGGCGAGCTGCACGGGCTCGGTGCCGCGGAGATCCGCGAGCGGACGGCGGCCCTGCTGCACCGCCTGGGCCTCGAGGCACTGGCGGACCGACGGGTGGTGGGGTTCTCGCAGGGGGAGCGGACGAAGGTGGCCCTGGCCCGTGCGCTCGTGCACGCCCCGCGCAACGTGATTCTCGATGAGCCGACCAACGGACTCGACGTGATGAGCACGCGTGCGATGCGTACCCTGATTCGAGGGTTGCGGCAGGACGGCTGCTGTGTGGTGTTCTCGAGCCACATCATGCAGGAGGTGTCGGCGCTCTGCGATCGGATTGTCGTCATCGCCCAGGGAACGGTGGTGGCCGACGGGACGCCTGACGATCTGCGGGCGCAGACCGGCCTGGACGACCTCGAGGATGCGTTCGTCGCGCTGTCGGGGCTCGAGGTGGAGACGGAGGAGTGATGCGCGGCCTGCGCCTCGTGCTCACGGTGTTCCGCAAGGAACTGGTGGACGGCGCCCGCGACCGGCGGTCCATCTCGTCGCTGGCGTTCTCCGCCATCATCTCGCCGCTGCTGTTCGGGCTGATGTTCACGGTGGCGGCCGAACGCCGCAGGGGGGGCGACGAGGTGCGGCTGCCCGTGGAGGGCGTGCAGCATGCGCCAGCGTTCGTGGCGTGGCTGCGGCAGCAGAGCGGCATTACCGTGGTGCCGGCGCCACCCGATGCCGAGCAGGCGGTGGCGAGCCGGGCCGAGGACGTCGTGCTCGTGATCGGCGAGGACTTCGCGAAGAACATGGCGCGTGCGGTGCCGGCGCCGGTGAAGCTCGTGAGCGACGTGACCAGCGACAGCGCACGGCCGAAGGTGGCGCGTGTCCGCAGCCTGGTCTCCACCTACTCGAGCCTGACCGGCGGGCTGCGGCTCATTGCACGCGGGGTGGCTCCCTCGGTGGCGAGTGCGGTCCGGATCGAAGAGGTCGAGGTGTCGAGCTCGCAGGAGCGCCTGGCGACGCAGCTGAGCATCCTGCCGCTGCTGCTCGTCATCGCGGCACTGACCGGCGGCATGCAGCTCGCCATCGACTCGACGGCGGGCGAGCGCGAGCGTGGGTCGCTGGAGCCGCTGCTCCTCAACCCGGTTCCGCGCACGGCGCTCGCCACGGGGAAGTGGCTGGCCGCCTCGGTGTTCGGCTGTGGCGCGGTCCTCTTCTCGATGGTACTGACGATGAGCGTGATGCGGCGCGTGCCGTGGCACGACCTCGGGATCCGCTTCCGGGTGACCGACGGCGAGCTGCTCAGCCTCCTGGCGATCATCCTGCCGCTTGCGCTGTTCCTGAGTGCCGTCGTCATGTTCGCGTCCACGTTCGCGCGCTCGTTCAAGGAGGCGCAGACCTACCTCGGCATCCTGATGCTCATTCCCATGCTGCCCGGGCTCGTGTCGACGATCTATCCGCTGTCCGGCCGCCCATGGCTGGCGCCGGTGCCGGTGCTCGGCCAATACGCCCTCGCGGCCGACGTGCTCGGTGGAAACCCACCGGCGATTGCCTTCTACGTCCTCGCCGGCGTGTCGGTACTGGTGTGTGCCGGGGCGCTCGTGGTGCTCACCGCAACACTGCTGCGGCGCGAGGCGATCGTCTTCGGCCGGTAGCCCGCCCCGCCCGGCTCACGCCGGCCACGACGGACCGTCACGAACGCGCGAGCTCACCGATTCGCCGAATCACCAGGAATCCCCGGGCACGGCAGCCGTTGTGCAGGAGATGCGGCTGAAGCCCATGCAGGTGCCGGAAATCCGGCGCGGTGCACTCCCATGGCCAGCAAGGCCCGCATTGTGGAGCAGCTCGGTGAACGTGCGCTGCTCCTGCCCAGCGCCATCAACGACGCGCTGGCGGCGAACGACCGGCTCAAGTTCTACCTGACCCTGCTGCAGGGGGCTCGCTCCCACGCCCTGCAGCCCCGGCAGCCATCGCCAGACCTGCGGGTCGAACGCGAGAACAGCGGTGTCGCGGACAGCGCGCTCGACGACGTGCCGGGTGCCAGTGCAGTCACGGGAGCCGGGCTGCTGTCGGTGCCGGGCGCCGGGCGCATCGGCCACGCCATCCTCGACGACCTCGACCTGATGCTGCGGCCGATCGAGGCTGCGCCGGGAAAGGGCGTGGCGGCGCTCGCGCTGCGTGCGCGGTTGGCCGTCCTCGCGGAACCCATCGGTCGCTGGGGAGACGATGTCCTGCAGCTCTCCGAGGTGGAGACGCTCACGCGCGTCGGCGCCGGCAGCGACACGGTCCACCAGCTGGTGATGGACCTGCACCGTGAGCTGATCGCCCTGCAGGTGGTGATCGCCAGCGAGGCGATCGACGGAGCGGTGGTGTACGGCCTCGACGAGTGCGATCGACCGCTCGTGGGCGCGTTCATGTCCGGCGTGAACCAGACCGCGGCGCTGAAGCTGGATCATCCAGGGCTTGGCACCACGGCGACCCGGACTGGCGGCCGGCTTGTCATCCAGAACGACATCGGCACGACCGATGCCCACGTGCTGGTCGTCAGCGTGTCCGGCCTGTCGGCGACGGTCACCTACGCCGACGTCCACCGTTCGCGCGAGCAGTTCTTTCGAGACCTGATGGAGCCATGGAACGTCGCGTGGAGCGGAGGCCCCGCCGCGCCCGATGCCGACACCCACCTGATCGTCGGTCGCCATGAAGCCACCGACGGGGCCACGCTCGAGCGCTATCTGACCCACCTTGGCTCGCGGCTCGTCTTCCTGATCGACTGGAACAAGGCCAAGAAGGCGCTCGCACGCTTCATGACGCGCGACGCGGCGGTGGGCGTCCTCCGCTGGGCGGCCGAAGCCGGCGTCGGTCATCGCGCCTTCCTGGAGGCTGGCGAGCCGGCGCTGCGCAGCGTGCTCGAGCGCTGCAGTCACCCCCAGCTGAAGTTCGGCATGCAGCTGGACGAAGCCATTGGCAGCGAGACGGCGTCGGCCTTCTTCAGATCGGTGCTGCGCATTGCCTCGGAGGGGGTGGTCGCCGGTCGGTCACGCCAGCTGATTGCCGACGAGATCGAGGCCGAACTGCTGTTCCACCTGGGCACGCCGTCGCGCGAGACGCTGACGGTCGCTGGCGAGCATGCAGCGCTGATGGTGGCCATGGCCGATCGCATCAGGCGCGTGCTGCTCCGCACCGCGGGACCGCGTGCCGGCGACGAGGCCACGCGCGCGGCCACCCTCGTCGGGGCGTGGGAGCGCCGGGCCGACGAACTCGCGCGCCGCCACCGGCAGTCCAGGCCGGGCGCCATGCCCGATGGGCTCGTGGCCGAAGCGGACGGTGCGGCCGACGCGCTCGAGCAGGCGGCCTTCCTGCTGGGGCTGGCGTCGAGTCGGGGCGTGCCTGCCGTGGCAGCCTCGCTCGTGACGCTCGGCGAGATGGCCTGTGCCGGCACGCGCGAGTACGTCCGGTGCATCGAGCACGCGAGGGACCTGCCGAACGCTCCGCGCCGCGACGGCATCGACAACGTGCTGGTGGCTGTCAACCGGCTGCTCCAGATCGTGGAGGAGACCCGCGATGCCGAGCGGGCCGTGGAGGCGCGGCTCGTCCAGGAGTGCGCGGACTTCCGTGAGCTGCACGTGCTCTCGCGCGCCGCCCGCGCGCTCTCGGCGGCGGTCGACGGCTTGCGGGGGTGCGGCCTGGTCGTGCGCGACCTGGTCTTCAGTGATTCGGTGGTGCCGCGATGACCGGCGTCCACACGATTGGCATCTCGCGCCCCGCATCGCCGCCAACAGCACGGATGGTCGGCAACAAGGCGGCGAACCTGGCGCGCCTCGCGTCACTCGGCCTTCGCGTGCCGCCCGCCATTGCCCTCGAGACGTCGGTCTGTCGCGAGTACGTGGCGCTCGGTCGGCTCCCGGCCGACTTCGCCGCGCAACTCGGCGACGGCCTGCGCGAACTCGAGCGGGCGACGGGGCTCGGCCTCGGCGGGCGTTGTCCGCTCGTACTGTCGATCCGATCCAGTCCGGCGGTGTCGATGCCCGGCATGCTCGAGACGGTGCTCGACGTGGGACTGACCGAAGCGACGGTCCAGGGGCTCATCCGCCGCACGGGCGATCACTGGCTGGCCTGGGACGCGTATCGCCGCCTCGTCCGGTCCTTCGGCACCGTGGTCTGCGCCGTCCCGGACGAGGTGTTCGACAGTGTCGAACACCAGCATCTCGGGCAGTCGTCCGCGCGCGAGCTGGGGGAACTCGACCCGCTGGCCATGCGCGACGTTGCACGCGCGCAGGCGTCCGTGCTGCAGGCCCGGACACCGCGCGGCCTGCCGCCCGATCCCACCGAACAGGTGCTGATGGCGGTCGAGGCGGTGCTCCGCTCGTGGAGCGCGCCGCGTGCCGCCGCCTACCGCCGCATGAACGGCATCGACGATGACGCGGGGACCGGCGTGCTGATCCAGGCGATGGTGTTCGGCAACGCCGGGCCGCGGTCCGGCTCTGGCGTCGGCTTCACCAGGAACCCGGCCACGGGCGGCGACGAACTCTACGTGGACTTCGCCTTCAACGCGCAGGGCGAGGACATCGTGGCCGGCCGCCACGTCGTGGTGGACAGCGCCATGCTGCCGGGCGTGCTGCCGGGCATCCACCGTGAGCTGGTGGAGGCCCGGGCGCTGCTCGAGCGCGAGTTCCTGGACATGCAGGACTTCGAGTTCACCGTCGAGGACGGCCTGCTCTACTTCCTGCAGACACGCGACGCGAAGCGCACGCCGTGGGCGGCCCTGCGTGTGGCGGTCGACCTGGTGCACGCGGGTCTCCTCGACACCGAAACAGCGATGACGCGGCTGCTCGCCTACGACCTGTCTGCCATCGAGCGGAAAGTGGCCAGGCCGGGCGTTGGCCAGCGTTGCCTCGCGCACGGCGTCCCGGCGTCGCCCGGCACGGTGACCGGCGCCATCAGCCTGGCCCGCGACCTGCCCGGTCGCGCGAACGATCCGCCTGCGATTCTCGTGCGCCACGACCTGGCGACCGACGACATTCGCGCGCTCTCCGCTGCCGGCGCGCTGCTGACCGCGGTGGGCAGCCGGACATCGCACGCCGCCGTGGTGGCCCGCCAGCTCAACCGACCGTGCGTGGTGGGGTGTACGGACCTGGTGGTGGACGAGGCGGCACGCACCTGCGTGCTGGGTGGCACCCTGCTCCACGATGGTGACAGCGTCACCCTCGACGGCGACTCCGGTGCCGTGTACCTGGGTGCGGTGCCCGTCGTCACCGAGCGTCCTGATGCGTTGCTGGAGACCGTCAGGCGCTGGGAGATCGTCGCCGCCGGATGACGAGCTTCCGGCAGGTGCCGTGGATCTGTCAGGGCGCCGGCGCGGCGCCGAGCCGGCGCGAAGGCAAGCCGCCCTCACGCAGCAGGATGGGCGGAACGAGAGAGAGGGATCGGCTGGCGCCGGAATTGCGGCCGGTCACGATGGTCTCCCGAATTCGCCGCCAATCCGGAGTACGACCATGCGAGTACCCGCGTTGTTGTTCGCCGTCGCCTGGCTGGGCGCGGTGCCTGCCGGGGCGCAGGTCGTCACGTCACACGCCACCCTGCCGGTGGCATCGGCGCCCGAGGCTCCGCAGGCGCTGTTCGCCGAGCCCGTGCTGTTGCGCAGGGGCGTGAACCTGCTCGCGCCCTACCTCGCCTCGAGCGGCACCCAGCGTCCCACCGGGTTCTACCCGAAGGTGGGCGACATGATCACGGGCGCGGGCTGGATTGCCGCCGGACCGGGCTATCGGCGGTGGTTCGGGTCGCGCGCCTTCGTCGATGCGTCGGCGGCCGTCTCGTGGCGCACCTACAAGGGGGCCGGGGTCACCTTCGAGGTTCCGCGGCTGTTCAACGGGTACGTGTCGATCGGGTCCGAACTGCAGTGGAGCGACATGACCCAGGTGCACTACTTCGGGTTGGGCCAGGTACTGCCGGCGGTCGACAGCCAGTATCGGCTCACGACGACCGACACAGTGGGCTACGCCCGGGCGCGGCTCACGCCCTGGATGACGCTGACCGGGAACGCCGGGTGGCTGGCCAGGCCGGCGCTCTCGTCGCCGACCGGCTGGTTCCTCTCCGACTATCCCGACACGCGCGAGGTGTTCCCGACCGACCCGGGCGCGGCGGTGCAGCCGCCGAGCTACCTCCACGGAGAATTCGCGTTGACGCTGGACATCCGCGACTTCCCCGGCTATCCGACCAGGGGTGGTGTCCTGCGCACGTCGTGGACCACGTTTGCCGACCGCGAGCACGATGCCTACAGCTTCCAGCGCTACGAGGTGGAGGGAGCAGGGTTCGCGCCGGTGGTGCCAGGCCGCCTTGGGTTTGCCCTGCATGGGTGGGGCGTGTTCAGCGACATCGCGCCCGGTCATGCCGTGCCGTTCTACATGCTGCCGAGCCTCGGCGGTGGCAACACGCTGCGGGGCGAGCGGAACTACCGCTTCCACGATCGCGACCTGCTGCTGGTGAGCCTCGAGTCGCGGATTGGGGTGATGGAGCACCTCGATGCGGCGCTGTTCGTCGATGCCGGCAGTGTGGCGGCCGCTCCGCGCCGCCTGAACCTGGGCACCCGGTCGTGGGGCGCGGGCGTGCGGGTGCACACGCGCAGCTCGACGCTCGCGCGGCTCGACGTGGCGCATGGCCGTGAGCTGGGCTGGAGCGTGGTGTTCAAGCTCCACGACCCGTTCCGGATGGGACGCATGGCCCGCCAGACGGCGTCGGTGCCGTTCGTGCCCTGACCGCGGCGAAAGGATGAACCCATGGCTCACCGTGTCCTGCTCAGCGTGATGGGACCCCTGGTGCTGGCCACCTACATGCCGACGTGCCACACGCCGGTCGTGCACCCGGGAGAGCCTGACGCCTGGCAGGACCGCATGTCGGAACTGTGGGTGCAGCCGTCGAACCTGCAGGAACGCGACCTGCTGCGCGGTCGCTGGGGCGAGGAACATGCACCCGACCCCGGCGGACGCTACCGCTTCGTCGCGCCGAAGCTGTCAGGCTCGAACCCGGGCGTCGTGGTGCGCGATGCGGAAGGCCGCAAGTGGAACGTGAAGCAGCCCCATCCGGACCGGGGTGAGGAGGGGCGCACGGAAGTCACACTGGCCCGCGTGCTGGAGGCTGTGGGGTATCACCAGCCGCCGGTCTATTACCTGCCGTCGTTCAGGCTCCTGGGTGACGGTCCGCCCCGCACCGTGGACGGCGGCCGGTTCAGGCTGAACCTGAAGGCGCTCGACGCCGGGGAGACCTGGTCATGGCACGAGAACCCGTTCGTGGGGTCGCGGCCGTACCAGGGGCTGCTGGTCATCCTGATGCTGTTCAACAGCTCGGACCTGAAGGACAGCAACAACATCCTGTATCGCTACACTCCGGCCGGCGGGCGTCCCGAGACCTGGTATGTGGTGCGCGACCTCGGGATGGCGCTGGGCGAGACCGGACGGATTGGTCCCGCGCGCGGCGACATCCGTGCGTTCGAGCGGACCCGGTTCGTCCTCGGGGTGGAGCAGGGGTTCGTGCGATTCGGTTATCACGGCTTCCACCAGGAACTCGTCACCGGGCGTGTGACACCCGGCGACGTCCGCTGGGCCTGCGACCTGCTCGGCGGCCTCTCGGATCGGCAGTGGCGCGATGCATTCGCGGCAGGCGGGTTCGAGCCGCCGGTGGCCACACGGTTCATCACCCGCCTGCAGCAGCGGATCGAGGCCGGCCGAGCCGTCGGCGCTGTTGGCGACCAGTAGGCAGGGAAGGAGGCGCTCCGTGCCACGTCTTGTGGGTGTGCTGTTCGCGCTGCTCATCGCGACGGGGCCGGTCGTGTCACCGGCGACGTCCCAGCTCGCGAGCGGCCCGACCGGTTCGCTGAAGCTTGCGGTGATCGGCGACAACGGCACCGGTGAGCCGCCGCAGTACGACATCGGCCGGCAGATGGCCGCTGCCCGGGGCCGCTTCCCGTTCGAGGCCGTGCTCATGCTGGGCGACAACATGTACGGCTCGCAGCGCCCGCAGGACTTCATCGTGAAGTTCGAGCGGCCCTACGCCGCGTTGCTCGCGGCCGGTGTCACGTTCCACGCCACGCTGGGCAACCACGATCGCCCCGAGAACCGCCACTACGCCCCGTTCAACATGGGCGGCCAGCGGTACTACACGTGGACGCGGCGCGGTGTGCGGTTCGTGGTGCTCGACACCAACATCATGGAGGCCACGCAGGTGAAGTGGGCGGCTGCCACGCTGCAGGCCGCCACCGAGCCGTGGAAGATCTGCTACTTCCACCACCCGCTCTACTCGGACGCCGGGCGTCACGGGTCGAACGTCGATCTCCGCGTGCTGATGGAGCCCCTGCTGGTCGCGGGCGGCGTTCAGGTTGTGCTGTCCGGGCACGAGCACGTCTACGAACGCCTGAAGCCGCAGAAGGGGATCACGTACTTCGTCGCCGGGTCGAGCGGACAGCTCCGGAAGGGCGATCTGCCACCTGCGGCACCGGACATGGCGGCCGGGTTCGATCAGGATCGCGCCTTCATGCTGGTGGAGATCACCGGCACCGCGTTCAGCTTCGAGGTCATTTCGCGAACGGGCAACACGGTCGACTCCGGGGTGATCCGCCGGGCGGGCACGACGTAGCGGCCGGGAGGGAGCAGGGTCATGACATCCCATTCACTCGGACGGACGGTCCACGCCGTCTTCGATCGCTACCTGCTGCTGCCGGCAGGCGTGATCGTGGCGCTGATCTGGGCGCACGTCGCGGCGGACACCTACTTCTCGATGTCGATCCGCCTCTCCTTCCTCGTCAACGAGGTGGGCATGGCCCTCTTCCTCGGGCTGGTCATGCAGGAGGTGATGGACGCCACGCTGCCTGGCGGGCCGCTGCACACCTGGCGCCGCTGGCTCCTGCCGCTGGCGGCCGCCGCCGGCGGTGTGGCCGGCTCGGCACTGGTCTATCTCGCCTATGTGAAGCTGGCCTACGAGACGGTCCTCGGGCTCGGGTGGCCCATCGCGACGGCGGTGGACCTGGCCGCCGCGTACTTCGTGCTCAAGCTGATCTTCCCCCGCACCAGTCCTGCCTATCCGTTCCTGCTGCTTGCGGCCGTGGCCAGCAACGCCTTCGCACTCTCCGCCATCGCGGTCCGGCACTTCAGCGTCGCTACCGTGCAGGGGGCGCCCGCCCTGCTGCTCGCGGCGGTCGTCGTGGCGGCCCTGCTGCGCCGGCGCCATGTGCGGGCGTTCTGGCCCTACCTCGCCATCTGCGCACCGATCTCGTGGCTCGGCTTCTACTGGAGCGGCCTGCACCCCGCGCTCGCCCTCATCCCCATCGCCCCCTTCCTGCCGCATCGCCGTCGCGGTGTGGACCTGCTGGAGGATCCGGATGATCGACGCGAACACACACGCCGGATCGAGCACGAGTGGGCGGTGGTCGTGCAGCCGATCGTGTTCCTGTTCGGACTGGTGAACGGCGGCGTACCGCTGACCGCGTACGGCACGGGCACCTGGGCGCTGCTCACCGCCGGCCTCGTGGGCCGTCCGCTCGGGATGCTGGCGGCTGTTGCACTGGCGGCCGCGGCCGGCCTGCAGCTGCCCTCGCGCCTGGCGTGGCGTGATCTCGCGGTGACGTGCGTCGCCACGACGAGCGGCTTCACGCTGGCACTGTTCGCGGCGACCGCGGTGTTCCCGATCGGTCCGCTGCTCGGCGAGGCCAAGCTGGGCGCGTTGCTGACGGCCACCGGCGCCCTCGTCACGCTCGTGCTCGCGCGGCTGCTGCCCGCGGGCCGGTTCCACACGCGTGCGCCGGTCGACCGACGCGCGCCCCACGCGCGCGTCCGCCACGCGCTGGTGGTCCTGCTGCTGGTGGCGGGATGGAGCCTGCTGTGAGGCCCACGCATCGACGGGGCACGCTCGCGCTGCTGCTGGCGGCGTCGATCGGGACCGCCTTTGGTCCCGCGAGCACCGGGCTGCGCTCGACGCCGGAGCCTGTCGACCGTCCACCGGCGGGATCGGCCGGTCCGAGCCTGTCGCGATGGGAGCACCGCTACCGCGTGAGCGGACGGGTGTGGGTGGTCTTCTGGATCAGCCGCGAGAACGTGGGTTCCGCGCGCATGACGCGTCGCCGCGAGGGGGGCGCCGACTCGATCAGCTTCCTGGGTGGGTCGGACCCGCGCCGGGCACCGAACAACCTGAATCAGTGGGGCTATGCGGTTGAAGACGCCAGCGGCCGCGACGTGCTGGTGTTCGTCATCCGCAGCATCGCGCCCACGGATGCCAACGTCCCGGAAGCCGGCCTCGCCGACGGTGCCGAGCCCGGACTCTTCGGGGCCTCCTGCACGGCGGTGGGCGGCGAGCGCAGCCGCGCTTCCATCACCGGCATCCGCGTGCCGCCGTCGGTCACGTTCCGGAGCTTTCCGCAGCTGGTCGAGGCGCTCTCGGGGGCAAGCCGATGGGAAACCTCGGAGAAGCCGCGGCCGTCCGGCGCCTTCCCCGGGTTCTTCAGTGCGGTGATGGACAGCATCGACGACAGCGTGGCGCGCGCCAGCGCCGGCGTGCCCCAGCCGCGCGTGACCCTCCGGCGCTACATCTTCAAGGGCACGCTCTTCGACCTGACCACGCGGAACGTCGAGCGGGCCGGTCCGGACCTGCTCCGCGGCAAGTACACCTACCGCAACAGGACCACGGGAGACGATGCCGACTTCAGCATCACCTTCGGCACGCGGGGTGACCTGGCGGGGGTACCCGTGGAGATGGTGTTCCAGCCGTCGTGGTGGGCGCGCGTCCAGCTCCGGCTGGACGACAGCGTGGACGTGCCGGAAGACCCCGTGAACGACCGCGGTGTCTACGACGACATCTCCAGGATCTGCGGGCGCGTACTCGGGTTCAGCTCTCCGATCCCCTGACGCCCGGTTTCACCCCTGAGGCGGGACCGAGACACGGAAGTGGTGCGGCAGGTTCAGGCGCTGGGACATGACACGCTGCTGGCGCGGCTCGCTGCCGCGGGCGCGGTCCGCCAGAGGTGCCGCACCCGCGCGACGAACGTCTCCGGGGAGTCGTGCAGGACCGCCACGCCGAGGGACAGGGCCCGGCGGCCGAGGGCACGGCGGCGCCGGTGGATGGTGCGGAGGCAGTCCGCGGTGTCGTTCCTCGAGAGGCACGGATGGCGCACGAGCACGCGCTCGAGCAGCACCATGTTGTGGTAGCGGCCGAGGAGCCCGTCCAGCGCTTCGAGCGCGCGGCGCGAGGCGTCGAGCCCGAAGCCGCACCGACGCTCGACCAGCCGCACCTGGAACCAGAGGTCCTTCACCCGCCGGCGCCAGGCATGAAAGGCGCCCGCCCGCGGGTGGCGTGCGGCGCGGACCATGGCTTGCTGCGTCCGGCGCACGCTGCGCTCGAGCCCCGGTGCGATCGCGTCGAATCCATCCACATCGAGGGACCACGCGTCGAGGCGGGGCCGCTCGACGGCCAGGAGGCGGAGGACGCGCGGCAGCAAGCGCTGGAAGTTCGCCCGCCGGCCGGTGTCGGCCTCATGCGCGCGGAGCGCCTCTTGGATCGTCTGCCTGGCCTGCGCGATAGCCGGCTGCCGCTGCCGTACACCAAGGACACCGGTGGCGCCGACCAGCGCCTCGGCATCGGCCACGGGTGCGAGCATGGCGCTCGCCCGCCGTACCGGGCGGCTCGCACGCTCGAAGTCCCGCCCCAGCACCGGCTTCAGCAGTCGGAGCAGCGCCAGGATCTTCTTGAGGTGCCTCCGCGCATCGTGGACGGCCCGGTCGCTGCGGGCATCGCCCACGGTGACCAATTCGCGCTCCGCACGGGCAAGCTGCCTCGCGATGATTGCCCGTGCATCGCGCGCCAGAGGGTGGTGTGGCTTGAAGCAGTAGGACATCGGCACACCTGGAGGACATTCCCCTCAGGTGCAAGGCGGGTGCCTCGCTGCGCCCCCATGCCAGCCTGCGTTGCCGGGCGCCGGATCCGCGGGCCTGCCGGTTACCCGGCGACTACCACCAGCGCCGCGACCACACCGCCTGCAGGCCCACCCGCCAGTCACGGCCGCTGGCGGTGAAGCCGCGTGCAGCAAGCACGCTCGCGCGCAGGGTGAGTTCGGGCGTCAGCCGGTACCCCGCGCTGGTCTCGGTCGCATGGAACGAGAGGCGTGGCGCGCCAGTGCCGGCCGCCGCCGACGGTGGCGTGCGCACACTCTCGTGCCGACCGGCGACGTACCAGCGCGGCGTCAGCGTGTGCGTGCCCTGGAGGAACCAGCTCGTGGCGGTCTCGCGCGCCGCTCCGTGCGCAAAGCGCGCCTGCACGAGCTCGGTGGAAAGCTTCGTGTAGCCGAAGGCGTACTCCGCCTCGGCGGTCCACATGCGCAGGTCGCGCTCGGGACCGTGGGGTTGCCGCAGCTCCGCGGCCGTGGCATACCGGCCGCTGGCGTACGACGTCCCCACGCGCAGGCCCGGGATCGGCGTCACGCCGCCCCCCGCGATCAGGACCGGCGTGGCGTCCGGGTTCCCCGCCCGGCTGTTCAGCGCATACTTCCGTGTCGGTGCCGAGTTGACCACGGCTCCCCGCACGTCCCACTTCGTCGTCGATATCGTGAGGTTCGCCCCCAGCGGATATGACGAGGCAATCGTCCGGAGCGCGGGCGCCTCGCCATCGAATCGTGCCAGTGGCATGAAGTAGCCGGGATGCGACTGGATGGTCGGGTTGATGTCGGCCCGCATGTCGAGCATGCCGAGCCCGATTGGCGAGGCGATGAACCCGGCATCGAGCCTCGTCGACACGCGGGATGCGCGCTCGTACCGGACCGCTGCCTGGTAGATCTCACGGTTCCACAGCGAGCCATTCGCCGACGACTTGAAGAACCAGGGCCGGATGTGGGCCGACCAGCCCCGGCCGATCCGGATGACGCTGCTGATGTCGAGGCTCGCCCCCGGGTTGCCGCTGGTGCCGTCTCCGCGGAACAGGTCCATGGCGCCCACGCTGTCCAGGCTGACGCGCGAGAGTTGCTGCGCCGAGGCCGGCGCCACCGGCACGCAGGTCGCCAGGACGGCGGTGCAGAGCAGCCTACGCACTGCGAGCCTCCGCGCGCGGCGTCAGGCGCCGCACCTCGAACGGGGCAGGGGCCGTGATGGGCCCGAGTTTCGGAAGCGCGCGGGCGAGCGCGGTGACGATCTCGGCGTGGTACTCCGTGCCTGCGCAGCGCCACAGCTCGCGGATGGCCTCCTCGCTCGAACGTCCCTGCCGGTATGCGCGGGCGCTGGTGATGGCGTCGTAGGCATCCGTCACGTGCACGATGCGCGCGAGCAGCGGGATGTCGTCTCCCCGCAGTCCTTTCGGATAGCCGAGGCCGTCAGGCCGCTCGTGGTGCAGTTCGACGATGTCGATGTGGCGGTGGAGGAAGGGGATCGACCGCAGGATGCGCGCGCCGACCACCGGGTGCTCCATGATCGCCTCGAACTCCTCGTCGGTGAGTGGCCCCGGCTTCCTGAGCACGCTGTCGGGGATGCCGATCTTGCCGATGTCGTGGAGCAGCGCGCCGAGACGGAGCACCTCGAGTTCGGGCTCCGGCAGGTCCAGGGCCTGCCCCACTGCCACGGAGAGGACGCTGACCCGCTCCGAGTGGCCGGCGGTGTACGGGTCGCGGGCGTCGAGCGCCGCGGCGAGCGCGCGGATCGCACCGGCGTAGGCGGCTTCGGTGCGCCCTTCCGCATCCACCACGGAGGCCATCAGGTGATTGAACGTGCGTGCCAGCAGGTCGACCTCGCGACTGGAGCCGGTGAGGGGAAGGGGCGTCGTGAGGTCGCGCGCGGCCGCCATGCGGTCCATGGCCTGCGACAGTTCCTCGATCGGCTGGCTCAGGCGACGGGCCAGCCAGATGCTGCCAAGGAGGGCGAGCCCCACTGCGCCGAGCGCCAGCACGGCAAGCACCGTGTTGATGCGTCCGAGCGCCGTGGCGGCGGCGGCGTCGACCGAGCTGAGGGCGAAGATCCGGACCGGCCCGGTGCGGGCGATCTCGCGGAAGGCGTGGGCCGCGCCGTCGAGCGTCACGTGATCCACGGGAGGTTCGCTGGTCGTGAGTGCCGCCTGGAAGTCGCGCGCCTGCTCCGGCAGCAGGGTGGTCCCGACCAGGGCGTCGCCGCTGGTGACCGCGATGCGCAGGCGCGAGGCCTGGTCAAGGCGCAGGGCGTAGTGTGTGTCCAGGGCGGTGCCCAGCTCGAGCCAGCCGATCGTGGCGCCATCGTCGAGCGTGAGCGGCACACGGATGACGCGGAAGAGCACGCCGCCGGCCTGGAGGATGGCTGCCGCGTCGGCGGAGTCGTGAGGTGGCCTTTTCGCGGTGCGCGCATCCGACCAGAGCGTGCCCAGCCGGCCGGAGACGGCGAGCACGCGCGTATCGAGGTCGAGCAGGGCGACCGAGTCGCTCTCCACCCGGGCGGCCAGCTTGTCGAGCTCGCGCTGGAGCGTGTCGACGAGGAGCTGGGAGCTGCCGTCGGACGGTGCACCGAACTGCTCGGCCTGGTACGTGTCGAGCGCGGCCTTCAGGGTGGGGCTCTCGGCGAGCGTGCCGGCCTGGACGCCCAGGTCCTGCAGCCGGCGATCCTCGAGCTCGCCGAGCAGGCGCTGGCTGGCCTCGAGGTTCTGGGTGACCATGCGGACGACCTGGTCGCGCACGCTCATGCGCACGCCGAGGAACACGAGCACCAGCAGCACGGCGACCGTGCCGAAGCTCACGCCGAGCGCCTTCACGAGCAGCCGCGGGGGAGCCCCGGGGGTGGGGGCCATCAGCGCGCGTCCTCGACCGGAAGGGAGAGGTTCGTGGTCGTAATGGTTCCCGCCTTCACCGAGATCCGCACCGTCTGTTCACCCACGCGCTCGTGCCAGCCCGCGAGGATGTAGTCACCCGGGGGCACCTGGGGAAGCGTGAACCGACCGTCCGCCGCGGGCGTGGCGAAGTACGGGTGATCGAGGACCAGGATCGTGGCGCTCATCTGGGAGTGCAGGTGGCAGTAGACCTTCACCAGGCCGGCCTTGTCGAAGCGCCTCGAGCGGCTCTGGCCGGTCGCATACCGGCCCAGGTCGAAGGTGCCCACGCGCGAGAGCGAGAAGACGTTGTGGAAATAGGGATCGAAGTTCGGGAAGTCCACCGTGGAGCCGCGAGTGACCGCAACCACGCGCGGCACGAACGACTCGGCCTCCTGCCGGATCTCGGCGCGCGACGGGTCGAGCGGGCCCGAGTGGCGCCCATCCTTCAGGTAGACGACCACGCTCCGCATCTCGGGTGCGGTCGGTGCGCCCTGGTGCGTGACCGCGCGAGGGGCGTACGCGTTGGTCGCGATCGGGACGCCACGCATCCGCGTAGTCAGCGTCACCTGGCCGGTGACGGTGCCGGTGGCAGGCGCCGCCTGGCCGCTGGCCGACGGCACATCGAGGCAGGCCATCGCAGCGAGCAGGACGATGCCCGCGCGGTGACGAAGCTGCCGATGCGCCCTGCGTGCCGTTGCGCTCCCGTGCACTGGAACCCTTCCTCTCCTGTTGGGGAAGTATCGGCACCCACCCGGAAAGGTGGAGCTGAACCGTGCGGGATCTGTGAGAGGGTGGGACGAACCGCGGCTGGGGTAGGACGGACGCGGGCCGGCGTGGTGCCGGCCCGCGGAGTGCGGCGTGGGATCAGAAGCGGACGGTCAGGCCGGCGGTGACGGGCAGCGCCCACCGGCGGGTCTCGTCGTTGATCCGCTCCAGCCCGGTACCGGCAAGACCCTCGCTCTGTCCGAGGTCGCCGTGCCACCGGAAGTCAGCCCCGGCCTGGAAGGCGAGGCGGTCGTTCAGGTGCATCTGCGCACCGCCCTGCAGCCCGAACGACGGCACGGTGGACGAGGCGTTCATCGGCACGTCGCTCAGCGTGACGGCTGCCGCGGGCACGGTGAAGGTGCTGTTGATGGTGTCGACCCGGGTGAACCCGACGCTGGCTCCGACGAAGGGACGCAGGCGGCTGGTGCCGAGGTACTGGCGATAGCCGAAGTCCATGCCGAACGCCTTGTAGTCGTCGAACTGCGCGAAGAGCGCGAGGCCGGCGACGTTGCCCACCTGGAGGCGGTCCGCCTTGTTCGCCGTGTAGCTGCCCTGCACGCGGACTTCACCGTTCGTGCCCACCTTGTAGCCGAGCCCCGCCGCCCAGTAGAAGCCCGGGCCATAGATGTCGCCGTAGCTCTTCTCGTCGACCGACGTGGCCAGGTTCAGCACGCGACCGGTGCCCCCGCCGTGGACGTTGCCCGAGACGGCCATCTGGGCGCCGGCATCGAACGATACCGACCAGGGGCCGCCCTGTGCCTGGGCGGGCGCGGCAAGCAGGGTGGCTGCACCGGTGAACAGGAGAACGGCTGCGGATGTCGAAAGGGTTTTCATGATGGTCGTCTGCTCCGTATATGAGTAATGGTGTTCAGCATCTGTCATGGACACACACTGGACGTAAAGACGCGACCATCGATTGGAAGGATCCCGGCGCCGCGACCGTCCCACGGCGGGTTGTGGAATAGTACGGAGACAACGATGAGCACCGACGAGCGCTACGTCCGCCTGAAGAGCCGCCTGGCCGAAATCCACGATCTGGGAAAGGTGACGGCCCTGCTCAGCTGGGACCAGTCGGTCACGATGCCCAGCGGCGGCGCCCCGACACGGGCAGAGCAGATGGCCACAGTGGGGCGCATCGGCCACGACCTCTTCACCAGCCCCGAGATCGGACGGTTGCTCGACGACCTGCGGTCCTACGAGGCGTCGCTGCCCTACGACTCGGACGAGGCGAGCCTGATCCGGATGACACGGGCCGACTACGAGAAGGCGGTCCGGGTGCCGACCGAACTGCGCACGGAGATGACGCGCGTGGCATCGCTCGCCCGCACCGCGTGGGCGCAGGCGCGGGCCGACCGGAATTTCGCGGCCTTCCTCCCGTACCTGCGGCAGACCATCGACCTGAAGCGGCGCTACATCGACTGTTTCGAGCCGGCCGCCGAGCCATACGACGTCCTGCTGGACGACTTCGAGCGTGGCATGCCGACCTCCGAGGTCCGCACCATCTTCTCGACCCTCAAGGCGGCCATCGTCCCGCTCATTGCCGCCGTCGCCGGGCGGGCCGACGCCGTGGACGACAGCTGCCTCCACGGCGTGTTCCCGGTGGAGCAGCAGCGGAAGGTGTGCCTCTCGATCCTCGGGCGCTTCGGGTTCAGCGACCGGGAGTGGCGGCTCGATCCGACGGCCCACCCGTTTGCCAGCAACACGGGCCTCGGCGACATCCGGCTGACAACCCGCTACTATCCGGATTTCCTGGCGCCCTCACTCTTCGGGAGCATGCACGAGTGGGGGCACGGCCTGTACGAGCACGGCGTCAGTCCGTCGCTCGAGCGGACCCCGCTCTGCCGCGGCGCCTCGCTCGGCATTCACGAGTCCCAGAGCCGGCTCTGGGAGAACATCGTCGGGCGCAGTCGCGAGGCCTGGACCTGGTTCTTCCCCGAACTGCAGGAGGCCTTCCCCTCGTTGCAGGGGGTCGACCGTGAACAGTTCTACCGCGCCATCAACAAGGTGCAGCCGGGCCTGATCCGCGTGGAGGCCGACGAACTGACCTACAGCCTGCACGTCATCCTGCGCTTCGAACTGGAACAGGAGATGATTGCGGGTACCGTGCGGCTGGAAGACCTGCCCGAGGTGTGGAACGCGCGGATGAAGAGCTACCTGGGGGTGGATGTCCCGCACGACGGCGTCGGTGTGCTGCAGGACGTGCACTGGTCGCTCGGCTACGTCGGGTACTTCCCGACCTACGTAGTCGGCAGCATCGTGTCGGCGCAGATCTGGGAACGGGCGCTGGCCGACGTCCCGGAACTGCCCGCGCAGTTCGCACGCGGCGAGTTTGCGCCGCTGCGTGAGTGGCTGCGCGAGCACCTGCACCGGCACGGACGCAAGTTCACGCCGAAGGAGACGCTGGCCCGGGTGGTGGGGACCGATACGGTCGACGTCGGCCCCTACGTGCAGTACCTGACCCGCAAGTTCTCGGACATCTACGCGATCGGCTAGCGCGCCCGGGGTGGCGCGCTAGACGTTGAACTTGAACAGCAGGACGTCGCCGTCCTGCACGACGTACTCCTTGCCTTCCATGCGGTACAGGCCCTTCTCGCGGGCGTTGGCCACCGACCCGCAGGCGACGAGGTCGTCGTAGGCCACGGTCTCGGCCTTGATGAAGCCGCGCTCGAAGTCCGAATGGATCACGCCGGCGGCCATGGGAGCCGTGTCGCCGACGTGGATGGTCCAGGCGCGGACCTCCTTCTCGCCCGCCGTGAAGTACGTACGGAGGCCGAGCAGGTGATAGGTGGCGCGGATGAGCGAGCCGGTGCCGCTCTCCGACACGCCGAGGTCCTTCAGGAACTCCTTCGCCTCGTCGTCGGACAGGTCGATCAGCTCGCTCTCGATTTGTGCGCTGATGACCACCGCCTCGCAGGCCAGGTGGGTCTGCACGTACTCGCGGACCTGCCGCACGTACGGGTTGCCGTCGGCCGTGGCCAGTTCCGAGTCCTTCACGTTGCACGCGAAGATCGTCGGCTTCATCGTCAGCAGGAAGAGCGGCGTCACGTAGGCCTTCTCTTCAGGCGTCAGCGGCAGCATCAGGGCCGGCTTGCCCGAGTCGAGCAGTTCCTCCAGGCGCGCGAGGATCGGTTCCTCCGCCTGGGCCGCCTTGTCGCCTCGCTTCGCGTCCTTCACGATCCGCTCGCGCCGCTTCTTCACCGACTCCAGGTCCGAGAGGATCAGCTCGGTGTTGATCACCTCGATGTCGCGGACCGGATCCACCGTGCCCGACACGTGGTGGATGTCGGCGTCGTCGAAGCAGCGCACGACCTGCACGATGGCGTCCACCTCGCGGATGTGCGTCAGGAACTTGTTCCCGAGCCCCTCACCCTGGCTGGCGCCCTGCACCAGCCCGGCGATGTCGACGAACTCGATCACGGCCGGGATGACCACGCTGGTCCTGGCAATCTTCTGGAGCACGGCCAGCCGCGCGTCGGGGACCGTGACCATGCCGGCGTTGGGGTCGATGGTGCAGAAGGGGTAGTTGGCCGCCTCGGCCTTCCGGGTGCGGGTGACGGCGTTGAACAGCGTGGACTTGCCGACATTGGGCAGCCCGACGATTCCGGCTCTGAGCATGGTGCGATGTGACCGATTCCGGCAACAGGTGATCGGGAGCACACGGTCGTTCCGCGCGATCCCGGAGTAACCTCCAATGATAGACCGGCCATGGGCCGGGGTGCATGCGGGTCGTCGGGACTGAACCCGATCGGCCGCATGGGGCGTCGAACTGGGACGGACACGCACGGCCGCCAGGGGCGGCGGCGTGCATGAGGAGCCAATCGAGGATGTCGAAGACGATTCTGATTACGGGAGCGACCGGCCAGCAGGGCGGCGCCACGCTGAAGAACCTGCTCGGCCAGGGTTTCACCCTTCGCGCCCTGACGCGGAAGCCGGAGGGGGACAAGGCCCGCGCGCTCGCGGATGCCGGCGTGGAGGTGGTGCAGGGCGATCTGGACGATGTCGAGTCACTGAAGCGGGCGCTTGCGGGCGCGTGGGGTGTCTACGCCGTCCAGAACACGTGGGAGGCCGGGGTCGAAGGCGAGGAGACGCAGGGAAAGCGGATTGCCACGCTGGCGAAGGACGCCGGCGTCAGCCACTACGTCTACGCATCGGTCGGGTCTGCGCACCGGCAGACCGGGATTCCGCACTTCGAGAACAAGTGGCGGATAGAGGAGACGGTCCGCTCGCTCGGATTCGCCTCCACCGTCATCCTGCGGCCCGTGTTCTTCATGGAGAACCTGGTGTCGCCCTGGTTCCTGAACGGCGACAAGCTGGTGAGCACGCTGAAGCCCGAGACGACGCTCCAGATGATCGCGGTGTCGGACATCGGCATCTTCGGCGCGAAGGCGTTCACGCAGGCGGCGCAGCTCAACGGCCGCGAGATCGACCTGGCCGGTGACGCCGTGACGCTGCCCGACGCGGCCGCAACCATCGGCCGCGCCCTGGGCAGGCCGCTCGAGTACCTGCAGATCCCGATCGCCGAGGTCCGCAAGAACAGCGAGGACTTCGCTTTGATGCTCGAGTGGTTCGACAGCACCGGCTACAACGCCGACATCGCCGGGCTCGAGCAGGAGTTCGGCGTCTCGCTGACCAGGCTGGACGCCTGGGCACGCGCACAGAGGGCCTGACCCATCACCTGGCAGGTGGCGCACCGGACCGGTCGCTGCCTGCCAGGTATCCTTCACGCGCGCGCACCTTGAGGGAACGCCCGTCGGGCGCGCGGACCGCTACCTCGAGCCGGTGGTGCCGGCCGTCGTGCAGGGAACCGCTCGGCACGAACCCCAGCGCGTACGCACTCCGGATCTCGCGCGCGATCGACCCGAGCACGTCGACGGCCGCGATGTTCGTGGGCGGGAAGTACGCCTCACCGCCCGTGGCGCGCGCCAGTCGCCGCAGGTGTCCCGGATCGCGCGCCAGCGAAATCGGATCCACCAGCCCGAGCGCGTAGATGGCGGCGTTCGAGGCCTGCGTGCGCCGGAGTGTCTCCTCGAAGCCGACGCGGCTTGCGTTGTCGATGCCGTCACTGATCACCACGAGCGCACGTCGCGCGTGCGTGCCACGCTCCAGATATTCGAGTCCGTAGCCGATGGCGTCGTACAGTGCGGTCAGGCCACCCGGCCGGTGCGCCTGCGCAATGGCCGTGCGCAGCACGGCCGGATCGCTGGTGAACGGCGATCCGGATGGGAGCACCGCCAACGGCGTGTCGGCCACCACGATCGCGAAGATCTCATCGTCCGGATTCCCGGTGCCTGCAAAGCTGGAGGCGGCGTACGCGAGCCTGTGCCGCTGGCTGTCCATGCTGCCGCTGACGTCGACGATCAGCCCGATGGTGACCGGTTCGTCCGGCCTGCCGAACACGCTGATGGACTGCGGACGGCCGTTCTCCAGGATGCTGAAGGCCTGCGGCGGCAGGCCGTTGACGTGGGCGCCGCGACCGTCGCGGACCGTCGCGTGCACGACTACCAGCTCGGACTCCGAGCGGAACAGGGGCGCCTGCAAAGGGGACGTGGTGCCCGCGGGTGCGGCCGCCTGCTGGGCGCCGAGCACGACCGGCGCGGCCAGGGCCAGGGCGGCGAGGACGAAGGGCCTGTGCATGACGTGCCTCAGGATGAAGCCGAAAACACCGAGCGGCGCGAGACCCCCGCACATCTACATGCGGCGGGTCCCGCGCCTGCCATCAGCGCGGGTCAGTCGCTGATGGCCCTGTCGTTGTGCCAGGCATGCTCCCAGCTGGCGGTGCCGGGCGCGTAGACGAACTCACGACCGGAGGTGGAACCTGGGTACCACCAGGCCGAGATGGAGGGGGTCATCCCCGCCGGCGCCTCGCCCAGGCTCACCTCCGGGTCGTTGGCGATGGTGGCCCGCTCGGCGTGCTGCGTGAAGAACAGCCCGTGGACCTCGCCGGTCTCCCTGTTCAGCACCTGGACGATGCTGCGGCCGCTGTCGGGGTTGGCCAGCCGGAAGATGTACTCGCCGGCGGGCAGCACCGCGCCGGGCACGGCCACCGGCTGGCTGAACGTGAAGTAGGTGCGGTTGTCGTGCGTCGTCGACGCCTGGGAAGGCTGGGCGAGACCCACGACGAGGGTGAGGGCTGCAACGGTGCCGAGAACGGTGCGCATCATGGTGACTCCTCCTTGGAATCCTGTGCGGCCGATGTCCCCGGCCGCGTCCTGCTGTCTCGAGGTTGCCCGCGCCCCGTCGCCCTCAGCGGGCCGTGGCGCGGTGTTGATGAGACGAAGATAGGCACCGCGAGCGGAATAGACAAACAGATAGTTTGGAACGACTCAATCGAGTTACTCGATGTGGCGCTCCGCGCCGGGTCGTCAGCGCGGGAACGTGTAGGGCACGTGCGGCGAGTCGGAGGGGATGCGCCAGTGGTCGGGCGACTCGTAGCAGTAGGCCCGATCCACGAGGTTGAGGATCCGTGCTGGAGCGGACCCGATGTTCTGGACGCCGTGCCAGACGCGCGGCGGCACCAGCACGAGTGCGGGCCGGTGCTCGCCGAACTTCAGCTCGTTCACGACCCCGTGGGTTGGCGAGCCTGGCCGCGCGTCGTAGAGGACGATGCGGGCCGCGCCCGACGCGACGAAGAGCCGATCGGTGGTGTGCTCGTGCGCGTGCCACGCGCTGATGCCGCCGGGCAGGAGCTCCACTTCGAACACCTGGTCCACCGGCAGGGCATCCAGTTGCCAGTCGCGCCTGAAGATCTCGGTCAGCCGTCCGTTGCCCTTGGGTACCGCCCTGACCTCGCGGATTCGCAGGCCGTCGATCAGCCGTCCGCGCAGGGGATCCCACTGCGCGGTGATCGTCTGTGGGTCACGGATGGCGTCTGGAAGCAGCCAGGTGTCGCTCATGATCGATGTCCGATGGCGGGGTCGAGCCCCCGCGTGCTCCGAAGGTGCCGGATGAATCCGCCCCGCCGCCCGAAGCGGAGCAGGTGCATGGCGCTCGCCGGCGGGACGCCGACGGCGAGGCAGAGACGCCAGACGACCGCGCGCATGGCGCGGCGGGCGTGAACGAACGGCTGCAGGGCGTCGACGTGCATCGACGAGTCCCTGGCAATGGCCGTGAGCAGCTGCTCGCGATAGGTGACCTCGTGTTCGAGCGCCGCCGCGGCCTCGATGTGTTCCCGCTCGTCGCGGTTCCGGTAGGAGTCCTTGCGGTGTCCGGAGCTGATCTGCACGACCGTCAGCCGGAGCACCGGGACCAGCCGCGCGCCGCTGGCGTGCGCACGCCGGATCCAGTCCTGCGAGGGTGAGTTCCAGAGGCGGGTCGCCGGTGTCCAGGGGCCGACACGGTCCACCAGTGCCCGGCGCATCACCCAGACCGAAGCGGGGACTGCGTGCCAGATCGCGTAGCCGCCCGGCGTATGCCCCCACATGTGCACCGTTCCGCCCGGCGCCAGTTGCGCGCACAGGGCGTACGCGAGATCGGCGCCAGAGGTCTCGAGCGCGCCGACGAGCGTCTGCAGGTGGTCGGAGAACCAGAGGTCGTCGTGGTTCAGGAAGGCCAGCCAGTGGCCGGCCGCCATGGAGGCGCCGACGTTGTTCGGGCCGGACTGCTCCCCGTGATTGCGCGGAAGGTTCACGAAGCGGATCCGGGGATCGCCGAAGCTGGCCACGACGTCCGCCGTGTCGTCCGTGCAGCAGTCGCCCACCACGATCAGCTCCCAGTCGGTGAACGACTGTCGGCGGACGGACTGGATGGCGTACCGGAGCACGTTGCTCCTGTTGTAGGTCGCCGTGATGATCGAGACGGCAGGCATGGATCGGCCCCGACCCGCGCGCGCGGGACTGCATGGACGCTGGATTGTGGTGTGGGAGGATTCTAGCAGCGTGGCGGGGGAATGCCAGCGGGCGGGCAGCCGACTGCGCCGGGATGATCCCCGGCGCAGTCCACGGGTCAGAACCGGCCGTAGGTGCCGGTGGACTCCAGGGGGAACTCGTCTTCCGCGGACGAGACGCGCGCCGTGGCCGGCGGCGTCGCCTTCCGGGCAAACGGCAGCCTGACGCCGGGCTTCTTCGGCGATGCGGGGGGCTCTGCCTGCGCGGCCCCCTTCGCGCCAGAGTCGCCCACGATCGCCCGCAGGTGCTCGATCGCTTCCATCGTGATGGCCGCCTGGGCGTGCAGCTCCTCGCTCGTCGCCGCGCTCTCCTCGGCGGTGGCGGCGGTCGTCTGCGTGACCTTCTCCATCTGCGACAGGGCCTGCGTCACCTGATCGAGCCCCTGTGCCTGCTGCTGGCTGGCCTCGGCCACTTCGTCCACCAGGCCCTTCACCCGGTTCACGGCTGTCGTGATGCCGGCGATGGCCGTGGTGACCACCTCGACCTTGGTCGTGCCGACCTCGGCCCGCGTGATCGATTCCTCGATGAGGCCGGCGGTGTCCTTGGCGGCCTGGGCGGAGCGCTGGGCGAGGCTGCGCACCTCGTCGGCGACGACGGCGAAGCCCATGCCGGCCTCACCCGCGCGCGCGGCCTCCACGGCCGCGTTGAGGGCGAGGATGTTCGTCTGGAAGGCAATCTCGTCGATGGTCTTGATGATCTTCGAGACCTTCTGGCTCGACTCCTGGATTGCGTTCATCGACTGCACCATGTCGCTGAGTGCGTCCTGGGAGTCGTGCACCTTGGCGTGGACATCGGCCACCAGGCTCGACGCCTCGCGCGTGTTCTCCGCATTCCGGCGGGTCATCGACGCCATCTCCTCCATCGACGCGGAGGTTTCCTCGATGGACGATGCCTGCTCGGTGGCCCCCTGCGAGAGCCCCTGCGACGCGGCGGCCACCTGCTCGGACGTGGCGATCACCTGGCGTGCGCCTTCCGCGAGGTCGGTGGTCGTCCGGGCGAGCGGGACGCTGATGCTGCGGCTGATGAAGAACACGAGGACGAGCGCCAGGCCGACGGCCAGCGCGCTGAGCAGGATCGCCTGCAGCCGTTCGCCCCCGAGCCGCGCAATCCGTGCGCCCAGCAGGACATTCAGTTCCTGGGACGCGGCAGCCTCCAGGGCCACGGCCGCGGCACGGGCCTCGTGCACGGCGGCATCCAGTGCCCGTGCGTCGGCCTTCGGGTTGGCGGTCAGCGCCACGAGCGCCGCGATCACCGCGTCGTTGGCCTGCACGTATGTCGCGCTCGCGGGAGCGAGCTTCGAGCGCAGCGTGGTGCTCACGTCGTTGAAGTTGGCATCCTCGTTCAGTGCGGTCTGCACGTCGGCCTTGATCCGGTCGCCGTCGTTCTCGCGCAGCGTGGCGGCGAACACCGCCAGCGTGCCCTGGTCGGCAGTGCCGCGACCCGCCACGAGGTCGTCCGCCAGTCGGTTCACCTTTCCGAGCCGGGCCTGCGCGGTGGGGAGCGCCACCACCACGGCATCCATCGTGTAGTAGCTGTCCAGGTCCGGGTCGAGGATCAGGTTCGACGTGTCGCCCGCGTGCGCGATCATCGCGCGCACGTCGTCGATCAGGTGCTCGTAGCGGGTGTCGGTCTCGGCCGGGGGCAGTCTCCCCGCATCGGACTGGAGCGCACGCCATTCGTTACGCAGCGTCGTGGGCGTGAAGTGCTCCCGCTGCCGCTTGGCCAACCCCTCCTGCGTGAACTGCAGGCGATCGCCGAGTTCCGCCTGCACGGTGTCCAGCTGTGCGAGCCCGGCCTCGATCGCCTGTACGGCGCGGCCTGCCTCGGCGGCGTCGGCACCGGCAATGTGGTGTTCGGCGAACCCGTCGAGCAGTGCACTCAGCGGCTCGATGTACCGGACGCCGTCCCGCTCGGCGCTGGCGAAACGGATGCCCTCGGTCATGCC
The DNA here is from genome assembly GCA_050249955.1 of Vicinamibacterales bacterium. Lineage (GTDB taxonomy): Bacteria > Acidobacteriota > Vicinamibacteria > Vicinamibacterales > CAVVIG01 > CAVVIG01. The sequence goes on from JBFWPN010000009.1 coordinate 215,870, forward strand.
GCTGACGACGAGCCACCCCATCACAGCCAGGGGTGCACCGAAGGAGACGGCAATCAGGGCGAGACGACGACCGACGGGTACGCGAGCAAGTGTATGCATCATCTGGGAATCTCATCGGCCCGGTCCGCGTGCGCGTGGCCGGACTCGGGCGGAAGGGCCGAAACGGAAGAGCTCTGCACGTAGGACATCGGCGTACAACGGTCGGGCTTTAACGGGGCTGGGGAGCGATGACCTGAGGAGACGTGGGCGGTCGCGTGCTGGTGCACCGTGCTGCCGGCGTTGGCATTGTGCACAGCCGCCGGGCAGGCCCGGCGGCTCACACAGTCGGTGTCAGAAGTTGCCGAAGGTGCCGGTCTTCTCGAGCGGGAAGAGATCTTCGTTGGTGACCGGCTCCGCCACCCTGGCCGCCTGCTTCCTGGGGAGCGGAACCACGTTGCCGGTGGCCTTCGCCGACCGGCGCCTGGGGGCCGCGATCGTCGCGCCCACGGCATCGACGCCGACCAGCTTCCGCAACTGGCCCACCACCTCCATCGTGGTGTTCGCCTGGGCGCTGAGCTCCTCGCTGGCCGCGGCACTTTCCTCGGCGGTCGCCGCGGTGCCCTGCGTGACCTTCTCCATCTGCGAGAGGGCCGAGGCCACCTGGTCGATCCCCTGGGTCTGCTGGTGGCTCGCTTCGCTCACTTCGTCGACCAGCCCCTTGACGCGGTTCACGGACGCGGTGATGCCGCCGATGGCGGACGTCACCTGCTCCACCTTCAGGCTCCCGGCCTGGGCCTTGATGATCGACTCCTCGATGAGGCCGGCGGTGTCCTTGGCGGCCTGGGCGGAGCGCTGGGCGAGGCTGCGTACCTCGTCGGCGACCACGGCGAAGCCCATGCCGGCCTCACCCGCGCGCGCGGCCTCCACGGCCGCGTTGAGAGCGAGGATGTTGGTCTGGAAGGCAATCTCGTCGATGGTCTTGATGATCTTCGAGACCTTCTGGCTCGACTCCTGGATCGCGCTCATCGACTGCACCATGTCGCCGAGGGCAGCCTGGGAATCGTTGACCTTCGCGTGGACATCGGTGACCAGCGCCACCGCCTGACGGGTGTTCTCGGAGTTGCGGCGCGTCATCGAGGCCATTTCCTCCATCGACGCGGAGGTCTCCTCGAGTGAGGCCGCCTGCTCGGTGGCTCCCTGCGAGAGCGACTGCGCGCTGCCGGCCACCTGATTGGCTGCCGAGACCACCTGCTGCGCTCCCTCGTTGAGCGAGACGACCGCCTCGTTCAGACGGGTCGCCACTCCCTTGATGACGGCGTATCCGAGCACGCACGCGGCGATCAGGCCACCGAGCGCCATGAGGAGGAGGAAGCGCCAGGTCGATGCCTCGGCGGCGTCGAAGCTGGCGTTCACCGCCTCGGCCTCCTTCAGGCTGCCGTCCGCCATGGCCTGCAGTTCCTCGGCCATGCCCGCCGCTTCCTCGTCGAGACGGCCATCCATCTCGCGCGTCGCGTCGGTCGAGCCACGCTGTGCCTCGAGGGCCGGCAGCAGTTCCTTCTCGAAGATCGTCACCATGGCGTCGTAGTGCCGCCTGGCCTCCGCAAGTCGCTGCTGCTGCTCCGGCGCGATCGCGAGGGCCTGGACCGCCGACAGGCGGCCGTCCGCCGTCTTGCGCATCTCGGCCCACGCCTGGCGGGTCTGGGCGAAGTCGCGATTGATCTGCGCATCCGCGACCACCTGGTACAGCTCCGCGCCCGTGGCGGCGGCGCGGACCATCACCAGGGCGCCACCCGTGGTTGTCGTGGAGACGTGGTGGTCGTGGGACAGTTGATTCATGCCCTGGAGGACCGTGGCCACGAGCGTGGCGGCCACGAGTCCGAGGGCGACGAAGCCGACCGTGATCCGGCGGCCGACAGTCCAGTCATGCATCCCGAGGTTCATCAATGCTCCCGTAAGACAGTGGCTCAGCGGCCCGGCAGCAGCGACGCGGTGCGGATGCCCACGCCGACGCCCACGAACCAGTCAGGGGCGGCCGCGGTCACGCCGCGTCCCAACTCGAAGTCCACCTGCACGTTGCCGCCAATCGGGTGGGTCACGCCGCCGTTGACGGTCCACGCCTGGCTCCGCCCCTGGGGCATGAAGCCGAAGGCTTCCCAGTACCCGCTCCAGTCGCCCACGAGCGGGTGGCCGAGCGAGACGCTGAGGCCGGGCTCGGTGTAGCGGCCCAGTTCGTCGCCGAGGCGCGAGAGGTTCACGTTGCCGGAGAGCGCGAAGTTCTTCGGCAGGTCCTTCGCCCAGGTGAACTTCACGGTCGGGTCGACCGTGCCGGTCGTGAAGGCGTCGGATCCAGTGGGCAGCGACGCCATCGGAATCACGGCCATCGCGAACCCCCTGGTGGCGATGCCCTCGCTCAGCACGATCTTGGCGCCCACTTCGATGTCGGCCTGGCCCGTCGTGGTGGCCTGTCCGAAGCCGGTGCGCAGCGAGTCATACACGTAACCATCGGTGCTGAAGCGCAGTTCCACGCGCCGCGAGACGCCGATGCGCAGCAGTGCGAGCGGGGTCGACAGCGTGCGGTCGCGCTCACCAGCGGCCCCGTTCGATTCGAACGTGGTGCCCATCTCCAGCTGCGTGAACCCGCGGCCCACGACACTGCTCGACTCGGTGAAGTCGGGGCGGTCGGTCACGAGTTCGGGAAGGCCGGAGTCGGACTGTGCGAAGGCGCGGACGGGGCTCAGGATGAGCAGCGCGAGCGCGGTGGCGGCCGCGAGACGGAACGGTGTCATGGATGGCAATCTCCTCATGCCACCGCTAATCGACCCGTTACTGATGGGTTTGAGTACCCCGGCCGGCGTGCGTGATTCCCACCTTGGTGGAACTGCCGCACGCGGCTGCACGCCCGTGCGAGAAAACTAATCTCGCGTAGCCGGAGCAGACCACCCGTACGCAGATTGCGTACGGGCAGGGTGGGCGCGGATGGCCCCTGATGGGGAGAACGGGATCAGAACGATCCGAAGGTGCCGGTGCCCTCGAGCGGCAGCGCCTCCTCGGCGGGAGTGGTGGCCCTCCGCTGGCGCGCCTGGAGTGACACGACCGTGCCGCCCCTCGCCGGTCGATCGGTGGCGCGTGGTCCGGCCGGTGCGGATCGACGCGACGGCGCGACGGGAGCCGTCGCGTCCTGGGGGGTTCTCCCGACCAGCCGGCTCAAGGCCTGGAGCGTATCCATCGTCAGGTTGGCCTGCGCGCTCAGTTCCTCGCTCGTGGCTGCGCTCTCCTGCGCGGTGGCCGCGGTGCCCTGCGTCACTTTCTCCATTTGCGAGAGCGCCTGCGACACCTGGTCGATGCCCTGGGTCTGCTGCCGGCTCGCCTCACTGACCTCCTCGACGAGCCCCTTCACGCGGTTCACGGACTGCGTGATGGTGTCAACCGCCCGCGCCACCACCTCCACTTTCGCGTTTCCGCGGCTCGCCCGCGCGATCGACTCCTCGATGAGACCGGCGGTGTCCTTGGCGGCCTGGGCGGAGCGCTGGGCGAGGCTGCGCACCTCGTCGGCGACGACGGCGAAGCCCATGCCGGCTTCACCGGCGCGCGCGGCTTCCACGGCCGCATTGAGGGCGAGGATGTTGGTCTGGAAGGCGATCTCGTCGATGGTCTTGATGATCTTCGAGACCTTCTGGCTCGACTCCTGGATCGCGCTCATCGACTGCACCATGTCGCGCAGGGCGGCTTCGGACTCGCTGACCTGGCGGTGCACGTCCGTGACGAGCGCCACGGCCTGCTGCGTGTTCTCGGCGTTGCGCCGGGTCATCGACGACATCTCCTCCATCGAGGCGGAGGTCTCCTCGAGCGCTGCCGCCTGCTCGGTCGAACCCTGGGAGAGCGACTGCGCGCTGCCCGCCACCTGCTGCGATGTCATCACCACCTGGCGCGCGCCGCCCTCGAGCGAGGCCACAGCCGTGCCGAGGTGCCGCGACACCGAACTGACCACGAGGTAGACGAGCCCGATGGCCACGATGAGCCCGACGAAGACGGCGACCATCGCTTGCCGCTCGGTGCGGGTCCTGACCTCCTCGAAGGCAGCACTTCCCTCCGCGCTCTCCTTGCGCAGGGCCGCGGCAATGGCCTGGAGGTCGGCCGTCATCTGTTCGCTCTCGTAGTAGATGACCGTGTCGATCATGCGGGCCGCCTCGCTGACCTTGCGGTCCTGCTTCAGCGTCGGCAGCATCTCGTCGTCGATCAACCGGCCGATCTCCTGCGCGTGCGCCTGCGCGCTGGCGACGCGGGCCCGCTCTTCATCGGTGTCGACGATGGCCGCCACCTGCGCGAGCTGTGCCTCGGCCACCTTCCGAAGCGAGGCCCACTGCGTGTCGGTGGCCTCGAGATCCAGGTTGATCTCGGCGTCGGCCACGACCTGGTACAGCCGGGCCCCGAGTCCGGCCGCCTCACTGACCGTCAGCGCATTGTCGGCACGCTGGGCCGCCTCGCGATGCTGTTGGACGAGCGTCGACGTCCCGGTCTCGTAGATGATGAACAACACCACGGCGACGGCGCCGAGGGCGAGGAATCCCGCGCTGATGCGGCGACCGACGGTCCAGCGTTCCAGGAACTGATGCATGGCGCCACCCCGATAGACGGACGTTCACGTCCGGGTACGGAATCGGCGCGGTCAGGGTGCGCTTGAGCTGTGCGGCAGCGAGCGGTCCCTGGCAGGACCCGTGCGAGTCAGGTGCGCGCGTGGCCTGCGGACTGCTCGAGCGAGAAGCGGAAGGAGACCAGCGGCCGGCTCTCGTCCTTGGGCTTGCACGCGACCTGATCGCAGCTCTCGCACTGGTAGAAGTTCTCGAGCCGGTTGATGTAGCTCAGCACGGGCATGCGGCGCGCCATGCCAAGGCATGAGGGGCACTCGACGTAATCCATCGCGTCCTCCGGGGGATGTCGGACGTACTCGGACAGCAAACGCGGGCGACAGTAACAGCAGAGTCAGGCTCGGTCAAGACTTCTGGCTCGTTAGTCTTCTGATTTGAGGATTTCCTTATCTCTCGAGGCAAACCTGAGGGCGGGAAAGGGGGCACAAAGCCCCGACGCCCAGGGGCGGGCGGTCGGGGCTTCGGGGGCCGAGCGGATCAGCTGCGCACGATGGTGACCGACTCAATCACGATCGGGGTCACCGGACGATCCTGTACGCCCGTCTTCGTCGAGCCGATCTTCTTGACCACGTCCATCCCCTCCACCACCTCGCCGAAGACGCTGTGGCGGTTGTCGAGCCAGGGGGTGGCACCAAGCGTGATGAAGAACTGGCTGCCGTTCGTGTTCGGCCCGGCATTCGCCATCGAGAGGATGCCCGGCTTGTCGTGCTTCAGCGAGGGATGGAACTCGTCGGCGAAGCGGTAGCCCGGCCCACCGGTGCCGGTCCCGAGGGGGTCGCCACCCTGAATCATGAAGCTGTCAATCACGCGATGGAAGATCAGCCCATCGTAGAAGGGCCGCGTCGTCTTCTGGCCGGTCTTGGGGTCGACGAACTCGCGGGTGCCCTCGGCGAGGCCCACGAAATTGGCGACGGTGTTCGGGACCTCCGCGTCGAACAGCCGGATCGTGAAGCTGCCTTCCGAGGTCGTAAACTGCGCGTGAATCATTGGTATGCTCTCCAGTCCCTGAGTAATGCCGCGATCATACCGATATCTCCACTTCGACGTCTTCACCGCGCAGCGCTTCGGCGGGAACCAGCTGGCCGTCTTCCTGGACGGACGAGGGCTGGCAGGCATGGACATGCAGGCCATCGCGCGTGAGATGAACTTCTCCGAGTCCACCTTCATCCTGCCGGCCGAGGATGCCGGCACGGACATGCGGGTGCGGATCTTCACGCCGGCCGAGGAACTGCCGATGGCGGGGCATCCGACGATCGGCACCGCCTTCGCGCTCGCGCGCACGGGCGCGGTCACCTCCCTCACGCGGCGTGTCACCTTCGGCCTGGGCGTCGGCCCGACTCCTGTCGATCTCACCTGGACGGACGGCGACCTCGCCTTCGCCTGGATGACACAACTGGCCCCGACCTTCGGTCCCGCGCTCGACGACCCCTCGTCGCTCGCACCGGTCCTGCGCCTGCCCGTCCGTACGGTGCTCGCCACGGGCCTGCCCGTGCAGCCGGTCTCCTGCGGCGTACCGTACCTGATCGTGCCGCTCGCCACCCGGGCCGAGGTCGATGCGGTGACGCTCGATCAGGCAGCCTACGACCGGTTCGCGGCGACCTCCGGCTTCGGGGCGATCGCCATCTACTTCTTCACGGCGGAGCCGGGGCCTGACGGCGCCACGGTGTACAGCCGGATGTTTGCGCCGTCGCTCGGTATCGTCGAGGACCCGGCCACGGGCAGCGCGGCCGGACCACTCGGCTGTTACCTCGTCCGGCACGGTATCCTCGACGAGGCAAAGGCGGCTACGATAGTGAACCTGCAGGGGGTCCGGATGGGACGCCCGAGTGTCATCCATGTGGCGATTGCCAGCGAGGGTGGCAGCATCACACGCGTCCGCGTGGGTGGTGAGGCCGTGCTCGCGGGTGAAGGCACGTTGTACGTCTGACAGGAGGCTTATGAATCTCAAGCGAGTGCTCTACAGCGCCGCCGGACTGATGCTCGCATCGGCGGTGGCTTTCGCCGGACAGGCGGCCGACGCCAAGCTGGCCAAGCTGCGCAACCCCGGTGCGCTCACCGAACAGGCGCCGGCCACCTACAAGGCCAGGCTGGACACCAGCAAGGGCGCCATCACCATCACGGTCCGCAGGGCCTGGGCCCCGAACGGCGCCGACCGCTTCTACAACCTGGTCAAGGCCGGCTTCTACGACGACGTGCGGTTCTTCCGCGTGATCCCGAACTTCATGGCGCAGTTCGGCATCCACGGCAACCCGTCGGTGATGGCGGCGTGGCGCCCGGCCACCCTGAAGGACGATCCCGTGAAGCAGAGCAACCTGCGCGGCTTCGTCACCTTCGCCACGGCCGGCCCGAACACCCGGACGACGCAGCTCTTCATCAACTTCAAGGACAACTCGAGCCTGGACAAGCAGGGCTTCGCGCCGTTCGGTGAGGTCACCGGCGGCATGGACGTCGTCGACCAGATCTACGACGGCTATGGCGAGGGCGCCCCGCGCGGCAAGGGACCCGAGCAGGGCCGCATCCAGAACGAAGGCAACGCGTACCTGACGAAGTCGTTCCCGAAGCTCGACTACATCAAGACCGCCACCATCGTGCCCTGACGGGCACGCGGAATTGCTGGTTTCAGGTTGCCGATTGCTGAGTGGACTGCGGATTGAATAGGTCAGTCCGCAATCCGACCGGACGTCCAATCTGCAATCTGAAATCGGCAATCTGAAATCCAATGTCGCTCCCTGCTTCACTCTCCGCGCTCGCTACCGGGCAGCACCGGGATCCCTTCTCCCTGCTCGGCCCCCACACCGGTCCCGACGGCACGGTGGTGATCAGGACCATGCGCCCCGATGCCGCGCGCATCGAGGTGCGGCTCGAGGCGGAGGGGACCCTCCGGCCGATGACCAGGCTCACCGACTCCGGCCTGTTCGAGGTCGTGGTGACGGCCGGCGCGATTCCCGACTACCGGCTCCGGATTACCTTCTGGAACGGCCACGTTCTCGAGCTGGACGATCCGTACCGCTACGGTCGCGTGCTGTCGGACTTCGACCTGCACCTGCTTGGCGAGGGGACGCACTACCGCGCGTTCGAGAAGCTCGGTGCGCACCGGGTCACCATCGGCACGACGACCGGCGTGCACTTCGCGGTCTGGGCGCCGAGTGCACAGCGGGTGAGCGTCGTGGGCGACTTCAACGGGTGGGACGGTCGCATCCATCCGATGCGGCACTTCTCGCTCTCGGGCATATGGGAACTGTTCGTGCCGGACCTGCCGGACGGCGAGCGCTACAAGTTCGAGATCCGGACCACCGCCGGCCACCTCCTGAAGAAGAGCGATCCATACGGGTTCGCGTTCGAGCACCCGCCTCAGACCGCGTCGGTCGTGCGCGACATCTCGGGCTATGCCTGGCAGGACGCGGCGTGGATGGCGTCACGCCCCTCGCACGGCGGCTGGCTCGACCGCCCGATGTCGGTGTACGAGGTGCACCTGGGGTCGTGGGCACGGGTGCCGGAAGACGGCAACCGCGTGCTGTCCTATCGCGAGCTGGCCGTACGGCTCGTGCCCTACGTGAAGGACCTGGGCTTCACGCACATCGAACTGCTGCCGGTGATGGAGCACCCGTTCACGGGATCGTGGGGGTACCAGGTCATCGGGTTCTACGCGCCGACGAGCCGGTACGGGTCACCGGAAGACTTCAAGTTCTTCGTCGATGCCTGCCACCAGGCGGGTATCGGTGTGCTGCTGGACTGGGTGCCGGGCCACTTCCCCAAGGACGAGCACGGGCTCGCCCGCTTCGACGGGACAGCGCTCTACGAGCATGCCGATCCGCGGCAGGGGGAGCAGCCCGACTGGGGCACGCTCGTCTTCAATTACGGCCGCCACGAGGTCCGCAACTTCCTGCTGTCGAACGCGCTGTTCTGGCTGGAGGAGTACCACATCGACGGCCTCCGGGTGGATGCCGTGGCCTCGATGCTGTACCTCGATTACTCGCGTCCCGAGGGCGGATGGATCCCGAACCGCTACGGTGGACGCGAGAACCTCGACGCCATCGAGTTCCTGCGTACGCTGAATGCGCTCACGCACGGCACGCATCCCGGGACGATCACGGCGGCGGAGGAGTCGACGTCGTTCCCCGGCGTGAGCCGCCCCGCCCACCTGGGGGGCCTTGGCTTCACCTACAAGTGGAACATGGGGTGGATGCACGACCTGATCGAGTACACGCACGTCGATCCGGTCTACCGCCGCTGGTCCCACAACCTGCTGACGTTCTCCATGCTCTACAACTACTCGGAGAACTTCATCCTGCCGTTCTCGCACGATGAAGTCGTGCACGGCAAGGGACCGATGCTCGACAAGATGGCGGGCGATCGCTGGCAGCAGCACGCCACCCTGCGGGCGCTCTACGGCTTCATGCTGGGGCATCCTGGCAAGAAGCTGCTGTTCATGGGCAACGAGTTCGCCCAGCCGCGCGAGTGGCATCACGACCGGAGCCTCGACTGGCACCTGCTCGACCAGCCCGAGCATGCGGGGATGCTGCGCTATGTGCGCCAGCTGAACCACTTCCTCTCCACCGAGCCGGCGCTCCATGAGACCGACTTCGAGGGGCGCGGCTTCCGCTGGATCGACTGCAGCGACAACGAGAACAGCGTGGTGTCGCTGATGCGCACCGCGCGCGATCCGCAGGACTTCGTCGTGATGGTGTTCAACTTCACGCCCGTGCCGCGCCACGACTACCGCATCGGCGTGCCGGTGGACGGCTTCTATGCCGAGTTGATGAACAGCGACGCCGCCGTGTACGGCGGGCACGACGTGGGGAACGGGGGCGGCGTGGCGAGCGATCCGGTCGCCACCCACGGCTTCAGCCACTCGATCCGCCTCACGCTGCCGCCGCTCGGCTGCCTGCTGCTCAAGCGCCGCTGACGGAGGGCGGGTCTCGGTGCGCGAGTCGCGTGGCGCCGCCGTGATCCTGGTCACGCTGACCGCCTTCACCGACATCCTCGCCTACTCCATCGCGGTGCCGGTCCTCCCGGATCTGGGGAGGCGTCTCGGCGCCTCCCCGACCGTCATCGGCTTCCTGTTCGCGGCCTTCGGTGCATCCGTCGCGGTCACCTCCATCCCCATGGGGGCCGTGTCCGACCGCATCGGCCGGCGCGGCCCGCTGCTCGCCGGCGCGCTGCTGCTCACGGCCTCCACGCTCCTCTTCGCCGTCTCCACCACGCTGCCGCTGCTGTTCGCGGCGCGCCTCGCGCAGGGGGTTGCCGACGCGATCACCTGGGTGGTCGGCTTCGCCCTGGTTGCCGACCTCTACGGACAGGAGGAACGCGGTCGGGTGATGGGATTCGTCATGTCCGGCACCACGGTGGGGTTCCTCATCGGTCCGTCGGCGGGAGGATGGCTGTACGAGGCCGTGGGGCCCCAGGTGCCCTACCTGGTCGTCGCGCTGCTGGCCGCGCTGTGTACTGCGGGGTTCGCGATCATGCCGGAGCCGCCACGCCAGGCCATGCGCGAACCGCTCGCCCTGCGCGCCCTGCTCCGGATTCCCGACGTGGTCGTCTGCGCCTCGACGGTCATCGTGGGCGGGGGCACGCTCGCGATGATCGAGCCCACGCTGGCGCTCTTCCTGGACAGGGAACTCGGGCTCGGGCCGTCGCGCATCGGGCTGGTGCTCGGTGGCGCAGCCGCGATGTCGGCCGTGCTGCACCCGGTCTTCGGCCGTCTCGCGGGACGGGCGGGAGCCAGGCAGCTCATGCTCGCCGGACTTGCCGGCATCGCGCTGATGCTGCCGGTGCTCGCGCTCATGCGCGACTTCACCAGCGGGCTGCTCGTCTATGCGGCGTTCACCGTGCCGATCGTGGCCATGGTGACGCCGTCGCTGGCCTACATGGCCGAGGCGACAGCCAGGGCTGGCGTGCGGTCGTTCGGCGTCGCCTACGGCGTCTACAACGTCGCCTGGTCGATCGGCCTGCTGGTGGGGCCGTCCATCGGCGGCGCAGCATTCGAGCGGGTCGGCTTTCGTGTGCTCACCATTGCGTGGGCCGCGGCACTGCTGCCTGCCACGTTGGTCCTCGCGCGCATCCGCACCCCGCCAGCCCGCGAACCCGGGGTGTAGAATCGATCGCTGGAGGCTTCATCCATGATCCGTCCGCGCATTGCCCTCGCGTCCGCAGTGGCGCTTGCCCTCGTGTCCGGCCAGGTGCTGCACGCCGATGTCCGTGCCGACCAGAAGACGCGGTTCCAGTTCTCGGGCGCGCTCGGCCGCGTCGTGAACTTCTTCGGAGGCAAGGCGGCCCGCGACGGGGTCACGTCCAGCGTGGCGGTGAAGGGCAACCGCATGATGACCACCACCGGCGACTCGACAGCGCAGATCGTCGACCTCTCCGAGGAGAAGGTCTACGACCTCGACCTGAAGAAGAAGTCGTACACGGTGATGACCTTCGCCGAGATCCGCAGGCAGCTCGAGGAGGCGCGGAAGAAGGCCGAGGCCGAGGCCAGCAAGGAGGCGGGCAAGGATGAGCCCGCCCGCCAGGACCCGAACGCGAAGCAGCTCGAGGTGGACTTCGAGGTGAAGAACACCGGCGAGAAGAAGGACATCAACGGATTCAGCACCACGCAGTCGGTCATGACCGTGACCGTGCGCGAGAAGGGGAAGACGCTGCAGCAGGGCGGGGGCATGGTGCTCACGAGCGACATGTGGATGACCCCGTCGCTCCCCGCCATGCAGGAGATCTCCGACTTCCACGTGAAGTACGCCCAGCAGCTCTACGGTCCGGTCATCGAGGGCGCCTCGCCGCAGGACATGGCGTCGGCCATGGCGATGTACCCGATGATGAAGCCGGCGCTCGAGAAGATGGCTGCCGAGGCGAAGAAGCTCCAGGGCACACCGGTGCTGACCACCGTCACGATCGAGGCCGTGAAGTCGGCCGAGCAGCTGAAGTCGGAGCAGGCCGGTGCGTCGGACTCGAAGTCGGGCGACTCGGCGCCCACCAGCGTGGGCGGCGTCCTCGGCGGGCTTGGGCGCCGCATGGCGCGCCGCAACAACAACGACGAAGCCTCCGGTCCGAAGGAGCGAGCCACGGTGCTCACCTCGACCAGCGAGGTGCTGAAGGTCGCCACCACGGTTCCCGCCGAGGACGTCGCAATTCCTTCCGGCTTCAAGGAAAAGAAGTAATCGCTGACATCTCACACCTGCGCCTGACGGACCGCGTCAGGCCAGGTGTCCGCCTCCTCTTCGTCGGCATCAACCCGGGCGTCCGCTCGGCGCTGACGAACCATCACTTCGCCGGCCCGTCCAACCGATTCTGGAGGCTGCTCTTCGACGCCGGTCTGGTGCCCGAACCCCTGACCTTCGAAGACGATGACCGCCTGCCCGGGTGGGGACTGGGCGTCACCAACCTGATCGCGCGTCCCACCCGGGGCATCGACACGCTCCGCGCGGAGGAGTACGCGCGGGGACTCGCCGTGCTGCGGCGGAAGGTCCGGCGCTGGAAACCGCGCGTCGTGACCTTCGTGGGTGTCACGCTGTACCGCTTCATCTTCGACGTACGGCCGGGCCAACCGATCACGCCCGGCTTTCAAATCGAACGGTTCGAGGGCGCACGGGTGGCCGTCGTACCCAACCCGAGCGGGCGCAATGCCCACTTCAGCTACGTGCAGATGCTCCAGGCGTTCCAGACTCTGCGGGACGCGCGTCCCGGCTCGAGACGATAACGGCCCAGTTGGATTCCCAACCGACCCGACGTTGGGCTGTAATGTTCCGCGACGCAGGGGCCGCCCGTCGAGCCACTGGCCGGCGCTTGCCGCGGGCAGCGGGTTTGCACAGGTAAACGGCCGCGACCCTGTGGCCGGTATCCAGAACTGGTGAGTCCCGCACCCGAACTTCGCACGCTGAACCGGCTCCGCCGCGAGGTTGCGCTTGCTCTCACCGAGGGGGGCGACATCTCCTGGGCCGATCCCGCGGCTGAGGCGCTGCTCGGTGTGACGGCCGGCACCTCGCTGTTCTCCCTCGTCTCCACCGACACCGCTCCCCAGGTCGAGCGGCTGCTGCATGCCGAGGCGCTCGCGCCCCGGCTGGACGTGGTGCTGCCGATACAGGTTCACGGAGTGCCTCGGGTCCTCTCGGCGACGATTCAGCCCGAGGGCGATGGCTTCCTGATGGTGGGCACGCTGCTCCCGGACTCCCTGGCGGGAGCCCTCGCCGGGGCGGACCGCAGCCTGCGTGAGATCAGGCTGCTCGAGGCGGAAGCGGGCGAACGGCGGCAGACGATTGCCGACCAGACGGCCGAGCTCGCCCGGATCGCGCGCGACCTCGACGATTCGACTCGCGGCGTGATCGCGCTGCACAGCGAAGTGGACGAGAAGTCCGATTCGCTGCGACGCATCACCGAAGTGAAGTCGCGCGTGGTGGCGAACGTGAGCCACGAGTTCCGGACCCCGCTGAACGCCATCATCGGCCTCGCACGCATGCTGCTCTCGAAGGTGGACGGAGAGCTGAACGCCGAGCAGGAGAAGCAGCTCACCTTCATCCTGCGCAGTGCCGAAAGCCTGGTGGAACTGGTGAACGACCTCCTCGACCTGTCGAAGATCGAGGCCGGCAAGGTGGCCCTGCGCCCGGTCACCTTCCACCCGGCGGATCTCTTCGGCGCGCTGCGCGGCATGTTCCGACCGTTGCACGGCGTGGGCGCCGTGCAGGTGGCCTTCGACGTTGATCCCGCGCTCGAGCCGCTCGAGACCGACGAAGGCAAGGTCTCGCAGATCCTCAAGAACCTGATCTCGAACGCGGTCAAGTTCACCGAGCACGGCCAGATCCAGGTGTCGGCACTCAAGGGCCCGAACGGGTCGGTCACCTTCGCGGTGAGTGACACCGGCATCGGCATTCCCCTCGAGGATCACGAGCGCATCTTCGAGGAGTTCGCGCAGGTCGACAACCCGCTGCAGAAGAAGGTGAAGGGCACCGGCCTTGGCCTCTCGCTCTCACGGCGGCTCGCCGAGATCCTCGGGGGGACGCTGAGCGTGACGAGCGCGCCAGGCGCCGGCTCCACGTTCACCCTCGTCGTGCCGCGCACGCACCCCGAGGTGCGTGAGATGGCGGGCCTGGCGGCGCGCAGCGCCACGCTCGAACCTGGCCGGCCCCCCATCCTCGTGGTGGAAGACGACCGGCAGACGCTCTTCCTGTACGAGAAGTACCTGCGCAACTCCGGCTTCCAGATCGTCCCGGCCCGCACGGTGGAGGAGGCCCGCGACGTCCTCCAGCGCATGCGCCCGGCCGCCATCGTCCTGGACATCATGCTGGAGGGGGAGACGTCGTGGAACCTGCTGGCCGAGGTCAAGGCCCAGGCCGAGACCCGTGACATCCCGGTCCTGGTCGTCACCGTCACCAACCGCGAGCACCGAGCCCGCGCCCTCGGTGCAGACGAGTTCGTCATCAAGCCGCTCGATCAGCGCTGGCTCGCCCGCAAGCTGGCCGCACTTGCCAGGCGCCGCGGACCGATCCACCGCATCCTCGTCATCGACGATGACGAGGTGGCGCGCTACATGCTGACGCGGCTGCTCGCCGACGGTCCCTATGAGGTGATCGAGGCGGCGACCGGCAGCGACGGGGTCCGCCTCGCACGCGAGCAGCAGCCACAGCTGATCTTCCTGGACTTCGTCCTCCCTGGCATGACCGCGTTCGACGTGCTGGACGAGCTGAAGCTCGACGCATCGACCCGCGCCATCCCGGTGATCATCCACACATCCAGGAGCCTCGGGGATGGTGAGCGCCAGCGCCTTGCCCAGGATGCCCACGCCATCCTCCCCAAGGAGAGCCTGAACCGCGAGGTTGCGCTCGGTCGCATCCGCGAAGTGCTGGCCAAGACCGGACCGGTCGCCGAGGAGGAACCCCGCAGTGCCTGACGCGCGTCCGTTCGTGCTCAATGTCAATGACGATGAGGCGAACCGGTACATGGTGACGCGGATCCTGGAGGCTGCCGGCTTCCGTGTGGTCGAGGCCTCGGATGGACGCGAGGCCCTGATGCTGATGCGGCGCCGACCGATGCTGGTCGTGCTGGACGTCAGGCTCCCCGACATCAGCGGCCTCGAGGTGTGCCGCCGGATCAAGGCCGACCCGGCCACCCGCACGATTCCCGTGCTGCAGACGTCGGCCACGTTCATCTCCGCCGAGCGGAAGGTGGAGGGGCTGGACAGCGGCGCCGACGGCTACCTGGCCCAGCCGATCGAGCCGCCCGAACTGGTGGCGACTGTCCGGTCGCTCCTCCGCACGCAGCGCGCCGAGCAGGAGCTGCAGGAGGCTGGCGCGGAGTGGCGGCGAACCTTCGACGCCATCGCGGACGGCGTCGCGATCCTCGATCGCGAGGGGCGGGTCCTGCGCTGCAACCAGGCGATGGCCTCGCTGTCTGGCGCATCGTGCGAGCAGACCGTCGGATATGCCGCATCGCGCCTGATGCCGGGGCAGGGCGGCGCCCTGGCCGACACCGCAGCCGGGGCCGTGGAGACGCGACAGCGCGTGACAAGTGAGCTCGGCGTGCAGGATCGCCTCTACCGCGTGGTGGCCGACCCGATCCTCGAGGGGGCCGGGCCTGTGGACCGTGTGGTGCTGACCGTGGCCGACATCACCGAGCACCGGCAACTTGAAGAGGATCATCGGCGGCGGGCGGAGCAGCTCGTCGAGTTCGATCGCCGCAAGGACGAGTTCCTGGGCATGCTCGCGCACGAGCTGCGCAACCCGCTCAATGCCATTGCCGCGGCCAACAGCCTGATGGACAGGGTGGGGGCGCAGGATCCCAGGAACGTGCGCCTCCGGTCGACGATACGCCGGCAGACGCGGCACCTCGCGCGGCTCGTGGACGACCTGCTCGAGGTGTCGCGGGTCACGCGAGGGAAGATGCGGCTCCAGAGGGAGCCGACCGAACTGGTGGCCATCCTGGAGTCTGCCGTCGAGAACACCCGGCCGCTGATGGACGGGCGCAATCAGCAGCTCGACGTGTCGTTGCCAGCCGAACGCCTCTGCCTGAGCGCCGACGCGCTGCGCCTGGAGCAGGCCTTCGTCAACCTGCTCCAGAACGCGAACAAGTACTCCGAGCCGGGGTCGACCATTCGCCTCGCGTGTCGTGTCGCCGAGCCGCAGGCGCCAGGCGCGCCGCGCCGGGCCATCGTGACGGTGGCCGACGAGGGCATCGGCATCCCGCCCGCGAAGCTCTCGGCCATCTTCGACCTCTTCGTGCAGGTGGACCAGTCGCTGGCGCGATCGCTCGGCGGGCTCGGCCTCGGCCTCACGATCGCCAGGAGCCTCGTCGAACTGCACGGTGGATCGATCAGCGCGCACAGCGACGGCGAAGGCCGCGGCGCGGAGTTCCGCGTCGAACTGCCGATCGAGGAAGTGGCGGCGCTCGGCCCGACCGCGAGGCTCGACGGTGACGCCGCCGTACAGCCGCCACGCGAGCCGCTGGTCGTGCTGGTGGTGGAGGACAACGCCGACGCGCGGGAGATGCTGCACGCGTGGCTCGAGGAACTCGGCCACCGGGTCCACACCGCGGGCGACGGGGTGGAGGCGCTCGCCCTGGCGCGCCGCCTGCACCCGGACGTGGCCCTCGTGGACATCGGACTTCCCGGGCTCGACGGCTACCAGGTGGCCGAGAACCTGCGCGCGTCCGCCGACGGGGAACGGACCCTGCTGGTGGCCATCACCGGCTACGGACGTCCCGAAGACTCCGCCCGCGCGCGCGAGGCGGGCTTCGACGCCCACCTCGTCAAGCCGGTGCAGCCCGAGGTGCTGGCCCGGCTGATTCACGCGCCTCCGGGCGAATACGGACGACCGGTCCAGGCCCACTGATCCCTCGGCGGCTCGGCGATTGCTACCGGAAAGGTATGGGACCTTTCATGATTCCCGCGCTCATCCTCATCGCGGTGCTGGTCGTCGCCTTCCTCGCCTGGGAACTCTACTTCTCGAAGAGTGGTCATCAGGCCATGGTCGACCAGCACCGTGTGGAAGGGAATGACGAGCCGCCGAAGACGTTCTGACCAGCTGCGTCGTCACGGCTAGAATGCGGCCATGGCCTGGTTGCACCTGTGCCGGCGCCCGCGTACGCTCGCGAGTGGCGTTGCCACCCTCACGGTGTGCCTCCTGATTCCGTCTGTGCTGCGCGCCCAGCAGCCCGGCGTTGCTGCGCTCATCCTCGATCTGCAGAGCGGGACCACACTCTCGGTGGAGCAGCCGGAGACCGCCCGCCGGCCCGTCCTGCCGGGTTCGTTCATGAAGATCGCGACCATGGCGGCCGCACTCGAGAGCGGCGTGATCACCGGGGGCAGCCGAGCCCTCTGTACGAAGACGATCGTGGTCGACGGCCACCGGCTCACCTGCACGCACCCCGACCTGCACCGGCCGCTCACCCCGGCCGACGCGCTCACGTACTCGTGCAACACCTACGTGGCGTCGGTTGCCTCGCGTATCCCGAGGGCGGCGTTCGACGCTGCGCTGGCGGCCCTCGGCCTGCCGCGATCGCCTGGGGTGGACCTTCGGACGGCGGCGTTCGGCCTCGAGGGAGCGCGCGTGCAGCCGACGCGGCTCATCGAGGCGATTGCACGCATCGCACGGGGAGACGCGGTGACCGGACTGAAGCCCTCGACGCTGGCGGTGCTGCGCGAAGGGCTTCGGGGGGCGGCCTCCCGCGGCACGGCGGCGGCCCTTGGTTCGGCCGGCATCGATGCGCTCGCCAAGACGGGGACGGTCGATGCGGGCGGTGTGTCGCAGGGACTCGTCGTGGGTGTCACGCCCTCCACGCACCCGACCCGTGGATTCGCACTCGTCGTGTCAGGCGGTGCCGGCATCGACGCTGCGGGCCTCATGGCCGCTCGGCTGTCCCCGGCACGGGCGCAGGCCGATGCGCGGATCACTCGTCCCGTGCCGACGCCGCGGTCGGTTCGCGTCGGTACGGCAGACAGCTCCGGCCGATGGCGGGTTCGCGAGATGCCGCTCGACGAGTACGTGGCTGGGGTGATTGCCGGTGAGCAGGCGGCGGGCAGCGCCCGGGCAGCCCTGGATGCCCTGGGCATTGCGGCGAGGACCTACGCCCTCGCCAACGACGGCCGTCACGCGGCGGACGGTTTCGACCTCTGCGACCTCACCCACTGCCAGGTGGTGCGGACACCCGGCGCGCAGGCACGCGCCTCGGCGATCCGCACGACCGGACGCTATCTCGCCGACGGCGACCGGCCGGCGACGATCTTCTACACCGCCGCCTGTGGCGGTCACTCCGAGCGCCCCTCGCTCGTGTGGCGAGGGGCGGTTGACCCCGAGTACCTGCCTTCACGTGCTGACCCCGCGTGCGACGGGCAGCCGACGTGGCGCTCGGAGGTGCCGGCGCGCGACCTGCTCCGTGCGCTCCGGTCGGGCGGGTTCAAGGGAGAGGCACTCCGCGACCTGCGCATCACCGCACGCACGTCGTCCGGGCGTGCCCGCTGGCTGCATCTCGACGGGCTGGCGCCGTCCGAGGTGTCTGGCGACGATCTGCGCACGCTGGTGGGCCGCACGCTTGGCTGGCAGATGCTCCGCAGCACGCTCTTCGACATCGCCCGCACCGGTGGTGGCTTCGCGTTCACGGGGCGTGGAGCCGGGCACGGTGTCGGCCTCTGCGTGATCGGTGCCGCCGCCCTGGCCCGGCGCGGCGATGACGCCGCGCAGATCCTGTCGCGGTACTACCCTGGCTTGCGGGTGCGCGCACTCGACGAGGTGGCCGCACCACGGACGGGTGGCACGACGCACCTCCGCCTGCAGGTGCCGCGTGACGAGGACGCCGATCGCGCAGGTCTCGACCGGCTCGCGCACCGTCTGCTCGGCGAGGTGCGCACCGCGCTGGGGGCGCCCGCCGACGTGAACCTGCTGCTGCGATTCCACCCGACGGTGGAGAGCTACGAACGCGCGAGCGGCGCACGGTGGTTCACCACGGCCACGACCAGCGGGACGACGGTCGACCTGCTCCCGCTCCAGGTGCTGCGGCAGCGCGGGCTGCTGGAGTCGACGCTGCGCCACGAGTTCGCGCACGCGCTCACACGCGACACGCTCGGCGCGGCGCCCCGGTGGATGCACGAAGGCCTGGCGGAGTGGGCGGCCATCGGGTCCCGCGCGGCCCCAGCCGCCCGCGCGGCTGCCGCCTGTCCATCTGACGCAGCGTTCACCAGGGCCGGATCGGGTGAGGCACTGCGGCGTGTGTACGAGCAGGCGCTCGCGTGTTACGAGCGGGAGCGCGCCGCCGGGCGCGGATGGCGTGCTCGGCCGGCAGCACCGGACTAGGGCCGGCCAGGCCCGGCCGGCGCCGATGGCCGCGGCCGGGCCGCGCGCGCGAACACCGCAAGGACCCCGGCCGCGACGATCGCCGACGCCACCGCGAGGGCACCGAGCTTCACCCCGACGAAGATGAGTTCCGCCGTGGCTGGCGGCAGGCCGTCGGGCCGCCAGCTCGCCGCCTTCGCGATGCCCGTCGCCGCGATCAGTGCCAGCACAAGCGCGCCGAGCGTACGGCCCGACAGTGCCAGGCCAGGCTGCCCCGCGGTCAGTGCCTCGACGACCGCCACGCCCAGCACCCAGCGCAGCAGCCACATGGCCCAGTCCACCGATGCGTGCATCCATCCGGTGTTCGCGGTGCCGGCATGACGCAGGAACAGCGCATCGATTTCGCCGTTGTGGAGTGTCCATTGCGCCTCCACGAACGACGTGAACCACCAGACCGCGGTGAATGCGGCCAGGCCCAGCAGGAAGGCCGGAAGCCGCCGTGCCGCGTGCAACACGGACCGGCGGAGCGGCGTACCGGCGAAGTGCGCCAGCACCACCGCGTTCGTCAGGCCGATCAGCAGGACGGTCAGGGTCGCGAGCAGCGCCGACAGCACGAGCGCCAGCACGGTGGACTCGGGCACATTCAGCAGGCCCCAGTACGATCCGCCGACCAGCCCGGTTCCCAGCAGCACCAGCAGCACCCCCTCTGCGAACCGCCGGGGCGTCACGGCACCCCCTCGGGACTCACGGTCAGTGTCATCGTGTCGCTCGAAGCCGAAACGTCAGGCACGTACATCGGCGCCACCCGCGCGGGCATCGCGTTGAAGGTGCCGGGCGTCGTGGCCCGCAGCAGGTAGTTGAACTCGCGGCGGCCCCCCTCGAGGCTGTCCAGGAAGTAGACCGTACGATCGTCCCGCAGTTCACGCTGGCTGCCGTACTCCCATGGACGCGGCTGCTCCAGCTGGAACGCATCCTCGCGCTCCACCGACTCCGTCCCGGCCGGCAGCGGGTCTTCGATCATCAGGTAGCGCCAGTCTGCGGCTCCGGCCACCGTGAGCCTCACCATGATCAGGTCGCCAGCCTTCACCGGCCCGGCGAGCGGCGCCTCGCGGTAGACGATCCCGCTCCGCCCTTGCACCGGCGTGAGCGTGAAGTACTGCCGGAGCATGGCGAGCCGCCGGGTCCCGGTCCGTTCGGCGGCGGCCGGCCTGTCGTAGTACCGGATGCCGGCATCGAAGTACACGGCGCCGGCCCCCTCGCGGATGATGCGGATGGTGTTGGCACCCCCGGCTGCCGGCGCCTCGATCAGCACCGGCGTCGGCGCGGTGAGCGACGCCGCATCGAACCGGGCCGTGCCCACCCGGACACCGTTCACGAGCACCTGGGCGTTGACCGGCGCCGGCGTCTCGCCGCGCGCCTTCATGAACGCGAGCAGTCCCTGCAGGGCCATGGCCGTCTGCTTGGTGCTGACCCAGTAGGAGCCCGCGTTCCGGTTCGCCACCAGCCATCGGGCGGCCCGTTCGAGCACCGCGTCGGTGGTGCCGTGTTCGGCCAGCGCCTTGAGTGCGAGGGCCGTCGCCTCGGCCGACGTGTCGACGAACGGGTCCTCCATCAGGGCGTCGGTCTCTGCCGTCCACGAACTGAGCTCACCTTCGGTGCGGGCGGCCGCCATCAGCTCACGGGCCAGCGTGTCTCCCCGGGCGTCCTTCCGCGCGTCGAGCGTCATCAGCAGGAACGACTGCCCGGTGGCTGACATCCGCGCACGGGCCTCCCACAGCGTGTCGAGGGCGACGACGATGTCGAACGGCGCGGCCTGGGCACGGTTGAGCACGTAGGCGATGTACGCCTTCAGGTCAGGCAGTGCACGGGGGTACTCCTGCCAGAGCTGCAGCAGCGCCCGCGAGCCCGAGGCGATCCGCCACGCCTCGAGCTGCACGCCGTTGTCGCGCGCCTGCAGCAGGCTGTCGACGGCGTACGCCGTCATGAACGGATGGTTCTGGTCGGTCTTCCACCATCCCCAGCCGCCATCATCGTGCTGGTAGTCGTAGAGACGCTTCAGCCCGTCGGATACGCGCCGGTCGAGCGACTGCAGGCGTTCGGTCGGCGTGAGCCGCATCTCGGTGAGCGCGCGCAGCACGACGACATTCGGCACGAAGCTGGAAAGCGTCTGCTCGGTGCATCCCCACGGGTAGCCGCCCAGGTAGTCCAGCGCGCCGAGCATCGACCCGGCCAGCGAAGGGGCGAGCGCCACGCGGACCGAGCGGCCCGACGCATTGGCGGTGGGCGGCACCGTGAACTCGAGGCTCCTGGCGTCGCCCGCGGCAATCGAGCCGGACGTGCCCAGGTTGCGCTGCAAGCCGGCGGGGTTCACCGGAATCGTCAGCGCCATGGCATCGCCGGCGGCCTGGCTGGTGGCGCTGCCGCTGATGGTGACCGGTCGCACCGCATCGGCCGTGAAGGCCCAGTCGGTACGCTGCTGCCCGTTCTGCGCCACCTGCACCGAGCGGGCCCCAGGCGCCGGCGCGGCCGGTGACGCCGTGAGTCCGTCCGCGGAGACCGTAACCGCCACCTGCGCGGCCTGCGGCAGGTAGTTGTGGACGATGGCCGGGATCTCCACGCGGTCCCCCTCCGTGAGGAAGCGGGGCGTCACCACGCGCAGGATCAGGTCCTTGGTGGTCAGCGCACGGGCCACGGCCGAACCGACGTGCGTATCTGCCGTGACGGCCCGCACCGTGAGGCGCCAGGTCGTGAGCGAGTCGGGATAGTCCACGCGGACGCGCGCCATGCCCGCGGCGTCGGTCGTGACGGTGGCCGACCAGAAGACCGTGTCCGGGAAGTCCTTGCGCACGCGCGGGCGATCGGGCCGGTCGGCCTTGAACTGCGCGAACGTCATCGGTCGGCGTCGCTGCGTGAGGATCAGCTGATCGGTGCCGGAGTAGCCGACGAACGGATAGTCGCGCGAGAACGACGTGCTCACCTCGTTGTATTCGCGGCGATAGAAGAAGCGGAGCGGATCCGGCGTCGAGTCCGGTCGTACGCCGTAGAGCGCCTCGTCCACGAGCCCGACACTCAGCTGCGCCCTCACGGGCGCGCCGCCGGCATCGGTCGCCCGCAGGGTGAAGGTGGCCGGCTGGCCGGGCCTGGCCACCGGCCGATCGGTGTCGGCCATGATGGTGAGCTGCCTCGCGAGCGCCGGTACCGAGAGGCGCCGTTCCGCACGGAAGAGCCGATCGTCCTTGAGGAAGGCGATGCTGACGTACGTGTCCCCGATGTCATCGTCGGAGACCGGGACCTCAATCGCCGCTCCGCTCGAGGTCCTCACCACCTGGTGCCACGAGATCCGCTGGTTCTCCTTGGTGACCAGCACCGGCGCGTCGAACGCCTCGCCCTGCACCATGATGCGTGCCGTGTCGCCGGGCTGGTAGGTCCGGCGGTCTGCGATCAGCTCGAGGAATCGGTCCCCCTCGCTGAACCCATCCTCCCGCCCTGGCACCCAGATCGTCGTCATCTCGCGCACGGTGCGGTCGTCGGATGCGGCGGTGACCGTGACACGGTAACTGCCGGGATCGCCAGGCATCGGGACCGTCCACTGCGCGCGGCCCTCGGCGTCGGTGGTGACGTCGGCTTCCTGGGCGACCGTGAGGCGCGGGTTGTCGTAGCCGTCGCGGTAATCCACGTGGGCCAGCTGCGCATGCACGCGCGCGCCCATCCGTGGCGCGCCGGCGTAGTCCACGGCCCGTACGCGGATCGTGGCGGCATCACCGCCGGTGTGCACGTATCGGTCGGGCGTGGCCATCAGCATGAAACCGCCCCATGTCGCGACCAGGCCCGCCGACCCGGACACTTCACGTCCGCTCACGTCGAGCACGCGGGCGTCGATCCGCGCCGTGTAGTCGCGCTGGTCCTCGGCGGTCGTCAGCGGGATCCGGACCTGCGCGGTTCCCTGGGCGTCGAGCGTGGCGGTGCCTTCCGCATGGGTCTCGCCGCCGCCGTAGGCGAAGTCGTCGAACGGTTCCTCGCCACTGGCCTCGACCCGCAGGGGCGAGAAGTAGGGCTGGTGGCGCACGGTGTAGGTGATCGTGCCGCCAGAGACCGGCTGGCCGAAGTAGTAGCGCGCGCTGATGGTGACGAGCGCCTCGTTCCCCTGGCGCGCGAAGCGCGTGGCGGGCCGCACGGCCACGTCGAATTCGGGCTTGCGATACTCCTGCACCTCGAACGATCCGGTTGCCGTGTCGTCCCCGCTGCTGACGCGCAGCACGTAGGTGCCGAGTGCGGCCGTGGCCGGGACTGTGAACGAGCCGTCGATCGAGCCGAAGGCATCCACCGCCCTGCGCTCGCGGAGGAGCACCTTCTCGTCGCCGTCCGCAACCGTCACCTCCACCTGACCCGAGCCGAATGGCACGAGGACGCCGCGCTCCCGCCAGCGCAGCACGCTGCGGTAGTGGACCGTGTGGCCGGGTCGGTAGACCGGCCGGTCCGTGTAGGTGTAGCCCACCAGCTCGCGGGTCGGCTCGTTGACCGTGAAGGCGCCGGGGTCGGTGGCGGCCGCCTGCCCGTTGCAGTCGGCCACCGTGACGAGGCTGTCCGGCTGGTCCACGGCCAGGCGGGCGGTGAACGTGCCGTCCTGCGACGTTGCGCCCTGGCCGACCGTCGACTGGTCCGCGAGCACCTGGATGCGGCAGCCCGCCAGGGGCGAGCCATCGAACCGGTTCGCGGCAAACACGAGCAGTTCGCCCGGCGCCGTCTTCGTCACGAGGCCGACGTCCGAGACGATCACGACCGTGTAGGCCCGCAGTGGTGGGTTCACGGCCTCGACCACGTAGACGCCAGCGGTCGTCAGGTCGAGTGGCACGCGACGGTACTCGGCCTCGCGGACGCGCGGCAGGATCTCGCGCCACGAGGTGACGAGCTGCGAGGCGTTCAGCAGTGGCACCTGCGCGAACGTGTTCACGTTCAGCGCGCGTCGGAGCACCACCTGCTGTCGGTCCTGGCGCGCGTTCCGCGCGCGCCGGTAGTCGGCCGTGAACTGGCGGCGGACGAAGGACCGGACCTCTGCGCGCCGTGCGGACTTCCAGGCGGCGATCCGTTCGAGCCAGGTCTGCTCCTGCGCGACGACCGGTTCCTCGCTGCCGAGTTCGTGAGCGTCGCGAAGCCGTGCGAAGAAGGCGAACGGGTCGTTCACGCGGTAGACCCGGAAGTCCAGGTGGTCAACCTGGCGGTGGGTGAGCGTGATGGCCGGCGGTTCCTTCGTTGTGAAGATGTGGCTGGTGGCCACCGAGAAGGCAGGGGCGGCCGGTGCGGCATCGGTCTGTGCGCTGACGCCGGCTGGCACCGAGAGCAGCAGCGTGACAAGGGCCGGGACGATCGTGGAGCGCAGTCGACGCATCACGATTCCCTGTCCAGCGTGGCCAGCCTGAAGACACCGATGAAGGCCGGGTTGGCCGCAACCGGACGCCAGCGGGGCGACGGGTGTTGTCCGAGGTCGGCGAGCGAGACCTTGCGGACCTCGCCGGGCGAGGTGCCGTCGGGACCCGTGTGGTAGACCACCCAGTCCGACCGCTCGGGATCGAACCGCGACGGGCCGACGAACACCATCAGGTGCGACGGGCTGTCGGCCTCTTCGTGGCGGAAGTAGAGCAGGTCGCCCGGTGCCGCCGCGCGTACGTCACGTCCGAGCCGCCTGGCGTTCAGGGTCACGATCGTTTCCGCATCGGCAAACTCGCCGTACCGCTCCGGTGCGCGTGAGGTCCTGAACAGCAGCCAGGCGCCGTCGCGGACCGGTGGAGTCTGTCGCACGTCGGGGAAGGCGGCCAGCCTGGGCAGGTGGGCGCCCTGGAACCAGGCGGGCGTGTGCGGGCGGAGCGCCTCACGGTAGGCGTGACGCACGAGCCCCGCGCAGTCGGCGACGTCGGCGGTCTGCCGCTCGAACTGTGCGTCGGCGAGGAACGTGAACCAGGCGCGGAATGCGGCGCGATCGGACTCGTCCAGGGCGCGGCGTGATGGCCCCGGTGCGGCCGAGAGGGAGATGGACGCCAGGACGCATCCCAGCCACGCCACCACGCGTCGGTTCTGTGAGGAGGAGAAGGTGACCGTGCGCCGATTATAGCGCCGGCTCGAGCTCCGGCCTCGGCTTCGGCAGCCGGATGACGAAGGAGGTGCCGCAGGCGCGGGTGTTCGGCAGTGCGGCGATCGTGCCGCCGTGCATCTCGACGATCCGCTTGCAGAGCCCGAGTCCGAGCCCCAGTCCCTCCGAGGCGGACGGGCCGCCCTGGTCGAAGAGGTCGAACACGTGCGGGAGCACCTCGGGGGCGATCCCGGGTCCGTTGTCCGAGACGTCGATCACCACGCCGTCCGCGTCCTCGGCGACGTTGACCCGGATGTCGGCGCAGGGCTGCGAGTACTTCGAGGCGTTGTCGATCAGGTTCGAGAGCACCTGCGTGATGCGCGCCGTGTCGACGTCGAGCGCGACCGGGTGGTGCGGCACCGAGACGACCAGCGACTGCTGCTTGCGGTCGACCGCGTCCTGGCAGCCCTCCACCGCCTGCTCCACCGCGGGGCGGATATCGGTACGCGCGGTATGCAGTGCCATGCGTCCCCGCGCGATCCGGCTGACATCGAGCAGGTCGTCCACAAGGCGGCGGATCTGCGACACCTGGCGGCCGAGGATGGCCACGATGGACCCGGCGCGCGGGTCCAGGTCGCGTGCCTGCAGTGCCGCCACGCCGTGTGCGATGACACCGATGGGATTGCGCAGCTCGTGCGAGAGCGTGGCGAGGAAGTGATCCTTCCTGCGGTCGGCCTCGCGCAGCTGCGCATTGGCCTCGGCGAGCCGCTGCTCTGCGAGCCGCGCGCGGTGACCCACCAGGATGATCAGCCCTGCAGACACGGCGAACGTGAGCGAGGCGGCGACGCTCTGCGGGCTGATGCCGAGCATGAGGCCACCCGGCCGCTCGAACAGGAACGCGGCACCCAGGAAGGCCACGATGGCCGACGCCACGGCGGGGCGCCAGCCCCAGAAGAGCACCGAGGCCGCGATGGCTGCGATGCCAGGAGCATAGGGCTGCAGGGTGCCGAGCAGCGGCGCAAGCGCCCACCGGAACCCGAGGGCGGCCAGCGTCAGGCCAATGGCGTAGGCGTAGTGGGTGGGCCGCTCGCGAACGGGCATGCCGGTGTCGTCATTGTAGATGAGCGGCATGCAGCCCGACGCGGTCGGCGCCAGGAACGTGCAGGTCACTGATGAGGTGAGCCGTCCGCGCAGCTCAGCGATACGGACGTCAGTCCGCTGCATGGCGGTACCAGGACGCTATACTCAGGCGTTCGAGACTTCCATCCTCGCGATGATCATTACCGAATTCGGAGACCTCATCGCCGAACGCATGCGGGTCGAGCACCGGTCGCTCGCCATGCGCTGGTTCGATCGGCTGAACGAGCTGATCCCGGTTGACGCACGCGACGTGTTTCCGACCGAGAGCCTGCTGGACCACATCCCCGCGCTCATCCTCGAGATCAGCGGCTACCTCCGGGACCCACTCGATGGGGCCATTGCGGCCAACACCGCGATCCTCGGGAAGGCCAGTGAACTCGGGGCGCTCCGGCACAGCCAGCGCGCGTCGCTGCACCAGGTGCTCCGTGAGTACCAGTTGCTCGGCGGCGTGCTCGTGAACTTCGTCCTCGAGGAGATGGACCGGCTCGGGGCGCTGCCATCGGCTTCCGCAGGGGTGGCACTCG
Organism: Vicinamibacterales bacterium; assembly: GCA_050249955.1. Lineage (GTDB taxonomy): Bacteria > Acidobacteriota > Vicinamibacteria > Vicinamibacterales > CAVVIG01 > CAVVIG01. The sequence goes on from JBFWPN010000009.1 coordinate 242,472, forward strand.
TGGCCCGGCTCAACCAGGCGGTGAACGTCCTCTCGCAGGCGACGGTCGAGGAGTTCGTGAGCCTGTACACGCGGACGATCGCCGAGCAGAACCAGCGTCTCGAGGAGTTCACGCGGATGGCGGCCCACGAGTGGCGGCAGCCGCTCGGGGCCCTCCAGTTCGGCGTGAGCCTGCTCGGCCGCATGGATGGTGACCGGGAGCGGTTCGACCGGACCCTCTCGGTGGTCCAGCGGAACGTCCGCCACCTCGTGGAGCTGACGCACAAGCTCGAGGTGGTGGCCCGGATGCAGTCGACGACAGACAGCCCGCTGCTGCAGGAGGTGTGCTCGGCAACGGTCATCCACGAAGCCGCGCGTCAACTGCGCGAGATGGCGGATGCTCGCGACGTCGCGATTCACGTGGCCGACGGGCTGCCCACGCTGACGGTCGACGTCGGCCGGCTCGAACTGGTGTTCGTGAACCTCCTCTCGAACGGGATCAAGTACTCCGATCCCGACAAGCCGGTGCGCATCGTCGAGGTGACGGGCGTCGGGCCGGCCGGCCCGGCCGATCCGTGTGTGTTCGAGGTACGCGACAACGGCCTCGGCATTCCGGAACACGCGCGGGCCGGCATCTTCCAGCGATTCACGCGAGCCCACGCGGACCTGGCGCATGGCTCGATCGTGCAGGGCATGGGACTCGGCCTCGCGATCGTGGAGGACTGCGTCCGTGCCATGGGCGGCGAGATCACGGTGCATTCAAGGGAAGGCGAGGGCACGGTCTTCAGGATTGCGCTGCCACCCGTCCCCGTCGTTCCGCCTCCGCCTTCAGGGGCCGGAGTGACAGGCGGCGGATGATGATGATCCCCGGCGACAGCCAGGCCCAGTAGCGGCGGAACTTCACGCGCGCGTCTGCGCTCGTGGCGATCACGCGCGTCTCTGTCCGGAACACCGAGCGCGTGGCATCGAGCGGGTCTGCGCGGAGTGTCCAGGCAATCTTCACGAAGCCCGGCTCCTCGAATCCGGCGAATGTGTCGGGCGGCAGGGCACGGAACACCACGTTGGCCATCCACGGCTGCGTGACGGCACCCATCACCAGCTCACGACCCGGGTGCTCGGCGAGCACGCCCCACCCGAGCGACTGCGTGAGCGCGACGATGCCCGAAGGGCGGGCCGCATGCTCCGGCTCGGCGCCGAGGAGGAGTTCCCGCGTCCTGAAGATGGCCCTCACGATCCGAGACCGGGTCAGGTCCATCTCCTTCGCGGCGGCATACGTCACGTCGGCCGGTGCGCCGACTCGGATGTGATGCCGCTCCACGACTTCGTAGACCGGCATGAAGTGGTCGAGCAGGGGATCCGCGGCCGCGGGTGATGGGGGAGCGACATGGCCGTAGCGCAGCCAGGCCGAGCCGGCCCACGCGGCGTATGCGCCGGCAGCCACGCCAGCGGCGCCGGACGCCCAGGCAACAGCGTGACGAGCACGTGACATGTTTGCCCTCGACCACAGGGAGCAATTCGGTGGCCATGTGGGAGGACCGCTCACCACGGGGCGATCGAGGGCCGGCGAGTGGCTGGTGCCGGAATGCCGCCGGCGGGTCGCCGCTCGCGCATCGCCGCTTCGCGCGTGGTGACGCTGCGGCCTACGCGGGTTCAGGCGCCCGGCAGCCGGAGGCTCCGTGCCAGCCACAGTTCCAGGCCACTGACGGCCAGGAGCGTGGGCTGGAGCCACGACACGTACCCGATGATGCGCACCTGCGCCACGATCCACGCAAAGAGCACGGCGGCGCTCACGACCGTGGCGAGACGGCCCAGGCGGAGGCCGGCGGCCACCGCCAGCGAGGCGAGCAGGCTCGACCCGCCGACGATGACGAAGAGGATGAGGCTGGGAATGTAGTAGCTGCTGAAGGGGCTGCCCTCGAGCCATTCCATGGGGATGCCGTCCGCCCCCATCAGTCCGTAGAAGCCACCCGCAAAGGCGTTGACGGAGACGATGGCCAGTGTGGCTGCGAGAACCCAGCGCTGCACGAAGTTCATTGTCGGCGATCAGTCCGCCCGTTCCCAAGCAGGGGATCGCTGACGCCGGTGCAGTTATCGACTATCGCCCCAGTGCAACTCTGGAGTTCCCAGGATCTAGTGGAGAGCTAGGATGCCGACCCATTGGAGGTCGACACCATGTCCACGAAGGCCGCAGACGGGCGAGTTCGGACGGTCTATGCATTCATCAAGGCCAATCGGAAACAGCACAGCGTCCAGGAGATGTGCCGCGTGCTTGGCGTCGCGCCGAGCGGCTACTACGACTGGCTGAAGCAGCCCCTCTCCAACCGCGCGCAAGAGGACGCTCGACTTCTGAAGTTGATTCGCGCCTCGTTTGTTGCCAGCCATGGGATCTATGGAGCGCCGCGCGTGTTTCTGGACCTCAGGGAGGCCGGCGAAACGTGCAGTAAGCACCGCGTCGCTCGTCTCATGCGCGAGCATGAGCTCCGTGCGTTGCATGGCTATCGCACGCGGCGGATGGCGGTCGGCAAGCCGTCCGTCCTGATCCCGAATTTGCTCAAGCGCGAGTTCACCGTTACGCAGCGCAACAAGGCCTGGGTGACGGACATCAGTGTGCCGCAGCAAGCGGCGTAGGAGATGAGAGAAGAGAAGACTGGCCTCTCGCACTCGGCTTGCAGGAGCAGGGTGCAAACCACCGCAAGCGGCTTGGGCCAAAAGCCCCGGTCGTGAGCGTT
>JBFWPN010000010.1:0-228530 GCA_050249955.1 Vicinamibacterales bacterium
AGAACGGCCGAAGAAGGGGCTGGGCGGGCTGACGCCCGCCGGCTTCGCGAAGCAGCTGCAATCGAAAGCGAGTACAGTCACCGCCGGGCTCTAAGGCCGAGTGCTACTCAAGACGGGGGGACGTCAGAGAAAGAACGTCTTGAGCGCATCAGTCGACGACCCAGTCTGTGGCACTTCCCAAGGATCTTTGCGTTCTTCTGCCGCCAGCAGATGACCGACCACTGAGCGAGCGAGCAACGCCGGGTAAGTCTCCACTTCGATATTCTTGCCGAGCCACAGGTTCATCTTTTCTGTCGCGGAGATCCATCGCCGCACGTCAGCAGCGAAACGGGAGAGAACCGGATCGTAGCGGGAACCAAGCCTGGAAGAGTTGCACCCAAGACACAGCGACGGGAACTTGGCCGCGTGAAAACCGCGCCTGTATGGACTAAATGCCTCAGTCCCAATCGTCGCGCCGAGTCTGCGCATCTCTAATGGCGTCGGCTCAGCAACCGACCGGGGTGGAACGTGGTCGTCCGTCAACTTTCCAACCGCGCCGCAAATCACACACCGACCCTTCATCGACAGCATACTGACACAGGAATCGGGGCCCGAGCCGTAGGCTCCGCGGACGCCCGCTCCGATGCTTTCGAGTGGCAAAGAGACGGACCTCCGCCCCGCTGGGACACTGGCGAGAGTAGCAGGGACAAAGCTTCGGGGCACCCTGTGGCGTGTTCTGGCGCCAGTGGGGGGTAGGGGTTCGGGGGAATGAAGGGCCCGCGGGAGCACGGCTCGAAGCCAACCCCAGTACTGGCTAAACTGGCCTTCCCGATGCCAGCGAAGTCTCCATCGAAGAAGACCCCGTCAAAGCGCACGGACCTGGCGAGCCTGCCGGTTCCGCCTTGGGAGCCCTACTTCAGGAAGCTATGGGAGTGGGGTTGCTGGAAGACCTCGGCTCGATACGGCGAGGACTCGGCGGGGACGCGGATGGCCTTCAAGAGGCTTGCGGACGCGGGCGTCGATGGCGGACTGAGCTCCACGCGACGCAACCAGCTCGCTGCGTTCGTATTCCACATTGATCTGGTTCGGTGGCTTGAACGTAACGAGACGGACCTCTCGGTGCCGGCCGACGAGAGGCAGGTAGGGCCCGAGTACAGGCCGTTTGTGAAGGCACTGAAGCGGTCCCGCGCTCAGGCGAGGCTTCTGAGCAGCCGGGCGGAGAGAGTGCGCAGGGCAATCCGTGAACTCCTGGGGTACTGGGAGGAAGTGGCGCTCTCGAATCCGCTGTTCGCCCAAGACACGCAAGACATCTACTCGCTGACTGAGCAGCTTGAGGCCTTGGAGCGGATGGCGGCGAACCTGCCGTTTCCCATGCGGCTCGAGCCGGGCGACCCAGACCCTTCTGCGCCGCCGAAACCGGACCTGCGCAGGACCGAACTGATGTGTGCGCTTTATGGGTTCTTCGTCTCCGGCTGCGCACTCGGGCGACGGGAGGCTGAGGTTCGCGTCGGAAAGCTCGGAAAGTCCCTGTGGGATTGGAGGGTCGATGTTGTTGAACATCGGAAGGGCGGGATCTCCCGAGGTTGTGACGCCGTTCGCAAGGCAGTGATTCGACGGTGACCTCGCCGGGACAGCGCCGAAAAATCGAGTCCAAGATTTCCGCCATGCCCCTTTAGACCGCCCGCCTGCACTAGTTCACAGTCGACTTCAAGGCACCCCGCAACTCGTCCCGCAGCCTGTGGGATTGCGGCGTGCGTTTCCACTATGGAGTTGACGTGATGAACAGTGAGATGGATTCAGCAGTGGTAGCCCCTACGGTCCACCCCGATGGTGGAACCCAGCCCGAGCCCAGCGAGTTGCCGCTGAAAGACGACGTTGAGCAGTTGCGGCGCATGCAGGTACCGCCAAGGACGCCAGCAGAGGCCGTAGCGTGGATGAACGTGCGCTACTTCGTCGTCTTCGATGGTGGAAAAGCGCTCGTCTTCTGCGATGAGCCGGACCTCGATGAAGGGCGCGACGTGCTCACCAGCTACACGCCTAACGAGATCCGGCAGTTCTATCAAAACCGCTACGTGCACACCCGGACCATCAAGGATGAGCCCAAAACCAAAGCTCTCGGCTCGTACTGGCTGAGTCACCCGGATCGACGCACGTACCGGCGTCTGGTTTTCTCGCCCAAGAATGAGGTGCCGGGCTGTTTCAATCTCTGGCGCGGCTTTAAGGTCACCGCTGCGCCAGGTGACTGGAGCCTGATGAATGCGCACATTCGAGTGAACATCTGTCAGGAGGACGACGAGGTCTACAGCTACGTCCGCAAATGGATGGCGTTCGCCGTTCAGAACCCCGACAAGCTTCCGCAGACTGCCTTGGTGATGCGAGGCAAGCAGGGCACGGGCAAAGGCGTGTTCGCTCGGGGCTTCGGAGAGCTGTTCGGGCAGCACTTCCTGCACCTCTCCCGGGCTAAGAACCTTGTCGGTAATTTCAATGCGCACCTGAGAGATGCGGTGGTCGTGTTCGCTGACGAAGCGTTCCTTGCGGGCGACAAAGACACAGAAGGTGTGCTGAAGGCACTGATCACCGAGCCTGACTTGCAGATCGAGCAGAAGTTCAAGGACCTGGTGAAAGCCAAGAATCGGATTCACCTGATCGCAGCTTCCAATAACGAGAAGGTCATTTCTGCGGCCCCAGAGGAGCGGCGATTCTGCGTTTTGGACGTTGGCGAAAAGCACATGCAGGACCACGCCTACTTCGCGGCTATCAAGCGGCAGATGGACCAAGGCGGAAGTGCGGCGATGCTGCACGAACTCCTCGCCGAGGACTTGAGGGATTTCAACATCTTCCGCATTCCGAAGACAGGCGCACTCCGGGATCAGAAGCTGCGGTCGCTCTCGGATGTTCAGCTCTGGTGGTTCAAGAAGCTGCAAGACGGATGTCTGGTCGGGAGCGGGTGGAGCCCCGAGGTGCCTAAGGACGAACTGGTGACCGACTGCATGGGGGCAACTCGAATGCAGTGGAACGCACAGAAGCTGCGGTTTGAGCTCGGGAAGCTCCTGCCGCCTGAGTTTCCGGCGGAAGGCTCTCGATCGGTTGTCGCTGGTGGGCGGAAGCGGAGCTGGCGTCTTCCGCCGCTCGAAGCGTGCCGGGTGGCGTTCGACAAGTTCTTGGGCTCACCCAGTGAATGGCCGGAGGTGGTGTGACCGTGCCGTCCACGCTGAGTGTCCGCCCACGAGAGCTCTACTTGAAACCCCAACTAGATGTACGTCCAGGCAGTCCGGTGCGTCCGACCTCTTTTCAATTTGAGAGTGAAGATGCTACAGGTGTCTATGTAGATACCGAGAAGAACGTTGGCCAAGCGGAGGCGGACTCGTCGGACAGCGTGGCCCTCATTCCAGACGTGTACACGTCGTCATCTCCGGGCGAGGCCGAGCCCGGTGTCGAAAGTGGCTCTGAGGGCCGAACGACGGCTTCTATGGGCCATCCTTGCGAGTGGTGCAGTAAGGGGCTGACGGGACGCAAGCAGCGGTTCTGCTCCGACGCGTGCCGGATGCAGCACCGGCGGCTCCACCAGCGGGAGCTGGTGGACCGCTTGCTCGCTGGGCTGGAGTCTGGGCTCGCGGACCTTCGGCGAGCGTTGGACGGTGAGCCATGAACCGCCCTGACGGACTGCCGCACTACCTCACGCCGGGCGAAGCTGCCTCGCTCCTGCGGACCACGCGCAAAGCGATCTATGCACTCGTGGAGCGGAGATCGCTACCTGGGGTCACCCGGATCGGGCGGAGGCTCTTGATTCGCACGGACGAAGTGCTACGCTGGCTTCACCAACAAGGCGCGTCATCGCTGTGAGGAGTTGTAGCGATGAGCGTTCGACTGACGCCCTATCGGGGCGACCGATGGCAAGCCGACATCCGTGTGCGGCTTTCCGATGGATCGAGATATCGAGAGCGTCCGGTGTTGTCGGCTCGATCCAAGACAGCGGCGAGACGTTGGGCTGAGCAGCGGGCGCATCACCTGCTGGAACACGGCCCGACGCCCGAAGCCAAGGAGGTGCCCACACTCGAAGAGTTCGCGCCGCGCTTCATTGACGGCCACGCGAGGGCAAACAGGCAGAAGCCGAGTGGGATTGCGGCAAAGGAGTCCATCCTCACTCAGCACCTGGTTCCAGCGCTCGGCAAGAAGAGGCTCGACGCGATCACCACCGAGAACGTTCAGCAGGTCAAGAGCCGACTGGCGAAGCGCTCGAACAAGACCGTGAACAACGTGCTCACGGTGCTGAACACGCTTCTGAAGAAGGCAGTCGAATGGGGCGCAATCGAGACGATGCCCTGCGCCGTGAAGCTGCTGAGAACCGCTAAGCCGAAGGCGAGCTTCTACGACTTCGAGGAGTTCGACCGGGTGCTGGCGGCGACCGAGAACGATCCCCAGGCGCGTCTCATCGTCCTTCTCGGAGGGGATGCGGGGCTGCGGTGCGGCGAACTGATGGCGCTCGAATGGTCCGACGTGGACCTTCAGAACCGTCGGCTTCGCGTCGCTCGGTCGGAATGGAAGGGACACGTCACGTTGCCCAAAGGCGGGCGTGAACGGCTGGTCCCGATGACGAAGCGGCTGAATGATGCGCTTCGCCAGGCGCGGCACCTGAAGAGCACTCGCGTGCTCTGTGATGACTCAGGCCAGCCGTTGACTCAGAAGATGGTCCAGTGCGTGATGAGGCGTGTGGGGCGCAAGGCGAACGTGAAGCCGGGCGTTCACATCCTGAGGCATACGTTCTGTTCGCATCTGGCTATGAGGGGAGTTCCAGCCATGTCCATCAAGGAACTGGCAGGCCACGAAGACCTCTCGACGACGCAACGCTACATGCACTTGAGCCCGGCCGCTGTTGAGGACGCGATTCGAGTGCTGGAGACGCCCCGGTTCGAGGCTGGCCGGGGCAATACCGGGGCAACGGCTACTGGCGAGATTGCCAAGTAGCTGCGCTGCAAGCGGTTAGGTGGTGGAGGCGGCGGGAGTTGAACCCGCGTCCGAAGGCACGTTCCCGAAGGACTCTACATGCGTGTCCGCTTCGTTCATCTCGCGCCCGTCGTGTGGAAGCGGCCAAGTACCGCCGGGCGCCAGGCCCGGTATGTCTCACGACCAGGCGCCGAGCCGCCACCTGATCGCCAGCCCGTTTAATGGCACCTTGGTCCCAGCCACCGGGCGAGGCTGGGGAGGCGCTCACAGCTTAATTAGGCTGCGAGAGCGTACTGAGTATCCGCAGTTAACGGATGTTCCATCAGATTTACGAGTTAATGGTGCTCGGCATGCATCCCGCGAGTCTTTACCCCCGTCGAAGCCAAGTCGCCCCCATGAGGTGAGAACCACGGTCACGCCGGTCGTGCAACCGGACGTGATGCCTCCATTCTACGGCATCGCCCCTCGCGAGTCCCGCGCGGACTCCGCATGAGTCCGATCTCGCGAAGCCCGGCGGCACGGCCCGGCGACAGGCCTCGGGAGACCTCATCGGTTCGCGTGCCGAGTACAAACTCCTGTACCGCTTGAATTTGCACGGCGCTATAATCGCCCTACCCATCCGGGACCAGAACCCATGAGCGACACCTTCGACGAGCAGCTCAGGCGCGCGTTCGACGCCATCGCCGAGCGCATGCGCACGACCGTGACAGACCACGTGTCCGTTGCCGTTGAGCAACTGTCCCAGTCTGCCGCGGCCGAGCGCACCGTGGTCGCCGAAACCGCCGCGCGTCAGGCCGCCGAGGCTGCCGAGCAGGCCACGCGCGAACGGCTGGCCGCCGAGTTCTCCGCCCGTGAGGAACAGATTCGCGAAGCGGCCCGGGCCGAGTGGTTCGAGGCCGGTCTGCAGCAGGCCAGGTCCGACGCCGCCGCGGCGCAGCAGGCGCGCGAGGCCGAGGCCGCCGCCGCGCAGCAGGCCCGCGAGGCCGAAGCCCAGGCTCAGGCAGAAGCGGCCGCCCGCCTTGTCGAACAGCACGAGCAGGAACTGGCGGCGGTCCGGGCCGAGGCGTCGGCGCGGCTCGACGCCGCCCTCACTGCCGCCCGCGTCGATTCGGCGGCGATTGCGGCCGGGCATGAGCAGGCGCTCGCGGCACTGCGATCGGAACTCGAGTCGGTCCAGGCCGCCCTGGTTGAAGCTGCCGCGCGCCAGGCCGATGAACTGGCCAGGGCTCACGCTGCCGCCGAACAGTCCAGCATGGACCATGCCGCGGCGCTGGCCGTCGCCCATGCCGCGGCCGCCCTGGCGACACAGGACGCGGAGTCGGCCCGCGCGGCCGCCCAGGCGGCCGAAGGACGGATCGAGCGCGCATCGGTGGAGCGGCTGCTCGCCGCCATCCGTGCGCTGGATGGCACCACCTCGCTCTCGCAGACGCTGGACGCGCTGGCGTCCGCCGCGAGGGCCGAAGCCGATCGGACGGCGGTGTTCCTCGTGCGCGGCGAGTCGCTGCGGGCCTGGAACCATGCGGGCTTTGCAGCGATACCGGACGCGGGCACCTTCGAGGTGGCAGGGGCCGACGCCGGCGTGGCGCTCGAGGCGGTTCGCACCGCCCGCGCGCAGCGGGTGAATGGCGAGGCCGCCGGACGCCCCGCGTTTGCCGGCAGCGACAGCGGCGCGTTCGTTGCTGTGCCGTTGTCGATGAACGGGCAGGTCATCGCCGTCCTCTGCGGCGACCAGGCAGCGGCGACCGATCAGGGCGAATGGCTCGCCATGCACTACGAGGTGCTCGCGCGTCATGCCGCTCGCGTGCTCGAATCGTTGACGGCACTGCGCCTCGCGCAGCTCGGGGCGCACCCGGCCGCCGCCGGGGTGGCGGCACCGCCCCAGTAGGCAGGAACATCGAAGGGGTATGGCAGAACGGTCATGAAGAGATCGGTCCTCGCGATCATGGGCCTGCTGATGCTGGTCCCGGCCGCGCCGGCACCGCACGCCCAGCAGGGCCGTCTCTCGGGGACGGCCAACGAGATGCCCGCCGGGTTGTCCGTCCTCACCCCGACCCCGCATCCGCCCGTTCCCCGCGACCTGAGCCAGCTCTGGCTCGCTCCCGATCGTTCATCGGCTGCCAGCCGCTCCAATGCCGTGCTGTCACTGGGCACCGTGGCGCGCCTCGCCGCCGGCGGTGAATATTCGAAGGCCCTGACCGCTGCACAGCAACCGTCGCTGCCAGACGGGCTCCTGTCGCAGTACGCCACCTACTACGCGGGGGTCGCACAGCTTGGGCTCGGGCGTCCGGCTGATGCGCGTGCTTCGTTCCGCGCAGTGCTGGACCAGAAGCCGACCGGCTACCTGTGGGAAGCCGCGGCCATTGGCGAGGCCGAAGCCCATGAGGCGCTCGAGGCACCCGAGGAGGCCGTCCGCATCTACGAGCGGCTGCTGAAGGGCCGCCTCAGCAACGTGGAAGAGGTGTACATGCGCCTCGGCCGCGCCGCGCGCGCCGCCGGCGACCTGGCCAGGGCCGCCGAGGCCTTCGCGCAGGTCTACTACGAGTTCCCGCTCAGCGAGAGTGCCGGGCCGGCCCGGCTCGAGCTGGGCGCGATGAATGGTCTCCAGCCGCTCAAGTCCGGTTCGCAGCGCTACAAGGTGGAGCTCGGGCGGGCCGAACGGCTCTTCGGCTCGAAGCAATACGCAGACGCCCGCAGCGCGTTCGAGGCCCTCCAGGCATACGCCGACGACGATGACCAGGAACTGATCAGGCTTCGCATCGCCGAGTGCGACTACTTCACGAAGCGGGTGCGGCAGGCCCGCCTGGTGCTGCGCGAGATGGCGGAAGACGACGACACCGCACGCCGGGGCGAGGCGCTGTTCTTCTATGCGCTGGCCTCGCGTGACGCCGGCAACACGCAGGCGTACCTCGACACGCTGGCGCGCGTCGAGTCGACCTTCCCGGAACAGACGTGGGCCGAGGACGCGCTGAACAACCTCGCCACGCACTACATCCGTGCGGATGACGATGCGCGTGCGGACAGCATCTTCCGTGAGATGTACGGGCGCTATCCCCACGGCAACCATGCCGAACGTGCTGCCTGGAAGATCGGCTGGACGGCGTACCGCCAGTCGAACTTCGGCGACACCGCCAGGGTCTTCGAGCGTGCAGCGTCCGACTTCCCACGGTCCGACTACCGGCCCTCGTGGCTCTACTGGTCGGGCCGGGCACACGAGCAGATGGGCAGCGTGCCGACCGCGCAGGAGCGGTTCACGCTTGCAGCCACCGACTACGCCAACTCCTACTACGGACGGCTCGCCCTGAAGCGCCTGTCGCCCCAGTCGCGCGCTGCGCTCGTGGCGATCCGGGCCGGGTCGGCCGCGCCGCCGGTACCGCAGTCGCTGCCGGCCAACGGCCCGGTCATCCGTGCGCTGCTTGCCGCGGACATGTTCGACGACGCCCTCAACGAGCTGCGGTACGCGCAGCGGGTGTGGGGTGACTCGCCGGTGATCGATGCCACGGTGGCGTGGACGCGGCAGCAGCAGTCGCGTTCCGAGAACGGCATGCGCCGGCTGCAGCTCCTGCGGGGCGGCATGAATACGATGCGCCGCGCCTACCCGCAGTTCATGGCGGTGGGTGGCGAAGAGCTCCCGCGCGAAGTGCTCACGGTCATCTTCCCGATGGGGTACTGGGACCTCATCAGGAAGCACGCAGAGGCCAACGGGCTCGACCCCTACTTCGTGGCTGCGCTCGTGGCGCAGGAGTCCACCTTTGTGGCCGATGTGAAGTCTGCCGCGAACGCCTACGGCCTCATGCAGTTGCTGCCGTCGACCGCCAGGATGTATGCGCGCAAGCTGGGGCTGCGGTACTCCTCGCGCCTGCTGACCGACCCGGAGGCGAACATCCGGATGGGCACCGCGTACCTGGCCGACAAGGTGAAGGAGTTCGGCGGATTGCACTTCGCGCTGGCCAGCTACAACGCGGGTGAGCGCGCCGTGCGCCGCTGGCAGGCCGAGCGTCCGGGTGTCGAGACCGAGGAGTTCATCGACGACATCCCGTACCCCGAGACGCAGGGCTACGTGAAGAAGATCCTCGGCACGGCGGAGGACTATCGCCGGCTCTACGCGAACGTGTCGCAGGTCGACGGCATCGAGGCGGTTCGGCACGCCGCGCCACGCGTCTCGACACCGGCCTCGAAGAAGGTGGCTCCGGCACGCAAGGCGCCGCCGCGGAAGGCCCCGGCGAAGAAGGCGCCGTCCACCCGCAAGCCCCCCGTGAAGAAGGCCGCGCCTGCCCCCTCGCGCCGCGGCTGATCGCGCGCCAGCACGCCCACACGATGTCCAAGCTCACCGGTTCGAAGAAGGCCACGCAGTTCACCGAGTCGGTGATCCGCGAGATGACCCGCCTCAACCAGCTTTACGGAGGCGTCAACCTGTCGCAGGGGTTCCCGGACTTCGCGGCCCCCGCGGTGGTCAAGGAAGCGGCCTGCCGCGCCATCATGGACGACGTCAACCAGTACGCGGTGACGTGGGGCGCGAAGGGGCTGCGCGAGGCCGTGGCGCGCGAGTTCACGCGGCGCTACGGTGTGCCGGTGGTGCCCGACCAGCAGGTCACCGTCACCTGCGGGTCGACCGAGGCCATGATGGCCACGATGATGGGGATCATCGACCCGGGCGACGAAGTCGTGATCTTCGAGCCGTTCTACGAGAACTACGGTCCCGACGCCCTGCTGTCGGGCGCCACGCCGCGCTACGTCACGCTGCGTGAGCCCGACTGGACCTTCGACCCGGACGAACTGGCCGCCGCCTTCAACGACCGCACGAAGGCCATCATCCTCAACACGCCCAACAACCCTACGGGTAAGGTCTTCACGCGCGGGGAACTCGAGGCCATTGCCGCGCTCTGCCGCAAGTGGGACGTGGTGGCCATCTCGGACGAGATCTACGAGCACATCCTCTACGACGGCACGACGCACGTGCCGATCGCGAGCCTGGATGGGATGGCGGACCGCACGGTCACCATCAACAGCCTGTCGAAGACCTACAGCGTCACCGGCTGGCGCGTCGGCTGGGCGATTTCGCCCCCGTCCCTCACCGGGGCCATCCGCAAGGTGCACGACTTCCTCACGGTCGGTGCAGCAGCGCCGCTCCAGGAAGCCGGCGTGGCCGCCCTCGGTGTGGACGACAGTTACTACACCGGCCTTGCCGCGTCGTACCAGCGCCGCCGCGACATGCTGCTCGGGATCCTGCAGCGCCACCACTTCACGTGCTACGTGCCGAAGGGGGCGTACTACATCATGACGGACATCGCGCACTTCGGGTATGGCGACGATGTCGAGTTCGCGCGGTACCTGGTGCGCGACGTGGGTGTGGCGGCGGTGCCGGGCAGCAGCTTCTACCGCAACGCGGCGCTTGGCCGCACGAAGCTGCGCTTCTGCTTCTGCAAGCGGGACGAGACGCTGCTCGAGGCCGACCGTCGCCTCGAGACGCTGACGGAGCGCGCCTGATCGTCCGACGAGTGTCCTGCGCTAGAAGCGGACGACCCCGCCGAAGTAGATCCCCTTCACCACGAACGACCCCGCATCGGTCGTCGTCACCTGGTCGTCGTCCTTGATGTTGTAGCCCAGGTCGAACATGCGGTACCCGCCCTTCACGCCGACGTTGTTGGTGAGGTTCAGCGTGGCGTAGATGTCGAGGTCGGCGTAGTGCGCCTTGTACTGCTTCGAGACACTGTCCGGGATCTTGAAGCCGGAGAGTTCGCCAGTGATGGACAGGTTGGGAATGGGGTAGAAGCGCCCGATGCCGCCGATGGTGGGAATCGGTGCACGCGCGTGGATCTGCTCGAAGTCGATCGGGCTCTGGAGCGACGCAATCACGTCGGTGTACTTCGAGTCGAGCATGAAGCCGATGAAGCCCCGATCGCGGTAGATGAAGTCGTACTCGTACGTGAAGCGGTATGCCTTCCAGTTCAGCTGCGAGTTCACCGGCAGGCCCACGCGGTAGCGGATGCCCTGGAACACGACATCGCGGGTCAGCGTGGCCTGCTGCTCGAACTTCAGCGGGATGTACTGGAAACGGAGGCGGTGCTTCTTCGCTGGCCTGAGCACGAGCTGTACGGCGCGGAACTTCTGGTCCGTGAGCCCGAGGTCCTTCTTGAAGTCGATCACGGTGCCGACGATGCCCAGCGCCTCGCTGGAAATCTGCATCTCGGTGCCAGGCGTCCAGAAGTCGGCGGACGCCTCGATGTGATAGCGCTCACCAGTGGCAGGGTCGCTGATGGCGCGTGGGGCGAACTGCGCGCGTGCGGGGGCCGCCAGCATGACGAAGGCGGCGGGAACGAGCAGGAGGAGTCGAGCGGTTCTCAATACCATGGCGCTGGTTGTTCTCCGGATACGCGAGCACGCCGCAGGGTAGGCTCGAACCAAAATAGCACACGGTCCGGGCGCGGACGCGCGGCACGCACGGCGGGGAAAATTGTTCGCACGACCCCTGTTGGGAGGGTGGCGAGGCGCCGATACCTACCGCCCGGAATTCGTTAGAGCACCCCGGTGAACTCTGCTAGAATCCGCCGCTGGCACGCCCTTCCGTTCACATACCTTATGGCACACATGTCACAGGACACCCAGACCTCGTACACCCGCTGGCACGCGCTTGCCGGCGGATGTCTGTTCAACATCGCCATCGGCTCCTACTACGCGTGGAGCGTGTTCGTACGTCCGCTCCAGACCGAGTTCCCCGAGTGGACCAGACTCCAGACGACGTCGATCGCGTCGGTGAACATGGTGATGCTCGCGGTCCTGTACAACGTGGCAGGCACGCTCATCGGGCGGTTTGGCGCGCGGAACATCGCGCTGTTCGGTGGTCTCTGCTACAGCTCGGGCATGCTGCTGGCGAGCTACGCGAACTCACTGCCCACGCTCTACCTCACGGCCGGCCTGCTGGTCGGTGTCGGCCTCGGGTTCGGCTACCTGCCGCCGCTCTACGTGGGCTTCAAGTGGTACCCGGAGGCGCGCGGCCTGGTGTCGGGGCTGGCCATCGGCGTCTTCGCCGCGGGCTCCGGCATCGTCGGTCCGCTGGCTGGCGGCCTGCTCGGCTGGAAGGGGCTCATCGCCATCATGGGATGGCGCTCCACGTTCCGCGTGCTTGCCGGCATCTACTTCCTGTGCACGATGATCGGTGCGCTCTGGCTGAATGACCCGCCAGCCGACTTCGTGGCGCCGAAGGGGAAGCAGGGCGGCGCGGCTCCGAAGGTGTCGGCCGTCAACCTCACCACGTCGCAGATGACCAAGCTCGGGTCGTTCTGGGTGCTGTGGGTGGCCTACATGTTCGGGTGCTTCGCCGGCACGATGACGGTGAGCCAGATCAAGCCGTTCGCGGACCAGTCGTTCCCGCCGGTGGCCGGCGTCGCCACGCTCGTGGCCGCCCTGGCCATCCCGATGGGGTCGGCGGGCAGTGCGGTCGGCCGGTTCCTTTCCGGCTGGATGTCCGACCACCTCGGACGCCTGCTCACGGTGCGCGCCGTGCTGGTGATTTCGCTGTTCGCCGCACCGCTCATCTACCAGTTCCGCTCGTCTGGCGCGCTGTTCTTCGTGATGCTGTTCCTGCTGAACTACGCCTACGGCACGCAGCTCTCGGTCTACACGGCGCTTGCAGGCGACTTCTACGGCCCGAAGTACTCCGCGGCCAATTACGGCATCCTGCTGCTGGCATGGGGCTGCGCGGGCATCGCCGGTCCGCTGGTCGGCGGCTGGGTGTTCGACACCTACAAGACCTACCAGTACGCGTTCTACGCCGCGGCAGCGGCCGCCGCAATCTCGCTGGCCCTGCTGTCGATGGCCAAGCCGCCCACGCAGGACGAACTCCGGGAACTGGGCGTGGCCTAGGCGCGCGCCGAGGCCACGGACGACCGACCACGAGGGCGGCGGGGCAACCTGCCGCCCTCGTCTGTTTTCCGGGTTCGACTTCCGGCTTCTGCGATCACCCGTTCTACAGGCATACTCGAACGGTGACCCCGTTCCGGCGCCTGCTGAGGTATGTCGCGCGGTACCGCCGCGCGTTCCTCCTCGGACTCGCGTGCTCCGTCATCACGACCAGCATCAGCCTTGCCTCCCCCCTGGTCCTGCAGCGTGCCATCGACGACCTCACCGCAGAGGTGACCCGCGCGAAGCTGCTGCTCTACGCCGGGCAACTGCTCGGCATCGGGCTGGTCGGGGGCCTCTTCCGCTACTGGACGCGCAGCATCCTCATCGGCACCTCCAGGAACATCGAGTACGACATGCGCAACGACTTCTTCGCGCATCTCCAGACGCTGCCGCTGGCGTACTACCAGGCGAACCGCACCGGCGACCTCATGTCCCGCGCCACGAACGACCTGAACGCGGTACGCATGATGATCGGCCCCTCGATCATGTATTCGGCGAACACGCTGCTCACGTTCGTGGCAGCCATCGCCATGATGCTCGCGATCGACGTGCGGCTGACGCTGTGGTCGCTGATCCCGCTGCCGTTCGTGTCGATCTCGGTGAACTACTTCGGCAGGGCCATCCACAAGGGCTTCGAGCAGATCCAGGCGCAGCTGGCCGAGGTCAGCGCGGTGGCCCAGGAGGCGCTCGCCGGTGTCCGGGTGGTGCGGGCCTACCGGCAGGAGCAGGCCGAGCTCGACCGCTTCCGCCGGGCGAACCTGGAATACGTGCGGCGGAACCGCAGGCTCATTGCCCTGCAGGGCTTCTTCTTCCCGACCATGTCCCTGTTCCTGGGGCTCGGGTCGATGCTCGTGCTGTGGCTGGGCAGCACCGCGGTCATCACGGGCCGGATCAGTCTCGGCCAGTTCGTGGCGTTCTTCGCCTACCTCACGATGCTCTCGTGGCCGATGATTGCGTTCGGCTGGGTGACGAACATGCTGCAGCGTGGCATGGCGAGCTGGAAGCGGATGCTCGAGGTGCTCGACACCGTTCCGGCCATCCGCGACGCCGCTCCCGACGGGGAGGGGCGCGGCACGTGGGACGTCCTGCAGGGCGAGATCGAGTTCCGGAACCTGACGTTCGCGTTCGGCGACCGTGTGGTGCTGCAGGACATCTCCGTTCGCATCCCGGCCGGGCAGACCACGGCGATTGTGGGGGAGACCGGGTCGGGCAAGTCGACGCTCATCGGGCTCATCGCCCGGTTGCACGAGCCGCCGCCCGGGACGGTGCTGGTGGATGGGCGCGATGTCCGCGAGTGGCCACTGCAGGCGCTGCGCGGCTCGATCGGCTTCGTCCCGCAGGAGCCGTTCCTCTTCTCGGACACCATCGGCGACAACGTGGCGTTCGGTCTCGATGCGCAGCGGTTCCCGGGGCTCTGGCCGGGGAGGACTGGAGGGCCGGGACATGAGGGAGGGGAGGCGGAACGGCGCCTGCTCGTCGAGAAGGCGGCCGCCATCTCCAGGCTCGACAAGGATCTGGCCGACTTCCCGCGGGGCTACGACACCATGGTCGGCGAGCGCGGCATCACGCTCTCGGGCGGCCAGAAGCAGCGGACCGCGCTGGCGCGCGCCGTGGCGGTCGACCCGCGCATCCTCATCCTGGACGACTCGCTCTCGGCCGTCGACACCTACACCGAGGAAGAGATCCTGTCCCGTCTCCGCGCCGTGATGCGCGAACGGACGTCGATCATCGTCTCGCACCGGATCTCCACCGTGCGCGAGGCCGACCAGATCCTGGTCCTCAGCGCGGGACGGATCGCCGAGCGCGGCACACACGAGGAGCTGCTGGCGCATGACGGGCTCTATGCCGAATTGCACCGCAAGCAGCTGCTCGAAGAGGAGCTGGCGGCCTCCTGATGCAGGACGACGAGATCCTCGGGAAGGCCTACGACGGCCGGCTGATGCGCCGGCTGCTCACCTATCTTCGCCCCTACTGGCTCTCGGTCGCCGTGGCCCTGGCGGCCATCATCACCGGCGCCGTCGCGGCCCTCGCACAGCCGTACCTGATGAAGGTGGCCATCGATCAGCACATCGCGGTGGGCGAGCTGGACGGCCTCGGTGAACTGGCCTGGCTCTACGTAGCCGTCCTCGTCGGCGCCTTCGCGGCGGAGTACGTCCAGACCTGGACGATGCAGCTCACCGGGCAGCGGATCATGTTCGACATGCGCATGGCCATCTATGGCCAGCTGCAGCGGCTCGACCTCCGCTACTACGACCGCAACCCGGTGGGTCGGCTGATGACGCGCGTCACGTCGGACGTCGACGTGATGAACGACCTCTTCACGTCCGGTGTGGTCACCATCTTCGGCGACGTGTTCACGTTGTTCGGAATCATGGGCGTGATGCTCTGGATGAACTGGCGGCTCGCGCTGGTGGCCTTTGCCGTGCTGCCCATCATCGCGCTCGTCACGAACTGGTTCCGGAAGAACGTGCGCGAGTCCTACCGCGTGGTGCGCGGCTGGATTGCGAAGATCAACGCGTTCCTCCAGGAGAACATCACCGGGATGTCCACCGTGCAGATCTTCCGGCGCGAGGCGCTGAACTTCGCGAAGTTCGACGAGATCGACGCCCGGCACCGCGACGCGAACATCGACTCGATCTTCTACTACGCCGTGTTCTACCCGGCCATCGAGGCCACGAGCGCACTGGCGTCGGCGCTCATCATCTGGTACGGCGGCGTGAGCGCCATGGACGGCATGCTCACGCTGGGCGCCCTGGCGGCCTTCCTCCAGTACTCGCAGCGCTTCTTCCGCCCCATCTCGGACATGTCCGAGAAGTTCAACGTGCTGCAGGCGGCCATGGCCTCATCGGAACGGATCTTCAGGCTGCTGGACGAGCCGGTCGAGATTGCGTCCGCTCCATCCCCGGTCCATCCCACGGTGGACGGCCGGGGCGGACACATCGTGTTCGACCACGTCTGGTTCGCCTACAACCAGCCTGCCGGCGCCGAACCCGAGTGGGTGTTGAAGGATGTCTCGTTCGAAGTCCGGCCGGGCGAGCGGATCGGCATCGTCGGCGCGACCGGCTCTGGCAAGACGACGCTGATCAACCTGCTGCTGCGGTTCTACGACGTGCAGCAGGGAGCCGTGTGCATCGACGGCGTCGACGTGCGCCGGCGCAGCCTCGACGACCTGCGCGCGATGTTCAGCCTCGTGCTGCAGGATGTGCACCTCTTCAGCGGCACGATCGCCGACAACATCAGGCTGGGGCACACCGGCATAGACGACGCGGGCGTGCGCCGGGCCGCTGAGGCCGTGCATGCTGACGCGTTCATCGAGCGGCTTCCGCTCGGCTACCGGGCCCCCGTGGCCGAACGTGGCTCCACGCTGTCGGTCGGGCAGAAGCAGCTGCTGTCGTTCGCGCGTGCGCTCGCGTTCGACCCGCGGATCCTGATCCTGGACGAGGCGACGTCGAGCGTCGACACCGAGACCGAGCTGCTCATCCGCGACGCACTCGGCCGGCTGATGGCGGGGCGGACGACCATCGCCATCGCGCACCGCCTCTCAACCATCCAGGACATGGACAAGATCCTGGTGCTGCACAAGGGCGTGCTGCGTGAGGCCGGCACGCACCAGGAGCTGCTGGCCCTGCGCGGCATCTACTGGAAGCTGTTCGAGTTGCAGTACGCGCAGCGGGAGACCGCGTGGTCGGTCGGGGCCGACGGACACTCGTAGTGCCGGGCGCGGCCTATGGAGTCGGTGCGGGCACGACCGGCAGCGGCCGCGAGGGCAGGGGATCGGCCTCGAGCTCCTGCTGCTTCCGGAACCGCTCGAAGAAGCCTCGCGTGGTGGCGTGCGGATTCCAGCCCAGGCGCAGCACGGTCATCCGGACGGATCGGCGACCGAATCGCTTCGCCTCGTCGCAACTCCACATGTAGAGGTCGATCTCGCGCCCCTGGACGGCAGGACCCGTGTCCATCACGGTGTAGATGCCGTCGTACTTGTCCTCCTTGAAGTCGAGCTGCACGATCGAGCCCATGGGCAGCAGGGTGGGGTCGGCGGCGGTGATGCCGGTCTGTGCTGTCACGCCGGAACTGGTGACGATGCCCTTGCAGTAGGCCGTGGCGGCGAACGCCAGGCGGGCGCCAGGGGCCGGCGGCGCCGTCGGGTCGAACCCGGGTTCGATGAGCGTCAGCGGCAGCGAGACATACCGGGAGTCGAACATCGTCACGCCGAGGAGCGAGAAGAAGGCCCCTGCGGCGATGGCCCAGACGAGTGCCTTCCACCAGAACGAGCGGGAGACAAGCAGCATCAGCCTGCCCGGATTGTACCCGCCGGGTTGCGGCAAATGCCAACGGGCAGGGGGGGGATTGCGGGGAAGCGTGACGGACTGCGCCGGACGGGTCAGCCCTGTGAAGCCCTGGGCGGCTTGTGGTGCGCGGCGTAGTGCCGCCGGCTGCGCACGACGAATGCGAGGGCGAGCCGGTAGGCCAGGGCAGCCAGGAGGGCGGCGCCGATCGACGACCCGAGCGTATAGGGCCACAGCAGCGGCCGGACCAGCCTGACCAGCTCGTGCCAGAACTCGGCGCGCATCACCGAGAGCTCGAACATGTCGCCGAGCCGCTCGCGCAGGTCGGCTGGCGGTTCCACCCGCAGGATGGCCGCACCCGCCATGGTGGTGAACGCGTAGTACGGGGCGAGGATCCACGGCAGGTTCGAATAGACGCCGAGCAGCACCGCCACGCGGTTCAGCCGCAGGACGAACGCCAGCGCGACGGCGACGATGGTGTGCAGGCCCAGGAAGGGTGAGAAGCCGAGGAATACCCCGAGGGCGTATGCGCCGGCCGTGCGCTCGGGCGTGTCGTGCACGTGCAGGAGCGCCTCGAGCCAGCGCCCCACGATGCTGCGCGTCGCCCGGATCATCGGAAGTGGGAGTATCCAGCCGGCAGGGTCGACATCGAACCGTCGGACAGGGTCATCGTGCGTGACAGGTCTGCCGTGCAGACACCGATGCGCGTGATGGCCACGCCACCGTGCGCAAACGCAGCCTTGAGGCGCCCGCGCATGCGGGGGCGCACCGTGAACAGCAACTCGTAGTCGTCTCCGCCCGTCAGCGCCGCGTGGAGCGGGTCGACGCCGTGCCGCTCGAACCACGCGCGGGCCTCGGGCTCGATCGGCAGCGCGGCAGCCTCGAGCGTCATGCCCACGCCGCTGGCGTCGGCGATCCGGGCAACTCCGTCAGCCAGTCCATCGCTCAGATCGACGCATGTCGATGGCGCGCGGTTGCGCCCGAGCAACTGGCCCACGCGGACCCTGGCGGCCGGCCTGAGGTAGCGGGCCACGCAGGTGCCTGCCGTCTCCTGGGCACCATCCCTGAGCATCGCGAGACCGGCGGCCGCCGCGCCGATCGCGCCCGTTACGTAGACGATGTCACCTGGCCGCGCTCCGGCGCGTGTGAGCACGCCACGGCGCTTGACCGTGCCCAGGGCGGTCACGTCGACCGTGAGGGGACCTGGCGTCCGCGTGAGGTTGCCACCCACGACCGTCACCTGGTGCGCGCGTGCCACCGCTGCGAAGCCATCGATCATCCCGTCGAAATCTCCAGTCGGCATATCGGCCGGAAGCGCGAGGGAGAGGAGGGCAAGGCGGGGCGTGGCCCCCATGGCCGCCAGGTCGCTGAGGTTCACGGCGAGGGCGCGGTGGCCGATGGCGTCCGGCGGTGTGTAGCGCCGATCGAAGTGGACGCCGTCGACCAGGGCGTCGACCGTGAGCACCTCGAGCCGGTTGCGTTCGGTCTCGACGACCGCGGCATCGTCACCAATGCCGACGGTGAGCCAGGCGGGGGGAGCCGCGAGCCGCTGGTGGATGCGCGAGACCAGCTCGCGTTCGCTGAGGTCGGCAACCGTCACTTGGCGTAATCGACGGCCCGCGTCTCGCGGATGACCGTCACCTTGATCTGGCCCGGGTACTCGAGCTCGTTCTCGATGCGGCGGGCGATGTCCTTCGAGAGCCAGACCGCTTCTTCGTCGGTGATCTTGTCGCTTTCGACCATGATCCGGATTTCACGGCCGGCCTGGAGCGCGAACGACTTGGACACGCCCTTGAACGAGTCCGCGATCCCCTCGAGCTTCTCGAGCCGCTTCACGTAGGACTCGAGGATGTCGCGCCGGGCGCCCGGCCTTGCTGCGGAAATGGCGTCGGCGGCCTGGACGATCATGGCCTCGAGCGAGGGCCAGTCGATGTCCATGTGGTGTGCGGCCATGGCCATCACCACGGCGTCGGTCTCGCCGTGCTTCCGGAGCACGTCGATGCCGAGTTCGAGGTGGGTGCCCTGCATCTCGCGGTCGATGGCCTTGCCGATGTCGTGCAGGAAGGCGGCCCGGACGGCCACGTGCGCATCGAGGCCGACCTCCTTGGCCATGATGCCGGCGAGCCGGGCGACCTCGGCCGAGTGCGAAAGCACGTTCTGGCCGTACGAGGTGCGGTACTTCAGGCGTCCCATCAGCCGCAGGATCTCGGGATGGAGGTCGTGCAGACCGAGTTCGAAGGCCACCGACGCGCCCTCCTTGCGCACCTCCTCGTCGGTCTCGTCCTTCACCTTCTGGACGACCTCCTCGATGCGGGCGGGGTGGATGCGGCCGTCGGCGATCAGCTTCTCGATGGCCTTCTTGGCGATCTCGCGCCGGTACGGGTCGAACCCGGAGAGGATGATGGCCCCCGGCGTGTCGTCGACGATGAGGTCGACGCCGGTGGCGAGCTCGAGCGCGCGGATGTTGCGCCCCTCGCGGCCGATGATGCGCCCCTTGAGGTCGTCGCTCGGCAGGTCGACCACCGACACGGTGGTCTCGATCGCGTGCTCCGCGGCGCTGCGCTGGATGGCCTCGGTGATGTACTGCTTCGCGCGGTCGCTGGCGGTCTCTCGCGCCTCGGCGTCGAGCCGCTTCAGCAGGTTCGCGGCATCGTGCCTCGCATCGTGCTCGATCTGCCGGAGCAGCAGCTCCTTGGCCTCCTCGGCGGTGAGGCTCGCCACGCGCTCGAGCTCGTGCTGCTGCTGCAGGACGAGCTGCTGGTAGCGGGTGGCGGCCGACTCGGCCTGCTGCTCCCTCGCCGTCACCTGACGCTCGCGCGCCTGCAGCTCCTTCTCCACGCGCTCGAAGGACAGCTGCCGCTCGGTGAGCTGGGCTTCACGCCGGACCAGCGACTGTTCGAGCGCCTGGGCCTGCTGGCGCTCCGAGCGGGCCTGGCGCTCGGCGTCGGTGAGGATCTCGTGCGCCTTCTCCTTTGCGTCGAGCAGGGTTTCCTTGCGGTGGGTCTCGGCGTCGCGTTCCGCGTCGCGGACGATGCGCAGCGCCTGTTCCTCGGCCCGCCCGACGGTCTCGGCGGCGATGCGCTTGCGCGTGGCCACCCACGCGGCGAACACCGCACCGGCGGCGACGAGGGCAAGCACGACGCTGATGAGATGTCCGGCTAACGGCAACACGCGTGACGTCCTTTCCCGTGACCCACGTCGGGCATCGCTGGGCCGGCGCCGCGCGCGGGGGATTCCACCCCGCTGAACTTCATGAAGGGGAGGGGGCGAACGTTCCCCGCTTTGCCGTGTGGGGAGGTCGATGAACCTGCGGTAGCAGGTGGAGCCGCTGATATAAGCCGCGCTTCAGGCTTCCTCGAACAGAGGCATGCACACCACGCAGCATCGCGACTCACTTGGGTGATGCATTGGCTCAAACGAGCCTGCACCCATCACGCGCAAAGCAGGGAAATCGAAAATGCTGGGAGGATCTTACCGCTGAAGGACCGGGGGGGCAAGGACGGATCACGTCATCAGCACGCGGTCGACGATCTGCTCGAGTTCGCTTGCGCGCTCGGCGATCTGCGACTCGCGTACGCGTGTGGTCTCGCGCGCGCGGAACAGTTCGTCGGCGATGTTGAGCGCGGCGAGCACCGCCATGCGGAGCGAGTCGCTGCCAGGCGTGCTGGCGGCGACCACGCCCATCTTCTGGTCGACGAAGGTGGCGAGGCGCACCACGTAGTCCGGGTCCAGCGAACTCCGGATCGGGTATCGCTGCCCGTGGATCTCGACGGAGATGACGCGCCCCTCGGCCACGCTAGATGTCCAGGGCGTCCAGGTGCGAGAGCATCTCGCCGACGCGGGTGCGGATCAGGTCGCGCTCCTCGCGCAGGGCGGTGAGCTCGGTGGACAGGCTCTCGCCGGCCGCGACGCGAGCGCGCAGCGACTCCACCTCGGCGGTCAGCCGTGCGTTCTCGGATGCGGTGCGGGCCTGCTCGTCCTTCAGGCGTTCGACGACGCTCACGAGCAGCTTCAGCTTTTCTTCAAGTCGGTCGATGGGCTCGAGCTCGACGCTCGACGTGGGGGACTTCGCCATGCGGATCACCGTTGCACGGCGGCATGCTCGCGAACGAGAGCCGCCAGGATAATGTCGAACGAGGCTTGCACCTCAGGGTCGGTGAGCGTGCGGTCCGGCGCCTGGAAGGTCAACCGGAGGGACAGGCTGATCGAGCCGTCGGGCACGCCCTTGCCCTGGTAACGATCGAAGAAGGTGACGCCGACGAGCGGTGCGGGCTGCCCGTCTGCGGCCGCTTGAATGGTGCCACGAATGATCGCCGCAGGCAAGGCATCGGAGACCACGATCGACAGGTCGCGCACCACGAATGGATGACGCGGCAGCGGCTTCACCCACTCCACCGCGCTCGCACGGGCGGCGTCGACCGCGTCGAGGTCCAGTTCGGCCACCACCACCACGTCCTGTCGTGGTGCTCCCGTACGTTCGGCCAGCGCCGGCAGCAGTTGTCCGACCACGCCGACCACCTGCGCACCGACCGTGACCTGAGCGGCCTGGCCGGGCACGAGGTAGGGAAGCCGGGCCGCCTCGAAGGAGGGTGCCACGCCGAGCGCGCTGCACAGCACGTCGACCACGCCCTTCGCGTCGAAGACGTCCACCGGCCGGGGCGGGGCAGACCAGTGCTCGGCCGCGCTGCCTGTCCACGCCAGCGCGGCGCCACGGGTTTCGCCAGACGCGCTGGTGAACCGCGCGCCGATCTCGTAGAGCCCCACGTCGCGGCGCCCATGCCGTCGGTTGTGGCCGAGCGATCCGACCAGGCCTGGAAGGAGCGATGGGCGGAGCACGTCGAACTTGGCCGAGAGGGGATTGGCCACCGGCACGATGGCCGCCACGGCAGCGTTGGCGACGTACGCCTCCGCATCGCGCCGCTCGATGAAGCCGAAGGTGACCGCCTCGGTCAGGCCTGCCGACGCGAGGATCCGCCGTACGAGCTGGTCGCGGGACACCCGGGGGTCGGGCGGCGCCGCGGCCTGGGTCATGACAGGGAAGGCCGCCTCGAGTCGATCGAAGCCGTAGTGACGCCCGACCTCCTCGATCAGGTCCACCTCGCGGAGCAGGTCCACGCGGACCGTGGGCACCAGGACCTCCCAACCGTCGCCGGTCGGGGAGGCCTGCATGCCGAGCGCGTCAAGGATGCGCGTCACGTCGGCATCCGGGATTCGCAGCCCGAGCACCAGCGCAAGCCGTTCGCGCCGGAGCCGGATGGTGAGCGGCCCGCGCGGGACGGGGTACACGTCCACGGCCTGTCCCGTGAGCCTGCCCGCACCGATCTGGTGCATGAGCGCGACGGCCCGCCTCAGGGCGGTCAGGGGCCCGTTGACGTCCGTGCCGCGCTCGAACCGGGCGGAGGCCTCGGTCTTCAGGCCCAGCCGCTTGCCGGTTCGACGCACCGACGCCGGCTTGAAGCAGGCGCTCTCGAATGCAATCCGCCGCGTGGCGGCCGACACCTCGGAGGCGCCGCCTCCCATCACCCCGGCCACGGCCTGCGCGCGCGTGGCGTCCGCGATGACCAGCATGTCGGGCTCGAGCTTCCGTTCGACGCCGTCGAGCGTGGTGATCGACTCGCCCGGCGCGGCCCGACGCACGCGGATGTGGCGCTCACCCAGCGTATCGAGGTCGAACGCGTGCATCGGGTGGCCGAGCTCCATCAGCACGTAGTTGGTGATGTCCACCAGCGGACTGATCGGACGCACGCCGGCCGCCTGCAGCCGCGCCGTCATCCACTCCGGTGAGACCGCAGGGGTGAGGTCGGCAACAGCCGCGGTGTAACGGGGGCAGAGCTCCGCGTCCTCGATCGTCACGCGCAGGTCTGCCGACGACCCGACCTCGAACTCGGCCAGGAAGCCGGGAAGCCCGCCAATGTCACGCAGGGGCAGGTTGTAGGCCGTGGCGATCTCGCGTGCCAGGCCGATGACGCTGAGGCAGTCCGGGCGGTTCGCCGTCACCTCGAAGTCGATCACGGCGTCATCGTCGCCCACCGGTTCGACCGAGGCGACCTCGAAGCCGCGCAGCGCCATCGTCTCGGCGATGGCCGTGGCGGGAACCTGTACGTCCACGAAGTCCCGCACCCAGGAAATGAGAAGTTTCATCGCTCGTCGTCAGTACGGGAACTGTTCGAGGAACCGGAGGTCGTTCTCGAAGAACATCCGGATGTCCTGCACCTGGTGGCGGAGGATGGCCACCCGCTCGATGCCCACGCCGAAGGCGAAGCCGGTATAGCGCTCGGCATCGATGTCGACCGCTTCGAAGACCGCCGGATGCACCATCCCGCAGCCGCCGATCTCCACCCACCCGGTTCCCTTGCACATCGCGCAGCCCTTGCCGTCGCACTGCCAGCAGGAGATGTCGACCTCCGCGCTCGGCTCGGTGTAGGGGAAGAAGCTCGGCCGGAACCGCACCCGTGACGTCCCGGAGAACATGTCGCGTGCGAAGGCCAGGAGCGTGCCCTTGAGGTCGGCGAGCGAGATGCCCTCACCGACGACCAGCCCTTCCATCTGCGTGAACATCGGCGTGTGGGTCAGGTCCAGGTCGTCGCGGCGGTAGACGCGGCCGGGCGCCACGATGCGGATGGGCGGCTGGTGCGCCTGCATGTACCGGATCTGGATGGACGACGTGTGCGTGCGCAGCATGGTGCGCAGGTCGCCGGGCTGGCCGGACTCACCGCGGACCGGGGTGCCCAGGTACAGCGTGTCCTGCATGTCGCGCGCGGGATGCTCGCCCGGCATGTTCAGCGCATCGAAGCAGTGCCACTCGTCCTCGATTTCGGGCCCTTCGACGATGGCGAACCCCATGCGGGTGAAGATGGCCTCCATCCGGTCGCGCACGACCGTCAGCGGATGGCGGCGTCCCAGCCTCGGTGCGCGCCCAGGCAGCGTGACGTCGATCGCGCCGGCGGGCCTGGCGTTCGCCTCGGCGGCCTCGGCGTAGCCCGCCCAGCGCGCCTCGATCTGCTGCTTCAGTTCGTTGGCATACCGGCCAATCAGCTTCTTCTGGTCGACCGGTGCGCTGGCGATCAGCTGCATCCAGCCGGCGACCACGCTGTTCTTGCGCCCGAGGAAGCGGTCGCGAACCGCCTGCGCGTCCCGCAGGCTGGCGGCTGCAGCCAGGTCGCGCTCGAAAGCGGCCAGTTGCTCGGCAACGGAGGTGGAGTCGGGGAGAGACATCGGGAAGTCAGGACTCAGGATTCAGAAGTCAGAGGTGAAGTGTAGAAGTTACGACAGGAGCACCAAAGAAAAAAGGCAAAGGCGCCAACTGGGGAGCGGCGCCTTTGCCTCGAGTCGTCTCGTTTCTGACTTCTGGGTTCTGACTTCTCGGTTGGTGAGCGGCCGTCAGCCGCGCGCCGGGAGCGACGCCTTGGCCTGGGCCGCCACCGCGGCGAACGCGGCGGGGCTGGTGGCGGCAAGTTCGGCGAGGCTCTTGCGGTCGAGCGTGTTGCCGGCGTGCTTCAGGCCGTTGATCAGCTGCGAGTAGGTGAGGCCGTTCTGGCGCGCGGCCGCATTGATGCGGACGACCCACAGGCGGCGGAAATCGCGCTTCTTGTTGCGGCGGCCGACGAACGCATACTTCAGGGCGGTGTCGACCGATTCCTTGGCGGCCTGATAGAGCTTGCTCTTGGTCTGGTAATAGCCCTTGGCAAGTCCCAGGAGCTTCTTGCGCTTGGCGCGGCGGACGGTTCCTCGTTTGACGCGTGGCATTGCAGTGTCTCTACTGGCTTTGAGCCCGGGGACCTGCCCCTGACCCTAAGAACTTTGGCTGGCGCCAGCGTGGCCGAGCCGAAAGCGGTGAATCCGAACTCCTGCGCCCGAATCAGGCGTAGGGCAGCATCCGGGCCAGCTTGACCGCGTCCGGTTCGGCGACGACGGTCGTGCCACGGAGCGCGCGCTTGCGCTTGGTGGTCTTGCTGGTCAGGATGTGGCGCTTGAACGAGCTGCTCCGGAGGAACTTGCCCGTCTTGGTCTTCTTGAAGCGCTTGGCAGCGCCTCGGTGCGTCTTGAGCTTCGGCATGATGTCCCTGGTCTCTTTCCCTGTCGAACTACGAGCTACGACTGCTGCTGGTCCGGGGCCGGTGCGGCCGGAGCCTTCGGCGCCGCCGGACGTCCCTTGCCACCGCCCGACGGCTTGCGGCTCAGGATCGTGTGCATCTGGTTGCCTTCGAGCCTGGGCATCGACTCGGCGATGGCGACCTCGCCCAGTTCCCCGACGAGCCGCTCGAGGATGCGGCGGCCGATCTCGGGGTGGGCCATCTCGCGGCCGCGGAAGAAGATGGTGGCCTTGACCTTGTCGCCCTCTTCCAGGAAGCGCTCGATGTGCTTCTTCTTGAACTGGTAATCGTGTTCGTCCACCTTCGGACGGAACTTGATTTCCTTGACCTCGATGACCTTCTGGTGCTTCCGGGCCTCGCGCGCACGCTTCTGCTCGGCGTACTGGTACTTGCCGAAATCCATGATGCGGCAGACCGGCGGCTGGGCCGTCGGCGAGATCTCGACCAGGTCGAGCCCCTTCTGCTTCGCAATGGCAAGCGCCTGCGGCGGCGGCATGATGCCCAGCTGCTGCCCCGTGTCGTCGATCACGCGGATTTCACGGACGCGGATGCGTTCGTTGACTCGCACGCGATCGTCCCGTCGGGGTGATCTGTCGAAAGCGATAAGGCCTCCTACCTGTTACGCGGGTGCGCCGGCTGACTCGGCGCCCGCCACTGTCCGTCCACGGCTTGCCACTTCGGCCAGGGCCGCATCGATGAATGCGGCGACTGTCGCAGCGCCCTGATCACCGCCGGTGCGCGTACGCACCGATACCGTGCCTTCCGCTGCTTCCCGATCGCCCACGACGAGCATGTACGGGATCTTCTGCAGTTGGGCTTCACGGATTTTATATCCAATCTTCTCCTGGCGCTCGTCCAGATCGGCCCGGAGGCCGTTGGCCTTCAGCTGGGCGTAGACCGACCTCGCATAGTCGAGGTGCCGGTCCGAGATTGGGATGACCATGACCTGCAGCGGGGCAAACCACAGCGGGAAGGCCCCGGCGAAGTGCTCGATGAGGATGCCGATGAAGCGCTCGAAACTGCCGAAGATCGCACGATGGATCACGACCGGCATGTGCTCGGCATTGTCGGCGCCCACGTAGGTGAGCCCGAATCGTGCCGGCAGCTGGTAATCGAGCTGGATGGTGGCGCACTGCCACGTGCGGCCAATCGCATCGGTCACGTCGAAGTCGAGCTTGGGGCCGTAGAACGCGCCGTCGCCCTCGTTCACCGTGTAGGGCTGGCCGGCCGCTTCGAGCGCAGACCTGAGCGAGGCCTCGGCGTGATCCCAGGTATCGACGGACCCCAGGAACTTCTCGGGGCGCGTGGACAGCTTGACCTTGTACTCGAGGCCGAAGTCGCCGTAGACCCGCTGCACGAGGCGCAGCAGCTGCTCGACCTCGGAGGCAATCTGCGACTCCATCACGAAGCAGTGCGCATCGTCCTGCGAGAACTGGCGGACGCGCGTCAGCCCACCGAGCACCCCGGAGGCCTCGTTGCGGTGGAGCGGCGTCTGCTCGTGCAGACGGAGCGGCAGGTCCTTGTAGCTGCGCATCTGGCTGCCGAAGACCAGCATGTGGCCCGGGCAGTTCATCGCCTTCAGCGCCATCTCCTCGTCGTCCGAGGAGTTCACCAGGAACATGTTCTCGCGGTAGTGCGACCAGTGTCCGGAGGTTTCCCAGAGCGCCTTGTTGAAGATGATGGGCGTCTTGACTTCCTGGTAGCCGGCGGGGAACAGCACCTCGCGCATGTAGTTCGCGAGGATGT
This sequence comes from Vicinamibacterales bacterium, assembly GCA_050249955.1. Classification (GTDB taxonomy): domain Bacteria; phylum Acidobacteriota; class Vicinamibacteria; order Vicinamibacterales; family CAVVIG01; genus CAVVIG01. The sequence goes on from JBFWPN010000010.1 coordinate 26,948, forward strand.
TGTAGACGGTCGTCCCCTTGTCGAGCCAGAAGGCCGCGCCTGGCGCCCACTGGTGAAACATGAACAGCCCGAGCTCACGCCCCACCTTGCGGTGGTCGCGCTTCTTGGCCTCCTCGAGCTGCGTCAGGTGGGCCTTCAGCTCCTTGTCGGAGAAGAACGCCGTGCCGTAGATGCGCTGCATCGGCTGGTTGCGCGCATCACCCTTCCAGTAGGCGTTCGACGTGTGCAGCAGCTTGAAGGCCTTCAGCCGTCCGGTCGTCGGCACGTGCGGGCCGACGCAGAAGTCGATGAAGGTGTCCTTGTCCTTGATGGTGTAGCAGGAGACCTCGGCCTGGCCTTCGGTCTTCTCGTCGATGAGCTGAACCTTGAGCGGTTCGCCACGCCCGGCGAAGAAGGCCTTGGCCTCCTCGCGCGGCCACATCTGACGTTCGTAGACCAGGTCCTGGCTCGCCAGTTCCCGCATCTTGTCCTCGATGGCCTCGAGATCCTCGGGAACGAAGGGACGCGGCACGACGAAGTCGTAGAAGAAGCCCTCGTCGATGGCCGGCCCGATGCCGCACTGGACACCCGGAAACAGGTTCGTCACTGCGGCGGCCAGCAGGTGCGCCGTGCTGTGGCGGTAGACGTAGAGCGCCTCGGGGCTGTCCTGCGTGACGATCCTGACGGCGGCGTCAGACTGGAGCGGGAAGGTCAGGTCGACCAGCCGACCATCAACCATGCCGGCAATGGCGGCCTTCGCGAGCCGGGGAGAAATGGCCTCGGCCACGGCACGCACGCTCGTTCCCGCAGGCACGGCGCGACTCGACCCGTCTGGTAGCGTGACGTTGACCTGGCTCATGGGAGTGCTTCAGCGAGTTCTCAGTCCTTCGACTCGCTTCGCTCGCTCAGGACATTCGACCTGTCATGGCTGGCCATGAGCGAGCCCCGCGGCCGCAGGGCGAGTCGAATGGTAGGCACGGGTGGATTCGAACCACCGACCTCCTGCGTGTCAAGCAGGCGCTCTAACCCCTGAGCTACGCGCCTACGGCTTTGAAATCAAGACGTTAGACGAAAGGGCAGTATAGCAACCGCTGAAGTGAGGCGTCAACGGGTTCCAGCGCGGTTGCGGAAAGTTTTCAGGCGGCCTTCTTCACGGACAGGCGTTCGAGCGCCTTGTCGAGAATCGGATCCTCCTGGGGTTCGGGCTGTCCGAACTCCACGTCCGGCGTGTCGACCGCAACGGTGGGCGCGAGCCCCTTCCCGTGCAGCGGCTCGCCAGCCGGCGTCAGGAACTTCGCCACGGTAATCCAGAGGCCGGTCCCGTCCGGCAGCTTCACGAGCTTCTGCTCACCGGCCCGTCCGATCGTGTGCTCGCCGATGATCTCGGCGCGCTTGTTCCCGAGCAGTGCCGACGCGAAGACCTCCGCCGCGCCGGACGTGCCGTTGTCCGCGAGCAGTGTCACCGGCAGCGCGACGCTGCCGTCGCCAGTGGCCGCGTCGATGTTGCGGGGCTCACCCTCACGCGTGGCGCGCCGGGCCAGCGTGCCCGACGCGACGAACAGTCGCGCCAGGGCGATCCCGGCCTCGTGCGCCCCGCCCGACGTACGCCGGACGTCCACGATGAGTGAAGTGGCGCCCGTGCGGGCAAGCTCCGCCACGGCCGTCTTCGCCTGGGCTGCCGTGCGCGACGTGAAGGCCGCCACACGCAGCAGCCCGATTCCGGGCGCCGCCATGCGGGTCGTCACGTCGGTCGTCGGCACCGCCTCGCGCGTCAGTTCGACGACGTGGGGATCGTTCGTGTTGCCGCGGATGATCGTCAGCGTCACCTTCGAGCCCGGGGCACCGCGCAAGCGGCGCATCCCCTCGAACACCGACATCTCGCGGGTTGGTGTGTCGCCAATCAGGCGGACGTAATCGCCGGTGCGCAGCCCGGCCTTCGCGGCCGGCGAGCCATCGCGCGTGGCGATGATGCGCAGCCAGTACTGCCGGGTCAGGTCGATGCCGAGGTCGCCGGTCGGCGCAGGCGCGCTCGACTCCATCTGCTTGACGAGTTCGGCCGTCAGGAAGGCACTGTCCGGGTCGAGGCTGTCGGCCAGCCCGTGCATCGCACCGCCCATGACCTTGTCGGGATCGGTCTTCTCGACGTAGCGGTCGCTGATGAGCGTGACCACGTCGTGGAAGATGCGCAGGTGGGGGAATGTCTCTTCCCGGGCGTTCACGCGTCCGAGGAACCCGCCGACAACCGCGAACGCAATCACCGGTGCGGAGATCCAGAGCACGATGCGGCGGATGTTTGACATAGCTACCTTTGTGCGAGCCATTGTAAGGGATCGACCGCGCGACCGTCGATCCGCAGTTCGAAGTACACCACGGCCGTGCCGTCGTCCGAGGGCGCCCCCGTGCCCAGTGCAGTGCCGTGGTCCACGTGAGCACCCTTCTCGACCAGCACCTGGTCGAGGTTGCCGTAGAGGCTGAACGTCTGGTTGCCGTGATCGACGATGACGAGGCGTCCGTACCCGCTGAAGACGTCCGCAAACGCGATGGTGCCCTCGTGCACGGACCGCACCGGGGTGCCGGCCGCACCCGCGATCTCGATCCCACGGAGCGGCGGCCTCCCGCCAGTCGACGCGCCGAACCGCTGGCGTACGGTTCCCGGCGCGGGCCAGTCGAGCCCCCCCTTGAACGGCGCAATCGGCAGGGTCGGCGAGGTCGAGGCCAGCCCGTCCATCGACGCCTGGAGCCGCTCCTGCGCGGCCAGCAGCTCGGCCGCGAAGCGCGCATTGAGGTCGCGCTGCGAGTCGATGTCCTCGACCAGCGCGGTACGGGCCGCAATCGCCTGCTCGGCGGCAGCCTGCGCCTTCTGCAGGGCGGCCTGCGCCTGCTGCACCTGGGCCTGCCGCTCGCGTGCCGCCGCGCGCGCTGCCTCCAGGTCCACCAGGCGCGCCTTGTGCTCGGCCAGCCGTACCCGATCCTGCTCGGCCAGCGCCGATACCAGCCGCACGGCCTGACCGAACTGCCTCAGGTCCGACGCCGAGAGGAGCAGCCGCGCGTACTGGCCGCGGCCCAGCTTGTAGAGGGTGACAATGCGGGCCTGCAGGTCCGGAAGCGCTGCCCTGGCCCGTTGGGCCAGGCTCTCGGCCTGCGCGTCGAGGGTGGCAAGTTCCTGCGCGGCCGTTCGTACCGCGACCCGCGCCTGCTCGAGTTCGGCGGTGCGGATATCGCGGTCCACCTCGAGTTGGCGCAGATCGCGCAACAGGCTGCGCTCTTCGCGCGTCAGGCGGTCGGCTTCGTCATGCAGCGCGCGCAGCCGTTCGGCGGCCCGGCGCTCGAGCGCCTGCGCCCGGTCGCGACCATCGTCCTGCGCCCGCGGGGCAGACCCCGCCAGCAGGAGCAGCGCCAGGCTGAATGCGAGTGAGCGGGCCGACATCCCCGTGCGAATATAGCATCGCGATGCGGATGCTCGGGGTGGATCTGGGACGGCGGCGGGTGGGGCTGGCGATCAGCGACCCGTCCGGCTGCCTCGCCCGCCCGCTGACAACCCTGACCGTCTCCGACGCAGACGTGGTGGCGAAGGTCAGCGCCGAGGTCAGGCGCCTCGTCGCGGAAGACGATGGGCTTGGGGGCGTCGTCGTTGGCGTTCCCCGCAGGCTCGACGGGACCGCCAGCGAGCAGACCGTCGCGGCTGAGCGCTTCATCGCAGCCCTGCAGGGGCAGGTGACCGTGCCCGTGTCGCGGGAAGACGAGCGGCTGAGCAGCCGCGAGGCAGAGAGCCGGCTGGCGCTTCGCGAGAAGGACTGGAAGAAGCGGAAGGTCCAGCTCGATGCGGCTGCGGCCGCCGTGATCCTGCAGGATTATCTCGACCGGCAAGTGCGGTGATCGGGACCGGGAGTCCGGATTGCAGCACGGGCGACCGGCGACCGGCCGCCACGCTGTGGCAGAGTTGCCAGGACGAAGGACCGACACGGATGGAACGTGGTTAAGAAGCTGGCGCTCCTCGTCATCGTCGTGGCGCTCACCGCAAGTGCGGCGTCGTTCGTGCTGTACTCGCGGCTGGACGAGCCGTTTCGCGCCTACGAGGGCGGGGCGCAGGAGGTGGAGATTCCGGCCGGGGAGGGCTCGCGTGCCATCGGTCGCAGGCTCGTCGATGCCGGCATCGTCCGCGATGACCTCACCTATCGACTCGCGCTCTGGATCAGCGGGGATGCCCGTCGCCTGAAGGCTGGCGAGTATCGCTTCGACCGGCCGATGACGCCGCGCGAAGTGCTCGGCAAGATCGCCCGCGGCGAGGTCGACCTCGTGACGGTCACGTTCCGCGAGGGGCTGACCATTACCGAGATGGCCACCGTATTCGAGTCGCAGGGCCTGGGGGCGGCGTCCGCCTTCGTTGCGGCCGCGCAGGACGTATCGCTCGTGTCCGACCTGGACCCGAACGCATCGGATCTCGAGGGCTATCTCTTCCCGGAGACCTACGCCATCTCGCGCCACGCCGAGGCGCCGCAGCTGGTTCGTGCCATGGTCGCTCGCTTCAGGGAGGTGCTCGGGCCGGACCTGCGCGACGCCGCAGCCGCACGCGACCTCTCGATCCGGCAGCTCGTGACGCTCGCCTCGATCGTGGAGAAGGAGACCGGGGCGGTGAGCGAGCGCCCCCTGGTGGCCGCCGTCTACAGCAACCGGCTGCGGATCGGTATGGGGCTCCAGTGCGACCCCACGGTCATCTACGCGCTGCAGCGCGCCGGTCGCTACGACGGAAACCTCAGGCGCGACGATCTGGCCTTCGACTCGCCGTACAACACCTATCGCTACCCCGGGCTTCCGCCCGGTCCGATTGCCGCCCCCGGTCAGGGGGCCCTCGAGGCGGCGGCACGCCCGGCCGACGCGGATTACCTCTACTTCGTCAGCCGGAACGACGGCACCCATGCCTTCGCGCGCACGCTGAACGAACACAATCGCAACGTCCAGACGTTCCAGGTGCAGTATTTCCGCGAGCGGCGGCAGGCCGAGCGTCGCCGGGAGCAACTCGGCACGTCAGGCCGGTAGTTCCGCTGCCCTGGCAAAGGCCCCTTCGAAGTAGACCGGCTCGAGCCCCGTCGCCCAGTACTCGACGGCCTCCCGGTTCGACTGGGTGGTTTCGCGGTCGGTCACCCGCAGGGGCCTGTCGTCGAGCGGACGGAACTCGATCCAGGCCTCCCATCGTCCGTCCGATCGCGGGGCACCGTAGACCAGTGGCACCCAGTGGGTGCCGTCCGCATCGAGGGCGACGTGCTGCGGCTGGAGGAAGAGGTGCCGCACCGGGCGCAATCCGAGGTGTGTGGCGTCACCAGGCATGGCCTGGTGGTGATGCAAGCGACAGACCCGGCCCTCAGCGTTCACCCCACTTGAGTTTCGTGCGCAGCACTTCGAAGTAGCTGCGGGTCGTCGGGCGGATGAGGCGCAGGGGGCGCGGGGCACGGCTGACGGTGACGACGTCGCCAGACTGCACGGGGAACGTGATCTGTCCATCCAGCGTGAACACGATCTCGTCGCGGCCCTCCATGGTGGGCTGCACGCGCACCGTGGATGTGCCGGGAATCACGAGTGGCCTGTTGGTCAGCGTGTGCGGGGCGATGGGCGTGATGAGCATCGCGTCGACGTCGGGCTGCACGATGGGGCCACCGGCCGACAGGTTGTAGGCGGTCGACCCGGTGGGGGTGGCGATGATCAGGCCGTCCGCGCGCACGCGCGTGACGAACTCGTCACCTACGTAGATCGAGAGGTCGATCATCCGCGACCGTGCGGTCTTGGTGATCACCGCATCGTTCAGCGCCACCGAGCTCGTGAGCACCTCCGGGCCGTGCTGCGTGGCGGCGCGGAGCATCATGCGCTCCTCGACGTGCGCGCGTCCGTCGATCGCGTACTCGAGCGAGCGATACAGCTCGGGCAGGGTCACTTCCGTGAGGAACCCCAGGCTGCCGAAGTTGACGCCGAGCACCGGGATCCCGGTGCCTGCCTCGGCAATGCAGTCGGCCATGCCGATCAGGGTGCCGTCGCCGCCGAGGACCAGGACCATGTCCACATCGGCCGCCAGGGCCAGCCGATCGAGCACGACGCGGCCAGGCCGCTCCGGCATCAGGGCGGCCGTGGCGGTTTCGTACACGGCCTGCCGTCCCCGCGCCGCAAGCCAGTCGCCGAGTTCGACCAAGTGGGGCGTGGCCGCCTGGAGATGGGACTTGGCCAGGATGCCGACACGCGACACCGGCGGGAGCGGAACCGAAGGCATGTGTCCGTATCCTAGCGCAGGCGTTCGGCGGCGGCCGGTCCGTTGTCCTCGCGCCGACGCAGGTGCATGAGGAATTCCCGGTTGCCCGTGGCTCCCGTGATCGGCGAGGGGGTGACCGCGCATCGCTCGAAGCCCAGGGCCTCTGCCTCGGCCGTCACCTTCGCGACCACCGCCTCGTGCACCGCGGGATCGCTCACGATGCCCCCCTTGCCCACGTCGTCGCGGCCCGCCTCGAACTGCGGCTTCACCAGCGCCACGACGTCTGCCCCGGGGGCGAGCACCTTCGGCACTTCCGGGAGGATGTACCCGAGGGAGATGAACGATACGTCGATGGTGACGATGTCCACCCGGTGCGGGACGTCGGCCGGCCGGAGGCTTCGCGCGTTGACCCCTTCCCGCACGAGGACACGCGGGTCGTTCCTGATCTTCCAATCGAGCTGGTTGTGCCCGACGTCGAGCGCGATCACGTCGGCCGCGCCGCGCTGGAGCAGTACGTCGGTGAAGCCGCCGGTGGACGCGCCGATGTCCAGGCCTCGTCGTCCCTCGACCGGGATGCCGAACACGTCCAGGGCGTGCGCGAGCTTCAGCCCGCCACGTCCGACGTACGGATGATCGGGTACCGCCAGGTCGATCGCCGCGGCTTCCGGCACGGCGGTGCCGGCCTTGGACACGACCTGACCCTCGACCCGCACCTGCCCGGCGAGGATGACAGCGCGCGCCCGTTCCCGCGAGGCCACGAGCCCACGCTCGACGAGGAGCAGATCCAGCCGTTTCCTGGGAATGGCCATGGCGCAGGAGGGCGCGTCGTCAGTTCCGGCGCGAGATCACCCAGTCGGCGATCGCATCCAGCCAGCTGTCGGTGAGGTCGGCGTCCACGAGTACGGCATGCGCGCGCGTGGCACACTCGCCGGCCATGACACGGGCCTGCTCGAGCCCGAAGAGCGAGGTGTAGGTGGGCTTGTCCCCAGCGGCGTCCTTGCCCGCCGTCTTGCCCAGCGCGGCCGCGTCGCCCTCGACGTCGAGGATGTCGTCCACGATCTGGAAGGCCAGGCCGATGTCGGACGCCCAGCGCTCGATCGCCTGCACCTGGGCTGGCGACCCACCGGCCATGATGGCACCAGCCATCGCCGACGCCTTGATGAGGGCGCCGGTCTTGCGCAGGTGCATCGCCCGCAGGTCGTCCGGCGTGAGGGCCAGCGCGTGCCCCTGGACCTGACCGGCGGCCTGCAGGTCCACCACCTGACCGCCGACCATGCCCGTGGCGGCGGCCGCCGTGGCCACGACGTTGATGGCCGCCACCTTTCGTGCGGTGAGTGCGGGGTCGTCCGTGCGCGGTTCGCGCGCCATGAGCGCGAGGGCCTCTCCCTGCAGCGCGTCCCCCGCGAGGATGGCGATGCCGTCGCCGTAGACCGTGTGCAGCGTCGGGCGTCCGCGGCGCAGGCAGTCGTTGTCCATCGCCGGCAGGTCGTCGTGGATCAACGAATAGGTGTGGATGAACTCGACGGCGCAGGCGGCGGGAAGTGCCAGGTCGAGCGCCGAGGCGCCGGTTCGGCGCGATACGGCATCGGCTGCGGCAATGACCAGTACCGGACGCAGACGCTTGCCGCCGCCGAGCAGGCTGTAGCGCATGGCCGCGGAGAGCAGCGGGGGGCACGCCGGCGGTGTCGGCAGGTAGCGGTCGAGCGCCGACTCCACGTGCGCCCGGGTGTCCACCAGGAAGGTGGCGAGCGTCGACGAACGCACCGTGTTCATCGCTCGTCGTCGGTCCCGTTCAGGGTGGCGGGGGCCGGCCGGAGGTCGCCGCGCTCGGTCAGGACCTCGATGCGACGCTCGGCCTCCTCGAGGCGGGCGTGGCAGAAGCGGGAAAGCTGCACGCCGCGCTCGTAGAGGGCGAGCGACTGCTCGAGCGCCAGGTCGCCCTCCTCCAGTTTCCGCACCAGTGCATCGAGCTCGGCGAGGGCGGTTTCGAAATCCTTGATTGACGTGTCACTCATCGGATGATTCCGTCTTCCTGACGTCGCACTCCAGCTCACCGGCCGCGAGCCGGACGTGGATGCGATCGCCAACCACCACGTCGGCCGCGCGACGCAGCGCACGGGTGCGCCCGGCATTCCAGGCCACGGCGTACCCGCGACCGAGCACGGCCAGCGGGCTCAAGGCGTCGAGGCGAGCGACCCGGTCGCGCAGCCGTGCGTCGGCCGCGGTACGCCGACGCAGGATGCCTGCCGCGAGCCGTGCGTCGGCCGTCGCCAGCCGTGTACGAATACCTTCCAGCCGGCGCCCGATATCGACATTCTCGAGGCGCCGCTCCAGGGCCACGAGGGTGCGCCCACGCGCCGACAGCCGCACCCTGAGTTGCTGATCGAGTCGGTGAGCCAGCTCCGTGACGTCTCGGCCGCGTAGCGCGAGCCTGGTGGGGAAGCCGGCCAGGGCCGAGCGGCCGCTGAGCATGTGCACCCGGCGGCTCAGTGCCTGGACGCGCCCGCGCATCGCCGCATCCAGACGATCGTGCATGCGGTCGATGCGATGGCAGAACTCGTCCCGTGATGCCACCACGATCTCGGCGGCGGCTGACGGCGTGGGCGCACGCCTGTCCGCGACGAGGTCGGCAATGGTGACGTCGCTCTCGTGGCCGACCGCCGAAATCACCGGGACCTGGCAGGCGGCGATCGCCCTGGCGACCGGTTCCTCGTTGAAGGCCCACAGGTCCTCGATGGATCCGCCACCCCGCCCGACGATGATCACGTCCACGCCCGGCACTGTCTGGATGGCCCGGATGGCCTCCGCCACGTCGGCCGAGGCGCCATCCCCCTGCACGCGTGTCGAGCGTATGACGATGTGGGCGTTGCGATAGCGGCGGGCGAGCACCTTCAGCATGTCGCGGACGGCGGCGCCATCGAGCGACGTGACGATGCCGATCGTGCGCGGGAGTGCAGGCAGCGGACGCTTGCGGGCTTCGTCGAAGAGCCCTTCCGCCTGCAGGCGCTTCTTCAGCTGCTCGAACGCGAGCTGCAGCTGGCCCAGTCCCTTGGGCTCCATGTGCTCGCACGTGATCTGGTACTCGCCCTTCGGGTCGTAGACCGAGATGCGTCCACGGGCGATGACGCGAAGGCCATCGGTCGGCTTGAAGCGCAGGTACCGCAGCTGGGTGCGGAACATGATGCCCTTGAGGGCCGCCCGGTCGTCCTTGAGCGTGAAGTACAGGTGCCCGTTGTTCCAGACCTTGGCGTTCGAGAGTTCCCCTTCCACCCACACGTTGAAGAACTCACCCTCGAGCAGGTCGCGGATGGCGGAGGTGAGGTCGGACACGCTGAGGACCTGCCGCCGGACAGGGGCGCTCTGGTCCGGGCGGGCGTCCTCGCCGGCGGCCGCGGCTCGGGTCTGGCCGGGCTCACCAGTCAGCTGGGCACGGCGCGCGATGTCGCGCAGCCTGCTGCGCAGATCCGGCTGTGTCGGGGTGGGCGAGGCGGACGGCGACCCGTTCCGCGTGTCTGGCGCGGGCTCGGGTTCGTCGAACGGCAGTCCCCCTCGGCCTGGCATGGGTGTCACGAGGTGATCAGGCGGTGGCGTCGGGCGCGGCGCCGCGGGCCAGGTCCTCGAGTTCGTTCAGGCTGTAGCTGATCCGCTCGATGTCGACGGCCAGGCCGGTGTCGTCATCGGCTTCGATGATGACGCCGTTCAGGCGCGGGTTGCCCGTCGCGGTCTCGAAGCGTGAGGGCATGCCCGTCAGGAAGCGGCTCAGGGCCGGCTGCACCTCGACACCGATGATCGAGTCGTGCGGGCCGGTCATGCCGACGTCGGTGAGGTAGGCCGTTCCGCGCGGGAGGATCCGCTCATCGGCGGTCTGCACGTGTGTATGGGTGCCCACCACCGCGGTGACCCGCCCATCGAGGTGCCACCCCATCGCGATCTTCTCCGAGGTGGCCTCGGCGTGGAAGTCCACGAAGACGATGCGTGCGCGCTGCCTGACCTTCTCGACCTCGCGCAGGACGCCGGCGAAGGGGTCGTCGATGTTGAGCATGAACACCCGGCCCATGGCATTCACCACCCCGACGCTCACCCCGGCGGCCGTGCGGGCGATGTAGCTGCCGTTGCCGGGCACGCCTGCCGGGAAGTTGAGCGGGCGGATCAGGCGCGACTCGATGCCGATGTAGTCGATCGCTTCCTTCTTGTCCCAGATGTGGTTCCCCGAGGTCATCACGTCGACCCCGGCATCGAGGATCTGCTCGCCCAGTTCGCGGGTGATGCCGAAGCCGGCGGCGGCGTTCTCGGCATTCGCGATGACGAGATCGATCTGGTGGTAGTCGCGCAGGGCAGCCACGCCCCGTCGGACCAGTTCACGCCCTGGCTTGCCGACGATATCGCCGATGAAGAGGAGCCTGGTCACGCGGAAGGGGACTCGCCCAGGGAAATGCGGATGGCGCGCCCACGACGTTCGGCGACCCTCGGGATGGACACGCGGAGTTCGCCGTTGTTCAGGCGTGCCGTAGCGCGGCTGGTGTCGCAGGCGGCGGCGAGGCGAATGGCCCGCGCGAAGCGACCGTAGCCTCGCTCCACCAGGTGGAAGCTCGACTCGGGGCGGGTGCGGCGGGGGGACTTGAGCCCTGCGATCAGGATCGTCTGGCCCTTTGCGGCGATGCGGACCGCCGTCGGGAGCACGCCGGGCAGGTCCATGGCGATCTCGATCGCCTCGTCTGTCTCGAGGACATCGAGCGGAGGGACGCACTCACCGGTGAGGGCCTCATCACCGGCTGTCCGGTCGAGTTCCTGGAACATGCGCCGGATCTCGTCGCGGAACTCGCTCGGTTCGGCAGGAACCACGACGGCCTGAAACCGTGACTGCATGCCCCGGATTTTCGCACACCCCTCGGACAGCCGAGCAGCGCCGTCACGTCAGGGGCCATTTCCAGCAGCGTTGTGACTGGCAGAGAGGTGGTTGACGACTCATCCATGACCTCGATGCGCGAGCGTAATTGAATATGAGCGTATACGGCTCATATAAAGTGCTTGACAGGCACTCATCTTGGTTTTACACTGGATTCGTCTCGAAAGGGAGATTGAACACATGGCAGGCAAAGTCATCGGTATCGACCTCGGCACCACGAACTCTGTCGTCTCGGTTATGGAGGGTGGACAGCCGACGGTGGTGGTGAACCAGGAAGGCGCGCGCATCACGCCGTCGGTCGTGGGCATCACGAAGGATGGGGAGCGGCTGGTCGGGCAGGTTGCCAAGCGGCAGGCGGTCACCAACCCGGAGAACACGATCTTCTCGGTGAAGCGCTTCATGGGCCGGAAGTTCGACGAGGTGGGCAGCGAAACCCGCCGGGTGCCGTACTCGGTGGTTCGCGCGCAGAATGGCGACGCCTGGATCGAGGCGCGTACCCGGAAGATGTCGCCGCCCGAGATCTCGGCCATGGTGCTCGGCAAGCTGAAGCAGGCGGCCGAGGACTACCTCGGCGAGAAAGTGACCGACGCGGTGATTACCGTGCCGGCCTACTTCAACGACGCGCAGCGGCAGGCCACCAAGGATGCGGGCCAGATCGCCGGCCTCAACGTGCTGCGGATCATCAACGAGCCGACCGCCGCGGCCCTGGCCTACGGGCTCGACAAGAAGAAGGACGAGACGATCGCGGTCTACGACTTCGGCGGCGGCACCTTCGACATCTCCGTGCTCGAGGTGGGCGAAGGGGTGGTGGAGGTGAAGTCGACCAACGGCGACACGCACCTCGGCGGCGACGATCTCGACGACCGGATCATCGAGTGGCTCGCGGCGGAGTTCCGGAAGGCCGAGGGGATCGATCTCTCGAAGGACCGCATGGCCCTGCAGCGCCTGAAGGAGGGTGCGGAGAAGGCCAAGATCGAACTCTCCACGGCGCTCGAGACCGAGATCAACCTGCCGTTCATCTCGGCGGACGCCACCGGTCCCAAGCACCTGCAGATGAAGCTCACGCGGGCGAAGTTCGAGCAGCTGGTCGATGACCTGCTCCAGCGCTCGATGCTGCCGGTGAAGCAGGCGCTCGCCGATGCCGGGCTCGACCCCCGTGCGATCGACGAAGTGGTGCTGGTTGGCGGCTCCACGCGCATCCCCAAGGTGCAGCAGCTGGTCCGCGAGTTCTTCGGGAAGGAACCCCACAAGGGGGTCAACCCGGATGAAGTCGTCGCGGTCGGTGCGGCCATCCAGGGCGGTGTGCTCGCCGGCGACGTGAAGGATGTCCTGCTGCTCGATGTCACCCCGCTCTCGCTCGGTATCGAGACGCTTGGCGGGGTGATGACGACGCTCATTCCGCGGAATACCACGATTCCGACACGGAAGAGCGAGGTGTTCTCCACGGCGACCGACAGCCAGACGAGCGTGGAGGTGCACGTGCTGCAGGGCGAGCGTCCCATGGCGCGCGACAATCGCACCCTCGGCAGGTTCCACCTGGTGGGCCTGCCGCCGGCGCCGCGCGGCGTGCCACAGGTCGAGGTCGCCTTCGACATCGACGCCAACGGCATCGTCAACGTGACCGCCACCGACAAGGCGACCGGCAAGGAGCAGAAGATCACCATCAGCGGCTCGAGCGGCCTGTCGCAGGACGAGGTGGAGCGCATGGTGAAGGATGCGGCCGCCCACGAGGCCGAGGACAAGCAGCGGCGCGAGGTCATCGACGCCCGGAACCAGTGCGACCAGCTGGCCTACCAGGCCGAGAAGACCGTGAGCGAGCACCGCGAGACGCTGCCCGTTGGTGAGCTCTCGAAGGTCGACGCCGCCATCGCCGCGGCGAAGGCGGCCAGCCAGGGCGACGACCTGGCCGCTATCACGCGGGCGACCGAGGACCTGCAGCGCGCCACGCATGCCATCGCGCAGTTGCTCTACGCATCCGCCCAGGCGGGTCCGAACGGACCGTCCGGCGCGGGTGGTTCCGACCCGAACATCAAGGACGCTGAAGTGGTCGACGCGGAATACGCGGAGACGAAGTGAAAGAGAGGAGAACCATGGCCATCGTTCGTTGGACCGATCCGTTCCGGGAGTTTGCACAGCTGCAGGACCGCCTGAACCGCGCGTTCTCCGACGCCTACGGGCGCAGTGACGAAGGTCTGCTGTCGTCCGGCGCCTGGATGCCGCCGGTGGACATCTACCAGAACGGTGAACACGAGCTCGTGCTGAAGGCCGAACTGCCGGACATGACGCGCGAGGACATCGATGTCACCGTCGACAACGGCACGCTCACCATCAAGGGTGAGAAGAAGCTGTCTGCGGAGGTGAAAGAGGAGCAGTTCCACCGCATCGAGCGTCGGTACGGCACCTTCAGCCGCAGCTTCTCGCTGCCGCCGGCCGTCGACCCGTCGCGGGTGGCGGCCGAGTACAAGCACGGCGTGCTGACGGTGAAGCTGCCGATGCGCGACGAGGCCAAGCCGCGCCAGATCAAGGTCGACGTGGCCGCGTAAGCGGCCCGGCGGGTCGTGTCGTAATTGGTCGTTGTGGAGGCGGGAGCCGGCGTGGTGCCGGCTTCCGGCCCTTTCGACTCCACGAGGGGCCGTGCTAGGCTTAGTTCCCGTCTATGGAAGACGCACCCGACTACATCGCAGAGACCATTCCGAGCGACACGGCTGACGCGCCAGAGGAGCCGGTCGCCCCGCTGGAACCGGCTGAACCGATCACGAGCCGATTCCTCTACGTGGACGTCGCCGCCATGCGGGCGAAGCAGCTGCGCCGCGGCGCGCGGCTCCGATACGACGTCGAGCCTGGCACGCCGGCGCCCCGCAAGCCCGAACGCCAGGCCATGGAGGAAGTCAGGCGCTGCCTCGTGCAGTACACGATTCCAACGTGGAAGGGCGTGGGCAAGATGGACGAGCCCGCCGAATCCGAATAGGCGCGCCTCAGCGGTCGCTCCCCCGGCCCTGTCGGGCCGGGGACGCACCGCATGCCCTGCACGGAACCCCAGCCGGACGACCAACGTCCCCTCTGGTGCGGCCTCACCCTGGCCCCCAAGGAGTTGCGATGTTCTGGCTCATCACGCTGCCGTTTCGGCTGCTCTTCCTTCTCATCGCCGGCATCCTGGCGATCCCGTTCGCCCTCCTGCTCCTGCCGATTGCCCTCCTGCTCTGGGTCCCGTTCGTCCTCCTGAAGACCGCGCTCCGGCTCGTGGTCGGCCTCGTGCTGATCCCGGTGGGCCTCGTGCTCGGGCTTGTCGGCCTGCTGGCCGGCGGACTCGCGGTTGGTGTGCTCTTCCTGCCGGTGCTGCTGCTGGCCGCCCTGGCCTGGATGGTGATGCGGGGAGCCACGCGGCTCTCACCCGTCTGAGGCATCGCCGCGAGCGGCGGATGATCCGGGGCGACGCCGCTCCCGCGGGCTGACCGGCTAGGCCTGTGCTTCGGGGTGCCAGCGCAGGCCCAGGTTCACGATGCGCTGGAGCAGCGCTTCGTAGCTGATGCCGGCCGCCTCGGCCGAGGCGGCGAAGTCCTCACCCTTGGCAATCTGTGGATTGGGGTTGGCTTCGATGACCCACGCGCGCCCCTCGGCGTCGAGCCGAAGGTCGATGCGCGCGTGTCCACTCAGCTCCAGGGCGCGGAACGTCCGCTTGCACAGGTGCTGAATCAGGTCCGAGGTGGCCGGGGGCAGGTCGCGCGCCGCGCCGCTGTCGATGCCGTATTTCTTCTGGTAGGCGACACTCCACTTCACGCGTCCGGTTGCGGTCCGCTTGGCATCGGGCGGCATGTTCGTGAAGAACAGTTCCCAGACCGGCAGGGCCTGCAGCTTCTGGTTGCCCAGGACGCCCACGTACAGCTCGCGTCCCTCGATGTACTGCTCGACGAGCGCGGCGGTCCCGATGCTCTCGTGGATGAAGGCGACCCGCTCCACCAGCCTCTGGTCGGAGTCGACCACCGATGCCTGCGAGATGCCGATCGACGCCTCCTGCGTGAGCGACTTCACGATGAGCGGGAACGCGAGGCGCTTCGGGCGCCGGACCGGCCGCCCGATCCGGAAAACCTCCGACTCGGGCACCGGGATGCGGTGATAGGAGAGCAGCTTCTTCGAAAGCGACTTGTCGCGGGCCAGCAGCAGCCCCCGCGGGTTGCACCCGGTGTAGGGCAGCTTGAGCAGCTCGAGGAACGAGACGACGTTCTGGTCGAAGATGTTGACCCCGCCGAACGCCTCGAGCAGGTTGAACGCGATGTGCGGCTTCCACTCGTCGACCACGCGCCGGATGTCGCCCAGGTCGTCGTGCACGCCCAGTGCCCGGACATCGTGGCCGAGCGTACGCAGTGTCGAGATGACATCGTGCTCGGTGCGCCACTCCGCAGCGACCGGGTCCACGTCCGCAGGAACCGGATCCGGGGGCACCAGGTGGGCGTGCACCAGCACGAGGACCCGCAGCTTCGTCACAGCGCCACCCGATGCCGGCCGCTGTGCAGGTAGTTCATCGTCTGGACGGTCAGGAACACCATGAAGTCCACCCGGGTCGCCTGTTCATCCTCCGTGAGCCGGAGGTTCAGCTCGCGGCACCTGCGGAGGATCTTGTCGATGAGCCGGTCGATTGTGTACTGGTAGCTGTCGGTGAACGAGGCGACGGTGCTGCGCACGTCGCGCCGGATGCGGCTGACGAAGCGCGCCGCCGACAGGTTCTGCGCGTATCGCGGGTCGTCGGAGAAGAGGTTCAGCAGGTCCGAGTCGTAGAAGTCGGGCGAGTCGAGCCCGTAGTGCTCCCGCTTGGCCTGGTAGTGCTCGCGCAGGGTCTTGCTGATCTCGCGGAGGGGCTCCACCTCGCGCCGGTCGGCGACCGGCGGTGGCGTGTGCGCCAGGCTGCGCATCAGTCGGTCCATGTATTCCAGTTTCCGCGCCGCGGGCCAGGCGACGTAGCGGAGCTGCCAGTCGGCCGCCGGGTCGAGCCAGGTGGCGAAGGTCTCGGCGAAGTCCTCGTCGGGATGGCTCTGCGCGTACCAGTGGTCGAGATGCTGGACGAAGCTCTTCGAGTAGGGCTTCGGGGTGTAGTACTCGGGATAGGGCGTGGACGGCAGGCCGAAGATGGCGCGCCTGGCGCGGCGCCGCCGCAGGCGGTAGGCGTTGTCGATCGCGTGACCCGCCTCGTGCCTGAGGATCTTGAGGCAGGTTGCCTCGTCGCCCCCCTCCACCTCGAGCATCTGCGAAAGTTCCAGGCGCGACAGCCGGGGGTGGAGGAGATAGAACGGCACCGCCACGCCGGGTACCCCGTCAGGGCTGAACCACTCCTCGGACACCCAGTAGTGCGGCGTCACGAGGCCCCGCCCACGCAGTTCCTCGTCCACACGGTCGATCCGCACCTGCAGGTCGGTCCCCTCGATCCTGAGGTCGAGGTCGCACATCCGCACGTCGAGCAGCTGCTCGTCGGGCAGCGCCGCCCAGTCCGGGACTACAGGGCCGGGGTTCGGGTCCACCATGCGGTCTGCCGTTCGTACGCGTGCGCCGCCGAGAGAAGGGTGGACTCGTCGAACATCCGGCCGGTCAGCTGGAGGCCGATCGGGAGCGAGCCGGAGGTGAATCCGCAGGGGATGCTGACTGCGGGCAGTCCGGCAAGGTTGGCGCTGACCGTGAAGATGTCCGCCAGGTACATCTGCAGGGGATCGGAGACCCGCTCGCCAATGCGGAAGGCCGGGGTCGGGCTCGTGGGCATGGCCACCACGTCCACCCGCTCGAAGGCGTGCTCGTAGTCGCGGCGGATGAGGGTGCGGACCTGCTGCGCCTTGAGGTAGTACGCGTCGTAGTAGCCGGCGCTGAGCACGTAGGTGCCGAGCATGATGCGACGCTTCACTTCGGTCCCGAAGCCCAGTTCCCGCGAACGGCCGTACATCGTCCGCAGGTCGTCCTGGGCGCCTGGGCCTCCTTCGGCCTTCGCACGGAAGCCGTAGCGCACGCCGTCGTAGCGCGCGAGGTTGGAGCTGGCTTCGGCCGTAGCCACGAGGTAGTACACCGGGATCGCCGCCGACGCGTAGGGCAGGTCGATGTCCACCAGCGTGGCGCCCGCCGCGCGGTAGGCATCGAGCGCCTCCAGGAAGGCACTGGCGACCTCGGCGTCGACGCCGTCGTTGACAAGTGCGCGAGGGACCCCGATCCGGAGCCCGGTCGCATCGCCGGTCAGCGCTGTGGTGTAGTCGACCACGGGCTCGGGTGCGCTGGTGGCATCAGCCGGGTCGTGGCCCGCCAGCACGTTCAGCGCAATGGCGGCATCCTCGACCGTCCTGGTGAAGGGGCCGATCTGGTCGAGTGACGAGGCGAACGCCAGCAGGCCATAACGCGAGACCCGGCCGTAGGTGGGCTTCAGGCCCACCAGGCTGCACAGCGCCGCCGGCTGCCGGATCGAGCCACCGGTATCCGAACCGAGCGACAGGGGCGCCATGCCGGCCGCCACCGCCACCGCCGAGCCGCCGCTCGATCCGCCGGGAATGCGATCGGTCGCCCATGGGTTCCGCGCCACGCCGAACGCCGAGTTCTCGTTCGACGAGCCCATCGCGAACTCGTCGCAGTTCGTCTTGCCGACGACCACGGCGCCGGCCGCGGCCAGCCGGGCCACGGTGGTCGCGTCGTACGGCGGGACAAAGTGCTCGAGGATCTTCGACGAGGCGGTGGTGCGGACGCCCCGCGTACAGAGGTTGTCCTTCAGCGCCACCGGCACGCCGGCCAGTGGCAGCGAGGCCCGGTCGGGATGGCTGTCCACGGCGGCTGCCTGGGCCAGGGCCTGCTCCGGCGTGACCGTGTTGAAGGCGTTCAGGGCGCCGTTGTGGGCCTCGATCCGCGCGAGCGCCTCCTGGCACACCTCGACAGCCGACCGTGCGCCGCTGCGAACGGCGTCGCGAATATCTCGTAGCGTAGCGAACTGACTCATCCGATGACCCGCGGAACCCTGAAGAGGCCGGCCTCGAGGTTCGCGTCCGGCGCGTTGGCCAGCGCAGCCGGCCGATCCAGCGACTCGTGCACCACATCGGCGCGGTCGGCCTCGTGCCTTGTGACCACACTCGCGGTGGGCGGTACGCCGGTGGTGTCGATGCTCTGCACCTGGTTGGCGTATTCGAGGATGTCGCCAAGCTGCCTGGCGTACAGCTCGATCTCCGAGTCGTCGAGCCGCAGGTGCGCCAGGGCGGCTATGGCCTCGATTTGGGCCTTCGAGAACGTCGCGGGCATGCCAAATGCTAGCATTTCCCCAAGGAGAGCCGCTCCAATGCATCCCATACGTCCGCCTGCCGTCTCAGGCACGTGGTATCCGGGATCGGCGGCGGCCCTGGCGTCCGCCGTGGACGCACACCTCGCCCGGGCCGCCGATGCGCCACGTCTCACCGCCCTGACGGCGCTGATCGCCCCGCATGCGGGCCTGATGTACTCGGGCCCCGTGGCCGCGCACGCCTATCGCCAGCTCGAGGGGCGCAACATCGACACGGTGGTGCTCGTCGGTCCCTCACACTTCGTCGGCTTCGACGGCGTGGCCATCTACCGGCGCGGCGGCTTCGACTCGCCACTGGGCGTGGCCCCGGTGGACGATGCGTATGCGTCGCGGCTGGTCGACGCCTGCCCGCTCGTCCACGAACATCCCGCGGCGCACGTGCGGGAGCACTCGCTCGAGATGCAGCTGCCGTTCCTGCGCCGCCTGCTTCCGCACGCGTCGATCGTCCCGCTGGTGATGGGCTGGCAGACGCGAGCGGTGGTCACCGAACTTGGCCGGGCCCTGGCGGGTGCCACGACCGGCGACACCACGCTGCTGGTGGCGAGCTCCGATCTCTCGCACTTCGAGCAGGCCGAGCGGGCGCACGCACTGGACATGCAGGTGGTGGAGGCGGTCGAGCGGTTCGATCCCGAGGGACTGCAGGTCCTGCTCGAGGAGAACGACCGGCACGCCTGCGGTGGAGGCCCGATGGTGGCCGTCATGCGAGCGGCGCAGGCACTCGGCGCCCGCGATGCCGTGGTTCTCAATTATGCCGACTCGGGAGATGTATCCGGGGACAAGTCGTCCGTCGTGGGATACCTCGCCGCCGCGTTCGGGATCGCGGCATGATCGCGCCGGCCGACCAGCAGCAGCTTCTGGCGATTGCGCGTGGCGCGATTGAAGCCTGGCTCGGCCTGGCCGGCCGCCCGTCGACGACCGGCTCCGCCTCGCTGGATGTGCATGCGGGGGCGTTCGTGACGCTGCGCGCCGGGGGCGAACTCCGCGGCTGTATCGGTCACCTGGAGGCCGACCAGCGCGTCGCCGATGTCGTGGCCTCGTGTGCGGTGTCGGCGGCCAGCAGCGACCCGCGCTTTGCGCCGCTGTCGCCCCGCGAACTGTCGGGCGTGCGCATCGAGATCTCCGTGCTGCACGGTTTCGAGGCGGTGCACGCCGCCTCGGATGTCGTGATCGGCCGTCACGGCCTCCTCGTGGAACGTGGGGCACGTCGCGGCCTGCTGCTGCCGCAGGTGGCGCCCGAATGGGGATGGGACGCCCAGACCTTCGTGGCGCACACGTGCCAGAAGGCGGGGCTGCCGGCCGACGCCTGGCCGGGTGGCGGCGCCACGCTCTACCGCTTCGAGGCCGATGTGTTCGGGGAGCCGGACCTCATGCCGGCTCATCCCTGACGCCAGCGTCGCGGCGTCGCGGTCGGGCATGTGCGGGTCGCCCTGTGCCAGGCCCTCCCGGCTTGCCGGTCCCTCCCGGACTCATCATCCCCCGCAATGTGTCCAGGTTCCTGGCATCCAGCGGATCCACGGTGATGGGACCGGTCGCCTTCCCCTCCGCCTTCGGCGTCTCGAGCAGCATCGGGAGCGCCGCAAACCGTGGGTCGTTCACCAGCCGACGGAACGGCTCGAGCCCGAGGTGGCCCTGCCCGATGTGGTCATGCCGGTCCACGCGGCTCCCGAGCGGTTTCTTTGAGTCGTTCAGGTGGAACGCCTTCAACCGTGCGAACCCGACCGTGCGGCCGAACGCCGAGAACGTACGTGCGTAGCCGTCCTCCGAGACGATGTCGTACCCGGCAGCCAGCAGGTGGCAGGTGTCGAGGCACACGGCAACGCGAGGATCCCCGTCCATGTGATGGATGATCTCCGCCAGTTCCTCGAAGTTCGCACCGAGCGACGAACCCTGGCCGGCCGTGCACTCCAGCAGCACCAGCGTCTGGCCCGATCGCCGCTCGTCCAGCAGGTCGCGCAGGCTGCCTGCCACCTGCTTGAGGCCGGTGGCGGCGCTGCCCGAGGTGTAGCACCCGGGATGCAGGACGACGCCGAGCAGACCGAGCGCCTCCGCCCTGTCGAGTTCATCGGCCATGGCCTCGCGCGACCGGTCGCGGAGCAGGGCGTCTGTCGTGGCCAGGTTGATCAGGTAGCTCGCGTGCGACACGACCGCGCGCAGTCCCGCCTCGTGCACCGCCGTGCGGAACGCCGCGATCTCGTCGGCGGGCAGGGGACGGCCGCGCCATTGGCTCGCATTCTTCGCGAAGATCTGCAGGGCCTCGCACCCATGCACGACCGCACGCGCCACCGCGCGCGGCAGTCCGCCCGCGACGGACATGTGCGCGCCGAGGTACGGCATCACCAGGCGGTGAGGGCGTCTTCGAACAGCGCGGCGAGTTCGTCCGGTCCCGCCGGCCGCGGCGACAGCTTGGTCACGCGGTGCTGCGGCAGCGTGCCGTCCACGAGCGCGGGAATGTCGCTGCTGGAGTAGCCGATGGCCTCGAGGCCGTTCGGCACGCCGAGCCGCTGCATGAACCAGGTGATGCGGTCGGCGAGCACGGACCCGGCGTCCGCATGGGACACACCGTTCACCTGTGCACCGAGCGCCTCAGCGGCCTGGAGGTGCCGCTCCGGGTTGGCCGGCGCCGTGAACCTGAAGACGGCCGGCGCATTGAGAATCACCGACATGCCGTGGGGCACCATTGCATGGTCATCGGGATAGCCGGGTGCCCTGTAGCCGCGCACGTTCCCCGAGACCGGGTAGGACATCCCGTGCGGCAGGTGAACGCCCGCGTTGCCGAATCCCACGCCGGCATACGACGCGGCCAGAATCATCTGCGCCCGCGCCTCATCATCGTCTGCGTCGTCGAACGCGCGCACGAGGTAGCGATTCACGATCCGCAGCGCCTCGAGCGCCCAGATGTCGCTGATCGGGTTCGACCCCTGGTAGGCCGGACGCAGCACCGGACGGTCGGGGCGCGGACGGGCCGAGTAGGGGACCGCCGTGAACGACTCGATGGCGTGGCTGAGGATGTCGAGCCCGGTGGAGGCCGCCACCTGTGGCGGCATGCTGCGCGTGTTCTCGGGGTCGAGCAGGCCCAGCGTGGGCTTGAGGCGTCGGCTCGCGATGCCGGTCTTCGCGTGCATCTCCGTCAGGTCGAAGATGCTGACGCCGGTCGTTTCACTGCCCGTGCCGGCCGTCGTGGGAATCGCAATGAGTGGCTTGAGCGGACCTGGCACCGGTACCGCCCGTCCGATCGGCGCGTTCACGTAGTCCAGGAAGTCGGCCGGCGGATAGGTCGTGTAGAGGTTGACCGCCTTCGCAGTGTCGATCGCCGACCCGCCGCCCACGGCGACGATGCCGTCGGTCGGATGCGCGTTTGCGAAGGCGATGGCGTCCTTGAACGAGAGATCCGTCGGTTCGACCCGCACGCGGTCGTACACCGTGGCGCGGACACCGGCAGCTTCGAGTGCGTCGAGCACGCGCTGGACCGGCATGCGGGCGGTGAGGTTGGGGTCGGTGACGACCAGGGCGTGCGTGACGCCGAGATCCTTCAGGTCCTGTCCGACTTCGGCCGTGACCCCGGCGCCGAAGCGGACCGAGGAGGCCGCCATCTCGAAGGCGTACTCGTGCTGGCTCATGGACGGCGACTGCCTCAGTTGGTGCGAGCGGGAAGTGCCGTGGTGGCGGGTACGAGCCTGGACCGCTCGGCGCCAGCCTTCGGCCGGTACTTCTGCGTGCGTCCCCCGAAGCTGTCGGCCGTGTACAGGTTGCCCTCAGTGTCTACCGAGAACTGGTGCAGTTCCCACAGCGCACCCGGATAGACGCCGTAGGTGCCCCAGTAGGAGAGGAGCTTGCCCTTGGCGTCGTACTGCAGCAGGCGCGCGTTGGTCCCGTCGGCCACCCAGACCGAGCCGTCCGGCGCCGCGACCACGTGGTTGGGAAACCGCATGTTCGGCCACGTGTCCTGATGCGTGCCGTTGGCATCGAACACCTGGATGCGCTGGTTGCCGCGGTCGGCCACGTAGACACGGCCGTTGCGGTCGGCATCGATGCCGTGCAGACCGCTGAACTGCCCGGGGCCGTTCCCCTTCGTACCCCACTGCATCACGAACTGTCCGTTCTTGTCCAGTTTCACCACGCGGCTGTTGCGGAGGCCGTCGGCGACGAGCATCGACCCGTCCGGAAGGAAGGTGATGTCCTGCGGCAGCCCGAAGTGCGTCGCATCGTCTCCAGCGACGTCGGTCTCACCGAGCGTCTGCACGAGCTGCGTGCCGTCGTTGGTGAACTTGTAGATGACGTGGCGCGAGTCGTTGACGACCCATACGTGCCGCTGCGGGTCGTACGGGCTGATCTTGATCTTGTGCGGGCCGCCCCCGGTGCCGGCGGCCACGATGAAGAGCTTGTCCCACTGGGTCCACGACTCGACCAGCCGTCCTTGCCGGTCGACGATGAGGATGCAGTTCCGCATCTCGGCCTTGGGCGTGGTGGCGCGCTCGCCGAGTGAACCCCACTCGTTGGTGAAGCCGCGTGGCAGCGTCTCGGGCAGCTTCAGCTCGCCGCGCGCGGCGATGAAGATCCGATCCGGCGACTCGGCAAAGACGCCGGGCTGGGAACCCCAGATATAGCCCGGCTTCGCCCACTGTTGGGGCCAGTTCTCGACGACATCGTAGGGGCCGGTCTCGTCCTCGCCGCCCTTCTGCTGCATGGAGGCAGGTGCAGGCACGAGCGCGATGGCGGCAAAGAGGACCGCGGCGGCATGCGGCTTCAGGGAGCGACGCAACATGGGCGGGACGATAACAGAGGACGCGGGAACTGAGAAGTCCTCGCAACGTTACGGTCCGAGCCGGTCTTCCTCCACCGTGCCGTCGGAGCCGAGCAGCACGGTGGCGCCGAAGAGGCCGCGGCGGAACTGCCGGGGATCGTCGAGCGAACCCTGGATGAAGCGCAGGTCGCTCCAGCGGACCATCGTGCCATCCTCACCCATCACGGAACTGGCGGCGGGAAAGCGGGAGAAGCCGAGGAACACCTGCGCCGTCGGCGCGTGGGACGCCGTCGCCACGGCCGGGGTCCACTGGTTCGGCACGCGCACCGAGAGCACACGTGTGGCCAGGCTCTCGTCCGGATTGAGGCCGCGCCCGGACCACAGGTCGACATCGCGGATCTCATACGCGTTGCGCAACTGCGCGATGAGCCGCCACCGGAACGGCGACAGGAAATCCGGCAGGGCAGCGAGGTCGACGACGCAGGCACCGGGTGCGGCGGTGCCAGGGTTCTCCCCACCACCTCGCGGCCAGTGCGCCAGCGTGCCTTGTGGCACCGCATCCGCGCACCACGCCGGCAGCCGAGGCCCGAACGCCTCCGGCGCCCGCTGCACGGCCGCGTCATGCAGCGTCGCTCGAAGGCCGTAGTGCGCGCTCATCAGCAGCAGCGTCACCGTGGCGACGCGTGCGCTCCGCCTCCACCGAGCCGCGCCTGGCGCCTGCCGCCCGAGCCACAGGCCCCCGGCCAGGATGGCAAGCAGGTAGATGTCGACGATCGGCATCCAGTCGGTTGTGAACCACGTCCAGGTGAATGGACTGAGCGGTCGGGTGCCGTACGACGTGGGCAGATCCATCAGCACGTGGCCGAGGATGCCGAGCATGGAGATGAGCCAGAGGTGGGTGAAGCTCGCATCCGGCCCCGCGTCCGGCTTGCGCCAGCGTCGCACTCCGCCCCACACGAGGCCCGCGACGACGACTGCCAGGCCCGCGATGCCGAGGGGGCCATGGGTTGGTCCACGGTGGAACTCGAGATACTTCGCCGCACCGCCGAGCGTCACGACAATATCGGCGTCTGGCACGTTGGAGGCGAGCAGGAGGGCGGCCGTGGTTCCCCGACCTGCGCGGCCGAGCGGCGTGCGCGCGAGCGTCAGGCCGAACAGGCTGTGCGTCAGGTTGTCCAAGGGCCTTAATATTACAGGATGAGACGGACGGTCCTCGCGCTCGTCACGGGAGTGTGGCTCACGCTGACGCCGACGTCGGCCTACGCCTGGGGGGCGGCCGCGCATCAGCTCATCATGCAGCGGGCCATCGAACTGCTGCCACCCGAGCTCAAGCCGTTCTTCATGCACTTCCGGGATGAACTGGTGCTGCGCTCCAACGACCCGGACCTCTGGCGCAATGTGCCGTGGGACGACGATGCGAACCACTTCGTCGACTTCGGGATCCCCGAGTACGGGAAGCCGCCGTTCACCGAACTGCCGCGTGAGTACGGGGCGGCTGTGGCCAAGTTCGGCATCACCAACGTGAAGCGGTGGGGAACACTGCCCTGGCGTGTGGAGGAACTCGCCGGCAGCCTGCGACGAGGGTTCGAGGGGATCGGGAAGCGCGAGCCCTACGCGATCTCGAACGTGGTGCTCTTCTCGGCCACCACGGCGCACTACCTTCAGGATGCCACCCAGCCGTTCCATGCGACCGACAACTACGACGGCGTCAAGACGGGCAATCCGGGCGTGCATGCCCGGTTCGAGCGCGACCTGATCGAGAAGTTCAGCGGGCGCCTGACCCTGTCGCCGCCGGCGCCCCGCGGCATCACCTCGCCGAGGGACTTCGCCTTCGATGCGCTCATCACGAGCTTCGCGCTGGTCGATCGCGTGAACGACGCCGACAAGGCGGCGATCGGGTCGAAGGACGTGTATGACGATGCGTACTTCGAGGCGTTCTTCGCGGCAATGAAGCCGGTGATCGAGCAGCAGCTGTCGGCGGCCATCTCGGCTACCGCCGGGCTGATCATCGGCGCGTGGGAGCAGGCGGGACGCCCGGCCTTGTACACGGACCAGCCCCGTCCGCCCCAGCGGGTACGCCGGTAGCGCGGTGCTGGTGCACCTCATCCCGCTCGGACGTGAGCGGTACGACCTCTACGCCGAGCCGCCGGACGATGACGAGGGGCCGCCCGCGCACGACGCGGGCCGCGTGCGCCGATGGCTGCACACCGCCGGTGAGCAGTGGCGCCTCTACGTCGATGCGGCCCGCATGGGGACCGCCACCGGGCGGTTCGCGAAGTGGCGCGACGCCATCATCTGCCGCCTGGCCGAGACGCTCGACGAACAGCGCACGCTTCGGGCGTTGCGGACGAGTGACGCCCCGACCGCGCTGTTTCCGGCCACACTCGACGAGGCGGGCGCGCGTGCCGCCGTGGGCCGCATCCTCGCCGCGTCGATCCGGCATCACGGTCAGCGGCTGGTCATCTACCTGCTGCTCTTCATCGCGTCGGGCGTCCTGTTCTTCGTGCCCGGCCCGAACATCGTGGCCTACTACCTGGGGTTCCAGGCGTTCGGGCACCTGCAGTCGTGGCGCGGGGCGCGTCGGGCCGGCTCACCCGCGGTCACCTGGCGGCTCACGCCGAGTGCCGACCTTGCGGAACTCGCCCGGCTCAGCGAGCAGCCCCACGCCCAGCGTGCGGCGCGCGTGCGCGAGATCGCCAATCGACTGGGCCTGGAGCACCTGCCGGCGTTCTTCGAACGGGCGGCCAGCTGAAACCTGCGTGCTATACTCCGGCGGAACCCGTTGACTCTCAGAGAATTAGCTGAACGCCTGCACTGTCGGCTCGATGGCGACGGCGAGGTCGAGATCCTTCGCGTCACCGGCATCGAGCATGCCGCGCCGGGCGACCTCACCTTCATCGCCAACCCCAAGTACCAGGGCTTTCTCGAGACCACCCGCGCATCAGCCGTGCTGGTGACGCCCGGCGTGTCGCGGCCCGCGAACGGACCTGCGCTGCTCGTCTGCGACCGTCCGTACCTCGCCTTCGCCCAGGCGCTGGGCGTCCTCGTCCGCGCCGCGTTGCCTGGACCGGGCATCGACGCCAGCGCGGTGGTCGCGCCCGATGCCAGGCTCGGCGACGCCGTGTCGGTCGGCGCGCTCGTGGTGATCGGGGCCGGTGCGACGATCGGCGACCGGACGGTCCTGTTTCCCGGCACCGTCATCGGTCCGGGGGCGACGCTCGGCGCGGACTGCGTGATCCATGCGCGGGTGTCGATAAGAGAGCGGGTGCAGCTCGGAAACCGCGTCGTCGTGCAGGATGGTGCCGTGATTGGCAGTGACGGCTTCGGCTTCGTCCGGCAGGCCGACGGCTCGCACCTGAAGATTCCGCAGCATGCCGATGTCGTCATCGAAGATGACGTGGAGATCGGCGCCAATACGGCGATCGACCGGCCGGCCGTGGGGGAGACCCGCATACGGCGCGGCGCGAAGATCGACAACCTGGTCCAGGTGGCGCACGGGGTCAGCGTGGGTGAACGGACGCTGTTCGCCGCGCAGGTCGGCATCGCGGGCAGCACGGTTGTCGAGGAAGACGTCGTGCTGGCGGGCCAGGTCGGCGTGGCCGGCCACCTGCGGATTGGCAAGGGGGTCGTGGCGACGGCGCAGACCGGCGTGCCCAATTCCGTGGATGCCGGCACGATGATCTCCGGGTATCCCGCCATTCCCAACCGCGACTGGCTGAAGTCGTCCGCGGTGTTCCGTAACCTGCCCGCGCTGAAGAAACGCGTTGTCGAACTCGAGCAGCGCATCGCGGAGCTCGAGGAGAAGCTAGAGGCATGCCGTCCTTCGTCGGAAGGGTAGTCCTGCGTGCGGCGCTCGGCGCCGCCCTCACTGTCGTTGCCGCTGACGCCGCATTCGCGCAGCTTCCACATCCCCTGAGCGAGGCGCCCGCCGCCGCCGACTTCCTGCCGCGTGTCGAATGGAAAATGTCGGCCGCGTACCTGAGCAACAAGGACGCGCGGTTCGACTGGGACACCCACTGGGCCGGCGACTTCGACCTGTTCACCTACCCGAAAGGGCGGGTGTCCTTCCTGGCCGACTACCAGGCACTGCTCGGCAGCGAGTTCCGCCCGTTCGATCCGTATCAGAGCAACTATCTGCTCGAGGCCTCGGGGTCGATCTTTTTCGGCAGGACCGAACTCGCCGGCGTGCTCAACCACGTGTCACGCCACCTCGGCGACCGGCCGAAGCGGCTGGCCGTGGCCGAGAACTCGCTCGGCCCCCGCCTGATGCGGCGTTTCGGCCGGCAGGACGGCGAGATGCTCGACGTCCGGGTCGACGTGCGGAAGGTCATCGCCCGTGCGTACGACGACTACACCTGGATGGAGGAACTCGAACTGGTCGGCCGGCGACAGCTCAACCCGAAGGCCGCGGTGTTCCTCCGGGCCTATGGTCAGCTCATACAGGTGGATCCGGCGATCGCCGGACGCGACGCCCAGGAGGGCGGCCGTCTCGAGGCGGGCGTCAGGCTGCGCGGATCGAAACCCACAGGCCCCGTGATGGAACTCTTCGGTGGCACCGAGCAGATGATCGATGCCGATGTCCTCGATCGGCTGCCCAGGCGCTGGGCCTACGTCGGATTCCGCATCCTCGGCCAGTAGCGCGTCCGGGCGGCGGGGGCGCGCGCCGGCCGCGAAAGGATAAGATCGCGGGATGATTCGCAGGGTCTTCGGTGCTGTCCTGATCGCGGGCGTCCTGTCCTGTGCCGGCCTGCCCGCCCTGGCGGCGGTCCCGCCGCCGAAGCTCCAGTACGACATCTCGACGCTGCCGAACGGCCTGACGGTGATCCTGTCGGAGGATCACTCGACGCCCATCGTCCACCTCGGCGTCTGGTACCACGTCGGCTCCAAGAACGAGAGGCCGGGCCGCACCGGGTTTGCCCACCTGTTCGAGCACCTCATGTTCAAGGGCTCGAAGAACGTCAGCCCCGAGGACCACACCTCGAGGATCGCCGCGGTCGGCGGGCAGAGCAACGCCTATACGACCGACGATGAGACGGTGTTCTGGCAGACGCTGCCGTCGCAATACCTGCCGCTGGCCGCATGGCTCGAAGCCGATCGGATGGCGACGCTCCGCGTGGACAAGGACACCTTCGTCAACGAGCGCGAGGTGGTGAAGGAAGAGCGCCGCATGCGGATCGACAACCAGCCCTACGGCCGCCTCAACGAGATCATCTACGACCAGACGTTCACGACCCACCCGTACAAGCATCCGACCATCGGCAGCATGGCCGACCTGGAGGCCGCGTCGGTGGAAGACGTCCGGGAGTTCTACAGCACCTACTACGTGCCCGAGAACGCCACGCTGGTGATCGTCGGCGACTTCGAGACCTCGCAGGCCAAGGCGATCGTCACCCAGTACTTCGGCCGCGTGCCGAAGGCGTCACGCCCGGTCCCGCGGGACATCCCGAAGGAACCCGAGCAGATCCGCGAGAAGCGCGTCATGCTCGAGCAGCCCTGGCCGCTCCCAGCCGTAGTCGTGGCGTACCACATCACCTACGACGGCCACCCCGACTCCTATCCGCTGCACATCGCCTCGAAGGTGCTGTCCGACGGCCAGAGTTCACGCATCTATCAGTCGCTCGTCTACGGTCGGCAACTCGCGGTCGCCGCCTTCGGCGGCGCGAACCTGGTGGAGCATCCCAACCTCTTCTACGCGGTGGCGATCGTGCAGCCCGGCCAGTCGCCGCAGGACGCGGAGCGTGCACTGATCGCCGAACTGGAGCGGCTCAAGGTGGACGGCATCACGCCACGCGAACTGCAGCGCGCCAAGAACCAGTTCGCGCGCGACTACATCACCGGGCGCGAGACCGTCCAGCAGAAGGCGCTCCAGCTGGCGCATGCCGTCATCTTCCACGACGACATCACCTCGGCCGACGGCGAGTTCGAGATCTTCCAGCGCATCACGCTGGACGACGTGAAGCGGGTGGCGCAGACCTACTTCACGGAGGCCAACCGTACCGTCATCACGATCCTGCCCTCGTCGCGCACGTCGGGGAGCGGGCGATGAAGGCCCTGGCCTGCGTGGCGTTCGCAGCCGTGCTCGCGGCCGGCACGGCTGGCGGGCAGGACCGACCCTGGCCGTCGGAGTCGGCCCCGCGGCCCCTGCCTGCCCGTGAGTCGACCTTCCCGGCCTACGAGATCCGCACGCTGGCCAACGGCCTGCAGGTGGTGGCGGTGCTGCACCACGAGCAGCCGGTCATCAGCATGCGCATGATCGTGCGCGCGGGTGCGGCGCACGATGCGCGCGACAAGGCGGGCCTGGCGCAGTTGACGGCGTCGCTGCTCGACCAGGGCACGGCCAGCCGGTCGGCCCGCGAGTTCCAGGAGCAGATCGACGACATGGGCGGGTCGATGGGCACCGGCGCGGGCGCCGACCTCACGTTTGCCAACGTGCTCGTCATGAAGGACGGCTTCGAGCAGGGGCTCCGCATCCTGTCGGATCTGGTGCGGGCGCCGGCCTTCGTACCTGACGAGATCGAACGCCAGCGCCAGCAGGCGCTCTCGAACCTGCGGGTCAACCTCGAGTCGCCGGAGTACGTGGCCGACGCCGTGTTCGACCGGCTGGTCTACGGATTCCATCCCTACGGGATGCCGCAGGACGGCACCACCGCCTCGCTCACCGCCATCACGCGCGACGACATCGTCGCCTTCCACGCGCGATACTTCGTGCCGAACAACGCCATCCTTGCCGTGGTCGGGGACGTCACGGCAGACGAGGCGTTCGGGATGGTGGAGAAGGTGTTCAGCGGCTGGGAGCGGCGCGACCTGCCGCTGACCCAGTTCGTGGCACCGCCCGATCCGACACGGCGCGTCATCGTGGTGAACAAGCCGGACGCCGTGCAGACCGAGGTGCGTGCCGGCCACCTGGGCATCCGCCGCAACCACCAGGACTACATGGCGCTGAACATGACCTTGCGCCTGCTGGGCGGGGAGGGCGCAAACCGGCTGCACCAGGTGCTTCGGACCGAGCGCGGACTCACCTACGGCGCGAAGGCCGAGATGGACACGCTGCTCGAGGCGGGTGACTTCGAGGCGGCGACGAACACGCGATCGGATGCCACCGGTGAGGTGCTGCGCCTGATGGTGGACGAGATCTGGCGCCTGCAGCGCGAACGGGTGTCCGAGCGCGAGCTGTCGGCGACCCAGGCGTATGTGACCGGGAGCTTCCCGATCACCATCGAGACCCCGGGCTCGATCGCCACGCAGGTGCTGAATGCGCTGTTCTACGGGCTGCCCGTGCAGCAGTTGCAGAACTACCGCGAACGGGTCAACGCCATCCGGCCCGATGACATCGAGCGGGTGGCCCGCTACTACCTCCGGCCCGACCGCCTGTCGATTGTGCTGGTCGGCAATGCCGCCAGCTTCCTCGGGCAGTTGAAAGGGCTCGGCTTTCCGACCGTCGAGGTGATCGAGATGGACGACCTCGACCTGATGACGGCCGACTTCCGGCGCCCGGGTGCCGCGACGCGCCCCGCGCCGCCGTCGGGCCCGGGCTCGCGGCGGGCATCGCCCGGTGCGGCGATGGTGGTCCGCGAGGAACGCGCGGCCTACGCGCCACAGGCGACGCAGTCGGTCGGGCGGCAGACGATCGTGCCGCAGGACGGGGCGGGGGCGCGGGCTATCCTCGACCGCGTGGTGGCGGCCAAGGGCGGTGCCGAGCGGCTGCGCGGCGTGAAGAGCCTGGTCGTGACGACACGGGCCCGGGCGCTGGGGGCCAATGCACCGCAGGATCCGGCCGACACCGTAACGTACATCGAGTATCCGAACCACGTGCGCATCGAGTCGACGATTCGCGGGGCCCAGGTGGTGCAGGTGTTCGACGGCACCCGCGCGTGGGTGCGGGATCCGAACGGGACCCACGACGTGCCCGAGCGAATGCTCCAGGACTTCCACAACGGCCTGAGGCGCGACACCATCACCGTGCTGCTCAACGCGCTCGACGGACGGGTGCGCGTGCGCCGGCTGCCCGACGTGAAGGACGACGAGGGGGTGCTGCGGCACGCCCTCGAGTTCTCGGGGGCCGACCTCGAACCGATGGTCATGTACGTCGACACCGACTCGGGCCTCGTCACCAAGCAGACCTACGTGGCGGGCGGGATGGGCCGTCCGCTCGTCGAGGAGATCTTCTCCGACTACCGGGAAGTCGATGGGGTGCGGTTCAACTTCGCGGCGCGCGTACGCGTGGGCGGAGAGCCGGCCCTCGAGCGGACGGTGACGGCCATCACGGTCGGCGGTCCCCTGGACCCGTCGCTCTTCAGGCGCCCTTGAGCCTGCGTCTCCTCCTCTCGTGCGGGGAAGCCTCCGGCGACCTCTATGCCGGCGCGCTGACCCGCGAACTCCGGTCCCTCCGGCCCGGCATTGTCGTCGAGGGGCTCGGCGGGCCCGAGTTCGAGCGGGCCGGCGGCCGCCTGCTCGTCGACTATCGCGGCCTGTCGGTGACCGGGTTCACCGAGATCGTCTCCAAGCTTCCGCAGCTCCAGGGGGCCAGGCAGCGCCTTCTCGCCCACGCGCGTGCACACCGGCCCGATGCGCTGGTCGTCATCGACTACTTCGGCTTCAACGGTCGGCTGGCGAAGGACGCCCACGCCATGGGCATCCCGGTCATCTACTACATCAGTCCGCAGGTGTGGGCCTGGCGCCCGGGACGGATCAGGCTGATTCGCGAGGTGACGAAGAAGATGCTCGTCATCTTCCCGTTCGAGGAGGCCATCTATCGGGACGCCGGGGTGCCGGTGACGTTCGTCGGTCACCCGCTCGTCGACCTCGCCCACGCCACGGTCTCCCGGTCCGACCTCCTGACGCGTGTCGGCCTCGACCCCGGCGAGCCCGTCGTTGGCGTGCTGCCCGGCAGCCGCACGAGCGAACTGCGTCGGATCCTGCCTACGCTCGTGGATGCTGCGCGCATCATCCGCAGCCGCGTGCCGACCGTGCAGTTCGTCTTCGCCCGCGCCCCGCACCTCGACGATCGCCTGTTCGAACCGGCGCGGAGCCTTGCCCGATCGGCCATCGTGCAGGGTGAGGCCGACGCCGTGCTCGCCGCGTCGGACGTGGTGCTGACCGCCTCGGGCACGGCGACCGTGCAGGCGGCGCTGCACGACCGGCCCATGGTGGTGGTCTACCGCGTGTCGCCGCTGGAATACGGCATCGGGCGGAGGTTCGTGAAGGTGGACACCTTCGCCATGGTCAACCTCATCGCGGGTCGGCGCCTCGTGCCGGAGCTGATCCAGGAGGCGTTCACGGCCGAGGCCGTGGCGACCGAGGCGGTGTCGATGCTCCTCGACCACGAGCGTGCGGCACGCATTCGGCAAGGGCTCGGCGACGTGCGGTCGCAGCTCGGCGGTCCGGGTGGCAGCCGGCGCGCAGCACAGGCAATCCTGACGGTGATGGAAGGCACATGAGATACCGACTCCTGCAGTCGCTGGTGATCGGGCTGCTGCTCGTCGCCCCGGCCGGCGCAACGGTCCTGGTCCCGGCCGACCTGGCCGAACTGGCCAGGGATGCCACGGTCATCGCACGGGGTGAGGTCGTGGCGGTCGAGGGCCGCTGGACGGACGACCGCCATGCCATCGAGACGGTGGTCACCCTGGTGGCGGACACCTTCCTGAAGGGACACCTCACGCGGACGCTGCAGTTCAGGGTGCCGGGCGGCACGCTCGGTCGCTACCGCAACATTGTGATGGGCGCCCCGCAGTTCCGCGAGGGCCAGCACGTCATCGTCTTCCTCGGTGCGCAGGGGCCGCGGGTACCGCACATCCTGGGGCTGAACCAGGGGGTCTATCGTGTGGCGGCCGGAGCCACCGGCCCGCTCGTCTCGCCGCCTCCGGTCATGCCCGGGGTCGTCGGACCGATTGTCCGCGGGACATCGGCACGCCGGCCCGCGCCGCTGGCAGACTTCGAGCGCGAGGTCCGCGCGCTGGCGGGAGCCGCACGATGAGCCTGTCGCCATTGCTTCGCGGTGCCGTCTGTCGCCTCGTCTGCGTCGTACTGACGACCACGCTCGGCCTCGGGCAGGCCCGGCCCGCCTTCGCCTATCTCAAGTTCGGATTCGACGTGAACGGGCAGTCGCACACGCTCAAGTGGAGCGCGATGCCCGTGCGTTACTACGTCTCCGACGTGAGCGTGGCGGGCGTCACGCAGTCGCAGCTCCAGGGGGCGGTCGACCGTGCGTTCCGCACCTGGGGCAGCGTCGACACCGCGACGGTGCGCCACGAGTTCTACGGGTTCACGCGCAGCCTCCCCGGCGAAGACGATGGCCGGACGACGCTCGGATTCAGGAACGAGCCCGCGCTGGACCGCGTGCTGGCGTCGACCAGCTACCTCGTGGACGGCGTGACGGGCGAACTGCTCGAGTCGGACATCTTCTTCAACTCGGCCTTCCCGTGGTCCGTGGCAGACGCCGGGGAGCGCGGTCGGTGGGACGTGGAGACCATCGCCCTCCACGAGATCGGGCACCTGCTCGGGCTGGGCCATTCGGCGATTGGCGAGACCGAAATGGCCCCTGGCGGTGGACGCCGCGTGTTGTCGACCGGTGCGGTGATGTTCCCGATCGCCCTCGGCAGCGGCGACATTGCCGGACGCACGCTCCAGGCGGACGACCGCGCCGGGATCTCCGACCTGTATCCGGCATCCGGCTTCTCGCGGGACACCGGCAGCGTGTCGGGGCGTGTCACGAGGAATGGCCGGGGCGTGTACGGTGCGCACATCGTGGCCTTCGACACGCGCACAGGCGAGCTGGTGGGCAACTACACCCTCGACACCGAGGGCCGGTTCTCCATCGCCGGGCTCAGGCCCGGTCCGCACGTACTTCGGGTCGAGCCGATCGACGATGCGGACACCAGCAGTTTCTTCGACGACACCGAGCCGACCGAACTGGACTTCCGCACCATGTACTACGATCGCCTGGTCATCGTGCCGCGGGGCGGGGACAGCGGCACCGCCGAGATCACGGTGGTACCCAGGTGAGTGGGGCACGCACCCTGGTGCTGACGGCGTGCCTGGCGCTGGGCAGTGTCGCCCCGGCCGCCGCGCAGGCGGGCGGACGGGTGGAGGTGTCCGCCGGCGTCCGCTGGATGGGCGCCATCAGCGTCGGCGCCGTCCCTGCCGACGAGACGACTGCCGGGAATGGTCGCCGGCCGCTCTTCGAGAGCGACACGCGCCTGGATGGATCGGTCGGCGGGACGGCGACGGTGTCGGTCCGTGTCGCCAGGCGGGTGCGGGTCGAGGGGGCGGTCGCCTACAACCCCACGGGGCTGAGCACGCGCATCACGGCGGATGCGGAGGGCGTGGGGAACACCACCATCCCCGCCCCGGTCTCGCAGTTCCTGATCGAGGGGGGCATGGTCGCGGAGGTCCGGCGTGCGGGCCGGTTCACGCCGTTCGTGACCGGCGGGCTCGGCTACCTGCGTCAATTGAACGACGGACGGACCCTCGTCGAGACGGGCCGGTCGGTCTACGTCGGTGGCGGGCTGTATTATGTCCGTGCGTCAGCTCGTCCACGCCGCGTGAAAGCCACGGGCGCGCGACTGGACCTTCGCGCGGTGTTCCTGCGCGACGGCGTCCTGCCGGACAGCAGCCTGCGCGGCGGACCGGCCGTCACCGCCGCGCTCTTCGCCCGGTTCTAGTCCTGCGCGCACGTGCGCCGGGGCCTCCCGGCTGTCCGCAGACGTGCAGCTCCGCACTGGAGGACCGATGTTTCAGGAATTCAAGAAGTTCGCAATGCAGGGGAACGTGGTCGACCTGGCGGTCGGCATCATCATCGGCGGTGCCTTCGGGGGCATCGTCACCTCGCTGGTGCAGGACGTCATGATGCCGCTCTTCGGCGTCGTGACCGGCGGACTCGACTTCAGCCAGCGGTTCGTGCTGCTGCGCGAAGGGGCGAAGCCGGGGCCCTACGAGTCGCTCGCGGCGGCGAAGGCGGCCGGCGCCTCCGCCATCAGCTACGGCCTGTTCCTGAACGCGGTCGTGAACTTCCTCATCGTGGCCATCGCGCTGTTCATCGTCATCAAGGCGATGAACAGCGCCCGTCAGAAGCAGGCGGAACCCGCGGCCCCACCTGCGCCGCCGGCGCCGAGTGCCGAGGAGAAGCTGCTCGGCGAGATCCGCGACCTGCTGAAGGGGGCCGCAGCCCGCAGTTAACGCGACGAACGATCCGTCAGGTCGGGAGCCGGGTGTACCGGCGTCTGCGGCGCGTCCCTGCCGTCCGGTTCCGGGTCGGTCCCGGGGTGGATGACGTGTGATTCGCGTCCGTGGGCGACGGTGTCCCGGCTGTCGGCCGGAGGATCCCGATCCTCCCCGCCGAGTGGCGACGCCGGACTGTGTGTGAAGATCGGCCGGCTGTCGTTACGCATGGCTGGTACTCTCCCTTCGCTCGCCTCGCGGCGGCACCCGAGCCTGCTCATCCTGCTCGTCGTCCAGCGGCCGATTCGTGATGCCGGCGCCGTCCTGCGCGGCTCCGGACGGATCGTCCAGGTTCTGGCGGGAGCCCTCGGCCTGTTCCATGGCAGAGGCGTCCGTCGGCGCGTCGTCCGGTCGATTCCTCGGGGTATCGGGCATGATGCGTCATCCTCCGTGCGGGCTCCTGTCGCAAGCCATATGCCCGGCGGCAGAATCGCTGTGGTACGATGAGCGTTTTCGAGAGGTCACCGATGTCGACCGTAGATACCTTCGGCACACGTACCGCCCTGCAGATCGGCGGACGCACCGTCCAGTACTTCAGCCTCGGCGCGCTCGAGAAGTCCGGCTTTCCGGACGTCGCGCGTCTCCCGTTCTCCCTCAAGATCCTCCTCGAGAACCTCCTGCGTCATGAGGACGGCCGTTTCGTGAAGAAGGCCGACATCGAGGCGCTGGCGACGTGGGACGTGAAGAGCGCGGCTCAGAAGGAGATTTCCTTCGCGCCGGCCCGCGTGCTGCTGCAGGACTTCACCGGTGTGCCCTGTGTGGTCGACCTCGCGGCCATGCGCGACGGCATTGCGCGCCTGGGTGGCGATCCCAACAAGGTGAACCCGCTGCAGCCGGTCGAGCTGGTCATCGACCACTCGGTGCAGGTCGACTACTTCGGCCAGGCGAATGCCTTCGAGCTGAACGCCGAGCTGGAGTTCTCGCGCAACAAGGAGCGCTATGCGTTCCTGCGCTGGGGCCAGAACGCATTCCGGAACTTCCGGGCCGTGCCGCCCGACACCGGCATCGTCCACCAGGTGAACGTCGAGTACCTCGCCCGCGTGGTCTGCTCGGACGAGGCCGATGGCCAGACGGTGGCGTATCCCGACACGCTGGTCGGCACCGACTCGCACACCACGATGGTGAACGGCCTCGGCGTGGTGGGATGGGGCGTCGGTGGCATCGAGGCGGAGGCGGCGATGCTGGGACAGCCGATCTCGATGCTGATCCCGCAGGTGCTCGGCGTGCGGCTCACGGGCGCCATGCCCGAGGGCACCACCGCCACCGACCTGGTGCTGACGATTACCGAGCGGCTGCGCAAGCATGGCGTGGTGGGCAAGTTCGTCGAGTTCTTCGGCGACGGCCTGCAGTACCTCACGATTGCCGACCGGTCCACCCTCGCCAACATGTGCCCCGAGTACGGCGCGACGATCGCGATCTTCCCGATCGACGCCATGACCGTGGACTACCTCCGGCTGTCGGGCCGCGACGAATTCCGCACGCAGCTGGTCGAGGCGTACGCGAAGGCTCAGGGGCTCTACCTGGAGAAGGGCGCGCCCGACCCGACGTTCACGGAGACCATCGAGGTCAACCTCGCCACCATCGAGCCGAGCCTGGCTGGTCCGCGTCGTCCGCAGGACCGTGTGTCGCTGAAGAACGCGAAGGCGGGCTTCGCGGCGGCGCTGCCGACGCTGGCCGTGGCGAAGAAGCCGGCCGCCGGCGGTGGCGCGGCCGCCGCCGTCGCGGTGGCCGAGCCCGCGGTAGGCCAGCTCGAGAACGGCTCGGTGGTCATTGCCGCGATCACGAGCTGCACCAACACGTCGAACCCGGGCGTGATGATCGGTGCGGGCCTGCTCGCGAAGAAGGCGGTGGAGAAGGGGCTGGTCCGCCAGCCCTGGGTGAAGACCTCGCTCGCGCCGGGCTCGAAGGTGGTCACCGAGTACCTGCGCAAGGCCGGACTCAACACCTACCTCGATGAGCTCGGGTTCAACCTGGTGGGCTACGGCTGCACCACCTGCATCGGCAACAGCGGCCCGCTGCCGGACGACGTGCAGGCCGAGATCGATGCGAAGGGGCTGGTCGTCGCCTCGGTCCTCTCGGGCAACCGCAACTTCGAGGGTCGCATCCAGCAGGCGGTGCGCGCGAACTACCTCGCGTCGCCTCCGCTCGTGGTCGCCTACGCGCTGGCCGGCACGATGAACCTCGACCTCACCTCGGAGCCGATCGGCAAGGGCCGGAACGGCGAGGACGTCTTCCTGCGCGACATCTGGCCGACCAGCCAGGAGATCCAGGAAACGATGGTGAAGACGGTCACTGCCGAGCTGTTCCGCGAGCAGTACGCGGACGTCTTCAGCGGCGACCGCCGCTGGCAGACGCTGGATGTGCCGACCGGCGACCGCTTTGCCTGGGAGGCCGACTCGACTTACGTGCGAAACCCGCCGTTCTTCGACGACATCACGATGGAGCCCGCGCCGCTCAGGGACATCGTCGGCGGTCGGGCACTGGCCGTGCTGGGCGACAGCATCACGACGGACCACATCTCGCCGGCCGGCAACATCAAGAAGGACAGCCCGGCGGGCCGGTACCTCATCGAGCGCGGCGTCCAGCCGGTCGACTTCAACTCGTATGGTGCCCGCCGCGGCAACCACGAAGTGATGATGCGCGGTACGTTCGCCAATACCCGGCTGAAGAACCTGCTGGCCCCCGGCACCGAGGGCGGGTGGACGACCTACCAGCCCGGCGGCGACGTGATGGCGATCTACGACGCCGCCATGAAGTACAAGGACGCGGGCGTGCCGCTGGTGATCCTGGCCGGCAAGGAGTACGGCTCAGGGTCGTCGCGCGACTGGGCGGCCAAGGGCACGGCGCTGCTCGGGGTGAAGGCCGTGATTGCCGAGAGCTTCGAGCGCATCCACCGGAGCAACCTCGTCAACATGGGCGTGCTGCCGCTGCTGTTCACCAACGGCGCCAACGCCGCCTCGCTCGGCCTGACCGGGACCGAGGTGTTCGAGATCACCGGGGTTGCCGAGGGGCTCCGCCCGCACGGCACGGTGAAGGTGAAGGCGATCGGTGCCAGCGGCACCATCGAGTTCGACGCGTTCGTGCGTATCGACACGCCCGAGGAACTGGTGGCGTTCCGGCACGGCGGCATCCTGCCGTACGTGCTGCGCCAGCTCGTCGGCAAGAAGTAACCCCTCCGCTTCCACGTCCCGCAGGGACCGACTGTCGTCCACGATGGTCGGATCCTTGCGGGAATGTGACCTGTCATGTCGCCCTCCCTTCCGGAACTGGCGTCGCGCATCAGGGACACGGCGCTCGAACTCGGCTTCGATGCCTGCGGTGTGGCGCCCCCGACCGGCCTGCCCGAGCTCGGGGCGTTCCGGGCGTGGCTTGGCAGCGGCTACGCGGGAGCCATGCGCTTCCTCGAGACGTCGGCCGAACTCCGTGAGGATGCCCGCGGGGTGCTGCCGTCCGCCCGCAGCGTCATTGTGCTGGCGACGCTCTACAACACCGAACGACCCTTCAGCATCGACGTCACCGACCCAGGGCAGGCGCACGTGGCGCGCTATGCCTGGGGCGACGACTACCACCAGGTGCTCATGCGCCGCATGGATCGCCTGATTGCCTGGATGCACGACGTGCACCCGGAGCCGTTCGAGGCCGCGCCGTACGTGGACACCGGGCCCCTGCAGGAGCGCGTGTATGCGCGCCACGCCGGCATCGGCTGGATTGGCAAGAACTGCTGTGTCATCAACCCCGACCTGGGGTCGTTCATCTTCCTGTCGGAGATCGTCTGCAGCCTGGCGCTGCCGCCGGACCCGCCGGCCGTCGACCAGTGCGGCGCCTGCACGCTCTGTCTTCACGCCTGTCCAACCGGAGCACTGGTGGCTCCTGGGGTGCTGGACGCCCGTCGGTGCATCTCCTACCTGACGATCGAGCAGCAGGGAGACATCCCGGCGGAGTACCGGGCGGCCATCGGCACGCGGGTGTACGGCTGTGACATCTGCCAGGAGGTGTGCCCGTACAACGCGACCGCGCCCGAGAGCACCGACCCGGCCTGGCTCCCCAGGGCTGTCTGGGACCAGCGTCGCGTAAGCGACCTCCTGCACATGCCGGACGCCGTGCTGAAGACGGCGCTGGCCAACAGCGCGATGGTGAGGGCCAGAAAGACGGGGCTGCGGCGCAACTTCGCGGTGGCGGCCGGGAACGCCGGGCGTCCCGATCCTCTCGCTCGCTGACGACAGCCAGGGCTCCGACGACGGGCGGTGCGGGCGAGCGATCGCCAGCCTCAGCGGCGGGAATCGTGACGGCGGTCCGTGCTCCGAGATTGCGGCCTGTCGTCCTTGGTTGGATACT
This sequence comes from Vicinamibacterales bacterium, assembly GCA_050249955.1. Taxonomy (GTDB): domain Bacteria; phylum Acidobacteriota; class Vicinamibacteria; order Vicinamibacterales; family CAVVIG01; genus CAVVIG01. The sequence continues at coordinate 66,648 of JBFWPN010000010.1, forward strand.
GGGTGGAGGCTGTCGCGATGAGTTCCCTTGCACCGGCGCTGCTGCTGTCGATGCCGCAGCTGATGGATCCGAACTTCCATCGGTCCGTGGTCCTGCTGTGCAAGCACAGCGATGAGGGGGCGTTCGGACTCGTCCTCAACCGGCCGCTCGTGACCACCGGAACCGTGATGGTCCACCTCGATCCGCCGGTGTCCACCGACCGGGAACTCGACATCTGGGTCGGAGGGCCGGTCGAACCGCAGCGCAGCTGGATTCTGGTCAGCGGCGGTCCCGAGCACGCAGAGGTGAGCGGCGCGGCCCAGATTGCCGACGGCATCTACCTGTCGACGTCACCCGTCCTGTTGCGGCGGCTGCTCGAGCCCGATCCGCCGCGCAATGCCAGGCTGGTCGTCGGCTACTCGGGATGGGGACCCGGGCAGCTCGAGCACGAGCTATCCGAGTCGTCGTGGCTGTTGAGCGACGTGGACGCCGGCCTGGTGTTCAACACCCCGCCGGACCAGATGTGGGAGCGTGCGATCCGCCGGCTGGGTGCCGACCCCACGAGCCTGACCATGTCGCGGGGAATACACTAGGAACCAGGAACCTGGAGTCAGACGTCAGGAGTCGCGGCTCCACGCTCAGTTCATCGAGCAGGCGCCAGGACCGCGCGGGTCGCCGCACATGCCGCAGGGACTGGCTGCCGGACCGTCGAAGCGCGGCGTGGCGGACGAGCCGGCATTGACCGCGAATGCCGAGAACTGCTTCTCCAGTTCGGTGCTGGAGCATGACGGGCAGGCGGGCGCCTGGTCGGCGCGGGTGAGGTACTCGAAGTGCCGCCCGCACGAGCGGCACGCATACTCATAGAGAGGCATACAATGATTGTGCACCAGGACGTGGTGTCCTGGTGAGGTCACCGGTGCCGTTCCGTTCCCCGCTCCTGATGCCGACCACGTGGAAGGCCGGCCTGGCCGCTGTATTCGCCGCGGTGCTCACCGGCGCCTGCGTACGCGTGCCGGCGCCCGTGGTCCCCAAGGCCCCTGCGCCGCCGCCCGACCGGCGTGAGCAGCTGTTCACGGCGGACGAGATGTTCCGCCGCGGCTGCTACAACTGCCTCGAGGACGCCCTCGCCCGCTACGAAGCGCTGCAGGCCGACCCGGTTGTCGGCAGCCGGTCTCGCGACCAGGCGGTCCGCACGGCGCTCATCCTCGCCATCCGGGAGAACGAGCTCGGGCTCAGCCCTGGCGGCTACATCGAGCGGGCACGCCAGCTGATGGGACCGGTCGCCACCGCCTCTCCCGAGCTGCCTGGCCTGGTGGAGATTGCGGAGGTCATCGCCACGGGGCCAACCGGCTTCACGAGGACCGCCAACACCGACTCGCAGCTCGCGTCCATGCTGACCATGACGCGCAGCCAGGAGCAGTGGGCGTCGGTGCTGCGCCTCCTGATGCCTCAGGACCTCACCGCGTCGTACCTCTGGCTCACGCTCGCCTGCGGCCCGAACGGCTCACGGTTCCCCGATCACGAGAAGCGGGACGAACTGCTCCGGACACAGGCCGTCATTCCGTTGTTCGCGTACAAGCTGTCGACCGCCTGCGGCCTCACGGCCTCCGAGCCGCTCGAGGCGATGCTGGCCATCGAGCCCCGCTTTGCCGAACTGCACTACTACCTCGGGCTGTTCGCGCTCGGTGGGCAGACCGGCCGCCCGCCCGACCTGGAGGTCGCCGATACCCGCTTCCGTGCCGCGTACGAGTGGCGACGCGCCTGGCCCACCCTCACGCTCGCGATTGCGAACGTGGCGATGTCGGCCGAGGATTTCCCGCGCGCCCTCGAGTTCTACGACCGCACGCGGCAGCTGTCCACCGACGACCCGGAGGCCCTGGTCGGCACCGTCCGTGCGCTGACCTACTCCAACCGTCACGTGGAGGCCATCGCCGCCGCCGACCGGCTCATTGCCACCGGGCGCAACGTGGGCGAGGCCCACTACTGGCGGGCAATGAACTTCACGCGGATGAAGGACGATGCCCAGGCGTGGGTGGCGATCGAGGAGGCGGCACGATCGCTCAGCAACTTCGACGTGCCGAAGCTCGCGGGCATCATCGCCATCAACCGCCGCGACTGGCCCACCGCGCGCCAGCGCCTCGAGATGGCCCTCACACGATTCCGGGGCGACTGCGAGACGTCCTACTACCTGCAGGCGGTGCTGGCCGAGCAGCGCGACTGGGACGCGACCGCCCGCGTGGCATCGGACGCCGGCACCTGCTTCGACCGCGACGAGGCGATCCTCCAGCAGGAGCTGGCCACCGTCCGCGCCGCGCAGATGGCCGCCGATCGGCGTGCGCGCCTCATCGCGCGGCGCGAGGCGCGGCTCGTCACCAACGCACGGATGCGCGCCACGGTCTGGTTCAACGCCGCTGCCGCCAACTTCAACCTGTCACGCACCGACGAAGCCCGCCGGTTTGCGGAGAAAGTCGCCGACGATACCTTCTACGGCGATCGCGCGCGCAGCCTCCTCGAACGGCTCAAGTGAACGCGGCCTCTCAGATTGCAGATGTCAGATTGCCGATCGCTGATGCATCCAATCTGAAATGATCAATCGGAAATCTGCAATACTGGAAGGATGCCCGTAGCCAATCCTTCCCGACGGAACGTCGCCATCATCGCCCACGTCGACCACGGCAAGACCACGCTGGTCGATGCACTTCTGCACCAGAGCGGCACCTTTCGCGCCAACGAACGCGTGGCCGAACGGGCCATGGACAGCAACGAACTCGAGCGGGAGCGGGGCATCACGATCCTGGCGAAGAACACCGCCGTCCATTACAACGACTTCCTGATCAACATCTGCGACACACCGGGGCACGCCGACTTCGGCGGTGAGGTGGAGCGCACGCTGTCGATGGTGGACGGCGTCATGCTCCTGGTGGACGCCTCGGAAGGGCCGCTGCCGCAGACGCGCTTCGTGCTTCGCAAGGCGCTCGAACGTCGGCTGCTCCCCATTGTCGTGATCAACAAGATCGACCGTCCGGATGCCCGGGCCCAGGAAGTGCTGAACGAGGTCTACGACCTCTTCATCGATCTCGACGCGTCGGAAGAGGCGCTCGAGTTCCCGGTCCTCTACACGAACGCGAAGCAGGGCACGGCCAGCCTCGATCAGAAGGGGGGCGGTGACGACCTGCGGCCGCTGTTCGATGCCATCGTGCAGCATGTGCCGCCGCCCAAGGGCGACCCCGAGGCGCCGCTGCAGCTGCTGGTGGCCAACCTCGACTCGAGCGACTACGTCGGGCGCATCGCGATCGGCCGCATCTTCAACGGCCGCGTGAAGATTGGCGACCAGGTGTCGGTCTGCAAGCTGGACAAGTCCGTGCAGACCACCAAGGTGACCAAGCTCTACGCGTTCGACGGCCTGAAGCGGATCGATATCGAGGAAGCGGCAGCCGGCGACATCGTGTGCCTGGCCGGCATCGCGGACATCACCATCGGCGAGACGATCGCCAGCGGCGAGAACCCGAAGCCGATCCCGCCGATTGCGATCGACGAGCCCACGGTGTCCATGATCTTCGGCGTGAACACCTCGCCGCTGTCGGGCCGTGAAGGGCAGTACGTGACCTCCCGGCAGCTCAAGGACCGGCTGGACCGGGAACTGCTCGGCAACGTGTCCATCCGGATGGAGCCGACCGACACGCCGGAGCAGATGCGCATCATCGGCCGCGGCGAACTCCAGCTCTCGATCCTCATCGAGATGATGCGCCGCGAAGGCTACGAACTCCAGGTCTCCCGCCCGGACATCGTCACCAAGGAGGTCGACGGCACCACGATGGAGCCGGTCGAACTGCTGGTGATCGACGTGCCGGAAGACCACCAGGGTGTGGTCATCGCGAACGTCGGCGAGCGCCGCGGCGTGATGTCGAAGATGGTGAACAACGGCAGCGGGCGCGTCCGGCTCGAGTTCCGCATCCCGGCGCGCGGGCTGATCGGGTTCCGGTCGCAGTTCATGACCGACACCAAAGGCACCGGCATCATGAACCACATCTTCGACAGCTGGGAGCCGTGGCACGGCGCCATCCCGGCCCGCGCCACAGGAGCACTCGTGGCGGACCGCTCTGGGGTGGCGACCTCGTATGCGCTCTACAACATCCAGGAGCGCGGCGAGATCTTCATCGACCCGGCCATCCAGGTGTACGAGGGCATGATCATCGGCGAGAACTCACGTGCCGCCGACATGGACGTCAACGTCACCAAGGAGAAGAAGCAGACCAACATGCGCGCCTCGTCCGCCGACGAGGCGATCCGGCTGATTCCGCCGCGCAAGCTGAGCCTCGAGCAGGCCATCGAGTTCATCAACGACGATGAGCTGGTCGAGGTGACGCCGCAGAGCATCCGGCTGCGGAAGCGCATCCTCGCGGCCAACATGCGGCCGAAGAAGGAACGGACGGAGTAGGCGCGGCAGGGCTGCTAGGATCACCTCATGCTCGGACGAAAAACGTCGGGTTCGGTCGTCTGTCCGTCGTGCGGGTCCCTCGTGGGCGTGAACGACGACCGGTGCTACACCTGCGGGCGCGTGAAGCCGGGCATGTGGGGATTCGCCCCCCTGGTCAGGCAGTTCGGCAGCGACCTCGGGCTGGTGCCGCTCGTGATCGCCGGCTGCTCGATCATGTTCCTCGCCTCCATCCTGCTGACTGCCCGCGTGCGCGGCGGCAACCCGATGAGCGGGCTCCTGTCACTCGACTTCACGGCGCTGTTCATCCTCGGCGCCAGCGGCAGCGGTCCCGTATTCGGCTACGGCCGGTGGTGGACCATCCTCAGTGCCACCTGGCTGCATGGCGGCCTGCTGCACCTGCTGATGAACATGATGTCGGTCCGCAACCTCGGTCCCGGTACGGCAGAGATCATGGGGCCCGCACGTACGATCGTGATCTACGTCGTCTCGGGTGCGTGCGGGTTCCTGCTGAGCGCCTTCATGGGATCGACGCTCACGGTCGGCGCCTCCGCCGCCATCTGCGGGCTCATCGGGGCCCTCGTGCACTACGGGCGGAAGAGTGGCAGCAGCGCCATCTACAACCAGGCCATCCAGTGGGCCATTGCCATCCTCGCCTTCGGCTTCCTCTTCCCCGGCATCGACAACTGGGCGCACGCCGGAGGCTTCGCGGGCGGCTACGTCGTGTCGGCGCTGCTGAACCCCCTGTCGCGCGAGCGGGGCGATCACATGCTCATGGCGGTCGTCTGCCTCGTCGCAAGCGTCGCGTCCATCGTCTACGCCATCATCGACAGCTGGACCCTGATCGTCGGGTGACCGTGGCACCCTGATTGCGATGTCCTCCCGTGAATGGAGGAGGTCATCACATGAAGAAGGTCATCATCTGCGGAACCGCCGTGCTCGCGCTCGGCGCGGCTCCGGCCATCGCCCAGCAGCCGGGCAGCCAGCAGGCCGGCTCGAGCCAGGCCAATCCCGCACACCAGTTCGTGATGGAAGCGGCCATGGGCGGCATGGCGGAAGTGGAACTGGGCAAGCTCGCCACCGCGAAGGCCCAGAGCCAGGAGGTGAAGCAGTTCGCCCAACGCATGGTCACCGACCACGGCAAGGCCAACGAGGAGTTGAAGTCGCTTGCGCAGCGCAAGAACATCGCGCTGCCCACCGACAGCGGCACCAGCACTGCGTAGCGAGGGTAGTCGTCGGCCAGGCGCGCGAGGGGGTACAGGTGCGGTTCGGGCGAGATGAACAGCCGGTTCTCGGTCACCGGCGCGGCGAGCTGGATGGCCTCGAAGAGCCGTGCGGCTGAGCACGCGAAGATCGCGATGCCGTTGGCCGATCGATCGATCGTCTGGAGGTACTCGGCGATGCGGGCGTGATCCTGCTCCAGGCTCTGGCGCTCGGGTGCCTCGGCAGGGTAGGTGCGCAGGCGGTCCGCGAGTTCCACGCGGAGGAACGTGTCGAAGTGATCGCGCCCGTGCTGGTTGGGCTGCGCGTTGAGGTAGAGGCTGAGGACCGGGAAGGGGCCGCCATCGAAGGCCGCAAGCCGGTCCAGGTGTGCGGTGAGCTGGTCAGTCCTGGGCATGGGCCGCGAGTTCGCAACTCGCGTGCCCGGCTTGCGATTACCTTGCGCGGGCCAGTTCCTCGTCGATGACCCGCTTGAACGACTCGAACGGCTGAGCGCCCTCGATGGCGCGGCCGTTGATGAAGAACGCCGGTGTGCCCGTGACACCCACCGCCTCGCCGTCCGCCATGTCCTTGTCCACGCCAGCCTTCTGCTGATGGGTGTCGAGGCACGTGTTGAACCGCGCCGCGTCGAGCCCGAGTGCCACGGCGTGCGCCTTCAGGTCGGCGTCCGCGAGCTTCGACGGATTGGCCCAGAGGCGATCGTGGTACTCCCAGAACTTGCCCTGTGCCTCCGCGCAGGCTGACGCCTCGGCCGCGGGCCTGGCGCTCGGGTGGTTCGGGAGCGGATAGTGCCGGTAGACGAACTTGATCTTGTCGCCGTAGGTCTTCAGGACCTGTTCGACCGTCGGGTGCGCGCGCAGGCAGAAGGGGCACTGGAAGTCGGAGAACTCGATCAGTTCGATGGGGGCCGATGCCGGCCCGCGAACGGGCCGTCCGCCAGCGCTCACCTCGAACCGCGGTGGCTCGAGCATGATGCTGATCGTGGTCTTCTCCTTCAGGGCCTCGATGAGCGTGGTGCGCGCCGCATCCATCCGCTGCTCGATGAGCAGGTTCCTGATGGGGGCGCGGACCTGGTCGAGCGTGGCACCGTTCACCCGCTGCGGATTGGCCTGGTACCAGGCCGTGACCTCGGCTTCGGTCGGGGCCGGTGCCTTGGCGGCAATCTCCCGCTCGACGAGGGTGGGGCGGTCGATGCCCCGGCGTCGCGCCTCCTCGTCCAGCAGCTTGTTGGCGACGATCTCCTCGATGGTGGCGCGCCGCGCCATGTAGAGCGCCTGCACCAGCTTGGCACTGCCGAAGGAGGTGACCGGTTCCTGCAACGCCCGGACGTCGACCTCCTCCAGGGTGATCGGCGTGTCGCCGACCCGGGCCACCACTTCGGATTGCGCGGGCTGCTTCGTTGCGGCGGAGCCCTGCTCGGCATTGGTGGAGGAGCAGGCCGTCAGCAGCATGGCGCCGATGGCGGCGACGGCTCGGGTCAGGTGCAATGCGTTCATGTGGCTCTATTCTGCACCGACTCCAAGCCGCTGGGGCAAGTCGGCGATCACATAGCTCATCACGGCGATCGCCGCGGCGGCACGGGACACATCGACCGGTGCAATCTTGTCCACCGTGTCGGCCGGCGTGTGATGGAGCAGGAAGTAGTCGCCCGTCCCCTCGTAGGAGAGCGCCGGGATGCCGGCTACGGCGACACTGGGACCGATGTCCGCCCCGCCCCCGCCGGGTGTCACGCGGGCGGCGTCGATGTTCGACAGCAGGGACGCAATGGCGCGCACGGTGTCACGTGCCTGCGGATTGGCGGTGACACCGAATGACACCGGGGTGAACAGGCCGCTGTCGGCCTCGAGCATCATCACCGTGTTCTTCAGTTCGGCGAGGTGCGCGTCCCGGTAGGCCCGTCCGCCGCGCCCGCCGTTCTCTTCGTTGGTCCAGAGCACGACCCGCAGCGTGCGCCGCGGTCGGAGGCCAAGCTGCTTGATGAGACGAAGCGCCTCCCACGTTGCCACAATCCCGCCGCCGTCGTCGCTGGCGCCGGCACCGATGTCCCAGCTGTCGATGTGCCCGCCGATCACCACGAACTCGTCCGGCTTCTCGCGCCCGCGAATCTCGCCGACGACGTTGGCCGACTGCACGTCGGGCTCGAAGTGGGCCTCCATCCGGAGGCGGATCACGATCCGCTCCCCGCGGTCGGCGAGCCGCTGCAGCCGGTCCGCGTCCTCGCTCGTGATCGCCGCGCCGGGAATCTTCGGGACGTTGGCTGCGTACGACAGGCCGCCCGTGTGTGGCAGCCGCAGTCCGGCCGGTCCAACCGAGCGCACCAGGACGGCCAGTGCGCCGAACTGGGCGGCACGGGACGGTCCGTCGGAGCGGTACGGGCGCGTCTCGTCGTAGCTCGTGTACGGGACGTTGAAGACCACGATCTTCCCGGCAACGCGGCCCTTCGCCGCTTCGAGCTCCTGGAAGCTGTTCACCACGATCGCCTCGGCCTCGATGCCGCCGACCGGCGTCCCCACGCTGTCACCGAGGCCGAGCATCACCATCTGGTGCGTGGCCGGCTGGACAATCTCCGCGCTCTCCCGGCCGCGCACCCATCGCGGCACCATGACCGGCTCGGCGCGCACGTTCTCCAGTCCGTCCTTCTTCATCTCGCCGAGGGCCCAGTCGATGGCCCGCGCCAGCTCGGGCGACCCGCTCAGGCGGTGACCGATCGAGTCGGTGAGGACCGCCAGCCGCCGCCAGGCGAACGTGTCGGCCATGGCCGCGCCGATGAGACGGCCGGCCGGTTCGCGGTAGGCGTCCAGCCACGCCGGCGACGTCGCAACCGCACTCGGTTGAGGGACGCGCTGGGCCGGTGTCTGGGCGCTCGCGGCCGGCGCGACCAGCAGGGCGGTGACAAGCAGGGCAGGGACGGACGGTCGGGACAGCACCGGCACCTCACGAGGACGGGAACGCGCGGCGTTCCGGGATTGAGACTTGCAGCCGTGAGGCTGCATGAACGTCAAGGTCTTGCTTCCAACGCTGCTGGCGCTTGCGATTCCCGCGCACGGGGCCGAGCGGATCGGCATCCGGGTGTCGCCGTCGGTCGCCTTCGCCCCGGCCAACCTGTTCGTGCGGGCGGTCGTCGAACGCCGCCCCGAGAACCGCAGCCTCCTGATTGTCGCCGAGTCGGCCGCCTTCTACCGCAGCAGCGAGGTGTCGCTGGACGGCGACCGTGCACCCAGGGTGATGCTGCTGCAGTTCAAGAGCGTGCCTGGCGGCCTCTACGACGTCCGTGCCGTGGTCCGCGGGTCTGCGGGCGAGGAACTCGCATCCACCGAGGCCAGGGTCCAGGTGGTCGGCGACGAGACCGAGTTCTGACACGTCCGCTGCCCCGCTAGAGCGCCGAACTGCCGCGTCCTGCCGGTCGCGCCACCACGGGCTCGGGCTCCGGAGTGAAGTCCTCGCCCGGGTTGATGAAGCGATCGCGCTCGAAGCGGTACTGCTTGTCGTAGAGCTGCCGGTAGCGGCCGTTGGCCGCCAGCAGTTCGTCGTGCGTGCCGCGCTCCACGATCTCCCCGTGCTCGAGCACGAGTATCTGGTCGGCACTCTGGATTGTCGACAGCCGGTGCGCGATCACGAACGTGGTCCGGCCCTGGCGCAGGGAGCGCAGGCCGTCCTGGATGAGCGCCTCGCTCTCGCTGTCCAGGCTCGACGTGGCCTCGTCCAGGATCAGCAGGCGCGGGTCGGCGAGGATGGCGCGGGCGATCGCCACCCGCTGCCGTTGTCCGCCCGACAGGCGCACGCCCCGTTCGCCGACCACCGTGTCGTAGCCCTGCTCGAAGGCCTGGATGAACTCGTCGCAGTGGGCAATCCGGCTCACCGCCACGATCTCGTCGCGCGTCGCATGCGGCCGGGCAAACGCAATGTTCTCGGCGATGGTTCCGTCGAACAGGAAGTTGTCCTGGAGCACCACGCCGAGGTACTCGCGGAAGTCCCGCAGCTTGACGCCCGCGAGGTCCTGCCCGTCCACCAGCACCCGCCCCTGCATCGGGCGGTTGAACGCCATGACGAGGCTGATCAGCGTGCTCTTGCCCGATCCGCTCGAGCCGACAAGCGCGGTCGTCGAACCGGCGGGGGCGAGGAACGACACCCCCTTCAGGACGGGCACCCCTGGGTTGTACTCGAAGGACACCGACTGGAATTCCACCTCACCCCGCAGGCGGGGTAGCCCCTGCTTGCTCGCGTCTTCCTGGTCCTCGGTGGCCATCTGCCGAATCTCGCGGATGCGATCGAGCCCGGCAAACGCTTCGGTCAGCTGGGTGCCGATGTTGGCCAGCTGCACCACCGGGAGCGTGATGAGCGCGGTGAACGTGAGGTACATCACGAAGTCGCCGATCGTCATCTGGCCGGCGCGGATGGCGTTCCCGCCGACGAGCATCATGGAGATGCCGATGGCGCCCAGCACCACGGTCGAGAACGCCGACACGGCGGAGACGCCGGTCAGCGACCGCGCCACGTTGCGCAGCAGCCGATGCGCGCCCTTCGCGAAGACCAGCTCCTCCCGCTTCTCCGCGGTGTAGGCCTTGACGATGCGGACGCCGCCGAGCGTCTCGGCGAGCCGGCCGGTCACTTCACCGTTGATCTGGCCGCGCTCCCGGAACAGCGGACGCAGGCGCCTGAAGGCAGCGGCCATGCCGCCGCCGAACGCCCCGAGCACCAGGATGGTGACCGCCGTGAGCTGCCAGTTCAGGTAGAAGAGGACGATTAGCGCGATGACGGCCGTGAGGATCGAGCCGGTCAGCTGCACGAGCCCGGTGCCGACCAGGTTCCGGATCCCCTCGGCGTCGGTCATGATGCGCGAGATCAGCACGCCGGTCTTCGTCGAGTCGAAGTAGCGGACCGGCAGCCGCATCACGTGCGCCTCGACCTCCTTGCGCATTTCCGTGATCGCGCGCTGTGCCGCCACGCCGAGTACCTGCGACAGCGAGAACGACGTGATCGACTCGACCAGTGTGGCCGCGCCGGCGGCCATCGCCAGGCGTGGCAGCAGGTCCCACTGGTTCTGCAGCACCACGTTGTCCATCAGGTACTTCGACGTCGTGGGCAGCACCAGCCCGGCCAGCCTGTTGATCACCATCAGGAACAGGCCGAGTCCCAGCCGGTGACGATGCTTCCAGATGAGGGCACGCGCTTCGTCCACCGCGCCCCTGCTGATCTTCTTGGGGGCGCCCGCCGGTTCGCCGGGCGTCGACCCTGGGGCAGGCTTCACGCCTCGGCTGCGCTCCGCGTTGCCCAGATGCTTGATGTTCAACAACTCACCTCGAAACCTCTTACGACGCGGAACACCGTCCGCCGGTCCCTCGATTATGTCCTACGGCACGATGCCCCGCCGAGTGCGCCTGGGCGACCGCGTCGGACACGTGGCAGAATCCGCAGATGCCCGCCAGTGCCCGTCCGCACGTGTTGCCTGCGCTCCTGACCGCCTTGCTCCTGTGGGTTGTGCCGTCGGCCTCGCATGCCCAGCCGGGCCGCTACCCGGCGGAAACTGCCGCCATCATGAAGGCAGACGCGGATTTCGCCGCTGCTGTTGCACAAGGAAACCGTGAGCGCTTCCTGTCCTTCATCGCGGAGTCGACCACCTTCGGGGGTGGCACACCGGGCGAAGTGCATGGGCGCGACGCTGTGATGAAGGACTGGAACGACTTCTTCGTGCCGGACGGGCCGCGGCTCACCTGGACGCCGACGGCGGGCCAGGTGATCGGGGCCGGCGACGTGGGTTACACCACGGGCACCTCACTGCTACGTGGGAAGCGGCCGGACGGGACGACGGTGGAGCGTCGTGGCGAGTACCTCACCGTCTGGATGAAGCAGGAGGACGGCTCGTGGAGGGTCGTCTTCGACACCGGATCGACGCTGCCCGCCGCTGCCGTGCGGTAACCGGTCACGCGTCGGGTGTGGCGCCAATCTCCCCATAGCGGGCGCGCGCCTGGTCGATCTGCGTGGCGATGTCGCGGATCAGCGACTCCGGCGCCCGTACGCGGGCGAAGGGACCGAAGCTGAGGATCCAGCTGCGGAGGGCGTGGTCGATGCACACCTGCAGCGTCAGCACCAGGCGCCCGTCCGCGGCCTCCTGCCAGGCCTGGGACTGGTGCCACTGGCGGGCGCGGACGTAGTCGGTCACCGCGGGCTCGAACTCGAGCGTCACCTGCTCTGGCGGCCCCGAGTGGACCCCCATCGAGTGCGGGAACGCCTCCTCGGGCATTTCGTCGAGCGGCGTGAAGCGCTCCTCGAGCAGCGAGATGTCGTCGATCCGTTCCACGGCGAACGTCCGCACCTCGTTGTATTCGGGTACATGGGCCAGGAGATACAGCCCGCCCTGCGCGTAGGCGAGCCTGTAGGGGTGCACCAGGTACGACTTGGTACGGCCGCTGGACCGCGAGTGGTAGGTGAGGGTGGCCTGCCGCTGGTGCAGGGTGCCCTCGAGCGCCCTGGCGATGATCTGCTGCTGACGGGCCTCGTCGTCGGGCCGCCGCCTGAGGGGATCGGGCTTGGAAGCGATGACGCGTGGGAGCTGATCGAGGAACTGCCGCATGTGCGGCGTCAGTGAGCCGGCGAGCTTGTCGAAGGCACTCTCGAGTTCATCGCGGAAGGGCGTGCCGGCGAGCGATTCCAGCAGCGTCCGGCTGAAGTAGAGCGCGCAGAGCTCCGAGAGCGTGAGGCCCGCGAACAGCCCTTTGAACGCCTGGCCGTTGATGGTCCAGCGCGTCCGGCCGTCGTCCTGGGAGCGGTCGTCGTAGATGGGGAAGCCGGCCTCTTCGAGCGCCTGCAGGTCGCGGCGGATCGTCCGGGTCGTGACGTCACAGAGCGTGGCGAGCGCGTCGATGGTGACCCCCGCCGCACGTGCCCGCTCGATCTCGCGCAGGATCGTCCATTGCCTGATGACTTCGGCGTTGCGGGGCACACTGCCGATTCTAGCAACTGGCGGGCGCGGGCCCCGCGGCTAGTCGAGCGACACCCGCCGCAGGAGCGGGAAGTCGGTCAGCATCTTGCCCGCACCCAGCACCACGGACGTGAGCGGCTCCTCGGCCATCTGCACGGGCAGACCCGTTTCGTCGCGCAGGCGCCGGTCGAGGTTCTTCAGCTGCGAACCGCCGCCGGTCAGGATGATGCCCCGGTCGAAGATGTCGGCGGACAGCTCGGGCGGAATCCGCTCCAGCGCGTCGTGCACGGCCTGGACGATCGCACGGATCGGCTCGTTGATGGCGCGGCGGATCTCGGTGTCGTCCATCGTGATGGTGGTGGGCCGTCCCTGGGAGACGTGGCGTCCCTTTACTTCCATGGTCAGCGGTTCATCCAGGACGGCTGCCGACCCGATCGCGATCTTGATCTGCTCCGCCGTCCGTTCCCCGATGAGGAGGCTGTGGGCCTTCCTGGCGTGGAGGATGATCGCCTCGTCCAGTTCGTTTCCTGCGATCCGGACCGATTTCCCGTAGACCACGCCGGCGAGCGAGATGACGGCAATGTCGGTGGTGCCGCCGCCGATGTCGACGACCATGTTGCCGGCCGCTTCGGTGATCGGCATGCCTGCGCCGATCGCAGCGGCCATCGACTCCTCGACCAGGTGTACCTCGGACGCCTTCGCCCGCATGGCGCTGTCCCGCACGGCCCGGCGCTCGACCTGCGTGATCTCGGACGGGACGCCGATCACCACGCGCGGCCGGAGCCAGCTGCTGCCGTGATGGGCCTTGCGGATGAAGTGGGTGAGCATCTGCTCGGCCGCATCGAAGTCTGCGATGACCCCGTCCCGCATGGGCCGGATGGCGGTGATGTTCCCCGGCGTTCGCCCGAGCATCTCCTTGGCGTCGGCGCCGACGGCCTCGATACGGCCGTTCATGGTGTTCAGCGCCACGATCGAGGGTTCATTGACCACAATGCCGCGACCCCGCGCATAGACGCAGGTGTTCGCGGTGCCGAGGTCGATGGCCAGATCCTGGGAGAAGCGGGAGAGCACGGCATTGAGCATGCTCAGCCGGATTACAAACCTGATGCCGCAGAGAAAACAGGGCCTTACGCGGTTTCCCGCGGCGGGCGATTGCAGATCTGCAATCCGATGACAGTTCTGCTGCCGGGGTGGGCTGTCGCCGCATCTCTTAGAGCACAATAGGGTTGAGGTGACAACGGTTCTACTGTTCGCGGTGGCGTTCGCCGGTGGGGCGCTGAATGCGGTGGCGGGCGGCGGCTCGTTCCTGACGCTGCCGACGCTGATCTATGTCGGTGTACCGCCGGTGTCGGCCAATGCCACGTCAACCTTTGCGATGTGGCCGGCCTCTGTCGCCAGCGCCTTGGCCTACCGGCAGGAGATCGCCCGTTCGAAGGCCTGGATGGTGCGGCTGGGGGCGGTCAGCCTGCTCGGCGGCCTGCTGGGTGGGCTGCTGCTGGTCCGGACCTCGGACGAGAGCTTCGTGCGGCTGCTGCCATGGCTGATGCTGGTGGCGGCCGCCACCTTCTCCTTCGGTGGGCGGCTGACCGCCTGGGCGCGCAGCCGCCGGTCTGCCCGGCCCGCGGCTGTGGCGGGCGTCCACCTGCCCATGTGGACCCTTCCGCTGCAACTGCTGATTGCCACGTACGGCGGTTACTTTGGCGGGGGCATGGGCATCATGATGCTGGCGGCCATGGCGGTGGCCGGCATGGACGACATGCACGAGATGAACGCGCTCAAGACGGTGCTGGCCATCGCCATCAACGGCGTGGCGCTGGCCGCGTTCGTCGCGAGCGGATCCATTGCCTGGGCGCCAGGTGTCGTGATGGTGCTGGGCGGGATGTCGGGGGGGTACGTCGGCGCCTCCCTCGCACGCCGGGTCGCCGGCGTTGCCGTCCGGCGCATCGTCATCGCGGTGGCCTGGTCGATGAGCGTCTACTTCTTCCTGCGGTAGCCGGCGGAAGGAAGCGGGCCTGGCGCCCGCTTCCTTCCTGTTGTCGTCAACGCTTGGTGTCCGTCGTGTTGATGGTCGTGACGTCGTCGCGGCGCTGCGGGTCGCCCGTGCGGCCGATGGCGCCGTCCTCGCGTGCCCGAGCCTGCGTGTCGTCCTGCCGGTGCCCCTCGGCGCCCGACCGGTCGTGGTCCGACCCGAACCTGCCGCCCTTGCTGACCTTGATCTCGTTCCGCACGTCGCGGACGCCCGGGAGGTCTTCGATGATCTCCTCCGCGAGCCTGCGTGTGCGCCGCTCGTCGACCGTGCCGCCGAGGATCACTTCGCCGTTCTGGACGGAGACGTCGATCTCCGAGGCGTCGATGCGGGGGTCGGCGGTCAGGCACTCGTTCACGTCCTCGCGGATGCGGTCATCCGACCGGTGGTAATTCCGGGGTCCGCGTCCCGCGAACGTGCCGCCAGACGTCGCGCCGCTGAAGCCGCCGCCAGCCGAGTAGTTCGCACTGCTGGACCTGCCTGATCCGAAGTTGTCCCACCCTGAGGTCCCCGGCCCGAATCCGCCCTGGCTCCCGTAGCCCCGGTACGCTCCGTAGGGGCCAGGCGACCCGGATGAGGTGCTGCCCGAGTCGTACGAACCGGCGCCGTAACCGCCGGCGAAGCCGGGGTTGGTCTGCCCGGCGGTGTAGTTGCTGCCGGAGTACTGCGAGTTGCCGGACCGCCTGCGGCTGTCCTCGTCGCCGTAGTCGCGCGACCCGCCCTGCCACCGGGTGTCGCGTTCGTAGCCCGGATCGAACCAGTCCCGACCGCGCGGGCTGTAGTTGCGCGCACCGGTCCAGTTCTCGCCGCGGCTGACGAAGTCGCGCTGGTCGCCGTACGCACCCGACCGCCCGGATTGCCAGCCCGGATCCGCCTGCGCCGGGCCGCCCCAGCCGTGTTCGCGGCGTGCGCGCTCGCTGTTCGCACCGTAGTCGCGCTCACCCTGCTGGCGCTCACGCTGCTCGTCCATGTCTCGCCGCCGTCGCGCGTCGTCGTCACCGAACCACGACCGGACCTCGTCAGCGCCTCGCGACACCATGCCGCGGTCCTGGTCTCCTCGATCGCCGCCACGTCCGTACTCGCGCTCGCGGTCCCAGTCGTACCGATCGCGATCAGCCATGCTCTGCCTCCTCAGGTGATGTGCTAGCCGGGATTGATCGAGCAAGCGCAGGGCCAAAAGCATCGAGGTGTTCGGTGGGGACACTTCTACAATGAGCTCATGCGAGCCATGGTGCTGGCGTCGAGGGGCGCGGGACGGCTGCAGCCCGTGGAGCGGCCGGTGGCGCAGCCCGGGCGCGGCGAAGTGCTGGTGCGCGTGCGCGCGTGTGGCGTGTGCCGGACCGACCTCCACGTGGTGGACGACGAGCTCCCGGACGTACCGGTGCCGATTGTCCCGGGCCATGAGGTTGTGGGTGTGGTGGAGTCGGTAGGCGAGGGGACCACACTGGTATCGCCCGGGGAACGGGTGGGAGTGCCGTGGCTGGGGTCTACCTGCGGCACGTGCGCGTTCTGCACCACCGGCAGCGAGAACCTGTGCGAGCACGCCCGCTTCACCGGGTATCAGCGCGACGGCGGTTATGCCGACTACCTGGTGGCCGATGAGCGGTTCGTGTTCCCGGTGCCCCCCGCGTACTCGGATGCCGAAGCGGCGCCACTCATGTGTGCGGGCCTGATTGGCCACCGTGCGTTTCGCATGACCGGCGGCGCGGGCCGGCTGGGTATCTACGGGTTCGGGGCGGCGGCGCACATCATGGCGCAGGTGGCCGTGGCCGAGGGGCGGACCGTGTACGCCTTCACCTCACCAGGCGATCGGGCAGCGCAGGCGCTCGCCGTAAGTTTGGGCGCGGCCTGGGCCGGGGCGTCGACCGAGGCGCCTCCGGCAGTGCTGGATGGGGCCGTGATCTTCGCGCCGGTGGGGGCGCTGGTCCCTGAGGCGCTTTCGCGGGTAAGGCCGGGCGGGGTGGTGGTCTGCGCGGGCATCCACATGAGCGACATCCCCTCGTTTCCATACCGCCTCCTCTGGGGAGAGCGCACGCTGCGATCGGTGGCAAACCTCACGCGGGCGGACGCGCGCGACTTCCTGGCGGTGGCGGCGCGTGTGCCGATCCGGGTGGCCGTCACCCGCTATCCGCTGGCGCGGGCCAACGAGGCGCTTGCCGATCTGCGCGACGGACGCGTGACGGGTGCCGCGGTCCTCATACCTGACGACGAGGCGCGGTAACCCTACAATTGCCGACTGCCGATTGAAATCTGACTTCCGACTTCTGAGTTCTGACTTGCCCTATGGTTTTGCCCGAAGAGCAGCCGGTCCTTGCGCGCCTGTCCCAGCTTGGCATCCCGTTCGACCGTCACGAGCACCCGCCGATTGCGACCGGCGACGAGGGGCTCGAGCACTGGGAACGGATTGACGCCGTTCACTGCAAGAACCTCTTCCTGCGGAACCAGAAGGGCACACGGCATTACCTGGTGATCCTGCCGGTGACCAAGCGGGCGGAACTGCGGTACGTGGCCGACCAGGTTGGCGACGGCAAGCTGAGCTTCGCGTCGGCCGAGCGCCTCCTCCGCTATCTCGGGGTCACGCCCGGTTCGGTGTCGCCCTTCGGCCTGATTCACGACACCGAGCACCATGTGCGGGTCTTCCTCGACCGGGAACTGCGGGGGGCCACGAGGATCTCGTTCCACCCCAACATCAACACCAGGACCCTGGTGCTGTCGTTCGCGGACTTCGAGAAGTACCTGGCCACCACCTGGAACGTCATCCGCTTCATCGACATGGCGCGCGGATGAGCAGGGAGGGCCAGGCCGGCTGGCCCGTTCCTCCAGCGCCGCCGCCCTGCCCGCCAGGGGATTCGGCTCCGGCCCGCCCGGTTTTTGATGGTTACAGCCGGATGCGAACTGTGTAATATCGTCCGGCCTGAGTGCGCCTCCACGGCGAGAGGCAAAAGGAGTCCGAGATGAGCAGACGCAGGAACCTCGGTATTCTGGGAGCCGCGTTCGCGACGGCCGCCCTGATGGCGCCGCACGCTGCGGCAGCCGCCGACACGCCCACCTTCACGAAGGACATCGCCCCGATCTTCCAGGAGAAGTGCGAGGCCTGTCACCGGCCCGACTCGATCGCCCCGATGTCGCTCGTGACCTACGAAGAGGCCCGCCCGTGGGCGCGCTCCATTCGTAGCCGTGTGGAAGCGCGCTCGATGCCACCGTGGAACATCGACCGCACCATCGGCATCCAGGAGTTCAAGAACGACCGGTCGCTTACCGACGCGCAGCTCGAGACCATCGTCAAGTGGATCGACGCCGGCGCGCCGAAGGGCGACATGAAGGACATGCCGAAGCCGAAAGTGTGGCCGAGCGAGCAGGGCTGGCAGCTCGGCAAGCAGTTCGGCCAGGACGCCCCGGATCTCATCATCCGCTCCACGCCGTGGACCCAGAAGGCGGGTGCCAACGACACCTGGTGGAAGCCGGTGGTTGCCACGGGCATCACGGAGCCGCGCTGGGTGCGCGCCATCGAACTCCGGCCGGCCACGGTGAAGGGCCGAAAGATCACGCACCACGCCATTGCACGCCTCCAGCAGGAAGAAACCGATGCGCTGGCCCGCAACGACGTGGACCAGAACGGCGTCCAGCAGGCCGGCACCTTCATGGAATGGGCGGTTGGCAAGCAGGGCGAGGTGATGCGTCCGAACTCCGGCAAGCTGATGCTGCCGGGCTCGAAGATCGTGTGGGACATCCACTACTCCAACGGCGGCGAGACCATCACCGACATCGTGGAACTGGGCATCTACTTCTACCCGAAGGGGCAGGAGCCGAAGTTCCGCCAGGTGCTGCACCTGATGGGCGCCACCAACGCGGGCGGCGTGGACATTCCGCCCCAGACGCTGAAGCAGACCGAAGGCTTCTTCATCCTGCGTGAGAACGGTCGCGTGGAGAGCTACCAGCCGCACATGCACCTGCGGGGCAAGGCGATGGAGATGTCGGCCATCCTCCCGAACGGTCAGGTCCAGGTTCTCAGCTACGTGAACAAGTTCGACTTCAACTGGATGAGCACCTACATGTATGCGGACGATGCGGCTCCGCTGCTGCCGAAGGGGACCATCCTGAAGATCGTCGCCTGGCACGACAACACGTCGGCGAACAAGGCCAACCCCGACCCGAACGTGTGGGTGGGCTACGGCGACCGAACGGTCGACGAGATGGCGCACGCGTGGGTGAACGTCACCTACATGGGCGATGCCGACTACAAGGCGGAGCTCGAGGCGCGCCGCGCCAAGCGCCAGAACACGCAGCAGCAACAGCAGCAGTAGCGTCCGTGGCCTGGCGGCCGGTCCGCGGCCGCCCACGTCACCACCAGCGGGTGTGCGCCAAGGCGCCGTTCTGAAGAGGGCGGCGCCTTTCTTTCAGGGTTTCCCGAGGAGAGCAGTCCATGAACGCATATCGGTTCGCCGTCGGCACCATGGCCACGGTGATCGTCGCCGGCACGTGGGTCGGCGTGGGACGCGGACAGCAGGTCGGGCCCACGCCCCAGCTGCCGGGTGCGCCGCTGACGTCGGTGGGGGAAGCCGTGTTCCCCGCGATCGAGGCCTGGGGACCGCACAAGGACGGGTCGACGACCATCGAGGTCGGCTACTACAACCGGAACCGGAACCAGACCCTGGACATCCCGGTGGGACCGAACAACCGGATCGAGCCCGGCGGTCCGGACCTGGGCCAGCCCACGCACTTCGAACCGGGCCGTCACTACGGTGTGTTCGCGATCACCGTGCCGAAGGACTTCGGCAACAAGAAGCTGACGTGGACCATCGTGGCCAACGGGCACACCTCGTCGGTGCAGCTCGGCCTGAATCCGCCCTACTGGGCCGACTACTTCCTCAACCCGTCCACAGGCAACACGCCGCCGGTGGTGCGGTTTGCTCCCAGCGGTCCCGAACACCAGGGACCACCCCCGAAGATCGCCGAGACCCGTACGGCCACCGTCGGTCAGCCGCTGGCACTCTCGGTGTGGGTGTCGGACAAGCCGGCCACCTACGACCCTGAGGAAGGCCTGCCTGAGAACCTCCGGACCCGCAACCGCACCCGCGGCGCTGCTGCCGGCGCGCCGGCCCCCGCTCCCAGGGCCGCGGAGCCTCCGCCGAACTTCGACGTCTCTGCCGCCCGCGGCAGCGGCCAGCCGAGGGGCTCGTTCGCCCGCGGCGGCGGCCCGCAGCCAGACGTGACGCTCAGCTGGAAAGTCCACCGCGGCGCTGCGTCGAACGTCTCGTTCAGCGAGCCGGTGAGTCGCCTGTTCAACAAGGGCGACATCAACGCCGTCATGGAGGCAAAGACCGAGGTGACGTTCAAGGCGCCCGGCGAGTACGTCCTGCGGGTCCAGGCGAACGACCAGACGGGTGACGGTGGCGGCGGCGACCTCTGCTGCTGGACCAACGCCCTGGTGAAGGTCACCGTCAAGTAGCCCCTGTGTCGGACGCCGCATTGCCTCCTGGTTCCAGCCGCCGCGAACTGCTGCAGTGGCTGGCGGCCGGCCTGGTCGCACCGACGCTCGCAGCGTCGAGCGCCGGCGCAGCCGCGTCGAAGGCGCTTCGCGGGGTGTTCATCATCCTGAATACCCCGTTTATCGCGTCCGGCGCGGTTGACTGGGCGAGCCTCGAGCGTGAGGTGGCGTTCGTGGACCGCGGTGGCTGCACGGGCGTCGTGTGGCCGCAGGGCTCGAGCGGCGTGGCCACCCTGACCCGTGAGGAGCGGATGCACGGGATGGAGGTGCTGGCCCGGGCCACCCGGGACTCGCGCCTCACACTGGTGCTGGGCGTCCAGGGGCGTGACACCGCGGAGATGCTCGAGTACACGGCCCGCGCCCGCGCGCTCGGCTGCGATGCGGTGATCGCCATGCCTCCGAGCAGCGGCATCTCGATGGCCGACTACCGCGCGTACTTCCGGGCGCTGGCCGCCGCCTTCCCCCAGCCCGTCTTCGTGCAGACCAGCGGCGGCGCGAAGAACCTCTTCCCGAGCGTCGATCTCATCGTGGAGCTGGCGCGCGAGTTCCCGCACATGGCGTACGTGAAAGAGGAGAGCGACCCGGTCGTCAGCCGGATGCAGGCGGAAGTGGCCTCCCGACCGGTGCTGAAGGGGATTTTCGGGGCCAGCCTCGGCACCGGCTTCCTCTATGAGATGCGGCTGGGCCTCGACGGCATCATCACGGGCATGGGGATGTACGCGGACCTCTTCGGCCGCATGTGGCAGTTGCACGAGCAGGGCAGGCACGAGGAGGTACGGGACGCCTACGCGCGGTTCCTGCTGATGCGGAACCTCAACGAGTCGATCCCGGGCACCGACCTGTACGTGATGAAGATGCGCGGCGTGTTCCCGTCCACCGCCCGCCGCGCCGCGGCACCCGAAGGGACGGCACCCCCGCGGATGACCGAGTTCACGCCGACCGCCACCGAACGTGCTGAGATCGAGTTCAGGTTCGCGGCGCTCCAGCCTTATCTGACCCGGTAACGGGTCGCCTGCAACTTTCTGTGGCGGCGTGACCTGTCCTGTCACACCCCCCTCCTAGAGTGGGGGTATGGACACGCTGCACATCGACAACGCCCCCACTCACGCCGACATCGACTGGGCCCCCTTCTCGGGCGGCGAACTGGAAGCGCCCCGGCCGAGGGCCACGTGCCCGGTGTGCCGCGCCCAGGCTGGCCGCGCCGGTGCGGCAGGTCAGGGGGCGCCCACGCTGTGTTTCCAGTGCTACCGGACGGAACTCGACCGGACCCGTCGGCTGAAGGCGGCCGCAAACCTGAATACGGCCTCCGAAGCCCGGTTCCAGACGGCGCTGCCGTTCGAGCCGGTGAACCAGGCCCGGCTGGCGAGGCTCAAGGCCGAGCGGCAGGCCTCGCAGGCGCGGGCAGGCGTTGGCACCGGCGTCTACGCCAGGCGCCGTCGCCGGGCGCAGATCGACGCGCGGCATGCGCTGCGCCACATCTTCCTCGGACTGAAGGAACGGCACCTGGTCGACAGGCGGGTTCACACGTCGCGCCAGGCTGCGTTCGCGCAGGTCGTGCAGGCCGCCGAACTGCAGCTCCCCGAGTCGTGGCTGCCGTTCGTCGTCTCGCAGTAGTGCGATACTGACTCGCAGGTGCAGCCGCTGGTCGTCGTCTCCGGGCTCGTTCTCCTCCTGGCTGGTGTCTTCATCGGCTGGCTGGCTGCCCGTCCGCACGCCGTGCGCCTGCAGGTGCAGCTCGAACAGGAACGCGCCGCCCGCTCGGTCGAACTCGCCACATGGGAGAAGGCCGAGCAGTCGTTCCGCGAGGCGTTCGCGTCGCTCAGCGCGGAGGCGCTCGACCGGAATACCGACGCCTTCCTGCGCCTGGCAGACACGCGTCTCCGGCAGGCCAGGGCCGAAACGCTGACGGACGTCGACGCGCGGAAGAAGGCAATCGAGGACCTGCTCGCACCGATGGCCAAGACCCTCGAGCGGGTCGACGCCGAGGTGCGCGATGCCGAACGCCGGCGCCATCGCGAGAGCGGGGAGCTGCTCCAGCGCGTGGCCATGCTCGATGGAAACAGCCGCGAACTGCAGGCTGAAACGCGCCGGCTGGTCGACGCGTTGAAGCGCCCGGGCGTCCGAGGCCGCTGGGGTGAGATCCAGCTCAAGCGGGTGGTGGAACTCGCGGGTATGACCGAGCACTGCGACTTCACCGAGCAGCAGACCCTGTCGTCGGCCGACCGGCGCATCCGTCCTGATGTGATCATCAGGCTCCCTGGCGGCAAGTCGGTCATCGTCGATGCGAAGGTGCCGCTCGACGCGTACCTGCGCGCGCTCGAGGCCCCAGACGAGGCGAGCCGCCAGGCGCTGCTGGCCGATCACGCGCGGCAGGTGCGGAACCACCTGGCGCAGCTGGGGGCGAAGTCCTATTTCTCGGACCTGCCCGGGAGCCCCGAGTTCGTCGTGATGTTCCTGCCTGGCGAAATGTTCTTCAGCGCGGCGCTCGAGCAGGACCCGTCGCTCATAGAGCATGGCGTGGAACGGCAGGTCATTCCCGCCAGCCCCACCACGCTCATCGCGTTGCTGCGCGCCGTCGCCTACGGCTGGCAGCAGGAGGCCATGGAGGAGAATGCGCGCCAGATCAGCGAACTGGGGCGCAGCCTGTACGAGTCGGTCCGGTCGCTGGCCAGGCACTTCTCCGACCTGGGCACGCGCCTGAGTGCGAGCCTCGATGCCTACAATCGGGCAGTCGGGTCGCTCGAAGGCAACGTGCTGGTGAAGGCCCGACGCTTCAAGGATCTGCAAGCCGCTTCGAACAGCGACGACATCGATCGCATCGAGCCGACCGACCGAGTACCTCGTGCACTCCAGGCGCCCGAGCTCACCGACGGCTTGCCGTTCGACGATGTGGAAGTGGAGCAGGTGACGTGAGCGGGTACTACGCGCCCGGGTTGTTGGCCGGCCGCACGGCCCTGGTCACTGGCGGCGGTACGGGCATCTGCCGTGGGATTGCGCTGGCGCTGGCGTCTGCTGGCTGCGACGTGGCGATCGCCAGCCGAAAGCAGGAGCACCTCGACGGCACGGTGGCCGAGATCCAGGCGCTCGGCGTGAGGGCTGTGGGCCTGGCCGGCGACGTGCGCAAACCCGACGAGGTGGACGCGGTGGTGTCGGGAACGGCGGCGGCACTGGGCGGGCTCGACATCCTCGTGAACGGTGCCGCGGGCAATTTCATTGCGCTTGCCGAACAGCTCTCCCCGAATGGCTTTGGCACCGTGGTCGACATCGACCTGAAGGGCACCTTCAATGTGTCGCGCGCGGCACTGCCCTACCTGAAGGCCAGGCGGGGTGTTGTGCTCAACATCAGCGCCACGCTGCAGTTGCTCGGAACCATCGGTCAGTCGCATGCCGCGGCGGCGAAGGCCGGCGTCGATTCGCTGACGCGCACGCTGGCGGTGGAGTGGGGACCGCACGGCATCCGCGTGAACGGACTGGCGCCAGGTCCGGTCGACGGCACCGAAGGGGTTCGGCGGCTCGTGTCCGACGACGCGCGCCGTGCGATCGGCTCGCAGTGCCCGCTCGGGCGGATGGCGTCCATCGACGAAGTGGCCAACGCCGCCCTGTTCCTGTGCTCCGATACCGCACGGTTCGTGACCGGCGTCACCCTGGTGGTAGACGGCGGACTCTGGCTCCGGTCGTCCAGTACCCTTGGCGGCTAGCATGCTGCAGCTTGGCCTGTTCCATGAGCCTGCTGGTGGGCCCGGGCGGCGTGAGCCGGCCGAGGCGCCGGTTCCCGCGTCGCCGGTTGCGCCAGTGGCGCACGGCAGCACCTCCGACGCGGTGGGTGCGCCGGCGGCGGGCGTCCCAGCCGTCATGTTCGTCCGGCACCCGCGGGCGCGGCGCTACCTGATTCGCGTACGTGCGGACGGAACGGTGCGTGTCACGATTCCACGACGCGGTTCGCGCCGTGAGGCGGTGCAGTTCTACGAGCAGCAGGCGGAGTGGATCGCGACGCAGCGGCAGCGCGTGGAGCGGCTCCGTGCTCGGATGCCGCCAGACCTGCCGCCGGCCGAAGAGCGGCGCCTGCGCGCCGAGGCGCAGCGTGTGCTGCCTGCCCGGTGCCTCGAACTGGCGGCCCAGACCGGTCTGGTGGTGCAACGGGTGAGCGTGCGCAACCAGAAGCACCGGTGGGGCTCGTGTTCGACCTCCGGGCTGATCTGCCTGAACTGGCGGCTGGTCACCATGCCCGACTGGGTGCGCGACTACGTGATCTATCACGAGCTGATGCACCTGAAGCAGATGAACCACTCGCCGGCGTTCTGGCGGCTGGTTCGGGACGTGTGCCCGCGGTTTCGTGAGGCACGCCAGTGGCTTCGGCGTCATGCACATGCCCCGCACGCCGCTCCCAGCGACAGGCCTGGCCTGGCGCCGGATGCTGCCGTCGCGGCGGACGCCTGAGCGGTCGCCGGCCCTGCTGTCCGGCAGGGCCGGGCCCGGCGCTGTCAGAGCCGGGCGCCGATTCGTGCGAGCTGCTGCTCGAGGTCGTCGTAGGTGGACAGGGCCAGCGCGCGGCCGTTGAGGCGGGCAGCGAGGCGGGCGGCTCCACGACCGCCGAGCCAGATCTCGACGCGCGGCGGCAGGCGCCTGGCGATCTGCGCCACTTCCTTGTCCACCCGTTCCGCCTCGGCCAGTTCGGTGACGCCCAGTACCACCACGTCGAGGTCGACGACCCCCGCGACAGCGACGATGTCGTCGGCCGGCATGTCTGGACCGAGATAGATCGTGCCGAGCCCGCCCGCCGCAGCCAGCAGGGCCGCCCCGAGCGTGCCGAACTCGTGCCGCTCACCGGACGGCGTGGAGAAGAGGATCCGGTCAGGGACGCCGGCCTTCTGGTGAACGCGCAACAGGGAACCCAGCACGTTACGGACGCTGGCCGAGAGCATGTGCTCGTGGGCCACGCGGCCGCGTCCGGCGTGCCAGCGGTCGCCGACCTCGGTGAGGACCGGCACCAGAACGTCGCGGAGCAGCTCGGACGGACGCAGGAGGGCGGCGGCCCTGGCCAGCTCGGTTTCCACGGCGGTACCGTCGAATCGCTCCAGGGCCTCGATGATGGTGCGGGTATTGACGACCGAGGCGCGCTGCCGCCCTGCTGCTGTGCCCAGGCGCTCCGGGGCGTCGGCGGTGACCGGCTGGGGCGCGGTGGCGGCAGCCGCCGCGGCCGAGGCCACCACCTGCTCCAGCTGCCGCTCGCTCATGTTGGCCACGCGGCCGATGGCGTGCCCCCGGGCCACGGCGTCGCGGAGCAGCGTGATGCGCCGCACGTCGGCGTCGGTGTAGACGCGGCCTCGGCCGTCGCGGATCGGAGTGACGGCCGCGTACCGCCGCTCCCATGCGCGGAGCGTGTCGATGCTCACACCCGTCATGAGCGACACCGCTCGGATGGGATAGGTGACCGATGTCTTCATCAGCCGCAACTGCGATCCGGCCCTGGGTTGGCGCGCCATGTGTTCACCGTGAGCTGACAGAGAAGACGATCGCCGCGACCGTGGCGCAGGCGATGGTACCCCACGCGATGTCCGCGGCGGTGACGATCGCCGGCCACTGGGCCAGGGTGGAGTAGTTGGTCAGGTCGTACACGCCGTAGACCACGAGCCCGAAGAGGGCCCCGTGGGCAATCGCCCCGGTGAGGCTGGTGGCACGGGGCACGGCCAGCGCGGCCACACCGATGCCGAGCAGCACATACACGACGGCCGCCGCCCACCAGATGGGGGCGAAGCCGCCGTCCACGATCCGGCCGATGGGCCCGAACTGGCGGACGTAGAAATCCTTCATGAGCACGCCGAGCCAGAGGCCGTCGAGCACGAGGAAGGCGAGGATGCTGACTCCGACGGATGAGGCGGTGGGCATGGCTAGGCTCCCGGCGCGAACAGGTAGTGCGACACGAACCACTCACGCCCGCGGTCGTACCGGAACAGTTCGGCGCAGGCCATGAAGAAAATGCGCCACCGCGCGCGCCAGCGGCGTACGTCGCGGGCGCGCGTGGCCGGCGAGGCGGCATAGGTCTCGGCGAAGATGCGGTCGATGGTGGTGCGGGCCGCGTCCATGTTCGCCAGCCAGGCGTCGCACGTGCGCGCGTAGTGCTCGCCGTTCACCTGCCAGTGCGCCTCGATCCGCAGGTGGTCCTGGAAATGGAGCAGCAGGTCGTCGCTCGGCATGGTGCCCCCGGTGAAGAAGTGCTCGGCCATCCAGTCCGACGCGTCGCGTGCCTCGTAGGGGTACGCGAACTCGCGGTGGGCGAAGATGTGGACGAAGAGCCGTCCGTCGGGCGCCATCCAGCTCGCGATGCGCCGGAGCAACTCCGCATAGTTGCGCATGTGCTCGAACATCTCGACCGATACCACGCGTTCGAATCGACGGGCGTCGGGCGGGGTGAAGGCGTTCATGTCCGACGTGACCACGGTGACATTGCGCAGGCCGCGCCCGGCCGCCCGTGCCTCGATGAAGCGGCGCTGCGAGTGCGAGTTCGAGACGGCGACGACCTGGCTCGCGGGGAACCTGGCCGCCATGTAGAGGGTGAGCGAGCCCCAGCCGCAGCCCAGCTCGAGAATGCGGTGACCGTTCTCGATGCCCGCGCGCTCCACGGTCAGTCGCAGCATCGCCTCCTCGGCATCGGCCAGCGTGCGGGTGCCGGCGTCCCAGAGGCCGCTGCTGTACTTCAGGTGCGGCCCAAGCACCTCCTGGAAGAAGGCGGCCGGCACTTCGTAGTGCTGCGCGTTGGCTGCTTCGGTGTGCAGGGCGATCGGGCTGCGCTTCAGCTCGTCGATGAAGGCGTCCTTTCGCTTCAGCCTCGACTCTTCGCGGAGGCGTGAGCGGAGGAGCGTGCGGATGCCCGCGCGCACGATCGGGTCGGGAACGGCACTGCGCTCGAGGAGCGGTTCATACCAGGCGGATGGTTTCATGTGCGCGGCACCCTTGGTGAGAAGGCATTGGTAAGACGGCGTCTGTCCACAGGATGTCCATGTTATGTCATGGACAACCGCTTGACAAGACTGGTGATGTCTGGCAGGCTCTGTTCAGCTCATGAAACGCATTGCTGTCATCGGAAGCGGTATCGCGGGCCTGTCTGCGGCCTATTTCCTCAGTCGTAAGCACGAGGTCCATCTCTTCGAGAAGGACCAGCGCCTGGGCGGTCACACGCACACGGTGATGGTCGAGAGCTCACAGGGACCCGTCGCCCTCGACACCGGGTTCCTCGTCCACAACGACAAGACGTACCCGCGTCTGGTGCGCCTCTTCGAGGAGATCGAAATCGAGACAATCGCGTCGGACATGTGCTTCGCGGTGGCCTGCGCGGGGACCGGACTGGAGTACAGCAGCCGGGGGCCACGGGGCTTCTTCGCCCAGGCGAGGAACCTGGTGAACCCCGCCCACTTCGGCCTCCTCTCGGAAATCGTTCGCTTCAACCGCGAGGCGCCGCGGCTGCTCGCGTCCGATGCCGCGCCGCACATGACGCTGGGTGAGTTCCTCGATGCGCGGCGCTTCAGCGAGGTGTTCACC
Organism: Vicinamibacterales bacterium; assembly: GCA_050249955.1. Lineage (GTDB taxonomy): Bacteria > Acidobacteriota > Vicinamibacteria > Vicinamibacterales > CAVVIG01 > CAVVIG01. Next base: position 94,252 of record JBFWPN010000010.1, read on the forward strand.
CACCGGTACCTGCTGCCCATGGCATCGGCCATCTGGTCGGCTTCGCTCACCTCGATCCGGGCATTCCCGGCGCTCACGATGGTGCGCTTCCTCGACAACCACGGGCTGCTCGCCGTGACCGGCCAGCCGCAGTGGAAGGTCGTGAAGGGCGGGAGCTGCACCTACATCCCCAGGCTCACGGCGCCGCTCGGCAGCCGCCTGCATCTCGGGATCACGCCTGCGGGCATCAGCCGCGATGAGCAGGGCGTGACGCTCCGGTTCCACGACCGTCCCTCCCTGCGGTTCGACGACGTGGTGCTCGCCTGTCACGGCGATCAGGTGCTGGCGCTCCTCGACGATGCGAGCGACGTGGAGCGGGAGGTGTTCGCGCAGTTCCGCACCACGACCAACACGGCGTGGCTGCACACCGACGCGTCGGTGCTGCCCACGCGTGAGGCGGCGCGCGCGTCCTGGAACTACCGGCTCAGCGGCCGGGCCGACGAGGCGCCGATGGTCACCTACGACCTGAACCGCCTGCAGCGGTTGACCACCCGCGAACAGTTCTGCGTGACGCTGAACCCGGCGGGAGATATCGACGAACGCACGGTGCTCCGCCGGATGGTGTACCAGCACCCGCTCTACGATCACGCGGCCATCCGCGCGCAGGCCCGGTGGGCCGAGGTCAGCGGCGTGCGGCGCACGCACTACTGCGGGGCCTACTGGTTCTACGGCTTCCACGAGGACGGGCTTCGCTCGGGACTGCGCGTCGCGAACGCGCTCGGGGTGGAGTGGTGATCCTGCCGCGGCCCGGAATCTACGTCGGGTCGATCGGTCACCGGCGGCGCGAGCCTGTCGGGCACGCCTTCCGCTACCCGCTGTTCATGGCGCTGCTGGACATCGACCGGATTCCGGAGCTGATGGCGGCCTCGCGCGTGACCGGCTACAACCGCTGGAGCTGGGCCTCGTTCCACGAGGCCGATCACTTCGGCGATCCATCGCTGCCGCTCCGCCAGCGGCTGGCGCTCGACGCCGCCGCCCACGGTCTCACCCTGCCGGACGGCCCGATCTTCCTGCTGACCCACCTGCGGTACCTCGGCTACTGCTTCAACCCGGTGTCGTTCTACTACTGCTACGAGGCGGCCGGACAGTTGTCCCTGGTACTCGCGGAGGTGAACAACACCTTCGGTGGGCGGCACAACTACTGGCTCGAGCCCTCGCCGGTGTCGCGTGGTCCGCATGCTCCCGTGACGTACCGCGCGGCGTCGACGAAGTCCTTCTACGTGTCACCGTTCATGCCGCCCGACATGGCGTATGCCTTCGCGTTCACCGAGCCTGTCGACCACCTCGTGATGCACATGTCGCTCGAACGTGCGTCGGGCACGGAAACGCCACACACGTTCGACGCGTCTCTACAGTTGCACCACAGACCCTGGGACGCGCAGGCGATCGTGCGCACGCTGTTGCGGTATCCGGCGATGACGGTCAACGTCATCGCCGGCATCCACTGGGAGGCCCTCAAGCTCTGGTGGAAGGGGCTGCCCATCGTCCCGCGTCCGACACCGACGGGGGAGTACGGGGACTGTGCAGCACCTGGGCTGCCATCGCAGTGAGACACCGATGACCATGATCGATACGCTGGCTCGCCGCATCCTGCTCTCGCGCCTGCCGCTGGTGCAGGGCGGCACGCTCGACCTGCTCACCAGCTCAGGCCTGGCGCGCTTCGGTGACGGGCAGCGGGGCACCGTCCCGCGTCCGCCCCTCCACGCGACGCTCGAAGTGCGCGACGATCGCTTCTTCACGAGGGCGCTCCTCGGGTCGGACGTCGGCATTGGCGAGTCGTACATGGATGGCCAGTGGACGTCGCCGGACCTGGTCACGCTGATCCGGCTCATGATCCGCAACCGCGCGATCGTCGAGCGGCGCGGCGGCGCGGCCCGTGCCGCGGTCCGCTGGGCCGGTGCGATGTCGCGGCGCCTGCGCGACAACTCGCTGGCGGGGAGCCGCCGCCATATCCACGAGCACTACGACCTCGGCAACGACTTCTTCCGGCTGTTCCTGGACGATCAGCACCTGATGTACTCGTCGGCCTACTACGAGACCGGGCGCGAGACCCTGGAGCAGGCGCAGCAGCGGAAGCTCGACGCCATCTGCCGCAAGCTGGCGCTCGGCCCGGGCGATCACGTCCTCGAGATCGGCACCGGGTGGGGCGGCTTCGCCGCGTGGGCGGCCACCCGGTACGGGTGCCGCGTCACGACCACCACGATCAGCGCCGAGCAGTACCGGCATGCCTGTGACTGGGTGGCGCGCCTCGGCGAGGCCGGCTCGCGCATCACCGTGCTCCAGACCGACTACCGCCTGCTCACCGGACAGTTCGACAAGATCGTCAGCATCGAGATGTTCGAGGCGGTCGGGCTGAGCCACTACGACGAGTACTTCGCGGCCGTGGACCGGCTGCTCAAGCCCAATGGGTCGATGCTGCTGCAGACCATCACGGTGGACGACCAGCACTTCCCGCACTACCACGGACAGCCGGACTGGATCGAGAAGTTCATCTTCCCGGGCGGGGAACTCGCCTCCATGGGCGAGATCCTGAAGTCGCTGGCGCGCGTCAGCAGCGTGTCGCTCTACCACGCCGAGAACTTCGGGACCCACTATGCACGGACGCTCCATGAATGGCGTGCGCGCTATCGACGCCAGCTCGATCGCGTCCGGGCCATGGGCTTCAGCGAGCGCTTCATCCGCATGTGGGACTTCTACCTCGCGCTGTGCGAGGCGGCCTTCCTCGAGCGGCACACCGGGGTCTTCCAGCTTGTCCTGGCGAAGAACTACAGCGGGGCCTGCCACTTCAACGAGCCCTGGGCGCTGCCGGCAGCGGAGGCCCGTGTGGCGGTGGCCTGACGGGGCAGCGGCGGGGCGACCGCCCGGTTGCCGTCGCTCAGTGGACGATGCCGACTTCGCGCTCGGTGCAGGCCCGGCAGGTGGTGTCGTCCGCCATCCACTCGGGGGCCTGGGTGCGGTTGCAGAAGTGGCAGGTGCGGTAGCGCGAGCGCCGGATCTCGCGGGCACCCTTGATCAGCTCGCCGACGATCGTCATGAGCTGCGTCTCGGGCAGGCGCCTCCACTTCACCAGGCCCACGCGGCGCGGCCGCAGCACCGGCGTATACGGCGTCTCCCAGCGCACCGCGTACTCCTCCACGATCACGGCAGTGTCGGTCAGCCGGACGATCACCTCGCTCGGCGAGCCGCCGGTGAACGTGACGATGCCGTCCACATCCTCCTGCGTGAACGGGGCCGGCATGTGGGTCCCGATGTAGGCCAGCAACTGCTCGTAGTGCTCCTCGATGCTCACGGTCGACGTCCTGCGCTCCGACTCCTCGAGACCCGGAGGTGTTCCGGGCTCCCGAAGAATTTACTTCATGCGCGTGATGGCTTGATAGGTGAGCGATTGAAACGGTGCAGCAGCGGGAGGCCCCGGGTAGCGCTGGACCATCATCACGCCCATGAGATTCTCCGTGGGGTCGACCCAGAAGAAGGTGCCGTAGATCCCGCTCCAGCCGTACATGCCGACCGAGCCGCGCATCTGCGAGGCACCGAGGTCGCGCGTGATCTTGAAGCCGAGGCCCCACTCGGCCCCCGCGCCGATCACCGGAGTGACGGCCGATTCCAGGTGCAGATCCAGCGTGTGGCTCACGGTCATCAGCTGCACCGTCTTCGGGCTCAGCAGGCGCACGCCGTCCAGTTCGCCGCCATTCAGCAGCATCTGGGCGAACCGCGCGTAGTCGAGCGCCGTCGACGTGAGCCCCGCACCGCCAGACAGGTAGACCTTGCCGGGGCGGTAGCTGGTCAGCGGCGACATGTGCGTGTTGCCGAACGACTCGGGGTCCTTCATCGGCCTGATGCCGCCCTTGCCGTCGCCGGTGTAGACGGTCGCGAGGCGCGGCCACCGGGCATCGGGCACCACGAAGCTGGTCTCGGTCATCTTCAGCGGCGTGAAGAGGCGCTCCTGGAAGAAGCGGTCGAGCGGCAGGCCTGATGCGACCTCGACCACGCGGCCGAGGACATCGGTGCTCAGGCTGTAGTGCCACTCGGCGCCTGGCTGGCTGACAAGGGGTGACCTCGCGAGCCGCTCCATGTTCTCGGCCAGCGGAAACTCGACGACCGTAAGGCCGTCGCTGACGCCACCGTCACGGTACGACTTCCCGGCGGCCGCGTTGTCGAGGAAGCCGTAGGTGAGGCCGGACCGGTGGGTGAGCAGGTCCCGGACGGTGATCGGCCGTCGCGCGGGGACCAGCGTGGGCTCGGCATCCGGCGTCGCCCGGGCCAGGACCTTCGTGTCGCGGAAGGCCGGGATGAACTTCGCGAGGGGATCGTTGAGGGCGAGCCGGCCCTCTTCCTCGAGCATCATGATCGCCACGCTGGTGATCGGCTTGGTCATCGACGCGATGCGGAAGACGCTGTCGGCCTTCATCGGCACCCCGGTCTCGACGTCCTGGTAGCCGAAGGCCTGCAGGTCGACCAGCTTCCCGTCCCTGGCCACCAGTGTCACCACGCCCCCAACCTGGTGCGTGTCCACGAGCGCCTGCATCGCGGCATGCATCCGCTTCAGGCGTTCGGTCGACATGCCGACCGACTCTGGCGTGGCCCTCGGGAGCGGCTGCGCGACGACGCTCGTGGCCGCGAGCGTCAGGGCCGCGACGAGGACGCGGACGTTCCGGAGCGTGCGTGTCATGGGCACCTCACTTCACCGCAAAGACCCAGATGGTGCCGCCCTCCGGCACCTCCGGGAACTGCCCGGGCCGCAGGGTGTTCAGGCGCCCCTGCATCGAGCGCGAGTCGACGCCCCAGCCGGACTGCACGGCGACGTACTGCGTGCCGTCCACCATGAAGGTGGACGGCTGGCCGATCACGCCGGAACTGGTGGGGAACTCCCACAGCAGGCGGCCATTGCCGGCATCGAATGCCCGGAACCGGCGGTCGTTGGTACCGCCCGTGAACACGAGCCCGCCACCGGTCGTGAGCATCGGCCCCCAGGTCGGCGAGTTCGCGAAGGTGTGGGTCCAGACCTTCTGTCCGGTGTCCACGTTCCAGGCCTGTACCTCGCCGATGTGATCGGCGCCCGGGGCCATCAGCAGCTCGGTCGTCGCGCCGACGAAGGACGTGCCGGCCGCATAGGGCACCGGTCGGCCGGTGATGGCGCTGCAGAGGTTCTCGTTGGCGGGAATGTAGATGAGCCGTGTCCGCGGATTGAACGCAATCGGCGGCCAGTTCTTCCCACCCCAGAAAGACGGGCAGAACTCGGCGCGCCTGCCCGTGCCCGGCTTGTGCGCCGGATCGACATCGGGCCGGCCGGTCTTCGGGTCGATGCTCCGGAAGACGTTCTGCTTCACGTACGGCTGGGCATCCACGAACCGGATCGGTCCGTCGGTCCGCTCGAGGAACCACATGTAGCCGTCGCGTGCGATGTTGACGAGCCCCTTCACCGTGCGCCCGCCGCGGGTGAAGTCGATGAGCAGCGGCGGCGACACCTCGTCCCAGTCCCACGAGTCGTTCGGATGGTACTGGTGGTGCCCCTTGATGGTGCCGGTCGTGACGTCGACGGCGATGGTCGACGACGTGTACAGGTTGTCGCCCGGCCGCTGATCACCCATCCAGGGCCCGCCGTTCCCGGTGCCGAAGTACGCCAGCTTCGTGGCCGGGTCGTAGTTCGCCGTCACCCAGATCGGCGCACCACCGGTCTTCCACTGCTCGCCGCCGGCCGGCCAGGTCTCGCTCCCGGGCTGCCCGGGCTCGGGAATGGTGAACACCTTCCAGAGCGGCTTGCCGGTATCCGGATCGAACGCCGCCACGAAGCCGCGGACGCCCAGCTCGCCACCCGAGGTGCCCACGATGACCTTCCCGTCGGCGATGAGCGGCGCCATCGAGATGTAGTACCCCTTACGGTTGTCCTCGACGGTCGTGGACCAGACTTCCTTGCCGGTGCGCGCATCGAGCGCGACCAGCACGGCCTCGGCTCGCGCGAAGTACACCTTGTCGCCGTAGAGCGCGACGCCGCGGCTCGTGCGGTGCAGGGTGATGGTGTCGGGCGGCGGCGTGTTCAGGTACCGCCACAGCAGCACGCCGGTCTTCGCGTCGATGGCGAGCACCTGGTTACCCGGCGTCGCCACGAACATCACGCCGTTGTTCACCAGCGGCGTCGCCTCGTGTCCGCTCGTGCTGCCGGTGGCGAACGACCACACCGGCTGCAGGCGGGACACCGTCGCGGGCGTGAGCTGATTCAGGGGGCTGTAGCCCCAGCCGTCGTACGTCCGCCGGACCATGAGGACGTTGGCGTCCTCGGGGCGGAGCAGCCGCTCTGCGGTCACCGGCGCGTAGTTCTGCAGGATGGGCGGGACCGGAGCCGCCGGCTGCTGCGCGTTCACGGCCACGGCTGCGGCCGCGGCCAGGGCAAGCGCGACACCGGTCGCGCAGACGGCACGGGTCATCATGACTGTCCCTCGCGGATGCGCTCGATCTTCCGGTCGCGTTCCGACGACAGGCGTTCCTTCTCGGTCCGGAACTCGGCCTCGAGCGCCTCGCGACCGGCCGGATCCAGGGTCTTCGTCAGCCGCGACTGGAGCATCACCTGCTGCTCGGCAATCCTCGCCTCGTAGAGGCTGCGGATCTCGGCGATCTGGGCCTTCTCGGCGTCGCTCAGCGTGCGCTGCGTCACGCCAGCCTCGGCGTCCTTCTGTCGCAGCCGCTCCATTGCCAGTTCGAAGGACGACTTCAAGCGCGGTTCGTCTGCCATGGTAAGAGTGTCAGGGATTATGGCTCGAAAGGGTCCAGCTGCAAGCGGTCATCACCACGTCTACGTGGTCTACCTCCGCAACCCGAAGCGGGACGGCAAGGCCGGCTACTACGTGGGCATGACCGGGCTCACGCCCGAAGAGCGGTTCGAGAACCACAAGAGGGGGATCAAGGCGGCCCGCGTCGTGCGCAGGTTCGGTGAACGGCTGGTGCCGCGCCTCTACGCCCACTTGAATCCCATGCCGTACGAGAAGGCGGTCCGCATGGAGGCCTGGCTCGCCGACAGCCTCCGCAAGCGCGGATACGTCGTGTTCGGCGGACACTGACGAGGTCGTACCGTTTGCAGGCTCCCGACGCCGGGAGGACCTGACATGAAACGGCAGACCTACGCCTACGCCACGCTGGTGGCCGCGCTGCTCCTGGCGCCAGCCTGCGGCCAGTCGGGCGACCCGAGCGGCGCCGACAACCGCCGCGACCGGGTGGCAACCGAGCGGGCGAACGAACAGACCAACGAAACGGCGCCCGACCCCACACGACAGCCTGACCGGTCCGCCGATTCCCGCGACGGCACCACCGGGACATCCGGAGCCGTCCGGCGCAGCGCGGAGGAGGCCATGGGCGTCGGCCCGGACGCCACCATCACGATGCGCGTGCAGGCCGAGTACGCCTCCGCCGACGTCGTGAAGGGACGCAATATCGACGTCGACACGGACAACGGTGTCGTCACGCTCACGGGGAGCGTGGACTCTGCACGCGAGAAGCAGGAAGCCGAGCGGATCGCCCGCGAGGTGGATGGTGTCCGCCGCGTCGTGAACCGGCTCACCATCGAGACCGCACGCTAGGCGGGGACCGGCGCTGCGGCGCCGGCCTCACCCAGCCCTTCCCTTACAATGTGCGGATGCGCGTCGTGAACCGCACCGCCGTCACCATTGTCGGCGCCGAGCCCTACCTGGAATGGACCCGCAGCCGTGACGCGGACTTCAACCGCGGCCAGCTGACCGTGGCCAGGACCAAGGCCTTCGGCTCGGCGTTCCTCCTGCCCGAAGTGGACTACGAAGAGGACCTCCAGGAATGGGTGGAGGAGAACTTCGAGTGGATCTTCGAGTTCCAGCTGTCCCAGTGGACCGGTGACGAGTCGGCATGGCCGCAGGACCGCGACCTCCAGATGTTCCGGGCCTGGTTTCGCGTGGACCTGCACAACGTCGTCGTGGACGTCGCCGACGATGACATCGAGGGAGAGGAACTCTGAATGCTGACCCACATCGTGTGCTTCAAGTACAAGGTGGATGTGACCGAGGAGACCCGGCGCGACCACCGCGAGCGGCTGGCGGCCCTGCGGTCGCTCGACGGCGTGGTGGACCTGCAGGTGGGAGCCGATGTCGTGCGGTCCGCGCGATCGTTCGACACCGGACTGATCGTGACCTTCAGGGACCGTGCAGGACTGGATGCCTACGCCGTGAACCCACAGCACGTGCCGACCGCGCAGTATGGTGCAGGATTGTGCGAGCAGATCGTGGCCGTGGACTTCGAGTGATTGCCAGCCACTGAGCCACTTTGTGGCAGTGCGGTTCGAAATATTGTCAGCCGGCTGACGCCCGCTGACGGCACATGCCCGTCGCGCCCGGCGCGGTTGTGCGCGCGTGCGTGCACTCCTGTGGCTGCGGCACGGTCGCGGGACGCGCTGGGGCGGCGGCGGAAGTCGGCAATCGAATTGCTGACGTGGCAGGCATGACTTCGCCTACCCGACCGATTGAACGCCAGGCCGAGCGCCTGTGGACCGCTGCCGACGGGACCACGTGCATCCTCGCCACGTGTGACACGCCGCCGATCTACTCGGTGTCCCTGATACGCGACGCGCAGGTGCTGCGCGAGCGTCGACTCTACGGCCTGGCCAGCGCACAGATGCTGGCGCAGGGCTGGCGTGAAGTGAGCCAGCCGGTCGCGCGCTGAGCGCGGCCGCACCCGGGTTCCTGCCGCGTCCATGCCCGGGAGGCGTCGCGGCGGGAACGGTTCCCCTCAGGGCTCCGGGATCAGCTCGGGCGAGGGGATGAACCACTGCAGGTGCCTGCCCACGATCTCCTGCAGCACCACGTCCGGCCTTTCCTTCTCGATTTCCTCGACCGCGAAGTCATTCCGCCAGAGATAGACCACCCGACTGAAGTGCTCCGAGAAATACGGAGCCATTGCTGACGTGAACGAGTCGCGGAACACCACCGCGCGCGGCAGCGTTGAACCCGGAATCTCGGTGACGATGCGGGGTTCGCCGGCTTCGACGATGTTGCCCTTCGGCTCCACGACGATGTACTGCCGCTTCTGCTTCGACTCGAGCCGAAGGTCCTCCTCGCCCAGCACGCGCGTCAGCCCCATCATCCCTGCGAGGTCCATGCCTGGAATCGTCCGGGTCACCGCGGTGAAGTCCGACTCGGGCCTGGCCGGCGGGATGGCGGGCACCTGGAGCCTGAGCGCCTCGATGATGGTGCGATAGCCGATGTACGCACCGCGTGAGTTCCAGTGCGTGTCGGTCTTCTGGAACACACGGACCCGTCGCTTCTCGTCCAGGAGCGCCTGTCGGACGTCGATGGCCGCGCCGGTGTCGGTGATGGCGGTGATGACCTGGTCGGTGCGTGAGAGGCGCGTGACCCGACGTGCCGTCCGCGGGAAGAGTTCGGGGTAGATCGCGCCCTTGTCCGGCAGGATGGTGAAGGCGTACGCGATGCCCCGCGCGCGGCACCATCGCTGGGCGCGCACGATGGTGTCCCGCCAGTTCTGGATGGCGTGCTCGCTGAGCAGGTCCTGGTTCGTGAAGTCCTCCAGGCCGCCATCGTCGATGTAGAAGAGCCAGCCGCGCGGGCCCGGTGCGACCGCCGATGATGACGAGACCCCGAGCCAGAGGTAGCGGGTGATGCCGTACCAGCGGACGAGCGTGGCGCGGAAGGCGAAGTGATCGGTGAACCAGGCGTCGAGCCCGGGCAGGAAGCCTGTTGCCGACTTCCAGGTGGCGCCTGCCTCGGGGAACGCGGCCAGGGTCCTGTTCTCGGCGTCGGGGTCGGCGCCGTCGGCGCCGAGCAGGTTGGCGACGGGAGGCGTCACGAGGATGCCGATGAAGGCGGCGACGAGCAGGCCGTTCAGCAGGCGACGCATCAGAAGCGGAAGTAGATGAACGGGTTGTAGGTGCGTGCGGCCACCTGGAGCAGCGCCGCCACGAACACCGCGACGAGGGCGACCGCACCGGCCGACTCCGCGAGCAGTGCGCGGGCACCGGCACCCGCCCTGGCGCTGCGCGCGGCCACCCAGGGGACGATCGGCGTCGAGCCGATGAGGCCCGCGAGGAGCGCCAGCCTGACCTCGGGCGTGAGATACCAGGAGAGGCGGAGCGGGGGCATCTCGCCGATGCCGAACCCGAAGAGCGTCCGCAGGAAGGCCAACGCCGCCGGGAGGTCCTCGGCCCTGAAGAACACCCAGCCCACCATGACCACGAGCAGCAGGTAGACGTGCCGCGCCACGGGGTCGGCCCGTTCGAGCAGCCGACCGAGGCCGACGCGTTCCACGACGAGGAAGGTCCCGTGGAACAACCCCCAGATGACGAAGTTCCAGCTCGCGCCGTGCCACAGGCCGCAGAGGAAGAACACCGTCACGAGGTTCCGGTACACCTTCCACGGAGCCACGCGATTGCCGCCGAGCGGCACGTACAGGTAGTCGCGGAACCAGGACGAGAGCGAGATGTGCCACCGTCGCCAGAACTCCTGCACGGAGTCGGCGATGTAGGGCCAGCGGAAGTTCTCCGGGAACCGGAAGCCGAACATGCGCCCGAGTCCGATGGCCATGTCCGAGTAGCCCGAGAAGTCGAAGTAGATCTGCAGCGTGTAGCAGGTGATGCCGAGCCACGCATAGGGGGCGATGAGCTGCTCCGGTGTCAGCGCGAAGATGCCGTCGGCCGGCACCGCCACGATGTTCGCGATGAGGACCTTCTTGCCCAGGCCGATGATGAATCGCCGGACCCCGTATGCGAAGTCGTCCAGTGAGACGACCCGCCTGGCGAGCTGATCGGCCAGTTCCTTGTAGCGGATGATCGGGCCGGCGATGAGCTGGGGAAACAGCAGCAGGTAGAGCGCGGCATGCACCGGGCTCTTCTGCGCGGTGGCCTGCCGGCGGTACACGTCGACGACGTAGGAGATCGCGTGGAAGGTGTAGAAGGAGATGCCGATCGGCAGCAGCACCTCGGGGGCGGCGAATCCTGTGGTGCCGGTCGCCCGCAGCAGGGCATCGACGTTCTCGACGAAGAAGTTGGCGTACTTGAACCAGGCGAGGACGACCAGGTTGATGGTCACCGCCGCGGCCAGCACCCGGGTGGCACGCGCCTCGGAGACCTCGCGCGCGCGGTCCACGGCGATCGCCATCCAGTAGTTGAAGGCGATCGAGCCGAGCATGAGCCAGGTGAACCCACCGCCGCCCTTCGCGTAGAAGAGGACCGACGCGACGAGGAGGAGCACGTTCCCGTACCCCGCGTGTTCCCGCTGGAGGAAATACAGCCCCAGCAGGACCGGGAGGAAGAGGAAGAGGAACGTGGGTTCGGTGAAGAGCAAGCGCTACTGGTTCCTGGTGAACACCAGGATGTGCTGGCGCGGCAGCCGGCCGTCGACGGAAGCCAGCGTGAAGCCCTCGGCCTCGACCTCCATCTTCGCCTCGGCGACGCTCATCTTGTGGTCGGGCCGAATCGGGATCGACGGATCTTCCTTGCGGTATTCGAGCAGGACCAGGCGCCCGCCCGGCTTCAGTGCCTCGCGCATCCGGCGGAGCATGGCCTGGGGCTGCGCGAACTCGTGATAGACGTCGACCATGAGGATCAGGTCCACGGTGGCGGCCGGCAGCTTCGGGTCGTCCATCGTGCCGAGCACCAGGTCCACGTTGGTGATCTTCTCCCGTTCGAGCCGCTGCCGCAGGATGGCGAGCATCTGTGGCTGGATGTCGTTGGCGTAGACCTTCCCCGTGGGTCCCACCCGCCTGGCCATCCGGATGGTCATGTAGCCCGAACCGGCGCCCACGTCCGCCACGGTGGACCCCGGCGCGATGCGGAGTGCGTCCAGGGCGACGTCGGGTTCCTCTTCCTGCACGCGCTCGGAGCGGTCCAGCCAGTCGGCACCGAGGTAGCTCATCGTGAGCGCGTAGCGGCGGCCGCTGATGGGATGGACACCCGGTGACACGACCTGCTGGGCCACCGCGATCGCAGATGCGGCGAGGACCAGCACCGAGCAGAGGGCGGCGAAGCGGGTCTGTTTGTGCATAGAATTAAGGTTCCATTATGACCGAATCGACGCTGACCCCTTCCAGACTTTGGCGGCGCATGACCGCCGACCAGCGCCTCCGTGCCGCCCGGGCCTTCTGGCCCGATGAGCAGGCCGCCGACGACCAGGTGCAGGCGGTGATGCTGATCGCCCAGCAGAAGAAGTTCCGCCCCAAGTTCATCCTTGGGCTCGACGATGAGCGCCGCGCGAAGCACCTGGCCAGCATGGTGGCGCTGCCCGAGGCCATGGCCGCCCGCTGCCTCGTGGTCTACCACCTGACCGAGCAGCGCGAGATGATGGGCCTGTTCCTCGACACGCTCGGCCTGAAGCACGAGAACGGCCTGATCGAGGACGACAACGCGAAGCCAGACCCCGAAAAGATCGGGCCGGCCGTGGCCGCCATCGCTGGCAAGTACCCCGCCGAGGACGTGTCGCTCTACCTGACGACCCTCCTGGTGCAGGATCCCGAGACCTGGGGAGGGCTGAGTGGCCTTCCGCAGTTGCTGACCTAGCAGGCGTTCACGAGTGGCCAGCCCGGTTCACGCCGGGCGCGGCGTTCCTGTCACATGCGCAAATCAGTCGTCCTCATCACCGGCGCCGGCGGCGAGATCGGTCATGCCCTCGTGCGCGGGCTGTCCGAGGGCGCGAGCGTGATCACGCTCGACGTGAACCCGCTCGACGCGGCGGTGGCGCCCTACGTGCGGCGTGAGTTCACCGGGTCGATCACCGACACGGGCCTGCTCGAGCGGATCCTCGCCGAGTTCGAGGTGGACTGCGTGTACCACCTGGCGGCGCTGCTGTCGACACGGGCCGAGTTCACGCCCGTGACCGCGCACCACGTGAACGTGGAAGGCACGCTGAACCTGCTCGAGTTCGCGCAGAAGGAAGGGGAGTCGCACGGCCGTCCGGTCGTCTTCGTCTACCCGTCGTCGATTGCGGCCTACGGGCTGCCCGACCTCGCGACCAAGGAGCGGGCCGGACGCGTCACCGAGGACCAGTACGCCCACCCCACCACGATGTACGGGTGCAACAAGCTCTATTGTGAGGAACTGGGGCGGTACTACGCGCGGCACTACAAGCAGCTCTCCGTGGACCTCGTGCCCCGCGTGGACTTCCGGGCGGTACGGTTCCCGGGGCTGATTTCGGCCACCACACTGCCCTCGGGTGGCACCTCCGACTATGCACCGGAGATGATCCACTCGGCTGCGAAGGGCACCCCGTACGCCTGTTTCGTCCGGCCGGACACCACGATTCCGTTCATGGCCATGCCGGATGCCGCGGCCGCGCTGCGGACGCTGGCGACGGCGCCCCGCGAGCGGCTGACGCGCACCGCCTACAACGTGAGCGGGTTCAGCCGGTCGGCAGCCGAGATCCGCGAGACCGTGCTGGCCGCGTTCCCCGAAGCGCAGATCACGTATAGAATCGACGGGAAACGACAGGGGATTGTCGATTCCTGGCCCGCCGATGTGGACGACTCGGCGGCACGGGCCGACTGGGGCTTCGCTCCCGAGTACGACTTCGCGCGCGCGTTCCGCGAGTACCTCATCCCGTCCATCGGCAATTACTACCGCTCATGACCTCAGTGACCGCGTTTGCGCCCGCGACCGTCTCGAATGTCGCCTGCGGGTTCGATGTCCTTGGTTTCGCGCTCGATGAACCGGGCGATACCGTGACGGCAACGTTCACCGGGAATGGCGGCGTGACCATTGCCGCCATCGAGGGTGATGGGGGAAGGCTGCCGCGGGAGGCTGCGCGGAACACGGCCGGCGTGGCCGCGCTCGCGCTGCTGACCAAGGTGGGCGACCCGCGCGGGGTGGCGCTGACCATCCGCAAGGGGCTGCCGCTCTCGAGCGGGCTGGGCGGCAGTGCGGCCAGCGCGGCGGCGGCGGTGGTGGCGGTCAATGCGCTCATCGGCGCGAACGTGCCGCAGGACACGCTGATCCAGTGCGCGCTCGAGGGCGAGCGGCTCGGTGCCGGGTCGTCACACGCCGACAACATCGCCCCGTGCATCTGCGGCGGGTTCGTGCTGGTGCGCAGCGTGAACCCGGTCGACGTGGTCACCTTGCCTGTCCCGGCCGGGCTGACGGCGGTGGTGATCCATCCCGACCTCGAGATCGAGACGGCAAAGGCCCGGGCGCTGCTGGGAAGCACGGTGCCGCTGCACGACGCGGTGAAGCAGTGGGCGAATCTCGGTGCGTTCGTGCACGCGGTGCATGCGGGCGACTTCGGGTTGCTGTCGCGATCGCTCGAAGACGCGATTGCCGAGCCGAGGCGCGCGCCGCTCGTGCCCGGCCTGGCGCTCATCAAGAGGGCGGCCATGGAAGCCGGAGCCCTTGGCTCGAGCCTGTCCGGCTCGGGGCCGTCGCTGTTCGCCCTCTGCCAGGGCGACGCCGTGGCCGAGGCCGTGGCCGAGGCCATGACCCGCGCCGTGAAGGCCCACATCGGCGGCGAACCCCAGGTCTACATCTCGCGCATCACCGGCAAGGGCGCGCGGATCGTGGCGTAATGCGCTACGTCTCCACGCGCGCCGTGCTGGCCGGGTCGACCGCCGGCCAGCCACCCGTGAGCGTGTCGCTCCGCACCGCCATGCTCGAAGGGCTGGCTCCGGACGGCGGACTCTACGTGCCCGAGCAGGTTGAGCCCTGGCGCGACGCCGAGTTCCAGCGACTGCCCGAGCGGACCCTGACCGAGGTTGCGTACCGGGCCCTCCGCCCGTACACGCGACCGGAGCTCGACGCCACGACCTTCGAGGCGGTGGTCGCCGAGGCGCTGAACTTCCCGATTCCGCTGGTCGAGGTCGAACCCGGCATCTTCGCCCTGGAGCTCTTCCACGGGCCGACGCTGGCCTTCAAGGACGTGGGTGCCCGTACGATGGCGCGCCTGATGGCCTCGCTCGACAGCGGTGACCAGCCCCTGACGGTCCTTGCCGCCACCTCCGGCGATACGGGCAGCGCGGTGGCGCACGCCTTCCATGGCGTGCCGCACACGCGCGTCGTGGTGCTCTATCCGGACGGCCGCGTCAGCCCGGTGCAGGAAGCCCAGTTGACGATGTTCAACTCGGAAGACGGGAATGTCCGGGCCTACGCCGTGGACGGCAGCTTCGACGACTGCCACCGGCTCACCAAGGATGCGTTCGCCAACGGGGAGGTCCGTCGCGAGGTGCGCCTCACGTCCGCCAACTCGGTGAACATCGGCCGCCTGCTGCCGCAGATGGTGTACTACTTCCACGCGGTGGCGCAGGCGATGAAGGTCCGCCCGGGCGCCGAGATCCACGTCTGCACGCCGAGCGGCAACTTCGGCAACCTCACCGCCGGCCTCATCGCGAAGCGGGCCGGCCTGCCCATTGCGAGGTTCGTCGCGGCCACCAACGTGAACGACGTGGTGCCGGCGTACCTCGAGCACGGGCTCTTCGAGCCGCGCGCCTCGGTCCAGACGATCGCGAACGCCATGGACGTGGGCCACCCGAGCAACTTCGAGCGGATGCGCTGGCTCTATCGGGACAGCCTCGAGGCCATGCGCGAGGACGTCTCGGGGTGCCGCCGCACCGATGACGAGGTGCGGGCCACGATCCGCCGTGTCTACGAGGAGCGGGGATACCTGCTCGACCCGCACAGTGCGATCGGGTACATGGGCATCACGGCCCACCTCGATCGTCTGCGGGGCGAAGGTGGCCGTGCCGACCGCATCGGGATCTTCCTTGCCACGGCACACCCCGCCAAGTTCAGCGAGGTGGTCGAGCCCGTGCTGGGCCGGCCGCTCGAACTGCCGCCTGCGCTCGCCGAGGTGGTCGCGCGCCCCCGCCATGTCCTGAAGATCAACGCCAGCTTCGAGGCGGTCCGCCGGACGCTCACGGCGTAGCCACCGAGTCCTGACGTCGGAGTTCCGAGTGCCGGTCGTGCCGTACGTCTATCGTCCCGATGTGCTCCGGGCACTCGAACGTCACGGCGTGAAGCCGCAGTCACACACCAGGCCCGAGCTCGTGCGCGAGTACGTGCGCGACCTCTACAAGTACGAGATCCGCCGCCTCCGTGAGCGCATGCTGGCCGGGGCCTTTCCGAGGGCGGAGTACGCGGGCCGCGTCGACGCGCTGCGGCAGCAGTACCCGGTGCTGGCGCTGCAGCCGTTCCAGTTCGTCGAGCCCGGGTGACCGACGTCAGGCCCCGAAGGCGGCCCGGACCAGGCTGACGAGCGATTCGGCGGGCGTGTCGGGTGGGACCTCGGGTACGTCCGGGTCGTGGTGCGCGCCAATCGGTTGGAATGCCACGAACCGGACCGGCCGGAGGCCGTCGAGCAGCAGCCGTGCCGCCGGGGCCGTGCCGGCGGCCCAGCCCACCACCATCCGTTCACGCCGTTCCAGCGCGTGCTCCACGACTCGCCGCACGTCTTCAGGACGGTGCGCCTCCACGGCGCGCCACCCGAGCTGCCGGGCGAGTACGCCCGCGGCGTGCCCCGCTCCCTCTGTTGTCGGTCCGAGAAGCACAATCACCATTTCACGGCTCCTGGCCGTACAATTGTCGCCCAATCGTGACCGAGCGCGGAGCCTACCAGCCCGGGGCCGACGATCAGGCTGAAGCGGTCTACCACGAGCTCCGGCGCATTGCCGCCGCGTACATGCGCCGGGAGCGGCATGCGGTCACGCTGCAGGCGACCGGCCTGGTGCACGAAGCCTACATGCGCCTGGCGGGGACCAGCCTCGCCTTCAACGACAGGAACCACTTCATCGGCATCGCCGCCCGTTCCATGCGGCAGATCCTGGTCGACCGCGCCAGGGCCCGCGGTGCGCAGAAACGCTGGGCCGGCCTCGATCGGGTTTCACTGTCGGAGACCCTCATCGGCGCACGGCGCGAGGACGACATGCTGCCGGCCCTGGACGAGGCGCTGACGAAGCTGGAGCAGATCGACCCCGAACAGGCCCGCATCATCGAACTGCGCTACTTCGTGGGGCTCGGCATCGAGGAGGCCGCGGCCGCCCTCGGCATCTCGCCCGCCACGCTCAAGCGTCGGTTCGCGATGGCGCGGGCCTGGCTGCTGCGCGAGCTCGAGGGCACCGCGGCATGACGCCCGAGCAGTGGCGTCATGCGCGCGACCTCTTCGAGGAGGCGGTCGAACAGCCGCTCGCCGAACGCGCGGCGTGGCTCGAGGCGCGGGGCGAGGCGCCCGAGGTGGTCGAGGAGGTGCGCTCGCTGCTCGCGCACCACGCCAGGGCGGGAGCGTTCCTCAGTGAACCGGTACTGAATCGAGCCGGGCACCTGCTCGATCAGGAGTCGCGATTCGCGAACGGCGACGTGATCGGGCCGTATCGGATCGAGCGCGAGGTGGGCCGGGGTGGCATGGGCCACGTGTTCCTGGCGACCGACACGCGCCTGGGCCGCCAGGTGGCCCTCAAGGTACTGGCCTCGGCCTCGTCACAGGACGGCTCGCAGCGCGAACGGCTGCGGCGCGAGGCGCGCGCAGCCGCCTCGCTCCGTCACCCCGGCATCTGCACGGTCTACGCATTCGAGGAGATTGGCGACGACGTGCTGCTTGCCACGGAGTTCGTGGATGGCCACACGCTGCGCGAGGAGATCGATGGCGGCAGGCGACCCTCGGCTGATCGGCTCGCCCGCGCCGCGCGGGACCTCGCCGCCGCGCTGGCGGTCGCGCATGCGGCCGGCATCACGCATCGCGACCTGAAGCCGGAGAACGTGATGTGCGCCGCTGACGGCCAGCTGAAGATTCTGGACTTCGGGCTGGCACTCACGGCGGAGCCGCCGGGCGAGGCCGGCGGCGCGGCGCGGGTCACGTCGCCCGGCACGCTCGTCGGTACGCCGATGTACATGGCGCCAGAGCAGATCGAAGGCCGACCGGCCGATGCGCGGACCGACATCTGGGCGCTCGGCCTGTTGCTGTACGAGTACGCCTCCGGTGCGCACCCGTTTGCCGCGGCAACTCCGCTGGCGCTGGCGGCACGCATCCTCGATGGCGCGGTCGCGCCTCTGGCCGCCGTCCGCAGCGACCTTCCACGCACCGTGGTGACCGTGGTCCATCGGTGCCTCGCACGGCTGCCGGCCGACCGCTACGGATCGGCGCTCGACATCGTCGCGGCCCTCGACCGTGCAGAGGAACCAGGTGCGGCGACCGAGGCGGTACGGTGGTGGCGGATCCACCAGTGGGTGGTCATCGGGCTGTATGTCGTCGCCCTCGTGGTCGCCTGGGCCGTGTTGCAGCGGTCTGCGGCGCGCGCGGCCGATGCCGCCTTCGTGTTCGTGATGGTGGTCGCGACGATCGGCGGCGTGTTGCGCGGTCACCTCCTGTTCACGCACCGCGTGCACGACCGCACCCGCTTCCACCACCAGCTCCGCCAGGTGTCGACGACACTGCTGGGCGTCGACGGCGCGCTCGGCGCGGGACTGGTCGTTGAGGGGCTCTGGGTGGCCCTGGCCGATGCCGTGCCTGGAGCGGTGATCGCGGGGCTTGGGTTCGGGATTGTGCTGACGCGGCTGGTGCTCGAGCGCTCGACCACCGAGGGGGCATTCGGCCCAGACGACGCTGCTGGCACCGGCCAGGCCTAGGCTGCTACCGTACCTGCCATGATCGCGATTGCCATTCGGGAACCGGGGGGACCGGACGTGCTGGTGCCGGTCGACCGGCCCGTGCCGCAACCCGGTCCGGGAGAGGTCCTCATCCGGGTCGTGGCTGCCGGCGTGAATCGGCCCGATGTCCTGCAGCGGCAGGGGCGCTACACGCCGCCACCAGGTGTCACGGATATTCCCGGACTCGAGGTGGCCGGCCGGGTCGAGTCCGTGGGCAGCGCCGTCGAGGGCTGGTCGGCGGGCCAGCCGGTCTGCGCACTGCTTGCCGGTGGTGGTTACGCGGCGTACGCGGTTGCGCCCGCGCCGCAGTGCCTGCCGCTGCCTGCCGGGCTCGACCCGCTGCATGCCGCCGGGCTGCCCGAGGTGATGTTCACGGTGTGGACCAACGTCTTCGAGCGCGGACGGCTGGCGCCTGGCGAGTCGCTGCTGGTGCACGGCGGATCGAGCGGCATCGGGACCGCCGCCATCCAGCTGGCGCGCGCCCGCGGCGCCCGCGTCTTCGCCACGGCCGGCTCGCCGGAGAAGTGCCGCGCGTGCGAGGCACTGGGGGCCGAGCGTGGCATCAACTACCGCGACGAGGATTTCGTGACCGTGCTCAAGGAGGTTACCGATGGGCGGGGCGTGGACGTCGTGCTCGACATGGTGGGGGGCGACTACATGCAGCGCAACATCGACGTGCTGGCTGTCGAGGGACGGCTCGTGCAGATCGCGCAGCTCGGCGGGTACCGCTCGACCATCAGCACCATCCCGATCCTGCAGCGCCGCCTGACGATCACCGGATCCACGCTGCGCCCACGTACGGTGGAAGAGAAGGGACGCATCGCCCAGGCTGTGCACGAGCACGTCTGGCCGCTCGTCGAACGCGGCGCGGTGCGGGTGCTCGTCCACCAGGCCTTCGACCTGCGCGACGCGGCCGAGGCCCACCGCGTGATGGAATCGAGCCTGCACATCGGCAAGCTGATGCTTCGGGTAGAATCGTGAGTCGACTATGAAACAGTTCCTGATCCTGGCAAGCCTCTTCGGCGTCCTCGCGACCTTCTCCGCCTGCGCCGGCAGCGATACGGCTCCAAGTGCCACCAATAATTCCGGATTGAGCTCGATCACCACGCTGCAGGTCACGGATCTCGTGACGGGCACCGGGACAACCGCGACGTCCGGCCGTCCTGTCACCGTGCACTACACCGGCTGGCTCTACAGCTCGACGGGCGTGGACAACAAGGGCGCCAAGTTCGACAGTTCCCTCGACCGGGGCTCACCGTTCTCGTTCACGCTCGGTGTGAGGCAGGTCATCGCCGGGTGGGATCAGGGTGTGCTCGGCATGCGGGTTGGCGGCACGCGTCGCCTCATCATCCCGCCGAGCCTCGGCTACGGGTCGAGCGGCTCGGGCAGCATTCCCGGCAACGCCACGCTCGTCTTCGACGTCCAGCTGCTCGCGGTGAACTGACGTGACGCGGTTCCTGAGGCTTGCAGGCCTGCTCGGTGCCCTCGCCACCATCGCGGCGTGTGGCGGCACCCCTGAGACGACCACCCCCGAGACGACCACCACTGAGGGCGCGGCCACCACGACCAGCGGCAGCGCGGAGACCACGACTGGAGGCACCGGCTTGAGCTCGATCACGACACTGCAGACCACGGACCTGAAGGAAGGCACCGGGGCCACCGCCGTCGCCGGCCGCCCCGTCTCGGTGCACTACACGGGCTGGCTGTACAGCGAATCCGGCACCGACAACAAGGGCAGCAAGTTCGACAGCTCGCTCGACCGCGGCCAGCCGTTCGAGTTCGCGCTCGGCGCCGGCCAGGTCATTCCTGGCTGGGACCAGGGCGTTGCCGGCATGAAGGTCGGTGGGCAGCGCCGCCTCGTCATCCCGCCTGCGCTCGGCTACGGCGCCCGTGGCGCCGGCGGCGTCATTCCCCCGAACGCGACGCTGGTGTTCGACGTCGAACTGCTCGCCGTCAAGTGAGGACGTGCGAACCGAGAACCCAGAAGTCAGAGGTCAGGACCCGGCAAGTCGTTTCCGCCTGACTTCAGCGTTCTGAGTTCCAGGTTCCGCAGTGCCGTTCCCCGCCTCCCTCGTCGCCCTCCAGCACCGGAACTTCCGGCTGCTCTGGATCGGGCTGCTGCTGTCGTTCTCCGGGTCGATGATGCAGAACGCGGCGCTGCTGTGGCACGTGTCGCTGCTGGTCTCACCCGAGCGCAAGGCGCTGGCGCTCGGGTTCGTCGGGCTGGTGCGGGTCGCCCCGATCATCGTGTTCTCGATGGTGAGCGGGGTGGTGGCCGACGCCGTGGACCGCCGGCGGGTGCTGTTCGTCACCCAGTCGCTCGCCGGTGTCGTGGCGCTGGCGCTGTACACCTACGGGGGCGGCGCCGCGCTCTGGCCCATCTACGCGCTCTCGGCCGTGGGTGCCGCGGTCAGTTCGTTCGACCTGCCGGCGCGCGCCGCGCTCGTGCCCACGCTGGTGCCGCGCGAACACCTGCCCAACGCCATCACGCTCAACACGATCATGTTCCAGACGGCGTCGGTGGTCGGTCCGGCTGCTGCCGGCCTGGTCATCGCCGGCGCAGGCGTCGGCGCGGCATACCTCGCCAATGCCGTGTCGTTCGGCTTCGTCATCCTGGCCCTGCTGCTGATGCGCAACCTGCCACCGGCTCCGGTCGACTCCGCCGGCGGCAGTGGTGAAGTCTCCTGGGCGGCCGCGCGCGAGGGGCTCCGCTTCGTCTTCAGCGCGCCCCTCATCCGCTCGACGATGCTGCTGGACTTCTTCGCGACGTTCTTCGCGTCGGCCACCGCGCTCCTGCCGATCTTCGCGCAGGACATCCTGCACGTGGGCGCTCGCGGCTACGGCTGGCTCTTCGCCGCGCCCGCCATCGGCTCGTTCCTGACCAGCCTCTTCATGGTGGCCGCAACGGCCCGCATCCGGCGCCGTGGACCCGCCATCCTGTGGTCCGTCGTGGGCCATGGCGTCTTCACCATCGTGTTCGGCGTCTCGCGGTCGTTCTGGCTCACGTTCGCCTGTCTCGCTGCGGTGGGCGCGACCGACACCGTGAGCACCGTGCTCCGGAACGTCATCCGCCAGCTCGAGACCCCCGACCGGCTGCGCGGGCGGATGACCGGGATCAACATGGTCTTCTTCACCGGCGGCCCGCAGCTCGGGGAACTCGAGGCCGGTACCGTGGCGAACTCGTTCGGCGCCCCGTTCTCCGTGATCACGGGTGGCATCGGGTGCCTGATCGCGACCGCCTGGATCGCCTGGCACACACCGCGCCTGCGCGAATACACCGCGGAACAGGACACCGCGATGGCGTCGTGACCGGCACCAGGGTCATCGGCCTCATCGCCGACACGCATGGGCAACTGCGCCCGGCGGTCGCCCTCCACTTCGCAGGCGTCGACCTGATTGTCCATGCCGGGGACGTGGGGAGCGGTGCGGTGCTCGAGGGACTGCGTGCGCTGGCACCTGTGTACGCGGTGTCGGGGAATGTCGACGACCGCGCGGACCCGCTGCTGCCGCGTGAGCGGACCGTGTCCGCCGGTGCCCTCACCCTTCACGTGAGCCATGGCGACGAACTGGGTCGCCCGCGACCCGACCTCCTGCTGGCGCGGTACGATGCGGACATCCTGGTGTTCGGCCACACCCACCGGCCGGTCGTGCACCGGTCCGGTGGCCGCCTCGTCGTGAACCCCGGCGCCGCAGGACCACGTCGGTTCGACATACAGCCGAGCATCGCCCTGGTGCGGGTGACGGGCACCGACGCCGACGTGCAGATCATCCCGCTCTGAGGCGCTGGCCTCCAGGCTCCCGGCGACCGGCGACAGCACTGTCCGGGAGGCGGGCCTCGCCCCTGCGCGCGTGCTTCGTGAGACGATAGCGCTCATGAGATCAGCCGTAGCCGCCTGCACGCTGGCCGCCGCGTTCGCGGCGCATGCCGCCTTCGCCCAGCCTGCCCTGGATCCGACCGCCGCGCTTCTCCAGGAGATCATCCGGGTCGACACCAGCAATCCTCCCGGTAACGAGGGAGCCCTCGACGAACTGCTGGCGGCGAAGCTGAAGCCGCTCGGCTTCGAGATCACCATCGTGCCAACGCCGCAGCCGGGCAAGTCGCACCTGCTGGCGCGGCTGAAGGGGGACGGCAGCAAGCGGCCGGTGCTGCTCGCCGCACACGGTGACGTGGTGGGGGTGGAGCGCGAGAAGTGGACCGTGGACCCGTTCGCAGGGGCCATCAAGGACGGCGACGTGTACGGGCGGGGGGCCATCGACTTCAAGGGGGGGATGGCGGTGTTTGCCCGTGCCGTCATGCTGCTGGCCGAGCGGAAGGTGCCGCTGGCTCGCGACGTGATCTTCCTCGTGGAGGCCGACGAGGAGGCCGCGCAGTACAACACGTCCTGGCTCGCCCGCACCCACTGGGCGCAGATGGATGCGGAGTTCGCCCTGAACGAGGGCGGGTGGATCATCGCCGACGACAACGGGAAGGTGAAGTACGTGAGCATCTCGACGGCCGACAAGTCGTCGGTCGGCGTGATCGTCTCGGCGAAGGGCACGTCGACGCATTCGTCGATGCCGCGCCCGGACAACGCCATCTTCGCCCTCTCGCGCGCCCTCGCCAGACTCTCGACGTTCGAGTTCCCGGTCCAGCTCACCGATGCGAACCGCAAGTTCCTCGGAGTGCTCTCGCGCACGTCGGCGGCACCCCTGGCCGGCCACTACCGGACGCTGCTGGATGGCACCGATGCGGCGGCCGTGGCCGCGGCGGACCGTGAGATCAGCCGGGATCCACTGATGCACGCGATCATCCGCAACACGATCGCGCCGGTCATCATCGACGGCGGCTTCCGCAGCAACGTGATTCCCGGCTCGGCGCAGGCCACCATCAACCTGCGCGTGCTGCCGGGCACCGATCCGAAGGCCATCGTGGCGACGCTGCAGAAGGTGGTGGACGACCCGGCGGTGACAGTGAGCCTGGCCAACCCGAACCTCGGCCCGTCCACGACACCGGCGTCGCCCGAGGAGAACGAGCTCTATCGCGCGCTCGAGAAGCAGGCGCGGGCGACATTCCCCGGTGCGGAGGTCACCCCGTATACCTTCCAGGCCGGCACCGATGCCGGCGCGTGGCGCAGCCGCGGCGTGCCGGTCTACGGCATCTATCCTTATCCGATCACGGCGGACGAGTTGACCCGCATGCATGGCAACGACGAGAAGGTGAGCATCGAGTCGCTCCGCAAGGGGACCGAGATGATCTTCAACACCCTCGTCGACGTCGCCGGGAAGAGGTGAGCAAGGCAGGCAGGGCCGGTAAGGCAGGGGGACTGTCTGTCAGTCCACCCCGCCTCACCCGCCCTGGCCCGAGGCTGTGTCAGTCGCGCTGCTTCGACGCCTCGCGTTCGGCGTCGATCCGCCGCTTGTTCTCGTCCTCGGCGGTCTCGCCGACGTGGGTCCGCTCTCCCCCGGTCTCGAGCCCGATCACGTCCCCCGGCTGTGCCCGGCCGTCCGGGTACGGGCTGTCCTCGTGCTCGCGGGCCACCACGAGTTCGCGGTCATCACTGGTGACGTCGCGCGCATCCGTCGCCCGTGCACGGCGTGCCTGGCGCTCCTGCTCGATGAGCTGCTCGGCCTGCACTTCGCCCGTGATGTGGTCGACCTTGCCGGCGGGGTAGTCCGCCGGCGGGATGTAGGCGTCGGTCGATGCGGCGAGCCCCGCACCCTGGAACCCGGTGACGCTTCGCGCCCACCAGTCGGGTTGGGTGAACTCCGGGCGTCCCCAGACCGGCGAGAGCGGGTCCGGGGACGGATACACCTCGGAGGCGTCGCGGCACGCCTCGCAGATGGTGTCGTTCATCCGCCGCACCTCGTCCTCGTCCAGGCGCGAGAACTGGTCGCGATCGAAGCCGGGAAACCGATCGATGCGGTCCTTCGTGAGGTTCACCACGATCGCATCCCGGTCGTCGTCCACGCGGGCGTGGCCGATGGGCACGAGGAAGTCCTTCGACTTGAACCAGCCTCCGGAGTCCACCACCACGTAGTACGGGCGCATCGAGGCGCTGTCGACGATGAAGCCTTCGACGCTGCCGAGCGTCTCCATGGCGTCGTTGCGTACTTTCATCCCGTCGAAGAGCAGGTCGGGCGCCTTCACGTCGGCGGCGTCGACATACCTCAGCCAGGGAAGCGGATGATTCACGGTCACCTCCGATAATCTGCGCACTCATCGCGCAGCGCACCGAAGAGCAAGAACGCAGCCGGGTCGCGCTATGATCGCCGGATGGATCTCTTCGCCACGGCTGATGCGGCCGCCCCCGCCACGCTTCGCGAGCGGTCGGACATCGACGAACGACACAAGTGGAATCTCACCAGCATCTTCCCCGACTGGCAGGCCTGGGACGCCGCGTACGCCGAGCTCGACGGCCGCATCGCCAGGTTCAGCACGCTGCAGGGCTCGCTGGCGGGTGGGGCCGCGCATGTGCTCGAGGCGCTCCGCCTGCGGGATGAGATTGGGCAACTCTCGTACAAGGTCTGGTATTTCGCGTCCCTCTGGTACGACCAGGACCAGCGCGACAACGACATCAATGCCCGTCGCCAGCGCGTGCAGATCCTCTTCGCGAAGGCGGCCCAGGCATCGGCCTGGTTCGACCCCGAACTGCTCGCGATTCCGCTGGATACGGTCCAGGCCTGGATGGCAGGCGATGCCGAGCTCGCGGTCTACCGCTTCTCGATCGAAGACCTGTACCGCCAGCAGGAGCACGTGCTGGACGACAAGGGTGAGCACCTGCTGTCGCTCTCGAGCCGCTTCTCGTCCGCCCCCTACGACGCGTACGCCGCCTTGTCGACCGCGGACCTGAAGTCGCCCACGGTCACGCTGCCGAGCGGTGGCAGCGCCACGCTCACCTACGGGCAGTACCGCGCGCTCCTCGCCTCGAACCGTCACCAGCCCGATCGGGCGGCGGCGTTCACGGCCTTCCACGCCACCTACCAGGCGAACGTGAACACGTACGCGGCCCTGTACAACGGCATCCTGCAGCGTGACTGGTTCTACACGCAGGCGCGGGGCTACAAGACGATGCTGGAGGCGGCGCTGCACGGGAACAACATCCCGACCGAGGTGGTGGAGAACCTCGTCGTGCAGGCCAAGGCTGGTGCGGCGCCCCTGCAGCGCTACCACGCGCTGCGGCGGTCGGTGCTGGGCCTGGAGTCGTATCACACCTACGACACCGCCATCCCGCTGGTCGACCTCGACGAAAGGTATCCCTACGACCAGGCCATCGAGTGGTTGCCCCAGTCGGTCGAGCCGCTGGGCGAGATGTACCAACAGCAGCTGCGCGACATCCTCAGCTCGCGCTGTATCGATGTCTACGAGAACACGGGCAAGCGGAGCGGTGCCTATTCCGCCCCCGTCTACGGCTGCCCGCCGTTCATGCTGCTGAACTACAACGACACGCTCGACGCGGTGTTCACGCTGGCGCACGAGATGGGGCACTCGATGCACACCGTGCTGGCGCACGCGCACCAGCCGTTCGTCTACGCGGGCTACACCATCTTCGTGGCCGAGGTGCCGTCCACCCTCAGCGAGGCGCTGTTCCTCGAGTTCATGCTCGCGCGGACCACTGACCCGCGGCAGCGGATCGTGCTGCTCCAGCACGCCATCGACGGCATCGTCGGCACGTTCTACACGCAGGTGATGTTCGCGGACTTCGAGCTGCAGGCCCACCGGCTCGTGGAGGACGGCAAGCCGGTCACGGCTGACGTCCTGGGCGAGATCTACTTCGGGTTGCTCAAGGCCTACAACGGGTCGGCCATCGACTACGACGAGGAGTCGCGGGTGACCTGGGCGCGCATCCCGCACTTCTTCGGTACGCCGTACTACGTCTATCAGTACGCCACCTGTTATGCATCGAGCGCCAGGATCCTGAAGGAGATTCTCGGTGCTCCCGCCGCCGGGCGCGGCGCGGCGGTGTCGCGCTACCTGGACCTGCTGAGGGCGGGCGGCAGTGACCACCCCATGACGCTGCTGAAGCGGGCGGGCGTCGACCTGAGCCAGCCGGAAACGGTCCAGGCTGTCGTGCAGCAGCTCGACACGCTCGTCACGCAGCTCGAGCAGGCCATCCACGAACTGCCGGCTGGCGCCGGGGGGAGCGGCCGCTGACCGGCGGGGGCGAGGTGCACACCAACCCGCCCGATGAGGTGCTGCGGAGGATCCTCGCCGACGCCACGACGATCGCCGTCGTCGGGGCCTCGAGCGATCCCGCGAAGGCGTCGCACCAGATCATGCGGCAGCTGCAGCGGGCCGGGTACCGCGTGATCCCGGTGAATCCGCGCGAAGCGTCGGTCCTGGGCGAGATGGCGTACGCGTCGCTCGACGACATCGGGGAACCGGTGGACATTGTCGATGTATTCCGCCGCGCGGAGGATACGCCGCCCATCGCGGAGCAGGCGGTCCGCACAGGGGCACGTGTGCTGTGGCTGCAGCAGGGGATCGCCAGCGACATGGCGGCCACGATAGCAGCGGCTGGCGGGCTGCAGGTGGTGATGGACGCCTGCATCGCGTCGACCCATGCCCGGCTGCACGTTCCGCGCAGGGTCGGCTGAGGTCGCAGCCGTTCAGGCCGGGCTGGACGCGAGCAGGTGGGCGGCCCGCACCTCGGCGGCGGCGCGGTGACCGGTCTCGACCGCCCCGTTCATGTAGCCCTGCCACAACAGGCTGGTGTGTTCGCCGGCAAACACGATCTTGCCGCAGGGCTGTGCCAGCCACCCGCGCTGCACGGGCCTGAACGACGGCGAGAAGACGGCATAGCCCCCGCGCGCCCACGGGTCCGCTTCCCAGCGGGCCTGTCGCCAGCCCACGAGCTCCGCGTTCCTCGCGCCCAGCCAGTCCAGGCTCCGGACCAGGCCCTGGACGCCGTCCCGTTCCACGATGTCGTTCGTCGCATCGCTCGCCGAGCCGCCAGCGAGCAGCGCGAGGATGCCCGGTTTCCCGCGCTGTTCCTCGTTGGCCTCCCACCCGGCCCCGAAGGGCAGCGGTGAACCGAAGGCCCTGGGGCGCGTGGCCGCGCGCCAGAAACGCTGGCTGAACTGCAGGAGGGTTTTCGTCCCGCGTCCGTAGGGGATCGATGCAATGGCGTCGTGCTGTTGCACGGGCAGGGCCGGGGTGATCGGGATGCGGCGGAGGAGCGGTGCCGGGAGCGCGCACACCAGGTAGTCGGCCTGGATCTGCGCACGGGCCCGCCCGCTCCGCACCGAGGCTCGGATGGTACCGCCTCGCTGCGAGACACCCAGCAGCTCCGTGTTCAGGTGCACGCGATCCCCGAGCACGGCCGCGAGCATCGCCGGCAGCCGGTCGTTGCCGCCCGTGAGTCGGTACATGCGGCCCGGTGCCGCGTCGCCCGACGCAAACTGATCGACCAGTTGCAGGAGGGACAGTTCCTCGGGATCGGCCAGGAAGAAGCCGCGGAGGCCTGCGGCGGTTGCCCGCAGCTCGCTGTCGGCCCGGACATCGTCCAGCCAGCGGGCGACCGAGCGGCGCGCGAGTTCGGCGCAGATGGGCGATTCCCAGCGCCGTTCGGCCCAGCGGTAGCGGTCGGCCCACTCCTTGAGCTCCGCCGCCAGGCGTTCCCAGCCGCGGGCGGCGTTCCGCGCGACCAGGCGCACGTCGCCCTTCCGGGTGAGCCGGGCATAGCCAAAGCCGCTCGTCAGAATGCGGGTCTGCTCGAGTCCGAACTCATCGGCGAGCTGCCGAAGGGCGGTGTGCCCCTCGTCGATCATGTCGCCGCCGGCTTCGCCGTGCTGACCGTCGATGAAGCCGTCACGCAGCGTCCAGACACGGCCGCCGACCCGGTCCCGGGCCTCGATGACCGTGACGCTGGCCCCCATCGCCGCGAGGTCACGGGCCGCGACGAGGCCGGCCAGACCTGCGCCGGCCACCAGCACCGAGGTTCCCGCCAGGCTCACGTCAGCCGCCACACCCCAACTCTATTGGAAACGGGTGTATCCGTGGATTTCTTTTCTGACGGATTCCTTATTGCCTTGGCGGCTCAATCCACGAGAAGTCCTTATTTTGTGCTAGGTTATGCCATGCTCTCTTCCTGTACGATCCGCCCCTTCCGGGCGTTGGCGCTCGCGTGCCTTTTGATGTCCGGGACCGGCGGTAACGCCCTCGCACAGCCCACCCAGCAGCACGACCATTCCCAGGAACAGCCAGCTGCCGACACGCCGCCGGCGCCCCCGTCGACGCGGAACCGCGGTGAGCAGTACCGCATCCCGGCTCTGCGCGCTCCGCGTGCGCCCGAGATCGACGGGTTGCTCGATGAGGAGGTGTGGCGCACCGCACCGATGATCGACAGCTTCACGCAGCAGGAGCCCGTGAACGGCCAGCCTTCGACCGAGCGCACGGAGGTCCGCGTGCTCTACGATGCCGCCAACCTCTACATCGGCGTGCACGCGTTCGATTCCGAGCCGGATCACCTGACGGCGACCGAGATGCGCCGCGACTCGAACCGGCTCAACGACGAGGATTACTTCCAGGTCATCCTGGACACGTTCCGTGACTCGCGGTCGGGCTACATGTTCGTCACGAACCCGCTCGGTGCGAAGCTGGAACAGCAGATCTTCGAGGAAGGTGGCGGCAACGTCCGTGGCTCGGCCTCCAACATCAACAAGGACTGGAATGGCGTCTGGGACGCCTCCTCGCGCAAGACCAGTGATGGCTGGGTGACGGAAATCGCCATCCCGATGGTGACGCTCCGGTCACCCGACGTGCCGGTGCAGACCTGGGGCATCAACTTCGCCCGCCAGATCCGGCGCAAGAACGAGATCGTGTACTGGTCGCCCATCCCGAAGCCGTTCACCATCATGCAGGTCAGCCTTGCGGGCACCGTGACCGGCATGACCGAGCTCAACCGTGGCCTCGACCTGCGCCTCAAGCCCTACGTGACGACGGGCGGTCGCTACGCCCGCACTGGCAGCACGTCGACGATGAACGGCCTGAAGGACGTCGGTATCGACGCGAAGTACGGCCTTGGGCACGGGCTTGCCCTCGACGTGACGGTGAACACCGACTTCGCGCAGGCCGAGGTGGACGAGCAGCAGGTGAACCTGACCCGGTTCCAGCTCTTCTTCCCGGAGAAGCGCGACTTCTTCCTCGAGAACTCGGGACAGTTCACCGTCGGCACGCAGGGGCTCGAGCGCCTGATGGACCTGTTCTTCAGTCGACGCATCGGCCTCTCCGACACGGGGCAGCCGATTGGCATCAAGGGTGGTGCCCGCCTCACCGGCAAGGTGAACGGCAACAACATCGCGGTCATGGACCTGCAGACCGAGGCGTTCAACGGCCGCCCTGCCGACAACTTCCTCGTGGCGCGCTACAGCAAGGACGTGCGGCGCCGATCGAAGATCGGCGGCCTCTTCATCAACAAGGAGTCGATGAGCTCCGGACGCTTCAACCGCGTGGCGGTGGCCGACGCGCTGTTCGCTCCGAACCGTTCGTTCTCCCTCCACACCATCGCGGCCAAGTCGATGACCCCTGGCGTGGACCGCGATGCGAACGCCTACCACGCACGCGCGCTGTTCCTCGACACGAAGTGGCAGACCTACGCTGAGTTCTCGCAGATCGAGCCGAACTTCAATGACGAGGTCGGCTTCATCCCGCGCACCGGCATCCGCCAGACGAAGGTGCACCTCGAACGCAACCCGCGCCCGGGCGGCCTGATCCGCGTGATGGAGCCGATGATCAACGTCATCTACATCACCGACATGAACAACCGGCTGCTGACGCGCCGCAACCACCAGATGGTTGGGACGCGCTTCCAGAACGGGGCGTACCTGAACATCTGGTGGAACCACTGGTTCGACCAGATCGACCAGCCCTTCAACGTCCAGACGGTCACGATCCCGCGCGGGACCTACAAGTACGACGAGTTCAGCTTCACGTTCAACTCGAACCCGGCGCGCCGCATCTACGAGCAGTTCACCTTCTCGCCACAGACCTACTACGGCGGCACCCGCACCGACGTCTCCGGCACGCTCGGGCTCCGGATGAACGCACGTGCGTCGGCCGAGTACTCGATTCAGCGCAACGACGTGGAAGGGCCCTGGGGGGCGTTCGTCGTGAACCTGAGCATCCTCCGCGTCGACCTCGCGCTGTCGCCGCGGCAGACGATCCGCACGCTGTCCCAGTACAACTCGCTGACGCGGCAGCTCTCGATGAGCGTCCGCTACAACTTCATCTACAAGCCGGGCAGCGACATCTTCGTGACCTACGACGAACTGCAGACCGACACGCTGGGCCGCCCCATCGGGCGCAACCGGCAGTTCGTGCTGAAGACGACGTACTTGCTGTCGCGGTAGGGCGGGTACGCCGTGGGGCAGGCAGGGCTGGGGCGGTCCGACCGGCCCGACCAGCCCCACGCCCCGAGCTGTTGCCCGGTTACTGCTGCGTGACGGTGTAACCGCGGGCGGTCAGGAGCGCCAGCAGTCCGTCGCTGCCAACCAGGTGGGCGGCTCCGACCACCACGAAGGCCGGTTTCGGTCGGGCGAAGAGCGCCTCCAGCTTCGGCAGCCAGTTCGTGTTCCGGGCGACCAGCAGGCGCTGGTACATCTCGGGCTCGGCCTTCAGCTCCGCCAGCACGAGCCGTTCGATGGCGGGGGCATCGCCAGCCTTCCACCCACGGGCAAGTGCCTCGAGCGAGTCACCCGCCTTGTCCATCTCCTGGAGGGTCTGCCGCAGCAGCCGGTCCTGCAGGGGCATCGGCAGCGCGTCGAACTGGCCAATCTGGAACTCCAGTGTCTCGAGCCCCTGCACCGCGATGCCCGCCTTCTGCGCCCGGTCGTAGAAGTGGCGGTCGAGGCCGAGTTCGCCATTGAAGCCGGACTTCTGCCACTCCATGCCCTGCAGTGTCAGCGCGAGCGCCCACGGCTTGAACAGCTGCAGCGGCTGCAGCGGCAGGCCGAGTTCGGCCGTCTTCGCCCGCACCGCCTCCATCGTGTCGGGGCTGACGACACTGTCGAGCGTCTGGCCGGCGGGCATCATGCCGCGCTGGAGCATCAGCATCTGCGAGCCGGGCGCGAGCATCTCCTCGAGGTGCACTTCCTCCACCAGGAGGTCGGCCTGCGCGAATGCCTCGTCGAAGGCGGGCGCCAGGGGGTAGTACTCGTTCGACAGCAGGTGCAGTGATCCGGCGAGGAACACCGTGCCGCCCTTCGGCCCGGTGATTCTCCACAGGAAGGACGCTGGCGCGGCCTGCGCGGCCATCGCCGCCGAGCCGAGGACCAGTGCGACCAGGGCGAGGCAGGCGAGGCGCAGGCGGCCGGCGTGTCGAGCGGAGGGTGACGGCGCCATCGGCTACCGTCCTCCAGACGCGGCGGTACGCCTGGCTCTCATGAAGGCCTCGACCTCGCGGACCGTCTTGGGCACCGCACCCGAGAGGTTGCGCACGCCGTTCGCCTCCATGACGAACGAGTCCTCGATGCGGACGCCGATGTCCGCGTACTTGGTGACCGCGGCCTGGATCTTCGAGATCAGCTCGAGGTTGGCCGGTGTCTTCGGCAGGTTGTCGAGCACGCTCTGCCGGATGTAGAGGCCGGGTTCGATGGTGAAGGTCATGCCGGGCGCGAGCAGGTCGTTGCGCCCGCCCACGTCGTGCACGTCGATGCCGATGAAGTGGGACGTGCCATGCGTGAACCACATCGCATACTGCATCCCGGCAGCGTCGGTGATCAGGCCGAGCGCCAGCAGCCCTTCCTTGAGCACCTCGACCGTGCGCGCGTGGATGCTGGCGAGGGTCGCGCCGGGCCGGGACGCCTTGATGGCCTCCTCCTGCGCACGCAGCACCAGCTCGTAGATCTCACGCTGCTCTTTCGAGAAGGTGCCACTGACCGGGTAGGTGCGGGTGATGTCCGAGGCCTGGTAGCCGAAGTTCGCCGCCGCGTCGACCAGCAGCAGCTCGCCGGCCTGCATCTGCCGCTCGGCCTCGGGGTAGTGGAGGATGTTCGCGTTCGGGCCGCTGCCGACGATGGACGGGTAGGCCCAGGAGACGGCGCCGCGCGCGCGGTGCACCGCCTCGATGGCGGCCTTGACCTGGTACTCGTAGACGCCGGGGGCCGCCGCGCGCATCCCGGCCATCTGCCCTTCGCTCGAGATGTCGGTGGCCGTGGTCAGCATCTTCAGTTCGTACGGCGTCTTCACCATGCGCAGCGTCCTGAGCGCCGGCGTGATGTCGATCGGCGTGTAGCCGACGAAGCGATCGCGGAGCCCCTGCAGGAACACCTGCGGGCGCGTGGGCGGATCGCCAGGCTCGGCCGACTCCATGGCGAGGGCCACCTTGGCCCGGCCCCCTTCGAGCGCCGAGAAGAACGCCGCCATCTCCTTCTCGTCGAACGACGCCCCGTAGCCCTGGCGGCTGAAGACACCGCCGAGGAAGGCATCGAAGGCCGAGGACGACAGGACGGTGCCGATGCCGGTGCGTTCGCGCGCGGCCTCGCGGCCGAGGAGGAGGCCGGTCCAGTGCTCGCGTTCCGGGTTCCGGTCGCGGACGAACAGAATCTCCCGCCGCGACACGTTCCCGGGCATGAGCACGAGGATGGTGTCTTCCTGGGTGATGCCGGTCAGGTAGTAGAGGTTGCTGTCCTGGCGGTACTCGTAGTTCACGTCGTTCGAGTACACCCGTGCGGGCGCGCTCAACAGGATCACCATCGTGTCCGGCCCGACCCGTTCCATGACGCGCGCACGCCTGGCAGCGAGGTCGTCGCTGAACTCACTGGCGCCCGCAGGCAGCGCGCCGGCCAGGGCCAACATCACGAACAGGACCGCGCGACGGGTGAGGCGTAACATCAGCAGCTCCGAAACAGGGTGAACCGCGTGCCGGCAGGGAGGCGGGAGGCCCGCACGTTCGAATTATACTGACCGGCGTGAGCCGGCTCCGCACCTGCACATGCTTTCCCCCGGGACGAATGCCACGGCTGGCACCGGCGCACTCCCAGGCGCCGCCCGCCGGACCACGATGAGGACGGCTGAGCCCGTCGCCACAGGCCTCGCGTTCAAGGCGCGCGAGATCGAGGAACTGGTCGACATCTACTTCTTCCGCCGCCTTGGCATTGTCTTCGCCCACGCGGCCCGCGCGCTGGGCCTGTCGCCGACGACCGTCACCTTCGGGGCGCTCTTCGCCGGGGCCATCGGCGGCGCGATGCTCGCGTGGCCCGGGTGGGCGCCGATCGGGGTGGTGTTCCTCTTCCTGCACGGGGTGCTGGACTCGTCCGACGGCCAGCTCGCCCGGATGACCGGCCGATCGACCGAGTTCGGCCGTGTCATGGACGGCGTCGCCGGCTACGTGACGCACGTCGCGATGTACCTCGGCATCCTGGCGTCGGCCTCGGCGAGGGGCTGGGGCTGGGAACTGGTGGGACTGGCCGCAGCGGCCGGCTTCTCGACGATCGTGCACGCCCAGATGTACGACTACCACCGGACCACCTACGCCACGTTCGCGATCAAGGGCAGCATCCCGCCCGCGGTTGCCGGCACGCCGCATACCGGGCTGCTCGGCTTCTACGAGGGTATGCAGCGGGCGCTGGCCGGGCTGCATCCGGTCGTCGAGCGACGCCTCGCCGGGCGCGCCCTCGCGGGGCAGGTGCGCGACGAAGACCGCCAGCTCTATCGCACCTGCTTCTACCGGCCCGTCCGTGGATGGAACCTGATGGGCGACAACCTGCGTCGCCTGTCCATTGCGCTGGCCGTATGGGCCGGGCGCCCGGAGTGGTTCGTCTTCGCCGAGCTGATCCCGGTGAACCTGGCGTGTGGAGCGCTCTGGCTGCTCCAGCAGCGGGCCGACCGGCGCTTCCTGGCGGCCACCGCACGATGAGCGGCCGGCTCCAGATCGTGCCGGTCGATTCCGCAGCGCGCCACCGTGCGTTCATCGACCTGCCGTACCGGATGTACGCCGCCGATCCCTGTTTCGTCCCGCCGCTCCGTCGCGACGAAGACCGCCGGTTCGACCCCGCACACAACGCGTTCCTCGAGCACGCCGAGATGACGCGGTGGCTCGCGCTGGACCAGGGGCAGGTGGCTGGGCGCATTGCCGCGATCGACGATCGGCTGCACAACGAGGTGCACCGCGAGGCGGTCACGTGGTTCGGCTTCTTCGAGGCCGTGTCGCCCGCCGTGGCTGCGGCCCTGCTGGGTGCGGTCGAGCGCCACGCCGCAGGGCGGGGCAGTGCCGGCGTGCGCGGTCCGGTGAGTCCCTCGCTGCACGAGGCCGCCGGTGTCCTCATCGAGGGTTTTGACGATCCCCCGTACGCGCTGATGGCACACAACCCACGTGCCTACGCCGGGTACGTCGAGGGTGCCGGCTACGCCAGGGTGAAGGACCTCTATGCGTGGGACATCGACCTGCGCGCGCCGCTGCCCGATCGGATCAGCAGGATTGCCGGACGCGTGCGCGACCGGTACGGCATCAGGGTCAGGCCCGTCAGCCTGCGGCGGTTCGACGAGGAACTGGAGATCCTCAAGGTGGTCTACCGTGCCGCGTGGGCGGACAACTGGGGGTTCGTGCCCCCGACCGACGCCGAGATCCGGCAACTCGCCGTCGAGTTGAAGCCGGTGGCCGATCCCGAACTGGTGCTCTTTGCCGAGATGGAAGGGGAGCCGGTGGGCTGTGCGGTGTCGATTCCAGACGTGAACCAGCTGCTCAGGAAGATGAACGGCAGGCTGTTCCCGTTCGGTCTGCTGCACTTTGCGCGGCGGCGCCGCATCATCACGCGAGGCCGTATGCTGCTGCTCGGCGTGCTGCCGAAGGTGCGGCGGCTCGGGCTCTATCCGCTCCTCATCGCGGAGTCGCTCGAGCGGGGCGCCCGGCGGGGCTACGTGCGGGCGGAAGTGGGCTGGACGCTCGAGGACAACACACTGATCAATGCCGGGATCGAGGCCGCAGGCGGCCGGCGGTCCCGGGTGTACCGCCTCTATGAGAAGCCGCTCGGTTAGCATCACCGGCGCGACCGGGTTCGTGGGGCGGCACCTGGCCGACGCGTTCGCGCGCGAAGGGTGGACGGTTCGGGCCGTGGTACGCCCCGGCAATCGCAGGCCCGTGCCGGAGGCGGCCACGGTGGTCGAGGCAGACCTCTCGGAGGCGTCGCTCGCGGACGCCTGCGCGGGGGTGGATGTGGTGGTGCACGCCGCCGCGCTGATCCGGGCGCGCGACGAGGCCGCGTTCCGCGCGGTGAACGTCGAGGGGACGCGGGTCGCGGCCGTGGCGGCCCGGCGTACCGGGGCCCGATTCATCCTGATCTCGAGCCAGGCCGCCGGCGGGCAGGGCACGCCGGACCGACCGCGGCGCGAGCAGGATCCCCCGGCGCCCGTCAATGCGTATGGGCGGAGCAAGCTGGCGTCGGAGGTTGTGCTGCGTGCCACCGGGGGGCTCGCCTGGACGATCGTGCGGCCCTGCGCCGTCTACGGCCCGCGCGATCGCGGGTTCCTGCCGCTCTTCCGCATGGGACGCCGCGGCTTCTTCCTCGTGCCCTCGAACCCGGCCACCGCGTTCACGCTGATTCACGTCGACGACCTGGTGCGGGCCGTGCTCCTGGCCGCGTCCGAGCCACGGGCGCTGGGGGAAACCCTGTTCATCGGTCATGCCGTGCCTCGCAGTGGCGACGATCTCCTCAGGGCGATCGCAGCTGCCGAGGGGCGTGCGTTCAGGCCGGTCCGAGTGCCGGCACCGCTCTTCACGGCAGCGGCCCGCCTGGGCGACCTGGCGTGGAAGGCCGGGGTGAAGCCGCTGATCGACTCAGGCCGGCTCGTGGAACTGCGGGCGGCAGGCTTCGTGTGTGCGGTGGACCGGGCACGCGAGGTGCTCGGGT
Organism: Vicinamibacterales bacterium; assembly: GCA_050249955.1. Classification (GTDB taxonomy): domain Bacteria; phylum Acidobacteriota; class Vicinamibacteria; order Vicinamibacterales; family CAVVIG01; genus CAVVIG01. The sequence continues at coordinate 130,694 of JBFWPN010000010.1, forward strand.
TCTCTGCCGCCACCGACCTCGAAACCGGCGTGGCCGCCACGGCGCGCTGGTACCGCGAGCAGGGCTGGATCTAGGTCGCGACGTCCGGCGTCAGACGCCCACCACGGGACGGGCGGGTGCCTCGCGTGGCAGCGCCAGCGGGTAGGTGTCGGCCAGCGGCGACTTCCGGAAGGCGCCGGTCTTCAGGCAGTAGTTCGTCCAGACCCGGTTCCAGAGATACGCATGCCACGCGGCCTCGGGCGAGACCGTGTCGTGCGTGCGCCAGTAGCGCTCCACCACCTGCTCGGGCCGGAAGAACTGGAGCACCTCGATGTACCTGCGCATCAGGCCCGCGCCGCTGATGTGGGGCATGGTCGTCACGGGGAACGACAGCGTGTACTTCTCCCAGTCCTGCGGGTAGTCCTTGAACAGGATGCGTCCCGCCGCGTCGTACGCGGCGTAGTCGCGTGTGCCTGGCAGCGGCGTGAGGATTGTCGGGTTCAGCGCGTCGAGCGCCGTCTCCTCGGCAAAGGCCAGGATGTCCGACGCAATCGTCTGCATGTCCTGCGTGTCGATGCCCAGGATGAACGAACCGACCACGCCGATGCCGTGCCGGCGGATGCGGGCGACGTTCTCGCGGTAGTAGTCCACTCCGCGACGGCGCGACATGCCGTCCTTGCGGATCAGCGTGAGCGACTTCGTGTCGGTGCTCTCGAGCCCGATGAAGACCCCCGCACATCCCGCCGCCCTCGCCAGCGCCGGCAGCTCGTCATCGTCGCCGAAGTTGATCGTGACCTGCGTGATCCACTGCTTGCCGAGCCGCGCGTCGGCCATCGCGCGGAAGAGATCCACGCACCGCTGACGGGCCTTGCGCGAGAACCCGTTCAGGTCGTCGTCCACGAAGATGATGTCGCGCTGCGGGATGCGCGCCACCTCCTCGACCACCTCGTCGACCGTGCGCATGCGGAAGATGCGCCCGTTGAACGCCGTGACGGAGCAGAAGGAGCAGTCCATCGGGCAGCCCCGGGAGGTCTGGGCCGACACGTACTCGTAGCGGTACTTGTCGAAGATGGAGCGGTCCGGCTGCAGGATCGACTCGCCGCTGGTGCCGCCGCGATAGACCGGCTGCAGGCGGCCGGCCTCGACGTCGGCCAGGACGGACGGCCAGAGGGCTTCGCATTCGCCGACGAAGACCGCGTCGGCGTGCGTGGCCGCTTCGTCGGTGACGAGCGAGGCATGGATGCCGCCCATCACCACCGGGATGCCGCGGCTGCGGAACTGCGCGGCGATGGCGTAGGCCCTGGGCGCCTGCGGCGTGAACGCGGTCAGGCCGACCAGGTCGGCGTCCACCGTGGCGTAGTCGCGCGGCCCCTCCACCTGCTCGTCGATGAACTCGATGGTCCAGTGACCGGGCGTGGCGGCGGCCACGTACGCGAGAGCCAGCGGCTGCCAGAGGTAGTCGCCGTACAGCGAGACGGGATTGCGGGGATTGACGAGCAGCAGTTTCATGCGGCGGCGTCGATCACCTGAAGGGCACGGCCAACCTGCCCGAAGATCTGGAGCGCCTCCTCGAGCTGCGCAGGTGTGTGCGCGGCGGAGTAGCTGGTGCGCAGCAGGCAGGCCTCCGGCCGGCAGGCGGGTGGCAGCACGATGTTGGCGTAGAGCCCTGCGTCGAGCAGGGCGGCCCACATGGCCACGGCCTGCTCGGCGGTGCCGATCTCGATCGGCACGATGGGCGACTCGGTGCGGCCGATACGGAAACCGAGGCGGGTGAGCCCGGCGCGCACCTGCCGCACGTTCGCCCAGAGCCGGTCGTGAAGCGTGCGGTCGTCCCGCAGGATCCGCAGTGCGACCTCCACGCCGGCAATGTTGGCGGGCGACCCCGAGGCGGTGAAGACATATGGTCGCGACGCGAAGTGCAGCAGCCTGAGCGCGTCGTGGTGCGAGACGGCGTAGCCGCCGATACCCGCGAGCGCCTTCGAGAAGGTGCCGACCACAACGTCCACCTGGTCCAGCACCCCCTGCTCCTCGGCGCAGCCGAGGCCGCGCCGTCCGTAGGCACCGAAGGAATGCGCCTCGTCCACCATCAGGAAAGCGCCCGCCTCGCGGCACGCGGCGGCGATCTCACGGAGGGCACCAACGTCGCCACTGATCGAGTACAACCCCTCGGCCACGACGAGGCAGGTGGACGGATCCGGGAGGCGCGAGAGCTTGCGCGCCAGGTCGGTGGCGGAGTTGTGGCGGAAGACGAACAGCTGCGCCCCACTCAGGCGGGCACCGTCGTAGATGCTCGCGTGGCTTTCCAGGTCGACGAGCACGGTGTCGCTGGATCCGCAGAGGCCGGAGATGACGCCGAGGTTCGCCTGGTAGCCCGTGCTGAAGACCATCGCGTGCGGCTTGCCGTAGGCGTCTGCGAAGGCCTGCTCCAGGCGTCGGTGCGCGGCGTAGCTGCCATTGGCCGCGCGCGACCCGGTGGTGCCGGCACCCTCGGCGGCCACCGCGCGCTGCGAGGCCGCAATCACCTCGGGATGGAAGCTCAGGCCGAAATAGTTGTTGGATCCGCACATCAACGTGCGGCGGCCGCCGATGACCACCTCGGTCGGACTGAGGATATGGTCGATGACCGTGTCGAAGGGCACCGGACCGGTGGCGAACTGGTCCAGGCGCTCGGCGATCGGGCGCAGCTTGTCGAACAGGCTCACCGCATCAGTGTACCCGCATCGAGCCGGTCGCGGGTCTCGGAGCGGCGCACCTTGCCGCTCGTGGTCCTGGGGATGGTGCCGGGGGCGGTGATCACGACGCGGTCGACGTCGAGCCCCGCCGTCTCCCTGACACGGCGGCGCACCGCCTCCTCGATCTCGACGCCGCGGTTGCCGGCCCTCGTCTCGATGACGGCGACCACTTCGTCCGGTGCGTCGGAGCGGCTCCGCGCGAAGACCGCCACGCCGGAGAGGGCCACGCCCTGCAGGTCGGCCAATGAGGCCTCGATGTCGGGCGGGTGGTACTTCCGGCCCTGCCGGATGATCAGGTCCTTCGTGCGGCCGCAGACGTAGAGGGCGCCCTCGGCGATGTAGCCCAGGTCGCCGGTGAGCAGCCAGCCGTCGCGCAGCGCGTCGGCGGTCGCCCCGGGCTGCTCGAAGTAGCCCTGCATCACGGATGGTCCACGGGCCACGATCGTGCCGACATGGCGCTCGGGCACCGGCTGGAACGTGTCGTCCACCACGCGAACCTCGTGGTCGGGAAACGCGTGGCCGCATCGCACGACCCGGATCGCCGGGGACCCGTTCAGCGGTGGCGCCGCCACGGAGTCGCGCACGAGCCGCTCGGCGTCCACGCGGTCGACGTGCAGGCCGCCGTGCGCGAAGGTGACCGCAAGCGAGTGTTCCGCGAGTCCGTAGCTCGGAAGGAAGCTCGCGGCCCGGAAGCCGGCCGGCGCGAAGTACTCGGCAAACTGCTGCAGGGTGTCCGGACGGATCGGTTCGGCGCCGCAGCCGGCCACCCGCCACCGCGAGAGATCCAGGGTCGCGAGCTGCGAGGTCTTCACCCGCTTCCTGCACAACTCGTACGCAAAGTTCGGCGCGAACGAGACCGTGCCCTTGTAGGTGGCGATGGCGTCGAGCCACGCGCTGGGACGCTTCAGGAACAGCACGGGAGACATCAGCACGGCATCGGCAGGCGCGTAGAGCGACGAGAGGAGCATGCCGATGAGCCCCATGTCGTGATAGAGCGGCAGCCAGCTCACGGCGACGTCGCCGTCGCGCGCATCGAGCCCGTGTGGCCCCAGGATGGCGCGCACATTGGCGGCGATGTTGCCGTGCGACAGCACCACGCCCTTGGGCAGGGCGGTGGAGCCGGACGTGAACTGCAGGAGCGCCGTGTCCTCGAGCGCCACGGGCACCGGACCCGGGAGCGGCGGTCCGGCGTCGAGCGCCTCGACTGTGTGAAAAGTCCGTGACAGCGCGTCGGACTGGTTCCCAGTCGCCAGGAGTGCCGCGACGTCTGGCGTCGTCACCACGGCCGTGGCGTGGGACGCGCTGATGATGTGGTGCGACTGCCTGGTGAAGGTGGCGATGTCGCCCGCCTGTGCCGGCGGACAGAGCGGCACCGGAACGAGCCCGGCGGCCACGATCCCGAAGAATCCCGTGACGAACCCGCCCACTTCCGGGACCACCAGTGCCACGCGATCACCCGGCTGGTGCCCCGCCGTCTGCAGCGCTCCGCCCACCGAGCAAGCCTTCCGCAGCAGATCGCGGTACGACAGTGTGCGTGTGCTGGCGTCGTGCTCGATGAAGCGGAGCCCGAAGGGGCTGTCGGCGGCGGCGCGGAGCGCGTCGCCGATGGTGTACGACCCGCTCACCCCTGCGAACCCGGACCGGTCGCTGCGAGCCTGCGAACCTCGTCCACGATCTGGCCGACCGTCCGCACATGGGTCAGCGAGTTGAGCGGAACAGAGATGTTGAAGTGATCCTCGAGCTCGCCGACGAATTCCAGAATCTGCAGGGAGTCGAAGCCGAGGTCCCTCATCAGTTCCTTATCTGGCGTCGGCTCGATTGGCCTCCGGCTCAGGCGGACCAGAATGTCGATGGTGTCGTGTTCGAAGCGGTCGGCGGTGGGATGCGCCATCTCAGTGCACGGCACGCATGAATCGCGCACCGGTGTGTCTCGAAGCTCCAGGCGAATCGACTGTAACACGGATGTAAGTGGCAGCGCACGCGCGTATTAAGATGGCGCGATGATGCAGGCGACCCGCGTGACGCAGACGGTCATCCTCGCGGCGGGAAGCGGCTCGAGGTTGGCGGCCGAGCGCGGCGACGTGCCCAAGCCGCTGATGACGGTGGCCGGACTGCCGCTCATCGCACACGCCCTCGAGCATGCGACGGTGTCCGGGTGCCGTGAGGCCGTGGTGGTCGTCGGATACGAAGGCGATCGGGTTCGACGGGCGGTCACCTCCATGCAGTCGGGCTTGTCGGTACGCTTCGTCGAGAACCCCGCGTTCACCGAACCGAACGGAGTGTCCCTGCTCGCGGCCGAACCGCTCGCAGCACCCGCGTTCTTCCTGCAGATGGTCGACCACCTCTTCCTCGAGCCGGCGCTCGCGCGACTGTCAGCTCGTCCGTTCGTGTCGGACGAAGTCGGACGCGTGCTCGTGGACTCCATGCCGTCCGCGGATATCGACCTCGACGATGCGACCAAGGTGCAGGTGCGTGGGGATCGCGTCAGCGCCATCGGCAAGGGGCTCGACACCTGGGATGCCATCGACGCCGGCTGCTTCGTGCTGACGCACGGCATCTTCGAGGCGTTGCGGGAGGTATCGCCTGGCGAGGGGCGCACCGTCTCGTCCGGCATGCGGCGCCTGGTGGCGGCCGGACGGCTCGGCGCGGTCGACATCGCGGGGGCGTCGTGGATCGACGTGGACACGCCCGCCGACCGCGGCATCGCCGAGCGCCTGCTCGGCCGGCGACAGCTCGCGTCCGAACGATCGTGATCGCCCGCAGGCTGCGCATCGGCTACACCTGTCACGACGCGTTCCCCTCGACCCACACCAACACCCAGCAGATCTTCTGGACGCTCTCGGAGATGGCACGGCTCGGTCACACGGTGGACGTGTGCGTGCCGGCGGTGGCCGGCGGCGCAGCGGCCGACGCTGCGATCGCCCGCCACTATGGCGAACAGGGCGGCGGCCCGCCGGCGCTGCGCTTCCTCCCGATGTCGACGCACGAGGCACGGGGGAGCCTCGCCAAGGGGTGGTTCGATCTGCGTGCGCCATTCCACCACGCGCGCGGGCACCACGACCTGATCTGGACGCGCGACCCCTTCGCGCTGGTCGCCGCCGTGCGGACCGGTGTGCCGACGATCTTCGAGACCTATCGGCCCGACTTTGCCACGGCGTCCGCGTTCGCTCCGTGGCGGCACGTGGCGCGGGGCGCCGGGTCGTTCGCCGGCGTCATTGCGCACTCGGCCCTCGCCGCCGACGCACTGGTCGATGCCGGTGTCCCGCGACCGCAGGTCCTGGTGGCGCACAACGGGTGTGCGCCGTCGCTGATGCAGCCGGTGCTCGACCGCGCCGAGGCCCGTGCCCTCACCGGACTGCCTGGCGACCGTCCGCTGCTGGTCTACACCGGACACGTCGGTCCGCAGAAGGGCACCGACGCGCTCATCGCGCTCGCGGCCGGTCTGCCGCAGGCACGGCTGGTCATCGTCGGTGTCGATCCGGCGTCCGGCGACGGCCGGTGGATCGACGACCGCGCAAGGCAGGCCGGTGCTACCAACATCGTGCTCCGCCCGCGTGTCGATGTGGCCGCGGTGGCACCCTACCTGTACGCGGCCGACTGTCTCGTCATCCCGCCGACCGACGAACCGCTGCGGCGATACGGCCGGACCGTGCTGCCGATGAAGGTGTTCTCGTACCTCGCGGCCGCGCGGCCGATCGTCGCCCCCGCATTGCCCGACATCGCCGAGGTGCTGATGCACGACGAGACCGCCGTCCTGGTGCCACCGGGCGATGCGAAGGTGGCCGCGACGATGGTTGCCGACCTGCTGGCCGACGAACCGAGGGCGGCACGCCTCGCGAAGGCCGCCGCCGGCCTGTCACACCGGTACACCTGGCGCGCCCGGGCGGAGAGGATCTCGTCGTGGCTGCTCGGGCTGGAGCCGATTGCGCGGGCTTCGGCCGTACGCGGGTCGGCGGTCAGCCCGCCGGTACGCTAGCTGCCCCGATTGCCTCTGCACGAAGCGCCGCTGCGGCAACCTCGATCGGCCGTCGGTAGATGGAGAGGGTGAGGTTCGCCACGACAATCCCGGCGAGGATGAGCGCCGGCACCAGCGCGCGCGCGCCCGTGAAGGACACACCCAGGAAGATCACGGCGAACAGATCCCGACGCAGGAGCGTGAACAGCCCTGCCGCTGCCCGGAGCGGTACGGCGCCGGTCTCGTGCGAGGCCCGGCGCACGGACCGGTCGATCCACACGAACGAGGCGTTCGGCGCATGGTGCCGGACGAAGCGCGCGGCTCTGGCGAGTGTGGCCACCAGGACCATCCCGATGAGAGCCGTCCACGCGAGGGCGGCCATTCCACTGCCCTCACGTACCCACCCGACCGTGAGGCCCGCGAAGCAGGCGAGGTAGGTCACCTGGTCGACGATGGTGTCGACCCGCGCCCCCATCTCCGACTCGGTCAGCGTGGCGCGGGCGATCTCGCCATCCACGCCGTCGAGCACCGACGCCGTGTGAAAGAGCACGCCGGTGATCGCGAGCGCGACCGGACCGGGCTCCGCCGCGATGGCCGCGCAGGCCAGGCCGACCAGCAGCGTGACCAGTGAGGCGCCGGTGGCGTTCATGCCCACGGCAAGCGCGAGACGGCTGCAGGCCCGGCTGATGGGGCGATTGAACGTGCGCGAGACGAATCCGTCCGTGGCCTTCTGCGTGCCGCGGAGCACCGCGGTGGTGGCGCGTCGTCGATCGGCACGGCTCGAGAGGCTGAGCAGGAGCCCGCTGCCGACGGGCCAGGCCGGTAGCGCAGACAGGAGATCCGGCCGCGACGCCAACGGGAGCACGACGCTCGCGGGGCCGACCACGACCGTGGCACCCTCCGGCGAGACCAGGCGGGAGGCCTGCTGCGCCCGCACCACGTCGGCGAGACCGGGATCGCTGAAGAGGCCCGGCATCAGGGCGGTGGCAGGCGGGACGAGCATCGCGGGTGCCGGCCTGGTTGCGTCGAGGGTGTCGAGGGTGGCGACCTGCGAGCCTGCTCGCGCAGCCACCCGCGCGTTGCGTGCCCGCGCCGAGCCACCGAGGAACCGGACGTCCGCGCCACCCAGCGGGACGATGTACATGCGCTGCGGTATCATACCAACCGGTCGCCTGGTGTTCCTTCCCCGCAACGCCTTACGCAGCGCCACCCGCGGCGCGCTCATGCTCGCGTCGCCCCGCCGCCCGCTGCTGGTGCAGCTTGTCGTGACGCGGCGCTGCAACCTGTCCTGTGGGTACTGCTCGGAGTACGACGACGTGTCGTCTCCGGTCGACGTCACCCTGCTCGAACGCCGGATCGACCACGCGGCCGGCCTGGGCACGCTCGTGCTCACGCTGACGGGCGGCGAACCGCTGCTGCATCCCCAGCTCGACCGGCTCGTGGCGCGCGTCGCCTCCCACGGGATGGTGTGCACGATGATCTCGAATGGGTATCCGCTCACCAGGGAGTGGATCCGACGGTTGAACGACGCGAACCTCTCGCTGCTCCAGATGTCGGTCGACAACATGGAGCCCAATGTGTTCTCCCAGAAGTCCTGGTCGCAGATCCGGAAGAAGCTCGAGCTGCTGAAGGAGCACGCCCGCTTCGGGGTGAACATCAACGCCGTGCTCGGCTCCTCGAACCTGGAGCAGACCCGCGAGGTGGTGCAGCGGGTGCGCGACCTCGGGTTCTTCATGACCGTGGGACTGATGCACGACGGCCGGGGCCAGATCGAGCCCGGACTGCTCGCGGACCAGCTCGCCGCCACCTACGAGGAGATGCAGGGCACCAGCAACAAGACGGTCTTCCACCGCACGGGCGAGGGGTGGGAGCGCAACATGCTGCAGGACGGCTCGTCGCCCTTCAAGTGCCGCGCGGGTGGTCGGTACCTCTACGTGGACGAGCACGGTGCGGTCAACTACTGCAGCCAGCGCCGGGGTGAGCCTGGCATCGACCTCCTCCAGTACACCGGCGACGACTGCGAGCGCGAGTTCTACACGACCAAGGGCTGCGAGGCACAGTGCACCATCGGCTGCGTGCGCCGTGCGTCGGCGTTCGATGGCTGGCGGGCGCAGCGTAGTGCCTGACCGTCCCGACGCGGCGCCACCGCCGCGCGCCACCTCCGCCGACGATGGCCATCACATGGCGCGGGGGGCAGCCGCCAACGCGCTCGTCCTCCTGGCGTCGAACTTTCGCGGCGTCTTCATCTTCCTCATCGCACGGCTCCTGGGCGAAGCCGCGCTCGGCCGGTTCGGGCTGGCCTTCGCCACCACCGAACTCCTGAGCAAGGCCGGCATGCTCGGGTTCGACAACAGCATCATCCCGTTCCTCGCTCCGCGCCTGCAGCGCGGCGATGCGGCCGGCGCGCGCTCGCTCTTCCACCGCATGGCGGTACTGGCCGGCGCGGCGTCGGCACTGCTCGCCGCCGTGGCGGTGCCGGTGGTGTGGCTGGCGGCCGCCCGCGGATTCGACGCGTTCACCCACGGTGGGGCGGTGATGCTCCTTGCGCTGCCCGGTATTGCCGTGGCCCGCATCGCCACGGGGGCCTCGCGGTCGGTGCTGGCGATGTCGAACGAGTTCTACTCGCGCGGCATCACCGAAACCTGGGTGACGACCGCCGTGTTCCTCGTCGCCATCGGGCTGGGGCTCAGGGATGTGGCGCCCGCGCTAGCGGTGGCCGTCGGCACGACGGCGGCCGCGATCGTGGCGTACGTCCTGGCTGGGCGTGCCCTCGCCCCTCGACTTCGCTCGGGGCCCGAGGCCTCTCCACTCCGTGCGGGGCCTGAGACCACCAGGGATGGGCTGCTTCGATTCTCGATCCCCATCGCCGGCGCCAGCCTGCTCACCGTGCTGGTGATGCAGGCCGACGTGCTGCTGCTCGGTGCGTTCGTGGGGCGTGCCCCCGGCGTCACCGCCGAGGCCTTCGGCGTGTTCTGCGCCGCGGCGCAGGTGGCCGGTGGGCTCCGCAAGGTACGCCAGGTCTTCGACCCGGTCTTTGCGCCCATCGTCGCCAACCGTGCGGTGGCGAGCGAACGGGCGGCGCTGCGGCAGACCGTGGCCGGGCCTGGGCGATGGGTGCTGTCCGCCCAGCTCCCGATCGTCGGCGCGCTCATGTTGGCAGCGGGCCCGATCATGTCCATCTACGGCGCCGGCTTCCGTTCCGGGGCGTCATGGCTGGCGCTCCTCGCCCTGGCCCACGGCACCAACACGTTTGCCGGCCTGGTGGAGACACTGCTGATGATCGAGCGACCAGGCCTGAACCTGGTGAATGCCGCGGCGACCGTGGTGGTGCAGGTTGGCGCCGGACTCCTGCTGATTCCGGCCTTCGGTGTGACCGGTGCTGCGGTGGCCATGTGCCTGGGCTTCGCGGTGCAGGGTGTCCTGCGGTTTGCCGAGGTGCGGCACGTCTTCGGGTGGACCTGGCCCTGGGAGTCGCTCATCCGGCCGCTCGTGGCGGCGTCGGGCGCGGCAGTGCCGGCCGTGCTGCTACGCCTGCAGGGTGGCGTGGCCTGGGAGCTGGGGTCGGCGGTCGCGTTCCTCCTCTGCTACGCATTGGGGTGGCTCTGGCTCGGGGCCGACCCGGAAGACCAGGAAGTCTGGCGGCGCCTCGTCCGCCGGAAGGCGCCGGCGGACGCGGCAGCGCCCAGCTCGACGTGATGGCCGCGCGGCGTGCACCCGAACGTGCGGCGTACAATGACCGCAGGCGCAATGCAGGTTCCTGATTGCCGCACGCCCGGCTTCTGCCGGGCATTCGGGGCGTGGCTGCTCGCACTCCTGCTGATGCCGGCGGCTGCCGGTGCGCAGCCGTCCCAGGCCGGCGGTACGACCCCGGCAGCTCCCGCCGGCTCCATCACCGGCATCGTCACCACGCAGAACGGGAGCATCCCGCTTGGCGGGGCGCTCGTGTCGCTCCTGCTGCGCGATACCGAAGTGGGCACTTATGTCTCGGATGGCGAGGGTGCGTTCCGGTTCGAGGGCCTGGAGGCTGGCCTCTACACCGTCGTCACCACGCTCGAGGGGTTCGATCCGCTGCGCGTCAACGCCGTGCTCGGTGGTGGGCAGGCGATGATCGTGAATGCAGACCTTCGCATTGCCGCAGTGTCCGAGCGCGTGGACGTGGTGGCGTCCACCGCGCTGGTGCCGACCACCGGCACGCTGGCGGCCACCGACGGGCTGACGGGGCGCGAACTCGAGGAGATCGCTGGCGGCGGCGGCTTCCAGGCGGCGCTGCGCCTGCTGGCGAGCGTGATTGAGGTGCCTGGTGGGGTCAGCATCAAGGGAGGACGTCCCAGTCAGGCGTCCGTGCAGCTTGGGCCCGGCGCGTTCGTCGACCCGGCGACAGGACTGTCGCAGGTGTCGCTGCCCGACGATGCCATCGACTCGGTGACCGTGCTGCCCAATCCGTACTCGGTCGAATATGGCCGCTTCTCGTCGGGCCTGGTGCTGATTCGCACACGGCGCGCCGGTGATGTGTGGCGCACCCGACTGAACAACCTGGACCCATCGTTCCGGACGAAGCGCGGATCGGCCGTCCGCATCGTCGGGATCTCCGCGTTCTCGCCGCGGGCCGAGACCGGAGGACCGCTGATCAAGGACAAGCTCTTCCTGCAGCAGGCGCTGCAGTATCGCTACCGCACGAACGATGTCCCCAGCCGTCCGCAGTCGGAACTGAAGCGATCCCACCGGTTCAGCTCGTTCACGCGCCTCGACGCGAACCTCTCACCGAGGCACACCCTGGTGTCTGCGGTCGGGCTGTTCCCCTCGAGGGCCACCCAGGCCACGCTGGGCACGTTCACGCCGCCTGACGCCTCCGCGAACATGGAGGGGAACGTCAGCACCGCAGCCATCACCGAGCGGGCGCTGTGGAGCGAGACGCTCTTCACCGAGACCACTGTCGAGGCCCACCGGTACAGCACGGACGTCATGCCACGCGGCGGCGCCGCGATGGAACTGCTGCCCGAGACCACGCTGGGCAGCTTCTTCAACCGCCAGCACCGCGAGGCCACCACCTTCCAGTTCATCGAGTCGGCTTCGGGGACGGCGCGCGGGCGCGGCGGCCTGCACCTGTACAAGGCCGGGGCGGACGTCCTCTACAGCCGCTACTCGAGCTGGAGCGAGAGCCGGCCGGTCCTCATCCGCCGCAGTGACGGTACGCTCGTGCGGCGGCTCGACTTCACGCCGGGGCAGACCGTCCAGGCGCAGACGAGCGTCGACGTGGCGCTCTTCGCCCAGGATCGCGTGCAGCCAGGGGAGCGGTGGTACGCGGAGTTCGGGGCGCGGCTCGATCGCGACGGCGTGATCGGGCGGGTGAACCTGACGCCGCGTGCGGGTGTGGCGTTCCTCCTGAAGAAGGACGGCTCGTCAGTCCTCCGTTCGGGGTACGGCCTGTTCTTCGAGCGCACGCCGTCGGTGGCCGGCGTGTTCACCCAGTACGAGGCGCCGCTGGATACGCGTTACCAGCCGGACGGCGTGACGCCGATCGCGGCGCCGGTCCTGCTGCGACACGTGACCGATCCGAACCTTCGCACGTCGCGCAGCCTCACGTGGGACCTGGCCCTCGATCACCGCTTCAGCGCGCGCTGGGCGGGGCACGTGGCGGTCATCGATCGCCGCGGCCATCGTGAACTGCTGGTGAACGAGACGGAGCAGGACGGGACGCCCGTGCTGCGGCTCGACAGCAGCGGCCGGTCGGTCTATCGCGAGCTCGAGCTCTCCGCGCACTACACGGAAGGGCAGCGGGCGGACATCACCGTGTCGTATGTGCGTTCCATCGCGCGCTCCGACCTGAATGCCCTGACGAGCTTCTATGACGCGGTGCTCTGGCCGGTAGTGGGGGAGAACGGCTATGGCCCCGCACGGACCGACGTGCCACACCGGATCCTTGCCCGCGGGCGGGGCTACCCGCTCCGCAACTGGCTGCTGGTGGGCACGCTCGACTGGCGCACCGGTTTCCCCTACTCGGTGACGAACGCGGCGCTGGAGTTCGTCGGCCTGCGGAACACGCGCCGGTTCCCCAACTACGTGCGGGTGGACGCCGGCATCGAGCACCGCTTCACGTTCGGCAAGTACCGCCCGTGGATCGGCGTGCGCGTCGACAACGCGCTGAGCTCCTTCCTCCCATCCGACGTCCAGGCCAACATCACGTCACCGGCGTTCGGCACCTTCTATAACTCCGAGTACCGGCAGGCGCGCATCCAGGTCCGCTTCGAGCGCTGACCGCACCCTGGGGCGGGTCAGCGGGCGGTGCTGTCCGGCAGGGCCCAGGCCGTGAGGGTCGTGCCGGACGGCACCAGGATGTGCTGGCGGCCATCGAGGATGTAGGTGATGGGCGACGTGCCGTGTAGCGGCGCCCCCATCTGGTAGCGCCACAGCAACGCACCGGTCCGCGAGTCGAGTACGAGCAGGTTGCCCTCGCCATCTCCCGTGAAGAGCAGGTTCGACGCCGTCGTCATGATGCCGGCGCGTGAGGGCGTCTGCATCAGGAACTCCCACTTCCTGTCGCCGGTGGTCGGGTCGATCGCCCGGATGGCGCTGAACGGCTTCTCGTCGCGCGTGTTCACGAGCTGCTGCGCGCCGCCGGTGAAGCGCTGGCCCGGCACGTACTCCGACTTGTAGCCGTAGAAGGTGGCGCAGGCCTCGCGGGCGTTCACGAAGAAGAGCTTCGTCCGCGGGTCGAAGGCCGGAGGCCAGAAGTTGGTGCCGCCGGTGAGGTCGGGGCAGGTGCGCTCACCCTTCTCGTCGGGTGTGTGGCCGGGCTCCAGCATGGGGCGCCCCTGCGCGTCGATCGACCTGGCCCAGGTCACCTGTACGAACGGCTTGGCCACCAGCACCTTGCCCGTCAGCCGATCGAGCGTGTAGTAGAAGCCGTTGCGGTTGGCGAACATCACCGTCTTGCGGGGCTGTCCGTTGATCGTCAGGTCGGCCAGGATCGGCACTTCGGTCGAGTCGTAGTCGTGCACGTCGTGCGGCGTGAACTGGTAGTGCCACTTGAGCGTGCCGGTGTCCGCGTCGAGCACCACGAGCGAGCAGGAATAGAGGTTGTCGCCCTCGCGGCTCGGCCCGTGGTAGTCCGGCCCCGGGTTGCCGGTACCCACGAAGATCGCATTCGTCTCCGGATCGTAGGCGCCGGTCACCCAGACGCCGGTGCCGCCGATCTTCCACGAGTCGCCCTGCCACGTGTTGTGTCCAGGCTCTCCGGGTCCGGGGATCGTGTAGAACCGCCAGGCGCGCTTGCCCGACTGCGCCTCGTAGGCATCGATGAACCCCCGGATGCCATACTCACCGCCCGCCACCCCCACAATCACCTTGTCCTTGACGACGATGGGGGCAAGCGTGGCGGCGTAGCCGATCTTGTAGTCCTCGAGCGTGGCATCCCAGAGAACGCCGCCGGTCTTCATGTCGAGGGCGAGCAGGTGCGCGTCGAGCGTCACCATGAACAGCCGGTCGCCGAGTGCGGCAAAGCCCCGGTTGACCAGGCCGCAGCACGCGGTGAGGTTGTCGGGCAGCTCACGCCGATAGCGCCAGATCTGGCGTCCGCTGCGCGCGTCGACCGCCCAGGCCACGTTCTGCGGGCCGGTGACGTACAGGACGTTGTCGCGCAGCAGCGTCGTGGTCTCGAAGTTGCCCAGCGTCTGGGTCTGGAAGGTCCAGATCGGCTGGAGCTTCGCGACGTTCTCGGCGTTGATCTGCGTGAGCGGACTGAAGCGGTGGTTGGCGTAGTTCCCGCCAAAGGTGAGCCAGTTCGCGCCGTCGGTGCCGAGGCCGGCGAGGATGTCCTGGTTGGTGACCGGGCCGGGGACGGTGTTCTGCTGGCCGCGGACGGTGACGCCGGCTGCCAGGGTGCCGATGAGCAGCAGGGAAGCAAGGCGCGTGCGGGTAATGAAGCGCATGACGTGTCTCCTTGGTGCCTATCGGACGGAGGGGTCGAACCCCTTGAGCGTCGCCAGGTACGCGAGCAGGTCGTTGAGATCCGATTCGTTCAGCCGGTCGACGCCGAAGGCCGGCATCGCGGACGCCTTCGCGGTGGTCACGTCGCGGACGTCGGCCTTGAGGTAGCCCTGGATGCGCTCGCGGCCGTCCATGATCTGCACGGAGAAGAGATCCCCGTTCTTGCGCATGCCGCGCACGGTCTGGCCGTTCTTCAGCGTGATGATCACCGGCTCGTAACCATCCAGGAAGTCCTCGGTGGCGCCGCGCACGCGCTTCACGATCGCGCCGCGCGCCCGTGAGACGCCGATGCGCGACAGGTCGGGACCGAGCCGGCCGCCGTTGCCGTTCACGCGGTGGCACCCCGCGCACTGCGCCCGGAACACGCGTTCGCCGTTCTGCGCGTTGCCGGTCACGGCATCGCCGACGGTCGGCGCAGCGATGGTCTTGAGGTACGCCAGGATCTTCCAGACCTCATCGTCGGTCGTGCGCGGACCGACCGATGGCATCTCGGTGCCCGGCACGCCGCGCTTCAGGGTGCGAAAGAGGCCGCTGTCGGTACGGCCCGAGGCCCACACCTGCGTGAGGTCAGGGCCCCGCACACCCCGCGCGTCCATGCCATGGCAGTCCGCGCAGCGGGAGCGGAAGATGCCCATTCCGGCCTGGATGGCCGCGTCATTGCCGGCCAGCGGGTTGGTCGCCGGCGGTTCAGCCTGCGCCGACAGGAGCGCGGTGCCAAGGGCACAGGTGGCCGCCACGCCAAGGGTCGCGAGGAACTTCCGCATGGATCCTCCAGAAGTGCCGGGGATTATATGCAGATTGGGGAACTCACATTGCAGATTTCAGATGGCAGATTCCAATCAGCAATCCTCAAGCAGCAATTCACAGTGCGATCCGATACCGCAGCCCTGTCTTGTTGCCGTAGCGCGGGCCGGCATTGAACTCCTCGACGAGCACGCCGCCGTTGGCCTCGATCACGCGACGCGACGCCAGGTTTGCCGGCTCGACCGTGAGGTCGACGGAGTCGAGCCCTTCGGCCCTGGCCTCGGGGAGCAGCAACTGCAGCGCGCGCGTGGCGTACCCGAGGCCCCGCTTCCACGGCACGACGGCATAGCCAATGTGTCCAAGCACGTAGTCGGGAAGCGCGGAGGTGCCCGGCTGCCAGCGGAAGCCGATCGTGCCGACGAACGCACCATCCCACATCCACTTGCGGTAGCCCGGGATGCGCGCCAGCCGCTCGCCCGTGGCCAGGCGTATCGGTTCGCCCCGGGCCTCGCGGTCGACCAGTCCGGCCAGGAAGGCATCGGCGTCGGCGGCGATCTTCCCGAGTTCCTCCAGGCGGGCCAGTTCGCCGCGCACATTGTCGGGCGACCAGCCGCGGGTCAGCGCATCAAGGTATCCGGGCAGGTATTCGCGCGAGGGCCAGACGAGGCGTAGATCCCCACTCACGCGGGCGCCCCTGTGTTGCCTCCGGCCGGGGACGCGCCGTCGAGCGCCTGCCGCACCTTGCGCGCGATCGCGTCGCTGTCGAACGGCTTCTGGATGTACAGCGCGTCGGCATGCAGCACGACCTGCTGTACCACGGCATCGTCGGTGTATCCGCTCATGTAGATGACGCGCAGGCCTGGGCGCCGTGCCTGGACCTGCTCGGCCAGCTGGCGTCCGTTCAATCCGGGCATGATGATGTCGGTGAGGAGCAGGTCTATCGGGCCGTCGTGAACGTCGAGCGTCCGCAGGGCGTCCTGCGCGTCGGTCGCGGCCAGCACCTCGAGTCCGAGCCGCTCGAGCATCACCTGCACCACGTGACGCACGGCCGTCTCGTCCTCGACCATCAGCACCGTCTTGCGTTCGCGAACCGTCTGCGGCCGCGCCTCCAGCACCTGCTCCGGCACTGCGGGCTCGTCCGACACCGGGAGATACACGTCGAACCGGGTGCCCGCTCCTGGCTCGCTCTGTACCGACAGCATGCCGCCGCACTGTTGGACGATGCTGTGAACGGTGGTCAGGCCGAGTCCCGTGCCCCTGCCGGGTCCCTTGGTGGTGAAGAAGGGCTCGAAGACCAGTTCCCGGAGTTCAGGCGGAATGCCGGTGCCGGTGTCGGCGACCGAGAGCCGGGCGTAGCGGCCCGGCTTCGCGTCGTGCGCGGTGGCCAGCGCTGCGGCGCTGTCGAGGTCGACGAGCCCGGTGGTGACCGTCAGCGTGCCTCCATCCGGCATCGCGTCGCGCGCATTCACCGCGAGGTTGACCAGCACCTGGCTGAGCTGTCCGGCGTCGGCCTTCACCCAGAGCGGCTCTGGCGTCATGCGGGTGTCGAGCGTGATGTGCTCACCAATCAGCCTGGTGAGCATGCGCTCCGTGTCGGCCACCACCATGTTCAGCTCGAGCGTGTCTGGCGTCACCACCTGATGGCGGCTGAAGGTGAGGAGCTGCCGAGTCAGCGCCGCCGCGCGCTCGCCAGCGGTGCGGATGTCGCTCAGCATCTCGATCGACGAGGGGGTCAACTCCGGGGCGTCGAGCAGCAGATCGCTGTAGCCATTGATCACCGTGAGGATGTTGTTGAAGTCGTGCGCCACGCCGCCCGCCAGGCGGCCCATCGACTCCATCCGGTGCGACTGTGCCAGCCGCGCCTCGAGCTCCCGGCGCCGTGCCTCGGCATCCTTGCGCTGGGTGATGTCCGTGTTGGTGCCGGCCACCATCACCGGACGTCCCTGCGCGTCTCGTTCCACGGCGTTGCCGCGTCCGAGCACCCAGACCCAGGTGCCGTTCCCGTGACGCATCCGGAACTCCACCTCGTAGCCGGCCGTGTCCCTTGGCGCCAGGGCGCGCTCGATCGCCACGAACGTCGGCTCGAGATCGTCCGGATGGCAGAGGCTGCGGAAGGTGTCGACGGTCATCGGCGTGTCAGGGGGCAGGCCGAGCATCTCGAACCAGCGGGGGCTGTAGTACGTGTCGCCTGTCTGGTAGTTCCACTCCCAGACCGCGTCGCTGGTGGCGGAGATGGCCAGCGCCAGCCGGCGCGAGCTGGCGCGCACGGCCTCCTCCGCACGCTTGCGGTCGGTCACGTCCACCATCGTGACCAGCACGTGCATGAGCGCGCCGTCGGCACGCAGGCGAGGGGCCGCGGTCACCTGCAGCCAGGTCCTCGTGCCTTTCACGCGATGCCGCACGCCGATGATGGCGTTCCTGACGGGCTGGCCGGTTCGCGCCGCCACGACCGAGGGGATGTGCTCGGGACCGCAGGGGGTGCCGTCCTCGGTG
Organism: Vicinamibacterales bacterium; assembly: GCA_050249955.1. Classification (GTDB taxonomy): domain Bacteria; phylum Acidobacteriota; class Vicinamibacteria; order Vicinamibacterales; family CAVVIG01; genus CAVVIG01. The sequence goes on from JBFWPN010000010.1 coordinate 148,583, forward strand.
ATGAGGCCCCAGCCGGGATCGGCCGAGGTGACGCCGTGCAACTGCTCGCGCGTCAGCCCCAGCACCCGGGCTGCTGCCGGGTTGCTGAGGATGATCCGATCGTCGCGGTCGTGGAGCACGACCCCCACCTCGATGTCCTCCACCAGCGTCCGGAAGCGGCTCTCGCTCTCGATCAGGGCCGCGTCGACACGCCGCCGCTCGAGTTCGGCACCGGCCCTGGCCGCAACCACGTGCAGCACCGCACGCGCGAGATCCGCGTTGTGCAGGGGCCTGGCATCGAGCACCGCGATGATGCCGCCCACCCTGGCGTCGGGCGACACGATCGGCATGCCGAGATACGACTCGACCTGAAGGTCGCGCAGCATCGGGTCTTCAGGGAACAGCGCCTGCACGCCGCTCGGGTAGTAGCAGGCACCATGCCCGATGACCGTCGCACACGGCGTGTGCTGCACGTCGTACGAGAAGTTCGGCTGCCGGCGCCCGCCACGCGATACGGCGATGGTCCGCAGGACGCCGGGCTCCACCTGGTCCACCGCGGACACCAGTGCGAACTCCGTCCCGCAGATGCCGCAGAGCGCGTCCACGGCGGTCTGGAAGAAATCCTGGCCGGTCTGCGAGCCGATGACGTCGACGATCCGGTCCAGCGCCGCCTGGGTGTGCTTGCGTTCGGTGATGTCGCGCCCCTCGGGGACGATGAGGATGACGCGGCCGGCGTCGGTGATCGGCGTCACCGAGAAGTCGACATACCCCGTGGCGCCGCTGGGCAGCGGATGCCAGGTCTCGAACCGCACCGTCCGGCCCTGGGCTGCTGCCGCGCACGCGTCACGCACGCGCGCCTGCAGTTCGGTCGAGTGCGCCCAGATGGGTGTCTCCCAGAACCGGTGGCCGAGCACCGCGTCCGGCGGAACACCCACGGCGTCGAGCACCGGCCGGTTCGCCTCGAGCACGCGTCCATCCACGTCGAGGAGCCCCATGAAGTGCAGCGTGTGATCGAAGATGGCGCGGAGCCGCTGGTCGTTCAGGCGATGACGCGCGCGCGCCTGGGCGTTCTCCCGCGCGAACTGCGTGGCGATCATCACCACCCAGAAGGCGAAGGGCAGATCGCCCATGTAGGGGAGCGACAGGATGCCCCGATCGGCCAGGCCCCCTGCCACCGTGGTCCACAGGCCGGTCACGCCGCAGAGGCCGACCAGCACGCCACCCGTGCGGTCGGTCCTGAACAGCCGCGCCGCGCCCAGGAGCACGAACAGGTTCACGGACGCGACGGCCAGGTAGACCGGCAGCGCCCAGCCCGGGAGCTCCGACCAACGGGGAACAGTGAGGGTCTCTCCCCAGGGCAGGTCAACCTTCGTGAGGATCAGGTTCGCGCCACGTGCGGGGTTGAACAGTACGAAGAACGCGATGGCCGCGAGCAACACGGCCGAGATGCCCCGCAGGTACCAGCGTGGCCGCAGGCCAGTGACCCTCGACGCGAGCACGGCGGTCACCCCCATGGCGAGCAGGCCGGTGACGAAGCGCACGCTCAGCGCGGCCACGGCCGCGCCGGCGCTCTGGGCCATTGCGAGCCGTGCGTACGCGCCGCTCAGGACGGCGCACAGCACGCACTGCGTGACGAAGATGAGCAGTACGCCCTGGCGCCGCGAGAGCCACCAGGTCCACGCCGCGTACAGCGCCGCGCAGGAGAAGAAGCCAACAAGCGCGACGTGACCGAGGAGGAACGGGCCTGGCGCGATCGTCGTGAGGGGCATTCCGTCGGGACTCAGTCAGTGGCGGGCGTGAGCAGCCCGTCAAGGCTGACCGCATTGCGCGTCCGACGGTACTCGACCAGCCCAGCCTCGCCCTTCGATTCGGCCCACCGGACCAACTGGTCACGCTGCCGCTCGAGGGACATCACCGGCACGCCGAAGCCGCACGACGTCTGGACCGACTGCACCTGCGCCAGGACGATCTGGCGCACGCCGGGCGACGGTGCGAACCGGCCCAGCAGAAGCGACCAGTCCGGCGACGAGCGCGTGACCGCGCGTGCACGGCAGTAGAGCCGCAGGATCTTCGGGTTCCCCGTGAACGCGCAGAACATGATCGTCAGGCGACCATTCTCGACCAGATGGGCTGCGGTCTCGTTGCCGCTGCCGGTCAGGTCGAGGTACGCCACGGTCGAGGCATCGATGATCCGGAATGCGTCGAGCCCCTTCGGGGAGAGATTGACGTGACCCTGGGGAGCCAGGGGCGCACTGGCCACGAAGAACACAGGCTGCTGCGCAATGAAGGCCTCGTGCTCGGCGGAAATGGCATCGTACATCCGTCCCATGCAGCCCGAATTCTGCCACGGAACCCGCGCCCGCAGGAGGGTGGGCATCCGGCATAGGGGATGCCCCGTAGAGGAGATCTGCTGCAGGGTCTGCGCTGCGGAAGGTCTGGACAGCCGGGCGGCGATGCCGCGAGGCCGCGGCACCGTGTGGCGAGTGTGCCGCGGGTGGCGGAACACTCGTGTCAACACCGTGTCAAGAACGTGTCAAAACGCTAGGCGCGTCGGAAGGTCCAGAGCACGTAGCCATCCCGCAATCCGCGGAGGACCGTTGCCAGCACCCATGCAGGGATGGCGATCGATCCGAGTTCAGCCGTCCGTCCCGGAATGGACGTCCGTGAGACGGGCTGCCAGCCGGCGTCCATCAGGAGCGTTTCGGGTTGTACCTGTCGGTCGCCGAACCGCGCTCCAAGCGCGAGGAGAGCCTGCTGCAGGTTCCTGCTGAAGGTGCGTGCGAAACGCGGCGTCATCAGGTCGCATACGAGGGTCGCATGGGGAAGCTGGCGAGCCAGCGCCGCCGCGAACGTCGCCAGTGCGGCGTCGGAGAGGTACATGCTGACCCCCTCCAGGACGACGATCGCATCGTCGTCGCCCGCGAGCGGAGCGAGCAGCGCGTCCGGATCGACGCGGTCGAAGAGCACTGGCGTCCGCACCAGGGGGTTCGGTGCCTCCGCAGCGGGCAGGCGCGTCTCCTTGAAGGCGAGCAGTTGCTCATCGTCCACCTCGACCCACCGTCCGCCGCTCAGCCGGAACGCGCGGGTGTCGAAGCCGGCGCCCAGGAGGATGATGCGGCGCTGCGGATCGCTGGCGAGCGTCTCGCGGACGATGTCGTCGATCATCCGGTGCCGGACGACGTTGCTGCGTGCGGGCGCCTTGAAGCGGACCGCCGGCTGCAGGTCGCGCCGGATGTCGTCGTCGAGGAAGCGTGCCGCGAGCTGATCTCCGCAGACGGGCCTGGGGAGCAGGGCATCGTCAGCGCGGATGACGCAGCAGTAGAAGGCCGTGCGGGCGATCGGATGGGACACGCTCATGCGGGCGGATGCTACCGCATCACGGTCGGTTCCGTAGCGCTGGTTCAGGTGAACAGCGCGAACTCCGGGCGGATGCTCCGCAGCCGCCCGGCCTCGTCGTGGAGATCGCGGAGCAGGGTGAAGTCGGCAAATGCGAAGCCCGGGCCGACCGTGCAGCCGACCAGCGTGAAGTCCCCCAGGCTGCGGGCTGCCTGCCAGCGATGGGCGGGCACCACGTGCACCGGCATCACGTCGGGTGGGTTCACCGGCCCCAGCACGTGACGTTCGACCTGTTCGAAGGACTGGTCGGCGCTGAAGAGCTCGATCGGTGCGCCCTCGTAGAAGTGCCAGGCCTCATCCGAGGCGACCCTGTGCCACCGGCTGACGTCGCCCGCCGTGAGCAGGAAGTAGATGGTGGTCAGGGCGGCACGCGGCGGACGCACGTCGAGCGGCTGCACGTTCGTCGTCGACCGGTAGATCTGCCGATAGTGGCCGCCCTCCGGGTGTGGCTCGAGCGCGAGCCCCTTCACGAGATCAGCCGCGCGCGGATGCATCGGTTACGGTCGCGGCAGCGCGTACGCGACCAGCTCTGTCGACACGCCGGTGCCCACGGCGAGGACGATGAACTGCCGGCCACCGGCGAGGTAGGTCATCGGAGCCGCGGCCGGGCCGTTCACCTCGGTCTGCCATATGAGGTTGCCGGTCTGCTTGTCGAACGCGCGGAAGACCTGTGGTTCCACTGGGAGCGTGCTCGGTTCACGGTTCCCGACCTTGAGCACGGCGCCGCGCCCGAGCCCGCCGAGGAACTGGCTCACGAACAGCAGGTCCGGCGTGACCAGCACGCTCGCTCGCCGCCCGTTGCCGAGCGGTCCCAGGTTCAGGTCCTTCAGCAGGGGATGGTTGCGCGGACCTTCGCCGAGCGGCACCTGCCAGGCGATGGTGCCGGCATTGAGGTCGTAGGCCGTCACGCGGCTGTACGGTCCCTTGTAGACCGGAATGCCGTCGAGGGTGGGCAGTGCCGCGGCGGCGCTGCGACGGTAGCGCATGTTGCCCGTGCCGTCAGTGTCGCCCTTGTCCAGCCCGACGATCGTGGGTGACGTGACCGACGTCACGTACAGGAATCCGTTCTTCGGGTCGACCCCCGCGCCGCCCCAGTCCGCGCCACCGACATCCCCCGGCAACTGCGCCATCCCGCGCTCGGTGGGAGGGGTGAACAACGGTCCCCGATCGAACGGCTTCACCGCGTCGATCGCAAGGGCCCGCAGCTCGGGTGTGTAGTCGACCAGGTCAGCGTCGAGGAACCCCTGCCGGTCGAACGCCGGCGGCCTGGTGGGGAAGGGCTGGGTGGCCGAGGCCCGCTCGCCGGGCACGGTCGATGGCGGAACGGCCCGCTCCTCGATGGGCCACACCGGCTCGCCGGTGCGCCGGTCGAAGACGTAGACGAAGCCCTGCTTGCTCACCTGCGCGACGGCCTTGATGCGCCGGCCATTCACGGTGATGTCGACCAGGTTGGGCGCGGCGGGGAAGTCGTAGTCCCAGAGTCCGTGGTGCACGGCCTGGAAGTGCCAGACGCGCCGGCCGGTGGTGGCATCGAGGCACACGAGGCTCTCGGCAAAGAGGTTGTTCCCGGGACGATGCCCGCCGTAGAAGTCGTTGGTGGGCGTGCCGAACGGGAGATAGACGTAGCCGGTCTCCTCGTCCACCGTCATGAGCGACCAGACGTTGGTGTTGCCGCTGTACTCGGCGGAGCCGTCCTCCCACGTGTCGTAGCCGAACTCCCCCTTCGCCGGAATCGCGTGGAACGTCCAGAGCTTCTTGCCCGTGCGCACGTCGAACCCGAAGATGTCGCCTCGCGGCTGCTCCTTCAGCATCGGGCGGTCGACGATGTTGGCGCCGGAGATGATGACGTTCTTCACGACCACCGGCGCCGAGTTCATGGCGTAGTTCTTCAGCGGCTCGGCATACCGCAGCCCGTCGCTGGCCTGGATGCGCCCGCCGTTCCCGAACTCGGGGTCAGGCCTGCCGGTTTCGGCATCGATGGACACGATCTGGGCGTCGTGCGTCCCGGTGATGATCCGCTTCGTCGTGCCGTCGGTCCAGTACGCGGAGCCCCGGTGCGTGAACCCGAGGTTGGTGGGGCGTCCCTTTTTCCAGGTTTCCGGGTCGAAGGTCCAGATGGTGCGGCCGGTGATCGGGTCGATGGCTGCGAGCACACCGAGCGGCGTGGTCGTGTAGAGCACGCCGTTCACCAGCAGCGGCGTGTCCTGGTAGCCGTACGGGCGTGCCGGGCTGGTCTTGACGATCTCGTTGTCCGGTGTGCTCCAGCGCCACGCCACCGCGAGGCGGTTCACGTTCGACCGGGTGACCTGGTCGAGCGAGGAGTACTTCGAACTGGCCGCATCACCCCCGTAATGCCGCCACTCGGTTGCGGCCACCGTTGAGGGCGAGGGGCGCTGTGCCACGGCGGCGGCCATGGCCAGCACGGCGAATCCGGACGTGACGGCGAGCGTGCGTAGGCGCATCGTGAAGACTCCGGTGGGAACAGCCGACGCGGAATTCTACGCGAAGGCCATGGTGGTCACACCGCGGGGTGACGGGTGTGCCACGACGTGGCCTGCTCGTACGCCGCGCCGATGCGGCACAAGGTCGTCTCGCCCATGCTGCGCCCGACCAACTGCAGGCTCAACGGCAAGCCGTCCGCGGTGAAGCCGGCAGGCACCGAAAGGGTGGGGGTGCCAGCGAGGTTCATGGGGAGCGTGAACGCGGTCGCGCGTGGCGCGGCGGCGGACCAGGCCCTGGTGAAGGCGGCCTGATCGGCGACCTGCAGTTCCGGCGTCACCGGCCAGGCCGGATCGCCACCCGACGGGCAGATCATCGCGTCGACCGACATCAGCAGTTCATTCATCTTGAGCGTGAAGGCCGCCCGCCGGGCCGAGGCCTCGAGATACTGACGCTCCTCGATACGTGAGCCCGACTCCAGGAAGCTGCGCAGGTACGGCCCGAAGTCCGTCGCCCGTGAGGCGTAGAACGGCTTGAAGGCCTCGTAGGCGTCGCTCGAGCAGATGGTCAGCCACAGCTGGGTGGCGGCCGTCATGTCGGGCATCCGGATGTCGACCACCTCTGCGCCGAGCGAGCGCAGCACCGAGAGTGCCTGCTCGACTGCCTCGACCACCACCGGATTGACCCGGTCGAATGCCCACGCCCGATCGATGCCGACGCGCAGCCCCTTCACGCCCATGGAGAGCTCCGGCGTTGCCTTCCCCGCCGGCGCCCGCAAGGATGCGGGGTCGTTCCGATCGTAGCCTGCGATCGCGTCGTACATCGCCGCCACATCGGCGACGGTCCGGCCCATGGCGCCGACGTGGTCCAGCGACTCGGAGAGTGCCAGCACACCCACGCGGCTCACGCGGCCGTACGTCGGCTTCAGGCCGACCACTCCGCACGCAGACGAGGGGAAGCGGATGGAGCCACCCGTATCGGTGCCGATGGCCGCGAAGCACAGGCCGGCAGCCGTCGCGACACCCGACCCGCTCGACGATCCTCCGGGCCAGCGGGCCTGGTTCCATGGGTTCAGTGGAATGCCGAGCGACGGGTGATAAGTGAGCATCGCGCCCTCGGTCAGGTTCAGCTTTCCCAGCACGACCGCGCCAGCCTCGCGCAGGCGGGTGACAACGGTGGCATCGCTCTCGGGCACGAAGTCCGTCCGCAGGATGGTGCCGCCCATCGTGCGCACACCCTTCGTGAAGCAGAGGTCCTTCACTGCGACCGGCACGCCGTGCAGTGGACCCTTGTACTGGCCGCCCTCGATCTCCCGGTCGGCCTGCCCTGCGTCCGCGAGCGCCTGATCGGCCATCACCGTGGCATAGCTCTTCAGCGTGGGGTCGAGCGCCGCGATCCGGTCCAGCATATGCCGCGTCAGCTCGGTCGACCGCAGGGTCCGCTGCTGCAGGCGCGACGCCACGGCGGCCACCGAGAGGAAGTGCAGCGGCTCGTTCGACCGGTCGGTCCCCGGCGACGTGCCGGCGGCCCCCGGGGGCTGCGCGTCAGCGCCGGGGGACCCGCAGGCGGCGAGCGGCGCCAGGGCACCCGCGCCCAGCAGTGCCAGCGCGGCGCGGCGTGTGAAACCCGACTCGACTGGATGAGTGTCCGGCCGATCTCCCTGATGGAACGGCCATGGCGGCGTGGGCGTGAACATGCGACGACTCCGGTGCGGGCGGAATTGTCCCACAGCCCCGTACCGGAGTCACCGCCCGGCGTACGCAGCTTCGAGCGCAGCGATGTCGAGCTTCTTCATGGGCATCATGGCCTGCATCACCCGTTCGGTCGCCGGCGTGACGCCACCCATGAACCAGGCATCCATGACGGACGGGACGACCTGCCAGGACACGCCAAAGCGATCCTTCAGCCAGCCGCATGCCCTCGCCTTCGGGTCGCCGCCCTCGCCGAGCCCTTCCCAGTAATGGTCGACCTCGGCCTGGGTGTCGCAGAACACCTGGAACGAGATTGCCTCACTGAACGGGAAGTGCCGGCCCCCGTTGAGGGCGGTGAAGCGCTGCCCATCGAGTTCGAACTCGACGGTCATGACCGAGCCGGGCTCCCGGCGGTGGTGCTCCCGTCCCGCTTCGCCGTACCGGGTGACGGCGATGACGCGCGAGTTCGGGAAGACGGCGGTGTAGAGACTTGCGGCCTGCTCTGCCTCATCGGCAAACCACAGGCAGGGAGCGATTCGAAGCGCGACGGACATCAGTACCTCCTGCGGGTGGTCGAACGGCAGGGTGTCACTTCGACAGCCGCGGGCGGCTGTCGCGGATGACCGCCCGGTGCGCGCCGGCGGGCTAGCTGCGCCCCAGTACGGAGAGGTAGGCCCGCCAGGGGCCCACCGCCTCCGCGTACTGCGTGGCCATCACGCGGGCCACCTGGGCCACGTGGCTCATGTCGTGCACCACCCAGGTGGCGAGGTGCTGGCCGAGCGTGACGATGCCGAACTCCGGGTGCCGGCCGGTGCGCGCGAGATCGGCGTCGGTGAGGCCCAGTGCGTCCAGGCGCGCGAGGCTGGTGTTGCGAAGGGCCGAGAAGCGATCGAGCAGCTGATCCAGGGTCTGGCCGGCGGAGCCGGTGAACATGGCCTCGCGATCGAACGGCGGAAACGGCACGGTCTCACCATGCGCGAGCAGGTGTTCCACGCGAGGGATCCAGTCTGCCCGTTCCCCGTGAATCAGGTGCCCGACCACGTCGTACGGGCTCCAGGTGCCAGGACCTTCCGTGGCTGTAGTCCAGGACACAGGCAGTCCCTGCAGCCACGCGCGAAGTGCGCGGGGCGTCTGCCGCAGCACCGGCAGGGCCTCGTCGAAACGGAACTCCATGAATGTCACCGTCCGCGTCCGCCGCGCTCCTCAGTTCGATTGTGACGGCTCGTCGACGTCCCGTCGCAGCTGGGGACGGGTGCTCGTCGTGAGCGCGTGTTCAGGACAGTAGTTGCTCTTCGGGCCCGCCAGTTTCGGACACCCGGGGTACGCGCACTGCAGCATGCCGATCTCCTCTTGTTACCGCGACCACACCATGCCCATGACGATTCCCGACACCAGCGCCGCCGCGGCCATGAGCAAACCCTGCCCCGCGGCCAGCAGGCGCGACTTCTGGCGGACCGCGCGCTGCATCGACTGCACGGCGGCCCGCCAGTGACCGGCCTGGTCGTAGAGCAGGCGGCGGTAGCGCTCCGGCCCCTCCGCCCCCTGCATCAACGGCGCAACATCGTCGACCATCCGCTCGAGGTCGGCCCCGCCCGGCGGCGACGTGATGGCCCGGACGAACAGCACGGCCACACCGGCGACCGTTGCCGCGAGCAGGAGGCTGACCGCCGCGAAGAGGGCGATCTTGAACGATGGCGGTGCGCCCTGGGGCAACTCGCGCGCGAAGGCAAAGGTGGCGGCGATGAAGATGCCAGCCACCGAGGCGAGCGCCTGAGCCTTGGTCTCGAGCAGGCGCCAGGTGTCCTGCAGGCCCTGGTACTCCGCCTGGTACGCCTTGACGACCGACTCCAGCAGTTCGCGCAGGGACGGCACCGGGTCGGTGGCGGCCGGCGCCGGCGCGCCCAGCGCGAGGGCCGTGCGCGCGTACCCGAGCAGGTCGAGCAGTGTCACCAGGTCCTCGTGTTCCTCACCCTCAGCGACCGCCCTGGAGCTGCTTCGCGACCTGCTCCACCTTCTCCATGACCCGCAGCAGGTTGCCGCTCCAGATCTTCGCGATCTGCTCCTCGGTGTAGCCGCGCCTCACCAGCTCGAGGGTGATGTTGAAGGTCTCGCTGGCGTCGTTCCAGTCGGCAAGTCCGCCGCCCCCGTCGAAGTCGGACGAGATCCCCACGTGGTCGATGCCGATCAGCTTCACCACATAGTCGATGTGATCGACGAAGTCCTTCACCGTGGCGGGCGGGTCGGCCGGCAGGCGCCTGTTCACGTCGGCCAGCTTCGCGTCGAACTGTGCCTTGCGCGCGGCCGGCAGGGCCGCGATCGCCTCGTCGGTCGCGCGGGTGCTGCCGGGGGCGCCGGACGCCTGGCGCGGGGCCGGTTCGGGAATGCCGAACTCCCTGCGCAGGGCCGTCAGGGCCGCCGCACGTTCGGGGGAGTCGGGCTTCGGCACCTTGATGTAGCTGCCGAGACCGACGATCTGGATGACGCCGCCGTTCCGTGCAAGCGCCTTCAGCATCTCGTCGTCCATGTTGCGCGGCACGTTGGCCAGTGCCCGCACCGCCGAGTGCGATGCGATGATCGGGGCTTTCGACAGTTCGACCGCCTTGAGCATCGAGCCCTTCGACGGGTGCGAGACATCCACCATGATGCCCAGGCGGTTCATCTCGGCAATCACGCGCTCGCCGAGCGGCGAGACGCCGTTCTTCCAGGTGTAGCCGTCGCGCTCGCCGGTGTTCGAGTCGGAGAGCTGGTTGTTGCCGTTGTGGGCGAGCGACATGTAGCGACCGCCGCGGTCGTAGAACTCCTGCACGCGGCGCAGGTCCTCGCCGATCGGGTATGCGTTCTCCACGCCGATGAGCGCCACCTTCCGGCCGGAGGCCGCGATGCGGCGCACGTCGGCGGCCGTCAGCGCCAGGCCGATCTTGTCGGGTGCGATCTGCTCGGCGAGGCGATGGATGGCCTCGAACTTCTCGACCGCCTCCCTGTAGGCCCGGTCGTAGCCGGCCGGCGACAGGGAGTCGGGCTGGCGTTTCGGATCGGGCTGTCCCACATAGACGATGAAGAAGGAGGCGTCGAGGCCACCCTCGATCATCTTCGGCAGGTTGACCTGCGTGTCGAGCCGCTGGGTGTAGTTCTTCGCGGCGGTGAAGTTCTCGGGCTCGATGTCGTTGTGGGTGTCGAGGGTGATGACGCGGTCGTGAATCGCACGCGCGCGACGGACGAGATCCCCCTCAGGTGCCTGGGCGCTGAGTGCGACCACCGAGACCGACGCGGCGATGAACGTGAGCAGGGCGGGAATGCGCATGAGCCCGATTATAGGAAGGCCCGGGGCCATGCAACGGCGAAATCCGCCACGGGCGCGATCGGGTGTATCGTGTGTGCGGGTCCGCGGGCGCGGGCCTTCCAGGGTGTGTCCGGCACGGCGTCCGGAAGGAGCGTGGCATGCGCGTGGTCCTGTCTTCATCGGCGGCGGTGCGGCTCGAGGCCGCCAGCCGGTTCGTCCTCGACCTTCCTCCCTCAACCGAGATCCTCGTGGTCGGCGCCACGCGCGGCGCGGCCGACGACTTCGTGCGGATGCTCGCCCGGCGGCGGCCTGCCACGTTCGGGATCTACAGGTTGAGCCTCACGCAGCTCGCGGCCCGGCTCGCGGCCCCGCGGCTCGCCGCTGGGCGGCTGACGCCGGCCACCACGCTCGGAATCGAGGCGGTCGCGGCGCGGGCCGTGCACGACGCGGCCAACGCGGCCGCACTCGAGTACTTCGGCCCGGTTGCCACGTCGCCCGGGTTCCCGCGCGCGCTCGCCCGCACGCTCGAGGAACTGGCGCTCGCCGACGTGCCGGCCTCCCGGCTCGATGGCGTCGGCGCCGGAGCGCGCGACCTCGCAGGCCTGCTCGACCGCTTCGACCGGCAGTTCTCGACGGTGTGCTCGGTGGACCGCGCGGCGTTCCTGCGGACGGCGGCCGAAGGGGCCGCTGCCGGCGACAGCGCCTACGGCCACTGCCGCCTCGTCCTGCTCGACACCCCGGTCACCAATGCGGCCGAACTCGGGCTCGTGCGTGCCCTGGTGCAGCGGGCGCCCTCGGCCCTTGCCACCATTCCCGCGGGCGACGCGCCGACCGTGCGGGCATTCGCCACGCTTGCGAGGGTCACCCCGGTGGAACCGGCCGACGGCGGGCTCGACCGCGTGCGCCGCCACCTCTTTGCCGCGGGAGCCACGCCGGCGGGCGGACCTCTCGACGAGGTGGAACTCTTCTCGGCGCCGGGTGAGGGGCGCGAAGCGGTGGAGATCGCCCGCCGCATCCTGCGTGAGGCGCGCGAAGGCACGCCGTTCGATCGCATGGCCATCGCACTGCGTACACCGCAGCAGTACGCCGGCCTGCTGGAGCACGCACTCGAACGGGCAGGCATCCCGTCGTATTTCGAGCGTGGTTCGCGGCGCCCGCATCCCGCAGGTCGTGCCTTCCTGGCGCTGCTGGCCTGCCGGCAGGAGAACCTGTCGGCCCGTCGCTTCGCCGAGTACCTGTCGCTGGGGCAGGTGCCGCGCGTCGATGGCCGCACCGGGAGTGCCGACGGCCCGGGCCGGTCCGCCCTGCCAGACGACGTGATTCCCGCGTCGCAGGACGAGGTCTTCGGCGCGCTCGCGGGTCGGGCCGACGAGCAGGCACAGGCCGCGCCAGACGTCGATCCGGAGGTTGCCGGGCCCGCCGACCGTGCCTTCAGGGCGCCGTGGAAATGGGAGCGGATCCTGGCCGAGTCGCGCGTGATCAACACGGCCGCGCGCTGGGAGGCACGCCTGACGGGCCTGATGCGCGAGTGCGACCTGCAGCGTGCCGAACTGGAGCGGACCGAGCCCGAATCGGGACGCCTGGCACACCTGGCGCGCAAGGTCGAGGACCTGCAGGCGCTCGCCGGCTTCGCGCTGCCCATCATCAGGGTGCTGGCCGCATGGCCTGAAGCCTCGACCTGGTCCGACTGGCTGGAGCGGTTCGAGGCGCTCGCCCCGAGTGTCCTGGCGCGTCCGGAGCGGGTGCTGCGAGTATTGGCAGACCTCCGTCCGATGGGAGCCGTGGGGCCCGTGTCGCTCGACGAGGCGGCGCGCGTGCTGGCGGTGCGTCTCGGCACCATGGAGTCCGAGCCGCAGGCCAGGCGGTACGGACGCGTCTTCGTGGCCTCGCCGGCGCACATGCGCGGGCGGACGTTCGACGTGGTGTTCGTCCCGGCGCTGGCCGAGCGGATGTTCCCGCAGCGGCCCCGGGAAGACCCACTGCTGCTCGACGCGGCGCGTGTGGCGCTCGATGCGGCGCTGGTCACACAGGGTGACCGTGCCGACATGGAGAAGCAGCAGCTCCGGCTCGCGGTCGGCGCCGCCACCCGGCGACTGTACGTGTCGTTTCCCACGGTGGAGATCGGCGAAGGACGCCCCCGTGTACCCTCGCTCTACGCCCTGGAAGTGTGGCGCGCGATGACCGGCCGCGTGCCCAGCGCCGACGAACTCCAGCAGGCGGCGGCCCGGGCGTCGCGGGCCACCCTCGCGTGGCCGGCGCCTGACGACAGCACGGAGGCGATCGACGCACTCGAGCACGACCTGGCCACGCTGCGCCGCCTCGTCGAGGCCCCAGACAGCGCGGCGCGCGGGCGCGCGCAGTACATGCTGCAGCTGAACGACTGCCTCCAGCGTTCGGTACGCGAGCGCTACGCCCGGCCGCGCAAGGCCTGGTCGAAGTTCGATGGTCTCGTGCAGGCCACCGAACGCACGAGGCCCATCCTCGCGCCAAGCCGTCTCGGCGCGCGCGTCTACTCCCTGTCGGCACTGCAGCGCTATGCCAGCTGTCCGTACCAGTTCCTGCTCGGCGCCATCTACCGCCTCCGCCCGGCGGAGGATCTCGAGCCACTGCAGCGCATGGACCCGCTCACGCGTGGCAGCCTGTTTCATGCCGTGCAGACCGCGTTCTACCGGCGTCTGCGCGAAGAAGGGCGGCTGCCGGTGACATCGGCGGGGCTGGCGCACGCGCTCGACGTGCTGGACCAGTGCATGGCGGAGGAAGCCGCTCACCAGCGGCGCGAGCTGGCACCAGCCATCGAGCGGGTGTGGCAGGACGAGATCGGGGCGATCCGTCGCGATCTGCGGCTCTGGGTGCACAAGATCTCCGAAGATCAGGACGGCTGGGTTCCGGCGAAGTTCGAGTGGGCCTTCGGGCTCAAGGGGAGCGCGGTCGACGTCGGGCGCGATCCCGACAGTCGCCCCGATCCGGTGCTGCTGGACAACCGGTTCCTCCTGCACGGCTCCATCGACCTCGTCGAGGAGCACGCCACGCGTGGCACGCTCCGCGTGACCGACCACAAGACCGGACGTGCCCGCGTCAAGGAGGGCTTCGTGGTGGACGGTGGGAAGGCGCTGCAGCCCGTGCTCTATTCGATGGCGCTCGAGGCAGCCCTGGGCCGCACGGTGGAGCAGGGCCGCCTGTACTACGCCACGACGGACGGTGGCTTCACGTCGGTGGCCGTGGCGCTCGATGAACGGTCGCGCCGCGCCGGCATCGAGGTGCTCGAGATCATCGACCGCGCTGTCGAGACCGGCTTCCTCGCGCCCGCTCCCGCCGAGGGGGCCTGCACGTGGTGCGACTTCCGGCCGGTGTGCGGGTCGTCGATCGAGAAGCGGGTGCGCTGGAAGGCGCAGGAACCGCTTGCCGACCTCCAGGCGCTGCGGGGGCGGAAATGACGCCCGAGCAGCCACTCCTCGATCAGGCCGACCGCGACCTCATTCGCCACGACCTCGACCACACCATTGTCGTGGAGGCGGCTGCCGGCACCGGCAAGACGACCGAACTGGTGCAGCGGATCCTCGCGGTGCTCTCGACGGGGCGCGCCCGCATCGAGCAGGTGGTGGCTGTCACCTTCACGGAGAAGGCGGCAGGCGAGCTGAAGCTGCGCATCAGGAAGGAACTCGAGAGCCTGCGCCAGCGGACCACCGATCCGGCAATGCTCACCCACCTGACCGACGCCATCCAGCGCCTCGAGGAGGCGCACGTCAGCACGATTCACGGCTTCTGTGCCGACCTGCTGCGCGAGCGTCCGGTGGAAGCCTGCATCGACCCGGTGTTCGACGTGCTGACCGAACCGCGCGCCGACCGTCTCTTCTCAGAGGCGTTCCAGGGCTGGCTGCATCGGCAGCTCGAGTCGCCTCCCGAGGGCCTGCGCCGTGCACTCCGGCGGAGCGTGTGGTCGCGCGACCCGCGCGGCAATGACGACGGTCCGGTGGATCGCATCAGGTATGCCGCCCGCGAACTGGCCGAATGGCGTGACTTCACGGGTGAGTGGCAGCGCGACCCGTTCGATCGGGATGCGGAACTCGACGCACTGGTCGGCCGCCTGCACGTCCTGGCAGACCTCACGGCGAGCCCCGCCTCGACCCGCGACCCGCTGTTCATCGACACCGTCGCCGCTCGCGAACTGAGCCGCGACATCCGCATGGCGGAACAGTTCGATGCCGCCGACCGCGATGGCTGGGAGGCACGGCTGATCGACCTCGCGGGCAACCGCGACTTCCGGCGCGTCCGCAAGGGCCGCGATCGGATGTTCAGCTCCTCGGTCGCCCGCGACGAGGTCTGGGAGACGTACGAGGCACTCTGCCACGGACTCGATGCGTTCCAGCGTGCCGCCGATGCCGACCTGGCTGCGCTGCTGCACGTCGAACTCCGCGAGGTGGTGGATCGCTACCAGCAGCTCAAGCAACGGGCCGGCGCGCTGGACTTCGTCGACCTGCTGCTGCGGGCGCGCGACCTGCTCGTCACTCACCGGTCGGTGCGCGAGTCATTCCAGGCACGCTTTGCGTGCCTGTTCGTGGACGAGTTCCAGGACACCGATCCCCTGCAGGCGGAGATCCTCCTGCTGCTCGCCTCCGACAATCCGGACGAGGCCGACTGGCGGCGCATCAACCCGCTCCCCGGCAAGCTCTTCATCGTCGGCGACCCGAAGCAGGCCATCTACCGGTTCCGTCGCGCCGACGTCGAGACCTACCGTGAGGTATGCGACCTGCTGGAGCAGCGGGGGGCCAGGCGTGCCTTCCTGCGTACGAGCTTCCGTTCCACGCCGGCCATCCAGCGGATGGTCAATGCCAGCTTCGAGCGCGTGATGACAGGCGACCGGCAGACGCTGCAGGCGCAGTATGTCGGGCTGTCGCCGCATCGCGATGAGCCGTCGACGCAGCCCTCGGTCGTGGCCCTTCCGGTGCCCGAGCCGTACGGCAAGCGCAGCGTGGCTGGCTACGCCATCGACCGTTCGCTTCCCGACGGGGTGGGGGCCTTCGTCTCCTGGCTGCTGAACGACAGCGGCTGGACCATCACCGAGAAGACGACGAGGGATGAACTGCCGATGGCGGTGCCGATCCAGGCTCGCCACATCTGCATCCTGTTCCGCCGCTTCCTCCACTTCGGCCAGGACGTGACGCGTCCGTACGTCGACGCGCTGGAGGCCCGGGGTGTGCCACACCTGCTCGTGGGGGGCAAGTCGTTCCATGGCCGCGAGGAGGTCGAGACGCTGCGCGCCGCGCTCGCCGCCGTCGAGTGGCCCGACGATGAACTGTCGGTGTTCGCCACGCTGCGCGGGGCGCTCTTCGCCATCGACGACGAGACGCTGCTGGAGTACCGGCATCTCCAGAAGGGGCTTCATCCGTTCCGGCCGCTCGGGGATCCGTCCCCGGACCTGCAGCCGGTCGTCGACGCCCTGGCGCTGCTCAAGCGGCTGCACCTGCGGCGGAACTACCGCCCCGTGGCCGACACGGTGACCGACCTGCTCGAGGCCACGCGCGCGCACGTGGCGTTCGTGCTCAGGCCGGCCGGTGAGCAGGCCCTGGCCAACGTGCTGCATATCGCCGAACTGGCGCGGCAGTATGAGATGAACGGCGGCATGTCGTTCCGCGGGTTCGTCGACGACCTGCGCGACCAAGCCGATGGTGGACAGGCAGCCGAAGCCCCGATCCTCGAGGAGGGGAGCGAGGGCGTCCGGTTGATGACCGCCCACAAGGCGAAGGGGCTCGAGTTCCCGGTCGTCATCCTGGCCGACATGACGGCGAAGCTCCGGAACGAGAAAGCCGATCGGCTCATCGACAAGGCGCGCAACGCCTGCTACCTGCGCCTGGCCCGCTGGACCCCGACTGAACTGGCTGCCAACGAACCGCTGGAAGTGGCCCGTGACGAAGCCGAGGGTGTGCGCGTGGCGTATGTGGCCGCGACGCGAGCCCGCGACCTGCTCGTGGTGCCGGTGGTCGGCGATGTCGAGTTCGACGGCGGCTGGGTGAGCCCGCTGAATGCCGCGCTCTATCCTCCCATGGCGACACGCCGGTCACCGGACGTGGCGAGCTATCACCCGCCCTTCAGGAAGGACTCCGTCTTCCGACGTCCTGACGATGAGCCCTTCAACGCGGCGACGGTCCAGCCGGGCGTCCACCATCTCGGCGAGGAGGACGCAGGCTACGACGTGCTGTGGTGGGACCCGCACGCGCTGACCCTGGGCCTGGAGTCCTCACACGGCCTTCGCCGCGAGACGCTGATTGTGAAGGACGTGCCGGCCTCGGTGGTCGACGAAGGGCTGCGCGACTACCAGCGCTGGGAGTCCGTTCGTGACGAGGCGCTCGCGCGCGGGAGTGCACCCACACTCCTGGTGCGGACTGTCACGGAGTGGTCGGTGGACGCCGCCTCGGCGCCCGCGCTGACGGGCGAGGTCCGGCACGAGAGGCCCCAGCAGCCGCCGGCCGGGTCACCGGTGCAGGCTGGACTCTTCGACGAGCCCGCACCGCCGCGCCCGCAGCAGGGTCCCATGCGCGACGTGGCCGTCGTGGACCTGCGGGAGCCGCACGGCGTCGGTGGAGCCCGCTTCGGCGAACTGGTGCATGCCGTGCTGGCCACGGTGCCACTCGCCGGTGAGCGTTCCGACGTCGAGGGCTCGGCAGACGTGCATGCGCGGGTGCTCGGGGCACCGGCCCAGGAACGGGACGCGGCGGTGGAGACCGTGCTGCGTGTCACCCGCCACGATCTGCTGCAGCGCGCGCGCGCCGCCGCGGAACGCGGGGAGGCCAGGCGTGAGTGCCCGGTGACCGCAGTCCTTCCCGACGGTCCCATCCTGGAGGGCGTCGTCGACCTGGCGTTCCGCGAATCGGGCCGCTGGGTGGTCGTCGACTTCAAGACCGACCGCGAGATTTCGCAGGAGGGGCTCGATCGCTATTCGCGCCAGGTGGCGCTGTATGCGGAGGCGATTGCCGCCGCGACCGGGGAGCCGGCGGAGGCCTGCCTGGTGCGGGTCTGAGATGGGCCGGGCCGCGAGCCCGCACGCGCAATCGCGCTACTGGCGGCGCAACCGTCGGGGCCGCTCGGCCGCAACCGCGCGCGTCGCCAGAGACGACCCGGCGCGGTCCGGGTCTGGCGGCGCGCTGCGAAACTCGCGGACCTCGCCGCGGCCGGCCTCGGCGCGGGAGACCTGCCCGCGCATGAGATGGGTGTTCCGCTCCAGCTGCTCGTGGATCTGTGCCACGCGCTCGGAGAGCTTCCTGACCCGTTCGAGCTGTTCCTCCAGGCGCTTGTCCATCCGAGCCCTCTGCTCCGGGTTGTGCCAACACCGTGCCAGCTCACGACCGGCAAGGCGGTGGCCACCGGTCAGCGGCTCGTGGGTTCGGGCAGCAGGGTCACCACCGTGTAGCGGTCGAGCGGGAAGTACTTGCGGAACGTGTCCTGCACGAGCTCCGGCGTGACGGCATCGATCCGCTGGCTGCGGGTCACGATGTCGGCCGGGTTACCGCCGAGGAGATGCACGGTCTGCAGCCGGCGGAGCCAGTAGTTGTTCTGCTTCAGCGCCGTCTCGTAGTCGCGCCGGGCCCCTTCCCGGGCCTTGGCCACGAGGTCGGCCGGCGGACCCTCGGCCTGCATCCGCGCGACCTCCTTCAGGACGCGGTCCGTCATGGCCCCGATGTTCTCGGGGGCCGCGCCGAACTGCACGGCGACGTAGCCGTCGCCACGCTGTGGCGGCGCCTGGGCGAGCCCGACGTTCACGGTATAGGTCTGGCCGAGGTCCTCGCGCAGCGCATCGCGCATCACCGTCTCGAACACGGTCGTCGCGGCGATGATGCGCTCCTGTTCGACCGGATCGAATGACGGGTCGGCAAAGAAGCTGATGAGTGTTTGCGCCCGCGGCTCGCGCCCTTTCTGCACCTCGGCTGTCTGGATGCCGGCGGGGAAGCGCACACCCGTGTCCTTGAACTCCGCCGTCCTGCGACCGGTGGACGGCAGGCCCCCGACCCACCGGGTCAGCAGCGGCAGCACCTCGTCGGTCTTGAAGGCGCCCACCATGAAGAACGTGAAGTCTGCCGCGTTGGCGAAGCGCGCCCGGTAGAACTGCAGCATCTTCGCGCGGTCGAGCGTGGCAATCTGCTCGCTCGTGAGTGGTTCCGAGGTGTAGTGGCCGGAGGTGTTGATGGCCTCAACCTTCTCGCTGAAGGCCTGGCCGGGGCTACGGCCGCGGTTCGCGACCGCGGCGTCGAGCTGCCGGCGCATCAGCGCCAGCGAATCGGGGTCGTCGCCGGGGGCGGTCACGTTGAGGTAGAGCAGTTGCAGGGCGGTTTCGAGGTCGGCCGGAGCCGCGGAACCCGACACGCCATGCGTCTGTGACGAGATGAACGCCGACGCCGATGCGCGACGGCCGGCCAGCATCTTGTCGAGGTCGAGCGCCTTGATGCCGCCGAGCCCCGAGAGGCCGGTGTAGTTCGTCGCGAAGCTTGCCTGCAGGTAGTCTTCGCGCGGGGCGACGGCGGCACCGCCCGGCGCATACATCGTGAAGAGGATCTGGTCGTTCTTGAAGTCGGTCGGCTTCAGCCAGAGTTCCACGCCGTTCGACAGGGTGACGACCGTGACACCGATGTCGGCCAGTTCCCGTCGGGACAGGACCGTGGCCGGCTGCGGTGCCCGCTCGACCAGGGCACGGTTCGAGGTGGTATCGGCCCAGGGGGTGACCGCCGCCCGGTCCGCTGAGGCGAGGGCGGTGCGGATGTCCGCCTCCTGCGGTACGCGGACCGACTCCTTCTCCGGCATGACCGCGAGCACCACCTCGCCCTCGCCGCCCAGCCGCTGCTTCGCCAGTGCGCTGACGTCGGCCAGGGTGATGCCGGGCAGCTCCTGCTGCACCAGCCGCCACTCGTACTCGATACCCGGGCTGGGTTCGTCCTGCAGGAAGTAGCTCACGTACTCCTGCGCGTACGACGCGCTCTCGTTCTTGTCACGCTCGTTGTAGGCCCGCTCGTAGAACGATCGTAGCCAGAGCTTCGCCCGCTCGAGCTCCGAGGCGGTGAACCCGTGCTCCTGCACGCGGCGCGACTCGATCTGGATGGCGGTCAGGCCCTCCGCGATGCCGCCGTCGACCACGCGCGCATTCAGGCCGAACGTATCCACCGTCGGCGTCAGCGAGCCGCCGCCACCGCCGGCACCCAGGAACTTCGCGTCGGGCCGCCGGGCCAGCTCGGTGAACCGATCGTTCAGCATGCGCGAGAACAGGCTCGCGACGATGCTGCGGCGGTAGTCCGAGACCCGGTCGTGCCCCTCAGCGGGACGCTTGTGCAGGATCTGCACGGACGAAGACGTGATCTCGGGATCGCTGACGATGCTGACGAGGTCCTCGGCGTGGAGCGGGACCCTGGCATCGGGCAGCGGCGCCTCCGGTGCCCGCGCCTTCAACGGCCCGAATGCCGTGCGGATGGCCGCCTCGATCTCGGCCGGATTGATGTCGCCCACGACCACGAGCGCGATGCGCTCGGGGCGGTACCAGGTGTCGTAGAAATCGCGGAGCCGCTGGACCGGGGCATTGCGGAGAATGTCAGGCTTGCCGATCGGCATCCGCTCCGCATAGCGCGACTGGTAGTACAGCACCGGCGTCTGCTTGTCGCGGACCCGTGTGGACGCCCCGAGGCGACCGCGCCACTCCTCGATCAGGACGCCGCGTTCCTTGTTGACCTCCTCCGGCGTGAGCGACAGGCCGCCGGCGAAGTCGGCCATGGCCTCGATGCCACGCGTGACCACCTCGGATGAGTCGGCCGGGAGATCGAGCATGTACACCGTCTCGTCGAAGCTGGTGTACGCGTTGACGTGGGGGCCGAGCCTCGCCCCGCGCGACTCGAAGAAGGAGACCAGCTCGCCGGGCTTGAAGTGCGTGCTCCCGTTGAACGCCATGTGCTCGATGAGGTGCGCGAGCCCCTGCTGGTCGTCCGCCTCGAACAGCGACCCGGCCTTCACCGCGAGCCGGAACGCGACCCGGCTGGCCGGGCGGCTGTTCTGGCGGATGAAGTAGGTGAAGCCGTTCGGCAGCGTGCCGCGGCGGACCGCGGCGTCGAACGGCACCCGGTCCTGCAGGCCGATCGGTGCGGCCGCCGGGGCCACCTGCGCGGCGGCGGGGGAGAGTCCGAGGATGCCTGCGGCGACGAAGGCCAGGGCGGAACGGGAAATAGCCGTCATTGGGTCGGATTATACGCGCCAGCGACAGGCGTGTCGGTCAGCGGCGGCGCAGGGTGATGTTCACCGGGGCCGTTTCGCCACGCCGGACCTCCACCTCGGTCGTGAACGGCTCGTACCCCTCACGCTCCACCTCGATCACGTGGCGACCTTCGGCCACCTGCACGATCAGCCGCTCGTCACCGTCGGGACCGTCCCATCGCTCACCGTCGATCAGCACCACGGCGCCGGCCGGACGCACCCGGATCGACAGCGAGGCATAGCGAGACTCGCGCACACCCACGCCGGGCTGACGGCGCTGCGGCGGCTCGACCGGTCCGCGCGGCCCGCGCATGGGCGGCCGCCCGTAGAGCTCATCCTCGGCGTCGGCCTGGTACCGGTCACGATCGCGGTCGCGCTCCAACGGTTCGGGCTTCGGCTCCGGTGGTGCGCCAGGGCCGAGCTTCTCGAGCGTGCCCTCCAGGGTGCGGGTGGCGTTCGGGCTCAGGTAGAGCCGCTGTGTGAGCGAGCGGTACCCCTCGAGGTAGACGGTGATCTCGTGCTCGCCCGGCGGCACGTGCAGGCGCTGCATGCGCCCGTCGAAGTCGTCCACCTTCCCGGCGAAGTAGCCGTCCACATACACCGATGCGTCACTGGGCTTCACCGCAATCCGGAGGTGGCTCTCCGGCTGGAGATAGCGGTAGGCGCCGTAAGGCGGATAGCCCCACTGCGCACGGGCGGGCGCCGGCACCGCAAGCGTCAGGAACGGCAACACGAGGGCGATGAAATGGAATCTGTTCCGCACGGCAGTTACTCCTCGGTCAGGCGTGGATGCTGCCCTCGGCCGCAACGAGTGTGCCAGTCGAGCTTGCGCCTTTCGCACGCAAATGCCACAGCCGTCACCACTTCGTGTCACCGCACGGCCACAGCCGTGTCGCGGGCCGAGGACGGCGGCCACGTGGAACTGCGTTTGCTCGACCGCACCCGATGCCAGCGACCCGGCACCTCATGACGACGGACCACACGGACCAGATGCCTCGACCATCCCGTGTCTCGGTCGTGATTCCGTGCCGGAACCAGGCCCACTTCCTCGCGGCCGCGCTGGCCAGCGTGCACGCGCAACACTGGCCCGATCTCGACCTCATCGTCGTCGACGACGGATCGACCGACGGGACGTGTGCCATCGCACGGCAGTCTGGTGCCCTGGTGCTCAGGCAGCCGCATGCCGGGGTCAGCGCGGCCCGCAACCGCGGGTTGGCTGCGGCGACCGGCACCTACCTGGTGTTCCTGGACGCTGATGACGAACTCGAGTCCGGGGCGATCGCGTCGGGGGTGGCGTCGTTGACCGAGCACCCGGATGCGGCAATGGTCGCCAGGCGATGTCAGCTCATCGACGGGGTCGGCCGCCCGCTGCCGACGCACTTCGACCCGCCCCGTGAAACCGATCTCTACGGCGAGTGGCTCGAGCGGAACCTGGTCTGGACCCCGGGCGCCGCCCTGTTCCGCCGGGAGCACCTGTTGCGGGTCCGGGGCTTCCCGGCCGATGTGGGCCCCGCAGCCGACTACGCGGTCTACCTGCAGTTCGCCCGTCTGGGACAGGTGATCGTCGACGCGTCGGTGGCGGTTCGCTACCGGCAGCACGGGTCGAACATGTCGCGCGATCCCGAGCGCATGCTGCGCGCCACGCTCGCGGTGCTTGCCCGCGAATCGCGTGGCGCCCCCGAGGTTCGGCGTGAGGCGTTCGACAGGGGACGGCGTTCCTGGTGCACCTTCTACGGCGAGCAGATCATCCAGCAACTGCGGATGGACGTCCGCGCGGGCACCGCAGGCCGCGCGCAACTGCGTGCGGTGTGGCTGCTCTGGCGCGAGTGCCGGCACCTGATGTTCACGCACCTCGCCCGGAAGCTCCGGCGCGTCGCCGCGGGCCATCCGCGCGCCGATGTGGAGGCCGGGCGGTTCGTGCCTGCCGAGGCACCGCGTGGGCCATCACCGGTCCCTCGTGCGTGATGCCGACAGCCATCCGCGATGTCGAACTGGACGACACCCGTCCGCTCACCGGCCTGGACGGTTACGAGCGGTGCATGTGCGTCTTCCGCTGGCGGGGGACGGTCGTCGGACGCGGCCATGTGCCAGTGCGGAACGGTCGGGTGGACACGCGGGCGATTGACGCGCGCGCGAGCCGTGCCCTCGGTCGCGATGCGTTGCGCGTGTGGCTCGAGGACACGCTCGGGTTCGACGGGCGTTCGCGGTTGACGGTTGCCGAGCGACCTGCGGTGACCGTCGCGATCTGCACCCGGGACCGCCCTGACGATCTGCGGCGCACGCTTGCGGGCGTGAGTCGGCTCTCACCCGCGGCCGACGAGGTGCTCGTGGTCGACAATGCACCGTCCACCGACCGCACACGGGCGGTGGTGTCGCGGTGCGCCGGTGTCCGCTACGTGGTCGAATCGCGGCCCGGGCTGGACCGCGCCCGGAACCGCGCGATGCTCGAAGCTGCCGGTGCTGTGGTGGCCTTCACGGATGACGACGCGATACCGGACCCGGAGTGGCTGGACGCGCTGGTGAGGAACTTTGCCGACCCCCGCGTGCTCGCCGTGAGCGGGCTGACGCTGCCGCTCGAACTGGAGACGCCGGCGCAGGAACGGTTCGAGGAGCACTGCGGCTTCGTGCGCGGGTTCCGGCGGCGCGTCTACGACGGCCGGGTGGACCATCCGCTGCAGGTGTCTGGCATCGGCGCGGGAGCGAACCTCGCCGTCCGCCGCGGTCTCACCACCCTGGTGGGGGCCTTCGACGAGCTGCTGGATGCCGGCACACCGGCCATGTCGGGCGGCGATCACGACATGTTCACCCGCATTCTCGCCGCGGGCTACCGCATCGTCTACGAACCGCGGGCCGTGAGTCGCCATCGGCACCGCCGGACGGACGACGAACTGCATCGGGTGGTGAGAGGCTATGGCACCGGCGTGGGCGCCATGTGGTTCGGACGCCTGGTGGGCCACCACGACCTCGGGGTGCTGCGACTCGCCTGGCGATGGTTCCGCCACGACCACCTGCCCCTGCTCCGGCGGCCCATGCGCCTGTTCAGGCCGGACGCACGCGATGCGCTGCGCCGCGCCGAACTCGCGGGTCTGCTGGGTGGACCTCTGGCCTGGCTGCGCGGTCGCCTCGGCGGGAGCCGGGTATGAGCACGGAACCGCTCGTGTCGATCGTCGTGCCCACGGTCGGTCGACACGCGTCCCTGATGCGCCTGCTCGCAGCGTTGTCCTGGCAGTCGAGCCCACCCCCCTTCGAGGTGATTGTCGTGATCGACGGTGTGGGTGGCACCGGTCTCGACGCGGTCCGCCTGCGCGACGCGTTTCCCTTCCACATTCGTCTGCTCGCCCTCGACCGTCCGTCTGGTGCGGGCGCTGCCCGGAATGCCGGTGCCGCCATCGCAGGGGCGCCGGTGCTGCTCTTCATGGACGATGATGTGGAGCCCGGGCCTGGCTGCGTGAGCGCACATAGCCGGGCGCACGTGCATGCGGCTGAGCTCCTCGGCGCGGGCGGTCTCGAGCCGCGGCCAGAGGTGGGCGGATACCTCGGTTCGGCGCTGGCCGGCTGGTGGGAGGCAATGAACGACCGGCTCCTCGACCCCCGGCACCGTTTCACGTTCAGGGACGTGCTCGCCGGCCACTGCTCGATCAGGCGCGACACCTTCGAGGCGCTCGGCGGGTTCGACGAGACGCTGCGGTGCCACGAGGATTTCGACCTGGGGTATCGCGCCATCCGCGCGGGTGTCGAGGTCAGGTTCGTTCCTGGCGCCGACGGAGTCCACCACGACGGGTCCGACCTCACGCGGATTCTTCGGCGGAAGCACGCGGAGGGGCGAGCGAGCGTGCAACTCGCCCGCAAGCATCGGGAGCTTCTCACCGCGCTGCCGATGGGACGGCCGCTGGCGCCCGGTCGTGCCGCGCGCGCGATGTTCACGCTGGCCATGCGTGCGTCACGGCCTGCGGACCGCGTCGTCACGGCGGCCGCGGAGGCCGCACTGTGGACCCTCGAGCGCGCGTCGATGCGGGACAAGTGGCGGCTCGTGCTCGATCGTGCGATGGACTACTGGTACTGGCGGGGCGTGCGCGAGGAGGCGATGTCGGAAGTAGCCGTTCGGTCCTATCGCGACGCACCGCCTCCCTGCACCGGGGCGATGCCGGACGTGGACCTCTCAGCCGGCCTCTCCGCTGTCGAGCAGCAGCTGGACGAGATGCGGCCCGGGGCGATTCGCATTCGGTTCCACGGTCACCTGGTCGGGGAACTGCCGGCGGTGGCCGGTGCGGAGCCGCTGCGAGGGGTGCACCTGCGGCCCCTGCTGCTGGAGTGCTTTGCCGACGGCCTGGTGCGTGCGTCGGCGCGGGCCGGAGTGCTCCCGGCGGTATTCCGGCAGGCGGCCGGTGTCGATCTCGACACGGTTGATTGTCCGCCGCAGGTCGGCGGGATCCGCGTCAGCCGCCCGCGTGAAGGTCGTGGACTGTCGCACTGAACGGGATGACCATCGGACCCTGTGAGGCGTCGGTGTCCGGCGTATGGACGTGCAGCGTGGTGCCCCCATCCCACCAGTCGAGTGGCTGCCCGGTGCGTGCGTCGCGAAGGACCGCGGCGACGTAGTACGTGCCGGGCACCAGCGGCAGGGTGGGAATGGTGAACGCGACGGCGCCGGCGGGTCGGGCCGGCGTGAAGGTGAACGCCAGCGTGGCCAGGCGCGTATGCCCGTCCGCGCCATGGATGGAGACCTCGGTCGCCACCGGCGTGCCGCGGGTAGGCGAGTCCCACACCACACGCACCTGCAGGCTGTCGCCGGCGGGAAGCGCGGACACCTCCGCTCCTGCACGGTCGTGCAGCGTGAGCGTCCGCACCGTGATGCCGTCGGCGGGGCGGTCGTCCTGGCCGCGCTCCTTCTGAGCACGCACGATGCGGCGGTGGTACGCGGCCACGACGTCTGCCGGCAGACCGATTGTGACGAGACGCCCGCGGTCCAGCAGCAGCGCGGTGTCGCACAGTTGCTGCACGGCCGACAGGTCGTGCGAGATGAGGACGAGCGTGGTCCCCTGCGCGCGAAGTTCGCGGATGCGCTGCAGGCAACGAGCCTGGAACTCGGCGTCGCCCACCGCCAGCACTTCGTCCACCAGCAGAACGTCCGGCGACAGGTGGGCCGCCACGGCGAAACCGAGCCGCACATACATGCCGGACGAGTACCACTTCACCGGCGTGTCGATGAACCGCTCGACCCCGGCAAAGGCGACGATGCGCTCGAACCGCTCGGCGATCTCGCGACGGCGCATCCCCAGGATGGCGCCGCTCAGGAACACGTTCTCGCGGCCGGTCAGTTCCGGATGAAAGCCCGATCCCACCTCGATGAGCGCCGAGAGCACGCCACGGATTGTGATTCGTCCGCGGGTCGGCGCGGTGATGCCGGCAAGCAGCTTCATCAGCGTGCTCTTGCCTGCGCCGTTTGGGCCGACGACGCCGAGCGCCGTGCCGCGCGGGATTTCGAAGCTCAGGTTGTCGAGCGCGAGGAAGCGCACGGCCGATCGACGCGTGCCGAGGCGGTACTCCTTGCTGACCGCCTCCACCCGGACGTCCGCCACGTTCATACGACGTCCGCCATCGTCGCCTCGGCGTACTTGAAGCAGGCGTAGGCGACCGGGAGGAGCAGCAGCGTGACCATGGCTGCTGCGACGAGGGCTTGCACGTCGGGAGCGGTGCCGAGCACCGTGCCGCGCCGGAACGTGTCGACGATGCCGGCCATGGGATTGAGGGTGTAGAGCGCGAACGCCCAGGGAGGCAGCGTTGCCCGCGCGAGCGACATTGGGTACACGACCGGGCTGGCGAACATCCAGACCTGCAGCAGCACCGGCACGGCCAGGCCGACGTCGCGATGCCGGACGTGGATCGCCGAGAGCAGGAGTCCCGTGGCGACCAGCCAGAGGCCCAGCAGGGCGGTGGCGAGCAGCGCCCAGATGGCGGCGCTGGTGGGAGGCACCCGGTACCAGAGCATCAGGAGTCCGAGGACGCCCGTGGCCAGCGCGGCGTCGACGAGTGCGGCGACCGCGTAGGTGAGCGGCAGGATCTCCCTCGGGAATGCCACCCTGGTAAGGAGCGCCGCGTGACCGGTGAGCGACGTCGTCATGGTCGCGAGCCCGGACGCGAAGGCGGTCCACGGGGCCAGTGCCGCGAAAGCGAACAGCGCGTACGGAATCCCTTCACCCGGCGCATTGCCGAGCAGGGTGAACACTGCGGTGAACGCGAGCATCATGGCGAACGGCTGGAGGACGGCCCAGAGCAGGCCGAGGCGGGTCTGCTTGTAGCGGACGCTGAGGCGATGCGCGCAGAGTGTGAGGAAGAGATCGCCGAAGCCGGCCAGTCGGCGCACGCCTGCACCGAGGTGCAGCCCGGACGATGGAGGCTCCAGGATGGTGATGGGCCGATCACGTTCGCGGAGTTCTGGACGCACAGCGACGGACCGTGCATCGCAAGGCAGGTGCCACCTTGACTTGCCTGTCGTGCTGGTGAACAATCCGGGTCCAGTGTTCTCCGCTCACCTGATGTGTTGTCGTCCCTGTTGCGCGCCGGCGGCGTGTCGCTGCGCGTGTATCGGGCCGACGACTGGCTGGTGAGAGGCATCCCTCCGTAGACACCCTTCTACAGATCTTCCTGCTTCTCACGGTCATCGTTCGGCTGCGTTGTGCAACGGACCGATAACCGAGTGGAGAAGCGTGTGTCTTGGAACGTCAGGCGTGCAGTTGCGTTGGTGTTTTTCGGCCTCCTCGCGCGAGCGAGTGCCCCGGGCCTCCTCGCCCAGTCGAGCACCGGTGCTGTCGCCGGCGTCGTGAAGGACGTCAACGGCGGTGTGCTGCCCGGCGTGACCATCCGGATCGTCAACACGGCATCCGGGGCCGGGGTAGACGCCGTGACGGACGGTGCGGGCGAGTACAGCGTGCCCTCGCTCGTGCCAGGCACCTACCGGGTCGAGGCCACCCTCGACGGCTTCGAGACGGCGTCGCAGCAGGTGGCGGTGTCCTCGGGTTCCGCGCGAGCCGACCTGACCCTCGAGCCCTCGCGGCTGACCGAGTCGGTCGTGGTGACGGCCCGCCGTGTGGAGGAAGTGGCGCAGGAGGTGCCGATCCCGGTGTCGGTGATCCGCGGCGACCTGGTGGCCGATGCGGGCGCATTCAACGTGAACCGCATGAAGGAAATGCTGCCCACCGTGCAGTTCTACTCGACCAACCCGCGCAACTCGGCGATCAACATCCGCGGGCTCGGGGCGCCGTTCGGGCTCACGAACGACGGCATTGAACCGGGTGTCGGGCTGTACATCGACGGCGTGTTCTTCGCGAGGCCGGCAGCCGCCACGCTCGACTTCCTGGACGTGGAGCAGGTCGAGGTGCTGCGTGGCCCCCAGGGCACGCTCTTCGGCAAGAACACCACGGCCGGGGCCATCAACGTGACGACGCGGAAGCCGAGCTTCACGCCGGCGGTCGAGGCCGAGATGAACGTCGGCAACTTCGGCTTCTCGCAGGCGAAGGCGTCGATCACCGGCCCGCTCGTGACGAACGTGGCGGGGCGGCTGTCGTTCTCGGGTACGCAGCGCGACGGCACGCTGTTCAACGCGAAGACCGGCAACGACGTCAACGACATGAACAACCTGGGCGTGCGCGGACAGGTGATGTTCGCGCCGTCGGACCGGATTGCGGTGACCTTCTCCGCAGACCGCACACGCCAGCGCGTGAAAGGCAACACGCAGGTGCCGGCCGGGGTCGCCCCGACGCTGCGCCCCGCGAACCGGCAGTGGCCGGCCATTGCGGCAGACCTGAACTACGCGCCCCCGAGCTACAACGCGTTCGATCGGCTGACGGACGTCGACACGCCGATCCGCTCATACCAGGACCTCGGCGGCGCGGCCGTCAACGTCGACTGGAAGG
This sequence comes from Vicinamibacterales bacterium, assembly GCA_050249955.1. Lineage (GTDB taxonomy): Bacteria > Acidobacteriota > Vicinamibacteria > Vicinamibacterales > CAVVIG01 > CAVVIG01. The sequence continues at coordinate 177,502 of JBFWPN010000010.1, forward strand.
TCGGGCCCGGGCGGCTCACGTCCACGACCGCGTGGCGGTTCTGGGACTGGAATCCGTCGAACGATCGCGACTTCATCGGTCTGCCGATCACCACCGTGTCAGCCGCTCCATCGCGTCAGACGCAGTGGACACAGGAGGTCCGCTACGCCGGCGACCTCTCGAAGACCGTGAACTTCGTGGCGGGGGCGTTCTTCTTCACGCAGAACCTCGACTCTGCGCCCTCGTTCGGGCAGGAGCAGGGCAGTGCCGCCGCACGGGTGCTGCTGGCGCCCGGCGCCAACGCGTCCACCCCGAGCCTGCTGGACGGATACGGATTCCGTCAGTTCCTGCAGTACGACAACACGAGCGCGGCGCTGTTCGGGCAGGTGGAGTGGTCGGTGACCGATCGCCTGCGCGTGCTCCCTGGGCTGCGGCTCAACTACGACACGAAGGCCGTGAACTTCAACCAGCAGGTGTACGGCGGCCTGCAGACCACGACGCCGGCGCTGCTGGCGCTGCAGCGATCGGTGCTGGCACCCCAGGCGTACACCGCGGACGTGGACGACACGAACGTCTCGGGGCAGGGCACGGTGGCGTTCAGAGCGTCGGACCGTGTGAACACGTACGCCACCTACGCCACCAGCTTCAAGTCGGTCGGACTGAACCTGAACGGTGTGCCGACCGACGCGCAGGACCGGCCAGTGCTGTCGGCCGCCACGGTGAAGCCCGAGGACGTGCGTCACATCGAAGCCGGCATCAAGACGGAGCCGGCGCGCGGGGTGACCGCGAACGTGGCCTTCTACGACACGCAGATCACGGACTTCCAGGCGCAGGTGGTCAATGCCGGCGTTGGCGTGCTCCGTGGCTACCTGGCGAACGCCGACAAGGTGCGTGTCCGCGGTCTGGAGTTCGACGGGAGCGCGGCCTTCGGCAAACGCCTCTCGCTGTATGCGGCCGCGGCGTTCACCGACGGCACGTACGTCTCGTTCATCGACGCGCCGCCTCCGCTCGAGGAGACCGGCGGCCCGCAGGTGAAGGACATCTCCGGTTCGCGCCTGCCGGGCATCTCGAAGAGCGCCATCTCATTCGGCGGCGAGTGGGTGGAGAACGGGGCGTTCCTCGGGCGCGGCGGGCAGTTCTTCACCGCATTCGACACGAGCTACCGGTCTTCGTTCTCGTCGTCTGCGACGCCGTCGGCGTACCTCGTGGTCGACGGCTACATCCTCGTGAACGCACGCGTCGGCTTCCGCGCCTCAGAGGGGTGGACGCTGTCGGTGTGGGGACGGAACCTCTTCGATCGCGACTACTACGACCTGCTCTCCGCGGCACCAGGGAACTCGGGGCTCTACGTCGGCCAGCCTGGGGATCCCCGCACTGTCGGGGTGACGCTTCGCCTGACCTTCAGGAGCCGGTGAGGTTCGCGAGGGTGGGGGCGGCGGGCGTGTGAGCGGATGGTAATCGGGTAATTGCAGGCAACCGGGTGCACCGGTCTCGGCGTCTGCCGGACCGGCGGGTTATAGTGCTTCTGCGACAGGACAGGACATGGACGTGCAGATGGTATGGCTGGGAGCGATCACGCTCCTGGCGGCGACAGTCAACGGCGCGCTCGGCTACGGGTTCTCCTCGATCACCGTACCGCTGGCGCTGCTGTTCCTCTCGAACCGTGTCCTCAACCCCGCGCTGATCCTGATCGAGGTCCCGCTCAACGCCTACGTGCTGTGGGTGAACCGGGCGTCGCTCGGGCCGGTGTGGCGCCGTGTGACGCCGATGATCATCGGACTCGTGCCCGGCATCATCGCGGGCACCTTCATGGTGTCGGCGGTCAGTCCCGACTGGCTGAAGCTCTACACCTACGTCGTCCTGCTGCCGCTCATCCTGCTCCAGGCCGCCGGCTTCCGGCGGCCGATCAAGGCAGAGCGCAGCGCCGGGCTCGTCTTCGGCGCCGGTGTGGGCGTGCTGTATTCGGTGACGACGATCTCCGGGCCGCCGCTGGCCATTGCCCTGAACAACCAGGGGCTCGAGAAGCGCGAGTTCCGTGCCGCGCTCGGCGTCGTGCGCCTGGCCGAGTCGTCGATGACGGCGATCGCCTACACCTACGCGGGCCTGTTCTCCGAACCGAGCTTCGCGCTGGTGCCCTGGATCGTGCCCAGCGTGGCCATCGGCGTGCCGCTCGGCGCCCAGATCATCCAGCGCCTTCGTCCGGAGACGTTCCGCCGGATTTGCATGAGCTTCGACGCGTGGGTCGTGGCCTTCGGCCTCTCGAAGCTGATCCACGACCTGCAGATCGTCCCCAGCAACGCGGCGTACCTCCTGCTGGCGGCCACGGTCATCCTGGACGGTGGACTGCTGTACCGCTTCTTCAACATCGTCCAGGCACAGGAAGCCCGTCCGGCGGAGCCGGGCTACGCCCCGGCCACGCCGGCCCAGCCCGACCGTGGTGGAGCGGTTTGACTTCCACCACCGGGAATTGCTACATATCTATGCGCTGATGCGGACGATCACGGCCTGTTGCTGCGCGTGTTGTTGTACGGCCCTTTCGGGTCCCGTGCTGCATGGTCGTGTCTCGAGGCAAGCCGTCCGCTGAATCCACCGATTCAACGGCATCATCCGACCAGGAGCCCGGGGACCTTCCCCGGGCTTTTTGTTTTTTTCCAGGGTTTACGCCATGCCATTTGCCACCATCGACGGGACCGGGCGAACACCGGTCGTTGCCGGCCACGCCGACCTCGCGCCGAGCTACGACCACCTCGCCGCGCTCGAAGCCGAGAGCATCCACATCATGCGCGAGGTGGTGGCGGAGTTCGAGCGGCCGGTCCTGCTGTTCTCGGGAGGCAAGGACTCCATCGTGATGCTGCGCATCGCGGAGAAGGCGTTCCATCCGGCGCCCATCCCGTTCCCCCTGATGCACGTGGACACCGGGCACAACTTCCCCGAGGTGATGGCCTACCGCGACCGCCGCGTGGCGGAACTGGGCGCGCGGCTGGTGGTGGCCTCGGTGGAGGAGGCGATCGCCCAGGGGCTCGTCGTCGACCCCACGGGACCTCGGGCGTCTCGTAACCAGATCCAGACCGTGCCGCTCCTGCACGCGATTCAACAGCACAAGTTCGATGCGGTCTTCGGTGGTGCGCGGCGCGACGAGGAGAAGGCGCGCGCGAAGGAACGGGTCTTCAGCTTCCGCGACGAGTTCGGCCAGTGGGACCCGAAGAACCAGCGGCCCGAACTGTGGTCGCTCTTCAACGGACGCCACCGCAAGGGGCAGCACATCCGCGTGTTCCCGCTCTCCAACTGGACCGAGACCGACATCTGGCAGTACATCGGCCGCGAGCGGCTCGATCTCCCGTCGATCTACTACGCCCACGAGCGCGAGGTGTTCCGGCGCGACGGCATGGTGATGGCGGTCACGCCGGTGACACCGCCCCTGCCCGGCGAGGCCGTGTTCACGACCGTCGTGCGCTACCGCACGGTGGGCGACATGACCTGCACCGCGGCGGTCGAGTCCGACGCGGACACGGTGGAACGGATCATCGAGGAAGTGGCCACCAGCCGGATCACGGAACGCGGCGCGACGCGTGCCGACGACCGTGCCTCCGAGGCCGCCATGGAAGACCGCAAGCGCGAGGGGTACTTCTGATGTCGGCCGGCCTCCTTCGCATCTGCACCGCCGGCAGCGTCGACGACGGGAAGAGCACCTTGATCGGTCGCCTGCTGTACGACTCGCGGTCGGTCTACGAGGACCAGCTGCATTCGATCGAGCGTGCCTCGAAGAACCGCTCCGCCGGGCCGATCGACTTCTCCCTCTTCACCGACGGCCTCCGGGCCGAGCGCGAGCAGGGCATCACGATCGACGTGGCCTACCGCTACTTCGCGACGGCCCGCCGCAAGTTCATCCTGGCCGACACCCCCGGCCACGAGCAGTACACGCGCAACATGGCCACTGGGGCTTCTACAGCCGATGTCGCCATCCTGCTGGTCGACGCCCGCCACGGCGTGCGGCCGCAGTCCCGCCGGCATGCGCAGATCGCCCGCCTGCTCGGGATCAAGGACTACGTCGTCGCCGTGAACAAGATGGACCTCGTCGACTTCGAGCGGTCCGTCTTCGACACGATCGTGGACGAGTTCGACCAGATCCTGGCGGGCGCCAGGCTGCACCCGATCCCGCTGAGCGCGCTCCACGGCGACAACGTCATCGGTCACAGTGCGCGCACGCCCTGGTTCACGGGACAGCCGCTCCTCGACTTCCTCGAGACGGTGGAAGTGGACCGCGATGTCACCGGCTCGCCCTTCCGCTTTCCCGTGCAGCTTGTCCTGCGACCCACGCACGAGTTCCGCGGATATGCCGGACAGGTGCTGTCGGGCCGGATTCGCCGCGGTGACGAGATCACCGCCTGGCCGATCGGCCGCACGACCCGCGTGAGGCAGATCGTCACCTACGACGGCGAGCTGGACGTGGCCTCACCCGGACAGTCGGTTACGCTGACGCTCGAGGACGAGATCGACATCAGTCGTGGCGACATGCTGACGGCCGGCCCGATTCACGCGGCGCAGCGCTTCCGCGCGGACGTGGTGTGGATGGACGAGCGCCCGCTCGACCCCTCGCGCGTGTACATCGTGAAGCACACCACGAGGACCGTGACCGCCGAACTGGATCGCGCGCTGCAGCTCAACCAGATCGGCTCCGTGAACGTCACCACGGCGAGGCCGGTGATGATCGATCGCTACGCCGATAACCGCGGCACGGGCAGCTTCATCATCGTCGACCCAGCCACCAACTTCACGGCGGGAGCCGGGATGATTGCGGAGGTACTCGAGGAACAGGAAGGCGGCACCGGCCTGCGCGCCGGAGCGGCCGAGCGGCTGGTCCGCCTGGCGCGAGCGGCCCGGACCGAGGCCGAGGCGGTCGACGCCGTCCGCGCGGCCCTCGAGCAGATCCTGACGTAGCGGAACCGAGAAGTCACAACTCAATTCGGAACGACTTCAACTGCCGTTCCGTACGCCAGCACCTCGGTCACGCCGGGCGCGACTTCGTTGGCGTCGTATCGCACGCCGATGATGGCGTTGGCGCCGGCCTCTGCCGCATGGGTCAGCAGCAGGCCGAACGCATCGGCCCGCGCCTTCTCGCACAGCTCGGTATAGAGCGTGATGTTGCCGCCCACCAGGGTCTGCAGCGACGCGCCGATGGTGCCGACGATGCTGCGGGAGCGGACGACGATGCCCCGGACCACGCCGAGGGTGCGCGCCACGTGGTAGCCGGGAAGATCGAAGGCGGTGGTGACGAGGGTGGGGTCGATGCTGCGCATGGGCGCATTATCTCCCACCGACGCACACGCGCCTGTCAGTGTTCCGCCGTCCCGTTCACGACGTCGCCGAAGCGCTGGAGCACCGCCTGCCGATGGCTTCGCGTGTGCAGCTTCAGCACCTCGTCTCCCAGCACCACCTGTTCTGGCGACGACCACGTGCGTGCCCGCCGCCTGAGGTAGGCACGATACGTCCACCGGCAGATCCGCTCGAGCATCGCGTAGCCCGGCGTGAGCACCGCCTCGACCGCGTGCCGAACCAGGCGCCGGGCCTGGCGCACCGGGGACGGGCGTGCGGGCGGCGGCACGTGGAAGTTCGGGAAGTGCTCCCGGACACAGGAATTCGCGGCGAGGACACGGTGCATGACGTCGCCTCCGGTCACCGGCCGCAACCCCACGATCTGGCTGGCGGTGAACAGGTCGGCCGGACTGAAGGCGAGCGAGGTGTCGGCCACGACGAGGTTGGCGCAGAGGGTGCTCCGGCGGCGGAGGAGCTTCGAGAGCAGGATGACGATGACGGTGGTCGCCCAGACACGGCGGCCGCGGGTGACGATGAAGAGATCGAGGTCGCCGCCAGCCTGCAGGTTGAAGTGCGCAATGCTGCCCGAGAGCGCGACCATGCGGACAAAGGGCAGCGATCCGATCGCCCGCAGCAGCAGCGTATGCCGGGCGAGGAAGGCGCGGCTCCGGATCTCGCGGCGGAGCCGGACAGCCACGAGATCGTGGCGGCCGGCCGGGAAGAAGAAGCCGTCGCGATGCTCCACCACGGAGGCGAGCGCGGGGCTGTCGCGGATTGATGCCAGGATGTCCGACGGGGTCTGGCGAGAGCCGATGAGTGTCTGGCGCAGTTGGCTCAGCCGGAGCGGGTAGTCGAACAGGGCCGCGTACAGCACGCTGCGGGCGATGGCCGCCTCGTGTGGTGCCAGGTCGGCCACGAGCGCGGACGTTGGCTCGAGTCGCATCGGCCACATCAGGGCACCTCCACGGCGGCGTCGTCCATGAACTTGAGGGAGGGGGCGCGCAACAACGCCAGGGCGCACCCCGCGCTGATGAACACCTCGGTCCAGACCGTGGCCCATGCGGCCCCCGTCATCCCGAGCGATGGGATCAGCTTTGCGTTGACCAGCACGTTCACCACCAGCGCACCGCCACAGCACCGCAGCCAGGCACCATGCCGGTTCCAGGCGATCAGCTGGCTGCTCAGCACGTAGTTCAGCGTCATCAGGGGGTACGCGAGGAGCAGCACGCGAAGGGGAGCGACACCGTCGGCGTAGGCCGCACCGAACACGGCCGGCACAAGGGCCGGCGAGGCGACCCAGGCGACGAGCGTGGCAGCGACGGCGGCCATGGCCAGGCTCGACGCAAGCCGGGTCATCACGCGCAGGTCGTCGGCGCGGCAGAGAGCCGGCAGCGTCACGGCGAGCCACGCCGCGGGCAGCAACCGCATGGCGTCGATCACCCGGAACATCGCGTTGTAGAGGCCCACGTCGCCAACGCCCCGCCAGTGCTCGAGGAGCAGGACATCGATCCGGAAGTAGAGCGCCGACAGCAGGGTTGCCGCACCAATCGGCAGTGACGCGTGAACGAACTCACGCCAGCGCCCGCCTGTCGACGCGGTGCGCGGCGCACGCGCCGTCAGGCGCCGGACGATGAGGAAGGTGGCGAGGCAGCCGGCGAGTCCCGACACCAGCAGGGCGAGCCCAAGGCCTGAAAGGCCGGGCCACCGCCACAGTGCGATGGCGGCGAGTACGGCGAGCAGCGTGCGCTGCGCGAGTGCGATGGCGGATTCCACGTCCGTCCGCTGGAGCCCTCGAAGCACATGGGACAGGAACTCGGTGAGGCCGTTCACGGCGTATGCGGCGGCGATCGCGGCCAGCGGCGTCAGTGACATCCCGGCCGGCGCGGCCAGCCGCAGGGTCACGACGCCTGCAGCGACCGTGACCACGAGGCTCGCAAGGCGGACCGGCAGCCACCGTCCGAGGCTGTAGTCCGCCTGTTCCGGCGCGCGTGCGACGCTGCGGGCCACGTGCATCTGCAACCCCGCGTCGGCGACGACCGCCGTCAGCCATCCCACCGTCGATGCCAGCCCGAATGCGCCGAACTGCTCGAGGCTGAGGCGACGCGCCGCAGCGACGGTGACGGCCAGCATGACGCCCTTGGCAAACAGGTCGGAGCCGACCCGGTAGCTCGCGAGCCACGCCGTCGTGCGCCTCCAGCCGCGGCTGCCGATGTCACCGCCCGGCATCGACGGCCCCGTTTCCGAACGCGAAAGATGTTTCGCGGGCCGTAAGGCCGCGAGTGGCGTGGTGGCGTCGGTGGCAGCGCTGCGTGCCCGACCCGTACGACACACTTCCGGCCGGAATCGTGGCGATCGGCGCGATCGCGCCGGTTTTCGAGGGCATGGGCTGCACGGCCGTGATGCAGGGCACGTGCCTTGTCCGTGCGCCTTCATCGCGCGGCCATGGCAAGGTTCTTGGACCTGGGGCGCGGCATCGATGTCAGCGACAGACGTGTTGGACGGGCACGCCGTGGTGCTCGCGCGCGATGCGGCGGACGACGCCCGGGCACGCGGGCCGGTGGCGCGCGTGGCAGGTGCGGGCGTGGCCGCCATCGTCCTGGTGTCGCCCTTCGAGGCGCTGGAGCCGGTCGCGCGGGTGCCAGGGCAGGCGCTCTCGACGGTCGAGTGCGTGGTGGTCGCTGCGTGTGCCGCAGCCGCGATGGCGACGGTGCGTGAGCAGCGGTCGGCCGTCCTGTGGGTGCACCGCTCGCTGCCGTGGGCCGCGCTGGGCGGGGCGGCGATGCTGTCGGTACTCGGGGCGGGTGGCCTCGCCGGCAATGCCTTGGGGATGGCCGTGCGCCTGTTCGTGCTGGCCGCGGTGTGCGGATTGACGCAGGTGGCGGCACCGTCGCACCAGGCCGTCGACCGGCTCGCGCGCATCGTGTTCGTCGCGGGTTGCGCGGTGGCGATCCTCGTGCTGGCCGACTTCGCCGCGGTCCCTGCGGCGGCGACGATGCTCGCGCCGTTCAGGGAGGGCATTGCCGTCGTCGGCACCCAGGTGCGCGCCAGCGGACCATTCCAGTACCCAACCATCGCGTCCATGTACCTCGAGCTGGCGTTCGCCGTCGGCGTGGGCCTGCTGCTGCAGGCTGGCGGCGCGCGCGGCAGGCTGCTGATGATCGCCGGGCTCGCGGTGGTGAGCGAGGCGATCGTGCTCACGTTCACGAGGTCCGGCATCATCACGGTGGCCGTGAGCCTGGCAGGTGTCACCGGGGTGGCCTGGATGCGTGGCGGTGCGCGAGGCCGGCTCGCGGCGCTTGCCGCGCTGTCTGTACTCGTGGTCGCGCAGGTGCTGGCGTCGCGTTCGACCGAGATGCTGCTGCTGCGCATGACGAGTGAGGGGCAGGGGCAGTGGTTCAAGGCCGTGATTGACGCGCCGCGTACCCTCACGGTCGACACGGTGCGTCCGGTGCAGGTGCCGCTGCGCGTCACCAACGCCGGGCGCGCCACCTGGGACTCCTCGGCGGACGAGCCCGTGCGCCTCTCCTACCACTGGATCGCCCTCGACTCGGACGAGGTCGTGGCCTGGGAAGGGTACCGCACGGCATTCCCGGCTCCCGTGCGACCGGGACAGACCGTCAACGTCGACGCCATGGTGGGTGGGCCGGGCGTCCCCGGGCGGTTCCGTCTGGTCTGGGACATCGAGCAGGAACACCGCCTGTGGTTCTCGACCGAGCCGGGCGCCGACCTCACGGTGAGCGCAGCCACGGTGACCGGAGCCCGCGGGCCGGTTCCGTTCCGCTCCATCGGACCTCGCCGGCTGCCCGCGCCGCAGGTTCGTCCCGGGCGCCTCGAACTCTGGGGGGCCGCCTGGCGGATGTTCCTCGCGCATCCGCTGCATGGCGTCGGCGCCGACAACTTCCGGCTGCTCTACGGTGAGTACTCCTCGATCGCCCCAGCCGACCCCCGTGTGCACAGCAACAACATGTACCTCGAGGTGCTTTCCGGCATGGGGCTCATCGGGTTCGCCGCGCTGCTGTGGACCGGTCGGGCCGCCATCGCCGCCGCACGCCTCGCGCTGCGGTCCGATCTCGGGGCAGGGCTCGCCGCCGCGGTCGCGGCCATCGCGGTCCATGGCCTGGTCGACTCGTTCCTGTCGTTCACGGGGACCTACCTGCTGATGGCCGTCACGTTGGGGCTCACGAGTGCGGCGGCCGGGGACGGGGCACATGCACATCGCGTTTGACGGGACGACGCTGCGGCCTGGCAGGACCGGCGTGGGCTACTACACCGAGCACCTGTTGCAGCATGCGGCCCAGGCCTGCCCGGACGACGACATCACGGTCTTCTCCAACACACCAGTGGATACCGCCGTACCGTTGCCGCGGCACGTGCGGACGCAGGTGTCCGGGACCTGGCTGCCGCGCGCGGTCTGGATGCAGACCCAGGCCCCGCGTGCGCTCCGCCGGATGAAGGCCGATGTCGTGCACTTCACCAACGGCATGGTGCCGGCGGCCTGCCCGGTACCGTCGGTCGTGACGATTCACGACATGAGCCTGACGCTATATCCGCGGTTCCATCCCTCGCGCCGGATCCTGCTGAACCGCCCGTTCGTGAACCTGGCTGCGCGCCGCGCCGACGCCATCATCACCGTCTCCGCGTCCGCCCGCGCCGATATCGTGGCCCACTACGGCATCGATCCGGCACGCGTGCACGTGGTGCACGAGGCCGCCGCGCCGGGATTCCGGATCATGCAGGATCCGTTCGAACTGCAGCGGGTGCGCGATCGCTACGGTCTGCACGAACGGTTCGTCCTCTATGTCGGCACCATCGAGCCGCGGAAGAACCTGCCTGCCCTCATCGAAGCCTTTGCGGCACGCAGGAACGGCGGTGACCTGCCACACCAACTGGTCTGCGCGGGGCCGTACGGCTGGCTGTCGGCCGACATCGAGCGCCAGATCGATCGGCTGCGGGTACGCGATGTGGTCCGCTTCACCGGCTACGTCCCGTTCGGCGACCTGCCGGCGATCTACAACCTGGCCGAGATGTTCGTCTTTCCATCGGTCTACGAAGGGTTCGGCCTGCCGGTCGTCGAGGCGATGGCCTGCGGCACGCCGGTCATCACCGGCCGGGTGGCGGCGCTCAACGAAGTGTCCGGGGACGCGGCCCTGCAGGTGGATCCGCTCAACCCGGCGACACTGGGCGAAGCCCTGGTCCTGCTGGCCAGTGACCGGGAGCAGCGGGAGGAGTTGTCGCGGCGCGGCGCGCTGCGTGCACGGGCCTTCTCCTGGGAGCGTGCCGCGTTCGACACGCTGAACGTCTACCGGCAGGTGGCCGCCCAGGGTGTGTCCAGTCGGGAGGCGGCGCCCGCCGCACTGCAGCCATGAGCGTGGGTGTGGACGTGCTCGTCGGCCAGTCTTATTACCTGCGGTTCGACCCGACACTCTGGGACGCGCAGCGTCCCTATGCGCCGCTCGGCGCGCTCTATGCCGCCGCGTTCGTCAGGGCCGCAGGACACTCCGTGGCCCTCTTCGACGCCATGCTCGCGGTGTCGGAGCACGAGTGGATCGAGGCGCTCGACCGTGAACGGCCGGCGGTTGCCGTGCTCTTCGAGGACAGCTTCAACTACCTCAGCAAGATGTGCCTGCTGCGGATGCGGACGGCAGCGCTCACGATGATCGACGCGGCCCACGCACGAGGCATTCCGATCGTGGTCGCCGGTTCCGACGCCACCGACCATCCGGGGCTGTACCTCACCCGGGGAGCCACTGCGGTGCTTGTGGGCGAGGGCGAGGTCACGCTGGTCGAGGTCGTCACGCGGCTTCGCCGCGGTGACGTCGATCTGGCGGGTATCGACGGCCTGATCCACATGCGCGAGGGGCAGCTGACCCGGACACCGGTTCGGGGAATCATGCGCCACCTCGATGCGGTTCCGCGTCCGGCCTGGGATCTGGTGGACGTCGACCGCTACCGCGCGATCTGGCGCGCACGGCACGGCCACTTTTCGATGAACCTCGCCACCACGCGTGGCTGCCCCTACCACTGCAACTGGTGCGCGAAGCCGATCTACGGCCAGCGGTATACGGCACGGACACCAGCCGACGTGGCGGACGAGATCGCGTGGCTGCGCCGCACCTACGCGCCGGACCACCTGTGGATCACGGACGACATCTTCGGGCTCAAGCCGGGCTGGATTCAGGCGTTCGCCGATGAAGTGGTCGGGCGGGGTGCGGTCACCCCGTTCAAGTGCCTCATGCGGGCTGACAATGTCACGCCCGACGTGGTGACCGCCCTGGCACGGGCCGGGTGTGCCACGGTCTGGATCGGTGCGGAGTCGGGATCGCAGCGGATCCTGGACGCCATGGAGAAGGGGACCCGTGTCGACCAGATCGACGCGGCCGCACGCTGGCTCCACGACGCCGGCATCGAGGTGGGCTTCTTCCTTCAGTTCGGCTACCCCGGCGAGACGCGCGACGACATCGCGCTCACGCTCCGCATGCTCCGGCGCTGCGCGCCGGACGACATCGGGATCTCGGTCTCGTATCCGCTGCCCGGCACCGCGTTCCACGAGCGTGTCCGGGCCCAGCTGGGTCCGAAGCAGAACTGGGACGACTCGGCAGATCTGGCCGTGATGTACCGCGCCACGTACGGCCCGGACTTCTACCGCGTGCTCCACGGCTACGTGCATGCCCGCGTGCGGGTGGACCGCGCGCTTGCGGTGCTCGGATTGGGTCCCGATACGAGCCATGCGAGGGGACGGGCCGCCACCCTGGCTGGACGTGGGCTCCTGGCGGCGTGCCGGCTGCCGTTCCTCTGGTGGCGCCTGCGCAGGCACGCGCGCGCCGGCGGCCCGGATCGCCTGCCGGACATGCTCCCGGTGCTGTCGCCACAGGCCGCGGCGCTGCCGAGCGAGCAGCACCACTGACATGGCGAAGACGTCGCTGCTCGTCAGCCTCGGCGAGTGGACCAATCGCACCCTGATCCTGCCGGTGGTGGTGTTCTTTCCGACCAGCCGCTGCAACAGTCGCTGTGTGTCGTGCGACTGGTGGCAGGCCGACGGAGCGGGCGACCTGGACCCGGACGAGATCGACCGGCTCGCCGGGCAGCTGCCGGCGCTCGGCACGCGGGTGGTGCTCTTCTCGGGTGGGGAGCCGCTGCTGCGGCCCGAGATCTTCGACCTGGCCCCGCTCTTCACCCGGCGGGGGCTCGCGCTGCACCTGCACACGAGCGGCGTGCTGCTGGAGCGCTCCGCGCCCAGGGTGGCGACGCAGTTCTCGAAGGTGATCGTGTCGCTCGACTCGGCAGACGAAGACGGCTACCGGTCGATCCGAGGCGTCAACGCGTTGCGCGCGGTCGAGCGGGGGATCCTGAAGCTGCGCGACCTGGCGCCACTGCTGCCGATGAGCGCACGCGCCACACTGCACCGGCGGAACTTCCGTGAACTCCCGCGGATCGTCGAGCACGCACGCGCGATGGCCCTGGACGGCGTGTCGTTCCTCGCCGCCGACGTCACCTCTGGCGCGTTCGGCCGTGCCGGCCACGGACCTTCGCCGGATCTCGCGCTCGATCGTGACGAGATCGTCGAGTTCGCCGACATCGTGGAGCGGACCATCGTGGAGCGGCGGGACGACTTCGAGAGCGGCTTCATCGCCGAGTCGCCAGCGCGCCTGCGGCGGCTGCCCCAGTACTATGCCGCGCTGGCCGGGCTCGCGCCTTTCCCGGATGTCCGCTGCAACGCGCCGTACGTATCAGTCGTGATCGAAGCCGACGGCCAGGTACGCCCCTGCTTCTTCCATCGGGCTGTCGGGTCCATCCGCTCCCAGCCCCTCGCCCGCATCGTCGAACACAACCTGGTGGCGTTCCGCGAGTCGCTCAGTGTGGGTGACGACCCCGTCTGCGAGCGGTGTGTCTGCTCGATGCGCGCCGGCTGGCGGAGTGCCCCATGGCGGTAGCGCCGGGGCGTTCCTGGCTCGTCGACACCGCGCAGGCCTTCGACCTGGTGGCGGGTGAATACGACCGGACGAACCGGGAGAACCCGATCCTGGCACACATGCGCCGGACCACGATCGACGCGGTCCGCCGTCACGTGCCGCCAGGGGCCGCGCTGCTGGACCTGGGCTGCGGCCCCGGCACCGACCACCCGACGCTGACGAGGGACGGCTACCGGGTCACCGGCATCGACGCCTCGGCCCGCATGGTGGCAGAAGCGCGGAGGCGCGCCGACGAGGGGCCAGGACTTCCGAGGCCGGACATCCACTGGCAGTCGGTCGATGAACTGGACCGGTTTCCCGCGGCGTCGTTCGATGCCGCCTTCTCGAACTTCGGGCCGCTGAACTGCGTACCCGACCTTGGCGAGGTGGCCCGGGGGCTGCACGCCGTGGTGCGGCCGGGCGGGGTGATGGTCGCCTCCGTCATCGGCCGCGTGTGCCCGTGGGAGACGGCGCTGTACCTGGCGCGCGGGCAGGTGGGCCGCGCGTTCCTCCGGTTCAGGCGGGGGCTCGTGCCGGTGCCGCTCCGGGAGGGCACCATCTGGATGCGCTACCTGACCCCGCGCGAGTTCGCCCGGCCGTTCCTCGAGGTGGGCTTCACACGGTGCAATCTCTTCGGCATGGGCGTGGTGGCGCCACCCCCATATCTGGAGCACCTCGCGACGCGGTATCCGCGGGTCACGGCCGCGCTCCTTGCTGCGGACCGGCGCGTGGGCGGGCTGCCCCTGTGCCGATCGATGGGCGACCACTTCGTCATCGTCCTTCGGCGCGGGTGAGGCAATGTGGACCCCTGACTTTGCCTGCCCCCGCTGCGCGGCGCCGCTCGGTTCGAGCGTCCCGGACACGTGTGGTGCCTGCGGCGGGCAGTACGGCTGCCGGCTCGGCATCCTCCGTTTCCTCCCGACGCGTCCGGAGGGGCTGGCGGTGTTCCTCGCGCAGTATCGAGCGGTGAGGCGGGCGGACGGTCACGTGGCCACGAGCCTCGAGCGGTTCCGCGCGCTGCCCGACGCTGGAGCCGACGATCCCAACGCGGCGGAGTGGCGCATCAGGCGCCAGAGCTTCCGCACGTTCCTCGACCGGGTGTGCGGCCGGAGCGCCGCTGGGCTGCGCGTCCTCGACGTGGGAGCCGGCTGCGGCTGGCTCGCGCATCGCATGGCGCGCCTCGGCGCAGCCGCCGTGGCGGTTGACGTGAACGACGACGGCGAGGACGGCCTCGGCGTGGTGGCCCGTGCCGGCGGGCCCGGACTCACGCTGGTACAGGCGGACTTCGATGCGCTGCCGTTCACGCCGCACCAGTTCGATGCCGTGGTCCTCAATGCCTCCCTGCACTACGCCCCCGACCCGGTGAGCACGCTCGTCCGCGTGGCACGGATGGTCGCGGCCGGGGGCGCCCTTGTCGTGATGGACTCGCCGATGTTCGTGCGCGCAGACGATGGCCGGTTGATGGTGAGGGAGCACGGGGCGGCCATCGCCTCGGCGGCCGGCGTGGCAACGGCGGTACGGCCTGGACCTGGCTTCCTGACCTTCGAGCAGCTTCGCGATGCTGCCGACCATGTGTGCCTGCGTCCGCAGTTCATCGCATCAGACGGTCCCCTGGCGTGGCGCGTGCGCCGGGCCTGGTCCGGCTGGCGGCTCGGTCGCGCCCCGGCGGCGTTCGGTGTGTGGGTGGCCCGATGATCCTCTTCTACAACCCGCTGTCGACAACACCCGGGAAGCAGCCGCTCCCCCTGTCCCTGCTCGCGCTCGCTGCCGTGGTGGATGGCCACGAGCCGTGGGGGCTGGTGGACGGGAACATCGATCCGGACCCTGCAGCCACCATCGTCGAGCGATTCCGGCGCGAGGGCGGGCACGGTGGCCCGCCGCTTCTCGCGGTGACCGTGATGCCGGGGCCGCAGGTGCGCCAGGCCGTACCGGTCTGCAAGGCCGTTCGCGATCAGCTTCCCGAAGTGCGCATCGTGTGGGGCGGGTACTTCCCCACGCAGCACACCGAGGTGGTGATGGCGGCGCCCTACGTGGATTTCGTCGTCAGGTCGCAGGGCGAACGTCCGCTGCTGGAACTGCTCTCGGCCCTTCGAGGCGAGCGCCCGGCGCAGGCCGTGAGCGGCCTGACCTGGAGGCGCGAGAACGGTGCGATCGTCACGAACCCCATCGGACCGATGAGTGCCCTGGACGATCTTCCCGACCTGCCGTACGACCGGATCGAGATGGAGCGCTACATCCAGCCGACCTATCTCGGGCGGCGCACGGTGGCCCACGCGACGTCGTTCGGGTGCCCGTTCGCGTGCAGCTTCTGTGCGGTGGTGGCGATGACCGGTCGGCGATGGCTCGCGCAGTCGCCGGCCCGCGTCGAACAGGTCCTGCATCGGCTGAAGCGTGATTACGGCATCGACGCCGTGCAGATGCACGACATGGACTTCTTCATCAGCGAGGAGCGCGTCGCCGAGATTGCCTCGCGCCTCGTACCGCTTGGACTGACCTGGTGGGCACTCGGGCGGGTCGACACGCTGATGCGTTACTCGGAGCGGACCTGGGCACTGATGGTGCGCTCGGGGCTGAAGATGGTGTTCTCCGGCGCGGAGACCGGCTCGGACGCCACGCTGGCCGCGATGAACAAGGGGGGCACGTCGTCACCGGCGCTGACCCTCGAACTGGCAGCCCGGATGAAGCGCTTCGGGGTCGTCCCGGAGTTCTCCTTCGTGCTGGGTGCGCCGCCGGATCCGGAGGGGGATGCGCGGCGGACGTTCGAGTTCATCCGGCAGGTGAAGGCCATCAATCCTGCGACCGAGGTGATCCTCTACACCTACACGCCGGTGCCCGGTGAGAACGGGCTCTTCGAGGCGGCCACGACGCGGGGCTTCACCTTTCCCCGCACGCTGGACGAGTGGGCGTCGGAGGAGTGGAGCCGTGCCATGCTCAGGCGAGGGGAGCGGATTCCCTGGCTGGCCGGAGGCCTGCGTGCCCGCGTCCGCAACTTCGAGCGCGTGCTGAACGCCTTCTATCCGACCGTGACGGACCAGCGACTGACACCTGCGCGCCGTGCGGTCCTGCGCGGGCTCAGCGCCTGGCGGTATGCCCTCAGGGTGTACGACGCCCCCTACGAACTCCACGCCCTGCAGCGGCTGCTCAAGTACCAGCGCCCGGAGACCACGGGGTTCTGATGCCTGCAGCGAAGAGGCTCCTGGCGCGCCTGCGCCGCACGCGCGTGGTCCGGCTCGACGCAGAGACGGCGTACACGCGATGGGCGCCGGTATACCCCGCGCGCGCCCACAATGCGGTGATGGCGGCCGAGGCCGATGCCCTGCGGCCCCTGGTCCTCGGGTGTCGCGCGGGCCGTGCGCTGGATGTCGGCACCGGCACCGGACGCAACCTGGCGCTCCTTCGGCGGATAGGTGCAGGCCTCGTGGCCGGCGTGGACCTCTCGGCCGCCATGCTGGGGCATGCGGAACGCGGGGCGGTCCTCGTCAGGGCGAACGCCATGCAGTTGCCGTTTGCGGATGGCACCTTCGACCTCGTCACGTCGTCGCTGATGTGCGGTGACATCGAGGACCTGGCAGGCTGGCTCGCGGAAGCCTCGCGCGTGCTTCGACCTGGCGGCAGCCTGATCTACTCGGACTTCCACCCGTCGTGGGGTGAGCAGGGGTGGACGAGGACCTTCACCGGCGACGATGGGCGCACGTATCAGTTGCCGTTGCACCCGCACACCCTGGCCCAGCACCTCGGCGTGCTCGGCGGAGCGGGCATGAAGGTCGGCTCCGTGGTGACGCCTTGCGCCACCGCGCACCCGCTGCCAATCCTGACCGTGATCCATGCGGTTCGCGAGGATGGTGGCGAGGCGTGATCCTGCCCTGGCAGCCGGCGATGTCGTTCGTGAACGCTCGCGTGGTCACTCCCGCCGGCGAAGCCCGGTCACTGAGGTTCCGCCACGCGGTGCTTGCCGTGGACGAGCCGCC
The DNA here is from genome assembly GCA_050249955.1 of Vicinamibacterales bacterium. Lineage (GTDB taxonomy): Bacteria > Acidobacteriota > Vicinamibacteria > Vicinamibacterales > CAVVIG01 > CAVVIG01. Next base: position 194,711 of record JBFWPN010000010.1, read on the forward strand.
CCGTCCCGGCGATCACGTCGTGGACCTGGAGGGCCGTTACGTGCTGCCCGGCCTGATCAATGCACACGACCACCTGGAACTGAACCACTACGGGCAACTGCGCCCTCGCGAACGCTACGGCAACGCACGGGAGTGGATCGCGGACCTCGCTGCGATCATCCGGACCTCCCCGGCGATCGTCGAACGCAGCCGCATCCACCTGGCCGATCGACTGTTCATCGGCGGCCTCAAGAACCTCCTGTCCGGGGTCACCACCGTGGCACATCACAACCCGCTCTATCGGGAGTTCGGGCGGCAGTTCCCGGTGGGCCTGATCCGACGGTTCGGGTGGGCCCACTCCCTGGGCCTCGAGCACGGAGCGGCGGGTGCCCACGGCGAACCGGGCGGCGTGGTGCACGCGCGGCACGCCGCAACGCCACCTGACGCGCCGTTCCTCGTCCATGCCGCAGAAGGGGTGGATGCCGAGGCGGCTGCCGAGGAGCAGGCGCTCGATGCACGCGGCGTGCTCACGCCGAACACCGTGCTCGTGCACGGCACCGCCATTACACCCCGTCGGTGGGAACCGCTCTTCGGGCGGGGCGTGAGCCTGGCGTGGTGCCCCGCGTCGAATCAGTGCCTGTTCGGCCAGACCGTGCCGATGCCCACCCTGCTGGCGCAGCCCGCCTCGGCCGGGCGGGTGGCGATCGGCACCGATTCGCGGCTCACCGGCGCCGCCGACCTGCTCGATGAACTGCGCGTGGCCGCGTCGACCGGCGTGGGGCCGGAGCCCCTGCTGGCCATGGTCACTGCCTGGGCCGCGCGCGTCCTGCGCTGCGGCGACACGGGCCTGATTCAGCCACGGATGCGGGCGGACCTGATGGTGATTCCGGCACTCGGGGGTACGGCGGCCGAGTCGTTGCTCCGGTGTCGACGGTCCGATGTGGCACTGGTGGTCAGGCGCGGTACGCCGGTCGTCGCCGACCCGTCGATCGGGGCCGCGTTCACGTGCAGGAAGATGCCGACGCGCCCCGTGGACGTCGACGGGCGCATACGGCTCATCGAGGCCGGCCTCGCGCATCGCATCACGACCTGCCTGCTCGCCGAACCCGGAGTCACCGTCGCATGAGCATCAGCCAGTCGCGCAGGCGAGCAGCGGAGTGGTGACGGTCGAGCGATTCGTAGAGTGCCTCGAACCGCGCCGCGGTCGCGTTCGCATCGTGCGCGCGTGCCCAGGCTGCCGCCGCGCCAGCCAGTCGCTGCCGGCGACCGGGGTCGCGCAGCAACGCCTCGATGGCGGCCGCGAGTGCACCCGCGTCGCCGGGAGGCACCGCCACCGCGGCGTCAGGCGTCCAGTCGGCGACATAGCCGACCGCCGTGCCGACGATCGGCACGCCGCAGGCCGCCGCTTCCAGCAGCACCACGCCAGCCGCTTCGTGCAGCGAGCTCAGCACGAAGAGATGTGCGGCATGATGGAGCGCGACCAGGGCCTCGCTCGGCAGGAAGCCATGGAAGGTGACATGGTCGCGAACCCCGAGTCCGGCAGCCAGTGTCTCGAGCGTGCCGCCAAGCGTGTCCTCGCCGACGACGTCGAGATGCGCGTCGAGGCCGCGTGTCCGCAGCTGCGCGAAGGCCGTGAGGAGCGTGCGCTGATCCTTCACCGGGTTGAGCGACGCCACGTGCAGGAGCCGATAGGGTGTGTCGACCGGCTGGGCGGAGCGTTCCACGAAGAGCCCGGTGTCCACGCCGAGCGGGATGACGACAGGCTCGAGTCCGTGCTGGCGGGCCAGGGCCGCCTGGAAGGCGCTGCAGACGGTGACGCGGGTCGCCCAGCGCGACGCCAGGCGCACCGCCCAGCGACCGCGTGCGGTTCGCTGCAGTCCATAGCCCGCCTGTGGAACGGACGCGAACTCACCGCTGTCGAGCGTGACAATCGAGGGTATGCCCAGGCGTCGCGCCAGGGGAGCCACGACGCGCCCGGCCGGCTGTGCCCAGTACGCATGGATCACGTCGAATGGCCCGTGCGCGGCAAGCGCTCGTGCCAGGGCCGCTCGCTGGCGACGGGCACCCTCGGGGCGTCCAAGGTCGTGAACCGTGGCTCCGAGCAGGGGATAGGTGGCCGGTGCGTCGAGGTAGCGGAGCACGAACACCGACACCGCATGTCGTCGCGCGATCCGCTCGACCAGCCAGAGGAGCGACGGGATGACCCTGTCGCGTCCGCTGCGGTCGACGCCGCCGGTGACGACCAACGCGATGCGCATGCGTCACTATAGCTGTCCGCGTCCGTGGGGCACCGCATGAAGCTGGTCGTGGTCAACCTCGCGTTCGCCGCGGATCTCCTCGGACCCGACGACCTTCTCACGCGCTACCACTCGCTCGTCGGGTGGGCCGACGCGCTCACGCAGGCGGGTGCGTCGGTCACGGTCGTCCAGGCCTTCACGCACGACGAGCACCGCCATCGACGCGGGGTCGACTACATCTTCTGCCGCACCCGCAGGTCGTCGTTCCTGCCAGACGACGGCGTGCGGGCGGCGGTGCAGGCGGCGGAGCCGGACGTGGTGCACGTCAACGGGCTCGACGCACCGATGCAGGCATGGTGGCTCCGGCGTGCCCTGGCGCCGGCCGCCGCCCTGGTGGTGCAGGACCACGCGGGAACGCCGACCAGGCCCGGTACGCTGCGGGCTTCGCTCCGGCGCCGCGCCATGCGGGCGCCGGACGCGTTCCTCTTCACGACATGGGAGCAGGCCGCGCCGTGGCTCGAGGGCGGGTTCATCCGGGAGGCGTGGCGCGTGCAGACGGTGCTCGAGGCAAGCACGACCGTCGAGCCAATCGAGCCGTCGCGTGCCCGCGCGCAGGTCGGGCTCACCGGTGCACCCGCCATCGTCTGGGTAGGCCGACTCACGCCGAACAAGGATCCCCTGGTCGTCCTGGAGGGGATCGAGCGTGCTGCGGCGGTGCTGCCGGACCTGACCTGCTCGATGCTGTTCAGCGATCGGACGCTGCTTGCCGCCGTGCAGGACAGGGTGGACGGGTCGAGGGTCCTGCGTCCGCGCGTGAGGCTCGTCGGCGAGGTGCCCCACGGGGACATTGCGGCGTGGTTGAGTGCGGCGGACGTCTTCGTGCTCGGCAGCCACCACGAAGGGTCCGGATACGCGGCGATCGAGGCGTGCGCGTGCGGGGCGGAGCCGGTGCTGACCGACATTCCCTCGTTCCGGTTCATCACGGGAGGCGGCGCAATTGGCGCACACTGGCCACCGGGGGACGCCGTGCGGTTGTCGGAGGCATTGGTCGCGGCGTCTGGGGCTTCGCGTGCGCGCGGTCGGGCGGTTGTGCGCGCGCACTTCGATCGGCAACTGAGCTGGACCGCGGTGGGTGCGCGTGCACTGGAGATCTACAGGCACGTTCTCGAGCGGCGCCGGAGCCCTCAGGGCCACTGACCTGCGTGCTACACTGACCCTCTCACCTTGCCGACCGAAGCCACCCCCATCGAACGCTTCGAGTATCACGGAGCAAGCCTCGTCGACGAGATGAGCGGCGAGCCGGCAGACGGCCACATCGTCTTCCTGCACGGATGGGGCGGCAACCGCGAGAGCCTGCGCGGCATCGCCACGCTCTTCCAGCACACGCACCGCGTGCACCTGATCGACCTGCCGGGCTTCGGCGAGGCCCCGCCCCCACCAGAGACGTGGGGCACGAACGAGTACGCCGACCTGGTCCAGCAGTACCTGCTCGACAGGGTGCAGGCCCCCGTGGTGATCGTCGGGCACTCGTTCGGTGGACGCGTGACGGTGCGGCTGGCCGCGCGCCGCCTCTCCCTGATCAGGGAAATCGTCCTCATCGGTGTCCCAGGGCTGCCGCAGCCGGCACTCTCCCGGAAGCGGCTGCGCGGGACGGCCATCCGGATGCTCCGGCGGCTGTTGATCCTGCTGAGGCCGATCGTGGGCGACCGCGGTGTCCGCTGGCACAGCGAGCGCTTCGGGTCGAAGGACTACCAGGCTGCCGGCGTCCTGCGCCCCGTGCTCGTCCGCACCGTGACCGAGGACCTCACCGAGAGCGCCTCCACCATCACGTGCCCCGCACTGCTCGTGTGGGGGGCCGAGGACGCCGAGGCGCCGCTGTGGCAGGGCCGCCGGTACGCGGAGCTGCTCGGCAGCAGGGCCACGATGTTCCTGCTGCCGCACAAGGACCATTTCCCGTACACCGGAACGGGCGCGCACCTCATCGGTCAGAAGATGCGCACGTGGATGACCAGGGGGCACCATGACTGAGTTCTGGCCCTGGGTGCCCATCCTCACCGCCGCCTACGTCTACCTGGCGTGGCAGCGGCTGCTCGCCTACCTGCGGTACTTCCAGCAGGAGGGATACGAGGCCCTGCGCTTCCTCCGGTGGACGAACGTGCGATCGCTGACCGACCCCGCGTTCTGGGTGTCGATCGTGTCGGCGTTCCTGTTCCTGCTCGACCCGCTGCTGGCCGTGGTCCTCTTCACCGTGGGTGCCGTCGTGCTCGGGCTTGTGCAGCCAGACCCGCGAATCTCGGGGAAGATCACCCTGAAGCTGACCTGGCGCGCCACGCGCGTGCTCACGCTGGCAGTGGGCCTGGCGGTGTCGGCGTTCGTGCTGCTGCTGCGCGTGTACATGGACCTCGAGGTGCGGGCGCCGCTCGTCGCCGCGTCGATCATGTTCGCGCTGCTGCCGCTGGTGCTGGTGCTCGCCAACCTGGTGCTGGCCCCCTACGAGCAGGCCACGCAGCGCGGCTACTACGCGGACGCAGTGGCGCGCCTTGCGCGTGTCCAGCCCTTCATCGTCGGCATCACGGGCAGCTACGGCAAGAGCAGCTCGAAGGCCATGCTGGCGCACATCCTCCAGTTCCATGCGCCGACGCTGGCCGCCACGGGCAGCATCAATACCGTGATGGGCCTGACGCGCCACATCCGCGAAGACCTCGTGCCTGGCCATCGGTTCATGGTGGTCGAGATGGGGGCGTACGCCGTGGGCTCCATCAGGCGGCTGTGCGCATTCACCCCGCCGGCGGCCGGCCTGATCACTGCGGTGGGCGACATGCACCTCGAGCGGTTCGGATCGACCGAGGCGATCTACCAGGCGAAGAGCGAACTGGCGCAGGCCATCCCGCCCGGCGGCGTCCTGGTCTGCAACGCCGACAGCCCGAACGCGCTGCGCATTGCGCAGGCGAGCACCCACTGCCGCGTGTTCCTCTATGGCGAGCGGCACAGCGGGGAACTGGACACGCGGGTCGAGGGGATCCGCTTCACCCGCCAGGGCACGCACTTCATGCTGCGGACGCGTGAGCGGGCCTACACCTGCTTCACCCCGGTGCTCGGTCGGCCCATCATCCTGAACCTGGCCGGGGCCTTCACGCTGGCCGTGGCCGTCGGGGTCGATCCCGAGATTGCGGTGGCGTCGTTCCGCACGCTGAAGCCGGTGGCCAACCGGCTCGAGGTCGTGGAAGACGCCGGGGTCACCTGGATCCGCGACGCCTACAATTCGAACCAGTTCGGCTTCCGCGCGGCACTCGAGGTGGCGGGCGATCTCCCGGCCACGCGGCGGTTCCTGGTGACGCCCGGTGTCATCGAACTCGGCGCCGAGCAGCAGCCGGTCAACCGTGCCCTGTCCCGCGAGGCGGCCGCGGTGTGCGATCGCACGCTCGTGGTGTCCGAGACCAACCGCCAGGCGTTCGTCGACGGGCATCGTGATGCGGGCCGCGAGGACCGCCTCGTCACGGTGGCCAACCGGGCGGAGGCATTCCGGTGGCTCCAGGCGCAACTGCAGGATGGGGACGTGGTGATCCTCGAGAACGACCTGCCGGACCTGTACGAGCGGTCGTCCGGGGTGTTCTGGCCGGCCTCCACCCAGGTGAGGGCGTCGTGAGCACGTCACGGGTGCGCCCGACCATTGCCGTGATGTTCGGCGGCCGCTCGCTCGAGCACGACGTCTCGGTCGTGAGCGGCCTGCAGATCCTCCACGCCATCGATCCCGAGCGCTTCGCGCCGATGCCGATCTACATCGACCAGCAGACCCGCTGGTGGGTGGGTGACGACCTCTGGCACAACGAGAGCTTCCGGCGCGGCGGACCCGATCGGTCGCGGCTCATCGAGGTGACGTTGTCGTCGGGCTTCGGCACTTCACGGCTCGTCCCGGTCGACCCGCTCTCCGTGATGACGGCGACGTCGAGCCGCGTGACCGGCGTACCCACCGCTGGCGGCGGCACGATCCCGGTGGACTGCTTCGTGCCGGTGCTCCACGGCACCTTCGGCGAGGACGGCTGCGTGCAGGGGGCGCTGGAACTGGGCGGGTGTGCCTATGTCGGCTGCGGCGTGATGGCGTCGGCCATCGGCATGAACAAGCGCGCCACCAAGATCATGGCGAAGCACTCCGGGGTGCCGGTCGTGCCGTGGCTGTCGCTCGGACGCGTGGTGCTCGACCGCGGCCCGGCCTGGCTCACCGACTTCCCGCGGCAGGTCGCCGAGTCGTTCGGATGGCCGGTGATTGTGAAGCCCTGCAACCTCGGCTCGAGTGCTGGCGTGTCGGTGGCGGCGAATGCCGACGAGTTGGTCTCGGGCGTGCTGAAGGTGTTCGAGTTCGACGTGGAGGCGATCATCGAGCCGTTCATCGGGAACCGGCTCGAGATCAATGTGGCCGTCGCGGGCCTGGAGGAGCCGGTGGCGTCCATCACCGAGATGCCGGTCACCAGCCAGGCCACGCCGCTCACGTTCGCGGAGAAGTACCGTCGGCAGGGGCGCAAGAGTGTCGGATCACAGGGCATGGCCGGCGCCCTGCGCGTGCTCGACCCGCAGGACCTGCCGGCCGAGACGCGCACCAGCGCGCAGCGTTACGCCACGACGGTCTTCTCGGTACTGGGCTGCGAGGGGATTTCGCGCATCGACTTCCTGATCAACGCGGACACGGGCGAGCTGTTCTTCAACGAGATCAACACGCTGCCCGGCTCGCTCGCGTTCTACCTCTGGTCGGCGGCCCCGCACTACTGGACCATCACCGACCTGCTGGCGCGGCTCATCGCCAGGGCGGAGCGCCTGCGCGCGATGAAGTGCGGCCTGCAGCGCAAGCCTCCCGCCGACCTCTCGCTCCTCGGCTAGTACCGGCGCTTCTGCTGACGGACGATGTCGAACTTGGCGGTCTCGGCCACGGCCATCACCGCCATCACGCCGGCCTGCACGGGATCGGACACGACGAGGTCGGCCACGTCCGGCACGCTCCCGGCCATGTTCAGTGAGATCACGTAGAGCCCCTTCTGCCGGACGTCCTCCACGGCCCGTGAAATCTCTCCGCCCATGATCGAGCCGGCCAGCACCAGCAGGCGCACCCGCGGCAGCCGGATGACGGCCCGCACGGCGCTCGCCAGCGCCTCCTCGCCCACGAGCGGAATCGTGTCCACCGAGATGCGCTCACCACGGATGTTGTGACGGTCCGCTTCGGAGATGGCGCCCAGCGCCACCTGGCCCACCTGTGCGCCGCCACCCATGATGACGATGCGCTTGCCGTAGATCTTCGAGAGGGACGGCGTGACCTCGACCTTCGCCACGCCGGGCACCTGGCCGAGCCGCTCGATGACCGGCTCCACCTCGCTGTCGATCGAGAATTCGAGGTAGATCTCCGCGTCCCGATCCGGGTGCGGGATGATGTCGACGTAGGTGATGTTCGCCGCGTAGTCGGCGAGCACCCGGGTCAGCCCGAAGAGGATGCCGGGCTGGTTGGAGACGGTCGTGAGGACGGCGTAGGCGGCCATTGGGACTCAGAATGTACCACGCGGGGCCGGCGCCGGTGCCCAGGGCCCGCTAGGCCCCGTCGCGGATCACGCGGCAGGACTCGATGTCGAACGAGACGTCGCCGAGCGTGAGACGGGTCTGGTCGCGCAGGTCCTCGGCAAACGCCAGGAAACGTGCGGCATCGTCGACGTTGCTGGCCAGGCCGAACGAGACCCGGATGGCGCCCGCGGCTTTCCCGCCGCGTGTCTGCATCAACTGCACGAACTTCTGGAGGTTCATGTCCACGCCGGCCGTCATGGCGGCTCGCATGTCCGACTCGGTGAGCTGCTCGGCCGCTTCGCCCGCCCCCGGGTTGCAGAAGCAGCCGGTTCGCAGCGAGATGCGCCGTTCGCCCGCGAGCTCCTCCACACGGCGGTAGTCCACGAGGTGGCCGTCCGGGTCGTAGAAGTTCATCGTGAGCGTCGCCCCGCGGGCCTTCATCGTGGCGGGGCCGTAGATGCGGACCATGTGGCGGCCGTTGCCGTGCCGGAGTGCGAGCAGGCGGGTGAGCAGCCAGCCGGCGAGCGACTGCACCCGCGTCTGGATGACGTCGATGCCGATGCGTTCGATGTGGCGGAGTCCGATCTCCACCGCAGGGATGCTGAGGTAGTTGAGTGTGCCGTCCTCGAACCCCGCTTCGCCCGGGGAGAGGATGTGGGCGCGTCCCTGTACCGTGGCGAAGTTCACGGTGCCGCCGGCGAACCAGGGGCGACGAAGCAGCGGCAGGGCGCTGTTCCGGACGAGCAGGCAGCCCACCCCGGTCGGGTAGCCGAACATCTTGTAGAACGAGATGGTGACGAAGTCCGGCTTCACCTGGCGGAGGTCGAGCCGGTTGGTCGGCACGAAGGCGGCTGCGTCCAGCAGCACGTGCCATCCCGACGCGTGCGCGCGGTCGATCAGTTCGAGCGGATGCTTCACGCCGGAGAAGTTCGACTGCGCGGGGAAGGCAAACAGGTTCGGCACGGACCGGTCGGCGGAGCGCAGGAGGCCATCGAGCTGCCCCTGGTCGAGCCGCAGGTCGGGCAGCGTGAGCGGGGCGTAGTCGAAGGTGGCGCCCTTCGCCCGCGCGAACTCGCGGATGCCGTTGACCGAGTTGTGATTGTCGAAGGCGAGCACGTACCGGCTGCCTTCCACGAACGGGAAGCTCTCACCGACGTGCTTCAGGGCACCGCTCGCATTCAGCGTGAAGATCGCGGTGTAGTCGCCCGTGGCGCCGAAGTAGTCGAGCACCGCCCGGCGCGCCCGTTCCACGAGTCCGGTCGAGGCGGTGGACGCCAGGCTCACCGAGTGGGGATTGCCGAGCGTCTGCGAGGTGATCAGGTCGGCGTGTGCCCGCACCTGGGAATCGGCGTACATGCCTCCACCGGTGTAGTCCAGGTAGGCATGGTTCTGGGCGTCGAGCCGGCCGTAGTCCGTGCGTCGCAGGTCGTCGAGCAGAGTCGTGCCGGCATACTCCGGGAACTGTGCGAGCAGCTCGGCCGCCGGGTCTGGGGAGGTGGTTGGTGTCGTCGGCATAGATGACGGCATCCGGCGGAGGACGCCGCCATCAGTATGCGGGAATCGTCGGCCGGTCACAAAGGCGATCGGCCGGCAGGCTCACGCGGCGTGCGGCTGCTGCTGGACGACCGGCGTCGGCGGCTTGGGCACGATGAACCAGGCCACCAGGTAGGCGATCGCGCCGCCGACGATGGCGCCGGGAAGCACCGAGAGCACGATCCAGGCCACGCGGACGAGCGTGCTGTCGACCCCGAGGTAGTCTCCCAGGCCACCACACACACCGCCGAGTTTCACGTCCGTGGACGATCGGGTGAGCCGGCGCCCGATCTGCACGCGGGTCGCCACGCCGGTGGGCATGACCGCCCAGGCCAGCGCGTAGGCCACGACGCCGCCGACGATTGCGCCCGGGACAATGGTGAGCGCCACCCAGAGCGCCCGGATGAGCGTGACGTCCACGTCGAGGTAGTCGGCAATGCCGGCGCAGACGCCTGCGACGCGCTGCTCGGAAGGGATGCGGACGAGCCGGCGGGGGCCGGAGGCGGTGTGGGATGCAGTGTCCATGATGCCTCTCCAGGGAGGAACGCGCGACGCGCGCTCCTGTCATGAGTGGACGACCGGCCTACTTCAGGAGTTCCGGCCCGTCCTGCACCGCGGCGTTGATCAGGTCGTCGCCGTCCTCCTTCACGATGAAACCCTCGAGCACGAGCCGCGACACCGAGGCGATGACGGCCCTGATGTACTCGTCCGGCGTCTTGTAGAGCGTCTTCAGCATGGTCCGGTCGAGCGGTACCTCGTGGCCGGCAATGCGGCAGAACGATGGCCCGGTCGAGTTGCCGAACCAGGTGCTCGTGGGCGCCTCGACGAAGGGTGAGCGGATACCGCCGATGACATTGCCGAAGCGGTCGAGCACCGGCTTGCCGTCGACCACCAGGATCGACTCCGCCCTCGGAGCCGGCGTGCCGGTTCGCACCCACACATCCAGGTTCCGGAGGATGGCGTTGAACGCCGGACCATTCGGGAAGCGGCTGCGGGGGCCCTCGTTGCACGCCATCGGAGGCACCGCGCGGCCCCCCTTTTCGATGTCTGCCGGAGCTGCCGCGAAGTTCAGTTCGTCGGGCGTGGCGTGCCCGGCCCCGGCAATCTCGTAATTCCGATACAAATCGGGAGCCACGTCGCTGTCGGGCCGTCTGGCGGCAATTCCTGACAGGTAGTCGGACTGGGACATGACCCGGACCACCGGAACCCCGGCGTTGCGGATGAACCGTCGCGGATCTCCGGCAGGCACCGGCGGGGCGCACTGGTTGATGGGGGACGGCCCGCTCGCCACCGCCACCAGGTACGCGTCGAACATGGATCGGCCGTCGTCCTGCACGACGAGCGGATGCACGGCGTTGATGTAGGTGTAGAGGAAGCTGCCGGTCTGCGAATAGCCCCAGGCGTAAAGACGCTGGACCGGATGGGATGCGCCGGCGTCGGCGCCGTACAGCACCGGGTTCGAGCTGCTGCGGCTCCGGAGCCACGCACCCACCTGCGTGTGTATGTCCCAGATCAGCCCGTTTTCCGTCTCCCGCGTCGAGTCGGCCGGCAGGTTGGTGCAATTGGCCGGGTCTGACACCGGAATCGGATTGGCCATGGCCAGTGAGGCGTAGCGTGCCGGGTTGAACTGCTTGAGTGTCTGGATGGCGACCGGCTTCGCCGTGATGCCCACCCAGGCGTCGCCGTTCCTGACGATCTGTCGCCCAGACACCGCCCATGCCAGGTTCAGGTCGAAGAGGTTCGACGGGTTCAGCATCTCCACGATCACGTTGCCGCTGAACCGTGTGCGGTCCTTCGGCCGCCGGACGAGCACGCGGGTCACGTACGGCACGTTGGCAGTGCGCACCACGGCGGGACCTGGTGCCGGCCAGTCGTACACGTTCGCGGTTCCGGCCACCATGAACTCCTCCTCGACGTAGCCGATCGCCTGAAGGTCGGTGGGGACGCGGGTGTGGTCGGCTGCTCCGAACGGATACGACTCGGCCGTGATCGGGATGGCCCGTGCCCCGGGCACCTTCGAGGCCGCGCCTGCCAGGGACGGCAGCCCGAGCAGCACGACGAGCAGGAGAGCGGCCGATGGACGGCGTGGCATCATGCCAGAAGTGTCACACAGAAACGCACCCCAGGGTGTCCGCGGTCGTCGAGGGTATCCTTCTCGTGAAAGGCAGGGTTCATGAGCGTGCGATCCGTGCTGCTTGACCTTCTCGACGAGGCGTACGACCGGACCTCCTGGCACGGTCCCAACCTGCGCGGTGCGCTTCGGGGCGTGACGCCGGCAGAGGCGGACTGGCGGCCGGCCCCGGGCCGTCACTCGATCCGGGAGCTGGCCCTGCACGCAGCCTACTGGAAGTACCGCGCGAGGCGGACGCTGGCCGGTGATCCCGCGCTCGCATTCCCGCTTCCGGGTGCGAACTGGTTCGACACGGCGGCCACCCGCACCTGGGCCCAGGATCGCGCGCTGCTCGCAGCCGAACATGCCGCGCTCCGCTCGGTGGTCTCATCGTTCCCGGAAGCCCGGTTGCCGCAGGCGATCCTGCCGAAGGGGCGCACGGCGGCGTTCCTGATCCGGGGCATCGCGGCTCACGACCTGTATCATGCGGGGCAGATGGCGATGCTGAAACGGATGGCGAGGAGCCGATGAGCCTGCTCGACCTGGTGAAGGGTGCCACCTTCGACGACTTTCTCTTCACGCCGCAGCTGGGCGTAGTGCCGAGCCGCGACCCGGCGGCCATCGACCTGAGTGCGCGGTTCACCGAGCACCTGACGCTGCAGCGCCCGATCGTCTCCGCGAACATGGATACGATCACGCGGTCGGCCATGGCGGTCGTCCTTGCCGAGGAAGGCGGCATCGGCATCGTCGACCGTGGCTTCCGGGCGGGAGACATTGCGCCACAGGTGACCGAGGTGCTGGCCGTGAAGCGCACGCAGCACGGCGTCATCCTCGACCCGCACGCTATCGGCGAAGACGCCCGTGTGTCCGACGCGCGTCGCGTGATGCGGCAGACCGGCGTCGGGACGCTGGCCGTGGTGGACGAGGCGCAGCGGCTGAAGGGCCTGCTCACCGAGCGCGACGTGCGATTCGTCCCCGCAGACGATCGTGTGTCGACGCGCATGACGCCCAGGCCGCAGCTCATCGTGCACACCGGGCTGACCTCGCTGGCGAATGCCGAGGCGCTGATGGCGGCACACAAGATCAAGAAGCTGCCGCTCATCAACGAGGACGGCACGGTGCTGGGACTGGTCACGGCCAAGGACCTGCTGAAGCACCAGCGGCATCCGTTCGCCACGCGCGACGAGCGTGGGCGCCTGCGGGTTGGGGCGGCCGTGGGGGCCACGGGCGACTATCTCGAACGGGCCGCAGAGGTGCTGAAGGCCGGGGCCGACCTGCTGGTGATCGACATCGCGCACGGGCACTCGCTCGTGATGGAACAGGCGATCGCGCAGATTCGTGCGCGCTTCGGCGCGGTGGAACTGGTGGCCGGCAACGTGGCCACGGCCGAGGGGGCGCGGTTCCTGGCGGATCGCGGCGTGAACGCGATCAAGGTGGGCATTGGGCCTGGAGGCGGCTGCACCACCCGACTCACCACGAACTTCGGCGTGCCGCAGGTGGAGGCGCTCGTCCAGGTGAAGCTGGCCGTGGGCGACACTGTGCCGGTCATCGCGGACGGCGGCATCCGGCGGCACGGCGGCATTGCCGAGGCGCTGCTGTTCGGCGGCGACACCGTGATGCTCGGCAGCGCGTTTGCCGGCACCCGCGAGACCCCGGGCGACATCGTGATGAAGCCGGTGCTGATGCCCGACTCGCAGAAGGTGGTGCAGGTGCCGTTCAAGGTGTTTCGCGGCATGGCGTCACTGGCGGCGGTGAAGGATCGCCTCGACCTGGAGGAGGCCGACGCGCACGAAGTGGAAGCGCTCGGGGCCGAGGGGCTGGAGGTGAGCGTGCCTGCCCGTGGCTCGGTGCGGACGGTGGTCCACGACATGCTGAAGCACCTGTGCTCGTCGATCAGCTACGGCGGCGCGTCGAGCCTCCGGGAACTGCGCGAACAGTTCTGGGCACAGCCGGAGCGATACCTCGTCCGGCTGTCCACGGCGTCACGCCACGAATCCTTCACCAGGTGAGCCGGCTCCTCGAGCAGTGAGGCGGCTCCGGGATCACACGCGAGGCACGGTGGTCGACTGAATGAGGCGCCCGATCCCGTTGGTGAGCGCCAGCGTCTTCTGCGTCAGGTCGGTGAGCAGTTCCGACTGGACCGGTGTGGGAGCGGTCCGCATCAACTGCGCGATCGCGAGCTTCACGTCGTCGCTGAGCCGGTGGAGTTCGGTGGCCACGATGCGGTGCGAGGCGTGATCCTGCTCGGCGGAGAGCGCCTCGGAGCGCACCCGCTGAAGCACCTCCCGCATGCGCTCGGCGCCCGCATCGAGCTGGAACACGAGGTAGTGTCGTCCGTCCGCTGCGAGTGCACTGACGGTGTAGTGATACTCGCGGCCGTGCCCGTCCACTTCAGCCACCGGTCCCCAGTCGGCGCGTCCGGGCGTACCACGCTGCCAGAAGGCGGTGGCTTCCTCGAGGATGTGGCCCAGGAAGGGGAATGTCTCGCCAGCGGTGACGGCGGCGAACCAGTCGGGTGACGGCCCCAGGGGCGCGAAGTCCCCGTCGCCGGTGCGCTCGAAGGCCACCAGGCCCAGGGCGGCGGTGACAGCGGCAAGTGCCTGTGTGTCCATCGTCGCTCAGCCTTCCAGCATGGCTCGCGCGAGCCCGATGAATGCCTGGTCCACGTCGTCGCCGGTCTTCGCGCTGGTCTTGACGACGCGCCACCCCTTCTCGCGGAGGATCTCGAGGAGGTCCTCGCGCATCTCCCACTGGTTCGCGAGGTCGGCCTTGTTGACGAGCAACGTGAAGGGGGCGCCGGGTACCACCTCCTGCGCCGCATCGTGCAGGGCCAGGGCCGTGTCGAGCGTGGCACGGCGGGTCCCGTCGGCAACGAGGAAGTAGCCCGACGCCCCGCGCAGGTAGGACATGCGGACCTTCTGGAAGTCGTCCTGGCCGTAGATGTCCCAGATCACGAGGTCGACGTCGGTGCCCTTCACGTGGACGCTCTTCTTCTCGATCTTCACGCCGACCGTGGTGAGGTACTTGTCGGAGAACAGGCTGTGGACGTAGCGGGAGACGAGGCTCGTCTTGCCCACGCCGAATCCACCCAGCAGGCAGATCTTCTTCTGCATCAGCGTCCGCTCTCCTGGCGGGGACCCGCGATTGCCACTCGCAGCGACACGCGGCGGTTCCTGACCTTGTCTGCCTCCGCCGTGCCGGTGGTGGCCGGCGACGTGCTGCCCACCCCGACCGCGCGCAGCTCGACGCCGTCCTGGGGGAGCGCGGCGAGCAGGGCGCGGACCGCCTCGGCACGTGCCGCGCTCAGCGGTGCGTTGGACTCGTCGGACCCGTCACTGTCGGTGTGCCCGACGATGTCGACGCGTGCCTGCCCGCCGCTCACCCGGAGAGCCTCGGACAGCTGGGTGAGCAGCGACGCGGCCGTGGTGACCTGCGCCATCCGATCGGCAGCCAGGTCGGCGCTGCCGCGCGGAAACAGGAACGAGAGCGCCTCGAGCTTCCAGGCGATCTGGTCGGCGGCGGACGCGCCCGCGTAGCGGAAGCGCGTGACGCCGGTGAGCGTCGGCGCCAGGCGCTCGGCATCGATGAGCCAGCGTTCCGGGGCTGGCCCGCGCGCCTCGAGGACGCCGTTGTTGAACGAGAGCGCGACGCCAGCCGGGGGGCGGAGCAGGGCGGCCGCCCTGGCGGTCACGAACGGCGGCTTCTGCGCCTCGTACGGCTCCCACCGGCCCTCGACGCTGCCGGGCGGGAGGCCCGCGGGTGCCACGAGTGTGGCCGGATCGATGGCCAGCGGATCGCGCATGCCGCCGACCTGGTAACGCCCGTTGCGCCGCCCGGTCGACACGATCACGATGCCCGGCTGCGAGGAGAGTCGATCGAGGTAGGCCTGCCAGCGCTGCCGCTCGCGATAGATGGTGAATGCCCAGGCACCGACCGCCGCGACGAGCAGGGCGGCGACCGTGGCCCACTTCCAGTAGGACACCCGTCGGCCCTCGTCGCGGAGGCGGGTGACGAGCAGCGGCTCGAGGGCGGGACGGGCACGTTCGAACGGGGCACCGTCGCCCGCGTAGGCCTTGAGCTCGGGGCCGAGCATGAGGTGCACGGACTCCAGCGCGCGCGTGAAACCCGGTCGCAGGTCCGGGGGCGCCGCGCCACGGACAACGCCGGCCAGCACGGCGTACGGCCCCTGCTCGACGATGACCGAGAGGTCGCCGACGCGGAAGGCATCGAGGTGATCGGTCGCCCCGACCTGGAACGAGTCCTTCACGAAGTCGCGGATGGCGGTGAGCATGGCCGACACCTGGTCGGCGTCCTGGTCCGTGCCGCCGGGCATCGACAGGTGCTGCAGGAGCAGGCCGCTCTCGGCGTGGATCAGGAAGACCTGCTCGACGCGGTAGCGGAGGGTGTTCAACAGGACGACTTCGGCGAACGAGCGACCGGTCCGCCAGGCGGTCCAGCGCCAGGTAAGGGCGCGCCAGGACAGGCTCTGTTCCACCGTCCGGTTGAAGGAGTCCATCATCGACGCGAGCATGTGCTCGATCGCCTTCCTGATGGCGGGGCCCATGACCGGGAAGAGGGCGTCGGCGAGCGGGCGCGGATCGCGGTGCACCGAGGAGGTGATGGCCTCTTCCACCATCGGGGCGAGCGCACGCGAGAGCTGGGGATCGTGGCCGCGCAAGGCGAAGGCCTCGGGCAGCACCCGGCTCACCTCGCGTGTCTGGACGGCGGGGTCGAGGACGTGCGACTGGAGCGCGCGGAGTTCCCGCTGCTCAGGGCCAACGAGAATGGATCGGATTTCGGCGAGCTCCGCCTCAGGCGACGGCGCTGGGCCGGGTTCCGGCGGCTGCTCCTCGGAGGCCGGGCCGGGAGCGGGTACCGTGTCCCGCCCGACGGCCGTTTCAGCCATGGCCGACCTGGTCGGTACCCGGCAGCCGGAACTCGTCGTTCAGGCGCATGGCCACCTCGGTCAGCAGCGCGGCGATCGTGGCCCGGTCGGCCTTGTCGGTCCGCAGTTCCTGGGCCGTGCGCGAGAGGGTGGCCAGGATTTCCTCCACCTTCTGCTGGAGGTCGTCGCTCAGGCGCTGGTGCTGCTCGAGCATCTGCTGGCGCAGCTCGCGCTGGCCCCGGGAGTGCTGCTCGTCGATCGCGGTCGTCTTCCGCTCGAGTGTGCGGGCCGTCTCCTTCAGCTCGATGGAGAGGCTGCCGTGGGCATCGGTGCGGTCGTTGCGTTCGGCCTTGATCTGGCCTTCGAGCGACTCCGCTTCCGCGCGGACGTAGGCCTCGAGGGCATCGAGCCGCTTCCGCATGTCGTCCTTCAGGCTGGCGGTCTCCTTGATCAGCCGCTCCTCGAGCCGGGCGAAACGCCGCTCGACATCGCGCATCTGGTTGCCGAACAGGATGTCGCGGACCTTGTCGAGGCTGGCCGGTGTCTGGCCGGACGCGTCGGTGTCGGCGGGGGCAGAAGGCAGAGTGGTGTCGCTCATGTGGAGAGGTTCCTCGGCCCCAATTATGGGCTGGGCCGTTCGCCTGTCAACACGCCTGGCGGCAGGGCTGGCGGGCCTGCGGGCGGACAGCCCGCAGCCCGGCCGCCCAAGGAACACGCCCTCAGCTCACTTGCCCCCGAGCACCGGCATGTGGAAGCTTCCCGCAGCCGGGTCCTCGGTCCAGCGGCGCGTGACCGCCTTCGTCCTGGTGTAGAACTTCACGCCCTCGGTGCCGTGCACGTGCAGGTCGCCGAACAGCGACGCCTTCCAGCCCCCGAACGAGTAGAACGCCATCGGCACGGGGATCGGCACATTCACGCCGATCATGCCGACCTCGACCTCGTTCTCGAAGATCCGGGCCGCCGCGCCAGACCGCGTGAAGATCGCCGTGCCGTTGCCGTACGGATTCCGGTTGATGATGCCGATCGCCTCCTCGAGTGAGGCGGCGCGGACGACGACGAGCACCGGGCCGAAGATCTCGTCAGTGTAGATGCTCATGTCGGTGGTCACGCGGTCGAAGAGGGTGGGGCCCACGAAGAACCCCTTCTCGTGCCCGGGCACCACCAGGGGGCGGCCGTCGACCACGAGCCGGGCGCCCGCGGCCTCGCCTGCATCGATGTAGCCCACGATCCGGGCCCGGTGTTCGGCGGTGACGACGGGGCCCATGTCCGACCCCGGCTCGAGGCTGGGGGCCACCTTCAGCTTCGCGATGCGGGTCTCGAGCTCCGCGATGAGGCGGTCACCCGCGTCGCCGACGGCGACGACGGCGGAGATGGCCATGCAGCGCTCGCCGGCCGATCCGTAGGCGGCGCCCATGATGGCGTCGGCCGTGAAGGGGATGTCGGCGTCGGGCATGACCACGGCGTGGTTCTTGGCCCCGCCGAGCGCCTGGACACGCTTGCCGGCGGCTGCGGCCGTGGCGTAGATGTACTTCGCGATGGGGGTCGACCCGACGAACGAGACGGCGTCGATGCCCGGGTGCGCCAGGATGGCGTCGACCGCCACCTTGTCGCCGTGCACGACGTTCAGCACGCCGTCGGGCAGGCCGGCCTCCTTGAGCAGTTCGGCCATGAGGATCGAGGGCGACGGATCCTTCTCGGACGGCTTGAGGATGAAGGTGTTGCCGCAGGCGAGCGCCACCGGCAGCATCCAGAGCGGCACCATGGCCGGGAAGTTGAATGGCGTGATGCCGGCACAGACGCCGACCGGCTGCAGGATGGAATAGGCGTCGACGTCGCGTCCCACGGCGTCGGAGAACGATCCCTTCAGGAGGTGCGGCGCACCGGTCGCGAACTCGACGACTTCGATGCCCCGCTGCACCGACCCCATCGCGTCGAGGAACACCTTGCCGTGCTCCTCGCTGATCAGCGTGGCAATCGACTTCTGGTTCGACTCGAGCAGTTCCTTGAAGCGCGCCAGGATGCGTGCGCGGCGGAGCGGAGGCGTGGCCCGCCACCCGGGAAGCGCCCTGCGCGAACTCTGCACGGCGGCATCCACGTCCGCGGCATCCGCCAGGGGGACGCTGCGAATCTGCTCGCCGGTGGACGGGTTGGTGACGATGCCGAGGCGCGTGCTGTGCGCGTCCGCGCGCCGGCCGTCAATCCAGAAGGGAACGAGGGGCCATGAGCTCATGGGACAGACGTTATCACCCAGAACTTGGAAGTCAGAAGTCAGAACCCGCAAATCGGCCATCGGCAATCCGCAACCGGCAATCTGAATTCCGAAGGCTGACGGCTGTTGTAGAGTATCCGCCCATGATGCGTCGAGTCCTGGCCGCCCGCTGGTTCCCTGCCGTGGCGGGCCTGTTCCTTGTCCTTGCGGGCGCCGAGCGCTACATGACCCGTATGGCCGCCCAGCAGCCACCCTCCGCGCCGCGCTACCAGGTGGATCCGTTCTGGCCGACGCTGCCGCAGGGGCTGATTCTCGGGCAGGTGTCCGGTCTCACGGTCGATGCGCGCGACCACATCTGGATCATCCAGCGGCCCTGGTCGCTCGAGAGCGACGAGAAGGCGCAGAACCCCGAGGCCGAATGCTGCCGTGAGGCGCCGCCGGTGATGGAGTTCGACGCTGACGGCCACTACATCCAGGGCTGGGGCGGCAACGGGGCCGGCTACGAGTGGCCGAAGGACGAGCACGGCATCTTCGTCGATCACAAGAACAACGTCTGGCTGTCGTCGGCTGGCGGCCCACGGCTCCGTGAACGGACCGAGAACCACATTTTGAAGTTCACGCGCGACGGGAAGTTCCTGCTGCAGGTGGGCAAGCGGGGCCAGAGCAAGGGAAGCCTCGACCGGGAGAACTTCAACAACGCCGCCGACATCTACGTGTACCCGAAGACGAACGAGGTGTTCGTCGCCGATGGCTACGTGAACCGTCGGGTCGTCGTCCTCGACGCGGACACCGGGGCGTTCAAGCGCATGTGGGGTGCGTATGGAAACGTGCCCGACGATGCCGCGCCCAACGGACCGGCCTACGAGGGGCCCGGTCCGCAGCAGTTCAACCTGGTGCACGGGGTTCGCGTCTCGGACGACGGGCTGGTGTACGTGGCGGAGCGGCGGAACAACCGCGTGCAGGTCTTCACGCTGGACGGCAAGTTCCAGCGTGAGATCTTCGTGGAGCGGAAGACGAAGCTGCTGGGGACGGCGTTCTCGATCGCGTTCTCGCCCGACCCGCAGCAGCAGTTCATGTACGTGGCGGATGCCGGCAACGGCAAGGTCCGCATCTACGACCGCAAGGGGTTGCAGGAGGTGGGGGCCTTCGGGCGGATCGGCCATTACGCCGGCCAGTTCGTGTTCCTCCACAACGTGGCCACCGACTCGAAGGGCAACGTCTACACGGCCGAGGTCGGGACCGGTCGTCGCGCCCAGAAGTTCGTGAGAATGCGGTAGACTCGCCGCGCCCAGGAGGTTGCATGGAACGCAAGCACGCATCGGAGTTTCCGCAGGAACTGCTCGACCTTTTCCACGAATACCAGCACGGCGAGATCACGCGACGGGCGTTCTTCGAGCGGGCCTCCAAGTTCGCGGTCGGCGGCGTGACCGTGGCGGCGCTCTTCGAGAGCCTGAAGCCCAATTACGCCTGGGCGCAGCAGGTGCCGAAGGACGACGCCCGCATCAAGGCCGAGTACGCCACCGTCAATTCCCCCAGCGGCAACGGGTCGATCAAGGGGTACCTCGCGCGTCCGGCCGCTGCCGGGCGCTACCCGGCGGTGCTGGTGATCCACGAGAACCGCGGGCTGAATCCGTACATCGAGGATGTCGCGCGCCGGTTCGCCACGAACAACTTCATTGCCTTCGCGCCGGACGGCCTGACGTCGGTCGGCGGATACCCGGGCAATGACGAGGAGGGGGGGCAGAAGTTCCGCACGGTGAACGGCCCGAAGATGTTCGAGGACTTCGTGGCATCGGCCGAGTGGCTGAAGGGGCGCCCGGAGTCGACCGGCAAGCTCGGCGCGATCGGGTTCTGCTTCGGCGGCGGCATCGTGAACCAGCTGGCCATACGGCTGGGTGCGGGCCTGAGTGCCGGCGCGCCCTTCTACGGCGCTCCCGCGGGCGATGCGGACGTGCCGAAGATCCAGGCCCCGCTGATGCTGCACTATGCCGACCCGACGAAGGACACGGGCATCGGCGCCCGGATTCCTGCGTACGAGGCGGCCTTGAAGGCCAACGGCAAGAAATACCAGCTGTTCATCTACAACGGCGCCAACCACGGCTTCCACAACGACACCACGCCCCGGTACGACGAGGCGGCGGCGAAGCTGGCCTGGCAGCGGACGCTGGACTTCTTCAACCAGAACGTTCGGGGATAACCCTCCACACCCTCGCACGTCCGTGCATGGGGCCGCACTCGCGCCCCGTGGACACCGGGTGCAGCGGTCGGTCCGGTTTGCCGATATCCAAGTCGTGCAGAACCGCGTCCCGACCGCTGCCGAGTCCCCGGACTACTACGAGCTCCTGCAGATCAGCCCCAACGCGGAGATGGAGACGGTCCAGCGCGTCTACCGGCTGCTCGCGCAGCGCTACCACCCGGACAACCTGCAGACTGGCGACCCTGTCCGGTTCCGCGACCTGGTTCAGGCCTACGAGGTGCTGGCCGACCCGGCGCGGCGCGCGCAGTACGACCTCGGCTACAACGAGGCCCGCCAGGTGCGGTGGCATCCGGTCAGTGCCCCCGAACGGGCCGACAACCCGATCGAGGTGGAGCAGCTGGTCCGGCTCACCGTGCTGGAGGTGCTGTACGACCGGCGCCGTACCGAGCCGTCGCGTAGCGGGATTTTCGTGCTCGACCTCGAGCAGCTGACCGGCCAGCCGCGTGAGCACCTCGAGTTCACGATCTGGTACCTGACGAAGAAGAACTTCGTCCTGCGCGAGGACAACTCGAAGCTGTCGATCACCGTGGACGGCGTCGACTATCTCGAGGAGCATTACCTGAACCACGGACTCCGCAAGCGCCTGCAGGCACATAGCGAAGCCGCCTAGGCCGACCCGCCTCCTGCTACAATCATCCCGCCCGATACGCGCGGCGTGCCGCGCGTCCTGTACGTCACCGCTGCTGCCCGGAACCATCTCCCCCTGCCCATGAAATCGATCGAAGAACGTCTCGCATTCGAACTCAACGTACGTGTGCCCCAGGTCACCGCCGCCGTCGCGCTGCTCGACGACAAGGCGACGGTGCCCTTCATCGCCCGCTACCGCAAGGAGGCCACGGGCGGCCTCGACGACACCCAGCTCCGCACGCTCGAGGAGCGCCTCACCTACCTCCGGGAGCTCGAGGAGCGCCGCGCGGCGATCGTGAAGAGCATCGACGAGCAGGGGAAGCTGACGCCGGAGCTCGCGGCACAGGTGGCCGAGGCCGAGACGAAGGCGAGGCTCGAGGACCTGTACCTGCCGTACAAGCCGAAGCGGCGGACCAAGGCACAGATCGCGCGCGAGGCTGGGCTCGAGCCGCTGGCGCTCGCGCTGCTGCAGGATCCGACCCGTGTCCCGGAGGTCGAGGCCGTGCCGTACGTCGACGCCGAGAAGGGGGTCGCGGACGTGAACGCCGCGCTGGAGGGCGCGCGCTGGATCCTGGTCGAGACCTTCGCCGAGGATGCGGAACTGGTGGGCGGGCTCCGCACGCTCCTGTGGGAACGTGGCGAGTGGGTGTCGAAGGTGATCGAGGGCAAGGAGGAGGCCGGCAGCAAGTTCTCCGACTACTTCAACGCGAGCGAGCCGCTCCGCAACGTCCCGTCCCACCGTGCGCTCGCGCTCTTCCGCGGCCGGAAGGAAGACGTGCTGCGGCTGTCCGTCGTGCTGCCGGAACCTGACGGCCAGGCCGGTCCCACCGAGCCCGAGCGGCGCATCGCCGCGCGCGTCGGCATCGAGGAGAAGGGCCGGCCTGCCGACGGGTGGCTGCGCGAGACGGTGCGGTGGACCTGGAAGTTCAAGATGGCGGTGCACCTGGAACTCGAGGTCGAGAACCGCCTGCGCGAGCAGGCCGAGGCCGAAGCCATCAGGGTGTTCGGCACCAACCTGCACGACCTGCTGCTGGCCGCACCGGCGGGCCAGCGGGTCACCATGGGGCTGGACCCCGGCATACGGACCGGCGTGAAGGTGGCGGTGGTGGACGGCACGGGCCGCCTGCTCGAGACCTCGACCATCTACCCCCACGAGCCGCGCCAGGACTGGGAAGGGTCGCTGCGCACCCTGGCTTCGCTCTGCGCCCGGCACGCGGTACAGCTCGTCTCCATCGGCAACGGCACCGCGTCCCGCGAGACCGACAGGCTGGCCGCCGACCTGATGAAGCGGCACCCCGAACTGGGGCTGACGAAGATCGTGGTCTCCGAAGCTGGCGCCTCGGTGTACTCCGCCTCGGAACTGGCGGCGAAGGAGTTCCCGGACCTCGACGTGTCGCTGCGCGGGGCCGTGTCCATTGCGCGCCGCCTGCAGGATCCCCTGGCCGAACTGGTGCGCATCGAGCCGAAGGCCATCGGGGTCGGGCAGTACCAGCACGACGTGAGCCAGCTGCTGCTCGCACGCAAGCTCGATGCAGTGGTCGAGGACTGCGTGAACGCCGTCGGTGCCGACGTGAACACGGCCTCCGTCCCGCTGCTGGCGCGGATCTCCGGCCTGTCGGAGTCGATCGCGAAGAACATCGTGGCGTTCCGCGACGAGAACGGCCCCTTCCGCAACCGGCGCCAGATCCTGAAGGTGCCCCGCGTGGGCGACCGCACGTTCCAGCAGGCCGCCGGCTTCCTCCGTATCACGAACGGAGACAACCCGCTCGACGCGTCGGCGGTGCACCCCGAGGCGTACCCGGTGGTCGAACGCATCCTCGCCCGCACTGGCGTGGGCGTGGGCGAGATCATCGGCAAGGGGGCCATCATCCGCACGCTGAAGCCCGAGGACTTCGCCGACAGCCAGTTCGGCGTGCCGACGGTGAAGGACATCCTGTTGGAGCTGGAGAAGCCGGGGCGGGATCCTCGACCGGAGTTCAGGACCGCGTCGTTCAAGGACGGTGTGGAGCAGCTGGCCGACCTGCAGCCCGGGATGCTGCTCGAGGGCGTGGTCACCAACGTCGCGAACTTCGGCGCGTTCGTCGACATCGGCGTGCACCAGGACGGGCTCGTGCACGTGTCGCAGCTCGCCGATCGCTTCGTGAAGGACCCGCGCGAGGTGGTCAAGGCAGGCCAGATCGTGAAGGTGAAGGTGCTCGAGGTGGACCTGAAGCGCAAGCGCATCGGGCTCACCATGAAGCTCCAGGAACCGGTGCCCTCAGGCGCTCAGGGGCCGTCTGCGGCGGCCCGCGACCGTGGACCGCGCGGTCCCCAGCGTCCGCAGGCGCGTCCGCAGGAGCCGCCGAAGGCCGCGGCGCCATCCACGTCGATGGCCGCCGCCTTCGCCAAGCTCCGCGGCTGACCTGCCGTCAGAACCGTTCGCGCCGGAACTGCACTTTCCGGCCGCGAATGGTCGCCGCACGCATGGCGGTGATGATGTCGTCGGCCATCGCCTCGGGCACCTCCACCAGCGAGAACTTGTCGCCAATCTCGATGGTGCCGAGCGCCGACGAGTCGATGCCGGCCTCGCCCGTGATCGCCCCCACGAGGTCGCCAGGCCTGATCCCCGAGTGCCGCCCGGCCCCCACGAACAGCCGGATGATCCGGCCGTCACCCTCCGCGCGGCGGTGCGGACGCACGAGCCGCGGCTCGTCGGCCGGTGCACCCTTCCCGCGCGGCCGCGCCGCCATGCCCGGTCGGGGCGCCGGAGCCGGCTTCCTGCTCATGTCGATCGCCGGAATCTCTCGGTCGTCGGCCTCTCCTCCAGCCTCGTCGTGCGCCATCTGCACCGCCGCCGATGCGATGTCGACGATGTCGAACTCCTGGCTGAGGGATTCGATCACGACCCGCACGCCGTCGAAACCACCGGCCAGGAGCCGCTCGCGCAGCGCGGCGCGCGTGAGGTCGAGCCGGCGCGCCCGCAGGTCGGCCACGGTCGGCACCGTGGAGACCTCGATGCGTGCCTTGGTGAACTGCTCGATCACCCGCAGGAGCCGGTGCTCGCGCGGCTCCGCCAGAGTAATCGCGACGCCGCCACGCCCTGCGCGGCCGGTCCTGCCAATCCGGTGCAGGTACACCTCAGCGGACGCCGGCACGTCGTAGTTGACCACGTGCGTCAGGTGTTCGATGTCGAGCCCCCGCGCCGCCACGTCGGTCGCGACGAGCAGGTCGGCCTTCTGCTGGCGGAACAGGCCCATCACCTTGTCGCGCTGCTTCTGCGTCATCCCGCCGTGCAGCGCCTCCACCCGCTGGCCATGCGCCGCGATCCGCTCCACCAGTTCGTCCACCTCCAGCCGCGTGCGGCAGAAGACGAGGGTGGCCGCCGGATCCTCCATGTCGAGAATCCGGGTGAGGGCCGCCGACTTGTGAGCCCGCGCGACGATGAAGGCCACCTGGCGGATGCGCGGGAGGGCGCCGGCCGCCGGCTTCTCGCGCGCAATGGTGATGCGGGCCGCATTGCGCAGATGCCTGTCGGCGATCGAGAGGATGCGCGCCGGCATCGTGGCGGAGAAGAGCGCCGTCTGCCGCGTCTCCGGGGTCTCCTGCAGGATCTGGTCGAGGTCCTCGGCGAAGCCCATGTCGAGCATCTCGTCGGCTTCGTCGAGCACCAGGAAGCGCACGGCATCGAGCTTCAGCGTGCCGCGGCGCAGGTGATCCAGCGCCCGGCCCGGCGTGGCCACGACCACGTGCGCGCCACGTTCGAGCGCCCGAATCTGCTGGTGCATCGGGGCACCACCGTAGAGCGGCAGCACCGTGATGCCGCTGCCGCGGGCGTACTTGTGCAGGGCCTCGGCCACCTGCATGGCGAGTTCGCGCGTCGGCACGAGCACCACACCGCAGGTCTGGCGCGGCGCAGGCCGGTCGGTCATCAGGCGGTGGAGCATCGGCAGGGCGAAGGCCGCCGTCTTGCCCGTGCCGGTCGCGGCCTGGCCGAGCAGGTCGCGTCCCTCGAGCAGCGGCGGGATGGTCTCACGCTGGACCGGCGTGGGCTCTTCGTAGCCGAGCGCGCCAACGGCGTCGACGAGGGAGGGAGCGAGGCCAAGGGAAGCGAAGGTGACGGGCGCTGGTGTTGCAGACATCCGACCATCATGACACGTCGTGCGGTGCACGCCGGCCGGAATCACCCGTCGTGTCCTCGCGGCCTCACTCCCCCCGGAGGCCGGTGAGCGCTCGGGTACAATGCGAGCGTGCCTGGGGAGGAACTCATGCGTACGCGACGAGTGATGATGGCAAGCGCGCTGGCAGGTGCAATGTTGACGGCGGGGATCGGGCTCGAGGCGCAGTCGCCGCCCGCCCCAAAGCTCTTCGCCTCGTCTGCGGACGTGAAGGCGCTGATTGCGAAGGCGAAGGCGGAGCGCAAGCCGGATCAGGCGAACTTCGTGCAGCCGATCGTGTCGCTGGCCCCGTTCAACGCCAATCTGGAGTACCGCGTCGGCAGCGTGCCGGCCCCGGCGTCGACGCACGACAAGGACGCCGAGATGTTCTACGTGATCGAGGGCGCCGGCACGGTGGTCACGGGCGGAACGCTGCAGAACGAACGGCGCACCAACGCGGCCAATGCGAGCGGCAGCGGGATCGACGGCGGGACGCCGCGCCGCATCACCGCCGGCGACTGGGTGATGGTGCCCGAGAAGACCCCGCACTGGTTCACGCAGATCGACGGGACGCTCGTGCTGATGTCGGTGCACCTGCCGCGTTGAGCACGGAAGACGATGCCGGCTGAATCGGTCCCGGCGACCCCGCCAGGGCTGTGCGCCCGGTGCCGCTGGAACCGCGTGGTGCCCTCGTCCCGCAGTCGGCTGTACCAGCTCTGCGGTCGCTCGCAGGTGGACCCCCGCTTCCCGAAGTACCCGATGCTCCCGGTGCTCACGTGCCGGGGCTTCGAGCCTGTCGATTCAGACCCTGACCGTTCGACCACCTCCTGAGGAACGATACGATCCTGCAGATGCGCCACGGCGGCAGACGATGCCACGGACATCCCAGCGTCCAGGGGCGATGGCGGTCGTCGTGACAGCCCCTGAGATCTCCGCGCAGATCGCGGCCATCTACCAGGCCGAGTCGCGCCGCGTGCTGGCCACCCTGATCCGGTTGCTGGGCGACTTCGACCGTGCCGAGGAGGCGCTTCACGACGCGGTGCGCGCCGCACTCGAGCAATGGCCCCGCGAGGGGGTGCCGTCCAACCCCCGCGCCTGGCTCGTGTCGACCGGCCGCTTCAAGGCGATCGACGGCATGCGGCGGCAGAAGCGGTTCGACCCGCTGGACTCCGTCGGCGATCCGGCCGAACTGGCCTCTACCGATCCGCTGGCGTGGGCCGACGTGGAGGCCGTGGAGGACGACCAGCTCCGCCTGATCTTCACCTGCTGCCATCCCGCGCTGTCCGAGGACGCACAGATTGCCTTGACGCTTCGCGAGGTGTGCGGGCTGACCACGGAAGAGATCGCCAGGGCGTTCCTGACCCCGGCACCGACCCTGGCCCAGCGGATCGTGCGCGCGAAGGGGAAGATCCGGACCGCGAAGATTCCGTACCAGGTGCCGGGACGCACCGAACTGCCGGCCCGCCTGGATGCGGTGCTGCGGGTCGTCTATCTCGTCTTCAACGAAGGCTACGCGGCATCATCCGGTGCGAGCGTGGTGCGCCACGACCTCGCAACCGAGGCGATCCGGCTGGGCCGCCTGCTGGTGGAACTGCTGCCGGAGCCTGAGGCCATGGGGCTGCTCGCGCTGATGCTGCTGCACGAGTCGAGGCGGGCTGCCCGGACGAATCCCGACGGCGACCTGGTGCTGCTGGACGAGCAGGACCGGACCCTGTGGGACCAGCAGCAGATTGCCGAAGGGGTCGGGCTGGTCGAACGGGCCCTGGCGTCGCGGCGCATCGGACCCTATACGCTGCAGGCGGCCATTGCCGCACTGCACGCCCACGCGCGGACAGCCGATGAGACCGACTGGGCCGAAGTGGTCGGGCTCTACGACGTGCTGCTCCGGGTGGAGCCGTCGCCCGTGGTGTTCCTGAACAGGGCGGTGGCCGTGGCCATGCGCGACGGCCCGGCCGCCGGTCTGGCGCTGATCGAGGGCATGCGCGATCGGGGAGAGCTCAAGGATTACCGGTTGCTCCATGCGGCGCACGCAGACCTGTGCCGCCGGCTCGGCCGGACCGACGAGGCACGCGCGTCGTACGCACGCGCGCTGGCGCTCACGCGACAGGAGCCCGAACGACGCTTCCTGACCCGACGACTGGCGGAACTCCGGTGATGCCAGCCGTTCACCCATTCACCCATTCACCAATTTCCCAATCATGAAGTACCTCTGCCTTGTCTACCTGGAAGCCGCGAAACTGCGGGCCGTCGACGACAGCGAGTGCATGGCCTGCGGCACCGGCATGCGCGAGCGCGGCGTGCTGCTGGCGGCCGAAGCGCTGCAGCCGATCGAGACGGCGACAACCGTGCGCGTGCGCGGCGGTCGTGCCGTGATGACCGACGGCCCGTTCGCGGAAACGAAGGAGCAGCTCGCCGGGTTCTACCTGATCGACGCCGCGAATCTCGACGAGGCGCTCGAACTGGCGGCCAAGATCCCCCCGGCGCGCGAGGGCAGCGTGGAGGTCCGTCCCGTGCGGCAGCTGGACGCGTGAACGGCGGCGCGCCCGGGCGCGGGCACGCTGGTACACTGGACGCATGACGGCCGACTGGACCCACCAGGCCCGCAGCGCAGACGAGGCGGTCGCGTGCGTGACGAGCGGCATGCGCATCTTCATCCACGGCGCGGCGGCCACACCCACGCACCTCATCGACGCGCTGGCGCGACGGACGGATCTCGAGAACGTCACGATCTACCACCTGCACACCGCCGGCCCGGCGCCGTTTGCCGAGGCGGGGCAGGAGGGGCGGTTCTTCTCGGTGTCGCTGTTCACGGGGCCGCCGCTGCGGACTGCGGTAGACGAGGGGCGGGCGGATTTCATGCCCGTCTTCCTGTCGGACATTCCGTCGCTCTTCGAGTCGGGCCTCATCCCGCTCGACGTGGCGCTGCTGCAGCTGTCGCCGCCTGACCGGCATGGCTACTGCACGCTCGGCACGTCGGTCGATGCGGCGCTCGCCGCCTCCAGGGCGGCGAGGCTGGTGGTGGCCGAGATCAACGAAGAGATGCCGCGGACGCACGGCAATACGCTCGTGCCCTTCGATCGGCTTGCGGCCTTCATCCATACCGACCACGCGCTGCACGCCCACGATCCGGCCGAGCCGAACGCGACCGAGGATCAGATCGGTGCCCACGTGGCCGAACTGGTGCCGAACGGCGCCACGCTGCAGATGGGCATCGGCGCCATTCCCGACGCGGTGCTCCGCCGCCTCGGGGGCAAGGAGGACCTGGGCGTTCACACCGAGATGTTCTCGGACGGCGTCATGGCCCTGATCAAGAGCGGCGCCGTGACCAACCGGCTCAAGAACGTGCACAAGGGACGTACGGTCACGAGCTTCGTGAACGGCTCACGGGCGCTCTTCGACTTCGTGCACGACAACCCGTTCGTCGAGTTCCACCCGTGCGACCGCACGAACGACACCGCCATCATCCGCCGCAACGACCGGGTGGTGGCGATCAACTCCGCGCTCGAGGTCGACATCTCAGGGCAGGTCTGCGCCGACTCGATCGGGCACCGGATCTACTCGGGCATTGGCGGCCAGATGGACTTCATCCGCGGCGCGGCGCTCTCGCGCGACGGTGTGCCGGTGATTGCACTTCCCGCGACCGCCGCCCGCGGCACCGTCTCCCGCATCGTCCCGGCCCTGAAGCCGGGAGCGGGCGTGGTCACCACGCGTGGGCACGTGCACTGGGTGGCCACCGAGTACGGCGCCGTCAACCTGTTCGGCCGCAGCCTGCGAGAGCGGGCGGAGCGGCTCATCTCGATCGCCCACCCCGACATGCGTGGCGAGCTGACGCGCGCCTACCGCGAGGTGCGCCACGTCGACCTCGGGGCGCGGGCATGACCGACCGGTTGAACGCGCGCCTCGTGTACTCGACCGGCGGCGACACGTGTCCCACCTGCGGTTGGCCCGCCGACCGCTGCGTGTGCAGCCGCCAGGCGTCCGCCCCGGCGGCGCTCCCGTCGAGGATGACCGCCAGGCTCCGGATGGAGAAGTCCGGACGCGGCGGCAAGACCGTGACCGTGGTCGACGGCCTGCCGGCCAACGAGCCGTTCCTGCGGGATCTGTGTGCCGAACTGAAACGAGCGTGCGGGACGGGCGGTGCCGTCAAGGACGGCACCGTGGAACTGCAGGGGGAGCACCGCGAGCGGCTGCGCACCCTCCTGGCGAAGAAGCACTACATCGTCAAGGGCTGACGCGAGCCTACTGCTGGGCGGTCGACCGCCTGGCCGGCGCCTTCGGCAGTGGCTTCCGCGGCAGCAGCTGATCGCGATTGGCCGCCTGCGCCACGAACGAGGCGACGATCACCGCGTTCTGCATCAGGTCCTGCGGCTGCAGCCGCTCGTAGACGTCCATGTTCGAGTGGTGCGTCCGGGTGTCGTACTCCAGGTCGTCCTGGATGAACTGGAAGCCGGGGAGACCGACCGCATCGAACGCCTGGTGATCCGTGCCGCCCGTGTTCCGGATGGTCACCGTGGTCATGCCCATGTTGCGGAACGGTTCCATCCACGACGTGAAGATCGGCCCGATCGCCTCGTTTCCCTGCTGGTAGACGCCGCGGATCTGGCCCGTGCCGTTGTCCACGTTGAAGTAGCCGGAGAGCTTCGCGTGCTCCGGCTTCAGCTGCATGGTGGCCGGATCGCCGAAGTGCTCGCGCACGTAGGCGCGCGAACCGATGAGCCCCTGCTCCTCGGCGCCCCAGAGTGCAAGCCGCACGGTCCGGCGAAGGGGGATCCCGGCGGTCTTGAGGATACGCATCGCCTCCATCATCACCACCGAGCCGGCCGCGTTGTCCGTGGCGCTCGTGCCTGTGTGCCACGAGTCGAAGTGCCCGCCGAGCATCACCACTTCATCCGCCTTGTCGGTTCCCGGTATCTCCGCGATCACGTTGAAGCTGTCGGTGCTGCCGTCCAGGAACTGGTTGTCGATGTCCATCTGGAGCGTGACCGGGATCTTCTTCTCCAGCGTGCGGACGATGCGGTTGTAGTGTTCGGTGGCGAGCACCACCTGCGCCGGCACCGGCGGATCCGACGCGTTGCGGGAACCCCCGCTCTGCACGAAGAGCGTGCCGCCGCCGTCGCCGCGGCTCGGCTCGAGCACGGCCAGGACGCCTTCGTCGAGCCAGAACTTCATCGTGGCGGCCTGAAGGTTGCGCGTCGCCTGGCCGCCGGGCGGCGGACCGCCCGCCGGAGCGCCTCGCCGCTGTGGCATGCGGGTGAGTGCCTCCAGCTCCGACTCCGTGTGACGGCTGGCCTGCGGCGCGAAGCGCGGCTGGATGTCGCGCGCACGCTGGGCGAGCACGAACCTGCCCTTGAGCTTGCCCTTCCAGGTGGCGAAGTCGGATTCCGAGTCGATGGTGACCAGCACCGCCTCACCGCTGACGAGCCCGCGCGTGCCGGGCGTCCAGGCTTTCGGATAGGCGATGAGCGGGTAGTTCACGGGCGCCACCGCCTGCGCGAACATCTTCCGGTTCTGCCAGCCGCGACCGAACGGGAAGGCCTCGGTGTGCACGTTGGTGAGGCCCCAGTCGGTCATCGTCGTCCGTGCCCAGTCGGCCCCGGCCGTGTACTCGGGCGATCCCGCGAGCCGAGGACCGTAGACGTCGGTCAGGTAGCTCGCCAGCTCCATCACCTTCGAGCGCTGGAGGCCCTCCTCCTTGATGCGGTAGACCGTCTCCGGGTCGAGCCGGTCGACGGGCTGCCACTGGGCAGTGACGGGAAGGACGGTGAGGGCGGCGACCGCGAAGGCCGCGAGCGCCGCGCGCGTGGAATGTGTCATGGCCATGCTCCTGCTGCGACTCCGCAGACGAACATAGCACGGGGCCGCGCAGGCCGAGCGTCAGCCCATCACTCCGGGAGCAGCGACAGCACCGTGTCGATCGCCGTGGGAAGTGCTTGTTCAACGGCGTGCGACAGCGGGTTGCCGATGTCGAACGACGAGGCGTGGATGGTGACCAGCCAGGCCTGTGGAGCGGCGCCCGTGGTCTCGAGCGCAAGCGCCATGAGGGTGGCGGGCGTCAGCCGGTGTCCACTGCCGCCGGCGGACCGCCCGGCATGGACGCCGGCACAGCGGACGTCGCCCGGCGTGCCGCCCGCGGCGGCATCGACGAAGACGACCAGCCTCGCCGCCGTGATGGAGGCCACCAGCTCCGGTACCAGCTGGTGTGTCATCACCACCTCGATATCGGGCCTGTGCTCCGCAATGCGTCCCGCTACCACGTAGCCGACGCCATCGTCGCCCCGCAGCGGGTTGCCGATGCCGACGACCAGCGGGGTCATGTGCGTGCCAGGGTGTCGAGCCGCGTGCCGTCGGCCGCGCGCAGTTCGACGACGAGCGGCATGGTGCCGGCGGCGTGGGTGGAGCAGCTCAAGCAGGGGTCGAAGGCGCGGATGCCTGCCTCCACCCTGTTGAGGAACCCCTCCGAGAGCCGGTCGTGGGCGACGTAGGCCCGCGCGATCTGCGTGACGGCCCGGTTCATGGCCAGGTTGTTCTGGCCCGTGGCGATGAGGAGGTCGACCGCGGTGAGGACGCCGTCGTGGTCCACGGTGTAGTCGTGGAAGAGGGTGCCGCGCGGCGCCTCCGACATGCCTACGCCGTGCAGGCGGTTGCGGCTGGCGCGGGCGAGCACGTCGGTGCCCAGCGCGTCGCCGTCCTGCAGCAGCTCACCGATGCGCTCGAGACCGAAGAGGATCTCGATCAGGCGTGCGTAGTGGTAGTGGAAGGACCCGAGCACGGGACCGGCGGCCAGCGTGCGGAAATGTGCGAGCGCGGCGTCGGCGAGTGGCGTCCCGCAACGGTCGGCCACGTTCAGCCGTGCGAGCGGCCCCACCCGGTAGGCCCCGGCTTCCGGCCCGAGCGGCTTGTAGTAGGGCGACTTCAGGTAGGTCCAGTTGTGGACCTCCTCGTCCAGGAGCGCGCGGGCGGCCTTGGCGTCGAGCTGATCCGCCACGATGGTACCGGCCGCGTCCATGATGCGCAGGCGGCCGCCGTAGGTGTCGAGCGATCCGTCGGGCGTCACCATGCCCATGAACAGCGTCGGGAAGTGGCCGAAGGTCCGCGCCTCCTCGGCATGGCTGTCGAGCGAGCGCTGGAACCACTCGAGCGTGGCCCGTGCCGTGTCGAGCGCCTCGGGCAGGCCGGCCAGAATCCGGTCGCGCGCGGCGCTGGCCAGCGGGGCGTTCACGCCGCCGGCAACGGCCCACGACGCGTGAATGCGCTTGCCGGCAATGGCCTCGATGACCGACTGCCCGAACTGCCGCAGCCTGATGCCACGGTGTGCCAGTTCGGGGTGGGCCGCCGCAACCCCGAGGATGTTGCGAATGGCCGGGTCGGCGTCGTAGCCGAGCAGCAGGTCGGGCGACGACAGGTAGAAGAAGCTCAGCGCATGCGACTGGACGATCTGGGCGAGGTTCACCACGCGGCGGAGCAGCAGCGCCGTGTCGGGAATCTCCACGGCGAGCAGCCGGTCACCGGCATCGGCCGATGCCAGCATGTGGCTCACGGGGCAGATGCCGCAGATGCGCGACGTGATGGCCGGCATCTCCTGGAAGTGCCGCCCCTCGCAGAACCGTTCGAACCCTCGGAACTCGAGCACGTGGAACCGCGCGTCGCGGACCTGGCCGGCATCGTCGAGCTGGATGGTGATCTTGGCGTGGCCCTCCACGCGGGAGACCGGTTCGATGGTGATCGTCTGGCTCATGCCCGTGTCCTTCAACCGAGTTTCGCGCGGCTCTGCAGGTCCAGCGTGCGCCCGGCCACCAGTTCGCTGAGCACGAAGAAGATGAGGTCGGCCGATGGTGGGCAGCCGGGGAGGTAGTAATCGACCGGCACCAGGGCGCGCAGGTTGGTGACGCGCGGTTCGAGCGGGGGCACCTCGGCCTGCGGCGCAGGCAGGCCCGGCATGCGCGCAGCGTCGGTGCCGTAGGAGCGTTGCAACACCGCCAGGGTCGCTCCGGCGGGGTTGCGAAGCGCCGTCACGTTGCCGGCCACCGCGCAGTCGCCGAAGGCGACGAGGATGCCGGTGCGCTCGCGTACGAGACGGAGCATGCGCGCGTTGTCCTCGTTTGCGACCGCGCCTTCCACAAGGGTGATGTCCACGCCCTCGGGGAACTGCTTGATGTCCATGAGCGGGCTGTAGACCAGCTCCATGCGGCCGGCCAGGTCCAGCAGCCGTTCGTCCATGTCGAGCAGTGACATGTGGCAGCCCGAGCAGCCACCCAGCCACACCGTGGCGACGCGCGGAAGGTTCACCGGTTCCACAGCTTCTGCTCCCT
>JBFWPN010000011.1:0-221700 GCA_050249955.1 Vicinamibacterales bacterium
CCAGGCGTTCGGGGCCACGCTGGATCGCCCGCAGCAGATCCTGCAGCCCAGGCTCATCCGCCTGTCCGCGCAGTGGAAGTTCTGATGTGTTGAGGTGGTTCCTGGCCGCAGCCCTCAGCCTCGGCAGCCAGCCGGCTGTCGCAGGCGGGGCTGCGCCGGGAACACCCACGTTCACGCGCGACATCGCGCCGCTCCTCTACCGCTCCTGCACGACCTGCCACAGGCCTGGACAACCGACGCCCTTTCCGCTCATCACCTACCAGGACGCCCGCCGTCGCGCACAACTCATCGCGCGCGTCACGCACGATCGCGTGATGCCACCCTGGCAGCCCGATCCGGGTTCAGGCACCTTTGCCGGCGCACGTCGCCTCGACGATGAAGAGGTGGCGCTGCTGGGCCGCTGGGCCGAGGCCGGGGCACCGGAGGGCGATACCGCCGTACGGCCCACGCCGCCGGCATTCTCTGACGGCTGGACACTCGGTACCCCCGACCACGTGATCCGCCTGCCGCGCGCCTATGCGCTCGACAGCAGCGGGCCGGATCAGGTGCACACGTTCGTGATCCCGAGCGGCGTCACCGAAAGACGCCTCGTGCGGGCCATTGCCTTCGACCCCGGTGCCACGCAGGCGATCCATCACGCGAACATCAAGATCGATACGACCCGGTCGTCACGCTGGCTCGACGAACAGGATCCCTCGGATGGGTACGAGGGGGCAGGCGGCAGGAACGCGCGGTTTCCGGACGGGCACTTTCTCGGCTGGACACCTGGGCAATCGCCACGTGTGACCGACGAGGCGCCGTGGCGCATCGACGCCGGGTCGGACCTGGTCGTCGAACTGCACCTCACGCCGACCGGCAAGGTGGAGGCGGTGCAGCCGTCGATCGGGCTCTACTTCACCGACCGTGAAGCGCGGCTGGCCCCGTACATGATCAGGATCGGCCGGCAGGACCTGGACATCCCCCCTGGCGCCGCCGCACACCGTGCGAGCGATCGCTACACGCTGCCGGTGGATGTCCGGGTGCTGGCCCTGCAGCCCCACGCGCACAGCCTCGCTCGATCGATGCGCGCCACGGCCACCCGGCCCGACGGCGGGAGCGTGCCGCTGATCGCCATCTCGAACTGGAACCCGCGGTGGCAGGACGTGTACACGCTGGCGGTCCCCCTGGCGCTGCCGAAAGGCACGACCATCGCCGTCGAGTACACGTTCGACAACTCCGCAGGCAACCCGCGGAACCCGTTCTCGCCGCCACGGCGGGTGACGTTCGGGCAGAGTGCGAGCGCCGAGATGGGCGATCTCTGGCTGCAGGTCGCCACTGGCACGCCCGACGAGCGGCACGTGCTCGACGCCGACTACGCGCCGAAGATGTTGCGCGAGGACATTGCCGGCGCCGAGAAGGTGCTCGAGGCCAACCCTGACGACCCGCGCGCCCACGCCGACCTGGCGTTCTGCTATGCGGAAGCGGGACGGTCCGCCGATGCGCTGGCGCACCTCCGGACCGCGGCGCGGCTCGCGCCGGAGTCTGCCGGTGCCCGTTTCGACCTGGGCACGGCGCTGCTCAGGGAACAGCAGTTCGATGAGGCGCGTAGCGAGCTGCAGGCGGCCGCACGCCTCAAGCCCGACCTGGCCGAGGCCTACGCCAACCTCGGCGCGATCAGCCACCTGCAGGGGCGCCCAAGTGAGGCGCTCGAGTTCTACGGGCGGGCACTGGCGCTGAACGGCTCGGATGCTGAGACCCACTACAACGCGGGACGGGCGGAAGCGGCGCTCGGACGCTTCGCTGCCGCCATCGCTCACTACCAGCGCTCGCTCACGCTCGCGCCCGACGACCCGGCCACGCTCGCCAGCCTGGGGGCGGCACTCGCGACGACCGGCAGTGTCGGCCGTGCCATCGCCACGTATCGGCGTGCCCTGGATGTGCGGCCCGGCTATGCACCTGCCCTGGTGGATCTGGCGTGGATGCTCGCGACCGTGGAGGGCGAGAAGCGGCCTGACGAGGCGGTGGACCTGGCCGAGCGTGCCCGGGTGCAGACCGGCGGCCAGAGTCCGACCGTGCTCGACACCCTCTCGGTGGCGTACGCCGCCGCCGGCCGCACGACCGACGCCATCGCGACGGCGCGCGCCGCCCTCGAGCGTGCAACGGCGCTGGGGGCCGACGCGCTGGCCGCGCGCATCCGGGCTCGGCTCGACACGCTGCGCCCCTGACGCGGGCGCCGCACCGTTCACAGCACGAAGTGGATGATGCCGCGCTGCAGCGCCACCTTCACCGCCGCCGTGCGGTCGTTCACGCCCAGCTTGGCCAGCAGGTTCTTCACGTGCACCTGCACCGTCTCCTCGCTGATGCCGAGCGCATACGCGAT
Source organism: Vicinamibacterales bacterium (assembly GCA_050249955.1). Classification (GTDB taxonomy): domain Bacteria; phylum Acidobacteriota; class Vicinamibacteria; order Vicinamibacterales; family CAVVIG01; genus CAVVIG01. The sequence goes on from JBFWPN010000011.1 coordinate 2,360, forward strand.
CTCCTTGTTCCGCATGCCCTGCGAGATGAGCTCGGTGACCTGCACCTCCCGCGGCGTGAGCGCCGGGCGCGTCGCACGCTCGTTGAGGCGTGTCTGCAGGTCGCGGTCGAGCGACGGCCGCCCTTCGTGCACCTCGCGGATGGTACGGATCAGGTCGTCCGCAATCATGTCCTTCAGCAGGTAGGTTGCCGCGCCGGCCTGGAGCGCCCTGAAGATGTCCTCGTCGCCGTGATACGTCGTCAGGACGATGATGCGCGCATCCGGCTGTTCCTTGCGGATCGCGCGAATGGCGTCGAGACCGCTGACGACCGGTAGCTGGAGGTCCATCAGGGTGACGTCAGGCTTGTGGTGCCGGAACAAGGACACCGCCTCGTCTCCGGTGACGGCCGTCCCCACGACCTGCATGTCGGCATTGCGCGAGATGATGAGCGTCAGCCCCTCGAGCACGAGCCGATGGTCGTCGACGCACAGGACGCGGATGGGCGATGCGGTCATGATGGTTCCAGGGCTCCTTGGGCTCAGACGGGGACGGCGGCCTCGACGGCGGTGCCACGCCCCGGTTCCGTGCGCAGGCTGAACCGCCCGCCGATCTCCTCGGCCCGCTCGCGCATGCTCACCAGCCCGTAGTGGAAGTTCGACTCGCCCGGAATGCGACTCTGGTCGAACCCGCGGCCGTTGTCGGCGACGGTGAGCACCACCTCGGACGGACCGAATCGCAGCTGCACGTCGACCTCGCTCGCCGAGCCGTGCCGCACCGCGTTCACGAGCGCCTGCTCGGCGATGCGGAGGATCTGCTGCTCGACGTCGAGCCGCAGCCGCCGCGGGGAACCCTCAACCGCCACGCGCACGGTCACGGGCGCACCGGCGGTGATCCGGCGCCCGGCATCGCGCACGATTGATGCGAGGTCGGACTGCTCCAGCTTCGGTGACCGGAGGCTCCAGATCGACTGCCGCGTCTCGCGGATGTCCTCCTCGAGTTCCCGGCGCACCCGCGTGAGCGTGGCGCGAGTCTCGTCCGAGGCCTCGTCCGAGGAGCCGAGCACGTCGAGCTGGAGGGCGACACCAATCAGGCTCTGGAGCAGCGTGTCGTGGATCTCGCGGCTCATGCGGATCCGCTCGTTGATCACGAGCGCGAACTGCCGCTGCACGTAGCGCAGCCGCACCCGCCAGGCGGACCAGAGTGTCAGGGTGACAAGGACGCCCAGGCCGGCGATGAACCACGGCGTCTGGGTGAACGCCGGCTGCACCGTGAAGCGCAGCGTCGCCGTCGACTCGCTCGAGGACCCGTCGGTGGCCATCCCCATCACCCGGAAGTGATACTCCCCTGGCGGAAGGTTCGTGAAGAGCGCCTGGCGGCGGGTGCCCGCGTCGGTCCACTCCTGTTCGAGGTTCTCCAGCCGGTAGCGGAAGCGCACCTTGTGCGCCGCCGAGAGCATGATCGTGCCGTAGTCGATCTCGACCGGCGAACTGCGCGGAGGCAGCACCAGGTCGTCCTCCGGGTTCATCCGCTTCGATCCGACGGACACCGACTGGATGACGACCGGCGGCAGGCGCGTCGCCCCGCGCAACTGCTCGGGGTCGGCCACCGAGAGGCCGTTGGCCGACACGAACCAGATGCGTCCGCCAGGGTCGCGCGTCACCGACGGCGTACCGAACCAGAGCGGGCTGCCGGCCGCGCCGTCGTACGCGTCCCAGTATCCGTAGGTCACCTGCGCGCGCGGTTCCCGCTCGAGCCGTGCGATGACCTCGCGATCGAGCCGGACGACACCGGCTCCCGTGCCGAGCCAGACCGCCCCGGTGCGGTCTACGGTGCCACCGGTCATCTGGGCACTGGGCAGTCCGTTCACCTCATCTATGGTCGTGATGCGCCCGTCGGCGTAGTGCCACGCGCCGGCTGACGTGGCCAGCCAGAGGCTGCCCGGTCGATCCTGGAACACACCGTTCAACCGCACGCCGGGAACCCGCCCTTCCACGGGCGAGGTGAATCGATACTGCCCCTGCTCGTCGGTGACGAACCCGAGCCGGCCGTCAGCCAGCGCCACCCACATCCGCACGTCGGGATCGCGATGCACCGACAGCACCGCGCGGTGATCCAGCACGCCCGGCACATCCACCGGCTCCAGCACCGTGCCTCGCGACCGGAACAGGCCGCGATTGTAGTCGGCCAGCCACAGCCGGCCCTCGCGGTCGCGGGTCATCGAATAGATGCGATTCAACGGGTCGATGCCATCCAGCACGACACGCTCGAACCGGCCGCGCCGGCGCACGGCAATGCCGCGGTCGGTCGCAATCCACAGCGCCCCATCCTCTTCGTCCTGCCAGAGCGCGGAGACGAAGGGGCTGGGCAGCTCACCCGCCAGCCCGAAGGTGCGCTGGCTGTCGCCCTCGAAGCGGATCAGGCCGGTGCTCGTCGCCACCCAGACACCCGAGGCATCGCCCTGCACGGCACGGACCACGCCAAGCCGCTGCACGGGCGTGATCTTGTTCCGGCTCAGTCGATACAGGCCGTAGTCGGTGCCGATCCAGATGTTCTGCTCGCGGTCCTCCAGCAGGCACCGGATCACCTCGTTCGCGAGTCCGTCGTCAGCACCGAGCACTTCCATGGCGTCGGGACGCGCGGGGTCGCGCAGGCGCCACAGTCCCTGGCCCAGCGTTGCGACCCACGTGCTGCCGCGCGCCGACGGCAGGATCTGCACGCCCAGCCCTGCGCGCGGGCCCTCGACGATGCCGGACGGCGCGGAGGGCGGTCCGGTCAGCCTCTGGAAGCCACGCCGGGGATCGGTAAACCAGATCGCTCCGGTGCCGTCCACGGCGACGCGATGATCGAAGTACGACGCGGGCCTGACAGGCTCGAACCGCGCGCCGCCCGGCTGGCGCATGAAGATGCCGGTGTTGGAGCTGATCCAGAGGACACCACGGCGGTCTTCGTAAGCGTTGAGCACCGGACCGTCGGGGATGCCGGCGTCGGCGGCGATGCGCGTCACCTGCCCCTCCCGCACGCGCAGGAGGCCGCTGCGCGCCGCCACCCACACGGTGCCGGTACTGTCGGCGATGAGCGAGTTGACGTATCCGCCGGTCGCATCGCTGATGGCCGGCTGGGGCGTCGCGCGCGTACCGGACACGTGCACCACGGTGCCCGACTGATAGCCGACCCAGAAGCTGCCGTCACCGACGGGCCAGAGGCCGGCCACGCGGGCCGCGGGCAGCGGCGTCGTGCCGATCGCCTCCCAGGGCGTGAAGGTGGTGCCGTCGAAGCGGATGACGCCCTCGGTCGTGCCGAGCCACAGGTATCCGTCGACGGTCTGCGCCAGCGCCACGACACGGGGCGAGCGGAGCCCCTCGCGTTCGGTCCAGCCCGTGAGGTTGTAGTCCTGGAGGATGCCTCTCCGTGAACGGAGGTCCTGGGCAGACGCGCTTTCCGGTCCGTGTCCCAGCAGGCAGGACACCACCAGCGCGGCGCACCCTGCGGAGAGTCGTGCACGTCGCGTCCCGGCACCAGGCATGAAGTGCGCGGATGATAGCCGATTCCCCACGGCGCGAAGACACCATCGTTGCGATTCGCAACAGGCGTGCGAAACAGACGAGGCGGCCATTCCCCCATTCCAGCTACGCACATCTGGGTATTGCCGCACCTGGCGCACGGTGCGAGATTGAGCGCCGCTACTCCGTGCCTCCGGACTAGCGTCCACAATCCACGAACGGGACCGTGACGAACAGGGCGTCACGGTTCCGTTCGCCAGGGACGGAGGCACGTGCGTCGCGCAACAGGCACCATGCACGACCTCCGCACCAACCTGCTGAAGAAGAACGCAGCCCTCGATCTGATCGACGCGTTCCGCCGGGCACTCTCGGCCTGCCGGGCATCCGCCGACGTGCACCTCATCGTCGATGGCGCCCGCCGCGCTGCGCTGGATCTGCAGGGCGCACCCGAGGACCGTCCCTACCTGGCGAGGACCCTCTGCCAGTTCGCCACGGCCCTGCGCCGGAGCGGCTCGACGGACGCCGCCGTCGAACTCCTGGAGTGGACGCTGGGCAGCGGCATCCAGGACGCGTTCCTCCACACCGAGCTGGTGATGTGTCACCTCGTCCTCGATCGCCTCGATGCGGCACGCGAGGCGCTCCACCGGGCCGAGGCGGCTGGTGCGGTTGGCGAGGCCATGTACGCCGGGCTCATCGGCGCCTACGGTCGCGCGTCCCGGTTCACGGAGGCGCAGCAGGTGTTCGAGCGTGCGGCCGCGCAAGGAGTCTGCGGCAGCTACGCGCACACTGCGCTGATCGACGCGTGCGTGAAGGCCGGCGACCTCTCGCGGGCGCGGCTCGTGTTGACCGGCGCACAGGCGGCCGGGCGGGTCGACACCGCCAGCTACACGGCACTCCTGCGTGGCTACATCCGCGCCGGGCGGGCCGCGGAGATCGCGAGGCTGGGCCGGGAAGCCGACGACGCCGGCTTGATGAATGACGTCATGCGCACGACGGTCACCCAGGTGCTGCACCGGGCCGGGCGTACGCGCCAGGCCAACCGGTTCCGCCGTCGCGCAGCCCACAGGGTCGCGTCCTGACACGCATTTCCCGGTGATTGCAATCCCACCTGCCTGAGTCCCGCAACCCCGGCGCCCAACCCGGTGCCCATCGGCACAGTTGTTGTGCTAAACCTATCTCGGGCCGATTACCCTCCGACGTGGCCCGTCCCCGGTATGCAGACCTGTCCCAGTTGCCAGACCCCCGCGCTCGAGCGCGTGCCACGTTCGTTCCTGGAACGGCTGTTCTACCGGCGCGTCCAGCAGTGTGCGCGCTGCGGCCACCGCGTTCGCGAACGTCGGGTTCCGTTCGAGTCCGAGCTGGCCTACCTCGTGTCGGGCCACACGCGCTGCATCCGGTGCGGAAACCTCAGGGTTCGACGCCTGCCCAAGCGGGACGGCATCGATGCCATGTCCGCGCATCCCCTGAGCGTGCTGGCGGGGCTCGCCCGGGCCCCGATCTATCACTGCAATCCCTGTCGACTGCAGTACCACGACTGGCGTGCGGTGCTGCCGCCGGCCGTGCGCGATCGGGCTGCGGCGGCGCAGGTGTCTGACGCCGGCTGATCCAGCCGTCATACCTACCTGAACACAGGTATTTCCGGCGCTCACCCCTTGCGTGCGCGCGCTCCGACAGTCACACTGCAGCGGCATCGCGAGGCTCGATTGCGGGGGGGCTTCCCCCCGCGCGCCTCGCCGACATCGTCGACACCTCCTGGACGCCGCGAACGGCGTGCGGTCGCGGCGGGGGTCGAGCAGGAGATCGGACGCCATGCGTCGCACTTGTCTGTTGGTCGCCGTGTCCGCGGCGCTGTCCTTCCACGTCCCGCTGCACGCGGAAGAACGCCTGCGTTCGTCGGCCGGCGACATCGTGCTCCGTCCACTCGCGCATGCCAGCGTGCAGGTGGACTTCGGCGGCCGGACCATCTACGTCGATCCGTGGACCGGTGCCGACCTGTCGTCGGCTCCTCCCTCGGATCTCATCCTGATCACCGACGCCGATGCCGGCGCCCATCACCTCGACCCCGCGGCGCTTCAGAAGGTCCGCCGTCCGGGTGGCGTGGTCGTGATGCCGGCGTCGGGAAAGGCGAAGGTGCCCGACGGCGTGGTGCTGCCCAACGGGGCGTCACGCAGCTTCGACGGTGTCACCGTGGAGGCGCTCGCGGCGTACGACCTCATGCCGGGGGAGCCCTTCCACGCCAAGGGGGTGGCCAACGGCTACGTGCTCACGATGGGCGGCCGCCGGGTGCTGTTTGCCGGCGTCACCGAGTGCGTGGACGAGATCAAGGCGCTGAAGAACATCGACGTGGCGTTCCTGCCGATGAACCTGCCCAACGGGCGCATGACTCCCGAGGCGGTGGCCGCCTGCGTGCGCAGCTTCCATCCCGCCGTCGTCTACCCGTATCACTACGATCAGGGCTACATCGCCCGCCGTGCCGGGCGTGGCGATCCGCAGGGGGCGGCCGCGGCCGCGGCGTCCGTCCGGACGCTCGCGGCGGCGCTGGCGGGCGTCGCCGAAGTGCGGGAAGGGCCCTGGTACCCGACCCGCTGAGTGCGTGATGCGGACCGCGATCTTCTCCATCGGTGATGGTGGTCCCCTTCGACGCGCGTGGCCCGGCCGCGCGGTCCGTGGCGTGTGCCTGTCGATCCTGCTCGCCGCCTGCGCCGTGGCGCCGGTGCGTGCCACCGACCTGCGGAGCGTCCTCACCGACTATACCCTCGCGTCGTGGAGCGAGAAGGACGGCCTTCCCGACGGCAGCATCTACGCCCTCGCCCAGGACACTGACGGCTACCTCTGGGTCGGCACGTCACAGGGACCGTATCGATTCGACGGACAGCGTTTCACGCCGTTCCCGGTGCTGACGACCGACGCCGGTCCCGTACGGCCGGTCAGGGCCTTCCTTCCAACGGGCACTGGCGGGATGTGGCTCGGGTTCGGCGCACCGGGTGGCATCGCCCTGTTCGAAGGCGGACGCGTGCGCGCGTACGGTCCGGCCGACGGGCTGCCCTCGGTTGCGGTTGCTGCGCTCGCGCAGGATGCCGAGGGGCGGATCTGGGCCGGCACCGCCGCTGGGCTGTACCGCTTCGATGGTGACCGGTGGCAGCGGTGGGATCGGGACCGTGGTGTGCCTGACGGCGCCGTCGGCGCGCTGTACCGATCACCGGCCGGACGCTTCCACGTCGCCGCAGGCCGGAGCCTTGTGGTCCTCGACCCGGACGGCCAGCGGTTCAGGGAAACCGCCGCGCTCCATGAGGACGCGCGCGCGATTGCCGAAGACCCATTCGGTTCCCTGGTGGTCACCGACCAGCTCGACGGCTTTCGGCGCGTGGACCGGTCTGCCCCGGCGCTTGTCCACGCGGAACGGGGTCGCGGCCGCGCAATCCTCCTCGACAGCCGCAACAACCTGTGGGTGGGCACGGCAGGGCAGGGACTCTGGCGCGTACAGCTCGATGCGCAGGGCAAGGTGCTCTTCACCGAGCGCGCAACGGCGCTCACGGGCCTGCTCGCCGACGGCGTGCTCGTCGTCATGGAGGACCGCGAAGGGAACATCTGGGGAGCGACGCCCGAAGGCATCAACCGGCTGACGCCGCACAAGGTGGCGCAGGTCACCGACATCGGTCTGGTGGCCGGTGTGGAGGCCGCCGGTCCACATGCGCTGTGGGTGGGCACGGTCGACGAGCTGCTCCGGCTGCACACTGGCGGACGCCGACCGGAACTCGAACACTTCGGACTCGGCGGCGGCCGTCTCCGGGCGCTGCACGCCGATCGTCACGGCACCCTCTGGGTGGCCACCGATCGCGGGCCCTCACGCCTGCAGGGGAACAGGCTGGTCCCACTCCCGGCCCAGTCCGGCGGCCCGCTGCCGCAGGCCATCGACACCATGACGTCCGACGGCGATGGCGGCATCTGGCTCTTCGATGCCGAACGTGGACTCCTGCGATGGAGACGCAACCGCTTCGACCGGCCGGCGCTGCCGGCGGCACTTCAGCGGGCCGGTGTCGAGGCCACGCTGACCGACAGCCTGGGACGCGTGTGGATCGCGTTCACCACGGGCGACGTGGCGCTCGCCGCTGGCGAGGACTTCCGTATCTTCGGCAAGGCCGAGGGGCTGACTGGCGGCGTCTACCAGGCCATCGTCGAGGACGCCCAGCACGTGATCTGGCTCGGCGGCACGAACGGCCTGACGAAGTACGACGGCCGGTTCGTCACCGCGCGCAGTGACAACGGCTTCCCGGTGGCGAACATCACCGCGATTGTCGATGACCAGCGGGGCACGCTGTGGATCGGGTCCGGCTCGGGCATCCTGCAGATTCGCCGCGACGAGTGCGAGCGGCTCTTGGCCCAGCCGCACTACCAGGCGCAGTACCGCATCCTCGATCGGGCCGATGGGCTCGCCGGCCTGCCGTACGTGTACAGCCGGAACCGCCGCGCCATCCGTTCAGAGGACGGGCGTCTCTGGTTCGTCACCGGCCGCGGCCTGACGGTCATCGATCCGGCCGGCCTCCGCGTCATCGAGGCGCGGCACCCGGTGCGCGTCGAGGGCATCCTGGCGAACGGCGCGCGCATCCCGGTCGGTCCCAGTCTCGAACTCCCGGCCGGCACCACGCGCATCGAAGTGGAGTACACCGCCATCAACCTGACGTCGCCCCTGCGGCAGCACTTCCGCTATCGCCTCGAGGGGTTCGACAGCGAGTGGATCCTGGCCGGACCGCGCCGCCAGGCGTTCTACACGAACCTGCCTCCGCGGGACTACCGGTTCCGGGTGACGACCTCAGACGCCGACGACGACTGGAACGGTCCAGTCGCCGAACTCGCCTTCACCATCCAGCCGATGTTCTACCAGACCACGTGGTTCCTCGTGGTGTGCGTCGGCGCGCTCGCACTGGTGGTCGGCGTGTCATGGCGGCTGCACCTCGCGGGCGTGCGCCGTCAGTTCGCGATGCTCATCGGGGAACGCGCGCGCCTGAGCCGCGAGCTGCACGACACGCTGCTGCAGAGCCTGGTCGGCATCGCCCTGCAGTTCGACGCCCTGGCCACCGATCCCGAGTTCAGCCCCAACGACGTCCAGCGGCGCGAACTGGTCAGCATGCGGCGGCGCATCGAGGGCTACATCCGCGAGGCCCGGCAGTCGATCTCCGATCTGCGGGCCCCCAGGCGTGGAACCCAGGACCTCGCCACGGCCCTGCGCGACGCGGCCGAGCGCGAGGGGGACGGGAAGGCGGTGGAGTTCACGCTGGAGCAGCAAGGCTCGCCCAGGGCGTTCCCGGCCGAACTCGAGGATCAGCTGCTCAAGATCGGTCGCGAGGCGATCGTGAATGCGGTGCGCCACTCGCACGGCGACCGCATTGCCATCCAGCTCGACTCCGGCGAGGACTCGGTCACGCTTCGCGTCACCGACAACGGCGTGGGCTTCGACCCGGGCACCCCGCGGCCCGACGGCGATGCCCATTACGGGCTGACCAGCATGCGCGAACGGGCGGAGGAGCTCGGCGGCCAGCTGATGATCGACAGTGCCTCGGGCAGGGGCACGCGGGTCGAGGCCGTCATCCCGCTGCCCGAGGCGTCACGGTGGAAGGGTCATGCAGAACACGCGGCCAATTAGGATTCTGTGCGTCGACGACCATCGCATCGTTCGCGAGGGTCTGTCGCTGATCATCAACCGCCAGCCCGACATGGAGGTCGTGGGTACCGCCTCGTCGGGTGAGGAGGCGGTGGAGCTGTACGCGCGGAGCCGTCCGGACATCACCCTCATGGACCTGAACCTGCGCGGCATGGGTGGGCTCGACGCCATCCGGTCCATCCGCCGCCAGAGCCCGCAGGCCCGCATCGTGGTGCTGACCATGCACAGCGGCGAGGAGTACATTCACCGCGCGCTCGAGGCAGGAGCCTCGACCTACCTGCTCAAGGACACGCTCTCGGATCACCTGATTGGCGTCATCAGGGACGTGTTCCACGGCAAGCGCGCGCTCACGCCGGACGTGGAGGCGCGCCTTGCCGAACGCGCCGGCAACGCGCAGCTGACGCCGCGCGAGGTGCAGGTGGTGCAGCTCATCTCGCAGGGGATGCGCAACAAGGAGATTGCCGCGGCGCTCGGGATCAAGTTCGAGACCGCGCAGGTCCACGTGAAGAACATCCTGTCCAAGCTGAAGGTGCAGGATCGGACCGCTGCCGTCAGCGTGGCCGTGCGGCGGGGATTCATCCAGCTGGGGTGATCGCGGGGCGGGACGATCGCCCGGACGCCCGCCAGGCGGACGTCCGGGGTCGAGGTCGTGCGGGTTACTGCGCCAGCTTGTAGGCCACCACTTCACCCGGCAGCACCTGGGCGCTCACCGAGACGACGATGTACTGCTTGCCGTCGAGCATGTAGGTCATCGGCGAGCCGGTCTGGGCGCCGGGCATGAAGACCGCACCCACTTCCGCGCCGGTGGCCTTGTTGTAGGCGCGCAGCATCGCGCCGCGCCGTCCATCGGGCGTGGTGTTCGTGCCACCCTCGCCTGAAATCACCAGCGTCTTCGTCGTCAGGATGCCGATGCCGCCCGAGCTGCCGCCGGCGCCACCGGAGCGGCCCGTGCGCGGGATGTTCAGCCCCTTCAGCAGCGGGTGGTTCTTGATCGTGTCCGGCGTCTCGCCGTGCGCGATCTGCCAGGCGATGTCGCCCTTCTTCAGGTCGATGGCGGTGATGCGGCCGTACGGCGGCTTGATGAGCGGCAGCCCCTGCACCGAGAGTCCGCCGCCGCTGTCATCGCCGCCGCCGACACTGATGTAGTTCATGTCGGAGCGCTTCTCGTCCTTGACCATCGACAGCACGCGCAGCAGCGAGTGCGAGTAGACGTAGACCATGCCGGTCTCGGGGTCGAACGAGCCGCCGGGCCAGTTCGCGCCGTTCGGGATGTAGAGCGTGCCGACCTTGCCGCCTTCGCCGCGCGCGATGGGCGGGGTGAAGAGCGGCCCGATCTTGTACTGCTGGAGGACCTTCAACCCCTCGGCCTTGAGCTGGGGCGTGAAGTCGATGACGTAGTCCTCGAGGAAGCCCTGGCGCTCGAAGGCTGGCGGCTTGGTCGGGAACGGCTGCGTGGGCGAGTAGGTTTCGGTGGGCAGCGTGCCCTTCTCGACCGGGCGCTCCTCGATCGGCCACACGGGCTGGCCGGTGACGCGGTCGAAGACGTACAGGAAACCCTGCTTGGTCGGTTGGGCCACGGCCTTGATGCGGCGTCCGTCCACCTCGATGTCGGCGAGGATGGGCGCGCACGGCACGTCGTAGTCCCAGATCGGGTGGTGGACGAACTGGAAGTGCCACTTGCGCTGGCCGGTCTCGAGGTCGACAGCCACGAGGCTCTCGGCGAACAGGTTGTCGCCAGGGCGGTGCCCGCCGAAGTAGTCGCCGGTCGGGATCTCGATCGGCAGGTAGGCAATGCCGAGTTCCTCGTCCACGCTCATCTGGCTCCACAGCCCGGTGTGGCCGGTGTAGGACCAGGAGTCGTTGAGCCAGGTGTCGTTGCCGAACTCGCCGGGCCGCGGGATCGTGTGGAAGATCCACTTGCGCTTGCCGGTCTTCGGGTCGAACCCGCGGATGTAGCCCTTCGGTGCTTCCTTGCTGCGCGGGGCGGTACCGGCGCGATGCGCGGCCCCGATGATGACGGTGTTCTTGGCGACGATCGGTGCGCCGTTCCAGCCGATGTCCGCCGTCTCGATGTCGAGCGTCTGGTCGTTGTCCTTGCGCAGGTCGACGACGCCGTTCACGCCGAAGTCGGCGAGCGGGTGCCCGTTCTTCGCGTTGAGGCCGACGAGCTGGTAGCCGCTCGTGACGTAGAAGATGCGCTCGTCGCCGCGGCCGTCGGTCCAGTAGCCGACGCCCCGGCCGGACATGCGTCGCGAGGACGTCTGTGCCCGGCGGCCCTCCTCGAGGCGGTGCATCCAGAGCAGTTCGCCGGTGGCGGCACTGACGGCGACGGCATCGCGGTGCTCACCGGCGGTGAAGTACAGCACACCGCCGATCATCAACGGCGTCGCCTGCAGGTTGAAGTCCGGGCGGGGACCGAGGATCTCGGTCTTGAAGCGCCAGGCGATCTCGAGCTTGTTGAAGTTCTCGGCGTTGATCTGGTCGAGCGGGGAGTAGCGGGTGCTGCCCGTGTCGCCGGCCCACGAGCGCCATTCGCCGTTCTTCGCGCCCTGTTGCGCGACGAGCGAGGGGCCTGCGGCCAGGGCCGCCACGAGCAGCGAGGCAAACGCCGTCGCCCTCCGTCCAGTGCGGTTCGCGATCCGCTGCATGTAGACAGACCTCATGAGGCTTTCGGTTGTGTGGAGAAGAGCGTGAAGCTGACGCGTGGACACCGGACCGCGTGGGCGGTCCGGTGTCCGTCGACGATGCGACTTACTGCTGCTGCTGGTTCTGCGACCGGTTCCGGGCGGCGGCCTGGCGACGGTCCTGCAGTTCCTGCCGGTACTCCTCGTCGTTCAGGAAGGCGACGTCGGTCCAGCCATGGCCCATTTCGTCCATCGAACGGCTGCCCCAGCCGCGCCACGAGGTCGGGTCGGGGTTGTGCTTATTGTTGGCCGTGTTGTCGTGGTACGAGATGGTGTGGAGGATCGTCCCCTTCGGGAAGAGATGGGGCGTCTTGTAGGTGTAGGTGATCTGCCAGTTCTGCTCGTACCGGTTCACGTCGCTGAGCACCTCGCGGCGGCCGTCCGGGTGGATGGCTTCGAGGATCATCCGGGTCCCCAGGTAGTGCATGTGGGGCTGGAAGCTGATGACCAGCGCGTTCTGCGGCAGCGGCCAGTAGCGATCGTGGCGGGCCACCTGTCCCGGCGGGATGCTGAGTACCGTGGCCGAGTGGAGCGGGTTCTCCTCGACCAGCGCGCCGGTCGGCATCGCCGGCTCGTTGATGTCGATCTTCTTGCCGGCCCTCAGGATGACGTCCTCGACCTTCTCGCGGTTCAGCGCCCACATGTTGCCGACGTCGGTGCGGATGCGGTGCGAGGTGACCGAGTACTTCGGCTTGTAGCCCTTCGGGTAGAACTTGATGCCGACGCGCTGCCGGTCGACGACCTGCTCGCCCGACGGGTGGTAGTGCGGCTCGAAGCGGAAGAGCGAGCCGGCGGGAATCAGCTTGCCGCTGCCTTCCGGGTAGAAGTCGGCGTCGTTGCCCGACGCGTACTCGATCAGGTCGATCTCGTCATCGCGGTTCGAGCCCTGGCCGAGGCCGATGGAGTCGCGGTCGGAGCGATCTTCGGGGACGCTCGCGAAGACGTGCGAGTGGTGCACGCAGCACATGGCGTCCGGGATGATCTGCACCCACTTGATGTACCGGTCCTCGGTGATCTTCGGATCGACGACCTCGCTCGGGGTCGTGTCCGGACCCTGGGCGTTGATCGTGAAGCCCTTCTCCATGCGGACGATGAGGTCGGGCTCGCCGTAGACCCAGGCGTCGAGCGCCGCGAACTGCTTCGGCGGCGGGGCATCGGCCGGGTTGCCACGGGGCGCGCCGCCGTCGATCCACTTCACGATCGTCTCGATCTCCTTGTCGGAGAGCGACGGGTCGTCGGCGTACTCGCCGATGCTGCGATCGAGGTGCCACGGCGGCATCTGCCGGGCGGGGACGCGCGTCCGGATGGCGCGCACCCACGGACGGACGTCCTCGTAGTTCAGCAGCGACATCGGCGCGTTCGAGTTCGGCCGGTGGCACTTCTGGCACGAGCGCTGGAGAATCGGCAGCACATCCTTCGTGAACGTCGGAACGGCACCATTCGCGGCAGGTGCCTGGCCTTGCGCGGACGGTGTGGCCTGCCAGCCGACGACGCCGGCGAGGATCGTCAGGCACGCGACCCCCGCTACCCTGGTCATCAGACGCATAGAAATACTCCTCCTGAAGAACCGCATCTCACTGCGGCGGACTATAGCACCGGGTTCTGACGCCTGTACCCGCGATACCTGCATCTGGGTAGCCCCGGAAACAGGCCGATTTCGCGGGGCGCCTGTGTAGAATCCCCGCGCAGAGGAGTCTGCTCATGACTGCGCGTCGTCTGTTCGGTGTTCTGATTGCTGCCATGGCCGTCGTGGGAGGTCCGTTGACCTTGGCTGCGAGCGCCCAGGAGAAACAACCCATCTATCCTGCCTACGACGGGTTCCTGAAAAATGCGGACGGCAGCTACACCATTGCCTTCGCTTACTTCAGCCACAACTCGGAACCGGTGACCATCCCGGCGGGTGCGGCCAATGCGTTCTCGCCCGGCACTGGCGATCGGATGCAGCCGGTCACCTTCAAGCCCGGGCACTGGCGTTTCCAGTGCGTGATGGTGATGCCGCCCGACTTCGACGGCAAGCTCACCTGGACGCTCGACTATGCCGGCAACAAGACCGGCACGAGCCAGAGCATGCTGCAGTCGAACTGGTTCCTGGTGGAAGGGGCCGAGGATCTGGCCAAGGTGGACTTCAAGAACGCGCCCAAGGGGGTCTGCCTGAACCGGCCGCCGTCGGTGCGCGTGCTCGGCGCCAACCGGCGTGACGGCAAGGAGGTGCTCGGCGTGGTGGCGGCCGTGGGCCAGCAGGAGAGCCTCTTCGGCAGCGTGAACGACGAAGGGCTGCCGCGAAACGGGGCGCTGAAGGCGAGTTGGAAGCAGGTGTCGGGGCCGGGACAGGCGAAGTTCGAGAACGCCGCGTCGGCGCGTACCCACGTCGTCTACCCGTCGGCCGGTGCCTATGTGCTGGAACTGAGCGCCTCGGACGGTGAGCTGAGTTCGACGCGTCAGATCACCGTGAACGTGAAGTAGCGGGCGCGTCCGCGCGGTCCTGCACAGGGGCGGAGTCTCTCCGGGGGCTCCGCCCCTGTCTTTTTGGATCCCGCAATTTCCGTGCGTTCATGCCCCTCCATCGGACGCCGCCGCGCCATGCGCATGCGCGCCCTGAACGCGGGGCCGTTCAAAACATCGAATCGCATTCCGGTCGCCTCCAGGGAATCTCCCGTCCCTACCTGTTACTGGTTATTGCGGCTCTCCGCTGCTGCACCTAAAAACGCCCCCTCAGTACACGCCCGGCATTCCTGCCGCCGGCGCGCGCGGCTCGACCGGGAACGTCCCCGGCGGGCGCTGCGCGAGCCGGGTGGACGCACAGCCTGCCCGACGTGAAGCGAGATAGGAGATCGTTTGATGCAGAGTCTCAGAGCCTGGAAGGTTCGGAACGGGATCCTGGCCCTCGCGGCCATCCTCACTCTCCTCGCCGGTTCGGCGCGCGACGCGTTCGCGCAGCAGACGGCGAACATCGTCGGCACCGTCACCGACGAGAGCGGCGCGGCACTTCCTGGAGTGACGATCACGGCCACCAGCCCAGCGCTGCAGGTGGGGGCCATGGCCGGCGTGACGGACGAGCGGGGCGAGTACCGGCTCACGACGCTGCCGATCGGTGTCTATTCGGTGGAATACACGCTGTCCGGGTTCTCGACGGTGAAGCGCGACGACCTTCGCCTGACGGTGGGCTTCACGGCCCGCGTGGACATCTCGCTGAAGGTCGGCGCCCTCGAGGAGTCGATCACGGTGTCGGGCGCGGCGCCGGTGGTCGACGTCAGCTCGGGTGCGACCGCCACGACGTTCACCCGCGAGACGCTCGAGGTGACGCCCACGAGCCGCAACGGCCTCGTCGGGCTGATGGCGCAGGCGCCGGGTGTCCGCACCAATGCGGACGTCGGTGGCAGCAGCGTCACCGAGGTGCCGGGCAGCCGCCTCTTCGGCCAGGCCGGTGAACCCTGGACCACGCTCGAGGGCGTGCCGACGACGGCACTGGTCGGTGGTGGTGGGAATGCCAACTACTGGGACTACGTGGCCATCGAGGAAGCCCAGGTGAAGACGATCGGCAACGACGCCGAGATGCCGAACCGCGGCGTGTCGATCACGGCGGTCGTCCGATCGGGCGGCAACAACTTCAAGGGTGGTGCGTACTACGGCCGCATGTTCCCGGCCCTGCAGGCGAACAACATCACGCCGGAGCTGCAGGCGCAGAACGTGCGCACGCCGCCGAAGCTGGAGCGCCGCTACGACACGAATGCCGACCTCGGCGGGC
Organism: Vicinamibacterales bacterium; assembly: GCA_050249955.1. Taxonomy (GTDB): domain Bacteria; phylum Acidobacteriota; class Vicinamibacteria; order Vicinamibacterales; family CAVVIG01; genus CAVVIG01. Next base: position 17,928 of record JBFWPN010000011.1, read on the forward strand.
GCATCATCCGCGACCGCCTGTGGTTCTACGGCTCGGCCCGTCGCCGCATCGACGTGTCGCAGGGCACCGGTTCGTACAAGCCGGACGGGTCGCCGGCGACCAACGACGAGCTCTCGTGGTTCCACACCGAGAAGGTGTCGTACCAGGCGTCGCAGGCGAACAAGTTCATCGGCTTCTGGCAGTACAACCACAAGGAGACCCAGCCGGCGGGCAACCAGTTCCTGAGCTACCAGTCGGCGACCGGCTACCAGACGCTGTCGCACACCGGCAAGATCGAGTGGCAGGGCATCAAGGGCAACTCGCTCGTGCTGAACGCCCAGTACGGCCACTGGGGCTACAAGGGCGAGTACCGCAACAACGCGGGCGACAGCATCGGCCGGCTCGACCTCGGCACCACCGCGCAGACCGGCCCGAGCACGAGTGCCGGACAGCGTCCGCTGGTCTACCGTCACGACATGCGCGTGAATGTCGGCTGGTACAAGCCCGACCTGTTCTTCGGCAGCCACCAGTTCAAGTTCGGCGCCGCGTTCGACCTCAACTCGTTCGGCCGCGCGTACCCGGGCAACGAGGACTCGCCGAAGTTCAACTTCCAGCAGATCTACCGCAACGGCGTGCCGGTGGAGCTCCGCACCTGGAACCAGCCCACGTTCCCGGAGTCGCGCACCAACTACTTCGAGGCGTTCGTGAAGGACGAATGGCGCGTCACCCCGAAGATGACGCTGAGCGTGGGCATCCGCTACGCGTATGACAACGGGTACGTGCCGGCGTCCAGCCGCCAGACGGCCCTTGCTCCGGCCAACCTGGCCTACCCGGGCCAGGACTTCGCGCGTGCCCAGTTCAACATCTGGAAGACGGTGGCGCCGCGCGTCCACCTCGCGTACGACCTGTTCGGCAATGGCAAGACGGTGCTGAAGGGCGGCTGGGGCCGCTTCGCGCACCAGCGCATGCTCGACCCCGAGGTCATCGCGGTCGACCCGAACGTCTACGGCTACGCCAGCTACCGCTGGAGCGACCCGAACCGGAACGACCTCTACGACGCGGGCGAGATCAACCTCGATCCCAACGGTCCGGACTTCCTCACCCAGCAGACGGCGAACTTCATCACGAACCCGAACGAGAAGATGCCGTGGAGCGAGGAGATGAGCCTCTCGCTCGAGCGCGAGGTGATGCCGAACGTCGCCATGCGCGTCACCGGCCTCTACTCGCGGAACTGGAACCTGTACCGCAACGAGAACATCTTCCGTCCCTACAGCGCCTACACCATCCCGGTGACCAGCGTCGACCCGGGCCGTGACGGTGTCGTCGGGACGAGCGACGATCCGGGCACCAGGCTGACGTACTACGAGTACCCGACCTCGCTGCAGGGCCAGAAGTTCGAGAAGAACTGGCTGACGAACGACCCGAACATCAGCCAGAACTTCAAGAGCTTCGAGTTCGGCATGTTCAAGCGCATGTCGTCCGGCTGGCAGGTGATGGCCTCCTACTCGGCCACCAAGAAGAACATCCCGCTGACGGTGGGCCTCACCCAGAGCCAGTTCAACTCGAACATCTACGGCGGCGACCGCACCCCGAACGCCGAGATCAACACGGCTGACATGACCTGGGAGCGGACCGGCAAGCTGTCGGGCGCCTACTCGAAGCTGCCGTTCGCGATGACCATCGCGGTCAACTACGAGTACCGCAACGGTACGCCGCTGGCCCGCACGGTGGCGCTGCGTGGCGGCCGCACCATCCCGAATCTCGTGGTGAACGCCGAGCCGATCGGCAGCCTCTGGACGCCGTCGTACCACCTGACGGACGTGCGCGTGGAGAAGAACGTGGCCCTCGGCGGCGGCAAGCGGCTGACCGTGCGCGCCAACATCTTCAACGCGCTGAACAACTCGACGGTGCTGTCGATGCAGACCCGCTCGGGCCCGACCTTCGGCTACGCCACGGCGATCATCCAGCCGCGCATCATGGAGCTGAACCTGGCACTGTCGTTCTAGGCAGGGCTGGTCACGAAGAAGGAGTCACTGATGAGAAGTCACCACCTGGCCAGCGCCGCCCTCGGCCTGGCGCTCGCGCTCGGCGCGGGCACCAGCGCCAGCGCGCAGTCGGCCGCCACCGCGGCGCCGACGTTCTCCAAGGACGTCGCCCCCATCCTCCAGCGCTCGTGCCAGTCCTGCCATCGTCCCGGCATGATGGCCCCGATGTCGCTCCTCACCTACCAGGATGCGCGGCCGTGGGCGCGCTCCATCAAGGCGAAGGTCTCGAACCGCGAGATGCCGCCCTGGTTCATCGACAAGCACGTCGGAATCCAGAAGTTCAAGGACGATCCGTCACTCTCCGACAAGGAGATCCAGACGATCGTGCAGTGGGTCGACGGTGGCGCGCCGCAGGGGAACCCCGCGGACATGCCGAAGCCGCTCGACTTCGGCAACATGGACCAGTGGCACATCAAGCCCGACCTGGTCGTGAAGATGCCGAAGCCGTACCGGCTGAAGGCGAGCGGCCCGGACGACTTCGTGGACGTCACCATCGACCCCGGCTTCACGAAGGACTTCTTCGTGTCGGCCATCGAGACCCGGCCGATCAACATGGCCGGGTACAAGGTGATCCACCACGCCACCACGAACCTGATCGAGGACGAGGACGATCCGACCGGCTCGTTCCTGAACGAGTACGCGATCGGCAAGTTCGCCGACGTGTTCCCGCCCCAGTCGGGCCGCCTGATCAAGGCCGGGTCGAAGCTCAACTTCAACCTGCACCTGACCCCCGACGGTGAAGCCAAGGACGTCGACGTACAGATCGCCTTCACCGTGCTGCCGAAAGAGCCGAAGTACGTCGCCTTCACCCAGCACATGGGCGACGTGCAGGACCTCGACATCCCAGCCGGGACGGTCGTCCGCAACGACGGCTACTTCCGCCTGCCGCGCCCGGCCCTGATCTCGGCCTTCCAGCCGCACCTCCACATGCGCGGCCGCTCGCAGTGCATGGAGGCCATCTACCCGGACATCCGCGCGGACTCCGCGCGCCCGGGGCCGGCACGCACCGAGATGCTCAGCTGCGTGAGCAACTTCAGCTTCGAGTGGAGCGTGACCTATCCCTACGCCGATGACGTGGCGCCGCTGCTGCCGGCGGGCACGATCATCCACATCATCTCGTGGCACGACAACACCGCCGCGAACAAGCACAACCCGAACCCGGACACGTGGGTCGGCAGCGGGCCGACGTCGATCGACGAGATGAACTTCTCGTGGATCAGCCTCACGTACCTGGAGCAGGCGGACTTCGATCGCAAGGTCGCCGAACGCCAGGCGATGCAGCAGCGCCAGACGCAGCAGCAGCAGTAGTGCGGGCATGAGGCCGCTGGCTCCGTGGCACGCGCCACGGAGCCGGCGCCCCTCTCGCTAACAGGGCAGGAGTCGGGAATGAGAAGAAGACTGAGCGTTGGGTTGCTCATGGTGCTGGCGATCGGCGCCCTGGCCGGAACGGTCGCGATCGCGCAACAGGTGCCGCACCCCACCTACATCCCCGCGATCAAGTTCGCCGCGGGCCGCGAGGTCGTGCCGTACCTCGAGGGATGGATCCGCAACCCGGACGGGACGTTCGACTTCGTCTTCGGGTACTACAACCGCAACACGGAGCAGGAACTGATCATCCCGCCCGGACCGGACAACCTGATCACGCCGGGTCCCGCGGACCAGGGCCAGCCGACCTACTTCATGACGAAGCGGCAGTTCCGCATCTTCCGCGTGCGCGTGCCGAAGGACTTCGGCGACAAGTCGCTCACGTGGTCCATCACCGCGAACGGCAGCACGCAGAAGGTGGTCGCCAAGCTCGTTCCCGCCTACGAGAAGGACGAGCGCTTCATCGAGACGAACAACAACACGACCGTCTCCTTCGGCGAGACCGACGTGAACAAGAAGCCGTCGATGACCATCCAGCCGATCGCCAACGTGCGCGTCGACACGCCGGTCACCCTGGCGGCCCTCGTCACCGACGATGGCCTGCCGAAGCCGCGCGTGGTGAAGACCGACGATCCGGACCGACCGCAGGAGCAGGTCATGGACGACCCGCTCGCACGGTTCAAGTCGCAGAAGAACACCACCAGCAGCAACCGCATCATCGGCCTGCGCACCACCTGGCAGGTCTATCGCGGACCCGGCAAGGTGACGCTCGGCCAGTACCTGATCCCGGTCGCCGACGGCAAGGCGGAGACCACGGCGCGATTCAGCGTGCCCGGTCAGTACACCCTGATCGCCACCGCGGGTGACGGGAAGCTGAACACGTTCCAGCGTGTCACGGTTGACGTGAAGTAGCCTGCAGGACGGCGGGACGCCCGGTCCCGCCGCTCCCACCCACCCCGGAGAACCGCGGTTCTCCCGTGCCTCCCAATGCCGAGCCGTCGGATCACACTCCTGTCCGTGGTGTGCATGCTTGCCTGCGCGCCCGCCTTCGCACAGTCGCCGATCGTACGCGCCGACGCCGATGTCCTCCACGACGAGGTAGCCGTCGTCGACGTCCGCACCATCGACCCCCACGCGTACAAGGCCGCGGCCGCCAGGCTGCCGGAGGGTGCCGCCCCGCGGATCGACGGGCGGCTCGATGACGAGGTCTGGCAGCTGGCACCGGCATTCGGCGATTTCATCCAGCGCGAACCGCGTGTCGGTGCGCGCTCGACCGAACGCACCGAGTTCCGCGTGCTGTATGACGACCGCCGGCTGTACGTGGCCATCTGGGCCTACGAGCCGGACGCGGGCGGCATCGTGGCCAGCGAGATGCTGCGCGACTCGGCACTCCGCAAGGGGGATGCGGTCCGCATCGTCCTCGATACCTTCCACGACCACCGGAACGCCTTCTACTTCAGTACGAACCCGCTCGGCGCCCAGAAGGACGGCTATTCCACCGAGAACGGCATCATGAACTGGGAGTGGAACGCGGTCTGGGAGGTGAAGGTCACGCGCGATGCGGAGGGGTGGTACTCGGAGTTCGCGATCCCGCTGTCGCAGATCCGGTTCCGGGAGACGGAGGGGCCGCAGGAGTGGGGGTTCAACGTCGGTCGCATCATCATCCACAAGCGTGAGGAGACCCACTTCACGCCGTTCCCGCGCGAGTGGCAGGGTCCGGGCATCTACCGGATCTCCGGGGCCGGCCTGCTGACCGGACTGTCGGGGCTGGTGCCGCGGCGTCGGCTCGAGTTCATTCCGTTCGGGGCGCCGCAGGTGAGCCGCGACTTCGATGCCGGCACGCCGACGCGGCGCAAGGCCGGCTACGGGTTCGACCTGCGTGCCAGCGTCACGTCGACCCTGAATGCCGACGTGACCTATCGCACCGACTTCGCGCAGGTGGAGGCCGACCAGGATGTGGTGAACCTCACCCGGTTCGGGCTGTTCTTCCCCGAGAAGCGGCAGTTCTTCACGCAGGGTTCGAGCATCTTCGGGTTCGGTCGCCTCAACGATGAGGGGGGAACCGGTGCCCGGACGAATGCCGCCGGGCCGCTGTCGCTGTACTACAGCCGGAGCATCGGCCTCAGCACGGACGGCCGCGAGGTGCCCATCATCGGCGGCGGGCGCGTGTCGGGCAACGTCGGCAACTACGCCGTCGGCCTCATGAACATCGAGACCGACGATGCGGATTATGCGATTGGCACGCGTGCCGTGCACATCCCGAAGGCGAACTACACGGTGGCGCGCCTCAGGCGGAACATCCTCCGGTCGTCGTCGATCGGCGCGATCGTCCTCAACCGGCAGGGAGCCGTCGGTGCGAGCAGCTACAACCGGACGATCGGGCTCGACGGCATCTTCAGCCTCTTCCGTGACAGCGTGAAGATCGTGTCGCTTTTCGGGAAGACCTTCACGCCGGGTTCGACCGGGCGGGACATGGCCGGCGTGCTGAACGCCGACTGGACCCGGGATCGCTACAACGCGACCATCGGCTACTCGGACATCCAGGAACGCTTCAATGCCGAGATGGGCTTCATTCCGCGCACCGACATCCGGAAGGGGAATGCGGGCGCGGGCTGGACGCCGCGTCCACGGTGGCGCGGCGTGCGCCAGCTCTCGGTCAGCGCGAACACGGAGTACTTCGAGGATCACCGCGGCACCCCGCTCTCGCGCACGCACGACGCGAGCTTCTCGCTCACCCGCAACGACCGGTCCTCGTTCCGCGTGGGGGTGGCCTCGGACTTCGACAACCCGACGACCGCATTCCGCATCGGCCCCACGACGATTGCGCCGGGCGGCTACGACTGGCTGACGCTGTCGCTGTCGGGCAACAGCGACGACAGCCGGCGCGTCTATGGCAGCGCCGGCGTGGACGTCGGCGGCTATTACGGCGGGGACAAGACGACGCTGCGCGCGTCGATCAACCTGCTGCCGCTCGAGACGCTGCTGGTCGAGAACAGCTACACGCGGAACATGATAGAGCTGCCGGGCGCGGCGCCGTACAGGACGAACGTGCTCAGCACCCGCGTCAGCTACTCGCTCTCGCCGACCCTCTTCCTGAAGGCGTTCGTGCAGTACAACGACGACCGCCGCCTCGCCAACGTGAACCTGCTGCTGTGGTCGATCTATCGACCCGGCAGCGACCTGTACGTGGTGTACAACGAGGGGTTCGACACGGCGGTGCCGGGGCCGCAGGCGCTGCGAACCCGGAATCGCGTGTTCAGCGTGAAGATGTCGTGGTGGCTGTCGCGCTAGGCCGGTGACAGCCGGGGCCGCGCCTCAGGCCCGGCCGGCGAACTCGTGGGTCTCGGTGTGCACCTTGACCTTCTCGCCTTCCTTGATGAAGAGGGGCACGCGCACCTGGAGGCCGGTCTCGAGCGTGGCGTTCTTCGTGGCGCCACCGCTCGCGGTGTCGCCGCGGACGCCGGGTTCGGTTTCGGTGACCGTGAGCTCGACGTGCGGTGGGAACTGCAGCCCGATGGGGTTGCCGTTGTACTTGAGCACCTGGACCACGACGTTGTCGACGAGGAGGAGCCGGTCGTCACCGAGCACCTCGCCGCGGAGCGTCAGCGTCTCGAATGACTCCTGATCCATGAAGTGATAGCCGTCGGCATCCGCGTAGAGGAACGACGCACCAACCTGGACGAGGTCGGGCTCGGCGAACTTGTCGCCGGCCTTGAACGTCCGGTCGAACACCGCCCGAGTGATCAGGTTGCGCATCTTCAGGCGGACGAGCGTCTGGCCGCCCCTTGCGGTCGGGCGTGCCACCTCCACGTCGAGACAGTGGAAGGGCGCATCCTCGAACTCGAAGTACATCTTGCGCTTGATGTCGATGGCTTCAATCAGTGCCGGCATGTGCCGACATTGTAATTGGTGAGTTGGCGCCTTGGCCAACCCGGGCCATTCAGTTGGCCGACGTGTCCTTCCTCCGGGCCCTCGCCGCACGTCGGCGGCTACCTGACCGGCCGGGTTGCCGGACCATTGCACAGGTGGTGGCGGGCGTGCGCTATCCTGTAGAGATGCTCCAGCGCACCGACGACCTCAGGATTACGGAAACCCGGCCGCTCATCCCGCCGGCCATCCTGATCGAGGAGATTCCCGTCAGCGAGACCGCCTCCAACGTCGTGTCCGACGCACGCAAGGCGGTGTCGGAGGTGATCGCGGGTCGCGACCCCCGGCTCGTCGTCATCGCGGGGCCGTGCTCGATTCACGACACGAAGGCCGCGCTGGAGTACGCCGCACGGCTGAAGGCGCTGGCCGACCGCTATCGCGGCCACCTCATCGTGCTGATGCGCAGCTACTTCGAGAAGCCGCGGACGTCGGTGGGATGGAAGGGGCTCATCAACGATCCCGACCTGGACGAGAGCTTCCACATCAACAAGGGCCTGCGCCTCGCGCGCAAGCTGCTGCTCGACGTGAACGATCTTGGCCTGCCGACCGCGTCGGAGTTCCTCGACGTCCAGATTCCGCAGCACATCGCCGACCTGACGTCGTGGGTCGCGATCGGCGCACGCACCACCGAGAGCCAGGTGCACCGGGAACTGGCTTCCGGCCTGTCGATGCCGGTGGGCTTCAAGAACGGGACGGACGGCAACACCCAGACCGCGGTGGACGCCGTGCTGGCCGCGCGCTCGCCGCACTGGTTCCCCTCCGTGACCAAGCAGGGCGTGTCGGCCATCTTCCACACGACCGGCAACGAGAGCTGCCATGTCATCCTGCGGGGCGGATCGCGTACCGGCCCGAACTTCGACGAGAAGCACGTCGCTGAGGTGTGCGCGAAGCTGGCGAAGCACCGGCTGCCGGACACGGTGATGATCGACTGCTCGCACGGCAACAGCCACAAGGACCACACGAAGCAGTGCCTGGCCGCCGCGTCCATCTGCGAGCAGGTGGCGGCCGGATCGTGGCAGGTGTTCGGCGCCATGCTCGAGAGCCACCTGGTCGAGGGGCGGCAGGAGTACGTGCCCGGGCAACCCTCCGTCTACGGCCAGAGCATCACCGACGCCTGCATTTCCATCGAGCAGACCGAGCCGCTCCTCGAGCAGTTCGCCGAGGCCCAGCAGCGCCGCGGCCGCCGGTAGGCGCGCCCGGGCGGAGGGTGCCCGCGTCCCCTGGGTGCTGCACCGGCTAGACTGGATCGGACGATGGCGGGAGCGGGCGGACCTTCGGGGGGCAGTGGTGCCGGCATGGGCTTCATGCTGCGTGCCTTCCGCTACCGCAACTACCGGCTCTTCTTCGGCGGGCAGATCGTCTCGCTCACCGGGACGTGGATCACCATCACGGCGACCAGCTGGCTCGTGTACCGGCTGACCGGGTCGGCGTTCCTGCTCGGGGTGATCGGCTTCGCGTCCCAGTTCCCCACCTTCCTGCTGATGCCGTTTGCCGGCATCTACGTCGACCGCCTCGACCGCCACCGCCTCCTGATTGCGACGCAGGTGGGCTCGATGCTGGTGGCCCTGACCCTGGCCGCGCTGACACTGTCCGGGACGATCTCGGTCCCGTGGCTCATCGTAGTCAGCGTGTTCGGCGGCATCGTCAACGCGTTCGACATGCCGGCGCGGCAGGCGTTCGTGGTGGTCCTCGTCGAGGACAAGCGCGACCTGGGCAACGCCATCGCGCTGAACTCGTCGATGTTCAACGCGGCGCGCCTCGTGGGACCGAGCGTGGCGGGCGCCATCATCGCCCTCTCGAACGAGGGATGGTGCTTCCTGATCGACGGCGTCAGCTACCTCGCGGTGATTGCCGCCCTGCTGGCCATGCGCATCAGCCGGCCCGCGGCATCGACGGCGTCGCACGCGCGGCCGCTCCAGCAGTTCCGGGAGGGGCTCACCTACGCCTACGAGTCGCAGACCATCCGGTCGATCATCCTGCTCGTCGGCTTCATCTGCCTGGTGGGCGTGCCCTATTCGGTGCTCATGCCGGTGTTTGCCGCGGACGTGCTCGGTGGCGGCGCCCACACGCTCGGGTTCCTCATGACCGCGACAGGCGGCGGCGCCCTGGTTGGCGCCCTCTGGCTGGCGTCACGCCGGACCGTTGTCGGGCTTCCGCGAAACATCGCGGCGGCCGGCGCCATCTTCTCGCTGGGGCTGACCGGCTTTGCCCTGTCCACGGTGCTCTGGCTGTCGCTGTCCCTGCTGGTGATCACGGGGTTCGGCTTCATTGCGATGGTGGCCTCGGGCAACACGCTGCTGCAGACGATCGTGGAGGACACGAAGCGCGGACGCGTGATCGCGCTGTTCCTGATGGCCTACTTCGGCACCACACCCATCGGTGGGCTCGCGGCCGGCGCGGTGTCCGCCAGGATCGGCGCTCCGAGCACCATGGCCGTCTGCGGCGCGTTGTGCCTCGCCGGCGTGGCCTGGTTCGCCTCGCGCCTGGGTGCCGTGCACGAGGAGACCGGGCCGATCTTGGCGAAGCTGGGCATGGCGTCGACCGGGACGGGGGCGAGCGGCGCCTGATCGCGTCGCGCTGTGGGCCGGCTGACCCTGGGGCCCGGCCGAATCCGGGCGCTACGCGGCCACCACCGCGCACGACGCGGGTACGCCGGGGACTACGCGGGCGCTTCCGGGCACGGTCGGTCGCGCAGGCGCAGATACAGCGCTTCCCAGTGGCGTGCAATGGCAGGCCAGGCCATGGCGTCGGCGGCCGCTCGTGCGGCCTCGCGCATGCCCGCCAGCGCCGCGTCATCCCGCAGCACCGACCTCAGCGCCGTTGTCCATGCCGCCGCATCGCTGCGGACGCCCCGAATCGCGGGCGTGTCGGGAAGACGTACGCGAATTTGTTCGTTGAGCAGGACCGCGAGCCCTGCCGCCAGCGCGTCGGCCACGAGGCGTTCGAGCCCGCGGTCCGGCGCGCCGGGAACCAGCAGCACGTCCGACGCTCCCAGTGCGCGGTACAAGTGCGCGGGCGCCAGGTAGCCGGTGAGGCTCACGCGGGTCCGCACCTGCAGCAGGTCGATCATCGCTTCCAGATCGGGACGTGCACTCGTCTCCACGCCAACCATCACGAGGTGGGCGTCCGCCCTCAGCTCGGCCACTCGCGCGAAGGCCTCGAGCACGGCGCGCGTGGCAGGGGCCGTCACTGTTCCCGCCATCAGCGCAATGAGGCCGTCTGTCGGCAGCAACCGTTCGCGTCGTGCATCCAGGCGCGCCTGGGGCGAGAGAGGCGTGGCCTGATCCGTGCCGTCCGGAATCACCTCGACTGCGTCCGGACGAAGGGGCCTCGGGAACCACCGGGTGTGGCGCGTCGCGTCCATCGCCTCGTCTGCCGATGCCGCCACGAACCGGTCGACCCGTTCGATCGCGCGGTGGCCACCGGCGAGCCGCCAGGCAGGCACGAGCCAGGCGGGTGGGAGCGATGCGGGTGATCGGAGCGTGCCGTGCAGCGACATCACCACCGGCACCCGCGGCGGGACGCAGCGGATGACGTGCAGGTGCTCCACGGCGATCGCCTCGTGCAGGTGCACCACGTCGACAGCCTGTGACGCGAACAGCACTCGCGCGGCGCGTCCCATGCCAACCGGCGTGGAACAGGTGAGCCACGTCCGGATCGATCCGCTCAGGTTGCGCACGCGGACGACGCGGATGCCGTCGATGACCGAGTCGCCGGGGTGGGCCCGCTCGTGTGGTGCGATGGCATCGGTCGTGAGCACCGTCACGCGGTGTCCGGTGCCTGCCTGTGCCCGCGCAAGCGCAGCGACACGGGCCGGCACCGGGCCGTACCCCCACGCAGGTGGGTAGTACGGCGTCACGTGCAGGATGTTCATCGCAGGCGGTGTGTCGACGCGGCAGTCACAGCCGGCGCAGCCAGGCAATGCCGATGACCACGAGCGTGATGGCGGCGAGGCGCGAGGGGCTGTAGCCCTCGTGCAGCACGAAGGCACTGAGGGCGACGGCCGCCACGGCTTCGATGCCGAGCACGAGGATGTACGACGTGCCCATGTCCGCGTCACGCATGCCGAGTGCCTGCAGCGAGGCGCCCGACAGGAACAGGCCGAGAAACGCCAGCGTGGGAAGGAGACGGGTGAGCCCGTCGGACTGCTTCATGAACAGGCCACCCACGGCGTAGGCGACCGAGGCGAGCACGAGGAGCAGGAAGGGCACGGCCGGAACCTATCGCTGCGCGGCCGGCACCTGCGTAATCCGCGTGTCGCCATAGCCGTTGCGGTCGAGGGTGCCCTGCGCCGACTCCGCGGCCTCACGCGCCGTGAAGGGGCCCGCCATCACCCGGTACCACATCCCGGTGGCATCCAGCCTGACCGACGCGGGTACGTCGATCCGGCCCAGCGCCTCGGCCACGTCGCGCGCGCGCGACTCGGTCCGGAACGACGACACCGCGATCTCGAAGCTGCCCGGCGGTGGCAGCGGCGCTGCTGGTGATGCGGCCGGTGCGACGCTGGCCGTACTCCCCGAACTGCCGGGCGGCTGTGCGGGCGGCACTGCCGATGCGCCGGTGGGCGCGGTACTGGGTTCTGGCGCCGGCACGGGTGCCGCAGCAGGCGGCTCCGCGGCTCGTGCCGCGGGAGCCGGCGGTTCGGGTGTCGGCTGCGGGCGTTCCAGCGGGCTCGCCAGCGGGGCGCTGCCCAGGGGCGCCTCCGTCTCCGGCGCTGGCCGCAGCACGAACCACCAGACGACCAGCGCGAGTGCGACCAGGGCGGCCGCCGCCACTGCCAAGGTGCGTGTGCGCGAGCGGGTGCCCGGACCGGCCACGTCGGGCGACACCTCGAGGTGCAGCCGGTCGGCGGCGGCAATCACCGCATCAGGATCCACCGTGCGCACCTGCCGCTCATAGGCCACGTCGAGCGCCCGATCGCAAAGCGTGTTCACAAGGCGGGGGATGCCGCCCGAGATGCCGGCGACGGTCTTCACCGCTTCGGCCGAGAACCGCACCAGCTCCGCCGGGTTCGGCGGCGGCGCATCCGCGGCGCCGGCCAGGGCATCAGGCGAGCCGGCCACCGTGAGGCGGCGCTCGATGTAGTCGCCCACCTCGCTCTCGGTGAGCGGCTGCAGTTCGCAGCGCCGGGCCACCCGCTGGTTGAGCTGCCGCATCAGCGGGCTCCGCAGCACATCGTCCAGTTCGGGCTGCCCCACGAGGACGATCTGCAGGAGCTTGGCCTCGTCGGTCTCGAAGTTGGAGAGCAGCCTGATCTCCTCCAGCACGCGCGGGTTCAGGCGCTGGGCCTCGTCGATCATGATCACGGCGTGGGCCTGGAGAGGGATCAGCGACGAGAGGAACTGCTGCAGGGCGGAGACGTACTGGTGCCGCGTGACCTCGGAGAGCGGCCCGGTCGTGTTCACGTCGACACCGCTGATGATGCCGAAGTCGCGGAGCACCTTGCGCAGCAGGTCCTCCACCTCGAGCCCCGGATCCAGGATGACCGACAGGAAGGTGCGCGCCTCGAAGTTCTCGAGCATCGAGCGGCACAGCATTGTCTTGCCGGTGCCCACGGCGCCGGTCACGACGATCAGGCCCTCGCGGCGACGGAGGGCCGAACTCACCTGGTCGAGCGCGTGGGTGTGTGAACGGCTGTGGTAGGCGAACCTGAGGTCGGGCGTCAGGCTGAAGGGCCGCGCCGCCAGCCCGAAGAACTTCTCCGCGGGGCTTGACTCGATTGTCGGTCCAGGTGAAGGCGGCACGCGAAACAGGATAACGGCAAATGTGTGCGTCGGCGCGAATAGCTGACCCGGCGACCGGGCGACCACTCAGGTGCGAGCCGGCTTCCGGACGGGGGGAAGCCCGAACGGCTGCTGCAGCGCGTCGTACACGGCGCCGAACAGGGCCGCACCGGTCAGTGCGCCGGCCAGGGCCGCCACCGCGTACAGCTTGCCCTCGCCGATGTTCACCAGGATCGGTCCGGGACACATGCCGGTGAGCGACCAACCCACGCCGAACAGCAGGCTCCCGGCCACCGTGCCCCGGTTGAAGGCCTTGCGTTCGATCGTGATCGGTGCGCCACCGAGCGTGACCGGTCGACGCTTGATCACCCAGAGCCCGATCGCGGTAGCGACGACGCCGGTGGCCAGGATGCCGTACAGCTGGAACCGCTCGAAGAGGAACATGCCCTGGATGTAGTCGTAGTCGGCGGCACCGGAGCGGCTGAGCACGAAGCCGAAGATGGTGCCGAGCCCCACGTAGAGCAGCGTCATCATGGCAGCACCACCCGGTACAGGAGCTGGGTCGTGGCCAGGCCCGCGGCCATGAAGCAGGCCGACGCCACGAGGCTTGGTACCTCGAAGTTCGCGTTCCCGAAGATGCCGTGCCCGCTCGTGCAGCCGTTCGCCAGGCGCGTGCCGAACCCGGTGAGCAGTCCACCACCGAACATCCACGCCACCTTCGCGCCCGGACTCAGGCCCAGCGCCGTGTCGAGCATGCCCAGCGCCCAGGTGGGCGACCATCCACCACCCAGTACCGCCGAGAGGAACCCGCCGAGCAGCAGGCCTCCGAGGAACGGCAGCCGCCAGGGGCGGCCCGAGGTGACGGCGCTCCTGCGATAGAAGGGCTGGTCCAGCACCAGGCTGCAGATGTCTTCGAGGCCGCTCGACACACCCAGCCGCCGGTTGCCGACAACCAGGAGGATCAACGTGACCGCCGCGATCGTCACCCCCGCGACCGCGAAGTGCAGCGGGGGAAGGCCGTTGAGAATCAGGGGCATGAGAGGCAGTCTACCTCCGAAGCGTGTGCCAAGCCCGACAGGCCTGCTATCATGCGCCCACAGGATTACAAGTGTTCCAGGAAGCTCCCGGGTTCGAGCAGCGCCTGTCCGACCTGCAGGCGCAAATCGACCGGCTGACGATCTCGCTCCAGCTGTGGCGCGACGGCCAGGAGCGGGCGACACCGGCCGACGAGCGCCTCTCACGGTTTGCGGACGACGTGGCCGACGTGCTCCAGGAATGGAGCGCCATCGGCGATCGCCACGCGCGAGCCGTCGATGCCCTCGAGCGGCAGGTTGCAGCCTTCGCGACGGTCGAGGACCGCCTGCTCCGCGAGTCGGCCGACCGGTTCGAGACCCTCCAGCGCATGGTGCAGCACGAATGGACCGCCATGCGTCACCTCCAGTTCGAGCCCGCCGGCAGCCGACGTGAGCAGGCCGCGGAGTTGACCTATGCGTGCGTGGCGGCCACCGCCACCCGCGTGTCCGCCGACCCGGCGGCGGCGATCGAGGGCGCGGAACGCGACCTGCAGGATCACCTTGCGGCGCTCGTGCTCGCACCCCGTCACCAGCCCGCGTCGAAGGCACCAGCCCATGCGTCGGTCGTCGATGCCACGAATGCGGCCGCTCCGGCCAGCCCTCTTCCGCCATCCGTCGCGACCATTCCCGTGGACCACGCCATTCCAGCGATGCTGCTTCCGGATCAGGACGCCGCGCTGCTCGACGAACTCTCGGCGGTGCGCACGGACATGACCAGTCGGCTCGCCGAGGTCCGGGTGCTGTTGCGCGACGTCGAGGCGCGCGTGGTCGAGGACCAGGAACGGGAGCATCGCGTGCACCAGCGCTTCATCATGGCCATGGCCCTCATGCTGGTGCTGGCGATTGTCGGTGGGGCCTGGTGGGCGTCCGGCATGCAGCGCCAGGTCAGCGCGACGCAGGCGAAGCTCGCGGACGTGGAAGCGGCTGCCGCCCGCAGTGCCGAGACTGCAGCCGCGGACCTTGCGGCGGCCAGGGCCGAGACCACCCGGCTGTCCGATCTGTCCCGACGCCTCGCTGCCGACACGGGAATCATGGGCGCCGTGCTCTCCGCTCCCGACCTCGTGCGGTTCGGACTCGCGGGCGTGGACGGCTCGTCGACAACGGCGCAGTTGCTCTGGAGCCGATCGCGCGGGCTCGTGCTGAGCGCCGCAGGTCTCTCCGCGCCCCCGGACGGGTTCACCTACCAGGCCTGGCTGCTGACGGAGTCCGAGGCGATCACGGCGGGCCTCTTCGCTCCGGACGAGACCGGGCACGCCACGCTCATCAGCGGCCAGCCACCCGCGGTCGGACGTCCGGTGCTCGGCGTGTCCCTGACGCTCGAACCGTCAGCCGGCAGTGCCACTCCCACGGGGCGCATTGTCGCCCTGAACCGGCTGGTGCGGCGGCCGCCGCCCGACGCTGTTGTGCCGTAGGTCCCCTACAGGTCGATGAGGCTGCACCTGGAGGACATGCTGGCCCTCGCCGGCCGGCTCACCGACCAGCCCGGGCCGGATGCCGCCCGCGAGCGCTTCCGGCGGTTCCTCGCGGCGTGGCGCGGTACGCTGGACGACCTCCGCACCCTCATCGAGGACGGACAGCGCAGTCCTGACGATCAGTCGCAACGCGCGCTGATGGACCTGGTCCTCACCATCGGGCGCTATCTCGGGTTCACCGTCAGCTACGGCGTCTACGACCGCCGCACGGGGTCGGTGCGATTCGATGGCGCCTGGCGCTCCCCGGGCCGGGCCCGCATCGTCCTGGAGGTCCGCACCGATCGCTCGCGGCCGTTCAGCCCAGACGACCTCGCAAGGACCATCGCCGCGCTGCCAGACGTCGAGCCACCGGTTGCCGGCGAAGACACGTTCGGCCTGTCGATTGCCGTGCCGCTTCATGGACGCCGCCGCCGGAGCGACGGACCTGCCGAGGCGACGCACGGGCAGGGACGGGACCTGCCGCTGCATGCCGTGCTGATGCTGGCGGTGCGCGTGCAGGACGGCAGCCTGACGCACGAGCATGCAGTCGAACTGCTCGCCGGGGTGGAGACGGACGCGCGCGTCGCCGAACTGCTGGCGGTTCCTGCCGCGCCGACCGCCGTGCCGCCCACGCCGCACCTCTCGCTCGTGCCGAGGGAGGAACCACCGGACCACTGGATCGCGACCATCCCCGCCGACGATCGCTCGCCGGCCGAGCAGTTCGTCGAAGCCGTGGTGAGGGGACGACGGCTGCTCGGGGTCGGCACCATCGGCATCTTCCCCGGAACCGCACGTGCCGGCGACTGGGTGTGCTTCTACGTGGCTGGTCGTGGCGTCGTGGGGCACGGCCGCCTGTCGGCCGAGCTCGACCGTTCCGCTGTTCCCCTGCGCAGCGCCGAGCAGTACACCGCCGTCTTCGGGCTCGATGACGTCGACCTGTACGATCAGCCCCGCCCGCTGGACCAGGCGTCTCCCGCGCAGCGGCTGGCGGAGCGAGTTCCCTTCGACGTCCGTGGTCCGTTTCTCTCTTCCATTCCACCGGCTGAGTTTCACGCGCTGACCTCCCGTCCGTCGCCACGTCCCGGAAGCCCCACGCACGCCGGACGCTGAGCCGGCGTCGAGCCGGTTCCAGCCCGGCCGGACGTCCGTCGATCCACCAGATCCTCTGCAGGACAGTGCAGCAGGCCGTTTGCCACACCGATAAGCGGAGTGCGCCCTTCCCTGCGCTGACGCGGGGAGTGTGCAGGTCCACGCAGTTTCGGGCCGATCGGGACTGACATGCCAGCGCTTGGAATACCAACGACACACGCCACACGCCGGGTCGCCGCACTTGTCGCACTGGCGCTGTGTGTCGTGGGCACCGTGCCCGTCCACGGGCAGGCGCGGCAGGAGCGCGACGCCACCTCGACCGCGCAGCCGGGCGACCTGCCAGACCTGGGGCTCGAGGATCTCCTCAACATCAAGGTCTACGCCGCCTCCAGGTTCCTCCAGGACGTGGCCCAGGCGCCGGCCTCGGTCACCATCGTCGGTGCCGACGAGATACGGCGGCATGGCTACCGCAGCCTCGCGGACGTGCTCCGCGGCGTGCGCGGGTTCTACGTCACCTACGACCGGAACTACAGCTACGTCGGCGTGCGCGGATTCCTCCGGCCCGGCGACTACAACGGCCGCATCCTGCTCCTCATCAACGGCCACCGGCTGAACGACACGGTGTTCGACCAGGCGTTGCTCGGCACCGAGTCGCCGATCGACGTGTCCCTGCTCGACCGCGTGGAGGTGATCCGGGGGCCGAGTTCGTCGCTCTACGGCACCAGCGCCTTCTTCGCGGTGATCAACCTGGTGACCCGGCAAGGGCGCGGGCTGTCCGGCGTCGAGGTGGAGACCACCCTCGGTTCCCAGCAGATGACACGCGGCCGCGTGACGGCGGGTGGCCGCCACGCGACCGGGTTCGAGGGGATCGTCTCGGCCACCGCCTTCCGCACCATCGGAAACAGCCGGATTGGGTACCCCGAGTTCGCGGGTGAGGAGGGCGGCATTGCCCTCGACGCCGATCAGGACCACGGGGTCAACCTGTTCGCCCGCGGCTCGAAGGGCGGGCTCACCATGCAGGCCGGGTTCGGCTCGCGGACCAAGCGCGTGCCCACCGCCCCGTTCGACTCGGTGTTCAACGACCCTCGCACGCGCACCGTCGATCGTCGCGGCTTCGCCGAGGTCCATTACCAGCGGCAGCTGGACCCTCGCTCCAGGGTGGAACTGCGCGGCGCCGTCGACCAGTACTCCTACGACGGCGAGTTCGGCTACGAGACCGGGCTCTTCCACGACGATGCGCACGGGCTGTGGCTGAAGTCGGAAGGCCTGGCCGTGCGGCAGTACGGCGCGCACGCGATCACGGCGGGTGCGGAGCTGCGCTACAACGTGCGGCAGGACCAGTCGGCCCGCGACGAGACCGGCGTGCTGCTGGACGACCGCCGCCGATCGCAGACCGCCGGCCTCTTCCTCGAGGACGAGTTCCGCATCAGCCCGCGTGTGCTCCTCAACGCCGGCCTCCGCTGGGACGAGTACTTCGGGATCTTCGGCGGCACCGTCAACCCGCGCGTGGGGCTCATCGTCTCGCCCGCGCAGGGCAGCACGGTGAAGGCGCTGTACGGCCGCGCGTTCAGGGCGCCCAACCCGTTCGAGCTGTACTACGACCAGAGTGCGCTCAGCGCGCAGCTCGAGCCCGAGCGGATTCATACCTTCGAGGTTGCCCTCGAGCAGCGGCTCACACCGCGGCTCCAGGTGTCCGGGTCGGTGTTCCGCAATCGCGTGCACGACCTGATCACCCAGCGATCCGGAAGCGACGAGACGCTCGACGGGCTCTACTACCGGAACGCGGACAGCGTCACCGCGCAGGGCGTGGAGGTGGAGCTGCAGGGCGAACTGCCCGGCCGCGTGCGCGCGAGGCTGTCGCAGGTGTTCCAGTCGGCCCGGCTCGATACCACCCGTCAGGTCATCAGCAACTCGCCGAGGGTCCTCTCGACCGTGGTGCTCGACGGGCCCATTCCGGGAACTGATGCGATCGTGGCGTTCAATGGCTACGTGATCGGCGAGCGGCGGCGCGTGAACGAGGGGCGCGTCGCCGGGGCTTTCGTCGGGAACCTGTCGGTCTCGCGGCGTCCGCCGACCCGTGGACTCGGCGCGAGCGTCACCCTCTACAACGTCTTCGGCGCCGAGTACGGCGACCCGGGCTCCGTCGAGCACAGGCAGGCGGTACTGCCGCAGGACGGTCGCACCGCGCTCGCGCGGCTCTCGTGGCGGTTCTGACCATGGCACGCCGCCCCGTCGCCAGCATGCTCGTCGCGCTCGGCCTGGTTGCCGCAGGTGCGGTGGTCGCCGCCAGCGGTGCGCGCCCTGGCGCGGAAGGGCAGCGGGCGGACGAGTACCGCGTGAAGGCGGCGTTCCTGTTCAACTTCGCCAAGTTCGTGGAGTGGCCCGCCACGGCGTTCGCCGCGCCGGCGGCGCCGCTCAATGTCTGCATCCTCGGCGTAGACCCGTTCGGCCACGCGCTCGACGACACGCTGCGCGGGCGCCTGGTGTCGGGCCGATCGCTCGCTGTCCGCCGGATCGCGGAGGTCGAGGCCGGCTGTCACCTGCTCTTCATCTCGGGGTCCGAGCGCAGGCGCCTGGCCGTGCTGACCGACGAGGTGCGCACGGGCGGCGTGCTGACGGTGAGCGAGGAGGAAGGCTTCACCGCCATGGGCGGGATGATCGAGCTGGTCACCGCCGGCGAGAGCATCCAGTTCAACATCTCGCCCGCATCGATCGAGCGGGCCGGCCTGCATGCCAGCGCGCGGCTCATCGCCCTGGCCGCCAACCAGCGGCACGGCAGCGGGGGGCGGCGATGAAGCGCTGGTTCGACGACGCGTCGGTCCGCTGGAAGCTCACGGTGCTGATGGCCGGGACGACCACCCTGGCGCTCACGCTTGCCGCGCTCGCCCTGGCCAGCTACGAAGTGATCACGTTCCGGCGGGCGCTCGAACAGAAGCTCACGGTGGTGGCGGAGATCGTCGGGCGCAACTCGACAGCCGCCCTCGCGTTCGGCGACGCCAAGGCGGCCAAGGACGTGCTCGGGGCGCTTGACGCCGAGCCGGCCATCGAGCTGGGCGCGGTCTACGACATGTCGGGGAAGACGCTCGCGTCCTATGTCGCCCCTGGGGTGGTGGCCAGTGTCCCTGCCTCGTCTGGGGAGCCGGGCAACCGCCGCGTCGGCACGGCCATGATTGTGGTGCGACCCATCGTGTACGACGACGAGCGGGTCGGCACCGTCTACGTGCAGTCCAGCCTGAACGAGCTCTTCTCGCGCATGCTCGTGTTCGGCGGACTCACGCTGCTCGTCGTCGTCAGCTGTGCGCTCCTCGGCCTGTTCCTCTCGGCCGGTCTGCAGGAACGGATCTCGCAGCCGATCCTGGACCTGGCCAACACCGCACGGCTGGTGACCTCGGACCGGAACTTCAGCCTGCGCGCCAGGGCAGGGGGGCATGACGAGGTGGGGTTGCTGGTGCAGGACTTCAACCGGATGCTCGCCGAGATCGAGCGGCAGGACCAGCAGCTCCGCCAGCGGCAGGAGTCGCTCACCGAGGAGGTGGCGAGCCGCACCGACGAACTGGTGCGGGCCAACGGGCAGCTGACCGTGTCCGTGAAGCGGGTGGAGCACTACGCCGAGCAGATCGCGCAGCTCACGGCCCTGGGCCAGCTCCTGCAGTCGTGCCTCACGGCGGAAGAGGTCTTCGGGGTCATCCAGGACGCGATGCCGCGCCTGTTCCCGGGCGACTCCGGTTCGGTGACGATCCTCAAGTCGTCCGGCAACCTCATGGAGACCATGGCGGTCTGGGGCGCGAACCCGCCGCACCAGCGTGTCTTCGGCCCCGACGAGTGCTGGGCGTTCCGGCGAGGGCGGCCGCACTTCGTTGCCGACCCCACATCCCCGCTGCGCTGCGCGCACCTCGTGCCCGAGGACGGACCGGCCAGCTTCTGCGTGCCGATGGTCGCCCAGGGCGACAACGTCGGCATTCTCCAGTTCAACTTCCTGCACGTCGACCCGGCCGAGCGGCTCGATGATGCCGGGACGATGCAGTCGACGCGGGCACGGATTGCGACGGCACTCGGCGAACACACGGCGCTGGCACTGGCCAACCTGCGGCTGCGCGAGGCGCTGCGCAGCCAGTCGATCGTCGACTCGCTGACCGGGCTGTTCAACCGCCGCTACCTCGAGAACATGCTCGAGCGCGAGTGCCGGCGTGCCGTGCGGTCGAAGCGGCCGCTCGCGGTGATGATGCTCGACGTGGACCACTTCAAGCAGTTCAACGACACCTGGGGGCACGACGGCGGCGATGCCGTGCTGCGCGAGCTGTCGAGCCTGATGCGTGCCCACTTCCGCGGCGACGACATCGCGTGCCGGTACGGTGGCGAGGAGTTCGTGGTGGTCCTGACCGAGGCCACGCTCGAGAGCGCCTTCGCCCGCGCCGAGGAGCTCCGGAAGGAGGTGCACCGGCTCGTGGCCGAGCACCGTCGCCAGCCGCTGGGCACCATCACGATCTCGATCGGTCTGGCCGCACTGCCGGACCACGGCGTGACCCCGGAAGACCTGATTGCCGCCGCCGATCGTGCGCTCTACCAGGCGAAGGCGGCCGGACGCGACCGCACCGTGACCGCGCACGTCACCCCGCACACACTGCTGAGGATGGGCGAGGCCGGCCTGGCCTAGCCGCGCCCACTCGCCAATTCCCCATTCCCCCGCAGCCTCTGGTTTAATGGGCCCATGTTCCGGGTGTCCGCGAGGCGTCTGATGGCGGCGGCGCTGCTGGTGCTGCTCGTGGCCGGTGCGGCCGCGGCACAGCGGCGGTTCTTCGGCCGGCAGTTCGGGCGTGAGGTCGACGTCGTCAACAAGGACTACGACGGGCGGTTCACCTTCGCACGGGTGAAGTACGCCACGGCCCCCGGAGGATTCTGGTACATGGGCCTGCCGTCGTGGGCGCACGGCTACCCCATGTCGGAAGACAACCTGATGCGCATCATGAACGAGGTCAGCTACCTCGGTGCGCGCACCGACGCCTACAACGTCTTCACGTTCGACGACCCGGAGATCACGAAGTACCCGATCACCTACCTGACGGAGGCCGGCTGGTGGACCATGACCGATCGGGAGGTGGAGGCCTTCCGGGCCTACCTGCTGAAGGGCGGGTTCACCATCTTCGACGACTTCAAGCTGCCGGGTGAGTTCGGGTCGGGCGGGGGCGGGTGGGACACCTTCGAGGAGAACATGAAGCGTGTCTTCCCGGCGGCGCGCTTCGTCGACCTTCCGTCCTCACATCCGATCTTCCACTCGTTCTTCGAGAT
Source organism: Vicinamibacterales bacterium (assembly GCA_050249955.1). Classification (GTDB taxonomy): domain Bacteria; phylum Acidobacteriota; class Vicinamibacteria; order Vicinamibacterales; family CAVVIG01; genus CAVVIG01. Next base: position 39,866 of record JBFWPN010000011.1, read on the forward strand.
CGATTCGCTGGCCGACTTTCCGCAGGCGTACAACTCCGGTCCGCCCATGTTCCGGGGGCTCTACGAGGACAACGACCCGAAGAAGCGGCTGCTGATGGTGGTGAACTACAACACCGACATCTCGCAGTACTGGGAGTGGTCGGGCCGCGGACTGCGCCCGTTCGACGAGACGAACGAGGCCTACAAGCTCGGCGTCAACTACGTCGTCTACGGCCTGACCCACTGAGACGGCCGGACCGGCTCAGTCGATCCGGTTGCGCGGTGAGGGGCCGAACGAGGCCCATGTGACGACCGGCACCTGGTGGACGCCCGGCTTTGTCCAGTCGCAGACACCCTCGGGAAACAGCGCCTTCAGTCGCGCCAGGGCGGCAGCCGGCAGCGCCACGCCGTAGTCGGCGGGTTCGACCGGCTTGAGCTGGCACTTCAGCACGTCGGCCGCCAGTGGCCCGCCGGCCTGGGCGCGGACGTTCGAGTAGACCGGGTACAGCCTGCTGCAGGGCGTGTCCGGCGCGCTCGTGAACGGGAGCGCGTCCGCCACGAATGCAGGCGGTGCCGACCTGTCGAAGCAGCCGTCGACGCCGGTCGCCGGCCTGGCCCTGAGCACGCGATCGAGCCGCGCCGCGTCGGTCCGGTCGGCACTGAAGGCGGTCATCCAGGTGTCGAAGAGGCGGCGCTCCGCACCGCTGTTCGTGCTGCGCCACATCACCATGTTGTCGGAACGGCCGCCACGCGCCTTGCGCAGCCGTTCGCGCAGCGCGAAGTGGAACCATCCGTAGTGATAGCCACCAGCTTCGTTCGAGGTGGCGTTGTCCACGATCGGGATGGACGTCAGCCCGCCGTTGGCTCCGAGCATCAGCCCTGACTGGTAGGTGCGGCGGATGGCGACGAGGTCGCCACCCGTCCGCTGCGGCACGTAGTTCGCGTCGTCGTCATAGCCGCCGATGGCCTCGTTCAGGTCGAGGAACTGGTCGAGCGAGATCGCGCCGCTCCGGAGCGCGAGGAGCCCGTACTGGACGCCGACATTGTCGAAGGGGCGACGTGCGGCGCCCGTGGCCGGGTTCACACCGTAGATATTCCGGGCTGCGTCGAAGACGGTGGGCCGGGCGCCCCGCGGGTTGGCCTGGGGGTGGTAGCGCAGGGATTCCGGCACGGCCTTGTTCCAGCGCGCCGACTGGTAGCCGTCGATGTCGCGACGACCCGGGACAGGGTCGGTGCGCTGGGCCTGGTTGGCCGCATCGATGAAGGCCTTCAGGCCCGAGAAGCCGCTGACGGCGACCTGCTGTGCTTCCGTGAAGCCTGACGGGTTCACCGTGGTGAAGTAGTGGGTGAGCAGGTGCGCGTCCAGGCCGGAGAGCGCGATGGACAGCGCATCCGGAAACGTCGCCGAGATCAGCACGCCGTCGATGAGGCCAGGGAAGGCGTCGGCGACCTGCAGGCTCGTATAGGCCCCGCCAGAGGCCCCCGTGCTCATCGTGTACTGCGGCACGCCGAAGGTCTCGATGAAGTGCTCCTTCCCCATCATGGTGGTTTCACCGGCGAGGAAGGCGTTGCAGCTGTTCGTGGGGTGGTTCAGCGTGTTGGTGAAGAGGGCATAGCCGTCACCCAGCCGTTGCGGGTCGAGGATGTTGATCCCCTGGGCCGCACCCTGGATGTACCAGCCCGACGGGCACCCGACACCGTGCATCGCAATGAGGCGTCGGTTCCATCCGCGAGGCGCCGCGGTTGGGGAGGGACGTGGATCCGACGTGGGATCGTGCAGGACGGCGTTCTGGTAGATGCCGCGGTTCAGCGTGCCGGTCTCGACCCGCACGATGAAGTTCACGGTCTGGCCGGTGGTGGTTGTCGTCTGTGCGACGTCTGCCGGAAGGACAGTCGGATCGGTGACCGGCCGGAAGGGCCGCGCCGGATCGTCGACCGTCCGCGGGCGATAGATGTACTGCACCACCGTCCGCGCCGAACAGTGCTCGTCCAGCGGTGGACCGAGCGTTGAACCATCGGGCAGCGTGAAGGCGTCGGTCTGGCAGATGAACGGCTGCTGGTGCGGGCCGGAGATCACCGGTCCGGTGATCGGGTAGTTGGTCAGCGCCAGCGAGCCGGTGAGGTGCGTCACCTCGGCGGTCACCGTGGAGGGCCCGGGCGGCAGTCGATCGACCAGGCCGATGAACATGTCGGCCATTGGTCCCGGGACGAAGGCCGAGGTGACGTCGCGTCCGTCAGCCGTGACACGCAGGTCGCCGCGTGGCGTGCCTTCCGGCACGGTCACCTGCAGGAGCACGTCGCCGCCGGTGACGAGCGCCGGGTCGGCCGAGAGCGCGCTGACGACCACCACGCCTCCGGTGCCGGTCACGCTCACCGGAACCACGGACCAGAGCCCTGCGGCGAGGGCGCAGGCCATGACGAGCTGCCGTGCGACGTGCGTCATGCGGCGCATTGTGCCCGCATTCGCCGCCCGGTGGAAGGGGTGTCAGCGCTGGACGGTGTAGAGCGCGATGGCTCCGAACGTGTCGACCCGGGTCAGGTCGGTGCGGGTACGCAGGGCCGCCAGTACTGCCTCGCTTACCTGGTCCTCCCGGACGAAGATGTGCGTGACGCCAAGCGACCGGATGTGCGCGAGCGAGGCATCGTCGGGGAAGCGCTCGAGCGCGACCGCATTCCGGTAGTAGCTCGGCGGCTGGAACCCGCTGTAGCCGTTCACGAGCGGCTGCCAGTTGAGGGTCGAGTTCAGCATGTAGTGCGCGTTGAACTGCACGCTGCGCGACCCGTAGAACGGCATCTCGAGCACCACCGCGCCGCGCGGAATGGTGGCGTAGATTGGTGGAATCCCCTCGAAGCGTGTCAGGCCGAGCGGCGCCGCGACCGACTCGAGCGCTGCCACGAGCACGAGCAGCACCTGCAGCACCGGCCGTCGTCCGGGAAGCCGCCGCTGCAGCTCGGCTACACCGAAGCCCGACAGGATCGACACGGCGACGATCACCAGCCATCCGAACCGTGCCGTCGCCCGTACGCCCTGGAGCAGCGGCATCAGCGAGTAGAGCGTCGCGTAGCCCGGCATCGAGGGCCCGAACGACAGGGCCGCGCCGGTTGCGCCGATGATCACGGCCATGCGCGCCCGCGGATCGCGGAACGCGGTGCCCGACGCCAGGGCCAGTACGCTCAGGGCCAGGCCGAGCGCGCCGGGAAAGAGCACGTTGCCGCCCGCGAAGCGTGCGCTCCACCACTGGTGGATGCGGGCAGGCGTGGTGAGGTAGGCCTCCCAGGTCGTCGAGAACTGCGCCGCATCGTCCAGCGACCGCACCACCCCGAGTTCCCGGCTCACCCAGAGGTAGGGCAGGAGGAACGGCGTGAGGACCGCGACACTCGCCACGGCCGCGATGAGCAGCGCCTGCAGCGTGAACAGCGGATGGCGGCGGAGATCGGTGACGCGCGCCACGGCCGCGGCCATCAGGGCGAAGGCAGAGAAGACGAGCAGGTAGACCGACGTGAGCGACTGAAGCACGAACCAGCCCGCAAGGCGAAGCGCGTTGCGGGCGACGGGAGCCTCGAGCAGGCGGTCGAAGGCGAGCAGCGCCCACGGCAGGAACTCGACATGCTGCGCCTGGAGGTGGGGGATCCGCGAGAGGCTGTGCGCATTGAAGGCGTAGATGGCGCCGGCCACCAGTCCCGCGGTCCAGCTGCCGGTCCAGCGCTTGATGACGAGGGCCATGGCCCACCCACTCAGGGCCATGCCAGCCACGAGCAGCAGGTTGTAGACCAGCGTGAGCGACGCCCCGAGCGCGATGAGCGGCAGCGCCAGCACCGCCTGCACCACCATGGGCTCGGAGTAGGCCAGGGTGAAGCGCTCGGGGTGGAAGGCGTTGCCGTCGTACAGGTGCAGCGGGTTGCGCGGCAGCTGATGGGCGACCCAGCCGATGATCCACTCGTTGAGGATCGTGTCCCGGTTGTCGTGTCGGGTCAGGTGCGCGATGTCGGTCACCAGCGGCCAGGTGTGCACGAGCGCCAGCAGCACGAACAGGGCGAGTGATGATGCGCGGGGCCAGGCGACGAGCAGATCGCGTCGCAGCCACGCGAGGACCGGCAGCAGGAGTGCGGCAACGAGGAGCAGGGAGGAGGCCGCGATGTCGGCCGCCCGCCAGATGCGCAGGCTGGACACGTCAGGCTTGCCGGGCGTCAGCGCCTCCGCGGTCAGCGGCTCGAGTGGGTCGCCCGCACGGGCCCAGTCGACGTCCAGGGCGAGCGCGCCGCCGAACTGGTTGTACGTGAGCGCGATGGTGTGCGCGCCCGGTGCGAGGTCGACCGAGTTCGAACGGGCCTCGAGGCCGTGCCGACCGCCGTTGTCGACCACCGTCGTCCCGTCGATCGCCAGCACCGCCCCATCATCGGATCGCAGGCTGAAGGTATACGTGCCCCCGGCCGATACCGACAGGAAGCCGTACCAGCGGGCCGAGAAGACCTCCGGCGACGCGCTGAGCCAGCGCTGCTGCATCACCGCGGTGGACGGCACCGGATCGATGGTGGCCATCTCGGGCGTGCCCGAGGCCAGCTCCGAGGTGAAGTACTCGGCATGGAGCCCGTGGCCAGGCGCGAACGCGGCGCTGGCAAGCTGCAGGGACGCGGTGGTTACGGCAGCCGCGACGAAGATGCGAAGGAGTGTGCGAGGAATGCGGTTATTCTAGCCGACCCTCTCGCACGCACCCGACCACCGGGCAGTAACTTCTACACACCCTGTAATTCTGGCGTCGTTTCCGTACCCCGGGTCATCGGGCCGGGCACTCCGCCTCTCATCCGTTTCTCACGGGTACTCCGCCACACTGCCCTCCACGACACGGCTTCGCCGTGTCTCTGCGCGTCGGCATGGTGCTTGTAATAGCCGGGCTGACTCGCAGCAATTCAAACGATCAGACACGACCCGATGGCCGACTTCCTCACGACGCCCGCTGCGTCGTCTCTTCTCGCTTTCTTTACGACCATTCATCTCGGGCTTGCTGCGCTCCTCAATCATCGGCGGGAATCCGGCGTTGCCGGGATCCTGCTGGTGCTCGTCTCCCTCGCGTTCGCGGCAGCACCGTGGCTGCTTCCCAGCATTGGCGGGCTGGCCGCCGGCGTGGCCGTGCACGCAGCGTGGTTCACCGCCTGCGGCCGCATGGCGGCTCCTCGTGCGTCGGCCGTCGCCGTGCAGGCCGTCCGGCAGCAGGTGCGGGCACCACGCGCGAGTGCCAGCACGAAGACGTTCACGAGTGTGCCCGTGCTGGCAGTGGTGAACGAGACACCAGAGGTCTCCACGTTCCGGCTGGGGCGGCCCGCCGGATTCGCGTTCGTGCCGGGCCAGTTCGTCACCGTCCGGCTCGCGGTGGACGGACGGGAAATGACCCGATGCTATTCCATCAGTTCGGCGCCGGAGTCGACCGCGTACCTCGAGATTTCGGTCCGCCGCCAGGGCGTGTTCTCCGGGGCGCTGCACGCGTCGGTGCGTGCGGGTCACACGCTGTCGATCATGGGGCCGCTCGGGTCGTTCGTCTATCCGGCCGGTGACGACCCGCTCGTGCTGATTGCCGGAGGCGTGGGGATCACCCCGCTGATCAGCATGTTGAGGCACGTGCTGGCCACTGCCCCTGGCCGGCGCGTGACGCTGTTCTACAGCGCCAGGAACGATGCGGAGTTCGCGTTCCGCGATGAGCTGGCCGCGCTGGCCCGCCGCCACGACCAGTTCACGCTGGTCCTCGCCTCGTCGGCCACACGGGAACCCGGTGTGTACCAGGGCCGCGTCGGGCGCGACCTGGTGGCCGGGGCCGCCCCGCATGTGGCTGCGTCGGTGGTGTGCATGTGCGGACCGGGCGCGATGGTCGAAAGCCTGCGCGAAGCCCTCGAGGAGATGGGGGTGCCGCGCGCGCGCATCCGCTACGAGCTCTTCGAGGCGGCGGTGGCGGCGTCGGTGGGCGGGGCCGCAGCGTCGCGGTCGGATGCCGTGTCCGGCTCGGCGCACACGATGACCTGCCTGGTCAGTGGCAAGACCCTGCCGATTGCGGGTGGGCAGACGCTGCTGGAAGCCGCGGAACAGGGCGACGTGGATCTCCCGTCGCTGTGCCGGGCCGGGATCTGCGGCACCTGCCGCGTGCAGGTGACCGAGGGGGATGTGCGGTGTGCGTCGGCATCGCTGGCGGCCGATGAACGGGCCGACGGGTTCGTGCTGGCGTGCGTGTCCACCGCCGACAGCGATTGCCGGGTGAACCTGTGAGTGCGCAGGCCGCGGCGGCGACGGCGCGGGCGCGCGGGGCGGCGCTGGTGCGGAGCGGCGTGTTCTGGGGCCTCCTGGCGAGCATCGCCCTCAGCGCGTGGATCCTGGTCGGCCTTGGGGGGCGCGCCTACTACGGCACGCCTCTGGCGGTGCGCGCGTACCACGAGTCGCACCGCACGCTGCGTCCGTCGGGAGCGGCGGGGCAGACGTTCGGACTTGTGGGCACGGTGCTGATGCTCGTGCCGTTCGCCTACATGGCGCGCAAGCGCATGTCCCGTACCACCGGGTTCGGCGGCCTGCGACACTGGCTCGAGCTGCACCTGTTCTGCGGCGTGGTGGGGCCGGTCCTCGTCACCTTCCACACGTCCTTCAAGTTCAACGGGCTCATCTCGGCCGCGTACTGGTCGATGGTGACCGTGATGCTGTCCGGGTTCGTGGGGCGGTACCTCTTCGTCCGCATCCCGCGATCGATCCGCGGCACGGAGCTCACCCTGGCCGAACTCGACGAGCGGGCGCATGCGCTGCACGACCAGCTCGCGCTGTCGGTGGCGAGCGACGCCCTGATGCAGGAAGTGGAGGCGTTCGAGGCCACCGTGGTGCCGGCGGATGGTACGCGCCGATCGCTCGGTGAACAGGTGACGGGCGACCTGCTGTTCCCGCGCCGCCTGCGTCGATTCATCGAGCGGCTCGAAGCGGAGGGGGTGGGTGCCGAGGTGCGGCAGGAGGTGGCGACGGTCACCCGCGAGCGCGTGCACCTGCTCAGGGTGCGGTTCCATCTCGAGCGGACCAAGGCCCTCTTCCAGCTCTGGCACGTGTTCCACCTGCCGCTCGTCTACCTGCTGCTCGTCATTGCCGCGGCGCACATCGCGCTGGTCCTCTACATGGGCTACGTGCCGTTCCGGTGGTCGTGATGCGGACGCTGCTGCGGTGCGTCGTGCTGGTGCTGGGCGGGCTGCTGGTCATGGCAGGGACGGCGCACGCCCAGCTCGGTGCCCTGATGTCACCAGGCCCGCTCGCCCGTGCCCACCGCACGCTGGAGGGGGCGGCCAACTGCTCGAAGTGCCACGAGCAGGGACGCCGCGTGACCGCGCAGCGCTGCCTGTCATGCCACCAGCCGATTGCGCAGCGGATGGCACGGAAGTTCGGGGTCCACAAGGATGTGACCGACAGCTGTGAGGCCTGTCACGCCGAGCACGCGGGCGTGGATGGCGAGCTGCGACCGTTCGACCAGGCCGCATTCGATCATGCGGCGGTGGCCGGGTTCCCCCTCTCGGGGAAGCACCAGCTCGGTGCCGCGAAGTGCGCCGCCTGTCACAAGGGTCGATCGTTCGTCGACGCGACGGCGTCGTGCGTGTCGTGCCACGCCGACGTGCACAGGCCCTCGCTCGGGTCGAACTGCGCCACCTGCCACTCGACCGCCGCCGCGTTCACGGCGGCAGCGACACAGTTCGATCATGCGAAGGCGGCGTTCCCGCTCACCGGTGCGCACGCCACGGTCGCGTGTGCGCGCTGCCATACGGGCAAGGTGTTCAAGGGGGTCAAGTTCGCGAGCTGTGCGAACTGTCACCAGGACCCGCATACGCCGTCGCTCGGCGCGGTCTGCACGTCGTGTCATGCGACCGACGCGTGGCGCACGACGAAGGTGGACCATGCCCGCACTGCATTCCCCCTGGCCGGTGCCCACGCCCGCGTGACGTGCCAGGCCTGCCATCGCCAGCCGGCCGCGAAGGTTGCGCTGAAGTTCGACACGTGCACGGCATGCCATGCCGACGTGCACCGTGGCGGGTTCAGCCAGGACTGCCGGGCGTGCCACACCGAGGCCAGCTGGAAGGGTGGCCGGTTCGATCACGCCACGACCCGGTTCCCGCTCGAGGCGAAGCACGCAGGCCTGGTGTGCGATCAGTGCCACAAGGCGGCGGCAGTCCCGCCGACGCAGGTGCTGGCGCTGCGAAGGGCGCCGTCTGCCGCTGGCGCGGCATCCGGGACACCCGCGCGTGCGGTGGACTTCCGGGGGCTCACGGTCGCGTGCGTCAGCTGCCATGCGGACGTCCACGGAGCCGAGCTCGGCACGTCATGTGAGACCTGTCATTCCGCAGAGGGGTTCGCCCTGCGGCGCTACACGCACAAGCGCGACGGCACCTTCTTTGGCGGCCGGCACCTGGCGGTGACGTGCGAGTCGTGTCACCAGGGACTCGTGCCCGTGCGGCCGTCGCGCACGGGGACGGTGGCGCTGGACGTTCGCTTCACGGCCGCGACACGAACCTGTGTGTCGTGCCACAAGGATGTGCACCTGGCGCAGTTCACCGCCGGCTGCGACACGTGTCACACGATCGAGCGCGAGAAGTTCGCCGTGACAATCGACCACCAGGCGCAGACCCGGTTCCCGCTCCACGGGGCGCATGCCACGGTGGTATGCGCCGGCTGCCACAAGACCGAGACTGGGCGGTTCCCGGCCGGCGCGGGTACCGCCGTGCGCTTCACTGGCGTCGGCACGACCTGCGTCGCCTGCCACGCCGATGTCCACCTCGGCCAGGTGGGTTCGGGCTGTGAAGGATGTCACTCGGCCACCTCGTTCCGGGTGGCGACCTACACGCACCGCACGAAGGCCGCGACGATCCTCATGACCGGCGCCCACGCGCGAGCGTCGTGCGCGGACTGCCACAAGGCGGCCTCCGGGCGGTTCCCGGCCGGCCAGGGACTGGCCGTCCGCTACGTCACCGGGACGGCGTGCACGTCCTGCCACGTGGATCAACACCGGGGCGCCCTCGGCCCGAACTGCGGCACCTGTCACAGGCCATGAAGAAACTTGCCTTCCTCGCCCCGTTCCTCACCTGCGTCGTGCTCGTGCTGCTGACGGGTCGCGCCGGCGCGCAGTTCGACACCCCGAACCGCGCCTTCCACAACACCACGCCCTTCCGCCTCGAGGGCAAGCACCTGACGGTGGCCTGCGAGTCGTGCCACGTGAATGGGCAGTACGCGGGGACGCCGCGGACCTGCTACGACTGTCACTGGATCCGGAAGCGGGACGATCGCTATCAGCTCCGGCTCGGCGTGCAGTGCGAGCAGTGCCACCGACCCACCAGCTGGATTGACACGCGCTGGGATCACGCGTCGCAGACCGGGACCGTGCTCAACGCGGACCACCGGGCGCTGGCCTGCGAGTCGTGCCACCGCAATGCGAGTTTCTCGGCGGTGGCGAGCGGATGCGTCGACTGTCACCAGCGGGACTTTGCGGCGACGACGACACCGAACCATGCGGCGGCGGGGTTCTCCACGGCCTGCGAGTCGTGCCACCGACCGTCGGACAACACGTGGCGCAACAACGGGGGCGGCGGCTTCGACCATGCGGCCAGCTATCCGCTGCTCGGGACGCACGCGACGACCACCTGCGCGTCGTGTCACAAGAACAACGTCTATCGCGGCACCGGACGCGAGTGTGTCTCCTGTCACCTGGCCCAGTACACCGCAACGCGGACACCGAGCCATGCGGCGGCCGGCTTCCCGACCACCTGCGAGGCGTGCCACCGTGCGTCCGATCCGGCATGGACCGGGGCGTCCTTCAGCCATGCGTCCGTGTTTGCGCTGGTCGGTCGCCATGCCACGACGTCGTGCGCCAGTTGCCACGTCAACAACGTGTATCGGGGGACCGCGCGCGACTGCGTCGGCTGTCACCGGGAGCAGTACAACGCGACGCGGGCGCCGAACCACGCGTCGGCCGGGTTCCCCACGACCTGCGAGGGGTGTCACCGGGCGTCCGACCCTGCGTGGGCCGGGGCGTCCTTCAGCCATGCGTCCGTGTTCGCGCTGGTCGGCCGCCATGCCACGACGTCGTGCGCCAGTTGCCACGTGAACAACGTGTTCCGGGGGACCGCGCGCGACTGCGTCGGCTGCCACCGGGACGAGTACAACGCGACGAGGACCCCGAACCACGGGGCGGCCGGCTTCCCGACCACGTGCGATGCGTGCCACCGGGCCTCGGACCCGGCGTGGACCGGCGCCTCGTTCAACCACGGTTCCGTGTTCGCCCTGGTCGGCCGCCACGCCAGCACGTCGTGCGCCAGCTGCCATGTGAACAACGTGTATCGCGGTACGTCGAGGACCTGCGTGGGGTGCCACCAGGCGCAGTACAACGCCACGCGCAACCCGAACCATGCCTCGTCGGGGTTCGGCACCAACTGCGACAGCTGCCATCGGGCGTCCGACGGCAGCTGGGAGGACGGCACCTTCAATCATCGATTCCCGCTCCGCAGCAATCACAACGTGGCCTGTTCGCGGTGTCACACCACCAGCAACTACTCGAGCTTCACGTGCACCGGGTGCCACACGCGCTCCGAGACCGACAGCGAACATCGGGGCCGGTCCGGGTATGTCTACGACTCGCGGGCGTGCTACTCCTGCCACCCGAACGGACGGTGACCACGATGCGGTACCTCTTCATCGCCTGTGCGAGCGTGGCCGCCGTCTGCGCCGGCACGCCTGCGGCGTACGCACAGGGGTTCGGCGCGCAGCCGGCAAAGCCGCGGCCCTTTGGGCGCGTGTCCTTCTTCGCGAGCTCGTCACGGACCAGCGTGGACGGCGGCGAGACCAGGACGGTGACGGAGCTGACCACGGCCCTGTCCTACCAGCTGCCTGATGTGGACGAGGGTGGCGCCGACTACGGCGTGGACGTGCGGTACGCGACCTACTCCCAGGCGGGCCGTCCGGCGCGGACCTCGTTGTACGAGGGCTTTGTCGGCATGCGGTTCCTGGGTGGGCGTGTGCGTGCGCGGGGCGGTCACCTGTGGGTTGGCGACGTAGGGGCGCTCGGGTCGGTTGCCGGTGCGGTGCTGGAACTGCGGCAGTCGCGGCGGACGCCGGACGCGGGCCGCTTCAGGGCCGGGGCATTCGGCGGCCTCGAGCCGAACATCCGCGACATCGGGTATGCCGACCAGGTGACGAAGTTCGGTGTGTACGGCGCCTACGACGGGGCAGGCGCGCGTCGGCATTCGATTGGCTACGTGGCCGTGCGGCAGTCGAAGCTGACCGAGCGGTCGGTGCTCACCACCACGCACTTCGTGCCGGTCGGACGGAAGCTCTTCATCTACCAGGCGGCCGAGTTCAACCTCGCGCCCCCTGTCGGGCTGGGTGAATCGGGGCTGGCGTACCTGTTTGCGAACGTGCGCGTCACCCCGACCGACCGGGTCGAGCTGCAGGGCATGTACAACCGCGGTCGCTCCGTCGATGCGCGCGGGCTCGGCGAGGATCTGATCAACGGCCGGCCCATCCCGCAGCGATCGATCGACGGCCTCCAGTACGAGTCCGGTGGCGGGCGCCTCACGGTGGAGGTGCTCTCGGGCGTGCGGGTGTACGGAGGGGTGTCACTCGACATGGACAACCGCGACACGTCGCGCACGCGGCGCATCCAGGTGGGAGGCTATGCGTCGAACGTGGCGCGGAGCGGCTTCGACCTCACGGTGTCGGAGTCGCTGATGCAGCGGGTGGCCGGGAGCTACGAGTCCCGCTACGTCTCGGTGGGGCGGCAGCTCGGGCGCCGGGCCTACGCCACGCTCGACTACTCCAGCTCGCTCTCCATCGTGCGCTTCTCTCGGAGCGACGGCCTCGTCATCGAAACCCGCCCGCACGCCTCACGCGTGTCGGCGACGGTGACCGCCTCACTCGACCGGTCCTGGTCGCTCAACGGGATGGTGGAGCGCAGCAGCGGAGACGACCGGTTCCGCGACCTGCGGCTGCTCGCGGGCGTGGCTTACCGCATTCGCTGACGTTTGTCGAGGTACCCGCCCGGTGAGGCCTTTTGACGACGTTTTGCGTACGGGGGTTTCGATTTTCGTCGCAAAAGGTTACGCTGTGCTTCCCCGGATTGTCTTCGGGGACCACGTTACGACAGATCGGCGACACGGATGGTGCGGGTGAGGCGCGCGGAGACGCGTGCCGGCGCACCCCAATCGGCGGGTGCGAGGCTGGCCCGTTCGAGGTCGGATAGATAGCGTTGTGGGAGCGGGTGCGCGGGAGGGAGTGCGCGCCCGGCGAGGCCCCGGCATGTGCCGGGAAAGCGGCGGGTTTCTGCTGTTTTTCGTTGCAAGTTGACGGCTACGTGAAAACTTTCACAAAATAGTTGTCGCGCTTCGGCGCCAAACACTGTAAGCTCCCTGAGACTCGTTCGGCGGTGCCACCCCCTGCGCATGGGATAGCCCTGTGTCCGGGAAGGTGCGCGCGCCGCCCCATACGGACTGATGTCGCAGATCTTTCCTCGAAGCGCCAATTCTCTCTCCCGCGTCAGCATCGTCGGCGCGGTGCTCCTCATCGGTCTGCTGCTCGGACTGGTGTATGAACTCGGAGCCTCACCCTGGGTCACGCGGCAGTACGTCGCGCGCGAGCAGCCAATTCAGTTCAGCCACGAACGGCATGTGGCAGGCAACGGCATCGACTGTCGTTACTGCCATACGTCGGTCGAGCAGTCGCGGTTCGCGGGCATCCCGCCGACCAAGACCTGCATGAACTGTCACTCCCAGATCTTCTCCAACGCGCCCTTCCTCGAGCCGGTTCGTGCGAGCTTCAACTCGAACACGCCGCTCAAGTGGGCGCGGGTGCACGACCTCCCCGACTTCGCCTACTTCGACCACAGCATCCACGTGAACAAGGGCGTCGGATGCACGACCTGCCACGGGCAGGTCGACCGCATGCCGCTGATGTGGCAGGAGAGCTCGCTGCAGATGCAGTGGTGCCTCGACTGTCACCGCAATCCCGAGCGGAACGTGCGGCCGCGTTCCGAGGTGTTCTCGGTCTCGTATCGCCCGCCGTCCGCGTTCAATCCCGTGACGGTGTCGGGCCAGACGTTCACTGACCAGGTCGAGATGGGCAAGGCTCTGGTCGCCGAATATCAGATTCAGAAGCTCACGAGCTGCTCGACGTGTCACCGATGAAGACCGGAAAAGCCTTCTGGCGCACGCTGGACGAGCTCGCGGACGATCCGTCGTTCGTCGAGCGCCTCCACAACGAATTCCCCTCCCAGGTCGAAGCCATCACGGACCCGACGACGCGTCGGACGTTCATGAAGCTGATGGGGGCCTCGCTCGCACTTGCGGGCGTGACTGCCTGCACGACCCAGCCTGAAGAAGCCATCGTGCCGTACGTCCGGCAGCCCGAGGAGCTCGTGCCGGGCAAGCCGCTGTTCTATGCGACGGCGATGACGCTCGGCGGCGTGGCGACCGGCCTGCTGGTGGAGAGCCACGAGGGCCGTCCCACCAAGATCGAGGGCAACCCGCAGCACCCGAGCAGCCTTGGCGCGGCCGATGTCTTCGCGCAGGCCGCCATCCTCAACATCTACGACCCGGACCGGACGCAGACGCTCAGCAACACGGGCGACGTCGCGTCGTGGCCGCTCTTCATCGCGGCGATGAAGGCTGCGCTCGCGGCGCAGGCGCCCCTGCAGGGGGCGGGTGTCCGCATCCTCACCGAGACCGTCGGCTCGCCGACGCTCGGCGCGCAGATCAAGGAGTTCCTCGGCCGCTTCCCCTCCGCCAAGTGGCACCAGTGGGAGCCGGCCGGTCGGAACAACGGGCGCGTGGGCTCGAAGCTCGCGTTCGGCGAGTTCGTCGATGCCCGCTACGACATCGAGAAGGCCGACGTCATCCTCTCGCTCGACGCCGACTTCCTCGCCAGCGGTGCCGGCAGCCTGGCGCACGCGCGCCGGTTCGCCTCCCGCCGCAAGGTCGAGGAGGGGCACGCCATGAACCGGCTCTACGTGGCCGAGACGATGCCGACCTCCACCGGGTCGCGCGCCGACCACCGGCTGGCGCTGAAGCCGAGCGAGATCGGGTCGCTGGCGCGGCAGATCGCGGCTGGCGTCGGCGTTGGATCCGCGTCGGGCGGTTCCGGCGAGGCGGCCACCTGGGCGGCGGCTGTTGCGAAGGATCTGCAGGCGCACCGCGGCACCAGCCTGGTCATCGCCGGCGACGCGCAGCCGGCCTCGGTGCACGCGCTCGCGCATGCCATGAACCAGGCGCTCGGCAACGTCGGCCAGACGGTGGTCTACACCCAGACGGTGGATGCCGAGCCGGTCGATCAGCTCGAGTCGATCAAGGACCTCGTGGCCGACATGAGCGCCGGCAAGGTCGACCTGCTGCTGATTCTCGGCGGCAACCCGGTCTACACCGCGCCGGTCGACCTGAACTTCGTGGCGGCGCTCGACAAGGTGCAGACGCGCGTCTATCTCGCGCCGAACCACGACGAGACGGCCGAGCGGTGCCAGTGGCTCATTCCCGAGGCGCACTTCCTCGAGGCCTGGAGCGACGCGCGCGGTCACGACGGGACGGCGTCGATCGTCCAGCCGCTCATCGCGCCGCTCTATGGCGGCCGTTCGGCGCACGAGGTGATGGCGGTTCTCAGCGACCGTCCGGAGCGTCCGGCCTACGACATCATCCGGGAGTACTGGCAGGCGGCGAAGCCGGCGGCCGACTTCGATGCCGAGTGGCGCAAGTGGCTGCACGACGGCGTCATTCCCGGCACGGCGTTCGAGCCGAAGACGGTCACCCTGGCGGAGTCGGCGGCGAGCGCGCCGGCGGCGGAGGCGGGCGCCGGGATGGAGATTTCGTTCCGTCCCGATCCGGCCGTGTTCGACGGTCGTTACGCGAACAACGGCTGGCTGCAGGAATTGCCGAAGCCGATCACCAAGCTGGTGTGGGACAACGCGGTCATCGCGAGCCCGGCCACGGCCGAAAAGCTCAAGGCGTCGAACGACCCGGCGGCGCGTGGCGGTGAGCACGGCACCATCGAGAGCTCGGTCGTCGAGCTGAACTACAAGGGGCGCACCATCCGGGGCCCCATCTTCGGCGTGCCTGGCCACCCGGACGATTGCGTCACGGTGCACCTCGGGTACGGCCGCACGCGCGCGGGGCACATCGGCTCCGGGCCAGGCTTCAACGCCTACGCCGTACGCACCTCGGATGGCCTGTGGGCCGGCGGCGGACTCGAGGTGGCCACCACCGACGAGACCTTCCCGCTCGCCTGCACGCAGTATCACCACCTCATGGAAGGCCGCGGCATGGTCCGTGCGGTCACCCTCGAGGAGTTCCGCGCGAATCCCGAGTCGGTGCACGAAGTGCCCGGGATGCCGGAGGCGCCGCCCCGCACCCTCACGCTGTATCCCGAGTGGAAGTACGAGGGCTACAAGTGGGGCATGCAGATCGACGTCAACGCCTGCATCGGCTGCAACGCCTGCGTCGTGG
The DNA here is from genome assembly GCA_050249955.1 of Vicinamibacterales bacterium. Lineage (GTDB taxonomy): Bacteria > Acidobacteriota > Vicinamibacteria > Vicinamibacterales > CAVVIG01 > CAVVIG01. The sequence continues at coordinate 55,322 of JBFWPN010000011.1, forward strand.
CCTGCCACGCGGAGAACAACATCGCGGTGGTCGGCAAGGACCAGGTGCTGCGCGGCCGTGAGATGCACTGGCTCCGCATCGACACCTACTTCTCGGGCGACGACCCGGGCCGTGCGGACGAGACCTACTTCCAGCCGGTGCCGTGCATGCAGTGCGAGAACGCGCCGTGCGAAGTGGTCTGCCCGGTCGGCGCCACCGTCCACAGCCATGAAGGCCTGAACGACATGGTCTACAACCGCTGTGTCGGCACGCGCTACTGCTCGAACAACTGCCCGTACAAGGTCCGCCGGTTCAACTACCAGCTCTACTCCGACTGGAACACGCCGAGCTACAAGCTCGGGCGGAACCCGGACGTGTCGGTCCGCAGCCGCGGCGTGATGGAGAAGTGCACCTACTGCGTGCAGCGCATCACGGCGGCGAAGATCGACTCGGAGAAGGAGAACCGCAAGATTCGCGACGGCGAGGTCAGGACGGCCTGCCAGCAGACCTGTCCGACCGACGCGATCATCTTCGGCGACCTGAACGACCCGAACAGCCTGGTGGCGAAGCTGGCCAAGGAAGAGCGCACCTACGCACTCCTGGCGGACCTGAACACGCGGCCGCGCACGCAGTACATGGCGGCCATTCGGAACGTGAATCCGGAACTGAGCGCATAGATGGCACAGAGCAACCAGCCTCTCGCCGATCGGATGGAGCCGGTCGCCGGGTCTGGCACGCCAATCGTGATTGCACCGGGGCATACCTTCGCCTCGGTCACCGACAAGATCAGCTCCATCGTCCTGACCCAGCGCACGCCGATTGGGTATTACCTGGCGCTGCTGTCGGCAGCGGGCCTCGCCGGCCTGCTGCTGATGTCACTGTCCTACCTCGTGGTGAAGGGCATCGGCATCTGGGGCAACAACATCCCGGTCGGCTGGGCCTTCGACATCACCAACTTCGTCTGGTGGATCGGCATCGGCCACGCCGGCACGCTGATCTCGGCGATCCTGCTGCTGCTGAAGCAGACCTGGCGCACCTCGATCAACCGGTTCGCGGAAGCGATGACGCTCTTCGCGGTGGCCTGCGCGGGCATCTTCCCGCTCTTCCACACCGGCCGGCCGTGGCTCGCCTACTGGCTGTTCCCGCTGCCCAACACCATGGCGGTATGGCCGCAGTTCCGCAGCCCGCTCATCTGGGACGTGTTCGCGGTTTCGACCTACGCGACGGTGTCGGCGCTGTTCTGGTACGTCGGTCTCGTGCCCGACGTGGCCACGCTGCGCGACCGGGCGCAGGGCAAGTTCGCACAGCGGGTCTACGGCATGATGGCGCTCGGCTGGCGCGGCTCGGCCCGCCACTGGCACCGCTACGAGACGGCGTACCTGCTGCTCGCCGGCCTCTCCACCCCGCTGGTCGTCTCCGTGCACTCGGTGGTCAGCTTCGACTTCTCGGTGTCGATCCTGCCGGGCTGGCACACGACCATCTTCCCGCCCTACTTCGTCGCCGGCGCCATCTACTCCGGCTTCGCGATGGTGCTGACGCTCGCGATTCCGATGCGGGTCGTCTACGGCCTGGAAGACTTCATCACGATGCGGCACCTGCAGAACATGGCCAAGGTCATGCTGCTGACGGGGCTCATCGTCGCCTACGGCTACGGCGTCGAGGCGTTCATCGCATGGTACGGCGGCAACTACTACGAGGGCTTCATGATGCTGAACCGCATCAACGGGCCCTACTGGCCGCACTACTGGGCGCTGATCTTCTGCAACGTCATCTTCCCGCAGCTGCTCTGGTTCAAGAGCGTGCGGATGAACGTGCCGATGCTGTTCCTCATCTCGATCGTGGTCAACGTCGGGATGTGGCTCGAGCGCTTCGTCATCATCGTGCTCAGCCTGCACCGCGACTTCCTGCCCTCGTCGTGGGGCATGTTCAGCCCGACCTTCTGGGACTGGTCGACCTACGTCGGCACCATCGGGCTGTTCCTGACGCTCTTCTTCCTGTTCGTCCGGCTGCTGCCGGCAATCTCGATCTTCGAAATGCGCACCATCGTCCCGGAGGCGAAGGTCCAGGAAGGGCACGGTCACTGAGATGAGCGCGACCACTTCTACGCCAGGCATTCACGGCCTGATGGCCGAGTTCGAGACGGCGACCGCGCTGGTGGCGGCTGCCAACAAGACGCGCGAGGCGGGCTACGTCGACGTGGACGCCTATTCGCCGATTCCGATCGAGGAACTCCACCACGCCATCGGCTTCAAGAACACGAAGCTGCCGCTGCTGGTGCTGATCGGCGGGCTGCTCGGCGGCCTCGGCGGCTTCTCGCTCGAGTACTGGGTGTCGGCGATTGCCTACCCGCTGAACATCGGCGGCAAGCCGCTCGTGAGCTGGCCGATGTTCATCCCGGTCACCTTCGAGTGCACCATCCTGGGCGCGTCGCTGACGGCGGTCTTCGGCATGATCATGCTGAACAACCTGCCGCAGCCATACCACCCGGTCTTCAACGTGCCGCGCTTCGCGATGGCGAGCCGCAACCGGTTCTTCCTCTGCATCGAGGCGACCGACGAGCAGTTCGACCTCGACCGCACGCGCGCGTTCATGAGCACGCTCGGCGCCCACGAGGTGACCACCGTTGCGGAATAGGGTTTCCATGGCCAAGCAACTGACACAGGGGCGGTTCGGCAAGCTCGTGCTGGCCGCAGCCCTCCTGATGACGGCAGCCGCCTGCCGCCAGGACATGCACGACCAGCCGAAGTACCGCGGCCTGCGCGGCTCGGATTTCTTCCCGGATGGGCAGGGCGCACGGCCGCTCGTGACCAACACCGTGGCGCGCGGTCACCTGAACGAGGACACGCTGCTGCATACCGGCAAGGACGGCGAGAACGACGCGACGGTGTTCCCCTTCCCGGTCACCGACCAGGTGATGGCCCGTGGGCAGGAGCGGTTCAACATCTACTGTTCGCCGTGCCACGGCCAGACGGGCAACGGCGACGGGATGATCGTCCGCCGTGGCTACCGCCGTCCGCCGGTCCTCAGCGACGAGCGGCTGCGGAACGCCCCGCTCGGCCACTTCTTCGACGTGATCACCAACGGCTTCGGCGCGATGCCGGACTACCAGTCGCAGATTCCGGTCGAGGACCGCTGGGCGATCGTCGCCTACGTCAAGGCGCTGCAGCTCAGCATGTATGCGCCGCTCGAGACCGTGCCGGCCGCCGACCGCGGCAAGCTTGACGAGAACCGCACGGCCGCCGCCGAGCCGAGCGCCGCCACCGAGAGACATTAGAACCATGGCCCTGAGGGAGACCGCAGACCAGCTCATCCCGGAACTGGCGCAGAAGCAGCGCACGTTCCTCCTCGCCGGAGCCGCCGGACTGGTGGTGTCGGCCGTCGGCTACGCGACCAACCCCGCGCAGTTCTTCCCCGCGTACCTGCTGGCCTACATGCTGGTGCTCGGACTGTCGCTCGGCGCGCTCGCGTTCTCGATGGTCCACCAGCTCTCGGGTGGTGCCTGGGGCGTCGTGTCCCGGCAGTCGCTCGGGGCCGCCTCGCGGGTGCTCCCGTACCTGACCCTGCTCTTCATCCCGATCATCCTCGGCATGCACCACCTCTACGAGTGGACGCACGAGGACGTCGTTGCGAACGACCCGATCCTGCAGGGCAAGGCCGCCTACCTGAACACGAACTTCTTCATCATCCGCGCGGTGATCTACTTCGCGGTCTGGAACGCCCTCGCGTTCCTGATGAACAAGTGGTCGAAGGAGCAGGACGAGACGGCGAACCCGGAGCTTCCGCTGCGCATGCAGCGCCTGAGCAGCGGTGGCCTGCTGCTGCACGTCATCTGCATGACGTTCGCCTCGTTCGACTGGATCATGTCGCGCGACCCGCACTGGTTCTCGACCATCTACGGCGCGCTCGTGATGGTGGGCCAGGGGCTGGTGACGCTGGCCTTCCAGATCATCATCCTGACCTGGCTCGCGCAGCGGAAGCCGATGAGCACCGCGCTCACCACGACCTACCTGCACGACCTCGCGAACCTGATGTTCGGCTTCACCGTCCTGTGGGCCTACATGTCCTTCTCGCAGTACCTGATCATCTGGTCGGGCAACCTGCCGGAAGAGATCACCTGGTACCTGGACCGCATGCAGGGTGGCTGGACCGCGCTGGGCGTCACGCTGGTGGTCTTCCACTTTGCCACGCCGTTCTTCCTGCTCCTGATGCGCGGCATCAAGCGCAACGCCGGTCTGGTGCGGAAGGTGGCGATGCTGATCATCGTGGCCCGCGTGCTCGACCTGTTCTGGCTCATCGCGCCCGAGAAGCACCACGAGGGTGGCGCCATCAGCCTGATGGAGGCGATCAGCTGGATGGACGTCGTCATCCCGGTGGCCCTCTTCGCGCTCTGGATCGGCCTCTACATGCAGCAGCTCCGTCAGCGTCCGCTGCTGCCGGTTCACGACCCCCAGTTTGAGGAAGCACTCGGACCGGCGTTTGCCCATGCGGACAACCCCGGGACGGCGCACTGAGCCATGTCGCATTCATCACATTCCCACGTGCCGCAGCAGACCAGCGGCGTCCAGGAAGATCACATCGACCTCAAGGGGATCTTCGGCTTCGGCATCGGGTTGACGGTCGTGACGATCATCGCCCACGTGCTGATGCTCTGGATGTACAAGGCGGAGATTGCCAGCGTTGACGCGAGCAACCCGCCGCGCGTCTACCCGCTGGCGACCGACCAGGACGAGCGTCGTCCGCCGGAGCCGCGGCTCCAGGGCGGCGTGAAGACCGACAATTCGGGCCGGCTCCAGCCCGATGCCGCGGTGACCGACCGGAACCTTGGCGTCCGCGACGCGCTCAAGAGCCTCCGCGACGAAGAGGCGGACATCCTCAGCGGCTACCGCTGGGTCGACCGCAACGGCCAGATTGTCCGCATCCCGATCGCCGACGCGATGAAGCTCACCCTGCAGCAGGGGCTGCCGTACCGCCAGGCGGCGGCTGCGGCGCCGGCCGAGACCCCGGCTGCGGCCACCGAAACAGAGAAGAAGTAGGAACGCACTGGTGAAAGGTTTTACCCCGGCGGTCGCAGCCATCCTCACGGTGGCGGCCAGCCTCCTCGCGGCACCCGCGACGGCGCAGATGACCGGCGCACCGACGCCCGGCTATCTCTCGTCGCCCGGGGCCGACTCGCAGACGATGCCGAAGGCACTGCGGGAGATTGGCTTCGACCAGAACATCGATCGACAGCTGCCTCTCGACACGCGGTTCGTCGACGAGGACGGGCGCGAGGTGACGCTCGGGAGCTACTACGGAAAGCGCCCGGTCCTGCTCGCGTTCGTGTACTACACCTGCCCCATGCTCTGCACGCAGGTGCTGAACGCGATGACCTCGACGATCAGCATGCTCTCGCTCGATACCGGGAAGGATTTCGACCTGGTGCTGGTGAGCATCGATCCCCGGGAAACCCCGGCCCAGGCGGCCGCGAAGAAGGCGGAGTACCTGCACCGCTACAAGCGGCTGCAGGGCGACCCGGGCTGGCACTTCCTGACCGGCACGGAGCCGGAGATCCGCCGGCTGGCCGACGCGGCGGGCTTCCGGTATGCGTGGGACGAGCAGACGCAGCAGTACGCGCATCCCACGGGGATCATTGTCACGACGACCGACGGGCGGCTCGCGCGGTACCTGTTCGGCATCGAGTACGGCCCGCGCGACCTGAAGCTGGCACTGGTCGATGCGTCTGAGGGCAAGGTCGGCAACTTCGTCGATCAGCTGCTCCTCTACTGCTATCACTACGACCCGATGACCGGGCGTTACGGCATCTACGTGATGCGCACGTTGCGAGTTGCCGGTGTGGCAACCGTGCTGTTGATTGGAACGTTCATAGTGGTGATGGTGCGGCGGGACAAGTCCCACCAGAAGCCCGCGCACTGAACCCTCAGCCCTAGGCCCTTATCTATGCGGTCCGGTACGCCTCCTCTCTTCCCAGAAGCCGCCTCCACGATGGCCAGTCGCGTGGATGGCCTGTACTTGTTCCTCGTGGGCCTCACGGCCTTCATGACGATCTTCATCTTCACGATGGTCATCGTCTTCATGGTCAAGTACAAGCGGCGCGACCCGAACAGCGTCGGCGCGCGCATCCATGGCGGCATGGCACTCGAAATCACCTGGTCGGTGATTCCGCTGTTCATCTGCCTCGGCATCTTCGTCTGGTCGACGAACATCTTCTTCGCCATCGCCCGCCCGCCGGCCGAGACGCTCAATGTCTACGTGGTCGGCAAGCAGTGGATGTGGAAGTTCCAGCACCTGGACGGCCAGCGCGAGATCAACGAGGTGCACGTGCCGGTCGGGCGCCCGGTGAAGATGATCATGACGTCCGAGGACGTCATCCACGACCTCTACTTCCCGAGCTTCCGCGTGAAGGCCGACGTGATTCCCGGCCGCTACACGCACCTGTGGTTCGAGGCGACGAAGGCCGGCGAGTACCACATGTTCTGCGCCGAGTACTGCGGCACGAAGCACTCCGGGATGATCGGCAAGGTCATCGTGATGGAGCCGGACGACTACCAGGCGTGGCTGAGCGGCGGCCTGCAGGAGGGTTCGCTCGCCTCTGCCGGCGGCAAGCTGTTCCAGGATCTGGCGTGCAACACCTGTCACCGGCCCGACGCCCAGGGCCGCGGCCCGGTGCTCCACAACCTCTACGGCAAGCAGGTGTCGTTGCAGTCGGGCGAGACCGCCGTGGTCGACGAAGCCTACATCCGCGAGTCGATCCTGATGCCGAGCCAGAAGGTGACGGCCGGCTTCCAGCCGGTGATGCCCACCTTCCAGGGCCTCGTGAGCGAAGAGGGACTCCTGTCGCTCATCGAATACGTCAAGTCGCTCAAGACCGATGCGCCGGTACAGGCGGTCCGTCCGAACGCCGGCGGACCGGCGGAAAACGAAGCGACCCCGGCCCAGGCGCCGCCGACACGAAACTAGGCAGGAAGAGAACATGTCCAGCAGCACGGTTGCATCGCCGACAAGCAATTACCTGAACAACGGCCTGACGCTGAAGTCGTGGCTCCTGACGAAGGACCACAAGCGCATCGCGTTGCTCTACCTCGCGGCAGTGTCGTTCTTCTTCCTGATTGGCGGCCTGTTCGCGGTCCTCATCCGCCTCGAGCTCGTCACGCCGGCGGGCGACCTGCTCTCGGACGAGACCTACAACAAGGTCTTCACGATGCACGGCGTGATGATGGTGTTCTTCTTCCTCATCCCGGTGGTGCCGGCGGTGCTGGGGAACTTCCTCATCCCGCTGATGATCGGCGCGAAGGACCTGGCCTTCCCGAAGCTGAACCTCCTCAGCTTCTACGTCTACATGCTGGGCTCGCTGTTCACCATGTGGGCCATCGTCAGTGGCGGCCTCGACACCGGCTGGACCTTCTACACGCCCTTCAGCACCGTGGCGTCCACGTCGGCCGTGGTGCCGGCAGCGCTCGGCATCTTCATCAACGGGTTCTCCGGCATCCTCACCGGCCTGAACTTCATGGTGACGATCCACACCATGCGCGCGCCGGGCATGACCTGGTTCCGCCTGCCGCTCTTCGTGTGGGGGCACTACGCCACGTCGCTCATCCAGATCCTCGGCACGCCGGTCGTGGCCATCACCATCGTCCTGGTCGCCGCCGAGCGTGCGTTCGGCTTCGGCCTGTTCGACGCCCGGGTGGGCGGCGACCCGGTGCTCTTCCAGCACCTCTTCTGGTTCTACTCGCACCCGGCCGTCTACATCATGATCCTGCCGGCGATGGGCATCATCTCCGAGATCATCGCCGCCTTCTCGCGCAAGCAGGTGTTCGGCTACAGCTTCGTGGCGTTCGCCTCCATCGGTATCGCCGTCATCGGCTTCCTCGTGTGGGGCCACCACATGTTCGTGGCCGGCGAGTCGGTCTACGCCGCGCTCGTGTTCTCGGTGCTCACCTTCATCGTCGCCATCCCGTCGGCCGTGAAGGTGTTCAACTGGACGGCGACCATCTACAAGGGCTCTGTCTCCTGGGAAGCGCCCATGATGTTCGCGGCCGGCTTCATGGGGCTGTTCGCCATCGGTGGCCTGACCGGCCTGTTCCTGGCCTCGATGGGCCTGGACGTGCACCTGACCGACACCTACTTCATCGTGGCGCACTTCCACTACGTGATGGTGGGCGGCACGATCATGGGCTACCTCGGCGGCATCCACTACTGGTGGCCGAAGATCACCGGCCGGATGTACAACGACGTCCTCGGACGCATCTCGGCGGTCATCGTCTTCATCGGCTTCAACCTCACGTTCCTGCCGCAGTTCGTGGTGGGCTACCTGGGCATGCCGCGCCGCTACCACGCCTACCCGGACGAGTTCCAGGTGCTGAACGTGCTCTCGTCGGCTGGCGCCGCCGTGCTCGCCGTCGGCTACATGCTCCCGATCTTCTACCTCCTGGCTTCGCTGAAGAGCGGTGCCCTCGCGGGCGACAACCCGTACGGCGCCGTGGGCCTCGAGTGGAACACGACGTCACCGCCCCCCACCGAGAACTTCAAGACCACACCGGTGGTGACCTGGGAAGCCTACGAATATCCGACTCCGGTGGAGGGTCACGTTGTCTAACGCAGCGGCAGTCGCGCACGATACGCATCACCACAATCCGAATCTCGCGCACCACTTCGAGACGATGGAGCAGCAGACGGAAGCGTCGCTGCTCGGGATGTGGACGTTCCTCGTCACCGAAATCCTGTTCTTCGGCGGCGCACTCACGGCCTACCTCGTCTACCGGATGTGGTACCCGGACGCGTTCGCGCTGGCCAGCTACGAGATCCCGATCCTGCCGGGTGCCATCAACACCGCGGTGCTCATCTTCAGCTCGCTGACGATGGCCCTCGCGGTGCACGCTGCGCAGACCGGCGAACGCGAGAAGACGATGATGTTCATCGTCATCACGGGCATCCTCGGTGCCGCGTTCCTGGGCATCAAGGCCTACGAGTACCACGAGAAGTACGTGGAGCACTTCATCCCGGGCTTCGGGCTGCCGTTCGAGTTCCCCGCGAACCCCGAGTTCACCAACGCCGCGCGGATCTTCTACTCGATCTACTTCGTGCTGACCGGCCTGCACGCCCTGCACATGATCATCGGGCTGGGCATCATGACCTGGATGTTCATCTGGGTGAAGAACGGCACGATCACCAAGGACTACTACGCGCCCGTCGAAATCGCCGGCCTCTACTGGCACTTCGTCGACATCGTGTGGATCTTCCTGTTCCCACTGCTCTATCTCATCGGACGGCACGTGCATCATGTCGGATAACTCGAATCAGCATCACATCGTGCCGCTGAGCACGTACTACCTGATCTTCCTCGCGCTGATGGTCGGGACCGCCCTCACGTGGTGGGTGGCCACCATCGACCTCGGCGCGATGAACAACGTCATCATGCTCGCCATCGCCGTGACGAAGGCGACGCTGGTCGTGCTGTTCTTCATGCACGTCCGGTACAGCTCGAAGCTGACCTGGGTCATCATCATCGGCAGCGTCTTCTGGCTGCTGATCCTGATCTTCCTGACGCTGAACGACTACTTCACGCGCGACTGGCTGCACTACGGCTAGGACGTTCCGAAGTCAGAAGTCAGACGTAAGAACTCACGTTCAAGACAGGAAAGGCCAGCAGGAGTCACCTCCCGCTGGCCTTTTCTCGTTCGGGCGGAGCCCGTGGGTGGCCAGAGCCGGCCCGCCCGAAGCCCAGAGCCTCGGAGATTCAGTTCTACCTTCTCACTTCTGAGTTCTCAGTTCCCTCAGGGCCACCTGTCCCTGCCGCACGTAGTCGATGGCATCGCCCAGGATTCGCGCCGCCTCTTCAGGCGCATGGAAGCCGTTCGAGTTCTCCGACTCGACGAAGTCCACGTAGAACTGCCCCTGGCGCTGCATCTTCCGGGCGAGCGCCAGGTCGGCGTCGGTCGCGCCCCGTTCCTTCGACACCTTGATGTCGTCGATCAGCGCCAGCAGGGCATCCATGGCCCGGTTGCGAAGCGTGAAGGTGCGCTCCTGGATCGTCTCGGCCCTGGCCTTCAGCTCCTCCTCGGACCACTTGTGACAGGTCTGGCAGGCGCGGTTGATGTTGAGCAGCGGACTCCGGACGTGATGGTCGCTGATCTTCTGGGCACCGACCCGGGTGTACGGCATGTGGCAGTCGGCGCACGACACACCCGACCGGGCGTGAATGCCCTGGTTCCACATCTCGAACTCCGGATGCTGTGCCTTGAGCACGGGCGCACCGGTCACCGCGTGGGTCCAGTCCGAGAAGCCGGCCTGATCGTAGTAGGCCACGATGTTCTCCACCTTGAGGCCGCCAGACCAGGGGTAGGTGAGCCGCTTCTCGGGCCCCTTGAAGTGGTACTCGACGTGGCACTGCCCGCACACGAACGACCGCATTTCCTGGCGCGTTGCCATGGTGTTGGGATCGTAGTTCTCGACCCCCTGGCTCGCCTTGAGTGCCCGAATGCCCTCCAGGAAGCCGGGGCGGGTCACACGCAACTGCATCGTCTGCGGGTCGTGACAGTCGATGCAGGAGATCGGGTGGGAGACCTTCTGCCGCGCCTCTGCATAGGGCAGGTGGTTCATCGCCTCGAAGCCCTTGATGAGATCGCCACCGCCCGCCCGCCGATAGGGTACGTACACCGACGCATGGCAGTGGATGCAGGTGCCGGGCTGCGCGAACTGCTGCACCCGCTGCGTGAAGGTCTGGTCCTCGAGCATGTAGGCGTGGCCCCGCTTCTTCCGGAAGTCGACCGAGAAGGCGTAGCCGGCCCACATGGTGCGGAGCCTGGGGTCCTCCTCCAGCCGCGATTGCGCCACGATCGAACGCGGGTCGGCCTCGCTGGGCGTCTGCGGCAGTGCCTCACTGCCTCCGTACCGGGTGCGCTGCTGGTCGACTGTCTGCAGGTAGCCGTCGTACTGCAGCGGAAAGTTCTTGCCCCAGATCGCCGGATCCTCGGTCTCATCGGTCAGCTCGACCACCCGGAAGAACGGGTTCCTGGCCTCCTGCTTGCGCTCGAAGATGTTCACGAGCAGCGCCGTCAGCCCGGCCGCGGCAATCGCGGCGGTGGCGACAAGGGCAACGAGAGCACCGCGCTTCATCAGCTACTCCGGAAAGGGAAGGGAAATGGCAGCAAGTTCCTGGTGGCCGACCGAGCTGTGGCAGCGGATGCACGACAGCTCGTCGCGTCCGTCGTGCGACGGCGTGCCCATGGCCTGCACCACGTCGCCATGACAACTCCGGCAGGCCTGCTCGGTGATCGCCCGGTCGCGCGGCAGGATATGGATAGGCTCGTGGAACGTCCCTGACGTGAAGTAGAAGGAATGCCAGAAACCGTTCCGCATCTTCGTCAGGTACTTCCCGATCACGTCATGCGGTGTGTGGCAGTCGTTGCAGACGGCGACGGAGCGGTGGCTGCTCTTTGCCCATCCGTCGAGCTGCTCCTGCATCACGTGGCAGTTCGCGCAGGCCGCGGGGTCGTTCTGCAGGTACGAGTAGCCCCTGGCGTACACGAACGTGTAGCCGCCCACGCCGGCGAGCAGTCCCACAAGGACTGCGGCCAGAAGGGCAGGAAGGCCCACACCACGCATGGCACCCATCTTAGAATGAGGACAGCGTCAACCGAGCTCAGCCACACCGACGGCGAGGCACACATGAGCGACCGCAAGTACCGCCAGCGCGGCTACCAGGACGATGACAGTCGCGGGCGGGAGAAAGGACAGGCGCCAGGCCAGCCCCGCAAGCCTGTCGAGCCGAGGGCACCCGGCCGGCAGCTGCAGAGCGCGTCCGGCCCCAAGACCCCGAACCTGATGGCCTCGCATGAGGTCTTCAAGTGTGCCCGCTGCGGGCAGAAGCTGACGCTGCCCGTGGCCGCGGATGACCGGTGCCCGCGGTGCGGCACGGGCGTCCACAGCTGCATCAACTGCGTCTCCTTCGACACGAGCAGCCGGTGGGAGTGCAGCCAGCAGGCACTCACCGCTCGGATCTCGCCGAAGGACGAGGCCAACACGTGCACGTGGTTCTCGGCGCGCACCACCGTCGAGCGACAGACTTCCACGCAGGTCGCTCCGAACACCGCACGCCAGGCCTTCGACGACCTCTTCAAGTTCTGACTGCCCATGGCCCTGATTTCCGAGACCGACCAGGCACGCCTCCGGGACGACTTCGCGGCGCTCACCCGCCCCGTGAAGATCCTGTTCTTCACGCAGACCTTCGGCTGCGAGACGTGCCTCCAGACGCGCCAGGTCATCGATGAACTGCCCGTGCTCTCCTCGCACATCACGATCGAGGAGGTGAACCTCGTGCTCGACCGCGCGCGCGCGGAGGCCTTCGGCGTCGACCGGGCACCGGCGCTGGCCCTCGTCACGATGGACGACACGGGCGCGGAGCGCGACTCGCACATCCGCTTCCTGGGGACACCGTCCGGGTACGAATTCATCTCGCTGATCCGGGCGATCCTGCTCGTTGGCGGTGGCGCGCCGATGCTCAGTACGGAGGGCCGCGCACGGATTGCGGCCATCGACAGGCCCATCGCCATCCACGTGTTCTCGACCCCCACCTGCCCGCACTGCCCGCGTGCGGTGACGCTGGCCCACGAGATTGCCTGGGCCAACCCGAACGTGACCGCCTGGGCCGTTGAGGCCACCGAGTATCCCGACCTGGCGCGACGCTACCGCGTGACCGGTGTGCCCAAGACTGTCATCAACGAACGGACGGAGATTCTGGGCGCGGTGCCGGAAGACACCTTCATCGATCAGACGCTCGCCGGATTCAACGCCACGGCCACGGGAGCGGACGCGTGAGGCGGCTCGCCGCTCTTGCGGCACTCGCGCTGGCGACCTTGGCCACCGGTGGCCCAACCGTCCACGGACAGTCGGCGCTGCGCTACACCTTCAGCTTCCCCGAGCCCCAGCACCACTGGATGGCCGTGGAAGCGACGTTGACCGACCTTGGCCCCGCACCGCTCGAACTGCGCATGAGCCGGTCCTCGCCGGGCCGTTACTCGCTGCACGACTTCGCGAAGAACGTCTATGACGTGGAGGCAGCCGGCCCCGATGGCCGCCCCCTGCCGATCACGCGACCTGACCCGTACGGCTGGACGGTCGCCCAGCACGGCCCATCGCTGACCGTCCGCTACAAGGTCTTCGGCGACCGGGTTGACGGCACCTACCTCGCCATCGACCCGAGCCACGCGCACATGAACATGCCGGCGTCGTTCATGTGGGCCCGGGGGCTCGACGACAGGCCGGTGCACCTCACGTTCGTGCCACCTGCCGGCGCGCGCTGGACCGTGGCCACGCAGCTCTATCCGACGCCCCAGCCGCTCGAGTTCACGGCGCCCAACCTGCAATACCTGATGGACAGCCCAACGGAGTTCGGGCCGGTCTCCGTGCGTCAGTTCATCGTCGACGGGCGGACCATCCGGCTCGCGGTCCACCACGACGGCACCGACGCCGACCTCGACCGCTTCGTCACGGACGTGGAGAAGATCGTGGTTGCCGAGGGTGCCATCTTCGGCGAGTACCCGCAGTACGAGCCGGGTGCGTACACCTTCCTTGCCGACTACCTGCCGTACGCCAGGGGCGACGGCATGGAGCACCGGAACAGCACCGTGGTCACGAGCCAATCGGCCATTCGCAGCAACCGCACCGGCCTGCTCGGCACGGTGGCCCACGAGTTCTTCCACAACTGGAACGTGGAGCGCATCCGTCCGCGGTCGCTCGAGCCGTTCGACTTCGAGCGCGCCAACATGTCGGGCGAACTGTGGCTCGCGGAGGGATTCACGCAGTACTACGGACCGCTGTCGATGAGCCGCGCCGGTGTCGTGCCGCTGCGCGACACGCTGGACGACTTCAACGACCTGATCCGGCCCGTCCTCCTGTCACCCGGGCGTCTCTTCCGCTCGGCCGAGGAGATGAGCCGCATGGCCGCCTTCACCGACGGCGGCAGCACAATCGACCGGACGAACTGGTCCGACAGCTACATCTCGTACTACCCGTTCGGTGGTGCCATCGCCCTCGCGCTCGATCTCAGCCTGCGCGAACGGACCACCGGACGCGTCACACTCGACGACTTCATGCGCGCCATGTGGCGCGCCCACGGCAAGCCCGGCGGGCCACGACCTGGCCTTGTGGGTAGCCCCTACACAATCGCCGACGCGGAGCGGCGGCTGGCCGAGGTCAGTGGCGACGCCTCGTTCGCGCACGACTTCTTCGCCCGCTTCATCCAGGGGCGCGAGGCGGCCGACTATGCGGCGCTCCTGGCGCCGGCCGGCCTGGTACTGCAGAAGCAGAATGCGGGGCGCGCGTGGTGGGGCAATGTCCGGCTCGAGGCACGGCGTGGTCCGGTGCTGGCTGACGCCCCGCGCGCCAACACGCCGGCCTACAGGGCGGGGCTCGACACCGGGGACGAGATCCGCAGCGTGGACGGTGCCCGGGTCTCGACACCCGAGGACGTCGAGGCCGCCATCAGGCGGCACCGGCCAGGCGACGTGCTTGCGCTGGAGTTCATCGACCGGACCGGCGCCACGAGGTCGGCCAGGGTCACCCTGGCCGACGATCCCGATGTCTCGATCGTCGCCGTCGAATCAACCGGCGGCACGCTCACGGCGGCACAGGCGGCCTTCAGGACCGCCTGGCTCGGCCGGAAGGGGTAGACCCATGGCAGTTCCCTGGCTTCGGCTCATCGACGCCGCGCTCGGAGTCACCGACGTCGTCCGGCGCGTCCGCGCCCGCAACGCGCCAGCCGACGAGAACCGGCAGCTCGTCGCCGGTGCCTCCGTCCTTGGCGGCATCGAGGCGCGCCTGGCGGGCGTGGTCGTGGCGGCCCTGAAGGAGGCCTTCGACCGCGACCACCAGCGGCTCGAACTCGAGCGCGAACAGATCGAGGCGGAACGACGCCGGGCCGAACGCGCCCTGAAGCTCGAGCTGCTCCGGCTGGCTGGCGAACGCGAGATCGCGCGCATGCGGCTCGTGGCCGGGGCGGCTGTGGTCGGCTGGGTCGGCACGCTGCTGCTCGCACGCACGCTCGCAGACAGCGGCACGGGCCGGTTCATGCTCGGCCTCGGCTGGGTCCTGCTCCTCGCGGCTCTCGCGTGCGGGTTTGCCGAGCAGTCCCGGCTGGGGAGGGCCATCGCGGTCGCCGACGATCGGCTGTCGGTCGAGTCGGCCACGGCACCGGGCGCCGCGGGCGTCGCGGCGCCATGGCTGGTCGCCGCCGGCTTCGCCGCCATCACGATCGCCGCACTGGTCTAGGCCCCGTCCTCCGCCGGGAAGATCACCCCCGGCGCCAGCTTCCCGCCGGGGTCGAGCGCCCGCTTCACGCGCCGCATGTCCGCGACGGCCTCGTGACCGTACAGGTCCACGAGCAGTTGCTGCTTCGTCGGGTTCCGCCCCACGCCATGCTCGGCCATGGGCGAACCACCCAGACGGATGGCTTCGAGACCGAACGCCCGCACCGCCTCCCGGCCGGACACCACGTCGGCGAAGCTGGCAGGGATGATGTTCGGGTGCACGTTGCCGTCCGAGATGTGACCCCACACCGCGCCGTCCAGCCCCCGTTCCCGCAGCTCACGGTCGTACCGATCGAGCATTGCCTCCACGTGCGCGAAGGGGACGATGGTGTCTGCGGCGGTCTTCTCGATTCTGGGATCGATCGTGCGTCGCGCGTCGCCCACCCGCCTGTTCACGCCCACCGGCACCGCCTCCCTGAGGGCAAGGAGCCGTTCGGCCTCGGCGGCCTGGCCGGGCGCCGCGATGAGGACGTCGTCGTTCGCGCCGTACGTCTCGAGCAGGCGGGCGAGCCTGCCCAGGCCGGCGGCGGGTGAGCCGGGGCGCGAGGCGCCGCCGAGGGCCTCGTAGGCGTCGGTCGTCGTGGTGCCAGGCGGGAGGTCGACCACGACCAGCAGGCCCATCGCCGCCTGCGGATCCAGGGTCACGCCGAGCGCGCGGTCCACGCCGTCCTCGCGCACGATCTGCAGGCTGCGCGCGTCCATGTGCTCGATGGCCGAGACGTCGGCCCCGGGCTCGCCGCGCCACGCGGCCATGGCCTCCTCGCGAATGGCCCGTACGCACGCGAGTGCGGCCGACCGCCCGCGGAATGTGGCAAACACCAGGCACGTCGCCGGCCGCCTGGGGTTCACCCGCACGGTGGCCTCCGTGACGACACCGAGCGTGCCTTCGGATCCGATGAACAGGTCGACAAGGTCCATGCCCGGTGCGGCGTAGTAGCCCGCAGACACCTTCGGCACGTCTGGCAGGCGATAGCGTGGAATCGGCACCTGCACCGTGCCACGTTCGAGCACGAGCTCGAAGTAGCCATCCGGATGTGTGCGGGTCTCGCCACGCCGGAGGTCGAGCACGTCGCCCGACGCGAGTACCACCGTCAGTGCGTCCACCCAGGCCCGCGTCGTGCCGTACTTGAAGGTGGCGGCTCCGGCGGCGTTGGTCGCGATGGTGCCGCCGAGCGTGGCGCCCTGCCAGGTCGGGCCAGGCGGATAGTGCAGGCCACGCGCGCGGAGGGCCAGGTCGAGCTGCGCCACCGTGAGGCCGGCCGCCACCCTGACGTGCCCCTCGTCCAGTACCTCCAGGCTGCGGAGGCGGGACGTGCTGAGAAGCGTCTCGCCGCGAGGTGTGGCGCCACCGGTGAGTGACGACTGCGCGCCGATGGTGAGCACGCGCTGGCTCGAGCGGAGGAGGTCGGCCACCTCGCGCTCGGAACGTGGTGCGGCCAGCTCCGCGGCGTGGCCGCCCGGCACGTGCGCAGCATCCTCGCAGTGGAGCGCCAGCGTGGCCGCGTCGGTCACGCGCTCGAGTGCGACCGGCACGCCGCGTGGTGCACGCGCGTGCACGCGATGCGTGCTCACGGCATCGACTCCCGTGCGGTCGTGTCGCGGCGGATCATGCAGCTATACTCGCATTCATGCGCTTTGCCCCGGAATACGTGACCTACGTGCTCAACGAGAACTTCGAGGATGCGAAGGCGAACTTCCTCACGCCGCTGATGGCGCTCCATTATGCGCACCTCGTGATGCTCGCCGAGCAGGGCATCGTCTCGAGGGCCGATGCCCACGCCATTCGCAAGGCGCTCGATTCGGTGGACGTCGACGAGGTGCGGACGGTGCAGTACGACGGCACCTACGAAGACCTCTTCTTCTACATCGATCGGTTGATCATCTCGGCCTGTGGGGCCGACGTCGCCGGCCGCCTCCATACGGCGCGCAGCCGCAACGACATCGCGATGACCACGTACCGCATGCGGCAGCGCGAGTGCCTGCTCGACCTGCTGTCGGCCACGCTCGAGCTGCGACGGTCGCTGCTCGCCCTCATCGCGGAGCATCACGACACGATCTTCGCGGTTCATACCCACACACAGCGCGCCCAGCCGACGACCGTGGCGCACTACCTGCTGGCTGTGTGCGAACAGATCGAGCGCGATGCCGTCCGCCTGCGGGGGGCGTTCGGGCACACCAACGTGAACCCCCTGGGTGCGTGTGCCATCACCGGCACCGGGTTCGACATCGACCGGTTCCTGACGTCGGACCTGCTCGGCTTCTCGGGACCCACGCGGAACACCTACGGCAGCATCGCGACGGCGGACTACCTGCTCGAGAGCGCCTCGGCCACCATGGTGCTGGTCACCGGCATGGGGCGGTTCGTGCAGGACCTCTTGCTCTGGTCCACGGCGGAGTTCGACTACATACGCCTGGGTGACGGGTTCGTGCAGGGCAGCAGCATCATGCCGCAGAAGCGGAACCCGGTGGCGCTGGAGCACGCGCGCGTCATCGGCAGCAAGGCGGTCGGGCAGGCGCAGGCGGTGATGACCGCCGTGCACAACACCCCATTCGGCGACATCAACGACACCGAGGACGACCTGCAGCCGCTGGTCTTCTCCATGTTCAAGGATGCGAAGCGCGCGGTCAGCATCGTGGCCGCCGCCCTTCGCACGGCGCAGTTCGACGCCACCCGTCTGGAGGCCCGTGCCGGCGACGGGTGGACCACGTTGACCGAACTGGCGGATACCCTCGTGCGCGAGCAGGGCATCCCATTCAGTGCCGCGCACGCGATCTCTGCCCGGTTCGTGGCAGCCCGCCAGGCCGACCCTGGCAAGCCGCTGGCCCGGATCCTGGCCGAGGCCTCGGCGGCCGTACTGCCGGCTCCGCTGTCGTATTCCGAGGAAGCGCTCGAGCGCACGCTGAGCCCGCGCCATTTCGTTATGATCCGTCGCACCCACGGCGGACCTGCACCGGAGGAGACGCGCCGCGCCGCGGCGGCGTCCCGCGAGGCGCTCGACGCCGACCAGGCCTGGTTGACCGCCGCGCTCGACGCCCTGTCCGCGTCGCAGGCGCGCCTGAAGGAAAGAGCAGCCGCCCTATGACCACGCAGGCCCGCGAACCGGGCGACACGCCGATGACCGGCACCTATGTCGCCGTGGTGATTGTGGAAGTGCTCATCATCCTCGCGCTCTGGGCGCTCGGCCGGGTGTACGCGTGAGCCTCATCGACTGGGGCGTCATCATCGTCTACCTGGTCTGGATGGTGGTGGACGGGCTGCGGCGATCCGAGAACACCGACCAGATGGAAGGGTACTTCCTGGCGGGACGGTCGCTCCCCTGGTGGGCGTCCGGCCTGTCGGTGATGGCCACGCAGTTGAGCGCCATCACGCTCGTCGGAACCACCGGACAGGCGTATGCCACCGGACTCCGGTTCGTGCAGTTCTACTTCGGCCTTCCGCTGGCCATGATCATCCTGTCGATGACCGTGGTGCCGTTCTTCTACCGGGCGCGGGTCTATACGGCATACGAGTACCTGGAGCAGCGCTTCGATGTCCGGGTGCGCACCGCGACCAGCCTGCTCTTCCTGATCGGCCGCGCGTTCTCCCTTGGCGTGGTGCTCACGGCCCCGGCCGTCGTCATCTCCGCCATCGTCGGGTGGTCGATTTCCACGACGGTGCTGCTGCTCGGCATTCCGATGGTGTTCTACACCGTGCTCGGTGGCGTGCAGGCGGTCGCCTGGACCGACGTCAAGCAGATGGTGATCATCGTGGCCGGCCTGTTTGCGGCCATCGTCGTGCTGATCTCCGGCATCACGGAGCAGGTGGACATCGGCCGGGCGTTCGACCTGGCTGGCGCCACCGGACGGCTGCAGGCCATCGACACACGCTTCAGCCTGAGTGAAACCTACACCCTCTGGTCGGGGCTGCTCGGGGGGCTCTTTCTGAGCCTGTCCTACTTCGGGTGCGACCAGAGCCAGGTGCAGCGGTACCTCACGGCGAAGTCGATCGACGAGGGGCGGCACTCGCTCCTGATGAGCGCGTTCGTCAAGATCCCGCTGCAGCTGCTCGTGCTGGGGACAGGCGTGCTGGTCTTCGTCTTCTACGTGTTCCAGCCGCCGCCCATGCTCTTCAACCGCGTGCACGACGCACAGGTGGTGGCCGGGCCGTACGCCGCGGAGTATGCGGGCCTGCAACGGCAGTTCGACCTGGAAGTCCAGGCCCGGCGTGAGGCCGGTGCCGCGAACCGGACCGAGGCTTTCCTGGCGAGCGATGCCCGGTTGAAGGACATCCGCGCGCAGGCGGTCGACATCGTCAAGAAGACGACCGGCGACCAGCAGTATGCCGACGTGAACTACGTGTTCCCCACCTTCATCACGACGCACATGCCAGTGGGGCTGGTCGGGCTGATGATTGCGGCGATGTTCGCCGCGGCCATGTCCACGGCGGCTGGCGAGCTCAGCGCGCTCTCATCGGCCACGGTCATCGACTTCTACAAGCGGCTCTTCGCGAAGGACCGATCCGATGCGCACTACCTGGGTGTGTCCAAGCTGGCGACGGCGGCGTGGGGGCTGTTCGCGTGCGTCGTGGCGATCTTCGCGGCCGACCAGGGCTCGCTCATCGAGGTGGTGAATCGCTACGGGTCGTTCTTCTACGGCTCGATTCTGGGCGTCTTCATCCTCGCGCTGCTCACGAAGCGTGCGACGGCCACCGGCGCCTTCGTGGGGCTCATCGCCGGGATGGCCGTCGTCCTGTCGGTTGCCTTCGGGATGCCGTGGATTGCCTTCCTCTGGCACAACCTGATCGGGGCGGTCGTCGTGGTGGCGGTCGGGCTCGGCGTCAGTAGTTTCTCCAGGTGAACGCGCTCATCATGTAGTTCCCGGCGGTCATCGCCGAGTTGGCGAGCCGACGGTCGTAGTGCACCGCCGCACCGCCCATGTCGGTGAGCTTGTTCACCACGATCGCACCCCAGAGGTCGGCGCCGCCCGTGATCGAGGCCGTTGCGTTCGGCGCGTAGAACAATGCCGAGGTCTGGTCTCCGCCAGCCAGCTTCACCTCACCCGTGCCGCCGTATTCGAAACGCAGCATCGTCGGGTCGTAGGTGGTGTTCACCAGGCCCTGCCCGGTGATGGTGATTGGCGTCGCCTGGCCCTGACCTGCCACCTTGAAGATGACGGGGCCGCTGTCGATGATGATCTTCGAGTTGCCGTTCATCAGCACGCTGTTGACGATGTAGGTGCCGGCCTTCAGGTGGACCACCGAGCTGCCGTTCGTGGTCACGTTGCCCATGACAATCGTGCCGCCCACCTGGCCGGGGTCGAGCGTGGCGCCGTTGGCGCTGACGGAACACGCCGAGCCGAAGCCGGCGGGGCAGCCGCCGTTCTGGGTGAAGCCGACGCTCGATGTGGGAGGTGTCGGGCTCGGCGGCGGCGGCGTCGGATAGGTGATGTTCTGCGACAGCTGCGTCAGCCCGTAGGTGACCGAGGCGCCTCCGTTCTGCGTGAGGGCGGTGACGTTGTTCGCGGAGCAGGAGCCGACGCCGGTCCGCGGCGTCGAGAGCGACCCCTGGATCACGGTGGTGTTGCCCGACGCCGTCAGGTTGCCGTTGGTGCCGACGTTGCCCGAGTAGTTCGCCGTGACCGGCACGCCGCCGACCAGCGGTGCCTGCGAGTCGTAGCTGTTGGTGAACCCGCCGCCGCCGAAGGTCATGGCCGAGCAGCCGTTGTCGGTGGCGAAGGCCGCGTAGGCGTAGATCGGGCTCGTCTGGCGCTCGATCACCGACGACACCTCGACCGTCGCATTGCGGGCGCCCGAGACGCTGCCCTCGCCGACAATCTCCCAGGTCTGCAGCGTCACCGGCAGGTTCGTGAAGGAGTCGCTGATCTGGCGCATCGACATGAGGGTGGCCGTGGCCTCGAAGTTGACCGGCGCATCGTCCACGTCGAGGGGGTTCGCGAATCCTGCGGCGAAGGCCGTCTTCACGGCCTGGACCGGGTAGTTGGAGCTTGCCGCCGTCGACGACAGCACCACCGGCTGGCCGTTGAAGGTGACCGGCGAGGTGGTGGTGTCGTAGTTCGCCATCGGGTCGGTGCCACCCGTGTTGCCGGGCATGGCCGTGCCGTAGCCCGCGCTGAGCAGGTAGTTGGCCGCCACGTGGACGCCCGACTCCGCCCCGTAGCGGGCCTGCGACATCAGGCGGTAGTTGTGGCTCGACAGCGTCTCGGTCTTGGAGACGAACATCAGCGACGTGCCGAGGACCGACATGGCGAGCATCATGAACAGCGCCAGGATGATGGCGATGCCCTGCTCGTCCCGCATGGAGCGTGAGGCGTGTGGTGTCATGGAAGTGCCATCAGCGTGCTGACCGAGGCCGGCAGCGGCTGGATGCGGTTGTTGATGCCGAGTCCGGCGAGCTGCCAGACGTTGAACACGTTGCGCGGCGACACGTTCAGCAGCGCCTTGGTCTCGTGCTGGAACAGCCCCGTCACCGGGTCGCGGTCCGTGGTCTCGACGGTCAGCGTGATCGCAACGTCCACCACGTAGGGCACGTTGTTCACCGACTGCTCCTGGTAGGTGAAGCAGGCCGTGCCGCCCGGGTTGGCGACGATGTTGGTCAGCAGCGCCATGCTGGCGGCAATGGCCGGCTTGCTGGTCGCGTCGAACGGCATGGTCCGCCGGTACAGGTTGCCCGCCGTCGTATCGCACGAGTACTCGACGTACTCGAGGTTGCCGTCGCTGTTGATGTCGCCCACCATCTTCATCACCGACGCGGTGGAGCCGTTGGCGAACACCGCACCATTGGAGTCGGTGGCGGGGATGACGCCCCAGGCGAGGCCGCCGTACACGTGCACCGGCGCATTGATGGCGTGCGCAAGCGCGAAGGTCGCGCTGATCTGGCTGTTGGCCGTGTTCACGCCCGTCACGGTGACCGTCTCCTCGTTCGCCCCGGCATCGATCGTGAGCTGCTGGCCGACATACATGCTGGTGGTCGCCACCGCGGTGCTGAGCGTGGTGCCGTTCGCGTCCACCGCCTTCAGCGTGACCGTCTGGGCGCCCGGGCTGGCGAGGGCCGCGGCGAGCTGGACGCGGTTCGGCAGCGCCACGCGCCCGGCCTGACCCACCTCCTGCTGGAGCAGTTCGGTCGCGTTCCGCACGCCGGCGTGCATCTGCGTGCGGTTCGACACCGTCTGGTTCGTTCGTGTCAGCCGGAACACGCCCTCGAGCGCCGTCGCGGACACGATCATCATGATCGCCAGCGA
Organism: Vicinamibacterales bacterium; assembly: GCA_050249955.1. Lineage (GTDB taxonomy): Bacteria > Acidobacteriota > Vicinamibacteria > Vicinamibacterales > CAVVIG01 > CAVVIG01. Next base: position 77,839 of record JBFWPN010000011.1, read on the forward strand.
CACGAGCAGCTCGATCAGCGTGAAGCCCGCATCAGTACGCCGCATCATGCCCCCCTGGGTCCAACGTGAACATGCCTCGTCCCTCGTGCCGCGCCATCAGAAGGGGAACGTCTTGAGCGACGTGACCGTCGCCCGTGGAATCCGCCCGGTGCTGCCGACCGCGCTCTTCACGGTGGCGGTGACCTTGATCTGCTTCAGGTTCGCCGACGGGTTGGTCACCTGCCAGGTGCGCTGGTAGTACCAGGTGGCCGGCGGTGTCGTTCCGGCTGACGCCAGCAGCGTGCCGTTGATGTCCAGCCAGTCCACGTAGGTATCCACGGGGCTGGCCGGGTCGGAGTTGCCGCCGACGGCCAGTCCGGACCCGCCCGTGCTGGTGGCCGGGAAGACCCGCGTGTCGGAGGTCACGTCTCCGTAGGACAGCGCGAGCAACTGCTCCATCTTGTCCTGTGCGTACTCGGTGGTGCGGGCCATCAGGTGGCCCTGGTTCTCGGTGTTGTTGGTGGCCACGACGCCGAGCGGCAGCAGGCCCAGCGCCACGATCATCAGCAGGGAAATCGCGATGACCGTCTCGAGCAGGCTGAAGCCGTCGGCCACCTCCAGCCGGTGCGTGTGTCGATCACGAGTGCTCATCGCTCCACCCACGTGTTGCTGTCGGCCTTCGTCCACCAGAGCCGGATCAGCGGGGTCTGCGAGAGCGTGACGCCGTAAGTGGACGTCCCATCCGTCACGTACAGGGCTGACTCGCCGGTGATGTTCCCGGTTCCATCCACCGGGATACCGCGTGAGTTGAACACGATGCAGGCCGTGTTGGAGATGTCGGTCCCTGTGTTCGTCTTGCACGGCATGGCCATCGCCAGCGCCGACTGCGTGCCCGTTGGCGCCTGCGAGATGCTGCCGTAGCCGAAGGTCACACCGGACTGCAGGTTCACAGTCGGATCCAGTTCGTCCACCCAGTCTGGTGTGGCGGCCTTCCGGTCGTACCACTCCAGGTGATAGGTGTTCGTGGTCAGGTCGACATAGAGCCGCTCGCGCGTGAAGCGTGCAGCGGCGCGCATCTTCGCAAGACCGACCGCGTGGTGCACCCCGCGGGCATCGCCACTCAGGCGTATGTCCGCCAGTGTCCGCGACGTCGAGGGCAGCGCCGTCGCCGCCAGGACGCCGACAATGCCCAGCGTGGCGAGAAGCTCGAGGGTGGAGAAGCCGTCCTGTCGGGAGAAGGTACGCACACCCCCCGAGGGGCAAGGACCGTTCCGCGACGCGAAGACCACCTAACCCGTGGAATGTCAGGCTCTAAAGGGCCATCGTCGCGTCCCGGGTGCGCCCTCGCCGATGTCCCATTTCCGCGCAGGCGATTACCAAATTGAGATCTGACAGCCAGCGGTTCGCTGCAGCCGGCCCACAAGTCAGCGTCGGGCAGCGCCGCAGTGTGCACCGGCCGGCGCAGACATTCCGAGTCGGACGTCGACAGTCCGGACGCACGCACGACTTGCGATCCGTGGTACGGCCGTTGCCTTTCCGTTCGGCGTGACGAACTCACGCGACCCCCTCACCAGACGCGCAGGCCCTGCGGCCGATCAGCGCGGTGTCACGCTCATCGAGCTGCTGCTCGTCCTCGGCATCATCGGCGTGGTGTCGGCCATGGCGGGCCTGCAGATCGTCCAGGCGCGGGCGACGCTGCAGGGCGACGGCGCGATGCGCGTGATGCTGGCGCAGATGCGCACCGCCCGTGAGCTGGCCATCACCGAGCGGCGCTGCATGCAGGTGGTGTTCATCGGCACGTCGGCGGTCCGGATCGTGCGCGAGGAGGTGCCGGGTCCGTCGACGACGACGCTGAGCACCGTGGGGCTCGAGAGCGGAGTCGAGTTCGGCCTTGTCACCGGCCTCCCGGACACACCGGATGCCTTCGGGAACAGCGCGGCCACCGACTTCGGCGCCGCGTCGACCATCAAGTTCACGCCGGACGGCACCCTGGTGGACGCCAACGGCAATGTCATCAACGGCAGCGTCTTCCTCGCACAGCCCGGTGCTGCGCTGTCGGCGCGCGCCCTGTCCGTGCTCGGGTCCACCGGCCGCATCCGCGCCTGGCGGTGGGACGGGCGCATCTGGAACCTGGTGTAGCCATGCAGTCATCGTCTCGGGGGTTCTCGCTCGTCGAGCTGGTGTTCGCGCTCGGCATCATCGCCGTCGCGGTGCTTGGCCTGGCCGGCGTGATGGCGGCGGGCATGCGGCACCTGGGCAACTCGCCCCAGCACGTGATTGCCGCGCAGGAGGCGGCCCAGGCGGTCGAGTCCGTGTTCGCCGCGCGCGACTCCCACAAGATCCCCTGGTCCGCCATCCGCAACGAGCACGGTGCGAGCGGCAGTGACGGCGGCGTGTTCAAGGACGGCGCCCACGACCTGTACCCGGGCGGTGCGGATGGCCTGGTGAATACCGCCGACGATCCGGCCACCGTGGAGACCATCCCGATGCCGGGCCCGGACGGTACGTTCGGCACGGCCGACGACCGGGCGGTCGTCCTCACCGGGTTCCGCCGCGAGATCGAGATCCGCGACGTGCCCGGCGGCGGTGGCCAGCTCCGATCGATCGTCGTCACCATCTCGTACCCGTCGGGTACGGGGACGCAGACCTACACCCTCACCACGTACATCTCCGCATATGCGTAACGATGCTTCACGCTCCATCGCCGGTGAGCAGGGCTTCACCCTCACCGAACTTCTGGTCAGCACGGCGCTGCTCCTGATCGTCACGGGCACCGCACTCGGCACGTTCCAGAACGCGCTGCACATGAGCGATGCGGCCACCCAGTTCGCCGACGCGAACCAGAACCTGCGCGCCGGTGCCAACCAGATGATCAAGGACATCATGCAGGCCGGCCGGATCATCGGGCCCGAGGGCGTGCCGATCCCGAGCGGCGCCGGGGCCGTGCCCGTGAACCGCCCTGGCCCTCCCGGCAGCAGCCTGAGCTTCGACGTGACGAGCACGTCGAACCTGCCCGACATCACCACGGGCGAGCACCTGGGTCCGACGGTGAATGGGCAGACCACCGACGTGATCACCGTGATGACGGTCGATGCCTTCATGCCGACGATCGAGACGCCGCCCACGGGCGGCACGGATCCCAATGAGGGGACGATCGACCCGGCGGGCGGCTCCGTCACGCTCCCGGCCAACTCGCTCTGGCTCATCGGGGATCCGGCCAACGACACGCCCCCCGTGCAGGTGGGCGACCTCGTGCTCTTCAAGAACCCACGCGGCATGGCGATCCAGACGGTGACCAGCAAGGACGGCACGCACCTCTACTTCGACACGAACGACTGGTTCAACTTCAACCAGCGCACGGCCGCGCAGGGCACGGTGATGCAGATCAAGGACACGGCCAGCACCACCTCGCCCTGGGTGGAGAAGACCTCGCTCTTCCGGCTGCTGCTCATCACGTATTACGTGGATGCCGTCACCAACCCCTCGGCGCCCCGCCTGATGCGGGTCGTGAACAACTTCGCCCCGCAGGCGCTGGCCGGCGTGATCGAGGACCTCGACTTCTCCTACGACCTCGTGGACGGCGTCAACAACCCGGTGGACATCCCCGACCTGCCGTACACGGACTCGGGGGCTGGCGTGACCTACAACGCCAACCAGATCCGGAAGGTGAACATCCATGTCGGCGTGCGATCCGAATCGATTTCACGGGTGACCAACGACTATGTGCGCAACCAAATCTCGACCTCGGTGGATGTCCGCAGCCTCGCCAGCGTGGACCGCTATGTCTAGGCGGCACGGCGAGCGCGGCATCGCCCTCATTGCCGCCCTGCTGGTCACGATGCTCATGACGGCCCTGCTCGTCAGCTTCACGACCATCGTGATGAGCGACCAGCGCTACCGGATCATCGACCGCAACCGGAGCCAGGCGTTCTACGCCGCCAGCGCGGGCATCGAGAAGCTCACGGCCGACCTCGGGCTGCTCTTCTCGACGAACGTGGCGCCGACGGCGGCCCAGCTCGCCGCCCTGACCACGAGCGGGGAGGTGCCGACGCTGCCCGGCGTGTCGTTCACCGCCGGCATGACCGCCGACCCGATGGCGACCAGTTCGCTGGCGCGCTGCGCATCGCCCAACTCGATCGTGCAGCAGGGGGCGAACGGCTACACGCTCAAGTTCTGCGCCTCGCCGGGCGGCAACCCGACCACCGCCACGACGGCACCGATCAAGTCCGGGCCGTACGAGGGGCTGATCGCGCAGCAGACCCCCTACCAGGTCGACGTCACCGCCCGCCTCACCACTGGCGGCGAGGTGCACCTGGCGCGCGTGCTCGAGGCCGTGTCGATTCCCGTGTTCCAGTTCGGCGTGTTCTCCGAGCCCGACCTGGCGTTCTTCGCCGGTCCCAACTTCAACTTCGGCGGCCGTGTCCATACCAACGCCAACCTGTTCCTCTCGCAGGGCGGCGGGACGACGCTCACGCTGAGCGACAAGGTGACGGCGGTGCAGGAGATCATCCGCGAGACGATGCAGAATGACGTGTCGATCGACACGAGCCCCACGCACAACGGCACGGTGAGCATGGCGCGGGCTCCCGGCGTCTTCCGTACGCTCCTCCGGACGGAAGGCAGCCTCACGGGCGGGCTGGGCACCGGCCAGAACGAGCCGACCTGGCACAACACGTCGCTGAGCTCCTACAACAGCTGGATCCGGAACGGGCGGACCGGCGCGCGCGCGCTCAACCTGCCGCTCATCACGGTCGGAGGGTCGAACCCCGACCTCGTGCGCCGGCCCCTCGCCAGCGAGGATGTCTCGAATCCCGTGCTCTACGGTGAGCGGATGTACGTGAAGGCAAGCCTGCGTGTCCTGCTGTCGGACACCGCGGCCGACCTGACCGGCCTGCCCGGCGCCACGGCCGACCCGCCGGTGCCGCTCGACGGCAACTGGCGCTTCTCGCCGCCGAACAACGGCACGGCGTACGGACCGGTGGACGCCACGCATCCCGCCATCGCACGGTCGCCGGGCACGACGACCGCGATCATCACCACCGGTGCGACGTCGGGCACCAGCAAGACCCTGACCATCTCGAGCGGCGTGCCGAACTACTTCAAGGTGCCGGACACGCTCACGGTCACCAGCGGCGCCAGCTCCTGGACGCTCACCGGCTGCTCGACCACCAAGACCGCCACGACGTTCACCTGCACGGCGGTGACGCCGGCACACTCGTCCTCCACGGCGGCCGGCGCCACGGTGTCCGCAACGGTGAACACGGTTGATGGCCCCATCACGATGTCAGCCACCACCACCGCGTCGTGGGCCAGCGGCGCCCTGACACTCACCGTGGGGAGCACCATGCCGTTCGCACCAGAGAGCTTCTTCGTGAACAACCAGCTCATCTCGTGCACGGGCTACGGCGCCACGACCCTCACCGGCTGCACGCTGGCGTCGAGTGTGGCGAACAACTCGACACTCACGACCGCCGCCCTGTCGAACGCCGGCACCGGTACGGTGGGCGGGTTCATCAAGATCGAGCGCGGCAACACCGACGGGTCCTGGACCGACGTGACGATGGAGATCCTGAACTACGGCATCGGCGGGCCGAACCTGACCGGAGCCGGCTGCGGCGATCCCACCCCCAACGCGATCATCCGGCTCCAGCGGCTGCGCGACAACGCCCTCACCACGTGCAGCTACGCGGCCGGCACGGTGCAGCGCTCGTCGGACTACTGGCCCAACGTGCTCTTCGATACGCGTGAAGGTGTGACCTGGGACGCGGCCGTCACCAACCTTCCGCTCGGCGGCGTGATCCACTATGTCGGCGTCGACGTGGCCAACCTGGCGAAGTGGTTCGCCGGTGGCGCCCCCTACACGGCTGGCACCGGCTCCCTCGCGAAGATCGACAACACCGGCTTCACGCTCTACTTCTCCGATCGCCGCAACAACCGGAACGCCTCGAGCCAGGAAACCGGTGAATACGGCTGGGAAGACGTGATCAATCCGTCGTCGGCCGGGGGCGCGCCGAACAACCTGCTCGACCCTGGCGAGGACGTGAACGGCAACGGCGTGCTGGATACCTACGGCGGCGTGCCGAACTACACGGCCGTGTCGGGAGCCGTGCCGGCGGGGGCCATGGCGCCGCTCGACGCCTCCGCGACGCCGATGACCGCCGTGACCAGGGGCGTGGCGCAGGTGAACCGCGCCCTCTTCTTCCGACGCGCACTCAAGCTCGTCAACGGCGCGAACATCGTCGGCAACGGCATCAACGGCCTGACCGTGGTGGCCGAGAATCCGGTGTACGTGCAGGGGAACTGGAACGCCAACGGTACGTTCACGGGCGCACATGCCGCCACGTCGGTGATTGCCGATGCGGTGACGCTGCTCTCGAACAACTGGAGCGACGTGGTGTCCTTCACCAGCCCGTACTCGCCAGGCAGCAGGGACCGGATCTCGCAGACATGGTATCGGCTGGCGATCATCGCGGGGAAGGGCATCGCGTTCACGCACCCGAGCGGCACGCCCACCGACTGGGGCACCGACGGCGGCACGCACAACTTCCTTCGGTACCTCGAAGACGGCGACCAGCCCGTGAACTATCGCGGCTCGATGGCCACGTTCTACTACAACCGGCAGGGGGTCGGGCCGTTCAAGTGCTGCACGACGGTCTACTCGGCGCCGACGCGCAACTACAACTTCGACACCGACTTCCTGAATCCTGCGCTGCTGCCCCCGAACACGCCGGTGTTCAAGGACCTGAACGCCGTCGGCTTCTCGCAGGAGCTCCGCCCGGGCCGCTAGCAGGCCTGGGCGCCGCCCTCAGTTCGAGCCGAAGACCTCGTCGATGGTCAGGACCTTCAGGGGGCCCAGGGTCAGCGACGCGATCGCCGGCTCGATCGTCTTCCGGTCACCCACCACCACCACCGCCATGCGGTCCGCGGTGAGGTAGGTGCGCGCCGCACGCTGCACGTCGGCGGCGGAGACCGCCTCGATGTTCGGCACGTACCGAGCGTAGAAGTCGTCCGGCAGGCTGTAGACGAGGCTCTCCTCGAGCCGGCGCGAGATGTCGCCGGTGGTCTCGAAGCCGCTGGGCAGCCCGAGTGCGACGTAGCTCTTGGCCCGCGCCAGTTCGTCAGCCGGCACCGGCTGCTGGATGGCCGCGAACTCCACGAAGAACTCCTTCAGCGACTCGGCGGTCTTGTCGGTCTGCACGCCTGCGTAGGCCAGGAACGGACCCGCCTCCTTGCGCATGTCGAAGTACGAGCCGGCCCCGTAGGTGTAGCCGTGTTCCTCGCGCAGGTTCAGGTTCAGGCGCGAGCTGAACGACCCGCCGAAGATGGTGTTCAGCACCTCGATCGGGAAAAAGTCCGGCGTGGAACGGGGCACGCCCACGCGGCCGATGCGGATCTGCGTCTGGGGGGCATCCGGCTTGTCCACCAGGTACACCTCGCGCCGCGTGCGCGGCGGCGGAGCGGGCTGCCTCACCCGCGCGATGCCCGCGCCAGGCGCCGGCTTCCACGCGCCGAAATGCTGCTCGAGCAGCGGACCGACCGAGGCCGGTGTCACGTCGCCCACGACGATGATGGCGGCGTTGTCCGGTCGATAGGCTGCCTGGTAGAACGCCTTCAGGTCGGCCGTCGTGAAGCTGCGCAGGGTCTGTGCCGTGCCCATCGTGGCGGTGCCGAAGCGGTGGGTCGGACCGAACAGCACCCGCGCGTACGCCAGTGACGCAATCGTGTTCGCATCGTCGCGCCCCTGGAGGATGCTGGTGAGCCGCTGCTGGCGCAGGCGATCGAGATCGGGCTGGGCGAAGAGCGGCCGCTGGGCCACGTCGGCCATGAGCGGCAGGGCGTCGGCGAGCCTTGCGACCGGTGCGTGGAGCCGGATGGCGGCCGAGTCGCTGCCGCTGGCTGCCGTGAGGTCGGCCCCGAGGAAGTCCACCGCGTCGGCCAGTTCGAGTGACGAGCGGCTGCCCGCGCCTTCCATCAGCATGGCGGCCGTGAGGCTCGCGATGCCGTACTTGCCGGCCGGATCGTCGGCGCTGCCGCTCAGCACGACCAGGTTGACCTGGGCCACCGGCACCTCGTGCTGTTCGACCACCCAGACCGGGAGCCCGTTGGAAAGCTGCTGCTTCTGGATGCGTGGAAGTGTCAGTACAGGCGCCGGGCCCGGCACCGGAGGCCTGGCGCGATCGGGGGCCTGGGCCCCGATCGCCACGGACATGGCGAGCAGAAGAGTCGGGATGGTGAAACGGATGCGCATGTTACCGCTGCCCCGCTGACGCCGGCATCACGGTCAGCTCAACGCGCCGGTCGGCCGGCAAGAACTCCTGCGCGGCGGCTCGGACATCGGAGGGAGAGATCGCCCGGTAGCGCGCGAGGTCCTCGTTGAACCAGTCAGGGTTGCCCGTGTCGGTGTAGTAGTTGTTGAGCAGGTCGGCCTTGCCGTAGAACCCGCCCACCCGCTCCATGCGGCTGTAGAACGACGACTCGATCTGGTTGATCGCGCGCTGCACCTCGTGCGCGGTCGGCGGCTCGGCCTTCAGCTTCTCGATCTCTTCGTCGATCACCTTCCGCAGTTCCTCGACCGTGTGTCCCGGCTGCGGCGTCGCCCGGACCAGGAAGTAGGACGAGAGCCCCTGCGAGTTCTGGTAGGCCGTCACGTTCTGGGCGATCTGCAGGTCGAAGACCAGCCGCTTGTAGAGCCGCGAGTTCTTGCCGCCCGCGAGCACGTCGGCCACCATGTCCATCGCGGCATCGCCCGGCGCGAGGGAGGCGGGCGTGAGCCAGGCCATGTAGAGGCGCGGCAGTTGCACGCGGTCGGTGATCGTCTTCTTCGTGACGCCGGTGAGGGCCACCCCGGGAATCGTGATCGGCGTGACCGGTGCCCCGCCCTTCACGTCGCCGAACCACTTCTCGACCAGCGCCTTCGTTTTCACCGGGTCGATGTCGCCGGCCACCACGAGGCTGGCGTTGCCCGGCGCGTAGTACGTCCTGAAGAACTGCACCACATCCTCGTAGCTGGCCGCGCTGAGGTCCTCCATATAGCCGACGATGGGCCAGTGGTACGGGTGCCCTTCGGGGTAGAGGAGTTCGGTGAGCACCTGCCCCTCGGCCACGCCGTAGGGCCGGTTCTCCAGGCTCTGCCGCCGCTCGTTCTTCACGACGTCGCGCTGCTGGTCCACCCGTGCGGGGCTCATCGAGTCGAGCAGGTAGCCCATGCGGTCCGACTCGAGGAAGAGGGCGAGCTCCAGCGCGTTCGAGGGAACATCGATCACGTAGTTGGTCCGGTCCTGCTCGGTCGACCCGTTGTTGTTGCCGCCCGCTGTCTCGAGCAGCTGGTCGAACTGACCCTCGGGCACATGGCCGGAGCCGGTGAACATCAGGTGCTCGAACAGGTGGGCGAAGCCGGTGCGGCCCGGCTTCTCGCGCGCCGAGCCCACGTGGTACCAGACGTTCACGGAGGCAATCGGCGTGCTGTGATCCTCGTGCAGGATCACGTGCAAACCGTTGGGAAGCGTGAACTGCGTATAGGGCAGCTGCAGCGGGGCGGCCGGCTGCGCCAGGGCAGCGGCCGGCATGGCCAGCGCAAGGCAGGCCGCTGCGGCACGACGCCGGAGCATGCGCAGCGGGTTGAAGCGGGCGGCAGGCGTCATGCCGCGATTCTATGATGAAATACGGGCATGCCGGAGACGCGACCGCTGGTCGGAATCATCATGGGCAGCCAGTCCGACTGGGAGACGATGAGGCTTGCCGACGAGGTGCTCACCGAGTTCGGCGTGGCGCATGAGTGCCGCGTCGTGTCGGCGCACCGCACGCCGGCCCTCATGGCCGAGTATGCGTCGACCGCTGCCGATCGCGGACTCGAGGTGATCATCGCCGGCGCCGGTGGCGCGGCGCACCTGCCCGGCATGGTGGCCGCCCAGACGGTTGTGCCGGTCATCGGCGTGCCGGTGCAGAGCAAGGCGCTCAACGGCCTCGACTCGCTGCTCTCCATCGTGCAGATGCCGAAGGGCATTCCGGTGGCGACGGTCGCCATCGGCGCCGCCGGCGCCGCGAATGCAGGCCTGCTCGCCGTGGCCATGCTCGCCACCACGCGACCCGAGCTGCGCGAACGCCTGCAGGATTACCGCGCCCGCCAGGCCGACGCGGTGAGGAACAGCCAGCTCTCGTGACGCAGCGCATCAATCCCAACGCCACGATCGGTGTCCTCGGTGGTGGCCAGCTCGGGCGCATGTTCGCCATGGCGGCCCGGCGGCTGGGCTACCGCGTGCACACGCTCGCGCCGGAGCACGACACCCCCACGGGCCAGATCGCCGACCTCGAGGTGGTGGCGTCCTATGACGACGTGGACCGGGTGCGCGAGTTCGCGCGTGCGGTCGACGTGGTGACCTTCGAGTTCGAGAATGTGCCGGCAGCGGCGGCCGCCGCCGCCGCGGAGGTGGCGCACGTCCGCCCCAACGGCGAGGCGCTGGCGGTGGCGCAGCACCGGATCCGCGAGAAGCGCTTCCTTGCCCAGCATGGCCTGCCGGTGGCGCCGTTTGCCGAGGTGAGGACCGAGGCCGACCTGCTGGAGGCGGTTTTCTCGATCGGTCGGCCGTCGGTGCTGAAGACCGCCGCGCTCGGCTACGACGGCAAGGGGCAGGTGGCCATCACCGCGGGTGTCGACCCGCTGGCGGCCTGGGCGCAGCTTGGCCGGGCCGAGTGCGTGCTCGAAGGCTTCGTCGACCTCGAACGCGAGATCTCCGTCATTGGCGCGCGGGGCGTGGACGGTGCCACCTCCTTCTTCGAGCCGTTCGACAACACGCATCGTCATCACATCCTCGACCTGACGGTTGCCCCGGCCGACATCCCGGCGCACCTCGCGTTCGATGCCATCGAGATCACGCGCGCGGTGCTGGAAGGGCTCGACTACATCGGCCTGCTCTGCATCGAGTTCTTCGTGGCGCGCGACGGCACGCTGCTCGTCAACGAGCTCGCGCCCCGCCCGCACAACTCCGGTCACCTCACGGTCGAGGCCTGCCGGACCAGCCAGTTCGAGCAGCAGCTCCGGGCCATCTGCGGATTCCCGCTCGGGGCGACCGACCTGCTGCAGCCGGCCGCCATGGTCAACCTGCTCGGCGACCTCTGGGCCGGCGGCGAGCCGAACTGGGCGGCGGCACTGGCCATGCCCGACGTGAAGCTGCACCTGTACGGCAAGGGCGGCGCCAGGCCGGGACGGAAGATGGGGCACCTCACGGTGCTGGCGCCCACGCTGGGCCAGGCCCGTGAGCGTGCGCTGGCGGCGAGGCGCCTGCTGGTCTCGGGCGATGTCGCCCGTGCACTCGACTAGGCGCATTTCATCCGGGAGGACGGCATGAAGTGGTTGATCGCACTGGCGCTGCTCACCGCCACGGTTCCGGCGCTTGCACAGGGCAGCGGCCCGAGGCGGGACGGCAACTGGGAAGTCGAGATGCGGATGGAGATGCCGGGCATGCCCGGCGGGATGCCACCGTTCAAGGTGACGCAGTGCATCACCCCGCAGGAGGCGTCGGACCCCGCGAAGGTGCTGCCGCAGGGGCCGGGCGGCCGCGGGGCCAACCCGAACGACTGCAAGATGAGCGACTACAAGGTCGAGGGCAACAAGGTGTCCTGGAAGATGACCTGCGCCGGCGCACGGCCCATGACCGGGACCAGCGAGATCGTCTACGGCACCGACAGCTACACCGGCACCATGGTCATGCAGATGGACCGCGGCACCATGACGATGAAGTACAGCGGGAAGCGGCTGGGCGACTGCACGAAGTAGCCGCCCGTGGGCGCGCTTCGTGCGTCAGCCCGCCTGCCGCACGCCCAGGATCCGCGCGGTGGTGATCGCCTGGCCCGCATGCCGGGTCGCGTGCTCGGCAACGTGGAACATGAGGCCCAGCGTGGTCGACGGCAGTCCGGCGCGTCCCACCTTGCGCTCCTCGGTCAGCGCGCCAACGGGCGTCGTGCGCACCTGCTCGAGCGCGCCGTCGATCTGCGCGTGCACGGCAGACCGCAGCGCCTCGCGATCCGGCCGGTCGGTGGCTTCCGCTTTCGCGGCCGCCAGCTGTTCCGGCGTCAGCCGCTCGCCCCGCGCGTAGCTCATCAGCCGGTCGGTGCTGCCTCCGATGTGAAGGATGTGGAAGCCGATGGATGCGGCGCCGTTCGGCCGCTCCCACAACTGCTCGTCGGTGAGCGCGGGAAGCAGGGCATCGATCTCCGCCTTTACCTGGAGCAGTGAGTGCACCACGGGCATCAGCAGCGGTTCGTAGCCGGGGACGGGGCCGGTCAGCCAGATTTCGGTCATGGTCACCCATCGTAGTGCAGGTCATCGGGCCGCCGGCTCTCAGGCACCATTCGTCCCCGAGAGGGAGCCCCCGGCTTGCGCGCGCGGGCCGCGACGGCGCGAGAATAAGAGGATGCGCCGTGCCGTTGCCGTCCTGCTGCTGGTCCTGGGGCTTGCTGTTCCCGCCCGTGCCGAGGTGGTCTCCTCGGGCGCGAACGGCTTCTCCCTGACGGTCACCGCCGAGATCGCCTCCACGCCAGACGCGGTGTTCAAGGCCCTGACCACCCAGATCGGGTCGTGGTGGTCGCCCGACCACACGTACTCGGGATCTGCCGCCAACCTGAGCCTCGACCTGCGGGCGGGCGGCTGCTTCTGCGAGACGTGGCCGAACGGCGGCGTCCATCACATGACGGTCACCCACGTCATGGCGCCCCGGACGCTCGTGATGAACGGCGGCCTCGGTCCGCTCGGCACGATGGGCGTGGCCGGTGCCATGGAGTGGTCGCTCACGCTCCGGAACGGGCGGACCAGCCTGCAGATGACCTATAACGTCGGTGGCTACGCCCCCGGCGGGCTCGAGGCGCTGGCGCCGCTGGTCGACGCCGTGCTCGCGTCCCAGGTGAAGCGCCTCGCGATGTTCGTCGAAACCGGCCGCCCTCAATAGAACGGGATTCACACTGCCATGATCACGACAGCGATACAGGAACGCGATCGATCCACCATCCCTGACAAGTACACGTGGAACCTGGCCGACCTGTTCCCGACCGTGCAGGACTGGCGGACGGAGAAGGAGCGGATCGCGGCAGACCTGCCGTCGCTGCGGACCTGGCGAGGCACGCTCACATCGTCCGCTGCGTCCCTGGCCGACGCGCTCGAGAAGCGCAGTGCCCTCCGTCGCGCCGTCCTCCGGCTCTACGTCTATGCCGAGATGCTGTCCGACCAGGACACGCGCGACTCGGTGCACCAGGGCATGACGCAGGAGATGACGCAGCTCTACTCGGCCCTTGGCGCCGAGTGCTCGTACATGGAACCCGAGGTCCTCAAGGCCGGCCGCACGGCGATCGAGGCGTGCCTCGCCGCGGAGCCCAGGCTCGCCGTCTACGGCCACGAGCTGCGCGACATCCTGCGGCGCGCGGAGCATACGCTCAGCGACGCGGAGGAGAAGCTGCTGGCGTCGGTCGGTCCGCTCGCCTCGGCGCCCGGCTCGATCTACAACATCCTGTCGAACGCCGACTTCCCGTACCCGGTGGTCACGCTGACCGACGGGCGCACCGCCCGCGTCAACCACGCCCGTTACACGGAACTCCGGGCGTCGGCGAACCGCCCCGACCGGCGGACCGTGCAGTCGGCCTACTTCTCGGCCCTTGGCGAGTACCGCCGCACCTTCGGCACCATGATGGACGCCCAGGTCCAGAAGGTGCTCTTCTTCTCGAAGGCACGCAACTACGGCTCGGCGCTCGAGTACGCGCTCGATGCCAACAACGTCCCGACTTCCGTCTACACGCGTCTCATCGAGGGCATCAACCGCAACCTCGGCCACTTCCACCGGTTCCTCCGGATCCGCAGGCGCATGCTCGGCGTCGCCGAACTGCACTACTACGACATGTACGCGCCGCTCGTCGCCTCGGTCGACATGTCGTACACGCCGGAGGAAGCCGAGGCGGTGATCGTGCGCGCGCTCGCCCCGCTCGGGACCGACTACCAGGGGGTGGTCTCCCGCGCCTTCAACGAGCGCTGGATCGACATGTACCCGACCGAGGGCAAGCGCTCCGGCGCCTACTCGCAGGGGGCCTGCTACGACGTGCACCCCTACATCCTCATGAACTACAACGGCAGGTTCGACGACGTGAGCACGCTGGCCCACGAGCTGGGTCACACGATGCAGAGTTACCTCTCGAACACGCACCAGCCGTTTCCCACGGCCGACTACCCGATCTTCACGGCGGAAGTGGCCTCCACCTTCAACGAGGCGCTGCTGCTCGATCACATGCTCCGCACGATCGACAACGACGACGTGCGCCTGTCGCTGCTGGGGCAGTACCTCGAGGGGCTCCAGTTCACCGTCTTCCGGCAGACCCAGTTCGCCGAGTTCGAGCTGCGCATGCACGAGATGGCGGCGGCGGGCACGCCGGTCACCGGTGACGCGCTCGCGCAGCTGTACTACGAGATCACGAAGCGCTACTACGGCCACGACGCCGGCGTCTGCGTCGTCGACGACTACATCCAGCACGAGTGGAGCTTCATCAGCCACTTCTACGCGGAGTTCTACGTCTACCAGTACGCCACCGCCTTCACTGCGTCCGAGGCGCTGGCGTCGCGGGTGAAGGCTGGCGACACCGAGGCGGCGAGGCGATACCTCGCCTTCCTGTCGGCGGGTGGATCGAAGTACCCGATCGATCTCCTCCGGGACGCCGGGGTCGACATGACCACCGACGAGCCGCTCGACCTGACGATGGCGCAGATGGCACGGGTGATGGACCAGATCGAGGCCATTCTGGACCGGAAGCAGGTCTGATCGGCGGCGCCGGCCGACCGGCGGAACGCCCCGTCCGTCGCGCCCCGCCCGCCTTTCGTCCGACGTCGCCCCCGGCCAGGCCGTGTGCATGGCACGCTGCAGGCGGAGGACGCGATGCTCGAAGTCCGCGCGGTGCGGAAGACCTATGGGGCGCTGGTGGCCGTGGACGCCGTGTCGTTCACCCTGGGGCCAGGCGAGGTGGTGGGGCTGCTCGGGCCGAACGGCGCCGGCAAGACCACCACCGTGTCGATCATTGCGGGGCTCGTGCCACCCACGGCTGGCCAGGTGCTGATCGACGGCGAGCCGCTGGCGGGTGACACCGATCCGAAGAAGCGTCGCATCGGCCTCGTGCCGCAGGACCTCGCGCTGTACGACGAGCTGTCGGCGCTGGCCAACCTGCGGTTCTTCGGGGCGCTCTACAACCTGCCCGTCGCGACGCTCGAGCCGGCGATCGACGATGCGCTGCGGCTCGTCGGTCTGTCCGAGCGCGCGAACGACCGCGTCCACACATTCTCGGGCGGCATGAAGCGGCGCCTGAACCTGGCAGCGAGCCTGCTGCACGACCCGGACATCCTGCTGCTCGATGAGCCGACCGTCGGAGTCGACCCGCAGAGCCGCAACGCCATCTTCGACAACCTCGAGACGCTGAAGGCGCGCGGGAAGGCACTGCTCTACACCACCCACTACATGGAGGAAGTGGAGCGCCTGGCCGATCGCGTGGTCATCGTGGACCACGGACGGGTGGTGGCGGCCGACACGCTCGAGGCCCTGCAGTGGCACGCCCCCGCCGGAGCCGGCCGCGCCTCGCTCGAGGCCATCTTCCTGGCGCTCACCGGCCGGACCCTGAGGGACTGATCATGCGACCGATCCTTGCCATGGTCCGGAAGGACCTGCAGCTGTTCGTCACCGACCGTCGCGCTGTCGTGATGAGCCTCCTCGCCCCGATCGCGATCGCCTCGTTCTTCGGGTCGATCTTCTCCGGCGCCGGCAACGGCACGCGCGCCCGCATTCCCGTGGCCATCGTGGACCAGGACCGGTCGGCCGTGTCGGCCGGGATCGTCGGCGGCGCCCGCGGCGACACGTTCGTGTCGATCTCCACGCCGTCGCTCGGGGAGGCACGCGAGGGGGTGAAGACCGGGGCCATCACCGTGGCCGTGGTGATCCCGCCGGGCTTTGGTGATGCGGCCGGCCGGGCGTTCTTCGGCGGCGGCACGGCGAAGCCGGAGCTGACCGTGTATTACGACCCTTCGCGCAGCATGGAGCTTGGACTCGTGCGCGGCGTGATGACCGAGCACGTGATGCAGGCGGTGAGCGCCGAGATGTTCACGGGGGAGCAGGGCCGCCGGATTGTGGACGAGACCCTGGCGCAGGTCGACACGCTCGGCCTGGCGACCGGGCAGGCGGCGCTGCTGCGTGAGCTGCTGCAGTCGGCGCGCAAGTTCTACGGTGAGCCGCAACCGCCGGCGTCCGCAGCGGACGGCGGTGCACGGCCACGTGGGTTCAGCATGCCCTACTCGGTGGTCGAGCAGGCGGTCACCGCGCACGACAACTCGGCCTACAACGGGTATGCGCACTCGTTCGCGGGCATGGGCATCCAGTTCCTGCTCTTTGCCTCCATCGATCTCGGCGTCGGAATCCTGCTGGAACGGCAGCGGGGACTGTGGAAGCGGCTCAGGAGCGCGCCCGTGTCCAGGCTGTCGCTGCTGGCGGGCAAGGCGGCGAGCGGGACGGCGATCGCGCTGCTCACGCTGGGTGTGTCCTTCCTCTTCGCGATGGTTGTCTTTGGTGTGCGCATCAACGGCAGCGTGGCCGGCTTCGTCCTGGTGGCGTTGGCCACCGCCGTGATGGCGGCGTGCTTCGGCCTGCTGATCGCGGCCCTCGGCCGGACGCCTGGTGGCACTCGCGGGCTGGCGAGCCTGGCGGTGCTGCTGATGGTGATGCTGGGGGGAGCGTGGGTGCCCAGCTTCATCTTCCCGGCCTGGCTGCAGACCGCCACCGTCGTCGTGCCGGCCCGCTGGGCGGTGGACGGATTCGACGCCATGACGTGGCGGGGGCTCGGCCTCGAGGCGGCGCTGCGGCCGACAGTCGTGTTGCTCGGGTGTGCCGTGGTGTTCGGTGTGCTCGCGCTCGTGCGCTTCCGCTGGGAGGAGGCCTAGGCAGAGGTAGAATCCTCGTGTGGCTGTCGCTGCCTCTTCGGCTCCCGTCCCCGCTGCCCGCCCGGTCGACCGGGGCCCGCTGGTGGTCGCCCTTGCGCTCCTGTTCGCCGGAAGCCTGCTGCTGGCCTCCGAGGTATCCGCGCGGCAGGCCCTGCTGTTCCTGATCGGCACCGGTGCCGGCGTCGTGCTCTATCACGCCGCGTTCGGATTCACCTCGTCGTGGCGCGACCTCATCGCACATGGACGGGGCTCCGGCCTCCGGGCACAGATGCTGATGCTCGGTGTCACCACGACCGTCTTCGTGCCGGTCATCGCGTCCGGCTCCCTCTTCGGCCAGGCCGTGCGCGGGTCGGTGGCGCCGGCCGGCGTGCCGGTGATCGCGGGGGCGTTCCTCTTCGGAATCGGGATGCAACTGGGTGGGGGATGTGCCTCGGGCACGCTCTTCAGTGCCGGCGGCGGCAGCGTCCGCATGTTCGTCACGCTGGCGGCGTTCATTGCCGGCTCGGTCCTCGGCATCCGGTTCACCGGCATCTGGGAGAATGCCCCGGCGCTGCGGCCCATGTCGTTGCTGGGTGAGTTCGGTGCCGTGCCCGCGCTGGCGATCAGCCTGGCCGCCTTCGTGCTGATCCACCGGGTGGCCACCGTGGTCGAGGTGCGGCGGCGCGGGCAGGTGGCCGGAGAGAACGCTGCCGGTTCGTGGCGTGCGCTGAACGGGCCCTGGACGCTGGCGGCTGGCGCGGTGGGGCTCGCCGTCGTCAACATCTCCACGCTGGTGGTGGCCGGTCGTCCGTGGGGCGTGACGTCGGCGTTCGCGCTCTGGGGCTCGAAGCTGATGATGACGGCTGGCGTCGACGTGGCCGCCTGGGAGTACTGGCAGCCGGCCGCGCGTGCGGCAGACCTGCAGGCCAGCGTGCTGCGCGACGTCACCTCGGTGATGGACGTGGGCATCATGCTCGGTGCGTTCATCGCGGCGGCGCTGGCCGGGCGGCTCGCCCCCGTGTGGCGCATTCCGGCCCGTTCGCTCGTGGCGGCGCTCGTCGGAGGCGTCTTGCTGGGGTACGGCGCGCGCATCGCGTTCGGCTGCAACATCGGCGCGTACTTCAGCGGTGTGGCCTCCACCAGCCTGCATGGCTGGGTCTGGCTCGCCGCCGCCTTCAGCGGGAACATCGTCGGCACGAAGCTGCGCCCCGTGTTCGGGCTGGCCGTGTGATGTTCGACCGCATTGTGGACGCCCGCATCCGGGAAGCGATGCAGGAGGGGAAGTTCGATCACCTGCCGCGCAAGGGCCGGATCGACCTCGAGGAGTACTTCAAGCTGCCGGCCGAGCTGCGGATGGCGTACTCGATCCTCAAGAGCGCCGGCTGCGTGCCCGAGGAAGTGGAGATGCTGCGCGACGTCGACCGGCTGCGAACGGCCGTGGCCGCGGCGGCGGATGATGCGAGCCGGAGGCGCCTGCAGCGCGAGCTCGCCGAGGCGCAGCTGAAGCTCGACCTGGCGCTCGAACGCCGGCGGAGCCAGAGGGCCACGGGCGGCGATGCGCATCGCGCTGAGTAGCTGCAGCATCCGCTCGTGGGAGGCGGCGGACGCGTCCACCATGGCGCGGCACGCGAACAACCACGCCATCTGGATGAACCTGCGCGACCGCTTCCCGCATCCCTACACCCGCAGTCACGCCGTGTCGTTCATCCGTCGTGTGCAGGCCAGCCAGCCCGAGACCACGTTCTGCATCGAGGTGGACGGAGAACCGGCGGGCAGCATCGGGTTCATGCTCCAGCAGGACGTGGAGCGGGTCTCGGCCGAGATCGGCTATTGGCTCGGCGAACCGTTCTGGGGGCGCGGGGTCTGCACCGAGGCGCTGAAGGCGATGACGGGGCACGCGATCGCCAGCCACGGACTGACCCGCCTGTTCGCGCTGCCGTTCGCCTCGAACCTCGCGTCGTGCCGCGTCCTCGAGAAGGCCGGCTACGTGCTCGAGGGGCACCTCCGGCGCAGCGCCATCAAGGACGGCCAGATCCGCGACCAGAAGCTCTACGGCTTCATCGCCGAGCCCTGAGCGGCCGCGTCATCCGCCGATTGTCTGGCCGCCCATGGCGGGCAGGACCACGCCGGTGATGAAGCTGCTGTCCGCATCCGACGCGAAGAAGACATAGGCCGGCGCGATCTCCTCGGGCTGGGCCGGTCGCTTCATCGGGGTCTTCGAGCCGAACGTGGACACCTTCTCGGGTGTGGCGCCCTCGTCGGCTGCGTTCAGCGGCGTCCACACCGGGCCGGGCGCCACGCAGTTCACCCGGATGCCGCGTTCCACCAGTTCCATGGCCAGCGTCTTCGTGAAGGCGTGGATGGCCCCCTTCGTGGCCGAGTAGTCGAACAGCTTGGCGGCCCCCTGGATGCCGGTTTCCGATCCGGTGGCAATGATCGACGCACCGGGCCGCAGGTGTGGCAGCGCCGCCTTCACCAGCCAGTAGTAGGCATAGATGTTCGTGCGGAAGGTCCTGTCCCATTCGACCTCGTCCACCTCTTCGAGCGACGCCTTGCGGTTCTGGTGCGCGGCGTTGTGTACGAGGATGTCGAGCCGGCCCAGTTCGCTCACGGTGCGGTCGATGGCGAGCGCGCAGCCGTCGCTGGCGCTGAGGTCCACCTCGATGACGTGGCAGCGCCGGCCTTCGCCTTCGATGGCCGCCCGCGTCTCGTCGGCGTCCACCCGCTCGGCGGGGAGGGCCGTGAACGCGACGTCCGCACCCTCGCGCGCGTAGAGCACCGCAACGGCGCGGCCGATGCCCGAGTCGCCGCCGGTGACGAGCGCCACCTTGCCTTCGAGCTTGCCGGCCGGTTTGTAGCGCGGCGCCTCATAACGGGGGCGCGGCTCGAGCTCGGCTTCGATGCCTGGCTTCTCGAGCTTGCGAGCGGGGAATGGTGGCGTGGGTTCCGTCTGCAGTTGGGGCTTCGGCATGCCCGCTCCCGAAGCAAGCGACTCGCCAGTGGCGTGCTCAGGTCAGGGCGAGGAGCGAGGCAACGACCAGGGCGACCACGGCCGAGAACACCGTGCCGATCAGGAAGTGCCGGAAATGATGCCCGTAGTCCTTGTACCCCGCCATGCCCTCGGTGCCGGGCAGCACGAGCGATCGCGGCGTCCACGTGCACAGCACCAGCCAGTCGATTACGAGCAGATCGACGATGTTGAACGCGAAGGCGACGACGAAGGCATGACCGAACAGCGAGCCGAACGGGGCTTCGCCTCCGTCCCGTTCCATCAGCAGCGTGGAGACGAGCGGACCACCGAGGAGGAGCGCCATCAACGGCAGGCCCCAGCGCAGCGAGGCCCGCTTTTCCGCGTCGGTCTTCGGTGGTACCGCCTGCCTGATGTCTGCCGGGAAGTCGTTCAGCCAGATCCGCGGGTTGCTCCAGAGCGAGGCCAGGATCAGCGTCGTGGCCGCGAGCGAGAGGAGGGCGCCGTCGAGCAGCATGCGCGTCGAGATCATCGGGCGGATGGTAACGCACGAGGTGTGATCGCGCGTGGCGCGTGCCGCGCGGTTTCGATCGCAATCCGCGGATATCGGCCGCGTTCACTGGCGGGCTACAACTGTCGCATGATGAATGCACCTGCGCTGATGCCTGCCAACCCCGACCGTGGACGCTGGACTGCCGTGCTGGCGCGCGACCGCGCCCGGGATGGCGAGTTCGTGTACGCGGTCACCTCGACCGGCATTTTCTGCCGGCCGTCCTGCCCGAGCCGTCGCCCACGGAAGGAGCGGGTGCGGTTTTTCGACACCGCCGCCGCCGCAGCCGTGGCCGGATTCCGCCCCTGCCTCCGATGCCGGCCGCTCGAGCCGGCGCGCGATCCCTGGCTCGACCGGATTGCCAGTGCCTGCCGCCACCTGGCCGACGCCGCGGTGCCGCTGTCGCGGCTGGCGGCCGAGGCCGGCTGCACGCGTCATCACTTCCTCCGCAACTTCACGCGGATGGTCGGCGTGACGCCGCGGGCGTTCGCGGAGGCTCGGCGCTTCGAGGCGGTGCGGACCCGGCTGCGGACCGCCGCCGACGTGACCTCCGCCTTCTACGACGCCGGCTTCGGGTCGAGCAGCCGGTTCTACGAGCGCGCCGCGCCGAAGCTCGGCATGCGCCCGGGGACGTATCGCGCCGGGGGGACGGGGGAGACGATCCGGTTCGCCTGCGCGGTCACGCCGTTCGGCCGCGTGCTGGTGGCGGCCACACCCATCGGGGTCTGTCAGGTTGCGCTGGGGGACACGGACGCCGAGCTGGTTCGGGCGTTACGGGCCGAGTACCCGGAGGCCACGGTCGCCGGCCCTGCCGCCGATCTGCAGCCCTGGCTGGCGCGGGTGCTGGCCCACCTCGATGGGCGGACGCCGCGGCTCGAGCTTCCGCTCGACATCCGCGCCACCGCCTTCCAGTGGCAGGTCTGGAATGCATTGCGGGCCATTCCGCGCGGTCAGACCCGCACCTATGCCCAGGTGGCCGAGGCCATCGGGCAACAGGGGGCGGCGCGTGCCGTGGCTCGCGCCTGCGCCACCAATCCGGTGGCGGTGGCGGTGCCGTGTCATCGGGTCGTGCCGGCCCAGGGGGGCACAGGCGGGTACCGGTGGGGCAGCGGCCGCAAGGCGACGCTGCTGGCCGCCGAGCGCGATCAGGACGGGTGACTGCCGTCCCACCGGCCCTTTCCGGGCTCGAGGGGTTGCCATAAGATGGCCGCGCATGCGTCCCGTGTACGGTCGCTCGCCGTGGGTGGATCGCTTCCCGAAGTCGCGGGTGCCCAGCCGTCCGACGGCTCGAGGCGAGATCGATACCGACGTGGTGGTGATCGGCGGCGGCTTGACCGGGTGCCTGACGGCCTACGCGCTCGCCGTTGCCGGCCTACGCGTGGTTGTCGTCGAGGCCGACCGGGTGGGGCGTGGGGCCTCGTCTGCCGCGTCGGGCTGGATCACGGACACGGCCGGGCAGAGCTTCATCGAGATGGAGGCCAGGCTCGGCCGCCGCGCCGCGCGTCATGCGTGGCAGGCCTGGCGGAGGGCCGCACTCGACCTCGAGGCACTCATCCGGCGGCTGCACATCCGCTGTTACCTGGTGGGCGCGCCGGCGCTGCTGGTGGCCCATTCGGTCGAACAGGCATCCCAGCTGGCGCGCGAGCGCACGGAGCGCGGCGACGCCGGGATCGAGGGATCGTTGCTCACGGCCCGCACGGTCGGGCCGGTCACCGGCTTTCCCGCCACCGCGGCGCTTCGCACCAGGGACGGGGCCGTGGTGGACCCGTACCGGCTCACCCTTGGTATGGCAAAGGCCGCAGCGGACCGCGGGGCGGTCATCCTGGAACGCTCGCCGGCCACCAGGACCCGCACCGACCGCGACGGCGTGACGGTGGATGCCGGTGGTGCGAGGCTCCGCGCGCAGCGCGTGGTGGTGGCGACAGGAGAGCCCGACCCGCTCTTCCCGGCGCTGGCCCGCCACGTCGTCCGAAGGACCACCTTCCAGGTCCTGACCGACACGGTGCCCGCGAAGGTACGCCGCTCACTCGGTTCACGCGACCACCTGATCGAGGACCGGCTGGATCCGCCACATCGGATCAGCTGGGTGGACGACGAGCGGGTGCTGATCGGTGGCGCGGACAGCGACCCTGTTGCCGCGAAGGCACGGCCGGCCACCCTCGTCCAGCGCACCGGGCAGTTGATGTACGAGCTGTCGACGTTCTATCCCGAGATGTCGGGCCTGCAGCCCTCGCACGGGTGGGACGTGCCATACGTGACCACGGCGACCGGCCTGCCCCTGATCGGCCCTCATCGGAACTATCCGCGCCACCTGTTCGCGTTCGGCAGCCCGAGCCGTTCGCTCACCGCGTCCTGCCTGGCGAGCCGCCTCCTCGTGCGGCAGCACCTTGGCGAGACGCAGGCGGGAGACGACATCTTCGGGTTCTCCCGCTAGCCGGTTCACATCGGAGTTCGCGCACCATGCCCAGCCAGACGCCCGTCGACCTGCTCGTGTTCGGCCCGCATCCCGACGATCTCGAGATCGGCGTGGGGGGCACCATTGCACGCCACGTGGCGGCGGGGCACCGTGTCGGGCTGTGCGATCTCACCGGCGGTGAGATGGGCAGCAACGGCAGCGTGCCCGAGCGGCTGCGCGAGTCCGAGGCGGCGTGCCAGGTGCTCGGGGCGGCCTGGCGCGAGAACCTGGGATGGCCCGACCGTGGCTTCGGGAAGAACTCCGATGAGATGCAGCAGGCGATCGCGCTCGTGAGGCGGGCGCGCCCGCGCACCGTGGCCATGCCGTACTGGGCCGATCGGCACCCCGACCACGTGGTGGCGTCGCACGTGCTGACAGAGGCGGTGTTCAATGCCGGCCTCCGGCGGTACCGCGCCGAGGGCGAGCCGTGGAAGGTGGAGTGGATCTGCTACTACTTCATCAACGACGCGGTCACCCCGTCGTTCGTGGTGGACGTGACCGACCACTACCAGGTCAAGCGGCGCGCGCTGGACTGCCACACCAGCCAGTTCGCGCCCCCGGCCGACACCGTGGTGGCCACGCGGCTCAACACGCCGCTCTTCCGTCAGCTCATCGAAAGTCGCGACGCCCAGTTCGGCGCACTCGCCGGCGTTCGATGGGCCGAGGGCTTCGTGGTACGGGAGCCGGTGCTGCGCACCGGACTCTTCCGGTCACCGGCATGAACATCGGGATCATCTGCTACGCCTCGATCGGCGGCAGCGGCATCATCGCCACGGAACTCGGCAAGGCGCTGGCCACGCGGGGGCACCGCGTGCACATCCTGAGTGGAGACATGCCGTTCCGCCTCGGCGCCTACCAGCCCGGACTCACCTTCCACCGGGTGGAGGCACCCAGCTACCCGCTGTTCCGTGAGCCACAGTACCTGCTCTCGCTCGCCAACCAGATCGTCCAGGTGGCCCGCGACGCCAGGCTCGACATCGTGCATCCGCACTATGCGATTCCGCACGCCACGGCGGCCTACCTGGCGCGGCAGCTGCTGCTCGCCAGGTACGGCTCCGCGCCGAAGATCGTCACCACGCTGCACGGCACGGACATCACGCTGCTCGGCAGCGATCCGTCGTACGCCGAGATCGTGGCGTTCAGCATCGAGCAGTCGGACGGTGTCACCGCCGTGTCCGAGAGCCTGGCGGCAGACACGCGGCGCGAACTCGGCATCACCCGCGACATCCGGGTCATTCCGAACTTCATCGACTGCCGCGTCTACCACCGCGTCGAGGCCGCCGACCTCAGGCGCCGGCTCTCGCCCGACGGGGCCCCGCTCCTGATCCACGTCTCGAACTTCCGTCCCGTGAAGCGGGTGTGCACGGCGGTGGAGGTGTTCGCGCGCGTGCGGCGGCAGGCGCCCGCCCGGCTCCTGCTCGTCGGCGACGGCCCCGACGCCTCGGCCGCCGGACGGCTCGCCCGCGAACTGGGCGTTGCCGGCGACGTGCACTTCCTGGGTGAGCAGGACGCCGTGGTGCCGCTCCTGTCGGCTGCGGACGTATTCCTGCTGCCGTCCGCACAGGAGAGCTTCGGCCTCGCCGCGCTGGAGGCCATGGCGTGCGGGGTTCCCGTCGTGGCGTCCCGGGTGGGCGGCATTCCCGAGGTGGTCCGCCACGGGCGCAATGGCTACCTGCACGACCCGGCAGACGTGGACGGTATGGCCGGGTCGGTGCTGGCGCTCGTCACCGATCGCCAGCAGTGGGCGCGCATGTCGGCGGACGCGGCGGCACTGGCCCATGCGCAGTATTGCGACCGCGCGATCGTCCCCCTCTACGAGTCGTTCTATGCCGAACTGATGGCGGCGGCCCCACGGATCGATTGAATTGGATCGGGGGCGGTCCGGGGGCTGGCGCAGGGGCCAGCTGCATTGATTTCGGCCTGAGCGTGCGGACTATACTCGGAAGGTCAGCACGTCATTCCAACCTACAAGGAGTCAGCAATGCTCCGTAAGATCGTTGTCGCGATCGCGCTTGTCCTGAGTGCAGGCCCGGCGTTCGCGCAGTCCCAGGCGGCCAATGGCACCATCGAGGGTACCGTCGCCGATTCGCAGGGCGGCGTCCTGCCTGGTGTCACCGTCGTCATCACCAACACCGATACGGGCCTCGAGCGGTCGCTCGTCACCAACGTCGAGGGCCAGTACCGTGGCCTGCTGCTGCCGCTCGGCCAGTACCGGGTGGCGGCCGAGCTGCAGGGCTTCAAGAAGGCCGAGCAGACCGGGATCAGCCTGCGGGCCGGCGACACCGCCACCATCAACTTCCAGCTGGAGGTCGGCACCGTCAGCGAGACGGTGACGATCACCGCCGAGGCGCCGATCGCGCAGCCCGGCAAGATCGACCTTGGCCGCACGATTGGCGACGTGGAGATCCGGAACCTGCCGCTGCCGTCGCGCAACCCGTACAACTTCGCGTTCCTCCAGGCCAACGTCACCGGCTACGAGAACAACGAATTCGGCGTGCCGCGCATCAATGCCAACGGCACCCAGATGCGCACCAACTACCAGATCGACGGCAACACGAACACCGAGAAGGACCGGGCCGGGCTGCGCCTGCTGCCGATCTCCGAGGTGCTGGTGCGCGAGGTGAAGGTGGTGACCAACGGGTTCGCCCCCGAGTTCGGGCAGACGACCGGCATGGTCTACAACGCCATCACCCAGTCGGGCACGAACAAGTTCACCGGGTCGGCCAGCTACCGCTTCCGCCGGAACTCGATGTCGGCGTTTCCGTTCTTCCTGGCGTCGACGGCCCGCAAGCCCGACACCGATGCGGATGACGTCACGGCGACGCTGGGCGGCCCGCTGAAGAAGGACAAGGCGTTCTTCTTCGGGGCGTACGAGTACGTCAACCGCAGCCTCATCACCGGCAACCAGATCATCTCGGTCCGGCCCGACGATGCGGCGCGGCTCGGGACATCGCTGCCGGCGAGCGGCGTCATCCCGGCCAACCAGTCGGTGCCGTTCGCGTTCGGCAAGGTGGACTACCAGCTGAACGCGAGCACGCTGATCACGGGGCGTTACTTCTACTTCCAGAACCTGTCGCTCTCGAACATCGGCGGCGGGTTGAACACGCTCGATCGGGCCACCGACTTCCACGACAAGATGGGCTCGGCCGCCCTCCAGGCGAACACCACCATCGGCTCGAGCCGCCTGAACGAGTTCCGCTACCAGTTCGCACAGCGTCAACAGTTCCGCACGATCGGCACGGGCGTGCCGGGGCCGGCCATCACGGTGGCGGGTATCGCGCAGTTCGGCGGCCCGCGCACGGGCGACGGCAACTCGGTGGGCTTCGACTTCACGCAGGGGATCCACCAGGTGATCGACAACTTCACCTGGGTGAGGGGCTCGCACGCCATCAAGACCGGCTTCGACGTCCAGTGGATCGGCGACGAACGCCGGCAGGGCGACAACTTCCAGTACACCTTCCCGACGATCGACGCCTACCTGGCGGCGAAGAGCGGCGCGAACCCGTTCGGCTACACCAGCCTGCAGCAGACGTTCGGCCAGCTCGGCATCAGCTACTCGTCGCGCTTCTACAGCTTCTTCGTGCAGGACGACTGGCAGATCTCGCCGCGGATCAAGCTGCTCTACGGCGTGCGGTACGACCTGTTCGACGTGCCCGAGGTGCGCCCCTACGGCCAGAACATCTACAACGGGGACGCGTTTGCCATCGACAAGAACAACTGGGGCCCCCGTGCCGGGCTGTCGTGGTCGCTGAACGACTCCGGCACCGCGGTGCTGCGCGCGTCGGTCGGCAAGATGTTCGACTTCCCGCTCCTCGACTTCTACGACAACTCGATCCTGAACAACGGCGACCCGATCCGGTACAACGCGTCGGTGGCCGGTTCCGCGGCGGGCGCGCCGGCGTTCCCGGCGAACCTGGCCAACGTGCCGGCCGGCTTTGCATTGCCGCGGCAGAGCCTCACGGCGGTCGACCCCAACTTCAAGTCGCACGAGTCGTGGCTGAGCAACGTGCAGTTCGAGCGCGCCCTGGGCCAGAACTACTCCATCTCGGCCGGCTACGTGAACGCCATCGGCCGTAACCTGCCGGTGCTGATCGACATCAACCTCATTCCCACCGGCGCCACCCTCGGCGACGGACGCCTCGTGTACTCCACGACGGTGAACGCCGCGACTCGCGTGAACCCGGTCTTCGATCACATCAACCAGTTCCAGTCGATCGGCAAGTCCACCTACAACGCCTTCACGACGACGCTCACCAAGCGCATGCAGAAGGGCTTCCAGGCGCAGGCCACCTACACGCTGGCGCGCGGTGTCGACAACGCGCCGCTCACCGGCAGCTACGTGGTGGGTAGCGGCGACGACCGGGTGTCGGACCCGACGAACCTGGATCGTGACAAGGGGGTCACGCCGTTCAACCAGACCCACACGCTGGCGGTGTCGAGCGTGTACCAGCCGCAGGTGGGCGGCGACGGCGTGCTGGCCTACCTCGCCAACCACAACCAGCTGGGCATCATCGTCCAGGCCAACAGCGGCCTGCCGTTCAACATCCGGTCGAACCGCGACCTGAATGGCGACGGCGTGCTGAACGACCGTCCGCTGGGCCTCGAGCGCAACGTGGGGCGCCTCGGCACCGTGTTCAACGTGGACCTGCGGTACTCGCGGTTCGTCCCGCTGGCGCGCACGCGTGCGGAGCTGTTCTTCGAGGCGAAGAACCTGTTCAATCGGGCCAACATCGCCGGCGTGAACCGTGTCATCGCGACCGACGTGGCGGGGAATCCGCTCGTCGACATCAGCAACACGACGGCGACCCCCCTGCGGGGCCTGCCGTTCAGCGGCATCTCCGGCTACGACCAGCGCGTCACGCAGGTCGGCGTCAAGGTGACGTTCTAGCAACCAGGTGGGTGGGGGCAGGACAGGCCGGTGGGGTCGTGCGACACACCGGCGTCCTGCCCTTCCTGCTCCCTCAGCGCACCGCACTTCCAGCCTGCAAGGTTCAGCACAATGAAGCGCCTCTTCCTCATCCTGACTGCCGCCGCGTGCCTCGCCACCACGGTGCCCACCGCGCAGATGCGCGTCACGCCGATCGACGAGGTGCAGGGCCATGCCGCCCTCGGCCTCGCGCTGCGTCACCTGGGCAACGCCGGCATCTTCATGATGACCACTGCGCATCCCGACGATGAGAACAACGGGCTGCTGGTGATGCTCAACAGGGGGCAGGGCTACCGCACCACGCTGGCCACGGCCACGCGCGGGAACGGCGGCCAGAACGAGATCGGCCCCGAGATCTTCGAGGCGCTGGGGGTGCTCCGGACCGAGGAACTGGCCGCGCTGCACCGGTTCGATGGTGCCGAGCAGTACTTCACGCGTGCCGTCGACTTCGGCTACTCGTTCAGTGTCGAGGAGACGCTCGAGAAGTGGGGACACGACGAGGTGCTGGGTGACTTCGTGCGCCTGATCCGCACCATCCGTCCCGACGTGATCGCCGGCCTCAGCCCCACGGGTGTGGGCGGCGGGCAGCACCACCAGACGTCGGCCCGGCTGTCTGCCGAGGCGTTCAGGATCGCTGGCGATCCGACGAAGTATCCCGAGCAGATCCGCGAGGGGCTGCGCCCCTGGCAGCCGAAGAAGCTGTACTTCATGACGAACTTCGGCGGGCCTGGCGACCCGAACGCGGCACGTCCTGCACGCACGCTGCGCCTGGACCTCTCGGGGTACGACCGGCTGCTGGGCAAGACCTACACGGAGATCGGCACCGAGGCGCGCAGCATGCACAAGTGCCAGGGCATGGCGCAACTGCTGTCGCTGCCCGGTCCGCTCGAGTCCACGTACTACATGGCCGACTCGGTCATTCCCGGCCAGATGGAACGTGACGAACGGCACATGTTCGATGGGGTGGACCCGTCCATCCGCGGCCTGGCCCAGTTCGCCGGCGCGCAGGCGCCGGCCGACCTCACCGAGGGGCTCGGCGCGATCGACACGGCGGTGCAGGCGGCGCAGCGGGCGTTCGATGCCGACAACGACGCCGCGGTGCTCGCCCCGCTCGCACATGGGCTGCGGGCCGTCCGCGCGCTGCGCGGCCGCCTGGCGTCGATGCCTGGCCTGGGCGATCAGGCGCGGTTCGAGATCGGCTACCGCCTCGAGCAGAAGGAGCGCGAGTTCAACGAGGCCATCCTCCTTGCGAACAACGTCCGCATCGAGGTGCTGGCCGACGACGGGGTTGTGGTGCCGGGCCAGCCGGTGAAGGTGACCACCATCGTAGCCAATCGCGGCGCGGCCGACGTGGTGGTGAAGCAGGTGAGCTTCTCCGGGTTCGACGCGCCGGGCGCGTGCGCCATGACCGAGGTGGCGTCGGCGAACATCTTCGGCGGCTTCGGCCCGGGCGGCCCCCGTGGTCCGCAGGCGCCGGCCCGTCCGGTGTCGGTGCTGAAGCAGAACCAGGTGGCCCAGTGCGCGCCGAGCATGGGGATCCCGGCCGATGCCCGTGCCACCGAGCCGTACTGGCACCGTGCGGGCGATGCCGGCCGCTACACGTTCGATGCGGACGCGCCGTTCGGCCTGCCGTACCGACCCACCCCGTTCCGCGCCAGCCTCACGCTGACCGTGGGTGCCGGTGCCGATGCGATCGACGTCGTCGATGCCGGCCCGGTGCAGTTCCGGTACGAGGGCAATATCTTCAGCGGCGAGAAGCGCTCGGATGTGCTGGTGGTGCCGGCCGCGTCGGTGCGTGTGTCGCCGGAGATCGCCATCATTCCGGTGTCGGCGGCGCGCGGTGCCCGGCCCACGGCGGCTGGTGGACGGACCACGCCGGCGAACGGACGGGAAGTGCGGGTGACGGTCGTGAACGATGCGAAGGGCGCGAGCCAGGCGACCGTGACGCTCGAACTGCCGCAGGGGTGGACCTCGAGGCCCGCACAGGACGTGGTGCGGTTCACCCGTGAAGACGAGACGCAGACGGTGCGGTTCGAGGTGCGACCGCCTGCGGCTGCCGTGGCGGGCGAGTACCGCGTGAGGGCGGTGGTAACCGCGGGTGCCGCGGCGTTCAGGCGCGGCTTCCAGGTGGTGGAGTACCCGCACATCCGGCGTGCGCACATCTACCGCGACGCCGAGACCGTGCTGAAGGTGATCGACGTGAAGGTGGCCCCGAACCTGCGCGTGGGCTACATCATGGGGGTGGGGGACGAAGTGCCGCCGGCGCTCGAGCAGCTCGGGCTGAACGTGGAGATGCTCGACGCCGACGACCTCGCGTGGGGCAACCTCTCGCGTTTCACGACGATCATCACGGGGGTCCGCGCGTACGAGCGCCGGGCCGACCTGCGTGCGAACAACAGCCGCCTGCTGGAATACGTGCAGAACGGCGGCACGCTGATCGTCCAGTACAACAAGTTCGAGTTCAACCAGGCCCAGTACGGTCCGTACCCGGCGAAGGTCAGCTCCGACCGCGTCACCGACGAGTTCGCACCCGTGCGGACGCTGGACCGGGACAGCCCGCTGTTCTACACGCCCAATCGCATCGACGAGGGCACCTGGAAGGGGTGGGTGCAGGAGCGCGGTCTCTACTTCCTCGGCGAGAAGGACCCCCGTTACAAGGACCTCGTCGCACTGGACGAACCGTTCCCCTACAACAAGGGCGAGAAGAAGGGGGCGCTCGTGGAGGCGCAGTACGGCAAGGGACGCTGGGTCTACGTCGGCCTGGGGCTCTGGCGCGAACTGCCCGCGGGCGTGGACGGCGTCTATCAGCTGCTCGCCAACCTGGTGAGCCTCAGCGCGGTCCCGCCGAAGGCCCAGTAACCTCCGCGATCTATCCTCCGGCGTGCCCGGCCGGTCCAAGGGGATGTCCAGGGAACGGCCGGAGCGGGGAGGCCTGCAGGTCGGGTCCCCTGGCCGACCATCTGCATCTATGATCCCCCCCGTGGTGATCGTCGTCGGGGCAGGTCCGGCGGGTTCCATTGCCGCTCGTACGCTGGCGCTCGCCGGTGTGCCGGTGACGCTGCTCGAACGTGCGCCGGCCTTCCCCAGGAACAAGCCGTGTGGCGGCGCCATCTCGATGCGGGCGCTGCGTCGGTTCCCGTGGCTCGAGGGACCGCTCGCCGACATCGGCACGCATCGGATCGCCCGGCTGTACCTCGAGGGACCCGACGGCGACTCGGCGGTGATCGAGTCCGACGAACCTGCCGTGCTCATGATCCGTCGGTGGGAGTTCGACGCGCTGCTGGTGAAGCAGGCCGTCGCCGCCGGCGCCACCCTGGTGAGCGGGGTCGACATCGTCCGTGCGCGCCAGACTCCGTCGTCCGTGACCATCGAGTCGCGTGATGGCCGCCGGTTCGATGCGCCCGTGGTGATTGCTGCCGACGGCGTGCACTCGATCGTGGCGCGGCGGCTGGGGCTCAACCCCGGGTGGCCTGCTGGCGCGGTGGCGGTCGACATGATGGAAGAGACGCCGGTCGGCATGCTCGCCGCCGACCCCTCCACGCTGTGGGTGTCGTATGGCTACACCGGCGAGGGCGCGGCGTCGGGGTCGCCGCGGGCGGCTGAAGGCTATGCCTACATCTTCCCCAAGAAGGATCACGTGAACGTGGGCATCGGCTACGTGCTGCGGCACTTCAAGGGGGAGGTTGCGGCGCGGCCGTACGACCTGCAGCGGGACTTCATCGAGCACCTGCGCCGCCGGGGCCTGGTGCGGGGCACGTCGGTGCGCGAGCATTTCACCCCCTTCATCATCCCGGTGGGTGGCCCCCTGCCCCGGCCCGCCGGCGGGCGGGTGTTGCTTGCCGGTGATGCGGGCGGCTTCGTGAACGGGTTCACGGCGGAGGGCATCTACTACGCCATGCTCACCGGGGAACTGGCGGGGCGGGCCGTCGTCGCGGCTGGTGCCGGCGCTGCGCCTGAGCGGATGGTGGACGGATATACGCGGGCGACCCGCCGCGAGGTCGGTGCCGAACTGCGCGACTCGGTGCTGGTCCAGCGCTACCTCTTCGCGGATCGACGCAGGATTGCGCGCGTCATCGGCTCGGCCACGGGTCAGCCCGCCCTGACCCGAACGGTGCTGGACTATGCGCTCGGCCTGACGCCCTACCACCGCGCCAGGCGTCGGATCGTCGCCGGTGCGCCTGCTGCAGCCGCCGGCCTGCTGGCGCACCTCGCCGCTCACCGCTTGTCCCGCTGGGCGAGGGTCGCTACGATGAGGGCGCCTCTGGAGACACGCTGATGGCCTTTGTTCTCGATCCGAAGATCGAGCACCTGCTCCGTCGAGCCGGGTTCGGCGCACGACAGGACGAACTCGATGTCTATCGCACGGAGTCGTTCGGCGGTGCGGTCACGCGGCTGCTGGAGTACGAGCGCATACCCGACGATGTGGACGGGAAGATTGGGGAGCCGGGATACGTCGGCATCACCACCCGTGCCCGGTTCTCGCCGACCAGCGTGATCGTCGACGCGCGCCAGCGCTGGTTGTTCCGGCTGGTGCACACCGATCGGCCGCTCCAGGAGAAGATGACCCTCTTCTGGCACAACCACTTCGCCACCGGCTACTCGAAGATTGCCGGCATCATCGGCGCGGCGGAGGCGACGCGGTACATGGCGGCGAAGCCGTCGGAAGACCCCGCCGGCGTGCGGGGCCAGATCGAGCTGTTCCGCGACATGGCACTTGGCAACTTCCGCGACCTGCTGGTGGCGGTGGCCAGGGACACAGCCATGCTCTTCTGGCTGGACGGCTATACGAACACGCGCGCACGGCCGCAGGAGAACTTCGGCCGCGAGATCATGGAGCTGTTCACGTTCGGCGTGAAGCACTACACCGAGCAGGACGTGTACGCCGCCGCGCGGGTGTTCACCGGGTGGAACCTCACGCGGCCCGGCCAGGCCGCCGACGGGACACAGCGCTACCAGTTCAACTACAACGCGAACCAGCACGACACCGGTGAGAAGACCTTCAGCTTCGCGATCTACCCCGATGGCAGCAGGACCATCCGGGCGCGGAGCGGGGCCGAGGGCATCCAGGATGGCCTGGACCTGATTGAGGCGCTGGCCGCACATCCCGAGACGCCGCGCTACATCGGCCGCAAGCTGTATCGGTTCTTCATCTCCGAGACCGGGGACGTGCCCGAACGGTTCCTCGACGCGCTGGCGGGTGCCTACTTCCAGAGCGGCTACAGCATGCGTGCGGTGATGCGCGAGCTGTTCTACTCGCGTGAGTTCGCGGACACCTCCGTGATGTTCACGCGGTTCGGCTGGCCGGTGGAGTTCGTGGTGCGTGCGCTGAAGGACATCGGCTGGAGCGGGTATTCCGTGAACGACGCGCTCACGCCGCTGTCGAACATGGGGCAGAACCTGTTCGACCCGCCCGACGTCGCCGGGTGGGACCTGGGCCGGGCCTGGTTCTCGACCGGGTCGATGCTGGCCCGGATGAACTTCGCCTCGGCGCTCACCGGGAACCAGCGGTTCAACCTGGCCAACGCCGCGCGGGGGAACGCGGCGACGCCCGAGGCGCTGCTGGCCTGGGTGCTGGAGGCGCTCAAGACGCCGGAGTTCGACAACGAGACCCGGAGCGCAATGCTGGCCTACCTGCGCGCCAACGCGGCGACGTGGACCGGCACGGGCACGCAGCTGCAGGCGAAGGTGGCCGGGTTGGTTCACCTCGTGGCGGGCACGCCGGAGTACCAGTTCGTATGAGGATCACCAGGCGTCAATTCGTCAAGGGCGGCATGGCCGCCTTCACGGTCACCTATGCCGCGCCGGAGGTGCTGAACGAGGTGGCGCAGGCGCAGGGGGCCACGGCGCGCAACCTGGTCATCCTCTACCTGGGCGGCGGGAACGACTCGCTCAGCATGCTGGTGCCCTACAACGACCAGAGCTACTACGCGCGGCGGCCGAACATTGCCATCCCTGCGGGGAACGTCCTGCAGGTGGGCACCGATTCGTCCCGCGTGGCGCTGGGCCTGCATCCGCGGCTGACCGGGATGAAGCAGATCTTCGACCGGGGCAACCTGGCGCTGATCCAGCGCACCGGCTATCCGAACCAGACGCGATCGCACTTCCTCGGGACCGACATCTGGTCGTCGGCCGACCCGGGCAACCCGGCTTCGAACGGCTGGGTGGGGCGCTACCTCGATTCGTTGCCCTCGCCCGTGGACGCGCTCGTCGGCTGGAACACGACGCGCGACCTGCCGCGCGTGCTGCAGTCGAACAAGGTGTCGGTGCCGGCCATTCCCAACCCCTCGACCTACGCCTTTGCCAGCCCGAATGCCGGCGCGGAGGCGGCGGCCGAGCGGGCTGCCGCGCTGCGCATCAATTCGCACGTGCCGGTCGACCGTCCCGAGCTGGCCTTCGTCTACTCGAACGCGCAGGCGGCCATGGCCACGCTCGACCGCGTGGCGACGGTTGCCAGCTACGGTGGTTCGGTGACCTATCCGAACACGGGCCTGGGGCAGGCGCTGAAGGCGGTGGCGGGTGCCATGGTGCGCGGCATCGGCACGCGCGTGTTCTACGTGACCACCGGCGGCTACGACACGCACTCGGCGCAGAACCCGAACCAGAACAACGGCGCCTACACGAACCTGATGGCGACGCTCAACGACGCGGTGTTTGCCTTCTACACGGACCTGACGAACCAGGGCCTGCTCGGCGACACCCTGGTGCTCTCGTTCTCGGAGTTCGGCCGGCGCATCTCGGAGAACGGCAGCAGCGGCACCGACCACGGCGCGGCGTCGGTGATGATGGCGATGGGGGGGCGCGTGCGCGGCGGTCTGTACGGCACCGCACCAGACCTGCGGCTCGACCCGTCGAACCCGACACTCGAGAACAACGCCGGGGACGTGCGGTTCGAGACCGACTTCCGGTCGGTCTACGCGCGCGTGATCGACAACTGGCTGGGCGCCGACTCCCGCACGATCCTGAACGGCGACTTCCGCAACGCGGGAGTGAACTTCCTCTGAGCGCGTGACAGGCGGGCCCGGCGCCGGGGCCCGTCGTAGTCCCGGCCTCCCGGCCGTCCCTACTTGAGCTCGATCGCGATCCGGTCCTGCGGGGTGTCGGTCTCGTTCTGCTCCGCGTGCACCGCGGCGCCGGCCATCCTGACGCCGTCCGCCTTCATCTGTCCCTGATCGTTCATGTAGACCACGACCCGGTTCAGGATGTGCTCGTGCTGCGCGCCCTTGTCGTGCGGATCGAAGTGCACCCGCATGACGCGCACGTGCTCGTTCTCGAAGTCGATCGTGTAGTGCTTCGGGTCGACGAGCGGTGGATCCAGCTTCGTGGCGGGCAGCGGACCGGACGGGGCCCCCTTCAGGTCGATCTCCAGGATCCGGATCGGGCGGTCGCCGGTGTTCTCGGCCACGTAGGCGCCGCTCGCGGCGCGCCAGCGGACGTCGCCCCGCTTGAAGCGCAGCGTTTCCGGCGCACCAGTCGCGCCCTTGAAGGTCATCGTGCCGTCGTCCAGGTGGACCAGGACACGGTGGGTGGCGTGTCCGTTCGGGGAGGGTGTGGGCACTCGCGGCTGGAGCGTGGCCACGTAGACGCGTGCCTTCTCCACGTCGAGCTTCTGCTCGATGGCTGCGCGCGCGGGTGCGGACTGGGCGACGGGTGCGGCCGGGACCGTGACGAGGCACGAGGCGGCAACGAGCAG
Source organism: Vicinamibacterales bacterium (assembly GCA_050249955.1). GTDB lineage: Bacteria > Acidobacteriota > Vicinamibacteria > Vicinamibacterales > CAVVIG01 > CAVVIG01. Next base: position 113,335 of record JBFWPN010000011.1, read on the forward strand.
GCGGGTGGTGTGCGTCATGGCGGGCTATCCTGCCACTTCCGCCGGGGGCAGGCAACGGCCAGACGCGTGTGCGCAATGCCGAGCCGCGTCATCCATGATTGCCGCAACGCGGACGCAGTCAGGCTGCCCGTGCGCTGCGCCACCTTCCGGACCCTCCTGCCCTGCGCGCCCTTCCCGCTGTGGGGACCTACTCGTGATGCAGGATGGCGTCGAGCGCGAGTGCGACCGTCGGGTACGTGAAACGGAACCCGAACTGCTGTGCCTTGACTGGCAGGGCGCGCTGGCCCGAGAGGAGCATCGAGTCGGCCATCTCGCCGAGGAGGATCCGCAGGGCGAGTCGCGGCACCGGGACGTAGGTGGGCCGGCCGAGTGCGCGTCCCAGTTCGCGCGTGAACTCGGCGTTGGTCACCGGGTTCGGCGCGGTGGCGTTCACGGGGCCGACCAGGGCCGGCGTGTCGATGATGAACCGGACGAGGCTCAGCCAGTCCTGGTGGTGAATCCAGGGCCAGTACTGCTGCCCGTTGCCCAGGCGGCCGCCGACTCCGAGCCTGAAGGGCGGCAGCATTTTCGGGAGGGCGCCACCCGAGCCGGCCAGGACCAGGCCGGTGCGCAGGCACACGACGCGCGTGTTCGGTGAACTGGCCATCACTGCCTGCGCCTCCCACCGCCGGCAGACGCCGGCCAGGAAGTCGTGTCCTGCTCCGGTCTCCTCGGTGACCAGCACCTCGCCGCAGTGGCCGTAGAAGCCCACCGCCGATCCGTTCAGCAGCAGCGCTGGTGGACGGGACACCTCGGCGATGGCGGCCACCAGCCGGCTGGTGGCGAGCGCGCGGCTCTCCTCGATGCGTTGCTTCTGGGCGGCGCTCCAGCGGCGGTCGGCGATCGGTTCGCCGGCGAGGTTGATCACCACGTGGGCCCCGTCGAGTTCCTCGGCCCAGGGCGCCAGTGCGCGCCGGAGGTCCCAGGTGACGCTGCGCACGCCAGGGCCCTGGGACGGGTGGTCGTTCCGGGTCAGGATGACCACGTCGTGGCCGGCCGCCGCCAGGGAGGTGGTCAGGAGCTGCCCGAGGAAGCCGGTGCCGCCGGCGATGACAATCTTCATGGTCCTGGTGTAGAGTCGTGCGTAGTTAACTAACTGGTTAGTTTCAATGCCCAGACCGGCCCGTGTCTCGCCCGATCGCATCCTCGCCGCCGCCGCCCTGGAGTTCGCCCAGCGTGGCTACGCCGGCGCGCGCGTCGATCGCATTGCCCGCCGCGCGCGGGTGAACAAGGCGATGTTGTACTACCACTTCGGCAGCAAGCAGGAGCTCTATCGGACCCTGCTGCGCCGGAGCTTCGGCCAGCTGGCCGCCCAGCTCCAGGCCATTGCCGACTCCAGCCTCGCGGTGGACGAGCGGCTCGACGCGGCCGTGGCGGCGCTCGCCGCCCACATCACGGCCTACGAGAGCTTCCCCTCCATCATGCTCCGGGAGATGGCCGAGGGGGGCACCCACCTCGATCCCGACACGATGGCGAGCATGGCCGCGGTACCCCAGGCCTTCAGCGCCATCCTGCGGCCCGGCATCCAGAATGGCGCGTTCCGGAATGTGCACCCCATCGCAGCCTACTTCACCACCATTGCCCCCATTGTCATGTTCATGGCCAGCGCGCCGGTGCGCGCGCGCATCGCCGCAAGGCAGGTCGGTCCGTTCGCCGGCCGGCCGCTCGAGACCGACGACTTCGTCGCCGAACTGAAACGCTCCCTGCGTCGGGCCTTTGCCCAGTGAGTGCCTCATGCCCATACATGTATCCCGTCACCTGATGCCGCTTGCCTCCGCCGCACTCGCGCTGCTGATCAGTGCGGCCTGCCAGCCGGCTCCCCCGGCCGACCGCGTGCGCGTGTCGGGACAGATCGAGGCGACCGAAGTGCAGGTGGCGGCCCAGGTGCCAGGCCGGCTGATCGAGCGCCGCGTCTCCGAAGGGGCTCGCATCGAGAAAGGGGCCACCCTCGCCCTGCTCGACACGGCCGACGCCGAACTGGCGCTCGCCCGTGCCCGCGCCGAACAGGCACAGGCCGAGGCGCAGCTCCGGCTCGTGCAGGCCGGCGCGCGCGCGGAAGACGTGCGCCAGGCCGAGGCCCAGGTTGCCGCGGCTCTTGCCGACGTCGCGCCAGCGGAGGCCGAACTGGCGGCCGCCGAGGTCGACGTCCAGCGTTTCGAACAACTGCTGGCCGCCAACTCCGGCTCGCGCAAGCAGCGCGATGATGCGGTGGCCAGGCGGAACGTGGCGCGCGAACGGGTGCAGGCCGCGCGTGAGCGGATCGCGGTGGCCCGCGAAGGGCTGGCCCGCGTCAAGGCCGGCGCACGGCGCGAGGAAGTGGACGTGGCCCGCGCGCGCGTCGACACCGTGGTGGCCCAGGTCGCGACGCTCGAGAAGGCGATTGCGGACGCCACCGTCGTCGCCCCGGTCAGCGGCGTGGTGACCAGCACGATTGCCGACGAAGGCGAACTGGTGCCGCCGCGTGCGCCCATTGCCGTCATCACGGACCTGGACCACGCCTGGGCCAACGTCTACGTGGACGAGCCGGTCGTGCCCCGGTTGCGGGTGGGCGATGCGGTGACCATCTTCACGGACGCGGGTGGGCCGGGCGTGAAGGGGACCATCAGCTACATCGCGGAGCGGGCGGAGTTCACGCCGCGGAACGTGCAGACGGCCGACGATCGGTCGAAGCTGGTCTACCGGATCAAGGTGGCGGTCGACAATGCCAGCGGCGTGTTCAAGAGCGGCATGCCGGTGGAAGCGGAGATGGTCTTTGTCCGCTGACGCCGTCGTCCTGGAGAAGGTGTCCCGGCGTTACGGGCCGATCGAGGCCGTGCGCGAACTCTCGCTGTCGATCAGCGCGGGCGAGATGTTCGGCCTGATCGGGCCGGACGGTGCGGGGAAGACCACCACCATCCGGATGGTGTGCGGCCTGCTGAGGCCCGACGCCGGGAGGATCCAGGTGTTCGGCCTCGATCCCTCGCGGCAGCACCGGCAGGTGACCCACTCGGTGGGCTACCTGTCGCAGCGCTTCAGCCTCTATGCCGACCTCAGCATCAACGAGAACATCGCGTTCTTCGCCGAGATCCACGGGATGCGCGACTACGCCGCCCGGCGTGACCGGCTCCTCGAGCTGACGCAGCTGACGCCATTCGCCCACAGGCTCGCCGGGCAGCTCTCCGGCGGCATGAAGCAGAAGCTGGCACTGGCATGCACGCTGATCCACGAGCCCCGGCTCATCGTGCTCGACGAGCCGACCACGGGTGTCGACCCGGTGTCGCGCCGCGAATTCTGGAAGCTGCTCTCCGAGTTCCTCTCGCAGGGCATCACCATCATCATGTCCACGCCGTACCTGGACGAAGCCGAGCGGTGTGCACGCGTCGCCCTGCTGCACAACGGCCGCCTGCTCGCGCTCGATCGACCCGACGTGCTGCGGCAGGGGCTGCCCGGCCTGCTCTTCGAAGTGATCGCGCCCGACCATCGCCGGACGGCCGCGGCGCTCAGGGCGCTGCCCGACGTCGCCAATGTGCAGACGTTCGGCGAACGGGCGCACGTCCGCCTCGCGGCGGACGCCGGTGCGCCGGCGGCCAGCCAGGTCGACCCGGCGGAGCGCCTGGCCGCGGGGCTCCGCGCGTCGGGCATCGAACCGACCGTCATCCGCCGCGTGGCCCCGTCGCTCGAGGATGTGTTCGTCACCCGGCTCGGAGAACTCCAGTGATGCGATTCCGTGCTTGCCGTTCCCGTCTTGCGCTGGCACTCGCGCTGGCGCTGGTCTCCATCGACGCCCGGGCCCAGGCCGGCGCCACGACAGACGTCGCCCTCTCACTGGACGAGGCACTGAGCCGGGCCGTGACGGTGAGCCACCGGATCGCCGAAGCGCGTGCACGCGGCGACGCGGCCACGGCCGCCATCGGGAGCCGGCACGCCGCCACCCTGCCGCAGGTGGCCGCCGTGGGCGGCTACACCCGAACCAACCACATCGAGGAGTTCGGCATCCTGATGCCGAACAACCAGCTCCGCGTCATCTACCCGGACATTCCCGACAACTACCGCGCGCGGCTCGATGTGCAGTGGCCGATCTACACGTCCGGTCGTCTCCAGGCCATCGAGCAGGCCGCGCGCCTGGACGAGGCCGCGGCGGCACGGGACGTGGACACCACCAGCGTCGACGTGCGCCTGGACACCACGCGTGCCTTCTGGAACCTCGTCGTGGCCCGGGAGTCGGAGCGGGTCGTCGGTGAGTCGCTGGCCCGGATGGGCGCGCACGTGCGCGACGTCCGCAACCACTTCGAGGCCGGCCTGATCCCGCCGAACGACGTCCTCTCGGCCGAAGCGCAGGAAGCGCGGCAGCGGATGCTGGCGGTGCAGGCGCGGACGGCCCGTGAGATGGCCGAGGCCGACCTTGCACGGCTCATCGGCCTCGAGCCGGGCCTGCGGCCGATTCCGGGCGCGGTCCTCGAGCCGCCGACCGTGTCCGGCGACCTCGGCGCGCTCGTCACGGCGGCAAGGCAGGCACGCCCCGAGCGGCAGGCGCTCGAACAGCGGATCGCGGCGGCCGGATTCAGGCAGCGCGCGGCCGGCGCCGGCCGCCGACCCGTGGTTGCGCTGGCCGGTGGCGTGGACTACGCGCGGCCCAACCCGCGGATCTTCCCGAGGCTGGGCGAATGGCGTGAATCGTGGGACGCCGGCATCAACGTGTCGTGGCCGGTGTTCGACGGAGGGCGGACGAAGGCCGAAGTGGCCGAGGCCTCCGCCGGTGTCCGCGCCCTGCAGTCCCGCCTCGCGGAACTCGATTCCCTGATCGCCCTCGAGATCCGGCAGCGGCTCTCGGAACTCGACGCGACCCGCGCGGCGCTCGACGCGGCCGACGCCGCCATCCGGGCGGCCACCGAGGCGCGTCGCGTGGTCGGCGAGCGGTTCACGGCCGGTGTGGCGTCGAGCACCGACGTGATCGACGCGCAGGTGGCCATCCTGCAGGCGCAGCTCGATCGCACGCAGGCCATCGCCTCGGCCCGCCTCGCCGAGGCCAGGCTGAACCGGGCACTGGGCCGATGAGCGCCATCGCCGTCAACGAACTCACGAAGGTGTTCGGCGACTTCGTTGCCGTGGACCAGGTGTCGTTCGACGTGCGCAAGGGCGAGGTGTTCGGCTTCCTCGGCAGCAACGGCGCCGGCAAGTCCACCACCATCCGCATGCTCTGCGGCCTGCTCGCCCCGACGCGCGGCACCGCCCTGGTCGGCGGAATCGACGTCGGCCGCGACCCCGAGGGGGTGAAGCGGCGCATCGGCTACATGTCGCAGCGCTTCTCCCTCTACGAGCAGCTCACCGTGGATCAGAACATCCGCTTCTTCGGCGGCATCTACGGGCTCGCGGGTGCCCGCTTCGAGCAGCGCCGCGCCTTCGTCATGGAGATGGCGGGGTTGCACGGCCGCGAGCACACGAAGGCGTCCGACCTGGCGGGCGGCTGGCGCCAGCGGCTCGCCCTCGGCTGCGCCATCCTGCACGAGCCGCCGATTGTCTTCCTGGACGAGCCGACCGGCGGCGTCGACCCGGTGTCGCGGCGGCAGTTCTGGACGCTCATCGACCAGCTCGCCGACACGGGCGTCACCGTCCTCGTCACCACGCACTACCTGGACGAGGCGGAGCACTGCCATCGCATCGCCATCATCCACGCGGGCCGGCTCGCCGCGCTCGGCTCCACCACCGAGCTCAAGCAGGTCTTCGCCGGGCGCACCATCCTCGAAGTCCAGTCCGACGATCCGGTGCAGGCCATGCGGGCGCTCGACTCGATGGCCGGCATCGAGAAGACGAGCGTCTTCGGCACGGCCGTCCACGCCATCATGCGCCAGCATGCCGACCAGGCAGCCTCCGACCTTCGCACGCGGCTGGTCGCGCTCGGCGTGACCCCGCGCCGCATCGAGCCGGTGGAACCGTCGCTCGAGGACGTCTTCCTGGAAGTGGTCTCGGAGGCTGGCTACTGATGCAGAAGGCGCTGAGTGTCGGCCGCAAGGAAGTGCGCCAGATCCTGCGCGACCGGCGGTCGCTGATGGTCCTGCTCTTCGTCCCGGCCTTCTTCCTCCTGGTCTACGGCTACGCGCTGAACTGGGACATCCGTCACGTGCGCCTTGCCGTGGAAGACCGCGACCGCACCGCCGCCAGCCGCTCCATCGTGTCGGCCTTCGTGAACTCCGGCTACTTCGACCTGGTGGCCGACGTCCGCGGCGCAGACCAGCTCACCGACCTGATGAACCGCGGTGCTGCCAGGGCCATCCTCGTCATCCCCGAGGGCCTGTCGCGCGACCTCGCGGCGGGCCGCACGGTGCCCGTGCAGGTGCTGCTCGACGGCGACAATGCGAACACGGCCACCACGGTGATGGGCTACGCGCTCACCATCCTGCAGAGCGAATCGGCCCGGTACCGCCTCGCCACCGGCTCCATCGACGGTCCCGTGCTCACCGCCCTCCCACGCGTCTGGTACAACCCGCAGCTGCGCAGCACGCTCTTCCTCGTCCCCGGCCTCATCGCCTTAATCGTCATGATCACCTCGGTCGTCTCCACCTCGCTCTCGGTCGTGCGCGAGAAGGAACGGGGGACGATGGAGCAGGTGCGGATGGCGCCGCTCGACGCCGCCTCCTTCATCCTGGGCAAGACCATCCCGTACTACCTGATCTCACTGGTGTCCGCGCTGGCCATCCTCTTCGTGGCGATGCTGCTGTTCGACCTGCCGCAGCGTGGCAACTGGCTGGTGCTGCTGGGCACCATCTCGCTGTATCTCGTGGGCGCCCTCGGCCTGGGCCTGCTCGTCTCGAGCATTGCGGAGACGCAGCAGGTGGCCTTCCAGGTGGCGGTGCTCGCCTCGTTCCTGCCCACGCTGATGCTCTCGGGGTTCATCTTCCCCATCGCGAGCATGCCGTCCGTGCTCCAGGGGGTCACCTACATCGTGCCGGCGCGGTACTTCCTCATCGCGCTCAGGGCGGTGGTACTCAAGGGAGCCGGCCTCGACGTCATCTGGCCGGAACTGCTGTCGCTGTGCGGCTATTCCGCCGTCGTGCTGACGCTGGCGTCGCTGCGCCTGCGCCGGCAGTGGAGCTGACCATGCGCCGCGTCCGATTCCTCGTCTGGAAGGAACTCATCGAGCTGCGGCAGGACCCGCGCCTGTTCGGCATCGTGATCCTGGCGCCGATCATCCAGCTCTTCATGCTCGCGTATGCGGCCACCACCGATGTCCGAAACGTGCCGATTGTCGTGGCCGACGGCGATCGCTCCTCGGCCAGCCGGGAGCTCGTGAGCCGGTTCGACGCGTCGCCCAGCTTCACCGTCACGGAGGTCGTGAGCAGCCCGGACGACGTGGACAGGATCCTCGAACGTGGCGAGGCGTGGCTGGCGCTCGTGGTGCCGCGGGGCTATGGTGCCGCTCTCCTGGGCGGCCGAAGCCAGGCGGTGCAGATCGTGGCCGATGGCAGCGACGCGAACTCGTCGGGGCTCGCCATGTCGTACGCGTCGAACCTCATCGCGGGCTACGGCCAGGAACTGGCGGCGCGGGCCGGTACGGTGCGCGACGCGCCGGCTCCGCAGGCGTCCATCCAGCCGGTCGTGCGCGTGTGGTTCAATCCGCGCCTGGAAAGCCGCGACTTCATGATCCCGGGCATCGTGGCCCTGCTGCTGCTCGTCGTCACGACCAACCTCTCGTCCATGGCGATCGTGCGCGAGAAGGAACTGGGCACCCTGGAGCAGCTGAACGTCACGCCGCTGACGCGGGCGGAGCTGATCCTGGGGAAGCTCGTCCCCTACGGGCTGGTGGGGCTGGTGGACGTGCTGCTCGTGCTGTCGGTGGCCATCCTGTGGTTCGGCGTCCCGATGCGCGGCAGCTACATCCTGCTGTTCGGGACGACGCTGGTGTACCTCGTGGCCACCCTGGGGCTGGGACTGTTCGTGTCCACGGTGTCGCACACGCAGCAGCAGGCGATGATGACGTCGACGTTCTTCTTCCTCATGCCGATGATGCTGCTCTCGGGGTTCGTGTTCCCGATCGAGAACATGCCCGAGGCGATCCAGCCGTTCACCTACCTGATCCCGCTGCGGTACTTCCTCGTGATCCTCCGGTCGATCTTCCTGAAGGGCGTGGGTCTCGAGACGCTGTGGCCGCAGGCGGTGGCGCTGGCGGGGTGGAGCACCGCGATCCTGCTGCTGGCCATCTCGCGGTCGACGAAGCGGTCGGCCTGATCAGAAGATCGAGTAGACCGCCCCGACGCGGAACATCAGCACGTCGGCCTTGATCTGCCGCGTGTCGCGGCCGAGCGAGCTCGACACCGTCACGTCCGGCCTGGCGACCATGTACCCGAGGCTGATGTTGAGCCCCACCTTGCGGCTGAGGTCGACCCACGCCGAGACGTCGGGCTTCAGCACGAGGGTGTTCGAGGCATCCGCGCTGATCGTGGACGCATTCAGCGATGCACGATAGCGGTCGTCGAACGTCGGCAGCAGCTCGAACGAGTTGATGGCGTAGCCGCCCATCAGCTTCGCGGTGAACAGCGTCCGCCCGACGCGGCGCGAATAGCCGTAGCCGCCGAGGAACGGCCGCACGCGGAGCTCGCCGAAACCGGCGACCTCGGCACCGACGGGCTGGTCGAGATCGGTCGAGTACCAGCTGAGTCCATAGTGCCAGCCCCAGCCGTTCCTGCCGTGGCCGAAGCGCCACTGGATGCCCGGGCTGATCTCCCCCTTGGTGCCGGCCGCCATCCCGCGTCTCATCGACAGGCTCGGGCCGATGGCGAAGGTGCCCCCGGTCTGCGCCAGCGCCGAGGGAGCGCCAGTGGCCAGGAGCACCAGCAGGCAGAACAGGCTGCGTGCGCGGGCTTTCATCAACTCGGCCGGGAGCAAGCGCCGGGCCACGGCCGGGGACCCGGGGCATCGTAGAATCTCACGGCAGAGCCTGTGCCACCGTCCACACCCGGTTCGATTGTCTTCACGGCGCGGGTTGTCCTGGTCCTTCTCGTCCTGCTGCCACCATTGTGGCTTCGCCTGCGAGGCGTCCGTGACGACCGGCAGGCGTTTGCGCTCGTACGGCGGTGCGCCAGGCGCGTGCTGCGTGCCACGGGCATCCGCGTCGAGCTTCGGCACGCCGATCGGGTGCCTGCCGGTGAGCCGGTCATGTTCGTCTCCAACCACGTCAGCATTGCCGATGCTGCCGTGCTCCTGGCCGTGCTGCCGTTCGACCTGCGCTTCGTCGCCAACCATGTCTTCGCCCGGTACCCGCTGCTCGGCCCGGCCATCCGCGGCGCCAGCGCCAACATCGTGGACCGTGGATCGTGGCGGAGCCGTGCGGACAGCGGGCAGGCAATGGTCGATGCGCTCGGGCGGGGACAGTCGCTGCTGGTCTTTCCGGAGGGTACCACGTCGGACGACGGCAGCCTGCTCCCCTTCCGCAACGGCGCGTTCAGGGCCGCGGCCCGGACCGGTCGGCGCGTCGTACCGGTCGTCCTGCGCGGCACCCGCGATCTCATGCCTGCCCGGCGATGGGTCCTGGCCAACGTGCCGTTGTCGGTCGAGGTGCTGCCGGCCATCGAGCCTGGCGATGTGTCGAGGGACCACGTGGCGAACCTGCGCGACCGCGCTGCCGCCGCGATTCAGGCGGCGCTGGATGCCGGCGCGGGACTGCCCGGCTGACGCCGGGCACTGCGAGGTCAGCAGTACTGCTTCGGCAAGGCCACGATCACGCGGCGCCGCACAAGGTCCGCCAGCGCCGACGTCGGCGTGCTGCCCTGCTGGAGCGCACGGAAGGCAGCCGCATCCACCGACACCTGCGCCGGCAGGTACTCGCGGCACGCGCCGTACTCGTCCTCGTAATCCGGCGACGGGAACCGGAGCGTCAGCTCCAGCCGTGCGCCTGCCGGCGTCACCTCGTACAGGGGGTTGATCCGCCACTCGCCGCCATCGAGCCGTGGCGCACCAATCGGGTGCCTGGCGAAGATGCCGTCCACCCGTGACGCGATGAGCGTCAGCGCCACCTCGGTGTCGAGCACCGTGTCATCGTCGGTGCGCGTCAGGTCCAGCGGACCGCCGGCAACCACGTCGGTGAAGAGGCGCGACTCGCCGAAGGCACGCGCCTCGCGCGTCTCGAACAGGTTCCGGTAACCGGCCGGAGTCAGCGCGTTGCCGTGCGAGGGGCTCCACACCAGCTGGTTGTGCGTGTGGTTGATGAGGACGGTGGCGCGCGGCGATCCGTCAACCGCCCTGAACATCTCCCCCACGAACTGCCGCTTGTTCCAGATGAACATGAACGCGTCGGAGCACATGGCGTAGTCGAACGCGCCCCGTGCGAAGGGCAGCGGCGAGTTGCCATCGCAGCAGACCGGGATGACGCCCGGCGCGGTGAACCGGCGGGCCAGCCAGATCTTCGCGAAGAAGAGATCGGCCAGCACGGGGGCTGGCGACGACAGCGGCAGCAGCGCACGCGTGAGGTGCCCCGACCCCCCGCAGATGTCCAGTGCACGCCCACCGCCGCGGAGTGCCGTGCCGGCCACCGCCCGCACCACCGCGTCGCCGACCACGAAGGTCGGGTCCGAGAAGCGATAGAGGAAGTATCCGCCCTCGAAACCAGGTCCCAGCGCATCGACGATGTCGCGGAAGGTGGAGGTGGGTGAGGCGGCTGCGGCCTCGAACCGCTTGCCGTGCTCGTCCTCGTCTGCACCCACCATTGCCAGCAGGGCCTGCTCGGGTGCGGAGGCTTCGATGGCTTCCCGCGCCTTCACGGCCGACGGATGCAGGTGCAGCACCGGGATGCCGTCCACCACGGGGAACACGCAGCACTGGCAGCCCAGCACGCCGTCGCGGATGTGGCCAGCGTCGGCCCGGTGGAAGATGGAGGTGACCAGTTCGAGGACGCCGCCACAGTAGGGGCACCGCAGGATGTCGAGAAGGTCTAGCTGCATAGCTGCTCCAGGACGGTGCCCGGCCGGCCCGGGATCTCCGCCCGCCGGAAGAATTCGGTGCCGAGCCAGCGTGCGGCGTCTGCTGGATCGAGGTTCGTGAAGGGATGCCCCGCCCCCATCTGTGTCCGGTGCGAGAGGATGGCGTCCAGCTTGCGGCCCACGAACGCCGCCACGTCCACTGCGAGGGTGTGGGGCTCCGCGTGGAGACCGAACGATTCGGGAACGATGCTCCAGAAGCCCTTGATGGGCGCCGTCCATCCGCGCGCGCGTGCGGCGCGGACGATCTCCGGCATCACTCCGGTCGGCATGGTCACGTAATAGAGCGGCGGGGCCTCCGCGTCGAGCGAGCGGACGGCCGTGAGCACCCGCTCGTGGACGCCGATGTGGTCGGGGTGCCAGTACAGCCCGTCTTCGCCGAATGTGATGACGGCCGACACGTCATGACGCCGCAGGAAGAGCACGAGTTCGGCGTTGAAGTCGGCGACGTCGGCCCAGCGGAGGTCGCCGTCCGGGTGCGACAGCAGCCGCACCTCGGCCACGCCGAGCGCCTCGGCCGCATCGCGCATCTCGAGCGCCCGCTCGAGGCCCAGCGCGTCGTTCCGCACCGGTCCGGTGTCGCCCCCGCGTTCGCCGTGCGACGCGCACATGATGACCACGCGTGCCCCCAGATCGGCGAGCCGTGCCAGCGTGCCGCCACAGGCCAGGCTTTCGTCGTCCGGATGGGCGAACACGGCGAGTACCACCTGGCCGTCGAGCCGTGGCGAGGCGCCGGTCATCCGCGTGCCTGGTGCTGCGCGACAATCGCGCGGAACGCACGGACGTAGCCGTCCACCATGGGCATGACGCCGAAGCGTTTCACCGCCCGCTCGCGCACGCGCCGCCGGTCCAGGCGCATCACCTCGCCGAGCCCCGCGGCCATGGCGGTCTCGTCGGCGAAGATGCCGCCCGTCACGCCGTCGTCCACGATCTCGCGGACGGCACCACGGTCGAGCGCGGCGACCGGCGTGCCGCACGCCATCGCCTCGGCGAGCACCAACCCGAACGGCTCGGCGGACTGCACCGGGTAGAGCAGCGCGCGGGCTCCGCCGTACAGGCGTACCTTGGCGTCGAAGTCCAACTCGCCCACGTAGACCACCTGCGTGCCGTCCACGTGCGGCGCCACGGCCTCGCGATAGTACTGCTCGTCGGCCGCGGCGAGCAGCAGCCTGAGTCCGGCCTTCCTGGCAATCTCGATCGCCTGCACGGGCCCCTTCCCCGGCGTGAACCGGCCGAGGAACAGCACGTAGTCGTCCGGCGTCGCGCTGAAGGCGAAGCGGTCGGTGTCGATGCCGTGGGGGACGATGTCGACGACGTTGAGGCCGGAGAGGCGGCGCGCCTGCTCGGCCGAGATGGCAATGAACGGGGCGTCCGGGTACTGGCGCCAGAGGCTGACCTCCGCCTCGCTCGGCGCGTGATGAATCGTCTGCGAGACCGGCGTGGGCGAGATGCGCGTGAAGGCCATCGACATCGGGTAATAGCCCGCCTCGTAGTGGATCACGTCGAACTGCGCGGCCCGCTCGATGGCAGCCGAGATGTTGAGCAGTTCGTACATCTCCCACGGCCACATGGTCGGGTCGTGCCAGTAGCCGTGTGGCGAGAGCGCGTGCAGTCTGGCAGCGGTCGTCGAGTCGCCTGGGGCGAAGAGCGTCACGTCGTGCCCGCGGGCCACGAGCCCCTCGGTCAGGAGGGAGGTCATCGTCTGCACCGACCCCGACCGCGGGGGTGGGACGCTGGTGGCCATCGGCGCAACGTGGGCGATTCTCAGCGGCTGCATGTGTCGAGCAGCATCGTGAGCACGCGGTCGGCACCGAAGTGTTCCGCGGCGATCTCGCGCGCGCGCCTGGCGTGCGTGCCGTAGTCGCTGTTGATCCGGTCGATGCCGGCCAGGGCGTCGTCCGGCGTCGAGAAGGCCAGCAGGCCCTCGCCTGCGGGCAGGTGCGCCGACCAGCCGGTGTCCTGCACGAGCGCCGGCCGGCCGGCGGCGAGGTAGCATTCGGTCCGGTCGCTGAACCACCCGGAGCGGGTCGAGACGTAGGTGTGCTTGGCCACGCCGAACTCGGCCCTCGAGCGCTGGATGAACTCGCGGTAGTCCCACAGGTTGCGCGAGATGCCCATGGCATCGACGGTGGACCAGCCGTGCGAGCGCAGCAGCGTCTGTGGACCGTTCACGGCCAGCTCGAAGTGCTGCCGTGTGCGGGACGGCAGGTCGATGAACTTCACGAACTCCTGGTCCTTGTTGCCGCCCACGTCCGTGAAGCTCTCGATCTTCCAGGTCATCACGGTCGAGAAGCGGTCGATGGCCGGGAGGGCGTGGGACCAGTCGTCGAGCGTGACCGGCTGCCAGGTCTTGTGCCACGTGAAGTCGCCCACGGGCACTGGGCATGCCGGGGTGCCGATGTTCGAGCCGAAGGTGAACAGGTGATCGAACCGTCGGAAGAAGTCCACGTACCAGCTGTCCGTCGTCTGGGCGATGGAGAGCTGCGTGAACGCCGGGTCGGAGTCGATGAAGGCGCGACGGGGGATGGCCGCGTACTCGTCGCGCCAGAACCAGGACCCGCCCGACAGGTTGATGTAGAGGTCGGCGTCGGCGCAGAAGCGCCTGACCGTCTCGGCGCTCTGGCCGTGGTACGTGCCGTCGTAGTTCACGAAGGCCCAGCGGTCGCCCAGCCCGAAGGGTTCGAGCGACGCGTGGATGTAGCCGGTGCCGTAGGACGGGTCGAGCGAGCGGGTGTCGAGGACCGGGTCGTAGACCACCTCGCCCGTGTCCTCGATGTAGAAGACCTCGTGACCCAGCGCGCGCAGCCCGAGCAGGTACATGAGCGAGCACCAGGTGACGCCGCCGAACGGGTAACGCGCGATGATGCCCGCGACGAGGATCTTCACTGGCGTGCCGCCTGGATCAGCTCGTCCACGGTCTCTGGCTCGTCGAGCGACCGGCCCACCGAGAGCCGCGCGCACATGCGCCGATAGAGCTGGCTGCTCCCGAGCAGGTCGTCGTGCCTGCCGAAGGCGGAGATGCGGCCACCGTCAAGGACCAGGATGGCGTCGGCATCGCGTACGGTCGAGAGCCGGTGGGCGATCACGATGGTGGTGCGACCCGCGCGGAGCTGCTTCAGCGCGCCGAAGACGATCTCCTCGGAGATGGCGTCGAGCGACGAGGTCGGCTCGTCGAGGATCAGGATCGGGGCATCCTTGAGCACCGCCCGCGCCACGCTGAGGCGCTGGCGTTCCCCTCCCGACAGTCCGCCACCCGCCTCGGCGATCGGGGTGTCGTATCCCTTCGGCAGCCGCGAGACGAACTCGTGCGCGTGCGCGGCCTTCGCGGCCGCCTCCACCTCGGCCTGCGTGGCATCGAGACGCCCGTAGCGCAGGTTGTCGCCGATGGTGCCCGAGAAGAGCACCGCATCCTGCGGCACGATCGCGATCTTCTCGCGCAGCGAGCGCAGCCGGTACTGGCGCACGTCCACGCCGTCGACCAGCACGCGTCCGGCGGTCGGGCTGTAGAAGCGCGGGATCAGGCTGACGAGCGTGGTCTTGCCGGCGCCCGTCAGGCCGACCACCGCAATCATCTGGCCGGGCTTCGCCTCGAAGGCGACGTCGTGCAGCACGTCGGTGCCATCCGGGTACTGGAAGCTGACCTTGTCGAACACCACGTGTCCGGCGACGGCGTCGGCGCTCACGGCGTCCGGCGCATCCACCGTCTCTGGCTCGAGCGCGAGGATGGCACGCACGCGCCGCGCACCCGCAATGGCGGCCTGCAGCTGTCCGGTGGTGAACGCAATGGAGGACAGCGGTCCGTAGACGGCGCCGAGGTAGCTGATGACGACGATCAGGCTGCCCACCGTCATCTCGCCGCGCATCACGTGCAGCCCGCCCACGATGAGCACCAGCGCGGTGCCGAGGATGGTGGTGGTGGCCACCATCAGGCCGAACAGGCTCTGCTTCCACGTCACGGCGATCCGGGCCTGCATCGTGGCGGTGCCGGCGGTGGCGTAGCGACGGCTCTCGAGCGGCTCGCGCGCGAAGCTCTTGACGAGCCTGATCGACGAGAAGATCTCGTAGAGGCGGGAGATGAGGCCCGACTCCAGCTCCTTCACCCGCTCCTCCTGCGAGGAGAGCGTGGTGGCGTAATAGCGCAGCGACAGGAACAGGAACGGGACGACCGAGAGCGAGAGCAGCGCCACCGAGACGTCCAGGTTCACCAGGATGGCGAACATCACCACGAGCGTGATGACGGAGCTTGCCAGCGGGAACACCCCGCTGATGGCCAGGTTCTCGATCGCGTAGGAGTCGACGTCGACGCGGTAGACCGCGTCGCCCGTGCTGGTCGTGACGTGGTGATGCAGGCCGAGCGACTGCAGGTGATCGAGCAGCCGGTAGCGCAGGTCGTACACCATGCGCTGTCCGGTCTCGGTCTGGAGCCGCACGCCCACCGCCGATGCCACCTGGTGGACGAGCTGCAGCGCCACGCCGGTGAGGACGAAGAGAATCAGCAGGGCGGTGGCGCCGCCGCCCGTGATGCCGTACGCCCAGTCCTTCAGCGGCGCCGGCAGGTCGTGGCTGCCGAGCACGTAGTCGATGACGATCTTGAGCGGCCATGGCTCGAGCGCGCCGAGACCGACCTGCAGCAGCATGAGCAGGCCGACCAGCACCACGCGGCCGCGGTACGGCCGCATGTAGGACAGCGTCCAGGGCAGCAGCGGCCCCGTGTCGACCGGCTGGGGTCCAGTCACTGGCCGCTCACCCGTTCGGCGGCCGGTGTCCCCAGGTCGACCGGCGCGGGCTGCGCTGCCGGGGCTGCCGGCTGCGGACGTGCGCGGCGCCGCGGGGGCGGCGGCGGGGCCAGCGCGGGCGCCACGCGCGCCACGCTCAGCACCACCAGGCGGTCGCGGCTGGAGTCGGTGACGTAGAGCCAGCCGCCGCGGCGCGAGTACGCCACGCGGGTCGGGGCGTCGAACGCCTCACGGTCCTCGGACACTTCACGAATGACGCCATCGGGTCCCACCGCGCGCACCCGCCCGTTGTAGTAATCCGCGATGAAGAGCGTGAGCTGGCCGGCCGGATCGACGGCCACGGTGATGCCTGCCGGGCCCGCCAGCGTGGCGGCCGTGGCCGGGCCGCCGTCGCCCGTGTTCCCCCAGCGGCCGCTGCCGGCCACGGTGGTGATGATGCGGGTCTTCGCGTCCACGCGCCGCACGCGCTGGTGGTGCATGTCCGCGATGTAGATGTCGCCGTTCGGTGCCAGCGCCACGTCGCTCGGCATGTTCAGCGTGGCCGCGGTCGCCGGACCGCCGTCGCCCACGTTGAAGTCGTCGTCGCCAGCCTCGCCGTTCCCCGCGATCGTGTGGATCAACCCGGTCGCGTGGTCGATCATCCGGACACGGTAGTTCAGCGTGTCCGCGATGTAGATGTCGCCGTTCGCGGCCACCGCGACGCCGCTCGGATCGTTGAGCCAGGCCCCGGTGGCGGGCTGGTCGTCGCCGTTGTAGCCGGCGCGTCCCGTGCCGGCGATGGTCATGATCGTCTGCGTCTGCCTGTCGACCCGGCGGATGCGGAGGTTCCGCGAGTCGGCAATCACGAGGTCGCCGTCGGGCGCCACGCTGACCCCGTCCGGCGTGTCGAGCTGCGCCAGCGTGGCCGGGCCGTAATCGCCCGAGAAGCCGGCTCCCGCCGCGTAGTTGCCGACCACCGTGCTGATGTTGTTGCGCGGATCGATCCGCCGCACCACGTGGTTGTTCGAGTCGGAGAAGATCACTTCGCCGCCCGGCGTGACGAGGATGCCACCCGGCGTGTCGAGCCAGGCATCGATGGCCGGGCCGTTGTCGCCCGCGTAGCCCTTGCGTGCACCGATGATCTGCGCCGTGGCCGCCTCCCGCAGCATGAGCGTGCCGGCCGTCACCGCCGCCGTCATCACCAGGAACATGGCCGCCGTCCGCAGGGCGTAGATGCGGCCCATGCTCGGGGCGAGC
Source organism: Vicinamibacterales bacterium (assembly GCA_050249955.1). Lineage (GTDB taxonomy): Bacteria > Acidobacteriota > Vicinamibacteria > Vicinamibacterales > CAVVIG01 > CAVVIG01. Next base: position 130,292 of record JBFWPN010000011.1, read on the forward strand.
AGCGGCACGCGCGCCCGCGCGGACTGCATCCGGATCATCGCCGACCCATCCGCCACCGCCCGGACGCCGCGCTGCACGATGGCCGTGGCCTGGGCCGTGCGCCACACCGCCAGCGCCGATGCGGCGATGGTGAGCGTGGCGCCGAGGATGCCCGCGAGCGGCCAGCGCAGCGCCACGCCGGCACTCGCCGAGGCGAGGAGCGCCGCCGACAGCACCACGGCCGTCAGCGTGCCGACGCTCGTCGGCCTGAGGTACATGTTCACGCGGAGCAGGGCTCGGCCCGAGGCATGCTCCTCGACCAGTGCACGGATGTCGAGCCACGCCCAGCGGCCCACGAGCACGCTGATGTCGCGATCGTGCGCCCAGCCCTCGTCGATCTCGATGACGCGCACGGCGCGCGACCTGCGCAGCCAGTCCGTCAGGGCCACCAGCACCCGCTCGGTATTGGTCCACTGCTCGCTCCAGTAGCGATCCTCGGTCACCCCGCCGGTGAGCAGTGCCATGGCGCGCGCCGACTCCGAGAGCGACGGCGTCGGACCCCGGCTCGTCTGGCGCGGCCCGACCGGCTCCAGGACCTCCGGCGGTGCGAGGATGCCGCGGATGATGCCCCGGACGCGCGCGAAGGGCTGGATGAAGTGCAGGTAGGCCAGCGTGATGCGGTACCAGAGCGGATGGCCGCTCAGCGAGTCCACGTCCGATCGCCAGGCATACGAGGCGTTCTTCGCCAGGGTGGCGGCGATACCCACGAGGCCGGTGCCCAGCAGCAGCACCGAGGCCCACGAGTGCCCGCCCACCAGGGCGACGCCGGCGCCGGCGAGCGCCAGCAGGAACGACAGCAGCTGCCAGTGCACCGAGTGCGGCAGGAACGCGAACGGATGCACGTCGGCACGGTAGACCGACGGGAAGGCCGCCGTGCCCCAGACTCCGGCGTTGATGCGTTCGCTCCAGAGCGACCGGACGAACGGCAGCGGGCTGTAGATGCGGCCGCGCCACAGCATGTGACCGTCGAGGAACTTCTCGGGATGGTGCGCCAGGAGCCAGCGCTCGCCCTCGCCGTAGCCGACCTGCTGCCGCCAGTAGGCCTTGATGCTCGAGCGGTGGTGATGCCACACCAGGGCCGACGAGGCGAACCCGATCTTCCACCCGCGTGCCTGCAGCCGCCAGCACACATCCACATCGTCGCCGGCCCGGAGGTAGATGGGATTGAAGCCGCCGATGGCCAGGAGGGCCTCGCGGCGGAACGCCATGTTGCAACCGGGCACGTGCTCGGCAATGCGATCATCGAGCAGGACGTGCGTCGGTCCGCCCGGCGCGCGCGCGATGCACTGCGCAATGGGCGGGTCGTCGGCCGGGACCACGTTGGGGCCGCCGGATCCGACCACGTCAGAACGCAGGAAGGGCTGGACGAGGAAGGTGAGCCAGTCGGGATCGACCCGGGTGTCGGCGTCGGTGTAGGCGACGATCTCGCCGGTGGCCGCGGCGAGCCCGACGTTGCGCGCGGCGCTCAGGCCGCCGTTCGGGATGTCGATGACGCGGACACCAGCGTGTGCATGGCCGATGTCGCTCGTGCGGTCGCGCGAGCCGTCATTGACGAGGATGACCTCGTAGTTCGGGTAGCTGAGCCTCTCGAGCGACGACAGGTTGTCCTCGAGCGTGTCGGCGGCGTTGTAGGCGCAGACGACGACGGAGACCCGGGGCCATGTGGCACGGGCCGCCTTCGTGAAGGGCACCTCGGCGTACACCGCCGCCACGGCCGCCGCGGCCGGCTTGGGCCGCCGGGCCGTGTCGACCAGCCCGAACTTCCAGTCGTCCACGTCGAAGCCGCCACGCCACCACTGGTCGGTCCACGCGAACGCCATCGCGCCGCAGGCCCCCTCCTCGAAGGCGGCGCGCAGGTGCATGGCGGTAATGGCTGCCTGGCCGTCCTCGCCCTCGCGGATGCTGTCCGCACCGGCCTCGGCCAGCAGGAGCGGCTTGTGGCCGGCGATGTGCTGCAGGCGTGCGAGGTAGGCGCGCAGGTCGACCTCGCGGTGCAGGTAGACGTTGAAGGCGCAGACATCGAAGAACGACAGGTCGAGGAACTCGGTCGGCGGGAAGTTCACGTAGGTGAACAGGCTGGCCGGCGAGATCCGCTTCGCCTCGCGGTAGAGGCGACGGAGAAACCGCTCCACCCGCAGGCGGCCGTGCCAGCGGACGATGCTCGGCGGGATCTCGTTGCCGAGGGCGAACAGCAGGACCGCCGGGTGGTCGCCAAGCTCGCGCACCTTGCCGAGCAGCTCGTCCTCGATGCGGCGGCGCAGCCGGCGATCGTCCAGGAAAGCCACGTGCTGCGCCCACGGAAGCCCGACCATGACGCGGAGGCCGTGCTTCAGTGCGAGGTCGAGCAGATCCCGTCGGGGAGGCGTGTAGACCCGGACCGTATTGATGCCGAGTTCCGCCATGAGGCGGAAGTCTTCGTCGACCTGGTCCAGTGCGGGGAACTGGTAGCCGCCGGCGTCCGGCGCGAACGTGCCGTAGGTGACGCCCTTGACGAGGAAGCGCTCACGGCCGACGCGAAGGAACTTGCCGTCGATCGCCGCGCGCTCTGCGGGCGCGGGCTTCGCGTCGTCGGAACGGACGGCCGGGTCGGCCTGGAGGGCAATGTTCACGAGTTGAAGTCCTGCCCGTTGGCAGACTTCCATTCTAGCGCCCAAACAGCGTGGCGTCCCCTGCCGGCTGAGCCGGCGCCAGGTGGCCGGCAGTCCTCAGTCGATCTTGAGTGTTCCTGTGTAGACCGCCATCCCGACGACCGAGTCCACCGCGTGGGCGTGCAGGGTGTCGATCTCTGCCTGGGTGGTGATGCCGCCGGCTGCGGTGACCCGGCGTGAGGTGGCCTGTCGCACCTTCAGGATGGCCGGGATGTTGGTGCCCTTCATCAGCCCTTCCGCATCCACGTAGGTGTACAGAAACTCCGCACAGTACGGCTCGAGCGCCCGCACGGCCTCGACCGCCGTCACTGGGAGCGCGGTCTTCCAGCCGTTGACGACCACGTGCCCACCCTTGCTGTCGACGGCGGCAATGAGCCGCTCGGGTCCGATGGCGTCAGCCAGCTGCTTCGCGAATGCCAGATCGGGCTGCCCGTCCCTGAACAGGGCGGATCCGGCGATGACCGCCGTGGCGCCGGCGGCGAGGATGTCCTGGGCGCGCTCGACCGTGCGTACGCCGCCACCGACGCGGCAGGTCAGCTGGCCGGCAATCCGGCGCACGATGGCGAGGTTGTCGCCGCGGTTCATCGCGGCGTCGAGATCGATCACCTGCACCTTGGGGAACCGTGCGAATCGGGTGACCCACTTGTCGATGTCGTCGTCGCGGATGGCGAGCCGTTCGCCCTGTACGAGCTGGACCACGGCGCCGTCTTTCAGGTCGATGGCAGGAATCAGCATGGGAGCGGGAGGTCAGAAGTCAGAAGTCAGAACTCAGAAGGCAGCACTCAGCACTCAGCAATGCGAGGGAGACACGCCGCGGGCATCAGATGCGCACGGGCACGCCATGCGCCCGCAGGTGTTCCTTGAGCGCGTGCACGCTGGTTTCGGCGTAATGGAAGATCGAGGCGGCGAGTGCCGCGTCGGCGGCGCCCGCGGTGAACACGTCCACGAAGTCGTGCAGCTTGCCGGCTCCGCCCGACGCAATCACGGGAATGGAGACGGCGCGCGAGACGGCGGCCGTCATCTCGCAGTCGAACCCGATCTTGGTGCCGTCGCGATCGATCGAGGTGAGGAGGATCTCGCCGGCGCCCCGTGCCTCGGCTTCCTTCGCCCACTCCACCGCGTCGCGGTGCGTGGCGGTCGTGCCGCTGCGCGAGTAGACCGCGTAGGTCTTCGTCCCCTCGGCGTCCACCGCGTGCTTGGCGTCGATCGCGCAGACGACAGCCTGGCTGCCATAGCGGTTCGCGAGCGTCGTGAGCAGGCCCGGGTTCGCCAGCGCCGCGCTGTTGAGGCTCACCTTGTCTGCCCCGGCGTCCACCGCCAGGGCAGCGTCCTCTTCCGTGCGGATGCCGCCACCGACAGCCAGCGGGATGAACAGTTCCCGTGCCACGGCCCTGATCGTGTCGGCCAGGGCGCGGCGTCGCTCGAGTGTGGCGGTGATGTCGAGGATGACCAGTTCGTCGATCCCCTCCGCGTTGTACCGCCGGGCGAGCTCGGCCGGATCGCCCGCGCTGCGCAGCCCCTCGAAGTTGATGCCCTTCACGACCTGGCCGTCACGTACGTCCAGGCAGGCGATGATGCGTTTCGACAGCACGTTCAGCCCACCATCTTCATGTAGTTGCGGAGGATCTGGAGCCCCACCTCGCCCGACTTCTCGGGGTGGAACTGCACGCCGGCCACCTGGCCCCGCTGCACGATCGACGCGAAGCGTTCCCCGTGTGTCGTCGCCGCCGCCGTATCGCGGGTGATGGGCGCCACGAAGCTGTGCGTGAAGTAGACCTGGGCACCGTCGGTCACACCGTCGATGATCGGCGCGTCCACCAGGCGTTCGAGGCTGTTCCAGCCCACGTGCGGCACTTTCAGCACCTGGCCGTCCGGCGAGGTGCCGCGCAGCTTGTGGCACCGCCCGCCCAGCACGCCGAGCCCGGCCAGTTCGGGCGATTCCTCGCTGCCCTCGTACAGCCACTGCAGGCCGAGGCAGATGCCGAGCAGCGGCCGCCCCTCGCCGACGCGGGCCAGGACAGCCGCCCTCCAGGTGGCATCGAGCGCGGCCGTGGCCGCGAAGTGCCCCACGCCGGGGACGATGATCCCCATGGCGCTGGCGAGATCACCCGGCACCTCGGGCGTGTAGACGTCGGCGCCGACCGCCGCCAGCGCCTTGCGCACGGAGGTGAGGTTGCCGGCCTTGTAGTCGATCAGCGCGATACGTGACAACGGACCCGTTCCTTTCGCACTTCTACAGCAGTCCCTTCGTGCTCGGCAGCATCTTCGCCAGGCGCCTGTCCTTCGCCACGGCCACGCGCAGGGCGCGGGCGAACGCCTTGAACGACGCCTCGATCTTGTGGTGGTTCGAGCGGCCGTACATCACCTTCACGTGCACGTTGGCGCGCGAGCCGATGGCGAACCCCTCGAAGAAGTCGTGCACCAGCTCGGTCTGGAGGTCGCCGACGAGCCGCACCTTCACCTTCAGGTCGGTGACGGTGTGCGGGCGTCCGCCGAGGTCGATGGCCGCCACGGCCAGCGTCTCGTCCATCGGCATGACGAAGTACCCCGCGCGGTTGATCCCCTTGCGGTCGCCGAGCGCCTTCGACACCGCCTCGCCGAGCGCGATGCCCAGGTCCTCGACCGTGTGATGCTGGTCCACGTCGAGGTCGCCCGTCGCGTCCACCTTCAGGTCGAACCCGCCGTGCCGGGCGAACAGCTCCAGCATGTGGTCCAGGAACCGGATGCCCGTCCGCACCTGGTACGTACCCTTGCCCTCGAGCGTCAGCGAGAGCGCAATCTGCGTCTCGGTGGTCTTCCTGTCAATCACTCCACGCCGCACAAGACCTCCTCGAACACGCGGATGCACCGCTCCGTATGGGCGACGATGCCGGTGCCCACGCGCACGCATCCTTCCAGCCCTGGCTCCTTCGACCGATCCCGCAGGTAGATGCCGCGGGCCGCCGCCCCGTGCGCGAGCCGTTCCGCGCGGTCGCCGGCGTCCACCAGCACGAAGTTGGCCGCGCTCTTCCAGTATCGCAGGCCGAGCCGCTCGCACGCGGCGTAGAGCAGGGCCTTCGACGTCTCGACCTCCGCCCTGTATCGCTCCACGTACTCGCGGTCGCGGAGGGCCGCCTGCACCGCCACCACCGCGGCGACATTCACGCTGTAGACCGGCACCACGTGCCTGATCGGCTCGAGCGCGTCCTGGTGCCCGGTGATCGCGCCGATGCGGAGTCCGGCCAGGCCGAACGCCTTCGAGAACGTGCGGCCCACGATCACGTTCGGGAGCTGCGCGAGTTCCGGGATGATGCTGATGCCGGAGAACTCCGCATAGGCCTCGTCCACGAACACGATCGCCCCTGGCGGCACCCGTGCCGCCACGGTGCGGATGGCCGCCAGCGGCGTCAGGACGCCGGTGGGGTTGTTCGGGTTGGTGATGAAGACGACGCGCGTGTTGGGCGTGATCTCGTCGAGGACCCGTTCCAGCGGGAACGCATGGTCGCGTTGCGGCTCGACCCGGACGGCACGTCCGCCGACCACCTCCGTGTCGTACGCGAAGATCTCGAAGGCTGGCTCTGGAACGATGGCCTCGGCGAGCGGGAGCCCCGGCCGCGGCCGCAGGTAGCTGGTCGCGACCGCCATGATCGCCTCGTCGAGCCCGTTCACCAGCGTCAGCCGGTCCGGGTCGACCCCCAGGTACTCGGCACACGCGCGGGTGGCAGCCTCGTAGGGCGGGTAGAAGCCGACCTGCTCCGCGGTGAGTCCCGCGAGCGCCTGCAGCACGACCGGCGAGCAGCCGCCCGTGTTCTCGTTCTGGTGCAGGCGGAGGCCGTCGTAGAGCTCGGCCGGCTTCTGGTACTTCTCAATCACGGCGCTGGCTCATCGCAGCCGCACCTGGATCGACTCGGCGTGCGCCCGAAGGCCCTCGGCCTTTGCGAGCGGCACAATCGTCGGTGCCAGCCGTGCGAGTCCGTCCGCGGTGAGGCGCTGCACGGCCATCACCCGCACGAAGTCGGCTGCGCTCAGGCCGCCGCGGAAGCGGGCGGCGCCCGCCGTGGGCAGCACATGGTTGGATCCCGTGGCGTAGTCGCCTGCCGCCTGGGCGGTGTGCGGCCCGACGAACACCGCGCCGGCCACGATCGGCCGATTGATGAGCGCGTCGCTCTCCACCACCAGGTGCTCGGGGGCGAAGCGGTTCGAGAGCCGCATCGCCTCGTCGGCATCCTTCGCGATCACGATGGCGCCGTGCGCGGCGAGGGAGGTCGTGACGATGTCCCGACCCTTCGCGATGCGGTCCACGACCTTGCTCACCCGCTGGGCGAAGCCCTTCTTCCACGTGATGAACACCGACCGCGCCTCGGGGTCGTGCTCGGCCTGCGCGATCAGGTCCGCGGCCACCCAGGCCGGGTCGCCGCCCGACGCGACCACCACGATCTCGGTCGGGCCCGCGTAGAAGTCGATCGCGCAGTCGGCCGTGACCTGCGCCTTGGCCTGCGCCACCCACTTGTTGCCGGGGCCGACGATCTTGTCCACCCGCGGAACCGACGCGGTGCCGTAGGCGAGCGCCGCCACCGCGTGCGCGCCGCCGATGCGGAACAGCTTCGTCACGCCGGCTTCCAGGGCGGCCGCCATCACGGCCCCTTCGGGCTTCGGGCAGACGGCGATGATGTTGCGCACGCCTGCCACACGCGCAGGCACCGCGGTCATCAGCAGCGAGGAGGGCAGCGGGAAGCGTCCACCCGGCACATAGCAGCCGACGCTCTCGAGCGGCTCGACGCGCTGCTCGACCATCACCCCCTTCACCACCTCGACGTCGAAGTGCTTCGGGATCTGGCGGGCGGCAACCTTCGCGATGTTCTTCGCCGCGTTCGTGATGGCCAGGCGGACGTCGGCAGGGAGCGTCGCGGCCCCGGCCTCCATCTCCTCGCGGGAGACCTCGATCGGCTGCGCGAGCTTGTCGAACTTCTTCGCGAACGCCAGCAGCGCCTTGTCGCCGCCGCTGCGCACCTTCTGCACGATCGCGGCAACGCGGCGCTCGAACGCGCGGTCGGCGCTTTCCTTCTTCGCGAACAGCGCCTCGATGGCGCGCTTGTCAGAGGCGTCGATGATGTTCATGGTGATTCCCTGGGCAGGAGGGGGCGGGAACGCCAGGAGGGGCAGGAAGGCGAAAACCCGCCCATTCCCGCCCCTCCCGCCCGTCCCACCCTCTCTAGAGCACGATCTTATTGAGCGGATACTCGACGATGCCCTGGGCGTTGGCCGCCTTGAGCTGGGGGATGAGGTTGCGCACGACCTTCTCCTCGATGATCGTGTTCACGGCCACCCACTGGTCGTCGCTCAGGTTCGAGATGGTCGGGCGCTGCAGCGCGGGCAGCAGGCCCAGCACCGTCGCCAGGTCGTCGCGCTTCACGTTGAGCATCAGCCCCACGCGGCCCTGCGCCTCGATGGCGGCCTTCAGCAGCATGGCGATGTTCTGCAGCTTGTTGCGCTTCCAGTCGTCGGCCAGCGCCGTCTTGTTGGCGAAGAGCTGCGTGTTGCTCTCCATCAGGGTGTCGATGATCCGCAGCCGGTTGGCGCGCAGCGACGATCCGGTTTCGGTCACCTCGACGATGGCGTCGGCCAGCTTCGGCGGCTTCACCTCGGTGGCCCCCCAGGAGAACTCCACCTTCACGTTCACGCCCTGCTTCTGGAAGTAGGACTTGGTGGCGCGGACCAGTTCGGTGGCGATGGTCTTGCCCTCGAGGTCCTTCGCCGACCGGATATCGGAATCCTCCGGGGCCGCCAGCACCCACCGCACCTTGCCGAAGCTCTGCTTGGCATAGATCAGGTCGGCGATCGGTTCGATGACGCCGGTCTTGCCGTCACCGGCTTCGTGCTCGGCAATCCAGTCGAGTCCGGTGAGGCCGGCGTCGAGCACGCCGTCCGAGACGTAGCGCGCCATCTCCTGCGCCCGGATCAGCATGCACTCGATCTCCGGGTCGTCAATCGACGGGAAGTACGAGCGCGAGCTGACGGTGATGTTGAAGCCGGCCCGCTGGAACAGCTGAATCGTCGCGTCCTGCAGGGAACCCTTCGGAATGCCAAGTTTGAGTGTCATCGATCTGTCCTTCGATTAGAGCCGTTCGTCAGTCTTCCAGCTTCCGGTAGAAGCATGTGCGCTCGCCGGTGTGGCAGGCGACGCCGTCGCCGAGCGGGATGCACTTCAGGACGAGCGTGTCCTCGTCGCAGTCGACGAGGGTTTCCACCACCTTGAGCTGGTTGCCCGAGGTTTCCCCCTTCATCCACAGCTTGTTGCGCGTGCGGCTCCAGAAGGTGGCGAACCCGGTGGCCTTCGTCTTCGCCAGGGCTTCCTCGTTCATGAAGCCGACCATCAGGATCTCCAGGGTGTTCGCGTCCTGGATGACCGCCGGGATGAGCCCGTCCAGTTTCGAGAAATCAATCTTCATCGTCAGTTACCTCGGACCACGACGCTGTGTGGCGTGGCGGCTCGCTGGAGCCATCCGTGCGGGCACAAAAAAACCCGCCGGGTGGCGGGTTGCATGTCGCTGGGTTCGATACCTCGTCCAAACCTAGAGTGCGCGCAACTCCACCCGCCCGGCAGCTGCCGGATGATGATGATGGTGCACGTGGTGGACGCGGACGAACATGACCTGTTGAGGGTAGCCCGTCCAAAAGGCGCATGTCAACGGGAAGATCGGGCAGGTCTTGACCCCTGCCCTCCGTAACGCGCACGATGGCTGCGGCGTGCATCCCTCCCGCGTCACGACACTGCTGCCCGCAGCCCTCGACATCCGCCGCCCGCTGCTCGATTCCACCGACGTCAGCGTCTATCGACTCGTCGACGGTTCCGGCGACCGGCTCGAGGGGCTCTATCTCGATCGCTACGGTCCCGCGGCCGTCATCAGTGTCTATGACGACGCCGCGCTCGATGACGAGGCACTGACGATGGTGTCGGGCGTGGCGCTCGAGCAGCTGGCCCCGTTCGGTGTCGAGTCGATCTACGTGAAGCGCTTCATGCGGGACCGGAGCCGGCTCGGCGGCCAGGCGCCCGCGGAGACGCGTGCCGCCGTGCCTCGTGCCGGGGTCCCGCAGCCAGAGACCATGGTCGTTCGCGAATACGGCTCGCGGTTCGAGGTGCGGCTGTACGACGGGTTCTCCACCGGGCTCTTCCTCGAACACCGCGAGCACCGGCGAAGCCTGGCGCAGCTGGGCGCTCGGCGCGCCCTGAACCTGTTTGCCTACACCTGCGCCTTCGCGGTGCCGCTGGTCGCCTCGGGCGCGCACGTGTCCAACGTGGACGTGTCCAGCCGCTACCTCGCCTGGGGCCGTCGCAACCTCGAGGTGAACGGGTTGCCTGCCGACCGTGCGCGGTTCTCGCGGATGGATGCGTTCGCGTACCTGGCCTGGGCGGCGAAGCGCCCGGCGGAACGCTACGACCTGGTCGTCCTGGACCCGCCGACGTTCGCGGCAGGCGACGCGCGCGAGAAGCGCCGGGCGTGGAAGGCGGTGTCGGACTACCCGGCGCTGGTCCGCGCGGCTGTGGAGGTGCTCGCGCCCGGCGGGCGGATCTTCGCGGCGTCGAACACGCGGGAACTGGCCAGTGCGGGCGCACTCGCCCGCATCGTGGAAGGCGCCATCGGGCGCGAACGCCTGCGGTGGGAGCCGCTGCCCCCATGGCCGATCGACGTGCGTGAACCCGGTCGCGTGGATGCCGTGCTGTTCAGCGTCGCCCGCTGACCGTCGCCCGGGCGCGTGCTCAGGCCGACGACCGAAGCGCGGCGAGCAGCGCGGTGGCCCGTTCGTGCACGGCCTGCGCGAGTGCGGGCGCCCATGCCACCCGGTCCGCGTGCGGCGGGGCGGTCCATACTTTCCACGCGTCGGACTCGAACGGCCGCGCGCCCAGGATGACGTGCTCGAGGTACATGGTGGGTGACGCCGGTCCGCCGTACCGCGTATCGCCCGCCAGCGGCGCACCGAGGTTCGCCATCATCACCCGGATCTGGTGGAAGCGGCCGGTGTGCAGCGCGATCAGCACGTCGGAATGCCCGGTGTCGTCGGGCGACGGCGCCGCGGCCACCACGTCCAGGAACGACGCCTTGCCCCCCGAGCGGACCACCACCGCCGACCTGCCCTCCGTGGACAGGTAGGCCTTGTGCGAGCCGACCAGCAGCGCCCCGATCCGGTGCGGCACGGCGAGGCGGGCCACGTACCACTTGTGCCAGCGGCGCTTCTCGATCTCGGCCGAATAGTGCCGTGCGGCGGTCGCCGTCCTCGCAATCAGCATCAGGCCGCACGCCGGACTGTCGAGCCGGTGCACGCAGCGCAGTCCGGTGAATCCCTGCCGGCCCAGCCGGAAGACCAGGGAGTCGGCCCCGGGGTCACGGGTGTGTTCACTGGCCAGTCCGGCAGGCTTGACCACCACCAGTTCGTGCGGTGTCTGGTCGACGATGGCGATGTCCACGTGTCATCAGCATAGTCGCACTATGCTTAGCGCAGGGTCTGCCCACGTGCCTGCCAACGACACTCGCGCGCCTGTCTTCATTGCCCGTGGCCTGCGCAAGGTCTACGAGATGGGAGAGGTGACCGTCGAGGCCCTCCGCGGAGTCGACTTCGACCTCTTTCCCGGTGAGTTCGTGGTGCTGCTCGGTCCCAGCGGATCCGGCAAGTCCACCCTGCTCAACATCCTGGGTGGCCTGGACGTGCCGACATCCGGGTCGGTCGTCTACCAGGACCACAACCTGACCGCTGCCGACGAGGGGGCCCTCACCGAGTACCGACGCTCGCACGTCGGCTTCGTCTTCCAGTTCTACAACCTGATTCCCAGCCTGACCGCCCGCGAGAACGTGGCCCTCGTCACCGAGCTCACCCGCGGCTCGATGACTCCCGAGGAGGCGCTCTCGCTCGTGAACCTCGGTCAGCGCCTGGACCACTTCCCGGCGCAGCTCTCGGGCGGCGAGCAGCAGAGGGTCGCCATTGCGCGAGCGATCGCCAAGCGGCCCGACGTGCTGTTGTGCGACGAGCCGACCGGGGCGCTCGACATCACGACCGGCGCCGTGGTGCTGGATGCGATCACGCGGGTGAACCGCGAACTGGGGACCTCCACCGTCGTCATCACCCACAATGCGGCGATTGCGGGCCTCGCGGACCGCGTGGTGCACCTGGCCGACGGCCGCGTGTCGTCCATCGACGTGAACCAGACGAAGCTGACCGTGGCGGAGCTGCGATGGTGAGGATGCCCCGCTTCGTCGCCACGCTGGACCGCAAGCTCCTGCGCGACCTGTGGGAGATGAAGGGGCAGGCGTTCGCCATTGCCGCGGTGGTCGCCGCGGGCGTGACGATGTTCGTGACCTACCTGTCGAACTTCGCGTCGCTGCAGCAGACCCGCGCCGAGTACTACGATTCGGCGCGGTTCGCCGACGTGTTCGCGTCGCTGAAGCGCGCGCCCAACAGCCTGCAGGCCAGGCTGTCTGCGATTCCGGGCGTGGAGCGGGTGATGACGCGGGTGGTGGCCGACGTCACGCTCGACGTCCCGGGCATGGCCGAGCCCGCGACCGGTCGGCTCATCTCGCTGCCGGCCGACGGACGTCCGGCGCTGAATGACCTGTTCCTGCGGCGCGGCCGGTGGGTCGATCCGAACCGTCCGGACGAGGTGCTCGCCAGCGAGATGTTCTGCGAAGCCCACGGCTTCGGGCCGGGCGACACGGTGGCCGCCCTCATCAACGGCCGCCGGCGCTCGCTCACGATTGTCGGCATCGCCCTCTCGCCCGAATACGTGTTCGCGATCCGGCCGGGTGAGCTGTTCCCGGACAAGCGGCGCTTCGGCATCTTCTGGATGAACGGGTCGGCGCTGGCGCCGGCCTTCGACATGGAAGGTGGCTTCAACGACGTGTCGATCTCGCTGGGGCGCGGCGCGTCGTCGGCCGAGGTGATCGCGCAGGTGGACCGCCTGCTCGAGCCGTACGGCGGGCTGGGCGCGATCCCGCAGAACCAGCAGCTGTCCGGCTGGACACTCGAGAACGAGCTGGCACAGCTCCAGACATTCGGGTTCATCACCCCGCTCATCTTCCTCGGCGTGGCGGCGTTCATCCTCAACGTGGCACTGACGCGCGCGCTGGCCCTCCAGCGCGGGCAGATTGCGGCGCTGAAGGCGCTCGGCTATCACAACCGAGCCATTGCGTGGCACTACATCAAGTGGGGCCTCGGCATCGCCGCCGTGGGTGCGCTGCTCGGCATCGCCGGAGGCGCGTGGCTCGGCTCCGGCATGATTGCGCTCTACAACCAGTACTTCCGGTTCCCGATCCTCTACTACCGGATGTCCACCGACGTGGCGGTTGCCTCGCTGCTCGGCTCGCTCGTGGTCGCGGCGCTCGGGGCCTGGTCTGCGGTGCACCGGGCCGTGCGCATCCCGCCGGCAGATGCGATGCGGCCCGAGGCACCCGCGCTCTATCACCACAGCCTCTTCGAGCAGACCGTCCGCCTGCCCATCGCGTCCCGCATGGTCCTGCGGAACCTCGAGCGTCAGCCGCTGCGTTCGCTCGTCTCGGTCGTCGGGATCGCGTTCGCCGTTGCCGTGCTGCTGGTGGGCTTCTCGTTCATCGACGTCATGGACCGGTTGATCAACCAGCAGTTCGTGCTCTCCATGCGGCAGGACGCCACGGTGTCGTTCGTCCAGCCCCGCTCGAGCCGGGCCGCCCACGACGTGCAGCACATGCCGGGCGCCATGGACATCGAGCCCTCGCGCACCGTGCCCGTCCGCCTGCGGTCGGGCAGCCGCACGCGCACGCTCGCCATCACCGGCCTGCCCGGCACGCCCGGCCTCAACCGCGTGGTCACCCGCGATGGGCGCGCCCTCGCGCTGCCCGAAGAAGGACTGGTCATGTCGCAGAAGCTCGGGGAGATCCTCGACCTGCGCGCGGGAGACCTGGTCCGGGTCTCCGTCCTCGAGGGGCGCCGTCCGGTGCTCGACCTGCCCATCACCATGCTGGTGGACGACAGCGTCGGCCTCCAGGCCTACATGCGGCGCGACACGCTCAACCGGATCCTCGGCGAGGGCCCGACCGTGTCGGGCGCCGCCGTGACAGTGGACCCCGTACGCCTCCCCGAGTTCTACGATGCGGTGAAGGCCATGCCGGCCGTGGCCGGCGTGGCCCTCCGCGAGATGACGATCCGGAACTTCCGCGAGACCATGGCCGAGACCATGAACCTCCAGATCTTCTTCAACGTCATGTTCGCGGGGGTGATCGCGTTCGGCGTGGTCTACAACTCGGCACGCGTCTCGCTCTCCGAGCGCAGCCACGAACTGGCCAGCCTCCGGGTGCTCGGCTTCACGCGCGCGGAGATCTCGCTCATCCTGCTCGGTGAGCTGGCCGTGCTCACGGTGGTGTCGCTGCCGGTCGGCGCCTGCATCGGGTACGGGCTCGGGCTGCTCATCATGTCCGCGTTCAACAACGAGATGTACCGGCTGTCCTTCGTCGTCGCGCCGTCAACGGTGGCGTGGTCGTTCCTCGTGGTGATTGCCGCCGCGGCGCTGTCCGGCTTCATCGTGCGTCGCAGGCTGGATGGCCTGGATCTCATCGCCGTGCTCAAGAGAAGGGAGTAGCTCCGTGCTCCGCCTGCTTCGCAACGTCCGCCTCTGGCTCGCCATCCTCGTCGTTGCCGGCCTGCTGGCCGTGGCCCTGTGGCCGCAGACGGTCCCGGTGGAGACGACCACCGTGGCGCGTGGTCCGCTCCTGGTCACCGTGGACGAGGAAGGGCGGACGCGCGTCCGCGACCGGTTCGTCGTGGCGGCACCGGTATCGGGCCGCATCCTCCGGATCGAACTGGAACCCGGTGACGAGGTGCGCGCGGGTGATGTGGTCGCGCAGATCCGCCCGGAGGCCCCGACGCTGCTCGATACCCGCAGCCGCGCAGAGGCCGAAGCCGCGCTGGCCAGCGCCCGTGCCTCGTCAGGACGGTTCCGGGCGGAGGAACAGCGGGCGAGGGCCGCCCTGGCCCAGGCGGAACGTGAGCTGGCGCGCGTCCGGATGCTCGTGGCAGAGAGCCTGGGCACCGCGCAGCAGCTCGAGGCACGGGAGGCGGACGTGCGGACCATCCAGGAGCAGGTGACCGCCGCGTCCTTCGCCGCGCGTGCCGCCGAGGCCGAGGTCGAGCGCGCACAGGCGCGACTCGCGCCGCCCGCACCGCCGGACCGCGGCGGACGGGTCGTGCCGGTGACCTCGCCCGTCGACGGCGTCGTGCTGAAGCGGGTACGCGAGAGCGAGACCGTCGTGCCGGCGGGTGACGCCCTGGTCGAAGTCGGCAATCCCCGGCAGCTCGAGATCGTCGTCGACCTTCTCTCGCTCGACGCGGTGCGCGTGAAGCCGGGTGCGCGCGTCCTGGTGGAGCAGTGGGGGGGTGACACGACACTCGATGCCAGGGTGCGCCGCATCGAGCCGTCCGGGTTCACGAAGATCTCGGCCCTTGGGGTGGAAGAGCAGCGGGTGAACGTCATCCTCGAGTTCACCGACGCGTCGGAAGCCTGGAAGGCGCTCGGCGACGGGTACAGGGTCGAAGCCCGCATCGTCACCTGGGAGAGCCCGGACGTGCTGAAGGTGCCCACCGGTGCACTCGTGCGCACCGGCGAGGACTGGGCGGTCTACGTCGTGCGCGACGGCAGGGCGCGGCGCGTGGCGGTGACGCTCGGGCACCAGAACGGGCAGGAGGCCGAGGTGACCGGCGGTGTCGAGCCGGGTGCCGTCCTCATCCAGCACCCCGGCGATACGATTGCCGACGGCGTGCGTGTGGAGCCTCGTACCGTCTCCTGACACGAGCATACGGCGGCCCGGGTCGGACGCGTGTTCGGTGTATCGTTGACACAGGCACGACGATGTCACGCGACGCCGCGCTCCTTCGTGTGGTCCGCGACCTGGAACTCCTGACGACCGACCTGACCAGCCACGAGATCGTGCAGGCCGGGGTCGACATCGCACAGCGTGCGACCGACAGCCGCATCGCCTACCTGCATTTCCTCAACGACGATCAGAACAGCATCGAGCTCGGCGCCTGGTCGCACGACACCCTCGCCACATGTACGGCGGTGCACGATCGGCACTACCCCGTGGAACAGGCCGGCGTGTGGGCCGACTCGGTGCGGTTCAGGAAGCCGTGCGTGCACAACGACTACGAGAGCCTGGCCGACAGGCGTGGGCTGCCGCGCGGGCACTCGCGTCTGATCCGGCATCTCGGCCTGCCCATCATGGACGAGGGGCGGGTGCGCGTGCTGCTGGGCGTGGGCAACAAGGCGTCGGACTATGACGAGGCGGACGTCGAGGTGCTGGAGCTGGTGGGACGTCGCATCTGGAGCGTGATGCGCCAGCGCCGCGTCCTGGAGCGCTACCTGGACCTGAGCGCCCGCTTCCGGCACGTCCAGCAGATTGCCTGGGTGTGCGGCCTCGAGTACGACCTGGACGAGGACCGCCTCGAGTGCGACGCGATGTTTGCCAGCGTGTTCGGGATCACGCACGTGGCGGATGTGCCGATGTCCCTGGTGGGCCTCCTCGGCTTCGTGGCCTCGGAGGATCACGAGCGGGTGACCGCGGCGCTGACCCGGCCGCTCCCGCACATGCAGACGTGGCGAATCCGGTGCCTGCGCGCCAGCGGCACCCCTTTCCCGGCCGAACTGAAAGTCGAGTTCCGGCCCAGGGATCTCGGCGAAGGGCTCGTGGCGGTGGGCGACCTGCGTGACGTGACGGAGGAGGTGGCGCTGGACGACCTGCGCAAGCGGGCCGACAGCGACCCGCTCACGGGGCTGCCGAACCGGAACGTGCTGAACCGACTGCTCGATCAGGAGCGGGACCGGCGCAAGGCTGCGGCCGGCGTGGCGTTCCACTACATCGATCTCGACGGCTTCAAGCCGGTGAACGACACCCACGGGCACCTGTACGGTGACGAGGTGCTGCGCGTGGTGGCCGATCGATTGCGGCGTGCGACCCGCCAGGGCGACGTCGTGCTGCGCATGGGTGGCGACGAGTTCGCGATCGTGCAGCGGAACGTCGACGGCCAGTCGGGGGCGCTGCTGCTGGCCGACACCATCATCGCCGCCATCAGCGAGCCGATCACCGTCCACGGACGGACGCTGCAGGTGGGTGCGAGCGTCGGCAT
The DNA here is from genome assembly GCA_050249955.1 of Vicinamibacterales bacterium. Lineage (GTDB taxonomy): Bacteria > Acidobacteriota > Vicinamibacteria > Vicinamibacterales > CAVVIG01 > CAVVIG01. Next base: position 147,100 of record JBFWPN010000011.1, read on the forward strand.
CGCGCTCAGCCTGGACGGCACCCAGCCGCTGCGCGAGCTGAGTGTCGCGGCCGATCGTGCGCTGTACCGGGCCAAGGCGCTTGGCGGTCGCCGCAGCGTGATCAGCGGCGCCTGGGAGACCTGAGCGGCTTGCGTGCGACCAGGTCCAGCACGCAGGGAGCAATGAGCAGCGTCGACCGCTCCCTGCCCGCTGCCATCCACTTCCGCTTCAGGGTGGACGCGGTCTCGCGGGTGAATGCCGGCGAGTGGTCCAGCCGGTCGAGCACCGACACCACGTAGTTCGTCACCCAGTTCCAGGTTGGGGACCCGGGGTGTCCGTGCTTCGTGGTCTGCTCGATGCCGGTGACCTGGAGCCCCGCCGCCTGCATCATGCCCGGCAGCCTGACGCCGATGCTCACGTTTCCGCCCTGGGACGCGAAGAACGCGCGGTCCGCCGTGATGAACGCGTCCCACTCCTCGGGGCGGGGCACCAGCATGAACGTGTCGCGGTGGTAGTCCTGGATGGCAAGGATGCCGCCCGGCTTCAGCGCGCGGGCCAGCAGCCTCACGTGCGTCGCGGGATCGGGCAGGAACAGGAACACCCAGCGGGCGAAGATGAAGTCGTAGGTGTTGGCGGGCAGGTCTGCGTCGATCAGGTCGGAGAAGAAGATCCGGCTTGGGCCGAGGCCATCGCGTCGCACCAGCTTCTCGAGCTGGGCGGCAAAGGCCGCGGACCGTTCCACGGCGTCGACCGTGTCGCCCACCCGCCGTCGCAGTTCCATGTGCAGGGAGCCCTGACCGGGGCCAACCTCCAGGACGCGCCAGCCCTTCTTCACACCCACGCGGTCGAAGAGCGCATGTGACACCGGATCCCAGAGTCGTGCCTGCGCACGGAGGCGCGCCGCTTCGCGCGCGTGGTCGCCCAGCACGTATTCGAACCGGTCCTTCCTGCTCGCCATGCCTCAACTAGTACCACGGAAATGCCATTCAGTTTTTCCCCAGCTCTGCCGATTCCCGGCTGGGACTGGAGGCCTCGCAAGGCATGGACATCCGTACGAAGGGCTTGGTACTCGCCGCCGGGCTGTGGCTCGCCACGGGCATGGACGGCATCGACGCCGCGTCGCCCGCAGCGGGCAACGCGCTGGCCCGGCTGAAGGCGGGCAATGCGCGCTTCGTGGCACACCCGGAGGAGGCGCTGCCGGTCGACGCCGGCAAGCGGGCTGCGGTGGCGAAAGGGCAGGAGCCGTTCGCGGCCGTCCTGTCCTGCGCCGATGCGCAGGTGCCGCCCGAGGTCATCTTCCATGCGGGGCTTGGCGACCTGTTCGTGGTGCGCACGGCCGGCCACGCAACCGACAAGGCGGTGCTGGCGAGCCTCGAGTACTCGGTGGACAGGCTCCACGTGCCCCTGATGGTCGTCATGGGACACGATACGTGCGATGCCGTGAAGTCGGCCCTCGAACCGGCGGCCGGGCATGGCACGGGACCGAACCTGGACTACCTGTTCGGGCAGCTGAAGCCGGCCACCGCGGCCGCCGCCTCGAAGCCGGAGGTGGAGCGGATGCGGGCTGCCGTCCTGGCCAATGTCGAGGAATCGCTGAACGACCTGCTCGCGGGATCGGCGGTGCTGCGTGATCACGGCAAGGAGGGCCACGTGGCCTTCGTCGGCGCGTACTACGAGGCTGCCAGCGGCAAGACCTACTTCTCGGAACCGGTGGGGCCATCTCCCGCCGAACCGCATGCCACGGGAGGACACCAGTGAGCACCGTGCGGCTTCCTCTCGCCTCGCTCCTCGGCGCCTGTCTGGCCCTCTACCCCGTGGCGGTTCACGCGCAGCACGCGAAGGAGCCAGCCGCACACGGTGAGGCAGCCAGGCACGCCGAACCGGCGAAGCACGAGTCCACGCCCGACGCCAAGACGGCGCCCGCCAGGGAGAGCACGAAGCCTGCGCCCGCGACGCATGGCGACACCGCCGCGCACACGGCGGCGGCACCGGCGAAGGCCGCTGCGACACCGGCGCCTGCCGCGCACGGTGCGAAGAAGGGCGAGCACGGACCTGCCCCCGCCGACAAGAGCGCGAAGGCAGAGCCCGCGGCGCACGGGGCCAGCACCGCCCAGGCCCGCAAGACCCCCAGTCATGCCCCGCAGGTGGTGGTGAAGAAGGTGGACACCGTCACCGGCCAGCCCGCCGGCTCCGCCCCGAAGGGCGGGCCCGACTCGAGCCTGCACGCGGCGATCGAGCGCATCAGCGAGCGCATCGACGAGGTCCGTGCATCCGGTGATGCGGGACGCGCGGCCCCGGGCCGGAACTCCGCTCCACGCATCAAGCTCACATGGCGAACGACGCTCGACTGGCCGATGGAGATCGCCGAATCGTCCGATGCGCAGACCGAGGAGACCAGCGCCGCCGACGAGCACGCCGCGCCGACCCTCGAGTAGCCTCCCTTCGCAGCCGGGGCACCGGGCTATGATGCCTCTCACATCGAGGCCATCATGATCCTTCGTGCCCGCACGGTCGCGCCACTTGCCCTGGCGCTCACCGTCCTCCTTGCCGGTTCGCCTGCCGCCCAGCGGAACCGGACATCGCCACCACCCGACGACCCCGACTTCGCGTCCTTCGTCCGCGCGGCCACGACGAGACCAGAGTTCTCGTCGCCGCTCGTGGATCACCTGCCGCGGAAAGCCGGCGTGCCAACCCCCAAGGACGTGCTCGGCTACCACGTGGGCACGGAGAAGAAGCTCACCTACTGGGCCGACCAGCAGCGGTGGTACCGCGCGCTCGAGAAGGCCCTGCCGGGACGGGTGAAGACCAGCGTGATTGGCGCAACGGAAGAAGGGCGCGAGATCATGGTGGTCTACATCACCTCAGAAGCGAACCTGAGGAACCTCGACCAGAACCGCGCCAGCATGCGGAAGATCGCCGACCCGCGCGGTCTCGCGCCCGACGAGGTGCAGCGCCTCATCGCATCCACGAAGCCGCACTACCACCTCTCGGCAGGGCTCCACAGCGGCGAGACGAACACGTCGGAGATGCTGATGGAACTCAGCTACCGCCTCGCGGTGAGCGACGAGCCTTCCATCCGGCAGATTCGCGACAACGTCATCGTCTCGATGGTGCCGACCACCGACATCGACGGCCGCGACCGCTACGTCGACTGGTACAACGCGTACAAGGTCGACGAGGGCTACGACGGCGGCGAGACGTACGGGGAGCCGCCGTACTGGGGCAAGTACGTCTTCCACGACAACAACCGCGACATCAACTACGGGGTCGACACGCTTCGGACCTACCTGACCTGGTACCTCCAGTGGGTGCCGCCGATCTGGCACGACCTGCACGAGGCCCAGACACTGCTGTACACCTACAGCGGGGGTGCCCCGCAGAACCCGAACTGGGATCCGACGCTCTACAACGACCTGATGTTCTTCGCGAACTACGAGGTGAGCCGCCTGACCGGCTACGGCATGCCAGGCGTGTGGCACTTCGGCTTCATGGATGCCTGGTCGCCCGGCTACCTGGCCATTGCCGCGCAGAACCACAACGGCATGCTGCGCATGTACGAGATCTTCAACCAGCAGGGGGCCAACACGAAGAAGGCGCGCTTCAGCGGTGCGCCCACCACCCGCCAGTGGTTCCGGCCCAATCCCGTGAAGGCCGGCGAGGTCGACTGGTCGATCCGCAACTCGATCAACTACTCCGAAACCGCGGTGCTCACCGCGCTCGAGCTGACCTCGCGCATGCCCGCCATGGTCGTGGAGAACTACCACCGCCGTGCCGCGAACGCGATCGATCGCGGCGCATCGCGGGCACCCTACGGGTTCGTCATCCCTGCCGGCCAGGGCGACCAGACGCGCGTCGATCGGGTGGCCAACCTGCTCCGGCTGCAGGCCATCGAGGTGCGTCGTGCATCCGCTCCCGTCACGGTGCAGGACGGCACCTTCCCGGCCGGCTCCTACATCGTCCGCATGAACCAGCCGTACGGTCCCCTGGCCAAGACCCTGCTGGAACGGCAGGTCTATCCGGACCCCGCGCTCAACACATACGACGACAGCGCCTGGACGATGGGGCTCGCCAACCAGGTGGAGGTGAAGACCATCGCGGACCGGGCCATCCTCGACGCGCCAGCCGACCTGCTCACGGCCGATGTCGTGACCGCCGGTTCGGTGCCGTCGAACCCGGAGGCCGATGACCTGCTGGTGGTGAAGCAGAACGGGGCCCTCGGGCTGATCACGCTGCGGTACCGGCTGAAGGATGTGGCGGTGAAGGCGCTCAGGAAGCCGTTCACGTCGGGTGAGGTGACATACCCAGCCGGCTCGTTCGTGCTGCCCGCATCGGACCGCGCGACGGACGAGATCCGCAGGCTGGGCCTCGAGGCGGGCGCGATTCCGGCCGGTACCGACCTGGCCACGCTCGACGTGGACCTGCCCCGCGTCGCCGTCTACACGACCTGGTCGAACACCGAGAAGGTTGGGTGGGTGCGCCTGGCCTTCGACCGCTTCGAGATCCCGTTCGACCTGATCCACAAGGACCACGTGAGGCAGGGGGGACTGCGCGCGAAGTACGACGTCATCGTGATGCCGCACCAGGGCACCAGCGGCAAGAGCATCGTCTTCGAGCAGCCGAAACTCTCGAAGCCACTGCCATATCGCCGGAACGAACGGTTCAGGAGCTTCGGGTTCTACACCGAGACCGATGACGTGCGGGGAGGGATGGGGCTCGAGGGTGCGTCGGAATTCCAGCGGTTCGTGGAAGGGGGCGGGCTGCTGGTGACGCTCGGGATCGCGAGCGCGTTCCCGGCGGAGTTCGGGCTCGTCCGCGGCGTGGATACGCAGCCGGCGCAGGCCGGCTTCTACGCGCCCGGTCCTTACGTCGAGAGCGAGGTGGTGCTGCCGGAGCACCCGGTGATGTTCGGCTACACCACCCGTCGCCTGGCCGTCCGGTACGCCAACGGTCCGCTGCTGCAGGCCGGGCCGGCACCCGGCGACACCACCGCCGCTCCTCCAGCACCATCCGGTCCCCGCGTGATTGCGCGCTTCGTGGGCGGGGACGCGTCAGTGCTGAGCGGTGTCATGCGCGGGGCGGAGCAGGTTCGCGGCCGACCGATGGTGGTGGATGCCACGGCCGGCGCCGGTCACGTGCTGCTGTTCGCCAACAACCCGATCTACCGCTGGCAGACCTTCGGTGAGCACGCGATGGTGTTCAACGCGCTGCTGTTCTGGAACGACCTGCTGCAGTGACCGCGTCAGACGGTCAGCACCACCTTGCCGATGTTCGCCCGTGCCTGGAGGTACCGGTGCGCGTCGGCTGTCTGCTCCAGCGGAAAGGTGGCCGAGACGACGGGTACGATCCGGCCAGCCTCGACTTCGCGCAGTACCAGTTCCATGGAGGCGGCCAGCCGGTCGCGTTCGTCCCAGAGATGGCCCATGTTGAGGCCGAACACGCCACGGTTCCGGTTCATCAACGACAGCGGCTTGAACGACGGCATCGTCAACACCGTCCTGATCGCCTGGAGCACGCTCCGCTTCTGGCCCGGTGCGATGGACGACACGCCGTAGATGACGAGCCTGCCGAGCGGCGCGAGCATGCGGTAGCTGGCGGCGAAGCTGCGTCCGCCGAGGGAGTCGAGCACGACATCGACCCCACGGCCGTTCGTCAGCCTGCGCACCTCCTCGCCGACATCCGCCGTCCGGTAATCGATCAGGTGCGTCGCTCCGAACGCGCGCACCGCCTCGTGCTTCGCGGCCGAGGCCGTGCCGATCACCGTGGCGCCCCTGAGGCGCGCCAGTTGCGTGGCGGCGATGCCGACGCCGCCGCCTGCGCCGTGCACGAGCACGGTGTCGCCAGCCTCGAGGTTCGCCAGGCGGTAGAGCGCGATGATCGCCGTCAGGTAGGTCACCGGCAGGGCCGCCGCCTGGATGGGCGTGAGCGACGCCGGTGCCGGATAGGCGAGGGTTGCCGGCGTGACCACGTGTGAGGCGTACCCCCCGAACCGCGTCAGTGCCACCACGCGGTCGCCCTCACGGAAGGCGGTCACCCCGGTCCCGACGGCGTCCACGGTGCCTGCCACTTCGTAGCCGACCACCATGGGCGGCTTCGGCGCGTCCGGGTACAGCCCCATCCTGGCCAGCACGTCCGCGAAGTTCACCCCGGCCGCCGTCACCGCGATCCGGATCTCGCCCGGCGCCGGGGCTGGCGTGGGCACCTCCTCGAGCCGGAGCACGTCCGGCGCCCCGTATCCCGGGACGATCACCTTGCGCATGGGACAGCGAGTATACGGGTTTGACAGCCGTGGAAGCCCGGTCGTATAACGGCACGCAGCGAGTTCGTAAGCCAGTCCAGGAGGATTCTGACGATGCGTGCATTCGTTTCCGCCATGGTTGCCGCTGCCGTGATCGTGGTGCTCGGCGTGCCGGCTTCGGCGAAGACCGAGACCGTCAAGGGGCAGGTGATCGATCAGGAGTGCTACCTTCGCGAGAAGAAGGTGGACGCCGACAAGGCCTGCGCTGTCGAGTGTGCCAAGTCCGGCAAGCCGATGGCTCTGCTGACGGCCGACGGCAAGGTCTACGAGATCACCGGTAGCCTTGCCGCCAACAAGAACGAGAAGCTCATTGCCCACGTCCTGCACACCGTGGAGATCACGGGCGACGTCACCGAAACGGCGGGCAAGCGGTCCATCTCGGCTGACGCGCTGAAGATGGCGAAGTAGCACAGCCGCGACCCCCCGGCAGGCCCCGTGCGAACCAATCGCGCGGGGCCTTTCGTTTTGATCCCCGACGAATTCCCTCTCCGGCTCCCACCAAGGTGGTACACACGTCGGTGTACCCTCGGACCTATCGCCGCCCAACCATGCTGTAATGGCTGTGTTGCCGTGGTGTTCCAGCACGGAGCGAACGGGGGAGTCTCGATGTTCGGGAGCGACGATATCTTCCATGTGAGCCATGCCGCCCGTTGACCCCTCGCGCGGGGTGTCGCTTCCTCCCGCGGCATTCGTGGCAGCGGCTCCGTTCCACGTGGTGTTCGGGCCTGACCTGCGGGTACGGCAGGTCGGTGCCGCGCTCGGACGGCTGGTGCCCGCGCTGCGTCCGGGGACACCGGCCGCCGATCACTTCCGCCTCATCGGTCCCTCGGTGCCGTTCGCGTTCGACGCCCTCCGCGACCAGTCCGGCACGGAGGTGTCCCTGGAAACGACGGCCATCCCGCTGCAGCTGAAGGGGCAGGTGCTCCATGTCCCCGACGAGGGTTGCCTCATCTTCCTGGGCACACCGGCGACCGCCGACCCCCGGTCGATGTCGCCCGCAGGCTTCGCCATCGAGGACATCGCGATCGGGTCGCCGGGCTCCGCCGTGCCGGACGCGTCCCAGGACGCGGTCCTTGCCGAAATGCGCCGGGTCCGCGACGAGGCCGACATGGCGAACCGCGCGAAGAGCGACTTCCTCGCGCGCATGAGCCACGAGATCCGGACGCCGCTGCACGCGATTGTCGGCATGACCGAGCTGGCGCTGGCCTCACCGCTCACCCGGGAACAGAGGGACCTGATCGAGAGCGTCCGGTCCAGTTCCGACGCGCTGCTGTACCTCATCAACGACCTCCTCGACTTCTCCAGGCTCGAGGCCGGGGCGATGACCATCGAGCAGGTGCCCTTCGACCTGTGGGCGCTCGTCGAGGGGGTGACCGACGCCGTGGCGGTCAAGGCCCACGCGAAGCACCTCGCCGTGGTCTGCTGGATCCATCCGGACGTGCCCACGCAGGTTGTCAGCGATCCGAACCGGTTGCGCCAGATCCTGATGAACCTCGCCGGGAACGCCGTGAAGTTCACCGAGCGGGGACGGGTGCTCGTTCGCGTGCAGGTGGATGGGCCAGGACCGCGCGCGACCCTCACCGTCACCGTGTCGGACACGGGCCCCGGCATCGGCCTCGACGACCAGCCCCGCATCTTCGACCGTTTCTACCAGGCGCACCGCTCGAACACGCACCACGTGCCGGGCGCCGGGCTCGGCTTGAGCATCACGCGGACGCTCGTGGAACTGATGGGGGGCTCGATTGCACTCGACAGCCGTCCGGGCGAGGGGGCCTGTTTCACGGTGTCGCTGCCGGTCGACGTCTCCGGCCAGCCGGCAGCGCGCGCCCCGCGCAGGCTGCCGGAGCGTCCGGTGCTGATCGTGCATGGCGACCGCGACGAGGCCGACATGCTGCGGTGCCATCTCGAGTATCACGGCTGCCAGGTGCAGGTGGTATCGACGGCGGCCGAGGCCAGGGAAGTACTCGCCGGCGGGACGCATGCGGCAGTCGTCGTCAGCGACACGCTGCCGGACCAGACGGGGCTCGAGCTGATTCGCAGCCTGCACCGCCCTGCGATCCAGGCACCGCTCCGGATCGTCCTGCTGGGGGCCACGCCGTCGCCCCACCTCGTTGGTGCGGTCGTCTCCGAAAGCCTGGTGAAGCCGGTGCATGCAGGACGATTGCTCGATGCACTCGAGGAGCGCGATCCGGACCAGCAGGTCGACGGTGTCCCTGCCCGGCCGTCGCTGGCGTCCCCCGAGGGGGCCGGTCGTCCCCCTCGCGTGCTGGTGGCCGAGGACAATCCCGAGAACCAGCTCGTGGCCACGCGCGTGCTGGAAGGTGCGGGCGCCCAGGTGACGATCGCGCCAGATGGACAGGTGGCCGTGGAGATGGCGGCGCGGCACCGATTCGACCTGATCCTCATGGATCTGCAGATGCCAGGGTTGGACGGCACCCAGGCCGCGGCAGCCATCCGCGAGGCGGAACGGGCGCGCGAGGAAGACCCGGTGCCGATCGTGGCCTTCACCGCGCACGCCGTAGAGGGCATTCGCGAGCAGTGCCTTCGGGCCGGCATGAACGATTACATCGTGAAGCCGATTACCGGACGGGACCTCGTGGCCACGGTCCAGCGCTGGGCCGATCGGCGGCCGGTCGTGCTCGTGGCCGACGATGCCCCCGAGATCAGGCAGTTGGTGCGGCACCGGCTCCGCGACACGTATCGGGTCGTGCCGGCCGTGAACGGCCAGGACGCACTCGAACAGTTCGGGCGTCATCCCGTGTCGGTGGTGCTGCTGGACATGAACATGCCGGTGATGGACGGCTATGCCACGGCGGCCGCCATCCGGCTGCGCGAGGATGGACGGCAGGTGCCGATCGTGGCCATCACGGGCAACGAGTCGACCGAGTCGCGTGAGCGGGCGGTCGCGGCCGGATGCACCCTGCACCTGATGAAGCCGGTGCGGCTCGCGACGCTGTTCTCGACGGTGGAGGCGGCCGTGCGTCAGTCGGCCCAGCCGGCGGTGCCCGAGCCCGGGGCCGGAGCGATGGTGGCCCGGTCCGCCCCCGACCAGCCGGTCCACCTGGAGATCGACCCGCTGCTCGCGGACCTGGTGCCCGGGTACGTGCGGGAGAAGCGCCGGCAGGTCGGGGATCTGCGACGGCTGATTGGCGAGCACGACATGGATCGCGTGAGGCGGATTGCCCACGACATCAAGGGAACCGGCACCGCCTACGGCATCCCCGACGTGACCCGGATTGGCCGGGCGCTCGAGGCGGCCGGCCAGCAGGGCGACGCCGGAAGCGCCGCGCTGCTCGTGGAAGAACTGGATACACTGCTGGCACGGGTCCAGCAGCAACTCGGAGGCTGACGTGGGTGAGCCACTGATCGACCTGACACGGACGGCGGCCCTGGGCGACCCCGGGACGCCGCAGGGTCGGGCGGCGCTCGTTGAGATATTCCGGGTCTACTTCGATAATGTGGGGGCGGCCTGCGACGAGATGCGTCGTGCCACGTCTGCCGACGTGGTGCGCGCGCAGGCCCACCGGGCCAAGGGGGCCAGCGGCATCGTGGGTGCCGTGGCGCTCACGACGATTTTCGCGGACCTCGAGGCCCGCGCTGCCGCGGGGGAAACGGTGCCGGACGAGGCTTTCGACGAGATCGAGCGCCAGCTTGCCGGCCTGCGCCAGGCGGTATCGGCGCGGACAGGCGAGGACTTCCAGTGACCCAACCGACGTCAGCCTCCACCTACAAGGTCGTTGTCGCCGACGATCATCCGGTCGTACGCATCGGTGTCCGGAACATCCTGGCCGCCGTCCCCGAGTTCCAGATCGTGGGCGAGTGCAGCGACGGTGAGGCCGCGCTGCGCATGGTGCGGGCCCAGTCTCCCGACCTGCTGATCCTCGACCTGGCGATGCCCAAGATGTCGGGTATCGAGGTGCTGCGCGCGCTTCGCCAGGGCACCACCACCACGCGCACGCTCGTCCTCGCCGCCACGGTCGATCGCCGGCAGACGCTCGAGATCCTCCAGCTCGGGGCCCGCGGCATCCTGCTCAAGGATGTCGTGGCCGAACGGCTCGGGACCGCGTGCCGCGCGGTCATCTCCGGCCGCTACTGGCTCGGCGACCAGACCGTCACCGACATCGTGCAGGCCATGGCCGACCCGGGCGGCCTGCAGCTGCCCGACCCGAACGGCACGACCCTGACCCCGCGCCAGCTCCAGATCGTGAAGGCCGTCGTCGAGGGCCGCTCCAACAAGGACATTGCCGAGAAGCTGGCGATCTCCGAGGAGACCGTCAAGCGCCACCTGACGATCATCTTCGACAAGACCGGCATGTCGAGCCGACTCGAACTCGCGATGTTCGCCGTGAAACACGGAATAGGAACTTAGAACGAACTGGCGCGGGACAGCATCCTTCGACTTGCCGACAGCTCTCGGTCAGGCCCGGCGTTCATCGCCAGCTCGGCTCGCAGCTCATTCGCTCCGGAACATCGGTTGGCGCGAACCCCGAGGAGGCAAGAGCTGCGCACTCGAGACGTGAGTTCGCGTGCAAGACGTCACTCGTCCTGCGGGCTTCTCCCCTCGAGCGCCGCCTGCACCGCCGTCCGAAGCTCCGCCCAGCCGCCTGTCTTCGACACGCACGCAACCGCGCCGGCAGCCCTGGCGCGGTCGGCGATCTCGGAGGCGGAGGCGGTGAAGAGGATGACCGGAATGGTGACACCGCCGGAGTTGAGCCGCTCGAGGGTTTCCAGGCCGTCGATGCCGGGGAGCGAGAGGTCCAGGCAGATCAGGTCCAGGCCGGTGTCGGCCACGGCCTCCAGCAGGGCCTCACCCGACGTGAACACTCGCACGTCGTGTCCCTGGCTGGACAGGATGCGGCCGACGAGGACCGTGACCGTGGGGTCATCGTCCACGACGGCGATCCGGCGCGGAGGGGTGGTCATCTCAGTCCTGCAGCACGAGCAGGAGATCGCGCGCGTCGACGGCGGCGCCCGCCTCGACGTGGATGGGTCCGACCTTCGCATCGCGCGGGCTGTAGACCGCTGTCTCCATCTTCATGGCTTCGATGGAGAGCAGCCGGTCGCCCTTTTTCACCGTCTGTCCGGTGCGGACCGCCACCGATGACACCTTGCCCGGCATCGGTGACGCGACGTGCGCCGGGTTGTCCGGGTCGGCCTTCGGGTTGCGCTTCACGGTGGCCGACGCCGAGCGGTCGACGATCGTCACCGCGCGCGGCTGGCCGTTCAGCTCGAAGAACACCGTGCGCGTGCCATCCTCCCGCACCTGCCCCATGGTCAGGAACTTCACGATGAGGGTCTTGCCGCGCTCGATCTCGATCGACGTCTCCTCGCCGGGCTGCAGCCCGTAGAAGAAGTTCGCTGTCGGAATGGTGGACGTGTCGCCGAACTGCGTCACGTGCTTCTGGAAGTCGAGGTACACCTGCGGGTACAGCAGGTACGAGAGCACGTCGTTCTCGTCGGGCTCGCGGTTGGTCTTGGCCTTGATCTCGGCGGCGGCCGCCGCGAAGTCGGCCGGCGGCATCGAGGCGCCCGGGCGCCCCACAATCGGCTCGACGTGGGCCGACTTGAGCACGATCTCCTGGAACGCCTTGGGCCAGCCCCCCTCGGGCTCGCCGAGCAATCCCTGCATCATCTCGACGACGCTGCGCGGGAAGCTGAGCGGCACCGTGGCGTTCATCACGTCGTCGGCCGTGAGCTTGTTGGTGACCAGGAACAGCGCGAGGTCGCCGACCACCTTGCTCGAGGGCGTGACCTTCACGATGTCGCCCACGAGTCGGTTGGCCGTGGCGTAGGCCTCGCACACCTCCGGCCACCGCCCCTCGAGCCCCAGGCTCTTCGACTGCTGCCGCAGGTTCGTGTACTGGCCACCCGGCATTTCGTGCTGGTAGACGTCGGCCCCCGGCGCCTTGAGACCTTCCTCGAACGGGTAGTACAGCTCACGCACCGCAGCCCAGTAGCGGCTCAGGTCGTCGAGCGCCGCCTGATCCAGGCCCGTGTCGCGTTCCGTGTGCTTCAGCGCGGCGACGATGCCGTTGAGGCAGGGCTGGCTGGTCATGCTGCCCATCGAGGCGAGGGCTGCGTCGGCGATGTCGACGCCGGCATCGCACGCGCGGAGTACGCTACCCGAGTTGATGCCGCTGGTGTCGTGCGTGTGGAAGTGGATGGGGACGCCCACTTCCTCGCGCAGCGCCTTGACCAGCGCGTACGCTGCGTACGGCTTGCAGAGCCCGGCCATGTCCTTGATGCCGAGCACGTGCGTGCCCATCTCCACCAGTTCCTTCGCCAGCTTCACGTAGTACTTCAGCGAGTACTTGGTGCGCGTCGGGTCGAGGATGTCACCCGTGTAGCAGATCGCGGCCTCGGCGATGACGCTGGTGTCCTTCCGCACCGACTCGATGGCCAGCTGCATGTTGGCCGTGGAGTTGAGCGAGTCGAAGATGCGGAAGACGTCGATGCCGACCTCGGCGCTGCGCTTCACGAACGCGCGGACCACGTTGTCCGGGTACGTCGTGTAGCCGACCGCGTTGCTGGCGCGCAGCAGCATCTGGAAGAGGATGTTCGGCACCCGCCCGCGCAGGTCGGCGAGGCGCTGCCACGGATCTTCCTGGAGGAACCGCATCGACGTGTCGTAGGTGGCGCCGCCCCACATCTCGAGGCTGAAGAGGCCGGGCGTGAGCCGCGCCACGGCGTCGGCCACGGCGAGCATGTCGTAGGTGCGGACCCGCGTGGCCAGCAGCGACTGGTGCGCGTCGCGCATCGTCGTGTCGGTGATGAGGAGCCGCTTCTCGTTGCGGATCCACTCGGCGAACTTCTCGGGACCGAGCTCCTGCAGCTTCTGCCGCGTGCCGGCGGGCGGCGGCGTGGCACGCAGCACCGGCGGAGCCACCGGGAGCGGGAGCGGCCGCCTGGGATCGAAGGCCCCCTTCACGTCGGGCCGGCCGTTCACGATGACGTCGCCCAGGTAGGAGAGGGTCTTGGTCGCGCGGTCGCGGTTCTGGCGGAAGCGGAACAACTCGGGCGTGTCGTCGATGAACGTCGTCGTGGCCTCACCGGTCTTGAAGGTGGGATGCTCGATGAGGTTCAGCAGGAACGAGATGTTGGTCTTGACGCCCCTGATGCGGAATTCGCGCAGGGCCCGGTCGGCGCGCTGCCCTGCTTCCTCGAGCGACGAGCCCCACGTGGTGACCTTGACCAGCAGCGAGTCGAAGTACGGCGTGATGACCGAGCCGCCGAAGCCGTTGCCGCCGTCGAGACGGACCGCGAAGCCGCCGGCCGAGCGATAGGTGGTGATGCGGCCGTAGTCGGGCGTGAAGTTGCGCTCGGGGTCCTCGGTGGTGACACGGCACTGCATGGCCACGCCGCGATGCTCGACCTTCTCCTGCGCGGGGATGTTGAGCGGCGCCTCGTGGAGACGGTGGCCGTCGGCGACCAGGATCTGGCTGCGCACGAGGTCGACGCCCGTCACCACCTCGGTGACCGTGTGCTCGACCTGGATGCGCGGGTTCACCTCGATGAAGTAGAACTCGTTGCGGTCGACGTCGAGCAGGAACTCCACCGTGCCCGCACTGCGGTAGCCCACCGAGCGGCACAGCGTGGCGGCCGACTCGCAGATCTGGCGGCGGAGCGACTCGGGCAGGTTGATGCTCGGTGCAACCTCGACCACCTTCTGGTGGCGGCGCTGCACGGAGCAGTCGCGCTCCCAGAGGTGCACGAGGTTGCCGTGGGCGTCGCCGAGGATCTGCACCTCGATGTGCTTCGCGCGCGCGATATAGCGTTCGAGGAACACCTCGGGGCGCCCGAAGGCCGATCCGGCTTCGCGCTGGGCTTCGGCGAGCTTGCCCGGCAGTTCCTCGGCGTTCTGCACGACCCGCATGCCGCGCCCGCCACCGCCGAAGCTGGCCTTGATCATCAGCGGGAACCCGATGCGCAGCGCCTCGCGCTGTACCTCGTCGGGATCCGCGATCGCCTCCTCGGTGCCGGGAATGGTCGGCACGCCGGCGGCCACCGCCAGCTTCTTCGCGGCGGTCTTGTCGCCAAACGCCTCGAGGTGGGCCGGCGTCGGCCCGATGAACGTGATGCCGGCAGCCTCACAGGCCCGCGCGAACGCCGCGTTCTCGGCCAGGAACCCGTAGCCCGGGTGGATGCAGTCCACCCCGTGCTCGAGTGCCACCTCGATGATCGCCTCGATGTTCAGGTAAGAGCGGACCGGCTCGCCGCCGGTGGGCGGGCCAATCAGGAAGGCCTCGTCCGCCTTGAAGCGATGGAGGGAGAGTCGATCCTCGTGGCTGTAGATGGCCACGGTGCGCAGGCCGAGTTCGGTGGCGGCACGGAAGCACCGGATGGCAATCTCCGAGCGGTTGGCTACGAGCAGTTTCCGCATATCTGGCAACGGACCCTTAGGTCGCTTTCGTCCCGGAAAGTCGCGTGGACGAAACGCGGACGTGTCAGCAATGAAGTGGCGCCCGCGGACTCTCGGGCGAGGCAGGCTTTCGCTGATCTTAACGTAAGATGCGAAACGTGGGGCCGACCGACATCGTTGTCATTGGCGCCGGCGTCGTCGGCGCGGCCATCGCACGGGAACTCGCCAGTCGCGGCGCCTCGGTCTCCATCCTCGATGCCCGGGCGCCTGGTGCGGGCGCCACACAGGCGTCTGGCGGCATGCTGGCCCCGTATACCGAGGCGGCCGAGGGTGGACCGCTCCTCCAACTTGGCGCCCGCAGCCTGGCCCTGTTCGACGACTTCGTGGCGCGCCTCGAGCAGGACAGCGGCATTCCGGTCGGCTACGAACGCACCGGTACGCTGCACGTGGCGCGCGAGGAGGAGTCGGTCGCGCGGTTCGCCGAAACCGTGCACGAGCTGGCGCGTCGTGGACTGGATGGCCAGCTGCTCTCCGGGACCGAGGCGCGCGCCGTCGAGCCCAACCTGGCCCCTGATGTCTTCGGCGGCCTGCTGATCCCGACGCAAGGCATTGTCGCCGCCCCGTCCATGACGCGGGCCCTCATCATGGCCGCCCAGCGCGCGGGCGCGTCGCTGCTCGAGCCGGCGCGCGTGACGGAGGTGGCGGCCGAGGGTGGCGGTGTCCGGATCGTGACCGAACACGGGCAGGTCACCGCGGGCGCCGCCGTGCTGGCAGCGGGTGCATGGGCCGGACAGGTGATGGTCGCCGGTGCGACTGCGCCGGTCCCGGTCAAACCGGTGCGCGGCCAGCTGCTCCACCTCGGGTGGGTGGGCGCGCAGCTCGCGCGCATCACCTGGGACGAGCGCTGCTACCTGGTGCCCTGGCGGGACGGGACCCTGCTCGTCGGTGCCACGGTCGAGGATGCCGGCTTCGAGGAACGGAACACGGTGGGCGGCGTGCGCGGACTGTTCGAGGCGGTGTGCGACCTCGTGCCTGCCGCATGGAACGCGACGCTGCTCTCGGCGCGCGTGGGCCTCCGTCCCGCGAGTCCGGATCCGCTGCCGATCGTCGGCTGGTCGCAGGCCGTGCCCCGGCTGATGTACGCCACCGGACACTACCGGAACGGTGTGCTCCTCGCACCGCTGACTGCCCGGATCGTCGCGGATGCCATGCTCGGCGGTCCCGCAGACGAGGCCCTGACGCTCACGACTCCCCAGCGGTTTGGACCGATCTGACGCGGGAACCGCGATCCCTGGATCTTATGAACCTGACCATCGGCAGCACTACGTACGATCTCGTCGCGACGGAACGAAATGGACAGTTCGTTGCGCATGCCCTGACGACGGGGGAACGACAGGAGCGCTTCGGCATCGAGACCGCCGGCACCTCGGCCGCCGAGGCGCTCGACAGGCTCTCGCGGTGGCTCGAGTGGCAGCACGCACACACACGGGCGCTCGAGGCGCTGCAGCAGGCTGAACGGGCGTATCACCGTGCGATGGGCGATGCCGCCTTCGCGATTGCACGCGATCTCAGCGCACCGGACCCGAGCAAGGCGTCACTGGAACAGGTTGAGGTGGCCCGTCGACATCTGGACGATGTGCGGGGGCGTCGACCGAACGTGTAGGGTCTGACGCGTCAGGAAATCGGGAAGACCTTCTCGAGGTCGTCCGCAGGACGCGGAATGACGTGCACGCCCACCAGTTCGCCCACGCGGCGTGCGGCGGCGGCGCCGGCGTCGGTGGCGGCCTTCACGGACCCCACGTCGCCGCGCACGATGGCGGTGACCAGGCCGGCGTCCACCTTCTGCCAGCTGACGAACTCGACGTTCGCGGTCTTGAGCATGGCGTCGGTTGCCTCGATCATCCCGACGAACCCGCGGGTTTCGACCATTCCCAGGGCATCGCCCACGACGCGCTTGTCCTTCTCAGCCATCAGGACGACCACTTTAACACCGACCGCCCGCTGCCCGACAAGTCAGGCGAACAACCCCGGGAACCGGCGGGCATCCAGCCCGTAGCCCGGGAAGATGGGGCCGGCGTCACGGACGCCCAGGTGGCGCACCACGATTTCGCCGAACACGTCGCGGAAGTCGGTGGTGATGGCCAGGTCGCGCCCTTCGTGCCGCCGATCGACCGCCAGCCCCGGCCATCGGCCGTAGACCCGTCCGCCGCGCACGCCGCCGCCGATGACCATCATCGCGTTGCCGTGACCATGGTCCGTGCCCCGGCTGCCGTTCTCACCAACCGCCCGGCCGAACTCCGACATGGTGAGCACCACCGTGTCGGCCATCTGTTCGCCCAGGTCGGTGACGAGTGCGGCAATCGAGCGTGTCAGATCGTCGAGCCGTACCGCGAGCTGGCCCTGTGCCGCCCCCTGGTTGACATGGGTGTCCCAGCCGCCCAGTTCGGCGAACGCCACCTCGAGCCCGACGTCGGCCTTGCAGAGCTGCGCGATCTGCCTGAGTGCCTGGCCGAAGGCCGTGCCCGGGTACTCCGCCCCATGTTCCGGTCGGTACTGCGCCGGGTCGGCCCGACGGAGCTGCTTCATCGCGTCGAACGCCTCGCGACCCGTTCCGTGCAGCAGCGCGTCGGCCGCGGCCGCGTACTGGGCCTCCAGCAGCTCCTCCATGCGCGGCGCCCGCAGGGCGAAGCGGCCCAGCTCGTTCATGGCCAGGGCCGAGGCCGAGCCCTGCAGCGTACGCGGCATCTGCGCGGTGAGCGACACGGCACGGAACGGGCCGGCGTCGTCGCGCTCCCGCACCTGGAGGTAGCGGTTCAGCCAGCCGTCGCGTGTGCTCTTCACCCCCGGTGTCCCCGTCTCCATGTAGTCCTGCGCGTCGAAGTGCGAGCGCGTCGCGTCGGGCGATCCGCAGGCATGGACGATCGCCAGGTCACCCCGCCGCCAGATCGGCGCGAGCGCGGCCAGGCGCGGGTGGAAACCGAAGAACCCGTCGAGGTCGATCGCCGGATCGCCGGCGCGGCCGGGTGCGGCCAGTGCAATGGTGGGCCGCGCGCGGTAGTAGTCCGCGTCGCCGTGCGGGACCACCATGCTCAGCCCGTCCACGGCCCCTCGCTGGAAGATCGCAATCAGGCGCCGGCTGCGCCGCGTGCCGGTCGTGGCCTGGACGGTGCGGGACAGGAACGAGGGGACGAAGCCCAGCCCGACGAGGGCCATTGCGCCATCCCGCATGAACACTCGCCGTGACGTCAGGTGAGCCATGGAGTTCCGCCCGTCAACGCTTCTGGAATTCGGGGGAGCCGAGCGCCAGCGCAATGGCCTGCGCCGCTGATTCCGCCCTGGCGACCGTGGCGCGCGTGGCAGCCGAGGGCGCCTCGCCCAGGAGCGCGATCGGGTCGGGTACGGCCGGCACCTGGACGCCGCGCACCGCGCCGGTCGCGAACCCGAGCGCCACGTTCATCCGGTTCACCAGCGCACCGGTGTTGATCCACGCATGGCCGGCGTCGGCATAGCCGGTAGGCGGCTGGCAGCGATAGAGCGGCATGCCGAGCTGGTCCATCACGCGGACCAGGGCACGCGCATCGCGCACGTCGGCCTCCAGCGCGCGCAGCGACGACACGACGAATTCGAACGGCGTCTTCACCTTCGCACGGCGCGCGTCCGGAGCGAGGAACTCGGGCGCATGGAGCAGCTCCGAGGTCACCGCCCACAGGTCGCCTCGCGTCCGCATGAACACCGCCGCCATCCGATCGACCAGGGTCGTCGGCGGCGCATCGCCAACGAACCGGACCGCCAGCTTCCTGGCGATGAACCGCGCCGTGGACGGGTGCGTTGCCAGGATGTCCAGCACCCGCTCGCCATCGTCCTGGCCGGTGCCTGCCGGAAGCCGCTGACCGAGTACCACCTTCTCCCCGCTGTCGTGCAACGCGGCGGCGAAGCGGAAGCCGCCGCCCGCACGTGGGCGATCGATGGTCCACCCCGTGAACGCCCGGGCCACCTCCGTGACGTCCTCCTGGGTGTAGCCGCCGTCCACGCCGAGCGTGTGCAGTTCCAGCAGTTCCCGGGCGTAGTTCTCGTTCAGCCCCGCTGGACGCCGCGGGCCGCCGCCCGCGCCGTCCGGCGTCCGGGGCGGCACAGCCGTGCCCTGACGCGCCCGTCCGGCCAGCCCCCGCCGTGGCCTGTTCGCCGCAGGCATCGTCGCGCCAGCCGCGGTGCTCATCCAGTTGTCCAGATAGAACAGCATGGCCGGGCTCTTCGCCGTCGCCCCGAGGAGATCGCGAAACCTGCCGAGCACGTGGGGTCGGATCGCGTCGCGTTCGTACTCGGTCAGCATGAAGCGCGTCGGGCCCTTCCGTGCGTCGACGTTGAAGTGGTTGAACCAGAAGTCGGTCAGCACTTCCTCGAGCTGCCGATCGGCGTAGACCGCGCGGAGCATCTTCTGTTCCGCCAGTTCGAGCAGCGGCACATTGGGTTGCGGCTGGCCGGGGTCGGCCTGTGGCGGTCGGCGCGCCTGGGGTTCGGACGGCGTCGTCCTGTCGCTGGCGCTGCGTTGCTGCTGCAGTCGTGCGCGCAGGGCCGGAATCTCGTACCGCTCCGCGATCTCGCGTGAACCGAGGTGCAGGGTCGCGAACGACTCGAGCATGCCGCGCACCCGTTCATCAGGGATCGTGGAGGGGCGCAACTGCTGGTCGACGTAGGCCTCGACCCCCATCTGGCGCACGCGCGCCACGTCGCCTGGCGACGGGCCGAAGGCCACGCGGTTCAGCACGTGCCGAACGGTGTCGTCGTCCGAAAGGAACGTCGCGGCTCCAGTGCGCGCCGAGACCAGGGCCGCCGCTGCCACGACCGCCGCCCCTGCCAGAATCGCTCGTCTCATGGTCCCGTCCCGCCCCTGTTAGACCGGCCCGGTCAGGCGGAGTCACATCCGGCCCGATGCACTGGACCGTGTGCTGCAGGTGGACAGTTCGCCGGTAGAATCGGCGGATGGCCCCCTCGACCAGCGACTTCGAGAAACTCGGCGTGTTCTACCTCGGTCGGCGATTCGATCCCGCCAGCAAGGCCGCCACCGATGAACTCGTGCTCTACGACTCCAAGGACCTCGTCACGCACGCCCTCTGTGTCGGCATGACCGGCAGCGGCAAGACCGGCCTCGGTGTTGCCGTCATCGAGGAAGCGGCGATCGACCAGGTGCCGGTCATCGTCATCGACCCGAAGGGCGACCTGACCAACCTGGCCCTGACGTTCCCGTCCCTCACCGCCGGCGACCTGCAGCCGTGGGTCAATGAAGACGATGCGCGGAGGGCGGGGAAGGAGGTGGCGGTGTTCGCCGCCGAGCAGGCCGAGCGCTGGAAGAAGGGCCTGGCCGACTGGGGGCAGGACGGCGCACGGATCCAGCGGCTGAAGGACGCCGCCGAGTTCACGATCTACACGCCGGGCAGCACGGCGGGCGTGCCGGTGTCGGTGCTCACCTCGTTCCAGAAGCCGGCGACCGACGATCCCGAACTCGTGCGCGAGCGTGCCCAGACCACCGTCTCGAGCCTGCTCGCGCTGGCAGGTGTCGACGTCGAGCCCCTGAAGAGCCGCGAGCACATCCTGCTCACGACGATCCTGCTCTCGGCGTGGCAGGCGGGTGAGAGCCCGGACCTCGCCATGCTGATCCAGCGGATCCAGCAACCGCCGACGACCCGCATCGGCGTCATCGATCTCGAGAGCTTCTACCCGGTGAAGGACCGCTTCGAGCTGGCCATGACGATCAACGCGCTGATCGCCTCACCCGGGTTCGAGGTCTGGACGCAGGGCGAGCCGCTCGACGTGGCCGCGTTCCTGCGGACGAGCAGTGGCAAGCCGCGCGTCTCCATCTTCTCGATCGCGCACCTGGACGACACGCAGCGCATGTTCTTCGTCTCGCTGCTCCTGAACGCCGTGGCGGGTTGGATGCGCGGCCAGACCGGCACGTCGAGCCTGCGTGCGATGGTCTACATGGACGAGATCTTCGGCTACTTCCCGCCCACGGCGAATCCGCCCTCGAAGGGGCCGCTGCTCACGCTGCTGAAGCAGGGGCGTGCGGCCGGCGTGTCGGTGGTGCTGGCCACCCAGAACCCGGTGGACCTGGACTACAAGGGGCTGTCGAACATCGGCACCTGGTGGCTCGGACGCCTCCAGACCGAGCGCGACAAGGCGCGCCTGCTCGACGGCCTGGAAGGGGCGAGCGACCACGCCGGCTTCGACCGCGCGGAGATCGACCAGCTGCTCTCGAGCCTCACCAGCCGCGTGTTCCTGATGCGGAATGTGCACGAAGACGGGCTCACGCTGTTCCAGTCGCGCTGGGCGCTCTCCTATCTTCGCGGTCCGCTGGGCCGCGACGAGATCCGGCGCCTCACCGCCGGCCGGTCGTCGGCGCCGGCGGCATCCGCTGCTTCCGCGCCGGTCGCCGCACCGAGCGCCGCTGCCAGTCTGGCCGCGGTGGGTGGCCGTCCGGTGATTCCGCCGGAGGTGCCGCAGTATTTCTCCCCGGAGGCTGGTGGCGGGCCCGTGCCGCTGACGCCGGTCGTGTACGCGTCGGCCAACGTGCGGTTCGTCGATGCGAAGCTGAAGGTGGACGTGTCGCGGCTCGTGTCGTGGACCACCCCGATCGGCGAGGGGGCCGTGTCGGTGGAGTGGGACGCGGCCACGGCCGTGGACCTTGCGCCGGAGCTGCTCGAGCGCGACGCGCCAGACGACGCCACCTATGCCGCGGTACCTGCGCCGGCCCTGAAGGCGAAGAACTACGACGCGTGGTCGAAGCAGTTCGTCACGGCCCTGACGGTGCGCGAGACGCTCGAGCTGCTGAAGAGCCCGTCGACGGGTGAGATCTCGCGGCCCGACGAGTCGGAACGCGACTTCCGCGCCCGCCTGCAGCAGGTGTCACGCGAGGAGCGCGATCGCGCCATCGAGGCACTTCGCCGGAAGTATGCGCCGCGGCAGGCGGCGCTCGAGGAGAAGAAGCGCCGTGCACTCGCGAAGGTGCAGAAGGAGAGCGACCAGGCGCAGGGGCAGAAGCTCCAGACCATGATCTCGGTAGGTGCCACGCTCATGGGCGCGCTGATGGGACGCAAGGCGGTCACGGCGAGCACCCTGGGTCGGGCCACCACCGCCGCTCGCGGCATGGGGCGCGCGATGAAGGAATCGGGCGACATCGCCGACGCGCAGCGCGAGGTGCAGGCCATCGAACAGCAGCAGCAGGATCTCGAGGACGACCTGAAGCTCGAGACCGCCACCCTGGAAGCGGCCGGCGACCCGGCCACCGAGACCTTCGAGCGGCTGACGCTCAAGCCGAAGCGGACCAACGTGACGGTGAAGCTGGTCGGGCTGATGTGGACGTAGGGAGACGGCCGATTGCAGATTGCCGATTGCGGGTCTCGAAGGCAGACTGGCTGAGGAGTTCAGACTGGCCGGTTGGCTCTGGCCGTCAGAGCCGATGCCGCGAGGATGGCGCAGAGTTCGTTGGCCTCGCTGAGCAGGACCCTCGCGCTCTGTTGAGTGGTGAATTCGCCCTCTAGCAGGATCTCCAGCCAGAACGCAGCCTCGTCTGCCTCCTCGAGGGTGACCCCGACCTTCGCGATGAACTCGGCGCGAGACCTGGAGCGGCACGCCGACCGATAGTTCGCTCCGACGGATGTGGCTGACCGGATCAACTGCTGCCGGATGTTCCGGGTTTGCTCTGTAGGCTGCTCGGTCGATACGAACCTGAGGACGTCCAGCGCGAACTGCTTCGTCCGGCGCTTCAACGCTGCGGGGCTTCCCTCCATGGAGCCGTACCGCAGGCAAGTCCTCTACCAGACGCGCTCCTCCGCTCCGCTGCAGTCAAGTCACGTCAGCCAGGCGTGGCCAGTCAGAATCTGCACTCCGCTCCGCGTCGCAGATCTCAAATCCTCGCCCTGCACTCTCAACTCTGCAGTCAGAAATCCGCAATCCGCAATCTGCAATCTGCAATCTGCAATCTGAAATCTGAGATCCCCAATCCGAAATCCCGCTAGTTGGCTCATTCAGCTCCCATGAACGGATACCGATAGTCGCGCGGCGGGTTGAAGTTCTCCTTCACCGTCCGCGCGCTCACCCAGCGCACCAGGTTCAGCTTCGACCCGGCCTTGTCGTTCGTCCCCGACGCCCGCGCACCGCCGAAGGGTTGCTGGCCCACGACGGCACCGGTCGGCTTGTCGTTGATGTAGAAGTTCCCCGCGGCGTATCGCAGCGCCGATGACGCCTGCACCACCGCGCGCCGGTCCTGCGCGAAGATTGCGCCGGTCAGCGCGTACGGCGACGTGCCGTTGACCAGCTCCAGCGTCTCCTCCCACTTCGCATCGTCGTAGACGTACGCGGTGACGACAGGCCCGAAGATCTCTTCGCAGAGCTGGCGGAAGCCGGGGTTGTCGGTCTCGAGGAGGGTGGGCGCGATGAAGTAGCCCTGGCTCTTGTCCCACGTGCCCCCCGTGATGACCTTCGCCGTCCGCCGCGCGTCCTCGATGTGGCCGGTGATCCGATCGAACGCCCGCTCGTCGATGACGGCCCCCATGAAGTTCCGGAAGTCGCGGATGTCACCCATCCTGATGTCGGCGATCATCGCGACCATGCGGTCGCGTACGTCGTTCCACATCGAGCGCGGGATGTAGATGCGGCTGGCCGCGGAACACTTCTGCCCCTGGAACTCGAACCCGCCGCGCACCACGGCGGTGGCCAGTGCCGCCACGTCGGCCGACGGGTGCGCCAGGATGAAGTCCTTGCCGCCCGTTTCACCGACGATGCGCGGATAGGAGCGGTAGGAGGACATGGAGGCACCGATGGTCTTCCACATGTTGTTGAAGACCTCCGTGCTGCCCGTGAAGTGCACCCCGGCGAGATCGCGGTGCGAGAGGATGACCTCCGACAGCGGGCCGGGGTCGCCCGGCACGACGTTGATGACCCCGGGCGGCATGCCGGCCGCCTCGAGCAGCTTCACCAGGTAGTGCGCCGAGAACATGGCGCTCGACGCCGGCTTCCATACCACCGTGTTGCCCATCAGCGCGGGAGCGGTGGGCAGGTTCGCGGCGATGGAGGTGAAGTTGAACGGCGTGACCGCGTAGACGAAGCCTTCGAGGCCGCGGTACTCCACCCGGTTCCACATCGTGTGGTCGCTCGTCGGCTGCTCCGCAAGCAGCTCCTCGGCGTAGTGCACGTTGAACCGCCAGAAGTCGATGATCTCGCAGGCGGCGTCGATCTCCGCCTGGAACACCGTCTTGCTCTGGTTCAGCATGGTGGCGGCGTTGATCGGATCGCGCCACGAGGTGGTGAGCAGCTCTGCCGCCTTGAGCAGGACCGCGGCGCGATCCTCGAACGACCATGACGACCACTCGCGGTGCGCGGCGAGCGCGGCCTCGATCGCCTGTCTGGCCAGTTCGGGCGTGGCCTTGTGCCAGGTGCCGAGGACATGGTGGTGGTCGTGTGGCATCACCGCATGCGCCGTGTTGCCCGTGCGGATCTCCCTGCCACCGATGACGATCGGGATGTCCACCTGCTCGGCCGCCATCGCATCGAGTCGTGCCTTCAGCGACGCTCGTTCCGGCGAGCCTGGTGCATACGACTTGATCGGTTCGTTGACCGGCGTGGTGACGCGGGCGCGCCCGTTGAAGGAAGCAGTCATGAGATGAAGTCTAACGCCGGATGCGGGGGAGTCCACCTCGGGCGGTATCGATTCAGGGGCAGCCCTTCGACTACCATTCCGGACAGAGATGAGGGTGGCTCTCGCGTCCGCCTGCGCCGGCCTGGCTGCATGGTGTTCACTCGGCACAATCGGGTTCCTGGGTTCGGGTGGCACGCTGACGCGGGTCGGCCTGCCGGCGCCCCTGTGGTGGATGCCGCTGCTCATCGCGGCCTTCTTCCTGGCGGCACGGGTGGCACGCCTGTCGCCGGCCGATGCCTCGCCCCTGTTCGGATCGGCGCTGCTCGTCCTGCCGTGGGTGCCCCTGCCGCTGCCGGCGGCTGCCTTCCTGCTCACCGGTCCGCTCTCGGGCGTGGTGTGGGTGCTGGTGGCTGGTGCGGTGGTCCACTCGCGGGGGTCGCGGCTGCAGACCGCCTGGTTGACCAGCGACCGACGGGCTCCCCTGGTGGCCTCGTGTGCGGCTCTGGTGCTCTTCGGTGCCAGCGCCCGCGGGCTGGCACCGGTGCTGCCCGACGGCGACTCGCCGCACTACCTGATCCTGGCGCAGAGCCTTGTCCGGGACGGCGACATCCAGATCGAGAACAACCACGCGCGTGGCGATTACCTCGAGTACTCGCTGCATGCCGCGCAGCCGGACTACCTGCGCCGGGGCGTGAACCGGCAGATCTATTCGATCCACGCACCGGGTCTGCCGGCGGTGATCGCCCCTGCCATGTGGCTGCTCGGCTATCCCGGCGTGGTGGCGTTCCTGGGACTCATTGCTGCGGCCACCACCGGCCTCGTGTGGTGGCTCGCCAAGCTGATCACGGACGACGCGGCGGCTGCCTGGTTCGCCTGGGCGCTCTGCGCCCTGACCGCGCCGTTCTTCTTCCTTGCGACCGAGGTGTTCCCGGACGGGTTCGCCGCGACCTGCCTGCTGGTGGGGCTGCTGCCCGTGTTCCTCTCGGACCGCCGCGGTTGTGCCCATCCCTGGCGTGATGGTGTCGTCGTCTGGTGGGCGGCAGGCGCCGCGCTGGCCATCCTACCGTGGCTGCAGACGCGCCTCGCGTCACTTGCCGCGGTCGCCGCGATCCTGCTGGTCCTGCGCATGCCCGGTCGCCGGGCGCTGGTGGCGTGTGCCACGCTGCCTGCCCTGAGCGCAGCCGCGTGGTTCGCATTCTTCTGGATGGTGTACGGCACGCCGAACCCGGCGGCGCCCTACGGACCGCTGACGCAGTCGAGCCTGTCGAACATGGCCCGCGGGCTACCGGGTGTGCTCGTCGACCAGCAGTTCGGGCTGCTTCCGAATGCGCCGATCTACGGGGTCGTGCTGTGCGGACTCGCGTGGGCCGCGCTGCGCCGGCGTCGGTACGGGCTCGAGGTGCTGGCGCTCGCGGTGCCCTATGCCGTGAGCGTGGCGATGTACCAGCACTGGTGGGGTGGCGCGAGCGCCCCGGCCCGCCTGCTGACGCCGCTCGTGCCTGTGGTGACCATCGCAGCAGCCAGGTGGTGGTCGGACGCCCGGCACGCCACGCGTGCGTTCGCGGCATCGACCCTCGCGCTCAGCGCCTACCTGGCCGCCCTGATGTGGTTTCCGGACGACGGGCGCCTGCTCATCAACTTCAGGGACGGCATTTCGCTCTGGGCCGAGTGGGCACAGGACGACGTGGCACTGGCGCGGGCGCTGCCAAGCCTGTTCAGCGGCACGACCGCTGCCGCGCTGATGAAGGCTGCCGCATGGGGAGCAGCCGGAGCGCTGGCCTGGCTCGGGCTGGAGTTTCTGCTATCGAACGAGGACCCTCGACGCCGCCGCGCGGCACCGTGGCTTGCAATCGGGCTGCTGGCCCTGGTCCCCGTGCTGGCCGCAACACTGGCCTGGCGCGTCGACGGCACATCGCCAGTCACGACGGCGCGATCCGAAGTCGGGCTGCTGCGTGCACTCACGCCTGCCGGGCCGCGCGCCTGGAACTTCACCACGTTCCGCACGATGCCCGCCGCGGACCTCCGCTCCCACCTGAGCGTGCGGTCGGACGAGCAACGCCCGCGCGCCAGGCCAAGCCACGTGCTGAGCGCACAGAGGGTGCCGGCCGGCAGGTATCGCCTGCTGGTCGACCCGCCCGGGTCACAGCGTGGGGCGCTCACGCTGCGCCTTGGCGACACCGGCCTGCCGTTCGCCACGGTCGCCACCTCTCCCTCCGCGCTGGGCATGCAGGGGCCCGAGGTGGCACTCCCCGTGGCGGTACGCACGGTCGTGGTCGAGGCGGATCCGACCGCCGTACGGGGCGTGTCGACGGCGCGGCTGGAGCCGGTCGAGCCCTGGGACGGCCCGGAGGCTCACCTGACAGCCCGGCGAGCCGCACGTTACGTCGGGGGGGACCTGTTCTTCCTGGACGACCACGCCTATCCGGAGCCATCCGGCTTCTGGGTGGCCGGCAGCCGAACGACCACCGCCATCGTCGCCGCCGATGCGCCGGAGTTGCGGCTGTTCATCCGCAATGCACCCGTGCAGAACGTCGTCCGCCTGGAACTCGATGCGTGGTCGCAGGAGCTGAGGCTCGGCCCCGGCGAGGAGCGCGAACTGCGCGTGCCACGCCGGGCCGGGAGCCGGGTATCGACCCTGCGCGTGCAGGCGAATGGCGGGTTCAGGCCCTCGCAGCAGGAACCGGGCAACAAGGACCTGCGATACCTCGGCTGCTGGGTGGAACCGCGGTGAACGCGTGCGTCCCTCGAGAGGCCCGGCTCGTCAGCCCGCGAGCGGCTCGTTGAGGAAGCGCACCAGCGGCGCCACCTGCCTGAAGACACCGAGGACGCCCGCGTAGAACTTCGGGTCGCAGGCAAACTCCGGCGGAAACTCCTTCGCCGCCAGGAACTGGCGATGACGCAGGTACTCGGCCGCCGGGTGCTCCCTGTCGAAGCCGCGCGGCACGCGCTGCAGCTTCTCGCCCGCCAGCGCACCCACAGTCTTCCTGAACCCCGGCGACTCGACGATGGCGCGGAGACGCTTGTGGTTGGCGGCGATGTGTTCGCGGACGGCCGCCAGTTGCGAGGTCTCCGGGGCGTACATGCCGCCACCGACCCAGACCCAGCCGGGCGCAACCTCGATGTACAGGCCCGCTCCCTGATGACGGGGGAGTCCACGCCAGGGGAAGCTTGCCGCGATGTTCGTCTTCAGCGGTGTCTTGTCGTCGGAGAACCTGGTGTCGCGATAAATCCGGTAGATGCAGTTCGGGCTGGCAACCAGCTCTGGCGCGAAGTCGCCGAAGTCGATCGCGAGCTGCTCGATGAGCGCCGTCATCGGCACCTTCAGGTGCTCCTCGTACTGATCCTTCCGCTCCCGGAACCACTCGCGATCGTTGTTGCGCTTCAGCGAGCGAAGGAACGACAGGGCTTTCGGGGTGAACCGCGGCGCGCTCATCGGCCAGGCCTCCAACGGGGAAAGGGCCACTGTACAACAGCCACCACCCGCCAGCCGGGTCGACGCATCGGGTATCGTGGGAGTGCATGCCGGTCGTGACCCCTTTCGTCGTCGGAGTCGTGCTGCTGGCCGGTGCGGTGGCCGGCGGACTCGGGGCGACGCTCGGCATCGGCGGCGGCATCTTCCTCGTGCCGTTCCTCACGATCGTGATGGGCTGGCCGATCGGCGTTGCCGCGGCGATCAGCCTGACCACGGTCATCGGCACGTCGAGCGCGGTGTCGGCCCGCCGCTCTGGCTCGCAGCAGATCAACTTCCGCCTCGGCATGGTGCTCGAGGTGGCGACCGCGGCCGGCAGCCTGCTCGGCGGTATCACGGCGCAGTACCTGGAACAGCACACCCTCGAACGGATCTTCGCGGCGGTCACCTTCGCCGTCGGCGCCTCCACGCTGAGCCGCCTGAGCACGCGCAACGTCCTGCCCGGCGAGCATGACCCGGGCCCCCTCGGCGGTCGCTACCTCGAGGCCGAGAGTGGAGGGATCGTGACCTACCGGGTGAAGCGCCTGCCACTCGCGCTGGTGGCCTCCTTCGTCGCCGGCAACGTGTCGTCGCTCCTCGGACTCGGCGGCGGCGTGATCAAGGTGCCGGTGCTGAACACCTGGTGCGGCGTGCCCCTGCGGGCCGCGGCGTCCACGAGCGCCTTCATGATCGGCGTGACCGCCGCCGCCGGCGCGATCATCTACTACGGCAGCGGTCAGCTGGTGCCCGTGCTGGCTGCAGCTGCGGTGCTGGGCGTGCAGGGCGGGTCGTCGCTCGGCATGATGGCAGGGCGGCATGCCACGGCGCGTTCCCTCAAGTTGCTGCTGGCCACCGTGCTGTTCGCGGTGTCGCTGCTGATGCTGTACCGGAGCCTCGCATGACCCACGACCCTCAGGCGGATCGGGCGCGCGAGCAGGCCGACGTCGAGATCGAGGCGCGCCTCGGCCTCATCCTGGACATTGGCGCGAAGGCGAGCACGGCGCTGCTCGCTGCAGGTCTGCTCTGGTCCCTCATGTCGCGTGCATCCACCGGTGCCGCCTGGCTGCTCACGGCTGGGCTCGTGCTCCTGCTCGCCACGCCAGTGGCACGCGTAGCGGCCTCGGTGGTCGAGTACGGACGACGTCGGGACTGGACCTTCACCGTGCTCACCGCGATCGTCCTGGTGGAACTCCTTGCCGGCGTGGTGGCCGCGCTCGTGTTCCACCGGCGGCTGTGATCGTGCCGCGCATCACCGTCGCCGTTCGGGGTGGCGGGGGGCGTGCGACCAGCCGCCTGCGCGGCGCTGCGCCGCACCTGTCTCAGAGCCGCCGGTACGCCTCGACCGTGGCCTGCCGTTCGTCGGCCGGTACGAGCGGGAAGGTCGACAGTACATGGGTCAGCTCTCCGGCGGACAGCTGGTAGACATGCGCCACGATTGCATTCACTCGCGCGAGACGGGCAGAGTTGGGGCTCTGCTGCAGGGCGACGGCGTGGGTCGAGAGCTCGCGGGCCCATGGGCCCAGGTCGTCTTCCGTGGGGATCGGCAGCTGTTCGACGAGGGCGGTGGTGACGTGGACCGACACGCGCATCCGGACCAGGAAGTTGACGACCAGACTGTTGAACAGGGCACACAGCAGGTGTTGTGATGCGACCGGCCACGCGTTCCTGAGGCAGAACAGCGTGTGGGTCGACACCGAGCGCGCCGGCAGTATGGCCGCAATGAGTGTCTGCCTGTTCCCGGCACTGGCCACGTCGCGATAGGCGAGCCGCCCGGCGTGCCACCGGCTACCCAGCCGCCGGTCCGCATCCGACGGGTCGATCCGCCATCGGGCAATCTCCGGACGTGCCCGGAACGGTTCGATGGACTTGCCTTCCAGCACCGGCACGGTCCCGCGCCCGGTGCCGAGGAGCGATCGGTCCTCCGTCACGTTCAGCTCGCGGCCGAAGCGCGCGTGCCACCCGCATGCGTCGCCCAGGCGCGGGAAGCGTGCGTGGGCCCGCTCCAGGATGGCGAGGTCGCGTGGGCTGCGCAGGTCCGGCACGGACCGGTCCGCGCCGGAGATCCGTTCGAGCAGCTCCGGTGTGAGGCGGATCGGAAACCATCCGGGCACCGGTCCTTCGTCCGTCGCGGCGCCTTCGAGTTGTGTCGTGCCGGTCTCGCCAAAGCGGCACCACGTCTCCCGGGTGGTCTGGCCGGCGACCGCGGAGAGCAGCACGAACCGGACGCCGCGGTGGATGGGGAATGTACCGCGCCGGTTGTCGAAACCGACGAGTCGATCGACGGCACAGCGGCTGAAGACGAACCGGCGAAGACCGGCACTGCCGCTGTCCGACAGCACGCCCGAGGGCAGCACCAGGCCGATGCGCCCACCCGGGCGCGACAACGCCACCGCCCGTTCCACGAAGAGCTGGTAGCGATTGACCTGGCCGTCTGGCTTCACGCCGTACGTGCCAGACTCCCTGGCGAACCTGACGAGTGCCGCGGTGCCCGTGCGCTGCGCCGCACGGTCGGCCTTCCCGTCGGCCCTGATCATGTCCCAGGGAGGGTTCCCCAGGACGGCATCGAAGCCCGCGTCCGGCCGTCGTGCGCCGCGCTCGTCGAAGAACACCTCCGGGAACTCGAGCTCCCAGTGAAAGAGGCGGCGACCGCGGCCTTCGGTTCGTGTGCTGGCCAGGAGCGACCGGGCGGTGCTGCCCGGCAGTGCCGAGCGACCGCCGAGCACGACCTCGGACAGGTCGGCGAATGCGGCCGGCGGCAGCGGTGGCGAGGCCAGCCACGCACCGCACCATAGGTCTGCGATGGTCGACCACCGCGCCAGCGGGGATTCTGGCGCGACGAGCGCCGCGAGTGCGCGCTCCTTCTCCCGCACCTGCGCGGCCGTGTCGTTGGGGCCTGACGCCAGCCTGAAGCGCACCGGCAGGATCCCCTGCAGCGCGTCAGCCGCTGCTTCGTCGAACAGCGGCAGGGCCCCGGCGGTCGCCTTCCGCCTTGGTGGTGTCCGCAGGTGCGAGAGCCACGCGCCCGCCAGGCTGTCGCCGCTGCGCAGGTGGTGATCGAGGAACGTCAGCGGCCGCTCGGCCGCGAGCGTCGTCAGCCAGATCGACAGCCGCGCGAGCTGGACCGCCGTCGGATTCACGTCGACGCCGAACAGACAGCGCTCCGCGACCAGGCGGCGCATGGCGGCCCGCTCGGCCGGTCCGATGTCGGTCGCATGAAAGCGTCCGGCCTCCACGCAGGCCCGCTCGTATGCCGCAGCCAGGAAGCGGCATGCGCCGACGAGGAACGCCCCGCTGCCCATCGACGGATCGAGGACGCGCAGCGCCAGGATCGCGTCCGGCGAGGCGTTGCGCGTGAGCGGCGCCAGCGTGTCTCGCACCAGGTAGCTGACCAGTGGTTGCGGGGTGTAGAACGTGCCTGTGGCCTTGCGGACACCTGAACCCGGCCGCAGTTCGACCTGCCGGACCCGCCTGGACGGTCCGCGCTCGACGTGCGGTTCGTAGTCGAGCAGCGCCTCGTAGACCGCCCCGAGCTGCTCAACCCCCAGGTCTGCGTAGGAGATGCGTTCCCGACCGCGTCCGTCGTCCGACCGACGCGTCGACAGCACCACGAGTGCACGACCGGCCGCCGCATCGTCGAGATCGTGGCGTTCGGCCAGTGGTGTGCGCGATGGCGAGAAGAGCCGCCCGTTGAACGCCGTGACCGTCAGGTCGCCGGCGCGACACCCGGCGTGCGCCAGGCGCGCCACGGCACGCAGCGCGTCCCAGAGGCCGACTGTCTCCTTCTCGAGCGCGGCATCGCACAGGCCATCGAGGCTGTAACTCTCCCGGTAGACCGGGTGCCACGACGGCACCAGCCCGCGTGCCTCGGCGAACAAGAGGAACAGCAGTCGATAGACGATTGTGAGCGCCTGTTCGAAGATCGCCGGGGGTGGCATCCGCCGCTCGCGAGTGGCCAGGGCGCGGAGCACCTCGGTGGACGCCTCGAGCACGCCGTCGCGCAGTGAACGGCACACCGCGGTGCCGTGCCGATCGCTCTCGGCGATGAGTGTCTCGAGGGGCGATCGTCCGTCCGTGCCGATGCCAAGCGCGTCGGCGCTGAAGATCAGTGCCAGTGTGGACGCCGCAAGCAGCTCGTCCGCGGCCACCTCCACGTCGATCTGCGCGTGCCGTCCCGGGTGCAGGCCCGAGGCGTGGAGCAGCCGGAGCTGGCGTCCGTTGAAGATGAGGCACCACGCGGCGTCGGCCTGGTGCGCCTCACCGACGGCGCGTCGCCAGTAGCCGTCCATGCTGGCGCCCCACGGCGTGACCAGCCAGATGACCCGCGTGTTGCCCGCGTGGCCCCGCAAGCAGGCGGCGTCCCCTACGAGCGTGGTGTTGCTGCCGACCCGCATACCGAGCAGGGCCACAAGCGGATGCACCGCCACCTCCACCAGTGCCCTGACCGCCGAGGCGGGACCAAGCTGGCTGGCGCCGGTCCACCACGCGCGAAGCGCGCGCTGCAGCGGCGCGGCCGACGCGAGCTGCGTCAGTCCGGAGGCTCTGGCCTGGACGAAGCTGCGCGTCAGCAGATGCCCGCGGTACCCGGGCACCGTCTCAGGCGCGCTCATCGCCCGCAGGTGAGGATCAACTCGACTGCCGGATCGAGTCTCCGCGTGCCGGCCGCGGCCTCTGCGCACGCCAGGCGATGCGCAGCCACCTCGTCGTGCGAGCGACGTTCGTCGGATCGGTCGCGCCGTGCCCGGTCTGCCCGCCGGTCGAAGAGGCCCGGCTGGTGTTCCCGCTCGGTACGATGCCCCTCCGAGGCGACGGCACGCGCGCGCCGGAGCCGCATGGCGGCGAACCGGTCGTGAACCGAGAGCACCTCCGCTGCCCAGCGTGTCCGGCTCTCCGCGCCGAGCTGTTCGGCGGCACGCAGCACCGCGTCCGGCGGCGACGCGATCGGCGCCAATAGGGGCTCGATCCGTTCCGCGATGGTGCGTCCTGCGGCGTCGACGATCCGGTGTCGCACTACATACAGCACGCGCTGCCCGAGCAGTTGTCGCAGGCGGCGACGACGGGTGCGCGCGGCGAGGATGAGGGATGCACTGGTTCCTCGCTCCACGGACGCGGTTCGGGCGGCAAGCTGGCGCAGGGCTGCGAGGCGCGCCGCCTCCCTTGTGCCCTCCTCCGCGAGGCGGACCAGGGGGACCGGCACGGCGGCGTTCGCCTGCATGGGCAGCACCGGACGGTGGCGAAGCACGATCACATGCGCAGACGTGTCCTCGGTCCACGCCGGCCGTCCGCGGAACGGGTCGGGAGTGTCGATCCGTGCCCTGGCGCGCGAGACGCGCGCCGAGAGCCGCCGCTCGAGGTGCTGCTCTCCCGTACCGCGAGCCACCAGGTGGATGACGTGGACCCGGCGCGACTGACCGATGCGATCCACGCGTCCAATCCGCTGTTCGAGGCGCATCGGGTTCCAGGGCAGTTCCAGGTTGACGACCGTACGGCACTCGCGCTGCAGGTTCAGGCCCTCGCCGGCGGCGTCCGTCGCGAGGAGCAGGCCCGTCTCGTGGAACGTCCCGAGCGCGGCACCGCGCTCCTCGCGGCGCATCCCTCCGTGGATGACTGCCGCGTGTGTTGCGACCTTCGCCCACACGTGTTCGAGCGTGTCGCGATACTCGGTGAACACGATCGCGGGCTCGCGAAGGCGCTCGAGCAGGCGGCGCAGGCGGGCCAGCTTGGAGTCGTGCGGCACGGCCAGGCGTGCGGCGTCGAGGACGTCACGCAGCAGGTGTTCCTCACGCGCCGCGTCGTCCAGGGCCGGCATGCTCCACATCGGGGCGGCGTCCGCCCCGTCGAACTCGCCGCCGGAATCCTCCAGGGGAAGCAGCAGTTGCGCGTCGACGGAACCCGGGTGCCTGCCCAGGCACTGGAGGCGGCGCTCGGCCGACACGGCCAGGGCGAACGGGCTCGACAGCGCGCGCTTGTGCAGCAGCGACAGCAGGAGCCAGAGCGGCGCCACCAGCTCGGCCCGTGCGCGCCGCACCGCCCGCGTGAACGTCGCGAGCGCCGCGTGCATCCGCCGTTCCTCGGCGCTCGGCGCCACGGCCAGCGTATGGACCCGCCTCCCCGCATCGGTCCTGACCTCGTGGCGTGAACGGCGGAAGACGAGCAGGTCGTCCTGCTGTGCCCCGAGGCGGAACAGCTTCGAGAAGGCGGCCTCGTCGCCGCTGTGCGGCGTGGCGGTCAGCAGCACCACGAACGCTGCACGGCTCGTGAGCGTTGCGAGCGCCTGGTGTCGCTCGGAGTCGCCGGACGCGCCGTGCGCCTCGTCGACGATGACGACATCCCAGCCGGCGGCGGCTACCGGGGGCAGCACTTCGGGACGCTTGACGAAGTCGGACGAGACGACGGCCGCCTGCACCAGCAGCCATGGATTCACGTCGGCGGGCACTGCGGCAGAAAGGCCGGCGAGTGCCGCCTGATCGACCACGGTCAGTGAGAGGGAGATGCGAGCACGTGCCTCTTCGGCCCATTGATCGCGCAGTCCTGCGGGACAGACGATCAGCAGCCGGCGGCCAGCCCCTCGTGCCCGGAGTTCGGCGGCACAGAGCAGGGCCTGCACCGTCTTGCCCAGGCCGACGTCGTCGGCGATGAGCACGCGCGATCCCCGGCCGGTGACAAGGGCCAGCGCCGGTTCCAGCTGGAATGGCAACAGGTCGATGCGGGCGTGTGCGGCGGCACCCAGTTGCGCCGGTGAGACCGCACGCGTGATCAATTCAGCACATGCGGTGCGCCAGGCCGCGAAGCTCACCGATCGCGCGTGCCGCTCCGTTCTCAAGGGCTCCACATCGTCGAATGGGTGGAGCACGTGCGACGTGCGCGGATGCCCGACGCTGTCGTGACCCGCGAGCGTGAGCAGCCGGCAGGCGCCGTACGGCGTCACGTCCTGGATCACCCAGGCGTGCCGGCGCACGCGCACGCAATCGCCAATCCCAGGTTGCAGATTCTCCATCGCTCCCCACGTGTGTCGATCGCCAGGACATCAGCGCTGGCGAGGTGACAGAGGCGAAAGTGCCCGGAATCCGAAGGTGGGCACACCTCCGGCCGGTGCATGGGCAAGGACGGTACCGTTGTCGTTGGGGAAGGGCGGGAAGGGGAGCCCGTCACCACGGGGCCGTGTGGGCTCCGTGGTGAGGTGGCTGGCGCGGTCGTGGCGCCGACTACTTCTGCGACGCCTGCCTGGCCACGCGTTCGGCGGCCGCCGCAGCGGCTGCGGCATCTCCGAGGTAGTAGTGCCGGATCGGCTTGAGGTCGGCGTCGAGTTCGTACACCAGCGGAATGCCGGTGGGGATGTTCAGCTCGACGATGTCGGCTTCCGAGACGTTGTCGAGGTACTTCACGAGTGCCCGCAGGCTGTTGCCGTGGGCGGCGACGAGGACCCTCTTGCCGGACGTGATGGCCGGCGCGATCGTGCCGTGCCAGTAGGGCAGGAAGCGCGCCACCGTCTCCTTCAGCGACTCGGTGAGCGGCAGTTCCTCGGGCTCGAGGCCTGCGTAGCGGGGGTCGCGCGACGGGTGGCGTTCGTCGTCCACGGTGAGCGGGGGTGGCGGGATGTCGTAGCTGCGCCGCCAGACGAGCACCTGTGCGTCGCCGTGCTTCGCGGCGGTTTCCGCCTTGTTGAGCCCCTGGAGACCGCCGTAGTGGCGCTCGTTGAGGCGCCAGCTCTTCTCGACCGGGATCCACATCTGATCGAGCTGATCGAGTGCGATCCAGAGCGTCCGGATGGCGCGCTTGAGCACCGAGACGTAGGCCTGGTCGAACACATAGCCGCCTTCCTTGAGGAGGCGGCCCGCCTCGGCGGCTTCCTCGCGCCCCTTGTCGGAGAGGTCGACGTCGGTCCAGCCGGTGAATCGGTTTTCCCTGTTCCAGGTGCTCTCGCCGTGGCGGAGCAGGACGAGCTTGTACATAGTTCCTCGCGGACGTGAGGCTCAGCGGCCGGAGAGCGCCTTGATCGCGGCGCGGCCGGCGTACTTCGCCGCCGTCCCCAGTTCTTCCTCGATGCGGAGCAGCTGGTTGTACTTCGCGGTGCGGTCCGTGCGGCTGGCCGAGCCGGTCTTGATCTGGCCGGCAGCGGTGCCGACCGCCATGTCGGCGATCGTCGCGTCCTCGGTTTCACCCGAGCGGTGCGACATGATGGTCGCGTAGCCGGCGTCGGTCGCCATGCGGACGGCGTCGAGGGTTTCGGTGACCGTGCCGATCTGGTTCAGCTTCACGAGCAGGCCGTTGGCCACCTTCTCGGCGATGCCGCGCCTGAGGATCTCGGGGTTGGTCACGAACACGTCGTCGCCGACGAGCTGCACCTTGCTGCCGAGCTCCTTGGTGATGAGCTGCCAGCCTTCCCAGTCGCCCTCCGCGAGTCCGTCCTCGATGGAGATGATCGGGTACTGACGGATCCAGTCGGCGTAGAGGTCGACCATCTGCGCCGAGGTGCGCTCCGCTTCGCCCGACTTCTTGAACACGTAACGCCCGCCACCAGCCCAGAGTTCACTGGAGGCGACGTCGAGTGCGATGAACACGTCGTCGCCGGCCTTGAGTCCGACCTTGCCAATCGCCTCGAGTACCACCTCGACCGCCTCGCGGTTCGACTTGAGGTTCGGCGCGAAGCCGCCCTCGTCGCCCACGCCCGTGCTCTGGCCGCGCCCCTTCAGGATGCCCCGAAGGGCGTGGAAGATCTCCGCCCCGGTCCGGAGGGCCTCGGCGAACGACGGTGCGCCCACCGGCATCACCATGAACTCCTGGAAGTCGACGCTCGAGTCCGCGTGTGCGCCGCCGTTCAGGATGTTCATCATCGGGACCGGGAGCGTGTACGCCGTCGTGCCATAGAGCGCGCCGACGTGCTGGTAGAGCGCCAGCTGCCGTGCAAGCGCCTCCGCCTTGAGCGCGGCCATCGAGACGCCGAGCAGGGCGTTGGCGCCGAGCCGCGACTTCGTCGCGGTGCCGTCCAGGGCGATCATCGCGGTGTCGAGCGAGCGCTGGTCGAAGGCCTGCCCCTCGAGCGCCCTGGCGAGCTCGCCGTTGATGTTCGCGACCGCCTTCCGCACGCCCTTGCCCAGGTAGCGCGCCTTGTCACCATCGCGCAGCTCGAGCGCCTCGCGTTCGCCGGTCGATGCGCCGGACGGCACGGCGGCCCGGCCCATGACGCCGCCCTCGAGGGTCACGTCCACTTCGACGGTCGGATTGCCGCGGGAATCCAGGATTTCGCGGCCATGCACTCGGGTAATCTTCACGGTTCAGGCTCCTCCACCACGCCGGTCGGCCTCGGCCTCGTAACGCAGGGCCTCGTCGCTGAGCGGGGCAATGAATGGTTCGTCGTCGGCGGTGACGACCACCACACCGTTCTCGGTGACGGTGTGCCGCCGGCGGTCTTCTTCGAGGTTGTAGCCGATCAGCGCGCCACGCGGGATCAGCAGATCGCGGTCGATGATTGCGCGCCTGATGCGCGCGTGGCGCCCCACGCGCACGCCCGGCATCAGGATGGATTGCTCGATGTGGCAGAAGCTGTGGACCCGCACGTTGGGGCAGAGCACGCTGCCGTAGATGCTGCTGCCCGACACGATGCAGCCCGGCGAGACGATGGAGTCGAGGGCCTGGCCACAGCGGCGGCCGGTTTCCGCGAACACGAACTTCGCGGGTGGTGCCTGGGGCTGGTAGGTCCGCAGGGGCCACTCCGGGTCGTACAGGTTGAACTCCGGGTTGACCTGGCAGAGGTCCATGTTGGCTTCGAAGTAGGCATCGAGCGTGCCGACATCGCGCCAGTACTTCGAGGCCTTCTTGTTCTCGTCGTAGAAGCTGTAGGCGTACACCGGGGCGCTGTGAATCAGCGCGGGGATGATGTCCTTCCCGAAGTCGTGGTTCGTGGGCCGGCTGGCGTCCGCCTCGAGTGCCTGGATCAGCACGTCGGTGTCGAAGATGTAGACACCCATCGATGCGAGGGCGACGTCAGGGGAACCCGGGATGGGGATCGGCTGCTTCGGCTTCTCCTGGAAGCCGGTGATCCGCTCCTGCTCGTCGATGGCGACCACGCCGAACTGCGTGGCCTCGTGCAGCGGCACCTCGATGGCGGCCAGCGTCACGGCCGCGCCACGCTCCTGGTGGGAGCGCAGCATGCGGGCGTAGTCCATCTTGTAGACATGGTCACCCGAGAGCACGATGAGGTAACGCGGGTTCTCGCGGATGATCGAGTAGAGGTTCTGGTAAACCGCGTCGGCCGTGCCCTGGTACCAGTGCTCGCCCACGCGCTTCTGGGGCGGCAGGATCTCGATGAACTCACCGAGTTCCTCCGAGACGATGCTCCAGCCCATGCGGATGTGCCGGTTCAGGGAGAGCGACTTGTACTGGGTGGCGATGAAGATCCGCCGGAGCCCGGAGTTGATGCAGTTGCTCAGGGCGAAGTCGATGATGCGGTAGGGACCACCGAAGTAGACTGCCGGCTTCGCGCGGTCCTTCGTCAGCGGAGAGAGGCGTTCGCCGGCTCCGCCGGCCAGCACGATGACCAGGCACTCGTCGAGCAGCGCGGGCATGGTTCAGCTCCTCCGGGTGGGGGCACCCGTCGGGATACCCCGGAACGGCGCGCACGGGCCGCATCCCGGTCGGGCCGGGGTCGCAATTGCTGCAGGGCTGGCGTCGATGCGTGTCATCGCGGGGCCGTAGGCGGGAACGTCTATAGCATAAGCAAACCAGGGGCGGTTGGCGCGAAATACTGCCGGGTCGTTGTTTGACTTGGCTTCGGCCGCCCCCCTATGATTGGCTGTTTTCGTGTTACCGATTTCTTATTGGAGAAGACCGAATATGGTGATTCGGCGACGTGCACTCGCCCTCGCTTCCGCAGCTTTCCTTCTCGTCGCGGCGACCGCGTCGTCCGTGGCCGCGCAGCCGCGCCCGCTTACCAAGGACGAAGAGCGGGAGGCGAAGGCTGTCACCAAGGCGCTCGGCGATGCCCAGCAGGGCAAGCCGGTGACCAACGACCTCGGGCTGACCTTCGTGCGGGCCGACGCCCTCCAGGCCCAGGCCGACAAGAACATCATGGCCTTCGGCCTGACGCTGGACCCCGCGAAGGCGCCGTCGGGCAAGATCTTCATGATCTGGCGCGTGTTCCCGGAGGGGTTCGATCCGAAGGACAAGAAGCTCGCCCCGGTCTTCGAGAGCTTCAGCAGTGCGACGCTGGAAGGGCAGCCGCCGTTCCTCGGTCGGCTGATCCTCGCGCCCGCCGGCAAGTTCGAGGTGATCATCGGCGCGCATGAACTCGTGGAGGGCAAGGCCAGCAAGGCGCCGGTGTCGGTGCTTCGCCACACGGTCGAGGTGCCTGCGCTGACGGGCGGCAACTTCATGGTCTCCGGCCTCTACCTGTTCCGCGCCCGCAAGTACGAAACCCCGCTCGCCGACATCATGGAGCACCCGTACGGCACGCCGGAGGAGGAGAGCCTCCCGCTGGACAACCCCACGCTGACCAAGGCCGAGGGGTTGCGCGTCAACGGCATGGTGTTCAACGCGACCGGTCGCGTGAGCGTCGAGTACGTCGCCTACAAGGACGGGGCAACCGAGCCGTTCAAGCGCTGGGCCGCCGCCGAGATCGATCCTGCCCGCCAGGGGATTCCCGACCGCGTGCCGTTGACCGACTTCGAGCCCGGCAAGTACCGCCTCGAGATGAAGCTGACCGACAAGGGCTCGAACAAGACCCTGACCGAGTCGCTCTCGTTCTCGGTTGCGCCGTAGCCTCAGGTTCCGTCCGATTCCGGACCATGCCGGCGTGCCAGCCCGAGAGGGGGGCTCGCCGGCGTGGCTGCCGAAGGGAGCCGGCGGTGGTGCCCTTCGTGGAGTGAAGTGTTCGATGGTGATACGGCGACCTGTTCTCGCCCTCGCGTCCGCCGCGCTCCTGCTCGCGTCCCTCGTGTCTGCGCAGCCCGCCGAACAGGCCCGCAAGCTGAGCAACGACGAGAAGAAGGAGCTGCAGGTCATCACCACCCTTCTGGCCGCGCCGCAGCCGCCGGCCAACGACCTGGCACTCGCCTGGGTCGGCAGCGATCTTCTCAAGGCCCAGGGCAACAAGGAATACGTACCGTTCACAATCGCCCTCGACCCGTCCAGGCTCACCGGCCGGACGATCGGTCTCTATTGGCGGGTGGTCTCGAAGACCGCACCTCCTCCGGACCCGAAGGCGAAGAAGGACGAGCGGGCCCCGCTCTACGCATTCGAGAATTTCCATGTGGTCGACGTGGAGCCGGGCGGCACGCTGAAGCTGAGCCGCTCGTTCGTCGTGCCCCCGGGCGACTACGACCTCTACGTTGTGGCCAAGGAGCCCGAGCCGAAGAAGAAGAGCGACGGTCCCGCCAGGGCCGGCGTCCTCCGGCAGGCCATTTCTGTGCCGGACCTCTGGAACGGCGAGCTGACCACCAGTTCCGTGATCGTGGCCGAGCGCATCGATCCGCTGCCCGCGCCCCTCACGCCGTTGCAGCAGGAGGAGCGTCCGTACGCCCTGGGCAACATGGAAATCGAGCCGGCCGCTGGCACCCGGTTCGCCAAGAAGAACGAGCTGACGGTCTTCCTGTTGATCTATAACGCTCGCGTGGACGCCTCGAACGCCCCGGACGTCGTGGTGGAGTACAACTTCTACAACGTGGCCAATGGGTCCGAGAAGTTCTTCAACAAGACCAACCCGCAGGCCCTGAATGCCCAGACGCTGCAGCCCGGCTTCGACGTGGCCAGCGGCATGACCAACGGCCAGACCATCCCGCTGGCGTCGTTCCCCGAGGGCGACTACCGGATGGAAATCAAGATCACCGACAAGCTCGCGACCAGGTCGATCACGCGCGACGTGAAGTTCACGGTCACCGGTTCGTAAACGAAGATCGGCGGACGCCCCGGGCGTGCCGCGGTTCTGGACACATGGCAGGAGCAACCAGCGTTCTGGCGTCGGCGGCTGTCGGCAGCCTCTTGGTTGTGGGAACGGCTACGGGAGCCCTCGCACAGGGGACTCCGCGACCGGCCGCCTCGCCGGCTGTACGCCCGGCCTCCGCCGCCGCGTCCGGCGGAATCGCCGGAGTCGTGCTGGACGAGCGCGGCACGCCGGTGCAGCATGTGGTGGTCTCCGCTCTCGGCGCCGTCACGACGCTGGCGGTCACCGACGCCGACGGTCGTTTCGAGTTCGGCACGCTCGTGCCGGGCCCCTACCTGCTCCGGGCACACCTGCCGGGGTTCGTCGCACCCCGGGCGCAGGTCATCGAGGTGAGCCCGAGCGCCCGGACGACGT
The DNA here is from genome assembly GCA_050249955.1 of Vicinamibacterales bacterium. Classification (GTDB taxonomy): domain Bacteria; phylum Acidobacteriota; class Vicinamibacteria; order Vicinamibacterales; family CAVVIG01; genus CAVVIG01. Next base: position 188,101 of record JBFWPN010000011.1, read on the forward strand.
CGCGCATTGCGCTCCGCCGCGAACGGGCCACGCCAATCCTTGCCGCCGGCATCGGCGGTGAATTCGGAACGCAGACCGCCGCGCCAGTACCTGCTGCCGCGCCTGCCGGGACAGCGGCCACGGCCGCGCCCGATGACGAAGAGAACCACACGGAAACGGCCTGGCGCATCCGCCACGGCCGGCGCGGCATCCTGAAGGACGCGCGGCTCCCTGATGTGCTCCTCGCCGAGGCCGATGCGGACGCGGACGATGACGCGTCCATTCTCGAGCAGCTGGCCGGCACCTCCGGCCGCGTGGTCAGCCTGTTTGCCGATGCGCCGATTTCGGGCCAGGTCAACCTGCTCACCTCCGGCTCGTTCGACTCGCCCCAGCAGCTCTTCTCCACCGACACGGTCGCCCGAAACATCGCCAACGTGCGCCTCGGGGCACCGGCCGGTGAGCGGGCCGACTGGAACGTGGCCGGCGCCCTCACGCAGGCCGACATCTCGTCGTGGGTGGTCAGCGGCGCCTACTCGATGCGTGCCCCGGCCCGTCATCGCTACGACCTGGGCATGAGCTACAGCACCCAGCGGTACGACGGCGGCAACCCGCTGGCCCTGCGCGAAGTGGCTGACGGCAGCCGCAATGTGGGCACGGTCTACGCGTACGACAGCTTTGCCGTGACGTCGTCCACCACGCTGGCCTTCGGCGGCGAGTACGCCCGGTACGACTACCTGACCGGCCGCTCGCTGCTCAGCCCGCGGCTCGCGGTGACGCTCACGCCGGCTGCCCGCACCCGCATCACCGGGTCGGTGTCGCGCAAGGCGCTCGCACCAGGGGCGGAGGAGTTCCTGCCCCCGGGTGACGCCGGCATCTGGCTCCCCCCGCAGCGGACATTCTCGTCGCTGAATCCCCGGGCCGGCCTCACCGCCGAACGCACGCTCGCCACCAGCGTCGGCCTGGAACGCGACCTCGGCCTGTCGACGCTGGCGGTCCGCACCTTCCGCCAGCGGGTCAGCGACCAGCTCGTCACCGTGTTCGGCGCGGAGGTGCACGGCCAGCCGGCCGCCAAGATCGGTCACTACCTGGTCGGCAACGCCGGGACGCTCGACACCCAGGGTGTCAGCGCCGAGTTCCGGGCTGTGATCGCCAGCCGCGTGCATGGCTCCGTGCAGTACTCCGTCGCGCGCGGACAGTTCGTGCAGGCCGGCCGCGACACCCTGATGGTGCTCGCGCCGCTGGGCGCCTCGACCGAACGACAGACGATTCAGGACGTCACGGCCAGAATCCAGACCGACGTACCCGAAACGTCGACGCGGGTCTTGATGATCTACCGGCTCAGCAACGGATTCGCCCGCAATGTCTCCCCCACGAGCGGGATCCAGCGTGGCATCGACAGCCGTTTCGACGTGCAGATCCGCCAGTCACTTCCCTTCATGAACTTCAGCAGTGCACGTTGGGAGATGCTGCTCGCGGTCCGTAACTTCTTCCGCGATGCCGCCTGCGACCAGTCCTTCTACGACGAACTCTTCGTCGTCCGCCCACCGAAGCGGATCGTCGGTGGTGTCACCCTGCACTTCTAGGACAACGGCCGGTCATCCAATTTATCGGATGGCCTGACCGAAATTCCGAAGTTCATTGGTTTTCGGCCAATTTCCGCCCAGAAAGTGCACACCCCGTTCGCCACTGCAGCCCTAGGATGTGACGATACGCGACGTGTCTGTCGGTTGAGTCACCGGTGAGACCGTCCATTCCTGACGCGATGGCGATTTCACCCGTTCCCTTCCCGGCTCACGACGAGCGCTACCGCTCGTCCGGCCCCTTCCGGCCAGAGGTGCCGGAACCGGCGTGGCGTGCCTGGGTGAGGCCCGTCTTCATCGTGGCCGTCGTCGCGGTCCTGGTGACGCTCGGGATTGCGAACATCGCGATGCGCGCGAAGTGGCACGAGGTGGAGGACGGGGTTCTCTGGGGTGCGCGTGCTGAGGGGGTGACCGCCATCGAGGTGGCGGTCGATTCGCCGGCGGCCGCCTCTGGCGTCCGTCCGGGCGACGTGCTGCTCGCGGTGAACGGTGTGCCGGTCGAGTCGCCGGCCGACGTGGTCGAGTACCAGCATCAGGGCATCGCCGGCACCCGCCTGTCGTACACGCTGCTGCGGATCGGCAGCCAGGAGGCGCTCGAGGTCTCGCTTGCGCAGGCCAATCGTCCCGCCTCGATGTACTTCGTGCTCGCTGGCGTCGGGCTGTTCACGCTGCTCGTCGGCGCGTCGGTCCGCCTGCGGCGTCCGCGCGACCAGGCCACCCTGCACTTTTTCTGGCTCTGTGTCGCGTTCTTCGGTGCCTTCACGTTCTCGTTCAACGGCCCGTTCGACCGGCTGGACTGGACCTTCTACTGGGGCGACGCCGTGGCCATGGCGTTGCTGCCGCCGCTCCTCCTGCACTTCACGCTGGTCTTCCCGGAGCGCCCGTGGAACCGCGGGTCCCGGTCGCGCCGCCCGTTCGTGCGCCTCCTGCCGGCGATGTACCTGCCGGCCTTCGTCCTCGGTGCGGCGCGGATTGCCGCCGTGTCGCGCGGATCATCGGACGGCGCCCTGCTCTCGCGCACCCTCGACCTGCTCGATCGCCTCGAACCGGTCTACCTCCTCGTCTGCGCCATAGCCGCGATCGTCGTGCTGGCGCGGGGCTTCGGCGAGATCACGTCGCTGACGGGCCGGCGCCAGCTTCGCTGGATTGCCTGGGGATCCGTGCTGGGCGTCGGGCCGTACGCCCTCTTCTACGCGCTGCCCTGGGCCTTCGGCATGAACCCCCCGCTGGCACTGCAGCTCACGGCGGTGCCGCTCGGCCTCGTGCCGCTCGCGTTCGCGTCGGCCATCGTGCGGTACCGGCTCCGCGACGTCGAGGTCATCATCAAGCGCGGACTCGCCTACACGGCCTTCCTCGGAGCCAGCGGGCTGCTCTACCTCGCGATGCGGAAGTCCGTGGGCTTCGTGTTCGCCGATGAGAGCGATCCGCACAACTGGGTGGTGGCCGCGCTCGCCACGATCGTGGTGGTGCTGCTCGCGCAGCCGGTGAAGGATGCCGTGCAGAACGCGCTCGACCGCGTGTTCTACCGCGACCGCTACGACTACCGACGCGCGCTCGTCGGTTTCGCACGCGACCTCAATGCCGACCTCGACGTCGTGCGCCTGAGCCAGCGGCTGGTCACCCGCGTGGTCGAGACCCTGGTGGTCGACCAGATGGCCCTGATGCTGGCGGACGAGCGGCTCGGCGACTTCCGTTCGATCGGCGACTTCGGCTTCCAGCAGGACGTGCCGCACCTCTGTCGGTCGTCGTCATTCGTGCCGCGGCTCGACACGAACCACACGATCGCACTGGACGATCCGATCGCCGCCGCACGGTTCGACGCCGAGGAGGTCGAGTTCTGGCGCGACCATGGCATCTACTACTTCGTGCCGTGCGTCTTCGAAGGCGCGGCCATTGCCGTCCTCGCCCTGGGCCGGAAGGAGTCCGACGAACCCTTCAACAGCGAGGACCTGGCGCTGCTGTCCGCCGTCGCCGGGCAGGTGGCGACCGCCATCGAGAACGGCCGCCTGTACCGTCAGCTCCACCTCAAGGCCGAGGAGCTCGGGCGGATGCGCGAGTTCAACGAGAACATCCTCGAGTCGCTGGACGACGGCCTGGTGGTGTTCGACGAGCAGGAGCAGATCATCCGCTGGAACCACGCGCTCGAGTCGTTCTACGGGGTCACCCGCGCCGAGGCGGTGGGGCGCCGCCTGCAGGACGTGTTCGACGAGGAGTTCGTCGGGGCGCTGAAGGCCGCGCGCGACGAGAACCCGCTGGGAGCCACGCTGTTCAAGGTGCCGCTCCAGGGTCGGACGTCGGCCGATGAGGATGAGTCCTCCTCGTCGCCGAGGCTCCTGGTGAACGCCACGGTCGTGCCCCTGCAGTCGCACTCCGGGTCGGACAGTGTGGACGGCACCATTCTCCTGCTGGAGAACGTCACCGACCGGGTGCGGCTCGAGGAACAGCTGCAGATCTCGGAGAAGATGGCCTCCATCGGCCTGCTGGCGGCGGGCGTGGCGCACGAGGTGAACACGCCGCTGACCGGCATCTCGAGCTACACCCAGATGCTGCTCGAGAACGCGGATGCCGCCGATCCGCGCACCCAGATCCTCGAGAAGATCGAGCGCCAGACCTTCAGGGCGGCCAAGATCGTCAATGGCCTGCTGACCCTCTCGCGGCCGGGCACGCCTGGCGGCGAGCGTTCGCAGGTCGACCTCAACGCCGTCGTCAACGATGTCTACTCGCTGCTGGAGCACCAGTTCGAAGCCGGCCGGATCAAGGTCCGCCGCGAGCTGGCGCAGGAGCCGCTCCTGGTGATGGCCATCGAGCACCAGCTGCAGCAGGTGTTCCTCAACCTGTTCCTCAACGCCCGCGACGCCATGCCGAGGGGCGGCTGGCTCACGGTCTCGACCCGCACCGACGGCACGTCGGCGCTCGTGGAGGTGGCCGACACCGGGTCCGGTATCCCGCCCGAGCAGCTCGCGCGCATCTACGATCCGTTCTTCACCACCAAGGCCATCGGGCGCGGCACGGGCCTTGGGCTGTCCATCTCCTACGGCATCGTCCGCGAGCACGACGGCACGATCCGCTGCGACAGCGCGGTTGGCCAGGGGACCCGGTTCACGCTCAGCCTGCCCACCCTGGCCCTGCCGGCCCGCCGCAGCGCGGTCCGGACATAGCACCGGCGGACGCTTCGACCCTCATGGCGACCACACGAAAAGGCACCATCCTCGTCATCGACGACGAGGAGATCATGCGCGAAATCCTGGAGGCGCTCCTCACCCGCGAAGGCTACGACGTGAAGCTCGCGTCGTCTGGTGAGGAGGGGCTCGACCTTGCCCGCGCGCTGCCGTTCGACGCGGCCGTGGTCGACATCATGATGCCTGGCATCAATGGCATCGAGACCCTCGAGGAACTGCGCCGGATCGACGAGGACCTGGCCGTGATCATCATCACGGCCTACGCATCGGTCGAGAGCGCGATCTCCGCCATGAAGAGCGGCGCGTTCGACTACATCACGAAGCCCTTCAAGAACGAGGAGGTACTCGTCGTCATCCGGAACGCCATGGAGCGGCGTCGCCTGGTGCACGAGAACAGGAACCTCCGGCAGAACATCCAGGAGCGCTACCACAAGTTCGGCAACATCATCGGGCGCAGCCCGAAGATGCGGCAGGTGTTCGACCTGATCATCCAGGCGGCACCGAGCCGATCGAGCATCCTCATCCAGGGCGAGAGCGGCACCGGCAAGGAGCTGGTGGCCCGCGCCATCCACGCCAACTCGTCCCGGTCCGAGCAGCCGTTCGTCGCGGTGAACTCGGGCAGCGTCAGCCCGGAGCTGCTCGAGTCGACCCTCTTCGGCCACGTGCGCGACGCCTTTGCCGGCGCGGTGTACCCGAAGAAGGGGCTGTTCGACCTGGCCGACCGCGGCACCCTGTTCTTCGACGAGATCGGCAACGTGCCGCTCGACACGCAGTCGAAGCTGCTGCGCGTGAACCAGGACCGGGAGTTCACCAGGCTTGGCGGCGTCGAGTCGGTGAAGGTGGACGCCCGGATCATCGCCGCCACGAACCTCGACCTGCGGCAGATGATGGAGGACGGCCGCTTCCGCGAGGACCTGTTCTATCGCCTGCACGTCATCACGATCAGCCTGCCGCCGCTGCGCGGGCGCAAGGATGACATCCCGCTGCTCGTCCAGCACTTCCTGAACAAGTACGGCGACGAGAACCGCAAGGAGAGCCTCGAGCTGGCGCCGGATGCGCTCGACCTGCTGACCGAGTACGACTGGCCGGGCAACGTCCGCGAGCTGGAGAACGTGATCGAGCGCGCCGTGGTGCTGACCTCCGGGCCGCGCATCGGGACCGAGCTGATTCCCGATCACGTCCGCCGGGCGCCCAGCTTCCACATGCCCCAGTTCGTGGTTCCGCCAGAGGGCATCTCGTTCAAGGATGTCATCACCGACTTCGAGAAGCGGCTCATCGAGTCGACGCTCGAGGCGGCGGGCGGCGTCCAGAAGCGCGCGGCCGAACTGCTGCACATCAAGCCGACGACGTTGAACGAGATGATCAAGCGCTACGACATCCGTCCACGACGCAAGCGGCAGGGTGGCGGAGGCCCGGATCCGTCGTCCGAGCATCAGGGCTGAGCGGGCGGGCGCGGCGACCGGCGACCGAAGGCTATCGCGCGTTGCGGACCTTGGCGAACACGCGCTCGTACTTGCCGAGCACGACATCCCAGCGGTAGTTCTTCCGCACGTAGTCCCGTCCGTTGCGGCCCATCGCCGCCCGCAGCCGCCCGTCCGCGAACAGCAGCTTCAGGCATTCCACGAACTCGTCGCGGTCGGCGTACCAGAGGCCACCGTTGCTGCGGACGCAGTGCTCGACCAGGACTTCGCTCCTCGCGTTCACGAGTACCGGGGTGCCGACAGCCATGGCCTCGAGCGCCAGCAGCGACAGGCTTTCGTAGGGTGACGGGCACACCACGACCGTCGCGGCCTCGAGCGCCTGGGTGCGCTCGATCTCGCTGAGCAGGCCGGCGAAGCGGACCGAGGGGTCCTCGGGCAGCGACATGAGCTTGGCGCCCATGAGCGCAAGGGTCCCCTCGCCGCCCTCCTTCACGTAGGTGCCGAAGTACTCGAGCAGTTCCTCGCACCCCTTGCCCGGATCGATGCGGCCGCCGTACAGGGCGAAGGGGCCGTGAATGCGGTGCCGCCGACGGAAGACGGCGCCCCGGGCCGTGAGATGCGACGGGAACTCGCGGGCCGACGGCTCGTCGTCTGGCGCGGCTTCATCGACCGCTGCCGCAGGCTCCGCCCCGGCGTCCTGGCCGGCGACGGGCGCCTCGTCCTCGGTCCGCTCCGGCATCCGCGGATAGGGCTGCTGCTGCGGGATGTCGATCCCCACGCCGACGAGTTCCTCGAGCAGTGGACGGTCCGGGAACTGCTGCTGCACGAACTGGCGCTCCGCGTCGGTGAGGTAGAAGATCGCCGCGGGCTTCGTGAAGACGTCCTTGTAGATGTCCAGGTAGATCGCCGGCTCGTCGTGCGCGGTCGACACCAGGATGCTCCGGCCAGGGTTCACCTCGAGGCCGAGGACGGTGGTGGCGTACAGGTACGTGAAGAAGATGATGACGTCGTACTGCTGGTGCTGGCGCTTGAGGTGCTCGATGAGCGCCGGGCACCAGGGGCCCTGCTGCTTGAGCCACTCCATCTCGTCAGCGCGCGTGTGCGGGTTGTTGTAGATCCAGTCCGAGTACGCGTTGAACGACTCGGTGTCGCGCGTCCGGGTGCATGCGAAGCGCCGGATGTTGACCCCCCGCACGCGGTCGGTGCCCTCGGGATACTCGTTCTTCCAGGTGACGTAGTCGCGCGCGCAGGTGGTGAGGACATCGACCTCGTGCTGCGTCGAGAGCCGCTCGGCGACCAGTCGACAGAGCTGCTCGGAGCCGCCGAGAACTTCGGCGCCATAGCGCTGGATGACGAAGGCTAGTTTCATGACGGGTAGCTGCCACCAGAGTATGCGAGGAGCGTCGAGAGCGCACCCTCGATTCGCGCATCGCCGAAGTCGGCCAGGCGCCGGCGCTGTCCGGCGATGACCGACGCCCGAAGGTCGTCGTCGAAGGTCAGGAGGCCGAGCAGTTCGGCGGCATGCTCCATGTCCTTCGGTGCGAACTGGACGCCGGCCCCGCCGAGCGTCTCGGGGACCGCCGCGGCCGAATAGGCCAGCACCGGGACATCGGCAGCCATCGCCTCGAGCAACGGTGCGCAGAAGCCCTCGTGCTCGCTGAGTGAGATGTAGACCGCCGCGTGCCGGTAGTACACCGCGAGGTCCTCGTCGGGCACCGGGCCCGTGAAGACGAAGCGGTCGCCGAGCAGGCGGAACTGCGCCATCATCGCGCGGATCGACTGGTAGTAGCGCGGCACGGCGTCGTGCTTGCCGACGAAGATGAAACGGTAGTAGGCGTCGACGTAGCGCTTGTAGTGCTCGGCCAGCTTGAGGTGGTCCTCGATCTTCTTGTTGGGGGCGATGCGTCCCACGAACAGGAAGTTGACCAGGTCGTCGCTTTCCAGCACCTTCTCGAGCGCGGGCCGGCGGACCGGGTTGCGGATGCGTGACAGGTCCACGGCGAGCGGCAGCACACCGGTGGGGGCGAACCCCATCGCCTCGAGCTCGGACCGGTTGAACTCGGAGACGCCGAGCGCCAGGTCGACCCGTCCCACCAGCGAGGCCAGTTCCTGCCGGGCGAGCGAGGCGAGGCGGAAGAGCGCCGGCTCGTAGGGGGCGAAGAAGTGGGCCGGGGTCACGTTGTGGTACTGCAGGACCCTGCCGTGGCCGAGGCCGGCGAACGCCTCGGTCATCGGGGACGGCAGCGCGTAGTGGAAGATCGTCAGGTCGCCGCGCCGTGCGCCACCGTCCGAGAACGGGAGCACGTCACCCTGCAGGACGTCATCGATCGTGAGCGCGTAGATCTCGGAGTCGTGCCCCATGGCGCGGAGCATGGCGCGCATCTTCCGGGCGCTGTCGCCGATCGCATCACCCTTGTGGGCCGCCGGCACCCACTGGTTGACGATCACGCCGGCTCCTCGGGCAGCGCGAAGAAGGCGGACGGGCGCGTCCGGCGCAGTTCCTGGAGCTGCTCGAGCGCATCGAACTGCTGCCAGAAGTCGAACGCCACGTGCGGGGCGCCCCGCCTCGGCGCCTGGAGGATCCCGTCGACGAACCCGAGGAGGGTGCGGTCGAAGTCCTGGGCCTGCAGGCGGTCCACGGCGGCAAGCTGGCCCTCGACGATTCGGTCCTGCAGGTCGGCATTCGAGAGGATGCCGTCCATGAGCGCCGCCACGTAGCCGGGCTCCTTCGTGTCGAAGAGGACCCCGGCGCCGTCCATCGTGGCCGGCACGGCGGTGGCCGCGTACGCGAGCACCGGGATCTGCTTGTAGAAGGCCTCGATGAGCGGCACGCAGAACCCCTCGTGCTCGCTGCAGCAGAGGAACAGGTCCGCCGTCTCGTAGTAGGCGATGAGTTCGGCATCCGACACGTGCCCGGCGAAGTGCACGTGCTGCAGGCCGAGTTCGCCGACCATGTGCGTGAGGGCCGCGAAGTACCGCTCGAAGACGCTGAACACCCCGGCGATGATCAGCCGGCTGCGCGGGTTGAATCGCGTGTGGTAGGCATGGAAGCAGCGGATCACGTCCTCGATCTTCTTGTTCGCGATCACGCGACCCACGAAGAGGATGTTCGTCCAGTCGTCGTCGAACTGCTGCGCCACGAGCCAGTCGGCAGGATTGTCGAGATGGGCCAGGTCGGGCACCACCGGGAGGACCGCGGTGCGCGGGAAGCCCAGGGCCTCGAGATCCTGCCTGTTGAACTCCGAGTCGCCCAGTGCCATGTCGCAGCGGTCCACGTATGCGTGGATCTCGCGCCGGCCGCGGAAGCACTGGCGGGCGAGGGTCCGGTGCACGGCCGCGAAGTACTCGGGCGGCGTGATGTTGTGGTAGATGAGCGCCATGCGGTCGGGCAGGGCGTACGCCGTGCGTGACGCCTTGGATCCGATCGAGAAGTGGTGCAGCAGCAGGTTCTCGGGATCGCTGGCATCCACCAGTTCCCGGTAGTCGCGCGTCAGCGACTCGAGGCGTGGGTCGGCGGTCTCCACGAAGATGTCCGACTGGTATCCCGCGGCGCGAAGCACCCGCTGGATGCCGAGCACCTCGTGACCGATGGCGTCCCCGTAGCCGAGTGTCGCCAGGACCTGGTGGACTGCAGGTCTCGTGCGGTTCATCGTGACGCGCCCGAGCCCTGGCCGGACGGCCGACGGCCGCGCTGCCCCTGCGGCCGGCGACCGCCTGAGCCACCGCTCCGCTGGTGCGAATGACGGCCGCGGTCACGATCCTGGGCCTGTGGCGGTCGCTCGGCCTGCGGCTGCCGGCGTGGCACCGGCGGCGAGATCGGGCCCGACGGCCGTGGGATGGTCATCTCCGGCGCAGTGGAGGGGCCCGAGGGGAGTGCGTCCACGACCTCGGTTGCCGGCCTGCACCTGTCCTTCCGGCGCTCCATCCACCCGGGCATTGGCTCGAAGCCGCCGCCGCCAGATGCGGAGAGCCGGTGCAGCATGTCCAGGTACTTGCGCTCGATCACCGGCCAGTCGTAGTTGTCGCGATAGTACTGGCGGCCGTTCCGTCCGAGGCTGCCAGCCACCCACTTGTTGAACTCGAGCGCGCGCAGGGTTTCCACGAACTCGGCGGTGTTCTCGTAGTACAGCCCGGCGTTGCTCCGGATGCACTGCCCCTTGAGGACGTCGCATCGGGCATTGGCGAGCACCGGCTTTCCCATCGCCCAGGCCTCGAGCGCCACCATCGAGAGGCTCTCGAAGAACGACGGCATGATCAGGACCTCTGCGCCGGCAATCGCGTCGAACTTGTCCGTGTCGTCCACGAAGCCCAGGTGGCGGATGCGCGGATGCTTCGGGATGTCGAGGATCGAATTGCCGACCAGCACCAGCGTCAGCCGGCCGGCGCCGTGTCGCAGGTAGGTCTCGAAGTGGCGGAACAGATCCCGGCAGCCCTTGTTCTCGTCGATGCGACCGACGTAGATCGCGTAGGCACCGCGGATGTTGTGCTTCTGCCGGAAGCGCTGTGGCTGCGGGTTCTGCGGGACGTCAGAGCCGATGCCGACCACGACCGAGGGGACCTGCTCGTTCTGCGAGACGGCCTGGATCATCGTCCGCTCTTCGGGCGAGTTGTACATGAGCGCCCGGACGCCCCGGAAGATCGGCGCGAAGATCGAGAGGCCGACCGCCGGGTCGCGCTCTGCCGTCGGCACCAGGATCGCCTTCGTGCCCGCGGCCCTGGCCCCGTGGAACGCGTGGTAGTACCGGTAGCTGAAGAAGATGCAGAAGTCGAACTCGCCGGCGTGCTTCGAGATGTGGCTGACGAGGCCGGGGCTGGTCGGGCCCTCGGCCTCCAGCCACTCGAGTTCGTCGGCGACCGAGTGCGGGCGCGCGAACACCGTGTCCGACAGTCGCCCGAAGGTCAGCGGATCCCGCTCGTGCCTGACCGGGAAGCGGCGGACCACGATGTTGGTGACCCGATCGTCACCCGGCTGCAGTTCGTTCCGCCAGGTGACGTAGTCGGTGGCGCATGTGGTCCAGACCTCGACCTCGGCATGCCGTGCGAGATGCTCCGCCACGTACCGGGCGTGCAGTTCGGCGCCGCCGTTGATGGAGGGACCGTACCGCTGGACGACGATGGCGAGCTTCACTGCTCTGGCGTAGCGGGCGTGTCACCCGCCGGCTCCGGCGACCCGGACGTCGACTCGGCCCTCGGGGACGCAGCGGGCGAACCGGCAGGATCGCTCGCGGCCGACTCCGCTGGGTGGGCCTGGGCGCCAAAGGCATGTTCGAAGGGGACCGGGCGCGTGGTGCGCACGTCGCTGGCGTCCCCGTCCGACTCGGGTGACGGGGCCGATGAAGACGCCCCGACCTCCGCGCCGGTCTCCGCGTCACCATCTCCCTCGCCGTCGTCCGGTCCGCCCTGGTCCTCCGATTCCTCGGTGCCGGCTTGAGTGGGCTGCCCACCCGTCATCAAGGCAGCGGCTGCACCGCTGCCTCGGCGGCCACGACGCCTGCGGCGCCGGCGGCTCCGTTGACCCGGACCCTCGGCAGCGGCCGCGACGTTCTCGGCGTCCGCGACCGGCGTGTCGCCCGTGGCCTCCGGGGTTGCAGCCGCTGGTGCGACCGGCTGGGGTTGAGGTGGCGCGGCCTGGGGGGCGGGCTCCTGGCGCCGCGATTCCTGGCGGCGGCTCTCGTCGCGGCGATGGTCGTCGCGTCGGCCGCCCTCCCGTCGGTGGTCCTCGCGCCTCGGTTCGTCGCGCCTGGTCTCACGCTCGTCGTCGGCCGGCTTGTAGACGACCGCACCCTCGAGCGCGCGGGCACGCCGTTCGTTGAACTCGAGGCGGCTCGACAGCGACTCGATGCGCATCTTGAGGTTCTTGACCTCAATCCCGAGCCTGGTCGTTTCCATGACGAGGTTGTGCATCACCTCGTAGTGCAGCTGGTCGAAGGCGTATCGCGCGGCGTCACGCTTCGCCTCCCGTTCCGCGAGGGTGGCGTTGAGCCTGGACTGGATGTTCAGCGCCTGGATGAGCGGATTCGGGTTGAAGAACAGCTTCAGGATCGGGAGCAGCAGCTTCCGGATGGCGCGGAGCGGGCCCCGCGTCGACTCGAAGAGAGTCTGCGCCTCGAAGGCGTAGTTCGGCAGCTCAGGCGGCGCATAGGGCGGCTGCGCCTTGCGGTACTGCTCGAGCAGGTCGGACCGGACGCCGCGGGGATCGAGGAACTTCTCGAGCTTCACGCTCGCCAGTTCGCGGATCTCGGCCTCGGTGTAGTCGACCCCGCGCTTCTCGCGGATGCGGGCGCGGATCTGCTCCATGATCTGCTCCACGTTGACCGCATCGGAACGCACGTTGAAATCAGGCATGGTCAGGGTACGAACGGGTGGTAGATGATCAGCACCACCGCGATGACCCACAAGGTCACGCAGGCAAGCAGCGGCCGGTCGTTCAGCAGCAGGTCCGACGGGTTTCCGCCCTCCTCGCGCTGGTGCACGAGGTACAGGTAGCGGAAGATTCCATAGATCGCGAATGGAATCGTGAGACCCAGCCACGACGTGCCGAACTTCTGCTCGGTCTCCGGGCTGATCGTGTAGAAGATGTAGGCGATCAGCGTCGATGCCGTGACGACAGCGATCATCTGATCGAGCAGGTACGCGGAGTACTCGTCGAGGATGGGCCGGTGGCTCGCGGCTCCGTCCGCGAGCAGCACCAGTTCGTGCCGGCGCTTGGCCAGCGCGATGAACAGGGCGCCGAGAATCGTGCACACGAACAGCCAGTGGCTGATCACCACGTCGATCACGACGGCACCCGCCATGGCGCGGAGCACGAATCCGATCGCCAGGGTCAGCGCGTCGAGGATGACCATGTGCTTGAGGGTGGTGGAGTAGAAGGTCTGGAGGGCGAGGTAGATCGCCGCCACCAGCGCGAACTGCCGGTGCAGGAGCACCGCCCCGCCGAGTCCGGCCACGGCCAGGACCGCCGCCATGCCCCACGCCGTGCCCACCGACACCTCGCCGGACGCAATCGGCCGCTTCCGCTTCAGCGGGTGGAGCCGATCGCCGTCACGGTCCATGATGTCGTTGATCAGGTAGACCACGCTCGAGAGTGCGCAGAAGACGGCGAAGGCGCCCGTCGCGCGCGCGACCGACGCCAGGTCGAACAGCTTGACGGCAAAGAGCAGCGGCGCGAACACCAGGAGGTTCTTCGTCCACTGGTTCGGCCGGAGGGAAACGAGCAGGCTGAGCGCGGGCGAACGACGCCCCGATGCATCCGGCCGCTGGTGGGCCGGGACATCGGGGGCCATCATGCTCGGAAGGGTACTGCGCGCCATCTAGCGCGGAGACGGACTAGACCTTCGCCGACGAGAAGCTCTGCACCGCGTCGTTCTCCGACTCGAAGGTCTCGAACACGGTCAGCAGCTTCGTGATCGCGAGCAGGTCCGTAATCCGCTTGGTGAGGCTCAGCAGCTTGAGGCTGCCACCCTGACGGCTCACGGTGGTGTAGGTTCGCACAATCTCGCCAAGGCCGGCGCTGTCGATGTACGGAACCTCGGCCAGGTTCAGGACGATCTTCTTTTGGCCCTGGTTGAGGAGGCTGTTCACCTTGTCCTTCAGGATCTCGTCGCCTTCGCCCAGGGTGATGCGACCCTTGACGTCGAGGATCAGGACATCGCCAACCGTTCGTTCGTCGATCTGCATGAAAACGCTCCAGATGTGTGCGTGCTCGTGAGCTTAACACACCCCGCGCGCCACGGCCCGAGGGCCGGCGCGCGGAGGCGATACAGTTTGGTTGTGTACAGTCGAGGGGGACCGGCGGTCAGAGACTGCCAGCCCCGGCCATCTTCCGGGACTGGAAGCACTCCTTGCAGAAGACCGGGCGTCCCTGCGTCGGACGGAACGGCACCGTGGTTTCACGGCCGCACGCCGAGCAGTTCGTGACCGTCTCCACCCGATCTCTCGCCGTGACGGCGCCGACCGGGCGGCTGGCCCTCTTGGTCTTGCAGGACTTGCAGCGCTTCGGCTCGTTCTTGAAGTTCTTGTCGGCGAAGAACTGCTGTTCTCCTGCCGTCCAGACGAACTCCGCCCCGCAATCCACGCACGTGAGGGTCCTGTCCTGGAACTCCATCGGTCCCACCTCGCCTGGGTCGGTCTGCTACTCCAGTTCCCGCCGGAGCTTCTTCCGGTTGCGCTTGCGGGCGAGCGCCTGCTTGGCGCGACGCTTGTCACCCGGCTTCAAATAGAAGGAGTGCTTCTTGATGTCCTTGATGATGTCTTCCTGCTGCACCTTCCGCTTGAAGCGCCGGAGAGCGCTCTCGATCGACTCGCCCTCCTGAATCTTCACTTCAGCCACGAAAATCACACCCCTTTCGGGTGGCTCAACTCACGGTTATTACGATGAATAGCCGCTACTGCCAAATATGCTAGGCTATCACGGCAACGGCGGATTCTAGGACCAAAGCCTGACCACGTCAACGAAATAGTCCGCCACCAGTTCCGGCCACCGGGCACCAGCCCGGCTGGTGCAAATCGCTGAAAAAATGAGAGTTCTTGTACTTGGCGCTGGCGGACGCGAGCACGCCCTCGTGTCTCGGCTTTCCGCCGACCCCGGCACCACCGTCATTGCGGCACCCGGAAATCCGGGAATTGCCCAAATCGTCCCGGTCCATCCGATCGACCTCACCAGTCCGGCCGCGATCGTCGCCCTGGCCCGTAGGGAAGGCGTCGACCTCACGGTCGTCGGGCCTGAACTGCCGCTGTCGTTCGGCGTCGCCGACGCCTTCGAAGCGGCCGGCCTGCGCCTGCTCGGTCCCACGGCTGCGGCGGCCCGCCTCGAGACCAGCAAGGCCTTTGCGAAGGACTTCATGGCACGGCACTGCGTGCCGACGGCGCGGTTCCATACGGCCGACTCCGCGGAGGACGCCCTCGCGGTCGTGCGGTCCGGTCGCTTCGGTTTTCCCGTCGTGCTCAAGGCCGATGGCCTGGCGGCCGGAAAAGGGGTGGTGATCGCCCGTGACCGCGCTGAAGCGGAGGAGGCCGTGGCCGCAGCCATGACCGGCGGTCGCTTCGGCACGGCCGGCGAACGGCTCGTCATCGAGGAGTGCCTCACCGGACCAGAGGTGTCGTTCTTTGTCCTCTGCGACGGAGCCCGCGCGCTCGCGATCGGAACCGCCCAGGATCACAAGCGGGTCTTCGACGATGACCAGGGGCCGAATACGGGAGGGATGGGTGCCTTTGCGCCGAGCCCCTTGATCACGGCTCCGTTGCACGACCAGGTCATGCGCGAGGTGGTGGACCCCGTGCTCGCCGGCATGGCGGCCGAAGGGTACCCATTCAAGGGGTTCCTGTACGTCGGCCTGATGTTGACCGAGCAGGGGCCGCGGGTCATCGAATTCAATGTCCGGCTTGGCGACCCCGAGGCCCAGGTCCTGCTCCCGCGCATTGCCGAGCCGCTCACGCCGCTTCTGGCCTCCGCCGCAGCGGGGTCGATGACGGCTTCACGCTGCCGGTTTTCGGACGAGGCACTTGTCGGCGTCGTGCTCGCGTCCCGCGGGTATCCGGAGACCTCGGAATCAGGATGCCCGATCGACGGGTTGCGGGACGCGGAGACGCAGGGCGTCCATGTCATCCACGCGGGAACCGCCTTGCGGGAGGGGCGCCTCGTCACGGCCGGTGGCCGGGTGCTCACGGTGGTCGCGGCGGGACGGGACTTCGCCGACGCGATCGAGCGCGCGTACACGGGTGTGCGGGCCATCCGGTTCGACGGGATGCAGTATCGAACCGACATCGGCAGGAAGGCGCTTCGCGCTCAGGCCTAGCGAGGGGACGTGAAGTACTCGATCGTCACCTTCGGTTGTCGGGTGAACCAGGCCGACTCGCTCGGTTTCGAGGCGCAGCTGCTCGCGGCCGGCGCGGAGCCGGTGCCAGCCGAGTGTGCCGATGTCGTCATCGTCAACACCTGCTCGGTGACCGCGTCCGCCGATCAGGGGGCGCGCCAGACGATTCGGCGTCTGTCGCGACTCAATCCCTCGGTTCGGGTTGTCGTCACCGGCTGCTACGCCACGCGAGAGACCTCAGAGGTGCAGGCGCTGCCGAATGTGCTGGCGGTGGTCCGTAACGACGACAAGGCGAGGCTCGTCGACGTGCTGCGGACCCCGGCATCGCTCGGTCCCCCCCCGAGCGGCGTGGGTCATCTGGCTGACGGGCCCTGCGGACGCCCGCTCGAACCTGGCGCGGCCGGTCGCACCGCGTTCACGTTGCGTGTGCAGACCGGATGCGGGGAGTCGTGCTCGTACTGCATCATCCCCGCCACGCGTGGCCTGCCAAGGAGCCTGCCCCTGTCCGCGGTCCTCGCCGCCCTGCGGCGCGCGATCGACGCCGGCTTCAGGGAGGTGGTCCTGACGGGCGTCCACCTCGGGTCCTACGGTCGCGACCTGGCCCCCCAGTCGTCGCTGCACGATCTGTTGCTCGCCCTGCGCGAGCTCGCCGCACGACGACAGGATCGCGTGCTCTTCCGCATCAGTTCACTGGAGCCGATGGATTGCACGGAGGCCATCGTGGAGCTCGTCGCCGGTTCGGAGTGCTTCGCCCCACACTTCCACCTGCCGCTCCAGCACGCGAGCACCCGGATGCTGCAGACCATGAGGCGGCCCTATGACATCTCCTACTACGCTGGGCTCGTCTCGAGGGTCCGCTCGCTCATGCCCCATGCCTCGATCGGGTCGGACGTGATTGCCGGCTTCCCTGGCGAGACAGACGAGGACGCCGACACGCTCGCCTCGTACCTGCAGCAGTCGCCGCTGACGCACCTGCATGTCTTCCCCTACTCGGACCGCCCCGGCACCGAGGCCTCGCGGATGGGCGACCGCCCCGGTGGTTCCGCGGTGAAGGCTCGCGGCGCGCGCCTCCGCGACATCGGCCGGATGCTCACGTCCCGCTTCATCGAGACGCAGCGCGGCACGGTCCATCGTGCCTTGACGATCGATGACGGCTCCGTGGCGGTCACGGGAAACTACCTCAAGGTACGCATCCCTCCAGGGTTGCCACGCAATCGCTGGGTCGATGTCCGGATCGCCACGACGGCGCCGTCGATCGTCGGTGACGTGATCGCCTGAACTCGAGCACGAGCCGCGCGCCGGCGCGGCGTCGCCTGCCTCCCGTGCTGCGGCGTCGGACGGACGCCGACAGCCGCCGTGCCCCGGTGCAGATTCGCGCACGTGCAGCCTGCGCTTCGCTTCACTCAGCGCTGGCACATGCCGATAACTCGCTGGGGGGATGACCGCTCAGTGACGAAGAAGATCCTTGGCGCAGTGCTGGTGCTCGCATTCCTGGTGGCGGCAAGCGCGCCCGCTCTCGCGGTGCCGGTGTTCGCCCGGCGCTATCAGACCGCGTGTACCACCTGCCACGTGATGGAGCCCAAGCTGAACGCGTTCGGCATCGCGTTCCGCAACAACGGTTACCGGATCCCGAACGGTGAGGATCAGCTCGTCCATACGCCGGACACGCCGCTCGGCGCGCCTGCCTGGAAGCGGCTGTGGCCGCGGGCCGTGTGGCCTGGCTCCATTCCCGGCTTTCCCCCGGTCGCGTTCCGGGTGATCAGCGACGCCACCATCCAGCCTGCCAATGCCATCAACCTGAACCTCAATTTTCCGAGCGGGGTGAACTTCTATGTGGCCGGCTCGGAAGGCGCGGGCATCTCGTTCTTCGGGAATGTGTTCGTGTCAGGCGCCGCGGGTACCGTTGCCGTCGACCGCGCATACGCGCAGTTCCGCCTCACGCCGGACACCCCGGGTCAGAACCTGCTCGTGCTCAAGGTCGGTCGCATCGAAACACGGGCTGAACCGTTCTCCCAGACCTTCAGGCGGACGACCGGACTCGCGTTCAACGTGGCCGACTTCCGATCTGTTCCAGGCGGCTTTGGCCTGCGCGATCACGACGCCGGCGTCGAGGCCTGGGGCGCGGTCACCGGGCCGAGCGATCGCGGGGGCCTGGAATACGCCGTCGGATTCACGCAAGGCACAGCCGGCCGGGCCGAGAACAACAACTTCAAGGACTATTACGGGGCCGTCTCCTACAAGTTCTCCGGCCTCGGCGTGGTCGGACCACGGTCGGCCTCGGCGGAAGGCGGTGCGTTGGCCACCGAACGGTCGGTGACTCTCGGCCTGTTCTCGTACACCGGCCGCAGCCAGCCCACGGTCGCCGGCGTGACCGAGGACCGATTCACCCGGACCGGCGTCAAGGCCGACCTGTGGTTCGGCAAGCTCAATCTGTTCGGCGCTCTCGCACGCGGCACCGACGATCTGCGCGGAACCTCGCCCCGCACGGTCAGCGCCCGGGCGGCCATGCTCGAAGCCGACTTCATGCTGCTGCCCTGGGTGATGCCCGCGGTGCGCCTCGAGAAGACGACCTACTCCGATCGCCAGGACGTGGTGGCCCTGGTCTCGTCGCTCAGCCTGCTCGTGCGGGCGAACGTGCGCGTGCTGACCGAGGGGCGCTTCTACAACGGCGCCCGCTCAGTCACGGGCACACGCATCAACCCGAACGACGGCGTCGTCCGTCTCGAGTTCCTGTTCTAGGGCAGGTCGTGATCGCATCAGCCATCCGTCCGGCGTCCCACCAGTGCCTCTGGATCGGTATCGCCCTGACCCTCGCGGTCGGGCTGTGCACCGAGGCAGCGGCTCAGGGTATCGAGGGCCGTGTGGCGATCGCGCGGGCGCGCGACAACCGCGATGTCGTGGTGTACGTGGAGAAGATTCCGGGCCGTACCTTCAGTCCTCCGCAGAACCCGGTGGTGGTGGACCAGAAGAACCTGGCTTTCCAACCCCACGTCCTGCCCGTCCTTGTCGGCACACGCGTGAACTTCCCGAACAGCGACGAAGTTCGTCACAACGTCTTCTCGCCGACGAAGGGTGCGGCTTTCGATCTCGGTTCCTATCCGCTCGGCGTCAGCCGCGGCCGCGTGTTCGATGTTCCGGGCGTGGTCACCCTGCTGTGTAACGTGCACGCGGAAATGTCCGCGTACGTGGTGGTCATCGAGACCCCGTACTTCGCCGTCACCGATCGCGAAGGTCGCTTCAGCATTCCCGACGTGCCTCCCGGTCGCTACCAGATCGTGACGTGGCACGAGCGCGTGAAGCCGGGTCGCCAGCAGGTCGACGTGACCGAAGGAAGGCCGGCAACCATGCTGTTCGAACTGGGACGATGACGCTCAGCCTCAAGCGGAAGGCCTACATCGTCGCGGCGCTGATGATGCTGGCGGTCGTCGCCTCCTCGATGTCGCTCGGCCAGTCGTACTTCAGTGCCGAGCGCAACCGGGTTCTCGATGCCCGGCGGCGCGCGGCCGAGAATGCGTCTGTCGACCTGGAGAGCCTGCTCGGTCGAGGCCTCGACCGCTTGCGGACAGTGGCGGCGCTGCCCGCCCTTGCCTATGGCATGCAACTCCAGGAGCGCTCTCGCGAACAGCGGCAGATCCCGGCCTGGACCACGCTGCACTATTTGTTCTTCGAGTCGGATGTCTTCACGGGCGGCGTGGTGCTGGTCAACAGGGACGGCCTGCTCCTCTGGAGCGAGCCGTCGGACATCAGCCGCATCGATACACCGTACGACGCGTGGCCGGAGGTCCATGGCGCATTCGACCGCCGTCCGGGCGAGGACCACGTGTTCGTGCTGAAGCGTGGCCGAGGCGACGACGAGATCCTGGTCGGCGTGGAACTGCGCGATCAACAGGACGAGCGCGTGGCGGTGCTGATAGGGTCGGTACCCACCACGAACGCCGCGCTCCTTCAGGCCCTCGAGAGGGGCCGCTCGAATGGGACGGGCGCCACGCACCTCGTGGACGGAGCCGGGGCGGTCCTCGCATCGACGGATCGCCAGCGCCTGACACAACGGCTTCCGTATCTCGAGCCGGTCGCCGTGAAGGGGCCTGCCTCGGTCGGCTCGCGCACGGATGACGGAGGTGACCTGCTGGTTGCGACGGCACCGTTGCCGATTGCCGGCTGGGCAGTGGTGACAGAGGACGCGTCCGCAGCGGCCTTTGCCGACGTCCAGCTTCTGTCCGTGGAGCTGTGGGCCGGCCGGGTCGCCTTCACGCTGATCCTCCTTGGCGTGCTCCTGTTCGTCGTGACCAGTTTCACCCGTCCGGTCGAGGCGCTGACTGCGGCCGCGCAGCGGATACGTGCGGGCGACCTCCAGACCGGGTTCAGCCTCGACCGGGGCGACGAACTCGGCGTCCTCGCGCATGCGCTCAATGACATGACGCAAGGGCTGCGGCGCCAGGCTGCCGAACTCGAACGGACGACCGAGCTCGCCGAAGCGGCCAGCCGGGCGAAGACCGAGTTCCTGGCGAAGGTGAGCCACGAGATACGCACGCCGATGAACGGAGTGCTCGGGATGACGGAGCTGCTGCTCGGCACCTCCCTGTCCACAACCCAGCATCAGTTCGCGACCACGATCCAGCGTTCGGCCAACTCCCTGCTCGGGCTGATCAACGACATCCTGGACTTCTCGAAGATCGAGGCAGGCAAGGTCGAACTGGAACGGGTCTCCTTCTCGCTGCGCGACGTGGTCCACGATGTCCTGGCGATGCTGAAAGAGGGAGCTGCGGGCAAGCAGATCGGGCTCACCGTCGACATGCCAGGCGATGTGCCGTCTCGCGTGTGGGGCGATGTCAGTCGTGTGCGTCAGGTACTGACGAATCTGGCCGGCAACGCCGTGAAGTTCACGTCGGAGGGGCGCGTGGTGGTGCGCGTGCGCGTGGTGGATCGAGCGGCCGCCACCTGTCGCGTGCGACTCGAGGTCGAGGACACCGGAATCGGCATCGCCCCCGCAGACCGCGAACGGTTGTTCCAGCCATTTGTCCAGTCCGACAGCTCGACGACCCGACTGTACGGCGGAACAGGCCTCGGGCTCGCCATCACACGGGAGCTGACCGGGCAGATGGGTGGGGCCTGCGGCGTCGAGAGCGAGCTCGGCAAAGGGTCTACCTTCTGGGTCGAGCTGCCGTTCGACCAGGCGCCCGACGATGATACCTCTCGACCCGTTCCCGACCTTCGCCAGGCAGAGCCCGTGCCGAAGCCAAGCGTGGGCCTCGACCTCACGGTGCTTCTGGTCGAGGACAACCCGATCAACACCATGCTGGCCAAGACGATGCTGGGCAAGCTGGGGTGCACCGTCACCTGCGCCACGAACGGCCTCGAGGCGGTGGAGACACTCTCCTCGGCCGCGTTCGATCTGGTGCTGATGGATCTGCAGATGCCCGTGATGGGCGGCGAGGACGCCACGCGTGAGATCCGGCGACGTGAGGGCGGGTCGTCGCGACGTGTGCCGATTGTGGCACTCACCGCCAGTGCATTGCCCGGAGACAGCGAGAACTGTGCGGCCGCCGGCATGGATGGACTGCTGACGAAACCCTATACGCAGGCGCAGCTCCGGTCCGCGCTCGAGCGCTGGGCTGGCGCACGAACGTCCTGAGCGCGCGGGTCGCCCCTGGCGTCGCTCAGACCAGCCCGAGGCTCATGAGTGAGCGGGCGGTGGCCTCGAGCGCATCCTCGCGCGGGCCCGGCGCCCACCCAAGGAGTCGCCTGGCGCGCTCGCTCGTGGCATTTCGCGGCGCTCCCAGTTCCGGCACGACCTGCTTCGTGGCCGGGTCCATCAGCGCCGCCAGCCTGACGAGCCAGTCGGGCAGCTCGAATGTCGCCACGCGGCGCGCAGCAGGGCCAAGGCGCGCGTGCAGCACCAGCGCGATCTGGCGGATCGTCATGAAGTCGCCTGCAACCGCCAGAAAGCGTCGACCGGCTGCCTCGGGATGCGTCATCGCGAGCACGTGCAGCGCCGCCACGTCACGGACGTCCACGACGCCGAACGTCATCTTCGGGCAGCCCGGCAGGCGCCCGGCCAGCATCCGCTGCACCAGCCGGATCGACGTGGAGAGATCGGGACCGAGCACCGGACCGAAGATGCCGACCGGATTGACGACGCTCAGCTCCAGGCCGCCGCCCTCGTGCTGCACGAAGTCCCATGCGGCGCGTTCCGCGAGCGTCTTCGACTTGACGTACGGAAGCACGCCCGGCGCATCCACGTTGGTCCAGCTGCCCTCGTCGAACGGCACATGTTGCGGGGGATGGCCATAGCCGACCGCGGCAAAGGAGGATGTGAGGACGACCCTGCGGACGCCGGCCTGTCGCGCGGCCCTGAGGACCCGCAAGGCACCGTCGCGCGCCGGGACGATCAGCTCGTCCTCGTGTCGGGGGACCCTGGAGGGAAACGGCGACGCCACGTGGAGTACATAGTCGCAGCCTCGCAGAGCAGTATCCCAACCGGCGTCCTGCTCCAGATCGGCGGTGGCGAAGCCCAGTTCCGAAACGTTGGCGCCGCCGGCCCTCGTCAGCAGGTCGCGCACGCTCGCCTCGCGGTCCCGCGCCCGGACCGTTGTCCGGACCTGGTGCCCGGCGGCGAGCAGTTGGAGGAGGCAGTGGCCGCCGACGAATCCCGATCCTCCGGTGACGAGGACGGTGCTCATGGCCGTACGGCGATGGGAGCCACGCCGTCAGTGGAAGGCCAGGGTGGCGAGCCGCTGTCCCGGTGACTTCTGCTGACCCTCGACAATCAGCTGCCCACACGCCGCCCTGATGTCGCGCCCCCGGCTCTTGCGCACAGACACCGTGATGTCCCGTTCGGCCAGGATGCGCGCGAAGCGGTCGACCGCGTCATCCGACGGCCGATCGAAGGGGATGCCGGCCGCGGCATTGAGCGGAATCAGGTTCACCTTTGCCTTCACGTCGGCCAGGAGCCGGGCCAGGCGCTTCGCATCCTCGGGCGCGTCGTTGACGCCCGCGAGCATCACATATTCGAAGGTGATGCGGTCGCGCTTCCGGACTGGAAACCGCCTGCACGCGGCGATCACGTCGGCCACGCCGTACTTGCGGTTGATCGGCACCAGTTCGCCACGCTGGGCGTCTGTCGGCGCGTGCAGCGAGATGGCGAGGTTCGGCATCAGCTCCTCCCGACCGAGCTTCTCGAGCGCGGGGAGGATGCCGACCGTGGACAGGGTCACCCGCCGTGGTGGCAGGTGGAACCCGTGCTCGCTGCACAGGATGCGCATCGCCTTCATGACCGCATCGTAGTTGTGCAGCGGTTCGCCCATCCCCATGAGGACGATGTTGAAGGGCTTGTCTCGGAGGTCGAGGGCGGCTGCGAGCACCCGGACCTGCCCGGCGATTTCGCCGGCGGTCAGGTTCCGCACGAGCCCCATCTTGCCGGTGAGGCAGAACGCGCAGCCCATGGCGCAACCCACCTGGGTCGAGATGCAGAAGGTCATGGCCGGCGTGTCCGGTATGAAGACCGACTCGATCTGGCGTCCATCGGACAGCCTCAGGAGGAACTTCTCGGTTCCATCGGTCGAGCGTTCCCGCGCCACCATCTGCGGCGTCCTGATCTCGAAATCTTCGGCCAGCGAGTGTCGGAGGTCGCGCGGGAGGTCGGTCATCGCTTCGATGTCGGTGACCCCGCGCTTGTGGATCCAGGCAAACACCTGTCGGGCGCGGAATCGCTCCCACCCCCGGGCGGTGAAGGCCTCCTCCAGTTCGGCAAGGTCGAGCTCGGCCAGATCGGGGCGGGACACCATATCTCCTGAGACGTGAATCACTTCCGAGGACACTTCGATCTTACTCCCGGTGTCCAGTACGAGCGGCGAGACGCACCCGTGCTTGCCGGAACTGCCGGGCGCGTGCTATATTCGGCGCTTGATAGGTTAATTCCTTATCTGTCAATGCTTTGCGGTCCTTTGCCGGACGCGGACCGCGCGATCAACCCAGTCATCACGCGAGCACACATCGTGTCGAATTCACCCGTCATCCGAGACTCACTCGATAACGGCCTCCGGATCCTCACCGAGCAGATGAACCAGGTGCGCTCGGTCAGTATCGGCGTGTGGCTCACGCGGGGGTCCAGGCACGAGACGGCAGAGCGGGGCGGCATCGCGCACTTCGTCGAGCACATGCTGTTCAAGGGCACGCACAGCCGCTCCGCGGAGGACATCGCCCAGGCGATCGACTCGATTGGGGGCCAGCTCGACGCCTTCACCGCCAAGGAATACGCCAGCTACTACATCAAGGTCCTCGACGAGCACCTGCCGCTCGCGCTCGACATCCTCTCCGACATCGTCCTGAACCCGGCGTTCGACCCGGACGATGTGGAACGTGAGAAGAAGGTCGTGGTCGAGGAGATCAAGATGGTCGAGGACACGCCGGACGACCTCGTGCATGAGATCTTCACGCAGGGATTCTGGGAGGATCATCCGCTCGGTCGGCCGATTCTCGGCACGCGCGAGACAGTGGAGTCGTTCGCCGCGGAATCATTGCGCGCGTACTTCAGGGACGCCTACACGCCCAGGAACCTGATCGTGTCGGCGGTCGGCAACCTGCGGCACGACCACCTGCGGACGCTGGTGGAGGAGCGGTTCGGCCATCTCGTGCCGTTCGGCGAGCCGCTCAGGGAGGACCCGCCGCGCGTGGCGCCCAAGGTGCTGATCCGGAACAAGGAACTGGAGCAGAGCCATGTCTGCGTGGGGACGCCGAGCTATCCCCAGGACCACCAGGACCGCCATGCCGCGTACGTCCTGAACACGCTGCTTGGTGGGTCGATGAGCTCGCGTCTGTTCCAGAACATCCGCGAGAAGCGTGGGCTGGCATACGCCGTGTTCTCGGGCCTGAGCGCGTACAGGGATGCCGGCTCGTTCACGATTTACGCGGGATGCGCCAATGAGGCCGTCGGGGAGGTCGTGGACCTCATTGTCGAGGAACTGCGTGCCGTGAAGCAGACGCAGGTGCCGGCCGCTGAGC
The DNA here is from genome assembly GCA_050249955.1 of Vicinamibacterales bacterium. GTDB lineage: Bacteria > Acidobacteriota > Vicinamibacteria > Vicinamibacterales > CAVVIG01 > CAVVIG01. Next base: position 213,072 of record JBFWPN010000011.1, read on the forward strand.
TGCAGCGCGCCAAGGATCACCTGAAGGGCAGCCTGATGCTGGGGTTGGAGAATACGGCCAGCCGCATGTCCCATGTGGCCCGGCAGGAGATCTACTTTGGCAGGCAGGTAGGGCTGGACGAAACGCTGCAGGGGATCGAGCAGGTGACGTCCGCCGACATCCAGCGGGTCGCTGCCGACCTCTTCCAGAGCGGAACGCTCTCTGCGACCGTCCTTGGCAACGTGAATGGTTTACGCATTCCACCCGAGCGTCTCGATTTACAATAGGGGTCCTATTCACCACACACGACTGCGGGAATTCAGGAGGATCAGGCCGGACGGCGCCCGTACGGGGCTCCGGATGACGCCGGCTGGTTTGTCCCTCGCTGTCATGGGTGTCTTCCGCGGCAGGACTTTCGCGTGATCCAGCGATACACACACCCTGAGATGGGCCGGATCTGGAGCGAGCAGCGCAAGTACGAGACCTGGCTGCTCGTGGAATCGGCTGCAGCCGAGGCCATGGCGACGGCCGGGATCGTACCGCCAGAGGCGGCGCGCGACATCCGCGATCGCGGCGCGTTCGACATCGCCCGCATCGAGGAGATCGAGCAGGTCACCCAGCACGACGTCATTGCGTTCACGACCGCCGTTGCGGAGAAGGTGGGCGACTCGGCCCGGTGGATGCACTTCGGGATGACCTCGTCGGACGTCATCGATACCGCCCAGGCCCTGCAGATGCGCGAGGCCTGCGACGTCATCCTAAAGGACCTCGACGGCCTTGCCGACGCCGTGCGCGAGCGGGCCTTCGAGCACCGCCTGACGCCGATGATCGGACGGACCCACGGCGTACACGCCGAGCCCATGACCCTCGGGTTGAAGCTCGCGTTGTGGTACGCCGAGATCGACCGGGACATCGAACGTGTCCGTCGTGCACGGGCGGCGGTGTCGGTCGGGAAGCTGTCGGGTGCCGTGGGTACCTTTGCCCACCTGCCGCCGTCGATCGAGGCTGACGTCTGCGCGAAGCTGGGGCTCGAGCCGGCGCCCGTGGCGTCCCAGGTTGTCCAGCGCGACCGGCACGCGGAACTTCTGTCCGCGCTGGCCATCACCGCCGCATCGCTCGAGAAGTTCGCGCTCGAGATCCGCGGCCTGCAGAAGACCGAAATCGGGGAGATCGAGGAGCCGTTCGGGAAGGGCCAGAAGGGTTCCTCGGCGATGCCACACAAGCGCAACCCGATCGGGTGCGAGCAGATCGTCGGGATGGCGCGCCTCATCCGCGGGAACTGTCACGCGGCGTTCGAGAACATCGCCCTCTGGCATGAACGCGACATCTCGCACTCGTCAGTGGAGCGGGTGATCCTGCCCGACAGTTTCATCGGGCTCGACCATATGCTCCGGCGCATGACCCGCATCGTGCGTGGCATGGTCGTCTATCCGGAACGGATGCGCGAGAATCTGGACCGGTCTCGCGGCGTGGTGTTCTCCGGCACGGTACTCCTGGAGTTGGCACGGCGGGGCGTGTCGCGCGAGCAGGCGTATGAGTGGGTCCAGCGCAACGCGATGCGGTCGTTCCACGAGAAGACCGACTTCAGGCAGTTGCTGCTGGCCGATGCCGACGTGATGCGGGTATTGAGTGCGTCGGAGGTCGAGCTTGCGTTTGACCTGCATGAGCAGTTCCGGCACGTCGACCATGTCTTCGACCGGGTGTTCCGGGGAGTTGCGGCGGGGGCCGGGGCCGGAACGGCCGTCTAGCGTGCACGAGTTGCCGGGACACCGTGTCCTGGACGCTGGGTAACGAGTGGCGGCGGGGAACTCCCCGATTCCGCGTCTTCACCAGGAAAGTGGCCTGACATGCTGGACAAGTTCAAGGATGAGTGCGGAGTCTTCGGGATCTTCGGACACCACGAATCCGCGAACATGACGTACCTGGGGCTGTACGCGCTGCAGCACCGGGGGCAGGAGAGCGCGGGTATCGCCGTATCCGACGGCAAGCTCGTGCGGGTGTCGAAGTCGATGGGGTATGTCGCCGACATCTTCAGTGGCACCATGCTGTCTCAGCTGCCCGGGCATGCTGCGATTGGCCACGTGCGGTACTCGACGGCTGGCGAAAGCCGGCTGGCGAATGCCCAGCCCTTCCTGATCGACTGTGCCCACGGACAGTTCAGCATCTGCCACAACGGCAACCTGACGAACGCCGATGCCCTTCGCAACGACCTCGTCAGCCACGGGTCCATCTTCCAGTCTGGCAGCGACACGGAAGTGGTGCTGCACCTGTACGCCAGGTCCAAGGCACGCAGTGTCGAGGATGCGGTCGTGGAGTCGGTGACGCAGTTGCAGGGGGCGTTCTCGTTCCTGATGCTGACCCCTGACCGCATGATCGCGGTTCGCGATCCGCACGGGTTCCGTCCGCTGGCACTCGGCAGGCTCGATGACGCCTATGTCGTGTGCTCGGAAACGTGCGCGATGGACCTGATCGGCGCCACGTACATCCGCGACGTGGAGCCGGGTGAGCTGCTGATTATCAGCAACGGTGGCATCCGGTCGCTGAAGCCCTTTGCCCCTGCGCCGCTGGCACACTGCGTGTTCGAGCACGTGTACTTCTCGCGGCCGGACAGTTACGTGTTCGGCAAGAGCGTGAACGAGGTGCGGACCAACCTGGGTCGTGTGCTTGCCCGCGAGCAGCGGGTCGACGCGGACGTTGTCGTGCCCATCCCCGACTCGGGGGTCTGCGCCGCGATGGGGTTCGCCGACGAGGCCAACATCCCGCTGCGGATGGGACTGATTCGGAACCACTACGTCGGGCGGACGTTCATCCAGCCCCAATCGGCCATCAGGCACTTCGGCGTGAAGGTGAAGCTCAACCCGGTACGCAGCATCCTGGACGGCAAGCGGGTGATTCTGGTGGACGACTCGCTCGTCCGAGGCACCACGAGCCGGAAGATCGTGCGGATGGTCAGGGCGGCTGGGGCGAAGGAGGTGCACGTGCGCATCAGCTGCCCTCCGACGATTTCGCCCTGCTTTTATGGCGTGGACACGCCGAGGCGCTCCGAGCTGATGGCGGCCACGCACACGCTCGATGAGATACGGTCCTACCTCGACTGCGATTCGGTGGCGTACCTCAGCCTCGAGGGCCTGATGAAGGCGGTGGGCGATGGCAGCGGGCACTATTGCAGTTCGTGCTACACCGGCCAGTACCCCGTGGCCTTCCCTCGTGACGAGCGAAGCTATCTGCAACTGGCGCTGAAGCTCGACAAGGAACCCGTCGCCAACTGAGATGCGCGCCGCGCTCGGTATCTGCTCCGTGATGGCGGGGGCACTGGCGGCTCGAGTGGGTGGACGCGTGCTGTTCGTCGCCGCATTCTGCTGGCTGGCCGGCACGCCCCTGCGTGCTCAAGAGCCCGCGGCGCCGCAGTCGGTCAGTGCGGCGGAACTCCAGGGCGCGATCGACGTCCTCGGCTCGCTCGACTATCCCACCCGGAGCGGCGCAGCGCGCCTGGTCCGCCGCGCCGAGCCAGCCCGTGCCGTTCCCGCGCTGCTCGAGGCGGCGGCCTCGCATGCCGACGGGTACGTCCGGTTCAAGGCGCTGGTGCTGCTGACTGGATTCAACGACCCGCGCACCGCCGACGCCATGCGCCAGGCCATGGCCAGTCCGAACGATCGCCTGCGCGCGGTGGCGTACAGCTATTTCGAACAGCATCCGGATGCGGCCATTGTTCCGGTCCTGCTGGCCGCGCTCGACAAGGAACAGGCCGAGTTCGTCCGGCCGGAACTGGTGCGAGCCCTTGCCGCGCATGGCAGCGAAGCGGCCGTGCAGCCGGTCCTGGTTCGGGAGGCTGGGCGCGGCGAGGACTTCTTTCGCAGTGCGGTGATCGAGGCGCTTGGCGACCACAAGGCCGCCTACGCGTTCCAGGCACTGACGGCCATCGCCAGGCTCGACGGGCCGTTACTCGACGATGCCGCCCTGGCGCTCGGGAAGATTGGCGACCGCCGGGCGCTCGAGACGCTGGCCGTCCTGCAGAGGACCGCCCCGCGCACCGCTCAGCCATTCGTGGCGGCGGGCATCTGCCTGCTCGGCGTGAACTGCGGCTCGCATGAGAACTACCTGGCCCAGACGCTGAAGTTCTCGGATCAGGCCCTCGGGTTCCAGGAGCTGTTGCGAGGCGCTGCGGCAGGCCTCGGCGCCCTGGGGGTTGCCGGGCACGAGTCCGCCGTGGACACGCTGTTCGAGGTGGGGATTCCCAGTCGCGATCCCACGCGGGCACCCGTTGCCCTCGCGCTCGGCATGGTGGCCCTTCGGAACACGCCGCTGATGCTGTCCGTGCTCCGGGGCATACCGGGCCGGTCCGCGGCACTTGACCTCCTCGCCGAAGGGTTCGATATGCTCGAGGAGGACCTCGACAAGGAGCGGTTCTTTGCCACGGTCAGGCGGACCTACTGGGATGCCGCCGAGGGCTCCGTAGAGCGTCAGCTCACGCAAACGCTGATCGGAAAGCTGGATTTCTGATGGACTATCGACAGGCTGGCGTCGATATCGACGCCGGGAACGAAACAGTCAGGCGCATCAAGTCGCTTGCGCGCGGCACCTTCACCCCGGGTGTGCTCTCGGAGATCGGGTCGTTCGGTGGCCTCTTCAGCCTTGGTGCGTCGGGCTTGAAAGACCCGGTGCTGGTGTCCAGCGCGGATGGCGTGGGGACCAAGCTGAAGGTGGCCTTCATGACGGGCCGGCATGACACGATCGGTGCCGACCTGGTCAACCACTGCGTGAACGACATCCTCGTGCAGGGCGCCGTTCCCCTGTTCTTCCTGGATTATCTGGCGACTGGCCGGCTTTCTCCCGATGTCGCGGAGCAGATCGTGACCGGCGTCGCGCGAGCCTGTCGCGAGAATGGATGCGCGCTCATCGGCGGCGAGACGGCCGAGATGCCCGGGTTCTATGCCGACGGCGAGTACGACATTGCCGGCTTCATCGTGGGCGCGGTGGAGCGCTCACGACTCATCGACGGCAGAACCATCATGCCGGGTGACGTGCTCATCGGGCTTCCCTCGTCGGGCCTCCACACGAACGGCTACTCGCTTGCGCGGAAGGTATTCTTCGATACGTGTGGGCTGTCGCACGATGCGGTGGTGCCCGAACTGGGCGGTCGCGTCGGAGATGTGCTACTTGCGACGCACCGCTCGTACCTGCCGCCGGTCCGGCCGCTGCTCGAGGCGGGCCTGATCAAGGGGATGGCTCACATCACGGGCGGCGGCATCACGGAGAATCTGCCTCGCGTCCTGCCGGACGGTTGCGGTGCGGAGATCTCCAGAGGCACGTGGCAGGTTCCACCGCTGTTCTCGTTCATCGCCATGCGTGGTGGCATCCCCGACGATGAGATGTTGAGGGCATTCAACATGGGCATCGGCCTGATCATGGTCTGCGCCGAGGCGGCTGCCGATCGCGTGGATTCGGCGCTGGCCGGCAGCGGCGAACGCGTCGTCCGGCTCGGACGTGTTGTTCGGGGCAACCGCACCGTCCAGTACGTGGCATGAGACACCGCCTGGGAGTGCTGATCTCCGGCCGAGGGTCGAACCTTCAGTCCATCGTGGGTTCGATCGCGCGCGGTGAGCTGGCGGCCACGGTTGCGGTGGTCATTTCGAACCGGCCGGAAGCGGCGGGACTGTTACGGGCCAGAGAGGCGGGCCTGCCGACCGTGTGCCTGCGTCCCAAGGATTACGAAGGTCGTGATGCGTACGATGGAGCCCTCGCTGAGGCGTTGACGGAAGCCCAGGTCGATCTCGTGTGTCTGGCCGGCTTCATGCGCCTGGTCGGCCCCCGTTTGCTCGACGCCTTCCCGGACCGCATTCTCAACATCCATCCATCGCTGCTGCCGGCGTTTCCCGGTCTGGACGCGCAGCGTCAAGCGTTGGAGCACGGCGTCCGTGTGACGGGGGCCACCGTGCACCTCGTCAACGGAGAACTCGATGGCGGACCGATTGTGGCCCAGGCCGCGGTGCCCGTGCTGCCGGCCGATACGGTCGAGTCGCTTTCGGCGCGCATCCTGATCGAGGAGCATCGTCTCTACCCCTCCGCCATAGCGGCGTTGCTTGGTGGGGGGTGGCACATCGAGGGGCGTCGCTTCATCACCGGTGCCGCGCCGGCGGGCAGGACCTAGCGGTCCGGTCCACCGGCGGCCTGGTGTCTGCCAGGCGCGTGCGGGCCCGTTGGTATAGTACTGCCCACTCGCATGTCGAACCTCTTTGAAGAACTCACCTGGCGCGAGCTCGTCTACGACGCCACCGAAGGACTGGCCGAACTGCTGGCCGCGAAACCCGTCACGGTGTATGCCGGGTTCGACCCGACCGCATCGAGCCTGCATGTCGGCCACCTGCTGCCGCTGATGGGACTCGCGCGTATGCAGCGGTTCGGGCACACGCCGATCGCCATCGTCGGCGGCGGTACCGGCATGATTGGCGATCCCAGTGGAAAGTCTCAGGAGCGGAATCTCCTGTCAGCCGAACAGATCGAGCAGAACGTCGCGGGGATCCGCACGCAGCTCGAGCGATTCCTCGACTTCTCGTCAGTGAGAAGCGGCGCGCGCATCGTCAACAACGCCGACTGGCTTGGGACGGTGGACCTGCTGACATTTCTCAGGGACGCGGGCAAGCACTTCACCGTGAACTACATGCTGCAGAAGGAGTCGGTGAGCCGCCGGCTGCAGAGCGAGGATGGCATCTCCTTCACGGAGTTCAGCTATCTGCTGCTGCAGGCCTACGACTTTCTCCAGCTCTGTGACCGCTTCGACTGCACCCTGCAGATTGGCGGGAGCGATCAGTGGGGCAACATCACCGCCGGCATTGATTTGATTCGAAAGCTTCGTGCCAGGAAGGCGCACGGTCTGGTGATGCCGCTGGTGACGACCGCGTCTGGTGTGAAGTTCGGGAAGACCGAGAAAGGTGCGGTCTGGCTCGATCCGGCCCGCACCTCGCCGTTCGCCTTCTACCAGTTCTGGCTGAACACTGATGACCGGGATGTGCTGCGCTACCTGAAGTCCTTCACGTTCCTGCCGCGTGAGCGCGTCGACACGCTGGCGACCGTGCTGCGTGAGGCGCCCGAGCGGCGCGAAGCCCAGCGGGTGCTCGCGCAGGAGGTGACGACGCTCGTGCATGGCGCCGATCAGGTGGCCAGGGCGGAACATGCGAGTCAGTTGTTGTTCGGTGAAGATATCGCGACGCTGTCGGCCGACGACGTGCTGGCGGTCTTTTCGGATGTGCCTGCGACCGAGATGCCTGCCACGCGGTTTGCTGGTGAAGGCATGAACGTCGTGGACCTCGTGGCGGCGGTGAAGCTTGTGCCATCGAAGAGTGAGGCACGGCGGCTCGTGCAGGCCGGTGGTGTGTACCTGAACAACCGGCGAATGGCTGACATTCAGGTTCGTGTTCGGCTTGAGGCGGCGATCGGCGGACGGGTTCTGGTGCTGCGCAAGGGCGCGAAGCAGAACCATATCGTCAGGATCGGTGAGGCGAGCTAGCCGACCAAGGGATCTGGGCCGGCTGGAAAAGATCGCGGCTCCCTGAAAAAAGTTGTTCGAAGGGGGTTGACGGCCCAGTTCTTGTACGCCATAATCACTAAACATTCGGCGTGAGACACCCCGCTGCTGGGCAGCGGAGAGTTCGCTGAAAGCCAAACAGCGAGCTTTTGTTTGTCCCCGGAAATACTGCCAGGTTCTACCCAGACGGCATTTCCCGACCGAAAGTTCGCTGCTCAGTGACAACCGCTCGGCAAGCTCGCTTCGAAAAAAGTTTGAATCGAAGCAAGAAAACGGTTGACACGATTAAGGCGCGATAGTAATCTCGGTAAGTTCCCCTGACGCGGCTGGCGAGAGAGACCGGCGGCGACGACTGAAAGCGAGTCGAAGCCAAACGCGAGTATGGGCAAGGCGCCCAGGGCGCTTTGAGATGTCGGTTCTTTGAAAACTAGATAGTGCGTGCAAGCACACACGAAACCCTGTCACGCCGGAGCTGTCGAAGCGCAAGCGACGAGAGCGAAGGCGGACAAAGAGAGTCAGCGCATGGCGCCGCAGTAATCGCCCGACCCCAGTCGTCAGTCCGGACAAAGGCGGGTGGCGGTGAACCGTGAATTAATTACGGATTGAACAACGCAGAGCCAATCGGCCTCGCGTTAAACAGTTGTTCCTTGGGGCGCGCAAGCGTGTCGAGGACAGCGAATTTAACATGAGAGTTTGATCCTGGCTCAGAATCAACGCTGGCGGCGTGCCTAACACATGCAAGTCGAACGCGAAAGTGGAGCAATCCATGAGTAGAGTGGCAAACGGGTGAGTAACACGTGGGTGACCTGCCTTCGAGTGGGGGATAACGTCCCGAAAGGGACGCTAATACCGCATAACATGCTGTCTTTTAAGAGATGGACATCAAAGCCGGGGACCGCAAGGCCTGGCGCTTGAAGAGGGGCCCGCGCCTGATTAGCTAGTTGGTGGGGTAATGGCTCACCAAGGCAACGATCAGTATCCGGCCTGAGAGGGCGGACGGACACACTGGGACTGAGACACGGCCCAGACTCCTACGGGAGGCAGCAGTGGGGAATTGTTCGCAATGGGCGCAAGCCTGACGACGCAACGCCGCGTGGAGGATGAAGATCTTCGGGTCGTAAACTCCTT
>JBFWPN010000012.1:0-203021 GCA_050249955.1 Vicinamibacterales bacterium
ACGTTCGACCGCATCACGGGACAGCCGATCTGGCCGATCCCCGAAGTGGCCGTGCCGCAGACCAACATGCCGACCGAGCGCACCTCGCCGACGCAGCCGATCCCGACCAACCCGCCGCCCTACTCGCTCACCTTCATCAAGGAGAGCGACCTCATCGACTTCACGCCGGCGCTGCGCGCCAAGGCCGTGGAGAACATGAAGAAGTTCCGGTGGGAGCAGTCGCCGTACGTTCCGCCACTCGGCCCGAACGATCCGCGGCCCGGCGCCATCAACATCGGCAACACGGCCGGCGGCGTGAACTGGCCGGGTTCGGGCTTCGACCCGGAGACGGCGACCTTCTACACGATGGCCAGCAACACCAACGTCGCCATCGGCAAGTACTACGAGGAGGAGTTCGAGCAGGTGCGCGCGGACCGCTTCAATGCGCAGAACCCCCGCAAGCCGCGGTGGGAAGCGGACCCCGACTACGGCCGGTACGGCACGAACCAGCCGGGTAGCGCGGGCATTTCGCAGGCTGCCCCGCGTCCGGCCGCTCCCGTCAACCCCGGCCTCACCGGCCGCCAGATCCTGGCCGACGGCCTGGACGGTCTCCAGATCACCAAGCCGCCGTACGGCGTGATCGCCGGCATCGACTTCAACCAGGGTGGCAAGCTGATCTTCAGCGTGCCGCACGGTGAGACGCCGGACAACGTCCGCAATCACCCCCTGCTCCGCGGGATGAACATCCCGAAGACCGGTCAGGGCACCAGCGTCGGCATCATGGTCACCAAGACCATGCTCGTCGCGGGTGAGTCGCAGGTTACCGCCCCGCAGGGCCGCGCGCGCGGCGCCCGCCTGGTGGCCTACGACAAGAAGGACGGTCACGAGATCGGTTCGGTCGTGATGCCGGCCGCGATCAGCGGTTCGCCGATGACCTACTCGGTCAACGGCCGCCAGTACATCATCGTGGCGGTCAGCGGCGGCAACTACACCGGCGAGTACATCGCCTACGCGCTGCCCCAGTCGGAGCTTCCGCGCTCGGGCAACTGACGAACGAACAGGCGCTGGACTCCGGGCTCCAGGCCGGAGCCTGACGCCTGAGGCTTCACCAACGAAGGCCCGCCGGGGGACACCCTGGCGGGCCTTTGTCGTTCCCAACCCGCACGTCAGCACGTAAGTTCTATCTCCCTGTGTCTCTGCGTTCCCTCGCCGTCGACCTCACGCCCCTGCGGCAGCGCGACTACCGCCTCCTGTACGTCGGCCAGTTCGTCTCGCTGTTCGGGACCGCGATCAGCTACGTCGTGCTCCCGGTGCAGATGTACACCCTCACGCGTTCGCCGCTCGCAGTTGGCCTGCTGGGTGTTGCGGAGTTCGTACCGACGCTGGCGCTGGCCTTCGTCGGTGGCGCACTGGCCGATGCCGTCGACCGGCGCCGGCTGATCCTCGCCTGCGAAGCGGGCATGATCGTCTGCTCGGTCGCACTGGCCGCGAACGCGGCGCAGCCCGCACCACGCGCCTGGGTGCTGTTCGCGTGCTCGGCGGTCATCGCAGGCTTCAATGCCGTGCACCGGCCGGCGCTCGAGGCGCTCACGCCGAGGCTGGTGCCGCTCGAACAGATGGCGGCCGTGGCGGCACTGCAGGCGGTCCGCTACAACACCACCTTCATCGTTGGCCCGGGGCTGGCCGGCATCATCGTGAGCAGCCTGGGCGCCACGGTGGCCTACGCCATCGACGCGGCCACCTTCCTCGCCTCGCTGGCCGCCGTGCTGGCCATCCGCTCCGTGCCGGTGTCCCCGCGGGCCGAACGGCCGAGCGTCCGGGCCGTGCGGGAGGCCTGGGCGTATGCCCGGAGCCGGCAGGAACTGATCGGCACCTACGTCCTCGACATCATTGCGATGTTCTTCGGGATGCCGATTGCACTCTTCCCCGCCATCGCGGAGCAGTTTCCCGGAGCTGCAGTGGGCTGGTTCTATTCGATGATGGCTGTCGGTCCGCTGCTGGTCAGCCTCACCTCCGGGTGGACCGCACGAGTGCACCGCCATGGACTCGCGATCGTCTTCGCGGTGCTCGTGTGGGGCGTGGCGATCGTACTGTTCGGAATGGCCCAGAACCTGTGGTTCGCGCTGGCGATGCTGGCGGTGGCGGGCGGTGCAGACAACGTGAGCGGCCTGTTCCGCATGACGATCTGGAACCAGACAATCCCGGATCGCCTTCGTGGACGGATGGCGAGCATCGAGATGCTCAGTTACCTCACCGGCCCATACCTCGGCAACGCGGAAGCCGGCCTCGTCGCGGCAACCTTCGGCCTTCGCACGTCCGTGGTGTCGGGGGGCGTCCTCTGCGTGGTCGGAGCCATCGTCAGCGCGTTCTTCCTGCCGCGGTTCGTCCGGTACGACGGCCGTGCCGGCGCCGCCCTCAAGCGCGAGATCGACGCCGCAGATAGCTCGCTCGACAATCGCTGCGCTGACACTGCAGTCCCGCCTACCTCACCAGCCCAGCCTGCCTGAGATCAGGCGCCAAGACTCCAGGCTCCGGGGCGGGTCGACTTCGGGCCGGGAGCCTCCGCGGCCGGGAGCCTCCGCGGCCGGGAGCCTGAAGCCCGGCGCGAGAAGCCCAGTCAGTTCTTGATCAGCCCCGGCGTGGTCTTCGGCGCCTTGCGGGGCGCCACGAGCCGCTCGTAGGCGAATGCCACCTTCAGCAGCCGTCCCTCGCTCCAGGGCTGCCCGAGCAGGTCCATGCCCACCGGCAGCCCGTCGGTCGTGAAGCCGGCCGGCATGCTGAGCGCCGGGAAGCCCGTCGTCGCGCTGAGCTGGCAGTTCGAGCCGCCCTGCGGCTGGCCGATCGGCGCCGGCTTCCGCCGCAGCGTCGGATAGACGAACGCGGTGATGTTGTTCTGGCTCATCACCTCCAGCACCGCCTGCCTCGCCTGTTCACGCCGCGACAGCGCCTGCCGGTACGCCTCCGAGTCGCGTGCCGCCGTCTCGCTGGCCCGCTTCAGCACGCCCGCCACAGCAGGGTCGTACTTCCCGCTGAGCAGGATGTCGGCCAGCGTGCGTACGGGCGGTGAGGGATACCGGGCGAGGTAGTCCTCCAGGTCCCACTTGAACTCGGCGTTGATGACGCTCGTGTCGCGCAGCAGTTCCTCCAGCCCCGGAAACGGAATCTCCACCACCCCCGCCCCCATCGACCGGATGTCCTCCACGGCGTTGCGGACGATGGCGGCGACTTCCTGGTCGTCGGGGGTGCCGCCGAACAGGGGGGCGAGCACGCCGATGGTGATGTCTCCCAGCCCAGCGTCGCCCACGAAGCTGTTGTAGGTCCGTGGAATCCGTCCCTCGCTTTCGCGGGTGAGCGGGTCGGCAGGGTCGACGCCGACCGTGTGGTCGAGCATGAGGATCAGGTCGCCCACCGAGCGGGCAAGCGGTCCGCCGATATCCTGCGTGTGGGACAGCGGCACGATCCCCTCGCGGCTCGACAGGCCCAGTGTGCCCCGCAGGCCCCAGAGGCTGTTCTCAGAGGCCGGGTTCCGGATCGAACCGCAGGTGTCGGTGCCCATGCCGGCCGCCGCGAAGCTCGCGGCCACGGCAGCGCCGGTCCCACCGCTCGACCCACCGGGGTTGCGGGTGGGATCGTACGGGTTCCTGGTCTGGCCACCCGCGGAACTGATGGACGTGATGCCGTACGCGAGTTCATGGAGGTTGGTCTTGCCAATCACCACCGCCCCGGCATCGCGGAGGCGCTTCACCATGAAGGCGTCGCGGCCGGTCTGAAAGGCGGCGAGCGCGAGCGACCCGGCGGTCGTCGGCATGCCGGCCGTGGCGTAGTTGTCCTTCACCACAACCGGAATCCCATGCAGCGGCCCTCGCACCCGGCCCGCCTTCCGCTCGGCGTCGAGGACGTCGGCCTCGTCCAGCGCCCGGGGGTTCAGGGCAATCATCGCGTTCAGCCTGGGCCCCGCCTTATCGTACGCTGCGATGCGATCGAGGTACTTCTGCACAAGGTCGCGCGAGGTCACCGTGCCGATCCGCTGCGCCGCGAGCAGTTCGACGATCGACTTCTCGTGGACGTCGAAGGTGGAGGCGGGCTGCGGCTTCGGCAGGGGGCCGATCAGCCCGACCTGCGGCGCCTGCGCCACGAGATGCATGGCCAGCACCGTCGCCACCAACGCGCCCATCAGACTCAGCCGCACCCGCTGCATCACCCTCTCCTTGGTACCCGCGCCCGCAGGTGCCTGCATCCTACCTCCGGTCGGCCTCCCGACCAGCCCAGCCGGCCCTGGCGCCGCAACCCGCCACAAATCGCCGCTTGGACTTCTGGTCGGTTGGCACTACCGTTGAGAAGTTCCGGGCCGTCGGGGGTCGGAGCGAGCCTATAATTTCCTTACATCTCCGACGGTTCGCGAAGTTCTTCTTTCAGGGAGTCCTCCATGAAACGACAAGCGGCACGCCTCGTGCCGGCGATTGCCCTCCTCGCAGTGGGCGTTGCCACGTTCGCGCCTCGCCTGGCCGGCCAGAACACCGGGCAGCCGAGCACGAAGAACGGTGAGTGGCCGATGTATACGGCCGACCTCGCGGGTAGCAAGTACTCCCCGCTGGATCAGATCAACGGCACCAATTTCAGCAAGCTGGAAGTGGCCTGGCGGTTCAAGACCGACAACCTGGGTCCGCGCCCCGAGAACAAGCTCGAGGGCACGCCGATCATGGTCAAGGGCACGGTCTACGCCACGGCCGGAACCCGCCGCGCCGTCGTCGCGCTGAATGCGGCAACCGGCGAGATGAAGTGGATGTACTCGATGGACGAAGGGGAGCGCGCCACCCGCTGGGCGCCCCGCCAGCTGTCGGGTCGCGGCCTGTCCTACTGGACCGACGGCCGTGGCGACGAGCGCATCTTCTACGTCACCACCGGCTACCGCCTCGTCTCGCTGAATGCGAAGACCGGACAACCGGTCACCTCGTTCGCGACCAACGGTGTCCTCGACCTGAAGGTCGGTGTGGTCATCGGCAAGGACAAGCAGCTGGACCTCGAGAAGGGCGAAATCGGCCTGCACTCGACCCCGACCGTCGTCAACGACACGATCATCATCGGGTCGTCGATGTTCGAGGGGCTGGGCTACCGCTACAGCACGAACGCCAAGGGCCTCGTCCGCGCCTTCGACGTGAAGAGCGGCAAGCAGATCTGGCGCTTCAACACGATTCCGGGCCCCGGCGAGTTCGGCAACGACACCTGGGAGAACGGTTCGTGGGAGTGGAGCGGCAACACCGGCGTGTGGACGCAGATCTCGGTCGACCCGACGGCGGGCGGCAACGGGATGGCGTACCTGCCGGTCGAGACCCCCACGATCGACGAATACGGCGGCAACCGCCTCGGCAACAACCTCTTCGCCGAGTCGATCGTCGCGGTCGACCTGAAGACCGGTCAGCGCAAGTGGCACTTCCAGCAGGTGCACCACGGCCTGTGGGACCACGACAACTCGTCGGCCTCGCTGCTGATCGACGCCACCATCAACGGCCAGCCGCGCAAGCTCCTCGCGCAGCCCTCCAAGCAGGGGTGGCTCTACACGTTCGACCGCATCACGGGACAGCCGATCTGGCCGATCCCCGAAGTGGCCGTGCCGCAGACCAACATGCCGACCGAGCGCACCTCGCCGACGCAGCCGATCCCGACCAACCCGCCGCCCTACTCGCGGACCTTCCTCGCCGAGAACGACATCATCGACTTCACGCCGGCGCTGCGTGCCCGTGCGATGGAGAACCTGAAGAAGTTCCGGTGGGAGCAGTCGCCGTACGTTCCGCCACTCGGACCGAACGATCCGCGGCTCGGTTCGATCAACATCGGCAACACCAACGGCGGCGTGAACTGGCCGGGTTCGGGCTTCGACCCGGAGACGGCGACCTTCTACACGCAGGCGATGAACACGAACGTGACCATCGGCAAGTACGAGGAGGAGGAGTTCGAGCAGGTGCGCGCGGACCGCTTCAATGCGCAGAACCCCCGCAAGCCGCGGTGGGAGGCCGAGCCGAACTACGGCCTCCGCGGCACGAACCAGCCGGGTGGCGCACCGCCCCGTCCGGGCGCAGCGCCGGCCATCCAGTTCCCGGGTGCGCGTGGACGCCAGGCCCTCACCGAGGGTCTCGACGGCCTGCCGATCGTGAAGCCGCCATACGGCGTCATCGCGGCCATCGACATGAACGCGGGCGGCAAGCTGCTCTTCCAGGTGCCGCACGGCGACACGCCTGACAACGTCCGCAACCATCCGCTGCTCAAGGGCATGGACATTCCGAAGACCGGCCAGGGCAGCAGCGTCGGCATCATGGTCACCAAGACGGTGGTCGTGGCCGGCGATCCGCAGCTGACCCAGCCTCCGGGCCGTTCCCGCGGCGCGATGCTGCGCGCCTACGACAAGAAGACCGGCGCGGAAGTGGGCGCGGTCCTCATGCCGGCCGCGATCAGCGGTTCGCCGATGACCTACTCGGTCAACGGCCGCCAGTACATCATCGTGGCGGTCAGCGGCGGCAACTACACCGGCGAGTACATCGCCTACGCGCTGCCCCAGTCGGAGCTTCCGCGCTCGGGCAACTGACGAACGAACAGGCGCTGGACTCCGGGCTCCAGGCCGGAGCCTGACGCCTGAGGCTTCACCAACGAAGGCCCGCCGGGGGACACCCTGGCGGGCCTTTGTCGTTCCCACCCCGGAAGCCAGAAGTTCGAATTCTGAGTTCTGACTTCCGAGCTCCAGGTTCGAACTTGCTGTACGATTTCCCCGTTGAACGGCCGCACTGACACAGCTCCAGGCACGGCGTCGCGCAGCACGCGCGCGGCGTTCGCGGTCTTTGTGGAGCGACGCACGCTGGTGATGGTGGCCCTTGGCTTCGCGGCCGGCCTCCCCTACCTGCTGATCTTCGACACGCTCTCGGCCTGGCTGCGCCAGGTCGGCCTGTCGCTCCAGGTCATCGGCTTCTTCAGCCTGGCCACGCTCGTCTCGGCCTTCAAGTTCCTCTGGGCTCCGCTCATCGACCGCACGCAGCTCCCGTGGCTCACGCCGTGGCTCGGCCACCGCCGATCGTGGATGCTCGTCGCGCAGGTCGTCATGATCGCCGGGCTGGGCACCATCGCCACGCTCGACCCGACGCGGCAGCTGGGCATGATGGCGCTGGTCGCCGTCCTCGTCGGTTTCTGGTCCGCCACGCAGGACATCGTGCTGGACGCCTGGCGCATCGAGGTGGCCGACGAGTCGCGCCAGGGTGCCATGGCGGCGGCGTATCAGTGGGGTTACCGGGGTGCCATGATGGCGGCCGGCGCCATTCCGCTGGTACTCGCCCAGTCGCTCGGATGGCACATCGCCTACGGCACCATGGCGCTGCTCATGGGCACGAGCGTGCTCGCCACGCTCGCGGCGCCGCGCGAGGCGCAGCACGCGGTCCGCGGCACGAACGTCGAGGGCGTGCCGCCCCGTCCGCTCGCCGACGCCATCGAGTGGGCCTCCCGCCTGCTCGTCATCGCGGCAGGCGCCATCCTGCTGGGTTCTGGGCTCACGGCCAACGCCGTGATGCTGTCCACCCTCGCCAGGTCGGCCGGGCTCGCCGGAACTGCCGACCTCCTGACCGCCGCCTGGCGCTCGCCGAATGCCATCTGGTGGCAGATGCTCGCCGTGGCCGGCGGGTTCGTCGTCATCGGCGTGGGCGTGATGCCGCTGCCGGGTCGTCGTACGCGTCCCGGTGTCTACCTGGGGTCGGCCCTGCGCGACCCGCTGACCGATTTCTTCGCCCGCTACGGCTCGCGCGCGGCGTTGATCCTGGCGCTGGTCTGCATGTACCGCCTCAGCGATTTCGTACTGAACATCATGAACCCCTTCTACCTGGACCTCGGGTTCACCCTCACCGAGGTGGCAGAGGTGCGGAAGGTGTTCGGGGTGGTGGCCACGCTCGGTGGCGTGTTCGCGGGCGGCTGGGCCGTGGCCCGCCTGGGCCTCATGCGCGCGCTGCTGCTGGGAGCATTCGGCGGTCCGCTCAGCAACCTCGCCTTCCTGTGGCTGGCGACGCGGGGACACGACGTGCCGGCCCTCTTCGTGGCCATCGGCATCGACAATGCCCTGGGCGGCGTCGCGGGCACGTGCCTCATCGCCTACATGTCCAGCCTGACGACGGCCGGCTTCACGGCCACCCAGTACGCGCTGTTCTCTTCCCTCTACGCGCTGCCTGGCCGGATCATCGCGTCACAGTCCGGACGGCTCGTCGAGGCGGCCGCACGATCGGCTGAGGCAGGCGGAGCCTTCAGCACCCTGCGCGGGCTGTTTTCCGGACTGCCGCCCGAAAGCTTCGCCGGCGCCATGCAGCGCTCGGGCGTCGGACCGGCATCCCTCGCCTCCGGCTACGCCGTCTTCTTCATCTACTCGTGCGCCATCGGCGCGGTGGCGGTGGTGCTCACGCTGATGGTGATGCGCCGCACCAGCTCGGCCGTCGTTCGTCCCACCTAGCGCGGCTGCACCTGCTCCTCCGGGAACCGGCCCCGGCCACGAGCCGTCAAAGCCTCGGAAGGAGAGCACATGACAGGCATCCCCTCGCGATGGATCGCGTCCGTTGTTGTTGCGTGCGCAGCGGGCATCGGGACCCCTGCACCAGCACTCGCGTCGCCGCCGCCCCAGGCCGTTGGCGACGTCACCTTTACCAGGGACATCGCGCCCATCCTGCAGCGAAGCTGCCAGAACTGCCATCACACGGACGGGGTGGCGCCCATGTCGCTCGTCACCTACGCAGAGGTTCGCCCATGGGCGCGTGCCATCAAGGCGCGCACCTCCATCGGCCCGCGCGCCGGCGTGATGCCGCCCTGGTACGTGGAAAAGAACGTCGGCATCCAGCACTACAAGAACGACCCCTCCCTCAGCGCGATTGAAATCGCCAGGATTGGCAAGTGGGCTGACTCGGGCGCCCCCGAGGGCAACCCTGCCGACCTGCCACCTGCCCTCGCCTTCGACGATGGCAACACATGGGCGATTGGCACACCCGACCTCGTTGTCAAGACCCAGGACATCGTGGTGAAGGGCACCTCACCAGACTGGTGGGGCGAAATCGAGAGCGTGCCGATCGGGCTGACCCAGGATCGCTACGTGGCAGCCCTGCAGGTGCGCGAAGTGAACGACGTGCCGAGCAGCAAGGACGCCGGCGGGCGGGCGACCGTTGGCGGACGCTTCGTCTTCCATCACATGATCTGGGCCACCGATCAGGGCGGCGGCGGCGGGACGAACACGCCGTGGCCGGTGCACGAAGTGGGTCGTGGCGCGGACTTCTTCCCGCCCGAGGCCGGACGGCTGTTGAAGGCCGGCGAGAAGATCATCTCGAACTCCGTCCACCTGCACTCGAACGGGCGGGACACCCGCGCGCACCTCGAGATCGGCTTCAAGTTCCACCCGGTGGGCTATACGCCCACGCTGAAGGCCTCACAGAGCCGAGGATTGGGGAACGGGCTCGACATCTCCATCCGCCCCAACGAAGCCAACCAGCAGTTGCACGCCTACACCGTGCTGCAGGAGCACACGAAGATCACCTCGTTCGAGCCGCACCTGCATGCCCCCGGAGCACGCATGTGCCTCGAGGCTATCTGGGGCCTGAACATCGAGACGCTCACCTGTGCCGGCTACGACCACAACTGGGTGCGCGGCTACGACTACGCCGACGAGGTCGCGCCGTTGCTGCCCAAGGGCACCATCCTGCACATCATCGGCTACATGGACAACTCGCCGGCGAACAAGAACGTACCCGACCCGCGCAACTGGCAGGGTTCGGGCAACCGCTCGGTCGCGAACATGTTCATCGACCTCGGCCAGGGCGTCGCGCTCTCGGACGAGCAGTTCGAGCAGGAGATGATCAAGCGGCGCACGTCCACGCGCGACGACGTGATCCCCGGGTGTCCACTGTGCAACACGGTGAGCGCACCTCGCGGCACCGCCAACAACAACCAGCAGCAGTAGCCACGGCCATGACCCAGACCTCACGCACCCGTCTTCTTGCGCGTCGTTCGCTCCTGGCCGGGCTGGTCGCGCTCGCCCTGGGCCTCGGTGCCGGCACTGCGCGCGCCCAGTCGTACTCCAGCGGTCAGCCGGTCTGGCCAGCCTTCGAAGGGTGGGAGAAGAACGAGGACGGCACCTTCAGCCTCGTGTTCGGCTACATGAACGACAACTGGTCCGAAGAACTCGACGTGCCCGTTGGCACGGAGAACACCTTCTCTCCAGGTCCTGCCGATCGGGGCCAGCCCACTCACTTCCTCCCACGGAGGAACCGCTTCATCTTTCGGGTGACGGTCCCGAAGGACTTCGGCGACAAGGAACTGGTCTGGTCGCTGACCACCCAGGGCCGGACCCAGAAGGCCTACGGCTCACTGCGTCTCGATCTCCTGATCGAGAACATCGACATCATGTCCGAGACCGGGGCACTCGGCGCCGGCTCCAGCAATCCCGAGATCCGCGCGGACAAGCCACCGGTCATCGCGCTCGAGGGCCCGAAGACGAGGACGGTCAAGGTGGGCCAGCCCCTTGCGCTCGCAGCGGTCGTGACCGACGACGGGGTGCCGCGGGTGCGGACCTTCCCCGCCGAGCGTGTCCGGCAGGCCGCCCGCGTCTGGCCCTACCGGCCCACCGTGGCCAAGAACCTCGGGCTGCATCTGGCATGGCACGTCTATCGTGGCGCCGGAACGGTCGAGTTCAACCCACCCCAGGTGAAGACCTGGGAAGACACCCGCTCGGGCGCCAACTCGCCGTGGGCCCCGATCTGGGTGGCACCACCCGCACCGCCTGACGGCCGCCACACCGCGCAGGTCACCTTCACGGAACCAGGCACCTACGTGCTCCGCGCCAGGGCCGATGATGGGGCATTGACGTCGGACGAGGAGTTGACGGTTACGGTCACCCGCTGAACGCGTCGTCCACTTGGACTGCAGGGCTACCTGAGCGCGGACACAGGCGGCGTCCCCTGCCGGGGTCTTCCGCGACTGGACATTCCTGGGAATTCGGCCTGAATTGGCGGGTCACGAATTGGCACGATCCCGGCACAATGAGCCGTCGTCGCACATCAGCGACGCCGTGTGCGGCCCGTTTCCGGCAACGGCGGGCGGTGCAGCCGGGGGACCCGCGGAAGTCCCCGGCCGAATCACGGCAACCGGGGGCGTGCTGGGTTCCGTCGTCCCAACGATCCGGGCCGGGGTCAGACCCTGCTAAGATAGGGCGATTCAGTCCTGACTACTACTTGGCCCTGAACGGGTGAGGTCACATGAAGTTCACAGTTTCGATGCTGGCACTTGCAGGAACCCTGGTTTATGGCGCTCTGAGCGCGGGCACGGTCGCGGCGCAGGGCAAGACGCAGTGGGATGGCGTGTACACCGAGGCCCAGGCGAAGCGCGGTGAAGGGCTCTACGCGCAGTACTGCGCCAGCTGCCATGGTCCTGACCTGGCGGGCGGCGAAATGGCTCCCGGACTGACGGGTGGTGAGTTCACGGCGAACTGGAACGACCTGTCGCTCGGCGACCTGTTCGAGCGCATCCGCATCTCGATGCCGCAGAACGCCCCCGGCAGCCTGAGCCGGCAGCAGAATGCCGACATCCTCTCGTACATGCTGCGCAAGATGAACATGCCGGTTGGCCAGGCGGAACTCGCCACGGCGACCGACGAGCTGAAGGGCATCAAGTTCCTCGCAGCCAAGCCGGGCGCCAACTAAGCTCCCGAACCCGTGTGCAGCGCGCACGCGGGCCGCATGTCGACAGACACGCACGGCGCGGTTCCCTGACGGGGCCGCGCCGTTGTTGTCTCCAGCCGCGGATCTCCCCCGGCAGGTGGACCCGCCTGGACCTACAGGGCTTCGGTCCGGCGCCTGAGCCGCCCCTCCCGCCGCTGGTGCGCCTGCTCGCACACCCGCCGGTCCTCGTCGGTCTCCACCAGCAGCGGTGGCACCGCCACCCGCCCTCCGGCCTCGTCCACCGCCACGAATGTCAGGAACGCACGGCTCGTCTGCCGACGCCGGCCGGTGAGGGCCTCCTCGGAGAAGACATCCACCTGCACCTCGAGCGAGGTGCTGAACGTGCAGGTGACGTGCGCCTGCAGGATGATCAGGTCGCCCACCTTGATCGGATGGAGGAACACGAGGTCATCGACGGCAGCGGTGACCACCCGGCTGCGGGCATGCCGGAACGAGGCAATGGCGGCGGCAATGTCGATGAGGTGCATGACCGTGCCGCCCAGGATGTACCCAAGCGGGTTGGCATCGTTGGGCAGGACGACCTGCACCATCTCGGTGGCGGAGTCGGAGGATCGCTTCGGGTCCATCCGCCGATCTTACGGCTTCGCCGGGCCGCTAGATCTTCTTGAGGCGGAGCATCGACCGCTCGAGATCGATGCCGACGCGGTACTTGCTCAGGAACTTGTGCCCGACGATGCCGCCGACCTTGAAGCCGAGCAGGGCGCTCGGCGTTTCCAGGTTGAGGACCACCACCGGGAAGTTCGTGTAGCGGATGTCGCTGAACGAGAGGTTGACGCCCGGCAGCAGGAACGCATCACGATCCCACCCCGACGACCCGTACACCCGCAGCTGGATCTTGCGGGGAGGTTCCTGCTTGCCGATGGCCGCCGCCGTGGCGCGGCTGATCGAGATCACCTCGCCGCCGGTGTCGACGACGAAGTTGGCCTGGTGCGACTCGTCCACCGTGCCGCGCACCGTCACGAGGCGGTGCAGCCGCAGCGGCAGCTCGAAGTCGCCCGCCTCCACCGGCAGGTGCTTGCCGAAGACGATCTTCCGCGTCTTGTAGTCGATGATCATCGAGAAGCCGAGCGCCAGGGGCGACAGGCTCTCCATCTCGCGCGTGGGGATGTCGCGCAGCGGCGGATCCTTGATGAGGCACGGCACGTTCCGCAGCTTCAGCGTGCCCAGTTCGAGCGAGTTGATGCGGGCGAGCTGGAGCCCCCGGAGCCCCACGTCGCCCACGCCGGCGCTGAGGGTGTAGGTGATCGGGGTCACCCCGAGCTTCTGCGCCGTGGGTCGCGAGAGCACGGTGTTCTCGGCGCCGGTGTCGACGACGAAGTCCTGGAAGGAGCCGTCGTTCACCTTGGCGCGGACGATCACCTTGTCGTTCACCGTGCGGAAGTCGATCGTGTAGATCTGGTCCTCGGTGCCGGGATCCATCTCGAACGGCACACGCTGTCCGAACGAGCGGAGGAACTTGATCTCGGACCGCGACCAGTCGGCCTTCTCGCTGTGGTCCTTGTTCGGCAGCAGGTTGACGTAGTTGCTGTAGGCCCCGGCCGCCTCCTCGTACTTGTGCATGCGCTCGTAGATGGCGCCCACCGTGTGGTGGATCTCGAGATCGCGCGGCGCCAGGCGGAGCGCCGTCTGCGCCTCGTTCATCGCTTCGTCCAGGCGGCTCTGGGCCGCGAGGGCGCGGGCCATGCCATGGTGGCCGCGGGCAAGTTCGGGCTGGAGTGCCAGCGCGTCCTGGTAGCGCTTCTCGGCTTCCTGGAAGAGGCCCGAGGTCCAGAGGGCATCGGCGTGCAGCGCAATGGCGTCCGGCGAGAGCGGCGAGGCGGCCACCAGCTTCTCGGCCTCGGAGCGGGCGAGGTCGAACTCGGCGACGCGAAGGGCGGCGGCAATGACGCCGGAGCGCGCGGCCCGCAACTGGTCGGACGAGGCGATCGCCAGCGCGCGCTTGTAGGCGTCGAGCGAGTCCTGGTAGCGCCCCTCGGCGAGGAACTCCTGCCCGAGTTGCAGCTGGATCTCCGCCGACTGCGACTGGGGCGCCGACTGCGCCTGGATGACGAAGGACGCCGCCGCGACTACGGCCGCTGTCGCGGCACCGCGCAACCACCCCCGACCGACCATGGAACCTCCCCCGGGATGAAAACGAAGCAAGGATGACCGAACCCGGGCCTCGTTTCAAGAACGAGGCCGTCGAAAAGCCGAGGTTTTTGACGCCGTATCCGGCTCGTGGGTTACGGCGGCCGAAAGGGGAGCGCGAGTTTCGAAACCAGGACCGAAGACCTGGCGCAGGTCAGCCCTGCTGGTGCTCGTAGTGGTCGCGATTCAGGGCGATGTACCTGGTCCACTGCTGGGGCGTTTCCTCGAGCGGGAAGATCGCCTCGACCGGGCACGCGGGCACGCAGGCCCCGCAGTCGATGCATTCATCGGGATGGATGAACAGCATCGTGGTCGTGGCGAACGACGGTTCGTCCTTGCGGGGATGAATGCAGTCGACCGGGCAGACGTCGACGCAGGCGGTGTCCTTGGTGTCGACGCAGGGCTCGCAGATGATGTAGGCCATTGAACAGTAAGACGTTAGCTCGGAGGACGTCCCACTCTAGCCGCCGGTTCGCAGGGGTGTCAACGCCGCCCGTGTGCCCGGGCTGGTGCGGCCTATAATCCAAGGCACCTGTGGGAACCCTGCACTGCGTGCGGCTCGTGGTGGCGGCCGGGCTGGCCATGCTGGCGGTGTGTCCCTCCCGGCCGGCGGGTGCGCAGGCGCTTCCCTCCGAGCCCCTCGTGTTCGGTGGAGGACGGGTGGTGGTGGGTGGCGACATCTCGCTCACCGCGAGCTGTTCGCGGGCCGAGGGCGGCCCCGCCTGCACCCCGGACACCGGTTACTTCAACTACAGCGACTACGAGGACTCGCTCCTGCGGATGGCGCGCGTCGGACTGAGCACCTCGGTCCGCCTGACCGACCGGCTCACCGCGCTCGGCGAGGTGCGCATCGAGAACACGCATGCGCCCAGGCCCTACGCCGCCTACCTGCGGTTCCGTCCCTTCGAGGGGCACGACTTCGACATCCAGGCCGGTCGCATCCCGTCGGTCTTCGGTGCCTTCGCCAGGCGTGCCTACAGCACGGACAAGCTGCTGATCGGCTACCCGCTCGCCTACCAGTACCTGCTCTCCCTGCGGTACGACGCGGTGCCGGCGTCGGCGGACGACCTGCTGCGGATGCGGGGTCGGGGCTGGCTGTCCAGCTTCGCGATCGGTTCACCCGAACCGGAAGCCGGCCTGCCGATCGCCAATGCGTTCCGGTGGGACACCGGCGTCCAGGCGCATGGCCGCATCGGCTGGTTCGAGGCGGCCGCCTCGGTGAGCAACGGGTCGCTCACACGACCGCTGTTCCGCGACGACAATGCCGGAAAGCAGGTAGCCGGACGCGCGTCCGTGCAACCGGTGGCAGGGCTGGTCATCGGGGCGTCGGCGTCACGCGGCCCGTTCGTCGATCGCGAGACGGTGTCGCTGGCCACCATCGACCGGCAGTCGTTCGTCCAGCGCGCGCTCGGGGCCGATCTCGAGTACTCGTTCGGCCACTACCTGCTGCGGTTCGAGGCCGTATCGAGCACCTTCGACCTGCCGACGATCGGCACGCCGCTGCGCGCCGTGGCCACGATGATCGAGGGGCGCTACAAGGTGACGCCGCGGCTCCACGTCGCCGCCAGGGCCGATCACCTGGGCTTCAGCCGCATCACGAGCGCCGGACGATCGGCCACCTGGGAAGCCCCGGTCACGCGGTGGGAGGCCGGCACCGGCTTCTCCATCCAGCGCAACCTGCAACTGCGCGCCTCCATCCAGCACAACACGCGCGACGGCGGGCGCGTGCGGCGGCTCACCTCGCTCGCCGCGCAGCTGCTCTACTGGTTCTGAGATGACCCGCCGCCACATGCTCGCCGTCGTCGCGCTCGGCCTCGCCCTCGCAGGAATCCGTCCGGTGCAGCCGGTGGGTGCCGCCCGCAATGGCGCGATTGCGGGGCGGGTCGAGCTGCGGCGCGCGCCGGTGCCCACGGGACGGCGGCCCGGCGTGGCGGACCTGGGCACGCCGGCCATCCAGCCGCCGACGGTCAGCCGGCAGATGTCGGTGGTCTACCTCGAGACCGCCCCACGCGGCGCCTTCGAACAGAACGAGCCGGGCCGGGCGGTGATGGATCAGCGCAACGAGACCTTCGTGCCGCACGTGCTGGCCGTGACCACCGGCACGACGGTGGAGTTCCCGAACAGCGACCGCATCTACCACAACGTGTTCTCGCTCTCGAAGCCGCGTCCCTTCGACCTCGGCCGCTATGCAGCCGGACGGTCCAAGTCGGTCCGCTTCGACCGCGCGGGGATCGTGCGCGTCTTCTGCGACATCCACTCGCACATGAGCGCCTTCATCCTGGTGTTCAGCCACCCCTTCTTCGCAGTGACCGATGCCTCGGGGCGGTACCGCATCGACAACGTCCCGCCCGGCTCGTACACGCTGGTCGCCTGGAACGAGGGGGTCGCCTCCGAGTCGCGCGCGATCACGGTGGCCGACGGTGGCTCCACCGAGGCCGACTTCACCCTGCGATGACGCTGCTCTCGTCGCTCCGCAGCCGCATCTTCCTCGCGAGCGCCATGCTCACGGTGCTGTCGATCGGTGTGGCCACCTACCTGGTCAGTGCGCGCGTGACGCGCGAGGCCGAGAACTCGCTCCGCCGCGAGATCGACACCACCGGCACGCTGGTCGCCCAGTTCCGCACCACGCGCACGCAGGGGTTCACGATGCTGGCGCGCCTGATTGCCGACGCACCGAAGCTGAAGGCGGCCGTGGACACCGACGACCCGCCCACGGTGCAGGACATCGCCGACGACTACCAGTCGCAGCTCGACTCGAGCGTCCTGCTCATCACCAACCGGCGCGGCGAGGTGCTCGCCACCGTCGGCCCGACCACGCGGACCGCCGACCGCGTCGCCTCGCAGCCCGCCATCGCCGCCGCCCTCCAGGGGCACGAGAGCGTGAGCCTGCTCCCGCAGCACGACGGCATCCTCCAGCTGGTCACCGTGCCCTTGACCGTCGGCCTCTCCCAGCCCGACCTCCTCGGCACGCTCAGCGTCGGCTTCATGCTGGACGACGCCTTCGCGGGCCAGCTGAAGCAGTTGACCGGCAGCGACATCGCCTTCGGTCTCGACGGCCAGGTGCTCTCGTCCACGCTCGGCACCGCGGATCGCCGGGCGCTCTCGCCGCTGCTCGCCCACCGGGCCGCCGTCACCGATACACGCCTGCACGGAGAGGAATTCGCGGTGCTGCCGGTGCCCCTCACGGCCGAGGGCGCCGCGAACGCCACGGCGCCGGTGGCGCTCATCCTGCGCTCGCGCACCGAGCAGCTGCGGTTCGTGCGCGAGATCCACACGGAACTCACCGTCACGGCGCTGGCCGCCGTGCTCCTGGCCACGCTCCTCAGCTTCACCGTGGCCCGGTCCATCACCCGCCCGCTCGCGGCCATCACCGGCGTGATGCGGGAGGTGGCTGCCACGGGCGACCTGACCCGCAAGATCGTCCTGCGCCCGAACGATCGCTGGGACGACGAGGACGCGCAGCTGCTGGCCAGCACCTTCAACACGCTGACCGAGTCGGTGTCGCGGGCACAGCGCGAGGCCTCGCAGCGTGAGCGGCTCTCGTCACTCGGCCGGCTCTCCACGGTCATCGCGCACGAGATCCGCAACCCGCTGATGATCATCAAGGCCGCCCTTCACACGCTCCGGAGGGGCACGGCCACGCCCGACGACGTGCGGGAGGTGGCGGCGGATATCGATGGCGAAGTCGGGCGGCTGAACCGGCTGGTCAACGACGTGCTCGACTTCGCGCGCCCCATCCCCTTCGAGCTGGGTCCGACCGACCTGAACGCGCTGTGCCGCGAATCGACCCAGGCGGCCCAGGCCACGCCGGGCGCCGAGGTATCGCTCGACACCGATCCCGGCGTGGGCACCATCGTGACCGATGCCGAGCGCCTGAGGGCCGCACTGGTCAACGTCATCGTGAATGCGCGGCAGGCGGTGGACGGCCAGCAGACACAGCGGGTCGTCGTCAGGACCCGCCGCGAGGGCGGGACGGTTATGATCAACGTCGCGGACACGGGGGTGGGCATCGACCGGGCCGACCTCCCGCGCGTGTTCGATCCCTACTTCACGACCAAGCGGGGCGGCACCGGGCTCGGCCTGCCGCTCACCCGGAACATCGTCGAGGGGCTGGGTGGGTCGATCGTGGCGGCCAGCGAACCTGGGCGTGGCACGGAGATCCGCATCTCGCTGCCGGGTGGGCCGGCAGCGGTCGAAACGGGCACGGCCGTCGAGCACCCGCTCAGCTCATGACCACACATCGCGGCACCATCCTCCTCGTCGACGACGAGGAGAAGATCCTGAAGGCCCTCGGGCGCGCGCTGCGCGACGCCGGGCATGCCGTGGTCGAGACGACCAGCCCGCGTGAGGCCCAGCGCCTGCTCGGTGAGCGGTCGTTCGACCTGCTGGTCGTGGACAACGTGATGCCGCAGCTGAGCGGCCTGGACCTGATTCGCGAGTACGTGGGATCGACGCCGGAGAACGAGCGATCCCAGATCCTGATGATGACGGCGCACGCCACGGTCGAGAGCGCGATCGAGGCGATGAAGCTCGGCGCGCTCGACTACCTGCAGAAGCCGTTCGAGATCGATGAGCTGCTGGTGGTGGCGCGGCGTGCCCTGGAGCACCAGCGCCTCACCAGCGAGTACCGCTACCTGCGCACGGAGCGGGACGAGCAGTTCGGCAACTACGGCATCATCGGGCGCAGCGGGCCGATGCGGGCCATCATCGAGCGGGCCGAGCGCGTGGCGCAGACCAAGAGCACGGTGCTCATCACCGGTGAGACCGGCACCGGCAAGGAGCTGGTCGCGCGCGCCATCCACAACCGGAGCGCACAGCGGGACATGCCGCTCATCAAGGTGAACTGCGCCGCCATTCCCGAGACGCTGCTCGAGTCCGAGCTGTTCGGGCACGTGCGCGGCGCCTTCACCGGCGCCACCACGTCGAAGAAGGGCAAGTTCGCGCTCGCCGACGGCGGCACGATCTTCCTCGACGAGATCGGCACGATGAGCCCGGCACTGCAGGCAAAGCTGCTGCGCGTGCTGCAGGAGCGTGAGTTCGAGCCGCTCGGCTCGGAGCGCACGGAACGGATCGACGTGCGCGTGATCGCCGCCACCAACCGCGACCTGCGGCAGATGGTGGCCGAGGGCCGCTTCCAGGACGACCTGTTCTACCGGCTCAACGTCATCCCGATCGAGCTGCCGCCGCTGCGAGACCGGCGCGAGGACATTCCCGCCCTGGTCGAGCACTTCGTGCGCAAGCACGCCCAGCGCACGGGCCGGCGCATCGACGGCATTGCCGAGGGGGTGGTCCAGGCACTGCAGCAGTACGAGTGGCCCGGCAACGTGCGCGAGCTGGAGAACACGATCGAGCGCGCGGTGGTGCTGTCGCCAGGCACGATGGTGACGGCGCAGTCCGTCTCGGTCCTGGGCGCGGTCACCACGCAGAACACCGGTCTCCCTTCGCTGCGCCTCCGGCAGAACATCGAGTGGGTCGAGAAGGAGACCATCCGCCGGGCCCTCGAGACCTCGAAGGGCGTGAAGAAGGACGCGGCGGAACTGATGGGCATCAGCCAGCGGGCCCTGTCCTACTACCTCGCCAAATACCGGATCGACTGACGATGAACAGGCTTCTTGCGTGTGCCACGGTGGTGTGTGTCGCGTCCGCGTGCGGCGGGGGCAACTCCGGTGGCGGGACGACGCCGTCGCCGGCTCCGGCCGCCGTCATCACCATCACCAGCGCGGGCGCCAGCCCGCGGACCGTCACGGTGGCGCGCGGCAGCCAGGTGCAGTTCGTGAACAACGACAGCCGGTCGCACCAGATGAACTCGGATCCGCACCCGGACCACACCGACTGCCCGGAGCTGAACCAGGTGGGGTTCCTCAGCCCGGGATCGAGCCGCCAGACCGGCAACCTCAACACGGCGCGTACCTGCCGCTTCCACGATCACGACCTGCCCGGCAACACTTCGCTGCAGGGCGCGATCGTCATCCAGTAGCCGGGTACCGCGGCGCCGTGGCGTGGCGACGTCAGAGCCCGACGTGCATCCGCAGGCGGAAAGTGCGCGGGATGGCCGGGTGGAAGTGGCGATCGTCGGCGCCAGCCGCGGCCTCGCCGGGCAGACGGGACGTGTAGTAGTAGTCGATGTCGCTTGCGCGTGTGTTCAGCAGGTTCAGGCCGTCCAGTGAGAAGCGCAGGCGGCTGGACCACCGGAAGCCCAGTTCCGCGTTGAGGAGCGTCGTCGCGCTGGAGCGGACGCTGTCGTCCTCGACAAGCGGACGCGGACCGAAGTGGCGGAGCCGGAGCGAGCCGGAAACCCGGTGCACGTCCAGCACGGTCACGCCAGCCGCCAGCACCGTGCCGACCGACCCCGGAATGGCGTTGCCCTCCTCGGCGTCGTCGCGGAAGCGGGCGCGCGACCAGGCCAGGTTCGTGTCCACGACCAGCCAGTTGACCGGCCGGTAGTAGTTGGCGAACTCGATGCCGCGGCGTCGGCTCGGGCGGCCGGCCTCGGTGGTGCCCGCGTCGCCGATGAAGATCAGTTCAGAGTCGAGGCCGAGCCCCCACAGGGTCAGGCTCGACTGCAGGTGGGGAATGGCCACGGTGCGCACGCCTATCTCCGCCCCGGTCGCGGGCGCGAGCGGAGTGACGCGGTCGGCCGCCTCGCCGGTCAGTGGGTCGATCCGGATGGTCGAGCCACGCGCGTCGTTGCTGTGGAAGCCACGCCCGGCGTTCACGTAGAACTCCGTTCCCGTGAACGGCCCGATGACCACCCCAAGCTTTGGGCTCACGATGCCCGCACGGCTCACGCCGCCATTGGCCGGCTCACTGATCGCGGTGACACCGAAGCGATAGCCATCCAGCCGGAGGCCGACGGTGGAACGCAGCCACCGGCTCCACTCGACTGAGGTCTCGCCGAAGGCGCCAACGCTGCCCTGCGCGACATCGTCACGCCGGACCCCGTGCAGGATGGCACGCGCGCGCGTGTGGTCCAGCCAGAGCGAGATGCGGTCGCCGCGGGTCTGTACACCGAACACGTGCTGGACGGTCCGGTCGCCCCACTGCGTGATACGCCGGTTGGTGAGCCGCGCGCCCCCGGCCACGCGGCGATCGGCCTGGCGGAACTGGTCGCCGTTCACCGGGTCGTCGAGGAAGTAGGTGAAGTTCGAAAACAGCGACAGGCGGTAGCCCAGTCCCCAGGCCGAGAGCTTCCACAGGGAATTACCGGAGGTCCGCTGCCACTCGGCCGCGCCGCTGACCCTGGTCGTGGATCCGCCGTTCGACGTATCCAGGCTGCCGAAGCGTGACAGTGCCCCCGAGTCGACCGCCCGCCTGGGCACCTGGTCGGTGGAATTCCATCGGGACGTGTAAGCCATGCCGGTCAGCGAGAACCCGGACACCGCATCGCCCCGCGTGTAACGGCCGACCAGATTCAGCTTCCGGAAGGCGTCGGGGCGGATCCATGGTCCGTTGCTGTGCTCGAGTTCGACCGCGCCGAGCGTGCTGGCGTTGCCGCGCGTGACCGACCCCGCGGCAAGCGCGCGGGCGTACCCGAGCTGGCCGCCGGAGAGCTCCAGCAGGGGCCTCTCGAGGCGGCTGGCGTAGCTGATGTTCGCAGCGCCCGCCGTGGCGAAGTCGCCCTGCTCCGCGAAGTAGGGCCCCTTCGAATACTGCACCCCGCTGATCAGCTCGGGGATGAGGAAGTTGAGATCGGT
The DNA here is from genome assembly GCA_050249955.1 of Vicinamibacterales bacterium. Taxonomy (GTDB): domain Bacteria; phylum Acidobacteriota; class Vicinamibacteria; order Vicinamibacterales; family CAVVIG01; genus CAVVIG01. Next base: position 21,542 of record JBFWPN010000012.1, read on the forward strand.
GTAGCCGTGGCCGTGGGCATGCGTGGGCAGGTTCACCGGCACACCCGCAACCGTGGTCGCGAAGTCGGTGCCGTGGTCCAGGTTGAATCCGCGCAGGTAGTACTGGTTCGCCTTGCCCTCGCCGGCGTGCTGGCTCGCAATCACACCCGGGACCGTCTCCAGCACCTCCGCAGGCCGCATGATCGGGCGCACCTCGAGCTGGCGGGCCGTGATGGCGCCCTGGCTGGCGGACTGCGCGATGCCCACGAGATTCTCGGCCGGGTTCGCCGCATCGGCCAGGTTGGTGAACGTGCGCTGTCCGGTCACCGTCACGTCCGCGTTCAGCACGAAGTGCATCACCGCATCGGCGCGGACGCCGCCGCTCGGGGGCACCACCACCTCCCGGCGCACGGTCCCGAAATTGGGCAGCATGAACGTGAGCTGAGCCCTGCCCGGATGGGCGACCAGCGCGAATCGCCCGGCGACGTCGGTCGTGGCCGCCTCCTGGACGCCGTCATCGAACCGGGCCCGCACCTCTACGCCGGGGAGGGCGCCGCCGGTCTCGTCGGTCACCGTGCCGGTCAGTTGTGCGGGCTGTGCGAAGAGCGGTGTGGCCACCGTGGCAACCAGCAACACGGCGATACGGATGCAGCGGGCGAGCGGGCGGACGATGAACATGCCCCGACAGTCTAGGTGGCGGGTGTGTTCCCGCTCGTGCGGCATATTGTCGCGAACGGGCTGCAACCGGTGCGGCGTTTTGACGCAGGGCACCTCCGCTCGCGGCCGGCTGGCGTTGACCTTACACTGACGTGTGCACATCGCTGCCGGCACGCCGCCCTCCGCCGCACGCTCCGGGCAGGAGTCCGCGGTCACTCCGTGGTACCTGACAGCGACCACCATGGCTGCCGTGCCATGGCTGGCGAGGCTCCGCTGGGCGCGGGCGGCGGTCGATGCGGTGGTGATTGCCACGGCGCTCCTGTTCCCGCAGCTCGACTTCCCGCTGAGTCACCTGGCACCGATGCTCGCGGTGACGCTCCTCCTGCATGCCATCACCGCCATCCACCTCGCTCGCGGGCTGACCCCTCCCGCGTGGATGGCGACGACCGACCTCGCCCTGCAGCCGCTGCTGCTCACCGAGCTGCTCGAGCTGACCGGAGGCCCGTTCAATCCGTTCGCGGTCATCTACGTCGTACCGGTGGCACTGGCGGGGCTCACCATCGGCCGGGCGAGCGGCATGTTCGTCGGTGCGGTGAGCGTGGGAGGCTACACGATGCTGGCCTACTGGCACCTCACCGAGCAGGTGCCCGGGCACCACCGGCTGAACGACTTCCCCACCCACCTCTTCATGATGTGGCTGTCGGTGGCCCTGATCGCGGAGTTGGCCGCCTACTTCGTCGCACAGGCCTCCAACGCGCTCTCGCGGCGCGAGGAACAGCTCGAAGCCATGCGGCTGCAGGCGGCGCGGGCCGACCGGCTCGTCGCGCTGACCACGCTGGCGGCGGGCGCCGCACACGAACTGTCGACACCGCTCGGCACCATCGCGCTCGCCGCCCGCGAACTCGAACGGTCGGCGTCGGACCGGGGCACCGTCCCGGACCTCGCGGACGATGCGCGGCTGATCCGGACGGAAGTGGACCGGTGCCGCGCGATCCTCGACCAGATGAGTGGACGGGCGGGAGGCAGCGCCGTCGATGAACCCGAGTGGTTCGCCGCCAGTGCCGTGGAGGACGACCTGCGCGCCCGCGTCACCGACGGCCGCATCTCGCGGCTCCACGTGCACGCACCGCAGGGTGTGCAGCTCTTCCTGCCGCGCAATGGGCTCGCGCAGGCGGTCCTGTCGCTCGTCACGAATGCGCTCGACGCAGGGCCGCCTTCATCGCTCGTCCACGTCCGCATCGAGGCGCACGACCCGTGGCTCACGATCTCCGTCGTCGATGAGGGCCCCGGGATGTCGCCGGAGGAACTGCACCGGGCCGGCGAGCCATTCTTCACCACGAAGGAGCCCGGGCGAGGTCTCGGGCTCGGCCTGTTCCTCGCGCGCGTCTTCGCGGAGCGGGTCGGCGGCACGCTGCACCTCGAGTCGGCGCCTGGCACGACCGCCACGCTGCGGCTCCCGCTCCGCGTCGGTACGCCCGAGGCGACGTCATGAGCGACGCGGCCGCCAGCCTCACCGACACCCGCACCCTCCTCGTCGTCGACGACGACGAGGCCTTTCGGACGCGGCTGGTGCGGGCCCTCGACGCACGCGGCTTCAGCGTGACCGGGGTGGGTCGTTACGAGGAGGCGATGGCCGCAGCGGAAGGCGACACGCCGGAGCTGGCGCTGGTCGACCTGAAGCTGCCCGGACGGTCCGGTCTCGATGTCGTCCGCGACCTGAAGGCGCTCGACACCACGACGCGCATCGTGGTGCTCACCGGGTACGGCAGCATCGCCACGGCGGTGCAGGCGGTCAAGCTTGGCGCTCACGCCTACCTCACCAAGCCGGTGGATGCCGACCAGATTGTGGCGGCGTTCGGGGACCGTGAGCCGGAGGGTGCGGCCCTGCCGGCCGTGCAGCCGCTCGCGCGCGTGGAATGGGAGCACATCCAGCGGGTGCTGGCCGACTGCGACGGCAACGTGTCGCAGGCGGCGCGGCTGCTCGGCATCCACCGGCGCTCGCTGCAGCGCAAGCTGTCGAAGTACCCGGTACCGGAGAGCCGCTGACGGCCAGCCGGCTCAGGTCGTGACCGTGGACTGACGCTGCCAGGCGAGGCCGAGCGACCGGAGGATGGTGAAGTACAGGTAGCCCGGATCGATCTCGCCCTTCTTCATCGAGAAGCGGGCGGCGTTCTGCACGTGATGGTGGTTGTTGTGCAGCGCTTCGCCGGCCGTGAGCAGCGACCAGGGCGCGCCCGGCAGGTTCGTGGAGGCATCCGGCGTCTCGAAGTTGCGGTAGCCCCAGTAGTGCCCGAGCCCGTTGATCACCCCGGCCGCGAAGAACGGGATCCACGCCATTTCCACCAGCCACATCGGGAAGCCCGCCGTGCCGAAGAGCCAGAGGTTCGCCCCCAGCGTCAGGAACGGGCCGGTGATGCTCAGGCGATCGTAGAAGAACTCCAGGAAGTCGTCAGGCGTCCCCTTGCCGAACTGCTCGATGATCGCCTTGTTGTTCTTGGCGCGGTGATAGAGCGCCGTCCCCAGGAAGAGCACGCGCCAGATCCCGTAGACGATGGGGCTGTGCGGGTCCTTCTCGGTCTCGACGTAGGCGTGATGGCACCGATGAACCGCCACCCACTCGCGGGTCGGCATCGCCGTCCGTACCCACAGCCAGAACCGCATCAGGTGCTCGACCGGCCGCGCGAACGAGATGGAACGGTGGGTCTGGCAGCGGTGCAGGTACAGCGTGACGCAGGTGGTCGTGATGTGGGTGTCGATCAGGGTGATCAGCACGTACGCCCAGGCCGGCAGATCCGGCCAGAGGGCGTGCGCGTTGATCCAGGTTCCAAGGGCGGCCAGGGAATCAATCGGCATGGCGACGTGTCAGTTGGTTGTGCAGGTGTCCGCCGCAGACCTCGCGAATCCTGGCCCGGGTCGGATGGGTGTCGGTATGGTAATCGAGACCGACCATTTTGTACGCCATCGATCTCACCGGCCCCTCGACCATTGCGCCGAGCCGGAGGCCGCCCCCCCCGATGGTGCGCCCGCGCCGGGTCGGACACCGCGATGGCCGCCCGGGAGGATCAGGACCCTCCGGTGGAACGCGCTAGTTGGCCGGGCCGCCTGCGCCTGAAGTGCTGAGCGAGAGCACGATGCGGGACGAGGCCGGGTCGCCAGCGGTCCAGGCCCTGAGCCAGGCACCGGGCGCCGGAGAGACAATGACCGGATAGGTGCCGACCTCGGGCGCTGCGGTGCGCCGGACGAACCGCACGCGGCCCGAGGCGTCCCTGGTGCCCAGCGCCATCGCGAGGGTCCTGGTCCCCGACCCCGACTCGTCCCAGGTGACGGCGAGCGTGCCCTTGCCGTCGAGGGCGAGCTGCGGATGATTGGCCATGCCCTGGCTCGGGATGCGCTCACGCGGCGTGAACGTGCGGCCGTCACTCGTGGAGGCGTGGAACAGGGCCTTCACCGGTCGGCCGCCTTCGGTCACGACCGAGGGCCACACCACGTGCACGGTGCCCTGCCCGTCCACCACCATGGACGGCCCATCGTCGGGGCATCCTTCGAGCTGCCATTTGTCCTCGCTGACGCGTACCGGGGCGGCAAAGGTCCGCCCGCCATCGCGCGACACGGTGAAGGCGATGTCGCGCATGTTGTTCGGGTACACGTGCCGCCACGCGAGATAGAGGCTGTTCGACGGCCCCGACGCGATGCCGGTCTTGCAGCAGTAGCAGACACCCCCCGTCACGCCACGCGCCGGCAGGGCGCCGTCGAGCGATGCCACGTAGAGCTGCGAGAGCTGGGCCATGGCCACGCCGTCCTTCTGGGCACCCGCCGCCGGCATGGCTCCGTCGCCGTGATGCTGGTGCTCGCCGGCCATCTTCTGCTGCTGTGGCTGGGCCAGGTTGCGGTGATCGAGCCAGACGCTCACGAAACGACCGTCGGGGCCGACGCCAAGGCCTTCCCATCCGCGGTTGCCGGCCGCGTCACTGCCGGGCACGGTGGCGGACCTGGAGAAGCTCCGCCCACCGTCGGTTGACGTGGCGCTGAGCAGCTTCGTGCCTGTCGCCCCCTTCGTGGTCCAGACGACGGCGATCTCCGGCAGGGCGCCGGAACGTGACTTCAGCGCGACCCGCGGCGGCTGCTCGCCGTTGACGCGTGCATCGCCGGGCGTGGAGTTGACGCGGACCGGCGCGGCAAACGTCCGCCCGCCATCACGGCTCGTCGCGGCGAAGATGTCGGTGTCTCCACCGGCCGCGGATGCGGCCCACGACGCGGCCACGAACGGGCCGCTCGCTGCCAGGGAGACGTGGGCATTGGCACGGCCCGGCACCGCGAGCGTGGCGGTGGCCGGTACGGCCTGCCCCATCAACGAGACCGCGCACGCCAGCGCAACCGCTGCAGCCCCCACCCAAGTCCACACACGCATGTGCACGCCTCCAGAAGCGATCCGATCGGACGTTAACACAGGGAAATCCGCCTTGACAGGCCGCTGCAGTGAGCACGACACTGGGAATTGGCCGTGCCGTGCACGGCCGTCACGGGGTCCTCGGTAGGCGAGGCTCCCGCGCCACACACAGGCCACTGCCCGCGCGATCTCGAGAGAGGTAGCCAGAGGGATCCTTACGGGGCGCGGTGCTGAAGCTCGAGCGAGTGGGGCTGAGCACGCTCGCTTTCCCTCCCTGCACGGGTTCTCCACGCAGTCAGCACCGTCTCGTCAGGAAGTCGTCCCATGTCCGTCGTCGCCCTGTCCGAAATGCTCGGCGCCGCCGTCCGCGATGCGAGCGGAACGGTCAGGGGACGTGTGCGCGAAGTGGCGGTCTCGCCGCAGGAGCACCTCACGCGCGTGGCCTTCCTGGTCGTGCGCACCACGGCCGGGGATCGCATCCTGCCAGCCGATGACGTGAAGTCGTTCGGGGCGACGGTCCGCGCCACCAGCGAAATCGGCGCCTGGCAGCCGTTCACGAGCTTCGACGGTGTCCTGCTGCTCAAGCGCGACCTGCTCGACCAGCAGATCATCGACGTGCACGGGCGCAAGGTCGTCCGTGTCAACGACGTCGAGCTGTTCTCGAACCCGATCGTGGGCGGAATCAACTTCGACGTGCTCGCGGTCGACGTCGGCGCCCGCGGCGCGGTCCGCCGGCTCGCCAAGGGGCTCGTGCCCGCCTTCACCCTGCGGGCCCTGCTCGAGAAGATCCCCCCCCGGGTCATCCCGTGGCAGTACGTGGACCTCATCGAGACCGACCCTGCGCGGCGCGTGAAGCTGAAGATCGTCTACGAGGGGCTCTCGAAGATGCACCCCGCAGACATCGCGGACATCGTCGAGCACCTGGCGCCGGCCGAGCAGAAGGCCGTCTTCGAGGCGCTCGACGAGGAAGTGGCGGCCGAGGCGCTCGAGGAGATCGACCCGGACGTGCAGGTGGCGATCGTCGAGTCGCTCGACAGCGACCGTGCGGCCGACATCGTCGAGGAGATGGATCCGGACGCCGCCGCGGACCTCCTGGGCGACCTGACCGAGGACCGATCGGGCGAGATCCTGAAGGAGATGCAGCCCGAGGAGCGGCAGGAGGTCACCCAGCTCCTCGAGTTCGGCGAGCACACCGCGGCCGGCCGCATGACCACCGAGTACATCTCGGTGCCGGACGAGGGCACGGTGGCCGATGCCATCGAGACACTCCGCCAGTTCGAGGGGAGCAGCGAGGCCGTGGCCACGGTGTACCTGACGGGGCCCGGCAACGCGCTCGCGGGGGCGGTACCACTCGTGCGCATCGCGATCTCGCCGCCCGACATGCGCCTGAAGTCCCTCGCCGAGACGCCGACCACCTGCGCGCCGGACACGCCCGAGCGCGAGGTGGCGGAGATCTTCGACAAGTACAACCTGATCACCCTCGCCGTGACCGACGAGCACGGCCGCCTCGCGGGCATCATCACGGCAGACGACGTGATCTCGATGCTGAGGAACGACTGACATGGCGACGCTGAAGCAGTGGCGCACGCGCCTCGTGCTGTTCCTCGCCGTCGTCGGGCCGGGTTTCATCACGGCGAACGTCGACAACGATGCGGGCGGCATCTGGACCTATTCGGTGGCCGGCGCGCAGTTCGGCTACACGCTGCTGTGGGCGATGATCCCGACGACCATCGCGCTGGTGGTCGTGCAGGAGATGGCGTCGCGCATGGGCGCGGTGACCGGGAAGGGACTGAGCGACCTCATCCGCGAGGAGTTCGGCTTTCGCGTCACGTTCTGGCTGATGCTGGCGCTCGTCGTCACGAACTTCGGGAACGTGATGGCCGAGTTCGCCGGCGTGGCGAGCAGCCTCGAGCTCTTCGGCATCTCGCGCTACATCGTGGTGCCGCTCGCGGCGGCGGCAGTGTGGGTGATGGTGGTGCAGGGCACGTACGCGAGCATCGAGAAGATCTTCCTCGTCGCGTCAGGCTTCTACGTCTGCTACATCGTCGCCGGGGTGCTGGCGCAGCCCGACTGGCGGGCGGCCGCCTTCGCCATGGTCACCAGGCCGGCGGGCGAGGGCATCATCGGGAACTACGGCTACGTGTACATGCTGATTGGCCTGGTCGGCACCACGATCGCGCCCTGGATGCAGTTCTACCTGCAGGCGTCCGTGGTCGAGAAGGGCGTCACCATCCGCCAGTACCGGGCGTCACGCTGGGATGTCATCGTCGGCTGCCTGTTCGCCGCCATCGTCGCCTGGTTCATCATCGTGGCCTGCGCGGCCACGCTGCACCGCGCCGGGGTCACGCAGATCCTGAGTGCGGCGGATGCGGCGCAGGCGCTGCGGCCGCTCGCTGGGGAGTACGCGTACCTGCTGTTTGCGGCCGGGCTGTTCAATGCGTCGCTGTTCGCGGCGTCGATCCTGCCGCTGTCCACGTCGTACGCGGTGTGCGAGGGGCTGGGGTTCGAGTCGGGGCTGGACAAGAAGTTCCACGAGGCCCCGGTCTTCTACTGGCTCTACACCGCCCTCATCGTGGTGGGTGCCGGGGTGCTGCTGGTGCCGAACTTCCCGCTCACCGGCGTCATGGTGCTGTCACAGGTGGTCAACGGCGTGGTGCTGCCGTTCGTGCTGATCTTCATGCTCCTGCTCACGAACGATCGCGAGCTGATGGGCGAGCACGTCAACTCCCGCGCGTTCAACGTCATCGCGTGGGTGACGGTGGTGACAATGATCGGCCTCACCGTCGCGATGCTGCTGCCGCAGTTCTGATGGTCAGCGGGCGGTGGCGCGCCAGACGAACACCTGGGTGTACGACCCGTCGTCGTCGACGCGGAGGCCGCCGGTGGTCATGCCCGCCTTGAGGAGCACGGCCATCGAGGGGCCGTTCTCGGGCGACACGGTCGCGATGACCTCGCGGATCCCCCTGTCGAACGCGTAGCGGAGCAGCGCCCGCGCGGCTTCCGTGGCCAGGCCCTGGCCCCACGCCTCCCGGCGAAGCGCATATTTCAGCTCGGGGGTCTCGTGGCCGCCGGGGTGGACGAGGCCGGCAAACCCGAGCACCTGCCCGGTGGCGCGATCCGTGACGGCGAACATGCCGTATCCGCGTACCTCGTAGTTGCGCAGGCTGACGCCGACCCACTGCTGGCACTGCTCGGGGGTGAGCGCCCGGCCGTCGCCGACGAAGCGCATGGCCTCGGCGTCTCCGTAGACGTCGAACATCGCCCCCGCATCGTCCGGACCGATGCGTCGGATGCACAACCTCCGCGTCTCGGCAATCACGTCCACCCGCTGGCCTCCGCGTCCCGTCCCTGCCGCCCGCCGGCGGCTCCGTTGACATTACCGCACCTGCCGCGGCACGTGATGCGGCAGGGCTTCGGGCACCGGGGTGGTCACCGGTATGATCGGTGGAGCACAGAGGAGGTGTTCGTGTACGGATTGGATTTCGGAACGGTCGTCCGGTGCGCCGCCCTGGTGGCTGCGCTGAGCGTTGGCCTGTCGGACGGGACCGCGCTGGCGCAGGGACAGGCTGGTGGGGGTGCCGCGCGGACGGGGGGCGGCATGCCCGACGCCAGGCCCCAGCTCGGGACGCTGAAGCTGCCCCAGGGCTTCAAGATGGAGGTGTTCGCCACCGGGGTGCAGGGTGCCCGTTCGATGGCGCTCGGCTCCGACGGCACCCTGTTCGTCGGCACGCGGGGGAACAAGATCTACGCCGTCGTCGACGCGGACAAGGACAACACCGCCGAGAAGGTGATTGAACTGGCCACGGGGCTGCGGACGCCGAACGGCCTCGCGTTCAGCAACGGTACGCTCTTCGTCGGCGAGCTGAACCGCATCGTCCGCTTCGACAACGTGCTGGAGGCGGTGAAGGCCGGGGGCGGCTCGCTGACGCCGAAGGTGGTGCTCGATGGCCTGCCGTCGGACTTCATGCACGGCTGGAAGTACATCGCGTTCGGCCCGGACGGGTATCTCTACTACCAGATTGGCGCCCCGTGCAACATCTGCGATCGCGGCGACCCTTATGCGGCGATCTGGCGCGTGAAACCCGACGGCACGGGGAACGAGGTGTTCGCACGTGGCGTGCGCAACTCGGTCGGCATGGCGTGGCACCCGGAGACGAAGGAGCTCTGGTTCACCGAGAACGGGCGCGACATGCTCGGCGACGAGCAGCCGAACGACGAGCTGAACCGGGCACCGAAGGCGGGCCTGCACTTCGGCTACCCGTACTGCCACGAGGGCACCATCGCGGACCCGGAGTTCGGCGCGAACCACCCGTGCACGTCGTATGAGCCGCCGGTCCAGAAGCTCGGTCCGCACGTGGCCGCTCTGGGCCTGAAGTTCTACACCGGCTCGATGTTCCCGGCGGAGTACCGCAACAAGCTGTTCATCGTGAACCACGGGTCCTGGAACCGGACGCCGCAGGCCGGACCGATTGGGTACCGGATCATGCTGGCCACCGTGGAGGGCGGAAAGGTGACGAAGTACGAGCCCTTCGCCGAGGGGTTCCTGCAGGGGCGGCTCGCGTGGGGCCGACCGGTCGACCTGCTGCAGATGCCCGATGGGTCGATGCTCGTGTCGGACGACACGGCCGGCGCCATCTACCGCCTCACGTACGCCCGGTAGGCAGGACCGGCTCCCCTGGGGCGGCGGCGCCCCAGGGGAACCCATCATTCCGTCGTCTCGCCCGGCTTCAGGTCGACGACGTCCACGCCCCTCGGTCCAACCAGTTCACGCAGCCGCGCCGGCGTACCAGTGAGCAGCGGGAACGTCCCCCAGTGCATCGGGATGACCTGCCGCACGCCGAGCAGGCCGCAGGCCACGGCCGCCTGGTCGGGTCCCATCGTGAAGTGATCGCCGATGGGCAGGAAGGCGAGGGTCGGCCTGTACATCTCGCCGATCAGCTTCATGTCGCTGAACACCGCCGTGTCGCCGGCATAGTACGCGGTGAGGCCGTCCTCGAACGTCACGACGTAGCCGGTGGCCAGGCCGGCGTATGCGATGCGTCCGTCCACCTCGTAGGAACTGCTGTGCACGGCTGGCACCATCGTCACCGACAGGCCACGCAGCGTCAGGGTGCCGCCCGGGTTCATGCCGGTCACCTGCTTCAGCCCCTTCTGCTGGAAGTACACCGACAGCTCGTACGGGGCCACGACCTGCGCGTCGGTGTCGCGCGCCAGGGTCACCACGTCGGCGGTGTGGTCCGAGTGACCGTGCGTGACGAGCATCAGGTCGACCGGCGCCACTTTCTTCGCGCCCTCAGGGCACGCCGGATTGGTGGCCAGCCATGGGTCGAAGATCAACCGAGTGCCACCAGGGGTCCGGAGCAGGAACGTCGAGTGCCCGAGCCATGTGATTGCGAGTTTTGGCATAGGGCGGGAATTGTAGCGTGCAGTAGTTGAATCGGGGGACGCAGCCGGACTACGTTTGGAGGACGTGAGTTCCGATCAGACAGCCTCCCGTCCCCGACAGGCCCGCAGGGCCCCGGCGAAGCGACGTACGCCGCCCGGCGCGCGGGGCGCATCCGGGGCACCGACGCGCGTCGAGATCATGAAGGCGGCGGCGGGGGCCTTCCGCAGGCTCGGCTACCACGGCGCCACGCTCGAGGAAATCGCGGCCGCACTGCGGATGAAGAAGGGGAACCTCTACTACTACTTCCGCAGCAAGGAGGACATCCTCTTCGCCTGCCACCAGTACTCGATGGACCGGCTGCTCGAAGTCCTCGAGAAGGTCGAGGCGAGCGACCTGTCGCCCGAGCACCGCCTGCGGCGCCTCATCGAGTCGTTCGTGCACACGATCCTGGACGACCTGCACGGAACGGCCCTGTTCCTCGACGTCAAGGCCCTCGGCACCCGGCACCTGCGGCAGGCCATCGCCCGACGCGACCAGTTCGACCAGGGTATCCGGCGGGTCATCCAGGAGGGCATCGACTGGGGGGTGTTCGACCCGCATGTCGACCCGAAACTCATCTCCTTCGCGATGCTGGGCGCCGTGAACTGGATTCCCCGCTGGTATTCACCGGACGGACCGGCCGACTCGCAGGAGATCGCGGACCGCTTCGCCGAGTACCTAATCACCGGCCTGCGCGCCTCGTAGCCCAACCCCGGCCGCGGGCACGACCCAGCAGGCCGGGATGGCACCGTCCCCGATATAATCGAGACAATGTCCCGCGTCATCCCGCTCGTGCCCGAACAGCCCCGGATCCCGAAGCCGGAGTGGCTGAAGGTGAAGGCTCCCGGGTCGCCCAGCTACCTGCGGCTGAAGTCGATCATGCGCGACCTCAAGCTGAACACGGTCTGCGAGGAGGCGCGCTGCCCCAACATCGGCGAGTGCTGGAACCATGGCACGGCCACCTTCATGATCCTCGGCGACGTCTGCACGCGCGCCTGCTCCTACTGTGCGGTCGCGCACGGACGCCCAGCGCCGGTCGACACCGAGGAGCCCGTCCGCGTGGCGAGCGCCATCGAGCAACTCGCCCTCAACTACGTCGTCATCACCTCGGTGGACCGTGACGATCTCAAGGACGGCGGCGCGTCGATCTTCGCGGGTGTCATCACCGAGACGCGGCGGCGGCTTCCCGGCTGCCGGATCGAGGTGCTGATTCCGGACTTCAAGGGCGAGGAGGCGCCGCTGCGGACGGTGCTCGAGGCGCGGCCCGACGTGCTGAACCACAATACCGAGACGGTGCCGCGGCTGTACCGCATGGCCCGCTCGGGCGGCCGGTACGCGCGCACGCTCGAGCTCCTGGACCGCTCGCGCACGATCGCTCCGGACATCCCGACCAAGACCGGCCTGATGGTCGGGCTCGGCGAGGAGCGCGAGGAACTGCTGGCGGTCTTCAGGGACCTGCGCGCGGTGGGCTGCCAGATACTCACCATCGGCCAGTACCTCCGGCCCACGCAGGCGCACACGCCCATGGTGCGTTACTACACACCCGACGAGTTCAGGGAACTGAAGCAGGTCGCGCTCGACATGGGGTTCGTGCACGTCGAGTCCGGGCCGCTCGTCCGCAGTTCGTATCACGCCCACGAAACGGCCGACGCCTACGCCGAGGCCGCGGCCCAGGGATGACGAGGCACATGCGCAACCGGATCACGACCGTCCTCTTCGCCATCGTCGCGCTCGCCGCTGCTGCGGGTGAGGCCCGCGCCCAGGGGGCCCTGGTGCACGGAACCGTCGCGGCCGCCCTCTCCGGCGATACCACGTCGCCGGCCTTCGGCGGTGGCGTGACGTGGCGCTTCAATCGCGCCCTGGGCCTGGGCGTGGAGCTGTCGCACCTGCCGGGGCTCGAGCCGCAGTTCGCCCACATCTACTGCTGCGGGCGTGGCGAGGACGAGACACGGGCCACGGTCTTCAGCACGAACGTGCGGCTGGAGATTCCGACGGTGTCGCGGCGGGTCATCCCGTTCGTCATCGCCGGCGGCGGCGTGGCCGGGATTACCGAGTCGTATGACGTCTGGTATGCGGCGCTGGCCAACACCATCGACCGCGGCGCGGTGCGGACCGGCCAGATCCGGCTGATGGCTCCGTCCACCATCCTGCCCGGCCCGTCGGAGGTGGAAGTCACTTCGACCAGCATGGCGCTGACGCTCGGCGGCGGCGCAAGCCTGATGCTGACCGACCGCTTCGCCGTCGACATCGATCTGCGCGTGCTGCACCTGATGCGCGACGAAGGCCGCAACATCGGCCGCTTCGGCGCCGGCCTCAGCTACCGCTTCTAAGAGCGTCCGCGCGCATCCCTCGCGTCACCCGTGGTGACCGGGAACGGCGGCTGGCGTGAATGGCCGGACGTCACGCACGAACGGGATGCCGTGGAACGCCAGCACCTGATCCGCGCCCGTCACGTCCGCACAGAGCAGCACACCGCCCACCACCATCAGCGGCTGGTGGCTGTTCCCGATGAAGTAGGCCCACGTCGCCGCCCGCTCGGGCGTCTCCGGAACGATCACCAGCACCGGCTCGGGCTTCTCGCACACCGCGATCAGGAGCGGGGGCTGGTCCAGCGCCAGGCAGTCGCCGTCCCGAAGGACGGTCCCCCTGGGGAGCCCGACGCCGAACTCGACGCCTCCCTCGGTGCGCCATCGGCCCCTGGTCGACAGCCGCTCCTGCCAGCCAAGCACCACACGGTCGCGCAGATGTCCCGAAAGCCCCGCCGGCAGCCGATCCGCCCTGAACACTGTCTCCGCGACGGGAACCGACTTGAAGAAGGCCATGTCTACCTCGCATGGTGAGCGCGCGCGCCCAGTACGCGGCTGTAGGGCGCGGCCGGTGATGAAACGAAAGTGTAGCGGCCCTCCCGGCTTCGCAGCTCACTTTCACACGCGCCCGGGCAGTCGGATTTCGGCCTGATTTCCCGGTCTGCCTCGCCTGATAACGACGTCGGCGAGGCTGGCAAAAATGTTGCTAACCCGTCGGGCACCGGAGGAGTTCGATGAACGTCGAGAACGTGACAGAAAGGATTCGAGCGGAGTTCGAAGAGATGCCGGGGCTCGCGTTGACGATGCCGCAGGCGTCGCGGTTTTTCGGCCTGGATCGGGAGATGACCCAGTCGGTGATCGAGCGGCTGGTCGGATCCGCGTACCTCAAGAAGACCAGCGACGGGTCGCTTGTGAGGGCAACCCGGTAATCGCCGGTTTCCCGGCGATTACGCGGACTATTCCCCACGACCCGGGATCTTTCAGCGCTTCGGTCGGTAGACGTGGGTGGCGTGGCCGAAGAACATTTCGGCCGACTCCATCAGCGTCTCGGTCAGTGTCGGGTGCGGATGAATCGACAGCTTCAGGTCGGTGACATTCGCACCCATCTCAATCGCCAGCACCCCCTCGGCGATCATCTCCCCGGCACCCGGTCCGACAATGCCGACGCCGAGAATGCGCTCGGTCTTCGGATCGACGATGATCTTCGTGAGTCCGTCGGTCCGATCGAGCGAAACCGCTCGGCCTGAGGCCCCCCATGGGAACTTCGCGACGGTCACCGTGCGACCGTCCTTCTCGGCCTGCATCTCGGTCAGTCCTGCCCAGCACAGTTCGGGATCGGTGAAGACCACCGCCGGAATGGCCTGGGGCTGGAACGCCGCCTTGTGGCCGGCAATCACCTCCACCGCCACGCGGCCTTCGTGCGAGGCCTTGTGCGCGAGCATCGGCTCACCGACGACGTCGCCGATGGCGAAGATGTTCGGTTCGGCCGTCCGCAGCTGCTCGTCCACCTCGATGAACCCGCGGTCGTTCACGACGACCCGTGTCTTCTCGAGGCCGGGCATCGTGCGTCCGTTGGGACGGCGGCCGACCGAGACGAGGACGCGGTCGAACACCTGCTCGCCGGCACCGTCGCCCTCGAACGTGACGCGGATGCCTTCCTTCTCCGGCACGACCTTGGTGACTCGGGTGTTGAGCAGGACCGACTTCATCAGGCCGTTGATGCGGCGTGCGAGCACGTCCACCAGGTCGCGGTCCGCGCCTGGAAGCAGCCCCGACATCATCTCGACCACGGTGACGGCGCTGCCGAGCGTGGCGTAAACCGAGCCGAGTTCGAGGCCGATGTAGCCGCCGCCAACGACCAGCAGCGACTTCGGGATGTCCGGCAGGTCGAGCGCGCCGGTGGAGTCCATGACGCGCGGGTCGTCCACCTTCAGCATCGGCGGCACGGCCGGCGTCGACCCGAGCGCGAGGATGCAGTGCTCGAAGGAGAGCGTCTCCTCCGTGCCGTCCGCCTTCTTGATGCTCAGCGTCTTCGCGTCCACCATCGACGCGAACCCCTGGATGTAGACGACCTTGCGGGCCTTCCCGAGCTGGCCGGTGCCGGAGGTGAGGCGCTTCACGACGTTGTTCTTGAAGTCGCGGAGCTTGTCCAGGTCGATCTTCGGCTCGGCGAACTCCACGCCCCAGGCCTTGGCGTGGCGCGATTCGTCGATCAGCTTCGCGACGTGCAGGAGGGCCTTGGACGGGATGCAGCCGCGATAGACGCAGACGCCGCCCGGATTGGGTTCGGTATCAACAAGGGCGACGCTCAGGCCGAGATCCGCGGCATAGAACGCTGCCGCGTATCCGCCCGGTCCGCCGCCGACGACGACGAGTTGGGTTGAGGACATAGGAGGTAATGGGCAGGTCGGGCGGGCAGGGCTGGACGGACTGCGACAGTCCGACCAGCCTTGCCAGCCCCACCGGCCCTGAAAAGATCAGCCGTAAAGCGCCATGATGAACGGCTGCTCGAACGCCTCCGCCACCCAGCGCAGGAACCGGATGCCGTCGGCGCCGTCGATGACGCGATGGTCGTACGAGAGGGACAGCGGCAGCAGCTGCCGCGCCTGGAACTCCTTCGTCTCCTCGTTGTACACGGGCGTGAACCGCCCGCGCGAGATGCCCAGGATGGCCACCTCGGGCGAGTTGACGATGGGCGTGAAGAAGCTGCCGCCGATGCCGCCCAGGTTCGAGATGCTGAAGCAGCCGCCCTGCATCTCCTCCGCGGTGATCTTGCGCGTGCGCGCCTTCTCGGAGAGCTGCGCGAGGTCGACCGCGATCTGGATGAGGCTCTTCTTGTCGGCGTCGCGGATGACCGGCACCAGCAGGCCACGGTCGGTGTCCACCGCCACGCCGATGTGGACGTACTTCTTCTGGATGATCTCGCCCGACGCCATGTCGATCGAGGTGTTGAACTGCGGGAAGTGGCGCAGCGCCTCAGCCACGATCTTCACGGCCACTGCGGTGACGGTGAGGTTGCCACCAGCCGACTCCACCGTCTTGCGATAGCGGCGGCGCAGGTCCTCGAGGCCGGTGATGTCGGCGTACTCCTGCTGCGTGACGTGCGGGATGTTGAGCCACGCCGCGGTGAGGTGCTCGGCCGTCTTGCGGCGCACGGCCCGCATCGGCACGCGCTCGACCTCGCCCCACTTGCTGAAGTCCGGCAGCGGCTCAGTCGGGATACCCGACCCGCTGAAGCCACCAGACTGCGCGGCCACGATGATCGCCTTCGCGTGTTCCTTCACGTCGGCGTCCGAAATACGCCCGTTCGGTCCGCTCCCCTGCACCTGGTTGATGTCGACGCCAAGCTCGCGCGCCAGGCGGCGCACCGAGGGCGACGCAGGAGCAGCGGGCTGGTCGGCCGGACGGGGCTCGGCCGCCACGGGGCGCGCGGCGCGGGCGCTGATGTCGACCACCTGCGCGGCCGCGCGTGGAGCGGGTGCGGCCTGGCCGGCTTCGACCTCACCGGTCTTGTCGGCCGCCTGCTCACGCTTCTGCCCCTGCGCGTGCTGCTCGAGGCCGGGCTCGTTGCCAACCGCCTTCTCGGGCGAGTTGGCCGCCACCGCCTGCGGGGCGGCGGGCGCCGGCGCGGCGGCGCCTGCGGCCGCCTCGTCGACCGCGAGGATGGCCTGGCCCACCTTCACCTTCTGCCCGACCTTGACCTTGATCTCGGTCACCACGCCGGCAACCGACGACGGCACCTCGATGGTGGCCTTGTCGGTCTCGAGTTCGAGGACCGGCTGATCCTTCTTCAGGGTGTCGCCGGGGTTGACCATGATGCGGAGGACATCGCCGCCCGCGACGTTCTCTCCGAGGTTGGGGAGTTGGAAGTCTGTCGCCAAGTTATGGAATCTCCGAAAGGACGCGAGCGACCGGAGGGCGGACCATGTGTCCGCGCCTCCGGGCTTCGCAGCAGCAGGTCCGGACGCTTACGAGATTGCCGGGTTGGGCTTTTCCGGGTTGATGCCGAAGGCCGCAATGGCCTCCTGCGCAACCTTCGGGTCGATCTTCTTGTCGCGCGCCAGCGCCGACAGCGTGGCGACGACGACGTAGCGGTGATCGACCTCGAAGAACTCGCGCAGGCTCGCGCGGTTCTCGCTGCGGCCGAAACCGTCGGTGCCGAGCGCCACGAGCGGCCGCGGCAGCCAGCGGTCGATCGAGTCCGGCAGGACCTTCAGGTAATCGGAGGCGGCCACGAGCACGCCGGGCGCATCCTTCAGCGCCTGCGTGACGTAGGGCACGCGCGCCGGCTCCGCCGGGTGCAGCATGTTCCAGCGGTCGCAGGCATGGCCGTCGCGATAGAGCTCGGTGTAGCTGGTGACGCTCCACACGTCGGCGCCGACGTTGTACTGCGACTCGAGCACTTCCTGCGCCTTGAGCACCTCGGGCAGGATCGCGCCGCTGCCGAACAGCTGCGCGCGGGCCTTCGCCTTGGGGAGCCCCGTCGTCTTGAACTTGTAGATCCCCTTGAGGATTCCCTCAGCCGCGCCCTCCGGCATCGCCGGCATCGCGTACTGCTCGTTCATGACGGTGATGTAGTAGAAGATGCTCTCCCCGTCCACGTACATCCGCTTGATGCCGTCCTTGATGATGACGGCCAGCTCGAAGGCGAACGCCGGGTCGTAGCTGAGGCAGTTCGGCACCGGCAGCGCCAGCACATGGCTGTTGCCGTCCTGGTGCTGCAGCCCCTCGCCCGCGAGCGTCGTGCGGCCGGAGGTGCCACCCAGCAGGAAGCCGCGCGTGCGGCTGTCGGCCGCGGCCCAGATGAGGTCGCCCACACGCTGGAACCCGAACATCGAATAGAAGATGAAGAACGGGATCGTGTTGACGCCGTGCGTGGCGTACGCCGTGCCGGCCGCGATGAACGACGAGAGCGAGCCGGCTTCGTTGATCCCTTCCTCGAGGATCTGGCCGTCGGACGCCTCCTTGTAATAGAGGAGCGTGTCCATGTCGACCGGTTCGTACACCTGGCCCGAGTGGGCGTAGATGCCGACCTGGCGGAACAGCGCCTCCATGCCGAAGGTGCGGGCCTCGTCGGGGACGATCGGCACGACCAGCTTGCCGATTTCCTTGTCGCGCAGCAGCTTCGAGAGCAGCCGCACGAACACCATCGTGGTCGATGCCTTGCGCCCCTCGGTGCCCGCGAAGAACTCCGTGAACACATCGTCGGCCACCGGCTGGATGGCGGCGGCCTTGACGCGCCGCGAGGGCACGGGGCCGCCGAGCGCCGCGCGGCGCTCCTGCATGTACTTGGACTCTTCGGATTCGGGGGTGGGACGGTAGAACGGGGTCTTGGCGATCTCGGCGTCCGAGACCGGGATGGCGAATCGGGTGCGGAAGGCCCGCAGTTCCTCTTCGTTCATCTTCTTCTGCTGGTGGGTGATGTTCTTGCCCTCACCGGCTTCGCCGAGGCCGTAGCCCTTGATCGTGCGGGCGAGGATGACGGTGGGACCGCCCTTGTGCTCGACCGCCGCCTTGTAGGCGTTGTAGACCTTGATCGGGTCGTGCCCGCCGAGCGTCAGCATCTTGAGCTGGTCGTCGGTGAGGTGCTTGACCATGTCCAGCAGGCGGGGGTCGACACCCCAGAAGTGCTGCCGGATGTAGGCGCCCGATTCGACCGCGTACTTCTGGTACTGGCCGTCGACGATCTCACCCATCCGCTTGACCAGCAGGCCATCGCGATCCTTGGCGAGCAGCGGATCCCAGTCGCGGCCCCAGATGACCTTGATGACGTTCCAGCCCGCGCCGCGGAAGGCCGCCTCGAGCTCCTGGATGATCTGGCCGTTGCCGCGCACCGGACCGTCGAGCCGCTGCAGGTTGCAGTTGATCACGAAGATCAGGTTGTCCAGCTTCTCGCGCGACGCCAGCGTGATCGCGCCCAGCGACTCGGGCTCGTCGGTCTCACCGTCGCCGAGGTACGCCCACACCTTCGAATTCGACTTCGGCTTGAGGCCGCGGTCCTCGAGGTAGCGCATGAAGCGCGCGGAGTAGATCGCCTGGATCGGGCCAAGGCCCATGGACACCGTGGGGTATTCCCAGAAGTCGGGCATCAGCCACGGGTGCGGGTAGGAGGAGAGGCCGCCTCCCTCGCGCATTTCGCGGCGGAAGTTGTCGAGCATCCGCTCGTCGAACCGTCCTTCGAGGTAGGCGCGCGCGTAGATGCCGGGCGCGGCATGCCCCTGGAAATAGATCGTGTCGGCGTCCGGGCTGTCGTGCCCCCGGAAGAAGTGGTTGAAGCCGACCTCGTAGAGCGTGGCCGCCGACGCGAAGGTCGAAATATGCCCGCCGATCCCCTCTTCGGCCTTGTTGGCCCGCACCACCATCGCCGCGGCGTTCCAGCGGACGAGGCTCTTGATCCGGCGCTCCATCTCGCGGCTGCCGGGCATCAGCGCTTCGTCTTCGGTCTGGATGGTGTTGATGTAGGGGGTGTTGGCGGTAAACGGAATCTTTACTCCGTTATCCGTCGCGTGGGTCGAGAGGTCGCGCAGCAGGCGCTGGACTTTGACGGGTCCGCCGCTCTGCAGCACATAATCGAGGGAATCGAGCCATTCACGCCGTTCGACGGCGTCAAGCTCGGCGGCATCCTTTGGGGCAATGTTTCTCACTGGAACTCCAAGCTCCTCGGACTTGTCGGGGACCGACGGAAGGCCGGATGGCCAATCCCTTATTCTAACCACGACGCCCGCCAAGGTGAACATAGCTGGCGGGTTGCTGCCCCGTCCCGACGGGGTTTTCGCCTTTTCGCCGCCCCGGCTGGGCGGGTATGAGCCGTGACTCGCCTGAACCTGGTCCGCGACACCATCGTGGCGTGCGAACGCTGCCCCCGGCTCCGCAGTTACTGCCAGCGCATCGGGCGTGAGAAACGACGGGCGTACCTGTTGGACACGTACTGGGCGCGACCGGTCCCCGGCTTCGGCGACCCCGCCGCCCGCGTCCTCATCGTCGGCCTCGCCCCGGCCGCGCATGGGGCCAACCGGACCGGGCGGGTGTTCACGGGGGATGGGGTCGGTGGCTCGGGCGACTTCCTGATGGCCGCCCTCCACCGCACCGGGTTCGCCAACATCCCGACCTCGCAGCGGGTGGACGATGGGCTGCAGTTGACTGATGCATACATCGCGGCGGCCGTTCGCTGCGCCCCGCCCGACAACAAGCCCACACCCGAGGAGGTCGCCCGGTGCCTTCCCCACCTGGACGCCGAACTTGACGCCCTCCCGAACGTCCGTGTCGTCGTCGCGCTGGGCAAGATTGGGTTCGATGCCTACCTGCAGATGTTGAAAGCGAGGGGGATTGCCGTCCGTCCGAAGCCGGAGTTCGGGCACGGCAGCGTCGTCCGCCTGCCGAACGGACAGGTGCTCATCGGGAGTTACCATCCCAGCCGGCAGAACACGCACACCGGACGGCTGACGCCGGCCATGATGCGGGCGGTGTTCGCCACGGCGCGCCGGAAGCTGACCTGGCCACCGCCATGCTGAAACCCTATCTGGTCACGCTCGCCATCGTCGCCGCGATGATGCTGGTTGGCCTCATCGAACTCGGCATGGGCCGTGAGCCGATGTGCACCTGCGGATTCATCGCGTTGTGGCACGGGGCGGTGGACAGCCAGAACTCGCAGCACATCTCCGACTGGTACACCTTCACGCACGTCGAACACGGCATCGGGTTCTACGCGCTGCTGGTGCTCGTGGGACGGCGCATGCCGCTGCCCGTGAGGCTGCTCGCGGCGGTCGCGATCGAAGGCGCGTGGGAGGTGGCCGAGAACACGCCGTTCATCATCGATCGCTACCGCACGGCAACCGTGTCGCTCGACTACTACGGCGACAGCGTCGTGAACTCGCTCGCCGACATCGTGGCGATGATGGCCGGCTTCTGGCTGGCCAGGCGGCTTCCGGTGCGGGTGACCGTGGCGCTCGTGGTGGTCACTGAAGTGCTGCTCGCGATCGCCATTCGCGACAACCTGGCGCTGAACATCCTGATGCTGATCTATCCGCTCGACGGCGTCAGGCAGTGGCAACTCGGCGGGTGAGCGCCCGGAGGCGCGGACCTATCGTCCGTGCTTGCCCTTCCATTCATCCGTCGCCTGAATGGCATTCACCACGCGCAGCCAGGCCACGTTCGGAGATCCGCCGCTCAGCCGCTCGTTCAGGTAGACGTCGAACACCCAGGACGCGATGCCCAGGAAGTCGGGCCCGCCGTTGATCGACAGGCCGTCAGGCCGCTGGAGCCCTTCCGGCGCGCGGTAGAAGGTGTCCAGCTGCCGGAGCACGTTCAGGAACTCCGCCCGGTCGAACGACACCACCGGGGTGAAGCCCGGACGTGACAGCGGGCGCTCGCCAGGGTGCTTCTGCTGCCACTCGCCGGTCTGCGTGATGTCGGCCACCACGATCTGGAAGCTCTGCTCCTTGCCGAAACCGCGCGAACGGGCGGCCAGGTAGACGTCGAAGATCCAGGTGGCGATGCCGAGGAAGTCCGGCCCGCCGCCGATGGAGAGGCCTGCGTCGCGATTCAGCCCCATCGGGCTCGCGTAGAACGCGTTGAGGCGCTCCATCGCGTCCAGGAAGTCGATCCGATCGAAGCGCGTGCGCGGGGCCTGCACCGGCGCGGTGACGGCCATGGGGCGCATGGCCGTCCGATAGAACGACGCGACGGCATGTCGATCCAGTTGGGTCGGCTTCGTCGAGGTCCCCATGGAGTTCGCAAACGACCCGTACCCCTCGCGAGGCGTCATCACGGTCTGTCCGTTACTGGAGAACGCCGTCCTCACGTAGTGCATGATCGACAGGAAGTCGTACGGTCCGAGCGGGTCGCGCAGGTTGACGGTGCTGTATGCGTACCGCGCGGCTTCAGGGACGCTCGACAGGTCGACCTCCACGTAGGCATCCCGATCGGGCCGCTGGTGCTCGTGCCACAGGCCAAGCGCATGCCCGAACTCGTGGTTGATCACCGACTCGGCCCAGCACCCTTCGCCGAGGTTCAGGACGTACTGCCGCAACCTCGCCCCCTGACCGACAAAGGCGTAGCAGGGTGACACCTGCGTGGTGGCGGCGTTGCCGGTGACCTGCACGAACCCGAGCTGGCTGGTCCGCTCGACACAGCGGATCGGCGCGTCCGCGCCCCATTCGCCGCACGTCGCCAGGAATTGCACCCGGCGCGCGGCACTGATGCCGGGGCTGAACTCGTAGGGAATGACGCCGTAGTCCCATCCGCCCCAGGTGGCGAGATCGTAGGTGCCGAACCGATCACCCTGGCTCGCGTCCACAGGCGCAGCCGTGCGTGGGCGCAGCTGGCCATCACCACTGACGACCTGGAACTCCGCGAGGTCACGATCGAAGAGTTGATCATCGATCCGGATAAACGGTGCGTCGTCGATGACCGGTGCCTGTTGCGCGACCATGCCGTTGCCGGAGACGGCGAACAGACCGGCAAGGAGCGCCGACGGGAGGGCCGTCTTGGGTGCCAGCATGCGAATCCTTTCGTTGCGTGTCTGTCCAGGAGAGACGGACAACAACAAAAGGTTCCGCGTGGACCGCCACGCCTGGCGGCCCTGCCTGACACCCGGTTCGTCAGGACGGCCGGTGTCCGGCTCCCGCCGCCAGCTGCACCTCTCGCACGAGCGGCACCATCAGGTCCGGCCGATCGGTGATGAGGGCGTCGACCCCCCACTCCAGCAGCCGTCGCGCATCGGCGGTGTCGTTCACGGTCCACACCTGCACACCGAGCCCCGCGGCGTGCGAGTCCGCGATGAAGCGGGGCGACACGACGCGCGTGCCCCCCTTCTTCTCGGGGATCTGGTAGCCCACCCACGACGGACTGCTGACCGGCCAACGCACCCACGACCGGTAGAGCGCCAGGCGCACTTCCTCCATCGCCGCGCTGGTGGCCAGCGCCGGCTCTTCGGCCCGCACCGCGCGGAGCGCCGCGCGGCCGAATCCGCCCACGCACGCGCGGTCGATCGCGCCGGCGCGCCGCAACTCGTCCACGACGAGCCGCCCGAACGCCGGGTCGTTCTCCTTCAGCTCGACGATCACGCGCACGTCGGGACACGCGCGCAGCACCCCCGCGAGCTCCGGCACGTCGGCCGCGGCCAGTTCGGCGGCCGTCCTTGCCCGCACCGGTCCCCGCAACCGCGTCGTCCGGTCGAGCGTCTCATCGTGGTGCACCACCACGCGTCCATCGCTGGAGGGGCGCACGTCGAGCTCGATGCCGTCCGCGCCGAGCCCGACCCCGCGTTCGAATGCCTCGAGTGTGTTCTCGGGTGCGAGCGCAGCACCACCGCGGTGCGCGAACACGAGCGGACGAGGCGAGGTGAAGAAGGCGTGCCGCACGAAGGGGTCCAGTGTAGTTCGGATATGATCCGTGGAATGTCGTCAACCATCCGCACCCTGGGTGAGCTGCGGCGGCAGTACGGGTCGCAGCCACGGACCGTAAAGGAAGAGATTCGCGAGAACCTGGTGCGCAAGCTCCAGGCGGGCGAACGGCTCTTTCCGGGCGTCATCGGCTACGACGACACGGTCATCCCGCAGCTCGTCAACGCCATCCTCTCCCGCCACAACTTCATCCTGCTCGGGCTCCGCGGCCAGGCCAAGAGCCGCATCCTGCGCAGCCTCGTCGACCTGCTCGACGAGGCCATCCCGGTCGTGCCCGGCTGCGAGATCCACGACAACCCGCTCAACCCGATCTGCGGCGCCTGCCGGGCCCGTGTCGCCGCCGAGGGGGACTCGCTGCCGGTGGCTTGGCTCTCACGCGACGAGCGCTACGTCGAGAAGCTCGCCACGCCCGACGTCACAATCGCGGACATGGTGGGCGACATCGACCCGATCAAGGCCGCCCAGGCGGGGCTCAACCTCGCCGACGAGCTGACGATGCACTACGGGCTGCTTCCGCGCGCCAACCGCGGCATCTTCGCCATCAATGAGCTCCCCGACCTCGCCGGCAAGATCCAGGTGGGGCTCTTCAACATCCTGCAGGAGGGCGACGTCCAGATTAAGGGTTACCCCATCCGCCTGCAGCTCGACGTGATGCTGGTCTTCACGGCCAACCCGGAGGACTACACGGCGCGCGGGAAGATCATCACGCCGCTCAAGGACCGCATCGGCTCCGAGATCCGCACGCACTACCCCACCTCGCGCTCGAACGCGGTGTCGATCACGGCTCAGGAAGCGTGGACGAACCGGCCCGGCCTCAAGCTCGAGGTGCCGGACTACGTGCGCGAAGTGGTGGAAGAGGTGGCGTTCCAGGCGCGGGCCGACCGCAAGATCGACAAGCGGTCCGGCGTCAGCCAGCGGCTGCCCATCACGACGCTGGAGCTGGTCGTCTCGAACGCCGAGCGCCGCGCGCTCATCAACGGCGAGAAGGTGGTCGTGCCGCGCGTCACCGACCTCTACGCCGCCCTGCCCTCCATCACCGGCAAGTTCGAACTCGAATACGAGGGCGAGCTGAAGGGAGCCGAGACGGTCGCCCGCGATCTCATCCGGTCGGCCGTGGGCCACGTCTTCACGTCGATGTTCGACGGCGTGAACACGCGCAAGGTGGTCGAGTGGTTCGACCTCGGTGGCTCCCTGCCCCTCAGCGACAGCAGCGCCGCCGACGACGTGGTGAAGCAGACGCGCGGCGTGGAAGGCCTCATGGACCTCGCCGAGAAGGCCGGCCTGCCCCCCGGCGCGTCGGCTCCCGCCGTCGCCGCCGCCATCGACTTCGTCCTCGAGGGCCTGACCGCCCAGCGCAAGATCAGCCGCAACGACGACCGCGGCTACACCGCCGACAAGGAACAGCAGACCTCACGCCGCCAGCGGCACAACGAGCCGCCGACCGACGACGACGATTTCCAGCTGCCGGGCGGGAAGAAGAAGCGCTACTACAACTGATCGTCGAGGGCTTCGGACTGCAGGCTCCGGACTCCGGGGTCCCCCGGCTGCAGTCCGGAGGCCCGACCGCGCTGGAAGCCTGAAGTCGGGAGCCTGAAGCCTGATGAAGTATCGCTACACCAAGTTCACCGGCGACCTGCTCGACGAGATCGACATGGAGGATCTCGTGTCGAAGCTCTCCGACCTGCTCCTCTCGAGCGGGTTCGGCAGCCCTCGCGACTTCGATGCCGAGGAGCGGACGATGCAGGCGCTGCACGACGCCATCCTCGACGCGCTCTTCAACGGCGGTGTCCTGCCCGAGGAGACGATCGAGAAGCTGCTCGGCGATCCGGCCGACGGCGACCAGGAGGGCATGCGCTCGAAGCTCGAGGAGCTGATCGACCAGATCATCCAGAAGATGGGCGAGGATGGCTACATCACGCTGCCGCCCGACCTCGACGCCGAGCGCGAGCGACGCCAGGGACGCGGCGACGGCCAGGGGCCGGATCAGCCGCCGCAGACCTTCGAGGTCACCGACAAGGCGCTCGATTTCCTGGGCTACCGGGCACTGCGCGACCTGCTGGGCTCGCTGGGCAAGAGCAGCTACGGCCGGCACGACACGCGCGAACAGGCGACTGGCGTGGAGACCACCGGCGCCCCCAAGCCCTACGAATTCGGCGACACGCTGAACCTCGACCCGGCCAGCACGCTGCTGAACGCCGCGCAGCGCGAGCTCAGGGACGCGCTGGCCGAGCGACGGCCCGCGTCACGCCGCATCAATGTGGCGCACGAGGACCTGATGGTGGTCCAGGGCGAGTACCAGAGCTCCTGCGCCACCGTGCTCATGCTCGACTGCAGCCACAGCATGATCCTCTACGGCGAGGACCGGTTCACGCCCGCCAAGCGGGTGGCACTCGCGCTCGCGCAGCTGATCAAGAACCAGTATCCCGGTGACGCGCTCAATGTGGTCCTGTTCCACGACACGGCCGAGGAGATCCCGCTCTCCGAGCTGGGACGGGTGCGTGTGGGCCCCTACTACACGAACACGCGCGAGGGCCTGCGCCTGGCGCGCCGCATCCTCGACCGGCAGCGCAAGGACATGCGGCAGATCATCATGATCACCGACGGCAAGCCGTCCGCGCTCACGCAGCCCGACGGGCGCATCTACCGTAATGCCTTCGGCCTCGACCCGTTCGTCGTCACCGAGACGCTGCGCGAGGTGGCCGCCTGCCGGAAGAGCAACATCATGATCAACACCTTCATGCTGGCGCGCGACTACGACCTGGTCAGCTTCGTCCGCCGTGTCGCCGACATGTGCAAGGGCAAGGCGTACTTCACGACGCCGTACACGCTCGGCCAGTACGTCCTCATGGACTACATGGACAAGAAGACGAAGACCATCCACTGATTGCCAATCGCGAATCGCTAATCGCTGAAGTGAAGACGGATTCCTGCGTTCACACAGTCTGCCTTCAAATCAGCAATTGGCAATTGGCGATTAGCGATGTCCTCTGATGTCTGACCTCCTCCCCCTCTTCCCGCTCCCCTCGGTGGTGCTGTTCCCGGGCGTCTTCCTGCCGCTCCACATCTTCGAGCCGCGCTACCGGGCGATGGTCGCCGATGCGCTGGCCACCGACCGCCTGATCGGGATGACGCTCCTTCGCGACGGCTGGGAGGACGACTACGAGGGACGACCGCCGGTGTTCGAAGTGGGCTGCACCGGGCTGATCACACACTGCGAGAAACTGCCCGACGGACGCTACAACCTCATCCTGCGCGGCATGGACCGGTTCCGTATCCTCGGCGAGGACCATTCCCGGTCCTACCGGCGCGCCGTGACCGAGGCGCTGCGCGAACCCGACCTGACCAGGGAAGACCGTGCGCGCCTCAAGCAGCAGCGCACCCGGATCGAGTCGCTCATCTCGCCCTCCGAACAGGGCGACGGCATCGACCCCCGTGCCGCCTCGGCCCTGTCGGACGACGACCTCATCAACGCGCTCGCGCAATACCTTGAACTCGAACCAATCGAGCGTCAGGCACTGCTCGAGCAACCGGCCGTCACCCGCCGCGCCGACGCCCTCATCGAGCTGCTCGAGATGAAGAGCCTGCTCGCCCGGCACCCGTCCTCCTCCCCGCACGCGCACTGAGGCGGGCCGGCCGCCGACCCGAGGGTATGATGTGCGCTCATCGCACCAGACCGGACAACGCCCATGCCCTCACCTGACCTGCTCGCGCAGCTGTCGGCGCACGCCTCGCTCGGAGCCGTGCCACGCCACGAACTCGAATGGCTGGCCGCACACGGCGTGCCGCGGGCGTTCGCGGCGGGCGACATCCTTACCCGGGCCGGAGGCGCAACCCCGGAGGGGCTCTTCATCCTCTTCACCGGCCACATCGTCATCCACGTAGACCGCGGAGCCGGGCCGAAGAAGGTGATGGAGTGGCGCGGCGGCGATGTGACCGGCGTCCTGCCGTTCTCGCGGATGACGTCGCCCCCCGGCGACACCCTCGCTCTCGAGCCCACGACGTCGCTGCTCATCGAGCGGCACCTGCTCCGGGAAATGACCCGGGAGTGCTACGAGGTGACCGGCGTCCTCGTGCACAAGATGGTGGACCGCGCGCGTCAGTTCGCCTCGAGCGACTTCCACGACGAGAAGATGGCGTCGCTCGGCCGCCTGTCCGCCGGTCTCGCCCACGAACTGAACAACCCCGCCGCCGCCATCGAGCGGACCTCCGCCCTGCTCGAGGACCGGCTCGACGAGGCAGAGCAGGCGACGCTGCGGCTCGGATCGGCGCGGCTGACGGATGCCCAGCTCGCGGCCGTGGAGCGGATCCGCAACGCGTGCCTGGCCAGGCCGGCCGGCGGCGTGCTGTCGCCCATCCAGCAGGCCACGCGCGAGGACGCCATCGGTGACTGGCTGGCCGAACATGGCCTCGACCAGGCGCTCGCCCTCCAGCTCTCGGACACCGCCGTCACGATCGACTCGCTGAACCAGATCGCCGACGCGGTGGAGGGACCGTCGCTCGACGCCGTGCTGCGCTGGGCCGCCGCCGGGTGCTCGGTGCGGGCCCTGGCGTCGGAAATA
Organism: Vicinamibacterales bacterium; assembly: GCA_050249955.1. Lineage (GTDB taxonomy): Bacteria > Acidobacteriota > Vicinamibacteria > Vicinamibacterales > CAVVIG01 > CAVVIG01. Next base: position 49,258 of record JBFWPN010000012.1, read on the forward strand.
CAGGATGCAGCCACCAGGATTTCCGGCATCGTCGCCGCAGTGAAGGGTTTCACGCACATGGACCAGGGACGGTCCTCGGAAGTCGACCTGTCGTCCGCCCTGGCCAACACGGTCGTCGTCCTGCGTTCGAAGGCCAGGACGCGGAAGGCGGAGGTGGCGCTCGACGTGCCGGACGACCTGCCGCGCGTGTGCGGGTATGTGGGTGAGCTGAACCAGATCTTCGCGAACCTGATCGACAACGCACTCGATGCAATTCCCGACGGCGGTCGCGTGCACGTCTGGGCCGCGCGCGAGCGCGACCACGTGGTGGTGCATGTCGCCGACAATGGACCGGGCATCCCGAAGGAGATCCAGGACCGGATCTTCGACCCGTTCTTCACGACCAAGCCGGTGGGGCTCGGGACCGGGCTGGGGCTGGACATCGTGCGGCGGCTGCTGCGGCACAACGAGGCACAGGTGGAGCTCACGACCGAGCCGGGCCGCACGGACTTCATGGTGACGCTGCCGGTGGCGGGCGCCGAGAGCGGGGACACACACGCATGAACAAGCCATTCCTGATGGTGGTCGACGACGACCCGCAGGTGCTCGCCGCCATCCGTCGAGATCTCCGTTCCCGCTACGGCTCCACCTACACGGTGGTGAGCGCACAGTCCGGGGAACAGGCGCTCGAGAGTGTCCGCGAGCTCAAGGCTCGTGGTGACGCACTCGCACTGGTCGTCTCGGACCAGCGGATGCCGGGAATGCAGGGCACTGAACTGCTGGCCCGCACGCGCGAGTTTCACCCGCTGGCCCGGCGCCTCCTGCTCACCGCCTACTCCGATGTGCATGCGGCGATCACGGCCATCAACGACGCACATGTGCACCACTACCTGCAGAAACCATGGGATCCGCCAGAGGAGCGGCTCTTCCCCGTGGTCGACGATGAGCTGGATGCCTGGCAGGCCGAGTACCTGCCCGAGGCGAAGGGGCTGCGCCTGGTGGGGCACCAATGGGCGCCGCGATCGCACGCAATCAAGGACTTCCTCTCTGCCAACCTGATCCCGTTCCGGTGGCTCGACGTGGACCACCATCCGGATGCAGGCGGACTCCTCGACGCCGCCGGGGTGGAGGCGTCGGCCCTGCCGGCGCTCTTCTTCGAGGACGGCAGCGTGCTGCAGGATCCGGAACCGCGTGTAGTGGCCGAGCGGCTCGGGCGTTCGCTGACCGCGGGCTCGAACCTCTACGACCTCGTGATCGTCGGTGCCGGCCCGGCCGGGCTCGCCGCCGCGGTCTACGGCGCCTCGGAGGGCCTGAAGACCCTGATGATCGACTGTCACGCACCTGGCGGGCAGGCCGGCAGCAGTTCGCGCATCGAGAACTACCTCGGGTTTCCCACGGGTGTGAGCGGCAGCGAGCTGACCCGACGCGCCATCCTGCAGGCCGAGCGGCTCGGTGCCGAATTCATCGTGCCGCTGGAAGTGGCGAGTGTCGGTGTCGACGGCGGCTACAAGCGGCTCACGCTCCGCGACGGACGCGAGGTGGTGACGCGTACGATCGTGGCCGCCACCGGCATGTCGTACCGCGAGCACACGGCGAACGGGGTGGCCGAGCACACGGGCGCTGGCGTCTACTACGGGGCCGCCACGACCGAGGCGCCGTCGGTGGCCGGCAAGCGGGTGTTCGTCATCGGCGGCGGCAACTCCGCCGGCCAGGGGGCACTCTACCTGGCGCGGTATGCACGCGAGGTACACGTCGTCATCCGTCGCGAATCGCTGGCCGACACGATGTCGCAGTACCTGATCGACCAGCTCGCGAAGACACCGAACGTCCACCTGCGGCCACGCACCGAAGTGGCGGGCGTCGAGGGTGATGGACACGTGGAACACATCGCCCTGACGTCGACCGACTCCGCTGCCGCGGCGGTCGAGGACGCCGACGCCGTGTTCATCTTCATCGGCACGCGGCCGCGGAGCGACTGGCTGCCGGCGTCGGTGCTGCGCGACGCACGGGGGTTCGTGCTCACGGGCCGCGACCTCATGGCACATGACGACTTCGCCAGGGTGTGGAAGGAGTCGCGCCAGCCGCTGCTGCTCGAGACGAGCGTGCCCGGCGTCTTCGCCGCCGGGGATGTGCGGGCCGGTGCGATGAACCGCGTGGCGGCCGCCGTGGGCGAAGGCTCGATGACCGTCCGCCTCGTGCACGAGTACCTGGCGCTCACCTGAAGCCGGGGTGCCGACCCGCGCCTCCTCAGGCCGGGTTGGCGGCTCTGGCCAGCGTGAGCGCGAACCCGTCCGCCGCCCACTGGCCGGCCAGGTCGAACCCGGCCGCGGCGAGCAGCGTCTCCACATCCGGCAACCGGTACTTGTGGGAGCTCTCCGTCCAGATGAAGTCGCCGGGTTCGAAGAGCAGGTCGAGCGGCGCCGCAGGCACCGTGACACGCTGGCGGTGCAGGCTCACGAGGTGCATCTCCACACGTGATGCCGCGGCGTTCCACACCGCGCGGTGGCCAAAGCCGGCGAGATCGAACGTCGCGTCGAGGTCGCGGTTCAGCCGCAGGAGCAGGTTCCTGTTGAAGGCCGCCGTCACGCCGAGCGGGTCGTCGTAGGCCATCAGCAGCTCGGACTCGGGCTTCACCAGGTCGGTCCCGAGCAGCAGCCCGCCCTGGCCTGGCAGCGCACGGCGGATGCTCCGCAGGAGTTCGCGTGCCTCGTGCCCATCGAAATTGCCGATGTTCGATCCAAGGAAGACGACGAGCGGCGTGCGGCCCTGCCAGCGCGACCGGACATCCGACAACCCCTCTTCATACGTGGCGTGAACCCGCTCGACACGCAGCCCGGGGTCGAGCGACAGCGTCCGCTCGGCCAGCAGCAGCGCGTCGCGCGATACGTCCACGAGGGCGGTGTCGACCTGCGGCAGCTGACGGCCCGCGAGCAGCGTCAGCAGCTTCTCGCCGCTGCCAGGCCCGAGTTCCAGCACCGTGTCGACAGCACCGCAGACCGCGTGAATCTCGGCAGCATGGCGGCGCAAGAGTGCCATCTCGGTCCGCGCCACGGCGTACCAGGGCAGGTGGCAGATCGCCTCGAAGAGTGCCGAGCCCAGGTCGTCATAGAGCAGGTGGGTCGGCAGCTGGCGCGGCGTCCGGTTCAGGTGCTCCGCGACCAGCTGTGCGAGCGCCTGGCGGTGTCCGTCAGCGCGTTCGGGCACAGCGGAACGTCGCGTAGACATACGGATACCTGGCTCTGAACCAGTTCCGGAAACTGGGCCTGATCAGTTCGCGCGCGGTGACCGTGGAGCCGCCCTTCAGCACGAAGTGGTCGCCATCGAAGAAGTCCGCGGAGTACTCCGGGTACGACGCCATCGACCGGAAGCCCGGAAAGGGCTGGAAGGGCGTGCTGGTCCACTCCCAGCCGTTGCCAACCAGGTCCTCGACACCCCAGGCGCTCGCACCCGCCGGGTGGCTCCCTGCGGGTAGCGGATCGAATGACGTGAAGTCGAACGCGCCGTGGCGCGTCGACGGCGCGTCGTCTCCCCACGGGAAACGGCGCTCCCCGGACGGGCTCCCGTAGGCGGCGCGCTGGTACTCGGCTTCGGTCGGGAGGCGGGCACCACGCCACCGGGCGAACGCGGTCGCCTCCGCAAGGCTGACGTACACGGGCCAGGCTGGAGGCAGCGGGATCCGCCCGAACATCCCGCGCCAGAACCAGGCCGTGCCGTCGCGCTCCCAGAAGAGGGGTTGTTCGCGGGCTTCGGCGCGGAGCCACTGCCAGTCCGGCTCCGACCACCAGCGGGGGTCTGTGTATCCGCCCGACTCGACGAAAGCCAGGAACCACGCGTTCGTCACGTCGTGCCGGTCGATGCTGAAGGCGGGCACCGACACGCGGAATTCCGGATGCTCGTTGTCCCACCCGAATGGGCTCGACTCACGCGACACACCGAGTGTCGCCATCCCCTCCGGCACGTCGACCCAGTCCGGCGCCGGGACCGTACCGGCAGTCGTCGGGGCGTAGCCCTTCGGGCTTGCCTTCTCTGCGAACGGCAGCCGGTGCCACATGTAGAGGAGCGTCTCCTGGTGCATCTCCTCGTGTTCGAGGATTGCGAACACCGCCTCCATGCGGTCGAGCAGCGGATGTCCGGGCCGCTCCAGCGACGCAGACTCGAGCGCCGCCATGACGCGGCGGTCGGCTTCCTCGGCGAACGCGATCACCTCGTTGCGGTCGGGCCAGGCTTGGCTGCGCGCGCCCGGGGCGTGGACGTCCGACTCGTGCGGATCGATGCCCCTCGCAAAGAGCGCCTCCAGGCGGGCGTCGATCCCAGGCTCGCCCAGGGCCTTCTTGACGAGCGTGTTCAGGCTGAAGCCGGGCAGGTGCCCTTCATAGAACACGATGGGGTGCCTGAGCTCAATCGGGCGGCTGTAGTACGCCTGCTCCGAGAGGAGGCCGAACAGCTCGGCCGAACGCTGCCTGTTCCTCCGGTAACGTGCGATCAGCCTCTCGCGGACTGTCGGGTCAGCGCTTGCCACGGGCCTCAGCCGCGCTCGCGGGCGCGTGCAGGTGTACGCAGCTCTTCCCGGCACTCATCGTTGGTGTCCATCTCCCGTCATGGCGGCCAAGTATAGCCGTCATGCAAACAAGGCTCCCGGTGCAGCCGTCCCCGCCCGATGGCTCAGGCCGTGCGCTTGCGCTGGAGCGCTCTCACGATCTTCTCGCCGTGAAAACGGCCGTTCTCGATGAAGATGGCGCCCGTGTCGAGCCCGCCGACGAGCCCGCCGGCCACGAACACGCCCGTCACGCTGGTCTCCATCGTCTCGGGATCGAAGATTGGCTCGCGCCGCTCGCCGAGCGTCACGCCGGTGCGCTCGAGCAGGTCGAAATCCGGGTGGTAGCCGGTCAGCAGCAGCACCGCGTCGGCCTGCACTTCGGTCTGTGCGCCGTCCTTCAGCTCGATCACCGCGGTCGTGGGGCGGATTTCGACGACGCGCGACTCGAAGTGGGCGATGACGGATCGCTCCTTGATGCGGTTGTCGATGTCGGGCCGGATCCAGTACTTGATGCGGTCCGAGAGTGTGGCGCCGCGATGCACCAGCGTCACCTGGGCCCCGGCCCTGTAGAGTTCGAGCGACGCGATGGCCGCCGAGTTCTTGCCACCCACGACGAGCACGTGCTGACGGTAATGCGCGTGCGGATCGCCGTAGTAGTGCTTCACGTGCGGCAGTGTCTCGCCGGGAATGCCGAGTTCGTTCGGCTGGTCGTAGTAGCCGATGGCGAACACGACGGCCCTGGCCTTCCGGCCCTGGCGGACGCCGCGGTCGGAGCGGCTGTCCACGATGAAGACCCGTTCGCCCTCAACGGCATCCTGCGTGATTCCCAGCACCTCCTCGCCGAACGCGATCGGGATCCGGTACGCGTCCACCACGCGGCGGTAGTAGCGGAGCGCCTCGTGCCTCGTCGGCTTCTCGTAGGGCGTGACGAACGGCAGGCGCCCGATCTCGAGCAGGTCGGGCGTGGTGAAGAAGGTCATGCCCGGAGGGAAGTTGAAGATGGAGTTGACCAGCACTCCCTTCTCGATCACCTCGTAATCGAGGCCGGCTTCGGACGCCGCAATGCCGACGGCGAGGCCGGCGGGGCCGGCCCCCACGATGAGCAGGTCACGAACGGACATGCATGACATTCTAGGCGGTCCACCGCGCCTTCATCGCCCAAGGGCCGCCTTTCATCCGATTCGCGGCAGGCATCGCCGGGGTTCGCCCTAGAATCGGGACCGGTCATGTGATGAAGGAGTTCCTCAGGCTCGCACGCATCGTGGTCGCTGCCGCCGCCGCCGTGCTGTTGTTCTTCGGGTCGTTCGGCCGGGCGGGCTGGAGCAACATCGTGATGGACGCGGGCGTGGCCCTGCTGTTCTCGGTGCTGATCGGCGTTCCAGCGCAGCTCCTGCTGCCTCGCCTCGGTCCATTCATCTTCAGGCGCACGACGCCGCCGCTGAACTGGATCCTCCTGATCGCCACGATGATGGCGATTGCCACGGTCGGCAGCCTGGCGGCCATCGCGGTCCTCATTGCGCTGGGCCTCCTGGCGCCCGAGGCGTTCCCGGGCTTCCTCGTGAGCGCCCTGCGCGTGTCCATGGCCATCAGCCTCACGTTCGGCGTGGGCATCACGCTCTACGAGCGCATGCGGCACCGGGCCATCACCGCGGAACTGGCGCTGCGGACCAAGGAACGGGACGAAGCCGACGCGAGGCGCATGGCAAGCGAGGCGCGGCTCGCATCCCTCGAAGCCCGCGTGCAGCCGCACTTCCTGTTCAACACGCTGAACTCGATCGCGGCATTGATCCCCCAGGATCCGGCTGGTGCCGAGCGCATGACGGCCAGGCTCGCGTCACTCCTCCGCTCGTCGCTCGACGATGCCGACTCGCCGCTGGTCGCCCTGGGCCACGAGGTGCAGAGCACGCGGCACTACCTCGAGATCGAACAGGTCCGCTTCGGCGATCGGCTCCGCTTCACCATCGACGTGCCCGAGGTGCTGTCCCGCACCCCGGTCCCGCGGTTCGCGCTCCAGACGCTTGTGGAGAACAGCGTGAAGTACGCCGTCTTCCCCAGGCGCGAGGGCGCCCACATCCGGATCACCGCGGACGGCTCGCCGGGACGGGTGCGCATTGCCGTCGAAGACGATGGGCCTGGTTTCGATGGGGACCACGACCTGCCACACCACGGCCTGTCGCTGCTGCGCGAGCGGCTGGCGCTGGCGTATGCCGGTGGGGCATCGCTGCTCGTGGAGAGCCGCCCTGCGCACAGTCGGGTGCAGATCGAGGTGCCCGCGTGATTCGCGCCTATCTGGTCGATGACGAGCGGCTGGCCGTGGACCGGCTGACGCGGATGCTGCTGCAGACCGGCCGTGTGCAGGTCGTTGGCAGCAGCACCGATCCCGAGGTGGCGCTCGGCGAGCTGGCAGCCGCGCGGCCCGACGTGCTGTTCCTGGACATCCAGATGCCTGGCCTGACCGGCTTCGACCTGCTCGAGCGCCTCGATGCCTCCATCCCGGTGATCTTCACGACGGCATACGACGAGCACGCCCTGCGTGCGTTCGCCACCAACTCCATCGACTACCTGCTCAAGCCCATCGAGGTGGATCGGCTCGACCAGGCCCTCGACAAGCTGGCCCGGCTGACCCGGGCCCCAGGACCGCAGGCCGACGTCCGGGCGCTGGCGCGTGAACTGGCTGCGCAACTGGCACCGTCACGCCGGCTCGATCGCCTGGCGTCGCGCGCGGGCGAAAGGACCACGCTGCTTGACGTCGCCCGGATCTCGCACGTCATCGCGCGGGACAAACTGACGTTCGCCGTCGTGGGAGGGCGGGAGCACGTGGTGGACCAGACGCTCACGCAGCTCGAGGGGCTGCTCGACCCGCGACGGTTCGCGCGCATCCACCGCTCGACGATCGTCAACCTGTCGTTTGCGCACGAGCTGCACGCCGACGTCGACGGCGGCGTGCTGCTGCGGCTGCGGGATGAGGCACGGACGGAGCTGTCCGTGGCGCGGGACCGCGTCCGGGAGCTGAAGGACCGCCTGGGGATCTAGCGGACGGTGACCTTCCAGTAGGCGTTCGTCCAGCAGCACTGGTCGGCCGAGGCGCTGTCGATGTTCCCGAAGGTGTCGACGCGGGCCCGCACGGTGTACTCACCAGGCGTGCTGAAGGTGGCGGTGGTCTCGACCGTACCCTGCGACTCCTTCACGGAGGTTCGTGCGGGTGCGAACGTGACGGACGAAACCGGCCCGGCATGCACGAACCAGGTGATGTTCATGCTGGGTACCAGGTCGCGCTTTACCGGCACCGGCTCCTTCTCGTGCACGGCATCGTCGTGCACGACCAGGCGGAGCGGCACGGGCACGCCGACCTTGGCCTGGACCGGCGTCTGGATGCCGGACGGCCCCCGCCCCGAGGGGCCTCCCTGGGCGAAGCGGACGAGGGGCGGCGTGGAGCCCATCGCCATCGGCCAGCTCAGCTGGTAGGCAGCCGCCTTGGCGCGGGCCGGCACCGAGAACACCTGCCCCTGATAGCGGAGCGTCCACACCACGTCGCCGGCGTAGTTGGCAGGGACCGTCACCGTGAAGGCGCCCCGCTCGCGCTCGTAATTGTTCGTGATGGTGGGACGCGGGGCCGGCTTCTTCGCGGCCGCGTCCCCCGTCTGCACGCTGGCGACACCGGCCGTGGCCCCGCCAACGCCGATCGAATCCGGCGCCGGCACGGGGAAGACCGTCGGCTGGCGACCGTCGAACTCCTTCGGGGTGACCACGTTGTCAGGGCCGATGGGAATCTCGACGGTGCGCTTGAACTGGTTCGAGAACCCGAAGGACAGCGTGACCGTCCCATCCGGGTTCGCATACCAGCCGTCGAAGAACGGGGCGACGCGTGCCTTCTCGGGGTTCATCGGTGCCAGCGGCCGTGGCACCTGAGCCTGCAGGGGCGCCGCCGACGCCATCGCCAGGGCGAACAGTCCGATACACAACACACGTCGCATCACAATGCTCTCTCCACGCCTGCCGAACGGGCTCACTGCTGTTGCTGCTGCTGGGTCCTGCCGGCCGCGGCGCGCTTCTCGCGTTCGGCCACGATCTGCTTGTACCCCGCGTCATCGAGGTGCGTGACCGCGATCCACCCGTGCGACATCTCGTCCGTCGTGCGGCTGCCACCGCCCACCCACTGATCGGGATCGGGGTTGCCCTTGTTGTTGGCCGTGTTGTCGTAGTACCCGGTGAGTACCAGGACCGAGCCGGTGGGGATGAGCGGGGCGTAGTCGTCCTGGTAGACGTGGCTGGTGTGCCACGCGTTGGTCCAGTTCGAGATCGAGCTGAGCATGGTGAGCTTGCCGGTGGTCGGGTCGAAGAGTTCCGCCGTCATGCCGACGAGGCGGGCGTGCCCGTGCGGCTGGAAGCTGTCGATGCGCACCGGGTGATCCCAGGAGTGGAACCCCTGCGTCATCGCGGTGCCATGGGGCGGAATCTCGAGTTCTCCGCCCTTCATCAGCAGCGAGTAGGACTTGAGATCCTGCCGGAAGCGCGACTTCTCCTTGTGATCCGCGGGATAGAGCCAGATGCCCAGTTCGACCACGTCGCCGGCGACTTCCTCGCCGAAGGGCCAGTAGTGGACGTCCCACTTCACCATCGCGTTGGCGGGCAGCGTGCGGCAGGCATCGGTCGGGATCACCTCGCCGGTCTTGCCCGAGGCGTATTCAGAGACCCGCTCCAGCAGCGCATACTGCCCGGTCGTCGCGTCGGGCACCATCAGGTCGCTGTTCGCGTGGTGCGTGCCCGGGCGTCCCTTCACCGAGGGGCGCACGGAAATGGCCCTGATGCAGCGATCGGTGGTCGTCCCCACGGGGACGATGGGGCGCCACCAGCGGTCCTGGCCGCGGGCGGGGAGATCGTAGGGCTTCGTCCTGACGATCACGTCGGGCTGGCCGAAGCGGTCCTCGTAGGCCCATTTGGTGCCGTCGGCCCACTTCACCGGGGGCGGCATGTCGGCCGGGTTGCCCTGCAGCGCGCCGCCGTCCACCCATTTCGCGATGGTGGCGATGGCCTGGTCGCTCAGTCGCAGGTCGTCCTTCAGCTGCTGGATCCCAACCTTGTCGTAGCGGTACGGCGGCATCTCGCCGTCCTGCACCTTCTGCTTGATCGAGCGCGCCCAGGGGCGCACGTCCTGGTAGTTCAGCAGGGACATCGGTGCCGAGCCGCCCGGTCGGTGGCACTCCTGGCAGCTCTTCTGGAGAATCGGCGCCACATCCTTCGTGAAGGTCACGGCGTTCGCTGCCGTCTGGGCCGAGGCGGGCGTGGCGGCGACGATGGACGCGAAGATCAACGGGACGATCGTCTTTCTCATGGGTTCACCTATGTCGGCATCAACCAGGGCCAGTGGGAGCCAGCACGGTGGCTCACCTGACCGTTCGGCAGTGGAGGATAGCCGAACTCCTGGAGACAAACATTGCGATTTTCTTAGATCGACACTGGGAACCTGGACGCTGGAACGCAGAACGTGGACGTCAGAAGCCGGGAAGGCGGGAGGGCGTTACACACGTCTGAGTTCTGACTTCCGCGTTCTGACGTCGGGGCGATTTGGCCATTGGCCGCACCGGGTGCCCGTTCACCCCCGCAATCGGCCAGCTCACCGGAACATTATTCCGGCAAACCTTGCTTCTACTATGATTTACGGCAATTCGTGGTACCCAGGTGGTACCACTCCGCATTTACAGGAGACGACACGAATGCACGCGCCCATCAAGTACTTCGAGAAGGGGCTGTCCATCGCGGCGAACGGCGCATGGGCGGTGTTCAGCACGCTGAACAAGATCAACCACAACCCCTCCTTCACGCCGAAGTGGTCCGACAAGCCGCTGCAGAAGTCGTATCAGAAGACGAAGCCGCCGCTCGGCTGGCCGCGCGAGACCGACTCGCTGTGCCCCGTGTGCACGCGTGAGGCGCGCCAGGAGATCCTCGACGGGAAGAAGGACGTCAGCGTCCTCCTGAACGAGAAGGTCGGCGAGATCAAGGCAACGATTCTCGAGCGCGACGGCAAGATCCTGATGGTGAAGGATTGCCCGATTCACGGCCACTTCGAGGACGTGATGGCGATCGACACCGAGTTCTTCAAGCACCTCGAGTCGGTGTTCCCGGGCCGCGACATCCGCGCGCACAACGACGAGAAGCTGCACAACCACGGCAGCAGCACCATCCTGCACGGCCGCGGGTCGGTCCTCACGGTGGACCTGACCAACCGCTGCAACATGATGTGCGACCCCTGCTTCATGGACGCCAACCAGGTCGGCTTCGTGCACGAACTGAGCTGGGAGGACATCAAGCAGGTGCTCGACAACGCGATCAGCATCAAGCCGAAGCGGCAGATGTCGGTGCAGTTCTCGGGCGGTGAGCCGACGATCTCGCCCTACTTCCTCGACGCGGTCCGCTACGCCCGCAAGGTGGGCTACGCCAGCGTCCAGGCGGCGACCAACGGCATCGAGTTCGCCAAGGATCCGGAGTTCGCGAAGGCGGCGGCCGACGCCGGCCTGCGCTATGCCTACCTCCAGTTCGACGGCATCGGCAACGCGGCCAACTCGCACCGCCGCGTCGGCAACCTGTTCGACGTGAAGCTGCGCGCGATCGAGAACCTGCACAGCGCGGGTGTCGACATCGTGCCGGTCGTCACGATCGTCAACGGCGTCAACAACGAGCAGGTCGGCCGCATCATCGAGTTCGCGCTCGACAACCCCAAGAAGATCAACTTCCTCTCCTTCCAGCCGGTGTCGTTCACGGGCCGTGACGAGGAGGTGACCCCGGAGCGCCGCGCCGCGCAGCGCTACACGCTCTCGCACCTCGCGCACGACGTGAAGAACATGACCGGCCTCGGCGAACCGACGCGCGACTGGTTCCCGATCTCGTTCATGAACACGTTCACCGATTGGGCCGATGTGGTGAAGGGGCCCGACACCGAGTGGGGCAACCTCACGTGCGGCTGCCACCCGAACTGCGGCGTCGGCATGGCGGTGATGATCGACAAGGAAACGAAGGAAGCGGTGCCGGTGAGCGCGTTCCTGAAGGCCGAGCAGCTCGCGAAGGACGTCGCGGCGGTCGCCGACGCGGCACGCGGCCGCAACATGTCCGTCCTGGGCATGGCCCTGGCGCTTGCCCGCAACTACGACCCGTTCAAGTCGCCGACGCACTTCAAGCTGACCGACCTGCTGAAGAAGTTCGACAAGACCTTCGGCGCGACGAAGGGCGCGCAGGCGGGCAAGTACGGCAAGACGAGCGGCAACATCACGAAGGACGACATCGCGAAGCGCCGCGCGGACCGCTGGAACTTCCTGTTCATCGCGGGCATGTGGTTCCAGGATCTCTTCAACTACGACTTCCGCCGCACCGAGATGTGCATCATCCCGTATGCCACGCAGCAGGGTGAAATCTCCTTCTGCGCCTACAACACGGGCATCGGCTGGCGCAACATCATCGAGAAGATGCACATGACGGCCACCCTCACCAAGTGGTACGAGGAACACGGCCGCCACGAGATCTTCGCCGGCAACAAGAAGGTGCCGCTCGCATCGACCGACCACTCGCTCGTGCTGAATGCCGAAGCGGTGGCGAAGGGCGCCCAGACCGACCTGGACGAACTCGGCATCGCGAAGAACGCCCGCGAGGAGAAGCTCGCCGCCCGCAAGAAGGAGCAGGATCCGAAGTACCACGCGGAGATGGCCAAGCTCTACGCGCAGCACGTGCTGAAGGAGCAGCCGACCATCCAGATCCAGGGGCTCGGCGGCAAGAAGAAGCCGGTGCAGGAAGTGCTGCACAAGCCGGAAGTCTGACGCGGCCATCCTCCGGGGCTGCCGGCCCCGGCGCTCGGCCAGCCACCCCAGGGGGCCGGCAGTGTTCATGACACTGCCGGCCCTCTTTCATTTGCGCGCGCGTTCACGCGACATGAAGCTCTTCCGTTCCATCACCCTCAAGTCGCTGCACTCAATGACGCTACACTGTTGACAGGTCCCGCCTCCGGCGGGAGTCCCGCCGGAGCCTCCATGAGCGATGAAACGCCGCCTCCTTCCACCCGGAAGGTGACCCACCTGAACGGCGCAGTCCGCATCGCGCTTGCCTATGCGTTCGCTGGCACCGTCTACATCCTGGTGTCGGACCGCATCGTGGCGCTCTTCGTCCACGACATCGAGACGGTCACCCTGATCAGCACGCTGAAGGGCTGGGGCTTCGTCCTCGTCACCTCGATCCTGTTGTGGGTGATGATCAGGCAGCATGTGGCCGACCTGCTGGCGAGCGAGGCCGCCCGCATGGAGCGCGAAGTCTTCGTCGCGACGGTTGTGGACAGCATCGGTGGGTACCTGTACGTGAAGGACCGGGAGTATCGGTACCAGTTCGCGAACGCCGCCGTGTGCAGGTTGTTTGGCACCGGGGCGGAGGGTGTCATCGGTGCCGACGACTCGCAGTTCCTCGACGCAGCAACAGCCGCCGGCCTTCGCGCCAACGACCGGCGGGTCATCGAGCAGGGCGAGCGGGTCGAGGCCGAGGAAGTGCATCATGGCGTGGATGGCCGCGAGTCGCGGACGTACCTGTCCGTCAAGATGCCCCTCCGCCATCCTGACGGCACCATCATCGGCCTGTGCGGCATCTCGACCGACATCACCGACATCAAGGCCGCGGAGGTCGAGCGGACGCGGCTGCGGGAGCAGCTCGTCCAGGCGCAGAAAATGGAGGCAATCGGCCTGCTCACGGGCGGCATCGCGCACGACTTCAACAACATCCTCACCGGCATCCTCGGGTACGCCTCGCTCCTGCAGGAGCTCGCCCCGGTCAAGGCCGACCCCACGATCGACGAGTACGTCGGCGAGATCCGGCTGGCGGGCGAGCGCGCAAGGGACCTGGTCAGCAACATGCTGCGGTTCAGCCGGGGACACGCCTCCGACGGCGAGGCGAGAACCCTCCTGCGCGCGCAGCCGGTGGTCGCCGAAGTGGTCAAGTTGCTCACCGCCACCATCCCTTCGAGCATCCGGATCGGGACCTCGATCGATCAGCGGGCGGCGGACATCTGCATCGACCCCGTCGAACTGCATCAACTCATCACCAATCTGGTCATCAACGCGCGTGACGCACTGAACGGAGTCGGCGGCATCCAGATTGCCCTGGCCAACCGGCACATCGCGCAGGACAGGTGTGCCGCCTGCCACGGCAGCATCGAGGGTGACTTCGTCGAGCTCTCGGTATCGGACACCGGCAGCGGCATCGCTCCGGAACACTTGCCGTCGATCTTCGAGCCGTTCTTCACGACGAAGGAGGTCGGCAAGGGCACCGGGCTCGGGCTGTCGGTCGTGCACGGCATCATGCACAAGCTGGGCGGCCACATCGGCGTGCGGTCGGCGGTGGGGCAGGGCACCACCATCGGCCTGCTCTTCCCTGCCCGCGCCTCCGATGCCAGGGCACCGCAGGTCGAGTCGGCCGTGGTGCCAGAAACGACCGCGTACGCGTGGGCCCGCATCATGGTGGTCGACGACGAGCCGGTGCTGACCCGCCTGGTGCGAGCGGTGCTCGAACGCCGCGGCATGCAGGTCGTCAGCTTCAACGACAGCCAGGCGGCACTGGCCGCCTTTGCCGCGGCCCCCGGCGACGTCGACCTGGTCGTGACCGATCAGACGATGCCCGGGATGACGGGGGACGAGTTGACGGAGCGCTTGCTCGACATCCGGGGCGACCTGCCGATCCTCCTGTGCTCCGGCTACAGCGACCGCATCGACGCAAAAAGGGCGGCAGCCATCGGGGTGCGGCGCTACCTTCCGAAGCCGATCGCCATGGCAACGCTGGAGCGGGCCGTCATCGACGCTTTGCCGCAGGCAGCGCCCGATCGCCGGCGCTGGAGTCTGACCGGCGGCGACCGCGCGGAGCATCGCGAGCAGGGCTGAGGGAGACCGCGCGCGGGCGGCTTGCCCGAAACACCCGGCACAAAAACACAAAGGCCGGCAGTGCTCATCACACTGCCGGCCTTTGTGTCTTCAGCAGGACTCGCGGCTACTTCTTCGCGAGCTTCAGCTTGTTGTTGAGCTTGGTGACCCCGTCCACCTTGAGAACGATCTCACCAACCTTGGCGCGCAGCTGCACGGTGGGCACCGTGCCTTCGAGCGTGATGACGCCACCGGCGCCACTCACGGTGATCGCGTCGCTCTGGGGACCGACATCGGAGTCGGCCTTGAGCGCCGCCTTCACCTTCGACGCCACGTCATCGCCCTGCGCGGCCGCAACCGCATAGGCGGATACGGACGGCCGAGCCGCGACGGACGACACCGGGGAAGCGCCTGCCGTGGCGACGCCAGCGGCCAGGATCGTTGCAACGAGCATGGAAGAAGAAACGGACATGAATGGAACCTCCACAGGAATGAGATCCCATGGTACCGCAAGCACGGTGCCGTGTGGGCCGGTCTTCTGCCAGCCTCCGGCGGAATGCAGAGAACGCGTGCCGTGCCGCGAAGATCGCGCGCGCACGCGATTCGGCGAGCGGCCGTCCGACGCCCGCCCGCGCGCGTTCCTCGAGCGACGAATCGGTCGATTGCCAACCTTCGCGCCTACAATGATGTAGGCCACCGTATAATCGGCCCGCGTGACCTCCGAGGGCCGAACCCCGCCATGAGATCGATTGCGGCCTACGCGTTCCTGACCCTCTATACGCTCGTCCTCGGACCGCCGGTGCTGCTGCTCTCGTGGCTGCTCGCGAGCGAGCGGCTGATCATCGACGCCGGCCGTCTGGGCACCAGCATCGCGCTCGCCCTGGCGGGGGTCCGCTACACGCTGGCAGGCCGCGAGCGCATGCCCGTGCACCGCGGCGCCGTCTACGTGGTGAATCACAGCAGCTACATGGACCTCGTGTCGTTCATGGCGCTCTACCCCGCCTGCCCGCGCATCCGGGTGCTCTACAAGGCGGAGTTCAACCGGGTACCGCTGCTCGGACGCATCTTCCGCATGGCCGGCTGCATCCCCATCGAGCGGGCCGTGCAGGACCTCGCCTTCCAGGCCGTGGATCGGAGCACGCGTGCGCTCGAAGCCGGCACCTCGGTGCTCGCGGCACCGGAAGGCACGCGCAGCCGCGACGGTTCACTCGCCCCCTTCAAGAAGGGCGTGTTCGTGATGGCGCTCCGGGCGCAGGTGCCGGTGGTGCCTGTGGCCATCGAGGGGGCCGCACGCGCGCTGCCGCGTGGTGCGTGGCGCATCAGCCCGGGCGAGGTACGCGTCACGGTCGGCGAACCGGTCGCTACCCAGGGCCTCATCTACGAGGACCGGCACGTGCTCATCGACGAAGTGCGCCACCGGCTCGCCGCCTTGCTCCCGGATCGACAGGCGATCGACTGACCGGCACGCGCCGATCCGGGTTCAGGCGATCGCAGGCACCCTGGCCCGGCGCGCGTGCGGCACGAACCGCCACTCGGCCACCAGGATGTTGGGCACCCAGCAGGCCCAGGCGATGATCGGGTACGACACCTCGAACGGCACGCCGAGTACGCCGGCGAGTGGCAGGTAGATGCGCAGCGTGACCGCCGCCAGTGTCAGTGAGAAGCTGCGGATCATCCACCGCTGGTGAGCCGCGGTATCCCCCTGCCGGATGCTCAGGAACGCCAGGGTGGTCGTGACCAGCCAACCGGCCGCGAGCAGCCCGAACCCGGCGTGAGCCACCACCCCGCCCTGCGAGAGGAACGCCAGTGCAAGCCCGGCCGTGCCGCTGCTGGCGATGGCCAGGACGTACGCACGCCCAAGCCAGCGATGGAGGGCCGGTCGCCTCGCCCGCTGCGATGCCCGGAACTGGAACGGTCCCAACGCCAGCGCAACCGCCCCACCACCGAAGTGCACCAGCAACGCCAGCGGCAGGGTCGGCGTCCGCAGGAACGGCGGGCGGAAAGCCGGCACGAAGAACAGCACCGTGGCGTAGCCCGCGACTGCGAGTGCCAGGCATGCCATCACCGACCAGAGCGCGCGCTTCGTCATCACTCCTCCTGTGCCGCAGGACCGTCAGGTCCACTGACGGAGGCCAGCGCGCACAGGTTCCACGCTCACACCCAGCCCGGCCATCACGGTCGGCCTGCCAGCCTGCACGCGGGAGTGCCGGCGCCGAGCCGCCCCGGGCGTCAGCGGCCGGGCAGCGCCGGCATGCGCTCCCCGTCGAAGCGCGGCAGCTGGGCGTCGCGCATGGCGAGGTGGTACACCGCCGCGGCAATCACCATCGCCGACTTCCTCGCATCGTCTTCGATCACCCGTTCGTAGGTGTCGAGGTTGGTGTGCCAGGTGGCCAGCCCGTACTCGATCGGGTCCTGCTGCACGCCAATGCCGGGAAGGCCAGCCTCGTTGAACGACGTGTGGTCCGAGCCGCCGCGCGCACGGCTGCGCGTGGACGCCGCGCCCATCACGCCGTTGTCGGCGAACGGGAGCAACACGTCCCGCAGCACGGAGGCCGCCTCGGACGGACCGAACACGGTCATGCCGCGCGCGCGGCCGGTGCCCGAATCGATGTTGAAGTAGCCGGCGAAGTTCGCATACTCCGGCTTGGGGTCCTCGAACGAACCGAAGTGTGCCTTCACGTAGGCCTGGGAGCCGAGGAGCCCCTGCTCTTCCCCGCTCCAGAGCGCAACCCTGATGGTGCGGCGCGGCTTCACCCCGATCGCCTGCAGGATCCGGATGGCCTCGAGCATGGTGGCACAGCCAATCGCGTTGTCGGTGGCGCCGGTCGCCGCGTGCCACGAGTCCAGGTGGCCGCCGAGCATCACCACCTCCGACGCCCTGTCGGTCCCGGGAATCTCGGCCACCACGTTGTACTGCGTCCGTCCCTCGGGGTGGGTGCGGTTCACCACGGACATCTCCAGTTCGACGGCGCGGCCATCGGCCAGCAGGCGTGAGAGGCGGCCGTAGTCCTCGTTCCGCATGACCACCGTGGGCACAGCCCGGCTCACGTCGAACGTGCGGTTGTTGAAAGCCCGGATCTGCCCGTGTTCCCGACCGGCATCGTTGATGCGCGCCACGGCCCCGGCCGACACCAGGAACGCGTCGAACTGCTCCGCGAACTGCGCCGCAGTGAGAAGGTTCGGGTCGGCGGCCGGCGGGGCAGCCGGCGCCGGCGTGCGTGCCGGGGCCTGGGCCGGTGCCGGTGCCGCGTACTGCGCGCGGAGGTCGTTGTCCTCGCGCCGCTTGGGCGCTGGCTGGATCGTGACCGGCACCACCTGCGGGTCCCCCACCATCACCATCCTGCCCTTCACCATCGGCCGCGTACGGTCGAAGAACGCCGTCACTTCGTCCTTCGTCCGGCGAGTCGGCAGTGACACCTGCACGACCTGCGCCGTGATCGCGCCGCTGGTCCCCGGCGTCCAGGCAAGCGCCTCCGCCACCAGCGAGTCCTTCACCGGGGCAACCACGTGGACCGCCACGCGCTCGTTGCTCCAGCCATCGTGCCCGAACTCCCACGGTTCGAGGTGCGCGTCCTTCAGGCCCCACGACGTGGCCTGGGTGACCACCCAGTCCTGCGCCGCCTTCAGGTTCGGCGAACCGGTCAGGCGCGGGCCGTACACGTCGGTGAGCATGTGCAGCGTGCGCATGATCTGGGAATGCTCCGACGCTTCGCGGCGGATCTTCCAGGTGACGTCGGCATCCGGGCGCTCCTGTGCGGAGATGGCCGCGGACGCCAGGAGCGTGGCCGAGAGCAGGGCGGTGGGGACCCGGTTGGACATTCCGCATTCTACCCACCAGGTGGCCAGGCGAGGCCGCCGGAGCAGCCGCTGGCCCCAGGCATCGCGGAACCTGGGGCTGCGTTCTCGCGCCGCACCGGGCGAAGGTCCCCCGCCTCGTCTTCATGGACGAGGACCGACGTCGAGGAGGGGCCGCCGACTCGCGGGCGGATCAGAATCGCGAACTGCGGATCCAGGTGTCGGCGCGCGACCAACTGGCCTTCAGGTCGGCATCCACATCGGCGGTCGGCCTGTTCTGTGTGCGCAGCGCCTGCTGCAGGCCGAGCAGCGACCAGCCATTGTGCGGATGGTGCTCGAGCTCCCTGCGGTAGGTCTGCTCCGCGTCGGCCGGACGCCCCGCCTCGAGTTGGGCCGCGCCGAGCCAGTGCCCGGCGTGGAACGGCAGCGGCTCAGGCTCGTCATAGGTGAGCGACTCCTGCAGGTCGAACGCCGCCTGGAACAGACCGATGGCCTTCGGCAGGTCGCCACCGACCCTGGCGATTTCCCCTTCGAGAATGCCGGCTACGACACCGAGCAGGTTCTTCGCGGTGTGCACGCGGACCATGGCCTTCGAGGTCTCGGCCGTCTTCTTCACCCGCTGGAGGTACAGGTTGGCGAAGTCGACCTCACCGCGTTTGAGGTGCCCATATCCCTGTGCGAAGTCCCACAGGGCGCCCTGGACCGGCGGTAGTGGCCGGTTCTTCACGTCGGCCACTTCGTCGAAGCGGCCGAACCTGATCAGCGTCATCACCTCGAACGACGTGTCGTTCGTCAGCTTCGCGTAGTCCTTCGCGGCGCGCATCGAGATGGCACCCTGGCCGTCGTAGGCCGCGGCATAGAGGAGCATGTGCAGGTTGTGCTCCGGGTAGATCGCGAAGCCCTCGCCGATGGCGGCCTTCTGGTCCGAGTGCCACGCCTCGAGGTTCGACCGCACGGAGTCGCCCCACCGGCCCACCTCGTTCCAGGTGTGCGACGGCATGTGGTTGATGTGGCTGGCACCGGGAATCGAGCTGCCGAGGAACTGCGCGCAGTGTTCGGCAAGCTCCGGCGACACCGTCGACTCCGTGGCGTGCACGTAGAGGTGGCACGCGCCGGGATGGTGGACATCCTTCGCGAGCACGGTCTCGAGCACGCGGTGAAGGCGCTGGACGTTCGGGCTCTTGATGTCACGCGACCCTCGACGCGGCTCCAGCAGGAACAGCGCGTCCCCGTACATCGTCATGATGTCGAGGTCGTCCGGATAGGTGTCGGAGAGCGTCTTCATCGCGTCGGCGTAGGCGCGGTCCTGCTCGACCCGGGTATTCGGATCGAACTGGTCGACGTAGCGGACGCTCAGTGCGTCGATCAGCGCGCGCTCCTTCGGCGTCGCGTGCGCGGCGGCCAGCGACTTCGCCTTCTGCACCGCCGCGTAGGCGTGCGGCGATTCCTCGAGCGACATGGGTGCATTCAGGTAGGAGCCCCAGGCCCAGGCCTCGCCCCAGTAGCAGATGGCACAGTCGGGGTCGCGCTTCCATGCCTCGCGGAACGAGCGCACCGCCTCGGGCTTGGCGAACGACCACATCATCTGGAAGCCCTGGTTGAAGAACGCCTGGGCCTCGGCGTTGGTCGAGCTGATGGGACGGGCGAACGTGCCGAGCCCGGTCTTGTAGATCTCGATCGGGTCGGTATAGCGCTCGAACAGCGTCTTCTGCGGTTCCTGCGCGGCCGGGACGGCACACATCCCCAGGGCCGCAACCACCGCCAGCACGCAGCCGCGTGACGTCAGGGCCATTGCTCCTCCTCCGGATTCAGGCGAGCCTATCATTGCAGATTTCGGATTGCAGATTGCAGATTGGAGATCACTTCTGACTTCTGAGTTCCACGTTCCAACTTCGGTATGATTTCTCCCATGGATCGCACGTTCATCTTCGTCGGCGCGCTGATGGGATTCATCGGAGTCGGGCTGGGGGCCTTCGGGGCACACGGCCTGAAAGGGCGGCTGTCGCCGGACATGCTCGCGATCTTCGAGACGGGCGTACGGTACCAGATGTACCACGCGCTGGCGCTGCTCGCCCTGGGCGCCATGATGACGAGGCTGGAAGGGCGGGCGGTGGTCGTCGCCGGCTGGAGCTTCACGGCCGGCATCCTGATCTTCTCGGGCAGCCTCTACGCCCTGGCCCTGACCGGCGTGACCACGCTCGGGGCGATCACGCCGATCGGCGGCGTGGCGTTCCTCGCCGGCTGGGTCGCCCTCGCGCTGGCGGCCTTCTAGCCGGCCCTGGACCGCTCAGGCCACGACCTCTTTCAGCCGTTCGGCTGGCAGCCGGATCACGCTGTGGCCGCGCGACTGCACCTGCTCCACGAGATCCTCGGTGCCGCCAGGTCCACGATCGGCCGGCCCCTCATCCCACAGGGCGATGAGCGTCAGGCTCCTGGCATTCACCGCGCGCGCGTTGAACACCATCCAGAGATTGTGGCGCTGGTAGACGTTGTAGGGCTTCGCCTGCAGCCAGAGCGGCAGCTCCTCGCCGGTCGACAGCTGCCGGAACTTCACGGTGTCGACCAGCTTCTCGAAGCGGTCCACCCAGTGTGCGCCGCCGTGCTGCACGGACCTGGCGCTGAAGGCCTGCACCGGGAGCGGCAGGAACATCCGGGTGTCGATGTTCAGTTCGGCACAGACCTCGTGGAAGAGAATGTCGCCGCCGCACCGGCCGCTGCTGATCCCGAGGAGCGGCCCGTCGTCCTTCTGCATCTCGACCAGCAGCGCCTCCTTGATGAGCCGCCTGGCTTCCTGTTCGGCCGCGGCACTGCGCGGGAAGCGGGGAACGGGACGGTCGAGCCGGTCGACGGTGTGGCCCGTGAAGAGGATGACCCGCGAGTAGCGCACCGCCAGCGTGCGTGTCTCGGAGGCAAGGCTTCCGGACAGCTCGTTGAGGGTGGCGAGCACCTCCTTCACGAACTCGGGCCTGATCTGCAGCGCCTCGAAGGCGGCCAGCTGCTCCCGCACCGCACTCGCCGTGTAGTGCGAGGCCTCGGCCAGCGCCTCCCGGAACTTCTGGGCCACGACCAGCGGACGCCGGCCGGTCAGGAACCGCACGGTGGCGTCGGCCACCGCCGTCTCGGTCCGCTCGTCGGCCTCGATCACCGGCTGCTTCTCCTGCGCGTTGCGGCTCGCCTGCAGTGAAAGCGCCACCGCCCCCCAGAGCTGCTGGAATTGGAGCTCGCTCCGCTCCAGTTCGGTCTGAGCCTCGGCGTCGGTCTCGAACATCTGCTTCCAGTCTTCGGGCAGCAGCTTCGCCAGCTCGATCCGCAGGCGGAGCAACACCATCGCACTGAGGCCGGATTCGAAGTGGTTGAGGTCCTGCTGGAAGCCGGACGCGAAGGCCTGGAGCGCCTCCATCAGGCGGGCCGACCGCAGGGCCGACAGCCGGGCCGCAGGCACGTCCTTCCTGGCGAAGTCCTGCTCCCAGTGCGCGCGGAGGTTCGACCCGCGCAACGAGTAGGCCTCGGCACGGTCGGTGCGCGTGGTGCCATGCGCATCGATGACGCGCTGGATGGCGGCCGTGGACCTGGCCAGGTACTCGGCGCGCTGATACTGCTCCTCCATGTCCGAGAGCTTGTGGTAGATCTCGGCCAGTTTCTGGTTCGCCTCGATGTCGTCGGGCCGCAGGTCCTGCAGCCACTCGAAGGTCTGCTGCGCCCCGTGCCACGAGTGGATGGCGAACTGCGCACGCCCCACGGCACGCAGCCCCTCGGCGGCCCAGTCGAAGTCCCTCGCCTCGTGCGCCAGCAGGCGGAGGTCGCCGCGGTACCGGCTCGCACGCGCCTGGTGCACCGCCTCCATGAAGTCGCGCGGCACCACGTTCAGGGTAGTCGGATCCGGCGGGCGCAGGCTCGGCAATACCTGGTACACCGGGCTGTCCACCCGGTCGGAGATGCGCGTCGCGAGCAGCGCACGGGTCAGCTCGGGCACGGCCGCCGACGGGTTCTTCGCGTCGTAGATCAGGTAACGGTCGGTCGCGAGGTCGAACGGAAACTTGTCGATGTCTGCCCGCAGCAGGAAGGTATCGGACGAGCGGAGGCCGTGCCGGATACCCAGTTCGTAGAACACATTCGCGTTGTGGATGGACACATCGGCCACCACGAGCGGCGCGGTCACGAGCAACCGGAACATGTCTTCGCGGATGTTGCCCTGCTCGACGATTTCGGCCGTCGTGCCCCCCTCCATCTTGGCGCCCTGCAGGGCCGGCGCAATCAGCTCGCGCTCCACCCGGTCGAAGTCCATCTTGTCCGGCTTGCCGCCGATGACGACGTCCTTGATGCCGAAGGGGCGAACGATGAAGGCATGCATGCGAGGTCGGGTCCGTGCTCAGCGCGCGGGGCGCCGCGGTGCCGGCCTGGCCGGCGCCTTGGGCTTCGGCGCGGGCTTGGGCGGCTGGGGGCGGTACGAAATCATCACGTGGCTGATGATCGCGATCGGCTGCCCCTCGGCGGAATAGGTGACGGTGCCGTCGGCCCGCTCGACGAGCAGCTTCTCGCCCAGGATGGACACCTGGTTCTCGGCCTCGGGCACGATGATGGTGATTGACTCGGTGCCCGTAGGCGCCACTGCCTTCACGCCAGACGGACCGGCCCCGCCCGAGATGCGGTCCACCAGGTCCTTCGCCGTACGGAACTCGCTCTGCACCACCGCTCGACTGATCAGGGTGTTGTCGGCCGTCAGCGCGCCCACGACCGCGGTGTAGCGGGCGAACGCCGCACGCTTGTCCTTCATCTGCTCTTCCGAGTAGGTGTGCCGGTTGTGCAGGTTGAAGGTCAGCGTCACGTCGCCCCGGTGCGGGGGGAGCGGAATCACGATGCCGGCGGCTGGATCGCGGCCGGTCAGCACGTCACAGAAGGCCTCCTTCGTGCTGACACCACTGCCGAGCGGCGCGGGGCACTGCACCTCTGGCGCCTCCACCGTCGGCGGCGTGGCTGCGGGTCGGCGCGCAGGGGCGCGGCGTGTCTGGGCAGCGAGCGGCTCGAACGTGAACAGCACGCCGATCAGCAGGGGGAGCACCAGGCGCATAGCGGTCAGTATAGCCGCAGCGACAGCCACCACACGCCGAACGCCAGCGATGCCAGCGTGAGCGGCACGCCAACGCCGGCGTAGCCCAGCAGGCTGATGCGAACACCGCGGCGCCTGGCCCCCTCCACCACGATCAGGTTCGCAATCGAACCCAGGATGGTCAGGTTGCCCGCCAGCGTGCTCGACATGGCCAGCACCAGCCAGGCGGTGCCGGGATCGGGAAGGTGGGGCACGACGCGCGCCAGCAGCATCACCGCCGGCACGTTGCTGATGACATTGGACAGCAACGCCGAGGTGGCGCTGAGCCCCGCAATGGTCGTGGCGCCGATCGGCGCCAGCCACCCGAGCAGGCGTACGTCGAGGCCGGCACGCCCGCCGGCGCCGACGATCACGAAGAGGCCCACGAACAGCATCAGCAGGTCCCAGTCGATCGCCTGGTACACCTTCCGTGGACGCACGCGCCTCGTCACCAGCAGCACGGCCGCGCCCGCGGCCGCCACCAGCGCCGTATCACCTCCCGCGAGAAAGCCGGCCAGCACGCCGATGGCCACCACCGCGGTCTTCCACAGCAGCGCCCGGTGGACGCGGACGGGGCGCAACGGCGCCGCCTCCACCGCCGACAACACGAGGTCCGGCCTGAAGATCATCCAGAGCAGGGCGACGTCGAACACGAGCGCCACGATCGCCACGGGACCGATCGCTGCCGTGAAGCGGGAGAACGACACGCCCGACAGGCTGCCGATGAGGATGTTCTGCGGGTTGCCAGTGATGGTGGCGGCACTGCCGATGTTCGAGGCAGTGGCAAGCGCGAGGAGGTACGGCAGCGGGCGGAGCCGGCGCGCCTCGGTCACGTCGAGCACGAGCGGCGTGAAGACGAGGCAGATGGTGTCATTCACGAACAGCGCGGAGAGGACGCCCGAGGCCGCCACCACCAGCACCAGCAGGGCCGCGGGATGCCGCACCCGTGCGGCGGCGAACCGGGCCGCCAGCGCAAGGCCCCCGGCGAGCCGCAGGGGGGCCACCAGCACCATCATGCTGAAGAGGAGGACCAGCGTCCGCACATCCACCGCCCGCGCCGCCTCCTCGAGTCCGATCGCGCCGGTAGCGACCATCAGCACCGCGCCGACGATGGCGACGCCGGTGCGGTCGATACGGAGGAACGGGACGCCGCCAGCCGCAATGGCCAGGTAGGCGGCGGTGAAGATGAACGCGGTGATGGCCTACTCGTCGTCGGCGGTGTGCGCCAGGGCCGCGCTCGCCCGGAGTGCCGCGCCGCTGCGCAGCTTGATGAGCTCGAGGAACTCCATGCGCGTGCGCGCGTCCGTCCGGAACGTACCCAGCATCGAGCTGGTGACCGCGAACGAGTTCTGCTTCTCCACCCCACGCATGGACATGCAGAGGTGGGTGGCCTCGACGACAACCGCCACACCGAGCGGGGCGATCTTCTCCCGGATGGTTTCCGCGATCTGGCTCGTCAGCCGCTCCTGCACCTGCAGGCGGCGCGCGAACACGTCGACGATGCGCGGGATCTTGCTGAGGCCGATCACCTTGTTGCTCGGCAGGTACGCCACGTGGCACTTGCCGAAGAACGGCAGCAGGTGGTGTTCGCACAGACTGTAGAAGTCGATGTCCTTGACGATCACCATCTCGCTATAATCCACCGTGAACAGCGCGTTGTTGAGCACCTGGTCGATGTCGGCCGCGTACCCACTGGTCAGGAACGTCATCGCCTTCTCGACGCGCTTCGGCGTGTCCACGAGCCCCTCGCGGTCGGGATCTTCCCCGAGCGCCGCGAGCAGGTTTCTCACCAAATCCTGCATCCTCCTATTGTACATGTCGCTGCTGGGCCGGCCGGCTGCCGCGCAGACCGCCGACGAGCTGTATGCCGACCGCGCGAATCTGGCCAGCGCATCGAAGGCCGCCGACCTGCTCGAGGCGGAGGTGCAGATGCACCCCACCTCGTTCGATCCGGCCTGGAAGCGTGCACGGATCGCGTACTACCTTGGGGGACACGCGGTAGCCGGCGAGCGTCGCATGCACCTGGAACGGGGCGTGGTCGCCGCACAAGCGGCGGCGAAGCTCGAACCCGGCCGGCCGGAGGGGCACTTCTGGGCGGCGGCGAACATGGGCGCGCTCGCCGAGAACTTCGGCCTGCGAGCCGGCCTGAAGTACCGCAAGCCGATCCGCGAGGCGCTCGAGACGGTACTGCGGCTCGACCCTGCCTTCATGCAGGGCTCCGCGGACCGCGCACTCGGCCGCTACTACGCGCGGGTCCCCGCGCTGTTCGGAGGCAGCCGAACGAAGGCCGAGCAGCACCTGCGCGCTTCCCTGCGCTACAACGAGCACAGCACCATCTCCCGGTTCTTCCTCGCTGAGTTGCTGATCGACCAGAAGCGTATGGCAGAGGCACGGGCGGAACTCCAGCATGTGCTCGACGCGCCGCTCAGCGCGGAATGGGGACCCGAGGACCGGGACTACAAGACGAAGGCGGCGGCGCTCCTCCGCACGCTCGACTGAACCCGGTTTCGGCGTCGTCGTGGAGAACGCTGTGAACAGGACCGGGTACACCGCCGCACTCACCCGGCCGAGACCCGCCGATAAGATCCACAGCAGCGCGGGAGTTTCCCGGAGCGTGGGAGGCGGACGGAACCACCAGGGCCGCACGGCGTCTTTAGAAGTGCACACATGAGCCCGGAGCGCACGGGTGAGACAACTCGAGCGGACACAGGAGCACACGGATCACCGAATGAGGCGGGAACCTGACCTGGTCGTCGTGGCACGAGACGTGAATTGACGGGAGCAGGCTGGAGACACAGACGATGCTGATGGATGGCGCCGGAATGAACACGGGGAACCTGGGCGCGGGACGGTCCACGCAGAAGGTTCTCATCGTGAACGGCAACAGCGACGTGCTCGAGCTGCTCGAGCCAGTGCTGGATGCAGGCAACTACGACGTCGTCTTCGTCGAGGCGATCGCACACGCCTATTCCCAGATCAAGCGCGTGCAGCCCGACCTGGTCATCCTCTGTGTCCGCATGGACGATGCCGACGGCCTCACCGTGCTGTCGATGCTCAAGCTCGACGCCGAGACCCGGGACATCCCGGTCGTCACCTTCACCAGCGCACCCGACGAGGACACGGCGTCGTCCGAAGACGAGGACGAGGACGACACGCCGATGTTCCCGGGCCGCTCGGCGATGCTGATGAACTGACGTGGTATAGTCCCGCCGCATGACGGCGTCGGTTCCCGGCTCACCCTACCAGCCCGAGCGCCGCACAGGCGATCGCACCGAGATTCTGGGCGACCTCCGCGGCGAGGTGATGATCTACCAGCCCATGGCAGTGCGCGAGATCAGCCAGGGTGGCGCCCTCATCGAGTCGTCCTTCCCCCTGCAGATCGATTCCCTCCACGACGTGCGCCTCGAACTCGGCGACGACTCGGTCGTCGTGAAGGGCCGTGTGGTCCATAGCAGCATTGCCGACATGGACCGCGAGTTCGTCGCGTACCGGTCAGGCCTGGAGTTCATCCAGCCCAGCGCCGGCGTGCGCGAGGTCATCGCGAAGTTCATCCAGGCGGTGAAGACCGGGCGCACAGCCCGATAGCACCGACCGCTACTTGATTTTCAGGTGGCGAAGATAGTCGCCCGAGGCAATGCGCTCGGCACGCCCGAGCGGGGCATTGTAGAAGTAGACCCAGGCCTGGGCCGAACGGCCGTCCTCGAAGGTGACCGGAATCTCGACCCGGCGATAGAGGCTGGAGTCGGGCCCCTTCGAGCTGTACCCCTCGATCTCGTCCAGTGTGGCGAGTGCCTGCTCGGGGTCGAGCATCTGGTGCACCTCGCCCCAGACCCGGTCGTCCGAGGCGGGGATGGCGGCGGGGTAGATCCCCAGGTCGAAGAGCGCCGCACTGATCGATCCGCGACCGATCGGCTTGAGCACGCGATCGAGGTCCGTGCGCCCGGGGCGCTTGAACCCGCTCATGAGCGTGCCATAGAAGAACACCAAGTCCGTCATTGTGCTGGCCAGCGGTTGAACGGCCCGCCGGAAATTACGGCCAGCTTACAGGATCCGTTTACCTAAGGGAAACTCCGGGGGCCGGAGGCACGCTCCGGCCCGGACGGCAGGTATTACTGCTGAGGCGGAGCGTCGGCCTGACGACGGGCCGCGCCGAGGGCGCTGAGCGCATCGATGGCCGTGGCGGGCAGGTCGAAGGACAACGCGACGGTCTTTCCGGTACCGCCGAGCTGGAGCGTCTGCAGGACCGACGCGAGTTCCGGCCGCGCCGAGGCCTGCATCCTGGCCAGGGCGATGAAGCCGCGGAGGACGTCGCGCAGGCCGGTGGCCGACTCGTCGTCGCGCGATTCTGCGCGGAGGGTGCCACGAATGCCGCTGTCGATGATGGCCGATGCGGAGAAAAGGGTGATGGCGGGCAACTGCTGGGCGACGCCGGGCGGCAGCGCGCGCTGGGTGAGCGCATCGAAGCGACCCGCGGCCCAGGCGTTGCCGGAGTCCATGTCGCGGATGAGCCCCATGATCTCGTCGTTGGTCGAGATGCTGGCCCCACCACCCTTCAGGTCGACCGCACCGCGGATGAGGGCGCTCGAGCCGACCACGACCAGCCCGGGCTCGAGGAACGCGAGCGACAGGGACGGACGGCCTTCGCGGGCCTCGCTGACGATCAGCCGGGCGCCCTTGTAGTCCTCGACCTGGGCGCCGTGCTCGCGCATGAGCGCCTCGATCTTCACCTGGTCGAAGCGTCCGCGGGCCAGCACAATCGCGGAGCCGGGGATCCGGTCCTGTTCCGCCCCGGTGGGCACGATGGCGGCGAGCACGTGGTCGATGTCGGTTTCGATGTTGATGCCGGTCTGGCTCTGGAATTCGCCCTGACCGTCCTGCTTCATCGGGAGGGCCGAGCGGACCTTCTGGCGGAGTTCCGAGGTCATGATGTCGCGGACATCGGCGTAGGCGACGACCGCGGCGTTGGAGGGGATGAACTGCAGTTCGTCGGGCCCGCCAGGCTTGCCGAGTGCGGCGGTGGAGAATCCGACCGAGTAGGCAACCAGCCCGACCCCCAGGCCGATACCCAGGGTCAGGAGCGAACCGACGACAAAATACCGGGTCCTCGTGGTCATGCAGTCCTCATCCCGTTATACGCGCAACCGGGGGTCACTGTTCCAGCACGTACTCGCGCGACTCGACGGTTCGAGCGGCCGCCCACAGGGCCGCCCCCATCAATAGTGCCAGTGCCAGCAGGCTGGATGCTACCCCCGGCACCTCGGCGAAGGCCTGGAGCAGGACGCTGATGGCCGAATCGTCGGGCATTCCGTGCGGCACGAGCGCCTGGAGATAGTAGGCCACCGTCATCCGCTTGAGGTAGCCCGGGAACAGGAGCACGGCCGGTTCCCAGCCGAGCACGAACACCAGGCCGGCCACCAGCGGCCGGCGCACCCGCGCCCCCACCCAGGCGAACACCGCCCCGTAGGTGGCCAGGCCCGCGGCCAG
Source organism: Vicinamibacterales bacterium (assembly GCA_050249955.1). GTDB lineage: Bacteria > Acidobacteriota > Vicinamibacteria > Vicinamibacterales > CAVVIG01 > CAVVIG01. Next base: position 78,020 of record JBFWPN010000012.1, read on the forward strand.
CATCCCGAGGTCGGCCACCAGCGACGGGAACATCGCGGCCACCGACCCGCCGCCCATCGGCACCATCAGGAAGAAGACCACCACCACCGAGGGGAGGATGAGCAGGACCGTGCAGGCCAGGTACGCGACGAACTTGCCCACCAGCACGGCACCCCTCGGGATCGGTCGCGTGAACAGGTAGGTGATGGTCCGGTCCTCGACCTCGTCGGCGATGAGCGCCGTGCCGTAGAACACCCCCAGGATCGGGACGATGAACCGGACGTAGAGCAGCCAGATCATCAGGCCAAAGATCCCCGCGCCGCTCACCGACGCGCCGTTGATCCGCAGCGACTCCGCCGGCGCCAGCATCCAGGCCAGACGGCTGATGAGTGCCAGCAGCACGGGCCCGCCAACCAGCAGGGCCAGGAAGATGGACCGGCGCGACCACAGCATCTCCCCGAGCGAGAGGTCGAAGATGCGCAGGACAGCGGCACCGAACGACAGGCGGGCGCGTGGCGCGGGCGTCATCACTTCACCAGGTATTCGAAGACAGCCTGCAGGTTGTCGTCCGGAGAGGTGACCTCACGGATGGCGCCGAACTCGCTCGACGCGGCCATGGCGGTCAGCCGGGCGTAGAAGGCGTCAGGCTTCCCCGTCTGTACGATCACCGCATCATCCTCGAACCGGAGGCTGAGCACATGGTCGGAGGCGAGGAACTCCCGCGCAAGTGCGCGCGGCTGGGCCGCACGGATGTGCACGGTGTGGGGATGTTCGTCGATGAGGTCACGGATCTGGTGCACATCGCCCTCGGCCAGGATGCGCCCCTGGTTGATGAGGAGGATGTTCGACGTCATCGACTCGATTTCGTGGAGGATATGGCTCGACACGATCACGCTGCGGCCGGCCCGGCCCCACTCGCGAATCAGCTTGATGGTCTTCCGGCGCGCCAGCGGGTCCATGCCCGACAGCGGTTCGTCGAGGATGAGCAGTTCGGGGTCGTGCGCCAGCGCCTGCGCCAGCTTGACCCGCTGCCGCATGCCCTTGCTGTAGGCGCCGATCTTCTTGTCCGCCGCATCGGAGAGGTCGACCATGGCCAGCGCGCGACGGGCCGCCGCCGTGGCGTCGGCATCCGACCCGCCGTTCAGGCGCAGGAGCGCGGTCACCCACTCGAGCCCGGTCATCCGCTCATAGAAGGCGTCCTGCTCCGGGCAGAAGCCGATCCGGAAGTACAGGTCGGGATGCCGCCAGATCGGCTCGCCGAGCACGGTGATGCTCCCCTTGCTCGGCTTCAACTGGCCCGTAATCAGCTTCATGAAGGTCGACTTGCCGGCGCCGTTCGGCCCGAGCAGGCCCGTGATGCCCGGCGGCACCGTGAGCGTCACGTCGTTCAGGCCAATCACCTGCCCGTACCACTTCGAGACATGCTCGGCCGTGACGACGCTCACGCCACCACCTCCATGCCGCGCACCCGGCGGTCCAGGACGTATGCCGACGCGGCCATGAGCAGGACGATGACGGCGAACGCGCTCCAGACCGGCATGTCGAAGCGTGGCTGCAGGCGGAAGATCGCGTCGCCAATCTGCTGCAGGTCGAGCGGCACCGAGAGCCACGCCATCGACGAGTCGCGGGTGATGCCGCGCACGATCCCGTAGATGGCCTGCGAGAAGAAGATCAGCCCGGCGTACAACACGCCGACGTAGCGGCTGCTGCGCGAGAGGGACGAGAGTGCGAGCATCGCGAGCGAGACGGCCGTCACCTGGATGAGCGAGAAGATCGTGATGGCCGGGAGCAGGAAGAGGTGCTGCACGAAGAACGAGAAGCTGCCGGCGAACATCACCTGGATGACGAGCAGCAGCACCGCCGGCAGCCAGGTGACCAGCAGGAGGACGATCAGCAGGATGGCGAACTTGCCGAAGATGTACTCGAGCCGGGTCAGCGGCTTGGAGAGGTAGATCTGCAGGGCGTTGGCCCGCCGATCGTTCGCAATGAGCCCCGTGCCGGCATAGACGGTGATGAAGAACAGGAACACCTCCTGCTGCAGAAGGAAGCTCCTGAACATCGCGGCGTCCGGCGCGAGGAACTGGGCCTGCGGGAGGTTGGTGGCCGCATAGATTTGGACGGCGCGGACCAGGAAGGGGACCCACGACAGGAGCAGCAGGCCGAGGAACGCCCGTTTCGCGAAGAGCGTGCGGATGCCCGCTCGCGCGATGACCCACCAGGCCCGGCCGGCCTGCGCGCGCGGCCCGGTGTAGCGCCGGTACCCCTGGTCGTGGATGGGCATGCGCTAGTCCTCCCCCACGGCCTGGGCGAACACGTCCTCGAGCGTCGGCACGCTCGGCCGGAGATGGCGGACCTGCACCTGCCCGGCCGCCGCCAGCGCGAAGATGCGGTGCGCCCCTTCCTCGCCCGGCACGAACACCCGCATCACGTCATCGTCGGTGGCATGGCATTCGAGGCCGGCCGCCCGGAGCGTCGCCACGAAGTCCGGAACGCCCGCAGGCGCCTTCACGCGCAGCTCGAAGACCTGGCCGCGCGGCTGCTTGAGCCCCTCGATCGGTCCCTGGGCGGCCACGCGCCCCTTGTCCATCACGACGACGTTGGTGCACGTGTACTCGATGTCGGGCAGCAGGTGCGAGGAGACGATGACGTTGACCCCCTTGTTGTGGGCGAGGTCGCGGACCAGTTCCAGCATCTCGTCCCGGCCCCTGGGGTCCATGCCGTTGGTCGGCTCGTCGAGGAAGAGCAGGTCGGGATCGTGCACCAGGGCCTGTGCGAGCTTGATGCGCTGCTTCATGCCGGTGGAGTAGGTTTCCACGTTGCGGTAGCGCGCTTCGCCGAGCCCGACATAGAACAGCACCTCGTGCGCACGCTGCATCGCATCGACCCGGGGAAGGCCGGAGAGTTCGGCGCAGTACGCGACGAAGCTGACGGCGTTCATGCCCGGGATGTGGGCGTCGTTCTCCGGCATGTAGCCGACGCGCGCGCGAATCTCGAGGGGCGCGGCCGTGACGTCGAGCCCGAGCACGTGCATGCGGCCCGCCACCGGCACGACGAACCCGAGCAGCGACTTGATCATCGTGCTCTTGCCGGCGCCGTTCGGGCCGAGCAGCCCGACCGCACCGGCACCGAAGGCGATCGAGACCTCCCGGAGCGCGGTCTGCGTGCCGTATTGGACCGTCACCCCTTCCAGGGTGACGACCGGTGCGGGCTCAGCCATCTCTGGAGCAGTAGACGGAAGTGGCGTCCTAGAGGTTTCCACGCAGGCCGAGTGCATCGGCCTGCCCGCGCATGAACCCGATGACGTTGCCGATGTGCTGGTCGAGCGGCAGTCCGAGCAGGGCCGCGCCGGCGCGCAGGTCGTCGCGGTTCACGGCCCGGGCGAATGCCTTGTCCTTCATCCGCTTCACGACCGACGCTGCCTCGAGGTCGAGAATGCTGCGGCTGGGCCGCACGAGCGAGGCCGCCGTCACGAAGCCGGCCATCTCGTCGCACGCGAACAGTGTCTTCTCGAGCAGGCTCTCGCGCGACACGCCGGTGTAATCCGCGTGGGACAGGATCGCGCGCGTCACCCACCCGGGGTAGCCGAGCCCCGCCAGGATCTCGACGCCCCTGTACGGATGGTCGTCGAGCGAGGGCCAGCGTTCGTAGTCGAAGTCGTGCAGCAGGGCCACGATGCCCCAGCCCTGCTCGTCTTCACCGAACTGCCGCGCGTACCCGCGCACTGCCGCCTCGACCGCCAGGGCATGCTTCAACAGGCTGTCGCCCTTCGTGTACTCGGTCAGCAGCGTCCAGGCGTCAGCGCGCGTGAGGTTCGTGTCAGCCACGGTCAGTGCACCAGGTTGATGAACGTCGTGATGATCAGGGCGTTGGTGAAGTCGATGAAGAACGCGCCCACCATGGGCACCACGAGGAATGCGCGCGGAGCCGCCCCGAAGCGCGAGGCCAGTGCCTCCATGTTCGCGACCGCGTTTGGCGTGGCCCCAAGGCCGAACCCGCAGTGTCCCCCGGCCATCACGGCCGCGTCGTAGTCGCGTCCCATCAACCGGAAGGTCACGAAGATCGCGCATGCAGCCATCATCCCGACCTGCACGACCAGGATCACCAGCATGGGGAGGGCGAGGTCGAGCAGCTCCCAGAGACGCAGCGACATCAGCGCCATGGCCAGGAACAGCGACAGCGCAATCGTGCCCACGTCGTCGACGACCCTCTGCTCCACGCGGATCCATCGGAGCCACTCGTCCGCATTGCGAATCACGGCGGCCGCGATCATGGCTCCGATGTAGGCCGGAAGGGTCATGACCCGCCCGAGGAACCCACTCAGGATGCCGCCCGCCCACATGGCCACGAGCACGACGGTGAGCACCTTCAGGAGGGTGTAGGCAGTCGCCGGATCGCCGCCCGGTTCGGTGTCAATCTCCGCATCCAGGCTCTGGTAGGCGCTCGCCTTGGCCGCGACCGTGTGCCGGGCGCCGGGAGGCGTGATCCCGTGTCGGCGGATCAGCCACGTCCCGACCGGACCACCGAGCAGGCCGCCACTGACCAGGCCAAACGTCGCGGCAGCCATCGCCAGCGTCACTCCGCCGGAGAAGCCGTACTCGTCCTCCATGAGCTTGCCGAAGGCAGCGCCGGTGCCGTGCCCGCCGGTCATCGTGATGGACCCCGCAATCAGCCCCACGAGCGGCTCGACCCCCAGGAGGCGCGCCAGCACCACCCCCACGCCGTTCTGCGCCACGGCCAGCGCGGACGCCAGCACCCAGAACGTCAGGACCTGCGGGCCACCCACACGCACGAGCGAGAGGCTCGCGCCCAGGCCGATGGTGGTGAAGAACGCGATCATCATCGGCGCCTGGAGCGTGGTGTCGAACTCGAAGGACACGACCCCGCGCAGCCGCAGCAGGAGCGCGACCGCCGCGAACACGAACCCGCCGACCACCGCCGCCGGGATGTTGTACCGATCGAGCTGGGAAATGCGCCGCCGCACGCCGTAGCCGGCGAACAGCACGAGTGCCGCGACGGCAAGAGTCTGGATCATGTCCAGTCGGATGGTAGGCACAGCCGAACGTTTCCGCGGCCAGTGGCGCCGCGACCGCATGATATATTCCGGCGGCAGGCGGCACAACCGAGGAGCGCCCCACCACGTGACCAGCCGAACCACCCCCACCGACCAGACGCACGCCACCGGCCTCGACACCGAGTTCACGCGAGGCCTCGGCCTCTACGACTCGACGATGGTCGTCATCGGGTCGATGATCGGCTCCGGCATCTTCCTGGTGTCCGCCGACATGGCGCGGACCATCGGAAGCCCGGGCTGGCTGCTCGTGGGCTGGCTGATCGCGGGCGTGCTCACCATCACCGCCGCGCTCTCCTACGGCGAGCTGGCCGCGATGATGCCACGCGCAGGCGGTCAGTACGTGTACCTGCGGGAGGCGTTCTCCCCCATCTGGGGCTTCCTCTACGGGTGGACGCTCTTCCTGGTCATCCAGAGTGGCACGATTGCCGCCGTGGCGGTCGGCTTCGCGCGCTACTCCGGCGTCCTCATCCCGTGGATTTCCGAGGACCGCTACCTCGTCTCCCCGGTGCACCTCACGTCAGGCTACGCCCTCTCGCTCTCCACGGCGCAGTTCGTCGGGGTGCTGCTGATTGCCCTCCTCACCTGGACGAACACCCGCGGGCTCGAGTACGGCCGCATCATCCAGAACATCTTCACCACGACCAAGGGCGGCGCGCTCGTGGCGCTGATCCTGGCCGGCATCCTGATGGGACGCAACACGGCCGCGGTGTCCGACAACTTCGGCGACCTGTGGACGGTGCGCGGAGCCTCGGACATCGTGCCAGGCCTCAGCGCCGTGTCGGCGTTCGGCCTGTTCATTGCCCTGTGCGTTGCCCAGACCGGCTCGCTCTTCTCGGCCGACGCCTGGAACAACATCACGTTCACCGCCGGTGAAGTGAAGGACCCGCGGCGGAACATCCCGCTCTCGCTCGCGCTCGGCACCGCGGTCGTCATCGGCCTCTACCTCCTGGCGAACGTCGCCTACCTCTCGGCGCTCACCTTCCCGCAGGTGCAGCATGCGGCGGCGGACCGGGTGGCCAGCGCCACGCTGGACGTCGTCTTCCCCGGTGCAGGCGCGGCGATCATGGCGGTGGGCATCATGATCTCCACCTTCGGCTGCAACAACGGCCTGATCCTGGCCGGGGCGCGGGCCTACTATGCGATGGCGAAGGACGGGCTCTTCTTCAGGTCTGCCGGCGAGCTGAACGACGCGAGGGTGCCGGCGTGGGGGCTGGTGCTCCAGGGGGTGTGGTCGGCCATCCTCGTCCTGCCCCGCACCTACAACCCGGGCACGGGCGCCTACGGCAACCTGTACAGCAACCTGCTGGACTACGTCGTGTCGGCCGCGCTGATTTTCTACGTCCTGACGATCCTCGGCGTCTTCCGCCTCCGCACGACCCGCCCTGACGTCGAGCGGCCGTATCGAGCCTTCGGCTATCCGGTCGTTCCGGCGCTGTACGTCGCCGGTGCCCTGACGATCCTGCTCGTGCTGTTCGCCTATCGCCCATCGACCACATGGCCGGGGCTCGCGATCGTGCTGCTCGGCGTGCCGGTCTACTTCTCGTGGCGCACGGGCGCCTGAGGCGGCGCCCGGACGAGGGGCGCTACCGAAGCCGACGCGCGAGCACCTTCACGCCCTTCGCGCGGACCTTGACCTCGACCCGCTGCAGCCGCCTGGACTCCGACACCGGCCAGTACCCCAGCACGTAGTAATTCGACGCGTCGCTCAGCACCCGCTCGATGGCGGGTCCGATGTCGTAGGCCATCGGGAACACCTCGCCACCGGTCGCCTCCGGCAGCCCGCTGAACCGGCCGGGTCGCCCGGCCACGAGGCCGTACACCGCCACGTTCGCCTTCGCCGCCTCGGTCACCGTCGACATCCACAACGACTCGAACGAACGGGGCGCCGACGGGAACGGCTCGGGCAGGTTGCAGATGAAGGGTGCGCCGATACACAGGATGATTCGCCGCCTGGCTGTGTTCAGCGTGATGCCGGCCGTGACGGCAGACACACGCTCGAGCACCTCGCCGTTCGTCGACCAGAGGGAGAACGGCCACGAGCCCGCCCGGTACGCCGCAATGCGCTCTTCCGCCGCAATGCGATCCCCATAGGGCTCGTCCTCCTTCGCGTGCAGCCGCACCACCGGCATGTCGTCCCGCGGATTCGCGTTGCCGACGATGGCACGCGCGATCGTCTGGATGGTCGACGTGCCGGTGGGCACGACGCCGGTGTCGTCCAGGAGAATCACGATCGTCCGTCCGGAGTCGGGATCGCGCGGGTCGGGGCCGGTGAACTCGCGGAAGGTGGAGACGGTCACGGTCTTGCCGCCGTCCTTCACCGTGAAGTCTTCCTTCGTGAGCCCGTGCACCGGCTGGCCCTTCCGGTCGACCACGACCACGTCCAGCTCGACGAAGTCGCCCGCGGGCGCGCCGATCCGCATCTGCGTGGAGACCGGCACCACCAGCACCAGCAGCGAGAGCACGAGCGCAGCCGCGATCCGTGCCATGGACGCGCTCAAGCCTGCCCGGTCGCGAGGTCCAGCGCCTTGCAGGCCACCTCGAACGTGATCGGCTGCAGGTGATAGGCCGGCAGCTGCTCCCGCGTCGCCCAGCGTGCGTCGTCCGCGTCCGAGTGGGGCTGCAGGTCGCCACCGATGACGGTGCAGAGGTAATCGATGAGCACGTAGTGGAACTCCACCCTGCCCTCCGCATCGCTATGGATACGATCGAGCACGTCGACGATGGGGCCGACCGAGACGACGAGGCCGGTCTCCTCGAAGACCTCGCGCTGCACCGCGGCCGCAAGCGTCTCGCCGGTCTCCACCGCGCCGCCCGGCAGGCTCCACTCGCCCATGAGTGGCGGGCGCCCCCTCTTCACGAGCAGCACGCGCCCCTCGTCGATGACGAGCGCCCCCACGCCCACGAACGGACGCGACGGGTAGGCGCGGTCAGAGGCCAAATGCCTTCACCACAACCCGCTTCCGCCGCTGGCCGTCGAACTCCGCGTAGAACACCTGCTCCCAGGGGCCGAGGTCGAGCGCGCCTGCCGTGATCGGCAGCATCACCTGGTGCCCCATGATGGTCCTCTTCAGGTGCGCGTCGGCGTTGTCTTCGCCGGTCTGGTGATGCCGGTAGTTCAGCCCGGCAGGTGCCAGCTTCTCGAGCCAGACGCCGAAGTCATGAATCAACCCGTCTTCCCAGTCGTTCACGTACACACCGGCGGTGATGTGCATCGCCGAGACGAGCACCATCCCTTCACGGATACCCGACTTCGAGACGATGGCCGCCACCTGGTCCGTGATGCGGATGAACTCCTGCCGTTGACGCGTGGTGAACCACAGGTAGTCGGTGTAGACCCGTGAAGTACCTGCTGTGGCATGGATGGGCGCTGCGGGGTCGCCGGTGGCCATGGGCCATTATGGCCGCAAGTGGGAACGCTAGAGCGAAAGAGCGGGGTCGGCGTTCATCTCCATGGACGACGTGATGCCGGCGCGCAGGCGGCGCAGCCCGGCGGCGGCAATCATCGCGGCATTGTCGGTGGACAGTGACAGGTCTGGCACGAAGGCCGGAATCTCGCGCGCCTCCCCATGGGCGCGCATCTCGGCGCGAAGCCGGCTGTTGGCCGAGACACCGCCGGCCACTCCCACGCTCTTGGCCCCGTGGATGAGGGCCGCCTTGAACGTGCGCTCGACCAGCGTCTTCACCACCACGCGCTGGAAGCTCGCGGCGATGTCGGCGACCGCCTGATCGTTCAGGGGAACACCCTGCTCCCGCAGGAGCGTCACGTGGCGCATGACGGCGGTCTTGAGCCCGGAAAAGCTGAAGTCGAGGTCGCCCTTCAACCCGGGCGCATTCCGGTCGGCATGCGTCAGGCGCGTCCCGGGCCACCGGATGGCGGTGTCGTTCCCCTGCCTCGCGATCCGGTCGATGACCGGCCCACCCGGATACCCGAGCCCGAGCAGCTTCGCCACCTTGTCATACGCCTCCCCCGCCGCATCGTCACGCGTGCGGGAGAGCAGTTCGTAGGAGCCGGGCTGCGTGACGAGGTAGAGGCTGGTGTGTCCGCCGGAGACCACCAGGATGACCGCCGGCAACGGGAGCTCGCCGTTGTGCAGCACCAGGGATTCGATGTGCCCCGCGAGGTGGTGGACACCGACAATCGGCAGGTTGGCGGCCGCGGCGGCCGCCTTGGCGAACGACACACCCACGAGGAGCGCGCCGACCAGGCCTGGGCCCTGGGTGACCGCCACCGCGCCGAGGTCGGTCCAGCCGACGGCGGCATCGGCCAGCGCCTTCTCGACCACACCGCAGATGTCGCGCACGTGCTGGCGTGAGGCCAGCTCGGGGACCACGCCGCCCCATTCACGGTGGATCTCGACCTGCGACGCGATCACGTTCGAACGGATCGCCCACGGGCGTGCGGCGTCTCCGGTCTCCTCGACGACCGCTGCCGACGTTTCGTCGCAGGAGGTTTCGATGCCCAGTACGAGCATGGATCAGGTGTTCAGCACCGGCGTGTCAGACTCCGGCCGGCACGAACGCGCGGGCGAGCGACTCGGTGTACGGCGCCCGGAAGATGCCCTTCTCGGTGATGATGCCGGCAATGAGGTGGTTCGGCGTCACGTCGAAGGCCGGGTTCCAGACCGATGCGCCCTCGGGCGCCAGCTGGCTGCTGCCGACGTGGGTCACCTCACGGCTGTTGCGCTCCTCGATGGGAATGCCGGAGCCGTCGGTGGTGTTCAGGTCGATGGTCGAGAGCGGCGCAGCCACGTAGAAGGGCACGTCGTGCTCGCGTGCGAGCACGGCCACCGAGTAGGTGCCGATCTTGTTGGCGGTGTCGCCGTTGGCGGCAATGCGGTCGGCGCCGACCACCACGAAGTTCACCTTTCCCTGCCGCATCAACGCGCCCGACATGTTGTCGGTGATCACCGTGGTGTCGATGCCGTCCTTCACCAGTTCCCACGCCGTGAGGCGGGCCCCCTGGAGGAACGGACGGGTCTCGTCGGCGAACACCGCAACGTTCTTCCCGGCCTCGACCGCCCCGCGAATCACCCCGAGGGCCGTGCCGTAGCCGGCGGTGGCCAGCGCGCCCGCGTTGCAGTGCGTGAGGATCCGCGCGTCCTGCGGCACGACCGCGGCGCCAAAGGCGCCCATCGCGCGGCAGCTGGCGACATCCTCGTCATGGATCAGGTCGGCTTCGCGATCGAGCCGGTCCTTGAGCTGGTCGACCGACTCACCGACGCCGACGCCGGCCGCGAAGCAGCGCTTCATGCGTTCGATGGCCCAGAAGAGATTCACGGCAGTGGGCCGCGTCCCGGCCATCAGGTCGCAGATCCGGTAGAACTCGGTGGCGAGCTTCTGCGTGCCGGTGGCGGTGCTGCGGCGCATGCCGAGCGAAATGCCGAGCGCGGCGGCCACGCCGATGGCCGGGGCGCCCCGGATCACCATCGTCTTGATGGCCTTGGCGACGTCAGCCGCCGTCCTGCAGCGCACGTAGATCTCCTGCGCCGGCAGCTTGCGCTGGTCGATCATCACTACCACGTCGTTGTCGCGGGCAATCGTTGGAAGCACGGGCCTATTCTACCGTTCAACAGCGCGAACCGGGAGCTTCAGGCGGACCCGTGCGGTCGCGCGTGGGTTACAGAAGGCGCGCGTCGAAAGGCAGGGGCAGGAGGTCCTTCATGCGGAAGGTGCCCTTGTGTTCCGTGAGGTTGGCCAGGAACACCTCGAGATCGCCGCCGAACTCCCAGAGGATCTGGCGGCAGGCGCCGCAGGGGGGCGTCGGCTCCTGCGTGTCCGCAACCACGGCCACGGCCACGAACTCGCGGTGCCCCTCGGAGAGCGCCTTGAACATGGCCACCCGCTCGGCACAGACAGTGAGTCCGTAGGTGGCGTTCTCCACGTTGCAGCCGGTGATGATCGTGCCGTCCGGCGTCTGCAGGGCGGCGCCGACCTTGAAGCCGGAGAAGCGCGCCACCGCGTGCTCACGGGCGGCACGCGCGGCACTCACGAGGAGGTCACGGTCAACCATACACAGCAAATGCTAATCGCTAATTGCCGATTGCTGATTCGAACTTCCAATTGGCAATCAGCATTCAGCAATCAGCAATCCGGAAGGGCCGTCAGGCCCGGGCGATGACCTCCTCGAGCAGCCCGATGAACTGTCCGCGCACGCGTCGCGCGGTCTCCATGACTTCGTCATGGTGGAGCGGCTGCGGCAGGACGCCCGCGGCCATGTTCGTGATGCACGAGATGCCCAGGACCTCGATGCCCATGTGGCGCGCGGCAATCGCCTCGGGCACCGTCGACATGCCGACGGCGTCCGCCCCGATCACGCGCAGGAAGCGGATCTCGGCCGGCGTCTCGTAGCTGGGCCCGAGCAGCCCCACATAGACGCCGTGCGGCAGCGTCAGGCCACGTGCCGCTCCCGCCTCATCCGCGATGCCCCGCAGGCGTCGGGAGTAGACCTCACTCATGTCCGGGAAGCGGACACCGAAGCGCTCGTCGTTCGGGCCGACCAGCGGGTTGTCCCCGATCAGGTTGATGTGATCGTCGATCACCATCAGCGCGCCCTGCGAGAACCCCGTATTGATGCCGCCGGCCGCGTTGGTCAGCACCAGCATCTTCACGCCCAGCAGCCCGAGTGCCCGGATGGCGAAGGTGACCGTCTTCAGGTCGTGCCCCTCGTAGACATGACAGCGGCCGGACAGCGCGGCAATCGTCCGACCACCCACCGTGCCGATGACCAGCCGCCCCTCGTGCCCGATCACCTTCGAGGCCGGCCAGTGCGGCAGGTCACCGTACGACATCGAGACGGCGTCGGCGAGCGTGCCCGCAAAGTCGCCCAGGCCAGACCCGAGCACGATGGCCAGGTCCGGCACCTTCTGGATCCGGCCGCGGACATAGTCCGCCGCCTCTTTCACGTCGTCGTAGTAACCCATGTCTGTTTCCCGACCGTCCAGGCCCGCCTGCCCTTCCCGCCCTCTCTACAGCAGAAAGCCGGCAATCGTCGCCGTCATGAAGTTCGCCAGCGTCCCGGCGAACATCGCCCGCAGGCCCAGGCGGGCCAGGTCGCTGCGACGGTTCGGGGCCAGTCCGCCGATGCCGCCGATCTGCATGCCGATGGAGCTGAAGTTCGCAAAGCCGCACAGCGCGAAGGTGGCAATGGTGAACGACTTGGGGTCGAGCGAGGCCTTGAGCGGTCCGAGCTGCGAATAGGCGACGAACTCGTTCAGCGCCATGCGGGTGCCCAGCAGGTTCCCGATAATCGGGGCATCACGCCAGGGCACCCCCATCGCCCACGCAATGGGCGCGAAGACCCAGCCGAAGATGCGGCTCAGGCTGAGGACGCCGCCGCCCGGCCACGGGATGTAGCCGAGCATGGCATTGAGCAGGGCAATCAGCGCGAGGAACGAGATGAGCATCGCGCCCACGTTCAGCGCCAGGTGCAGCCCCTCGTGCGTGCCGCGTCCGGCCGCGTCGATCACGTTGACGTCGGTCTTCTCCACCTTCAGCGTGACCGACCCCATCGTCTTCGGCGTCTCGGTCTCGGGCACCAGCAGCTTGGCCATCATGATCGTGCCGGGCGCCGTCATGATCACCGCCGTGAGCAGGTGCCTGGCCTCGATGCCGAACGCGATGTAGGCCGCCATGATGCCGCCCGAGATGTGCGCCATGCCGGATGTCATCACCGTCATCAGTTCGGAGCGGGTCATCTCCGGCAGGTAGGGCCTGATGGTGAGCGGCGCCTCGGTCTGCCCCATGAAGATGCTCGCCGCCACGTTGAGCGACTCCGCGCCGCTCGCACGCATCACGCGGTGCATCACCACGGCGAACAGCCGCACGATGATCTGCATGATCCCGAAGTAATAGAGGATGGCGAACAGCGCCGCGATGAAGATGATCGTCGGCAGGATCTGGAACGCGAAGATGACCGCGTACTGGGCGCCGTCCGGCCCGATCGCGCCGGTCATCGCACGCCCCCACACCGTGGCGTCACCCAGCGGGCCGAAGACGAAGGCGGCGCCGACGTTCGAGAAGCCGAGGAGCTTCGTGATGTAGCCGCCGATGAACTCGAAGACGGTCTGGCCGACCGTCGTCTTGAGCACGATGAAGGCGAAGACGACCTGGAGGCCGAGCCCCCAGGCAATCGTGGTCCAGTTGATCGCGCGGCGGTCGGTGGAGAACGCGTACCCGATGCCCAGGATGACGACCGCCCCGATGAGCGGCTGGATGAAGTACATCAGCGGACCTCGCCAACGATGATGGGTCGAAGCGCCGGGGGCTCGTCGCCGATGGTGATGGCGCGCCCGGCCAGGACGAGCGCGGCATCGAGCCGTGCCTGCTCCCGGTAGTGGATCTCGAGGACAGCGTCGCCAGCCGACACCTGGGCGCCCGGCTTCGCCGTGACGATGATGCCCACGGCGGGGTCGACGGCGTCCTCGACCCGGTCGCGGCCGGCGCCCAGCGCAACGGAGGCGCGACCGACCAGTTCCGCGTCGAGGCGCGTGACGTAACCGGCGCGTGCCGCCCGCACCATGAAGCGGAACGGGGCCGCCGGGAGCCGCGTGTAGTCGTCCACCACCCGCGGGTCGCCGCCCTGCCCCTCGACAATCTGCCGGAACCGATCGAGCGCGGCACCCGAGTCGATCGCCGCGCGGACCCGTGCCTCGGCGTCAGCCCGGTCGGTGGCCACCTTCCCGAGCAGGAGCATGCGCACCGTCAGCTCGATGGAACAGTCCACCAGGTCGGCCGAGCCGCGCCCCTTCAGGATCTCGAGGCACTCGATGACCTCGAGTGCGTTCCCCACGGCCACTCCCAGCGGCATGTCCATGTCGGTGATCACCGCCTCGGTGCGCACGCCCGACGCCTTGCCGATGGAGACCAGCGACTCGGCGAGCCGGCGGGAGTCGGCCTCCGTCTTCATGAACGCGCCGCTGCCGGTCTTCACGTCCAGCACCAGCGCGTCGATCCCCTCGGCGATCTTCTTGCTCATGATCGAGGCGGAGATGAGCGGGATGCTCTCGACGGTGCCGGTCACGTCGCGCAAGGCGTACAGCTTCTTGTCCGCAGGGGCGATCTGCGAGGTCTGCCCCAGCATCGCGCAGCCGCATCGCTGCAGCGCGGCGCGCATCTCCTCGAGGGACAGTCCCGTACGGAAGCCCGGAATCGACTCGAGCTTGTCGAGCGTGCCGCCGGTGTGGCCCAGGCCCCGCCCAGACATCATCGGCACCGGCACGCCGCAGGCGGCCGCCACGGGCGCCAGCACGAGCGACGTCTTGTCGCCCACGCCGCCGGTGCTGTGCTTGTCCACCTTCACGCCGGGCAGATCGCTCAGGTCCACGCGGATGCCGGAGTGCACCATGGCATCGGTCAGCCATGCGGTCTCCTGCGGCGTCATCCCCCTGAGCAGGATCGCCATCAGCAGGGCCGACGCCTGGTAGTCGGGCAGGTCGCCCGTCGTGACGCCCTGCACGAACGCGACGATCTCCTCGCGCTCGAGCGCGTGGCCGTCACGTTTCCGCATGATGGTGTCTACGGTGCGCATCCGGCCGGAGTATATCGGAACTGCGCGATAATCTTCGCGATGGGAGAAGTGCTCGCGACACGCGAGGCGGCACGGCTCACCGACTTCGCGCGCGCCTTCAAGGCGGCGGCACGCGCCGTCGTGCTCTATCCCGACGCCCATCCCGCCATTGCCACCACGCTCGGCCGCCTGGTCCGCCTCACCACCCCTCCCGAGCTGACGACACCGTTCCGCATCGAGGTGAAGGCCGGCACCCTCACCGTCGGTGGCGCCGCCGCGCCGCGGCCCGATGCCGCCATCACCGAGCTGGCGGGCATGCTGCACGCCCACCTCATTGGCGAGCTGACCATCCATCCCGGTGGCGACCTCGCCGCCTGGCGCACCTTCCTCAGGCTCCTCGCGCGCCCACAGGACGAGGTCCACGCCGAGGGCGGCATCGCCCGGCTGTGGACGACCCTGGCTGGGCGCCACGTCGACATCCGCGAGATCGACTACGCGGAGGTGCTCCGGGAGCGCACGCGCGGCCTGGACGCCTCATGGGAGCAGGTGGTCGCGCACTGCCTCACCGGCAAGGCGTTCGACCTGCCCGAGGAACTGCTCCAGTCGCTCCTCGATGGCGCGGTGGACAGCGACATGCTGGCCAGGGTCTTCGGGCAGCTCGATGCCGCCATCGAGTCGTCGGGCGGCACGGTGGGCGCCAGGGCCGCCGCCCTGATCCGCCTCCTGCGCGGCATCGTCCACGCGGTGCACGATCGGGCACCCCAGCACGACGAACGGGTGATGCGCGATCTGGCCATGGCCCTCGGCCACGCCTCGCCCGACCTGCTCCTGTCCGTGCTGGCGCAGGACGAGCCTGCGGCCGACGGCGGCGCTCCCGTGGTCGGCGCCGTGATGCAGCGGATGCCGGACGGCACCATTGCCAGCTTCGTGGCACGCCACGTGGTGGACGCAAGCGCCCCCATCGAGCGCGTCGCGCAGGCTTTCCAGGCTCTGGTCGTGGACGACAGCCGCCGCGAGCGCCTCGTCGGCATGGCGCACGACACCGCCATCGTCTCGGGCGCCGAAGGTGAGGCCTTCGAGGCGTCCTGGACACAGGTCGCCGAGACGCTGCTGTCCCAGTACTCGGACGAGCCGTTCGTCTCGGCACAGTATGCACAGCAACTCACGACGGTACGGGCCGAGGCGATCGACGTGGAGCAGGTCAGCGACGACCCGCCCGAGCGGCTGACGGCCTGGCTCGGCACGGTCGCCACCAGCGAGCTCCGGCGGCTGGACCTGGCGCTCGTGCTCGACCTGCTGCGGATCGAGCACGACCCTGGGCGGCGACGCGGGCTCATGGAGCCGGTCCTCACGCTCATCGACGATCTCCTCCTGGTTGGCGACTTCGACGCCGCCGGGCAGGTGCTCGAGGTCCTCCGCACCGATGCCGGCGCACACACCGACCCCGCACGGCGCGACCTCGCGCGGCGCACGCTCGACCGGCTGCTCACTACCGGCACCATGCGGCACATCGTCGGTCACCTGCAGACGCTGGACGACGCGCAGTTCCAGCGGGTGAAGGCAATCTGCCTGTCGCTCGGCGAGCAGTTCGTGCGCCTGCTGGCCGAGGCCCTGTCGGTCGAGGAGCGCACCCGTCCACGCGAGCGCCTCACCGAGATCCTCCTGGGCTTCGGCGCCGTGGGGCGGCACGAGGTGGAGCAGTTGAAGGCATCCGCCAACCCGGCCGTCCGTCGTACGGCTGTCTACCTGCTCCGCGAATTCGGAGGCAGCGATGCCCTGCCCGACCTGAAGGAACTGCTCGACGACACCGAACCCGGCGTGCAGCGTGATGCGGTGCGCGCCATCCTGCAGATCGGCACCGACGCGGGCTACCGGGTGCTGGAACAGGCGCTCGAGGGAGGCACGACCCAGTCGCGCGAGTCGATCATGCAGGCGCTGGCCTCACAGCGTGATGAGCGGGCCGCCCCCCTCCTGATCTACATCCTGGAACACGTGCACCATGCGGGGGCCCTCGGGTGGGTCTACGCCACCGCGCTGGACCTGCTCGGCCAGCTGCGCGACAACCAGGCGATTCCCGCGCTGCAGGTGGCGCTCAGGCGCGGTGAGTGGTGGGCGCCCCGCCGCACGGCCGCCCTCCGTGGCGCGGCGGCGGCAGCGCTCGCCCGCATCGGCACGACCGAGGCCGTGGCGGCCCTGGTCGACGCCGCGGGGCAGGGACCGCGCGGCGTGCGCGCGGCAGCCCAGGCACAGCTCGACATCCTTGCACGCGGCCGGGCCACCGGAGGACGCAGCGCATGACGACGCCGGCCCGCACACAACTGGCCGAGGAACTCCTCCGGCGGCTCGCGGCCTCGCTGCGGTCGGGGCAGTTGTACTCGCACGGCCACCCGATCATCGCCAGGAACCTCGAGGGGCTGTCTCGCGCGATCGACGCCCTGCACGATCTCTTCCCCTCCGTCGTCGTCGGCATCGTCGGTGACGAGGTCATCGTGAACGACGTGCCGGTGGCCGGCGTGGGCGGCCTGGCGTCGTTCGTGCGCCGGCTCCGGCAGATCGGGATCGAGCGGATCACGATCGACCGCGGTGTCCAGCCGGACGAGATCGCCAGCCTGGCCGCGTTCGTGGCGGACGCGCCCGCGGACGAGGGGAGCGCCGAGCGGTTCCCGGCGCTGGCCCACGTGCGCGTGGGGCGCGTGCGGGTGGCCGAGCGCGTGGAGGGGGCGGCGGCCGACATGGCGACGTTCCGCCGGCTGTATGCCGATGCCGTCAGTTCGGCGGAGCAGCTGTGGGAGGCGGCGCAGACGGAGGGACGCCCGGACGCCACCATGGCGCACGGCGTCGTCGACGGCCTGGCCGAGGCGGTGTCGCACAACCGCCCGGCGCTGATGGCGCTGACGGCGCTGCGGGAGTACGACAACTACACGTTCACGCACATGGTGAACGTGTCGATCCTGACCATGGCGCAGGCCAGGGCGCTCGGGATCGACGGTCCCCTGCTGCGTGAGTTCGGCCTGGCCGCCCTGATGCACGACATCGGCAAGGTGAAGACCCCGATCGAGATCCTGGGCAAGGCCGAGGCGCTGACCGAGCGCGAGTTCGCGGTGATGAAGCGGCACGTGGTGGACGGGGCGGAGATCCTGCGCGCCACGCCGGATATCCCGGCGCTGGCGCCCGTGGTCGCCTTCGAGCATCACCTGCGCCTGGATGGCACCGGGTATCCGGACGTGCTGCGCTCGTCGCTGAATCTCGGCACGATGCTGTGCAGCATCGCCGACGTCTACGATGCCATGCGTTCGCAGCGGGCCTACCAGCAGTCGTACCCGACCGACCGCATCCTCGCGGTGATGCAGCGGAACGACGGCCGCCAGTTCGACCAGCACCTCGTGCGGCGCTTCGCGCAGCTCGTGGGCGTGTACCCCGTGGGCAACCTGGTGCGCCTGACCACCGAGGAGGTGGCGCTGGTGGTGCGCACGCATGCGCCGGACCCGTTCAGGCCGCACGTGCGGATCCTGATCGATCGTCACGGAACGC
Organism: Vicinamibacterales bacterium; assembly: GCA_050249955.1. GTDB lineage: Bacteria > Acidobacteriota > Vicinamibacteria > Vicinamibacterales > CAVVIG01 > CAVVIG01. The sequence continues at coordinate 96,106 of JBFWPN010000012.1, forward strand.
GGCTGGCGACACCCATCGACGTGAACCTGTGGGAAGCCGCGGATCAGGGAGCGCTCGCGCCTGCCATCACCGGACCGGTGGATCCCACTTCGGTAGGCATCGATCCGCTGTCGCTGCTATAAACAGGTAGGCTCGAACCAGGAGATCTATGCGTCGCATTCTGTCGGCTGCCGCCCTGGCCGCTGCGCTGTCCGTCATCGTGGCTGCCGCGGATGCCGCCCCCAGGCTCGTCGTGTTGATTGTGGTGGATCAGATGCGGGCCGACTACATCGACCGCTTCCGCGAGAACTGGTCGTCGGGCCTGCGACGCCTGGTGGACGATGGCGCCTGGTTCACGAAGGCGAACTACCCCTACCTGAACACGCTGACCTGCGCCGGGCATGCCACCGTGGCAACGGGCGCCTATCCGCATACGCACGGCATCATTGCCAACACCTGGTTCGACCGGCAGCGGGCCGCCGTCGTGCCGTGCACCGACGACCTGCGGGCACGTGTGGTGGCGTACAACCGGCCCGGCGGAAACCGGATGGGGCCGGGCTACCTGCTCGTGCCCACGCTGGGCGACCAGATGCGCGGCAAGGGTTCCAAGGTGGTCACGCTGGCGCTCAAGGCGCGCAGCGCCATCATGCTGGCCGGCCACGGGGGCGATGCCGTCACCTGGATCTCCGATTCGCTCGACGGCTGGGAAACGTCCTCGGTCTACACGCAGACACCGGTGCCGCAGGTGAAGGCCTTCATCTCCGCCAATCCGCTCGACGCCGATTTCGGCAAGACCTGGAGCCACAGGCTCTCCGCGTCCGAGTACACGGAACCGGACGCGGGTCTCGGTGAAAACCCGACCAAGGGCTGGAAGAGCACGTTCCCGCACCCGGTGACGGGCGAGAACAACAAGGTGGACACGAGCTACTTCGACCAGTGGCAGCACAGCCCGTTCGCCGACGCGTACGTCGCGCGGATGGCGGGGGCATTGACCGAGTCGATGCAGCTGGGCAAGGGCAACGCCCCGGACTTCCTCGGGGTCAGCTTCTCGAGCCCCGACCTGGTCGGCCACGCGTTCGGACCGAACAGCCATGAGATCCGGGACATGTACGCGAACCTGGACCAGTCGATCGGCGCACTCCTGAACCAGCTCGACAAGGTTGTCGGCGAAGGGCAGTACGTGGTGGCGCTCACCGCCGATCACGCGGTGACCAACATCCCTGAGCAGCTCCGCAAGGAGGGGCGCGATGCGGGCCGGCTCAGCGGCAGTGCGATCCTGAACGCCGGGGAGGGTCGTGCGGTGCGGGCGATGGGAACCGGAAAGTATCTGTCCCGGCTGAGTGGGAACGAGATCTACTTCGAGCCAGGCATGTACGACAAGGCGAGGCGGCGGTCGAACACCCTGCGGGGGATCATCGACGCGATGTCGGACGAGCGTGGCGTGGCCAGGATCTTCACCACCGAGCAGCTGGCGTCCGGGGCGACGTCGAGCGACCCGCTCCTCAGGGCTGCGGCCCTGAGCTATCTCCCCGGTCGCAGCGGCGACCTGGTGCTCGCCGCCAAGCCAGGCTGGATGTTCAGCCCGGCCGGCACCACGCATGGCAGTGCCAGCGAGGACGACCAGCACGTGCCGATCCTGCTCTACGGCGCAGGTATCAAGCCTGGCAGGTACGAGGCGCCCACCTCTCCGGCCGACGTGGCGCCCACGCTGGCTTCCCTCGTCGGCGTCGCGCTGCCGAACGCCGAGGGCCGGGTCCTGAGCGAGGCACTCCGCTGACGCGCCGTAAGCCACGCCAGTCGACCGACGCCCCCGCAGACACCTTCCGGGCGCGCGTCCTGGCCGTGGTCCGCCGGATCCCACCCGGCCGTGTCGCCTCGTACGGCGACGTAGCCGCCCTCGCCGGACGGCCCGGTGCCGCTCGGGCAGTCGGGAACATCATGAGCGGGTGCGGCCCCGGCACTCCCGCACACCGCGTGATTGCCGCGGGTGGCCGCATTGGCGGGTACGGTGGCCACGAGCACATGAAGCGCTCGCTGCTGATGGCCGAAGGGGTGGCGTTCCGCGGCCTGCGCGTGGACCTCGACCAGCACCAGTGGAAGCCCAGGAGACCTTGATGAAAATGGGTCAAGGGACAGGTGACGGTCCAGCCAGCTCACCCATTGATCACCCGCTCACCGGACGGCACCCGGCGTGCGCAGGTTCTATAATGAAACCGGACGCAGTTCGACTGTCACAGGAGACGCCATGAAGAACCTACTGCTCGCAGCCGCTCTCGTGCTCGGACTGGTGTCGCCGGTCACCCCGGTATCGGCCCAGTCGAAGACCACGTCGCTCGGCAGCGTGACGATCAACCACAAGGTGAAGGCCGACGGGCAGCCGCTGGCCGCGGGTACCTACCAGGTCCGCCTGACCGACGAGTCGCCCAAGCCGGGCGTGGGCCAGACGCCTGAGGCCGAGCGGTACGTCGAGTTCGTGAAGGCCGGCAAGGTTGTCGCGCGCGAGGTGGCCACGGTCATCTCGGATGCCGACGTGAAGAGCGTCGTGAAGGGGCCGTCGCCGGCGCGTGGCAGCGTGCGCGTGGACATGCTGAAGGGCAACGACTACGTCCGCGTCTGGATCAACCGCGGCGGGAACAACTACCTGATCAACCTGCCGGCCGGCGCGTAAGGCCCGGGAGGCCGGCCATCCAGCCGGCCGTCTTCACTCAGTTCGCGGGGCGCGACGCGGGCCTGCCCTTGTCCTTCAGCATGAAGACGAGGATCTTCGCGGGCTCGGTCGCGCTGGCGTTCCTCGACGTGGCGTGCACGTCGGTCGGGCTCTCGTAGAACGTCTGGCCTGCCTTCAGGGTGAGCACTTCTCCACCACCCACCTGCATCTGCATCGTCCCCTGCAGCACGTAGACGAAGGTGTTGGCGTCGTGACGATGCGGCGCTGACGAGAACCCCGGCGGGTAGGTGATCTCGGAGATCGTCACTTCCTTGCCCTCGATGTTCGGCAGGTCCTTTGTCAGCAGCGCCAGCGACGACGTGCTGGCCGGCTTCGCGGCGTCTGCCGCCGGTGCCTGGGCCGCCGCGGTCGCGGCGTATGCAAGCGCGAACGTGAACATCAGCGGAGCGATCAGCGTGCGCATCTCATGAATCTCCTGTTCAGACCGCCATCACATCGAACTGCTCGTGGTGGAGCTGGAAGTCGGGCTTCACCGTCACGTCCTTGCCGAGCGCCGACCGCAGGTCCTTCATCACGTCGCGCTCCTCTTCCTTGAGCGCTCGTGCGATCTCCGGGTTCACCCTCAGCATCAGGCGCTGGCCGTTCAGGTCCGCGCCGATCTTCTTCACTTCGGTGAGGATCTCGTAGCAGATCGTCGACGTGTTCTTGATGGTGCCGGTGCCGGAGCAGTACGGGCACGGTTCCGTCATCACGCGCTCGAGGCTCTGCTTCACGCGCTTGCGCGTGATGATGATGAGGCCGAAGTCGGACACGGCGAGCGCCTTCGACGGCGAGCGGTCCTTCTTCAATTCCAGCTCGACCGCCTGGAGCACCTTCTGCCGGTTCTTCTTCTCCTCCATGTCGATGAAGTCGAGCACGATGATACCGCCCAGGTCGCGCAGCCGGACCTGTCGCACGATCTCCTTCACCGCCTCGAGGTTCGTCTTGACGATCGTGTCCTCGAGCCGGCCTTCCTTGCTCTTCTTGCCCACGTAGCGGCCGGTGTTCACGTCGATGGCGACGAGCGCCTCGGTCTGGTTGATGACGATGGAGCCGCCGGACTTGAGCCAGACCTTGCTCTTCAGCGCCTTGTCGATCTCGGCCTGGACGCCGTACTCCTCGAAGATCGGGAACGGCTTCGTGTAGAGCTTCACCTTGGGCGCGAGGTTCGGCAGGATCCGCTGCACGAGGTCCAGCGTGCGCTGGTACTCCTGCGGATGGTCGATCCGGATGGCCTGGAAGTCCTCGGTGAGCAGGTCGCGCAGGAGCTTCCCGACGAGGCTCTGCTCCCGGTACACCACTGCCGGCGCCCGCGACGACTCCATCCGCTGGCGGATGTCGGTCCAGATGGCGTGGAACGCCTCGAGGTCGCTGATGATGTCTTCCTTCGGGCGGCCCGACGCGGCGGTCCGGATGATCACGCCGCCCGTGAAGCCGTGCGTCTCGCGGAACTCCTTGACGATGCCGCGCAGGCGGGCGCGCTCCTCGCGCGACTCGATCTTCCGCGACACGCCCACGTGGTCCACCGTGGGCATGAACACGAGGAACCGCCCGGGCATCGTGACGTGCGAGGTGAGGCGCGCGCCCTTGGTGCCGAGCGGCTCCTTCACGACCTGCACCAGGATCTCCTGCCCTTCCTTCAGCAGGTCCTCGATGCGCGGCTGTTCCTTCTCGGGCTTCGGGCTCCGGGCGTCTGGCTTCGCAGCCTGTCCTTCCGGGCCCTCCTGCCCTTCGCGGCCTTTCGCCTCCTCCTCGTCTCCGCCTTCGAGCCGCTCGAACTCCTCCATCGTGTCGACGACTTCAGCGACGTAGAGGAACCCGTCACGTTCGAGGCCGAGGTCGATGAAGGAGGACTGCATGCCGGGCAGCACCTTGGAGACGCGGCCCTTGTAGACATTGCCGACGACACCGCGGTGCCGTTCGCGCTCGACGAAGATTTCCGCGACGAGGTCGTCCTCGAGGATGGCCACCATGGTCTCGTGGCCGTTGGAGGAGATGATCATCTCCTTGGTCATGCACGAACTCCCTGGCTTCGGGCTCCCGGCTCCGGGCTCCGGGCTGTGTCGGCTTCAGACAAGAAGCCGAGCACGCCAGAAGCCTGAAGCCCGAAGGCTGAAGCCTGTAATCGGTTAGTTCGTGAACCTGCGCATGCGGACGTTGAGCACCAGCCCGAATGCGGCGAGCGTGGCGATCATCGACGAGCCTCCGTAACTCATGAGCGGGAGCGTGAGTCCCTTGACGGGTGCCAGTCCAGCCGACATGGTGATGTTGTAGACCACCTGGAAGGTGAAACTGGCGAGCACGCCGAGCACGAGGTAGGAGCCGAGGCGGTCCTTGGCAAGTCGGGCCGCCTCGAGGGAGCGCAGAATCACGAACAAATAGAGGCCGAGCGCCACGAGCACGCCGGCGAATCCCTGCTCCTCGGCCAGCACCGAGAAGATGAAGTCGTTGTGGGCCACGGGGAGGAAACGCAGTTGCCCCTGCGTGCCCTGCATGTACCCCTTGCCCGTCAGACCGCCCGATCCCACCGTGATGCGCGCCTGGATCTGCTGGTATCCGGCGCCCTTCGCGTCCTGCGTGGGGTCGATGAATGTCGAAATCCGGCTCTTCTGGTAATCCTTCAGCGCGAACTTCCACGCCACGGGCGCCAGCAGCACGAGACTGAGCGCCATGTAACCGAGAATGCGCATCTGCATGCCGGCCAGATACGCGATCGCGAGGAACACAGGGATGAGGGTCACGGCCGTGCCGAGATCCGGCTCCCTGGCAATCAGCGCCAGCGGCAGGCAGGTGAGGCCGCCGGCTATGGCAAGGTCGGTCCAGGTGGGGACGCCCCGTGTCTCGCCGAAGTACTTCGCGAGGACGAGGGCCACGCCGGCCTTGGCGAATTCCGACGGCTGCAGGTTGAACACGCCGAGCGGAATCCAGCGCCGGGCGCCCATCTGGACGTCCCCGACGAAGAGGACGTAGAGCAGCAGCGCCAGCAGCCCGATGTAGATGAGATGTGACTTGTCGGTGAAGGTGCGGTAGTCGATCGACAGCGTGACCACCAGGGCGATGGCCCCGAGCCCGATGGCGTACAGCTGCGTCATGTAGAGCTGGGAGCTGCCGCGGGCCCCGGACGTCGTGCTGTAGACCATGGCGACGCCGAGCGCACACAACGCGAAGATCGCGATGAGGAGCGCCCAGTCGATGTGGTGATACAGCCGTCGTTCGAACACGCTTGTCCTGCCTGCAGCCCTAGGGAACCAGGTTCGGCACGATCACCGGTTTCGGTGGCAACGCACGCCCCTCGCGCTTGGCGAAGAACGTGTCGAGGACGTGCCGGGCAATCGAGGCGGCGTTGGACCCGTGCACGCCGTGCTCGAGGAACACCACGCCGGCGATCTGCGGGTTGTCGCGCGGGGCGAAGAAGACGAACCAGCCGTTGTCACGCAGGTCCTTCGTCGTCTTGCCGGCCGCCGCGGCCTTGCCCGCATTCGAGATGACCTGCGCGGTGCCGGTCTTGCCGGCGACATCATAGCCCTTCAGCTGGGCGTTGTGACCGGTTCCGCCCGCATTCACCACCATCCAGAGGCCGTCGCGGATGGCCTGCAGCTTGTCGGGGTCGATGTCGAACTTCTCCTGGGGGGGCGGCTCGGGCACCGGCTTCCACCCCGTCCCCTCGTCCACCGCCTTGAGCAGGTGGGGCGTGACCCGGGTGCCGCCATTGGCGAGCGTCGCCATGTAGACCGCCATCGAGACCGGCGTCAGCGTGACCCCACCCTGGCCGATGCCGACCGAGATGGTCTCGCCGGCGTACCACTTCTCGTTCTTCACCCGGCGCTTCCACTCCGTGGAGGGCACGAGCCCCTGCACCTCGTTGGGCAGGTCGATGCCGCTCTTCACCCCCAGGCCGAGCGCCGTGGACCACTTGTTGATCTTGTCCACGCCCACCATGTTCGCCACCGTGTAGAAGTACACGTTGCACGACTGCTCGATGGCATGGCGCAGGTCCATGCCGCCGTGGCCGCCCTTCTTCCAGCAGGCGAAGGAATGCCCGTAGAAGGTGGCGTGCCCGGGGCAGTAGACCCGGAAGTCCGGCGTGATCACGCCCTCTTCCAGCCCCGCCAGGGCCACCGCCATCTTGAAGGTGGAGCCGGGCGAGTAGCGGCCCTGGATGGCGCGGTCGTTCAGCGGCCGGTCCTCGTCGGTCGTGAGCTGGCTCCAGGTGGCGCGGTCGATGCCGGTGGAGAACGCGTTGGGGTCGTAGGCCGGGCGGCTCGTGAAGCCGAGCACGTCGCCATTGGCCGGGTCGAGCACCACGGCTGCGCCGTTGAAGTCGCCGATGGCGTCGAACCCGTCCTCGATGGCCTTCTGGACGTCGAAGTCGATGGTGAGTTGCAGCCGCTTGCCTTCCGAGGGCTGCACCTCCTCGAGCGTGCGCACCTCGCGGCCGGTGCTGTTCACCACGACCCGCTTGGCACCGTCCTCACCCATCAGCAGGGCGTTATAGACCTTCTCCACTCCCGACTGCCCGACGATGTCGCCGCTCTTGAGGTCGGTGCGGCCGGCCACCTGGGTGTCGCTGACCTCGCCGACATACCCGAACAGGTGTGCGCCCATCGTCTCGGGGTACTGCCGGGTCGGTACCTGCTGTACGACCACGTCGGGCAGTTCCGACTCGAGCCGGCGCGCGGCCACGGCAGCCACCTGCGCAAGGGTGGCGTCCTGCACGATCGTGATCGGCCGGTACGACATCTCGCGCCGGTGGCGCTCGACGATTTCGCGGACCGACGTCTCTTCCAGGCCGAGCACTTTGGCAAGCAGTCGGATCGTCCGGTTCAGGTCCTTGGTCTGCTCACGGACGATGGAGATGCTGTAGGAGTGGCGGTTCTCGACGAGCACCCGCCCGTCCCGGTCGAACAGCACGCCGCGCGGGGCGCGCAGGGGCAGCGTGCGCTGGTGATTGTTCTCCGCCATCTCCTGGAAGCGGTCGTGCTGGACGACCTGCAGGTACCAGAAGCTGGTGGCGAGCGCCGAGAACAGCACCACCGTCAGGTACTGAAGCACGCCCAGGCGGAATCCTACGCGCCGACGTTCCTCAGGGAATCCCATTACGCAAATACTCGCATGAAAGAGGACCCGATCATCGCCTCAGGCCTCCGGCCCTGGCATCGCGGCGACGCTCCACCGCCCCGGGCAGCAGTTCGACCACCTTGAACACCAGCACCCCGACAACCGCGTTCCCGAGCGCCTGTCCCGCCACGGCGGCGAGTGGCGATCCGAACTGCCGCAGGCCCAGCAGTTCGTAGAGTCCGCGAAACACCAGCTGGTTGACGACCGTCGCGCCGAAGAACACCACGAAGCGCGAGGCCGAGTGGGTGACGATGAACTGCGTGCCCACGATGCCAGTGAAGAAGCCGACCACCGTCTTGGACAACCCGCCCATGCCGATGACCGCGCCGGACAGGGCGTCCTGGACGAGGCCGGCAAACGAGCCGGCCAGCATGCCGGTGACCCGGCCCGACACCAGCGCGTGGTAGACCACCACGATCAGTACCAGGTCGACCGCACCCACCGCGACCCAGCGGTCCAGGGTGGTCTGCAGCGCGACGGCGGCGATGGTGGCCAGGATCACCCATACGGCGTTCACTCGGGCTTCTCCGCCTCCACTTGCTGCGCGGGGGTCGGCGTCAGCACCACCAGCACGTCTTCCAGCGACGAGAAGTCGATCCCCGGCCGGATGGTGATGGCGCGGTAGGCCACCCCGTTCTTCTCCACGGCCTGCACGGTCCCGAGCACGAACCCCTTCGGGTAGATGCCGTCGATCCCGGACGTGACCACGCGGTCGCCGACCACCACGTCGGAGGTCTCCGAGACGTAGTCGAGCCGCAGCAGGTCGTCTCCGGCACCGGTGGCCACGCCCTGCGCCCTCGACCGCTCGATCAAGGCCCCGGCCGCGGCGTTCCGGTCGACGAGCAGCTGCACGCGCGACGCGCGCGGTCCGGCCACCGCCACACGACCCACGACACCGGCGGGACCCAGCACGGCCATGTCGGGCTGGAGTCCGTGCAGCGTGCCCTTGTCGATGGTGACCGTCCGGAAGTCGGGCGACGCGGCCGTCCCGATAATCCGGGCGGCGGTGGTCTTCAGCTCGATGCTGTTCTGCAGCTGCAGGAGCCCCTCGAGGCTGCGCGTGCGGTCGACCATCGCCCGCTGCTGCTGGATCTGCAGGTGCGCCTCGGCCAGCTGGCGCCGCAGCACGTCGTTCTCGGTCTTCACCCCGCGGAGCGCCACGTAGCCGCTCCAGGCGCCGCCAAGGCCGTCGATCACGGCCGAGGCGGCCCGCTGCACCTCGGCGAAGACCCCGAAGGTGACCGTCTCGAGGATCGGCACGCCGGTCCGCGCGTTCACCTGGGCAGAGATCAGCACAAGGTGGCCGACGACCACTGCAAGGAACAGGTACCCGGCGCGAAGCCGTACATCCAACAGAGCCATGGCGACAGGGGCCCTAACACGGGGGACACGAAGGAGCCGCACCGGGGACACGGCACCCGGGAACAGGGCTTACCGTGACCCTCGGTCGACCTCCGTGTCTTCCGTGTCGGCGCATCGGACTTCAGTCGATCGAAATCTTGCGGAGCAGGTTGAAGTCCGACAGCATCTTGCCGGCTCCGAGTACGACCGAGGACAGCGGGTCTTCGGCCATGGCGAGCGGCAGCCCGGTCTCCTCCCGCAGCCGCTTGTCGAGGTTCTTCAGCATCGACCCGCCGCCGGTGAGGACGATGCCCCGGTCCACGATGTCGGCCGACAGCTCGGGCGGCGTCCGCTCGAGCGCGACCCGGACGGCGTCGACAATCACGTTGACCGTCTCTGCCAGCGCCTCCCGGATCTCGGCATCGGTGATGGTGATGGTCTTCGGCACGCCCTCGATCAGGTGCCGCCCCTTGATCTCCATCGTCATCTTCTCGTCGAGCGGGAAGGCGGAGCCGATCTCCATCTTGATCTGCTCGGCGGTGCGTTCGCCGATGAGCAGGTTATAGGTCTTCTTGATGTAGGCGATGATCGCCTCGTCCATCTCGTTGCCGGCCACGCGCACGGCCTTGCTGTAGACGATGCCGGCGAGGGAGATGACGGCGATGTCGGTGGTGCCGCCGCCGATGTCCACGATCATGTTGCCGCTGGGCTCGGTGATGGGCATGCCGGCGCCGATGGCGGCCGCCATGGCCTCCTCGACCAGGTGCACCTCGGAGGCCTTGGCGCGGTAGGCGCTGTCCTTCACGGCGCGCTTCTCGACCTGGGTGATCTCGCTCGGCACGCCGATGACGATGCGGGGCCGCACCCAGACGTTCCGGTTGTGCGCCTTCTTGATGAAGTAGGTCAGCATCTTCTCGGTGACCTCGAAGTCGGCGATGACGCCGTCCTTCATGGGCTTGATCGCGACGATGTTGCCCGGCGTGCGGCCGAGCATGTCCTTCGCGTCCTTCCCCACGGCCTCGACCCGGCCGTTCACCTTGTTGATGGCGACGATGGAGGGCTCGTTGACCACGATGCCCTTTCCGCGTGCATAGACGCAGGTATTGGCCGTGCCCAGGTCAATCGCCAGGTCACTCGAGAACAACGAGAGCATCGAACGAAGACTCAAACTGCTAACTCCTTCGGGACGAACCGGCCGCCCTAAGTTATCGGCCGGAGGCCGCGGCCTGGATACCGTTCTTCCCGCGATCTTTGACCCGGTACATCGCGGCGTCCGCCGCCTGCACCAGTTCGTCAGCGGCGGCGGCCACGTCCGGAAGAGTGGCCACCCCGACCGACGCCGTAAGGTGAATGTTGAGGCCGTCGCCGGCCAGGAACGCATGCCGCGCGATCCGGTCGCGGATGCGCTCGGCAACCTGGAGCGCACCGTGCGACCCGGTATCCGGGAGGATCAGCGCGAATTCGTCGCCGCCGAAGCGGGCGACGATGTCCGTCTCCCGGGCGCTGCCGCGAATGACCGCGCCGGCTTCCACCAGCGCCCGGCTGCCCGCGAGGTGCCCATGGCTATCGTTGATCGATTTGAACCCGTCGAGATCGATGAATAGCAGGGAAAGCGGTCGGGAATTTCGCGCGGCGAGCCGGGTCTCGCGTCGAAGGGCGATGTTCAGGTAGCGCGCGTTGTACAGCCGCGTCAGGTCGTCGGTGACCGAGAGCGCCTCGGTGCGCTTCAGGAGCAGGGACGTGTCGAGCGCCAGGCCGGCCGGCCCGAGCACCTGGTCGAGGGCACGCTGCAGCGCCACGCCGAGGGTCGGGACAACGTTCGAGGCAGCGGCGTCGAGCGCGACGACCGCACCCACCACCCGCTCCCGACCCCGAAGCGGAAGAGCCAGGGAGGCCAGGTCCTGATCGCTCTCCACCCGCGTGTCGCCGGCGAGGCGTCCCGCCATGAGCGGCTGGTCGTGCCGCATCACCCAGCCGGCGACGGCGTACAGCGCGGGACCGTGCTCGGGGCCCAGTCCGGAGTCGGCGAGGACGAACAGCTGCCCTTCGAGGTCTGCCGACACGAGGGCCCAGCACGACGCGGGAATCCATCGCGCGAACCGCTCGACGATGGCGGCGGCCACCTGGTCTGGCTCGAGCGTGGCCTGCAGGGCCTGAATCAGGTCGATGAGGGTGTCGCGGCGGTTCAGCCGGGCGGCCGTGGCGCGCTGGTCGGCGCGGAGGCGGGCGGCGAGGGTTCGGCGGTCGTACACGCGAAGGGAGGGGCGTGCCGCCCCCGCCCGCGACCGTTTCATGGGCACTCCCGTCGCTCGACCTGCTGAAGACATCCAGTCGCAGCGCCAGGCGGGTGCCGGACGCTAAGTTCTTCTATTCACGGCAAATATACCACAGCGTTTGGCTCCTGACCCTTGCCATGCCGGATCGTACTGGCATACCATGAGCGTTTCCGAGGAACCCCGAATGACCATGCTCGACCGGATGCGCCGGCACAGTAACTGGCTCAAGTGGAGTCTGGCGCTCGTTTGCCTGTCGTTTGTCCTGTTCTACATCCCCGATTTCCTGCAGAGCACCGGCACCGGTGCGGTGGCGTCCGACACGGTCGCCGTCGTGAACGGCGAGGAGATCCGCTCGGATGAATTCCTGCGTACCTACCAGGCCCAGATGCAGGCTTACCGGTCGGCCTACGGCGGGCAGATGAGCGATCAGCTGCTGAAGCAGCTCGGCATCGACCAGCAGATCCTGCAGCAGCTGGTGGACGAGCGGGCGGCGGCGGCCGAGGCCGCGCGCCTCGGGCTGTCGGTGTCCGACGTCGAGGTGGCGCAACGCATCTACGCCATCCCGGGCTTCATGGAGAACGGCACCTTCATCGGCCAGGCGCGCTATCAGCAGATCCTGATGTCCCAGAATCCGCCGATGACGACGGCGCAGTTCGAGGAGGGCGTGCGCCGCTCGCTTCTCCTCGAGAAGCTGCGCGCATCGGTCACCGACTGGATGGCGGTGTCCGACAAGGAACTCCAGGCCGAGTACCGCCGACGCAACGACAAGGTGAAGCTGGCCGTCATCACGTTCAACGCCGACAGCTTCCGTCCCGACGTCTCCGCCAGCGATGCCGACGTCTCCGCCTACTTCGACGGGCACAAGGAAGAGTTCCGCATTCCCGAGAAGCGGAAGGTCAAGTACGTGCTGGTGGACATCGACGCGATCCGCGCGAAGGTGAACGTCACACCCGCCGACCTGACCCGTGCCTACAACGAGAACATCCAGCAGTACCAGACGCCCGAGCAGGTGCGCGCCAGCCACATCCTCCTGAAGACCGAGGGCAAGGACGAGGCAGCGGTCCGCGCCAGGGCCGAAGAGGTGCTGAAGGAGGCCAAGGGCGGGGCGGACTTCGCTGAACTGGCGAAGAAGTACTCGGAGGACGAATCGAATGCGCAGAACGGCGGCGACCTCGACTACTTCGGCCGGGGCCGCATGGTGCCGGAGTTCGATGCCGCGGCGTTCGCGATGGAGCCTGGGCAGATCAGCGACCTCGTGAAGACGCAGTTCGGTTTCCACATCATCAAGCTGACCGACAAGAAGGCGGGCACCACCCGCCCGATCGACGAAGTGAAGGCCCAGCTCACCGAGCAGATTCAGTCCGACAAGGCCCAGGCCGAGGCCACGAGCCTCGCCGGCAAGCTCGAGACCCAGATCAAGACGGCGGCCGACCTCGAGACGGCGGCCAAGGCCAACGGCCTGACCGTGCAGGAGACCGGGTTCTTCGCGCGGGACGAACCGATCCTCGGCGTGGGTGCCGCGCCCGAGATGACCGCCCGCGCCTTCACCATGGCCGACGGCGAGGTGTCGCCCGCCCTGCGGACGGGACGCGGCTTCGTCATCCAGACGGTGACCGGCAAGCAGGACTCCTACCTCCCGAAGCTCGAAGAGGTGAAGGACAAGGTGCAGGACGCCGTCATCAAGCAGAAGGCGCTGGAGTTCGCCAAGGCCAAGGCGGCGGAAGTGGCCGCCAAGGTGAAGGGCGCGCCCGACTTCGACAAGGCGGTGAAGGCCGCCGGCTTCGAGGCGACCACCACGGAGTTCATCACGCAGGACGCCCCGATTCCGGACCTGGGCGCCGCGCCCGAGATCATGGCTGAGGCATTCAAGCTGCCCCAGGGCGGCGTGAGCGACGTGCTCAGCACCACCACGGGCGCCGCCATCGTCCGCGTGGTGGACAAGGCCGAAACGTCCGACTCGGACTTCGGGTCGAACCGCGACACCTTCCGCAAGGAAGTGCTCGATGACCGCCGGAACCGGTTCTTCAGCTCCTACATGGTCAAGGCCAAGCAGAAGATGAAGATCGAGGTCAATCGCGAGGCCCTGGCTCGGGTGGTCGGTTAGAAGAACGAACCGCCTTGCAGCCTGTTGGCGCTAGGCCATAGGCGCTTGGCAGTTGCACTGTCTCACGACAAGGGCGCGGGGTTACTCCCGCGCCCTTCGTGTTTTGAATCTCGCCACAGGCGAACCGTGGCGCAGTCGTCCCGCCACCGCGCTCCCACGACCGTACGATCCGGCGGGTGCACTCCAAAAGAGGAGAAGGGCGAGAGCGAGGCGACCCTCTGGCGTGGCGTAGATCCGAGGACCCACTTTCGTGGAGAGTGGGCATCTGGAGACGCCAGCACTCATCCCGTCAGCGGACGAACACAAACGGCATCAGCGCGAGTGCCTCGCCCCGGCGATAGAGGGCGGTGGTGCCGCGGAGCGCGCGGAGCGTGCCGAGTTCCTCGGGAGAGAGGTTGGCGCTCATCCAGTTGCTGACCGCAGCCTCACTCGCACCAGAGACGCGCTCCGACAGCAGTTCCACGAAGCCCTTGGCGCGCGGATAGGCCACCAGCTCCACACGGGCGTCAGCCGCAATCTTCGCGCGCTCCTTCGCGATGGCCACCGCGCGATCAAGCCCTCCGAGCTCATCGACCAGGCCATTGGCCTTCGCCTGCTGTCCGGTCCACACCCGCCCCTGGGCCAGCGTCTCGAGCTGCTCCGGACTCATCTTCCGCGACTCGGCCGCACGACGCACGAACTCGGTGTAGAAGGCGCGGAGCTGGGCCTCGATTTTCTCGCGCTCCGAGTCGTTGAACGGCCGGATGGGCGACTCCATTTCCGCATTGCGGCCGATGCTGGTCGACTCGATGTTGGCCCCGAGCTTCTCGTACACGCCGCCGGTCACCAGCTTGCCTCCGAAGATGCCGATCGACCCCGTGAGGGTGGACGGCTGCGCCACGATCACCTGCCCCGGCATGGCGATGTAGTAGCCGCCGGAGGCCGCGAGGTCGGACATCGAGACAATGAGCGGGCGCTCCGGCTTCTCGTCGCGTGCGAGCACCAGCTCACGCCAGATGGCGTCGCTGGCCGTGGCCGACCCGCCGGGACTGTCCACCCGCAGGATGATGGCCTTCACGCCGGCGTCGTGCCGGGCGGCACGGATCGCCTCGATCAGGGTGGCCGATCCGGCCGTCTCCCCGTTGAGCGGGTCGAACCCGCCGCGGCCGCCGACGATGGCGCCGGAGGCGTAGATGACGGCGATGCGTGAGCCGCCTCCGAGCCCGAGCGAGGCGGCCGGCACCCGTGCGTAGTCGGCCCCGCGCAGCGTGGCGAGGGCGCCCTTGCCGGTCTTCCTCAGGCTGTCTGCGGCCTGGTCTTCGTACGCCAGTGCATCGACGAGGCCGGCATTCAGGGCGTCGGCCGGCAGGAAGGGGCCCTCGTCCACGAGGCGGCGGACGTCGGCGTCCGACTTGCGGCGCGTCTGGGCAATCGCCTGGACGATCTGCTCGAAGAGGTCGCGGTTGAGCGACTCGTCCATCTCCTTGTGTGCCGCGGTGTAGGTCTTCTCGGTATAGGTATTGACCGCGGTCTTGTAGGCGCCGATGTGGTGCATGTCGGGGACGACGCCGATCTTGTCGAACGTGCCGCGCAGGAAGAGGGCGTAGGTGGCCAGCCCCTTCAGGTCGAGCGGCGCGGAGGGCATCAGGAAGATGCGGTCGGCCGCGGTGGCCAGGTAGTAATTCCGTTCGTCGGCATACTCCAGGTAGGCATAGACCGGCTTGCCGGAGGTCTTGAAGTCCAGGACGGCGTCGCGCAGTTCCTGCACCTTGCCCCAGTAGGGGGAGGTGAACCCGGTGGGCTTGAGCAGCAGGGCGGCGACGCGGGTGTCGGCCTTCGCCTTGTGCAGGGTGTCGACCACGGACCGGACCGTCGGCGTCCGCGCCCCTTGCACGTACGAGACGATGTCGGCGGGGGCGTTCTCAGTGAGGTCGCCACCGAGCTCGAGCACGAGCATGGCGTTCGAGGGGACGGCCGGCGTGCGGCCGACGAGCGCGAAGATCGTGATGAAGGCGATGAACGTCAGCACGACCAGCGCGCCGATGCCCGCGAGCACGAGGGTGAGTCCGCGCTTGACCATACGTGAGTATAGACGCCGGGGTCTGCCCGACCGGCGCACGTGAAGGAAGGGCTTCGATCCCGACGGGCGATGCGGTATACTGACGCTTCCTGCCCGCGAGATTCACACCACTGTGCGGAAGTGGCGGAACGGCAGACGCGCTAGCCTCAGGAGCTAGTTGGGGCAACCCAGTGGAGGTTCAAATCCTCTCTTCCGCACCAATCATGCCGCCGCGTTACCTCGCGGCTTCCGGACATTCACCCAACACCCCCACTCCATCGGCGACCACAGCACGGGGCGACTCTGGCCGACTGCGGGTCGATCGGCGCTGGCTTGCCGGGCAGGTGAATACGCCGGATCGAGGCCGGGCACGGCGTCCACGATTCGCACGAAGGAGACAGCATGGCAACAGGAACAATTCGATCGCTACGCACGGACAAGGGCTTCGGCTTCATCAAGGACGCCCAGGGGAAGGAGTACTTCTTCCACCAGAGCGCCATCTACGGGGAAGGCATCAACGACCTGCGCGAAGGCGACACGGTGGAGTTCGAGATCGGCGAGGGTCCGAAGGGCCCGCGCGCCGAAAGCGTTCGCCGCACGAGCACCTAGGACCGTCGTCACACACGTTTGGACCGCCAGCGCGGGCCGTCTGAACGGCTGGAGCGTGGGCGCGCATCGCGCCGCGCTCCGTTCCTGCCCACTTGCACACTAAATGGCCCCCCGGCTAGATACGGGGTTCACAACAGGCCTGCTTGTGCAGAGAATCTCCGGCAGTCGAGCTGGAGGTAGCCCCTTGGATACAGTCACGCGGGTGCGGGAACTCTTCGCGGAAGGACAGTTCGCGCAGTGCAGGCAACTCCTGCAGTCCATTCCACTGGTGCGGACCGACACCACCACGGTCCTGCTGAAGGCACGCGTCAGCGAACTCACCGGCGACCTCGATGGGGCCAGGCAGTCGGCCCACCACATCCTCCGATCGCGACTGACGTCCGATCTGCAGCGGTCTGCCGCCGAACTCGTGCTGTCGCGCGTGGCCGGCGCCAGCGGCGATCCGGAGTCGGAGCTCGCGCTGCTGCAGAAGGCGCTCGTACTGGCTGAACGGGCGGAGGACGTGCAGCAGATCGCGTGGACGCAGCTCCGGATGCTGGCGCTGCGAGCCGACCGCGACGGGTCGCAATCGTGCCGTGCACTGATGGCCAGTCTCCGCCGTAACGTCGGCTGTGCCGGCGACCCCGCCCTGACCGCCGCGGTCCACCTCGTGGTGGCCGACGCCGACGGCAAGCACGGACTCCTCTCGAAGAGCGCCCAGCACGTGCGGCTGGCGCAGAGCCTCCTCCAGCGCTATCCGAATGTCTGGCTGAGCGGCTGGGCCGAAACCACGGCCCTCGCACTGGCCATCCTCCAGGGAGACATGCCCGGTGCCATGGACCACGGCACGCGCGCGCTGGCGCTCGGACGGCAGAGCGGCGCCGCCGCCGTCATCAGGAGCGCGCTGGCGAACCTGGGACGCCTGCACTACTCCAGGGGCGAATTCGACCGTGCCCTCGAACTCCTGCACGAGGCGCTGACCACCACGCCACCCGACGGCGAGCTGTCGCTGGGGATCCGCGACTCCATCGCCCGGGTCCACATGGCGCAGAACCGCCTGGACGTCAGTGAGGCGCTGCTGGCCTCCACCACGATCTGCGATCGGCAGTCGGCACGAAGCGGCCGCTACATCCATCGGCACTCACTGCTCACCAAGGCCGAACTCCTGGTACGGCAGGGGCGCCACGGCGAGGCCGCCGCGTTCTTCGACGAGGCCTCGGCCCTCGCGGCCCGCTGCGGCGACACGGTGCTCGAGGACGCGGTGCGGCACCTGGCCGAGGAGTCGTGCTGCCTGGCCGGCGACCTCCCCCGGACGGTCGACATCCCGGTGCCACGGCAGCTGACACCCGATGCCTCTATCCGGTACGAACGGGCGCTTGCGGCGCGGCTGCTCGCGAGCGGCGACGGAGCAGCAGCCCTGCGGCACCGCGATCGGGCGCTCCGGCTCTGTGCCTCCATCTCGAACCGCCAGGCCGAACAGGAGGTGTGGCAGAAGTGGACCGCGCTCACCGCCAGGCGCGGCGAGCCCCACACGGATCGGCCGCGCACGACCGGCAATGGCCTGCAGGACCTCGCCGCCGTCCTCATGCACGCCCGTCGGCCCGAACTGGTGGCAACCGAACTGCTCGCGGCCCTGGAAGGCTCCGGCCACGCCGTCGCTGCCCACGTGATCCTGCGCGGGACAGACGGGTCGTCCAGCCAGATGACCGGCTTCGGCACCATCCGCGCGGCGGACGAGGTGCGGACGTTCCGGGTTGGTGCGAGCGGCACCCGAACGGTGGAGCTGGAGGTTGTTCCCCACCCCGACCTCGAGTCGCGGACCACGGTGAGCCTGCTCGACTTCCTCGTCCTCACCAGCCACGAGATCGAGCGGGCACGCATCGCCCGGGAAGAGACCCTCACGCTCTGGCCGACCGAGGAGCTCCCCGCCGAAGACGACGACTCCGTGGCCGCGGGACGGATGCGGGAGGCGCTGCTCGCCGTGCGGAAAATCGCGGATACGGACATCACGGTCGTGATCACCGGCGAGAGCGGCACAGGCAAGGAGGTGCTCGCGCGCGCCATCCACCGGTACTCACAGCGGTCGGCACGGCCCTTTGTCCCCTTCAACTGCACGGCAGTCCCCCGTGAACTGCTCGAGAGCCACCTGTTCGGCTATCGGCGCGGGGCCTTCACGGGGGCCGACCGCGACAATCCCGGCCTGATCCGCGCGGCGAAGGACGGCACGCTCTTCCTCGACGAGATCGGTGACCTGGCGCTCGACCTCCAGCCGAAGCTGCTGCGCTTCCTCGAGTCGAGCGAAGTACACCCGCTCGGTGAAGCGGCGCCCACGCGCGTGAACGTCCGCATCATCGCCGCCACCAACGCCAACCTGCGCGCCATGGTCGACCAGGGCCGCTTCCGCGAAGACCTGTACTACCGCCTGCACGTCTTCCCGATCGAGCTGCCGCCGCTGCGCGAACGCCGCGACGAGATTGCACCGCTGGCGCAGTTCTTCGCGCTGAAGTGGTCGCACGAGATGCGGAAGGGGCACGTGCGGATCGCCGACGACCTGATGGAACACCTGCGGCTGTGCGACTGGCCCGGCAACATCCGGCAACTGAGCAACGAGATCAGCCGGATGGTGGCCACCACCGATCCGGACGGCGAACTGACGCTCGCGTCGCTCTCGCCCGGCATGCGGGGCGCACGCCACGCAGACATCAGGCCTCGGTCCGACGCCGAACTCCCGGTCCGCCTTGATGGCGACCTGCCATCGGCCGTAGCCTGGCTCGAACGCGAGATGATTGGACGGGCCCTGGCCCGCCACGACGGCCGGGTGGATTCAGCCGCGCGCGCCCTCGGCATCTCCAGGAAGGGGCTCTACCTGAAGCGGCAGCGGCTCGGCGTGTAGGGCGACGCCTTCCCCGAGCAGCACCCGCTGCGATCCACCACGCGTCCGCACCGTGGTGAGCCGCCCGCGCCTGATCCAGTAGTAGATGGTCCGTCTCGACACGCCGAGCAGCGCCGCCGCATCGTCGATCAGGAACGACCGGGCCGGGTGCCCGGCAAACACGTGAGCCATGCTCCCGGCCCATCACGTGCGATGCCAGCCGCTGCCCCGCGCGGACGCCTGAAATCTGGCCAGAACCGCCGTGGCCCATCGCTCGGAACCGAGTAGTTACTACTCACACGGGTCGAGACTACCCGGGTTGCCCACACCGTCGGCGCAAGCCCAACCGCAGATTCCGTGCAGACGCCCGTTGACTTTGCCGGATACAGCCCTTACATTTTGAACAATCAAAATGTTGCCGGACTCACCCAAGCCCGCCGCTGCCTCGTCCGGATGGCGCAGCAGTCCGCCGATGCCGAGTCTCCCGGAGGTGCACGGCTCCGTCCCCGTTCCGCACGGCGCCGGCTTCTGGCGCAAGCTGATGGCGTTCGCGGGGCCTGGCTACCTCGTCGCCGTCGGCTACATGGACCCGGGCAACTGGGCCACCGACATCGCGGGTGGCGCGCGGTTCGGCTACACGCTCCTCAGCGTGATCATGATCTCCAACCTGATGGCCATCCTGCTCCAGTCGCTGGCGGCCAGGCTGGGCATCGCGAGCGGGCGCGACCTCGCGCAGGCCTGCAGGGACAGCTACTCGCGGAACACGACCGTCGTGCTGTGGATCCTCTGCGAGATCGCCATCGCCGCATGCGACCTGGCCGAGGTGGTGGGCGCGGCCATCGCCCTCAACCTGCTCTTCGGCCTGCCGCTCATCTGGGGTGTCTGCCTCACCGCCCTCGACGTGCTCATCGTCCTCTACCTGCAACACAGGGGCTTCCGTTACGTGGAGGCGCTCGTCATCGGGCTGATCCTCGCGATTGCCGGCTCGTTCGCCGTGGAGATGTACCTCTCGAGGCCTGACGTGGTGGAGGTGGCCCGCGGGTTCATCCCGCGCACGGAGGTGCTCACCAATCCGGAGATGCTGTACATCGCCATCGGCATCCTGGGTGCGACCGTGATGCCGCACAACCTCTACCTGCACAGCTCGATCGTCCAGACACGGAAGTACCTGGACACGCCGGAGAGCAAGGCCGAGGCGATCCGCTTCGCATCGATCGACTCGGCGGTCGCGCTGATGTCGGCCCTCTTCATCAACGCCGCGATCCTCGTCATGGCCGCCGCCACCTTCCACGGCACCGGGCACCAGGACGTGGCCGACATCTCGGACGCCTACCAGCTGCTCTCGCCGCTGCTCGGCACAACCATGGCGAGCATCCTCTTCGCGGTGGCGCTGCTCTGCTCGGGGCAGAACGCGACACTCACGGGCACGCTGGCAGGTCAGATCGTGATGGAGGGGTTCATCAACCTCCGCCTGCGTCCGTGGCTGCGGCGGCTCATCACCCGGCTCATCGCGATCATCCCCGCCGTGATCGTCACGGCGCTCTATGGCGAGCGGGGCACCGGTCCGCTCCTCATCCTGAGCCAGGTGATTCTCAGCCTGCAGCTGCCGTTCGCTGTGTTTCCGCTCGTGTCCTTCACGAGCGACCGCTCGAAGATGGGCGAGTTCGTGAACCCGCCCTGGGTGAAGGCCCTCGCCTGGACGATCGCCGTGGTCATTGCCGCCCTGAACGTCTGGCTGCTCTACCAGACGTTCGTGGGCATGTAGAATCTCCAGCCGATGTACCGCCGCATCCTCGTCGCCCTCGAACACTCGGCCGCCGACGCCACGATTCTCGTGCACGCGCGGGATCTGGCCCGCCTCACCGGCGCGGAACTGCTGCTGGTGCACGTCGCCGACGGCTGGGCGGCGCGCCACTTCGATCACCTGAACCTGCGCGAGTCGGAGGAGATGCGCGAGGATCGCGCGTACCTCGAACGCACGCGCGCGGAACTGGCCGCCGAAGGGCTGGTCGTGGAGGTGCAGCTCGCCAAGGGCGACCCGGCCGACGAACTGATCCGCATCGCGGACCAGGGGCACGTCGACCTGATTGCGATGTCCACGCACGGACATCGCTTCATCCAGGATGTGCTGTTCGGCACCACAGTCAGCAAGGTGCGGCACCTGGTGAAGATCCCGGTACTGCTGCTACGGGCTCAGTAGCCACGCTGGCTCGTCCGTTGCCGAGCTGTCCTGCGGCGGCGGCAGGACACACGACACCCCGACAGGCGGGACCGACCTGGTCGTGCGAACCTCTTCCGTGTTGTGACGTGGGGTCTTGCGAGAATGCGGGGAACGAGGCGAGCCGGTCATCCACCGGCTCGCATGACTGGCAGGGCTAGCTGACCTCTTCGTCCTCTTCAAGCCACGGGATGGGCTGAGGACCAGGGACAATGCCCGCAATATCGGGGTCTTCCTCACCAGGACCGCGCTGCGCGCCGCCCTTGTTCAGCTTGGCGGTCGCTCGCCGCTCATCCTTCTGCTTCCGCTTTTCCTGTCGCGCACGCTCTTTGGCGCGTTTCTCGAGCGTGGGTCGTGTCCGATTTGCCACCGTGCCTCCCTGTATCACCCATAAATGTATCACTGGCCGGAGGGTGACGGCTCGACTGGATTGACCGCGAGGGCACGCCTCCTGCACAGCGTCGGGGCATGACGTGGATGCTGTTCGTCGCCATCCTGGCGTCCACCCAACAGGGCGTCAACCGCCCAAAGGCCGATCGCCCTGCGACATGCGGTGATGTGCTCGCCTTCCAGGTGCGGCTCGATCGACGCGGATTCTCACCGGGCGAAATCGATGGCCGGCACGGCCCGAACCTCGAGCGTGCGCTCACGGCGTTTCAGGAGCAGGCCCAGATTCCGGTGACGGGACAGCCGGACTGCGCATCGTGGGCCGAGCTCAGCTCCGACGGTACCAGCGACGTACTCATCGACTATCAGGTGACCGAAGAGGATGAGGCCGGTCCTTTCCTCGAAGGCTCGCTGCCACCGTCACTCCCCGAACAGGCGTCGCTGCCCTCGCTGGCCTACGCTTCGGTTCTCGAAGCCCTCGCTGAGCGGTTCCACGCATCGCCCCGCCTCATCACGCGGCTGAACCCAGGGGTTCGCATCGCCGCGGGCGCCACCATACGCGTTCCGGCAGTCACCCCGTTCGACCCAGCCAGCAAGCCAGGCCTTGACGCAGTGGCCGGCACCACGACCATCCGGGTCTCGCGAAGCGGCAACACGCTCCGGGTGCTCCGGGAGGATGGCACGACCGCCTTCACCGCGCCGGTCTCGAGCGGCAGCGAACACGACCCGCTTCCCCTCGGCACGTGGAAGGTCACCGGCACGTCCTGGATGCCGCCGTTCCACTACAACCCGGAGCTGTTCTGGGACGCAGACGCCACCGACCCGAAAGCGGTGATCAAGCCCGGCCCCAACAACCCGGTTGGTGCGGTCTGGGTCGACATCAACGTGCCGCATTACGGCCTGCACGGCACGCCGACGCCCCGCCTGGTGGGCCACGCCCAGTCGCACGGCTGCGTACGCCTCACCAACTGGGACGCGGCGAGGCTGGCCTCGCTCGTCAAGCCTGGCACGCCGGTGGTGTTCGACCCATGACCTCCCAGCGGACGGTCATCGCACGGGCGGTGGTGGCGCCGGTGCTCGTGGCCGTCGCCATCGCCGTCGCCGCGCGGCTCCAGCCGGGTGATGCCGCGGCTCCGGCGGAACCGGTCATCGGCCCTCACGATCGGCCCACGCCCCCGGCGCTCGCCCCTGCGCCGGCAGCGGCTGGGGCCCCGCCTGTCGACCGCGCCCCCGCCACCCTCGCCGACAGAAATCTCCGTCTTCCGATCGCCGCCGCCGACGTCGGGGCCATGAAGGGTCAGTTCGACCAGCCTCGTGACGGTGGCAGGCGCGGGCACGAAGCGGTCGACATCCTCGCCCCGCGCCACACGGCCGTCCACGCCGTAGACGATGGCACCATCGAGAAGCTGTTCCTCAGCAAGGCGGGCGGCATCACGATCTACCAGTTCGACCCGACCCGTCGCTTCGCGTACTACTACGCGCATCTCGAGCGCTATGCCCCTGGTCTTGGCGAACGCCAGGCGGTGTCGAAGGGGGACATCCTCGGCTACGTCGGCACGTCGGGCAATGCCCCGCCTGACACGCCGCACCTGCACTTCGCCATCTTCGAGCTGACGCCGGAACGGCAGTGGTGGACGGGGACGCCGATCGATCCGTGGCTGGCGTTCAGGAACGAGGGCTGACGAGCACGCGTCGCACCGGCGACAAGGAGAGACACCTGCTGGAAACGAAAGCGCCGGACGATCCGTGGTGGACCGTCCGGCGCAGGTCGTGCGTGCCCGGTGCCTGCCGGGCGGAAGCGGGCTAGCGGGTGGGTGCCGGCAGCGCGAAGGCGGTCGCGGTGAGAGCCGACGGTACGAACACCCACTGGCGCCCATCGATCATGTAGGTCGTGGGGGGGCCGAAGATGTTGCCGCCGGTTTCGTAGCTGTAGAGCACCTTGCCGGTCGCCGAGTCGACGGCCATGAAGGTGCCATCGTGATCGGCGCTGAACACGACGCCGCTCGCCGTGGCGAGCACGCCCGCCCAGCCCGGCCCGTCGTACTTCACCTCCCACTTGCGCTGCCCGGTCAGCGGGTCGACGGCGCGGAGCGCGCCCGTGCGCGGGCCCACCGGGGCCACGGTGCCGCCCATCGTGCGGTCGCCCACCCTGGCATCCGGCGTGTCCTTCTTGATGAACTTCGCGCAGGTCTCACGCACCGTCAGGAAGAACAGGTTGCGCTGCTTGTCGTAGGACGGCGGCATGAAGTTCGTGTTGCCGTACCAGTCGGGGCAGGTGTCGGTGCCCGCCTCGGTCGGCGTGTGGCCAGGAATCTCGATCGGACGCCCTTCCGGCGTGAAGCCCGACGCCCAGTTCTGGTTCGCGTACGCCCAGGCGTTGATGAACTTGCCGTTGGTGCGGTCCAGGACGTAGAGGAACCCGTTGCGGTTCGCCTGCATCAGCACCTTGCGCGGCTGCCCGTTGATCGTCAGGTCCGCGAGCACCGGCGTCTGGTTCGCATCCCAGTCGTGCGTGTCGTGCGGCGTGTACTGGAAGTGCCACTTCAGCTTGCCGGTGTCGGGGTCGAGCGCCACCACCGACGCCGCGTAGAGGTTGTCGCCGGGGCGGTTGTCGCCGTCCCAGTCGGGGTTCGGGTTACCCGTGCCCCAGTAGATCGTGTTCAGCTCGGCGTCGTAGGTGCCGGTCACCCAGGTCGGCGACCCGCCGCGCTCGAGCACGTCGACCGGCCAGGTTTCGCTGCCCGGCTCGCCCGGCGCCGGAATGGTCCAGAACCGCCACAGGCGCTTGCCGGTTTCCGGCTCGTAGGCGTCCAGGAAGCCGCGGTTGGCGTACTCGCCGCCGGCCATCCCCACGATGAGCTTGCCCTTCACGACGAGCGGGGCCACGGTGCTGGCGTAGCCGAGCTTGAAGTCGGCAAGTTCGACGTCCCACAGCACCTTGCCGTCCTTCGGGTCCAGCGCCAGCAGGTGCGCGTCGAGCGTCGTCATGTAGAGCTTGTTGCCGTAGATGGCCAGGCCGCGGTTCACGGGACCGCAGCAGACCTTCAGGCCCGCCGGCAGCAGGCGCTGGTAGTGCCAGATCTGCTTCCCGGTCTTCCCGTCGATCGCCCAGGCGTGGTTCTGGGGTCCACTGACGTAGAGGATGCCGTTCAGGACGACCGGTGTCGCCTCGAACTGGCCGGTAACACCGGCCTGGAACGTCCACTGCGGAGCCAGCTGGCCGGCGTTGGCCGGCGTGATCTGCGTGAGCGGGCTCAGACGCTGCCCGTCATAGGTGCCGGACACCACGAGCCAGCGTGTCGGATCCGACAGTCCCTTCGCGAGATCCGCGTCGGTGATGTTCTGGGCGGACAACGGCGCCGCCACCCCCGCCATCGTCAGGACCGCCGCAGCGATCCGACGCAAGCCGTGCACTCTCATTCATGCCTCCGCAGGTGAAATCCGGCCAATTATGCCTAAGGCCGGTCCGCCGCGAAAGCCTCGATATGTCGCAGAGCGCATAAGTTCCCCGGGGGCTGGCGGGACCGGGGCGGGCGGTCTACTATCAAGTGCAACTCCGAGATGCCCGATTCACGACTTCGCTCCGCACTCGGCGCAGGAATCTGCGTCGCCGTCTCCGTGCTGGCCGCCGCGTGCGGATCCGACTCGCCGGCCGGGCCAAGCAGCGGGTCGCTGCGGGTGTCGTCCGTGTCACCAGCGAGCGGAAGCACCACCGGCGGCAGCAGCATCACCATCGCCGGCACCGGTTTCGCCAGCGACGCGGTGGTCACGATCGGCGGCGTGGCGGCCACCGGCGTGGTGGTGTCGGGCAGCACGTCGATCACGGCGGTCACCACCCCGCGCACGACGTCCGGGGCGGGAGACGTCACGGTCACGTCGGGCGGGAAGACCTCGACACTCACCAACGGCTTCACCTTCGTCGCCCCCACCGGGGCCAACCGGGCGCCGGTCATCACCGGGTTCCGCTCGGTGGGGTCGCGCGTCAACCAGCCGTCGGCGTTCGCAGACCTCGACGAGACCGTGCAGGTGATCGCCACGGTGACCGACAACGAGACCAGCAACGCCGCGCTGACCTATGCCTGGACCGGACCGGGCTCGCTCACGTCCTCCGGCACCACGCTCACGTGGAAACTGCCCACTTCCCTCACCGGAGGCACCCCGGCAACGGCCACCATCGGCCTGACCGTCACCGAGACGTTCACCGAGGGCGGCGTGAGCCACCGGCAGGAGTCGAGCGGGACGTTCCCCGTCCGGGTTCACGACTCGCAGAAGGAAGTGACCGACGCCGGGCAGGACTTCCTGCTCCGCTTCTCGGACTCGAGCTACAGCACCACGCAGGTGCTGCACCAGTTCTCGACGACGTGCGACAGCGGCCGGGGACGTTCGGCGGAGGAGGGCGACGTCGACCGGAACCGCCGCGACTACACCCAGATCGCGGCAGCCGCGCGCATCACCGCCCGCCCGCCGGTCACCTTCAACTTCCGCGGGAGCTGCGTACTGCCCGATGGGCGGGTCCAGCGGAACGTGGATGCCTGCATGACCTACACCGCGCACTGGGAGGTCACGCGCAAGTCGGATGGACGTCGCGAGATCACGGACGGCGTGGACTACGTCAGTGCGGTGCTCGAGAACGATCGGTGGCTGCTGTGCCACAGCGACTTCATCGGCACGAGCCGGGTGGGGCTGACGGACGAACTCCGGATGGTGAGCTGGTAGGCGGCGCCTAGGCGGGAATGCGCTCGCGCTCGACCCGCACGAGCCCGCGCTCGCCAAGCAGGTCGATGAAGGTCTCGACGAGGTCGGCACGCCGCCAGTGGCGTCGCACCTCGTCACGCAGCACGGCGCACGCATCGTCCACCGAGAGCGCCGGCTTGTAGGGTCTCGACGTCGTGAGCGCGTCGAAGACATCCACCACGCCCATGATCTGGGCGAGCAGCGGAATTTCGTCCCCCTTCAAGCCGTCCGGATAGCCGGTGCCATCGAGGTGCTCGTGGTGGTGCCGCACGATGGGACGGACCGGCTTGAGCATGCGGAGTTCGGCACAGAGATGGTCGCCGATGAGCGTGTGCCGCTTCATGAAGTCGTACTCGTCCGGCGTGAGCTGGCCGTCCTTGAGCAGGATGCGATCGGGGATGCCCACCTTGCCGATGTCGTGCAGGTATCCGCCGATGCGAAGCGCATCGAGGTCGTCGGCTGCCAGCCCGAGCCGTTCCCCCAGCGCCACGGCGTACTGCGCGAGCCGCTGGCAGTGCCCTTCGGTGGCCCGGTCGCGGGCCTCGATGGTCATCGCCAGGCTGAGGATGACCGACTCGGCCGAATCGAGCGCGTCGGTGTAGCGCTTGATCCGGAGGAGCGACGCCACGCGGGCACGCATCTCCGGCACGATGAACGGCTTCGACATGAAGTCGTCTGCGCCCACCTCGAGGCCGCGGATGCGGCTGTCGGTGTCGGTGAGGCCCGTGACCAGTACCACTGGAATCAGGCGGGTTGCCGGATCGGCCTTGAGCCTGCGGCACACCTCATAGCCGTCCACCTTCGGCATGAGGATGTCCAGGAGGACGAGATCGGGGCGGTCCTTCGAGACGATGTCCAGCGCCTGCTGGCCGTTCTCGGCGCAGGTCACCCGGTAGCCCTCGCGAACGAGGAGCGCCTCGAGCACGCGGGTATTGGCCGGCAGGTCGTCCACCACCAGCACGTGGGCGACACCATCGTCGGGTCTGGGCTCGGGTGCCGGGAACCGGCCGGCCCTCTCTGGAGCATTCACCGGTACCGTTATCGGTCGAATGGGCCGAAGGATTGAGGTACGCGCACCAGCGTGCAGGTGCGTGAAACACGGCGCTCCTGAGGTAGGATGTCACGCCCGGCTGGACGGGGAGTGCCATGCCGACCGGCAATCTATCAGGGGTAACCGGATGACGATGACGAGTGCGGCAACCAGCCCGTTGCGACGGGTGGCAGCGTCTTTCGCGGGTGCGGCCGCCGTGGCGGTCCTCCTCGGAACATGGTCGGGGGGCAGCCTGAGCGCCCAGGGGTCGTCCATGCCCGGCAAGGAGCCGGACCTGAGCGGCATCTGGGACGGCACGCCGCGCGCCAGGCCCGTGAACAGCGAGACGGTGCCGTGGAACAAGGAGAACTTCCCCGAACTGACGGAGCGCGGGCTCGCCTACCAGAAGGTCTTCGACGAAGCGCTCTCGCCGAAGTACGACTGCCAGCCGGCCTCGTCGCCCGCCATCCAGTACGACCCGTACTCGATGGAGGTGATCCAATGGCCCGACCGCGTCATCTTCCGCTACGAGAAGGACGACCAGATGCGGACGGTGTGGCTCGACGGCCGCAAGCCGAACAACCAGGACTGGAGCCTCCAGGGCTTCTCGGTTGGCCGCTACGAAGGCAACGCGCTCATCGTCGATACCGACCACTTCGTGTTCGACATCACCGGCTTCGACGACTACAACGGCATCCCGTCGTCGACGCTGAAGAAGGTGCAGGAGCGCTACTGGCGTGAAGGGACTGACCTGAAGGTCACCGTCACCGTCGAGGACCCGATGTTCCTCAAGAAGCCGACCGGCTACACGACACGGTGGGTGCCGGCCCGCCAGGGCTACAAGCTGTCGGCGTGGGACTGCGATCCGGAAACCTCACGTGCGCCCGTGCGGATGATGCCGCAGAAGTACCGGTAAGACGACCGCCCGATCCGAGGAGGCAGACATGAACGTTCGACGTTGGACCCTTTCCGCACTGGGCGCGACGCTGGTGGCCACGATCGCGGCCGCCGTGCCGGCGGTTGCCCACCACTCGAGCGCCCCGTTTTACGACGCGACCAAGCGCGTCGAGGCGCAGGGACCGGTGACCAAGCTGCTGCTGCGCAATCCCCACTCGTTCCTGTACTTCGAGTCGGAGGTGAACGGGAAGAAGGTGGAGTGGCAGGTTGAACTCGGCCCGGCGGCGTCGCTGACCCGCACCGGCTGGACCACCGACACGCTGAAGCCCGGCACCATCATCAAGGTGGCCGGCCAGCCGTCGCGCGCCGAAGGCTCCTACGGCATGTGCTGTGCGAAGGTCACCAGGCCAGACGGCAGCCCGATCCAGCCTGGCGGCCGCGTGATGGAAGAGCAGCAGCCGCCCCGGTAACCAGCACCGCCTGGCCTTTGTGACCGACCTCACGACCTGGCTCGAGGGGACCGCGCTCGCCACCTGGGTACGCGAGTCCCCCTCGCTCTGGGCCTACCCGACCGTCCTCACGCTCCACACCGTCGGCCTCGGCATGGTCGTCGGTGCCGCCGCGGTGGTGGACTTCCGCCTGCTCGGCTACGGCCGTCGGCTTCGCGTCGGCGCGCTGGCGCCCCTCTTTCCCCTCATGGCGTGGGGCTTCGTCCTCAACGCCGGCACCGGCGTCATGCTCTACATCGCCGATGCCACCACCAAGACCGGCCAGTGGATCTTCTACGTGAAGCTCGCGCTGATCTTCGTGGCGCTGTGGTGCACCTTCGCCACGCGCCGGATCGTGCACGCCAACCAGGCCGACACCGGACAGGACCGGGTCCCCGATCACGCGACGCGGCTCGCGCTGGCGTCGCTGCTGCTCTGGGCCGGCGCCATTACCGCCGGGCGCTTCATGGCGTACCTGGTGTGATGAGGGCAGGGTGATGGACACCTTCGTCACGTGGCTGCAGGCCACCAGCCTCTCCCAGGCCATCGTCTTCAACACCTGGGTCTGGCCGATTGCCGAAACCCTGCACTTCATCGGCCTGGCGCTCGTGCTGGGCATCGTCGGCTTCTTCGACCTCCGGCTGATGGGCTTCTACCGGCGCATCTCGCTCGTTGCCGCGCACGACCTGGTGCCGGTGGCACTCGTCGGCTTCGCGCTGAACCTCATCACCGGCATCGTCTTCCTGATCGGTCACCCCGAGCAGTACGTGCACAACGTGGCGTGGTGGTGGAAGGTGGGCTGCCTCGCCGTGGCGGGAGCGAACGCCGCGGCGTTCGAACTCAGCGTCGGCCAGCGCACGATGGCGCTGGGCGACGGCGCCGACACGCCAGGGGCGGCCAAGGCGATCGGGTTCATCTCGGTGGTCGCCTGGCTCGGCGTGCTCTACTTCGGTCGCATGCTGCCGTTCATCGGCAACGCCTACTGACCTGCCGCGCCGATCGGCGCACGCCCGCTATGGCAGCGGCTCCATCCGCAGCAGCGCGCCATCCTCGTCATCCGTCAGCAGGTAGATCAGGCCGTCCGGGCCCTGCCGCACCTCACGGATGCGCTGCCGCAGCTCGGTCAGCATCGACTCACGGCGGATCTCCTCCATCTTGGCATTGAAGACGATGCGCTGGAGGTGGCCGGTGCCTTCGATCTCGCCCACGCGCATCGCACCCACGAACACGTTGCCCTTCCAGGACGGGAAGCGGTCGCCGGTGTAGACGGCCATGCCGGATGCGGCGATCGACGGGATCCAGGTGACGATCGGCGCCTCGATCCCCTCGCGCGTGGGATGGTCGGACACGCGCGGGCCCGGGTAATCGCGCCCGAAGCTGACCAGCGGCCAGCCGTAGTTGCGCCCCGCCCTGATCACGTTGATCTCGTCGCCGCCGTTCGGACCGTTCTCGCTGTTCCAGATCTCGCCAGTCTGCGGATGCGCGATGAGCGCCAGCGTGTTGCGGTGGCCGAGGGAGAAGATTTCGGGGCGATAGCCGGCGCGTCCCGTGAAGGGATTGTCCGCGGGCACCGTGCCGTCATCCCTCACGCGGAGGATCTTGCCGCGCAGGCTCGCCGGGTCCTGCGCCATCGTGCCGATGTTCCCGCCGGTGGCCATGTAGAGCAACCCGTCGGGCCCGAAGGCGATCCGCGCGTTCACGGCAGACGACCCGACCGGGCCTGGGTCGGTGACGATCAGGTCCTGCACACCTGTGAGCGCACCGTTTTCGAGCCGTCCGCGAGCGAGCGCCGGTGTGCCCCGCTGGCTGTCGACCGGCTTGATGTAGGTCAAGTACACGAGGTGGTTCTCGCTGAACCGCGGGTGCAGCGCCACGTCCTCGAGGCCGCCGAGTCCAGCAGCCCGCACCTGCGGCACGCCGGCAATCGGGGTGGGTTCGAGCCTGCCGTCCCTGATCAGCCGCAGCCGCCCCGGCCGTTCGGTGACGAGCATGCCGCCGTCCGGCAGGAACGCGATGGCCCAGGGGTGCGACAGTCCGCGTGCGACGACCGTGAGCCGGACACGAGGCTGCTCGGCGGTTTCGACGTCGTACGGACCGGCCCCGAGCGGCGGGACCTTGAGCCTGGGTCGCGGCGACTCCTGCGCCGCGAGCGTTGTCAGCGCGAGGACGGCGCCGATGGCGACGGCGAGAGCGGTTCGAACGGGCACGGGCACCTCCGCGATTCGACGATGAGGCAGTATACGTGCCGACGGCATACGTCACCGCGTGACGTGCGGGTTCAGGGTTGTCCGCCGGCTGGCGGCAGTTCGGGTGGCGGTGTGCGGTACCAGTAGTTACGGTGGCAGCTCTCGCAGGCGCCGTCGAGCGTCTCGCCCGCATTGAGCAGCGCGTTCACGTCCTTCGCGTCGATGGCCTTCAGCGCCTCGACCGCTGCATCGTGCAGCCGGTGCGCGCGGGTGGCCCAGGCACCGGCATCCTTCAGGATGAGGACTTCGATCTCCTCGGGATTGAGGTCCACGCGCGGATCCTCGGCCTTCTGACCCGCCTGCGCGACATGGCGGCCGGGGATGAGGAGCAGGTTGCTCGCCTCGACGAGGGTGACGGCGTGTCCGCGGAGCACCTTCCAGTCGTCGTCGGTCCTGGGCTGCTTGTGCTCGGTGCCCTCGAGCGTGGCCACCACTTCGACCGCATCCCAGAGCGCGTCGGCGCTGGGGTCGATCACACCGTTCATGATCTCGCGGGTCGTGGAGGAGGGCCGGAACGGTGTGGGTTCCGGAGCGGCGCAGGCCGAGAGTGCGAGGCAGGCGAGCAGGGCAGCTGGCGCGCGCATCAGGTGGCGGAGTGTAGCATGCGCGGCTGGCGCCGGGTTTGGCGTTACAATCGCGCTCGCCCCGCGGAGAGTCCGCGCCGGCCACACGAGGAGCCGAGATGAAACTGCGTCCCCGCACCGTTGCCCGGCTGATGCTGCCGGTGTCGATGGCGACACTCCTGTTCACGCTGACCTGGTCGGACGGCGATGCCGCGCAGGCCCCGCCGCAGCCGCCCATTCCCCCGGGCGTGGTCATGTGTCCCGGCGAGGCGATGCCGGTGCAGGCCACGGGACAGTACTCGCCGAACACGGTGAGCGACATCACGATCAACGGCAGGCCCGCCCCCGGCGCCATCTGGCAGGCCGGCCACCGCTCGTACTGGCACTGCCACGCCGGCGGCCAGATCATGATGCTGGACGAGGGGGTGGGCCGCGTGCAGAAGCGCGGCGAGAAGATCCGGACGCTGCGGCGCGGCGACACGGAGTACGCAGCGCCCGGCGTCGAGCACTGGCACGGCGCCGCCCCGGACTCGTCGGCGCAGTACTTCCAGACCTCCATCGGCAACACGACCACGCTCTGGATGGAGGAAGTCGGCAACGCGGACTACATGGGCAACGACATCGGCCTCGCGTCGCGCGAGGAGTTCATCCGGACGAAGGTGCGGAAGAAGGCCGACGTCGCCGTGCCCCCTGGCACGCCCGCGGCCGCCCCGCGCCAGTAGTCGCTCCCTCGATGACCGCTGCACGACCGGCGCTCGCCTGTTTCGCCCTGCTCCTGATCCGTCAGGCGGCAGTGGCGGGACAGGAGGTGCCGCCGGCCGGCGCAGCGGTCCCGTTCCATCCCGCCTCACCGACCTCGCTTCTCGCCTTTTCGCTCATCGTCATTGCCGTTGTCGCAGCGTTCGCGTGGGGCACTTTCGTGGCCACGCGGCGTGAGTCGGGCGACCGCGCGGCACAGCGCGCCACTGTCCGGTTCCAGGTCGCCCTCGGCGTCTGGCTCGGCCTGTTCTCGGGTTTCGTGGGCACGGGACTCGTCGAGACACGGCCGCTGCCGTTCGTCCCGATCACATTCGTGGCCGTGAACGGCGTCGCACTCGCCTACGCGGTCTCGTCCCATGGCGCGAGGCTCGCCCGTCACCTGCCGCTCGCCGCGCTCGTGGGCTTCCAGGCATTCCGGCTTCCGCTCGAACTGGTGCTGCACGCATGGGCTGCACAGGGCACGATTCCGGTGTCGATGACCTGGAGCGGCTCGAACTTCGACATCGTGACCGGCATTGCGGCCGTCGTGCTGGCGCCGTTCGCGAACCGGACCGCTGTGGCGTGGGTGGCGAACGTGATTGGGCTGGTGCTACTGGCGAACGTGGCTCGTGTGGCGATGCTCTCGTCGCCCGTGCCGTTCGGCTGGCCGGTCGAGCCGAAGCTGCTGCTGGTGGCGCACCTGCCGTACGCCTACATCGCCCCAGTGTGCGTCGCAGGCGCGCTCGCCGGGCACGTCATCCTCACGCGCAGACTCCTCGGGGTACGCTGAGCAGGACCGGCCGGGCCAGGTTGGCCGGGCCGCGTGTGGTGTTCCACGTGGCCAAGGACGACCCGGCCATGGTGATGGAGTCGGGCCACTACTGCAACCAGGTGAACCAGGACGTCGCGCAGTGCGTGCTCTTCAACGGAAATGGGGCCGACGCCCGGCTGCACGGGGTGGAGTACATCATCTCGGAGAAGCTGTACGCCGAGCTGCCGGCGGACGAGCGGATCTACTGGCATCCCCACAACGACGAGATCCTGTCGGGTGAACTGGTGATGCCTGGCCTGCCGGAGCCGGTCGAGCGGCAGGCACTGCGCGACAAGATCAACAGCTACGGCAAGACGTGGCACGTGTGGAAGACCGGCGTGCATGGTGCCCAGCCGGATCCCCTGCCGTTTGGTCCGCCACACCTGGCGTGGAGCTTCAACCACGACGGCGAAGCGCCGGCCGACGGGGGGTGGTGGACAACGGGGACGTCAGCACGCGAGGCGTGCCGCAGTTCGAAGTCCTCCGACGGAACCAGGGGAGATAGGGCGAGAGCCAGCCGTAGCCGCGAGCGTAGCGAGCGTAGCGAGCGTTTGGCGAAGGCTGGCGGAGAGAGTGGGATTCGAACCCACGGTAGAGTTTCCCCTACACACGCTTTCCAAGCGTGCGCCTTCAACCACTCGGCCATCTCTCCGCGCTTGTAGAATCAACAGTTTACAGGCGAGTGGCTGAGCCGTAAACCTCAAATTGTGTAGCGAATTGTGTAAGACCTCTGAATGTCCCGAGATCACTTACGGGGATTTCACCCACCGCGAACGAGGCGTCAGAGGCCACCACAACCGGGCGCGCGGCCGATGACCAGTATAGCCGCCCAGAGCCCCGACGAGCCCCTTGGAGACGTGCCCCCTGGTCAAAATCGCGCGCGGGTCATGAGCCTCCGTTCTGGCGACCGTCTGGCGTGCGCTCTACGACAGCGGAAGGCCCAGCTTGTCGAAGAACGCTCTGTTGCGCTCCTTCGCCGCATTCACGAGCCTGTCAAACGAGGTCACCTCGACGTACGCCTTGTCGTTCCGCATGTGGCCGAAATACCCCATGTGGTCGCTCGTCACGGTCAGCTGATGGCGGTGCACGCACCGCTCGATGATCTTCGGTGTCAAGTCGCAGATGACGTAGCAGAACCCCGGGATGTCCTCAGAATTCGGAATCGGTCGTCCCGCGGCCGTCTGGACACCCCCTTTTCGGATTTTTCGCAGGTAGTCCAACGCCTGCTCAACTGGGTCGCTGTCGTCGTTCCGCATCGGTCGCTTCAGTTCGATCACGACAAGGGAGGCATACGGAGGCGCCTTTGTCTCCGACATCACCATCGGGTTGTCGAACACATTCAAGGCGACGATGTCGGGCTCCTGCGTGGACGTAGCGCCGGTGATCGGGATGGACTTCAAAGGCAGATCGGAAGCCAAGTAGTTGTGAAACGCCAGGCGTTCGTCGACAAGCCAGAGGTTGCAGCTGTCGAGATCAACCTGCGTCGAGTCCGCCCTCATCGGCATGATGAGCGTATGGATCAAGTCCTCTCGCACGTAGTGCCCTTGGTCGTCCTTCCTGATCGCCTCCTGAAGGAGGTCAATGACGACCCGCCGGTGAGCCACGTAGCCGGCGAGATCCGACATCTTTACGTCCTCGACCTTCTTCAGGTAGTCGGACACTCGCTGCTTGTAGGCAATCGCCGTTTCGTTGAACTGCGGCGACAGGATGCTTTGTCCTTCCTCCATCAACTGTCGCTCGAGGTCCGCGAAGTGCCGGTGAAGCGTCAGCTCAAGTTCCTTGTCCGTGATGTCGGGGTCAATGGTTCCAACGGAGGACTCGAGCCGGCTGACGATCGGACGATATCGAGGCGCAGACTCGGCGACAAACTTCGTCACTCGCTCGGCGGCTCGCCGCTTCACGTCAGCTAGGTGGGCATCGAGGTGCCGGCTCGCCTCGGCGATGACCATGTTCCTGATGTCGATCCAGCCGATCTCCGTGCCCTCGAACAGTCCCTCGACATCCGCGGGTAGGTCGAATGCGCTTCGCTCAGGTCGAACCCGCTCGTCGAGAACGGTGGAGTTCACATAGCAGACGTAGGTAAAGGCTCCATCGTCGTCCGACAGGCTTCCGTGCAGGCCTGGCACGCGGCCCGCGAGCTTCTCTTCGAGCACGAGTCGATTGTTTGCGCAGTAAGCAATCGCATGTTCCGGAGCTGCCGATGCTCGCAACTTCACGTGGAGCAGGTCAAAGGCCCGACCCTTCAGCTTCGCCTCTTGTCGGACAGCCTGCGAGTGCATTTGCTGTTCGAACACATCGTCTAGAGAGAGAAGGGTTCCATCGTCTTCAATCGAGATCGACGGACACCCACCCTGCCTGACGAAGTACCACAGGCAGTGCTCAATCAGCGCGTTGGCGATCGCCTCCGGAGTCTTTCGTGCCTTCGCCCGATACGCAGGTGCGAACCCTCGCAGACGCACGACCGTTTCTCGAGGGCTGCCTGAAGGCGCATCGGTGGAGTCGCCCCCCGTGATTCCAGCCTTTGAAAACGCAAAGGTACGCCGCCGACGAACGTCTCCCTCGTCGAACGTGCTCTCTACCTCCACGTTGTCGAACGCCTTGAGCCACAGCAGGCGGCCAATTCCACGCCCACCCTTTGCGACTTTGTGATCCGTGTCGAGCGTCAAGAACGCCTGGAAGTTGTCCTCGTTGAAACCAACGCCGTTGTCGATGACTTTGAATCCAGTGATGTCTGGTAGAGGGTGTCCCCCTGACTTCCGGTCGCCGTTGCCGTCGAGTAGAGGCAGCGACGGTTCTCGCTCAATGACGACACGGATTCGCCAGGACACCGGTGGGACGCTGGCCTCCTCGATCCCGTGAATCGAGTTGATTACTGCTTCGAAGAGCGGGAGCAGGCCGTTCGAGAGAGGCAACGAGGTGTTGCGAAGCCGCCCGCTGAGGTTGGTGGCGATGTTCATTTTCTACACCTGCTGTCTTTAGAGTGACCTCAGCCTACGATGTCACTCACGAACTCCGATACTGGGTCGACACCGCTGATGAATAGCCTGTCGCGGGCTCGGGTGCAGGCCACGTAAAGGAGGTGTCGCTCGGTCTCGTATACCTCCTGCAGGTCACCGTCGTCTCCGACGCTCTCGATACGCGATTGCAGAGGGACAACCTCGTCGTCGCACGCCATGACGGCCACGGCGCGGAACTCGAGCCCCTTCGCTAGGTGCATCGTGGCGACGCTCGTCTCGCCTTGCCGGACGTCGACGCGGTCATCCAGAAGGCGCGGCGAGAGCCCGGCGGCCGTCACGGCGGCGGTGGCACGGGCTGACTGTTCCGCGGACCGAACGAAGACGGCGATCTCGTGCGGCTTCAGCCCACCGTCAACCAGCGACCGCAACCACTCCCCGACACCGGCTCGCTCCAGGGTCTCCGTCGCGAATGTTTGGATGTCGGGCGGCGGGCCGTTGAAGACTGACAGGGTGTGCCGGCGATCTTCTCGGTTGCCATCGACGTCAGCGATCTCCGGGCCGAGAAGGCGGTCGGCCTGCTCTCGGATCTGGTGCGATGTCCGGTAGTTGACGCGGAGTGACTTCGACCGCCCGCGGACGTCCACGCCGAGGGCCTTCCATGAGAATGGCTGCTGAAAGATCCGCTGGCCAGTGTCCCCGGAGAAGAACAGACCGTTCGGGCGTCCGGCGCCCAGTGCCGCAAGAAACCGGAGCTGCGCGATGCTGACGTCCTGCGCTTCGTCGACGACCGCTGCATCGTATGCGGGCGTGCTGCGCCCAACCTGGGCATCCGCGAGGGCCTGGAACATCGCCGACTCGGTGAGCAGGCCGCGTGCCTTCAGTCCATCGCGGACGCGTTCGAAGACCTTCCACAGCACCGAACGGCTCGATTCAGGGAGCCGCGTACGACGACCGAGGCGCTGTACGTCCCGATAGGCCTCCCAACTTCCCAGCTGCCAGGCATCGACCACGTGTTCCCACTCGTCCCGCAGGAACGACGCGGAGAACTTATGACCCTCACTCGTCGACGCCGCGTCCTGGAGCAGCGTCTCGATAGCTGCGCTTGAGGCCAGGCGAACCGGCCCGAGCTGTGCTTGGTGCAGCCGGATACCCAAAGCGCGCATCGCGAAGACCTCGAGCCTCTCCGCCACGCGCGGTTCACTGCCGATCAATCGCTTCACGTTGGCGCGGAGTGCGTGCGCTAGCGGGTCAGAGAACGTCGCGAGAAGGATTCTGGCGTCAGGACGGCTCCGGGCCAGATGCACCGCCCTGTGGATCGCGACGACCGTCTTTCCGGTACCCGCTGATCCTGATACGCGGGCGGGGCCGGCGTGGTCCCGCGTCACCAGTTGGCGTTGCTCGGGATGCAGGAATACGGCCCACTTGTCCCAGGGGGCATCGAGCGCCTGCTCCAATTCGGCGACGCTCGTCACCACGCGGAAGCGCCGCTGGGCATCCGGATGGGTGAAGGGATCGGCCGGCACGCCAGGAGGGGGCGCCTCCGGTTTCAGCGGCCGAGGCGCACCCCCGGTTGCGAGTTCCAGAATTGCTTCGCCGGCTTCGGCGGGCAGGTGCTGAGCGAGCGCGAGCAGCCCGTCTTCGTCCGCCTGTCGGACATCGTCGAGCCACTCTGATGGCACGCCGAATTCGAGGAGTTGGCCGTCGGACGTTCCGGCGAGCGGCCGTGCCGCTGGCTTCGGTGATGTCACGGCGGGCACGTACGCCGGGACTACAATCTCGCGCACGGACTCCCGAAGCTCAATGATCTGCGCCGCCCCCGTGCTGGGATGAGTCTCGAGCTTTCTGCGCTCCGCCCACGCGTACGCGCGGTCGTGGTGATCCACGTAGCACAGAAGCAGACTGCTGTCGGTGCGATGCACGATGAGCCGAATGTCGGCGCTCACCCGGACGGACCAGAAACGCTTGTCCCTGGCCTTGTCCAGCTTGTGAAAACTCAAGCCTGGCGCCGACTGGTCTATCTGGAGGTCGAACGCCGTCGTCTTGACGGCCTTCTGCTCGTCACCGGTAAGGCGCGCCAGGCTATCGGTGAAGGTGTCGGCGATGAGAAACGAGCTCATTCGACCCGGAACACCTTCATCACCTCGTCACCGAGGTGATTGATAACCTTCACCGCGATCCGGCCGCTCTTCGGCATCGGGAATGGCCGCGAGATGTCGCTGTTGAGTGTCGCCCAGACGTCCCTATCGATCTCGGCCTTGAGAGTCGTCTTCAAGGCGCCGTACGGGTCGTTCTGGCCCAGGAAGTAGGCGTGGCGGACGAAGAAGCTCTCCTCGTTGTAGTCCGTGTCGATGAACCAGCAGGCGATACCGTCGGCGCCGTCGCTGCGAACCTCGCCGGTGGTCGGGTCGAAGACATCCACGCCCTTGACATGTACGCGAAGCGAGCCGTCGTCCACGTGTAGCACGTCGATGTCCGGTTCGCCGAACACGACGAACAGATTCCCCTTGCCGGTAGCCTTAAGGTCGCCGCCCATGTGGAGGTCGGCGTTCATCCGCGCCTTGAGGACAGGGATGCGCCCCAGCTTGCTGAACTCGCTCGCGTGGGCCTCGTAGTTGAAGGCGCAGGCAATGAGGACGTCGAATCCGGCGTCACCAGCCTCTCGGGCGGAGGCCACGAGATCGGGCCGGGAGACGGTGCCGAACTCGGGACCAATGAATATGGCCGCGCGCTTCTCGGCGTCACCTTCGCGGAATCGGCCCTCAGCGCAGACCATCTCGCCCGGCCACGGCGTGAGGGAGGTGAACGTGATGCGATCCTGCTTGTGCGCCTGCTGCACCCCAGCCGCCTTGAGGTTGTCGAGGATCATCTGCTCGAACGTCTGGCCGTATGGCGGGCCGCTCTCCTTTACCTGCAGCGGGTCGATCAGCTCGTCGTGCTCGTCAACACCGAGCGTGCGGTGCGGGCTGAGGCTCTCGACAGTGAACGGGCCGGCGACACGAACAGTCTTGGCGTCGACATACGGCCTGTCGTAGAGGTGTTCGAACTCGCCCTTCGCGGCGATGGACTTGTCGATCTCCTGCTGCCGGGCGACGCGGGCCTGCAACCAGTCCGCGTGCAGCTTCTTCGCGGCGTCCGGCCACTGGGCGTCGGCCTCGCGGGGAATCTCCCACTCAGACCAGGCCGCCTTGAGCGCGGCGTTCAGCTTCTCGCGTAGCGGCTCGAGCGTTTCCTGCCAGCGCTCCCAGATGACATCGATTTCAGCGTTGTTGGCAATGGACTTCAGCGTGATGTGCGGCACGCGCTCGTAGACGAAGCCATGGCGGATGCTTCCATGCACCGGCTGCGAGCTTGGCGCCAAACGAGAGACTTCGGCTTCTTTGGTCTGTCCATCGCGGGAGTCCGCCAGCAAGTAGAACGGATACCGGGCACCCATGACGCGAGCACGGGCCAGCGCTAGCGCCACGCGCGACGTGTCAATGGTGATCCAGCGGCGGCCCCATTGCTCAGCGACGGTGGCGGTGGTGCCGGAGCCGCACGTTGGGTCGATTACGAGGTCGCCGGGATCGGAGGCCATCAGGAGACAGCGCTGAACAACCGCCGGGGCAGTCTGAACAACGTAGATCTTGTCAGGGCTCCCAGCGACATCAGTCCAGATGTTCGAAATCTCGTAGGCGGGAAAGTCGTCCAAGAACCTCCGATACTGAAGGGTCTTTCTGCCTGCCCCGATCCGGTTGGCCTTGATCAGTCGCTGGAACCCCAGCTCGCCCGTCTTCCAGTAACCGCCACTTGGATTCCAATCCCTACCTTGGAACGGGACAGGAAATGAGCCAGGCGGTCGATTGGACACGGTGGCCGTCCAGCGGTAGTGTCGCCCGTCGTCGCTGACGAGGTTGTATCGCGCTCCAGAACCGTGTCCTTGGCCGGCCAGTTTCTCGAAATAGAGCTGCCGGTACTTCAGCGCGCTCAGATTCTTGGCGTACCAGACGCAGTAGTCCGCGACGCTGGCCAAGTGGTCAGCGCTCTGCCCACCGGTCTTCTGGACAGTGATAACGCCAACGATGTTGCTCTCGCCGAATACTTCGTCCAGAACAGCTCGAACACGATGCATGTTCTCGTCGCCAATCTGGACAAAGACGGACCCGGACTCATGCAGCAGATCTCGAGCGACTGTCAGTCGATCCCTGAGGTAGGTTAGATAACTATGGATTCCGTCGCGCCAGGTGTCGCGAAAGGCTTTGACCTGCTCGGGTTCGCGGGTGATGTGATCGCCCTTGCCGTCCTTCACGTCGCGGCTAGTGGTGGACCACTGGAAATTGCTGTTGAACTTAATGCCGTAGGGCGGGTCTAGGTAGATGCACTGCACCTTGCCGCGCAGGCCCTCACGCTCGGCCAAGCTGGCCATGACCTGGAGTGAGTCGCCCAGAATCATCCGGTTCGTCCAGTTCTGGTCGTGTTGGTAGAAGTCCGTCCTGTCGGCGCCCTCGGCCACGCCATTGAAGTCCGCGAACAGGTCGATCTGCGCTCCTGACGCATGGGCCTTCGTGCCCTTGGACTCCCGCAGAAGGTCGTCGATCAGCACCTTCGGGTG
The DNA here is from genome assembly GCA_050249955.1 of Vicinamibacterales bacterium. Classification (GTDB taxonomy): domain Bacteria; phylum Acidobacteriota; class Vicinamibacteria; order Vicinamibacterales; family CAVVIG01; genus CAVVIG01. The sequence goes on from JBFWPN010000012.1 coordinate 136,786, forward strand.
CACCTTCTCCTGGATGTAGAGCGGCGGCGCTTGGACGACGAGGTCGCTCCAGTCCTGATAGTCCTTGCCGCGCCATACGAGCTGCGGGTCGAGATCCGTGTTTCGGGGATATCGAATTTCCTTGCGTGCAACGTGCTCGGCCTCGAGCACAGACTGGTGCTCGGCGGTCGGAATATTGACGCGCCTGTCGTCGGTGTGCCGGAGGGCCTCGACGTTCTTGGGGGACTTCGGACGCTTGGCCACGTCAGCCCACCTTCTCGACGGCGGGTGCCCGATCGGCCAGCACCCTGTTGAACTCCTCGGCGACCTTGGCCTCGAAGTCGGACTCCATCTGGTACACGTCCGCAAACTCGGCGAATGCCCATCGCCCGAACGTCTTCAGGTTGTTCACACCTGGCACCCAGTAGGTCTCCATCGTCAACTTCTTGTCCTTCGCGTCTTCGCGGCGATAGCCCTTGGTCTCGATGACGAGGCGCAGCAGGTCGTTGGGCCCGCGGCCATCGTCAACGAGCACGATGAAGTCCGGCCGGTAACGGCGGACTTCCGAACCGTAACGGTAGGGCACCTCGAATCCGAGATTGTGGTTCTTCGTGTAGGCCACAACCCGACGGTGCCCCTCGACGACACGACAGACTTCCGCTTCCCACTGGCTGTCGAGGATCACCCAGTTCACGTGGTTCTTCTGCGGGGGACCACTCGTATCCCAGCGATCGGGCTTGGACGTCGGGAATCGAACGTGAGCCGTCGACCCCTCGGGATTGTACGGGTCGAGCAGTGCCTTGATCGGCCGTTGTCCCTGGAGTGCCATTGTGATGCCGGCGGTGATCCGGTTGCAGGCAGCGTCGGCAAGATCCTCGTAGAGGAGAAGGGCGGGGTACGTTCCGCCCTTGCACACAAGACAGGTGTCGAGCCACTGCTTCGTGATCCGCTTCAATTGACCGAACAGGTGGAGCTTGGGCTCCTCGCCCGGGTCGCGCCATTCCTTGTAGAGCAGGCGCTTCGTGAGGTGGAACAGGAGCGTCGATGGCCGGACGTCCTCGAGGTGCTCAACCGTCAGCTCCGCGGCCTCACCGATGATGCCCTGGTTGCGCGTCCGGGTGGGGCCAACGAGATCCGGCGTCAGCTCCATCACGGAATCCGATGTGAAGGTGGCGGTCAGCCTCTCGGTCGGCAGCTCGACTCGGTATCCCTCGACGCGCGGGAACCGGATCTCGAGGTGGTCCCGCTCCGGTCGAACGGCCCTCACCTGCACTGTCTCCCTGGGCGGGGTGGGAGGCGCCACGACGGGCTTGGCCGTGAAGTCGAACGGCACGCCGAAGATGTCGGCGTACTCGGCATCGAACAGGCCGTCCTCGTTCAGTTCGTAGGACTGGCGGCGGAGCGCCCGGCCGATGACCTGCTCGCACAGCAGCTGCGTGCCGAAGGCACGGATGCCAAGAATGTGCGTCACATTGTTGGCGTCCCAGCCCTCGGTCAGCATGGACACCGACACGACGCATCGGATGCCGGCGCCAAGCTGACCAGCCTTGCCGACGGTGTTCATCACCTCGCGCAGTAGTTCCTGATCGGTAATGCTCTCGGCCGCACGAGCGTCGCCGGTGCGCTCAACCATCTCGCGACGGAATCGCTCGATCTCGTCGGTTGCCATGGCGCGGAACTTGTCGTCGAGTGCTTCGCCGGACTCCAGCTCCTCCGAATCGATCAACAACGTGTTCGGCCGCGCCAGCGGATTGCCCGTCGTCTCGTCGAAGTTGCGGAACAGTGCCAGCCGGCCATGCTCCAGTGTTGAGGTGCCATCCTCGTTCTGACGATAGAAGCCGGAGATGTAGTCGTACACCAGCTTCGAGATCGCCGTGTTCTGGCAGACAACGATGAAACACGGCGGGACCGAGATGCCGCGCTGCTGCCACAGCTCGAAGGTTCGCTTGTAGTGGCCGTACAAGGCCTCGAGCGCGGTCTGCAACTTGTTCGGCAGCTTCAGCGGGTCGAGGTCGCCTCCGGCGCCCCGGCCCTTCTTCGGCATGTCCTTGCGGATGTGTTCCCAGAGGTCACGGTAGACCGGCATCTCGTCGCCAGGGATGTTCTCGGCGACGGGTACCCGGGGCAGCTTGACGATGCCGCACTCGATCGCGTCCATGAGCGAGAAGTCGCTCATCGTCCACGGGAACAGCGTGCCTTCGGCGTAGCCCGATCCACTGAGGAAGAACGGCGTCGCCGACAGGTCTATCACGCGGGCGAAGCCGAGTGTTCGGTTCACGGCCTCCAGCCCTGAGACCCAGAGGCGCGCCGCCTCGTTGTTCTTCTCGGCTTCCTTCCGGTCGTCGCCCTTCAGCGATTCCTCGTCAGGGTCCGGAGGCTTCTCGCGGTAGCAGTGGTGCGCTTCGTCGTTCAGGGCCAGGATGTGCTTCATCCCCATCAGCTCGGGCATGACGCGCTGCAGCATCTGGCCTTCGGTCTCGAGTGTGTGCAGTTCGGGACCGGTGGCGCCTTGCAGGAGCGCGCGCCCACCCGCCGACAGTTCGAGCCGCTCGCGGCGCTTGAAGGCGTGGTAGTTCGTGATGACGATCCGCGCCTTCTTCATGTCCTCCAGCATGTCGTGCGGAACCAGCTCACGCGTGCCGTAGTAATTGTCCGGATCGTTCGGCTGCAGGACGCGAAGGCGGTCCCGGATTGTCAGGCCGGGCGCCACCAGCAGGAACCCCCGCGTGAACGTCTTACTGCCGGGCCGGCGCACGGCGTTCAGCGTCTGCCATGCGATGAGCATCGCCATGACCGTCGTCTTGCCAGCGCCAGTGGCCAGCTTCAGTGCGAGACGTTCCAGGCTGGGGTTGGCCTCGTTGTTGACGACCTTGAGGTATTCGAGCAGCCGCTTGCCGCCGACCAGGTGGGGCGCGACTTCCGTGAGCCAGATGGCTGTTTCCACCGCCTCGATCTGACAGAAGAACGGACGCACCCCGCTGAACTTGTAGTTCCGCCAATGGTCGAGCAGGCGGGCAGTTTCGGGGGTCACCTGCCATTGGCTGGTCGACAAGCTCCGCCACGAATCGACCTGGCTGCGGACCTCGTTGATGATCGACGTGAGGTCGTATGCCTGCTTCTTCGTCGTGAGGCCCTTGCCCTCGTCAAGGACCAGTTCCTGCTGGCGGCTTCCGCGACGCTTCTTCGCCTTCGGGATGGGCGTGACGAAGTCGGCCCTGCGCCGGCGATCGAGCAGGAGCCCTGTCGGCTGCCCGGTTTCGTCCAATTCCCAGTGCTGTCGGGGGTATTCGTACGGAGAATTGACGATCGGCCGCTCAAAGAACTGGTTGGACATTCCGGTCTCAGTGGTTGGCCAGCGCGGCCGGCGCTTCGGATTCTAGCCGAGCTGATACGTCGGTCGAAGTCTTTTGGTCCGGGTTGGACCAATCCAGCGCTTTGGTTGCGTGGCAGCCGAGTTGGATGTAGAAGTGAGCTTCCCCCAGCGCGCGGCAAGGAGGACGTCATGTCCCGAGGTGGCCTCGCCAGACTCCTGCGCTGTAGCAGTGTCTCGCTGCTGGTGTGCTCTGCTGTCGTCCCCGCCTGGAGCCAACAATTCGTCGATCCCTTCAAGCTCCTCGCGGAGGCAGACCGCCTTGCCTGGTTGCGCGTCTGGCCCCGGGCGGAGCCGCTGTATGGCCAGGCCCGCCATACATTCATCGCCCGTGGCGATCGGCGGAACGCACTCTACGCCGAGGTCAACCAACTCCGAGGCCAGCTCCCGCGGCTTGCGGTTCCCGACGTCTCTGAACGCCTTGCCGCCTACCTTGACGACCCAGTCGTCCGGGACGATGACCGCCTCCGTCTCCGCGTGCTGGCCATCAAGGGCGAAACCGATGCGGACCTTGACCCAGCGCTCTCTCGGCGCTCATGGACCGAGGCACTTGCCCTTGCCGAGAAGCTCGCTGACGCCGGTTGGGTCAACCGCGCCCGCGCCGAGCTCGGGCTCGCGTCGTTCCTGCTTGGTGACACCAACACCGCCATCGTCAATCTTGGCCAGGCCCTCAAGGTCGCCGAGACGTCCGGTGACGCCTCGTCCCTCGTGCGCTGGCTCACGCTATTCGGCCACGGATTCGTGGAGCTGCGCCGGCCGGAGCAAGCGCTCGACTACTACGACCGAGCGCTGAAGGTCGCGGCTGGCATCCCAGAGCTGCAGACGCCAGTTATGACTTATCTCGGCAAAGCAGACGCGCTGATGCGCCTCGACCGCGCGAGCGAGGCACAGTCGCTCCTGGCCCGGGCTCTCGATGCTGCCCGCGCCGAGGGCTCGCTGGGCTATCAGGCGGAGCTGACGCTTCGTGTCGCGTTACTCGAGGCCGGAAGCGGACAGACGTCGGCGGCCCTACAAACGATAGCTCGCGCTTCGGATCTTGCGAAAGCAGCCGGCGGCAACCGGATCCTGGCAGGCATCGCACTCGAGCGGGCTCGACTCCTCCGGACGGCGAGCCGTGCGTCGGAGGCCGAGGCGACGCTGGTCGAGGGCATCCGGGCATCCCGCAGCATGGGCGAGCGCCTCATCCTCCCGCAACTCCTGTCGCAGCTTGCCGACCTGCGGCTCGCGCGGGGCGAGCGCGGACCGGCGACGGCGCTGATCGGGGAGGCCGATGACATCCTTGAAGGACTGCTCACCAACGCCAGCAGTCCGTGGGCACGCGGACGCATTGTGTCGGCGATGGATGGAGTCGTCGCCACCCGGATACGGTTGGAGGGAAGTGTCTCGCCCGCGAATCCTGCTGGTCTACTTGCCGCAGTCGAACGCGCCAGGGCTCGGTCACTGCTCGAGTTGTTGTATTCGCGTCCGCTGGCTGAGGTGCGCCAGTCCGTTGACGAGCGTGAGGCGGAACGGCGTATCGCCGCGCTCCAGCTTCGTCTGCTTCGAGCGACGGCGCGTCATGAACGGGCACGGCTGCTCGACGAGATCTTCGCGGCCGAAGAGCGGCTCGCGCCGCTCTCGACAGAGCTGTTCACGCGCGCGCAACGCTCGGCGCGCAATCCCGTGGGCCTGGAAAGAATCCAAGCGGCACTTCGTCCCGACGAACTGCTCTACGAAATCGCGCTCTCAGAGCCGGCCTCGTTCGGGCTTCTGATCACGACGGGGGCGGCTAGAGTGAAGCGGTTGCCTGGACGAGCGGCCATCCTGGCCCAAGCCGACGCGCTTGCATCGGCAGCCCGAGACGGCCGCAACATCACCGAGCCGGCAGAACGCATGGCGGACACGCTTCTGTCAGCTATTCCTGAGTTGGCTGCCCGCCGGCGGCTGATCCTCAGCATCGAAGGCAGCCTCGAACGGATGCCGTTCGAGCTACTCCCCGCCACACGTGGTCGCCGACTGCTCGATACGCATGTCGTCTCCTATACGCCGTCCGGCTCGGTGTTGGTTCTGCTGAGGGCACGCCCAGGCACACCCCTCGGCGAGCGATCCGTACTGGCCATCGGCGCATCCCCCGACCGCTCGGAGGCAAGTGAGCCATCCACGAAGGCGATCACAACCGCGGGCAACGTGTTCGACGTGGACGCATCTCGCTTGCCGCAGCTCCCACTGGCTACCGAGGAGGCCAGGCAGGTCGGTGCCCTCTTCGCCGTGGAGGACTCAGTAGTCCTGGTGAACGCCGACGCGACCGAAGCGGCCGTCAAGGCGCAGCCACTGGCGTCATTCAGAATCGTGCACTTCGCCGCGCACGGCATCGTCAGCACAAAGGACCCAGCCAGATCAGCCGTCCTGCTGAAACCATCCGGGCAAGACGATGGACTCTTGCAGGCTCGCGAGGTCCTGAACCTGCGATTCAACGCCGCGCTCGTCACCCTATCGGCGTGCGACACGAGCGCAGGCGCGGAATTGGGACAGGATGGCGTTGCCAGCCTGGTGCGGCCCTTCCTCGCCGCTGGTGCCAAGGCGGTGGTGGCCAATCTGTGGTCCGTCGATGACACCTTCAGCGCGGCCCTGATGAAGCAGTTCTACGGGCATCTGACGAAGGGCAAAGACATCGGCGAGGCGCTGCGCCTGGCGAAGTTGGCCATGCTCGATCGGTTCGGGCCGGCCGCCACGCCGCAACTGTGGAGCGGAGTGCTGGCTTACGGAGATGCCGCCCAGCGAATCGTCGACCGCGGCACTGGCGCCGGCGCAAACGGAGGTCACCGATGACATCCCTCACCGAGACGCAGCGGCGCGCCGTGTTCAACAAGGTGGTGTCGCTCATAGACACGAAGTTCATGGGGGCGGATGTCGACACGGGGCAACTCCGGGAGGTACACGAGTCCGCAGCTGTCCGAGCCGCAACGTCCGAGGCGTTCGAGACGGCGATCGACGCGGTCCTGAAGTCGCTTGGCACCAGTCATACCGGGTTCTTCCATGAGAGTCGACCGCGATCGACTGGCCGGGTCGCCATGGCGGCCACACTCACCAGAGTGGAAACGAACGACGGGCCGCGATGGGTGTTCCAGGACGTCCATCCCGGCGGCGTCGCCGCGGCGGGTGGCATCGCCACGGGCGATGTGCTTCTCCGCGTGAATGGCGAGGAGCTGGAACCACCGGCCGCCACGCCGTTCCGCTTGGGCGAAACCTACGAGCTGACCGTGCGCAAGCCGGGCGGCAGTGTTCAGCAGCCCAGGCTGGTGATCCCCGGTTCGCGAGAGAAGGCCAGGCCCATCGTGGTGCCGGAGCAAGTCGTCACGGCTCGGCGGCTCGCCGACGGGATCGGCTACCTGCGCGTCAGCATGTTCCCCGGTGTGCTTGGGATGGACGTGGCGCGCGACATCAGTCGCGCCGTCAAGGGTTTGGCGACCGAGAGGCTCGTGATTGACCTCCGGGGCAACACGGGCGGCGGGATTGGGTGCCTTCGCCTGATGAGCCACCTCTGCCCCGACCGCAGGGGTGTGGGGTATAGCGTCGACCGCAAACTCGCCTCGCGGGGATTCGACAAGGAACAGCTGCCCCAGTTCGACCGAATTCCCAGGTCCAAGTGGCAGGTTCTGCCGCTGCTGCTGACGTTCGGCACCGCCGGTCGGTCGGTGGCGGTGTTCACCGAAGCCCTTGGCCCTCAGGCGTATCACGGAAGGGCCGCGTTGCTCATCAACGAGCACTCCGCGAGCGCGGCGGAAATGGTTGCCGCGTTCGCGTCCGAGTACAAGCTGGCGACGCTGGTCGGAACGAAGACCGCGGGGCGCCTAGTGGCGACGAGCGCGTTCAAGGTGGGCTTCGGCTACCGGCTCGTGATGCCGGTGGCCCGCTACTTTACGTGGCAGGGGACGAATCTCGAAGGGCGCGGGATCTTGCCGGACCTCGAAGCGTCGTTCTCTGCCGCTGCGAGCTGGGAGGGCAGGGACCAGCCGCTTGAGGCCGCAGTCGGCGTTCTCGACACCGAGCGGGTTAAGCGCGCTGCCGGGTCCTCAGGGTGAGCGCCCTGATGACCAGCGGCAAGGACCGCGCTCTGCGTCGACCGCCACGATGCGTTGGCCCGATGACTCTACCCTGCGCCACGTACGCGACTGTCATCTCATCGTTATCGCCCCCAAGCGTGGGTGGGTCCGAAGAGCGCCAAGAATGTCGCTCTATCGAGTTACTCGAACGGCTTCTGAAACGCCTTCTTCCCGACCCTATTGAGATCCGTTCGAAGCGCCCGCATTGCGCCGGTCTCGCGAAACGACTTCGGGTCGGCTTGCGCCGCAGCTAAGAGCTTGGCGTTGGTCTTCCCCTTCTGCTGAGGCGATAGCCCGTCGAACATGGCTTCACCGAGCTCTGCTCCGTCGATGAATACAGAGGGCACCCAACTTGGCGTACCGACGTCCACTCCTCCCCAGGAACCGCCAGAGGCGTGCAACTTGCTGTTCTTCCAGAGCTTCCGCTGGCTGCCAGAGACGACCGTACCGAAGATGTTGATACGGGCGATCTTTACGAATACGTAGCCAAAATCATCCCGCTGCAGCGCCGACATGCCGACCGAGCGGAGCATGTAGCGGCCGAGATTGGGCGGCAGACCTTGCAGGTGCGGCTGTGGGGGCGGCGCGTCCATGTGAAACGCGTGCACATCGTGCGGCGCGACAGTCCGGCCTTGGCCAAGAAGAAACCCGCGCCACACCCTTTCGGCAGCGGCGCTCTCCGGAAGGTCACCCAACTTCCCCAGACGCCCCTCCACGCGCAGGAAGACGAGGCATCGCCACAGAACCGACACGGCAAACTGCACGAACGCCGGTCCGTAGCGGAAGGCCACCTGTTCGTGCTCGTGGAGAGGCACGAAAATGCGCATCCTCGTCTCAGCCTCGACCCGGGAGAACCGCTCCTCACAGTCGTTGCAGAGCATGTAGCGCCACGGAAGATCCTCGATCAGCCGATTCGGCGCCGCCGAATCACGCAGGCGCCCCGTCGCGTTGGACGCCTTTAGCCATTCGCCCACGAACTTGGGAATAATGTGGCTGCGACAGAGCGGCCCACAGGCGCCACAGAGATAACATGCGCCGCTGGCCGGCCAAGTGTCGCGGACCTTCGACGCACCGGCCATAACGACACTCTACTGGTTCCGGAGCTAGACGCAACTCCGGAGCTATAGGATGCCGTGGGTCGCTTCGCCGCGCAGTGGCCTCCGCTTGGTGGCCGACCAGCTACGGGCTTTGCCGTTCGCCACGAGTCAAGACCGCTACCTCCGGCCGACGCGGCACACGCCCGTTGCCGCTGGTCGACATCCAGGCGCAGGCCGACCTGATCGGAGCGCTCGATCAGCGCCGAACGCGGTACGAGCCGGCAATGAAGGCGGTTCTGACCTTTCACTGACAGTCCGACACACTGAATAAACGGCCGTTCCTATGGGAACGCACGACGCGACCTCGTCTGTAGCGAGAACGCCCGTGGCCAGTCTCTTCGAGATCACACCGCAACGGAGAGCGTCGGCGTTACTGCTGCGGCGTGGCGGCGTCCACGTCCTGCAACATCTGGAAATCGGCCTTCATCTCCTCGACGGAGTAGCTTTGCCCACCAGCGGCGGGAGCGTGGTCGTGGGCCTCGATGGCGTTCGAGCAGCGCCGCCAACCTTCGTGCACCTTCTCGCCGAGTTCGGGAGTGAAGGTGACTTTCGCCAGGGCTCCGGCAATGATGTTGCGCTCCAGACGCTGGACGACCTTTGCGAATAGGCGCTCCTCGATGAAGCGCTCCCAAGTGCTCCGAAGCCGCTCGTAGAAGTCCTTGCTGTGAAGCCGGAAGGCGGTCATGTCTCCGGCCTTCGCTGCTCGTTCCACGTTGACGAGCAGCTGTTTGAGCGCCCTGATGCGTTTCGCGACACTGCGCGCTCCGAATGGTTCCTCATTCTCAACGAAACCGGCGTCGTAGTCGGTTGCAATCAGCGTGCGGAACTGATGGTCGACGTCTTGTATCTTCTCAGCCTGCTCGCGCAAATCAGCGAGAAAGGCCAGGTCGTGAGTAAACACAATGACCTGGCGATGCTTCGCAGCCGCAACCAACCGTCGCGCGACGTACTCACGGACGTTGTGATCGAGCGAGGATACGGGATCATCGAAAATCAGCCCCGACGGGTCGTCCCCGAGGCGTAGCTCTGCTAGAAAGCACGCGAGCGCGATCGCGGTCCTCTCGCCCTCGCTGAACACCCTCTCTGCTGGAACGTGCGCGAGTTCGGCGCTTACTAGCGGCGTCACCTGCACGGTACCCTTGTTCGTCGCCTGAGAGAGCGTCGGCCTCCGGCGTCGAAACCCGAGTTCGCGTAGCTCTTCGTTGACAAGGTCAGCGTACCGCGCCGTCATGTGCTTCTTGTGGAGTTCGCCGGCCTTCAACGACGCGGCTCTAGTGTTGATCGACCCCTCGGCTTGGGATAGGCGCTGACGTTCCCGAGTCGTTGCGATGAACGCGCGGACTGCTTCGATCGATTCAGCAACGGCCTTTCTCGTCCTCAGCTCGAGGGCAGTCCGCTCGAGGTTCTTCAACTGCACGTCGGCGTCGGCATCGGTCGCTGGCAACGAGGACAGCTCGCGCTTAGCAGACTCGCAGAGCACCTTGACGGCATCGAGCGCGCCGGTCTCAAAGGCGGGAAAGTCCGGCGGCGTGGTCCTTGTTGACAACAGAGCGACCATCCCGTCGCGCCGGTCCTTCACGGTACGTAGGAACGCGTCGACTGTCGACCGTACAACCGCATGACCCTCCAGGATCGCCGCGTCCTCGGGCGCGAGGGAAGTCGCAATCCCACGAAGTGTCGCAAGACGCGCTTCGACGCCCCTTGCGGCGAGCGTCTGCTCCTTAACGGCGGTTCCCTCGAGGTGCTCCTTGAAACGCTGCAGTCGACTCTGGGCCTCAGTAGTGAGCGGTTGCCAGCAGAGAACGCACCTGTCTTCGAGAGACATCGGTCCGCGCGAGGCAGCCTGACTGTGCAAGGAGTCTGTGTAACGCGTGGCTGCCGTGAGCAGCTCAAGCCACGGCCTGCCCTGCACAAAGTCGGCGCGCGCCTGGTCATCATGAAGCGCCTGCACTGCTTGAACCGCCGCGGATGCGTTGTCGAGCGTCGCCGCCGCTACGTTGGCGGCTTCGAGGGCGTCCTCCGCAACGGCATTCTTGCAGGACGTCAATCGGGCGTGAATCGATTCCAATGCCTGGAGCCTGCTCTTCACCTGCGCACGACGTGCCGACGGCGTCTGCAGTGTGGCGGCCAAGATCGCCGCCTCACACTCCGCCAAGTCGATGGCACTCTGCTCAGTCCAGGTCGCGAACTCGGCAACGAGACCATCAGTGGTTGAAGAAGACAGACTCTTGATGAACCGCCCGGCGCTAGTGTCGTTCTCGAGACGCTGAAGAGCAGACTTATTGGGCGCGGCTGCCCTCATCCGGCTCGCAACGTGGCTTTTGACGCGATCAAGCTCCTCAGTGAATCGCCGTGGCACATCGATGCCGGACGGGCCTACCGCGAGCGCGCCCCCGCTGATGTAGGTGCCGGCGCAGGCGGTGTCGAGCACCGCGAACCTTCCAACATTGGCAGCCGGTGTTCCGTCGACCCACGCGATCGGTGTTTCCGGCCCCTCGGCTTCCTTCACGGCAAAGGTCGCGCCGCACGGATCGGGAGGCCGCTGCTCAGAGCTGAGATTCGACAGGATGTCTTCCACCACGCGAGCTCGGTACACCTTCTTCAGCACGCGGGCATACCCAGATTTGCCCGAGCCGTTGTCGCCGTAAATCACAGTGAGCTGAGGCCCGAACTGCAGGCACTGATCAGACCGTAAAGCGTTGACACTGCGAACAGCGCTCAAGCTGACCAGTGTCTTGGCTGCTTCGGTTGAAGCCGTCGAGGGAAGGTCGGCTTCAGACAACGTGGTGTAGGGCGAGGGTTGCTGCTCGCTCTCTGACACTGCCGAGGCAGCGAGTTCTTCGATCTCCGCCTGCGATAGGTCGCGCTCAGGTAGCACGCGCCGGAGGAGTTCCTGCTGCCATCGAGGGAGCATCATCCCCCACTGGAGAATGTCTCGATACACTTCGCCAACGCCTGATGTCGACATCGATCACCCTCCCACAATGACTGTTCGCTCGCTCGCCAGGCCCACAGCGTAGCGTCAGGCCGTTTGTCCGGCGCATTCAGCCGACGATCTGCCGACGCACGTACAGACAGGGACGGTTGAAGGTGAGGTCGCCTGCTGAGGACTTGCGGCCTTGGGAGGTGCCGGGGATTCACGGCGCCCAGGTTAGTATGCACCGACATGCCGCGGATGGACTATGAAGCGTCAGAATTTCCGGCGTCGTACGGCGCCGCGTTGAGCGGCGCACAGGCGCTCGAGTTCACCTGGTCAGAGCTGGTGTGGGCAGCAGTCTCGGTGGGACGGGCTGAGTTGATGCACATAGTGCGGCACGGGCCATTCTCGGCGTTCGAGATCGTCTACCGGGCCGCGATCCTGTTTGCCAATCTGCGCGAAACGCACTCCGGGCACCTGGCGCGTTCCGCGGCGTACCAAGGGCTCGATCCTTCTGAGAAGGGGGCGGTTTCCTACTTCATGGGCCTGGCGGCGGCGAAGTTGCTGTCGGACCGCCTGCTCAACGTGCCATGGCTGATGCATGTTGACGTGTATCGACAGGAGCTACAGATTCCGGGCGGTGCGATGAGGCCGGATCTTGTCGGGCAGAACGCGGCGGGACAGTGGATCGCCGTCGAGTCGAAGGGCCGGACGCACGGCTTCTCCGCCGGGGCGATGCTCAAGGCCAAGGAACAAGTCGAGACGCTGGCGACTGTGAAGGGCGAACCGGTCGTGCTACGCGTCGCGTTGCAAGCGCATTTCGGAGGTGGACTTCTGCAATGCGCGCTACGCGATCCGGACGAGCCGCGTGAGCGAGAGCGCCGGATCGATCTGCCGCTTGAGCGGGTGCGCTTCTATGAGGGCTACTACCGGCCGTACCGGGAGTGGCTGGCGACAGCGCCGAGTATGCGGCGCGAGACGGTGCGCGGGCGGAACTTCCTGGTCGCAGATCTGCCTGAAGTCGATGTCGCCGTCGGCCTGCTGGAACAGACCGTCAAGGAGAAGAAGCCTCCGGCTGCGGAACGCTTCACCGTAGAGGGCGATGGGGTCGCGCAGCAGGAGGGCCTGTACATCGGCGCCGATGGCGTAATGGTGAGGGCCGGCGCGTTGTGGTCGCAGGACAACATGCGGCATGAGCCGCAGGAGCGCGAGCGGTAGACTTCAAGAACATCGCTAAGCAAGGGGAGTCGGGCCGATTCAAGAGGATTCAGGGCAGTGAAGGGGTGGCGTGGTTCAGAAGCCCATTGTGAGCGTTGCCACGCCTGCGCGATCAATCTGGCGACTATCAGCGAACCACCGTTGGGAAGAACTGCCACTCGCTGTCTGCTCGTCGAACCCCTAGCTGGTACGCAGCTGGCGGAAGCGCTGAGACGTCCAAGTCCGCGACGATCGTGGTGACGTAGTCGCGAATGGTCGCCTCGCCCGAGGCGGTCGCGCGGACGGACAGTTCTTCATCCAGCACCCGCAGCTCGTAGAGGCCAGGCTCTGCGCCAACCGGCAGTAGAATCGTCGCGCGCACGTGCCCTCGCGGCAGCACCAACGGATCCGGCGTGGGCCGCGGGTCGCCACCCCGCGTCACCGCGAATGGTCTGAGGTCCAGCCGCGCTGTCTGAGCTTCGCCGACTGCGGTCGATGAAGTCACGCCGCGTGGGCTGTCACGTCTGAGCACCAGCCACGTTCCGCCGACTGCGATGGTGACCGCAGCCGCCGCAGCCAGAACCCAGCGTCGGCGAGCGCGCGCGGCGGCATGTGCCCTGCGGTCCGCCTGCTGAAACCCTCTGAACTCCCGGTAGCACGGCGAGCACTGGGCGAGGTGCTCGTATCCCGGATCCGTGCTCGGCCGCCCCTTTCGCGAAAGCGCCTTGACCACGTCGACTGTGGGACAGCCCTCCCGAGTCGGGTTCGGAAACCCGCGACCGAGCAACAGGTCCATTTCGTCATCGACTTCGTACTCGGGCGCGCCCGGGCGCTGGTCGTGACTGTTCATCGCTGGTCTCGAGGGCTGCGCTGTCGACAGACCGTGGGGCCGCAGCCGTCGCTGCCCCGCAGTACGGTCAGTTCTACTCCGGAATGCCTGCCAGCTTCCTCATCTTTTTCTTCACACGCGTGAAGGTGACATCGATGGCCCCGACCGAGCAGCCGAGGAGTGCCGCCGCCTCCTCGCTCGTGTGTCCGAGGCATTTGAGCACCCAGACTCTCCGCTGTACCTGCGTGAGGTACTGCTGCGCCTCCTGCATGAAGATGTGGTCCTCGATCTGGCCGGCGGAGTTATCGAACGCCCGGAGCATGGAAACCAGGTCGTCGCCGTCCTTGCCGACGGCCCGCTTCAGGTGAAGCTCGATCGATCGCCCACGGAGCGCCGACAGCCCGAGGTTCTTGAGCACCTTCCACGCGAAGCCGAAAGGCTTGTCGAGTGGCCCGCACACGCGCACGTGCCTGGCCACCCTGCTGGCCGCCTCCCCGACAAGGGTCGCGGCCACATCGTCCTGTATGTTCGGGAACTGTCGCCGGAACTTGGGTTCCAGCCTGCGCAGTGTCTCCGCGATCCGGTCGTCGACCGGATTGCCGTCCTCGTCGAGCAACGTGACGTTCCGCAGCTGCTCCATACGATCCCCCGCGTTCTTGGTGAGCATTGCACTCACCGGTTGAGGGAACGACGCCAGTGATCAAGCCGCCGGAAGGGAGGAGAAACAGCGCTGTAAGGTTTCGGTCCGGATCTGCGTTCTTAGGAGGAGAGCGCGAATCAGAACACGACGTGATTCAGAACGTAGCAGCGAGGCGGCATCAAGCTGGCGTGTCCTGATGCACTCACTGAGGCGCATCTTCGCCGGACGCACCGGCGATTGTCAATGAGGAAGGTGACCCATGCAGCGCGTTGTCGCAGCCCGTGCCGGCCTCTCCCGCATCCCTGCGGTCAGATTCGCCCGCAGCGCCCAGCTCATCATTCTGACGTTCGTGCTTTTGGCGCTCCCCCGAGCGGCGTTCGCACAGCAATCACCATGGGAGCGCGCCGCGTTCAACCTCGAGCGGACGTTCACGGGACCACTGGCCCGGTCGCTCGCACTTGTCGCGATCGTCATCGGCGGCCTGTTCTTCATGTTCGGCGAGCAGGGCGCCAAGCGGCAGATCTCCGGGATTGTGTTCGGCGGCGGTCTGGCGCTGTTCGCCGGCCAGTTCCTGACTTGGCTCTTCTAGCGACGGGCCAAACACCATGCGCGAACTCCCGACGTACCGACCGGTCCACAAGGCCCTTCACCGTCCGCTCACCGTGTGCGGCGTAGACCGGCGCCTGTTCTTCCTGGCGCTGCTGATGGGAGCGGCGGCGTTCAACCTGTTCTACTCGTTCCTCGCCGGTCTCCTCATCTTCGGGGGACTGTACGGGTTCGCCCGGTGGGCCACGGTGCGGGACCCGCAGATGCTTCAGATCCTGTTGGCCTCATCGAGGGCCCGGCGCCGCTACGACCCGGGCAAGCACGAACGGTTCGACGTGGAGGTGCGCTCGTGGTGAAGCTCTCCCGCATCGTGCGCGACTACACCGATGCCGGTGGCGTGAACACACTACTGGCGCCGTGGGGCTTCGTCCAGGACGGCATTTTCCTGACGAAGGGCGGCGATGTCGGCCTCGCGTATGCGGTGCGCGGCGTCGACATCGACGGCCTCACGCACGCCGAGCGCCGTGCCGTGGCTCACCGCATGGAAGCCGCGTTACGTGTGTTGGACGAGCGGACGCGTGTCTACCAGTACCTGGTCAAGCGCTTCGCGGACAGGTTCGTGGCGCCATCCTGCCCGGAACCGATCGCCCAGGAGGCGGCCAGTCGACGGGCGGCGTATCTCAATGAGCGCCGGACGACACTCTGCCGCCTCGACCCCTTCCTAGTGCTGGTGCACGAGCCCTCTCGCCACGGCAAGACGGCCACGTCGCTGGCGCACATCTTTCGGCATCCGAAGCACGCGCTGCGCTCCTGGCTCTCGACAGCTCACACACTTCAGGTTGTCGATGCAGAGCTCACCTCGGCCGTGGACGCGCTTCTGCACAAGGCCGGCACGTTCGAGGCGCAACTCGCTGGGGGTGGCCTCGAACGGCTGAACCGCGCTGGGACATTCCGCCTGCTACGCCGGCTCGTGAACTACGACGCGGAAGTGATCGACGCCACGGTGGCAAACACGCCGGAGATCCACGTCGACTACTTCATCGGAGACTCGGCCGTCGAGTGCCATCGCGATCATCTTCTGGTCGGACGTCAGGCCGTCAAGGTCTTGACGATGAAGGAGCCCCCGAGCCAGACCTTCGCTCACCTGCTCGGCGACCTGTTCTCCGTCCCTGGAGAGTTCATCGCCTGCCTCGAGTGGCAGCGGGTGCCTCAGGACCGCATGCGACGCGACATCCAGACACGTCGGCGTCACTTCTTCAACCAGCGGGTGTCTCTGGTGAACTACATCACGCCGGACGCCAAGCCGGAGGAGATGCTCGTTGACGAGTCCGCTTCTGCGACGGTGAAGCAGCTCGGCGACGCCTTGACGGAGATCGAAGTCAACGGCCACACGTTCGGCCAGTGTTCGCTGACGCTCGTCCTTCATCACGAGGACCGGCGCGTGCTCCAGCAGCACGCCGCCGACGCCGCCAAGACCCTCGCTGTGCACGACGGGGCCTTCTACGACGAGACCTAC
Source organism: Vicinamibacterales bacterium (assembly GCA_050249955.1). Lineage (GTDB taxonomy): Bacteria > Acidobacteriota > Vicinamibacteria > Vicinamibacterales > CAVVIG01 > CAVVIG01. The sequence goes on from JBFWPN010000012.1 coordinate 152,959, forward strand.
AACCTCCTCAATGCCTGGCTGAGCATCGTGCCTGGCAACGGTGCGCACAACTTGCGTCGCGTAGCGCTCCTGGAAACGCACGTCGCCGACTTGAGCCTGCTCTTCACGGTCGATCCAGGCACCGTGGACTCCGGACTGCTGCGTGCGCCCTTGGCTGTCCTGGAGACGCCGCACCACACCCCCTTCGATCTCCACCTGCACGTCCAGGACGTCGGCCACACTTTGGTGCTCGGAGCAACTGGCAGTGGCAAGAGCTTCCTCTTGAACTTCTTGACGACCAGCGCGCAACAGTACGACCCGTTCACGATCGTCCTGGACCTGGGGCACAGCTACCGGAAGCTGGCGGCCCTGCTGCACGGGCGATACCTCGAACTCGGGCTGCGGCAGCGCGAGGTCACGATCAACCCGTTCGCGCTCGAGCAGACGCCAGAGCACCTGCACTTCCTGCACGCCTTCGTTCGCGTGCTCCTTGAGGGCGAGGACGGGTACCGGCTGAGCGAGGCCGAGGATCGCGAAGTCTACGAAGCTGTCGAGAATGTGTACGCCCTGCAGCGGGGTCAGCGGCGCTTGTTCACGGTGGCGAACCTGCTGCCCCGGGGTCTCGCCGCACGCCTCCAGAAGTGGGTGGAGGGCGGTCGCTACGCGGAACTATTCGACCACGTCGAGGACACGCTAACGTTCGACCGATTGCAGGTGTTCGACTTCGAAGCGATGCGGGCGTTTCCGTCTCTCATCGAGCCTCTGCTGTTCTACATCCTGCACCGGGTGAACGAACGCGTGCACACCGGGGAGCAGGCGGCAACGCTCAAGCTCTGCGTGATGGACGAAGCCTGGCGCTTCATCCAAAACCCGACGTTGCGGGCCTATGTGCAGGAGGCGCTCAAGACCTGGCGCAAGCGGAATGCTGCCATGCTGCTCGCCACCCAGACCGTCGAGGACTTCGCTTCCGTAGACCTACTCCGCACGGTCGTCGAGAGCTGTCCCACGAAGCTGTTCCTGGCCAACCCTGCACTCGACCGCGTGAAGTACGGCGATCTCTTCCAGCTGAACGACATGGAGCTGGACCTATTGGCCGGACTGGCGCCGCGAGGGCAACTGCTACTGAAGCGCCCGCACCTGACGAAAGTGCTGACGCTCTCTGTAGACCCGAAGAGCTACTGGATCTACACGAACACGCCGATCGACAACGACCGCGTGGCCGCGGTGTTCAAGGAACACGGCTTCGAGGCCGGACTCGACCGACTCGCGGCGTCGGCGTAAGAAGGAGGTGTGAGATGCGTGGACGTGCCGCCGGAGCATCGCTGCTGGTGCTCACCCTGATCGGACCCGTCAAACCCGCCGACGCCCAGACCGGCGTGCGCGAGGTGGCCGCCACCGAGCGGGGAGTCATCCCGCTTCAGACGCGCCTGCGCTACACCACGATGATTGTGCTGCCGGACGGCGAGGAGATCCTCGACGTGATCTGTGGCGACAAGGACTTCTGGATCATCAGTTCAACGCACAACATCGCCCACGTGAAGCCTGCCAAGGAGGGCGCCGCCACGAACCTGAATCTCGTGACTCGGAGTGGCGCGATCTACTCCTTCATGCTGACCGAGAAGACCACACCGCCAGACCTGAAGGTGTACGTGGAGGGTGGAGATGCGGGGCCGGCTGGCAAGCCGAAGTACTACACCGCTGCAGAGGTCGAGACCCTGCAGCTGCAGCTCGCGGAGGCGCGGGCCGCGCTGAAAGAGGCGGAGCACAAGGCGGGCGAGTCCCTGGCGGGCTTCCGCCAGGACTACCCATCCCGACTGCAGTTCCCGTATGCGCCGGTCAAGTACGAGAAGCCGTTTCTCGTCAGGTCGCTGTGGCACGACGGCCAGTTCACGTATCTGAAGTCTGACGCGACGGAACTGCCGGCGCTCTACGAGGTCAAGGACGGCAAGCCGGCGCTCCTCAACTTCCAGGTCCGCGAGGGCACCTACGTCGTGCCGAAGGTGCTTGACCGCGGGTATCTCGTGCTCGGTTCCCAGCGACTCAACTTCGAGCAGCAGGGACGGTGACCTATGGCCGAAGAGACCGGCACATCCGGCGTCACGCCGGTCACGGACCGCCGGCCGGTCCCGCGCGGAGTGGTGCCGCGCGGGTTCCAAACCTGGCTGATGGTGGGGCTGGCGGCGGGCATCGTGCTGATCATCCTGCTGACAGGCCAACCGGAGTCACCCGTCGCATCGACGGCGATGAGCACGACGCCAGCCACGCCGAACCCTGACCGTCTCCGGGACTACCAAGACCGGCTGCGTGCCATGGAAGCGCGGCAGGCTCTCGAGTCGCAGGCGCCAACACCGTCGGTGGCTCCTCAACCGCAGTACGACGCACCGAGCGGGCCTCCAGCGGAGGACCCCATCTTGGCGGACCGCAAGCGACGCGAGTACGAGAGCCTCTTCGCCAGCAACGTGGTGTCCAGCCGGCGTCCCGAGAGCGAACGCCCGGACACGACCGGTGGCGTGAGCGCGTCCACACCGACGACGGCGCCGCCACGCGAGGCATCTCTGGACGAGATCGCGCAGGCCGTTATGCGGGCCTCAGGAGGCACGCCGGCGCAGACGTCGGCGGGCCTTCCTCCTCCCGTCCCTCAGCCCGGAGTGAGCCAGGACCGCTCAACGGGGGTTGAGACGCCTCGGACGCCGGAGCGTACGGCCGCGATCAGCGCCAATGGGCCGACCCACCCGCTCCTGGAGGGCAGCGTCATCGACGCGGTGCTGACTAATCGCTTGGACGGCAGCGGCGTGGCTCCCGTGAATTGCCTGGTGACGAACCCGGTGTACTCACACAACGGGCAGCACGTCCTCATTCCTGCGGGCGCCCGGCTCCTGGGGGAGACGCGCCCGGTGCAGACCCTCGGCGAGACGAGACTGGCCGTCAGTTTCCACCGCCTCGTCATGCCAGACGGCAGTACGCAGCGCCTGGACCAATTCCTCGGCCTGAATCAGATTGGCGACGCCGGATTGCGAGACAAGGTGAACCAGCACTACTGGTCGACGTTCGGCTCCGCCGGCGCAGTCGGCCTGATCAGCGGTCTAGCGCAGTGGCTCGGGACGGCTGGCCTTTCGAGAAGTGCGGGCGACCGGACGGTGATCATCGCCGGGGGCGCCGCAGATGGCGCCTCACAAGCGAGCTTGCAGGTGATGAGCCGGTTCCTCAACCGACTGCCGACGGTCACCATCCGCGAAGGCCACCGGGTGAAGGTCTACGTGACGAGCGATCTGCAGCTGCCGGCATACGGGTCGGCACTGGCGACCATGCGGTAACTCCCTGGAGGACATCATGCGAAAGTTCCTCGCCGTCGCCCTTGCCGCGTTGCTCGTTGCCACTCCGGCCAGCGCGCAGTTCGCCGTCATCGACAATGCCAACCTGGCGCAGGCGATCCTGATCGTCCAGCGGACCCAGCGGCACCTGGAACAACTGCGGCTGCAGTACATCACCATCATGAGGATGGCCCAGGGGCTGGGGGCTATGGACCGATACCGCACGCCGCCAATAGCGCTCACAGGTCACAACCCGGGGCAATTCCTCTATGGCGCGCCGTGGATCGCGGGACTCAACGGCGGTGATCCAATGGGAACCGCCTACTGGTCGACCGCGCTGCCGCTCGAACGACCTGGCCCGGCAAGTCGGTTGACCGGGGCTGCTCGGCGGGCCTTTGAGCGCCAGTACGGCAACGTCGAGATCGCGGACACCGTCGCGATCATGGGCGGACACCAGGTTGGTATCACCCGGACCTACGCGGACCAGCTTCAGCGCGCCGTGCAGGCGCTCGAGGCGGATGTCCTCAGCCCGACCAGCTCGTACCACGAGATGACGGCGATCCTGGACAAGATCGCCGCGGGAGAGCTGCTCGGACGACGCCAGGACATGACGGCGAATCAACTGCTGTCCCACGCCCTCGAGCAGCTGCTCGCGCGCAGCAAGCGACTCCGTGACAACGAGGCATCTGCAATCAACATGCAGCTCGTGACGTGGCGCGATGGCGAAGCGGCGAATCATGCGTTCCGTAACGGCATGGGCGACGCCCTGCGCACCTGGCGCCAACCGTAGGAGGCGGACCATGAATGCCTTGACTCGACGAAGCGTGCGGATCGGCTTGCTCGCCCTGACGGTGGCCGCGATCGGCGCTCGGCCGGCAGCCGCGCAGTGGGCCGTGTTCGATGCGGCCACGACCGCCAGGAATCGGGCGACTGCGGCGCTCACGCAGTTGCTGGAGCAGCTCCAGGGCCAGCAGCGCGAGAAGTTCCTAGCGATGGCCCGTCGGCTGAGCGCCCTGACCAACCTTCGGCGGTTCGCCTTGACCGATGTCCCCCGGTGGCGCGTCCATGGCAGTGCCGACTTCCCATTCGTGCAGAGCTACCTCGATGCGCTGAACTTCGGCGACCGGTCCGGTACGGCGTACCTGTCGCTGGTGGAACGACTGGCGCAATCGGCACGGCTGGCGCAGCTGCCTCCCGCCGCTCGGCGCGCCATGGCCGCTCGGTTAGCGACTGTCGACCTGGCCGACGCCGTAGTCATCGCCGGCACCAATGGGACGGGGCAGCTGAGAAACGGTGGGCGGCGGCTCGAGATCGACGCGATTGACGCCCTGGAGCAGGACGTCGTCGACCCGTCGCAGGAACAGAGCACCACCGCCGTCTTGGACAAGATCAGCGGCGCGTCCTTGCTCGGTGCCCGACAGCGCCAGGCGCGGATTCAGCTCCTGGCCGGCGTGCTCGAGCAACTGCTCCTGGACACCAAGCAACTGCGGGACGCCGATGCGGCAGCCATGAACGCGCAGCTCGTGACGTGGCGCGACAAGGCGGCCGTCGACGCGGCCTTCGTCGCTGGCTCAGGAGACGCTTTGCGGACCTGGCGGCAGCCGTAGCGAGGGACCATGCAACTCAACCTGCTCCCGACAATTCAGCAAGCCATCGCGAGCCTGCTGCTCACCCATGAACCGGAGTTCCTCCGGCTCGGATTCCGGTTGTTCACCTCGCTCGCTACGGTGCTGATCGCATGGCAGGGCATCCAGATGATGTTCTCCCGCGACGGTCTGGGCGAGGCGATGTTCGACTTTGCCAAGTTGCTGCTCTTCGTGTCGTTCGGCTACGCGATGATCGCTTTCTACGAGGCGCCGATCCCAGGCATTGGCGTGTCGTTCAGCAACCTGGTCACCGACCAGGCGTTCTACCTTCAATCGATTCTCGAGGCGCGCGCTTTCGACAACATCTACCAGCACTTCGATGACCTGTCGGATCGCTTTGTCCAGCCCGGCGCCCTCGCCATTCTGGCCAACCTCATCTACTGGTCAGTGCTGTTTCTCATCGCCGTCGCCAAGGCCCTGTCGCTGGCGGTGATCGCCTTCGGCCTCATCGCCAGCGCCGTCTGCGCGCTCGTCGGGCCCCTGTTCGTGCCGTTCTTCATCGTACCCAAGCTCGACTGGTTGTTCTGGGGCTGGTTCAAGGCGTTCATCCAGTACTCGTTCATTCCGGTTGTGGCGGTCGCCTTTCTGATGGTGTTCGAGCGATTCGTCTTCCGCTACGTCACCATGTTGCCGCCCACGATCACAGAGGCAGAATACGGGGTGTACGCCCTGCAGGCGGTGGCGGTCGTGATTACCTTCTGCACCGGCATCGTGCTGGTGCCGTCGCTCACGACCTCGATCTTCTCAGGCCAGGGCGGTCAGGCGTGGTTCCCCGGCCTCAGCCGCTTCATGAGGCATTGACGGAGGCAAGTCATGGCCAGGCGACTCCCAAATCCGAACCGTGTTCGCGAACCGGAACTACTGGCGTGGGCGGACCTGCCCGGCTGGTACTGGAAGGCGTTCGGCATCGCCCTGCTTCTGGGGATGGTGACGGGCCTGGGCTGGATCGCCTGGAAGCTGTTCGAAGGCCAGTTCCTGAAGTAGGAGGGTGCCGTGGCCGGTGTCATTGGCGACGTCAATCCAAAGACGATGGAGAGCGCGCGACGCCAGTTCGTGGAGCTGTACGGCTCCGCGCTGGTGATGAACACCTACCTGAAGATCGCTTTGGTACTCGTCTCTCTCGTCGCCCTCGCCCTGGTCGGCCTGAACTTCCACACGGCGTCCAGGTTCGCGGAGGTCAAGCCGCTCGTCGTCCGCATCGACGAGGTCGGGCGGGCGGAAGCCGTTCAGTACGACGCCAGCAAATATCAGCCTCAGGCACCGGAGCTCCGGTACTTCCTTACGCAGTTCGTCGTGAAGCACTTCAGCCGGATCCGGTCGACTGTTCAGCGCGAATATCCGGACTCGCTGTTCTTCCTCGAGCCCGGCCTGGCCGACGCCACCATCGCCCAGAATGACCAGAGCCGCACGATCGAATCATTCGTCACGAACTCGTCGTCCGACGAGGTCGAGGTGCTCGTACAGAACGTCAGCCTGAGCGAGCTGGCCAAGCCGCCCTACAAAGCGGCCGTCTCATTCCAGAAGGTGTACTACTCCCCTGGGACGCGCACTGAGCGCCTACGCGAGACGTTCGTCGCGCAGGTCGATTTCGCGCTCCGGGACCACGTGCCGAACGAGTTCGTGCGCGTGAATCCGCTTGGTCTGCAGATCGCGTATTTCCGAGTGGACCAAGCGTTCGAGGAAAGCCGGCGATGATGGCCAACGCAGCCTTCCTCGCCGCCGTGACTGTGTTCCTGCTGGTCGGCTGGATCGCCGGCGAGCTGCGCTTCCTGGCACCGTATAAAGCCCTTCTGTTTCGTGAACATGCGGCCCTGATTGGCGGGGCCATTCTGATTCTCTTCCTGGACCTGACTGCGACCTACTACAGCGTAGCCCGCTGGTTCTTCCTGCGCGACACCGGACGCAAGCTGCTGCACATCGACCGCCAGCTCGCGACCGACGATGCCGTGCTCGATGACGTGCGGTCGTACCTGAAATCGTAGGAGGCCCGGATGTGGCGAGATGTTGATCCGCGCGATATGGATCGCGAGCGGCCGGACATCGGCCGTGGCGGCAGTGGCACGCCGCAGTTGGAATTCACCGAGGCATCGTCCGCGGACTCGCGCGATACCTTCACGCGCGGCCTCGACGTGCCTAGAAGCGCGGCCCGCGAACGAATTCGAGTCAACGAGCAGGAGTACCGGCTCACCGGCGATGACGTTCGCACCGTGGCGCGCGTGGGAGCCTTTCGGGTCGTGCCTGCCAACGAGCTGCGCCACCTGGAGTCAGGCGCTGGGAGGCGACCGGCGCGCGAGTTGGAGCGGCTTCGCGAACGGGGCCTCATCAAGACCATGCCCTACATGGTGGGACGTACTCGCACGCAGCTCGTGACGCTCACCGACCAGGGCCGGGAGCTGTTGGAGACTCGCCGCCGGCCCTCCGAACCGGACGAGGCGCGGCAGACGTTCTACGCCGGCATCAACCGACCCAGAGAGCTGGCGCACGATGCGCGCATCCACGCGGCGTACCTCAGGGCCGAGGAGCGTCTCTCCGAGCGTGGCGCGCGGGTGCGGCGCGTCGTGCTGGAGGTGGAACTCAAGTCCGAGTATCAGCGCTTTCTTCAGCGCCGCAATCGGGGCCACCGCGATGGCGACGGCACGCCAGAACGCGACCGGGAAGCCATTGCGCAGTGGGCGCGTGAGCACGAATTGCCGTGTCACGACGGTCACGTGGAGTTCCCCGACGCACGACTTGAATACGAAGACCGGGACGGTCGGCACTGCGTGGAGGATCTGGAGATTGTCACGCCGCACTACCGGGGGGCGCACGCCGCCGCCAAGGCACAGTCCGGCTTCACGCGATACCGGGCGGTCGGAGCCAGAGTGGGTGGACCGGGCGGCTCGGGACGGAGCGGTCGCAGCATCGACCCGCGTCTTGCCGAGGAACTGCTGCCATGACGCCGCAGGAGCGGTTGGAAGCCGTGAAAGATGAAGGGTTCACGACTCGACAGGCCCAATTCCTCGTGACAGTGATGCTGCATTCGGGCGTCTGCGTGCTCCGCCAATACAGCGCTCATGCCCGGCTCGTGCACGGGCAGAAGACGCGGGACTTCTTCTCTTCCCTGGTGACCCGTCGTCTGGCGAAGCCTTATCAGGCGCACCGACGCGCCCGCATCTTCCATGTCTATGGCAAGCGGCTGTACAGCGCCATCGGCGAAACGGACAATCGGAACCGAAAGCCCGTGACCCTGGCTCGCGCTGTCGAGCGGCTGATGGTGCTCGACGCCGTGCTCTCCGAGCCGGACCTCCGCTGGCTCGGGACGGAGCATGAAAAGGTGGACTACTTCCTCAAGACTAGGCTGCTCAGGCCGAGCGAACTACCTGCCGTCTCGTTCGGGACGCCGCCGCGCGTGACCGTCCGGTACTTCCCAGAGAAGCTGCCGATCGGTGTGGCGGCGGACGGCATCGGCCACGTGTTCCTTTACCTTGTGGACCGGTCTGCGCCCGTGGACTTCCGGGCCTTCGTGAATCGGCATGCCGAGCTACTCAGGGCGCTCCCTGAATGGGAGGTGCGTCTGCTCGTGCCGAAGCCGCTCTACAAGGTGGCGTCTGTCTTCGAGGCGGCGGCTCATCAGGAAATGGCCATGCCTCTTCGTCTCGGCGACATGGAGGACCTGCACTGGTACTTCAAGCAGCGGCGGCAGGTGGACGGCGGCAGCGGAGCCGAGGACGTCGAGCGGTTTCGTGAGTCGGCGCGTCGCTTTCACGCGCCGCGCTTTCGTGCGCTCTATCGACTCTGGAAGAAGGAGGGCGACGCCCATGTGCATGCGACGGTGTCGCACATCCTGGACGACGCACTCTCGCGTCGTAGCGGCCGAGTCCGGAGCCAGGTGCTGACGCGGTCTTACCAGCATCTCTCCCCCATGGTTGGCTCGGCGTGACTTCGGGATGCCCTTTGGAAGGGGGGCCGACTCGATTCGAAGAACTCGGCCCCCACGAGATCAGGAGAACGGTACGGGATGGTGGAGCAGCAGTGGCCCATAAGGCGCGGCAGCGATGGCGCCATCACGCTGATACAGAGGGAGTTGGAGAGGCGAGGGAGGCGCGGCGTTCTTTGCCGCGCGCAGGACAGACCGCTGCGCGGGACAAGTAGGGGGCGGAGTAATCGGGGCGTGAGCGACCCCCCTACCGGTGCCCCCCATCGCGGCCCCGGCCGCCACAAGGGGGGTCCCTCACGCCCCGACCGCCAGCACGGATTGTCACGAAAGACACGGCCCGCGCGCGCGTCGCCGCTGTGGCACCGCGCGAGGCCAGGAACTGGCCGCCCGCTCGTCGCGCGCCGCGCCTCGAGACCGTCACGACCGTCGTCGCCACCGTCAGCACAGGGAGGGACCATGCCATTGATTAAGCCCCGCACGCGCGGCAAGCAGCTCGTGAGACACCGGACGCGCCTCGATCGCGAGAACAACGAGACGCTGTATGCGTACGCGCACTTCCTCGGCGAATCTGTCGAGTACGTCCTCAATCAGTTGATCGACACCGTGCTCGCCCGGGACAAGGAGTATGTCCAGTGGCGGGCCACCAATCAGGGCTCGTTCGTGCCTGGCACCCGTCCACACGAACGGCGCGCAGGTAGCGGACCGCGCGCGCACCGCCAGGTGTCTGCCGCACCTGCCTCGCCAGCGACCGTTGCGGCCACTCGCTGAGGGAGTCGCCTGCCATGATCCGCATGCTGGTGGAAGCACGCTCGCTGGTTGCGTTGACGCTCGCGGCGGCGGCCGGGCTCTGGGGCGTGCAGACATACCCGATGGCGTGGGACGACGTGTTCCTGGGGCTGATCTGGGAGCGGGCGCCGCACGTGTATCGAGCGCTGTCCTACGGCTACCGCACCCTCTGGTTCATCACCCCGTACTTCGCCGCGTCGTTCCTGATGTCGCTCGTGGCCATCGTCGTGTACCGCCGCGCGCCCAGCATGGCGGTTCGTGCGCTCCCGCCGTATCAGCGTCCCGAGGACCGCGCAAAGCTGAGCCTCGTTCTGGGCGAGACGCACTTCCACACGACGCCCGGACGGGCGCCGGCACCGCAGTGGCTGGAGATCCCGCAGCGGGGGCTCTACACCGGCATCATGGTGCTGGGCGCCGTCGGGACCGGGAAGACGTCCGCGTGCATGTACCCCTACGTGCAGCAGCTCCTCGACTGGCGAGCCAAGGACGAAGCCCGAAAGATGGGCGGTCTCGTGCTGGAGGTGAAGGGGGACTTCTGCGGCCAGGTAAAGTCCATCCTCGACAGGAGCGGTCGGGGCTCGGACTACGTCGAGATCGGGCTCGACGGCGGCGTCTGCTACAACCCGCTCCACAACGAGCTGGACGCATACGCCGTGGCGTATGCCGTAGCGACCCTTCTGAACAACCTGTTTGGCAGGTCCAAGGAACCGTTCTGGCAGCAGGCGTACACCGACCTGCTCAAGTTCGTGATCCTGCTTCGGCGCATCACGGACGGCTACACCACCTTGTCGGAGGTGTATCGCTACATCCTGGAAGACGCGCCTATCGACAAGGACATCCGCCGAATCAAGCCGACGCTGGACAACCCGCCGGATGCGATCGTCATCAGAACGGAGGAACACCGGGCGCACTGCGTCCAGAAGCCGTTCACGCACTGGTTCGTCGAGGACGAGCACCACATGGCGCACCCGTACGAGGCTGCGCTTGAGACCTTCCTCGACGCCAGGAACGTGACGTACGAGGTCCGGAAGCCGCGCGGCGCCGGGTGGGTCGCCCGGAAGCACCAACTCGAGGCCGTGCAGCGATGGTACGTGTCCGGGTGGAGCAAGCTCGATAACCGGCTCCGCTCCTCAATCGTCGAGGGCGTCGTCGTATTTCTGTCGCTGTTCGACGACAACCCTGCCGTGCATCGCGCGTTCTGCCCGCCCAAGAGTGCATATCTCGAGGACCCGAAGCCGGGAGACCCACGACCACTTCCGCCGCTCGAATCGCTGCTGGAGTCGGGACGTGTGCTTGCCTTGAACTTCCCGGTGGGCCTCAACCCCGGCCTGGCCCGCATGCTCGGCGTGATGCTGAAGCTGGATTTCCAGCGCGCCATCCTGCAACGGATCCCGCAGATTGCTGCGCACCCCGAACGCGTCTGGCGGGACCTGCTGTTCGTCTGCGACGAGTACCACGCGTTCGCCACCGTGGGTGAGACGGACCCGACCGGAGACGAGCGGGCTTTCGCGCTCTCCCGACAGGCCCGTCTGATTCCGATCGTGGCCACCCAGAGCATCAGCTCGCTGCGGTCGGCGTTGCCCGGGGATGAGAGCTGGCGGACGTTGCTGCAGTGCTTCCGCACCAAAGTGTTCCTGGCGACCAGCGACGAGTTCACCGCGCGGAACGCCGCGGAGCTGTGCGGACGGCGCGACAAGCTGAAGGCTCACTACAGCGTGTCCGAGTCCGGGCGAGATGCGCACATCTCGCTCTTGACCGGGCGTCCCACGTCCGGGAGCCAGTCAGTGAGCGCGAGCAAGAGCTACGCGCCGCATCACGAGTACATCTTCGCCCCGCGCGTGTTCACGCAGCTCCAGAACGCCCAGGCGATCGTCCTGCCGTATGACGGCATCAACCCCCTGCCGGCGCAGTACTGCTACCTGAAGCCGCACTACCTTGACGTCAGCACGAGCTACTTCGATCACCTGGAGGCGGGCGCACTATGAGCAGCCTGGATCGCATCCTGCCGTTCCTGCAGCCAATCGAGGACCTGCTCGTCGACCCAGCCATCACGGAAGTGATGGTCAACGCCGGTGGCCGCCGAGTATTCGTGGAGCGGAACGGCGCTGTCGAACGGGTGGACGACCGCGCACTCGAGATCCGGAACCTCACGGTGGCCATCAAGAACATCGCTCGTGCGTGCGGCGACGAGATCTCCGAACGGCAGCCGATCCTCGATGCGCGCCTCGAGGACGGCTCCCGCGTGGCCGCGATGTTCCCGCCCTGCGCGGTGGACGGGCCGACGCTCACGGTGCGGAAGTTCACGTATCGCTACTCGCTGGACGACCTGGTCCGCGTGGGCACTCTCACCGAGGGGATGGGCATTATGCTGCGTCGGGCGGTCGCCGACCGGCAGAACATCCTCATCTCCGGCGGCACCGGGACCGGGAAGACGACCCTGTTGAACGCGGTCGCCCAGACGATTCCCGCCGAGGACCGCATCGTGCTGATCGAGGAGACGTCGGAGATCCTCATCGACAAGCCCAACCTTGTCCGGTTCGAGGCCCGTCGGGCGCAGGCCCCCCTCGGGAAGGAAGAGCCCATGCCGGCGGTGACCATTGCCGATCTGGTGCGGGCGACCCTCCGGCATCGTCCGGATCGGATCCTGGTGGGCGAGGTGCGTGGCCCGGAAGCGTTCGACCTGCTGCAGGCCCTCAACACGGGCCACCTCGGCAGTCTGACCACCATCCACGCGAACAGCGCCGAGCAGGCGCTGGTTCGACTGGCCCACTGCGTCCTGACCGCGAACGTCGGGCTCCCGCACCGGAGCACCCGGGAGGCAATCACACTGGCCGTACACCTGGTCGTTCACCTCGCCCGCGTGGACGGACGCCGAATCGTGACGCAGGTCGCCCACGTCCGGGGTTACGATGCGCATCAGGATCGGTTCATGGTCGAACCCTGGCTCCCCTCAGGTGCGATCCAGGAAGGAGCGACGGCATGACCACCCTTGGAAAGTGCGCCCTGGCGCTCTCGGTGTCCATTCTCTGCGGTTGCGGGCGCGAGGCCACGCCCACCGGCCCCTCCGGCACGACGTCGTTCCTCGCCGGCACGTGGCGGGGCACCGTTACGATTCAGATCAACCCGGGCGAGCCGAACGCGCCGCCACCGTCCACGGGCGACATGACGTGGACGTTCGAAGTGGTCCCGCAGACGAACATGCAGTCGCTCCGGGCGACCATCCGCTCGTCTCACCCCTGGCTGACGATCGACGCGACAGGTGCGACGGCGCTGTCGCCCGGCAACTCACCGCCCACCGCGATCAGCACCCACGGCGAGTTCAACTCGCCCCGCGGCTGTCGCGGTACGTTCGGGAGCGTTGGCAACGCCGAGGCTACGCGCATCGAGGCCGACTTCACCGGAACGGATTGCCCGGCAGTGTTCTCGGGCCGCGTGGTGTTAACCAAGGGTTGAGCGCCCGATGACTGGAGCGATACGACACGGCGCGTGGACGGCTTGCCAAGGATGCGGAGTTGGCGACCGTTACGCTAGAGTGTGGCAATGAACAAGCCCGACGAACTTCCGGTCGAGATTGTGGAGCGGCTGCTGTCCTTCTGCACGACGGACGCGGCTGGGCATCAGCAGGTTGTGGACAGCAAAGGCCTCGTCGCATTTGTTCTTGAGAATGCAGACCGGTATCCGGCCCTGCTGAATGCCGTCAAGGTTGACGAAGACCGCCTGACTCGGCACATACAGCAAACTGGCGAAGTCCCGCCCGGCGTCAAATTGGTCAAGACAACGACAGAGGATGGGTCGAACGTGACGCGCATGCAGATCGTACACGGGCCGGGGCGGGTGGAGACTGACTAGAGACCCTGACCGCTTCGACAGTCACGCCTTGCTCAGGTTGCCCAACGCAACGATGTCGGTGTGGAGCTTTCGCAGGTGCTCGTCCGACATGTCAAGAATCGGCTCGTACATGAACGAGTTCAGGTGAAGGTTCTCTGGCGTCATGATGATGACGCGCTGCAGCGTCTCGATCACTTCGGTTCTGTCTGCAAGCTTCGTCCTGAACCGGTCAAACAGCTTGTGGGTCTGATTCGCGTCGATTGACGCCACGAACGCGGGGTCATTCAGTTCCTGGATCATGAATTGCTCTGCAGCGAGGCGAATCGCGATCGAGAGCACGATCTTGTTCTCGAGATTCACTGCGTCGGCTGCGGCGTGGCAACTGGTGACTTCCTCGGCAATCGAGTTAACCACCAGCTCCGCCGGCTGCTTCCATTTGGGGGCCGCCTTCTTGCCGGAGAACAAGCGATGGTAAATGGCGTCCAGGTCGCCATGAGACAGAGCAACTGTCTCGGCCTTCCAGTGCAAGAGGGCGGTTAGCGTCAGGTAGTCCTTGTCTGCATCGCCCTTCGTGTACTCGATGAGATTGCGCATGAACGGGATCGACGCGATTCGCTTTTTGGCATCGGTAAAGAAGTTCTTCTTCCAATCGTTAACGAACACGTTCCGGATGCCAGACGCCTGCCGAAGAGAAATACCTGTCGCCGTCTTTGACGCCATCAGACATCCCGGATAGCCGACGAATCGAGTACTGACCGTTCGGAAGAAGTCAAAATTGTGCGTCAGGAGAATCTGAGTAAAGTACGGTTCGTCGGCAATCTCGCGTAAGTACTGAATAATGGCGTATTTGTTCCGATAGTCGAACGAGTCGGCAATATCGTCGACGACGAACAGCGTCTCCTGTTGCTGGTTCTTGCGCGCCTCTACTTCGAAGATGATGTTCAGAATGTAGAGGGCCTTCTTCTCGCCGGTGCTAAGCGCCTGCATCAACGCCGCCTTGTCGATCGCGATCTCGTCGTCGCCATCTCTGAAGGAGAAGGACAGCGTGAGCATTGGCTCGTCGCCGAGAATGACGGAGATTCGGTTCTTCGCCGTCAGCTTGAAAGGCACAAAGAAGCGGCTGTTAAAGATCTCGATCACTCTCTCCCACTGCGTTCGCTGTCGGGCGGCTTCCTCCTCAATGGCCTTCTTGCGTTTGTCCGTCGCCTCGTAGCAGGCGAGGACGTCCGCGTACAGGTCATGGTTCGCCTTCAGATAGCTCTTCCACAGTTCTTCCTTGAGCTGCGCCAGATTGGCCAGCTTCGGCAGTAGCTCCTCACGGGTGGCGATGTACTCTTCGAACTGCCGCAGGCTGACATTCTTGGTGATTAGCTTTTCGAGCGCTGCGAAGCTCTGGCGCAGGGCGGGATCGGTGGAAATCGACTCCTTCTCCTTGGCGATCAGATCGCCGAGTTCCTTTTCTGTCTTGATTTGAAGCGACTTGTCCGCATTCAGATTAACGGTGTGCTTCGCGCTGAAGAAACCGTTGTCCGCGAGGCTCTTGGCGACTGATGAGGCGTTGTAGTAGTTGAAGGTGCTGCGGCGAAAATACGTCGAAGATGCAAGGAGTTCGTTGTACTTGCGGATGTAGCTGTCAAGCGCAGCCTTGGCTTCTGGTGTGTCGAGGAATGCGAGGACTTTCTCATCAAAGATGACGTCGTACTTGACGTCGGCGAAAGGTGCGTCCGCCTGAGATTCCAGCTCGTGCTTCACTCGAAATAGCGCACGCTGAAAATTGTCTTCGCTCGCAGTGAAGGCCAGCGAGACCTCGCTCTCGATGTCCTTCTTCGAACCGGACTGCTTTTTGAGCACCTTGAGCAAGCGATCCTTTGTCTTGTCGATCTCGACGTGAATCTGTTCGTACTCCTTGCGAAGAGCGGCGTTAACCAGCAGCGTCGAGGTCTTCTCAGAGTGAGCGAATTCCTCGGCGTAGGGCCGGATGACCATCACGCTGTCAACAGCAAGCTCGTGGCCGGCTTCGTCGGTGACGGTGCGCTTCGAGATGCGCGTCGTGAAGATTCGGTCGCGGGACGTGACGTTCTCAGCGATATCCTTGAACACCTGCGCGAACGATGACTTCATCGCGCCGTTGGCCGCGTACACCGCGTACGCCTTGCGTGCTGAGAAGTCAAAGGTGTATTGAAGCGCTTTGATCCCGTAGCAGTGCGTCAGATCGATCTTCAAAGACTGCATCTGTGGTCCACGGCTTTGGTTGCGACTATCTCTGTGAATGATGGACGTGGCTGTGGCGGGGTCGCCATCGCTGGCTAGCCTGACTCAGCGGTGGGAGAATATACCAGCTGGCGTCCCGATGGACCGGTGACCCGCCGAATTCTTTTGCCGACGGATTCCTCGGCAAAGCAGGTCTCAGTTGCCGCTCGTCGTGCCGTGATCGTCCCGCTTTGCGCGGGCTGGCACTCGCCAACGCGCGCTCTCCGTCGTCCATCGTCAGTCAGCCTCGTTGCTGTAAATCCTGTCGGTGTGAAATAGCCGAGCTGGGGTGCGGCTGCTTGTCGCTGCAATGGGTGCCGCCACTTCTCGAAACCCGGCTTCGCATCTACTCGGTCGCGAAGCCATTCGATCTCTCGAGGCGATCGGAAGCGCTCGCGAGGCGCAATGCGCAGTCAACTCGCTGTCTGTGTATGAGTGACGTACTTGGGCTGGGGCGAGTGCGAGCACCGCCGCAGCGAGGAACTGGGGTGACGTGTGTCGACAGTAAGGTTTGCCGGTGTTGTCGCGTTCTACGAGCAGGGCTTGTGTCGTTCGCACCACCGTGCCACCCCGCATCCAACAGCCGAGCGTGGACCTTCTCCGTATCGCCTTCGCGCCAGGCGACTGGGTCGCCGTCTTCCTGAAATCGTACGTCGACGGCCAGGTGGCCCAGAGGGTCGCCAGCGTCGAGTGGGTCGCGTCCGCTCCGGTCCAGGCATGGCTGCGCGCCATGAACGCGCATCACTTCAACGTCTACGTCAGCGTGAACGCGTTCCAGTCCGGCTCCCGCAACCGGAGGCGCGATTGCGTGGCCACCGTCCGGCATGTGTTCCTCGAGGCCGACGCCGACGGTGACCAGGTGCTCGGCCGCATCGAGCGCCGCTCGGACCTGCCGAGCCCCAGCTACGTGCTCCACTCGTCGCCCAATCGCGTCCACGTGTTCTGGCGCGTGCGGGGCTTCACGGCCGAGAACGTCGAAACGCTGCAGAGGCGCCTCGCCGCCGAACTCAGGACCGACTCGGCCGCCACGCCCGTGACACAGAACACCCGCTTGCCGGGTTTCTTCAACTACAAGCACGCGGACCGTTACATGGTCTGGGTCGAGTACCGCGACGCCACAACGGTGTATACGCCTGGCGACTTCCCGTGTCCCTCGTCACCGCAGTTGCCGCAGTTCCCGGACCCGGGACGACAGGTGGCCCTGGCTTCCCGCTCGGCCGAACGCGCATCCCTCTACCTCGAACGCGTGCCGCCGGCCATCGCGGGGCAGCATGGCGACGTCCGCACGTTCCAGGTCTGCTGTCGACTCGTCCGCGGCTTCGCGTTGACCGAAGATGAGGCGCTCACGGCGCTCGCGGCCTGGAACGCCCGCTGCCAGCCTCCGTGGACCGAGGCAGAGTTGCGCAACAAGTTGCGAGGTGCCCGCCAGTACGGGCGCGAGCCGGTCGGCGGCCTCCTGTAGGGCAGCCCCGCCCCGGCCTTCTCACATCTGGGCGAGCAAGGTCCTGTAAGGTTTCGCGGAAATCCTGCGTTCTTCAGGGTACGTAGACGGCCATCCGTCACCACGTACGCGCTATGGAGCCGTACGTCCCACCCTCGGTCGCCAGCCTGACGGCTGCGACTTTCGGCACCGCCGTCGATCCTTGATCCTCGGCCTGCCTCACCAGGAGGACCTATGTCCAAGCAGAAGACAGAGTTGGTGTCTGTCCGGATCCTTCCGAACTCGACGGGAAGTCCAGCGGGAAAGCTCGCCGACGCGGAAGTGATCTTCGAAGCCGATGCCGGTCCGTTCACCGGCTTGAAGCTCATCGGCTTCGCCATCTGGGAACGACGTGCTGGAGGGCGCAACGTCACATTCCCGGCGCGGCAGTACTCCGTCAACGGAGAGCGCCGCAGTTTTGCGTTGCTGCGTCCAGCGAACGGGGACGCGGGCACGCAGGAGGCGATTCGGGACGCGATCCTGATGGCTTACGAGAGCCAGGTACCCGCGTCCTGATCGGACCTCGCGGCGGACGAGCGGTCGACCACAGGCCCGCCGCTCGGCCCGCCGCAGCCGTCGCCCACCCCGCGCCACAGGGCCGGGGTGGGACCGGCCCCTAGAGATGATGATGCCGACGACCGCGCCAGTGCGCGATGAGGTGTGAGATGGATGCCGCCAGCCAGCCTGCCGCTCGACGCGTCGAGACCCTGCACGCGGTGCCGAGCCTTACGCCGGCCGCCGAGTCTCCGCGGACGCTCAAGGTGGTGGTCAACTACCGGCTGTCCGAAGCCGGACGCAAGGCGTCGCTGTTGAACGGCGGCAACGGACGGGCGCGCCAGAGCGCCACGCTCACGGTGCCGGTCACGCGTCTCCATCTGGTGCTCGTCGAACCGGACGGCACGGCCCGCCTCAAGCTTCGGCCGCAGTACCGCCTCAACGCCGAGCAGCGCATCGTCCGAGTGAACCTGCCGCCCGTCTACGATCAGCCGCCGACGCTCGACGACCTGCTGCAGGACGCGGCTCGGAATCACGAGCTCGAGCGCGGCTTCTACGCCCAGCACACGACGGCCCGCGTCAGCCGGCGCGAGCAGAACCAGCAGTGGCTCGATGAAGTAGCCGGCGAGTTCCTGGCCGATCCGACTCGCCGCGCTGTTCCGCATCCCGCCCCGACGGCGCGCCTGTGTCAGATTGCCACCTCCCGCGGCAGCATCGCGTTCCATGCGCGACACATGACCGGCCTTGCGGCGAAGGTCCCGCTCGAAGCGTTTCGCCGGTACCTCAACGATCTTCGGATCCGGAACGGCCGGGCCGAACTTCAGCGCGAGCGCGACGTGCAGATCGACGCGGAGCGCCGTCAGATGATGCACGAGTGGATCGCCGCGCACGGCACCAGTGCGCAGCAGGAACGGTTGGCGGCTGGCGTCTTGCCAAAGCCCGAGTGGGTGGGGCTGGTGGCGGACCACACATTCGCCGCGCTGGCACCGCTGCCGGTGTTCGAGCCGGCGGGGCCCGCCACCCTCCAGGCCTTTCTCCGTCAACACGCCGGGTATGAGACCGCGGTCGTGGCCCCCGACGGCCTGCGTGTCGTCACCCGGCTGCTCACCGACGCCACGGCCGTGCAGTGGGCCTGGATGAAGTGGGTGCACCACGTCCTGCCAGACGCGCAGGTGCAACTTCGGACTCGCCAAATCGCGTGGAAAGCCGACGCGCGCGCCCCGTGGTATCGCGCCGTCACGTTGCTCGTCACGACGCGGGTTGGGGTGCTGACCCTGCGCCGTGAGTTCGTCGTGCCTGATACGGCTCCGGCTGGTCTGGAGCGAATCAAGGAGGAAGCCGGATGCCCTTCGGCGTAGCCGCGCGGCTCGCCTGACAGCCTTCCGTTGTGGCCATTCCGGCCACTCCTCCACGCCCGCTCTGCGGCGTGGAGCGCTACCTCCCTCGTTCGCCAATGACGGCAGCAGAAAGGAGCATCACCATGCACGGCCAGAGTGTATCGACGATCGATGCGTTCACCGCCCATCGCGAGTGGGCCAACCGCCCTCCCGACGAGCGGTACGCGAGTGTGCAACAGCTCTACGAGGCCGCCCGCGCCCGGCGCGTCGGCACCGAAGAGCGGATCACTGAGACCGTGGACCTGCACGCGCAGGCCGTGGCCGCCGACGCGCTCGCCATTGGCGATCGCCAGGGGCAGACCTCGGCACTGACGCACTGGAGCTTCGAGCAGATCGCCGGCCTGGCCGGTGCGCCGCCTGGATACCTCCGGACGTTGCCCGCATCGATCGCCGCAGACGCGATCAACTACGGGCTGAGGCGCTCTGCCCGCGTCGAGCAGCAGCTCTTCGCGGATGCCCACGCGCCGTGGACCCTCCACGCGATCACCTCTCCGAGGTACGCGCGGGTCCACCACGACGAGCTGGCCGGCCGCGTGCTGGGTCTCATGGACCAGCATCCGTCCTGGCACCTCCCGCTCGGATACAAGGACGGCGTCTTTGGTGCCGAACGCGTGCCGTCCGGCGCCTATCTGGGAGACCGAGACATGTTCCTGTTCCTCGTGGACGGCAACCGCGATCTCGACGACCCGACCGACGCATCGCACGCTGGATTGTTCCGCGGGTTCATGCTCCGGAACAGCGATGTCGGCGCCGCCGCCCTGACCCTGGATGTGTTCCTGTTTCGTGCCGTGTGCGGCAATCACATCATCTGGGGCTTCCGCCACATCGTCGGCCTCCGGCGCCGGCATGTGGGCGCGTCGATTCATGAAGCGTGGTCGGCCTCCCTCGAGGCGGTCACCTCCATGCTCGACGCGAACCTCGCGGACGATCGGACCGCCCTCCTGCGGGCCACGACCCAGGAGATCGGCACCACCCGCGAGGAGGTGGTCGACACGGCGATGCAGCGACTGGATCTGTCGCGCAAGCACGCGATCGACGCCTACGGCCTGGCCGAACAGCACGAGGCGAACCCGAGGTCCGTCTGGGGATACGTGCAGGGGCTGACACGACTCAGCCAGCGCACGCCCTGGCAGGACGCCCGCTTCGCGCTCGACCGTGCGGCCAGCCGGCTCCTCACCTTGGTGCATTGACGGGGTGATCGTCGCCGTGGGGGCGTAGGCCCCCACGGCCCTTCTTCAGAACGCACGGCGTCGGCCGTCGGCCCTCCCGTGCTCCCGCCCGCGACTGCGGTCGCGCACGCGGCTGCCTCCGCTCCTTGAGCCCAGGCGCTCAACCGGAGGTGTGTGCGATGCGCGACGACGTCGGCCGTCGATCTGTTCCTGGCGACGGCCTCACTCCCACTCACCACCGGTTCATCACCGCGGCGCTCGAGGCGCCGCTGGGCGACGACACGCGCGCGAGCCGCGTCCATGCGTCGCCCGAAAGGAGACGTTTCATCATGCTGTCCAACCACGAAGGAACCCAACGCGGACGCCGCGTCCGCGAGTTCGTCTGCTCCTACCGTCCGCTCCGCAACGACGAAGGTCAGGCCGTGCAGCTTCCGTCGGTCGCCTTGAACGATCCGAAAGTGGCGGCAGCCACGCTGGCGCCACTCCTCGCCGGAGAACCCGTCGAGGTCTTCGCGGTCGCGTGCCTGTCCACGCGTCATCGTCTCCTCGCATGGCACGTGCTCTCGCGCGGCACGCGTCAATCCACGCCAGTGTCGCTACCCGACGTCTTCGTCCCGGCGTGCCTCACGCCGGGCACGACGGCGCTGCTCGTCGTGCACAACCACCCGAGCGGGGATCCGACCCCGAGTGCCGACGACGCACGACTCACGGTGCGCCTGGCGCAAGCGGCTGACGTCCTCGATATCCCGTTGCTCGATCACCTGATCGTCGGCGAGGACGGCCGCTACTTCAGCTTCCGTGAGTCCGGTCTCGTCACTGGGACGCGATTCGACGGGAGCCGTGCATGACACGTCGCTCGGCCATCACGCGAGGCGATTCTCGGGCGCCCTTCGGTGCGGTCAAGCCTCTTCGCTGCGCTCCGACCCTTCGGGCTGGCGGGCTTGACCGCGCCTCACGGGCACCTCGGATGGGCACTTGCGTGATGGCCGGCACGCAGTGAGCGACGACGAACGGAGGTCACGAATGGAAAGGAGGACTCCATGGAATGTCGGACACGCACACCGAGCATCGAGGTCGCGATCGGGCGCGAACTACGGCTCTACCACGCCTACGTCACTACCGCACCGCCGAAGCTGGACGCACCAGCGACGCTCACGCTCTACGCCGCCTCGCTGGCAGACGTCTCGGGCCTGGCGGCGGAGGCGATGGTCTTCGACGCCGGACGCGGAAGTGAGCCAGCGCGCCTCGTCCTCGTGGACACGGGCGAACTCGCCTGGCAGCGAGCGCGGTGCCGCGAGGCGCGGCACGTCTTCGCACCGGCCGACCCCGTGCTCATCGGCCTGGACACGTTGCAGCAGTGGCTGTGGCGGCGCATCGCCGCAGCCCCAGGGCCCGAACCCGAACTCGTAAACGCCTAGCGCATCACTCGAACAGGCCCGGCCCGTCGGACCGGGCCACCTTCTGGAGGTCGATCATGACGGCAACGGTGAAGATTCTGAAGAACGCGGAAACGCACGCGCGCAACAAGGTGGCCGATGCGGAGATTCACTTCGCGGGCGGACCGCTCGACGGACTGAAGCTGATCGGATTCGCGATCTGGAAGCGGCACGACGGCAACGGCCTGTCCGTCACGTTCCCGGCACGCCAGTTCACCTTCCACGGTGAGCGACGCGACTTCTCGTTGATTCGCGCAATCGATGATCCCAACGCCCAGTACCGCATTCGCCGGCTGATGCTCGACGCGTACGACGCACACACTCGCGCAACTGTCGAGGCGGCCTCGTAATCGTTTCCAGGGTTCCCGGTGCCGCTCGAGGGCGGCGCCGGGGCCTCGGCGACGACCGAGCCACAGAGCATTCGAACCCCTGGAACTGCTCGAGATCTGGAGGAGATCATGTCCCACGCAGAAGCGACTGCCGATGTAGGATCGGAGCGGTTCACAGAACGGTTGGCGAAGCGGACGTTGACCGACATCGATGTCGCGGCACGCCTTGGCGTGTCGCGGTTCACGGTCCGGTCGTGGCGCATCAAGGGCCAAGGCCCGCGGTTCATGAAGATGGGCCGCGCGGTTCGCTACCGACCTCAGGACGTGGACGAATACGAACGGCAGGCTCTCGTCGAGACGCAGGCTTAATCCGATCGCGCGCCCGCGTGATCGGCTGCGGTACCGACGCCACTGGCACGCCTAGCCCATTGCGTCGTGATTTGTAGCTCGTCGGCACACGCCGAGCGTGACGTCGGCGACCGTCTCGATGGGAGAACGCCATGGGGTTGTGGAAACGTGGTCGGCGTTACTGGACCCAGACCGTCGTGAATGGCGTGTGGATCCGGCGGCCTCTGTGTCCTCCAGGCTCGACGCACGCGACGACGAGCTGGCAAGAAGCAGTGCGCCTCGAGAAGGAATTGATCCGGGCGGCCCTGCATGGCAGCTTGCCGCCTCAGGGCCACTCCATCAAGTTATTCGCTGCCGTCGACGACTACCTCGGCGCCAAGAAGGCCACGGCGAACACGCAGCGGGCGATCGAGTTCGACCGGGAACGTCTTGAGGTCGTGAAGCGCGTCTTGGGCGACGTCCGACTGTCAGCCATCACCGCACGGGTGATCGAGGGATTCCAGGCCAAGCGGCGGCTCGAGGGCGCGGGTAACCGCACGGTCAACATGGACGTCGGCGCGCTCCGCCAGGTACTCAAGCGCTTCAAGCAGTGGCGACGCCTTGAAGACGACGTGAAGATGCTCACCGAGGCCGGCGGTGAACCGATCGGCAGAGTGTTGACCGACGAGGAGCAGAAACGGCTGCTCAAGACGGCCGAGGACAACCCGGAGTGGGAACACGTCTGGTGCGCCGCACAACTCGCTGCGAATACGTCGATGCGCGGTGTCGAGGTGAAACACGTGCGGCGAAAGGACTTCGACTCCGAGAAACGCCTCGTCCACATCCGCACCAGCAAGAACCAGACGAGCAAGCGCGTCATCCCGCTGAACGACTCCGCGTTCGATGCGATCCAGCGCATGACCAAGCGCTCGGACATGCTGGGACACACGGAGCCTGAGCACTATCTATGGTGCGCGAGCCAGCACCACAAGCTCGACCCCACGAAACCGGCGAGCAAGTGGGATACCGCGTGGCGTGCACTCCGTGACGCGGCCGGCCTGCCCGGCCTACGGTTCCATGACCTGCGGCACACGGTCGTCACCAGGCTCCTGGAGGCCGGCGAGCCGGACCACGTGGTCGAGTCCATCACGGGCCACCTGTCGCGACGGATGCTGGAGCACTATTCGCACATCCGCCTGAAGGCGAAGAAGGATGCGCTCGACCGGTTGGATACGCGCGAAGGCAGCGGGTCGCATCGTCGCCTCGACGCGGCAACTCCTCGTCATCGAAGTCGTTGACCGCAACCCGGCCGTCATCGGAGAGGGCTCCTCACACGATACACGTCCGGAGGCGTGGCACCGCCCGGCGCCGCTCGCTGAATTGAGGTAATGAGGCGCAGGCCGATGTGGACGGAGAGGTATCAGGCTGCACTCGTAGGCCTCCAACTCTGCCATTGGACGAAGAGCATGAAACGAAGCCGCTGCTGGGCACACCACTATTGCGGTTCGATCTGCTCACGGCGCACGTTATAAGGTATACGCCCATCCATCGGGCATCGACCCATCAGCCCGTTGGTTCCCCTGTTACCAAGGAGAGGCACTGTGACTCCGCCGCTCACATCGGAATCCACGTCGTTCACGCTCGACAACATGGGGCGCTTCCTCTGCAACACCCTGCAGGAGGCTCGCGACAGTGCCGCTCAAACGGTTGCGGGGCACCGGCGCGACTTCGATGTGATCATCGTGGGGGGCGGGACCTTCGGTGCCATCGTCGCCGAACACCTGTTCATCGCCGACGCCACCCGGAGCCGGCGCATCCTTGTCCTTGAAGCCGGGCCGTTCGTGCTGCCCGAGCACGCCCAGAACATGCCGTTCCTCGGTGGCGCGCCTGACCTCCGTGTGCCGTGGACGAACCATCCCGCGCTGAACTACAGCGGCCTGATCTTCGCCATCGGGGGTCGATCGCTCACGTGGGGCGGGTGGTCCCCGGAACTCCTCGACGTAGAAATGACGACGTGGCCACAGGCCACCCGCGACGCGCTTCGTCCCGCCGCACCGGCGGAAGGCTACTTCGCGCAAGCGAGCCGCCAGATTGGCGTGAAGGAGACCAACGAGTTCATCTACGGGCCGCTCCACACAGCGCTGCGGAAACAGCTGCATGCCGGATTGAAGACGGCGGGCAACGGGACGGGCTTCACCTTCGCCGACCTCCTCGAACATCCAGCCGTGCGGTATCCCGATCCTGGTGAGCCGCCCGTCGACGCCGACGTGCTTCGCGACTGGCTCGGCCTGCCGCCCACCGACACGACACCGGAGGCCGCACTCCGCGAGCTGTTCACGCTCGAGGCGCCGCTTGCCGTGCAGTCGACGACCCTGCCCGGATTCTTCCCGACGAACAAGTTCAGCGCCGTCCCCGGGTTGATCCGTGCCGCGCGACTGGCCAGCAGTGAGGCCGACGGCACCGGGCCTGTCGCCGACGCGCGCAAGCGCCTGATGATTGTGCCCAACTGTCACGTGCAGGAGCTCATCACGGAAACACAGCCCGACAACTGGGTGCGAGTGACGGGCGCCCGGGTGTGGCAGAACGGCGGATCGGTGGACATCCCGCTGGCGCCACCGCGCGATGGCCGTCAGAGCGCGGTCGTGATCGCCCTCGGCACGATTGAAACCACGCGCCTCGCGCTCACCACCTTCCAGCAATCACTGGCTGGTCGAGCGGCGCAACGCATGGGCACCAACCTCATCGCGCACTTGCGCTCGAACCTGACGATCCGGGTGCCCCGTGCGGCGATTGCGGCGAACCTGCCGCCGACGCTGATCCCCAGCCTGCAGTGCTCGGCGCTCCTGGTGAAGGGCAAGGCCCCCAACGGGCGGACGTTCCACTTTCAAATCACGGCCGCTGGACTGGGCAAGCTCGGTGGCGACTCCGAGGCCGAATTGTTCAAGAAGATCCCGACGCTGGAGCATCTGGCCGACATGCTCCGAGCGAACGACGACACGGTGGTCATCACCATTCGTGGCATCGGGGACATGACGCCGCGCAACCCTGATAGCTTTGTCGATCTCTCGACTGTGGATACGGACTTCGACCGTCCCAAGGCCGTCGTGCACCTCGGGAACGCCAAGGCAAGTCCGCAGGAGTTTCCCGGCAGTGCAGAAACGCGGAATGACCGGGCGACGTGGGACGCGATGGACGCTGTCAGCGACAAGATCGCGCTGATCTTTGCCGGCAGCCAGCCGTTCGACGTCCTACCGAACGCGAATAGCGCGATTACGATCCCTGCCGGCACACCAGCGCAGCGCCTCGCCGCCCTTGCGGCATTCAAGAACCGGCGGGACGACCTCGGCACGACGCATCATGATGCCGGGACGATGCGCATGGGCGACACGATCGCGGATGCGGTGACCAATGACTTCGGCCGGATTCATGACACCACCAACGGCTACGTGGCCGGGCCGGCGCTCTTCCCGACGGTGGGATCACCGAATCCGATGCTCACCGGCGTGGCGCTCGGTCGTCGCACGGCCGACCTGCTGAACGGCCAGGTGCTCCCGGGGCCAGAGGCGGTCGTCAGCCCCCAGCCCGAGGCTGGATTCCGCCCGCTTTTCAACGGCACGGCGGCGTCATTCAAGAATTGGCGTCTGGCCGGTCCTGCCGGCGGCGGCATGGTGCATCTGAACGGCGAGATGGTGAGCTACGGCGATGGAGGCCTCAGGCTCTTTTACTACGCCACCGAGCAGTTCACCGATTTCACCTTGCGCCTGCAGTTCCGCATCTTCGATCCCGCGGCGCACAACAGCGGGGTGTTCTTGCGCTTCCCGCGCCCCACACTCGATCTCGCCACGCCCGCGTTGAAGCAGCGTGCGGCGCAGGAGCCGGCCTTCGATCCGGGGAACCCGGCATGGAGGCCCGTGGTCGCGGGCTTCGAGGTGCAGATCGACGACAATGCCCGCGGCGACACCGGCAAGGACTTCTACGGCATCAGGCCCGAGCCGGATGGGAAGTTCAAGAACAGCACGGGCGCGATCTACAAGATCCAGGCAGGCGACCGCGTGTGGCACCTCGGCTTCAACGAGCCGGCGATGCAGCAGTACACACCCGGCCCCGCACTCGTGCCTGGCGTCTGGTTCGAGTATGAGATCGTGGTTCAGGGCGAGGATTACTCGGTGTTCCTGACGAACACGGAGTCCGGTGTGAGACAGCAGACCACGGCCTTTCACAACACGGACGGTGAGCGCGGTCGAACGCCGGGCTTCATCGGCGTGCAAGCGTACTCAGGGAATACGGTGGCGTGGCGCCACATTCGCATCAAGCCGTGAGTAGCCCCCGTATGACTCGCACGGCTTCGTGACCCGGCTACCGGTGGAACGGTGTGACAGCGGTGATGCACCCCGCGCGCATCTCCACCACCGTGTCGGCAAGGGCGGCAGCGTCTTCACGATCATGCGTCACGTAGACCATGGTGACCTGCAGTTCCCGCCGCAACTGATGGAGCTCGGCGCGCAGTGTGGCCCGCAAGTCTGGATCGAGACTGGAGAACGGCTCATCCAGCAGCAAGACCTGGGGCTGTCCTACCAGGGCCCGGGCCAACGCCACTCGCTGCTGCTCGCCCCCGGAGAGTTGGTGCGGGTAGCGACCGCCGAGTTGGCCGATTCGCATCATGTCCAGCGCCCGCTGCCCACGTGATGCACGTTCGGCCCGCGGCACGTGCGCGGAGCCCAATACGAATCCGAGATTCTCACCGACCGTCAAGTGTGGCCACAGGGCCAGATCCTGAAACACGAAGCCCAGGCCGCGATCGTGTGGCGGTACCAGATTGTGACCTGGCTCGGCCACGCGCGCGCCGTTGGCACTGATCGACCCTGCGTCCGGCACCTCGAGGCCCGCAATCAGGCGTAGCAGCGTCGTCTTTCCGCATCCACTCGGTCCCACGATCACGATCGCGTCTCCGGACGACACGTCGAGCGACACGTCCGTCAGCGCCTGGTGGGATCCTAGGCGCTTCGACACATTCGAGACGGCGACCGCTGGCACGCTCACGACACCTCCCGGTGGGCGAGGATGGCACCCAGCACGACGAGCGGCCCGAGAATGATGCCCGCCTGCAGGAGTGCCAGCACCGCGACGGACGAGGACGGCGCGTTGGCGATGAGTGTGTAGATGCGGATCGGCAGCGTCGTCTCCCCAGGCGGCGCGACCAGGATACTGACGCCGAGTTCTCCGAACGCCAGCACGAACGCGACCAGCCACGCCGCCATAAGGCCGAGATGCATCTGCGGCACGACGATCCGCCCCATGGTGCGTAGCCATCCTGCGCCGCTGACGGCCGCGGCCTCTTCGTGAGACATAGGGATCGTGCGGCTACTGGCAGCGAGGGCGAGCACGGCGACCGGGAGCAACCGCGCGAGGTAGGCCAGCACGAGCATGCCGTCGGTCCCGTACAACCCGCCGAACGGTCCAGGGCGATTCCAGATGTCGATCAGTCCCACGCCGACCAGCGTGCCTGGGACGGCGAACAGCACCACCAGTCCGATATCAGCGAGGCGACCGAGGCCGCTCGCCGCCCGTGCCCGCGCGTAGCCCAGCCACATCGCAATCCCGACGACGGCCGACGCGCCAAGCGTCGCCAGTCTCAAGCTGTTGACAATCGCCTCACTGGACCCACCGATCGCAGCAATGATCGATCGGCTGTTCAGCGCCTCCCGCGCGAGCACGGCGAGCGGCAGGCCCAGCGCTGTGACGAGCACCACCGTGATCCCCGCCAGAAGCGCGCGCGAGCGTTCGAATCGCAGGGCACTCGGTGTGCCCGCGCCGCGGCGAGCGCTCACGAAGCGATCGCCGAGAAGCGCGACGGCCGCGACCGCGACGACCAAGCATAGGGCCAGGAGGGGCAGGGCCAGGAGCGCTGCCCGTCCGGGGTCGTAGAGCGCGGCAAAGGCCGTGAAGATCTCGGTGGTGTACACGCGGACACGCAGCACGCCCGGTACGCCAAACTCGGACACGGCCAGGACGAAGACGACCAACGCGGCGGCCATGATGCCCGGGGCCACGAGGGGCACCGTGATGCGCCAGAACACGCCCCGTGGTCCCGCCACCATCAAGGCGGCTTCCTCGAGCCGCCCATCAATCCGTCGGAGGGCAACCTCGGCGGCCAGCATGGAGAGGGGATACAACACCAGGCCAAGCACCAGCACGGCCGCGGGCAGGCTGTAGGTCCACGCCGCGAGCGCGTCGTATCCCGCGACCGTCGCCAGCAGCCCGCGGCTATTCCCCAGATACGTCCACGCGAGGGCCACCACATAGGGAGGCAGGAGCAGGGGTGCGGCCAGCCCAACCCGCAGCAACGCCTTGGAGGGAAGCGACGCCCGCGCGAGGAGCAGACCCAGTGGCGCGCCAATCACGGTCGCCACAACGGCGGTGCCCACTCCGAGGCCCGCGGTGTTGACCAGCAGTCCCCATTGTCGAGCGTCGAGCGTGAATGCCGTCGCCGCTCCACGAAGCGACGTCATCAGGAACGAGGCGAGCGGCAGCACGCAGCTCACGACGAAGAGGGCGGCCGCGAGCCCGATCACGACGGTGCGACTGGAGCGCCACCCCCACATGATGTCTGCGTACCTCTGGGATCAGAGACCGAGGATGCCGGCGAGCCTGCCGGTGACGTCTTCGACCCTCTGCGCCGCTTTCGTGAAGTCCAGCGTCATCGGGGTGAACGTGTCGATGGCCGGGACGTTCTTGGGACCCGGCACGCCGGCGTGCAGCGGGATCTGCACGGCCTCGGAACGGGCGAGCTGTTCCTCGACGTCCCGTGACAGCAGATAGTCGATAAGACGCTGGCCCTCCTCTACGTGCGGAGCGTTCGCGATCAGCGACACCATGTTGGGCATCACGGGCACGCCCAGGCCGGCGGCATCCGGGAGGACCATGGCGATCGGCTGACCGTCTTCGATCGCGACGTTGACATCATCGGTGTCGGTGAGGCCCACCTTGACCTCTCCGCGCGCCACCAGGTCCCGGACCACCGAGTTCCCATCGACGATCTTCACGTCGTTGGCCTTCAACCCGCGGAAAAAGGCGTCCATGCGTTCGTCACCGGCCGCAGCGTAGAGCGCGGCGACGTGGAAGGAGGTCGAGCCGAACCGAGGATCGGCGATCGCCACCTGGCCGCGCCAGCGCGGATCGGTCAGGTCGAAGACCGACGTCGGAGCGTCAGCCGCCTTTACGAGCGTCGTGTTGTACGCGATGACGCGAATGCGCGCCGAGAAGCCCGTCCAGAAGCCGTCCGTATCCACGAGAGCTGTTGGGATACCTTCGGCGTTCGGCGAACGGTACGGCGCCAGGGCATTGCGCGACTTGAGCACCAAGGTGCGCACGGGTTCGTTCGACCAGAACACATCCGCCTGTGGTCGAGCCTGCTCGGCGAGTAGGCGATTGGCGAGTCCAGTGGATTTCGTCTCCTCGGTGTCGTAGACGGCGTTCACCGTCACGCCAGACTGTCGCTCGTACGCGCGGAGGACAGGCTCGGAGAACACACGGTCAGTCGAGACGTAGATGGTGACCGTACGCGGCGCCTGCGCTCCCGGATCTGATCCGCGACACGCAGCCAGTGCGACGACGGTGAAGGCGGCCAGGGCGACGCCGAGGGCAGTTCTGTATCGGTACGGCATGGCCTACCTCGTGACCACGGTCAGATCATCGAAGTGCGTCACGGAATCGGCCTTGGTCCAGACGCCCACGCGGCCGGCGGCAGCGAACGTGGCGTCCTCGACCTCGTACAGCGCCACCCCGTTGAGGGATACCTCGAAACGGGGTCCGGTTGCGACGACGCGCAAGGTACTCCATTGGCCGGCTGGCACTTTCGCCGCCTTCCCATAGGTGCGACCCGCACCCTTGAGGGGCAGGTCCGTACGCCGGCCGCGCTCGACCTTGTACAACACGACGTTGTCTTCGAGCGCGTTGGCGCGCACCAGGTAGTAGTTGTCTTCGTCCTGGTAGCGCCAGACCAGCCCCGCGGCTCGATCGACGCGACCCGAGACCGGCCTGAAGCGCACCGAGACGTCGACATCCGCGGTGGAGATGTCGCTCACGACTGCCACGGGGAAGCGCGAGTTCGTTGAATCCGCCTTGTTTTGGGCCAGGTACCGGTTCGAGCCCTCAGCTTGGACGACCCAGGTGCCCGGTGCGCCAACCTTGGCGGTGTGACCAAAGACGAAGCCCTTCGGCGGCTGACCCACGGTGTCACCACCGAAATCGAAGGTGCGGCTGGCGGCGTATCCGACCACCGTGGCAGTGGCCAGTATCAGAAGACTCGGGTAGTTGATGCGCATAACGTCTCCTTCGATTCCACGGCAAGGCTTGCGGTCAGCGCTCCGCGCTGGACGAGACCTCACCCACACCGGGTCGCGATGCCACGGCGAACACCACCGCCATCACGAGTCCCACCACGGCGAGCGTCCGAAACATCGACGCGTAGCCCGCCGCCGCCACCAGAAAGCCCGCGCCAATCGGCCCTGCGGCATCGCCAATGTCGTAGATGGTGCCGAAGACGCCGTGAGCGGTTCCGTACCGCGCCCGTCGTGAGACGTCGGTGATGAAGGCGCTCGTCGCCGCCGTCGTCGTCGCGACACCGGCGGCATACGTCACCACGGCGGCGGCCAGCACCCAGCGGCTAGCGGTGGCCGACAAGGCCCACACGGCGATGCTGCACACCGTCAGGCCGGCCACGATGACGCCTCGCCGCCCCACGCGGTCCGACATGGCCCCAATGAACGGCCGCGCGGCAAGCGTCGTCACCGTCTGTCCGGCGAAGAGCCAGCCGAGCTGAGGCGTGGTCAGTCCAAAGACGTCGCGACCGTACAAAGGAAGGAAGGCGCTCAACGCGCCGTTGAGCACGAACTGCGCGGCGTGTGCACTGCTGGTCACGAGAATCAGACGATGGCGCAGCACTTCGAGGAGGCCGGCCCTGAATGCTGGCCAGCGCGCAGGCGTCTCGTGCACTGGAAGGGACGGCGACCACGTGCCGACGATCAGGGGCACCGCGAGCCCGACGACGCCCGCCGCGATGAACGCCAGGTCGAATCGACCAGAGGCGATCAGATAGCCGGCCAGCGCGGGACCCAGCGCCTGGCCTGCGCCTTGCGCCGTGGCGTACGTGCCAAGCCACGCGCCCCGCTGCGCGAGGGGGGCCAGGTCGGACACGGTGGCTGATGCCACTGGACCAAAGACGGCGGTGGCACTGCCGTGCAGGATTCGGAGCACGATGAGGGCGGCGAGCGACGAGGCTCCGAGGTACGTAAACGGCATGAGCGCGAACACCAGGGCGCCGGCCAGGAGCAGGGGCCGACGTCCCAGGATGTCGGACAGGGCCCCTGCCGGCATCTTGACGAAGATGCCCGTCAACGTCGAGGCACCGACGACAATGCCGATCATCGACGGGCTCGCGCCGAGGTCGCGAGCGAACAGCGGAAGGAGTGGGGCGCGGCAGATGGCGTAGCTGGAATACGCCATGAAGCCGGCCGCGCACAGTCGGACCAGTCCTTGTCCGTCGGTCGCCAGCGTCCGCCCTTGCGTCTCCGTTGAGGGCATGGCCGAAGGCATCGGTGAGGAGGAAGACATGTCGAGTCTCTGGAACCGTCACCGCGGGCGCTGGCGGGAGCTGGACCGACGGCTCGCTCTGGTCGTGGGCGCGCGGGCGCCTGGCTTTGCGACGGGCCGCGGGGCCGAGGCCCGCGCCGATTGCGCAAACGCGCGATAGAGCGACTCGAAGAGCGTGATGCCCTGTTCCAGCAGCAGGTCGTCCTCGGCCGTACTCAGCTGCAGTCCCTCGATCAGCGTGCCCACTGTGCCTGCGTCTGGTGCGCCGAAGCGGCCATCCTTCAGGTCGAGGTCGTGCACGATCTGGGCGATGCGCGCCACGGCGGGATCCGTGATGCCGAAGACGGTGCACAGGGTCTCGAACGTGCACCCCTCGCCGTGGTGGCTGAACTCGACACCGAACATGTCGAACGGAATTGCCTCCGCGGCCGGTAGCGATTCGCGGTCGACCGCGAACGCAAATCGCGCATCCGCATCGACGAAGCGTCGAATCAGCCACGCCGAGCCCATGCGGTCGACGCCGGGCCGCGGTCGTGTCACCCAGAGGCGCTGCGCGTACGACGTGATGTCTGTCGCGCCGCCGGCGGTGGCCGAGCCTGTTGCGGGTTGCGATGGGCGTGCCCGTGCCTCCAGCTCCGCCACCAGCGTGGCCGCGCGGTCACGTCCCGCGCTGCCGAAGAAGTCGATGCGCTCGAGGGCCGCGAGCCGATCCCGGAACGCCTCGACGGAGCGAAGAACGGCCGGGGCACGGGTGCCGCGGGGCCGGCGCGTCGCATTCACGCGTGCCAGCACACGCTCGATCTCTTTCGCGAGTGCGCCGTACGCGTCCTGCCGGGCGCGCCGGAACTCCTCGACCAGGGCGTCATCCGAGAAGGTGTCGATGTGGTCGGCGGCGAACACGCTGGCATCACCCCCGGCACTCGTGACCTCCGTCTTCAGCCATTCGAAGTCTTCGCGCGCCGCGGGTGTGTCAGGGAGCGCATAGACCGCCTGCTTGACCGGCACGGCGCCCAGCTGCTGCAAGCGGCGCCACGTGCGGACGCGCAGGTTGGACGGTGATGCCGGCAACTGATGCACGAAGAGCAGCCAACGGCGCGTCCCTGGGTGCGGGTCGGGCGTCGAGGCGATCGGGTCGGGCCGCGTGGCGGTCGGCGTGGACATCTATTGACTGCGTAACAGATGTTTCAAGTATAGTACGTTCGTTGCGACACGACAAGCCCCCATGGAGGCGTGGGCGGCGTCGGCATCTCACGAGCGGGCCGATTCGGGCATCGGACGCGGCACGCAGGAGCCACTCATCATGGATGCGTTGTTGAAACGGTCACGACTCAGCGTTCGACCACACCCGAGGCCGACCAGCCACGTGCGGTGGTCTCATGCGGCGTCAATGCGGTATGTCCTGTGGGTGACCGCGGTGGTGTTGGCTGGTAGACCGGCGTACGCCCAGGAGCGAGATGCGAGGGTGGCCGAGCTCGACAGGAAACTCAACGCGGCCCAGTCGCAGGCGCAGGAGCTGCACCAGATGATTGCCGCGCTGGCCGCCGAGTTGCGGGCCTTGAAGGAGCCCCCGCCGGTGAACGCCGCTCCCGTCGTGACGAGTCATGACGAGGTCTCGCCGTACCGTGAACAGGTCGTACGACCCGACCTTGGCGGGGACGAGCGGGGCCACGAGTTGGTCGCCGCGCCCGAACTGTTCGTCCAATCGCGCTTCCAGGCGCTGCCGCTCGACGGCACATCGGTCGCAGATGCGCCGACCAACTTCCTGTTGACCCGCATGGAGACCCGCTGGGCCGGACTGCTGTCGCCGAAGGTCGGCCTTGGCTTCGAGCTGCAGTACCATCCGGCGCCCAACGGTGCCGCCTTCGAGCTGGTCAACGATGCGTTCGTCGAATACTACCCGTCCGAACGCGTGTCCGTTCGCGTGGGCCAGTTCGTCAAGCCGTTCGGGTTCGACATCCAGCAGTCGAGCGCCGAGCGCGAGTCACCCGAGCGCGGCATCTTTGCCGGGTATTTCTTCCCGGGCCAGCGAGACCGGGGCGTCATGCTCCAGGCCAACGTGACCCGCGGCGTCCAGATGTTCCTCGCGGCCTTCAACGGCAACCGCTTTTTCGCCGACAGCAACCGCCGTCTGAACGTCAACGCGCGGGTACGCAAGGTGTTCGACCGGTTGCCGCTGGCAGCGGGCGTGTCGGCGCAGATCGGCCAGCAACTCCTCCCCGACGGCGTGACCGGCAACAACGACGAGAACCTGATGGGGGCGGACGTGCAATGGGCGTGGCGTCGCCTTGGCATACGCGCAGAATTCGTGACCGGCAGCCGCCCGTCCACGTTGCTCGATCTCGAACCCGAGTTTGCGCCGGCATTCCGGCCCGGTGCCCGGTCGAGCGGTGGAGCGTTGTTCTCGAGCGTCAGGCTGACGGATACGGACCAGGTCTACGGACGCTACGACCGTTTCAATGGCGATCCGGTGTTCGGCTACAACGTGCGGGCGTTCAATCTGGGCTACCTGAGGAAGGTCGGGGCGCACTCACGCATTGGCATCGACTACCAATTCAAGAGCCGTGTGACGGCGAACGACGACAGCCTGAACAGTCGGCTCCAGGTGAGCTGGAACGTCGAGAAATAGCGGCGACGCGGGTGCGGAAAAGGGAGAGGCCATGAGGAGTTGGACGAAGGCGCTGGTGACGTTGGTGGTGGTGTGGGCCGTCGGCGTCACGGTAGCGACGCAGACCAGTCGAGGACCTCGTCCGCCGACGCGTCAGGCGGGCCAGTTCAGAGGGCAGGTGGTGAGTGCGTCTGGCGCCCTCGCGGTTGGCGGTCCGGCGACCAACCCTGGCCATCCGGTGGCCAACGCCACGGTCTATCTCGTCCCCGTCGCGGCGATTGACACCACGACGCGCATCACCGCCAGCGCCATCTACGCGGCTCCGTACCCGGCTGAGGCGGTCGACGAGCCGCTCGAGGACGCGATTCGACTGCGCGGCACCGGATTTCCGCAGGCCACCACCGACGCGCAGGGCGCCTTCCTGATCGCGACGGTGCCGGCCGGCAAGTACTTCGTGCACATCACGCCAGATCCGCTAGACGCCGAGCACCTGCCCGGTGGCGATCACAGCCGGCAGAGCTATACCGCAGAGCAGCTGCGCGGTCAGCCGATGACGATCAAGGTATCCAGCCGTCCTTCGGTAGCCGCACGGTACACGGGCAGTTCGGCCTGCCTTGCCTGCCACAAGGACAGGCAGCACTACCAGGAGACCGCACACAAACTCGGCTGGACCGTGCCCGGTGCTCCGGCGCGGAGCCAGGACTTCTCGAGGCACCCCGACTACTTCAAGGCCCTCGAGTCATTTCCCGAGGTCGACGACTACACCGGCGGGACGCGGCTCGAACTGGGAGACTACGACGCCATTCGAGGGGACGACAAGTTCATGCTGCGCGCCTTCGGCGACACGCGCGTGCCCATGGCCCTGGCGTACATGGACGTCTATCTGTGGCGGAACAAGGCCGACCGCAAGTACATCATCACGATGGTGAATCGGCTGAATCCACAGGATCCCAACAGCCCTGCACACCTCGAGATCAAGTTGCTCTACGGCGGCGCCGTGCACGACCAGCGCTACATCGTGTCCGTGCCGCCCAGTCTGGCCAACCGGCAGGCGTGGTACACGGTGCTGCGCTACAACATGACGGGTCGTGACAACCGGCTGCACCGAGAGCGCCGCGTGTGGCACGACTACAAGTTCTGGATGTGGTGGTCAGTCGGTGCGGACGGCCGGTACGGCACATCGGACGACGCACTGACGGCGCCGCCGGTCAATAACAACGCGGTCCAGACGATGTGCGCGGCCTGCCACGTGACGGGGTGGCAGCGCTACCAAGACAAGGCGACCGGCCAGTTCCTCGTGAGAGGCGTGAACGATCCCGGTGGTGAAATCAACATCGACGACGATCCGGAACTTGACGAGATCAACGTCGGGTGCGAGAGCTGTCACGGTCCAGGGTCTGAGCACATTGCGAACGGTGGACGATCCCGCTTCATCGTCAATCCCAAGAACCTCTCGGCAGAGCGCTCGAGTGTAGTCTGTGGCCGATGCCATGACCGGCGGCAAGGCTACGGCGGCCCGACCAATGGGTATACACAGGCCATCAGCGAGACCGGTGAACTGGCCCCGCCGGGCATCAGCCGCCAGGAACTCATCACGCGCTACACCGATCCCGTCAAAAAGGGACCGACCATGCGGGGGCCCGGTCGGGAAGACAACATCTGGGCCGACGACGTCCACTCGAACAAACCGCACCAGCAGTACGCAGACTTCCTGAAGTCGAAGATGTACCGGAACGACCGCGTGCTGGTCGCCTGCTCGGACTGTCATGACCTGCATGGCGGCACGCCGTTCCCGCGGGCCCTCATTCACGACGCCAACAACCCGAACTCGCCACTCTGCCAGCGTTGTCACACGGTGGATCCGCTGGCCCACATGGACACCAAGCTGAACGGGAAGATGAAGGGTCTGCAGACGCGCTGCATCGACTGTCACATGCCGGGCACGGCGAATACGGGCGGCATCGCAGGCGACTTCGGGAGGATGATCAAGTTGCCGCCCTATGCCAACGCGCAGGATGAAGAGAACAGCGCGTACTGGCAGGGGCCCTTGAAGTCCCATGTGTTCGACGTGCCGTTGAAGACCAATGTGGCCGTCGACGGCGTAGCGCCGGGGCGGGCGATGCCGATTCCCTACACCTCCGCGTGCGGCACGTGCCATGTCGTGAACGAGTTGCCGTTCAAGTAGCGACTGCTCGAGACCCGCCCGCGACAAGGAGAACGATGATGACAATGATGATCAGACGATTGGCGATCGGCGCGACCGCCTGCGCGTGGCTCATGAGCGGTGGCGCGCGTCCGGCGTCAGCCCAGGAGGTGCCTGCCGAGTACCAAGCCGTCCTG
This sequence comes from Vicinamibacterales bacterium, assembly GCA_050249955.1. Classification (GTDB taxonomy): domain Bacteria; phylum Acidobacteriota; class Vicinamibacteria; order Vicinamibacterales; family CAVVIG01; genus CAVVIG01. The sequence continues at coordinate 189,844 of JBFWPN010000012.1, forward strand.
AAAGCGCTCGGCAAGGGCGGTGACTACAAGGACAGCGTGCTCAAGGTCAACATCCCGCGCAACGACGTGCGGGTCACGATTGGGGGTCGCTCGGCGCCCACGCCGTTCGGATTCGGTGGCTGGATTGCGCTGACCAAGGGCGATGGTGGCCACGAGGTGATGATGGGCGACCTCGTGCTCACCGAGGACGAGGTGAACCCCGTGATGTCGGCGCTCCTGAGTAACGGCCTCGACGTGACGGCCCTCCACAACCACTTCTTCTGGGACGCGCCGAAGATGTACTACATGCACGTCCACGGCATGGGCACGGCCGCAGACATCGCCACGCGCGTCAAGCCAGCGATCGACCTGATCGATCAGGCAGCCAAGCGCGCCACGCCCGCGGCGGCGTCACCCTCAGCGACAGGCGCCCTCGACACTGCTGCGCTTGCGTCGATCGTCGGCCACCCGGGTGAGCAGACCGGTCCGGTCTTCAAGATGACGATCGGCCGGCCCGACATCAGCCTGCGCGAACACGGAGCCGTGGTGAACGCCCGCATGGGGCTGAACACGTGGGCGGCCTTCGCCGGGTCGGACGGAGACGCCATGGTCGCGGGCGACGTGGCGATGCTCGAGAAGGAAGTCACACCCGTGCTGAAAGCGCTGCGGGCCAACGGCCTCAACATCGTGGCGATCCACCACCACATGACGGGCGTGGCCCCGACCGTGATCTTTCTGCACTACTACGGTACCGGGCCGGCCGCGACCCTCGCGCGCGGCGTTCGTGCGGCCGTAGACCTGCTCGGCAAGTGATTAGGAGACACAGCCCATGATCACCACCGTTCTGACGGCGATACTGGCGCTCGCGGGTCCGACGCAACCGTCCGCCGGCGCCGCGGCGCCGCATGTCGTGTTCGTCTGTGAGCACGGCGCGGCCAAGAGCCTGGTCGCCACCGCCTACTTCAACAAGATGGCCGCTGAGCGCGGGCTGGCGGCACGCGCCACGTTCCGCGGCGTGGATCCGCAGGACGCGTTGTCGGTCCGGGCGGTGGCCGGCCTGAAAGAAGACGGGCTCACCATTCCAGACGGTCGTCCGACCGCCATCGCTGCCTCGGACGTGACGGCAGCCACCCACATCTTCGCCATTGGCTGCGCGCTGCCAGCCAGCGCCACGAAGTCAGGGAAGGCGAGTTCGTGGGACGACGTGCCCGATGACCAGGGCTACGGGCCAATGCGCGACGCCATCGTCCGTCATGTCCGAGCCTTGATCGACACGCTACGGTGAGCGTGTGGAGGCGCCGGGTGTCCGGCGCCTCACGACGGTCGAGAGTCTTGCGCTGCTGACTTCCATGGCACTTTCCCGGGTTCTCCTGCTCACCCTCGTGCTCCTCGGGCACGCGCTCATGGCGCGCGCCCAAGGCGTTCAGGCTCCGGAACTTCGCGCTGGCGCGCTGGGGCCGACACACAGCATCGACGGCCGACTGGACGAGCCCGCCTGGGCGACGGCGGAGGTGATCGATGTGTTCACGCAGGCCGATCCGCGTGAAGGTGAACCGGCCTCGGCGCGTACGGTCGTGCGCGTGCTGGCCGGACCGAAGGCGCTCGTCATCGGCATCGACTGCGAGCAGCCGGCAGGCGTCGGCGTGGTGAGCTTCAGTGTGCGTCGTGACGCCACGCTCACCCAGGAGGACCATGTGCGGCTCGTGCTCGGGCCGTTCATGGACGGCCGCTCTGGGTACGTGTTCGCGGTCAATCCGAGCGGCGCGCGCTACGACGGCATCATCAATCCGGGCGGCGAATCCGATAGCCCGGAGTGGGATGGCATCTGGGACGCGGCCACGTCGCGACGCGACGGCGGCTGGACCGCGGAGATCTGGATTCCGTTTCTGACCGTGAGCTTTAGGCCCGAACTACGCGCCTGGCACTTCAACGTGCAACGCCGCATTCAGGGCATGCTCGAAACCGACCGATGGGCGTCGGCCGCGCGGCAGTATCAGGTGACGCAGACCAGCCGTGCCGGTGTGCTCACTGGCCTTCCGGCCGTCGACCTGGGTCGTGGGCTGAGTGTTCGGCCCGCCGTCACGGCGGGTGGTGGTGTTCCCGCACCGGGGGCGTCGGTCGACGGCGAGTTGCAGCCGAGCCTCGACGTCACGAAGCGCCTCGGCGCCAATGTGCTCGCGTCTGCGACCGTGAACACGGACTTCGCCGAAACCGAGGTCGACACGCGACGTACGAACCTGACCCGCTTTCCACTCTTCTTTCCGGAGAAGCGCAGCTTCTTCCTCGAAGGCGACGACATCTTCTCGTTCGGCCTGGGCCTGGGTCAGGACGTCTTGCCCTACTTCAGCCGGCGGATTGGCCTTGTCGCCGGTCGCGAAGTGCCGATACTGGCCGGGGGCAAGGTGAACGGCCGCGCCGCCAGCACCAACTTCGGAGGGTTGGTCGTCGGAACGCGCAGCCAGCCAGGCGTCGCGCCTGACCCGTCGTTCATGGGCGTCGGCCGCGTGAAACAGAACCTCTGGCGCGAGTCGTGGGTGGGGGGCATCGCGACGATAGGCGATCCGCTCGGACGCCCGGGGAGCTGGCTCGCGGGCGGCGACTTCACCTACGCCACGTCGCGGCTGCGAGGCAGTAAGAATCTGCTCGTGGGCGTCTGGGGCTTGGCCACCAGCCGGGACGGCCTTGGTGGGGATGCGACCGCGCATGGTGTCCAGATCGACTACCCCAATGACCTGTGGGACGTGGCCCTCACCTACAAGCGGATTGGGAAGAACTTCGACCCGTCGCTGGGATTCGTCCCCCGGCCCGCGGTCTACCTGTACAACGTCAACGTCGAGCACAGCCCCCGCTTCAGGCGCGGGCCGATTCAACAAATGTTCTTCGAGTTCCGGCCGAACCTGGCCACCGATCTGTCGGGACGCTGGGAGAGCTACCGTGTGTTCACGGCGCCCATCAATTGGCGCTTCCGGACCGGCGACCGCGTCGAGTTCAACGTCAATCCTACGGGGGAGCGGCTGACGGCGCCGTTCGAGGTGGCCGACGGCGTCGTGATCGCGCCCGGCGCTTACAACTGGCGCCAGTATCGTCTGGAAGCCGGCACGGCTCAGAAGCGCCGGTTCTTCACGCAGCTCACGTGGTGGTTCGGCGGGTTCTACGGCGGCGATCTCGATCAGTATCAGTGGACGGGCGCGTGGAATCCGACCGCGCTCGTGACGGTCGAGTTCACAGGGCAGCGGAACGTGGGACGGTTGCCAGAAGGCCACTTCGTGCAGACCCTCGTCGGCAACCGACTCCGCATCAACATGTCGCCGAACCTATCCCTGTCCAGCTATGTGCAATACGACACCGACAGCGACTCGATTGGCGTCAACACGCGCCTGCGCTGGACGTTCCGCCCAGAGGCCGAGCTGTTCGTGGTCTACAACCACAACGTGCGGTCGCTCCTCGACCGCTGGCAGCTCGAATCGAATCAGTTGGTGATGAAAGTGCAGTACGCCTGGCGGAGGTGACGCGCCGGTCCGCCTTCTCGCTTGACCGACTCGTGCGATTTCCGATCCCTACTTGGGTGGTGGGCGGCGATCATGCGTTACTGCGCGCGTTCGTGGGCTCTCGGTGGCAAAGCACGCCGGGGCTGCGCGAGCTGTCGCTGCCAACGTCACGACCACGTCAGGCCCGCGCCCAAGGAAGAGGCAGCACCCACGCTCCCGGCTCAGGGCAGCGGCTACAGAAACTATGTGGCACGCAGTCGACTTCCTCGCAGCTTGAGTACGCGTCCGCGTGTGTCAGTGTTCGTCGGCGTAACCGATTTGAGGCACTGTGTAAGAACTGTGTAAGGTGGGCCTGAAACCGACGAGAAATGCCGACGATTACCGAGTCACATCGAAGAGCACTGCGTGAGGCTAAATCGTTGCTGAGCCTACGAAAGGAGCTGTTTCGGTGTCCCTTGGTGATGCTCGCCCGAATCGTTTTCCAAGCGTGCGCCTTCAGCCTCTCGGCCATCTCTCCGTTCGAGTGGAATCAACAGTTTAGCGGAGGGCGGGGACCCCGCCAATCGCAAACTGTGACGTGACTGTGACGTAAGGCGCTCCGACAGGGCCACGAGCAGCGGGATGTCCGTTCTGCTCTCGGGTGGTTCCGTGTCGTTGCCGTTGGTCGCTCGGTCGGCGTCTCCACTGCCGCAGCCATTGTGGACGTCTCGGCGCGATTCGTCCAGCGCGTCGAGCGCCTGCCGCTTGGCGTCGATACGAATGTGCGAGTAGTGCTCCAGCATCCGCCGCGACAGATGGCCGCTGATCGACTCGAGGACGTGGTCGGCCACGCCCAGCTCTGCGAGCTCCGTGATGACCGTATGCCGCAGGTCGTGGAACCGGAAGCGGGGCAGGCCGGCGGCGTCACGCAGGGCGCGCCACGCCGTGTCCCACTTCAGCATCGGCTGTGTGGGGTCGTAGCGGCCCCACTGGCAGGCGGGCCAGAGGTAGTGGTCGGGTTCGGTGTGACCGAGCAGGTCGGCGCGTTCGACCATCCGGCTGATGGCCTGCAGCGCCGACGCGTTCAGCGGGATGACGCGGTGGCTCGTCTCGTTCTTGCTGCGGCGCACGTACAGCAGTTTCTTCGCCAGGTCGACGTCGCGCCGGCGGAGGTGCTTGACCTCCACCGGACGCATCGACGTGTTGGCAGCAGCGACAGCCGCGCAGTAAACGTGCTCCCACTCCGGATTCGACGCCGCTGCGTCGAAGAGCCGCTTGCGCTCGTCGGGCGTCAGCGCCCGGCCGACGGGGCGCTGACGTTCGGGCAGGTTGCGCACGTGGTCCGCCAGCGCGCGCCAGCGTCCGCACGACTTGAGGACGCGCGACAGCACGCCGACGTCCATGTTGATGGTCCGGTTCGCTTTGCCGGCGTCATGGCGCTTGCGCTGGTACTCCGCGATCGCCTTCGCCGTGATTGCTGTCAGCGGCACGTCGCCGAAATAGCGCTTCAGCGTGATGAGCCGCTCTTCCTCGAACTCGATCGTCCGCGGCGAGCAGTGCAGGCGCTTCCCCTCGATGTAGGCGTCGACGGCCTCGAACAGCCGCTTTGGCCCCTGCGCATGTGTCGGGACTGCGCCGTGGCCGGCGTCCTCGATGAGCTGGCGCTCCTTGCGCTTCGCGTCCTGCAGGTTCGTCGTATCGAGGCGCTTGCGGTAGCGGCGACCATCGACCGTGAAGTCCGCCCAGTACTGGCGTCCGCGCTTCCACAGGCTCATGACTGGAGCTCCTCGGTGCCGAACCGTCGATCGTGCGAGAGTGCCACGGTGGCGTCAACGGCGCTGGCGCGCACGAAGTCCTCGAGGTCAGCCGGCAGGTAGCGCACGGCGCGGCCGAGGCGCAGGAACCGTGGGCCCTGACCACGATGCCGCCAGGCGCGCAGCGTGGCGACCGACAGGCCGAGCAGCTCGGAGACCTCGCGCTCGGTCAACGCGCGTGTTGCGTAACGAATCGTCTGGACGTTCATGACGCCGCTCCGTCCTGCACGCTCGTCGCCGGCCGAGCGCCTCTCGGTTCGCGTGCGTGCTGTTCCATCCAGGCATCGATCCAGATTGGCCGCAGCCGGATCGTGCGGCGGCCGCTGATTCGCACGTGCCGGAGTTCCTTCCGCTCGCACGCGGTGTAGATCGTGTCCCGACTCACATTCGCGTAGTCGGCGCCTTCGCCGACCGTCAGCCATGTCCTCATGGTGCACCTCGCAAGCTGTTGCCGAACGTCCACGGATGGCGCGCTCGAACGCGAGGGGCTGTCAGCCCGTCGCGTCGTTGGCAGTTGCGCGAGATGCTGGCGGTTGTGCCGAACATCGTCTGCGGAGGCAACGCGCCTGCGCAGTGTGCGCGGCTGGAAGCCACGCGTGTCAAAGCCGTGCGGTGCGCTGGCGTACTGCCTCCTCGAATCGCCAGCCAACGACCGGGCTTTCGGTACCGCCGCGACGCACCGATGGAGCGGGTCGCATACGGTAGCGGATCTCCGAGCCACGGCACTCACGTGCGCGCCGGAGTGGCAACCGTGCTAGTGAAGGAGTGTGCTGCTGGCGGGAGCCCTGAGGCTGCCGTCCATCAGCAACCCGCGCCGAGTGTCACTCGCGCGGGAGGTGTGCAGTAGGGCACGGACGATGAGAACAGCCTACGCCTGGCGCGGGGCGCGGTCAATGGGGAAGATTCGAACCATGGACGGCCGCAGGCTTGGAGTGGATGGCCTGAGCCTCGGGTTGGTGCCAATTCCTTCCCGCCGTAGAATGAATCGACAAGGACACGCCACATGGCCGAAGACCTCATCGTTGCCGACCCGCGGATTCTCGACGGTAAGCCTTGCGTTCGAGGCACGCGTCTGAGCGTCGAGTTCCTGCTGGAACTGGCCGCCAGCGGGGCCACGTCCGAGCAGATCCTTGCGCAGTATCCTCAGCTCACGGCCGAGGGGCTCTCCGCGGCGTTTCGCTACGCCGCGAACGCGCTCCGCGGTGATCGGACGTGGGACCTGCGGATCACCGCGTGAAACCGCTGGACTTCCCGCTCCTCGCAGACGAGAACATCGCGCCGGATGTCGTCAGTGGCCTGCGCTCTCGTGGCCACGACGTGCGGTCGGTGTGGGACGAGGCGCTGGTTGGTCGACCTGACGCCGACGTGCTCGAAACCGCAACTCGTCTCGGGCGCGTCGTGGTCACGCATGATGTTGCGTTCGGCCGCTCCGCGATCCGGACCGGGACGTCATTCGTCGGGATCGTGTATCTCCGCCCAGGTCACATCTCCGCAGCGTTCGTACTCGATATCGTCGACGCCCTTCGCGCGTCCAGCGTGGAGGTTCAGTCGCCGTTCATCGCCATTGCCGAGCGCCAGCAGTCAATGGTGAGGGTTCGTGTACGGACGACCCCGCCCTGGTAGGTGCCAACTCCTGATGCCGGGGTGACGAGAAAGGTCCCACAGGTCTACAGGTCCAGGTCCACGATGACCGGGACATGGTCGCTGACGCTGGGCCAGTCCGCGTAGGTGCCTACATGGACGTTGCTGATTCGCGGGGCCCAGTCCTGCGGCACGAAGCAGTAGTCGAGGTGGAAGGGTGACGTCTCCTTCCCGGTGAAGAAGTGCGTCGGGCGGCTCTCGGAACCGAACGGCTCCTTGAAGTACTCGTGGTATGCGCTCACCAGGCGAAGCGGCTGCAGCAACTCCAGCAACTGCGGCCAGTGTCCGAGCCTGTAGCTGGCGTTGTCGTTGAAGTCGCCCATGATCACGGTGGGCGCCTGGGCGATCCAGCCGGCATGTTCACGCACGCCTTCGATGGCCTGCATGTAGGACGTCTGGCGGGACTTCGTCGCCGACGTCCAGACCGCGACTACCTGAAAGACCAGCCCATTGCGCTGGGCCCGATAGCGCCGGAACCCATACAGTGGCGTGTCGGCATCCACCGAGGCGAGTTCGACGCCGGTATACGAGAACACTCCGATCGAACGCCGCCAGTACAGTGGGTCACTGATTCGGTCGCGGAACGTCGGTTGATCCTCGCCCCCAAAGATGAGAACGCTGTCCAGCGGCTCCACCTCCTGTACCGTCAACACATCGGGCCGGAATGGCGCGATGTGCTTCGCCTTCTTTCGGAAGCCCCCGACACGACAGTTCCATGTGACCAGTCTCATGAGGACGCGATTGTATCGCCTAGTGATCGATTGCCTTCCTGCAGGCCATCGCGCAGTTGCCTCGTCGGTGACCTGCGCGCAGGCGCGGTCAAGGCCGCAGCCGCACACACATTTCGCGCGGGCGGAGCGAAGCGACGCGCCTTGACGGCGCCGAGCACAGAGCGAAACTTGAACGCGTGATGGCCGGCGGTCGGGCTCCCGGCTGGCTTGTGGACCTGCGGCTGGCCAAATCCTTCCGCAGCAACAGGCACGGGTTGTCCGGACAGCCTGGCACAGCTCGTTGCCGACACCTGCGGCAGCAGCAGCGGCGCGCGCTGACCACGAACGCGATCTACAGCGGCATCGACACCGGCACCGGCAGCCATGGCGTGAGCGACCCCTCCGGACTCGCGCGGGACGAAATACAGGGCGCCAGGCGGGGTCGCTCACGCCATGGTTTCCTGTATCGGCCTTTGTCCGGGCACCAGAAGTAGGGCGGCATAGAGCGCCGCCCAGGGACACCGGAGGGATGCTGCTGCGTGGCGAAGTGTAGCCTGTTCAGGCGGTTGCCGGGCTCGCTCGCGAGGTGCCGCCAGGGAGGAGAGACGAAGTGCCACACGTCCGGCGAGTCGCTCAGGGGGGACGACCTGCGAAATCGAGGTGGTCCCCAGGGGTTGTCCTCGGCCGTTGCGCGCGTGTCTGCGGACTAGGACGTGTGCTGGCCAGGGCGGAGAGAGGGGCCTGCTTGAAGAGAGGGCGGCTGGCTATCGCCGCGAGTTGACGATGCGGACGACGAAGCTGCGGACGCGCACCAGTGCCTGTTCGATGTCGGTGTTGGGCAGTTCCAGTTCTCCGGCAAGCCGTGCGAAGGGCTGGGCCCAGTGCGGTGGCGTCGCACTCAGGTCGGGCGGCCATGCGTGCGTGTTGCGCCTAAGGAAGACCAGCTCGCGAGCGGCACGAAGCGCCATGTAGTCGTGGGCGATCATCGCCTCCATGAGCAGCAGATTCACGAGCTCAGGCGACGTCGATCAGGGGAGAGAGATGCAGGTACTGGCGTGCGAGCTCGACGCACTCGACGCGGCCCAATCCGCGCTCCAGCGCGTCGGACAGGATGTGCGAATCTGCGAACGAGAGCGTCCGTTCCGGATCGGCGAGCCACTGGTGGTACAGGGCGCGGAAGCGCGGGGCCGATGTCAGGCGGACGTCCTCCTGGTACCGGGCGTACGGTGGCCCAGGGTTTGGCTCGGCAAGCCGTCGCCGCTGCTGGAACATCTCCTCGATCATCGAGACGTTGCGACCCCTGGCGGCCCCGATCAGGTGCTCGCGCGCCGCCTGCAAGTAGCTGTGGCGCGCCCTCGCGAGGGGCTTCGGGAACAGCAGCCGGATGGTCCAGCGGTTCAGTTGGCGCAGCAGGGGAATGTGTCGCAGCAGGAACAGCCTGAAGTCCCACGGCACGGGTGCCGTCACTAGGTAGACGAAGACATGATGATCGCCGCGCTCGTGGTCGTCACCGATGGGCAGCTTGTCCGGGAAATACCGACGGGTCCCTGGCGTGCCGTCGCCGAATCGCAGCTGCGGCATGTCGATCAGCTCGAACCTGTCGCGCAGGCGGTCCATGAAGTGGTGGCGCTTGTCCACGGGGGATGCCAACCAGATCATCGAACGGTCGTCGAGGACCGCATCGAGCAGCATCACGCGCTCGATCAGGCGTCCCGGTGCGGCGCGTTTCCGGAAGCGGCTGTCGGGCTCCCGGATCGCCGTCCATAGCGGCTTGTAGTGGACGTGGAACATCCGGCCGCGGTGCAGCTTCCCCGGCGTCACCGGCGTCGCGAAGCGGCGATCGACGAGCGTGTGGATGAAGTTCGTGCTCTTCTGCCCGTGGGCGATCCCGGCAAACCGGCAGTACTGCCGTTCGAGGAACACGCCCGCGTGCAGCAGGGCCTCCATGAGGAAGCGTGACTGGCGGTCCGTGAACCCGAACGCCGCAATGGCGTGCAGCCGTTCACTGTTGCTCTCTTCGAGCGCCCAGTACTTCGGGGCCGGCGGCAGTGGTGTCGGATCCAGCGGAAGCATACTCATACGAACTCCTCGGCGAACCCGCCGCCCCGCCCGCCTCGACCTCCCCTGCCGCCGCCACGTCCGCCGACGCTGCACCCCAGCGACATGTGGCAGCTGAACCCAGACGTCGCTGCGCCGGCCGCGTGCGCGCCGCGGTAGTGCGGCGTCACGATCTCCAGGTCCTCGAAGCGATCAAGACCGTCGCGGTCTTCGTACTCAACGCGCGCGTCGGGGAAGTGCACGTGGCCGTCCTGCTCGTACGGCAAGTTGTGCTCCTGTGCCCAATGCACGATCTCGTCGGCGTCGCGGTCGGGACGTCCGTCGCAGTCCTTCTTGCCGCGATTGCGCTCGTGCAGGAAGCGCTGGTAGTCGCGTTTCATCTCGTAGTCGAGGACGACGCGGCGGACGCGCCCGCCCTGGTCGCGGATGCGCTCCTCGGCGCGCTCGTAGGCGCGGTACACCTTCACGTCGTGGGTCAGCTCGCGCGGCTTCCTGAGACCGGCGTAGAACTCCTGGCGATCGCGGGTCCGTTCGTCGCGCGGGACCGAGCGGTTGGCTTCGAGCAGGTCCCGGCCCCGAACGGTGAGGACGACGGCGCGGTCGTTGACGTCGAGGGGCGGCCGTTCAATCAGCCCCGAGTCTTCGAGATGCCGCATGCTCTGGTGCGGCGCCCGGGCATCGTCTCGGAGCGCCGACAGGTCGTGCTCGGCGACGACGCGGAACGAGCCGACGGTGGCCAGCATGCGCGCCTCGGAGCCATCGATGTCGTAGACGCGATCGCGGTCCATGGCCCGCTCCCGCTCGCGGCCATCGGGCAGGTCGAGGTCACGCGTGAACGGGTCGCGGGTACTCCGGTCTCGGTGGTCGGGCGCGCTACTGCCTCCCCGGCCACCGCGGTCGAGACCGCGGTCCCTGCCACGGTCATCGTCACGGACGTCGTCGCGCGGGTAGTAGCGGTCGAACATGCTGGCCTTTCTTCAAGGAACCGGCGCCTGGCGCAGTAGAATCGTGACGGTTCGTCCGAGTATTGGCCCCCGATCGCCACGTCCGCAATCGACGCTCGGGCGGTTTCGGCTGCTGTCGGATCGCGTGCGGCTGTCTGACGGGGTTCAGGGGTTGGAGTCGATCGAATGCGTTGGGTAGCGCCACCAGAGAAGGACCTGGGAACCGAAACTCTCGAAAGCCGCCTGTGGGCGGCGGCGGATCAGCTCCGCGCCAATTCTGGGCTTAGCGCGGCGCAGTACTCGCAGCCGGTCCTCGGCCTTATCTTTCTGCGCTTCGCTGAAGCGCGGTTCAACGTGCGACGTGAGACGCTGGAGGGCCAGGCGAAGGGCTCACGGCGCGGTTCGCGCATCGACGACGCCCCGGCCTATCACGCGGAAGGCGTGCTCTACCTCGAACCCGCCGCGCGATTCGAGCACCTGCTCGGGTTGCCGGAAGGCGCAGCAGTGGGCGAGGCGGTCAACACGGCGATGCGCGCGATCGAGCGCGACAACCCGCAGTTGGCCGGTGCGCTGCCGAAGACGTACGAGATCTTCACCAGCACGCTCTTGAAGGAGTTGTTGAAGAAGGTCTCGGAGATTCCGGCCGCGCTCGACTACGACGCGTTCGGCCGCATCTACGAGTACTTCCTCGGCGAGTTCGCCCGCACGGAAGGCCAGAAGGGCGGCGAGTTCTACACGCCCAGCTCCATCGTCCGGCTCCTCGTGGAGGTGATCGAGCCGTTCCATGGCCGCATCCTCGACCCGGCGTGCGGCTCGGGCGGCATGTTCGTGCAGAGCGCTCGCTTCATCGCCGAGCACAAGAAGAATCCGTCCTCGGAGTTGTCGATTCACGGCCAGGAGAAGACGGCGGAAACCGTGAAGCTGTGCCGGATGAACCTGGCCGTGCACGGCCTTGAAGGCGACATCCGGCAGGCGAACAGCTACTACGAGGATCTGCACAATGCGACGGGCAAGTTCGACTTCGTCCTCGCCAATCCGCCGTTCAACGTAAACGCGATCGACAAGGAGCGCCTGGAAGGAGACGTGGGTGCCGGGCGCCGGTTTCCGTTCGGGCTGCCGAAGGCCGACAACGGGAACTACGTCTGGATTCAGTTCTTCTACTCGGCGTTGAACGAGACGGGACGAGCCGGATTTGTGATGGCCAACTCGGCGTCAGACGCGCGCGGCTCGGAGCTGGAGATTCGCCGGCAGTTGATCGAGTCCGGCGCAGTGGACGCGATCGTCGCTGTTGGACCAAACATGTTCTACACGGTCACGCTGCCGTGCACGCTCTGGTTCCTCGACCGGGGCAAGTCACAAACGGATCGTTCCGACCGTGTACTGTTTGTCGATGCTCGACACATCTACCGTCAGCTGGATCGAGCGCATCGGGACTGGATCGAAGGCCAGGTTGGGTTCATCGCCAACATCGTGAGGCTGTACCGGGGCGAGGCTGCCGACTTTACCCTTGGCGGCGAAGTCGCCGAGGGCAAGCTCCGAGAGGTCTTTGGACCAAGACTTGCCTATGCCGACATAGCTGGACTCTGCAAAGCTGAATCTTTGGAGGACGTCAAAGCTGAAGCCTGGAGCCTGAACCCTGGTCGATATGTAGGAGTCGGGCAGGGGGAGACGGCCAGCGACGAAGACTTCGCCGCCGTCTTCGGCGCCTTGGCCGAAGAATTCGAACGGCTGACGATAGAAGCGCGTGACCTAGAGACGAGAGTTCGAGATTCAGTGAACGGAGTCGTGGGCGCTTGAGTGTACACACCCTGTCGATTGAGGAGGCTACTGAGCGACTCATTGACTACCGTGGCAAGACGCCACCGAAGGTCGCGTCGGGTGTTCGTCTCGTCACGGCAAAGGTGATTAAGGGCGGCCGAATCATCGACGATCCTGCGGAGTACATCGCGGCCGAGTTTTACGACGAATGGATGCGGCGAGGACTTCCGCGAGCCGAGGACGTGCTAGTGACGACGGAGGCGCCCCTTGGGGAGGTAGCGATCCTTGGAGCTTCGAAGGTCGCTCTTGCGCAGCGAGTGATCCTGCTGCGTGCCAAGAGCGAGCGAGTCCTGCCGCGGTTTCTGTATTACGCACTTCAAAGCGACTTCGCGCAAGCGGAGCTGCGTCGGCGGGCGACTGGGACAACGGTAGATGGGATCAAGCAAAGCGAGCTGCGTCAAGCGCGAATTCCATGGTTCCCAATTGAGTTGCAGCATCGGATCGCGCGGGTGTTGACTGCCCACGATGACCTCATCGAGAACAACCTTCGCAGGATCCAGATTCTCGACGAGATGCTGCGAGTCACCTACGTTGAATGGCTCGGCGGCAACGGTGCATCAGGGCGACTCGGGGATCTTGCGGAGGACGTTAGACGGAACGTTGCAAAGGGCAGCGTGGCGCTGACGTCCTCCCCGAATTGAGTAGCGATTTGGTTTAGAGTCCGGCCTAGCCGAAAGGGTCGGACGATGAAGAAGCGATTCACCGAAGGGCAGATCGTGGGCTTCCTGCGGGAAGCCGATGCCGGGG
>JBFWPN010000013.1:0-165966 GCA_050249955.1 Vicinamibacterales bacterium
TCCTCACCCAGCGTGGCGACGATGTGGTGGTTGGACGCGCGACGCATGCCGTGTGGTCCGAGGCCGGGGCATCGGCCGCCAATGCCGGGGTCCAGTTCACCGAGGTGGGCGCCGGAGGCATGTTCACGGCCGACGAGTTCGTCGACGCGATCAAGCCGCGCAACCACATGATCATGCCCGGGACGGCGCTGGTCGAGATCGAGAACACCCACAACCGGGGTGGCGGTCTGGTGTGGGATCAGCGTGAGGTGGTCCGGATCTGCGACGCGGCCCGCGCGCGTGGCATCCACAGCTTCCTCGACGGCGCACGGCTCTGGAACGCGGCTGCGGCCTCCGGGCTGACGCTGGCTGAACTCGCCCAGCCGTTCGACGTGATCTCCGTGGCGCTGTCGAAGGGGCTGGGGGCACCTGCCGGGTCGATGCTCGCTGGTTCCGCATCGCTGATGACGAGGGCGGTCCGCGTGCGCCGGATGCTCGGCGGCGCGATGCGGCAGAACGGCATCCTCGCCGCGGCAGGGCTCCATGCGCTCGATCACCACCTGTTGCGGCTGCCCGACGACCACGCGAATGCCCGCCGCATTGCCGGCCGCCTGCACGGCGTGCCGGGTGTCGTCCTCGACCTCGCCACGGTCCAGACCAATATCGTCATCTTCCACCTCGGCCCCGGGATGCCGACGGCCGATGTCGTCGTGGACCGGGCGCGTGCGCGTGGCGTGCTCGTGATCGCGTTCGGTCCCCGCACCGTTCGGGCGGTGACACACTACGACGTGACGGCGACGGAGTGCGAGCAGGCTGCGGACGTGCTGGCGCAGGTGCTCCAGGCGTCCTGATCTCCGCTGCCCTGCGGCAGCCAGGCCGGTGCCCGATCGGCCTCCGCTACAATCCCGGTGTGCAGACTGACCATCCCGACCAGGGACGTGGACCGGTGTTCCCGTACGTCGACCTCGCGCTCGCGCGCCGCCTGGAACGCATGGAGGGGCACGCGAACGCCCGCTTCGTCGAGTCGCGTGCGCGCGTGTCCCCGCAGGTGGGGGCGACCTGGACCGAGGCGGGCGGCGCCTACGCCATGTTCGACGGTGTCGGGTCGCCGCTGAGCCAGACCTTCGGCCTCGGTGTCTTCGAGCCGGTGACGCCCTGGGCACTCGAGGCGCTCGAGGTGTTCTTCACCTCGCGTGGCGCGGACGTGTTCCACGAGGTGAGCCCGCTGGCCGATCCGGGGACGCTCGCCCAGTTGAACGATCGCGGCTACCGGCCGTGCGAGCTGACCAGCGTGCTCTTCCGGCCGCTCGATCTGGGCGCGCTCGCCCCGCCGGCATCCACCTTCACCATCCGGCCGGTGGTGCGCGACGAGCGGGAGCAGTGGGCGAACGCCGCCATCGAGGGCTGGAGCGAGTTTCCCGAGGTGCGGGCGTTCATGTCGTCGTTCGGGCCAACGGCGGCCGGCGCGGCAGACTCGTATCCCTTCATCGTGCTCGAGCGTGACGCGCCGATAGCCACGGGTTCGCTCTCGCTGCACGGGAACGTGGCGCTGCTCGCTGGTGCCAGCACGGTACCCGGCGCACGAGGGCGGGGTGCCCAGCGGGCGCTGCTCGCCGCCCGCCTGCGGTTCGCCGCCGAGCAGGGCTGCACGCTGGCCATGATGTGTGCCTCGCCCGGCAGCACCTCGCAGCGCAACGCGGAACGCAACGGCTTCCGCATCGCGTACACCCGGATCAAGTGGCACAAGGCGAAGTGATGTCGATCCGACCCGCCACCCTCGACGACGCCGGCTCACTGGCGGCGATCTACGGTCCGTACGTCGCCGACACGGCGATCTCCTTCGAAGTGGTGCCGCCCACCGACGCGGAGATGCGCGAGCGCATCCGCACGACCGTGGTCGACTATCCGTGGCTCGTCTGGGAGGAGGCGGGGCAGGCGCGGGGCTACGCGTACGCCACCCAGCACCGGACCCGCAAGGCGTACCAGTGGGCGGTGGACGTGAGCGTGTACATCGACAGCGCGTATCACGGACGTGGGGCGGGCCGCCGGTTGTACGGCGCGCTCTTCGAGGTGCTCGTGCGACAGGGCTTCGTCCAGGCCTACGCAGGCATCACGCTGCCGAACGAGAAGAGCGTGGGGCTGCACGAGGCGCTGGGTTTTGCGCCCGTGGGCATCTACCGGCGGGTGGGCTTCAAGCACGGGCAGTGGCGCGACGTGGGCTGGTGGTGCCTCGAACTGCAGCGCCATCCCGCCGACCCGGCTCCTCCGGTGCCCTGGTCCGCGCTGGAGGGCTGAGTGGTGACCGGCGTCATCCTGGCGCTCTGTTGCGCCGTGGTGTGGGGGAGCGGCGACTACTGCGGTGGTCGCGCGTCCACCCGGCTCGACGCCTACCAGGTGCTGGGCCTGTCCGCGCTCTCGGGCATCGCGCTGCTCACCGTGCTGGCGCTCGCCACCGGCGAATCGGCGGCGCTCACGCCAGCCCTGGTGCCGGCGGTTGGCGCCGGGCTCTCCACCTCACTCGGCATTGCGTGCCTCTATCGCGGCCTGTCGGTCGGCTCCGCCGCGGTCGTGGCGCCAACGGCGGCCGTGGTGGCGGCGCTGGTGCCGGTGTTCTACACCTCCCTTGTGGCCGGCGCTCCCCGGGCGACACAGGTCGCCGGCTTTGCCGTGGCGCTCCTGGGGATCTTCCTCGTGGCGCGTTCCGCACCGCAGGGCAAGGGCAGCCGTGCGGGCCTCAGGCTCGGGCTCCTGGCGGGCGTGGGGTTCGGCGGCTTCCTCGTGCTGATCGCCCAGGGGCCGCCCGACCTGGTCTACGTGCCGCTCGCGATCTCGCGCAGCATGATGTTCCTCGTGTCGCTTGGATTGCTCTGGCGTCGCACGCTGCCGTTCCCCTCGCCCGGCACGGCCCCGCTGGCCCTCGTCGCCGGCGTGCTGGACGCCAGCGGGACGGCTTTCTACGTCGCGGCGCAGCAGTACATCCGGCTCGACGTGGCGGCGGTGCTGTCGTCGCTCTATCCCGCGGCCACCGTGCTGCTCTCGTACGCCATTGGCCACGAACGGGTCACCGCCACACAGTGGGCCGGCGCCCTGCTGTGCGTGGGGGCGGTGGCGCTCATTGCCGCCTGAAGTTCGTTAGTATCTCTCCACATGTTCATCGGCCACTTCGCCGTCGGGTTTGCCGCCAAGCGGGTTGTTCCACGCGTGTCGCTGGCGGTGCTCTTCTTCGCGGTCCTGTTCGCGGACGTGCTGTGGCCGGTGCTGGTGCTGCTCGGCTTCGAGGAGGTGCGCATCGATCCGGGCAACACGGCGTTCACCCCGCTCGAGTTCGTGAGCTATCCCTGGTCGCACTCCCTGCTGATGCTCGTGCTCTGGGGCGTGGCCGTTGGCGCTGCGTACCGCGGCGTCTTCGGGGGACGCCGCACCTTCGTGGCGCTCGCCGCGCTCGTGGTGAGCCACTGGGCGCTCGACTGGTTGACGCACGCCCCCGACATGCCGCTCTACCCGGGAGGGCCGAAGTACGGCCTCGTCCTCTGGAACTCGGTGGGCGGCACGATGGCCGTCGAACTGCTGCTCTATGCCGGTGGCCTCTGGGTCTATGCGGCGACCACGCGCGCCAGGGACCGCATCGGACGCTGGGCGTTTCTCTCACTCGCCGCGACGCTCGGGTTGATCTACCTGGGCGACTCCATGGCCGCAGCGGCACCCCCGTCCATCACCGCCATCTGCATCGTCGCCCTCGCGGCCTCGGTGGTGTTTCCCCTGTGGGCGTGGTGGGCCGATCGTCACCGGGAGGTCCGGCCCGCACCCTAGGGGCTGCGCGCAGGGAGGGTTTCCCCTCTGGAGATCGACGGTTTTCACTCTGTACAGCGTGCACTTCACAGGTGTACAGAACCGGAAATCGTGGTACTCTCCCTCGACGCGCAACGCGTCTTTAGAGGAGACCGCATGGCAAAGACCGCCACGAAGAAGGCTGCTCCCAAGAAGAAGGCAGCAGCGAAGCCGGCGAAGAAGGCCGCCGCCAAGCCCGCGAAGAAGGCTGCGAAGCCCGCGAAGAAGAAGAGCGCTCGCAAGCCGAACGCGGCGTTCATGAGGCCGGTGACCCCCAGCGAGACGCTGGCCGCCGTCGTCGGGCCCAAGCCGGTTCCGCGCACGGAGATCACCAAGAAGCTGTGGGCCTACATCAAGAAGAACGGCCTGCAGGACAAGACCAACAAGCGTCAGATCAACGCTGACGCCGCGCTGAAGGCGGTCTTCGGCGGCAAGTCATCGGTCGACATGTTCTCGATGACGAAGCTGGTCGGCAAGCACCTGAAGTAGGACCCGCGCGCACGGACGCGACGGGTGTTCACTGGGCGACGGTCTCAAGCCGTCGCCCTTTGTTTTGAGGGTGCCCCTTCGCTCTGGAGGGCTCCTGTTCCCTGGGGGATGCCGTGATGTTCATCCGCGCCGCTCTCGTCGTCGTTGCGCTCACCGCCGCGCTCCCCGCTGCGGCGCAGGACCGGATGCCGCCCATTCCCGCCGAGCGGCTGACGGATGCGCAGAAGAAGGCGATGCAGGAGTTCGAGGCTGCCCGCAAGACCGGCGTCTCCGGTCCGTTCTGGCCGTTGCTCCGCAGTCCTGAGGTGATGAGCCGGGCGCGCGCCATGGGCGACTACCTGCGCTTCACCAGCGTGCTCCCGCCGAGGCTGAGCGAGTTCGCCATCATCATCACCGCGCGCCAGTGGACGCAGAACTACGAGTGGGACGTGCACGCGCCGCTCGCCGAGAAGGGCGGGCTCAAGGCCTCGATCGTGGCCGCCGTCGCCGATGGACGCCGGCCGGAAGGCATGGCCGATGACGAGGACACGCTCTACACGTTCTGCGATGAACTGCACCGCAACCGCAGCATCAGCGATGCGACCTATGCCCGTGCGGTGAAGATGTTCGGCGAGCAGGGCGTGGTCGACATCCTCGGCATCTCCGGCTACTACACGATGCTCGCCATGGTCCTCAACACCGCACGCACGCCGGTGCCCGCCGGGCACACCCCCGGCCTGCGGCCGTTTCCACACTGATTGCCGAGGCGAGTGATGCGTTCGCGGCGCCTGCTCCCCGCCCTCCTCCTGCTGTTCGTCGGCAGCGGCTGCGCGGCTCTCATCTACGAAGTGGTCTGGTTCCAGCTCCTCGAGCTGGTCATCGGCTCGTCTGCCGTGTCGATGGGCGTGCTGCTCGGCACCTTCATGGGCGGCATGTGCCTCGGCAGCCTCCTGCTGCCACGGTTCATGCCGGCTGGCATGCACCCGCTCCGCATGTATGCCTGGCTGGAACTCGGCATCGGCATCTTCGGGCTCGCGCTGCTGTTCGCGATGCCGCTCGTCGGCGGCGTCTATACGGCGTGGGCCGGCTCGGGGGTCACCGGCATGTTCATGCGCGGCCTCATCGCCGCCGTCTGCCTGCTGCCCCCGACGATGATGATGGGTGCCACGCTCCCGGCCATCGGCCGCTGGGTGGAGACGACGCGCGAAGGCGTGGCGTGGCTCGGCTACTTCTACGGCGGCAACACGGCGGGCGCCGTCGCCGGCAGCCTGCTTGCCGGCTTCTACCTGCTGTCGGTGCACGACAGCGCGGTGGCCACCTACGTGGCCGCGGCCCTCAACGTGACGGTGACCGGTCTCGCACTCGTGATCGCCGGCCTGGCCCCTCTTCCTTCGGCGTCCACGCCGGACGTGGGTGGTGAGAATGTTGCGGTCCGGGACACGCCGCGATCAGATGCCTCGGGCTCCCGGCTTGTCTACGTGGCCATTGCACTCTCGGGGCTCACCGCCCTGGCGTGCGAAGTGCTCTGGACCCGCTCGCTGTCGCTGCTGTTCGGTGCCACCACCTATACCTTCTCGCTGATCCTCGCCGTGTTCCTGGCGGGTATCGGACTGGGCAGCAGCATCGGCGCCTCGCTCGCCAGGACGCTCGAGCGTCCGCGCGTGGCGCTCGGCTGGTGCCAGCTCGGGCTCTGCGCCGCCATGGCGTGGACGTCGTGGATCCTCACCGACTCGCTCCCGTACTGGCCCATCAACCCATCGATTGCGCCGAACGCCTGGTTCCAGTTCCAGCTCGATCTGGTCCGCGCGCTGTTTGCCGCCCTGCCCGGCTCCATCCTCTGGGGCGCGAGCTTTCCGCTCGCACTCGCGTCGGTCGTGCGGCGGGGCGACGATCCTGCCCGCCTGGTGGGTGGGGTCTACGCCGCCAACACGGTGGGGGCCATCGTCGGCTCGCTGACGGCCAGCCTGCTGCTTGTGGTGTGGATCGGGACGCAGCACGCCCAGCAGGTGCTCATCGTGGTGGCGGCCCTCTCAGGTTTCATGCTGCTCGCCGAGAGCCGCGTGCCGGCCGTGCCGCTGGCACTGGCCGGCGGGGTGGCGGGTCTGCTGGTGCTCGCCATCAAGCCGGTGCCGGGCGTCTTCATCGCGTATGGCCGCTACACGGCCACGCAGCTCGGGCAATCAGAGGTGATCTACAGCGGTGAGGGGTGGAATGCCTCGGTGGCGGTGTCCGAGCGTCCGAACGGCGTCCGGAACTACCACAACGCCGGCAAGGTCCAGGCCTCGAGCGAGCCCCAGGACATGCGGCTGCAGCGCATGCTCGGGCACCTGACGACGCTGGTGCCGAAGCAGGCGAGGTCGGTGGTGGTCATCGGGTGCGGGGCGGGTGTGACGGCCGGCGCCGTGTCCATCGACCCGGCCGTGCAGCAGGAGACCATCGCCGAGATCGAGCCGCTGGTGCCGCGCGTGGTCTCCACCTACTTCGCCGACCACAACTTCAGCGTGGTGACCAACCCGAAAGTGAGGGTCCACCTGGATGATGCTCGCCACTTCCTGTTCACGACCGACCAGAAGTTCGACGCAATCACATCGGACCCGCTCGACCCGTGGGTGAAGGGCGCGGCCATGCTCTACACCCGCGAGTTCTTCGAGCTGGCCAAGAGCCGCCTGAACCCCGGCGGCGTCGTCACGCTGTTCGTGCAGCTCTACGAGAGCAACACCGAGGCGGTGAAGAGCGAGGTCGCGACGTTCTTCGAGGCGTTCCCGAAGGGCATGATCTTCGCGAACACCTACAACGGGGCTGGCTACGACCTCGTGCTGCTCGGCCAGGTGGACGGCACCACCGTGGACGTCGACGAGATGGAAGCCAGGCTGAACCGGCCGGAGTATGCGGCCGTGAAGCGCTCGCTGGCGGAGATCGGCATGAACTCGGCAGTGGATCTGTTCGGCACCTACGCGGGATCGGCAGACGACATGCAGGGCTGGCTGAAGGATGCGCAGGTCAACCGCGATCGAAACCTGCGGTTGCAGTACCTCGCTGGTCGTGGGTTGAACCTCTACCGGTCGAGCGAGATTTTCGCGGAGATGCTGCCGTTCGCGAAGGATCCGCAGGGGATCTTCACAGGGTCCGACGCGACGCTGCAGTCGCTGCTGCAGAAGATCCGCGTGCTCCAGGCCAGGCAGTGACGGACGGTCTCGAGCGATGAGTGTCGACGGGCGCGCGCGACCGGGACGAGCGGCCTTCATCTTCATCTTCATCACCGTGGTGATCGACATGCTGGCGCTCGGGGTGATTGTCCCCGTGCTGCCGAGGCTGGTGGTCGAGTTCCGCGGCGGTGACACGGCGTCGGGTGCCACCTGGGTCGGGGTCTTCGGCACCGTGTTCGCCGGCATGCAGTTCCTCTTCTCGCCGGTACTCGGGTCGCTGTCGGATCGCTTCGGCCGCCGCCGCGTGATCCTGCTGTCGTGCGCCGGGCTCGGCATCGACTACATGCTGATGGCGGTCGCCCCGTCGCTCTGGTGGCTGCTCGTCGGGCGCACCATCTCCGGCATCACCTCGTCCACCTACGGCACCGCGAGCGCCTACGTGGCGGACGTGACGCCGCCCGAGAAGCGGGCCATGCAGTTCGGCATGCTGGGGGTGGCGTTCGGGATCGGGTTCATCATCGGGCCGAGCGTCGGCGGCATGCTGGCCGGTGTGTCGCTGCGCGCGCCGTTCTGGGGCGCAGCCCTCCTGAGCCTGGCCAATGCGGCGTACGGGTTCTTCGTGCTGCCGGAGTCGCTGCCAGAGGATCGGCGGTCACCGTTCCGCTGGAAGAGCGCGAACCCGGCCGGGTCGCTGGCGCTGCTGCGATCGCACCCGCAGCTCTTCGCGCTGGCGTGCGCGGGCTTCCTGTCCATGCTGGCGCACGACGCTGCGCCGAGCACCTTCGTGCTCTACACCAACTGGCGCTACGGGTGGACGGACCGCACGGTGGGCATGGTGCTGGCGCTGGTCGGGGTCACCTCGATGATCGTGCAGGGTGGGCTCGTCCGGCGAATCGTGGCTGCATTCGGCGAGAAGGGCGCCCTGGCGTTCGGGCTGCTCTTCGGTGCCCTGGGCAACGCCATCTTCGGCCTCGCGCCTACGGGCGCCTGGTTCCTGGCAGGCATTCCCATCACGGCGTTCTACGGCGTGGCGAACCCGGCCCTCCAGAGCATGATGACGCGGCGTGTCTCGGCGGATGAGCAGGGGCGGCTGCAGGGTGCCGTGAGCAGCCTCCTGATGGGCATGACGAGCATGCTCGCCCCGATCCTGTTCACCCAGGCCTTCGCCGCCGCCATCGGGCCGTACCGGAGCCTCGGCCTGCCGGGTGCGCCGTTCGTCATTGCGGCCGTGCTGCTCGTCGGTGCGGCGGCCATCGCGCTCCGCACCGTGGCGCATCACGCGCCGGCCCCAGCCGGGGTAGAGTGAGACCATGTACTACGTGCTGCGATACGACGCGGTGGTGGACGACTACAGGAACCGGCGGGCGCCGTTCCGTGCCGAGCACCTGCGCCTGCTCCGCGAGGCACATGGACGCGGCGAGGTGCTGATGGCGGGTGCGGTGGGTGACGAGCCCGACGGCGCCATCATCATCTTCCGTGGCGAGACGCCGGAGCCGGCGGAGCGCTTCGTGAAGGAGGACCCCTACGTGAAGCAGGGGCTCATCATCACCTGGCGCGTGCAGCCCTGGAATGTCGTGATCGGGGGCCAGGACTGACATGACCGCGCCTGCGAGTGCCTGGCCACCCGGGCCGCCGCGGAGCGTGCGCAACGTCCTCCCGATTGCGATCGGGCGCGATGCCCTCGGGTTCCTCCTCTCGCTGAAGCGCGACTACGGCGACATCGCGCACACGCGCGCGGCCGGCGAGGATGTCATCCTCCTGAGCGACCCCCAGTTCGTGAAGGATGTGCTGATGACCCATCAGCGCAACTTCCGCAAGGGCCGCGGGCTCGAGCGGGCGCGCAAGCTGCTCGGCGACGGCCTGCTCACGAGCGAAGGCGACACGCATCTCCGCCAGCGGCGTCTCATCCAGCCAGCCTTCCACAAGGAGCGCATCGCCTCCTACGCCTCCGCGATGACCCACTACGCGGACCGCGTGCAGGGCGGCTGGGTTGACGGCGGCACCATCGACGTGGCCGGGGACATGATGCGCCTCACGCTCGGCGTGGTCGGCCGGACGCTCTTCGACGCCGACGTCGAGTCGCAGGCTCGCGACGTGGGCACGGCGCTCACCGACGTCCTCGATTCGTTCTGGACAACGATGCTGCCGTATGCCGACCTGCTGGAGAAGCTCCCCATCCCGCAACTGCGGCGCGGACGCGAGGCGCGGGCGCGCCTGGACGCAATTGTCTATGGACTGATCGCCGAGCGGCGAAGGCATCCGGGTGACCGGGGCGATCTGCTCTCGATGCTGCTCCTGGCGCAGGACGAGGAGCAGGGCGGCCGCGGCATGACCGACGCCCAGGTCCGCGACGAGGCGATGACCATCTTCCTCGCCGGGCATGAGACGACGGCCAACGCGCTCGCGTGGACCTGGTACCTGCTCAGCGAGAATCCTGAAGCAGAGCGTCGGCTGCACGACGAGGTGGACCGCGTGCTCGGCGGACGGCTGCCGACCATGGCCGACATTCCACAGTTGAAATGCGTGGAGCAGGTCATCACCGAGTCGATGCGGCTCTATCCGCCCGCGTGGCTGATCGGTCGGCGCGCCATCGGCGAGTACCGCGTCGGCGGTTTCACGCTGCCGCCGCGCACGATCGTGCTGGTCAGTCCGTACGTGATGCACCGGGATCCGAGGTGGTTCGCCGAGCCCGAGCGGTTCATGCCCGGGCGGTGGACGCCGGAGTTCAAGGCGCAGCTGCCGCAGTTTGCGTACTTCCCGTTCGGCGGCGGGGCCAGGCGCTGCATCGGCGAGTCGTTCGCGTGGATGGAACTGGTGCTGGTGGCCGCCACCATCGCGCAGCGCTGGCGGCTTCGGCTCGTGCCGGGGCATCCGGTCGTGCCGCAGCCGGTGGTGACGCTGCGGATGAAGCACGGGCTCAGGATGACCGCCGCGCGTCGGAGCCCGCTCGCGTAGTGTCCGTCCTCGGGCGGGCAACGTGGTACGGATGGAAGGATGATCGTCAGCCGCTTCGCCCCTGCGCCGACCGGCCTGCTCCACCTCGGCCACATCATCAACGCGCTGCACGTGTGGGGCATCACGCGCGCGCTCGGCGGCCGGGTGCTGCTGCGGATCGAGGATCACGACCGCCAGCGAAGCCGTCCCGAGTACGAGCGCGCCATCCTGGACGACCTCGACTGGCTTGGATTCGGGGCGGATGAACCATCGACCGACGCGTTCCGGCGCGGGTCGTGCGCAGGCCGCCAGCGCGACCGACAGGTCGTCTACGAAGCCGCGCTCGAGCGGCTCCGTGCCGCCGACCTGGTCTACGCCTGCGACTGCACGCGCCGGGAGCTGCGTACGGCGATGGAGGCGGCTGGGCCGGTGGAGCCGGACGCAGAACTGCGCCACCCCGGTCGCTGCGCCGACAGGGCGCTGGTGTGGCAGTCCGGGCTCGGCCTGCGCGTGCGGATGCCCGCGACCATCGAACGGTTCGTGGACCTGCGCCACGGCCTGCAGGAGCAGGAGCCGTTCGCGCAGTGCGGTGACCTGCTGCTGAAGGATCGTGACGACAACTGGACCTACCAGTTCGCGGTGACGGCCGACGACATGGCGCAGGGCGTCACCCTCGTCATCCGGGGCGACGACCTGCTTGCCTCCACTGGCCGCCAGATTCTCCTCGCTCGCCTGCTCGGTCGCGACGAGCCTCCGCGGTTCCTCCACCACGGCCTCATCATGAAGAGCGCCACCCAGAAGTTGAGCAAGGCGGACCGCGACACGAGCGTGCGCGACATGCGGGCGGCGGGCGCCACGGTGGAGGCGGTGGTCGGCCGCGCCCTCCACGCTGCGGGGGTCACGTCGTCGCCCGCGCCGGTGCCGCGGAGCGAAGCGGAAGCGCTCGTGGCGGAACGCTACGCCGACGAGGTTCGGGCCCTGACCGGACGGCATCCCCCGTCGGTATAGAATGCGCGGCCTGAGCCGGAGGAACCGTGGAACTGTCACAGGTCGCTGGAATCTTGATCCACGTGCCGGATCCGAAGGAAGGACTCGAGTGGTACTCGCGCGCCTTCCCATATGCCCGCAGGGTCACCGTCGCGGACGGTTCGTTCGAGTGCCTGCTCGCAGGCCCGATCCAGCTCGAGATCGTCCCGGCCGATGCCAAAGTGGGCTCCGGACCGAGCGGCAGCATCGTGTACTGGCGTGTAGACGACTTCGACGAGGCGCTGGCGCACTTCCAGGAGGTGGGCGCGACCCTCTATCGCGGTCCCATGCGCATCGAGTACGGCCAGGCGATGTGCCAGGTGCGTGACCCCTGGGGGAACTGCATCGGCCTGCGCGGGCTCAAGCGGTGAGCGGGTGCGGCTGGCACGGCGGCATAGCTGGTCTATAGTTCCTGGTTACCCATGGCGCACACATTCCTGGCCCTCGCCCTCGCGGCCCAGATCTCCGGATTCGCACGTCCCTCTTTGCTGGTCGACACCGCGTGGCTGGCCGCGCACCTGCAGGACGGGAACGTCCGCGTGGTCGACATGCGCCCGCGCGGCTACGCCGACGGACACATTCCGGGCTCGGTCTGGCTCGACAACAACGCCATTCGCATCCCGGCGAACCGGCCGTCCTTCCTGCCCACCCCGCGCGAGTTCGAGGCCCTGATGGGGAAGCTGGGCATCTCGAACACGACGCGCGTCGTCGTGCTCGACGAGCGTGGCGGGATCTATGCGGCGAGGCTCTGGTCGATCCTCAATCACTTCGGGCACGACAACGTGGCGCTGCTCGACGGTGGGTGGGTGAAGTGGGAGGCCGAGAAGAGGCCGGTCACGACCGCGGTGCCGTCGATTGCCGCGGCCAGCTTCATGGTGAAGCCGGGCACGATCGGCGTGGCTACCGCCGAGGACGTCAAGGCGGCAATCGGCACACCGGTGAAGCTGCTCGATGCGCGGACGCAGGGCGAGATAGACGGGACCGACCTGCGCAACATCCGGCGCGGCGGCTTCATCGAAGGTTCGATCCCGGCGTACTGGGAGGACACGCTCGACAAGCCGGCGCTCACCTTCAAGTCGCCGCAGGAGATCGAGGCGTTCTGGCGCAGCAAGGGGGTCGGCCGGGATGCCAGCGTGATCACCTATTGTCAGGTCGGCATGCGCGCCAGCCACGACCTGTTCACCCTTGCGCTGATCGGGCACGATCTCACGAAGATGCGGTTCTACCTGGGGTCGTGGGAAGACTGGGGCAATCGCGACGACACGCCGATCAAGACCAGCAGGTGACACCGGGTGGGCGGCGCGGTCCTTCTCGTTGACTACAACCCAGGCTGGCCGGGGCGCTTCGAGGCGGAACGCGCCCTGGTTGCGACCGCCCTCGGCGTCGAGCGCGCCTGCATCGAGCACATCGGTAGCACCGCGGTGCCCGGACTCGGTGCCAAACCGGTTATCGACATGATGGCCGGCGTGGCAGTCCTGGACGACGTGCTCACCCGCGTCTCGGCCATGGAGGCGGCGGGCTACGAGTACGTCCCCGAGTACGAGGCCCAGATTCCGCTGCGCCGGTACTTCAGGAAGCCGTTCCTCGGGCCCCGGACTGTGCACCTGCACTGCGTCGTCAGGGGCGGCGAGCACTGGGTTCGGCACCTCGCGTTTCGCGACTACCTGCGCGCCCACCCTGATGCCGCCCGCGCGTACCTGGATTTGAAGCAGGCCCTCGCGCGGTCCCATGACAAGGCGGCGTACACGGACGCCAAGGGACCGTTCATCGAGGCGGTCGTCGCACGTGCCCTCGACCGGGGCGCAGAGGGAGCGTGACATGGAGTGGGCGAGAGGGGATTTCACGATCAGCTGCGATCCGGCGCATCTCGACCTGGACGTGATCCACGGATTCCTCAGTCAGTCATACTGGGCGAAGGGCATCCCGAGGGACACCGTGGCGCGCTCACTCGAGAGCTCGCTCTGCTTTGCGCTGCTGCACCAGGGGACACAGGTGGGCTTCGCGCGCGTGATCAGCGACGGCGCCACCATCGCCTATCTGGGTGATGTGTTCGTGCTGCCCGCCTTTCGCGGGCAGGGGCTGTCCAAGTGGCTCATGGAGTGCGTCACATCGCACCCGGACCTGCAGGGGCTGCGCCGCTGGATTCTCGCCACAGCCGACGCGCATGGGCTGTACGCGCAGTTCGGCTTCACGGCCTTGAAGAGCCCGCAGGTCTTCATGGAACGCCACGACCCCAACGTGTACATGTCTCCAGGCCCGCGTCAGCCCTGAGGCAGGTGGCGTAAGCCCAGGAGGCGGCGCACGACAAGGGGGTCGTCCACCGCGCCCTGAGCACCACGGTAGAATCGCCCAGCGGCAACACGTGATGTCAGCACTTGCAGAGCAGGACCGCGTTGCGGTCGAGGAGATTCGACGGACGCTCGATGGCGTCGTCGCCGTCTACCGTTTCGGCTCGTCCGTATCCGGTACGGCCCATCGTCAGAGCGACGTGGACCTCGCGGTGCTCGGGCAGGGGCGACTGGCGGCGACCACCAGGTTCGACCTGCAGGAGCGGCTCGCCGTCCGTCTCGGTCGGAACGTCGACCTCGTCGATCTGGGTTCGGCGTCGACGGTCATGGCGATGCAGGTCATCGGGCACGGCACACTGCTGTTCGAGGGCGACCCGCTCCAGCGAGGGGCATTCGAGGATCGCACCTACAGCGGCTATGCCCGCCTGAACGAGGAGCGGCGCGAGATCCTCGAGCGTATCGCGGCAGAAGGGACCGTCTATGGTGGATGACGTCTTGTTGAACAAGGCCGCGTCGATTGAACGGGCGGTCAGGCGCGTTCAGGAGGAGTACGCCGGCGATGACCGGAACCTCCTGTCGAACCAGACCCGGCAGGACGCAATCATCCTCAACCTGCAACGTGCGTGCGAAACGAGCATCGACGCCGCGATGCACCTCGTGCGCGTGCATCGGCTTGGAGTGCCGCAGGAGACGCGAGAGGCCTTCGCCCTCCTCGAGTCGGCCGGCATCCTCGATGCCGCGCTCGCTGCACGGTTGCGGAACATGGTCGGCTTCAGGAACGTGGCCCTCCACGAGTACCAGAAGCTGAATCTGGATATCGTCCGGCGGATTGTCGTCGAGCACCTCGGCGACTTCCTGGCCTTCACGAGAATCCTGCTGAAGCCCTGAGATGCCTGCGGCCGTCCTCGCGGCGACATCATCTTTTCCGGGTGAGCGCCGCGCCGCCCGCGCGCCCACTGCCGGAGCAGTTCCGGTCATGAGGCACGGCTGCCCCGGCCTGGAGTACATGCGATGAAGATTGTGTCGTTCTACGATGTGGCCCCCGACGCGCTGCCGAAGCTCATGGCGCACTTTCCCGCGCATCGGGCCCGGCTGGAGGACTTTCACGCCCGCGGCCTCCTCGTGGCCGCGGGTCCGCTCGGCAATCCGCCCACGAGCGCCATGGGCATCTTCGTCTCGCGCGAGGCGGCGGAAGAGTTCATCCAGGGGGATCCGTTCGTGACGAACGGACTCGTGAGCCAGTGGCGCCTGCTCGAGTGGAACGCCCTGTTCCTCTGAGCAGGGCTGCCGATATCTCTCGAAAGCACCGGTCCTCGGGCCTGTTCAGCAGCCTGGCCGGGCAGGCGGTCTGGCGGCAGTCGCCCGACGAAATCTGGGCGGCCTGTGCCGTCGTCGGCGTGCTGGGGGTCATCGCCGTGGCGTTCGAACCCCGCATCTCGAGGGGACTCGCGCGCCTGACCCGGTCGTGAGGCGCCTCCGGGGATGAGCCCGGTCCGGCCGCGCTCAGTCGCCGTCGCGGTGGACCGTCTGCATGGCGAACGCCGGCGTGCACACCGCCACGTACTCGGCGCCGCCGTCCTCCGGCGTCGAGTACCGCACCCACTCGCCCGGGGCGGTCACGATCGCCTGACCTGCCCGGACGTCGGTGACCCCACCCTCGTGCTCGACCCGCAGCAGGCCCTTGAGCACGAGCGTCACTTCCTGGAACTCCGGCCGCTGGCCGGGCTCGACCCAGCCCTGCGGCGACACCATGCGTGCGACGCTCACGTCCGCCTGCGACGTGTTCACGCGTCCGGCAAACTCTTCAATGCGCTTCGGCTTGTTCCCGGCGGCCTTGATGACCGTGGGCTGTTCGATGAGGCGTGGCATGGTCGGCAGATTACACTAGCCCGGTGAAGAAGAAGATCTGCGACACGATCCTCGACGCCATCGGCGACACCCCGATGGTGCGCATCAACAGCATCACGCGCGGGGTCGTCGACGCGGAGGTGCTGGCCAAGATCGAGACCTTCAATCCGGGGAACTCGATCAAGGACCGGATGGCGCTGCGGATGATCGAGGACGCGGAGAAGGCCGGGGTGCTCAAGCCCGGCGGCACCATCATCGAGGGCACCTCCGGCAACACCGGCATGGGGCTCGCGATTGCCGCCATCATCAAGGGCTATCGCTGCATCTTCACCACCACGGACAAGCAGTCGAAGGAGAAGGTCGACGCGCTCAAGGCCTTCGGCGCCGAGGTGATCGTGTGCCCGACGAACGTCGACCCCGACGATCCGCGGTCGTACTACTCCGTCTCGTCGCGCCTCGAGAAGGAGGTGCCGAACTCCTGGAAGGCGAACCAGTACGACAACCTGTCGAACTCCGCCGCCCACTACGAGCAGACCGGACCCGAGATCTGGGAGCAGACCGACGGACGCATCACCCACCTCGTGGTCGGCGTGGGCACGGGAGGCACGGTGTCCGGCACCGGCCGCTACCTCAAGGAGAAGAACCCCGCCATCAAGGTGTGGGGCATCGACACGTACGGGTCGGTCTTCAAGAAGTACAAGGAGACCGGCATCTTCGACAAGAACGAGATCTACCCGTACATCACCGAGGGGATCGGCGAGGACTTCCTCCCGAAGAACGTGGACTTCAGCGTGGTCGATCACTTCGAGAAGGTGACCGACAAGGATGCCGCGCTGATGACGCGCCGCATCGCGCGCGAGGAGGGCATCTTCGCCGGCAACTCCGCCGGATCGGCCATGGCCGGCCTGCTGCAGCTCCGGCATCACTTCACGCCCGACGATGTGGTGGTCGTGATCTTCCACGACCACGGCTCGCGCTACCTCGGCAAGATGTTCAACGACGACTGGATGCGCGAGAAGGGCTTCCTCGAGAAGAGCGGCATGACCGCGCGCGACATGGTGGCCATGGGGCTGTCGGGCGAACTCTGCTCGCTCGAGGGGAACGAGCCGGTCGAGCATGCGGTGACCCTGATGAGCCAGCACGACTTCTCGCAGATCTCCATCACGCAGGATCGGCGGCTGGTCGGCTCGCTCAACGAGGCGCACCTCTACGCCGAGCTCGTCCGCAACCCGGGCGTGAAGCGGGAGCCGGTCGGCTCCATCATGCTGCCCGCCTTTCCGTTCGTGGACGCCTCCACCCCTGTGGAGCTGCTCTCGACCATGATCACGCCGCAGAACCCCGCTGTGCTGGTGCGCGACTTCAAGACCGAGAAGACGTTCATCATCACCAGGAGCGACGTGATCCGCGTGCTGTGACATGACCCACGCGAGCCTGCGCGACCAGTTCGGCGACATCGACATCTATCTCTTCGACCAGCTGTTGCGCGGTCGCATCCGTCCGGGCATGCGCGTGCTCGATGCCGGGTGCGGGCACGGGCGGAACCTGGTGTACCTCCTGCGCGCCGGGTACGACGTCTGGGGCGTCGATGCGGACCCGCGCGCCGTGGAGCACGTGCGGGCACTCGCCGCCGCGCAGGCACCTGACCTGCCCGCGTCGAACTTCCAGGTCGAGGCGGTCGAGTCGCTGTCGCTGCCCGAGGCCAGCGTGGACGTCGTGATCAGCAGTGCCGTCCTGCACTTCGCGCGCGACACCGCACACTTCGAGGCGATGGTCGCCCGCATGTGGCGGACCCTGCGGCCTGGTGGACTGCTGTTCTGCCGGCTTGCCGCGTCGACCGGGCTCGAGGCCCGTGTCGTGCCGCTTGGGGGTGGACGCTGCCTGCTGCCCGATGGAAGCGAGCGGTACCTCGTGTCGGAGGCGCAGCTGGTTGCCCTGACCCGATCGCTCGGCGGCACGCTGGTCGATCCCATCAAGAGCACCATCGTGCAGGACATGCGCTGCATGGCCACTTGGATCGTCCGTGCGGCTGGCTGATCTCGTCGGTGTCTCCGGGGCGGTGACCGCCACGCCTGCCCGACTGGGCAAGGTGCGCGTGCTCGCAGACTACCTGCGCCGGCTCGATCCAGGCGACGTCGCGATCGCGGTGCCGTTCCTGACCGGAGCGGTCCGCCAGCGGAAGCTGGGGGTTGGCGGCGCTGCGATCAGGGCGGCGACCGATGGGGCGGTCGCCGACGCCCCGTCACTCACGCTGGCCGCTGTCGACGAGGCGCTTGCCGCGGTGGCCGGTGTGAGCGGTGCCGGGGCTGGCACGCGACGGGTGGCCCTGCTGCGCGACCTTCTCTCACGCGCCACGGTCGACGAGCGCGATTTCCTCGTCCGACTGCTGTACGGGGAACTTCGGCAGGGGGCCGTCGCGGGTGTCCTCGCCGATGCCGTGGCCGCGGCCACCGGCATCAGCGGCGATCGCATCCGCCGCGCCGCCATGGTGTCCGGCGACCTTGCCCCCGTTGCGGTGGCCGCGCTTGCCGTGGGCGAGGGGGCGCTGCAGGCGATGGACATCACCCTCTTCGCTCCTGTGCAGCCGATGCTCGCCGACTCGGCGGAGGATGTCGACGGGGCGCTGGAGGCGACCGGTGCGGCCTCGCTCGAGTTCAAGCTGGACGGTGCCCGCATACAGGTGCACAAGGCCGGAGACGAGATTCGCATCTACTCGCGCAGCCTGCGCGACGTCACCGCCGGTCTCACCGACATCGTCGACACGGTGCGGGCGCTGCCGGCGCGCGAGCTGATCCTGGACGGTGAGACGCTGGCCCTGCGCGCAGACGGGATGCCGCATCCGTTCCAGGTGACCATGAGGCGGTTCGGGCGGAAGCAGGATGCCGTGGCGCTGCGGGAGGAACTGCCGCTGCGGCCGTTCTTCTTCGACTGCCTGTTTGCCGATGGGGCATCTGCGATCGACGAACCGCTGTCGCGCCGGTTGGCGCTGCTCGAGGGGATGGTGCCCGAGCGTATGCGCGTGCCGCGCATCGAGGCGCCGTCGGCCGGCGAGGCGCGCGACTTCGTGCAGCGGGCCGAGGCGTCGGGACACGAAGGGGTGATGGTGAAGGCGCTCCATGCCGGGTACGCCGCTGGCCGGCGGGGCAGTGCGTGGCTGAAGGTGAAGCGTCCGAGGACGCTGGACCTGGTGGTGCTGGCGGCGGAGTGGGGCAGCGGGCGTCGGATGGGCACGTTGAGCAACCTGCACCTCGGTGCGCGCGATGAGGAGCGGGGCGGCTTCGTGATGTTGGGGAAGACGTTCAAGGGGCTCACCGACGCGCTCCTCGCCTGGCAGACACAGGCGCTGCTGGCCCGCGAGATCGGGCGCGACGGGCACGTGGTCTTCGTGCGGCCGGAGCTGGTGGTGGAGATCGCGTTCAACGAGATTCAGGAGAGTCCTCATTACCCAGGGCGTCTTGCGCTACGATTTGCGCGGGTGAAGCGCTACCGCGACGACAAGCCGGCCGACCAGGCCGACACCTTCGAGGCTGTCCGCCGGCTCTACGCGCGTGACACCGGCCTCGAGCCTCCGCCACGATAGTTTGGTGCCGACACTGCACGCATCCGGCGCGACCGACAGGGGTCGGGTTCGCGAGACGAACGAGGACTGCTTCGGCATCGACCTCGAGCGGCACGTGTGCATCGTGGCCGATGGCATGGGGGGGCACAATGCGGGAGAAGTGGCGTCCCGCATGGTCGTGCACGAAGTGCTGGGCTATCTCGCCACGCACGACGCATCGACGGCCGACTGGCCGTTCGGCTTCGACGACCGCCTGTCTCCCCTGGCCAACCTGCTGCGCACGGCCATCAAGGCCGCCAACGTGCGCATCTTCGCCGCTGCGGCCGGAGCGGCCGACCTGTCGGGCATGGGCACCACGGTGGTCGCCATGCTGGTCGATCGCTCCTCGATCGTCATCGCGCACGTGGGCGACAGCCGGATGTATGTGATCGCGAACGGCAAGGCGACGCCGCTTACGCAGGATGATTCCTGGGCGGCGACCATGCTGGCGCGCGACCCCTCGCTGGATCCCGGCCTGCTCCGGACGCACCCGATGCGGAATGCGCTGACGGCGGTGATTGGGTCGCGGCCGCAGGTCGAGGTGCACGTCACCGAGCGTGCCGTCTCGCCTGGTGAACTGCTGCTGTTGACGACCGACGGCGTGCACGGCGTCCTGGACGACGACCGGCTGGGGCTGATCTGCGGGCGGGAGGAGAGTCTGGAGCGCCTGGCGATGCGGTGTGTCGACGAGGCGTTGGGAGCTGGCAGCCGCGACAATTGCACCGCGCTCGTCGCCCGGGTCGCAGGTCCCTGAGCCGGTCAGGACCGGCCGGGTGCGGGCGGGGATCGTGTGTCAGACCCCCGCCCGGGGACCGTCGAGCAGCGACTGATGGCAGCCGCCAGAAGTTCCGACGTCGACGTTCGAAGCGCTCAGTGCTGAACGCCCCCCTATTGGCGTGGGGCCGCGGCTGGTGGAGCGGCTGGGGGCGGCGTCTCGGGGATGGCCTTCCCGCGGTGGCAGGTCCAGCACTGGACGCGCACGACATCTGCGGCGGCCTTGCCGGTGCCCGACCCGATCGTCTCGTTCACGTGCCCCACCATCTGCAGCATCATGCGGGCGGTCTTCTTCGCCTGCTTCTCGTCGGATGCCATGTCCCGGGCCGGCTCCATGACGTGGCAGTAGTTGCACTGCACGCCGAGGGCCTGGGTGAAGGCGCGCATGGCGGGGCCGTAGTTGTCCGGCTTGAGGATCTGGAGGTTCTTGGGTGGGGGCGGGGCCTGCCCGCCGGCGGCCGGTTGAGCCATGGCCGGGGTGGCGGTCGCCACGGAACCGGCCACGAGCGCGAGTACGACGACGAATCTCAATCCCTTCATGGGCACCTCGAGCGGATCACTATACAGACCAGCCATAAGGAAGAGGTTAACCACGGCTGTAGGGGGGCAGGCCGTGCACGGCCGGGGGGCGCGGAGGGAGGAGCCGGGGTACAGACTGCAGGGTCGTACGGTAAGATGGCCGGTCTGCTGGGGTTGCCGGCTGGCATTTAGTTGCACTGGCCGCGCAAACCCGTGTTATGCTCGTCAGGTTCTGTTGGAGCCGGGACACCCTATCTGGCTCCGACCCTTCGACGCGATCGGGGTTGTCCCGTCGTCGAGGGACACCACGCAAGGAAGTACGGCGCCTGGCCCGCCTCCGGGGATGTTCCCGAGGGGAGAGTGGCAGAACGGGCGGCTCACTCCACCGCGCGACACATTTTTCGAGCCTAGGGTAATCAGTTCCAGGCGCCAAGCCGCGAGGCTTCTAGGCCTGGAACGCTGTCGGGGACGCACCCCGGCGTGAAGCGAGCTGCCGCCGAGGCGTCCGCGGCGATCGCTGTTGTCTGTGGATTCTGGACGCTCATTGCTTTATGCCGACTATCAGCCAGCTTGTTCGCGCCGGTCGCAAGAAGATCGTCAGCAAGACCAAGAGCCCGGCCCTGCAGAACAGCCCGCAGAAGCGTGGCGTCTGCGTCCGCGTGTTCACCCAGACCCCGAAGAAGCCGAACTCGGCGCTCCGCAAGGTGGCGCGCGTTCGCCTGACCAACGGCATCGAGGTGACCACCTACATCCCGGGCGTCGGCCACAACCTGCAGGAGCACTCGCTGGTGCTCATCCGCGGGGGCCGCGTGAAGGACCTGCCGGGTGTGCGCTACCACGTGGTCCGCGGCACGCTCGACGCGGTCGGCGTCCAGGGTCGCATGCAGGGACGTTCGAAGTACGGCGCCAAGCGTCCGAAGAAAGCGTAGGGATCAGAAATGCCCCGTAGACGAGAAATTCCGAAGCGCGACATCGCTCCAGACCCGCTGTACGACAGCCCGCTCGTCAGCAAGTTCATCAACTGCGTGATGAGCGACGGCAAGCGGAGCACCGCCGAGCGGATCCTCTACAAGAGCTTCGAGATCATCAAGGAGAAGACCGGCGACGATCCGCTGAAGGTCTTCAAGAAGGCGATTGACAACGTCAAGCCGAGCCTCGAGGTCAAGTCGCGGCGCGTCGGCGGCTCGAACTACCAGGTGCCGATCGAGGTCAACCCGAATCGTCGCCTCTCGCTGAGCCTCCGCTGGATTGTCGGTTACGCCACCTCGCGCGGCGACGGCAAGACCATGCAGGAGAAGCTGGCCAACGAGCTGATGGACGCGGCCAACCTCCGCGGCGGTGCCGTCAAGAAGCGTGAAGACACGCACCGCATGGCGGAAGCCAACAAGGCGTTCGCGCACTATCGCTGGTAGGGATTCATGGCCAGGCAGTCACCACTCGGCAAGACGCGCAACATCGGCATCATGGCCCACATCGATGCCGGCAAGACCACGACCACGGAACGGATCCTGTTCTACACGGGCATCACGTACAAGATCGGCGAAGTGCATGAGGGCACCGCCGTCATGGACTGGATGGAGCAGGAGCAGGAGCGCGGCATCACGATCACGTCGGCCGCGACCACGTGCTTCTGGCGCGACAACCGGATCAACATCATCGACACCCCGGGACACGTCGACTTCACGGCCGAAGTGGAGCGCTCGCTGCGCGTCCTCGACGGTGCGGTGGCGGTGTTCGACTCGGTGGCCGGTGTGGAGCCGCAGTCCGAAACGGTGTGGCGTCAGGCGGACAAGTACCGCGTGCCGCGCATCTGCTTCGTGAACAAGATGGACCGCATCGGTGCGGACTTCAAGCGGACCTTCGATCAGATCATCACCAAGCTCCAGGCGAACCCGGTGGCCATCCAGCTGCCGATCGGTTCCGAGGATCGGTTCCTCGGCGTCGTCGACCTCATCAAGATGAAGTCGATCACGTACAAGGACGAGACGATGGGGGCGGACTACATCGTCGGCGACATCCCGGCCGACATGATGGCCGAGGCCCAGCACTACCGCGAGCAGCTGCTCGAGAAGGTCAGCGAAGCGGACGACAAGATCCTCGAGAAGTACCTCGGCGGCGAGGAGATCACCGAGGGCGAGATCAAGGCCGCGCTCCGCAAGCGCGTGAACAGCTCGGTGCGCAGCAAGAGCGAGCCGGCGTTCGTGCCGGTCATCTGCGGGTCGGCGTTCAAGAACAAGGGCGTCCAGCCGCTGCTCGACGCGGTGGTCGACTACCTGCCCTCGCCGCTCGATGTCCCCTCGATTGAGGGGACCGATCCCCACAAGCCGGAAGGGGCCGAGCCGATCAGTCGCCAGGCCTCGGACGACGCGCCGTTCTCGGCGCTGGCGTTCAAGATCATGACCGACCCGTTCGTCGGTCAGCTCACCTTCTTCCGCGTCTACTCGGGCGTCCTCACCTCGGGCTCGAGCATCTTCAACTCCACCAAGCAGCGCACCGAGCGCATCGGCCGCCTGCTGAAGATGCACGCCAACAAGCGTGAGGAGATCAAGGAAGTCTACGCGGGCGACATCGCCGCCGCCGTGGGCCTCAAGAGCGTCGGCACGGGCGACACGCTGTGCGACGAGAAGCACGCCATCATCCTCGAGTCGATGGACTTCCCGGAGCCGGTCATCTCGCTCGCCATCGAGCCGAAGACGAAGAGCGACCAGGAGAAGCTCGGCCAGGGGCTCTCGAAGCTGATGGCCGAGGACCCGACCTTCCGCGTGAACACCGACCAGCAGACCGGGCAGGTCATCATCCACGGCATGGGTGAGCTCCACCTGGAGATCATCGTCGACCGCCTGAAGCGCGAGTTCAGCGTGGAAGCCGCGGTCGGCAAGCCGCAGGTGGCCTACAAGGAGACGCTCACCCGTCCGGCTGACGGCGAGATGAAGTACGCCAAGCAGACCGGCGGCCGCGGCCAGTACGGCCACGCGAAGATCCATGTCTACCCGGGCGAGCCGGGCACGGGCTACATCTTCGAGAACGGCATCGTGGGCGGCGCCATCCCGAAGGAGTTCATCAAGCCGATCGACGAAGGCATCAAGGAGGCCCTCACGCGCGGCGTGCTCGCGGGCTATCCGATCGACGATGTGAAGGTGGAGCTGTACGACGGCTCGTACCACGACGTCGACTCGTCGGAAATGGCGTTCAAGATTGCCGGTTCGATGGCGTTCCAGGACGCCGCGAAGAAGGCGAAGCCGGTGCTGCTCGAGCCGATCATGCGCGTCGAAGTCACGGTGCCGAAGGAGCACATGGGCGACGTGATGGGCAACCTGTCGAGCCGTCGCGGCCAGATCCAGTCGCAGGAAGATCGCGGCGGCACGCAGATCATTCAGGCGCGGGTTCCGCTCTCCGAGATGTTCGGGTACTCGACGGACCTCCGGTCGCGCACCCAGGGCCGCGCGAGCTACTCGATGCATTTCGACCGGTACGAGCAGGCGCCGTCGAACGTGAGCGAGGAAGTCGTCGCGCGCATGCAGGGAAAGTAACGAGATATGGCTACAGCATCGTTCAGCGAGAAGATTCGGATTCGCCTCAAGGCGTACGACTACCGCGTGCTCGACCAGTCGACGACCGAGATCGTGGACACGGCGAAGCGCACGGGCGCGCGGCTGGCGGGGCCGATTCCGCTGCCGACCGCCAAGAACAAGTGGACCGTGCTGCGCTCGCCGCACGTGGACAAGAAGTCGCGCGAGCAGTTCGAGATCCGCACGCACAAGCGGCTCATCGACATCTTCGAGCCGACGCCCCAGACGGTGGACGCCCTGATGAAGCTGGACCTGCCGGCGGGCGTGGACGTCGAGATCAAGGCATTCGGCAAAGAGCACAAGTAAGGGCTCCAGGCTTCTGGCTCCTGGCTTCAGCCCCGGATGGCTGCTGGCCGGAGCCGACGCGGCCCGGAGCCGAGAGCCTAGAGAGAGCCTGACAGGGTTGTTGACATGGTGAATGGAATCATCGGCAGAAAAGTCGGGATGACCCAGATCTTCGACGCGGACGGTACGGTCCATCCCGCGACGGTCATCAAGGCAGGTCCCTGCGTCGTGGTGCAGGCCAAGACCTCGCAGACCGACGGCTACGAGGCGGTGCAGCTCGGCCTCGTCGAGGAGCGTCCCGCGAAGGTGGGCAAGCCGCTGGCAGGGCACTACAAGAAGGCGGGTGTGCCGCCGACGCGTGTGCGCCGCGAGGTGAAGGCGGCCGCCGGCGCCGAGGTGCCCAAGGTGGGCGACCAGGTGCTGGCCTCCATCTTCAACGCGGGAGAGCGCGTGGACGTCGTGGGCCACGGCAAGGGCAAGGGCTTCCAGGGTGTCGTCACCCGGCACCACTTCGGTGGTGGCGCTGCCACGCACGGCTCGATGTTCCACCGGGCGCCCGGGTCGATCGGTGCGTCGTCGTTCCCGTCGCGCGTCGTCAAGGGCATGCGCATGGGCGGCCGCATGGGTGGCCAGCAGACCACGGTTCACAACCTGAAGGTGCTGAAGGTCGACGTGGAGAACAACCTCCTCATCGTCGAAGGCGGCATCCCGGGTGCGCCGACCGGCTACGTCGTGATTCGCAAGGCCCTCAAGGCGAAGCGGATCAAGGTGGCCCAGGTCGAGAAGCCCAAGAAGGGCAAGAAGTAGAGGGCGCCATGCAGATCGACGTCGTCAACAACAACAACGAGAAGGTCGGTGCGATCGACGTCCGCGACGAGGTGTTCGGCGGGCGGGTGAACACGGGCCTGATCTGGGAGTCCGTGATCCGGCAGAACGCGTCGGAGCGGCAGGGCACCCACGCCACCAAGACACGCGGCGAGGTCAGCGGCACGGGCAAGAAGCCGTGGCGCCAGAAGGGCACCGGCCGGGCGCAGGTGGGCGAGGCCCGGAACCCGCTGTGGCGCAAGGGCGGCACCGTGTTCGGCCCCCAGCCCCGGAGCTACGACTATGCGCTGCCGAAGAAGGTGGAGCGCGGCGCGCTCCGTGCGGCGCTGTCGGCCCGCATCCAGGACGGCAGCCTGGTGGTCGTCGAGTCGCTCGCCCAGGGCGAGGTGAAGACGAAGACCGCGGCGGCCACGCTGAAGAAGCTTGGCGTCACCGGCAAGGCCGTGATCGTGGACGTGGCGCTCGACGCGAACTTCGCGAAGTCGGTGCGCAACATCCCCGGCGTGGCTGCCGTGCCGAGCGCGCGCCTGACCGCCCGCGCGGTCATGAACGCGCGGCGCGTGATTGCCACCCGCGGTGCGCTCGAGAAGCTGCAGGAGGCGCTGGCGTAATCATGAGCATCAAGATCACCGACATCATCCGCCGGCCGCTCATCACCGAGAAGACGTCGATCCAGCGCGAGGACGGCAAGACGATCGTGTTCGAGGTCGCCCGCGACGCGAACAAGGTGCAGATCCGCACCGCGATCGAGAAGCTCCTCGGCGCCAAGGTCGAGAACATCCGGACCAGCATCGCCCACGGCAAGGTGAAGCGCCAGGGCCGGTACTCGGGTCGGCGTCCGGACTGGAAGAAGGCCTACGTGACGCTGCGCGAAGGCCAGAAGATGCCCGAATTCCTGGAGGGCGCGTAAATCATGCCCATTCGCAAGTTCAACCCGACGTCGCCCGGCACCCGCTTCAAGACGGTCCAGACGTTCGACGAGATCACGACGTCCGAGCCCTACAAGCCGCTCGTCGAGAAGCTGCACCGCAGTGGCGGCCGCAACAACCGCGGTGAGCTGACTGCGTGGTGGCGCGGCGGCGGCCACAAGCGGATGTACCGCATCATCGACTTCAAGCGGGACAAGCACGGGATCCCGGCGAAGGTGTCGACGATCGAGTACGACCCGAACCGCTCGGCACGCATCGCGCTCCTGACCTACGCGGACGGCGAGAAGCGCTACATCCTGCACCCAGTGGGGCTGAAGGTGGGCGACACGATCGGGTCCGGCCCGACGGTCGACATCCTGCCGGGCAATGCCCTGCCGCTGCGGAACATCCCGCTCGGCACGCTCATCCACAACGTGGAGCTGAAGCCGGGCAAGGGCGGCCAGATCGCGCGCAGTGCGGGCGCCTCGGTGCAGCTCGTGGCGAAGGAAGGCGAGTACGCCTCCGTGAAGATGCCGTCGGGCGAGGTCCGCAAGATCTTCATCGAGTGCCTGGCGACCATCGGGCAGGTCGGCAACCTCGACCACGAGAACGTGTCGCTCGGCAAGGCCGGCCGCAGCCGCTGGCTGGGCCGCCGCCCGCACAACCGCGGCGTGTCGATGAACCCGGTCGATCACCCGCTCGGTGGTGGTGAAGGCAAGACCTCGGGTGGCCGCCACCCGGTGTCGCCGTGGGGCCAGCCGACGAAGGGTTACAAGACCCGGAGCCGCAAGACCACCGACAAGTTCATCGTGCAGCGGAGACAGAAGTAATGAGCCGTTCACTCAAGAAGGGACCGTTCGTCGATACGTCGCTCCTCGAGAAGATCGAGGTGATGAATCGCGGGTCCGAGAAGAAGGTCATCAAGACCTGGTCGCGTCGTTCCACCGTGATTCCGGAGTTCGTGGGCCACACGCTCGCCGTGCACAACGGGAAGAAGTTCATCCCGGTGTACGTCACCGAGAACATGGTCGGGCACAAGCTCGGCGAGTTCGCGCCGACGCGGACATTCAAGGGGCACACGACCAAGGTGTCCGAGAAGGCGGCGTCGGCGGCGCCGGCCTCGAAGTAGGGAGCGAGCCATGGTCGAAGCGAAAGCGATCGCGCGCCACGTCCGGACCTCGGCCCAGAAGGCCGGTCTGGTGATGGACCTGATTCGGGGCAAGGACGTCAACCGCGCCCTGGCCACGCTGAAGTTCAGCCGCAAGTCGATTGCCGCGGACATCTCGAAGGTGCTCCGGTCGGCGATTGCGAATGCGCAACAGAAGGACGGGTTCGGCGGCGACGTCGACCGGCTGTTCGTCTCGGCGTGCTTCGCGAACCAGGGACCGACGCAGAAGCGCGTGCGCCCGGCGCCGATGGGCCGGGCCTACCGCGTCCTGAAGCGCACGGCGCACCTCACCGTCCAGGTGGCGGAGCGTCCGGAAAAGGTTGTGCCGGTTGGTGGGGCTGCGGCGCCGAGGCGTGCCCGCGCGACGAAGAAGGATAAGGAGTAACCGTGGGCCAGAAGGTTCACCCGTTTGGATTCCGGCTCGGCTTCAACAAGACCTGGCGCTCGCGCTGGTACTCGGATCGGGACTACGCCAAGCTGCTGCACGAAGACCTCAAGCTTCGGCAGACGCTGAAGAAGCGCTTCGCGCATGCCGGCGTGTCGAAGATCGAGACCGAGCGCGCCGCCAACAAGCTGAAGATCGACATCTACACCTCGCGCCCGGGCATCATCATCGGCCGCAAGGGGACGGAGGTCGACAAGCTGAAGCAGGAGATCCAGAAGCGCACCTCGCGCGAGGTCTTCATCAACATCCAGGAGATCCAGAAGCCCGAGCTCGACGCGCAGCTGATCTCCGAGTCGGTGGCGATGCAGCTCGAGAAGCGCGTGGCGTTCCGCCGTGCGATGCGCAAGGCGGTGGAGTCGGCGCTGCGCTTCGGCGCGCGCGGCATCAAGGTCCGGGTGTCGGGCCGCCTGAACGGCGCGGAAATCGCGCGTTCGGAGTGGTACCTGCACGGCCAGCTGCCGCTGCAGACCCTGCGGGCGGACATCGACTACGGCTTCGCGGAAGCCAACACGACCTACGGCCAGATCGGCATCAAGGTGTGGCTCTACAAGGGCGAACGCCTCGTGCCGCAGCGCGGTCGCGAAGAGGAATACCGGGAGCGCGGGCCGCGGCGCCCCGCTGGCCCGAGAGCGTAAAGACATTGCTGAATGCTGATTGCCGCATGCTGAGTTCCCTTCAGCCATTGGCAATCCGCAATTGGCAATTCTGAGGATGTCGTTATGTTGATGCCGAAGAAAGTCAAGTACCGCAAGCAGCAGCGCGGTCGGATGGCCGGGAAGGCCTGGCGCGGATCGGACGTGTCGTTCGGCGACTACGGCCTGAAGGCGCTGGAGCCCTGCTGGATGACGGCGCGGCAGATCGAGGCGGCGCGTATCGCGATGACCCGCTTCATCAAGCGCGGCGGCAAGATCTGGGTGCGGGTGTTCCCCGACAAGCCGATCACCAAGAAGCCCCAGGAAACCCGCATGGGTAAGGGCAAGGGTGCGCCGGAAGAGTGGGTGTGCGTGGTGCGCCCCGGGCGCGTGCTCTTCGAGATGGAAGGCGTGAGCGAGGCGGACGCGCGCCAGGCGATGAAGCTCGCCGCGGCGAAGCTCCCCATCCTCACGAAGTTCGCGACGCGGTTCGCGCAGGAGAAGGCGTAATGAAGGCATCGGAACTCCGCGACCTCGGGGCCGAGGAACTCGGCGCCAAGGATCGAGAACTGACCGACCAGCTCTTCCGGATGCGCATCCAGAAGTCGATGGGGCAGCTCGAGGCGCCGGACAAGATGCGCACGGTGCGTCGCGATCTCGCCCGCATCAAGACCGTGCTGCGGCAGAAGCAGGCAAAGTAGCTATGGCTCAGAAATCGGAAAAGCAGGGCGTCGTCGTCAGCAACAAGATGCAGAAGAGCATCGTGGTTGCCGTCGAGTGGCAGGTGCGTCACGGCCTCTACGGCAAGACCGAGCGTCGGACGTCGAAGTTCATGGTGCACGACGAGAACAGCGAAGCGAAGATTGGCGACATCGTCGAGATCGTCGAGACCCGTCCGCTGAGTCGCCGCAAGCGCTGGGCCCTCAAGCGCGTCGTCCGCCAGGCGGCGCAGGTCTAGGCGACCCGGAGGAGCATCATGATTCAAATGCGATCGATCTTGGACGTCGCCGACAATTCCGGCGCGCGCAAGATCGCGATCATCAACCCCATCGGCGGATCGACCGGCCGCTACGCCCGTCTTGGTGACATCGTGACGGCCTCCGTGAAGGAAGCCACCCCCGAGGGCACCGTGAAGAAGGGGCAGGTCGTCAAGGCCGTCATCGTGCGGACCGTGAAGGAGCAGCGCCGCCGCGACGGCAGCTACATCCGGTTCGACCGCAACGCCGCGGTGCTCATCAACGACGCCGGCGAGCCGGTCGGGACCCGCGTGTTCGGCCCGGTGGCGCGCGAACTGCGCGAGCGCAAGTTCATGAAGATCATCTCGCTCGCGCCTGAGGTTTTGTAATGAGCCGTCTAGCGACACCCATCCGGAAGAACGACAACGTCCTGGTCATCACCGGCAAGAACCGCGGCGCCCGCGGCCGCGTGCTCAGGGTCGACCCGGACAAGAACCGCCTCGTGGTCGAGGGCGTGAACATCATCAAGCGGCACACCAAGCCGAACCCGCAGCGCAACATCAAGGGCGGCGTGGTGGAGCGTGAGGCCTCGGTTCACGCGAGCAACGTGCAGCTGGTCTGCCCCGAGTGCGGGAAGCAGACGCGCGTGGGGCGCAAGGTCCTCGGCGACGGCCGCAAGGTGCGCATCTGCCGCAAGTGCGAGGGAGTGGTCGACAAATGAACCGCCTGAAAGCGAAGTACCAGAACGAGGCGATCGCGGCGCTCAAGAAGGAATTCGGCTACACGAACGTGATGGCCATTCCGAAGGTCGAGAAGGTCGTGATCAACATGGGCCTCGGCGAGGCGACCGGAAACGCCAAGATCATCGACACCGGGACCGACGAACTCGCCCGCATCACCGGCCAGAA
Source organism: Vicinamibacterales bacterium (assembly GCA_050249955.1). Classification (GTDB taxonomy): domain Bacteria; phylum Acidobacteriota; class Vicinamibacteria; order Vicinamibacterales; family CAVVIG01; genus CAVVIG01. The sequence continues at coordinate 30,102 of JBFWPN010000013.1, forward strand.
GCCGGTCGTGCGCCGCGCTCGCAAGTCGATCGCGCAGTTCAAGGTCCGCCAGGGCCAGCCCATCGGGACGATGGTGACGCTGCGGGGCGAGCGGATGTGGGAATTCCTCGACCGCCTCATCGCCATTGCGCTGCCGCGCGTGCGCGACTTCAAGGGCGTCTCCCCCCGGGGCTTCGACGGCCGCGGCAACTACACGCTCGGCCTGCGGGACCAGCTGCTGTTCCCGGAGATCGACTACATGAAGGTCGACAAGGCCCGCGGCATGAATGTCTCGGTGGTCACGACCGCCAAGACCGATGAGGAGGCGCGCAAGCTGCTCCAGTTCATCGGCATGCCGTTCCGTCAGTAAGTCCCGGACCAAGGAAACACGAATGGCCACGACAGCAAAGATCGCCAAGGAACAGAAATCGCCGAAGTACAAGGTCCGGCTGCGGAACCGCTGCCATCTCTGCGGCCGCCCGCGCGCCTACATGCGCAAGTTCGCGCTGTGCCGCCTGTGCTTCCGCAAGCTCGCGCTCGACGGCGATGTCACCGGAGTCACGAAGAGCAGCTGGTGACACCAGCAGTTGGCGAATTGGCGGATCGGTGAGCGGGCGTCGCCGGCACACCATCCCCCAAGGCACCAATTCCCCAATTTCGAAGGTTTGAAGAGATGACCGATCCAATTGCCGACATGCTCACGCGGATCCGCAATGCCGTGACCGCGAAGCACACCCGCGTGGACATGCCCGCGTCGCGCATCAAGGCCGACATCGCCCGCATCCTGGCGGACGAGGGGTACATCCAGGGGTTCAAGCTCGTCGAGGAACCGGGCGCGGTGCAGAAGACCCTTCGCCTGCAGCTGAAGTACGGGCCCAGGGGCGAGCGCCTCATCACGGGCATCGAGCGCATCAGCCGTCCCGGCCGGCGGGTCTACTTCGGGTGCGAGGACGTGCCCGAGGTGCTGGCGGGCCTTGGGACGAGCATCCTCACCACGTCGCGTGGCGTGATGACGGGCCGCGCGGCGGTGAAGGCCGGCGTCGGCGGCGAAGTGCTCTGCAACATCTGGTAGGACTCGAAGCCGGCGCCTCCCGCGCCGCGGGCCGAGAGCCATAAGGAACAGCGACATGTCTCGTATTGGAAAGAAACCGATCCCGGTGCCGAAGGGCGTCACGGTGAAGATCGAGCCGGGTGCCGTGGAAGTGAAGGGCCCGAAGGGCACGCTGCGGCAGGCCCACCCGGCCGGTATCAACTTCGAGCTGGCCGACGGCCAGCTGCACGCCACGCGTGGCTCGGACGACCCGGCGCTCGCGGCCTTCCATGGCCTCTCGCGCAGCCTGGTCGCCAATGCTGTCACCGGCGTGACCGACGGATTCAAGCGCGAGCTCGACATCGTGGGCGTCGGCTACCGCGCGGAGCTGAAGGGCAAGCAGGTGATCATGGCCCTTGGCTACTCGCACGCGGTGGTGTTCGACATCCCGAACGGCATCGACATCGCGATTGACAAGCAGACACACCTCACGGTGACCGGCGTCGACCGCCAGCTCGTGGGGCAGGTGGCGGCGAACCTGCGGCGGCTCCGCAAGCCCGATCCGTACAAGCAGAAGGGCGTGCGCTACACCGGCGAAGTGCTGAAGAAGAAGGCCGGCAAGACGGGGGCGAAGTAGCCATGAAGATCAAGACCAAGGACGATCGCCGCCGTCGCATCCAGCTGCGGCAGCGCAAGCGGATTTCCGGTTCGTCGGAGCGGCCGCGCCTGAGCGTGTTCCGCAGCGTCACCCACATCTACGCCCAGGTGATCGACGACCTGAGCGGCAAGACCCTGGCGGCCGCGTCGAGCGTGGAGCCGGCGGTGAAGGGCACCTTCGAGAAGGGCGTGACCGGCGGGAACCTGAAGGGGGCCGAGGCCATTGGCAAGGCCATCGCCGAGCGGGCCATCGAGAAGGGCATCAAGCGCGTGGTCTTCGACCGCAGCGGCTTCCTGTATCACGGGCGCATCCGCGCCGTGGCGGACGCCGCACGCAAGGCAGGACTGGAATTCTAGGAGCGGTATGCGTACTCGCGAGCGAATCGATCCGTCGCAGCTGGACATCAAGGACAACGTCGTCTCGATCAACCGTGTCACGAAGGTGGTCAAGGGCGGCAAGAACCTGAGCTTCAGCGCCCTTGTGGTGGTCGGTGACGGCCACGGTGTCGTCGGCTTCGGCATCGGCAAGGCCAAGGAAGTGCCGTCGGCCATCAAGAAGGGCATCGAGGCGGCGAAGAAGAACCTGATCCGCGTGCCGCTGCAGGGAACCACCATCCCGCATGCCGTGGTGGGGAACTTCGGTTCGGGGAGCGTGCTGCTGAAGCCCGCCCCGGACGGCACCGGCATCATCGCCGGCGGCGCCGTGCGCGCTGTCGTCGAGGCGGCCGGGATCACCAACATCCTGACCAAGTCGCTCGGTTCCGCGAACCCGCACAACGTGGTGCGCGCGACCGTGGCAGGTCTCGACGCGCTCAAGGATCCGGTTGCGATTGCACGCCTGCGCGGCAAGGAGCTCGAGGAGCTCACCGGCGCCGCGGCCACGGCCTGAGAGAATCAAGCATCATGGCGAACCAGCGTACAGACTCGAAGGGCACCGGCACCCTGAAGGTGACCCTTCTCAAGAGCCCGATCGGGTTCAACAGGAATCAGGGCGAAGTGCTGCGCGGCCTCGGCCTGCGTCGCATCCGCCACACCGTCGAAGTGAAGGACACCGTCCAGGTGCGCGGGATGCTCCACAAGGTCCGCCACATGGTCAGCGTGGCTGAATAGAGGAATCGAGTCATGGATCTGTCCAATCTCAAGCCGCCCAAGGGCGCGACGCACGCCAAGAAGCGCGTGGGCCGCGGTCAGGGCTCGGGCAACGGCCACACGGCCGGCCGCGGGCACAAGGGGGCGAAGTCGCGGTCGGGCTTCAAGTTCAAGCGCGGGTTCGAAGGCGGCCAGATGCCGCTGCACCGCCGCCTGCCGAAGCGTGGCTTCCACAACCCGTTCCGCGTCGAGTTCGAGGTCGTCAACGTCGACACGCTCGCGGAGCGCTTCGACAGCGGCGCCGTCATCACGCCGGAGGCGCTGGTCGCCGCCGGGCTCGTGACCGGCAACAGCCCGATCAAGGTGCTGGCGCGCGGCGACGTGAGCAAGGCGCTCACGGTCAAGGCGCACAAGTTCAGCGGAAAGGCCGCCGAGAAGATCGCCGCGGCCGGCGGACAGGCAGAGGCGCTCGCATAGCAGGCGGGCGGGACGCGGTCCCGCCCCGGATTGCAGCACATGGAAAACAGCCTCAAGAACATCTTCGCCGTCTCGGACCTGCGCAACCGGGTGCTGTTCACGCTCGGGATGCTGGGCGTCTACCGGCTCGGGCACCACATCCCGACGCCGGGCGTGAACACGGCCGCGCTGGCCGAGCTCGCGCAGCAGATGCAGAACCAGATGTTCGGCCTCTACGACATGTTCTCGGGCGGGAACCTGTCGCGGGTGACCATCTTCGCGCTCGGCATCATGCCGTATATCAGCGCGTCGATCATCCTGCAGCTCCTCACCGTGGTGTGGCCGTACCTCGAGAAGCTGTCGAAGGAAGGCGAGCTCGGCCGCCGCAAGATCACGCAGTACACCCGCTACGGCACGATCTTCCTGAGCGTCGTCCAGGCGCTGGGCATCGCCATCTTCCTGGAGCGGCAGACCAACGTCACCGGCGGACTGCCGCTCGTCTACAACCCGGGGTTCGGCTTCCGGCTGATGACGGTGCTGACGCTGACGACCGGCACCTCGTTCATCATGTGGCTGGGTGAGCAGATCACCGAACGCGGCATCGGGAACGGGATGTCGCTCATCATCTACTCGGGCATCGTGGTCGGCTTCCCGCGCGCCGTGATCCAGACGATCGACCAGATCAGGACCGGCCAGCTCGGGCTGTTCTCGATGCTGCTCCTGCTGGTGGTGATGGCGCTCGTCGTGGCGGCCATCATCTTCGTCGAGCGCGGCCACCGCCGGGTCACGGTCCAGTACGCCAAGCGCGTGGTCGGCCGCCGGATGTACGGCGGATCGAGTACGCACATCCCGCTGAAGGTGAACACCGGCGGCGTCATCCCGGTGATCTTCGCCTCGTCCATCCTGGCGTTCCCAGCGACCTTCGCCCAGATGTTCCAGGGACGTCCCATCGCCGACGCGATCGTCACCCAGCTCGGACTGGGGATGCCGCTCTACAACCTGCTCTTCGTGGCGGGCATCATCTTCTTCGCGTACTTCTACACGGCCATCATCTTCAACCCGGATGACGTGGCGGAGAACATGCGCAAGTACGGCGGCTTCATCCCGGGCATCCGCCCCGGCAAGCGAACCGCCGAGTACATCGACACCATCCTCACGCGCATCACGCTGGCCGGCGCCATCTACCTGGCGCTGATCTCGATCCTCCCGCAGCTGCTCCTGGGTGGCCTGAAGGTGGAGCCGATCCCGTTCGTCGGTGGCTGGCTCGATGCGGCGCTTCCGCGCTTCATCACGGAAGGGCTGGGGGTGCAGTTCTACTTCGGCGGCACGTCACTGCTGATTGTGGTCGGCGTGGCCATGGATACGGTGCAGCAGGTCGAGAGCCAGCTGATCATGCGGCACTACGATGGATTCATGAAGAAGACGCGCATTCGCGGACGTCGCGCGTAACGGTGGCACGAGCGTAGGGGAAGGCTGCTTCGAACGCGACGTGCCTGGCGTCGCCAGCGGGAGTCGAGGCCCGCAGGGACTGAACGATGGCGCTGAATCTGATCATGCTCGGCCCTCCGGGGGCCGGCAAGGGCACGCAGGCCGAGAGGTTTGCGGCGCTGAAGGGAATTCCGAAGATCTCGACCGGCGACATGCTGCGTGAAGCCGTCAAGGCCGGGACCGAGGTTGGGCTGCGGGCCAAGGCGATCATGGATCGCGGCGAGCTCGTCAGCGACGAGGTGATGGTGAAGATCGTCCAGGAACGACTGGACCGAGACGATGTCCGGGCCGGGTTCATCCTGGACGGCTTCCCGCGGACCGTCGCCCAGGCGAAGGCGCTGGATGGCGTGATGGCCGGCCGCGCGCCGCTCATCGTGATCGACATCGCGGTGCCGGAGGCGGAGCTGGTCCGGCGCCTGTGCTCGCGGCTGGTGTGCAGCAACTGCGGGCAGAACGCCGACCCGTCGGACGCCGCGGCGATTGCGAGCATGCGGTGCAGCAAGTGCGGGAACGCACTGGTCCAGCGGTCGGACGACAACGAGGCGACGATTCGGGAACGGCTGAAGGTCTACGAGAAGAATACGAAGCCGCTCGTGGACTACTACCGCACCAGGCAGACGTTCCGCGCGGTCGACGGCGCGCAGGCGCCGGACGTCGTGGCGGCGCAGCTGGTCGAGGCGGTGGACGCGGCGAAGTCCGCGGTGGTGGGCGGGACAGCACTGTGATTGTCTGCAGGTCGCACGCGGAACTCGAGAAGATGCGGGCCGCGGGCAGGCTGGTCGGGCAGGTGCTGACCGCGCTGGCGGCGAAGGTGGCCCCCGGGGTCACGACTGCCGACCTCGACGCGATTGCCGAAGGGCTGATCGTGGATGCCGGGGCGATTCCGGCGTTCAAGGGTTATCACGGGTATCCCGCGACGATTTGCGCCTCGGTCAACGAGGAGGTCATCCACGGGATTCCGTCGGGCCAGCGGGTACTGCAGGCTGGCGACGTCATCTCGATCGACGTCGGGGCCTCCCTCGAGGGGTATTTCGGCGACTCGGCGGTGACGCTGCCGGTCGGTCCGGTCTCCGAGGATGCGGCGCGGCTGCTCCGCGTCACCGAAGAGTCGCTGTACAAGGCGATCGAGGTGGTGCGGCCGGGGGGGCGGGTGTCGGACATCGGCCACGCGGTCCAGAAGCACGTCGAGGCGTACGGGTTCTCGGTCGTCCGGGAGTTCGTGGGGCACGGCATCGGCCAGCAGATGCACGAGGAACCGCAGGTGCCGAACTACGGCGAACCTGGACGTGGGCCGAGGCTGGCCGAGGGCATGGTGCTCGCCATCGAACCGATGGTGAACGCCGGCAAGGCGGCGGTGAAGGTGCTGTCGGATGGCTGGACCGCGGTGACGCGGGACCGGAGCCTGTCGGCCCACTTCGAGCATACCGTCGCGGTGACCGGCGACGGGCCGTGGATCCTGACCGCCCGCGACGTGCCGGCGGCGGCCCGCCCGTAGGGGCGCTGGCCAGCCCCATGGCTGACGTGGTGGGCACGGTGGAAGCGCAGCTCCCGAGCGCGCTCTACCGGGTGAAGATCGACGGTGGAGCGCTGGTGACGGCGCACATCGCCGACCGGACGGACCGCAACTTCGTCCGCGTGCTGGTGGGGGACCGGGTTCGCCTGGAGCTCTCGCCGGTCGACCGCGGACGGGGCCGGATAGTTGGGAAAGTGGTGTAGGACTTCGGGCGTCGGACTTCGGGCGTCAGTGGGCTGTCGGCGGCGGGCCGGAGCCGACAGCCGGAAGCCGGAAGCCTGAACAAGGATCAGAGCATGAAGGTTCGAGCATCGGTGAAGCGCATTTGCGACAAGTGCAAGATCGTCCGTCGCCGCGGCGTGGTTCGGGTGATCTGCGCCAACCAGAAGCACAAGCAGAGGCAGGGATAGAATTGGTGATTCGGTGAGTTGGTGATCCGGTGCCTGCGGGCGGGGTGCATCCCCACCCACCACCGATCCACCAGGTCGCCAATTGCGAGGACTCAGAGTTATGGCCCGTATTGCTGGCGTCGATCTTCCGCGGACCAAGCGGATCGAAATCGGTCTCACCTACATCTTCGGCATCGGTCGGTTCCGGTCGAACCAGATCCTGAAGGAAGCCGAAGTGAGCGGTGACATCCGCGTGAAGGACCTCTCCGAGGACGACGTGCGGAAGATCAGCCGCGTGATCGAGGAGCAGGGACGCGTCGAAGGCGATCTCCGGAAGGAGATCTCGATGAACATCAAGCGCCTGATGGAAATCGGGAGCTATCGCGGGCTCCGGCATCGCCGGGGGCTGCCCGTGCGCGGCCAGCGGACGAAGACCAACGCCCGCACGCGCAAGGGTCCGCGCAAGGGTGCGATTGCGAAGAAGAAGACGGTGTAGCGGTCTGAACTTCAGATTGCAGATTTCAGATTGCAGATTGACAGCGGATTGAACTCACATGGCAAAGACTGAAGCTGAAGGCGCCGCACCAGAGAAGAAGGCGGCCGGCAAGCCCAAGAAAACCTTCAAGAAGCGCGGCGAGAAGCGCGTCGTGCACCACGGGCTCGCGCACATCCACGCGTCGTTCAACAACACGACCGTGACGATCACCGACACCGAGGGTAACGTGGTGGCGTGGTCCAGCGCCGGCGGCATCGGCTTCAAGGGTTCGCGCAAGGGCACCCCGTACGCCGCGACGCAGGCCGCGATGAACGCCGGCAATGTCGCGAAGACGGTCGGGATGCGCTCGCTCGACGTGCGCGTGAAGGGCCCCGGCTCGGGTCGCGAGTCGGCCATCCGCGCGCTGCAGACGGTCGGTCTCGAGGTGAAGTCGATCCGCGACGTCACGCCGATCCCGCACAACGGTTGTCGTCCCTCGAAGCGGCGCCGCGTCTGACCGACGCCGCTCGGGATCGGAGCAATTGGTGACCTGGTGAGTTGGGGAATCGAATTCGCCAACTGCGTAGTTCTCTTAGAGGTTGATTGAATGGCTCGTTACATCGGACCTGTCTGCCGCCTGTGCCGCCGCGAAGGGATGAAGCTCTTCCTGAAGGGTGAGCGCTGCTACACGGAGAAGTGCGCCATCGAGAAGCGCAACTTCGCGCCGGGCCAGCACGGCAAGACGCGCAAGGCGAAGCTGGCCGGCTACGGCCTGCAGCTCCGCGAGAAGCAGAAGGTCAAGCGCATCTACGGCGTCCTGGAAGATCAGTTCCGCGGGTACTTCGAGGAGGCCGAGCGCCTGCGCGGCGTCACCGGCGTGACCCTGCTCCAGCTGCTGGAGCGCCGCCTGGACAACGTGATCTACCGGCTCGGCTTCTCCACGTCGCGCGCGCAGGCCCGCCAGCTGGTCCGCCACGGCCACTTCCTGATCAACGGCAAGAAGGTCGACATCCCGTCCTACTCGCTGAAGCAGGGTGACGTGGTGACGATCCTGGGCCGGAGCCAGAAGAACCCGACCATCGAGCACGCCATCCAGGAAGTGAAGGGCCGCGGCATCCCCGAGTGGCTGTCGTTCGACCCCGCGTCGCTGTCGGGCCGCGTCGTCTCGGTGCCGACCCGTGAGCAGATCAACCTGCCCGTGCAGGAACAGCTGATCGTCGAGCTCTACTCGAAGTAAGTCTCGCTAGCCGCCGGCCCGCAGCCTTCAACAGACCTGCGGCGGGAGGTCGGCGGTCACTTGCAGGTCTGGAGGCCCGTCTGCGGGCCCGAAAGCGAAAGGGAACACGATGCTCTGGAAAGGTTTTCAGCGCCCCAAGCGGCTGGAGTTCGAGCGTGAGACGCTCACCGACCGGTTCGGCCGCTTCTACGCGCAGCCGTTCGAGCGCGGCTTCGGCACGACGATCGGCAATGCGCTCCGCCGCGTGCTGCTCTCCTCGATCGAGGGCGCCGCGATCACGGCCGTGAAGATCGACGGCGTGCAGCACGAGTTCTCGCCGATCCCTGGCGTGGTCGAGGATGCCACGGACATCATCCTCAACCTGAAGCAGATCCCGCTGAAGCTCCACGCGGACGCGACCAAGACCCTGATCATCCGGGTCGACCGTCCCGGCGAGGTCAAGGCGCGCGACATCCAGGCGGATGGCGACGTCGAGATCCTCGAGCCGGATGCCCACATCGCCACCGTGTCCGAGGGCGGCAGCCTCCACATGGAGATGCGCATGCGCCGCGGCCGCGGCTACGTGTCGGCCGACAAGAACTTCGACGAGGACCTGGGCATCGGCTGGATCCCGATCGATTCGGTGCACTCGCCGATCAAGAAGGTCAACTACCTGGTGGAGGCCGCCCGCCTCGGCCAGACGACCGACTACGACAAGCTGACGGTGGATGTCTGGACCAACGGCTCCATCACCCCGCGCGACGCCGTGTCGCTGTCGGCCAAGCTGATTCGCGATCACCTGAACATCTTCATCAACCTCGAGGAAGGCACCGAGCCCCAGTCCGAGGTGGCGGGTGACCTGCCGCGCAGCGGCGTCGGCAACGAGAACCTCGACAAGTCCGTCGAGGAGCTCGAGCTCTCGGTCCGCTCGTACAACTGCCTGAAGAACGCGAACATCCGTACGATTCGCGAGCTCGTGCAGAAGACCGAAGCCGAGATGCTGAAGACGAAGAACTTCGGCCGCAAGAGCCTGAACGAGATCAAGGAAATCCTGCACACGATGGGCCTCAGCCTCGGCATGCGTGTCGACCAGGCCGGAGCGCAGGACTAGGAAAGGACTGGAAGGCCTGGACGGCCTGGACGGTCGGGACAGGAACAGCGGTTCCTGACCTTCCCGACGGTCCGGCCTCCCGGCCTTGCTGCCAACTGATATGAGACACCGAGTAGCACACCGCAAGCTTGGCCGCGTCACCGAACATCGCATCGCGATGATCAGGAACCAGGCCACCGCCCTTCTCCGCCACGAGCACCTGGTGACGACGATTCCGCGCGCCAAGGAGCTGCGTCCCTTCGTCGAACGCCTCATCACGATCGCCAAGCGTGGCGTCAAGGCTGCCGACCCGAAGGGCAAGACCCTCACGGCCCGTCGCCTCGTGATGCAGGACGTCCAGGACCGCGCCGTGGTGTCGAAGCTGTTCGACACGCTCGCGCCGCGCTTCGAGGGGCGCCCGGGCGGTTACACGCGCATCCTCCGCCTGGGCTACCGCAAGGGCGACTCGGCCGAGATTGCCCAGGTCGAACTGGTGGGCAGCGAATACAACCCGCGCGCCGAGGCCGAGGCCGAAGCGGCACAGCCCGAGGCGGCACCGAAGCCGAAGGGTGTTGGCGGTCGCATCCGCGCGGCGGCGAGCCGTCTCCGCGGTGGCAACAAGGCCGAGGGGGGCGATGCCCCCAAGGCCAAGGCGTCGAAGCCTGCGAAGGGCGCCGTCCGCAAGAGCACGACTCCGCGGAAGGCTGGCGGGAGCTAACTCCCGGAAAACTCAGAACTCGGAAGTCAGAACTGGAACACGCTGGCTTCGACACAAGAAAGGCCCCGTGGGACCGTCTCCCACCGGGGCCTTTTCTCTTTCCAGCTCTGACCTTCCGATGTTCAATTCTGAGTGTCGGACGTCTGAGTTCTCGGTTCCCCGTCGTCAGGCCTCTTCCACCTCCACCCCAGCCCGTTCCGCCTTCGCCGTGGCGATGATTTTCGTCTGCAGGTGCGCGGGTACCTCGTCGTAGTGCGAGTACTCCATGTGATAGGAGCCCCGGCCGCCCGTGGCGGACGTAAGGTGCTGCTCGTAGGTGAGCATCTCCGCCATGGGCACCTGGGCCTTGATGATCGTCATGGCGCCTCGCGTATCCATGCCCGCAATGCGCCCCCGGCGGCCATTGAGATCGCCCATCAGGTCGCCCGCGAAGTCCGACGGCGCGTAGACCTCCACCTCCATGATCGGTTCGAGGATGGTGGGACGCGCCCGGGTCATGGCGTCCTTGAAGGCGAGGCGGCCGGCCATCTTGAACGACAGCTCGTTCGAGTCGACGTCGTGGTATGAGCCGTCGAAGACCGTGACGCGGAAGTCCACCATCGGATAACCGGCCAGGTAGCCCCGCACGCGCGTTTCCTGGATCCCCTTCTCGACGGCGGGAATGAACTGGCGCGGAATGGCCCCGCCGAAGATGTCGTCCACGAACTCGAAGTCGGCCCCCCGAGGCAGCGGTTCGACTCGGATCTTGCAGTCGCCGAACTGCCCGTGCCCGCCGGTCTGCTTCTTGTGGCGGCCGTGCGCCTCGGTCTGCGCCTTGATGGTTTCCCGATACGGGATATGGGGCGGCTTCAGCAGCACGTCCACGCCGAAGCGCCGCTTCAGCTTCGCGACCGTCACCTCGATGTGGATCTGTCCCTGGCCGGAGAGCAGCAGCTCCTTGGTCTGGGGATCCCGGCTGTAGCGGATCGTGGGGTCCTCCTCCTCGAGCCGGTGCATCGCCTGGTTGATCTTGTCCTCGTCGCCCCGGCTCTTCGGCTCGATGGCGTACGACAGCACCGGTTCGGGGAAGCGCATGGGCGGGAACACCAGGGGATCCCCCTTGTCCCCGATCGTGTCGTTCGTCAGCGTGTCCTTCAGCTTGGCCACCGTCGCCAGGTCGCCGGCCCGGACTTCGGGCACGGCCGTCGGCGTCTTGCCCTGGAGCAGCTGCAGGCTGCCCACCCGCTCGGCGACGTCACGCGATCGGTTGTGCACGGACGAATCGGCCTTCAGCACCCCGGACACGACCCGGAACATGGTGATGCGACCGGCGAAGGGGTCGGCGATCGTCTTCCACACGAACGCGGACAGCGGCGCCATCTCGTCTGCCGCACGGCTGGCCACCGAGCCGTCGGTGGACACGTAGCTGAACCCACGGTCGGCTGGTGACGGCAGCGTGGCGACCACGGCATCGAGCAGCTGCGGCACGCCGATGTTCAGCAGCGCCGACGTGCAGACGACCGGGAACAGCTTGCCCGCCAGCGTGGCGTCGCGCAGCCCGCCGACCAGCTCCTCGTCGGTGAGGGTGCCGGCCTCGAAGAAATGCTCCATGAGCTTCTCATCCGACTCCGCCACCATCTCAATCAGCGACTCACGCGCATGCTCGACCGCGGCCACCATCTCCGGCGGAATCGGGGCTTCCGTGAACTCGCCCTTTTCGCCCCCCGCGTAGACGAATGCCTTCCGGGAGACGAGATCGACCACGCCCCTGAATGCCTTCTCCTCCCCGACGGGCAGCTGCAGCGGGATGACGGTCCGGCTGCACGAGTCGCGCAGCGACTGGAGGGTGCGTTCGAGGCTGGCGCGTTCGCGGTCGAGGCGATTGACGACGATCAGTCGCGGGAGCTGCAGGTCGGTGGCGACCTCCCAGACCTTCTCGGTCTGTACCATGACGCCGGACACGGCGTCCACCACAACGACCGCCGCATCGGCGACGTGCAGCGCCGCCTTCGCATCGCTGAGGAAGTTGCCGATGCCGGGCGTGTCGATGATGTTGATCTTGTGCCTGTTCCACTCGGCGTAGGCGAGGCTGGCCGAGAGCGTGTGCTTGCGGGCGATTTCCTCTTCGTCGAAGTCGGTGACCGTCGTCCCGTCGTCCACCCTGCCGAACCGGTTCACCATGCCCGCGTCGGCGAGGATGGCGGAGGCCAGCTGCGTCTTGCCCGATCCGGTGTGACCAACGAGCGCGACGTTCCGTATCGAGCCGGAGTCGTAGACCTTCATGGGAAGCTCTCCCTCAGGCGCCGCCTGTCGGCCCGCGCCTGACGTGAGGGTGCCGCCGCGGAGGGCTGACACCCCGCGTAGCCCGTCACTCTGGATTGTGCCGCGCACCGAGAGGTTCGATGCGTGGGTATGGGCGGATCATAGTGCCCGCTGCGGACGGCCGCAAGCAAGGCGCTGGATTCCCGAAGGAAATCGGGGAGTCGCCACGAGGCCTATTCGTAACGCAGAGCTTCGATCGGGTCGAGGCGTGATGCCTTCACGGCCGGCCAGATGCCGAAGAAGAGGCCGACCGACGCCGAGAATCCGAGGCCGATGGCGAACGACCACCAGGGCAGCGAGATCGGGAACCCCGACACGATGTGCACCAGCCAGCCCAGTCCGCTGCCCAGCGCGATGCCGATCAGGCCGCCGAGCGACGTAAGGAAGGCTGCCTCCATCAGGAACTGGAAGAGGATCTCCGAGCGGCGGGCCCCGAGTGCCTTGCGCACACCGATCTCGCGGGTCCGCTCGGTGACCGAGATCGACATGATGGCCATCACGCCGATGCCGCCGACCATCAGCGCGATCGACGAGATCACGATCAGGGCAAAGAAGGTCCCCTGGCTGATCTGGTCCCACAGCTTCAGGAACGCGTCCTGGGTCACCACGTCGAAGTCGTTCGGTTCGTCGAGCCGCAGGTCGTGGCGGATGCGCATCACCCGCTCCACGTCGGCCATGGCCTCTTCCTGCCTGACCCCGTCCCGCGGCACCAGGGCGATCTGGATCGGCAGGAAGGTGGCGTTGCGCGCCACGCGCACCGCGTTCAACCCGAAGATCCGCTGGTAGGCCGAGTAGGGGATGACGACGAAGTCGTCCTGCCCGAGGTTGAAGCCTCCCGCGGCCGGTCGCTTGTCGAACACGCCGACCACCTCGAACCGCTCCGATCCGATCCGGATCATCTTCCCGATCGGGTCGGTCCCGCTGGCGCCGAAGAGCAGCTCGAACGGCCCATTCCCGATGACCGCCACGTTCTTCCGGTACTGGACCTCGGTGCCATTGAAGAACCGCCCGGCCACCATGGGAATCTTCGTCCCCTCGGCGAAGTTCTCGGTCGTGCCGAAGACCACCACCGGCCTGGTCCGCTGGTCGCGGTAGAACACCCGCCGCGTGGTCGGTGGTCCGCCTGCGCCGAGCTGGATGTCCACGAGCTGGATCGTGTCGCTCTGCTCCTCGAGCGCGCGCGCGTCGGAGATGGTGAGGTTCGGGCGCTTCAGCAGCTCGCGAATCTCGGCGCCGCTGGCGAAGCTGGTCACGCCGAACCGCTGCACGAAGATCGTATTGGGACCGATGGCCCCGATCGCCTCGCGCAGCGACTGGTCGAAGCCGCGGATCATCGCCGTCATGCCCACGATGGACGTGATGCCGATGACGACGCCCAGCACGGTCAGGGCCGACCGCATCTTGTTCGACCGCACCGTGTCGAACGCCATCGTGACGATCTCGCCGAACAGCGTGAAACGCATTACGCGGAATCCTCGCTCGGCGCCTTGCCCACAGCCTTACTCACGGCGCAACGCCTCGATGGGATCGAGCCGCGCGGCCCGCGACGCGGGATACAGGCCGAAGAACAGGCCGACCAGCGCGGTGATGCCGATCCCGAGCGCCACCGACCAGAGCTCGACCGATGCGGGGATCGGCGTGAACGTGGCGATGGTCGTGGCAATGCCGCCGCCGAGCAGCGTGCCGATGACGCCGCCGAACATCGACAGCACGACGCTCTCCGTCAGCATCTGCGCCATGATGTCGGCCCGCCTGGCGCCCAGCGCCTTGCGCAGGCCGATCTCGCGCGTGCGCTCGCTCACCACCATCAGCATGATGTTCATGATCACGATGCCGCCCACCACCAGCGACAGGGCCACCACGCCGACGAGCACCGCGAAGATGCCGTTGGTCGCCTGGTGGTAGATGTCGAGGATGGTGTCGGAGGTGAACATCCCGAAGTTGTCCGGCTGCTTCGGCTTGAGGCCGCGGGCCGTGCGCAGTGCGACGGTCGCCTCGTCCATGACGCTCGCGATGTCGGAGAGGTCCCTGGGCTTGACCGTGAGCGACAGCGAGCGGCGCGCCCCGAAGATCTGGCGGAACTGGCCGAGCGGCATCACCACGAACTCGTCCTGGGACTGCCCGAGAACCGTGCCACGCTTGGCGCTGACGCCAACCACGCGGAAATGGATCCCTTCCACCTGGATGGTCTTCTCGAGTGGATCGACCTCGGACCCGAACAGCCGATCGGCCGTCTGCCAGCCCAGCACGGCCACGGGCCGGCTGGTGGCCACCTCGGTGGGGCTCATGAGGCGTCCGCGTTCGGCGTCGAAGGTGGAGAAGTCCACGTAGTCGGCCGTGACGCCAAGCACGCGCGTGTTGTCGATCGCGCGGTCGCGGTAGCTCACGCGTCCGTTGCCCTGCGACTCGGCCATCACGGCCGCGATCTGGTCGCTGTAGCGCCGGATGGCCCGTGCCTCCGTCAGCGTAATCCGCGGGTTGGCGCGGACCGCATCGAACTCGTCGTCACTGCGGGTGACCGGGAACTGCTGGATGCTGAACGAGTCGGCGCCGGCCTGGTTCATGATGGCCGACGTCACCGACGCATTCAGCCCCTGGATCAGCGACACCACGGCAATGATCGACGTGACAGCGACAATGTTGCCCAGCACCGTCATGAGGGAACGGAGCTTCGACGCCCAGATGGCGTCGAGGGCGATGCCGGCTGACTCGAGCAGCTTGTTCACGGTCGATCCGGGTGCCTAGTTGGCGCGGGCCGGGGCTTTCGGCTCCTCGACCTTGATCTCGTCGCCGTCCGCCAGGGCGCGCACGGAGTTGTAGGGGCCGGTCACCACCTCGTCTCCCGGCTTCAGCCCCTCGAGCACCTCGAAGTACTTGTCGCCGGAGATGCCCAGCTTGATCGGCAGGAACTCCACGACGCTGGCCCGGCGTACGAAGACCCCCTCGACCTCCTTGCGTGTCTGGCCTGGCAGCAGCTCCGGAACGGGCGGTGGCGGGTCGGTGGGCTTGCGCCTGGTCGTGTCCTTTGGCGGCTTCACGATGGCGCCGCTCGCGTCGTAGACCAGTTCGCGGACGGCCACGGCCGGGATCGGCACCGCCGTGACGTTCTGTCGCGTGGCGGTGGTGATGTCTGCAGTGCAGGTAAAGCCCGGCCGTACGTCGGGAATGGGCTCGTCCAGGATGACGACCACCTTGAAGTTGGTGGCCTGGGTGGACGTGGACGAGGTGCCGGACCCCGAACTGCTCGCCTGGATGGGGCTGTTGCCAATCTCGCTGACGTGACCCCGGAAGGTGCGGTCGGGGAGGGCGTCAATGGTGATCTTCGCGGGCTGGCCGATGGTCACGCTCGGGATGTTGGTCTCGTCGACCTCGACCTCGGCCTGGATGACCGACATGTCGGCCAGCGTCAGCAGCACGGTCCCGGCGTTGTTCATGGTCCCGATCACGGCCGTTTCGCCTTCCTGGATGTTCCGGCGGGTGACGATGCCGTCGATGGGCGACTCGATGCGTACCTTGCTCAGGTCGTAGCGGGCGCTCTCGAGCGTGGCCCGTTCCTGGCCGATGCGGGCGGCCTGCGCATTCACCTGCTTCTCGCGCTCCCGGAGGCTGGACTCGGCGGCGCGCACGTCGTTCTCGGCCTTGTCGAGCGCCTCGCGGGTCGTGAGCTGCTGGCTCCAGAGATCGCGCTGCCGTGCGAGGGTGCGCTGAGCCTGATCGAGCTGGACGCGAGCGGTCTCGACCGCCTGGCGCTGCTGATCGAGCGAGCTCTCGGCTGCCTGCAGCGACGCGGTACCGCTGTCGACCCGTGTGCGCAGCGACTTCGGATCGATCTGCAGCAGGAACTGGCCCTTGGCCACCCGGTCGCCCTCGTTCACGGCGAGGTTGACCACCCGGCCCGAGGTGTCGGCGCTCATGTTGACGAGCCGCTTCGGCTGGATCTTGCCGGAGGCGGACACGACCGCCTCGAGGTCGCGGGCCCGGATCGTCTCCACCGTGACCGTGGGCGCCGGTGTCTGGCGATAGTAATAGGCGGCGCCTGCGGCCGCACCCGCGAGGATCAGCACCAGCAAACCGATGAGGAAGGTCTTCCTGTTCACGCTACGCTCCAGACGCGACGGCCCCACACCGGGCCGGGACCGCACTTGTCATCCTGATGTCTTCAGCTGTTAGACGCGGACGCCCGTGAAGGTGTTCGTCGGCGTGTGCTCCGGGCCGCCTGCAGCGCGGTCGGTGGCGGCGTGTCGGCAAACACCTGGCGGAGCACCCCGAGGCCGGCCTGCAGCCTCCGGCGTGAGGCGGCGTCGAGCCCGGACAGCATCTCGGCCAGGTGCGCCTGTGCCGCGCGCCCCACCCGCTCGACCGTGGCCGAGCCGAGCGGAGTCACCTCGATGAGGACCACCCGGCGATCCCTGGCGGGCGACGACCGCTTCACCCAGCCCCGCTGCACCAGTGTCGAGATCGAGTTCGACATGGTCGGCAGGCTGACGCCCTGGAGCAGCGCCAGTTCGGTCAACGTCCGGGGCTGTTCACCGAGAATGGTGAGCAGCCCGAAGTGCGCCGGGGCAGGCATCTCGCCGGCTGACCGAAGCTCGGCGGCCACGGTCCGCATGACCAGCGGGATGATTTGCAGGATCTCGCGCGCGGTCTCGCGCGCATCGGAACGGGGCATCGCTCGGGATTGGTTAGCTTCGCTAACTGTTAAGACGGCTAAGGTACCACGATCGTTCCTGGCTGCCCATTTCCGTGATCGACCGATCAGATCCGTGAGTGGAGACACACCAGGGCGTCCCGCCGGTGACCTCCGGCACCCAATCGCCCGATAAGAGGGATGTATGCGGAATTGTGACGTTCTGTGCGCGGCGATCGTGACCGCGTTCCTCGGTGGCTGCGCGAGCGCGGCCTCGGCTCAAACCTTTGAAAACGTGGGTGTTCGCGCGCAGGGGCTCGGCGGCGCGTTTGTCGCTGTTGCCGATGATGCGACCGCGAGCTGGTGGAACCCGGCGGGCCTGGCGAGCGGGGCCTACCTGAGCGCCGTGCTCGAACGCGGCCGGACCACCGAGCCCAGTGACCCCTCGGCGCTGGGGCCGGCACGGCGTGCCACCTCCGGCGACTTCGCGATCGCATTTCCTGCGCTCGGCCTGAGCTACTACCGCCTGCGTATCAGCGAAATGGCGGGTCCCGGCACTACTGCGGACTGGGCGGCAAACCGACAAGATCCTAGGGAAAACGGGGTACGCGTGCGTTCGATCGCGGTGAGCCAGTTCGGAACGACTGTCGGGCAGTCCATCGGGGAACACCTCGTGCTTGGCAGCACGGTCAAGCTCCTGCTCGCGGGGGCTGTACTCGGCGCGACATCCGAATCCGGCCTCGACGTGGCGGACGACCTGGATGTGTCCAGGGAGCTCAAGAGCGACCTGGATCTGGGCGCGATGGCGAACTTCGGCCACGTGCGCCTCGGGCTGACGGTGAAGAACGTGACGGAGCCGACCTTCGGGAAAGGCGCTCAGGCCGTGACCCTCGAGCGGCAGGCCAGGGTCGGCCTCGCGGTGTTGAGCGTGCCGAATGGCGCGCTGCAGGGGTGGACGGTGGCCGCGGACGCGGACCTGACCACGACCGGCACGGTTCACGGGAACGTGCGCCATGTCGCCGCGGGCGTGGAAGGGTGGCTGGCGCGGGGGCGGGTTGGCGTCCGTGCCGGCGTCTCGGGCAACACGGTGGACGACCTGCGTCCGGCGGCAAGCGCCGGCGTGTCGCTGGCGGTGACGAAGGCCGTCCACGTGAACGCGTCGCGCACCCAGGGGCGCGACCAATCGGTGCAGGGGTGGAGCACGAGCGTCAGCGTGGCGTTCTAGCAGCCGCCAAGGTGAAACGACGATCGACACATGGCCGTCCGCATCGGCGAACTCCTGCTGAAGGAGAAGCGCATCACCCCGGAGCAACTCCAGCAGGCCCTGAACCATCAGAAGGCCAACGGGGGGAAGCTCGGCCATAACCTCGTACGGCTCGGGTTCGTCAAGGACGAGGACATCACCGCCCTCCTGAGCCGTCAGTACGGCGTCCCCTCCATCAACCTCGCGCAGTTCGAGATCGACCCCGCCGTCATCAAGCTGATCCCGGCCGACACCGCCCAGAAATACGAGATCGTGCCGCTCTCCCGATCGGGAGCGACGCTCACCATCGCGATGACGGATCCCACCAACGTCTTCGCGATGGACGACATCAAGTTCATGACCGGCTACAACGTGGAGCCGGTCGTCGCGTCGGAGACGGCCGTCGTCGAGGCGATCCAGAAGTACTACCCGGCGGGTATCAAGGTGGCGCCGTCGCTGCCTCAGCCCACCGGGCCGAGCGCGCTCGACGCGGCCAGCAAGGGGCTGGAGGAACTCCAGGAAGCGCTCGCGGCTCCCGACGATGTCGAGGTCCTCGAGGAACTGCAGGAGATCAGCGCGGAGGCGCTGGCCAAGCAGGGCGAGGAGGCGCCGGTCGTCCGGCTCGTGAACGTCGTGCTCATGTCGGCCATCCAGAAGGGGGCCAGCGACATCCACATCGAGCCCTACGAGAAGGAACTGCGGGTCCGCTACCGCATCGACGGGATCCTCTACAACATCATGAGCCCGCCGATGAAGTTCCGGGATGCCATCAGCTCGCGCATCAAGATCATGTCGAAGCTGGACATCGCGGAGAAGCGGCTGCCCCAGGACGGGCGCATCAAGATCCGCTTCAACGAGAACGGCGTCCCCAAGGAGATCGACTTCCGCGTGTCGGTGCTGCCGACGCTCTTCGGCGAGAAGATCGTCATGCGCCTGCTCGATCGCGACAAGCTGATGCTCGACATGACACGTCTCGGCTTCGAGCCCGAGTCGCTCGTCAAGTTCGAGACCGCCATCCAGCGCCCCTGGGGCATGGTGCTGGTCACCGGGCCGACCGGCAGCGGCAAGACCAACACCCTCTACTCCTCCATCGCCAAGATCAACACGTCCGAGACCAACATCATGACGGCGGAGGATCCGGTCGAGTTCAACCTCGCCGGCGTCAACCAGGTGCAGGTCCGTGAAAACATCGGCCTGAACTTCGCCGCGGCACTGCGCTCCTTCCTGCGCCAGGACCCCAACATCATCCTCGTCGGCGAGATTCGCGACTTTGAAACGGCGGAAATTGCCGTGAAGGCGGCCCTCACCGGCCACCTGGTGTTGTCGACGCTGCACACCAACGACGCGCCGAGCACGGTGAACCGCCTGATGAACATGGGCATCGAGCCGTTCCTGGTGGCAAGCTCTGTGCACCTCATCTGCGCACAGCGACTCGTGCGCCGCATCTGCTCCAGTTGCGCGGAGCCGCATCCGCATGCCCCGGCGGCCCTCGTCCAGGCCGGTTACTCGCACGAGGACGCGAACACGGTCGTGCCGATGAAGGGCGCGGGGTGCGAGCGGTGCAACAACACCGGGTACAAGGGCCGCGTGGGCCTGTACGAGGTGATGGAGATCAGCGAGGAGCTGCGGGAGCTGATTCTCGTCGGCGCCTCCGGGCTCGAGCTGCGGCGCAAGGCGGTCGACGACGGGATGATCACGCTGCGCCAGAGCGGGCTCCGCAAGGTGAAGGACGGCGTGACGACGATCGAGGAAGTCGTCAGGGAGACGGTGAAATAGCCCATGGCCACACTGCCAGAACTGCTCAAGGCGCTCGTCGAGATGGACGGCTCCGACCTGCACATCACGACGGCCACCCCGCCGCAGATCCGCGTGCACGGGCACCTGCAGCGGCTGCCCCTGCCCGATCTCGGGCCGGCCGAGACCAAGCAGCTCGTGTACAGCGTGCTCACGGACGCGCAGAAGAAGCGGTACGAGGAGACGCAGGAGCTGGACTTCTCGTTCGGCATCAAGGGCCTGGCCCGCTTCCGCTGCAACGTCTTCAGCCAGCGGGGCGCCACGGGCGCCGTCTATCGCCTCATCCCCGAGAAGATCCGCAGCTTCGGCGAGCTGGGGCTCCCCCCGGTCATCGCGAACCTCGCCGAGCGACCGCGCGGGCTGGTCCTGGTCACCGGTCCGACGGGCAGCGGCAAGTCGACCACGCTGGCCGCGATGATCGACAAGATCAACTCCGAGCGGCACGACCACATCCTCACGATCGAGGACCCGATCGAGTACATCCACCCGCACAAGAGCTGCCTGGTCAACCAGCGCGAGGTGCACAGCGACACGAACAGCTTCTCGAACGCGCTGCGCGCCGCGCTCCGCGAGGACCCGGACATCGTGCTCATCGGCGAGATGCGCGACCTGGAGACGGTGGAGGCGGCGCTGAAGATCGCGGAGACGGGCCACCTCACCTTCGGCACGCTGCACACCAACTCCGCGGCGCAGACGATCAACCGCATCATCGACATCTTTCCCTCGGGGCAGCAGTCGCAGATCCGCACGCAGCTCTCGCTCGTGCTCGAGGGGATCGTCTGCCAGGCGCTGCTGCCGAAGGCAGACGGGAAGGGGCGCGTGGCGTCGCTGGAAATCATGGTGCCGACGCCGGCCATCCGGAACCTGATTCGCGACGACAAGATCCACCAGATCTACGGCGCCATGCAGACCGGGCAGGAGAAGCTCGGGATGCAGACGGCGAACCAGTCGCTCGCCAGCCTGTACATGCAGCGCAAGATCACGCTCGAGACGGCGCTGGGCAGCTCGTCGAACAAGGACGAACTGCAGGAAATGATCAATCGCGGTGTCGGCGTCGTCGCCGGCGCGGGGATGGGACGCGGGCCTGCCGTGGTGCGGCCGGTCGGACGGTAAGGAAGGACACTCATGGCGACATTTGCATACTCGGGCAGGACGCGCGCGGGCCAGACGGTCAGCGGTGAGCGCGTCGCGGAGTCGATGGACGCGGCGGTGGCCGCGCTCCGGCGCGAGCAGGTGATGGTCACCAAGATCACGCCGGCCAAGGCCAAGGCGGACCCGGCGGCGAAGGCGGCCGGCAAGACCGGGAAGTCGGCGTCGGCGAAGAGCCTGGCGGTGTTCACCCGGCAGTTCTCGGTGATGATCGACGCCGGCCTGCCCCTGGTCCAGTGCCTCGACATCCTGGGCACGCAGGAGGAGGACAGGAACTTCGCCACCACCATCCTGCAGACCCGGAGCGACGTCGAAGGGGGCGCCTCGCTCGCCGACGCGATGCGGCGCCACCCGAAGACCTTCGACCCGCTCTTCACGAACATGGTGGCCGCGGGCGAGGCGGGCGGCATCCTCGACACCATCCTGAAGCGCCTGGCCACCTACATCGAGAAGAACGTCAAGCTGAAGGGGCAGGTCAAGTCAGCGATGATCTACCCGATCGCGGTCATCGTGATCGCGGCCCTCGTGGTGGGCGTCATCCTCTGGAAGGTCATCCCGACCTTCGCGCAGCTGTTCGAGGGGCTCGGCGCCGAGCTGCCGCTCCCGACGCGCGTCGTCATCTGGATGAGCAACTCGCTGGTGTCGTACTTCCCGATCATGATCGGGGTGTTCGCCCTGGTGGGGTGGCTGTTCCGGATGTACTACCGGACCGAGGGCGGGCGGCGCGTCGTGGACGGCTCGCTGCTCAAGATGCCGATCCTCGGCGACATCCTCCGGAAGATCGCGGTGGCCCGGTTCTGCCGCACCCTGGCGACGCTGATCAGCTCGGGCGTGCCCATCCTGGACGGCCTGGACATCACGGCCCGCACCTCCGGCAATGCCGTCATCGAGGATGCGGTGATGGTGACGAGGAAGAGCATCGAGCACGGCGAGACGATTGCCGCGCCGCTGCGCGAGACGACCGTCTTCCCGCCGATGGTGGTGCAGATGATCGGCGTCGGCGAGACTACGGGCGCCCTGGACACGATGCTGGCGAAGATTGCCGACTTCTACGAAGAGGAAGTGGACACGGCGGTGGCCGGCCTGCTCACCCTGCTCGAGCCGGTGATGATCGCGTTCCTGGGCGTGGTGGTGGGCGGCATCGTGATCGCGATGTACCTGCCGATCTTCGACCTGATCAGCAAGCTGACCTAGGGCGGGACGGCCGGATGGAGACGGACCTGCGGGGACAGATTGGCTGGCTCATCGCCATCAGGGCGATGGTCAGCACCCTGCTGCTCGGCGGGGCGACGCTGGCGCAGATCACGGCGCCGGACTCGTTCGCCGTGCACCCGTTCTTCTGGCTGATTGCCGCCACCTACGCCCTCAGCATCGTCTGGGCGTCGACGCTGCGGTACGTCGAGGGGCACCGGTGGCTCATCGATGCCCAGCTCGGGTGCGACGCGATCACCGTGTCGGCGTTCATCCTCCTGACGGGCGGGATCACCAGCTTCTTCGCGTCGCTCTACGCACTGCCGATCATCGCGGGCAGCGTGATCGGCTTCAGGCGGGGCGGGCTGCTGGTGGCCACCTTCAGTGCCGTGCTCTACGTCGGGATCGTCGGGTTGCAGTACCTGCCGCCGCAGCTTGCGCCGTCGGCGTGGCTGGTGGCCCGCGCGTTCACGCTGCCCTCGCTCGCGGCCGCGCAGTACGTGGTCGCGCTGAACGTGTTCGGGTTCTTCGCCGTCGCGCTCCTGAGCGGATCGATGGCCGAGAGCGTGCGGAAGGCCGGCGTGAGGCTGGAGCGGGCGTCGAACGAACTGGCCGACCTGCAGGCGCTGAACCAGAACGTCATCGACAGCCTGCCGAGCGGGCTGGTGACGACCGACCCGCAGCAGCGGGTGCTCACCTTCAACCATGCCGCCGAGCGGATCTCCGGCCTGGACGAAGCGCGGGCGGTCGGGCGGCCGGTGGGCGAGGTGCTGCAGCTCCCCGCCGAGGTGACAGACACCCTGCAGCGCGGGTTGAGCCGCACCGGCGCGCGCCGGCTCGAGGTGCGCTTCCATCGCGCAGACGGCCGGCAGATCGACATCGGCCTCAGTGCGACCCACGTGGCCACCCCGAACGGGTCGGCGGGCTTCCTGATCACCTTCCAGGACCTGACGGACATCAAGAAGGTCGAACGCGACGCGCGCATGCAGCAGCGGCTGGCGGCCGTGGGTGAAATGGCGGCCGGCATCGCGCACGAGATCCGGAATCCGCTCGCGTCGATGTCGGGGTCGATCCAGATCCTGCGCGACGAGCTGCCGCTCAGCGAGGAGCAGGAGCAGCTCATGGACATCGTGCTGCGCGAGTCCGAGCGCCTCAACAACACCATCCGCTCGTTCCTGGACTATGCTCGCCCGCGCCGCTTCGCGATCGCCCGGTTCGACCTGCGCCGCGTGATCCAGGACGCGGCGCTGCTGCTGCGCAACAGCCCGGACGTGCGCGACTCGCACACCGTCGACATCCACCTGCCGCCCGAGCCTCTCTGGTTCGAGGCCGACGAGGGCCAGATGAAGCAGATCGTCTGGAACCTGGCGACCAACGGGCTGCGCGCGATGCCGGAGGGTGGGCGGCTGGAGCTCGGGGCCTCGATGGGTGAGGCCGACGCGGTGATCACGGTGCGCGACCACGGCATCGGGATCCCGTCCGAGAAGCTCGAGGGGCTCTTCCAGCCGTTCCACGGATCGTTCGAGAAGGGGAGCGGGCTCGGGCTCGCGATTGTGCACCGCATCGTGACCGACTACCAGGGCGACATCCGGGTGGAGTCGACCCCTGGTGAGGGGACCACGTTTTCAGTGCGCCTGCCGGCGCGCGCGGAAGTGACGACATGAACGCGACGGAGAAGGTGCCAGCGCCAGCAGCCCACGATCGGACCGTGCCACGGGTGCTCGTCGTGGACGACGAGCGGTCCATGCGCGAGCTCCTGGCCATCGTGCTGAAGCGCGAGGGTTATGAGGTGGTGCTGGCAGAGAACGGCAGGTCGGCGGTGGCCGCGCTGGAGCGCGGGCCGTTCGATCTGCTCATCTCCGACATCAAGATGCCGGACATGAGCGGCGTCGACGTGCTCCGGGCGGCGAAGAAGCTCGATGCCGACATCCTCGGGATCATGATCACGGCGTTCGCGTCCACCGAGACCGCGATCGAGGCGATGCGGCTCGGTGCCTGCGACTACCTGAGCAAGCCGTTCGACATCGACCTGCTGAAGATGAAGGTGCGCGAGAAGGTGGAGAACCGCCAGCTGCGGCAGGAGAACATCCTGCTCAAGCGCACGCTCGGCGTCACGCACCAGTTCTCGAACATCATCGGCCGGAGCGAGTCGATGCTCGACGTCTTCAAGATGATCGAGACGGTCGCCAGGACCAACAGCACCATCCTGCTCACGGGCGAGTCTGGAACGGGAAAGGGGCTCGTCGCGCAGGCGGTCCACTACCACTCGCTCAGGCGCGACAAGCCGATGGTGTCGCTCAACTGCGGTGCGATGCCGGAGACGCTCCTCGAGTCGGAGCTGTTCGGGCACATGCGCGGGGCGTTCACGGGAGCGGAGCAGAACAAGAAGGGGCTGCTCGAGGTGGCGGAGAAGGGCACGATCTTCCTGGACGAAATCGGGGAGATGAGCCCGGTGATGCAGGTGAAGCTGCTGCGCGTCCTGCAGGAGCGCCGGTTCAGGCGCGTCGGCGGGCTCGAGGAACTCCAGGCCGACATCCGCGTGATTGCCGCGACCAACCAGGACCTCACGAGGGCCGTCGCCGAGGGGCGCTTCCGCGAGGACCTCTTCTACCGGATCAACGTCATCCCGATTGCGCTGCCGCCCCTGCGCGAGCGGCGCGAGGACATCCCGCTGCTGGCCGAGCACTTCCTCGTGAAGTATGCCAACCAGATGGAGAAGGGGGTGACGGCGATTTCCAGGCCCGCGATGGAACTGCTCGGCAAGCACGACTGGCCGGGCAACATCCGCGAACTGGAGAATGTCATCGAGCGCGCCGTCGCGCTCGAGTCGACCCCCTCGGTGCAGCCCGAGAGCCTGCCACCTGCGGTACGCGGTGGCGCGCCACGGCCGTCGTCCGCCACGCCGACACTCCATGAGGTGCTCCCGGCCGAGGGGCTCGACCTCGAGGCGCGTGTGCAGGAGATCGAGCGCGGCTACATCGCGCAGGCGCTGGAGCGCGCGAACGGCGTGCAGGTGAAGGCCGCCGAACTCCTCGGCATGAGCTTCCGATCGTTCCGCTACTACGTGAAGAAATACAACCTGCGCTGACGGCCGAGGAGCTGCCTCCCGCCGCCAGCGTGCGCGACCCGATTGCGTCGCTCGAAGTCAGGTCCCGCACTGACATTCCCTGTCGCCCCTCGTTGACACGATTTGTCAGAGCGCGGCCGACGTCCCGTGGAAATCCCGGGCCATCCCGATTACAAACACGTCTTTCGTGTCCCGATCCGGCGCTCTCGAGGCCTGGTCCCGGTGTGGTATCGCAGTTGCTGAAGGACGAGCAGGTTCGTCTTGATTGCTTCTGTCGGCACTCCTTCGGGGAGCACGGGAATGAAGAGGTCTTCCGGCCAGTGCGGGTTCACGCTGGTCGAACTGCTGATCGTCGTCGCCATCATCGGCATCATCGCGGCGATCGCCGTGCCCGGGTTGCTCCGCGCGCGCATGGCCGGGAACGAGGCCTCGGCCATCGGGTCGCTTCGCGCGATCAACTCCGCGCAATCAGCCTTCTCCTCCAGTTGCGCCGCCACCGGGTATGCGCAGGACCTTGCAGATCTGGCGAAGCCACCAGCCGGATCGGTCGCGGGCTTCATCTCGCCAGACCTGTATGGGGCGCCGTCGTCCACCAAGAGCGGGTACATCGTGAACCTGCAGGCGGTAGCGGGTTCGGTGGTCGTGGCCGCCGCCGCCGCCACCTGCAACCTGTCGGCAAACGACGCGGTGTCGGAGTACTTCGCGGAGGCGCACCCGCTGAATGTGGGGGTCACGGGGCAGCGGTCCTTCGCGACGGACACGATTGGCACGATGTACTTCAACATCACGGGTGCGACCATCGCGCCTGGCATGGGCGGCGCGAGTCCGTTGCAGTAGCGTCGCGCTGTAGGCGTGTTCCGGCGCCGAGCCGGAACGTTCAGGGAAGGGGAAGCCTGCACCAGGCTTCCCCTTCTCTCGTGTACGAGCCCACGTCCGCACGCAGGCCGTACGCGTCAGAATGTGCAGGGGGTCGGTGCACTGACACGGCTCGTCACCGGGGGTTGACGCAAACTGTCAACCGGGCTTCCGGAAGCGCGCACAGCATTGCACAGCGGACCTGTAAGTCATACAATTCAAAGGTCTTTCGGATCAGCATCATCGCCGATGAGGTGTGGCATTCGGGTTGCTCATGTCCAGGGCACGGACCGCCCACATGCCGTGGGCAACGTGGCAACCTTTCAGGAGTAGGACAATGAAGAAGATTCGCGACGCCAAGGGCTTCACCCTCATCGAACTGCTGATCGTCGTGGCGATCATCGGCATCATCGCCGCGATCGCGGTTCCGGGCCTGCTGCGGGCCCGCATGTCGGGTAACGAGGCGTCGGCGATCGGGTCGCTGCGCGCCATCAACTCCGCAGAGTCGACCTATTCGTCGAGCTGCGGCGGCAACGGCTACGCGCAGGACCTGGCTGACCTCGCGCTGCCGCCCGCCGGTTCCACTGCCGGCTTCATCTCGCCCGACCTCTCGGTCAACGGCGTCACGAAGAGCGGCTACATCGTGAACCTGGCGCAGGATACCGGCGCCTCGGTCATCACCCTCGCCGCCAACACCTGCAACGGCTCGGGCAGCGATGCGGTCTCGGCCTACTTCGCCGAGTCGCACCCGGTCACCGTCGGCTCCACCGGCCAGCGCTCGTTCGGCACGGATACCCGCGGCACGATCTACTTCGACAACACTGGCGCGACGATGGTTGCCGGTATGGCCGGCGCGTCGGTCCTCCAGTAACGCACGCAGCACGCCCATCGGGCGGTCCTCAGGAACGGGATGCCGCACTTCGCGGCATCCCGTTTTCTTGTACCCGGAGCCGCGGCTAACATATAGTCCACTGGCTATGAGCACCACCTCCGCGCGTCTGGCTCTCCTGTGTGCCCTTGTCGGGCTGGGTGCGGCAGGCACCGCTGCCTGGGTGCACTACCGCATGTTCGCGGACCCGACCTACACCAGCTTCTGCGACGTCAGCACCACCGTGAGCTGCACGCAGGTGTACGCCAGCCGGTTCGGGACCTTCCGGGGGGTGTCGGTCTCGGTGTTCGGTGGCATCTGGTTCGCCTTCGCCGCCCTGCTGTCGGTGGCGGGCATGACAGCCCGCCCGTCGGTCAGGGAGAGCGTGCCCGGTTACCTGTTCGCAGCCTCCACGCTCGCACTCGCCGTCATCCTGTACCTCGGCTACGCATCGTTCGTCATCCTGAAGCTGGTCTGCGTGTTGTGCCTGATCACTTACGCCGCCGTGATCGGGCTCTTCCTCATCTCGGGTGCGGCCACCTCATTCCCCATGCTTTCTCTGCCCCGTCGCGCCGTCCAGGACCTGAAAGTGCTTGTCACCAGCCCCGTCGCCCTTGCGCTCGCGGCGCTGTGGCTCGGCGGCGCAGCGACCACGCTCGTCGTCTTCCCGCGTGAAGTTGCCGCGGCCACGGTCGCGGAGGCAAATGGCGCGGCGCCGACCGGAGCCGAGGCGACGCCCCCGGTCTCGCAGGATCAGCGTTCCGAGCTCGAGCGCTTCATGGCGAGCGCCCCGCGCGTCCCGCTCGTGGTCGCCAACGAGGGGGCCAAGGTGCTCATCGTCAAGTTCGCGGACTACCAGTGCCCCGCCTGCGCCCAGGCCTACCAGGCCTACAAGCCGATTCTCGCCAAGTACGCGGCGTCGAATCCCGGGCAGGTGAAGATGGTGATGAAGGACTTCCCGCTGAACTCGAGCTGCAACACGGCCGTCCGCACGCAGATGCACGCAGGTGCCTGCGACGCCGCCGTGGCCGTGCGCCTCGCAGCGGCGACCGGCAAGGCCGAGGCGCTCGAGGAGTACTTCTACAGCCACCAGCAGGGCATGACGCCGGAGTCGGTCCGGCAGGCCGCCAAAGATATCGCGCAGATTGCCGATTTCGATGCCAAGTACGCGCAGACGCTCGAACTGGTGAAGGGCGACATCGCCATGGCGAACCAGCTGAAGGTGAACCAGACGCCGACCTTCTTCATCAACGGCATCAAGATCGACGGCGCGTGGGCGCCGCAGTTCTTCGATCAGGCCATTGCCTACGAGCTGTCGCACGCAAAGTAACCCCCTTTCCTCATGCCGGCGCTTGCCACCTACGAGCTGACAAAGGACTACGCGGTCGGCTTCTGGCGCAAGCGCCCGTACCGCGCGCTCGACCGCCTCACGCTCGAGGTGCAGCCCGGTGAGGTGTTCGGATTCCTCGGACCGAACGGTGCAGGCAAGACCACCACGCTGAAGCTGCTGATGCAGCTGGTCTTTCCTACATCGGGCCGCGCCGAACTGCTGGACCGGCCCGCCGGCGACCTCGACGTCCGGCGCCGTATCGGCTACCTGCCTGAGCACCCCTATTTCTACGATTACCTGACGGCCGAGGAACTGCTCGGCTACTTCGCCGGGCTCTTCGGCATGTCCGGCTCCGGGCGGAGCCGCCGGGTGTCGACGCTGCTCGACGAGGTCGGCATCGGCGCCGAGCGCCGCCTGCAGTTGCGGAAGTTCTCGAAGGGGATGCTGCAGCGCGTCGGCATCGCCCAGGCGCTGCTCAACGAGCCCGAGTTGGTGATTTTCGACGAACCGATGTCGGGACTCGACCCGCTCGGCCGACGAGACGTCCGCGCGTTGATCCTTCGGCTGCGCGATCGCGGATGCACGGTCTTCTTCAGCTCGCACGTGCTGAGCGACGCCGAGGCGCTCTGCAGCCGTGTCGCCATCCTGGCGAAGGGACGCCTCGTCACCACGGGGCGGCTTGCCGACATGCTGGCCTTCCGGATCCGCGGGTGGGAAGTGGTCGCCGCCGGTGTCCACCCGGACCTGGCCGCCAGCCTGGGCGCCAGGGCCACGAGCGCGACGAAGGTCGGAGACGACCGCTACGTGTTCGATCTGCCGGTGGAGCCCGCCCCCGATCGCTTCGTGGCCGACCTATCGGGCGCCGGCGCCATGCTCCTGTCCGTCAACCCGATTCGCGATACGCTCGAGGACTTCTTCGTGCAGCAGGTCACCGCGCCCGACGTGGCCGGACGCGACCGAGGGCTCGGAACGGCCGCCGGAGCGCCGCGATGAACCGGTCGGTCGCTGTCATCGCGCTGAACGTCTTCCGCGAGTCGGTGCGCGACAAGGTCCTGTACAACCTCGTGTTCTTCGCGATCCTCCTGATCGGCGCGTCGTACCTGATCAGCCAGCTCACGGCGGGCCAGGACGTCAAGATCATCAAGGACCTCGGGCTGGCCGCGACCTCCATCTTCGGCCTGTTCATTGCCGTGTTCATCGGCATCGGCCTGGTCTCGAAGGAAGTGGAGAAGCGCTCGATCTACAGCCTGCTGGCCAAGCCGATCGAGCGGCACCAGCTGGTGATCGGGAAATACCTGGGGCTGGTGCTCACGCTGGCCGTGAACCTCGGAATCATGGCCGTCGCGCTTTTCGTCGTACTGGCGTACCTCCGGTTCGTGGCGAACCCCATGGCGGCGGTCGGGTGGGAGCGGCCGGCCGTCGATCCGCACCTGCTCAAGGCGTTCCTGCTCACGTTCTTCGAGCTGTCGATCGTCACGGCCATCGCCGTGTTCTTCTCCACCTTCTCGACGCCGATGCTCTCGGCCGCGTTCACCTTCGGGATGTTCGTGGCGGGCCGGTTCAGCGCGGACCTGCGCAACTTCGACCAGGTGATCGAGTCGCCCGTCGCCAATGCCGTGACCTCCGCGCTGTACTGGATCCTGCCGAACCTCGCGCCGTTCGATGTGCGGGCGCAGGTAGTGCACGGTGTCCCGGTTCCGGCGCCCTACATCGTCCTCAGCGCCGCGTACGCGCTGCTGTACATCGCGGCGATGATTGGGGGCGCCGCGCTGATCTTCAGCCGCCGCGACTTCAAGTGACGCCATGACAGGACAGGTCCGCAGCGTCGCCGGAGCGGTTGCGATTGGCGTCCTGCTCGGTGGAGCCGCCGGCGTGCAGGCGGTCCGCGAGTCCCGCTACCCGTCGCCGCCGCCCGCCCAGGACGCGCTCTACGTGACGTCCGGCCCTGCGTTGCGCCGCCTGACGGTGGGGTATGCCGCACTTGCCGCAGACCTCTACTGGATCCGCGCGATCCAGTACTACGGTGGCGTCAAGCTGCAGCTGGACACGGCCCGGGCGGCCGGCCGCACCGATCCGGTGCCGGGTGCGGACTACGCCCTGCTGTATCCGCTGCTCGACCTCACCACCACGCTCGACCCGCGCTTCAACATTGCCTACCGGTTCGGCGCCATCTTCCTTGCCGAGCCGCATCCTGGTGGCGCGGGCCGACCCGATCTGGCCATCAAGCTCCTCGAAAAGGGATTGGCGGCTCGACCCGATAAGTGGGAATACATGCAGGACATCGGGTTCGTGCACTACTGGTGGGCGCACGACTACAAGGCGGCCGCGGAGTGGTTCGACAAGGCGAGCCGGATCGAGGGGGCGCCCTGGTTCCTGAAGTCGCTGGCCGCCACGACGCTGGCCGAAGGGGGCGATCGGGCGTCCTCACGGCTGATGTGGCAGGCCATCCGTGAAGCGGCGGAAATCGACTGGCTGCGCAATGATGCCGACCGGCGCCTGATGCAGCTCGATGCCGCCGACTTCATCGATGCCATGCAGGCCCAGGTGGATCGCGCCCGAGCGGCCGGCCTCCCGGCGACAAGCTGGCAGGACCTGATTCGGGCCCGAGGCATCCCGGGCATCCCGGTCGATCCCACGAAGACGCCGTTCGAACTGGGCCCTGACGGCCGAGTCCGGCTGTCGCCACGGTCGCCGCTGTTCCCGCTGCCGGAGGAGCCGCAGCGGGCCTTCCCGCTGCCGAAGCCATGACGGCCACCTCTTTTGTGGCGATCGCCACCCTGCTCGGTGCCCTGATCGGTAGCTTCCTCAACGTCTGCATCTACCGCATCCCGCTCGGAAAGTCTGTGGTCTGGCCGGCGTCGTCGTGCGAGTCGTGTGGCCGAGAGCTGAGCTGGTACGAGAACCTCCCGATCGTGGCCTGGCTCGCGCTTCGCGGCCGGTGCCGCACCTGCAAGGTGCCGCTCTCGGTGCGCCACCCGATCGTCGAGGTGCTCACGGCCGCCATGTTCGGGCTCGGTGCCTGGTACTACGGGCCATCACTCCTGCTCGCGTCGCAGCTCGTCTTCGGCTGCGCCCTGATCGTCCTTTTCGCCATCGATCTCGAGCACCACCTGCTCCCCAACATCGTCACGCTCCCTGGCATTGCCGTCGGCCTTGCCTTCAGCGTCGTCACGGGACCCGGATGGGTGGCGTCGGTGCTCGGCGCACTGCTCGGCGGAGGCAGCCTGTGGCTCATCGCCGAGGTGTACTACCGCGTGAGGCATGAAGAGGGGCTTGGCATGGGCGACGTGAAGATGCTCGCCATGATCGGGGCCTTCATCGGCTGGAAGCTCACGCTCGTCACGCTGATGATGGCGTCGATCGCCGGATCGGTGGTCGGCCTCCTGCTGATCGCCGCCAGGCGCGGCGACATGAAGTACGCGCTGCCGTTCGGCACCTTCCTCGCCATGGGGGCCGCCCTGGCCGCCACCGTGGGGTCCGGACTCCTGGACTGGTACCTGGGCCTGTACCCGGCCATCTGACGCCGCGCTCCCATGAATGCCAGCGCGCTCGCCTTCCTCGGGCTCACCGTCATCATCGGTGCGCTGTCGGGGCTGCTGATGTTCGCCGTGCTCCGCATCTTCTCCGCGGCACGCCAGCGACGGCAGAGCGGGCGCAACAGCGCCCTCGAGAGCGCCACACTGTCGGCTGCACTCGAGGAAGCCATTGCCACGCTCCGCGCGCAGGAGCGTGCCACGGCCGCCAGGGCGGAGGCCTCTGAACGGCTCAGCAGCGAGATCATCTCCAGCCTGGCGTCCGGCCTGCTGGTGGTGGGCCACGAGCGGGTCATCCGCATCATCAACCCATCTGCGCGCCGGCTCCTGGAACTGCCCGACGGTCCCCTGACCGGCAACTACCATGCGGTGCTCGCCGAACCTGCCCTGTCGCAGACCATCGACGAATGTCTCGCGACCGGCCGCCCGATCCTGCGCCGCACTGTCGACCTGCCCGAGGGGCGCCGCAGGGCTTCGCGCTTCGGCGTGACGGTCTCGCCACTGTTCGACGTCGACGGGCAGCTGCACGGCGCCGTCTGCCTCTTCACCGACCTCACGGCCGTGCAGCAGCTCGAGGAGCAGCTCCGGCTGAAGCAGAGCCTGGCCACTGTTGGTGAGCTGACGGCCGGTATCGCCCACGAATTCAGGAACGGTCTGGCCACCATCCACGGCTACAGCCGGCTGCTCGATCCCGAGACGTTGCCGCCCCGAGCCCGTCCCTACGTCGAGGGAATCCGGGCCGAGGCCGTGTCGCTCGGCGAGGTGGTCACCAACTTCCTCAACTTCGCCAGGCCCGCCCAGCTCGCGCTGGCAGACGTGGACCTGCGGGCGCTCTGCGCCCGGCTCACCGACGAGGCGCGGACCGACGCCGGTGCGCTCGGCGGCAGTGTCGCGCTGCGCGGCGAGTTCGGGCTGATGCAGGGTGACGAGGTGCTGCTGCGGCAGGCGTTCAGCAACCTGTTGCGCAACGCGCTCGAAGCCTGCGCCGACGCCTCCATCATCCCCAGCGTCAGCGTCGAGGGCAGCGTAGACCCCGCGCGCGGGACCTGCACGATCAATGTCGACGACAACGGTCCGGGCGTGCCAGCCAGCGCGCGCGATCGGATCTTCCAGCCGTTCCTCACCACCAAGAAGCACGGCACCGGACTGGGGCTCGCCCTCGTCCAGAAGATCGTCGTGTCGCACAACGGGCGCGTCACGGTCGGCACGTCACCACAGGGTGGTGCCCGCCTGCAAGTGGTCCTTCCGATCCTCTAGCCTTCACACGCGCCGCAGATTCTGCGCTTCGAGCGCCCTGCGCCAGTGGGGAAATCGCGTACCGCCGACGTGACGGCACTCGCGTCCTCTGCACGATCCGCGTGATCTCCTCAGGAAATCAGCCTGTTCAGGCCACCGCCCTGGTCGGGCGCACCGGTTGCAGCACCACACGAGCATGGACGCGTCTGGCGCTCGCGGGTTCTCGCTGCTCGAGGCTCTGTTCGCCGTCACCTTGCTGGCGGTCGGTGTTGGCTCGGTGGCGCACCTCTCCATCCTCTCCGGCCAGGCCGTGCGGGCCGCCCGCCAGGCCGACACGGTGCAGCGGCTCGCTCGCGAGAAGCTGGAACAGTTGCGGGCGCTCGCGTTCGGCCGCGATGAGGGTGGCGTCGACGTCACCGACTCGAGCTCGGATCTCACGCAGACGCCGCAGGCGGCGACCGGCGGTCCCGGCCTCACCACCAGTGTCGGCGACACCCTGCTGTCGAACGTGGCCGGGTTCTGCGACTTCCTCGACGTGAATGGTCGATGGCTGGCCAGCGGCACGTCGGCTCCGGTCGGAGCCGCGTGGGTCCGGCGCTGGTCCGTCCAGACGCTGACCGGGCTGCCAGACACCCTCCTGCTGCAGGTTGTGGTCTTGCCCGCGCACATCGTTGGCGCCGCAGACGCAGTGGCCGTGGCCAGAAACGCCAGCAGTGCCTGGCTCGTCGACATCCGTGCACGGAGGGACCGATGAGCGCCCGCACGTCGACCGACGCGCGCGGCTTCTCCCTCGTGGAACTGCTGGTGGCGCTGACGGTGTCGCTCCTCGTCACGTCTGCGGTGTTCGCGATGCTGGATCCGGGCCACGGGGCGTTCCGCATCCAACCCGAACAGGCCGACGTCGCACAGCGGCTACGAGCCGCTGCCGATGCCCTGTTGCGCGACGTCGAGGGGGCCGGCGGCTGGCCCTTCCTGGCCGAGCCGCTGCCGGCGTCCGCGTTGAGGGCAGCTGCCGTGCTCCCGCTTCGTCGGGGTCGCCGGAACGCCGATCCGCCCGGCACCTTCGACTCATCGCGCCTCTCGGTGTGGCAGGTGACGCCCTCTGCACCCCAGGCCCGGCTCGCCAGCGCCCTGGCATCCTCGTCCGGCACCACGACGATCGTTCCTGGGGCTGGATGTGCCAGTGGCGACCCGAGCTGCGGGTTCCGGGCAGGGATGCTGGTGGCGGCCTTCGACGGATCTGGCGGGGTCGACCTGTTCTCGGTCACTGGTGTCAGCGGCACCGCGATCACGCTGCAGCACAACGATCAGGACTCGGCACACATCCATGCTGCCGGGCGCACCATCCTGGCCGTGCTCACCGCCCGCACCTACTTCTTCCGTCACGACCCGGCGCTCGGGTACGGGCAGGTGCGGCGATACGACGCGGATGGGAGCGCCGACCTGCCGGTGGCGAACCACGTCGTGTCGCTGTCGTTCGAGTACTTCGGCGATCCGGAACCGCCGCGGGTCGTGAGCGGTGCCGGCCTGCAGCGCGCCACGTACGGTCCGCTCCCGCCACAGGTCCACGAGCAGCCCACCGCCTACCCACCAGGTGAGAACTGTGCGTTCATGCGCACGGCCGGTGGCGCTGTCGCCTCCCGCCTGCCAGTGCTGTCCGGATCCACGGCGCTGGTTCCGCTCTCTCCATCACTGCTCGCCGATGGCCCCTGGTGCCCCGACGACACCAGTCCGAACCGCTACGACGCCGACCTACTGCGGGTGCGGCAGATTGTGGCGACCATCCGGGTGGAGGCAGCCGTCGATGCGCTACGGGGCCCAGCCGGGCCGCTGTTCACCAGGGCGGGGACCGGCGCCGCGCCCTCGTGGGTGCCGGATCGTGAGACCCGGATCGTGGTGGCGCCCCCGGCTCTGGGAGGAGGTCGCTGACATGAAGAGCGAACGTGGCGTGGCGTTGCTCGTCACCCTTATGGCCACCACGCTGCTGTCCGCTGTCGGCGCCGCCCTCATCGTCCTGACCACCACGGATGTGCTCATCGCGTCGAATGCGGGCGCCGCGGCCGAGGCCTTTCACGCGGCCAACGCCGCCTTCGAGCGGACGGTCGGCGAACTCAGGACCGCACCGGATCTCACGGCTGTGCTCGACGGCCGTTTCGCATCGGCCTTCACCGACGGACCGACCGGCAGCCGGCTCCTTCCGGACGGCAGCACCATCACCCTGTCCGAGGTGGTCAACCGTGCCGGTTGCCTGAGGGCGACCGTCTGCCAGCCGGCCGACCTCGATGCTGCGCTGCCGGACCGTCCATGGGGTGCGCGCAACCCGCGCTGGAAGCTGTTCAGCTACGGGCCGCTCGACGGTATTTCCGGGTTCGGCGCGCGCGGCGCCGCGGTCTTCGTCGTGTCCATGGTCGCGGACGACCCGCTGGACGATGACGGGGATGCGTGGCGGGATGGAGTGCGGATGGGCGCATCGCCGAATGCCGGCGCCGGAGTGCTCCTGGTCAGGGCCGAAGCCTTCGGTCGCCGCGGTGCCTGGCGCGTGGTGGAGGGGGCGATCCTCAGGCTCGACGTCCAGCGGTTCGCCGCCTGGGAGGCGTCGGATCCGCTGAGCAGGGGACCGGCACCGCTGCCGTTCCCGCAATTGCAGGTCCTTTCGTGGAGGGAGGTGCGATGATGAAGAGGGTCGGGTGAAGGCCTGACGTTGCGTCCCGTTGGAGCCGATACGTCCAAAAGCCATGCGTGTCTGTGCCCTCGTCCTCACTCTCAGCCTTGCCGGCGTGTTCTCTGCGTCCGCCCAGTCGCTGGCCGACGTTGCCCGCAAGGAAAACGACCGCCGCCAGACCGTGAAGGAACCTGGTGGCAAGACCTGGACGAACCAGGATCTGAAGCCGGTGCCTGCTGCTCCCACGGAGGAGACCCCGGCTGCCGCAACCGATCCCGCCGCCTCCGAACCCCCGGCCGACTCGCAGAAGGCGGGCGATGACACCGCCGCTGGCGGCAAGAAGGCCCCAACAGGGGAAGAGAAGGCGGAAGAGGTGAAGGACCAGAAGTACTGGTCGTCACGAATGGCCGAGCTGCGCGCCCGGCTCGAGCGTGACGAAACCTTCCGCGATGCCCTGCAGAGCCGTGTCGATGCGCTGACGGCGGACTTCGTCAACCGCGACGATCCGGCGCAACGCAGCCAGATTGCACTCGATCGCGAGAAGGCACTCAGCGAACTGGACCGCGTGAAGAAGTCGATCGAGCAGGGGCGTCGCGCGATTCCCGAGCTCGAAGAAGAAGCACGCCGCGAGGGCGTGCCCGCCGGCTGGCTCCGCTAGTGGCACGTCGATCGACCGATCCACCCATCCTCCTCGTCGAGGACAAGGACTCGCTGCGTGCCATGCTGCGTCTTGCGCTCGAGACGCAGGGGCACGTGGTCATCGAGGCGCGCGATCAGGCGGAGGCGATAGAAGCCCTCCGGTCGGGACGACCCGGGATGGTCCTGTCCGACCTGCGACTGACTGAAGGCGACGGCTTCGGCGTCCTGCGTGCCGCCAAGGAACTGGACCCAGACCTGCCGGTGGTCGTCATGACCGCCTACGGCAGCATCCAGGATGCGGTCGCAGCCATGAAGGAAGGGGCCCTGGACTTCCTGGCCAAGCCGGTCGAGCCAGATCACCTCCTCCTGCTGGTAGAGCGCGCGCTGTCGCAGCGCCGGCTGCTCACCGAGAACATCCTGCTGAGGGAGGAACTGGCGCAGCGGCGAGGCGCCCCCCAGATCGTGGGCGACGATCCGCGCCTCAAGCAGGTGATCATGGCGATGCAGCGCGCCGCTGCCAGCGACGCCACCGTGCTGATCGAAGGCGAGAGCGGCACCGGCAAGGAGCTCTTCGCCCGTGCCGTGCACGCCCTGAGCCCGCGGTCCGACGGGCCGTTCGTGGCCATCAACTGCGCGGCCATCCCCGAAACCCTGCTGGAGACCGAACTGTTCGGGCACGAAAAGGGGGCGTTCACCGGAGCCTCGCAGCGCAAGCCCGGCAAGTTCGAGCTCGCACACCGTGGCACGCTCTTCCTGGACGAGATCGGCGACCTGCCGCTGACGCTGCAGGCCAAGATTCTCCGTGCTCTCGAGGAGAAACAGTTCGAGCGGGTGGGCGGCACCACGCTCCTGCACGTCGACGTGCGTGTCGTGGCGGCGACCAACCGCAACCTGAAGGCTGCGGTCGCGGCACGGCAGTACCGCGAGGACCTGTACTTCCGCCTCTCGGTCTTTCCCATCACGATTCCGCCGCTCCGCGAGCGGCCGGGTGACATCCCGCTGCTGGCCCGGTACTTCGTCGAGCGGTTCTCCCGCGAGCTGCAGCGCAAGGTGCTGGTGCTGGCGCCGGATGCAATCGATGCCCTCCTGCGCTATCCCTGGCGCGGCAATGTCCGCGAACTGCAGAACTGCATCGAGCGGGCGGCGATCCTGACCGAGGGGGACACCATCCACGCCCGGCACCTGAACCTGGTGTCGCACGTCGACCCCCCCCTGGACACCCCACCGGCCGATCCCTGGGACGGTATCGACCTGTCAGGTACGCTCGGCGAGGTCTCGAAGCGCGTGGTGGCCGAGGTGGAGCGCCGCAAGATCGCGCAGGCGCTCAGGGACGCGCAGGGGAACCAGGGGCGCGCCGCCGAAATCCTCCAGGTCAGCTACAAGCTGCTGCAGCAGAAGATTCGCGACTACGCCCTGTCCTGATCGAGCGGCCGAGTCCGGCGCGATTCCACACCGGTCGCCCGCAATACGCCACAGGGTATCCATTCATCCTGCCTGGCACGAGACGCCGGCCGGAGCACCTGTTGGCGCGCCCATCCTCTCGTCTGGCGACGCCAGCTTCTTCAACGACAGGTGCTGCAGCAGTGGCGGTTGCGTCGGCGCCAGCGTGAAGAACACACCCACGGTGCCCCGCTCGCACGACAGGTTGAACTGGCCGCGGAGCCAGTTCTCGGGCAGTACGCCACCCGCGGCGCTGCAGGATCCGACCTCGCGCCGCAAGGCCTCGAGTTCCGAACGGCGCTGCGGTGCCGGCACATCGAGGAAGAAGTTCACCGCGGCGATCTCGCGGGCACGCGCCTCGTCCCAGTTGTTCCACAGCTCGAGCAGCCGGTCCCGCACCTCCACCTGGCGGGCGGTGGCGGGCCACTCACGACGGTGAAGCCCTCCCGTCCGCGCCAGCACGTCCCACGCCTGGCTCACCACTT
Organism: Vicinamibacterales bacterium; assembly: GCA_050249955.1. Lineage (GTDB taxonomy): Bacteria > Acidobacteriota > Vicinamibacteria > Vicinamibacterales > CAVVIG01 > CAVVIG01. Next base: position 68,622 of record JBFWPN010000013.1, read on the forward strand.
CGGATGGTCCTGAATAGGTGAGCGTGGCCATCGCGAAGATCCCCACCCCATACTCCGGCAGCCAGGCCATGTAGGAGCCGAAGCCGGGCAGGCCGCCGCCGTGGGAGACGATCCGCTCGAAGCGACAGTCGGAACTGACACGGACTCCGAGCCCGTAACCAGACATGGTTGCGGCGGGCCGTCCATCGGTGCTGCGGGCCGTCAGGTTCGCCGGCGTCCACATGTGGGTCATCTCGCGCACCGACGCCCGCGTCACCGGACCGCGCTCGTCGTCGTCACGCGGGGGCCACGCCGCGAGGTGGAATGCGATGTACTTCGCAAGGTCGTTCGCGGTGGTGAGCAGGCCGCCCATGGCGCCGAACACCCCGTGCGGCAGTGGCGGTTCCTCGCGGTAGCGTCCCCCGGGCTCGAGCCTGTAGCCGACCGCCCGCCGCTCGCCTGGGACGTCCGCGAACTCGAATGTCGTTCCGTTCATCTCGAGCGGGACGAGGATCTCGTCACGAACGTACTGCTCATAGGGCCGGCCCGATGCCCTGGTCACGATGCGGCCGAGCAGGCCGAATGCGAAGTTTGAGTATTCGTAGCGGGTTCCGGGCGGAGTCGAGAACGGGATGCCCTGCGCCAGCCACTCGTCCATCATCGCGTCGGTGGCGGCAAGCTGCTGGTCACCCCACGGGTTGTCCTCGGGGAATCCGGCGCTGTGGCTGAGGAGGTGCCTGATCGTGACCGGCGGTGTGTCGCGGGTGGGGCGCTCCATGGTCGTGAACGCCGGAATCCAGCGTGAGACCGGTTCCTCGAGTGAGAGCCGTCGCTCGTCGCGGAGCTTGAGGATGGCCAGCGCCGTGAAGCTCTTGGTCATCGATGCGATCCGGAACGCGGCGTCGGGCGTGACCGGCGTGCGCGCGCCCCGGTCGAGGACGCCAACCGTGCCGACATGCGCGAGCCGGTCGTCGATGACCACACCCCACACGAGCCCGGGGATCTTCTTCTCGGACGCGTAGGCAGTGAAGAGGCGGTCCACGTCCGGCATGGCGGACTGGAGCCGATCCACCCGCCGCGGGTCTGCAAAGCGCGGAAGGGGATACCGGTCGCTGGCGAGGGCGGATACGGTCATGGTGGCGAGCAGGAACAGCGTCCACTTCACGGAGTCACCTGTAGGCCGGGCCGGTGGCTGACCGGCGACTACTTCTTGAGGCCGAGCCGGGCGAGCGCCTTCCTGATTTCCTTCTCGGTCACGTCGTCGACGATCGACCACGAGCCGATGCCCGTCGGCAGCACGAAGTTGAGGCGACCGTTGACGACCTTCTTGTCGTGCTTCATCGCCTCGAGGATCGACGCGATGGGGATGTCGCCCACCGGAGGCAGGGGACCCAGGCTGGCGATGACGCTGTAGAGCGCCTTGCTGTCGGTCGCCGCCATCGCGCCTCGCGCCACGGCGATTTCGGAGGCGACCAGCATGCCGTAGCCTACGGCCTCACCATGGCGGAAGCGGCGGTACTTCGTCACGGACTCGAGCGCGTGCCCTGCCGTGTGCCCGAAGTTCAGGATGCGGCGCAGGCCCGATTCCTTCTCGTCCTGCGCGACGACGTCGGCCTTGATCCGGCACGACTCGGCGATGACATCGGTGAGTACATCGGGCTCCCGCGCGAAGATCGCCTTGTGCTCCTTCGCGACACGCTCGAAGAGCGTCGGGCTCGAGGTCACGCCGTACTTGATCACCTCGTACAGGCCGGCCCTGAACTCGCGCCGGGGCAGCGTACCGAGTACGGCCGGGTCGACGACCACCGTCAGCGGCTGGTAGAACGCCCCGATGAGGTTCTTACCGAGCGGGTGGTTCACGCCCACCTTCCCACCCACGGAACTGTCCACCTGGGCGAGCAGCGTGGTGGGTACGTGTACCAGCGCCACCCCCCTCAGGTATGTGGCTGCGGCGTACCCGGCCAGGTCTCCGATCACCCCGCCACCGAACGTCACGACGGTCGTATTGCGTTCGGCGTTGGCCTTGATGAGGGCATCGTAGACGCGCATCACCGTCGGCGTCTGCTTGTAGCGTTCGCCGTCGGGCACGATGATCGGGTCCGCGTCGCAGGCCTGCGCGAATCGCTGCCCGTGAAAGCGCCACACGGTCGGGCTGGAGACGACGAAGCGGCGCTTGGGCGCCTTCACGTCATCGAGCAGGCGTGTGAGGCGGCCGAGGATGCCGTCACCAAGCGTGATGACGTAGCGGCGCGACGGGGTGGCGACATCGACGCGGACTGGTTCCATGCGTTCAGGTATCCGAATTCCTTAGGATAACATTCAACGATTGGGCACACGGACAGCAGCGGCTTCAACGGACTTCGTCATTGTCGGCGGTGGCATTGCCGGCCTTCGTGCCGCCAGTGCGCTGGCGGCGGCCGGCAGGGTCGTCATCCTGACGAAGGCTGATGCCTCGGAGAGCAACACCGGCTACGCGCAGGGCGGCATTGCCTCGGCCATGGGGCCCGGCGACTCGATCGATTTGCACGTGGCCGACACGCTCGCTGCGGGCGCCGGACTCTGCGATGAGGCGGCCGTGCGGGTGCTGGTCACCGAGGGGCCGCGCCTCGTGCGCGAACTGATCGAGTGGGGCGCCTCGTTCGACCGCGTGGCGGACGGGTCGCTCGCCTTCGGCCTGGAGGCAGCGCACTCGGCGCACCGGATCCTGCATGCGGGCGATGCCACGGGGCGGGAGATCTCGCGCGCCATGTGGGAGCGGGTCGCCGGGCTCCCTGCCGTCACGGTCGTCAACCACGCGTTCGTCACCGACATCCTGACTGCGGACAGTGCGGTGGCCGGCATCCGTTACGTCGATGATGCCGGAGAGCTGCAGGAACTCGCGTGCCCGCGCGTCCTGCTTGCCACCGGGGGAGCGGGGCAGGTGTTCCGTGAGACCACCAACCCGGCCGTGGCAACCGGCGACGGGGTCGCGCTCGCCTACCTGGCCGGTGCCCGCGTGGCCGACCTCGAGTTCGTGCAGTTCCACCCGACGGCGCTGAGCCTGCCCGGGGCGCCGCGCTTCCTCATCTCGGAAGCGCTGCGTGGGGAAGGGGCACGGCTCGTCAACGACCGCGGCGAACGCTTCATGCTGCGGTACGACAGGGCCGGCGACCTCGCGCCCAGGGACGTCGTGGCGCGTGGCATTGTCCGCGAAGGCAACGCGACCGGCCGGCCGGTGTTCCTCACCCTGGGTCACCTCGATCCGGCCAGGGTACGCGCGCGGTTCCCGACCATTGCGGAGATGTGCGCGCGCGTCGGCCTCGACCTCGCCACCGACCTCATTCCCGTGGGGCCTGCGGCCCACTACATGATGGGTGGCGTCGACACCGACGAGTGGGGCCGTACGTCGGTTCCGGGCCTGTTCGCGGCCGGGGAGACGGCCTGCACGGGGGTCCACGGCGCCAACCGCCTCGCGAGCAACTCGCTGCTCGAAGGGCTCGTCTTCGGCGCGCGGGCGGCGCAGGCCATGCTCGGGGCTCCGGCGGCAGCGCCGCTGAAGGCGGACCGACGGCTCGTGGCGGGCGCCTCGATGTCCGTGCCTCCGGTGCCCATGGATGCCCCGGAGATTCGCGACCTGATGTGGCGCGCCGCAGGCCTGTTCCGCACCAGGGAGGGGCTGCTGGACGCGGGGGCCCGCCTCGAGGCCGCGCACGCCGCGGCATCGCGCATGGCGTCCGGGGCCGACACCACGGGACCCGAGGCCTGGCGGCTGCGGAACCTGTCGCTCGTGGCGCTGCTGGTCGCCCGCGCCGCGCTCCGACGCGATGAGAGCCGCGGCGGGCACTTCCGCGCCGACTTCCCGGACCGCGACGATGTACACTTCAAGGTCCACCTGGCGGAGCAGCGCAGCGCGCTCCGCACGCACAGCTGAGTACTGATGGCCAAACACGACAAAGCAGACGCGTTCGTCACCGAGATCACGCCCCGTTCGCAGGACTTCTCCCGCTGGTATGTCGACGTGGTCCGGCGGGCCGAACTCGCGGACTATTCCCCCGTGAAGGGGTGCATGGTCATACGTCCGTATGGCTACGCGATCTGGGAGCTGATCCAGGCGGCGCTCGACAAGGAGATCAAGCGCACGGGCCATGTGAACGCCTACTTCCCGTTGTTCATCCCGAACAGCCTGCTCACCAAGGAAGCCGAGCACGTCGAGGGGTTCGCGCCGCAGGTGGCCTACGTCACCCACGGCGGCGGCGAGGAGCTCGAGGAGAAGCTGGTCGTGCGGCCGACGTCCGAGGCGATCATCGGCGTCATGTACTCGAAGTGGGTGCAGTCGTGGCGTGACCTGCCGATCCTGCTGAACCAGTGGGCGAACGTGGTGCGCTGGGAGAAGGTCACGCGGCCGTTCCTCCGGACCACCGAGTTCCTGTGGCAGGAAGGGCACACGGCGCACGAGACGGCGGAGGAGGCCGAGACCGAGACCCGCAAGATGCTCGATGTCTATGCGGACGTCTGCGCGCGGCTGCTGGCGATGCCTGTGGTGAAGGGGATCAAGAGCGAGAGCGAGAAGTTCGCCGGCGCCCTGCGCACCTACTCGATCGAGGCGCTCATGGGCGACGGCCGCGCACTGCAGGCGGGCACGTCGCACAACCTCGGGCAGAACTTCGCGAAGGCGTTCGACATCACGTTCCAGGCTCGCGACAAGTCGGTGCAGCACGTGTGGGGTACGTCGTGGGGTGTCACCACCCGCCTGATTGGCGCGGTCATCATGACCCACGGCGATGACAGCGGCCTCGTCCTCCCGCCCAACGTCGCACCCTACCAGGTGGTCATCGTCCCGATCGGGCGCGACAACTGGCGCGACACGGTGCTGCCGACCGCCCAGCAGATCCAGCAGCAGCTGGTCGATGCCGGAATCCGCGTCACGCTCGACGAGCGGGATGAGCGTCCGGGCTGGAAGTTCTCCGAGTGGGAGATGCGTGGCGTTCCTCTGCGACTCGAGATCGGGCCGAAGGACATCGAGAAGGGGCAGGTGCTGCTGGCCCGCCGCGACACCCGCGAGAAGCTCGGGGTGCCGATGGAGGAGCTGGCCGTCAAGGTGCAGGGGCTGCTCGAGGAGATCCAGCAGGCGCTGCTCGCACGTGCGCTGCAGTTCCGCGACGACCACACGCATCGTGCCGAGGACTACGACAGCTTCAGGACGACCATGGAAGGCCGTCCCGGGTTCGTGATCGCGCCGTGGTGCGGCGTCGCCGAGTGCGAGGCGCAGATCAAGACCGACACGCAGGCGACGATCCGCAACATGCCGCTCGACGCCACGGCGCCCGAGGGCAAGGCCTGTGTCCGGTGTGGTGCGCCTGCCGTGGCGGAGGCCTGGTTCGCGAAGGCCTACTGAGCGCCGCGCGTCACGGCGCCAGGTAGGCCCGCACCCGCAACCCGAGCGGGAGGTCCCGGCCATCCTCGAGTTCCACGAGGGTTTCCAGCACCTTCTGGTCCACCCGTTCGGTCGGCTCGTCGGTCCGCACGTTCTTCTTGCCCAGCATCTCGCCAATCCGCACCACGCGGCCGGGGAACCGGCGCGCGCCGAACGCATCGGCCGTTACGTAGGCCGGCTGGCCGACGCGCAGCCGGGCCACGTCGGTCTCGTCGACGTCGACCCGCACGCGCACCGAGGACCGGTCGGCGACTGTGACGATGGGCGAGTCGAACTGTGTCGAGACGCTCTCACCAGCCCGGGCATGTCGGCGCAGGACGACGCCGTCGATAGGCGAGCGGACGATGGTCTTGTCCAGGACGGCGCGTGCCTCGGCCAGCCGTGCACGTGCGAGGGCCACGTCCGCCCGCGCCCGCGAGCGATCCTCCTCGCGCGCCTCCGCATCGACGAGTGCGTGCCGTTCCCGCAACGACTCCACGCGGGCGGTGGCCACCCTGAAGGCCTGCTCCGCACGGTCCATCTCGGCCCGTGAGATCACCTTCTCGTCATACAGCTCGCGGGCACGCCCGTGGTCGGCCTGCGCGTGCGCGAGGTCGGCCTCCGCCTGGTGGAGATCGGCCTCCGCCCCGCGGCGCTCCTCGCCGCGCGCGCCATTCTCAACCCGGCGTGCGTCGGCTTCGCGGGCGCGCACCTCGGCCTCGGCCGAGACCACGCGGGCGCGGTAATCGTCGTTCACCAGTTCGGCCAGCACCTGGCCGGCCACCACCGTGTCGCCTTCGTCCACCAGGACCCGCTGCAGCTTCCCGCCCACCTGCGACGCAATGCGGATCGACTCGGACCTGGCCTCCACCACGCCGGGCGCGGCAATCGGTGCCGTAGGGGCCGGCGCGGAGCCGTCAGCGGGGCCAGGCTCGGCCGGGGCACGCCTGGCAAACACGGCCAGGTTCAGGCCGGCTATGGCGACGATGCCGGCGACAATCAACCACCTCGAACGGGACATGCGCGTCATGCGCCGACTCCTTCAACGCTGAGTACGGGTCGTTCATCGGATACCACGCGGCCGTCGGCCATCCGCACCACGCGGTTGGCGTACGGCTGCATGCGTCCGTCATGGGTGACGATGACCACGGCACGGCCGCGGTCCCTGGCGAGCCCCTGCATCAGCTGCATCACCGAGTGGCCGCTGTGCGAGTCGAGGGCTGCCGTCGGTTCGTCGGCGAGCAGGATGGCCGGTCCGCCGGCCAGCGCGCGGGCGATGGCCACGCGCTGCTTCTGTCCGCCGCTGAGGTCGGCCGGATGGGCGTGGAGCTTCGCGGACAGCCCCACCTGGTCGAGCAGGTCGCTGGCCTCGCGTCGCGCGGCCGTGCCGCGGATGCCGCGCAGATCCAGCGCCAGCTCCACGTTCTGGACCGCGGACAGCGTGGGGAACAGGTTGAAACCCTGGAACACGAAGCCGATGTTCCTCAGGCGGAAGTTCGAGAGGTCGCGGTCGCCGAGCCCGTCGAGGGCCTGGCCGTCCACCGTGACCGTGCCTGCCGTGGCGCGGAGGATGCCGCCGAGGATCGAGAGCAGCGTGGTCTTGCCGCTGCCCGACGGTCCCATGAGCAGGGTCATCTCGCCGCGGTGGACGTCGAGGTCCACGTGCTCCAGCGCCACCATGGCGGCCTCACCCTGTGCGTAGACCTTGCGCAGCCCGCGTGCCGAGAGTGCCACGCTCATCGCATCACCCCTTGAAGACCATCGCCGGGTCGAGGCGGGTGACCTTGTTGATCGAGACCATGGCCGCACCCACGCACATCACGACGGTGAGCACCAGCATCCCGGCCACCATGGCCGGCGGCACCACGATCGCTGCGCCGCCGCTCTGGCTCCCCTTGACCACGAAGTAGCTCACGACCATCGCGAGCGTGTAGCCGGCGAGCGCGCTGGCGACCGCCTGCTGGATGATCACCCTGTAGAGATACGCGTTGGTCGCGCCCATCGCCTTCAGCGTCCCGTACTCGCGCAGGTGATCCATGGTCGTGGCGTAGATGGTCTGCGCCACGACCACGACGCCCACGATGAGCCCAAGCGCGGCGGCGAGCAGCACGGCCACACCGGCCCCGGTGGTGAACATCCAATAACTGCGGGTCATCTCGCTGAAGGCGGCGGTGGTGTGCACGTCGCTGTCGGGCAGCTGCGCGGCCAGGGCCCCCTGCACGGCGGCGGTGTCCGCGCCGTCCGCGAGCTTCACCAGGATGAACAGCGTCTGGTCGGTCTCGACGCCCGCGTACTGCTGTGCGCTCTTGAACGAGGTGAACACATAGGGCGACGTGGTGAACGAGCGGATCCCGCGCGTGAGGCCGACCACCCGCGCGCGGCGTCCGTTGATCTCGACGATCTGGTCGACACCGGTGATGCCGAGCTTCTCCATGTACAGCTCGTCGATCATGACCGTGTCCGCCTCCTGCAGCAGCCGTGGGTCGCCGCTGACGATGTTCCACGGGCCGCCGAGCGACTGGTCCGGATCGAAGCCCACCACCTGCACGCTCTCCTGGCGGCCGTCGGGCCGTTTCCACTGCGAGAACCGGACGACGTACTTCGTGGCTTCGGCCACGCCGGGCGTCCGCAGGGCGGTGTAGACCTTCCGCTCGGAGAACGGCACGCCCACCTCCACGTAGCCCACGCGTGCGGCGGTGATCCAGAGGTCCGCACGGCTGTTGTCGATGAGCCCCGTGGTTGCGGAGGTGAACCCGACGAAGAGCCCGAGTTCCACGACGATCAGCACCACGGCGAAGACGATGCCGGTGAGGGTGACGGCAAGCCGCACCTTGTCGTGCACGAGGTTGCGCCAGGCCAGTTCGGACATGGGAAGCGTCACGCGCATGGTGTTGACATCGTGTTATGACGTAACAGTGTTAACCACAGTTCAAAAAAAATCATCGCCGCCGCAGCCGGAGTCCCTCGATGGTGGTGTCGATGAGCGACTCGAGCACGGCCTTCTGGTCACCCCAGGCGAAGTTCGGCATCTGGATCAGGAGCGCGGTCACGCCGTGCAGTGCGGCCCATGCGGCGCGGGTGGTGACGTCGGGGTCGACCTTCCTGAATCGGCCCGCGTCGATGCAGGCCTGGATGGACGTGCGCATGATGCCCAGGGCCTTCATGCCGTTCGAGTCGGGGTTGTTGTACCTGGCCACGTCCTCGGGAAGCTGGTCGTGCGGCACGGCCACGAACGTGGCGAGGTAGTGCTGGGGGTGGCGCAGGCCGAAGGCCACGTACCGCCGCATGCCTTCCCGGATGCGGGCGACCGGGTCCTTGACGTCCGACTCGAGCGAGGCGAGCTCCGCCACCAGGCGACCGAAGGTCTCCTCGCAGACCTGGAACACCAGGTCGCGCTTGTCCTCGAAGTGCAGGTAGATGGCGGTGGGGGAGTACTCGATGCGCTCGGCGACCTTGCGCATCGACAGCTGTTCGAAGCCCTCGCGGGCCAGGATGTCCCGGGCTGCGTCGATGATCTCCTGCCGGAGCTGGGCCTTCTGCCGTGCGCGTCTGGACTGGATGGTCATCGAGCCGTGGTTAACAGTGTTAACTTAGATCGCGTCCCGAAGGACGGTCAAGCCCAGAGGAACGCGGCCACATCCTTCCAGCGTGCGCTGATCCGCTTCCCGGCCGCCGAACGGCGTGACACCTGCTCGCGCTTCGCGATGGCCTCGAAGACGTCCTTCAGCTTCTGCCGCCACCAGTCGTCCGCCGGGCGTCCCCCTTCAACGGCCTTGTGATAGGCCGCCGCCACTGCCTCGAGGCAGGAGGCATCGCCGATGGCCGCTGCCGCACCAAGGAAGTCCACCGGCAAGGGCTCCCGGGCCGACTCCAGCGACTCGCGCAGGTCGTACAGCGCAACCCGGCTGCCCCGCTTGGCGAGCGCGGCGTGTGCCGCTCCACGAAGCGCGATCCACTCCGGCCGAAGGGCGCCGGTCTCGGCACCCTCCCTGAAGCGGATCCGTTCGATCACCTGTTGCAGGGTCACGACCGGCACCTCACCAGCAGCCTCGCTCACGGCCACGCGCAGCAGGGCGGGCTGGTCCGGTAGTGCCCCCTCCGCGGCGTCCTTCAGGGCGAACACCGGGTCGCTCCCGGCGTCGGGGCCAAGGCCGGCCGCACTGGCAATGGCCTGATCCGGGTCGTTCCCCAGCGCGGTCAGCAGCGGGCCGATGGTGGCTGGTCCAACTTCACGGATGGCCCGGATGGCGGCCAGGCGCAGCGCGCGAGCCTTCGTGCGGTCGAGGGCGGTGGCCGTCAGGCGGTCCAGGGCGTCCACGCCGCGGCCTGACGGCAGGAAGCGTTGCAGCACGCCGACGGCGGCGACCGCAATGCGTGTCTGTGGCGTGTCGAGCAGGGTGAGGGCCGGTTCGAAGGCGCGCAGGTTGCCGATGCCTTCGAGTGCGTGCAGCGCCGCCATGCGTGCATCATCGCTGGCGGCGGGGTCGCCGGCGAGGGCGATCAGGCGAGGCACGGCGCGTTCGCCGATGACCGTGAGCCTCGCCACGGCGCCGTCGCGGGCCAGCGCGCTCGGCGAGGCCAGTTCCGCCAGCAGGGCCTCGACCTGCCGACCGGTTGACGCGCGAATCACCACGGCCGGATCTTAGAACACAAAAGGGGGCGACCCGTGACGATCGCCCCCTTCCGACATTGCAGATTGCTGATGGAGCGTTACTGCACCTTCACCACGAGCGCCGCGCGGCGGTTCAGGCGGCGCGTCTCCTCACGGGTATTCTCGAACTTCGGACGCTCCTCGCCGTAGCTGCGGATCTCGAGGCGACCTGCGGAGACCCCGCGTGACGTGAGGTAGTCCACCACGCTGCGTGCCCGCCGCTCGCCGAGTGCCAGGTTGTACTCGGCCGTGCCGATGTTGCAGGTGTGGCCCTCGATCACGAGGTTCTTGTCCGGGTTCGCCTGCAGCTTCGACACCGCATCATCGAGCAGGCGCAGTGCGTCTGGGCGCAGGCTCGAGCGGTCGAAGTCGAAGTACACGTCCTCGAAGTTCAGCTCCACGATCGGCGCGGGCCGAACCACCTGGATGGTCGTGTTGGCCGACGCCGTGCCGCCCTTGCCGTCGTTGACCGTGACCGTGGCCTGGACCGGCCCTTCCTGCTGCGGCGCGGTCCACACGGTCTGGCGATCGGTCGGGTTCTGCACCGTCCCTGACGGAGCCGCCCAGCGGTAGGTGAGCGAGTCGCCGTCCGGATCCTGTGCCACCGCGGTGATCGTCGAGGTCTTGCCGACCTCCACCGTGCAGGGTTCGCAGCGCGCCTCCACCGTCGGCGGCCGGTTCTGCGGCGGGGGTGGCGGGGGCGGTGGCGGCGGGGGTGGTGGCGGCGCCACGTACCGCCGGATGCCCGGGTGGTAGCCGATGCGGACCTGATAGTCGAGGAAGTCGCCCGAGCGGTTGTCGTCGGTGCGGTACTGCGAGCGCTTGGCGGTCGGCTGCGTCCACGTGGCGGCGGCGCCGACGAAAAAGCCCTTGCGATCCTGCCAGGTGAGCCCGATGGTCGCAGCGCTGAACGCATCGAGCGGCGTCGAGAGCGGCGACACGCTGCCGTCGAAGGCGACGAGTGGCCGGGTCAGGGTTACCGTATCGTCGAACGGCCGCTCACCGTGGAACTCGGCCGTGAGCCGCAGCAGGCTGGTGGTGGGGAACCCCGCGCCGATGCCATACCGGAACCCGTTCGACTGCGACGCCCCGTCAGGCTGGCCGCGGAAGATCCCGCCGGCGTAGCCGGTGAGTTCCACGGCGTTGCCGGCGTTCTTGCTCACAATCAGGTCGAAGATGCCATCGGCCTTGCCCGTGCTGACGCCCGTGGTCGTGTCGCCGGTGGGCAGCTTGACCATGCCGCGCACGGCCAGCGCCATCGGCTTCAGGTCGGCCTCGGACAGCAGGTTCACCTTCGCGCCCACCAGGAAGTCGCCCACCTGGCTGCCGCTCCAGCCCTGATTCACGAACGGGTACTGACCCACCACACCGCCGACCTTGGGGTCGGCCGTGAAGACCGGGCGCACGTCACGGTCGATCCGCGTGACTGCGTTGAACGACCCGAAGATCTCCGCCCTGTTGGACACGCCCACCCCGAAGGTGAGCGGGAAGTCGGCGACGGCGGTGAAGCCCTCGCGGTAGTTGAAACCCTTGCGATATCCGGCTGCCGACCACTTGCCGCGTGCCAGTACCTCGGCCGTGGGCACGTACCAGAGGCCGGTATCGCCGTCGGCAGTGTTGGTGGCGAGACGCAGTTCCCGCTCGTCGGTCTCCGCCCGCGCGGCCTGGCCGGCCGCGGGCTGTGCGCCCGCCACGCTCGCCCACAATGCGCCAAGGACGGCGAACCCGAAGCCCAATCGCGTCTTGATCATGCGGACACCCCTCCCAGCGATGCTGCTCAGCTGTACATCATAGTACGGCCGAGGTCCTGCCCGTCAATGCAGGGATCGTCGCTGGAGGCGGGGACTGTCGCTCAGGCGTCGGCCGACGCGGACCGCTTCGGGCCGACCATCCACGCGATCACGATGCTCAGGAGGTAGAGCGCGAGCATCGGTGCGGCGAAAATCACCTGCGTCATCATGTCGGGGCTCGGCGTCACCACCGCCGCGACGATGAAGATGATGAGCACCGCGTACTTGATGTTGTTGATGAGGAACCGGGCCGTCACCAGGCTCATCCTGGCCATGAAGTACACGACCGCGGGCATCTGGAATACGAGGCCCATCCCGATCAGCATCTTCGAGTAGAGCCCGAACACATCGTCCAGCTTCGGCATGAAGGCGAGGTCCGGCGTGTTGAAGCTGCCGAAGAAGACCATGAGATAGCGGAACGCCACGTAATGGTTGAAGGCGGCCCCGCCGATGAACCCGATCGTGGTCAGCAGCACGAAGGGGATGGCCAGCTTCTTCTCGTTCGCGTACAGGCCCGGCGCGATGAAGAGCCACACCTGCAGCATGATGAACGGCGAGGCGACCACGGCGCCGGCGATCAGCGCGATGGTGATATACAGCGAGAACGCCTCACCGGGCTGGGTGTAGATCAGCTTCACCCCTTCGGGCAGGGCGGCTCTGGTGGGGGCCAGGATGAAGTTGAAGATCGAGTCGATCCAGTAGAACGTCGCGGCGACACCGACGGCGATGGCGATGCAGGCGTTGACGATGCGCCGGCGCAGCTCGTCCAGGTGATCGAGGAACGACATCCGCGCGCCGGCGGATTCCTCCTCGTCATCCTGCGCGAGCTGGGCCACGCTGCCCTGCGGTCCGGGGAACGGAACGAGCGCCATCGCTTCGACTACGACCTAGGCGGTGTGGTCCTGGCGGGCGGCGACCGGCTCGGCCGGCACCGGGGCTGCCGGGGGCTCGGACACGGCGGGGGCGGCTGCGGCCGTGCGGGCCGCCTCGGCCTTCTGCTGCTGCTCCTCGATCTTGATTTCTTCCTCGAGCGTGCTCTTGAGCTCGTTCGACGCCCGCTTGAACTCGGACAGGCTCTTGCCGAGTGAACGCCCGAGCTCGGGCAGCTTCCGGGGGCCGAAGATGATCAGAGCGATCACGAAGATGATGATCAGCTCCGGCATGCCAATCGAACCAAACATAGCTCTCCTACTTTCCGCAGAAACAGGCAGGACCGCCGGGCCCGGGCTGGCGCCGGGCGGCGCGTCAGTCGATTATGGAACCCGTTGCGGGAACGGTCAAGGAATTCCCCGGCTCGTGTACCCGGAAGTCGTTGCCCGATAAGGAATTTGTCTGTTACGCTGTGCCCCATGCGAGGTCTGCGTCCGCTCTCTGTCGCGTCGTTCGTGATCGTCGTCTCGGCACTCGTCGGCGGGCTCTTCGGGCGCAGCGCGCTCGCGGTGGACGACCGGCTGGCCGAGCGCTACGCCACCTTCTCGGCCGCGCTGAGCGCGATCGAGTCGCAGTATGTGGACAAGGTCGAGTCCGACCGCGTGATCTACAGCGCGATCCGGGGCATGCTCTCGACCCTCGACCCGCACTCGAGTTTCTTCGACCCCCGCGAGTACGCGCAGATGCGCGAGCGGCAGGAGGGCCGGTATTACGGGCTCGGCATCACCATCCAGTCCATCGAGGGCGACATCACCGCAGCCAGCGTCTTCGAGGGGTCGCCCGCCTTCAGGATGGGTGTGCGCCGCGGTGATGTCATGGCACGCATCGACGGCGAGGACGCCAAGGGCTGGACGACCGAGCAGGCGATGCGCAAGCTGCGCGGCCCTCGCGGCACCGTCGTGAAGGTGCAACTGCGGCGGAGGGGGTACGACGCCCTGATCCCGCTCGACGTCACGCGTGACGAGGTGCAGATCCTCACGGTGCCCGCGCACTTCATGCTCGACGCGACCACCGGCTACATCCGCCACCAGGACTGGGGCGAGAACACCGACCGCGAAATCCAGCGCGCACTGAACGACCTGCGCTCGAAGGGCATGACCCGGCTGCTCTACGACATCCGCGGCAATCCGGGCGGTCCGCTCGACCAGGCGATCAAGGTGTCCAACGAGTTCCTGCCGAAGGGCAAGATGATCGTCTACACGCGGGGCCGCGTGCGGAACTCGGATCAGGACTACCGCGCCACCGAGGAGAGCCGCTTCCTCGACATTCCCATGGTGGTGCTCGCGAACCGGAACAGCGCCAGCGCCTCGGAGATCTTCACCGGGGCCATGCAGGATCACGACCGCGGATACGTGGTTGGCGAAACGACCTTCGGCAAGGCGCTCGTGCAGTCGGTGTACCCGATCGCGAATGGGGCCGGCCTCGCGCTGACCACCGCCCACTACTACACGCCGAGCGACCGGCTGATCCAGCGGCCCTGGGACGAGAGCTTCGACGAGTACCTGAGCTACACGCAGAAGGACCAGGACGGGATCCGGCCGCACAAGCCGAGCGACCTTCGCAAGACGGCGTCGGGCCGCCCGGTCTACAGCGGTGGCGGCATCGAACCCGACAAGTACGTGGCCGGCCAGATCGAGGGGTTCAACCCCACGCCGTTCGGCCGCGCGCTCTACAGCCGCCAGGAGTTCGAGACCTACTCGCAGAAGTTCATCGCGGAGGGGGACTCGCGCATCACCCTGCCGCTCGGCAAGGGCTGGGTGGTCCTGAAGAAGGGCTTCAGCGTCGATGACCAGATGCTGAAGGAGTTCCGCGACCAGCTCGTCGCGAACCGCATCCGCATCGACGAGTCGTCCTGGCAGAAGGACCTGGCCTTCATCAGGGCCATGATCCGCTTCCGCATCGATGAAGCCGCCTTCGGCATCGCCGAGGCCCGCCGCCGGATGGTCGAAGTCGACCCGCAGGCCCAGGTCGCTCTTGCCTCATTCGGCGAGGCGGAGAAGCTGCCCGGCGTCCAGGCGGTCAAGAACTGAGAAGTCAGAACTCAGAACGCAGAAGTGAAGGTCGGAAATTCAGTTCTGCGTTCTGACTTCTGGCTTCCAACTTCCCGGAGCCCGGCCAGGGCTCCGGTGGGGCGTACGACCACAATCGATTGTGTATGTAGTTTGCCCTTGCCCCTCTATCTAGCCCTTGTTACACTGACCACCGTTTTGCGGCCCCGGGGCCCCCGACCCTGAAAAGGGACGGGGAAAGGGCCACCCATTCGGTCTGAGCCGTTCTGTAACCAGCCAGAATCCGTGGCCCTCGTGTCCGGGTCCTCCGGACACTTCTGTCCGTCGTCTTGTCCGGGAACGCCCCGGGCCGGCGAGGGACCATCGGTTGCGTCCGACCAGCGGTCGGACTGTGCCATTGGTGTGCACATGCGCCCGTCCGGCGCGGTGGTGTGAGTTCATGCGTCTGGAAAAGCTCGAAATCAACGGCTTCAAGTCCTTCTCGGATCGGTCGGAGCTTGCCTTCGACAAGGGCGTGACTGCCATCGTCGGTCCCAATGGGTGCGGCAAGAGCAACGTGTCGGATGCCATTACCTGGGTGATGGGCGAGCAGAGCGCGAAGAGCCTGCGCGGCGAGAAGATGGAAGACGTCATCTTCAACGGCAGCGATGCCCGGAAGCCGAGCGCCACCGCCGAGGTGCGCCTGCGGTTCAGCGGTGTGATCAAGTCGGTGTCCGGCCCTGCGTTCAACTCGCCGGTCCGCGCGCACGGCGCAGCCCCGCGGCCGCAGGGGGAAGGCGCCGCCGCGCCGTCCGCCAGTTTCGAGGCGGATGGTGGCGTGGCCGTGCTCGAACCGCCGGCCGAGGAAGCGGAGGCGAGCGACCCCCGCATCAGCTTCGCACCGGAAGAGGCCGAGGAACTGATTCAGACCGTGGCGCGCGAGGTGGAGGTCACGCGCCGGCTGTACCGGTCGGGTGAGAGCGAATACCTCATCGACGGGCACGCCTGCCGCCTGCGCGACATCCACGACCTGCTGATGGACACCGGCCTCGGCGCGAAGGCCTACGCGATCATCGAGCAGGGGAAGATCGGGATGATCCTGAGCACGCGCCCCACCGATCGGCGACAGCTGATCGAGGAGGCCGCCGGCGTCACGAAGTACAAGGTGCGCCGCCGCGCCGCGGAACTGAAGCTCGACGCCGCGCAGCAGAACCTCACCCGCATCGACGACATCGTGTTCGAGGTCGAGAAGCAGCGGGGCACGCTGAAGCGCCAGGCCGGCAAGGCCCGCCGCTACCAGAAGCTGCGCGATGAGCTGCGCCGATGGGAGAAGGTGCTCTTCGCCCGCAAGTACCGCCAGCTGGCCGAGACGATCGAGTCGGCACGCGCGCGCCTCGCGGATGCCCGGGAGCGCGAGGCCGCAGCCGCCGCCCGAGTGTCGGAGATCGAGTCCGACTTCGGACGGTCGCGCATCGAGCTGGCCGAGGCCGAGTCGCGCGCCACGGCGGCCCGCGAGGTGGCGCACGGCGCCGAACTGGCGATCAACCGCCTCCAGCAGCAGATCACCTTCGATGGTGGACAGGCCGACTCGCTGGGGGCCCGCGCCCGCGCCATCGCGCAGGAGATCGACGTGCTCGCCGCGCGCCGGGAGCCGGCCCGCGCCGAACTCGAGGAGCGCCGCGCGGCCGCGACCATGGCCCTGGAGGATCGGGATCGCGCCGCCGCGGCCCTGACTGCCGAATCCGAGGCGTACGAAGTCGGCCACCGGGAAATCGAGGGGCTGGAGGGCGACGTCGAGGCCGCCCGCAGCGAGGTATACGCGGCCATCAACAGCGCCACCGCCCTGCGGCACTCGCTCGAGAGCGCAGCCGCCCAGCGCGACCGCGTGCTGGAACTGCTGTCCAAGCTGCAGGTCGAATCCGAGGACGTGCGGCTCGAGTTCGATCGCCTCGACTCGGACCGTGCCTCGGCCGCCGACGGCCTGCGTCGCGCGCACGAGGCGCTCGATGCCACGAAGGCGGCGCGTGCAGCCCGCGAGTCCGAACTGGCCAGCGCGCGCATCGAGCATGAATGGCGTGCACGGTCGGTGCGTACGCGCGAGCACGAACTGGCGGGACTTGTCGCCCGTCTCAAGTCGCTCGAGGAACTCGAAGCGGGTCGCGCCGAGTACGGCGATGCCGCACGCACGGTGCTCGCGCAGGCCAACGGCAAGGTGAACCAGAAGGGGGCGGTGGCCGACTACCTCGAGGTGGAGGTCGGCCGCGAACGGGCCGTCGAGGCCTACCTCGGCGAAGTCCTCCAGCACATCGTTGTCGAGCAGCAGGACCACGCGTTTGCCGGGTTCGAACTGATTCGTGAGGCGTCCGCCGGCCGCTGCGGGTTCGTGGTGATCGAAGGTGAGCCCGGACCCGCATCCGACGTGGCGACCCAGGCGGTGCCGAACGGGTTCGTCACGCTGTCGTCGGTGCTCAGGGTCAGCGGTCCCTACGAAGGCGTGCTGCGGCGCGCGATCGGCGAGGCCTGGCTGACCGACTCGTACGAGCGGGCAGAGGCAGCCGCAGCCTCCGCCCCCTGCCCGATCGTGACCGCCGACGGGGAGG
This sequence comes from Vicinamibacterales bacterium, assembly GCA_050249955.1. Lineage (GTDB taxonomy): Bacteria > Acidobacteriota > Vicinamibacteria > Vicinamibacterales > CAVVIG01 > CAVVIG01. Next base: position 85,952 of record JBFWPN010000013.1, read on the forward strand.
TGTTCCGCGGCCCGCACCTGGTGGCGGGCGGTCATCCCAAGGAAGCGCGCGGCATCCTCGAGACGAAGCGCGACATCAAGGACCTGCGTGCCCGGATCGAGGGCGAGCGGGAGGCCCTCGCGAGGCTGGCCGAGGAGACGGCGAATCTCGAGCGGGTCATCACCGAAGCCACCCAGGCCATTGCCGCGCTCGGTGCCGAGCAGCACCGGCAGGAGAAGCAGATCGTGGCACTCGAGGCCCAGCTGCAGCGCGCGTCCGAGGATGCGACGCGCGTGACCCTCCGTGGCGACCAGCTCGCGCGCGAGCGTCGGCAGGCCGAGGAGGAGCGCACGTCGCTCGAACTCCGCCAGGAAGAGGCGCGCGCTGCGATTCTCGCGCTCGAAGGCGAGCAGCGGCTTGCGGACGAGCGGCTGGGCGCGGCACAGCGCCGGCTGTTCGATGCCCGCGAGACGGTGCAGGAACTGAGCCGACGCGCCGCTGAAGCTCGCGCGAACCATGCTGGTCTCGTCGAGCGGGCCGCCGGCCTCGCCAGTGAGGTCCGCCGTCTCGAGGAGGCCAGCCGCGAACTGGAGGCGCGCGCCGAGGCGCTGTCGCTCGAACTCGAGTCGACCAGCACGCGCGTGACCGAACTCCGCGAGTCGGTCGCGTTCAACGAGGAACAGCTCTCGGCCGACATCCGGAAGCTGGAGGAACTGCGCGCCGCCGTGGCCGCCGCAGACGATGGCGTGTCGACCCTGCGGATCAGTGCCGACCAGTTCGAGGCATCCATCCGCGTGGCGCGCTCCGAGTTCGAGGGCATCCGCTCCACCGTGTCCGAGTACGATCTCGCCCGCGCAACCGCCGAGACCGACCTGTCGCACCTCGCGGCCACCTGCATCGACGCGGTTCAGGCGACGCTGGACGAGGTGATGGTGGAAGTCGAGGAGCTCGAGCGGTCCGGGGCGGCGGTGCCCGACGCACGGGCGATCCTCGCCGATGAACCGGAAGAGTCGACCGACGAGGAAGGCAACCCGGTCCAGCCGCCGTCGGTGGGTACAGCCGACTCCCAGGCCGCAGTGGATGCGGCCGACGCGGCGGTGGCCGCCGCCAGCCAGCGGACGCTCAGCGCCGAGGAGGCGATCGCCACGCTGCGCGGCAAGATCGATCGACTGGGGCCGGTCAACATGATGGCAATCGAGCAGTACGACGAACTCGAGACCCGGTACACGTTCCTGTCCACGCAGCGCACCGATCTCGTCGAGTCGATTGCCCAGACCACCGAGGCGATCCGCCGCATCGACGAGACCACCCGAACGCGCTTCGTGGAGGCGTTCGGCGCCATCAACCGCAACTTCCAGGAGGTCTTCACCACTCTCTTCGGCGGTGGACGTGCCGGGATCACGCTGCTCGACGAGAATGATCCGCTCGAGAGCGGCATCGAGATCGTGGCACAGCCCCCTGGCAAGCGCCTCCAGAGCGTGCAGCTGCTGTCGGGCGGCGAGAAGGCACTGACCGCCATCTCGCTGATGTTCGGCCTCTTCAAGTACAAGCCGAGCCCCTTCTGCCTGCTCGACGAAATCGACGCTCCGCTCGACGACGCCAACATCGGGCGCTTCGTGGAGATGCTGCGCAGCATGCAGCACCACACGCAGTTCATCCTCATCACCCATCACCGGAAGACGATGGAGATCGCCGACCGGCTCTATGGCGTGACCATGGAGGAACCCGGTGTGTCGAAGCTGATTTCGGTCCAGCTGAACTGATCCGCACTGCCAGGCACCATCGACCCCTGCTGGCCTATCATGGGGTCGCATGGTGCCACGTTCCCTCTCACTCCCCGCCTGTCGCGCCCCTCTCGCATTCGTCCTGATGCTCGCCGGCTGCGGCGGAGCGCAGGGTCCCCTGAAGGGCCAGGCGTCTGACGAGTGGACCCGGAGCTACACCCTGCAGGCGGGTGGTGAGTTCCAGGTCGTGGGTGCCATCGGGCGCATCGAGGTGCAGGGCGGCACCGGTCCCTCCATCGAGGTGAAGGCCGAACGGATCGGGCGCGCTGCCACCGACGCAGGGGCCAGGCCGATTCCCGCACGCATTCGCATCACGGAGGAAGTGGCTCCCGACAAGGTCGTGCTGCGCAATGAAGGCCTGGGAGGCGTGGTCATCGGCATCGAGACCGAGGTGAACTTCCGGGTCACCGTGCCGAAGGCGACGCGCCTGCGCCTGCGGACCGCCGGCGGCGACATCACGGTGTCGAACGTCGAGGGCACGGTCGTCGCCTCCACCAACGAAGGCACGATCGTCGGCAAGGGACTGGCGGGTGGGGTGGAGGCACGCACGACCAACGGGAACATCACCGTGGAGATGACTGCCGTGTCGACCGACCCGATCGAGCTCCGGGCGGTCAACGGCGAGATTGCCCTCTCGCTTCCGGAGACGGCGAATGCCAACCTCGACGCGAGCTGCACGAACGGTTCGATCGAGGTGAAGGACCTGCCACTCGACGTGACGGGTGAGCAGAGCCGTCGGCGGACCAGGGGACGCCTCAATGCCGGCGGCGCTCCCATCCAGTTGACCAGCACCAACGGCAACATCCGCGTCGGCGCCCTGCCCACGCCCTGAACCCGCGGGGGATCAGGCCCGGAAGAGGAGCCTGATCGGTCCGATCTCCACGACGTCGCCGTTCTCGAGCACCCGCTCGGTGATCCGCTCGCCGTTGACCCACGTGCCGTTGTTGGACTCGAGGTCGCGCAGCAGGTAGCCGTCCGGCGTGCGTTCCAGGACGGCGTGCTTGCGTGAGATGCCTGGCTTCACGATCTGGACGTCGTTCTGGTCGCCGCGACCGATCGCCGTCACGCCGTCTCCCAGGTGGAACTCGTGCAGGTCGCCGTCGTCCTCCAGCACGAGGGTGGCGTGGCCCGTCGAGGGGGCTGGTGGTGCCGCCTGCAGGTGGGCTTCCACCTGGTCACGGGGCAGCGCGAAGGTCGAGTCGACCGGCCCCGGCAGCGGTAACAGCTGGTTGGCGGCACCGACGCCGCGGGCCGGGACGGCCGGCATGTCCGATGGTGCCGGCTGGGCGGCTTCCATGATGTCGGCTTCCATCGGCAGAGGGGGCAGCCGTGGCGTGGACACCGGTGTCTCCGTCACGTGGCGGGTATCCGGGTCCACCTTGATGTCGAAGCCTTCCCCGAGCGCCGCAATGAAGCGCGCAGAGGCCGCCTCCAGGGCAGCGACGTCACGTTCACATTGCTCGAGGATGGCACTGGGACCGGCCAGGCGGTTGGCGAGTTCCTCGTCCGTGAGTTCACCGACTTCGTGTCTGAACTCGGCTTCCTGCCTGCGCTCCTGCGCATCGGTTCGTGCACCCTGGACGCTGAGCATGGCCGCCTGCAGCGCCTCGTAGTCGGACCTGACGTCGGCCCGCAGTGGCGCGGCCTCCTCCTCGAGGGCGGCTGCGCGATGCTCGTAGTCGGCCAGGACACGGGCACGCACGGCCGGCGGCACCTGATCCTGGTGTGCCTGCGCCTTGTTGCGAAAGGCCTGGATGCGACCCTGCTCGTGGCCGATCGCCACCAGCCGTTCGAGCCGCTCGAAGTCGAGGCTCTCGATCAGCGCGGAGACCGAGGGGGTGTTCTCAGGTGCGGATTCCGGGGGGCTGGCAGGGTTCATGTGCGAGCTCGATTCCTGAGGCAAGGGCTGGACAGCGTGGTCACTGGACGGTGTCGATGACCCAGCCGCCGCTGATCCGTCGAAGGTTCATCGTCACGTCAACCGAGGTTTCCCGTTTCTGGCCGTTCTCCAGTTCCTGCACGGTGTGCCGCTGCGCGCTGACGACGGCGCGATCGGGCTGCACGAAGCGCAGGTCTGGGCCGACCAGCGTCAACGAGTATGAGCGATTCCCGGCGAAGCTGAGGCCCGCCGGTGCCCCGGGCCACACCGTGCGCACTGCGCCAGCATCCATCCTGTTATACGCCTCCGCGTACTGTGCCAGCAGTGTCTCGATGGCCGACGTGTCGACTGCACGCGAGGGCCCTGGAGCGCCAGGGGCACCTGCGGCACCAGCGGTGCTCGTGGCGGACGGACCCGACGCAGGCGCCTTCGCCCCCTCGACCGCTGCCTGCCGGAACAGGCTGGCGGCTTCCAGGTAGGCAACCGCGGCCTCCGCAGGGTGGCCGCCGGTGGCCGCCGTCCCGGCCGCCGCCTGCCTGGCCAGCGCCTTGTTGTAGGTGCCCGGCGCGGAGGCTGCCGCGCCGGCCGTGCGCGCCTGTTCCAATGCGACAGCCGCGTCACTGCGGCCCGCTTCCACGACGGCCATGGCCACTGCCACGATGTCCGGGTCGTTGTTGCTGGTGCGTCCCCGCAGTTCGTCCACTGCGCCGGCAATGTCTCCGCGGCCAAGTAGTGCGGCGATACGGGACCTGAAGGCTGCGCTGCCTTCAGCCCCGGGCAACGCCGCCGCGCCGGTGGACGACGCAGGGACACCGGCCGTCGTGCTGCTGTCCGCCGGTTGTGTGGCCGGGCCGGTGCCGGCACCGGAGTCGGGCCAGAGCCACAGCGCGAGTGCCACGGCGATCGTTGCCGCGGCCGCCGCCGGAAGGAGCCAGCCGGGTGCAGTCCGATGGGCAGCTGCCGGCGACGTGTCGCTGTGCGATGCCGTCCCTGCAGCCGACCCCGCAGGGGCAGGAGATGTCGGCACGCGTACCTCCGGCGCTCGGCGAACGACGACCGTGGGATCCGAGGGCGATGTTGCCGCGACCGCGTCGGCCGTCGACGGGGAGATGGCCACGGGCGCCGGCGGCGTGGTGAGCCGCGACGCCGGCGTATCGGCGCGCGGGGCGTCGGGCGGAGCCGCTGGCCGTGTCTGCGACGGGGCCCTGGACGATTTGCGACGCTGCTCGGCCCGCGCTTCTTCCAGTGTCGCGAGTTCGGCCGGCGTGAGGGCACGCGTTGGATCGTCGGGACGCGTCGTGCCCAGCGAAGGCGTGTCGGCCGCTTCCTCGGCACGGCGCTTCTCGTCGGCCACGCGTGCCAGCTCGCGCGCCAGCTCCATCGCGCGGGTGGAGTCGATGGTGGGCGCGACCTCCTCGTTCGGTCCTGGTACCAGCGTGGGACCGTCGTAGTAGGGCGTGTCCGCGGGTGTGCTGGGCGACAGCACGCCGAACGACTCGTCCTCCGGTGTCTTCAGGCGGGTCCAGATGTCCAGGATGTCCTGGCGCATCGCGCCAAGATCCTGGTAGCGCTCGTCGGGCTTCTTCGCCAGGGCGCGACGGAGGACGGCGAGGATCGCTGGATCGATGCCGGGGCAGTAGCGCTCCACGGGATCCGGATCACTCTGCAGGATCCGCTGCAGCACCGAGAAGTCGTGCCCCGGAAAGGCGCGCCGGTAGGTCAGCAGTTCGTAGAACACGAGCCCCACGGCGAAGACATCGCTGCGATGGTCTGCGCGACCCGGGCTGATCTGCTCGGGTGACATGTAGTTGGGCGTGCCCATCATCATCCCGAGCTGGGTCAGGCCCTGATCGCCGGCCCGCGCCACGCCGAAGTCGAGGATCTTCACCGAGCCCTCGGTGTCGACCAGGATGTTCAGTGGCTTCACGTCGCGGTGCACGATGCCGAACTTGTGGGCGTAGGCGAGTCCGCGGCAGACCTCCTCGATGATCCGGAGCTTGCGTCCGATCGTCAGCGGTGCCTGCTGGCTGATCAGCTCGGCCAGCGTCTCGCCAGGGATGTACTCCATGACGATGTAGGGGCTCGACTCGTGATCGCCGACGTGGAAGATCGTGACGATGTTGGGGTGGCGGAGCTGGCCGGCCGAGCGCGCCTCACGCTTGAAGCGCTCCCGCACCTCGGGGGAGTCGACCCCCTCACGCAGCAGCTTGATCGCGACGAGCCGGTCGATCGCCGGGTCGCGGGCCACGTAGACCGAGCCCATGCCCCCACGGCCCAGCATCCGAACGATTTCGTACTGACCGATGTGCATGGTCTGGGCACCGACGCGGGTGGATCCCTGTCACGACCGGGAACGCACGGGTCCGGGCTTCGCGCGGCTGCCCGGAACGGCCACGCTATAATACGGCGGTCACTTTGGCCGTGCCAACGCCGGGCCCGGACCCCCCTCACGACGGAATGCACGGGACGCCTTCCCGTCGTCACCGTACCCGGGCGACTGTTGCATGAACGAGGACAAGGCATCCCGTTACAACCGACTGAAGCGCCAGGTCAGGGTGGGCTCGGTCGGCGCGAGCGCCGCGCTGCTGCTGCTGCTCGTCCTGAGCGGCATGAGCCATCTCCTGCGCGACCTTGCCGAGTGGGCGGCTTCGTGGCTGCCGGGCTCGCTGCAGGGCTTCGTCACCGTCACCGCCTTCATCGCCCTGCTGACGCTGGTCAACGAACTGGTCAGCCTGCCGTTCGCCTTCTACGGCGGTTTCGTGCTGGAGCGGCGATACGGACTCTCACGGCAGTCGCTGTCACACTGGCTCGCCGATCAGGGCAAGGGGCTGGCGCTCGGCGCTGGCCTCGGCATTCCCGCTGCGTGGATTCTGTACGCCTTCATCGGGCGCTATCCATCCGGGTGGTGGCTCCCGGCCGGCGTGGTGTTCGCGGGGCTGATGATCGGCCTGGCCAACATCGCGCCGCTCCTGCTGCTGCCCATGTTCTATTCGATCAAGCCACTGTCCCGGTCCTCGCTGCGTGACCGCCTCGTGGCGCTGGGGGAACGGGCTGGCGCCCGGGTGCTCGACGCCTACGAATGGGGACTTGGCGAGAAGACCACCAAGGCGAACGCCGCGCTCACCGGCATCGGCTCGTCGCGCCGGATCCTGGTGTCGGACACCATGCTGGCGCAGTACTCGGACGACGAGATCGAGGTCGTGCTGGCGCACGAACTCGGCCACCACGTCCATGGCGACATCTGGAAGGGCATCGCCTTCGAGACGGTGCTGATCCTCGCAGGCTTCTACGTCGCGGCGGTTGGGCTCAGGATGGCGGTGCCCTTTGCGGGCCTCCGGGCCGTGGACGACCTGGCGGGCCTTCCGGTGCTGCTGCTCGCCGCGGGCGCCGTGTCGCTCGCCGCGGTGCCGGTCACGCATGCGCTCTCCCGCGCGCACGAACGCCGCGCCGACCGGTTCGCGCTGACGCTCACCAGGAACCCGCCTGCCTTCATCTCGGCGATGCGCCGCCTCGCGCAGCAGAACATGGCCGAGGACGAACCGTCGACGCTGGTGCGGTGGCTCTTCTACAGTCATCCGCCCATCCGCGAGCGAATCGCCGCCGCGCAGGCGTTCACACGTTCCGAACCTCGAAGCTAGAAGTCAGAGCTCCGAAATCAGCAATCAGCAATTCAAGGGCTCGACCTCGGAGGGCCCGGCACGTTCACCTTACAACTTCACGTTGGTCAGCGCGAACTCGACGTCGACCGTGATCCGGTTGCTGGAGCTCGACTGGTAGAGCGAGCTGAAGCCCGGGGCAAGGCTGACAACGTGCATCGCGGCCGAGGCACCCGCCTGTTCGCCTGTCTGGCCCACCCGGAAGCGCTTCTCGCTCGATACCTGGAACTCGAACTCCGCATGGATGCGTGCCGACTTCGCGACGAAGAGGTCGACCTCGTCGCTGCCTGCACCGAGTGCGGCCAGGGCGCGCACCTGCCGCGCGACCGACTCGCCCAGGAACCGGTTGCCCTGCATCACCATCCGGACCCTGGCGAGCAGTTCGCGCGCGAAGTCGGCAGTCACCTTCGCGCCCGGCCCGAGCCGCATCCCGAGTTCCTCCCCCAGCGTCTTGAGGCCCTGGATGACCACGCTCCTCCGGATCTGGTCATCCAGGCCGACCGGGACAGGCAGATCCGGTGCGCCCGCGGGCTCTTCAAGGCCGGGGAGGGGGCCAGGGCGGAACGCATCGTCGAAGACCGACTGGAGCAGCTCGAGCGTGTCGATGTCCAGGGCCACGGGTGGCGCCCCCGGTGACGGGGTGACATGGATCTCGTGAGTGCCGACGGCGTCCCTGATGTTTCCCGTGGTCAGCGCCGTGGAGCCGCCGACCGGCGTCGACGCCTGGGGTGTGGCCGGCACGTTGGCCCGGCCGAGCGCGGGCGCCCGACGGAGTCCGCCAATCAACTGGTTGGTCTGCATCGAGGCCATGGTGACCGCGGTGAACGCCTCGGCGAGGACGGCGGCAAACGTGGCGACAGAGACGGCTGATGTAGCACTGGCACTCATACAGGCTCCTTCACTCAGTCCATGGAGTCTGGTCCGATGTGGAGCCTGACCTTCGCCTGGCCACCAGCGACGCTGCCGACGGCCACGGTCAACTCCACCTCCACGTCCGCACTCATGAGCGTCATCTGTTCCTGGCCCAGCACGCGTCGGGCATCTCGGATCGCCTTGGAGAGCTCCTCGAGTACCTGCTTCGGGTCAATGGGCTGCAGCGACGGGCCTGCGGCCCCCGGCGTCGCGGCCGGCAGTTGGGGCAGGTCGATCTCGAACGAGACGCTCTGGTTTTCCGGCACGACGCCGACCGGATCGGAGGGACCGGACCTGATGACCGCGTTCCGGAAGACGCCAAAGGCAGTGCCGGCGCCTGCCGCCTCGGCGAAGGGCCTGACGACCTGGTCGAGGTACCTGCCTGCGTCGATCGTGATCTGGACTCGCGCCATGACCTACCCGTTCCATCCTGTCAGCTGGTCGAGCACGGGGCCGAGGTCGACCAACTGGTTCGTCGCCGCCGCGAGGTCCCCGTTGTCGATCAGCTTGTCGATGGCCGCCATGCGGCGCTCGATTTCCCTGCGCGCCCGTACGGGGATGTCGAGCCCGCCGACGCGCGCCCTGAGCAGCGCCACCGCCTCCCGCATCCGTTCGGCTGGTGTGGGCCCAGTCGGTGGGGGCGCGGGCGGCTCTGGTTCAGCGGGAACCGGGGCCGGTGACGAGGACGACGACGAGGGGGCAGCCAGGGGCACGGCGACGATTTCCAGTTCGACCCTGCCGCGGTTGATACGGCGCTCGTCGACCGCGTTGCGGTCGACGCCGAAGCCGAAGGCGAACGTGCGCACGCCCAGTCCCACCTGCGTGCCGTCGGCTGTGCGCCGCGTGGCCATCTCGAACTCGATGTCGACCTTGACACTCTTCACGGCCAGGGTGCCGACGTCGCTCCGCGATGTGCTCGCGAGGTTACGCGCAGCGTTCCCAAGCCCCTCTGCGATGTCCGTGAGCATCGTGCCGACGCTCAGCGTGTCCGTCCTCGTGGCCACAGCAATACCTCGTCCGACTGGTTGCTGAGAACCTTAACCCAACCATGACCCTGATGGGCCGCAATTCCGTGGACGGTCCTGCCTGCCGCGCCGCCATGCCCTGGCCTGCCCGCGACGCAGCGTTCTCAAAAGGAAAGGGCCGGCGATTGCTCGCCGGCCCTTTCTGCGGTTCAGACTTCCGAGGTTGAACTGCTGACGTCCAACTTCCGCCGTGAGGCGGCTATGCCTTCGGCGCGGCGCCTTCCTCGTTCAGCAGCGCCTTGCGGCTGAGGCGGATCTTGCCGGTCGGGTCGATGTTGATGACCTTGACCATGATCTGTTCGCCTTCCTTCAGCTCGTCCCGCACGTCCTTCACGCGGTGGTTCGCGATCTCGGAGACGTGGAGCAGGCCGTCCGTACCGGCCATGATCTCGACGAAGGCGCCGAAGTCGGTGATGCGCTGGACCTTGCCGAGGTAGGTCTTGTTCAGCTCCGGCGTCGCCGTGAGTTCCTGGATGATCGAGATGGCCTTCTGCGCCGAGGCGCCGTCGGCCGACGCCACGTTCACGCGGCCATCGTCTTCCACGTCGATCTTCACGCCGGTCCGCTCGATGATGCTGCGGATCATCTTGCCGCCCGGCCCGATGACGTCGCGGATCTTGTCCACCGGAATCTTGATGGTGACGATGCGCGGCGCGTGCTGCGAGATGCTGGAACGGTGGGCGGCGAGCGCCTCGGCCATGATGCCGAGGATGTGCATGCGGCCCTGACGCGCCTGTTCGAGCGCCTTGCGCATCACCTGCGTCGGGACACCGGAGAGCTTGATGTCCATCTGCAGGGCGGTGATGCCCTCGGCGGTGCCGGCCACCTTGAAGTCCATGTCGCCGTAGTGGTCTTCCGCACCCGCGATATCCGAGAGGACGGCGAACTTGCCGCTCTTCTCGTCCATCACGAGGCCCATCGCGATGCCGGCCACCGGCGCCTTGAGCGGCACGCCGGCATCCATCATGGCGAGCGACGCGCCGCAGACCGACGCCATCGAGGACGACCCGTTCGACTCGAGGATGTCCGACACCACACGCACCGTGTAGGGGAAGTTCTCCTCGGCGGGGATCATGCCCGCCACCGCGCGCTCCGCGAGGGCCCCGTGGCCGACTTCGCGGCGGCCCGGGCCGGACATGCGGCCAACCTCACCCACGGAGAACGGGGGGAAGTTGTAGTGGAGCATGAAGTTCTTCCAGGTCTCCCCTTCGAACGTCTCGATCTTCTGCGCATCGTCGGCCGTGCCGAGCGTGCAGGTGACGAGCGCCTGCGTCTCGCCGCGGGTGAACACGGCCGAGCCGTGCGTGCGCGGGAGCACCGACGTCTCGATCCAGATCGGGCGGACCTCGTCGAGCCGGCGGCCGTCGAGGCGGACGTTGTTGTTGAGGATTTCGTGGTAGAGCACCTTCTCCTTGAGGTGCTTCGCGACGCTCTTCGCGTCGGCACGCTGCTCCTCCGGATAGGACTCCACGAGCTCGGCGATCACCTTGTCGGTGGTCTCGTAGTTCTCGAGCTTGTCCTTGATGCGCATGGCGGCAGCCAGCTTGTCGAACAGCTTGCCCTCGACATCCGCCGCGAAGGCAGCGTCGACGTCCTTGGCTTCGACGGTCGCCTTCTTCTTGCCGACTTCCTTCGCCATGTCATCGATGGCCGCGACGATCTGCTTGATCGCGGTGTGCGCCGCTTCGAGCGCCTCGACCACCTGCTCCTCGGTGACTTCCTTGGCGCCGGCCTCGACCATCACGAGGCCTTCCTTCGTGCCCGCGACGATGATGTCGAGCTTGCTCGCCTTGCGCTGCTCGAAGGTCGGGTTGATCAGGTACTGGCCGTCGACGAGACCGACGCGGACGCCGGCAATCGTCTTCTGGAACGGAATGTCAGAGAGCGCAAGCGCGGCGGAGGCACCGGTGATCGCGAGCACGTCGGTGTCGTTCGCCGAGTCGGCGGAGAGCACGAGCGCGATGATCTGCGTCTCGTAGCGCCAGCCGGCCGGGAAGAGCGGCCGCACCGGCCGGTCGATCATGCGGCTGGTGAGCACTTCCTTCTCGGCAGGCTTGCCTTCACGCTTGAAGAAGCCGCCCGGGATGCGGCCGGAGGCGTAGGCGTACTCACGGTAGTCGACGGTCAGGGGCAGGAAATCGACGTCGCGCGGGCTCGCCGCGCGGCACGCGGTGACGAGCACCACGGAGTCGCCCGCCCTGACGATGACCGAACCACCGGCCTGCTTGGCCAGCTTGCCGGTCTGGAAGGAGAGGGAGCTCTGGCCGACTGAAACTTCGCGCGTTGTCATAGATCGCACTTCACTTGGGATTCGGAGTGAACAGGAGGCGCGCGTCCGCTACTTGCGGATGTTCAGGCGCTTGATGAGATCGGCGTAGCGCTGCACGTCCTTCGACTTCAGGTAGTCGAGCAGGCGGCGCCGGCGGCCGACCAGCATCAGCAGGCCGCGACGCGAGTGGTGATCCTTCGCGTGCGTCTTGAAGTGCTCCGTGAGGTAGTTGATGCGCTCGCTCAGGATGGCCACCTGCACCTCGGGGGAGCCGGTGTCGCCGTCGTGGGTCTTGTAGGAGCCGATCAACGCGTTCTTGCGATCTTTCGAAATTGCCACTTGGGGTCCTCCACGCGCGCCCCAGTGCCCGACACGGGACCGGATGCGCCGTCTGTCTGAAAGTCCGTTACTCGAACAAGCTCAACATGTTACTACAACAGCACCACTGACGGATGCAAAAGCCCTGGCGCCCCGGCTTCAGCGACGGCCACCAGGTCGCCTGACGGGGCGAGCAGCCGCGCGGGCACGCCGCGCCGAGCCTCCGCCTCCGCCCGCGCAAAGCCTGCGGACGCCTCGGCCGGCCCCAGGCTCCGCCCGAACCCCACCAGACGCACGCCCTCGGCGGTCAGCTGCACGGCCGGAAGGTGTGCCAGCATGCTCGCCATCGGGATCAGCGCCTCGGCCGGCGTCCGGCTTCCGTCCTTCTGCTCCAGCCGATCGAGCGGCACGGCCAGCGCGAGGTCGAAACCGGCGGCAGCCGTGCGACGGAGCGCGGTGAGGTGCGCGCCGGTGCCCAGTGCGCGACCAAGGTCGGTGGCGAGCGCGCGGATGTAGAACCCGGCCGAGCACTGGACGCGCAGCCTGACCTCGTGACCCTCGACGCCAAGGAGGTCGAGGGCGTAGGCCGTGACCCGAACCGGAGGAGGCAGTGGGAGCGTCGCGGCGGGTGTCTCTGCGTCGAGCCCGGCCGCGGTGCCGCCCGCCGAGGCCTTTCGGGCCAGCACGTAGCTCCGTTGTCCGTCGATCTTCTTGGCGGAGAAGGCTGGCGGCTGCTGCAGGAAGGTCCCCCGGAACTGCGCGAGCGCCTGCGAGACCGCCTCGGGGCCCGGCCAGGGACCCGCATGGGGGCGCCCGGTCGGCCGCCCCTGGGCGTCAGCGGTGTCGGTCTCGAAGCCGAGTCGGATCGTGGCCTCGTAGGTCTTGTCGCCGTTCAGGAAGCGCGCGAGGCGCGTGGCGCGCCCCACGACCAACGGCAGCACGCCGCTCGCCATCGGGTCGAGCGTCCCGGTATGCCCGATCCGCCGCTCGCGCAGCGCGCGGCGGACCCTGGAGACGACGTCGTGGGAAGTGGGTCCTGAGGGCTTGTCAACGATGAGCAGGCCGTCCATCAATCGCCTGCTCGATCTTCTCGAGGAACGTCTTCTGGAGCGCGTCGATCGCACCGCGCACCGAGCAGCCGGCGGCATTCTTGTGCCCGCCGCCGCCGAACTCCTTGGCCACCGCGCCGATGTCGATGTCGCCCTTCGACCGCATGCTCACGCGGTACTCGTCCCCCTCGGTCTGCTTGAAGAAGACGACCGACTGGATTTCCTTCACGGTGAGCGGGAGGTTGATCAGCCCCTCGGTGTCCTCGTACGTCCCGCCCGCGGCCCGGGCCATCTCGTGGTCGAGGTACACGATGGCGATGCGGCCGGTCGGGTCGATCTGCATGGCGCTCAGCACCGCACCGAAGAGCTTCAGCCGACCCATGTTGTTGCTGTCGTAGACGCTGCGCGCGACCGCCACCGGGTCGACGCCGGCCTCGAGCATCTGGCGGCAGATGTCGAACGTCCGCGGCGAGATGCTGGAGTAATGGAACGAGCCGGTGTCGGTGAGGATCGCCAGGTAGATGTGCGTGGCGATCTCGCGGGTCATCGGCACCCCGAGCGCGGTCACCAGGTCGAAGACCATCTCCCCGCACGCCGCTGCGGAGTCGTCGAACCAGTTGAGGGTGCCGTAGGCCGTGTTGCCCGGGTGGTGATCGATGTTGATGACGAAGTAATTGCCGAGCCCGGCCACGCCGGGCCGCGCCAGGTCGCCGCACTCCATGATCACGGCCGCGTCGAAGTCACCGGACACCTGGCTGGCGATCTGGATGTCTGGGACGCCCGGGAACGCCATGAGCGGAGGTGGCGCCGCATCCTTGTTGACGATCACGACCTCCTTGCCGAGCGCCCGTGCCGCGTACGCGAAGGCGAGCTGGGAACCAATCGAGTCGCCGTCGGGCCTGGAGTGCGAGGACACCACGAAGCGGTGCCGCTGGCGGACCGCCTCGACTATCTGCTGGAACGGGTCGTTACTCATCGGCCTCTGTGTCACCCGGGGGGTGTGACTGCAGCTCGCGCAGGACCTGCTCGATGCGATCCTGCCCGGCCACCGATTCATCGTAGACGAACTTCAGTTCGGGAGCCCGCTTCAGGCGGAGGCGTCCACCAATCTGCCGGCGGAGGAAGGGCGCCACGCGCCCCAGGGCCTTCGCCGTCGCGGCGCGGCTCTTCTCGTCGCCCAGCGCCGTGTACATCACCCGAGCCTGCTGCAGGTCGGGCGAGACGTGCACGCGGGTCAGGGTGACGAAGCCGACACCGGGATCGTGGACCTCGCGCGCCAGCATCAGGGCCAGCTCGCTGCGGAGCTGGTCGGCGACGCGATCGGGACGGGAACCCTGGGACATGCTCTGAATGCTAATCGCTAATGGCCGATCACTGAACGGGAATCGAGGCCGCGTGCAGCCGGCCTCACGTCAGGAACTCGACCTCGGTGCGGGTGATCAGGCCAGGCTCGACGCGCTCGATCTCGTCGGCCACGGCGGCCAGTTCCCGGTCGGCGTGCTGCTGGTCGGTGCTGACGGTCACCACCGCCAGCCCGGCCCGCTGCCAGAGGTTCTGGTGCTCGACCTCCGAGACGGCCACGTTGAACTTGCGGATCCGGTCCTTGATCCGGCGCAGCACCATCCGCTTGTCCTTCAGCGACTGGGCACCGGGGACGAAGAGTTCGATGCTGAGCAGGGCAACGATCACGGAAACCAGGGGGCGTCAGCCGGTGACGTCGTGGGGGCGTGAGGCGGTCGACCCACCGATACACGCACGCACGACATCACCCGCTGCACGTCATCACTATGCAGTGACGGCGATCCGTTCCATGGTGAAGACCTCGATCAGGTCGCCCACCTTCAGGTCGTTGAACTTGTCGAAGCCGATACCGCACTCGAAGCCGGTCTTCACCTCGCTCACGTCGTCCTTGAACCGCCGCAGCGACCCGATCTTGCCTTCGAAGATCACCACGTTGTCGCGGAGCAGGCGCGCCTGGGTGTCGCCCGAGCGCGTGATCCGTCCCTCGGTGACCATGCAGCCGGCAATCGTCCCGAACTTCGGCACCTTGAAGATGTCGCGCACCTGGGCGATGCCGAGCCGCACTTCCTTGAAGGTCGGCTCGAGCAGCCCGACCATCGCCTTCTTCATCTCGTCGGTGACGTTGTAGATGATCGAGTGCTGGCGGATGTCGATCCCCTCGCGGTTCGCCACGTCCTCGGCGTTGCGATCCGGGCGGACGTTGAAGGCGATGATGATCGCCTTCGACGCCGTGCCGAGCAGCACGTCCGACTCGGTGACGGCACCGACACCCGAGTGGATGATGCGGATCTTCACCTTGTCGTCCGACAGCTTGGTGAGGGTGTCGGCCAGCACCTCGGCCGAGCCCTGCACGTCGGCCTTGATGATGATCGGCAGCTCCTTCATGCCGCCCTCGGCCAGCTGCGCCTGCAGCGACTCGAGGGTGAGGCGGCCGCCCTTCGCGCCGAGCGCCTTGTTCTTCGCCTGCTCCTCGCGGAACGCGGCAATCTGGCGCGCCTTCGCGGCGTCGGCCACCTGGAACACGTCGCCCGGCTGGGGCAGGCCCGTCAGGCCGAGCACCTCCACGGGGGTGGACGGCCCGGCTGCCTTGGTCTGCCGCCCGCGGTCGTCGATGAGCGCGCGCACGCGGCCCACGATCGGGCCCGCGATGAACGTATCGCCGACGCTGAGCGTGCCGTCCTGCACGAGCACCGTGGCCACCGGGCCGCGGCCCTTGTCCAGCTTCGCTTCCAGCACCGTGCCGGTGGCGTGCTTCTTCGGGTTGGCCTTGAGTTCGCCGATTTCGCTGACGAGCAGGATCATCTCGAGCAGCGAGTCGATGTTGACCTTCTTCTTGGCCGACACCTCGACGGTGACGGTCTTGCCGCCCCACTCTTCCGGCATGAGGTCGAGCTCGGTCAGCTCGCGCTTCACGCGTTCGGGCTGGGCGCCCGGCTTGTCGATCTTGTTGATCGCCACGATGATCGGCACGTTCGCCGCCTTGGCGTGGTCGATGGCCTCGCGCGTCTGCGGCATCACGCCGTCGTCGGCCGCCACCACGAGCACCACGATGTCGGTGACCTTGGCGCCGCGGGCGCGCATCAGGGTGAACGCCTCGTGGCCCGGGGTATCCAGGAACACGATGTTCTTGTCGTTGATCGTGACGTGATAGGCGCCGATGTGCTGGGTGATGCCGCCCGCCTCGCGCTCGGCGACGCGCGCCTCGCGGATGGCATCGAGCAGGCTCGTCTTGCCGTGGTCGACGTGCCCCATCACCGTGACCACGGGGGCCCGCGTGATGATGTCGGCTGCGTTCGCCTCCTCGGCGTCGGTCTGGATCAGCTCCTCTTCGAAGCTGCGCATCTGCACGTCGGCCCCGAACTCCCGGGCCAGCATGGTGGCCGTCTCGGTGTCCAGCGTGGAGTTGATCGTCATCATCAGCCGCTTCATCAGCAGCTTCGCGAGGACATCCTTCACGCGCACGTCGAGCTTGTCGGCGAGGTCCTTCACCGTCATGCCCTCGGCGAGGGTGATGGTGCGGGTGACCGGCGGCGGTGCGGCAGGCGCCGACGGCGCCTGGGGCCTGGGATCGCGACGCGGTCCCGACGAGGACCGCCCGCCCATCGGGGGACGCTGGCCCATCGGGGGACGCTGCGGCATGCCCGGCCGCTGGGGGTACTGGCCCGGTCGTGGCGGCTGCCCCGGCTGGCCCGGACGCACGGGCTGCGACGGCAGCGGGCGTGGCCCGCCGACCGGCGGACGCGACGCCGGTGAACCCGGGTACGGCGGTCGCGCGCCCATCGGCCCACCTGGACGGGGCGCCTGTCCGGGACCACCCGGTCGTGCCAGATTGCCGGTCGCCGCCGGCAGCGGGGCGCCGGCCGGGCGGGCAGGGCTCGGAACAGCCGTCCGCTCGGGCTGGCGAAGCACGGGCCGTGGCAGGACGCGCGGCACCGGATTCGGTGACAGCGGCGGCGTGACCGGCGGGGGAGAGTCCTCGATCCGCAGGCGGTTCTTGGGCGGCACGATGCGCCCGGTCGGCCTGGCGGGCGGCGCGGGCGCGGCAGCCACGGGGGCCGGCTCGGGCGGCGCGGGCGTGGCCGCTTCGGTCGCGGCCGGGGGAGCCTCCTGCTGTTCCGCCACAGCCGGCTCCGGCGTCACAGCCGCGGGCGCTGCAGGCGCCTCGGCCTCGACCGGCGCTTCCTCGACAGCGGCATGGACGATCGGCTCGGGCTCCGGCGCCACGGCCACGGGCTCTGGCACCACCGGCTCGGCCGGATGGGCGACCTCGGCGTGGGCGACCGGCTCGGCAATCGGCTCGTACACCGGCTCCGGTTCGTGCGCCTCGACGTGCTCCGGCTCGGCCTCGTGGAAGTCGTGATGGACCGCAGCGTCGTGATGCTCGGCGTGCGGCGACGCGGGGGCCGTCGCCGGCTTGGCCGTCTTCACCAGGCGGGGCGGAGGCAGCGGCGCTGCCGCCGGCTTCACGGGCTCGGGCGCCTTCTTCGCGAGCACCGGCTTCTTCGGCCCGCCGCCCTTCTGGACGGGCCCCTCGGCAAAGATGTCGCCGGTCGGCAGCGTGATGTTCCGCTGCCTCGCGAGCCGCTCGACGAACTGGCGGGCCACGACCTCTTCGATCGTGCTCGACGCGCTCTTCACCTCGATGCCGTGATCGCGCTTCAGCAGCGCAGTCACTTCCTGGCTGGTGGTCCCGAGCAGCTCCGCAACCTTGTAAATCCGGACAGTTGCCAAATGTCTACCTCAACTCTGAATGCGACCGGCTACTGCGCGCTTTCGTCCTGGGCGGCATCGCCCGGTTCGCCTTCGCTCGAGATCTCCTCGCCGCGCGCCGCGGCCAGGATCTTCTCGGCGGTCTTGCCCCCGATTCCCGGGATCTCCGACAACTGCTCGACCGAGGCGGCCGCCACCGCTTCCGCGGTGGCGTACCCCGCCTCGACCAGGCGCCGCGCGGTGCGGTCGCCCACGCCGGCCAGCGTATAGGGCAGCGGCGCGTCGTCGGCCGACCCGCCCTCTTCCACACCGCCCTCTTCCGCGCCGGCCTCGAGCTCGCCGAACTGCGCCTCGACCTCGCGGCGCTTCTCTTCCTCGCTCTTGATGTCGATCCGCCAGCCGGTCAGCTTGGCTGCCAGCCGCACGTTCTGGCCCTTCTTCCCGATGGCCAGCGACAGCTGCTTGTCCTCGACGATCACTTCCATCACGTGGTCGCCATCGTCGACGATGGACACGCGCTGCACCTTGGCCGGGCTGAGCGCATTCGTCACGAACGCGACCGGATCCTCCGAGTATTCGACGATGTCGATCTTCTCGCCGCGCAGCTCGCGGATGATCGCCTGCACGCGCGTGCCCTTCATGCCGACGCAGGCACCGACCGGGTCGACGTCGCGCTCCCGCGAGTACACCGCCACCTTGGCCCGGTCGCCCGCCTCGCGCACCGCGCCGCGAATCATCACGGTGCCGTCGTAGATTTCCGGCACCTCCTGCTCGAAGAGCTTGATCAGCAGCGCCGGGTCGGTGCGCGACAGCTCGATCTGCGGTCCCTTGGCGCTGCGGTTCACCCGCTTGATCACGGCGCGGATCCGGTCCTGCGGCGAGTAGCTCTCCGCTCGCGACTGTTCCTTGCGCGGCAGCACCGACTCGATCCGGTCCTGCAGCTCGACGATGATGTCGCCGTTCTCGAAGCGCTTGACGATGCCGTTCTTGACCTGCCCGATTTCGTCGTTGTACTTCGCGAAGATGTTCTCGCGCTCGGCCTCGCGGACCTTCTGGAAGATCACCTGCTTGGCCGTCTGGGCCGCGATCCGGCCGAGGTCCTCGGTGGGACGGGGAAACTCGACCTCCATGTCCACTTCCGCCTCGTCGCCGTACAGCGTGTGGGCCTCGTCGAGCGACATCTCGGTGGCCGGGTTGGTCACGGCCTCCACGATCTTCTTCACCGCGACGAGCTCCATCTGCCCGGACTCGGTGTTGAACCGCGCGCGCATGTTCTCGTTCTTGTAGCGCTTGCGCGCCGCGGTCTCGATGGCGTCCTGGAGGGCGGTGATGATCACCTCCGGGTCGACACCCTTTTCCTTCGAGAGTGCTTCGATGGTCTGCTGCAGCGGATTTGCCATGTCTAAAATTCCACTTCCAGATTCGCGCGAGTCACGAGGCCCAGCGGCACGCGGTGCTGCCGGCCGTCGTCGCCCTCAACCAGCGCGTCGTCGCCATCGACACCGGCGAGCCGTCCCCTGAAGAACGTCTGCCCGTCCACCGCTTCCCGCATCACGACCTTCGCGCGACGCCCAGAGAAGCGCTCGAAATCAGCCCGGCCCCTGAGCGGACGGTCCAGCCCCGGTGACGACACCTCGAGGGTGTAGGCGACCGGGATGAAGTCCTCCACGTCGAGCAGCGCGCTCAGGTCGCGGCTCACGTGCGAACAGTCCTCGACGCTCACACTGTCCTCGGCCGTGGCGGCGGGGCCCGGGCGGTCGATCTGCACCCGAAGCACCATCCCGTAGGCCTCGCGGCGGAACTGCACGTCGAAAATGTCCAGGCCATAGCTGGCCGCCACCCGCGTGGCCGCCGCCTTCACCTGCTCGACAATGCTCGCTTCGCCCCGCATGTTCAGGGTCCTGACAAACAAAAAAAGCGGGCACACCGCCCGCTTCGGTCCTGCAACCAAAGCTCCGAACACCGAAGTATAACATGCGCCCCCGGCCCCCTCCGGGGCGCCGGACGCCGCCATTCCACCCCGGTTGGAGCCGGCGCGTCAGTCCACCGGCCGCACCAGCAGGTCGTAGTCGCGGGCACCCACGACCTCGACCTGGATGAAGTCGCCGGCGCGGTAGGCGGACGGGTCGCACTCCGTAAGGAACACGCTGGCGTCGATGTCGGGCGCCTGCGAGGCCAGGCGGCCCCTCAGGACGAGCTCATGATCCGAGGCCGGACCATCCACCACGATCAGGTGACGCTGGCCGATCCGCTGTTTCTGGCGGCCACGGACGAGCTTCTTCTGCAGCCGCATCACGGCGTTCCGGCGAGCGGTCTTCACCTTCGCCGGCACGTCGTCGGCCAGGCCAAAGGCCGACGTCCCCTCTTCGTGAGAGTAGGTGAACACGCCCACGTGGTCGAACTCGTGGTCCGTGATGAAGCGGCAGAGCTCGGCGACGTCCTCCTCGGTCTCACCGGGGAAGCCGACGATGAAGGTGGTGCGGAGGGAGACGCCAGGGACCCGCTCCCGGATCCGCTGCAGCAGCTGGTCGTACTTCTGGCGGGTTCCCGGTCGCTTCATGCGCCTGAGTACGGGGTTGGACGCGTGCTGCAGCGGCAGGTCGATGTACTTGCAGACCTTGTTGCACTCGGCCATCGCGGCGAGCATCTCGTCGTCGATCGTCGTGGGATAGAGGTAGTGCAGGCGGATCCATTCCAGGCCCTCCACCTCGTTCAGCCGGCGGAGCAGTCGCGCCAGCGCCCCGCGTTCGCCCCGATCGATGCCGTAGAACGTGGTGTCCTGCGAGATGAGCAGCAGTTCCTTCACCCCCCGTGCGGCCAGGGCTCGCGCCTCCTCGACGATGGACGCGTCGGTGCGACTGCGGTAGCCACCTCGCAGCTTCGGGATGATGCAGAACGCGCACTTGTAGTCGCAGCCCTCCGCCACCTTGAGATAGGCGTAGTGGCGGGGGGTGGCGAAGATGCGGGGCGTGTCGGCGTCGTAGATGTAGGTGGGCGTACCGGGCAGGACCGGGCCTGGCGCGGCGTCGGTGTGGACGATGCCGGCGCCAGCCAGGATGGCGGCCGCCGCGGCCGAGGTGCCGGCGCTGGTACCGGGCCCGGCGTTCTGCTCCGTGGCCTCCGGGCTCTTCACCGTGGGCCGGAAGAAGGTGAGCGGTGAAGACTGACGGGTGGAGACACCGCCGATGGCCGCCACGATCTCCGGCACCTCGCCGGTGCCGAGCACGGCGTCGATCTCGGGAATCTCGGCCTTGAGCTCGTCGCGGTAGCGTTCGGCGAGGCAGCCGGTCACGACCAGGCGCCGGGCCGAGCCGTCCTTCTTGAACTGCGCCATCTCCAGGATGGTGTCGATCGACTCCTTCTTCGCGGAATCGATGAAGGCGCAGGTGTTCACGACGAGCACGTCGGCACCGGCCGGGTCCTGCGTGAGCTCGTGTCCAGCCTGCTGGGCGAGCCCGAGCATCACCTCGGAGTCCACCAGGTTCTTCGGACACCCGAGGGAAATCATTCCAATCTTCATTGCGACAGAAGCCTGCTGGCCCGGAGCCTGTTACGGGTACAACCTGTAGAGCATGCGCGGATAGGGGATCGTCTCCCGCACGTGTTCGAGCTTGCAGATCCAGGCGACGGCCCGCTCGATGCCCATGCCGAAGCCGCCGTGCGGCACCGTGCCGTACCGCCGCAGGTCGAGGTACCACTCGAACGCCTCCTGCGGGAGGTCGTGATCCTTGATGCGCTGCAGCAGCAGGTCGAGGTCGGCCAGGCGCTCTCCACCCCCGATGATCTCGCCGTAGCCCTCCGGCGCCAGTACGTCCACGCCCATGGCCAGTTCCGGACGCAGCGGGTCCGGCTTCATGTAGAACGCCTTGATGGCCGACGGGTAGCGGTTCACCATCACCGGCCGATCGAACTCTTCGGACAGCGCGGTCTCGTCCGGACCGCCGAAGTCGCCGCCCCACTGGATGGGCAGCCCCTTCGCCTGCAGCCGCTGCACCGCATCGTCATAGCTGATGCGCGGGAACGGCTTGCGCACCGACTCGAGCTTCGACGTGTCGCGCTCGATGATCCGGAGTTCACGCTGGCGCGTCTCGAGCACGCGGGCGACGACCGAGACGATCATGTCTTCCGCGAGATCCATCACGTCGTCCAGCGACGCGTAGGCCATCTCGGGCTCGACCATCCAGAACTCGGTCAGGTGCCGGCGGGTCTTCGACTTCTCGGCGCGGAACGTCGGACCGAACGAGTAGACACGCCCGAGCGCCATCGCGGTCGACTCGAGGTAGAGCTGCCCGCTCTGCGAGAGGAAGGCCTTCTGGTCCTCGAAGTACTCCACGGGGAAGAGCGTCGTCGTCCCCTCGCAGGCCGAGGGGGTGAAGATGGGGGTGTCGGTGAGGATGAAGCCGCGCGTGTTGAAGAAGTCGCGCACGGCATTGATCACCTCGTGCCGGATCCGCAGGATGGCCGCCTGCCGCTCCGAGCGGATCCACAGGTGCCGGCGGTCGAGCAGGAAGTCGACGCCGTGTTCCTTCGGCGTGATGGGGTAGTCGTGCGACACGCCCACCACCTCGAGCGACTTCACGTCGATCTCGTACCCGCTCGGCGCCCGCTTGTCGGCCCGCGCCGTGCCGGTCACGATGACCGAGGTCTCCTGGGACAGGTGATCGGCCGCCGTGAACATCTCGTCCCCGACGGCAGCCTTCGACATCACGCCCTGGATGAAGCCGCTGCCGTCGCGCAGGATCAGGAAGTGGATCTTCCCGCTCGAGCGACGGTTGGACAGCCACCCCTTGATGGTGACCTCCTGGCCTTCGTACTTCCCGATATCCTCGATGTAGACATGCATACGCGTCGTCTCACCTGTGCGCGGCCCGTGCCTCAGAACGGATCGCGCAGCCGTTCCAGCCTGCCGCGAACCGCCTTCATGCGTGCGAGCGTCTCCCTCGTCGAACCCTGCGGCCCCACCTCGAACACGATCGGGCCGTCGTAGCCGACCTTCTGCAGCGCCGTCATCGCCGCCGCCCAGTCGATGCTGCCGTCGAACGGGAGCAGGTGGTCGTCGGTCCGCCCCCGGTTGTCGTGGGCATGCACCAGGGCGACATGCTCGGCCACGGTCTCGATCACGTCCACCACGTCCCCCTCGAGCCGCGCATGGCCCAGGTCCAGGCAGACGGACGCCGCTCCCGCCTCCAGCACGTCCTCGATGAAGTGGACGAGCGAGCCGGCCCTGGAGAGTTCGTTCGGCACCAGCTCCACGGCTACCCCGACTCCGAGGGGTTCGGCCGCCTCGGCCAGTGCCTCGATGCTGCGCCGGGCCGCGTCGCGGTTGTTCGCGCCTGGTCCCGGCTGCTGCGCCTTCACCAGACCCGCATGCACCACCAGTGTGCGGTAGGGCAGCCGACGCGCCACGTACAGCGCGGCGAGCGCCTCATCCAGCGCGCGCTGCCGTGCCTCGGCGTCGGGACTCGCGAGGTTGAGCGACGCGCCCCACCGGCCCCCGGTGAAGCGTTCGGCCACCGGCGCGTGCACCGACTCCAGGTCCAGCCGTCCCTCCGCCAGCCAGCCACGCAGGTCGGCAACCGACGTGTCGCTCCGACAATCGAAGTGCGTGGGGGTCGCGTCGAGCTCGACGACCTCGAATCCTCCGGCCGCCACCTCCCGCAGGTGATCGCGGGTCAGGCGCTGCGCCTGGTAGAGAGCAGTCGAAACCCCGAAGCGTTGCGCACGCGGCACAGGACGTCAGTTCATGTTAGCGCAGCTCGTCGACGTGCGACGCCAGCAGCCCGTGCAGCCGCGCGAAGCGTCCGTGCTTCTCCAGGTTGAGCCGGACGCTGTGCAGCGTGCGCGGCATGTACTGGATGTAGGCCGGGTTGCCGCGAGCCGACGCCTGGAAGCCGAAGGTGCCGAGCGCCTTCAGGTTCCGCTGGACCGCCATGAGGTCGAACCGCCGCCGGAACTCCGCCTGGTCGGTCACCCCCGCCAGCGCGGTGAAGTAGGCCATCAACTCGTCCACTTCGAGCTCCGAGATGTCGACGTACGAATCGCGCAGCAGCGACACCAGGTCGTAGGTGTCCGGTCCCATCCGCGCATCCTGGAAGTCGATCAGGTGCAGCCGGCCTCCATTCAGCATGAGGTTGCGGCTGTGGTAGTCGCGGTGGCAGAGCACCCGCCGCTCGGCCGCCAGCTCCTCCACGATGGTCTTCCACTCGGCTGCCAGCCCATCCTTCTCGGCCGGCGTCAGCCGCGCCGCACGATAGCCCTCGAGGAAGTGGCGGACGAAGAAGTCCAGCTCGAAGGTGAGCTTCTCCACGTCGAACGCGAGCGTGTAGGGCACATAGCTGTCCGAGGCGAACGGCTCCGCCCTGACCTGGAGCGCATGGATGAGGGCCACCGCCTCACGATAGAGCGCCGCATGCTCCGTCACGCTTGCCGCGCCGAGGTGTGCCTGCAGCGTGACGTCGCCCAGATCCTCCTGCGCCACCACCCCCAGTGCATCGTCGTGATCGAGGATGGCCGGCGCGGGGATGTGCATGCGCCGCAGCAGTTCGGCGACGTTGGCGAACGGCATCGATGCGAAGACGATCGGGCCGGCGTAGACGGCGAGCACCATCGACGGCGCACCCTCGCGCTGCACGCGGAAGTAGCGACGGTCGGAGGCATCCGGCGTCAGAGGAAGGATACGCGGCTCGCCGGTCAGCAGTTCGCGGGCCGACAGGTAGGCCTCGATCCGGGCCAGGGGTTCAGGCGCGTGGGGCTGGGACGCGGTCATGCGGTCTCCGTGCTGAATGGCGTGGCCAGCACGCCCCCGTCCGGGCCTGGCATCAGGATCGAGCGCGACCACGAGGTGCCGGCCGGCACGTGCACGCCGTCGGTGAGGATGCACTGGTCGACCCGACATCGCTCGCCGACGCGGACGTCGTGCCAGGCGATGGAGCGGGTGACCGTTGCCCCGGCTCCGACGAGCGCGCCGGCATGCTGGCTGTCCTGGCCGGAAGGGGCGAAGGCCCACGACGTGGACCAGTAGTCCGTCACCGTGCCGATGTCCCAGAAGCGGGCGTCGCATCGATGCGCGCGGATGCTGCCCGGGGCCGCGGCAATCAGCCGATCGTACACGTCGCCCACCGAGTTCGACGGCACGCCGGCTGGTGCCCCGTCGAACGCCCGCCGGTGCGCCACCTGCACGCCGATGAAGTGGAACGACCGCTCGGAGGAGCCGCGCGGCACCACGCCGAGCACGGCCCCGTCGCCCGCCACGCGCAGCCCGCTGTAGCGGTGTGGTTCCACGTTCGGAATGACCGCCATGGTCACCTGCGCACCGCTGGCCCGATGGTCGTCGATCATCGGGGCGAGTGCCAGGTCGGTCAGCGTGTCGCCGTTCACGATGAGGAAGGTGTCCGCGCCGATGATGTCGAGCGCCTGCCTCGGCCCGCCCGCGCTGCCGAGCACCACCGGGTGTTCCCAGGAGTAGCGCACGCGCACGCCGAGGTCGCTGCCGTCGCCCGTGGCCGACACGATCGTCTCCGGCAGGTGGTGCAGGTTCAGCACCGCCTCGCGGATGCCGGCCTCGTGCAGCCACGCCAGGATCCGCCGCACCATCGGGGTGCCGGCGACCGGAAGGGCCGGCTTGGCGCGGACGAGTGTGAGCGGACGGAGCCGGGTGCCGAGTCCCGCGGTCAGCAGGAGCGCATGGGTGATGGTGGACACGGGCGGCCGGTCAGCGTGAGAAGACCATGCGATCGCCGGGGGCGATGCCGCGCTCCAGGCAGTTGCGCACGTAGAGGCTCCGGTACGACTCGGCGAGGTAGTCCGACGGCGTGCGCCCAAGGTTGCGCGCGGTGCGGGTGATGCTCTCCTCGGAGCCCTCGATCTCCAGGAAGACACCCACGGGTGTCTCGTCGAGCGCGAGGTGCGCGTCGGCGAGCGCGTACTCCTCGCGGTACTTCTCGTAGACGAACGCCACATCGTACCCCAGGCGCCCGAGCACCTGCAGGACCACGGTGCCGTCCGCAACTGCAGTCTCGATCTCCTCCCGCACCTTCATCGGTCCCGGCTGCGGCGGGCCCTTGAACGTGAGGAACGCGCAGGTCGGCTCGAGGCGCACGCGGAGCGCCGAACGTGCCGTGCGCAAATGGCCATCCACGGTGTCGAGGATCAGGTCGGACTGGAGCCGTCGCGCGGCCCGCAGCGTGGCGCCGAGGGCGGCGACCGCCTCGCGGGCCTCGGCTACCGTCTCGAAGCGGAGCTTGATCTCGCGTTCCACCGGGGCGCTCATCGTTCACCACTCTATCGCATGGGCGTCGCGAGGACTTCAGGCTTCAGGCTTCGGATGGCTCAGACGAACGAGAAACGCCCGCGCCTCCGTGGTGGAAGCGCGGGCGTTGTGTCTGAACTTCAGCGATTAGCGATCGGCAATTCGCAATTGCCGTCCCTATTCCTTCCGGATCGTGACGAACACCTCGCCGTCGCCGCGCCACACCAGCACGCGGGCGATGCGGCCCGACGGGATGCGCTGGAGTTCGCGCCCGGCCTCGGCGGCCGACGACACTTCCTGGCCGTTCACCGAGAGGATGACGTCGCCCGGCCGCAGGATGCCTGCCGACGGTCCGGCGTCGTCCACCTCGGTGACCACCGCGCCGGTCTGGCCGGACGGCATCTGGAGGCGGCGCGCCATCTGCGGGGTCAGGTTGCCGAGCGTCAGGCCGAAGCTGTCCTGGCCCTGCTCCTCCGGCTGTTCACGCTCGGGACCCCTGGCGGAGCGGCCGTTGCGTTCGGCTTCGAGGTCGAGCTCCTCGACCGTCGCCCGGATCGTCTGCTCCTTGCCGTTGCGGACCACCGTCAGGGCAACCGACGTTCCCGGCTTGGTGGCCGACACCATCTTCTGCAGGTCGGTCGTGTTCTGGACCGGCTTGCCGTTGAACTGGGTGACGACGTCGCCGGGCTTCACGCCGGCCTTCTCGGCGGGGCCGCCAGGCGCGACGCTCGACACGAGCGCGCCGGCGCGCGACTTGAGGCCGAACTCCTCGAAGCCGTCCTTCGGCACCGCGGTCATCTGCAGGCCGATGCGGCCGCGGATCACCTTGCCCTGCTGGAGCTGCGGCAGCAGGTCGCGGACCGTGTTGATCGGCACCGCGAAGCCGATGCCGATGTTCCCCTCGGCGCGGCCGTTGGTGAAGATCATCGTGTTGATCCCGATCACCTCGCCGCGCAGGTTGAGCAGCGGACCGCCGGAGTTGCCCGGGTTGATGGCCGCGTCGGTCTGGATCATCTCGTTGGTGCGACCGTCGGTCGTGAACGGGCGCGACATGGCGCTGACGACGCCGACGGTGACCGTCCAGCCCTGGTTGAACGGGTTGCCGATGGCCATCACCCAGTCGCCGGCCGCCATCTGCGACGAGTCGCCGAACTTCGCTTCCGGCAGCGGGTGGTTCGGCATCTCGGTCAGCTGGATGAGCGCACTGTCGGTGAGCGAGTCGCGGCCGATCAGCTTGGCGGGGTAGGTCTGGTCGTCCTCCTCACCGAAGAGCGACACTTCGATCTTGGTGGCGCCCTCGATGACGTGGTTGTTGGTGAGGATCATCCCGTCCTTGCTGATGATGAACCCCGTGCCGGCGGCCACGGTGGTCTGCTCGCGCGGCGCGCGGCGGCGACCCTGACCCTGGCCCTGGCCACCGCGGGGTGGCTCCTGCTCGTCCGGTTCCTGCGGCTGGCCGAAGAAGCGCCGGAAGAGGTCGTCGCCGCCGCCGCCACCGCCACCGCCGAAGAACTCGCTCAGGTCCTGGTTGCGCGCCTTCGACTCGGTCCGGATGTTCACCACCATCGGCTGCTGGGCCTTGGCGACGTTCCGGAAGGTCTGGGCGTCGAGCGGCCCTGTGACCGGCGCGCTGTTCAGCGGCGGGACCTGAAGGGCCTGGGCCGCCGATGCGGGCGCCATGTCGAAGCGCGAGGCGATCACCATGCCGACCGCGAGCGATGACACGGCAATCAGCAGCGCGTAGAACAGGGTGGTCTTGCGGGTGGACATCGTTCCTCCGTGCTTACACCAGGGCGAGAATGGCTGACTGCAGGGGGCCGCTCACCTCGGCCGATCCCGCGCGAACGATCATATTGATCTCGGTCCGGATGCCGAAATCGTCGAAATAGACGCCCGGCTCGATCGTAAACCCGGTGCCGGGCAGCAGGCGACGGTCGTCGTGGGTTTCGTAGTCGTCCATATTCACGCCCGTGCCATGGACCGTCTCGCCCAGGCTGTGACCGGTGCGATGCAGGATCTGTGCACCATAGCCGGCGTCCCTGAGCACGCTCGACGCGGCCCGGTCCACTTCCCAGCCACGGACGTCCTGGCCCTGCCGTGCCCGATCCTGCACCAACCGGACCGCGGCGTCACGGGCGGCGGCCGCTGCGGCAAACGCATCAGCCTGACGGCCGGGGACGATCGGCCCGGTGAAGCCCACCCAGGTGATATCGGCATACACCGCACCCGGCTGGTCCTGCTTGCCCCAGAGGTCGAGGAGCACCAGCTCGTCCTTTCCGATCCGGCGGCTCCGCCCGGCCGTGGGGAGGTAGTGCGGATTGCCGGCGTTCTCCTGGGCCGAGACGTTCGGATCGGAGTCCGTCACCAGCCCCTCGTCGCGGAACCAGCCGGCCATCAGTTGCTGGATGTCGTACTCGGTGGTGGCGACGCCGTCTGCCAGGCGCCGGGCCACCGCGTCGAACGCCCGGTCCTTGATCCGGTACAAGGCGTTGGACGCTGCCAGGTGCGTGCGGATTGCAGGCTCGTCCCACACCGCCGAGAACCGCTGCACGAGATCGCCGGACGACATCACCTCGGCACCGCACTGGCGGACGAGTTCGACGGTGCCGGCATCCACCCGGGCCACGTAGGGGATGGCGCACAGGGGCGAGTACTCCATCGCCACGCGACCCACTCCGTGAAGCAGCCGCTGAAGCCCGGCTACGAGCTGTTCACGCCCGGCGTAGCGCTCGCTCGTGCCCGGCAGGTGGGCGAGTGAGTGCGGTTCGATGGCGTGCACCAGCGCGCGCGGCTCACCCGATGCCGGGATCAGGTAATACCAGCGCCGGGTGGCCAGGTGACCACCCTGTTTCTGGACCCCGGTCACCTCGGCGGCGATCGGGTTCAGGCCCCGGAAGTCGTAGAGCAGCCAGCCGTCGAGACCATCGGCCCGGAGCGCCGCCTGGATGGCGGGAAGATCCAAGGAGCCGGACGCTGCGGACATAGGTGTCAAGTATAGACGTGGTTTTTCACCGGGCAGCCGTCCGGAACGCCGGAGCCCGCGTCAAAATGGCCGGGACTTCCCGAACGATATAATCCGCTTCGAGGTCAGCATGTTCATGAAGGCACGCGTCAGGATTGCCGCCGCACTCATCCTGCTCGCCGGCGTCACGCTGGGAGCCGGGCAGGGCCAGCCACAGGATCCGCTCACCCAGGGTCCGACGTTCAAGGCCCAGGTGGAGTACGTCGAAGTGGACGCCGTGGTCACCGACGAGCAGGGCAACTTCGTCCGCGACCTGAAGAAGGAGGACTTCCAGGTTCTCGAGGACGGGAAGCCACAGACGGTGTCCACCTTCACGGTGGTCGACATCCCGATCGAGCGGGCCGAGCGCCCGCTGTTCTCGCCCACTCCCATCGAGCCGGACACGAGGTCGAACGAGCGGCCGTTCGACGGGCGCGTCTACGTGATGATCCTCGACGACCTGCACGTCGACGTGCTGCGCTCCCAGCAGGTGAAGCGCTCCGCGCGGCAGTTCATCGAGCGGAACCTCGGCGCCAACGACCTCATGGCCGTGGTGTTCACCGGGGGCCGGTCGGCCGATGCGCAGGAGTTCACCAGCAACAAGCGGCTCCTGCTGAACGCGGTCGACAGGTTCATGGGCCGCAAGCTCCCGTCGGTGACGGTCTCGCGCAACGAGCAGTTCTATCGGCAGCAGCTCGGGCCCGATGCCGGCAGTCCGGTGCGCGACCCGAACGACATGGAGCGCGGCCGCAACGCCCAGAACATGCTCGCCACGCTGCGCCAGGTCACCGAGTGGTTCGGCGGCGTCCGCGGCCGGCGCAAGACGATGCTGGTGTTCAGCGAGGGCATCGACTACGACCTGAACGACATCATCCGCTCGTACGACGCCCCGCCCAGCCAGGCCGGCAGCATCCTCGGTGACATCCGCGACACCCTCGCCATGACCGCGCGGTCCAACGTGAGCATCTACGGCATCGACCCACGCGGCCTCGCCACCGGCGGCGACGAGGCGATCACCCAGACCGACTTCGCGAACTCACAGGACCCACGCGCCGGCATCGGCACCAGCTCCCTGAACTACGAGATCCGGATGTCGCAGGACAGCCTGCGCCAGCTCTCGGAGGAGAGCGGCGGGTTCGCCGCCGTGAACCGCAACGACACCGCCACGGTCTTCGACCGGATCGTGCGGGACAACAGCTCGTACTACGTGCTCGCCTACTACCCGCCGAACCCCAAGAACGACGGCAAGTTCCACCGCATCGAGGTGAAGGTGAACCGGCCGGGCCTCACGGTGCGCGCACGCCGTGGCTATGCCGCGCCCCGGGGCAAGCCACAAACGCGGAACACGAAGACCGGTGGCATGTCGCCCGAGCTGTTCGAGGCCATCAACAGCCCGCTCCAGGTGAGCGGCCTCACCATGCGGCTCTTCGCCGCCCCGTTCAAGGGGCCCCAGCCGAACGCCTCGGTGCTGATCGGCATCGAGTTGAGCGGGCGCGACCTGAGCCTCGGCGAGAACAGCAAGGTCGACATCTCGTTCATGGCGGTCGACAACAAGGCGAAGATCTACGGCGCGAGCAACAACGCGCTCACGCTCAACCTTCGCCCCGAGACGAAGGCGCGGGTCGAGCAGAGCGGTGTCCGCGTGCTGAACCGGGTCGACCTGCCCCCGGGCCGCTACCAGCTCCGCGCCGCCGCGCGCGACACGCTCAAGAACCTGATGGGGTCGGTGATCTACGACCTCGAGGTGCCCGACTTCTACAAGGCAAAGATGGCCATGAGCGGCGTCGCGCTGACCTCGATGGCCGGGTCGACGATGATGACGGCCAAGCCCGACGACCAGCTCAAGGCGGTGCTGCCGGCGCCGCCGGTCGGCCTGCGGGTGTTCCCGCAGAACGACGAACTCGCCGTCTTCGCCGAGATCTACGACAACTCCGGCAAGGCCCCCCACAAGGTGGACATCGTCACCACGGTGCTCACCGACGAGGGCAAGGCGGTCTTCACGGTGGAAGACGAGCGCGATTCGAGTGAGCTCGGCGGGGCGAAGGGCGGCTACGGCTACACCACCCGCGTGCCGCTGGGAGACGTCCCGCCCGGCCTCTACGTGCTCAACGTGGAGGCGAAGTCGCGCCTGGGCAACGACAATGCGACCAGCCGCCAGGTGCAGTTCCG
Source organism: Vicinamibacterales bacterium (assembly GCA_050249955.1). Taxonomy (GTDB): domain Bacteria; phylum Acidobacteriota; class Vicinamibacteria; order Vicinamibacterales; family CAVVIG01; genus CAVVIG01. The sequence continues at coordinate 116,972 of JBFWPN010000013.1, forward strand.
TGTCGTGCCGGCCATGCGCGGCCAGCAGCCCTGACCGTCCCGAGGAGGACCGGACGGTCCGGTCCTCCTCGATTCCGCCCCGAGTTCGCCCGCCATTCCTCTCCCGCCCGACCCGTTGGCTGCATGGCGCAGCCACCGATGCGCGATTCCTCCTGATCGTCCCTGTGGTGTGCCGCTTGTAGGCTAAAGGCTGAGGTACGCAGGCCGATAACGGACAGTGAAGACGCTCCTGTCCACTGATAACCCGCATCGACACGATATGGCAGACCTCACGGAACTTGGATTACGCAAACCACAGGCAGCCGACCCGCCACCGGCGGCGGCAGGACCTGCGGCGCCGACGGCGCCGGTGGCATCGGCCGCGCCGGCCGCAGTGGCCGCACCGGCCAGCGTGGAGCCGTTCGTCGACAAGCGCGCGGACATGTTCGCGGTGTTCCTCGATCGCCTGATGGAGGTGCTCCAGCAGCTGGCGCCCGAGTCGGATCCGGCCGACCGTGAGGAGTTCCAGAACCGGATCAAGGAGTACCGGGCCGCGCTGCACGATCCCCGCCGCCGTGCGGAACTGCCGCAGGTGACCGACGCCTGTATCCGGCTGTGCCGGAGCTACCTTGAAGGCTCGCGCAGCTACTACGCGGAACGCGAGAAGGAGCTGACTGAGGTCATCAGCATCCTGCGCGACGCGGCGAAGCTCTCGGTCGGCAACTCCGCCGAGTTCAACGAGCAGGTGATGGCGAGCACCGACCGGTTCACCCGCATCGCACAGCTCGACGACATCCGGGAACTGCGCAAGCGGATGTCAGACGAGGTCGGCAACCTCCGTCGGTCGGTCGCCGAGAAGCAGAAGAAGGACGAGGAGGCCTACACGCAGCTCACCGCGCGCGTCGAGACGCTGCAGCGCAAGCTGTCGGAGATGGAGGTCGAGGCGACCATCGATCCGCTCACGAAGGTTGGCAACCGGCGCCAGTTCGAGGGCTCGCTCGCGCGCCTCGTGTCCAAGGCGAAGGACTCGGGCACGTCGCTCTCCCTCGCCATGATCGACGTGGATCACTTCAAGAAGATCAACGACACGCACGGGCACCCGATCGGCGACCGCGTGCTGCTCTGCGTGGCGCAGGCGCTCGCGAAGGGGGTCCGCCAGACCGACGTGGTCTGCCGCTACGGCGGTGAGGAGTTCGCCATCCTCCTGCCAGGCGCCTCGGCAACGGAGGTCGAAGGGCGCATGAAGAAGCTGCTGCTCGACATCGCCAACAGCACCTACGAGTACGACGTCATCACGCGGAAGGAGCAGGTGCACTTCACCGTCAGCTGCGGCCTGGTCGATCTCGACTCCGAGGAGACGGCCGAAACCATGGTGAAGCGGGCGGACGAGGCGCTCTACGAAGCGAAGAAGAAGGGCCGCAACCGCGTGATCACGCGGAAGCGTTCGCTCATCGGGAAGATGCTGGCCTGGGGCTGATCCGGGCGGCGAGCAGGACGGGACAAAAGCAAAGGGCCGGGGCGCCAGTGGCGCTCCGGCCCTTTGTGTTCCTGGAGGACGACGTTACTTCTTCTCGGCGGCGGCCGGGTCGTCCAGCGACTTCACCTTGGTCGGCTTGACGGTGCCGTTGGCATGGGTGAAGTTCCAGTTGTTCGACTTCATCTTCGCGCTGTACGGCGTGTCGATGGTGATCGTCTGGACCTCTCCGGGCTGGAGGAATCCGTTGACCACGCCGCGGCCGCCCGCCACGATGGCGCCCGCACCGTCGTACCAGGTCTCGGCCACCATGAGCCGCGCGATCGGGCCCGGGGTGGTGTTCTTCACCTTGATCGTCGTCTGCACCAGGCTCTTGCCCGGGATCGGCTTGGTCACCGGCTGCAAGATGTCGATGGTCGCCTCACCCTTGAAGGGCGGGACGATCTTCTTGCCAGCCAGCACAGGCGTGAGCTGCGTGGACTGAGCCGCGACCACGGCGCCGGCAAACATCGTGGTGCTGATGAGCGTCGCGGCGACGGCAAAATGCACGCGATTCATATCGATCCTCCAGAAAAGTCGTCGGTCAGAAAAATTCGAGGCGGTGATTATACAGCAGTCTTCACTTACATTTCCCCGTTCCAGTCTTCCGGTTCGGGATTCACGGTGCGGACGATTTCCATGTGCCACTTGCCCCCGCCCCAGGGCTCGATCACCTCGGCAGCCACGACGTCGACCAGCAGTTCCGAGAACAGCCGGCCCTCCGGGTCACCCTCGAGGTGATAGGCCGGGTCGTCCCAGCCGAAGTTCGGGTAGAGCATCAGCGTCAGGAACAGGTCGTACCCGTCGTCCACCACGATCAGCTGGCCGCAGGGCCGCTTCAGCGTGGAGTGATAGATCAGGTACTTCTCGGCGCTGTGGGCGCGGATATATCGCTTGAGGGCGAACTCCCGCGCAACGATCTCCTCGACGGCGATCTTCTTGTCCCAGCAGTCCCTGCAGTACTTCTCCTCGCCGCGGGGCTCGGAGACGTCCTTCGCGCCGCACAGCGCACAACGCGCCTTGGCGACCGTCTTGCGTGGCATCGGTTCAGTCTACCACTTCGAATCGCCCGGACCGCCCTGCGGGCCGGGACCGTTCGCCACCCCCGGTCCCGTCCGGACGGCGGGCTCGGCCGCAGACCCCAGCCGGGCGGCCGGAGTCCTCCCGATCAGCGCCCCACGTCCATCCGCTGCGCGAGGGCCGGTGCGTACATCCTCTCGACGTACTCCTTCACCATGCGCCGCGCCGAGAACCGCGGAGCCACCGTCCGGATCGATTCCTTGACGATGGCGAGCCAGCGGTGGGGGATGCCGCGCTCGTCGCGGTCGTAGTAGGTGGGCACGATCTCTTCCTCGAGCAGGCGGTAGAGGGCCGCGGCGTCCGCGGCGTCGACCGCCTCGTGGTTGTCGTACGGCAGTCCGCCGTCGATGAGCCAGCCGTTGCGGCTGTTGTATCCCTCGGCCCACCAGCCATCGCCGATGCTCAGGTGCGGCACGCCGTTCACCGCCGCCTTCATCCCGCTCGTGCCGCTCGCCTCGAGCGGCTTCCTCGGGTTGTTGAGCCACACGTCGCAGCCCTGCACCAGGAAGTGGGCGACGTGCAGGTCGTAGTCGTCCACGAACGCGATGCGGCCACCGAACATCGGGTCGAGGGCGCGTCGGTAGACCCGCTGGAGATGGTGCTTGCCGGTCTCGTCGGCCGGGTGCGACTTGCCGGCGAACACGATCTGCACGGGCCGCTCGCGCGACGACAGGATGCGCGCAAGCCGCTCCGGGTCGTGGAAGATCAGCTCGGGACGCTTGTAGCCCGTGAACCGGCGCGCGAAGCCGATGGTGAGCGCCTCGGGTTCGAGCAGGGTGCCGGCTGCCACCACGCGCGGCGTGCCGACCCGCTCGACAGCCCACCGCTGGCGTGCGCGCTCGCGCACGAACGTGAAGAGGTACCGCCGCAGCGACGAGCGCACCGCCCACAGTTCCTCGTCGGGAATCTGCAGCACGGCGTCCCACTGCGCGGGGTCGTCCTGGCGATCGAGCCAGTCGGCGCCCAGGTGCTTCGCGAACAGATCGGCGAGGTCGGACGCGATCCAGGTCGGCACGTGCACGCCGTTGGTCACGTACTTCACCGGAACCTCGTCCTCGTGGCGCCCGGGCCACATGGGCGACCACATGGAGCGGGTGACCTTGCCGTGCAGTTCGCTCACGGCATTGGTGGCGCCGGCCGACCGCAGAGCGAGCGCGGTCATGTTGAACTGCGTGCCGCCGCCGTTGTCGTAGGAGCCGAGCGCGAGGAACCGGTCGCGATGCGAGCCGAGCGTGCCCCAGGCTCCTGCCAGGTGCTTCTCCACCATCCAGAACGGGAAGGCGTCGTGGCCGGCCGGCACGGGCGTGTGCGTCGTGAAGATCGTCGTCCGCCTGATCTGCTCGAGCGCATCGTCGAAGTTCGCGCCCTGTTCGATGAGGTCGCGGATGCGCTGCAGGACGACGAAGCCGGCGTGGCCCTCGTTCAGGTGGAACACGCCAGGGTCGGAGCCGAGCGCCTTCAGCGCGCGCACGCCGCCGATGCCGAGGATGATCTCCTGCTGGATGCGCGTCTCGCGGTCGCCGCCGTAGAGGCGCGCGGAGAGTTCGCGATCCCAGGGGGCGTTCTCCTCGAGGTCGGTGTCGAGGAGGTAGAGCTTCACGCGGCCGAGGCGCACGCGCCAGACCTGCACCAGCACCGTCCGCTCGCCGATCGGCACCGCGGTGATGAGCGGGCTGCCATCGGTGGCGGTGGCCTTCTCGATGGCCACATCGGCCCAGTTGAGCCGCTCGTAGCTCTCCTCCTGCCAGCCCTCGGCGGAGACGTGCTGGTGGAAGTAGCCCTGCGGGTACATGAACCCGACGCCGATGAGCGGCACGCCGAGGTCGCTGGCCTCCTTGCAGTGATCGCCGGCGAGCACGCCGAGGCCGCCCGCATAGATCGGCAGCGACTGGTGCAGCGCGAACTCCGCCGAGAAGTACGCGATCGACCGGCCGTGCAGGTCCGGGTGACGGTTGGCCCACCAGGTGTTGCTGGCCGAACGCGCCGCCTCGAGGCTCGACATCGCCAGGTCGTAGGCGGCGAGGAACTCGGGATTGCGGGCCGCGGCGTCGAGCCGCTCGCGGTCCACGAGGGACAGCATCCGCACCGGGTTGTGTGCGGTCTCCCTCCAGAGGGTGTAGTCGAGCCTCCGGAAGACCTCACGGCCTTCGGGGTTCCAGCTCCACCAGAGGTCCAGGGCCAGTTGGTCGAGTTTGTCCAGGCGTGCAGGCAGGGGCGGCAGTTTCTCGTAGCGATTCATGCGTGGGTTGCATCGTAGTTAACGGAGTGAACAAGCGTCAAACAATCCCCATCGCACGGAGCGACAGTTCTGTCCGATCTCTCGCTGGTACAATATCGGCCGTTGCGCACACTCTGCTCAGTCCTCGTGTCCGCGTGCGTGCTGCTGGCTGCCAGGCCGACGCAGGCACAGGGACCGCCGCCCAAGATCGGCCCGTTCGTGATTGACGTCCACGGTACGCTGCCGGGGTTTCCCGGCGACGATCCGCAACTGGCGGCCAGCCGCGGCCTGCTCGTGCAGGAACTGCCGGGACGGGGACTCGGCCTCCACACGGGCGCGCACCTCTACCTGCTCCGCTGGAAGGCGGTCACGTTCGGGGTGGGCGGCGACCTCACGCTGTCGCGTGCGCACCTCGCGAAGCAGGAGATCGCCTCGGGCGTCTTCGGTCGCGCGGTGACCGAACGGTTCACGCATGCGGCCCCGCAGATCTCGTTCAACTTCGGCGACGGTGACGGGTGGAGCTACCTGAGCGGCGGCATCGGCACCTCCACCTGGTCGGTCGTGCCCGACGGCGAGGCCGCGCAGGCGCCGGACGTCGAGCACCTGAAGACGATCAACTACGGCGGGGGCGCCCGATGGTTCATCAAGAAGCACCTCGCGTTCAGCTTCGATGTCCGCTTCTACGCCATCGATCCGAGCACCCCGCTGCCGGGCCGGCCGACCGGTCCCCGAACCACCCTGCTCAGCATGGGCGCGGGCATCTCGATCAAGTAGGGCCGGAACCGCCCTCCCCCGATTCGCGTAAAACTAGCTAGATGGGCTGGCGACAGCCGTCGGCGGGCCCCGGGGCCCGCGCGGCGCGATGGGCCGGCGCCGGTCTGGTCACGGTCGTGGGAAGCGTGGCGGTGATGTACCTGCTGCTGCCGCTCTTCACCCGTGCGCTGGTCCGTGCGCTGACCCTGACAGTGAGTGCGTGCGTGTGGCTGGCGGCCGCGATGAGCTCGGGCGCCGACCCGTGGACCATTCTGTCCGCGATCGGTCGCGCCGCGAGCGACACGCTGGCCACGCGCGAGGCGTCCGGCGTGCTGCTCGGGATGGCGGTGGTGGGCGCGCTCGCCTTCTACTGGCTGCAGCGGCTGCTCGGTTCTGATGAGGAGTCTTCACGATGACCCGAATGGGGACGATGAGCGTGCTCGTGGCGCTCGCACTGTGGTGCGGCACCGGGCTCGCCGGTGCGCAGGATCGCCGCGACGAGGGGCTGAGGCGCGAGGTGGAACGCCGCTTCGACGTGCTGCCACTGCGCGACGGCGTGGCGCTCAGGCCGCGCAGTGCCGCCAGCGGCGTCCGCTCCGTTGAAATCACCGGGGGCACCATCGCCATCGATGGACAGCCGGCCACCGGCGCGGAGCTGCGCGCGAAGCTCGGCGCCGACGCCGACGCCGTCCTCCAGCTCTCCTATCTCACCGATGCCGCGCGAAGGGACCTCTTCGCCACGCCCGCTGCTCCCGCCCCCCCAGCTCCCGCTGCTCCCCCCGCGCCAGCCGCACCATCGATCGCTCCGGAAGCGCCGCCGCTGCCGCCGCCACCGCCTCGCGTACGCGAGCGGCGCAATGGCGACCGCGTGCGCATCGGCGGCAGCATCCTGGTGGATGCCGACGAACGGATCGAGGGCGATGTCGTGGCGGTCGGCGGCCGGGTCGACGTGCAGGGGCACGTGCGGGGCGACGTTGTCTCGGTCGGCGGCGGCATCACCCTCGGACCCGCCGCAGTGGTCGAGGGCGACGTGACCGCGGTGGGCGGCCCGCTGAGGCGCGATCCCGGCGCCGAGGTCCGCGGCAAGGCGCAGGAGGTCAACATCGGCAACCTCGATCTCAGCGGCTGGACCTGGCGTCGCAACCCCGTGGGCATGTGGTGGCGCTCCATGCTCGGCTCGGCCTTCGCCTTCGTCGGCACGCTCGTGCGCGTCGCCGTACTGTGCCTCTTCGCCGCGCTGGTGGTGCTCTTCGGCCGCGACTACGTGCAGCGTGCCGGGGCTGTCGCCGCCACCGATTCGGTGAAGTCCGGTGCCGTCGGGCTGGCCGCCCAGGTCCTCTTCCTCCCCCTCCTCGTCATCACCATCGTCGTCCTCGTGATGACGATCGTCGGCATCCCGCTCATCCTCCTGCTGCCGTTCGTCATCCTCGGCATTGCCCTCGTGGCGCTCGTCGGCTTCACCGGCGTCGCGCACCAGGTGGGCAGCGTGGCCACAAACCGGCTCGGCTGGACCGAGCAGAACCCCTACGTCGTCACCATCCTCGGCGTGTGCCTGGTGATGCTGCCCGTGCTGCTGTCGCGCGCCGCCAGCCTGGGCGGCGGGTTCCTCTACCCGCTCGGCGCCACGCTGGGCCTCGCAGGCTTCGTGATCGAGTACCTGGCATGGACGGTGGGCTTTGGGGCCGTGGCGCTGATGCGCTTCCGCCGCGGGCGCGGCCCCGTGGTGGAGCCGCCGCCGATTCCGACGACGTAGACGGCGGCGACGGGTGGGCCGGGCAGTCCGCCCGCCCACCTGTGCGACGCGCCCTAGAAGGAGACCCGCACTCCGAGCTGCAGTGTGCGCGGATCACCCACCGCCGTCACCCGGTTGAAGGACGCCAGGGGGGACGACGGATACGAGCCGGTGCCGAAGTTGTTGTTCCGTGCAACGGGGTTGGCCCGGTTCGTCAGGTTGAACGCCTCGAGCATCCCCTCGATGCGACGCCCCCCGCCAAGCTGGAAACTCCGGCTGACGCGCAGGCTCATGGTGAAGAGGTCGTTCCCCACCCCCGCGTTGCGGCCGATCATCTTCGCCGTGCGCACGTCGAAGTTCGCCGTTGCCACCGACCCGTCCGCGAACGGACGCCCCGCGGTCCCCTGCAGGCTGTTCACCCCGGAGACGATGTTGAAGGGCAGTGCCGAGTAGTACTGCAGCATCGTGCTGACCTGGAAGCCGTGGCTCAGGTGCTGCCACGCCGTCGTCGCCGGCGCCGTGGACGTCTGCACGGAACCGCTCACGACGAGGCGGTGCCGCTGGTCGTTGTCCGATCGTCCCCAGTCCTTCATCAGGTCCGTCGGATCGACGGGGGCACTGAAGAAGGCCTCACCCAGGTTGTTCATGGACTTCGACAGCGTGTAGGTGGCGCGGATCGACGACCACGTGCTCGGGCGCTGCAGGAAGGTCATGTGCAGCCCGTGGTAGTTCGACTCGCCGGCGCCACGGTAGTCGTTGTTGTTCGCGTAGGTCGAGACCGGGCGGCAGCCATTGTTGCTGCCCGACGCCACGCAGGTCGCGACGTTCTGGTTGATCGACATCAGGAGCTTCTCGCCCTTGAAGTACTGGTAGCCGACGCTGACCACCCGGCTCCCGCCGAGGGCACGCTCGATCTCGATATTGGCCTGCTTCGAATAGGCGTTCTGCAGGTTGCGGTCCATCGTCTGGATCGCGACGAGGGCCGTGGACGCCAGTCGATCGGACAGGATATTCGGGAAGACCGGTGCACCGGTCTGCCCCGGGAGCACGCCGGTCACCTGCGGCTGGCGCAGTTGCGCCAGGTCGAGCGTGTTGCCCGCGGCGAAGAGGGCGTTCGCGGTCGCGCGCAGCGGCACCCGGTCGAAGAACATGCCGACACCGCCACGAATCACCATGTCCTGGGAGCCGGTCGGCGCCCACGCGAACCCGAGGCGCGGCGACACGTTGTTCGTGTCGGTGTTGATCGTCTCCATGAACTGGAGGTCGTACCGGACACCGGCGTTGATCGTGAGCCGCGAGCCGGCCCGCCACTCGTCCTGCACGAAGACGCCCACGTTGGGGTTCTTCTGGTTCACCACCGGGTTGCCGAAGGTCTGCGCGTAGCCGGCGTAGTTGCCGGTCAGGAAGTTCGCCATCGACGAGAAGGTGTAGGCGCCGCGGAAGGAGCGGAGGAAGGTGATCGTGTCGTCGTTGTAGAGGAAGTCGACCCCCGCGCGCAGCGCGTGCGCGCCCGCCCGGTGCGAGATGTTGTTCACCGCCTGCACCATGGTGTTCTGGCGCCGGGTCGGGCTGCTGCCGAAGGTGCCGAACGTGGCCACGCCGGTGATCGTCACCTGCGGCCCGACGAGATCGGTCGAGTAGGCCTCGAGGTCGCCGCGAACCACCTGGACGCGCGTCTCGTTGACCGTATTGGTCGAGAGCGTGAGCACGTTGCTGACAGCCAGCGACTGGTCGATGTTGTCGACGCCGGTCGAGCCCGAGGGCGCGCTCAGCTGGCCGGCGCCGCGGGCATTGTCCGAGCCGACCTTGTAGTAGGCGTACCGTACGGTCAGCTGGTCGGCGCCGCTGAACTGGTGGTCCACCTTGCCCAGGCCCGTCAGGCTGTGCACGGGATTCGGATAGATGCCGGTCGAGATCCGCTGGCCCGGGTAACCCACCTGGTCCAGCCTGGCATTGATGATCGACACGTTCGCCGGCGTGATGGTCACCAGCCCGGTCTGGTCGAGACGCTTCTGTTCGACGTTTGCGAAGTAGAACGTGCGGTTCCGCACGAGCGGCCCGCCCGCGCTGGCACCGAACTGCTGCTGGTCCATGGGGAGCTTCGTCCCGGTCAGCGCGTTCTTGCCATTGAAGTTGTCGTCGCGGAAGAACCCGTATCCGGTGCCGTGCACGCGGTTGGTGCCGCTGCGGGTGACGACGTTCACGTAGCCGCCGAGGGCACGGCCCAGTTCGGCCTGCCCGCCACTGGTCACCACCTGGAACTGCTCGATGGCGTCGACACCGAACGGAATGCCGCTCAGGCCGGCCGCATCGTCGTTCGCCGACAGCCCGTCGACGATGAAGCCGTTGGAGAAGTTGCGCTGGCTGGCGATGGAGATGCCCTGGCCGACCACGCCGGACGTCTCGGCGAAGAGCTGCGTGCTGTTCGTGTTGGTCGGCGAGACGCCCGGCACGAGGAGCGCCAGGTCGAGGAAGTTGCGGCCGTTCATCGGCAGCTTCTGCACCTCCACCTGCGGGATCGTGCCGGCAATCTGGCTGCGGGCCGCCTCGATCACGGGCGACGGGGCCACGACGTCGACCGCGGCGCTCACGCCGGCGACCCGCATGGTGATCGGCAACTCGAAGGCTGATCCGGCCGAGACGTTCAGCGTGCGGGTGACGGTCTCGAAGCCCTGGAGCGTCACCGTCAGCTCGTAGGGGCCGAGCCTCAGGTAGGGGAAGCGAAAGCGGCCGTCGCCGTCGGTGGACGCCTCCACCGCCTGGTTCGTCTCGGTCTGCCGCACGCCCACCAGCGCACCGGGGACCACCGCCCCCTGCGCGTCGACCACGCGCCCGGAGACGCTGCCCTGGTTGATCGATTCCTGCGCCAGGCCCGATGCCGCCAGGCCGCACACCCACACCGCCAGCGCCACGACGCGCATGGCCCACGCTCGCCCGCTCATTGCCTGCCCTCCATCCACCCCGTCCGCGCTGCCGGAATTCCGCCGGTGCGAACGGGGCGTCATGCGGCATGCATGATGGTCCGGTTTCAGGGTGTCAGGAGGCGTCCCTGCGGCGAGTGACCGGGAAGTGCAGCGAGCGGTTCCCCTGGTGCGGCCAATGGGCGGACCGGCCGGACCGGCCGCGTGCCGAGGTGCCGCGAGAGGGAAGTGGGGCTCGTCCGTAACAGCACCGCGCGAGGTGCGCCGCCGGGTCGCTGTCAGCCGAGGAATGCCTCGTAGCGGTCGGGCGTGAAGCCGACCACCGAACGTCCGCCGGCGTCGAGGACCGGCCGCTTCATGATCGCTGGATGCTCGAGTATCAGGGCGATGGCCGCTGGCTCCGACAGGTCGTGCTTCACCGCGGCGGGCAGATTCCTGAACGTGGTGCCAGCCCGGTTCAGCAGCACCTGCCACCCGTGCGCCCGACACCAGGCTTCGAGCTGCGCACGTTCGAGACCGTCCACCTTCACGTCGTGGAAGGTGTAGCGCACCTTCCGCTCGTCGAGCCAGGCGCGCGCCTTCCTCACCGTGTCGCAGTTGCGGATCCCGTACATCGTGACGGTCGTGGACATGGTGCGCTACAGATCGAACAGGCGGGTGAACTTGACGACGAATGACCGGCCCACCGTGTCGTACGACGTCGAGCTGAGCACGTCCCGCCGGTCGTTGTAGACGACGAACAGCCCGGTGCCCGACCGCCGGAGCAGCGCGAGCCGCACGTTCGCCGAGTACTGCCCGGTCTGCCCGTTGTACTGCGCGAGCACCGACAGGCTCGCCAGGTTCGTGAACGCGAAGGTGGTCTTCACCGGCACGAGATCGGCCGTGAACGAGCCGGCCGGAAGGGCCACCGACTGACGCGTCCAGCCCACGCTGGCCGTGACGCGGGCCGTGAACCGGAAGTCGCTGGTGAGCTCGAGCGCCTTGAAGTCGCCGTTGTAGTACTCACCGCGCCGGTGGCGCACCGACCAGGTGACCGCCGCGCTCGGGTCGTGCATGTACTCGAATGCGTGCTGCGTCCACGTGTAGTTGCCGACCGGGATGACGACCCGGTTGCCGTCGCGGTTGTAGACCTGGAACGGCGTCGTCGGGTTGTCCTGGTTGATGTCGAAGAACCAGCCGAATCGGCCGCCGCGCATCGGCTGGATCTCGAACGGATGCAGGTGGATGAACGAGGTCTGCAGGCGTCCGTCGAGCCCGTAGAACGCGTTGCCCGAGGAATGCGGCGCGATGCGGCGGATCCAGCGCGGACGCGAGGGCTGCGGCTGGAAGAAGATGCGGTACTCGGGACGCCGGTAGCCCCGCCGCGGCAGGAAGCCGACCTCCGGATTGAAGTTGTTGCCCACGTGGGTGTAGCCGCCACCGATCTGCCACACGCGGTTCCTGAAGTCGTAGAACGCGCGACCCGAGTAGTCGCTCCCCTGCGGCCCGCCGGCCGCTGCCTGCTCGGGCGTATCGGTACGCGCGAGGTACGCCGACACGCGCTGGCCTTCCGAGAGCTGCCAGTTGGCGTCGACGCCGTACGCACGGTTCCACTTGTTGAACGACGTGCCGGTGGTGTCGCCCGTCACGTACTTGCCGACGAAGATCGCGCCGTAGCTCGAGCGGCCGATCTCCTTCTGGATGCGTGCCACGCTGAAGTTCGTGCCGGCGGCGATCTGGTTGCCGTTGAAGTCGCTGGCGTCCCGGGTCTGGATGTTCAGCAGGCCCACGTTCCACGAGCCGCCCACCTTGCCGCTCAGCCGCGAGCCGGCCAGGATGTCGATCGGCAGCAGCGTGCCGCCCGCACCCGAGAGGCCGATGCGGCGCGAGAAGAAGAGGTCGACCGACTGCGGCTGGCCGAACTGGAACGTGGTGGCGTTCTCGAGGAAGAAGGGGCGCTTCTCGGGGAAGAACAGGTCGAAGCGCGTCAGGTTCACCTGCTCCTCGTCGGCCTCCACCTGGGCGAAGTCGGTGTTCGCCGTGACGTCGAGCGTCAGGCTCGGCCGCACGCCCCACTTGAGGTCGCCGCCGATGTCGGCCCGGTTGTCGACCTGGTCCGCGGCTCGCGTGAAGTCCTTGTTCGAGGCGCCCAGCACGTAGGGGATGAACTTGACGTCGCGGCGCGTGGGCAGCGACAGGTCCGGCACCTTCGCGGCGAGCGATATGCGGTAGATGTCGAAGCCGCGCGGAATGGCCGAGAGATAGACCTGCTCGTTCTTGTGGCGGATGTTCCGCATCACGTTGAAGCCCCAGGTCTTCCCCTCACCGGGCGAGTAGCGCAGGGTGCGGAGCGGGATGGCCATCTCCGCCTCCCACCCGCGCTCGGTGATTTGCGCGCGCACCGTCCAGTCGCCGTCCCAGTTCGGGTTGAACGCGCTGATGTTGCCGCGCTGCGTGCTGGCCGCACCGGCGCCGAAGGTGACGCCGCTCGTCTGGCCTTCACGCGCCACCTGCCCGTCGTACTCGATGCCAAGGGGGTTGGTGCCGAAGACGAAGGCGTTCTGGCTGTCGTTGAACGTGTCGAAGACCACGATCACCGACTCGGTTTCGGCGAGCGAGGCATCGCGCCTGGCCTGCGACACGATGATCTTCGACGGGTCGGCGTCGAAGCAGACGAAGCTGGCGTAGACGTGCGTGGGGCTGAACAGCAGCCGCACCTCGGTCTGCTCGGTCGCCGGTTCCCCGAGCCGGGGATCCTGCTGCGTGAAGGTGGTGTGCGGCGTAATGCCGCGCCATACGTCCTCGTCCACGCGGCCGTCGATGACCGGAGGCGCCCCGCCGGCGGCGAGCCTGCCGGCGTTGACGACCACCGAGGACGTGTTGCCCTGGCCGAAGGCCGGTGTCGATGAAAGAGTGCCGATGGCGAGCGTTGCCGACAGGGCCAACGCCCGGAGATGGATGGAAGGAGAGGGCCGGTTCACGATTCGAAAGACTCTATGTGAGACAGGCTGGTGCGACAAGGGCCCGCGGTGCCGGTCGCTGCAGGTCGCACGCATGGCTGCACCCGGCGAGGGCGGGGAAGCGGAGTACACTCGGCGGGCATGGTCGTCAACTGCGTGGTCTATCGACGGGGCGAGAAGATCGCCGAGATTCCGGTTGACCAGATCCGATCCCATCTCGCCGCCGACGGCTGTTTCATCTGGGTGGCGCTGAGGGAGCCGGATGTGGAGGAACTCGAGTTCCTCAAGCAGGAGTTCGACCTTCACGAACTGGCCGTGCAGGACGCGCTGAACGGGCACCAGCGGCCCAAGCTGGAGGAGTACGGCTCGCTGATTTTCGTGGTGCTGCGGACGGTGGAAGCCGAAGGGGCCGAGCTCCTCGAGGGCGAGGTGGCCGTCTTCGTCGGGCCGCGCTTCGTGGTGTCGGTCCGGCGCCACACGCGCCAGGGCTTCGCCGACGTGCGCAGCCGCACCGAACTCGAGCCCGACCTGCTCCGACACGGCCCGCCCTTCGTGCTCTACACGCTGATGGACGCCATCGTGGATCGCTACTTCCCGGTGGTCGACGCCCTGGCCGACGAGATCGAACAGGTCGAGGACCGGATCTTCAGCGGGGAAACCACGCGGGCGCAGGTCGAGGCGCTCTATGGGTTGAAGCGCAAGGTGGCGACGCTGGAGCATGCCGCGGGGCCGCTGCTCGAAGTGACCGGCAAGTTGTATGGAGGTCGGGTGCCGGCCGGCTATGCCGGACTACACGAGTATTTCAGGGACATTCACGACCACCTGCTTCGGCTGCAGCAGGCCACCGACAAGCTGCGGGAAACCGTGTCCACGGCGGTGTCCGTGAACCTGTCGCTCATCACGCTCCAGGAGAACGAGGTGACCAAGCGGCTCGCCAGCTACGCGGCGCTCGTCGCCGTGCCGACCCTGGTGGCGGGCATCTACGGCATGAACTTCGAGTACATGCCCGAGCTGCGGTCCCCGTTTGGTTATCCGCTGGCGCTGCTGGCCATGGTGGCCATCGACGGCTACCTGGTCTTCCGCTTTCGCAAGGCCCGCTGGTTGTGACGGCGCCGACGGTGTGAGGTTGAGAGACAGGCCGGTTGGGGCTGGGAGGCAGGGATTCGAAATCAGAGGAGAGCGTCTTTCTCACGTGCTGATGGCGCGCGACTTCAGGCGGTAAGCGCTTCAGTCACAGGCGGTACGTCGCTCCCATTCGTTCGCTGCCGTCCACCCGAGTCCTCGCGGTTCGACGCTCGTTGTGGAGACAATTTGGAGACGTCGGGAACTGGCTCCCCGAAAGCTCATTCGGTTGTGCTTGGACGGCCTTGACTTGGCTGGGCGACTTCCCGCACCGCCCCTACTGTCGGAACACCGGACGCTGACCGATGTCGATGTCGGGGCTCGTCCTGGTGCCGCGGTTCACTGCCCCGATCCGCAGCACAGTCCGAACGAACTGTCTGCGTGACCGGGAAGCCTACGGTTCCAGTGCTTCGCTTCCGGCTGTCGATGTTGGCGTAGCCAGCGCCGCTCCGCGTCCGTCATTGAGGCTCGAAACGCGTCCTCCCGTTGTAGGCGAGAGTATTCCAGCAATTGCTCCACCCGCGTGAGTAGCGCGACGGCCTTCGCAGGACGGTCCTGTTCCGCCAGTCGCCGGGCAGGGTCACCAGGAAGCCAAGCCGGTTCTGGAGATCCTCGACCTTGGCGTCACGAAAGACCCAGTCCCAGTCAAGGTCTGCGTCTTTCACCGCGACCCAGACCAGGGCCTCCACCTGGCCAGCATCGAGATCCGCCGACTTAAGGGTGCGATGCAGTACCTCCGCCGGGGCTAGAGCGGTTCGGTCCCCTCGGCGAGGACGGCGAGGTATTTGTCGTACGCAAACACGCGATTGCGTCGATTCCCGGTCAGTTCCCGAACGATGCCCAACTCGACGAGATGGGCCATCGACTTCGCTGCCGTCGTGAAGGTCAGACCGGTGCGGCGAGCGACGTCGTTCAGGTTCAAGATCGGCCTGTCGTGGAGCGCGGCCAGGATCCGCAACAGCGTGCCTGAGGCGCGACCGCGTGATTGCACCCGTGCCGTGTCATCCCGGTACAAGCGAACGAGGCGTTGGGCCGTGTCGACGGCCCCTGTTGCGGTGGTGGCCACGCCCTCGAGGAAGAAGTCGAGCCACGCTTCCCAATCGCCTTTCGCGCGCACGCGGTCCAGGAGGCGGTAGTACTCATCCCGGTGCTGCTTGAAGTACAGGCTCAAGTACAACAGCGGCTCCTGCAGCAGTCCGGCGTTGTGCAGGATCAACGGGATGAGGAGACGACCGAGACGGCCGTTGCCATCCAGGAAAGGATGGATCGTTTCGAACTGCACGTGAGTCAGGGCAGCCGTGACAAGAACCGGGTATCCAACGTAGGGGTCGTGATACGCCTTTTCCAATTCCGCCATGACGTCGGGAACGAGGTCTGGCGGAGGCGGTACGAAGTGGGCGTTCCCGGGACGCGTGCCCCCGATCCAGTTTTGTGTCCGCCTGAATTCCCCCGGCTCCTTCTCTGCCCCTCGCACTCCCCGCCCGGCAGCCAGCAGCCTCTGGTGCATCTCACGAATGAGACGATTTGAGAGGGGGAAGCCCTCCCGAAGCCGGCTCATGCCGTGCTCGAGTGCCGCGACGTAGTTGGAGACCTCCACTACATCGACGAATGGCACGCCCGGCGATTCCTCGAGCTCGAAAAGCAGCAGGTCCGACAGGGACGACTGCGTCCCTTCGATCTGGGAGGAGAGGACGGCCTCCCGGCGCACGTAGGCGTAGAGGAAGAGATGGGGATCAGGCAACATCGCCGAGATGCTGTCCAATCGTCCGAGTGCGAGTGTCGCCCGTTCGAGGAGACGCTGCCGGGCAGCACCGAGGTCGAGCCCGGGCTCAGGAGGAAGGGGCGCCGGCACGAAGGCTCGGACCTCCTCGCCTCCCGCCTTGGTCACCTCGTAACGACCGGTGCTGCCTCGCTCCATGTCCAGACTCTTGTTCGCGAACGCTTAATAAGCGCTCCGCTATTACAGGTTAGAGGCCTAAACGTTAACATGGATGGCCCAAGACGTGGTCGTCCTCGCCAAGCTGGTGAGCTACGGAGGCGGAACCCTCGATTGCCCAGGGAGCGGAGACCTGGAGGACCGAACGGAACCGATAGGCAGGAATTGAGGCAGGGATTCGAACCCAGAAGCCAGCCTTTTCCAGCGCTGACTTCTGAGTTCTGAGTTCTAACTTCTGACTTCGGAACGGAGCTACTTCCGCGCCATCTTCGCCGGCACCTTGAGCTCGCCGAGCTTCGCGGCCATGTCCTCGGCCGACGTGGCCAGGCGCTTCGCCACGTCCTTGTCGATCGCCTGAATCTTGCCGTCCTTGCCGATGTAGAAGGTCCAGCGGTTCGCGAACCCGCGCTCGGTGAGCACGCCGTACGCCTTCGCGGTCTCCTTCGTCGGATCGCTCAGCAGCGGGAAGTCGGCCTTGTGCGCCTCGGCGAACGCCTTGTTGCCCTGTTCACCGTCGATCGCGTCGACGCTCGCCATGAAGTAGGTCACGTCGTACTTCTTGATGAGGTGTCCGTTCTCCGCGAGCGACTTGCACTCGATCGTGCAGCCCTGCGTGAACGCCTTCGGGAACCAGGCCACCACCACCGCCTGCTTGCCGCGGAAGTCCGACAGCTTGTAGGTCTTCCCGTCCGTTGCCTGCAGCGTGAAGTCCGGCGCCACGTCGCCCACCTTCAGATCCGCTGCCGCCGCGGGAACAGCCGCCAGCCCGGCCATCACCGCCACTGCCAACACCAGTGCTTTCATTGCTCCTCCTGATCCAGAGACGTGCATCTTACTCCGTGAAGCATCAGGACGCCGGGCCGGTGCCGGAGGATCCCGGTTCCCACGCTTTTGCCCGTTCCACGGCCGCCGACCAGCGCTGCCGCAGCGCCCGCGCGGCGCTCGCCGGCATTGCCGGCTCGAACCGCCGGTCGACCCGCCACTGCCCGGTCAGCTCGTCCGCCGACCGCCAGAAGCCGACGCCCAGCCCCGCCAGGTAGGCCGCGCCGAGCGCCGTCGTCTCGGTGACGGCGGGCCGCACCACCGGCACACCAAGGAGGTCGGCCTGGATCTGCATCAGCGTGTCGTTGGCTGCCGCGCCGCCGTCCACGCGCAGTTCCGTGGCCGCAATCCCGCAGTCGGCCGCCATCGCATCCAGCAGGTCGGCCACCTGGAAGGCAATGCTCTCGAGCGCCGCCCGCGCAATGTGTCCCGCCGTCGTGCCGCGCGTGAGGCCGGTCATCGTGCCGCGCGCATACGGGTCCCAGTGGGGCGCGCCCAGCCCCGCAAACGCCGGCACCAGGTACACGCCGCCGTTGTCCGGCACGGACAGCGCCAGCGCCTCGACCTCTGCCGCCGTGCGGATCAGCCCCAGACCATCGCGCAGCCACTGCACCACCGCACCGCCGATGAACACGCTCCCCTCGAGCGCGTACTCGGTCCGCCCGTCGATCTGCCACGCCACGGTGGTCACGAGCTGGTTCCGCGAGGGGGTTGGCGTGGTGCCGATGTTCTGCAGCAGGAAGCACCCGGTGCCGTAGGTGTTCTTCGACATGCCGGGCCTCCGGCACATCTGGCCGAAGAGCGCCGACTGCTGGTCGCCGGCCACGCCGGCAATCGGCACCTGACCGAGGCCGAGCGTGGTGGACGTCTCTCCGTACACACCGCTCGAGGCCTTCACCGTCGGCAGCATCGACGCCGGCACCCCGAGCAGCCGCAGCAGCTCGTCGTCCCACGCCAGCGTGTGGATGTCGAACAGCATCGTCCGCGAGGCGTTGCTCACGTCGGTCACGTGCTCGCGACCGCCGGTCAGCTTCCAGATGAGCCATGTGTCGATGGTGCCGAACGCCAGCCGTCCGGCCCCGGCCTTCGCGCGCGCGCCGTCCACGTGATCGAGGATCCAGCGGATCTTGCTCGCCGAGAAGTAGGCGTCGATGAGCAGCCCGGTCTTCCGCTGCACCAGCGGTCCAGCCCCGTCGGCCTTGAGCCGTTCGCAGAACTCCGCCGTTCGCCGGTCCTGCCAGACAATCGCGTTGTAGACCGGCTCGCCCGTCTCGCGGTCCCACACCACCGTCGTCTCGCGCTGGTTCGTGATGCCGATCGCCGCAATGTCGGTCGCGCTCAGCGCGGCGCGACCGAGCGCCTCGATCGCCACGCCGATCTGCGAGGCCCAGATCTCGGCCGGGTCGTGCTCCACCCATCCCGCCTTCGGGAAGATCTGCGTGAACTCCTTCTGGGCCAGCGCCCTGATGGCGCCGTCGGCATCGAAGACGATGGCGCGGGAGCTGGTGGTGCCCTGGTCGAGCGCGAGGATGTAGGACATGGCGGAAGAGTCTACAATGAGCCACCTTTTCGACGCGGAGGGCTGGATGCGAGGCGATGTGGTCCGCGAGATGCTCGCGGAGTTCCTGGGCACGATGGTGCTGCTGCTGTTCGGGCTCGGCGTGGTCGCGCAGACGGTACTGAGCCGCCAGTCGGCGGGATCGATGCTGTCGATCAACATCTGCTGGGGGCTCGGCGTGATGATGGGGTGCTACGTCGCGGCCGGCGTCACCGGCGCCCACCTCAACCCCGCGGTCACCCTGGCCCTGGCCGTGCACCGCCGCTTTCCGTGGGGGAAGGCAGCGCCCTACATCGTGGCGCAGGTGACCGGCGCGTTCGTCGCGTCGCTGCTCGTCTTCCTCGCCTATCACGACGCGCTCACCGCGTTCGACGGCGGCGTACGCCACGTCTCGGGCGACCTCGGCACCGCCGGCATCTGGGCCACCTATCCGCAGGCGTTCCTCGGCATCGGCAGCGGCTTCCTGAACGAGACGCTCGGTGCGGCGCTGCTGATGGGGGTCATCCTCGGCATCACCGACTCGCGCAACTCGCCGGCTCCGAACGGCCTGGCCCCCGTGCTCGTCGGCCTGCTGGTGGTCGCCATCGGTGCCGCGTTCGGCTGGAACACCGGCTACGCCATCAACCCGGCCCGCGACTTCGGCCCGCGCCTGTTCACCGCCATGGCCGGGTGGGGCGGCGAGGTGTTCACCGCCGGCAACGGCTGGTGGTGGGTGCCGATCGTCGCCCCCTGCGTCGGCGCAGTGCTCGGCGCCTGGGTGTACGACCTGTGCGTGGGGCACCGGTTTCCCGAGGTGAAGACGACGGCGGAAACGGTGTGAACATTGCTAATCGCTAATTGGCAATTGCTGAAGTGAAGTCGGAATTTCAAGTCAGCAATCAGCAATCAGCAATTCGCATTGTCTGTGAGGTCTGAATGAGCCGTATCGCGTTTCTGGGAACCGGGCTGCTCGGCAGCGGGATGATCGAATCGATGCTGAGGCGGGGCCTGCAGGTCACGGTCTGGAACCGCACGCTCGCGAAGGCGGAGGCGCTGGCGCCGCTCGGTGCGCGCGTGGCGGCGACGCCTGAAGAAGCCGTCGCCGGCGCGGACGAAGTCCACATCATCCTGTCGGACGATGCGGCGGTGGATGGGCTGATCGATCGGCTGGCGCCGCACGTTCGTACGGGGACCGTCGTCATCGATCACACCACGACGTCGCCGGCCGGGACGAAGGCGCGGCTCGAATCGGCCGCGGCTCGCGGGCTCCGGCTGCTGCACGCGCCGGTCTTCATGGGGCCCGCCATGGCGAAAGACTCCAAGGGGCTCATGATGGTGTCCGGGCCGCAGGCGCTGTTCGAGCGGGTGCAGCCGTCGCTGGCCGGCATGGCTGCCGACCTCTGGTACCTCGGCGAACGGCCCGAACTGGCGGCAGCCCTGAAGATCTTCGGCAACTCCATGCTCTTCGCCATGACCGCCGGCATTGCCGACGTGCTTGCCATGGCGAAGAACCTGGGCGTTGACCCGGTGGAGGCGATGAGTGTGTTCACCCGCTTCAACGCCGGCGCCGCACTCTCCGGCCGCGCGCAGAAAATCGCGCACGGCGACTTCAGTGCCAGCTTCGAGCTGACCATGGCACGCAAGGACATCCGGCTGATGATCGAGGCGGCGGGAGGCGAGGCGCTCGTGGCACTGCCCGCGATCGCAGGGCGGATGGACGAGGCCATTGCCGCCGGGCACGGCAAGGACGACCTCGGCGCCATCGCCGCAGCCTCGCTCAAGTAATTGCAGATTGCCGATTGCAGATTGCCGATTGCTGTTGGTCCACTGCATTTCCAATCAGCAATCAGCAATCCTCAATCAGCAATGCTCAGTGCGTCATCGCGTACAGCACGACGTTGACGCCAATGGCGTAGCCGCGCGGTGAGAAGAGGTCGAAGAACTCGCGGCTCTCGCCCTCGCGCTCCCAGGTGTCCGACACGTCGGTGTTGTGCGTCATGAACACCATCAGGCGTCCGGCCTTGTCCTGGATGCCCCGGTAGTGCACCTGCGCGCTGTCGGCCCCGCGCTCCGAGGTCGAGCCGCCGTTGCTGTACCAGAACTGGATGGAGGGCACCTGCAGGTGCTCGCGCACGTCGTACAGCGTGTGCATGATCGGGTGCTCGAGCGGCACCTCCACAATCGGGAACTCCGCGGGGTTCAGCACCCGGGCAATCTGCTGCGACCAGCGGTCCCATGCGAAGCTGCCCCAGAAATCGTCCACCCAGAGGAAGCCCCCCTTCAGGAAGTAGGCGCGCAGCGCCTGCACCTCCTGCTCCGAGAACTCCAGCGTGCCCACGTCGGTCATGAAGATCACCGGGCACTTGAACAGCAGCGGATCGGTGAGCGAGACCACGCCGTAGTTCGGCTGCCGCTTGTCGTCCATCCTGACGTACATGCGCGTCAGCTCGGCCAGCCGCACGGAGAAGTTGTTGTCCGCTCCGGGGTAGTCGGTGCTCCAGCCCTGGCCGCCCGGCTCGCGGGTGACCATGTTGTAGAAGCCGCGGCAGTAGAGGAACGAGCCGTCGAAGTCCGACTGCTTCACCCACTTGGGTGGCTCGCGGTAGAACCGGCCGCCACCGGTCCAGATGCGCTGGGCGAAGGCGGCTGAGCCGGCCAGCAGGCAGAGCACCAGCGCGAGGAGCGCTCTCCGCATCGTCCGGGTGCCGGACGCGCCGCGCCACGAGGTGCCGCCAGGCCCGCGCATGGTGCCAGTATGGGGACGGGTCCCATCCGGATCAAGCACGAAAGCGGGGTTGCACGGCGCACGCGCCGGTGTAGTCTGTTAAGCCATGCGCCGCCTCGCGCTGCTCGCCGCGCTTGTGCTTGGCCTCGCGTCCCCGCGGCTCTTCGCGCAGAAGCCGCCGCTGCCGGACGTGGCCACGACGCTGGATCGCGTCGCTGCCTACCTCGAGGCCTACTTCGCCCGTGCGCAGAGCATCGTCGCCGACGAGACGGTGCGCGTGCAGGAGCTCAATGGCGACCTGCTCAGCGCCGCCGCCCCCCCGCGCATCCTCAAGAACGAACTCCGCATCTCGTGGGAGCCGGCGCCCGGCGGCGGCATCTCCTCGCCGCAGGTGCTCCGCGAACCGGTGTCGGTGAACGGCCGCGCCCCGCGCGAGAAGGATCAGGACAAGTGCTTCGACCCGCAGGCGATCTCGCCCGAGATCCTTGGGAGCCTCTTCCTTCCCGAGAACCGCGCGCAGTTCACCTACCGCGTCACCGGCACCGGCCGGAGCAACAAGCGCCCGGCCATCCTGCTCGAGATCCGCGACACCGACAAGGGACCGGTCATTGTCGAGACCAACGAGAACTGCTCGCGCTTCGGCAAGCCTGGCAGCAGCCGCTGGCGCGCCTGGATCGACGCCGAGACCTACGCCGTGCTGCGCCTCGACGAGTCGCTCGCCGTGGCCTACGACGTCACCATCCCGGCCGACCGCCGCCTGCATACCCAGCAGCTCGAAGTCACCGTCGAACGGGTCGACACCTCCATCGTCTACCGGCGCGTCACGTTCAAGGACCCGGACGAGTCGGTGATGCTTCCCGCCTCGCGTGAAACCGTGCAGGTGATCCGCAACTCGCCCACGCCCCGCGTCCGCACCAGCTACACCTACCGCAACTACCGCCGCTTCATGACCGGCGGCCGCATCGTCCAGTAGGGCCTCCCTTCGGCCGATCCTCGCAATGGATGAGGATCCGCGGGCCAACTCTTACACACGACCGCACGGAAATCGGGCAGCACCGGTCGGGCTCCGTCCTACCCACGTGAACGGAGGCGGCGGAGCGGTCGTACCATCGGAGCGTCGATGGGCACGCACGACGCCGACAGACCCCCAGGCCGGTCCACCCACATTGCACTGCTGCACCACGCCGTGGATGCGTCGGGCGAGATCGTCTTCCTCACCGACACCGCCGGTGTCTTCACCTACGTGAACCGGCAGTTCACCGCGGTGTACGGCTACGCCCCCGAGGAGGTGGTGGGGCGCGCCACCCCGCGCATCCTGAAGAGCCATCGCCAGGGCGCGGAGTTCTATCGCGCCTTCTGGGACACGCTCGCGCGGGGCGAGTCGCTCCGCACCACGCACGTGAACCGCAGCCGCTCGGGCCGCATCCTCACCGTCGAATCCACCGCCAGCGCCATCGTCGAATATGGCGTGACCGTGGGCTACCTGGCGATTCAGCGCGACGTGACCAGCCAGCGCGAGGCGGAACGTGCGGCGGAACTGGCCAGGGTGGCCATCGAGCATGCCCCCGATGCCGTGTGCTGGTTCGAGCCGGCCGGACGCATCCTCTACGTGAACCGGATGACGTCGCGGCTCACCGGGTTCGACCGCGACGAGCTGTGCCGCCGATCGATCTTCGACCTCGTGCCGGGTGGCACGCGCAACTGGTTCGAGCCGCACTGGCGCGACATGGTCCGCGCGGGCGGCATCGAGCTGAAGACCGACCTCGTGCGCGCCGACGGGGTCAAGCTGCCGGTCGAGGTGCGCGTCACCCGCGTGGCCTTCGGCCACGACACCTACGGGTGCGCGCTCATCCGCGATGTGTCCGAGCGCGCCCGCCTCGAAGCGGAGCTGCTGCAGGCGCAGAAGATGGAGGCGGTGGGACGCCTGGCTGGCGGCGTGGCACACGACTTCAACAACCTGCTCACCGCCATCTCCGGCTATGCCGACCTGGCGCTGGCCCGCATCACCGACCGCGCCGTGGCCGACGACCTGCGCGAGATTCTCGGTGCCGTCGACCGCGCCGGCAGCCTCACGCGCCAGCTGCTCGCCTTCAGCCGCCGCCAGCCGCGCGAACCGCAGGTGACGGACCTGTCGCAGGCCGTGGAGCGCTCGCTGCGCATGATCGGCCGGCTCGTGGGCGAGCACATCGTCATTGCCTTCACGCCGCAGGCCGGCACCTGGCCGGTGTGCATCGACGCCGGGCAGTTCGACCAGGTGCTCATCAACCTGGCCGTGAACGCACGCGACGCCATGCCGAAGGGGGGCACCCTCACCTTCAGCGTGGGCAACGTGGTGCTCGGGGCCGACGGCCCGCCCGGCAGCCCGCGCCGGAGCGGCGAGTTCGTGCGCGTGAGCGTGACCGACACCGGCACCGGCATTCCGCCCGAACTGCAGGCGCGCATCCTCGAACCCTTCTTCACCACCAAGCCGGTGGGGCAGGGCACCGGCCTCGGCCTCTCCACCGTGTACGGCATCGTCGAGCAGAGCGGCGGCTTCCTCACCGTGGACAGCGCGCCGGGCGCGGGCACCACCGTCACCCTGCACGTGCCGCGCACCGAGTGGCAGGCGGCCTCCACGGCTGAGCCAACGCGGACCGAACAGGGGCTGGAGGGCGAGGCCACCGTGCTGCTCGTCGAGGACGACCCGAGCGTGCGGCAGGTGGCGGCGCGCTTCCTCGCGCAGCGCGGCTACCGGGTGCTGGTGGCCAGGGACGTGGACGATGCGCTGGGGATTGCGCGGACGCATCCGCGCCCGATCGACCTGCTGCTGAGCGACATCATCATGCCCAGCCTGAACGGGCCCGACCTGGCGCAGCGCATGGTGGAGTGGCGACCCAAGATGCGAGTATTGTATGTCTCGGGTTACGCACAGGCGTTCGCCCTGCCGGGCGACGATCGCAGGCGCTTCCAGGTGGTTCGCAAGCCGTTCACCGCCGATGCGCTCGACTCGGCCGTGCGGGAGGCCCTCGGATCTCACTGACCGTCGCCTGCACCAGGAGCCCGTGACCCAGCGCCTTTTCTTCCCCTCGTTCCTGTCCGAGATGCGTCACTCGACGCGCCTGCTCGTCGTGGACGACGTGCCGCAGAACCGCACACTGCTCGAGCGCATGCTCAGTGCCGAGGGGTATACCGTGGCCTCCGCGGCCGACGGCTCGATCGCGCTGAGCATGGTCGAGTCCGACCCGCCCGACCTCATCGTGTCGGACATCGACATGCCGAACCTGAACGGCCTCGAGTTCTGCCGGCGCGTGAAGGAGAACCCGGCCACGCGGCTCGTGCCGTTCATCCTCATCACGGGGCTGGCCGATCGTGCGAACCGCATTGCGGGCATCGAGGCCGGGGCCGACGACTTCCTGGGCAAGCCGTTCGACAGCCAGGAACTGAAGGCGCGCGTGCGGTCGCTCATCCGGCTGAAGCGGTACACGGACGAGCTCGACTCGGCCGAGTCGGTCATCCTCAGCCTGGCGCTCACCGTCGAGGCGCGCGACCCCTATACGCGGGGCCACTGCCAGCGGCTCGCGGCCTACTCCATCCTCATCGGCGACCGGCTCGGTGCGTCGGACGAACAGCTCTCCGCGCTGCACCGCGGCGGCTACCTGCACGACGTCGGGAAGATCGGCGTGCCGGACTCGATCCTGTTCAAGCCCGCGGGGCTCACCCACGACGAGTACGAGAAGCTCAAGCGGCACACCGTGATTGGCGACCGGCTGTGCGGCGACCTGCGCGCACTCCAACTCGTGCGTCCCATCGTGCGCAGCCATCATGAGCGGCTCGATGGCAGCGGCTATCCCGACGGGTTGAAGGGCGATGCCGTGCCGCTGCTCGCGCAGATCATCTCCATCGTCGACGAGTACGACGCCATCACCACGACGCGCCCGTACCGGGAGGCCCTGTCTCCGGACCGGGCGTTCGAGGAGCTATCCAAGGATGTAGCGCGCGGGCTGCTCAATCCCGATCTGGTGGGGATCTTCGCGTCGATCGAGCGCGAGGTGCTGGCGCACGCAGCCGCGGAAGCGGATCGATTGGCTGCGGCCATGGCGGCCAGCGCCGAGGCTGACACGCAGGCGTAAACAGACGGACCGGCGCGACCGTAATTGGGAGCGTGCGTTTCCGGGGTCCGGTTCCGCCGCCGATGGTGGCGGCGGCCATGTTCCTGTTCTGCCTCGCGCTGGGCTGGCTGCCTGGCTATGTGGGGCGGAGGCTCGCGGGGACGCGCGCGCCCGACCGGCTCACGCTGCTGGTGCGAAGCGACACGGATGCGGTGTGGGTGGAGAACCTCACGGCCGCGCCCTGGCGCAACTGCGTGGTGACGCTCGAAGGGGGCCTGCGCTCCACACCGTTCGGTATAGACGCCAGGGGTGTGCGCGCGATCAAGTACAGCGAGTTCGTGTCCGAGGCACGGCCGCGAGCGGAGGCGGGCGACGGTTTTGCCCGCGCGTACCGTCACACCGAAATCGGCTGCACGGGCGCGGACAATCGCTGGCAGAACGCCTCAATCCGCTGATCCGCCTTCGCCCGTCGGGCTTCGGCGAGACCGGTCTTACCTTCCGAACAACAGCTTCGCCTTCACCACCACGCCGCCCAGGTCCTTCTCGCCGAATGCGGCTGCGGCACCGGCGGTGAGGGCGTCGGGCACGGTGGTGTACTGCACTTCCACGGCGGCCGCCGTGCTGCGCGCGAGCCGCCACTCCACGCCGGCGAACGCGCGGTACGCCGGGTGGTTCTCTTTCACGTTGTCGGCCTCGTCGGCGAAGTCGGACGTTTCGCGCAGCAGGTACACGCCCGCGCCCCCTCCGGCGTAGGCGGCGAGCCGGCTGTCGCGCGTACGGACGCCGGCAACGGCCATCAGCGGCGTGATGGCGATGCGGTCTTCGATGCCCAGCGGGTACACCGTGCCGCTGCTGACGAACACCCGTTCACCCGTGGCGCGGAAGTGCTCCACGCCCCCCTGCAGGAACAGGCCGGAGCGCAGCGTGTACACCGCGCCGCCGCCAAACCACGGGCCACCGGGCGAGCCGAACACGGCGTTGAACGTGTCTTTCGCGGTGAACTGGCCGTAGCCGGCTTCGCCGAACACGCGGAGCGCGGGCACCGGCCCCGGTGCGTTGGGGCGTCGTGCGCCTGCGGCCTGGCCCTGGCGTGCGCGCTGCCGGCGGCGCGGGTCGCCTGCCGGTGCGCCGGCACCGCCGGCGGCCGATGCGCCCTCGACGGGCGGAGTGCCCGAGGCCACTTCCACGCGCGACACGGCAATGAAGCCGGTGGTGCGGGGCTGCCAGCTCGGGCCGGGCAGCACCACCTCGTACCAGGTGCCGTCGCGGCCCACCACTTCGAGCACGGTGCCGGCGTTCACCAGCGTGGCCACCGTGGTGAAGCCCGGGTTCCAGACCGTGGTGCGGTCGGAGGTGACGCGCACGGTGGCCTGTGCGAGGGCGCTGGCGGCCAGGCAGACGACGAGCAGGGCGGCCAGCGTGACGGTGCGCAGGAGGTGGCGCCGGGCGGAGTGTGTCGTGGCCATCACGTCACCGTGCCACGCCGAAGCCACGGAGGGCCGTGCGCGGCTGGATGAGGCCGTAGCCATAGTCGTTGTCCTTGCCGGCGGTGCCCAGGTCCTGGGCGGTGGCCTCGAGCAGCTTCTCGATGGCGGCCGGGTTCTTCACCCCCTGGCTGTAGACCAGGGCGGCAATGCCGGCCACGTGCGGCGCGGCCATCGACGTGCCTTGTTCGGGCTCTTCCACGTAGCGATCGAAGCGGGGGATGATCACGCTGAACTCGTCGGAGTCGAGCGGGTCGATCGTGGCCTGCCAGATGAGGCCGTTGAGGCCGCCGTCGCGCGCGTCGCCGCCGGGGGCCACGATCTCGGTGTGCGTGCCGGTGTTCGAGTAGTAGGCGCGCTTCAGCGAGCGGCCCACGGCGCCCACCGAGATCACGCCGTCCATCTCGGCGGCGTAGGCCGCCGGGTACTCGGTGGGGTTCCCCTCGTCGAACTCGTTGCCCATCGAGATGGCCACCACCGCGCCGCGCTCGGTGGCGTAGCGCAGGGCGTCGCGCAGGGTGAGCGACGGGGTGGGACCGCCCAGGCTCAGGTTGATCACGGCGGCGCCGTTGTCGGCCGCGTAGCGCACGGCCTGGGCCACGGCGCTGGTGCTGCAGCCGCCGGCGCCCGGGGGCACGTAGCCGGGGGTGCCCTGGGCCGACACGGTGAACTGGATGTCCCAGTAGCCCAGGCACGCCTTGAGCGGCATCAGCATGGCGTTGTAGGCGATGCCCGCGCCGGCGACCTGGTTGTTGGTGTCCTGGCCCACGGTGGACGCCACGTGGGTGCCGTGGCCGCTCATGTCCAGCACGGGGCCGCCCCAGAAGACGAAGTCCCTGCCGTCGAGCAGGCGCGATCGCGACAGGTCGGGGCTGATGCGGTAGGGGATGGACACGGCGCGGATGGCGCGCCCGTCCCAGGTCTGCATCGTGTAGCTGCCGTTCACCGTGGTCACGCCCGAGTCGACCACGGCAACGATGGTGCTGCTGGTGGCGCCAGGGTTGATGTCCCAGGCGCGGTCGACGCCAATGGCGGTGAAGTTCCACTGGCGGGTGGTGAACGACGGGTCGTTGGGCGTGGTGTGGAGGCGGTAGAGGGCGTTCGGCTCGGCGTAGGCCACCTCGGGCTGGCGGGTCAGGCGTTCGGCCAGGAGGGCGGCGTTGTCTTCCGTCGGGTCGGAGAGCAGGGCCACGTCGCCGAACCACTTCAGGGTGGCGGCATCGGGGCGCGAGCGCAGGGCCGAGAGGGCGCGCTGCTGGTCGACCGTGGAGGTGCCGTCGCGGAAGCGGACGAGCACCTCGCCCGGCACGTAGGGCAGCCGTTCCTCCGCGGCGCGCACGAGGGCGGCGGCGCGCTCGGGCGAGTTGAGGAGCGGGAACGCGGTGTCGGCTGCGGACTGTGCGGCGGCGGGGCCGGGGGCAGCGAGCCGGAGCGCGAGGAGCAGCGTGAGCGCGGCGGCCTGGCGGCGTGCGGGCATGGGGTCCTCAGTAGGCGCCCGCAGGGATGGCGGCCGGGCGCGGGGTGTGTCTGGAGTATATGTCGTCCGTCCGCGCGAACTCTGGCTGCGCTGCGGAACGCTCAGTTCAGGACACGGTAGCGACCTCTTATGAATCGAAGAGACGGTCCTGGCAGCGGCCTCGCCGCTGTGACTGGAACCCACCTTCATCGGCTTCGCATCAACTCGCCGCTTGGAGATTCAGTCGAAGTGGCGGTCCAGGGTCCTTGAAGCGAACTATGTCCGCCACGAACTCTCTGCAGAGCCGTTCATGCTCCTTGGTGAACGCTTCGGGGCCGTAGAAGGAGACAACGCCGACAAGCTCATCGCCGTTCTCCACCGGAACGATCAGACCGAAACGCAAGGGCGGTTTTAGCGAAGCCGTGAGATCGCCGAAATCGAGAGCCGGGTCCGAATTGGCGATGCTCCGCCGATTAGCAGCGACCCATCCGCTCATCCGCTCGCCGACCCCAATTCGACTTCCGGAGAGTCGGTCGACTTTCATGCCAGCGACGTGCTGACAAACAAGTTCATCCTTTGAATGGTCGTGCCGAAAAAAGACGGCCACAGTGGCACCGAGTCTGGGGCGCAATCGCACTACCAAGGCCTCACACTCAAGGGCAATTAGCCCAGATCGAGCAACCTGTGACATGCCGGATTCATGGCGCGGCGGTTCCTGTATGTCCTCTATCACAGCCTGTATTTGAGCGCTTGCCTCATCCTGCTCCGAAGCCGCGACGTCGAGCGACTTGTAGATCCGTTCAAATGTTTTGACTACCCACGGATCGTACATCCCCCCTTTTCGATCGTTCAGGATCTCGAGGGCATCTTCGTCTGAGAGCCTGCGACGGTAAGGTCGATCGGAGGTCAACGCGTCGAAGCAGTCCACAACCGACAAAATTCTGGCTCCGATCGGTATCTCGGTTCCCTGCAGACCGTCTGGGTAGCCGGACCCATCCCAGGACTCGTGGTGGTGG
This sequence comes from Vicinamibacterales bacterium, assembly GCA_050249955.1. Taxonomy (GTDB): domain Bacteria; phylum Acidobacteriota; class Vicinamibacteria; order Vicinamibacterales; family CAVVIG01; genus CAVVIG01. Next base: position 146,293 of record JBFWPN010000013.1, read on the forward strand.
CGAACAATCGGCACGACGGGGTAAGGGAAATCGATGGCAGAAAGTATCTCGGCTCCCACGCTGGCGTGTAGCTTCATCTTCTCAAACTCGGCGGCAGTCAGTCGCCCCGGCTTGTTCAGGATGTACTCAGGTACCGCAATCTTCCCCATGTCGTGGAGCAGTGCGGCCGCCTCGATCGCTTTCAATAACGCCTCGTCCTCTACTCCTAACGCTTTTGCCAAGCCGACAGCGTACCTTTGAACGCGGCGTATGTGTCCGTGAGTCACCTGATCTTTCGCATCCACAGCCATTGCGAGAGTCTCAATCGTTGAGAGATACAGGCGGTTGACCTTTTCAACGTGACGGTGCGCATCTTCCACGCGGTCCATGGACGTCTTGAAGGTGAAATACAGAACCAGCAGAAGTGGAACAATTACTCCCACGAACCTGAGGTCTATCTGCCGAGTTCCGGTCACCAGTAGCACTGCGACTGAGGCGCCACAGAAGTAGTTAAGTGACAACCATACGAAGTTGTCCATCCAAACCTTGCGAGGCGACGTCTGCTTCTCTATTGATATCGCGACCGCGATCAACCAGCTATTAAGTCCGAAGTACGTGATGGCAAAGACCAGCAGTGCCGGAAGGATCTGATTCAGAGGGGCTGGTTCAAAGACGAGGGGGCGAACCTGCGCCAATTGGAAGAACAACTCGGAAGCCGCCCACGCTGACAGCGCAGGCGCGGACATGTTGAACAGTGCTCTGTACGCTTCTTGATGCCGCTTCGAGATCCAGAACGAAGCGACCAGGCCGTCCAGCGCGACAATCAATGTCCCGGCCGAGGGTCCGTAGAGCAGAACCGCCGCGAAGACAAACGTTTCGGAGATCGAAATCGATGCCGGAACCGAAGGCAGTTTCACTGTGGCTGACCCACTCACCAATGTGAGAGCAGCCAGCAGAAACCACTGAAATCCAACGGGTTGCGAGGCAAGGCCGTGCAGCGACCGCGCAATCACCAGGAATCCAAGAGTGATTACGGCCGCTATAAACAACCGACCGTTTTTGGGTAGTACCGGGGAGGACACCATTCCCGCAGGTAGTTATCGGTCGATCTAGTCCCAAACGATAATCATTGGCTCCTCCCTTGAATCGAGCCTGACTTGCGGGGTCCGAAAAGACATCAGTTGCCCCAGACAATTGAGTCCGCGGCTCCGGACGCCCAGCTGGACCCCGGCAGCACACCCGAGAGGTTGCCCCACACGATAGATTCGGCCGCGTTCCCCCAAATTATTGATTCGGAATGATTTCCCCACACGATAGAGTCTGCGAAGTTGCCCCAGACGATGGAGTTGCCCCAGACGATGGAGTTGCCCCAGACGATGGAGTTGCCCCAGACGATGGAGTTGCCCCAGACGATGGAGTTGCCCCAGACGATGGAGTTGCCCCAGATGATGGAGTTGCCCCAGATGATGGAGTTGCCCCAGACGATGGAGTTGCCCCAGATGATGAGCTGACCGCTCGGATTACTCCAGCTGGCAGTCCTCAGCAATCGGCCCAGACCAAGTTCTTGGACGCCCGGCTTTGATGTGGTCAAGCCGAATGGTGTGACTTCCTCGGCTCCAATCAGCACGCGGTTCGAGGTTTGCCCCATCTTCTCGGGCGGAGAGACGATTAGCATGGCGCCAATGAGATTGAGGTGGCCTGCACCCGTCTCCAGCAGCCCTGACTTCTCCGTTCGCGCTGATGACAGCTGCAGGGTTGCTTTCACGCTGGATGGCGAGAGTGACGGTCGTCCGTCCAGCAGCAGCGCCACCGCGCCGCTCGTCACCCCCGCCGCCATGCTCGTGCCCGACAGCGCAATGTAGGCGTCGCTGCCGCTCCCCGCCACGTGCCGCTCCGGATACGTCGTGGCCAGGTACGATCCCTCGGCTTCCGCCGACGCCAGCCGGCTGCCCGGCGCCATCAGGTCCGGCTTCAGCACCAGGTCGAACAGCGTCGGGCCCTTCGAGCTGTACTTCGCCACCGCATCGTCCGACCGCTGCACGGTGCCCTGCATGTCCACCGCACCCACGGTCAGCGCCGCCGGGTCGTTGCCGGGCGACGTGATGCCCCCGAAAATCAACTGCCCGTCCTTCGTCACCCCGTAGTTGCCCGCCGCCGCCACGACGACGATGCCGGCCGACACCGCTCGTTCCACCGCCTCGCACAACGGGTCGTCCTTGTACGACTGCAGCACCGGCGCACCGAGGGAAAGGTTGATGATCCGGATGTTGAACTGCCGCTTGTGCTCGATGGCCCAGTCGATCGCGTCCACCACGTCGCTCACGCGCCCCGCCCCGCGCCCGTCCAGCACCCGCAGGTTGACGATGCGCGCCGAGGGCGCCACGCCCTGGTAGGCCGCCGTGTCGGCCGCCTGGCCGGCCGCGCCGGCAATGAGCGCCCCCACGTGCGTGCCGTGCCCGTACGCGTCGGAGCCGTCGCCCCCGATGAAGTCCTTCGTGGCCACCACGCGCCCGGCCAGCGCCGCATGCCGCGGATCCACGCCCGAGTCGATCAGCGCCACGCCAATGCCCGCGCCCGACACGGGGTCGAGCCGGCCCGCGCCGGCCCACGCCTGGTCGGCCCCGATCGCCTCGGTGGCCAGGCTGCTCGAATGCACGTCCGCATCGGAGGAGAGATGGTCGACCGCCGGATCCTGCGCCAGCGCATCGAGCTGCCCGGCCGTGACGCCCAGCACCGCACCGGTCTTCAGGTGCCGCCGCACCCGCAGGTTGTACCGCCGCGCCAGCGCGTCGACCTCCGCACGCGTGCCGTGCGCAATGACGTCGATGGACTGCTCTCCCCGCGAGAGCTTCTGCTCGAGATCCGATCCGAGCCTGGCGCGATGCGGGCCGGCCTCGGCCCACGTGGGCAGCCAGGTCGTGGCCGCCATCGCCAGAACCAGCGCGAGTCGCCTGTCGAGTCGAAGAGAAGACATCGGAACGCTCCAGGGAAACATCAGGGGTTGCGACGTCGGCCCCCGTCTCCGCCCGCCCTGCAGCGCGCGTGCGCGCCAACCGATAACCCGGTTGCCGAACTCAGGTCGCAGACGTGACCGACAGCTCCCTGTAAGGGCACGCACGGTGCCACCGCGCCGTGACGTCGTGTGCAGCACACCTAAGGTGTTGCGGCCACTCGCGTTAGTTGCCCTATATGCGGGTGTGGCAGGCGCCCCGTGTCAGTACGCGCCGGACAAGGCCTTGGCCTGGTGCTGTTCGTTTCGTAAGTAGTCCGCGTTTTTTGGTCTGATTGCGCTGTGCGCTCCGGAACGCTGCCGGTGTTCCGGCGGGCAGCTTGTTGGCCACCTGGTCCGTTTCCGGTCGCCCGATCCGATCGCTGCGGTACCAACGGTCTCCGCCCTGAGGAATGGCCCCTACCGCACAATGGGCCCCCTCCCGCAGTCACGCCATACAATGTGGGCCATGCAGCTCACCGGCGTGCTCGCCCCGCTTCCCACTCCGTTCGATGACTCTGGCGCACTTTGTGTGCCACTACTGCGCAGCGCGCTCCCGCACTGGCTCGCCAGCCCGCTCACCGGCTTCGTGGTGCTCGGCACCAACGGCGAGGCCGGCTACCTCTCGGACGACGAGGCCGACCGCGTGATAGCGGAAACCCGCGCGCTGGTGCCGGCCGGGCGCACGCTGCTGGCCGGCACCGCCCGCGAGTCCACCGCCGCCGCCGTGGCCGCCGCCCGCCGCGCCGCGAACCTGGGCGTCGACGCGGTGCTGGTGCGCACCCCCTGCTTCTTCAAGGGCCAGATGACCGGCCCCGCGTTCGAACGGCACTACACCGCCGTGGCCGACGCCTCGCCCGTGCCGGTGCTCCTCTACAACTTCACCGCGGCCACCGGCGTGAACCTGCTGCCCGAGACGGTGGCCCGCCTCGCCACCCACCCGAACATCGTCGGCATCAAGGAGTCGGGCAGCGACATCGCGCAGATTGCGGACCTGGTGGCGCTGACGCCGCCCGACTTCGCCGTGCTGGCCGGCTCGGCGTCCACCTTCCACGCGGCGCTGTGCGCGGGGGTGAAAGGGGCCATCCTGGCCCTGGGGGCGCTGCTGCCCGAGGCCTGCGTGCGGCTGTACGAACTGGCCCGGACCGGACGGCTCGACGAGGCCCGCGCGCTGCAGCGTCAGGTACTCCCCCTTGCGCGGCTCATCTCGACCGGGTACGGTGTGCCCGGCCTGAAGGCGGCGCTCCGCCTGACCGGCGTGGACGCAGGCTGGCCCCGACCGCCGCTTGCCCCCGCCCCCGACGCTGCCGTCGAGGCCCTTCGCGTGGCCCTTCACGCTTTCGAGGAACCTGTCGCATGAGCCTGCTGCCCGACGTCGATCGCATCCTGCTCGGTCCCGGACCGAGCCTCACCGCCCCGCGCGTGATGCGCGCCATGGCGGCTCCCACCCTCAGCCACCTCGATCCGCTGATGCTCGCGCTGCTCGACGACGTGCGCGCGCGGCTGCTGCGCGTGTTCCGCGCGGCCGAGGGCTCGTTCGCCTGCGCGATCTCGGGCACCGGCACCTCCGGCATGGAAACGGTGGTGGCCAACCTGGTGGAGCCAGGCAAACGCGTGCTGGTGGTGGTGTCCGGCTACTTCGGCGATCGCCTCGCGCAGATGTGCACGCGCTACGGCGCCACCGTCACCCGGCTCGACGTGCCGTGGGGCCGCGCCTGCGATCCGGCGGCGCTGAAGGCGGCCCTTGCCGTTACGCCGGTAGACATCGTCGCCATCGTGCACGCCGAAACGTCGACCGGCGTGCTGAACCCTGTGCGCGAGCTGGCGGCCGTGGCGCGCGAGCACGATGCGCTGGTCATCGTGGACGCGGTCACCTCGTTCGGCGGCCATCCACTGGAGGTGGGCGCCTGGGGCATCGACGCCGCCTACAGCTGCACGCAGAAGTGCCTGGGGGCGCCCTCGGGGCTGGCTCCGGTGGTGTTCGGGCCCCGCGCGCTCGAACGCCGCGTCACCTGCCGCAGCTTCTACTTCGACCTGCAGCTCCTCGAAGACTACTGGGTGCGCCGCAAGTATCACCACACGATGTCGTCCACGCTGGTCTACGCCATCGACGAAGCGCTGGCCATCGTGGAAGAGGAAGGGCTCGAGGCGCGCTGGGCGCGGCACGAGCGCAACCACCTGGCGTTCCTCGACGCCCTGGCGCCGCTCGGGCTCGACGTGCTGCCGCCGGCCGGCGAGCGGCTGTGGACGCTGAACGCCGTGAAGGTGCCCGACGGTGTGGACGATGCGGCGGTGCGGAAGTGCCTGCTGGACGAGTTCAACATCGAGATCGGCGCCGGGCTCGGGCCGCTGGCCGGGAAGCTGTGGCGCATCGGCCTGATGGGGGCCAGCTCGTCGCCGCGGCTGATCCTGCTGCTGGCCTCGGCGCTCGAGGCCGCGATGGCGCGGCAGGGGCGCACGACCGTGTCGCAATGACGCGGACAGCCGCAGCAGCCGATAGGGACAGGGGATGATCAGGCGGGTCGGACGGTGGGCGGCGGCGGTGGCGGCCGTGGCGTTTGCGTGCGTCGCGTACACCTACCTCACGCTGCCCGACGTGCGCCCGCTCGCGAAGGAGAACCCCAACTCCACCGCGTTCAGCGACCTGCGCGCGCGCGAGGCCGAGGCGGCCGGGAAGCCGCCGAAGCACGTGCAGCGCTGGATTCCGCTGCGGCGCATCTCGCCCTCGCTCACCCGGGCAGTGCTGGTGGCCGAAGACGCGGCGTTCTACCAGCACGACGGCGTGGACTACTACGAACTGCGCAAGTCGATCGAGCTGGACTGGGCGCGGGGCGAGTTCTCGCGCGGGGCCAGCACCATCACGCAGCAGCTGGCCAAGAACCTCTACCTCTCCCCGTCGAAGAACCCGCTGCGCAAGTTCCGCGAGCTGCTGATTGCGCGGCGGCTCGAGGCGGAGCTGACCAAGGCGCGGATTCTCGAGCTCTACCTGAACCTGATCGAGTGGGGCGACGGCATCTACGGCATCGAGGCGGCGGCGCAGGCCTATTACGGCAGGTCGGCCTCAACGCTCGGGCCGTCGGAGTCGGCGCTGCTGGCTGGCGCCATCATCAACCCGCGCGTGCTCAACCCGGCGAAGCCCACGCGCCGGCTCCTGCGGCGACAGCAGATCATCCTGCGGCGCATGGGGGGCGGCGCCGCGGCACCGGCCGCGAGCAAGGCCAGCCGCACCGTGGATGACGAGGATGCGGACGCACCGGAGGAACGGAACTCGAGCGGAGCGGAAGATCGCGAAAGCGCGCAGAAATAGCTCGGCGCAACGGGTCTGCTCAGCTTGACGCTTCTCTCGCGGCGACGATAACGTGCATAGGACCCATTTCGGATCCGCCGTTGTCAGGCGCTCGCGCATGATCAACTACACCGACAGGCTGACGGAGCTCATGCGCGACATCGTCGCGCGCGTACCCGCACTCTCGTTCATCGACATGGACGACCTGCTGGTGTTCGCACGCTTCGGCCGCGTGCACACGGACGGGTGCTTCGCCACCTGTCACTGCCTCTGCCTGCCCCCGAGCGATCCCGGCTACTACTTCTGGCGCGACCGGATCACCGGGGAGGTGACCCGACGGTCGGAGTGGTTCGTCACCCGCTCGCCGCTCGTCACCGTGGACGGGCGGCAGAAGAAGTACCTCATCTCGTTCTCGCTGCCCCGGTTCTGCGACCAGTCGCTCGACCGCTCGCGCAAGGAGCGCTTCTACCGGCGGGCGAGTGACGCCTGGATTGCCAAGCTCGACACGGTGGTGCACGAGCTGTATCACATCGACCCCGAGCATCGCGGCATCCGCCGCATCGAGCGCTCGGACGGCACCTTCGCCGCGCACTGCCACGGTCCGCAGTTCTTCGAGCAGGTGGCGCAGATGGTCACCGAATATCTCGACAGCCAGCCAGACCCGGCGGTGTACGACTTCCTGCGCGACGACTTTGCGTCGCTCGTGGCCCGCCACCGCGGCCTGGTGGGCACCAGCTTCCGCAGCTTCCCGTCCTATCCGCAGCGCTACCTCGAGCGGCTGGCCGTGCAGCCACCCTGCGATCCGGCGATGGCCGGGGTCGACGTGCAGCCGTGGCGGTCCAGCCGGCGCCGCGAAGCGTTCACCGAGGCCGACCTCCACATCCGCGAGTTCACGCTCGACACCTCACGCCGCTTCCCGCTGAAGCACGCGGTCGTGGCTGCCTGACCCAAGCCGAGCCACCTGCTGCTCTTCGGCTCCCGCGCGCGAGGCGATGCCCACGCGGCGTCGGACTGGGACTTCGCCTACGCCGGGACATCGGCGATGGACGTGGAGCGGCTCCGGGAGGTGCTGGTGCTTGCGCTCGGCACCGACCGGGTCGACCTCGTGGATCTCGGCCGGGCCGGCGGCCTGCTGCGCTACCGCGTGGCACGGGACGGTCGGGTGGTGACAGAGCGCCGGGCGGGCGCGGCCGATCGCTTCAGGCTCGATGCGGCCGACTTCTGGTGTGACGCCGGGCCACTGCTCGAACGCGAGTACGAGGGCGTGCTGGCGGACCTGCAGCCGTGATCCTTCACTTGTGGCAGGCGACGCAAATGGTGATCGATACGGCGATGTCCCTGTGCGTGTCCATGAAGCTCGGGACGCCCTCGAGCTAGGCGGACGCCTTCCGCCGGCTCCAGCAGGAAGGCATGCTGGGACGTGACGCTCAGTTGGTCCCGACGATACGGCGGATGCCGGCGAAGCGCCGCTTCCAGTAGGGCAGTTCCATCGACTCCACGCGCACCACCCCGCGCGAACTCGGCGCGTGCACGAAGCGGTCGTCGCCGAGCGAGATGCCGACGTGCGAAATGCGGCGGCCCTCGGTCCTGAAGAAGATCAGGTCGCCCGGCTGCAGCCCGTCGCGGTTCACCTTGTCGCCCAGCCCGAACTGGTCGCGGGTTTCCCGCGGCAGCCGCGTGCCCGCCTGCGCGAAGACCCACTGCGTGAAGCCGGAACAGTCGAAGCCGTTCGGGTCGGAGCCGCCGTTGCGATAGGGCGTTCCGCGCAGGCTGAGGGCGGTGGCCACGACGAGGTCGGCGGTGGAGGCCGGCGTCGCGGGTGAGAGCGGGGCGTCGGCTGCAGGAGGAACGGGTGCGGACCGATCGGGGCCTGGCGTCGCGGGGGCGGGGACCGGTCTGGCCACCACCGGCGGAGATGCCGGTGCCGGCATGGGAAATGGACGTGGCGGACCGGCGGACGAGGCACAGGCGGCGGCGGATGCTGACAGGGCGATCGCCCCAAGCAAGTGCAGGTCTGGCCGTCGCCCGATGCGCATGACCTGCGATTGTAGCGGGTTCCAGCACGCCGGTACACCGCTAAAGGCTGATGACCTCTGAGGTTACGGGCGCGTTGCCTTGACACCTCGTCAAGGCGTCGGGCAGAATCGGTACTACGTTCGGCGGAGAGGAAGGCGGAGAGAACACGAAGCCGATATGGAACAGACGCTGCTCCTGAACGCGTCGTACGAACCTCTCAAGATCGTCGACTGGCAGAAGGCGGTGACGCTCTGGTGCCAGCGAAAGGTCGAGGTTATCTCTGTGTACGACCGCGAAATTCGCGGTGTCTCGATCAGCTTCAAGCTCCCCTCGGTCATCCGGCTCCTGCGCTTCGTCAAGGTGAAGCGCCACTTCGACTACGTCCCCTTCTCGCGCGCCAACATCTACGCGCGCGACGACCACCGCTGCCAGTACTGCGGCGTCGTCTTTCCCACGGCGGAACTGACGTTCGATCATGTGGTGCCGGTCGCCCAGGGCGGCCGCAAGGACTGGGAGAACATCGTCACCTGTTGCGTCCAGTGCAACCGCAGCAAGGGCGGACGCACACCCGCACAGGCCGGCATGCACCTGCTGCGGCCTGCGAGGCGTCCGGATTCGACGCCGGCCGTCCGAATTACGGTAGGCTTGCGGAACGCGCCCGACAGCTGGCGCGACTACCTGTACTGGAACGCCGAACTCGACGACACGTAGCCGAGCCCCGCGGTCGGGGCCGGCCGCTCACGGCTCCCGTTGATGCCTACTCCCCGGATCACCTCCATCACCCCGCGTGCGGTCATTCCCGGTGGCCGCGTGGCCATTCACGGTTCGGACTTCCCGGTCGCTCCTGCACTGCCGGTCGTGCGCATCGGCGACGATCGCGCGCGCGTCGTCTTCGCGTCGTCCACCGAACTGGGTGTGGTGACAGGCGGCAGTGCGTCCGGTGTGCTGCCCGTGCGCGTGGACGATGCGGGGGAGTGTGAGCTGCAGGTGGCCGCGGTTGTCGCGAACGGGCTGCACCAGGTGGACAACCCGGTGGTGGATCGTGCGGGCAACCTCTTCGTCACCTACAGCGGCACGCGCGGGCAGCAGGTGCCGGTGTCGATCTTCAAGGTGCCGCCCAGCGGTGCGCGCGAGAGCTTCTCCTCGGCCGTGACCAATCCCACCAGCATGGCGATCAGCCCCGAGGGGCAGCTCTTCGTGTCGAGCCGCTTCGAGGGTGCGGTGTACCGCATGGCCGAGGATGGCAGCGCGGAGGTGTTCGCGTCTGACCTGGGCATTGCGTGCGGGCTGGCGTTCGCCCCAGATGGCACGCTGTACGTGGGCGATCGATCGGGCACCGTGTTCGAGGTGGCTCGCGACGGACATGCCCGTACGTTCGCGACGCTGCCGGCGAGCGTGGCGGCGTTCCACCTGGCGCTGGGGCACGACGGCGTATATGTGAGCGGACCCACGCTGTCGGCCCGCGACACCATCTACCGCATTGCGTTCGACGGCACCGTGTCGCACGTGCACGCCGGCTTCGGGCGTCCGCAGGGGCTGGCGTTCGGGCCCGACGGCGTGCTGCACGTGGTGGAGGCGCTGGCTGGCGTGAGCGGGCTGTACCGTGTGCCCGAGGGGGCTGAGCCGGAGCTGGTGGTGGCGGGGCCGCGCATGGTGGGTGTGGCGTTCGACGGCGACGATCTCGTCGTCTGCACCGCCGATACGGCCTACCGCGTCGTGAGCGGCGCATCGGCGCACGCGGCTCTCCGGTAGAATCAGCCGCATGTTGCAGCTCTTCCGGCGCAAGCCGATCGCCGAGCTTGTCGCCGCGGGCGGCAACGGCGAGCTCAAGCGGACCCTCGGGGCAGGCGACCTGATCATGCTCGCCATCGGGGCGGTGATCGGCGCCGGCATCTTCGGCGCCATCGGCACCGCCGCAGCGGGGCAGACCGGCCCGAACGGCGAGGTGATCCGCCTTGGCGCGGGTCCGGCGCTGATCTTCTCCTTCGTGCTGCTCGGTGGTGCCTGTGCCCTCGCGGGGCTCTGCTACGCGGAGCTGGCGTCGATGATTCCACAGGCGGGCAGCGCCTACGCCTACTCGTACGCCACGCTCGGCGAGCTCGTGGCCTGGATCATCGGGTGGGACCTGATTCTCGAGTATGCCGTGGGCAACGTGGCCGTCGCCATCTCGTGGGGCGACTACTTCAACACGCTGCTGCGCGGAGCCGGCGTGGATCTGCCGGCGTATCTCACGACCGGTTACCGGACCGCGCTGCTCAGTTCTGATCCGGCCATCCACGCGCTGCTCGACACCGCCCCGCGTGTGCTCGGGGTCCCCCTGCTGGTGCACCTGCCGGCGGCCGGCATCGTCGTCTTCATCACGTGGCTGCTGCTGCGCGGTGCGCGAGAGAGCGCGACAGCGAACAACGTGATGGTGGTGATCAAGCTGGTGGCCATCGGGCTGTTCCTGCTCGTCGGCGCCTCGCACCTGAACTCGGCGAACTACACGCCGTTTGCGCCGAACGGGTTCACGGGCATTCACCAGGGTGCGGCGATCGTGTTCTTCGCCTACATCGGGTTCGACGCGATCTCGACCGCGGCGGAGGAGACCATCGACCCGCAGCGGAACCTGCCCATCGGCATCCTGGGCGGCCTCGCGATCTGCACGCTCATCTACGTGATCGTGGGTGTGGTGCTCACCGGCATGGTGCCCTACACCGAGCTGGCGGTGGCCGATCCGCTGGCGCGTGCGCTGGAGCTGGCCGGGTTCAAGGCGGTGGGCGGCCTGGTGGCGCTCGGTGCGGTCATCTCGATGTCGGCCGTGCTGCTGGTGTTCCAGTACGGGCAGCCGAGGATCTTCTTCGCCATGGCGCGCGACGGCCTGCTTCCGAAGTGGGCGGCCACGGTGAACCCGAAGACGCAGGTGCCGTCGGTGACCACGCTGCTGACCGGCATCTTCGTCGGTGGCTGGGCGCTGATTGGCGACGCGGCGGAAACCTACGACCTCACCAATATCGGCACGCTGTTCGCGTTCATGCTCGTCAGCATCGGCGTGCTCGTGCTGCGCTACACCGAGCCCGACCGTCCGCGTCCGTTCCGCGTGCCGCTGGTGTGGCCCGTGTCGCTGCTCTCGGCAGCCGGCTGCATCTTCATCATGCGCGGCCTGCCCACCACGGCGTGGGAACGGTTCGGCATGTGGCTCGGTATCGGCCTGCTCATCTACGTCGCCTACGGCTTCAGGAACAGCAGGCTTCGACGAACCTAGAAGTCAGAAGTCCGAAGTCGGAACTTCATTTCAGACTTCAGAGTTCTGACTTCCAGGTTCTGGTTCGCTAAGATCAATCCAATGGCGCACGACTGGATTGCGGTACGCGGGGCGCGTGTCCACAACCTCAAGAACATCGACGTCGACCTGCCGCGGCACCGGCTGGTGGTCATCACGGGCCTGTCGGGCTCGGGCAAGTCGTCGCTTGCCTTCGACACCATCTATGCCGAGGGGCAGCGGCGCTACGTGGAGTCGCTGTCGGCCTACGCCCGGCAGTTCCTCGAGCAGATGGAGAAGCCGGACGTCGACCTCATCGACGGCCTCTCGCCCGCCATTTCCATCGAGCAGAAGACCACTGGCTCGAACCCGCGTTCCACCGTCGGCACCGTCACCGAGATCTACGACTACCTCCGGCTGCTGTTTGCCAGCATCGGCGTGCCGCACTGCCCGAACTGCGGGAAGGAAATTGCCTCCCAGTCGCTCGAGCGCATCGTCGACATGGTGATGCTCTATCCGCAGGACTCGCGCATCAACGTGCTGGCGCCGATCGTGCGCGGGCGGAAGGGCGAGTTCAAGAAGGAGCTGGCGGCGCTGCGGCAGCGCGGGTTCACGAAGGCGCGCGTGGACGGCGCGTTCCGCTCGCTCGAGGAGGAGATCAAGCTCGATCGCCGGAAGAATCACACCATCGAGGTGGTGGTCGACCGCGTGATCGTGCGCGGCGGCGTCGAACGGCGGCTCACCGAGTCGGTCGAGGTGGCGCTGAAGCTCGCCGACGAGATCGTCGTCATCAACGCCCTGGAGCAGGGCGACCGGCTGTTCTCGCGGCGGCTGGCCTGCGTGGACTGCGGCATCAGCGTGCCGGAGATGACGCCGCGCGCGTTCTCGTTCAACTCGCCGCACGGCGCATGTCCCGAGTGCCAGGGGCTGGGTGCGCTGGTGGACTTCGACCCGGCGCGGCTCGTGCCGGACGAGTCGAGGTCGCTGGCAGATGGCGCGCTGGCGCCGTGGGCGAAGGGCGACAGGAAGCTGGTGCGCGAGGCGCTGCAGACGCTGGCCGACGATTTCGGCATCGACCTGGGCGTGCCCTACAGCCGCCTGCCGAAGAAGCAGCGCGAGATCCTGATGTTCGGCGCGCCGAAGGGCAGCGGGCCGAAGTTCGAGGGGCTGGTGCCGAACCTGCGCCGGCGCTATGAGGACGGCAACTGGGCGCAGCAGGCGGAACTCGAGGTCTATCGCACGCTGCGGCCGTGCGTGACGTGCGAGGGGCGGCGGCTGAAGGCCGAGAGCCTGGGCGTGCGCGTGAAGGGGCGCACGATTGCGGACTACGTCGAGCTGCCGATCTCCGAGGCGCTGGTCGCCTTCGAGGCCCTGCAGCTCACGGACCGCGAGGCGATCATCGCCGAGCGGATCCTGCGCGAGATCCAGGAGCGCGTGCGCTTCCTGCACGATGTGGGCGTGGGCTACCTCACACTGGGGCGCAGCGCGGCCACCCTGTCGGGCGGGGAAGGGCAGCGCATCCGTCTGGCCACGCAGATTGGTGCGAACCTGACCGGTGTGCTCTACGTACTGGACGAGCCCTCGATCGGCCTGCACCAGCGCGACAACCGCAAGCTGCTCACGACGCTCGCGCGGCTACGCGACCTGGGCAACACCGTGATCGTGGTCGAGCACGACGAGGAGACCATTCGGACGGCGGACTGGGTGATCGACCTCGGCCCGGGCGCGGGTGAGCATGGCGGACAGGTGATCTTCCAGGGGACGGCGGCCGAGCTGATGGAGGACGAGACCTCGATCACCGGCGCGTACCTCACCGGGGCGAGGTCGATTCCGACGCCTGCGACGCGGCGCACGCCGAAGGGCGAGATTGTGATCCGCGGTGCGCGCGAGAACAACCTGAAGGGGATCGACGTGAAGGTGCCGCTCGGCCTGTTCACGGCAGTGACCGGCGTGAGCGGATCGGGCAAGTCGACGCTGGTGAACGACATCCTCTACAAGTCGCTTGCCCGCACCATCTTCCGGGCGGCCGACGAGCCGGGCGCGCACGATCGCATTGACGGTATCGAACTGGTCGACAAGGTGATCGAGATCGACCAGTCGCCGATCGGGCGGACGCCGCGATCGAACCCGGCCACCTACACGGGGCTCTTCACCTTCATCCGGGATCTCTTCGCGATGATGCCCGAGGCCAAGCAGCGCGGCTTCAAGCCGGGGCGCTTCTCGTTCAACGTGAAGGGCGGGCGGTGCGAGGCGTGCCAGGGCGACGGCGTGATTGCCATCGAGATGCACTTCCTGCCGAACGTGTACGTGACGTGCGAGCAGTGCAAGGGGCGGCGCTACAACCGGGAAACGCTGGACATCACCTATCGTGGGAAGTCGATTGCCGACGTGCTGGAGCTGACGGTGGACCAGGCGCTGCCGCTGCTCGAGAACTTCCCGGCGATTGCGAACAAGCTGCGGACGCTGCAGGACGTGGGGCTGGGCTACGTTGCGCTCGGGCAGTCGGCCACCACGCTGTCGGGCGGCGAGGCGCAGCGCGTGAAGCTGGCGAAGGAACTCTCGCGGCGGGGCACGGGGAAGACGCTCTATATCCTGGACGAGCCGACGACCGGGCTGCACTTCGAGGACACGCGGAAGCTGCTCGACGTGCTGAGCCGGCTGGTGGACCAGGGGAACTCGGTGGTGGTGATCGAGCACAACCTCGACGTGATCCGGACGGCCGACCACGTGATCGATCTCGGCCCCGAGGGGGGTGTTGGAGGTGGCCGGATTGTGGCCGAGGGAACGCCGGAGGCGGTGGCCCGGAACGAGGCCTCGGCGACCGGGCGCTACCTGGCTGAGCTGTTCTCGGCCGAGAGCGGGAGGCCCATCCGCACTGAAGCGGTGTGACAGGGGGGGCAGGTGGGGCGGAGCAAGGCAGGTTGGACAGCCCAGCCTTTCTATACCCTGTGGTAGAATTGCCACGTTTTTTCACGGAACGCCTGTGGCTGGCCGGCCACACGGCCGCCCGGGTCGAGAGAGAAGACAACGGCGAAAGAGCGTCGATTTCCACGATGATTCGCACGATTCCGGTGGTTGCCCCGTGATGGCCGAGCAGGCATCGCGTTTGCTCAGCTGGTCTGTGCATGTCCCCGCTCGTTGAGAGAAAAATGGACGCACAGCGCACCCTCCGTCGGGCAATTTCCTGTGTTGGCATCGGCCTTCATTCCGGCAACAAGGTTCAACTGTCGCTGAAGCCGGCCCCGGCCGACTACGGCATCCGCTTCCGGCGTACCGACCTCGGCGACCACGAAATCCGGGCGAGCGTGCAGCACCTGGCGGGCATCAACCTGGCGACGGCGCTCTCGAGCAACCAGGTGTCGGTCGAGACGGTCGAGCACCTGCTGGCGGCGCTGGTGAGCATGAGCATCGACAACGTGCTCATCGAGCTGAACTCGCCGGAAGTGCCGATCATGGACGGCAGCTCGGCCCCCTTCATCTACCTGATCCAGGAAGCCGGCGTGAAGACGCTGGGCGCCTCGCGCACCTACCTGAAGATCACGAAGCCGATTTCGCTCTCGCGTGGTGACAAGCGCATTGCGCTCTACCCGTCGGAGCACTTCAAGGTGACCTACAGCATCAGCTACGACCACCCGCTGCTGCGTCACCAGGCGCGCACGCTCACCATCACCGAAGAGAGCTTCATCGAAGAGATTGCGCCGGCGCGCACCTTCACGTTCCTCAAGGACGTGGAGATGCTGCGGCAGAACGGGCTTGCGCTGGGCGGCTCGCTCGACAACGCGATCGTGCTCGGCGAAACCGGCGTCCTCAACAACGCGCTGCGTTTCGACGATGAGTTCGTGCGGCACAAGATTCTGGATGCGGTGGGCGACCTGGCGCTGGTGGGCTATCCGGTGATTGGCCACCTCGTGGCGCACCGTGCGGGGCACGGGCTGCACACCGAGTTCGCGGGCAAGATTCTCGAGGCGACCGATTGCTGGACGCTGGTGGATTCGGCGGACCGCACGCCGGCGAGTGCGCCGGTGGGTGTGGCTGCGGCGGTGCACGCGGCGCAGTAGCTCACATCGCCGACCGGCCTCCGCCAGGCGTCGGCGGGGCAGGCGGACATCACATCGATCACGAACGGCCGGCTTCCCGCCGGCCGTTTGCATTTTGTGGCGACCGGCTGGCCGTCGACGCTCTTCCCCACGTTGACCTGCGAGCCGTTCGCAGCGATCCACATCCCGTGTCCGCGAGATCTGGCCCGAGATCGGGGAGTCCGCCGTGTATACCTGCGAGCCGTCGCAGGCTACTTCCGGCGTCGTTCACATTCAGGCCGACTTCGGCGCGTTGGCGTGGTGTTTACCTGCGAGCGGGTTCGCACGTAAACCATACGCGTGCCGGACAGGTGCTGACGGCGGTCGACCATGCGTGCGTGTTAACATCCGCGCCTCGAACGAGTTGGAGTTTCTCTTCTGGGCGCTGGGCGCATGCGGACGCGTGTGTGTGCCTGTCGGCGAGGAGGTCTACTCAATACTAGTTAGACGGCCGGAGTGAGAGTCTTGCCATCGTACTTTGTCCCGCTCCTGTTCCTGCGCCCAGCCGAGAGCACGCTCTCCGTGTCGCGACCACCGTTCCGGCTGTCAGCTCGGAAATGGACGACCAGCACTTTCGATCTTGCCACCCTCGCGACCAAGCACCACTTGCACTTGCCCTACCAGCTGATGGACGTCCTGCTCGGGCACTCCAATCTGGAACTCGAGATCGATGCCCCCGACGTCGGAGCCGCCACCGAGTCTCTGACGGCAATCCTGCTTGGAATGTACTTGTCGGGAGTGTCCCCAACGCTAGCGCCGTTCGCTACTACACATTCGGTTAACGACTACTCCGGGATCAACAGTCGTGACAGCGAAGTCCTGCGTTCGAAGCTGCCGGAGGGGCAACGCATCGGCGTGACCACGGAGACCGCGACTGTCGAGGCGTGGCCCCTTCAGCTGTCTCTTCAGTGCATGATCGACGCGTCGAACCTTGAGGTCTCCGAGTGGCAGTTTCAGCAGGCCGCGACGAAGGCCTCTACTTGGCTCGACCTCGAATCTACTCATCGCGCATTGCGCATTGTCAGGGATGCGGCGCACTCTGCACCTACGCTTGCGCCCCCTGAACAGGCGTTGCTTCACGTCTGGTGTGCGCTGGAGGCACTGTTCCCAAAAGTCAGCACCGAGGTATCGTTTCGCATCGCCCTGTACCTGGCCCAGTTGTCTGCCCAAGCCGGTCAACGGCAGGAGTACTTCGAGCGTGTTCGAAGGGCGTACAATCTGCGCAGCCGCGTGGCACACGGCGCCGACTTCCGCCTGCAACAGGCCGACTGGCTCGACAGCTGGGGGTTGTTGATCGATGCTGGAAACGCGATCGTGCGCCGTGGGCGCCTGCCGAGCGACGACGAGCTCCTTGCAGAGTTGCTGGCAGATCCAGAGCTTCAGGAGCGGTAGGCAGAGCCTGCCGTCTAACAGGCGGTTGCAGCCGACGGCCAGTGGCAACGCGATACGGCCGCGGCTGAACCGCAATCCGTTAGGCCGAATCGACAGACAGCAGTGAAAGCGGCCCCATCAGAGTGACCACACAATGCGGAGGCTTGGCTCACGAGCGCTCAAGTCATGGATGAAGCAGACAAAGAGATATCGCAAGATCTGTCGAGCAGCAAGCCGGGCGACGATGACCAACGGATTCATCCGTTTCGTCGAAATCTCGAAGTATTCATCTCTCGGGTCGATAGCCTAGCCGACCACATCGGCCTCGCAATGGCAGCAATCACGCAGTCCAACAAGCAAGCATCCGCACGTCTGGAAGATTTCCTGAAGACGAAGGGCAAAGCTGTTGACGGGGAGAAGGACGCTTTCACGATTCCCGAGGACAAGTTCACGGAATTCCGTCGTCTGCAGCGCAAGATGGTCCGGTCTCAGCTCGCGCTCAGATCGGTGCCGCGCGGCCTCACGGTAGCGCTTGTGAGCGAATTCGATGCCTTCATGGGAGCAACTCTCAAGACCTACTACAGGCTGAAGCCTGAGGCCTTGAACGCGTCACAGCGTGTCTTGACGTTCGCAGAGATGGCAGCGTTCGGTTCGTTGGACGCTGCGAAGGAGCACATCCTTGAGAAGGAAGTCGAATCGTTCCTCCGCTCCAGCCACTCCGACCAGTTTGAGACGTTGGAATCCAAGCTCGAGATGCCACTCCGAAAAGACTTGGCCATCTGGGCGGACTTCGTTGAGCTAACGGAGCGTAGAAACCTGTTCGTACATAACGACGGCGTCGTGAACGGTCAGTATCTCCAAGTGTGCAAGGGTGCTGGATACGACTGCACCGCGATGAAGAAGGGTTCGACTCTTGGCGTTCCCCAGAAATACTTCTCGCGAGCACACGAAGTCGTGTACGAGTTGGCGGCGAAGTTGTCGCACGTGCTATGGCGAAAACTCTCGCCGGAGGATCGAGAGGCGGCGGACGCGCACTTCTCCGGAACGTTGATCTATGACCTTGTGTACGAGAAGAGGTACAGGCTGGCTAGGACCCTGGCCGACTTCGGCGCGAGCACCTTCAAGAAGTGGGGGTCGGACTACTTTCGCCGGGCGCTTGTCGTTAACCGAGCACAAGCCTACATTTGGGATGGGAATCGGGATCGAGGACTGGAGATCCTAGCGGCAGAGGACTGGAGTGCAGCGAATCACGAATTCCAGCTCTGCGTTGCGGCCCTTCGCCGCGATTTCCCACTGGCCATAGTTCAGATGCGAATCCTGGGGCAAGCGGCCGGCCCCAAGAAGGAAGGGTTCCGAGATTGGCCAGTCTTTAGAGAGCTGCGCAGAGAGAAGGAGTTTCAGGCTGCCTTTGTGGATGTTTTTGGCGAGCCGTTCGCTACAGTGACGATTACACCGTCCGCGGGCCTTGCCGCAGACAGTCTGGCCGGGGCGGAACCCGCGTCGGCCAGCGCAGACAGTTCTGGTGAACCTACCGGCGGAGACGACGACGCGGGCACGGTGCATTGACATTTAACAGCCAGAACCCAAGCGGGCTAACTCCGGTTGCAGCCGGCGTCGCGCTGGCGCCGCTGAGCGCCGCCGGCTGAACCGCGGCCGTTAGACAGCGGTAGCGGTACGACCTACCGCTCGGGGATTCCCAAGTTGCGGCAGATCTTCTTCGCAAGGAGGTTTGCGATTTCCGTGTGGCGAGGCACCGCTTCGGTGGCACCCGTCGCGGGGTTGGTCCAGAGGGAATGAGCGGCGCCCTCCCGCTTCAGCACGCAGCCGTGCAGCCGCAGGTGCCGCAGCAGCGAGCTTCGTTTCACCCGACTGTCACCGTTTCGCGCTCGGCGTCAGGGGGGACGCCGCGGAGGCCGTCCTCACGTCGGTCCTCGAGAATCAAGGCGATCGCGGCCGTGAGGCTGGCCCGAGCTTCGTCCTTGGTGCGGCCCTGGCCGTTGGCGCCCGGAATCTCGGGGCAGAAGGCCAACACCCACTCGCCGTCGCGCTCGAACACGGCCGTAAACTCGTTGTGCATCCTGAACCTCGGAACTAGGGTAGCGTCGTCGGGCGGCCGCTGTCTAACACCGCTTGCAGCCGACGGCTAGCCGGCGCGATGATGAGCCCGCCGCGGCTGAAGCGGCACCGTTGGGCGGACAAACGGAGAGAGTGACGTTAGCGACGACTTCACCTGCGTGACCCGGGACGGGGCGAGCATCTACCTGTCGCAGGGCGGGCAGGGCCAACCCGGGACGTGGGTATGGCTCGGCGTTGAGGATGTGGAGGCGCTCTACAACGAGTACCGCGAGCAGGGGAGCGGAGATCCTGGAGCCTCCGCAGAATCATCCGTGGGCCCGCGAAATGAAGATCACGGACCCAGACGGGCACGTCCTCCGGTTCGGCTCCGATCCGAAAGAGACGGCCTAACAGCTAGGCGCGAAGTCGGGGACCCTTGTGGCGACGAGCTCCCCAGAACGCACGAACGATGGCATCGGCCTCATCGAACGTGTAGTAGAGATGACACGCGACCTTCGGCACGTAGAGTCGGCGTGACGTCCTCCCCGAATTGAGTAGCGATTTGGTTTAGAGTCCGGCCTAGCCGAAAGGGTCGGACGATGAAGAAGCGATTCACCGAAGGGCAGATCGTGGGCTTCCTGCGGGAAGCCGATGCCGGGGT
>JBFWPN010000014.1:0-1333 GCA_050249955.1 Vicinamibacterales bacterium
AACGCTCACGACCGGGGCTTTTGGCCCAAGCCGCTTGCGGTGGTTTGCACCCTGCTCCTGCAAGCCGAGTGCGAGAGGCCAGTCTTCTCTTCTCTCATCTCCTACGCCGCTTGCTGCGGCACACTGAAGTCGGAGACCCAGAGTTGGTTCGGGCGGGTGGCTGAGAACTGGCGGTCGACCAGATCGGGGACCACCGCCGTCGCATCCGGACACGTGGTGACCACGGCGGGACCGCCCCGCACCACGCCCCGCAACCCCAGATCCTTCATGAGCCGCTCCACCGTGCAGCGGGCGACGGCGACGCCCTCGCGCAGCAACTGGCGCCACACCTTCTCGGCGCCGTACACCTGCTCCTGCTCGTGCCACACCCGGGCAATCGTGGGCCGCAGCACGGCATCCCGCTGGACGCGAGCCGCCCGGCGGGTCGGATCGGCCTGCTGGGCTTTGTGCCGCCAGTACGTCGACGGGGCGATCGGCAGGTGCGCGCAGATCGACTCGACCCCATACGTGTCACGCTGCGCGTCCACGCAGGCGACCATCATTTCGATCGGCGGTCGAGCTCCGCCTGCGCGAAAAACGCTGAGGCCTTGCGCAAGATATCGTTGGCGCGCTTCAGCTCGCGATTCTCACGCTCCAGCACCTTCAGCCGCTCGCGCTCGCTCGTCGTGAGACCGGGCCGCTGGCCCGTATCGCGCTCGGCCTGGCGCACCCAGCGCCGCACGACCTCCGTCGTGCAATCCAGCTTCTCGGCAATGGAACGAATCGCCGCCCACTGTGACGGGTACTCATGCGCATGCTCGTGCACGAGGCGTACGGCGCGCTCGCGAAACTCGACGGGATACTTGCTCGGTCGGGCCATGGGCTCCATCCTCTCTCTGAAAGAGCCCTCCGACAAACCCGGTCCGATTCACGCCTCCTTTGCCATTTGTTCGAACGGAGTGCAGTCACGACGAGAACAATGCTACGCACCATGGCAACGCTTGAACTTTCTTCCGCTTCCGCACGGACAGGCATCGTTCCGACCAATGGATGGCGCCGCAGCCTGCGGCGTCAGTGCATCGTCGGTGTATGTGTTGCCGAATTGGCCTTGATGATTGTCAACGGCTTCTCGGCTTTGCCCCAAGCCAAACTGGCGATGCTTAGGAGGCGCTTCTCGCACAACGTGAACGAGTAGCGCGCTGATCGCCGCAGCGCCGAGGGCTGCGATGAACGGCGCCTCAGCGAGCAGTAGGCCTCCGGCAGCCAGAATGGCCACCAGAAGCGCGATGTAGGTCGTAGAGGTCCGGTTATTTTCCGGTCTTGCCATTGACGTCTATGGTTGCCCGGCTAACGG
>JBFWPN010000014.1:1433-129607 GCA_050249955.1 Vicinamibacterales bacterium
GGCTAACGGCAGCGCTCACCAGCGGGCCGCCCGCGACTCGCACGGCCGTCTGGTGCAGCGCGTGTTAGCTGGCAACCCGCAGTCCTGGTCCTGCCGCCCCACCGACCGATCTGGCACGTCGCTCGTGAATCAGGCTTGTACTTCGCTCAGGACCGCTTCGGCCTCCGCAACCACGTCGCGGACGATCGCGGCGGCGGGCTTTATATCACTGACCAGGCCGCACGACTCGCCGGCGTAGAGCGCGGTGTATTCCAGATCCCCCTCGAAACCAATCATCGGTGTTCGAACAGAGTATCGAGAAATGTCGGCACTCGTCCCTCCCACCGGCATCCGCCCAATGATCGTGCCCTCACCCGGGCGTTGACCGCTTCGAGGACGCCCGGCCCTCTCCCACTCATCCACGGCCTTGTTGCGAAGGACTCGATGGGCGGCTTCGGGCCAGCCGATGTCGAACAGCTCTGTATGTACCGTGTCTTCGGCGCACGCGCGAACGATGCGCTGCTTGTACGCTGGGCATGCGCGCGACTCTTCGCTAGCCACAAAGCGAGTGCCCATCATTACGGCATCTGCGCCGAGGCCGAGTGCGGCAACCAACCCGCGACCGGTGGCGACGCCGCCGGCCGCGATGACGGGCAGCGGCGCTACTGCGTTACGCACCGCCGGCACGAGCGCAACCAGCGACGTGGTCCCACGCACATGTCCGCCGGCCTCGAATCCTTGCGCAACGATGGAGTCCACGCCGGCGAGCGCGGCGGCTTTCGCCTCGGCAACCGAGCCCACTTGGGCGAACACGCGGATACCCGCTTGCTTCGCCTTCTCGACGTACGGTGTCACGTCACCCCAGAAGAGGAGGAGGACCGGCACTCGCTCCTCGACGCAAGCATCTACCTCGCCGCCCGAGAGGCGCGGAATGAGTAGCCCAACCCCGAATGGTTTCGACGTCCGCCTACGCGTCTCGCGAATCTGCTCGCTGATGGCCGACGCGGGGAGCCCACCCATGCCTAGGAACCCGAGCCCTCCGGCGTCGGACACGGATGCGGCCAGTTCAGGCCCGGCATTACCCCCACCAAGAGGTGCGGAGAGAATTGGATGGTCGATTCCAAGCTCACGGCAAAGACGGGTCTGTAGCATGTCCTTCTGCGCAGAGTACCATTGCCAGCTAACTAGTATTGAGTAGACCTCCCTCCCCGACAGGCACACATGCGTCCGCATACGCCCACCACCAGGAGAGCAGCCCAACTCGTTCGAGGCGCGGATGTTAGCACGCACGCGCGGACGCCGCCGTCGGCGCCGGTCTTGCGCGGGCATGGATCGCTGCAGCCCGTTCGCAGGTAAACACCTCGCGGATGCGCAGGAACTGGCCTGAATCCTCCAGTCGCCAGAATTAGGCTGCGAAACGTTCGCAGGTATACACAGCCAACTGCTCGTTTCACACGGAAAGGTCCCAATGGCGCCGTGGTTCGCTGCGAAGCCTACGCAGGTAAACGCCGGAGGTCCCTCCTGCGGGGCGGGCCAACGGGCCTTACCACTGGTCCAGAGGGCTCCTCACCCCAAGCCCTCCCCGGTTCAACACGTGCGTGTACACCATCGTCGTGCTCACGTCGGCATGCCCGAGCAGCTCCTGCACGGTCCGGATGTCCGAGCCGCTTTCGAGGAGATGGGTGGCAAACGAGTGCCGGAAGGTGTGACACCCCACGCGCTTGGTGAGCCCCGCCGCACGGGCTGCCTGCGCCACGGCCCGCTGGATGACGCTCTCGTGCAGGTGAAACCGGCTGGGAGGTCCCCACCGCTCGTCGCGGCAGATGCGGCCGGCGGGAAACACGAACTGCCAGGCCCACTCCCTGGACGCGTTCGGGAACTTGCGCGCCAGCGCCTCAGGCAGGATCACCCGTCCCTGCCCCACGGCCAGGTCGGCCTCGTGCATCCGCCGCACGGACGCCAGCTGCCGCTCCAGAGGATCCCGCACTGCGTCCGGCAGCATCACACGGCGATCCTTCTGCCCCTTGCCACGCCGCACGGTGATCTCCCGACGTGCCATGTCGAGGTCCTTCACCCGCAGCGCCAGGCACTCCTGGAGCCGCAGCCCCGCGCCGTACAGCAGCATGCCCACCAGCTGCGGCACGCCGTCGAGCTCCGCAAGAACGGCGCGGACCTCCTGCGGCGTCAGCACTACCGGCACGCGCACCGGCATGCGCGCCCTGGGCGGAACGACGACCTCACCGAGCGGACACTGCAGGACGTGGCGATACAGGAACAGGATCCCGCTCAGTGCCTGATTCTGCGTGGACGCCGCCACGCGCTGCTCCACGGCGAGCCACGTCACGAACGCCGTCACCTCGCCAGCCCCGAGTTCGCGGGGGTGACGCTTCCCGTGGAACAGGATGTAGCGCCGAATCCAGTGAACGTACGCCTCTTCGGTGCGTCGGCTGTAATGCCGCGCGCGGACAGCGCCGCGAACCTGTTCCAGCAACCGCGGCCTGTTCGCCTCACCCATGGACGACGACGATGCCATCGTCGGATGGCAGGAGGCAATCGCCCGAGAGTATCAGCGCCGCCAGGGCGGTCGAGCGCGCGCTCAGGACACTGCGGGCGGGGCGATGTCGAAATGCATCACGTCCTCGCGCGTGCCCAGCTTGGTGTAGAGCGCCACTGCAGGGTCATCGCCATAATCGGCCTGCACGAAGATGACGTAGATGCCGCGCTCGGCCGCGAGCGTCTTCAGCCGCTCGATCAGCGCCGTGGCGATGCCGCGGCGACGCACGCCCGCATCCACGGCCAGGTCGTAGATGTAGAACTCGGATCGCGCCTGCTCGAACTTCGGCAGCACGTAGCCGGCAAGTCCGCCCACCACCACGCCCCCGGCCACCGCGACGATGGCGACGAAGGTGTCGCTGGCCAGCAAACGCGCCAGGTACGCATCGTCCGGCTGCCGATCCGCGTAGGTGGAGAGGTCGTCGAACTCGCGGCCGAAGAGCAGCAGCATCCCGCGCGCGAGCGCGAGGTCGCCGGCGGTGAGCACGCGGATCTCGAAAGGTGCGGCGGCGGGCGGGGCGGGTTCAGGGGTGGCCATGGGTCTCCCGATTGTCGCCCATGAATGATGCGTGGGTCCGCCCTCGAGCCCTACTTCTTCGTCAGCTCCACCCGCCGGTTCTTCGCACGCCCATCGTCCGTGCGGTTGTCGGCCACCGGCACGGTCTGGCCATAGCCCTTCGCCGTGAGCCGCGTGGCCGCAACGCCGCGCTGCACCAGCGCCGCCTGCACCGCCTGCGCACGCGCCTGCGACAGCGCCATGTTCGCCTCCGGCGTGCCCACGTTGTCCGTGTGCCCGGCCACCTCGATGCGCACGTCCGACGCCGCCTTCAGCACCGCCGCCGCATCGTCCAGGGTCTGCGCCGAGTCGGGCGTGATGGTGGCCTTGCCCGTGTCGAAGGTCACGTACAGCGTGATGAAGCCGTCCTTGTTCAGCCTGTCCATCAGCTCGGTGACCGCAATGTCCTGCTTCATCGCTTCGCGGTCGGAGATGGTGAGGTAGTAGCTCCCCTCGTCTTCGGTAGCCTGGAGGAACACCCAGGTCTCCTTCCCGCCGGCCCTCGCGAACTTCATGGTGAGGGCGTAGCTCAGGCAGCCGTTGCCCATGTCGGGCATGTGCGACTCGTCATAGCTCCCCTTGCACCACCCCGGATAGCGCCCTTCGATGGTGCCGCCCGCCTTCTTCGCGGCGTTCTCGTAGTTGCGCATGATCTGCAGCCCGCTCGGCGTGGCCGCCCCCTCGTTCAGTTCGTACGCCAGGAACTGCGTGGGACCCTCGACGCTCACGGTCTTCGCCGTCTCGTCTTCCTTCACCGGCCCAACCGGGAAGGCGCGCAGGTCGAACTGGAGCGTCTCGCAGCTCGCAAGGTGCGTGTTCGGGAAGCGCGTGAAGAGCGGGTGGTCCTTGCACCCTTCACGATCGTCGTTCTGGGCCGCCACGGGAGACGAGGCCAGGACAACGGTGAGCAACGCCAGCGCAACTCGGTTCATGCGGATCTCCACGGACCCGGTGGCGCGGCACATCCGCGCACAGTGGTCCCCTCGTCCCCTTCTATCGGCACGGCGCGCGTGGATCAGTGAGGCAGCGTGCGGGGCCACGCACGGCTGAGGCGACGTCCCGCGTGCACCGGTGAAGTCCGCGGCAACCCTGTGCGACGTCCGCGAATGCTGGAGTTCAAGGGCCCCCGAGCCCATGCCGATTCCAGCACTGCGCCGGTGTGCCCGCCCGTCCATCGGCCCACAGAGAGAACCGACCCATGCGTCCACCTACCCGTGCGCATCGCCCTGCCCTGCTGCTCGTCATTGCGAGCATCGCGGTGGTCCTCGTCAGCCCGCTCCGCTCTCAGGGACCGCCCGCGAATGGACGCACGGTGGTCATCAATGGCCGCGAGGCCGTGGCCGGCGAAGTGCTGGTGCGCATGCGCCCCACGACACAGGCCACAGCACAGCGTGCCCGCATTGCCGCCGCAGCCGACGCCGATCAGGCCGAAACGATCGGCCGCTCGGGCATCAACCGGCTCCGGTCGCGCCGCTACAGCACCAACCAGCTCATCACCCAGTTCTCGCAGGATCCAGAGGTGGAGTACGTCGAGCCCAACTGGGTGCTGCGCGCGAACGTGCTCCCGAACGACTCGCTGTTCACGCACCTGTGGGGGCTCTTCAACACGGGCAGCAACACGTGGGGCGGAGCCGGCACCGCGGGTGTCGACATCGACGCGCCATCCGCCTGGAACGTCACCACCGGCAGCCGCTCCCTCGTCGTCGGCGTCATCGACACCGGCGTGGACTACAACCATCCCGACCTCGCCGCCAATATGTGGTCGGCCCCCACGTCGTTCACGGTGAACATCGCCGGCCAGTCGATCACCTGCGCGGCCGGCACGCACGGCTTCAACGCCATCACCCGTACCTGCGATCCGATGGACGATGCGACGAACCCGCATGGAACGCACGTGGCGGGCACCATCGGCGCGGTGGGTAACAACGGCACCGGCATCACCGGCGTGAACTGGGTGACCAGCATGATGGGGCTCAAGTTCCTCGGGTCGAACGGATCGGGATCGACATCGAACGCCATCCTCGCCATCGACTTCGCACTCCAGGCGAAGAGCCTCTTCGGTGGGGCGGCGAACGTCCGCGTGCTGAACAACAGCTGGGGTGGCGGCGGCTATTCGCAGGCGCTGGTGGACGAGATCACGGCAGCGAGCAACGCCAACATCCTGTTCGTCGTGGCTGCGGGCAACGCCACACAGGACATCGACGCCACGCCCGACTACCCGGCGTCGTACACCAACGCCAACATCCTCACCGTGGCAGCCACCAGCAACACCGACGCGATTGCCAGCTTCTCGAACTACGGCCCCACCGCCGTGGACGTGGCGGCGCCCGGCGTGGCCATCTACTCGACGGGACGCAACAACACGTACCTGAGCATGCAGGGCACCTCTATGGCCGCTCCGCACGTGGCCGGGGCAGGCGCGCTCACGCTGGCCGCCTGCGGCCTGACGACCGCGGAGCTGAAGACGCAGCTGATGAACACAGTCGACGTGGTGGCCGGTCTCTCGACCAAGGTCGGTACCAGTGGGCGCATCAACGTGGCACGTGCCATCTCCACCTGCACGAAGCCGAACATCACGAGCGTGACGCTCACGGCGAACAAGGCGGCACCGCAGGCGCTCGGGCAGACCATCACGTTCACCGCCACACCGAGCGGCGGCCAGGCTCCGTATCAGTACCGTTGGGCCGTGTGGAACGGTTCAACATGGACGGTGAGCGGGTGGGGCACCGCCAACACCTATGCGTGGACGCCGTCGAGCGCGAACGCCGGCTACAAGGTGGAGGTGCGGGCGCGCAGCAACTGGAACACGGGTGCGCCAGAGTCGGTGAAGTCGATGAACTTCGGCATCTACCCGGGTGTGAGCAGCCTGAACGTCACCGCGAACAAGACCGCCCCGCAGGGGCTGGGCGGCACGGTCACTTTCACCGCCACGCCCACAGGGGGACAGGCGCCGTATCAGTACCGCTGGGCTGTGTGGAACGGATCGACCTGGACGGTCACCGCGTGGAGCACCAGCAACAGCTACGCGTGGACACCCGGCTCGGCGAATGCCGCCTACAAGGTGGAGGGGCGCGTCCGCAGTGCCTGGAACACCGGTGCGCCGGAAGCGGTGCGCGCCGTCGACTTCGCGATCTATCCGGTCGTCTCCAGCGTGAGCGTCTCCACCGACAAGGCGGCGCCGCAGGGACTTGGAACCACGGTGACCTTCACGGCCACGCCGACCGGCGGGCAGGCACCCTACCAGTACCGCTGGGCCGTGTGGAACGGCAGTACGTGGTCGGTGGGCGCATGGGGGCCGAGCAACACGTACGCGTGGACGCCGGGCACCGCCAACGCCGCGTACAAGGTGGAAGCACGCGTCCGCGGCAGCTGGAACACCGGCGCCCCTGAAGCCGTGCGCGCCACCAACTTCCCCATCTACCTCAAGGTGACGAATGTCACCCTCACGGCAAACAGGACCGCTCCGCAGAATGCCGGCACCGCGATCACCTTCACCGCCACGGCGAGCGGCGGCGTGGCCCCGTACCAGTACCGTTTCGCGGTGTGGAACGGCTCCACGTGGACGGTGACCGGCTGGAGCACCACCAACACCTACGCGTGGACACCCGCCACTCCGAACGCGAACTACAAGGTTGAAGTGCGGGCCCGGAGCAACTGGAACAGCGGGGCGCCCGAGTACGTGCGCGCCGTCGACTTCCCGATCCAGTAGGGCACGCGGCTATCCTAGGGGCCGTGTCCCGCGTCACGACCCTCATCAAGCAATGGCTGATCCCCGGGTCCACGCCGCTCCTGTTCGTGGGCGTGGCGGCCGGGGCCGTGCTGATCGCGGCCGGTCACCCGATCGATCG
Organism: Vicinamibacterales bacterium; assembly: GCA_050249955.1. Lineage (GTDB taxonomy): Bacteria > Acidobacteriota > Vicinamibacteria > Vicinamibacterales > CAVVIG01 > CAVVIG01. The sequence goes on from JBFWPN010000014.1 coordinate 8,370, forward strand.
CGCTGGCCGCGCGGCGATCGTCGCGCTCGCGCTCGTCTACTGGACCCTCAGCCTCCCCGTCGTCGCAGCGGCGCTGATCGCGGGCCTCGGCACCCGCTTCGGCCGGATTGACTCGGCAGCGTCGGGACGCGGCGCACGCGTGCTCGTGGCGGTGGGCAACGGCAGCGTGCACTACACCGACGGCCGCCACGCCATCGACTATCTCACGCGCCGCTCGGTCTACTCCGCCTTCGAGGCCGCCCGCGTCTTCGAGTTACTGCGGCCGGAACTCCTCATCACCACCGGTGGCCCCGCGGGTCCGCCGCCAGCACGCCCTGAGGCCGACCTGATGCGCGAGCTGCTGGTCACGAGCGGCGTACCGCACGACATCATCGTGTCGGAGGGGGCGTCGGCGACGACCGAGCAGCAGGTGGCGAACGTCGCGGCGCTCATTGCCGCGCGTGGACTCGCCGGCCCGGTGGCGGTGGTGACGACGACGGCGCACATGACGCGGGTGGTGGCGCTGTTCGCCGCACGCGGCATCAGCGTGGCGCCATCGGTGACGCCGGAACTGCAGTATGACGACGGGCGCACGGGCGTGGGGCGCTGGCTGCCCTCGATGGCGGCGCTGGTCGGCAGCTCGTCCGCGATGTACGAGTACCTGGCGAATGCGCCCCGCTGGTTCCGCTCACCGCACGTACCGCCGGGCCGCTGAGCCGACGTCGACCGTGGTGGCAGTCGCGCTGTCGGCAACATCGACCACGATCGTCATCGCATCGATCATCTGGACGGCGAGAAGGGCGCGCTGCGGGCCCGGTGCGTCGCCTGCCCCGCCGGCGTACAGCAGGCGGTAGGTCACCTTGCCGGTGGCCGGGGTCACAACCCGCGGATCTGGTCCATTGCCGTCGACGGCGAAGGCGCCCACGACCGGCAGGGTGCCGCCGATGGCCACGCGCACGCGCGAGGGATCGTAGTTGTCGTAGACGAAGGCCAGGTGTCGTGGCCAGGCGGTCGCGGTCGCGCTCTCGGTGACCGGCGTCCCTTCCAGGAACCAGTTGCCAACGAGCCTGCCGGCCTCGTCATAGTCGAACCGCCCGTCGCGATCGGCGCCGAGGCGCTGCACCCGCGCATACAGCCGGCTTCGCAGCGGCTCCTCGAAGTAGGGCAGCGGCGCGTCACCGTGCAGCGTGGTCCCGGGATAGCGGAGCGGGTTGATGAACGTCACCGTCTTCAGTTCGTTGATCACGCCCAGATCGACCGCGTAGGAGGATGAGCCGGTCGTGCCGATCCGCTGGCCCGCGGTGACGCTGACGCCCGTGCGGATGGCCGCGTCGAGCACGACGTGATCGAGGTAGTAGATGAAGCGACCGGTCCGCACCCCCACCTGCGACTCGGCGCCATTGCCGAGGATGAACTGGACGACGCCATCACCCGGGGCGTAGACCGGGACCGGTGCGCCGGGCGGCGCGTTCGGGAGCCGGTTGTAGAAGTAGATGTGATCCGTCGGGAAGGTGTGTCCCGGAGGATTGAGGTTTCCCAGCGGCACGATGAAGCGGAGGTCGTCTTCCGCCACCGGCGAGGCCCTGAAGACGAGCGGCCCGCCCGTGGGGATCGTCGTGGGGTCGCTCGGGGCGGTGGACGGGCGCGAACAGGCGGCGGCGCCGATCGACAGGGTGCACAGGACCACCCGGATGACCGTGCGCCGGACACGCCACAGGTTGCGCTGCCCCACTTCGCGTCCTCCTCCACGTGCTATCGGTCGATGGCGGGTCGGGCTGAAGCGGCGCAGGGTGGCGGCGCCAAAAAAAACAAACGGCCCGGGAGGCAGTGCCTCGCCGGGCCGTTGAACGTTCGGATGGGACTACGACGTCAGTCGTAGTATTCGCGACCCAGGTGCGTGATGAGCTCCTCGCCCTTCATGTAGCGCAGCGTGTTCTTCAGCTTCATCAGCTGGATGAACAGGTCGTGCTCCGGGTAGAGGTCCTTCGCGCACATCGGGCTCTTGAAGTAGAACGAGAGCCACTCCTGGATGCCCTTCATCCCGGCGCGCTTCGCCAGGTCGAGGAACAGCGCCACGTCGAGCACGATGGGCGCCGCGAGGATGCTGTCGCGGCAGAGGAAGTTGATCTTCAGCTGCATCGGGTAGCCGAGCCAGCCGAAGATGTCGATGTTGTCCCAGCCTTCCTTGTTGTCGCCACGCGGCGGGTAGTAGTTGATGCGGACGACGTGGGAGATGTCCTTGTAGAGATCGGGATAGAGCTGGGGCTGGAAGATGTAGTCGAGCGCGCCCTTCTTGCTCTCTTCCTTCGTCTTGAACGACTCCGGATCGTCGAGCACCTCGCCGTCGCGGTTGCCGAGGATGTTGGTCGAGTACCAGCCGTGGACGCCGATCATGCGGGCCTTGAGGCCGGGCGCGATCACCGTCTTGATCAGCGTCTGGCCGGTCTTCATGTCGTTGCCGCAGACGGGCGAGCCGGTCTTCGCGGCGAGTTCCTGCAGCGCGGGCACTTCAGCGCTCAGGTTCGGCGCGGCGTTGCCATAGGGCAGCCCCTCGCTGATGGCCGCGTAGGCGTAGATCATGCTCGAGGCGATCGCGGGATCGCTCTCTTCCAGCCCCTTCTCGAACGCCGCCAGCGACTGGTGGCAGGGGGCTTCCTGCATGAAGATCTCGGTGCTGCCCGCCCAGATGAGCACCACGCGATCGCAGTTGTTGTCCGCCTTGAACTTGCGGATGTCGGCGATCAGCTGGTTGGCGAGGTCCTTCTTGTTCTTGCCGGTCTTGACGTTGGGACCGTCGAGACGCTTCACGTACTGACGGTCGAAGACGGCCGGCATCGGCTTGATGGCCGCCAGTTCGTCCTTGATCTGTTCGAGGAGCTTCTCCTCGAGCACACCCGCGTGCTTGGCCGCCTCGTAGCAGTTGTCCTCGAAGATGTCCCAGCCGCCGAACACGATGTCGTTCAGGTCGGCGAGCGGAACGAACTCCTTGATGAGGGGCGAACGACCGTCGGTGCGCTTGCCCAGCCTGATGGTGCCCATCTCGGCGAGCGAGCCGATCGGCTTGGCCAGTCCCTTGCGGATCGCGAAGACGCCGGCGATGGTGGTTGTGCTGACGGCGCCAAGACCGACGAGCAGGACGCCAAGCTTTCCCTTGGCAGGAGCGATTTGAACAGGTGTAGACACGAAGAAGAACTATATCATCAACGGTTGATGTTCTCCTTTCGCGCCAAAAGCAACCCCTACATGCTCATCGTCGGCATGACCGGCGTGAAGATGGGCGACCGCATGCTGCAGATCGGCTGCTCGGACGGGGGCGCACTTGCCGCCGTGGCCGCCAAGGTGGGGCTCTCGGGCCGTGCGGTGGCCCTGGTGCCGGACACCGCCGCCGCCGTGCGCGCACGCAAGGGGGCCGAACGCCAGGGTGTGCTGGTGGACGTGGAAGTTGGGGATCCCACCACCTGGACGCCGGACGAAGCCGGCTTCGACTTCGTCGTGGTGGACGACGAACAGCGGCAGTTCGCGGGTCTCGACGCGGCAGCGCAGGCCACCATCGTGAACCGCGTGCTGGCGGCGCTGAAGCCGGGTGGCCGGGTGCTCGTCATCAGCGCGATGCCGGCCGAGGGGCTCGCCGCCCTGTTCGGCGGCGCGAAAGGCCCCACCTTCGACGCCGAGCCCGCGCTGAAGGCCGGTGGCTGCCGGTTCGTGCGGGTGCTCGGCGAGAAGGAAGGGCTGCGGTTCGTCGAGGGCACCAAGGCCCGCGCATAAGGCCCGCCCAAAGGCGGGTAGTGCCCACCTTCAGGTGGGCTATCGCAGGCAGGTCAGGTGACGGCCGCCATCCACCGGGATGGTCTCGCCCGTCATCCACGCGGCTTCGTCCGACGCCAGGAACACGATCATCGCCGCCACTTCCTCCGGCTGCCCCGGACGACCGAGCGGGTGCGTCTCCTTCGATCGCTGCAGGAACGCGGCATACGCAGTCTCGTCCATCCCCCCGCGCTTGTGCAGGTTCGTGATGGTCACGCCCGGGTTCACGCAGTTCACACGCACGCCGAACGGCGCCATCTCCAGTGCCACGCAGCGCGTCAGGTGGTCCATCGCCGACTTGCTCACGTTGTAGGCGAGCACACCGGCGAACGCCCGCAGCCCATTCACGCTCGACACGTTGACGATGCAGCCGGTGCGGGCTTTCAGGTGCGGCACCGCCGCGCGCATCAGGCGGAACGGCGCCTTCACGTTCACGTTCATCATCGAGTCCCACTTCTCGTCGCTGGTGTTCTCGATGGTGCCCGTGGCAATTACGCCCGCGGCGTTCACCAGCACGTCGATGCCGCCGAACCCGTCGACGGCAGCCGAGACGATGCGCTCGGCTGCGCCATCCTGGATGATGTCTGCAGGACAGGTGAGCACCGTCGCGCCGGTGGCTCCGGCGGTTGCCGCCACCTCCGCAAGTGACGATTCGTCGCGTCCGACGAGGAGCACCTGGGCACCACGCGCGGCAAACTCCAGCGCAGCCGCCTTGCCGATGCCGCTGGTTGCGCCGGTGACGATGACGGACTTTCCGGTGAAAGAGGACATAGGGCGCCTAGTGTAGCCCGGCTGCGGAGGAGACACCGAGTCCTCGCCTGAGCACACCCCAGCGGCGGCCCAGGGCCACGACGTCAGGATTCCTGAACAAAACCGACCAAACTCCACGCGCCTCTCCCGGCAGCGCTTTTGCCTCACGGGCCCGTGGACTACCCACGTGCGCGTCCCTGTCGAAACCCAGGTGTACTTGCCCGGCGAGATCGCCGCCGCGGCCGGCGTGTCGGACGCCGCGGTGAGCGAGGCGCTCGGCGAACCCCGGTACGTGGGGCACGCCGAGGCGGTGTCGCTGGCCCTGCGGCTTCGTGCCGACGCGCAGCGAGCGGCCGACGCCGCGCGTGGGCAGCGTCTCCCAATCTCGACCGACGCTGCGCAGGGCGCGCAGCCGCGCGTGACGGTGCCACTCCTGGTCTCGGGCTCCCTGCACGCCGTGGCAGTGACGGCGGTCATCCTCGCCACCGCGTTTGCCGTGCCGGAGGCGGTGCCCGCCTCGGATCCGCCTGTCAGCAGCAGCACGCGCCTGGTGTTCCTGAACGTTCCCGGACCGGGCGGCGGCGGAGGCGGGGGTGGCGCACGACAGCCACGTCCGGTATCCAGGGCACGCACCGAGGGCCACCGCGCGGTGAGCAGTCCCGTGCCTGCACTCCAGCCGCCTCCCGAGCCGGCGCCAGCGGCGCAAGAGCCTGTGCCAACCGAACAACCGCCGGTGGCGGTACCGGTGGTCGCGTCGGCCGCGGACCAGATGGAGGTGCCGGGTGAACCGGACGCCACACCCGACGAGTCGAGCCGGGGCCGTGGTGACGAGGGGGGCGCGGGCAGCAGCACGGGCGGCGGCCTGGGCGCAGGCACCGGCAACGGGATTGGCGAGGGTACAGGCGGAGGTACCGGCGGCGGCCCATTCAGGCCGGGATCGGGCATCACTCCACCGCGGCTCCTGCGTGAGGTGAAGCCCACTTACACCGACGAGGCCAGGCGTGCGGGCATCACCGGCGAGGTGCTGCTCGAGGTGGTGGTCCGGCGCGATGGCTCGGTGGCCGACCCGCGGATCGTGCAGTCGCTGGGTGCCGGCCTCGACAGGCGTGCCGTGGACGCGGTGCTGCAGTGGCGCTTCGCCCCGGCACGGCGGTTCGGCGACGCAGTGGACGTACTGGTGGAAGTGGCCGTCGCCTTCACGCTCCGGTAGTTGCCATGATGGACATCCTCTTCGCCATCACCATCATCTCGCTGCTCCTCGCCGCGGCCGCCTCGGCCATTGCCTGGAGGGCGGTCCGCGAGAACCGGCGCCGGTCTGCAGCCCGCGTTGCTCACCTGTCGGCCATCATCGGAAGCGCCGACCCCGCCAACACGAACGCGGTCGCCGTGCGCGAACTGCTGGGTGCGTCCAGCCGCACCGGGCCACCCCGCACCATGCTGGCCGTCGTCGGCAGCGCGGCCGTGTTCGTGGCGGCCATCGCCCTCTCGCTGCCGAACGGTCGCGGGGCCGATCGGCCAGCCGCCGCCGGCGTGGCGGAGCCTGTTGCCCACCAGCCGGCTACGCTCGAGTTGCGATCCCTGCGCGACGCGCGCGGCCCCCGCGGCGAGCTGGAGCTGACCGGAGTGGTGCACAATCCGTCGGACGGCGCCACACTGGAGCAGGTCACCGCCGTGGCGCTGCTCTTCGACCGCCAGGGAGCGTTCATCACCAGCCGGCGCGCCCCGCTCGAATCGGGCGGCACCGCCGACGCCACGTTCAGGATCACGGTGCCCGACGCCGACGACGTTGGCCGGTACCGGGTGAGCTTCAGGACCGACGACGGGGTTGTGCCCCACACCGATCGCAGGAGTGGTCAGTGAACATGCGAAGCAGGCTTCTGGTCTCCGCCGTCGCGGTCATCTCGGCGATCGCCACGGCCACCGCGCAGCAGGCGACCGCCCCGCGTGCCGGGGACGAGCGGAACGGCTTCCGCTTCAAGAGCGGCGTCGACCTCATCAACGTCACGGCCACCGTGTCGGACGAGGACGGCCGCTTCGTTCCGGGCCTTCGCCAGGACGACTTCACGGTGTACGAGAACAACGTGCGCCAGGAGATCAGCTACTTCAGCGCGGAACGTGTGCCGGTGAGCCTCGGGATTGTCCTCGACACCAGCGGCAGCATGGCGGGCGACAAGATGGAAGACGCCATCCGGGCGCTCGATCGGTTCGTGCTCGACCTGCTGGACGAGCGCGACGAGGTCTTCCTTTACCGCTTCAGCGATCATCCCGTGCTGGTCGAAGGCTGGACCACCGACCGTGCGCGCCTCTCGCGCGGCATCCACCGCATCACGCCGAACGGCGGCACCGCGATGTACGACGCGGTGATCGAGGCGCTGCCGCTGGCCACCCAGGGGCGGCACCAGAAGAAGGCGCTGCTCGTCATCTCGGACGGGAACGACACCTCCAGCGGGTCGACCCTGCGCGACGTGCGCGACGCGGTGCGCGACAGCGAGGTGATGGTCTATGCGATCGGGATCGACGGCGAGAGTGTCGAGAGCCAGCTGCGGCGGCCCCAGTCGCCCCGTGTGCCGGTCCGCCCGCCCTCGCCGTTTCCTCCGAGGATGCCGGGCCGACCTGGCGGTCCGGGACGATTCCCCGGGTTCCCGCAGATTTTCGGGCCAGGCGGCGGACGTGCCTTCCCTGGTCCGGCGCGCGACGACCGGGTGAACGACGTGGCGCTGCGCGACATGACCGACGACAGCGGCGGCCGCACCGAGATTGTCCGGACCGCCCGCGACCTGAACCCGGCCACGGCCAGCATTGCCGATGAATTGAGCAAGCAGTACGCGATCGGCTACATGTCGAGCCTCGAACGGGACGGCCGCTGGCACCAGATCCGGGTGGACGTGCGGAACCGCGATTACCGTGTCCGTGCACGGCGGGGGTACGTCGCAAGCTAGAATGTCGCGGTGTCCCTTCTCGCGACCGCCCTTGGGCTGAGCCTCCTCGGCACCTTCGGCGGACTCGTCGTCGCCTCGGCGCTGCTGCTGTTCAATGCCTCGCTCCGGACGCGGCTCGTGCCGTGGCTGGTCAGCTATGCCGTCGGCACGCTGCTCGGCGCGGCGCTGCTGGCCCTGCTGCCCGAGGCGCTGGCCGAACTGTCGCCCCAGCGGGTCTTCGGCTCGCTGCTCGCCGGCATCGTCGTCTTCTTCATGCTGGAGAAGCTGGTGCTGCTGCGGCACTGCCACACGGACGACTGCCACGTGCACGGCGCCGCCGCCCAGCTCGTCATCTTCGGCGACGCGTTCCACAACTTCATCGACGGGGCGATCATCTCGGCGGCCGTGCTCACGTCGGTGCCGCTCGGCGTGAACACCGCCATTGCGATTGCCGCCCACGAGATCCCCCAGGAAGTGGGCGACATCGCCATCCTGCTGCACTCGGGCTACTCACGGCGCCGGGCACTCATCCTGAACGTGGCGTCGGGCGCGGCCGGCATTGCCGGGGCGCTGCTCGGCTACAGCATGGTGAGCGTCCTGCCGCACCTGCGCCCGTACGTACTCGCGTTCTCGTCGGCCAGCATGCTGTACATCGCGATGTCGGACCTGATCCCGGACCTGCACCGGGGCACGGTCGACCGCAACTCGCTCCGCCAGGTGGTGCTGATCGCCGCGGGCATCGGCACGGTCGTCGTCCTCGAGTCGCTGGTCCACTAGCCGCGACGCGCGGCCGTCCTCGGCGGCGGACATCGCCTGGCGCCCGTCGCGCCCCACCTCGCCATTCACTCCGGTTCCCCGCTGTTCAGCTGTGGCACTCCATTTGATCTCCCGACCACCAGCGACCTGCCAGTGCCGCCTGAGTGATCCGGAGGAGCGTCATGAAGACAGCCATGTTGACCATTGCCACCATCGTGCTCTGGGCGCACGCGGCCTTCGCGCAGCCCGTGGAGCGCAAGGACCTGCAGGTGTTCAACGATGTGGCGAAGACCGTGAACCGGTACGCGTTCTTCACCATCTTCGACGATGTGTCGGCGGAGGTGAGAGGGGGTGTGGTCACGCTGCAGGGCAAGGTGACCATGCCCTACAAGAAGACCGACATCGAGAAGCGGGTGTCCCGGGTGGACGGCGTCGTGCGCGTCGTGAACCGGATGGAGGTGCTGCCGGTCTCGACGTGGGACGATCAGCTGCGCTACCGTATCGCGCGCGCCATCTACGGCAACGCGCATTTCTGGAACTACGCCGCCTCGGCCAACCCGCCCATTCACATCATCGTGGAGCGCGGCCGCGTCACCCTGACCGGCGTGGTGCAGAGCGAGGTGGACAGGATGCTGGCGCGATCGCTCATCACCCAGAACGGGGTGTTCTCGGTGACGAACAAGCTCCAGACGGTGGCGGAGGCGCGTGAGCAGCTCGAGCAGTCCTGAACCATTCGCGGTCGACCTGGGGACAGGGCAGGCGGTAACGGCGTGCCACTACGCGGCTGAACTGCCTGCCGCGCCTGCCACGCTGGTCTTCGCGCCTGGCGCGGGCAGCGCGCAGCGCCACCCGTCGATCGTGGCGTTCGCGCGGGCCCTCGCCGCCGACGGCTTCGACGTGGTCACCTTCGACTTCCCCTACCGGGAGCAGAACCGGCGCATCCCGGATCCGGCACCGGTGCTGGAGGCGTGCTACGCGTCGGCCATTGCCGCGGCAACCGCTCGGCTCGAGTCGGCCCGACGCGCGCTGTTCATCGGCGGCCGGTCGATGGGCGGTCGGATGGCCACGCAGGCGGTGGCGCGCTGGCCGCACCTGCCGGTGGCCGGGCTGGTGCTGCTCGGGTATCCGCTGCACCCTCCGGGCAACCCATCGAAGCGGCGTGATGCGCACCTGCCTGCCGTGGGTCGGCCCATGCTGGTGGTCCAGGGAAGTCGCGATACGTTCGGCACGCCCGAGGAGATCGGCCCGGTCTTCGATCCGCTGCCATCGGCCACCGTGCACGTGGTGGCCGGGGCCGATCACTCGTTGAAGGTATCGCGCGTGGCAGCCAGGCAGGCGGCGGCAGACGAGGAGATCCGCCGCGTGGTCCGGACGTGGATGCTGGACGTTACGCGAGGGACTGGAGCCACGCCGACGCCGCAGCCGTGAACGCCTCGGTCCACTTGTGACCGGCATCGAGCGTCACCACGGTCACCTGCACGCCCACCTCGCGGAGCCGCTGCACGTCACGCGCGCAGGCCTCTTCCTCGTAGAAGCCGTCGCGTTCACCGCGACCAATGAGCACGCGCGGCAACCGGGCGAGTTGTGCCGGGGTGAGGTCGGGCGGCACGTCGCCGCCGAGCGCGATTGCTCCAGCGGGCGCCGGGGCTCCCAGGACCGCCGCGCGGTAGGCCATGCTCGCGCCCTGCGAGAATCCCGCGTGGACGATGGCGGCGGGTGGGCCGTACTCGCGGGTCAAGGCCTGCATCACGGCATCGACGTACGCGGTATTGTCGGCGATCATCAACTCGCGGTCCTCGCGGGTCATCCAGCTCGCGGCGATCTCCTCGCCACCGCTCCGGTAGAAGCGGTGGAGCCCCTGCATCGACACCAGGTCCATGCAGGCATCGCCACGAACGTCGCGCAGCCGCTGGAGCTGGATGTCGGCCCGCTCGGCGTAGCCGTGGAATCCGACCAGGCGGAGTCGTGGCGCCGGACCGTCGGCCCGGTCGAACAGGTAGCGGCCATGCGTGGACACCTGGATGGTTCGCTCGAAGGTCACGACCACAGCGTACCGCAGGGTGGCCCGCCACCGGTCGTGCCCGTACCACGTAGAATCGGGATGGTGGACGGCGAACCCAACCCTCGCGCGCGGCCCATGCCGCGCGGTCTCATCTTCGACTACGGTGGGACGCTCGTGGAAGAGCGGCGCTACGACGCTGACGCGGGCCTCGACGCCGTCCTGGCCATGGCCGTGCCGCCACCCACGGGCGAGGTGCGGGCGCGGATCGCCGAGCGTGCGGCGCTTGTCGCGCGCGACGTCGCCGGCCGGCGTGACGAGTGGCGCGTGGAGACGCCGTGGCCATCACTCACCCGGCTGATTCACCACGCGTTCGGTCTTCGCTTCACGCTGGACTGGCCCGAGCTGGAACAGCTGTTCTGGGACGCGTCGGTCACCACTGTCCCCACACCGGGCATCGTCGACGCCCTCACCGCGTGCAAGGCGGCCGGTGTGCGCATGGCGGTGCTCAGCAACGCGTCGTTCGGGTCGCACGTGATCCGGCACGAACTCGACAAGCACGGCCTCGGGGCGTTCTTCGACGAGGTGCTCGTCACCGCCGACTACGCGGTGCGCAAGCCGAACCCGCTCGTCTTCGACGTGGCTGTCGCGCGGCTGGGCGTTCCGCGGGCCGACACCTGGGTCATTGGCGACCGGCTGGACACCGACATCGCCGGGGCACGCGCGGCCGGCCTGACCACGGCGTGGTATGCCGCAGGGCGGGCCGCAGGCGCCAGCGAGGCGGACGTGGTGCTGACGCACTGGGATCAGCTCACGCGCCTGATCTCGGGTCGTGCCGCTGCGCACACGGCGGCAGGCGGCTGAGCGCATGGCCAGACGGAAGGACGCGGAGCTGCCGAAGATCGCACAGCGTCGGTCGGGCATCGAGGGCTGGGGCGTGTTCGCAGCCGAGGATATCCCGAAGCACACCCGCATCATCGACTACGCCGGCGAGCTGATTCACAACAGCGAGAGCGAGGAGCGCGAGGAACGCTACCTGCGCGAGGGGTGCATCTGGGTGTTCCGGGTGAACAACAACTGGAGCCGCGACGCGAATGTCGACGGCAACATCGCCCGGTTCATCAACCACTCATGCACGCCGAACTGCCGCTTCGAGGTGGTGGACAAGGTGATCTGGATCCGGGCGGCCCGCAACATCCGGCGCGGTGAAGAGCTGACCTACGACTATTCCATCATCGGCGAGCGGACGATCCCGTGCCGGTGCCGGCCGAATTGCCCGAACAGGATCTGACGCCCGCCCTCGTCACGACTCCGGCGAGGCGGCCCCCAGGGGCTTCTGGACGATGAGGTGATCCTCGACGACGCGGCCGCCCACCAGGTGCTCCTGGATGATGCGCTCGAGCACGGGCGGGTCGCAGTCGCGATACCAGGCGCCCTCTGGATAGACCACCGCGATGGGCCCGCCCTCGCAGATGCGCAGGCAGTTGGCCTTCGTCCGCAGGATTCCGCCGCGTTCCGACAGGCCGAGTGCCTTCAGGCGCCCCTTCAGGTAGTCCCAGGCCTCGAGGCTCCGTGCCTTGTCGCAGCACTTCGGGGTGGTCTGGTCGCAGCAGAGCAGGATGTGGCGCGTCGCCACAGAGACACCGATCGACTCGGCAAGGGTGCGCTGGGTATCGGACATGCGTTCGGATCGCTCCTGGGCGTGGAACCCCATCCTATCGTCAGAAGGTCAGGCCGGAGGAGACCTGCACCCGGGTGGCCCCGCCGGACCCGTGCGCCACGTCGACCGCCAGGCGGATGACCGTGGCGGTGAACCACACGCCCCCACCAATACCGCGGGCAAAGCGCTGGTCGTGCACGCTCTCGCCGGCGTGGTACACCGCGGCGGCATCGATGAACGCACGCAGGCCCACCTTGCCCACACTGAGCGGGTTGGTCAGCGGCATGCGCAGCTCTATCGTGCCGGCGGCGGTGGTGTCGCCCGCCACCTCGCCCGCCCTGAACCCGCGCAGCGTCTGGTCCCGTCCGCGGAGCACCTTCAGGTAGCCCGGCACCGGCCGGTTCGCACCGTCGCGGTAGGCTCGCACGGCAATGGTGATCGCACCCGGACCTGGCAGGTAGGCGTTCGCGTCGAGCAGGGTGCGCACCGGGGCCTCGCCGCCGTGGACGGCCAGCCGCTCCACCGCCGTGCGCACGTAGACTGCATTCCTCGAGAGCATGGGATCCACGCGGGTGTCGAGGGCCAGGTCGAGGCCTGTCCGGGTGATGGTGCTCTCCTCACCCAGGAACGACACCCGGTCCATGCCGGCCCAGGCACCGCCGCGAATGGCGCGGATGAACGCGCGTTCGCCGCGTGCCCACACCTGCTGGCGCGAGTCAACGGCGTCGAGCGCACGGTTCTCCCGCCTGAGCACCGAGCCGCCGACACGAACCCGCGTGAAGCGGGCCGAATCGAGCCGCTTCTCCAGCTCCACGCCGGCGCGTCGCTCGCCGCCCCACGTCAACGGCACCGAGACCCGCGTCCGCGGTCCGGCCACGTTCGGCATGGTGACCAGGGCGCCGTAGGTGAACCCGAACCCATCGTCCGATCCGAGGAGCGGCAGGAACATCAGGGGCGGACCACGTCGACGCACGGCGCGCGCAGGCTGGTTGCCGCTCATGGGCTTCACCACCACACGCCCTTCGTCCACCACGATGACGATGAGGACCTGGGAGAGGTCGGCAATGGACGCGAACCGCTTCAGCACCTCGACGCGCTCGAACCGGCCACCCTGCTTCAGGCGGGCGGCGATGTCGTCGAGCAGCGTGGGCGTCACCGGCGTGCCGACCTCCACGCCGGCCAGGCGAACGATGTCGGCGTCGGCGGTGAGGGTGTTGCCCTGCACGCGGATGCCGGCAACCTGTTCGGCGGGGAGCTGCGCGAGGAGCGACAGCGCAAGGAGGAGAGGCAGCACGCGCGGTCAGCGACCGTCCGGGATGCCGATGCGGGACTGCACCTCGGCCTGGCGGTAGTTGTCGTACTGGAGCGAGTAGCGCATCTGCACGTTGCCGAATGCCATCGTGAGGCCGATGTCCATCTGGAGCCCCTTCGGCAGCCAGACGTCGGGAAACGGCTGTCCCATGGTCATGGAGGCACGCACGCCGTCCATCTGCGCGAGCCACTGCCCGGGGAAGAAGTTCCACCCCAGATCATCGAAGGTGTACTTGACGATCTGGTGGGAGGCGGGCTCGATCCAGAGCGTGACCTTCGACGACTTGTTCATGAGGCGGCGAAGCTCGGTGTCGAAGCTCCGCTCGTCGGGCTTGTCGCGTGGCGGGGGGCGGCGCCGGTCGCCCTCGAGCTCTTCGCGGACCTCGTTGCGCCGCTCCTCGGTGAAGAGCTTTTCCGGGTAGTACTCGATGCGGAGCACATCGCGCCCGTCGAGCTGCTCCCGACCGACGAGGGCGTAGCGCCCGGCATCGAACCTGAAGCGCAGGAAGTAGGCCGATGAGATGAACTGCGGCTGGCGGCTCTGGCGGATGAGGCCGTCCACGTCGCGCGGCCCGTCGGCTGGTGCCGCCACCGCGGGTCCGCGCTCGGGGGCGGAGCCTCCCGGCGCCTGCGCGCGGGCCTCGCGGCGCTGTTCGCGCTCCAGGAACTCCTTCTCGTAGGCGAGACGATCGGCTTCGCTGACCGGGGCGCCGTTCACCTTCAGCGGGCTGCGGATGAAGAAGCCATCGCGCACGTACCACGTGTAGTCGCGGCGTTCGCCCCAGAGCGGGGTGCCCGACGGCCCGCGCATGTCGATCTGCTCGCGCTCGTCCAGGATGTACTGCTGCAGCTTGCGCCAGTTGGAGTCGCGGCTCGCGAGCACCTGCTGCATGAACGCGTCGAGGTCGGTCTGTGCGGCGGGCGCGGTGCCGCCGGACCACAGGCATGCCATCGCGGCCAGGGCTGCCAGTGCGGGACGGAGGAACCGTCGAGGATCGGAATGGCGCATCTCGGCTCGCAAGCTGACACTATCAGACGCCATGCGCCGCCATGAAGTTCCTGCCGGCACGGCCGGGGCCGACTGCGCGCGGCGACCCTTGGTATGATGGGATTCCCGCTGGGACAGATGGCACACTCCAAGCCGCCGAAGCACGCCTCCTCGTCGGAAGCCGTCACGAACAATGTCCGTGTCGAGGTCGAGTCCCAGTACGCCCCCGACCATTCCCAGCCGTTCCAGCACCACTGGTTCTTCCACTACACCGTGAAGATCACCAACGAGGGTGACGACACGGTGCAGCTGATCAGCCGTCACTGGATCATCACCGACGCGACCGGACACACCGAAGAGGTGGTCGGGCCAGGGGTGGTGGGCGAGCAGCCGCTGCTGGCACCTGGCGAGTCGTTCAGCTACACCTCGGGGTGCCGGCTGAAGACGGCGAGCGGCGTGATGCGCGGCACCTACTCGATGGTGAGCGAGAGCGGCGACCACTTCGACGTCGAGATCGCGCCGTTCGCCCTGCACGAGCCCTACACCGTTCATTGAGCCCCGCACCGGGTCGCACGTCGCGGCCCGTCCCAAATCGGCCTGCCACAGTCCGCTTGGCCCCGCTGATGCAGTACGCCTGCGCAACGGCAGTTTTCAGGAGTCGCCCAGGAGGGACCCATGCCTCGCATCAGCCTTACTACCATTCCCGTATTTATTGCAGCCACGGCGCTTGTACTGGCTTCGCCCTCGCTGCACGCACAGCAGGAGCACCAGCACGAATCCACCACCGGGGCAGGCCACACCTGTGCCTGCTGCGGAAAATCCGGCAGCACCGCGATGAATCACGCAGCGGGAGGCGGATGCTGCGGCGGCGGGGCGATGGCGCAGGCCGGGAAGCCGGCCGAGGACCACAGCGCACACGCAGCCGCGGGAGCGCCGGCAGCAAAGGGCGCCGAGGCGGAGACGGGCGCCAGCTGCTGTGGAAACATGAATCACGGTACGGCGGCCAAGGCTGAAGCGAAGCCGATGGACCACGGCGCGGCTGGATGCGGCGGGGGCATGAAGCACGATGCCGCTGCCAAGGCCGACGCGAAGCCGATGGACCACGGCGCAGGCGGATGTTGCGGGGGCATGAAGCACGACGCGGCGGACGCGAAGGCCGCGGGCGCCGCGCCGATGACCGACATGCAGGTGTTCCACTTCCTGCTCGAGAACCGCGCGCACGTCACCCGCACCGTGACGCATCTGCCCAACGGCATCGACACGCTCACCGAGTCCGACAGGCCGGAGATCGCCGCGAAGATCAAGGAGCACGTCGCCGCGATGTATGCACGGTTGAAGGACGGCAAGCGCATCCACCAGCGCGATCCGCTCTTCGTCGAGCTCTTCGAGCACGCGGATCAGATCGACGCGAACATCACCTACACCGAGAAGGGGCTCAGGGTCGTCGAGACGTCGACCGACCCGGCGGTCGCCGTGCTGCTCCACAAGCATGCCGCGACCGTCGACGGATTCATCAAGAACGGCAGGCCCGAGATGATGAAGGACCATCTGGAGTAACGGGCGCCGGCGTCTCCGCGGTGAGGGGTGTGTCCTGCAACAGGGCACACCCGACCGCCCGGTCGCCTGCGTGTCCCGCTTCGAAACCGATCATCCCCTCACCCCACGTTTTCAGCACTTCCCCTCCTCCGAGCCGCGCCCGCCTCTGCTATTGTTTCTGCGTCCCCACAATGCAGTTCGTGACGACTGGCCAGACCCGACTGGTTCTGCTCGTCGGCCCGTATGCGATCAAGATCGCGCGGCCCGGCGTCGGATACTGCCTGCGCAGGCTCGCCTCACTCCGGACGTCACGCGGCGTCACGGAGAAGCTCGCCGAGTGGCGCCAGGCACGCGGGAGCGTGACGCGGGTCATCCTGATGGCGCCCTTCTACGGGCTCCTGGCGAACCTCAATGAATACCGGCTGTCGCGCAGGCTTCCGCAGGCAGGTCTCGCGGAGACGGTGCTGTCGGTGGGGGTGCTCAACGTGCAGCGGCGTGGACGCGCGGTGGATGACGAAGATCTGTCGGGTCATCCCGTGGTGCGCGCGATGACGCAGGGGGAGGCCTGGTCGGAGCTGGTAATCGATTCCATCCGGCCGGAGCAGTTCTGCCGCCTGAACGGACGAATCGAGATGGTGGACTACGGCAATCCGGCGCTCCGGGAGTTCCTCGAACGCACCCACGGCCTGCTGCCGTCGACCGCGTTGCCCGCCTGAAGACCTGGCGAACCGGCTCAGGGCCGCCGGGCCACCGCCACCAGGTTCATGCCCACCTTCATGCCCTTGTAGAGCAGCGGATCGACGACCCCGTCGCGCACGATCCGCTTCACGCGGCTCGCCACGCTCGGCTTCGGCTGTGTGTGCACGAACGCGGCGGCCTGACCCGCGTCGGTGGCAGCCTCGTGATCGTACGCAGCCAGGATGTCGCTGTTGATGCGGCGCCCGACCAGGTTCTCCCACTTCAGCCCGCCGTTCGAGCGCGTGCGGACCTGCACGAACCCGCCGTCGTCCAGCAGGCGCGACAGCGTGCCTGGCGTGAAGTAGTTGATGTGCTGCGGCGGCATGTTCAGCTCGAAGTCGTCCTTCCCGAGCATGATCGGCAGCGTGTGGTAGTTGGGCACGTCCACATAGAGGAGACCGCCAGGCTTGAGGATGCGGCGGAGCTCGGCCAGTTCGGTCTTCGGCCTGGGCAGGTGCTCGAATACCTGGGCGGCGTACACCACGTCGAAGTGTCCGTCGGGGAACTTCAGGTCTGCCAGCGCCCCCACATGCATGTTCCGCAGCCCCCTGGCCTGCGCCGCGGCGGCGGCCCATTCACCGAGGTCGGACCCATGCGCGTCCCACCCCCGCTGCAGCGCACGCTCGAAGAAGTAGCCGGCCGCGCATGCGAAGTCGAGCAGCCGTCCCTTGGCGGGTACCAGCGTCTCGAGCCAGGACAGCGTGCGGTCGTACTCCTCGATCACCGACGGCGACGCGATGTTCGAGTAGAGCTGGACTGTCTTCTCGATGTCCTTGCCGGCATAGAGCTGGTTCAGCGCCTCGTCGGTCATCTGCGGATTGCAGAACACGAACCCGCAGCCCGTGCAGCGCTCGAGGTCGAACCCATTGAGGGCGCGCTCCGCCCGGCTCGCCGAACCGCCGCACAGCGGGCATGGCACTCGAACGCGATCTGTCGTCATGTGAACCCTCGTTGGCAGCAGCCCGGACGTCCCCGTGGCCCGGAAACATTCTGGATCAGTGCCGTCCACTTCCCGCGACGCAATGTGGGCCGTCCGCGCCGAAGTGCGCCGAACTGGTCACGGGGCGCTCATTCCGGCCTGCCGAACCTGCGGATGGCGTCGAGGAACTCGTCGCCGAAGTCGGCCGCCTTCTTCGCGCCGATGCCGTAGATGTCGTGCAGGTCGTCCATGGTCGACGGCCGGCGCTGGGCCATCTGCTGGAGGGTCGTGTCGTGGAAGATCACGTACGGCGGCACGCCGCGCTCACGCGCAATCCGCGTCCGCACCTCGCGCAGCACGTCGAACAGCTTCGGGTCGCCCGCGAACACCGTGGCACCGGCTCCGCGCGTCCGGCTCCGGCTCTTCGCCGGCTGCAGTTCACGGAACAGCTCGCAGCTCCCCTCCCCCTTGAGGAGCGAGGCCCCGGCAGTCGTGAGCCTGAGCACGGGGTAGGGATCGCCCGCGCGTGCCAGCCAGCCCCCGGCCACGAGCTGCTCGATGTAGCCCCGCACCGCCGCAGGCGGCTCCCCCTTCAGGAGCCCGAACGTGGACAGCTCCGCATGCCCGTACTGCACCACCTTGTCGGTGGCCTTCCCCAGCAGGATGTCGGCAATGTGGGCCATGCCGTACCCGGTGCGGACGCGCGCCACGCACGACAGCACCTTGCGCGCCACCGTCGTGCCATCGGCCACGGCGTCCAGCTCCTTCAGGCACCAGTCGCACGCACCGCATTCGCCCCGGGCCCAGTCCTCGCCGAAGTACTCGACCAGCGCCCGGTGCCGGCAGCGTGTGCCGGCCGCGTACCGCTCCATGTCCCGCAGCAGGAGCCGCGCGCTGTCGGTGTACTCGCCGTTCTGCTCCAGCATCTGGCGCCAGCGCACGAAGTCGGACCCCGAGTAGATGAGCACGCACTCGGCCGGCAGGCCGTCGCGGCCCGCCCGGCCGGCTTCCTGCTGGTAGTGCTCCGGCGATCGCGGCGCGCTCGCGTGCACCACGAAGCGCACGTTCGAACGGTCGATCCCCATGCCGAACGCCACCGTCGCCACGACGATGTCGGCTCGCTCGTCCAGGAACGCCTCCTGGTGCGCGGCCCGCACCTCATCGGCCAACCCGGCGTGGTACGGCAGCGCCTCGTGCCCCTCGCCCCGCAGCCAGTCGGCCAGTTCCTCCACCTCGCGGCGCGAACCGCAGTAGACGATGCCCGATTCGCCTTCGTGCCTGGCGAGAATCGCCTCGATCTGCCGCCGCAGGTTGTCACGCCGCAGCACGCGATAGGTGAGGTTGGGCCGGTCGAACGAGCCGACCAGCACGAGCGGATCGTTCAGCCGCAGTTCCCGCGCGATGTCGTGGCGTACACGTTCCGTCGCGGTTGCAGTGAACGCGTGCAGCGACGCTCCGGGAAAGTCTTCGCGCAGTGCACCGAGCTGGCGGTACTCGGGCCTGAAGTCATGGCCCCACTGGCTGATGCAGTGTGCTTCGTCCACCGCGATGAACCGGACGCCGCACTGGCCGAGCATGCGGCGGAAACCCTGGCTGCCGTCGCCGACGAGCCGTTCCGGCGAGACGTAGAGCAGGCGGCACCGATCGGCCTTGAGGCTCGCGATGACGGCATCCCGCTCGGCCGAGGTCTGGGTGCTGTTCAGGTAGGCAGCATCGACGCCGTCGACGCGCAGGCCGTCGACCTGGTCCTTCATCAAGGAGATGAGTGGCGACACGACGAGCGCGAATCCGCGGCGGCCGGCCACGCTGCCGCCAGGGCGGCCATGGCCTGCGGCTCCAGCGGGACCGATCGGGAGGGCCTGCGGCAGGTCGTCCCAGAGCGAATCCTCGATCGCGTCGGGAGTGGACGCGCGCAGACCGGCCACGGAGACCCCGGCCGGGTGGAGCTCCGTCGACCGCGGCGCGGCGTCCACCAGCGCTGGCGCCTGGAAACAGAGCGACTTCCCGCCACCCGTCGGGAGCACGACGACGCTGTCGCGTCCATCGAGGACGGCGTGCATCGCCTCGCGCTGCAGCGGCCTGAAGTCCGAGAAACCCCAGATGCGATGCAGCGCGTCGCGCAGGGCCGCGTCGTACGTGCTGATTAGGATTTCCTCGCGTAGCGGGTGGCGACGTAGTCGTCCACCAGCGCCTGGAAGGCGGCCGCGAGCTCCTCGTAGGTGCCACGCAGCGTGGTGTGATGACGGCCGTCGATGAAGATGGGGCAGTTCGGCGCCTCACCCGTACCCGGCAGGCTGATGCCGATGTTGGCTGCCTTCGATTCGCCGGGACCGTTCACCACGCAGCCCATCACCGCGAGCGTCATCGTCTCGACGCCGTCGTACTGCGCCTTCCACGACGGCATCTGTTCGCGGATGTAGCCCTGGATGCGCTCGGCGAGTTCCTGGAAGGTGGTGCTCGTGGTGCGCCCGCAGCCCGGGCACGCCGTGACGCTTGGCGAGAAGGAGCGGATCCCCAGGGCCTGCAGGAGTTCGCAGGCAGCATAGACCTCCTCGCGCCGATCGCCGCCGGGCCGCGGCGTGAGCGACACGCGAATGGTGTCGCCGATGCCTTCGGCCAGGAGTACGCCCATGGCGGCCGACGACCAGACGAGCCCCTTCATGCCCATGCCGGCCTCGGTCAGACCGAGGTGCAGCGGCTGCTCGGTCTGCTTCGCCAGCGCGCGGTACACCGCGATCAGGTCGCGCGGACGCGAGGTCTTGCACGAGATGATGATCTGGTCCGGCCTGAGCCCGCTCTCGATCGCGAGCGCGGTGGACTCCACCGCCGACAGCACCATGCACTCGTTGATGATCTCCTCGGACTCCTTGCCGAGGTTGCGGTCGGTGTTCTCCTGCATCTTCGCGACAACCAGTTCCTGGTTGAGCGAGCCGCCGTTCACGCCGATCCGGACCGGACGTCCGTAGTCGACCGCCACGCGGCAGATCGTGGAGAACTGCTCGTCGCGCCGCTTGCCGGTCCCGACATTGCCGGGGTTGATGCGGTACTTGTCGAGCGCCCCGGCGCAGGCCGGGTACTTCGTGAGCAGCAGGTGCCCGTTGTAGTGGAAGTCGCCGATGAGCGGCGCCTGGCACCCGGCATCGAGCATGCGCTGCTTGATCTCCGGTACGGCCGCGGCGGCCTCGTTGTTGTTCACCGTGACCCGCACCATCTCGGACCCGGCTTCGGCCAGCTCGATGCACTGCCGGGCCGTCGCCGCGGCATCCGCCGTGTCGGTCATCGTCATCGACTGGACGACGACGGGCGCGCCGCCGCCCACCTGGACGCGTCCAACCTTCACGCCCACGGTTCGGTGAAGCCGTACAAGTGCCATGAATGCCTCATGATAGCATCGCCGAATGCGCTCAATTGTCGTTCGCGAGTTCGGTGCACCCGAGGTGATGAAGGTCGAAGAGGTACCCGCGCCGACACCGTCGGCATCGCAGGTGCTGGTGCGTGTGCGTGCCGTCGGGGTGAACCCGGTGGACACCTACATCCGCAGCGGCGTCTACGCGGTCAAGCCGCCGCTGCCCTACACGCCGGGTAACGACGGCGCGGGGGAGGTGATGGCGGTCGGCGCCGAGGTCACGGGGTTCGCGCCGGGCGACCGTGTGTTCATCGCCGGCGACAACCTCGGGGGACCGCGCACCGGCCTGTGCGCGGAGCAGGCGCTCTGCCAGCCCACGCAGCTCCACCGGCTCCCCGATCACGTGACGTTCCAGCAGGGCGCCGCCCTCGGCGTGCCGTACGCCACGGCGTACTACTCGCTCTTCCGCCGCGCGGATGCGCGACCGGCCGAAACCCTGCTGGTGCACGGGGCGAGCGGCGGAGTCGGGATTGCCGCGGTCGAGCTCGCGCGGGCGCACGGCATGTTCGTCATCGGCACGGCCAGCACAGAGAAGGGACGGCAGGCGGTGCTCGATCACGGGGCGCACGTGGTGTTCGACCACTCCGACCCGGCCTACCAGGAGCAGATCACGAAGGCCACCGGCGGACGCGGCGTCGACGTGATCCTCGAGATGGCCGCGCACATCAATCTCGACAAGGACCTGACGCTGCTCGCGAAGTACGGGCGGGTCGTGGTCATCGGCAATCGCGGACGGATCGAGATCGACCCGCGGCTGACGATGGGGAAGGAAGCGTCGATCCTCGGCATGCTGCTCTTCAATGTGACGCCGCAGGAACTGGCCGCGACGCACGCGGCGCTCGTGGCCGGCCTCGAGAACCGCACGCTGCGCCCGGTCGTGGGCCAGGAGTTCACGCTCGAGGATGCGCCGAAGGCGCATGCGGTCGTACTCGCCCCTGGCGCACTCGGCAAGATCGTCATCACACCGTAGGCCAAAGGTTGGAATTCAGGACTCCGAACTCAGCACTCTGAACTCGGGGGCCAGGAGCGCCGGGAGGGTGAGGCCGTATAATCCGCGAGCCCCCCACATTCTGGAGCCTGGCCAGATGCATCGACGACTGCTCCGGTTCGCCGTCGCCGCGTCAATCGGTGTCGCGGCGATTGCCACGTTCATGCAGCGCACGCCGCGCGCTGCAGCGCAACCTCCGCCACAGGGCACGCCCGCATCGCCGGGCAAGGCTGTCTACGACGCGCACTGCGTCGAATGTCATGGTCGCGAGGGCAAGGGCGACGGCCCGGCCGCGCGCACCCTGGTGCCGCAGCCGCGCGACTTCACGATCGGGCGGTACAAGATCCGTTCGACCGAAACGGGGAGCCTGCCGACCGACGCAGACCTGGTCCGTTCGGTGAAGGTCGGCCTGCCCGGCAGCGCCATGCCGGGCTGGGACGGCATCCTGCCCGAGCACGAGATCGTCGCCGTCGTCCAGTACATCAAGTCACTGTCGCCACGGTTCGCGGCCGAGCTTCCCGAACCGGTGGCACCCACGACACCCGTGCCCGCGTCGGCTGAAAGTGCGGCCCGGGGAGCCACGGTCTACGCCACGCTGCAGTGCGGCAAGTGCCACGGAGACGACGGCCGGGGGACCGGTGCGACGGCCACGGGCTTCACCGACGACTGGGGCGCCCCGATGGCTGCCGCCAACCTGACGGAACCCTGGACCTTCCGCGGCGGGCCGGGCGCAGCGGACGTGTACATGCGCTTCCGCGCCGGCATCTCGGGAACCCCCATGCCCTCGTACAAGGGCACGGCGTCGGACCGGGACATGTGGGACCTGGCGAACTACGTGGCCTCGCTGCGCCGCAAGCCGGTCTGGGAGATGACGGCGGACGAAGTGCGCGCCTTCTACGGGGCGCAGGAGGCGGAGTCTCTCGCCAATCCCGTGAAGCGCGGTGAGTACCTCGTGAACATCCTGGCCTGTCCCCTCTGCCACTCACCGGCGGACGCCGAGCGTCGTACCATGCCGGGCATGCGCCTGGCCGGCGGGCTGCGCATGCAGTTGTCTCCCTTCGGCGTCTACCCGACCGGTAACCTCACCTCGGACAAGGAGACCGGCCTCGGCAACTGGACCGACGAGGAGATCAAGCGTGCGATCACGAAGGGCATCCTGCGTGACGGGACACGGATGCTGCCGTTCCCCATGGACTGGGCGTCGTTCTCGACACTGCCTGCGTCGGACATCGACGCCATCGTGGCCTACCTGCGCACCGTGCCTCCGGTTCGAAACGCCGTGCCGAGGCTGACGCGGACGGCTCTGCCGCAGTACCTCTGGGGCAAGTTCCAGATGCTGTTCCTCGGGGCGGACATCCCGAGCTTCTTCTTCGGCGGCAACGCCGGCTCGGCTGGAGGCCAGCGATGAAGCGCGTGCTCACGTGGGTGGCGCTGTCCGTGCTGCTCGTCGGCGTCGTGGGCTTCGGCCTGTTCCTCTACCATATGCCCCCGCTGTTCCTCATCGCACCGGAGACCTTCGGTGAGGACATGCGGAAGGCGGCGCCACCGGTCGACGGCATCGCCGATGCGGCCGAGCGCGCGATTGCAGAACGTGGGCGGCAGCTCGTGATGGGCATCGGGTGCACCGGCTGCCACGCGACCAACGGGCCGCGTGGACCGGACCTGACGAAGTACCTGGCAGGCGGCGGCGCGAAGATTACGTCGGCCCACGGCACCTACGTCAGCCGCAACCTGACCCCCGACCCGGAGACCGGCCTTGCGCGCCGCACGGACGAGGAGGTGAAGCGCGTGCTGCGGAGCGGCACCTTCCCGGACGGTCACGTCGTACCCTACACGACCATGCCGTGGGGCAGCTTCTCGCACCTGACGGAGGAGGACCGGCACGCGGTGGTCGTCTACCTGCGTCATCTGCCTGCGGTGAAGCACCGCATTCCGGATCCGTCGTTCACGCCGGTCCCGCTTCCAGCCGGTGCGGTGGAGGGCATTTACGCCCTGAAGGACTACGGGATCAATTAGACTCGGGTCTGGGAGAAGGAGAACCTGCGATGAAGCGACTTCTGGCAATCATGGCGCTCGCGGCGCTCGGCACGGCCGGCCTCGTGGCGCAGCAGCACGACATGGACAAGATGCAGGCGGGCGGCAGCCTGCCGGCCGGGTGGAACGTGCGCCTGGACAGCGGCAGCACCAAGCCCGAGGGGGTGAAGGTGACGCCGATGGGTGGCGGCATCCACTTCATGACCGGTCCGGCGGGCATCTATTACCGCGCCGCAGACACCAGGACCGGGGCCTACGAGGTGCGCGCCTCGTTCAGCCAGATGGAGCCCTCGGCACACCCGGAGGCCTACGGCCTCATCATCGGCGGCTCGAACCTGGCGGCAGCCGGGCAGAAGTACACCTACTTCCTCGTGCGCCAGGACGGCAAGTTCATGATTTCGCGCCGCGACGGCGCCAAGGTGACGCCGGTGGTGCCGTGGACCGACAATGCCGCGGTCAAGAAGACGACCGCGGCCGCCAAGGGCACCAACGTGCTCGCGATTGCCGTGTCCGCCGACAAGGTGCGCTTCCTGGTCAACGACACCGAGGTGCACGCACAGCCGGTGGCAGCGGTTGATGCCGCGGGCATTGCGGGCATGCGTGTCAACCACAACCTCAACGTCCACGTCGACGGCTTCGGCGTGAAGTGACGACGATCGACTGGCCTCCGCCGCGCGAGCCGCGGCGGGGGGCTCGTCTCCTGCTGTTCGTTGCCGCCGCCCTGCTCCTTGTCGGGGGCGGCACGGCACTGGCCTATTACGTCGACTCCCTCTGGTTCGACTCCCTCGGCTTCGGCGAGGTGTTCTGGCGAACCCTGCGCCTGCAGGGCGGCATCTTCAGCGCCTTCACCCTCGCGACCTTCCTGCTCCTCTACGCCGCGTACTTCACGCTGCGCCCCGAGCGACTGGACCTGACGAGCGGTCCCATCCTCATCAACGGTCAGCCGCTCCGCCTTCCGGTGGAGCCGGTGCTCCGAACGATCGCCCTCGTGGCCTCGGCCTTCCTCGCCATCGTCACCGGCCTCAGCATGATGGCGCGCTGGACCACGTTCGCGCTCTACTGGAACCAGGGCCCAGCCCCCTCGCCGGTGCTCGATCCCATCTTCGGGAGGCCGGTCACCTTCTACCTGTTCACGCTGCCGGTGTGGCAACTGGTCGCCGGCTGGCTCACCACGCTCGCGGTGATCGTCGGCGTCGCCGCGGCATTCTTCGCCATCGTCGCCGGCGGGTCGCGCGGCATCACGCGCAGCACGATGACGACCAACGCGGCCCTGCGCGGTGTGTCGGTGGCTGCGGCGTTCATCCTGCTGGCGTTCGCGGTGCAGACCTACGTGGGCCGGTTCGATCGGCTGCTGCAGGACCACACGATCTTCGCGGGGGTCACCTACACCGATGCCCACGTGCTGGTGCCGGGGATGCTCTACGTGTCGCTCGCACTGGCCCTCGGCGCGGTGCTCTGCGGCATCAACGCCGTGGCGGCCCCGAGGCTCCGGTGGATCGGCGTGGCGCTCGTGCCGGCGGCGGTGAGCTACCTGCTCGTCACCCTGGTTGCGTCCTACGTAAGCGCCTTCGTGGTGAAGCCGAACGAGCTTGTGCGCGAGCGGCCGTTCATCACGAACAACATTGCCGCCACGCAGCAGGCCTTCGGCCTGGACAGCATCGACGAGGTGCCGTTCCCGGCCGACCCCGGCATCGAGGCGATCGACGCCGCGAACAACCAGGAGACGCTGGACAACATCCGGCTGTGGGACTGGCGTGCGCTGCAGGACACGCTGCGGCAGATCCAGGAGATCCGGACCTACTACGACTTCCCGGACATCGACATCGACAGGTACACGTTCGACGGGAAGACGCGGCAGATGATGCTCGCGGTCCGCGAGCTGAACGTCGAGCGGCTGCCGGAAAGCAGCCGCAACTGGATCAACGAGCGGCTCGTCTACACCCATGGCTACGGGGTGACCATGAACCCCGTGAGCGGCTTCTCGCGGGAAGGCCTCCCCGACCTGCTGCTGGGCAACATGCCGGTCGAGAGCCGGATCCCCGGGCTGGAGCTGACGCGTCCGCAGGTCTACTTCGGCGAGCTCACGAACACCGACGTCTACGTGCGTACGAACCAGGAGGAGTTCGACTACCCGCAGGGCGAGACCAACAGCTTCGTGACATACGAGGGCAGCGGCGGCATCCGCATGGGCGGGTTCTTCCGGCGCCTGCTGATTGCCCTCGACCGGGGCGACCTGACCAAGGTGCCCTTCAGCGACGACATCACCCCGGACAGCCGGCTGCTGATGCGCCGCAACATCCGCGAGCGCCTGACCACGATCGCGCCGTTCCTCACCTTCGACTCCGACCCCTACATCGTCGTGACGAACGATGGCCGGCTGGTGTGGATGGTGGACGGGTTCACGACGTCGGACTCGTACCCGAACTCGCGGCACTACCGCGTCGGCAACCAGCGCCTGAACTACATGCGGAACAGCGTGAAGGCCACCGTCGACGCGTACGACGGCACGGTGTCGTTCTACGTGTTCGATGCGGACGACCCGATCATCGCGGCATACCGGCGGCTCTTCCCGGAGCTGTTCAGGGACGCGTCCGACATGCCACCGACGCTGCGCGAACACGTGCGGTATCCCGAGTTGCTGCTCGAGGTGCAGGCGGCGGTCTACGGCCTGTACCACATGAAGGCGCCCGACGTGTTCTACAACCGCGAAGACCTCTGGACGGTGGCGTCCGAGGTGCGATCGAACGACCCGAGCCAGCAGGCGTCGCAGAGCGTGGAGCCGAACTTCGTGCTGATGAAGCTGCCGGGCGAGCGCGCGCTGGAGTTCATCGGGATCATGCCGTTCACGCCTGCGAACCGGAACAACCTGATCGGCTGGATTGCCGGGCGCAGCGACGACCCGAACTACGGCAAGGCGCTCGTCTACGACTTCCCGAAGACGCGGCTGGTGGACGGCCCGCTGCAGATCGAGGCGCGGATCGACCAGAACGCACAGCTCTCCGGGCAGCTCTCGCTGTGGAACCAGCAGGGTTCTTCCGTGCGGCGCGGCACGCTCATCACCATCCCGATCGGGCGCGGCCTGCTCTTCGCCGAACCGATCTACCTGCAGGCGCAGCGCAGCCCGATGCCCGAGCTGCGCATCGTGGTGCTCGCGCTGCAGGACCGGCTCGCATACGGACCGGACTTCCAGACGGCACTCGCCGCGCTGTTCGGCCGCGGGCCGTCCACGCTCGGTTCACCGACCATGGCGAGCCCGGCACAGCCTGCAGCGTCACCACAGCCGGCTGCCGGAGGAGCCGCGGTACCCCAGGATGCCGCAACGCCTGCGACACCCGCGTCGGCTGACGAGCTGATCAGGAGCGCCGCGCAGGACCTCGAGGCGTACCAGCGCCTGACCGCCGAGGGGAAGCTCGGCGAGGCGGGCCTGCGGCTCGAGTCGTTGAAGCAGAAGCTGCAGGAGCTGCAGAACCAGCGCTGACACGCCGGGGCCGGCCGACGCCGACCCCGGCATTTGCACGTGCGGTCCGCCTGCGCGCGCCGGTCTAGCCGGCCCGCTCCGCGAAGGTGATCACGTAGCCGTCGGGATCGGCAATCGCGAACTCCTTCATGCCGTACCACTGCGTGAAGAGCGGCACGGTCACGGTGACCCTGTCCTTCACGCCTTCGTAGTACCCCTCGATCCCCTCGACCTCGATGAACAGCGTGCCGCTGGCACCGATGGGACGCTCGGCAAGCGCCGGATACTCCTTCGCGGCCGCCGCGCGGTCGTTGAAGAAGATCTCGATCGAACCCGAGGTCACCGAGCCGAACACGAACGGTTCAGCGTCGGGCACGGTCATCCCGCGTGAGAACCCGAGCACGTCGGCATAGAAGGCGATGCTGCGCGACACGTCGGCGACGATGAGGTTGGGAGTGAGCTTGCGGAAATGCGGCATGGCACACCTCTCCTTCGAGGTAGTGTGCTCGCTCATGCCTGCATCCACGGTCCGGCGAGTTCGGAACGTGGGTAGGGGCCGGATACGGACGCCCCGCCAGGAACAGCAGGAAAGGTATCACGGAACCGCGAAGGCGGCGCCCCCCGTGCGGGTCGGAGCCCCGGGTCGTGCAAGAATGTCGTCATGCGCACTCTCCTGATTGCCCTGGCGCTCAGCGCCACCGCTGCCGCCCAGGCGCCCCGACAGCTTCCTGCGCCGCCCGACGTGGCTGCACCGCCTGCTGATGCCCAGAAGACCTCGTCGGGCCTCGCCAGCAAGGTGATCAAGCCGGGCACCGGCGGGGACCACCCGGCCGCCACCGACACCGTCACCGTGCACTACACGGGCTGGACCACCGACGGGAAGATGTTCGACAGCTCGCATGTGGGCCCGAACCGTCCGGTGAGCTTTCCCCTCGACAGGGTGATCAAGGGCTGGACCGAGGGTGTGCAGCTCATGGTCCCGGGCGAGACGCGCCGCCTGTGGATCCCGGAGTCGCTCGCCTATCAGGGACGCCGTGATCCCAAGGGCATGCTGGTGTTCGACGTGGAGCTGATCTCCGTGACCCGGCCGCCGCAGGTGCCACCCGACGTGAAGGCGGTCCCCTCCGATGCGAAGCGCACCGCCAGCGGCCTCGCCTACAAGGTGATCAAGGCCGGCACCGGCGCCCGCCATCCGAGCGCCCGCAGCCAGGTCACCGTGCACTACACGGGCTGGACCACCGACGGCAAGATGTTCGACAGTTCGGTCACGCGCGGTGAGCCGGCCACGTTCCCTCTCGACGGCGTCATCGCCGGCTGGACGGAAGGCGTGCAACTCATGGTGGAGGGCGAGAAGACCCGATTCTGGATTCCAGAGGCCCTGGCCTACAAGGGACAGAGCCCGCCGTACGGCATGCTCGTGTTCGACGTCGAACTACTGAAGGTGAACTGACGTGCCGCGGCGCTACCGCTGGTCTGGTGCGGCAGCGCTCGGCGCGGTTGCCGTCGCTGTCGCCTGCAACTCGGTCCCGGGAACCTACTCGCTCGGGAACGAAGGGGCAGGCGACCCCCTCATCACGCAGGCCCTCTCCCGCTACGTCGTCGAGTTCCTGAAGCGCAATCCCACGACGAACACCTATCTCGGCGGGGCAGGGCTCGACCCGTCGCTGAAGGCGGTCGACGGCATGCTGCGCGACTACTCGCCGGAGGCGATCGCCGAGGAGGACCGCTGGCTGGCCATGACCGCGCGCGAACTGGGCGCGGTGAACGTGGGCGCACTGACCGATGCGGTGTCGATCGATCGCGACGTGGCCATCGCACAGACCCGCTTCGTGCTCCGCCAACACCAGATCCGGCACTACCAGGAACGTGCGGTCGACACCTACGTGACCGAGCCGTTCAGGGCGGTCGACTGGCAGATTCAGGGATTCACGCCGACGGGCGAGGGCACCTACGGCACGCCGGAGGAGTGGGCGCTGCTTGTCCAGCGGCTCCGCGCCATTCCCCCGTTCCTCGCAACCGCGCAAGTGCAGCTCGAGGCGGGGGTCAAGGCGGGCCGGGTGGCCGATCGACGCATGCTCAAGCGTGACGGACTGGACACGAGCCAGGCCAACGCCACCTACTTCGCCGAGACGCTGCCTGCGCTGGCCGCGCGGCGGATTGCCGCAGGCGATGGCCGCGACCCCCTGCTCGCGGACATCCGCTCGGCAGGGAAGGCCGCGGCATCGGCGTACGGCACGTTCCGCACGTTCATCGCGAAGACCTTCTTCCTCGAGGATGGACGGACCATCAAGCCCGAGTACGCCGGCGATCGGTTCGCCCTGGGCGCGACCGAGTACGACTGGGCCGTGTCCAACAACTTCCACCTCGAGATCTCGTCGCGTCAGCTCTACGACGAGTCGTGGCCGATCGTCGAGGCCACGCGCAAGGAGATGGTCGATCTTGCGCGCCGGATCGGGCAGCAGAAGGGATGGCCGCTGCCGGCTGATGGCCAGGCCGCCGTCCGTGCCGTCTTCGATCAGCTCTCGAAGGACTCCCCGCGCTCGGACGCCGAGATGGTGGCGTGGTACGGCGAGGCTGCGTTCCGGCTCGTCGACTTCGCGAAGAAGACCGGCCTCTTCGACGTCCCGGACGACTACAAGCTGGAGGTAGTGGAGACGCCTCCGCCGCTGCGCGCCTCGATTGATGGCGCAGCCTACTACCCGGCGCCTCCGTTCAAGCAGACCGGCGTCGGCCGCTACTACGTCACGCCCACTGGCAACGACCCGGCTGCGCTCCAGGCGAACAACCGCGCGGCACTCGCCGATCTCTCCGCGCACGAGGGGTTCCCCGGTCACGACTGGTACTACAAGGTGCTCACCCAGTCGCGCGCCGCGATCTCGCCCGTCCGCTGGCTGACGCCCGGCGCGGTCGAGGACTCGTCCTCGATGTGGGAAGACTCCATGGCGGCCGAAGGCTGGGGCCTCTACGCCGAGGCGCTCATGGCCGAACCGCAGGCGGGCGCGCCGAACGGCTTCTACGCGCCCGAGGAGCGGCTCTACCAGCTCCAGGGCAAGCTGTATCGGGATCTCCGCGTCCGCATCGACACCGGCATCCACACCGGCATGTTCGGCTACGACGATGCCGTGACGCTGTTTTCGGAGGTGGTGGACTTCCTGCCGGGTGCCTGCGACAGCGCCGGCCGCGCGTCCAGCGCCGCGAAACGCGCGAGCTGCGAGTCGGCCGAGCGGGCCATCTTCCGGTACTCGAAGTGGCCCACCCAGGCGATCACCTATCGGCTTGGGAAGGATGCGATTTACGAGCTCCGGTCCGAGCTGACCACGCGGCTCGGCAGCCGGTTCTCGCTGAAGGCGTTCCACCTGGCGTTCATCCGTCAGGGGACGATTCCGCCGGGCTATTTCAGGAACGCCCTCATCAAGGAACTGGACCCGCGCTAGGCGTTCTTCTTCGCGAGACGGTCGCTGATGCGGCGGACCGCTCGCTGGAACCGGTCGGACAGGGCCTTCCGGGCCTCGTCTGGCACGACCCCGATGCGGGTGAACGCAGACTGCGCCTGGCGCAGTTCGTCCTGCGCGGCCCTGAACCGGCTGTCATCGTCGGCGCGGCCACCGATGGTGTTGGCCGCGAGGGCTTCCTTCAACATGGCCGCGAGCCGCGTGGTGGGCGAGACGGCCGATTCGACGGCCGCCGGTTTGCCGGACAGCGACTCGGCCAGTGCCTCCACCCTGGCGACCAGCGCGTCCATCTTGCGGCGATTCGACTCGGGGTCCATGTCGGAGCCACCGAACACCGCCGGCCAGCGGGTCACGACGTGGCCGAAGGCGAGGGTGAAGCGCTGATCCAGGGCGCGCGCCCGCTCCGGATCGACGCCACGAGCGGCCACCTCGTTCTGCCACCGTGAGCGGAGCGCCCGCGCCGTGGACAGGAGGTCGGCTGGCGGTTCGCTGCCCTCTGGGAGGGCACCAATCGCCTCGACCTCCGCGCAGATGGCCTCGCGGGCGGCAGCGCGCTCGGCCCGGGCGGTGTCGTGGCGCTGGGTGTAGCGCGTGAAGAACGTGTCGCACGCGGCGCGGAACCGCTGCCAGACGACCTCGGACCGCGACTTCTTCACCGGACCGATCGTCTTCCACTCGGCCTGCAGCTGGCGGATCTCGCCGGCCGTCTTGTCCCAGTCCGAGCTGTTGGCGAGCGCCTCGGCCTTCTCGCAGAGCGCTTCCTTGCGCGCCAGGTTCTCGGCCCAGCCGGTCTTGCGCTCCGAGAGATCCTGGTGCCGCCGGGTGAAGAAACGGTCGCAGGCGCTGCGGAAGCGTTCCCAGATCGCCTTCTCGCGCCCGCGGGACACGGGACCGATCGTCTTCCACTCGGCCTGGAGCGCCTTCAGCGCATCGGCGGTCTTGATCCAGTCGGTCGAGTCGGACAGAGCCTCGGCCTGCTCGCAGAGCACCGTCTTCTTTGCAAGGTTCTCGGCACGCTCGGCCGCCTGCGCGGCGAAGTGCGCCTCGCACCGGGCCCACACCTCGTCATGCGCCGCCTTGAAGCGGCGCCAGAGCGCGTCAGCCTGCGCGCGCGGCACGTCGGCGGCCGCCCGCCACTGCTCCTGGAACTCGCGCACCTGGCGCGCGGCGGCATCGAGGTCGTCCGCGGTCTTGAGCGCCTCCATCCTGGCGCAGAGCTGTTCCTGGATGGCCACGTTGGCGAAGCGCTTCCAGTCGTCGGCTTCGCGCAGTTCCTGCACCTTCGGGGTGAGCGCGGCCTGCACGGCCTTCAGCCGCGTCATCACATCCTCGAAGTCCTGCTTCGAGGGGAGCGGCGGCATCGAGCCGAAGGCGGCCTTCACGTCCTTCAGCGCCCGGTCGGCCGCCTTCAGCGTGATGTCCGGCTTGGCAGCCAGCGGTTCGACCCGGCTGAGCAGCCCGTGGAGGCGGGCAAGCGCCTCCTTGCGGTTCTTCGCGTCCTCCTCGCGCGCCTCGGCGTCGCGGGCAGCCAGGCGCGACGAGGCCTCGGTGTAACGGGCCAGGAGTTCCGGGGCGACCTCCAGCCCGAGGGCCATGTCGCTCCACTCGCGGCGGACCACGCTGAATCGCTTGCGGGCGGACGGGAGATTCTCGTCGGCCACGGCGACCTCGGCCTCGGCCGCGAGTTCCACCAACCGCGCGGCGCGGCGTTCGCGTTCGCGCTCGAGTGCGGCCTGCGCCTCGGCTTCGCGTGCCTCGCGTGCGGCCCGGGCCTCTTCGGTCTCGGGCTCCGCCGGGGCGGTCGGCTCAGCGTCGGGCTGCTCCCCGGCGCCGGTGGCGAGCCGCGCGAGCGGGTCGCCGTGCGGGGCGGTGAGCACCTCCTCTCCGGAGGCCTCCACCAGCGACGTGGCAGCCGCCGCCTCGATGGCCGCGGCCGCGGCAGCCTCGGCGGCCTCGCGCGCCGCCTGCTCCTCGGCCTCGCGGACGATGGACCTGGCGCGCTTCACCGCGCTCTTGTTGCGTCCGCGGGCGATCACCTGATCGAGTTCGGCCCTGTCGGTGATGAGATCGAGCGCGGCGAGGGCCGTGTCCTTGAAGTCGCTGTTGAGCGCGATGGCCAGCAGTTCGTCGTGCGCGCCCTGGTCGCGGACCGTGTTGAAGGCGCTCATGCGGATCGACTCGACCGCGGCGTGGCGGGCAATGGACCCGAACGCATGCAGGTCGGTGACACGGGTGAGCGCGCGGGCAGCAGCCGACTCACGCGTCGCGGTCTTCGCGATCAGCGCCAGTGCCTTGGGATCGGTCAGGCCATCGATTGCGTGCAGGCTCTCGGCCTCGCCCACTTCCTCGAACGCCTCGAGCGCAATGTCGCGGAGCATCGCGTGCGCCTTGTCGCGAACCGCCTCGTCGCGATCGTCGCGGGCGATGCCGGCGAGCGCGAGGGGGTCCATCAGCTTGGCCACGGCGGCCTTGCGCACCCGGGGGTCCTCGTCTTCACGGGCGGCCGCCGCGATGGCCTCCTTCTCCGACAGCGGCAGTTCCTCGACGAACTGCAGGCGGACGGCCGGGTCGGAGTGTTTGTCGCGGGACTGGGCGCGGAAGCGATCGAGCAGTGTCATTTGAATCTCCAGCCTGGCCGCGAGGCCAGCTTGTGAGGGGCGGACCCGTTCAGGACCGCCGCGAAACTCCGAATCGTTCGAGGGCCACCATGATGTCGGCCCCATGACTGAAGGCGCGGACCTGTCGATCCACCTGAAGGATGCGACCGTCCGGCCCGACATACACCGTCCACCGGCTGGGCAGGCCGAGCGGTCCGAGCACGCCGTAGGCCCTGGCAACCACCTTGTCGGGATCGCTCAGGATCGGGAACTCGACGCCGGTGGCCGCCGCGAACGCCCGGTTCACATCCACCGTGTCGCAGCTGGCGGCGAAGATCGCCGCGTCGAACCCGCCAAGCGCGGCCTTCGAAAGGCCGAGCGACCGACACTCTGCCGTGCACCCGGCCGTAAATGCCTTGGGGAACCAGGCCACCACCACGACCCTGCCCTGCAGGTCCCGCAGGCGATAGGTTCGCCCGTCCGAGGCCGCGAGGGTGAAGTCGGGCGCCGCATCGCCTGGCTGCAGTTCCGCGCGTGGCCCCTGTCGATCGGGACTGAGCAGGCTGGAGAGTGCCGTACGGAGCGCCGACATCACCGCGCTCGCCTGGCGCCACGCGTTCACGATTCCTCCTGCCCGGAGTGCCCCGGCACTCCCCTGCATTCTACGCACAACAAACCAAGCCCATCGGGTACTCTCGTTGCAAAGTCCTGCAGCGAATGACCGATAGTCCAAAAATGCGGATCCTGCGTTTCACGCTGTTTACACTCCTCCTCGGCGCGGCCGCCTGCAGCAAGCTCGGACTCGGCGACGACTCCGGCAGTCCCACCGCGCCAAGCGGGCCGCCTGCCGCGGGATCGGCCATCGTCTACTCGGCCGTCGGCGCCAGCGACGTCCTGGGCATCGGGTCGACGAGCCCCTGCTTCCTCTTCGAGGACTGCAACGGCACCGGCTACGTGTGGGTGGCGGCCCGGCAGCTTCGGGGCCAGGGCTACACGGTCACGGTCGGCAGCCTTGGCATCCCGGCCGCCGTGATCAGCCGCGGATTCCAGGATCTGGGCGTGCAGAACGGCCGGACCATCGGCGGGAACCTGATCGAGCAGGAGATGCCGTTCGTGCGGAACAACGCGAACCTGGTGACGGTGTTCACCGGCGCCAACGACGTCAACACGATCACGGCGGCCCTGGGAAACGGGGCTGGCGGGAGCAACCCGACCGCCTATATCGACGACAAGGTGACCGCCTTCGGCAACGACATGGCCACGCTCATCAGCGGCATCCGCGCACGGGCCGCCTCGGCGCGGATCGTGGTCGTCAACCTGCCGAACATGGCGGCGCTCCCCTACCTGGCGTCGGCGTCGCTGGCACAGAAGCAGGCGGCCCAGCGGCTGTCCGTGCGCATGACGACGAATGCAATCAATACGCTGCAGGGTGTCGCGGTCATCGATCTGATGTGCGACTCACGGGTCTACCAGTCCAACTTCTTCTCCTCGGACGGCTTCCATCCGAACGACAACGGCTACTCCATCCTCGGCGCTGAAGTGGCGCGCGCGTTCACCAGCAGCTCGTATCCGGCGCCCCGGAACAGCTGTTCACAGATGAGCCTCTTCTGATCGGTGACGCACGCGGACCTGATCCACCAGCTGGCATCGACGCTGCGCCGCCCCCTTCCGGGCGTGGACGCGCAGGCACGCATGGCGCCGGTGCCACGGGGTGGATGGCCGGACGCATTCGATCCCTCACGGCTCCGCCACGCGGCGGGGCTCGTGCTCCTCGTGCCGGTGGACGACACGCCGCACCTCGTCCTCACCGTCCGCTCGACGCGGGTCCGCCATGCGGGGCAGGTCTCGTTTCCGGGCGGAGTGGTGGAACCGGGTGAAAGCCTCGAAGACGCGGCCCTGCGTGAAGCGCGCGAGGAGATCGCCTGCGATACCGGGGCCGTCCGCCTGCTCGGCGCGTTGACTCCCATCGACATCCCGGTCAGCGGCTTCCGGCTGCATCCCATCGTGGCGGCGCTGGACACCCGGCCGGCGCTCACGCCGGCCGACGATGAGGTGGCCCGGATCGTCGAGGTGCCGCTCCCCGCACTGCTCGATCCACGCGTCCTCACGACCCGACCCATGCAGCGCGGCACGGTCTCGCTCACCGCACCGGCCTTCGACACCCATGGCCTCGTCATCTGGGGCGCAACAGCCATGGTGCTGGCTGAGTTCCTGACGCTGCTGGGGTGGCCTGGGCCTGAAGAGTGGCGATCCTGATTTCGTGCAGATCGTGCACAGATCGAGGATCACACGTGGCAGTTTTGGAAAATTTACGACAAAACTGGCGCTATTTTCTTGCACAACATGCACGACGTTGGAATAATGCAGAAAACTGAACGGCGGTCGTGTCCTTCACGCTAGGATTCGTGCAGGCTGCGGCAGTCCTGTCAGTCAGCATTCATTCCTGAATTTCCGTTCGTAGACACCACAAGAAGGGGGACGCGATGGGTTCCGCAGTGTTGGGGGAAGCGATCAGCGCAATTCGCGACTGGTCCGTGGCAAAGGAGGCGGCGCCGGCGAGCCGCGCGGGTATTGCGTTCGGCAGCCTGGTTTTCAACGACGCGGAACAGCAGAAGCGCCTGCCGAAGAACATCTACAACGCGCTGCGCCGCACGATCGTGAACGCCGAGCCGCTGGACGCGTCGGTGGCCGACGCCGTGGCGAAGGCCGCGAAGGAGTGGGCCGTCGAGCACGGCGCCACGCACTACACGCACTGGTTCCAGCCGCTCACCGGCATCACCGCCGAGAAGCACGACTCCTTCCTCAACCCCACCGGCGACGGCAAGGCCGTCATGGAGTTCTCGGGCAAGGAACTGATCAAGGGCGAGCCTGATGCGTCGAGCTTCCCGTCGGGCGGCCTGCGCAGCACCTTCGAGGCGCGCGGCTACACGGCGTGGGATCCGACCAGCCCGATGTGGCTGCTGAAGAGCGGCGGGTCGGTGACGCTCGTCATCCCGACGGCGTTCGTGAGCTGGACCGGTGAGGCGCTCGACAAGAAGACCCCGCTGCTCCGCTCGATGGACGCACTGTCCACCCAGGCGGTCCGCATCCTCAAGCTGTTCGGCTCGAAGGCGACGCGCGTCATCACGACCTGCGGCCCCGAGCAGGAATACTTCCTGATCGATCGCTACTTCTACCTGTCGCGTCCCGACCTGATCAACGCGGGCCGCACGCTGTTCGGCGCCGCCCCGCCGAAGGGCCAGGAACTCGAGGACCAGTACTTCGGCGCGATCCCCGACCGCGTGCTCGCCTACATGGCGGAGTGCGAAGCGGAACTCTACGCCCTGGGCGTGCCGGTGAAGACGCGCCACAACGAGGTGGCGCCGAGCCAGTACGAAATCGCACCGGTCTTCGAGACGTCGAACATCGCCACCGATCACCAGATGATGGTGATGGAGACGCTGCGCCGCGTCGCCCCGAAGTACGGCCTGGCCTGCCTCCTGCACGAGAAGCCGTTTGCCGGCGTCAACGGCTCGGGCAAGCACCTCAACTGGTCGATGGGCGATGACCTGGGCAACAACCTGCTGTCGCCCGGCCAGAACACCCACGACAACATCCAGTTCCTGGTCTTCTGCTCGGCGGTCATCCGCGCCGTGAACCGGTACCAGGGCCTGCTCCGCGCCACGATCGCGAGCGCCGGCAACGATCACCGCCTGGGCGCGAACGAGGCCCCGCCGGCCATCATCTCGATCTTCCTCGGCGACATGCTCACCGACATCTTCGAGCAGGTCGAGAAGGGCGGCGCGAAGTCGACCAAGACGGGCGGCACGCTCGACACCGGCGTCGGCGTCCTGCCGAAGCTGCCGCGCGACGCAGGCGACCGCAACCGCACCAGCCCGTTCGCCTTCACCGGCAACAAGTTCGAGTTCCGCGCGGTGTCGTCGAACCAGAGCATCTCGTACCCGAACACGGCCCTGAACGTCGCCGTCACCGAGTCGCTGGACTACATCGCCACCGAACTCGAGAAGGCGATTGCCGGCGGCAAGAAGGTCGAGGATGCGGCGCGCGAACTCCTGCCGAAGATCATCAAGGAGAACAAGCGCATCATCTTCAACGGCAACGGCTACTCGAAGGAATGGGAGATCGAAGCCAAGAAGCGCGGCCTCCTGAACCTCAAGAACACCGTCGATGCGCTGCCGCAGTTCGCCTCGAAGGAAGCCGCCGCCCTCTTCGACAAGTACAAGGTCCTGAACGAGCGCGAAGTGCACGCCCGTTACGAGATCATGGTCGAGACCTACAACAAGACCATCAACGTCGAAGGACAGCTCACGGTCCTGATGGCAAACCGCTACGTCCTGCCGGCCGCGCTCGAATACGCGAAGCAGGTGGGCCAGGCGGTGGCGGCGGTCAAGGCCGGTGGCGGCAAGACGGTCGAGGGCAAGAAGCTCCTCGACAAGGTCACCAAGCTCACCGACGAGTTCAAGAAGCGGACGGACAAGCTCGAAGCCGCACTGAACCACTCGGCCCCGTCGGCCGAGAAGCACGCGAAGCACTTCCGCGATGCGGTCGTCCCGGCCATGGTCGCCCTGCGCCAGACGAGCGACGCGCTCGAAGCCACGATCCCGCACGAACTGTGGCCGCTCCCGACCTACCGGGAAATGCTTTTTGTGAAGTAGGCAGCCAGAAGTTCGAAGTCAGAACGGAAAAGGGCGCTGCGGATCACCGCAGCGCCCTTTTTCCGTTCACGCTGTCTTCCACTTCCGAGTTCTGACTTCTGAGTTCGAACGTCGGAACGGCCCCTATCTCATGCGCTTCAGCGTCGCCACGTCGATGCTGCACGAGACCGTGCCTTCCTTGCCGACCATGTCCAGCGTGATCGGGGCGGTCGGCGCGAACGCGGGGAAGTCGAAAGTGAAGCGCCTCGTCGACAGTTCCCGCGCAGTCGGCGTCACCGGCTTGCCACCGCGCTTCAGCACGAAGTCGGTGAACGTGTTCTTCGAGCCCCGCACCGGGGTGATGCCAACGGTGATGCGCGTACGCTGCGCCTCGGCATAGTTCGGCGTCGGCGCCGGCTGCTTCTGGCTCACCACCCGCCACACCTCGTACGCCACCGACTTGTACGGCGTGTACATCGCCAGCTCGAAGTCGGGGTTCTTGCAGAGGCCGGTATCCCAGAACACGCAGGCCGGGTTGCCCCCCTGCTTGCCGCACTCGATCGCGTGGTAGTAGCTCTCGGCGTTGATCGGCTGGATGCCCTTCTCCCAGGGTGGTGGCGTTCCCGCCGGCAGCGTCGCCTTCACCGCGGTCTGCGCCGCCGCCATCGATCCGCACACCGCCACGCCGCCCACCATGACGGCGAATACCCGCGCCCACCGCGTCATCGCATCAGCCCTCTCGTGAGTGCCGGCCCTACTTGGCGCAGCGGGGGTCGGCCGCCTGAATCTGTGCAATCCGCTCCTCGGTGAGCGGAACGTTCGCGCAGCCGCCGCTGGCGCACACGTAGTCGCTTTTCGCGCCCGAGTGGCAGCTCTGGCAGGTGCCCAGCGGATTGCCCGCCTCCATGCCCCGCGCACGCACGGTCGTCCCCTGCGGCGTCACGGCAAGGGCGAAGTACTCCCAGCCGTTGCTCTGCGGGAATGCGCCCGCGGCGCGCTTCACCATGGCCTCGCCGGGAATCATCCGGATGATCGTGCCTTCCGGGTAGTTCGCCGAGCGGGTCTCGTACGCCTTGACAGCGTCCTTCAGCTTCGCCGCATCCGGGTGCTGCACGAAGGAGTGGCCGATCTTCGTCCCGTTCGCGATGCACGCCATGATCTCTGGCGGCACGTCCTGGGCCGTGACCACGGCGGTGACAGCGGGGAGCGCGGCAACGACAAGCGCGGTGGCGATTCGGCGGAGATTCAGCATGGTTCGACAGCATACAGGAACCCCGCCCCGACAGCGACCCCGTTGGCGCACATCCCCCGGGGTTCGCCATTCGCCGGGTGCCAGCCGTCACTCACCGAATCGGCGAACGGCGCCCCATCTCCCTGACTACAGTGCACCCATCGCGACCGCACGTGGGCGGTTGCACTGGACAAGGCGATGAGCAAGGGCAACGTAGTCCTCACGACGGTGGCGGCCACAGGGATGGCCTGTGTCGTCGTCGCGGCCATCTGCGCGTGGACACTGGTCACCGACCCGGCCGGACTGCTCCCGGTGGCTACCGACAGGGGCGCTTCCCTCGTCTCCCTGGTGGCGCGCACGGTGATTCAGGCCGCGTCGATGCTGCTGGCCTGGCTCGGGTGGTAGAAGGACCTGCACAATGGCTGAGATGAAGATCAGCGCGGCATTCGGACACGACGATGGCGACGACCCGCGGCGACTGGGACCCATGGTCGTCGGCGGGCTTCTCGTGGGCATCGGCGCCGTGATGCTGGCGGAGCGGATGAACGCGCTGCCGGAGGGCTGGCGCGCCATGGTCTGGCCGATCCTGCTGATGACGTACGGCGTGGCCCGCCTGCTCCAGCCCGCCCGACGCGGGCGTCGCGGACTGTTCTTCGTGCTGGCCGGCGCCTGGTGGCTGGCCGGACTCGCAGGCTGGCTCGCCCTCGACCAGACCTGGCCCCTCCTCATCGTCGCCTTCGGTGCCAGCGTGGTGATGGAGGCGCTGACCGCCATGCCGGGCGTGCCGTCGGGCGCATTCCCGCGGCGTCACTCCGGGGCCATGTCCTGGGTGCTCGTGGCCATCCTCGTGGGCGCGTTCCTGAGTGGAGGAGGCGGCCACGCCTGGTCGACGAGGACGGAGGACGCCGTCGGCTCCACGCGCATGATCGCGGTGGCGAGCCGTGGCGACCACCACGTGCCGCCCGGCGCCTTCCGCTCGGCCGAGGTCGTGACGGTCGCCGGCAGGAACGAGATCGACCTGCGGGAGGTCGGCCCGACGACGCCGAACGCTGTCACAATCGACGGCCTGACGACGATGGGAGCCACGGTGATTCGTGTCCCACCGGAGTGGGATGTCGACCTGAAGGCCCTGGCCGTCTTTGGCCAGGCCACCGATGCGCGCCCGAGGCGACCCGCGTCAGCCGCAGACGACGCGGCCACGCAGGCGCCGACGGCCCGGCCGCGCGTGCGCCTGACCGTTCGAGGTGCCGTCATCATGGGCCGGCTCGTCGTCACTTCGTAACCCGGGATGGATAGGGACCCCATGCACTCGCCCCGCATCGACACGTCACAGGCAGTGACGCCGCGCGTCCTGGTAGGCATCGGCCTGATGGTCGTCGGCGTGCTCCTGTTCCTGGATCGGATCGGCCTGTTCGATGCCGGCACCGTGCTCAGGCTGTGGCCGGTCATCCTGATTGCGGTCGGCGTGCAGCAACTGGTCGCGGCGCGTCGCGACGACCCCTCAGGGTCACGCCTGAACGTGGTCGGCCTGATCTGGATCGGGCTCGGCGTGCTGTTCCTCCTGAACAGCCTCGGCATCACGCGGACGAGCGTGTTCGACCTGCTCTGGCCGGCGCTGCTGATCGGCATCGGCGTGCGGCTGCTGACGCGTGGCGGAAGGACAGCGCGCCTGGGTACGGCTGATGGGACCGCGCCGTCGAAGGACTCCGGACCGGTGATCGCCGTGCTGGGCGGGGTGAAGCGCGTGAGCTCGGCCGAGGGGCTGGACGGACTGGACGTCACCGTCTTCATGGGAGGGGCGCAGCTCGACTACCGTGCGGCGCGGCTGGCGTCCGGCCAGGAGATTGTGACCGACGTGGTGGCGGTGATGGGCGGGTGCGAGATCTTCGTGCCGTCGCACTGGCTGGTGTCGGCGCCGATCACGACCGTGCTCGGCGGCATCGACGACAAGCGGCCGACGACCTCGCCATCGATTCTCGACGCGAGCGTGGCGCCGGGTCCCCCGCCGCGGCTGGTGCTGCGCGGGCTGCTGATCATGGGCGGCATCACCATCCGGAGCTGATGCACCCGATCCTCGCGCGGCTCGAGCGGCTGGCGGTCTACCTGGGGACCTGGCTCGCCGGCACGCTGCTCATCTCGATGCTGCTGGTCGGCCAGGGCGCCGAGGCGGTGGACGCCTATCTCCTGGTGGTGCCCACCTTCCTGGCGTATGCCTTCGTCTGCCTCTCCGCGTGGTACGTGTGCCAGGCGCTTCCCGCTACGAGCGCCGGTCTGTCGGCCGTGCTCGCGGCGTCGGTGGCCGCCTCGGTGTCTGGGGGCGTGCTCTGGCTCGGGCTGTCGGTGGCCTGGCGGGCGGTGCTGACGGTGCTGGCTCCGGCGAACAAGGATCTGCCCTCGCTCCGCGGACAGGAGCCGTTCCTGTTCGCGGTGGCGGTGGTGCTGTACCTGCTGTCGCTTGCCGTCTACCACGTGCTCCTGGCCTACGATGCCGCGCGCGAAGCGGAGGCACAGCGGCTCGAGTTCCAGGTGCTGACGCGGGAGGCGGAGCTGCGGGCCTTGCGCGCCCAGCTCAACCCGCATTTCCTCTACAACAGCCTGAACTCGATCAGTGCGCTCACGTCGTCCGACCCCGCGGGGGCACGCCGGATGTGCGTGCTGCTGGGTGACTTCCTTCGGAGCACGCTGAAGGTGAGCGCGCTCGACCGGGTGACGCTGCTCCAGGAGCTGTCGCTGGTGGATGCCTTCCTGGCAATCGAGCAGGTGCGCTTCGGCGATCGCCTCGCCGTTTCGCGCACGATCGACGAGACCGCGACCGCGTGCCGCGTGCCGCCGCTGGTGCTGCAGCCGCTCGTGGAGAATGCGATCCAGCACGGCATTGCCGGGTTGATCGAAGGCGGCACGATCACGCTCACCGCCTCGCGTCAGGGTTCGCGGCTCAGCGTGCGGGTCGAGAACCCGCGCGACCCGGACGTGCCCCCCAGGCACCGCGGCGGTGTCGGACTCGAGAACGTCCGGCGGCGGGTGCAGACGGCGTTCGCCGACCGCGGGCACGTGGAGGCGGTCGCCGACGCGCACGCCTTCCGCGTGGAGCTCAACCTGCCTGCTGAAGAGGAGTGACCCGTCGTGCCATCGACCGCCGACCCCACCCTGCGCATTGCCATCGTCGATGACGAACTGCTTGCGCGCGCGGTCGTCCGCGAGCACCTGGCGCAGATCCCCGGCGTGGAGATCGTGGCGGAATGTGCAAATGGCTTCGAGGCCGTGAAGGCGGTGGCGGAGCTCGCGCCCGATCTGCTGCTGCTCGACGTGCAGATGCCGAAGCTGAACGGCTTCGAGGTGCTGGAACTGGTCGGGCGTGACGTGGCGGTGATCTTCACGACCGCGCACGACGAGTACGCCATCCGTGCGTTCGAGGTCCACGCGGTGGACTACCTGCTCAAGCCGTTCGGGGCCGATCGGCTCGCCGAGGCGGTGGCGCGCGCGCGGGAGCGGCTGCAGCGTCGCGAACCGGCGGCGGCCCGCGCCATCGCGGCCTCAGCCGCCCCACCGACCGGACCGCCCCCCCGTGTGCTGGTGCGCGACGGTGGACGGGTTCACGTGATTCCGGTGGCGCAGATCGACTTCATCCAGGCGCAGGACGACTACGTGGCGTACGCCGCGGGCGGCCGCCAGTACCTGAAGGAACAGACCCTCGCCGACGTCGAGGAGACGCTGGGTG
This sequence comes from Vicinamibacterales bacterium, assembly GCA_050249955.1. Lineage (GTDB taxonomy): Bacteria > Acidobacteriota > Vicinamibacteria > Vicinamibacterales > CAVVIG01 > CAVVIG01. The sequence goes on from JBFWPN010000014.1 coordinate 51,245, forward strand.
CGTCGCGCTTCGTGCGCGTGCACCGCTCGTACATCATCAACCTCGATCGGCTGTCGGGGGTCGAGCTGGATGCGCGGGAGAACCGGGTGGCCGTGCTGACGACGGGCGACCGGATCCCCGTGAGCCGCAGCGGGCACGCGCGGCTCACGGAGAGGCTGGGAACGGCGTAGCGGCGCCTGACGGGCCTCGTCAGAGGTTTGCGAGGATGGCGTCGCCCATGCCCGCGGTGCCGACCTTCGTGGCCCCCGGAGTCATGATGTCGCCCGTGCGGATGCCGCCGTCCACCGCCTTTGCCACCGCCGCCTCGATGGCGCTGGCCGCCTCGAGCTCGTTGAACGAGAAGCGCAGCATGAGTGCGGCCGAGAGGATCTGCGCGATCGGGTTCGCGATCCCCTTGCCCGCAATGTCCGGCGCGGTACCACCCGCCGGCTCGTAGAGGCCGAACGACCCTTCCGCGAGGCTCGCCGACGGGAGCAGTCCCATCGACCCGGTGAGCATGGCGCACTCGTCCGACAGGATGTCGCCGAACATGTTGCCGCACAGCATCACGTCGAACTGGTGCGGGTTCTTCACGAGCTGCATTGCGGCGTTGTCCACGTACATGTGCGACAGCGCGACGTCGGGATACTCCCTGCCGACGGCGGTGACGATCTCGCGCCAGAAGACCATGCTGGTGAGCACGTTCGCCTTGTCGATGGAGATGACGCTGCTGCGCCGCGTGCGTGCCGCCTGGAACGCCTTGTGGGCAATGCGCTCGACCTGCTTGCGCGAGTACTCCTTGGTATCCCACGCGCGCTCGGTCGGTCCGCTTCCCTCGCGACCCTTGCCGTCCGGGCGCTGGGCGAAGTACGCCCCGCCGGTCAGCTCGCGCACCACGAGGATGTCGAACCCGTCGCCGACGATGTCGGCCCGCAGCGGGCAGGCAGAGGTGAGCGCCTTGTAGACCCGCGCCGGCCGGAAGTTGCAGTAGAGGTCGAAGTGCTTCCGCAGCGGCAGGAGGGACCCGCGCTCGGGCTGCCTCTCCGGCGGCAGCGACTCCCACTTCGGTCCGCCGACCGACCCGAAGAGGATCGCCTGGCTCTCCTCGCACGCCTTCAGCGTGGCAGCGGGCAGCGCCTCGCCATGGTTGTCGATGGCAATGCCGCCAACGTCCATCGGCCGCCACTTCGCCGCGAAGCCGAACTTCGCGCCGGCGGCGTCGACGACGCGCAGAGCCTGCTGCATGACTTCGGGACCGATGCCATCACCGGCCAGGACTGCAATCTCGTAGTTGTTCATTTCGTCTTCGCTGCCTTCGCGGGTCGCACACGCACCATGCGGGGCGTCATGCGTGTCAGAACGCAACGCGTCAACGCGCAGGACGCGGAGAACGCGGAGCAGATACCGGTTCAGTAACCTGCCTAGCGTAGTCTCTCCGCGCGGGCTCGGTCAAAACGGTGACAGGCCGCCTGAAGGCGGCCGCTGCGACTGCACAGCGCGGCCGATCGTAAGGGCGCCCTGGAGCGTGGCGAGACACGTCTGGGTTCTACAGTTGGCGATTCACATCTGCCTGACTGGTACAATCACCGGCTGTGGCGAAGAAGACCGACGACCCCTCGCTGTTCGACGCGGTAGACACGGACGATTCCGGCGGCCCGGGAGGTGGACGCCCGCCGGCCCCCTCGTCTGGCGGTCCGAACAACATCGAGCTGGCCCCCCTGCACGAGACGGCCCAGGCGCGGTACCTGAACTACGCCCTGTCGGTGATCACCTCGCGCGCCCTGCCCGACGTGCGCGACGGCCTCAAGCCGGTGCAGCGCCGCATCCTCTACTCGATGTGGCAGAAGAACCTGACAGCCGACAACAAGCACCGCAAGTGCGCCACGGTCGTCGGCGACGTGATGGGCAACTTCCACCCGCATGGCGATTCGGCGCTGTACGAGACGCTGGTGCGCATGGCGCAGCCCTTCTCGCTGCGCTATCCGCTCGTGGACGGATCGGGGAACTTCGGGTCGCTCGACGGCGACAGTGCCGCAGCGATGCGCTACACGGAGTGCCGGCTGGCGCGGATCAGCGACGAGATGCTGACCGAGATCGAGCAGTCCACCGTCCACTTCCGGCCGAACTACGACGGCACGAAGCAGGAGCCGGTGGTGCTGCCGGCACGCATCCCGAACCTGCTGGTGAACGGCACTACCGGCATCGCGGTGGGCATGGCCACCAACATCCCGCCCCACAACCTTGGCGAGGTGTGCACCGCGCTCATCAAGCTGCTGGACAACGAGGACATCAGCAACGCGCAGCTCTGCCGCTACGTGAAGGGGCCCGACTTCCCGACCGGCGGGCAGATCCTCAACTCCGGCGAGGAGCTGAAGGAGATCTACCGCACCGGGTCGGGATCGATCCGCCTGCGGGGCACGTGGGACATCGGCCCCGAGACCCGGTCGACCAGGACGATCTACATCGAGAGCATCCCCTACACGGTGAACAAGTCGCAGCTCGTGGAGCGGATCGCCGACGTGGTGCTCAGCCGCAAGCTGCCGCAGCTCACCGACGTGAAGGACATCTCGACCGAGGACGTGCGCATCGCGCTCGAGATCAAGAGGGACGCCGACGAGAAGATGATCATGGCGTACCTCTTCAAGCACACGCCGCTGCAGATCAACTTCGCGGTGAACCTCACCTGCCTCGTGCCGGTGGAACAGAACCCCGAGGTGGGCCGGCCGGAGCGCCTGGATCTCAAGCAGATCCTGTGGCACTTCCTCCACTTCCGGCTCGAGGTGGTGACCAGGCGGCTGGAGCACGAGCTGGCCGCGCTGAACAGGCGGATCCACATCCTCGAGGGGTTCGAGAAGGTCTTCGACGCGCTCGACGAGATCATCCGCATCATCCGCAGGTCCGAGGGCAAGGCCGACGCGGCACAGGCCATCATGAAGCGGTTCGAGCTGGACGAGGAGCAGACCGACGCGATCCTCGAGCTGAAGATCTACCGACTGGCGCGGCTCGAGATCCTGATCATCCGCAACGAGCTGGACGAGAAGCGCAGGCGCGCACGCGAGATCAACCGGCTGCTCGCCGACGAGCAGGGACGCTGGACGATCGTCCGCGGCGAGCTCCAGTCGATGATCGACACCTACGGCGACAAGCGCCGCACGACGATCGCGAGCGACTCCGCGGAACCCGAGTACTCGGCCGACGACTTCATCATCGACGAGGACAACGTCGTGATCGTCTCGAGGGACGGGTGGGTGAAGCGGCAGAAGGAAGTGAAGGACCTGGCGACGACCCGCCTGCGCGAGGGCGACCAGGTGCTGGCGGCGTTCGCCGGCAGCACACGGTCTACGTGCGTGTTCTTCAGCAACTTCGGCGCGGCGTACACCTGCCGGTTCGTCGACGTGCCGGCCTCCACCGGCTACGGCGAGCCGATTCAGCGCCTGTTCAAGTTCAAGGATGGCGAGCGGGTCATCGCGGCGATGAGCCTCGACCCGCGGGTGATTGGCGACATCAAGCCGAAGGCCGAAGGCGACGCGGCACCCGTGCATGCCGTGGCCGTCACGAGCGACGGCTACGCGCTGCGCTTCGGGCTCGACGGGTTCGTCGAGGTGAGCACGCGCGCCGGACGCCGCTATGCCAGGCCGGCGGACGGGGCCGAGGTGGTGGGCGTGGACCGCGTCACCGGCACCGAGACGATGATCGCGGCCACGGCGGAAGCGCGCGGCATGCTCTGCCCGGTCGAGGAGATCAACTACCTGGCCGGTCCGGGCAAGGGGGTCATCCTGATCAAGCTCGGAGACGAGGACAAGGTGCTCGGTTTCATCGCGTCAACCGGGGATCGCGACCTGCTGACGGTGGAGACGACGCGGGGCGCCGAGCAGACGATCAGCACGACGAAGTACGAAGTGACCGGGCGTGGAGGAAAGGGGCGGGAACTGCTCCAGCGCGGCGGCTTCACGCGGGTGCTGTGGCCGACGCCGGCGGCTCCGCAGCCGCTCTCGTGACACGACAGGCACCATCACGGATTGGACGGCGGTTTCACGTCTCCGCGTTGGTGCTTGTCGAGCGCAGACGAGCGCTGGTGAACTGAGCGTCCGACGCTACGCACGAAACCCCGGGCGCCGTCACGTTCGCCTACCCAGACAGAACGTGCCAAACGGAATCTCGTACGTAGCGTCCGACGCTCACCCTGCGAACTGGCCTACCGCCCCTCCAGCCTCGCCAGCACCCCGGCGTTGTGCCGCGCAATCATCGCCATCCCCACGTTCGCGGCGATGGACGTGAGGATCGCGGCCACACGATGGTTGTCGTGCCACAGCGTCTCGGTGCCGATGACCGTGGCCACCGCCGCAGCCACCTTCACGCCGAGCATCACGCCGCTGTTGCCCGCCACCGGCTTCATCAGCGGGTTGCTCTCCTTGCCGCCCGCATCCAGCACGCGCATCGTGAGCATGCCGTCGTAGGCCTGGACGACCCCCGTCACCGCATGCAGCGACGACAGCACCGCCCGCCGCGGGTCCCTGTCCGGCACCCGCACGATCGACGCCTCATCGTCTGCCACGGCCATCAGGCGAGCCAACCGGTCGGCCGACGGCAGCACCAGCCTGGGCGCGGCCTCCAGCGTCACGGCGCCCGGGTCTGCCGGGGCAGCCACGCCCGGCGCCGGGGCCATCAACGCTCCTGCGACCGCGACTACACACCACCACTTCCGCATGAACGCTCCGGGGGGAGAACGGCGCACGAAGGCGCCGGGCGTCACGCCTGCCTGATAGCGAGGTTCATGCCCGGGCCGCCGGTGCCGGGACCTGCGAAAATGCTGGGCTTTTCGGCGATTGTGGGACCGGACCGCCCGCCTGACCGTGCAGTCCTTACGCTCGGGGCGTGTAACTTACGCACCAGTCGCCCCCCGGAACGCAGAAAAACCCACTTGACAGGACGCGCCGGCTCTCGTTCAGGTTAGAATCAAGGTGCCCCGGTGAAGGGCCCCGGCGCTACGACCGCTGCGCACGTTTGCTGGATTCCCAGCGGCTGACGGTCGGCCCCGGCCCGCAGCACCCTGCTGCCATACGGGCGCACACATCCATCAAAGGATCCGTTTTGCCTCATCAGGAACGTACCAACATTGCGGTCTTCATCGATTTCGACAACATCGAGATCGGCGTCAAGACCACGCTCGGCGAGCACTTCGACATCAGCATCATCCTCGAGGCGCTCAAGGAGCGCGGCGAAGTGGTGACGAAGATTGCCTACGCCGACTGGACCCGCGCCGGCGAATACAGCCGCGCGCTCACGCAGCACGCCATCCGCCTCGTGCAGCGCAACCTCACGCCGGGGGGCGACAAGAACGGCGCGGACATCAATCTCGCGCTCGACGCGCTCGAGATGGCGTTCACCCACCCCCACATCAACGCCTACGTCATCGTCGGCGGCGACAGCGACTTCCTGTCGCTGGTCGAGAAGCTGAAGCAGTACGACAAGAAGGTGTTCGTCGTGGGCGGACGCTCCTTCACGAGCGTCATCCTCCAGCGCAACTGCCACGAGTTCATCGCCTACGAGAACCTGATGCGCCGGCCTTCGTCGTCGCCCCGCAGCGGCCGGACGAACCAGCCCGCCGCGCCCCAGGGCACGCAGACGCTGCCGGTGTCGCAGGCGATTCCGATCGTGCGCCGGGCCATCAAGATCCTGGCGGACCGCGAAGTGTCGCCGCAGACCGGGCTGCTCAAGAGCACGCTGCTGCAGCTCGACTCCACGTTCTCGGAACGCAGCTACGGCGCCTCGTCGTTCCTCGACTTCGTCGAGAAGCTGTCGCAAGCGGGCGTGGTCACGCTGAAGCACTCGGGCCGCAGCGTCATGGTGGAACTGAACCCCGCGTTCGCCGAGGAAGGCGAGGCACCGAAGGTGCGCGGCGAGGGTGAAGCCGGCGAGACCGCCGACAACGTGGTGGCGTTCCGGCCGGCTGGCGAGCCCGTGGCCGACGCTGGCGCGCCGGCGCCCGCCCCGGCAGCCGAACAGCCGTCGCGGCTCGGCGACAACGCGGACGGCGTCCGCGCCGCGTCACAACTCCTGGCGGGTGCTACCAATGCCCGCTGGCCGATGTACCTCCGCAACGTGAAGCAGATCCTGCGCGCGGGGAACCTCGACGAACGCCGCTACGGGTTCGGCGGCCTGATGGATCTCCTCAAGGCCTGCCAGCGCGACGGACTCGTGCGCATCGAGCGCGACCGCCGCGGTGGTCTCCGCGTCTTCCAGGGTCCGAACATGGCCCGGCCCGCGAACGTGCCGCAGCCCGAGCCCGAAGAGGTGAACGGCAACGTCGCCGATCCGGACGCGCCCCAGGCCGAACTGGCCGACGACGTGCCGCCGGTGCAGGTGGTGGTGACCGACGATGTCGAACCGGACGTGATCGAGATCGAGCCGGTCTCGGTCGTGGACACGACGGCCGAACTGCTGGGCCGTGCCAAGCCTCGTGCACCCCGTCAGCGCGCAGGTCGTACGGGCGTGGCGGCAGCCCCGGCCACTCCGGCGGCTCCCCGGAGCCGCGCGGGTGCGAAGAAGACGGCCGGCGCCAAGAAGAGCGCGGGCGCGAAGAAAAGCTCCTCGCGCTCGAAGAAGCCGCCGGTCGATCGCGACGACGAGAACTTCGGCAACCGCTAGATCCGGCATCGACGCGGAGCCCTGAGGGCTCCGCGTCGGCGTCATCCCTTCCGCCCTCCGCTCGACCGCGTCTCTCGCGGCGACACCCCGAACATCTCCCTGAAGGCCGCGGTGAACGCGCTCTGGTTCGAGTAGCCCACGCGTGCCGCGACGTCAATCACACGGGCGCCAGGCTCGCTCACGAGCAGCTGGGCTCCACGCAGCAGGCGGGCGCGCCGCACGTACTGTTCCGGTGTGAGGCGGAGCTCCGCCACGAAACGGCGGCGCAACGTCCGCTCGCCCATGACCGCAGCACGCGCCAGGTCGCGGACGCTGACCGTCTCGAGATGCGCGAGCAGGTACTCCACCGCCGACGCGAGGGCGGGGTCGCGCGGACTCATCAGCAGTGGTGCGGCGTCCGGCCGGGCCTGCGCGGTGGTCAGCGCGAAGAGCACGTCGAAGAACTTGCGCGTCACCGCCCGTGGCAGGCGCGACGCATCGTCCAGGGCGGCGGTCGCCATCTGCCTGATGAGCGGCGTCACGGCAATCGCGGTCGCATGGGGCGCCGGCGACCTGTACCGCGAGGGAGAGAAGAACACCGACATCGACCCGTGGGCGCTCATGGTGGTCGCGTGACGACAGCCGGCGGGCACCCAGAGGCCCACCGAGGCATCGCACATGTGGAGCCGCTCCCTGGTCTCGACCCAGAAGGAGCCGGCGCCGGCCAGCAGCAGCTGATGGCGGGAGTGCGCGTGCATCGCGTACCGGACATGACGTGCACCGTCCGCCAGTGCGAAGGCCGAGAGCAGCGGCCGCTCGATCCCGAGTCGGGCGATGGACGCGCGGGTCTGTCCTGTCGAGAGCCTGGTGATCATCTGGCCGATATGCCACAAACTATGGCCGATTGTCGTGAGACCTACAAGGAGGGTCCGCGGCACACTCCCGGCATGACGACCCACAACGACACCGTCATCCGCCAGTTCTCGCTGCAGTCCGACGCCTTCAGCCGCTGCCCCGCGCACGCGGATTCCAAGACCGTGGACGTCTTCGCCGAGCTCGGCCACTTCGCGCCGACCGACCGGCTGATCGATTCGGGCTGCGGCCCAGGAATCGTCAGTGAGGCCCTGGCGCGTCGGGTGGGCCACGTGCAGGGCATCGACCTGACCCCGGCGATGATTGCGCTCGCCGGGCAGCGCACCGCGGCAGCGGGCCTGGCCAACGTTGCGTTCCGTGTCGGAGACATGTCGGCGCTGCCGTTCGAGGATGGGGCGTTCGACGGGGCGGTGACGCGCTACACGGTGCACCACCTCGACGCGCCGGTGCGTGCGCTTCAGGAGATGGTGCGCGTGACGCGGCCGCACGGACGGATCGTGGCCCTCGACGCCGTGCCGCAGGCGTCGCGGCGTGAGGCGTACGACGCGTTCGAGCGGCGCCGCGATCCGTCGCACACCACCGCACTGACCGTGGAGGAGTGGCTGGCCATGGGCGAGGCACTGGACCTCGGACCGGCCACGGTCGAACGCTTCAGCCTGCGGATGGACGTGCGCGACCTCCTGGGGCACGCATTCCCAGACGGGGACGACCGCCAGGCGCTCGAGCGGACCCTCCGCGACGATGTCGGGACCAACGCCATCGGGATGAGCGCGGCGGAGGAGGATGGCGTGCTCGTCGTGTACTTCCCGCTGGCCGCGTTCGCGTGGCGCCGGCCTACGGCCGCCTGAACACGCTTCCGGCCTTCATCACGAACCGGACATTCCGCAGCGCGCGGATGTCGCGTGTGGGATCGCCGTCCACGGCGATGAGGTCGGCAAGGAGGCCGGCCTTCACCTGTCCAAGCTCCGGGTCGAGATGCAGCACGCGCGCGGCGGTCGACGTGGCGCTCTTCACGGCGTCGAGCGCTGGCATCCCGTAGTCCACCATCATCTCGATCTCGCGCGCATTGTCGCCGTGCGGGAAGACGCCGACGTCGCTGCCGGCCAGGATCGTGACGCCGGCGTCGAGCGCGGCCTTGAACGTGGCGCGCTTCCTCACGATGCGATCCGGTTCGGGCTGCTGGCCCTTCCTCCAGCCGGCGTACTGCGCGGTGGCATCGCCCGCCGCGAGCGTGGGGCACAGCGCCACGTGGCGCTCGGCCATCAGCCTGAACACCTCGGGCGTGCCTTCGTCGCCATGCTCGATCGTCTCGGCTCCGGCCAGCACGGCGCGCGTCATGCCCTCGGGCGTGCTCGCGTGCACCGACACCGGCACGCCGGCGCTCCGTGCGGTGGCCACGGCGAGGGTCATCTCCTCCTGCGAGAAGGTGGGATGCGCGCCTGGCAGCGGTCCCCAGCGGTAGTCGCCGTACAGCTTCACCCAGTCGGCTCCGTGGCCGATCTGGTCGCGCACCGCCCGGATCAGACCATCGACGCCGTCGGCCTCTTCCGCCCCCTGTGGCACGCGCCACTCGAGCGCAAACCCCTTCGGCGCGTAGCTGCCGGTGGCCACGATGGCGCGTGTGGCCACGCGCATGCGGGGCCCCGGCACGATGCCCTGCTCCACCGCCTGCTTCAGCTCGACGTCGGCGTACCCGGCACCCTCGGTGCCGAGGTCGCGAATGGTGGTGAACCCCGCCTCCAGGGTGGCTCGCAGGTGGTTCACGGCTCGCGCGGCGCGCAGCGCAAGCCCTTCGCGCAGCACCTGGTTGTCCCACGAGGTCTCGTTGTACGCGTGCAGCAGCACGTGCGAGTGCCCCTCAATCAGCCCGGGCATGAGTGTGGTGCCGGGCAGATCGACCGTGGTGGCCCCGGCGAACGTCAGCGACGCCACGGGACCGACGGCCTCGATGCGGTTGCCGCGGACGCGCACGCCCCACGCCTCGTGCATGTCGACCCCGTCGAACACACGGGCAGGACGCAGGATGGTCACCGCCTGTGCCGGCAGGGCGTTCTGCTGCGTCTGAACGACCGCTCCGGCCGCGACGCAGGCGAGCAGCACTCCGGCCGCGAACGTCTTCCTCACGTGGTACCTCCGTGCCTCACTTCGGCGGTGCCAGCAGGCCGTTCATCTCCACGCCGTCCGTCTCGGGCATCTCGAACCCGAGCAGACGCGCAATGGTCGGCGCAATGTCGATCTGGCGCGCGAACGGCACCTCGACGCCGGCCTTCACGCCCGCGCCCGCGACGATCAGCCCGGTGTGGAGCTGCGGGTTGCTGGGCAGGTATCCGTGTTGGCCGCGACGCGCGGTGCTCGGCGCCACGAACGTGCTGCCGTCGACCGTGGGCTGCACGGAGTAGCCTTCAACCGGCTCGAGGGCGATCAGCGCGTCAGGGTCGGCATGGAGCGCATCCATCTCGGCCCGCGAAATCACGCGGAACAGCCCCGCGTAGCGCCCCCGCGACAGTTCGGTGAAGGTCCGGACGACCAGGTCGGCCGTGGCCCTGTCGGATTTGTCCTTCAGCTTGATGGCGAACCCGTGGGTCTGCGCCTTCCAGTCGGTGACCTGTCCGCGCGCATCGGTCGACAGCAGCCCCAGGCTCCGCAGCACCACGTTCGGCTGGAACTGCGAATGGACCTTGTAGAACCCATGGTCGCCAGTCACCACGACCGCCGTGCGCTGACGGATGCCCGCCTCGTCCACGGCCTTCAGGATCTCCGCGACGTGACGATCCAGGTTCACGAACGCTGCGCGGGCCTCGGGCGAGCGCGGGCCGTGGTTGTGCTGCGCTTCGTCGGTCCGCATCAGGTGGATCGCGATCAGGTTCGGCTTCACGGTCCGGATGATGTGGGTCGCCATCGCCGTGGCGAACCGGTCGCGCTTGACCGGGTCGAGGTTGTCACGCGGGCCGAACCCGCCGAGCTGCGCCACGACCGCATCCACGAGGCCTGGCGTGGACTCCCTGCGGGCGAGGTCGAGCCACGTACTGTCGCGGGGTGCCTGGTTGCTCTCCGGGTACAGCGTGCGCATCTTCGCGCCCACCGACACCGGCCACGACACGCCTGCCGTGGACAGCCCGCGGGCTTCGGCGAGGTCCCAGATGGCCGGCGCTTTCATGAGCCGGTTCTCGAAGTACCAGCTCGTGGCGCTGGTGGCGGGATCGAGTTGCGTGTTCTGGTAGACGCCGTGCCGTGCCGGGTGTACGCCGGTGACGATCGAGGTATGCCCCGGGTACGTCATGGAGGGGTACTGCACCTCCACCGCGGCCGCCCAGCTCCCGGCGTCCTTGAGCGCCCGGAGCGTCGGCAGGTCGGCGCCGAAGCGCGCCGGGTCCATGTAGGTGGACGGGTCGAACCCGTCGAGCGAGATCAGCACGACATGATCGGCGGGCCGCGCCGGCTGCGCCGAGGGCACCGCCACTCCGGACGCTGCAACGACGAGCGCCACCGCACCGGTGATGATCTGCTTCAGGAACCGCCGTCGATGCACGGACACCTCGGACATCGGACTCACGCTCAGGAAACGGGGGTCAGCTCGTTCGTGTAGATCGCGGCACCCGAGAGGTTGTGCAGGCGCACGGTCATGACCCGGCTCCTGGCATCCACATTCAGCGTGCCGTAGAACTGCAGGCCCTCGCTCGGGGGGCGATTGGGCTTCAGGTCCTTCGGGACGCCGGAAAAGCGAAGCTCGGGGCCGAACGTGGGATCGAGCTCGCCCGGAGCGAACGTGCCGGCGTGGGCCGGGCCTGCCACGAACTCCCAGAAGGGATCGAACTCCTTGAAGGCAGCGCGGTCCGGGTGGAAATGGTGTGCCGCGCAGTAGTGGACATCGGCGGTGATCCACACCACGTTACGGATGCGCCGCTCCTTGATGAACCGGAGCAGGCCGGCAATCTCGAGCTCTCGACCCAGCGGTCGCCCCGGATCGCCATTCGCCACAGCCTCATGCTGGCCCGGTGCGTGCGCCACGACGACGGAGAGCGGCATGTCGGCCGCGATCACCTTCCAGGTGGCTTTCGACGCGAGCAGCCGCTGCTGCAGCCACTGCACCTGCTCCCTTCCCATGAAGGCCGACTCGGGTCCGAGCGCCGGCTGCACGTTGTCGGAGTTCGCGCCGCGGTACTGCCGCATGTCCAGCGCGAACATCTCCACCAGCGGCCCGTACGCCACGCTGCGATACACGCGGCCTGAGCCGTCGGCCTCCAGGGGAATCGGGTAATGCTCGAGGAACGCGCGCCTGGCACGTTCGGCCAGCACGCGGATGCGCTTCTCGGTGTAGCGCTGGTCGCCGGGAATCTCCTGCTGCGGAAACCAGTTGTCGCGCACCTCGTGGTCGTCCCACAAGGTGACCTGCGGCACTTCGGCAGCGAACCGCCGGTAGTGCGCATCGAGGCGGTTGTACAGGTGAGCGCCCCGATACTCGTCCAGCGTCTCGGCCACCGTCGCCTTTGCCGGCGTCACCAGGTTGCGCCAGAGCGTCCCATCGTCCAGTGTCACTGTCTCCTGCAGCGGCTGGTCGGCGTAGATGGTGTCACCCAGGTTGATGAACACGTCGGGTGCGGCCTGCCGCATGGTCTCGAACAGGCGCATGCCTCCGCGCGCCTCGTCGATGCCCCAGCCCTGCCCCACCGTGTCGGCCGACCAGGCCAGCGTCACGTTGGCGGGTCGGGTCGAGGCGGTGCGGAAGAACCCGCCAACCGGCTGGCCCACGATGCGGCTGTTCGACGCGTCCTCGAACGACACCCGGTAGAACACCTGCTGGCCGGGCGGCAGCCCGCGCAGCGCTGCGCGGGCCGTCAATCCCGTCTCGGGCGTCGCGAGCGAGCCGCGCACGCGCTGCACGCGACTGAATCGCTCGGTCGTCGAGTACTCGACGATCATGCGCGACGGCCGGTCGGCGTGCGCCCACACCAGCGCACGGTCGACGCCGACGTCGCCCGAGGCGACGCCGTAGTCGACGACCGGCATGGACGACTGCGCGCGGACGATCGCTGGCGCGTGGCCAAACGCGCCGGTGGCGGCGGCGCCGAGCAACTGAAGGAACTGGCGGCGTGACGATGTGGTCACGGATCCTAGAACGTATACCGCAGGCCGAGCTGCACGATGCGCCCGTCGTCTGCCGTGGTGATGACACCGAAGTTCGGCGTGCCGATCTGGTTACCGGGCTGGCCGAACCGCTCCTGGTTCCAGATGTTGAAGGCCTCGACACGGAACTGGAGCCGCTGGGTCTTCGTCACCTGGATGTTCTTGAACAGCGAAAGGTCCGTGCGGTTGAAGCCGGGCCCGCGGACCGTGTTGCGGCCCGCATTGCCGGGACGCTCGCCGGTCTGCGCCAGCGTGAGGCGGCTGAAGCAGCTCGTGTTGAAGTACTGCGCCGTCGTCTTCGGGCCGTCGTTCGCGTCGCAGGTCATGTCAGGGCGGCTGGTCATGTACCGGATGTCGAGCGTCGTCTCGACCACCGTGAGCGGCGTGCCGGTCTGGGCCTGGAAGATGCCGTTCAGCTGCCATCCGCCCGCGACGTACTTCAGGAAGGGCGACTTGTCCTCGAACGTCGGCAGTTCGTAGCCGAAGCTGAGCACGAAGCGGTGGCGCACGTCGAAGAGCGCGTCGCCCTTCTCGAACGAGAGAGCGCGCGCGAGGCTCGCCTCGTCGCCCTGCACCACCGGCAGCACGGGCCTGGACTCGCCGCCAATGTTCAGGCCGGAGACGTGGTCCACCGCGTGGCCCAGGGTGTACGACGCGAGGAAGTTCAGGCCGCGGGTCGGCAGCATGCGGAGCGAGCCCTGGAACGAGTCGTACCACGACTGCGCCGCCGAGAAGGTGGGCCGCACCAGTGCGAACGCCGGCATCACGCGCGCCCCGCGCGTCGTCTGGCCCGGCGTGTACACGCCAGGGTTCACCTCCATGAAGATCGGCAGGTTGAAGCCGCGCGAGCCGACGTAGGACGCCTCGGCACCGAGCCGGTTTCCGATCTGGTGCTGCACGCCGGCGTTGAAGTGATACGCGTACGGCGACTTGAACCCATCGCCCCAGCCGATGATGGTCAGCGCTGCCGGGAAGGGGTTGGGGCCGCTGCTGCCCGACACGGCGGCGAGCGGGTTGGCGGTCGTGATCGGCGTCGGCGTGTTCAGCTCGACCAGGGGCGTGAACGGCGGCGTGAGCACGCCGCTCTGGAAGAAGTCGCCCTGCCCGGCCAGCGCGTCGTAGAACACGCCGAACGCGCTGCGCACGCTCGTCTTGCCGGTGCCGAACGGATCCCACACCGCGGAGAGCCTCGGGGCGATGTTGTTCTTGTCGGTCGGGACGATGCCGCGCCCGATACCAGCGTCGCCGGGGTAGACGAGCCCGGTCGGCGCAGCCGGATAGACCGTCGACTTGCGGCCGGTGATGAACCCACCGATCCGATCCTCTTTCTCGATGAACGGGAGCGGCAGCTCGTAGCGGGCGCCGAGGTTCAGGGTGAGGCGCGGCGTCACACGGAACTCGTCCTGCACGTAGCCCGAGTAGAGCCAGCCGTACCCCTCCTGAATCGCCTGCTGCGTGGTCGCACGTGCCTGCGCCGGAAGGCCGAGCAGGAAGTCGGCGGCGGCATTGCCGGTGATGCTCCCGTTGAACGTGAGGTCGCCGTTCGGCCGGTTGATGAACGCGATCTTCATGGCCTCGCGCCGGATGTCGAGGCCGAACTTCATCTGGTGGCGTCCCTTCACGAGCGTGAAGTCGTCGGTGAACTGCCACACGTGGTTGACGCGTTCCACGAACGGCTGCTGCGGATCGCCCAGCGTGAAGAAGCCGGTCACCGCGATGGAAGCGAGCCCGGGCGCGGCCGGGTTGGTGCTCGGCAGGTTGATGCCGTAGGCGCTGTTCGCAAGCCCGCTGGTCACCTGCGGGTTGGCGTAGATCCGGTTCACCGAGAAGCGCGCGGTGTTGATGGCCGACGAGCTGAAGATGTAGGTGTGCGAGCCCATCATGTCCTGCAGCGTTGCGGTGGCACGCTGGTCAACCGGGTTCACCGTGCGCGGCGTGCGGCGGTCGGTGCCGGCGCGCATGTACCGCAGCAGCACCGACTGCTTGTTCGACAGGTTGTAGTCGAGGCGCAGCCCGACCTGGTCGCGCGTGTCCTTCACCTGGGGCGCGACGATGTAGCGGTTGCCGGCCGAGTTGGACTGTGGCACGAAGTCGTTCAGCAGCTTCTGTGCGGCCGGGTCGAGGCGGCTGGCGGGAATCACGTTGCCCGGGAACGGCAGGCCCGTGAGCGGATCGCGGATGGCCGCGCTCACGCCCGAGAAGTCGCCGCCGCGCTGGACCGACGAGAGCACCGGGATGTTGGCCAGCGTGCCGGTCTTGTTGCGGAAGCCGTCGTAATAGCCGAAGCCGAAGAACTTGTTCGGGATGATCGGGAAGCCGGCGGCCCCACCGAACTGGTTCTGCTTCAGCACCGGCTTGGCCTGCGTGGCCGGGGCGAAGAAGTTGCGTGCCTGCATCCGGTCGTCGCGGTTGAACTCCCAGATCGACCCGGTCAGGCGGTTCGATCCGGACTTGGTGACCAGATTCACGACCGAGCCGGCATTGCGGCCGTACTCGGCACCGAAGGCGTGCGTGAGGATCTTGAACTCCTCGATGGCGTCGGGCGGTGGACGGAGCACGAAGCCGGTGTTGAACGTGTCGTTGTTCGTGGCGCCGTCCATGAGGAAGTTGTTGGACTGGTTGCGTGCGCCGTTCACGTTGAAGCCGCCGGTGGCGTTGCCGAAGCCGCCGGGCGTGGCGTCGCCCGCCTGGCCGCCGAGCGAGGCGGGCGGAGCCACGACACCGGGAATGAGCGTGCCAAGCTGGGTGAAGTTGCGTCCGTTCAGCGGCAGGTCCACGACCTTGCGCTGGTCGATCACGATGCCTCGTGTCGCGTTGGCCGTCTCGACCAGCGTGGCGGTGCCCACCACGCTGACCGTCTCCGACACCTGGCCGATCTCGAGCTGGAAGGGGATGGTCGCGGTCTCCGAGACAGTGACGCGAATCCGCTGCTGCACGGCCGACCGGAAGCCCTGGAGCGAGGCCTTCACGTCGTAGTCGCCGGGCTGGACGAGCGGGATGGTGTAGAGCCCGTCGGCTCCGGTGATCGCGCTTCGCACCACGCCGGTCGCGAGGTTCGTCGCCTCGATGGTGACCCCCGGGAGCACGGCGTCGGACGTATCGGTCACGAGGCCGTTGATCTGGCCCGTGGCCTGGGCGAGCACCACCGCGGGAAGCAGTAACAGGGCCGCCTGCACGAGGCAGAGCGCGGCCAGCAACCGTACCTTCATCGACCTCATCTCCTTGGACGCGGCCCACACGCACCGCCGTCCGTCACGTCGTGGCCACGGCCGCCACGGGGCCAGGTGACCGGCGTCGGCCACCTCATCTCCACTTGCCGTCAGCCGCGGTGACGGCGATGTCATCTCTTCCCTGTCGGTCGCCCGTTACATGCCCGGCGGCGTGAACCGGCCGTCGTTGGCCGTCCACCCGCCGTCCGCATAGATCACCGATCCCGTCATGAAGCTGGCAGCCTCCGACAGCAGGAACACAGCGGGCCCGGCCATCTCGTGCGGCTGGCCCCAGCGGTGCATCGGACTCTTCGCCGCATACGCGTCGTACCAGTCCGGGTTGTTCTTGATCGGCGCAGTGAGCGGCGTCTCGATGACGCCGGGCGCCACCACGTTCACGCGCACGCCCGAGGGCGCCCACTCCGTGGCGGCCGTCTTCGCAAGCTGCACGATGCCGGCCTTGGTCATCGCATACACGGACTGGCCCGGTTCGGTCACCAGGGCGCGGATCGACGCGAACAGCACGATGCTGCCAGACTGCTGCGCCGTCATGATCCGGCCTGCGGCCATCAGCGTGGCGAAGTTGGCGCGCAGGTTCAGGCTCACGACCCGGTCGAACTCCTCGAGCGAGTACTTCAGGATCGGCTTCCGCACATTGATCGCGGGTGTGCACACCAGGCCGTCGAGGCGGCCGCGCGAGGCGGCGATCCGGTCGAGGGCCGCGGCAGTGCCCTCGGCATCGGCGAGATCGATGGCGCCCGACTCCGCCATCCCACCCGCGGCGACGATCCGGGCCGAGGTGGCTGCGGCCGTCTCCCCCTTCAGGTCGAGGCACACCGTGTGCGCCCCCTGTGCGGCGGCGGCGAGGGCACACGCCTCGCCGATGCCGCTGCCGGCACCAATCACTGCCACGACCTTGCCGTCGAGCCGAAACATGTCCGTCGTCATCAGGATGACCGAGTCCTGTTAAGGGAAAGCAACAAGAGGAACGCCGCGGCGGCGGCGAGCAGCCCGAGCAGGTTTGGGTTGAGCCACCCCGTGCCGCGACCCGAGAGCTGCAGGGCCAGCAGGACGGCGATGCCGGCGGCGATGGCCGAGAACGCCTCCGGCACGCCGGCACGCTTCGTGTACAGACCACCCACCACGGGCACGAAGAGGCTGACGCCGAGCAGCGAATAAAAGATGCTGAGCGCCCCGATCACCGTCGGCAGCCAGGTGGCCAGGAGCACGCCGATGATGCCGCCCCCGATGGCGGCACCGCGCGCGACCCGCAGCAGGGCACGGTCATCGGCTGCCGGATTGAGGAACCGCTTGTAGAGGTCCTGTGACAGCGACGTCGACAGCATGAACAGGATCGCGTCGCACGTGCTCACCTCGGCCGAGAACACGGCGGCGAGTGCGAGCGCACCGAGCCACGTTGGCAGCGCCCGCACGAGCACGGTCGGCAGCACCAGGTTCGGGCTGGCAATGTCCGGGTACAGCGCTCGCGCCGCCATCCCGAAGAGCACCGGTACAAAGGCGAACAGGCCGAGCACGAGGGCCTGCACGCCGATGCCGAGGCGGACGGTGCGGGCGTCCCTGGCCCCGTAGGCCTTCTGGACCAGCCCGGGCGACACGATGAAGCCGGGCCCGAGCAGCGCGAGCAGTGTCCACCCGGAGCCGGGGCCGCTCGAGTAGGTGAGGTCGGCGAAGTGGGCCGGCACGCCGGCACCCGCCACGATCGCGTCCAGCCCGCCCGCGTGCGCCACGACCAGCGGCAGGCCGATCAGCAGCCCGGCCAGCAGCACCACGAGCTGCACGGCATTCACCCAGGCCGAGCTCAGGAGGCCGCCACTGACGAAGTAGACGAGCATGGCACCCGCCCCCACCGACGTGCCAAGCCATCGCGGAATGCCCGCCACCACCTCGAGCACCGCGGCGCCCGCAATGAGCTGCCCAGCCAGGATGGCCAGGGTGCCCACCCACAGCAGCGACGCTACCAGGCCACGGACCGATCGGCCGTAGCGATATTCGAGAAAGTCACCGACGGTGTAGAAGGATCTGGCGGAGGCGATCTGCCAGATGCGGGGACCGACGAGGAACGCCAGGCCCAGGGAGCCGATCGCCGCCGAGCCGTTCCACCACCACGCACTCAGGCCGTCCGAGAATGCGAGGCCCGCCGCGCCAACCGTGGAGCCGGCCCCGATGTTCGAGGCGAGCACCGTGGAGAACAGCAGCGGCGCCGAGAGGTTGCGTCCCGCAACGAAGAACTCGCTGCTCCCCTTGACCAGCCTCGCAATCCACAGGCCCACGACTGTCAGGCCCACGGCGTAGGCAAGCAGGAGCGCGAGGTAGGTGTTCACGACGGGAATCGCTACTTCTTCAGGTCGCGCACGGCCGGGATGTTGGGCAGGCCCGTGGCCTCGGTCGCGGCCCGCACGATCGCCCTGGCCATCACGTCGGCGGCCAGCGCACCGATCTGGCTGATGTCCACCTGCCCGGTCCACGTACCCGTGGCAAGCGAGAACACCGTATCGCCGTCACCCAGGGTGTGGGCCGGGAAAATCGCCCGAGCGAACCCATCGTCGGCCATGAGCGCCATGCGGTGGGCCTGCGCCTTCGTCAGCTTCGCGTTCGTGGCGACCAGGCCGATCGTGGTGTTGGCGCCAGCCCGCGGAGCCTCACGTGGTGAGCCCGCGCGGAGAAGCGTGCGTGCGTCGGCGAGCGTGCCGTCGGCATTGCGTACGCCGGCCACGACCTGGCCCGTGTCAGGGTCGATGATGTCGCCCACGGCGTTGACGGCGACGATGGCGCCAACCTGCAGGCCGCTGGGGAGCGTGATCGAGTAGCTGCCGAGGCCGCCCTTCATCGAGCGCCCGCCTCCGCCGCTCTTCCCGACCGTGGCGCCGGCGCCCGCGCCGATCGTGCCTTCCTTCACGGGATCCTTCGTGGCCGCACCCGCGGCCCTGAAGCCGCAGTCGGCGGTGGGACGGATCTTCGGGTTGCCACCCACCGGCAGGTCGAACAGGATCGCGGCCGGCACGATGGGCACCTTGGCAATGCGCACATCCCAGCCCATGTCGTGCTCCTCGAGCCAGCGCATCGTTCCGGTGGCCGCATCGAGACCGTAGGCGCTGCCGCCGGCGAGGACCACGGCGTTCACCTTGTCCACCTGGTTCGAGGGATCGAGCAGGTTCGTCTCGCGCGTGCCGGGTGCGCCGCCACGCTGCGAGACGCCGCCCACGGCGCCCTCGCCATCCACGACGATGACCGTGCAGCCCGTGGGCCGCTCGGTGAGCGTGACGCTGCCCACCTTGATCCGGTCGACGGCCGTGATGGTGCGATTGGCCGGGGCGCCCTGCTGCGCGGACACGCCCATGGACGGCGCGAGCGCGGCCATCGCCAGCCCGATGCCGAAGGCAACGAGCAACCGTGAGTGCTGCATCTGGTAACCTCGGTGCGGGCGCGCGCGCAACGCCGCACGCCCCGCGGAACCCATACTATAGTTGCGCGTGCAGGATGCGCATCGACCGAATGGCGTATCTTGCGATTTCTTCATAGCACACGCATGACCGCAGCGAGCCTCATCGACCGGATCCTGACAGAGGTGGAGCGTGCAACCGACGAAGTTGTCGGCTTCACGTCGGACCTGATCCGGATCCCCACGGTGAATCCCCCCGGGGAGTTCTACGAGGACTGCGCGCGGTTCATCGGCGACCACCTCGGGAGGCTCGGGCACGAGGTCGAGTACTTCGCGGCCGAGGGGCGACCGGAGCACACCACGCGGCATCCGCGCGTCAACGTCGTGGGCAGCAGGCGGGGGCTTGCGGCAAGGCCGACCGTGCACCTCAACGGGCACTTCGACGTGGTGCCGGCCGGCGAGGGATGGACGCTCGACCCTTTCGGGGGCATCGTCCGCGACGGCCGGGTTTACGGCCGCGGATCGTGCGACATGAAGGCGGGCATCGCCGCGGCGGTCTATGCGGTGGAGGCCATCCGCAGGGCCGGGGTCGTGCTGCCGGGCACCGTCGAGGTGAGTGGCACCGTCGATGAGGAGAGCGGCGGCTTCGCCGGGGTGGCGTGGCTGGCCGAGCACGGCCGACTCTCACCGACGCGGACCGACTACTGCATCATTCCGGAACCGCTGAACGTGGACCGCATCTGCGTGGGGCATCGCGGCGTGTACTGGTTCGAGGTGGCCGCGCGCGGTCACATCGCGCACGGGAGCATGCCGTTCCTCGGCGTGAGCGCCATCGACGGCATGAGCCGCCTGCTGCAGGCGATCCGCGAAGAGCTCATGCCGACGCTGGCCTCGAGGCGCACCGCCGTGCCGGTGGTGCCGGAAGGGGCGCGGGCGGCGACACTGAACGTGAACGGCATCTTCGGCGGCCAGCCGGTCGACGGCATCCAGACCCCGTGCGTGGCCGACGTCTGCCGGGCCGTGTTCGATCGGCGCTTCCTGCTCGAGGAAGGGTTCGACCGCACGAAGCAGGAGGTGGAGGCGCTGCTCGAGCGCGTCCGTGCGCTGGAGCCCCGCGTGCAGTACTCGCTGCGCGACCTGATGGTGGTGCACCCGACGCGCACGCCGGACGACTCGCCGGTGATTGCGGCGCTGCAGGGCGGCATCGACCGGGTGCTGGGGAAGCAGGCGGAGCTCATCGCGAGCCCGGGCACCTACGATCACAAGCACGTGGCACGCATCGCGGGCGTCCCGCACTGTGTTGCGTACGGCCCCGGGGAGCTCGAGCAGGCGCACCAGCCGGACGAGTACACGCGGGTGGACGACATCGTGAACTCGACGAAGGTGCTGGCGCTGGCGGTGCTGGACCTCACCGGCGCGCTGAGATAAGGGCCCACCTGGACCACAACCGAAGAGGACTCATGGACACGAAACTGACGGGCACGATGACTGGCGCCGAGATGGTGGCGCTGAGCAAGCAGCACACGCTCTTCGAATGGTCCGTCCAGGGCCCGCTGGATCCGATTCCGGTCGCACGCGCCAAGGGGATCTACTTCTGGACGCCCGAGGGCAAGCGGTTCATCGACTTCAACAGCATGCTGATGTCGGTGAACATCGGCCACGGCGACGAGCGGGTCATCAAGGCCATCCAGGACCAGGCGGCGACGCTGGCCTACGTGAACCCGGCCATGGTCACCGAGCCGCGGGCGCGCCTGGCGGCCAAGCTGGCCGAGCTGTGCCCGGGCGACATCGACTGCTTCTTCTTCACCAACGGCGGCGCCGAAGCCACGGAGAACGCCATCCGCATCGCGCGGCTCGTCACGGGCCGCCACAAGATCATGGTCCGGTACCGGTCCTACCACGGCGCCACCGCCGGGGCGCTCACGATGACCGGCGACCCGCGGCGCTGGGGTTCCGAGCCCGGCATCCCCGGCATCGTGCGCGTGATGGATCCCTACCACGGCGTGCAGCGCGGCTGGGACACCGTGGAGCAGGCGCTCGCCCACGTCGAGGAGGTGATGACGCTCGAGGGACCGCAGAACATCGCGGCCTTCATCCTCGAGACGGTCACCGGTACCAACGGCATCCTGGTGCCGCCCGACGGCTACATGCAGGGGGTCCGCGCCCTCTGCGACAAGTACGGCATCCTGATGATTGCCGACGAGGTGATGGCCGGCTTCTGCCGTACCGGCGAGTGGTTCGCCATCAATCACTGGAACGTGGTGCCCGACATCATCACGATGGCGAAGGGGATCACCAGCTCCTACATGCCGCTCGGTGCCGTCGGCCTGCGCCGCAAGTACGCGGACCACTTCAAGGACAAGATGTTCTACGGTGGCCTCACGTACAACAGCCACGCGCTCGCGTGCGCCGCGGCGCTCGCCTGCATTGCCGCCTACGAGGAGGACAACACGCTCCAGACGACACGCGAGCGTGGCGAACTGCTGAAGCAGCTGCACGCGGAGATGGCGGCGAAGCACCCGTCGGTCGGGGCCACGCGGGCGATCGGCCTCTTCGGCATCATCGAGCTGGTGCGCAACCGGGCCACCCGCGAGCCGATGGCGCCCTACAACGGCACCTCGCCCGAGATGCAGGCGCTGGCGAAGTTCTTCCGCGAGGAGGGACTGTTCACGCTCGTGCGGTGGAACGCGCTCTACACCAACCCGCCGCTCTGCATCACCGACGCCGAGCTGCGCGAGGCCTTCGGCATCATCGACCGCGGCCTCGACATCACCGACAAGGGCGTGACCGGCTGAGCACCGGGCTCAGGGGCGTTCGAGGAACTCCATCCAGCGGCGGACAAGGGGCTGTTGCGGCCCCTTGAGCCGCGCGTAGGCATCGGCGTACTGCCGCGCCAGCCGGAGGTCGTCCGCGGGCGTGCGTGCCGCGGCGCGCGCCAGCCGGAGGTGATAGATCCACTCGACAGCCAGCTGGAGGGTCTCCACTTCGTCCGGGTGCGCCTCGAGGTGCCGGGCAATCAGCCGCACGGCCTGCGGCCCCTGCCCGAACGTGGCCAGCACGATGGCCATCGGCTTCACGAACCGCAGGTCGCCCGGCCACTTCGTCATCGCCTCGTCGAGGATCGCCCGCGCCTCACCCAGCCGCCGGTCGCGCATCAGCGCGTCGGCCAGCCACTCGTAGATCTCGGGGACGTCCGAGCCGTCGATGAGCGAGGTCTGCCAGGCACCGCTCGCCTGGTCATCGCGCCCGGCCGCCGCGAACACGGCCGCCAGGTAGACCAGGATCGAGGTGTTCTCGGCGTCGGTCGCGAGCGCCGACTTGAGGCTCGACTCGGCGCGGGTGTAGTCGCCCGATGCCAGCGCAGCCACGCCGGCGTCGAAGGCGGCCCTCGCCGGGACCGCCACCCGCTCGCGGAACGCGGCCAGCGTCTCGGCGCCCGACAGCGCCGCCTTGTCGAACGGCCGCGCCATCATCGGGTCGGCCACGGGCAGGAACACGTCCGCCGTCGACAGCACCGAACCACTGTCGGCCGCCGTCATCAGCACGGCTGGCGCCGACACCTCGAATGCCCGCGTCAGCGTGCGGGGCGCAGCGCCCTCCGGCGTGACCACCGCCCTGAGGACGTATTTCCCAGGCGGCAGCTGCCTCACCGGCAGCGCCTTCGAGAAGATGCCGCGACGTCCGCCTGAGGCGGAGCGCACCGGCACCTCCTGCACCACGAGCGCCTCTCCGGTCTCGGAGGAGGCCAGCTCGAAGCGCGCCTTCGCGGCCGAGGCCCCCTCACCGTATGTCTCGAGGTAGCCCTGGACGGTCCCGAACACGACGTCGTAGCCGATCGTCGGCTGGAGCAGGTCCTCGGCCCCGTTCAGCGGACCACCAGCCATCAGGTCGCTGACCTTCAACGGGGCGGCATCGGCGATGCCGGCCGTGAACTCGTGCTCGACGCTCCCGACCCGGTCACCGGCGTTCACCGCCATCTTGAGCGTGTAGGTCCCTGGCGGGAGGCTCGCGCCGCCGGTGAACTGCAGCGCCGACGGCACGCCGTTCATCACCGGGGGCAGGCGGGCCTCGCCCACGCGGCTGTCCACCATGCGCCCGTCGCTGTCGGTGATGGCATAGCCGACCGTCACGTTCTGCGGCGCCACATAGTCGGTGCCGACATCGGCGTGCACGAGCAGCTGCACCTTGTCGCGCTCCGGCCCCTGCAGCGAGAACGTGGCCACGCGCAGCGGCAGCGCGGAGATCACCAGCGGCGTGTTCACGGCGGACACGACCACGTCGCGGGCACTCTTCGGCTTCCCCTCGTCCACCGGCGTGACGATGCCGCGGCGGCCGCGGATGGTGAGCCCCTTGCGGTTCACCTCGACCCGCACCGGGTGCGTCCTGCCGTCGCGGTCGGCGGGGTTCGACTCCACGCCGAGCAGGTAGTAGCCCGACAGCTCGGACGCGATGCGCTGGAACACGCCGTCGGCGGTCCCGACGATGTTGAAGAGCGCACCACGCGAGGCACTGGCGAGCAGTTCGAGCCCCTCGGACCGCAGGTAGCGGTCGTCCATGATGCCGACCGGTGCCCGGGCTTCCGACGCCATGCTGGCGAAGAGCTGATCGTCGAGCTTCAGGGCATAGATGCTGGTACGCGAGGCCGCCGCGAGCGCCCCGAGCTCGATGACCGGCTGCCGCTGGTCGTCGATGAGGAATCCCTCCGACACCATCACCATTGTCTTGGGGCCGTCGATGGTCGTCAGTGCGTTCAGCAGTGCCCGCAGCACGGTTATCGTGTGCTGGCCGTTGCTGACCCCCTCCATGGCCCGCTGCTGCACCTCACCCTGCAGTTCCATCATGCAGGCCTCGAATGCGGGACCGGCCATGGCGTTGCACTCGCGTGCCACCACCTCCTCGAACACACCGGGCATGTTGCGCTGGATGCGCAGCGCCTCGGAGGTGGAGATGGTGAACGAGGACAGGAACGACGGCTGGTACTGGCCGACGAGCCGCTCGATCGCCCTCTTGAGCCGTGCCCGATCGGCGGTGAACGGCGTGGACGCGGCCCCCTGGCCGATACCGATCACCGCCGCCCGGTCCGATGGCTGCAGCTGATCGATGAAGGCGTTCACGGCGCGCCGGATGGCCATGGTGCCGCCGAACCTGATGTTCGGCTGGTCCACCACCAGCATGATCAGGCGGCCGCCCGTCTGGTTCTCGTTGCCCGAGTAGCCGACGGGCGCCGCAGGCAGCGCGGCAGACTCCTTCGTGTCGAGCCCGATCCACTCGGCGTTCACCACCCGTCGCGGGTCACCGTCCACGCGCACGGTGAAGTCGCCGGGTTGCAGGTCCGTCACCACCCGTCCCCGGTCGTCGACGACCGTCAGGTCGATGGAGGTCAGCTCGACCGACGAACGGAAGACCGGCTGGTCCGGCGCCTGGGCCCGTGCCGGAACGGACGACAGCAGGCAGGCCGCGGCGACCAACGCAGGAAGCTGCCAGCGCATCACTTGATAGGTGCGGCGCGGTAGCCCTGTCGGGCCCGCACGTTGGGGTAGCCGTCGACCTGCACCTTGATCTCGCGCCAGGTGTCGTCGCGCGTGGCGTTGGTCGGCTGGTACCCGAGCAGGTACTGGTTGGACAGCTCCTCGAGGAGGTCCTCGAACGCCTCGTGCAGCTGGTCGATGCTGTCGGTGGTGAACGTGCGGCCGCCGGTGGGCACGGTCAGACGCTGCATGGTCTTCCGCAGGTAGTCCTGGCTGATGCCGCGGCCCTGCGCAATGATGTACAGCGTCACGTCGCTGGCCTGCAGCTTCCGCTCCACGTCCTCGAGCGACACGTGGCTCCCCTGGTCCTCCCCGTCCGAGAACACGACCAGCGCCTTGCGGCCGATCTGGCGGCCGAGCATGTCCACGGCGCGCATGATCACGTCGTAGAGCGCGGTGGCGCCCCACGGTGCCAGCCGGTCGACGGCCTTCACGCGCTCCATCGGATCGGTCTGCTTGCGCGTCAGCGCGAACACGCTGTCGTTGAACCCGAGGAGCGTCACCTGATCCTTCGACGGCACGGCGAGCAGGAAGTCCTTGACCGCCTTCTTCAGCTTCGGCATCGACGTGGTCATGCTGCCGCTGATGTCGACCGCCACCGTCAGTTCGAGCGGCACGTCCTCCGACGCGAAGTAGGTGATCGGCTGCGGCTTCCCGTCCTCGTACACCCTGAACGCGCCACGCTGCACGCCGCCGATGAACCGGCCGGCATCGTCGGACACCGTGACGGTCACCTGGATCGCCTGCACGTTCACACGGTCGGCGTAGCCGATGCCCTTCGTCCGCAGCGTCTTCACCAGGCGGTCGCCGTCAACCGGCTGTACCACGAGCCGGATGAGATGGGCGCTGATGGTGGAGCCCGCGTCCCACTCGCACTCGAAGGGCGGTTCGGTGATGGCGCAGAACTGGCGTCCGTCGACGAAGAAGGTGACCGACTGTGGCGTCAGGCTCGGGTCGATGGCGGCCCGCAGCCGGGTCACGCCGCTGACGTAGGCGTCGGCGGCTGGCGACGTGATGGCCACCGGCATGGCCGGCGTGGTGACCGACGGAACAGCCGCCGGGGTCGGGCCTGCTGCTGCGGACACACCCGGCGCGGGTGCGGGTACGGGCGTCACCGCGGGCTCCTGCCCGCTGGCGAACGCGAGTACGCGACAGGCGAGCGCCACCGTGACCGCGACGAGGAGTGCGCGCGAGCCACTGGACATCAGCGCTCTGTCGCCTCCTGGTCCTCGGCCACCAGCGGCCCGTCGAGCGTGGCGGCCGCAGCCACGTGATCCGCCATCGCACCGCGGCCGATCGTCCGGGGATAGGCCACCAGCGGCTCGCGATCCGCCGGGTCGACCGAGCCAACACGGTCGACGTAGTCCTGCATGGCCGTGGACAGGACAGACGGCAGCAGGGCGGCAGGCAGGCGAAGGGCTGCCAGGCGCGACGCCAGCTCCAGATTCATGTCCACCGTTACCGCCGCCATCATGGCCATCTGCGACCGTCCCGAGAGAATCCGCCAGTCACGTGGTCCGGGAAACCGCGTGCACACGCAGCCCTGCGACAGTATGCCGCTCGTCCCCCACGATGCCACTGCTGCCGCCGGGTCACCCAGCACCAGCAAATCGGCCAGCGAGAGGTGATTCTCCAACGAATCCGGTGCGTTTTGCAGTACCCATCGCAGGGAACGGCCGCGCCATCCGTCGGGGCCCAGTTCACGCTCCAGCGTGAGCCAGGCATCGGGGTTCCCGGTGAGCCGCCGCACGCGCTGGCGGCCCCGCTCGATGGCCGCAGCGATGCGGTCACGATCGGTATCGGTGAGGTCGCGGGCGTTCAGCAGGGCGGCATTGACCGCAAAGGCCTCGCGCTCGATGCTCTGAAGCCGCGGTGGCGAGGGCAGTGCATCCATGCTGAGCCGACGGAGATTCAGGGGGGCAAGCCCGACATCCATCCCGATGAGCGACCCCACCACGTGCCAGGGCACCCCGGGCTGAAAGTCCTGCCGGGGCATCGCCCATGGTCCGCGGGCGCGCCCCTCGCCGTCGCGGCGGCTGAACCCGAAGTCGTGGCGGAGCGCCACGCTGCCACCGAGCAGCGCCGGGCCG
This sequence comes from Vicinamibacterales bacterium, assembly GCA_050249955.1. Classification (GTDB taxonomy): domain Bacteria; phylum Acidobacteriota; class Vicinamibacteria; order Vicinamibacterales; family CAVVIG01; genus CAVVIG01. The sequence goes on from JBFWPN010000014.1 coordinate 78,075, forward strand.
CCGGGATCCCCGAGGTGGACGGCATAGACCAGCGAGAGCATCGCGTGGCCCAGCACCATGTCGCCGAGGGCCGTGAGCGCATCGCCCGCGCGACCCACCCGCCGGAGGTCGGCGCTCCGTGCGGCCCGCGCCAGGTCGTCAGCGGCCCGCGCCAGCCAGTCGCGCCCGTCGCGTGGTACCGGCACGCCCGGAGCCATCACGTTGTTCGGCGGACGCACGAGCATGAGCCCGTAGGTGGCGAGCGCCTGCTGCGCCTCCACCGCCAGCGAGCGCCCCTCGTCCGCGGTCGTGGCCGAACGGGCACGGCGGGCCAGCCGGACGATCGCAAACGCGGCATCGAGGTCGGGCCCGTCCTGGTGCGACTGAATCTCCTCGATGCGGTGGCGCTCGGCGAACGCCAGGTCCAGCCGATAGGCCTGCCCTTCCCACTCGACGCGCGGATCGCCGGGTGTGGGTCCGCCGGCCACGCCGGCAACGACCCGCGACTGCCAGCTGCCCACGCGCGGCAGGTGCGGCGCAAGGGCCGACTCGAACCAGTCCAGCAGCGCTCCCCTGAACTCGCCCTCGTGCAGCGGCAGCGCAAACAGGGCGTCAAGGGCCGTGCGCGCCGCGGCCGCGTCCAGGCTTCGCGTCCCGTGCATGCGAACGACGATCGCCATCGCACCCTGCAACTGGGCCAGCGTCCAGAAGCGCTCCGCGCCAGGGCCGACGGCGTGGGTCTGCGCCAGGGCCGCCTGGTAAACGGTCGGGTCGGTCACGCCCACGCGCTCGAGCCCGAACAGCAGCATCCGACGCGCCGGCATCTCGCGCAGGAGCGCCGCCACGGTGTCCGACTCCGCATCAGGGCGTCCCCCGAACACGCGCTGGCCGAACGTGACCTGATCGAGCCGGTCGCCGCGCGAGTACATGTCGCCCGCAATCGCTTCGATCAGCCACGCCGCATCGACAAGGGTGTGCGTGTCGGGCAGCACGTCGCCGGGTGCCGACGCGGTCTCGCTCGCATGCAGCACACCCGCCCAGAACCGCCGCAGCGCAGGCGTCTGCGGCTCACCGGTTGGAGCGGTCCGGATCCGGAAGAGCAGGATGGCGAGATCGTTCAGGGGGCGAGTGAACGGCAGTTCGCTCACGTGCCACTCCCGGTACGACGACCGCACCGCCTGGTGCAGCGCGACGAAGCGGCGCGTGCGCAGCGGCACATCACCTATCCACAGGCCGAGTGCGAACGCCCGCGCGGCAGGTCCCGCCGCGTCGAGCACGTCGAGTACGTACGCCGACCGCGCCTCAGGCTCCAGGAACAGCGCACGGATGAACGCCTGCGGGTCGGTCACGCGTGCCTGAACGGCCGCGTCCCACAGGGGCTCGGTCTCCGGCCCACCGGGAACGGTGACACGCCCGTCGTGCACGTGGACCGCCCCGCCGAATGCGGCGAATGCGCCCGAGGCCTGCTCGTAGAGAAAGGTCAGCAGCGCCGGGTGCTCGCCGTAGAACACCAGCGTCTCATCGTCGGTCGCGAGCAGCCCGCGGCAGAGGAGGGCAGCGCGCCGATCGACCACGATGGCCGCGAGGAGCCGTTCCGCCGGGACGGGCGCCCTGAAGATCGACGTGCTCCAGATCTCGGGCGTCAAGGGCAGGTCGACCAGCAGGGGCGTACCGGTGGCGCCGCGTGTGTCAGGCACGAGGCGGACAGGGACCGCGCGGGTGGGCGGAGGCGAATAGAGGCGACGGATCAGCTCGTGGACGAAACGGGCGTGATCGCGGTCCGGATCCATCTCGACCCGCGCCGCGAGTTCGGCCACCGGCGAAGTCACCGGTACGCGCGTCGTCGGCAGCGTCGCAGCGGAAGCACGCAGCTCAAATGCCGCTACAATCGTGAGACACCACAACAGCACGCGCCGCATAGGGCAGGGTCCCAAAAGAGCAGAAGTATATACATGGCATCGGCGAACTACACCGCGAAAGACATCACCGTCCTCGAAGGGCTCGAGCCGGTCCGCAAGCGGCCCGGGATGTACATCGGTGGTGTCGGCTCAGCGGGGCTGCATCACCTCGTCTGGGAGGTGCTGGACAACGCGATTGACGAGGCCATGAACGGCTATGCCTCGAACATCCGGGTCACCCTGCACGAGGACGGTTCGTCGATCACCATCGAGGACGATGGCCGCGGCATCCCGGTGGACAGGCACCCGACGACGAAGAAGAGCGCGTTGGAGGTGATCTTCACCGTGCTCCACGCCGGCGGGAAGTTCGAGCAGGGCAACTACAAGACGGCCGGCGGCCTTCACGGCGTGGGCGCCAGCGTGGTGAACGCGCTCTCGAAGGAACTGGTGGCGCAGGTGAAGCGGGACGGCGCCCTGTGGGAGATGCGGTTCCGGCAGGGGCGGCCCGAGGGGCCGCTGAAGAAGGTCGGACCGGCGCGCGGCACCGGCACCACCGTCTACTTCCATCCCGATGCCACGATCTTCCCGAAGATCGAGTTCGACGCGGCCACCATCCGCGAGCGGCTCGAGGTGGCCAGCTACATCCACAAGGGGCTGAAGGTCACCTTCGAGGACGAGACCTCGAAGACCCGGCACGTCTACGAGCACGCGGAGGGCCTCGTCGCCTACCTGAAGAAGGTGGTGGGCGAGCGCAGCCAGAAGCCGGTGCACGAGGCGATCTTCACCATCACCAAGGACGACGGCATGCGCCTCGACCTGGCGATGCAGTGGACCGAGGCGACCGACGAACACATCCGCTCGTACGTGAACGGCATCCCCACGGGCTCGGGCGGCACGCACGAGAACGGGCTGCGTGCAGGCCTCGGCAAGGCGGTCCGCAATTTCATCGACACCCACAACCTCTCGCCCAAGGGGGTGACGCTCACCGCCGAGGACATCCGGGAGGGGCTCACCGGCATCCTCAGCGTGTTCATCGCCGAGCCGCAGTTCCAGGGGCAGACCAAGGATCGGCTCAACAACCCCGAGGTGCTGTCAGCCGTCGACGGCGTGGTCCGGCCCGCGCTCGAGCACTGGCTCAACCACAACATCAGCGTGGCCGAGTCGATCGTCGCGCGCATCATCCTCGCCGCTCGCGCACGCGAGGCGAGCCGTGCGGCGCAGCAGGAGGTGTCGCGCAAGAGCGCCACCTCGTCGCGACTGAACCTTCCCGGCAAGCTGAGCGACTGCACGAACTCCTCCGCCGAGAACAGCGAGCTGTTCATCGTGGAAGGCGACTCGGCAGGCGGTTCGGCCAAGCAGGGGCGCGACCGGGCGCGCCAGGCGATCCTGCCGCTGCGCGGCAAGGTGCTGAACACCGAGAGCGCCTCGCTCGCCAAGGTGCTCGAGAACAAGGAGCTGTCGGACCTCGTCACGGCGCTCGGCTGCGGGCTCGGCAAGAACTTCGAGCTCGACAAGCTCCGCTACGGCAAGGTCATCATCCTGGCGGACGCCGACTCGGACGGCAACCACATCGCCACGCTGCTGCTCACCTTCATCTACCGGCACCTGCCGCAGCTGATGGCGGCCGGGCGGATCTACCTGGCGCAGCCCCCGCTCTACCGCATCGACATCGGCAAGGAGACGTACTGGGCGCTCGACGATGCGCAGAAGGAGCAGATCCTGCGGACGCAGGTGAAGAACGGCCGCAGCACACCGGAGATCACGCGATTCAAGGGCCTGGGCGAGATGATGCCGAAGGTGCTCTGGGACACGACGCTGAACCCGCGCACGCGGCGGCTGCTGCGCGTGGAGGTCACCGACCAGATCCTGACCGACCGCGTGATGAACGAGCTGATGGGCAAGGACGCCTCCGCCCGGTTCCGCTTCATCATGGAACGTGCGGAAGAGGCTGAGGAACTCGACGTCTAGCGTTGCCCAGAATGGCCCGCAACCCGGTGACGAGTCTCCCAATGCCCTCCGCCACCGTGGCCTTCTGCAGGGCGCCGTACGCCACTCGGAAGTAGCAGCCGTCGGTCATGCCGAACGCATCGCCGGGAATCACCGCCACGCGATGCTCGCGAATCAGCCGCTCGGCCAGCGCCAGCGGCGTCATCCCGGTCTGCACGCGCAGCAGCGCGTAGAACGCGCCGTCGGCCGCCGGCACGGTGGCCAGTGGCGCCAGCGCGTTCAGCTCGGTGAAGACGATGTCGCGAATGGAGCCGAGTTCGCGCACGTGCGGTTCCGCGTGCGCGCGTCCCACCCGCAGCGCCGCCTCGGCTCCCACCTGTGACGCCATCGTGGGGTTGATCAGGATCGTGTCCTGGCACTTCATCATGGCGCCGTGCAGCCCCTCTGGGTACACGACGTAGCCCACCCGCCAGCCGGCAAAGCCGTAGGCCTTGGACAGCGAGAACATCGAGACCGTGTGCCCGGCCGCACCGTCGAAGGACCCGGGCGAGACGTGCGGGACACCGTAGGTGAAGTACTCGTACGGTTCGTCGGAGACGTGGAAGATCCTCCGCGCGCGGCACAGGGCGTTCACGGCCCGGAGCGACGCCTCACTGAACACCGCCCCGCTCGGGTTGTTGGGCGAGATGGTGACGATGGCGCGGGTGCGGGGGGTGATGGCATCGGCGAGTGCGTCGACACGAAGCTGGTAGTGCGGATCGGTCGGCACGCGCACGACCCTGCACCCGGCCATGGTGATGGCCATGTCGTGGTTGAAGTAGAACGGCGTGGGCAGGATCACCTCGTCGCCGGGAGAGGTGATGGCCAGCACCACGTGCATGAAGGCCATGTTCGCGCCGGCCGTGACCATCACCCGGCTGCCGGCCCCCGTGTCGATGCCGTTCTCCAGCCGCAGCTTGTCCCGGACGGCCTCGACGAGCGGACCGTACCCGGCCACGTCGCCGTATCCGTCGAGCCGCGGTGAGCCGAGCGCGGCACGCACGGCGTCGATGGCCTCGATGGGCGGCCCGTAGTGCACGACGCCCTGGCCGAGCGAGATGGTGCCGGGGGTGTCCCGGATCATCGCCCCGATGACCGGAATCACCGGTGCCTGAACCGCCTCCATCCGCGCAAAACCGGGCATGCAGCTTTTGCCTTCTCAGTTTGAGGATTTGCGTTTTTAATTACGGAATGTCCGTCGGCCGTGCCGCCCGGTTTGCCGCCAGCCTTGCTGGTCTCGCCGTTGCGGTGGCCCTTGTACGCCCGCAGGTCCCGGTGGCTGCCGCGCCAGGCATCCAGGCGCCGGACCAGTTTATCGGTTTCAAGGTTGGCGCGGACACCAAGCTCGCCCGCTGGGATCGCATCGTCGAGTACATGAAGCAGGTGGCGGGCGGGTCGGACCGGGTGCGCCTGCGCGAGCTGGGCAAGACCAACAACGGCCAGCCGTTCCTGATGATGGAGATCTCGTCGCCAGAGACCATCAAGAACCTGGACCGCTACAAGCAGTACGAGCGACGGCTCTACTTCCAGAACGGCGCCCCAACGCCCAGGGAGCGTGACGAAATCTTCAGGCAGGGCAAGGTGGTGGTGTTCGTCGGTGCGAGCATCCACGCCACGGAGGTGGGTGCCACCCAGATGACGCTGGAACTGGTGCATCACCTGGCGACCGACGACTCTCCTGCCACCCGCAAGATCCTCGACAACGTGATCCTGCTGCTGGTGCCGAGCCTCAACCCGGACGGGCAGACGCTGGTCACGGACTGGTACAACCGCAATCTCGGCACGCCGTACGAGGCCAGCCCGCTGCCGATGCTGTACCACCCGTACGTGGGTCACGACAACAATCGCGACATGTACATGTTCACGCAGAAGGAGAGCCAGTTCGTCGCGCAGGTGGCGTGGCACGACTGGATCCCGTCGGTGTGGCTGGACGCGCACCAGATGGGAGCGGGGGGACCGCGCATCTTCGTGATGCCAGCGACAGACCCCATCAACCCGAACGTGCACCCGCTGATCTACCGGTGGAACGCGATTCTCGGCCAGTCGCAGGCGGCGGCGCTGGAGGCGGCCGGGAAGGACGGCATCATCTACAACTCCACCTACACCAACTTCTGGCAGGGGGCGATGGCCTGGGCCGGGTGGTGGCACAACCAGGTGGGGCTCCTCACCGAGGTGGCGAGCGTCCGCATTGCCTCGCCGACCGACCAGATGAAGGGTTCGCTCCGCAACACCATGCCGAGCGACTTCGCGCGCGAAGCCGCCATGGACGCCGTCGTCCCGGGGATGGGCACGCTGGGCGCACCGGTGGATACCAACCCGCGCACCGAGTATCCGCGCCCCTGGCTCGGTGGCCGGTGGACACTGCGCGATATCGTCGACTACCAGTACATCGCCACGATGGCGCTGCTGGACACGGCGGCGGATAGGCGCGAGGCCATCCTGCGGCAGATTTACGAAGTGAACCGCCAGACGGTGGAGGATGGGCGGACCGGTCCGGTGAAGGCCATCCTGATCCCGATCGACCTCCAGCAGGATGCCCGGGAGGCGCTCCACCTGGCTGAGCGGCTCATGATGGGTGGGGTCGAGGTGTACCGCGCCGAGGCCGCCTTCGAGCTCGACGACCGGCCCTACCAGCCGGGCACTCTGGTCATCCCGATGACGCAGGTGTTCGCGCGCTATGCCAAGGACCTGCTCGAGAAGCAGACCTACCCGGAGGTGCGGCGAGCGCCCAACCTGCCGGCGGAGGCGCCGTACGACGTCACGGCCTGGTCGCTCGGCCTGCAGTTCGGCGTGACGCTCGACTTCGCCACCGAGCCGATGCCGAACGTGAAGCTCACGCGGGTCGCCGCCCCCCTGAAGCTGCCGGGCCGTGTCACCGGCAACGGCACCCGGTTCGTGTTCGAGTACACCGGTGCAGACAGCGCGATTGCGGTGAACCGTCTGCTGAAGGACGGCGTGAAGGTGGCGTTCACCCCGTCGTCTCACGTCATCGTGGACGGCGCGGGTCGCTCGCAGCTGGAGGAGATTGCACGCGACCTGGGGGTGTCGTTTTCGGCGGCCGAGGCGCCGCCGCCCGGCGTGCCCGACGAGCCGAAGCAGCCGATCCGGGCACCGCGCGTGGCGCTCTACCAGCCCTGGACCGGCGGCAACATCGACGAAGGCTGGACGCGCTGGGTGCTCGAGGAGTACGAGTTCCGGTACACCACCGTGCACAATGCCGACCTCCGGGCCGGCGGGCTGCGCCGGAAGTTCGACGCGATCATCCTCCCGGACCAGGCGCCGCGCGAGATCGTGGACGGCAACCTCGGCGCGGCCATCCGCCCGGAGTACCGCGGTGGCATCGGCGACATCGGCGTCGACAGCCTGCAGCGCTTCGTGAGCGAGGGAGGCACGCTCATCGCCCTGGGCGCGGCGTCCGACCTGGTGGTGGACCGCTTCCCGGTGCCGGTGCGCGACCAGAAACGCGCCCTGCGACGTGACCAGCACTTCGGTCCCGGCACGATCCTCCGCATACAGGTGGACACGACCAACCCGCTCGGCTACGGCATGGCGGCCGACACCTACGGCTTCTACAACAACAGTCCGTTCTTCACGCTGGTGGACGGCTTCAACGCCAACAAGGCCTCGGTGATTGCGCGCTTCCCGAACGAGGAGGTCGTCGCGTCGGGCTGGCTCCGGGGCGAAGACCTGATGGCCGGCCGCGCCGCCGTGGTGTCGGTCGACTTCAGGCCTGGCCGCATCGTGCTCTTCGGGCTCCGCCCGCAGCACCGCGCCCAGACCCACGCCACCTTCCCGATGCTCTTCAACTCGCTGTACCTGTCGGCGGAAGCCTCGGCCTCCACCTCCGACAACCAGCAATGATCCGGATCGTCGTCACCGGCGGCACATTCGACAAGGAATACAACGAGCTGAACGGCACGCTGTTCTTCAAGGACACGCACGTGCCGGAGATGCTGCGGCTGGGGCGCTCACTCGTCGAGGTGGGCGTGGACACGCTGATGATGATGGACAGCCTCGACATGACCGACGCGGACCGCGCGCGCATCGTCCAGGCGTGCCGCGACGCCGAAGAGTCGCGCATCGTCGTCACGCATGGCACGGACACGATGGTGCAGACCGCGCGGTCGATCGCCACCAGCGGAGATGCTGCGCTGGCCGCGAAAACCATCGTGCTGACCGGGGCGATGGTGCCGTACGCGTTCGGCAGTTCGGACGGCCTGTTCAACCTGGGGAGCGCCCTCTCGTTCGTGCAGGCGCTGCCAGCGGGAGTCTACGTGGCGATGAACGGCCGCTGCTTCCCGTGGGACGCGGTGGAGAAGGACCGGGAAGCTGGGATCTTCAGAGAAGTAAGAACCTAGACGTCAGAGATTGTCTGAAGTTCTGGGTTCTAGGTTCCAAGCAGCGTGAGCTGCTTGAGGTGGTGCACCTGGTGGCCGGCTTCCTGGTAGATGATCCAGTTCACCGTCATCGGCCCGTACTCGTCGTGCGTGAGCACGGTCTCGCGGTCGGCGTCGGTCAGTGAGGCGTACAGCGCCAGGTTGATCGAGGCGAGTACGAGGAAGACGTTCAGGGCGTCAGGTCCGCTGGTGCCCAGCTCGCGCGCCAGCCACTTGTCCTGGTCGAACGACTGCGCCGTGAAGTTGTCGGTGGTAAGCGACATCCGCGCACGCGTGCCCAGCGCCAGCTCAGTCTGGGCCAGGTGAATCATCACCTGCCGTGCGGTCCACTTCCCGGGACCTGTCGGCCGTTCCCACTGCTCCGCCGTCCAGCCCGCAACCAGCGCCGGATACGCCGTGATCGACTCGCGCATGACGACGAGCGGGTCGCGCCCGTCGAGGTGATGGGAGTACGGCGTTGAGGGGATCATGTGCGTTCCTAGAGTGTGGCCTGCGTGACCGTCCGCGAGCTGCGGTGCCGTTCGAGCAGTTCCGGGTGCAGGCGCTTGCTCAGGTAGACCTTGGACTCGGCGTTGTCGATCGGGTCGCGGTCGTACTTGACCACTTCGAAGCGCAGGTGGTCCAGCGTGCCGCGCATGTCGTAGAACCTGTTCTTCGTCTTGACGACGATCTCGTCGAAACCCTGCTCGATGGCCCAGTGCTCCTGCTGCTCCGTGAGCGCCCGGAAGTGCCCCTGGCCGCGCCAGTCGCGCCGGGTGCCACCGATCCAGGTGTAGAGCACCCGCTTGCCGTCGAACTGCACGTAGCCCTGGAGCCGGTGCACCAGCTCGGCCAGCTTCGGGTCCTGCTCGTCGGCACGCAGTTCGTGAGCCACCTTGTAGGAGACCGGCACGACCATGCCCGGGTCGTCAGGGGCAGGGCCCATGCAGATCAGGATCAGGTGCGACCTGTCGCGCAGGCGCGTGACGATCTCGGCAGCCGTCTTCTTGCGCGGGAACTCGCCGAAGTACTCTTCGATGTACTGAATCTCGAGTGCGCCCTGTTCGAGTTCGTACTGGGTGATGAGGTATTCCACGGGAACCCGGGCATTGTACTTCAGCCGCTGACGCGAACCCGAAGGCGTGAGCGGCTGGCGAGCGGCGTGCATCACGGGATGCCCGTGGACCTGAACCGTTCGACATCCGTGGTCGTGTGCGTGCTCACGCTGTGGCTCGCGCCCGAGGCTGGCGCGCAGGATCACGTGGCCGATGCCCTGGCGTTCCTCGTCACCAGCCAATCGGTGAACACTGGCAGCGAGGCGCGTGATGCCGCAGCCGCGGACGCGACCAGCCGGACCATCTCGTCCGCCCTGCTGGCGAACCTGGCCGCGCTGCCCATCACGTCCACCGCAGGTGCCTTCTCCTACCAGCTGAACCCGGCACTCGGCACCGTGGAGCGTTCGACACAGAGCTTCGGTCCGGTGTTCGCCGACCGTGCCGTCACGCTGGGCGCAGGCACGGCCACGATCGGCCTCTCGTTCCAGCACCTGCGCTTCACGGCCCTGGACGGACGCAACCTGCGCGGCGGGACGCTGGTCACGACGGCGAACCAGTTCGTGGACGAGCCCGAGGCGTTCGACGTCGACCGGTTGACGCTCGGCATCGATGCCGACGTGGCCACCCTGTACGGAAGCGTCGGCCTGACCGACCGCGTGGACGTGGCCGTGGCCGCGCCGCTCGTCTCGCTGCGCCTGAATGGCGCCAGGGTCAACGCCTACCGCGGCCGCCAGTTCACGCAGGCGACGGCCCGCGCCACCGCGCTCGGAGTGGCCGACCTCCTCGTGCGAAGCAAGGTGCGCCTGCTGACCTATGAGGGGATGAACCTGGCTGGAGCCGTGGACGTCCGCCTGCCCACCGGGTCGCGAGAGGACCTCCTGGGTACAGGCCGGACCGCGGTCCGCATGTCGGCAGTGGGCTCTGCCGAGGGGCCGCGCACCTCCGCGCACGCCTCGATCGGACTCGCGTTCGGCGGCCTCGCCACCGAGTTCACCTACAGTGGCGCCGTCGCCACGGCGGCTTCACCAAGACTCACCCTGACGGCCGAGGCGCTTGGCCGCTGGGCCGACCTGCCGGGCGACATTGTCCGGGTGGAGCAGCCACACCCGTTGCTGGCCGGCGTGAACACCATCCGGCTGCTGCCCGGAAGCTCGCGCTTGCAGACACTGACCCTCGCGCCTGGGCTCAAGTGGAACGTGACCGGGACGTGGATCCTGGTGGCGAACGTCGGTATCCCGATGCTCAAGGGTGGGCTCCGAGCGCCAGTGATGCCGATGGTCGCCCTCGAGTACGCCCTGGGTCGTTGAACCGCGCCGCCACAGCCGGCGGGCCGATGTCACCGTTCGGCCCTGGCCTGCTCGATCTGCCATGCCTCGCCTGCCTTGCGCACGGCAAAGGTCCATACACGCGGCTCGACCCTGGGTTCGCGGCTGCCGATGCGCGGAACGTAGCGGGTGACACCCCGGCAGACCGCCGAACCGGCCACACCGTTCAGCTGCACGCGGCAGTCGTCGAATGTGATCCGCTGCGACTGCAGCCCGTCGAAGGCGCGCTGCAGGGCAGCGCCGTCCACCGCTGGCCAGACCGCCTGCGCGGCGCGGGCATCCAGCGCTTCATAAGCCAGACGGTACTGCTGAAGAGTCCGTCGCACCAGCTCATCGTCTGGTGCGACACGACGACTGGTCGTGCCTGAGCGCTCGGCCGAAGCCAGCACCGGTGTGGCCGCCACGGGCGGGTCGGGGCCCGGCGCAGTGGGCAGGGCAGCCTGGCTGACTCCTGGGGCAACCACCACCGGATCCGCCGGGGTCGAGGCCGCGGCATTCGGCGCCGGCTCTGAAACGGGCGGCCAGACGAACGGACGGGTGGGCGCTCGGCGTGCGGGTGGAGTCTCGTCCAGCGGTGAGACGGTCACGACCGGTCGTATCGAGAGAGGCCGGGGTGTCGACTCCCCTGAACGCGGCCTGTCTTCGGGCGGGGGCTGGCTCGGCAGATCGGGCACCGCCTGGGTAGCGGCCGGCATCGCTGCCGCCGAAGGCACCGAGGCCGGACCGATGGTCAGTGCAGACCGCTGAGCGTCTCCGCCAGCCACGATTCCGGGTGACTGCGGCGTGGGGGCCACAACGGTCCACAGCACCAGCACGGTGAAGACGGCAAGCCCGGCCACCAGCGGCAGCAGACCGAAGGGCCTGGACGGCAGGTGCTCCGATGCGTCGAGTTCGATGGCGAGCGACACCAGCTCGGGATGTGCTGCGTCGATGGCGCGGATCTCGGCCATGATGCCGCGCGCCAGGTCGTAGCGGCCACGTGCGAGCGCACGCCGGGCGGCCGCCGCCCGCTTCTCGACGCGCCTAAGCCTCGCACGGTGTTCGAAGCGCGCCCACCCTTCCTCGGAGATCAGCGTGTCGGGCGGTGCCGAACCGGCCGTCTCGGGGGTTCCCGTCGGAGGTCGCACCGAAAGCTCACGCGGCCATGCCCCCTCCTCCACCAGTTCGAGCATCGTCCGCGACGCCAGGTAGTCGGGGTCGAGGGACAGGGCTGCCTGCACGGAGAGACGCGCCGCCGCGCGGTCACCCCGCTCGAGGGCTCCGCGCGCGCTGCTGAGATGTTCACGGATGGCGAGCCGCCGCGCTCGTGGATCCACGAGCGCGGGGCGTTGCAAGAGGGGTTCCGATCAGTCTTGCCGCTGCTCGATCTTCGCCCAGGTGTCGCGAAGCGAGACGGTGCGGTTGAAGACCAGTCGGTCGGCACGCGTGTCGGGGTCGACGCAGAAGTACCCCAGGCGCTCGAACTGGAACTTGTCCAGCGCCTGCGACGACGCAAGCCCCGGTTCGGCCTTGGCGTTGGCAATCACGGTCAACGACTCGGGATTCAGGTGGTCGACGAAGGTCCGTCCTTCGGGCACGTCTTCGGGGTCGGCCGCGTTGAAGAGCCGATCGTAGAGGCGCACCTCCACATCCAGGGCGCGGGCGGCGGACACCCAGTGCAGGGTGGCCTTCACCCTGCGGCCGTCCGGGGCATCGCCGCCGCGTGTGGCGGGATCGTAAGTGCAGTGCAGCTCGACGATCTCGCCCGCGGCGTCCTTGACCACCTCGGTACAGGTGATGAAGTAGGCGCAACGGAGCCGGACCTCGCGACCCGGTGCGAGCCGGAAGAACTTCTTCGGCGGATCCTCGCGGAAGTCGTCGCGCTCGATGTACAGCTCCCGCGAGAACGGCACCTTCCTGGTCCCGGCCGACGCGTCTTCGGGATTGTTGATGACGTCGACCTCCTCGACCTGCCCCTCCGGGTAGTTGGTGATGACCACCTTGAGCGGGTTGAGGACCGCCATGACGCGCGGCGCCCGCTTGTTGAGGTCTTCCCGGATGCTGTGCTCGAGCTGCGCGACGTCGATGACGTTCTCCTTCTTGGCCACGCCGATGCGGCTGCAGAAGTTCCGGATCGACTCGGGCGTGTAGCCGCGCCGACGCAGGCCACTGATGGTCGGCATCCGGGGGTCGTCCCAGCCGGCCACATGCCCCTGCTGCACGAGCTGCAGCAGCTTGCGCTTGCTCATCACCGTGTAGTTGAGGTTCAGGCGCGCGAACTCGATCTGCTGCGGCCGGTCCCCCTCGATCAGGTTGTCGACGCACCAGTCGTAGAGCGGACGATGGTCCTCGAATTCGAGCGTGCAGAGCGAGTGCGTGATGCGCTCGAGCGCGTCCGAGAGCGGATGCGCGTAGTCGTACATCGGGTAGATGCACCAGGTGTCGCCGGTGCGGTGGTGATGGGCCCGCCGGATGCGGTACAGCGCCGGATCGCGCATGTTCATGTTGGGCGAGGCCATGTCGATCTTCGCGCGCAGGATGTACTTGCCGTCCTCGAACTCGCCCGCCCGCATGCGGCGGAAGAGGTCGAGGCTCTCCTCGGCCGGGCGGTTGCGCCAGGGGCTGTCGGTGCCCGGTTCGGTCAGCGTGCCGCGGTGCGCCCGGATCTCGTCGGCCGACAGTTCGTCGACATAGGCCTTCCCCTTCCGGATCAACTCCTCGGCGAACTGGTACAGCTTCTCGAAGTAATCGGACGCGTAGAACATCGCGTCCCATGTGAAGCCAAGCCAGGCGACGTCTTCCTTGATCGACTCGACGTATTCGACGTCTTCCTTGGTCGGGTTCGTGTCGTCGAAGCGCAGGTTGCAGGTGCCGCCGCGCTCGGCCGCGACGCCGAAATTCAGGCAGATCGACTTGGCGTGACCGATGTGCAGGTATCCGTTCGGCTCCGGTGGGAAGCGTGTGGCCAGCCGGCCGTGGTTCTTCCCCGCTGCAAGATCCTCGTCGACGAGTGTCCGGATGAAGTCGACCGGAGCCGTCGGGGCTGCCGGCGTGCTTTCTTCTGATGGCGACATGGTGTTCGATTCATTCTATAGGGAACGGCGGCTGCAGGTCGCCCGCCCCCAGCCACAACCGCGCACCGACGCTCCCGGCCCTGTCGCTCGGGCGGCGCCGCCCCCCGAAACGGGCCCACTCGGACCTTCCCACGCAGGCCTGGCGTCTTTCAGTGGGAACCTCATGCACCTGCGCGCTGAAACCTGGGTGAACCGGCCGCCGGAGGCGGTGTTTCCGTTCTTTGCGGAAGCCGCCAACCTGCAGCAACTGACCCCGCCGTGGCTTCACTTCGAGATCCGGACCCCGCAGCCCATTGCGATGCAGGTCGGTGCGCTGATCGAGTACCGCATCAGCCTGCACGGAATCCCGATGTCGTGGCTGACGGAGATTGCGGCATACCAGCCGCCGGACATGTTCGTGGACCGGCAGGTGCGGGGTCCCTACCGCACCTGGATCCACACGCACCAGTTCCGTCCGGAGCGGGGCGGCACGCTGCTGCTGGATCATGTCGAGTTCGACATGCTGGGCGGCGCGCTGGTTGGTCCGCTGGTCAGGCGCGACCTGCTCAGGATCTTCACGTACCGGCACGAGGCCCTGCTCGCACACTTCGAGCAGCCGAAGCCGTGGCCGCCGGCCCGGATCCGGTTCGAGTAGCGAGGCGGGCGGATCTGGCGTGCCGGGCAGGCAGGACTGCTCTGCTATCGTGTGCCGCATGACCTTCAGGACCCTGATCGACACCGACGGACTGGCGCGGATACTCGGGTCGCCGAACGTGGCTGTCGTCGACTGCCGGTTCGACCTGGCCAATACCGCCGCGGGCGAGGCGGCCTATGCCGAGGGGCACATCCCCGGCGCCGTGTACGCGCACCTCGATCGCGACCTCTCGGCCCCGAAAACCGGGGCCAATGGACGGCACCCGCTGCCGGCGCCAGGCGTGGCCGCGGCGACGTTTGGGCGGATGGGCATCGGGCCAGGCGTTCAGGTGGTGGCCTACGACCAGGACTCCGGGATGTACGCGAGCCGCCTCTGGTGGATGCTGCGGTGGCTGGGTCACGACGCCGTGGCGGTGCTCGACGGCGGGTTCACGCGCTGGCGCGGCGAACTCAGGCCGCTCTCGACGGAGGTCCCGGCCGTCGAACCCCGCCCGTTCGTGGCGATGCCGCGCAACTCGATGGTGGTTGCGGCCGTCGACATCCCCGCGGTCACAGCCGGGGGCAGCACCCTGGTGGACGCACGCGCACCTGAACGCTTCCGTGGTGAGGTCGAGCCGCTCGATCCGGTGGCGGGCCACATTCCCGGCGCGGTGAATCACTTCTTCGGCAGGAACCTCGCGCACGGCCACTTCAAGTCGCCAGACGACCTGCGCGAGGGCTTCCGCGAGTCGTTTGGTGACATCCCGGGAGATCGGATCGTGTGCTACTGCGGGTCGGGCGTGACCGCCTGCCACAACATCCTGGCCCTCGAGCACGCAGGTGTCACGGGTGTTCGGTTGTATCCGGGGTCGTGGAGCGAGTGGGTGGCCGACACGTCGAGGGGCGTCGAGAAGGGGTAGGCGCGTCGACGTCAGAAATCGGACGTTGGAAGTCAGAACCGAAGTGGAAAGCCGGGAACTGGGGGCGGCATGTATGCCGCCCCCACGCTCCTCCTGACCTTCCCGGGTCCCCGGGCCTTCCTGGCTGTCCGGGCCCTCCCAGCCTCCGGCCTCAGTGCATGTAGGCGCTCGTGGCCGCGCCTGCGGTGCCTCGGCGCTCGCGCCAGTCCTGCGCGACGATGGCGTAGAGCACCTGGTCGAGCTGCTCGTCGCCCACGGTGAACGCCTTCCGCAGGATGCCTTCGGCAACAGCGCCAACCTTCCGCAGCGCCCTGTTCCCGCGACCGTTCTTGGCCGCGCACCGTGCCTCGAGCCGGTTCACCCGGACGTGCTCGAATGCGAACTGCATGACGAGCGTCGCACCCTGCTCGAAGATGCCGGCGCCCCAGAATGGGGACCCCAGCGCGAAGCCCCATTCCGCGGTGTCCATCGCACCGCCGATCTGCCGGGCTTCGTCCTCGCACGGCACCACCTGACGCACCTGGAAGATGCCGATTGCCGTGTCGTACCCCTTCAACGTGATGGCGAAGCACGCGCCCTCGCCGGATGCCCGGAGGCGCTGCGACGCGGCGATGAAGCGCTCGAACCCCTCGACCGTGGTCGGTGGCTGCGAGATGTAGCGCGTGATCTCGGGTGTGGTCAGCAGCGACTGCAACGCCGGTGCGTCAGTGGACCGCACCTCACGCAGGACGACGTCACCGGCGGCCAGCACCGGCAGGCTGAAGCGCCAGTCGTCGACGCGGGGCTGTTCGAGACGATCGAGGCCGCGGACGGCATCGGCGATGAGAGTGGTCGTCTGTTCCATGACTACTGCCTCCTGCCGTGCTGCGCGACGGCAGCGGCGTCCCACAGGACGTTCTCGACCTCGCTCGTGCCCCAGACGATGTTCGCGGTATCGGCGGTCCCCCAGACGATGTTCTCCGCCGTACCCCACACGATGTTGTCAGCGGTGCCCCACACGATGTTCGCGAGGTCGGCCGTGCCCCAGACGATGTTCGAGTTGTCCGCCGTGCCCCAGACGATGCTGCCGTTGTCGGCGGTCCCCCAGACGATGTTCGAGGCCTCGCTCGCCGTCCCCCAGACGATGTTGCCGTTCTCGCTGACGGTGCCCCACACGATGTTGTCGGCGGTGCCCCACACGATGTTCGCGTTCTCGCCGGCGGTGCCCCAGACGATGTTGTCGGCGGTGGTCGTGCCCCAGACGATGTTGAAGCAGTTGTCACCGCCGCAGGCGGTACCCCACACGATGTTCTGGCTGTCGCCGCTGGTCCCCCAGACGATGTTCTCGGCGCCCGCGGTGCCCCAGACGATGTTGTCGGCGGTGGTGGTGCCCCACACGATGTTCTCGGCAGTGCCCCAGACGATGTTCGCGCCCGTGGTATCGGCCGTGCCCCAGACGATGTTGGAGCAGTTCTCGTCCCCGCAGAGCGTGCCCCACACAATGTTCTCGGCGGTGTTCGCGGTGCCCCACACGATGTTCTCGGGGCTGGTGACCGCGGTGCCCCACACGATGTTCGTGGCCCAGGCGTTTGCCAGCGGGTTGATGTAGCCGCCGGTGACGAGTTGGTTCCCCCAGACGATGCGCTTGCTCCAGGTCTGCTCGGTGGGCAGGCGTGCGCCAGCGCGGTTGCGCGCATAGAAGCGCGCCAGCTTCACGGCACCATCGACATCGAGGAACCCGGCGCCCTGCTGGAGCGGACTGACATTCGCCTCGGCCCGCGCGGTGTACTGCAGGATGGCCTTCACCAGGTTCGGTGTGAGCCTCGGATTCGCCTCGAGCATCAGGGCAACGGCGCCGGCAACCTGTGGGGCGGCCATGCTGGTGCCACTGAGGCTCAGGTACGGCGGGTACCCGGTCTTCACCTGTCCGTCGACCAGGTAGTCGGTGTTCTTCTGGTAGAGCGTGCTGCCCGGGACCGAGAGCGAGAGGATGCCGCGGCCGGGGGCGACCAGGTCGGGCTTGGCGAGGTAGTCGCCGCGCGTGGGACCGAGCGAGCTGAACGCCGCGATCGTGTCGTCCTGCGACCGGGCGGTGCCTTCGGTGCTCGAGGCGCCGACGGTGAGCACCCAGGGGGCATTGCCCGGCGCGAGGATGCCGCCGTACTGCGTCTCACCGTCGGCGTTCTGGCCCAGGTTGCCGGCGGCGGCGACGACGATGATGCCGCGCTCGGTGAGCCGGCGCGCGGCGAGCGCCAGCGGGTCGGTCCAGTAGGACTGCGTCACCGCGGCGCCGACCGAGAGGTTCACGACGCGGATGTTGTGAGTGGCGGCGTTGTCGGCCACCCACTCGAGTGCCGCGATGATCCGGCTGATGGTCCCCTTGCCGTCGGCGTCGAGCACCTTGAGGGAGACCAGCGACGCTTCGGGGGCGATGCCGGCCTGACGGCCGCGCGAGTCGAAGCCGTTGCCCAGGATGATGCCGGCGACGTGCGACCCGTGTCCGTGATCGTCGTAGGGCATGGCCTGCCCATTGACGAAGTCGAGGAACGTCGTGACGCGCTGGTCGCCGTAGGCGCGGCGACCCTGGGCACCGGTGAGGTCGTCGTGCCACGAGGTGATGCCGGAGTCCAGCACCGCAACGCCGACGCCGCGCCCCGTGAGGCCGAGCGCGCGTTGCACCAGCGCCGCGCCGGTGGCCCGCGTGGACAGGTAGTCGGCCGCCCAGACCGGACGGTCCTCGTGGGCGCTCTCAACGGCGGCCAGGGCGTCGAGTGCGCCCAGCGCGCTGTCCGGGACATCAAGCACGTAGCTGTCGATCAACCGCAGGCGCTGGCCGCGCGCGTAGCGCTGGAGGCTCGCCGGCAATGCGGCTCCGGGTGCCAGTCGGACAACGACCTGGGACGTGCGGCCCGCAGGAGCCGACGCGCGTCGGTTCAGACCCGGATCGAGCTTCCGGTAGTGTCTGGCGGCTCCCACGGGAGTCGGCAGGAGCATGGAAATGAGCGCGAGCACCGGAACGATCCGGGTGAAGACGATGGCTCGCGCCTGCACGACAGAGGACACGCAAGTTGAGTTCATGGCACCCCAGCCTTGAGCAAGCGTTGGACCAGTTGGGTTGAGTGATTTCTATCCGACTCGATCGAAACGACTTAGACGAGAGACAGGGCCGCGATCGACGACATGAGGCCAGTGACGTTGTGCCGTTTCGGCACACGCACCGGGCCTTGTCGTCACGGAATCGTCAGCCGATGTCGATATTGTGCGTTTCGGCCGGCAAAAGCGGGAGGCGGAAGCGGTGGGCGTGCCACTTTTTGGTGCACGAGTGACGGGATTCGGCACACGGTCGCGTCAGAAGTTTGACGAACGGTGCGATGCAGGCGCGGGCAGCGGGTCGCAGCGGCGGGTACGCGGGTAGGACGGACCGCGAGGGGTCCGACCTACCCGCCGTTGCCTAGCAGCGTGAGGGTTCGTAGCCGAGGGAGGGCGTCAGCCAGCGTTCGGCCTCGCCCACCGAACGGCCCGTGCGGCGGGCGTACGCGAGCACCTGGTCTTCGCCGATGCGGCCCACGGTGAAGTAGCGGGCGAGCGGGTGCGCGAAGAAGAGTCCGCTCACGCTGGCGGCCGGCGTCATGGCCGCGTGTTCGGTGAGCGCCAGGCCGGCGTCACCGGCGTGCAGCAGTTCGAAGAGGGCGAACTTCTCGCTGTGGTCCGGGCACGCGGGGTAGCCGAAAGCAGGCCGGATGCCGGTGTGCTTCTCGTGCAGGCTGTCCTCGATTGACGCCGCATCCGAGATGCCCCACTCGACGCGTGACTTCGCGTGCAGCCATGTGGCGAAGGCTTCGGCAAGGCGGTCGGCCAGGGCCTTCACGAGAATCGCGTTGTAGTCGTCTCCTTCCGCCTCGAACTGGCGGGCGAGGTCCTCGGCGCCGATGCCGGCCGTCACTGCGAAGGCACCGATATGGTCCCTGACCGGCGCGGACCGGTCGGCGATGAAGTCGGCCAGCGACAGGTTCGGCTTCCGGTCGGCGATCACCTCCTGCTGCCGCAGCATGTGGAACCGCGTGAGTTCGCCGACCCGCTCCTCGTCCGGGAAGACGACGATGTCATCGCTCTCGGCGGCCGCGGGCCAGTAACCGTACACCCCGCGCGCCTTCAGGAGCTTCCCGGCGACGATGCGGTCGAGCAAGGCGCGACCGTTGTCGTAGAGTTCGCGTGCGGCGGTGCCGTACTCGGGATGATCGAGGATGGCCGGGAAGCGGCCCTTGAGCTCCCACGCCGTGAAGAAGAACGTCCAGTCGATGTAGGGGACGAGTTCCTCCAGCGGCACGTCGATCACGCGCCGGCCGAGGAACGGCGGGGTCGGGAGCGTCTCACGCGTCCAGTCGAGCGCCAGCCGGTTGCTGCGGGCCGCCTCGTACGACAGGATGGGCCGCTCCTTGCGGGCGGCATGCTGCTCACGCAGCTGCTCCTGCAGTCCGCGGTTGTAGACCTCGAACTGTGGCCGCTGTGTCTCGCTGAGGAGGCTCGACATGACGTCGCCGACCCGGGATGCGTCGAGCACGTGGACGGTCGTGTCCGAGTACTCGGGCGCGATCTTCACCGCCGTGTGCTGCCGGCTCGTGGTGGCGCCCCCGATGAGCAGCGGGATCTTCATGCCGCGACGCTCCATCTCGCGCGCGACGAACACCATCTCGTCGAGCGACGGGGTGATGAGGCCGCTCAGCCCGAGCACGTCTGCCTGGTGCTCTTCCACCGCCTTGAGGATGCGATCGGCCGGCACCATCACGCCAAGGTCGACGACCTCGTACCCGTTGCAGCCGAGCACGACGCCGACGATGTTCTTGCCGATGTCGTGCACGTCGCCCTTGACGGTCGCGAGCACGATGCGCCCCTTGCCACGGAGCGCCTCGGCCGAGGCAGCCTGCAGTTCCGCCTTCTCGGCCTCCATGAACGGCTCGAGGTAGGCGACCGCGCGCTTCATGGCGCGCGCGCTCTTCACGACCTGGGGCAGGAACATCTTGCCGGCCCCGAACAGGTCGCCCACGACCTTCATCCCGTCCATGAGCGGGCCTTCGATGATGTCGAGCGGACGCGGGTGCTTCTGTCGCGCTTCCTCGACATCCTGGTCGATGAAGTCCACCACGCCGTGCACGAGGGCGTGCGACAGCCGCGCCTCCACCGTCCCTTCGCGCCACGCGAGGTCCTGCCCCTGCTTCCGGCCGCTCCCCTTCACGGTGGCGGCGAACTCGACCAGGCGCTCGGTGGCGTCGGGTCGCCGGTTGAAGATCACGTCCTCGACGTGGTCGAGGAGATCCTTCGGGATGTCCTGGTAGACCGCGAGCTGCCCGGCATTGACGATGCCCATGTCCAGGCCGGCCTGGATGGCGTGATAGAGGAAGGCCGAGTGGATGGCCTCGCGGACAACGTCATTGCCGCGGAAGGAGAAGGACAGGTTGCTGATGCCCCCGCTGACCTTCGCGCCCGGGCAGGTGGCCTTGATGAGCCGCGTGGCCTCGATGAAGTTGATCGCGTACTCGTTGTGCTCCTCGAGCCCGGTCGCGATGGCCAGCACGTTCGGGTCGAAGATGATGTCAGTCGGGTCGAATCCCGCCTGCTCGGTGAGCAGCCGGTAGGCCCGCTGGCAGATCTCCACCTTGCGCGCGATCGTGTCGGCCTGGCCCTGCTCGTCGAATGCCATGACCACGACGCCGGCCCCGTATCGCCGGACGGTGGCCGCCTTGGCGAGGAAGTCCGCCTCGCCCTCCTTCAGGCTGATGGAGTTGACCACCGGCTTGCCCTGGACGCACTTCAGCCCGGCCAGCAGCACCGACCACTTCGAGCTGTCGATCATGACCGGCACGCGGGCGATCTCCGGTTCCGTGGCGATGTAGTTCAGGAAGTCGGTCATCGCCTGCTCGGAGTCGAGCATGCCCTCGTCCATGTTCACGTCGATCAGGTTGGCGCCGCCCCTCACCTGCTCGAGTGCCACGGTGGCCCCCTCGCCGTAGTTCGCGGCCTTGATCAGCCGGGCGAACTTCGCCGATCCGGTGACGTTGGTCCGCTCACCGATCATCTGAAAAGTGCTCTCGGGGCGGATGGTGAGCGTCTCGAGCCCCGCGAACTGGGTGAAGCCGGCAGGGACCGCCGCTCCCGCCGGTCGGGGCGGAAGGCTCTGGACCGCCTGCGCGATGGACCGGATGTGATCCGGTGTGGTGCCGCAACAGCCGCCGACGATGTTCACCAGGCCGGCATCGGCGAACTCGCGCAGGGCGCCAGCCGTGTCCGCCGGATGCTCGTCGTACTCGCCGAACGCGTTCGGCAGGCCGGCGTTGGGATAGCAGCTGATGTAGCACCCGGCGCTCCGGGCCAACTCCTCGACGTACGGACGCATGTCGTGCGCACCGAGGGCGCAGTTGAGGCCGACGCTGAATGGCCTGGCATGGCGCACCGACACCCAGAACGCGTCGATGGTCTGGCCCGACAGCGTCCGGCCGCTCCGGTCGGTCACGGTCACGGAGATCATCAGTGGCAGGCGGACGCCCGTCTCGTCGAACACCTCCTCGGCGGCGACGATGCCGGCCTTCATGTTGAGGGTGTCGACAATCGTCTCGAAGAGCAGGAGATCGCAGCCCCCGTCCACGAGCCCGCGCACCTGCTCCTTGAACGCGTCGCGCAACTGGTCGAAGGTCATGTTGCGGAACGCCGGGTTGTTCACGTCGGGCGAGATGGAGAGGATCCGGTTGGTCGGCCCGATTGAGCCGGCGACGAAACGCGGCCGGTCGGGCGTTCTCGCCGTGTACTCGTCCGCAGCCGCGCGGGCCAGGCGCGCACCCTCGAGGTTCAGCTCGTAGCACAGCCCTTCGAGCCCATAGTCGAGCTGCGCAATCGCATTGCTGTTGAACGTGCAGGTCTCGATGATGTCGCTGCCGGCCTCGAGATACTGCCGATGGATGCCACCGATCACATCGGGCCGCGTCAGGATGAGGACGTCGTTGTCGCCCTTCAGGTCGTGTCCGTGCACGGCGAAGCGATCGCCGCGGAAGTCGGCCTCGGTCAGCTTGTGACGCTGGATCATGGTGCCCATCGCCCCGTCGAGAACGAGGATGCGGCGGGCGAGGAGGTCGTGCAGCAGGCGGGTGCGGTCCGTGGTGGTCATGTGCGATCCCTGGTCGTGCGCCGGCGCGGGTTCACCCGTGCGGCGGCAGGTGGCGGGGGCAGTTCCCCCTGAGGCTTCGAGGCAGCGGCGATGAGGACAGTGAATGGGTCGCCCGCCTTCCGGGCACCGACCCCGACCTTCACGTCGAGCAGGCCGGCGTCCGTCAGCATGCGGGTGAGTTCGCCATCGGCGAAGCCAAGGGTTCGGTCGCCGAGCTTTGCCCGGACCCACTCCTCTCGATGTTCGCGGAGGTCCAGGATCAGCACGCGGCCGCCGGGCACGGTGATCCGCGCGGCCTCTGCGACCGCTCGGGCGGGGTTGGCGGCGTGGTGCAGCGCCTGCGACAGGAGGGCGACGTCCACGCTGGCGTCCCTGATGGGGAGCTTCTCGAGTTCCCCGCGCTTCCACGTGACGTTCTCCACGCGACGGCGCGCAGCGAGCGCCTTGGCACGCTCGAGGACGACGTCGGATCGGTCCACCGCAATCACCTCCGCCGCCCAGCGCGCGGCTTCGATGGTGAGGTAGCCCTCGCCGCAACCGAGGTCGGCCACCCTGAGTGGCGGAAGCAGCATCCCAAGGGCACGGGACCAGGCCGCCCAGCTTCGCCCCGGCACCAGCTGCCTCGCGTCGCGGGTATCGGCGCCGCCGTGGGTCTCGAAGTTCTCCTTCCGCAGGCGCAGCACTTCCTGCAGGCGCGCCTCGTCGGCCCGGACGGCGCCGTCAGCGGCAGCCGTCTCGAACTGCTCCTCGAGCGCGGTCCAGATCGCGGCGGTCCGGTCCTCCGCCACGCCCTCAGGTACCCGGTAGTACGTATAGCCGGAGTCCTTCTCTTCGACGACGAGCCCGGCCTCCTTCAGCAAACCCAGGTGCCGCGAGACGCCCGACTGCGCCAGCCCGAGAATGCCCGTCAGCTCGGTGACGTTCAGCCGTTCCCGCCGCAGCACGCGCAGCAGTCGCAGGCGCGCCTCGTCGCCGAGCAGCCGGTACAGCGCAGACGCCTGCTTCATATCGATAAATCTACATTAGTAGATAGATGGAGGCAAACACTTCCGCGTCACCACTCCTCGAGCCGCCTGGGCCAGTCCCCCCTCAGCAGCCGCGACAACGCGCGGTCGGCCAGTAGCCGGCCACCGGTCTGGCACGGCGCACAGTAGTTGCACTCGTTCCCGGCGTAGACGATGCGTTGCACCGGCGCCCCGCACGCCGGGCAGGGCTGCCCGAATCGGCCGTGCACGGCCATCCCTTCATGGAAGGCCGTCACCTTCTCGGGGAACGCACCGGCGGCCTCGGTGCGGAGCCGCGCGGTCCAGGCGAGCAGCGTGTCCCTGGTGGCGTGGAGCAACCGCTCGACCTCGTTGCCGTCGAGGGTCCGGGTCAGCTTGAGCGGCGACAGCCGGGCCGCGTGCAGGATCTCGTCGGAGTATGCGTTGCCGATCCCGCTGAAGAGACGGGGATCGGTGAGGGCGCGCTTCAGCGTATGGTTCTCGCGGACCAGCGCGTCCCCGAACTCGGAAAGCGAGGACGTGAGCGGTTCCAATCCACCACGGTCCATGGCCTGCAGCGCGGCACGGCCCCGTACCAGGTGCAGCGATGCACGGCGGGTGGAGCCGGCTTCCGTGAAGAGCAGGGTGCCGTGGTCGAACGCGAAGCTGGCCAGCAGCATCCGCGGTCCAACGCCGGGCTTGCGACCGGGTTCACGCCAGCGGAGGCGTCCGGCAATCATCAGGTGCAGCACCAGGAACAGGTCATCGTCCAGGCCGAGGACAATCTGCTTGCCGAGTCTGGTGATGGCGCGCACCACCCGCCCGACCGCCGCGTCGACGGGGGGCTCGAACGATCGGAGCACGAAGGGCGTGTGCACCCTGACGTGCTGGAGCGCCTGGCCGACAAGCCTCGTCTCGAGCGCCTCACAGTAGACGACAATGTCTGGGAGTTCCGGCACACGTCCATTGTGGCGCGAACGATGCAGGCGCCAGGGGTGGACGCGTCTCGGAAGCTGTTCAGGAGCGGCCGGCGTCTAAACCATCATGCGGCTACCCGTCCTGCTCACGATCGCGCTGGCTTTCGGCGCGAGCGCGGCCGCGCAGCCCCCCGAAGCACCACCGGCCCGAGAGGGGGGAGCGACGCCGGAACTGCCGGTGTCGCTCGACCGGATCCGGGAGCAGCTGGCCCAGCCGCCGCGGCCGCACCTGAGGAACACCGAGGTGAAAGCCGACTTCTCGGTGACCATCGAGGACAAGCGCAACTTCGACGACGTCCTGTCGAAGATGGACTTCTCGTCAGGTCCGGCGCCCGGTGGCGGGCTGTATGGGTACGAGATGCAGCGGCTCCAGGTGAGCCCGACCAGCCGGCCCCTGCAGCAGCCGTACGCGGCCTACAGCGCGGGTGAGTTCTTCACGCTGGCGGCGCAGAACCTGGCCCGCGTGTTCCTGACCAGAAAAGTGAAGGACGGTATCTCGTCCATCCGCCGAACCCGCGCACAGGCGAATGCCGAAGCCGAGGTGGACCAGGACGTGGCCGATTTCTGTGCGGCGGAACCTGGCAATTCCACCGCAGCGATCTGTTCGGACCCACCGGAACGCTGACGTCCGTCGTCTTGCAATGCCAGTGCGCGCCATGCCTGAGCGCGCGCACAGCTACCTCCTCCGATCCGCTCTTGTCCTGCTGGTGCTGGTCGCCGTCGCGCCACCAGCCTGGTCCCAGTACTTCGGTCGGAACAAGGTCCACTACAAGACCTTCGACTTCCAGATCCTCGCCACGGAACATTTCGACATCTACTACTACCCGGAGGAACGGGAAGGAATCGACATTGCGGCCCGGATGGCCGAGCGGTGGCATGCGCGCCTGGGGCACGTACTCGGCCACACCCTTCGCGGACGCCAGCCGCTCGTCCTGTATGCGTCCCACGTCGACTTCGAACAGACGAACGTCATCCAGGGCGGCATCGGCGAGGGAACCGGCGGCGTGACCGAGCCGCTCCGCCGCCGCATCGTCCTCCCGATGGCAGGTCCACTCGCCGACACTGATCACGTCATCGGACACGAGCTGGTGCACGCCTTCCAGTTCGACATCACCACCACGCCGGGGATGCAGCCGGGATCGGGCCTGGCGCAGCTGCCGCTGTGGTTCATCGAGGGCATGGCTGAGTACCTGTCGATCGGCTCGGTCGATCCCAACACCGCGATGTGGCTCAGGGATGCTGCGCGGAAGGAGGAACTGCCGTCGGTGGAGGACCTGAACGACCCGGAGTACTTCCCCTACCGCTGGGGACAGGCGTTCTGGGCGTATGTCGGCGGACGCTGGGGCGACGACACCATCCGTTCGATGCTCGACATCGGGTCGCAGGCCGGCGATCCGCTGGTGGCCATCCAGCAGGTCCTCGGGCTGGATGACGCCCAGTTCTCGAGCGACTGGCACGACGCGATCCGCGCCGCCTACGGATCGGTCTTCGAGGCCAACACGGAACCCGCTGACGTGGGCACCCCGTTGCAGACGCCGCGGCGCGGTGGAGGCGGCGAGTTGAACATTGCGCCGTCCATCAGCCCGGACGGGAAGTACCTGGCGTTCCTGTCGGAACGGTCACTCTTCTCGATAGACCTGTACGTCGCCGACGCGGCCACCGGCGAGGTGCGCCACAAGCTGACGAGCACCGCCACCGATCCGCACTATTCCAGCATCCAGTTCATCCAGTCGGCCGGCGGATGGGACCATGAGGGGCGCCGGCTCGCGGTGGCGACGGTCACGTCGGGCCGGCCAGCCGTCGCCGTCTTCGACGTCGAGTCGGGCGATCGGGTGCGGGACCTGGTCGTGGCCGACGTCGATGAAGTCTTCAATCCCACCTGGTCGCCGGACGGCACCGCGATCTGCTTCACCGGCATGACCGGCGGGCTCACGGACCTCTTCATCGTCGAGGTGGGCACCGGCGACGTGCGGCGGCTGACGAGGGATGCCTTTGCCGAGCTCCAGCCCGCGTGGTCGCCCGACGGCAGCCGAATCGCGTTCGCGACGGATCGTTTCTCGTCGCGCCTGGACACGCTCGACATCGGCAACTACCGTCTGGCGCTGCTCGATCCGCGCAGCGGCGACATCAGCCCGGCGCCGGTCTTCACGTCAGGCAAGAACATCAACCCGCAGTGGGGGCCGAACGGTGAATCGCTCTTCTTCATCGCGGACCGCGACGGCATTCCCAATGTCTACCGCATGAGCCTGCCACGCGGCGAGGTGACCGCAGTGACGTCCGTGGCAACCGGCGTCAGCGGCATCACTGCGAGCAGCCCGGCCATGTCTGTCGCCAGCAGGACCGGCACGGTCGCGGTCAGCGTCTACGACGACGGGAAGTACGAGATTTACCGGGTGACGCCGCTCGCGGGTGCTACGCCCGCCTTGTCGCCTGCAGGTTCAGCCGCTGCCCTGCCTCCGGCGACCGGACGCCGGAGCGACATCGATCAGGTGATTGCCAACCCGGTTGCGGGCCTCCCCGACGCAGATCGGGCGTACGAAACGCGCGAGTACAAGAGTCGGCTGCGGCTGGAAGCGCTGGGGCAACCCACCGTGGCCCTGGGCGCGAGCCGCTACGGCGCGGCACTGGGCGGCGGCCTCTCCGCGTACTTCAGCGACATGCTCGGCAATCGGACGCTGAGCACGGGGCTCGAACTGAACTCCGGCCTGACGAACAACTGGAGCCTCAAGAACACTGCCGCGCAGGTGGCCTACATCGACCAGTCCCGGCGCTGGAACTGGGGCGTGGTGGGTGGTCAGGTGCCGTACCTGAGCGGTGGCGCGCAGGAGTTCATTGCCAGCGTGGATGGGGAGGCATCGCTCGTCGATCAGCTGGTGATCAACCGGCAGACGGAGCGCAGTGCCGCTGGGCTGGTGCAGTATCCGTTCAGCCGATCCAGGCGCCTGGAGTTCCAGGCCGGCGCGAGCCAGATCTCCTTCGACCAGGTGGTCCAGACGCGCGCGTACTCGCTCGGCACGGGCCAGTTGCTCTTCGACGATACGGAGGAGCAGTCCCTCGGCCGCTCCCTCACGCTCGGCACGGCGTCGACGGCCCTCGTCTTCGACAGTTCGGTGTTCGGCGCGACCAGCCCCGTTCAGGGCACACGGTACCGGCTCGAGGCGGCACCCACCTTCGGTTCGATCAGCTACACGAACCTGCTCGCGGATTACCGGCGCTACCTCATGCCGGCGCCGTTCTACACCCTGGCTGCCCGCGTGATGCACTACGGACGCTATGGCAGCGGCGCGGAAGATTCGCGGTTCTTCCCACTGTTCATCGGGTACCCCAACCTCGTGCGCGGCTACGACATGTATTCCATCAACCCGGACGAGTGCGGCAACGATCAGACGACCGCCTGCCCCGCCTTCGACAGGCTGCTCGGCAGCCGCATGCTGGTGGCAAACCTGGAGTTCAGGTTCCCGCTGCTCCGTCCCTTCACGGGAACGTCCGGACGGATGTATGGCCCAGTGCCGGCCGAACTGGCCTTCTTCGCGGACGGGGGCGTGGCCTGGAACCGTGGGCAGACGCCGTCGGTGTTCGGGGGCAGCCGCGACGGGGTGGCCAGTGCAGGCGTGGCCCTCCGCGTGAACCTGATGGGGTTCGCCATCGGCCAGTTCGACCTGGTGAAGCCGTTCCAGCGGTCGCGCCAGGGCTGGATGTTCCAGTTCTCGTTCTCGCCCGGCTTCTAGCGTGCTATCCTTTCATCCGGCTATACGGATGAAAGCACAGGCCCCCACCATCCTCGACCAGCTCGCCTCGCTGGCAGACACGACCCGCAGCCGGATCCTCCTGCTGCTGGATGGCCAGGAGCTGACCGTCTCGGAACTGTGCACCGTGCTGCAGCTGCCGCAGTCCACGGTGAGCCGGCACCTCAAGGCGCTGGCGGACAGCCACTGGGTGGTGTCCCGGGCTGAGGGGACGAGCAACGTCTACGCGATGTCTCGCGAAGTTCTCGACACCTCGTCCCGTCGCCTCTGGTCCCTCGTGCGCGAACAGGTCGGGTCGACCGCGGCCGCCATGCAGGATCAGCGCAGGCTGCAGGCGGCCATGGCCGCGCGGCGCTCGAAGTCGGTCGAGTTCTTCTCGTCGTCCGCGGGCCAGTGGGACCGCGTGCGTGACGACCTGTTCGGCGACCGCTTCCACCTCGGAGCACTGGCCGCGCTGGCCAACCCGGACGCGACGGTCGGCGACCTGGGCTGCGGCACGGGACAGGTCGGGGCGGCGCTCGCACCGTTCGTCGAGCGCGTGATCGGCGTCGACAGTTCCGCGGCCATGCTGCAGGCCGCCCGCCGCCGGCTGCAGGACCACCGCAACGTCGAGCTCAGGCGTGGCGACATCGAGGCGCTGCCCATCGACGATGCGCGCCTGGATGTCGCGACGGTGATGCTGGTGCTTCACCACGTGCCGGAACCGGGACGCGCGCTCGCCGATGTCGCGCGCGTGCTGAAGCCGGGCGGGCGGCTCCTGCTCGTGGACATGCTGCCGCACGACCGCGAGAACTACCGGCAGCAGATGGGACACGTGTGGCTCGGCTTCTCGGAAGACCACGTGGATCGCCTGCTCGCCGAGGCAGGCTTCGAGCGGACCCGCGTGGTGCCACTGCCAGCCGACCCCAAAGCCAAGGGTCCCGCGCTCTTTGTGGCGACGGGACAGAAGAAAGTGTCGTTCGAACGTCAGACTGCGTGACAAGGAGAGAGACGAGCATGGCCACTGTTGTTGAGAAGCTTCACCCCTTCGCCGCCGCGAAGGCCGCGGGTCGCGAGCCGTTCAAGGTGCGCAACCTCGCGGAGGCCGAATTCGGCCGCAAGGAAATCCGCCTCGCCGAGCAGGAGATGCCGGGCCTGATGGCACTGCGCAAGCAGTACGGTGCGAAGAAGCCGCTCGCCGGCGCGCGCGTCATGGGCAGCCTGCACATGACCATCCAGACCGCGGTGCTCATCGAGACGCTGGCGGAACTCGGTGCCGACGTGCGCTGGGTCTCCTGCAACATCTTCTCGACGCAGGATCATGCGGCTGCGGCGGTCGTGGTCGGTCGTCCCGAAACCGGGGGCACGGTGGCCGACCCGAAGGGCATCCCCGTGTTCGCGTGGAAGGGCGAAACGCTCGACGAGTACTGGTGGTGCACGAGCGAGGCACTCGAATGGCCCGATGGCAGCGGTCCCACCCTCATCGTGGACGACGGCGGCGATGCGACGCTGGTGGTGCACAAGGGCAAGGAGTTCGAGAAGGCCGGTGTCGTCCCCGCGTTCAACCCGGAGAAGGAACCCGAGGAGTGGGGCGTCATCCTGAAGTGCATCAGCGAGTCGATGGCGAAGGACCCGCAGCGCTGGACGCGCCTGGCCTCGAGCATCCGCGGCGTCTCCGAGGAGACCACGACCGGCGTGCACCGGCTCTACCAGATGATGGAATCGGGCACGCTGCTCTTCCCGGCCATCAACGTCAACGACTCGGTCACCAAGAGCAAGTTCGACAACATCTACGGCTGCCGTCACTCGCTGCCCGATGGACTCGCCCGCGCCACCGACGTCATGCTCGGCGGCAAGGTGGCCGTGGTGCTCGGCTTCGGTGAGGTCGGCAAGGGCTGCGCGCAGGCGCTGCGCGGCCAGGGCGCACGCGTCATCGTGACCGAGATCGATCCGATCTGCGCCCTCCAGGCGGCCATGGA
Source organism: Vicinamibacterales bacterium (assembly GCA_050249955.1). Lineage (GTDB taxonomy): Bacteria > Acidobacteriota > Vicinamibacteria > Vicinamibacterales > CAVVIG01 > CAVVIG01. Next base: position 108,078 of record JBFWPN010000014.1, read on the forward strand.
AGGCTACCAGGTGACGACGCTCGAGGACGTGGTGGAGACGGCGGACATCTTCATCACCGCCACGGGGAACCACAACATCATCACCGTCGATCACATGGCCCGCATGAAGGACAAGGCCATCGTCGGCAACATCGGCCACTTCGACAACGAGATCGACATGGCCGGCCTGAAGAAGTACGCAGGGGTCGAGCGGATCAACATCAAGCCGCAGTACGACGAGTTCCGCTTCCCGGATGGCCACAGCGTGATGGTGCTGGCCGAGGGGCGCCTGCTGAACCTGGGCTGCGCCACCGGTCACCCGAGCTTCGTCATGTCGGCGTCGTTCACCAACCAGGTGATCGCGCAGCTCGAACTGCACGCCAACAACGGCAAGTACGAGAACAAGGTCTACATGCTGCCGAAGCACCTCGATGAGCAGGTGGCGCGGCTGCACCTGGACCACCTCGGCGTGAAGCTGACGCGGCTGACCCAGGACCAGGCCGACTACATCGGCGTGCCGGTCGACGGTCCGTACAAGCCGAACCACTATCGTTACTGACGCGAACGGGTCCACCTGGCGCTCGCGAACTGGCGGGCTGCGGGTGACCCCGGTCGACCGTTGACACCAGAGGCCCCCGGGGTTCACCCCGCGGGGCCTCTGCCTTTCCGGGAGACGGCTGGATTGTCCCCGGCGGGTACGCCAGTCCTGCGCAGATGACAGGCACACCCGAAGAGCTGTTCTGGTAAGCTACGTCTTTCCAGTCAGTTAGCAGACAGGGATGCGGACGAGCCCGGGCACGCGGCTTGCGTCTGGCTGGATCGGTTCAAGGAGACGTGCCTCCCATGCTGTCCAATCGACTCGCCTTTGCGGCCCTCGGCGTTACCTGCGTTGTCGCTGCGGCCGGGGGCAGCTACGTGGCGACCCGACACAACGCGGCCGGGTCGGGAACACCGGTAGCGGCCACGTCGGGCGTCGATGCCGCGGTGGTGCCCGGCATGGCGACGGCTCCACGTGCCGTCGAAGAGACCGAGGCGGTCGTCACCAGCGAGCCTGCGAAGCCGGCTGCACCTCCCCAGGCCCCGAGGGCGGCGGCGAGACCGGTCCAGCCCCCCTCGAAGCCCGTGCGGCCACCGGCCAGTCGGCCGCAGCCGGAGACGCCGCCCCCCGCACGCGTCGAGCTGTCGCCGGTGGTCGCCCCTGAACACACCGACACGCTGCCGTCACTTCCCGCCCCGGTCGCGCCCGTGGTGCCGGCGCCTGTCGCGGCCCGCGACGAACGTTCCGCCGAGGCACAGGCCCCTGCCGAACCGGCGCGGGCATCCCTCGAAGAACTGACCGTGCCGGCCGACTCGGTCGTTGGCCTGCAGACAGAGACCACCCTCAGCAGCGAGCGCGCCCACGTGGAAGATCGGGTCGAGGCGCGCGTGGTTCGCGATGTGCGGGTGGGTGGTCGGGTGGCCATTCCAGCCGGCAGCCGTGCCCTGGGGTCGGTGGTGGTGGTCGAGCGCGGCGGCCGCGCACGCAATCGAGCGCGGCTCGGGATCCGCTTCCACACGCTGGCCCTCGCTGACGGGACGCGCATTCCCATCAGCACCGAAACCATCTACCGGTTTGGCAACGATCCCGCGAACGGCAGCGCCGCCAAGGTCGGCGGCGGGGCAGTGGCCGGTGCCATTCTCGGCGCCATCATCGGTGGCGGCCGCGGCGCGGCGATCGGTGCCGCCACCGGGGCAGCCGGCGGAGGCGCGGCGGTGATGTCTGGCGACCGCAGCGAGGCCGTCTTCCCATCCGGCGCGCAGATCACCGCGCGGATCGTGTCGCCCGTGGCCGTCACGGTCGAACCCTAGCTCCTCCACTCGCTACGCACGAGACGGACGTCCGGAGACCAGCGCGTCGATGACGCTGCGGCTCCGCTAGGCCGATCCATCTTCCCGGTTCCACCGCCCCCGCCCTGGCGATTGCCGTCCCTCCTGCGGTATCCGGGGCATCCCACTTGCAGTTTCACCCTGCATACGCCGCGTCAGGCGGCCGTTCAAAGGAGTTGATGCTCGATGCGAGGTGTGACGAAAGCACTGATCGTGGCCGGGGTTCTGGCCCTGCTGTGGGCCCCTGCTCAGGCCCGAGCGGAAGGATACGTGAGCCCGTTTGCGGGAATCACCTTCGGCAACAACCAGATGGAGCAGCACTTCATGTGGGGCGTGAATGCCGGCTACATGGGTGCCGGCGTCATTGGTGCGGAGCTGGATTTCGGGTGGGCTCCGAATGCGTTCGGTGAGTCCGTGGACAACCACGTCATGGACCTGATGGGCAACCTGATCATCGGCGTGCCGATCGGTGGTACCAGCGGGCCCGGCGTCCGGCCATATGTCACCGGTGGCCTTGGTCTGATCCAGTCGAAGATCGCCGCAGCCGGTTTCTCACCCGAGTACAGCACGCGCGACCTGGGCTTCAACCTGGGCGCTGGCGCGATGGGCTTCTTCAGCGATCACGTCGGTCTTCGGGGCGACGTGCGCTACTTCCGAACGCTCACTGACGACGGGAGCAGCCTCGACAACGGGCTGGACCTGGACCTGGGGAACTTCGACTTCTGGCGGGCGTCCATCGGCCTCGTGATCCGGTAACGCCCACGCACCCACCCGCGCGGGACGACAGGTCGTCGGGCCCTGAGTCCCGTGCGGGCGTGCCTATTCGCAGAAGGGGTACACCGGGCAGATCGCCTTCTGCGCGGCACCAACGGCCCCTTCCTCGACAATGCGGCTGCCGTCGTCACGGCGGGTCGAGGCGGCCACGACCTCGAACGCGAAGCGTTCGACAAGGGCGTCGACCTTCTTCATCCGTTCGGCGTCGAGCTTGTCCTGCACGACCCGCACGGCACCGGGCGACACGAACACCTCCATGTCGTCGATCACACCTTCAGCGGCGAACGCCCGCGAGTCCTCCAGCACCTGGTTCATGATCCCGCGCCAATGCCAGATGACCCTCGTGGCAACGTATGGTGTGTCTTCGCGGTCCTGCGCCTGGGACACCTGGGCGAACGCTGCCGCACCCAGCAGGAGCGCACCGATCACCGTTCGCAGGCCCGCCACCCGCATCCGAGCCCTCATGCTGTCTCTCCTGGATCGAGTCGCCATATCTCCGTCCACGTCTCCCCGTCGTCGTCGGAGCGCAGCGCCACGGCTCCGTGCTGTGGAAAGCCCCCTGTCGAACCCGGCGCATCGCCAAGAAGGAGCGCCAGCAGCCGCGGCAAGTGCGGGTAATGTCCCGCGATCAGGATGTCACGCGGTTCGAACCGCAGTCGGTCCCTGATCCAGCCGGGGGGGTCGTCCGGCTGCAGGTCCCGGGTGGCGGACAATGGCGCGAGGGCGTTGCACGCGCGCCAGTATGCCTCGGCGGTCTGCTTCGCGCGCAGCTTGCCGCTGTGCCACACGACGGCTGGCCTGGTGCCGAGCGCGGCCGCACGCGCGGCCAGGCGTGCCACCTCCTCGGCACCTGCTGGCGAGAGCGGTCGCCGGATGTCGACATCCGGGCCGACGGCCTCGCCATGATGAACCAGGTACAGGTGCACCGCTGCATGCTAATTGATAATGGCGTGCGGCGCGCCGCCGTGCAGCCATGACCCCGATGACCTCGAATCAGGAGCCAGCCGACCTCGGCGTATGGCTCCGCCTGCTGGCGCTGCTGCTCGTGGCGTGGGAGCCGGTGGCGTTCGCCATGGTCGCGGCCGGCGCGACCAACGCCATCGGTGTGCGAGGGACCCCGGTGGTCCTGGTGCTGGTGGCGCGGCTGGCGGCCACCGCGCTCTGTGTTGCAGCCGGACGCGCGGTGCTCGATCGGCGCCCGTCGGCCCCGGCACTGGTGAAGGGCGCGCTGATCGCCTCGGCGGCCGTGCAGATCTTCGCGACGCTCACGCCGTTCTTCCCGAGCAACCGACTGCCGGGGCAGGCACCGTTCGTGGCGGGCGCCACCGCCATCTACTACGGCGCCTGGCTCGGCTACATGTGGCGCGCCCGCCGGGTCAGGGACATCTTCGCCTGACGGCGGTCATCGAGTGCCCTTGAGCATCTCCTCGCGTTTCGCGCGGAACTCCGAGCCGGGACGCCAGGCCGGCATCCGGTCTGCCTCGGCGACACGGAAGCCGACCGCCAGGAACACCTTGAGATCTTCCTGGGCGCCGGTCAGGTCCCAGTCCGGCCGCACGACGTCGCTGGGCTGGTGATAGTCGCGCTCGTTCCATTGGGCCCGCACCTGCTCGCCGAACTCCCTGGGCTTGCCGAGGTATTCGATCCCCTCGTCCGGGTCGAGTGCCGGCACGCCCTGCTTGGCGAAGTTGAAGTGATCCGAGCGGTAATAGAAGCCTTTCTCCGGCTCGGGATCCGGCCGGATGAGCCGGCCCTGTTCGCCGGCGGCATCGCGGGCGTAGTCGTCCAGTTCGGACGCGCCGTAGCCGACCAGCGTCAGGTCGCGGGTGCGGCCGTGCACGTTCAGCCCGTCGATGTTGATGTTGGCGGCCGTCCGCGCCAGCGGATACACCGGCGTCACAGCGTAGTACTGGGATCCCAGGAGCCCCTGCTCCTCGGCCGTCACCGCCAGGAAGACCACCGACCGCCTGGGCCTGGCCGGCAGCTTCGTGAAGGCGCGCGCCGTCTCGAGGACCCCGGCAACGCCGACGGCGTTGTCCTTGGCACCGTTGTAGATCGTGTCGTCGTTCACCGCCGGCCCGACACCCAGGTGATCCCAGTGGGCGGAGTACACGACGTACTCGTTCTTCAGTTGCGTATCGCGCCCATCGAGGCGGGCGATGACGTTGCGCGACTCCACGGTCCGCAGCGTGTTCGTGATCGTCATGGAGGCACGAAGCCCCAGGGGCACCGGCCTGAAGTCGCGCGAGGCGGCCTGGGACTTCAGGGTGCCGAAGTCCTGTCCTGCGAGTCGGGTCAGTTCACGTGCGCGGTCGAGCGAGATCCAGCCCTCGATGGCCGGTCGGGCCATGTTCTTGTCCGGTGTGACGAGGTCGAACTGCTCGCCGACCTTGGACTGGACGACGCTGAAGGGGTATCCGGCAGGATCTGTCTCGTGCACGATGAGGGCACCGGCCGCCCCCTTCTCCATCGCGATCTCGTACTTGTAGGTCCAGCGGCCGTAGTAGGTCATGGCGCGGCCGCCGAACATCTTCGCATCGAGCTGGGAGGCGTTGTCGGGATCGGGAACCGGCGGGTCGTTCACGAGCATGACGAGCGTCTTGCCCCGCACGTCGAGCCCCTTGTAATCGTCCCATCCGTACTCCGGCGCCACCACCCCATAGCCGACGAACACGAGCTCCGAGTCCTTGATGGCCGCCGACTCGGCCACGTGCTTGGTCCAGGCCACCACGTCGTCCTTCCAGGCGAGCTGGATGGTCTGGCCGCCGTGGGCGATGGTGAGAGGGGCGGGCGTGGGCGTGATGCCGACGAGCGGCACCTTCTGGATGTAGGTCCCGTCGGTGTTACCCGGCTTCAGTCCCATGCGCCGGAACTGATCCACCAGGTAGGCCACGGTGAGATCCTCGCCTCTGGTGCCGGGGGCGCGGCCCTGGAACTCGTCGGACGCGAGAGTCTTCGTGTGCTCGAGCACGGCGCTCATGTCGAGATCGGGCAGGTCGCCGATGGCCGTGCGTACCACCGTGGGGGTTGGCCCTGGCACCTGGTCGGTTGCGGGTCGCTCCTCGCGCGTGTCGCACGCGGCAGCGGCAGTCAGCACAGCGGCGAGCGCAATGGCCCTCTTCGTCATGCCCTCCATTCTGGCGGACCGTTCCCGATTCCGCCAAGGGCCGGCCGGGGCGGCGCGACGCGGGATTGCAAAGCCGCCACCGCTGTCTTACAGTCCGTGCTGATGTCCCGCAGGTTCGTGTCCGGGCTTGCGCTCGCGTGCTCGGCGCTGGTCGCCGCCACCGAGGCCCAGCCCGCGCCGCCGGTACTCACGGCCGTCCTGTCGCGCGCGGCCACGTACGTCGAGCGGTTCGCGGATCAGGTCTCGGGCTTCGTGACCGCCGAGGCCTACGTCCAGGACGTGTTCCTGCCGGTGAATCGCTTCGGGGTGAGGCCTGGCGGATCCCGGCCGTACACGGGCCCGGTGCACCGGGAGCTGACCTCCGACCTGCTGCTCGTCCGACCCGTCGGCTCCGACGCCTGGATGCAGTTCCGGGACGTGACGGCGGTAGACGGCCGGCCACTGAAGGACCGCAACGACCGGCTGGCCAGGCTGTTCCTCGAACCCTCCAGGTCGACCGCCACGCAATCCCGCAAGATCATGGAGGAGAGCGCGCGGTACAACATCGGCGACATCGAGCGAAACATCAACCTGCCCGTGCTCGCGCTCGTGGTCCTCGACCGGCGTGCCCAGCCCGGGTTCGAGTTCACCTACGCGCCCGATGGCAAGGCGGTGTCCCTGCCGGCTCGGGAGGCGTTCCGCCCGCCGGCCGACGCCCTGGTGGTCGCATTCACGGAGACGCAGTTGCGCACCCTGGTCGCCTCGCCGCAGGGTAAGAACCTGCGCGCGAGCGGGCACTACTGGCTCGACCGGGGCACGTCGCAGGTCTACATGACCGAGATCGGCGTCGACGACATGTGGCTCCGGGCGCAGATCTACGTGGCGTACGGGAAAGTCGACGGTATCGACGTGCCGGTGCCAATCGAGATGTTCGAGCGCTACGAGAACAAGCTCAACGGCACCCGCGTGGAAGGGTCTGCCCGCTACGCGAACTTCAGGAAATTCACGGTGGCTGTCGACGAGGACATCGCTCCAATCGACAACAAGAAGCAGGAGCGCTGACACGACTATGGCCGCACGACCGACCTGGAAGGGTTACCTGAAGATCAGCCTCGTCAACATCCCGGTCAAGGTGTTCCCGGCCACGGACGCGAGCGCCACGATCAGCTTCAACCAGCTCCACGGCGAGTGCCAGACGCGCATCCAGCAGAAGCGCTGGTGTCCCACCTGCCAGAAGGAGGTGCCCAACACGGACATCGTGAAGGGCTACGAGTTCGAGAAGGGACGCTGGGTGGTAATGGACGAGGGGGACATCGAGAAGGTCCGCGTCGAGTCGACGCGGGTCATCAACCTCGAGAAGTTCACCGAGGACGTCGAGATCGACCCCATCTACCTGGACAAGCCGTACTACCTGGCGCCGGACGGTGCCGTGGCCAAGGAGGCCTTCGCCGTCATCCGCGAAGGGATGAGGGGCAAGGCTGGCATCGGCAAGGTTGCGCTGTACGGGCGCGAGTATCTGATCAAGGTCCAGCCGCGCGATCGCGGCCTGGTGATGTACACGCTGCGCCATGCGAGCGAGATCCGCAGCATGGACGCCATCGACGAACTGTCCGACATGCCCGAACAGGTGAAGCCGGGCGAGGTGGCGCTCGCGCAGCAGGTCATCGGCACCTTCGAAGGGAGCATCGACTTCGCCGACTACCGCGACGACTACCAGGAAGGGCTGCGGGACATCATCGACGCGAAGATCGCCGGCCGCGAGGTGGTCGCGCCAGAGGTGCAGGAGCCGCCCAAGGTCGTGAACCTGATGGAGGCCCTGCGCAAGAGCCTCGACTCGATCAGCGCGACGAAGAAGAAGCCGGCACAGCCGGCCGAGGCGACCGTCCCCGCAAAGCGGCCAGCGTCGGGGCGGGGTGCCTCGCAGGGTGCGTCGACCAGGAAGAGCCGCACCGCGTAACCCGCGGCGCCGGCAGGGCTCACACCTGTGCCGGTTTCGCTCCGCGGCGAATGACCCACCAGATGATCAGCACGAAGAGGATCGCCACCACCACGAATGTGGAGGCAAACAGGGCGATGGTGCGGTAGAGGATCGAATCCGTCTCCATCCGCGCCTCGATCGCAAGCGGCGCCCCCTGCAGCCGGTCGCCCAGCGCCTGCTCCCACACGAGAATGTTCCCCCGTCGCAGGTTGTCGGCACCTGCGTTGTGATAGGCGATCTTGCTCGGGAGGTGCATGCGGAAAGCCACGATCTCATCGCCCCCCCAGCCGACGTCGCCCACCGCCTTTCCTGCCGCCGCCCCGACCGACTGGCGGTAGTAGAACAGGTCGCCGTCACGCTTGAAGCTGTAGGTGGACCACGAAAGGACGGGTGCCTCGCCGAGCCTCGTGATGTCCTTCACGTCCATCCGGACGTGCACGTACCGGCGGTTGCTGCGGCGCGACATCGTCACGCGGGTGACTTCGGTGTTCGGCGAGCTGAAGAACGCGGTGACCGCCTCGCGGTCCGGCGTCGTCTCGGGGTTGGTGTCGAAGCTGGAGCCGCGCAGTGCGTTCAGCGCGGCGACCGAACTGTTCACGTAGAGCGTGGCTGTGCCGTCGAGCGACAGGTACATCTCCTCTTCGTACTCGTACGCCCTGAAGAAGCCGCCACCACCGCCGCCGCACGCCTCGAGCGCGAGCAGCGCCAGCAGCACGAACACCGACCGGATCTGCATTGTTCTCAATGATATAGTCAAACCCGACCTTCCCGATGTCCTCCAAGCCCCTGCTCTTCCTGATCGACGGCAGCTCGCAGATGTACCGTGCGTATCACGCGCCGATCCGGACTGCGGAAGGCACGCTGCTGCGCAACGCATCGGGCATTCCCACCAACGCGGTCTACATCTTCGTGACGATGCTGCGGAAGCTGCTGAAGGAGCAGTCGCCCGCCTACATCGCCGCCTCATTCGACCTGCCAGGGCGCACGTTCCGCGACGACCTGTCGGCGGACTACAAGGCGAACCGCGCACCGATGCCGGACGACCTGGCGAGCCAGATTCCGCTCGTGCACCGGGCCTGCGAGGCGCTTGGGGTTCCCATCGTCACGCACGAGCGCTACGAAGCCGACGACGTCATCGGCACGATGGCGAGGCGCGCGGTCGCCGAGGGGTTCGGCGTCGTCATCGTGACCGGCGACAAGGACTTCTTCCAGCTGGTCTGCGACGACATCCGTGTCTTCAATCCGCGCGACGACGGCACGTGGTACGACGACGCCGGGGTGAAGGAGAAGTTCGGCGTGCGTCCGGACCAGGTGGTCGATGTCCTCGCACTGATGGGCGACTCGATCGACAACGTCAAGGGTGTGCCCGGCATCGGTGAGAAAGGGGCGCGCGAGCTGATCGACACGTGGGGCACGCTCGATGCCCTGCTCGCGCACGCCGCCGAGCTGCCCGGGAAGAAGTACCGCGAGGCCCTGCTCAATCACCACGCCGACGCGCTGGCGAGCCGCCAGCTCCTGGTGATCCACACGGACGTCCCGGTGCCGTTCGAGCCGGACACCCTGAAGTATCGAGGGCCCTCGCGTGAGGACTGCTACCGGCTGTTCACCGACCTCGGCTTCCGGTCGCTCACGATGGAGTACGCGCCGACCGCAGACACGGTGAGCGCGGACTACGCGCTGGTCACCGACCTCGAGGGCATCGATGCGCTCGTGGAGGAGATCAGGCAGGCCGGCCGTGTCGCGATCCGCGTGCTGCCCGATCGCGACGGTGCGATGCGGGCGGGCATCGTCGGCATCACGGCGTCGACGCAGGCACGCAGGGCACGCTACATCCCCATGCGGCATGCGGGGATGCATACGGGGCCGCAGCTGACGGTCGCTGACGCGCTGGCACGGCTGAAGCCAGTGCTCGAGGACCCGGCCATCGAGAAGCTCGGGCACGACCTGAAGTTCGATGCCATCGTCCTGGCACGCCACGGCGTGTCCCTAGTGGGCCTTGGCCTCGACACGATGCTGGCGAGCTACCTGCTGGATGCGACCCGTTCGGGTCATCCGCTCGAGGGGACTGCGCTCGAACACCTGGGCTACAAGGCGCTCACCGAGGAGGACCTCTGCGGACGCGGCGCGAAAGCCACGCCCCTGGTGGACCTGCCGCCCGATGCCACGCTCACTTACGCCGGCGAGCGTGCGGATCTCGTGTTCCAGCTCGCCGGGGCGCTGGCGCCGAAGCTGGTGGAGCACGGGCTGGACGGGGTGTACGCGCGGCTGGAACGGCCGCTCGTACCCGTGCTGGTGGACGTCGAACGCGCGGGCGTGCGGCTCGACTCGTCGGCCCTCGCGGCGCAGTCGCAGCGGCTCGAGAAGGAGCTGGCGCGCATCGACGCGCACATCTTCGGCCTCGCGGGCGAGCAGTTCAACATCGGGTCGCCACAGCAGCTGTCGAGGATCCTCTTCGACAAGCTCCAATTGCCGGCGCTGCGGCGCAATGCCAAGACACGAACCGCGTCAACGGCGGCCGACGTGCTCGAGGAGCTGGCGCAGGCTCACGAACTGCCGCGACTGATCCTGCAATGGCGCGAGCTGATGAAGCTCAAGGGCACGTACGTGGACGCCCTTCCACAACTGGTCAACCCCGAGACAGGCCGGCTGCACACCTGCTTCAACCAGGCCGTGGCCGCAACAGGTCGCCTCAGCAGCAGCGACCCCAACCTGCAGAACATCCCGGTGCGCACCGAGACCGGACGCGAAATCAGGCGGGCCATCATCGCGGAGCCCGGTCACCTGCTGATCTCAGCCGACTACTCGCAGATCGAGTTCCGGGTGCTGGCACACCTCGCCGACGATCCGGTCCTCGTGGACGCGTTCCGGGAAGGTGCGGACTTCCACGAGCGGACGGCCCTGAAGATCTTCGGCACCGAAAGCGGGCGCGACCCGCACGAACTTCGCAGCACGGCCAAGATGGTGAACTACGCGCTGCTGTACGGGAAGACGGCGTTCACGCTGGCCAAGGACATCGGCGTCACGCCACAGGTGGCGCAGGAGTTCATCGACGCCTACTTCGCCGGCTTCCCAAGGGTGCGGGCGTTCATCGACACGACGCTCGACGAGGCGCGTCAGTCAGGCGTGGTGAAGACACTGTACGGGAGGCGCCGGCTGGTGCCGGAGCTGACCAGCCGGAACGTGCAGATTCGCCAGGCGGCCGAACGGGAGGCTGTCAACATGCCGATCCAGGGCACGGCGGCCGACATCCTCAAGCTCGCCATGATCGATACCCACGCCGCGCTTGCGCGCATCCCGACCGCGCGGATGATCCTGACCGTGCATGACGAACTGCTCTTCGAAGTGGCCGAGAGCGAGGCGGAGGAGACGGCGTCCGTAGTACGCGAGACGATGCAGAACGCTGCGCAGCTGCGCGTGCCGCTTACGGTCGACGTCGGGATCGGCGCAAACTGGGCCGACGCGAAAAGCTGACCCCTCGCGAACTCATCGATTCCAGCGTTCCTTGAAGCGCGCCCATTCGTCCTGCAGGGTCTCCGGCGGCTGGCCCACGGCCCTGGCGCGCTCAGGAATGATGGCGCGCTGCACGAGGCGGTCGATGTCGCCCCGCAGTTCGGCACCGTGGTCCGGCGCCAGGGGCGCACGCACCCACGCCGCCTGGGCAGCCGACCACGCGCCCTGCAGGTCCCCCTGCCCGCGCGCGGCCGCCGCCGTCCAGTACGCCGCCACTGCGCTCGTCGGGCGCTGGCCAAGCTCCTCGCGCATCCGGGTGAGCACCGCCTGATAGAGAGCCTGTCGCTCGAACTCCGAACGAGGCCGCGCGTCCTCGTCCACGGCACTCGCCCACCAATCCAGCACCAGGTCGCGCCCATCGAGCAGGTTGGCGTCCGACCGCAGCACGGAGTCGAACACGGCCGCGGCGGCGCCGGCCGCCCCATCGAAGTACAGCGCCTCCCCGAGGCCGACGACGAACTCGACACGCTCCCGTTCGTTGAGACGATCGGGCGCCAGACGGCGGAGCCGCTCCCTGGCCTGTGCCAGATCGTCGGGAGACGCACCAGCACGGTGCCGCTCCAGCAGGGCACGCGCGGCGATCAGGTCCGCGGAGTCGGCCCGTTCGGGAGCCCTGCGCAGGTCATCGGCCGCGGCAATGGCGGCGTCGAAGTCGCGCATGTTATACAGCTGGCGCGCGCGCGCCAGCGAGTTCTTCTCGTCAGCCGCCCATGCGGGGGCTGCAACCCCCGCCAGCAGCGCCAGCACCATGACCACCCGGACCATGGGCCGATGGTAGCACACGGATCTCCGGCTAAGCCTCTGACTGCTACCGGTTTATTGGCCGCCCGCTGGCGCTTTGGTACAATGCCCGGCGATGGTCGAACCCCGGGTGATCCCCCGCGCCGAGCACAGCCTCTCACGCTCGGACATCGACCCTGACGCGTTGAAGGTGCTGTATCGGCTGCGGCAGGGCGAGTACATCGCCTACCTCGTTGGTGGCAGCGTCCGAGACCTGCTCCTGGGGCGTCGCCCCAAGGACTTCGACATCGGCACCTCGGCGCATCCCTACCAGGTCAAGAAACTCTTCCGGAACTGCTGGATCATCGGCCGACGCTTCCGCCTCGCCCACGTCAAGTTCGGGTCGAAGGTGATCGAAGTGGCCACGTTCCGCCGCCAGGTCCAGCCGGGTGAAGAGATCGTGCAGGATGGAGTGCCTGCACCCGACCTGCACCATCGGCACGGAACGCAGGTGTCGGAACCGGGACTTCAGAAGGCCGCAGGCGACACCCCGACGTCGGACACGCTGGAGGCGCGAGACGACGCCCAGCTGATTCATCGCGACAACACCTTCGGCACGCCCGAGGAAGACGCGTTCCGGCGCGACTTCACCATCAACGCACTCTTCTACGACATCGCCAGTTTCTCGATCATCGACTACGTCGGCGGACTCGAGGACCTGCGTGCCGGGATCGTCCGCTCCATCGGCGACCCGGTGGTGCGTTTCAAGGAGGACCCGGTCCGGATGCTCCGGGCCATCGCGCTGGCGGCCAGGCTCGACTTCACGATCGAGGATCCGATCTACGACGCCATCGGGGTGATGCGCCACGAGATCGCGAACAGTTCCGCGCCGCGGCTGCTGGAGGAGTACTACAAGATCCTGCGTGCGGGGTCGTCGGAGAAGACCTTCCAGGGGCTCTCGGCCGCAGGGCTGCTCGAGCCGATCTCGATGGAACTGCACGATGGTGCAGGCGCGGCGCTCTGGCAGTCGCTCCGGAACATCGACGCCTACCGCAACAGGTTCAGCGCCACTCCAGAGACACTGACGAACGCCATCCTGCTCGGGACCCTGCTGGCGCCGCTCGGCCTGGCGCCACAGCCGGGACGCGGGCCGTCACGGCACGACGAGGATCGACGCCCGCGTGAGCCGCTCGCCCGCCTGGGCAGCCTGCCGCTCGCACGGCGCGATCTCGAACGGCTCCGCCAGATACTCGGGCTGCAGCGGCGGCTCCGCGACCTGTCGTCAACGGTCCGCGCCCAGCGCGCGCTCACCCACCGCAGCATCTTCCGGGAGGCGCTCACGTGGATGGAGATTCACGGCGACAGCCAGGAGACCGTGGAGCACTGGATCACCGTGCTGGCTGAGCGCGGCGCCGACGAGCCGGTCGGCCACGGCACCGACGACGACACGTCCACGGATCGCCCCAGGCGCCGCCGCCGGCGCCGACGGCGCCGGTACCGTCCCGCCCAGCCCTGAGACGGGAAAAGGGCGGCTGGTTTCCCAGACCGCCCTTTCGTATTGCAGACGTCAGACTGCAGATTTCAGCTCGGAGCGCAAGCTATCCGTTCTTGCGCTCGAACTCCTGCATGAACGACACGAGCGCGTCGATGCCGGCTTCCGGGAACGCGTTGTAAATCGAGGCGCGCATCCCGCCGACCGAACGGTGCCCCTTCAGGCCGTCGAGGCCGGCTGCGGTGGACTCCTTCACGAACTTGCTCTCGAGCTCCTCGCTGGGCAGCCGGAACGTCACGTTCATCAGCGACCGGTCTTCCTTGTTCGCCGTCCCGCGGTAGAAGCCGCTGCGATCGATCTCGGCGTAGAGCTTGCCAGCCTTGCGCCGGTTGATCTCGGCAATCGCCGGCAGCCCGCCGAGGTCGAGCACCCACTTGATGACGAGCCCCATCGCGTAGATCCCGAACGCGGGCGGCGTGTTGTACAGCGACGTGTTCTCGGCGTGCACGCTGTAGTTCAGCATGGTCGGCAGCGCCTTGTTGCCCGCCGACTTCGCCACCAGGTCCTCGCGCGCGATGACCAGCGTCACGCCGGCGGGGCCGATGTTCTTCTGGGCACCGGCATAGATCAGGCCGTGCTTCGCGATGTCAATCGGACCACTGAAGATGTCCGACGAGTTGTCACTCACCAGCGGCACGTCACCGACATCGGGCAGCGTCGTGTACTCGGTCCCCTCGATGGTGTTGTTCGAGGTCATGTGCACGTAGGCCGCGCCGGGCGTGAGCTTCAGCTCCGACTGCTTCGGCAGGCGCGAGTAGTTCTCACCCTTGGTGGAGGCCGCCACGTTGACGGTGCCGATCTTCTTGGCCTCCTTCAGCGCCTTGTCGGCCCACGACCCGCAGTCGATGTAGTCGGCCGTCTGGCCGGGGCCGAGCAGGTTCATCGGCACCATCGAGAACTGCATGCTGGCGCCGCCCTGCAGGAACAGCACCTTGTAGTTGGCGGGCACGTTCGCGAGGGTGCGGATGTCCGCTTCAGCCTTGGCCAGAATCGCCTCGAAGGCCTTCGAGCGGTGGCTGATCTCGAGGACCGACATGCCGACGCCGGGCAGCGCCACGAGCTCGGCCTGCATCTGTTCGAGGACGGGCAGGGGCAGGACCGCTGGACCCGCCGAGAAGTTGAACACGCGATTCACCGTAGTCATGAAAATCTCCGGAAAGAGCCGGCCTCGGCCGGCAGGACCCGCCTCAGGCGGGTCCACGGATGAACATCCGATCCTACCGGATTTTCAGATGGGAACGACGCGAAGGTCCAGAATGTCGGCGTTTCCGCCCCGGAGCGCGGCGACCACCTCACGGTCTGGTGCCCCGTCCAGGTTGATGCGGGCGATCGCCGCCTCGGCCCCATCGAAGACGATGTTCTCGGTCTCCTGCACGTTGAGTCCCGATCGCCGCAGATGCTCGAACACGTGCGCGAGCACGCCCGGTCGGTCGCGGTGCCGCACCACCAGCATGTGGCTCGCCGGACTGACTTTCGCGAGGTTCACCACGTTCGGCACCTTCCCCGTCGTCATGTAGGTGCTGACAATCCGGACGGTCTCCGCGGCGATCGCTTCCTGGGCCTGGTCGGTCGAACCGCCGACGTGGTGGGTACCGTAGACGTCCGGCAGTGCGGCCAGCGGCAGGGCGAACTCGGCCGTGCCCGCAGAGGGCTCGTCAGGGTAGACGTCCAGTCCCGCCCGCACTCCCCTGGTCCGGATGGCCTGCCCGAGCGCCGCGTAATCCACCACCTCGCCGCGGGCCGTATTGATGAAGAGGGCGCCGTGCTTCATGCTCGCGAAGAAGGCCTCGCCGAGCATCCCCCGGGTTTCCCGGCTGAGGGCGAGGTGGACGCTGACGATGTCCGAGGCGGCCGCAACCGCGTTGGGCGACCCGACAACGGTGAGGGGCAGGTCCGGCACCGATCGCCCATCGGCGAAGCGACGGCTCCACACCACCACCTTCAGCCCGAACCCGATGGCGCGCCGGGCTACCTCCTGGCCGATGTTGCCGTAGCCGACCAGGCCCAGGGTGCTGCCAAACAGCCCGCGCGCCTTCGAGTAGGCCTTCTTGTTCCAGCGACCAGCGCGCAGGTCGATGGTGCTGTCGACAATCCGCCGATCCACGGCGAGCATCAGCCCCATCGTGAGCTCGGCGACGGCAATGGCGTTCTTCCCTGGACAGTTCGAGACGTAGACGCCCCGCCTGGAGGCGGCGGCGACATCGATGGTGTTGTACCCGGCGCCGGCCCTGACGATGAGCGCGAGCACGCCAGCCTCGATCATCGCCGCCGTGACGCTCGTGCTTCGCACGATGAGCACCTCGGCCTGGGTGGCGACGATGGCGTCGCGGAGGGCGTCGTCCTTCAGCTCGGGCTGGTAGGCGACCTCGCATCCCGCAGCCAGCAGGCCGTCGATGCCGGTCTGCTCGAACGTGTCGGCGATGAGCACTTTCATGGTCAGATCACATGGAGGAGAAGGCCGTCACGCAGCTTCGGCTCGAACCAGGTGGATTTCGGGGGCATGATGGCGTCGGCGTCGGACACCGCCATCAGGTCGGCCACCGAGACCGGGTGGAGGGAGAAGGCGACCGCAAATTGCCCGGAGCGGACGAGCCGCTCGAGTTCGTCGGTGCCGCGTGCCCCCCCGACGAAGTCGATGCGCTTGTCGGTGCGCACGTCCGCGATGTTCAGGGTGGGTTCGAGCAGGCTGTCCTGCAGGACGCTCACGTCGAGCGAGGCGATCGCGTCGGTGGGAGCGGGCGGTTGCTTCGCGACCAGCGAATGCCAGGCACCGTCGAGGTACATGCTGATCTCGCCGCGCTGTGCCGGTAGGGGCTGGCCCGGCGTGATGGCGAACCGGTCGGCCACCGCAACGAGGAACTCTTCCGGCGTGCGACCGGCAAGGTCGCGCACAACCCGGTTGTACGCCAGGATCTGCACCTGGTCGTGAGGGAACGCCACGGCGAGCACGGTACGGTAGTCGGCGCCATCCCCGAGCGGCTGGGCGGACGCACGCCCTTCGGCGATCTCGGTGCGGGCACGCGCGGCGCTGGCGGCACGGTGGTGCCCATCGGCGATGTAGAGTGTCGGGATTCGCGAGAAGGCGGCCACCAGGGCGTCGCAGTCGGCGCCGAGGACCCTCCACAAGGTGTGCTGCACCCCGTCAGTCGCGGTGAAGTCGATGAGCGGCGCATGGGCGACCACGCGGCGGCACAGGTCGTTCACGTCGGCAGAGGCGCGGTACGTCAGGAAGACCGGTCCGGTCTGCGCACCGAGCGCGAGCATGTGACGTGTCCGGTCGTCTTCCTTGTCGCGACGGGTACGCTCGTGCTTCTTGATGACGTCGCGGTCGTACTCATCGATCGAGAAGCACCCGGCCAGCCCCACCTGCTCGTGATCGTTCATGCGTAAACGGTAGAAGTAGAGGCCCGGTTCGGCATCGAGTTCGAACTGCTCCGCGATGAGGGCCCGGTAGTTGCGGCGAGCATGCGCGTACACGGCCTCGTCGTACGGGTCGGTCGCGGGCGGCAGGTCGACTTCGGCCCTCGAGACGTGAAGGAAGCTCAGCGTCTGCTCCGCGGCGAGGAGCCGGGCTTCGTCGCTGCTGACCACGTCGTAAGGGACGGCCGCGATTGCGGACGCCGCTGACGGTTTCGGGCGAAGGGCGCGAAAAGGATGGAGGGTGGCCATTCGCCCGGATTATCGCACCGCTGCGTGAACGGGGACTCGGGACTTGGCTCATGCCCGCGGCGTGTCGAGCCCGGCCAGTTCGAAGAACACCGTGCCCAGTGCGGAGTAGTCGAGGTCGGCCCCGCCGGAGGCGACGAGGACATTGAGCAGCTGGGCCACCAGGGCTGTGGCTGGCACCGCGGACCCGGTCGAGGCCGCCACCTCTGTGGCGAGGCGCAGGTCCTTCTGATAGAGGCGCGCGCGGAAACCCGGGACGTAGTTGCCCTTGAGCATCCGCTCGCCGTGCACATCGAGCACCCGGCTCGCGGCGAATCCGCCCAGGAGCGCCTCGCGTACGCGCGCCGGATCGACGCCGGCCTTTCTCGCGATGGTGAAGGCTTCACTCACGCCTGCGAGAGCACCACCGATCGCAATCTGGTTGCAGACCTTGCAGACCTGGCCGGAACCGGGTTCCGTACCCACATGCACGATGCGCTCGGGGTTGCCCATGCATTCGAGGATCGGCCGCACGCGAGCGACCGCTGACGCGTCGCCGCCGATCATGATGGACAACGTGGCATTGATGGCGCCGATCTCGCCTCCGCTCACGGGAGCGTCCAGCATCAGGCTTCCTCGCGCCGCCACCTGGCTGGCCAGCGCCCGGGTGGCCACCGGTGAGATGCTGCTCATGTCGATGACGACCGACCCCGGCCTGAGCGTCTCGAGGACGCCGTCGGACCCGGCGATCACCGCCTCGACGTCCGGGGTGTCTGGCACCATGGTGATGACCACCGACGCCTGCGCCGCCACGGCCGACGGGGAGTCTGCGGATTCGGCGCCGGCCGCCACCAGTTCCTCGACGGCAGCATGGCTGCGGTTGCTGACGACGACGCGGAACCCCTTGGCGAGGATGTGCTTCGCCATGGGTCGCCCCATGACGCCAAGTCCGATAAAGCCAACTGTCTCCATTGGTGCCTCGTTCACTGTGAAGTCGGGGTGGATGTGCCGCACCGTAGGCGGCTCGGGCCTGCAGCGCGTGCGGCGTCGCGATTATCCGGCGGAGTGGCCCCCATTCTCAATCATGAGTTGGCAATCTACAATCCGGGTGCGGCCTGTGCCGCCCCTCGGGTGGCCTTCACCGGAGGCGAGCCGGAATGGAACCCATGACACTCCAGGGCTGTGTAGCGCTCATCACCGGTGCGAAACGGATCGGGGCCGTGGTCGCGGAGAGCCTCGCTGCTCGCGGCGCGCATGTGGCGCTTTCATACGCGCGATCCGAGGCGGAGGCCCGGAAGGCCGCGACTGCCGTTGAGGCCGCTGGTGCGCGGGCGGCGATCTTCAGGGCAGACCTCAGCGATCCAGGCGCGTGTCGCGCGCTCGTCGATGATGTCGTTGGCGCGCTCGGCAGGATAGACATCCTCGTCAACATGGCGTCGGTGTACACGCATCGGCCCCTCGAGGAGCTGACGCTCGCCGACTGGGACGCCGTGCTCAATGTCGATCTCCGGGCGGCGTACCTCTGCTCGCATGCGGCTGTGCCGCACATGCGGCGTCAGGGCCGCGGCCGCATCATCAACTTCAGCGACTGGGTGGCTGCGAGCAGCCGTCCGCGCTATCGGGGGTTCGTGCCCTACTACGTGGCCAAGGCGGGCGTGAAGGCGCTCAGCGAGGCGCTTGCGCTGGAGTTGGCTGCAGACAACATCCTCGTCAACACCATTGCGCCTGGTCCGATCGTGGCTCCGCCGGGAACGACGCCCGAGGAGTACCGGGCGGTGGAGGAGGCGACGCCACTGGGCCGCTGGGGCGGGGAGCTGGAGATCGCGCGAGCGGTGCTGGCGTTGCTCGAGAGCGACTTCATCACCGGCGAGACCATCCGCGTGGATGGGGGCCGGCATCTGCGCTGAGGCGCCGCGGACCGTCCCGTTCGGCGCACCTGAGAGTGGGCGGCCGGAGACGCGTGCTCAGAGGCCGGCGCGCTCGAGAATCGCGGAGAGGACCTGCTGGGCGCGGGCAACCGGCAGGTTGCTGATGTAGAAGTGCCTCGCGCCGGCGTCGACCAGGGCACGGAGGGTCGTGGCGCAGATCTCGTCCGGAGTGGCACCCGCGGCAAAGTCCTGCGTCAGTCCCTCCACGGGAACCGGCAGGAATCCCTTCAGGAGGGCGAGCGTGCGGGGGTTGGCGCTGCGGTAGTAGAAGACTCCGAACACACCGGGCAGGGCCACCTGCCTCCGGCGTGTCTCGCCGAGGAAGCGCTCCACAACCGGCAGGTCGTGGTGGCTGACCACCTGCGTGAGGTAGAACTCGGCCGTGAAGTGCTGCTCGAGCAGGAAGTCCACCTGGCGGGTGGCTGCGGCATGGGGATTGGCCCAGCCTCCGAGTGCGAGCGCAGGGTCGTGGGCACGAAGGATCTGGCGCAGTTCCCAGGCATGCTCGACGCACCTGGGCGTCCCCACGCTCTTGTCGCCGCCGAGCACCACCAGGGCCGGGAAGCCGCTCTGGCGTGCGCGTTCGGCGTACGACAGGCAGTACTCCATGCTGTGCTTGGAGGTCATGAACGGCACGATCCGCTCGCGCGG
This sequence comes from Vicinamibacterales bacterium, assembly GCA_050249955.1. Taxonomy (GTDB): domain Bacteria; phylum Acidobacteriota; class Vicinamibacteria; order Vicinamibacterales; family CAVVIG01; genus CAVVIG01. Next base: position 127,787 of record JBFWPN010000014.1, read on the forward strand.
CACGTCCCGCTGCAGGTTGGTCACCAGATGCCGGAGGTTGTCTTCTTCCGCGGCACCGACCGCACTGTCGGTCAGGAAGACGTAGGTGCCTGCCCGCGTCAGGCGCCGGACGGCGTGGTAGGTGTCGATCCACGCGTCCATGCCTTCGGCCGAGGCGAGCTCGGCGCGTGGCGGGCGCAGTTCCGCGGCGAACACCGGTGAGCCGGAGCGCAGCGCGGAGAGGAAATCCATCGACGGATTCACCGGCAGGTGGGGCGGGTCAGGCAGGTGGGACTGCAACAGGCGGGTGGGACGGTCCCACCAGCCCTTCCAGTCCTACCCGCCTTCGAGCGACTACTTGACGGCCTTCAGGACCTCGTCCACGAGGAACAGGTCCGTGAGGAGCGCGCGCAGGTGGATGGACGCGTTCAGGTTGTCGATCACCTGCGAGCTGATGGAAGGCTGTGCGATCACCAGGGCGATGGCCGCACGGGCGGCCTTCGCGTCGGTGTCGATCACCTGCATGAAGGCCGTATAGGGCGCGAGCGACGGGTCGGTCGCCTCGGTGGCGAACGAGGCGACGAACGTGCTGAGGCTGCCGAGCGCAGCCTCAGCCTTCGCGAGGTACTCGCGGACCTGGCCGCCCTTGGCGCTTCCGGCGTCGCTGGCGAGGCCCTGTCCGGCGTAGGCGAGCATGAACTCGTACGCCTCTTCGACCGTGTTGCAGCGCGTGTTCAGTTCCACGCGCGCGCGGGAGAGCAGTTCAGCCGGCTGGCTCACTAGCGACCAGCCGTCTGCGACGAGCCGCGGACGTTCCAGCGGCGCGGGTCGTGGTGCTCGAGGTACTGGCGGCGCGTAATCGTTCCGAAGACCATGGACTTGGTGATCCAGAACTTCTCCGGGCGCAGCGCGAAGTAGACGTGCGCGATCACGAGGCCGACGAGGGCGACGCCGCAGGCGCCGTGCAGCACGTAGGTGAAGCCCCACGTCGTGTCCGCCATGATGTACGGGTTGCGCTCGAAGATCGGCTGGCGCACGCGCGACATCATGATCATGCCGGAGATGGACACCGACAGGCCGACCACGACGAGCGCGAGGTGGTAGAGCCGGTTACCGAGCGGATACTTGCCGGTCTTCGGGCCGTCCGAGGAGCCCGCGAGTTCGGCGGCCATCTCGGCGCGGAACTCCGGGATGTCCTTCGGGCCGATCCAGATCGACCAGAAGTCCATGAAGAACGTGGCGTGAATGATGTGGTAGATGATCGAGGCGGTCAGCAGCAGGCCGGCCATCCAGTGCCATTCCACCCAGGCGAAGCGGATGCCCACAATCGGCAGGAACGCCGTGAGGAGCAGCGCGAACATCGCGAAGGCCATGACCCAGTGGAACACGCGCGCCATGAAGGAGTGCCGCGTGATCATCTCCGGAAGGTCCTTGTGCGCCGACTCGAGCGCGTCGGTCTCGGCCTTGCCGCGCTTCCTGTTCGACGACAGGATCATGTAGCTCGCGTGCGCCACCAGGAAAATGAGTCCGGCGAACAAAGCCGCCCAGAACAGGTCCCAGGAGATGTGCGTGAGGATCCGTTGACCCCACGGGTTCCGTCCCCACGTCAGGAAATCCATATCTGCCTCCAACGAGCCACGACCAGTCGGGTCCGGGCTGGCTTGCCCGGATCCGGCTGGCCGTTACGTCTGTTTCATCCGTTCCAGAAGGGTTGTTACGTCGTCGCCTGCGCGTTGCCGCGGATGGCGCGCTTGACGAGATTGCGCATCAGCGGAATCTTGTAGGCGTTGTAGCGCAGCGCCACCGCCCCCGCGATCGCCTGCTCGCCCGCCGCGCTCGCCG
>JBFWPN010000015.1:0-104553 GCA_050249955.1 Vicinamibacterales bacterium
CGGCGAGCGCGGCGGGCGAGCAGGCGATCGCGGGGGCGGTGGCGCTGCGCTACAACGCCTACAAGATTCCGCTGATGCGCAATCTCGTCAAGCGCGCCATCCGCGGCAACGCGCAGGCGACGACGTAGTCTGTTGACTCCCCGGGTGACACGCACCGCGATCGTCGCGCTGACGATCGCGGTGTCGTGCGCGGGGCTGGCGGGCTGCGCGGAGAAGCCTGCGGCGGCATCGCGCAGGGAAACCTACTGGCGGACGGTGAACCGGTGGACCGGTCGCGATCGTCTCCAGACCGAGTCCTGGCCTTCCGATTCCGGTGCCATGCGCATCCGCTGGAGCACCAGCAAGGCGAAGCCCGGCAGCGTATTCCAGCTCACGATTCACAGTGCGATCAGCGGCCGTCCCATGGAGACCGTCGTCGACCAGATCGGCGACGGCGAGGGCACGGCCTTCTTCAGCGACGACCCGCGCGTGTTCTTCGCGGTGGTCGACTCGAAGAACCTCGATTGGCAGTTCACGATTGAAGAACCGGTCGATGTCATTCTCACGCCGAAGTGACAGGGCCCGGGAGGGACGAACGAATGGCCAATAAGCTTGTCGGACAGAATTACCAGACGCCGGACCTGGTGGCGAAGGTGACCGGTCGTGCCAAGTATGTCGAAGACTACATGGTCGACGGCATGCTGCACGCCCGCCTGCTCACCAGCCCGCTGCCGCACGCGCGCGCCCGGAACATCGACGTCAGCCGCGCCCTTGCCCTCCCGGGGGTGAAGGCCATCCTGCTGCCGGACGAGATTCCCAGCCCGGCCGATACCGTGACCGACCTCGGTGCGGTCATCAAGGCCGACCTGCGCGGCGAACGCGCCCTGTCGGCCGAACCGGTGTACCAGGGCGAGCCGGTGCTCGCCGTGGCGGCGGTCGACGAGTTGACCGCCATCGAGGCGATCGAGTTGATCGACATCGACTGGGAACCGCTGCCCTTCAACGTCGACCCGATCGACTCGCTGCGCCCGGGCACGCCCACGGCGCGGGCCGAGGGCAACGTCTGGATGCGCAAGCCGGCCGAAGCGGGCCAGCAACCCGGACCGCCCGACGTGGTGATGCTGAAGTGGGAGGAGCAGGACTTCGCCGAGTACGCGGACGGCAAGCTCCCCATGGGCAAGCCGACCGACGAGTGGTCCTACGGCGACGTCGACGGGAACTTCGCCAAGGCCGCGCTGGTCCTCGACGAGACCTTCTCGACCTCGAACAACAGCCACGTCACGCTCGAGCCGCGCAGCGCGCTGGCCTACTGGCAGAACGGCAAGCTGTTCCTGCATTGCTCCACGCAGAGCACCGTGCAGACCGTGGCGTCGGTCGCACGCTGGCTCCACATGGAAGCCACCGACATCGTCATCGTGAGCGAGTACACGGGAGGCGGGTTCGGCAGCAAGGCGACCGGCACGCTGCAGTCGATCATCCCGGCGCTGCTCGCGAAGAAGGCGAATGCGCCGGTGCTGATGCACGTGAGCCGAGAGGACGAGCACTTCATCGGCGGATACCGTCCGGCGGTGCACGGGCGCGTCAAGGCCGGCTTCGACAAGGGCGGCAAGCTGCTCGCGGTCGACATGTTCGTCATCTGCGAGAACGGCCCGTTCGAGCAGCAGGGTGACACCGGCCAGACCGGTCGCATCGCCTCGCTGATGTACCAGCCGGAAGCGATGCGGTGGCGCGGCGTGGCGGTGCTCACGAATACGCCCCCGCGGCGTGCACAGAGCCAGCCGGGCGGCATGCAGGGCATCACGATCATGGAACCGCTGCTCGCCAAGGCGGCGCGCAAGCTGGGCGTCGACCAGGTGGAACTGCGGCGGATCAACGCGCCGGTCGGCAAGGCCAAGGTCGGCCCTGCCAACGCGCGCGGCCAGCGTGGCTACTCGACGAGCGCCTTCGTGCAGGAAGCCCTGGACAAGGGCAAGGCGCTCTTCAACTGGGACGAGCGCAAGGCGCGCAGCGGCAGGGTGAACGGGACGAAAGTGCGGGGCGTGGGCGTGGCGGTCAGCACGTTCGTGGCCGGGTCGACCGGCTTCGACGGGCTGTTCGTCATCAAGCCAGACGGCCAGATGTACATCAACACGGGCGTCGGCAACCTCGGCACCGAGTCGTACAGCGACACGATGCGCGTGGCGGCCGAGATGATGGGCGTGCCGTGGGAGAAGGTGGTCCTCACCTGGGGGAACACCGCCAACAACCTCCCGTGGTCGTGCGTATCGGGCGGCAGCCAGACGATTCACGCGCACACGCGCGCGGCACACGCGGCCGCGTCGGATGCCATCCGGAAGTGCCAGGAGATCGCGGCCAGGTCGCTCGGCGGTCGGCCCGAGGACTACGTGCTCGAGAACGAGCGGGTCCAGCGGCGCGGCGGGGCGGGCATGACCCTGGCCCAGGTGGCGCAGAAGGCGATCGAACTCGGCGGCCGGTATGACGGCCACGAACTGCCGGAGGACATCAACGCGTTCACGAAGCGCTCGGCCACCAACCTGGCCGGCCAGGGCCTGATGGGTGTCGGCCGCGACAACTACAAGCGCGACGGTGCGTCGTACTCGTTCGTGGCAGGGTTCGCCGAGGTCGAGGTCGACCGCGAGACCGGCCGCTACGAGATGATCGACTATGTGGCCGTGGCCGACGTCGGCACGGTGGTCCATCCGCGCGCGCTGGGCGGGCAGGTGCTCGGCCGGTCGATTCTCGGCATGGGGCACGCGCTGGCACAGAAGACGGTCTACGACCAGCACTACGGGGTGGCGCTCGCCCGCCGCATGTACCAGAACCGGCCGCCGGCCATCCTCGACGTGCCGCGCAACATGCAGTGGGCCGCGGTCGAGATCCCCGATCCCGAGTCACCGGTAGGGGCCCGCGGCATCGGTGAGCCGCCGGTTGGTGCAGGCTGCTGCGCCATCCTGAACGCCATCTCGGATGCGCTCGGCGACGACATCTTCCGCCGCGCACCGGTCAACCTCGACACGATCCTGACCTCGCTCGAGTCCGGCAGGCCCGTGCAGGAGGCGCTGACCGCGCACATCTGACACAGCCTCCGGCTGCGGGCTCCGGGCTTCAGACGGCGTCGGCTGCAGACAACAAAGGGCGGCTTCCGGCATCGACCGGGAGCCGCCCTTTTCATTGGTCCACCTGAAGGTGGGCACTGCGCGCCTCCGGCCCGCGGCTGCTGACGTCTAGCGTGCTCGTGCGCCTCGGGCGGGCGGCGGGCCTTCCACACGCTCCGGCCTGGCGGGCGCGGTCAGGGGCAGGGGGCGACCCGCTTCGTAGCGGCGCCAGGTCTGCAGCACCAGGTCGCCAATCAGGTCGAGGAAGGCCGGGTCGTCGTTCACCGCCTCGGCGCGAGCCATGGGCAGCCCCAGTTCGCGGCACACGTGGGCCGCTTCTTCATCCAGGTCGTACAGCACCTCGATGTGATCGCAGACAAAGCCGATGGGGCACAGCACGGCCGCCTCGAGCCCCTTCGCGTGCGCCTCCCGGAGGTAGTCGCAGACGTCCGGCCCCAGCCACGGGTCTTCCGGGCGGCCGCTGCGGCTCTGGTAGACGAGCGTCCAGTTGGCCCATCCAAGCTCCGACGCCACCGCCTCGGCTGACTGCTGGAGCTGCAGCTGGTAGCGCGCCGCGCCGGTCATCGACGCCGGGATGCTGTGGGCCGTGAACACCACGCGTGCCCGGCCCCGGACCTCGGCGGGCAGCGTCGCGAGTGCCGCAGCCACGTGCCGCGCATTCGTGCCGACGAACCCGGGATGGGTGTGCCAGTCGCCAACGAAGGTCACGTCGACGTCGGGCCGACCGTCCTGCACCGCCTCGGTGCGGGCATCGAGCACGTTCTGCTTGTACTGCGTGCAGCTCGAGTAGGACCGCTGGGCGGCGCAGACGAAGCCGATTGCCCGTCGGACGCCGGCGTCGGCCATCTCCTTCAGCGTGTCCGGCAGGAGCGGGTGCCAGTTCCGCATGCCGACGAACACCGGCACGTCGGCGAGTCCGGCCTGGGCGAGGCGCTGTCGCAGGCCGTCGGCCTGCCGCATCGTGATCGCCGTGAGCGGCGATACCCCCCCGAAGTGTTCGTAGTGACCGACCACCTCCTCGAGCCGCTCCGGCGGAATCCGCCGTCCACGCAGCACATTGGCGAGGAAGGGGCGGATGTCGCCGGGACCCTGCGGGCCTCCGAAGGACACCATCAGCACGGCATCGAATGGACGTGTGGGCATGGGCGCGATCAATGGTAGGTCAGCGGATCGACGGCGCGCTACACTGGTCGGCGCATCCACACTCGTGCTGGAGGTGTCCGATGGTCCGGTGGTCCGCTCTGCGTCTGTCTGGTCTGGCTGCCTGTGTCTTCACTATGACGCTTGTCACCCTGCAGGGCGTTGCGGGTGTGACGGGGGCGCAGGAGCGGGTCCTCTCTGCCGACGAGCACCGGCAGATGATGAACGACGCCTCCGACGCGCAGGAGGACTTCCGGTTCGCCGTTGCGGACAAGGACCAGAAGGGCGCCGTCGACGCGCTCGTGAAGCTCGAGCGTTTCATGGGACAGACCGAAACGTACTGGGCTGCCAGGAAGTCGGCCGACGGGGTGAAGCTCGCGCGTGAGTCGCGCGCCTCGGCCAGCGCGGCGCTGTCGGCCGCCCGCTCCGGCAACCTCGCCGGTGCCGCCGAGCCGTTCGATCGGATGGGGGCGAGCTGCAATGCCTGCCATGAACTGCACCTCGAGCAGAAGTGAGAACCCAGAAGTCGGAACTCGGAAGTGACGCGGCCGCGGGCCCGTGCCACATCTGGACACGCACGCCCGTTGTCTGGCTGCTCGTGCTGCTGGCACTGGCGGCCGTCTGGTCCTCGCCCGCGCGCGCACAGGCCGTCCGGGAGCGGCCAGGTGCCACGACCGCCGACCCGACGCTCTACGACCTGCAGCGCGACGAACGGCTCGGCGGCCATACCCTTGCGCGTCATGTCGGCCGGACCGACGCCCAACTGGCCGACCGGCTGCGACGCGAGAATGTGTCCGCGGCCTCCACGTGGGCGGATGAGCTGACCGCACGCCGCACGGTCGCGCTCGCAATCCAGCAGTCGCGCGATCGGATCCGTGCGTGGGAGTCGAGGCAGGGGAGCCGTCCCAACCTGGTGCTGAACTACGTGCAGCCAGCCGGGCCCCCGCTCGGTCGGTCCATGCGGCGGCGCGATCCGGTGAGCCGAACCTGCGACCGCGCGGTCATCGTGCTCCGCTGGCTCGAACGCGACCGCCGCTGGATTGTGCTGACTTCGTACCCGGAGACCCGTCGATGACCCGGCACCAGCACGGTCCGCTTCACCCGGACCTCTTTCCCCGCCTGGCGGAGTTCGCCGCCGGGTATCTCCACCAGGACTTTCCGGTCGAGCACAAGACGCCGGAAGGGGCCCTCCGCGCCTACCTGGCTGATGTGAACCCGGACGAACGGGCCGAACTCGAGCAGGAACTGGCCCGATTCCGCGACGCGGCGAAGCGGGCCACGTGGCGCGACGTGCGCGAGGCGTTCGAGGCGCTCGGCGCCGCCTGGCGTCCGCTCTCGCGGGCCGCGCTCGACGACCTCCTGCACCTCCCGGCGAGGCTCACCGAGGCGGCCCGGCGGAGCGAACGATGAGCCTCCTGAGCCGGGTGTCCGGAGGCGCGCGTCGTCACGGCGTCCTGCTGGCAGGGCTCGTGCTGTGCCTTGGGCTCGCGGGCACCACGCGGCCAGGCCACGCGGCGGCCGCAGGAGCGACCTTCAGCGGTACCGTCGCCGGCTCCGACCAGGGGTTCCTCACCGGTGCCTCGGTGATCATCGACGGTCCCGTGCACCGCGATGCGAAGACCGACGCCGACGGCCGATTCACCATCGTGGACGTGCCGAAAGGCCGGTACCAGGTGCGGGTGATGGCCGACGGCTACCTGCCCATGGAGCGGCCGATGGAAGTGGGCGACGCCTCGGTGTCGGTGGACGTGGTGCTCCTGCGCCTGCCCGGCCTCTGAGCGCGGGGTACAATCCAGTCGACGTGTCCTTCCCGGATCTCCGCACCTTCATCGACCGCCTCCGCCGCGACAACGACGTCGTCTACATCGACGCCCCGGTCAACCCGGTCGAGGAGGCGGCAGAGATTCACCGTCGCGTGATTGCCGCGAACGGCCCGGCCCTGGTGTTCCGGAATGTGGCCGGGGCCGACTTTCCGCTGGTGACGAACCTGTTCGGCACGGCCAGGCGCGCCGAACTGGCGTTCGGGGAGCGGCCGCTGCGGCTGATCCGCCGGCTGGTGCACCTGGTCGAGACCATCCTGCCGCCGACCCCCGCCAAGATCTGGGGCGCCCGCGATGTCGGGCTCGAACTGCTGAAGGTGGGACTCAAGCGGGGAAGCGGAGGACCCGTCACCGAGGTGGTGACGAGCGACGTGCGCCTCGACCGGCTGCCGGCCATGACACTCTGGCCAGAGGACGGCGGACCGTTCGTGACGCTGCCGCTGGTCTATACCCAGCATCCGGACGGGCGCGGTCCGAACCTCGGGATGTACCGTCTGCACATCCACGACGTCACGTCCACCGGCATGCACTGGCAGATCGGGAAGGGAGGCGGCTTCCACTACCAGATCGCCGAGGCACGGAACCAGCCGCTGCCGGTCACGGTTTTCCTCGGTGGACCACCGGCCCTGATCCTCTCTGCCATCGCGCCGCTGCCCGAGAACGTGCCCGAGATGATGCTGGCCTCGCTCATCGCGGGCGAGCGGCTGAAGCTGTCGGAGGGCCCGTGGCCGCATCCGCTCGTCTCGTCGGCCGAGTTCGCGCTCATTGGTGAGGTGCCGCCGCACGTGCGCAAGCCCGAAGGGCCGTTCGGCGATCACTACGGGTACTACTCGCTGCAGCACCCGTACCCGGTCTTCAACGTGAAACAGATCGCACGGCGTCGTGACGCCATGTTCCCCGCGACCGTGGTGGGCAAGCCCCGGCAGGAGGACTTCTTCATCGGCGATCTCCTGCAGGAACTGCTGTCGCCGCTCTTCCCGGTGGTGATGCCGGCCGTGCAGCAGCTCTGGTCGTACGGCGAGACCGGCTATCACTCGCTGGCTGGCGCGGTCGTGAAGCAGCGGTACGCGCGCGAGGCCATGGCCAGCGCATTCCGCATCCTTGGCGAAGGGCAGCTCTCGCTGACGAAGTTCCTGCTGATGACCGACCAGGCGGTGGACCTGAAGGATTTTCGGGCCACGCTCGAACACGTGCTGGCGCGCACCAACCCGGAAACCGATCTCTACGTGTTCGCGAACCTCTCCATGGACACGCTGGACTACAGCGGGCCCGAGGTGAACAAGGGCTCGAAGGGTGTGTGGCTCGGGCTTGGCGACCCCGTGCGCGAGCTGAAGCGCGAGTTCCGCGCCGCGGAGCTCCCGGCCGGCGTCAGCGAGGTACGCGCCTACTGCGGCGGCTGCCTCGTCGTCGGCGTGCCTGGGTACGCGCACGACCCGGGCGTGGCCTCACGTATCGCCTCCCATCCGGCCTTTGCCGGCTGGCAGCTCCTGGTGCTGACCGACGAGCCGGTGCGCGCGACGAAGAGCGACATGAACTTCCTGTGGACGACATTCACGCGCTTCGAGCCTGCGGCCGACATTCACGCGGCGGCCACGCGCGTGGTGCGCAACCACCTCTCGTACACCGGCCCCATCTGCATCGATGCGCGCATGAAGCCGTGGTATCCGAAGGAAGTCAGCTGCCGTCCCGAGGTGGCCGAGACGGTGAGCCGGCGGTGGCGGGAGTACTTCCCGAATGGCGGTGTCGAGATGGGCGACTCGGAGCGCGGACACCTGGACTGACCGGGGCCGGCGCTCACTTGGGTGCGGCCGTCGCAATCCTGATCGTGACGCCAGCAGCACTGGCCGGTCCTGCTGGTGTTCGCGTCGCCGGCCGTGCCCCAATGACGGTCACCGGGGTTCCGTCAGTCAGGAGACTCGTGGTGAGACTGCCCCGCGGTCCGAGATCGACCGGGCCGCCTGACGGACCGCCGCCAGCGAGATAGGCGTGCAGAGCCGCACCGGCCGTGGTCTGCGCACGCACTTCCACACGGCAACGGCCGGCACGCGAGGGCAACACAATCTCGCCACCCGTCCGCGCGCGATATTCCAGCACCGTCCGGTCACCTCCGTAACATCCGCCAGGCCCCCCGACCGTGTCTCGTACGACCACCTCTACAGCGTCCGGCACATCGGCAGCGGGCAGGTTCGATGCGAACACGGTGGCACCGTCGCGTGCCGGGACGGACGCGTTCGGAGCAGATGCCTGCGCTGTGCCGTCGCGTGCTGGCTGCCGCGTCACGGTGAGTGGCGTCTGATTCGGGGGCCTCGGTGTGGCGACTGGCAATCCGGCCGACGTCCACCACGCAACGCCACCCATCAGGACGAGCGACGCGGCTGCCGCGGACACCCGCAGGCGTCCCCCATGACGAGGCGTGCGGGCTGTAGGTGGTGGCATGGTGCCGTCGCGCACGTCTTCCGGCATCCCGGCCTTCGAGATGAACCGCACACGCACTCCTCTCTGGCGGAGGGCGGCCAGCAGGTCGGGGTCGGCCTGTGCGCGATTGTGCTCCGGGAGCAGCAGGCACACGGCCGGGTGTCCAGCCGGCGCGGTCGAGAGCCAGGCGTCCAGCACCCGGAGCTTCTGCGAAATGCCGTCGACGCCGCGGACGTTCAGGTCCGCGTCCACCTCACCGGTGGCCACCCACAGCGCCGACGCATCGGTCTCGGCGCCAGCCAGCCGGCGATCCTGGCGAAGCACATGTGCGAGGAACACCGGCAGATGGAAGCTGCGGCCGTCAGTGACCTCCGAATCGACGTCCATCCGGAAGGCATCGGTGCCGGTCACCTGTGCGATCACGCCGGTCCCTCGCCTGACAAACCGGTTGTACTCGCGGCTCACGCCGGTCTCCACCGACGTCCGGTCGATGCACATCACCGAACGAGCCGAGTTCTCCTCCGGTTCTACCCGCTGGATGACGACCAGTGATCCCGTCGTCAGGATCGCCACCCTGATCGGCGAGTTCATCGCAGCCACAGTTTGGAGGAGTCGGCGCTCAGCAGGACGTAGGCCGCCGACCGGCGGTCGATGAGCGCCTCCACCTCCTCGCCTTCGTCGATGAAGGTAATCGATTGGAGGTCACCGTCGTCACCGCGCAGCACGAGTTCGTGAACCGGCCGCATCCGTGGAGGGGCGAGCACGCGCACGATGAGGGTGTTGGGCTCCACCGACGACTCCGCCCACTCGACCTCCACGCCCATCTCCGCCTGGCGCCGGCGGCCGATCGGGCCGGAACTGGCGGCCATCGCCTTGGGAATGCCGATCGTCGCGTAGTGGTCGAGAAGCCGATCCAGCGCCTCCCGCAGCGCCGGGTCGGCCCGCAGGGCCGAGCGCAGGGCCGTGGTGGGCGTGCGCGCCGGGCGGCTCCTGGCATAGTCGGCGAGGTCCGCGACCGTCACGCGTCCCGAGTCGGCGGGAGCCATGCCCTCGTCTGCCAACGCGAGCCGGGTTGCCGCCCGCGTGATGATGGCGTGGCGGTGTTCGGATGTCATCTCTGCCCACTTCATAGCGCGTGCTCCACACCAGGCATGAACCCGTGCACACGCCCGAGCGCCGCACAGAACCGCTGGTGTTCTTCAGCAAATGCGTCCCCGTCCCGCCGTGTGTTCACCGCGGCGCTGAGCCGACCGGCCAGTTCGGACACGGCCCGGCACAGCAGGATGGCGTGGCCGGCGGCCTCGGTGAGATCCATGGGCTCGGCCTCGCGCTCGAGCCCCCCGAAACCCTTGCGGCGCCGGAGCTGGTACCACGCCGTCCGCCCGGTCTCGAGGGCGCGGCCGAGCGGTCCGTCCGGCTCGGTGCCAGCGAGGGTGGCCTCATCGATCGCGGTTCGGTCGAGCACCAGGCCGGCCGGGAGGCAGGCGCGCACCTCCTCGGGCGAGAGATCGCCGAGCTCCCGTACGAGCCCAAGCGCGTCGAGCCGCCTGCCGACGTTCCAGAGCAGATAGACGCTTGCCCGCCCAAACGACTGGAGCCTGGCGCCTGCCGCAGCCAGCGCATCCATCGTGACGGCGTAGGTGGCACCACCGGCGGCAACCACACTCGCCAGGTCCCGACCATCACGCTTGGCCTGTACGACCCGTTCCTCCATCGGCCCGAAGGTCATGGCGCGCGCCCGCGACAGGTTGAGGCCCCGGATCGGTGCGAACTCCACGAGCTGCTGGTGGGCCGTTCTCCGGTCGGCACGCGACAGCAGCTCGACGATCAACGGATGGCTGAGTGCCGCAGACAGCCCCGCGCTCCGGTCCGGCAGGCGCTCGACGTCCGTGTCGACGGCGAGGTCGTCGATGGCAAACGCTCCGACGACGCGAGCCGCGGTGGCTGCCTCGTCCACTTCCGCCGACAGGGCCGCGATCTGACGCATCAGGACCGTGAAGCGTGTCTGTCCCGTGGTCGTGGCGAGATCGACCCAGGCCTGAAGCACGTGATCGTCTCCGAGCGCGTCCAGTGAGAAGTCGCCGCCGGCCACCTGTTCGAGGGTCCGGACGAGTGCGAAGAGCGCCCGCGCCTCGTGATCGCTGAGGGCGGTGCTCGAGCTGAGCGTCGAGAGCGCCTTCGTCAGGTCGGTGTTGAGCCGCCGGGCCGAGACGGCCGGCGCTTCGTCGACCGACGTGCCGAGCCAGTCGAGCATGACCGACGTCGCGACCTCGATCGCGATGAAGCCGAAGCAGCAGAGTTCGGGAATCGTGGCCAGGAAGACCCGATGCCCCGGATTGCCCGGTCGGTGAGTGCATCTGCCTCGAGCCAGCCGGGTGCCGCCGACGCATATGTCCGACGGACCTGCGACGTGAAGAGCGGCGGCTCGAAGCAGAGGTGCATCGGTTCGATCCCGGCTGCGCGGCTCAGTGCGAAGAACTGCGCGAAGCGGTAGACCAGGTGCCGTCGGTCCCCTGTCGCGAGCTGCCGAAGCACGCTGCGTCGAAGTGCCACCGCGCGAGGGGCGTGATGCTCCTGCTGGTGGTCGCGGACACGGGCCACATAGTCGTCCGCCGCCTCGGTGAACGAGCGTCCGCGCTGCGCGGCAAACTGTGCACGGACGGTCATCGCCTGCCGCGCCGTGCTGGCTTGCCCTGTTCCATCGAGCCCCGGAGGGCGCGCCTGAAGCTCAGGCGGGCCTGCGTCATGTCATCGAGCAGGCTCCGGTGGGTGGCGCCACCGGTCACCGCGTCGGGGGCAGTCGACACGGCCTCGGCCTCCGTGGCCTTCACGACCAGCGCGCGGACCGACCGGTCGCGTGCGTACTCGGCCCACAGACGCATCACCCGGTCGATCTCAGACCTGGCCTGGCTCGGCAGGGGCTCGTCGATCCCGGCGGATCCGGTGGTGTAGTGCGCGAGCACGACCCGCCAGTCACCGCCGTGGCGCTGGTGAAGGCGTGCCAGATACATGATGCCGACCTCGATGTTGAGCGACGCGTCCCACAGATCGTCCGGGGCGATCCCGAACTCGTACCGTGACGCTGCCGGCCTTACCTGCATGACGCCGCGCGCACCACTGCGCCCCAGCGCGTCCGGGTCGAACCCGGACTGAGCCCCGGCAACCGCCAGCGCCAGTTCTGGAGGCACGATGCCCTGTGCGACCGCCTCGCCGACGATCATCGCCTTGACTTCGTCTGGCGTCGGCAGTGGCGCGGTTGCGCGGGATCCATCCTGTGCCGAGAGGGGCAGGGGACTCAGAAGTGCGACCGATACCAGTGCGGTCCACAGTGCGAGGCGTGACATGTCGGGCACCTTCGATTGGAATGAGCGCGGTGAGGAGAGGAGCTCCGGACAGGGTGTCCGGAGCCCGTGGAAGACGCGGTCTGCTACCGGAAGCGCCGGCCAGGCGTTGCCGGACGATAGCCATCGTCGACGATCCGGTCGACGGTGAACGTGTCGCCGGCGGTCGAGATCTTGATCTTGCTCAGGCTGTAGCCGCGATCCTCCATCATGAGGTGCAGCCACTCCAGCACCTTGTCGGCCTTTGCCCGCGTCGTGAGGTTGATGGAGAAGGAGCCGGTCCCGCCGGCCGGCGTGCCGATCTCCAGCGTCTCCGGGAACTCGTTCTCCATGATCGCCTTCAGCGGCAGCACCTCCTCCATCTGGAAGTGCTCGAATGCCACGACGAAGTTGTTGATCAGGCCATTGCCGCCAGCCGCTCCGCGGCCGGTCACGACGCCGCCAGGGGCGGGCGTCGCTCGGAGGGCCTGCTGGTCGAGCATCTTCCGGAGCGTGTCGGCCAGGTTCAGTGCCACCTTGCGCGCGTTGTCCCCGACGACGTCCTCGATGCAGACGTCGGTACAACCCTTCCGGGCCGGAAACTCGAGCGCGGGCGCCTCCCAGCCACCGAGGTAGGTATTGGTGTTGGCGTCGATCAGTTCACCGGTCATCCGTACCTGTGCCTTCGTGCCGAAACCGAGGTCGCTCGCCGTGGCGCGGGTCTTCACGAGCACGAGCACGCGTGGGCAGAGCGTGGCCTTGTTCGCGGTGCACGCCCACTTGGCCAGCTCGATGGACTTCTGCTTCGGCAGCCGGTCCTCGCGGTCGCCGCCCATCTCGGCCAGCACCGCATCCTCGAAGACCATCATGTAGCCGAAACGCTTCATCTCTTCGAGCAGCGGAATCTGGGTGCGGTGGTAGATGTCGGAGGAGCGGATGACGCTCAATGGGTCCGCATCGTCTGCGGCGATCATGACCCGCACGCCGTTGAAGGTCGGCTGCGCGGTCGCCACGGACGGGGCCAGGGCACCGAAGCCAGCCAGGCTGAGGCCCACCGTCACCAGGGTCTTCATCGTGTTCATCATTCGTCTCCGTATCAAGGTCTCGGGAACTGCGTGTGCCCCTGCCAATGTGCGGGCCAGGGAGGAATCTGTCGGTCAGTGCGATCGAACCTGCCTGGCTGCTTCGAGGTCGGCCAGGGCTTGCGCTTTCGCCTGCTTCGTGCCGCCCTCGTCCTGTTCGTCACCCTCGGCGTTGGCGACGACCGTGGAGATGCCGCCGCGCAGGGCCACCGAGTCGGTGACGGTGGTCCGGGCCCGCGCGGATCGGTCTGGCATCTCCTGCGCGAAGTCCGAGGCCAGGCCCGCCCGTTCGCTCGCGAGCGCGAGCTGGGCTCGCTCCTGGTTGGTGGCGGCGGAGAAGCCCTTCCCGAAAAGGCTGCCGCCCACGACGGCGGTGATGGCGTAGTACTCGGCCTCGTGCAGGCTGGTCTGCGGACGCTTCAGGTGGCCCGTCACCACCGGGTCGGTCCGCATCGAGTCCTTCATCTGCTGGACCTCGAGCAGGAGCGCCTGGCTCTCGGCTGACGCCTCGCGAATGACCACCTCCGTCTTGTCGGGATCGCTGATCCCGAGCCCGATGAAGGCGCGCTCGAGTTCGGCAATCGGTACGAGGAAGGTTCGCTGGCGCCCGAGCGCCACCTGCACGGCGTCCACCCCTTTCGCGGCGGAGTACGCGGCGCGGTCGATCATCCGGCCGGTCAGGAGCAGCGTCTCCTCGAGCGCCTGGGTGCGGCAGACGGCGTTCGGCTCGGGCATCGGCACGCCGGCCGGTGGAGCCGACCGGCGCCGGAGCCGTCCGATGCCGCGGCCAATCGCGCCGGCGGCTTTCCTGGCGGTCGCCTCGACCGCTCCCGAGCCGGGGAAGAGGTGCCCGGCACACGGGAAGTCCATCGCGTACTGCGCGGGCAGTTGCTGTGCGCTAGCGTCTGGGGCCACTCCCAGCACCACGCCCACACTCAGGGTGGTGGCAATCACGAGTCTGCTGGCCATTGATGTCTCCAGTGTCAGCGCCGGGTTCAGGGCGCCGTACAGCCGTCTGTATGTGTGAAGGTGGACAGTTTCTGAGCGAGCTTCGGCCCGATGGTGCCAACCATCCGGCTCACCAACGTCCGCGCCGCCTCTTCATAGCCGCCGTTGCTGTCGAAAATCGGCTGTGGCCGGTCGTCGTGATCGGTGCCGATCAGCGTCAGGTCGCGGCTCAGGGCGACGTAGGTCACCTGCACGGTTCCCCGGACGTCGGCGAACCCTTTTTCCGCGTCGACCCGGTGCGATAACCGCAGGGTGCCGATGACCATCAGGCCTCCACAGGCGCGCCACCGCTGAAGTTCGGGTGCGTCCGCAGCGGGCTCGGCCAGTGCCGTGCCCAGCCACCGGCTCAAGACCGTTCGAGCCTCGCTTGCCGAGCCGAACACCGTCTCTTTGGTGCCACCGGCACCGACGGTGTACTGACCGAGGGAGGTCTTGAGCCTCACGAATGCATCCTGGTACTCGGGCAGGCTTACCGGGAGGAGTGACGCGCGGCTGATCCAGCTCTCGATGCCAGCCTTGGCCGCGTCCGCGAGGTCCTCGTCCGTGCGAGGTGCGTCATCGCCAGGTCCGATGCGTTCGGCCCGGAGGATGACGCCGACGGGCACGTCGGCTGCGGCGGACACGCACGACTCGAGCGCGTCTGCCACGGCTGCGCGGCGGTATCGCACGGAGAATGGAACCCGGCAGCGTTCCGGGCCGTCCCGCTTCACGTCCTTCTTCCGCAGAGTCACTTCGAGCATCGCCCCTGCCTTCAGCTCCGCGCACTGGCGCAGGGGTGTGGTGCCCTTGAGGCGCAGGTCCGCGAGGGCGCGCTCCCAGGCTGCAGCCGTGGCCCGTGTGGCCGCGTCCCTCACGCAGTCGTCGCCGCGTCCACTGCCTGCCAGCGAGACCTCTGGCAGATCCACCCATCCCTGGCCATGAGCCCGGCCGACTCCGAGCAGCATCAGTGAGGCAGCGAGGGCACAGGCCGAGAGTGTCTTCATGCGAGGCTGCTCCTATCGGACGGCGAGTCCCTGGGCCGCTCGTCGCGCGGCACGCAGGAACAGCAGTTGGCGCGACTCAACGTCCGGGAGGGGGGCGCTGAGTGGACGGCCTTTGTCCGTCTCGGTGCCAAGACCGTCCTTCCGACTGAGTGGCTCGGATGACAGGGTGGCGCACGTCTCCGGGTCCGTTCGGAATACCTGGGCACCGACCGATGCCGTGTAGGTGTCGTCCGCCGTGATGTTGTTCCGGTCCGGATGGCTCGACCGACCCAGTCCGGTGAGCACCGCCACCGTCTTGTTGGTCGCGCGGCGGGGGTCGAACGCGATGGTGGTGATGGGCATGAGCCCGGACATCGCCTCCGCAGGGAGCGACAGCTTGTACCTGAGGATGCTGTCTGTCTTGAGCAGCGCTTCGTCCCAGCTCACCGGAGGCAGGACCCTGTAGCCACGGTTCGAGAGCGACTCGCTCACGGCGCTGACGAGCAGGCCGGTCATCGCTTCGCATCCCTCCGACGAGCAATGCACGTCGGGGCGGCAGGCATTGCCCACCACGGCCGTGAGTGGCGGCGCCCCGGTTGGTGCCTGCCAGCCGAATTCGCTGGCTGCGAATGCGCCCGCACTCGAGCCGGCAGCCAGCACGGCGCCGGTCACTGCGTACGCGTCCCTGGCCTTGTCCGCCTCGCGTGGGTCCGAGGCGGCCATGAGGCCCTGCATCCGTATCAGCGCCTGCTCGGCGGCGGCGGCATAGACGGCCCGGTAATGGGGCCCCCACGATTGTCCTGGATCCCTGAGCTGCGCAGCCCCTGCCCGCACGCTCAGCGTGGAGGTCGACAGCAGGATCGTGCCCGAGGCGTTGTCGAGGAGGCTGGCGTTGACGCTGGCGAAGGTGAATGGGTGATGGAACACGCCTCTGGACGACGGCACCTTCTGGTCCGCATGGTGCTCGAACCCGCCCGTGAGGACGAGGACGAAGACGTGCTCGAACGCTGCCAGCATCTCGCCGGGATCCTCCACGTCGCGTCGACCGGTCGCGTCGCGGAACGCGGCTGCCAGCGTGCTGGCATCGAAGACCAGTTGGTGGGTCGACCATCGGCTCGCCGGCGCGATGAACGCCTTACCGGCGGCATCGCGCACACGGCCCTCCAGTTCACGTCCCTCAGCCGCCAGCCCGGCTCGGCGCTCCAGCAGGTCGCTCAACCACTGATGTCGTGTGGCATCGAAATAGCCGAAGCCGGCGAATACGATCACGGCCCGGGCCGGGTCGTGTTTCTGCGCAGACGCCGTGGGAGCGGTCAGCAGCGACAGGCCGGCACACAGCAGGACCGCTGCGAGCGGTCTCCGCAGGCGCGCCAGCGCCGCTCCCGGTGCAATGTTCTCGATGTGGAGTGTCACTTCAGCCTCTGTACCGTCGGAACTGGCACCTGGCGTGGTCGCGTCGTGCCGCCTAGGGCCGCGCCACACCGTCGAGTGCGTCGATCCGCTCGGCAAAGTTGATCAGCGACGCATTGGCCTTCCGCTCCATTGCCTTGCCGTCGTCGCTGATACCGGCGATGTGATTGCCGCCGAAGTGAATGGCGACGACGACACCGTCTGGCGTGAAGATGGGGCTGCCTGACGCGCCGCCCGCCGACGGGAGGTTGTGCCGTAGGAGGCGGTTGTTCGCGTAGCCGCCATCGCCGAGGAAGTAGTCGGAGAGCGACGTGACGATGCCCGACTGCATCGTGGCCACCGGGTTCTGGGGATCAAGGTTCCCCATCGCCAGCGACTCCATGGGGAATCCGAGATAGGCGATCCGGGAGCCTGGCCGGAGCGCCTGGAGCTGGGGCTGGCTCGCCAGCTTGAAGTGGGATGGGGCGGCGTCCGCCGTCCGCAGAACTCCGATGTCGTGCCCGCCGAGTTCGGTTGCCCTGCCGTCGAACCGGACCTGCGCCTTCCCATAGAGCGGGTGTCCCTTGGCGGCGGTTATCCGCAGACGCTTGTCCGGTCGCTGGTTGATCGCCACGAAGAAGGCAGCGTCGGGGTGCTTCTGCGCGAGCTGGGCCATCAGCTCCACGACGTGGCCGTTGGTCGCGAAGAGGTTGGGTTCGAACGCCCAGGCGGTCCCGAAGGGGACCGCACCCTCGTTCGGGAGGACGATGACGACGGCGCCCACCGCGAACTTGAACTCCTCGGCGACGTCGGCAAGCCGGGTGTCACTGTCCGCAGTGTTGCCACCGCCCCGTGCGCCGCCCCGGCTGCCGTTGCCGTCCCGGTCAGGGGCGGTTGGGGCAGCGGTTGGCCGCGATGAGCTGCCGGTGATGGCAATCTGCGCCGATGTCGACGCCGCCACGAATGTCAGGCCAAGGGTCAGGAGCACCCGGACCACGCTCTCGAATGTCACGATTCCTCCTCTGGGATGCTGGTGACCCGCCCAATGTGCGACGGTGGCCCGTTTCCGTCGTGGCCGATACACGACTGCCCGGTCGCCGCACACCTCGGGCGAGCGCGGGCCTCTGAAGCTGGTGGCACATAGGGATCTGCTGGGTAATTCGCAATCCCCTGAGAAACTCCCTCACGAAACTTTCGGCATAGGCGTACGGACTACGCCCGGGCCGGCGTGCCCACCCGTCGTGATACGCTGCGCCACCCCCGTGACAGACCCGGAACGACCGCACGCGCCGCGCGCGTCCGACGTGTCGCTCGCCGACCTCACCCCCGAGGTCTATGCCGAGTTGAAGCGCATCGCCTCGCTCGTCGCGCGCCGCATTCCGCACGCCACGCTCGGCACCACGGCGCTGCTGCACGAGGCCTGGCTGAAGCTCAAGTCGGCTTCCGGCCTGAGCATCACGTCGCGTGAACACTTCGTCGCCCTGGTCGTCCGGACGGTGCGCCAGGTGGCCGTCGACTCCGCGCGGCGCCGGCTGACGCTCAAGCGCAACGCCGCCCTGCGCGTCGACGTGTCCATGGACGACATGCCCGGGAGCGACACGGCCGCTGAAGTCACGATCGCCGCGGACCAGGCGATCGATGCCCTGCAGGCCCACGATCCCCGGGCGGCGCGCATCCTCGAGATGCGCTATTTCGCCCGCATGACCATCGCCGAGACGGCCGCCGAACTTGGCCTGTCGTCCGCCACCGTCGAACGGGCGCAGGCGTACGGGGAAGCGTGGTTGCACCGGTGGATGGCCGGCGTGAAGGGAAATGCGCGTGGCTGACGCCGACTTACCCTTCGTGAGCGTCTTCCACGAACTGGCGGCCCTGCCGGTGGATGAGCGGAACGCGCAGCTCGATCAGCTTGATGCCGACGATCCCGATCTCGGTTCGCGCATACGCTGGATCTTCGAGCCTGCCACTCCTGCCGGCGCAACGCCCGACGTCAGCCAGGCCATTGCCCGCATGGTCGACGATGCGATGAGCGGGCCGGCCGGGGCGATTGCGCCCGGCGCCACCGTCGGCCCGTATTGCATCGCTGATGTCATCGGCCGTGGCGGGATGGGATGTGTGTTCCTGGCCGAGCGCGCGGCGACGGGGCAGCAGGTGGCGCTCAAGGTGATGAGCACCTTCTGGGCGTCGGCGCGGGACCATGAACGGTTCATGCAGGAGCAGCGCCTGCTCTCACGGCTGAATCACCCGACCATCGCTCAGTTCTACGATGCCGGCGTGCTGCCCGACGGCACACCCTGGTTCTCGATGGAGTACGTCCGCGGCGGCCTTCCCCTCACCGAGTTTGCGACGGCGCGCGCCCTCGACCTCCGGACCCGCCTGTCGCTGTTCCGCGAGGTGTGTGCGGGCGTCCATCACGCGCACCAGCACGCGGTCGTCCACCGCGACCTGAAACCCAGCAACATCCTCGTCGGCAGTGACGGCCGTCCGAAGCTGGTCGACTTCGGCATCGCCAAGGTGCTCGAACCCGGCGACGTCGTCACGCGCACCCACGACGTCCAGCGGCTGACGCCGGCCTACGCGGCACCTGAGCAACTCGAGGGGGCACCCGTGGGTCTCTACACGGATGTCTATGGGCTGGGGCTGGTGCTCTTCGAACTGCTGGCCGGTGTCCGCCCCTTCGCGCAGATCGACCACTCCCCGATGGCCATCTGGTCCGCGGTGACCCGGGGCATGACCTCGGGGCCATCCTCGGTATCACGCACGCTGGAACTGGCCAGCCGGGCGGAATGGCGTGAACTGGACCTGATGTGCCTGATGGCGCTGCGCACCGAGCCCGGTCGGCGCTACGCGAGCGTCCAGGCACTCGTCGACGACCTCGATCGGTTCCTGGCGGGCCTGCCGCTGCGGGCGCATCCCGACGCCTGGACCTACCGGTCGGCGAAGTTCATCCGGCGTCACCGGCCCGTCGTGGTGGCCGGCCTGGCGGCGCTCATCGTCCTGGCAAGCGTGTCCGCCACGTACAGTGTCCGGCTGCAGCGTGAGCGGGCTGCCACGCTCGCGGAGGCAGCACGCGCCACGCGCGTACAGGCGTTCATACGGACGCTGCTCACCGGTGACGAGTCGGACGTCGGTCCCTCGCAGGGGATGACGGTGCGGACGCTGCTCGACCGCGGCGCCCTCGCCGCGGACTCGCTCGCGACCGAGCCGCTGATCCAGGCAGACGTCCTCGGCACCATCGGCGCCATGTACGCGGCCCTGGGGGATGTGGAGCAGGCCGAGCGGCTGCTCCAGCGCGCCCATGACCTTCGCGTGACCGGCCTGCCGGCCGACGACGCCATCGTGATCGGATCGCTCGTCGACCTGGCCCTGCTGAAGTCCGACCTGTCCGACGTGACCGAGGCGCGGCGGCTGTCGGAGGCGGCGCTGGCCCGTGCTCGCGAGCACCTGGACCCGACGCACCCCGTTTCCCTGCGCGCCACGCTGTCGGTGGGCAAGGCGGCCACGGCTGCGGGCGACTATGCCGGGACCATCACGCTGCTCGATCCCGTCGTGCGCACCCTGGAACGTACGGACCCGGACGGTCAGGACCGTGCGCTGGCGCTCGGACTGCTGGCCAACGCCCACCACTATGCGGGCCACCTTGATGAGGCCGAGCGGCTGCACCGCGTGGTCATCGACCTGGACCGGCGCCTCAATGGCAGCCGGCATCCCGCCGTGGCGCACGACCTGTTGAACCTGGCCGACCTCGCCGTGCAGCATGGTCGCGATGACGAGGCGGCAGCGCTCGAGGAGCAGGCGGCTACCCTGTTCGAGGGCTGGTATTCGCCGGATCATCCTGAGGTCGGGTCGGCCCGGCTCATGCTGGCCGGGGCGCTGCGGCGACTGAAACGCTATGACGAGGCCGTAACCCAGATCGAGCGTGCCCGGGCGATCTTCGAACGGGCCTACCCGGACGGTCATCGGCGACTGGGAATGGTCGACACCGAACTGGGGGCGCTGGCCCTCGAACGCGGCGACCACGAGGTGGCTCGCGCAGCCTTCGAGCGCGCCCTGTCGAGATATCGCCGCATCTACCCGGATGGTGAGAGCCAGTACATCTCGGTCGGGCTGGCCAACCTCGGCTCTGCCTACCTGGCGGCTGGCGACAACGCACGTGCCGAGGCCCACCTTGCCGAGGCGCTGGCGCTGTCCACACGGCTGCTGTCGGCGGAACACCTCAACACGGCCACGGCGTCGGTGAAGCTTGGACGTGCCCGGTTGCGGCTGGGACGCCTGGACGAGGCGCTGCCGCTGCTGGAGGCCGGCGTGAGGGTCTTCGAGTCGCGCAGCGTCGCGTCGACCAACGCCACGCTGGTGAGCGCCAGGGCAGACGCGGCCGAGGCGCGGTCACGGCTGGGCGGCGGGACACCGCCGGCGTCGGGCACCCCGTAGCCCTCCCTCCCGGCCCTCCTTGCCCTCCCAGCCCTCCATACCCGCCCGAATTCGTTTAGAGTAGTGCCGCAATACAGCCACCGTCTGGTCAGGGAGCAGGGGAACGATATGTCGGGTTCGAACGGGTTCACGCGACGCGAGGCGCTGGGCATCATCGGCATGGGCATGGCGGCAACGGCCATGCCGCGGCTTGCCGCCGTCGCGCCGCCGACCTTCCCGGAGGGCGCCGTGATCCGCACGATCCTGAAGGACTACGCGCCAGAGGACCTTGCGGGCGGCGCCACGCTGTTTCACGAACACATGTCGTTCGCCGACGACTTCATGACGCGCTGGACGCGCTTCGCCGCCGACACGCGGCGGGAGAACGCCATGCCCGGCGCGGCGTCGCCGGCCGCCGCTCCGGCCGCCGGCCGGCAGGGCGGAGCCGCGCAGACGCCCGCGCCACCGCCATCCACCCCGTCGGGGAAGTACTTCATGCAGGACCTGGCCTACCAGGTCGACGAGCTGAAGCTCGCCAGGTCCGAAGGTGTCGCGTGCATCGTCGACGGTGGACACCCGGACATGGGGCGCGACATCAACTTCCTGAGGCAGCTGTCGCAGCAGTCGGGGCTCCCGATCGTGGCGGGTGGCGGCTTCTACACGCAGCCGTTCTACCCCAGGGAGCTTGCCTCGTGGAGCGAGGACCAGATCTTCCAGGCCCTGATGAAGCAGGCCGAGACCGAGCCGATCGGCTGCTGGGGTGAGATCGGATCGTGGGACTGGATCACGAAGGACGAGCGCAGGGTGTTTCGCGCCGTGGGCCGGGCCAGTGTGGCCACGAACCTGCCGATCTTCACGCACACGGGCATTCCCGGGAAGTCGGCGCTCGAGCAGCTCGACATCTTCGAGGATGTCGGCGTGGACCCGAAGAAGGTGGTCATCGGCCACGTCGGCAACCTGGTGGACCCGAACGTGGAGGTGCACCGTGCGATCTGTCGGCGCGGTGCGTTCATCGGCTTCGATCGGCAGGGCGGCCCCGGCGACACGCAGCAGGTGCCGATGGTCATCAAGCTCATCGACGCCGGCTATGCCGACAACCTGATGATTGCCTCCGATCTCGCGAACATCGCGCAGACGAAGAAGGGCGGTGGCCCCGGCTACGCCCGTGCCCTCACCGTGTTCGTGCCCAAGCTGAAGGCGGCCGGTGCGACCGACGAGGTGTTGACGCAGATCATGAACGACAATCCGCGACGCTTCCTGGCGTTCGTCCCGAAGCAGGCACGGAAGGCCTGAACCGGGGGACAGGAGCCGCGCCGCTGGCCAGGGCACCGATGCGGTGTTCCCGGTTTGAACCGCCGACGCAGCGTCGGCAGAGGTGCATTGTGAACAGATCACGACTGACGACAGCGGCCGCGTGGGCACTGGTCCTGGCGGCCCTGGCCGGCGGAGAGCGCTGGTTCTCGCGTGCGGCCGAGGCGCAGGCCGGTGCGAAGGTGCAGGCCCCGGCGTTCGAGGTGGACCCCATGTGGCCCAAGCCGATGCCGAACCACTGGATTCTCGGGTCGGCCATCGGCGTGTGGGTGGACAAGCAGGACCACGTCTGGATCATCCATCGCGGTGCGTCCACCCTGGATGCGAACGAGAACGCCCTCGGCGGGCGGCTCTCGAAGAACTGCTGCCAGGCGGCGCCGCCGGTCCTCGAGTTCGACGCGGCCGGCAACGTGGTCGGCTCGTGGGGCGGTCCGGGCCAGGGCTACGAGTGGCCGCAGAGCAACCACGGCATCTTCGTCGAGACGAACGGCACGGTCTGGATCGCCGGCAACGGTGCGCAGGACGGACAGATCCTGAAGTTCACGCGTGACGGGAAGTTCATCAAGCAGTTCGGGTTCGGCTGGGCGAACGCCAGCAGCACGGACAAGTGGGCCTTCCGCCAGCCGGCCAAGATCTTCGTGGACGAGGCGAACAAGGAAGCGTACGTCGCCGACGGGTACGGCAACCACCGCGTGGTGGTGCTCAATTCCGACACCGGCGAGTTCAAGCGGATCTGGGGCGCCTATGGCAACACGCCCGACGACAAGGACCTCGGCCGCTACCGTCCGAACGACCCGCCCGCGCAGCAGTTCCGCAACCCGGTGCACTGCGCCGACAAGTCGGTCGACAACCTGGTCTATGTCTGCGACCGCGTGAACGACCGCCTGCAGGTCTTCACGCCCGAGGGCAAGTTCGTGAAGGAGGCCTTCTTCGAGAAGGAGACGCTGGGTTCCGGCTCCGTGTGGGACATCGCGTTCTCGAAGGACCCGCAGCAGAAGTACATCTTCATGGCCGACGGCATGAACCAGCGCATCTACGTGATCGATCGGCAGTCGCTGCAGATCGTCACCAGCTTCGGCGACGGCGGTCGTCAGGTGGGCCAGTTCTTCGGCGTCCACAGCATCGCCATCGACTCGAAGGGCAACCTCTACACGACGGAAACCTGGGAAGGCAAGCGCCTGCAGAAGTTCGCCTACAAGGGCATCAAGTCGGTCACCTCCGGCTACCAGGGCGTCGTGCGTCCTGGTGCCACGGGGAACTGACCGCGTTCGACGAACAGGTCCTCCCACGCGCCACATGGGCGGGCTGCTTCGGCAGCCCGCCTTTTTTCGTACTGGTCCACGCCATGCTGCGTTCACACCGGCCGTCGAGCCTCTGCTCCGTCATCCTCTGCGCCATCCTCGGAAGCGTCCTGCTGGCGGCTGATGCCACCGCGGCAGACCCGATGTCCTGCGCGTTCGATACCTACACGGCACAGCCGGGGCTCAGCGCGAGCCAGGCGCAGAACCTGCTCACCGTGGACTGGGCGGGAGACCGCGGCCAGCAGGTGCGCGTCCGCTTCACGCTCGACGCCGGCACGCCGGTGATCCAGGAACTGGCTGTGCGCAAGCCTGGAGGAGCCTGGGGCGTCGTCGCTGCCGGCGTGAAGCCCGAGTACCGGGTCACCACCGGCCTGCGGCGCATGAGCAACCAGCAGATGGCCCCGCTCCGCGGCCTGGGCGTTCCGCTCACCGAGGAGATCGTCGACCGGTACCGGTTCGATCCGTTCTGGGATGCGCCGCTCGATCCCGGTGCCACCGCGAACCGGAGTTCGAATCCGCCGCCCGCAGCCGGCATCGCGAACCAGCCAGGCTTGCCGAGACGTCCCGAGGAAGTGACCCGTTCCTCCGCCGCGTGGGCGGTCGGCACGTGCCGCGTGACGACCGAGGGCCAGCGGCTCAGCGTCGACTTTCCCGGCGTGACGCTCGGCGTGTTCTCGGGCTCCCTGCGCTACACGTTCTTCAAGGGGACCAACCTCATTCAGCAGGAGATACGCGCCACCACCGCCACGCCGTGGGTGGCCTTCAAGTACCACTCCGGACTGCAGGGCCTGTCCACCACCGGCGCGCGGGTGGTCTGGAAGGACATTGCCAGTGCGTGGCAGGAATACCGGTTCGGTGGAGCACCGAACGACGGCGAGGTGCCGCTGACCGCCAGCCAGCGGATCGTCGTCGCCGAGAGCGGACGCGCGGGCGCCATCGCCGTGTTTCCGCCCCCTCACACGTTCTTCTGGGCGCGCGAGATCGCGATCAACCTCGGCTACAACTACTACCGCAAGGATTCGGACCGGGCGTTCTCGATCGGCATCCGCCAGGCCGAGCAGGAACACGAATCGGAGAATCCGGCGAACTTCGCGCTCTACAGCGCCAGGCCCGGCACCGAACAGCGGATGACCGTGTTCCTCTATCCGAGCGCAGACACGGCAGAAGCCACCTTCGAGCGCGCCGCGACCTTCACCCACAACGACCGGTACAAGCCGCTGAGCGGCTATCAGGTGATGAACCACCACTACCACATGGATCTCGGCCGACGTCTGCGCGATGCACGCAGCCTCGACGCGGAGATCCCGGACCTCGTGGCCCTGAAGGCGCTGGGCATCAACATCGTGTCGCAGGTCGACTCGGTGGGGCTCGGCGTCGAGAACGTGCCCGAAGGCGCGTTCCTGCCCGGCTTCCCGCCAGTGAAGGCGGCCCCGCCCCAGGCGGCCGGTGCATCGACCCGTCCCCGCGTCGACGAACTGGAGATCCGCTTCAACTCGATCGAGGGGGCGAAGCGCCACTCGGACACGAACTTCCTCGTGCTGCCCGCGCAGGAGTACTACGGCAGTCCGCTCGGTGGGCACACCGACCTGATCTTCTCGCGCCCCGTGTATTGGGAGGCGGGCCGCGGCCCCAACGATCCGCTGACGACCACGCATCCGAAGTACGGCACCGTGTATCACCTCAACGGCGCTGCAGACCTGATGGAGATGGCACGTCGCGAGAACGTGCTCATCACCATGCCGCACCCGCGTACCAAGGGCTCAACCGGATTCCCGGATGCCATCCGGCACCTGCCGTTCTTCAGCGACCCGCACTACCAGGGCATCGGCTTCCGCTGGGGCATGGGGCTCGATCGCTCGGAGGCGCGCCTCTGTGAGTACCGTTGCCTCACGCTGCTGGACGACATGGCCAACTGGCTGGTGGACACGGGCACGCCGCTCAAGCAGGCGCTCTCCATCTCGGAAGTGCGCCATCAGCAGCCGGGCGACGACATCTACGCCAGCTCGCCGGTCACCTACGTGAAGATGCCCACGCTTCCTTCCCCGGACGATGTGAGCCCGCTGGTGGACAGGCTGATGAAGGGCGACTACTTCGTTACTTCCGGCGAGGTGCTCATCCCGGGCTACGAAGTGAAGGGAACGGGGCTGAACCTGACGGTCGAGGCCGATGTGGAGTGGACCTTCCCGCTGGGCATCGCCGAAGTCGTGTGGGGCGACGGCGAGCGCGTCGAACGACAGTTCGTAGACGTAACCGGGCTGCCGGCCAGCGGCTCGCATCACTTCTCGATCCCGATTGCCGCCGCCGGGAAGAAGTGGGTCCGGTTTGCGGTGTGGGACGTGGCTGGAAACGGCGCGTTCGTGCAGCCCCAGCGTCTTCAGAGGTAGCGGAGCCACCAGTCGCGGCGGCGCGCCTTCACCCCGGCGAACCAGCGGCAGGCGGGGTAGAGCGCGACCACGATGCCGGCCCACGCGAGGTAGGTGACCCACAGGTCGTAACCGAAGTCGCGCGGATACAGCGCTGCCGGCCCGCCCATCGTCGGCACCGGGTGGAAGATGAACGACCAGGCCGCAGACCCGTAGCGGACGAGCGCCAGCAGGGCAGCCGTGGCGTGCGCCGCGTAGAAGTGCGCGACGAAGTAGAACAGCGGCACGCGCCCGAGCACCACCAGCGGGTGCGTGGGTGCCAGATGCAGGCGCTCGAACCACGCCAGGAGCAGGAGCCCCGGTCCGAGCGTCATCAGCAGGAACGCCAGGGACGGCGGGTACTTGGTGGTGTTGATGAACGCCATCGCCGTGTAGGCCGCCGAGTGCATCTGCACCCATCGCACCGGGTCGCCGTAGGACGCCAGCCCCCGCAGCGCGACGAACGCCAGCACGGCGCCAAGACCACCGGCGAGGAGGGTTCGCTGCCGAGCCTCCGAGCGCCGCGCGAACAGCGGGCCCAGGGCAAAGCCGAGGGCCATCACGGCCACCCAGGGCACCAGCGGATAGCCGACGATGGCCACAGTGCCCGCGATGGGGAAGGCCCCCACTTCGTGCAGGAGGTTCCACACACCCGCGAGATCGCCCAACTGTCGTGCGCGGATTGGATCGAGCAGGTTGTGAAGCACGATGGTCGCGAGGCTCAGTCCGCCGATCACCGGCACCGGCATCCAGGCCACTGCGGCCAGCGCGAGCATGGACAGACCGAGCGCCCACAGGACCAGCAGCATCAGCGGATACTGCGCCGACACGGTGAAGTTGTAGGCGAACCGCATCACCGTCAGTTCGAGCACCACCAGCCACAGGCCGCGCGTGGCCAGGAACCACGACAGCTCACGCCGGCTGTGCCCGTCGCGCCACCAGAGGTACGCGCCGATGCCGGCCGTCAGCATGAACAGCGGCGCACAGAAGTGGGTGATCCACCTCGTGAAGAAGAGCAGGGGCGTCGTCGTGGCCAGGTCAGTGGGCGAGCCGGTGATGGCACCGCGGTGCAGCATGTCGCGGACGTGGTCGAGCGCCATCACGACCATGACGAGGCCGCGCACGGCATCGATACCCTGCAGGCGCTGCGACCCAGGCGTCGGTACCGTTTGCCCGCGCAGCGCCGCCACCGTGACCGGTTCCCCTGCCTGCTGCTGGTGCTGCATCGCCTGCCGCCGCACGATACACCGGACCGCCCCCGGCCCCGCCCGGAATGTGGAAGCGTGGGCCGCGGCCCTGGCTCGTCCGTGCCGCGACGCGGTCTGGCCTAGAATGTCCGCCCGGCCTGATCCTGGTGCCACCCGTGACGGAGGAGAGACGCACATGTGCGATGAACATTTCGAAGAGGACCTCGCGAAGTACATGAACGCCACGATGAGCCGCCGCCAGTTCGGCGCCCTCTCGGCCGGCCTGGGCATGGCGATGCTGCTGCCGCGAGCGGCCGACGCGCTCGACGTGAAGGAGTCGGACGTGGTGGTCACGACGCCCGACGGGTCCGCCGACTGTTACTTCGTCCACCCCGCCAGCGGCAGCTATCCTGGCGTCGTCGTATGGCCGGACATCCTCGGGCTGCGGCCGGCGTTCCGGCAGATGGGGAAGCGGCTCGCGGAGTCGGGCTATGCGGTGCTCGTGGTCAATCCGTTCTACCGACAGAAGAGGGCGCCCGTGGTGCCTGCGGGCGCCAACTTCGCCGACCAGGCGACCCGCGACATCGTGATGCCGCTGGCCGGAGCGCTCAACGCCACGACCCACACGACGGATGCAAAGGCGTTCGTCGCGTGGCTCGACAGCCAGGCCGCGGTGAACAAGGCGCGGAAGGTTGGCACCACGGGCTACTGCATGGGTGGTCCCATCGTGATGCGCACCGCGGCGGCCGTGCCTGGACGTATTGGCGCGGGCGCCACGTTCCACGGCGGTGGCCTCGTCACGAAGAATCCGGACAGTCCGCACCTGCTCGTGCCCACCATGAAGGCGCAGTTCCTCCACGCGGTGGCCGAGAACGACGACCAGCGCGACCCTGAGGCGAAGACGGTGCTGAAGGAGACGTTCGCGAAGGCGAACCTCCCGGCAGAGATCGAGGTGTACACCGGGGCGGCGCACGGCTGGACGGTGCCGGACTCCGCGGTCTACAACCAGGCGCAGGCCGAGCGGGCCTGGAGCCGCCTGCTGGCCCTGTTCAGCACGGCGCTCGCCTAGTGTGGTCGGGTGAACCTAGCTGGTCGGCTGCTGCTCGGAGACCGTCTCCACATAGCTGGTGACGAGGGCCAGTGCGGTGACCACGACGAGCGGTCCGAGCACGATGCCCAGGAGGCCGAAGACGTTCAGGCCGCCCAGCAGGCTCACGAAGATCACCAGGCCGTTCATCTGCACGCGTCCGCTCAGGAGCAGCGGGCGCACGATGTTGTCCACCATGCTCACCACGCCTGCACCGAGGCCAGCCAGGACCAACGCCTTGGTGTAGGCGCCTGACAGCGCCAGGAGCACCGACGCCGGCAGCCACACGATGGCGGCGCCAAAGGGCAGCAGGCAGGCAAACCCCATCACCACGCCCCAGAACACCGGGGCCGACAGCCCGACCACCGCGAATGCGATGCCACCGAGCAGCCCCTGCAGGGTGGCGACGATGACTGACGAGGTGACGCCGGCGGCAATCAGGTCGCCGGTCCTGGTGATGAAGGCCTCCCGGGCCGTGGGCGCCATGGGGATGAGCCGTCGCACGGCGCGCATGATGGCGTCGGCATCGCGCAGCAGGAAGAAGGTGGCGAAGATCGCGAGCACCAGGTCGACGAAGAACACGGCGATGTTCGTGACGATCGAGCCGGACTGCGACATCAGGAACGTGGCCACACGCTGCACGGCGCTGACTCCCATCGATCGGATGTCGATCCGCGACACGTAGGGAACCCGCTCGGTGACCAGCGCCCAGGCCCGCTCGACCTGCGTGGTGGCACCGTCGGCCAGTGAGGCCTGGATGACCTGTGCGATGCCGACCATCTCGCGGGCGAACGCGTTGGTGAGCGCAATGGCGGGTGCAATCAGGACGACCGCCGCAACCAGCGTGACGACGCCGGCCGATCGGCCCGCACCGATCCGCGTCGAGAGCTTCGCATGCGCCGGGTAGATGAGCACCGCCAGCACGCAGGCCCAGCCGAGCGGCACGAGGAACGGGTGCACCACCAGGTACAGCAGGTAGGCCAGCAGGGCGAGGCCGACCCAGCTGATCGCCGCGGCGAGCTGCTCCGAGTTGGGCGAGTGGCTCATCAGGTCGTATTGTCGTCCAGAACGCCCCGGTGCGGATGGGCGCGGTCGGCCTGCAGGGGACCCAGGGGGCCCTGCTGGGCGTGGGGACAGGAGAGCGGCGGACCACGGTCCCGGCGGCCGGAGTGCCCGGGGTTCCCGGTGGGCCACCTCCGCGATACAGTATTGGGCGCCCGCCGGGTGTGCGGCGCAGGAAAACGGAGTGGAGATGAGGAACGTGGTGAATCGGATGCGGAAGGGTCTGCTGGCGGCGGCACTGGTGCTGCTCGGAGCTGGACTGGTGGCGGCGCAGGACAAGCCGATCACGACGGCAGATGCGTGGGTGAAGCTGCCGGAGGCCGGTGCGAAGAGCACCACGGCGTTCGTGACGGTGAACAACCCGGGGATGTACGCGATCTACCTCGTCTCGGGCACGTCCGATGCGGCCGGGAAGATCGAGTTCCGCGACGCCAGCAAGGGCAACGCCGTCCAGGAGGACGTGACGGTGCCAGCCTATGAGGCTGCCTACCTCACGCCGAAGGGCGTGCACATCTTCCTGTCGGACCTGAAGAAGGAGCTGAAGGAAGGCGACAAGGTCTACATGACCCTGAAGACCGAACTCGGCCTTCCGGTCGAGGTCGAGGCGACGGTCAAGAAGGAGTAGCGGCCTCTCCGGCGCGCGCGTGCAGCCGGCCTGCCAGGAAAGTGACGTAGGCATAGCGCCAGTTGGCTCGCCAGAGTCGCGTCAACAGGCCGGGGCTGCCGGGCTGGCGGGCGTGCCCGCCCGTCCGGCGCCGCCATCGTGTCACACCGTCGAGCAGCAGCCGCCCCGCGGATCCGCTGGCCAGCCGGTCACCAAGTTCGAAGAGCGAGAAGTCGTCTGTCGCACTGAGCTCGAGGGCCTCCGCCTGGCGCAACAACGCGTCAGCCTGCCGACGGAGTCCCTGCGCATCGACGCGCTCTGACACGAGGCGCTTCAGGTCGGCGGCCGCAGCCGAAGGGGGCCTCCGGATTCTGGCCAGCAGCAGGTGCAGCGCCACGGCGTGGCCGGGAGCGGCTGCCTGCCGGCCCAGCCACGATCGGTCCAATGCCTCGCCCGCCGCGCGGAGCACGTGATACGCGTCGCAGGTGGCCACGGCTGCGTGGCGCAGGTCGTAGCCGTGCTTCATCAGGTGCACGGCGAGGTACACCAGTCCCGCCTCCGCCGACGGCACGAGCACCTCGACCCCTCCGGCGCGCATCACGCGCGCGCTGTCCCAGAGTGTCGTACTCGACCAGGCCTGCGCCCGGTGTACCTGCAGGCGATCGTGCAGGTCGATCGTGACTGCGTCTCCCCCCGGCACCGCCGTGCGCCTCGACAGTGTCTCCGACCCGCTTCCCTCGGGTGCACCATCCCCGTCCCGTGCGCCTGCTGCCGGTTCGTAGCCCAGCGTCCTGAGAGCGGCCGCGGCTTCACGTCGCGAGCCCTCGGGTACGAGCAGGTCGATGTCCGACATCATCCGCAGGCCTGGATGTTCGTACATCGCATGGGCAAGCCAGATCCCCTTGAGCCACATGGTGCGGATGCCCGCCCTTGTCAGCGCTCGGGTGGCCTCAATCGCCGACTTGCGCAGCACGGCGTTCCTGAGGCGGTTCACGTCGACTGCCGACTGCAGGGCATCGTGAAGGCGTGACGACCGGTCGGCGCCGACGCCCACCATGCGATGTGCCGCGAGCGGAAGCAGCCCGCTGCGGTCAAGGGCACGCCACAGTACCGCAGCCTCCCGGTCGCCACGTTCGAGGGTCGACCGGACTGCGGAGAGCGTCGATGCATGGGCCGCCGGGTCGAGAAGGGCGTCGGCGATGGCCGGAATGGTGGGAGGGGAGAGCGTCACTGCCCGCGTCCTCCTCGAGGCGTGCGGCGGGGCGAATCGGCCAGTCTGGTGACACAGGCCCGCAACCGGTCGGCCAGTGCCGCCCGGTCGTAGTGCTGCAGGAGCAGGTGCCTGGCGCCTGCCGCGATCCGCCCAGCCAGCGCCGCGTCAGCCAGCAGGCGTGCGACGGCCGACGCAAATGCCGCCGGCGTGTCGGCGATCAGCAGGTGCTCCTCGTGCACCACGTCGAGCCCCTCGCATCCGATGCTGGTCGACACCACGGGACGCCCCGCCGCGAAGGCTTCGAGGATCTTCAGGCGCGTGCCGCTGCCCGCGCGGATGGGCGCGACCATGACCCGCGACTGTGCGAGCCACGGCCGGATATCGGGAACATCCGCACGGACTTCCACACCGGCGAGTGCCCCGAGATCGACCACCATCTCCGGCGGCAGGCGACCGACCAGCCGGACCTGGACGTCCGGCACCTGCTCTCGCAGCAGTGGCAGGATGGCGGTGGCCAGGTAGCGGCACGCGTCGGCGTTCGGCCAGTACGCGAGGAAGCCCGTGAACGTCACGACGGGATCGCGCGGGGGCGGACCAAGGTCATCGAACCGGTGCGGGTCAACGCCGTTGGGCAGCACCTCCACGCGCGCGTTCGGCGTGAGCGCGTGAATCTGCCGGCGGTCCACCTCGGAGCAGGCCAGCACGAGGTCGGCCCGCTCGCAGACCGACCTCGTGAGGGCCTCGGTGGCGGCCACCTCGAACTCTGACACCTGCGACTCGCCGGTCTCCCGCATGCGACCGAGGATGGTGCCGTCGAGGGAGTCGACGTCCAGAACCACGTGCATATCCCGGAGCGCACGTTCCCCCGGCCACTGACCGACGCCCGATACCAGCACCACGTCGAACCGTTCCCGGGCGACAAGCTCGCGCACCGCCGCGGGCACCGGGTTTCGCATCGCGTCTGCCGGTTCGGCCACGGGGCGCAGGCGCCACGTCGGGTGCGACCGCACCAGCGCATCGAGTGCGGCGGCGTCGGTCGAGCGTCCGATGACGGTCACCTCGTGGTGGGTCGACAGCGCATCGATCTGCTGGTGCTTGCGGAGCCGGCCACCGTCGAGCGGCTCCACCGGCAGCACGTGGTTGACGTGGAGAATCCGCATTCAGCGGCCTGCCAGGACCAGGAGGGGCACGAATCCCGCACCGAGCCACGCGAGATCGGCCCGCCTCGGCGAGAGGCCAACCAGACGGAGCACCGTGAGCAGGGTCAGCAACTGCAGCGTGGCGGCACCGAGCCAGGCCCATACGTAGGTGCTGCCGCCGCCGAGCGTGGCGGTGGCGCCAAGTGTTCCCACGGTCATCGATGTGACGTGCAGCAGCGTGAGCACGACGACGTGCCCGCGCGCGAGCAGCGGCAGGCCGAGCATGACGTTCATGCAGCGCAGGTAGGTGGCAAGGAGCTGAAGCGGCAGCAGGCCGGCCAGCGTCCGGAACTCCCCGCCGAAGAGGAGCCAGAGGAGTGGGGCGGCGAACAGGCCCGCGCCACCGAGCGCCAGCGACACCGCCGGGACGAATACCTGAAGGGCGTTCGACAGGACACGCTCGGCGGTCCGGCCCGCGGTGGCGCAGTAGGCCGGAAAGGTGGATGCCATCAGTCCGGAGACCAGGATGCTGGCCAGCGGCTCGCCGAACCAGGCAAGTGCCGCGATCTCGCCCGCCTCGGCGGTGAGCCCCTCCCGGAGGTAGGTGCGGCCGATGACCAGTCCCGCTGCCGCCGTGGCAATCCCCATGGCGGCATTGGCCAGGCCGTATCCCGCAATGCCGCGGGCCACGCTCGCGCGGAACCAGCGGCCCGGGGACCGGAACCATCGCAGCGCCGGCGCCGCCGCAAGGGCCAGGGCCATCGCCTGCACCGCTGCGATGGTCACGAACAACAGGGGCAGCCGGTCGAGCCTCCCCGAGCCGACGAGGATGACCGCCGCCGGCACGGTCACGATCGCAGCCACCGCCTGGCCGAGCGCGATCCGATCGGCCCGCCCCTCGCCCCTGAGCATCGCCGTCGCCAGGCTCGTGACGCCCGCACACGGGACGGCCACCGCAAGCCACCGTACCCATCCCGCGCTGCCGGTGTCGCCGAACAGCCAGGTGGCTCCTGCGGGCGCGAACAGCAGCGCTGCAACGCTGAGTACGGTTGCCGTGGCGGCCAGCACCACCGCCGATGTCCGCGCAGCGAGAGCCGCGTGGCTGCCGTCCGCTCGTGGCATCGATTCCGAGAGCAGCCGCGTGGTGCCGGGGCCGCCGCCGAGCGAACTCACCCATCCGATGACCAGCAGCGCCTGTGAGAGCTGGCCGGCCACCGCCAGTCCGGCCGGACCGAGTGCGACGGCGATGACCTTCGTGCGAACGAGTGTCGCCAGCGTCGCCACGGCTGCCGAGGCGCTCGACAGGCCGAGCACCCGCACGTACGCCGCACGGCCGTCCGCACCTCGCGTCGACGCCGCCGGCGCATGGCGGTACTGCACCACGTATCGCCCGGTGTCGAGGGGCTCGCGCTCGAAGACGACGGTCCCGTCCCGCTCCAGCCAGATGTGCCGTCGGCCGAGGGACACCTGACCGTCGGCCGTGGTGGTGGTTTCCACGCCGAAGACCACGTGGAGCGGATCGGGCCGGCGGTCGAGGAGCGCAAAGAGCGTCAACCCCTGTGCCACGCAGTTGTCCTGCAGCGCCCACCAGTGCAGGCCGCCGCACGAACGCACCATGCGAACGACGTCGGCGTTCGAATGGCGGAGGCCGAGGGTGACGATGCGACCGAGGCGTCCCAGCCACCGCAGCATCGACCGGGTCTCCAGTCTCAGCAGCAGCGGGAGAACCAGCATGACCGCGAGCACGCGCGCGAGCAGCACGAACTCGCCCGGGGTGCGGATGCGTCGTCGTGCGCGGGCGACCGCGGCGGGCAGGTGCGCCAGTCGCGCGCCCACGCCAGTCAAGGATGCCCTCCGAGCACCGCCGTGAGGACCCCTGCTGTCACGGCCGTCTCGCGGAGCGCGTGCAGCAGTGCGAGCGGAACGGACCGACTGGCCGGCAGCGCGCGAAGGAAGGTGGAGGCGTCGGCCAGGCGCGACCGCCAGAGGCGCACGGCCGCCCGGCTCAGGGCCGCGCGGTTCTCCGACGACGCGTGTCGCATGAGCCGACCGGTGCCGAGGCCGTAGCCGAAGTTCTGCCGGAGGAAGGCGCCGAGCGACGAACGGGTGCGATAGAAGACCAGGGCCCGGCGGGCGACGGTGGCCCGGAGCGGGCCGCGCTGCGCGGCTCTCCAGAAGAACTCGGCTCCGTCATATGTCGGGAACGAGGGATTCAGCAGTCCGACCTCGTCGAACAGTCCTCGCCGGATGCAGACGTTCCCGGTGACGGCATAGGGAAACGACGGGTGCGCGAGCGTTCGTTCGGGGTTGTACTGCCCGATCGTGGCGGAGTACCGCGAGAAGAGTGACGCGTCGGGGTCGAGCACCGCGAGTGGACCGGCGATGATGTCGTGATCGCCGCGTGCGGACGCCTGCGCCAGGCTCGCCAGCCAGCAGCGCGACGGGACGCAGTCCGCATCGGTCATTGCGATGAAGGTACCGCTGGCTTCCCGGATCCCGCGGTTCCTCGCATTGCACGCGCCGGCCACCGGCTCGTGGAGCAGCCGCACGGGGTAGCGGCGGACGACGTCGGGTGTGCCGTCGGACGAGCCGTTGTCCACGACCAGGATCTCGA
Source organism: Vicinamibacterales bacterium (assembly GCA_050249955.1). Classification (GTDB taxonomy): domain Bacteria; phylum Acidobacteriota; class Vicinamibacteria; order Vicinamibacterales; family CAVVIG01; genus CAVVIG01. The sequence goes on from JBFWPN010000015.1 coordinate 34,559, forward strand.
ATCGATCGGCAGGCAGGCTCTGGCGGAGGAGTGCATCGAGGCACGGACCGATGGAGTCGGCCATGTCGAGCACGGGGATCACCACCGAGAACTCGACGCTCATGGCGCCACGTGTGTGCCCGGCACCAGCGCCTGCGCGACCGTTCGCGCCGTGAATCCCACGGGGTCGACGAGCACGTCCCGGCCTGCCTCGAGCACGAACGCCGGCAGCGTGCCGGCCAGGGCGAGGAGCTGCTGGTGCTGCTGCCGGATGACTGCCCGTGCCCCGCCGGATGGGCTCTGTGCCGTGAGCCGGAGCAGCGCGTCGAGCGGTTCGAGCGGCTGCATCCTCGAGGTTGCCCGGGCAACCTGGGTGGGGAAGATCACGAGCGCCGGTTCGAAGGGCGAGAGGTCCACTGCCTGCCCGAGGTCTGCCAGCAGGCAGGGGCGCTTGTCGTTGGTCTCGTCGATCGGTGCACGGTGCCGCAGGGCGTGCAGGCGCGCGTGCGCATCGATCGTGGCCGGGGCCAGGTTGGTGTTCGCGTAGAGGCTTGCCGCGGTGAGGCGTCCATCGCACGTCCGCAACAGCACCTTGTCGTCGGCCCGCCATGTGCCGCCGCCACTGGCCAGTGCGAGCGCGGTGGTGGTCTTGCCGGATCCCGAGGCGCCGACGATCAGGACGGTGCCCACGTCGGGAAGGCTGACGGCTGCCGCGTGGAGCGGAAAGCACCCGTGATGACGCCAGGCTGCGGCGAGCGGGGCCGCGAGCAGGTCTGCCCACGTCGAGTACGGCGCATCGAAGACGGCGCGGTTCAGCCTCAGCTGAAGCCGGCCGCCGTCCAGATCGACCGTGGCCACCGACCCGTCCGCCGTCGCGAATGCGGCAGGACGTGTCGTGTCGATCCCATCCACGAACTGGTAGCGCAGCGTCGCGCGTTCCCGGATCTCGCGCGCCTCGGCGGGCGCGCCGACGTCATCGCACGTGGCGTCCGTTGTCAGGGTGACGACCGGCGGGAGGTCGCTGGCGACGAACTTGGCCAGCCCGCGGCGCACCTGATGGACGAGAGCCGGGGACGGGTCCGGAATGGCCATCCGCAACCACGGCAGCGTGAAGACCACGGCAGACCGGCCTCACTCCGGAATCGGTACGGTCGGATCGAACGGCGACAGGATGACCTGCGCCAGCGGCCGCCCATGCGGCGTGACCGACGGGGGCTGCCAGGCCGAGGGACGGAGCAGTGCAGGAACAGGGCTGGTGCTGCCGGCCGTGTGCGCCCCATCGTAGCCGGCCAGCCCGTGGCTCACGAGTGTGCCGGCGAACGCCTCGACGTCGGCGACCTCGTCGTCTCGGAGCCCGGCCCGCAGGTCGGCGATCGTACCGCCGTCCTCGAGGAACTGCCAGACCAGCAGGCCGGTGGCATTCAGGGCAAAGTACTGCTTGGTTTCGAGATGGAGGAGCACGCCACCCTCAGGCAGGGCACTGCACACCACGTCAGGGTTGAGCGTGAGTTCGGCTGGCACGGTGAATTGGGGAATGGCGGGCCGGACCCGTCATGCTTGCGTGGTCGCCCGACGAGCTGGGATTATAGCCCACCCATCATGGACCTCCCGTCGCCGGAACGGCCCGGCCAGGACGCACGGGGCCGGCTCGTGCGGTGCCTTCCGCTGATCATCGTGATGGTGGCCGGCGGGCTCAGGGCTGCCGCCCTCGGTCGGCCAGTCTGGCTGGACGAAGCCTCGACACTCAGGTTCGCGGCGGTGGGCACGCTGGGCGAGTGGCTGCGCGTGCTCGCGGCGGACGGCGCGCCACCGCTCTTTCCCGCGCTGTTCACGGCCTGGGCCGCACCATCGACCGATGTGTACTGGCTTCGTGGCCTGCCCTGGGTCTTCGGCACGGCCACGGTGGCGCTCGCACAGTGGTGGATCTGGCCGGTCTCGCGCGTGGGCGCCCTCTGTGCCGGGCTGCTCGTCGCCACCTCGCCCCTGATGCTCCGCTACTCGGCGGAACTGCGCGCATATTCGGTCCTGATGTGTGCGGTGGTGGCCACCTACGCCGCGGCGTGGCGATTCCAGCGCGAGCCGCACCGACCCGCCGACCGGTGGTGGTTTGCCGGCGCGCTCACACTGGCGTGCTCGACCCACATGGCGGCGGTGCTGATGATCCCGGCGGCTGCAGCCTTCCTCCTTGCGGCCCAGGAGCGCCGATCGCTCAGGCGCCTGCCCCGGCCGGCCTTCGGCATCGCCGGTGCGGCATGGGGGCTCATGGCCATGCTGCAGCACCGACTGCTTCGGCATGTGCTGGATGACTGGTGGATGCCGACGCTCGGCTGGGACCTCGCCTGGCGCAGCGCCATGGAGGTGGTGGGTGCCGCGCCGCCGGGAGTCGAGGCCTCGATCCCGATCCGCGTGGTGACCCTCGGCCTCATCGTCGCGGCAGCAGGCACGTTGGTCGTTGCCGAGCGGCGTGCGATCTGGACGGCGCCGCTCATGGCGTCGCTCGTGTACCTGGGTGGCCTCGCTGCGGCGTCGGTGGTGGGGGGACCCGTGTGGTGGCCTCGCACCCTCCTGCCCGGTGTGCTCGGTCTGTTGATGTCCGTGGGGGCAGCGGTCGGTTGCCTGCGTCCTGGTCGGAGCCGCGCTGCGGCCGCGTCGGCTGTCGTGGCGGTGTCGACCGTGCTGGGAGCGCGGTGGATGGTGCTCGATGCGCAGCGTCCGATCGAGCCGTGGGACCAGGTCGCCTCGGCGCTCGCGCCTGCGTCGACCTCGCCCATCGTGGTCGTGCCGGCGTACGCCGCCTGGCCGCTGGGTGAGCAGCTGTCCGCGAGCGACCGGCAGCGGCTCGTGCCCGTTCAGGACGGGGCGGTTCCGCCGTTCGCGCGTCCCGATGGACTCCGATCCGGTCTGCCTGCGGCGTCGCTGGTCGTGCGGATCGATGGTGCGCTGAGGGTCGAGGCGCTGCTGCCGGCTCTCGAGGCGCTGGCGGCGGCCGGAGGGCCGGTCCGGGCTGTCCTGCTCATGGCGCCTGACGTATCGCTCGACCCGCGCCTCGCCGTGACCCGCGCGACGGTCGAGGAACGGCTGCGTGAGCGGCTCGGTGAGCCGGCGTCGGTCAGCCGGTCGGCCCCTATCGAGGTGCTCGACTTCGGTCGAGCGGTCCCGTAGTGGTCGGCCGACGCGACTAGCGTCCCGTGCGCTCGCGCGCGACCTGATCGAGGTACAGCTTCTCGAGCCGCAGCACTTCGGCCATGTACCCCTTCGGATCGACGAAGCGCTCGGGATTGTAGCTGTCGCCCGGTTTGTGCTTCTCGTGCAGCTTGAACTGGGACGCGTGAGAGGCGAGGAACACGTCGACCGGCAGGTCCTTCTGGGCGCGGAAGGTGTTGGCGTAGTCCTGGCCGATGTCCGGATAACCGGGCATCCCCCTCATCGTGACACCCGGGTTGATGGACCCCATGTTGGCGATGGCCACGCGGTAGCTCTTGCCGTTCTCCACGACGGTGGTCGTGAACGTGGTGGCGCCCTTCGTGTGCCCGGCGTGGAGGTGGACGGTGAGCGCCGTGCCGCCGAGCGACAGGGTGTCGCCATCCTTGAACGTCCCGTCCACGCGCGTCGGCTCGAACATGGCGCCCGGGTCGCTGCCGAAGCGGAAGTCGGCCTTTCCACCGGTTTCGAAGAGGTCGCGATCGCGCTCGTTCACCACCAGGCGCGCCCCGGTCATCCGCTTCAGCTCCGCCATGCCGGCGGCGTGGTCGTAATGGCCGTGCGTGGCAGTGAGGATCTTGACGTCCGACATCCTGAACCCGAGCTGTTCCACCGCCTTCCGGATCTCCGGCACGGTCGACGCCAGCCCCGTGTTGATCAGGATGTGCCCCTGCGGCGTGGTGATGAGATAGGTGGAGAGGTCGTAGGTGCCGACCCAATAGATGTTGCCAATCAGGCGGACTGGCGCGGTCGGGCGGGTCCACTCATCGTTCTGTGCGCGGGCCGTGGCCACGCCGGCGAGGGCCAGGCACGCCGTGAGCACGGCGCGGAGCATCAACTGGTTCATGGTGGTCACGTTAGCATGAGAGGATCGCGGGCAACACGCCCCATCATGCACTGGAGGTTCTCATGACACGATTCGTCCTGACCGCGCTGGCTGCCGCCGCGGTCTTCAGCTCGGGTGAGGTGTACGCGCAGGGCGCGTTCCGGCTCACGAGCACCGATGTTGCCGAGGGCGCCACCATCAAGGTGGAGCAGACGTTCAACGGGTTCGGGTGCACGGGCGCGAACATCTCGCCGGCGCTGTCGTGGAGCGGGGCGCCGTCCGGCACGCGCAGCTTCGCGCTCATCATGCACGACCCCGATGCACCGACAGGCGTGGGTGGCTTCACGCACTGGATCGTCTACAACATCCCCGCCACGGCCACCGGGCTGGCGAAGGGCGCGGGCAGCCAGGGGGGCGCGCTGCCCGCTGGCGCCGCGCAGGCGGCGACATCGTTCGGCGCGGCGGGGTACGGCGGACCCTGTCCGCCGGCTGGTGACAAGCCGCACCGCTATGTCTTCACGCTCTACGCACTGAAGGCAGAGAAGATCGACCTGCCGCCCAACGCCACGCAGGCGCTCGCCGGTTTCACGATCAACGGCGGGACGATCGCGTCGGCCACGATGACCGCGCTGTACGGACGCTGACACACGCGCCAGGGCGCGCCGGCAGGTGGCGCAGCCCTGGCCAACTATTAATTAATTAGTTGACACGTGCCGGAGCGGGGCGTATCGTCCCGATCATGGCTGGACGCACACGCTCGGCGGCACTGACGGATGCCGAGCACCGCATCATGCACGTGCTCTGGGATCACCCCGGGTCCACGGTCGGCGAGGTCGTCGAGCAGATGGCCGGCCCGACCCGTCCTGCCTACAACTCGGTCCTCACCATCCTTCGCATCCTCGAGAAGAAGGGCTACGTGTCGCACGAGAAAGACGGACGCGCGTTCGTCTACTCGGCTGTCGTGGATCGGCAGCAGGCGCGGCGCGGTGCGCTCTCCCAGGTGCTCTCCCGCTTCTTCAACGGCTCGCGCGAGGAACTGGTGATGGACCTGCTCGGCCATGAGGACATCGACGCCGAGGAACTCGATCGCGTCAAGGCGCTCCTCGAACGGCAGCCCGGCCCGGGGACGCGCCGATGACGTCCCTCCTCGTGCAGTGGCTCGTCGCGGGCTGCCTGATCGCCGGTGTCGCGGTCCTGATTGTCAGGCTGGTACCGCAGGGGGCAGCCGCCGAGCGGCACTGGCTCTGGTGGGGTACCCTCGCGGCCGTCATCGCCGGCCCGCTCATACCGATCTCGCCGTTTCGTGGCGCTCCCTCCGCAGGCCCGTCGGCCGGCGTGGCGGCTGGTGGCGTCCCGGGCGCTGCATCGCTGTTCACCCTCCCCGAGATACCCGCGCCCGGCCTGCTGGCAGCCGCCTGGGCCCTTATCATCCTCATCGGCCTGCTGCGGATCGCCACTGGGCTGCTCACCGTCAGACGCCTGGCACGGCGCGCGACGCCGGTGGCGGCGGTGCCGGACTGGCCGGCTGCAGTCCAGTTGCCCGGCAGGCGTCGCCGGGCCGCGCTGGCCGTGTCCGACGACATCAGCGGAGCCTGTGCGGTGGGTTTCGTCCGGCCGACGATTCTGGTGTCGCGAGCGCTCGTCTCCACACTCGATCGGGAGCAGCTCGACGCGATCGTGCGCCACGAGCAGGCACACCTGGATCGCTATGACGACTGGACCCGCCTGCTGCAGCGGCTGCTGCTCGCCATCTTCGGGCTGCACCCGGCCGTGCGCCTGGTGTCGCGCCAGATCGACGTCGAGTGCGAGGCGGCGTGCGATCAGCGTGTCGTCGCCCAGACCTGCGAGCCGCTCGGCTACGCCCGGGCGCTGGCCGCGGCGGCCAGCACGATCGTGCGCGGTCGTACCCGCATTCCCGCCCTGGTTCCCGGCGCCTCGATCGGAGGCGCCGGCCTGCACGCCCGCGTGTCACGGATCGTCGAGTGTGCGCCGGTCCGCCCGGTCGTGCGGTGGCTCGCCTCGACGTCTGCGGCGGCGGGAACGGCCCTGGCCGTGGCGCTGGCCTTGATGCTGCCGCCGATTGCCTCGACCGCGCCGTTCGAGTTGCCGCCAGGGGCGGTGCCCGCCAGGCCGCTCGGTGTGGCACCGGGCTTCCGGCCGACGGATCCGCCGCGTTCGCTGCTGATGGCGTCAACGACGCGGCCCACCGTGGCACCGGTGCCACCGATACCGGCGGCCGCGACCGACATGGAGCCGAGGCCGCTAGTGTACGCCGAGCACGTCGCTGCGGCGCCGCTGGTGACCGACCTGGATCGAGCCCCGGCGCTGGCGGCGCGGCCGTTGCCGGTGGCGCTCGCACCGCTGATGTCGGCAAGCGCCGAGCCGCTCACGCGCACGGGCGGCATCGGCGAGCGGTCTGCGCACGGCGGCAATGCGGTGGCTGCGGTGTCGGCATCCGCAGGCCGGTCCATCGGGCGGTTCTTCAGCAGGGGCGCCCGGGCGGTCTCGGACCGCTTCTAGTCCACGGCAGCGCCCGTCGCGCTGTCCTCAGCACAACCCCGCGTCCATCCCGCGTGCGCGCACGCGGCGGCGGATGCTTTGTCCCCGGAGAGCCGATGACGCCACGAATCCACCTCGTGAATCCCAGCCACATCTCGTTCGGCGTGGCGGTGATCACACCACGATGGCTGTACGTGCTGGCGGCGGCGTCCGGCCGCCAGTGGGGCGACCCGATCCTGGTCGACGAGACGCTCGAGCCACTCGACCCGTCGACAATCCGGCCGGGCGATGTGGTCGGGATCGGCATCCACACGGGCAACGCCAGGCGCGGATACGAGATCGGCCGCCTGGCCAGGGAGCGCGGGGCCTGGGTGGTCTTTGGCGGCATTCACGCGACGCTCTTCCCGAACGAAGCGCACGAGGCGGGCGGCGCGCATGCCGTGGTCAAGGGAGACGGAGACCTCGTCTGGCCCCAGGTTGTGCGCGACTGCGTAGCCGGCTCGCCCAATGGACAGTACGACGGAGGACGGGTCAGCGGCGACCGCTTTGTGCCTGCCCGATGGGACCTGCTTCCACCCGACCGCTACATGTGGGCATCGGTGCAGACGGTGCGTGGCTGCCCGAAGCACTGTTCGTTCTGCTCGGTGTGGCGCACGGACGGCCAGGAGCCCCGCCAGCGCGCGGTCGACCTCGTCATCGCGGAGATCGTCGAGCTGCGACGGCGCGGGTTCCGCTTCATTGCCCTGGCCGACGACAACTTTTATCCGGTGACGCTCGACGACCTGGCGATGGCCCGGCGGCGTCGCGACGGCTCGAGGCTCCGGGCGCTCGAGGACCTGCGGCAGGAACGGTTCGACCTGATGGCTGCGCTGTCGCGACTGCCGGACGACATGGTCTTCTTCACCCAGATCACGATGGAGGCGGCCGAGGATCCGGCCTTCCTCAAGGCGATGCGCGACGCCCGGATTCGCGGTGCGCTCATCGGCGTGGAGTCGGTCACGCCGGAAGGGCTCAAGTCGGTCTACAAGGGCTTCAACTTGTCCGGCGACCAGCTGGTCGATCGGCTGCGCGCGTTCCGCCAGCACGGCGTACATGTCCTCGGGTCGTTCATCTTCGGGCTCCCGAGCGATCGCCCCGACACGTTCGAGGCCACCGTTGCCCTCGCGGATCGGGCGGGCCTGACCTTCGCACAGTTCGTCCTGCTGACGCCGTTCCCGGGCACCCTGGATTTCGAGGCGTGGGCTTCGCAACCCGGGCAGCAGGCCACAGCCGTGGACGGAATCCCCCTGGCGCGGCACTGGCTCATCCCGAATGACCGGCGGCCGAAGCTCTTCACGCCGCACCCCACGATGAGTCACGACGAGATCCGGGCACGTGCGCAGGGTGCGTGGGACCAGTTCTACCGCTGGCCGGCGGTGTGGCGACGCTCCGCCGTGGTGGGCTCGCTGAAAGGACGCGTAGCGTTCGTGCTGATTTCGAAGCTCTACAGGCAGATGTACGCCAACACCGGGATTGCGACCGACAGCGCACGGGTTGCCCGGTCGGCGCGGATGGCGCGCGCCCTCGCGCGTCTCGCACGACGGTTTTTTGCGGGTGCACCCATGCCCGGCCTTCGAATGCCTGCTATTGTCAGGCAGGAGCGTGTCGCATGAGGGGGCTGACGCGTGCGGTGGTCGTGCTGGTGGTGCTCGCGGCGGGCACGCCGACACTCGTGTGCGCGGCACCACCCGGGACGCTCCTGCGGCTGGACACAGTGCAGGACCACTTCTACAACGGTCGCTACACCGAGGCCGCTGCGCTGGCGCAGGAACTGCCCATCCATGACGGCGACCTCGCCGTCTACGAGATGCGCACGACCGCCATCCTCTTCCAGATCCGGCGTGCCATGGGCGACGCCAAGGACCGGGGCCGCGCCTACAAGGCCTGTGCGGCCTGCCCTCGCCTCATGGCCGACTTCACCCGGGAGTTCGAGGCCGGGCGCGCCGCCGCGCGCGCGGCCGTGTCCGAACGGCCCGACGACGCGGACGCCCGCTTCTTCCTCGGGAAGATCAACCTCAACTGGGTCTGGCTGTACCTTGGCACGCTCGGTCGGCGCACGGGCTGGAACGAGTACTGGGAGGCGCGTCGCTCACTGGATGCGGCGCTCGAGCGGGCACCGATGCACCAGCGTGCCCGCGTGGCGCGCGCCTGGATCGACTACATCGTGGACACGCGCATGCCGTGGGGGACCGAGTGGATGCTGGGCGGAGGGGACCGCAAGCGCGCCCTGGCCGTCATGCGCGAGGTCGTGGAGCAGCGCGACGACTTCTACGTCCACGCCGAGGCGATGTTCGGCCTGTGGGACATGCAGGTGCGCGAGAAGGACCACAAGGCGGCGTTGACGACCGCGGTGCGCCTGCTCGACCTGTTCCCGAACAACCCCGAGGTGGCGCAGTTCGTGAGCCGCACGAAGCCGAAGTAGGGCCGACCGTCTACGTTCGCACGGTACCCGGGTCGGCGCGGCGGGCGCTGACGATGGCCATGCGCACGGCCACGAAGGTGACCAGGCCCCAGGCCGCCAGCCCGACCAGTGCGAGGAGGAACAGCATCATCGGGCGGTCCAGCAGGGCCGTCAACCGTCCGAGCTGGCCCATGGGGCCGGCGAGCGATCCGACCGTCTCGAGCGGCGCCCGCAGCGCACTCAGCTGCTCCATGGGGCCGCGCAGGTCGGCCACCGCCGCCAGACGCGGCTCGAGGCCAGACACCTGATCGAGCGACCCGCGCAGCGAGGCGACCGCCTCGAGGCTCTCGCGCATGTCGGCCACGCGCGTCATCGGACCGCCGAGGCGCGCCACCGACTCGAGCCGCGGCCCCAGCGCCTCCAGGCGCGTCATCGGCCCACTGAGCTCCGCAACCGACTTCATCGTGGGGTCGAGCGCCGCGACGCGCCCCATCGGTCCCGACAGCGCGGCCACGTCGCGCATCGGTTGATCGAGGCGCGCGAGCGACTTCATCGGCTCCTCGAGCCGGGTCACCCCCTCCAGCGCGGGCACCAGCACGGTCGTGCCGGCCGTCGACTTCTCGATGGCCGCCGTGTTGGCGGTGATGCTCGCGGTGCTGCCGGCAATGGCGCGGCTGTTGTCGCGGATCACGTTGACGGTGGAGCAGCCGCTGCTGGCCAGCAGGGCCGCCAGCGCGGCCGCGCGCAAGGACATCGACATCTGTTGTCTCCCGTTCAGTACCGACCGTGTGCCTGCGACGACGCCACCGGGCCGAGGGGCTGGGTGGCGCGAGCCTCCGCCGCGATCACGTCCGCCGCCTTCTCGCCAATCATGTACACCGCACTGACGATGAAGAAGCCGGGGATGCGGGGGAAGGCCGACGCGTCGACCACGCGCAGCCCGCTCACGCCGTGCACCTTGAAGTCGGTCGTCAGGACGCCGCCCGCATCGGGATGGCCGATCGGGCAGGTGCAGGAGGCGTGGTGCCCCCAGGCACGGTCGCGAACGAAGTCTTCCACCTGCTCGTCGTCCACGTCCGGACCTGGCACCTCTTCGCGCCTGATGAGGCCGCTGGCCTTCAGCGGTGCCGCGAGCGAGCGCGCAAGTCGAACGCCGGCGGCCACCGCCTTCAGGTCTTCGCCGCGCGGGTCGTTGCCTTCGCTGAAGTACCGGAAATTGATGGCCGGCGGCACGCGCGGGTCGGCGCTGCGGATGGTCACCTCTCCGGCCGTGTTGTTGGTGTGCGCCTTGAGCACGACCCAGGTCAGGCAGTTCGGGTTCTCCCGCAGCAGTGAGGAATAGCCGGGGAAGTAGCCCTCGAACCGGCCGAGCAGGGCATAGAGGAACAGGTCGGGCGACGGGGCGCCCGGCCGCGAGCGGGCGATTACGGACAGGATGGCGCCGTTGCTGGCGTAGACCCCCTTCCGATCCTTCGCCCACTCCTTGTACTGCGCATCCTCGCGCGTGAAGGTGGCACCCTCGAGCACGGACCACGACGCGAAGTTCATGCGGTTCACGACCGCCACCTCGTAGCGATCCTGCAGGTTGCGGCCGACCCCCTCGAGCGCCACGCGCACCGGAATGCCGTGCTGCGCCAGCGTGGCGGCAGGGCCGATGCCCGACAGCATCAGCAGCTGCGGGGTGTTGAAGGCGCCGCCGGCGAGGATGACCTCGCGGGCGGCAAACGCGCGGACCGTCGTGCCGGGCGTGGACGAAGGGCGCGGATGGGCGCCGTAGAGCGACTCACCTTCGAGGTACTCGACGCCGATGGCGCGTCCCGTGTCGTCGAAGAGCACCCGTGACGCGAGGGCGTTCAGCCGGACCTGCAGCCGCGCCGGATGTGCCTTCGCCACCTCGCGCACGCGCTCGCGCGACCCGACCCGCTGGTGGTTGCGTGTGGTCAGCGGCGTGTAGCGGATGCCGATCGCATCGTCCTCGACGACCCGCCAGTCGTTCGGGTCGAGCGCGCTCTCGAGCCGGGTGCGTCGGTCGGCATCGGTGATCGCGATCGCGGGCGACTGCAGGGCCGCCTTCGCCGACTCGAGCAGCGCCTTGCGCATGTTGCGGTCCTTGAAGACCGGCTCGGCGGGGGCCACCTCGGTCTGCAGCCACCCATCCCACCCGTGACGGCTCGGGTTGAGGCCCAGCCGGCTGGCGGCCCGCTCGTCGGGCCGGTGATCGCAGCGCTCGATCCGCTCGAAGTACTCGCGCATCCGCTCGGCGCGCCAGGAGGGATCGCCTGTCAGGTCGGCGATCTGGTTCCAGTCCGCATTGTGCGGGTAGACCAGGATCATGGCGTTGTGCGCCGTGCAGCCGCCGAGGGTGGCCGCACGTGGGTAGAGAACCCCGTTCACCGGCTTCCCCTCGTGCTCCGTCCGGTACGCCGTATCCCGGAACTGCTGCGCATCGTCGGCGTAGTGCCGCACCCAGAAGTCCCAGCGGAGCCCGGAGTTCTCGGTCGAGAGGGCGTGGAAGGCCGGGACGTCGTAGTCGTCGGGCAGCGTGTTGACCTGGGGCCTTTGTGGCGTGTCGCCGATGGAGGTGCGCGGGTCGCCGCCGGCCTCGAGCAGCAGCACCGTGAAGCCGGACTCCGCGAGGCGGGCGGCCACCGTGCCGCCGCCCGCGCCCGAGCCGACCACGATGTAGTCGGCGTCGAAGGTGGAAGGCCGAGGGGTCGATTCGGGTGTGCTCACGCGTGGTCTCTCTACATGCGCTTGAGGAACGCGATCAGGTCCATCTTCTCGGCGTCGCTCAGGCCTGGTTCCTCGGTGAAGAGGCTGGTGCCGAAGTAGTGCCCCTTGTTGATGACGAGGTCGGGGCACTTGCTCATCTGGAGCATGGACTCCATGATGTTGCGGTCCGTGAAGATGTCGGTGCCGCGCTTCAGCTCGCGTGTGATCTGCTTGAGCAGGGCCACGAGCCGCTTCTGCTGCGCGCGCCGCTGGTCGTCTGGCAGGTCCGCGCCGGTGAGATCCATGCTGGTGAAGAGGCTCACCGGTGTGCCCTTCGGGATCGGGCCGATCGTCACCTCGCCGTCACGGAAGAACATCGGAAACAGCCGTGAGCCGAGCCCGAGGATCGGGCGGACCCGATCAGGGATGTAGCCGCGCGGCACGTTGATGTAGCTGTCCTCGGAGGTGCGCTGGATCAGGCCCACCCCGGGGCCGGTGATGTTCAGCTTCGTGAAGAGCGGGTCGATCTCGCGCCGCTCGGGCCAGAGCATCTGCTCGATGGACCGGTTGAAGACCCCCATGCGGGCCTCGACCGACGGGCTCGGGTTGAACGGCCCCACCGAGTTGTTCTGCAGGAACGGCGCCGTCGACCAGATCGACACCAGCGAGGCGGGCCGGGTGAAGCCGCGCCCGCCACCGGGCAGCGTATAGTCGAACTCCGCGCCGCTGAGCGGGTGCCGCAGCTTGACGGTCCCGACCGACGGCAGCTCCTTGTAGGACTGCGACGAGAAGTTGTCCCAGATGTTGCCGGCGATGGCGTTCGTCGCAATCGGGCTGCAGACGTTGGTCTGCAGCAGTGTCGAGGGGACGCGCAGCTCGTTGGACAGGTAGTTGTCCTTCAGGAAGTCCGTCTCCTGGGTGATCTGGCGCATCGGCACCTTGAAGGCATCGGTCTTCGTCCAGGTCCAGTACTTGTCCCAGCAGGAGAGATAGTCCTTGCCGTTGCAGTTCTCGAGGTCGAGGCCGGCCGGCATTGGCGGCAACTTGCTCGAGTGACAGCGGGCGCAGCGCTCGGCGAATATCACCTTGCCCCGGCCCACCTGGTCGTCGGCCTCTGTGAGGTGGCGGTCGCCGCCGGGCGCGTCCTTCAGCAGGTGCGGGTCGGTACTCGAGAGGAAGAAGGCGGCCATGTACGGCGTCTGCAGCTCGGAGGCCTGCCAGTACACCGAGTTCTTCTGGGCATCGGCGATCTTGATGGGTGTGATCGGCCGGCCGCCCAGGAGCGGCTGGAAGTGGAGCAGCCACTCCTCGCTGAACAGGCCGATGTTCAGGTACACCCGGTTGAGCGCGCCGAGCGCACCCACAGAGTCGGAGCCGTCCTTCAGCACACGCGGCGTCCAGGTGGTGGCCGGCTTCTCGAAGAACTGCGAGAGCGGATGGTCCGCGGGGAAGTAGTCGTTGAACTGCCTGTTGTCCAGCTCGCCCCCGGCCAGCCGTTCCTTGCCGAACCGCTTGGCCAGGCCCATGCGCGGCCCGAGGTAGTACACCGCGTTCATCGTCCGCGGGTTGTTGATGTTGTCGCTGGAGACGAGCGACGTGTCGAGCGTGCCGGGCAGCGAGGTGCGCAGCGCCTGGTTCAGGAAGCTGCGGCCGTTGGTGCGTCCTTTCCAGTCGAAGACCCGGTCCCACCAGAAGTACTGCGCGCCCACGTTCGACGCCAGCTCCGCCCAGCGCGGGTTCTCGGGATCGACCGGCGGCTTCACCGGGTTCGGCCCCACGTGGCAGAACCCGCACGACATGCCGACCCTGTACGGCCGGACCAGGTCGCGGCGGTTGTAGTAGGACGGGTCGCGGTAGTAGCGCTCCGCGTCCCAGGCCTTCCGCGCCTTCTCATCGAAGTCCGGGTTCGGGAAGAGGCGCAGGCCCACCACACCCGACGGCTCGCCGTAGTAGGACCCGACGTCCACCGAGCGCCCGCGGGCGCCGATCTTCACGCCCGGATACTTCGTGGTGTCGGCGAAGGGGTCGGCCGGACAGGCGGGATCGCGGACATCGAGCCACAGGCCGAAGCGGTTGGGGTCGGGGCCCGTGGCCTTGCGGAAGCAGGGCTCGTTCACGAGGCCGAGGTCGTGCCAGCGGTTGTCGCGCGAGGCCGGCAGCGTGGGGTGCGACGAGAGGGTCTTCAGGAAGTCCAGCGACCCGAGGCTCTGCGCCGACAGCGTGTCCCACAGCTTGTCGTTGCCCCCGGTCCAGACGATCCACATGTTGCGGCCCTTCACCTCGTCCGGGGTGAACGGGAGGCCGCCGTCCATGTCGTGGAAGTAGTCCTCTCCCGCGGGCGGGAACGACTGCGCCGTCCGGTTCGCGCGCAGCGCTTCGTCCTTCACCGTTCCGGGCTTCGGCTGTCCGCCCCCGCACCCGGTGAGGGCGAGGCCGGTGGCCAGCAGGAGGATCGTCGCCAGTGATTTTCCTGGAGCAGGCATGTCCGCGTCCTTCACGTCCGTTGTAATCTCTCGCAGGTGAAACGCCACGAGTGCCCAAACGGAACAAGAGCATGACAGAGTGTTCGCTCATGGACCAGAGGGCGTTTCACCATTCCGTGCCGCCCGCGCCGGTCGCGCACGAGCGAGGGATGGAGACCGACCATGGCTGATGTCATCTTCGAGCCGCTGAGCTTTCGCAACCTCACGGTGAAGAACCGCGTGTTCCGCTCGAACATCTCGGGGCGGTTCGACAACTACGACGGCACGGGCACCCAGACCCGCATCAACTGGGAGACCAAGTTCGCCCGCGGCGGCGTGGGCGCCATCATTTCCTCGTTCGTGCCGGTCCACCCCCGGGGCCGCATCATCCCGAACTACGCCACCATCCACGCCGACGACCGTGTTCCCTTCTGGCGCAAGGTGGGTGAGGCGGTGCACGCGCACGACTGCCGGTTCATCCTGCAGCTCAGTCACGGCGGCCGGCAGCGCGACGTGCCGGACCTGGAGTATCCGAAGGGGCAGAGTTCCACCAGCAAGAAGGACCCGCTCCACGGCTTCGAGTGCGATCGGATGACCGTGGCCGACATCCGCGAGGTGGTGTCCGCGTTCGCCGAAGGGGCCCGGCGCGCACGCGAGGCCGGGCTCGACGGCGTCGAACTGCACGGTGCCAACGGCTACCTGATCACGCAGTTCCTCAGCTCGGCCATCAACGACCGGAAGGACGAATATGGCGGCTCGCTCGAGAACCGGGCCCGTTTCGTCCTCGAGGTGGTGCGCGCCATCCGGCAGCGGGTTGGCCACGACTTCCACCTGCAGATGAAGATCAGCGCCACCGAGTTCAACAACGCGCTGCTCTTCACCAAGTTCGACGGACCGGGCAACACGGTCCAGGAGTCGGCCCAGGTCTGCCGCTGGCTCGTCGAGGCCGGCGTCGATGCCATCCATGTCTCCACCGGCAGTTCCTTCCCGCACCCGCGCAACCCGGCGGGCAGCGACCTCGACGTGGAACTCCTGTCCCAGACCTATGAGCAGCTCGCCTCGAGCGGCACGAACACGTTCCGCAACCTGCTGCTGTTCCACAACGACGTCACCGGCGAGATCTTCCGCAAGGCCTGGCTCGACGCCGGTGTCGACCCGGACCGGATCGAGGGGCTCACGTTGCCCGACGCCGAGGTGATCAAGCGCGCGGTCAGCGTACCGGTCATCTGCACGGGCGGCTTCCAGACCGCCTCGGTCATCCGCCGTGCCATCCAGGCGGGTCAGTGCGACGCGGTGAGCATCGCGCGGCCGCTCGTCGCCAACAACGACCTCGTGCAGCAGTTCGCCGCCGGGCGCGACCGAGCGGAGCGCCCCTGCACCTACTGCAACAAGTGCCTCGTCCACGTCGTCGAGCACCCGATCGGCTGCTACGAGGAGAGCCGCTATCCGAGCCGTGAGGCGATGCTGGGCGAGGTGATGTCGGTCTTCCGGCCGCAGCCGTTCGAATGATGCGGCCCGCACTGCGCACGTGGGTGAAGCGGCTCGGCGTGGCCGCCGCCGCCTTCCTGGCCGTGATCGTCCTGTGGGTCGTCGTGTCGGTGAACTCGGACAGCCCGGTCACCTACGACGACATCCAGGAACACTTCAAATACGGGTCGATTGGCAGCGAGCCCGGCGGATCGCTGCTCACGCCGATTGGTGGCGTGCTGCCGCCGTACTGGGTGTTCCGCGCCCTGCCCTCGGTGTGCAGCGACAAGCTGCCGAACGGCTATGCCACGTTCGGCTTCGTGACGGAACCGGGCAGGGAGTTGCCGATCGGCGTATCGCGCCGCCGCCGCTTCGGCGTGGACCACGTGGGGTTGAACTGTTCGGTGTGTCATACCGCCACGGTCCGCCCGAGTCCCGAGGCGCCACCCCAGATCGTGCTGGGCATGCCGGCGCAGCAGCTGGACCTGCAGTCATTCGTCCAGTTCGTGCTCGACTGCACGCTCGACAACCGGCTCACCGCCGAGGCGGTGCGTGGCCGGTTCCCGGAGGACGACGGGCCGTCGCTGTTCGAGCGGGTGCTGCTGCGGACCGGCCTCATCGATCGGCTCAAGCTGCAGACGCTGAACCTGCGCAACCGCATGGCACCGATCCTCTCCACGTCGCTCCCGCGGTGGGGCCGTGGCCGGGTGGACACCTTCAACCCGTACAAGGCCATCCAGTTCAACTGGAACCTGGATCACCTGCCGCCGAACGAGCTCATTGGCGCATCGGACTTTCCCTCGATTTGGAACCAGAAGCCCCGCGAAGGCATGCACCTGCACTGGGACGGCGACAACGACTCGGTGGATGAGCGGAACCTGAGCGCGTCGCTCGGCGCCGGCGTCACGCCGGTCACCGTGGACCACCCCAACCTGAAGCGTGTCCGCGACTGGATCTGGACCCTCCCGGCTCCAAAGTACCCGTGGGCGGTCGATGCCACCCTCGCCGCGCAGGGCGCGCCGCTGTACCAGCAGCACTGCACCGAGTGCCACGCCGACCACCGGTTCCGCGAGGGAACCACGGTGGGCGCCCGCGTCGGTCAGGTCGTGCCCATTGCTGCCATCGGCACCGATCGGCACCGGCTCGACTCCTATACGCTCACATTCTCGATGAACCAGTACGGCCTGTACCCGGATTCGCCGTACCGGTTCTCGCACTTCCGGAAGACGAACGGGTATGCCAACCACCCGCTCGACGGCATCTGGCTGCGGGCGCCCTACCTGCACAACGGGTCGGTCCCCACGCTGCGGGACCTGCTCGACGCGCCGGAGACCCGTCCGGCCCGCTTCTACCGCGGCTACGACGTCTTCGATCAGGCGCGGGTCGGGTTCGTGTCCGACGTACCGTCGGCCGGGGGCCAGGTGTTCACGCCCTACGACACGTCCCTGCCTGGCAACGGCAATGCGGGGCACGTGTACGGGACGACGCTGACGCCTGACGAGAAGCAGGCCATCGTCGAGTACATGAAGACCTTCTAGGAGCAGTGCCCATGTCTGTTCAGCCCGATAGTGCGGCACGCTGGTTCTCGCGGGTGGTCTGGCTCGGCATCGCCGCGAACCTGGCGCTGGCGGTGCCGACGCTGCTGCAGCCGGCACGAATGCTGGCGGTGGCGAACCTGCCGGTCACCGAGCCGGTGCTGTGGACCCGGTTCTCCGGTCTCCTGCTCATCCTGTTGAGTGCCTTCTACGTGCCCGCCGCGCTCGACCCGCGTCGCCACGGGCTGGTGGCCACGCTGGCCGTGGCCGCGCGCCTGGCCGGCGTCGTGTTCTTCGTGCTCTTCCAACCCCGCGAGTACCACATGTTCGGCTACTTCGATCTCGCGTTCTTCGTGCCGGAGGCGGCGCTGCTCGCCGCCATGGGCTCGCAGGCCTCCAGCGGGCTGGCGCCCGCGCCGGGGAATCGCTGATGGCGGTCCTGACCTCGCGCCGCCAGCGCCTCGTCATCGGCGTCATCGCGCTGCTGCTCGTGGCGATCGGCCTCACCGTCTACACCCGCTTCTTCCGCGAGGAACCGCCACCCTTCTTCGCGTCGGACGAGGAGCACTTCCTCTACGGGTCGGTCGGTACCGAGGCCGAGCAGGGCGTGCCGTACTGGATCTGGCTCGTGCTTCCCCGCATCTTCCCGGAGTACCTGCCGCGTCCGGGCGGCTACGCCGCCATCGGCATCATCGGGCAGGACGGGCACGAGATGCCGATCGGCCTGTCGAAGGTCACCGTCGGCTTCCCGCGCGTCGGCATCAACTGCGCGATGTGCCATGCGGCCAGCTTCCGCGCCCAGCCCGACGACGTGCCGACGATCTATCCGGCGGCGGCGTCGCACCAGACAGGAGAGCAGGAGTACCTGCGGTTTCTCATTCGCAGCGCAGCCGACCCGCGGTTCACGGCCACCACCATCCTCAACGAGATTGCGAAGAACACCGAGCTGTCGTTCCTCGACCGCCTGCTCTACCGCTTCGCGATCATCCCGGGCACGCGCCGCGCGCTGCTGGACCTGAAGGAGCAGAACGCCTGGATGGACGGGCGTCCCGACTGGGGCCGCGGTCGCATCGATCCGTTCAACCCCGTGAAGTTCGGCATCCTCAGGCAGCCGGTCGACGAGACGATTGGCAACTCCGACATGATGCCGCTCTGGAACCAGGCACGTCGCGAGGGCACCGCCTACCAC
Source organism: Vicinamibacterales bacterium (assembly GCA_050249955.1). GTDB lineage: Bacteria > Acidobacteriota > Vicinamibacteria > Vicinamibacterales > CAVVIG01 > CAVVIG01. The sequence goes on from JBFWPN010000015.1 coordinate 52,869, forward strand.
TGGGACGGCCTGAGCACCACCCTGCGCGACGTGGTCCAGTCGTCGGCGCTGGGCGACGGCGCGTCGCGCCGCTGGGTGGAGCGCGACTTCGAGAGGTGGGACGAGACCGACCCGCAGAAGATGTCCAGCCTGCGGCGTGTGTTCAACTACATCGGGTCGCTGAAGGCGCCCGCCTATCCGCTGCCGATCGATCAGGCGCTGGTCGCGGCCGGTGCGCCGGTCTACCAGGCGCACTGCGCCGAGTGCCACGCACCGGGTGGCAAGCGGTTCGGCACGGTCATCCCCCTCGAGGAGATCGGCACCGACCGCAACCGGCTCGACATGTGGACCGCGTCAGCCGCCGACGCCTACAACGCCTACGGCGAGGGCTATTCCTGGAAGTTCTCCGGTTTCCGCAAGACGAACGGCTACACCTCGGTGCCGCTCGACGGCCTCTGGCTCACCGGACCGTACCTGCACAACGGTTCGGTGCCCACGCTCGCCGACCTGCTCGAACCGGTCGAGCAGCGGCCCAGGCAGTTCTGGCGCGGGCTCGACCTGTTCGATCCGGCGAAGGTGGGCTTCGTCAGCGACGGCGACGAGGCCAGGAGGACCGGCACGCTGCTCGACGTCTCGAAGCCGGGGAACAGCAATGCGGGGCACACCTACGGCACCGCCCTCACGCCCGACGAGAAGCGCGCCCTGCTCGAGTACATGAAGACGCTCTGACCGCCGGCCCGCTCGCGGCTCAGTCCGTCAGCGGGAACAGGTGCGGCAGGCTGAACAGCGCCTCGTTCAGGAAGAAGTCGGTGAGTACGCGGAAGTCGCGGCGCTGTGCGTTCCGGCACGCGGTGCCGATGAGCGTGCCGATGTTCGCCCGGGCCAGCGTGAGTTCGGCCTCGTTCGTCACGAGGATCACCCGTCCCTCGATCAGGTTCAGCAGCCAGGCCCTGGCATGTTCCAGGTCGTACCCCTGATCCCGCGCCACCGTGTCGGCCGCCTCCCACATGGCCGCCATCCGCCGCCGCACAGCCACCGGTAGCAGTTCGATCCCCGAATCGCCGATCCTGGAAGCCTCGCGCTCCGACGGCTCGTCCTCTACCGGGCAGGTGGCCGGCGGGTTGGTCCACCCCGCGAGGTCGGTGGCGGTGTAGTGGCGTCGGTCGGTCGACGAGATGGCTCTCACCGGGAGCGGCAGGTCCTTCGCCGGTTTCGGCTGCGTGATATCCGGCTGCAGGGCGGCGATGTCGGCGTCGGTGATCGGCAGGCCAGCCGCCTGCGCCTTCCGGAACATCCAGCGCAGCGTGATGTCGTTCAGGCCCCGATTCCCGTTGCCGCCACCCACATCGGAGTGCACGCCGCGGAACCAGACCTCACAGGCCCCGGGCAGGCGGGTGGGCAGGAACGAGAGGCGGCGCTCGTCGAGCGCCAGGGCATGGAAGCAGAACGTCAGGTTGCTCGAGGGCAGGCTCAGGTGGTGCCCGAAGTTCAGCACTTCACTCCCGGTGTTCCCGAGACCGAATGCGGCCACGGTGTCCCAGACGCCGAGGAAGCGGATCTGCGGCGCTGCCTCGACCATCTCGTCGGTGTCCGGGTGGCGTACTCCCCGCTCCAGCAGGTAATGGCAGAAATCCAGCGTAGTTGCTGCGCCGCGGCTGAAGCCGACAATGTCGATGGTGGTGTCGCCGGCAGTCCAGGCACGGCAGAGGTGGGCGTAGGCCTCCTTGATGCGTGGCAGTTCGCCGAGGCCGAACGCCCCGCCCAGCGCGCGGCCGATCGCGTCGAAGCGCGTGCCCACGCCGGCCACGTAGAAGTTCCCGTCGGCGCTGGTATTCCGCGCATAGGCCTCGAAGAACCGCGCGACGTTCGTGTTCGCGTAGTGCAGGTCCTCGGTGGTCTTCGCCTCGTTCCACGTGCCGTCGAATGCATACAACGCCATGCCGCTCTCCTCCAGGCTCCGGGTCCGCTGCCGCCTATGCTACCGCTGGTGACGGCTGGCACGGGGCGGCCGCACCCTCCTAAACGCTCCCGAGAGCGCGTGCGCACACGTGCGGGAACAGGTAGATTAGTCAGCGCATGTCAACGCCGGTGAACGACGATACGCCCGAACTGCTGAAGCTGGCTGCCGCCGTGGCCGACTCGGACGCGGTGGACTGGGCCCACGCCGAGACCGTCGCGTCGCCGGACGAGTCGTCCGTGATCCGCCAGCTCAAGGTGCTGGCCAGCCTTGTGTCGTCGCACCGTGCCCTCGAGCCCCCGCCCGTGCGGCGCTTCCACGAAGGGCAGTACTGGGGCCCGCTCGAGATCAGGCGCGAGATCGGCCGGGGTTCGTTCGCCACGGTCTACCTGGCGTGGGACCCTGGCCTCGAACGTGAAGTGGCCCTGAAGGTGCTCAACACGCAGGGCGGGCTCGCCCCGGTCGACGCCGTGCTCCAGGAAGGGCGGCTGCTCGCACGCGTGAACCACCCCAACGTGGTGCGCATCTTCGGCATCGACGAGTACGAGGCGTCGGTCGGCCTGACGATGGAGTTCGTGGAGGGGCTGACGCTGAAGGCGGTGCTGGCCGAACGCGGCGTGTTCGGGGCGGCGGAAGCGGCGCTGATCGGGTTCGACCTGTGCGGGGCCGTGGCCGCCGTGCACCGGGCCGGCCTCATCCATCGCGACATCAAGACCCAGAACGTGATGCGCGCGGTCGGCGGGCGTGTCGTCCTGATGGATTTCGGCGGCGTCGGCAACCTGAGCGACCGCGACTCGTACGTCCGCAACATCAAGGGTACGCCGCTCTACATCGCACCCGAGATCTTCGATGGCGGCGCGGCGTCCGTGGCCAGCGACATCTACAGCCTCGGTGTGCTGCTGTTCAACCTCGTGACCCGGCGCCACCCGGTGGAAGGGCAGTCGCTCGACGACATCAAGCGTGCGCACGAGCATCACGAGATGGCAGCGCTGGGCGACCTGCGTCCCGACCTGCCGGATGCGTTCGTCCAGGTCGTCTGCCGGGCGCTGGAGCGCGATCCGGCCAAGCGCTTCCGCAGCGCGGGCGCCATGCAGGATGCGCTCATCCGATCGATGAACCTTGGCACGCCGTCCGAGTCGTTCTCGCTGGCTCCTGCGTCGAACCGCGACCTGCCGTCGATTGCGGTGCTGCCGTTCTCGAACATCGGGCCCGACCCCGATCTCGACTACTTCAGCGAAGGGCTCGCCGAGGAGCTTGTCACTGCCTTCGGGAAAGTGCGCGGGCTGCGGGTCGTGTCCCGGACCGCCTCGCTGCGGTTCAAGGGGCACACCACCGACCTCCAGACGCTGTGCCGGGAGCTCGATGCCACGACCGTGCTCGAAGGAACGGTCAGCAAGAGCGGTAACCAGCTCCGGGTGTCCACCCGGCTCGTGAACGGCGCCGACGGGTTCCTCCTGTGGTCCGAGCGCTACAGCCGCACCATGGACGACGTGTTCGCAGTGCAGGACGACATTGCGACCCGGGTGGTCGAGCGGTTCCGGCTCTCGGTGGGCGAACTGCAGCAGCGGGTACTGGGCGCGAGGCACACCGACAACCCGCGTGCCTATCACCTCTACCTCAAGGGGCGTTTCAACTGGAGCCGCCGGTACCACGGCGGGCTGGCGACGGCGATCGACTGCTTCAGCCGGGCCATCTCCGAGGACGCCGGCTACTCGCTCGCGCACGCCGGCCTGGCCGACGTGTACGCGTTCCTGGGGCTGTACTCGCTCATGAAGCCGTCAGACGCCTTCTCGATGGCGTCGGCCGCGGCGCAGCGTGCCATGCAGATCGACCCGGACGTGCCAGAGGTGCAGACCTCGCTCGGACTCGTGGCCACCGGGCGCGACTGGGACATGCCCCGCGCCATGGGGCACCTCGCGCGGGCCGTCGAGCTCGATCGTTCGCAGGCGCTGCCACGCATCTACCACGCCTGGATCGAGGTGATTCTCGGCAACATGCCGGAGGCGATCCGGCTCGCCCGTGAGGCCCAGGCGATCGACGACCGGTCGGCGCTGGTGAACAGCGGCGCCGCCTACGCGCACTTCATGGCGGGGGAGTTCGACGAGGCGGTCTCCGAATGCGATCGCGCGCTCGACGCCCAGCCGAACTTCATCATCGGGATGTACGTGAAGGGCATGTGCCGGGCCGTGCAGGGCCGGCTCGACGAGGCGATCGACCTGTTGTCGCGGGCGGCCGCGATGTCCAACCGCGCCCCCTTCTACATCGGGCTGCTCGGGAACTTCTTCGCGCGCGCCGGGCGGGTGGACGAGGCGCACGCCATCATCGCGGAGCTGGAAGCCCGCATGGCGGAGACCTACGTGCCGCCGCACGCCTTCACGTTCATCTACGCCGGGCTGGGCGACCTCGAGAGGGCCTTCGACTGGCAGGACCGGGCGAACGCCGATGGCGCGTCACCCTTCAACTACTTCTCGCCCGTGATCGAGGAACTGCAGACCCATCCGCGCCACCTGGAGGACCTCCGCCAGCGGGGATGGAGGGCCTGGGAGCGTCAGCGGCCCTGAGCGTCGGCCATCAGCGTGGCCAGGCGCTTCACCGCGCGGGCCACCGCCATGCGCGCTGCATCAGCGGACGGCTTGCCGGTCAGCGCCGCGATCTCCTCGTAGCTGGAACCCCGCTCGAGCCGCGCCCGCACGGCCTGCTGGTCGTCCGGTGACAGCTGCGCGAGCGCCGCCTCGAAGCGTTCCCGTGTCTGGCTGTCGATGGCCGCATCGAGCGGTGAGCGGCCGCCATCGGTCAGCCCTTCATCCAGCTCGCGCTGCAGTGGCCGGCGGCCGGCCCGCCTGATGTGGTCGTAGACCTGGTTGATCACCGCCTGGTGCAGGTAGGCGCGCAGCGCCCCTTCGCCCCGGTACTCGAACCGGTCGAAGTTCATGACCGTGCGCTTCATGGCGTCCTGGACGAGATCGTGCGTGTCCGCCAGGTCGCGCGCGAACTGCGGCAGGCGTCCATGTGCCCACCGGCGCAGTTCGGGCAGGTGACGCTCCAGCAGGCGGCCCAGCGCATCATCGTCACCCGACTGCGCACGACGAATCAGTTCGACCGACGAATCGGGGTCCATCACCGTGACTCAACCGCGATTCTCCGTCGAAGCCGAGCAGCAACGCAAGCGTGAGCACGGCCGGGCAGGCCGGGTGGAGGCCACGGACCCGGAGGTGTGACACCGGTCCGGGGACGCCCTGATGGCGGAACGCCGCAGGTTCTGCTCAAGGGGGCAGGGAGCGTGCCGATTACCAGCGCGTGTGGAGCCGGACGTTCGCTGATGTGCTCGATGACGCGCTCGGGGTCACAGCCGGGCCGGTAAGCTACGCGAGCCGCGGCGCCACGGCGTTCACACAACAGCCTGCGCATCCGTTCCTCTTCGTCAAGATGCCGGCCTTTGCCGGCGCGCGCGTCACGTATGCGACGGCGCACCAGGCGAAGGGAACGGGCCAGGTCGTCGCGGACGCGCCCGGACCGGCCGAGGTCCGTCGGCCGGTGCGGACGCTCACCGCGACAGAGCAGCGCGCGCTCGACGGGCTCGTCGCCGCCGGCGCCGCCCTGCACGCCGACTTCACGGCCGCTGAACTCCGACGCGCCTACCGCGCACTCGCCCGCCGCATTCACCCGGATCGACACCCGCACGCATCTCACGCCCAGCGGACCGAGCTGTCCCGGCAGTTTGCCGACGCATCGGGTCACTATCGGACCCTGCTCGCCACCGTCGAGCCCCGTCACTAGACCCTCGACATCATCCCGGTCAGCGGCCGCCACCCGTGGCTGGCGCGGTGTGGCAGTGGGCAATGTAGGTGAGCCCGGTGCGCTCGAGGCCGATCGCGACGTGCGCGTCCGGGTAGCCGGCTTCGGCGCAGAGCCGCCGCATCTCCGCCTCCGAGCGGTGGATCAGCATCCACTCCGCCATGTGCTCCATCCAGGGTCGGTACAGGTTCGAGTCGGCGATGTTGGTGAAGACCATCCGGCCACCGTCGACCAGGAGGTGTTCGCGTGCGTATCGGAGCACCATGCGCGCCACCTTGTCCGGCAGGTAGTCGAAGAGTCCGCCGGCGAGCACCAGGTGGTACGGACCCCAGCCACGCACGTCGGGCAGTCCGCGGATCACATTGCGGTGCACGGGCGTGAGGCGATCAGCGATGTCGGGCAGGCAGCGCAGGCTGAAGGCGAGCGCGTCTGCGTCCTGGTCGAGCAGCACGGCGCGGAACGGACGCCGCGCAAGCAATGACTGGATCTGGCGCAGGTCCGGGCTGCCGCCTGCCGCGAGGATCAGCACGCGCGGTTCCGCGACCGGCGGATCGGGCGCGAGGATCGCCTCGAGAATCGTGCGGGCCTGCAGGTCGGCCTTGTTGCGGTGCTGCTGCGCGAGCGCCGAGTCGAGCGCGTACTGCTCCAGCCAGTAGGAGAACCGGCCGGGCTCCGCGCGGTTCTGCTGCTGCATCAGCCACTCGATGGTCTCGAAGTCGCCCGGGTAGCCGCGCGGCCACACCTGCAGCCGGTGGATGAACGGCGACTCGGCGTGCACGGCGCGGGCGGGCGCGAGCCGACCGATAACCGCCTCGCGCGACCACCCGGCGGCCCGCAGGTCGGCGATCGAGAGCTGCAGGCGATGACTGAGGGCAATGGCGAGGTGCAGGCCGTCGGCAGCGGGAACCTGCCGGTAGGTGCCCAGGCGCGCCACCTCATCGACCACCTCGTCGAGGACCGTGGTCCGCGTCGACGCCTCCGACGGCGACGGGCTGGAGAGCGGTGTCTGGTTCGCGAGTTCGATCGTGGACTGCTCGAGCATGACTGGGCCTCCGGGGGCGGATGCGCCTGACGTGCCTCAACGGGCGTCGGCGGTACCCCGAAGGACGGACACGTACGGAGGTTTCCCTCAGCCGGTGTCGCACCGAGACTGACGGAATCAGAGGCGCTCGTCCGTCCACTGGAGCGAACCCATGTCATTCCGGTCCTCGTCCACTGGCGCAGACGGCCCGCTCCGATGCCACCGCGCCGACGCGTCCATTCCCCTCCTGCTGGTCTGGCGCCATGCCACGAGGCACCGGAGCCGCTTCGCCATGACCGTCGCGGGCGTCGCGGTGGCTGTCTTCCTGATGGTGTTCCAGGGGAGCCTGCTCATCGGCTTCGTGCGGGCGGCCGGACGGGTCATTGCCACCGCAGGCGGCGACGCGTGGATCGTCGGCCGCGGCGTGCCCAGCTTCGACTTTCCAGCCGCGATCCCGCGCCAGTACCTGGACCTTGCGCGGCAGGTGGAGGGCGTCGATACGGTGCTACCGATCGTGGCCGGCATGTCCTCGTTCGTGCGTGGTGACGGCGAACATCGGGGCGTGGTGATGGTGGGGCTCGACCGCCGCTTCCCGCCGTCGCTGCCGCTGCCAGTTCGCGACGGCACGGCCGTGCTCGACCGCGAGGGGGTGGTGATCGACGCCAGCAACCGCGACCTGCTGGGGCTCCATCGGATCCCGGCCGCCATCGAGATCGCCGGTCGCCGCACGGACGTGGTACGTGTGGCCGACGGGTTCGGCTCCTTCCTCGGGAGCCCGTACGTGTTCGGCGATGTCACGCACGTGCGCGACGTGCTCGGTATCGATGCCGACGCAGTGAGTTACGGCGTCGTCTTCGTGGACGCGCCGCCCGTGTCCGACGCGCAGCTCGCCATGCTCCGGCAGCGGATCCCTGACGCCGACGTGCTGTCCACCGAGCAGTTCGCCTCCAGGTCTGCCTGGTTCTGGCTGGTGCAGACCGGTGCGGGCGGCGCCATCGTGGTGGCCGCGCTGCTCGGCTGCGTCGTCGGACTCGTCATCGTGCTGCAGACCATGTATGCCAGCACCGTGGAGAGCCTGGCCGAGTTCGCCACGCTCAAGGCCCTTGGAGCCCCGGCCTCCTCGATTCGCCGGTTCGTGGCGACGCAGGCGCTGATCATCGGTGCCCTCGGATCGGGTGCCGGGCTCCTGCTGCTCGACCCCATGGTGGCCCTGGCGCGCACCTACCTGGTCTCGTGGGTGGAGACACCGTTGTGGCTGCGCGGCGTGGGGCTCGTCGCGGGCATGGCGATCTCGACCGTGGCGGCCCTCGGAGCAGCCAGGACGGCCGCAACGGTGGATCCCGTGCGGGTGCTGAGGGGATGAGATGCCGACGTTGAGAGCCGAAGGGGTGACCGTGTCGTTCGGATCCGGTCCGCAGGTGGTGAGAACGCTCACGAACCTGCACGTGAGCTTTGCCGCAGGGGAGATGACCCTCGTGCGTGGGCCATCGGGCAGCGGCAAGTCGACGCTGCTGGCCGTGCTCGGTGGCCTGCTGACGGCCGATGCAGGCCGCGTGTTCCTCGACGCGCTCTGCGTGAGCGAGCTTGGCGAAGCGGCGCGTGCCCGCTACCGCATGCGGCAGGTGGGCTTCGTCTTCCAGGGCTTCCAGCTCTTCGACACGATGTCGGCGATCGAGAACGTGGCGCTTCCGCTGCTGATGGCCGGCACGCCTGCCGCCGACGCACGGCACCGTGCGGCGGGGCTGCTCGACCGCTTTGGCGTGGGGCACCGGCGGGAGCTCCGGCCGAAGCAGATGAGCGGCGGTGAGCAGCAGCGGGTGGCCATCGCTCGTGCGCTCGCGCTCGACCCCGCGGTCATCCTCGCCGACGAGCCGACCGCCGCGCTCGACGGAGCCACGGGCCGTACCGTGGCTGCGGAACTGCGTCGTGCGGCGTCGGAACTGGGCAAGCTCGTGGTGACGATCAGCCACGACGAGCGCCTGCTGCCGTTTGCCGACCGCGTGCTCACGCTGGCGGACGGCCGGATCGTGTCGGACGTGAGGCAGGCGGCATGACGCTGGGGCGCAGTGCGGCGGGACTGATCGTGGCCGTGGCCGCCCTGATGGCTGTCCTGCGCGCCTTCGGAGCCGCCCCGTCGAACGACCGGACATCGGGGGCAGACGGGGCAGACCGGGTGACCAGGATTGCGGCGCCAGGGCGGGTTGAAGGTCGCTCCGAGACCGTGGAGGTTGGCAGCGGCATCGATGGACTCCTCGTCGACCTGCTCGTTCACGAGGGCGACCGCCTCGAGTCCGGACAGCCGGTGGCGAGAATCGAGTGCGCCGACCTCGAAAGGGAGATCGAGAGCCGCCGCGCCGGGCTCGAGGTCCTGCGCCAGCAGCGCCGGCAGCTCTTGCGCGGTGGCCGCGAGGACGAGCAGCGCGAAGCGCGCGCCAGGGTGGCCGCGGCCGAGGCCGCCGTCACGCAGGCACAGGCCGACCTGCGCCGCGCCGGGGATCTGTGGGCCGAACGGGTGATCTCGCGGGCCGAGTACGATCGGTTCGTCACCGCGGAGGCCACAGCCCGGGCGGATCTGGGCGCCGCTGAAGCGCGGCGTTCAGTCGCGGCGCGTGTGCCAGCCGACGATGAGCGTCGGGCGGCCGACGCGCGGATCCACGAGGCGGCCGCGGCCGTGGAGGCGCTCGTGCGGCGCCTGGAACGGTGCTTGGTCCGTGCGCCCGCCTCGGGCGAGGTGCTGCGGGTGCACACCTGGCCGGGCGAGCCGGTGTCACAACTGCGCGGCACGCCGATCGTCAGCATCGCCGACACCTCGCGCCTGCGTGTCCGTGCCGAGGTCGACGAGACCGACATCGGCCTGGTACGTACCGGCGCCCGCGTGACCGTCACCGCGCCAGCGCTGGGCGACGCGGTGCTGACTGGCCTCGTGGTCGAGCGCGCACGGCAGATGGGACGGAAGCAGGTGCGCTCGGGCGATCCGGCGGACAAGCGGGACCGCGACGTGCTCGACGTGATCGTCGAGCTGGACGAGGAGGCATCCGCTCACGGGCTTGTCGTGGGGCAGCGGGTCAGCGTGATCCTCGAACGCTGACTCCCGAAACCCGCACGCGCCGCGGCGGAGTCGTCGTATAACTGCGCCTCGGACCCTGGAGGCGCATATGGCGGTGATCACCCTCGACAAGAAGAAGCTGCCGTTCCTGCTCGACGGTGCGGCCCGGTGCCTGGTGGACACGGCGGATCTGGCGCCGACCACCGCCCTGCAGGAGATTCAGGCGCCTGTCTTCGACGTGCGGTTCAGTGGGGACACGCCGGATGGCGCCACCATCGGGGGCAGTGCCACCGCCAAGGTCTCCGTGTCGACGCGAGCGGTGTGCACCCTTACCGGCATCCTGCCTGGCTCGGCGCCTGCGGTGTCGGCCAGGCTCGGCACCTTCGGCCTGGCCGATGTCTTCAAAAGCCAGGGGGCGCCAGCCGCGATCCTGTGCTTCGAGTGTCAGGAGCAGGCCGATACAAGCGCCACGCAGCCCTTCACCTACGGGTTCCTCGGGGCGTCCACCCGGCTCGAGGCCGGGGCGAGCGCACGCCTGGCCTACGCGGCCGCTGTCGACCCCACGCGTCCACTGGCACTGGTGCTGCCGTCCTTCTTCTCGCGGTTGCGCCTGCCCGGGCAGGTGGCCGACCCGCCGGCACCAGGCGAGGCGTACTTCCTGGAGTACGGCGGATACCTTCGCCTCGGGGCCGAGGCCTCGGCCGGCTACCGGCTCTCGGGGACCCGGTCGCTGTCACTCGGACAGATCGCGCTCTCGGAGCAGTACGGGCTCAGCATCGCCGGGCGGCTCCGCATGGCGGCGAACGTGGCCGGGCAGTTCTCGGTCCTGGTCACCCGCGGCGATCGCGACGGCTGGGCCCGCGTGCAGGTGCACCGCCGCCGGACGCACGAGCTGAAGGTGGCGGCCGACGTTCACGCCGACATCCGGAACGACCTCGAACTGCCATCCTCGGGGCGAGAATTCCTGGGTGCCCTGCTCGGCGTCAACGGGAAGAGCTACATCGCCCTGTTCGGCCGCGCGCTCGACCTGTCGGATTTCGAGACCTTCCAGAAGGCGGTCGACGGCCTCGCGGCGAAGTACATCGAGGCGGTCGTCGGCCTGTCGTTCGACAAGCTGCAGGAGAAGAAGGCCTTCAGGGCCCTCCTCGGCACCGCCTCGCGCGTGGTCGACAGCTACAACACGGTCGAAGACCGGGCGGTGACGCTGTTCGACCGCTACTTCGATCGGCTCGGGCAGATCGTGCCGTTCCTCGAGCGGGTGGAGCAGCTCACCGCCTCCGGCGTCGACACGCTGCGGAAGGAGCTGACCCCAGAGCTCTGGACGGTACTCGCCCAGCTCACCGATGGCGACCCGCTGGGCTTCCTGTCGGGGCGCGTGGTGGAGGACGGCAGGACGGTCGACAGCCTTCCGGCCCTCAGCCGGCGCGCGCGGCAGGTGCTCGACCTCGTGTCGGCCGACGCGCACGCGGAGCTCCGCCGGGTGATTGGGGTGGCCAGGGCGCGGTTCGGGCTCGACGCGCTGATCGGGGAACTGGCGAAGATCGACACGGTCGACGAACTCAAGGCTCGCAGCAACGACATCGTCGGCCAGTTCGTGCGACGCCTGGTGGGCCGTTCGCTGGGCTCGTCGGCCGACCTGAAGGAGGCGTTCGCCGAGGTGCGTGCCGTGCTGCAGCACGTCGACGGATTCCAGGAGAAGCTGTTCGCGGCGTTCAAGGAGGCGACCAACAGCTCGTACACGGTGGCACTGCACGCGGAGTACAGCCGGGCGTCGGAATCGGATGCACTGGTCGATGTCTTCATCAACGTCGGCCATCCCCGCGGGCCGGCGCTGCTGGCACAGGCGGCTCACGGCGACTTCGAGCAGGTGCTCACCCTTGGCCAGCCAGATCTCGTGCAGCTCCGCGATGGGAGGCTCACCCATCGCACGACACGGTCGCGGGCCTTCAACGTGAACGTGCTCGGCTGGCACCTGGACTACCAGTACGAGGGCATGGACAGGGTCGTGACCGAGGCGAGCCAGCGACTGGTGCCCTCCGAGCAGGGCATCACGGTCTACACCACCCTGTCGCTGGAGGTGGACCGGGTCCGGAAGCGCCGCCGCGAGCAGGAGCAGATCCACGTGAACTTCCTCTTCCAGGCGCTGGGGCAGTCGCGCGGGCTCGTGACGGCCGACGCGCGGACCGGCCAGTACGTCGTCGAGGCCATCGACGCCTTCACGGCCCGGTACCAGCTCGCCTTCACCGATGCCGACACGTCGCAGGCGGAACTGGAGGACTATCTCGCGTTCGCCCGGGACACGGGGCTCGACACGCAGGGAGCCACCCTCGCCGACCTCCTGCCGCTGCTGCCGCGTGCAGGCGACGGGAGCTTCGGGACGGTGGATGCCATGTACGACATCCGGTTCACGCCCGACTCGTTGCTGGCGCTGAAGGAGCTCGGTGCGCTCACGCCGGCAGCCGAGCGGCGCGTGCGGCACCGCATGCGCCTGATGCTGCTGGCCAACTACCTGCGCAGCCCCGAACTGCACGATGTCGCCTTTGCCTATGCCACGCCCGGGGTGTTCGCGCTCTTCCGCGCGGAGGGCGCCGCGAAGTTCCCCGGGCACTTCCAGCGCACGTTCCGCGTGGCGGTCCCGGCCGGAATTGCCGCCCCCGAGACGGTGACCCTCGACCGGGAGGAGCTCGAACGGCTCGCCGGTCTGTACAACATCGAGCAGGCGTACATCGGTGCCACCCGCAGGCTGCTGGAGACGCTCGCTCCCGGCGCACGAAAGAAGCCCAGGGACTTCGAGAAGGTGCTTGGCGCCTTCGGCTCGGCGATGAAGGACTTCGACGACTTCGACCAGACCACCTCACGCGGTGGCATCGGCACGAGCACCGTGTTCCTGCTCTTCCACGAGCTGGTGCGGCTGGCCGATCCGAAGGGCGAGCGCTACGCGGCGGTGCTCCGGTTCACGAGCCACGTCGGTGCCGCCCCGGTCGAGAAGCTCTTCATGAGCGCGGGCGCCATGGACGGGCGCCGGTGACACGGTTCCGCATCCAGGCCGCGGGCCTCGTCGTGGGGCTCGCCATGGTCATCGCGGGCAGCGGGCTCTCGGCGCAGCCGCAGGTGAAGGCGCCCCTGCCCCAGACGCTCCTCTCGTCTGCCGCTGCGCTGCCGCAGCTCCGCAGCCTGATCGTCGTCCGGCGCGGCGAGCGGCTCGCCGAGTACTACGCGCGCGGCATCCGCGCCACCACGCCGTCCAACATCAAGTCGGCCTCGAAGAGCCTGATTGCCACGCTGGTCGGCATTGCCCTCGAGCGCCGGCTCATTCCCGACCTGCACACGCCGATCGTCACCTGGTTTCCCGAACTGCGCCGGGACCGCGACCGGCGGAAGCAGGCCATCACGGTGGAGGACCTGCTGACCATGCGCGCGGGCCTCGAATCGACGAGCGGCCGCAACTACGGACGCTGGGTGCAGAGCCCGAACTGGGTGCGGTTCGCCCTTGCACGCCCGATGGTGGCCGACCCCGGCGACGCGATGCAGTACAGCACCGGGAGCAGCCACATCCTGTCGGCACTGCTCACCCGCGTCACGGGCCTGAGCACCTGGCAGTTCGCCCAGCAGGCCCTGGCGCGGCCGCTGGGGTTCACGCTCGCACGCTGGCCGCGGGACCCGCAGGGCATCTACTTCGGAGGGAACGACATGCTCCTGACTCCGACGCAGATGGTGGCGGTTGGCGAGATGTGGCTCGCCCGTGGGCGTGCCAACGGCACACAGGTGGTGCCGGCCGCGTGGGTGGACACGTCGTGCGTGCCCCGGACACGCTCGGTCTTCGACAACGATCGGGAGTACGGCTACGGGTGGTGGATGCAGGACTTCGACGGTCGGCAGGCCTGCTTCGCGTGGGGTTACGGCGGCCAGTACATCTTCGTCTTCCGCGACCTCGACCTCGTGATTACCGCCACATCGTCCACGGCAGTGAGCGAAGAACGCCGCGGCCATCGACGGCAATTGTTCGACCTCATCACCCGCGAGATCCTCTCGCCGATCGACGGGCGCCGCTGACCACGCCAGGGCGCCGGCCCTGACAGGCGGCGCCGGGCGGGATGCCTTACGCAGCGCCGCAAACAAGGCGCACATTGTCTGCTAGTCAGGCCTGGCTCTGACTTCAAGCCCATTGCACGATCGCGCCTTTCCGCTCGCTGCATTTGCGGTGCATTCCAGCGCACCTGTCGTGTGTTTCGGGGGTGCAGGCGGGGCGCGGCCGCGTTATCCTCCCGACGTTCCACAACAATCTGGCGCGCGCGTGTGCGCGATGGAGGGGTTATGCGGGTCGGTCGCATGGGTGCGGTGCTCTGTGTCCTGGCGTGTCTGCTGCCGGCGGCGGCGTCGGCGCAGTCGTTCGGTGCGGGTGTGTCCTTCCTCGGTGATGAACGTGGCGCGGGCGTGCTCGTGGACTACGCGAGCCCGTTGTCGTCGCAGAGCGGCAACAAGACCCTGTCCTGGGTCGGTGAGTTCGGCTTCAACCACAAGGGCTTCGGTGGCCAGCTCGCGGGCATCACCGGTGGGATCACGACGATCATGGCGCAGGGAGGCCTGCGGGCATCCGGCGCGGCGAACAGCAGCGTCTCGTGGCTGGCGCACGGCATGGTGGGCATCATGCGTTCGAGCTTCAGCTCCGAAGCGGCGGGGGTGAATGCCGCGACCTGCGACCGGTTCAACATCGACTGTGAGATCGGCGCGAGCGACATCGGCGCAGTGGTGACCGTCGGCGGTGGCCTGCAGTACGACTTCAGCAGCAGCAAGGCGATCCGCGGGCAGATCGACATCCCGTTCGCCGTGGGAGCAAACGGCGGCGCCACCTCACGGTTCGCGATCATGCTCGTCTTCAAGAACTGACGCGCACGATGGAGGAGACGGCGACGAACCGTCCGGACGCCGGCAGCGTGGCCGACGCGGTCCAGCACGTGGATCGCTGCATCGCGTCGTACGCCGACGCCTGCCGCACCCGCATCCCGGCGTTCGTCGCGTCGCACTTCTCCCTGCGCCAGACCTGGCACCTGCAGCGGCGCACGCTGGCGCGCGACCTTCTCGTCGGGCCGCTCAACTCCCTGTGGGCGATTCCCTACCTGACGCTGTCCCGTGTCTGCCGCGGCCTCGACATCGTGGGCGTGTCGGGCGCGATGCGGGTGCTGAAGGCGGTGCCGGCCGGCATCCCCACGGGCTACCAGCGATCGGTCGAGCAGATGATCGCGACGGACCTGCTGGCCTGGGGGAACACGGGGCCGTCCGATGGGCTGCCGGGCGCCCTGGTGGACGATCTCGAGCGCCATCCTGGCGTGCGGGGCAACGCCGCAGTCGGGAAGGTGCTGTCCGACGATGCGCTGCGCGCGGTGTTCGAGCAGTTCCTGTCGGCGCGGGCGCTGGTGGTCGACGTGGCCGGGGCGGCGGTGACGCTTGCACTGGGCTGGATGGCGTTCGATGCGCCCTCACTGGGCCTGATGGGCATCTCGGAGGGGTTTGCGCGGCGGAACGCCCGCTCCCGTGCGGCGTCGCGGTTCTTCCTGGGCCGGCGTGCCGGCTCGGTGTTCTACTCGGTGTTCCGGCCCAGCGCGCATCCGGTGGAGACCGCGATCATCCTCGGCCTGCTGGCCCTGGGGATCGGCGCCCTCGCCATGGCGTGCAGCCTGCTCTTCGAGCCGGTGCGAAAGGCGTTCGGGCTGCACGAACGCCGTCTGCACCGGCTGGTCGACCAGATCGAGCGGGAACTGCTGGTGATCGCGCAGCGGCAGATCAAGCCGGCACTGGCACCTGCTCCTGTTCAACACGGATGATGTCATGAGGCTCCTGTCGCGCGTCCCGCTCGTGACCGTGTGTGGCCTGCTCGTCGTGGCAGGCGGTGTGTCGTGTGGCGGCGGCCAGCCGGCGACGGCTGGCGCCGCCGGTGCGGGCGGCGTGGCTGCGCTCCCGGACGCCACGGGTGAGCCGCCGGCCGCAGCGGCGCCGGCCGCGACTCCACCAGCAGATGCCGCGCCCGTCGCGAGCCGGCCACTGGCGTCGGCATCGGTGCCTCCACCACAGGCGCCGGCCCCAATCGCGTCGCGCGATGCCGGACCGGCCGTCTCGGAGCGCGACGTTCGCGGGAAGGCCCTGGCCTGGAAGGGCGTGCCGTTCCGAGACGATGGCCGCACCCGCCGCGGCATCGGGACACCCCAGCTCGTGGAGGCACTCGCCAGGGAGCTCTTCGGCGTGGACCTTCCCTCGAAGACCGACGACCAGATGAAGACCGGCAAGCTGGTCAACCGCCTGGACCTGGAACCCGGCGACCTCGTGTTCTTCGAAGGCAGGGGGATCGGTCCGTTCCGCGCCCGTTCGGTCGGCATGTTCCTCGGGCGGGACGAACTCGTGATGGCGGTGAAGGACCGGGGCGTCCAGGTCGTCCGACTCTCGGACGACCCGTGGAGCGGAACCTTCAAGACCGGACGGCGCATCTCGAACCCGAACCAGCAGGCGCCGGAATTCAGCGCCGCGGACTACGGGACGAACCGCAACGCGCTCCTCCGCGACGTCGCACAGGCTTGGGTCGGCACCCTGTATCGACAGGGGGGCACCACCTTCGACGGCATCGGCAACGACGAGTTCGTGCGGTCCATCTACGAAGCGATCAACGACGATGACCTGGATGGGAACCCCGGGCAGTGGGCGAAGATGGGGAAGTCGGTCAAGCGGGCCGACCTCCAGCCCGGCGACATCATCCTCTACGAAGCGGTCGGCATCGGGCGCCTCATCGATCGCCGGCACGCCGGCATGTACATCGGCAACGGCGAGTTCGTGCACGCCGTGAAGGGAGCCGCGGTGACCATCTCCAGGCTCGACGAGGAGCGGTGGCGCAAGGCCTATCGCGCCGCCCGCCGCATCGAGCCCTCGGCAGACGGTACGCCGGCCGTCGCTGGCGGTGGGAAACCAGCGAGGAATGCCTACGCGACGACCGCCGGACGTACGGTCTCGGACCCGGAACGCAAGCTGCGCGATGCGACGCAGCCGTGGCTGGGCACGCCGTACAAGCTGGGGGGGAACACGAGGTCGGGCGTCGACTGTTCGGCGTTCGTCAAGGCGGTCTACCAGGATGTCTACGGTGTCCAGCTGCCGCGTACCGCCGAGGAGCAGGAACGGCTCGGGCGCAAGGTGGACCGCAAGGATCTGCAGCCTGGCGACCTGGTCTTCTTCCGCACCAAGGGCATGGGGCCCTTCTTCAAGGCCAGGCACGTCGGGGTGTACGTGGGAGGGGGCGAGTTCGCACAGGCGTCGGGGCGGCTCGGCGTGAACATCGCGCCGCTCAGCAACCGCTACTGGAGCCGCAAGTACGAAGGGGCCCGCCGGTTGCAGCCCTCGCGCGCCAACTGACGCCCGGGTTACGGGCGTCCGCCGGGGAGGCTTTCCTTCTCGACGGTCAGGTACAGGATGTTCGCGCCGATCAGGTAGGCAAAGACCGAAAACGTGCCAAACCCGCGCCGGTTCACCACCATGAAGCTGGCGTGCTCGCCCACCTTCACCTCGAAGTCGATCGTCTTCCAGAAGAGAGTGTTGTGCACCCGCAGCCGATGGGGCCCCGGCGTGATCTCCCGCGACACTTCCTGGCCCGCGAACAGCACCGCAATCCGCTCGTCGTCGAGCGAGACATAGATATCGCGGATGCCGACGTCGTCCTTCGACTGGCGGCGGACCGTGAGCCGCGACGTCCAGGACGCGCGCAACTGCGAGATGATGCCGTCGAGTTCCTCGACGGTGGGTTGTGGCGGCGCCTCTGTCAGGACAGTGGTACGGGGCATACGCGCAACAGGCACCAGCATACCGCGCTCAGGGGGGTTGGCGGACCCCCGCGTTCGCTCTCGCGTGCTCATCCGTTATGGCAGGAAGAGATGGCCAGCGGCATCGACATCCAGCTCGTCGACGGGACCGGACAGCCCCTGCGCCGGGGACGGACCGACCTGCTCGTCTCCCTCCGCCGCGGGGGTGAGTCGACCTTCCACCGGGCCTTCGTGACGGGACCGGACGTGCGCGTTCCTGTCGAGTTCACGGATGGTCCGCGCGACGCGTGCACGGTACTCGTCTCACTGAAGGACCATCGCGAGGCCGGCTTCACCCCGGTGCACCTCCAGCCGGACCGCGCGGTGCCGGTCAACCTCATGGTCATCCCGCGCGAGGCGGAGTTCGACTTCGCCGCCTGGGACGTCGTGCAGCAGGATCATCCGGCGCTGCTGCGCCTGGTGCGCGGCTGCTACGGCCACGACGCACCGGCCCGGTACGAAGCGCTGCAGGGAGACGACGACGGGCGGGTGCGCGACCGCAAGCGGCTGGCCCTGGCGTGCCTGCTGAACGTGGTCGAGGCGCTCGCCGCGATCGACGCCACGCGGCCGGACGGCACGCAGGGCACCCTCGCCGACTACGTCGAGCAGGTCGAGCCGGAACGCGACGGCTGGCTCAGGCAGGACCGTTGCTTCGTCTGGTGCAACGACGGGCTGGACAAGGTGCTCGCGGCGAACACGGCGGTGTTCGACGTGGCACCCAAGGGGCTGCACCCCGGGGCGATTGCGAGCTACAAGCAGAAGGGATTCGGTGAGGCGAACGTCCAGATCACCCTGCATCCTGACAGGGGCAACGGCAAGGTGAAGGTGGAACTGGACATCGACTACTACCACGATGCCGGAGCGCACCTCCTGCTGGAGGTGTTTCCGAATCACCTGAAGCAGTTGCTGTTGGGGAAGGAACGGCGCCAGAGCCTGACCGATCCGGCCATTGTCTATGCCCTGCGCTGGATTGCCGGGCGCCAGGCCTCGAACGGCGCTGGCCGCCGTTTCCGCCCGGCCTTCACCATCCGCCCGCTACCTGCCTGATTGCGCGCAAGGGGGCGCCTGCCTGCGCCTAGGTCTCCAGCGCCCCGGCCCAGAGGAAGTCGTCGTCGACGTTCTGCCACCAGCGTGAGATCCCGTTGACCGACTCGCCCGTGGTCTGGCGTACCACGTTCACGACCTCGCCCGCCGGGATGACCCTGGCAATGGGTGCCATGGTGGACGGAGCGCCACGTCGCACGTTGACCACCGAGCGGGTCCTGAGCTGCATGGGGGCCTGGGTGGTGATGGCACCGGTCGTGGGCCCGTCCCCGGCGAGGGCCAGGATGCGGTTGATGTCGCACACGTGACCCGGGCACGACTTGGTCGCCCTGATCTCGCGGTGCATCACGACGTTGCGACGAGAGAGCGGATTGAGCGCGGGATACCGGCTCGCGAGTTGCCGGAGCAGCTCGGCGCTCGCCGCATACATGGCCTCCGGCCAGTCCTGACGCGCCAGCCCCTCGTGCTCGATGCCAATCGTGTAGAAGTTCGGGTTCACGTAGCCACCGCCTGGGCTGTGCTTCAACCCGGTCCAGGTCGGCGACACGATCGTGCCGGCGTGGAACGCGGTGTCGCGCTCGTCCACGTACTGGTGCACCTGGCCGCGTCGGCCCACCGCATAGTGGGCCGACCTCGGGATGTCGAGCGCGTTGTCCGCGAACGTGGCGTCTGCACCCACCAGCGTGCCGTCGATGACGTGGATGACGACCGCCTCGATGCGCAGGTGCTCGGGGCGGCCCCGCCTGAAGTTCCGCGGTGCACACGGGCGTGGGGTGATCGCGATGCTCACGGTGCCTCCTGTCAGCCCTGCGCGCCGGTGGCAGCGAGGTCGCCCATGTCGCCGTTCGTTTCTGCGTCTGCGGGAGGACGCGGGGGTGGTGGCGCGGCCGGCGACGAAGCCGCGCGCTCGGTTCGATCCTTCTGATCGCGCTGCGCGAGCAGGGACCGCAGCTGCAGCAGGTTCTTGATGAGGTCGTACCAGAACGGCGCGCCGAGCGACACCAGGAGCCAGGTGACCAGGATGCCAGGCGTCCGCACCGCCTTCCAGACCGCCTGCCAGAACGGCAAGGGCCTGTCTGGCCAGAGATCGAGGGCCGGCTGCTGCAGCAGGGCGAGCGATCGGTTCACCTCGCAGCGCTGCCGCTGCAGTTCCTCCTCCAGGCGCTGGCGCTGCTGTTCGGGCGTCTGCGCTGAATCCTGCGCCTGTCCGCCGGCCGTCGGTTCCGGGCATGTGCCGTCAACCGGTTGCGCAGGGGCCGGCGTCTGGCCGGTCTGCAGTCGCTGGTCCTCCTCCAACCGTTGCGCCTCGGCCACAAGGGTTTGCCGGTACGCGTCGTCCACCGAGAGACGGCGCACGAGCGCGAAGGTATCGAGCTGCAGCACGGCGACGATGGCAAAGGCCGTCAGCGTGACCCAGACCTGCGCTTCCGAGCCGAAGTTCGCCGTGGCCCGCGCCATGGCCGTGTCGAATGACTGGAACAGCGTGGCCATGAACTCGCTCGGCGCGACCTGCGCGAGCGCATCGCTGCGCCACCGCTGTGCCGACTGCTCGGGATGGGCGCGTTCGTTCTGCATCGCCTGCAGGCGGAAGGCCCTGAGGGTGGCCACTGGGTCTTCGATGCCGCGCTCCTTCAGGGCGGTAATCAAAGCGTCCTTGGCCTTGGTCCGGTCTTCGGTCCATTCCAGGTCCCACACGCCGTCGCCACTGGCGATGCTGAGCAGGCACACCGCGAGTTCCTCGCGCAGCAGCACCTCGCCACGGAGGGCGGGGAACTTCGACACCCAGTCCCTTGTCATCGGGAGGCGCTCGAGCACCCAGTGGATGACCCGCATGCCCGGGCTGCGCACCTGGCAGACCGACGGGTGGAGCAGCACCAGCTCGGTCAGCGGGTCGGCATGGTCCTTCAGGAACTGGGGATTGAGCTGGAGCAGCACGCGTTTCAGGCCGTGTGTCAGGTACCGTGCCCTGGCATCGACCGATTTCAGCAGCGCCT
Organism: Vicinamibacterales bacterium; assembly: GCA_050249955.1. Lineage (GTDB taxonomy): Bacteria > Acidobacteriota > Vicinamibacteria > Vicinamibacterales > CAVVIG01 > CAVVIG01. Next base: position 73,540 of record JBFWPN010000015.1, read on the forward strand.
GCGAGAGCGACAGGGCCACCGTGGCGACGATGAGCATGATCAGCGAGAGGCCGATCAGCACGTCGAGGTACTTCAGAATCGGGATGTTCATGGGGGCTCCTGGAGCGCGCTGCCTGCTGCCTGACTAGAACGGGCGACTCAGCCTATCCGAACAGCTGGTCAGGCAGACGGACCGGACACGAACTTTCCGTCCGGTTCGCGTGACCCGGCCTGTCACGGGCTCGGCACATAATGGGCGTGCAGCACACCCGTGGCGACCTCCTCCCCCTTTTCCGGCTTCGACGTCCGCATCGACCCATGGGCCGTCGAATACGGCTCCGAAACGCCGCTCGAGTTCGCGGCCGACGATGAGTCCGCGGCCGACCTCGACCTGTCGGTGGAGGTCGATGCCGCGCGGTGGGCCGCCATTCGGCCCCGCACCGACCTGCCGCGGGTGGAGATGGCCATCGTCGACGGCGTGCGTCGCATGGAGGCGCGCCTCGTCGTGTCGACGGAGGGGCGCACCCTGCACGGCGCGCTCGGCGCGTACGGCGTGGGCGTGGTGCACTGCCGTGACGGACGCGCCACCTTCGGGCGCGAAGACCTGGGTCGCCTGCTCATTTTCGGCTCGGGGCACGTGCCGCCGGCGCCGGTCGCCGTGTCGCCAGGTCTGGTCTACGACCCGCTCAGCGTGGCGGAAGACGACCCCGACGCGCCGCTGCGGGGCCTTCACCGCGAGATGCGCAGTGCCGAGGAGCGCCTGGCCCGCGAACTGGCCCGCGACGAGCGGGTGCTGGTCATTGCCGATGGCCCCCTCAGCATCGGCGACAACACCCCGGGGCGGGTGGTCGGGTTCGTGAAGCGGCTCTTCAAGCTCTACCTGCCGCCCGAGCATCTGCCGGTCCTCCGCGCCCTGCCGTTCGGCACCCGCACGCCGGTCTTCCTCATCCGCAGTGCTGGCCGTTTCGCCCGATATTCCTGGTTCATCCGCATCGGCACCCGGCTGGCCATGGAGTCGGACATGACCGGGCTGGTGCGGCTGGAACTGGCCGAAGGCATGGGGGTCGACGAGGCCCGTCGCCTGGCCGACCTCACGGCAGCGGTCATCCCGGCGTTCGTCCCGTCGCGCAGCCGCGACCCGCGAGCGCCGCAGAACCTCGTGCCGATCGGCGCGCTCGAACAGCATCTTCGTCGGGGCCTGGGCGACGCCCGGCTCATTCATCGTCGGCTGGCGACACTGCTGGCCCGGGAGCTTGCGCATGTCTGACACCTCGCCCATCGTCGGGCTCGTCCTCGGTTCGCAGGACGCCACGCCGCTGGACTTCTGGGTGGGCGTGCGTGAGGGCGAGCGGCTGCAGCTCGACGACCTGGTGGTCGTCCGCACCGTCATCTCCGGCGGCGAAGAGGTGGCGTTCTACGGCATCGTCGACATCGTGCGGAAGCGCTTCGAGGGCAGCCAGTTCGACACCGACGCGTTCCGGGTAGCCGACGGCACGCTGCCGGCCGACATCTCGTACGCGGCGCACGTGCAGGTCACGCGCGTCGAACCGGAGTACTTCGTGCCGCCAACGCCCGGCGACGCGGTGCAGGTGGTCCACGACGAGGAGTTCCGGAAGGCGCTGTACTTCGATCGCATGGAGAAGAGCATCGCGATCGGGCTGACCCGCACGGGCGAAGCGGTGCACGCGAACCTGGAGTTCCTCGACGGGACCCGCGGAGCCCACGCCTCCATCAGCGGCGTCTCTGGGGTGGCCACCAAGACGTCGTACGCGAGCTTCCTGCTCTATTCGATGTTCCACTCGGGGGCGCTCGGGCTGGATGCCGCGAACGCGAAGGCGCTGATCTTCAACGTGAAGGGGGAAGATCTGCTCTGGCTCGACAAGCCGAACGCGCGGCTCACGGACGACACGCGTGCGGAGTACGCCCGGCTCGGCCTGCCGGCCGGCCCGTTCCAGAGCGTCGCCTTCTTCGCGCCGGCCCGGAAGGGCAGCGTCACGCCCATGCCCGACACCGGCAGTCGGCAGGAAGGGGTGCGCCCCTACCTCTGGACCATGCGCGAGTTCTGCCGCGAACGGCTGCTGCGCTTCGTGTTCGTCGACGGGGAGGATGCCCGTGCGCAGATTCACCTGGTGATTACCCGCGTGGAACAGGCGCTCGAGAAGGCTGCGGCGGAGGGCGACCAGACCACCGCCAGCGTGCAGGTGGACGGTACGGCCGTGGCCTCCTTCTCCGAACTGGTCGACCTGCTCGACGGGCCGGTGCTGGACGTCATGATGCGCGGGGCGCCGGTGGCGGAGGGCACCAAGGATGCCTTCCGCCGTCGCCTCCACTCCGCCGCCGAACGCATGGGGCACCTCGTCAGCGGCCACTCCGACGCGCGAGGACGCACCATCGACTGGTCGGCGCAGCAGGTCACCGTCGTGGACATCCATTCGCTCCACGCCACCGCACAGCTCTTCGTCGTCGGCGTGCTGCTGAAGCGGATGATGGACCAGAAGGAGCGCCAGGGCGGATCGCGCCCGCTCGTCTTCGTGGTGCTCGACGAGCTGAACAAGTACGCGCCTCGGGAGGGCTGGAGCCCGCTGCACGGCCTGCTGCTCGACATTGCCGAGCGTGGACGCTCGCTGGGCGTGTCGCTCTTCGGCGCGCAGCAGACCGCCAGCGAAGTGGAGCGCCGCATCGTCGGCAATGCCGCCCTGAAGGTGGTGGGTCGCCTCGATGCCGCCGAGTCCGAGCGGAGTGAGTACGGCTTCCTCACCAGCGTCGGCCGAGTGCGTGCCACGCTGCTTCGGCCCGGTTCGATGATCGTCGCGCAGCCGGAGATCCCGATGGCCATCCTGCTCCGGTTCCCGTTCCCGGCGTGGGCCACGCGGGCCAGCGAGGTGGTGGAACCGGCGGGCGGACCAGACCCCTTCGCGCGCATGGGGCTCTAGTGCGCATCGTTCACACCTCGGACTGGCACGCCGGCCGGATCTGGAAGGGCAGGAGCCGGCTCGACGAACTGCGGACTGTGCTGGATGGCCTTGCGTCGTTCATCGAGCGCGAACGCATCGACCTCGTGCTGATGTCCGGCGACCTCTTCGACAGCTCCTCTCCATCTGCGGACGCCGAGCGTGCGGTCACGGAGTTCTTCAAGCGGCTGGGGCGTGCGCAGGTACCCTCGGTAGTGGTGGCCGGGAACCACGACAACCCCGCACGGCTCGAAGCCTGGGGGCTGCTCGCGGAGTTCGTCGGCGTGCAGGTGCGCGGGCTGCCGAGGCCGCGCTCGGCCGGAGGGCTCATCGAGGTGGCCACGCGCAGCGGCGAGTCGGCCCGTGTGGCGGCCGTTCCCTTCGCCCCTGTCGGTCGCATCGTCGAGGCGCTGACGCTGGCGCACGACGAGACCGCAGCCCGGCAGCAGTATGCCGAGACGCTGCAGCGGATGTTTGCGCACCTGGCCGAAGGGTTCCATGCATCGGCCGTGAACCTGCTGGTGTCGCACACGCATGTCTCCGGGGCCAGTCCGAGCCGGTCGGAGCGGGTCGTCACCCTCGGTGAAGACTGGGCCGCCACGCCGCAGTCGCTCCCGCCCGCGGCGCAGTACGTCGCCCTGGGGCACATTCATCGGCCACAGCGGGTGATGGCGGCCGGGCCGCATGCGGAGTATGCCGGTTCGCCTCTGCAACTGGACTTTGGTGAGGTGGGCGAGCAGAAGACGTTCGCGCTGATTGAGGTGAAGCCGGGATTGCCTCCGCGTGTCGAGCGCATACCCTACGAGGGAGGCGCGCAACTGGGCGACTGGTCCGGTACGCTGCCCGAACTCGAGGCGGCCGTCGACGCGCTGGAGGCCTTTGCATTCCTTCGGGTGCGGGTCGCGCTCGACGCCCCTGCCGCGGACCTGAACCGTCGCGTGCGCCAGATGCTCCCCAACGTCGTGGTCGTCGACGCGGTCCTCCCCGATGCAACCGGACCTGAGCCCGGGCCGTCGCCTGAAGGGGAGGCCCCCGTGGAGCGGTTTCGGGCGTTCCACCAGCGGCGGCATCATCGCGACGCCAGCCCGGAGTCGGTGGCGCTCTTCCACGAACTGTATGCCCTCGCGGAGACCGACTGACGTGCGCCCGGTCCGCCTCGAAGTGGAAGGCTTCACGTGCTACCGGGAACGGCAGTCGCCGCTGTCGTTCGAGGGGCTTTCCCTGTTCTCGATTGCCGGCCCCACCGGCGCGGGAAAGTCGAGCATTCTCGACGCCATCCTGTTTGCGCTGTTCGGGCAGGTCCCGCGCATTGGCAAGCAGGGCATCTCTGACGTGATTGCCCAGGGCCGTGACGCGCTGGCGGTCACCCTGGACTTCACGGTGAAGGGCGGCACCTACCGCGTCTCGCGGCGCGTGAAGCGGGGGCGGTCCGGCGGGCTCACCTCCAGCGCCATCCTGGAGCAGCTCGCGCCAGCGGCCAGGGCGCTGGCGGAACAGGTCCGGCCGGTGAACGACGAGATCGAGCGGCTGCTCGGGCTTGGGTTCAGCGCGTTCACGCAGACGGTGATCCTCCCGCAGGGTGAGTTCGCGAAGTTCCTGAAGGCCGACCCGAAGGAACAGCGGGCGATTCTCCAGCACCTGCTGCGCCACGAGATCTACGAGCGCATGCGCGCAGAGGCCGAGCGGCGCCGCACGCGGGCCGACGACGCGGTCCGCCTGATCGAGCGGACCCTCGAGGCCACCAGCCACGCCACGCCGCAGCGGCTCGATGCTGCCCGTGCGGCGCTGGCGGTCGGACGGGCATCGGTGGCCGAGTTCGCCACGCGGAAGGACGAGGAGGCCGCGGCAGCGGCGGCCTTGCGCGTGGCGCATGAGCTGACGGTCGAAGTGCAGGCGTTGCGCCGGTCGCTGGCGCAACTCGAGCAGGCGGCGCCTGTTGTGGCGGCCCGTCGGGCGGAACTGGAGGCCGCGCGCGCAGCGGCTGGCGTCGTGCCCCGGATCGACGCATCGCGCCTCGCGACGGAACGGGCGGCGTCCGCCACGAGCGAACTGCAGCAGGCGGAGACTGCCCTGGCGCGTGCACGGCAGGTGGCCTCTGACGCCGAGGAACGGGTGGCAATGGCGACGGCCGAAGACGCCACGCGTACAGGCCTGGCGGCGCGCATCCGCGCGCTCGACGAGATCAAGGGCGATCTCGACCGACGTGACCAGGTGCAGCGCGAACGGCACCGGCTGGCCGGGCAGATGCCGCAGGCGCGCCAGCGGGCGCACTCGGCCCGCACCGCAGCCGGGCAGGCCCGCGACGCCCGCGAGGAGGCTGCCGGGCGTGTGGCGGCGGCGACCACGTCGCTCGCGATGCTGGCTTTCGACCCGGATGAGGCGCAGCGAATCGAGTCCGTCTGGGAAACGGCGCTGCAACTCCGAGCGGTGGATCACGAGACGGTGGCGCTCGAACGCCAGCACCAGGAGTGGCAGGAGGAAGTCGCACGTGCCGCGCGGACGCTCAGCGGGCTGGACAAGGCGCTCGCCGGGGCGACCCGCGCCTGCGAGGCGGCGGCCCGGGCGGAACGAGAGGCGAGGGCGGCGCTCGACGCCGCCCGCACGATGCACCAGGCGGCGGCCGTACGCGAGCACCTGCACGTGGGCGAGGCCTGCCCGGTGTGCCTGCAGACCGTGGTGCTGCTGCCACCGGCCGGGCGCGTGCCGGAGCTGGAGGCGCTGGGCCGGGCCCTGGGCGGCACGGTCGACCGGCTGACAGCGGCCACGGCGACGCAGCAGCAGGTCGCCCAGGATCGGGCCGCCGCGGAGGCGCGGCTGCAGGCGGCCCGTACGTCGGCCGAAGTGGCCGCCTCGGCGCTCCGGCAGAAGGTGGAGTCCAGGCACCGGCTGGTGGCCCTGGTCGTGCCGGCACTGGCTGGCGCCTCGGACGTGGCGAGCCCGGCCAGCCTCGTCGAGGCGGTCGAGTCGCGTCGGACCACGATGCGCGTCGCCCGGCAGGAACACGAGCGCGCCTCGATGGCACTGCACGAGGCGGAAGCCGCCCTCGCTTCGGCAGACCTTGCGCTGGTGCAGGCCGATGGTGCGGCGACGAGCGCAGTCGATGCGTTCGAGCGCATGGCGGCCGACGACGCCAGGCTCACGGCGGAACTCGGCGAGGTCGTGAAGCGGATTGCCGCCGTGTCGACGCACGACGACCCGGCGGTCGAGCGTCGTCAGCTGGCGCAGCAGCTCGCCGCGCTCGAGGAGGCCAGGCGCGAGGCAGAGCGGGTGCGCGCCGAAGCCGTCGCCGCCATGGCGGCAGCAGGCGCACGGCTCGCGTCGGCACAGTCGTCTGTCGACCAGGCTCGTGCCGCCGCCGCCGATGCGGACGTGGCGCTGTCCGAGGCGCTGGCGGGCAGTGGCTTCAGCGCGGTCCAGGAAGCGCGGGCGGCCGTTCGGAGCGCGGCGCAGCAGGCCGCGCTCGACCAGGCAGTTCGCCAGCACGAGACCGAGCAGGGCGTGGTGACCAGGCGGCTGCTGCTCCTCGAGCCGCAGGTCGCCGGACGAGAGGTGTCGGCAGAGGCGCTGGCCGTCGCTGAAGCGTCCGCGGACGCCGCGTTCGCGCGGTGGCGCGAGGCCGACCTCGACGTTGCGACGAAGGCGGCCGATCTGGTTCGGCTCGAGGCTGACGTCACCCAGCGGCAGCGTGACGAAGCAGAGCATGCCACCGAGAAGGCCAGCCTCGAACTGCTGTCAGGCATGGCGTCGGACCTCAAGGGTGATGCCTTCCAGGAGTACCTGCTCGAGGAGGCCTTCCACGCGCTGGTGTCGGGCGCCTCCATCCGCATGCGCGAGATGTCGAACCGCTACACGCTCGACTGGGACAAGGGCGCGTTCTTCGTGGTCGACCACGACAATGCGGGCGAGCGTCGCCGCGCCGAGACACTGAGCGGGGGAGAAACCTTCATGGCGTCGCTGTGCCTGGCCCTGCAGCTCAGCGACGAGGTGCTCAAGACGTCGGGCGCCCTGCGGATGGACAGTCTCTTCATCGACGAGGGGTTCGGCACGCTCGACGCCGACGCGCTGGCGGAGGTCACCGACGCGATGGAGGCGCTGCGGCACGATGGGGGCCGCCTCATCGGGGTCATCAGCCACCGCCCTGAGATTACCGAGCGTCTGCCTGGGTGCGTGCGGGTGGTGAAGGCTGCGGCCGGCGCGTCCACCTGGGTGCTCGAACGGGTGGGCTGACCGCCGGACTCAGCGCGGCTTCACCCCACGCCGCTCTTCATCGCGGGCGCCGCGCATGAAGTTCTCGATGGTGCGGTTCCCCTCGTGGCACGCGTACTCGAACAACTGGTTGGTCGTCGCCCGGAACGGGATCTCGGCGGTCCACGGTGTGGCCCACGTGTCGGGGTCTTCGACGGTGACGCGATAGCGCAGCATGTCGGGTGACAGGCGCGTGAACCGCTCCACCACGTGCATCCGCTCGGACGACCCGCGGAAGCTCTTCTCGCGCCGGAAGTTCGTGGTGTCGACCACGAGGGTGTCGCCGTCCCAGTGGCCGATGGAGTCGCCGGTCCACAGCCGGATGGATGGCGGCAGGTGGGTGCCGCCCAGGCGCACCACGCGCGCGTCGTGAATCAGCTCGGAGAAGATGAGCACGCGGTCCGGCGTCTGGACGATCTGGTAGAGGTTCTGGCCGAATGGATTGGGCACGAGCGGCGGCGTGGCGCTGGACGAGCTGAAGTTCACGCCGGCCAGGCAGCGTTCGTCCAGCGTGAGTGTCTCCGGGTCGTCGTAGTTGCGCTTGGGACGCGCGGCCATGCGTGCCTGTGCCTGCGGCAACAGGTCCGGCAGCTGCCCATTCGGCGGGTCGATGATGAGCGACGTGCGGAGGTCGGGGACCACCTTGAGGTCGGCGGTCTCCTGGTAGGTCTCGTTGAGGTCGCTGGCGAGCAGGTCTTCCTTTGAGAACACGCTCAGGATGCGCGCGTAGTTGTCGCGCTCGAAAGCGTCGGCTTCCGCCCGGGTGAAGTGCGACGTCGCGGCGAAGGGGGCCGGCCGGATGAGCGGCGTGGCCGTGCCGGTGTCCCACGTGCCCTGGAGATCGGGTGTGTTCGTCGTCCCGCGCTGCGCCGCGAGCGTGGTTGCCGCGAGGCATGCGCAGGCCACAGCGAGAAGACGCGAGGCCCCCTGCCGGAGCTGAAGAGTCATGGTTCCCAGCAGTATAGCCGTGGGTTCACGCTTGCGTGGCCGGCGTGTCGGCCGCAGACTGGGGACATGCGCGGGACACGGACGATCGTCGAGGCTGCACTTGTCGCGACCCTCGCCTGCGGGGTACCCGCGTCCGCGCAGACGACCACTGGCGTCATGCTGCCGGTACCGCCGCTCCCGCCGATTGGGCTGCCGCTGCCGCGTATCGGCCTGCCGCCGCTGCCGCAGCCACGGGCGGTCACGCCACCACCTGGACCTGAGCGAGGCCGGGGACGTCGGCACTCCCCGGCTGCCGCGCCGCTGGTGATCGTGGCGCCCGTCATCGTGACCCTGCCGTCGCCGGTGCCGGGCGTGGCCACGCACGATCCGGCAGCGCGGCGACCGGAGCAGGCAATGTCCTCACAGCCTGCGCAGCCCGTCGACCCACCTGTCGATCCGGTTCGTGTCGAGCCTTCCACGCGCGACACCGAGCCGACGGCAGAGCGGCCCGCGCCTGCGGTGGCGTCCGGTCCCGTCTACATCATCCCCGGGTGCTACGCGGGCAACGTGCCGCCCGTGGCGCAGACGCTACCGCGCGGGTGCGACGCGACTCTCGTCACCGTGCTCAGCCGCTGAACCGCGTCGGCCGGAGGCTACCGCCTGACGGTCAGCCGATCGACGACCTGGTTGATGCCGCTCGTCTCCCGGGCCAGCTGCACCGCGCGTTCACGCTCGGCCTGACTCTGCACGGTCCCCCGCAGCGTCACCGTCGACCCTTCGGTCGACACGCTGATGTCGCGTGCCTTCACGAGATCGTCCAGGGCCATCTTGGCCTTGATGCGTGTGGTGAGCGCGGCATCGTTCAGCTCGGCTGACGCGCGCGCCCCGGCCTCGCCGATGCGGGCGCCCGCCTCCGCGCCGATTTCCCGCGCCCGGTCCGTCTCGACCCCTGAGGTCGCGGCGGGCCGATCCACCTCGGCCGGGCTGGCACTGCCGCGCGTCCGCCCGGACGAGCCCGCCCAGTAACCCAGCAGGAGCGCTCCCACGCCCACGATCAGGACGACTGCCAGGACAAGCCGGATGAGTGTGCGCATGCGTTCCTCCGGTCCTTCCTGCATCAAACCCATTGCCATCTCGTGACGGGGGCAACCGGGAAGCCGTCTTCTTGCACCCGGGTCCCAGCCGCCGGGGACAGAGCGGCCGGTGCGATCGCGTAGCGGAGGCGGCATGGCGCTCGCCGACGGGATGGTGAGGAGGGTGGGGCTGCCGGCGTGTCGTACCCTGAATCGTCCTTGACACCAGTACGAACCGCTCTACTAAAGTGTGCGCCATGGCCAGGAAGCAGACCGCGAAGAAGAAGCCCACCCGCACCCTCGACGCCCGACCCGACACGCTCGACTTCCGCGACCGCATGTACGTGCCGCCGCTCGTCGAGGTGAGCTCGGAGCGCAGCCTCGAGTCGTACATCGATGTTGGCGTCCCGATTCTCGACCAGGGCACCGAGGGAGCCTGCACGGGGTTCGGCCTCGCGGCCGTCGTGCACTACCTGCTGCGCACGCGGCGCATCGTGCGCGACGACCTCGCCGTCAGTCCGCGGATGCTCTACAACATGGCCAGGCGCTACGACGAATGGCCGGGTGAACGCTACAGCGGGTCCAGCGCACGCGGCGCCATGAAGGGGTGGCACAAGCACGGCGTGTGTTCGCTCGAGCACTGGACCGGCGACACCGACACGCAGGATACGAAGCTGTTCGCGAAGCGCTATGAAGATGCGCTGCGACGGCCGCTCGGCGCCTACTTCCGCGTGAACCACAAGGACCTGGTCGCCATGCACGCGGCCATCTCCGAAGTGGGTATCCTCTACGCCACCTCACAGGTGCACGAGGGGTGGGACGCGGTCGGCACGGACGGCGTAATCCCCTGGACCCCGGAGACGGGCCTCACCGGCGGTCACGCGTTCGCGATCGTGGCCTACGACCGGGGCGGGTTCTGGATCCAGAACTCGTGGGGCCCGGACTGGGGGCGCAGCGGGTTCGCCCATGTGTCGTACGACGACTGGCTCGCGAACGGCAGCGACGTCTGGGTGGCGCGGCTCGGGGCGCCGGTGGAACTGCTGCATCGCGAGTCGGTGGCGAGCGGAATCGGCGTGGCGTCGCAGGGCTCCCGCGGCTACGTCTACTGCGATCTGCGCCCGCACATCGTCAGCCTCGGCAACAACGGCGCGCTGAAGGCCGGCGGCACCTACGGCACGAGCGAGCAGGACGTGAAGGACATCTTCGACGGCCTCTCGACCCGGATCGCGGCCGGCGGTGCGACCCCGATCAGGCACCTGCTGCTCTATGCACACGGCGGGCTGACGGCCGAAGACTCCGCCATCCAGAAAGTGGCCGACCTGCGTCCGGGGCTCCTCGAGGCCGGCGTCTATCCGATCTCGTTCATCTGGCACACCGACCTCTGGACGACCGTCACCAACATCCTGCACGACGGTATCTCACGCCGTCGTCCGGAAGGGTTCCTCGACAGCGCCAAGGACTTCATGCTCGATCGGCTGGACGATGCCCTGGAGCCGATCGCCAGGGGAGTGGGCGGTCGCCGCGTGTGGGCCGAGATGCAGCAGAACGGCGAGCTGGCCAGCCAGAAGGGCGGCGGCATGCTGATCGTGCTGCGCGAGCTGAAGCGGGTCCTGAAGAAGCATCCCGGCCTCAAGGTCCACCTCGTGGGGCACAGCGCCGGCTCCATCCTGCTCGGAGGGCTGGTCGGCGCCAACCAGAAAGCCGCCAGCCCGGTGGTGTTCGAGAGCGCGACGATGTGGGCACCTGCCTGCACGGTGGAGTTCTACCGCGAGCACTACGTGCCGGCCATGAAGGACAAGAGCCTCAAGCGGTTCTCGCTCTTCACGCTGACCGACCGCGCCGAGCGCGACGATCACTGCGCGAACATCTACCACAAGTCGCTGCTCTACCTGGTGTCGAACGCCTTCGAGAAGGAATCGCGGGTGGCGTCGTTCGGGAGGTCGCGCGGCGTGCCGCTGCTCGGGATGGAAATCTTCGCGAACGACCTTGCGAAGAGCGAGCAGCCCACCGAATGGGTGCTGTCGCCCAATGCCGCGGAGGAAGGGAAGCCGGGGGCGGCCCGGTGCACCACGCACGGCGGCTTCGACGATGACGCGGCGACGCTGAAATCGACCCTGGCGAGGATCCTCAAGACCGAGGTGCAGGACGTGGCGTTCACGCACCACCGGTCGGAGTCGTCGCAGCGGGATCGGCGCGCGGCGATCATGCAGCAGACCGGGGCGGTGTAGCCGCCGGTGATGTGTCGTGCCCGGCATCAGCCGGGCGCAGCCGGCACGCGTCATCCGCGTGCCGGCCGCGACAGGGGCGTGCGATCAGGCGATGGCGACGGCGGCGGTCCGGCCGGCCGCGAGGTCGAACCGATCGAGGTTCATCACCTTGGTCCAGGCAGCCACGAAGTCCTGCACGAACTTCGCCTGCGAGTCGCTGCACGCGTAGACCTCCGCGAGCGCGCGGAGCACCGAGTTCGAGCCGAAGAGCAGGTCGACCCGAGTGCCGGTCCACTTCAGGGCGCCGGTCGTGCGGTCGCGCCCCTCGAAGGTCTCCGCCGCGTCCGACGTCGGCTTCCACACCGTGCTCATGTCGAGCAGGTTCAGGAAGAAGTCGTTCGTCAACGCACCAGGCCGGCTGGTGAGCACGCCGTGCGAGCCCGACGTCACGCCCAGCGTGCGCAGGCCGCCCACCAGCACCGTCATCTCCGGCGCGGTCAGCGTCAGCAGCGTGGCCTTGTCGACCAGCAGTTCCTCCGTCCGCCTGCCGTTCATCGTGCCGCCGACGTTGCGGAAGCCGTCCGCCTTCGGCTCGAGTACCGAGAACGAGTCCACGTCGGTCTGCTCCTGGGTGGCATCGGTGCGACCCGGGGTGAACGGCACCTGCACGTCGACGCCCGCGGCCTTCGCCGCCTGCTCCACCGCCGCACAGCCCGCGAGCACGATCAGGTCGGCGAGGGAGACCTGCGCGCCGGTGCTGCTGGCGTTGAACGCCGCCTGGATGCCCTCGAGCGCCGAGAGCACAGTGGCGAGTTCCGCCGGGTTGTTCACCGCCCAGTCCTTCTGTGGGGCCAGGCGGATGCGGGCGCCGTTGGCGCCGCCGCGCTTGTCGGTGCCGCGGAAGGTGGACGCCGAGGCCCACGCGGTCGACACGAGCTGCGACACCGTGAGGCCGGACGCGAGGATCTGCGCCTTCAGCGTGGCCACGTCGGCCGCGCCCACGAGCGCGTGCGTGACCGGCGGCACCGGGTCCTGCCAGATGAGCGCTTCGGCCGGAACTTCCGGGCCGAGGTAGCGGGCAATCGGGCCCATGTCGCGGTGCGTGAGCTTGAACCACGCGCGCGCGAACGCATCGGCGAACGCCTGTGGGTCAGCCAGGAAGCGGCGCGAGATCTTCTCGTACGCCGGGTCGTAGCGCAGCGAGAGATCCGTCGTCAGCATCATCGGCAGCTTCTTCTTCGTCGGGTCGTGCGCGTCGGGAATCGTGGCCGTCGCGTTCTTCGCCACCCACTGGTGCGCGCCCGCGGGGCTCTTCGTCAGCTCGTACTCGTAGCCGAAGAGGTTCTCGAAGAAGTTGTTGCTCCACTTCGTGGGCGTCGTCGTCCAGGTGACCTCGAGGCCGCTGGTGATGGCGTCGCCACCCTTGCCGGTGTTGTAGGTGCTGGCCCAGCCGAGCCCCTGCGCCTCGATCGGCGCGGCCTCGGGCTCGGGACCGACGTGGCTGGCCGGACCGGCGCCGTGCGTCTTGCCGAAGCTGTGGCCGCCGGCGATGAGCGCCACCGTCTCTTCATCGTCCATCGCCATCCGGGCGAACGTCTCGCGGATGTCGCGCGCGGCCTTGACCGGATCGGGCTCGCCGTTGGGGCCCTCGGGGTTCACGTAGATGAGGCCCATCTGCACGGCCGCCAGCGGATTCTCGAGTTCGCGATCGCCGCTGTAGCGCGAATCCGACAGCCACGTCTTCTCCGAACCCCAGTACAGTTCCTCCGGTTCCCACACGTCGGCCCGGCCGCCGCCGAAGCCGAAGGTCTTGAACCCCATCGACTCGAGCGCCACGTTGCCGGCAAGAATCATCAGGTCGGCCCAGGAGATCTTCCGGCCGTACTTCTGCTTCACCGGCCACAGGATGCGGCGCGCCTTGTCCAGGTTGCCGTTGTCGGGCCAGCTGTTCAGCGGAGCGAAGCGCTGCATGCCGGCGCCAGCGCCGCCGCGGCCATCACTGGTGCGGTAGGTGCCCGCGCTGTGCCAGGCCATGCGGATGAAGAGCGGACCGTAGTGGCCGAAGTCCGCCGGCCACCAGTCCTGCGAGACGGTCATCACCGACTCGATGTCCTTCTTCAGTGCGGCGAGGTCGAGCGACTGGAACTCTTCGGCGTAGTTGAACCCGGGGCCCATCGGATCGGTGCCGGGGTGGGACTGCTGGAGGACCTTGAGGTCCAGGGCGTTCGGCCACCAGTCGCGGTTCGTCGTGGCCTTCGGCTGGCCGCCGGTGACGGGGCACTTGCTTGCGTCGCTCATGTTCGCTCTCCTGTGATAGCCGCTATCGAACCGTGGCCTGGCAGTCGGGGCATCGACCCCAGTAGATGACCTCGGCTTCGTCGATGTCGTACCCCATGCCATCTGCCGCCGTGAGGCACGGCGCGTCGCCGACGGCACAGTCCACGTCGGTGGTCCGGCCGCAGACGCGGCAGATCATGTGGTGGTGGTTGTCGCCGACCCTCGCCTCGAATCGGGCAGGGGAGCCGGCAGGCTGGATGCGCCGCACGAGCCCTTCGGCCACGAGCACGTTCAGCGTGTCGTAGACCGCCTGGCGCGAGATGGCGCCGATGTCGGAGCGGGCGCTTTCGGCCACTCCGTCAGCGGTGATGTGGGGCTGGGCCGTGACGGCCCTCAGCACAGCAAGACGCTGCGCCGTGACCTGGAGGCCGCGCGCCCGAAGCCGTTCAGCGTGATCCATGGAACGGCTCCATGATGTGCCCTGATTCTGGACTCAGTCAAGAATTAGATTCTGACCGGATGAGCTGCGTGAGGTGATCGGCCAGCCGCAGCGACAGTGCCACGACGGTGAGCGTGGGATTGGTCGCTCCGGATGTCGGGAAGACTGCGGCGCCGGACAGGAACAGGTTCGTCGTCTGGAACACCCGCAGCTGGGGGTCGACCACCCCATCCTCCGGTGCGGCTGCCATCCGGCAGGTCCCGGCCGGATGGAACCAGCGCAGGCCGGGTTCGGCGGTTGGCCGGCCGAGCGCGTTCGCAAACGCCAGTTGGGCGTTCAGCGCGGCCTCACGCGTCTCGATATCGCGTGGTGTCCAGTCGGCGTTCAGCGCCACCGAGCGGCGGCCCCATCGATCGCGCGCATTCGGCGCGAGACGGATCCCGTTGGCCGCGTCCGCCGCGAGTTCGAGCGTCACATCCACCTGCGGCACCGCGGTGTCGAGGTGGAAGTCGGCCAGGAATGCTCCACGCCCTTCGAAGGCCTTCGGATGACGCATGTAGGACCGGTGGATGCGGGGGACGCGTGGCAGCCGTGCGCGCGGGCGCACCTGCACCCGGTAGCGCGGGTGCGCGTGGAAGCCGGCCCCGAGCCAGGTTCCGCCGATCGACGGCCTCGTCTCGCGCGCGTGCAGGAGCAGCCGGGTGGTTTCCACGACCCCTGCCGCGATCACGGCCGCTCGCGGACGGAGCGTGACCATGGGCTGGCCCTCTGGCCTCGCCTCGACGGCGAGCAGCCGGCCGTCGCTGGCGAACGCGAGTCCCGTCACCGGGTGCCCTTCGAGAATCGTGACGTTCGGCCGCTGGCGCAGGGCCTCCATCGGCCCTTCGTCCAGCCGCAGCGGACGCCCGTTGGCCAGCGCGAACGCGAGCGGAAACACCGGCAGGTCGGGTTGACGGAGCAGGGCTGCCGGACTCTCGTAGTCGCCGGCTTCCGAAGGGTAGGGGCAGCGTGGTGGCTCGGCATCCGGCACGAGCAGGCCGCCGCTCACCTGCAGCAGCTGCTCGGCGTCGCAGTAGTACGGCTCCAGGTCGCCGTAGCCGACCGGCCAGTCGACGTCGAGGCCGCGGCGCGACTTCACGCGCAGGTCGTCAGGCAGCAGCCGCGTGATGACGCCGTTCCACTGCCGGCTGGTGCCGCCGAGCCCGATGGTCCGAGTGCCGTTGACCGGAAACACCAGCGTGCCGGTGGACACCGCGGGAAACAGGTCGGCCGCCCCGCTGCCGGGTGCATTCGGTGCCAGGCGCGGGCCGGCTTCGATCACGATCACGCGCAGGCCACGCTCGGCCAGCCGCTGCGCGAGGTAGACGCCCGCAAACCCCGACCCGATGATGCAGGCATCGCAGTCGAAGTCGGGGCGTGGTGGTGGCGTACGTCCACAGGCGGCCACCGCGAGAGACGCCGCGGTGGTGAGGAAGGCACGTCGGCTCAGCCCGCCGACCGGCACGTCTGCCGTCATGGAAGGTAGTCTGCACCGAAAGCGAACGCCGTGAGCACCGCAGACGTGCCGAGCCCCGCTGCCCAGCGCACCGGCTGCCGGGTGAGGGGGTGCCGCGCGAAGACGATCGCCGCCGCGGTCCAGAGGGGCAGCATCAGCGGGATGCGGAACCGCGATCGCGACTCCAGGACGAGGAAGATCACCAGTGCGTAGCCAAGCGTGCCGACGAGGAACAGGACCCACGGGCGCGCGTGCGAGGCGGTCCACATCCCCACGCCAGCCGCGCCGAGCACCGCCGCGTAGAAGACGACGTTCCAGGCCTGCAGCAGCCTTGAGAGTCCGGCCGGGGGCCGCACGTAGCCCACGCGTCGCACGTTGAAGACGCCTCCGGCCAACTGCTCGGTGACGAACGTGCGGTAGTCGAACAACCGGAAGTACTGGCGTGGCCACTGGCGTCGGATGATCGCGCTCACGCCGCGTTCTCGCACGAAC
Source organism: Vicinamibacterales bacterium (assembly GCA_050249955.1). GTDB lineage: Bacteria > Acidobacteriota > Vicinamibacteria > Vicinamibacterales > CAVVIG01 > CAVVIG01. The sequence goes on from JBFWPN010000015.1 coordinate 89,625, forward strand.
GCCGCGAGCCTGGCCGCCAGCACGCGCTGGCGGGCGGCGAACGTGTCCCCGCCCGAGTGGTAGACCTGCATCGCGGCGGCCGCATGATCGTGCGCGGCGCTGCGACGGCCATCGGCCGTGAGCCCGAGCCACGCATTGAACAGGGAACTGTCGGCGACGACGAAGGCGCCGTGCGTACGGTGGTTGCCAAGGGCCGTTGGCAGCATCAGCAGCCCGGCGAGGACGGCGACGCCGCCGGCCCGTGGCATCGCAGACCTCCAGCCGATCTCGTGGGCGAGCGGCAGTGCGAGCAGTGGCAGGTACGGCACGAGGACGCTCTTCGTGAGACCGATGGCTGCGATCGTCACACCGGACGCGAGCCACCAGGCGTGCCTGCCGGGGCGGCGCACCACCAGCCACAACAGCAGAACCAACAGGGCGACGTGTGGCACCTCCGGCCACGCATAGTGGGCGAACCCCGCCAGGTGCGGGTCGATCAGCATCAACACGAAGCCGACGCGTGCCGCTCGCGGTGAGCCGGTCACTTCCTCGAGCACCCGACGGAAGAGCAGCGCCGCAACCGCGAGGAGGACGACCTGCACCAGCGCGAGCAGGTGGGGCCATCCCTCACCGAACCGCGCCAGCGGCGTGAGCATCCAGACGTACAGCGGCGGCCACAGCGGTTCGAGCACGGCCGGAGCGCCCTGCGCGGCCGACTCCGCCAGCGTGCGGTACATCACTTCATCGCCGAGCGGGATCCGAGGCGACGGCACGATGTCCAGGTAGAAGAACACCGCGTGCAGGCAGGCGAACGCCAGCCATGCCGGCCAGTCCACGGCGGGCGGCGGTTCTCCGAGATGGCCCGTCCGCATCAGGGGCCGAGTTCGAGGGTGCGCCGCACGCGCCGACGGACCGCACGGTACGCACGACCGAGCAGCGGGTGTCCGGAGAGGAAGGCTCGCACATGCTGGCGCGCGGCCGAGTCCGGGCGGGCGTGTCCGAACGCCTCGGGGAGTGGAGCCGCGGCACCATACCCTCGCGCGAACTGCACGAACCACGCATGGTCCCCGCGGGACACATCCGCCTCCGCGAGGCGGCGCATCGCCCCCACTGCCGCGGCCGCGTGAAGACGCACGCCATCTGGCTGCGCGTGTGCCGCCTGCACCAGCCCGGCGTACAGCCCACGAATCTCCGCAGGCACGCCGGGATGGCGCGCCACGTCCTCGTCCGGGGTGAGGTGGTGACGCAGGGATGGGGAGACGATCGCGTGGCCGGGGGGCCGCGTGGTGCCCGTACCAACGAACGAACGCAGCCGGTCGACCAGGGATGCCGGATTGTCGAGCAGCGCGTCGTAGGGGACCATCAGGCACGGCGCGTCGCCGACGGCGGCCAGCGCGCAGGCGTAGTGTACGAGCCAGAGCCGCACGCCATGATCGAACGGCAGGTCATCCCGTCTGGCGAGTGACTGCGCGACGTCGACCGGGTTCCGCAGGCTGATGACGTGGTGCATCGGCGGCATCTGCAGCTGCCAGAACGGCAGCAGGATGCAGGCACGCGGATCCTTCCAGCCCCAGTGCCCGTGACCGGCGAGACCCGACACCAGTGTCCGCGCGCGGACCCGGAGATCGTCGAGCGCCGGGACATGCTCCCAGCCGTGCGGGAGAACCGGCGGGGTGTGCCAGCTGCCGTGCAGCCGGCGCAGCAACTCCTCGTTCAGGTCCCTGATGCCGCGGTGTTCCCAGTAGCCGCGGGCGTTCTCGGGGAGTGTGGTGAGGAATTCGTCCGGGGTCCCCATGTGCACACCGAGCGATTCGACGAGCGCCGCGAGCACCGAGGTCCCGCTGCGATGCATGCCGAGCACAGTGATCACCGGCATAATCGTCATGCCCGAGCCGCGGCCCGCCGGACGACCGACAGCGTAGCCGCCGCGGTGCGTCGGTACGTCAGTTCTGCCGCGCGCGCCCGCCCCCGTGCGGTGAGGGTGGCGCGCAGTCGTACGTCGCGCCTGACCCTGTCGACCGCATCCGCCCAGGCGTCGGCATCGTCGGGTGGCACGTACATCACCGCATCGGCGCCCACTTCCCTGAAGACCGGTGTATCGGCCACGACGACCGGGATGCCGGCGGCGAACCCCTCGACGAGCGGGAAGCCGAATCCCTCGTACCGGCTGGGCATCAGCAGCATCGAGGCGTGCGCGTAGAGCCAGCCCAGCTCCGGCGCCGGCGTCCAGCCGAGGCTGCTGACGTGCGCCGCCGCTGGCGTATCGGCCACCAGCCGTTCGAGCGAGGGGTGGTGTGAGTGCACCCGTCCTGCGCTGACCAGGGAGAGCGCAGCGTCCTGGTGCAGCTGTGCCCACGCCCTGGCCAGCACCTGCAGGTTCTTTCGCGGTCGGTTCTCCCCGACCACCAGCGCAAAATCGCCCTCCGGAAGGCCGGAGGGGCGCCGGTGAGGTGTACGACAGGCCCCCGGTACGCCAAGTGGCACCACGTGGACGCGATCGTGGCCGAGGTCCGTCACCTTCACGATGGCGTCGCGGCTGCAGCGGCTGCTGGTGAGGACGGCGTGGGCCCGGCGCGTGCCCCGCAGGGCGAGGTTGAAGAGGAACTGGCTCGTGCGCGAGAGGGTGCCGCTCAATTCGAGCGGCGACACGTCATGCAGGGTCAGCACCGAGGCGCAGCCGGCCACCGGGGGCATCACGTAGAACGGGCTGAGGTACGCGTCCGGCGTGATCCAGCGCAGCCAGGCGGAGATGCGCAGTGGGTCGACCGGTGACAGCGGCCACCAGTCCCGTTCGACCCACGTCACCCGCGGATGGGCACGGAAGGTGCTCACGTCGTACCGCACGGCGCGCGCCGCCGGATTCCACAGGACCACGAATTCCGTCGAGTCCTCGGCATCGAGACACGAGCGCAGCAGCTCGTACGCATGGGTGCCGATGCCGGTGAAGTGGTCGGCGGCGTAGCGCAGGTCGTACGCGACCCTCATGACCCGCTCCGAGCCAGTGCCAGCGCGTCGCGGAAGCGGACCGACCGTGCCGCGCTCTGCGAACGTCCCATCCAGCCGGCCACGCCGTGGGTGATCGCGCGAAGGCGCCAGCCGGCCAGCAGCCAGCGCCGCGCCCGTGCAGCGTCCCTGGGCGTGAAGTGTTTCTCGAAGTATCGCAGCGCCGAGAGCCCGCCGTCGGCGGCGAGGGCAGGCGTCGTGCGGGAGCCGTGGCCGGTGTCGTGCTCCACGCGGGAGCGACGCGTCGCCAACACCTGCCAGCCGGCGGCGTGCAGGCGCCGGCAGTAGTCCACGTCCTCGAAGTACATGAAGAAGGCCTCGTCCAGGCGGCCGACTTCTCGGATGGCCTCCGCCCGCAGCAGCCACGCGCACCCCGACACCCAGTCCACGGCGCCGGTGTCCTCGGGGAAAGGGCAGTGGCGCCCGGCACTGGGCAGCAGGGCATCCAGCCCGAGCGCGTGATTCCTTTCGCGCGAGGCGCTCGGGAAGCAGCCCACGCTTCGCTCGGTGGTGCCGTCGGCCCGTGTCACGAGGGGCGCGGCCAGTCCCGCCCGCGGGTGTGCCTCGAGCAGATCCGCGAGTACGTCGAGCGACGCCGGGGCCAGGGTCACGTCGGGGTTGATGACGGCCACGAACGCGTGAGTCATCAGCGTCAGGCCTGCGTTCACGCCGGCGGAGAACCCGCGGTTCTCGCGCAGCGCCAGCACCTGCGATGGCGGCAGGTGGCGCCGCGCGACGGACAGACTGCCGTCCCGGCTCGCGTTGTCCACGACCACGATGTGGACACCGCGAGAAGGAGCAGCCTTCCCCAGCGTATGAAGGCAGCGTGCGAGCGGCGTTGCCGACTCGTACGCAACCACGACGACCCCGATGTTCACGGTTGGAAGGTTCCATCTTACGGTGGAGGCCTTCGCCGGCGGGGACGCCTGAACGCGAAACCGTGTTGATGCTGCGGTGGGAACGATACGGTTGTGTCCCCGCGGATACGCCCGCAGGGCCGCGGGGACTAGCGGCGCGAGTGTGGGGGCCTGGGGGGGGGCGCCACCCGCACCGACCGGCTCGACGCCTGCAGGCGGCCGAACAGCATGTAGAGTCCGCCGGCAGCGGCCAGAAGGAGGACGATCGTGAGCAGGGTGGACGCCCCGGCCACGAGGCCGGAGTACCACGGCTCCGACAGGTCGCCGTAGCGGATGCCGGACTGCGCGACACCAGTGGCAGCGTTGGCCGGCGGGAGTCCCGCCAGCTTGTCCATCGCCGGCTTGAAGTTCGCGCCGGCCGCCTGCTCCAGCCAGCGGCGGGATTCAGTCAAGTCCATCGGCGTGCCGCGTCCGGCCTCAAGCATGAGCGCGAGCCGGTACTGCGCGCCGGCGTAGCCGTTGTTCGCAGCCAGTCGGTACCAGTTCAATGCCGCGTCCCACGCGCCGTCCGCTTCGGCCGCCGACCCGAGGGAGTACTGGGCCGCCGCCGAGCCCTTCTGGGCAGCCTGCAACAGCATCCGCCTGGACTCTTCAGAGCGTTGGGCAAAGAGGAGTGTTGGAGCCAGCAGACAGAAGGCGAGGGTCAGCAGGGTCGCGTGACGGGTCACGCGGAGATTCTACGCCGGTCGCGCTCAAAAGCGACCGGTGACCGTGGTCCTGACCGGCTGCCTGACCGCTCAGTCCATGAGTGTCCGGAGTACCTCGGCGCAGGGGGCCGACACCTTGACGGCAAGCAGGTCGTCGGCCCGTGTGCGTCCGAGATTGATGGCGGCCACGGGCTTGCCGGCCTCGGACATGGCCTTCACGAACCGGAACCCCGAATACACCATCAGCGACGATCCGACCACGAGCATCGCATCAGCCGACCCGACCGCCGTCGTCACGGCATGCACGCGGTTGGGCGGCACCCCTTCGCCGAAGAAGACCACATCCGGCTTCATCAGGCCGCCGCACGCGTGGCACGCGGGGACGTCGAAGGCGTCGAACGGGAGGCCTTCGAGATCGGCGTCGCCGTCCGGCGCCTCCATGGCATCACGCTCCGCGAACGCCGGGTTCCGCGAGGTGAGCGTCTCCTGGAACCGATCGCGCGGGACGCGCGTGTGGCAGGCGAGACAGCGCACGGTGTCGATGCGGCCGTGCAGGTCGACCACGTTCAGGCTGCCGGCAGCCTGGTGCAGGCCGTCGACGTTCTGCGTCACCAGCTGCTCGACACGTCCGCGCGTCTCGAGTGCCGCCAGGGCGCGATGGGCGTCGTTCGGACGCACCCGTCGCATCCGTCGAAAGCCGACGATGCTGCGGGCCCAATAGCGCTGGCGCGTGTACAGGTGTCCGACGAAGTCCTGGTAGGTGACGGGGCGGGCGCGTTTCCAGTCGCCGTTCGCGTCCCGGTAGTCCGGAATGCCGGAGTCGGTGGAGCAGCCGGCGCCGGTGAGGACGAGCAGTCGTGGGTGCCGGTCGATGAACCGCGCCAGGGCGTCGAGGTCCGGAGACCACATCGCCCGATCGTAAGCGATGCGGGCCGCCTCGCGCACCGGCAGGTGGCTGCCGGCGCGTGAGGGCGGCAGGAACGCCGCGGCTACTGCTGCAGCTTGCGTCCCTGAGGCGAGAAGCCATAGGGGATGAGCGTGTCCGGCCGTACAGGTCCAGGTGCGCTCGTGGCGCTCATGACGACCGGCGAGCCCTCGGTGTACTCGTAGAGCGAGCAGCCGTAGAAGTGATCGCCGCGCACGCCAGGCTGGATCCCGCCGGTGACGATCAGGAGGTCGCCGATCCGCTCCGTCCGTGCGCCGGTGGCCGAGACGGTCCGCCACTGACTGACCTGATCCGAGCGGCTCGACCGGTTCTGCACCTTGAACCAGCAGCTTCCCTGTGCGCGCGACGCCACGGCCTCGGTGACCGGTCGGGCGGCGTCCGCGCCGAGGGAGGCGGTGGACGCATCTCGCGAGGTAAACATGACGGCGGCCAGCACCACCACGGCAATGCCAACGCCCAGCATGGTCAACGTCTGTCGCACGATGGTTCCCTCCTGAGCCGCTCGAACAGCGGCACGGTGGTGCCCGTAGCGAAAGTCGGGCCAAGTCGAAGACAGCGGTTTTCCGGCCACTTTCGGCCGCGGATCACATCAGGTGTCCCCTGGCGTGCAGGCGCGGACAGGCACCCGCTGGGGTTGTTACATGGTGTACGGCCCAGGTGGAGATGGCTGCGGCGTCACGTTTCGCCCGATGGCTGCATCTCTCCGCGCAAAGGAGACCAGCCTGCATGCAGTTCATCATCTCTGGCAGTCGAGGCACGGACGATCCAACCATGGCCACGCTGCCGTTCATGGCCGCGAAGGTGGCGAAGGAACAGGGGCACGACGTCGTGCTGTGGCTCTGGAACGAAGCCGTGACCCTGGCACGCAAGGGCATTGCCGACACGGTGGTCGGCGTCAATCTGGCGCCCGTGCGTGATCTGCTGGCGGCGCTGCAGGCGGCCGGCGTCCCGATCTGGGTATGCCATGCCTGCGCGGTGGCCCGCGGGGTGGATGCGAGCATGCTGGTCGACGGCGCGGTCTTCAAGGGCATGCCGGACTACGTCGCCACGGTGGCCGCGCGCGAGAAGAACATCGCGTTCTGACCGCCGCCCGATCAGGCGATCACGCCGCGGCGCACGGCGTACAGTACGAGTTCGGCCGTGTTGTGCACGTCGAGCTTCTGGAACACGTGGGCGCGATGGGTCTCCACGGTCGCGGGGCTCACGCCGAGCATCGTGGCGATCTCCTTGCTGCTGTGCCCCTCCGCGATCAACTGGAAGACCTCGCGCTCACGTTCCGACAGGGCATCGTAACGGTCGACGATGCCACGCTGGGAGAGGTGGCGCACGTAGTCGTCGAGCATCACCCGTGCGACGGCAGGGCTGAAGTACGACTTGGCGGCCGCCACCGATTCCACCGCCCGCAGCAGCTCGATGTCGGCGGAGTCCTTCAGCAGGTACCCGCGTGCGCCGGACTGGAGGGCCTGCGTGATGTAGGCCTCCTCGGCGTGCATGCTCAGGATCAGCACGGTTCACGGCCGGGAGGCGGCGGGTCACCTGGCGTGCCGCCTCGATCCCGTTCAGCACCGGCATGCCGATGTCGAAGATCGCGACGTCCGGCCGCTTGTCGAGGGTCAGCTTGACCGCATCGCGCCCATTGCTCGCCTGGCCGGCGATGGTCCAGTCCGGCTGTGCCTCGAGGATGCGGCAGACGCCCTGGCGCATCAGCGTGTGATCGTCGGCGACGACGATGTCGAGCCTAGGCATGGGGAACAAGTCCAAGCACGGCGCCAACGGCCGGCCCGGTGGCCGGCGGTGCGTCTGCATCGAGGTTGAGCGTCACGAGCACCCTGGTGCCGAGCCCCGGTGCGGTGTCGAGCACGCACTGTCCGTGCAGCTTGGCGATCCGTTCCCGCATCCCGAGCAGGCCGATGCCGCGGGTGGCCGTCTGGAGCACCTCCTGCGCGAACCCCACCCCATCGTCCTCGATGGTCACCTGCACGCGTGAGCCGGTCCTCGCGAGGAGGACCTTGCAGGAGTGCGCGTTGGCATGGCGCGCGATGTTGGTCAGGGCCTCCTGGATCACCCGGTAGATCGCCGTCTCGGCATTGACCGGAATGCGGGGTTCCATGCCCGTGTGGACGAACTCCACCGAGAGGTCGGAGCGCCTGCGGAACTCCCGGACGTAGGCGTCGACCGCAGCCACGAGGCCGATGTCGTCGAGGACCGCGGGGTGCAGCAGCCGCGACATGTCGCGGACCACCTGCAGGACATCCTCGGTCATCTGCCGTGCGTCGCGCACGGCCCGCTGTGCCTGCCCGGCCTCGGCATTCGGCCGCGACGCGCCAGACAGCTCCATCTTGATCGCCGTCAGGGCCTGTCCCACCTCGTCGTGCAGTTCCCGGGCAATCGTGCGGCGCTCGTCCTCCTGGGCGGTGAAGAGCTCGCCCGACAGCCGCTGGAGTTCCGCGCTGGTCTGCGCGTCCTGTTCGTGCCTGGCCCGCAGTTCGTCCTCGAGCCGTCCGACGTGCCTGATGGCGAGCAGGCCGATGCAGAAGCTGGCGGCGACTGCGAGCCCGAACTGCGTCCAGATGCGCTGCTGTGTCACGCGGTAGATGGCGGAGGTGGCGGACTGCTGGTCGATGTACGCCGCGCGGGTGAGCGACTGGACGTCCTCGGACATCTGCACGGTGGCGGCGCGCTGCGGCATGATGCGATCGCGCAGCAGCGGCAGCGCGTCGACCGGCCAACGGGTGCTGTCGCCGCCGAGCACGTCGAGCACGGTCCGTTCGAACGCCGAGATCTGGCGGCGGAGCTGGTCGACGCGCTCGGACTCCGGGCTGGTGGCCAGCACCGGCTCGAACTGGTCGAGGGCGCGGCGGCTGATGCGGAAGGATTCATCCAGCGTGATCCGGTAGTCGACGATCGATTCCGGATCCGGGTCGAGCAGGGCATCGCGTACGAAGACGGAGGCGAGCAGGACCTGGTTGCGCACCGCCGACACGCGGGCCTGGGCCCGGATGTAGCGCTCGGTGACGCGTGCGGCATCACGCTGCAGGTCGGTGACGCGCGCGGTGAAGTAGTAGCCGGAGAAGAGCCACAGGCCGAGCGTCAGCCCGAACCCGAGGAAGAGGGCAGCCCTGATGGTCAGACGGTGGGGCGCAATCGGCGCAGCCACCTGGCCATCATACCCTGATACATGGATTTCAAACTTCATGGTCGGGCTGGCATGGCTGGGAAGGCAGGCGGGTGCCAGGCCCGCCCGAGGGCCGGCCTGGCACCCGCCGGTGATCAGAACCGCACCACCGCACCAAGCTGCATCGTGCGCGGGTTCAGCACCTGGTTGGGCTGCAGGTACGCCGCGGTGCCGTAGAGCATGCTGCGCACCGTGTACACGGGCGCCACGTTCAGCAGGTTGAACAGGTCCAGCTTCGGCTGGATGTTCATGCGCCCGATGCGGAACGTGCGGGTGACGTTCAGGTCGAGCTGGTTGATCCGGTCGCCGTACTCCGTCATCGGCGCCACGAGCGGCACGCTCAGGGATGGCTCGCTGATGCCGGGGTTCACGCGCTGCCCGGCCGCGCAGGTGCCCTGTGCCACGCACGGGTGGCTGGCGCCGTAGGTGGTGTTGCGGGTGATCTGCCACACCGTGCCCGACCCGTTCGGCATGGCGTTGGTGGTGATCCCGCTCGGGCCCGACACGCCGGTGAGGGCGTACTGGGCAGTCGTGCCGAACACGTAGCCGGGCAGGCTCTGGAAGGAGACGCCGACGCTGAAGCCACCCGGGAGCGGCACGCTCCCGGCGAGCTTGAACTGCGTCCGGAACGGCAGGCCGCTCTGGCTCTGGTCGCAGTACAGCAGGCGGTTGGGGTCGGACACCTCGTCGCACACGTTCGAGACCATGCGCTCGATCATCCCCCCGCCGAAGAGGCTCACGCCGCGCGGGAGCCTGGCGTTGAAGTTGTACTCGAAGCCGTTGTACTTCATGGTGCGCTCGGTGGCGTTCTCGTCGACGTAGGAGACCGCGCTGAGCTTGCCCGGGTTCACCGTGTAGTAGGTGATGGGGCTGCCGTCGATCGGGTTGAACACCGTGAACGGGCTGTAGTCCTCGAAGGTCCGCAGCACGTTGGTCCGTCGCCGGAGGTTGAAGTACTCGCGGTGGTACCAGCCGGCCGTGACCGACACACCGGGCACGACTTCGTGCTGGAGGCTGGCGGCCGTCTCCAGGTTGTACATGCGCTTGATGTCCGGCGCATACGTCCCGAGGTTCAACACCCCGAAGCCCGCCGGAAGCTGCCCAAGGTTCACCTCGCACCCGGCGGTGAGATAGGTGCACCCGCGGGCGCCCTGCGGTGTGAAGTCGCCATTCAGGTCGGTCCACGTCACGTTCTGCGTCTGGAGCGCCAGCGGGTTGTACGAGCTCGCGAACCCCGTGGTGCCAGCCTGCATGTACTTGCCGAAGCTGAATTTCGCGGCGGTCTTCTGGTTGCCGAAGAGGTCGTAGACGATGCCTGCCCTGGGGGCGACGCTCTTCCAGGTCGGCATGGGCAGCCGTTCGAAGTGGCGCTCCGTGACGAACCGGCCGGCGGGCGACACGGCATCGTTCACGCTGGATGCGAACACCTCGAACCGGGCTCCGTAGTTCAGCGTCAGGCGGTTGATCGTCCACGAGTCCTGCCCGTAGATGCCGAGGTCAGCGTCCAGGTTGTCCTGATACGCCAGGGTGGTGTTCATGATGGTGGCCTGGAACGGCACGCCATTCCTGAAGATCGCGCGGATGTCGCCGTTCGCCGTACGCCAGTAGCGGTAGCGTCCCCAGGTGTCCTGCACGCCGACCTTGATGTTGTGCGTGCCGGTCACGTACGACATGGACGCCGCCAGCGACAGGCGGTCCGGCATGAGGCCGCTCTGCACCGTGGTGGCACCCCACTGCGTGCCGAGCGTCTGGTCCTGCCGGTTGATCTGGGTGTACCACTCCGGTGAGAACGGTTCCTTGGCCAGGCCGGGCTGGTAGATGACGTTGTAGCGCTCGTAGTTGGTCGAGAAGCCGCCCTCGAAGAGGAGCCGGCTGGAGAGCGCCGAGGTGAACTTGGCCGTGCCGACCGTATAGCGGGGGGACTGCCACACCTGCGACGCCGTTGCCGGATCCTGCCCGGCCGTCATGGCCGCGCCCCGGTTCTTCAGGATCCGGTCGTTGTAGATGGCCAGCTTGTTCTTCTGGCTGATCTGCCAGACCAGCCGGGCCTGCACGCTGCGGATGCTCTGGGGGTCCACCCCGCGCTCGTCGCTCAAGGTGGGCGCACGGTTCGGCCCGCCGGTGCCGGGCACCGCATTGAAGGCGCCCGCGGGCAGCGTGCGCAGGACGAAGTTGCGCGCCGAGACGAAGTACCACAGCCGGTCCCGCTTGATCGGCCCGCCGACGGCGCCCTCCACGTTGTACAGCCGCTCGATGCCGTCCGCCGTCCTCACGTTCCGGGCAATGAGGTCCTGCGTGATGTTGTCGCCCTGGAAGCTCTCCTGCTGGTAGCCCAGGAACAGGCTGCCGGACATCACGTTGCCGCCGTCACGCGGAATCTGGTTCAGTCGGACGCCGCCGCCGGCGACATCGGCCCCGGCGCCGGACGTGGTGTAGACCATCTCCTGGGACATCGAGCTGTTGAAGTAGTTCTGCACCGCGCCGTCGACGTCCAGGCCGTTCACCAGCAGGCCGTCCACCTGTACGGTGGTCTGGGAGGAGCCGGCCCCGTGCGCCGACATGTAGGTCTGCTGCATGGCGCGGCTTCCGCCCACGTCCGGCTGGTTGAGCGACACGCCGGTGATGAGCTGCCCCATTCCCTGGATGGTCCGGCCGGTCGGGATGGCATCGAGCGCTTCCCGGTTCAGTACCTGTGACTTGGTCGTGCTCTGCACGTCGACGATCGGGGCGGCCCCGGTCACGGTGAGTGTTTCCTCGAGTGAGCCGACCTTCATGTCGGCGTTCACCGTCATGGTGAAGTTGGACTCGAGCGCGATGTTCTCGCGCCTGACGGTCGAGAATCCCTCGAGCGAGAACGTCAGCACGTAACTGCCCGGACGAAGGTCGACGAGCCGGAAGCCCCCGCTTCCGTCCGTGATGGTGACCCTGGTCTTCTCGATCAGGGCGTCGCTGGCAGCTTCAACCGTGACGCCAGGCAGCACCGCGCCGGACGTATCCCGGACGACGCCCGTGAAGGCGCTCTGCGCGTGCGCGACACCCGGGTGCAGCAGGAGCCACACCAGGCACCCCCGTGTTGCCCACCGGACTGCGAATTCGAACATGCCCATTCTCCCTGCCAGGTCATGGCGTCGACACCGGTCGAGTCGGCCGGGGTTGGCCGCTCACGATGACGAGAGGGTGACGGTATCGTTCGATTCAGGGGCGGGCCATCAAGGGAACACGGTATTTGAGCCGGGCCGTGGCAGTAGTCCAGAAATGCCGATCCGGCGTGCGGCCGGTGGATGGCGCGCCCGGCCGGCGGCCGCCGAGCCGGCTCACGGCATGTGCCACTCAGCCGGGCCCGATCAATCGCTGTACGTCGCTGAATGACGCCTGGCGCGACACCGCACCAAGGACCACTCCCACGCGCAGCCTTCTCCCGGCACGCCACGCGGCCGCCACGTTGTAGCCCGCTTCCCATGTGAAGCCGGTCTTGACCGCCACGACCGCCATGCCCGGCCGCAGCAGTGGCACGATACGTCGGTACTCTCGCCCGAGCACGGTTGCGCGGTCGCCCGCGAGCAGGCGTCTGGCCAGCGGGTGGTGACGCAGCAGGTGCGCCATCAGCATCGCCATGTCATGTGCGGTCGTCCACTGGTGCGGATGCGGCAGGCCGTGCGCCGTGGCGAAGCGCGACCCCCGCAGCCCCAGCGCCCTGGCGCGCGCGTTCATGGCGGCGACGAAGCGCGGCTCGCTGCCAGCCACGTGCTCCGCAATGGCGGTGGCCGCCAGGTTGGACGACCGGATGCTCAATGCCTCGAGCATGGCGCGCAGCGGCACGGCCGCGTGTGCACGGCAGGCCAGCCGGGGATGCGGCGTCCACGCGGCATAGGCACTGACGCGGACCGCTGCACGCAGCGACGTGCGCCCGTCCTGCACCGCCTCGAGCGCCCCGAGCAGCGTCATCAGCTTCACGAGGCTCGCGGGGAAGCGCGTGGCATCCTCGTGCAGCCCGGCAATTGTCTCGCCTGTCTCCATGTCGAGCACCACGGCCGCGGTGGCCGTGAGGTTGGCCGGCACGGCGGGTGCGGCGTCGTCGCGAGTATCGAGTGCACGGCGAGCCTCGCGTGCGTCCGACAGCGCCAGCCGTCGTCCGGCAATCGACAGCGTGCGCTCAGGTCCGCGTCCCAGCAGGACGATGATGTCGCCAGGGGAGGCGGCATGGATGCTGTCCCGGATGGCCTGGCGGCGGTCGAGCACCACGGCCACACGCGCCCGTTCGGCACGCGGCACGCCGCGAAGGATGTCGGTCGCAATCCCCACGGGCGACTCGGTGCGGGCGTTGTCGTTGGTGATCGTGATGCGATCGGCGTGATCGGCCGCCGCCGCACCCATCAGCGGCCGCTTGCGTCGCCACGTGTTCCCGCCGCATCCGAAGACCGCGTGCACCTGCCCGTCAGGCCCGGTGAGCCCCCGCGCGGCGACAAGGGCTTCCACGATGCTCTCCGGGGTGTGGGCGTAGTCCACCACAATGCCGGGTGCCGCGCGTGAAGGACGTGCGATGACCTCGAACCGACCGTTCGGTGGGCGCAGGTCCAGCACGGCACGGCGCAGATGCCGGACCGGGCCACGCGCCAGGCATGCCGCGATCGCGGCCAGTACGTTGCGCACGTTGAACACGCCGAGGAGCCGGGTCCGCAGCCGCATGGGTCCTGACGGCAGCCCGTGGACCGTGAAGATGGTGCCGACCCTGGTGTGCTCGATGTGCGTGGCGGTGAGGTGGTGCGCGACGCGCACGCCTGGCAGCCGACGGTCCGTCAGCCCGAAGGTGATGAGGCGAACGCCCGGGCGCAGGGGCCGGACGAACGACGCGGCATGCGGATCGTCGGCGTTCACCACGGCAGCCGGGGCAGGGGACGCCGGCATCACCGCAAGGTCGCGGAAGATGCGCTGCTTGGCGGCAAGGTAGCCGGCCAGGCTGCCGTGCGTGGGCACGTGGTCGGTGCCGATGTTGGTGAGGACCGCCACGTCGCAGTCGAAGCCGTGATTGAGCCCCGAGGCCAGTGCCTCGGACGTCATCTCCACGACAAAGGCCTCCGGGTTGGCGCGCCGGCTCCGGCGGATGAAATCGTGGAGTTCGTCGAACGTGGTGCACGGCTCGACGTAGCGGCTCCCGATGCGCGACGTCACACCCGTGGACAGTGCGGTGAGCAGGCCCTGCGCGTCGAGCAGTTGTGCGATGAATTCGGCGGTGGACGACTTGCCCTTGGTGCCGGTCACGCCGACGGTGAAGACCCCGTCGAGCATGGCGCGCATGCGGGCGAGCTGGAGGTGATCCTGGCGGCTCACGGGGAAGTGGATGAACCGTGAGATGGACCGTCGGCCTGGGGGGTGGGCCGACAGCCCGGACGTGGGTGCTAGGCGATGGTTCGCTTGGCGCCGCCCTTGACCGCGCCGGTCTTCTTCGGTGAAAGATCCTTGACCTTCTTGGTAGCCATGAAGCTGTCCTCCCGACGACCTATTTGGCCGGGAACCCCTGCGCTTGTCAAGGCCCGAATCGCGCCTGCTCGCCGGAGTGGGCCAGGTCGTGCCGGGCTGGGCGGGCGGCCCCCCGCGTCGGGAGACCGCCGGGTCTATAATCCGCGCCTGTCCATGCCTCGCGCGATTCTGCTGGCGCTCGCGCTGCTCGGGTGCCTCATCGGCCCATCGCCCGCAGCGTGGCCGTTGCGGGCAGGGACGCCCCAGCTCAACGTTCCGTACGTCCCGTCGCCCGACCGGTGGGAAAGGCGCAGGCCGTCCCAGGTCGGGATGAACGAGGCGGCGCTCGCGGCGGCCGTCTCGTATGCCCAGACCCGCAACTCGGTCTGGGCCGCGACCGACTACATGGCCGATCAGGTGCGGACGTTCGGTCGTCCGCTCGGCCCGGTCCCGCCCTCGCACGGACCGACCAATGGACTCGTCGTCCGCCGCGGCTACATCGTCGCGGAGTTCGGCGACACGTCGGCCGTCGAACCGTCGTACAGCATCGCCAAGAGCTACCTGTCCACGATCGCGGGGCTCTCGGTGGCTCGCGGGCTCATCCGCGACCTCGGGGAGCCGGTGTCGCGGTCCATTCACGACGGTGGATACGACACGCCGCACAACGCGCGGATCACCTGGGCCGATCACCTGCGGCAGGCGAGCGAGTGGGACGGCACGATGTTCGGCAAGCGGTCCACATTCGTCGGTCGCGAGGAGTTCGGATACGGCGAGATGCGTCCGCGGGCTATCCATGAGCCGGGCA
>JBFWPN010000015.1:104653-127566 GCA_050249955.1 Vicinamibacterales bacterium
TGGGCCGATCACCTGCGGCAGGCGAGCGAGTGGGACGGCACGATGTTCGGCAAGCGGTCCACATTCGTCGGTCGCGAGGAGTTCGGATACGGCGAGATGCGTCCGCGGGCTATCCATGAGCCGGGCACCTACTACGAGTACAACGACGTCCGGGTGAATCGGTTCTCGCTGTCGCTGTTGCGCCTCTGGAAGCGTCCGCTGCACGACGTGCTGAAGACCGAGATCATGGAGCCGATCGGCGCGTCCAGC
The DNA here is from genome assembly GCA_050249955.1 of Vicinamibacterales bacterium. Taxonomy (GTDB): domain Bacteria; phylum Acidobacteriota; class Vicinamibacteria; order Vicinamibacterales; family CAVVIG01; genus CAVVIG01. The sequence goes on from JBFWPN010000015.1 coordinate 104,903, forward strand.
ACCTGGCAGTGGCTCGGGTACGACAACGCGGACGTGGAGGTCGACGGCCGGACGATGAGGTCGGTGCCCGGTGGGACACGGTGGGGTGGCGGACTCTGGATGTCCACGCTCGACCATGCCCGCTTCGGGGTGCTGATGGCGAGGCGCGGCAACTGGAGCGGCAGGCAGGTGGTGCCCACCTCGTGGATCGACGAAGCGACCAGCCCCGGAGGACCACCGAACGCGCCCGATTACGGATACCTCTGGTGGCTGAACACCGCAGGGCACACGCGCGGCGTGCCGACGAGCAGCTACCAGGCGCAGGGCAACGGCGCCAACACCATCTTCATCGACCCCGAGCACGAGCTCGTGATCGTGTGGCGCTGGCATGCGAGCGGCGACTTCTTCGCGCGGGTGGTGGCATCGATAGAGGAGTGAGGCAGCGTCTGTCGTACACGTGCGGCAACTCCGCCATAAGACGCCCGACCAGCCTGGTACGCTGTATCGAACGGTCTAACGCAGACTTTTGATGCGCGGCAGCCCACCGGCGGGGCTACCGTAGGGCTGTCGGGCACTCAGTCCCGAAGCAGCATGTCCGCGCAGTCTCCTTCCTTCAGTTCCGGGTCGGACGGTCCTGCCCCGACCCACGATCCGCGGCCTGCGGACGACCGTGCGCTCCTCGCATCCGTCTTCGCCGCGATGCGCGAAGGGGTCGTTGTCCAGGATCGATCGGGGGCCATCGTGCAGGCGAACGAGGCGGCCGAGCGGATCCTAGGCCTGCGCCTGGCCGACATGGCCGGCCGCACGTCCACCGATCCCCGCTGGAGAGCCGAGCGCGAAGACGGAAGTACGTTCCCCGGCGAGGCACATCCGTCGATGGTCTCGCTCGCGACCGGCAGGCCGGTTCGCGGTGTCCTGATGGCGGTGCACAGGCCAGACGGTTCCCGGACGTTGATCGAGATCAACGCCGAACCCATCTGTGCGACCGGGGAAACGACACCGGGCCACGTCGTCACCACGTTCATCGACGTCACCGAGCGCGTCGACTTCCTGGCGATGTGTGACAACGAGGTCGTCGCTGTTGCCCGTCTGCGGAACCGACGCTTCGTGTGGGTGAACAGGGCCATGGAGCGGCTCTTCGGGTACCGCGCGGAGGAACTCGTCGGACAGTCCACTCGCCTGTTGTATCCAGATGATCTGAGCTTCGAGCGGACCGGCGACCAGATCCACGCTGACGTGGCCAGCTCGGGCAGCTTCCGGACCCAGGCCCAGCAGGTGCGCAAGGACGGCTCCCTCGTCTGGGTGGACGCACACGGCGTACGGATAGAGGGGACGTCGGACTTCATCGCGTTCTTCACCGATCTCACGCCCATACGGGCGGCCCAGGCGCGCGTGATCGAGGCGAACCGTGTCGAGGGGGTGGCGCGGCTGGCCGGGGGCGTGGCGCACGAGTTGAACAACAAGCTCCAGAACGTGATCGGACTCTCCGAGCTCTCGGCCACCGAGCCGGGGCTGAGCCCGCGGGTGGCAGACGACCTGGCGCAGATACGCGAGTCGGCCCGGCACGCCGCGGAGGTGACCCGGCAGCTCATGGCCTACGCCAGGAAGGAACCGTCGTTTCCGCAGGTGCTGGACACGGCGAGTGCCATCTCCGCACGGATCGCGCTGCTGGCCGCATCACTGCCGGAACGCGTGAGCATTGCCGGCGACGTCGACGACGGCGTCTGGCCCGTCATGGTGGACGGCTCGCAACTCACGGAGGTGCTGGCCAACCTCGTGACGAACGCGAGGGAGGCGATGGACGACGCGGGTCCGGTCGTCGTCTCCGCGAGGAACGTGCTGGTAGACGCGGCGCGAGCGGCGCGCAGGGTCGAGGCCCGGACCGGCGACTTCGTGGAGGTGGTGGTCCGGGATGCCGGCCGCGGGATGACGCCCGAGGTGTTGCAGCGCGCGCAGGAGCCGTTCTTCACGACGAAGCCCTTCGGGCGGAACAACGGGCTGGGGCTGTCCACCGTCGTCGGCATCGTCGCGCAGCATGGCGGCTGGGTGGAGATCGAGAGCGAACCGGCTCGCGGCACCTCCGTGGCGCTGCTGTTCCCCCGCGCGAGCGGCAGCCAGACCTCGGCAACCGGAACTCAGAACTCAGAAGTCCGAAGTCAGCGATCTGACATCTAAGCTGCCCCCTGCGCTCGTGCGTGTAGCATGCGACGCCTCAGGGGAGGCAGCATGACCAGGACACGATCACTCTCGAGAAGAGACTTCGCACGCCGGCGGCCGGAGTCGGGGCCGGGATGACGAATGGCTGACCCAGGCGGTGTTCGTGGGGGTCAGCTTCCAGGTGCCGCAGCGGGTGTCGTATCGGGTGTTCCAGATTCTCCGAGCCGCCTTGACCCCCCGCTGTGCGCGGTGCTACAAGGCCCCGTGCTTACCGAAACCATCACCCGATCGACCAGTGTCGCCGCCGTCATGCTGGCGCTCTCCTGCGCCAGCACAACCGCATGGGCGCAGGCGCCCACACTGCCTGCGACCGACGTGACCGCCGCCGACATGACGCGCTTCATCGACGCCTTGCCGAAAGACGCGATCAGCGACCTGCCGGTGCGGGTGGTGGACGTTGGCGGTCACCGCGTCGGTGTGTACGGCGTGTTCCGGCCGAAGGACCAGCCGGGCGACGCCATCGCGCACGAAACGAAAACGGCCGAGGTCTATTACATCCTCGAAGGTGCGGGTGTGCTGGTCACGGGCGGCACGATCACCGACCTGAAGCCGCCGCCGCCCGGGCGCAATCCCGGACCTCGCGGCGATCGCATCGTCGGCGGCGTGAGTCGCCGGGTGTCGGCTGGTGACCTGATCGTGATTCCCGGCCGCACGCCCCACTGGTGGAGCAGTCTCGAGGGCGACATCCGCTACATGATCGTCCGCAGCGATCCCGCCGGTGTGATGCGGCTCAAGTAGGCGCGGACCACGCGGCGGACAACCCGAGAGCGAGACTGGGAGAGGTCCGATGAGGAAGATGCATGCTGCCGTCCTGGCCGGCAGCACGATGGTGATGCTCCTGGCCGGGCGTCCGCTCCAGGCCGCGCCGACCGACGCCATCGTCACGCCTGGCGAGTTCGTCGTCGAGCACCCCACGCTCAACAACCTCGGCTTCGAGTGGCACATCGACGGCGATGCCAATCGCAATGCGTCGGTGGCGGTGTCGTTCAGGCGACAGGGGAGCAGTGAGTGGCGCTCAGGCATGCCGCTCGCCCGCATCCAGAACGAGCGGGTCTACTGGGCGAACATCTTCAACCTGGTGGCGCCGAACATGTTCGCCGGCAGCATCCTCGATCTCGAGCCGGGCACCACGTATGAGGCGAGGTTCGTGCTGGCCGATCCGGACGGCGTCGGCGGCCCGGCGGCAGGCGCCACGAAAGTCGTCACCGTCCGGACGCGACCCGAGCCGGTGCCGGCAGAGGGCGGCAAGGTGTACCACGTCTACCCGACGAAGTGGAAAGGGCCGAAGCTGCAGCCTGCCTTCGAAGGGATCATGTGCGCGTACAACTACTACTGCGGCGCCGGCGACACCGCGCCGGGCGGCCGGCCGCGCGTGAAGGCGGGTGACGTCATCCTCGTGCACGCCGGCACCTACGCCTACCACTACGAGTTCTACGCCAACCAGACGACCGTCAATGCAACGACGACGTTCGAGGGGACGTATTACCTGACGGCGGACGGGACACCCGAGAAGCCGATTGTGATCAGGGCCGCTGGCGACGGCGAGGTGGTGCTCGACGGGCGCGGCAACTTCAACCTCGTGAACGTCAAGGCGGCCGACTACAACTACTTCGAAGGGATCACCTTCCGGAACACGCAGATTGCCATCTGGGCCGGCACGCAGTTCATTGCGGGTGCGAAGGGGCTCACCGTGAAGGACTGCCGGTTCGAGGATGTCGGCATGGGCATCTTCAGCAACTACTCAGGTTCGAGCGACTTCTACATTGCCGACAGCACCTTTCTGGGTCGCAACGACTCGAAGCGCCTGCAGGGATGGAACGGTCAGTTCTGGCAGCAGTTCGAGCACGTCGACGGGCAGGAGTTTCCGCCCGTGATGAAGTCGTACACGGGCGTCCGGCTCTACGGCCCCGGTCATGTGGTGGCGCACAACTACGTGGCCAACTTCCACGACGGCATCGACACCGAGATGTACGGCATGCCCGACGGGTCGCACGCACACGAGGGGCCGAGCTACCCGCCAAGGGAGCTGTGGGAGCGCCGGCCGACGGCCATCGATATCATCGACAACTACATCACCAACGCGCACGACAACTCGATCGAGATGGATGGCAGCATGCACAACGTCCGCATCATGCGGAACATGCTCATCAACTCCGCGTCGCATCCGATGAGCACGCAGCCGTCGGTCGGTGGCCCGATCTACTTCATCCGCAACGTCGTGTTCCATGCGCCTGGCGGGTCGACGCGCCTGAGCAGCGGCTCGCCCGGGGTGTTCTTCTACAACAACACGGTGCTGTCCGAGACGAGTGCCGGGTCTACGGCCAATGCGCACTGGCGGAACAACCTGATGCTGCCGTCGAATGCCGCGCCGGCCATCTTCAGCGTCAACACCTACACGAACTACAGCTCATCGGACTACAACGGCTTCGGCCTCAAGGCGGGGGCGCAGCCGGCGTTCCAGTGGAACTCGCCGGCATGGACGATGGCACGCCTCGATGCGCAGGAGCCGACCTCGAAGCTGGAGCAACGGAAGCACGCGACGTTCGAGGAGTACGTGCGCGACACGAAACAGGACCAGCACAGTGTCCTGGTCGACTACGACGTGTTCGTCAACGTGCCCCGGCTCGACGCGCGCGACCTGCGGACCGTGCAGCGGCTCTATAAGGCGTCCGACTTCGATTTCCGAGTGAAGCCCGGGTCTGCCGCCGTCGACCGCGGGGTGGCGATCCCGAATGTGACCGATGGGTTCGCGGGCACCGCCCCGGATCTTGGTGCGCTGGAGGTGGGGCAGTCGCAGCCCTCGTGGGGCCCGAGGCCGGCGCGGTGAGGTCGGAGCCCGGGCCTGGGCTGGTTCAGACGCCATGAGATCGCGGTCCGTCGTGAGGAGGGCTATCGGGCGCACTCCTGGAGGATGCCGCGGTCGCACAGGAAGTCCTGAATGACGGTGACTGCCTCTTCCTGCAGCGCAGACCGAGGCCGGCCCCCCGTCTCCTCGCAGACGAATTCCTCACCGGTCGCCGCCAGCACGTCCACCGCCCCTGGGCGGCAGGCCGGCAGAAAGCTGAAGTGCTGTGCGCCGGCGATCTCGTGATACCGGCTGGGCGGCTGCAGCAGTCGTGGCAGGTGCCGGGCCCGGGTCGCCGGCGGCAACTGCTGGTCCCGCTCCCCGGTGATCACGAGGACCGGCGTCGGAAGTTGACCGAGGGACGCCGGTGTCATCGACTCGGTGAAGCCTGGTGCAATCGCGACCGCCGCACCGATCCTGGATTCGGCGTACGTAGCGTCCGCCTTCCTGAGGAACTGGCGATCGAAGCTCGGGAAATGGCGCCGGAACGCGCGGCAGGCGCCATCGTCGTGTGTCGCGCAGAATCGGGGCACCTCGGCGAACTGGAACGTCGCCCCGGCCAGCATCATCGCCGTCGTCCCGCCCAGTGAGAAACCGACGACGGCGATTCGGCGGGGGTCGATGGCCGGCACCGGGGCACCCTGAGTCACGTAGTCGAGCAGGGCCTGAACGTCGCGTGGCTGTTCCCACACGTCGAGGATGCTGCGTCGTTCGGGATCGCCATTGGCGCTGGCCGGGTGGTCGGCAGCCATCACCACCGCGCCCCGGTCGACGAACGCGCGGGCCAGCCACGCCATGCTGTCAGCGTTGCCGCCAGACCCGTGACTCAGGATCACCAGCGGGGCTGGTTCATTCGAGGCAGGACGGCCGTCCGGGGCGACACGATACCCCGGCCTGATACGGCTGGCCCCTCTCGTCCGGGTTCCCCGGGACGGCGTGCGGTACCACACCTGCACCGGGATCGCCGGGCGCTCGCCCGCAGGCACCTGGAGAGACTGCAGCCCCATGCTGCCGAAGTCGGCGGCCAGCGTATCGCGCGCGACCGGCTGTCCGTTGAGAATCACCTGCTCGATTGAGTTCCATGCCGTGAGCGTCGACAGCGGGTTCGCGGACAGGAGCAGCAGGTTGGCCCGCTTTCCGGCCTCGACCGTGCCGAGGTCCTCCTCGAGGTGGAATGTGGTGGCCGCGTCGAGCGTCGCCGCGCGGAAGATGGAGTCCAGCGGGACGCCGGCACGCGCCATGTGACCCATCTCCAGGTAGCCGTTCAGACCGGGTGGATTGCCCCACCCTGCGCCGCCGACCGCAGTGTCGGTGCCGAAGAGGAACCGCACGCCACGTGCTTGCATTGCCGTCAGCACCGCTGCCTGGTGCTCGATGTAGCTGGAGACGACGGCTGCCACCGCCTCGGCACCGGTCTCGCCCTTGCGGCGCGCGGCCGCCGCCGACGGACCGTTCCGACGAACGAACTCCTCACGGGCCTGCTGTGCCTCGTGACGCAGGTACTCGATGAACGGGCTCGGCAGCACCGCGTGCAGCCCGTCGTGCTCGAGCCACGCCGGATCGAACATCACCGCGGTGTTCATCGTCGTCCGCACGGTGGGTTGCACGAACAGGCCCCGGCCGGCTACAGCGTCAACCGCGTCGAAGGCTTCGGCAGGGATGTCGGCGCGGCCGACGGTGGCGCCGGGCCACTCCCACATCCCGTGAGCGAGAACATCCACGCCGGTGGCGGCGGCGAACTGGTAGGCCGTCGGAGTGGTGCCGTGGAGCAGGACGGGCATGCGGCGAGCGTGCGCCTCGGCGACCACCTCGCGGACAATGGCCTCCGAAGGCAGTGCGAAGTGCGGTCGAGTCGCGGCGGGCCACCACAGGGCCTCCTCGTAGTACAGCTTGATGCAGCGACCGCCCTGCCTGGCCACCGCCGCCACGACTGACGCCGGCGTGTGGGCGGCCGCGACCTGGCCCTCGGGCAGGTCAGGTGTCGTGAACCGGTCGTGCAGGAAGTCCGGATAGGCCGCGAAGAACGCCTGGTCGCTGTCGTAGTCCAGCCGCATGAAGTCGTTCGAGAGGACGATCCCGCTGCCGCAGTGAAACAGGTCCGGGTGGATTGGTGCGGACGTGAAGCGCAGGTTCGCGTCGGCCCTGGCGTTCAGTTCGATGACGGTCGTGTATCCGTAGTACAGGAAGCTGCGTGGCAGCTGCGCCTGGTAGGCTGCGGCCAGTTGCTCGTAGTTGCTGGTGAAGCGGCGCTGCAGGCCGGTGGCATGGTAGAGATGCACGTGGCTGTCGATCAAGCCAGGGACGAGGTAGCGTCCGCGGCCGTCGATCTCCCGTCGGCCTGTCGGTTCATGTGCATCGGACTGGCGTGAGATGGAACGGATGCGGCCCGCGTCGATGACGACATCGACGTCAGGCAGCGAATGGCTCCGCTCGGGACTCACCACCGTTACGTGGCGAATCACCAGGTCGACCGTGGCGGCCGGCGCGCCTCCCGTGCAGGCCGCGAGCGCGATCGAGGTGAGCGCCGTCAACGAAAGTCGGAGCGGTGGAGGCACACGGCTGTAGACGGAAAGGCGGGTGTCGGGGTTCTGCGGCCCGCGAGTCCTTCTGCTGCCGCGACGTCAGCGCGACCCGTACGACGTGTGCGACTCGAGCGCCTGCTGAAGCTGCTGCAGTATCTGGTCACCCTCTCGAGTCAGCGCGCCCTTCTCGTTCATCACCAGCGCGAGGGACCGGACGTTGGTGTTCTTCCGAGACAGCGCCAGGATCTCGCGATGCGTCGCCATGAAGGCGTCGAAGGCCTCGATGGCCGAGCCGGAGCCACCTGTTGGCGCTGACGGCGCGCTGGCACGCATGGCCGAGAGGCCCTCGCGCACGCGCGCCTCGGCCGCCGTCATCCGCTCCTCGATGCGGTCCATGACCCGGTCGTCCACGGCGGCGATGTGCGGTGCCTGCAGCACCTGCAGTTCCCGCAGTGCCGACGTCACCTCGAAGGCCCTGGCCCGCCACTGCCAGCCTGCCTGAGGGGAGGCGGCTGCCGTGAGGGAGGCGACCAGGGCGTCTGCCTGCGCGCTGGCGGTGCCGAACGACAGCCGCTGGGCCTTGAGGTTGGTGTTCTCGACCGCCAGTGAGAGGATGCGCTCCTCCAGTTCGCGGTATCGGGAGAAGCTGGCGCTGAGCGCCTCCACCTGACCCACTTCCGGCTGATATGCCAGCCCCTGCACCAGGCCAGCCACGGCGTCGAGGGCTGCCTGCGCATCCGCACTCGCCGCACGCGCCTCGCCCGCCAGGGCCATCGACGCGTCATCCGTGTCGGCCATCACCGCGCGGTTGGTCGCCTCGCTCGCCTTGTGGAAGTGGGCACTCAGTTCGGCCACCCGCTGGCGTGCCTCCATCGTGCGCAGCAGTGCGGGCGGCTGGGCGCAGGCGCCCGCCAGGAGCGTCAGGGCGAGCAGCCACGAGAGCGTCGCCGGGGAAGTCGTCAGGCGCCTGAACCCGCGCCTATTGGGAAAGGGGCACCACCTGTACCGTGGCATCGCGGACCTCCGAAAGAAAGCGGTCGATGGTCGATCCCCGCCAGATCAGTTCCCAGCGCGTGCGCGCGCTCTGGCCGAAGATCACGTGCGTGATCCCTTCGCGCTGTGCGAAGGCAATCAGTCCCTGCGACGGCGTGCCGGCCTTCACCCGGACAACCGTCGCGCCGAGCGACTCGGCCAGCGTGATGTTCTGGCGCAGCGCTTCGCCGTCGGCCAGGGCGATGCGGCCGGGACGCTCCTCCGGTGTCTCGACATAGACGGCATACCACCTCGCCCCAAGCCGTCCCGCAATGCGGGCGCCGGTCCGGATGACGCGCGGCGCGTGGGCATTGGAGCTCATGCAGACCATGACGCGCTCGGGAATCGCGGCCGGCTCGAGCCCCTCACGTTCTCGGTAGCTGGCCGCCTTGTCGCCAACTTCGTCGGCCACGGCACGAAGCGCAAGCTCGCGGAGCGTCGAGAGATTGCCTTTGCGGAAGAAGTGGCCCAGTGCCCGCTCCACATTCTCGGGCCGGTACACCTTGCCTTGCCGCAACCTGTGCCGGAGTTCATCCACCGTGACATCGACGTTCACCACATCATCCGCCCGGTCGAGGAACGTGTCGGGAACGGTTTCACGGACGCGGACGCCGGTGACGCGGGCCACCGCGTCGTTGAGGGTCTCGAGGTGCTGGATGTTCACGGCGGTCATGACGTGGATGCCGGCCGCCAGCAGGTCGAGGACGTCCTGGTAGCGTTTCCCGTTCCGACTGCCGGGGACATTCGTGTGCGCCAGTTCGTCGACCACGCATACCTGGGGATGCCGGGCGATGATGCCCTCCACGTCCATCTCCTCGAACCTGGATCCGCCGTGCTCCACCACCTTCCGCGGCACCACCTCCAGATCCCGCACCTGCGCCAGCGTGTCGGCCCGTTCGTACGGTTCGATGATGCCCGCCACGACGTCGATGCCGCGCGCCCTGAGGGCGTGCGCCTCCTGCAGCATCGCATAGGTCTTGCCGACCCCAGGCGCTGCGCCGATGTAGACGAGCAGCTGCGCGCGGTCGCGAGCCTTGAGGCGGTCGAGCAGGGCGTCGGCGTTCCGTTGCGGCACAGGGTCTGGCACGAGGGGCTCCGCCGCGCCTACCGTGGCATGGGCCACCGGGTGTCGAGCGCAAGATTCAGCGCGAGCACGTTGACCCGCGGCTCGCCGAGCAGGCCGAAGGTGCGCCCCTCTGTCGTGGCCTCGACCAGCGCCAGAACCTCCGAGGCTGGCGCGCCGCGCTCGCGCGCAACCCGCGGCACCTGGAATCGAGCCGACGCGGGCGACAGGTGCGGGTCGATACCGGACGCCGACGCCGTGACCAGGTCGATGGGGACCGGAACGCCGGGATTCCCCGCCTGGGCGGCGGCCACCCGCGCCCTGACGGTGTCGACCAGCACCCTGTTCGTCGGACCGAGCTGGCTGCCGCCAGAGCCGGCCGCATCGTAGGGGATGGCGGTTGCAGACGGACGCGAGCGGAAGTAGCCGGGTGTCGTGAACCCCTGGCCGATGAGGCGCGAGCCGACCGTCCGCCCGTCCCGCTCGACCAGTTGTCCGTTCGCCTCGTTCGGAAAGAGAAGCTGCGCCAGGGCCGTGATGCCCAGGGGATAGACGATACCCAGCATCACGGTGGTGACCATGGTCATCAGGATGGCAACGACAAGATTGCGGATGAGGTGCACGATGCGCTCCTATGCGAGGCCAAGCGTCGTGAGAATGACGTCGATGGCCTTGATGCCGATGAACGGGACGATGACACCGCCAACGCCGTAGAGCAGCAGGTTCCGCCGCAGCAGTGCAGCCGCGCCGGCCGGCCGGTATCGCACGCCGCGGAGCGCAAGGGGCACGAGCGCCACGATGATCAGCGCGTTGAAGATCACGGCGGAGAGGATGGCGGACTGGGGCGTCCGCAGTCCCATCACGTTCAGTGCCGCCAGCGCCGGCAGTGCCCCGACGAACATGGCCGGGATGATGGCGAAGTACTTAGCCACGTCGTTCGCAATCGAGAAGGTGGTCAGGGCGCCGCGGGTGATGAGCAACTGCTTGCCGATCTCGACGATCTCGATCAGCTTGGTCGGGTTCGAGTCGAGGTCGACCATGTTGCCCGCCTCCTTGGCGGCCTGCGTGCCGCTGTTCATCGCGACGCCAACGTCGGCCTGGGCGAGCGCCGGGGCGTCGTTCGTGCCATCGCCCGTCATGGCGACGAGCTTGCCGTCGCCCTGCTCGCGCTTGATGAGCGTCATCTTGTCTTCGGGAGTGGCCTGGGCCAGGAAGTCGTCCGGGCCCGCCTCGGCTGCGATCGCCGCGGCGGTGAGCGGGTTGTCGCCCGTGATCATCACCGTCCGGATGCCCATGGCGCGCAGGTGCAGGAAGCGCTCACGCAGGCCGGTCTTCACGATGTCCTTGAGGTGGATGACCCCGAGCACGCGGGCCCCGTCGGCCACGACCAGCGGGGTGCCGCCGCCTCTCGCAATCCTTTCGACGTTGCCGCGGAGTTCGTCGGGTACTGAACCTCCGGTGCTGGTCACCCAGCGCTGGATGGCATCGCCAGCCCCCTTGCGGATGCGGCGAAGGGTTGACGCGCCCACCTGGAGGTCGACGCCGGACATGCGTGTCTGCGCCGTGAACGGCACGAATGCGACATCGTCGGTCGACCATTCTCGAGGGCGGATGCGGTACTGGTCCCGCGCGAGCGCCACGATCGAGCGGCCTTCCGGCGTCTCGTCGGGCAGCGAGGCCATCAGCGCCGCCTCCGCCAGCTCCGTCTCGCTGACACCCGGCAGCGGGAGGAACTCGCTCGCCTGACGGTTGCCGAGCGTGATCGTGCCTGTCTTGTCCAGCAGGAGCGTGTGCACGTCCCCTGCCGCCTCGACGGCCCGGCCCGACATGGCGAGCACGTTGTGCTGAACCAGTCGGTCCATGCCGGCTATGCCGATGGCCGAGAGCAGACCGCCGATCGTGGTCGGGATGAGGCAGACGAGCAGGGCGATGAGCACGAAGAGCGACTGGGGCGCGCCCGAGTAGAGGGCGAGCGGATGCAGCGTGACGACGGCAATCAGGAAGACGATGGTCAGCCCGGCCAGCAGGATGTTCAGCGCGATCTCGTTCGGCGTCTTCTGCCGCTGGGCGCCCTCTACAAGGGCAATCATCCGGTCGATGAAGGTCTCTCCGGGGTTGGCGGTGATCCGGACCCGGATGCTGTCGGAGAGCACGCGTGTGCCGCCGGTGACAGCCGAGCGGTCTCCGCCGGATTCGCGGATGACCGGCGCCGACTCGCCGGTGATGGCACTCTCGTCCACCGTGGCCACCCCCTCGATGACCTCGCCGTCGGCCGGGATGACCTGGCCCGCGGCGACACGGACGACATCGCCCTGGCGCAGTTCGGGGGCGGGCACGGGGGCGACGTGCCCGTCGGCATCCTCACGAAACGCGACCGTGTCGGTCCTGGCGCGTCGCAGGGTGTCGGCCTGCGCCTTGCCACGGCCCTCCGCCATGGCCTCCGCGAAGTTGGCGAACAGGACGGTCAGCCAGAGCCAGGCGGTGATCTGCAGTTCGAATCTCAGGTCACCGACGCCTGTGATCTGGCCGCGGACGAGCGCCCATGTCGTCAGCACGCTGCCGACCAGCACGACGAACATCACAGGGTTGCGGGCCATGGTCTGCGGATGCAGCTTGCGCAGGGCATCGAGCAGCGCCCGGCCGACGATTCGCGGATCCCAGATGGACAGCGCCGCTGCGGAATGACGGGCCGTCATCAGAACACCTGTCCCTGCTGCATGGGGAAATGCTCGACGATCGGCCCGAGGCTCAGCGACGGAAAGAACGTCAGTGCGCCGACGATGACGACGATGCCGACGAGGAGCGCCGAGAAGAGCGGGGTTGTCACCGGGAACGTGCCCGCCGAGGGCGGCACCAGCTTCTTGCGCGCGAGGCTGCCGGCCATGGCCAGGGGAGGAATCATCATGAAGAAGCGCCCGAACAGCATGGCCAGGCCCAGGGTCGTGTTGAACCAGGGCGTATTGACGCCGAGCCCGCCGAACGCCGACCCGTTGTTGGCCGTCGCTGACGAGTAGGCGTAGACGAGCTCCGACAGTCCGTGTGGACCCGGGTTGAAGATCGTCCCGGTGCCGCGCGGACTGACGCTCGATGCGGCGGAGAACGCGAGGATCACGACCGAGAAGATGAGTACCGTCAGCATGGCCATCTGCACTTCGAAGGCCTGGATTCTCTTGCCGAGGTACTCGGGTGTGCGGCCGACCATCAGTCCGGCGACGAAGACCGCGAGGATGACGTAGAGGACCATGCCGTACAGGCCCGCACCGACACCGCCAAAGACCACCTCGCCCAGCTGAATGTTGGCCAGCGGGACGAGGCCGCCAAGGGGCGTGAACGAGTCGTGCCAGCCATTGATGGCGCCGCAACTGGCAGCCGTGGTCGCCGTGGCGAACAGGGCGGTGTTGGCAATCCCGAAGCGGACCTCCTTGCCTTCCATGTTGCCGCCGGGCGAGAGACTGGAGACCATCTGGTCGGCCCCCGCCGCCGTCAGCAGCGGGTTGCCGCGCGCTTCCGACCAGTAGGCGACCGTGACTCCGGCAAGGAACAGGGCCGCCATCGCCCCCCACACGGCCCATCCGTGCCGGCGCGACCCGGTCATGCTGCCGAGTGTGTAGGTCAACGCCGACGGGATGGCGAAGATCGCGAACATCTCCAGCCAGTTCGTGAAGGGGGTCGGGTTCTCGAATGGGTGCGCGCTGTTCGCGTTGAAGAACCCGCCGCCGTTCGTCCCGAACATCTTGATGGCTTCCTGTGACGCCACCGGACCCTGTGCGATCACCTGCATCGTACCGTCCAGTGTCTGCACCGTCTCGTACGGGCGCAGGTTCTGCACGACGCCCTGGGACACGAGGACGAGCGCGGCGATCACGGCAATGGGGAGGAGCACGTAGAGCGTGGCGCGCGTCAGGTCGACCCAGAAGCTGCCGATGGTGTCGCGTTCCCGGCGGGCAATGCCCCTGATCACCGCAATGGCCACGGCGAGGCCGGCGGCAGCCGACACGAAGTTCTGGTAGGCGAGCCCGGCCATCTGCGTGAGATAGCTCATCGTCGTTTCGCCGGCATAGGCCTGCCAGTTGGTGTTCGTCGTGAACGACACGGCGGTGTTGAACGCCAGGTCGGGCGGCACGCCCGCGAGCCCCTGCGGATTCAGCGGGAGCCATCCCTGGACGCGCTGCAGCAGGTACAGGACGAGCAGGGACACCGTACTGAAGAGCAGGAGCGAGGCCGCGTACTCGGTCCACCGCATCTCGTACGCCTCGTCGACGCCGGCGAGCCTGTAGGTCAGTCGCTCGATGGGCCGCATGACCCGCCCGACCGGCGTGAGCTGGCCGGTGAACACGCGTGCCATGTAGGCGCCGAGCCGCGGCGTGACGAGGGCCACCGTCGCCAGGAAGAACAGGATCTGAAACCAGCCATTCACCGTCATTGCGTCGACCCACCGCGGTCCGGGACCGCAGGAACTAGAACCGCTCGGGCATCACCATTGCCACGACCAGGTAGGCCAGAGTGGCGATGCTCACCACCAGTGCCACCGCGTAATCGAGTCCCATGCCGCCTCACTTCATCAGCCGATCGCACCAGGTCACGTAGCCTGTGCCAATCGCAAAGAACGCCAGGGTGAGCACCACGAACGCCAGATCGAGCACGCCGCACCTCCACTGCATCCAGACTAGGGAGAGGTGCCTGAGCAACGCCGAAAGAGTTCCTGAGAATGACCTGAAAGCGCCGGATGGCCAGGCCGGGGTGGCGCTTACGAGGTGACCAGCCGGTACCCCACCCACGGTTCGCTGACCAGGAGGCGCGGCTGTGCCGGGTCCACTTCGAGCTTCTTGCGCAGCTGCCGGACGAGCACCCACAGGTGTTCCGGTTGCTCTGTTGCATGCTGGCCCCAGACCGCCTTGAGAATGGCCTGGTGGGTGACGACCCGGTCCGCGTTCCTCGCCAGCAAGGAGAGCAGCTCGAACTCCTTGGGCGTGAGGCGGATCTCCTCGGCACCCCGGATGACACGGCGTCGGTCGTAGTCGATGACGAGGGGGCCGAGGGCGACGCGACCCGATTCGAGCGCATTGCCGGTGGTGAGCCGTCGAAGGGCAGCGCGGATGCGGGCCAGCAGTTCCTCTGGGCCGAACGGCTTGGTGACGTAGTCGTCGGCGCCCACGTCCAGCGCCGCCACCTTGTCGTGTTCGGCGGTCCGCGCGGAGAGGACGATGATCGGGACGGCGGATGTCTGCCGGATGCGGCGGCACACCTCCGGGCCGTCGAGATCGGGCAGGCCCAGGTCGAGCACGATGAGGTCGGGCGGACGCAGGTCGACGATGGCCAGCGCCTCGCGCCCGGTGCTCGCGATATCGACGTCGTACTCCCGCGCACGGAGCAGCGCCGACACCGCCCTCTGGATCGCCACCTCATCGTCGACCAGCAGGATGCGGGCCTTCGGTGTCATGCCTCCACCTCTGCAGACTCAGCCCGGGTGTCGACGGGGATGGCGATTGTGAAGGTCGCACCCTGGCCCGGTCGATTCTCGGCCCACACCCGGCCACCCTCCACGGCGAGCAGCCCTCGGGCGATGGAGAGGCCCATGCCCGACCCGGCGTGCTGGCCCTTCGAACGACCGCGGTAGAACCGGTCGAACACGTGGACGACATCCTCGCCGGAGAGGCCGGGGCCCTGATCGAGCACCGCAATGGAGAGCTCGCCTCGCGATATGCGGGGAACGACCTCGATGACGCTGCCTGGCGGCGAGTACTGGGCGGCATTCTCGAGCAGGTGCGACAGTGCTGACGCGGTCAGCCTCGGGTCGAGCTTGACCAGGACCGGCACCTCGGCGCCCTCCGCGACGAGCCGCACGGTGTGCCCTGCGAGGGCCGGACCGACGAGTTCGCGGGCAACGTCGACAATCTCGTCGACGTGCACCCACCGCTGCTCGGCCGCGATGGCGCCGGCATCGATGCGGGCCATCTCGAGGATGTTGTGGAACAGGCGGGTCAGCCGATCGACTTCGGAGAGGACGAGCGTGGCCTGCTCCTGTCGGTCGGCGTCGGCCATCGGGTGCTGCAGGTTGGCGGCGGCGACACCGATGGCGGTGAGTGGCGTGCGCAGGTCGTGGCTGAGGGAGGCCAGCAGCGCAGACTTCAGGTCCTCGCTCCTGCGGGCGAGTTCGGCGGCACGCCGGTCCTCGAGGAGGCGGGCACGCTCCATGGCCAGCGCCACGAGTCCACCGAGCGCATCGAGCGTCCCGGCGTCCACCATGCGGCCGCTGGCGGCGAGCAGCCCGGTGACGGTGGCGCCCGCCCGCAGCGGGACCAGCTGCAGGTGTGCGCCCCCAACCGACACCGCCTGGTGCCCGGCGTAGACGCGTCGGGTGGCGTCGAACTCGAGGCGCTGGTGTGCCTGCGTCATGGCGTCGGCAAGCCGGCCGGTGTCGATCGTGCCAGGAGGCTCTCCAGCGGATGCCACCGTCCAGTCGCTCCCGGCCGGTTCGCAGATGGCGACGTACTGAAGGTCGAACCGGCGGACGATTGCCTGCGCCAGCGCCGGCAGGGCGCCGGGTCCGGCCGTCATCATCAGGATGTCGCGCCCGAGATCGAAGAGGCGCGCCATGGCGTCCCGTCGGTCCACGGCCTCGCGCTCGCGCATCCGCGCGCGGGCCGAGAGGTTGCTGGCGACCAGGCTGACGATGGTGAAGGCGGCCAGGGCGACCCAGTTCTGCGGGTCGGCGATCGTGAAGGTGTGAACCGGTTCGAGGAAGAAGAAGTTGAAGCTCAGGAGCGAGACGACCGAGGCGGAGATGGCCACCCACAGGGGCAGTGCCGCGGCCGTGAGCAGGACGATCGTGAGGTAGGCGAGGGCGATGCTGGTGCTGTTCTCGAGGTGCAGCCAGCGGAACAGGGCGGTGGCCGCCGCGAGCGCGACGAAGACAAGGGCGACCTGGGCGGCCCGGCGCATGCCTTGAGCTTAGCGCCGAGCCCCCCGCACGTGGTGGGCTTCAGGAGAACTTCAGGAAGCGACGCAACTTGATCAGCGCCCGGTCGTCGACGTGGCAGCCCATGAGGTCCCCTTCGCGAGGCCTCAACGCCTACCAGGGAAGCCCGCCGGAGCGGCGTCTGCGGCCTGGCGTGTACACTATCCGCGTGCCGTCCACATCCCGTCCACGACGTGCTGCGCGAGTGACCTCCTTCGACGAGGAGGCGCGCACGCGCCCGGCGTTGCGCTACTGGCTGTCACGTCCACCGGCCGAGCGGGTGGCGGCCGTGGAGTTGCTGCGGAGGCAGGTAGATGGAGCTCGCGCCAGACTTCGACGAGTTCATCGGGTGCTTGAGTGCCCGTGGCGTTGAGTTCCTCGTCGTAGGCGCCTACGCGCTCGCGTTTCACGGCGCGCCGCGATTCACCGGCGATCTCCACATACTGATTCGCCCCACGAGGGCGAACGCCGCGTGCCTCATCACTGCACTCGACGACTTCGGGTTTTCAACGGAACTGACGCCTGAGGCCGTCGCGGACACGCGGTGCATGCTGGAGATGGGCGTGCCGCCAGTGCAGATCCACGTGATGAGCGCCATCAGCGGCGTGGAGTGGCACGAGGCGTGGGCCGACCGCATCCAGGGGCGTTCGGCCGGCACACGGTGCCGTTTCTGGGCCGCGAGACGTTTCTGCGGAACAAGCGTGCGGCCGGACGTCTGAAGGATCTCGCGGATATCGACGCCCTGCGCCCGGGTGAGGACGACTGACGGACCGGCCATTGGTCGCGCTGGAGCAGGGCCGGCAGGCATGCCCCGTGACTACTCGGTCGGGCGACATACCGCGATGCTGGCAAGTAGAAGTCGGACCAGGTCAGTGCGATTTCTCGCGCCGGTTTTCGCCAGGACCTGCTTCGAGTACCACTGGACCGTCGCCTTGGTGTAGCCCAGCGTGTCGGCGATCGCAGCCAGTTCATCGCCTCCGACCAGGGCGGCCGCGACGCGAGCCTCCGCCTGCGTAAGGTCGAAGGCCGCCTGTAGCACCTCGACGTCCGGCGCAGGAGTCCGTTCCGGGTCTGTGACGAACACGATCGCATGAACCCTGCCGGCATGCTTCGAGATGGCCTGGTTTCGTCCAACCGGACCGACTCTCAGTTGCAGAGGACGCCGCCCAGAAGGACGTGGCAGCGTTAGCACTCCACCGCCAGATTCAGGGCTATCCGGAGTGGGGGCAACACTTCCGCAGATGCGGCGCAGCGCAGCGGTCTCGACAGGGGTCGCTCCCCTGAGTCCAGCCGGGTCCGACCACAGCCCGTCGCGCTGCTTCAGGATGGTCCTGGCCTCGCGGTTTGCGTGCACCACCTGCCCAGTTGCCGTCAGGACCAACACGCCGACGGGCAGCACGTCGAGTGCCTCGAGGCTGATTTGTCGGTCAACCCGCGCATCTGCAAGCGCATCGTGCAGGCGCAGTGCCCGTATGAGATGCGGGCGGATGGTGCGCAGTGTATCGAGCGCCGCGCTGTCAAACGGCGGTCCGGCGGGGCTGCGGTATATGCTCAGTCCGGTCGTCCCCTCTGGTGTGAGTGCGAACGTCGCGTGCATCATGCGGCCGATGTCATAGCGGCGCAGGAAGTCACTGAACTCGGTGCGCAGAAAGGCCGCCCGTGGAATGAGCTGCTCGTCAGCGACCACGGGGCCTGAAGTGCGGAGCTTTCGGTCCGAGGCCGCCAGGGCCCAGGCATCAACCCGATGGAAGTGCTCGTTATACAGCCTCAGCGCCTCGGGGTTGAATCCGCTGAACCATGCGGCGGAACCGCTCGACGTCAGGTCATGTGAGACCAGCGTCGCACCCACGCCGTCCACGACCCGGCACACCTCCGCGAGGACCTCGCTCCAGAGAGCACTATCTTCAGCCGCCGAGTAGATTAGCTCGAGTAACCGGGCAAGTGCCTCGAACGATGCCGACACGCGGTGCCGCTCCTTCGTCACGCCGATGAGTGCGGCATTCTAGCTCATCATTAATTTCCGTGAGAATCGGGCTGGCAGCCGAGGTTGGCGACATGCTCCCTTTACAGGTGCCGGAGTGTCCCCGGGAGGGCGCGTTCGTGGCAGTCTCAGAGAAGTCGGTTGCTCATCTTCCTGAACCGGTACGGCTTGCGCCTGGACGCCCAGTAGGTCACGAGGTCGGTGAAGGGCTCCCAGGGGCTGTAGCCCCGGTTGACCTTCACTACCTCGATGAATTCACCGAGGACGTACACCCAATGGTTGAGTGCATTTCGAAAGCTCTCTTCAACCATCTCTCGGTCGGCGACTCCGTGCCTATAGGCCACGCATATGGACTCGAAGTAGTTCAACAGCTCAACGAAATGAAAGCGCAGTTCCCAGAGGTCGCTGTCGCCAGGCTTGCTGCAGTAGATGGCCTGCGCTTCAACTCTCGTCAGTTGAACAAATCGTTCAGGATGCCTTGGGTCCCGATCGACCAGTCCAGGCCGAAGCTGCTCGATGGCCTTTCGGTGGGCAGCGGTTCGCGAATTCCATTCGGCCGCCAGCCGAGCCGCGTTCTCGCGGCGACTCAGGTCGTGGTTGCGAGCGAGCGAGGCGACAGTCAGGAACAAACCCACAACCGTCAGGGTGTCGCCGGGGTGGATCATGATCCACCCGGTCAGCGTAGCCATCACGTGCTGAATCATGGTGTGACCGCCGCGGGCTGATGGTGGTCCGGTTTCGGCAGGGCCATGGGTTGCCATGCCGAGTGGCCGATGAACATCATCGCGAGCAGCGTTGCCCCGAGCAAGCGCGGTGTCAGCTTCCTTCGCATGCGTCCTCCACGGTGCGCCACCAATTGGGGACGCACACCGGAGATTGGTAGCGTCTGTGACGTCGCGAGACACCTCCCTTATTGGAGGTGTGTGGCTCGGGTCGTGCGGTGAAGATTCGGGTCTCTGGGATGGCTGATGTGCGAAAAAGCCGCCAGCCGTCCGTCCAAACCGAGAGTTCACCGATGACCCTGACGACGTCCACTCGAGCCGTTCGACCGGTGTGGCGCAGCCTTGCGGCCGCTCTGGCTCTCGCCGCCATATGTCTGATCGCCCAGCACCCGTCTGCCCAGCAACCCGACTCTCGTCCCGAACTAGGTCCTGATTACGTCTGGAGCGGGGACCAGGTCATCGACCGCGCGTTGCTCGGGGCCGGACCCGGTGGGCCTGAACGCGATTCTTTTCAGGGTACGGCCGACGACGGCTACTACAGCAGCTATCAACTTGGCTTCCCCGGCTTCAATGACTCCACCGGATGGAGCTTCGGAGTGCTGCCGATCGAGTTCGATCTCGGAATTCCGCAGGAACGGCGCGACCTCTTTTTCGAGGGATGCCGGATGTGGAGTGCAGGGGCGCCAATTATGTGTGTGCCCAGAACCAGTCAGCTTGGTTACCTAAGAGTGACCGCCGAACGCGGCTGTTTTGCTTATGTCGGAGGTGCTCGTCGGCTCTGGGTCTCTCAGATTAACCTTGGCGACGGGTGTTGGGGAGACCGAAACAACTCGGTTCCGCACGAGATTGGACACGCTCTTGGGCTAATCCATGAGCACCAGCGGCCCGATCGTGACCAGTACATCGTGATTGACTGGACAAATGTTTCGGCATCCATCGACCGATCTGCCTTTGAAATCATCCCGATTCAATCTGAACTTGGTCCATATGATTTCGAGTCCGTGATGCACTACCCGTCCCCCACTAGTGGTGGGCCATTTCTACGCCCTCAGCCGGCGTATAGCAACTTCGCCGGGACTATGGGGCGCTCGCTCGCTCCCACGGCGCTCGACTATCAGTCGGTCCGGAGCTTATACCGGCTGCAATTGAGGCCGTTGTCCGTCACCGCGCCTTCTGAGAGCCCGAGATTTCGGTTCGACCGAACCGACTTCCTCGACGCGATGGAACGTCTCCATGCGCTCTACATGAGTCCGATGGGACTGCAGCGCACGGGTGGACTTTCACTCGGGGGACGACCGGACTTTCAGGGCATCGCCACCTGGATATTCGATCTCTACCTGGCAGCCCGGTCGCGTGGCTTCTCCGCCAACCAGGCTTTCCAGATTGTGACCGCGGACGTGACACGCAGCCAGGAGTGGCTCGACAAACATCCTGGGGAAACCCCGCTGACGCGACCCTCATTCACACCAGTGGTGTCGTTCGACCGCAATGAGTTCCTGAGCACGCTGAACCGTCTCGACGCGTTCTATGCGGCGCCAGAGGGGCTCCAGCGACCCGACGGGCTATCTATCTCGGGCGGGCCGGACTTCCTGGGAATCGCCGCATGGCTGTTCGACTTCTACCTGAACGAACGGCTTTCTGGTGGCTCACCGACGGTGGCGTGGAACCGGGTGGAAAACGCGATCCGGAACACGGAGGAGTGGCGCTCCAAGCACTGAGGCGTCAGTCGTCTGGTAGGGCGGTTTGCTAGCTTGAAGTTGGTTTCACACTGGCTCGCGGTAGCGCCGGACGGTCCGCCCCAGCGCAGACCGCCCGTCCGATCACGTGTTTGTGAGGCGGCAAGCGGAGGCGGGTCCCGTGACAGGACCCGCCAGTGAGTTGTGAAACGCACTCTCGTCGTCCGCGGCCGTCAGGCGCGCCCTCAGTCCTCGAGGTTCGGGTACGAGGTCGGCGCCACGCAGGTGTCGAGCCGCATCTCACGGATCGCCGATCCCCAGCGCGGCGTGCGTTCATCGAGCAGCACGTCGAACTGGCGCTGCTGCGAGCCCTGCCCCGTGCACAGGATGTCGCACGACCAGCCGTTACAGTTGTTGTTGTTCCCGACCTTGCGCAGCATGCCCCAGGGACTGCCGGCGGGACTCGGGATGCCGACCCGGTTGAAGTCCACGGCCACGCCCTGAAGGAAGTCGTTCAGTTCTCCGGGGCCAGGGTGGTCGTCGAACGCCAGGTTGGCCCAGCAGTTCAGGATGCCCGCTGGGTCGGACACTTGGCCGCAGGGCAGCGGGGGCGGTTGCGGGGTGAGAAACGATCCGGCGCTGGACCACGGAGTGACGGCATCCTCGAACTCGGCGCGCACCCGCCAGGTGTAGGGTGAGTCGTCGACCAGGGGAGCCGTCACCGTCCAGGTCAGCGCCGACGACGGCCCGGAACTCTGGACCACGCGTCCGTCGCGGTCGTACACCTCGAACCGATAGCGGAAGGCGGTACTGTCGGCGTAGGTCGGCGAGGCGGCGCCAGCCCTGAGCACGACCGACACGTTGCGCTCGAAGCGGTGGCTGTTGACCGGTGAAAGGGCCTGCGGTGCCGAGGCTTTCAGGGCTCCGGCCCGGTTGGACGATTCCTCAACCGTCCTGGCCACTGGGGCGGTGCCGGTCGGTGCGACCGGCTGACTCGACGTGCACCCGGAAAGACCCACCACGGCCGTGACGAGGCACAGCCACACACACACTGCGACGGTTCGCTTCACTCAAGGGCTCCCTGGCTCGGCACCTGGGCTGATCTCACGCACGAGCTGGGGAAGTGTAACGAAATATTTACGATATTCATACGATTAATTCAGCTCTGGCCGGGCCGAGACCGACCTCGCGGCCCTCGGTGCCGCTTTCCCAGTGGTCATCGATGTCATCGACAGCATCTTGGGGGCATACTCCCGTAGTCACCAGCTCGTCAGGTCCTGATGCCCCGCCTCATCACAATCGCCGCGGTCGTCGCGGTCCTCTGCGCCTCCGCGGCCCGCGGCTCCGCCCAGCCGCCGGCTGCTCCTGCAGCCAGTGACGTGACAGTCCGGGCCATCCACCTCGTTCAGCCGCTTTCGCTGGACGGCCGCCTGGACGAGGCGGTCTATCAGGCGGAGGTCCCCGTCAGCCGCTTCCTGCAACAGGTGCCCCGTGAGGGCGAACCGGCCACCGAGCGCACCGAAGCGTGGGTGATGTTCGATGCCCAGACGCTCTACGTCTCGGCGCGCTGCTGGGACTCGGCCCCGCCCGAGCGGTGGGTCGCCAACGAACTGCGGCGCGACACGAACCAGCTCCGGCAGAACGATACGTTCGGCGTGATCGTCGACAC
>JBFWPN010000016.1:0-92497 GCA_050249955.1 Vicinamibacterales bacterium
CCCCGGCATCGGCTTCCCGCAGGAAGCCCACGATCTGCCCTTCGGTGAATCGCTTCTTCATCGTCCGACCCTTTCGGCTAGGCCGGACTCTAAACCAAATCGCTACTCAATTCGGGGAGGACGTCAGTGGGACGCAGATTTTGTACCATTCGGGTGAAGCCACCCTGAACGGGGGAGGCCAACTTGAGCGCCTTCATGTCAGCCGGGACCGAGCGACGGTCGCAAACCAGAGCGTCCTCGCGGCTGTGGAAGAGCCAGATGGGCAAAACCTCTCTAAGGCTCGCGGTGGCGTCTACAATCGCACGCGCCGAGATCTGACCGGTTTGCCATTGCGCCAGTGTGGCGTACTCGATCACCCACACGAACTGGGCGAACGGGAGTGTCATCACCGCTTCTAGAACCTGCGAGTCGTACTCCGACTGGTGTTTTCTGATGAACTTCCGAAAAGCAGAGCCCGTCGTGATGAAGTAGCGAATTACTGTCTCGTCTTCAGACGGCAGCGGCAGCAATCCCCCAAGCTGGAACAGCGCTCGCGCGAAACGGTCGACCGCATCCGCAGGATAGTAGACCTTCTCGGGGAGCGCCACGATGAAGGCGTCAATATCATCTGCCGAGTAGGGAGCTGCCCCAGGAGCTGCCCCAGGACCAGCGGAAATTGCGAGGTACGGCAGGTGGTTGTCGTCGACCACCGCCAGAGATTCCGTCAGATCCCACGCATAGCGAAGGCCGCTTGCTGCGAGCGCGCTCGGCGGCTTCCACTCATATCCAACCACCGCGATCGCGTGACCAAGTTGGTGCATGGCTGCAAACAGAGGGAAGCCAGAGTCAACGTAGGCCAGCAGCTGCCTATAGAACGGAAGATCTGGGTCAGTCGAATTGGCTCTGGCGACGTGGACTGGAAACGTGCCGGCTTCCTGAAAGACGCGCTCAGCGTGAGAGACTTGCAGGCCCTTCGAAGGAACAAGGCCCCCAGGGTTGAACTCCTGGGCCATCAGGGTAATGTCGTGGGTAAGGAACTCGCGATACACGCTGTAGCGTTCGCTGTAGTGACGCAGAATAGACCAGCAGGCGACGTGCGCGCAGACGCTTATGTCTACGTGCTGATCCATCGAGGGAAACCCCTGGATCGACAAACGGTAGCCTAGGAGGTGTACCTTGTGGTCTGCAGTGATGACGTATCTTGATGCACCGGTTCGAACATCTGGAGACACGACACTACGGCCAATCGTTGCAATCCCAGTTGGACGCAGCACGATGTAGCCGAAGTAGTGATCGGAAAGTCGATCTGACCCTTCCGCGCAATCCAGTTTCAGAGCAGCCGAGTCGAACGAGACGGCGTCATCAAAGAAGTGAAGGCGGACGCAGTCCGCGTCGTACTGTTGACCCTTCTTCGAATAGAACTGATAGTAGGTGCTACGGTAGTCCTTATCGATATACCTGCTCTCGATGAGGACACCCTTAACGGCCGCCGAGATACCCGCGACGAGCTTCGGTGCGACCTTCTCCGGTTCGTACCGTGGAGGGACGTGTTTCGTCAGGTTCGCCAGATCAGCGGCCGCCGACACGGTCATCCATGTGTACATGTCAGCGGGTTCTGCTTGTCGTCACAGGTTCCACGAAGCGCGCCGATTCTGCCCGATCCTGACCAAACCGGCAAGAGCAACAGGGCGTCCACGTTCAAGCGTGCCGCGACGCCAGCGGCAACCCCTCCAATCGCCCCCCAATGTTATCGGCCGAAGGTGACCGGCCCTTGTGTGGCGGCTGGTCGGCTCCGGAGCGCCCCTCAAGGAGCCCAGGCAGGTCCGTATCGCTCTGCGAGGACCAACGTTGGACGCGTTGCCAGCCCCAGCGGCAATTGCGAGTCCGCCCGTCGGGCTCGCACCAGGTCGGCGGAATCTGCTCGGCACCAGTCCACGTCACCGCTATAATGCCAAGCGTGCGACTGTGCCCGCGTTGGTGGGCCTTTCGTCCCGTCTGGGCACAGTTTTGGGCACAGTCGGTGGTTCGCAGCTGAGCAGTTCGACGGAAATCGACAGATTTCCTAGCAATTTCGACACGGTGAGGTGGCCGAGAGGCTGAAGGCGGCGGTTTGCTAAACCGTTGTAGGGCGTTAAAACCCTACCCAGGGTTCGAATCCCTGCCTCACCGCCAGATTTTCGCTCCGCTCAATCTGTCGGTTCGGCACGTCTTCGGTGGTCAGTGGGCCTCCGGTTGCACCTCGGCCCACGGACCGATCCCTGCCTCACCGCCAAGCTTCGCTTACGCTCGGTTAGCGTTTCCGTCGCCCGCCCGTTCCTCGCGGGTTTCGACGCGCGGATCACTTTGCCGCTTCGATGGTATGGACGGCGATCTGGCCGGCCTTCTCGTCCGGCGTGCCGACGATGACCACCCGGCTGCCCGCGAACGACGTCGCCAGCGTCTGGTTGTCCAGCCGCAGCGGCCGCTTGCCGTCGAACAGCACCAGCGTCGCGCCGTGATAGTCCACGCAGGCCTTCGCACACTCGGCCGCGGTGCTGCCCATGCGCATGGCGCTGTGATCGCCGTCCGCGCACTCGCTGTCGGTGATCACTCCCGAGAAGGTCTGCGTCGCCGGAGCTGACTGCAGCAGCGCGCCGACGACAACGATGGCCGAGAGCAGCGCCTTCATTCCTGCGGCGGCAGCATGATGTGGGATGACGAGGTGCCCGCGTCCATCACCCATCCACCATTCGCGGCGCCACTCTCGGGCAGGCCCAGCATCGCGCCGGTCGCGCCCGGCGTGGCAATGGTCATGTGATGCAGGACGTGGTCCTTGTCGGGACCATAGAGGTGATGCCAGATCGAACCGTATACCGGCTTCACCCGCGTCCCGTTCTTCTCGGCCTCGTTCACCAGCGCATTCCGCTTCGCCCGATCCCCCGACGCCTCGAACCGGTAGTTCTGCGCCACACGCGCCAGGTTGCCCTCGTGCGTGCACTCAATCGAGAACGCCTGCTGCAAGGGCCAGCCGGACTGGTCGTAGCAGACGATCTGGTTCGTGCTCTTCTTCAACGTCTCGTACGTGAAGTCCGGCTTCCACTTCAGGACACCGGCACCCTCACGCTGGGCAACCGGGGCGCCAGCGAGGATGTACGCGTAAGGGTCGGCGGGTGCCTGGGCGAGCCCGCCAGGAGCGATCGCGAGCACCGCGAAGGCGGCGACGAAGAGTGTTCTCATGCCTCAAGGATACCGTGGCCTGCGACGCGGCGGTCAGACCCGTTCGACACGCGCCGCCTCTGGCAGTGCCACCCGATCCACCTCGCTCAGCCTCGACAGATCCACCGTCAGCACCCCGTCCCCCGTCGTCCCGAACAGGTCCACGAACTTCGCCCCGTGGACGATCTCTTCGTCCGCATACGAGAAGCGGGCATGCACGGTCTGCGAGAAGGTCTCGTCCAGTGCCGACACGGTGACGAACACCTCCGGGTCGGCCGCCAGGATGTCCTCCTGGGTCCGCCCGCGAACGGACTCGCCTCGTCGATCGGATGCACGATCACCCACTGCGTGGGGAGCAGCGCCACCTGGTCGCGTTCGAGCGGCAACTGCCGGAACCGACGCAGCACCCGGCCATCGGCCATCCGCTCCACGGCGCTGTAGGTGACGATCACCTTCACGTCGATCAACTGGCTCGTCCGCCCGTTCGCCACGCGGAACATCAGGCCGGTACGCGCGCCATACGGCGCCACCACCGCGATGTCACTGCGCAGGATCAGCGCCGAGGGACGCGAGAAACGGGCGAACAGCAATCCAGTGATGAGGGCGAACCCCATCAGACCCGTCAGCGCCTCGACGGCGACCAGCAGGTTCGCCACCGTGCCCTGCGGCGTCATCTGCCCGTAGCCGATGGTCGCAATGGTCTGGACCGAGAAGAAGAACGCGTTGTGCCAGGGACGCCCCGGGTCGCCGCCGCTGATTGCGCCAGGACCCGCCGCCACGTACAGCAGG
Organism: Vicinamibacterales bacterium; assembly: GCA_050249955.1. GTDB lineage: Bacteria > Acidobacteriota > Vicinamibacteria > Vicinamibacterales > CAVVIG01 > CAVVIG01. Next base: position 3,964 of record JBFWPN010000016.1, read on the forward strand.
GCGAACACGACGTTCGCCAGGACGTAGACCCCGAACACCGACCCCAGGAACCACGGCCACCGCATCGTCAGCAGGTGCTGGTAGAGATTCAGCGACTGCCAGAACCCGTGGCCGAGCCGCACGACGTTCACCGACCCGTCCGGCCGCATGATGCGCGACTGGCGCGACTGCGCAACCCGACCGCTGAAACCGAGGTCGCCCGCCGCGTCCGACCTCGGCGCCTGCTGCGACCCGCCCTCGGTGCTCAGGACTGGGGCTCCCCAGCCGCCGGTTCCGATGTCAGCGTGTACTGGAGCGCGCCCGAGGGGCATTGCTCGATCGCGGCCGCGACCGCACCCGCTGTCGCCAGCTCAGGACGGATCCACCGCGCACGGGAGACGTCGAACACCGCAGGTTCCGCGCGCAGGCAGCGTGCCGAGTGCCGACACAGGTTCGGATCGAACGTCACCCGGATGCCCGGCGCGTCATACGTCTGGATACGCTTCGACATGGAAGGTCCGCCCTTGAAGGATGGCGCGCTGCGCCAATGGGCCGTGATTATAACGATCAGGGCCGGATCTCTTGAGCCGTCCGAGGAATCCCGCGCGGCCCAACCCGCTTCGCTGCATCGAGCCGGTCATCACGGTACCGTTCGCCTGCCAGGTGCCGACGAGGCCCGGATCGACGCCAGCAGAACCGCCTCGCGCGACGCACCCGCTGACGAGGAGAGACGCGAGGATGAGGAGGACACGCATTCGGACGCGTCACGCGCCACCGTTGCGCATGCCGGCGCTGCACGGAACTGCCGGATTCCCGGCAACCGTGCTCAACAAATCAATTAGGCCGGATTCTGACGAGGAACCGGCAATTGCTGTGCTTATACTCGGATTCAAGCGGACCCAATTCGGCCACACGCGCGCCGACCAAGGGGGCGACATGCCGAGTCCTCACGAACCTCATCCTGAAGACCCCCACGACGATCTCTCCGACCAGCCAGCCTCATCCACCAACCCCGCCCCGCTCCCGTACTTCGTCGTCGGCCTCGGTGCTTCGGCTGGTGGTCTCGAGGCACTCGAACAGTTCTTCGACCGGCTGCCGGACGACCTCGGATGCGCGTTCGTTGTGATTCAACACTTGTCGCCCGAGCACAAGAGCCTGATGGCCGAGCTCCTGGCACGCCACACGCGCATGCCGGTGTCGAGGGTGGCGGAAGGCGTGCGCCCGGAACCGAACCACGTCTACCTGAACGAGGCGTCGCACAACGTGGTGTTCGAGGGGGGCCACCTGCACATGGTGGATCGCCCGCACGCCATCAACTTCTCGATCGACCTGTTCTTCGACTCACTGGCCCGGGCGCAGGGGCCGAAAGCGATCGCGATCGTCCTGTCCGGCACCGGCAGCGACGGCATGCGCGGCATCAAGAGCATCAAGCAGGCAGGCGGCCTGGTGTTCGTCCAGGAAGCCGGCAGCGCGCGCTTCGACGGCATGCCCCGCAGCGCCCTGGCCACCGGCCTCGCCGACGCCGTCGTCCCCCCGGGCCACATGCCACCGCTCATCGCCGAGGCACTCCGGGATCCCATCGCGTTCACCGGCCGGGCCTCGGAGTCGACCGACGATGGGAACGACACGCTGGGCCAGCTCCTCGACCTGCTGGGCCGCACCACCGCCGTGGACTTCTCGCACTACAAGCGCGGGACCGTGCTGCGCCGCATCACGCGGCGGCTCGCCGCCACCGGCTGCCAGACGCTCACCGAGTACCTGGACATGGCGCGGCAGTCGCCCACGGAGCTCGACCACCTCCGGCGCGACCTGCTGATCAGCGTCACCCGGTTCTTCCGCGACGTGGACGTCTTCAAGGCGCTCGAAACGTCCATCCTGCCCGACCTGGTGCGCGCAGCCCCGGCCCGCGAGCCTTTCCGCGTGTGGGTGCCTGCCTGCGCCACCGGCGAGGAGGCCTACTCGCTCGCCATGCTGCTCACGGAGGTGATCGAACGCGACGGCAGGCCCCTGGAACTGCGCCTGCTCGCCACCGACATCGACCGCGTGGCGCTCGAAACCGCCAGCGCCGGCGTGTACGGCCGCGGCATCGAAGCCGATGTCACGCCCGACCGGCTCGCACGCTTCTTCGAGTCGCGCGATGGTCACTACACCGTGCGCCGCGAACTGCGGCAGGCCGTCGTGTTCGCCCCGCACGACATCACCGGCGACCCGCCGTTCACCCGCATCTCGCTCGTCTCGTGCCGGAACCTGCTGATCTACCTCGATCAGACGCTCCAGCAGCGCGTGCTCGCGGCCTTCCGGTTCGCACTGCGCTCCGGCGGCGTCCTGGTACTCGGCCCGAGTGAATCGGTTGGCGAGGCACACGGCGCCTTCAAGCCGATCGAGCAGCGCCACCGCATCTTCGAGTGTCGCGGCGACGGTGCCGTCCGGTCGGACTTCCTCACGCACTTCTCCGGCGTGAAGACCCCGCGACCCGTCATCAGCATCGAGGATCGCCGCCCGCGCGCCGTGGACGAGGCCACGAGCCTCCTCATGCGCACCTACGTGCCGCCGGCCATCGTCATCACCGAACACTTCCGGCTGCTGCACGTGTTCGGCGACGTGGGCGAGTGGCTGCGCATTCCGCAGGGCGAGGCCGGCATCAGCGTGCTCCCCATGCTCTCGCGGGCGCTCGGCGGCCTGCTGTCCGCCGCGGTGCCCCGTGCCGTCCGCCACAACGAACCGGGCGTGTATGCCGCCACCACCGACGAGCACGGACCGGCCACGGTGACGCTGCGGGTCACCCCCCTGGCGTCGTACCTGGACGGCGCCCGCGTGATGCTCGTCTCCTTCGAGCCGCTATCGCACAGCATCACGGCGGGAACGCCCGTGCTGACGGTGGACGCCGACGACAGCCTGCACCTGGCCGAGCTGCAGCAGGAACTGCGGCACTCCCGCGAGAACCTCCAGGCGATGCTGGAGGAGATGGAGACCTCGAACGAGGAACTCCAGGCCACCAACGAGGAGCTCACTTCATCCAACGAGGAACTCCACAGCACGAACGAGGAGCTGCAGGCGGTCAACGAGGAACTGCAGACGGTGAACGCCGAGTATGCCAGCCGCATCCAGGAGCTCGCCGAGCTGACCAACGACGTGGACAACATCCTGCGCAGCACCGACATCGGCACGCTGCTGCTCGATGCCGACCTCACCGTCCGCAAGTTCACGCCAGCGGCCACGAAGCACATCCCGCTGCTGGACCACGACCTCCACCGCCCGATCTCGCACTTCGCCCTGAAGCTGGGCGGCACCGACTTCCTCGGCGACCTCCGGACGGTGCTCGACTCCGGGCAGCCGATCGAGCGCCGCACCAGCACGGAGGGGTCCGAACACGTCCTGATCCGCATGACCCCCTACATGTCCCGGGGTGACGTACCCACGGGCGTGGTCGTCAGCTTCGTCGACATCTCCACCATCACCGAGGCGAACGCGAGAACCCAGAAAGTGCTCGACTCGATGCCACAGCAGGTGTCGATGATCGACCGCAACGGCGTGATCGTGATGGTGAACGCAGCCTGGGAGCGCTTCGCCCGCGAGAACGGCGCGATGCCCGGCCATGTCGGCGTCGGCTCCAACTACTTTGCCGTCTGCTCCGAGGGCAACCTGCCGCCGGAATCGGAAGGGCACGAGGCACGCGAAGGGTTGAAGCGGCTCATCGCCGGCGAGATCGACCGATTCGCCCTCGAATATCCCTGCCACTCGGCGCTCGAACGCCGGTGGTTCCTCATGCACGCGGTCCGCGTGGACGGCACGTCCGGCGCGGTGATCTCGCACATCGACATCACCGAGCGGAAGCTGGCGGAGCTGAACCTCCGCGAACTCGCGTCGGTCGACCCGCTCACCGGACTGCTCAATCGACGCGGCCTCACCGAGATTCTCGTCTCGGAAGCCGACCGCGCCAGGCGCAACGCGTCCGAAGTGTCGGCCATCCTCATCGACTGCGACAACTTCAAGCAGATCAACGACGAGCACGGCCACGCCGTGGGCGACTACGTACTCGGCCAGCTCTCGCGCCGGCTCACCGAGGTGCTCCGCCCCTCCGACCGGCTGGCCCGGATCGGCGGCGACGAGTTCGTGCTCGTACTGCCCGACACCCGCGTCGTGGAAGCCGCCCTGATCGCCGACCGCCTGCGGCAGGCCGCCGCGCACATGGAGATCACGGTGAACGAGGCGCGCGTCCGCGTCACGGTGAGCATGGCCGTGACCCAGGTGGACATCGACGCGCCACGCATCGACGACATCCTCCGCAACGCGCACACCTCACTCTCCGACAGCAAGGCGAACGGCAAGAACCGTGTCACCCTGGCCCGGTCCTACCGCCTCGCCGGCACGGGCCGCGCCGGCGACGTGATGGCGCTCCTGCGCAGCAATGGCCTGCGCGTGTTCCACCAGCCGATTGTCAGGCTCGACACCGGCGACCTGGTGGGCCACGAGTTCCTGACGCGCGGACCCGAAGGACCGATCGCGCAGCCGCAGGAACTCTTCAGGCGCGCCACGGAGGACGGCCTGCTCTCCACCCTCGACCTGCGCTGCCTCCAGACCTGCGTGCGGGCAGCCGCCAGCTACAGTGGCTGGCGGCACGTGAATCTCTACCCGTCCACCCTGATGGAAACACCCATCGAGGAGCTCACGATGCTCTTCGGGGAGGCGCTCGAGGGCGACGGCTTCTGCGTCGAACTGTCCGAGCAGCAGCTGCTCGGTGCCCCGTCCGCCCTGCGCGACGCCGTCTCCCGCCTGCGCAAGGTCGGCCTCCGCCTCAGCATCGACGACGTGGGGTTCGGGAGGACGTCGCTGGAACACCTGGTGCTGCTCGAGCCGGAGGTGGTCAAGATCGACCGCCGGTGGGTGGCGGGCATCGGGCAGGACAAGGGGCGTGAACAGACGCTCCGCCGGCTGATCCGCGTGGCGCACGCCCTCAAGGCCCTGGTCATCGCGGAAGGCATCGAGCAGCGGGAGGACGTCAAGGCACTGCTCGACCTGGGTGCCGAGTTCGGCCAGGGATATCTCTTCGGTCACCCGGCACCGGCCGTCCGCCCGAACTGACACCCGAGCGGTCCGACCGCTCAGCTTGGAAATCAAACCAGTCCGGCGGACCGCTGCGGGGTCCGCCGGATTTCGACGCGTTCCCTCCTCAGACCGGCGCCGTACGGCGCACAATGTGGTGCCCGGCGCCCGCCGGGCCTCGCCCGGTCGTGTCCTGACACACAGAGGAGGAGTGCGATGCAGTCACGGAAGCTCTCTCGTCGTGCGGTGTTGACCGGAGGCGGCGCCACGGTGGCCACCGCCCTTGCCGCCCTGCCTGCGGCCGCCCAGTCCACAACCCGATCGTCGTTCACGCCGGCCATGCACACACAGGATGCCTGGCTCGACGCCGTACCCGGACGTCACCGCATCTTCATCGATGCGTCCACCGTCCGCGGCGCCGCCGAGGCGCTCCTGTACGCGAACAACCTGTTCGAGGCGAACAAGAGCGGCTACGGCCTCACCGACAGCGACGTGGCCATCGTCGTCTGCCTGCGCCACTTCGCCACCGCGTTCGCGTTCAACGACGCCATCTGGGCGAAGTACGGCAAGCCGATGAGCACCTTGCTGGAGTTCGCGGACCCGAAGACGAAGCAGGCACCGACCACCAACCTGCTGAACTCGGCCGAGTACGGCATGACGCTGCCGAACCTCGGGAATACCCTCCCGGCAGTCACGAAACGCGGCGTCCAGTTCGCCGTGTGCGACATGGCCACGCACTTCGTCGCCATGCAGCTGGCCGGGGGCGGCAGCCCCGACGCCATCTACAAGGAACTCGGTGCGAGCCTCATCCCCGCAAGTCACGTCGTGCCGGCCGGGGTGGTGGCCGTGAACCGCGCCCAGGAGCGCGGCTACACGCTGCTCCCCGCACTCTAGCCTTGCGCCGTGTTCCGGGCCCGGTGCGCACACCCGGGCCCGGGACCCGCGCGGGAGCCCGAAGCCCCGGGTCCGAAGCCGGCCCGACGTCTAGAATAGACGGATGTTCCGCGTCCGGTTTGCTCCCTCACCCACGGGCTACCTCCACATCGGCGGCGCCCGCACCGCCCTCTTCAACTGGCTGTTCGCACGCAGGCACGGTGGCGTGTTCGTCCTCCGCATCGAGGACACGGACGTGGAGCGCTCCTCCGAGGAAATGGTCGAGGGGATCCTCGACGGCCTCCGATGGCTCGGGCTGGAGTGGGACGAGGGTCCGCACGTGGACGGTCCGCACGCGCCCTACTTCCAGTCGCAGCGGCTCGATCGCTACCGCGCGATGGCCGAGGGGCTGGTTGCGCAGGGGAAGGCGTACTACTGCTACTGCTCACCGGCGGAGCTGCAGGCGCGCCGGGCCGAGGCCGAAGCAGCCGGCGGTGCCTGGCGCTACGACCGTGCCTGCTGCTCCCTGGACGACGAGACCCGGGCCGCCTACGTGGCGGAGGGCCGACCTCGCGCCATCCGCTTCCTGGTGCCCGAAGGGTCGGCCGAGTTCGACGACCTCGTCCGCGGCCACATCGTCTTCGACAACGCCAACATCGAGGACTTCGTGATCCTCCGGTCGGACGGCTACCCGACCTACCATCTCTCGGTCGTGGCCGACGATGTGGAGATGCGGATGACGCATGTGGTGCGCGGCGACGACCACATCTCGAATACGCCGAAGCACGTGCTGCTGTACCGCGCGGTCGGGGCGGATGTGCCCCAGTTCGCGCACGTGCCCCTCATCCTCGGTCCGGACAAGAAGCGGCTGAGCAAGCGGCACGGCGCCACGTCGGTGATGGAGTACGCGCGCCAGGGCTACCTGCCGGAGGCGATGCTGAACTTCCTGGCGCTGCTCGGCTGGTCGCCAGGCGCCGGCGATCGCGAGCTGTTCACGGCGCACGAGCTGACCGACGTGTTCGACCTGCGCGGCATCAGCGGCGGCAATGCCGTGTTCAACCAGGAGAAGCTCGACTGGTTCAACCAGCAGCACATGCTCCGCCTGTCGCCCGTGGAACTGGCCGGTCGCCTGAAGCCGTGGTTCGAGGCGGCCGGGTTGTGGAGTGACGACCTGCTGGGCGACCGGCACGCGTGGTTCTTCGCCGTGCTCGAGCAGCTGAGGCCGCGTGCGAAGCGGCTCGACGAGTACGTGACGCTCGGCCGTTTCTTTTTCACCGACGATCTCGAATGGGACGAGGCGGCCGTGAAGAAGCACCTCGCCGCGGATGGGGCCGGCGAGCACCTGACTGCAGCGTCGGCGGCGCTGGCGGAACTCGAGACCTTCGACCCGGTGTCGATCGAAGCCGCAATCCGCCTGGTGGCCGACGCGCGGGGTGTGAAGGCCGGAACGCTCATCCATGCCCTGCGCGTGGCCATGACTGGGAAAACCGTGAGCCCCGGTCTCTTCGACGTGGCCTCGCTCCTGGGCCGCGAGCGGGTGCAGCATCGGCTGCACGCGGCAATTGCGCGAGGGAATACCGCCCGCGGCTGAGTCGACCTGCAAGTGCGCCAAGTGACTGGCCCCGCACGCCTTGCACGCCACGCGGAAAACGTTTTCCGTCGGCACGGAAGGCCGGACGGGCGGAGGGAAAACAATTTCCACGTAACTCATTGAAGCAAAGAGACTTATATGCCTCGATGCCGGCACTCTGCTTGCAGCCCGAGCGTTTGCGTGCACCACGACGCAACCAGGTGTGTGCGAGGAGGGCATGGTGGCGAAAGAGGATCGAGGTTTTGCTTCGATGGACCGCAGCAAGCAGCGCGAGATCGCGAGCAAGGGTGGCAAGGCCGCGCACCAGAAGGGGACCGCACACGAGTGGACCTCGGAGGAAGCGCGCGAGGCGGGCCGCAAGGGTGGCATGGCGAGCCATCGTCGCAAGCAGGAACAGCAAGGCGGTGGCGCGGCCTCGTCGTCAGGCGGGGGCAACATACCCGGCGGCGGCGATCAGACCGAGCGATCGGACACGTAGTGGTCGGGGCTCGGCGCACGCGGCGACGCACAACGGCGCCGCGTGCGGACCTCCCGCGCCTCGGATTCAGTCCTCAGGCTTGACCACCTACCGCGGCGGGCGGCTATAATCAGGTTTCGACCTGCTCGACCCGTGCTGGGAGGTCGTTCAACGGTAGGACATCGCGCTCTGGACGCGATTATTGGGGTTCGAATCCCTACCTCCCAGCCACTCTTCGCTCACTCCCGATCCCTACCTCCCAGCCAACCTTCGCCAGGTCAGTCTCGCCTGTTCCTCAGTTCCACCACGTGTCGCAGGTTCCTCGGCAGTTCTGCGTGAGGCTGCGTGCGTCCCCGGGATCACGGCGCAGACCGCTGCTCGGCCGGCTTCGTGGCGCGCGCCAGGTTGTGCGCGGTGTTCACCAGGGCCACGTGTGAGAACGCCTGCGGGAAGTTGCCGACGAGACGATGGGCGTCGGTGTCGTACTCCTCCGAGAGCAGCCCGAGGTCGTTCCGCAGCCCGAGCAGCCGCTCGAAGAGCCGTCGGGCGTCGTCGACGCGTCCCATCAGCACGTACGCGTCTGCAAGCCAGAAGCTGCAGGCGAGGAACGCGCCCTCTCCGCCGGGCAGCCCGTCCTGCGTGCGGTGCGTGTCGTAGCGAAGCAGGTATCCATCGACGAGCAGGCAGCGCTCGACGGCCGCGACGGTTCCCTTGATTCGCGGATCGCCCGGGGGGAGGAAGCCCACCGTGGGCAGCAGGAGCAGGCTCGCATCCAGGTCGTCCGAACCGTACGACTGCACGAAGCTGTCCAGGCGGCGGTCGAAACCGTGCCGGCAGACCTCGTCGTGGATGGCCTGACGTGTGGCACGCCACTCTGCGAGTGGGCCGTCCAGCCCCGACTGCTCGATCGTCTTGATGGCGCGATCGAACGCGACCCACGCCATCACCTTCGAGTACGTGAAGTGCCGGCGCCCGCCGCGCACCTCCCAGATGCCCTCGTCCGGCTGCGTCCAGACGCTCGCCAGGTGCTTCAGCATGGCGCATTCGAACGCCCAATCCTCGTCGCGCACCGGGAGCCCCCCGCGTCTGGCCTGGTGCAGGGCGTCCATCACCTCACCGAACACGTCGAGCTGGAGCTGGCCATGTGCCGCGTTGCCGATGCGCACGGGGCGGGACCCGGCATACCCGGGAAGCCACCCCACCTCGAACTCGGTGAGCCGCCGCTCTCCCGCCAACCCGTACATGATCTGGAGCTGCGAGGGTGAACCGGCCGCCGCCCGCAGCAGCCAGTCGCGCCACGCCGATGCCTCCGAGTAGTAGCCGTTGTTCATCAGCGCGAGCAGCGTCAGCGTGGCATCCCGCAACCAGCAGAACCGGTAGTCCCAGTTCCTCACGCCGCCGAGCCGCTCCGGCAGCGAGGTGGTCGCGGCCGCCACGACGCCGCCCGTGGGGGCATAGGTCAGCGCCTTCAGCGCAATCAGCGACCGGGTCACGGCCTCCGACCACTCCCCCTGCGAGCGGCTGCGTTCCGACCACTCCCGCCAGAACGCCTCGGTGTGCTCGAGTGACGACTCGGGGTCGATGGCCTCCGGCAACGGCAGGTGAGAGGCGCCGTGCGTCAGGACGAACGTCGCCGTCTCCCCCTCGGAGACCAGGAACTCGCCGCACGTCCTCAGGTCGTGACCATGCAGTGCCACCGTCGTGTGGAGTGTCACCATGTCGGGACCGGCGATCGCCCTCCACCCGCCGTCCGCGAGCCGCGACATCCAGGGCACGGTGCGCCCGTAGTCGAATCGCAGCACCAGCTCGGTGCACATGCGGACCGACCCGCGCACGCCGCGCACCAGGCGGACGATGTCCGAGTTCCGGCCGCGGGGCGGCATGAAGTCGACGACCGTCACGACCCCCGAGCCCGATTCGATCGTGCTTTCCAGGATGAGCGTGTCCCGGCGATACGCGCGGTGGCGCCGGACGACCGGTTCCGCCGCATCGAGCAGCCACCGGCCGTGATCGCGCGTGCCGAGCAGGGCGGCAAAGCAGGCGCCCGAGTCGAACCGGGGCCAGCACAGCCAGTCGATCGACCCCTCGCGCGACACCAGCGCAGCCGTCTCACAGTCGCCAATGAGTCCGTAGTCTTCGATGAAGGTGCTCACGATGTGGTCGCGAACTCCAGCACGGTCTTCACGTCATGCGGGTGCCGTTCAAGGGCCTCGCGCCACCGGCGTAGCGGCACACGGCGACCGATGAGCCGCGCGAGCCAGCTCCGATCTGCCAGCTGCAGGGCGGCCGCGCCCGCTTCGTAGTGCGCGCGGTTCGCATTGACCGACCCGAAGATCGCGTCGTTCTCGAGGACGATGCGCCGGTTGACCCCGCCAAGGTCCAGCTCGATCGTGTGCCCCCCGGACGACACCCCGGCGAGGCACACGATCCCGGACGGTGCGCTCCGCGTCACGGCGTCCACCAGCACGGGCGTCGCTCCCGTGCACTCCACGATGACGTCTGGCGCAAGCGTGCCCAGGGCTGCGAGCGTTCCGCCGTGGTACGTCGCGCCAAGGTCGCGGACCAGCTGCGGCTTCGGCCCATCGATCACCTGGTCGAAGACGTGGACGTCGAGTCCGCGCTGCCGGCCCATCAGCGCGGCCAGCAGCCCGATCGGTCCGGCACCGGTCACGAGCACCGATTGCGGACGCCATGCCCTCGATCGGCGGCCGATCCGTTCGACATGTTCCCAGGCCTTGGCCACGACGCTCGCGGGTTCGACCAGGACGCCGAGTTGCCCCAGCGATGCCTCCACCTTCACCGCGAACGCGGGTTCCACGCGGAACAGCTCCGACGCATACCCATCCCGCTGCCTGATCCCTCGCTCGGTGTACAGGCCGTTGCAGCACATGTCCCATTCGCCGACAGCGCAGTAGCGGCACGGGACAGGGTCGGGCCGCCGCACGATGCCGACGACGAGCTCGCCGGGAGAGAAGCCGGAGTCGGCCGGCGCATCGATGACCTCACCGACCGACTCGTGACCAATCGTCAACCGTTCACGCCCCGGCGGGGCCGATCCGTATCGGCCCGAGACGATCTCCACGTCGGTGCCGCAGATGCCGATGGCCAGCGTCCGGACGAGGAGGCTGCCGATGTCTTCCGCGGGTTCCGGCACGTCGAGCAGGGAGGCGGAGTTGCGCTGGCCGGGGATGACGGTGAGTGCGTGCATGGCAACGGGTCCGTCCTGGAACCGTCAGGTCTCCACATCCACCTGAACCCGGCCCAGGACGCCATGGCGATCAGCAAGCCGATGGCCAGATCAGCCAGCCCCGCTGCCAGCCACGTCACTCCGCAGCCCCTCGAGGTGGCTCGGACACCTCAGCGCGTCACCCGCTCGACGATCACGGGCACCGGCCGACACACGGTGTTGCAGACGGGCGAGTGTTCCTGCGCAAACCCGACCAGTGCGTCCAGCTCGGCCGCGCTCGCGTTCTTCGCCTTGATGTCCATCTCGACCCGGATCGACTCGTACCCAGGCGCGACATCGTCGAGTGCCAGCAGACCCTGGAGGTCGATGTTGCCGACCAGTCGCGTCGAGATCGACTCGATCTCGATGCCGCGCGCCGTTGCGTGGAGCACCGTGGTGGTTGTCACGCAGCCGGCCAGTGCGTGCAGCAGGAACTCCACCGGATTCGCCCCTTCGTTGTGGCCCAGCAGAACCGGTGGCTCGCCGTTCGTGAACTCGAACGCCTCGGTGCGTGACGTGTCCTCGGCTCCAGCGCCGTAGAAGTCCTTGATCGTCGAGCGGTTCTCACCGCCAGATACCCAGCGGTTGCGCGCCCGGAACTCGAACTTCGCGAGCGTGGGGTTGGCCTTCAGGGCCGTCACCGTCTCGACCATCGCCTGCGTGTCGAGACCGTTCAGTTCCATCCTGGCTGCCGTTGCCGTCGGTGAAAGTGCCATTGCCGTACTCCAGCTTTCGTCTGTCCCCGGCGGCGACATGCCGCCGTTCGCGACGATGGTTGTCACGATATCGGGGCGCAGGCGGCACCGTAAGATGGGTTCCTGCCAGAATCGGGCCTTTCGTGCCAGGGGGAGTCGATGCCGGAGACGACACCGATCGAGACCGCCATTGTGGCTGTTCCGGAAACGGCGGGGTCAGCGCTGTACGGGATGGTCGACGTCCTGAGCGCAACCGCGACTGTGTGGCAGACGCTGATGCGGACCACCCAGGAGCCGATGCCCTTTCGCGTGACGCTCGTGAGCACCAGCCGCGAGCGGTTCCGCTGCGGCCACGGCATTCCGGTCGAACCCGATGCCGCCATCCACGATTTGGACCGCGCCGACATTGTCATCGTGCCGGAACTGTGGCTCGGTCCTGACGAGCTGTTGCGGGGACGCTATCCGGCACTGACGGACTGGATTCGCGCGCAGTACGACGCTGGCGCGCACGTCTACTCGGCGTGTTCAGGCGCGCTGCTGCTGGCAGAGACGGGACTCCTCGACGGTCGTGACGCCACGTCGCACTGGGGCTACCAGGATCTGTTCAGGCGACAGTACCCGCAGATCCGCTTCCATCCGGAGCCCAACCTCTGCTTCGGCGACGCCTCGGGCCGCATCGTCACCGCCGGCGGGACGACGTCGTGGCACGACCTGGCCCTGCACATCATCGCCAGGCATGTGAGCCCGGGCGAGGCGATGCGCATTGCCAAGGTCTACCTGCTGAAGTGGCACGACGAAGGACAGCTGCCGTACGAACCGCTGGTGCGTCAGCAGTCGCACGCGGATGCCGTGGTGCGCGGCTGCGAACGGTGGCTGCAGGAACACTTCCGGGCACCCGGCGCCGTGGCTGGCGTGGTCAGCCACGCGGCGATTCCGGAACGCACGCTGAAGCGGCGATTCAAGCTGGCCACGGGGCTCGCGATCATCGACTACGTACAGAACCTGCGGCTCGAGGAAGCCAAGCGGCTGCTCGAATCGTCGAACGAACCGGTCGACGAGATCGGCTTTGCGATCGGGTACGAGGATCCGTCGTTCTTCCGCCGGCTGTTCAAGCGGCGAACCGGCATCTCACCAGGCCGGTATCGGCGTGTGTTCCAGCCGATCCACCACGGGATGCCCGGAGCACTGGCTGCCGGCTCCACAACCCGGGGCGCGCGAACCGGGCCTGCTCCTACAATGGGCGTACAGCGAGGATCTCATGCCGCATCGCGAACGACATCGAAGTGAGCGGATCGGCTGGCTTCGCGCCGCCGTGCTCGGCGCCAACGACGGCGTCGTGTCGACGGCGAGCCTGGTCGTGGGTGTGGCCTCGGCCGACGCCGCCAGGCAGGACGTGCTGCTGGCCGGTGTCGCCGGGCTCGTGGCGGGAGCGCTGTCGATGGCGGCTGGCGAGTACGTGTCGGTGAGTTCGCAGGCCGACACCGAGAAGGCCGACCTCGCCCGCGAGCGGCACGAGCTGGAGACCCAACCCGAAGCCGAGGAAGACGAGCTCACCGGGATCTACGTGCGCCGTGGGCTGGATCCGGATCTGGCCAGGGCTGTGGCGCGGCAGTTGACGGCAAAAGGGGCGCTGGCCGCTCACGCCCGCGACGAACTGGGTCTCACCGACGAACTCGCGGCGCGTCCCCTCCAGGCCGCCCTGGCGTCGGCGGCCACCTTCGCCGTCGGGGCTGGTGTTCCCATCCTGGCGATCCTCCTGGCCCCGGCCACCGCGCTGGTGCCTGCGGTCTCCGTCGTGTCGCTGCTGTGCCTGGTTGTTCTCGGCGCGCTCGCTGCCGGGATCGGGGGCGCACCCATCGTCGTGGGCGCCGTCAGGGTCACGACCTGGGGCGTGCTGGCCATGCTGGCCACGGCGGCCGTGGGCCGGCTGTTCGGCACGCCGGTGGGCTGAGCGGACCCCGCGAGAGGTCGCGCCCAGCCTCGCCGTGCGTGTGAACGCCGAAGCGCCGGCAGGTGTTACGGAAGCACGCAGGTGCCGCTGCCACCGTCGCGCACGTAGTAGTCCACGCTGACGAACCCATTGGCGGCCGAGATCACGTTCATGCCCGCGTCGAGGAAGACCGGGGTGTGCGGACGGGTGGCGCTGAGCTGCGTGAGCGGCTGGCCATTCACCGACACATTCAGCAGGTAGCCGCCGTTGTCGAACAGGTTCACGTAGGGTTGTGCGCGGCCCGTCGCCCCGTTCCACGCACAGCCGGCAGCCACGGTCGCGTACGACTTCCCGCTCGCCGCGTATTCCAGCGTCCCATCCGCGCTGAACGTGTTCCCCGACGTGTCAGGCAGCGTGCACATGCCTGGCTGGACCGAGAACGTGTAGGCATCCGCCGTCTTCCGGTTGAGCGAGACGAGCACGGTGCTGGTGCCTTCGGTCAGCCAGACATCGACCGCCGGCGCGGCGCTGGTGACGGTGGCCACCTGCATGCCGTTCAACGAGACCGTCGCGCTCGTGGTGCGCTTCGGGTTGAAGAGTCCGGCCTGCACGACCGGCGTGAGCTGGCCGCTCGACGGATCGGCGGCACAGGTGACCGTCGTCGACGCGAAGGTCCTGCCGCTCGGACCGATCTGCACGGTCGTGGCAGCCAGCGCGGGCGCGGCCAGGATGCTGGTGAGGAGCAGGGCCGAGAGGGTGGGCAGTGCGGGTCGGAACTGGATCATTGGAGACGTCCTCGACGTGCTGGGCGATCCCGCGGGCGACGTTGTGCCGCCGCCGGATCGCGACCGGGGGTGCAGCAACGTATATCCCTCGCGCGTGAGACCAGCATTAGAGCGCGCGACACGCAGGCATTCGAGGAACGGCCACGACCGGATCCGCGTTCCGATCGAGCTGGGGAGTGGTGTATAAGTTCTCCATAAATCAGCATGTTCACTGGAGGACTCGATATGAAGCGTACGTTGTGCACTGCAGCGCTTGTCTGCCTGACGGCTCTCACGCTTGCAGCGCAGCAGGCTCCCGCGGGCTGGAAGCAGCGGCTCGACCGCAGCACCAGCGCGTCGGACCCTGACGGTTCCGGCACCGTGAAGTTCGTGACCATGGGCGGCGGTCTCCATGCCACCAACCCGGCCGCCGCGGTCTACTGGAACCCGGCCAACACGGCCACCGGCAACTACACCGTGAAGGCGAGCTTCAAGCTCGTCAAGCCGAGCAGCCACACCAACTACTACGGGCTCGTCTTCGGCGGCAGCGAACTCGAGGGAGCGAACCAGAGCTACATCTACTTCACGGTCGGACAGGACGGCACGTGGCTCCTGAAGCGCCGCGACGGTGATGCGAATGCGCCCACCATCCAGGCCAAGACCGCGAGCGACGCCGTGAAGAAGCCGGGCGCCGACGGCACCTCCGTCAACGATCTCGAGGTGCGCGTCCAGGCCAGCAAGATCGACTACGTCGTGAACGGCACCGTGGTCCACTCGACGCCGAAGACCGGCATGACCGCGAAGACCGACGGCATTGCCGGCATCCGGGTGAACCACCAGCTCGAGGTGCACATCGACGGGTTCAGCGTCAGCAAGCAGTAGCGACGGCGCCGGTACGGAAGGTGAGGTCCGGCCGGGTGGCCGGGGCTGGGGCGAGCCCGCAGCATCGCGCTGCGGGCTCGGTTCGGAACGGTTACTTCGCCGCGGCGGGCGCGATGCTCGGCACGGCCGGCATCTTCCCCTGGCCTTCGACGAGCCGGCGGGCGAGGTGGTTGACGACCGTGGCGCGGTTGCGGATCGACTCGACGTAGGCCGCGCGCAGCAGCTGCTCCCGACGACCCTTCAGCGTGCTGGCAATACCCTCCTTCACTTCGGGCATGCTCAGGTCGCGCTGACCCTTGGCCTGCTTGTCCACGAGCGCCACGATCGTGAAGCCACCCTCCATCGCCACCACGTTCACCGAGCCGGGCTGTGCCTTGAGCACGGCATCGCGGAGCGGCTTCGGCGCCTGATTCAGCGCCGACAGGGGCACCAGGCCCACGTCGCCACCGCGCGGACCCGACTCGGGGTCTTCGGAGAAGTCCATCGCCAGGTCGGGGAACGCCGCGCCGGCCTTCATCCGCTCCATGATCATCTGCACCTTCGCCTGCGCCGCCTGCGGCGTGGTGGCATCGTCGCCCGTGCGGTTGGCGATCTGCTGATCCTTCTGGCCCGTGACGACGATCTGCGCGATGCGGAAGGAGTCCTCGGGCAGGTTGAACTGCGCCCTGTTCGCGTTGAAGAAGTCGGTCACTTCCTGGTCGGTGACCGTGATCTTCGAGGTCACCTCGCGCTCGAGCACCTTCTGCGCGAGCAGGTCGCGGCGCACCCCTTCGCGCATGTCGGCCGCCGTGAGGTTGCGCGCCGACAGCTCCTTGTTGAACGCGTCGTCCGGGATGTTCTTCTTGCCCTCGTTGTAGGCGGTGTCGACCTCGCTGTCGGGAAGCTGGATGTTCAGCTCCTTCGCCTTGGCAAGCATGATGTCCTCGGCGATCACCTGATCGAGCAGGTTCAGCTTCGCGGTCATCGCCTCGTCATCGGAGACCTGCTGGCCGGCGGGCGTCAGGCGACGATAGGCCTTCTCGACCTCCTCGCGCCGAATCTCTCGGCCGTCGACCGTGGCCCACACGTCGGGTGACACCGGCGGGGGCGGCGGAGGCGCCGCGGGCTGTGACTGGCAGGCGCCGGCCGTGACGGCCAGGGCGAGCACGAACGGGTGCAGGGCACGACGATCGAGATTGAGCATCCGGTCATTGTACGCGGGGGCGCGGGGTTTTTGCCGCCTGCCGCGTGTCCACCTTCAGGTGGACTGCAGCGGGGTGCCTACGCCAGCAGCGTCTCGCCGCGCGCCAGGGCCTGCCGCACCCGGCCCACATCGTCGGACATGTCGCCGCGTACGAGCTTGTCGACCCCGCGGACGCCGACGTTGCGCAGCATGTAGAAGTGGATGTTGGCCCGCTGCCGATCGGCAACCGCGTGGGGCACGCCCTCGAGGATGCCCACGCGTCGGCTTTCGGCATCGGCACGCCACGGCGGCGACGCACAGCGTCCGCGCTCCTCCACCGCAATTCGCACGAGGTGCTCCTGGGTCCTCGGTTTCTCGGCGGCCACCCGAGCCTGGATGGCAGACCACGCCTTGTCGAGGCTGCCCTGCTGCACCACGAGGTCGTAGAGGGCGCAGATGCACCGAAGCCGGTCGATCTTCACGCCAGGGACGAGCTTCTCGAGCGCGGTGATCGCCCGGGCGGCCTTGCCGCCGTAGTCGCGCAGGATGCTCTCCGCGGTGATCTCCCGGAACAGCGGCACCCGCCCGACGGCCTGGAAGTAGCCCTTCCAGGGTTCCACCACGTCGTGGTTGCCGCGGCCGGTCGAGATGCTCGTGGCCCAGGCGAGCTGCTGCTTCACCGGGCTGTCGAGCACCCGCCGGAACTCCTCGTAGTCGTCCGGATCGGTGAAGCACTGGCGCAGCCCGGGCTCGTCCTTCTCGATGAAGCGGCGGAAGAGCGGGACCAGCGTGCCGCTGCCGAAGTTCACCTGCGCCGGCCCGAACGACAACCCGGCGCCATCGAAGTTGCCGGTCACCTGCTGGAACTTGTCGCCTGCCGTCTCGAACGCCGCCGTCACCGAGAATGCGGTCTCGAGCGCCTGGTCGAGCCCGACTTCCGGCAGGTCGTCGGCCGGGATCTCCACGTGGAACCCCTCGGCGGTCGGCTCGAAGGTGGTGAACACGCCGCGGTCGCACAGGCCCCGCGCCGCCGTGCGCAGATCCTCCGGACGATCGCAGGCGACGATGGCACCGACACCGTTGGAGATGACGCGCTTCACCGACAGCGGCCGGCCGAGCCGGTCGCGCAGCAGCTGCAGCGCCGACACCAGCTCGCGGTGCACGCGAATGGCGCCACCGGGATCGCGGAACTCACGCACCCGAAACGCGGGCGTCAGGCGCAGGTTGTCCTCGCCGCCCACCACGAACTCACCATCCCAGTCCACAGTCCACATGCCTACGCTCCGTGTTGTTGGTCGGTCTCGCGACCTGCGTCAGTCTGCCTGCGCCGCACCATCCTGTCCATCAGCTGTTCGAGGCAGCGAGCGGGATCGCTCGTGCGACCGGTGTGCACCGGCGACGGCTGGATGATGGTGCTCCTCGGGGCGACGAGCCAGCGAAAGCGTGCCCGCGGATCGAGGGCCGCAATCGGCCCGCCATCGGCATTGCCCCGGCAGACCGCGGGAATGACCGAGAGGTTGGCGTGCAGCGTCGCCAGGTCTGCCTCGGGGTCCAGTGCGCGCAGCAGCGTCTCGTCCGGCTCGATGCGGGCATCGAGGTAGCCCGCGTCGGGACACGACAGGATCACGCCCACGTTGATCTGCTCGCCGCGGTCGACCCTGGGCACCACCCGGATCACCGCGTAGTCGTACGTGAACTCAGCGGGCACCGGCGGCCTCCGTGGCGAAGGCCCTCGGCGCCTCGAGGCGGCGGGTCAGGTACTGCACGTACGCCTGGCGCACGGCCGCGGCCGTGCGCTCCTCGGCGCCACCCGCATCGTGAGTCAGCCACGCGTCCGGCACGAGCGCGAGCACGTCCTCGATCGCGCTCTGCGTGAAGACCGCAGCGAGCCGTTCGTCCTCCTCGACGATCCGGGACGCGGCACCGAGCAGGACGTGGTCCCTGATGAGCGGGAAGGGTGCCCGGGCCCGTCCGGTGTGGACGTCCCATCCCGGCGTGTGGTGGAAGTACAACGTCGCCCCATGGTCGATCAGCCACGGCTGGCGATGCCACATGAGCATGTTGGTGTTCCTGGCGCTCCGGTCCACGTTGCTGACGAAGGCATCGAACCAGACGATGCGCGAGGCCAGGTCGGGGTTCATGCGGTGCACCGCCGGGTCGAAGCTGACCGATCCGGGGAGGTAGTCGATGGCGAGGTTCAGGCCGTTGCTGTCGTAGATGAGCTGATGGATCTCCGGGTCGGGCTCCGTGCGCGCCAGATCCCGATCCAGCTCTGCGAAGACGATCTCCGGCACGGGCAGCCCCAGCACCCGCGCGAGTTCGCCCGACACCAGCTCGGCGATCAGCGCGCGTGGCCCCTGGCCGGCCCCCCGGAACTTCAGGACATACATGCCCTCGTCATCCGCGTCCACGATCGCGGGCAGGGAGCCACCTTCGCGGAGCGGCGTGACGTAGCGGGTGACCCGGACGGTCCGGAGCGCGGTGGACACCCCGCTATTCTGCACCGCGCGGGTCGATTGCGTGCGGCCATGCGCGGGTACGCGGCCGGCGCCGTGCACGGCCGCTAGAGGGAGACGCCGTCCACGTCCAGCACCACGCACGGGCGGAGCGGGGTGCGGAGCCCCTGCCAGAGCTGTGCGCAGTCGGTCAGGGAGAGCGGGCGGAGCGTGATCGTCAGGTGATCCACGGTCTCGGCGAGCGTGAGCGCCTCGCGCCGGAACACCCTGGGCATGCTGCCGGACGGATCGTCCGAGTCGGGATCGAGCATGTGACGGATGTCAGCCGGAGCGAGGACCGGCACGCGGCGAACGGCGGCGAGCACCTGGCCAAGCAGGATGTCCGCGTCGAGCGGCAGGATCCCGTGCGCCGACACCAGGTACGAGAGCCGGACCGGCATGGCGTCCCCCGCCGCGGCGCCCGGGGCCGGCCGGTCGCGCAGCAGCGCGGCGCCGGGCTGCACGTCGCACAGGAAGACGTTGACCAGCGGTCCGGTCTCGTCCGTGACGGCCACGTGATCGGGGGGGAGCGTGATCACCCGCGTGCGTGGGAGCTCGGGTGTCCACTCGCCGCCGACCGCTGCCTGGATGTGGATGCGGAGCAGGGCGGTGACGGCTGCGAGGGCGAGTGGTGTGCTCATCAGCGTGGGTGTCCTCGTGCGATTGCGGGCAGGTTCACTCCGATGATACGTTCACAGGCCATGTCTCTCGCGGTTGAGGATCTTGCCGTTGTCGCCGAGCAGCTGGCCACCAGGTCGCCGGAGGCCATCCTGGAGCTGGCGCTGAAGGAGTATTCGCCGGCGCTCGGCGTCGCGTTCAGCGGTGCCGAGGACGTCGTGCTGATCGACATGGCGGTGAAGATCGGCAGGCCGTTCAGCGTGTTCTGCCTCGACACCGGCCGCCTGCATCCCGAGACCTACCAGTTCATCGAGAAGGTGCGGACCCACTACGGCATCGCGATCGACATGGTGATGCCGAGCCCGGATGCGGTGCAGCGGCTGGTCCGCGAGAAGGGGCTGTTCTCGTTCTACCAGGATGGTCACAGCGAGTGCTGCGGCATCCGCAAGGTGGAGCCGCTGACCCGCGCGCTGGCGCCGCTGGCCGCCTGGGTGACGGGACAACGCAAGGACCAGAGCCCGGGTACCCGTGCGCAGGTGCCGGTCGTGCAGCTCGATCGGACGTTCAGTACGCCCGAGAAGCCGCTGGTGAAGTTCAACCCGCTCAGCCACTGGACGTCGAAGCAGGTGTGGGACTACATCGAGATCTACGACGTGCCGTTCAACGCCCTCCACACCAAGGGCTTCATCTCCATCGGCTGCGAGCCCTGCACGCGCCCGACGACGCCGAACCAGCACGAGCGGGCGGGCCGCTGGTGGTGGGAGGAGGCCACGAAGAAGGAGTGCGGGCTGCACATCGGGGCCAACGCGCCCGACCCGGCCTGATCACCAACCGCGTCGGAGGGTGCCCAGAAACGGCACACGGCCGAGCCAGGCTGCGGCGGTTCCCGATCCCCTGATTCCCCGTCCAAACGGGCGTGCGGCCTCGACTTGCCGCCCCTGCGGGCGTGACGGTCCGCGGCTTGCCACACCGCAGGTGTGGAGTGGCGTGTCGAGCAGGCGGTGAGGGCTGCCGCGGTCACGGCGGTGTGCGCGGCCGCCCTCCGCGTCCTCGGACTCGACCCGTGGGTCGGGGTCGTCGATCCCGCCGCCTATGTCACGGTGCTCGCCTTCATCGGCGTGGCCACGCTGATCGACCCTCCCGACGCCGCACCTGCGCGTTCGCGTACCGTCCGCATCCCCTTCCTGGCCCAGATCGCCGCGCTGGTGCACCTTGGTGCGCCTGCCATGGTGGCGGTGGGCCTCGTGGGCACGATCGCCCGTGTGCGTGGACTGCCGAGGACGTTCGCCGGCGTCGTGAGGACGGTGGTGGACCTGGGCACCGCGGCGGCTGCAGCGGGCCTTGCGGGATTCGTGTACGACGCCGTGGTCCACAGCCCGCTGCTGCAGGCGTGGCCCGCGCGGGCGGTGCCGATGACTGCCGTCGTCCTGGTGTGGTGCGCGGTCCATGGGCTGGTGGCGGACGTGCTTGCGCCGAAAGTGCTGCGCGACACGCAGGTCCGGGGCTGGACGCTGTACAGCCTGGGCGGCGTGCCGAGCCACCTGGTGGGGGCGGCAATTGCCGTCGGACTGCTGGCGGTGGTCGACGCGCACGCCTGGGGGCTGCTCATCGCGCTGATGGTGCCGCTCTACTTCCTTGCCGACGCGTTCGTCGAGCAGTGCGAGGAGCAGGATCAGCGGGATCGGGTCGACCTCCTGTCCAGCACCTGTGGCGTGTGCCGCGTCAACCGCATGGGCTTCGTGAGCCGATGGAACGAGGCGCTGTCGGACCTCACCGGCTGTCCACCCGCGCGCGCGCTCGGCCGGACGTTGAATGTGGGCGTGCCTGCCATTGCGGGTACGGCAATCCCTCGCGTGGTGCAGGAGGCCATTGCGATCGGCGCGGTCCGCACGAGCGGCGACGTGGCCTTCCGCGGGCCCGCCGGATCGCGCATCGTGCACGTGACGGTGATCCCGGATGCCACCGGTGCGCTGCTGCTGTGGACCGATGTCACGGGGCAGGTCGACGCCGAACGTGCCAGCCGTCGGGTGGTCGAGTCGTTCGCGTTGGTCGGGCTCGGGGCGAACGACGGCCTGTGGATGCTCGACGTCGCGGCCGGCAGCGTCGAGGTGTCCGCCCGCTGGCGGGAACTGGTCGGCCTGCCCGCCACGGCGGCCTGCATCCCGGCGGTCGACTGGTTCGCGCGGGTGCATGACGAGGACCGGGCCGACCTGGTTCGCACGCTGGAACCGGGATGCGACGGCCCTGGCGCCTCCCTGACCCACGAACACCGCATACGGCACGAGGACGGGTCGTGGCGGCTGGTCCGGCTGCGCGGTGCAGCGCAGCGGGACGGGCAGGGGCATGCCACCCGCATCGCCGGGTCGATGACCGACATCACCGAGAGCGCCCTGGCGATGCAGACCGCCAGGGACGCCGGCCAGCGCGACGTGCTGACCGGGCTGCTCAATCGTGCCGCGTTCAGCGCGCGGCTCGCGGCACGGCTCGGCGACTGCCGGCCGGTGACCGGGACGCGCGTCGGCGTGCTGCACCTCGACGTCGACCGCTTCAAGGTGGTGAACGACAGCATCGGGCAGGCGGCCGGCGACGGACTCCTGGTTGCGGTCTCACGGCGCCTCGAATCCGCGCTGCGCCCCGACGATGTGGTGGGGCGGCTGGGTGGGGACGAGTTCGCGGTGCTCCTCCATCGCGTGTCGGACGAGATGCAGGCCAACGCCGTGGCCATCCGGCTGCAGGACGCGTTCAAGTCGCCCTTCTCCGCGGCGGGCCGCGACGTGGTGCTCTCGCTGAGCATCGGCATCGCGATCGGCGGGGCGGATGCGGTTGCCGAGGAGCTGCTGCGTGACGCCGACACGGCCATGCACCATGCGAAGTCGCGAGGCAAGGCGCGCCACGAGCTGTTCGACGACGCCATGCATGCGAAGACCACCGATCGGCTCTGGCTCGAGAGCGACCTGCGCGACGCGGTGAACAGCTCGGGCTTCGACGTGCACTACCAGCCGATCGTGTCGCTGGGCACGCGGCGCTGCGTCGGGTTCGAGTCGCTGGTGCGGTGGAACCGGCACGGCAAGGCCGTGTCGCCCGCCGACTTCGTGCCCATGGCCGAGGAGCTCGGGATCATCGAGCCGCTCGGCGCGTGGGTGCTGCGGCAGGCGTGCAGCCGGTTCACCGATTGGAAGGTGCGGTATCCCGATGCGGGCCTCGAGTTCATCACCGTGAACGTGTCGGCCAGGCAGCTTGCGCAGCAGGGGTTCGTGCAGCTCGTGGAGCAGGTCGTGCTGCAGAACGGGATGTGCCCGGGCGACCTCCGCCTGGAGGTGACCGAGACCGCCCTGATGGACGCGCCGCAGCTCGCCGCACGCGTGCTCTCGGAGCTGCGGGCGTTCGGCGTGAAGATCTACCTGGACGACTTCGGCACCGGCTACTCGTCGCTGAGCCACCTCCACCGGCTGCCGGTGGACGCGCTGAAGATCGACCGTTCCTTCGTGCGCGGCCTGCTCACGCCCGAGCGGCCTGCCATTGTCGAGAGCATCCTCGCCCTTGCGCGAACGCTGCAGACCAACGTGGTGGCCGAGGGGATCGAGGACGAGCGGCAGGCGCTCGAACTCGAGCGCCTGGGATGCCGGCATGCGCAGGGCTACTACTTCTCGCGCCCCGTTCCGGCCGAGGCCGCGGAGGAGCTGCTGGCGACTGGCCGCACGCTCGGGGCGATGCGTGTCCCGCCGCCGCAGCCCGCGAGGGCGGCGCTGGTCAGGCCGCTGCGGCGCGAGAGCGCCTGAGGCCGCGCGGGCGCACCGGCCGGCATACACTGGGGGCATGACCGCTGCCTACCAGGAGATCGTGTCGCAGCTGCGCACCGCGTTCCCGGCTCCCGTCTCGGACCGGGTGCACGATGCCTACTTCGTCTTCTCCTTCCTGCGCGCGCTGGACCAGGTGGATGCACTCAAGTCTGCGGCGCCGATGCTCGGCAGCCCGGTCACGCTCGACTACGACGCGGCCCGCCTGAAGCGGGTGGCGGACGACCCGACCACGCTCGAGACCGTGACCGCCGAACTGGTGCAGTACCTCTCGGGCATGTTCATCTGGGGACACCCGCGCGCCCAGATCAACGTGGTGCCGTCGCCCACCATCCCGAGCATCATCGGCGGCCTGCTCCCCTCGATCTACAACCCGAACCTCGTCAGCGAGGAATCGTCGCGCCAGGTCTCGCTGGCCGAGGTCGAGGCGCTGTCGATGACCGCGGCGCTCGTCGGCTACGACCCGGCGACGGCCGACGGCGTCTTCACGTTCGGCGGCACCGGCACCCTGCTCTACGGCGCCAAGATCGGGCTCGAGAAGGCGATGCCCGACGTCCGTCGGCAGGGCATCCGCACGCCGGCGGTGCTGGTCTGCTCCGACCGGGCGCACTACGCCTGCATCACGGTGGCGAACTGGCTCGGGATCGGCGAGGAGAACGTCATCGCCATTCCCACGACCGACGACAACCAGATGGTGGTGGCGGAGCTCGGGCCGCGGCTGCGCGCCCTGGTGCGCGACGGTCGTCGCATCGCGTGCATCGTGGCCACCATGGGTACGACCGACGCCTTCGGGCTCGACGACCTGGCCGGCATCGTGCGGACGCGCGACGAGGTCGTGCGCGACGGCGGGCTCGACTACGTGCCGCACGTGCATGCCGACGCCGTGATCGGCTGGGCCTGGAGCGTGTTCAACGACTACGACTTCGAGGCCAACCCGCTGGCGTTCCGCAACCGGACCGTCCGCGCGCTGGCCGGCACGTCGCGACGCATCCGCCACCTCGGCCTGGCCGACTCGATCGGCATCGACTATCACAAGACCGGGTTCGCGCCCTACATCTCCAGCTCGGTCCTGCTGAAGGACGGGCACGACTTCTCGCACCTCACGAGGCGGGAGGAAGAGACGCCGTACATCTTCCAGTCCGGTACGCGCCATCCGGGCAAGTACACGCTCGAGACCACGCGCGCCGGAAGCGGACCACTGGCGGCCATCGCGAACCTCCGGCTGTTCGGGCGCCGCGGCCTGCAGGCGCTGCTCGGCCACCTCGTGTCCATGGCGGAGGAACTGCGCGAGCACCTCGAGGCGCACTCGGCCACCACGGTGATGAACGGCGACAACTTCGGGCCGGTCACGCTCTTCCGCGTCTACCCGGAGGGCGTCGACACCTTCAGCATGCCGGGGCAGGAACGCACCGATCCCGCGTGCCGCGACGCGCTCCTCCGGCACAACGAGTACAACCGGCGCATCTTCGAGCTGATTCAGGCAGACGCGCTCGAGGGGCGCGGCGTGGTGATCTCGCTGACCGACTGCTACCGCACCACCGACTACGGCGAGCCGATCAACGCGCTGAAGTCCTACATCCTCAGCCCGTTCTCGGACGACCAGCACGTGGACGCCGTGCTGGAGTCGATCTGGAAAGCACGGGCGAGCCTCAAGGTCTAGCTTCCCGAAGGGCACGCCGCGGCCTGCGCGGCGGCGATCTCCGGCTTCTGCTGCCGCACCTGCTCCATGTCGGTCCGTCCCGTGGCGTCGCCGCTGAGCGCCTTGGCCGCGCCACGGCAGTACACGAGCGCGAGCTGGCCCGGGTCTTCCTGCAGCAGGATGTCCCAGTCCTGAATCGCCAGCGCGTACTGCTTCAGCCGGAAGAGCGAGAAGGCGCGGGCTGCGCGGGTCACGCGCGACCGGGGTTCGCGCGTCAGGATGCGGTTGAAGTCCTGGATCGCCCGACGGTCGTCGCCGGCCGCCGCCACGACCATCGCGCGAGACAGGCGTGCCTGCAGGTCGCCCGGCGCGGTGTCGAGCACCTTGCTGAAGTCTTCCACCGCGCGCCCGGCCTGGCCCAGGTCCGCGTAGATCCCGCCGCGCACCTTGTAGAGCGTCGCGTCCCCTGGAGCGGCGGCCACGGCGCGCGTCAGGTCGGCCAGCGCCTCCTGCGACCGGGCGTGCCGATGCAGGATCACCGCACGGGTGCGGAGCGTCACCACATTGGCGCGGTCGAGATCCAGTGCCGCCTGGAAGTCCCGGAGCGCGTCCTCCAGGTGGTCGAGCAGTTCGTGGGCGATGCCGCGGTTGACGTATGCCCTGATGCGCGCGTCGGTGGCCAGTCCGCCCTGTCCCAGCTGCTGGGTGCAGGCTGTCACCCGCGCCTGCGGGTCGCCGCTCGCGCAGCTGTCCACCTGGGCTCGCGGGAACTGCCCCCCCGCGGCCATCGTCGTGCCGGGCGCGATCGCGAACGTCACCAGGAGGGACGCCGCGCGGGTCTTCAGGCCGGTCTTCATGGTCCTGCCAGCATACGACGCCCGGCCGCCGATCCGCACGGGCGCCCGGTGTATGCTTCGCCCGCATGTCGTACCGGCGGTCCGTCATTGCGAGGGTTGCAGGATTGCTGTCGATGGTGGCGGCACTCTGCCATCCGGCCCCGGCCCGCGCACAGGCGCCCGCGCGGGGCCGCACGGCCCGCGCCACGGCGGACAACCCGCCCGCACCCGTGCCGCCTGAGGTGATCCGGCGCGAGGGCGGTCGGGCGACCGTACGCGCGGTGCGGATCACCGAGCCCCTGCGGGTGGACGGGAGGCTGGACGAGGCGGTCTACCAGACGGTGCCGGCCATCACCGACTTCATCCAGAACGTGCCGACCGAAGGAGCGCTGGCCACCGAGCGGACCGACGCCTGGATCCTCTACGACGACACCAACATCTACATCGTCGGGCGGTGCTGGGACAGTGCGCCCGCGTCACGGTGGGTGGCCAACGAACTGCGGCGCGACACCAACCAGCTCCGGCAGAACGATCATTTCGGCGCCCTGCTCGACACCTTCCACGACCGGCGCAACGGATTCTTCTTCTACGTGAACCCGCTGGGGGCCCGCGCAGATACGGCGGTGACCGACGAAGGGAACAACAACTCGGACTGGAACCCGGTGTGGGAAGCGCGTACGGGCCGGTTCGAGGGAGGCTGGACCGCCGAACTCTCGATTCCCTTCAAGTCGCTCCGCTACGTGTCGGGCGTGGACCATGTCTGGGGCGTGCAGTTGCGCAGGTCGATCCGGCGCAAGAACGAGTGGACCCACCTCACGGCGCTCCCGGCGGCCGACGGTGGTCCGACGGCGCTGACGCGCGTGTCCGCCGCCGCCACACTGGTGGGGCTGGACCTGCCGGCTGCGGGCAAGAACCTGGAGATCAAGCCCTACGGCATCGCGAGCCTCACGTCGGATCGGCTGCGCACGCCGCCGCTCGCGCACGACCCGGACGGGAGTGCGGGCATCGACGTGAAGTACGGCGTCACCGCGAACCTCACCGCCGACGTCACCGTGAATACCGACTTCGCCCAGGTGGAGGCGGACGAACAGCAGGTGAACCTGACACGGTTCAGCCTGGTGCTGCCCGAGAAGCGCGAGTTCTTCCTCGAAGGACGCGGCGTGTTCGACTTCGCGCGGTGGGCCGGCAGTGGCAATGCCACCACCTCCACCACACCGTCGCTCTTCTACAGCCGCCGCATCGGCCTCAACGCCGGGCGCATCGTCCCGATCCGCGTCGGGACGCGGCTGACCGGCAAGGCGGGGCGGGTGGGCATTGGCGTGATGAACATCCAGGCGGGCGACGAAGCGGCGTCGGGGACACCAGCCACCAACTTCACGGTGGTGCGGGTGAAGCGCGACATCCTGCGGCGCAGCTCCGTCGGCGCGATCTTCACGAACCGATCGCGATCCGCGCTCGGCACCGGTGACAACCAGGCGGCCGGCGTCGATGCCTCGGTCAACCTCTACACGAACATCAGCCTCAACGCGTACTACGCCCGGACGGCGACCGACAGCCTGCGTGGCGACTCGTCGAGTTACCAGGGGCGCTTCGAGTATGCCGGTGACCGCTACGGGGCCCGCGCGGAGTACCTCGTGGTGGGTGACAACTTCAACCCGGAGGTCGGCTTCGTGCGGCGCGACAACTTCGCGCGCACGTTCGGGGCGCTGCGCTTCAGCCCGCGGCCGACGCGGGTGAAGCGCGTGCGCAAGTTCACCTACGAGGCGAGCCTGGAATACCTCGAGAACGGGAGCGGCGCCCTCGAGACACGGAACCAGAACGGCCGGTTCAACATCGAGTTCCAGAACAGCGACCAGCTCACGGTCAGTGCGACGAACGAGTTCGAGCTGCTCGTGCGGCCATTTGCCATCGCCAGGGGCGTGACCATCCCGACCGGCCGTTATGGCTTCTCCGACCTGCTGCTGTCGTACGTCCTGGGGCAGCAGCGCCGCATCTCGGGACAGGTGTCGCTGCAGAAGGGCACCTTCTACGACGGCCGGATCACCGCGTACGGGTACAGCGGCGCGCGCGTGTCGGTGACCACGCGCCTGTCGGTGGAGCCATCGATGTCGATCAACCGCGTGGACCTGCCGCAAGGCCACTTCACCAACACCGTCGTGCGGGCGCGATCGGACTATGGCTTCTCGCCGCGCATGTTCGCCAGCACCCTCCTCCAGTTCAGTTCGTCCGACCGGACCTTCAGCAGCAACCTGCGCTTCCGCTGGGAGTACAGCCCGGGCAGTGAGCTGTTCGTGGTGTACACCGACGAGCGCGACACCGTGCGGGCCGCGCCCGTGCCCCTGCTCAGGAACCGGGCGTTCGTGGTGAAAGTGAACCGGCTCCTGCGCTTCTGATTGCTACGCCAGGAACGCCGTCGCGGGCCGACGGGAAACCGTCGATGGTGCCGGGCCCTGCCGCAATCCCGCAACGTGACCGCACCCGGGCACCAGAATCGGATGCCAATCCTCCGGTTCCTGAAGCCCAACCGTGGGCACGGAGGTTGAAGTCACCAGCATGAGTCCGTGTCGCGGCTTCGGAAATCCGGAAGCCGGGCGTGTCTGCGGCGGAAACGCCGACGCGACAGCCCGGCCTCGTGTCCGGATATGGCCGGCGGACCATGTGGAGGCTCCCATGCTGAGCCGGGCAGCTGACTATGCAGTGCGTGCGGTGGTGTATCTCGCGGGGCTCGAGCCCGGCCTCCGGGTGGCGCAGCACGAGATCGCGCGGGCCATCGATGCGCCGAATACCTTCGCGGGCAAGGTACTCCAGCGGCTCGTGGCCTCAGGCCTCGTCGACTCGAGGCGGGGGAAGGGCGGCGGCTTCTGCCTGACGGAGCGCGGGCGGACCGGGTCGATGTACGACGTGGTGGTGGCGGTCGACGGTCATCCCGCGCTGAACGACTGCCTGTCGGCGTCGGGCCGCTGCGCGCGGGCGCCGTTCTGCGCTGCCCACCGGGTGTGGGGGATCGCGCAGTCGCAGGTGGTGGGGATCCTGAAGGCGGCCCGCATCGAGGCGCTGGCCGAGGAAACGGTGCGGCTCGGAGGGTGCCGGCCACCCGAGCGCCCGGTGGATCAGGCTGGTGCCTGACGCCTATTTCAGGGTGGCCTTCTCCAGGATCACGTCATACGCGTAGCCGGCACCGAAGTCCTTGTTGGTGCCGACGATCCCGGTGAACGTGACGACATCGCCGACCTTCACATCCGCGTCGGTGGTGACGGTCAGGTCGTTGGTCTTCGCGTCAGCCGACCCCGAGCCGTCCTGCAGGTGCAGCCAGTTCCGGTCCATGATGCCGCCGTTGAATTTCACGACGGTGCCGCGGACGGTCGCCGGCTTTCCCGAGAGCGTCATCTTCTTCGCGATCACGTCTGCCACGGAGAGGCCACCGGCCGGCGGCTCGGTCTTCGCCACGGTCGGCGCCGCCGACGGTCCGCTGCTGCCGTGGCCGGACATCAGGGCCGGCGCGTCCGGCCTGTTCGATGCCGTCGTGAGCGGCTGGCCGTTGCGTGCGACCTCCTGGACGAAGTAGAGCATCGGGAAGGTGCGCTTGAGGGTCTTGCTCTCGAAGCCCGCCATCGGCATGTCGAGCGCCACCGAGACCGTCTCGCCCTGCCTGGCGTCGAATTGCGGTGCCGCCACCCACACGTCCTCGCGGCCGCTCGCCTGCAGGCGGGCGTAGGTGTACCCGCCCGAATCCATCGTTTCGGCGATGGTGCCCGTGAAGACGTTTCCAGCCTGGGGTGTTGCCTGGGCAGTGGGCTGCGCCACGGCCTCGGCTGTCGCCGGAGCCTGGGTTCCGGCCGGGTCGGGCCTGGCGGGCGTGGGTGAACAGGCCGACAGGCCAAGGCCGGCGGCCAGGAGCAGTGCGGGAGCCGATGACGTGCGCATGCAGAGATTGTAGGCCGGCGACCCGTCGCTAGTGCTTCCTGACCATCCGGAGCATCCTGAAATTCAGCAGGACGAACCGGATGAGTTGCCAGGGCAGGTTGGTACGCCAGTACCGGGTCCACCCGGTCGGCACCGGCGGGTAGTAGCTCTGCTCGAACGGCTTGCGGAGCGGCATCGAAGGCCTCGGCTATTCCGGCACGGCGAGCCAGAGCGGGTTCGCCTTCGCCTTGTAGAGGAACGCGTAGTGGAGCGCGTGCTTGATCCAGTGCCCGGCCAGCCCGATCTCGCCGGTCGTGTACCCGAGGTCGCGCCCGGTGTCGGGGTAGGTCGCGAAGTCCGGAACGATCGGGAAGACCGTCATCGCGACGGCCGACCCGTTGAAGACGCTGGCACCGGCCGACGCGATGCAGGCGGCGCCCATGTGGGCGAGCGACGCCTTCCGGGTCGGGGCGGTGGCCCGTCCGGTCATCATGTCGGCAATGTTCAGCGCCACCTGGCGAGCCATGACGCCCGACGGCATGCCCGTCCGAGGTGGCGTCGGGAAGATGGGCGTGCCGTTCGGGCTCGTCATGGGCTTGCTGATCGGGTGCGGCGGTGCGAAGGCGATCCCGACGGCGAAGATGTTCGGGTACCTGGGGCTCTGGTAGGTCTCGGGCCAGTCGGCCGGCGACCACTCCTCGTATGGCTTCTTCTGGTAGTTGCCGTCCACCAGCATGAACTGGTTCGGCGCGAAGAGGTCGCCCGTGATCTCGGCGCCGTGCACGTCGAACGCCTTCAGGCCCACGCCAGTGAAGGGCGGGAGCAGCATGGCGAAGTCGTGCTGCACCGTGCGCTGTTCACCGTCCAGCGTCTCGTACGCCGTCTCGCCGGGGCCTACCTCCTTCACGTGGGCGCGCGTGATCCACTCGACGCCGCGCTCGGTGTAGAGCGATTCCGTGAAGATGCGCGAGTGGGTGACGTAGCCGCCGCGCCGCACGAACATGCCGCCCATCCCGAAGTCGCCCAGCTCGGCCTCGTTCGAGATCCAGATCAGCCGGGCCTTGTCGCGCACCCCCTGCCGGCGGAGCTCGAACTCCACGTTGAACAGGTACTCGAAGGCCGCACCCTGGCAGGTGCAGGTGCCATGTCCCGTGCCGATGAGCAATGTCTGGGGCTCGCCCCGCTTCATCCGGTCGATCGTCCCCCGCAGGGCCTCCGCCGTCTGGGCGGCGTGGCCATAGGTGCAGACCGACAGGCTGTTCGCCTCGGGACCCAGCCCCTTGGTGGCACTGAAGTTCAGCCGGGGTCCGGTGGCGTTGATGAGGAAGTCGTAGTCGATCCGTTCGGACTGCCCGCGCCGCTCCGGCGAGGTGTATTCCACCGTCACGAACGGATGCGGATGGTCCTCGGCACCGTCGGGGTGAAGGCTCACCGCCCGCGCCTGGTGAAACGGGATGCCCAGCTTGGCGTAGACCGGCGCGAGCGGGAAGGTGACCTGCTCCGGCTTCATGTACCCGGTCCCCACCCAGATGTTCGACGGGATCCAGTTCCACTGGCTGTTGGGTGAGACGACCACGACCTCGTGGCTGGCAGGCAGGCGATGGCGCGCGTGCATGGCCGCGGTGTGGCCCGCGATGCCCGCACCCAGGATCAGCAGACGACTCATGGCAGTAGTCCTCTGCTGACGTGGATGCAGGCGGCTGGCGTACGGTGACGGCAGGACGCGGAATCTCGGGGCCCGGTTCTTGCGAATCACGGGGTGTGCCTGTGCAACCCCGCACAGCTCGTCCGCACACGCCCGGAGCATGCCATGAGCCAACGTCCGTTCGCGATTGTCACCGGCGCATCCACCGGCATCGGCTACGAACTCGCGCGAGAGTGCGCGCAGCACGGCTTCGACCTGCTCCTGGCCGCCGACGAGGCACGGATCGAGGAAGCGGCCGCCTCACTCCGGCAGTACGGGGGGCAGGTGCAGCCCTTCGAGGCCGACCTGGCCACCCTGGCCGGGGTCGACGCGCTCCACGCCGCGGTGGGCGGCCGGCCGGTCGATGCCCTGCTCGCCAACGCCGGGCACGGACTGGGGCATGCGTTCCTGGACCAGGACTTCGAGGCGGTCCGCCACGTCATCGATACCAACATCACCGGCACGATCTACCTGATCCAGAAGGTTGGCCGTGGCATGCGCGACCGGCACGCCGGGAAGATCCTGATCACGGGGTCGGTGGCCGGCTACATCCCCGGCAGCTTCCATGCGGTCTACAACGGCACGAAGGCCTTCATCGACTCGTTCTCGTTCGCCCTCCGGAACGAACTGAAGGATTCAGGCGTGACCGTCACCTGCCTGATGCCCGGCGCGACCGAGACCGAGTTCTTCAGGCGCGCCGACCTCGAGGACACGAAGGTGGGGCAGGCGAGGAAGGACGATCCGGCCGACGTGGCCCGCGTGGGCTTCGACGCCATGATGAACGGCGACGCCGACGTCGTGGCCGGCCTCATGAACAAGGTGCAGACCACGATCGCCAGCGTCACCCCGAACGAAGTGCTGGCCGAGATGCACCGGCGGAAGGCCGAACCCAGGGGGAAGTGAGAGCCCTGACGCGATCAGCGCCTCAGCACGTCGAGCACGTTGGAGTAGTCGTCGGTCCACACCGGCCCCTTCGCATCGTCCAGGGTGGACCAGAGGCCCTGCTGGACGAGCGGCGCGAGGTCTTCCGTGGTCCGGGCGATGAGAACCCAGCGTGACGGCGAGATCTCGAGGCTGATCTTGCGCGCGTACTCGGCCGGCACGTTGGTCTGCACCACCGAGGCGAGTCCGGCCTCGCGAGCGGTGGCGCCGAGCACCGGACCGAGGTCCAGGTAGCGGTTCGAGATGTGCACCGCCACGATCCCGCCCGGGCCCAGCTTGCGGAGGTACAGCTGGATGGCCTCGAGCGTGACGAGATGCACCGGGATGGCGTCCGAGCTGAAGGCGTCGAGCACGAGGATGTCGAACGCGGCATCCGGCTGCTCGACGAGCTTCAGGCGTGCATCGCCGATGATCACCTGCGCCTGCGGCGCGCAGTCGCGCAGGTAGGTGAAGTACTCCGGATCACGCGCCAGCCGCTCCACCACCGGGTTGATCTCGAAGAAGGTCCACGTCTCGCCAGGCCTCGCGTAGGCGGCCATCGACGCGGTGCCGAGGCCCACCACCCCGAAGCGCGTGCGCGTGCGATCCCGCTGGACATACTCCATGAGCTGCCCGACCGGTCCCTCGCGCGAGTAGTAGGTGAGCGGCTCGCACTTCAGCTCCGGCCTGATCGACTGGGCGCCGTGGTTGGTGGTGCCGCTCAGCATCACCCGCTCGGCCCCGGTGAACATGACGCGCTGCAGCCCGAAGAAGCTCCGCTCGAGGTGGATCGGCACGCGGTTGTCGAACCGGACGAACGTGCCCGCCACCACCAGGGCCGCCAGCGACAGCCCCATGAGGAGCGGTCGGCGCTGCAGGGCATACGCCGCCACGCATGGCGGGCCGAAGATGATGACGAAGCGGATGAACGGGCTGTCCGGCAGGTCCGCATCGTAGGCCTGCACCAGGGGCACCAGCACGATCATCAGCAGCACCGGCAGCGCGGTGAAGACCACTGCCAGGACATCGCGCACCCGCGAGCGCAGCGCGTCGCGCGCGGTCGACAGCGCGTTGGGCAGCAGCAGGCAGGCCGAGAGTGCCGCGAGCGGATACTCGAACGGGTTGACGAAGAGGAACGGCGCGACCAGGGCGTTGAAGAGGCCGCCTGCCGCACCACCGGCCGAGAGCCACAGGTAGAACTCGGTCAGCGACTCCGCCGGCGGCCGGCTGTCCGCGAGCACTGTGTGGCAGGTGAGGGCGATCACGAAGAAGCTGGCCAGGTGCAGCGCAATCAGCGTGAACGGGAACTCCGGTGGGGCCATCACGAGTGCCACGGTCAGCACCACCGCCACCGGGAAGAACCAGCCGAGCACGCGCGTCGTCACCAGCCGGCGTTCCGCGAACGCGAGGACGAACGTGAGCAGGTAGAGCCCCAGCGGAATGACCCACAGCAGCGGCATCGACGCCACGTCGGTCGTGATGAACGTGGTGACACTCATCAGGAGTGTCGACGGGATGGCGGCCAGCCCGAGCCAGCGCAGGCGCACCGCCCACTGGTCGTCCTCGTCATCCGGCACCGCCGCGGCCCTGCCCCGCCCCGGGCGCTGGACGACCGGCTGCCGAACCGCCGGCGCGGTAGCGGCGGCTGGGCCCGCCGCCGCCACACGCCAGGCCGCCGCGCCGCACAGGGCCATCAGCACCGCGTAGACGCCGTAGCCCACGGCCCAGACGAGGCTCTGCTCGCGCAGCCGCAGCAGCGGCTCGACGAGGAAGGGATAGCTGAAGAGGCCGAGGAAGCTGCCGGCGTTGCTGGCCGCGAAGAGGGAGTAGACGGTACGGGAGGCCTGCTCGCCGAGCGACGCGTACCAGCGCTGCAGCAGCGGGCCGGTGGTGGCCAGCACGAGGAAGGGCAGCCCCAGCGACAGGACCAGGATGCCGAGCACCCACCAGATCGGGTTTGCGGACGCGGGTGGCGCATCGCCGCGCACGCCAATCGGCAGGAGGATCGCCGCCGCGGCCATCAGGGCGAACTGCAGCAGCACCTGCTGCCGCACCGGGCGCTTGCCTGCCACGTGGGCGTAGAGATAGCCGGCGAGCAGCGCCACCTGGTAGAAGACCAGGCACGTGTTCCAGACTGCCGGCGCGCCGCCCAGCATCGGGAGGACCATGCGCGCGAACATCGGCTCGACGAGGAACAGCAGGAACGCGCCCAGCAGCGCGGCAAGGGAGAAGAGCAGTCTCACGGTGGCAACGATTCAACCGTCAAATCGCCGGGTCGTCAAATGCGGCACACTGTGCGGCGGCCCGTGCCGTGCGGGATCTGGCGGCGCTCCACGCGGCGCGTGTTATCCTCCGCCGAGCCGGGCCTGACCCCGGCACTTCTGGAGGCCGCATGAGACCAGTCGCGCTCGCCCTGTCCCTCTCGCTCGTGTCCGCGCCGCTGCTGGCGCAGGCACCCGGCGCCAACCAGCCTCCCGGACCGTCGGTCACCGTGAACGGCGAGACCTGGAGCCAGCGAGCCCTGTTCCAGCGCAACATCGGCGGCCCCGACGACATGACCACGGCCTTCACGCCGCACAAGGTCATCGGCAACATCTACTACGTCGGCACGAAGAGCCTGTCGGTCTACCTGATTGTCACGCCGGCCGGGAACATCCTGATCAACAGCACCTACGAGCGGAACGTGCCGCTCATCCAGAAGTCCATCGAGCAGCTCGGCTTCAAGTTCAGCGACACGAAGGTCCTCCTGGGCAGCCATGCGCACGGCGATCACCAGGAAGGCGACGCGCTCGTCAAGCAGCTCACCGGCGCGCAGGTGGTGGCGATGGCCGAGGACGTGCCGGCGCTCGAGGCGATGAAGCCGGGCGGGAAGGCGCACCCGATCGATCGCGTCATCCACGACGGCGACACCGTCACGCTGGGCGGCACCACCCTGACCGCCCACCTCACGCCGGGGCACACGCGTGGCTGCACCACCTGGACGCTGCGCGCATCCGAGGGAGGGCGCACCTACGACGTGGTGATCATCGGCAGCCTCGGCACCAACCCGGGGTTCAGGCTCGTGAACAATCCCGACATCCCGAACCAGGCCGACGAGTACGAACGTGCGTTCCGGAAGACGCACACCCTCAAGTGCGACGTCCCGCTCGGCTCGCACCCGAGCATGTACAACCTGGAGAAGAAGTTCCCGCTGATCGGCAAGGGCGCGAACCCGTTTGTCGATCCCGCCGGCTGCAAGGCCGAGGTCGATCTGGCCGAGGCGATGTTCAGGGCGGTACTGGCCGAGCAGAAGAAAGCCGCGGGTCTGTGAGGGGGTGACCAGCGCCGCCCGGCCCGGCGCGGCGCTGGTGGTGGGACTCCGAAGGTGGGGTCTCGGGCAACTGCCGTGGAGTGCGGCCGGGATGCCGGTGGGCCTGACGCGTACTACTTCCAGCCTGGCGCGGTGTCGTTCGACACGCGCCAGTCGCCGGCGACCTGCACCGCGCGTGATACCGCGCGGGCCGCGCGCTCGGCGGCACGGGTGATCGCCGCCTCCGGCTGGCTGTCAACGTCCTCGATGACGATGACGCGCTTCGGCCGGTCGAGACGGACGGAAATCTGGCAATGCTTGTCCGCGCCGCCGCGCGGACCGTTCAGGTCCTTCAGGCGCACGGTCAGCGTGCGCACGCGGCCGGCGAACCGCCCGAGCGCGAACTCGAGCCGTTTGTGCAACAGGTCGATCGCCGCCGGCGGGAACCCCGCCGACGGTCGTACGAAAATCCGCATCTGCGGCCTCTCTTTCCAGGGGTGATCGCGCGCGGGTCACGCGCGCGGCGTCGCGAGCCTCAGAGGAGGCGGAACAGGGCGACCGGCCACACCCACAGCATCTTCAGCCCCAGGATGGCGGACAGTCCGCCGACGATCGCGAGGTCGAGTGCGCGGGTGGCGTAGCTGTTGGTCAACATGTGCGCTCCTTTCTGCGGCGTCGCCGCTTCATGGAAGCCAATCTACCGACGCGTGCGACAGCGGACAAATAGATAGTTCGACACTGCCGCATTGCTAATCCCGATGTCGCCGCCGTGCGCCGTATGATCGGGCCATGCGCAGACGCACGCTCTTCGGCTCCCTGCCCCTCGCCGCGCTCCTCGTGCTCGCGGCCGCGGCTCCCGTCCGCATGGCCGCGCAGCAGCCCGCGTGGGACCAGCGGTTCCGCGCCCTCACCGATGCGACCGCAATCGGCCAGTACATGCAGCGGCTCAGTGCGCGGCCGCATCACGTCGGCGCGCCCTACACCCGCGACAACGCGGACTGGATGCTCGCGCGCTTCACCGAGTGGGGCTGGGACGCGACGATCGAGACCTACGAGGTGCTCTTCCCCACGCCGAAGGAGCGGCTGCTCGAGCTGATCGCGCCCACGCGCTTCAGGGCGACACTCGAGGAACCGGCCATCGCCGCCGATCCCACGTCCGGCCAGAAGGCGGAACAGCTCCCGACCTACAACGCGTACTCGGTCGACGGCGACGTCACGGCCCCGCTCGTGTACGTGAACTACGGACGTCCGGAAGACTATGAGGAGCTCGAGGCGGCCGGTGTCTCCGTGAAGGGAGCCATCGTCATTGCACGCTACGGCGGATCGTTCCGCGGCACGAAGCCGAAGATCGCCGCCGAGCACGGCGCTGTCGGCTGCATCATCTACTCCGATCCGCGCGACGACGGGTTCTTCGCCGACGAGGTGTTCCCCGACGGACCCATGCGCAGCAGGGACGGCGTGCAGCGTGGCAGTGTGCTCGACCTGCCACAGTACGCGGGCGATCCGTTGACGCCAGGCACGGCGTCCGTACCGGGCGCGAAGCGGCTCGATCTGCGCGAGGCGCGGACGCTCACGACGATCCCCACGCTGCCCATCTCCTACGGTGACGCCCAGCCGCTGCTCGCGGCCATGCGTGGCCCGGTGGCCCCCGCGTCGTGGCGCGGCGCGCTGCCCATCACGTACCGGCTCGGACCGGGGCCTGCCCGGGTGCACCTCAAGGTGTCGTTCAACTGGGACATCAAGCCCATGTACAACGTCGTCGCCCGCCTCAGGGGGTCGACGTTCCCCGACGAGTGGATCGTGCGCGGCAATCATCACGACGCGTGGGTGAACGGCGCGTCGGACCCGGTGAGCGGCATGGCGCCGCTGCTGGAGGAGGCGCGTGCGCTGGGCGCGCTGGCGCGCCAGGGATGGTCGCCGAAGCGCACGCTCGTGTATGCCGCATGGGACGGCGAGGAGCCGGGCCTGCTCGGATCCACCGAGTGGGTGGAGCAGCACGAAGCCGAACTGCGCGAGAAGGCCGTGGTCTACATCAACAGCGACGGGAACAGCCGCGGCTTCCTGCAGGCTGCAGGTTCGCACTCACTCGAGCACCTCGTGAACGAGGTCGCGAAGGTGGTCGAGGACCCGGAAACGAAGGGCACGGTCTGGAAACGCTGGCAGTCCGACATCGTGGCGTCGTCATCGGCCGAGCGCCGGGCCGAGGCCCGCTCGAGGGCCGACCTGCGCATTGGTGCGCTCGGCTCAGGGTCGGACTACACGCCGTTCCTGCAGCACCACGGCACGGCGTCGCTCAACCTGTCGTTCGGCGGCTTCGATGACGACGGGATCTACCACTCGATTTACGACGACTTCTATCACTTCTCGACGTTCCACGATCCGGGCTTCCTGTACGGTCGGGCGCTCGCGCAGTTCTCGGGCACGCTCGCGATCCGGCTCGCGGATGCCGACGTGCTGCCGTTCGAGTTCACCAACCTTGCCGACACCACGCAGGGGTACGTGCGCGAGGTGCAGAACCTGCTGCGGCAGAAGCAGGACGAGATCCGCGAGCGCAACCGGCAGATTGCCGACGGCGTGTTCGCCGCGGTGAACGACCCGAAGCGGCCGCGGCCGATTCCCGCGGTGGAGGAGGTGCCGCCGGCGCTCAACTTCGCGCCGATCGAGAACGCGTCGAGCGCGCTCACGCGCGCCGCCGAACGATACCGGGCCGCGCTGCGGGCGCTCGATGCACGGACGCCGGGGCTCGATGCGCCGCGGCTGCGGACCGTGAACGCACGGCTGATCCAGGCCGAGCGTCAGTTCATCGACGCAGCCGGGCTGCCGCGGCGTCCGTGGTACCGCCACCTCCTCTACGCGCCGGGGTTCTATACCGGCTACGGCGTGAAGACGCTGCCCGGTGTGCGCGAGGCGATCGAGCAGAAGCGCTATGCCGAGGCCGAGCGCGAGGTGGTGAGGGTGGCTGCGGCCGTGGACCGTGTCACGGCCCTGATCAACGAGGGCGCCTCGGCGCTGGAGCGGTAGGGCGGGGAGGGCCGCGAGGGCCCGCCCTCCCTTCGACCTCAGTTCGCCGTGCCGGTTGCTGCGGGCCAGCCCTTGTCGATCGGCTTGGCCGGGTCCGCGGTAATCGCGAGTTCGGCGCAGTGGTGGTACGAGTAGCCCCCCGGCTGGTTGTAGGCGTGCTCGGCCATGAACTGGATCACCTGCAGCGTGCACTTCGGGCAGGTGATGTTCGGCAGCTGGACGTCCGCTTCGTAGGTCTGCGGCGAGGCCGGCCGCGTGTAGTGCTGGAACAGGCCGTCCGCGATCACCGGCAGCTGCGGCGGGCTCTGGATGGCCGCCCAGACCGAGTACGGCCCGCGCTCGGTCATGCGCTCGACGGTCGCCGGGTCCACCGGCAGTTCGAGCCGCGAGTTCACCGCCAGCGCCACCCGGTAGTGTCCCGGGTGGTAGATGGTCTCGAGCACCTTCAGGTGCAGCTTCGAGCCGCCGGTCACCTTCGTGACCACGCCGCTCGGCTTCGCGTCGGGCGTCACGCCGCACGGCGTCGCCTTCTGCGGGTCGCCGCGTTCGCTCTCCACGATGGCCGACGCCGGTTCCAGCAGCTTGAAGTGAGCCTGGACGACGGCCGGGATGGCTGCCGAGGTTGCGACCAGCGTCGCAAGGAGAACGCGCACCGGGTGCTTCATTGCCGATCCTCTCTGTGCAGGTGACGGGGTATCGGGGCCGCGCGCCGCGGGCCCCCTGCCAGCCGACATGATACGATGCCGCGCGTCGAGGGCAACGTGGCAGTGCCGCCAGGGCCGGCCGATCAGGCCGCGGGAGGGCAGCCGTCACGTCGGACCGTTTCCAGGCGTGAGGCTCACCATGAACCGCGTCGTACTCGCCATCCTGTCCAGTGTCGTGCTCGCCACGACGGTTTCCGCGCAGCAGTCCTCGACCCCGGAT
Source organism: Vicinamibacterales bacterium (assembly GCA_050249955.1). GTDB lineage: Bacteria > Acidobacteriota > Vicinamibacteria > Vicinamibacterales > CAVVIG01 > CAVVIG01. Next base: position 43,693 of record JBFWPN010000016.1, read on the forward strand.
CGCTCGTCACGGCGCGAGTCCGACTCGCCGCGTACGCTCACGCTGACCGGGTGCGTGGAGAAGGGCGTCAAGCCCAACTCCTACACGATCGTCGACGACGTGAACGGGAAGTACGAGGTGAGCGGCAGCGACATCAAGCGCTACCTCGGCCAGCGCGTGCAGGTGGCCGGTACGCCCGGCTCCACGCGATTCCGGATTCGTGGCGGGCTGTGGCCCACCCCGAACGTGGCTGCGCAGGGCGGCGCGATCGATCCCGCGCGCGCGGCCATTGCCGCACAGCCCGGTGGTGGCGCCACCGGCACCGGCGACATCAACCTGCCGACCCTGAAGGTGAAGGCGGTCCGCACGCTCGACGGCGCCTGCGGCTGACACGCGACCGGCGCGCGTAACCGCGCCGGCATCCCCCTCAAAGGATCTCGCGCAACCGCTCCGCGGGACGCGCGAGGATGGCCCGCGCGCCCTTCTCCACGATCGGCCGCTGGATCAGGTCCGGATGCGCCACCATCAGGTCCACGATCTGCTCGTCGTCGAGCGTCCGTGACGCGAGTCCCAGTTCGCGGTAGATCGGCTCCTTCGTACGCAGCAGCTGCCGTGCGCTGATGCCCATCTTCGCGAGCAGCTCCTGCAGTTTCGCCTTCGGGATCGGCTCGACGTGGTAGTTGACGGCGTCGAAGTCGACGCCGCTCGCCTTCAGCGCGTTGTAGACCTGGCGGCAGGTGGTGCACGTCGGCTTCTGGTAGATGACGATCGGATCGGCCATGCGCGCTCAGGCTACCATCTGGGCATGACGACTCCGCGAATCCTCGTGCTGGGCGCCGGTGGTGTCGGCGGCTACTTCGGCGGCCGCCTGGCCCAGGCCGGCGCCGACGTGACCTTCCTGGTGCGCCCTGCACGCCGTGAGCAGATCCTGCGCGATGGCCTCCGCATCGAGAGCCCGCTGGGCGACCTGACGATGCCGGTGCGCACCGTGGTGGCTGGCGAGCTCGGGCCCGACTACGACTTCGTAATCCTGACCTGCAAGGCCTACGACCTCGACTCGTCGATGGACGCCATCGCACCCGCGATGCGCGGCACCTGCACCGTGCTGCCGCTGCTGAACGGCCTCGTGCACCTCGACCGGCTCGACGAGCGCTTCGGGAGTGCACACGTGCTCGGCGGCAGCTGCGCCATCGACGTGACCCTGCGGCCCGATGGTGTCATCCGCCACGGCGGCAAGCTGCAGCGGATCGTCTTCGGCGAGCGCAACCGGACGAAGACCGAGCGGACGGCGCGCCTCGAGGCCACGCTGGCCGCAAGCGTGATCCATGTCGAGCATGCAGACGATGTGCTGCTGCGGATGTGGGAGAAGCTCGTGATGCTGAGCGTGCTGGCGGCGACCACCTGCCTCTTCCGCGGCAACGTGAAGGAGATCATGTCGGCCCCGGGTGGACGCGAGGCGGCGGAGCGGGCGCTGCGGTCCACGGTGGAGATCGCCACGCGTGAGGGCTATCCGCCCACGGCGGAGGCGGTGGCGCAGGCGCAGAGCCGGCTGACCGACCCGACCGGTGAGTGGAGCGCGTCGATGATGCGCGACATGGAGGCGGGGCGTCCGGTCGAGGCGGATCACGTCATCGGCTTCATGCTGGACAAGGCCCGGCAGCACGGTGTGGACGACCTCGTGCTCTCGATGGCGTACACCCATCTCAAGACCTACGAGCGTCGCCGGGCGGACGGCCGGCTGCCGGGGCGCTGAGGAGGGTCCGGCCCCGTTGCGGGGTTTCCGCGTGGATCTCGCGTTAGCCGGTGAAGGAGGGATCCATGACGCCACCGAGTACTCATCGTTCACGAACGTTCACGGCGGACTGCGAGCAGAGCCGCGATCACGTGCTGTTGCGCGTGTCGGGCCGGCTCGTGGATGCCCGGCGCATGACTCCGGAGTGGGACGCGTGCGTGCGTCGCCTGGCCGGCGCGCGCGTGCGGGTCGACCTGGCCGGAGTCACCGAGATCGACGCGCGGGGGCTGGGCATGCTGGCCGAGTTGACCCGTGAAACCCAGGCCGTGGGCGGATGCCTCACGGTCGTGTCGGCCAGTCCGCGTGTGCGCACGCTGCTGCGGCTGACCCACCTCGACTCGCTGCTCGAGGGGGGCGGCCGCAAGCCGTGCCTGGCCGCATGACCAGTCACCAGCCAGCCCGGCAGGCCGGTGGGTGACGCGACCGCCCGACGCGACCGCGCACCCACCGCCCTGCCGGCCGTCGCCGTATCGCGCCGACCGGAACACCCGCCGCCCGCTCCTCGTCCCACCCACTGGCGCCCCGCTCCACACGAACGACCCGCTCTCGCTGCTGTTCGATCGTCGCGATTCGCGCGTTATGAAAGCGGATGCGCCCGCCATTACTAGCGGATGCGCCCGCCACTACTGTAGAGCTGTGCAGCCGATCGTCTGCTGTCAACGTCTCGACGTGGTCGGCATCGGGCGGTAGACTCTCTGTTTCCAGCGGCATGCTCTCCCTTCATGAACGGGCGAAGGACGTATTCCTCGCAGCGCTCGAGCGCCCGGCAGACTCACGTCGTGCCTACATCGCGGAGATGTGTGGCAGCGACGCGGCGCTGTACCGCGAAGTGGAGTCGTTGCTGAAGTTCCACGAGGAAACCGGCAGCACCAACGTCTCCGACACGACGACGGGACATCCACATCCGGATACCGGCGAGATCGCCCCGGGCGCGTTCAACCCGGGTGACGTGTTCGCCGGGCGGTACCGCATGGTCACCCGGCTCGGTCGCGGCGGCATGGGCGACGTGTGGCGGGCCGACGACCTGGTGCTCGAGACGCCGGTTGCCCTGAAACTCATCAAGTCCACCGGTCCATCGGCCCGCGCCCAGATCCTCAACGAGGTCCGGCTGGCGCGGCAGATCACGCACCCGGCGGTCTGTCGCGTCTTCGACGTTGGCGAAGACACCGGCATCGTCTTCTTCTCGATGGAGCTGGTGAACGGGGAAGACCTGGCGACGCTGCTGCGGCGCGTGGGCCGGCTCGCCACCGAGCGGGTGATGGAGATCGCACGGCAGCTCTGCGCGGGGCTGGCTGCCGCGCATGCGCAGGGGGTGCTGCACCGCGACCTGAAGCCGGCGAACATCCTCATCGACAACCACGGCCGCGCGATCATCACGGACTTCGGCATTGCCATCCAGCGTGAGGACGGGCTGCAGCACCAGCTGATTGGCACGCCCGGCTACATGGCACCGGAGCAGCTGACGCCCGGGGCCACGCTCACCGAGTGCACGGACATCTACGCGCTCGGGCTGATCCTGTACGAGCTGCTGGTGGGCCAGCACCCGTTCAACAACCGCCTGAGCCGCACAGCCGAGCCGCCGACGCCCTCCTCGCGCGTCACCGGCGTCGACCCGCGCCTGGAGCACGTGGTGCTGCAGGCCCTGAAGGTCGACCCGCGCGATCGGCCCCAGTCGGCCGCGGCCATGGTGGCGAGCCTCGCCGACCTGCCGTCGCCCATGGCCGTGCCGCAGGACGTGTCGACGCGGCGGCCGTGGCCGATCGTGGCGGCGTCGGTGGCCGGCGTGCTGCTGGCCGCCCTGCTGGCCTGGTGGTCCCTGGCCGCGCGGCCGGGCGAGACGCTGACCGAGCAGGACACCATCGTGCTCGCCGACGTCGCGAACACCACGGGCGACCCGGTGTTCGACGGTGCGTTGAAGGTGGCGTTGTCGGTGGCGCTCGAACAGTCGCCCTTCCTCAAGGTGTTCCCCGACGACCGCATGCGGGAAACGCTGCGGCTGATGGGACGTCCGCCCGACGCGCCGATCACGCGCGACGTCGCCAGGGAGATCGCGCGGCGTGAGCAGTTCAAGGCGCTGCTCTCGGGGTCGATCGCCGGGTTGGGGCGGAACTTCGTCCTGGCGCTGGAGGCGGTGAACGCCGAGACAGGCGACGTGATGGCCCGCGAGCAGGTGGAGGCGGGGAGCAAGGAGGAAGTGCTCACGGCGCTGCAGAGTGTCGCCTCCCGCATGCGCGAGAAGCTCGGCGAGTCGCTGGCCTCCGTCCAGCAGTTCGACGTGCCCCTGGCCCGCGCCACCACGCCCTCGCTCGAGGCGCTCCACGCCTATTCGCTGGCGCTCGACAATGGCAGCGTGAACCCCAGGCTCGACGCCATCCCGCACCTGCGCCGCGCGATCGAGCTCGACCCCAACTTCGCCCTCGCCATGGCGCTCCTCGCCACGGTCTACTCGAACACGGGGCAGACGGCACTGGCTCCCGAGTACGCACGGCGCGCCTACGACCTGCGCGACCGCGTCAGCGAGCGCGAGCGCTTCTTCATCGCGTATCGCTACCATCGCGATGCCACGCAGAACTGGTCCGAGGGGCTCGAGATGAGCCGCTCGTGGACCGCCACCTATCCGCGTGAGGCGTTCGCCTTCAACAGCCTCGGGCAGTCGCTGCTGCGTTTCGGACAGTACGACGAGGCGATCGTCCCGCTGCGCCAGGCCATCCGGCTCGAGCCCACGTTCGAGGCGCCGTACTCGAACCTGGCCGCGTCGCTCATGGCGCTCGGGCGCTATGACGAGGCCGCAGGCACGCTGCAGGAGGCGGCTGCCGCGAAGCTCACGTCGTTCCCCATCCGCCGCATGAACTACCTGCTTGCCTTCATCCGTGGTGACGAGGCGACCATGGCACGCATGCTGGAGTCGTCGGTCGGCGTGGGCCAGACGAACGCGGCGTACGGCTGGCAGGCACACGCCCTCGCGCATCGCGGGCAGACGGCTGCCGCGCACGAGCAGTTCCAGCTCGGCATCAGGATGGCGCAGCAGAACGGCTTCCGTGAGGTGGCCGGCCAGCTCTCCATCGAGGACGCGGAAGTGCATGCGCTGGTGGGCGACTGCACGACGGCCCGCGACGAGATCAGGGCCGGGCTCGCGCTCACCCAGGACAACTACTCACTCGAGCGCAGCAGTCGCACGCTGGTCCTCTGCGGCGACACCACGCAGGCCGAGCCGCTGGTGCGGCAGCTCCGCGAACGTTACCCGAGCGCCACGCTCAGCGTGCGGGTGTCACTGCCCATGGTGGAGGCTGCCGAGGCCTTGCAGCGCAACGACCCGTCGCGCGCCGTCGAGATCCTCGAACGCGTGAAGCCGTACGACCGCGCATCGAGGGCGGCGCTCTGGCCCGAATACCTGCGGGGCCAGGCGTTCCTGAAGTTGAAGCAGCCGCAGAATGCCGTGGAGGAGTTCACGCGGATCCTGGCGCACCGGGGCGAGGACCCCAGCAGCGCCGTCTACCCGCTCGCCCAGCTCGCGCTCGCCCGCGCGTACGCCGCCGCCGGCGACACGGGCAGCGCACGGACGGCATACGACGAGTTCCTCCGGGTGTGGGCGCAGGCCGATCAGACGATCGCGCCGGTCGTGGAGGCGAAGCGGGAATTGGCGCGGCTGAACTGATGAGACCCGGCTGAGCCGGCCACGACGCGGTGCGCCGCAGCCGGGGCGCGACCAGCCGCCGCGCGCACGTTCATCGTCGGCCGTACCAGGCGAACTGCACGCCCGCCCCACCGCCGGCCACCATCGGGCCCAGGTGCATCCGACGTTCGCGACCGAAGGTGATGGTCCGCCCGGCCGCAATTCCAAGCGCCGCGCCGAAGGCCACGTCACTCAGGTAGTGCCGCTTCATCTGCACGCGTGAGAGCGCCACGTAGGAGGCCAGCGCGTAGGCCGGGGCCCCGAGACGCCAGCCGAAGTGCTGCTGCAGCACCGTGGCCGACGCGAAGCTCACCGTCGTGTGCCCGGACGGGAACGCGAACCCCGCCCCTTCGGGCCGGCGCCGCCGGAAGGTCGACTTCATGCCCATGGTGAGCCCCTGCGCGAGCAGCTGCGCACGGAACAGGTCGGCACCCACGGCGGCAAGCCGGGGTGAATCGGTGGACCGACCGATCGCGTAGGCCGCCGCGCTGAGCCCCAGTTGCAGCGGGGTCGAGCCGATGAACGCGCCCGGCTCCGATACCTCGCGAAGCTGCGTCGCGGTGGAGAGCGAGCGGCCGACGTGCGAGTCGGCGGGACGCGTGCCCGCCGCCACAGCCGCACCGATGACGAGCCAGTTCACGGTCTGGCGCGAGGGGAACCGCCTCACGTCGCCCCAGGTGCCCGAAAAGAGGTCGCGCCAGGCATTGTGGGGTGGTGCGTCCTCGAGGAGCGGCAGCAGCCGCGGCGTGCCCAGCCCCGACAGGGGAACAGACGGGGGCTGACTGCCGGATGCCGACTGCCCGTCGTCTGCGCCCGCGGCCGGCGTGACAACCGGCACGGAAGGCCAGTCCTGTGCCGCCGCTGGTGCGGTGTACGCCATCCAGGCGCAGAGGGTCACCGCGAGTCCCGACATCACCGTGCGATTCGTCATGCGTGTCGTCTCCATGTCGTCGTGCCGCCTCAGTTGGCGCGCGGTTCCGGCATGCGTTCGAAGCCCGCAAGCTGCCAGGACCCGCCGCGGAGCCGGAAGTACGCGTGCACCGGCGACGCCCACGATGCGTGGCTGCCGCTGCTCGAGAGCTCCACCTTCACGAACGCGCCGTCCTGCACCGGCAGGGCCACGGGCGCGCGGAGGTAGGTGGTCTCGCCGTGGCTCGTACCGAGGAAGCGCTCCGCACCGGTGGCGTTGTCGAAGGCGAGCCACACGGCGTGATAGGTGCGCGGCGCGCGTGCCACGTCCGCATCCACCGCCGCGTTCCTGAAGGTCAGTCGGCCTGCGGCGTCGAGCGAGGGGTCGGCAATCGGGTTGACCGCCGGCAGGTAGGCGCGGGCAATCGCATCGCGCCGCTCGGCCAGCGCCCGCACGAGGAACGCCTCGGCCTCGGGATCCCGGAACTCCGCGGCCGACACGGCCGCGCGCAGCATGTCGGTCGTGATCGCCGTGAGCTTCTGCGCGGCCCAGAACTGATCGTCGGGTCGCGCATGCAGGAACGCCTGGTTCGGCACGCGCGGCTTCCAGGCGCGTGGGTCGAACGCGCTGTTGTCCCGCTGGATCCGCCCGATGCTGCGCGATTCGTGGAACGCCGCACGCTGCCACTTCGGCGTGGTGAACCCGAAGCCCACCAGCTGGTGGCCGAACGCGCGGGGTTCCACCAGGTACTGCGTGCCCGCCCAGTGGTCGGCCGGGCCAACCCCGCCGCTCCCGAGCGCCGACCGGAAGTCGATCAGGTGGTGCCGCACGTAGCTCCGGCTCCCCTCGGTCACCAGCGTGTCGAGCGAGTTGATCGCCTTCGCATCCACGTGGTTCAGCCACGCGGCATACACGCCGTAGGCGCGCAGCTCGCGCCGGTTCTCGTGCGCGACGATGTCGTTCGGGTCGTCGGGCCGGGTGCCCTGGAAGCGGATGCGACCCACCGGCTTGCCCTCGAGCGCGAGGCTCGCCACCACACGGTAGCTGCCGTCCGCTTCGCGGTCGGCCTTCGCAAGCAGGCGGTCGACGTCCTCGGCGCGCATCCGGCGCGTGCCGCCGCCAGCAGGCGTGAACTTCGCCGTGTCACCCACCACCAGCTGCTCGCGGCGCAGGTAGGCGATGTGGTTCTCGGGCACGTGGTAGCCGAGCGCCCACATCAGCTTGGTGACCGCCACCTCGGTTCCGGTCGACATCCCGCGATAGCCCGGCGGATCGAACTTGAGGAACCAGCGGCGTCCATCGCGATCCTTCACGGTGAAGCCGGGCGTGACGCCGTCGCTCTTGGACGAGGTGACGGTCCACGGGCCGTCGGCCGGTCCATCGGTCCTGTTCGGGCCGCGCTTCACCTGCTCCGCGGTGAGCGGCGCGAAGCCGGCCCGGTTGGTGAACCAGCTGGAGTCCGGCACTTCGTCCACGCTGTTCACGTTGCCCGCGCGCGCAGGCCGGACGGGCGCCGAGCCCTTGATGAGGTTCACCGCCAGGTCGGTGACCAGGTCCACCTCGAGCGGCTTCAGGCCGGCGACGTGCTCGGTATCGCGCTCCACCCACACCGGGTCGTCGTCGAAGAACCGCGGGGCAGCGGCGGAGCCGAACGTGGACAGGGTACCGGCGAGTGCGAGCGTCGCCACGCCGGCGGCCATCGTGCGGGTGCGGATGATGGTGGTCATGGTCGTATTCCTCAGAAGCTGGGACCGAAGCCGAAGATGAGCCCGAGCCCTTCACGGGAGCGCGCCAGCTCGATGCGTGTCACCGTGGCGGCGGGCGTGTGAATCGTGAAGCCGACGCCGTACGACGTCCGCAGCGACGTGCCGGCGAGATCGTCGAACCGCGGTGCAACGGCACCGGCATCCATGAAGAGCGACATGTCGACGAGCGGACCGGCAGACCACCGGTACTCGCCGGAGAGCAGCAGGCGATTCCGGTCGCGGAAGCGCCACGACGAGTAGCCGCGCAGCGCCCGGGTGCCGCCGAGCGTAGGCAGCATGAAGTAGGGCACCTCCTCGCCGTCCGCCGTCATCGTTGTCGACGCCGAGGCGCGCAGGGCGATGACGCGGCTGTCGCCGCCGAGCGAGAGGAAACGCTGCGCGTCGGCGTCGATCCGTTGGAAGCCGAGGCCGCGCCCATCGGCCTGTCGGAAGTCGGCGAACTCCGCCCGCAGCAGGCCGCCGCGCCGGGAGTAGGTGGGCGAGGTGCGCGTGTCGAGCTCCGCGAACGTGCTGGTGCGGTAGTACGAGGGCGAGAGCGACGGCACCTGGATGCGTGCCTGCGGATCGGCGCCGTCCGTGCGCATGTCCAGGTACTCGAGGCTGCCGCCGACCGCGGTGCGACCCGCCAGGGTCACGCGCACCGCCGCGCCGACCGTGGTGGTGTCGAGGCCGAAGGTGCGGCGGTCGGCCTTCACCGAGGCGGGGCCGACACCGAAGAAGGCCATGCCAGGGGCGTGCAGCTGTTCGGCCCTCGCGGTGACGCGGACGCGTCCGTTCCCGAACTCCGGCAGCCTGACGGTGGCCACCGCGGCGCCGTAGCTGCGGATGGACCAGGCCACGTGCGCCGTGACGAGTCCCGTGTCTGCGAAGGGCCTGCGTACGGCCGGGCCAATGGCCAGCCCACCCCCCTCGATGATGCCGCCGATGTAGGGCTGGAACGTCCGCGGCGTCATCAGGTGGCGGTTCACGAAGTCGATGCGCCGCTCGAGCGGGCTCGGCTCGTAGTCGCGCAGGTGGGCGGCCTTCTCGGCGCGTGCGCCGGCCAGCACCGCCGCGCGGCTGTCCTGGGCGTGCGCCTGTTCGGCGACCAGGGCCAGCAGCAGCGTGGCCGTGGCCATCCGCGCCAGGCGCGGGATCGCCAGGCGGGGCCGCTCCACCCGCGGCCGGAGGATCATCACCGCGACGGCGATCCACAGGACGGTCATCCCCACGTTCACGATGGCGAACTGGCTGGGCCCGAGGTGCAGGACCGCGGTGCCGAGATAGACCACGCCTGCCGACACCACATCGCCGGCCCGAACGCAGAACGTGTCGATGGCCTGCTTGGCCTTGTACTTCTCCTCCCGGCTCGTGGGCAGCCACAGGAGCTGGCGGGCCGTGTTCATGATCGAGTAGTCCGTGGCGTTCTCCGCCGTCTTGATCCAGCGGACCACCGCGAAGCCGGCACCCGCGGCAATCAGGCTGTAGCCGCCGAGCGCGATGACCGGCAGCACGAGCAGCACGCCGCGCAAGCCGGCGAACTTCACGAGGCGTGATGCCACGAATGCCTGGAGCACCAGCGCCGAGACGTTCACCCAGAACTGGTACTCGCCGCTGAAGGCGCCGATGAACGCGCGCTGGTCGAACCCGGGCGTGGCCGCCGCGAGGTCGGCCACGTGCGCCGTGAGCAGCCGGGCGACGACGTACTCGCCTGTGGTGTTGACGACGTTCAGCAGCATGATGAGCAGCGCGACGAGCCGCAGGTAGGGATTGCCGAGCACGAGCGCGAAGCCGCCGGATGCGGCCAGCGGCTGCGCGGCCTGCGGGGCGGCGCTGTCCAGCCGCCGGCTGATCAGCACGTAGAGCACCGCGCTCACCAGCAGGAGCAGCGCGGAGAGCTGGAGGATGACCTGCGGGGTCAGCCCTGCGCGGAAGAGCCGGGCCGCGACGAGGGAGCCCAGGGGCGCACCCGCCGTCATGCCGATCATGATCACGGGGAACAGCCGGTCGCCCGCCTCCTTGCGGTAGATGTCGTTCGCGAACGACCAGAACTGGGCCACCAGCGAGATGTTGAAGATGCCCACCCAGATGAAGAAGGCCACGCCGACGAACGGCACCCGGGCCGAGACCGCGAGTGCGAACAGCTCGATGCAGGCGACGAAGAAGAGGGTGACGCCGACCAGCAGCCGCATGCGCCGCACGCGCGACGCCACGTAGCCGTAGAGCGGCACGAAGGCCACCAACGCGAGCGCCTGGCCGGCCGCCGCGTACGACCGGACCTCGGCACCACCACCCAGCAGGATGAGCGGCTCGCGCACGGTCTTGATGACGGAGTAGCAGACGAGCAGCAGGAAGACATTGACGAGCATCAACACCGCGGTCGCACCTTCACCGGCGCGAACCTCGGCGAAGAGGGCCAGCACGCGGTCCAGGCTGGACCGCGTGCCGGTCGTCTCGGGGGGAGTGGCAGTTCCTGGCATCACAATCTCCTCGCCCCTCTACGCGACGTCCCCGGGGGAAACCCGCAGAACGTCGGTGGCGGCAGGAGTGTGGGCGCGGGGATGCTAGATGGTCTCCGCGAGGGCGAGCGTCGTCTTCAGGCGGGCGGGCACCGGAGGGACGGGTGTGGTGAGGTCGACGAGGTGCGTCGTCCACCACTGTCGCGCGGTGGCATTCGTCCAGCGGCCGGCACCGGGCACGGCCTCGAGACGACGGCGCAGCTCGTCGATGGACTGCGGACGATCGGCCGGATCCTTGGCCATGCAGTCGAGCACCAGGGCCTCCAGCTGGGCAGGCACGGGGAGCTCGCCGCGCTGCGAGGGCGGCACGGGTACGGCCTGCAGGTGCTGCACGAACATCTTCATCGGGCTGTCGGCCTCGAAGGGGAGCTCGCCCGTGAGGAGGAAGTAGGCCACGCAGCCGAGTGCGTAGATGTCGGCGCGCGCGTCCACCGCCCCCTCGAGGATCACCTCGGGGGCCATGAACGCGGGCGTGCCGGTGGTGGTGTGCACGCCGGTGAGCATGGACTGCCCGACCGACCGGGCGTCGGCGTACGACACGAGGCCGAAGTCCAGCACCTTCACGAAGTCGTAGTCGAGCCCCATGCGACACGCGTAGATGTTGCGCGGCGTGATGTCGCGGTGGACGAGCCCCTGTGCGTGCGCCTCTTCCAGCGAATGGCAGATCTGGCGCAGCAGGTAGAGCACCCGCTCCGAGGGGAGCGGACCGGACGACCGCACCAGCGTCTCGAGGTCGCGCCCGGTCAGCAGTTCCATGGCGTAGTAGAACGTGCGGTCCTCCGTGACGCCGAAGTCGTACAGCCGGATCGTGTGCGGCGACTTCAGCGCGGCGGTGGCCTCGGCCTCCCGCCTGAAGCGCCGGATCATGTTCTCGGTGTCCTGCTGCGTTGCGGCGCCGATCAGCTCCGGGCGGACCAGCTTCACGGCTGCGGTGCGCGCGAGCAGGCGGTGCGTGGCGCGCCAGACCTCGCCCATGCCTCCCCGCCCGAGCAGTTCCTCGAGCTGGTAGCTCCCCATGTCCTGCGCCTGCTTCAGGCTGCGCCCGATGCGCTGCAGGACGCGAGACGGCAGCACGGCCACGGCCGCGCAGGCGTAGTTCGGCATGAAGAGGACCAACGTATCGAGCGGTGACGGCACGGTGGCGCCGCGCAGGTGCGCCGCCCACACGGCGAGGGGGTCGGTGGAGGCGGCCAAAAGCGAGGCGCCGAGGATGCGCGCCGGCGTGGACGGAATGATCATGGCCGCGACCAGGATCACCACGGTGTTCCACGAGAGCAGGCTCGACATCGCCACCACCGGCACGTGCGTCCAGTTGTTCAGCAGCGCCACCGCGCCGGCGTTGAGCACGTAATAGCCGAGGGCCACGTCCACCTTGCGCTGCGGCGGATGCGGGGCGTACCGGACGTACAGCAGCATCAGCGCGGAGAGGACGATCGAGAGCGCCTCGATCGTGATCTGCTTCAGCGGCCACGGCGTGCCCAGCGTGAAGGGGCGTGCCACGCCGTCCATGACCAGGCCGAATGCCCACAGCCCGGCGCCAACGCCGGCGCAGACGGCGAGGCGCCGCACCTGTTCGTCGAGGAGGGATGCGGGGAGCCGGCTGCCCGAGCGCTGTACGTCGGTGTCGCAGGGCGTGGTCCGGCACTGGGGCGCGAGCATCCGGGACATGGGCGTCTGGCTTCCTTTCAGATCGTGGCCGTCTCGGGCGTCGAGGTCCGGCGCCGCAGTTCCTCGAGGTTCAGCTCGATCGAGCGGTTCGAGCGCAGCAGGGCGGCAATGGCGTCCTGGCGGTTCCGGGCATGCAGCCGCGACGGGCGCTGCTCGAGGAAGGGCCAGAGCCGCTGGCGAATCGCCTGCGGCAGCACGCTGTCCAGGTACTCCAGCGAGGTTCCGCGCAGGTGCTCGTCATCGGTGTGCAGTCCGCGGAACGCGAGCTGGATCGGCTCGCGCGGGAGCACCAGCGAGAGCAGCGTGAAGACGTGCGCGAGGCTCTCACCGGCCCGGTCGCGCACGAAAGCGTCGAGCGGCGAGTCGCTGGCCGGCGTGTCGAGCAGCCGCCGTCCTTCCCAGACCGGCCGTCCCACCGTGACCTCCCTCAGGACGATGTCGAGGATCCGTGCCCGATCGATGGCCAGCATCGGGTTGCGGTCGAGGATGGCCAGGAGCGAGCGTCCGGCCTCACGGCGGACGGCGAAACGCAGGTCGTCCATCGCGAGCAACAGGCTGTCGACCGCGCGCTGCGAGACGCAGACGGCGAAGACCCGCGCCAGGCGGCGCCGGATGGCGAAGTCGTTGTTCGGGTCGAGGAGCGCGTCGGCGAACTGGCCGACATGCTCCTCGGCCACCTTCTGGAGCGCGAACGTCGCGTGCCCCGCCACGGCGTCCCACGCGAGCAGCGGAATGACGTGCGGCACCAGTGCGGGGGCGAGCCCGTCGTCATCGCGGCCGAGCACCTGGACAATCTGCGCGCGGTCGCGGGATCGCAGGTGGACGACGGCGGTGACGACGGCATCGTGGGGTGGGACCGCGTGTGTGTCATGGCGTCCGTCCAACACGCTGCCATCCAGCTCGCGCCTGAGCAGCGTGCGCATCAGCGAGCGGGTGGTCTGGCCGCCGGGCTGGTGCGGTGCCGGCTCCGCGACGCTGGAGCGCACCTCGAGGCTGGACTGGAGCGAACCCACGTAGCCGCGGTTCAGGCGGCTGGCCGCGAGGATCGCACCAGCCGAGCAGGCCACCGCAATGATGAGGATGGCCGGGGTGTGCGCCGCCGGCACGAGGATGAGCGCCATGCGGACGAGCGCGCCACCCGCGGCGTCGCCAAGCCGGTCGAACGCCACGTCGATGAGCGACTTCGCGGCCCGCTTCTCTGCCGCAGGGATGGGCGTGTAGAACAGCTCGTAGCCTGCGCGGAACAGCGAGCTCCGCATGATGGACTCGCCGCCACGTGCCACCAGCAGGCTGCCGAACCCGGGGAGGGCGAGCCCGACGAGGCTGCCGAAGAGCACGGCCACCGAGGGCGTGCTGGCAGTGGCCCCGAGGCCGCATCGCTCCAGCACCACGCGCGACGCCGAGGTCTGCAGCACGAACGTGATGATGCTGGTGCCCGCGTAGTAGAGCGCGAAGAAGCGGAGGAGCTGATCGCCCCTCCCGAACGTGTCGACGGCCTGCACCTTGAAGAGGTAGTCGACCAGCGCCGCGCCCGTGGTGCCGAGCAGCACGAGCGTCGCGAGATCGCGCAGGTACGGGGCCCGCGCAATCACCCGGAGGCCGGAGCGGGTGCCGCCGGAAACCTGCGGTGCGGGCGTGGGCGCGAGGACCGCCGTGCTGCCTGTGGCGAGACGGTGCACGAGCAGGGCGCTGACCGTCTGGAGCACCGCCAGCATCGGCAGGATGGCTGGGGCGCCGAACCAGGCCGAGGTCCGTTCGGCCGCGATGGCGCTGACGAGGCCACCGATGGTGCCGGCTCCTGCCAGCTGGCCGAACCGCCGCTTCGCGGTGTGCGGGTCGAACTGCTCGCTCGCCACCAGCCAGAAGCCCGAGGCCAGCAGCGGACCTGCTGCCGAGATGTGGAGGTAGAGCACGACCGCCGAGGCGGCTGGCGCCAGCGGGCGCAGGAGCCACTCGACGAGATAGAGCGCGCCGCTGAGGAGAAAGCTGGCCGGGACCAGCCGGGCCGGGGTCATCCGGCTGCCGAGTCGGCCATGGACCGCCACCAGCAGCAGCGAGGCGGCCGACGTGCCGATGAGCATCGCCGGCAGCGCGGTGACGTCGAGCGAGGTCAGGAACAGCGTGTCGCGCAGCGCCTTGCCAGCGACGAACTGCGCGGTCACGGTGGCGGCGCACAGCATCGCGATGAGGAGCCGGTCTGCCTGTGCCTGTCGGGACGTCATGCCATCCAGTAACGCGACGGGCGCGGGCGTTTCCCGCAGTGGCAGCTCAGCCGCCGTGGCCGGCGTTCCTGGGTGCGGAGGGTGTGTTACCGTGAGCGGACATGTCGACGAGGGGCCACGCGGAAGACATCTTCCCGCTCATTTACGGCGAGCTGAAGAAGGTGGCTCGTCGGTATCTCGGACGCGAACGACGGAACCACACCCTGCAGCCGACCGCGCTGGTGAACGAGGCCTGGCTGCGCCTGGAGAACCAGCACGGCAGCGAATGGCAGGGGCGCACCCACGGCCTGGCCATTGCCGCCCAGGCCATGCGGCGCCTGCTCGTCGACCACGGACGCCACCAGAAGCGCCAGAAGCGCGGAGGCGGCGCGGCCCCGATTGCGCTCGACGACCTGGTGAAGGCGGCAACCACCGGTGCGGTGCCGGTCGAGGACCTGCTCACGCTCGAGGCGGCGCTGACCCGGCTGGAAACGGTGGACCCGCGGGCCGCGCAGGTGGTGTCGCTGCGCTTCTTCTCGGGCCTGTCCGCGCCGGAAGTCGCCGAACACCTGAAGGTATCGCTCCGGACCGTCGAGGCCGACTGGACGCACGCCCGGGCCTGGCTCAAGCGCGAAATGTCCGGCGGCGGAGAATAGGCGCTCGGAACCGCCAGGTCCTGCGGGGAGCCGCGGCCCCGAACTTCTGTGCGGCGAACCGCCGCCCCTTCCGCTACAGTATCCCGCACGACCGCCGCCAGACAGGGCGGTGGCGTCCCACGTTTTCGAGGAGGAAGGATTCGATGAAGAAGGCCATTCTGACGGTTCTGGGCATTGCGCTGGGCATCGGTCCGGCGGCCGTTGGCTTCGCACAGGGCAAGCCGACCGCGGCGTACTACATCACCAAGGAAGATGTCGACAAGGTGAACGCCCAGCCGGGCGTCGATCGCACGATCAAGGTGATGGACATCGGCGACCAGCACTTCTCGGTCGGCATCATTCATCGCGGCAAGACCGGTGCCCCGGCTGCGCCTGCGGCTGCCGCGCGTCCGGCTGCTGCCGCCCCGGCCAACGTGAAGTCGTGCGGCGAAGCCGCGGGCAGTCTGGCGCTCTCCGGAGCGTCCGGCATCGCCCACTACAAGCAGACCGAGGGGTACTACATCGTGTCTGGCGCCGGCACGATGGTGACCGGCGGGCGTGTTGTGAACGGCCGCGAGTCGGCTCCCGATGCGGAGGTGACCACGACGCTGAACGGTCCGTCCTGCAGCGGCCAGATTGGTGGCTCCGATGTGGTGAAGCGCGACGTGAAGGTCGGCGACATCATCATCATCCCGGCGGGCGTTCCGCACGGCTGGGCGACCATTCCCGATCACGTGGACTACCTCAGCTTCCGTCCCTCGGCCGACATCCTCACCGTCGGCTACGAGCACCCCTCGCTGAAGAAGTAACGCTGTCCGGGTGCGGGGCTCCTTCCGGATCCCCGCACCCCCCATTCCGGCATTTCTCCCCACTCCCGTGAGCGGCTTCGCCCCCGGTTCCCGTTCACGCCTCACCACCCACGACCTCGGCCGCTTCACCGGCACCACGCTGTTCGACCGCATTGCGCGGGCGGTCTGCGAGGCGGAATGCCTGCCCCGCAAGGAACTGTACGAAGCCTGGGAGGTGGCCCGCCGGGCGCGACGCCTCTTTCGCGGAGGCCGCATCGTCGACCTCGCGGGCGGTCACGGCCTGCTGGCCTGCATCATGCTGATCCTGGACGACTCGTCTGCCGAGGCGCTGGTGGTGGACCGGGTGGTGCCGCCGACCGCCGGCGCCATTCGCGACGTCCTCGTCCGGACCTGGCCGCGGCTCGACGGGCGCGTCCGCACCTGCGAGGAGGATTTGGGACGGATCGATCTCCAGGCCACCGACGTCGTCGTGGCCAGTCACGCGTGCGGTGCGCTGTCCGACGCCGTGATCGACCGTGCGGTGGCGGCGCGTGCGCGCCTTGCGCTGCTGCCGTGCTGTCACGACCTCGAGGTCTGCGACCCCGGCCCGCTGCGCGGCTGGCTCGACCCGGCCGTGGCCGTCGACGCGATGCGTGCCGTGTCGCTGCAGCGGCGCGGCTACCGGGTGTGGACCCAGACCATCCCGGCGGCCATCACGCCGATGAACCGGCTGCTGCTCGGCATGCCGGTCGCGGGCGGCGAATTCCTGGATCCGGGGATCCGGGCGTGATGAGTGGCTGGAAAGCAGGGATGAATGGCGGAGACGACCGCCCCTGCCGGGAGCTTTCCGGCTATCGTGTTCGTCTGATCCAGCACGGAGATCCCATGAGCGCACGACGCCTCGGAACCGCATGCCTCGCAGCGATGGTCATCGCCGCCGTCGGCGATGCGTCCGCCCACGTGCCGCTTCAGCCCCCCGGCTCCCTGCTCGTTCGGGTGGATCTCAGCGTTGCAGGCGCCAGGTACTCCGCCAAGGGACCTGGCGACTGCAACTACTCGCCCTCGTCACGCGTGCACGATGCACCAGGGCAGATGTGGCGCGTGCGGCGACGCGATGCCAACCGCGAGCTGGTCTTCACCGGCTGGCGGCTCGGCAAGACCGACAGCTTCACGCTGCAGGTCACCCTGGACGGACGTACCCACCGCATCAACACCCTGCAGGTCGGTCCGCCGAACGAGCGGGCCGGTTCCGGTGCCGTGCGCTACGAGCAGCGGGGGCGTTCGGGTCAGTTCACGATCAGCGCCGTGGCCGACACCGGGGCGAAGATCTCCGGCACCCTCTCGTGCTCGGGGTTCGTGCCGCCGGCCGACACCGCCGACTGACCCGCCACGTCCGTCGGCCGCATTCGCCTGTCGTAAGCTGATGGCATGGCGAAGAAGTACTGGCTGATGAAGTGCGAGCCGTCCGCGTACACCATCCAGCAGCTGGCTCGTGACCGGACCACCGGGTGGGAGGGCGTGCGCAACTACCAGGCGCGCAACTTCATGCGCGACGACATGCAGGTGGGCGACGGTGTCCTCTTCTACGCGTCGAACGCCGATCCGTCGGGTGTCACCGGCATCGCCGAGATCGTCCGCGCGGGGTATCCCGACCCGTTCGCCTTCAGGAAGGGGCACGCCTACTACGACGAGGCCAGTACGAAGGACAACCCCACCTGGTACACGGTGGATGTGGGCTACGTCGAAACCTTCCCCTCAATCGTGCCGCTCGACACCCTGAAGTCCACGAAGGGGCTCGAGCAGATGATGGTGATCCGCAAGGGCAGCCGCCTCTCCATCCAGCCCGTCACCCGGGCCGAGTTCGACATTGTCGCCAGGCTCGGCCGGGGGCGCTGACGCTCCGCCGGCTGCACGCGTGGTGGGACCGCGCACGAATCCCTGCGCCATCCCGCGCAGGGCGCTCCGGTGAGCACCCGAAAGGTGCTATTCGGGAATCAGATACGGTCCCGTATCATGGCTTCAGGCTCGACCTTCCTTCATGCAGTCTGCGGAACCGCCATCGACCGATGCCGCCCGTGCGCCCGCACCGGCTGACCGGGCTGTCTCCACGCCCGGCGCACCTGCCGAGACCGGCGTGTGGGGAACAGAGGCCCACCTGGCGCAGACGGTCCAGCACCTGAAGGCGGGCGTCTTCGAGATCGACCTTCGCACGGGCAAGACCTTCTGGTCTGACGAGAACTTCCGGTTGCTCGGGCTGGAGCCCGGATCGGTCGAGCCCTCGGCCGAGATGTTCCTGTCGCGGATCCACCCGGACGACCGGTCCCGCAACGCCGAGACGATGCGGCGCGCGATTGCCGGTGAGTGCCAGCTCGACGACACGCACCGGGTTGTGCGGCCGGACGGGAGCGTCCGCTGGATGCGTGGCATCGGCGTCGTCAATCGCGATGCCGCGGGTGTGGCCATCGGGTTGTCCGGGATCACGCTCGACGTGACCGAGCAGACAGCTGCGGAGCTGGCGCACCGCGACAGTGCGAATCGGCTGGCGCGGACGCTCGACGCGCTGCACGCCGGCGTCTGGGAGGTGGACCTCGAGACGAAGGACGCATACTGGTCGGACCAGAACTTCAGGATTCTCGGACTCGAACCCGGGTCGGTGACACCCTCCCTCGAGGCGTTCCTCGGCCTGATGCATCCCGAGGATCAGGTGGGTGCGCTGGCCGGCATCCGGGAAGGTTCGCGGAGCGACCGGCTGCCGGAACTCGAACACCGCGTCGTGCTGCCCGACGGGAGCGTCCGCTGGGTGGGACACGTCGGCGCCGTCACGCGCAACGCACACGGCGAGCCCACGCGCATCTGGGGGATTTCACTCGACATCACCGAGCGCAAGGAGGCACAGGTCTCCGCGCGCAGGGCCCGGGAACGAGCCGAGCGACGCAGCGAAGCCCAGGCCTCGGTCTCGCGCGCGCTCGCGGGCGCCCGTTCCGTCGAGGACGCCATGCCGGCGGTGCTCGAGACGTTCGGGAATCTGCTCGAGTGGGACTTTGCCGAGGTCTGGCTGACCGACACGTCGACCGACCTGCTGCACCTGGCCGCCGCCTGGAGCCGCACCGGGTTCGACGCGGGCGACTTCGAGACGCACACCAGGCAGATGTCGTTCTCGAAGGGGGTCGGCGTCCCGGGGACGGTCTGGGAGCGGGGCGAGGCGATCTGGATCACCGACGTGCAGGAGTATCCGGCCTTCGTCCGGAAGGACCTCGCCAGGCACGCCGGCCTGCATACCTCGTTCAGCGTGCCGATCATCCGGCGCAGTGGGGTGGTCGGGATCATCCAGTTCTTCAGTCGGGACACGCGAAAGCCCGATCGCGAGCTGCTGAACATGTTCGGGTCGCTCGGCAGCCAGCTCGGCGAGTTCATGGAGCGGGTCGAGGCGACCATGGCGCTGCGGGCCTCCGAGCGCCAGATGCGGGACATCATCGACACCGCGCTCGATGCCGTCATCGCCATCGACGACCATGGCGTGATCCTCGACTGGAACCCGCAGGCCGAGCGGATCTTCGGGTGGACCATCGAAGAGGCGGCGGGTCGCAAGCTCGACGCGCTGATCATCCCGGCGCAGTATCGCGACGCGCACCGCCGCGGCATGCAGCGCTACCTCGCGGAAGGCACGGGGCGCGTGCTGAACCAGCGCCTCGAACTCGAGGCCCTGCGCCGTGACGGCAGCCAGTTCCCGGTGGAGATCTCCATTGCGGTGCTGCATCCCTGGCAGCAGCCGCGCCACCACGGCGCCGGGGCGCTCTCGGCCCGCCCCACCTTCTCGGCGTTCGTGCGCGACATCAGCGATCGCCGGCGTGCCGAGCAGGCATTGCGCGAGGCCAAGGAACAGGCCGAGGCGACCGCGCATGCCCGCTCCGAGTTCCTCGCGGTGATGAGCCACGAGATCCGGACACCGCTGAACGGCGTCATCGGCATGCTCAACCTGCTGCTGAAGACGGACGTGACGTCCGCCCAGCGCGACCAGCTGCAGACAGCGCTCCGCTCCGCCGACATCCTGCTCTCGGTGACCAACGATGCGCTCGACTTCTCCAAGATCGAAGCAGGGCGCCTCGTCATCGAGCAGACACCATTCGACCTCGACCAGCTCCTGGACGACGTGGTGGTGTCGGTGCGGTCGCAGGCGGCGAGTGGCGTGGAACTGCGTGTGATCTCCGATGGGCACCGGCCGGGGGCTGTCATCGGCGATCCGACCAGGCTCCGCCAGATCCTGGTGAACCTCGTCGGCAACGCCGTCAAGTTCACGCCGGCCGGACACGTGCACCTGCGGGTGGCGTCCGACCCGCCGCGGGCCGACGGCACGATCCCGTACCGCTTCCGCGTGGAGGACACCGGCATCGGCATCGCCGCCGACAAGCACGCGGTGATCTTCGAGGCTTTCGCCCAGGCGGAGCAGTCCACGACCCGCCGCTTCGGGGGCACGGGCCTCGGGCTGCCCATTGCGCGCCACCTTGCCCAGTTGATGGATGGTTCGCTGCGGCTCGTCGTGTCGTCGCCGGCTGGATCGGTGTTCGAGCTCGCACTGGCGTTGCGGCCGGCCACGGCGGCACGGGCCAGGACCGCGGGCGGCGTCCCGATGACCGTCAGCGGGCACGTGCTCGTGGTGGACGACAACCACGTGAACCGTGAAATCGCCTCCGCCATGCTGCGCCACGCCGGCTGCACCGTCGACGTCGTTCAGGGCGGGGCCGAGGCTCTCGATGCGATCGGCCTGGTCCGCTACGACCTCGTGTTCATGGATTGCCAGATGCCTGGCATGGACGGCTACGAGACGACGCGCGCCATTCGCCGGCGTGGATTCACGACCGACGTCCTGCCGATCGTGGCGATGACGGCCGGGGCGCTGGCCGAGGATCGTGACCGAAGCCTTGCGTCGGGCATGGACGATCACCTGAGCAAGCCGGTGCTGGAGGATGCGCTGCTCGAAATCCTCGCGCGGTGGCTGCCGCACCATCCCACTCCCGTTCCCGCCGCTCCCCTGCCCGCTGTGCCGGAGGTGCCGCCTGCCGCCCCGACGGACGGTCGCCCGCTCTTCGACCTCGACACGGTGAGGCGGACCCGCGACCTGATGAACGAGATCCCCGGCTCGTGGGACGCACTCGTGGAGAGCTTCGTCGGCCACGGCGAAGAGACCATGGCGAAGATGACGGCGGCCCTCGCGGATGCGCGGTGCGACGAGCTGAAGCGGATCGCCCACGGCCTGAAGGGGAGCTCCGCCATGATCGGGGCCGTGCGCCTCTCGGCATGGAGCGCCGACCTCGAGCAGGCCGCGGCGGCGCACCGCACCATGCTGTGCGGTGAGCTGGCAGCCAAGGTTCGCGAGGAGTTCCACACCGTCTCGCGGGCGCTGCTCGCAGGCGACTTCTAGGCAGGCCCCCGACACGGGTAAGCTTGTCGGCATGCTGAAATCCATTCGCGTTGCCGGCGTCACCGCTGCCGGCCTTGCCGCTGCCTGGGCGCTCGCGCTGTCCGGCGGCGTGTCCCTTCCCGAACCGACCGTGGCCGCGCAGGCGCCGGCACCGCGCCCCGCGGATCTCGTGCTCACCAACGGGAAGATCGTCACCGTCGAGGACGCGCAGCCCGAGGTGCAGGCGATGGCCGTGAACGGCGACACCATCACCGCCCTCGGGAGCAGCGCCGACATCCAGCGATACGTGGGTCCGAACACGAAGGTGATCGACCTGCAGGGCGCGCTGGCCACGCCCGGCTTGATGGAGGCGCACGCGCACTTCACGGGTGTGGGCGACGCGGCCCGTAACCTGAAGCTCGGCGACGCCAACACCTGGGACGACATCGTTCGCATGGTGGGCGAGGCGGCGGCGACGGCACGCCCGGGTGCGTGGATCATCGGTCGTGGCTGGCACCAGGAAAAGTGGGCGCGCACGCCGGAGCCGAATGTCGAGGGGTTCCCGGTTCACGAGGCGCTCAGCCGGGTCTCGCCCAACAACCCGGTGTGGCTGACCCATGCGAGCGGGCACGCGGGGTTCGCAAACGCCAAGGCCATGGAGCTCGCGCGGATCGCCAGGGCGACGCCCAACCCGCCCGGGGGCACGATCCTGCGTGACAAGGCCGGCAACGCGACCGGGCTCTTCAACGAGCGGGCCCAGGGGCTGATCAGCGACGCCTTGTCACGGTCGCGCGCGGGCCGCACGGCGGCGGAAGTGGAAGCCGACCTGCGGATCCAGGTCGAGCTGGCGTCGCGCGAGGCGCTGTCGAAGGGCATCACGACCGTGACCGACGCCGGGTCGCCTCCGCTGACCATCGAGGTGGTCAAGAGGATGGTCGACGAGAAGAAGCTGCCGGTGCGCGTCTGGATGATGATCCGCGAGACGCCCGAGAAGCTCGAGGTCGACATGCCGAAGTACCGCGTCGTGAACTACGGCGACAAGCGGTTCACGATGCGTGCGGTGAAGCGCACGATCGACGGCGCGCTCGGGTCGCGCGGCGCGTGGCTGCTGCAGCCCTACGCAGACATGCCGGGTGCCAGCGGCCTGAACACCGACACGCCCGGTGACGTGCGCGAGACGGCGGCGCTGGCGGCCAAGTACGACTTCCAGGTCGCGATCCACGCCATTGGCGATCGCGCCAACCGGGAAGTGCTCGACATCTACGAGGAGACGTTCAAGCGGCTGCGCCTCGACGGCCGCAAGCTCCGGTGGCGCATCGAGCACGCGCAGCACATCAGCGCGGCCGACATCCCGCGGTTCGGCCAGCTCGGCGTGATCGCGTCCATGCAGGGCATCCACGCCACGTCCGACGCGCCGTACGTGCTCGCGCGGCTCGGAGCCGCACGGGCCGAGGAAGGCGCCTACGTCTGGCAGAAGCTGATGAAGACCGGCGCGGTGATCGCCAACGGCACCGACGCGCCGGTGGAGGACATCAACCCGATCGCGTCCTACTACGCCTCGGTGTCGCGGCGCACCAAGGACGGCACGGTGTTCTTCCCCGACCAGCGCATGAGCCGCATGGAGGCGCTGCGCTCCTACACCCTCAACGTGGCGTTCGCCGAGTTCGACGAGGAGATCAAGGGGTCGCTGAAGCCGGGCAAGCTCGCCGACGTCACCGTGTTCTCCAAGGACATCCTGACCGTGCCCGAGGAGGAGATCCCGTCGGCGACAATCCGCTACACGATCGTGGGCGGCCAGGTGGCGTACGAGGGCAAGTAGAGGAGAGAGGCTCCAGGCGCCGGACTCCAGGCTCCAGCGCGGGTCGACTCCAGGCCCGGAGCCCAAAGCCCGAAGCCTATACCTTGTACTCCCTCAGCTTCCTGAACAGTGTCGCCGAGCCGATGCCCAGGGCGGCCGCGGCCTTCGTGCGGTTGCCGTCGTGGGCGTTGAGCACGGCGAGGATGTGGTCGCGCTCGACCTCTGCGAGTGTACGGGTCAGCGGGGCAAGACCGGGCGCACCGATGCCGATGGACGAGTGCCGCACCTCGTCCGGCAGGTCTTCCACCTCCACGCGCGTCCCGCGTGCCAGGACGAGCGCGCGCTCCACCACGTTCTGCAGTTCACGCACGTTGCCCGGCCAGCCCCACCGGAGCAGTTGGTCGGCCGCTGCCGGCGTGAAGCCCGACACCGGCAGCTTCAGCCGTGACGCCGTCTCCGCCAGCACCTGCCGCGCAATCGGCAGCACATCGTCTCTCCGTTCGCGCAGGGGCGGAATGCGGATCTCGATGACCCGCAGGCGGTAATAGAGGTCCTGGCGGAAGCGGCCGGCGGCCACCTCGCCGGGGAGATCGCGGAGCGTGGCACCGAGCACCCGCACGTCGACGCGGCGCGTGCGGTTCTCGCCGACACGCCGGAACTCGCGTTCCTGCAGCACCCGCAGCAGCTTCACCTGCATGGCCATCGGCAGGTCGCCCACTTCGTCGAGCAGCAGCGTGCCGCCGTTGGCCGACTCGAAGAGCCCCACCCGGTCCTGCGTGGCGCCCGTGAACGATCCGCGCACGTGGCCGAAGAGTTCGCTCTCGATGAGCGCCTCGGGCACCGCCGCGCAGTTGATGGCCACGAACGGCTTCGGCGCGCGGCTCGACTCGTCGTGGATGAAGCGCGCCAGAGCCTCCTTTCCCACGCCGCTCTCGCCCGTCAGCAGCACGGTCGAGTCGACCCGTGCCACGCGGCGCGCCTCCTCGAGCACCCGCTGCATCTTCCGGCTCTGGGCGACGATGCCCGTGGCGCGTTCCTCGACCGTGACGCGTGCGAGCTGCCGCTTCCGCTGTGCCAGCCGCTGTTCGGCAGACTTGAGCCGATCGGTCACGTCCTTGAGCGCCTCGTCCAGGCACATGCGATCGAAGAAGCGTCGGTCGGAGGAGGGGCAGTTCTCCCACTCCTCCTCGGGCCTGCCCACCATGAGGCAGTGCGCGTCACCACGGGCCACGCACTTCTCCTCGAAGCAGAGAATGCGTCGGCCCGCGACCCGGCTCAGATAGCCGCTCGCGAATCCGGTGAGCGTCCAGCACACGGGCTCGGCGGACGGCCCGAGCTGCGCGAGGTGCTCCTGCGCCTCGTACGAATCGCGCCAGATGGACGAGGCAAAGCCCTTCGGGATCTCACCTGACATGCGCGGCACCGGGTCGTAGACCAGGAACCCTTGCAACTGGTGGACGCGGCCGCCGGCGAGCTGCCATTCGTGCTCCGAGTCCCACTCGAACTGCTGCCGCAGCGCGTCGGCCGTGCGCCAGCCGTGGGCGTACCCGAAACGCGTGAGGATGCCGCGCGCGGTGACCAGCCCCAGCGTCTCGACCAGCTCCCGCCGGAGCAGCCCGAGCGCCACCGTGTTGAAGAGGAGCGCCCGGTCGCCGGCAAAGCGGATGACGCCGCCCGTCGGCTCGAACTCGAGCAGTTCACGCAGGTCCAGGTCGGTCGCGCGCATGTGCTTAGTCTCTCTCGTTTTGATGTGGACCGCTATCACATTGATTCGCTCAAACCGGAGCGTCTGGATGGTTTGAGCAGGGTCGATCCTGTGAAATCAGTCAGTTACGGCCTGATCGCCTTCTGGCCGACCTGTTGCCTAGAAGGAGAGCGTCGGGCACGGACGGCAGGGGCCGGCGCGGGCCGACGGAAAGGCAGACGGTCGTGGTCGAGATCAGGCGGGCAGATGAGCGGGGGCGCACCAACTGGGCGTGGCTGGACAGCCGCCACACCTTTTCCTTCGGCGAGTACTTCGATCCGTCGAACCTCGGGTTCCGGACGCTGCGCGTGATCAACGACGACCGTGTGCAGCCCGGGGCTGGCTTTGGGGCGCATCCGCACCACGACATGGAGATCCTCTCGTACGTGCTCGAGGGGGCCCTGGAGCATCGCGACAGTCTGGGGAACGGATCGGTGATCAGGCCCGGGGAGATCCAGCACATGCGTGCCGGCACGGGCGTTGTGCACAGCGAGTACAACCCGTCGCACACCGAGCCCACGCACTTCCTCCAGATCTGGATCGTGCCGGGGCGTCGTGGCCTGCCGCCGGCCTACGGCCAGTACCGCTTCGACGGCGAGCGTGCCGCGTCGGACTTCGTGCTGCTGGCGTCGCGTGACGGGCGCGACGGCAGTGTCGCGCTCGAGCAGGACGTCGAGCTGCTGGTCACGCGCCTCGATGGGGCTGCCAGCCGGACCTACGACCTGCGCCAGGTGCGCTCCGCATGGGTGCATGTCGTGCGCGGCTCGGCAGTCGTGAACGGACGCGTCCTCGGAGAGGGCGATGCCGCTGCCGTGACCGACGAACTGATCACGCTGACCAACGGGCAGCACGCTGAACTGCTCGTGTTCGACCTTGCGTAAACGACCGCCGCGGCCAGGCCGTGGCGACTGACCATCACACACACAGCATTCATCAGAGGAGAGAGAACATGTCCACCGCAACCGCAACCGGCGTCACGCTGTACAACATCGACAAGTCACACTCCGACGTGACCTTCCAGGTGCGTCACCTCATCTCGAAAGTGCGCGGTTCCTTTTCGGACTTCGCCGGCGTCATCGAGTTCGATGCCGAGGATCCGTCGCGCTCGAAGGTGAACGTCACGATCCAGGTGGCGAGCATCGACACGAAGGAGCCGAAGCGTGACGCGCACCTGAGGAGTGACGACTTCTTCGCCGCCGAGCAGTTCCCGACGATCTCGTTCGTCAGCACGTCGATCGCGCCGAAGGGTGGCGACCGCTACGACGTCACGGGTGACCTCACGATCCGCGGCGTCACGCGTCAGGTCGTGCTGCCCGTGGCCTACCTCGGGAGCGGCCGCGATCCGTGGGGCAACCACAAGCTCGCCTTCGAGGCCGAGACGACGGTGGACCGGAAGGACTACGGCCTGAACTGGAACGCCGCGCTCGAGACCGGCGGCTTCCTGGTCGGAGACGAGGTGAAGATCGGCCTGCAGATCGAGACGGCCTGACCGTCTCCCTGGCGCGGCAGCGACACGCGAGGAGTGGCGGCCGGTGTGACGCCGGCTGCCGCTGACGCGTGACCGCCTGCCGGGCCAGTGCGGCCAGCGCCTCACCGCGCACGGTCCGTGCGGTCCTGCGCATCGCTGCATCGCCGTGTCGCCCGGACCGGCGCCGCGCTAGACTGGCGGCAATGGCCACGCTGCCCGTTCCCCTCTCGCTGCTGCTCACGCGGGAGGTCTACTACGAGTGGCACGACGCGGTGGCGATTGTCGCGCAGCTGATCGGGCAGATGCGTGCCAGTGGCCCCGTGGAACGGATCCCGGAGTTCCGGCTGCTGTCGCTCGACGCCGGTGGCACCGTGTCCGCTGTCTCGCCCCAGCCGTCCACCCCGGCCATGCCTGGCGCGGCGCTCCTGCTCCAGCAACTGCTGAGCGGCAAGGAGCAGCCCACGCCCCTGCGGCTCTACGCCATGCAGGCCGCCACGTCGGATCCCTTGCCGTCCATCGACGAGTTCGCCGCCGAACTCGCCAAGTTCGAGCGTCCTGGTCGCGTCGCGCGGCTCGCCGCGCTGCATACGGCCGCCGTGGACCGCATTGGCACCGCTGCTCTCGAGGAAGCCAGCCGCGATCGCGCCGAGCGCCCGCTCACCGTCAAGATGCAGCCGGCCTCCACCGAGCGCGGTGCGGCGTCGAAGGTGCCGGCGAAATCCCCCTCCGCGGGTCGCCCTGGCGGCGGGCAGGCCGTGGCGCTCGTGGTGGTGGTGGCGGCGATTGTGGGTGGAGGCACCTGGTTCTTCCTGCGGGGAGCGCCTGCCGCCGCGCCCGCATCCGTCGTCGATGGCTCGTCGCCTGCGCCTGACGGGGCCGGCGCGGACACGGCGGGTGGACCATCGTCGGGAACTGCGATCGCGCCTGCACCAGGGACGCGGAGCGCGGCGCCGCCGTCGACGCGGCGGACCAGCCGGGCGACGACATCTCCGGTGCGGCCGTCGGCCGCGGTGGCGTCTGCCGAGACCCAACTGGCGCGCGCGCGCGAGCTATTCGCGAGGCAGGAGTACGCGGCGGCCTCCGCGGCCATCGATCGCCTGGTCGAGATGCTCGGGAGCGATCACTCACCGCAGGCCGAGGAACTGCGCCAGCTGGCCGCGAACCTGGCCGAGGTGGCGCGTGCGGCCGTGGTCGAGCAGTCGGCGGCTGCCGCACGGACCTACCGGAGCGGCGATCCTGGCGTCACCGATCCCGTTCCGCTCGCCTACCTGCCCCGGAAGCCGGATCCCTCGACGCCCCCGGAACGGCTGCAGGTGCTCGAAGTGCAGATCTCCCCGTCGGGCGTCGTCGAATCGGCGAAGTTCGTGATGAACCGCCCCAGCTTCCGCAATTCGTGGTGGACCTCGGCCGCGAAGGCGTGGCGTTTCCAGCCGGCGACGAAGGACGGGCAGCCGGTCCGCTTTCTCATGCGGATCGTGATGGACGACTCCGCGTCGAGGTAGTCCGGGCGCGAGTCAGCGCGCGCGTGCGATCCCGTCGCGTGCCGCCTGGTCGTCCGGCCTGAGCCACAGCGCTTCCGCGAAGAAGTTCCGCGCGGCCGCCGTGTTCCCCGCCGCCAGCGCGAGCAGGCCGAGGTTCGTGTACGCCGTGCTGTCGTGCGGGTCGAACCGGAGCGACGTCTGGAATGCCTGCGCCGCAAGGTCGGCCTGCCCGAGCTTCGTGTGGGCCGCACCCGCCATGTCGTACGCCGCGGCGTACGAGGCATCCACGGCAATCGCCTTCTGCGCCGACTCCAGCGCTCCCTTCGCGTCGCCTCCCAGGAATGCGGCCGCAGCCGTGTAGTAGTGGGTGGCGGCTGCATCGGGTGCTGCGCCACGCAGCCGATCGAGTGCGGTGGCGAGCGCCGCGCCATCGCCGGCGTCGGCATGCAGCGAGGCCAGCTGCTCGCACGCGGCAGCCGGCGGCGGATCGGCCATGCAGGCGGCCCGCGCGGTTTCGATCGCGTCGGGCCGGAAGCCCGCGGCCGCGAGCAGCTTCGAGATCGCCACCTGTGCGTCGACAGTTGGCCTGTCCTGCGTCAGCGACCTGACCCAGGAGAGCGCGTCCTGCGCCCGGCTGGTCAGGATCGCCACGCGCGTGAACGAGGCGATGGATGCCGCATCGGTGGGGTCGAGCTTCATGGCCCGCACGTAGTCGTCATACGCCACCGAGTACGCATCGGACTTCGCGAGCATGTCCGCGCGGCTGCGCCACTGGGCCACGGTGGCCCGGTCGCGCATGCCCTTCACCGGTTCAGGCGCCTCTTCGGCCGCGGCAATCGAGGCCAGCGACGCATCGTTCGCCCCTGCGCTGGCCTGGTGCAGCTCGCGTGGCGCCGAGAACTCCAGCCGCATCCGGTCGTCGTCCAGCACGTCCACGCCGCCGTCCTCGCCGCGGGCGAACGCCTGGAGTGCCGTGCCGCCGCCGCTGTACAGCGACAGGATGTGGAACGGTTCAGTGGCACCGACCTCGGCCAGGTTGGCTGCGGCCTGGCCGCGCGACCAGTGCTCCGCAATCCCGGCCAGTGCCGGTCGAGCGGCGTCGAGCGAACCGACCATCAGCAGGTCGTTGTCGTTGACCATCCACGCGGTGGCGTTCGGGAAGACCGCCGTGAAGGTGGCCACAATCGATCGGAGGTCGCGCTGGCTGATCGTGTAGGTGTGCGCCCACTGGCAGATCAGGCCGCCCGGCGCCAGCCGCGCCCTCGCTCCCTCGAAGAACTCCTTCGTGAACAGCGCCGCCACGCCGGCAATCCACGGGTTCGACGGTTCCGAGATGATCACGTCGTACTTCCGCTGGGAGAGCAGGATGTGCGACCGGCCGTCGCCGACGATGAGGTGCGTGCGCGGATCGGCCAGCGCCCCGTGGTTCTCGGCCTCGAAGTATCGTGAGGCCTCGACCACCTCGGGCGAGATCTCCACAACGTCGGCGCGCTCGATCGGGTGGCTCAGTGCCGCGCCCACGGTGACGCCGCTGCCGAGCCCGACGATGGCCACCTGCTTCGGGTTCGGGTGCATCAGCAGCGGGATGTGCGCCACCAGCTTCTGCGTGAGCATGTCGCTGCGGTTCGACGCATCCGTCTTGCCGTCCACCGCCAGCGTTGTCGTGCCGGTGAGGCGCTTCACGGATACCGTAGCCGGGGCGCCGTCCTTGTAGTAGAGGAGCGTGCCGGCCTTCAGTTGCGTTTCGAGGTCGAGCCCCTTCGGGACGAACGGCGCGTACAGGTAGACGCCGCTTGCGAGCAGTTCGCGGTCCCACTGCGGAGCCGCGACAATGGCCAGCAGCGCCGCCGCGCTCACCGCGTAGCCGACGTTGCGGACCGTGCCCGCGATGTCGGCCAGGACAATGACGGCCACGGCAGCCAGCACGAGGATGAACGCGGCCGCCGCCAGCGTTGTCGGGAGGCCCAGCCACGGGATGAGCAGGAACCCGGCGCCGAGCGTCCCCGACACCGACCCGATGGTGTTCACGGCGTAGACGAGGCCGAAGCGTCGTGCCGGCGAGTGAGCCGGATCGCCGGCCAGTGCGAGCGCGAGCGGGAATGCGGCGCCCATGCAGATGGCGGTGGGCAGGATCAGCAGCGAGGCGAGCAGCATGCCGGCACTCACCAGGGCGCTGAACGAATCCGGTGCACCGGCCACCTGCTGCGCCACCGTCCGCGGAACGTAGCCGCCCGCGAGCGCCGATGTGGCCACCACCGTCACCGCACCCACGGCCAGGATCACGGCGAGCACCGCTGCATGCGCCCCGGGCCTGATCCGGTTACCGAGGGCGGTGACCACGCCCGAGCCGATGGCTACGCCGGCGACGACGGCCGCCAGCGTGGCGGCGAAGGCATAAGTGGTGGGGCCGAGCACCAGCGCGAGGATCCGGGTCCAGGCGATCTCGTGGACCAGCGAGGCAAACCCCGACAGGCCCAGCACGGCGATCGCAAGCCAGGGTCGTGCGTGATGCAGACCGCCCGTGTCCGGTGTCGCAGCCAAGGCGCGGCCATTCGGCCGCGCAGCGTCGGTCACCCGCGCGTCGCCGCGGACCGTCGTGGCCACCGGCGCCGTGGAGTCGTCGTCTCTCCAGGCGACGATGGACACGAGGACGGCGGCAAGGACGCTGGCGACCATGCCGATCCTGCTGGTGCCCGATATGCCAACGGCCGGGATGAGCGAGAAGCCGGCAAGGAGCGAGCCTGCGGCGGCCCCTACCGTGTTCATGGCGTAGAGCGCGCCGCTCACGCGGGCCGGGTTCGTGGAGCGGTGAGCGAACCAGCGCACGGCCATCGGGAAGGTCGCGCCGAGCGCGAGGGCGGGCAGGAACACGAGCGCCAGGCAGGAAACGAAGCGAACCGTGGGGAACAGCAGCCCGGGTGCGGCGTCGGCGTACGCCCAGCGGAGGAGCGGGGTCAGCGCCTGGAGCTCGAAGGGCAGCAGCAGCGCGAAGAGCGCCACGAGCAGTTCGAGGCCGATGTAGGCGAACAGGGCGAGGCGGGGCCTGAGCCGTGACGCCAGCACGCCGCCGCCTGCCGCCCCGAGGGCCAGCCCGCCGAGGAACGCCGCGACCACGGCGCTGGCTGCAGCCGTGGTGTGCCCGATGTAGAGCGTGAGGAGGCGCGTCCAGCTGACTTCGTAGACGAGGCCGGCGAGCCCGGAGCAGGTGTAGGCGATCAGGAACAGCAGCGACACGGAACGGTCAGTTTACCCGGGCCATGGGGCGATGGGCGATGGGCGATGGGCGGCGGGACTGCACGGGGGGCTGCGGCCTCTGGGCTACGGGCTTCTGGCTCTTGGCCTCTGGGCGGGTTGGCCTCGGGCTGGACGTGGCAGAACAGGTCGCGCCTGTGGTTGGGGCCGGTCAGGTAACACCGCAAGGCTCTGCTATCCTGGCGCCCTCCGAATGGCCGGTCTCACTGCGTGGGCTTACTATTCAGCCCCTATCGTCGACTTCGTTGCCGCCGACCCCGCGGCAGTGCTCGGCACGCTGACGGCCGCGGCCGGTGGGACGGTGGAGGGCACGCAGGTCGGGGCATGGCAGGAGGAGATCGAGATCCTTCAAGCATGTCTGCCCGGCTATTCCGGAGTCATCTGCCTGGAATTCGAAGTGCCCCGCATCGGCAGCCGCATCGATGCGGTCATCGTCTCCTCGTCCGTAATCGTGCCGATTGAGTTCAAGGTTGGGGAGAAGCGGTTTCTTCGGGACGACATCGAACAGGTGTGGGACTACGCACTCGACCTGAAGAACTTTCACCTCGAAAGCCACTATGCCCCGATTGTGCCGATCCTGGTGGCGACCGCCGGGACCGCGAAGGAGGTCCAGACAGCATCGGCCTCCCCCGACGATGTCTATCGCCCGATCAAGGTGGGTCGAGCCGGGGTATCGAGGGCCTTGGCCGACGCACTGTCGACGAGCTCGGGGGCGTCGCTCGATCCGGTCGCGTGGACGAAAGGGCGCTATCGGCCCACTCCCACAATCGTGGAGGCGGCACGTGCACTGTACGGCAGGCACACCGTTGCGGACATCACACGCAACGACGCAGAGGCTACCAACCTCGCGGTGACGGCGGCACGCGTCGAGGAGGCGATAGCTGAAGCACAGCGGTCTGGCACAAAGGCCATTGTCTTCGTGACGGGAGTCCCCGGTGCGGGGAAGACGCTGGTGGGACTGGACGTTGCGACTAGGAAGCGCGCGGCTTCGTCTACGCATGCGGTCTATTTGTCGGGTAACGGACCGCTCGTAAAAGTGCTCACGGAAGCGCTCTCGATCGACGAGGTCGCCCGACAGAAGCGGAACGGCGGGCGCGCGAGCAAGAACGGCGTCCGCCAGAAGGTGAAGTCGTTCATCCAGAACGTACACCACTTCCGTGATGCTGGCGTCAAAGACGCGCCGGCTCCCCCAGCCGATCGCGTCGTGATCTTCGATGAGGCGCAGCGCGCATGGGATCTTGCGATGACCAGCGACTTCATGCGCAGGAAGAAAGGCCAACCGAACTGGAATGTGTCGGAGGCCGAGTTTCTGATGTCATACCTCGACAGGCACACCGATTGGGCGGTGATCATTTGTCTCGTTGGAGGGGGGCAGGAAATCAACAGAGGGGAGGCCGGGATCTCCGCGTGGCTCGATGCCGTCGAGCGACGCTTCCCGCAGTGGAAGGTGCACATGTCGCCGAACCTCGCCGACACGGAATATGCGGCAGGCCACGCGATTCAGAGCCTTGGGGAGCGCGTTGAGGTGCGGCACGACAGGAGCCTTCACCTCTCCGTATCGATGCGGAGCTTCAGGGCCGAGAAAGTCTCCGCCTTCGTGAAGGCCCTGCTCGATCAGAAGGCAGACGACGCGTCTGGGCTGCTGGAGGAGTTCGTGAGCCGCTATCCGGTAGCCCTCACTCGCGACCTGAACACCGCCAGACGCTGGACGAGAGAACAGGCAAGAGGATCCCAGCGCTATGGCTTGGTCGCATCGTCAAAGGCGCGTCGACTCAAACCCGATGCGATTGACATACGGTACGAGATCGATCCTGTCCACTGGTTCCTCCGAGGGAAGGACGACGTCCGCTCCAGCTACTACCTTGAGGATGCGGCGACGGAGTTCCAGGTGCAGGGTCTGGAACTGGACTGGGTGTGCGTGGCCTGGGACGCGGATTTGAGGTTCCAGCGAGGCGGCTGGACGCACTATCGGTTCAAGTCAACCCAATGGGAGCGTGTGAACAAGGAGTCCAATCAGGGCTACCTGAAGAACGCGTATCGCGTGCTGCTGACGCGTGCGCGACAGGGAATGGTCATCTACGTCCCGTCGGGCGATGGATCTGACTCCACGCGGTGTCCCGAGTTCTACGACGGGACGTTTGGCTACCTGGAGGCTCTGGGGATTCCGGTCATCTGAGGACGTGGATGATGCCAATAGTCGAACTGACGGAGGACGAGCTCGAGCTGCTGCGCGAGGCGCTCGACTCGCACAAGTACTGGCAGCTGAGCGACATGCACTATCGCTCCGACGGATTCGTGCGCGAGCCCGGCTCGGACGATCCGGAGATGATCGCCGCGATTGCGGCATGCGAGGCGCTCGAACGCAGGCTGGGTTGAACCAGCCCGTCGCCCAGAGCCTGACGTCTCGAACCCGAAGCCCGGTGGCCTACTTCGCCGTCACCTTGGCGAGGAAGCTGGTGATCGTGGCGTAGATGGTCGCGGTCTCCGCATCGGTGAACCCGCCGTGCTTGCCGCCCGGTATCGTCAGCAACTGGTGCTGCACGCCGGCCGCGCCGAGCGCCGCATGGAACGCCGCGGCGTACTCGTAGGCAGAGGTCGGGTCGGCATCTCCGTGGATGGTCAGCACCGGCACGCCACCCGCCCGCACGTAGGTGACCGGTGACAGGCGCCGCGCCAGCTCGCGGCGTGCGGCGCCCTGCCCAATCCAGTTGTTCACCGCCTGGTTGGCGTTCTTCCCCTCGAGGACGTCGACCAGGTTCGGGAACCCGTACCAGTTGATCACGGCGGCCACCCGCGCGCTCGCACCCGGGCACTGCGTGTCGAGGCCTGCCTCCGCTCCGGCCATGGCGGCGAGCAGCGACAGGTGTCCACCCGCCGAGTTGCCGGCCACGACAATGCGCGCAGGGTCGATGTTGTAGTCGCGCGCGTGCGCCGCCACCCAGCCGATGGCGCAGCGGCAGTCTTCGGCGGCCGCCGGTGCGGGCGCCACCTGCAGCAGCCGGTAGTCGACGTTGACGACGTTCCATCCCATCTGGAAGAACGGCAGCAGTGTCAGCATCGCGGCTTCACGCGTGCCACCCACCCAGTTGCCCCCGTGAATCCAGACCAGCGTCGGTGCGGGGCTGGTGGCCGTGCGGTTCTGGTAGACGTCGAGCTTCGATTCGACCGCACCCACCTTCAGGTAGGTGAGGTCCGGCGTCGCGCGATACGAACTGCCCACCGTGATGAACGGCGCGAGCGAGGTCTCCTGTGCGGAGACCGACGGGGCGATCAGGAGCGCGGCACAGAACGTCAGGACAGCGAAGCGGGTGGTGAGCATGGACCAGAGAATACGGCAAGCGCCCCCGTGCTCACGGCCGACTTCGGAAACTGCACCCTGAAGCAGCTGCCCTTGCCGGGCGCGCTGTCCACCGACACGTGCCCTCCATGAAGCTCGGTCAGCCGCTTGACCATGTAGAGCCCGAGGCCGGTTCCGCCGCGCTGGCGTGTGAGCGACGAGTCCACCTGCCGGAAAGCATCGAACAGGTGGAGCTGGTTCTCGATGGCGATCCCGATCCCCGTGTCGTGGACTGCCACCGCGAGGTGGGTCGGGCTCTCCTCGATGTCCACGGTCACCGCTCCCCCTGGCGGCGTGAACTTCACGGCGTTGGTCAGCAGGTTCACCAGCACCTGCACCAGGCGTCGCTCGTCCACCACCACCTGCAGCGTGGTTAGGGCCGCCGGCCGGTTCAGTCCCACCCCCGCCTCCTGCGCCATGCGATTCACCGTCTCCATCGCGACGTCGACGATGTACTGCAGGGAGACCGGCTCACGAACGAGCGCCATCGCACCACTCTCGATGCGCGACACGTCGAGCAGGTCGTTGATCAACCCTTCGAGATGACGTCCGCTCGAGAGCACCTGCTCCAGCAACCCCCGCTGCCGTGCGGTGATGGGACCGGCCAGTTCCTCGCTGATCAGCTCCGCAATCCCGACCACCGAGTGGAGCGGGGTCCTGAGCTCGTGGGAGATGCACGCCAGGAACTCGTCCTTCAGTCGGTTGGCCTCCTGCAGGCGTGCGTTTGCCCGGTCCAGCTCGCGCATCGATTCGGCGAGCCGCCGCTCGCCGGCCTTGCGGAGGCTGATGTCGCGGCAGCAGCACACCAGCGTGTCGTCGGACATGGTGAGGCTCAGCTCGATGTCCACCGCGCGGCCGTCGCGCCGCAGGCCGGTCACCTCGCCGTGCCAGCGGCCATCGCGCGCCAGCCGGGGGAAGGCCTCTGCCTCAATCCAGGCCTGCACGGACGGTGTGTAGAGCTCGCGCCAGGTGCGTCCGTTCAGCTCGTCGGCCCGCCAGCCGTACATCTGGGCGTGCGCGGCGTTCATCCAGACGTAGGTATCGCCACGGAGGACCGCCATGCCCTCCATGGTGAGCTCCATGCCGCGCGCCTGCAGTTCGATCGCGGCCGTCTTCTCACGTACGCGCCGCTCGAGTTCGTCGCGCTGCGCGACCAGCGTGCACGCATCGGGTCCGGCGCCCGGCGCGCACGCGAGGCATGTGTCGGCGCCAGCCTCAAGCCGGGCCGGCACCGACGATCCCTTCCTCGTACGCGAAGCGCACCACCGAGGCCACGTCGTGCAGGTCGAGCCGTCGCATCAGCTCCGTGCGGTGCGTGTCGACGGTGCTCTCGCCAATGCCGAGCGTCTCCGCGATCTGCCGGTTCGTGCGTCCTTCGGCGATGAGCTGCAGGACCGATCGCTGACGCCGGCTGAGTCGTTCGAGCGGGTCCACCTCGAGCAGCCGCGGTTCGCGTGCGAAGCCGGCAATCACGTCCTGCACGGCCGCACTGAACCAGCTCCGTCCGGCATGCACCTCGAGCACGGCCGTGGCGAGGTTCGCCGCCAGGTCGTACTTGAGGACGTAGCCGCGTGCCCCCGCGCGGAGGGCGCGCCCCACGAACTTCGCCGTGTCGTGGGCCGACACCGCGATTACCTTCGGTGCGGGCCTGGCCGACGTGAGGAGCGAGGTGGCCTCCACCCCGTTCATGCCCGGCAGGGTCAGGTCCATCAGGACCACGTCCGGCTGCAGGTCAGCCGCCAGCCGCAGCGCGTCGTCTCCGCTCGAGCCCTCGCCGACCACGGCGATGGCGGAATGACGTTCGAGAATCGCGCGGAGACCGGTGCGGACCAGTTCGTGGTCGTCGATGAGCAGGGTGCGAATTGGTGTCATGCGAGTGCCTGGGGCGTGGCCTCGGGAGGTGTGCCGGCTGCGAGCGAAGGAACGACGTCGACGGGCGAGAGCGACCGGAGCTGTGCCAGCGCCAGATCGAGCGCGCGGATCGCATCGGCGAGTGACACGGTCGGGGGCGCACTACTGGCCGACGCCAGGGAGAGGGCCTGCCGACACCCGAGCAGTACCGAGGCCGCCTCATCCAGCACGGGACTGCCGTCGGCGAGGGGCAGCGCCGTGTGCCCGGCCAGCCGGCGGCAGCGAGTGAGCCGGGCAATTCCGCGGAGGCGCAGGCGCAGCTCCACCCGATCGCACGGCTTGGTCAGGAAGTCGTCCGCACCGGCGTTGAAGGCCGAGAGGCGAGCCGGCCGATCGTCCAGTGCGGTGAGCATGAGGACGGCGACGTCCTCGAGCTCCGGCATCCTGCGGAGGTGCTCGCACACGTCGAACCCGGACATGCCGGGCATCATCACGTCGAGCAGGATCACGTCCGGTCGTTCCTGGGCGGCCAGCGTGAGGCACTCGGCGCCGGAGGCGGCCGTGAGCACGCGGTAGGGTTCGGTGGCGAGCGTGGCCGTGAGCAGGGCGAGTGCCGACGGTGTGTCGTCGACCGCGAGCACCGTCATCATGGGTTCGGTGTCGCCGGAACGCGGGATATGACGCATCAGGTCGAGCTTAGACAGCCTCGGCCGTGCACGCACTTCCCCGGCCGTGGCAGGAGCCTTCCGGGAGGCCGCTCCCACGAAGGTGGTATCCACCTCCGTTGTCTACCCATCCGTTCCGGCGCTGCCTATAGTCGAGGCCAAGGAGTGAGGAAGCACCATGGGCATCGAAAAACGCGGATTCGCCTCGATGGAACGGACGCGGTTGAAGGAACTGTCGGGCACGGGCGGCCGCAAGGCGCACGCGCTCGGGCGGGCGCACAAGTGGACGCGCGAAGAGGCGCGTGCCGCCGGGCTCCGCAGCGTTGAACAGCGACGGCTCCGCAAGGCTGCCGAGGAAGCGGTCCAGTCGCACGTGAACCAGGAACCTGCCGCGTAAGCAGACCGGCGCGGGTCGATTCGAACCGACGCGAGTCGGCCCCGCCACGTGCTCGTCCGTACCCTCCCCAGCCTCCCGTCCCGCGCGCTAACTGCATTTGGGTAATTGACGGTCCCCAGATGCGGCCTAAGAATCCCCTCGCCTTCCCGGGGGCCTCACGCCACTTCCCCGCGCACAGGACCTGTTCGAACACATGCGACCGTCGGTCCGTTTCCTCATCCTCATCGGCATCACCGCTTCCGCCGTGGCGGGTGTCCGCTCGCTCCGTGCCCAGTCGGCCCCTGCCGACACCGAGTGGCGCACCTACGGCGGCGATCTCGCGAGCCGCCGCTACGCACCGCTCGACCAGGTGCATGGTGGCAACTTCTCGAACCTGCAGGTGGCGTGGCGGTTCAAGACCGACAACCTCGGTCCCCGCCCGGAGTTCAACCTCCAGGCGACGCCGCTGGTCGTGGGCGGCACCATGTATTCGACCGGTGGCAGCCGCCGCGCCGCCTTCGCGCTGGATGCGCGCACGGGCGAACTGCGGTGGATGCACAGCCTGGACGAGGGCGCCCGTGGGCAGGCCGCGCCCCGCCAGCTCTCCGGCCGCGGCCTCGCGCACTGGACCGACGGGCGCAGCGACGAGCGGATCCTCTACGTGACTCCCGGGTACCGGCTGATTGCCCTCAATGCGAAGACCGGTGTGCCCATCCCCACCTTCGGCACCGGGGGCATCGTCGACCTGAGGACTGACGCAG
Organism: Vicinamibacterales bacterium; assembly: GCA_050249955.1. GTDB lineage: Bacteria > Acidobacteriota > Vicinamibacteria > Vicinamibacterales > CAVVIG01 > CAVVIG01. The sequence continues at coordinate 81,734 of JBFWPN010000016.1, forward strand.
ACCAGCCGGTCGACCTCGAGAAGGGGGACATCGGGCTGCAGGCGGCTCCGGTCGTGGCCGGGAACACGATCATCATCGGCGCCGCGCACCTCACGGGCCGCGTGCCGGTGAGCATGACCAACACCAAGGGATACATTCGCGGCTACGACGTGCGGACGGGCAGGCGCCTGTGGACGTTCCATACCATTCCCCGTCCCGGCGAGTTCGGGAACGACACGTGGGAGGGCGACTCGTGGAGTTACACGGGCAACGCCGGCGTGTGGGCGCAGATGACCGTGGACGAGGAACTCGGGCTCGTCTACCTGCCGGTGGAGACGCCGACCGGCGACGAGTACGGCGGCCACCGCCACGGCAACAACCTGTTCGCCGAGAGCCTGGTGGCGCTCGACCTCAAGACCGGGCAGCGCAAGTGGCACTTCCAGTTCATTCACCACGGCATCTGGGACTGGGACGTGCCGTGCGCGCCGATCCTGGCCGACATCACGGTGGACGGCCGCCGGATCAAGGCCATTGCGCAGCCGACCAAGCAGGGCTGGGTGTATGTGTTCGATCGCGCCACCGGACAGCCCGTGTGGCCGATCGTCGAGAAGCCGGTGCCGCAGAGTGACGTGCCGGGCGAGAAGACCAGTCCCACGCAGCCGTTCCCGACCAGGCCGCCGGCCTTCGAGCGGCAGGGCGTGAGCGAGGACGACCTCATCGACTTCACGCCCGCGCTCCGGGCCGAGGCGCTGCAGGTGATTGCGCGCTACAAGATCGGGCCGATCTTCACGCCGCCCGTTGTCAGCGACCCGAACGGTACGCTCGGCATCCTCATGCTGCCGGCCACCACCGGCGGTGCGAACTGGCAGGGGGGCTCGCTCGACCCGGAGACGAACCTGCTCTACGTCTTCTCGAACACCGAGATTGCCCCGCTCGGGCTGCTGCAGGATCCGAAGCGCAGCGACATGCGCTATGTCGAGGGCATCGCGCGTCCGGCCGGTTCTGCGGGTGGCGGTGACGAAGGTCGCGCGCTCTCGGTGCAGCGCCTGCCGCTGGTGAAGCCGCCATGGGGGCGCATCACGGCGGTGGACCTGAACAGGGGGGACATTGCCTGGCAGATTGCGCACGGCGAGACGCCGGACACCATTCGGAATCATCCCGCGCTGAAGGGGCTGACCATTCCGCGCACCGGTCGTCAGGGCCGAATCGGCACGCTCGTGACGAAGTCGCTCGTGATTGCCGGCGAGGGGGGCTTCGGCCCCACGCCCTCGGGCGCACGAGGGGCGATGCTTCGCGCCTACGACAAGGCGACGGGCCAGGAGAAGGGTGCCGTCTACATGCCGGCGCCGCAGACCGGATCGCCGATGACCTACATGCGCGGCGGCCGCCAGTTCGTGGTCGTGGCGGTGAGTGGGGCTGGCTACTCGGGTGAGCTGCTCGCGTATACGTTGCCGTAGTTCCGGCGAGAAGGTGAGGACCGCATGAGTTCCCGACGCGAGTTCCTGAAGCAGGTTGGCGGCACGCTGGTGGCTGCCGCACCGGTCACTGCGACCGCCTCACAACCGCAGGGCGGACCCGCACCCACCTACGACCTCCTGATCAAGGGCGGCCGCGTGATCGACGCCGGCCAGAAGCTCTCGGCCGTCCGCGACGTCGCCATCACTGGTGCGGCGGTTGCCCGCGTGGACCAGGACATTCCACGCGCGCAGGCGAGGCAGGTCATCGACGCCGGGGGGCAGGTCGTCACGCCAGGCTGGATTGACATGCACGTCCATGTCTTCGACGGCGTCGGTATCGCGTCGATCGACGCGGACGGTGCAGGTGTCCAGAGGGGGGTGACCACCGTGGTCGACGGGGGATCGTCCGGCGCCACGACCTTTCCGGGTTTCCGCAAGCACATCATCGAGCGCGCGCAGACGAACGTCTACGCCCTGCTGAACATCTCGATGATCGGCTTCGTGGTGACGACCGAGTCCTACATCGACCCGAAGCTGATCGATCCCGATGCGGCCATCCGCGTGATCAACGCCAACAAGGACCGCATCCTGGGTATCAAGGTGCGCATCGACGGACGTGACGAGACGGCCGAGAAGGATGTCGAGATCCTGCGACGGGGCCGCGTCGCGTCCGATGCCACCGGGGTCCCCATCCTGATGCACTGGGCGCGCGATCCGAGGCTGATCTCCATGCTCAAGGCCGGAGACGTGATCACCCACCCGTTCAACCCTCCGCGGGCAGGTCCCGACCTCTTCGGGCCCGACGGCAACATCATGTCGCAGTTCCTGGAACTGCCGAGGCGCGGCATCGCCACCGACTTCTCGCACGGGGGCCACCTGCTGTGGGCGACGGCCGAGAAGGCCGCGAAGCTCGGATGGTATCCGGACATCATCTCGACCGACCTGCACCGCGCGCACATCGCACCCGGCGGCAACGTGATCGATCTCGCGACCACGATGGCGAAGTTCATGTACCTCGGGCTCAGCCTGGAGCAGGTGGTGGAGCGCGTGACCGTGCGTCCGGTGCAGGCGCTCAAGTTCGGCGGCGCGAAGATCGGCTCGCTGGCCGCAGGCTCGGTTGCCGACGTCACGATCTGCCGGGTCGTCGACCGTCCCGTCCAGCTGTTCGACAGCACGAAGGACCCGCGGACCGGCCGACAGGCGATAGAAGTGGTCAGCACGATTCGTGGCGGCAAGGTGGTCGCGACGTCCGCCGCCAGCTAGCGGGCGTCACACGCTCCAGCGACCGGCCAGGCCGACACGAGGTTGATGGCCGGTTCCGCTCCGCCCACGAGCACGCCCTTCACGCCGACGCTCCGGCCCGGCTCGAGGACGCGGGTCGTGTTCGCCGTGGCTGTCGTCGTGAACGCCGCCCGATCCCCGGCGGCCAGCAGGTCCACGACCGGCGCGAAATCTGCGGTGCCATGCAGCCGGTAGCGGTTCTCGTCCGGCGTGCGCCTCGCCGACGCCACCTCGAGCGCATCGGCATGGACGACCGTGCTTCGAGCCGGGGACGTGGCGCGGTCGAGCACCCATCGCCCATCGCGCTCGCGGCTGGCACAGCCGGTGACGATGACGAGCGGGCTGGGAGGCGGCTCGGTCCGATCGTCTTCTCTGCCGTCCAGGTGATGCCGATCGATCGAGAGGTCGATGAACCCGTTGAACATCTCGTCGGTGCTCTGCTCCGACCAGTCCACCGGGCGGGTGGCGTCGGGATTCACGCGGTTGGCCCCGGAGTTGTCGTAATGCGCGATCACCTTCAGTGTGCTGCCGGCCGGGACCCTCATCGGTTCGGCCAGGCGGTAGACGAACTGCCAGTCGAAGTCGTATCGCGGCACGCGTAGCGCCGTCTCTTCTCGACCATCGGGATAGGTCACCACGTAGGTCATGTCCTGCAGGCGCAGGTGGCCGTGCGGGCTCAGCGAATACACGGTGAGATCGTCCAGCACCGGCGTGATACCCGTGATGCGCCAGTTCGTGGCGCCAGGCGGGATGCGTGGCAGCATCGCCTGCGGCCTGGAGCATGGTCTGCCAGCGCAGGTGTCTGGCACATCCACGATGGCGGCGTGGCCGGGATTGGTGACCAGCCCCGCGGGCAGCACCACCTCGCGGCCGTTCACGATGTGGAAGTCGCCCACGCGCAGCGTGATCACCTCGTGTGACGGGGGGCTACGGTGCAGCCACAACCCGGCCGTGTGTCGGTCTTCCTGAGGGGTGCCCGACGGCGCGTAGTGCAGGCTCCACTCGAGGTGGGCGGATGCCGGCAATCGCTTGCCGGCCCCGCTCGGGAAGAGCACGAACCCGTCGTTGCCGGGAAAGTAGTAGGTCAGGTGAGCGGTACCCGCGCTCGAGAACGCCGCCGCGCCAGTTGGGGCCCGCGGTGTGGCGGCTGTGAGCGCCGCCGGGTTGGCCACCACGGGCAGGCCGTCCAGCAGCGGTCCACCGGGCCAGGCGTGCGCACGGCCGAGCGACACCCCCGGCGGCAACACGCGGGTCGAGAGTGACGAATGGTGTGTCACCCGGCTGTTGCCGGGGAGCAACTGCACCGCCTCGACGAAGTGGTCGCCCTGCCTCAGGCTGTCGGGAAGTGCCGAGTAGAGGTTGAACGTGGGCCACTGGCCGGACGCCGGAATCCCGATGCGCCCCGGCAGCTCGACGACGAGGTCCGGCGGGCGGCCGGAGGGGTGGGTCCAGGCATGGTCCGGCGCGGCGATCACGACCGGCGGCCCGGCTCCGGCCGGCGCACCCGCGTCGATCCAGGCCAGCAGCCGCTGCCTGTCTGCGGCGTTGAGTGACGCATCGTTCGAGAAGTGTCCGAATCGTGGGTCTGCGGACCACGGGGGCATTCGCCCCGTTTCAATCGCCACGCGGATGCGGGCGAGCCAGGGGCGGACCTCCGCGTACGAGCGCAGCGTCATCGGCACGGGTCTGCCCGGCCGATGGCAATTCACGCAGTGCCGGCCGATGATCGGCGCAATGTCGTTGTTGAACGTGGGAGTGCCAACGTCAGCCGCAGGGCGTTCGTTGCGCTGCGCGCCCGCGCGCACGACGTGTACGGCGAGGAGGGCGCCGAGTGTGATCGCGACCAGGCGAGCGCGCGAACCGTGCATCAGATCGGAGTCCTGCTGTTGTGCGCGCATGCATCCTACTGGATCGCGACATCGAAATGACTGCGCGCGACGCACTACTCGCACGCGGTAACTGCATTCCGGTATTCACCCCTATTGAACGCCTTTGTTATAAGCACCGACGTATTGCGCTAGGAGAACGTCAACCCGAAACCCCGGAGGGCCTGGATGAAGGGACGGTTTACGGTTGCGTGCGGCGTGATCACAGCCACCGTGTGCCTGTTGCTCGCGCCGCGTACTGTTGCGGCGCAGGGCGGGACGCCGGCTGCGATCGCCGGCGTGGCTCGCGACGCGACGGGGGGAGTGCTGCCTGGTGTCACGGTCGAGGCAGCCAGTCCGGCGCTCATCGAGAAGGTCCGATCGGCCATCACGGATGAGCAGGGCCAGTACCGCATCACGGACCTGCGCCCGGGGATGTACACGGTGACGTTCACGCTGCCCGGCTTCAGCACCATCCGGCGCGAGAACATCGAGCTGACGGCGGCGTTCACGGCCAACGTGAACGCCGAGATGCGCGTGGGCGGCCTCGAGGAGACCATCACGGTCTCGAGCGCCGGCCCGACCGTCGACGTGCAGAACGTGGTGCAGAAGCGGGCCATCACCACCGAGGTGATCAATGCGCTGCCATCGGGCCGCACCTTCCAGAGCCTCGGGCAGCTGATTCCCGGCGTGACGCGCACCGACGGCAACGACGTCGGCGGCACCGCGGGCGAACGCTTCGCGTCGCTGGCAATCCATGGCAGCAAGCCGGGTGACATGCCGCTCATCTTCGACGGCATGCGCTACAACAACATGAACGGCAGCGGCGGCGGCGGCCTCACCGTCTTCATGATCAACACCGGCAACGTCGAGGAGATGAGCGTCCAGACGGGTGGTGGAGGTGCCGAGAACCAGGTCAGCGGCGTCTTCGTCAACGTCATCCCGAAGTCGGGGGGCAACGCCTTCAGGGGCACGCTGTTCGCGAACTACGCACCCGGCGACCTGCAGTCGCGCAACCTCACCGATGCCCTGCGCAGCCGCGGGCTGAGCAACGTGACCACGATCGACAAGATCTGGGACGTGAATCCCGCATTCGGCGGCCCGATCCGCCGCGATCGGATCTGGTTCTTCACGGCCGTGCGCTACTGGGGCAACGGGACGAACGTCGAAGGCATCTTCGAGAACAAGACGCTCAACACGCCGTTCTACACGCCGGACCCGTCGAGACCCGGCAAGAACGGCGACACCAAGAACGCCAGCGAGAACATCCGGCTCACCTTTCAGCTGTCGCAGAAGCATCGCGTCAGCGCCTACTACGACATCCAGCAGCGCAACGTCGAGCGGCGCAACCTGAGCCCGACCACGGCACCGGAGGCGACCGAGCGCCTGGTGACACCGCGCAACTACTTCACGCAGGTCTCCTGGAACTGGCCGATCACCAGCAGGCTGCTCCTGGAGGCCGGCAACACGGCGTACATCTCGAGCTTCACCGCCGACCGGCAGCCAGAAGTGCTGCCGACCACGCTGGCCTTCCAGGAGCAGTCGACCGGGCTGCGCTACGCCGCGATGTCCAATCGAGCGATGTTCGAGGACGTCAGCGACGCCTGGAACCAGAAGGTAACGCTGTCGTACGTGACCGGTGCGCACGCCATCAAGGTGGGGCTCCAGATGATCGAGGGGGTGCACAGGCGTTACAGCTATGTGAATCGCAACCTCTTCGCCCAGGTGCTCAACGGCGTACCCCGTTCACTGACCGTGTGGGCCGCCCCGTGGACGACCGTGGAGAAGCTGACGCCGTCGCCCTCCATCTTCGCGCAGGACCAGTGGACTATCCGGCGGCTCACGCTCAACTACGGGTTGCGCTTCGACTACCTGAACGCCTACATCCCCGAGCAGCACCTGCCAGCGGTGGAGTTCGTCGGGGCGCGCGACTTCAGCCCGGTGAAGAACGTCCCGAACTGGGGCGACCTGTCCCCGCGCATGGGCGTGTCATACGACCTGTTCGGGAACGGCAAGACGGCAGTGAAGGCCAGCCTCAACCGGTACGTGGCGAGCCAGACCGCCGGGCTCGCCAACCTCGCCAACCCGATCGTGACGTCCGTGATCAGCGCGTCGCGCGCGTGGACGGATCTCAACGGGAACTTCAATCCGGAATGCGACTTCAGGAACCTCGACGCGAACGGCGAGTGCGGGGCCATCTCGAACCGCAACTTCGGCCGCAACAACCCGAGCGCGACGGTCTACGAACAGGACACGTTGCGGGGCTTCCAGAAACGGCCGTATGACTGGGAAGGCATGTTCGGCGTCCAGCAGGAGATCACGCCCGGGATGAGTGTCGACATCGCCTACTTCCGCCACTGGTTCCGCGGCCAGTACGTGGGCAACAACGTGGCGGTGACGGCGTCGGACTACGACCCCTACTGCGTGACCGCGCCCTCCGATTCACGACTGCCGAACGGCGGGGGTAACCAGGTGTGCGGCTTCTACGACATCACGCCGTCCAGGTTCGGCCAGGTGACGAACCGGGTCGGCTTCGCGAGCCAGTACGGCACGCAGAAAGAGGTCTACAACGGCGTGGACGTGAACCTGAACGCGCGTCCCACTCCGGGATCGTTCCTCCAGGGAGGACTCACCGTCGGTCGGACCACCACGAACAGCTGCTACGCCAACAACCAGCCCAACCTGGATCTGTCGCCGAGCGGCCTGCCCGGCAGTGTGGCCGGGTCGACGCTGCCGAGGGCTCCCGGCTTCTGCGACGTCACCCCATCGTGGGCATCGGGCACGCAGGTCAAGTTCGTCGGCAGCTACACGCTCCCGTGGAGCCTGCGGACGAGCGCCACGTTCCAGAACATTCCTGGCCCCGAGATTACGGCCCAGCTGTCGGTTCCGAATGCGCAGGTGGTCCCGTCGCTCGGCCGGAACCTGTCGGCTGGTGCGAACGCCACCGTCACCGTGGATCTCATCCGGCCCAGGACCATGTTCGAGAAGCGCATCACGCAGGTGGACTGGCGTCTGACCCGTCAGTTCACCGTGGGCCGGTACCGGCTCCAGGCCCAGTTCGACGTCTACAACGCGCTCAATGCGAGCGCCGTCACCGGCTTGAATACCCGCTTCGGCCCGCAGTGGCTCCGGCCCACGGGCATCCTGCCGGGTCGCGTGATCAAGTTCGGGACGCAGATCGACTTCTAGACCAGCCTTCCCCGGGTCCGCGCGCGCATGCGCGCGGGCAGGGTTGCTCCGCGCTCGGCGGATGCGCGGCGGCGGCACCACGCCCCGCCAGTCTCAGCGGCACGTCCCGGCCAGGGACGCCGGCATCTTCGATCCGGTTTGTGGAGAACGCGTACATGATTCGACTCAGCAAGTGGCTGTTTGCAGTGTTCGTCATCGGCGTGCTGTGGCTGCCGGGCGTGGCCCGGGCGCAGAGTGCGATTTCCGGGGTGGTCACCGACGCCAGCGGCGCCGTGCTGCCCGGCGTCACCGTCGAGGCGGCGAGCCCGGCCCTCATCGAGAAGGTCCGCTCGATCACCACCGACGCGCAGGGGCTCTACCGCCTGGTCGACCTGCGCCCCGGCACCTACGCCGTGACCTTCACGCTGCCCGGGTTCCGCACCGTGCTCCGCGACGGTGTCGAGCTGCCCTCCAACTTCGTCGCCACCGTGAACGCCGAGATGAGCGTCGGCGGCCTCGAGGAGACGATCACGGTCTCGGGCGGCGCCCCGCTGGTCGACGTGCAGAGCACGCAGAAGTCGGCCGTGCTGCCGCGCGCCGTGCTCGACTCGGTGCCCACCGGTCGCACATACGCCGCGGAGAGCGCGCTGGTGCCAGGCGTGCGGGTCAGCGAGTCCAACGTCGGCGGTGCGCGCAGCGGCTCGCAGCAGCGCCTCACCGTGCACGGCTCGGTCAGCGCCGACTCCACCATCGAGGTGGACGGCATCAGCATGAACTCGTGGGGCGACGTGCAGCCGAACCACAACGAGGGCATGTGGCAGGAGGTGACGGTGCAGACCGCAAGCCTCGGCGCGGAAGTGGCCACCGGCGGCGTGCGCGTCAACCTGATTCCGCGCGACGGCGGCAACCAGCTGAGCGGGCAGACGTTCTTTGGATGGGCCTCACAGGGGCTGCAGAGCGACAACCTGAACGACGAACTGCGGCAGCTCGGCGTCACTTCCGGTGACAAGGTGCAGAAGCTGTGGGACCTCGGCATCAGCGTCGGCGGCCCGATCAAGCGCGATCGCGCCTGGTTCTACGCCGGCTTCCGCGACGTCGGCAACCGCAACATCGTGGCGAACAGCTTCATGCCCGACGGCAGCCCCGGCATCTTCGACCAGACGGTCTACAACTACACCGGCCGCCTCACGATGCAGCTCACGCCGCGCAACAAGCTGACCGTGTACAAGGACCGCGCGTTCAAGGCGCTCGATCGCGAGTTCGGCCCGGGTGTCGAACCCAGCAGGGCAGCCGGCGGCCGCACACCGGTGCTCTACTACACCGGTGCCGTCAAGTGGAGCTCGCCGGTCACCAACCGCCTGATGCTCGAGGCCGGGTGGGGCGCCAGCGTGCAGAGCCGCAACACCGGCACCTACCAGCCAGGCGTGCGCCAGGAGCGCGGGACGCCAGGGTGGTATGCCGGAGCATCACGCGTCGACCTCGTGCTCGGCACGACCAGGAACGCGAGCCAGGGCGAGACCTACACGATCGAGCAGCTCTTCACCTGGGTGGCGTCGGCCACCTACGTCACGGGCGCCCACAACTTCAAGGTGGGCCTCCAGTCACGCTACGGCGTGAACAGCGTCGTCACCGCCTCGAACGCCGACCTGGTGCAGCGCTACCGGAACGGCGTGCCCGACTCGGTGCTCGTGCGGAACGCACCGCTCTACGCCCGGGAAGGCATGCTGCACCTGAACCCCGACATGGGCATCTACGCACAGGACTCGTGGCGCTACAAGCGGCTGACGGTGAACCCGGGCATCCGCTACTACTACCTGCATGAGTCGGTCGATCCGGGCGTGGCGCCTGCGGGCCGCTTCGTGCCCGCCCGGTCCTTCGAGGGCATCCCGGACCTGCTGAACTGGAAGAACGTGGCGCCGCGCTTCGGCGTGGCCTACGACGTCACCGGCGACTCCCGGACCGCCGTGAAGTTCGCCGTCAGCAAGTACTACGCGAGCGTGACCAACCAGTACAGCTTCTATCGCCCGCTCACGAACCAGACCGACACGCGCAACTGGACCGACCTGAACGGCGACGACATCGCACAGGACAACGAGATCGGTCCGAGCTCGAACAGCCGCTTCGGTCTCAGGCCCGAGCGCCGCAAGGACCCCGACCTGAAGCGTCCGTCGAACATCGAGTACAACGTCGGCATCGACCATCAGCTGCTGTCCAATCTCTCGGTGTCGGGCGCGTGGTACAAGCGGAGCTTCTTCGACTTCTCGAAGACCGACAACCTGCTCATCGCGCCGTCCGACTACGCGGCGGTCCAGGTGACGAACCCGCTCACCAACGAGCCGATGACCATCTACAATCTGAACCGCGCGAAGCTGGGGCAGAACGACACGCTGGACACGACCGCCACCAACCGCGACCTGAACCGGCGGGAGTACCAGGGGCTCGAGGCCTCGTTCAATGCGCGGTTGCCGCGGGGCGCCAGCATGTTCGGCGGGTGGTGGGTGGACAAGGACATCGTGGTGACCTGTGACGGCGACGACCCGAACACGTACATCTTCTGCGACCAGAGCAAGCTCGGCATGCCCTTCCGCCACAGCTTCAAGCTGGCCGGGTCGGCCCCGCTGCCCTGGAACCTGCTGCTCGGTGTCAGCCTTCAGAGCTATGCCGGGAATCCCCTGACGGTGAGCTGGGCCGTGCCTGCCAACCTGTTCCCCGGCGGCCGTACGCAGCCGGTCACGGTGCCGCTCATTCCCGCCGGCCAGAAGTTCCTGGATCGCTGGACGCAGGTGGACGCCAGCCTGCGCCGCGTGCTCACCTTCGGCAAGCACCGCGTCGAGGCGTCGCTCGACATGTTCAACGCGCTGAACAGCAACGTCGTGCTGCAGCGGAACCAGGCGTTCGGGGCCACGCTGGATCGCCCGCAGCAGATCCTGCAGCCCAGGCTCATCCGCCTGTCCGCGCAGTGGAAGTTCTGATGTGTTGAGGTGGTTCCTGGCCGCAGCCCTCAGCCTCGGCAG
>JBFWPN010000017.1:0-81337 GCA_050249955.1 Vicinamibacterales bacterium
ATCGAGACGACGATGGTGCCGTCACCCGCGGGCAGGTTGGGACCGACCGCCGCAATGCGGTCCCCGTCGACGAGGATGTCGTAGATGCCGTCGCGCCCATTGGCCGGGTCGACGACCCGTCCCCCCTTAAGCAGCCGCTTCATGTTCCACTCCGCCGGCCAGAAGATAGAGGACTGCCATCCGGACGGCCACGCCGTTGGCGACCTGCTCGAGGATCACGGAATAGGGGCCGTCGGCCACCTCTGATGCGATCTCGACGCCCCGGTTCATCGGGCCGGGGTGCATGATGATGACGTCGGGCTGAGCCAGGCGCACGCGCGCCTCGGTCATCCCGAACAGGTTGAAGTACTCGCGCACGGACGGGAAGTAGGCGCCCTGCATGCGCTCCTGCTGGATGCGGAGCATCATCACCACGTCGGCATCCCGCACCGCCTCGTCCACCGTCCGGGCGACGGTGACGCCGAGTTGCTCGATCCCCCTGGGCACCAGGGTGGGGGGGCCGCTCACGAACACGTGTGCGCCCAGCTTGGTCAGCAGCAGCACGTTGGAGCGGAGCACCCGCGAGTGCAGCAGGTCGCCGACGATCGCCACCTTGAGGCCGGCAATCCGCTGCTTGTGCTGCTGGATGGTGAACGCATCGAGCAGCGCCTGCGTCGGGTGCTCGTGCAGGCCGTCACCCGCGTTGATGATCCGCGAGCGGCAGATCCGCGACAGGAGGTGGCACGCTCCCGACGAGGCGTGCCGCAGCACGATCATGTCGGGTGACATCGCCTCGATGTTCATCGCCGTGTCGGCCAGCGTCTCCCCCTTCAGCACGCTCGAGGCCTGCACCGCGATGTTCAGGGTGTCGGCACTCAGACGCTTCTCGGCGATCTCGAAGGAGGTGCGCGTGCGGGTGCTCGGCTCGTAGAAGAGGTTCACCACCGTCTTCCCGCGGAGCGTGGGGACCTTCTTGATGGGGCGCTCGCCAATCTCCCGCATCGCCACCGCCGTGTCGAGCACGCGGTAGATCTCGTCGGCCGAGAGGTCGTCGATGCCCAGCAGATCCTTCTTCATTCCTGGATCTCCACTTCGTCACGGCCGTCGACTTCCGTGAGCCTCACCTGCACGCTCTGTGAGAGCGAGGTCGGGAGGTTCTTGCCCACGTAGTCCGCCTTGATGGGCAGCTCGCGGTGGCCGCGGTCGACCAGCACGACCAGCTGGATGGACTTCGGGCGCCCGAACTCGAGCAGCGCGTCCAGCGCCGCGCGGATCGTGCGCCCCGTATACAGCACATCGTCGACCAGCAGGATCCGCCGGTCGTCGATGGAGAACTTGATGTTGGTCTGCCCCACGACCGGCTGGGCGCCGATCGAGTGACGCATGAGGTCGTCGCGATACAGCGTGATGTCGAGTGCGCCCACCGGCACGTCGTGCCCGGCGATCTCGCCCACCATCCCGGCCAGCCGGCGGGCGAGCGGCACGCCGCGGCGCTGGATGCCGACGAACGCCAGCTCCTCGACGCCGCGGCTGCGCTCCACGATCTCGTGGGCGATGCGGGTGAGGGTGCGGCTGATGCGGTTGCCGTCGAGCACTACGGGCATGCGGAAGCCGGCCTTTCCGCCGATGGACGCGGCGATACCCGGGCGGAACCCGGCGTCCGACCAGGACTGTCGAGGATGAGCGGCGGAGAAGCCCGCCAGGGAAGGCGTTCGGACCAGGACATGAGCACCTCTTCGCCGCCTCACAGGGCCGCGTTAAAGAAGACGGGGATGAGTATAGCTGAATTGGGGATTGCAGATTGCTGATTGCTGAAGGCAGAACGGACATCGCGTTCGGAGCGCGGCTGCGATCTGGATCCGTCCGGACTCGGCACCCGGCAATCCGGGATCGGCAATCAGCACTCCCAACCAGCAAGTCCAGATCAGCAATCAGCAATCCGAAATCAGCAATTCCGGTGGTTGGTATACTGCCGTGATGCCCGTCGATGCAGCTGCCGCGGTGATCGCGAACACCCGGCTTTCAGACGACTACAACGTGCTGGCCCTCGACGCGCCGGCCATTGCGGAAGCCGCCGTACCAGGCCAGTTCGTGATGGTGAAGCTGGCCCACGGTCACGACCCGCTGCTCCGTCGCCCGTTCTCCGTCTTCGAGATCCTGCGCGATGCGGACGGACGTCCGACCGGCATCTCGATCCTCGTCAAGCGCATCGGTCCCTCCACCCGCCTGCTGTACGACGCGCGCGTCGGCGACGTGGTCGCCTGCCTCGGCCCGCTCGGACGTCCGTTCACACTCGTGGACGCCCCGGCCGAGGGATGGATGGTGGCCGGCGGTGTCGGGCTGGCTCCGTTCTGGACACTCGCCCAGGCCCTCGTCCGCCGGCAGGTGAAGACCACGCTGTTCTATGGAGCACGGCGAGGCATCGAACTGTTCTACCTGGACTACTTCAGGGAGCTCGGGGTCGAACTGGTGCTGACCACGGAAGACGGAAGCCTCGGCGAGCAGGGGCGCGTGATCGCACCGCTCGACCGGGCGCTGGCTGCCCGACGTGAGGCGCAGGACCTGACGATCTATGCGTGCGGCCCGGAGGGCATGCTGGAAGCCACGGCACACACAGCGGCGCGGTACGGCCGGCGCTGCGAGGTGTCGGTGGAGCGGATCATGGGTTGCGGCATGGGCGGCTGTTACTCCTGCATCGTCCCGATGAAGGACGGGTCGGGCGGTATCCACCACGTGCGGTCCTGCATCGCGGGCCCGGTCCTCGATGCCGCGCAGATTGCCTGGGATTGATCGCCACATGAACCAGCACGCAGGGAATAGCACGCAGGGCTCGGACACGCCGGTGGACCTCTCGGTCCGGATCGGATCGCTGACCCTGGCCAATCCGGTCATGTCGGCCAGCGGCTGCTTCGGCTACGGCGTCGAGTATGCCGGGATGATCGACCTCGCCTCCCTTGGGGCCGTGGTCGTGAAGGGCCTGTTCCTGAAGGAACGCCAGGGACACCCCGCGCCCCGCATCGTCGAGACGCCGGCCGGGATGATCAACGCCATCGGCCTGCAGGGCATCGGGGTGCACCGGTTCGTGGCCGAGAAGCTGCCCGAACTGCGCGAGCGCCGCGCCGTCGTCGTGGTCAACGTCTGCGGCACGAGCGTCGAGGAATACGCCGAGGTGTCGCGCATCCTGTCGGACGCCGAGGGGGTGCACGCGCTGGAGCTGAACATCTCGTGCCCGAACATCAAGGAGGGGGGCATCCAGTTCGGGTGCAGCCTGGGCGGCACGCACGACGTGGTGAGCGCCGTCCGCAAGGTGACGTCGCTGCCAATCATTCCCAAGCTCACCCCCAACGTGACGGATCCCGCCTCCTTCGCGCGGTCGGCGGAGGAGGCCGGCGCCGATGCCGTGTCGCTGGTGAACACCTTCCTGGCGCTGGCGATCGACGTGGAGAGCCGGCGCCCGAAGATCTCGAACGGCATGGGCGGCCTCAGCGGGCCGGCCATCAGGCCGATCGCCGTGCGCATGGTGTACGAGTGCCGCCAGGCCGTGCGCATCCCGGTCGTCGGCATGGGCGGCATCATGGACGCGCGTGACGCGCTGGAGTTCATCATCGCGGGCGCCACCGCGGTGCAGGTGGGCACCGCCAACTTCGTGGACCCGCTGGTGTGGAACAAGGTGATCGACGGCATCACCGACTACCTGCAGCGGCACGGCATCGCATCGGTCGCCGAGCTGATCGGCTCGGTCGACATGGACAGGCACTGATGGATCAACTTCTCGTAGCGCTCGACGTCGACACCATCGAAGAGGCCAGGCACCTGGCCGATCGGCTCCGCGGCTGGGTGGGAGGCTTCAAGATCGGCAGCCGCCTGTTCACCGCCAACGGTCCCTCGTTCGTGCAGGAACTGGTCGGCAAGGGCGACCGCGTCTTCCTCGACCTCAAGTTCCATGACATCCCGAACACGGTGGCCGGCGCCGTGGCCGCTGCGACGCGGCTGGGGGTCTGGATGGTGAACGTGCACGCCGGTGGCGGCCTCGAGATGATGCGCGCCGCCAGGCAGGCTGCAGACGAGGAAGCGACGAAGGCGTCGGCCGGCCCTCCCCTTGTCATCGCCGTCACCGTCCTCACCAGCTTCAGCCAGGAAGGGCTCGCCGCGACCGGCGTCACCACGCCGATCCCGGATCAGGTGCGGAGGCTGGCACTGCTCGCGCAGGAAGCGGGACTCGACGGTGTGGTCGCCTCCCCGCAGGAGATCGGCCTCATCCGGGAAGCATGCGACCCGCGCTTTGCCGTGGTCACACCGGGTATCCGCGGTGCCTCGGATGCGAAGGGAGACCAGAACCGCACGGCATCGGCGGCGGGCGCCCTCACGGCTGGCGCGAGCTACATCGTGGTGGGACGCCCGATCATCGCCGCACCGGATCCACGCGCGGCCGCGCAGGCGATCGCGGAGGCGTGCGGGAAGGGCTAGGCCGGGACGGCCAGGAGCGCCAGGACCGCCGGGAAATGAAAAGGCCGGTCGGGGGAGTTCCCCGACCGGCCTTTTGTTGTGTGATGGGAGCGACCGGTGCCTTTGCAGGCTCCCGGCCGTCCTGGCCTACTTCGCCGTGATGATGAAGTGACCGCGACGGTTCTGCGACCAGCAGGACTCGTCCTCCGTGGTGCAGAAGGGCTGTTCCTTGCCCTTGCTGATCACGGTGACGCGGTTGGCCGAGACGCCGAGGCTCACCAGGTAGTCCTTGACAGCGTTGGCGCGCCGCGTGCCCAGCGCCAGGTTGTACTCGGAGCTGCCACGCGAGTCGCAGTGCCCCTCGACCGTGATCGAGGTGCTGGTCCAGCGCTTCATCCAGTCTGCGTTGCGCTGGAGCGAGCCCCTCGCGTCGTCGCGAATCGTCGATTCGTCGAGATCGAAGAACACATCACCGAGCGGACGCTCGGCATTGAGCTGATCGAGCGACTTCTGCGCGAAGATCTCGTCCTCGGTCAGCTGCCGCGGCGGTGGTGGCGGCGGCGGTGGCGGCGGTGGTGGCGGCGGTGGCGGCGGTGCCGGAGCAGCCGGTGGTGGCGGCGGGGCTGGCGCCGGGGGCGGAACCTTCTTGGCGCACGCACCCACGGTCATCACCGTGGTCAGCGCCAGTGCTGTCATCCAAACGTGCTTCCGGGTCATCGTCACACTCCTGGTGGAGAGTCGCAGCTTACAAAGCGTACGCGCGGGTGTCAATTGTTCCTGAGACTACAATGCCTGCGATGGACCATCTGCTGCGTGCGACGGCCCTCGCAGAACAACGCCATTTCTGGTTTCGGGGCTTTCGTGCGTTCGTGGGTCCGCTGCTGGAACGTGCCGCCGCAGGCCGTCAGGGATTGCGCCTGCTCGATTGCGGGTGCGGCACCGGCAACAATCTCGATCTCCTCGGACGCCACGGTCGAGCCTTCGGGTTCGACCTGACAGCCAGCGGCCTCGCGTTCGGCCGCCAGTCCGGTCGCACGCGGCTCGCCCGCGCGTCGATTGGTGCCATCCCCTTCCGGGACGCCTCCTTCGATATCGTCACTTCCTTCGATGTTCTGTATTCCCTGCCGGACGCCGTCGAGGCCGCGGCCGCACGCGAGATGTTCCGCGTCGCCCGCCCGGGCGCGTGGCTGATCGTCAACGTCGCCGCCATGGAGATGCTGCGGGGCGACCACTCCGTGCTCAGCCACGAACTCCGGCGGTACAGCCGAAGGAGCCTGTCCAGCCTCCTGTCGGGCGCAGGATTCCGCGTTGAACGTATCACGTATACGAACGCCGTGCTCTTCCCACCCATGGCATTCGCGAGGGCGGTGCAGCGATTTCGCGGGCTTTCCGCCGAGCAGGAGGCCGATCAGGAGATCGCGGTCCCTCCAGCTCCGGTCAATACCCTATTGACAGCGGCTCTGCTGATGGAAAGCCGCTGGGTCCGCGCGGGCCTCGACAATCCGTTCGGCAGTTCGCTCCTCTGCCTCGCGCGCAAACCGGCCTGAGCTCTCCGCATCCAGATCTGAGATCGCAGATTGCAGCCCGAGGATCTCTGATCCGAGGCTCACGAGATCGGCGCCAGCGTCAGCTCGTACAACTTGAGCCCGAGCCTGCGCCGGTCGTGCGATCGCCACTGGGTCTCGGCCGGCACGTAGAAGTGGCTGCTCTCGATGGTGAGCACGGTCTCCGGGGCGGTGAGTTGCGTGCCGGGGATCATCACGGTCGTGGAGAACGCCTGCTCCACGGGGACGGTGGCCACCACCGTCTCCCCGGCCCTGATGGTCACCGTCGACGCCGACGCCTCCTCGATCTCACCACGGAGGGACAGCGCCAGGCCGTGCCCCTCCGCCCTCACGCGGATCACCGAGCGGTCCGACGCCCAGCGCCACAGGGCACCGGTCCGCGGGTTGTACTCCTGCTCGTTCCATCCCTCGCCGTACCCGTAGATGACCCGACCTGCGGGCTGGGCATCGAACTGCTCGATGGCGAGCTGCGGGTTGTCGGAGGCAATGGTGACGGTGGCGTAGTCGCCCGAGCCGGCGGTGTCGCGGAGCGGAATCATCCGCAGGAAGAAACCCGGGGGGACCGACTCGTCGAGCACGGCCTGTCCGTCGACCTCGACGTGCAGGGTCGCGTTCGGCCCGCCGTCGGCAAGGTTCCGGCCCCCGATCATCAACGTCACAGGCTGCGCATGCCGTCGCACCCACCCGGAGATGGGGCCGTAACCCGGTCCCTTCCGGTCCTCGCGTGCGGTGCCGGCCGTCTCGGGCGTGATGGCCCATCCCTCGCCGAGGTACCAGTCTGGCGACTGGATGACGTGCCAGTCCATCTCGTTCGGGCGTGCGCCACCGAGCAGGACGGTCGGCGCAAAGGGCCACCGATAGAAGACGGGGCGATCGGCGTACTTGAAGAGCGCCAGGTCGCTGCGCGGTGGATCGGCGATGAACCACACCGGCTCGCGTCCGCCCGCATTCCAGTACTTCACCACTTCCAGCCATTCGTGCTTGGGCGGCGTCGCCAGGCGCTGGGAGAACTGCGGCAGCCGGTCGCCCACCCACTGGAACGGCCGGCGCAGGTCGAAGTAGCCGCGGCGGTGCATCGCGAGGACAGGGGTGGTCGGCACGGCAGCCCCCTCGGGCTGCGCGGCAGCGGCCATGTCGGCCAGCATGCGGAACGCGGGCGCATCCATCGACGCGAAGCCGAACATCGCCCGGTCGCTGACGGAGGCGCTGCCCGCAATCAGTCCGAGCGAGGCCACCACCGCCACGGATCGCGGCAACAGCGCAGCTCCGCGCACCGCAAGGTAGCCCATCGGGACCACGAGCGGCAGGGCGTAACGGGTGGTGATCGTCTCCTGGAAGAGCAGGTCGAAGGCGAGATAGGGGCCGTAGGCCACCACCAGGGTCACGAGCGCGGCGCGCGCGCGGAGGCCCATCACCACGAGCCCGGCTGCCGCGAGCAGCAGCACCGGCACGGCCACGGCTATCTCACCCCAGGGTCCGAGCAGGTGGTACTCGATCGCGAGGAGCGCCTGCCGCACGGTTGGCGTGGTGGCGAGCATCGCCACGCCGCTCAGGTCTTCCGCCCCCTGGCTGTAGAAGACCCGCAGGTACGCCGCGGGCCCGCCCGACACGATGACGAGCGGCACGAACCACGCGAGTCCGCCCGCAGCGTAGGCCGCAAACGCCCGCACCATGCCGCGCGCACGCTCGGCCGCTGGCAGCCGGAGCACCGCGAGGGCCAGCAGCGGCAGCGTGAGCCACACCACCTGCGAACGGATGCCGGCCGCGAAGGCGGCCAGGAACGCGGCAACGACCACCCCGGGTACACCCGACGCGGTGACGATCAGCGCCTGCACGCCAACCGATGCCGCCAGGCCGGTGACGTCGCTCAGCGGCCTGGCCGCGGTGAACCAGTAGAGCGGGCTGGCGGCCACCACGATCACCGCGAGCCACGTGAACGGGCTCTCGCCCCGGTCACGGTCGAGCGCCGCGAACAGCCGCATCAGGGCCAGCAGGGCCAGTCCGCCCGCGATCACGCCGGGCAGGCTGAGCGCCTGCACCTCCGACAGCCCGACGGCGTGCAGCAGCCTGGCCACGCCGATGTACAGCGGATACCCGGGGGGATGCGGCTGGTGCTGGGAGATGTCGTAGTCGCGGATGCCGAGCGCGAAGTTGATCGAGTCGAGATCCTCGAGCGTCGGCGGGAGGAATGGGAGGTGCAGCGCGATGAACAGCGCGCCGAGCACACCAGCCGTCAGTCGCTGCGATCGGGTCACGCGGGTCGGAGGAGCAGGCCTTCGTTGAGGCTGCCTGTGCGATAACCCTGGAGGTCGATCGTGACGTAACGGTAGCCGAGGGCCTTCAGTTCGCGCACGAGCAGCGCGCTCGTGGCCGGCTCCAGCGCACGGGCCAGCTCCTGGCGTCCCAGCTCGATGCGAGCCAGGTCGTCGTGGTGCCGCACCCGACACACCTGGAAGCCGTGCGCACGGAGGATGTTCTCCGCCTGCTCGATGGTCCGCAGCTTCCCGTCGGTCACTTCCGAGTGATACGGAATGCGGGACGACAGGCAGGCGGATGCCGGCTCGTCCCACACGGGCAGCCCCGCCCGACGCGCCAGCTCGCGAATCTCCTGCTTGCCCAGGCCCGATTCGTCCAGCGGGCTGCGGACGCCGAACTCGCGCGCGGCCTGTCGACCGGGCCGGTAGTCCCCGCGATCGTCGGCATTGTTGCCGTCGACCACGACCGCGCCGCGCTCGGCGGCGATGCGCGTCAGGTGCGTGTAGAGCTCGTGCTTGCAGTAATAGCAGCGGTTGGCTGGGTTCGCGCGGTACTCGGGACGCTCGAGCTCGTTGGTGTGGATGATCTCGTGACGCAGGCCGAACTGCCCCGCAACCTGCACCGCCATCCGTCGATGGCGCTCAGGATAGCTGGGGCTGTCGGCCGTGATGGCGACCGCGCGTGCGCCGAGGATGTCGTTGGCCACCCAGGCCAGGTACGCGCTGTCCACGCCGCCGCTGTAGGCGACGATGACGGACCCGAGGGAGGAGAGCGTCTCCCGAAGGGCCCGCTCCTTCTCGATCATTCCTCTTCCCAGTCCGCCCCGTCGTCCTCGTCCTCGTCCTCGTCGTCGAGCTCGTCGTCCTCGTCCTCGAGGTCCTCGTCGTCTTCGTCTTCCTCGTCGTCATCCTCGGGTGCGAAGTCGAGTTCCAGCGGATCGGTGTTGCTCACGACGAGAGTCTGGCCGCACTCGGAACAGCTCACTTCATCGCCGAGATCGGCATCGGTCTCATCAACTTCGACTTCCGCATCGCACTCAGGGCAGGTCGCCATACAATCCTCGTCAGGAGCAGCGGTCGTTGGCAATTCATGGTGCAACGTGCCAGAATCCGCCGGACGCGCTTGCGATAAGAAGAAAAGTATAGCCGAACGCCCCGCGCGTTTTCACCCGATGCCCAGCCTTGCCGGCACGACCAAGACCGTCCTCGTCGCAGACGATACGGCGTTCGTGCGCGACCGGTTCAAGGCGGCCATCGAGCAGGCCGGCCATCGCGTGGTGACGATCCGCACCGCGCAGGAACTGCTGGCCCACCTGAGGTCCGGACTGGACGGGGTCGACCTGTTGCTGCTCGACCTGCGCCTGTCGGACTCGAGCGGCACCGGACTCGTCGGCGCCGTGCGCAAGCTCGACATGGACGGGCAGCTGCCCATCCTGGTGTTCAGCGGCACGATCGGCAGCGCCGAGGAGGTCCGCGAACTCGCGGGCATGCGCATCGCCGGGTACATCAACGAGTACAGCGCACCGCAGCACATCGTCCCGTCGATCTCCCCGCACCTGTTTCCGGACAACTTCAACCGGCGCACCAGCCCGCGCATGGCCATCGGCATCCCGGTGCAGTACCGTTTCGGGAACACGATTGCCGCGGCCCTCACGCTGAACGTGAGCCACGGCGGCCTGGCGATCCGCACGACGAGCCCGCTCGATGCCGGGACCCGCGTGAAGGTCCGGTTCAGGTTGCCAGGCGCCGCCACCGACACCGAGGCCGACGGCCGGGTCGCGTGGAGCCACCGCCGCGTGGGGATGGGCATCCAGTTCGAGGTGGTCGACGTGCAGGCCCAGACGCAGATCGACACCTTCGTCGACGCGCACTTCTTTTCGAATCGCAAGGGCTGAACGTTCACGCCCCTGCGGCGGGATCGTCACGGGTGGCGAGCGTGCGCGCGACGGCGCGGGCGAGCGCCCTGTCGGTGTAGGGCTTTGCCAGCCAGTGCCGCACGTTGGCCTCGGCGAGCTGCTGCTCACCCGGGTGCAGCCCCGACGCGACGAGGACCGGCAGGCCGGGCCGAAGGCTGGCCATCCTCCGCGCGAGTTCGAGGCCGCTCATCTCCGGCAGGTGCTGGTCCGTGAGCAGCATGTCGTAGGGCTCCTGCCCGGTCAGGACTCGGTCGATCGCGGCGCCGCCCGAGGGCGCGTCGGTCACCTGGTACCCAAGGCTCCGCAGATAACGGGTGGTCGCCAGCGCGACGAGCACCTCGTCCTCGACGTACAGGATGTGTCCGGAACCACCGGGGATGTCGCCTACCGCCGCCGGTTCCGTCACCACGTCGGGCCGGAGCACCAGCGGTCCCGCCGGCAGGAACACGCGGAACGTCGCACCGCGACCCGGCTCGCTCTCGACCGTCACCGTGCCCGCGTGCTGGCAGACGAGCTGATGGACGGTGGACAGACCAAGGCCGGTGCCCTGCCCCATGGCCCGGGTCGTGAAGAACGGTTCGAAGACACGCGCGGCCGTGGCCGCAGTCATGCCCGTGCCCGTGTCCGCGACCGTCAGCCGTACATAACGTCCCGGCGGTAATCCCGCCGCGGCGTGTGCCCCGGTCAACGTCACCTCGCTCAGCGCCAGGGTCACGCTTCCGGTTCCGGACTCGATCGCCTGAACCGCGTTGCTCGCGAGGTTCATCACCACCTGGAACATCTGCGCGCGATCAGCCACCACACAGGATCCGTCGGACGGCGTTTCCGTCCGCAGCACGACGGTCGGGGGCAGGCCGGGCCGCAGCAGTGCGGCAACCTCCCCGACCACGTCGGCCAGCCGGACGGGCGCACGATCGCCGCCCTGAGGCCGGCCGAACGCCAGCGTGCGCGTGACCAGTTCCCGTCCGCGCTCCGCGGCCAGGCAGACCTGCTCGAGGTGGGCACGAGCCAGGCTCACGTCGTCCTGTTCCCCTGCGAGCCGAGCGTTCACGAGGACCGCAGTGAGGATGTTGTTGACGTCATGCGCAATGCCTGCTGCCAGCGTGCCGAGCGCCTCCATCGTCCGGGCGCGCTGGACGGCCTCCGCGTGCTGACGCTGCTGCTGCAGCAGGGCACGGTGCGCGATCGCACGGGTCACGGCCGCCGGGAGGCGCCCGAGGCGATCCTTCATCACGTAGTCGTCAGCGCCGGCGGTGAGCGCCTCGACCGCCGCCTCTTCGCCCATCCGGCCAGACACGACGATGAACGGGAGATCGGCATCCCGTGCGCGAAGCATGCCGAGCGCCCGCGCAGAGCCGAATCCGGGCACGACGTGATCGCAGATGACGATGTCCCAGGTCCCCTGGTCGAGGCAGCCGGCGAACTCGGCCGCGGTGTCGACCCTGTGGATCAGGACGTCGAGCCCGGCTTTGCGGAGGCCACGGGTGACGAGTTCGGCGTCATCCGCGTTGTCCTCGACCAGCAGGAGCCGCAGGGGTACGCTCACCGGTCCCTCGGGGGAGCGCCCGTGGGCAGTTCGTTGTGCCCGAGCCAGAACGTGGCGACGGCCCGTATCGCATCAGTGAACCGCTCCGACGTGATCGGCTTCCGAACGTAGGCGTTGGCGCCTGCTGCGTAGCCCGCCATGATGTCGCGCTCCTCCACTGAGGACGTCAGGAGCACCACCGGAAGCAGGCAGGTCTGCGGGTGGGCGCGGAGACGGCGAACGACCTCGACACCGTCCATGCGCGGCATCTTGATGTCCAGCAGCACGAGCGCAGGAAGCGGTTCGGGCGGTTCGGCTCCGGTCAGCCATGCCAGCGCCTGCACGGCATCGTCCATCACCATGATCTCGGCCGCCGCAAAGCTGAGGTGCAGCGCACGGCGGGTCAGCTCCGTGTCGTCTGCGTTGTCGTCGATGATCAGGATCGAACGGTGGGACATGTGCCGTCTCATGGGCGTGCCAGCTGCAGGAAGAACGAGGCCCCATGCCCGGGCTGGCTGCGGGCCCAGACACGGCCGCCGTGGCGTGACACGATGCGATGCACCGTCGTGAGCCCGATGCCGCTGCCTGGGAACTGCCCAGGCGGGTGAAGGCGTTCGAATGGCGCGAAGAGTTTGTCGGCGTAGGCCATGTCGAACCCGGCACCGTTGTCCCGGACGACGATCACGGGCTGACCGTCGGAGCCCTCGGCGCGGACCTCCACGCGTGGATCGGGTACGTGCGCGCTGAACTTCACGGCGTTCTCGATCAGGTTGCTGAAGACGGCCCTGAGGAGCCGCCGATCTCCACGAACGACGAGGCCCTCGGCCACGCTGATGCGGCCGCCCAGACCGGGTGCCGACTCGTCCAGGGCCACCACCACGTCGCGCACCAGTGCGGAGACATCCACCGCCTCGAGATCCATCGGCTCGCGCAGCAGCCTGGAGAGGCGCAGCAGCGCATCGACCAGTTCGCCCATGCGCTGCGCGGCTCCGCGGATGCGCTGCAGGTCGCTGCGCCCACGCTCCGACAGCCGGGCCGACTCGTCCTGGAGGAGCGCGAGGCTGAATCCGTCGATCGACCGCAGCGGAGCACGCAGGTCGTGCGAGACCGAATAGCTGAACGATTCCAGCTCCCGGTTGGTGGCCTCCAGTTCCAGCGTCCGCTCGACGACGCGCTGCTCGAGGGTCGCATTCAACTCGGTCAGGCGCTGCTCGGCGCGCTTCATGCCGGAGATGTCCAGCATCGCGCCGAAGAACCGCAGCCGTCCGGTCGACGCCTCGGCGACGGGCTCGCCCCGCGCCCGCACGTGCAGGGTGACGCCGTCCCGCCGGACCAGGCGGAAGTCGCACTCGCACGAGTGGCCGAGCGCAAGCGCCTGGCGCATGGCAGTGACGACGCGGTCACGATCGTCCGGGTGCGCCAGCTCGAAGAACCCGCCGCCTGGCACCTCCCCGTCCGCATGGCCGCACAGCCTCCTCAGGCCTTCGGACCACACCGGTCTGTCGCCCGTGAAGTCGAACTCGAAGTGCCCGAGGCGGGCGAGGCTCTCCGCCCGCCGCAGGTTGGCTTCACTGAGGCGCAGGGCCTCTTCGACCCGCATGCGATCCGTGACGTCCTGCGCCGTCCCGCGCGACCGGATCGGCCGGCCGGTGGGACTGAACTCCGTCTCACCCTGCTCTTCGATGTACTTCACGCGGCCGCCCGGCATCAGCAGCCTGTGCGTCAGCCGGTAGGGCCTGCCGTCGCGGACCGACGCCATGTAGCTCTCGTCCACGCGCGCGCGATCGGCCGGATGCACGGCGTCGAGGAAAGCCTCGTAGGAGGCCTTGAACGACGACCGGTCCACTTCGAAGATCCGGAACAGCTCATCGGACCAGTGCAGTTGGCCGGTCATGAGGTCCAGTTCCCAGTTGCCCACCTGCGCCAGGCGCTGTGCCTCACGCAGGCGCGACTCGCTCTGCCGCAGTGCCTGTTCGGCATCGACCCTCGCGGTGATGTCCAGGTGCGTACCGATGAGGCGGGTCGGCGTTCCGTCGGCTCCTCTCGCAGCGATGGCCCCGACGGACAGGATCCACTTCCACCCCCCGGACGCCGTGCGCTGCCGGAACTCGACTTCGTAGGACGATGACCGTCCCGTGAGGTAGGCCTGCAGTTGGGCGATCACACGCCCGTGGTCGTCGGGATGCAGGCGCTCCATCCAGCGTGCGTTGGTTTCGGAGAAGCTGGCGGGGTCATGCCCGAGCATCAGTGCGTAGTCATCGTTGACCTGGGCGTCACCAGTTCGAAGATCCAGGTCGTAGAAGCCCTGGCGCGCCGCTCTTAGCGCGAGACGCAGGCGTTCCTCGCTGGCGCGCAGCGCATCCTGGGACGCCCGGAACGCCGTGTTGTCGTAGACGCTGCCAATCAGGTGGGTGCACACGCCGACCCGGTCGAACACGGGGGCTATCGATACGAGGCCGACTTTTCGACCCGTGGGATGGTCCGACACCTCTTCCCACTGCTCGATCCGCCGCAGCCGGATGGCGGAGCGATAGCGTTCGAGCACTTCGTCCACGGAATGGGCCGGGACCACGTCTTCGAGGAAGCGGCCGATGACCTGTTCTGACGTCAGCCCGGTCGCGCGCAGGAACGCGGCATTGACCGACAGCACGCGGAACCGCTCGCCCTGCACGACCTCGAGGTAGAAGAGGGTGTGCGGGCTGTTCTCGTAGATCGCCGCCAGTTCGCGCTCACGCAGGCGGAGGGCGTCCTCGGCCTCCCGGCGCTCCGTGATGTCGATGCCGAAGCCCACGACGTTGACGGTCCGCCCGCTGCCATCCCGGATCGGCGAGAACTGCACCGAGAGCCATCGGTGCCGTCCGCTGCCGTGAACCGGGCCAATCTCCGCGCGGACCGCCTCGCCAGCGGCCGCGCGCCCGATCATGCCGTTGACGGCTGCCGACATCTCAGGCGGCAAGGCACCGGCCTCCGTGAAGGGCCGGCCCAGGAGCTGGTCACGCGCGAGGGTCGCCGAGCCGGGCGGGGCCGCATTGATTTCCTGTATCAGCCCGTCGGGTGAGAGCAGGGTCGCGAAGCCAAAGAACGCGTCGAAGATGGCGCGCAGGCGCTCGCGCTCGGCCGCCTGCGTCACCTCGCGCGCCTGGAACTGCGCACCCACGCTGTGGAGCGAGCGGGCGAGCCGGCCGAACTCACTGGTGTCCCTCAGGAGCGACTCATCGGGACGCGCGTGCAGGTCCCCACCCGCAAGCCTGGACATCACGTCCTCGAGCGCGCGGACGGGCGACACGAACAGGCGGCGGCCACCAGCGGCAACGAACGTGAAGAGCAGCGCCACCGCAAGCGTGGCACCGGCGCTGCTGAAGACGATGCCGCGGCTCACCGGGGCGAGCAGTTCGTCGCGGGGGACCGCAAGGGCGACGGACATGCCTTCCGAACCCGCCCCCACCGGCAACGACACGAAGCCAGTGATCCACGGGCGGCCCGAGTCGCCCGTTTCCAGGATTCCTTCGGGAGCACCGGTTCGCACGGCCCGGAGCAGTTCGGGGTGCACGGGTGGAGAGCTGTCACGCCCGCCCTCCACGCTGGACGCCAGCACCGTGCCGCTCCGGCCGATCACCGTGACCCGCGCGCCGCGTGGCAGGCTGTGCTCCGAGGCCTCGGCGAGGCCATGCAGGTCGATCGTGACGGAGAGCACCGACGCCAGTCGGTGGTCGTCGCCGAAGACCGGATAGCCGAGGACGACCACGGGCCGGCCCGTGGTCACGCCCATGAAGTAGCCGCTCATGGCGTAGCTCGAGGTCCGGATCACCTCTTCGAACCAGTCCCGCTTCGCGTTGCTGGTGGCGGGTTCACCTGGCAGCGCACTCGCCAGCATGCGGCCATCGAGGCTGCTCAGCCGGACGTTGGGGTACTCGGGAAATTGACGTACCACCTCGGCAAACACACCGTTCACCAGCGGCACGTCACCGCGCCGCACCACCGGGAGGGCTGCCAGCACCGCGGCAATCGCCTCCGTGCGCTCGATGAGCTGCCTGTGGCGTGCCGAGACGAGACGCGTGGCGCGAAGCAGGGAGTCACGCGCGGCGACCACGGAGTCCTGCCTGTCCTGATACAGCTGGTGCGCCAGGACGGCCGCAAGCGGAAAGAATGCGGCGCCGGCAAACAGCACCAGGCGGCGGCTCAGCATGGCAATCGGCCTCCAGAACCAAACGGAGCGCGACGCGGTGTCCCGGTCGGCCGAGCTAGGATACCTGCGTTGCGGCCGATGGCGCCTGACCCGGAATGGGTCACTCGGACAGGAACCGCGCGGATCGCGACGGCAGGGTCGGCCCCCGGCCGGCGTGACGGCACGGCAGGGCTGGCCGAGGCCAGACCTAGAATGTGTACATGGAGCACTCGCTCTCGGACGTCCTCTGGCGGTTGGCCGGCGTACTCGCGCTGGTCTTCGCGAACGGCTTCTTCGTCGCCGCGGAGTTCGCGATCGTCACGGTACGCAAGACCCGCATCGACCAGCTGATCGCCGAAGGCCACTCGGGAGCCCGGGCCGTGCGGCGCGCCATCAGCGACCCCGACAGCTACATCGCCGCGACGCAGCTCGGCATCACGATGGCCAGCATCGGCCTCGGCTGGATCGGTGAGCCGGCCCTCGCCGAGCTGGTACTGCCGGCCGTGCGGTTCCTCCCCACCGGCGTCGCCGACGCCACCGCGCACAGCATCTCGGTCGCGATCGCGTTTGCCCTGGTCACCGCCCTGCACATCACCCTCGGGGAACTGGCCCCGAAGACGATCGCCCTCGAGCGCTCGGAGGCCACTGCCCTCGCCGTGGTGAAGCCGACCGAACTGTTCATGCGGGGCTTCTGGCCGTTCATCCGGCTGCTGAACGGCATGGGGCGCGCCGTGGTGCGCTCGATCGGGCTGCGCGGCGCAGAGGGGCACTCGATGGTGCACTCCGAAGAGGAGCTGAAGATGCTGGTCACCGCGAGCCAGGAGGCTGGCGTACTCGAGGAACAGGAGGAGCAGATGCTCCACCGCGTCTTCGACTTCGCCGACCTCACCGCCGGGCAGGTGATGGTGCCGCGCACGGAGATCGTGGCTGTGGAGGCCGGGCTGTCCGGACCGGAACTGCTCCGTGAGGTGTCGCGCGCGGGGTTTCCCACGGTGCCGGTCTTCCGCGACGACCTCGACAACGTGGTCGGCATCCTGCACGCCATCGACGTGGTCCGTGCCATGGCCGACGGTCGCGCAGACCTCACGGCTGGCGCACTTGCGCGCGAGCTGTTGAATGTCCCGGAGACGATGGCCGCCGACGACCTGCTCGCCTCCCTGCTGCAGAAGGGCGTCCGTGAAGCCATCGTCATCGACGAGTATGGAGGCACGGCGGGGCTGGTCACCTTCGAGTGGCTGATGGAGCGCATCGTCGGCGCGACCGGCGCGGGGCGCACCGAGGTGCATGCCGATGGATCGGCCGACGTGGATGGCCTCGCACTCATCACCGACGTGAACGAGCAGTTCGGCCTGAAGATCGACGAGGGCACCTACACGACGCTGGGCGGCTACATGCTCGGGCGGATCGGCCGCCGGGCACGGCTGGGCGACACGATCGAGGTCGAGGGCCGGCGCATGAAGGTCATTGCGCTCGACGGCCTGCGTGTCGCCAGGGTCTGGGTGTCGACGCTCGCCCCCTAGCGGCGGTCGAGCAGCCGCAATGCGTTGGCCACGACGATGACCGATGCGCCGGTGTCGGCGAGGACGGCCATCCAGAGCGTGGCGACGCCGAACACGGCCGCTCCCACGAAGGCGAACTTGAGCCCCAGGGCGATGGCGAGGTTCAGGCGGATGTTCCCCACCGCAGCCCGGCTCAACCGCACCGTGTAGGGCAGCTTCATCAGTTCGTCGGACATGAGGGCCACGTCGGCAGTCTCGAGTGCGGCCTCGCTGCCCGCGGCGCCCATCGCGATGCCCACGTCCGCCGACGCGAGCGCAGGGGCGTCGTTGATTCCGTCTCCCACCATGGCCACCACACCGTACCGCTCGCGCAGTTCGGTCACGGCGGTCACCTTGTCCTCGGGCATCAGCTCGGCCCGGTAGGCGTCCACGCCGAGTTCGTGGGCCACCGCCGAAGCCGTCCCGTTCGAGTCGCCGGTGAGCATCACCACCGACTCGATACCCTGCTCCTTCAGCATGCGCACGACATCGCGGCTCTGCGGCCGTGGCTGGTCGGCCACGGCAATCAGGCCGGCGGCGACACCGCTGCGCGCGACGAGCACCGCGGTCTGCCCGGCGGCGGCCAGCTGATCGATTCTCGCGACGAGCTCACCGTATGGGATCGACCGGTCGTCGAAGAAGCGCCGGTTTCCGACGACGACGCGATCGGCGCCGACCGTGCCTTCCGCGCCGCGGCCTGCCACGGCCATCACGCTGGTGGCGGGGTCGATGTGCACGCTGCGTTCCCGGGCACACGCCAGGATCGCCGCGGCGATCGGATGCTCCGATCGACGCTCCACGGCAGCGGCCAGTGCCAGCACCGTCTCTGGGGTGGCGCCGTTCAGCGGTACCACGTCCACCACGTCTGGAGTGCCGCGCGTCAGGGTACCGGTCTTGTCGAAGGCGACACACCGGATCTCGGCCGCCTTCTCGAGGTGTGCGCCCCCCTTGATGAGCACGCCGCGCCGGGCAGCAGCCGCGAGGGCAGCCACAATCGAGACGGGGGTGGAGATGACGAGGGCACACGGGCACGACACCACGAGCAGCACGAGGGAACGGTAGAACCACGTGCGGGGCTCACCCCCCATGAAGGCCGGCCCCATCACCGACAGCCAGACCGCAAGCCCGATCACCACCGGGGTGTAGCCCCGGGAGAAGCGCTCGATGAAGGTCTGTGACGGCGCCCGCTGTGCCTGCGCCTGCTCGACGAGGTGGATGATCCGCGAGAGCCGCGTGTCGCGGCGGTGCCGCGTGACGCGCACCTCGAGTGCGCCGTGTCCATTGATGCTGCCCGCGAACACCTCGTCACCGGCGGCCTTGTCGACCGGCAGCGACTCGCCGGTGATCGGCGCCTGGTTCAGGGCGCTGCGCCCTTCGACGACGACACCATCGAGGGCGAGCTTCTCGCCCGGCTTGACCACGACAATGGCGCCGGGGGTGACCTGGTCGAGTGGGACGCGCCGTTCGTGTGCGCCCTCGCGCACCAGGACGTCGGGCGGGGCCAGGTCGATCAGCGCGCGAACAGCGGTGCGCGCCCGCTGCACCGTGTACGCCTCGAGCATCTGGGCCACGGCGAAGAGGAAGACGACGGCAGCAGCCTCGGCCCATTCCCCGATCAGGATGGCACCGGCGGCGGCCAGCAGCATGAGGAGGTGAATGTCGAGTGACACCTGGCGGACGGCCAGCCAGGCCTTGCGCCCGACCAGGGGCACGGCGCAGAGCAGCGAGGCCGCGTACGCGGCATTGGCGTACCAGCCGGGGGACCCGGCGTAGGCGAAGATGAGCGCGCCCGCGTACCAGGCGGCCGAGGCGGCGAGCCACGCCATGCGGGCGCGGTTGGCGCGGTCTGCGGTCGAGACCGGCTCTTCGTGCTCGAGCCAGGCGCGCATGCCGGTGTCGGCCACGGCCCCAGCGATGGCGCCGGGCGAGAGCTTCGAGGCGTCGTACTTGACGTGGATGCGCTGCCCCATGAGGTCGGCGTGGAATCCCTCGAGCCCCTGGAGGTTCCGGAACCGTCGCTCCAGGAGGGCGACTTCCTCCCGGCAGTCCATGCCTTCGACGCGGAACGTGGATTCGGCGTGCACCACGCACACCGTGCAGGTGGCCGCCATGGTCACCGCTCCTGGACGTGCTCGCGCGCCTGCGCGAAGAGCTTGATCACATGCTGGTCGTCCAGCGCGTAGAAGATCTGCTGGCCGGCTCGGCGCTGCCGCACGAGGCGAGCGGTGCGGAGCAGGCGGAGCTGGTGCGAGACGGCCGACTCACTGAGGCCGAGCAGGTCTGCGATGTCGCCCACGCAGAGTTCCCGCCGCGAGACGACATCGAGAATACGGACGCGGGTCGCGTCGCCGAGAACCTTGAAGGTGTCGACGAGACCGGCAACGGTGACGCCGTCAAAGAGCTCGGCGGACAGATCCTGAACACCTGAACAGCTGCTCATATATTCAGGATAGCACGGGCTCGTGGGCGGGAGGGGCAGTCCCACCCGCCCTACCCGCCACACCTGCCTGCCCCTAGAGCTTCGCCAGCGTCTCGAACACCGCCGCGTAGTTGGGCTCGTTCCGCGCGTCGTCCAGTACCTCGCGATGCCGGACGATCCCCGTGCCGTCGATGACGAACACGGCCCGCTTCGCGATGCCGCGAAGCCCGATCATGTCGGGGTTGTAGCATCCGTACGCCTGGATGACGTCCTTGTTGAAGTCGCTGAGCAGCGGGAAGTTCAGCCCCTGGGCCGTGCGGAAGGCGTTCAGCGTGAAGAAAGTGTCAACGCTGATGCCGAAGACGCGCGCGTCCGCGGAGTTCAACCGTGCCATGGAATCGCGGAAGGTGCAGAGCTCGGTGGTGCAGACCGAGGAGAACGCCGCCGGGAAGAAGGCGAGCACCACCGGATGCCCGGCCTGCTGGCTGAGCGTGACCGGGTTGCGGTCCTGATCCACAAGGGTGAAGTCCGGAGCCGTGGCTCCAACGTCTACAGACATGGGTCCTCCTGCGGCCGTCACGGGTCGCTGTCGGACCAGCGCGAACGGGCTCTGTTGTTGGTTGTCGTGGCGAACATCCGCGCTCGCCAGCTACCCATTTTTCCACGCTTTCGGGTAGGATTTTTCGTTGGCGCGGCGCTCGCCGGCGCCTTCCTTCATCACCTACCTTAGGAGTTTTGTCGTGATCGAGGTTCAACACCTCACGAAACGCTATGGGCGCTTCACCGCGGTGGAGGACGTGAGCTTCCGCGTCGAACGCGGGGAGATCCTCGGGTTCCTCGGCCCCAACGGCGCCGGCAAGAGCACGACGATGCGCATCCTCACCGGGTACATGCCCGCCACCGAGGGCAAGGCCATCGTCGCGGGCTACGACGTCTTCGAGAATCCGGTCGAGGCCAAGCGCCGCACCGGGTACCTGCCGGAGACCCCGCCCCTCTATCCGGACATGACGGTCGAGGACTACCTGACCTTCGTCTCGAAGATCAAGGGCGTCCCCTCGTCGGACCGCCGGCAGCGGATCAAGTACGTCATGGAGCGGACCCGCGTGGCCGACATGGCGAACCGGCTCTGCTCGCGCCTGTCGAAAGGCTACAAGCAGCGGGTCGGACTGGCGCAGGCACTCATCCACAACCCGGACGTCCTGATCCTGGACGAGCCGACCGCCGGCCTCGACCCCAAGCAGATCATCGAGACCCGGCAGCTCATCAAGGAGCTGGCCGGGGATCACACGATCGTGCTGAGCACCCACATCCTCCCCGAGGTGTCGCAGACCTGCCAGCGGGTCGTCATCATCAGCAAGGGGCACGTCGTGGCCGAGGACACGCCCGACAACCTGACAGCACGACTGCGCGGGTCGGTCTCGATGTACGTCCAGGTCGACGCCCCCGGCGCCGACGCGGCGTCCGCGCTGGCGCAGGTGCCCGGTGTCACCAGCGTCTCGGAGTCGGAACGGCACGGCAGCTCGGTCGGCTACGAGGTGGCCAGCGAACAGGGTCGCGACATCCGCCGCGAACTGGCGCAGGCGGTCGTGGGCCACGGCTGGGGGCTGCTGGAACTGCGGCCCATGCGCGTGAGTCTCGAGGAGATCTTCCTCTCGCTGACGACCGAGGAACAGCAGGCGCAGGCCGCTGCGGAGGAACCCGTCAATGCGTAACGTCCTGGCCATCGCCCACAAGGAGCTGAAGTCGTACTTCGCCTCCCCGATCGCCTACGTGGTGATCGGCCTCTTCGCGCTGCTCTACGGCTACTTCTTCGCCGTCATGCTGCAGTACTTCGTCCGCGCGAGCCTGAACGTGAACCCGATGCAGGGCCCGCAGACCCTCAACATCAACCAGGACCTGCTCCGTCCGGCCATCTCCAACGTCCTGATCCTGCTCCTCTTCGTGCTGCCCGCCATGACCATGCGGGCGTATGCGGAAGAGCGCCGGAGCGGCACGATCGAGCTGCTCCTCACCTCCCCGATCACGGACCTGGAGATCGTCCTCGGCAAGTTCCTCGGGGCACTCGCGCTCTACACCGTGATGCTCTCGGTCACGCTGCCGCACATCGGCATCCTGTTCGCGTACGGGAGCCCGGAGTGGAAGCCGGTCCTGACGACCTACCTGGGGCTGGTGCTCCTCGGCGGCAGTTTCCTGTCCGTGGGGCTGTTCATCTCGACCCTCACCACCAACCAGATCGTCGCCTACATCGGCACATTCTCCGCGCTCCTGATCCTCTGGGTCATCAGCTGGATCGGGAGCTTCTCGAGCGGGTTCTTCACCGACCTCACGGCGTACCTCTCGCTCATCGATCACTTCGACGATTTCGCGAAGGGCGTCGTGGACACGACTCACCTGATCTACTACCTGAGCCTGATCACCCTCGGGCTCTTCCTGACCGCGAAGTCGGTCGACACTGAACGGTGGCGCGGCTAATGAATCGCATCTTCAACATCATCAGCTGGCTCGGCATCGCACTCGTCCTCGCGGCGGTCGGCATCCGCGGCGCCATCGGCGTCGGGTACATGAACGTCGCACAGGGGCAGTTCGCGGTGTACCTCGCCTATGCAGGCCTCGCCTGCATCGTCATCTACATCGTCAGCCAGTGGCGCGAGATCCTGGAGTTCTTCGGGACGCGCTCCGGCCGCTACGGCACGCTGGCCGCCTCCAGCACGCTCATCATGCTGGGCATCCTGGTGGCGGTGAACTACATCGGGAAGAAGCAGAACAAGCGCTGGGACCTCACGGCCGGCGGGCAGTACAGCCTGTCGGACCAGAGCCGGAACGTGGTCGCAAAGCTGAACCAGCCGCTGCAGGTCCAGATCTACGACAAGGAACAGGAGTTCCAGCGGTATCGCGACCGCCTGAAGGAGTACGAGTACAACTCCAAGCAGATTGCGACCGAGTACATCGACCCGGACAAGAAGCCGGCGGCGGCGCAGGCGGCGAAGATCCAGCAGTACGGCACGATCGTCTTCAACTACGCCGGACGCTCGGAGCGCACCACGGGCAACACCGAGCAGGACATCACCAACACGATCATCAAGGTGGTCAGCGGCCAGGTGAAGAAGCTCTACTTCACGCAGGGCCACGGTGAGCACGACCTCAACTCGGGGGATCGCGACGGCTACCAGGCGATCAACACGGCCCTGATGAACGAGAACTACGGTGTCGAGAAGCTGGCCCTCGCGCAGTCGCCGAAGGTGCCGGACGACGCGACGGCCGTGGTCGTGGCCGGCCCGAAGACCGACTTCTTCAAGCCGGAAGTGGACGCGCTGCGGACCTACCTCGAGAACAACGGGAAGCTCCTGCTGATGCTCGACCCGCCAGACGGCACGTCTGCGCCGCTCACCAACCTGATCGCACTGGCGAAGGAGTGGGGTGTCGAGGTGCAGGACACGCTGGTGGTCGACGTGAGCGGCATCGGCCGCCAGCTCGGCGCGGGTCCCGAGATGCCGATCGCGGCGAACTACCCGTCGCATCCCATCACCGACCGCTTCCGCGTGGCCTCGGCCTACCCTCTGGCACGCGGCCTGACGATCGTGTCGGGCGGCGTGAACGGACGGACGGCGTCGCCGGTGGTCGAGTCGAGCCCCCAGGGCTGGGCGGAGGCCGACCTCAAGTCGCTCCAGGAGGGCAAGGAGATCTCGCTCGACGAAGCCAAGGGCGACAAACCCGGCCCGATCACCCTGGCCGCCGCCGTGAACGTGGCGAAGCCGGATGCAGCGCCGCCCACGCCCGGGCAGCCCGACACGCCGAAGCCTGAAACCCGTGTCGTCGTGTTCGGCGACTCGGACTTCGCCTCCAACGTGGTGTTCGGGTTCTCGGGCAACAAGGACCTGTTCATGAACACGGTGGGCTGGCTGTCGCAGCAGGAGAACCTGATCTCGATCCGCCCGAAGGAAGCGGCGGACCGCCGGCTGAAGTCGCTCACGGCAACCGAGCAGATCGTGCTCACCTACGCGTCGTGGCTCCTCATGCCGGTTGTCGTGTTCGGCGTCGGCATCGTCAGCTGGATGCGGAGGCGGTAGGTCATGCGCGGATTGAAGTCGACGCTTGCCCTGCTGGTGGTACTCGTCGGCCTTGGCGCGTACAGCTACTTCGTCGCGTCGAAGACCGAAGACACCTCGTCCACCCAGGACCGGATGTTCCCCGACCTCACCTCGGACAACATCGAGGAACTGACGGTCAAGAACGACGCGGGCGAGACCACGACCCTGAAGAAGCAGGATGGGCAGTGGATGATCACCGCCCCCTACCAGACCCGGGGCTCCGACATGGACGCCTCGGGGATTGCCAACGCGCTGGCCGGCCTGGACATCACGCGGGTGGTCGAGGAGAACCCCACCGACGTGAAGGACTTCGGGCTCGACGCGCCGAGCATCGAGGTCGCGTTCAGGTCGAACGGCGGCAAGCCATCCGGGAAGCTGATCATCGGCGGCAAGACCGCCACGGGCGGCAGCCTCTACGCACGGAAGAACGACGAGCCCCGCGTGCTGCTGATCGGCGAGTACAACAGCTCGACGTTCAACAAGTCGACGTTCGACCTGCGCAACAAGGCCATCGTCACGTTCGACCGGGCCAAGGTCGACGGCGTGGACGTGGTCCTCGACAAGGCGGCCTTCGAACTCGCGAAGAAGGACAGCGAGTGGTCGATGGTGAAGCCCATCGTCGCACGCGCGGACGCGTCCGCGGCCGACGGGCTGGTGTCTGCCGTCGAGTCGCTGCAGATGCAGTCGGTGGTGGCGCCGTCGGCCACTCCGGAAGAGCTGACGCGGTTCGGGCTGGACAAGCCCTCTGCGGTGGTCAACCTGCACATGGGCACGGAGCGGACCTCCGTCGTGGTCGGCGGGCCGGCCGGCGACGACACGGTCTACGTCAAGGCGGCCGCGAGGCCCGATATCTTCACGATCCAGAAGGCGGCAGCGGACGACCTGCGCAAGGTGGCCGACGACTATCGCCGGAAGGACCAGTTCGACATGCGCGCGTTCACCGCGACGCACATCGACATCACCCGCAACGGCAAGACCTACGGGTTCGACAAGGTGAAGGCCAAGGACGAGAACACGGCCGACACCTGGAAGCGGGTGAGCCCGACGGCGGCGGAGCCGGACAAGGACAAGTTCCAGGCGTTCGTCGCGGCGCTCGCCGACATTCGCGCCACGAGCTACGTGGCGTCGAAGGCCAGGACCGGGCTCGATGCGCCGGTGCTGACGGTGTCGGTCAAGTTCGATGAGGGCAAGAAGGAGGATCGGGTGCAGTTCGGGAAGAGCGGCAACGACGCCTTCGCGTCTCGGCCCGACGAACCGGACGTCGCAAGGATCGACACTTCGAAGCTCGACGAAGCGCTGGCGTCGATCGACGAGTTCATCAAGTGAGAGGACGGCTCGGGGCCGCCCTCTTCGCCCTGGCATTGACGCTGGCGTGCAGCCGCACGCCGGCGCCGGTGCTCCCGTCAGCCCCACCCGCACCGCCTCCTTCCGCAACCCCATCCGCCGACAACCTCGACGCACTCAGGTCGCGCGTCCTGGCGCTCCTTGCCGACCCGGCGATCTCCGCCGGCACGTGGGGCGTTGCCGTGCGCTCCCTGAAGACCCACGAACCGCTCGTGGAAGTGAACGCACACCGGCTGCTCACGCCGGCGTCCACCCTCAAGGCGGTCACCCTCGCCGTGACAGCCGACCAGCTCGGATGGGAACACACGTACGAGACCCGCGTGGTGCCGGTCGGCACGGTGGAGAATGGCGTGCTCGACGGCGACCTCGTTGTGCTCGGCGGCGGCGACCCGAGCTTCGACGACTGGGACGGAGCCGGCAGCACGGTCTTCGCGGCCTGGGCCGCCCGCCTGAAGGAACTCGGCATCTCGACCATCGGCGGCCGCATCATCGGCATTGACGATGTGTTCGCCGACGAGGGGTACGGGTCCGGCTGGATGTGGGACGACATGGCGGAGGACTATTCCGCCCCAGCCAGCGGCCTGCAGTTCAACCAGGGCACCGCGCAGATCGTCGTCACTCCCGGCGAGCCTGGCGAACCGGCCGTGCTGATGCTCAAGCCGAGCCACACCCGGTTCCCGATGATCAACCGCACGACAACCATCGCGGCCGGCGGTGCGACGAAGCTGTCACACAAGGCGCTCCCGCTGACTCCCGGAGCCGTCGTCTCCGGGGTCATCGCGGCAGACGCCCCGCCGCAGGTGCGGAACGTGGCGATCGGGAACCCGACGCTCTACTACGCCAACGCGCTCCGCACCGGGCTGCTGGCCAACGGCATCGAGGTGCTCGGGGGTGCGGCCGATGGCGACGACGTGGCGGAGGCGCCTGCCGTCGACGCCACCAACGCTGTCCTCACCCACAGGTCTCCCGCACTGCCATCGCTGGCCGACACGCTGATGAAGCTCAGCCAGAACATGTACGCGGAAACCTTCCTGCGTACGCTCGGCGTGCGCAAGGGGAGCGGCGGCACCGCTGAGGCCGGGCTCGAGGTGGTGCGGAACGTCCTCACGTCGTGGGGTGTGCCCACCTCCGAACTGGTGATGGCCGACGGCTCCGGACTGTCGCGCTACAACCTCGTGTCGCCTTCGCTGATGGTCGGGGTTCTGGAGCATGTCTACACCAGCGACCGGCTGCGTGGCCCCTTCATGACGGCACTTCCGGTGGCCGGAGCGGCAGGAACGCTGGCCAACCGGATGAAGGGCACCGCCGCTGAAGGACGGGTGCAGGCCAAGACCGGTTCCTTCACGAATGCGCGGTCGATTGCCGGGTTCGTGACCACGGCCGACGGCGAGCCGCTCGTGTTCGACATCATGACGAACAACTACGCCGCCCCCATCTCGAGCGTCGACCGGGTGTCCGACGCCATCCTCGTCGCCCTGGCCGAGTTCAGGCGCTAGGGTCCGACCGCCGTCAGCGCGCGTCCAGCAGGGCCATGTCCTGATCGATGCGTGCCAGCACCGCGGCATCGACCCTGCGCAAGTCTGGCCTGCGCGGCTCCCTGTCGGACTGCAGTTCGAGCGTCACGGTGCCGCAGCGCGAGCCGACGGCACCGGGCGCGAAGACGAACAGCCCCTCCTCGAAGGGCTCGCTGTCGGTGAACGGCGTCCTGACGGTGAGCTGATGGATCGGCACCACCTCGGCCTCGCCGCAGCGCACACGGAGGTCGGCGAGTCGCGCCTTCGGCTTTCCACCGGGTGGCAGCGGGATGCCCTGTGTCATGGCGGCGCCGCGTGCGATGGTGCGCCAGAAGCCTTCCGTCATCTTCGGCGTGACCTTGACGAGCAGGACGGGTGGGACCGACGCCACGTACTCGGACCAGTCGCCAAACGCCATCTGCCGCGAGAGCCGGTACTCTTCCTGGAGCGTACGGTTCGTGTCGCGGCTCGTGGTACGGCGCGCCCCAGGGGGCTGTTGGGCCGCGAAGGTCATCACCGGCGTGATGAAGGCCACGTCGAAGTCGGTGCCCGTGAGCGAGTAGGGACTCAGGTCGCCGCCACGGCGCGAGACGGCCTCGGCGAGGAGGTCGGCAGGAACCGGAGTGGACGGCTCGACCGGAAGGGGCGCGGTGGAGACGGGACCGGCGGCTGACAAGAGCGCACCGGCCGACTGGAGCAATTCGCACAATGCTGCCACCGGCACCACCGGGAAGTCGCGGGGCCGCTGCTCGTCGCCGTCGGGTCGTGACGAGAATCCGATCAGGTGTGCAGCCTCTGAGAAGACCGGCCCCCCGGTGGCTCCCCTTGCCAGCCTCAGATCCGCCTCGATGCGGCTGGTGTCCGTCCGGCGGACCAGCCCGGAACGGAGCGTGTCCTGGCTCGGATTCAGCGGCACACCAAGGGCAAACAGCTCGTCCCCCTCGGCGGGCGGCGACGCGGACGACGCACACGGTGGGGCCAACACGGCGATGCCTGCCACCACCTCTGGAGCCACGGCAATCAGGGCCACGTCCTTCGCGGCGTCGTCAGCAAGGA
This sequence comes from Vicinamibacterales bacterium, assembly GCA_050249955.1. Lineage (GTDB taxonomy): Bacteria > Acidobacteriota > Vicinamibacteria > Vicinamibacterales > CAVVIG01 > CAVVIG01. The sequence goes on from JBFWPN010000017.1 coordinate 27,811, forward strand.
TGCGACCCTCGACCTTCGTGCCAGACCCGAACTGCACGGCCACCGGCGCGGCACCGAGCGAGCGTGCCGTGGTGGCGACGAGGCCGCGCGAATCGACCACGACGCCCGAGGCGCGGACCGTCGACGTCCACAGCGCGACCACGGCTGGCGTCCACTGCTGGAGCGTGAGTGAAGGGCTGGGCCCCCGGGAGACCGTGGACACACTGGAACTCGCGGCCGGCGTGTCTGCCGACGCGGTGCCCACCTCCGCGTTGGCGGCCGTGAGCGAGAGCAACGTCTCGCCCGTGGCCCCCACGTCGAGGGTCACGATCCACTCATACGAGCGGCCACCCGACGCCACCGCCCGTTCCGACTCGATGGTGTAGTTGCCTGGCCTCAGGCGGACCGAGACCCGCCCGTCAGCCCCGGTCACGACCCGGCGCGGCGGTGCCGTTGCAGGATTGTCGCTGATGAGGAGGCCGTGACCGGGAACCGGCGCGGGCGGCTGTCCCTGGTCACCGAGCGTGACGCTGACGCTGAGGGTCGCCTGCGACTGGCCCGCGGCCACGTACGGAAGTGCGAACAGGCCCGCGAGGCACCACGAGAGCACGCGCAGCATCACCCGATCCTCGGGCCGCGGCTGGCACCTGTCAATGCGACTCATCCACGTGCCAGCAGCCACGCACGCGCCGCGTCGACCAGCACCTGCGGTGTGGCCTGCAGCCCTCCGCACTGGGCGAGGTCCGGCTTCCCTCCACCGCGTCCGCCGAACTGCTTCGCGAGCGTCGCGATGAGTTCCTGGCAGGGTGTGCCGACGTCCGCGGCGCGCGCGGCCACCGCGAGTGCCGGCGTCGCCTGGGACACCAGCACGGCGACCAGCCCGGGACGGGTGACCACGGCCGAGGCGAGCGCCTTCAGCCGCGCGGCGTCACCGTCCACCACGCGAAGCACGAGGGTCCATTGGCCACACGGCTCGGCCGCCGCGGCCAGTGCGTCTGCCTCGTAGGTGGCCAGCTCGGTCTGCGCAGCCGCGAGCGCCCGCTTCTGCTCCTTCAGCTCGCCCTGCAGGCGCTCGAGTGCAGCCGGCAGGTCCGTCGGCAGCACCGAGAGGAGCCGCACCGATGCCGCCATCGCATCGCGCACCTGCTGAAAGCGCCCCAGCGCACGACCACCCGCCAGGAACTCCAGCCGCTGCCCGCCCTTGAAGCGTTCCCATCCGGCGATGGAGACCTGCCCGATGGCGCCGGTGCGGTCGACATGCGTGCCGCCACAGGCCGACAGGTCCACCTGCTGAATCTCCACGAGCCGGAGCGTTCCCGCACGGGCCGACTCCTTGCGCAGCGGGAGCCCGCGCGCCTCGTCTTCAGTGACGTAGCGGACGGTCACCGGCACGTTGTCCCAGATCGCCTGGTTCGCCGCAGCTTCGGCCTTCGTGAGTTGCGCCGGGGTCAGCTCACGATCGAGGTCGATGGTGCTGGAGGCGGTGCCGAGATGGAAGCTGACGGTCCGCGCGCCTGACTGGTGCTCGATGACGGCAGACAGGAGGTGCTGCGCCGTGTGCTGCTGCATGTGATCGAAGCGGCGGACCCAGTCGACGCGGCAGGCCGCACTCGCGCCAGGCTCAGGCCCCACACCCTCCACCAGGTGGACGATGTCGCCCTGAACGTCGTCCTGGACGTCCACCACCGCTGCACCGCCCAGTGTGCCGAGATCGTGCGGCTGCCCTCCGGACGTGGGATAGAACGCGGTGCGGTCGAGCCACACGCCGAGGCGGCCGTCGCGTGGCTCGACACGCAGGACCGTTGCGTCGAACGTGCGGGTCTGCGGCTGGTCGTAGTAGAGGCGCTCGGTCGGCATGGCGGGGATCATACCGGGAAGTCCACGACGGCCCAGGCGCGCCCGCGCGGGTCGCGCCGAACGGACCGCTTATCGCGCCAGCGCGGGATCGGCCATGCCTACTTCCGCGAACCCCTTCGCCCGCAGGACGCAACTGTCGCAGCGGCCGCAGGCACGGCCATCGGGCGCCGGGTTGTAACAGCTGTGGGTCAACCCATAGTCGAGGCCGAGGGAGAGCCCTTTCCGGATGATGTCGGCCTTCGACAGCGTGATGAGCGGGGTGTGGATGCGGAACCGCGCCCCCTCGACGCCGGCACGTGTGGCGAGGTTGGCGAGCTGCTCGAAGGCCGCCACGAAGTCGGGTCGGCAGTCGGGGTAGCCGGAGTAGTCGAGCGCATTGACGCCAATCACGATGTCGGTTGCCCCGAGCACCTCGGCCCACCCGAGTGCCAGCGAGAGGAAGACCGTGTTGCGCGCTGGAACATAGGTGGACGGGATCGTGGCGTCGGCCAGGTCTCGATCTTCGGGCACGGGGAGGTCTGAGGTCAGTGACGACCCACCGATGGCCCTGAGGTCGAGCGGCAGTTCCAGGTGCTGCGCCACGCGCAGTGCCGCCGCGACACGACGGGCCGCCTCGAGCTCCTGTGCATGACGCTGGCCGTACAGGATGGACAGGGCGTGCAGGGTGAAGCCGTCTGCCTGCGCGATCGCTGCCGCGGTGTAGGAATCGAGGCCTCCGCTCAGCAGCACTACGGCGCGACGCATCAGACGCCCCGCGTCTCGGGCGACCAGATCAGTTTGTGCAGCTGGAGCTGGATCCGCACGGGCAGGCGATCGGCCAGCACCCACTCGGACAACTGCCGCGCGTCGAGCACGCCGTGCACGGGCGAGAACAGGATCGCGCCCACCTTCCCCGCCAGTGCGTGGCGACTGATCACGTCGCGGGCAAACTCGTAGTCCTGCCTGTCCTTGATGACGAACTTCACCTCGTCTGTTGCCCCGACGAGCGCGAGGTTCTCCCAGTGGTTGCGGTGCGACTCACCGCTACCCGGACACTTGACGTCGACGATCCTGAGGACCCCCGCTGGCACGCGCGCGATCGAGCGGTGCCCGCCGGTCTCGATCATCACCGTATGCCCGAGCGCCTGCAGCCGCTCCATGAGCAGGTACACGTCTTCCTGCAGCAGCGGTTCCCCGCCGGTCACCTCCACGAGCGGGCAGCCGTACCGTTCCACCTCGGCGATCACGTCGTCGACCGACCGCTTGGTGCCCTCGTGGAAGGCGTAGGGCGTGTCACACCACGAACAACGCAGGTCGCACGCGGTGAGCCTGACGAAGACGCACGGGTCGCCTGCGCGACGCGACTCGCCCTGGATCGAGTGGAAGATTTCGTTGACCGTCAACATCCCGAGTTCCCTTATTGTACGTGCCGTGGGCGAGTTGCGCATCGGCACGTCGGGCTGGAGCTATCCGTCCGGGCGCGGCACGTGGAACGGCATCTTCTATCCCCCATCTCGCGGCCGATCGAAGGCGTTCGACGAGCTGTCGTTCTATGCGGAGCACTTCGATACCGTGGAGGTGAACTCCACGTTCTACGGACAGCCCCGGGCGACCGTCTCGCGCAGCTGGGCCGAGCGGACGCCCGCCGGGTTCGAGTTCTCCATCAAGCTGTACCAGAAGTTCACGCACCCGAAGATGTACGAGGCGTCGCTCCGGAAGTCCCTGCACACGCCGGAGGGGCACGCCGACGCCATCCGGGCGCTCGTGGAGCCGAGCGCGGCCGACCTCGATGAGTTCAGGCGGGGCATCGATCCGCTCGCCTCGGCAGGCAAGCTCGGGGCCGTGCTGGCGCAGTTCCCTCCCAGCTTCAAGAGCGGCGGCGCCGAACGGGACTACCTGGTTCGCCTGCTGCGGGCTCTCGCGGACTACACGGTGGCCGTGGAGGTGCGCCACAGCAGCTGGAGTGATGCATTCGCCGACACGCTCGGCATCCTGAACGACGCGGGGGCCGCGTGGGTACAGATCGACGAGCCGAAGTTCCGCTTCTCGATCAGGCAGAATCGCCTGCCGAACGTGAAGGGCTTCTATTACATGCGCCTGCACGGGCGGAACGCGGCGCAGTGGTGGTCGCACGAGGCGTCGGAGGACCGCTACAACTACCTGTACTCGGCGGACGAACTCCAGGAGTTCACGGAGACGGCCGCAGCCGCGAAGCAGCTGGTGAAGAAGGCCTACCTGTACACGAACAACCACTTCTCCGCCAAGGCGGTGGCCAACGCCGCGATGATCAAGCAGCAACTCGGTGAGCCGCTGCCAGGCGAATACCCCGAGTCCTTCATCAAGGCCTATCCGGCACTGTCGGGCACGGTGCGCACGCAGGCGGCTGGCTTCTCGCTGTCGCCGGCCCGTCGCCGCTGACCGGACGCCTCTGGTGGAGGCGAGCCGTGGCAGAATGCACCACACGCGAACCGCTGAGGCATGCAGACGACCATAGGCCGGCTCCGGGAGTGGTGGCTCGACGTCTGGCGGGGCGATCCGTTCGCGTCCGACCTGCCGATGCAGGGCGAGCACCGCGTGGCACGGGCCCGGGTCATTGCCGTCGGCGCACTCACCCTCATCAACGCCGTCATCGTCATCGTCGACCCCGGCAATCCCGACTTCGCGGGGTCGCTCCCCATCAACCTGTCCGCGGTGGCCGGAGCGTTTGTGGTGCTGTTCGCCACACGTCGGGGTAACCGGCCGCCGCTGCTCGGCGTGGCCACCGTCATCGGTGACGTCACGGCGGTGTCACTGCTGATGGTGGTCGACCTCCTGAACGGACTTCCGTCAGTGGTGCTCAACAGCCGCGTGACCTTCTCCACCTATTTCCTCGCGATCGTCGGCACGTGCATCCGCTTCAGCCCGGGGCTGGCGCTGCTCAGTGGCGCGGTGGCGGCGGCGCAGTACGGGCTCGTGGCGTGGTGGGGGATCCGGATCTGGCCGGACGTGCCGACGCAGGACGTGATCGAGCACGGCACCTACACCATCGGCACGCAGATCGAGCGCGCGGCGACGCTGCTCGTGTTCGGGGGCATCTGTGCCTCAATCGCGTCATGGGCGGTGTCGCTGCGCTCCACGGCCACGCACGATCCGGTGACCGGCCTGCTGAACCGGCGGACCTTCGAGGAGATGCTGCACGGCGAGCTGTTGCGGGCCGAGCGGACCGGGGTGCCCGTGGCGGTGGCGATGATCGACGTGGACCACTTCAAGCGGGTCAACGACGAGCATGGGCACCATGCTGGCGATCTCGCCCTGAAGCGCGTGGCCATGATCATCAGGCAGACGCTGCGGCAGACCGACCTGGCCGGGCGCTGGGGAGGAGAGGAGTTCGCGCTGGCGTTTCCCTCCGAGGGCGCGGCATCTGCGCTGGTGCTGCTGGATCGGCTGCGCCGCACGCTCGAGGCCACGCCGACGGAACTGCCTGGCGGCACGCAGGTGAGGGTCACCGTGTCCGCCGGCATCGCGGTGTCTCCGGAGGACGGTCGGAATCTACCGACGCTGTTCCATGCCGCGGATGCGCGCCTGCTGGATGCCAAGCGGAACGGGCGGAACCAGGTGGTGGGCGGGCCTTCGATGCTGCAGGCCTGACCCGCGGTGGGCCTACTCCCTCAGGTACACGCGGCGGATCTGATCGCCGACGGCCAGCCGGGCCGGCACGTCCTGCCCCTCGATCACGCGGCCGATGACGGCGTATTGCCCGTCGAGCTCGGGGCGGGTGTCCAGCATGATGTAGAGCTGGCTGTCGGCCTTCGCCGGCTCGCCCATGTGGGCCAGGCCCACCGCGAGCGCCACGTGCTTCCGGTTCAGGTTCACTTCGGCCAGACCGATCGGCTCGCCGCTCGACGCCTCGGCCCCCTTGCCCCACAGCGGCTGCTTCGCCAGGTCCCTGGTCTGGGGGTCGCCGAACTGGACAACGAAGTGCGGGACGGCGCGATGGATGCGCTGCCCGTCGTAGAAGCCGGCCTTCACCAGCTTGGTGATGTGCGCCACGGAAAGCGGCGCCTCGCGCGGGTAGGTCTCGAAGGCAAACCGTCCCTGGGATGTCTCGACGATCACCACGGGCGCGACGACCTGCGCCCGCACCCCCTGCGTCCATCGGGCGTGGGTGCCGGGTAGCAGCAGGGTGACGATGCCGAGCGCAGCGAGGACCATGCGCCCGCGTAGAAGGCGGCCAGGGGCGATCATGAGGCGAGCCGCTCCGGCGCAGGATGCTTCGAGATGGCGGTCACCCCCAGCCTCGGACAGTCGTCGTGGATGACGCACCCCGTGCAGCGGGGGTAGTTCGGGCGGCAGATGTTCTGCCCCCAGGTCACGAGGTACAGGTTGATGTGCGGCCACCACTCGCGGTCGGTGGCGAGGTACAGGGCCTCTTCGGTCTCCTCCGGTGTCCGGGTCTTCACCCAGCCGAGCCGGTTGGAGATGCGGTGGACGTGCGTGTCCACGCAGATGTTCTGCTGGCTGCGGAACGAGAGGATGAGGACCAGGTTCGCCGTCTTGCGGCCCACGCCCGGGAACAGGAGCAGGTCCTCCATGGTCCCGGGCACCGTGCCGCCGAAGCGATCGAGCAGCAGGCGGCAGGTGGCCTTCACGTGCCGGGCCTTCGTATGGAAGAAGCTCACGGGCTTGATCAGCTTCTCGATCTGGCGCACGGTCAGGGCGGCCATGGCCTGCGGCGTAGGCGCCACCTTGAAGAGGCGGGTGGAGGCGGCGAGGGTCGTCGCGTCCTGCGTGCGGGCCGAGAGCAGGGTGGCGATGAGGACCTGGAACGGATCCTCCTGCTGGTCCTCTGAGATCTTCTCGATGGCCGGCAGTTCGAGCCCCGTGATGGCGCGAGACAGCTTGCGCATCACGACCTCCACGTTGTCTGGACGTTTCGACGTGCGGCTCATCGTGGCGGTGCGGCCGACCGTGTGTGAGGGCCGGCCATGGCAAGTGAATCCGTCATGGGATCGGCGTGACAGCCGCCTTCCCGCCGAGCACGGCGATCACGTTGTCGGCAGCCAGTTCGGCCATGCCGGTCCGGGTCTCGGTGGTGCCGCTCCCCAGGTGCGGGACGAGGAGCACGTTCTCGAGATCGAAAAGACCGGGGTGGATGGTCGGCTCCTGCTCGTACACGTCCAGGGCCGCGCCGGCGATCAGCCGCTCCTTCAGCGCCCACGCGAGCGCCGCCTCGTCCACGACGGGGCCGCGCGCGGTGTTGATGAGGTACGCCGAGCGCTTCATCCGGGTCAGGGCCTTCTGGTCGATCAGATGCCGGGTATCGGGCGTGAGCGGGACGTGCAGCGACACGATGTCGGACGTGTTGAGCAGCTGGTCGAGTGACGTGCGCTCCGCGCCGGGCAGCCCCTTCTCGCTCCGCGAGGTGTAGGCGACGCGCATCCCGAACACGGGCGCCCGCCGGGCCACGGCCGCGGCAATCCGGCCGAGCCCGACCAGCCCGAGCTGCTTGCCGCGGAGTTCGGTGCCGAGCATGTAATCGAAGGCCCAGCCCTTCCATTCGTGCCGACGCACCACCCGCTCTCCTTCCGAGAGTCGACGGGTGATCGCGAGGATCAGGGCCCAGGTGAAGTCGGCCACCGACTCGGTGAGCACGTCCGGCGTGTTGGTGCAGACCACACCGCGCGCGCGGCAGGCCGCCACGTCGATGTTGTTGTAGCCCACGGCCACGTTGGCGACCACCTTCAGGTCCTTCCCTGCGTCGAGCAGGGCGGCATCGACCTGTTCGGTCAGCATGGTGACCAGGGCATGCTTCCCCGGCACCGCAGCCCGGAGCTGCTCGGGCGTGATGCCGTCACTGCCCTGGAACACCTCGACATGGCCGACCGTTTCGAGCTTGGCGATGACCGAGGCCGGAAGCTTGCGGGTAACGAAGATGTTCATGGCAAACCTGGAGCTCAGAGGTCAGAACGCAGAGCGAACGCCGGGACCGACTCCTGACGTCTGAGTGCTGACTTCTACCTTCGGAACGCTCAGTGTCCGAGCGACTTGCAGTAGCCGCAGTGGTCACAGCGGTGGTCCGGTTCGATCACGCACTCGCCGTCAGGCGTACCGGCCACGACGAAGAGGCTGTGGCTGGCGTGGACGCGGAACGTGCCGTCGGTCCTGGGGGCATCCGGCACCGGGTGCGGTTCACGGGGCGCCGCGCCGCCGGCATGGCGGGAGATCGCCTCGCGAATCATCGCGCGCAGGTCCTGCTCAGAGATCGCCATCCACATCCACCCGGTCGATGATGCCGATGACCGCCGCGTCCACGGGTGCGGCCTTCCGGCCGAGTGCCTCGCCCGCCGCCCGCCCCTCGAGGACGATCAGCACCTTCTCGTGCACGCCTGCCCCCACACCGTCGACGGCGAGGAGCGCATTGCCCCGGGGTGAGTCGTCGATGTTCAGCGGCTGCACGAGGAGCAGCTTGGCCCCCTCGAACTTGCGGTGTTTCTGGGTCGAGACGACCGTCCCGACCACGCGAGCAATCTGCACAAATCATCCAGAATGCGAATTGCTGAATGCGAATTGCTGAAGTGAAGTTCGATTTCCAATCAGCATTCAGCAATCAGCGATCAGCAATTACTCTGTGTCCCAGTGATCGACAATGCCGACGATGCCCGCGTCGACGGGCGCCTCGACCGGGTAGAACGGGAAGCTCGCTTCCTTCCCCCGGACGAAGAAGACCTCCTCGCCCACGCCGGCGCCGACGGCGTCGACGGCCACGAGGGGCCGACCCGCGGGCTCGCGGCCCGGAGTCAGCGGCTGCACCATCAGGAGCGTGATCCCGGAGAGGTTCTCGTCCTTCCGGGTCGCGACCACGGTGCCGATGACGCGGGCCAGCTGCATGTCAGGACGAGACTTCGATGGTGTCGATGATGCCGACGATGGCGGCGTCGACAGGACAGTCCTTCATGCCGGACGCCATGCGCGCCGAGCTGCCGGACACGATGAGCACGGTCTCGCCCACGCCGGCATCGACCGTGTCGACCGCCACCAGGTAGCCGCCCTCGGCCTTGCCCTTCGGATCGACCGGCCGCACGATCAGCAGCTTGTTGCTGACCAGGCGGGGATCCTTCCGCGTGGCAACGACCGTTCCGACAATCCTTGCGAGGAGCACCCGACCTAGGCCTTGGCTGCCTTGCCGATCGGGAGCACGTCCTCGAGGTTCGCGTGCGGGCGCGGGATGACGTGCACGGACACGAGTTCGCCGACACGGCGGGCCGCGGCGGCACCCGCGTCGGTGGCCGCCTTGACGGCCGCCACGTCGCCGCGCACGATGGCCGTCACGTAGCCGGCGCCGATCTTCTCCCAGCCGACCAGACTGACCTTCGCCGCCTTCACCATGGCGTCCGCGGCCTCGATCATCGCGACCAGGCCCTTCGTCTCGACCATCCCCAGTGCCTCACCCATCGACGTCTCCACTGAATTTCAGAGTTCAGATTGCAGATTGCAGATTGCAGATTGGAAATTCCAGATTCAGCCACGCCTGCACGGGCACCGGGGAGCACCCGGCCCGCGGGGAGCGCCTGTCAATCTGCAATCAGCAATCTGAAATCAGCAATTCCCCGGCTCACTTGAGGCTGCGGATCGCGTCCTCGATGAGCGCAGACAGTTCGCGGTATGTTAACCGAATTTCCTCGTCTCCACCGGGCTCCTGGGCCGCGGCGTTCGGCAGCGGCCCGCCGGGCACGATGGGGTCGGGCACCAGCCTGGTGCGGCCGTCCCCTTCCGGCGCCTGCACCACCTGGCAGGTGACCGGCTCCCCCCCCGAGAGGAGGTCGCCCAGCACGGACGGATCCGGGCAGATCGGCGCGGGCGCCTTGATGCCGTAGTTGTCGCGGAGCCCCTGCAGCCGGTCCACTTCCTCCCGGGCAATCAGGTTCTCGCGACCGAGCATCCGGGCCACGAGGCTGATCTTGGCGAAGTGCTCGATCGTCTCGAGCTTGTAGTAGGCCGAGAACAGGTCTGTCCCCAGCGTGAGAGCTCCATGGTTCGCGAGCAGCATGCCGTCGTGGGCCTTCACGTACTTGCGCACGGCGGCCGGCAGCTCGGAGGTGGACGGCGTGGCGTACTCCGCAATCGGGATGCTGCCGAGCGTGGTCAGCACTTCCGCCAGGACGGCGCGGTCGAGCGGGATGCCCGCCACGGCGAAGCCCGTGGCAATGGGCGGGTGCGCGTGACACACGGCTCTGGCGTCCGGGCGCTGCCGGTAGACCTCGAGATGCATCAGCATCTCGGATGACGGGTCGCGGTCGCCCTGGAGTTTCTTCCCGTCCATGTCGGTGATGCACATCATGTCGGGCGTCATGAACCCCTTGCAGACGCTGCGCGGGGTCATGAGCAGCCGGTCCTCCCCGAGGCGGACACTGATGTTGCCGTCGTTCGAGGCGGTGTACCCGCGCGCATACATGCGGCGGCCGACTTCGACAATGTCGGCGCGAAGCTGGGACTCGGGGGTCATGCCGTGCGGGGTGCGGCCTGCCGGTGGTCCCGTGACCCGACGTAGCGATCACGGCATCCGGTCGAGCAGAAGTGCAGGCGTTCGCCGGTCGTGGTGGAGAGCGTGATTGCCCGTTCGGGCACGACGAATGTGCCACAGATCGGGTCGCGCACCATCTGGACACCGCGTGCCGGCACGTGTGCGCTCCTGGCCGCGGAAGGGCCGAAGGACCCGGATTCCGCCTGCATCCCACGGACGATGCCGGCCCACAGGCGTGCGAGCGCCCGGAACAGGATGGTCAGCAGGATGGACAGGAGGATGAAACGGAGCATCAGGCCCCCGGCTTGCCGGTCGCGGCGGTGTTGCCTCCGGGGTGCGCGGACTTGAGGCTGTCCAGGGCGCGCTTGGCGGCCTGGCCCTCGGCGCTGTTCGGCTCGAGCTGGATCACCTGCTGCCACGACTGCTCGGCCCCGGCGAGATCCTGCTTGCCGAACGCACGCACGATGCCCTGGTTCAGCAGCGTCTTGGTGTGCTTCGGGTCGATCTTCAGCGACTCGTCGAACTGCTGCAGCGCCTTGTCGGGCTGGTTCGTGTAGTAGTAGCTGACGCCCAGGTCGGTGCTGACGTTCACGTCCTTCGGGTTCAGCGTGAACGCCTCGCCGTACCACTTGATGGCGTCGGCGTACCGTTCGGAGTCGAAGTACAGGTTCCCCAGCTCGATGCGGGGCTCCGGGTTGCTCGGCTGTTGCTCGGCCACCGACGACAGCGCCTTCACGCGGTTCTCGTCGAGGACCGGCGCCGCGGGGGCGCCCGAGGCTGGAGCGGCGGCCGGCGCGGACGCCACGACAGGGGCAGCGCCGCCGCGCATGATGGCCTGCTGGCTGCCAATGACCCACCCGGACAGGAGTCCGAAGACGACTCCGGCAATACCGACTGCAATCGCGTCAGGTCTCATGGATATCGTCCCCGATCATACCGGATCGGCCCCGAACGGTACCCCGCCCGGTGATCAGCGGCCCCTGTAGACCGACTCCCTGGGGAAACCCGAGCCGGTGATGTACTGGCGCATGTCAGCCGCGAGCTGCCGGCCCTTCGCCAGCATCACCCAGTGGTCGTCGTCTGGATAGAGCTTGAGGCTGAGATTCGGGACCAGCCGGTCCAACCCGCTCAGGTGCCCTGACAGGATGGCCGAGTCCTTCAGGCCCCAGATGACGAGCGTCGGGGTCTGGATGATGGGCGCCTTGGCCCCTTTTGTCACCTCGGCGGCGGACCACGATGAGGTGATCGTGGACGCCGGGTGCAGGTCGTTGAACGGGGCGTTCCGGTGGTTGGCGCGGTAGTAGTTCAGCCCGGCCGTGGTCGACCCAGGCTGGGACCAGGCATCCACCCACATCTGGCGGTCCGCTTCGGTGTAGCGGCCGGCCTTCACCTCGGCGTCCACGAACCCGGCATGCGCGCGTCGGGTGCCGCTCTCGAGGCTGTCGTTCTCGTCCACCGGCCGCTCGCCCGGCGCAAGGAACTTGTTGAAGACGAAGAAGTAGTTGCTGGCGTAGCGCTGGGCCGGGTTCTCGCGCAGCTCGCGTTCCGAGATGACCGGGTGGGCACCGTTCACGATAATCAGCTTCTCGAGCATCTCGGGGTGGAACATCGCAAACACCCAGGCGACGTTCGCACCCCAGTCGTGCCCGACGAGGATGAACTTCTTCCCCGGACCGTTGATCTGCTCGACGAAGGCCCGCACGTCCTCTATGAGGTGCGGCATCGTGTACGGCTCCAGTCCCTGCGGACGGGAGGAGAGGTTGTAGCCGCGCATGTCCAGTCCCACGGCGCGGTGGTCCTTGCCCATCTCGAGCATCTGGTCCTTCCACTGGTACCAGAAGGAGGGATAGCCGTGCAGGAACAGCACGAGCGGGCCCTGCCCGACGCTCGCGTAATGCAGCCGCTGGCCGTTCACCTCGGCGTAGTAATCCTCGAACGGAGCCGGCGCCGGCGCACCGGAGGTCGGGGCGGCGATCCCGAGCATCAGCCCGAACGCCAGGACGAGAGCAGACCCACACACGCGCATGTGCCCCCCTATACCGTACGGACCGCCGCGGCGATGTTTCCGAGTGCCTTCTCGAGCGTCCTGCGGCTCGTGCCGCAGTTCATGCGCATCCGCTCCTGCCCGCCCGTGCCAAACGCGCCGCCGGCGTTCAGCTGGACCTTCGCCTGATCGATGAACCACTGCTGCATGATGTTCGACGACGTGAGCGGCGCCAGCGACCGGTCACGCGTCCGGTTGCGCTCCGCGGCGGTCTCGCGCGCCCCCACCTTCTCGACCAGCGCACTGACATCGAGCCACGCGAGGTAGGTCCCCTGCGGCTTGACCATCTTCACGAGCGGAATGCGCGTCCGCACGTAGTCGTCGACGAAGGCCATGTTGGCATCGATGTAGGTGCGCAACTGGTCGAGCCATGCGTCGCCCTCGGTATAGGCGGCGCGGTGCGCCACCATGCCGAGCGTGTTCACCTCGTCGCGATGCCATCTCATGATCCGCACCTGGTAGTCCGGGTTGGTCGTGAAGAAGTACGCGTACTTGGTGCCGATCAGGTTGAACGACTTGCTCGCCGACTTGAATGTGATGCTGTTGCGCACCACCGCCTCGTCCGGCAGGCTGGCAAACGGCGTGTACGTGTGACCGGCATGTACGAAGTCGCAATGGATCTCGTCGGACAACACGACGACGCGGTGCTGGAGGCAGATGCGGCCCAGCGTCAGCAGGTCGTCCTTCGACCAGACATTCCCCGTAGGGTTCTGCGGGTTGCACAGGATCAGCGCATGCGTGTCGTGCGCGATGGTGCGCTCCAACGCCTCGAAGTCCATCGAGTAGCGGCCCTCGCGCAGCGTGAAGGGCACGTCGGCGGGCGTGCACCCGACGAACCGGATGTCACTGTAGAAGCCGCTGTACGACGGACACGGCATGAGGACGCGGCTGCCAGGTGGCGAGAATGCCCTGAGCGCCGCAACGATGGCGGGGTGCGCCGCCGGCGACCCGACGATCGTCTTCGGATCGATCTCGAGTCCGTACCGGCGCCGGTTCCAGGCGACGATCGACTCGATGTTCGACGCGGGCGCAGTCATGTAGCCGAAGTTGTCGCGCTGGATGCGGTCGACCATGGCCCGCGTGATGAAGGGCGCCAGGGCAAAGTCCATGTCGGCGATGCCCATGCCCACGTCCATGTGCTCGCGGCCGTACAGCCGGATCTGTTCGTCCCACTTGGTCGAGTCGATGCCGACACGGCTCGGCACCGTATCGAAGTCGTACCGGGAGCCGTCTGGCGCCCCGGCCGCGTGCAGGGCCCCGGCCGGCAGCCCGGGTGTGAACGCCGAGCCGAGCGTCAATCCGGCGGTGCGAAGGAACGTTCTCCGGTCCTGAGACATGGCAGCTCCCCAACCAGGCAGGCGAAAGCCAGACGATTGGCGCAATCCTAAACCCATTTCCACCATGTTGCCGGTAACTTTGTGGCAGGTCGACAGCTGACCGCGGCGTGAAGCGCAACCGGCCCCCCACGGCCGGCCTCCCTGTATCCAGTGATATCGCCAGGTCTCGGCACTGCGCAAGAATCGGCGCCGTGACGCCGCCGAGTCGTGCCTGGCGATGGCTGGGTCCGCTACCGTTCGTGCTCCTTCTTTCCTCATCGTCGGCAGACGCGGCTCCCCAGAAGGCCGGGCCGGCGGCGGCGACACTCGACGACGCGGATCCGCCCGTGCCAGTGGCGCCGCACAGCATCTCGCGCGGCGAGAACGGGCACGTCGTCGTCCGCGCGATACCGCTGTCGCAGCCGCTCCGTGTTGACGGCCGCCTCGACGACGCGGTCTACGCCGATAACGAGCCCGTCGGCGGCTTCATCCAGGCTACGCCGGCCAATGGACAGCCCGCCAGTGAGAGAACCGAGGCGTGGGTGATGTTCGACGAGCGGTTCCTCTACATCACGGGCAAGTGCTACGACTCCGCGCCGCCCGAGCAGTGGACAGCCAACGAGCTGCGACGCGACACGAACCAGCTCCGCCAGAACGACATGTTCGGCGTGCTCATCGACACGTTTCACGATGGACGGAACGGGTACAACTTCTACGCCAACCCCCTGGGCGGCTTCACGGACCAGGCGGTGACGGACGAGGGGAACCCGAATCCGGACTGGAATCCCGTGTGGCAGGTGCGAGCGGGCCGATTCGACGGTGGCTGGGTCGTCGAGATGGCCATCCCGTTCAAGTCCATCCGCTACCACGCCGGGCACAACCAGACCTGGGGGCTCCAGCTGCGGCGCGCGATCCGGCGCAAGAACGAATGGACGCACCTGACGGCGTTGCCCGCGGCGAACGCCGGCTCGTCGAGCATCTTCCGCGTGTCACGGGCAGCCACGCTCGTCGGGCTGGACCTGCCGGCCGTGAGCCGCAACATGGAGCTGAAGCCGTATGGCATCTCGAAGCTGACGACGGACCACGTCCGCACACCCTCGCTCTCGAACGTGCCAGAGGGCACCGGCGGCCTCGATGCGAAGTACGGTGTCACGGCGAACCTGACGGCCGACATCACCGTGAACACCGACTTCGCGCAGGTGGAGGTGGACGAGCAGCAGGTGAACCTGACCCGCTTCAGCCTCCAGTTCCCGGAGAAGCGCGACTTCTTCCTGGAAGGCCGCGGCATCTTCGACTTCGGCCGGGCAGGCGCAGGGTCGGGCGGCTCGGCCGCGCTCGGGAACTCGAGTCCCGCCAACGGGTCTCCAACGCTGTTCTACAGCCGGCGCATCGGCCTGAATGGCGGACGCGTGATCCCCATCGAGGTCGGGGGACGGCTGACGGGGAAGGTCGGGGCGCTCAACCTGCAGGCGGGCGACGAGGCGATCTCCGGAACACCGTCCACCAATTTCACGGCGGTCCGCATCAAGCGCGATGTGCTCCGGCGCAGCAGTATCGGGGTGCTGGCGACCAATCGCTCCGCCTCGGCCGTCGTGCCTGGCGCGTCCAATCAGGCGCTGGGGATCGACGGGGCATTCTCGTTCTTCCAGGATCTCTACGCCGGCGGCTACTACGCACGCTCGAGGACCGAGGGCCGGAACCGCGACAACGACAGCTACCAGGCGAGGGTCGACTACAACGCCGATCGGTACGGCGTGAAGGTGGACTACCTGAAGGTGGGCGACAACTTCAACCCGGAGGTGGGCTTCACGAGGCGGGACAACTTCAGGCGTTCGTTCGCGTCGGCGCGGTTCAGCCCGCGCCCGACGGGGCGCTCACGTGTGCGCAAGTGGGCGGTCGAAGGCACGCTGGAGTATCTCGTCAACGGCGCGAGCCAGGTCGAAACGCGGCAGCGGGGCGCCAGGGGGGCGATCGAGTTCCAGAACAGCGACATGTTCACGCTGGAGGCGACCAGCAGCTATGAACTGCTGGTCCGGCCCTTCACGGTGTCGCCTGGCGTCGTGCTGCCGGTGGGCGGCTACGGATTCAGCGATGTCACGGCGTCGTATGCCTTCGGCCAGCAGCGACGGATATCAGGCACGGCGTCGCTGCAGGCGGGCCACTTCTACAACGGCGACATCAGGGCCGTCAGCTACAGCGGCGGCCGCGTCGCACTGCTGAAGCAGTGGTCGCTCGAACCCTCGTTGTCCCTGAACCAGGTCTCGCTGCCTGTCGGTGCGTTCACGTCCACGGTGCTGCGAGCGCGAACCGACTACGGCTTCTCTCCGCGCATGTTCGCCAGCGCCCTGGTGCAGTACTCGTCGACCGATCACGTGTACAGCAGCAACCTCCGCTTCCGCTGGGAGTATCGTCCCGGCAGCGAGTTCTTCGTGGTCTACGCGGACGAGCACGACACGGTCCAGCGCGGATTCGTGGGGTTGCGAAATCGGGCGTTCGTGGTGAAGGTGAACCGGATGATGCGCTTCTGAGCGTGGGCGGCAGGACCGGCGGGCGCGGGCGTGCCTGGCGGGAGGCCGGCTCCGGCGGCTCCTAGGTCGCGAGCACGCGCAGGTACTCGCGAACGACCGTGTCGAGCCCCACGAACAGCGCGCGCGAGATGATCGCGTGGCCGATCGACACCTCGTCGAGGTAGGGCAGTTCGCGGAAGAGCACGAGATTGTCGAGGTTCAGGTCGTGGCCGGCGTTGATGCCCAGGCCGGCCTCGTGCGCCAGCTCCGCGGCCACGACGTAGCGCTCGAAGGCGTTCACCGCCGCCTCGGCGCCCTGCTCGTACGCGCGGGCAAAGGGCTCCGTGTACAGCTCCACACGGTCTGCGCCCACCTGCCGCGCCAGCGCGATGGCATCCGCGGTGGGGTCGACGAAGAGGCTCACGCGGATGCCGCGCTGCTTCATCGCTGCGATGACACCCGGCAGCTGTTCCGCCCCGGCCACCCGGGTCCAGCCGGCCTGGCTCGTAATCTCACCGGGGACGACCGGTACCAGCGTGCACTGGTCCGGTCGCACGTCGTGGACGAGGTCGATGAAGTCTGGACGCGGGTCACCCTCGATGTTGAACTCCACGCCCGGGCGACGCCCTCTGAGTCGGGCCGCGACCTCGCGTACGTCGGTCGGCGTGATGTGCCGCTGGTCGGCGCGGGGGTGGACGGTGATACCGGTGACGCCGGCAGCAAGACAGACGTCGACCGCGTCGAGCACCTTCGGATCGTGCGCGCCGCGCGAGTTGCGCAGCGTCGCCACCTTGTTCACGTTGACCGACAGTCGGACCATACGGGACATGCTAAACGCGAAAGGCCAGTTGACGAATCGGCAATCTGCAACCGGCAGTCAGCCGAGCTCGGCCTGCACGACGTCGATGATCTCCTGCGCCCAGGCCTTGATCTCGTCCTGGTCCTTGCCCTCGAGCATGACACGCAGGAGCGGTTCGGTGCCCGAGTAGCGGACCAGCAGCCGACCGTGTCCCGCCACGCGCCGCTCGACGTCGGCCATCACCGCGGCGATGGCGGGAACACCGGCGAGATCCGTCTTCTGGCGCACGCGTACGTTCAACAGGACCTGCGGGTAGTTCACGAGATCATCGGCGAGATCGGCGAGCGTGCGACCGGTAGCCGCCACGGTCTGCAGCACGTTCAGTGCCGTGCAGAGGCCATCGCCGGTGAACAGGTAGTCGGAGAAGATCACGTGTCCCGACTGCTCGCCCCCGAGCGCGATGCCCCGCTTGAGCATCTCCTCCATCACGTACTTGTCGCCGACCGGGCAGCGCACCATCCCGATGCCTGATTCGCGCAGGGCGAGTTCCAGCCCGATGTTGCTCATCACCGTCGCCACGATCGCCTCGCCCGGCAGGCGTCCCTGCCGCTGCAGGTGACGCGCACACATCAGCAGCACGGCATCGCCGTTCACGACGCGGCCGCGATGGTCCACGAAGATCGCCCGGTCGCCGTCGCCATCGAACGCCACACCCATCCGGGCACCGCGGCTGACCACCGCATCCGCCAGTTGCTCGGGATGCGTCGACCCGCAGCGCAGGTTGATGTTCCGTCCGTCCGGATCGTCGCCGATGACGATGGTGTCGAACCCCAGGCCGGCGAAGAGCCCCGGGGCTACCGTGGTGGTGGCCCCGTTCGCGCAGTCGATGGCCAGCGTGAAGCCCTTGAACACCGATGGGTCGGGCAGCACGGCCCGGAGGTGTTCGAGGTAGGCGTCCACCAGCACCGCCCCTGGCACCTCTTCCGGTGCGCCATCACGCACGTCCCACGACGTGTCGGCAACAATCGCCTCCACCTGGCGCTCCACCGTCTCGGTGAACTTCTCGCCACGGCCGGAGAAGACCTTGATGCCGTTGTCCTCGAACGGGTTGTGCGACGCCGAGATCACCACGCCGGCGTCGTACTGCGCGAAGGCCCGCGTGAGGTAGGCCACGGCGGGCGTGGGCACCACGCCGACGCTCGTGACTTCCGCGCCTTCCCCGCCAGCGCCATGCGCCAGTTCCGCCTCGATCCACGTGCCCGACTCGCGGGTGTCACGCCCGATCAGGAGGTGGGGCGACTCGGTCCCGTGAGGCAGCGCCCGCACGAGGGCGGCCCCGAGGCGGCGGACGGTGGCGTGATCGAGGGGAAACGTGCCGGCACGGCCGCGCACGCCGTCGGTTCCGAAGAGACGCGCGGGTTCGCGCGGGTCAGTCTTTGCCACTGGTGATCTGTACCTGGACGGTTGCTGGAAGGATGCGGGCCACGCCGGCCCGCGCGGGGTTGTCGACACGCACCGGCAGCGTGTAGCTGCCGGGACCGAGCCCGGCCACATCCACCGAGGCGGTCACCTCGTCGGACGCCACCCGGTTCACGCCCTCGCGGCTGCCTCGCAGCACGACGTCGACCGAACTCGGATCAGGCCGGGCAATCAGGCTGGGCCGAAGATTCTCGAAGTGCACGGGCCGCTGGTGCAGCGTCCGCTCGACCGGCCCTGGCATCACCTCGACGGTGACCCGCGCCTGGCGTGGCACCTTGAGGCGAAGGGCGCCGTCCTGGAAGCCGACGGTCACGCCGTCGGTCACCATCGCGCTGGCGCCAGCGACGCTGACCGGCTCGGTGAGCGCCTCGGTGACCTGCTCCACGGCACTGCGCGGTCCGACCACGTCGACGGTCGGCGGATCCACGACGACCTTCCCGACGACGAACCCCGGCGCCGGGTCACCTTCGACCGCAGGCACGACGGGAACGCTCCTGGTCGCAGATGTCTCGAACGCGAGGGCGACAGTCGGCGGCATCACCTGCACCACCTGCACGCCGTACGGCACGCGCACCTGCTCGGGCGTCAACTGGTACAGCCGACGCCCCGGCGTGGCCGACTTCAGGTCGAGCTGCGCGACGATGTCCCCGGGGCCCAGCAGCGAGAGTGCACTCGACGCGCCACGCACGCGCACGTCCACGAGCGATGGCATGTCACCCATCATTTCCAGACCGGCGGGAAACTGGCTGAACTCGAGCGGCACGCGCAGGCCGCGCTCGACGACCGCGTCGCCCGAGACGAACAGCCACAGCATCACGGCGAGGCCGAGCGAGAGCGCCTTCAGCCCGAGATGGCCGAAGGGCCACGGCGCCTTCATGCCGCCTGCACCTCACGCGGCCGCCGGCGCCTCGTGGCCTTGTTGATCACCAGCGACCGCAGCCGGTCGCGCAGGGCATCGGTCGTGAGCCCACGCTCGATCTGGCCATCCACAACGACCGAAATCTTCCCGGTTTCCTCGGACACGACGATGGCGATGGAGTCGTTCTCCTCGGTCAGCCCGATGGCCGCACGGTGACGCGATCCCAGTTCCTTGCTCAACTTCGGATTCACCGTCAGCGGCAGGAAGCAGGCCGCGGCTGCCACGCGGTCCTCCCGAACGATCACCGCGCCGTCGTGCAGCGGCGACCGCAACTGGAAGACGCTGACGATCAGGTCGTAGGTCAATACGGCGTCGAGCGGAATGCCGCCCTCGATGTAGTTGCGCAGGCCGATCTGCCGCTCGATGGCGATGATGGCGCCAACGCGCTGGGTGGACAGCATGCCGGCCGCCACCACCAGCTCCTCGATGGACTCCTCGGCCGACTCGGTCTTGGCCAGGTACCGGAAGAAGGGCGCACGCCCGAAGTGCGCCAGCGCCCGACGGATGTCCGACTGGAAGAGCACGATGATCCCGAACACGACGTAGCCGAACATGTTCCGGACGAGCCAGTTCAGCGTGTCGAGGTGCCAGGACCGCGACCCGTAGAAGAGGATCGCCAGGAGGCCGCCGCCGACGGCCATCTGCACGGCTCGCGTGCCGCGAATCAGCTTCAGCACCTCATAGATCAGGACCGACACCACGAGGATGTCGGCGAGGTCCCACCAGCCGATCGGTGGCCGCTTCAGCAGCGCTTCGATCCAGGTCCAGTTCACGTTGTCGGTCCGTCTGCGATGCGTCCGTGACGCCGGATGTCCTCGGCGACACGCACCACCTGCACCATCTCGGCCACGGCGTGGACGCGCACGATGTGCGCGCCTCCGAGCACGGCGGCCGTCACGGCTGCCGCCGTGCCCCAGTCGCGCTCCAGGGGCGGCCGGTTGTCCAGCGCCTCCCGCATGAACGACTTGCGCGACGGACCTGCCAGAACGGGCCGGCCCAACCGCACCGCAAGTTCCGGGAGCGACGCCAGCACACCATAGCTGTGTGCCGGACGTTTGGCAAACCCGATCCCGGGGTCGACAATCAGCCGGTCGTGCGCAATCCCCGCAGCCACGGCAGTCTCGATGCCGGCCTGCAGTTCCGCGCCGACTTCCGTCACCGGGTCCGTGTACTCCGCGAGCGCGTACATCTGCGCCGACCGCCCCCGCGTATGCATGAGTACGAGGCCTGCCCCGCACCGGGCCACCGTGGCGGCCATCAGTGGGTCGTAGAGCAGCCCGCTGATGTCGTTCACGATGGTGGCGCCTTCGCCGACCGCCGCCTCCGCCACGCTCGCCTTGTAGGTATCGATCGACACGGGAATGGCGAGGCGCCCGGCCAGTCCACGCAGCACCGGCAATACGCGCCGCAGCTCCTCGTCGGCACTGACCGGCACCGCACCGGGCCGCGTGGACTCGCCACCGATGTCGAGCACGTCCGCGCCAGCCGCCTGCATGGCCAGGGCGGCGTCGATGGCGCGACCGGCATCGAGATGCTCGGCGTCGGCGAATGAATCAGGGGTGACGTTGAGGATGCCCATGACGAGCGGGCGCTCGCCTAGTGCGAGCGCTCCGCCCCCGGGCAGGGTGACGACGAAGGAAGGACGCGCGGGAAACACGGCGGGTCGAGCGACCGGCTCCACCCACTTACACGGTTCCGCCGGTCTGGCTCATTCCTGGGTGATCGGCTTGTTCAGCGCCGGAACGATCGGGGCCCGCTCCTTGTGGCGGGGACGCGTGTCTTCCTCCGATGCAGCCGCCACCGGCGCGGCAGGCCTGGGTTCGTCGACCTCGAGGCCGGCCGCCAGGCGGCGCACCTGTTCGGCGTCCAGCACTTCGCGGGCGAGCAGCGCATCGGCCATCTTCAGCAGCACGTCCTTGTGCTCGCTCAGGATCTGGTGCGCCCGCTCGTAGTTGCTGGTGACGAACCGCTTCACTTCCTGGTCGATCTTGAGCGCCGTGTCCTCGCTGTAGTCCTGGTGCTGCGCAATCTCGCGGCCGAGGAAGATCTGCTCCTCCTTCTTGCCGAAGGTGAGCGGGCCCATGGCGTCGCTCATGCCCCACTCGCACACCATCTTGCGGGCCATTTCGGTGGCGCGCTCCAGGTCGTTCCCGGCCCCCGTGGTGAGGCTGTTCATCGTGATCTCCTCGGCGATGCGGCCGCCCAGGAGAATCGCGATCTGATCCTGCAGGTAGTCCCTCGAGTAGTTGTGCTTCTCGTCGGTCGGAAGCTGCATCGTGAGCCCGAGCGCCATGCCGCGCGGGATGATCGTCACCTTGTGGATCGGATCGGCGTGGGGCAGGAACACGGTGAGCAGGGCATGCCCGGCTTCGTGGATGGCGGTGATGCGCTTCTCGGCGTCGCTGATGATCATCGAGCGACGCTCCGATCCCATCAGGACCTTGTCCTTGGCGAACTCGAAGTCGTGCATCCGCACGACCTTCTGGTTGTAGCGCGCGGCGTTCAGCGCCGCCTCGTTCACCAGGTTGGCGAGGTCCGCGCCCGAGAAACCGGCAGACCCACGGGCCAGCACCGACACATCCACATCGTCCGCCATCGGAATCTTGCGGGTGTGGACGCTGAGGATCCCCTCGCGGCCCTTCACGTCGGGACGGTTGACGACGATGCGGCGGTCGAAGCGGCCGGGCCGCAGCAGCGCCGGGTCGAGCACGTCGGGTCGGTTCGTGGCGGCGACGAGAATGACCCCTTCGTTCGACTCGAATCCGTCCATCTCGACGAGGAGCTGGTTCAGCGTCTGCTCGCGCTCGTCGTGGCCACCACCGAGGCCGGCGCCGCGATGACGGCCGACCGCGTCGATTTCATCGATGAACACGATGCAGGGGGCGTTCTTCTTGCCCTGCTCGAACAGGTCGCGCACGCGGGAGGCGCCGACACCCACGAACATCTCGACGAAGTCCGAGCCGCTGATCGAGAAGAACGGCACGTTGGCCTCGCCAGCCACCGCGCGCGCCAGCAGGGTCTTGCCCGTTCCGGGAGGCCCCATGAGCAGGACACCCTTCGGGATGCGACCACCCAGCTTCTGGAACTTCTGGGGCTCCTTGAGGAACTCGATGATCTCCTGGAGTTCCTCCTTGGCTTCGTCGACGCCGGCGACATCCTTGAAGGTGACTTTCTTCTGCGAACTGGACGACAGCTTCGCCTTGCTCTTGCCGAACGACAGCGCCTTGTTGCCGCCGCTCTGCATCTGGCGCATGAAGAAGACCCAGAAGCCGATCATCACCAGGAACGGCGCCCAGTTGTACAGGAGCGACGCCCACGGGCTGGCGGTGGGCTCCTTTGACTGCACGGCAATGCCGCGATCGATCAGCTTGTTGGCAAGCCCCTCGTACTGGGTGGGCGCGTAGGTGCGAAACGTCTGGTTCGGTGCGTCCTTGGTCGTGCCCGTGATTTCCTGGCCGGTGATGACGACGCGCTGCACAGACCCTGCGTCGACCGCGGCCATGAACTCACTGAAACTGAGGCTGTGGTCACGGGTGTCGTACCTGGTGGCAAAGTTCCAGATGAGCACGCCGGCAACGACGAGCACCAGCCAGAACAGCAAGCTCTTCAAGGTCGAATTCAACACGAGCCTCCCACAGCCTTAAGTCTCAAGATTACCACGGCTTGCACAGGGTCCGTGACCTGAAAATCCCGGTCGAGCGCGTGCCCGACAACCCACACGAGCCGCCCATCCCTGTCGGTCACGATCGGGATCCGCTCCCGGTCCTCCCTGGGGACCTTCCGGTCCACCAGCAGGTCCTGGACCTTTCGGGTACCCGCTGCCCGGCGGATGCGGTCGCCCGGACGGCGGCTGCGAACCGCCAGTCCGCCGGCCACCATCTGTTTCGGCACAACGACCGTCGCCCCGTTGGGCTCCGGCGCGTTTTCTGCCGACGGCAGTACCTCGGCCGACATCACACACCCGATCTCCGGAATGGCCGCCTCGCCGGGGACAGGCAACAGGTGGCTGAACTCCGGAAACCGGCCGGCGGAAACGGACGGGCGGCGGCCGGCTGAACCGGCGGGTCTACCCGTTAAGACGACAAGCCCGCCTTCACGTTGCACGCGCTGGCCCGGCCCGTCGAATCCCTCCGACTCCCCGATGACCACGGCCCAGGTCCGCCGCACATCATCGACGCCGATGGGGCGGGTGCTGGACGCCCGGCTGAGGAGGCGGTGGAGCCCCCGCCACGCCACGGCGCGGGGAACGGCCAGAGCCGCCCCGGCGGACACACGCCAGGCGCCGGACGGCGATTGGGTGGCGTGGTGCTCGAGCCAGTCGTCGGCCAGTCCGGCGAGATATTCCTCATCCGCCCGCGCCAGCTCGGCCGCCCCGGCCAGCGCCTCGACGACCCGTGGATTGAACCGGTCGATCAGCAGCGGCAGGAGTTCGGCTCGCACCCGGTTCCTCGGGACCCCCACGTCGTCGTTCGTGGCGTCGTGCACGTACCTGATGCCGGCTGCATCGAGAAACGCGCGAAGGTCCGCTCGCGAACACTCGAGCAGCGGCCGGATGACCCGGTCGTTCCGGGGATGCATGGCCGAGAGCCCCCGGCTGCCAGCCCCGCGGACGAGGCGCAGCAGGAAGGTCTCCGCCTGGTCGTCCTGCGTGTGACCGAGCGCGACAACGTCAGCGTGACTGGCGTCGGCGGCACGGACGTAGAAGTCGTACCGCAGCACGTGCGCGGCATCCTCGAGCGACCGACCGGAACGCGCCGCGTCTGCCCGAACGTCGGCGCCGTCGAGGTGGAACGGAAGGCCCATGGACTCTGCCACGCCGGCACAGAAGCGGGCATCGGCCCTGGATTCAGGCCGGAGCTGATGGTCGAAGTGCGCGACCGCGACGAGCACGAGCTCCCCGGCATCGTGAAGCTGCCGAAGGAGGTGTAGAAGGGCGATCGAGTCGGGACCGCCCGAGACGGCCGCCAGGACGCGAGTGTCAGGCCCGGCGAGGTGATACCGCCGGAGCGTCCGCCGAACGAGTCCGATCAGCGACATGCGGTGACAACCCGGGGACTGCGTGGAAGGCTGGCTGTCGAGTGGTGCCCCTCGACGTGCTCGGGGCGACCACGAGCCTGTCGAGTGGTGCCGGAGGGCGGACTTGAACCGCCGACCCCGCGCTTATGAGACGCGTGCTCTCACCAACTGAGCTACTCCGGCGCCAGAACACCCGATGATAGCACGGCCGTCGGGCCTGCCGGGATGGCGGAATCGGGGTCAGCGTGCGGCGGTCTCCGGGGCCGCACCCGTTGCGGCTTCGTGCAGGATGGCTGCAGCCAGCAGGGGCACCATCAGCTCGTGATGCCCGACGAGCGAGTAGCCATGTCCGTGGGTCCCACGGGTGGGGCGCGACACGACGTTGGTCTGCGGGCGATAGCCGCGGATGAAGTCGAGGTTCACCGTGGTGAGCTCCGCCAGCGCGCGCCCCTGATTGCGGGCCAGCGCCACGGCCTTGAGGAAGACCTCAGGGAGCACCACGGCCGAACCACAATTCAGGAACACCCCCCGCTCGAGGCGGGCCACGTTGGAGACGAAGTAGCGGAAGTCGCGAAGGCTGCCCTCGCCGAGCGCCGCACCGTTCGCCGCCGGGTGCATGTGGATGATGTCGGTGCCGATCGCCACGTGCACGGTGACCGGCACACCCAGCCGTCCGGCCGTCGCGAGCAGGCTGGCCCGCGCGAACTGCGGGCTTCGCTCGTGCAGGTATGCGGACACGGCCTGCCCGATCCCCTGTCCCCGACCGACCCCCTCGTTAATCGCCGCGTTCAGCAGGCGGCCGGTCTCGTCGGCCATGCCGAACGTGCCGGCCCCCAGCGACTGGTCGACATCCTCGGATGTCGCGCCGGCGAGCGCCACCTCGAAGTCGTGAATCACGGCGGCGCCATTGGTGGCGATGGCGGAGACGAACCCTCGCTCCATGAGGTCGATCAGGACCGGCGAGAGACCGGTCTTGATGACGTGCGCGCCGATGCCCCAGACCACGCCGGCTCCGGACGCCTGCGCGCGCGCAACCGCGCGCGCCACGGTTCTCAGGTCGGCCGCCGCCAGCACGTTGGGAAGGGCGTCGAGGAACGCCCCGATGGTCGCACCTTCCGGCACCGGTCGCGCGAAGTCCGACGCGTGCGCCTTGCTCGGACGCGACTTCAGGGGATAGGTCCGGATACCCGAGAGGTCAAAGAGCTCGTAGTCAAAGGCCATGGCTCGACGGTGACAACCGTAATGCACAACGGCGCGGCGGCACAACCATCACCGTCCCGGCTCACAGGACGAGCATGGCATCGCCGTAGCTGTAGAAGCGGTAGCGCTCCGCCACTGCGGTGCGGTAGGCCTGCAGCACATGGTCGCGGCCGCCGAAGGCCGACACCAGCATCAGCAGCGAGGACTGCGGCAGGTGAAAGTTCGTGAGCAGCCCGCTCAGGATACGAAACTCGAAGCCTGGGTAGATGAACAGGTCGGTCGTCCCGGTCCCGGCGGCGATACGGCCGCCGTGGGCGCGCCCCACACTCTCCAGCGTGCGGGTGGACGTGGTGCCCACCGCAATCACCCGGCGTCCTTCATCGAGCGCGGCGCTGATCGCGTCCGCGGCATCCTGCCCGATCGCGTAGTGTTCGGACTCCATCCGGTGCTCCTCGACAGCGTCGACCCGAATGGGCTGGAAGGTACCGTAGCCGACGTGGAGCGTCACCTCCGCTCGCCGAATCCCCCGAGCGGCCAACTGGTCCAGCAGCACGGGCGTGAAGTGCAGCCCGGCGGTGGGAGCAGCGATGGACCCGCGTGACTGCGCGAAGACCGTCTGGTAGCGGTCCCGGTCGCCCGCCTCGTCCGCGCGCCTGATGTAGGGCGGCAGCGGCATGTGACCGATCGCGTCCACGGCCCGCTCGACAGACAGGTCGCCATCGGTCCACAGCCGGACGACGCGCCGCCCGAAGAAGCGCCGCTCCAGAATCTCGCCGTGGATCGTGGCCGCCCCCTCGAAGGCGACGCGTGCCCCCGGCTTGAGTTTCTGCCCCGGATGCACGAGGGCCTCCCAGAGCTCGGCTCCGGATGGCTCGCGCTCGAGGCGGGTGACGAGGAGGCACTCGACCGCCCCCCCGCTCGGGTCGCGCCGGCCCAGCAACCGGGCCGGGAAGACGCGCGTGTTGTTCACCACGAGGAGATCGCCCGCGCGCAACAGGAGGGGCAGCTCGGCAATCGTGTGGTGCGCGATGGCGCCGGAGTGCCGGTCGAGCGCAAGCAGCCTCGACGTGCCACGCTCGGCGGGGGGAGCCTGCGCGATCAGCTCAGGTGGGAGCTCGAAGTCGAAGTCGGAGACCTGCACGCAGGGACGATCGTACATCCTCCAGCACGGCATTGAGGCCGGCCGCATGGTGACCGTCTTGCAGAGGTCCGGGCCGTGTTCGACGTCGTGGTGGCGGGAGGTGGACCCGCCGGACTGAGCGCAGCCCTCATGCTGGGGCGCTGCAGGCGGCGTGTGCTGCTCTGCGACGAGGGGCAGCCGCGGAACCGGTGGTCGCGTGCGCTCCATGGTTATCTCACGCGTGACGGCATTCCTCCCGCCGACCTGAACGCCCTTGGCCGGTCCGAGCTGGAACAGTACGGCGTCCGTTGCCGGGCGGTTCGCGTGACCGACGCGCGCCGGCAGGACGACACGTTCCACGTGCATCTTGGCGATGGCGGCACCGTGCTGTCGCGCTACCTGCTGATCGCCACTGGCGTCGTCGACGAGGTGCCTGACGTCGAGGGGTTCGCGGCGTGCTATGGGCGGTCGGTCTTCCACTGTCCTTACTGCGACGGGTGGGAGCAGCGGGATCGGCGGCTGGCGGCGTTCGGCCGTGGCCGGAGCGGCGCGGCACTCGCGCTCTCGCTCAGGACGTGGAGTCCGCGCGTCGTGCTCCTGTCTCACGGCTCACCCCCGCCATCGGCGGTCGTGGATCGGCTGGGCAGGAACGACATCGTGGTGATCCCGGCGCGCGCCACCCGCCTGCGGCACGACGAAGGTCGGCTGACGGCCGTGGACGTCGAGGGCGGCGCCACGCACCCGCTCGATGCGCTCTTCTTCACCGCGGCGCAACATCCGCGGTGCAACCTGGCACAGGCGCTCGGGTGCGCCTTCAATGCCAAGGGGACGGTCGACACCGGCACGCTTGGCAACACCAACGTCCCAGGCGTGTACGTGGTGGGCGACGCGTCCCGCGACGCCCAGTTCGCGATCGTCGCAGCTGCCGAGGGCACGAAGGCGGCACTGGCGATCAACCAGGCGCTGCAGCAGGAGGACCTGCGCCCGTGAACAGTGAGCCGAAGTTCGTGACGACACCTCCGTCCGAGGGTACGGTCAGGCCCACGCTGGAAACCACGCACGCCGAAGACGGCGCCCCGCTCGTGCCCATTCCGGTGGACATGCGCAACGCGGCCGTCACGCTGATGGCGGTCATCGCGGGCGTCGCGGTCCTGCACTACGCCCAGGCGGTCTTCATCCCGCTGGTGCTCGGGGTCCTGATCAGCTACGCACTCGACCCGCTCGTCTCGCGCCTGGCACAGGTCCATGTGCCGCGGCCGCTCGGTGCGGCCGTCCTGATCCTCGGAATGGTGGGCGGCGGCGGCCTCGGGCTGTACCAGCTCCGGGGGCAGGCCCAGCAGATCGTCCAGCAACTGCCCGACGGGGCACGCCGCCTGCGCCAGACACTCGAACAGCAGCAGGGGGGAACCACTGACGCGCTCGAGAAGGTGCAACAGGCCGCCGACGAACTGGAGAAGGCGGCCGATTCGGCCGGCGCCGGCGCTGCGGCGCCCCCCGGTGTCACGAGAGTGCAGGTCGAGGAGCCGCTCTTCAGGGTCGGCGACTACGTGCGCTGGGGATCCATGGGCATCGTGGCGGCCGCCGGGCAACTCCTGCTGGTGCTCTTTCTCGCCTACTTCCTGCTCGCCACGGGCGACCTCTACAGGCGCAAGCTCGTGAAGATCGTGGGACCGTCGCTCACCAAGAAGAAGATCACGGTGCAGATCCTCCAGGAGATCGACCGGCAGATCGAGTCGTTCCTGCTCGTGCAGGTGTTCACGAGTGCGGTGGTCGGCGTGGCCACCTGGCTGGCATTCAGGTGGATCGGGCTCGAGCAGGCGGCCGTCTGGGGGCTGCTGGCCGGCGTGTTCAACTCGATCCCCTACGTGGGTCCGGTCGTGGTGTCCGGGGGGACGGCCGTCATTGCCTTCCTGCAGTTCGGCACCGTGGAGATGGCGCTGTTCGCGTCCTCAGTCGCGCTGGTGATCACGAGCCTGGAGGGATTCCTGCTCACGCCCTGGCTGACCAGTCGCGCAGCCCGCATGAATGCCGTGGCCGTGTTCGTCGGACTGCTGTTCTGGGGATGGGTCTGGAACGTCTGGGGGATGCTGCTGGCCGTACCGATGCTGATGGTGATCAAGTCGGTCTGCGATCACGTCGAGGACTTCAAGGGGGTTGGCGAACTCCTCGGCGACTGACGGGCACGTCGGTCAGACGAACTGCGAAAGATCGAAGCGCCCGCGCTTCTGCGTGAGCGGCTTCCAGAGATCGCCCACCCGTTCGAGGCGGTCCGGCACGTTGCGCAGCGTGAAGTCCTCGATGCGGATGCCGCCCTCCACTTCGTCCCACGTGACCGGTGTCGACACCGTGGCCTCGGGCCGCGGGCGCACCGAGTAGATGGAGGCCAGCGTACGGCCCCAGGCGTTCTGGTTGTAATCCACGAGCACGCGGCCGTGCGGGCGCTTCGCAATCCGGTACTCCGCCGTCATGAGGCCCGGGTGCCGTACCGCCAGTTCCTGCACCAGGGCCTTGGCGAAGGTCCACACCTGCTTCTGCGTGGGTCCGCGCTCGATGGGCACGTAGACATGCAACCCCTTCGAGCCGGTTGTCTTCACGAGCGACCGCATCCGCAGCGCATCGAGCGCCTCCTTCACAATCAGCCCGGTGTCACGCACCCGGGCGAAGTCTGCCCCCGGGCCAGGGTCCAGGTCGAAGTGCACGTAGTCGGGCCGGTCCACATCGTCACAGGTCGCATACCACTGGTTCAGGTCGATGCACCCCAGGTTGATCACCCACAGCAGCGACGCCCGGTCCTGCACCATCGGAAAGTCGATCACGTTCCCGGACCCGTGGGTGATGGTGCAGATCTCCACCCAGTCCGGCCGCGGTGACGGCGCGCGCTTCATGAAGAAGAACTCGCCTGCCGCCCCGTGCGGGTAGCGCTTCATGACCATGGCCCTGTTCTTCACGTGTGGCAGCAGGTGCGTCGACACGGCGAGGTAGTAGCGCAGCAGGTCGCCCTTCGTGAGGCCGAGCCCATCCCAGAAGATCTTCCGGAGGTTGGTGAGGCGGACCTCCCTCCGGTCCACCTCGAGGATCGCGTGGTCCACGTCGGCCGGAATGGTGGGCAGCACGGGCATGCGAGCTACGCAGAACCTGTGTGCGCGGCAGGCGAGGACCGCAGCGGCTCGAGCTTCGGGGGCCTGACGCCGTGACGCACCGACCCTCCCAGCGGCGCGTACGGGAGTTCCTCTCCCGAAGCGACCCGACGCAGCATGAGCCCGCCCCGGCTCATGTCGCCGCGGCCCACGAAGTCGGTCGGGAAGCAGAGCTGCTCGCCGAATACGCCGAGCAGCACGTCGACGTACTTCGGCGACGCGATGCTTCCGAGCAGGACCACGTCGCAGGCTCCCGCGGCATCGAGCAGCATGCGTGCGCTCTGCTCGAGCGGCCGCCGGTAGTGCTCGTTTCCGGCATCGATGGCGCACGCGGCGAAGGACCGGACGGCGTCGAGCGTGATTGCGGTGTCGGGGCTGCGCAACCCCGCGTTCGGTGTGATGACGTGGATGCCCCCGGCAAGGCCCTCGCCAGCATCCACTGGCGGCAGCGACGCGAACCGCCGCGCGTAGGCCAGCTTCCCGCGGAAGTACAGGCCGCTGACGAACGAGAAGACCTCGCCGAGCGGAGCACCGGACGGGTCACGCAGCCGCGCGGCCAGGCCGAAGGCCGCCCGGTCCGAGAGCAGCATCTGCGCCCGCTTGCCGGAGCAGTTCGCAGGAGACAGCAGGAAGATGCGCGCGCGATCAGAGCCAGGGCCGACCGAGGACGACATGCAGGAGCCAGTACAGCACGATGACTGGAAGGCTGGCAATCGCGACAATGGCCAGGATGACGCCGACGACGAACAGCCAGTCGCCGGCAGCCGCCCGGCGCTGCCCACCCGCATGACGCTCGAGCAGTGCGAGGTTACGGGTGCTGGCCTGCCAGAAGACGTCTGCGACGTCGCCAGCCAGCGGAACCACGCCGATCAGCAGGTCGAGGCCGACGTTCATCAGCATCCTGAGCTGGACGACGCGCGGCACGCGCATCCGGTGCGCTTCGACGACCATCGCGCAGGCCAGCAGGGCCGTCAGGGCGTCACCCGCCCACGGTACCAGGCCGATGATCGGATCCCAGCCGAACCGGATATCCGTGCCGGGCACGCGGAACGCTTGGTCGAGCAGGCGCTGCCACGTCCTCAGCCGTTCCAGGTTCGGGATGTTCATGGCACCACTGCCACCACGAACGATGCCACGACCGGGTTGGCCAGCCGGCGACGAGGTGCCGTGGAACCGTCAGTATCCCCAGCGCAGCAGCACCGACCCGACCGTGAACCCGGCGCCGACCGAGCAGAGCAGGACGAGGTCGCCCTTCTTCAGCCGCCCCTCGGCAATCGCATCGTTGAGCGCGAGCGGGATGGTCGCGGCGGTCGTGTTGCCGAACCGCTCGATGTTGATGATGACCTTGCCCTGGTCGATGCCGAGCTTCTCGGACGCGGCCTGGATAATCCGCCGGTTGGCCTGGTGTGAGACGAACAGCGCCAGGTCGTCCGGCCTGATGTTGTTGCGCTCCATGATCCGGCGCGCAATCTCCTCGGTCTTCCTGACGGCGAACTTGAACACCGTCTGCCCGTCCTGCTTCACGTAGTGCAGCCGCTGGTCGACGGTGTCCCTCGACGGCGGCCGCAGGCTGCCGCCGGCCGGCATGCACAGTGCGGGACCACCACTGCCGTCCACCTCGTGCTCGAAGTCGATGATCGCCGGTTCGCCAGCTCCTGCGGCAGAGACGACGACCGCACCCGCACCGTCGCCGAACAGCACGCAGGTGGCGCGGTCCGTGTAGTCGATGATGCTCGACATCACGTCGGCGCCGATGACCAGGGCATGTTCGTGGCACCCCGCCGCCACCAGCTGGCTGCCGGCGGTCAGCGCGTAGGTGAACGCCGAACAGGCGGCACTGACGTCGAAACCCCAGGCGTTGTGCGCCCCGATCTTGTGCTGGACGAGGCAGGCCGTGCTCGGGAACATCATGTCCGGCGTGACGGTCCCGACGACGATGACGCCGATGTCGTCGGGCGTGAGGCCGGCCCGCCGGATCGCTTCCAGTCCGGCCTCCCTGGCGAGGTCGGAGGTGGCCACGCCGGGATCGACAATGTGGCGCTCGCGAATGCCCGTGCGCTGCAGGATCCACTCGTCGGTGGTGTCGACCAGCTTCTCGAGATCGCGATTGGTCAGCAGGCGAGGCGGCACGTAGGTCGCCAGCGACCTGATATAGACGGGACGGCCTCCGCAACGCGGCGTGCGTCGCACCTGCCCCTGCTCCTGAGCGCTTACCACAGTCGTGAGTCCCTTCCCGGCGCTGTCAGTCCGAAGTATTCATAGGCGCGTGGCGTCGCGACGCGACCCCGCGGCGTCCGATCCAGGAATCCGATCTGGATCAGGTATGGCTCGTAGATGTCCTCGATGGCGTCCCGCTCTTCGCTGATCGCCGCGGCGATGCTGTTGACACCAACCGGGCCGCCACCGAACTTGTCGATGATGGTGCGCAGCAGCTTGCGGTCGACTTCGTCGAAGCCGTACTCGTCCACTTCGAGCAGCCTCAGGGCCGCGTGCGCCACCTCAAGGGTAATCGTACCGTCGGCACGGACCTGCGCAAAATCGCGAACCCGCCGCAGCAGCCGGTTCGCGATCCGGGGTGTCCCGCGCGATCGGCGCGACACTTCCGAGGCGGCCGCCGGGTCGATCGGAACGCCGAGGATCCGCGCCGACCGGCGCACGATCTCGTCCATGTCGGCCGGCTCATAGAACTCGAGCCGGTGCACGATGCCGAACCGCGCACGGAGCGGCGAGGTCAGCAACCCGGCCCGGGTCGTCGCGCCAATCAGCGTGAACTTCTGGAGCGGCACCTTCACCGACCGGGCACTCGGCCCCTGCCCGATCATGATGTCGAGTTCGTAGTCCTCGAGGGCCGGATACAGGATCTCCTCGATGGCCGGGGACATCCGGTGAATCTCGTCGATGAAGAGCACCTCGCGCTCGGCGAGGTTCGTCAGGATTGCCGCCAGGTCGCCGGGCTTCTCCAGCACCGGCCCGGAGGTGGCGCGGACAGGCGCCCCCATCTCGTTCCCGATGACGTACGCGAGAGTGGTCTTTCCCAGCCCGGGCGGACCATAGAGCAGCACGTGGTCGAGGGCTTCCCCGCGCTGCCTCGCCGCGGCAATGGACACCTGCAGGTTCTCGCGCACGCGGTCCTGCCCGATGTAGTCGTCCAGGACGCGCGGACGCAGCCCCGCCTCGTACTGGGCGTCATCGTCGACCTTGGAGGCGGTCACGAGTCGGTCGTCCATCGCTTACCTGGCCAGTTCCCGCAAGGCTTGCCGGAGCGTCTGCTCGAAGTCGCCGGCCTTCGCCTTGATGGCGGCGTCCACCGCCTTCTCCGCGAGCGGCCGATGGTAGCCCAGATTCACGAGCGCCGACAGCACGTCGTCCTTCAGATCCGTCGGTTCGACGCTGCCGCCACCAGGGGCCTCCGTGTGGGCGGCGAGCGGCAGCCGATCCTTCAGTTCGAGCACGAGGCGCTCGGATGTCTTCTTGCCGACACCGGGTATGGCCGTCAGCCTGGCGAGATCGCCCCGCTGGATCGCCTTGACCAGGTCGTTCGGCTCGATGCCGGAGAGCACCGCAAGCGCCACCTTCGGGCCGATGCCGCTCACCGAGATGAGCCGCTCGAAGAGCTCCTGCTCGAGCCGCGTGGCAAACCCGTAGAGCAGGAGGGCATCCTCCCGCACGTGCGTGTGGATCCGCAGCGCAATCTCGGCTCCCGGCTCGCCGAGGCCGTAGAACGTGGAGAGCGGCACGGCGACGTCATAGCCGACGCCGTTGACGTCGACGATGAGGCGGTTCGGCTGCTTGTCGAAGATGCGGCCGCGGAGGTGAGCGATCACGACCCTTCCGGCCTGAAGTGCCGCCAGTTCGTGGCGGCTTTCGAACGGGGTGCGGCGGGGACCACCACCCCCGCCGGGGCCAGTGAGTGACTGTGGCAGATGGCCACCGCCAGTGCGTCCGACGCGTCGAACGGCGTCGGCAGGTCGGCGAGGCCCAGAATCAGCTTCACCATCTGCTGCACCTGGTGCTTCTCGGCGCGGCCGTATCCGACCACCGCTCGCTTCACCTCTGCGGGGGTGTACTCGTAGACGGGCCTGCCGGCCTGAACGGCTGCGAGCATCGCAACCCCGCGGGCGTGTCCGAGCTTCAGAGCACTTCTGGCGTTGCTGGCGTGAAAGAGGTTCTCGATGGCCACGCAGTCGGGCTGGCACTCGCCGAGGAGCGCGGCCAGCCCGGTGTGGATCGACAGGAGTTTCTCGGGGAACGACGCGGAGGCCGGCGTCCGGATGGCACCGCTGGTGATGATCCGGTGGCGTGCCCCGTCGGTCTCGACGCACCCGTAACCGGTGCGCTCCGACCCAGGGTCGATGCCGAAGATCTTCATCCCTCGACGAGGCTCGGGGTGCCCCTGAGCGTGCCGAAGGGTCACGCCAGCGAGGCCTCGATCTCCTTTTCCTCGATGTCGAAGTTCGACCAGACCTGACGCACGTCGTCGTGATCGTCGAGGACGTCCATCAGCTTGACCATCTGCTGCGCGGCCTTGCCTTCGAGCTTCAGGTAGTTCTGCGGAATCATCGAGATCTCGGCGGCGGCCGGTTCGATCCCGAGGGCCTTCACGGCGTCGAGCACGGCCTGGAAATCGGCGACGGACGAGAACACTTCCCAGTTCTCATCGTCGTCCGCGATGTCGTCGCCACCAGCCTCGAGGACGGCGTTCATCAGCACATCCTCGGCAACCTTGTCCTTGCCGACGACGATGTAGCCCTTCTTGGAGAACATCCAGGCCACCGCGTTCGTTTCCGCCAGGCTGCCGCCGTACTTCGTCAGCATGTGGCGGAGTTCGCCGACCGTGCGGTTCTTGTTGTCGGTGAGGACGTCGATGATGACGGCTGCGCCACCGGGGCCGTAGCCCTCGTACATCGCCTCTTCGTAGGACACACCCGGCTCTTCGCCCGTGCCGCGGCGAATGGCGCGCTTGATGTTGTCCGAGGGCATGTTGTTGGCCTTGGCCTCGGCGATGATCGTGCGCAGACGCGGGTTGGTGTCGGCGTCGCCACCGCCGTTGCGGGCCGCAACGGTCAGTTCCTTGATGATGCGCGTGAACAGCTTGCCGCGCTTGGCGTCTGCCGCGCCCTTCTTATGCTTGATTGTGTGCCACTTTGAATGGCCGGACATGTTGAAACCCTCGCTAAATCAACAAGATCGGGACCAGAAATCTTATCACAGCCTCCGGGCGAGCATGATCCAGACGTCTGCCCGCGCGTCCCAGGGTCCGCCCCGGTAGTCGCCGAGCACCGCCTCCACCCGGAAGCCGGCCTTCTCGAGCCGCTTGGTGAAGGTCGGGATGGGCACCGTCCGGAACGTGAGATCGAAAGTGTGCTCGGTCATCTCACGCCCGCGGCGCTCGATGTAGGTCTGGTTGAAGATCGTGAGGTGCTTCTTGCGGTCCTGGCGGACCGACTCCACCAGCGTGAGGTGCGCCCCGCCCGCCGCCCGGCCTTTCAACTGGATCTGGTTGGAGTACTCGCGCCAGTTCGGCACGTCGGGCACCAGGTCCACGCCGAAGAGCCCGCCCGGGGCGAGGACGCTGGCGACCGACGCAAGCGTGGCATCGAGGTCCTTGTCGCGCACCAGCGACTGGAGGATGCCGTACGGGGCGAGGACGGTCCTGAAGCTGCCGGGGGCAAAGGGCAGGTAACGGATGTCGCCGCGCAGCAGGTGCAGCCGCTTCTTCTTCCGCCCACCCTCGCGCTTGCGCTGTGCGGCAAGCCGCTTCGCCGCCCTCGCGAGCATGGGGGCCGAGCGGTCGATGCCAACGACCGTGACGCCTGCCCTGGCCAGTGGCAGGGAGATGCGGCCGGTGCCACATCCGAGTTCGAGCACCGGCCCCTTCGCCTGGAGCGCCACGTTCCGCCAGAACGGGACGTCGCGCCGGCCGAGCGTCCGTGCATTCTCCCAGTCGTAGAACGGGGCGTACTCGTCCCACCCCTGCCAGCCCTCGCGCTTTACCATCGTCCCGCGATCATAAGAGGGATTGGAGCGCCGCGGGCGCGGACCCGTTGAATGAAGCCGCGGAACGGTCGTGGCTAGTCGGAAATCGCGAGTTCGCCTGGCACGATGGGACGCGTGCGCGGCAGCCGACCCAGGCGCGCCAGGTTTCCGATGAATGCGAGCACGCCCACGAAGACCAGGAGCTTGAACGCATCAGACGGACGGTTCTGGGGCAACGCCTTCCAGAGGAACCACAGGATGGGTTGGGCGATGGCCACCGCCCACACCGTGCCATAGAAGTAGCGGCGTTCGTGCCCCTCGCCCTTCGTCGAGGCCTTCACGCGCGGCAGTTGCCCGAAGGCCCCGAGCAGCCAGACGCTGCCGGCGAGCGGGAAGTAGCCCCACTGGTAGATCTGCTTCAGGTACCAGTGGCCGGTCACGATGGCGACCACCAGCCCCACGATGTTCAGGACCGCGAAGGCGACCGCCTCACCCCAGGCGAACGTGTAGCAGACCCGGCGATAGAGCGGGTTGGGCCGGTCCTCGGTGAACCGGATGATGTACGGCGCCGGCTCGCAGCCGGGCAGCCGCCCCCGCAGGCCGGCGATGCCGGTGCCGAGCAGGACCGCCCCGAGCCACAGGGCCATGCGGGTGTCGAACCCACGCTCGAACAGGTCGAAGGTGAGGGGACCTGGAGCGATGAAGAACACGAAGATCCAGATCGGCCAGTGATTGAACCGGTAATGGAGCTTGTTCCGCGTCCTGATCTTGCGGTCGGTATCGAACTCGACTGGTATCGCCACGCCGGATGCCAGTTGTACCAGAGAGAGCCACGTCACTCAAATCCTCTAGAATTGGCGGGACATGGCGCACGCACCCGCGCGACGACGGCACTGGGGCGGCCTCGTGTGGACGCTGATCCGGACCGACTTCAAGGCGCGATACCACGGCACGCTCGGCGGGTTCGTCTGGGCGCTGCTGAAGCCCGCCGCCATGTTCATCGTCCTGATGACGGTTTTCTCGCTGGTGTTCCCCGACAACGCCACGTACAAGCTGGACCTGCTGATCGGTCTCTTCCTGTACGACTTCTTCGCAGAAACCACCAAGACCGGCATCACGGCCCTGCACGCGCGGGGCTACCTGCTGACCAAGGCCAGGTTCCCGTCGTGGATCCTGGTGGTCACCGCGCTGTCGAACCCGCTGCTCACGGTGAGCGTCTTCTGTGTGGCCGTGCTCACCTTCCTCGTCATGACCGGCACTCCTCCCGCATTCGCCTCGGTGCTGGCGCTGCTGGCATACGTGGCGGCGATGGGACTGATTGCCGTGGGCATCGCCCTCGGCGGCAGCGTGCTGTTCCTGCGTTACCGGGACCTCAACCAGGTGTGGGACGTCATCACGCAGGCCGGCTTCTTCGTCGCGCCGGTGATCTATCCGATTGGTGTCATCCCGGAACGCTTCCACTTCTATCTCTATCTGTGGCCACCGACGGCCGTCATCGAGTTCGCGCGTGCGGCCATCGTCGACCGGCGACTCCCGAGCCTGGCGGGCCACGCGGACCTCGGCCTGCTCACGCTGGCGATCCTCGCCGGCGGTGCCGCCGTGTACCGGTGGCTCGCACCCAGGGCCGCGGAGTACCTGTGACCGGGCGAGCGCTGATCGAGGCGCGGGACATCAGCAAGGCCTTCGTCATCCCGGCGGCGCGCACGACGACCGTGCGGGAGCACGCCTTCAACCTGTTCCGCGCGAGCCCGTCCGAACGCCTGCAGGTGCTGGACCGCGTGTCGCTCGAACTGCGGCAGGGCGACACCCTCGGCATCATGGGTCGAAACGGCTCCGGCAAGAGCACCCTGCTCAAGGTGCTCGCGGGCATCTTCCCGGCAGACACGGGGACGGTGCGACGGTCGGCCGCCGTGACACCGGTGCTCGAGCTTGGCCTCGGATGGAACCCGGAGCTGGATGCCGTGGACAATGTGTTCCTGCTCGGGTCCGTGCTCGGACTCAGCCTGCACGAGATCAGGCAGGGGCTCGAGGAGATGCTGGCCTTCGCCGAGCTGGAGCGCTTCGCCGGGCTGCAATTGAAGTACTACTCGAGCGGCATGGCCTCGCGCCTGGCCTATGCCGTGGCCTTCCACGCCGTACGGGAGGTCCTGATCCTGGATGAGATCTTCGCCGTGGGCGATGCCGGATTCCGCGCCAAGTGCGAGGAGCGCTACCGCGCGCTCGCCGCCGCCGGCCATTCGATCATCATCGTCAGCCACGACATCCGCATCGTCGAACAGTTCTGCAGCCGTGCCGTCCTGCTCGATGCAGGCCGTGTCGTGGCGAACGGCACCCCTGCCGACATCACGCGCCGGTACCTGACGCTGGCCGGCGCACCCGCACCCTCTCACTGAGTCGCGGCGATCATGGCGGCTCCACGCGTTTCGATCGTCATCACCTGCCACAACCTCGGCGCGTTCCTCCCCGAGACGCTGGCCAGCATCGACGCCCAGACCTTCCGGGACGTCGAGATCTGCGTGGTGGACGATGGCTCCACGGATCCCGCAACCCTCGAAGCGCTCGAGGCGCTTCCATCCCGCATCGCGCTCGTCCGGTCCGACAACAAGGGGCTCCCCGCCGCACGCAACCTCGGTGCCCGCCACACCGAGGGGGAGTTCATCTGCGCCGTGGACGCCGACGATGTGCTTGCCCCAACGCTGCTCGAGCGATCCCTCGAGCGGCTCGACGCGGAGCCTGGGCTGGCGTTCGTGTCGCATTGGCTCCGGGCATTCGGGGACGAGTCGTGGGAGTGGCGCCCGGACCGATGCGACTTCCCGACACTGCTGGATATCAACACGGTGAACGGAGCGGCGCTGGTACGGCGGGCGGCTTTCGAGGCGGTTGGCGGTTGGGACGAGTCGATGCGCGACGGCGGCGAGGACTGGGAGTTCTGGATCCGCCTGGTGAAGCAGGGGCTGCCAGGGGCCATCATCCCGGAGGTGCTGTTCCACTACCGGCGGCGGGCCGACTCGATGAGTCGCACGAAGTTCGCGGGCGACGGTCACGCGCGCCTGTATCGGACCCTTGTCGAGAAACACACCGGCCTGTACGCCGGGCATCTCGCGATGCTTGCCGCGCAGCGTGAGGCCGATTCGGCCGCCTGCCGCAAGGCCTGCGACGAGCTCGACGAGCAGCTCGAGTTGCAGTTGGCCCCGGACCTGGCGCGGGTGCGCGACGATGTGGCTGACGCCCAACGCCAGCGGGCCGCGTCTGTCGAACGCGCCGCACTGGATGCGAGGGCGAGGCAGGTTGAGGTGCTCGAGTCGGCGGTCGAACGTCTGCGCGCCGAAGCGCGCGCGGTTCAGGATGAACTCACCAGCCTGACCGCCGCGCACGCACGCGCCGCACAGGAGGTGACGGCCCTGAGGCGGTCGTGGAGCTGGCGCGTGACCAGCCCGCTTCGCATGGTCGGTGCGTGGGCGATGGCCCTCGGCGGACGGGGCCGACGCCAGTGAGGCCGCGTCACATTCACGCCGTGGTGCGCTGCGGCCACCTCGTGGAAGGGGTGCTGGATACCGTGCGCAGCCTGCAGGCGGGATCGCGAGCGGTGGACTCCTGCACTTTGGTAGCCGCCCCGGCAACCCCGGTGTCCGGAGACGCATGGCTCGAGGCGCTTGCAGTACGGAGGGGACTCAGGTTCATTCGCGTGTCGACCGACGCACCGGGGGCTGCGTGGAATGCAGGCCTCGAACGGCCGACCGCTGATCTGGCCATCTGCGTGGACGCGGGCGATACCCTGGCGGAGGCCGCCCTCAGCCTGATGACCGACCTGCTCCCGGGCAGCCGCGCATCGGCCTTCGTGAGTCCCGGGGTGGAATGGGTTGGGCCCGGCACATCCCGCTCGACCAGCGCGCCGCCCGGGTGCTCGACGACGCAACTGCTCGCGGACCCACAGGCCGCTCACATCTCGGCCCTCTTCACGTGGTCGTCCTGGGAGGCGGGCCACGGCTTCGACGAGTCGATGGACGCGCTCGAGCACGTGGACTTCTGGCTCGGCATGCTTGCCTCGGGTGCCGTGGGTCTGGTGGAGGAACGCCCGCTGCTCCGTCGGCGGGTGCATGACCGCGCGCTGTACAAGGCGAGCTGGGGAACGCCAGGGTATCGGCAGGCCGCCGACCTGCTGTACGAGCGCCATGTGCACCGTGCAGATCCGGCGGAGCTGCTGTACCTGAAGGAGGCTATCGCGCGACAGGAGCGCCGGCGGCTCCAGGACCGCCAGGGCCGTCGTGACCGCACCAGCATCGCGTTGGCCGAAGCCCGCCGCCAGCACGATGCACTCATCGCCCTCCTGCCCGAGCCACACCGCGCCGTCGACCTCGGTTCGTTCAATCGCCGCACCCCGCTGTCGCACCAGTGGGGCTACGAGCGGGGCACGCCGGCCGACCGTCCGCTCATCGAGCGGTTCCTTGCTGCGCACCGGGAAGACATCACGGGGCTCGTGCTCGAGGTGCAGGAGGACGACTACGCGCGCGCCTTCGGCGGGCCAGGGGTCGTGCGGACGGACGTGCTGGACGTGAACTGCGCGAACCCTCGCGCCACCCTCATCGCCGACCTTCGAGACGCACCGCAGATTCCTGACGACACCTACGACTGCGTGATTCTCACGCAGACGCTGCACGTCATCGATGACATGCCGGGTGTCCTCGCCGAATGCCGGCGCATCCTGAAGCCAACGGGCGTCCTCCTTGCCACCGTACCCTGTGCAAGCAGGGGCTGCCTCGAGTACGGGCCCGACGGTGATTTCTGGAGGGCCACCGAGTCCGGCGTGCGACGCCTGTTCCAGGCGGCGTTCGGCCCGGGCGCTGTCGATACGTTCGCGCTCGGCAACGCACCCTTGAACGCGGCGTTCTCGCTCGGCCTTGCTGCGCAGGAGCTGCCCGCGAACATCTGGGAATTCCACGATCCGTACTTCCCCCTGCTCGTTGGCGTACGCGCGTCCGGATCGCGGGCCGGAGTGACACGCCGCTCGCTCAAGCGGTCGGCGCTGGCCCCACGTGGTGTGGTGCTCATGTATCACCGGGTAGCGGATTGCGACGTGGACCCGCACCACCTCTGTGTTTCACCGCGGCGGTTTCGCGAACAGGTGGACTGGCTCAAGGCGTCCTACCCGCTGGTTCCATTCGAAGCGCTCGCCTCGCACTCCGTGGACGGCCCCGCTGTTGCGCTGACGTTCGACGACGGGTACGTCGACAACCTGGAACAGGCCGTGCCGGTGCTCCTGGCGGCGAGCACGCCGGCCACCTTCTTCCTGACCACGGCGAGCGGCCCCGACCCCTACTGCTACTGGTGGGACCAGGTGGCGCGTCTTCTGGTGTTCCCCGGAAACCGCATCACCATCGAGTTGCCCTCCGGCGGCATCACGCTCGAACTGACCACGCCGGCACTGAAGCAGGCCGCGGCCGCCCGGATCCACCGCGAGCTCGTTCCCCTGCCCCCAGCGGTACGCGACCGCATCGTCGAGGACGTCAGGCGGGCGATTGGTGACGTCATGCCACCGGGCTGCCGGCGCATGACCTGGGACGAGGCCCGCGTGATCGCGTCGCACGCGTTGTTCGAACTGGGCGGTCACACAGTCGACCACCTGCTCCTCCCCGCGCAGCCGGATGCGGTCGTGGTGGCGCAACTGGCAGACTGCCGTCAGACCATCGCGAACGAAACCGGGCGCCTGGTGAGCAGCCTCGCGTATCCCTTC
Organism: Vicinamibacterales bacterium; assembly: GCA_050249955.1. Lineage (GTDB taxonomy): Bacteria > Acidobacteriota > Vicinamibacteria > Vicinamibacterales > CAVVIG01 > CAVVIG01. Next base: position 69,370 of record JBFWPN010000017.1, read on the forward strand.
GGCGCCTTTGACGAGCGCACGATGGCCGCGGCACGGGATGCGGGGTTCGCACGTGCCGTCACCTGCGTGTCGCGTGCGACACACGACCTCGATGATCCGCTCGCGTTGCCGAGGCTGGAAGTCGTGGACGAGCCCCTTGCCGCGTTCGCGCGACGACTGGAGTATGCCCTTGGCACGCGGGTCCAGTGAGTGGCGGATGAAGGTGTCGTCCCCCTGGGCAGCGGAGGGCGGCACGCGCCTCGTGGACCACGTCCCACAACCGCTTGCACTGGCAACGCTGCTCGCTTCGAGGAGACGACAGGGCGCGGCGCGTCAGGCAGAGACCGCAACACCCTTGCCGGTCGCACAGGACAGACGACGACCCGCGCGCGTCTGCATCGCGACGGCAGACCTGCTCGGGCCGGTGAAGAACGGGGGCGTGGGCACCGCCTGCCGCAGGCTGGCCGAGTGCCTCGCCGAGGCTGGTCACGACGTGACCGTTCTCTATGTCGGTCCGTTCGAAACGGGCGATACCGCGCACTGGCAGCGCGAGTATGCGGGAGTGGGCATCAAGCTGGTGGCACCCGAACCGCCACCCTTTCCCCTTGAAGGCCCCCTGCATGCCCGCATGTCGTACCGCGCGTTCCTGTGGCTGGGACAGCAGGCGCCGTTCGACGTGATCCACTTCCCGGAACTCTACGCCGTCGGGTTCTATGCGCTGGCTGCCAAGCGCCTGGGCCTGGCGTTCCACGATACGACCCTGGCCGTGACGCTTCACAGCCCGACGCTCTGGCACAGGCTCGAGAACCGCGAGCACATCGCGCACTCGGGCGATCTCGAGCTGGACGTCATGGAACGTGAGTGTGTGGCACATGCCGACGTACTGGTCTCGCCAACGGAGTACCTGCTGGACTGGGTGACCGGCTGGGGCTTTGCCCTCCCGACCACGGTGCATGTCCAGCCGAACGTCCTCGGGCTGGAAGAAGGGGCAGGGGCGACGGCCGACGGTCCGGTGACCGAGGTGGTGTTCTTCGGGAGGCTCGAGACCAGGAAAGGGTTGGAGCTGTTCTGCGATACGGTCGACCGGCTCGATCGGCGCGGGGGACTGGACGGCGTGACCGTCACCTTCCTCGGCAAGCTCGGGCGAGTCGGCGAAGAGGACGGCGCAAGCTATGCGCGTCGCCGTGCGTCGGCAACCGGACGTACGGTTCACATCGAAACGTCGCTCGGCCAGCAGGAGGCCCTCGCGTACCTGCGCAGCAGGCGCGTGCTCGCCGTGATGCCGTCGCTGGCGGACAACATGCCCTACACGGTGGCCGAGTGTCTCGCTGCCGGTGTGCCGTTCGTTGCCACCGGTGTCGGCGGCATCCCGGAGATGATCCTTCCGGAAGACCAGCCCCGGGCGCTGGCGTCGCCTGATCCGGAGGGGCTCGGCGATACGATCATGGCCGCGCTGGCGTCAGGGGCCCCGCGCATTCGCGCCGCAAACGATCCAGCCGCCATCCGTCGGCAGTGGGTCGGCTGGCACGACCTGCTGACGCATCGTCCAGGGGCCGAGCGGCCCCGTCACGAAGGCCGGCCCCTGGTCAGCGTCTGCATGGCCACCAGGAACCGTGAGGCCGCACTGCGTGAGGCACTGGACTCGCTACGGTACCAGACCTACTCGCCGATCGAGGTGATCCTGGTCGACGATGCCAGCGACGAGCGCAGCATGGTGGACACCCTCGAGCGCCTGGACGGCGAGTTCGCTGGTCGGGGGTGGAGCATCGAGCGTCTCGCGGTCCGGAGCGGACCAGCCGCGGCCCGTAACGCAGCAGCGACACGGGCGCGCGGTGAGTTCCTGCTCTTCATGGACGATGACAACCTCGCGCGACCGGAGGAGATCGAACGCTTCGTCGATGCCGCGCAGCACTCGGGGCTCCCACTGCTCACGTGCCTGGTGGATCACTTCCGTGCACGTCCCGGTGAGTCGCGTGACCCGAAGCCCGCGCTGCGCTGGTTGCCGCTAGGGCCCGCCGTGAGTCCGGGGCTGTTTGCCAACCAGTTCGGCGACACCAACTTCTTCATCCGGCGGGAGACATTCTTCGAGCTGGGCGGCTTCGACGAGGATGGGGAGGCACGGTACGTCGAGGACTGGCTGTTCCTCTCGAGGGCTGCGCTCGCCGGGGTGCCCATGGCGGTGCTGCCCGAACCGCTGTTCTGGTATCGGTCCTGGCCGGAGGCTCACGGCCAGGGGAAGCCGGGCGAGCAGACGCTGCTGCGGCGGCTGGTCCCCTATCTCTACGAGCAACCGGTGTCGCAGCGCGGTCTGCTGCTGTACGCGGCTGCCGCCCACGGGCGACTGCAGGCTGCAGGGCTGCTCCGCCAGGCAGCCGAGATCCGCTCGGTCGCGCTCGCGTCCCGGTTCACACGCGCAGCAGCCAGGTACATGATCGGGACGGGAGATGGCCACCTGCTTCGCGCCGAACGCGATCTGGAGGTCCTGCCCGGCGATACGGGCATCCGGCTGCGGGTGCTGGGACCCGACCCGATCGCCTGGTTGCCAGTGGGTGCGCCTCCTGGGGTCCATACCCTCATCAGGATCGAGATGACTGCGCCTCAACACACGTGGGCGCAGTTCTTCTGGTGCACGAAGACCACGCCGACCCCCTCCGAAGAGCAGAGCACCGTCATACCGGTCGTGGGTGGTCGCCAGGTGATCTGGGCGGAGGTGCCTGCTGCGGACCATGTCGGATGCCTGCGGTTCGATCCCGGCTGCGCGCCCGGAGAGTACGTCCTGCACTCGCTCGAGATCCGGTGCGAGATTGGCGACCGTCACGGCGGTGACCGGCGGACAGGAAGGTTCCTGGCGCCCATCGCCCTCTTTGCGGAGCGCGTCCGACTTGCGTGGTCTGCCGCTCGGCGGGACACCGCCCGCCGTGGCTCAGGGCCAGCTGGAAAGACGTGACAGGGCGATGCCAGTGGCAACCGACAGGTTCAGGGAATCCACCGTGTCGCGGATCCGGATGCGAACCCTGATGTCGGCGGCCAGCTCGGCCGCCGTGGACAGGCCGGCGCCCTCGGTCCCGACGAGCAGTGCCATGCGCGCGGGACGCGGATCTGCGGCAAGCCCGTCGAGGTCCATCGACGGGGCGCGAGGCGTCAGCGCCACAAGGGTGAGCCCGCTGTCACGGAGCGCCTGCAGCGCGTCCGGCCAGGGCTCCACGACCGCGTGGGGCACGCGAAGCACGGCGCCCATCGAGGTGCGAACAGCCTTCCGGTAGAAGGGGTCGCACGTGCCTGGGCTCAGCAGTACACCATCCGCCCCGAATGCCGCGGCATTGCGGAAGACCGACCCGACGTTGTCCGCGTTGGAGATGCCTTCGAGCAGCACGAACATCCGTCCTCGTGCCACCAGTTCAGGCCATGAGGGACGCCGAGGCCGGCTCACGAGGGCCAGGCACCCGCGGTGGAGGTTGAAACCGGTGATGGATGCGAAGGCAGGAGTCTCGACGCAGTAGACCGGTCCTGTCCGACGACCATCATCGAGCAGAGGCCCCAGGGCCTCGAAGGAGGCCCGGTTCAGCAGGAGTGACAGGACGGTGAGTGCCGGGTCCGCGAGGACCCGCTCCACAACGAACCGCCCCTCGGCGATGAACTGCCCGTGAGTACGGAGGAGCTCAGCGTCCGAGATGCGGCGGTATGGGTCCAGCCGCGGATCCTGCAGGTCTGTGACGGGCACGACGGTCATGAATGGCAGGGTGCCGATTACGTTACCATTGACCCCCGGTTACATGAGGACGCCCGCCGCCATCCTTATTGTCCTGTTGCTGTGGGCATCACCCGCGTCGGCCCACCCCACGCCCTTCAGCTACCTTGATGTGCGCGTGGCACGGGAGGCGGCGAACGTGTCCCTGGTCGCGCACATCATCGACATCGCCCACGACCTGGACATCACGCCGCCGGAGAGACTGCTCGACCCCGCCGTCCTCCGCGCGCGCGGTGCAGACGTCACGCGGCTGCTGTCCTCCCGGTTTGGCCTGACTGCCGACGGCGCCCGGCTGCCACAACCGACGTGGGGCGAGCCGGAAGCGCTGGTCGATCGGCAGTCGATCCGGATCGTCGGCAGCGCACCGCTCGTCGCGCAGCCGGGTACCATCACCCTCGATGCGGCGATGTTCCCGTACGATCCGCAGCACCAGACGTTTGTCAATGTCTACGAAGGGGACGATCTGGCGCTCCAGGCGATCCTCGACGCCGGAAAGCAGCAGGTGGAGTTCTTCTCGGGCTCGCGCCAGGGAGTGTGGGCCGTCATCCGGAAGTTCGTGCCATCCGGAATGGAGCACATCCTGATTGGTCCCGATCACCTGTTGTTCCTCGTCGGCCTCCTGTTGCTCGGCGGCAGCCTGCGGCAGCTCGCGATCGTCGTCAGCGCCTTCACCCTCGCCCACAGCGTCACGCTCTCGCTGGCCGCCCTGAACGTCCTGAATCCTCCCGCTCGGATCATCGAGCCGGCGATCGCGTTGAGCATCGTGTATGTGGGGGCGGACAACCTGATGGTGCGCGACGGTCGGGACGTGCGGGCCTGGATCGCCTTCGGGTTCGGCTTCATCCACGGCTTTGGCTTCGCCAACGTGCTTCGCGAGATGGACCTGCCGCGCACCGCGCTGGGCTGGTCGCTCTTCTCGTTCAATCTTGGCGTCGAAATCGGGCAGCTGGTGGTCGTGGCGGTGGTCGCGTCGGCCTTCGCAGCGCTGCGCGCCCGCAGCGCTGCCGCGGGGCGCCGGCTCGCCTTCGTCGGTTCGATCGCGGTGATCGCCGCAGGAACGTTCTGGTTCGTTCAACGGGTGTTCTTTCCGGGAGGGCTGGCATGAAACGGGTACTGCTGCTGGGTGGACTGTTGGCCATTGGGGGGCTGTCGATGTCGGTGGCTGCATACCAGGCAGCACCGGCGCCCAGGGTCGTCGAGGTAGAGAAGATCAAGGACAACCTGTTCCTCCTGAAGGGCGGTGGAGGCAACACGGCAGTCTTCGTGGGTGGCAACGGCATCACGGTGGTCGACACGAAGAACCCTGGCTGGGGGCAGCCGATCCTCGACAAGATCAAGGAACTGTCGAGCAAGCCGATCGTCCGCATCATCAATACGCATACGCACGGCGATCACGTGAGTGGCAACGTGGAGTTTCAGGCCACCGTTGATGTGGTGGTGCAGGAGAACACCAGGGCGAACATGCAGCGGATGGCCGCGCCCACCGGACTTGCTGCTCCAGGGGCTGCGCCCGCCCCGAACATCTTCACCGTGAACAATGGCCGGGGCATGGCCAAGCAGACGTTCAAGGACAGGCTGACCCTCGGTTCAGGTGCCGACCAGATCGAGCTGTACTATTTCGGTCCTGGCCATACCAACGGGGACGCGTTCGTCGTCTGGCCAGCGCTGCGGGTGATGCACGCCGGCGACATCTTCTCCGGGAAGGTCGCGCCGCTCCTCGACGCGAACAACGGAGGCAGCGGCATCGAAATCGGCAACTCGCTCACGAAGGCCGCCGACTCCATCAGGAACGTCGACATCGTCATCACCGGACACAGCACGCAGATGACGATGGCGGACGTGCGGGAGTACGCGCAGTTCAACATGGACTTCCTGGAGTACGTGCGGACCGGCATTGCCGGGGGCAAGAGCCCCGAGACGCTCGCGGCGGAGTACAAGGTGCCCGCGAAGTACGCCGGTTACCAGGCGGCGGAGGCGCGGGTGAAGAGCAACGTCCAGGTGATTGCGAACGAGCTGAAGAAATAGCCGTGCACCTGGTCCAGATTCTCCTGCCGGTATTCGACAATGCCGGCAGGCGCTTTCCCGAGGACCACTTCACCGCGGTACGGCAGGCACTGACCGGACGATTCGGCGGCGTCACCGCCTACGTCCGGTCGCCCGCTGCCGGCCTGTGGCGTCGCGATGACGGACGCATCGAACCCGACGAGATGATCATGCTCGAGGTGATGGTCGAGTCCCTCGATCCGGAGTGGTGGCGGGAGTACCGGCAGCAGCTCGAGCAGCGGTTCGCGCAGGACGTGATCGTCGTGCGCGCCATAGAGGTACGACCGCTCTAGCGCGGGGGTCGAGGCTTCGCCCGGTGCGTGGCCTGAGCGTTCCACGGATCTTCCGGCCAGGGGTGCTTCGGGTAGCGTCCGCGCAGTTCCTTCCTGACTTCCGGGTACGTCCGGTTCCAGAAACTCTGCAGATCGCGGGTCACCTGCACGGGGCGGCCATTTGGCGCCAGCAGCACGAAGAGGAGGGGTTCGTGCCTCGGCCCCAGTCGAGGCGTGTCCGCGAGGCCGAAGAGTTCCTGCAGCTTGACCGATGCCGAGACGGTGCCGTCCTCGGCATAGTCGAGCCGAGCCCGCCTGCCACTCGGGACGTCGATCGCCTCGGGCGCTCCAGCTTCGAGCGCGGAGACCACATTCCGCGGCAGGACGGTGCGGATGTCAATCTCCCCGAGTGAGCGTGCGCCGTACGCCGCGGTCTTCGCCAATGTGGCAAGGTCGATGTCGCAACCGGCGAATCGCAGGCGACGCAGCAATTGCTGCGTGTCTTCGGCGAGGGGCCTCGAGAGCCACTCTCGCGCAAGGACCTCCGACGCGCGTTCAGGGTCTGGGGGCACCCGCGACTCCTGCAGGCGGATGGCTCCATACGTGGCGATCTGTTTCGCGCAGACGGCACCGCGCTCGTCGATGTCGTGCTCGAGGCTGGTGCTCGTGGGCGTGAGCCACTCCGGGTCGATGCTGCTGGCCAGGCGTATCCTGCCGTCGGCCACGCCGCCATGGAGCGACCGCATGACGTCCAGCGCCACGATCATGTCGGCTTGGCGAAGGCTGGCGCCGTGTTCGAGCACTGCGCCGGTGCCTGACGCGAGCAGGAACCGGTCGTCGCCTTGAACCCGTCGCTTGGCCACGCGGTCTGGATAACCCGCCAGCAGCGCGCGTCGCAGATCGGCTTCGTTCAGCGATGACCGAGGGCGCTCGGACTCGCGCCGATTCCCGAACTCCCGTTCGAGCTGCGTTGCCTGCTGGCGAACATGTGCGGGGGCGGAGGCCCAGGCGTCGAGCGCAGCCATGACGTCGGAGCTGGGGTTGCGACGAGGATCGAGATAGCCGTCGGCGAGGACGGAGGCGAGACGGATGGCGTCGGTGTGGTAGCCCGCAGCGATGACGACCCTCGCCAGACGGGGAGGGAGGGCCATCCGCGCCATGTCCTCGCCGATGCGGGTCAGGCGGCCACGGTCTGTTGCGCCAAGCCGCGCGAGCAACTCGAGGGCCGACGCGAGGGTTGGCCCGGAGGGCGGCTCGAACCAGTCGAGCGTGAGCGGGTCACCACCCCACGCAAGGATTGCGAGCGCCACGCCGGAGAGGTCGACGCGCCGGATATCCGGCTCGCGGTACGGTTTCAACCGGTCTGCGCCGCCCCACATTCGGTACGCGACGCCCGGCCCGGTTCTGGCCGCGCGGCCTGCGCGCTGGTCGGCCGAAGCACGCGAGATGCGCTCCTTGTTGAGCGTGTCGATGCCACGGCTTGCGTCGTACCTGGCGACCTTCTCGAGCCCGGTGTCGACGACCGCCGTGACCCCCGGTACCGTGATTGACGTCTCCGCGATGTTGCTGCAAACAATGATGCGGCGGCGTGCGCTCGGCTGGATGGCGCGGTCCTGCTCGTCGGCTGGAAGCGAACCGTGCAGGGGCAGGACGTCGCACCTGTCTCCCACTGTTGCGGCGAGGTCAGCGATGCAGCGGTTGATCTCGCCGGCGCCGGGCTGGAACCAGAGGACGTGGCCGGTCGTTTCCGTGAGTGCACGCGCGGCGAGCGCCGACACGGGTTGGTCCGGCATGTACGTGACGGTCAGCGGATGGGTGACGCCGCCCGCACGAATGATGGGACAGTTCCAGAGGTACGACGCCAGCGGTTCCGCATCGATGGTGGCGGACATCACGACCAGCCTGAGGTCGTCACGCGCCAGCAGCGCCTGCTTCGCGAGCGCGACCGCTGTTTCCGCGTGGATGCTGCGCTCGTGGAACTCGTCCAGGACGATGGTGCTGAAGTCGGCGAGGAGGGGATCCGACTGAAGCCGCGCCGTGAGGATGCCCTCGGTGGCGACGAGGAGCGCGGTGTTCTGGTTGAAGTGCTTGTCGCCGCGGATGTGCCAGCCGACCTCAACGCCGAGGCGCCAGTTACGCTCCTCGGCGATGCGTCTTGCGATCGCGCGTGCAGCCGATCGGCGTGGCTGGAGGAGGATGACCCTTCCGGTGTCGACCAGCGCAGGTGGAACCCGCGTGGTCTTGCCAGCGCCGGGTGCCGCAATCACGATCGCGGCCCGGTGCTGGTCGAGGGCGGCGACGACCTCGGGGATCGTCGGATCTATCGGGAGGGGTTCCAGTAGCACGGCAGGGCGCAGCCGTCGCGGGCGTGCCGGTCAGAGTCTTGCCGTGGTGTCGACTCCGGCTGGGCAGGCGATCCCCGTGCCACCGAGGCCGCAGTAGCCGTTCGGGTTCTTCGAGAGGTACTGCTGATGGTAGTCCTCCGCATAGTAGAACTCGGGTGCCGGCAGGACCTCGGTGGTAATGGGCCCGTACCCCGCGGCCGCCAGTTCACCGGCGTAGGCCGAGCGTGATTGTTCCGCAGCCGCCCGCTGGTCGTCGTCGAAGTAATAGATTCCTGACCGGTACTGCGTGCCAACGTCGTTTCCTTGCCGCATGCCCTGGGTAGGATCGTGGCTTTCCCAGAACGTGCGGAGGAGCGCTCCGTACGTCGTCACCTTCGGGTCGAACACCACCAGGACCACTTCGTTGTGGCCGGTCAGTCCTGTGCACACTTCCCGGTAGGTGGGATTTGGCGTGATGCCGGCGGCGTAGCCCACCGCAGTGGTGAAGACGCCCGGCATCTGCCAGAACTTGCGTTCGGCGCCCCAGAAGCACCCAAGCCCGAAGAGGGCGCGCACGTGCCCCGGCGGAAACGGGGCGATGAGGGTGTGCCCGTTGACGTGATGCGGGGCAGTGGGAACGAGGGGTTCTTCGCGCCCCGGCAGGGCTTCCGATCGGTCGGGCAGGCGGGTGGACTTACCGAACACGTATCACCTCCGGACGGTCAGTCGGCGGATGGAGTGAACTGGAGCGCGGTGCCGTTCATGCAGAAGCGGAGACCGGTGGGCATGGGGCCGTCGGGAAAGACGTGTCCGAGGTGCCCGCCGCAGCGAGCGCAGTGGACCTCAGTTCGGACCATGAAGTGGGTGCGATCTTCCCGGGTGGCGACCGCGCTCCCGAGCGGGGCGAAGAAGCTGGGCCATCCGCTGCAGCTCTCGTATTTGGTGGATGCGTCGAACAGCGGTTGTCCGCATCCGGCGCAGGCGAAGGTCCCCGGGCGCTTCTCTTCATTGAGGGGGCTGGTGCCCGGGCGCTCTGTGCCGTGCTGCCGCAGCACTCGGTACTGCTCGGGGGTCAGTTCGCTCGCCCATTCGGCGTCGGTTTTCTGGACCGGGAAGATCTCCTCGCTCATATTGTGAGTCTAACCTTTTGATGCTTCCCCTTCCCGAAGGTTCCCCAGGCGGAGTTCCGCCTGCTCGCGTCCGGTCTGTGAACGACGCCCCCGTCCGGCCGGATGGGGTATTCGTTCTCTACTGGATGATCGCCTCGAGGCGTCCGCACTACAACTTCGCGCTCGACAGGGCCGTGGAGTGGTGTGTGCGGCTGGGCCGTCCGCTCGTCGTGCTCGAGGCGCTCAGGGTGGATTACCCCTTCGCCTCTGACAGGTTGCACCGGTTCGTGATCGACGGGATGCGGGACAATGCGGCCGCTTTCTCGGGGTCGAACGCGCTCTACTTTCCCTATGTTGAACCTCGACCGGGAGCCGCGCGCGGGCTCTTGCGGCACCTGGCGAGGGAAGCCTGCGTGGTCGTGACGGACGACTATCCCTGCTTCTTCCTGCCGGCAGCGGTGGAGTCGGCGGGCACGCAGGTCGGTGTGCGTCTCGAGGCGGTGGACAGCAATGGCCTCCTCCCGCTCTCGGTCCTGCCTCAGGCCTATCCAGCGGCGGTTCACCATCGACGGTTCATGCAGCGCGTGTTTCGGGAGCACGTCGTAGCCTTCCCGGAGCGGGCGCCACTGGATCGGCTGCCGAGCCTGCGCGCGTCGTTGCCGGCGGGTACCGTTGAGGCGTGGTCTCCGGCTTCTCGGGAGCTGCTTGCCGGTTCGCCTTCCGAACTCGCCTCTCTCCCTCTGGACCACGACGTTCACTCGGTCAGCCTTGTGGGGGGATGCCGTGCCGGCTCGGCGGCGCTCGGCGACTTCGTCGAGCGCCGTCTTTCCGTGTACCACGACGCACACAACCATCCCGATGACCATGGCACCAGTCGACTCTCGCCTTACCTGCACTTCGGGCACGTGTCGCCGCACCAGGTATTCGATGCCGTGATGCGGCAGGAGCGCTGGACTGTCGGCCGGCTGGCGGCGAGGCCATCTGGCGCTCGGGAGGGCTGGTGGGGTGTTGGTCCTGGTGCCGAGGCTTTCCTCGACCAGCTGGTGGTGTGGAGGGAGCTCGGGTTCGCGGCGTGCGCGAAGCACCCTGACGACTACGACCGCTTTGAGGGCCTGCCCGGGTGGGCTCAGGAGACTCTGATCCGCCATGCGGCCGACGAACGCCCTGTTCTCTACGATCTGGGCACGCTCGAGCGGGCGGAAACGCACGACCCGATCTGGAATGCGGCACAGCGCGAGATGCTCCGCGATGGCTGGATGCACAACTACATGCGGATGTTGTGGGGGAAGAAGATCCTCGAGTGGAGCCCCACGCCGCAGGAGGCGCTTTCCCGGATGAAGGCGCTGATGGATCGCTGGGCCCTCGACGCCCGCGATCCGAATTCCTACACCGGCTATCTCTGGACCCTCGGCAAGTACGATCGGCCCTGGCCCGAGCGGCCCATCTTCGGCACGGTCCGGTACATGTCGTCGGACAGCGCCGCGCGCAAGCTGCGCATCAAGGCGTACGTCGCGAGCGCACAGCCGGGGCTCTTCTAGGAGGCGGGTTCGCGTGCGAACGGGACGGCGCACGCCGGCCCGTTTCGCGCGCCGCCTCCCTCGGTTCATGCCTGGCGCTCATCCGAATGTCGCCACAAATGAAAAAAGGCTCGTGAGTCAGAAACTCACGAGCCTTTGTGAATAATGCCGGCAGCGACCTACTCTCCCACACACTTTCGCGTGCAGTACCATCGGCGGTATCAGGCTTAACTTCCGTGTTCGGAATGGGAACGGGTGTGACCCTGATCCTATGACCACCGGCAAAGTGGTCGCGGGTGATGAACCCGCTATATTGTGTGCCTGGGGTCCCCGCCTTCGCGCTTGAAGGCGCTTCGGGGTGACCGACCTATTCATCGGCCGGCCACGACGTAGCTCGCAGAGCGAGCGGAGTCGGAGTCGTCCCAGACAATTTCAAAAGAGCCTGCCCGATGTCACCAACGGGCCCGCCATCAACCTGGCGGAACAACTGAACATCCTGCAAACGGTAGTTTTGACCGATTCACTTCACGCAGCGGTTTCGCGCGTGCATAGAACGATTTATGGTCAAGCCTCACGGCTGATTAGTATCGGTAAGCTCAACGCCTCACAGCGCTTACACACCCGACCTATCACCTGGTCATCTTCCAGGAGCCTTCAGGGAAGTAAACTTCCAGGGAGATCTCATCTTGTGGAGGGTTTCACGCTTAGATGCATTCAGCGTTTCTCCCTTCCGGACGTAGCTACTCGGCACTGCCGCTGGCGCGACAACCGATACACTAGAGGTCCGTCCAACCCGGTCCTCTCGTACTAAGGTCAGCCCCACTCAAATCTCCTGCGCCCATCACAGATAGAGACCGAACTGTCTCGCGACGTTCTAAACCCAGCTCACGTACCGCTTTAACCGGCGAACAGCCGGACCCTTGGAACCTGCTACAGCTCCAGGATGCGATGAGCCGACATCGAGGTGCCAAACCTG
>JBFWPN010000018.1:0-55731 GCA_050249955.1 Vicinamibacterales bacterium
GTGTTGTTCCTTTGTCGGTGACGTGCGTTTCTTCAGTAGAAGTACGGGGCAACGAACGGGTAACTGAGCGCGATCGCCAGGAGCACGACCACCAGGCCGAAGAGCGCCTTGTAGGTCGTGCGGACGTTGGGCACGGCACAGACCTCGCCGGGGCGGCAGGCCGCGACTGGGCGGAAAATCTGTCGGTAGGCGACGACCAGCGCGAGGACGGTCGCGCCGATGAAGTAGGGCCGGAAAGGTTCCAGCGCGGTCAGATTGGCGATCCAGGCGCCGCTGACCCCGAGCATCAGCAGCACCAGCGGACCGAGGCAGCAGGTCGAGGCCAGAATTGCCGCCAGGCCGCCGGCCAGCAGTGCTCCACGTCCATTCGTTGGCTCGGCCATCAAAGAACTCCCTCATCAGAACCGCGACAGGTTAAGCTTAGGACCGTACTTAAGTACGGAGTCAACATCGATGCGTGACACCTCCGGTTCGACGATCGGCGACCTCGCCACCGCCGCCAACGTGAGCGTCGAGACGATTCGCTTCTATCAGCGGAAAGGCCTCGTCCCCGAGCCTCCGCGCGCCTACGGACAGATTCGCCGGTACGGCGCGTCGGACGTAGCGCGGGTCAAGTTCGTGAAGTCCGCCCAGCGTTTGGGGTTCAGCCTGGAGGAGGTGGCCGCGCTCCTCCGGCTGGACGATGGGACGCACTGCGACGAGGCGCGGGTAATGGCCGAGCAGAAGCTCGATGACGTGCGCTCAAAACTCCGCGACTTGCGGCGCATCGAGTCGGTGCTCAAGACGCTGGTCGCAGACTGCTGCTCGAGCCGAGGCACGGTCACGTGTCCCCTGATCTCGGCCCTGCATTCGCAGTAGTCGCCCGGGGACGCCAGAGATGATGCGCCCGACAGTCATTCGGAGTTTCGGCACGACCTGAGCCGAATTCAGTCCGACCTTCTGCCCTTCGGAGAGCCTTCAAGCAATCCCCCGACGGGCTCCCGACCATAGCGTCGGGCGGCCTGCAGCTTCACCCGCAAATCTTGCTCCGACCACGGCGGTAGGCAGGCGTCGTTCCAGCTGGCCAACACGTTCAGCGCATCGTCATCACCAAGGGCGAAACCTCGCACGAGCCGACAGCAGACGCGGAAGGTCGCCGCATCACCGTGATTGCCCTCGACAGCAGGAGGGATCGTCGCGATGTACCTTCGTGCCCGGTCCAACACGTCGGACGAATGTCTCGATCGATGATTCGGCGAGTCGGGCGCCGGAAGCGCGCCGGCCGTCTGCTGCAGCGGAAAGTCCCGCGGGTTGAACACCCGCCGGCCGGGCGCGTACTCCACGCCGACCAACGGCCCAGGCCGGTACTTGTGGTTGAAGAATCCCGGCATTCGGGTGACCTGAGCGCAGGAGGTCGCCGTCTTGTCGGTGCCGAGCTCGGCGGCCAGCCGCTTCTGAAGTGCCTCGACCTCCTCCTTCGTGAATCCGGCCACGCGCCACAGAACGTGCAGACGGTTCGGCGACGAGTGGAGCACGAATGACGGTGGCGGAAGGTCCCGGCGCGCCTGGACGGCCGCCAGCAGTGCGGGTCCATCTCGGTCGGCATCGAGGAAGACGTGGCGGATCTCGCCGATTGCGTCGCGCGTCCTGGCCTTCCGCTGCGGCCGGATGGCGTTCACGCTGACGAACACGCTGAACCGCCTTGCGTTCTCGGCTCTAAGCCACGCCTGAAACCTCGGGCTGGCGATCAGCGACATCGGCCCAACGCGCTGGGCGCTGCCGCCGGTGTCGTGCGACTTCAAGAGGATCGCGATCCAGTCGTCTGACCGGAACGCGGTGTGCAGGAACCGGAGCGGCGCCTCGAGATCGATCGCCATCGGGATCCTCCCTCAGTTCTTGGTCAATACAAGCTGGCCCACGAAGGTCGCTTGCTGGCAGTCCGTTCCGGTGAAGTCCGCCTCAATGCGGGTTACCTGCGCTGTCCCAACACTGCCGAAGGTGCCGCGGCAGCCCCTGGGCGACGTGAACTCCCCTTGCGTGCTGATCTGTGCGGGCGGCGTACTGCCCGGCGTCAAGGCCGTGGTTGCCGTCGTTGTCACGGTCAACCACGGGTGGTCGGAGCGCACGGTCGTCCGGAAGGACTGGAGGTTGGTCTGGGGCACCACCTCGAACGTCCACTGCATCGGGCCGCTGCTCGGTGGCGGCGGCGCGGGGTCGCCAGGGTTGACCTGAATCGTGACCGTGCCGGTCCACGTGCCGGCCAGGAACGAGGTCGGCGGCGTCGGTGACGTCGGGCTCGGGGATGATCCGCCGCAGCCCCACAAGACGACGAGCAGGGGCACAGGCCGTGCCCACGTCGGTACCGTCCTCATGCGAATGCTCCTTCCTGGGCGGGGGCATCCACGATATTGACAGGTTCGAGACGAATGCGATCCGTGGCCGAGTCGTATCCAGAAACCACTACTACGCCGGTGACCTGGCGCGTCCGGGCCACGCGCTCGATGTGCACGACGAGATGGATAGCCAGGGCGATGGCCTCACGCGTACCGCGGTGCGGCAGCCCAGTGTTTGCGGTGAGCACGCAATGCGCCAGGCGAGCCAGCGCCTGCTCGGCCGAGTTTGCGTGGATGGTGCTCAGCGCGCCCTGATGGCCGGTATTCAGAGCCTGCAAGAGATCGAACGCCTCGGCTCCTCTCACTTCGCCGACAAGGATTCGGTCCGGTCGATGCCGGAGCGTGGCTCGGAGGAGATCAGCAATGGTGACGGGCGGAAGCGGAGGCTCATGACCGATCGGCGCCTGCGCTCGGCGGGCCTCGAACCGGACGAGGTTCGGCTTGTCGATGACAATCTCGGAGGTCTCCTCGATCAGGACGATTCGGTCATCCAGGGGAATCGTCGCGGCCAGCGCGTTCAGGAGCGTCGTCTTGCCCGTACCGGTGCCTCCTGAAATCAGGACGTTTCTGCGGCGCCGTACGGCATCTGTCAGATGGGTCGCCAGTGGTGCCGACAGCGTGCCGCACTCGACCAGTTCCTGCAGCGTGTAGCGGTGGGTGAACTTTCGGACGGTGAGCGTCGGGCCGTCGACCGAGCAAGGAGGAAACATCGCGGCCACACGCGATCCGTCCTCCAGTCTGGCGTCAAGCGCAGGCTGTGCCTCCGAGATCTCGTCGCCACAGGCCCGGGCGATGTTCTTGATCGCAACGGTGAGATTCCGCACCTCGAGGGTCCGCTCCGGCACCGGCTCGATGGCTCCGTGCCGTTCCACGAACACCTTGCGTCCGCCACAGTTCACCATGACTTCGGTCACGGTCGGGTCCTGCAGGAGATCCTCGATGGGCCGCAAGAACGGCAGGATGCGCTCCAGACTGCTCATAATGCCCCCGACGCGACGTGGTCGAAGTAGCTTGTCTGCACGTCAAGGTAGTGCGGCTTCAGGTAGCAGTACTGCGGCGGCAGAGGGTTGACACCGTCGTAAGGCAGGACGATGGCCTGGGCGTTCTGCAACTCAGTGAACACGCGCGGCGCGAAGATGTGCTCGTGCACCGGCCCGTAGCTCTTGGTCGCCGTGATCGCCTGACGTGCGGCCGCGGTGCGTCCAGTCAGGAACGACACGTGCGTATCGCTGCCAGACTCCGCGATGGAGTAGCGCGCCTTGATCCGGTCCTTCCGGCCGCACAGGTCTGCGGCGTTGCGAGCGGTGAACTCGTCACTGGTCGCGAGGAAGACCTTGTTCCGGAAGCACTGGAGGAGCGTGCGCCAGCTCTCGTCCCCCGGCAGCACCGACCGCAGGGAACTGATGCTCTGCGTGGCCACGATCGGAATTAGTCGCGCCTGACGTGACAGCGCGAAGGTGCGCTCGTCGCCAGTCGGGTCGGTTTCCCCCACCGTGGCGAAGGCGTGGTACTCGTCACACACGAACAGCAGGTCGCGCCAGACCCTCGAGCGATCGGCGCTCATCTTCGGAATGCGTCGAAGCACTGCGCGCTGGAAGTCGAGCTTCAGCATGACGCCGATGATTCGCGCCAGGCCAGGGTTCATGGCAACCGGGAAGTTCAGGGCCAGCACCTTCCCCGTGTCGAGCAGCGTATCGAGGGGCTAGAGCGGTTCAAGGTCGCCCGGCAGACGCATGTCCATGTAGGACCGCCGCGGAGGACAGAACGCGCGGTGAACCGAGGGGTTGTCGTCGAACAACGACAGGAACACCACGATGCCCTCGGTGATGTTCGACCGCAGTCTCGCGTCAAGTCGGCTCCACCCCTGGGAGTACCAGCGATCGAGGGCCTCGATCTGGTGCTTACGCTCGGCCCATCCTGCGCCGTTCGGCTTCGACACGCCCTGGGACACCCCCTTCTTGTTTAGGTATCCGTCGAGTTCGGCGTTGTAGGGGTGCGCCATGAAGCCGTTGTCAACGGGGAACCACTGGCTCCACCGATGCACGTCGAGCAGCGCGTACTCCTCGGTTCGGATCCGGATGACATCCTGCGGATCGTCGCGTGAGTCCTTGAGGCGCTTGATGTCGTGCGCGATGCGGCTGTCGTCGAGGATGTACTGGTAGACGTCCGCGAACGTGGTGTAGCCCTCGGTGATTCGCCGGAGCAGGATCACGAACTTGAGCAAGTCCGTGTACGCCTGCTGCCAGAAGGGTTCCTTCGACTTCCCGAACAGGTTGTTCAGCAGCGTCGCGATGGCGTAGGCCACGGCGTACGGATCCAGGTCGTTGTGCAGCGGGTTGTAGCTGACGTTCGTATCGAGGCCCACCTCGATGTAGTCGTCGGCGCGACCTGTGCGGCGAAGGATGTCTCGCACCTGATGGCAGAAGTCACCCTTGACCTCCATCACCAGCGCACCCAGCTTGCGGTCGGCATCGTCTGCCCGCCAGCGCAGGAGCTGGTCCACGTACGGGTACATGCATGCGGACGTCTTCCCCGTTGACGATACAGAGGTCCCTGGTATGACGAACACAGTCTCGTATGTGGACCTGCGCGATACGACACCTAGCGACTTGGTGGCCATGATTGTCGCGAAGATAGGGCCGTTGACGCCGTGAGCGCCACACGCCCCAAGGGCTAGCATGACCGAGTCACAGTTCAACGAGCTCTTGACGGAGCATATGCTTCCGCTGCTCGCCGGCACGAAGCTCGGGGGGCGACACTCGTCTTCGCCCAGGCACGCGCTTGTTGCGTACAAGAACCCGTGTTCGTTGGTGATGAAGCCAGCTGTCGATGCAGGGTATCGGACCGAACTGGTACGAAGCCAGGCGTTCAAGACAGAAGAGCGGGAGCTGGTAGGTCACTTCATCGACGAACTGTCGAAGGTGGTCCAGCACGCGTCGCTGTCGCAATTCAGAGACCTGATGGCCGTGATTCCGAGGCGGGTGATCTGCAGGCTGCTTTCCGGAGATCGCGGACGAGCTGCTCTTGAAGAGGCCATCCAGTCATTCGAATCGCTCGCTTCGCAGACGTATGAGGGACGGCCCGTCGTCGCAGCACTGGGAGTGACTGGAAGCATGGGTCACGGCCAGATCAAGCTTGAGGAGCTGTGGCGGGAGGACTTCGCCCGCGTTCTGTCGAACGGCTTCGACTCGATGTACTTGTGCGGCAGCGATGGGAGGGTCTTCAACATGGCCTACCTGCCGGCAGCGGAGAGTCCTCAGTTTGCCCCGCACAGGCTCGGAGCCATTGCGGCGTGGTGCAACTCGGGCCAGCGCGTCGCGGTCGTGCTGAACAGGAACGGCGAGATCCTGGTCTTCAAGGACCAGCGCCTTCAGTTCGCGAAACGACGAGGTGCGTGGCGCTATTACGCGCATGACTCGGTTGTGCAGCGCCTTGGAGTCGGGAAGGCTTCTCTACGCAGCGCTGTCTACGAGTCCTGTCTCGACGTCTCCTTTGCCAGGTCGGGGGGCTGCATCGCGGTGCTGTCTGCCGCTGGGCACGGCGAGTTGCACAAGGTCCTCAACGACAGCGATCTGATCGTCAATGAGCAGCAAGCGCGTACGAAGCTCTTGGCGCACGCCGTCAAGAGGCCGTTCCAGTCTTTGGACCGTCGCATGCGCTTGGAGCTCCTCTCGATGGATGGGGCGACCATCGTGAGCCACACAGGCGAGGTCGTTGCGGCCGGGGCAATCATCAAGGTTCCTGGTGGCTCGACTGGAGGGGGACGAAGAGCTGCCGCTACCCAACTGAGCACGCTGGGCTTGGCAATCAAGATCTCAGCCGATGGCCCCATGACAGGTTTTCGAAACAGGAAGGAGATCTTCTCCCTGTAGCGGTGGCAGTTCTGCGCAAGTGCGGATGCGCCGAGCGGTCTCCGACTCAGCCCCAGCGCTCCCGAAGAATCGAGCCCGGGCGACGCAGCTAATCAAACGTCACGTACGAAACGCGTACGCGTCTCAGCCATGTCATGGCTATCGCTTTTATTTTCAGTAGTTTAATGATGGCGGAGAGGGTGGGATTCGAACTCTTCCAGCTCCTTTAGAATCTGTAAGTTACAGAAACCACGTTGCCGGGAATGCCATGAATGCCGTCGATGCCGTCGGGCATTGCCCGCCATTGCCCGGTGGGGACCGCGCCGCCGCGTAGCGCGTGGGCACGAGACGCGCGAGTGACCGTGCAAGGCTCCATGACCAGATGAACGCAGGATTCGCGCCGCAGCTTACGGCCCGGGGCGGGCGCGCCGCACCCACGCGCCCCTCGACTACTTCACGCGGTAAATCGGGAACGGCTGCGGCGGCAGGGAGTCGCGCGTGGCCACCAACTCGCACCCGACCCGACGCAGTTCCGCGATGAGCTGATCATGGGTAAAGCGTACTCCGCCAATCTGCGCGCTATCGCCGCCACGCGTACTGGACCTTCATCACGAGTTGATTCGAGTCGAGCTGCCAGCGCTCGGCGATCGAGCGGACGTTGTGGTTGTAGACGACAAACAGGTCGGCTTCGGGCCGGAACGTCCAGCGCAGACGGGTGTTCACGCCGACGGAATCTGTGATGGTGTCGTACTGGACGTAGCTGGCGACCGACAGATCAGGCGAGACGTTCAGCCTGATGCGGTTGCCGACCAGTGTCTGGTCGAAGTCTCCAGACGGGAGCCGGCCCATGTTCCGCTCACCGGTGAACTCGATGGTGAGGAGCGCCATGGGGTTCCAGGCACCCGTCCAGACGACCTGATCGATGGTGCCGTCGTAGAACCCACCGAACCACCAGGTGACCTGCGTGTACAGGCGCCGCTTCTGGGCCGTACCCACCTCAAGGCGGTACTGCCTCCAATGGTAGCGGCCAGGTGCGATGACTACGCCGTCCGACACCTCGAACGGGGCCACCAGACGCTCGCCCACCGGGTTGACGTTGACCTCGAAGCGGTCGCCGCTGCGGAAGCGCCAGTTGATGGGCGCGAAGAACACCCGGTAGCTTTCCCACCGGCCCGCCAGGTCGGTCGCCACGAACGGCCGGAACTCGTGCACCAGCTGCTGGAAGGGGCCGCGGGCGATGCGCGTGCGGTTGTCAATGCCGAGGTTGAATAGCTGCACGGCGGACCGCGGCACGAACCCCAGCGCCGGCGCGAAGTCACGCCCGATGCGCTTGTAGTTCAGGGCGATGTCCCACTTGTCGTTGGGATAGTCCACCTTGACGCCGTAGGCAGCGGCATCGTCGCCCGCATGCCGATCGGTCGCCAGCCCCCACACCCCGACCAGGAAGTTCTTGTCACCCCGGAAGCGCGACGTCGCGTACGTGAAGTCACTGCCCATGAGCCAGCGCCCGGAGCCGCCGAGCGGGTCGCCCACCGTGGCCATCGCTCCAACCCACGACTCCCGCCACAGATTCTGCTTCACGCGGGCCACGGCCATCATCGACTCGTCGTCGACCACCCCGGCGCGGTCGTTGGTGCCCACGACGAGGCCGCCCACGTTGGTGTTCCCCACTCGACCGTTGAGCTTCCCTCCCGCCACAATGGGCACTTCGGTGCCGGCGACCAGACCGATGCGGCGGCTGAAATACGGCAACACATCCTGGTCGAGGCCCAGGCCGAACGCAAAGATGTCGTCGCCTTCCAGAAAGAAGGTGCGCTTCTCCGGGAAGAACACGGGAAACCGTGTCAGGTTCGTGCGCCGCGTGTCGACCTCGGTTTCGGCGAAGTCGGTATTCACCGTGGCCGAAGCCAGCAGATTGGCGCCGAGCCGTTTGGTGACATCGAGACTGCCACGGAACTCGGGGTCGACATCCGACGTTGGCGACGGCACACCGGTACCAGCCCGAGCGGCTGGTCTGACGCTGAGGCCCTGGCCGAGGTCGATGGCCGGAAGGTTCGTGAGCAGCCCGGCACGGCTCGTCTGCGTGACTTGGTATTGGCGCCCCGCCGATGCCCAGCGGTCGGTCTCGAGCAGGCCCTGAATCCGGCGTTGCACGTTGAAGTGCCAGGTGTCGAGGCCGGGCTTGAAGCTCAAGGTGAGGAACGGAATCCACACCTCGGCGCTCCAGCCTCCGTCGCGACGGACCGTCACGGCATCCCAGATGCCGTCCCACTCGGCGTTGTCGTTCTCGCCGCCCGGATTGACGATGCCGTCATAACGCGCGCCGCTGGGATTGACGGCGAAGACATACCCTGAGCGCCCGTCCATGAACGGGCCGAGCACCAGCCGGACGTGATCTTCCTGCGTGAGCGCAGCGTCGCGTCGAACGTTGAAGCTCACGACGTCCACGGCTGGAGGTTGCTCGCAGTCGATGCCGATGATGAGGGCCTTTGGCCCGGCCAGCACCCGCACGGTGGTGCGCGCCGAGGCCGGCGCGCCTTCCCGTGGATCGGCCTGGGTGAAGGCCTCGATGACGCCGGCTGAGGCCCAGTCGGCCTCGTCCAGGCGGCCGTCAATGGCGTGCGCGGCGCCGACCGTGCCGGCGCGGAGCTGCGGCGCTGGGGCAGGCTGCGCGACAGCCATCAGCGCCTGAGAGAGCACCGCGATTGCGAACGAACTTACCGTGCTGGTCTTCACCGCAACGTGTCGAGCACGGCCCGAACGTGACGCACGATGGCATCGCGCATGGGGCCATAGCCCTGATCGTCGGGCACGTCGTCCCACGAGCTGGACTTGCCAGACGCGGTGGCACGCTTCGGCAGGGTGCAGCCAATCGCGAAGATGTGCGTGGCGTGCGCGACGTCCGAGTCGGCAACGGCCGTCGGGCGACCATCAGGGATGGTGAGGCCATCGGCCTTGAGGCCCGCCACGGCACTCACCGACAGCGCATCCTGCGGTGCCACGCCGCGAAACGTCGCGCGCGCCTTCAGCCCGCGTTCGGCCGCCAGCTTGTTGAAATAGGCAGTGGCGACGAGGCTCTTTGCGGCGCCATGCTCGCAGACGAAGACGACCTGTGGCCCGCTGGCCGTGCGGCCTGGCTGGATCGTCGTCGTGACCGTGATCAGCGCCGCCAGAATCGCGGTAATCATTTCTGCCCCTGGCGCCCGGGCCCGAGCTGATCGATCGCGGCCTTGACCCCCGCGGCGAGCGTACTCGCAGAGCCGGTTCCCCAGTAGTGCAGGAAGAAGATGGTGGGCTGGGTATCGGTCATGTGGTGATGGATCGCGACCACGTCCAACCCATGCTGCCGAAGCGCCTTCAGTACCGGGGTGACCTCGGCCGCGAGCATGGCCACGTCGCCGGCCACGGCCGCCTTCGCGTCGGTGCCGACGAACGCGGCCCAGGTGTTCAGGCCCATGCGCGCGTTGATGACGGCCCCCATCTCGCGCACGTTCAGGTCGTCACGGCCAATCGTGATTTTGTAAACGGCGCCGGTCTGTTCGCCCTGCGCGCCGATGACCTTCGCGAGCGCCGCCGTATCGAGTCCGGAGGCGGCTGACGCGCTGCCGCCGTTTGCCGCGGCGGCGGCTGGCTGAGTGGCGGCCCCAATCAATGCGATGGCCGGCTTGAGTTTCTGGGCCAAGGCGTCAGCGGTGCCCATGCCATGCACGTGCATGTAGAAGACGCGCGGCTCTTCCCAAAAAAAATGATTGTGCAAGGCGGTGACGTCGAGGCCCTCCTTCAACAAGGCCGACATCACCGGATTGACCTCGTCCTGGGTGAGCACCAGGTCCCCCATCAGCACCTCGTGGCCGCCGTCTCCCTTGGTCATCGCGACCCACCCACCGAAGCCGAAGGGGGTGGGCGTGTCGACGCCCGCCACTGTGACCTTCAGGTCGTTGCGCGGAATGTTGACCTTCAGCACGTTGGCCTTGTAGTCGCCCTGCTTACCGAGCGTCGCGAGCACTTTCTGGTACTCAGCCGGCATGTCCTGCGCGGCCGTGGCGCTGGCCCACGCCAGCGTCACGACCACCGCAACCGCAATCTTCGTTCCGTTCATGGCGAGCCTCCCAAACGACCTCAGGGCATTGCACATTTGATTAACACATGTTACACCTTCTCCGTGCCAGCTGTTCATTCCGTGGTGACCGAGCCGCTGCCCGCCGCTCATCGCTGGGTGCTGCTGGCCCTGCAACTCCCGGCGACCCCGTCCAATGCTCGGGTCAAAGTCTGGCGACGTCTCCAGCACCTGGGCGCCGTGCCGGTGAAGAACGCGGTCTATGTGCTGCCGAGCTCGTCCCAAGCCGTCGAGGACTTCACCTGGCTCGGCCGGGAGGTCGATGGACTCGGCGGCCAGGCGACGGTCTTCCAAGCGGACGCCGTCGACACCACGAGCGACGCCGACATCGTCGAGCTGTTCCGCCGCACCCGGGCTCTCTCCTACAAACAACTGCTCGTCGACGTGCGCTCGGCCGCGGCCCCGAAACGTCGACCAAAGGCACGCCTTGACGGCAAGATCGTTCGGCAACTGCGGGAGCGGTTCGAGCACCTGCGCAGCATCGACTTCTTTGCCGCGCCCGGGCGCGACGAGCTGGAGACGCTGCTCTCGAAGATGGAACGTGACGCCCGGCCGGTCGTCCCGTCCGGCGACATCCATTCGCCGCTGGCGCTGCTGGACCCCAAAGACTTCGCCGGCCGCCAGTGGGTGACCAGACCGCGCCCCGGCGTCGACCGATTTGCTTGTGCCTGGTTGATTCGCCGCTTCATCGACGCGCAGGCCACGTTCGCCTTCGCTGCCAAGCCATCGGCCATCGGGGCCGCCGTCGCGTTCGACATGTACGGCGCGGGATTCGGTCATGAAGGCGACCGCTGCACCTTCGAGGTGCTGGCACTACGTTTTGGCATCAGCGACGGCGCCGTCCAGCGCCTCGCCGAGATCGTCCACGACCTCGATCTGAAGGACGAACGCTATCGGCCGGCGCACGCCCCAACCATCGGCCTCATCGTCGAGGGTCTGCGGGCCGCGGTCGACGACGATCACGAGCTGCTGCGGCAGGGCATTGCACTGTTCGACGCTCTGTACCGGGCGTTGCGCGAAGACCATCGCCAGACGCGCGAGACCGCCGCGACAAGACCCATGCCCCGTTCGGCGAAGCGCCGCCCATGACCAAGATGATCGCGAACCGACTGTTGCTTCTTTTCACCCTTGCGGGGCTTGGCGTCCTTCCGCCGCCAACCGCCGCGCAGACCCCGGCCGCAAGCGCCCCTCGGCAGACCTTTTCGTTGCAGGACGCGCTGCAGTACGCAACTGACCACTACCCATCGGTCAAGGCCGCGATCGAAGAGGTCAACGCGTCGTCGGCTGGCGTGAACGTCGCCAAGGCCGCCGCTCTGCCGCGCCTCGACGGCGTGTGGCAGACCAATCGCGCGACGGTGAACAACGTCACGGGACTGCTCTTGCCGCAGTCGGTCGTGCCGGGAATCTCCGGCCCGCCCCTGCTGGACGCGTCCTCGCGAAGCGCATGGGGCACGGCGGCCGGCGCATTGTTCACATGGGAGCCGTTCGACCTCGGTCTCCGAGCCGCAGAGGTGCGAAGCGCCGAAGCCGCGCTGACTCGCGCGCGGGCCAGCGAAGGCCTCACACGGCTCGAGGTGGAGGCTGCGGTGGCGAGCGCATTTCTGGCGGTGGTGCAGGCCGAGCAGGCCGTCACCGCCACGCAGGCCGACGTCGACCGCCGCACGCTCTTGGCGCGCGCGGCCCAGACGCTGGCCAACAACCAGCTGCGACCGGGCGCCGAAGCGTCCCGGGCCGACGCGGAGCTTGCGGCGGCCCGCACGCGCAGCATTCTGGCTCGCCAGGATCTCGTGCTCGCGCAGGCGTCCTTGGCGCGATTCCTTGGCGTGCCAGACGGTCTGGCCGGTGTGAACGCCGCGCCGCTGCTCGCGTCGGTGGCGCCAGCCGCTCCCCCCACGACCGACACCGCTACCGCACATCCGCTGCTGCAGGTACGCCAGGCCGCAGTGGAGGTTGCCCGCGCGCAGGAAGAGGTGCTGGCCGACACCAACCGGCCGCGACTCTTCGTGCAGTCGGCGCTCTTCGCGCGCGGCAGTGGCGCCGCCTTCAACGGGACGCTCGATGGCGGCGCCAGCGGCCTGTGGTTCGACCGCGCCAATTGGGCCGCCGGCTTCCAGGTCGTGTTCCCCAACCTGTTCGAGATTCCGAGCCTGCGGGCGCGCCGCGCCGCCTCGGCGGCGACCATGCGCGCGGAGACGGCCCGGTACGACGAGGCGCAGCTGCTCGTCACCAGCCAACAGCGGGCCGCCACCGCCATCACCGACGCCGCACGCGCCGTCGCCGCCAACACACCGGTGCAGCTCGCCGCCGCGCGCCAGGGCGAAGGGCAGGCCAGCGCGCGCTATCAGGCGGGGCTCGCCAGCATCGTCGAGGTGGCCGACGCACAGAGTCTGCTGGCACAGGCCGAGTATCAGGATGCGGTGGCACGGGTCGGCATCTGGCGGGCGCTGCTCGGCGAGGCGGTGGCCCGCGGCGATCTGGCCCCGTTTCGAGCACTGGCGTCGTCCGCCGGAGGAGTGCGTTAACCCATGTGGCTCATCAGAGCGGCGCTGCGGCGCCCCATCACGGTGCTCGTGGCCGTCGCGGCGATCGCGCTGACGTCGGCCTTCGCCGTCAGCCGCATGCGCGCCGACATCTTTCCCGACCTCGACCTTCCGGTCATCTACGTCGCGCAACCGTACGGCGGCATGAGCCCGGCGCAGATGGAAGGGTTCATCACCTACTACTACGAGTACCACTTCCTCTACATCAACGGCATCGAGAGCGTCGAGTCGAAGTCGATTCAGAACACCTCGCTGCTGAAGCTCACTTTCCACGCCGGCAGCGACATGGCCGAGGCGATGGCGCAGACCATCGGTTACGTCAACCGCGCGCGGGCGTTCATGCCGCCCGGCACCGTCGGCGCCTTCGTGATGCGTTTCGATGCCGGGACGGTGCCCGTCGGCTATCTGGTGTTCAAGAGCGACACCCGCAGCCTCGGCGAAATTCAGGACCTCGCGCTCAACCGCGTACGACCCCAGTTCGCGACGCTGCCCGGTCTTACCTCTCCGCCCCCGTTCGGTGGCAGCCAGCGCACGATCGTCATCCGCGTGGATCCCGACAAGCTGCGCGCCCATGGCATGTCGGCCAACGAGGTCATCGACGCGGTCACGACCGGGAACGTCATCATGCCCTCGGGCAGCGTGAACATCGGCGACGAAACACGTATCTCACCGATCAACTCGGTCGTGGGATCGATCAACGACCTGCTCGAGCTGCCGATCCGCACAGGGTCCGGCACACCCGTCTCGATCCGCGACATCGGCTCGGTCGCCGACAGCACGGACATCCCAACCGCCTACGCGCTCGTAGACGGCCGCCGCGCGGTTTACATTCCGGTCACGAAGCGCCCTGATGCGTCTACGCTGAGCGTCGTGCAGGAGGTGCGCAACAACCTGGCGCGATTCCAGGCCTTGGTGCCGGACGACATCGAGGTGTCCTATGAACTCGACCAGTCGGGCAACGTCGCTGCGTCGCTCCGCTCGGTCGTGGTCGAGGCCGGCCTGGGCGCCCTGCTCACGGGGCTGATGGTGCTGCTATTCCTGCGCGACTGGCGCAGTTCGGCGATCGTGGTCATCACGATTCCCTTCGCGCTGCTGACCGCCGTGGTGGCGTTGTGGGGCGCCGGCCAGACCATCAACATCATGACGCTCGGCGGCCTCGCGCTCGCCGTCGGCATCCTGGTGGACGAGGCCACAGTCGCCATCGAGAACATCCACACGCATCTGGCGCGCGGCACGCCGGTGGCCCGAGCCGTGCTCGAAGCCAGTGGCGAGGTCGTCACGCCCCGCCTTCTGGCGATGCTCGCCGTGGTGGCGGTATTCGTGCCCTCTTTCTTCATGACCGGCGTGTCGCGGTCGCTCTTCGTGCCACTCTCGCTCGCGGTGGGCTGCGCGATGATCGCGTCGTTCCTGCTGTCCAGCTCGCTCGTGCCGGTGCTCGGCGTCTGGATGCTGGGCCGCAACCGCGCGCACCGGGCGGAGGACAGCACAGACTGGGTGGACCGGCTGCGCACGCGTCTTGGCCGCCTGCTTGGACGACTCGCCCCGCTGCGCCTGGCACTCGTGGCCGGTTATCTGGTCGCCGCGCTGGGTATGGTCGCCCTGGTCGCGCCGATGCTGGGCCGTGAGATCTTCCCGCCCAGCGGCACGTCGCTCTTCCAGCTGCGCTTCCGCGCGCCTGCCGGCACAAAATTCGAGACCACCGAACAGCTCGGGCGAGCGGTACTCGACGAGATCTCCGCGGCGGCAGGTCCGGGCAATGTCGCCATCACGCTCGGCTACGTGGGTGTGCAGCCATCGTCGTATCCCATCAACACGATCTTCCTGTGGACTGGCGGCTCGCATGAAGGCGTGCTCCAGGTGTCGCTCCGGCCTGGGGCGGGCCTGCGGCTGGAGCCGTTCCAAGAATCGCTGCGCCAGCGCTTCCGCGAGAAGTTCCCGACGGCGACGTTCTCGTTCGAGCCAGGCGATATCGTGAGCCGCATCATGAACTTCGGCGCGCAGACGCCGGTGGAGGTCGCGGTTATGGGCCCCGACTTCGCCGCCACCAGGACTTTCGCCACCAAGGTGCGCGACGAACTGGCCAAGGTGCCGTCGCTGCGCGACCTGCAGTACGGTCAGGCGCTCGACTATCCGGCCATTCAGGTGAACGTGAACCGGCAGATGGCCGGCCAACTCGGCGTGACCGTTGAGGATGTGGGCCGATCGTACGCCGCGGCCACCTCATCGAGCCGCTTCGTAGCCCCGAACTACTGGGCCGATCCGCGGACCGGCATCGCGTTCCAGGTGCAAGTGCAGGTGCCGCAACCGCGCATGCAGACGCTCGAGGACCTGCGTGTGGTGCCGGTTCGCGGGAACGGCACCGCGACGCCGCTGCTCGGCGACCTCGCTCGCATCGACAATGCCACCATCGTGGGCGAATACGACCGGGTGAACGGTCAGCGCATGGTCACGCTCACCGCGAGCATCGCCGGCGAAGACGTCGGCCGCGTGCGCACGCAGGTGCAGGACGCGATCGCCCGCGCCGGCACCCCGCCACGCGGCGCGACCGTGACGCTGCGCGGGCAGGTGGGCGCGATGGACGAGACTTTCCGTAACATCTCGGCCGGCCTGGCGGTGGCGGTCGTCGTGATCTTCCTGCTGCTCGCCGCCAACTTCCAGTCGCTGCGGCTGGCGCTCGTGGTCGTCTCCACGGTGCCGGCCGTCCTTGCCGGTGTGGCCGTGGCGCTGCTGGTCACAGGCACGACGCTCAACGTGCAATCGTTCATGGGCGCGATCATGGCCATCGGCGTCGCCGTCGCGAACGCCATCCTGCTCGTCACCTTCGCCGAGCAGGGTCGTGTCAGCGGCACCTCGGCGCTCGCGGCCGGCATCGAGGCCGCCCGGTCGCGCATGCGGCCGGTGCTGATGACGAGTGCCGCGATGATCGCCGGGATGGTCCCCATGGCCCTCGCCCTCGGTGAGGGGTCTGAAGCGACGGCGCCGCTCGGGCGTGCCGTCATCGGCGGGCTCGCCTTCGCGACGCTCGCCACCCTGCTCGTGCTGCCCTCTGTCTACGCCCTGGCCCAGAGCCGGGCCACCACTGGCTCGGCCTCCCTCGATCCGGACGATCCGGGCAGCCCTCATCACAGGCTCCACGCATGATCATGCTGACGCACGTTGTCTCTCGTACATCCTTGATGGCTCGGCTACTCGGCGGGCTGTTAGTCCTGAGTGCCGCCGCGTGCTCGCGACAGGAGGCGCCGGCGGCACAGGCGCCAGCCGCCGCCACCGGTCCCGTCACGATCGACATTGTCCGGGTCGTCGAGCAGCCGCTGGACGTGCGGCTCTCGCTGCCGGGCGAACTCGTCGCCTACGAGTCGGTCGCTGTCCATCCGCGGGTGTCAGGCTTCGTCAAGGCCGTTGCGGTCGACCGCGGCTCGGTCGTGAGGCAAGGCGATCTGCTCGTCACGCTCGACGCGCCCGAGATCGTGGCCCAGCGGGCCGAGGCCCAGTCGAAACGGCAGGCAGCCGAAGCGCAGCTGGCGGCGGCGCGGGCCAGAGCCGACTCCGACACGGCGACGTTCGACCGCCTGACGGCGGCGTCGGCCACGCCCGGCGTCGTCGCAGGGAACGACGTCGCGATAGCCGGGAAAGCAGCAGACGCCAGTCGCAGCCAGGTCGTGGCCGCGGAGCAGCAGGTCGAGGCGGCCCGGCAGGCCGCGCTCGCCGTGCAGGAACTCGAAGGCTACCTGCGCGTCACCGCGCCGTTTGCCGGCGTCGTCACCGAGCGAAACGTACATCCGGGCGCGTTGGTGGGGCCGACGGGCAGCGACGCCGCGCCGATGCTGCGCGTGGTGGATCAGCGCCGGCTGCGTCTCGTCGTGCCGGTGCCCGAGGCGTACACGGCGAGCCTGACGCGCGGCGCGTCGATGCCCTTCAAGGTCACGGCGTTCCCGGGCGTGACGTTCACCGGCACGGTCGCGCGAATCGCGCGCTCCGTGGACGTGGCCACGCGCACGATGGCGGTCGAACTGGACGTCGACAACGCCGACGGCCGTCTGGCGCCAGGCACATTTTGCCAGGTGCGCTGGCCGGTTCGACGCTCCGCTCCATCGCTCTTTGTGCCAACCGCTAGCGTCGGCTCGACCACGGATCGCACGTTCGTCGTGCGCGTCCGCGGAGGCAAGGCCGAGTGGATCGACGTGACGACCGGCTTGACCGCGGGAACCTTGATCGAAGTGTTCGGCGCCCTGGCGGCCGGGGATGAGGTGGCTGGGCGCGGCACCGACGAGCTCAGGCCCGGCACCGAGGTCAGGGCCCGCCCGAGTAAACCCGCCGCCTAGGCGGGCGACACGATGAGATCAATCAGGCGTCTGCTCGCCATCGTCGCGTGTGCAGCCCTTGCCCTGGTTCCGTCACGACCGCTGGCCGCCCAGGACCGCCCACGCGCGTCGGCAGGCTCTGCCCTCACAGCAACCCTGGTCGCGGGCGGATTCGTGATCGTCATGCGGCATGCCAGTTCGCCGCGCACGCCGCCAACCGCAGACACCGCCAAGCCCGAGAACACGGCATTGGAACGTCAGCTGGACGCCGCCGGCGAGGCGGGCTCGACCGCGATGGGTGATGCGCTTCGAGCGCTGAAGATCCCAATCGGCGAGGTGCTGTCGAGCCCGACCTTCCGAGCGCGTGAAACCGTGCGCGCCGCACGGTTGCCCAACGTCGACGTCATCGACGCCCTAGGCGATAACGGCCAGAGCATGCAGGGCGTGACCGAGGCACAGGCGGCTTGGCTTCGAGCGAGGGTGGCGCAAACGCCGCGATCCGGAAACACCCTGATCGTGACCCATCAACCCAATCTGGCGCGGGCCTTTCCGGCCTGGGGCGGCACGGTGGCCGACGGCGAGTGCGTAGTCCTCAAGCCCGACGGCCGCAACGGAGTCGAGCTGATGGGGCGGATCGGTATCGAGGACTGGCCCCGGACTAAAGCGCCGGCGCCGCGCTGACAGCCGAGCAGGCAGTCGCTTTCCCAGAACTCCAACTAGCGCAACCTCCCAACGAGCATGCTACGCGGGTGCATGTGGAACCCACGTGGCTGCAAAGAGAACCCGCGTGGCAGAAACAGGCCTGTTTTTGACGGCGTCGAGGGCTGGAAGCACGCTCGTTCGGACTGCATTGCCCGCCATCACCCACGAGAACCCGCTACGCCTTGCTAAGTTGTTGAATCTAAAGGGTCGAGATTTGGCGGAGAGGGTGGGATTCGAACTCTTCCAGCTCCTTTAGAATCTGTAAGTTACAGAAACCACGTTGCCGGGAATGCCATGGATGCCGTCGTTGCCGTCGGGCATTGCCCGCCATTGCCCGCTGAGAGTCCGCACCATCCGGCAATGTCGCATGCGATTCGTCAGGGCCATCGTTGCGCTCCGTGGAGGATGCGGACGACGTGGACGACGTCGTCCCGCACCGTGTAGACCACGATCCATGGCAAAGGCGAAAGCACCAGTTCGCGTGTGCCAGCCTTCTTCCCCGCCCGCCCGCGATGTGGGAACGACAACAGCGCCTCGGGCGCCTCGTAGATTGACCTGACCAAGCCAGGTGCACGGGTGGGCGCGTGGACGAAGAGGTAGTCGGCGATCCGCTCCAGGTCCGCTGCAGCTGCCTCTGACCAGCGCAACTGCATCAGCGTCTGGCGTCTTGCTCAGCCAGCTTCTTGGTCAGCCGCTCGCCCACCGCTTCATGGCTCAGCGTCTGGCCGGCGGTCACTTGGTCGAGGCCAGTCTCGACCTCGCGGATGAACCAGTCGTCGTAGTCCAGCGCGCGTTCGAGCGTCTCGTGCGCGAGTGCTTCCACCGACACGCCCCGGCGCGTCGCGGCGGCAGCCAGCTTGCCTTCGAGCTCTTGCGACAGGTGCAATTCCATGGCTTCAGTGTACTTGTCGGCCTTCGGGGGTCAACAGCCGTCTGCCGCGCCAGCAGACCGGCCTTCCGACCAGCACAGACCTCCGTACAACCGATGAACGCACTGTGAAGTGAAAACCTTGCAAGGCGAGCCTTCCGGGCAGCCACTGCAGAAATTCCCAGCCCACCGTGGTTGTGACGGTGGGCACGACCGCAACACGAACGGACTTGCCTCTAGGCCCAGAGTCGTCGTCTCGACTAGGCCGTGGACCGGCGCCGCTGCAGTTGCATGTCGATGCCGGTCATCCGCAGCCGGTACTGAACGAGCGTTTCTGTCACACCAAAGTCTGCAGCGATACGAGCGACTGGCAGCCGGCCCTTGCGCGCCGCGAAGAGCGCATCGCGCGGAAGGAGAAGAGCCCATGCGAGACAGTTGGCCTCGTCTTCCTGCTTCTGGTCGAATGTCCGCATCGACAGATCGATCGACTCTGACAGGATGACCGTCGCCGGTTCGTGGCTGAGGATCACGTGAGCCAGTTCGTGCGTGATGTCGCTGGCTTGCCTTCCTATCGACTTCCGGTCGTTGTAGACGACGATCACGCGTCCGTGTACCGCCACCGTCACAGCCGACCACCCCCACGGGTCTTTGACCGCCAGCTGCTCCAAGATATCGGGCGTGATTCCCGGGACGTCCGCACACGTCCATAGCACGATCTCGAGGTGCTCGGCGAGAAGAGCAGGCTGCAGCGGCGCGAGCGCCGAGAGGCCTAGCTCCCCGCGAACCGCTGTAGCCGTGCGTTCGGCCCATGCCTTGAACCCCCGATCAAGCGTCATGGTCGACCTGCTGCGACGACTCGTTCTTCACAATCAACAGCAGCATCCGAGCAAGCGCCTTGAGCGTTTCGGGTTCGGGCAACTTCTCTGCCTTGAAATGAGCCGAAATCGTTGTCTCGGCCGGCAGAGCGGCCGTCTGCTGGGTGGGCCGCCCAAGAAAATCTCCAGGATCGACTCCCAGCCAGCGGCAGATCTTCCCGAACGTATCGAGATCCGGCAGCCGCCCGCTCTCTACCCGGAGCAGGGTTGGGGCGCTTATTCCGATCTCGGTCGCCGTTTCCCGCAGCTTTTTCGCGCCGCGCCGCTTCTTCACCATCGCACCGAGGTTCGACAGCGATAGTCGTGACATGCTCCTCCAATGAAACAAGAGTTGACGCGTGAAACAGATCTCTCTAGGATGATCCGTGAAACACAAGTCGCCTTGCGAAACGCATTCTGGCCTGATACCCAGGCTAGACGCAAGGCCAAAGGGGGAATGCCCAATGTCTCATGACCGAAAGCTCGTCACGATCGTGGTGGAAGGCACCGAGCACCAGTGGCCGAAGGACGACATTTCTTACGCTGAGGTCGTTACGCTCGAGGTGCCGAACTACCCGGAGCATCCTGAAATCACCTACGCCGTCAAGTACACGCGGGGCCACGGCAACAAGCCTGAGGGCATCCTCGCGCCGGGTGGTTCGGTGAAGGTGAAGGACGGGATGATCTTCAATGTTTCAGAAACTGGTCAGTCGTAACGAGGACCTCGAGCGGCTGGTCAAGCGGGGCTATGCGGTCGCGTTCGACGTCACAAATCACGTCGTCGTACGCGACATCCCCTATTTGGACGCTGACGGTGGCTTGCAGATCGGCGCACTCGTTGCGAAGCTCGAGTTCATCGACCAAGACCGTGTGAAGCAGACGGATCACCAGGTGTTCTTCGCAGGCGGCATCCCCCACGGGCTCAGCGGAGAGCCAATTCCCAACCTGGGAGGCGGCGCCCACCAACTGACGCTGAGCGAGGCGTGCAGCGACGTCGTCGTTCAGCGTTCATTCTCAAACAAGCCAAGACCCAGCGGCATGTTTCCAGACTTCTTCGCGAAGTTCGAGAGCTACGTCGCCATCCTCGCTGGCCCGGCCATCGACAAGCACGGTGTGACCCCTCTGACGTTCCGCGCGGTCGCGCACGAGGGCGCCGATCCCATCTTCAAGATTCACGACACGCTGACCAGCCGAGCCGAAATCACAGATCTCGTGCGGCCATTCAAAGAGGACGTCATCGCGGTCATCGGACTTGGCGGAACCGGCGCCTATGTCTTGGACTTTCTCGTTAAGACGCCCGCACGCGAGATCCGAGCCTTCGACCTGGACGCCTACCACGTGCATAACGCGTTTCGCTCCCCGGGCCGGCTGAACATCGAGGAACTCGGGCAACCCAAGGCCGTCGTCTACCAGGCCCGGTACGAGAACTTCCGTCACGGCCTGTCGACGTCGTCGCAGCTCATCGATTCTCAATCCAGAAGCGTTCTTGAAGGCGTTACCTTCGCATTCGTGTGCGTTGACAAAGGGTCCGCACGCGCCGAGATCTTTGATCTTCTGATGGAGATGAAGATTCCGTTCATCGACGTCGGAATGGGCCTGAACAGGAAGCAGGGCGCGCTGAACGGAATGCTGCGTGTCACCTACTTCTCGGCCGACGATGCGGAGCGGGTTCGCCAGATGGGACTCGTGGAACTCGCCGATCAACCCGATGACCTCTATCGGGCGAACATCCAGATCGCCGAGCTGAATGCCATGAACGCCTGCCTTGCAGTGATCAGGTACAAACAACTGCGCGGGTTCTACGTCGAGGACGCGCCTGTGTTCCATCTGCTGTTTGGCGTCAGCGACATGAAGATCGTCAGCGAGTCGCACGTCCCATGAGATTCGCGCTGCGACGCGTCCGCTACATGCCGAAGACTTTGGAAGCGGGCGTCTTGTATGTTTCCGAAGAGTTCTTCACCGCAGCGCACCTGTGCGCCTGCGGGTGCGGTAGCAAGATCCGCACGCCGCTGGGGCCCACCGAATGGTCGGTCACGGATACACCTGACGGGCCTACGCTGTGGCCGTCGGTGGGCAACTGGCAGCAGCAGTGCCAATCGCACTACTGGTTCGACCAGGGGGAAGTCGTGTGGGGCGAAGCCTGGTCTGCCGTGCAGGCCGCAGCCGGTCGGACGCACGAGGCCGCTCGTCGCCGCGCCTACTACGACTCGCGTTACCCGCCGCAGAGGCTGGAGCGACTGTGGCGCTGGGTGCTTCGGCTGTTCAACGGGTCATGAGCACCGCTCGTTCCCGCCCAAACTGGAGATGTGCGCCCGTGTCGCCCTCGGTCACACATCCTCAAAGTGTGGTCGAGGACGCGACCTCTTGCAGGAGACCTAGTCGATGCCTAGCCGGACCGAACCTCGCGTAACCCTCAATGCTCTCGCCGACTACCTAACGGCGTCAGCAGGCCGTCGACGCTCAATCGTGACCGACCAAAAGTCTCCCAAGACATTTCGCGTTGCCTACTACGCTGACGCTGAAGATGCCGTTATCGGAGCCCTGAGCGGAGGTGGCACCGGAGATGCGTTGGACCATCTGGCACGCGGCCGAGCCAAAGTCATGGCGACACACGCGACCAAGGAGTGGGAACAGGCCCGCCGCGACACGCAGTTGGAGGCAATCGAGGCGGCCCGCGCGTTCCTGGAGAGCGATGTGGCGTCGCCCCTCCTCGGCCTGACGACGCACCGCCGCCGGACCGCCGCGCTGCTGGTGTCGGGCGTGCACGTGAGCGTGCGCCCCGAATTGTTCATTGCGGACACTACGAACGCGACGACTGGTGCCATCAAGCTCTACTTTTCCAAAAGTGGGGCGCTGCCGGACGAGCGCGCTCGCTACGCCGGTGCCATCTTGCATCGGTTTGTAGAGTCTTTGAGTCCAGACGCCTCTGCGGACTACCGGAGCTGCTTCGTCGTAGACGTATTCGCAAGGCGCCTTCACCTGGCGCCGAGGACCTACCGACGCCGCCGGCAAGACATCGATGCCGCCTGTTCAGAGATCGCCGCCACATGGGGCGGTGATTCACGCATGTGAATGCAACTCAGCCGAGGCCAAGTCGGATCGGCACACCTCTCGTCATCGCCCGTTCAGCAGCCGCGTGTGGATGCGCTTCGCCACCGACTCCGGAACCGAGTAGGCCGTGTGCACCTTTTTCCGGCCAAGCCGGATCTTGATCACGCCTACTTCGTCCTTGATCAGCAGCCGCACGGTCTCGCGCCCGAGTTTCCACATGTCGGCCAGTTCGCCGATGCGATAGTGCCGCTCGAACGCGGGACCGACCTCGTGCGTGGCGGCGCCGGAACGGACCGGTGCCTGGTCTGGACCCAATCTCGCTGAGAAGCCTGAGAACTCCATTGCCCCCTCCTGGCCCGAGCGCGCTCACGCTCGGGCCGGCCACATGCGTTGGATCTAGTTCTTGGTGTTCGCCTCTGCGGGTCTCGCGTGCTGGACGTAGGCCCGCCGCACCAGGTCCGCCACTCGGCCCTGAGCCTCCCGCTTCGCTACCCACCGCAGTAGCGAGAAGCTCCGCCGCTCGCCGTGCACCACGAACTGGCGCGACGGGAACGAGACGTCCTCGCCTTGGCCTTCGCGGCTCTTCCAGACGGCGAAGCCGACGAGCTTCAGGCCATCGAGTTCGCCACCGTTGAAATGGATCTCGGCGTCGGCCAGCTTGCCTGGCGCCGCTTGGCCGTTTGCCTTGAGGATGTGAATGCTGATCGTCGTCATGGCTGATCTCCTGGTCGTAGCTGTGTGTCGATCACGCGTGCGCTGGCGCCGGCACCTGGAGCCGCTGCCAGAGCCATTGCTGCAAGGTGGTGAAGCCCACGAGCACCGGGTCGGCCGGCAGCAGCCGATGTGCCTTCGCCCGGCAACGGGCGCGCTGCCAGCCGAGTTCGGTGGTATCGATGAGCACCAGGCGCGACGGCGTCGCGGCCTTGGTGGTGTCGATGGTGAGTTCCTCGCCCGCAAGTCCCGCCACGTCCTTGAGGGGCCCCGCGTAGAGCGTGACGGTCGAGGGCGCGTCGAGCGTCGCCGGCGCGGTCGTGATGAACGCGTGATAGAGCCGCGTCTGGCGACCGATCGTGACCTCGATGCTGGGCGTACCGTGGATCTGGGTCATGGCGTTCTCCTTCGAATTCATTCGTGTTGTGTCTGCCGCCTGGCAGAGCTTGCCGGGCATCACGTAAGTGCCCTCCGCGGCTCGCACGAGCCGATCGTCAAGGCCGTCAGCCCGCCCCGCGGGTCGGAGCGCAGCGGAGAGCCTTGACGACGGCGAGGTGAGCCCGAGAATCCCGAGACGTGATGCCCGGACGCCCTCGGTCGGCGGTTCCGGCGTCTCCCCAGGCACGTCGCCCACGCACGCGGCGTGGACGACGTGTCGGGCCGACGCGCTATGCGCGCGTTCGGGTCTTGCGGGGTTGTGGCGCTGATGCCGGTGCGGCATCAGCGTCCGTGGCCGTGTCGGTCGACGTGACGGAGAGGTCCTTGGACGTGACCCTCACGCCGAGCCGCTTGCTGAAGCGCAGGAGGTCGTCGCGTTCCCAGCTGTGGCGCAGCGCGAGCGCCACCGCGACGGCTTGTGCGTAACGCTTGACCGGCAGGCGCTCGGCCTTGCCGATCACCTCGAGGAACAATTCATCCGGCTGGACGTCCTCGAGCAGAAGTCGAAGCAGCATCGGCGACCACGTCACCGTGGCGGTGCGTTCAGCGATGAGCCGAATCGCCCGCGCTCGGAGTTCGTTCCGCCACTGCTCTCGCTCCTCGCGTTGCCTGGCCCACGCGGCTTCCTGCTGCTGCCGGGCCTCCACGGCCTCGGCGTCTTCCTGCGGGCGCGCGGCTTGCTCGCGCGCCGGCCGCCCCCAGTGCTTCTCGCACGTCTTCTTCGCGATGCACACGTGCAGGAACGTGCCCTGCCCTTCACCGAGCACGATCACGCCTGGCCGTGCGTGCTGACAGCGCTCCCTGCCGTCGGCCGGCTTCCAGCTCTTGGCCAGAATCGGCTTCGGGTCAGCCTTGTCCGTGTGGAAGTGCAGGGTCGAGAGCGCCACGACCGACGCGTCGCGCTCCTGCTCCGCCGAGACCACTTGCTCCGCCAGCGCGGGCAGGAGCACGTGCGTGTCTTCGCTTCGGGGATTGAGACGGACCGTCTTCTCGATCCATCCGGTGAGTTGTGCGACCGGTTCCAACTGGTCGCGCGTCGGCTCGTCGCGAAAGAGGGGACGAAAGCACTGGGCCAGCGCCTCCTCCTGCTGCTCGGCGGGTACCACCGCGATCTTCAGCGCGTAGATCAGCGGCAACACGTCACGGCCCAGCAGGTCTTGGACCCTCGGCACGAGACGCGTCAGGCTGATGCGCTGATAGACGTAGCCCTTGGACTTGCCGAGGGCCGCGGCCACTTCGTCGATGGGCCGGCCGCCAGCCACCAGGCGCTGGAAGCTGAGTCCCTCATCGAGCGGGTGGATGTCCTCGCGGTGGAGGTTCTCGATGATCGTGGCCTCGTCCGCCGCGGCGTCGTCGAGTTTCAGCACGCGCGCGGGCACCGTGGTGCATCCCGCGAGCTTCGCCGCACGCAGACGCCTGGCGCCGGCAATGAGCACATACCCGTCGCCGTTGGGGCGGACGAGCAGCGGCTGCAGCACACCGTGCCGCCGCACACTGGCGGTGAGATCGTCCAGTCCGGCCTCGGTGAACGACCGGCGTGGATTGGTCGGCGATTCGTGAATGACATCCGTCGTCAGTTGTTGAAACTCACGCATGAGCACACCTCGAGTGATAGGGCGCCGGGGTCGCTGGGACGCCGGCGTCGGGCTGCACGCCAATCCACGCGTGCGGGTGGGACGGGGGGGCCTGAGCCGCCCCGTCAGGGGTTGAATGGGAGAAAGGCGCCGTGCGGACGCTGGGTCCGCACGGCCAGGACGACCAGGGTTAGTGCACCGTGGTCAGGAGGCGGGAGGCGGCGCGGTCGAGCACGAAGCGGCCGTCCTGCCAGGGGGTGCGCTGGCTGAGTCGAGTCAGCCCTTGCACGTAGCCCCAGACCGAACGCGGATTCGGCTCGAACTGCTCTGCCAACGTGTAAGCCTCCGCCGCAGACTTCTGCGGCAGATCGAGGCGCGTGGTCACGGCCTCGATCACACCGTCGCGCGTCGTCGCGATCTCCTGGGCGCTGGCGCGCAGAAGCATCGCCCGATCGGCGGACGGGTCGGCGTCGAGGGCCGCACGAACGCTCGCGAGCGAGTCCGTCCATGCGTCCTGAATCGACGTCCCCACGTGCCGGCGTCTGAAGCCAGCCACGTGATGGAAGCCCCAGATGATGTGGTTGCCGCAGACGACGCGGAACAAGAACACATCCAGGGTGAGGGCGGCGGCTCCCACATCGCTGTTCCGGAGGATGAACCCGCGGAACAGGCCAGACCGGGAGCTGTCGGTCGGGTCGTCGAGGTCACGATTGCCGTCCACGAGGAACAGGAACATGTCTCGATCTCCCAGGTAGGCGCCTGACGGAACCCGCGCGGCGCCGAACACGCCGTCCTTGTACCCGAGCGGCAACTGCCAGGCGGGATGCACGGCCATGAGGTCGAGCACCCGGTCGGCCAGCTCGTCGTGGTGGACGCGCGCATATCGAGGCGATGTGATCGCATGCACGGTCCACGGTGCGGCCTGATCGGTGAACAGCAGGTGCTGATCCCGTCGCTGCCGCTGCAACCCGTGATTGATCGCCGCTGAGGCGATCGGTGCGGGAAGCGTTCGAAGGTACTTGGGCGGCGCGCCGGCGATGGTGGCGAGCTGCTCGAAGGACCAGTGTGTGAGGGCGGCGGTGCGACCCGATGGCTCGCGCAGGGCGAGGACATCGTCGGATACCGCCTCAGTCCCGAACTCCACGGTCTCGATGGGCCGCTCTTCGGTGCGCAGTCGCCGTGTGCGAGCTGCTTCGTAGAGCGCCTGAACGGATGTGAACCGTTCGTCTGGGGGACGTGTGGCCCATTCGCGATGAGCCGTGAACGCATTGACAGCAGACAGACCTGTACCGTGCATGTGAGTGCTCCTTTCAACGTGGCCGATATGGCGACGAGGGTGAGGGCTCCGCATCGGGCGATGCGGAGGGGTGGCCGGGATGGCCACGGGTGAGAACTCAGATGCGAGCGGGCGAATCGGTCAGTGGGTCACCTCTCACGGACGGCGAACTCCCGCCGCAGGACGAAGGGCCCGACCTGGCGCGTCGCGAGGACGCCGTAGACCGACAGAGCCGGCAAGGCCGGCTCGCGGCGCCACGTCAGGCGATGTTCGCGGAGAGTCACGTCAGCGTCAGGCAAACGTGACTGAAGGTGTCGGACCATCGCCCACTGCGCAGCGGTGGCCGCGGTGGCGTCGAGTCCGACGATGCGAAGTTCGGAGGGCGCGACCGTCACGTCCGCGCGCCCGGTCAGCGCGCGCAGATGCGCCTGCAGGCGATCGGCGCCGTCCAGGGGATAGGGCGTCACATCGTTGACGCACGCGAACGCGTCGTCCGTCAGCGCCGCGATCACCTCTGCCAGCGGCAACAGGCCGGCGGCATGTCGGCCGCGCTGGTCGTCCGTGCCATGCGCGGCAACCCACCCGGCGACGACCTTGAGCTTCTCCTCGTGGAGCGCCAGCCCGTCGGCGCGGGTCTTCAGGTTCTGTTCCTTTCGGGCGCGGAGGTCGGCGCGGAAGCGCC
The DNA here is from genome assembly GCA_050249955.1 of Vicinamibacterales bacterium. Classification (GTDB taxonomy): domain Bacteria; phylum Acidobacteriota; class Vicinamibacteria; order Vicinamibacterales; family CAVVIG01; genus CAVVIG01. Next base: position 27,338 of record JBFWPN010000018.1, read on the forward strand.
GATAGGCTTCCTTCGGCACGTCACGGGCCGGTCCAACGTCAGACCCGGCATCGAACATCACGCGCCCGGTCGCCGTCGCCAGGAAGCAGCGCCTTGGTGTGGGCGCGGGATGCGGCAGCGCGCGCTGCGTGGCGTCGGTCAGGAACTCGTGGGCCAGGGTGGACCGTCGATCGCGCTCCGCCTCACGGCGATGATCCCGCGACTGGGACCGCTCGGACTGAAACGCGCGCTCGAGTTCATGGTTCTTGGCGGCTTCGCGGAACAGGTCGTCGAGCGTGGGCGGCGTGTCGTAGGCGGGCGGGCCTTCTCGGCGGATGACGCCGTCATCGACCCGGTCGAAACGCGGCTGGAGCTTGAGACGCGCGTTGCCCTGGATGTCGACCGACACTAGGTGGAGGCGGGTGGCGGGCACCTGCACCGCCAGGCGCTGCACGCCCTTTCCGTCGCCACCGGCGAGCAAGGAGGCTTTCCGGCCGACTTCCGTCAGATGGTAGACCGCGGCGACGGTCAGCGTCTGCGCGGCCGGCACGGCGCGGATCGCGTCGGGGGTGTGGGACGTGATCGGGTGCGTCGCAGTATCCATGGAGCCTCCGTCATCGGACTGTGGGCGACTGGAAACCGTGGGCCCAGGCGGCGGGCACTGGGCCCGGCCGCCTGGGACGACACATTGGATGGTTCAGTTCGCGGCCTCGACGCGGCTGTACGCGTCGAGGATGCACTGCCGAATCGCATCCTGCACGCTGGCGTCCCCGTTGACGGGACGGAGCAGCGCATAGCTTCGACGTTCTCCGTTCACGGAGTACTGTCGAGCCGGAAACGTCACGTTTCTCCCTCCGCCGCGACGTTCCCATACTGCGAAGCCGATCAAGCGCAGTCCCTCCAGAGGACCGCTTGCGGCTCCGAAGATCACCTCCGCATCAGCGAGCTTCCCCTGGGGAGTGCCGCTGCTGTTCGGAAGGATCGTGACCGACACCACTTCGCCATTGCCTTTGGACATGATGGGCCTCCGTGAAAACGCCAGGGGTGCTGAACCGGTGGCGCTGGTGATGCCCCGTGAGCCGGTATGGCGCGCGGGACAAGGGTGGGACGCAGGGGCTACTGAAGCGCCTACGTGGACGAAAGTCGTCGAAGGCCCCACCGCATGGAGTGCCTTGCACAAAGAGAAGAACGCAGTTTGAGGGAGGAACCTTACAGGCGTTTCATGGGATCTCAGGCCTGACCGGCGAGCCTTCGCACTCGACGTGGAGCTTCTAGGCGCGTCTGGCGGCTGCGGCGACGATGATCAGCGCTCCAACCACGGCTAGTGAGGCGCCCACAAGGTCGGTCATCGTGGGACGCTGACCTTCGATGACCCAGAGCCACACAAGAGACGCCGCGATGTAGACGCCGCCATACGCCGCATACGCGCGTCCCGCAAAGCCGGCGTCCACACGTGTCAGCACGAGAGCGAATCCGATGAGGCTCACGACGCCCACCGCGGCGACGGTCCACGAGCGTCCTTGGCGCAGCCACATCCAGAACGCAAAACAGCCGGCAATCTCTAGCAGAGCCGCGAGAGCAAACGCGAACAGATTGGTGATCACGGAACCACCGGTCCGCAGCCGCAGCGCTTGCCCAGGTCGCCGAGAATGACGCAGTCCGGCCCGGGACCGCCTGCGCACTGCGCGTCGCAGTCCGCAACGAAGCCGACGAGGCTCCGCTCGAGGGCCCGCAACTCGCGCATCTTGGCGCGGACTCCTTCCAGGTGAGTGGAGGCCAACTCCCGGGCGTCGAGGCACGAACTCGATCGGTTGTCGAGGAGACCGACCAACTTTCGCACCTGCTCGATCGAAAAGTCGAACTCGCGGCAGCGACGAATGAAAGTCAACCGGTCGACATCGAGAGGACCGTAAGCGCGCTGATTGCCAGATTGCCGTGGCGCTGCGCGCAGCAGTCCGATCTGCTCGTAGTACCGAATCGTCGGTGCCGAGGTGCCGGTCCGATCCGCAAGTTCGCCGATGCGCAGGTGGCTCATAAATCTCTCGTAAGAAAGTCCTTGCACTTCAAGTGACTTGAGCATCTATCGTGGCATGCGTGACGTCGATCAGCAAGGAGCCGGACCCCATGACCACCAACAACGCACCGATTGCCTGCACCCTTGTCGGGACCGACTACGCCGAGCGGCTAGCCTGGATCGCCAGCCTGAACCGCGACGGTCTGCTCAGCCACGAGCGCCACGAGGCAGCCCTCGAACTGCGCTATGCCGCAGCGGTGCGACCTCGGGTCCATGAATTGATACGTAAGGAGTCGGAGTGCTGCGCATTTCTCACATTCGCCCTAGACGAATCTCGCGGCGATGTGCGCCTGACCATCACGGTGCCGGCTCGGGAGAGCGAGGTCGCGGACTTGTTCTTCGAACCGTTCCTCGCGTCCCAGTCGCCGACTGGGCACTGCGCATACCCAGCCAATGGCTGCTGCAACTAAAAGGGAACGGACGATGACCGAACAGCCTCTTCCTCTCCATCGTGGGGCATCCCGGTTGGCCTCAACAGCAGCCACCACCACCGCGATCGGCGCGATCGCCTGTGGTGTCTGTTGCGTACTGCCATTCGCGCTGCCGGCGGTCGTGCTGGCAGGCACGGGCGGCGTGATCGCCTGGTTCGGACAAGCGTTCTGGGGCGCCCTCTACACGGCGGGCGCACTCGTCACGATCGGGTGGGCATGGGTAGTCGTCAGCAGCGTCCGGACGGCGCGCCGTCCAGCACGGTCAACGATTCGTGCGATGTTCGTCGCCACCGTGGCGCTTGGCGTCGCGCTCATCTGGCCGGTGCTCGAACCGCATATTCTCCGGGCGCTGAGAGGTTGAACATGTTGAGTCGTCGCCGCTTGTTCTTGTCCATTCCCGCGATGCTGCTGGTCGCCAGCGCTGGAGGGGCTCAGGACCATTCAACCACGGAGCAATAGGCGCCCAGCGATCCGGCGCTGGTCGGCCGCACAGGCAAGCGACAGCTCGTCGAGTTCCAGCACTTTTGACCTGGCTTGCCGAAAGATGATGTCCATCGTGCATTGGAGACTCCGCAGGCTCAGGGCTTCGCGGGGGCCGGCACGAGCCGAACCTCGAGCACCGCCAAGTCCTCCAGACTGTCGCCGCGCGCATCGACGACGACGTTGAGGCCGGTCTTTAGCTCCGTCCGCTCGACCTTCTTCTTGTCACGCGTCACCAGTGTCGCCGAGTCCATCGTCATGGCGATGGTCTTCCCGTCCTTCGTTTGCTTCACGTTCAGTGCCGTGGCTGTCACCCTCGTGATGGTGCCAATGATGCGGTAGTCATCGTGTGCCAGCGCGGGCACGAGCCCGACGGTGAGCGCGGCGAAGGTCATGAGCATGAATCGTCTGAGCATCTGTCTCCTCCTGAAGGGCTATGGACGGCCTGCTGTGCCGGCACCATTGCCGACGGGCATCAGCGTGTCGAGCGTTCTGAGTGTGCGCGCGGTCCGCGTGCGATCTGAGCGGATCTCGATCGCGGCGGTGTAGAACCCTGACGTCGTCAGGCGGACGGTGACCGGCGCGCCGCTGGCGTTCTCCCAATACCAGCCGTGGATGCCAGCAAACGGGGCGCTAAAACTGCCGTCCGCGGCACGCCGGTCACGCTTATCGAAGCTCTCTTCCCCCGGCAGGCCATTCTGGCCACCGCCGGCACGGTCGCCGTGAAAGTCCTGCAGCACCGGCGCACTTGCCGTCCATGAATACGTCATCGATGCGCCCTGCTCCAGTTGGTACTTGTATTCGACATACTCATACGGCTGCAGCACGACCTCGTAGACATCGAACTTGAACTGACCCGCGTACTCGCCTATCGGGCCGTTCGCGGTCGGCTTCAGCGGCGCGCCGTCCGAACGCGTCATCTCGACCGGGTCGAGCCGTGGAGCCGCGATATCGGTCAGACCCAGCCAGCGCCCGGTCCCAACTGGGTCGATCCCGTACTCGGCTGGAAGGACGGCGGTGACGAGAATCACTCCGGCCACAACGAGGGCGATCACCGTGGTTCGCGCGAGCATAGACAGCGACGGGTGATCAGGTATCTCTGGTAGCGATTGGCTTGTCATGGTGTGCCCGCGAAGTAGCCGGTGAGCTGATAGCCCGCGAGCACGAAGCCGGCGGTCATCAGGGCGGCGTTGGTAACGTAGGCGTGTCGCAGGAAGCCGGGCCGGGTGCGCCAGTATCCCAGGGCTAGCAGTACCGCGGTCAACGCCAGGAACTGGCCGATCTCGACACCGCCGTTGAAGCTGACGATGTTGGTGACCAGCCCGTTGCGCGACAGCGAGTACTCCTGCAGCTTGGTGGCCAGACCGAAGCCGTGGACCAGGCCGAACACGAAGACGGCCGCGCGAGTGTTCGGCTGGAACCCGAGTGCCTTGAAACCGCCCAAGTTCTCGAACGCCTTGTAGACGATGGACAAGCCGATCACGGCATCCACCAGGTAGGCGCTCGCCCGGATGCCGCCGAGCGCACCACCGAGTAGCGTGAGGCTGTGGCCCACCGTGAACAGGCTCACGTACAGCAGGATGTCCCTGAGCCGGTACAGGAAGAAGATCACCCCGACCAGGAAGAGCAGGTGGTCGTACCCAGTGACCATGTGCTTCGCACCGAGGTACATGAGCGGGATAATCGCGGGCCCGTCCAACGAGAGCAGGTACCGAGCATCCTTAGACGAGACGCCGTGTGCGCTGACGTCTGCGAAGGGAAGAACACAGGCGACCACCGCGATCGCGACGGCGCAGTAGACGCGCCGTCGCTCGCGGATGGTGGCCGCGCGCATGTCAGTCGAGAGCCGCATGGCGCGTCGGGCTACTTCGCAGGCCGGGGGGTGAGCTTGGTCATCGACGTGGAGCGGACGCCGTTCGGCCCGTTTGTCCAGTCGCTCACGGTGCCGTCCGCGAAGCGCTGTCTGAGCGTCCAGACGATCTCCGCCTTGTCGCGGGGATTGCGTGCCACGAACGCGAACTCCGCGAACTCCTGTGGCGGGATGGTCAGCGTCCAGACAATGCCCGTGATGCGGTCGCCCTGACGCTTGATCTCATGCTTCCAGCCATTGGGCATCGCGACTGCTTCGACGATGACGCCGTCCGGGACGTCGAGTTCCGCAGCCACCGTGGCGACCTTGCCCTCCGTGGGTACGCGCAGGACGTACTTCTCTGTGGCGCCGGCCATGGATTGCGTCGGCGCGATCGTGATGTGTGCTTGAACAGCCGCAGGCGCCAGCAGCGTCAGCGCGGTGAAGACCATTGTGGCAGGCACTCGTAAGCTCGTCATCGTTGTGTCCCTTTCCTTGAAGTGAACTACCCATTTACTGAACAACCGCATTACCCGTGGACTCGACACCGCTCTGCTCAGGCGGTGTGCTCGAGCTGGACGCGAAGCAGCTTGACCGAGTTGAGAAACACCAGCACATCCGGACCCAGATGGAGCAGGGCCGCCTGGATCGGGCCGATCCATCCCATCAGCGCCGCGGTGATGCCCAGAACGTGCACGACGCCGACACCGACAAAGAGATTCTCTTGGATCGTCCGGTAGGCGCGCCTGGCCAGTAGTCGCGCCGTCACGATCCGGCGGAGGTCGTCGGTCATGAGGGCGATATCGGCGGCCTCGATCGCCGCCTGCGTGCCTCGTGCGCCCATCGCGATGCCGACGTCGGCACGCGCCAGGGCCGGCGCGTCGTTGACCCCATCGCCGACCATCGCGACGACATACCCTTCGGCTTGGAGCGCCGCGACAGCCTTGATCTTGTCTTCCGGTAGCAGATGCGCCCGCACCTCGTCGATGCCAATGGCGTCGGCGGCCCCCTGCGCAGCGGCGGCATTGTCGCCCGTGAGCATCACGAACCGCTTGACCCCATCCGCGCGCAGTCGCTGGATGACGTCGGCTGTGCCCGGCCTGGTCTGGTCGGCGAAGCGCAGCGACCCGGCGCGTTTGCCATTCACCGCGACCTGGACGGTCGAACCCACATGCTGGTCCTCCGCGTCGGCGCGCGTGACGCCGTGTTCGTTCATGAGCGCTTCGTTTCCCACGATGACTTCGCGGGCATCCACCACCCCGGTGACGCCGCGCCCTTGAATGGTCCGAAAGTCCTGCACCTCCGGAATCTGCATACCGCGGGCGCGTGCCGCCTTCACCACTGCCACGGCGAGGGGATGCCCCGACCGCTGATCAGCGGCGGCCGCGTACCTGAGGACGTCAGCTTCGGAGAACGCGGGGTCGTGAACGACGATGCCCACGACCTCCGGCACTCCCACGGTCAGGGTGCCGGTCTTGTCGAACACGATCGCGTCCACCTTGGCCAGACGTTCGAGATACAAGCCGCCTTTGACCAGGATGCCGTGACGCGCCGCGCGCGCGATCGCCGCCACCATCACCATTGGCGTGGCCAAGCCGAGTTCGGCCGGGGACGTGAAGATTAGCAGCGCGACGATCTTCCGAATGTCCTGCGTCACCACGAACACCACGATCAAGAACACGAGAACGACAGGCAGAAGCCACGCCGCCACGCGATCCGCCAGCTTCTGGACCGGCGCAGCCTCGCTACCCGCCTCTTCGACGAGGGCGACAATCCGCGCGAACAACGTGTCGAGCCCAACTCTATCCGTCCGAATATCAAGCGCCCCCGATTCCAGCAGCGTGCCCGCGAGAACGGACGCCTCGGGTTCTTTGTCGATCGGCAAGCTCTCACCGGTGATCGCCGCCTCGTTGACGGCGCCCGCGCCGGACACCACCGTTCCGTCCACCGGGACCTTCTCGCCGGCCTTGACCAGCACGATCGCGCCCGCGGTCAGCGCTTCGATGGGCACGACGCGATCCCCCTCGGGCGTCCGGAGGGTCGCGGTACGGGGCGTCGCGCCGACCAGGGCCTTAATGGAGGCGCGGGCCCGATCGGTATTGAGATCGGCGATGTATTCGGCGATGAGAATGATCGTCATCAGTACAGCCGCCGCGACGTATTCGCCGCCGAGGAGGGCAATCGTTGTCGCGATGGTGACGAACAGTTCGGTGCCGATCTTGCGTTCGTGCCAGAGATCGCGCAGGCCGGCCCGTGCGAGCGGGTAGACGCCGATCGCGATCGCGACCAGGAGCACCGGAAAAGGCACCACGCCGCGCCAGTAGAGCAGCGTCAGGATGGCGACGGTCACAATGCGGGCCGCCTCGATGCGCCTGGTCCGAGTGAACAGGGTGCCGTCGTCCGCCGGCGGCGGGGCTGGGTCGGTCCGCGTCACAGGGCGTTTCCATCCCGTTCCCCGGATCGAACCTTTACGGCGTGTTCGACCGGGATAACGAAGATCTTCCCGTCTCCCACGCGACCGGTGTGCGCCGCGCGTTCGATGGCAGACACGACGTCAAGCGCGAGCGCCACAGGCACGACAATCTCGAGCTTCACCATCTCGACCTCATCGAAGGCGTTCTCGACGTCGTCTGACGGATAGCGTCGTCCGGTCCCCCGCACCGTCGAGATGGTCACGCCAGGCAGATCCGGCATCGCATGCAGCGCGCGCATCACCACAGAGAGCCGGTCCGGACGAATGATCGCCTTGATCTCTTTCATCACAGCTCTACCTCCTGCCGCTCGCGTGCGAAGAGCCGGTAGAGCACCGGGAGCAGCAGCAGCGTCAACGCCGTGGACGACAGGATGCCGCCCGCCACAACGGTGGCCAGCGGGCGCTGCACCTCGGCGCCGCGCCCGGTGGCCAGCGCCATGGGCAGGAACCCGAGCGAGGCCACGAGGGCGGTCATGAGGACGGGGCGAAGACGCGCCACCGCTCCCTGAATCACGGCCTCCTCCAGCGACCGGCCGTCCTCTCGCAACTTGTTGATGAACGTAATCATGACGAGGCCATTCAGCACGGCGACGCCGGACAGCGCGATGAAGCCGACTGCAGCGGAAATCGAGAACGGGATGCCACGAACCCAGAGGAAGAACACCCCGCCCGTCAACGCCAGCGGCACGCCGGTGAACACGAGTAACGCGTCGCGAGCGTTACCGAACGTCACGAAGAGCAAACCGAAAATCAGGATCAACGCCACTGGCACGACAATCTGTAGCCGCTGGCGGGCGGAGATGAGCTGCTCGAACTGCCCACCCCAGGCCGTCCAGTATCCGGCGGGAATCACGACGCCCTCTCGGATGCGCTGTTCGGCGTCGGCGACGAACGACCCGATGTCGCGACCTCTGACATTGGCCGTGACGACGACCCGGCGCTTGCCGTTCTCGCGACTCACTTGATTCGGACCGGGAGCCACCTCGAAATCGGCGACGGCACCCAGCGGGATGAAGGCGGTGCCCGTGGAGGACGCGGGCACCGCGTCACGGATGGGACGCGCTCCAGCCGGCAACGGCACCAGGATCTGCTTCATCTGGTCCATGTCGGTTCGCAAGACCTCTGGTAGACGAACCAGGATATCGAACCGGCGATCGCCCTCGAAGACCTGGCCAACGGTCTTCCCGCCGATCGCCACTTCGATGACGTCCTGCACGTCGGCAACGTTCAGGCCCAACCGAGCCATTTCGTCCCGTTTCAAGTGAATCGTCAGCAGGGGCAGCCCGGTGGTTTGTTCGACTTTGGTGTCGGCCGCCCCCGGCACTGACGCCAGCACGGCCTCGATGCGCGTCCCGACGTCAGCCAAGACGTCGATGTCGTCTCCGAACACCTTCACGGCCACGTCGCTGCGGACGCCGGCGATCAGCTCGTTGAAACGCATCTGGATCGGCTGGATGAACTCGTAGTTGTTTCCCGGAATGAGTGGCAGGTCCTTTTGGAGTTGCTCCACGAAGTCTGCCTTGGGCCGATTGGGATCGGGCCACGCTTCTCGCGGCTTCAGCATGACGTAGGTATCCGCCACGCTTGGCGGCATCGGATCGGTGGCGATCTCCGCCGTGCCGATTTTCGAGAACACGTAGTCGACTTCGGGATACGTCTTGAACTTGCGCTCGAGCGTGTGCTGCATGTCGATGGCAGTCGTCAGGCTGGTGCCCGGGATCCGCAGGGCATGTACCAACAGGTCGCCCTCGTCGAGACTGGGCAGAAACTCGCTGCCCAGCCGTGCCGCCATCGCGCTGGTCACGAGCATCAGCGCGCCGGCGACGGCGACGGTCGCGCCCCGATTGCGCATCGCCATCAGCAGCGACGGCCGATAGGCTCGCTCGGCCCATCGGATGACGGGGTTCTCCTTCTCGGAGACGCGCCCCGTCACGAACAACGCCACCGCGGCGGGCACGAAGGTGACCGACAGGACCATGGCGCCGAAGAGCGCCGCGAGCACCGTGAACGCCATCGGGTAGAACATCTTGCCCTCGATACCGGTGAGGGTCAGGATGGGCAGGTACACGATCATGATGATCAGCTCGCCGAACATCGTGGCGCGCCGCACCTCTTTCGATCCCTCGAACACCGTCTCAAACCGCTCGGCGCGCGTCAGCAGGCGACCGAGTTCGTGCTGGCGCTCGGCCAGCCGGCGCATGCAGTTCTCGACGATGATCACTGCCCCATCGACGATGATCCCGAAATCGAGCGCGCCAAGGCTCAGCAGGTTGCCCGTGACACCCCACTCCACCATGCCGGTGATCGTCAGGAGCATCGACAGGGGGATGACACACGCCGTGATCAGTGCTGCACGGATGTTGCCGAGGAACACGAACAAGACCACGATGACCAAGAGCGCGCCGAGCGCGAGGTTGTGCGTCACGGTCTCGATCGTGGCGTCGACCAGCTTGGTGCGGTCGTAGACCGTCTTCGCAACCACTCCAGCCGGAAGGGTCCGGTTCACCTCCTCCATCTTCGCGGCCACACGCTGGGCCACCACCCGGCTGTTCTCGCCCATCAACATGAAGACCGTGCCGAGCACGATCTCCTTGCCGTCTTCGGTCGCGGCGCCCGTCCGCAGCTCGTTGCCGAAGAGTACGTCGGCCACGGTGCTGAGATACACGGGAGTGCCCTGGTGGGTGCCGACGACAATGCGCCTGATATCTTCGAGGTCTTCGACCTGGCCTGGCGCGCGAATCAGATACTGCTCGCCGCTCCGCTCGATGTAGCCGGCGCCGATGTTGGTGTTGTTGCGCTCCAGAGCTCCGAGGATGTCGCCGAACGACAGGCCGTAGGCCCTCAACTTGTCAGGGTGAGGGGTGACATGGAACTGTTTCGTATACCCCCCGATGGTGTTCACGTCCGCCACACCCGGCACCGTCTTCAGCTGCGGCCGAACGATCCAGTCCTGAATCGTGCGGAGATCCATGCCGGAATAGGGTTGCCCTTCGGCGTTCACGGCGCCCGGCGTGGCTTCGACGGTCCACAGGAAGATCTCACCCAGTCCGGTCGCGATCGGCCCCATCGTGGGCTCGATGCCCTGGGGGAGCCGGCCCTTCACTTCTTGAATGCGTTCGGCGATGAGCTGGCGCGCGAAATAGATGTCCGTCCCGTCCTCGAAGATGACGGTGACCTGGGACAAGCCGTATCGAGAGATCGACCGGGTTTCGTCCAGGCGTGGCAAACCCGCCATGGCCGTCTCGACGAGATACGTGACCCGTTGCTCGGCCTCGAGCGGCGAGTATCCTGGCGCCTCCGTGTTGATCTGCACCTGGACGTTGGTGATGTCCGGCACGGCGTCGATCGGCAGACGTGTGTAGTTGTACAGCCCCCACAGGGCCACGGCGATCGTCGCGATCACCACGAGCCATCGCTGGCGAATCGAGAAGTGCAGAATCCGTTCAAGCATGTGGTGTCCTTAGTGGTCGTGGGTGGCGCCGAGTTTGCCGATCTCGGCCTTGACGGCGAAGCTGTTCGCCGCGGCGTACTGGTCACCCGCCTTGAGTCCGCTTAACACTTCGACCCACTGACCATCGCTGCGTCCAAGCTTGAGCGGGCGGGCCTCGAACCAGTCGCCGAATTTGACGAACACCACCTGCCAGTCACGGAACGTTTGAATCGCGTCGGCGGAGACGGCAATCGGCACCGTAGTCTCTTCGCGCACTAGTCGTACGGTCACGAACAGCCCAGGCCGCCACCGGCCGTCGCCGTTGGCGAGCGTGAGGCGCGCGGTAGCCGAGCGCGTCTCATCGCCCACGAGTTGTCCGATGAAGTCAATGCGTCCCGACGCCTCGACACCGAGGTCCGTGGACACGACGACGGCGTGCTGGCCCTGCCGCACGGCTCCCAGGTCTTTCGCGTAGACGGACACCTCGACCCACACCGCTGACAGGTCCGCGACCGTGAAGATCGCTGCCTCGGCGGTCACGGATTCTCCCGCCGTGACATTGCGCTCCACGACCGTGCCGTCGATCGGCGCACGCACCTCGTGCCGCGCAAGGCTCTCCGCTGGCGAGGCCTCGAGCGTCGGCAGGGCCTCCGAAGCCACGCCCAGCACCCGGAGTTGCTGGCCGGCGAGCCGCTGGGTCAGCGCGGCCTCGTCGAAGGCGCGGCGCGCCTCGAGGTAGTCGCGCTCGGCGGAGATCTTCTTCTTCCACAGCGTCTCTTCGCGCTCGACGCTTACACGGGCAAACTCGACTCGCTGGGTCGCCGCGAGATACTCGCTCTTGGCGCTGGCCAGCTCGCGGCTGTTCAGCACGGCCATCACCTCACCGCGCCGGACGCGGTCGCCGGCTTTTTTGAGCACATCCGTCACGACGCCCTGCAGGCGCGGCACGACGCGGGCCACACGCGTCGCGTCGGCCTTCACTTCACCCGGAAGCTCAATCGTCGTCTGCATGGTTCGAGGCGCGGCAGTGCCGATGACGATCCCGGCGCTCTTGACCTGATCGGGGCCGAGTTGCACCTTTCCTTCAATCTGGGAGTACGACCACGTGTGCTGTCGACCCGCACGCGTCGCCAGCACCTTGACGTCGAACGAATGCGGCTCTTCGACGACCGCCTCGCCACGCAGGTAGTCGGCTTCGGACGTGAAGGTGATCCGGTCAACCCGCCCCCCCAACCGGTGCAACTCGACGACCAGGTCGACCTCGCCGGGCGGTATTGGCTTCAGGGCGGCATCGTAGGGATACACCCGGAAGTGGGGTGGAACACCGGTCTCGTAGATCGTCATCTCGACCTGCAGGCCGTCGTCGGACACCAACCGCGCTCCATGGGGGCCGCGTGGATAGTCAAGGGCGCCTGCAGGTTCGGTCTCGGCCGCCCCAGCATCCCCTCGCTCGGTGCGGAGAATCACGGCCGTGAGCGCCAAGCCGACGGCGAGGATGATCGCGACGATGGCGACAGTGGTTTTCTGCATGATGATCTACTCTTTGGCGCCGAGCGCCGCGCTTGGGGATCCTGGCAGTGGTGCGCCAATCAAGCGCTCCATATTCACGACGGCCTGGTGATAGTTGGAGAGGGCCTGGAGGTGCTGGTTGCCGGCGCCGATCACGGTGCGCTGGGCCTCGAGCACGTCCAGGAAACCGAAGCGACCCAGCCGATAGCCTTCACTGATGGCGTCGAAGGTCTGCTGCGCGGCAGGCAGCACCGACGTGCGCACGATGGTGATCTCGTCGTGCGCAGCAGCCAGCGCGGCGTACGCGTCGGCCAATGCCGCGGCCACTTGCGTCTCGGCGGCGCGGCGCTGCTCGTGCCCCTGCGCGAGGCGGATCCGTGCTTCCTCGATGCTGCCGGCATTGCGATTGAACAGAGGAAGCGGAAGCGACACGCCGACGACGAATGCATTGCTATCGACTGTCGTGTAGCGTCGATAGCCCGCGGACACGGCCACGTCCACGACGCGCTTGGAGCGTTCGAGCGCCAGTGCCGCCTCTCGCTGGGCGATCTCTGCGGCCCAGCGAGCCTGCTCGGGATTCTGCTGGAGCATCGCCGAGAGCTCCCCGATCCCGGGTAGCGGTGGCGGCGCCGCCCTCAGATCACCAGCGGCGGATGTGAACGCCGCCGGGGCACCCCAGAGCAGCGCGAGCTGCGTTCGACTGGCGTCCAGCACGCGATGCACCCGAGCGGCGTCGGCGCGCGCGTTCGCCACCGCAAGGCCGGCTCGTGTCTCCTCGATGGGCGACACCACGCCAGCCTCCACGCGCGCAATCACGCTCTGCAGCACATCGGTGGCGAGCCGTATCGCCTGGTCGGAGAGAGCCACGGCGTCCTGTGCCGCTAGCAGACGCGTGAACGCCCGGCTCACGTCGGTGAGTACGTCGATCCGCGCCGTCTCGTAGTCCCACCCCGCGAGATCACGGGTGCGTGTCGCCAACTCCTGCCGTGCGCCGCGCTTGCCGCCCAGCTCTATGACCTGACTCAGCTGGATGGTGGCCTGCGGTTGCACCGGCTGATCCGCATCGCTGCCTGGCGACCGCGCGGCCCCGAAGTCCTGGCTGGTCAGGTCCACGGTGGGATTCGGGCGCCGGCCGGCTTGCAGCATGCGGGCTTCGAGCGCACGTATCTCCCACGCGAACGCCGCCAGTCTCGGGTTCTGCAGCAGCGCGAGCGAGACCGCCTCGCGGAGTGAGACCACGCCCGTCGGGTTCACCAACGGCGGTGGGTCGCGGCGCTCCGATTCGCCCGGGGCGGGGAGGAACACGGGCAAGCCCCGCCCCAGAGGTCGTTCCCCGGCCTGGGCCGACGAGGGCTGCGCGACCACCGGCCGCGAGCAGACGGCGAGCATGGCACCGACCAGGACAACAGCGGCCGGAACTCGGAGCGAGCGACGAAGGCCGACAAGACCCACAGGCATAGCACCTCTCAGAGAACGTCGAATCGAGTCGCCGAGACATCGCGCCCCGGCGCCGGGCATCAGGGCCACGGCGTCGTACGCGGGACGCTGTTGCACCATCGCCGGCCGATCAGCGCATCGCGACGAACGCCGCTGACAGCACGCGCAGTGCTGCCGACTCGGTGCGACGTCTCTTGGTTGTACGAACGGACGGGAGTAACCGGCGTGTCAGCCGGTCACGTGGTCAGGCGAGGTGGACCACAGGCGGGGCGCGCAGCGGGGCGTCGGTCAGGCGAGGTGGACTATGGGCGCGGACGTGAGACGGAGCGATACGACACCACGCGTGTTCCGGCGGCGCGACGACGACGACATCGACGGTGACCGGAATCGGCGGGTGCTCGGGCTGTGGCGTGACGTATTTGAACGCGACCGAGACAGCATGCGCTCCGGGGTCGCACCCCTCCAACCGCGCGCCCGATGCGGGCGCATCAGGGCCGGGATGGTCCGCGTGATCGATGACATGATCGACCACAAGGGGTGCGGAGACCGCGTGGACATGCACGGCCACGCCGTGCTGATGCTCCGCGTGCTCATGGCCCGCATACGCGTGCACGTGCTGGAACGCTGCCGACCCGGAGGTCGAGAGCATCGCGCACACGACGACGGACGCAACGGCTCGGAACACCAAGGCGAGTGTATGTGCAGTGTGCACTATTCGTCAAACCCTTAGCGGAAGACAGTCGGCCACGGTCACTACATCCGATGGCGAGCGGCCTGGAGACTGAAGAACACCGCGAATCCTGGAGCCACACGCCCGTAGTAGCGGGGCGCCAATTCGGGCGACAGCACGCTGAGCGAGACAGAGCCGCCAATCCCCGGCACCAGACCCCTGGCGGCCAGCAGGTGCCGGACGTAGCCCATTTGCACCTTGCCGAGCGGGAACAGCGACAGGAAGTACTCATGCGCATGCAGGTGGTGGGCTGGCATGCGTCCGATCTCCGCTCTACCGCACGTGTTCATGCACCTCCGTCGGTGACGCCGGCGTGGGCTCCTGCGCCGACGCGGTCACTGGCAATACCAGCAGGGCGGCAGTCAGCCACGTAGCAGCGGCTCGCGTCACGCCCGTGGACCTCCGTTCGCTGGAGCCATGGGCATCGCCACGTGCAGGTCTACTCGGCGTAGGCCAGCAGACGCAGCGAGTTGGCCACGACCACCATCGTGCTGCCTTCGTGGAGCAGCACCGCCGTGCCGATGCCGGCCCACCCGAGCAGCGTGGCGACGACCAGCAGAGCGATGACGGTCATCGAGATCGCCAGATTCTGCTTGATGATGCGCGCCGCCTGCCGCGACAGGCCCACCGCGAACGGCAACGTGCGGAGATCGTCGCCCATCAGCGCGACATCCGCTGTTTCCAGGGCCACCCCCGTGCCCGCCCCGCCCATGGCGATGCCAACCGTGGACTGCGCCAGCGCTGGCGCGTCGTTCACGCCGTCGCCCACCATGGCCAGGGGGCCATGGGCCTGCATCAACGCCTGGATGGCGGACACCTTGTCTTCGGGCAGGAGATCCGCCTTGATCTGATCGACGCCCAGGGCCTTCCCGACGGCCTCCGCCACGCCCCGATTATCGCCCGTCAACATCACCAACGGGCGCAGTCCCATCTCTCGCAGGCGCACCAGCACGTCGCGCGACTCCGGCCGCGGCTGGTCGGCCAGGCCGAGCACGCCGAGCCATCGCGCGCCGTGGCGGACGATCATGACGCTGCGCCCGGCTTGCTGCTGTTGGTTGACGGCCACTTCCACGATGACCGGAATCTCGATCTTCCGGTCGGTCCAGAGCCTGGCGCTCCCGATCTCGACGGGGTCTCCGTCGACGACAGCCCGTACCCCGCGCGCGGTGATGCTCTCCAGCGGGCCGGCGTCGGGCAGGGCCAGCTGTCGCGCCGCAGCTGCTCGTACGACGGCCTGTGCCAGTGGGTGCTGCGACTGTCGCTCGACGGCAGCGGCGACGCGCAGCAGTTCATCGGCGCTACCGGCCTCGTGGGTGACGACGCCCGTCACTTCGGGCTGGCCCAGCGTGAGCGTGCCGGTCTTGTCGAAGGTCATCGTGCGCAGGGTGCCGAGGTTCTCAAGGTGCACGCCGCCTTTGATGAGCACACCGCGACGCGCGGCCTGCGCGATGCCCGCCAGTACCGCAGACGGCGTGCCCAGGGCGAGCGCACACGGCGAGGCTGCCACCAGTAAGGTGAGGGCTCGATACACCGCGGTCGACCACGTCGCCCATCCCATCAGTGGGGGCACGATCATGACGGCCACGGCCGATACCAGCACGAGCGGCACGAAGACGCGCTCGAAGCGTTCGGTGAACTGCTGTGTTGGCGCCTTGCTCGTCTGCGCGTCCGCGACCAGGCGAATCACGCGGTCCAGAGTGCGGTCACCCACGGCGCGCGTCGTGCGCACCTCCAGCGCCCCCTCGCCATTCACCGTCCCGGCGAACACGTCGTCTCCGGCCGCCTTGTCCACCGGCACCGACTCACCGGTCACGGGCGCCTGGTTGACCGCGGATTGGCCGCCCACAATGACGCCATCGACGGGAATCCGATCGCCAGGGCGGACGACCACGACCTCGTCGACCTTCACGGCCTCCACCGGCACCTCAACGTCCTGGCCGTCGCGCCGCACGCGCGCGATCGCCGGCGCCAGATCGGCCAGCGCGCGAATCGCGCCACGCGCGCGGTCCATGGCGTAGTGCTCCAGCGCGTGCGCCAGTGCGAACAGGGTCAGCAGGAACGCTCCCTCGGCCCATTCGCCGAGCCCGGCCGCCCCAAGCGCGGCCAGCAGCATCAGCAGATCGATGTCGAACGTGAACGCCCGTTGGCGCCACGACGCCACCGTGTGGCTGACCAGGTCCCAGGCCCCGAAGGCATAGGCGGCCAGATACAGCGGGATCGTCACGCGATCCGGCCACTCCCAGAAGCGCTCTCCGGCCCATCCGAGCCCCAACAGCACTGCGGCGGCCAGGCTCCAGACGAGTTCGCGGTTGCTTGCCAGGAACCGGATGAGTGATGGTGCCGGCGCTGACGGCCCCATGGGCTCCGCGGGGAACCGTGCCTCCTCGACGAGGCGTCGCAAGCTATCAGCATCCGTCTTCGACCGCTCGAACTCCACCCGGACACGGCGAGCGGCCACGTTCGCCGACACTTCGAGCACGCCTGCCTGCTTGCGCAGCATGTCTTCGAGGCGGCGGCCAGCGTCCTCCCCCGGCAGCCCGCCAAACGCAATCGACACATGGCCGTACTCAGCCGAGAGACGCGCGCCTGCGGCCGTAACGAGTTTCCGCATCTCAGCGACCGTGGTTCGCGACGGATCGAAGTGCACGCAGAGCTCGCCATCCCCTGTGGCGTGCGCCAGCGCCACGCCCGGCTGTTGCTGGGTCAGCTCCGTGAGCCGCTGCACACAGGCATCCTGCGCATCCGGCAGGTCCGGGAGCACCAGCTTGATTGGAAAGGATCGTGTGGCCATGGTGAAGGTCCCTACCGCAACGCGTTCAGGTCGGTCTCGCCGGTCCGCAACCGCAGCGCCTGCTCGACCCTCGACACGAACACCTTGCCGTCGCCGCGCCGGCCGGTGCGGGCACTCCGTGCCACAGCATCGAGCACCTGCGTCAGGCGGTCCTCACCCACGACGATCTCGATCTTCGCCATGGTCGCCCGGCCGAAGGCGACCGGCTCCAGGACAGCGTCGGCATGTCGCCGCCCCACACCCTCCACCATGGAGATGGTCAGGCCCGGCAAGTCAGGCACCGCGTGCAGCGCGGCGATCACGTCTTCCTGTCGATCCAGTCGCACAATCGCCTTAACTTCGTACATCACAGTTCCACCTCCCGTTCGTCCCGTTCGAACCATCGATAGAGAGCTGGAAGTACCAGCAACGTGAGCGTCGTGGACGTCAAGAGGCCCCCGATGACGACTGTAGCCAGCGGCTGCTGCACCTCGGCGCCCGCGCCGGTTGACAGCGCCATCGGGACGAATCCAAGGCCAGCCACGAGCGCCGTCATGAGAACCGGCCTGAGGCGGAGTTCCGCGCCGGTCATGACGGCTTCGTCGACGCCGAGCCCCTGGCGGCGCAGCTCGATGAAGTAAGAGACCATGACGACGCCGTTCAGCACCGCGACGCCGAACAATGCGATGAACCCGACGGCGGCCGAGATACTGAACGGCATGCCGCGGAGCATGAGGGCCACGACGCCGCCCGTGGCCGCAATCGGGATATTGAAGTAGATGAGCAGCGCGGGTCGAACCGCGCCGAACGTGGTGTACAGCAGCACGAAGATCAGGAACAGGGCGACAGGCACCACAAGCAGCAGCCGCTGCGACGCCCGCTGCAGATTCTCGAACTGGCCGCCATACTCCACGTAGTAGCCCGGTGGCAGGGTCACCTGACTGCCCACGGCCTGCTGCACATCCGCGACGAAACTGGCGAGGTCGGTACCTCGGACGTTCGCCTCCACAGCGATTCGCCGATGATAGTTCTCGCGGGTGATCTGCGCCGGCCCCTCTTCGACCACGATGTCGGCGAGCTGCGACAGCGGAATCATGCGGCCCTGGGGGTCGGCGACCTTCAGCATCCGGATCTTCTCGATGTCGTTGCGTGACTCCGGGGTGAAACGCACTTGGATGTCGAAGCGCCGTTGGCCCTCGAGCACCTCCCCCACCGTACGGCCGCCCATCGCCTGGACGACATCCAGCACTTGCGAGGCGTTGATCCCATAGCGAGCGATCTCGTCCCGGCGGATCTTCACGCGCAGGAAGGGCAGCCCGCTGGTCTGTTCGAGTTTCACGTCCGCCGCGCCGCGGACGCCAGACACCACGCGCGTGATGTCGGCGCCAATGCGCCGCAGTTCGTCGAGGTCCTCGCCGAACAGCGTGATGGCGAGATCCGAGCGCACCCCGGCGATGAGCTCCTGCACGCGCAGTTCGATGGGCTGGGAGTAGCTCAGCACGTTCCCAGGCACCTCTCGGTCCAGCGCCTCGTTGAATGCGGCGACGAGCGCTTCCTTCGTCGAAGCGGTGGTCCATTCGGCGTGGTCCTTGAGGATGACGTAGATGTCGCTCGTCTCCACGCCCATCGGGTCGGTCGGAATCTCCGCCTGACCGGTGCGCGACACGACCGTCACAACCTCGGGGAACTGCTTCAGCGTACGCTCGATGAGCGTCGTGCTCTTGATGGACTCCGTGAGCGACACACTCGGCAGTCGCCACGCCTGGAGGGCCACGGCACCTTCATCCAGCTTCGGAATGAACTCCGCGCCCATGAACGGCACCAGGCCGAGTGAGGCCACGAACACGGCGGCGGCAATTCCGCCTGTGAAGAGCGGCCGGGCCACCGTACGGTGCAGCCAGGGACGATACCGATCCTTCAGCCAGTGAATCAGCCGCGGCTCGTGCTCGGAGGCCGTGGCCTTGAAGCCGAGCGAGGCCAACACAGGCATGAGCGTCAACGCCAGCACCAGGGAGCCGATCAGCGCGAACACGACCGTGAGCGCCATCGGGCGGAACATCTTCCCCTCCACGCCTTCCAGGGTCAGGATGGGCAGGTAGACGATGATGATGATCAGCACAGCGAAGAACACCGGTCGGGCCACTTCGCGCCCCGCGTCTCGTATCACGTCGTCTTTCGATCGTCCCGGCGCCCGAGCTTCGCTCAAGCGGCGGACGATGTTCTCGATCATGACGACGGAGCCATCGACGATCAGCCCGAAGTCGATCGCCCCCAGACTCATGAGGTTGCCTGACAAGCCGGCCTCCACCATCCCCGTGAAGGCAAACAGCATCGAGAGCGGGATTGCCGCCGCAACGATGAGGCCGCCACGCACGTTGCCGAGCATCAAGAGCAGCACGGCGACGACGAGAATGCCGCCTTCAATGAGGTTCGTCGAGACGGTGCCGATGGTCTTGCGCACGAGATCGGTGCGGTCGTAATAGCTGTCGACGGTGACCCCCTTGGGCAGGCTGCCCTTGATCACCTCGAGTTCGGTCTTCACCCGATCGGCCACCACGCGGGCGTTCTCGCCAATCAGCATCATCACGACGCCGGTCACGACTTCGCCGCGTCCGTCTCGTGTGACGGCACCTTGACGGACTTGGGGCGCCAGTACGGTCGTACCCAGGTTCTTGATGAAGACCGGTGTCCCACCCTTGGCCGCCGCCACCACGATGTTGTCGATGTCGGCGATCTTCTCGACGAGCCCTTCGCCGCGGATGACGTATTGCTCCTGCGCGCGCTCGATGTAGGCGCCGCCGGCGTTGGCGTTGTTGCCTTCGAGGGCCTCGAACACCGCCTCGAGGCTGATGTTGTACGAGACGAGCTTGTCCGGGTCGATCTGCACCTCGTAGGTCTTGAGTTCGCCGCCGTACGAGTTGACCTCGACCACTCCTGGCACCGACCGGAGCTTGAAGGCGATATCCCATTCGAGGATCGAGCGCAGGTCCATCAGCGACTGCCCCTCGCCACGCACCTCGAACTGATAGATCTCGCCCAGCCCACTGGTGATCGGGCCCATGGACGGCGTGCCCAATCCCTCGGGAATGGCCGCCCGGGCGTCTGGCAGGCGCTCTAGGACCAGCCGCCGCACGAAATAGAGGTCCAGGTTCTCTTCGAAGTAGATGTAGACGGCGGAGAGCCCGAAGCGGGACACCGACCGGATGTCGGTGATGCCGGGCAGGCCGCTCATCGCCGTTTCGACCGGGAAGGTGATGAAGCGCTCCACCTCCAAGGGACCGAGCCCAGGCGCCTGCGTCAGGACGAGCACCTGGTTGGGTGTAACGTCGGGCACCGCGTCAATTGGCAGCCGGAGCATGGCGCGCACCCCGAAGCCCACCATGACAGCCGTCAGGACGATGACGAGGAACTTGTTGCGCAGCGAGAAGTCGATGAGTCTATGCATGAAGGGCTCCCGACTAGTGCTCGGCGCCAATGCGCTCGCGCAGGAGCGCGGTCTTCAGATAGAAGCTGCCGGCGCCGACCACGGTGTCGCCCGCCTGCACGCCGGTGCGGATCTCGACGAGATCGCCGGCCGTCATGCCCAGCTCGACGTTGCGTCGCTCGAATCGATTCGCAGACTGCTGCACGAACACCACCGGCTGGTTGTCGACGGTCTGGATCGCGGCGAGCGGCACCAGGAGTCCCTCGCGTTGCTCCGCGGTAGGAATCGAGACACGGGCGAACATGTCCAGCTTCAGCGCGGTCCCAGGATTGGCGACCACGACCCGGGCCTTGGCGGTGCGCGTCTGCGGGTCGATGAGGTCGGCGACGTAGGTGACGCGACCCGCGAAGCTCCGGTCCGGGTAGGCGTCCACGCGCACCACGGCATCCGTACCCGCCCGGACCTTCGTGATGTCCTTCTCGTAGATGTCCGCCATGACCCAGACACTCGACAGGTCGGTCACGGTGAACAGTTCGCGCTCCGGCTCGGCGACCTCGCCCTGCGCCACGTCGTACTTCGTAACCACGCCGTCGAACGGCGCGCGCAGCACCGCGTGTGAGGCATCGCGATGGGGACTCGTGCCCTCGGTGGGCGACAGTTGGCGCAGATCGGCGTCCGAGAGCCCGAAGCGATGTAGTTGCTCCTCGACGCGGGAGACAGCGGCCTGATCCCGAGCTACGCCCGCCTCGGACGTCTTCAGTTCGGCCTCACGAAGATCCAGCGTCTGCTGGGCGATCGCCTCCAGGGTGATGAGTGCACGGCCTCGTTCGACCACCCGGCGTTTCACATCCAGATCGGCTTCTGCCTGACGCAGCACGGCGCGCGCGCCGAGGTAGTCGCCCACCAACTCGCCGAGCTGGATATTGTCGTAGGTGGCCAGCGGCTGGCCCTTGGTCACACGCTCGCCCAGACTGACCCAGACACGCTCGATGAGGCCGCGGGCCAGCGGCCGGATGTGAGCGATACGAGCGTCCTCGGCGGCGACGCTGCCCGTCACGTCGATCGTGGTAGGCAGCGGACGCACCTCCACCGGCGCGAGGCCGAGCGCTGCGTTTTTTTGCGCGTCGGGCGTCAGCTCCACGACGCCGGCAGGGAGTTCGTCCGCGTGTTCTTCGGCGATCTCTGGCCCCGCGGCCGCGGGACGCAGCATCAGCCAAGCCGCCGTGCCGGTCAATACGGCGGTGACAGCGACGGCAACAAGGAGCGCGCGCATCGAAATGCCCGCTTCGTTGGGGTTGGTGTCTGTGATGGCGTTCATAGGTGTCAAGCTCCTTACGGCTGCACGTCGGGTCGTCCGACGGCGGCGGCGAGCTCGAACAGGCTCACCCGCTGGTCGAACAGGGCGCGGTTGTAGGTACGTTGCGTGTCGCGAAAGGCGCGCTGCGCATCAAGAAAGTCGATGAGGTCGGCGACGCCGAGCCGGTAGGATTCCAGGACGATGTCTCGGGACTCCTGCGCGTTCTTCAGGTACTCCTGCTCGATGTACTGGACCCGCGCGCGGTTCGTGTCCACGGCGTTCAGGGCACGCTGGACATCCAGTCGCACCTGGATCGCCGTGGCGTCCGCGCGCGCATCGGCCGCGCGCCGCTCTGCGTCCGCCCGCGCGATGCCGCCCTGGTTCTGGTTGAAGAACGGGAGCGGCAGCGTGACGCCGAACACGACGCCGTCGGATCCGAAGTTGTTTTGGTATCCGCCGCCCACGGTGATGTTCGGCGTTCGCAACGCGCGTTGCAGCCGGGTAGCCGTCTCGGCCTGCACCTGCTCTCGCCGGGCGGCGAGGACATCAGGGCGAAACTCAAGGGCTTGAGCGAGCAGACCCGGTGCACCAGCGACGTCAACGGACGCGGCGGTCAACGCGTCCAATCCCTCGGCGGCCGACGCCTTCAGCCCGTCAGTCAGTTCGAGCGGCTGGTCCAGCCGCGAAGCGTTCAGGAGCGCCAACAGGGTGCCACGCGCGTCCTTCAGTGCCAGGTCTGCGCCGAAGACGTCTTCGACGAAGCGCAATCGCTCCACTTGCAGCCGTCGCAGCTCGGCCCCCGAAATCTCGCCCTGCTGCAACCGTGCGCGGTTGAGCGCGATCACGCGGTCGATTTCCTCGAGCGACGTCTGAGCGACGCCACGGTCGGCCTGGGCCAGCACGGCAGCCAGGTACGCCCGTCTGACATCCAACCCGATCTGCCTGCCTCGGTCCTGCACGCCGAGCTGAGCGGTCGCCCAGCCAGATTCGGCGACCTCAGTGCGCAGGCGTCGCCGGCCAGAGGTCTCGAGTTCCTGGTCGAAGCGCACCGTGAACTCCTGATTCCCCCAGTAGCCGGGACGGGCTGACTCGAAGGCCGGGTAGCCCGCGGAATCCACTGAGAGAGCCGGATTGGGTCGTCGCGACGCTGCCAATCGGTCGCCTTCGGCGGCGTCGACGCCGGCTCGCGCGGCGACCATGGCCGGGTTCCTCTCGACGGCCAGGTCAACCGCCTCCCGGAGAGTTAGCCGCTCGGGGATGGGTGACTGCGCGTCCGCGCCGCCGGGTGCGAGGAATGAGACACCTATAGTCCACGCCGCGACGGCGAACCCGTGGACGGGCAAATTTCGGGCAGATCTGCGCATACGCCTTCCGTAGCTCCTGAGTAGCAACGCTCAACGCCAGGCCCCGTGCGCGAACACACGGGCACCTGCTACGACGGCCGAGGCCGCGAGCGCGCCAAGGTAAAGCCGTGCCCTAACGGTTCAGGAACCGTCAGTAGCCGATGAAATGGAAAAGCAGGAAGCTACGAGACGAGCGGAGGGTGGTACACCATGCGCGGCGCACCGGCTGGCAGGCTCTGCACCGGGAAGACCTGGCGCACGACTGGAGTCAAATCAGCGAACGCGATCTCGATCGGACGAGCCCGTTCGACGTGCGAACAGCAGCAGAAGCAATCGTCCTGATCCTGTTGGCTGCCGTGCGAGTCTGATTGCGTCGCTTGCTCAGCACTGCACAGCTGCGGCACCAGCAGATCGGCCGCCGCCCACGTGAGGAGCAGGCAAACGATTGCATGGACGATGATGCCCCGGCGAAATGCGCGCACTAGTCTGAGGATACTTGTCCTTGTCGTAACTAGCAATCGGCCTGAGCGGAAGCGAGCCTGAAGCTGCGGCTTAGGTTAGACAGATGTTTGCCGCTCGCTGCTACTCGATAGAAGCCCCCCAACCCGCTCCCTGCCGTAGCGCCGCGCAGCTGCCAGCTTCGAGCGGAGTTCGACCTCAGACCACGGCGGAGAACACGCGTGATTCCACTCGACCAGCACCCCGAGCGCGTCGTCATCGGTAAGGGCGAAGCCACGGACCAGGCGGCAGCAGACGCGGAACGTCGTGAGGTCGCCGTGGCTCCCAGCGACCGCAGGCGGAATCGCCGCTAGATATCGTCGGGCCCGCTCCCGCGGGTCGCTAGTTGTCTTGCCGGTCCGCATCGAAGTAACGCCGGTTGTCGGCCTAGGCAAGGGCACCGATCGGGGAAAGTCGAAAGGCCCAAAGGAACGCTGCCCAGCACCGAACTCAGCCGTCACGGCCGGGCCGGGTCTGTACTTGTGGTTGAAGAACCCCGGCAATCGCGTGAGCTGAGCACACGATGTTGCCGCCTTGTCGGTTCCGAGTTCCTTGGCCAACTGTTTCTGGAGTGCCTCCACGGTCTCTTTGGTGAAGCCCGTTGCTCGCCACATCACGTGGAGCCGATTGGGTGAGGAGTGGATGACGCACGACGGCGGCGGGAGGTCGCGGCGGGCGGCGATCGTCGCCAAGACGGCTGGCCCATCTCGATCGGCGTCCAGAAACACGTGCCGAATCTCGCCTATCGCATCTCGTGTTCTAGTCTTCCGCTGCGGCCGAATGGTGTTGACGCTCACGAACACGCTGAAGCGTCGTGCACTCTGCGCGCGTAGCCACGCCTGGAACTTCGGACTCGCAATCAGAGACAGGGGTCCAACGCGCTGGGCGGTCCCACCGGTCTCGTGCGACTTGAGCAGGACGGCAACCCAATCGTCGGGATGGAAGGCTGTACGGAGGAAACGGACCGGCGCGTCGAGATCTATCGCCATCTCTCCCTCGTTCATTCCTTGGTGAGGACAACGCTGCCCGTGAACGTCGTCTGCTGGCAGTCTGTCCCGGTGAAGTTGGCCTCAATCCTGGTGGCCTGCGCCGTGCCGACGCTCCCGAACGTGCCCCGACACCCGCGCGGCGAGCTGAACTGCCCCTGCGTGCTGATCTGCGCCGGCGCCACATTGCCCGGAGTTAGCGCCGTTGTCGCGGTGGTCATCATCGTCAGCCACGGATGGTCCGAGCGCACGTTGGCGCGGAAGGACTGAAGGTTGGTTTGCGGAACGACCTCGAACGTCCAGCGGACAGGCCCCGATGTCGGCGGCTGCTCGTTAGGGTCCCCTGGGTTGACCGTCAGGGTCATGATCCCTGACCACGTACCGGTCAGAAACGACGTCGGTGTGGACGGCCCCGTTGGACTTGGGCTGGACCCGCCGCACGCGGACAGCACCAGCAGCAATGGAATCGGACGGCACCAATACGGGACGCGGATCATGACACTCCTCCTTCCGTGGCGGTCAGCGTTGGGCCGACGACCGGTTCCGTTCGGATCCGGTCGGCAGCAACGTCGTAGCCGGCGACGCGGGCCACGTCCGTTACCCGGCGGTGCCGGCCGACACGCTCGACGTGCACGACCAGGTGGATCGCCAGGGCGATGGCCTCGCGGGTGCTGTGGTGAGGGAGACCTGTGTTGGCCGTGAGCACGCAATGTGCGAGGCGCGCCAGTGCCTGCTCGGCCGAGTTCGCGTGAATGGTGCTGAGCGCACCTTGATGACCCGTGTTTAGCGCCTGCAGCAAGTCGAACGCCTCCAGGCCCCTCACCTCACCGACCAGGATTCGATCGGGCCGGTGTCGGAGGGTCGCGCGGAGAAGGTCTGCGATGGTCACGGCAGGCAGCGGCGCCTCCTGCCCCAGTGGGGCCTGCGACCGCCGTGCCTCGAACCGGACGAGATTCGGCTTGTCGATCAGAATCTCGGACGTCTCCTCGATCAGCACAATGCGGTCCTCGGCCGGGATGGTCGACGCGAGCGCGTTCAGCAGCGTGGTCTTGCCGGTGCCCGTCCCTCCGGAGATGAGCACGTTGCGGCGGCGGCGCACCGCGTCCGTCAGCAGGTTCGCCAGGTCCACGGTCAGTGTGCCGGTGTCCACCAGTTCCTGCAGCGTGTAGCGGTGAGTGAACTTCCGCACGGTGAGCGTGGGACCATCGACGGAGCACGGCGGGAACATCGCGGCCACTCGCGAGCCGTCTTCGAGCCGCGCGTCGAGCGCGGGCTGGGCCTCGGAGATCTCGTCGCCGCAGGCCCTGGCGATGTTCTTGATGGCGACCGTGAGGTTCCGCACCTCCAGTGCGCGTTCGGGCACGAGTTCCACGGCCCCGCTGCGCTCGACGAAGACCCGACGTCCGCCGCAGTTGACCATCACCTCGGTGATGGCCGGGTCCCGCAGCAAGTCCTCGATCGGACGCAGGAACGGAAGGATGCGATCGAGACTGCTCATAGCGCCCCGCTCTCCAGGTGATCGAAGTAGCTGGTCTGCACGTCCAGGTAGTGCGGCTTGAGATAGCAGAACTGCGGCGGCAGCGGATTGACGCCGTCGTAGGGCAGAACCACAGCCTGGGCGTTCTGAAGCTCCGTGAATACCCGCGGGGGGAAGATGTGCTCGTACGTCGGCGCGTAGCTCTTGCTGGCCGTGAGCGACTGGCGCGACGCCGCGGCCCGCCCGGTCAGCAAGGACACGTGCGCGTCCCGTCCGGACTCCGACAGGCTGTAGTGCGCCTTCAGCCGATCCTTCCGTCCGCACAGTTCCGCGGCGTTGCGCGCCGTGAACTCGTCGCTGGTTGCGAGAAAGACCTTGTTACGGAAGCACTGCAACAGCGTCCGCCAGCTCTCGTCGCCCGGAAGCACCGACCGCAGCGAGCTGATGCTCTGCGTGGCCACGATCGGGATCAGGCGCGCCTGCCGCGATAGGGCAAAGGTCCGCTCGTCGCCGGTGGGGTCCGTCTCACCCACCGTGGCGAAGGCGTGATACTCGTCGCAGACGAACAGGAGATCACGCCAGACCCGCTCGCGCCCCGCCGCCATCTTCGGGATGCGCTGGAGCACCGCGCGCTGAAAGTCCAGCTTCAGCATCACGCCGATGATGCGAGCCAGACCGGGGTTCATCGCGACCGGGAAGTTGAGGGCGAGGACACGTCCCGAGTCGAGCAGGGCGTCGATCGGCTCGAGCGGCCGTGGCTCACCGGGAGCGACCTGCCCCAGATAGGCACTTCGCGGTGGACAGAACGCGCGGTGAACTGCCGGGTTGTCGTCGAACAGCGAGAGGAACACGACGACGCCCTCGGTGATGGACGAGCGCAGCCGCGTATCGAGCCGACTCCACCCGCTCGCATACCATCGTTCCAGTGCCTCCAGTTGGTGCCGCCGCGCGGCCCATCCGGTGCCCTGCGTCTTCCGGACGTGAAACGGAACTCCCTGGTCAGCCAGATACGTCTCCAGCGCGGCGTCATAGGGGTGCGCCATGTGGCCGGCGTCTTCCTCGAACCAATGGCTCCAGGTGCGCTCGACATTGAGCAGTCTGTATTCCTCCATCCGCAGCACCACTACCTCCGGCGGGTCAGCCAGCGATGCCTTCAGGCGGCGGATGTCTCGGTCGATCTGCGAGTCGTCCAGGATGTAGCGGTAGATCTCGGCGAACGTCGTGTAGCCATCGGTCAGTCGCCGCAGCAGGATCACGAACTTCAGGAGGTCCGTGTACGCCTGCTGCCAGAACGGCTCTTTGGACTTCCCGAAAAGGTTGTTGAGGAGCGTGGCAATCGCGTAGGCCACGGCGTACGGATCGAGATCGTTGTGCAGCGGGTTGTAGCAGACGCCCGTGTCGAGTCCGATCTCGACGTAGTCGTCGGCCCGACCCGCCCGCTTCAGCATGGAGCGAACCTGCAGGCAGAAGTCGCCCTTCACCTCCATCACGAGCGCACCAAGCTTGTGGTCAGCGTCCTGCGCCCGCCAGCGGAGCAACTGGTCCACGTACGGGTACATGCACGCGGACGTCTTGCCGGTGCCAACCGCTCCCAACACCATCAGTCCCGTGTAGAGGCCCCGTTGCGGAATGACGAGCCATTGCGGGTCCGGTGCGCGCCCTGGGCGATCGACATGATGCACCTCGCCCAGTACGAGCGACGGCGCCGGACGCTCCTCGGGCTCCGGATACTGGGGCAGCGCTCGGTAGTTCTCGTGCGGCGCCCGGCGGAACACAACAATCGCGACGAGCGACGTGAGCAGGGACGCGAGGCAGAACGGCGTCGAGAACCACAGGGTGGCGTAGGCATAGGCCAGACCCTGGGCGATGTCCGGCCGGCGAGCCTCGATGACGGCGATGAACACATCGCTCCGGTCGAAGGGATACGCGCGGAGTCCGCATAGCCCGACCGCCGCGGCGCACAGCGTCGCGAGCAGCAGTCGGGCATCGAGCAAGGCGCGTAGCATCGGTCTCTCGCCGGGACGCTACGAGGAGGCTGCGGCCGCCATCTTGGCCCCCGCTGACCGGTGTCGCCCGTTCGGCGCGGCGTCCAGGTGTCGCGGCACGAAGGAGCCCTGGTGGTCGGCCCGCCACAGCAGGAAGTCCTTGTCCTTGCCGAGGACGGTGTCGATCACCTGGTTGATGACGTACTCCGTCGGCTCCCCGAT
>JBFWPN010000019.1:0-33648 GCA_050249955.1 Vicinamibacterales bacterium
AGAACGGCCGAAGAAGGGGCTGGGCGGGCTGACGCCCGCCGGCTTCGCGAAGCAGCTGCAATCGAAAGCGAGTACAGTCACCGCCGGGCTCTAAGGCCGAGTGCTACTCAAGACGGGGGGACGTCAGTTCGGCGACGCCATCGTGGTCGTGGGCGGCTGGGTGCCGGACCTCCTGTTGCCGAGCCAGGGAGCTGCACACATCGGCAGCATCGACGTAGACCTGGCCCTCGATGCGGCGAAGCTGGCGGACGGTCGCTACGCCGAACTGCTCAAGCTGCTGCTGGACACCGGCCGGTATGAGAAGGGCGACAAGGATTTCCAGCTGGTGTGCAGCGTCGATCTCGCGGACGGCGAGGCGCCGGTCAGGGTGGAGGTGGAGTTCCTTGCGTCGGATGATGTCGTCCTCAAGAAGAACCATCCGAAACTGGTAGAAGGCTTCCGCGTGCTGCGGTTTCCCGCGTTCGCAGCCGCATTCACAAATCCCGTAAGCATCGACGTCTCCGGACCCATGATTTCCGGCGCGGCGAACACCGTCCACCTCCGCGTGGCGTCGCTGGCGGATTTCCTCGTCATGAAGGCCCACGCAATCGGTGGCCGGGACAAGCCCAAGGACGTCTACGACCTCTGCTATTGTCTTGATGAGTTTCCGGACGCAATCGAGGTGGTGGCGGCGGATTGGAGGGCAAGAGAGGACGACAGCCTGGTTGCCGGCGCCGTCGCGATCCTCAGGGAGAAGTTCCAGTCAGTGGACCACTACGGGCCGCAGCAACTGGCCACGTTCCATTCCGGCGGTAGCCCCGACGACAGCGAGATGCACGCCCGGCGCGCGTACGAACTTGTGCAGAAGCTGTTGAGCCTTCTCTAACCGATGACACCGCACCCCTACACGGAGGACCAACTCGTCGAACAGCCTGCGTTGACCCTCCTCTCCGAACTGGGTTGGACAACGGTCAACGCGCGCGACGAGCTCCTCGGGGCGGACGGCACTCTCGGGCGGGAAACGACGAGCGAGGTTGTTCTGGTGCCGCGTCTCAGGGCGGCCCTGGATCGGCTCAATCCGGACGTGCCACCCGAAGGTATTGCCGCGGCGGTCGATCAGCTGACATCCGACCGGTCGGCGATGAGCCAGGTTGCCGCCAACCGCGAGGTCTACCTGCTCCTGAAGGAAGGCGTTCGAGTCTCGATTCCTGACCGTGAACGCGGCGGACAGCGCGAGGCCAGAGTCCGCATCATCGACTGGCAGAATCCCGCCAACAACGACTTCCTGTTCGCGAGCCAATTCAGCATCACTGGCACGCTTTATACCTGCCGTCCCGATCTCGTCGGCTTCGTCAACGGACTCCCGCTCGTCGTCATCGAACTGAAGAAGCCAGGCGTCCCGGCGAAGCAGGCATTCGACGACAACATCACCAGCTACAAACACGAACAGAACGGCGTGCCACCGCTCTTCTGGTTCAACGCGCTCCTCATCGCTTCGAACGGCACCGAAAGCCGCGTTGGTTCGCTCACGGCCGACTGGGAGCGCTTCTTCGAGTGGAAACGGATCGAGCGCGAAGACGAGCCTCGGCGAGTGTCGCTCGAAGTGATGCTGCGCGGCGTCACCGAGCCGGGCCGCCTCCTCGACCTCGTGGAGAACTTCACGATCTTCTCCGAGCACAAGACCGGCTACGTGAAGATCCTCGCGCAGAACCATCAATTCCTGGGCGTCAATAACGCCATCGTCTCGATGCTTCAGGCGCGCAGCGCCGGCCACGGCCGCGCAGGCGTGTTCTGGCAGACGCAGGGTTCGGGCAAGAGCCTGTCGATGGTGTTCTTCGCGCAGAAGGTGTTGCGCCGCATTACGGGCAACTGGACTTTCGTCGTCGTCACCGACCGCGCCGAACTTGATGACCAGATCGCCCGCACGTTCAAGGAGACCGGGGCTGTTTCAGAAGCCGACAGCAAGATGTCGCACGCCGGCAGCGGCGCACACCTGCGACAGCTGCTGACCGAGAATCACCGCTACGTCTTCACCCTGATCCAGAAGTTCCAGGCAGCCGATCAGCTCTCCGACCGTCGCGACATCGTCGTGCTCACCGACGAAGCGCATCGCAGCCAGTACGACACGCTGGCGCTCAACATGCGGTCGGCACTGCCGAACGCGCTGTTCATCGCGTTCACCGGCACGCCGCTCATTGCCGGTGAGGAACGGACGCGGGAAGTCTTCGGCGACTACGTCTCGATCTACGACTTCCAGCAGTCGGTTGAGGACGGCGCCACGGTTCGCCTGTTCTACGAGAACCGGACACCAGAACTACGACTCAAGAACCCGAACTTCAACGACGACATGTACGCCGTCATCGAAGCTGCAGATCTCGACGAGGCGCAGGAGCATCGACTCGAGCGCGAACTCGGCCGGCAGTACCACCTCATCACGCGTGACGACCGGCTGGACGCCATCGCGAAGGACGTCGTCCAGCATTTCCTCGGCCGCGGTTTCCAGGGAAAGGCGATGGTCGTTTCCATCGACAAGGCGACCGCCCTCCGTATGCACAACAAGGTGCGCGAACACTGGGAGGCCGAGCGCACGCGGGTCGAACAAGCACTGGAGAAGGCACGCCTTTACACGTCGAGGCTCGATCCTGGCGCTGTGGCGGAACTGGAAGAGCGGCTGGGGGTTCTGACGACGACAGAGATGGCGCTCATCGTGTCGCCGGCGCAGAACGAGATCGAGCAGATGCGTGCGCTCGGACTAGACATTGCGCCGCACCGCAAGCGGATGAATGACGAGGCGCTGGACGACCGGTTCAAGGATCCGGACGACCCGTTGCGGCTGGTGTTCGTTTGCGCCATGTGGCTCACCGGGTTCGACGCGCCGAGCTGCTCGACGGTCTATCTCGACAAGCCGATGCGGAATCACAGCCTGATGCAAACCGTGGCGCGCGCCAACCGCGTGTACCCGGGCAAGCACAGCGGCCTCATCGTCGACTACGCCAACGTCTTCACCTCGCTGGAGAAGGCGCTCGCCATCTACGGCAAGGGGACGGGCGGCGCCACGCCCGTGCGCGACAAGACCGAGTTGGTCGAGGAACTCCGGAAGGCGGTGGATGCCGCCGTCGCGTTCTGCCGCGACCACGACGTGGACATCCCGGCTATCGTCGCGCTGCCGGGCGGGAACATGAGCCGGCTGCATGCGCTTGCCGACGCCGTCAACACCCTTATCGCACCCGATCCGGTTCGGAAGGACTTCCTCGCCCACGAGCGGCTGGTTCATGCGCTCTACCAGGCCGTGAAGCCGGATCCGGTCGTCGGGGAGTTCGCTGCCCGAGTCGGCTGCCTCGCATCCATCGGCGACGAGATCCGCCTGCGTACCAACCCTGAGCCGCCGGACATCTCGACCGTGATGTCCGGCATCACCGCGCTGCTCGACGCGTCGATTGAGGCCGAAGGCTTCCGGATTCCCGTCGTCCGCGAAGGCCCGTCGCCGGGCCCGATCGACATCTCGGCAATCGACTTTGAGGCGCTGGCGAAGCGGTTCAAGCAGACCGCACACAAGAACGTTGAACTGGAGCGCCTCAAGCTGGCCGTCCGCGCGCAGCTGGAGAGGATGGTCCAAGCCAACCCGACGCGCGTCGACTACCTCGCCAAGTTCGAAGAGTTGATCGAGGACTACAACAGTGGCAGCCGGAACATCGACGATCTCTTTGCTGGGCCTGATCCGATCCCGTGGACGGGTTAGTTCAGTCGAATCAGTCTTCCTTCCTCAACGGTCGTAGCAAGTCTACAGGCGCTTGGCGGCCTTCGGATCCAGCACAGTGTGGAGTGTCGGCTGCCGCCGAGCGCCCCCCCGTGTTTATGCCGCGGCGCGTCGCTCGAACTCGGCCGGGCTGATCTGGCCAAGCGTCGAGTGCCGCCGCTGTTGGTTGTAGAACACTTCGATGTAGTCGAAGACCTCCATCTTGGCTTCGCCGTAGCTGCCGAAGCGCTCGTCGAGTTCGCTCTTGATCGTGGAGAAGAAGCTCTCCGCCACGGCATTGTCGAAACAATCGCCCCGGCGGCTCATGCTGCAGGTGATGCCGCGTGCGTCGAGGATGTCTTGGTAGTCCTCGCTCGCGTACGTCGACCCTTGGTCGGAGTGATGCAGGAGCCCGGCGCCGGGGCCGCGTCGTCGGAGCGCCATGTCGAGCGCCCGGATCGTCAGATGCCGATCGTTCACCGCACTCAGCGCCCAGCCGACCACGAACCGCGAGAACAGGTCGAGGATGACCGCCAGATACAGCTTCCCGCTCTCACCGATCACGAACTCGGTCGTGTCGCCGACCCAGCGCTGGTTGGGCGCCTCGGCGGTGAACTGCCGCTCAAGGAGATTCGCCGCCACGGGCTGGTCGTGGTCGCTCATCGTGGTGCATTTGAAGCGCTTCCGGGGACGGGCCTTCAGCCCCTCCTCCTGCATCAGGCGCACGACCCGCTTCCGGCTGACCGGCTCCCCCCACTCTTGGAGATCCCCGTAGATGCGCGGACTGCCGTAGCGGTGCTTCTTGCCCTCGAAGGAGGCGCGGATCAGCACTTTGAGCTGGCGGTCGCGCCGCCGGTGCGCCGACTCCGGTCGTGCGCACCAGGCGTAGTAGCCGCTCGGCGTGACGTCGAGCCACCGACACAACTTGCGGACAGGGTATTCGGCCTTCTCCGTGTGGATCCACGCGAACTTCACTTGTGGTCCTTCGCGAAGAAGGCCGCCGCTTTTTTTAACACCTCGCGTTCCATCCGCAGCTCGCGGACTTCCTTGCGGAGGCGCGTCAACTCCTCCCGCTCGACGCCGGTCAGGCCACTGCGCCCCTTCGTGCGCTCGGCCTGGGCCTTGCGGACCCAGTCCGCGAGCGCGGACTGGGTGAGATCCAGCTCCCGGGCGACGGCGCCGACCGTCTTCCCTTCGTCGAGGACCAGCCGGACGGCCCCCGCCTTGAATTCGTCAGTGAACTGCCGGCGCTGACGGCGGGCCGGCTTCGGATTGGGCATGCGGGACATCGTATCC
This sequence comes from Vicinamibacterales bacterium, assembly GCA_050249955.1. Taxonomy (GTDB): domain Bacteria; phylum Acidobacteriota; class Vicinamibacteria; order Vicinamibacterales; family CAVVIG01; genus CAVVIG01. The sequence goes on from JBFWPN010000019.1 coordinate 5,012, forward strand.
ACCTCTCGGAAGATGTCCACGAAACCGGATCAAGCCCATGCCCAGCTTCTCGCCTTGACGCGCACGCTGACAGACGAGCAGCAGCGCCACATCCGCGAGCAGTTGTCCGAGGAGGAGCTGACTGTCTTCGACCTCCTCACGAGGCCGGGGCCGGACCTGACGTCCGAAGAACGCGACGAGGTGAAGAAGGTGGCCCGCAGCCTCCTCGAACGCGTCCGCGAAGCGCTGGTCCTCAACTGGCGCCAGAAGGCCCAGGCCCGCGCCCGAGTGAAGCTGGTGATCGAGGACACGCTGGACGAGGGCCTCCCGCGTGCGTACACGCCAGAGGTCTACACCGCGAAGTGCTCGCGGCTATTCGAGCACGTGTACGAGAGGTTCGGGGCATGAAAGGGCCTCAGATGGCATGAGCGTTGAACAATTCGCAGCGAACCTCCGTAAGCACGCGATCGGGCCAGGTGCGACGTGGCACAAAGCTGACTTCCATGTTCACATGCCAGGTTCATCGGACTACGAGTACAAGGGCGACGACGCCAAGAAGCAGCTCGGCGATGCACTACGGGCTGCCGGCCTTTCGTTCGCAGTGGTGCTCAAGCACCAGGAGTTCCCAGCCAAGCAAGAACTGGCCGATCTTCAAAGTCACTGCTCTGACACGAGACTGATCCCCGGAGCCGAGATCAACGTCTTTGTCGATGCTCTCGGAAAGAAGGTGAACAAGGACTACTTCTTTCACTGCATCGTCGCCGTCGATCCGTCTACAGGCGGGGACTACGGGTACGTCCTTCAGAAGGCCAAAGAGCAGTTCGCCTACAAGGGAGCGGAGTACCCTTCGGGGTTTCACTCCAGCATCCTCGATCTGGGTCGGTTCTTTCGGACGCACGGGGCTCTGTTCATCCCGGCCCATCTGCATCAATCAAAGGCTCCTGAGACTTCCAGAAGCATCGACGATGTCTACGACGATGACGCCTTTCTCGGTTTCGTCGGTGACGGCGCGTTTGACGCACTTGAAGTCAGGCAGCGTGCTACAGCCACCTTCTTCGATGGCACCAGACAGACGCCCGCAGGGGCGGCCATTCCGGCGTCGGTGTGCGTCATGTCGAGTGACGCTCATCATCACGATCACGTCGTGCAGCGACAACGATGGACTTGGGTCAGAACGGAGACGACAGCATTCGCCGATCTAGCAGCTGCGCTTTCGTTTCGCCATCGCGTGACACTGGAACAGCCCACGGTCACCCACGCACGGGTGTTGGGTATGCACGTTGTGGGTGCCTTCATCCCAGAAGCGTGGGTCTCACTGAACGACGGCCTCAATGCGCTCATCGGTAGCAAGGGATCGGGAAAGACGGCGCTCCTCGAATGCTTGCGCTTCGTTCTCAATACGCCCGTGCCCCAAGAGCGTCGAGAAAGTGTGGATCGCCACCTGACGCACGTCCTTGGGACCGGGGGCTACGTGGAGTGTCTCGTCGTGGGGGCGGACGGACGACGCACGCTGATCACCAGGCGCGCTGACGCCAAAGATCGCATCACGATCCTCGATGAGGGCGGGAACACTCAGCAGCTATCCAGCGCCAGCGACATGCCCTTTCCGATCTCGATTCTGGGCTGGCATGAGATTGAGGCGGTAGCGGACAAGGCCGACGCACGAGTGGGCCTGCTCGATCGCATCGGAGACGCCGTTGCGATTCGGTCGCTCTATGGAGAGATCAGGGCACAAGTGGAGTGGGCTCGCGATCAGCTACCGGGATTCCAGCGACAGATTAAGAAGCTGGACAAGGCGATCAAGGATCTGTGGGACCTTCAGAGCAAGCGCGCGACGTTGGCTAAGCTTGAGGAGGGAGAGCTCTTGGCGCTTCAACGCCAGTACGAATGGTTCCTGGCGAGTGAGCAGACGCTCCAGTCGTTGGCTGCTGAGGCTCAGGAGCGATCTGACCGACTTCCCAGCGGACTCAGCGCCAACGTCGCACTCGGCCTTGCCCCCAGCCCCACGGAGACGGTCGCGATGGCCGGGGCGCGTGCGGCCATAAAGAAGGTCGAAGACAGCGTGCTCGCGCACAATGGTGCTGAGTCCTCCGCGCTTGCAGCGCTTCAGGGATCTCTCGACGACGTCAAGACCGTAGCGACGGGCGCCGTGGTTGCTCTCGTCGATGCGTTTGCGCAGTTCCGTGAAGTGATCTATACCCCTCGCGTCAATGCGCTTCAGCCAGACGAGCGCGAGATTCTGAGCAAGCAGATTCAGGTTCTTGAAGAGACGAAGCGATTGCCGGTGGTCGAGCGGCAGTGTGATGACCTTCTCGCCAAAGTGAAGGGCACTGCCTCAGAACTGCGGGCTGCGTGCGACAGAATCGGGGAACTCCGAGACCAGATCGTGGCGCTTCGCGAGGCGCTAGCAGCACAGCTGAACGAGGCCCTCGGAGGAGGCGTTCGCTTGAAGGTTCTGCGTTCCGCTAATCGCGATGCTCGTACGCGGTTCCAAGACCGCTACGGCGAAGAAGGCGCCAGCTTGATTGGCTACGTGCAGAGGTTCGGGGGAACTGAGTCGTACGAAAGTCTGAGCGCACTCTTTGCGCGGTTGGCAGCCCTTGAGCGTGACCAAGACAAGTGGGACATCGCGAATACTCTCTGGGACGGCAGGCTCGTGGATCTATTCGACGTCCTGGACGATGACGACGTCGAGATCGCGCTGGCAGACGGAAAGGCCGGCAACAAGCCCATTCAAAACCTCTCAGCCGGCCAAAGGTCCGTTGCCGTCTTCCCGCTGCTGTTGCGGAACTCGCGGGGACCGCTTGTGATTGACCAGCCCGAGGACAACCTCGACAACAGGTATATCGCGGACTTCATTGCCCCTGACCTGCTGCAGCGAAAGCGACAGCAGCAGTACCTCGTGACGTCCCACAACGCCAACTTGGTTGTGTTGACCGACGCCGACCTCATCGTTCACGTCGATGCCGACGGGATGCGGTCGTCTATTCCTGCGGCGGGGTTCCTATCCTGTGCTACGAGCGGCGTGAAGGATGCCGTGCTGGACGTACTGGACGGAGGTGATGTCGCGCTGAGCGCCCGTCAGCGGAAGTACGGCACTGGGAAGTGAGCCGCGCCATGATTGTCGACTGAGACGCGAACCTGAAGGAGAGAGGTTCTCGACGGGGCGAGACGTCCTCGCGGTGACACCGACCCTGTCGGAAACTGCGTTCGCCTGCGCGCCCGAGAACTGTGACGTAATCGTGACGTGGCGCGATCGATTTCGCGAGAAGTACAGTGGTTTACGGGGATCGATGCTGGTGACGCGATTTCCGCTAAGCGTCTGAATCCGTCACGGTTATCGCAATCGAGAGCACGCCGTCGCGCACGGCCAAGTGGATTTCTACACAGTTCTCGGTTCATTTAGCCGACCGTACACAAGTTCTCGGTCGGGGTGCGATCTAGCGCAACGCGACCCTAGAATCCGTACTTGGAGCGTCTCGTCTCGAATGCCGTGCTGCCGCCCTCGAGGATTTCTTCGACGAGCTCGCAGACCGGTGCAGCATCTAGCGATCCCATGTGGCCGTCCTCTACGAGAGCGCCGTCAGCAGTGGCAGTCATGCCCACAATCAGCTCGGCATCGCCAAGCACAGGTATGTTGGCGTTGTGAGTCGAGAATACGAACTGCCGTCGCCTTTTCTCACGGCGCATAGTTGGCACGACGCCGTCTGAAATGAAGCGGTTGTCGAGATCATCTTCCGTCTGGTGAACAATCTGCGGTGCATCCTGTAGGTCGACCATGCGCGGCTCGGCAGTTCCGGTCGACGAGAGGACGATGCACCGATGATGACAGTGCTGACGGAACTCGAAACGATTGGTCAGGCTCGTGCTGGCTACGGTGCTTGGATTCGTGATTGGATTGGAGCGAGAAGCCGCAGGTCAATCCGCCGGCGAACGCACCCATGCGTTGGTCGCCCTGGGCAGCGCTGCATTTGGGCTGTTGTCTATCACCGCTTTCCCCGGATTCGAGACGTCCCGGGTCGCGGCCGGCGTGGTGACGGGCCTCGGTGTTTCACGCGCGTTCTCGAGCAGCACGGGCTCCACGACGTTACTGTTGAGCGCGCCGATGAACCGCCGGTGCAATCTCCCGGCGGCAAGTACCGAGCGGGTATTCCGCTGGCCTCCGCATCCACGTAGACCGGAGCACTGATGAAGTCTGAGCAGATCGATCTACGGGTCGCCAACCTCGATTGCGACAGCGAGGCCGAGGCGATCACGCGAGGCCTCCGTCGAGAGCCGGGGATCGTTGACGTCCGCGTGTGGCCAAAGGCGGCACGACTGCATGTCACATACGATGCGGAGACTATGAATCGCGAGGCGATCGAGGGCCGTCTGCAGGCCATGGGGTTTGCGCCGCAGGAAGGTCGCCCCGCCGGCCCGCTTCCGCCGTGGCGAAACCCCAAGGTCCTGGCATCGGTCGCCTCCGGTCTGCTGTTGCTCATGGGCTGGCTCGTCGGTCTGGCGCACGTTCCTGGCTGGGTGCAGCTCGCGCTGTACCTCGTGTCCGCGATCAGCGGTGGGTACTACTTCGGGCGTGAAGCGCTTCAGGACCTGATCTACGAGCGCCGCGTCGGGATCGAGTTGCTCATGTCGACCGCGGCGCTGGTCGCGATCGTCATGGGCCAAGCGGCGGAAGGTGCGATGCTGGCATTTCTCTACTCGATCTCAGAGGCCGCTGAAGGCTACACGGAGGAGAAGACGCGGTCGGCTATCCGTGCGCTGATGGATCTGACCCCCAAGAGCGCACTCGTCCGCCGCAACGGCGGTGACGAGACAATCCCGGTCGAAGCGCTTTCCGTCGGTGACGTGTTTATCGTCAAGCCAGGGCAGTCGATGGCGACCGATGGCGAGGTCGTGGCGGGCGAATCCACGGTGAACCAGGCGCCGGTCACGGGCGAAAGCGTACCTGTCTACAAGCACATTGGCGATCCGGTCTTTGCCGGGAGCCTGAACGAGGAAGGCGCGCTCGAGGTCAAGGCCACGCGGACGTTCGCGGATAACACGGTCTCCCGCATCATCCACATGGTCGAGGAGGCCCAGGAACAGAAAGGCCGAAGCCAGCGCTTCATCGAGCGCTTTGGCGCGCGCTACAGTCCGGCCGTGCTGCTCGCCGGCATACTGTTCGCGATCATCCCGGGGGCGGTCACCGGATCGTGGGTGCAGTGGGTGGAACGTGCGACCGTGTTCGTGGTGGCGGCAGCGCCGTGCGCCCTGGTGATCTCCATTCCCATCACACTCGTGGCGACGCTCGGGACCGGCGCCCGCACGGGTGTGTTGATTAAAGGGGGGGTGTACGTCGAGGAGTTGGCGAAGGTTCGCATAGTCGCGCTCGACAAGACGGGGACGCTGACGCGCGGAGAGCCGGAAGTCACCACGGTGGTGCCGCACCCAAGCGCGGATGGCCCAACGGTGGACGAGGCGATCGCGCTCGCCGCGGCGGTCGAGCGGAGGAGCCAGCATCCACTTGCAGGCGCCATCGCCGCCTATGCGAGCATGCGCGGTTTGTCCGTGCCTTACGCGTCCGCGTTCCAGTCGATCACAGGCGCTGGGGCATCGGCACGTGTGGGAGATCGCGTGGTGTACGTTGGCAGCCCGGAGCTATTTACGGGTCGGCTCGGTGCGCCGCTCGACGCATTTGCCGGCGCGATCACCCGCCTCCAGGAGCAGGGCAACACCGTCATCGTAGTCGGCGATGAGCGTCGCGTGTACGCGGCCATCGCGGTCCGCGACAATCTGCGGCCGAACGCACGTCGCGCCATCGAGGCACTCCGCGCCGCTGGCGTCCGACACGTCGTGATGTTGACGGGCGACAATCCGCGGACGGCCCACGCGATCGCGGCGGAGGCCGGCGTCGACGAGGTGTTTGCCGACCTGAAACCCGAGGACAAGGCCGCCAAAGTGCGGGAGCTGACGAAAACACGCGGCCACGTGGCCATGGTCGGTGACGGGGTGAACGATGCGCCGGCGATGGCGGCGGCGACGGTTGGTGTGGCGATGGGCGTCGCAGGAACTGATGTGGCCCTGGAGACGGCCGATGTGGCGCTCATGGCGGACGATCTCGAGCGGCTCGCGTATGCGCTGCGCCTCGCACAACGCAGTCAGCGCGTCGTGCGCCAGAATCTTGCGCTGTCCATCCTCGTGATCAGTGTCCTCGTAGTGGGTGCGCTGGCAGGGGCGTTTAACCTGCCGATCGCGGTGCTGGGTCACGAACTCAGCGAGTTCGTGGTGATCGGCAGCGGTCTGCGGATGCTTCGCGCTTAGTGTCCCAGACCGCACCATCTGACCATGGACGGAGAATCACGCGGAGTTGTCGACTGTCGCGATCGGGCGTAGAAGTGCAGGACCACAGGCGAGTCACCGTGGAGGGAGTTATGGAAGAGACACGCTACGGCCTACGGGTGCGCGTCAGCAGCCTGTCGTCGCAGCGATGGCACCTGTCGCAGCCCTCGGCATCGTGGGCGAGAACGCGACACTCCGAGACGTCAGCCTCGAGGCCGACGAACGGCTTCGAAGAGCGTTGGCGTCACTAGAAACGGCTTGATATCAGCGCGGCTTCGGCCAGACGGTGGACTGGCGACGGTGGTTCGGATGTCGCCAGATTTCCGGCAGCGTGCGCCCGTGGGAGGCAGTCCGATGAGAGTCGTCAGCGAGGAGTCTACACTCACACAGTGTCCACCGTGGGGCGTCTCACGTCGAGAATCAGCCGATCGGTGTCCGTTGCGCGCGCTGGCAATCGCCGCGATTGTCGCCGGATCGGCCTGCGCCGTGCGGCTGCCGCCAGCGCCATTGGCACCGGCCCGCCCGGCCCTGGCCGAGGTCACCGTTGATGTCGGCCGCGAGTGGTCTGAGTCGGGCGTCGTTGTCCGAAGAGGCGACCGTCTCGTGTTCTGGGCCACCGGGGAGATTCTTGCGGTGTCGCGACCGGAAGAGCCGGTTGGGCCAGACGGGATTAAGCCCTCCGCGTTTGGGGTCGGGAAGGGGGGCTCGTCGGCCGCATCGGAGACGCGAATTCGTTCGACATCGGGGCGCGCACACACTTGATCTGGAAGCGCGCTGGCCGTTCGTCCCGCCTGGTGACGCCACCCCCTCTCGAGATGAAGCGGGACGGTGTGTTGCACCCGGGCGTCAGAGGCTGGAAGCCCGGCTTTTACGAAGGGACGTTTCTCGTATCGATCTGGCGCAGCGAGGCCACCAATCCGTGACGTGCGACGGTGGATTTGTCGCGCGACACCAGCGCAGCGGTCAGGTGGTCGACGGCGCGCCTTCGGGCCACGCGGCCGAAGTAGCGCGGTGCCAGCGCGGTGGACAGCACACTCAAGGAGACGGAGCTCCCAATCCCCGGCACGAGGCCCTTGGCAACCGGCAAGTGCCGCACATACCCCATCTGCACCCTGCCGACCGCGAAGAGCGATAGCGAGTACTCGTGTGCGTGCACGTGTTGGGCGGGGATCCGCCCGACTTCCGCTCTGCCGAACACCGTGTTCCGATCGGCGACGGTGAGGCTGCTCTCGAGGAGCGCGCCGACGCTCGTGGCGTCCAGGATCCCTCTGGAGACCGCTTTCCGGGCGTGGGTCGCACCGAGGGCGACCGTCGTGGCCCAGAGACCCGTCGAGCCAAACGGCACGTGGTACATGGCCGACGCCGTCGCGCGGGTCACCGGCGGCTGCGACGGGAACGGGAAGTCGGTCGTGGCCTCGCGCAACCGCGCGGCGGACACCTGCAGCGCGAGCCGGTCAGTGAGGAGGAACGACAGGCGCCCCGCCACCGAATCGAACACGCCAAAGTCGAGATCGGTCCGACGTTCATCGGGCCCTCGCCCGTTGAAACCAGAGACCTCCGCCTTCCAGCGCTGATTGTGTGCTCCGAGCGTGACGAGACCGAAGGTCACGTGCGTCGCGTCGAGCCAGTGGTGCGTGACCGGTCCGATCGGATTCGTGGCGGCGGAAGGACGATGGGGATATCCCGGTGGGCCCAGCGCCGGCTCTCCAGCCAAGCCGGCATAGACCTGCCACCGCCACCGTCCTCGCAACGAACGCTCGTAGTCCACCGCCAGTTCCATGACGAAGTCGTGCGGCTGTTGCCGGTCATGGATGGTGTCGCCGTCACACACTTCCCCGGTCGCCAGGAAATTCAGGGACCCGCAACCGGGTGCCGTCCACGGCTCGGCGCTGAGCATGGTCCGCACACCGAAGCGACCGCCGCCGAGGCTGCGACGTGCCATGAGCATGCCCCCGTTGAGGCTGCCGGCCTGGCGCGTGCTGGAGCCGCCCGTACGGGTGGCAGTCGCGGGGCTCGTAGAGCGCCTGCACGAAAACCGCCCCGTTGACCCGGACGTCCCAACCGCGCCACGGGCGGTGCACGCCGTACATCGGCGTGGCACCAGGGATCCACGCGGTGCCGGACGTCTCTCGTGTCGGCGTCAGCATGGCGCCGTCCACAACGATGTGCTCGTGCACCTCTGCCGGTGGCGTCGGCTGCGGTCCCTGCGCCGATGCGCTCATTGGCGACACCAGCAGGGCGCTCGCGAGTGCGAGCAAAGTGGTTGTCGCCCATCTCATGGCGAGACTCTGGTGAAGACCATGCCGGGCAGCTTCTCCATTGCTCCATCGCCACCGCAACTACGACATCCTCGCGTACGCGCCGCCGCGGGCAGGACTACGCCCCGAACGTCACTGTTGTTTCGGTGCGGGCGTCGCCGGGCGGTCGTCGTCGGTGGCCTTGAAGGGCGCGAGCCACCGCAACACCGCGAAGTTCGCGATGCTCAACACAATGGCGATGTCGTAGCTGCTATACGCGACGGCGGCACCGACCGCGGCCGTGCTCCAGATGCTCGCGGCGGTCGCGGTGCCGCGCACACCGCTTTCTGTCTTCAGGATCGCCCCGCTCCCGATGAAGCCGATGCCCGTGAGCAGTCCCTGCCAGACCCTCGACTCGGCGTCGGCTGACGGCCCGAGCGAGCTCCGGGCCGCAATCAGAAACCCGCACGTGGAAATCGCCACCAGCGTGAACGTGCGTAGGCCCGCGCTTCGCTCGCGGTGCTCCCGATCCCACGCAATCGGAAACGCCAGGATGAACGCCACCGCCAGCTGCAGCAGGTGACCGCCAATCTCCCTGAGGTCATTCATAGTCGGGCCTCACCCGTGTGGGCGTGCGTCGGTATCGCTCGTCACAGATGCCTCTCGTTCTCGGCGTGGCCCACAGGCTCGACCTGAATCGTGGCATGACTGATCGTGAAGTCCGCCGTGACGCGCGTCTGCACGGCGCGCAGGACGTCGTCATACGCCGCTCCTGGCGCCAGGACCGCGTGCGCGCTCATGGCGTTGAGTCCTGATGTCAGGCTCCACACGTGCAAGTCGTGGACGGCCGTCACGCCAGGCACGGCGGCGATCGCCGCTCGCAGACTGGCCACATTCACGTCGGACGGTGCCCCTTCCAGCAGCACTCCTACCGCCTCTCGCAGTAAGGTCCACGTCCGCGGCAGGATGAACAGTCCAATCCCCGCGGAGAATAGCGGATCGGCGTAGTACCACTGAGTGGCCCACATGATCAGTCCCGCGGCAATCACTCCGAGCGACGAGAGCATGTCGGACAACACCTCGAAGTAGGCACCCTTCAGATTCAGGCTGTCAATGGACCCTCGCCGCAAGACCAGCATGCCCGCGATGTTGACGACGAGCCCGACCGCGGCGACACCGAGCATGCCGAGACTGTCGACCGCCGGGGGGCTACGGAAGCGTTGGTAGGCCTCATACAGGATGTACAAGGAGATGCCGATCAGCACGACCGCGTTGGCCACGGCCGAGAGGATTTCGCCGCGGAAATATCCGTACGTGCGGGCTGGAGTCGCGGGGCGCTCAGCAAAGCGGATGGCGAATAGTGCGAGTCCCAACCCACCCACGTCGGTGAGCATGTGTCCCGCATCGGCCAATAGCGCGAGGCTGCCAGTGACGAGGCCGCCGATCACTTCGACGACGAGATAGAGCGTCGTGAATCCGAACACCAGCGTCAACTGACTTTTGTTGCGCCCTGTCGCACTCACCATTTCGGCTCCTCTAGGAGTTTGCGGAACAACGGGCCTGTTCGAGCAGATCCGCTTCTGTTGAAGGGGCTATGAGCCGATGTGCGCGCGCCGTCGCGGCGCCGAGCCGGCGCCGGGGCACGTCCTGGGGGCTCATGCGGCCGCCCAGGCGGCGCGGAAGGCCGTGAGGCGCTTCACGTTGAAGGCCGCGCAGGCGAAGACGAAGAGCCATTCGACGTGGGCGAGCCCGCGGAGCTTGATCTTGCGGAGGCCCGCGATGGGTTTGATCCAGCCGAAGACCCGTTCGACCCGCGGTCGACAGGCCTGACTCTGGGCGCAGCCGTCGTGCCGCGTGGTGCGCGCGTCGATGGCGCTCCCGCCTGGGCGCTTCACGTTCTGACTGACATGGGGCGTGACGCCGAGCGCCCGCGCCTGGGCGACGAAGTCGCGGGTGTCGTAGTTCTTGTCGGCCCCCCAGGGTGCATCCGGCGCCAACGCCGTGCGCGTGTACCAGCTGGAGCGCCGCCTCGCGCTCGGCCATGCCCGTGGCGCGCGTCGCCACCGCTTGCACGACGAGGCACTCCATCAGGACGTGGCCCAGATACGCGAGCCGCGCCTCGACGCCATGCGACTTCCGATACAAGCGGGCATCCGGATCGGTCTTCGACGCGTGCGTGTCGTTCTTCTGCACTTGGCCGCGGAAATCTCGTCCCTCGCCGTCGTCGTCTCCGTCCTTGCGCTGAAAGCTCTTGTGACTCGCCCAGGCCTCGAGGAGCGTGCCGTCGACCGTGAAATGCTCGTCCGACAGCCACAGCGTCGCCTGGGCGACCACCAGCTGAAAGGAGCGCTGGGCGACGGCCTGCGTCAGCAACCGGTCCCGATTCTTCGTGAAGACCGTGACGTCCCAGATCGGTTCATCCAACTCCAGGCCGACGAACCAGCGGAACAGGATGTTGTCGTCGAGCTGCTCCATCGGCAAGCGCTCGCTGCGCACGGTGTAGATCATCTGGAGCAGCTGCGCCCGGAGCAGCCGTTCCGGCGGGATCGACGGTCGGCCCCCGGCCGCATACAAGGCATCGAACTCCGGCGACATGTGTTGGAGCACGCCATCGACCAGCAGACGGATCGCCCGCAGCGGATGGTCAGCCGGCACGCGCGATTCGGTCGAGACGTAGCTCAACAGGGTGGCAGGCTGGCGGTCGTCTCCTCGCATGCCGCGATGGTAGTACGACCGCGCCGCCGTGTCGATCCTGGTCATTGCTCGTTTATCCGTAAGCTCCTAGAACACGCACGAGGGTCACAATCACCAAACACCCTTACGATCGCGCGCCCGATCGCATCGGATTACGTCAATGAAGAGGGCGGCGCCCACGATCACAACCATTCCGAACAACCGCGCCGCGGCGGTCAATGTTACCGCTTGCCGCCCGAGCACCTGCTGCGCCACGTCGGTGCCACGCGCCACGGTGACGACGAGTGCGACCGTGCCCGCCAGGGAGCCGATTCGCATCGGACGATCTGAGCCGCCGGCCACCAGTCTGAGCTGTGGCCGTCATGCCGACCGCCGTGTCGGGATTCCGACCGCCACCGCGGGTGGCCGCTTGAAAACAGGCCGCGCCAGCGGCGGTTCGCGGCGGCGCTCTTCTTGCTGTGACGACCACAAATATGGCTGTCTCCGCCATCGGCACGATAAGACGCATCGACACGGCATTGCCCAAGACATCGCCGGCTGGCGGCGTCGACGGCGTCGGCTTCGCCGACGTGCTTGGAAAGGCGCTCGAAAGCGTCGAGGCAAAGAACCAGGAGGCCAACGTCGCGGTGACCGGCATGTTGAACGGCACGGTCGACGTCCACGAAGCCATGATTGCGCTGCACGAGGCTGAGGAATCTCTCGAGATTACCGTTGCGATTCGGAACAAGTTCATGCAGGCGTATCAAGACATCATGCGGATGGGCCTCTAACTAACTCACTCGGGGGCGCCCTTCTTCGTCGTGAACGTGCTTCACGAGTCGCTCGCTGAGCCTTCCCACGTTGCAAGGAGCGAACGCACGAAGGCAGCCTCCAGCAGAATTCTCCATGCTGAGCGGTTCGGATTGTCAGCAATGCGCATAGCGCAAGGGCCAGTCCTTCCGCGGCGCTGTCATCAAGCGGCGCCAGACACACGACGTCGGCTTCACTCGCTTACCGACCAATGTGTGGACGACGCGCCCCTCAACTCCTGCCCGATCCGAAGCCCCGCGGGTGATGGTTGTCGAGCAGTGGGCTGGTCCTCGTCTGAAAAGCCGTCACATACACCGACTGCCCGCGGCGAAGCGCACAAGGGTCGGTGGACTTGGGCAGTTCGGCGGTCTACGCGCCCGCGCTGGCGACGACCGAGCCATCACGAGGAACAAAGCCGCGATGTAGAGGCCCCTCCTGTCGCCTCCGTCGCCGATATGGGTGACCAGTAGGCGCGATTCGAGTGTCTGCCAAGGTGCCGCGTCCCAGCGACCACTGATCCCGTCGCGGCGCGGCGCTGCGTACTACTACGGACGAGACGGGACCATTTGCGCGCGGTACGTGATCGTCCGTCCATCGATCGCCTGCTTGTCGAAAACGATCGGAATGAAGCCAGGCGCTCGGATTTCAATCTGATGCGCGCCAGGCTGGAGTTCGAGGTGCTGGAAGACGCCGTCGAAGTCATTGACGATGCCGGCATAGTAGCCGTCGACGTACACTTCCGCAACGCGCGGAGCGTCCACGATGCGCAGGCGGGCATGACCGCTTCTGATATACGCGCCAGAATACCCGGACGGATACCCGTAGTACCCAGGGTAATTGTACCCGTACCGTGAATAGCCGTACCCGTAGGGGTAGGTATGCGCGCCGACCCCGAGGCCCAGGCCGAAGGTACCGCCGCCGAGATGGCTCCGGCGGGATGGCAGGACGACGGTCGTGTGCTGATCGATCCGCGGCGCAGCGACGCTCCGGCGCGGGATGGCACCACCGACCACCGGATGCTCGGTGCTGGTGCGACCGCCCCCGCTGGCGTGCGTCGCACCGCCTGACCCGCCGCCACTATGTCCATTGCCGGCATGGCCACTGCCGCTGTGTCCCCCGCCCCGATGTTGGGCGGTCGCCGGCGAGGCCGCGAGCGCGATGGCCGCCGCCGCCGCGACTGTAAATGTCCTGACTGGTAAGTGCATGGTTGCCCCCTTGGATGAACCGTCAACGTCCGTGCTGGCGCGGCCCGTCAGGGCGTCGTTGCGGCGCCCGCGCGGAACGTCACTGTGCGGCCGGGTTGCACGCTGACATCAAAGGTTCGCGACTCCGATGCCCCTGCGCGCACCTCGATTTGATGTGGACCCGGCTCAAGGTTCAGTCGCTGAAACCGCCCGTCGAAGTCATCGACGACGCCAGCGTAGTAGCCATCGACATAGACGTCAGCGTCGCGAGGTGCATCGGTGACTCGGACCGAGCCGTACGCCGGCCGGCCCATCGGATAGGCAGCGGCCGGGTACCCGTAGCCGTAGCCGAAAGCGCCGTTGCCGTACGAGCCAAAGCCTCGCTGCGCGAAGCCGGGTGCCCAACCTGCGTGGACATCGAATCCGAGGCGGCGGGGCCCGTAGAGATGCACGGTCCGGCCCCCAGCGTGCGCCATGGGCAGGGCTCTTGCCATCCGCGGAACACTACCGACGGCGCGGCTTGGCGCGCCGCCGCGAGCGCGCCGCGCCTGTCCCCCTCCATCAGCGAAGGCCGGGAGGCTACTCACGGCACACGCTGCGACGGCGCATGCACCGACGACGATCGATCTTGTCAGTTTCATCACGTCTCTCCCATGATTGAGTCGATTAACGGTCAGCTCCCGAGCTGGACGCGTGGCGACTTACTGGGCCACCCCGCATGCGCTACAGAACTTTGCACCGGGCGCTAGGGCGGCGCTGCAACTCGCGCACGTCGCTGGGCTCATCGGTGTGCCACAGCGGTCGCAGAAGCGAGCTTCCGCGAGGTTCGTGCTGCCACACTTGACGCAGACCAGCGACGCGATAGTCACGGCGCGCCGCTGCGGATCGTCGGAAGACATCGCGTCGTCTCGATAGTCTCTCCGGCGATGATGTCCACCGCTATAGCGACCGCCGTGGTGGGCCATTGCGAATCCTCCCAGCATTCGTTCAAGAAATCCCATAGCTGTTCCCTTTCTGTCGCTCCTCTTGCCACGCGTGCCGTGCGCCCAACACTATGAGCGCGGCCTGAGTGCCAGGAACAGGCTCGTGCCCGCTCGCGTGATGAGCAGCAGCGATGGCCGGTCTGGCCGAGACATGATGGTGTTGCTCAGATCGGACGCTGAGCTGAGCGCGGTCTCATTGACGCGCGTGATCACGTCGCCAAGCTGAAGACCGGCATCAGCCGCGGCTCCAGCGGGATCGAGATCGGTAACGACAAGACCAGTCAGGATCTGGGGGAGCCGCAGTCGCGCCAGCAGTTGGGGCGTCGTCGGTTCTACCAGCATCCCCAGACTGGCGTTCCGGTCGGCAGCCGGTGGTGGCCGCAGCGGCGGCGTTGACTCGTGCTCGCTGTTTCGTTCGACCACACGCGCAGAGATCTGCTGTTCTTGCCCGGCACGCATCACCGTCATCGACACCGCACTGCCCGGCTTGGCGCTTGCCACTTGATTGCGAACGGCGTTTGCCTCCAGCACCGGGCGACCCTCGAACTCGGTTATGACGTCGCCCTGGCGCAGCCCCGCTTGCGCCGCCGCACTCCCGGGCTCGACATCGCTCACGAGCGCTCCACGCACACCTTTGACACCAAGGCTCGCCGCCAAATCAGCGGTCATCGGCTGCACCGTGACACCGAGCTTCGATCGGTGCACGACCCCGTCCTGGATCAACTGATCGGTTACATCGCGCACCATTGAGGAGGGAATGGCAAATCCGAGGCCGATGTTTCCGCCGGTCGGCGACAGAATCTGCGCGTTGATCCCGACAAGTTCCCCTTGCAGATTCACGAGCGCGCCGCCGGAGCTCCCCTGATTGATCGGCGCGTCCGTTTGGATGAAGTCGTCATAGCTTCCGTCGCCAAGGCCGGTCGCGCGTCCCTTTGCGCTGATGATGCCCATCGTGACCGTCTGACCGATGCCTAGTGGGTTGCCAAGCGCCAGCACGACGTCCCCCACCTGGACTCCGTTGGAGTCGCCGACTGGGACCGTGGGTAATTCGCGGGCGGCAATCTTGAGGACGGCCAGGTCGCTTGCCGCATCCGACCCGATCACGGTCGCGTCGAACGTGCGCTTGTCCGCGAGCTCGACCCAAATGCGTTCTGCGCCCGCAATCACATGGTGATTGGTGAGGACGTACCCATCGGCGCGAATGACCACACCGGATCCGAGACCTTCCTGCCGGTAACCGCGAGACCGTTCGACGCCCTCCGGGACCTGTCGGCGAAAAAACTCGCGAAGCGAGTCTGGAAGCCTCGTCGGCATCGCGACGACCCCGCTTTCGACCCGCACCGTTGCTACGGCCGGAGCGACCCTGGTGACAATCCCGCTATAGGACGACGGTCGGTCAGCCTCCAACACCCGGTCCGAACGTGCGTCGGGACGCGATGTCGACGTCTGCGCAGCGACCGGCGCAACGCCGCGGCTTCCAGCGAATCCGACGATGAGCGCGATCGCGGTAAGACCCGCGGCAGTCGCCTGTCCCGTTCGAATGGCCAACCGACGTGCACTCAATGATTCACGCATGTCCCTCTCCATCGTCCGATCGCGCCCACCAAGGCTCGCGTCTGCTGTAGTGTGACGGGAGAGGAGGTTGCGGAAACGTGTCCGGAACGTTACAACGCTGAAGGGTTGGCGTGCGAGCGCTTCGACGCTGCCGTTGGGGAAGATAATTGGCCGAGTGGCAGGTGCAAGCTCACGAGCGTCCCGCGCTGCGGCGCGCTCTCGGCTGAGACGCGGCCGCCATGCGCCTCGACGAAGGCCTTGACCACGCTCAGGCCCAGGCCGAGCCCTCTCGAGGACCGGCTGCGATCACCGCGATACAGCCGATCCCAGATCCGCGGCAGGTCGTCCGCGTCAATCCCAACGCCCGTGTCCCGCACCGTGATGGCGATTTCGTTTCCTTGCCGTGCGGCGCTGATCGCCACCTCGCCACCGGTCTCGGTGTACTTGATGGCGTTGTCCACCACGTTGGCCATGACCTCGCGGAGGCGCGCGAGATCGCCAGACAGCACCAGGTCTCTCGGAATGGCGGCAGTGAGCGATACCCCCTTCGCGCCTGCCGTATCCGCGTACAGATCGACGATCTCATCGACCAATGGCCCGATCTGAACGGGTGCGAGGTGTAATGCGAGCGTTCCCGTCCGCGCTTCGGCGATGTCCATCAGCGTGTCGAGCGTCCCGCTGATGCGGTCTGCCTCGGCAATGCAGTCTGCTAGCACCTCGTCACGCCGAATGGGATCGCGCATCGTAAGGGCGGCCTCGGCTCGCGCGCGCAGGCGCGCCAGTGGCGTCCTGAGATCATGCGCCACGTTGTCCAGTGCATCTCGCATCCCTTCCACCAAGCTCGTGATGCGATCGAGCATGGTATTGACGAGCGAGCCGAGTTCGTCGAGCGGGTCGCCGCTGGCTTCGCTGTGCACCCGCACCTCCGTCCGTCCCGTCTCGATAATCGACCGTACCGCTGCTGCGAGCCGGTGTGCGGGGCGGAGGGTCCAACGCGTCACGGCGATTCCTCCCCCCAGCCCGAGGAGGACAACGGCGAACGCGATCATCCCGAGTAGAGACCGGAACCGCCGGAGCAACTCGTCGCGGCTTTCGGTGCTCTTGCCGACCTGCAGGCGCGTGCCATCGCGGAGCCGGACGGACGCTATTTCGAGTTGCGAGCCGTTCTCTTCTGCCGGAGCCGTCTCCCATACGATGCCGTCGCCTTCGCGCTCGATCGAGAGGCTCCCGATGTCGAATCGGCCCCATTCGGACGGGGAGCTGGAGAAGAGCGTCGTATCCCCGGTCACCGCGCGAACGAACAGTCGCTCGTGCCGTCCATCGCGTTGTGCGCGGTCGACGGCGCCAGCCAGCGCGTCCAGCCCGCTGGCGTCGTACTCGCCTTGGTATTCGCGTAGCGTCACCGTGACGATGTCATGGTCACGCTGGTCCAGCGACGCCGCCAGGAGCACGTACGTGACAATCGTGAGGGTGGACGTGCTCGCGGTGAACACGGCCGCGTACCAAAACGCGAGTCTGAGCCCGAGCGTGCGCCGCAGTCGGTCACGCCACTTTGAGAACATAGCCGGCCTTCCGGACGGTGTGAATGAGCTTGCCGTCGAAGCCGCGGTCGACTTTGTCTCGCAGCCGCGACATCAGGACATCCACGACGTTAGTCCCCGGGTCGAACCGATAGCCCCACACGTGCGACAAAATCATCATTTTCGAGAGCACGCGCCCAGGGTGGCGCATCAGGTATTCCAGTAGCGCGAACTCTCGAGGCTGCAAGGTGATCTCTGTCCCAGCGCGTTCGACGCGGCGGCTGAGGAGGTCCAGCGACAGATCGCCTACGGTGAGCCGCGCCGGCTCCGTCGCTCCTGTCGAGCGCCGAATGACTGCCTGCACGCGCGCCAGCAGTTCCGCCAGCGCGAACGGCTTCGTCAGGTAGTCGTCGCCGCCTGCCTGCAGTCCGCGCACGCGGTCGTCGACCGATCGCTTGGCGCTCAGGATCAAGACCGGACACGTGATCCGCCGGCGCCGGAGCTCCTCGATGAGCGCGAGCCCATCCCGGCCGGGGAGCATCACATCGACAATCGCCACGTCGTACAGCGCTCTCACGGCGAGCGCGAGCCCCTCCTCGCCATCAGCCGCTCGATCCACCGCGAAGCCTGCCTCTCGGAGTCCGTGGTCCACGAAGTCACCGAGGGTCGCATCGTCTTCGACGATCAGTGCACGCATACGGCCCTCGCGATAGAGAGACCGATCAGCGCCCGGCGCGCCGCGGACTTACTCGTCCTGGAGGAATAGTCGTCACGCATTGGCAACTACGATCGTGCGGTGGCCGTTGGTCGTGACACGGTCACGTCGCGGGCCTCGCCGGTCGCGAGGTCGTGCAGCGAACCGCAAGCGAGCACGGGTCCGCGGCTCGGACGGGGCGCCAATCCCGGCCCAGTTGATGAGGGTCGCGACCACCAGCAGCGCAGTCACAGCCGCCGAGGTCATCGTTCTTGATGGCCGGGGACATGAGACCGCGGTGTGTCGGTCGCTTGGCCTAGGCCCCCATAGTGCTTTTCGATTTGCTCAGCGATGACGTCACCCGACACACCGCGCGATGACATCAACATGGCTTCGCGAGCAATATGGACACACATGTCGCATGTGAACGAGTGCGGGGTCCACACCGGGTTCCCATCTGGGCCAAACCTGTCGACGAAGCAACTGAGATTGCTTCGATGTCCATCACGGACGCAGCCGCAGTAGCAGGGAACGTGACCCAGGACGTCTGGACGGCGTGCCGCGAAGGCATACGGCCCGCGGAGGTCCTGTGGCAGTCGATGGGCCTTGCGTGGCGGCTGCGGTAGTGGCGCCCATCGGGTGGACCACTCGGGCCATGGCGGCCGCCCGGCGTCCCGTTCAAGCGCTTGGCGCCACCGCGTCAGCATGTCGTGCCGAAGCACCCTCGGGACGATGACGCTCACCGCCACGAGTGCCACGATCGCGAGCACGGCGAGATTGCCCCGACTGGGCCAGAGCGATTGCATTCTCTTTCGCGGCCGGGATATCCGACGCGCCATGTTCGTGCCTTTCTCCGGCGTGTTCCGACACGCGACGTCTACGCTGGGCGTGAAGACCCGCGCGTGTCGGTGCCGAGCGCTGGTGTCGCGTACGCGAGCAGTCGTAGTGCGTTGGCCACGACGACCATCGTGCTGCCTTCGTGGAACAGTACGGCCGTGCCGATGCCAGCCCACCCAAGCAGCGTCGCGACTACCAGGAGCGCGATGACGGCCATCGAGATCGCCAGATTCTGCTTGATGATGCGCGCGGCCTGCCGCGACAGTCCCACCGCGAACGGCAACGTGCGGAGATCATCGCCCATCAGCGCGACGTCGGCGGTTTCGAGGGCCACCCCCGTGCCCGCCCCGCCCATGGCGATGCCAACCGTGGCCTGCGCCAGGGCTGGCGCGTCGTTCACGCCGTCCCCGACCATGGCTAGCGGTCCATGCGCCCGCACCAACGCCTGGATAGCGGACACTTTGTCCTCGGGCAGGAGGTCTGCCTTGACCTCGTCGACGCCCAAGGTCTTGCCGATGGCGTCCGCCACGCCTCGATTGTCGCCCGTCAACATCACCAACGGGCGCAGTCCCATCTGTCGCAGTCGCACCAGCACGTCGCGGGCTTCGGGCCGCGGTTGGTCGGCCAGGCCCAGCACGCCGAGCCATCGCGAGCCGTGCCGGACGATCATGACGCTGCGCCCGGCCCGTTGCTGTTGGTGGACGGCCACGTCCACGATGACCGGGATCTCGAGTTGTCGGTCGGTCCAGAGTCTCGCGCTTCCGATCTCGACGGGTTCTCCGTCGACGACCGCCCGCACCCCGCGTGCGGTGATGCTCTCGAGCGGGCCGGCCTCGGGCAGGGCCAGCTGTCGCGCCGCAGCGGCTCGGACCACGGCCTGTGCCAGTGGATGCTGCGACTGTCGCTCGACGGCCGCGGCCACCCGCAGCAGTTCGTCGTCCGAACCGGCCTCGGTGGTCACCACGCCGGTCACCTCAGGCTGGCCCAGCGTCAGCGTGCCGGTCTTGTCGAAGGTCATCGTGCGCAGGGTGCCCAGGTTCTCCAGGTGCACGCCGCCCTTGATGAGCACGCCGCGACGCGCGGCCTGTGCGATGCCCGCCAGTACGGCAGACGGCGTGCCCAGGGCGAGTGCACACGGCGAGGCGGCCACCAGCAAGGTGAGGGCTCGATACACCGCGGTCGACCACGTCGCCCATCCCACCAGTGGGGGCACGATCATGACCGCCACGGCCGACACCAGCACGAGCGGCACGAAGACGCGCTCGAAGCGTTCGGTGAACTGCTGGGTTGGCGCCTTGCTCGTCTGCGCGTCCTCGACCAGCCGAATCACGCGGTCCAGGGTGCGGTCCCCCACGGCGCGCGTCGTGCGCACCTCCAGGGCCCCCTCGCCATTCACCGTCCCGGCGAACAGGTCGTCGCCCGGGGCCTTGTCCACGGGCACCGACTCCCCGGTCACGGGCGCCTGGTTGACCGCAGACTGGCCGCCCACAACGACGCCATCGACGGGAATCCGATCCCCCGGGCGAACGACCACGACCTCGTCGACCCTCACGGCCTCCACTGGCACCTCAACGTCCTGGCCGTCGCGGCGCACCCGCGCGATCGCCGGTGCCAGGTCGGCCAGCGCGCGAATCGCGCCACGCGCGCGGTCCATGGCGTAGTGCTCCAGGGCATGCGCGAGTGCGAAGAGCGTCAGCAGGAACGCGCCCTCGGCCCACTCCCCGAGCCCGGCCGCCCCAAGCGCGGCCAGCAACATGAGCAGGTCGATATCGAACGTAAACGCCCCTTTGCGCCACGACGCCACCGTGTGGCTGACCAGGTCCCAGGCCCCGAAGGCGTAGGCGGCCAGATATAGCGGGATCGTCACGCGAGCCGGCCACGCCCAGAAGCGCTCTCCGGCCCACCCGAGTCCCAGCAGCACCGCGGCGGTCAGGCTCCACACGAGTTCGCGGTTGCCAGCCAGGAACCGGAGGAGTGATGGCGCCGGCACTGACGGCCCCGTGGGCTCCACGGGGAACCGTGCCCCTTCGACGAGGCGGCGCACGGTGTCCGCATCCGTCTTCGACCGCTCGAACTCCACCCGGGCACGCCGAGCCGCTACGTTCACCGACACCTCGAGCACGCCTGGCTGCTTGCGCAGCAGCTCCTCGAGGCGACGGCCGGCGTCCTCGCTTGGTAGCCCGCCGAATGCCATGGACACATGACCGTACTCAGCCGAGAGGCGAGCACCCGCGGCCGTGACAATCTGTTCCACCTCTGCCAGGGTCGTCTGCGAGGGGTCGAAGTGTACACAGAGGACGCCATCACCAGTCGCGTGCGCCAATGACACGCCCGGCTGCCGCGTCGTCAGCGCTGTGAGCCGCTGCACGCAGGCATCCTGCGCATCCGCCAGGTCCGGGAGCACCAGGTTGAGTGCAAAGGATCGCGTGGCCATGTTGACAGTCCCTACTGCAGCGCGTTCAGGTCAGTCTCGCCGGTCCGCAACCGCAGCGCCCGCTCGACCCTCGACACGAACACCTTGCCGTCGCCGCGCCGGCCGGTGTGGGCGCCGCGTGTGACGGCATCGAGCACCTGACTGAGCCGGTCCTCACCCACGACGATCTCGATCTTCGCCATGGGCGCCCGGCCGAAGTCGGCCGGCTCCAGGACGGCGTCGACATGTCGCCGTCCCACGCCCTCGACCATGGAGATGGTCAGGCCCGGCAAGTCCGGCACCGCGTGCAGCGCGGCGATCACGTCTTCCTGTCGATCCAGTCGCACAATCGCCTTGACTTCGTACATCACAGTTCCACCTCCCGTTCGTCCCGTTCGAACCATCGATAGAGAGCTGGAAGGACCAGCAGGGTGAGCGTCGTGGACGTCAAGAGGCCGCCGATGACGACGGTGGCCAGGGGTTGTTGCACTTCGGCTCCCGCGCCTGTTGACAAGGCCATCGGGACGAACCCCAAGCCGGCGACAAGGGCGGTCATCAGCACCGGCCGCAGGCGGAGTTCGGCGCCGGTCATGACGGCCTCGTCGACGCCGAGGCCCTGGCGGCGCAGCTCGATGAAGTACGACACCATGACCACGCCGTTCAACACCGCGACGCCGAAGAGCGCGATGAACCCGACGGCCGCTGAGATGCTGAACGGCATGCCGCGGAGCATGAGCGCCACCACGCCACCCGTCGCCGCGATCGGGATATTGAAGTAGATGAGCAGCGCCGGCCGGACCGCCCCGAACGTCGTGTACAGCAGCACGAAGATCAGGAAGAGCGCCACCGGCACCACCAGGAGCAGGCGCTGGGAGGCGCGCTGGAGGTTCTCGAATTGGCCGCCGTACTCCACGTAGTAGCCCGGTGGCAGGGTCACCTGCGTGGAGACGGCCTCCTGCACATCGGCGACGAAGCTGGCGAGATCGGTGCCTCGAACGTTCGCCTCCACGGCGATCCGTCGATGGATGTTCTCGCGCGTGATCTGCGCCGGTCCCTCCTCGACGACGATGTCGGCCAGTTGCGACAACGGGATGAGGCGCCCTTGCGGGTCGGCAACCTTGAGTGTCCGGATCTTCTCGATGTCGCGCCGTGACTCCGGCGTGAACCGCACCTGGATGTCGAAGCGCCGTTGGCCCTCCAGGACCTCACCGACCGCGCGCCCCCCCATCGCTTGCACCACATCGAGTACCTGTGATGCGTTGATCCCGTAGCGCGCGATCTCGTCGCGGCGAATCTTCACGCGCAGGAACGGCAGCCCGCTCGTCTGTTCGAGCTTCACGTCGGCCGCGCCACGAACGCCCGACACCACGCGTGTGATGTCGGCGCCGATGCGACGCAACTCGTCGAGGTCTTCGCCGAACAGCGTGATGGCGACATCCGAGCGCACCCCGGCGATGAGCTCCTGGACCCGCAGCTCGATAGGCTGGGAGTAGCTCAGCACATTCCCCGGCACCTCCCGCTCCAGCGCCTCGTTGAAAGCCGCGACCAGCGCCTCCTTCGTGGAGGCCGTGGTCCATTCCGCGTGGTCCTTCAGGATCACGTAGATGTCGCTCGTCTCGACCCCCATTGGGTCGGTCGGAATCTCCGCCTGCCCGGTCCGAGACACGACCGTCACGACCTCCGGAAACTGCTTCAGCGTTCGCTCGATCAGGTGGGTGCTCTTGAGCGACTCGGTGAGCGACACACTCGGCAATCGCCAGGCTTGCAACGCCACGGCGCCCTCATCCAGCTTGGGGATGAACTCGGCGCCCATGAAGGGCACCAGCCCGAGCGAGGCCACGAATACGGCCACGGCGATGGCACCCGTGAACAGCGGTCGTGCCACCGTGCGGTGCAGCCAGGGCCGATAGCGCGCCTTCAGCCAGTGAATCAGCCGGGGTTCGTGCTCCGACGCCGTGGCCTTGAAGCCGAGTGAGGCCAAGACGGGCATGAGCGTCAGGGCCAACACCAGCGAGCCGATCAGCGCGAACACCACGGTGAGCGCCATCGGGCGGAACATCTTCCCCTCCACCCCTTCGAGCGTCAGGATGGGCAGGTAGACGATGATGATGATCAAGACCGCGAAGAAGACCGGCCGGGCGACCTCGCGTCCGGCGTCTCGGATCACGTCGTCCTTCGAGCGACCCGCCGTGCGGGCCTCGCCTAGGCGACGGACGATGTTCTCGATCATGACCACGGAACCATCAACGATCAGGCCGAAGTCGATGGCCCCGAGGCTCATGAGGTTGCCGGAGAGGCCGGCCTCAACCATCCCCGTGAAGGCGAACAGCATCGAGAGTGGGATCGCGGCCGCGACGATGAGGCCACCACGCACGTTGCCGAGCATGAGCAGCAGCACGGCCATGACGAGGATGCCCCCTTCGACGAGGTTCGTCGCGACGGTCCGGATGGTCTTTCGGACGAGATCGGTGCGGTCGTAGTAGCTGTCGACCGTGACCCCCTTCGGCAGGCTGCTCTTGATCACCTCGAGCTCAGTCTTGACCCGGTCAGCGACGACGCGGGCGTTCTCGCCCATCAGCATCATCACGACGCCGGTGACGACTTCGCCGCGGCCGTCCCGGGTGACCGCCCCCTGACGCACCTGGGGCGCCAGCACCGTCGTGCCGAGGTTCTTGATGTAGATCGGGGTCCCGCCCTTGGCCGCCACGACGATGTTGTCGATGTCGGCGATCTTCTCGACGAGTCCCTCACCGCGGATGACGTACTGCTCTTGCGCGCGCTCGATGTAGGCGCCGCCCGCGTTGGCGTTGTTGCCCTCGAGGGCCTCGAACACCGTCTCGAGACTGATGTTGTACGACACGAGCTTGTCCGGGTCGATCTGCACCTCGTAGGTCTTGAGTTCTCCGCCGTACGAGTTGACTTCGACGACGCCCGGCACCGAACGAAGCTTGAAGGCGATGTCCCATTCGAGGATGGAGCGCAAGTCCATCAGGGACTGCCCCTCGCCACGCACCTCGAACTGGAAGATCTCACCCAGGCCGCTGCTGATCGGCCCCATCGAGGGCGTGCCCACGCCGGCGGGGATGGCGGCCCGGGCATCTGGCAGACGCTCGAGGACCAGCCGCCGCACGAAATACAGATCCAGATTCTCTTCGAAGTAGATGTAGACGGCGGAGAGGCCGAACCGGGACACCGATCGAATGTTGGTGATGCCCGGCAGACCGCTCATGGCCGTTTCGACTGGGAACGTGATGAAGCGCTCCACCTCCAACGGACCGAGCCCAGGCGCCTGCGTCAGCACGAGCACTTGGTTGGGCGTGACGTCGGGCACGGCGTCGATCGGCAGCCGGAGCATGGCCCGCACGCCAAAGCCCACCATGACGGCCGTCAAGACGATGACGAGGAATTTGTTGCGCAGCGAGAAGTCGATGAGTCGATGCATGAAGGGCTCCCGACTAGTGCTCGTCGCCGATACGCTCGCGCAAGAGCGCGGTTTTCAGATAGAAGCTGCCAGCGCCGACCACGGTGTCGCCCGCCTGTACGCCGGCGCGGAGTTCCACCAGGTCGCCGGCAGTCAGGCCGAGTTCGACGTTGCGGCGCGCGAATCGATTCGCGGCCTGCTGCACGAACACCACCGGCTGGTTGTCGATGGTCTGGACCGCGGCGACCGGCACCAGCAGTCCTTCGCGCTGCTCGGCGGTGGGAATCGACACTCGGGCGAACATGTCGAGCTTGAGCGCGGCACCGGGATTGGCGACGACGACGCGGGCTTTGGCGGTCCGTGTCTGCGGGTCGATGAGGTCCGCGACGTACGTCACGCGGCCGGCGAACGACTGGGCAGGATAGGCATCCACCCGCACCACCGCGGCGGTGCCGGCTTTGACCTTGGTGATGTCCTTCTCGTACACGTCGGCCAGGACCCACACGCTGGAGAGATCGGTCACCGTGAACAGCTCGCGTTCCGGTTCGGCCACTTCCCCCTGCGCGACGTCGTACTTCGTCACCACGCCGTCGAACGGGGCGCGCAGGATGGCATGAGAGGCGTCCCGATGGGGACTCGTGCCCTCCGTGGGCGACAACTGGCGGAGGTCGGTGTCCGACAGCCCGAAGCGATGCAGTTGCTCTTCCACACGGGACACCGCCGCCTGATCGCGAGCGACCGCGGCGTCCGCCGTCTTCAACTCGGCTTCCCGTAGGTCCAGCGTCTGCTGGGCGATCGCTTCGAGCGTGATCAACGCGCGCCCGCGCTCGACCACACGCCGCTTCACGTCGAGGTCGACCTCCGCCTGTCGCAACACCGCCCGTGCGCCCAGGTAGTCGCCAACCAGTTCGCCAAGCTGGATGTTGTCGTAGGTCGCGAGCGGCTGGCCCTTGGTGACGCGCTCGCCGAGCCGGACCCAGACGCGCTCGACGAGGCCACGCGCGAGCGGCCGGATGTGGGCCACCCGAGCGTCATCGGCCGTCACGGTGCCTGTCACGTCAATCGTGGTTGGCAGTGGGCGCACCTCGACGGGCTCGAGGCCGAGTGCCGCGTTCTTCTGCGCGTCCGGCGTCAGCTCGACAACGCCGGCCGGCAATTCGTCCGCGTGTTCCTCACTGGCCGCCGGCGCGGCGGTCGCAGGGCGCAGCAGTAGCCAGGCGGCCGTGCCCGTCACGATAGCGGTGACACCGACGGCGACGAGGAGGGCGCGCAGCGAAATACCCGGCGCCTTCGGGTTCGTGGCGGTGATGGCATTCATGGGTGTCAGGCTCCTTACGGCTGCGCGTCGGGTCGTCCGATGGCGGCGTCGAGCTCGAACAAGCTCACCCGCTGATCGAACAACGCGCGGTTATAGGTGCGTTGGGTGTCGCGAAAGGCGCGCTGCGCATCGAGGAAGTCGATGAGGTTGGCAACACCTAACCGGTAGGACTCCAGGACGATGTCGCGGGACTCCTGCGCGTTCGTCAGGTACTCCCGCTCGATGTATTCGACGCGGGCGCGATTGGTGTCCACCGCATTCAACGCGCGCTGGACATCGAGGCGGACCACGGTGGCGGTGGCGTCGGCTCGTGCGTCAGCCGCGCGCCGCTCCGCGGCCGCTCGCGCCACGCCGCCTTGGTTCTGGTTGAAGAACGGCAGCGGCAGCGTGACGCCGACCACCACACCGTCCAATCCGAAGTTGTTCTGGTACCCGCCCCCCACGGTGAGGTTCGGTGTGCGCAAGGCTCGTTGGAGTCGGGTCGACGTCTCGGCCTGGACTTGCTCGCGTCGGGCGGCGAGGACATCGGGACGAAGGTCAAGGGCTTGGGCGAGCAGACGTGGTGCGCCGCCGACGCTGGCGGCCGCTGCCACGAGCGCCGCTGAGCCCGCGGCCGCCGAGGCCTTGAGCTCCTCGGTCAGTTCAAGCGGCTGGTCCAGCTGCGGCGCGTTCAGCAGCGCGAGCAGCGCCGCGCGCGCGTTCTTCACCGCGAGATCGGCGGCGAAGACGTCTTCGACGAAGCGGAGCCGCTCCACCTGCAGCCGTCGCAACTCCGCTCCCGAGATCTCGCCCTGCTGCAACCGGGCCCGATTCAGGGCAATCACCCGGTCGATTTCCTCGAGGGATGTCTGCGCGACGCCGCGGTCGGTCTGCGCCAGCACGGCGGCCAAGTACGCACGCTTGACATCGAGCCCGATCTGCCGGGCGCGGTCCTGCACGCGGAGCTGAGCCGTCGCCCGGCCCGACTCGGCGACCTCGGTGCGCAGGCGTCGTCGTCCTGCCGTCTCGAGTTCCTGATCGAATCGGACGGTGAACTCTTGCCCGCCCCAGTAGCCGGGGCGCACCGACTCGAAGACGGGATACCCCGCCGAGTCGACCGACAGCGCCGGATTGGGCCGCCGTGACGCCGCCAGTCGGTCGCCCTCGGCGGCATCGACGCCGGCGCGCGCCGCCACCATTGTCGGGTTCCGCTCAAGGGCGAGGGCCACCGCCTCCCGCAGCGTGAGCCGCTCCGGGATGGCTGACTGAGCAGCGACTCCTGCAGCCGCGAGAAACGAGACGCCCACCGCACACGCCGCGGTGGCGAATGCCCGGCCGGGCAAACTTCGAACAGATCTGCGCATACGCCTTCCGTAGCTCCTGAGTGGCTACACGACGGCCGAAGCCGCGAGCGCGCCAAGATAAAGCCATGCCCTGACGGTTCAGGAACCGTCAGAAGCCTATGAAATGGGGCAGTGGGGAGCTACGAGGTGAGCGGAGGGTGGTAGAGGCTGCGGGGGACGCCGGCAGCAAGGCTCTCGACTGGAAAGCGCTCGACGGCCACCGCAACGCCAACCGTGAACTCGACGGTCACGGCGAGGGCCTTCTCAGTGTGCGAACAGCAGCAGAAGCAGTCGTCGCGGTCTTGCGAGGTCGGAGCGCTGTCGTCGTTCTGGACGGCCGCTTCGGCACTGCACAACGTCGGCACGAGCAAATCCGCCGCCGCCCACGTCAGCAGGAGACAGGTCACGATGCGAACGACGATGTGCCGGCGGATGACGCGCACGAGTGTCAGGATACCTGTCTTGGTCTCAACTAGCAAATCGGCCGGTGTCGGGCCGTACTTGAACCCGAGCCATAACGTGAAGGGCTGGCAGCCTGGCCGAGCCCTGCGGGTCGCTCCCACCCGACCCTCCCAGGTAGTCAATTGACACCAAGGTCCCTCGAAGCATGTTCATGCCACACGCGAACGCGATCTCGCCCGCCCGGCTTGGCGTGAACCCAATAGATACCGGCTCATTGAGCGGTAACTCCTTCTTGATCTTCAGGGACGCAACGACCACCGACGTCGCGCACGTCTTCTCGCTCGTCCGGGTGAAGGTCAGCCGTGCCGGTACGCCAGCACGCAACGTGAGTCGTGATGGCTCGAAGCTCGGTCTCCCCGACACTGATCTTCACTTCCTGCACGCCCCGGGTGCCCTGCATGCCCACGTGTCCTGGGAGCTCTGCAGCCCCGGGAGCGATGTGCCTGGGGAGGCGCGCAGCCCCAGCCGCTCGCGCTCCGCCCGGAGCGAGAGGCTACCCGTGCTGACAACGACATTCCCTCCCTGGGCGCCCGCGAGGTGCGGGCGGCCCTCGACGCTTGTGACACCTGATTCCGACAGAATCGCGGCTTCCGGCAGGCCGGGCCGTGGCTTGTGTGTCGCTGTTGCGGGCGGCGCGTTCGAACAGAGGAGATTGAATCGCCCCGAGATCATCGGAGGCTCGGTGGTGTGACTCAGGCCGCAGCGGCGTGTTCATCGTAGCGTGCTTCGTACTCGGCCGGAGGCACGTACCCCAAGACGCTGTGCAGCCGCTGCGTGTTGTACCAGCACCCAGCTGAGGGTCGCGTACTCCACGGCCGCCAGCGAGGTCCACGATCGGCGGCGGTCGATCTCTTCCGCCTTGAAGAGGCCGATGACGGATTCGGCCAGCGCATTGTCGTAGGTGTCGCCGCG
>JBFWPN010000020.1:0-27315 GCA_050249955.1 Vicinamibacterales bacterium
AGGGGGCTGCGATGATTCACGTGACGCATCCCGCCATTGCGCTCGCCTGGCTCGCCGCGAGCATCCTGTTCATCCTCAGCCTGCGTGGCCTGTCCTCGCAGGAAAGCGCCCGGCAGGGGAACCTGTGGGGTGTCATCGGCATGGCGATCGCCGTGCTGGGCACGCTGGCCGCGCTCGTGACGGGCGAAGGGGCCGCGGGGCTCTCCGGCAGTTCGCTCGGCCTGCTCGCTGTCGTCATCGCCATCGGCTGCGCGGTCGGCGCTGTGCTGGCGTCGCGCGTGGCCATGACCGCCATGCCGGAACTGGTGGCGGTGCTCCACAGCTTCGTCGGCCTCGCCGCGGTGCTGGTAGGCTACGCGAACTACCTGGTGGTGGGCCACGAGGAGATGGCCGGTCGCGGCGTCCACCTCGGCGAGATCTTCGTCGGCGTACTGGTGGGGGCCGTCACGTTCACCGGCTCGGTCATCGCCTTCCTGAAGCTGCGCGGCAGCATCGGCAGCAAGCCGCTCCTGCTGCCGGCCCGCCACGGCCTGAACGCCGTGGCCGCACTGGCGATGGTGGTTCTGGCCGTCCTGTTCGTCGGAGCCGAGGGCACCAGCGGGATGCCGTGGCTTGGCGTGATGACCGTCATCGCCAGCCTGCTGGGCGTCCACCTCGTGATGGCCATCGGCGGCGGCGACATGCCCGTGGTCGTGTCGTTGCTGAACTCCTACTCGGGCTGGGCGGCATCGGCAGCCGGCTTCATGCTGTCGAACGACCTGCTCATCATCACCGGTGCCCTCGTGGGTTCCTCGGGCGCGATCCTGTCGTTCATCATGTGCCACGCGATGAACCGCTCGATCTGGAACGTCGTGTTCGGTGGCTTCGGCGCCGACGCCGGCGCGAAGCCTTCGGCAGGCGCCGCCGCGGTCACCGGCACCGTCACCGAAGCGAGTGTCGACCAGGTGGCCGACCTGCTCCGCCAGTCGCGTTCCGTCATCATCGTCCCTGGTTACGGCATGGCCGTGGCCCGTGCGCAGCATTCGGTGCGCGACCTGACCAACGAGCTGGCGAAGCGCGGGGTGAAGGCACGCTACGCCATCCACCCGGTGGCCGGCCGACTGCCCGGCCACATGAACGTCCTGCTGGCGGAGGCCGACGTCCCGTACGACATCGTCTTCGAGATGGAAGACATCAACGAGGACTTCCCGGAGACCGACGCCGTGCTGGTCATCGGGGCGAACGACATCGTGAACCCGAGCGCACAGACCGACCCGAACAGCCCGATCTGGGGCATGCCGGTGCTCGAAGCCTGGAAGGCCGGCAAGGTGGTCATGCTGAAGCGGAGCATGAACGCCGGCTATGCGGGTGTGGACAACCCCCTCTGTTACGAGGAGAACACCGTGATGCTGTTCGGCGACGCACAGCAGACGGTCACCAAGCTGCTCACGGCCCTTCGGGCCTGATCGCGTCGTGACCGCGTGAGGGCGGTCACGCACCCTCCGTCGGAGGCTCACCGTGACTGACGAGTACCTGTCGGCCCACGCGCGGTCGCTCGCACAGCCCGAGGAGTTCTGGGCCGAGGCGGCCGCGGGTATCACCTGGTTCCGGCGCTGGGATCGCGTCCTCGACGACTCGCGGCCACCGTTCCATCGCTGGTTCACTGGCGGCATCCTCAACACCTGCTACAACGCCGTCGACCGGCATGTCCTCCGGGGGCGCGGGTCGCAGGCCGCCCTCATCTACGACAGTCCGGTCACCGGCACGGTCCGCACCTGCACCTACGACGAATTGCTCACCGAGGTGTCGACGCTGGCCGGCGCCCTGGCTGCGCAGGGCCTGAACAAGGGCGACCGGGTCATCATCTACATGCCCGGTGTGCCCGAGGCCGTGTTCGCCATGCTGGCGTGCGCGCGGCTTGGCCTGATTCACTCCGTGGTCTTCGGCGGTTTCGCCGCTCGCGAACTCGCCACCCGCATCGACGATGCGAAGCCGCGAATGGTGCTGACGGCCTCCTGCGGCATCGAACCCTCGCGGGTCATTCCCTACAAGCCGCTGCTGGACCAGGCGATCGACCTGGCCGAGCACAAGCCCGAATGGTGTGTCGTGCTGCAGCGGCCGCAGGTGACCGCCACGCTGATGGACGGTCGAGACCTCGACTGGTCAGTCTTCGTCTCGGACGCCGAACCGGTGGACTGCGTGCCGGTGGCCAGCACCGACGTGCTGTACATCCACTACACCTCGGGCACGACCGGCATCCCCAAGGGGGTGGTCCGCGACAACGGGGGGCACGCGGTGGCGCTGAAGTACGCCATGGAACGGGTGTTCAGCGTTGGTCCGGGCGAGGTGTTCTGGGCGGCATCGGACATCGGGTGGACCGTTGGTCACGGTTTCATCGTGTACGGGCCGCTCATCCACGGCGCCACCACCATCCTCTACGAGGGCAAGCCGGTGGGGACGCCCGATGCGGGCGCGTTCTGGCGCGTGTGCGAGCAGCACGGTGTCAATGTGCTGTTCACGGCGCCCACGGCGTTCCGCGCGATCAAGCGTGAAGACCCGGCCGGCGCGCGGATGCGCCACTACAACCTGGCGTCGCTCCGGCTGCTGTTCCTTGCCGGCGAACGCTGCGATCCGGACACCCTGCGGTGGGCATCCGACCGGCTTGGCATCCCGGTGCTGGACCACTGGTGGCAGACCGAACTGGGATGGCCGGCGATTGCGAACTGCGCGGGCATTGCGCTGCAGCCCGTGAAGCCAGGCTCGCCGACCCGTCCCGTGCCCGGCTACGACATCCGGGTACTGGGCGACGACGGGCACGAACTGGGTGCCGACGAGATAGGCAACATCGTGATCCGGCTGCCGCTCCCGCCTGGAGCGCTGCCGACCTTGTGGCACAACGACGCCGGGTATGAGAAGTCGTACCTGAACCGCTTCAAGGGGTACTACCTGACCGGTGACGCCGGGTACCGCGACGCCGACGGCTACTTCTACGTGATGAGCCGCGTCGACGACATCATCAACGTGGCGGGCCACCGGCTCTCGACCGGCGGCATCGAGGAGGTCCTGGCCTCGCATCCCGACGTGGCTGAGTGCGCTGTCGTGGGCCATGCCGACGACTTGAAGGGCGAGGTCCCAATCGGCTTCGTCGTGCTCAAGGCTGGCGTGTCACGAGGCGAAGCGGACATCGCCGCCGAACTCGTGGACCGTGTACGAACCAGCATCGGCGCCTTTGCATGCTTCAGGACGGCCCTGGTGGTCAGCGCCCTGCCGAAGACCCGCTCGGGCAAGATCCTGCGGGGCACGATGAAGAAGATCGCCGATGGGCAGGACTACGCGGTGCCCGCCACCATCGAAGACCCCGCCGTGCTTGCCGCCGTGGGCGATCGACTTCGCGACGCGGGCGTCCTGCCACGGCAGTAGGGCGGGTCGCAGGCGCTGGCGGCGAGTTCGCCGCTCACACGGTGCTCACCCTCACGAACCGATCGCCCTCGCACCGTGCCATCAGGCCGGCCCTGGCGAGCCCCTCCAGAATGGAGCGGCAGGTGTGCTCGGACAACCCCGACAGTCGCGAGGCGTCGCGGATGACCAGGTCGTCACCGGTGCGCATGGCGAGGAGCAATCGCTGCAACCGCTCGAACGCATCGTCCATGGGCGTGGATGTGTGATGCATGGTGACCTGCGCGGCTCGGCCATGAGGGGAGCAACCGGTATGCCGGACGCCGCTGCCTGCGGAACATATGGAATACGGCCATTCGCAACGGGAAGCTCGGTCCCGGCCGTCGGGGGGCGTACGACGACGCGACGGTGGCGCGTGCAGCGTGCAGTATCTACGTGGGTCGGAGCCCGGCCATGAGCAGGGCTACTGCCGGGGCATGGGGCTGCAGTGATGGCGGACGATTTCGAGCAGGCCATCCACATCGAGCGGCTTGGTAAGCGTGGCCACGGCACCAAGTTCACGCGCCCATTCTGAAGCGTCCACCGCGCCGGACATGATCGCGACCGGCACACTGGCGACAATCGGGTCGGCCAGTTGGGCGCGGCGGAACTCGTGCCCCCCGAGCCTCGGCATCCGGAGGTCGAGCAGGACGAGGCAAGGCGTGGTGGGCGACCGATGCCGCACCGTACGCAGGAGGTGCAACGCCTCGAGGCCATCCTCGGCCGCAACAGCCAGGTAACCTTCGCTCCGGATCAGCGTGACCAGCATGTCGCGCGTATCCGCATCGTCCTCGACGATCAGCACGTGACCGGGAGCCGTCATGGGGCCTCGCCGTCATCAAACCTTGTGCCGAACTCAGCCACGACCGGGCGTCAGGCCTGCCCTGAGCCTGGTACGGGCTGCACGATACACCCGGAGCCGGTCCGCCGCCAGCGGTGAATGTCCTGCCCAGCCGGCCCGGACCGCGTCTGACGCCCGTCGACGATCGAGTCGGGCGGTGGCCCTGCTAGAATCCGGGGATGGCTTATCCCGAATTCTTTGTCGCGCCGATGCGCGCGGAACTGGTTGACCTCGGATTCGAAGAACTGCGCACACCAGACGCCGTGGACGACGCGGTGCAGAACACGAAGGGCACGTTGCTGGTGGTGGTGAACTCGGTCTGCGGCTGTGCCGCCGGCAAGGCGCGTCCGGGCATTGCGCTGGCCCTCCGGCATGGCGCCCGCCCTGATCGACTCACGGCGGTCTTCGCCGGGTTCGACATGGAGGCCACCGATCGCGCACGCGGGTACTTCACGGGTGTCCGGCCGTCCTCGCCGTCCATCGCGCTCCTTCAGGACGGCAAGCTGGTCTACATGATGGAGCGGCACCAGATCGAGGGACGTGGCCCGCTCGAGATTGCGTCCGATCTCCAGGCGGCGTTTGCGAAGTACTGTGCGCCGGCCGTGGCGCACTAGTCGGATAGACGACAGGTGGGGCCGGCTGGGCAGGTCGGGCTGAGCACAGTCCGGCCCGCCCGGCCAGCCTTGCCCGCCGTGCCGCCTAGCCTCCGCGCGTGTGCATCTCGAGGTGCGGGTTGCGCTTGAGCGTGGATACCGGGACGAAGGCCCGACGCTCGCCCAGGGCGAGGCGGGTTTCGGCACCACGGTCCTCGCGTGCCGACCAGCCTTCCGTGATGATGGCCTTGAGGTCGTCGACACTTGCGCCCCCGCGCAGTGCAGCGCGCAGGTCGATGCCGCGCGTCGCGTAGAGGCAGAGGTACCACATGCCGTCTGCAGTGAGCCGGCTGCGGTCGCACGAACTGCAGAACGGCTCGGTCGTCGAGGAAATGATCCCGAACACCGTGCCGTCTGGCAGGGTGTAGCGATCGGCCGGGGCCGATGACGAATCGTCCACGGCCCGGAGGTCGCCGTAATGCGCGGCCAGCCGCTCGAGCATCTCGCGCCGCGGCACGACATCCGTCCAGGACCACTTCGTGGCGCCGCCCACGTCCATGTACTCGATGAACCGGACCTCGGCGTTGACCGTCCGGCCGTACTCGATGAGGTCGACCAGTTCGTCGTCATTCACGCCACGGATGACCACCGTGTCGAGCTTCACCCGGCCGTAGGCGCGCGAGGCCGCCTCGATTCCGCGCTTGACCCGGGTCAGCTCGTCGAAGCGGGCCAGCTTGACGAAGCGGTCCGGACGGAGTGTGTCGAGGGAGACGGTGACCCGCCTGAGCCCTGCGGCCTTCAGTTCCTCGATCTGGTCGGCGAGCAGGATGCCGTTGCTCGTCAGCGCCAGGTCGTTGAGTCCTTCCTTACCGGCCAGCATGTCGACCAGCGTGCCCAGGTCGCGACGGAGCAGCGGTTCACCGCCGGTGAGCCGGATGTGGTTCACGCCGAGACTCATGAAGACGTCGACGAGGCGGCTGATCTCCTCGAAGTGAAGCATGTCCTCGCGCGGCAGCCACACGTAGTCCATCTCGGGCATGCAGTAGGCACACCTGAGGTTGCACCGGTCGGTGACCGAGAGCCTGAGGTTGCGCAGCGGGCGCTGGTGGCGGTCAGGAAGCATGGGTGCACTGCGATTGTACAGGCATTGGGCGCCCGACTTCGGGCTTCAGGTGGGCCTTAGCGGACCAGCAGCCGCGCGCGCGACCCGGGCAGGAATGGCGAGGATGCGATCTGCCCGTCGAACTGCGTACTCCACCGGCCGGGGAGGGCTGTCCGGCAGTCGGGACAGCGCCCCTCTGGCGTGAGCGCGTAGGCCCGGATGTGATAGCCGACACGGTTGATCAGCGTCTTGCCGCAGCCTGTGCAGTGGGTCGACTCTTCGTCGCCAACCTGGCCCGGCAGGTTGCCTGGATAGACGTACCGGAGGCCGGATGCGCGGCCGATTGCCGATGCACGCAGCAGCATCTCGGCCGTCGTGCTGCCCGGTTCGGTCATCCGGTAGTCGCCATGAAAGGCTGTGACATGCCATGGGATATCCGGCGAGACTCCCGCAACGAACCCCGTCAGCCGCTTCAGCTCATCGTCGCTGTCGTTGAACCCGGGGATGAGCAGGGTGACGATCTCGAGCCAGACGTCCATCCGGTGGAGCCGTGTGATCGTGTCGAGGATCGGCTGCAGGCGCCCACCGAGTTCGCGGTAATGCCGATCGTCGAAGCTCTTCAGGTCCACCTTGTACAGGTCGATCCATGGCCGCAGGTAGTCCAGCACCTCCGGCGTACCGTTGCCGTTCGAGACAAACCCCGTCGACAGGCCGACGGCCCGTGCCTGCCGGAAGATCTCCACCGCCCACTCGCTGGTGATCAACGGTTCGTTGTAGGTGCTGACGAGGACCTGTGCTCGCTGCCGCAGGGCCTCGGCAACCAGCGCCTCGGGCGACGCCTCGAGCGGCGGCGACACGGCCGCCGGGTCGCGCAGCGCCTGCGAGGTGACCCAGTTCTGGCAATAGCCGCAGTGCAGGTCGCAGCCGAGCATGCCGAAGCTGTAGGCGAGTGCACCAGGATACGCGTGGAAGAATGGCTTCTTCTCGATGGGGTCGCACTGGACGCCGCCGACGTAGCCCCAGGGGACCAGCAGGCGGCCGTCGCGATTGAAGCGCACCTTGCACACCCCAAGGGCGCCGTTCGGAAGGGGACACCGATGCCCGCAGGCCGTGCAGCGGAGACGCCCGTCGGGCAGTGTTTCGTAGAGCTCGCCCTCGCGGGTTTCCCGCGCGAGCACATCGGCAAGGTTCGCCATGTGCGTGGATCCTGCTTTCGGATCCAGTGTACCCCGGGGTGCAAGCGTCCTCCCGTCCGCCTCGACCGTGGGACATGTCACGGAATGGGAACCGGCTCCTGATCGTCGAGGCCGAGGCGGCGTTCCAGCGGCTCGACGCAGTTGTCGCACGAGCCGCAGCGGAAGTCCGGCTCCACGCCCTCCTCGCCGAAATAGTCGAGCAGGAGCTTCCAACGGCATACAGCAGACTGTCCGTACAGCATCATCCGCTCGAGCTTCTCCTCGTCGCGAAGCCGCCTCACCCTGGCAGCCTCGAGCGCGGCCGCCCGCGCTCCCGCGTCCATGTTCCTGCGCTCGATACGGGTCTTCGTGCCGCGGTGGCGCGTACCGATGAAGTACGTCTGCACGCGGCGATCCTCCAGCCGGAACAGCAGCACGCCGTCGGCCGGGTCGCCGTCGCGCCCCGCGCGTCCCAGTTCCTGGTAGTACGCCTCGAGGGACCCGGGCAGGCTGTCGTGCACGATGAACCGGATGTCCGGCTTGTCGATACCCATGCCGAACGCATTCGTCGCTACCATCACGGGCACCCGCCCCCGCATGAAGGCCTCCTGCGTCTCCCGCCGTTCGCCAGCAGCCACACGGCCGTGATACACCGCCGCCTCCACGCCGGCCACCCGCAGCTCGTGATGCACGGCCACGGCATCCTTGATCGTGGCGACGTAGACGATGCCGATTCCGGTGGCGCCACGCACGTAGCCGATCAGGCGCATCCGCTTCTCGGTGTCGTTCGGCGTCCGCACCACTGACAGATGGAGGTTCGAGCGGTAGATGCCGGTGTTCACGACGACCGGATCGCGCAGGCCAAGAACCGAGACGATGTCGGCCACGACATCGTTGGTGGCGGTGGCGGTCAGCGCCAGGACCGGAGGGTGCCCGAGGCGTTCGAGCGCCGCCCCCACCTCGAGGTAGGCCGGCCTGAAGTCGTGCCCCCACTGCGAGACGCAGTGCGCCTCGTCCACCACTACGAAGTCGATGTGGTTGGATGCCAGCGTGTCGAGGAACGCCGGGCTCACCAGCCGTTCGGGTGTGACGATCACGAACTCCGAGTGGCCATTCCGGATGCGCGCCACG
The DNA here is from genome assembly GCA_050249955.1 of Vicinamibacterales bacterium. GTDB lineage: Bacteria > Acidobacteriota > Vicinamibacteria > Vicinamibacterales > CAVVIG01 > CAVVIG01. Next base: position 8,257 of record JBFWPN010000020.1, read on the forward strand.
GCTTCGTCGGCAGCACCGGCCGGCAGCGCACTGTTCACCTGTGCCACGTCGACGCCAAGGCCGGCGAGCTTGTCGGTCTGGTCCTTCATCAGGGAAATGAGCGGAGAGATCACGATCGTCGTGCCGCGCAGGTGGAGGCCGGGGAGTTGGTAGCAGAGCGACTTGCCGCTCCCTGTCGGCATGATCGCCACCGTGTCGCGGCCCTCGAGCACGGCACGCACGACGGTTTCCTGCCCCGGCCTGAACTGCGCGAGCCCGAAGACGCGGCGCATCGTGCTCCTGAGCTGCCTCGGTGTCACGGCCACGAGCGGAGCAGCCGCAAGCGCCGTGCCGATTACAGAATTGAGAGTGCGCGTGGGCGTTGCAGCGTGGCGGAGTTGTTGTATCGTCGCCGTGGAGGCTCCCCATGAGAACCGCCGTGCTCCGCACGATGATCATCACCGTCGCGCTCGCGCCGATTGCCGCCGGCGCGCAGGTCTACCGGCACGAGACGGCGCCGCCGGCCGTGACCGCCGCGAATGCGCCGTGGCAGAGGGCTGGCGAGCCGATCTTCCACGCCGGCAACTTCTACTATCCGGCTGGCGCGGCCGTCTTCTTCGATGGCAAGGTGATGGTGCGCACAGGCCTCTACGAGGGGGTGCCGCTGTACGCCGATGTGACGCTGGAGCCGTACTCGATCGTGTATGTGCCGGTCGGCGGCGCACGCATGCAGCCGTACGAGCGTAGGCGCGAGGGCGAGCTTGCCGGCACGGTCGGCTCGCGTACACCGTCGTTCCCGATCGAGCGCGATGTCGAGGTGTCGGCTGCGCGGCGAGAAGGTCCTTCCTACCTGCCGCGTGTGAGCGGGCTCGCGCCCGTGCGGAAAGCGCGAGGCAGGGCGGCGGCCAGTGCCACGTCGCTGCCAGGCGGCGACGTGGCGCCGGACACGTTCGCGCCGGTGGGTGCCGTGATGATTCCGCCCAGCAACCGTGCACTGCCTCCCAGTCAGCTCAACCTCGGCAACGGCGTCCTGTCCACCCCACAGGCTGAGGATGGGCTCTGGATCAGCTACCAGGGAAGCCGGTGGTACTCGGCGGGCCGCGCGGTGCCGCTCGACGTGGCGCGATTCGAGCAGGCTGGCTCGTTCAACGACTTTCCCGTGTACCGCGAGCGTGGCGACTCCGCGAACCGGATCTTCGTGACCACGGTGCGCAATGGTCCGGTGGCGCCGTTCGAGCGTCGCTGACCGCCTCGCGCAGCTTCCGCGCACCGTCTGGCTGCTCGGGTGGGTGAGCCTCGCCACCGATTCGGCGACCGAGGCCATCTATCCGCTGCTGCCGTTCTTCCTGACCCAGGTGCTCGGCGCAGGGGCCGTGTCCCTCGGCGTCATCGAGGGAGCGGCCGAGGCCGTCAACAGCGTGCTGAAGGTCTGGTCGGGCCGCGTAGCCGACCGCTGGACGCACAAGCGGCCGCTCGTGCTCGCCGGCTATTCCATCTCCTCGCTGGCCCGCCCGTTCATCGCCATCACGCAGACGTGGGCGCAGGTCTTTGCCATCCGCATCGTGGACCGGGTGGGCAAGGGCGTTCGGAGCGCGCCGCGTGACGCCCTGCTGGCGGCTGAGGCGAGCCCGTCAATGCGCGGACTCGTCTTCGGATTTCATCGGGCCATGGATCACGCTGGCGCGGTGGTCGGTCCGGTGCTCGCCACGGTGTTCCTCTACCTCTATCCCGGCGAGTACCGGACACTCTTCGCTCTGACGATCGTTCCCGGACTCATCGCCATCGGGCTCATCCTGCTCGTTCGGGAGCCTGCGCGAGGGGCACGCGGGCCTGGGCAGCCCCCCGCGGCACTGCCCGCCGATCCCGGGCCGCTGCCGGGTGATCTCACCGCCTTCCTGTTCGTGCTCGCGCTCTTCACGCTGGGCAACTCCACGGATGCGTTCCTGCTGCTCAGGCTCACCGAGGCTGCCGGTTCACCACATTACGTGCCGCTCATGTGGGCGGGGCTGCACGCGGTGAAGGCGTCGGTCTCGGTCGTGGCCGGTGGCTGGTCCGATCGGGTCGGTCGCCGAGCGGTCATCGCGGTCGGCTGGTGCGTCTACGCGGCGGTGTACGTCGGCTTTGCCGCAGCCACCACGCTTCCGTCCCTTCTCGCGTGGTTCCTGGTCTACGGGTTCTACTTCGGCTTCGCGGAAGGCACGGAGAAGGCGCTGGTGGCCGACCTCGCTCCGCCGAGTTCGCGTGGCTTCGCCTTCGGCCTGTACAACGCCGTGCTCGGCGTGGGCTCGCTCCTCGCCAGCGTGCTGTTCGGCGTGCTCTGGACAACCTGGGGTGCGCCGGTCGCATTCGGCACCGGCGCCGTGCTCGCCCTGCTCGCCACCGCGCTCCTGTTCGCCCTGGTGCGCCGCTGATACAATCGGAAGTCCGCATGCCGAAGATCCTGGTCACCAACGACGATGGGTATCGTTCGCAGGGAATCCTGAGCCTGGCGCTGGCGCTGGCGCCGCTCGGCGAGATTACGGTGGTGGCTCCCACCGAGGAAGCGAGCGCCATCGGGCACGCGCTCACGCTGCGGCGGCCGCTTCGCCTCGAGCACATCCGCGAGAACATCTACGGAGTCGACGGCACGCCGACCGACTGCGTGAACATCGCGGTCACGCAGATCTACAGGGGCACCTTGCCCGACCTGGTCGTGTCAGGCATCAACAAGGGCTACAACCTGGGCGACGACGTGACCTATTCGGGCACGGTGGCAGGTGCACTCGAAGCCGCGCTGCTGGGCATTCCGGGACTGGCGGTGTCGCTGGCGCGCACGCGCGAGGACTACGACTTCAGCTACGCGGCCCGGGCCGCAGCGGCCGTCGCGATGGCGATGCTCGAGAAGCCGCTGCCGCCGTTCACCTTCCTCAACGTGAACGTGCCCCGCGGCACTCCGAAGGGGTTCCGCACGACCGTGCAGGCCCGGCGCAACCATGTGACGGAAGTGCTCGTGCGCGACGATCCGAAGGGGCGGCCGTACTTCTGGATCGACGAAGGGCAGAACGAATGGGAGCCGCACGACCGTTCGGACTACCAGGCCGTGCGCGACGGGTATGTCTCCATCACGCCGCTGCAGCCGGACCTGACCGCGCACGATGCCCTGGCAGCGGTCGAAAAGATATCTTTCGAAACAGAAGTTGCGCTAAGATAGCGCTTCGAGCGAGCGGCCACCCGGGCCGCTGCAGCACCTGCTCAACACTTCGCCTGTCGGGGCGTGGCTCAGCCTGGTAGAGCACTCGGTTCGGGACCGAGGGGTCGGAGGTTCGAATCCTCTCGCCCCGACCACTTTTCGCAAAAGCGATTGCAACCAGATTGCAACGCATTCGGAGAAACGAAGAAGGGCGCCATGCGGCGCCCTTTTTTTGATCGCGGGTCCGGGGTGTTCTGAGGAGGGCAGGTTGAGCGACTGCATTGCACTTCTGAACATGAAAGGCGGGGTCGGCAAAACGACGCTCGCGGTCAATCTGGCGTACTACGCCTACACGCACGGCAAGAAGCGAGTCCTCCTGATCGACCTGGATCCCCAGTTCAATGCCTCGCAGTACCTCATGGACTTCCGGGACTGGCAGACGCACCAGAAAAACAACGGCACGATTGCCGACATCCTGATTGATTCACCGCGCCTCGAACTGAAGGCGAAGAAGAAGCCCGTTGCCGCGCGGAAACGCATCGTCAAACTAAAGAAGGGAACCGCGAGCTACTTCGATTTCCTTCCTTCCGAACTAGCGCTCGGTCATGTCGTGAAGAACCCGGCCCAGATGGAGTACAAACTCGAGAAACTCCTTCAGGAACTCCGGGAAGACTACGACTTGATCTTCATCGACTGCGCGCCGACCGATTCAGTTCTGACGACGATGGCGCTCACGGCATCGAACTTCTTTCTAGTTCCGGTCCGGCCGGACCGGTTTTCGATCCTCGGTTTTGCAAACCTGCAATCCACCGTAGAGCAGTTCAGGGCCGCCTCGCACGATCCGAACAACGTTCGCGATTTGGGAATCGTGTTCACGCAAGTTCGCGGAAACTCAGCGGTGGAGACCGAGTGCATGAACGACGTTGCGGCGCAGGCGATTACCCTCGGCTCCCACGTCTTCACTGCGCGCCTGGATTACTCCCCGACGTTCATCCGCGCGGTACAGGACCAGACTCCGGTGTACCAGACGAAGTACGCGCGGGACGATCTAAAGGCGAGCGTGTCGTTTGTATATCGTGAGATGATGCGGCGGATTGCTCAGCTAAAGACTCAGTGAACGGAGTGGGATGACGAAGAAAACCAGCAAGGATTATCTCGTCCTTTCGGCGCTGTACAAGCTGCTGGCAGAGTTCGACGCCGACTCCCTTTTAGCCGCCAGCGAAAGCGACTTGGCCTCGGAGAGCCTCAGGAAGGCACTGTATCTTCTCGCTGAGGAGGCTCGCGGAGATTCCACTCCGGGACCGTCAAAGGCGGCTCCGGGTGAGGAATCGGGCGACGCGTTGAAGCTTCGGGAGCGTCGAATCTACGAAACACTCCTCGATCGGGAACTTTTTCCCTCGACGGCGTCGATCGTCACTGTCCTCAGAGCGACCAAAGTTTCGGCACGTTACGACGCCCGGCAGTCGCGGACCAAGTGGGCACGTACAGTCGCCAAGGCTGTCGCGAAACGACCGGAGTCTACGAAGCGATTCGAAGACTACGTGGCACGCCTAGCCAGCGACGGCCAAACCGCTGGTTGGTTGTCCGTCATCAAAGGCTAATGGGCGTCCTCCCGCACTCGGCGCAGCTCAAGAGTGATGTTGCCGACTACCTGAGCGACGCCGCGGCCATAGCGGCCGATCTGTGCGGGGACCTCGCGAAGAGCGACTCATTCCGAGCAATCTTCAAAATCACGCTGGCGACTAGCGTCGTGCTGAACGAGCTCAGCGTGTCCGAGACCCCCAAGCTCACGGCAGCCTCAGGAATCGCGAGAAAAATCCCGGTGCTGATCTGCTTCGGTCAGACGGTGGCAGCCAGCACGGAACTGCGTCGGCTCATCGAAGTATCGGCCTGGACGTTGTACTTCACCGACCATCCTCGAGAATGGGCTGAGCGAGTCAAATCTCCCCGGCACGCATTTGAACGCGACACACTGCGTCCGCTGGCATTTGCCGCACACCGAGAGCTCTCGTACTACCTCAATTACGCCGCCGAGGTCATGACGCTCGAGCCTTCCGGACTCGCGGCAAATGCGATCGAGGATCTCAAGACCCAGCACGGAAATCTGAGCGGCGACGTTCATCCTGGGGAGACTGCGGTCGCGGGCGCTCCGGCCCCGCCTGTCGACGATATGAGCCCCGGCACTCTCTCCCGGTTCATGGAACGACAGCGCGCGATCTGCGCCGCTATCGCTATTGCCGAATCGGCCATGTTCGTTTCCCGGTTCAACGCTCTTTCGCCCGCTGGTCGAGGCTGGTTTGATTGGCTCGTTGGGAAAGACCGAGCGAAGCAACTGCGGAGCGGCCCATTCGGACTCTGAGCCGGCCCTCAGGTTTCGCGTCTCCCAACGTACGGTCACGTGATTTTGCTTCATCAATCGCCCCGACCGACCGGTCGGCCCGCCTGAGCTCCTCGACCGGGAACCTTCGTCGACTTACCGTAGCGACGGGACTCCGGCTCGCCTACAAGCCGCCGCGACGAAGTCGCGAGCGGCTCCGCGCGGTCGCTAGGCGGTCCTGCGCGGTAGTCACCTTCCGGCCATCCATGATGACCCGAGGTCGTAGCCGGCAGCGAGTAACGCTCGCGCATCGAGCGAACGCCCAGGAGCCGCACCAAGGGCGAGTAGCCTCTCGAGGGCGCCGTCGAGGCCACATTCGAAGCCTGCGGCGAGCAAAGCGCGCCGGTCCACGTCACCGACGCACTCGAGGAGTTCGTGGAACCACAGCGGCAGTGGCCTATACGACGACTGTTCGACTGTCGAACGGGTCTGCGCCTGTCGCTGGAACTCCATAACCGTCGCGCCCATCGTCTCTCCTTGGTGCAGTCGACAAGAGGGGACACCGCACACTGCGCCCAACGTCCGGTCAGAAGGCTTTCATTCAGCACGTGCTGAAGCCCGGCGACGCGCTTCGGACGGGCGGGCCAGGCCGGTTTCGTTATTGTTCAGGTGACAGTCTGAGCGGCAAAGCCGAATTGCCGCAAGTTCAGTTCTCAAGTGACCGTGGGGTCACTCGCGGAATGTCGACGCCATGCGTTGTGAGCCCGCCCGGCGCTGTGCGCCTACCCGAGTGGCCCCCGGCCTCGAATTGGAGCCGAGCAATGCATTGAGATGCGTTGCGCGGCAGGGCTGAAACACCGCTCCGCCAAGTTACGCCGTGGAACGACGGCCTCGCGGGAAACGGTCGCCGCCCGAACACTGGGTTCGCCGACGAGCGAGAAGCTGACACCGGAAGTTGTTATGGGCGAGACGTCGTTAACCGGACGGGAAGCATACGCATGGGTCGCCAACATGAAGCGCGGCGCGAGAGCTGGTCAAGCTGAGGAGTTAAGTCTATCATTAGCCGATAGATATGCTGAGGAGACATCGATGTATCAGCGGTCCCGTGAAATCGAAAAGCGCCTGACCGACGTCGTGCGCCTCATTCGCTCCGGAAGGTTTTCTACACCGTTGCTGGCAGCGCAACTTGGAGTGTCGATTCCAACCGTCTCGCGTTACGTGAATGCTCTCCGTGAGCGCGGGCACGACATTAGAACCGAGCGCAGAGACGGCCGCTGGCACTACGTGCTCGCGGGCCACAAAACTGCGCAGCGCCAAACGTCGGTGCCGCAGGAAGCTGGAGCATGACCGCGCCGATGCCACACACTAGCCGTAGGTTAGAGAGGTCCTTGTGAACGCGAACATCATCAGGCGGGTAGTGCGCGCGATTGCCGATGGATCGCAGGAGGATCTCGAACGGCTTGCCACGAAGATCGTCGACGACGAGCGACGAACGGGACACGGCAAACTGGCCGATGAACTCGATTCGATTTTGCGGCGGCCGCGGCATCGTCCGGCGCAAGATCCGGTGCGCCTGCCAGTCGACAAGACATTGAAGGAGCTCCCGCTCAGCCGTCGTCATGGCGAGTCGCTGGCGGCCATGTTCGCGCCGGACGTCCTTGAGCATCACATGGTGCTCCCTGCCGAGACAGAGGAGCGATTTGCCCGAATCGAGTCTGAGTATGCGGCGCGCGAACGCTTGGGCGCCTATGGCTTGAAACATCGGCGCACGATTTTGCTCTATGGTCCGCCGGGCTGCGGGAAGTCGCTCGGCGCGAAGCGCCTCGCTTGGAACACTGGGCTTCCTTTGATGAAGGTGCGTTTCGACGCGCTCTTGTCTTCGTTCTTCGGGGAGTCCGCCGCAAATCTGCGAGCAATCTTTGTTGCAGCGCAGGAAAAGCCTTGCGTGTTGCTACTGGACGAGTGTGATTTCATAGCCCGGTCGCGGACGAACACGCGCGACATTGGCGAGGCATCGCGTATCGTCAATACACTATTGCAATTAATGGAGGAGTACGACGCTCCCGGCCTTCTTGTAGCAACGACGAACGTCGAGGCGTCGCTTGATGCGGCACTATTCCGTCGTTTCGACGATGTGTTCTTTGTGCCCCTACCTGGGCGCGAGCAGATCGAGAAGCTGCTCCGCATGACACTGTCCTCGATCAAGATCGACGAGCCCATCGACTGGTCCGGAATGGTGTCGCGGCTTGACGGTGCCTCCGCTGCCACCGTCGTCAAGGCCGCGCAGGATGCTGCTAAGGCTGCGGTGCTGGTCGGAGGGCAAGCCGTCCGGGAACAACACCTGTTGCGAGCGATCGAAGATTTGCAGCGAGCGCGTGACGTCGCCGAGGGCCGCTGATCATGCCGAATGGTCACGATTTCAAGCACCTGCCACTGCTGCTGCGCTATCGCGGTCCGGCGAAATTGCGGGGTGGCGGAAAGACGTCGCCACAGACCAGAGCTAACAAAGCCATCCGCCGAGCTCAACATAGTCAGGAGCTGAATCAATCCGCGCAAGGCGTATCGGCTCAATGGCAGCAGCGTCGTGAGGCCAGAGAGGCAGAGGCACTGCCGACGATACCGCCCGGCGTTCCTCTCCTCCTGCAGGTTGATCCCGATTTGGACCTCGACGAACTGCGGAAGCGATTCGCTTTTGAGATCGTCGGCGAGCAGGAGGAGGGCTACGTCATCGTTGCTTCTGAGGACGTTGCTCTCAAGCCGTTCACGGATATGGTGAACGCGTTCGCAGTCCAGATCCACGGCTCCGCGACGGTAGCGAGTGTTCATCGGCTCTACGACGATCCCGACCAAACCGAGCGGCTCCGTCGGTTGCTATCCGAAGGATTGTTCGACCGCTGGCCCACACTCGACAACGCTCAGGACTACGTCGTCGACGTCGGCATCGCCTGTGTGGGCACGGAGGAAATTCCTGCGCAGCCCAACCGTGGCAAACGCGATACCGACGCAACCTGGGCACGAAAGTCCGCGGAGTGGGCGGAGGCGCGCAGCGCGGCATATACGGCGTGGGACGAGACTAAGATGGACCGCGAGACCGAAGTTGAAAGCTTCATTCACGGTTATGGCGGCGACATTCTGCACAATATTGACCGCGCGGCCTACGAAACGGCGGTTCTTCCCGACAGCTTCACAATTCGTGTTCGAATCAGCGGTCGCGGCCTGAAGGACTTCGTCCTCAACTACCCGTACATCTTCGAGGTGGTCGAGCCAGAGGAGATCGTGCGGCCTGAGCGCGAACCGCGTCCTGGCGGCGAGGGGGAGCCAGATATTGCGCCACAACCGCCGCCGGTTGACGCGCCTGCCGTCTGTGTCATCGACAGCGGCATACAAGAGGGTCATCGCTTCCTGCAGCCCGCGATAGACCAGCCTACGTCGCGGTGCTTCCTCCCTGGCGTGGCAGCAAACGACGTGGGCGACTTTGTGCGGCCTGGCGGGCACGGAACGCGGGTGGCGGGCGCGATTCTCTACGGTGAGGTTCTGATTAAGCAGGGCGCTCCACAGTTACCGTTCTGGATACAAAATGCTCGCGTTCTCGACGGGCATAACATGATGCCGGAGGCGCTCTTTCCCCCGGAGGCCGTCCGTCTCGCCGTGGAGCATTTTCGGCATGGCCCGCGCCACACGCGGATCTTCAACCATTCCATCAATGCAAAGAGCGCTTGCCGGCTGCGTTATATGTCGTCATGGGCAGCAGAAATTGACGCTCTGAGCGCTGCCGACGACGTGCTCGTGATCCAAAGCTCAGGAAATCTCTTCACTGACAGTCCGGCGCCACTTCCCGGCGTGAAGAACCACATTGAGGCCGGTCGTCCATATCCCGATTTCCTGCACGAGCCATCGTCTCGCGTGGCCAACCCCGGTCAGAGCCTTCAGGCGCTAACGGTGGGTTCGATCTCCTACGGTAACTTCGCCGGCGACGGGTGGGCTACGTTCGCACAAGGCCACGCACAGCCGTCGGCATTTACGCGTTCTGGTCCGGCGATTTGGAACGTCATCAAGCCGGAGGTCGTGGAGTTCGGGGGCGACTTCGTCCAGACTGCCAACGCACCTGTCGACGTGCAAGGAGGCCGCATCCCCGAGGCGTGTCCCGAACTAGTCAGGTCCACCATGTTCCCGCCCGGTCCCGCGTTCGACCGCGATGATGTTGGAACATCGTATGCCGCGCCGAAAGTGACCCGGATCGCGGCGAGCTTGCAGTCCATCCTGCCGGAACAACCAACACTGCTGTACCGGGCTCTCGTCGCTCAGTCTGCCCGGTGGCCAGATTGGGCTGAGAACATGCTGGCGGAGCTTCGTCAGCCGGACCTCGATCCCCAGCGACGGGAACTGTTGATGCGCGAGGTGTCGCGCGTGATCCGCGTGATTGGCTATGGTGTCCCGAGCGAGCAACGGGCGACCGTCAATACGGATTTCCGCGCTACCCTCATCACTGACGGTACGACGCCTATCAGGGCGCGCGAAGGCCACATATACCAGGTTCCCGTACCTCTGGCGCTTCGCGCTCCCGGCGACGAGTTTGAGATTCGTATCGAGGTTACGCTCTCCTATGTCGCGCAGCCGCGCCGGACACGCCGAAAGTTGCGCCGCTATCTTTCCACGTGGGTTGATTGGAAGAGCAGCAGGCTCGGTGAAGGCCTGGATGACTTCCGGACGCGGGCCTTGAAGGAGCAGGACGTGGAAGTAGATGATCCACTCCCGGGGTCCGCACTTCCTTGGACACTGCACGAGAACTCGGATTGGGGCTTTGTCCGAGATGTCCGTAGAAGTAGCGGCACGTTACAGAAGGACTGGGCAGTTGTGAAATCGAGCAGTCTTCCTGAGCACTTCTGCATTGCGATCGTCGGACACGAGGGGTGGAGTAAAGATCCGGATTCGTCCGCGCACTACACTCTCGCAGTCACGTTCGAGATCGTTGGCCAAGAAGTCGCGATCTACGAGCCATTGCGCACCGCCGTCCTTGAACTGCAGGCGCAAGTCGGATCCGTCGAGGTAGAAGAGGAGCTTGAGGTCGAACTGGACGGAGAGTAGCGCAGCACAGCGTTAATCGGGCGTGCCTCAACGCTCAGAGCACACTGACGACTCAACCAGCAGGCGGAAGTAATCGGTGCTCTCGCCGACATCTCCGAGACGAACGGAGTCATCGGCGAGATCACTGATTTGGTCCTATGCCGCGCCCGCGAAGTGATGCCACCGCGCGACGCATCGCTTACTTTTCGGGGTCGGCGCTTGGCGTCTGTTGCCCGAAGCTGAGGAACCGCTCCGGTGCGAGGTCGGGCGCCTGCGACGACGACGCCGGCGCGGGTGTCCCCGCCTTCGACCGAAGGGTGTCGCCCAGTGCCTGAGGCAAGCGCTGCGCGAGGTCATTCATGTGGGCTTTCTGAGTCGGTTCGGACATAAGCAGACACTTCCTTTCCAGTGAAAAGCGCGGGCCAACCCCGCCCCTGTTCGACGGCCTCAGCAGGCCGCCATTCGACCGCGCGCCCCAGGCGAAACACGCCCGCGTCCTCCGGTCACAATTCCGAGGACTCTCCCGCCGGCCGCCGGGTGGTCGACCAGGTCGACGGATCGCACGCGTGTGATTCGCGTGACCCAGGTCCAGACGTCCGCCGCGTCCCACGTCAGGGATCGCGAGTCCACCACCATCACCGCAGACACGCCGAGGTGTCGCCGGCGCATCTGACGCCACGCCAGGAGTGACGCGCGCGTCTCTGCGTCGTCAATCTCGAGCGTGCCGACAACCTGAGGCCAATCGCGACCGCGCGGATCGGTGAAGACTTCGTAGCGCACGTCGACGACTCGCCCGACGGTTGCTCGTTCCCGCGCGACGGGTGCCCCGTGCCCAACGAACACCGGGGCTCCGTTGAACCTCGGCGCGGCCGCCTCGAGCACGTCGGCAGGGTAGAAGCGACCGTTGCGCGACAGCCCTCCTTGAATCAGGACCGCGCGCCACCGTGCGCCGATCGCCGCTTCGACGTCCGGCCTCATCGACACGCCCTCGAGGCAGGATGCCGCACGATCCCTCGAGATGACTCGGCGCGAGGACCGACGCGACCCGCGCCGGACGACGCCGGGCGGAACTCCCGCGGGCGTCGCCCGGCGCCGGCAACGGGCGAGTGCTCCGTTCGGAGCGTTGGGATAGCGCCGGTCATGGTCAGTCGCGCGACGGCACTTCGCGCCGATGCAGGCCCGAACCGATCTCGACCGCCAGTGCGGGCGAGGAGGACTCCGGCGTCAATGGCTGACGGTGCGTGAAGGCGCCGTCGCTTGAGAGCACCCAGGTACCGCCCGGCATCATCATGATCCTGCGCACCTCGCCGGAGGTTTCGTCGACCACCAGCGTTGCGCGTTGCACGCCGGCGATCGAACGAAGCAGTCCGACGGACCGTCGCCAGGCTGTCCCGCTCACGAGTACGCCCGACGGCGGCTTCCACTCGACCGCGGCGCCGGGATTCTCGAGCGTGACGGGGCGCCCCCCGCTCAGCGTGAGTGCCTCGCGGCGCCGACCAAGCTCGGTGCCCCGCTGGAGGACGTCCGCGTGATGGTTGTTCACCTCGGCGCGCCGCCGCTCAAACTCCGCCGGCAGCCCTTCGAGGATGGCGCACGAAGCGAGAAACTCCGCGTCGTGCGCTCGGCATTCGGGCTCGAGCGCCTCGAGCGCGGATCGCCTCTCAGCATGGATCGCCGGCAGAGCAGCATCCATGACGAGCGTCACCCTCTCGCGCGCTCGCTCGAGATCCCGATCGCATCGTTCGAGCTCGAGTTTCAACGCGGCGATCGAATCGAGTTGCTCATCGATCGAGGCCGGCCCTCCCGCTACCTGTCGCACCGCTTCGAGGCCTCGAGTCAATGTCGCGCGCTCTTCCTCGAGGCGTGACACCTCAGCCATTGCATCGTTGATAAGGGCGCCGGCCGGACGCGGGCCCGCGGCGTGTTCGTGGTTGTGCATCGTCTCTGTTCTCTCCGTTGTGGCCGCGTCGCCGGCGGTCCGGGCAGTCGAGCCCAGACGTCGCAGGAGAGCGCGCGCGGTTCGTTGCAACGCATTACCCGCCGCCGGTGTGTGGCGCGGCGTCACGCGTCGCTCTTGTTCGTCGTTCGTCGCTTCCGTCCGAGTCCCGTCCACACTGAGGCCGCTCGCCATCTCGGTAACTCCGTTTCATCACTCGGGAAATGTCGCTCCGTTGCAACGCACGAGGCCGCAGCAGTCGAAAATCGCGTCGCAACGCATCAATCGCGTTTCAACGGATCGATCAGGGCGGACGGAAACGGAACGGAGGCCCACCCCCGCGGAGAAAGTCCCCGGTGCGACCCCCGCCCGGTCCCTCGAGCTTCTCGAGAGCGTTTGGTATGAGCTCGAGAACCTTGCGCCAGGACTGCCCGCGGTCCGCCGCAAGTCGAGGAGAACGAGGGCGTTGCACGTTTCGATGCAAAGCGCTCGAGGCACTCGAGGAAATGCCGAACGATTCCGCATCAGAGCACTTGCCCCTGAGGCGAACGAACAGGCCAGAGCGCTCGAGGGCGAGCTCGAGAAGCGGGCCAATCGGCGAGCGCCTCGAGGCAACGGCGATCGTCCCCGACGCATGCGGCGGGGTTTGTTCCACCCCCGACAGGCGGACGTGACGCCAGGGCGAAGCGGTGAAGCGGGTTGAAGCGGGAAGCGGTCTATTGTTCACCCGCATGTCTCGCGCGCATGTATGCGCGTACGGGCGTCCGCGTACAAAAGACAACAATAGAACGGAGCCCGCTTCAGCGCGCTTCACCCGCTTCAGCACGGGAGATGACCGACGGCGGCCCGAAGTCATACGTCCTCACGGAGGGCGAGTCCCGCCCAGAACCGGCGGGGCGAACCGCCGACGCGGTGCTGCACCATGCGGAGGCCGGGAACGGCGGCCCTGAGGTTCTTTGCCAGGATCGGCGCGGTACCGGGGTGCTCTCGTCCGTTCTCACCGCACCAGGCTTTCCACGCTTCGAAAATCCGATCCTGCATCGCCTCGAGCTCGGCGCCGATGAGGCACCGGTCGCGGACGAAGGCACTGATCGGACTGCCCAGGTCCTCGAGTTCCTGCATCAGATCCGCGGCGGTCGACGGCGGCGCGAATCGGCGTCGAGCCGCGAGGCGGTCGTAACCCTCGAGCGCCCAATTCAGAATGCCGGGGAGTTCCGGGACAAGCCGCGACTCGAGATCGTGGTCCTCCTGACCGTAGAACGAGCGCTCGAGTTGGAGGACCAAGAACCGCGACGCGAGCGCGCCGGACGCATCGTCGAGGCGGGGAAGCTCGTTCGAGATCAACCAGAACCGTGTGGTGAGCTTGCCGGTCCAGTCGGGCGCGTACTTCCGCGGGATCGAAATCGCATCCTCTCCGCTGATGCTGAGGATCCGCTCCGCGATTACGCCGGAGTCCACGCGACCACTGATGCGGGCGTCCGCGATGATCGCGACACTCTTCCCGATCAGAACCTGCATCCCGAACGGCTCCGCCATGCTGGCGAGCGTCGGGCCGCATACGTTGCGCTCGCCGAGTAGACGCCGGGCGATGCGCGCGATCGTGCCTTTGCCGGACCGCTTCGGGCCGATCAGGAGCATCGCTTTCTGGTAGCTCGTCCGAGGCGTGAGCAGGTACGCGAACCACTCTCGGAGGGTTTCCCGGCTCGCCTCATCGGAGGGCCAGAGCTCCGCCAGGAAGCGGAGCCAGCGTTCCGGCGGCGGAGCGGACCGCGCGTACGCGTACCCGAGTCCGGTCAGGGTGAAGAAGGCCGGCGTCGGCGCCAGGAGCCGGCGCGTCGGAATGTGGAGCAGGCCGTTGGTGCACGCGAGCACGTCGAAGGGATCGATCGCCGGCGCGTCGGACGTCCACCAGCACGGCGCCGGCCGGTCCTGTGGCAACACACACACCGCGCGGAGCGCGTCGAGGACGTGTTCAACCTTCGTGCGGTTCGGTTTGAACGGCACGAGGGCCGAGGCGGGCGCCGTCTTGCCGTCGCCACGGCGCCGCGCGGACTCGAGGAAGCGGTACAGGTCCGCCCGGACGGCTGCCTCTTCTCGCTCGAGGTAGGCGTTCAGGTCCGGGGCGTACCCGTAGAACACGCCGCTCTGATGATGGAGCGCGCGGACATCATCGACGACGTACTCCCGCTCGAGAAAGGCCCGTGCGCTCGGAAGGGGATCGCCCGGATCGAGCACGAGCGCCGTTTTACCGACTGCCGGCTCGCTCCCGGCATCGTCCTCGCCGGCAGTCGGGGCCACGGTGACGGGGGCGGCTGAAACACCTCGCGGAATGCGCTGCAATGCGTTGTCGGGCGAGAACGTAGCGCGGCAGGCATCGAGGGCTTTGCCGATCGTCATCTCGCCGTACGTGCGGTCTCCGCGGCGCTCGTCCCACTTCGGACGCATGAGCCCGGACTCCCGAAAGAGGCCGTCGATGCGCGCGCGGTTGGCGCCAGTCCAGAATGCCAGGTGATTGCAGAGCGCCAGGTCCGCGGCGGAGTCGTCGCCGCCATAGGCGGACGTGTCGCCCCACCACAGGGCGGAGAACTCTGCGCCGTTCCTCGCCCGAGTGGCTCGCTCGAGCAGTTCATCGTCGGCGAGACTCAGCGCCGGCGCCGGACTCACGGTCCGGACGGGCGGCGAAGGCTCCGCCGCCGCGAAGATTCGGGCGTGCAGAGCGGCGAGTTGTGGCGTGCGAAGCTCGATCGTCCGCGGCGTTCCGCCCAGGTGAGCGCCCGTCAGCGTGAAGTATCGGCCCTCCGAGTAGAGCTCAACGTTCCCCTTTCGCCGGCGGCCGGCCGGCAGTTCACCTCGCAACAACACGTGAACGCCGGTTCCGGAGGGCGAAATCTCGGTGTACGAGTTGAGAGCCGCGACGATCGACCATGCGTCGGTCGAGAGCTCGCCGGTAAGCGCGTCGCGGCACCCGTCAAGGTCAACACCGACCAAGCCCTCGCCGAGGACCACGCCGACGCCGTCGCTTTTGCCGTCCTCACACGCCGCGAGCGCGACGTCCAAGGGCGCCCAGGTCGACGGGTCGTCGACGGCGGCTCTCTTGGCCGGATGATGCGCCTGATACGGCACCTTCGTTGGCTTGCCGTCCCGCGTCTCCCGATTCCAGAGCACGGCGCGCGCGCCGGACCGCAGATCCGACGGCAGCGCATCGGCGGCGATCATGCCTCCACCACCGACCGATACACGCGCTCCCGCTGTCTGAACGCGTTCGCGAGAAGGGGAACCCGATCGTCGACAAAGTCCACGACCGTTGCCGATCGCTTGCCCGGCGCGGACCGCGTCACTCTCCCGATCGCCTGAAGCGTCCGCGGTCCTCCAGATATGGGCGTCGTGAGAAACAGAAGATCCCAACCGGGAACGTCGACGCCTTCGCCCATCAGTTCGGTTGTTGCCAGGGTGAGCGCCGCGCCGGTCCGAACCTGCGCCATCGCGCGAGCGCGGTCCGCCTTTGAGAGCCCGCCCGTGAGCACCACCGGAGACAGGTCCGCGAGGTGTCCCGCGAGTGCGTCGACGTGTTCGACTCGCCCGGAGAGAACGAGCGCGCGGGCGCCCGATTCGAGCCGCCTTCGAATCTCCGCGACGATCACAGCGTTGCGCGCTTCATCGGCAACCAGAGCGCGAAGCAAGGCGGTCCAATCGGTCGGACTCGTCAGGGCGAACGAGAAGGACGTACGGACCGGCGAGATCGTCGGTGGCACAGTGCGGCCGGCCAGACGGACGACCGCAGCATCGACACGCGCGGTGATGCCGCCGAACATTCTCACCATGAGCGCGTCGAGGCCGTCCTTCCGCCACGCCGTAGCGGTAAAGCCGTACTTGTAACGTGCCGGCAGCCGGTTCACCACAGATGCCCAGGTGCGCGCCGGGGCGTGGTGAACCTCGTCGACGAGCACCGCCCCAATGCGTGGAGCAATGTCTGCCAGGTCCCGGCGCGCCAACGTCTGGACCATCGCCACGGTGATCGGCTGGATCGTGCTGGCCTTGCCGGCAATGATGCCGGGTTCAATGCCGAGCCACGAACGGCACCGTTCGCACGTCTGCTCCAACAACGGTCGCGTATGCACGAGGACCAGAGATGGCGTCTCGAGCCGTGCCGGAACGCTGAGGAGCATGTTCGTCTTACCCGAGCCCGTCGGCGCCTCGAGGAGTCCCGTCGGCGAGCGGATCAGGTCGGCCACGGCTTCGGCCTGATAGTCGTAGAGCTCTCCTGTCGGTGTCGGCAGAATCCCGAGGTCGGGGCTCACCCTGTCGTCGATGAGCTCGTAATCGATGCCCTCGTCATACAGAAGCTCCAGTACCCGCGGGAAGTTGCCCACAGGCACGACCAGGCCGGCGGGGGAGCGGCGAGCAAGGCGAATGTATTCGTCCGTCCCACCGGTCCAGAGATTGAGCCGCTCCTTGCGCCTATGGTCGGGATTCGGGAACGTGTTCAGCGCAACGAGGCGCCGCTCGATGTCGGCCGGTAGGTTGCCGGCCGTGAGCTCTGCTCCCAGAAGCAGACGAACGGGCTCAGTCACGATCGCACCTCGACCGGGGTTGCGCTCGCCTCGAGCCACGCGTCGACATACTCTGGACGAAAGCGCAGGTCTCGACGTCCGCCGACACGTGCGGCTCTGAGCCGCCCGGATGCGACTTCGCGATATATGAGCTTGGCTCCGACTCGCGCTCGTGCAGCCGCTTCCCGTACCGTCAGCCACGGCCCCGACGCCGTTGTCCGGCCCGACACTTGAACAGCGTGGGACAATTCATCAGCCACGAACCTACCCCCCCTGTATTCGTCTACTCGTGGTTCACGCCCCGGCGGTTCATCACACCGCGCGGGGCTTTCTCGTTTCAGTGGCTGCCGGCTCCGAGGCGTCGTTCCTCGATGTAGCTCTCGATGGCGCGCGGCTCGAACCGGATGTACCGACCAATCCTCACGTGAGGCAGATCGCAATCTGCCCGTCCGACACGCGAGTAAATCCAGGAGACGGGGACGCTGAGCCGACGGGCCGCGGCGTCAACCGTCAACAGCTCGCCCGCGTAACGCTCCGGACGATGGCGTCGGGTTGATGTCATCTCACTCGCCTTTCTTGCTTGTATTTCCATCTCAGGTCGTTACACTAACGGTTATGTACTAACCCTAACAATGGTCATTGAATGGTTACGTCTCACATCAACGTCAGCGAACAGATGGAGGCGCGCGATCGGGGCTTCCCGATCCGCTGGCTGGTTCACAGCGAATACCGAATTGAGGAAGGGAAGATCCGGCCATCCCTGAACGGCCAATGGCTCGACGTGTTCAACTCGTCGGGAGCTCGTACCTACTTCCCGATGGCTGACCATCCGGCGATGCTCTCGGAATTCGGGAAGGCCGCCAGCGGAGCGCCTGCCGACGTGCTCCGGTTCGTTCACCAATTCGGCCTTCCGGGGCTTTGGCGGACTTACCACTTCAACGAAGCACCCGAGCACTTGCGTTTCCTCGAGGCTGCGGGCGTCGTGGCGATCGAAGGGGATCCGCTGTCGTGGGTAGTCCACCACGCCAGGGCCGTGAGGCTTGTCCTCTCGCTCCTCAATGCCTTGGAGCATCCGGCTCCACTCCAACGAGAGCTCGAGCAATACAGGGTGCAGTCGGAGGACGGCTCGACACGGCTTGCTTTCCCGTCGGCTCAGCGGGGCAACATCTTTCCGTTCTCATACTCGGTTGAGGACACAACGACCCCAAGAGAAGTGGCGCTAAGGGTCATCGCGCGAGTTCTGAGCAGGAATATCGAGGGCGTACGCCGGGCCTTAGTGGTCGAGCCCAACGAGAGCGGGCACCTCGAGCTTCAGAACCAGTGGCAGCCGAACAATCTTCTGGACTGCATCTATTGGAAGTTGGCGGACGTGGCAATGGGAGGAACGGTTCGTCACTGCGCTGATCCGCAGTGCGGCGCGTTGTTCGTTGCGACGAGCGACAAGATGAAGTTCTGCCCTCCGCCGGTCGGGAACAAGGGGGTCAGTCCCTGCATGAACCGATTCAAGCAGCAGCGGCACCGGGAGAAGGTGGCGGCGAAGCGCGCCGCATCCAAGAGGCGCGCTCGGAAGGCATCACAGCCGCAGAAAGGAAAGGGATCGCGATGAGCAAACGGCACGAGAACAACGGACTTCGAAAGCTCTGTGATTGCGCCCGGCGCAACTGGCCCAAGTGCTCTCATCCGTGGCACTTCAATTTCAAGCTGCCCGGCGGAAAGGCGTACCGCTTCAGCCTGAACAAATTCGCCAAAAAGAACATCGACAACAAGACCGACGCCGAGGCGTTAGCGGACAAGATCCGCGACGAGATCCGTGAGGGGACGTTCGGCAAGCCGGCACCGCGGAAGGAAACGACGCTCGCCGTGTTGTTCGATACGTACCTCGAGCGCTACGTGCGCGTCGAACGTAAGGAGCGCGAGGGCGTGACGTCCCCCCGTCTTGAGTAGCACTCGGCCTTAGAGCCCGGCGGTGACTGTACTCGCTTTCGATTGCAGCTGCTTCGCGAAGCCGGCGGGCGTCAGCCCGCCCAGCCCCTTCTTCGGCCGT
>JBFWPN010000021.1:0-21857 GCA_050249955.1 Vicinamibacterales bacterium
GGAACGCACAGGCGCAGCTCTGGAAGGTGTTCCGGCCGATCGGCGGCCGGTGGAGGGGCATTGCGCACATCCCCAACGGCAACCTCCGCCTGCGCGACGAGTTCGCCCACGTGGACGCCCGTCGTCGCTTCACCATCGACGTGAACGCCCTGTGGCACCGCGCGCCCTCGTCGCTGGTGCGCCAGTGCATCTGCGGCAACATCATGGCCGGCATCGCGTCGCCGACCGACTGCCCGCTGTACGGGCGCGAGTGCGTGCCGGACGCGCCGGTCGGCGCCTGCATGGTCAGCAGCGAGGGCACCTGCCGGATCTGGCACCAGTACGGCGGCGTCCCCGACCTGCGCGCCCCCGGCATCGAGGGCTGCGTCCGTTGCGTGCCGAACCAGACGGGAGGACTCTCATGAGCACGGCAATCCCGGCCGACCAGCACATCGGCATGAAGCACGGTGCCGGCGGACGCGCGATGCGCCGCCTCATCGAGGAGTCGTTCCGCACGGCGTTCACGTTCGAGCCCGAACTCCCGGCCGGCATCCTTGGCCTCTCCGCCATGGACGACGGGGCGGCGGTGCGGGTGGGCGACCGCTGGCTCGTGCTGACCACCGACTCGCACGTCATCCAGCCGCCATTCTTCCCGGGGGGCGACATCGGCCGGCTGGCCGTCTCAGGCACGGTGAACGACCTCGCGATGATGGGGGCCACCGACGTCCTGGGGCTCACGTGCAGTGTCGTCATCGAGGAGGGCTTCCCGAGGCAGGACCTCGATCGGATCCTCGCGTCGATGCGCCAGGCCTGCGATGAGGCGCATGCCCGGATCCTGACCGGTGACACGAAGGTGATGGGCAAGGGCGAGCTCGACCGGATCGTCATCAACACGACCGGCATCGCGCTGACACCGTTCATCATCCGCGACTGCACGCTGCAGCTGGGCGACCGGATTATCGTGACCGGCACGATCGGCGATCACGGGATGGCGGTGATGGCGACGCGCCACGGACTGTCTCTCGATGCCCCGCTGCAGTCGGACGTGGCGCCGATCAACGGGCTCGTACGCACCGCACTGGCGCGCGATCCGAGGGCGATCACGGCCATGAAGGACCCGACGCGCGGCGGGGTGGCGAGCGCGCTGCACGAGATGGCGGTGAAGAGTCACCTCGGGATCGTGCTGCAGGAGTCGGCGCTGCCCGTGAAGCCGCAGACCCGCGGCGTGGCCGAACTCGTGGGTGTCGACCCGCTGCTGATTGCGAACGAGGGGAAGGCCGTGATGGGCGTGAAGGCCGCCTTCGCCAACGAGGTGCTGGCCGCGCTGCACGCCCACCCGCTCGGGCGCGATGCCGCCATCATCGGCACCGTCACCGACGAACGCCCAGGCATGGTCGTACTCGACACGGGCTTCGGCCGGCGTCTCATCGCGGAGCCCGAGGGCGAGCCGCTGCCACGCATATGCTGACCACCGGCCGACCACTTCGCGTCGCGGTGCTCTGCTCGCGCAGGGCCCCGGGACTGTTGCACCTGCTCGACGCCCCATCAGGGCACGGCGCTGGCTACGAGGTCTGCTGCGTCGTGGCCACCGAGGCCGGCTGCGCCGACGCCGCAGCCGTGCAGGACCGCGGAATCCCGGTGGTGACGCACGACATCACCGCGTTCTACACCGAGCGGTCGTCGAAGGTGTATCGCGACTTCATGACCAGGCGCGCGTACGACCGGGCCACGGTCGAGATCCTAGCGGCGCATGCGCCGGACCTGGTGCTGCTCGACGGCTACCTCTACCTGCTGACCCGCCCGATGCTCGACGCGTACCGGCACCGGATGCTGAACCTGCATTTCAGCGACCTCACCATCCGGCGGGCGGACCGGCGGCCGGCGTACGTGGGCATCCGCGCCGTGCGCGACGCGATCGCCGACGGCCAGACCGACACGAGCGCGACCGTGCACCTGGTGAACGACGAGCCGGATGGCGGCGCGCCCATCGTGCGTTCCTGGAGCTACCCGGTGTCGCCGCTCGCGGCCCGTGCGCGCCAGTGGCAGGCGCTCGACATGCTCAAGGCCTACGCCTACGCGCACCAGGAGTGGATGATCCGCGGCGTCTCGGGTCCGCTGCTCTCGGCGGCCCTGGCACTGGTAGCGGACGCACGGGTCGACCTCGACGGGCTCGGCAGCCGGGACCCCGCGACGGTGACACCGTGGATTGTCGATGAGCACGGGCGGCTCACGCCCCCGGCAGCCACACGAATGCACGCGATCCTGGAAGGCTACAAGCGCGCAAGCGCGTAGGGAACTCAGAAGTCAGAACTCAAGACTTGCAAATCAGCAATCAGCAATCTGCAATCAGCAATTCAGGTGTCTGTGCCATGAAGCCCATACTCAGCGACCGCGACGGTGCCGTGGGGATCATCACGATCAACCGCCCATCGCGCTTCAATGCGATGGATGTGCAGACCGCGCAGGACTTCCGGCGGGCCGCGCTGCAGTTCGCGCGCGACCCTGGCATCCGGGCGGTCGTGCTGAAGGGGATTCCCGGCATCTTCTGCAGCGGGGCAGACCTGAAGTTCATCCGCGACGGCGGTACCGAGCCCGACCTCGAATACCTGACCCGGGCCGAGTACCGGAAGCCCGAGCCCGGCACGCCCACGCAATATGGCGAGGTGTTCAAGCAGATCCTCGAGTACATCCACAGCGCGATCTCGGAGATCCGCCGTGCACCCAAGCCGTTCATCGCGGCGGTGGACGGCATGGCGGCGGCCGGCGGGCTCGGCATTGCCATGGCCTGTGACATCGTGATGGCCTCCGAGCGCGCGTCGTTCGAGTGGGCGTACTCGAAGACGGCGCTGACCGGCGCCGAGAGCACCACCTTCATGTTGCCCCGGCTGGTCGGGCTGCGGCGTTCGCTGGAGCTGCTGTTCCTGAACCCGCGGCTCACGGCGCGGCAGGCGCTCGAGTACGGGCTGGTGACCTCGGTGCACGAGGTGGAGCCATTCGACAGCGACGTGCTGCACGTGGCGCACAGGCTGGCCGAGGGACCGCCACGTGCGTTTGCCGTGGCGAAGGAGCTGCTGAACCAGGCGGCGGGCATGGATCGCCTGGACGACCACCTCGACCGCGAGATCGGCGAGCTGTCGCGCGCTGCCAACGGCCCCGAGTTCGCCGAGGGCATTCGGGCGTTCTTCGAGAAGCGCCCGCCCGTATTCGCGGGGCCCATCGCCCAGCGCCCGGCGCCCAGCGCCGGCGAGGCGGAGCCGAGCCATGCATGAGTACTCAATCGTCCAGGCCATGTTCGACCAGATCGAAGCGCAGGCCCGTGCGCGCCACGCGGTCGCGGTGAAGCGGGTGTGCGTCCGGATCGGTCGGTCGGCTGGCGTGGATGTGCCGCTGCTGAAGACCGCCTACGACACGTTCCGCGTGCGGACCCTGTGCGAAGAGGCCCCGCTCGAGGTGGACGAGGTGCCAGAGCGCTGGACGTGCCCGGACGGCCATGGCGACATTGCCCAGGGGCGGCGGCTCACCTGTGAAACCTGCGGACGCCCTGCGCGCATGGTGTCCGGTGACGAAATCGTGCTCGAACGACTCGAACTGGAGGTGCCGTGATGTGCGATTCATGTGGATGCGGCGACAGCGACATCGTGCCCGTGGCTGTTCACGAACGGATCCTCGCGAACAACGAACGTGCCGCGCGCCACAACCGCGAGCACTTCCACGACCACGATGTGTCGGTGATCAACCTGATGGGCTCGCCGGGAGCCGGCAAGACGGCTGTGCTCGAGGCCACGGCCCGTGTGCTCGGTCCCTCGAAGAAGCTCGGGGTGCTGGTGGGCGACCTGGCCACCGACAACGACGCACGGCGTGTCCGGGCCGCCGGGATCGCCGCCGAGGCCATCACCACCGGGTCGGCCTGCCACCTCGATGCGGACATGGTGCACAAGGGGCTGCACCGCCTGCCGTGGCGCGACCTCGACCTGCTCTTCATCGAGAACGTCGGCAACCTCGTGTGCCCGGCGGTCTACGACCTGGGACAGGACGTGAACGTGGTGGCGCTGTCGGTCACCGAGGGCGAGGACAAGCCGCTCAAGTACCCCACGATCTTCCGCAAGGCCGACCTGGTGCTGCTCACCAAGATCGACCTGCTGCCGGTGCTGGGCGACATCAGCGTGGCGCGCATTCACGAGAACCTGTCGATGGTGATGCCGAAGCCGGTCATGATTCCCGTGTCGGCCACCACCGGTCAGGGCATCGAGCAGTGGGTGCAGTGGCTCGCGGACCTGCGGCTGGTGCACCGTGCGCACGCGGCAGCGGAGCCGCACCACCACCCGCACGGGCACCAGCACCCGCACGGGCATGCGCACCGCTAGGGCGCATCAGTAGGTGTACTCGACGCGGGTGATGCGCCCGCGCCAGTACGGCAGTGGGCCTTCGGGAAGGTCCCACTCCGCCTCGGCCGGCGACATCAGCCGGACGCCGCCGAGTACCTCGTGCCCGAGCGCCCTCACCCGCCACGGTGTCCGCACGTACGCCCCGTCGACCTCGCGGTAGCGCCCGGGCGAGGAGATCTCGGTGATGGCCCCGGACGCGTCGATCGTGAAGCGCAGCGACACCGACGTCTGGCCGTCGGTCAGCGTCGCCTCGGCGTGCTCATCGTCGATCGCCGTCCACGACAGCCCGTTTCCGGGCGCGAGCCGCGTCGGCAGCCAGGCCGCCTCGCCCAGGTAGCGCATGAGGGCGCCCTCGTTCAGCTCGGGCCGGTTCGACTGGGCCACGATCGGGTAGAGCGCCAGCAGCCGCGCGCGCATCGACGCGCTGCCGCCGACGTAGGCGTCGCGCACGTACACGGACAGCAGGGGGGCCATCCGGATACGCGCGTCCCACATGAAGGCCGGCGGCGAAGCCGTGAAGAACTGGTGCGCGCTCATGGGCAGCCACGACCCGTTCAGGAAGAACTGCCCCTCCTGCTCGAGGCGCGCGGTCCGGATCGGCTTCTGGCCCGGCGGAACCGAGCGCGAGAGGAACCGCTGCACCGGGGGTGGGACGGCGAGTGCACCGAGGGCCAGGTCGTGCGGGGGCACCAGGCGACGCTGCAGTTCACGTTCGAGTGTGTTGGAGGCACCGTTCCACACGGCGCTGGCGCCAAAGAGCGTGACTGCGGCCAGCGCGATCGCGATCACGGTGAAGAACTTCGTCCGGAAGGATAGGGTCAACAGGGCACCAGCAGTCTAGAGTCCGAGGGCGGCCGTGAAGCCGAGCATGCCGATCAGCCCGAGCGTGACGCTCCAGGCGGTTTCGGACCGGGTGCACGACTCGAGGCTCTCGGGCAGGAGTTCTGACATCACCAGGAAGATCATCGCACCACCCGCGAATCCGAGCGATGGGGCGACGAGCGGCTGGAAGAACGACGTCAGGATGAAGGCGGGCACGGCCAGCAGCGGTTGCGGCACGCTGGTCAGGATGGCATACCCGGCGCACTGCCAGAGTGAGGCGCCCCGGGCACGCAGCGGCAGCGCCACCGCCGTCCCTTCGGGGATGTTGTGGACGGCGATGGCCGCCGCAAGCAGCAGGCCGAACTTGATCTCGCCCGTGGCGTAGCCGACACCGATGGCAATCCCTTCCGGCACGCTGTGGATGAACATGGTGGTGATGAGCAGGATCGACTTGCGCGATTCGCTCTCGCTCCAGTCGCCCAGGGTCCAGTGCCGCTCCTCGACCAGGCGTGCGGTCCAGGCGAAGAACAGGGCGCCGGCGAGCATGCCGACGATCACCGGCAGGGCGCCCCCCCTGTGCAGCGCGCGGTCGGCGAGCGCGAAGACCGAGGCCGACAGCATCATTCCGCTCGCCGTGGCTGCCGCCATGCCGTTCCAGCGTGGGCCGACACGGTCGAGGAAGAGGAAGGGGAGCACTCCCAGCCCCGTCGCCAGGTCGCTGACGAGGGCGGCGAGGAAGACCTCCAGGGCCACGGATCACCTCACGGGGTTCTCGCCGCGGTCGGCACGGCGCGTGGGGCCGAGCGCCCGGACGACACGCGGATCCGGGCGTCGACGATGCGGCAGCCGTTGCCGGGTGGAAGGGCAATCACGGGGTTGAGGTCCAGCTCCGCCACTTCAGGCACCTCTTCGGCCAGCCGCGCCACCCGGAGCAGCACCTCGCGGAGCGCTTCCATGTCCACGGGCGGATGGCCGCGGTACCCCTGCAGCAGCTTGTAGCCGCGGATGCCGGTCAGCAGCGCGTCCGCATCGCGGTCTGTGAGCGGCGCCACCCGGAACCGCACGTCGCCGAGCACCTCGACATGCACACCGCCAAGGCCGAAGGCCACCAGCGACCCGAACAGCGGGTCCTCGGTGATGCCGATCATCGTCTCCACGCCACCCGCGACCATCGGCTGGATCACGATGCCCTCGCCCTCCTCCGGGACAATCGGGCCGTGACCGGCCGCCAGGGTCGTGAGATCGCGGAAGGCGGCACGCACGGTGCGCTCCGACGCGAGACCCACCTGCACGGCGCCGGCGTCGCTCTTGTGGAGCAGGCCGCGGGCCTGCAGCTTGGCCACCACGGGAAATCCGAAGACAGCGGCGAGCGCCGCCGCCTCGTCTGCGCTGCGCGCCAGCACCGTGGGCAGCAGCGGGAGACCGAACGCGTTCAGCACGCGCCTGGTTTCCTCGGGTGTCAGCCACGACCCGCCTCGCGACTCCAGGACCGCGCGGCACAGGTCGCGCGCCTCGTCGGGCCGCAGGTCGTCGAAGCTCCAGAAGAGGCCAGGTGGCTGCGCGCGCCACGTCGCGTACGCAGCAACCCGGCCGAGCGCACGCGCGGCGTTCTCAGGGAAGCCGTACACCGGCACCCGTTCGGTGGTCGTGACGGCCGGATCGTCTGGCGACGGCCTGCTGACGACCATCGGGCCCCGCGCCCCGCCTTCTGCCATGAGGCAGGCCAGTACGGGTTTGCCGGCTCCGCCGCCGAGGCGGCCGGCGGCCACGCCCTCGGCAATCGCCGCGTGTGCCTGAGCCTGCGTCTCGGGGTAGACCGGCGTGTAGAGCACGATGAGGGCATCCACTTCCGGGGCGCCGAGCACGGTGGCCACAGCCTGCCGGTACTCGTCCGGGCCGGCGGACGCGATCATGTCGACCGGGTTGCTGATGTTCGCCTCGGGCGGGAGGAACTGCCTCAGGTGCTCCCGGGTCGCCTGGCTGAACTCCGCCACGTCGAGTCCGCCAGCCACGCACGCGTCGACCGCCAGGATGCCCGGACCACCCGCGTTGGTGACGATGCCGACGCGGGTTCCCGAAGGCAGCGGCTGCGCATCGAGGCAGGTCGCCACGTCGAACATCTCGTCGATCGTGTCGGCACGGATGACGCCCGACTGCTGGAAGAGGGCATTGACTGCGACGTCGCTCGCGGCCAGGGCGGCCGTGTGGCTCCCGGCCGCCCGCACGCCGGCCGTTGTCCGGCCCGCCTTCACGGCCACGATCGGCTTGCTCCGGGCGATGCGGCGCGCGAGCCGCGCGAACCGCCTGGGATTGCCGAACGACTCCAGGTACAGCAGCATCACGCCGGTGTCGGCGTCGCGCTCCCAGTACTGCAGGAGGTCGTTGCCGGAGACGTCCGCCTTGTTGCCGACCGAGACAAAGGTGGACAGTCCGACCTGCCGCTCGGTGGCCAGTTCGATGATGGCGATTCCGAGGGCGCCGCTCTGCGAGAGCAGGGACAGGCGCCCGCTGCCGGGCATCACCGGCGAGAACGACGCGTTGAGCCGCACGTCGGACGCTGCGTTGAGGACACCCATGCAGTTGGGGCCGACCATCCGCATGCCGTGGTTCCGCACGCGCTCCACCAGCTCGTGCTGCCGCGCCCGACCCTCCGGACCTGCCTCGGCGAACCCTGCCGAGATGACCACGAGCGACTTCACGCCGGCTGCCGCACAGTCGTCGACGGCGCCCATGACCGCGGGTGCGGGCACGGCGATTACCGCCAGGTCGGTGCCGGGTGGCAGCGCGCGCGCCGACGGATAGCTGGTCACGCCCTCGATCTGCTCCGCGCGGGGATTCACCGGGTAGATGGGGCCGCTGAAGCCGCCCGCCCGCAGCGCATCGAACACCCGACGGCCGATGCTCGACCGGTTGTCCTGTGAGACGCCAATCACCGCCACCGCCGCCGGCCTGAGCAGCGGCCCCAGCGACGCCGCCGTTGCCAGCCGTTCCCGCTCCTCGGACGACCGGACCCCCTCGGCCGACATGGTGAGCGAGAGCTGCAGGTCGACGACGCCGGCGTTGGTCTTCGATCGGATCTCGAAACCCGAATCCCTGAACACCTCGAGCATCGCGTGGTTGTCGGCGAACGTGCTCGCCTGGAACCGGCGGAATCCGTGACGTGAGGCGTGGACAGCGAGCCGCTCCAGGAGGGCCGTCGAGACGCCGCGCCCCTGCAGGCTGTCGTCCACGGCGAACGCCACTTCGGCCACGCTGGCGTTCACCGCCATGTACGAGGCGACCGCCACGGGCCGGAGGTCGTCGGTACGGAAGCGGTGCACGAGCAGGGTGAGGCCCCGGGCAGGGTCGGTGGAGTCGGCCATCCGGTCGATCACCGGGTCTGGCGGCTCCGACGAGGTGAAGAAGCGGTTCCGCCGCGACTCGGCCGACAGGTCGCGGAAGAACCCACGGATCGCCTCCCGGTCGGAGATCAGCGAGGGACGGACGGAGGCGACCGTACCGTCGCGCAGGACGAGCCTCGGACTGTCGACCTGATCGCCAGCCGGCAGCGGCGGAGTGACCTCACGCATCGGCTACGCCTGCGCGCGGGTCATCAGCGCGTCGGGAGTGACGAAGTCGTGCTCCGGATGCCGCACGGTCAGCACCGGGCAATGTGCAGTCCGCACCACCCGCTCCGCGACGCTGCCCATGAGCAGGTGCGCCACGGCACCACGGCCGTGGGTGCCGACGATGATGAGATCGATGCCCATGTCACGGGCGTACTGCACGATCGCGATCGCCGTGGCCGCCGAGGTGACGACCGCCTTCTTGACCGGCAGCGGGTTCGGGTCGTTGTCGATGAGGAGTTCGTCCAGCTGCCGGTGAGCCGCGGCTTCGACGTCCTTCTGCAGATCCGGCAGGACCGCGACGTACGCGTCCCCTCCGAGCCTCATGTAGACGTCGTCGGCGACGTGGAGCACGTGGAGGGTTGCGCCGAAGGTGCGCGCCAGCTCGCGGCCGTAGTTGAGTGCCGCGTTCGACGCTTCACCGAAATCGGTGGCGACGAGGATGCTCTTGAGCGCCATCATGACGGAACCTCTTTCTGGACGGGGCCGCCCGCCAGGGCGGTCCCCCGGTCTTCCGGTGTTGGGACTACGTGGTCTGGGCCGTCGTGGGTGCGTCGGCGACGACGAACTCGCGCTCCGGGTGCCTGAGAGTGAGCACCGGGCACGGGGCCGAGCGCACGACCTTCTCGGCGACACTGCCCATGAGCAGGTGCGCCATGCCCGGGCGACCGTGCGTGCCCATGACGATCAGGTCGATCTGCTCGGCCTGCGCGTACTTCACGATCTCCTCGGCCGGCGCGTCCGACTTGCGGATGACCGGGACCGCGTGCAGCTCGGTCCGATCCTCCTCGGAGATGGTGTCGAGCAGGCGGCGCGTCATGCCCGCTTCGATGGCGCGCGGGTCGTTGGCCATCGGCCGCAGGAACAGGTTCTCCATCACGTGCAGCACGTGCAGCCGGGCGCCGAACTGCCTCGACAGGCTCCGTGCGTACCGCATGGCCACGTTGGATGCTTCGTCGAAGTCCACCGCCACCAGGACATTCTTCAGGACGATCATGACGCTCCCTCCACGAGTCGGTCGAGCACGGGGTGTGCCACCTGGAACGCGTTGATTTTGCACGGATTCCCCGGGAGTGCAAACACGTCTGCCGGAAATCCGTCGGCACCGTGGGATCGGGTGCGGCCCGGCCGCGGCAGGCGCGGGGCGACGGAATCACGGAAGGACGGATGGCCTGCCATGGAGGAAGGGGGCGGGCAGGCGAGGCAGGACCGAAGGAGGGTGTTTCGGCGCAGGCCTTCCGGGCGGACCACCCGCCCGGCCATCCTGCATGCCTGCCTTGCCCGCCCGAGCGGGTCACTCGTGCACGTGCGACAACTCGTGGTAGAGCGCGAACCGGTGCTTGATCTGGTGATGCATCTGGTTCAGCAGCTCGGTGTAGCGCTGGTGATCGTGCTGGTCCGTGAGCTGGAAGCGTGTTTCGCTCGCCAGCAGGGCATCCACGTCGGCCTTCGGGTCGGCCGAGTCGAGCATGAGCGGCGCGTCGCCGTTGGCGGCCCGACGCGGATCGAAGCGGTAGAGCGGCCAGTAACCCGACTCGGCCGCCAGCTTCTGGTGCTCGAGCCCGTGCACCATGTCGTAGCCGTGCGCGATGCAGTGACTGTAGGCGATCACCAGTGACGGCCCCGGGTACGACTCGGCCTCCTGCAGGGCCTTCAGCGTCTGGGCATCCTTCGCGCCGAATGCCACCTGGGCAACGTAGACGTGCCCGTAGGCCATGGCCATGAGGCCGAGGTCCTTCTTGCCGCCGGCCTTGCCGGCCACCGCGAACTTGGCGGCGGCGGCCGTGGGCGTGGCCTTCGACTGCTGGCCACCGGTGTTCGAGTAGACCTCGGTGTCGAGCACGAGGATGTTCACGTTCGCCCCGGTGGACAGCACGTGATCGAGCCCGCCGTAGCCGATGTCGTAGGCCCAGCCGTCGCCACCCACGATCCACACGCTCTTCTTGACGAGGTAGTCCGCCAGGCTGTCGAGCTCCTTCGCCAGTCCGGCCTGGGTGCCGCCCAGGCCACCGAGAATCTGCCGCAACTGCGCGACACGGGCACGCTGGTCGGCGATGCCGGCCTCGTCGTGCTGGTCGGCGGCGAGCAGCCCTCCGGCCAGTTCGGCCGGCAGCACGGGCGTGAGCTGCTTCACCAGGTCTCGCGCGCGGACTTCGTGCTGGTCGATCGACAGGCGGATGCCGAGGCCGAACTCGGCGTTGTCCTCGAACAGTGAGTTCGCCCAGGCCGGGCCGCGTCCGTCGCGGTTCACCGTGTAGGGCGTGGTCGGCAGGTTGCCGCCGTAGATGGACGAGCACCCGGTGGCATTCGCCACCACGGCCCGGTCGCCGAAAAGCTGCGTGAGCAGCTTGAGGTACGGCGTCTCACCGCAGCCCGCGCACGCGCCCGAGTACTCGAAGAGTGGCTGCAGCAGCTGGATGCCCTTGACGTCCTGCTTCACGAGCCGGCGGTCCACTTCCGGCAGGTCGAGGAAGAACCGGTAGTTCTCCCGTTCGGCCTCGCGCAGCGGCGCCTGGGCCTGCATGTAGACCGCCTTGTGCGTCGGGTCGGCCTTGTCCTTCGCCGGGCAGACCGAGACGCAGATGCCGCACCCCGTGCAGTCTTCCGGCGCCACCTGCACCGTGTACTGCCCCTTCATTTCGTGCGACCTGTAGGGCACGTGCTTGAAGCCGGCCGGCGCCCCCACGAGCGCGGCCTCGTCGTACACCTTCACGCGAATGGCCGCATGGGGGCAGACCAGCGCGCACTTGTTGCACTGGATGCACAGCGCCTCGTCCCACACCGGAATCTCGGTGGCGATGTTGCGCTTTTCCCACTTCGACGTGCCGGTGGGCCAGGTGCCATCGGCCGGGAAGGCGCTCACCGGGAGCCGGTCGCCCTTGTTGGCGATCATGATGCCGGTCACCCGCTTCACGAAGTCCGTGGCGTCGGCAGGGACGTGCGGCGGCACGTGCTTCCGCGACGTGGCCTCTGCGGGGACCGCCACCTCATAGAGGTGTGACAGCGTGTCGTCCACGGCGTCGTAGTTCTTCTGGACGACCTCTTCACCCCGCTTCAGGTACGTCTTCCGGATGGCCTTCTTGATGTGGCTGATCGCCTCCTCGCGCGGCAGGACGCCCGAGATCGCGAAGAAGCAGGTCTGCATCACCGTGTTGATGCGGTTGGCCATGCCGTTGGACCGCGCCACGTTGTAGGCGTCGATGACGAACAGGCGCAGCTGCTTCTCGACGATCTGCTGCTGGATCTCCCATGGCAGCTCGTCCCAAACGTCGTCCGGCCCGTAGGGGGCGTTCAGCAGGAAGGTACCGCCGGGCTCCGCGTGCTCGAGCACGTCGTACCGCTCGAGGAACGACCACTGGTGGCATGCCACGAACGAGGCCCGTCCGATCAGGTACGGCGCGTGGATCGGGTCGGGTCCGAATCGGAGGTGCGAGATGGTGATGGCACCCGACTTCTTCGAGTCGTAGACGAAGTAGCCCTGCGCGTGGGCGTCGGTCTCTTCACCGATGATCTTGATGGAGTTCTTGTTGGCACCGACGGTCCCGTCCGCGCCCAGCCCGAAGAACAGCGCGCGCACGGCGTTCCCCGGCTCGATGTCGAAGGTCTCGTCCACCGGCAGCGACAGGTGCGTCACATCGTCGACGATGCCGACGGTGAAACGGGCGCGGGGGATGTTCCTGGACAGTTCGTCGAAGACCGCACGGGCCATGGCCGGCGAGAACTCCTTCGAGCCGAGGCCGTACCGGCCGCCGATGACCAGCTCGGGGGAGACCGGCGGGGCCGAGTCCTGCGTGCCGAAGCGGACTTCGGCGAGGGCGGTCATCACGTCCTGGAAGAGCGGTTCGCCGATGGCGCCCGGTTCCTTCGTGCGGTCCAGCACGGCGATCTGGCGGACGGTGGGCGGCAGCGCGGCCAGGAAGTGCCTCGCGCTGAACGGGCGGTAGAGGTGAACCCCGACGACGCCCACGCGGGCCTCGGGCCCGAGCGCGTCCACCGTGGCCGCCACTGTCTCGAAAGCCGAGCCCATCACGATGATGACCCGCTCGGCGTCTGCGGCTCCGTGGTACTCGAACAGCCTGTAGTGGCGTCCGGTCAGCTCGCCGAAGCGGGCCATGACCTGTTCGACCACTTGAGGTGTGCGGTCGTAGTAGGTGTTCACGGCCTCGCGGTTCTGGAAGAAGACATCGGGGTTCTGTGCGGAGCCTCGGAGGACCGGGTGGTCGGGCGAGAGGGCGCGGTTGCGGTGCGCGGTCACCAGCGTGTCGTCGACCATGTCGCGGACGGTGTTCGGCTCGAGCGCGGCGATCTTCGCGAGTTCGTGCGAGGTGCGGAAACCGTCGAAGAAATGGAGGAACGGCACGCGCGACTCGAGTGCAGCGGCGTGCGCGACGAGCGCCAGGTCCTGCGCCTGCTGCACGGAGTGTGACGAGAGCAGGGCGAACCCGGTGGAGCGCGTCGACATGACGTCGCTGTGATCCCCAAAGATGGACAGTGCGTGCGTGGCGACCGCGCGCGCCGTGACATGGAAGACGGCCGGCGTGAGTTCGCCGGCGATCTTGAACATGTTCGGGATCATCAGGAGAAGGCCCTGGCTGGCCGTGAACGTGGTGGCGAGACCGCCACCCTGCAGCGCGCCGTGGACGGCGCCGGCAGCCCCGCCTTCGGACTGCATCTCCACCACGGTCGGCACGGCGCCCCAGAGGTTCGTCCGGCCGTCGGCGGACCAGGCATCGGCGTTCTCGGCCATGCTGGACGACGGCGTGATGGGATAGATGGCGATGACGTCGCTCAGCTGGTATGCGACCGCCGAGCATGCGTCGTTTCCGTCAACGGTGATCCACTTGGTTGCCACGGTCTTCCCCCGCTCGGAGCGGCAACGTGGAGCCATGTGCCCGGCGTTGCCGTTCACTCCCGGACCGGGCCAGTGCAACTCCCGTGCTGAGCCAAAGGGCCAGTAAATACGGGCACTTTCGCGCGGTCGGCCGGTGCGGGCGCTCGAGGACCGCGATGAAATCCCCGGCGGCTGCGGACGATTCCGGACGTCAGAACCCGAGACGGCTGGATCTCCGGCTAGCCGGCCGGCTGGAGCGGGATGACGCGCCGATCGGTCGCGGGTGCCGCCGAAGCGGTGACCGGCGCGTCGTATCCGGCCGGGCGGTACGCGCACAGCGGGTCGGCGGCGAGGGCATCGCCCGTGGCCGCGAACGCCCGGGAGCGCGACCCGCCGCACGTGTGCCGGAACTCGCAGGCGCCACAGGCGCCGCCCAGGGCGTCCGGGCTGCGCAGTGTCCGGAACACATCGTCGTGGCGGTAGATGTCCGCGAGGCGATCGTGGCGCACGTTCCCGCGAGGCATCGGGAGGAAGCCGCTGGGGCAGACGTGGCCCACGTGATCGACGAACACGAAGCCGTTGCCGTCGCCCACGCTGCGCGTGGCCCGCAGCTGCCGGCGCCGCTCGACCGCCAGGCTCGGCAGTCCTGCCGCTTCCCGCTGGCGTTCACGCTGCTGCACCACCCGCTGGTAATGGGGCGCCTCGGTGGTCTTGATGCCGAAGGGGGCCGTGAGCGAGAGATCGTAGAGGAAGGAGAGCACCTCTTCGCACTCCGCCGCGGAGATCTGGTCGAGCGCTGCCCCACGTCCGGTCTGGATCAGGAAGAACACCGCCCACAGCGTCACCGGCATGCCGGCCATGCGGTCTGCCATCTGGTGGAGGTACGGCAGGGTCAGCCGGCTGATGGTGGTGTTGATCTGCAGGGGCAGGTCGAGCGCGATGGCCGACTCGATGATCCGCATGGTCCACATGTGGGAGCCGCGCACCCGCCGGAACGCATCGTGCGCCTCGGGGGTGGGTCCGTCCAGGCTCACCGCAATCCGCGACAGGCCGGCGTCCTTCAGTTCGGCAAGCCGGGCGTGCGTGGCGGCGGCGGTGCCGCTCGGCGTGAGGGCCACCGTCAGGCCGGCATCGGCGGCGTGGCGGACGAGCGCGGCGAGATCCGGCCGGCGCATGGGGTCGCCGCCGGTCAGCACGAACAGCGGGGGTGGCGTGCCGAGCCCACGTACCTGATCGATGAGCGCGAAGCCCTCGGCGGTGGTCAGTTCCTGCGGGTCGCGACACGGGATCGCGTCGGCACGGCAGTGCACGCAGGCGAGCGCGCAGGCACGCGTGGTCTCCCAGATGACGAGGAACGGGGTCTCATCGAAGTTGGTGGGGAAGCGGCGCTGGAGTTCCATGCCCACAGTGTGGCCACATGGCGCCCCGCCGCATATGACGGGCGTCACATCGCTCGAAATGCCAATCGCGAAATGCCAATCGATAATCTGATTGCCGAAATCACTTCAGCAATCAGCGTTTTGCGATTAGCAATCGATGTGGCGCTACTCGCTTGCCAGCGCCTCCAGCGTAGCGGTATCGATGACGAGGAAGCCGTCCTTCTCGGTGCGGACGATGTCATCCTTGCCCCAGCGGCTCATGATGCGGATGCAGGTTTCGATGGTGGTGCCGGTCATGTCGGCCAGTTCCTGGCGCGAGAGCGGCAGGGCCACGAACGCCCCCTCGGCGTGCGGTTTGCCGATGTCCTGGGCCAGCTTGAGGAACAGCCGGGCGAAGCGCGCCTCGACCCGTCCGCCCGACAGTTCGGCAAGCCGCTTCGTCAGTTCGATGAGGCGCAGGGTGAGGCCGGTCAGGATGCCGCGGACGAGCGTGGGGTGCTGTTCGAGCAGCGCGAAGAAGACCCCCCTGGGGATGAGGATGCAGGAGAGGTCCTCCATGGCCACGGCGGAGGCGGGGAAGGGGCGCCCCTCGTACACCGCGACGGCTCCGAGCGGTTCGCCGGCGCCGAACACTTCGAGGATCACCTCCTTGCCGCTCGGCAGCATCTTGACCACCTTCACGCGGCCAGACGCCACCGAGTAGAAGAAGTCCGAGGGCTCGCCCTCGGCGAAGACCGTGTCGCCCTTCCCGAAGGTCTTCACGCGTGCCACGGCCGCGACACGCTGGCGATCCTCCGCGGACAACCTGCGGAAACTGGGTGTCGCGCGGAGGATCGCCTCGATGTCCATCATGCCAGGTGTCGGGCCGGCGTCTTCGTTGCCGAGGGAGCGGGCGCCTGCCGATAGGAGAAGCCCTTCGACAGCCCCACGATGAAGACCACGAGCGCCACGGTGCCGGCCGCGAAGATGGTATCGCCAAAGGCCCGCATCCACCTGAGCCGCGTGATGAGGTCGCCCGAGAGGAACTCGGCACTACGGGCGTACCAGTAGCCGTGCTCGACCGACGCCCAGGTCTGCATCAGCCCGACCGGGAGGAGGCTCAGCGTCACCATCGCCATCAGGCCGATGTTGATCGTCCAGAACGCGAAGCCGATGAGCCCGTCCTTCCAGACGCGGTCGGGGTGCATGGCGCGCAGGCAGAAGAGGGTGAGCCCCATGCCGAGCATGCCGTAGACGCCGAAGAGTGCGGCGTGCCCGTGCACGGGCGTCGTGTTCAGGCCCTGCATGTAGTAGAGCGCCACCGGCGGATTGATCATGAAGCCGAAGAGGCCGGCGCCGACGAGGTTCCAGAACGCCACGGCCACGAAGAAGTAGATCGGCCAGCGGTACTTCTCGACCCACGGCGCGGACCGCGAGAGCTTCAGGTTCTCCCAGGCCTCGTACCCGACGAAGAGGAGCGGCACCACTTCGAGTGCGCTGAACACCGAGCCGAGCGCGAGCACGAAGGTGGGCGTGCCCGCGAAGTAGAGGTGGTGCAGCGTGCCGATGATGCCGCCGGCCAGGAAGATCGTGCCGGCCAGCACGGTGGCTTCTCCGGCGGACCGGAGGTTGACCAGGCCGAGCCTGGCGAAGAGGAAGGCAATCACCACCGTGGCGAACACCTCGAAGAACCCCTCGACCCAGAGGTGCACGACCCACCAGCGCCAGTACTCGGCCACGGCGAGGTTGGTGTGGCGGCCGTAGCCGAGGGCCGCGCCGTAGAAGCCGGCGATGGCGATGGTGGCGATGAAGAGCAGCGTGAGGATCGGCTTCTGCTCGCCGCCCTTCCTGAGGGCCGGCACGATGCCGCGCGCCATCAGGCCGAGCCAGAGGAACAGGCCGATGAGCAGCGCAATCTGCCAGGCGCGGCCGAGGTCGATGTACTCGTAGCCGCTGTGCCCGAACCAGAACCAGAGCGAGTCGGGGAGCATCTGCTTGATGCTCAGCCACTGTCCGACCATCGAGCCGGCCACGACGAGCAGCAGGGCGCCGAAGAGCACGTTCACGCCGGCACGCTGCCAGCGCGGCTCGAAGCCTGCGACGGCCGGCGTGATGTACAGGCCGGCGCCGAGCCAGGCGGTGG
Organism: Vicinamibacterales bacterium; assembly: GCA_050249955.1. Lineage (GTDB taxonomy): Bacteria > Acidobacteriota > Vicinamibacteria > Vicinamibacterales > CAVVIG01 > CAVVIG01. The sequence goes on from JBFWPN010000021.1 coordinate 17,124, forward strand.
CAATCCAGAAGAGCCCCATCTGCACGTGCCAGGTGCGCACGACGGCGTAGGGCAGGATGCCGTCGATCTTCAGGCCGTAGAAGCCGTCCCCCTCCACACCGTAGTGCGCGCCGATCATCCCCATCCCCATCTGGGCAAGGATGAGCGCGGCGACCACCCAGAAGTACTTCACCAGCGCCCGCTGTGACGGTGTGGCGCGGGAGCCGAGCAGCGGATCATCCGCGGGGATGTGCGCCAGGACCGGTTCGGGCTTGCGCGACGCGTACCACGACGCCATCAGGCCGATGCCGCCGAGGAGCATGATGATGCTGACGCCGGTCCACACGATCGCTTCGCCCGTGGGCCGGTTGCCGACCAGGTCTTCGTGCGGCCAGTTGCTGGTGTAGGTGATCTCGGCGCCGGGCCGGTTGGTGGACGCCGCCCACGACGACCAGAAGAAGAAGGCGGCGAGCTGGCGCCCCCTGGTCGCGTCGGTGAGCGTGCCGGCCGGGATGGCGTACTCCACCCGTCCGTTGCGGAACAGGTCCACGTAGTAGGCGGTCGTCGACGCAATCGCCTCGGCCCTGACGTCGGGAATGGTCAGGGCGCCGGTGGCGGCGTCGTACGTGTTGGTGCGCGCCAGCGTGACCAGGCGGGTCCGCAGCGCTGCCTGCTGCTCGGGAGCCGCCGCGTCGTACCCCACGCCAAGGTCTCGCCGGGCCCACCGATCGAGCACGTCGACCGACTCGCGGTGCAGCCAGTCTGCCGTCCAGTCGGGCGCGACGTAGCTGCCGTGGCCCCAGATCGAGCCCTGCTCCATGCCGCCCATCGACTGCCAGACGTTCTGGCCGGTCTCGATGTCGGCGCGTGTCATCACGACCTGTCCGCTCTCGGTGCGCACCACCTCGGGAATGGGCGGCGCCATCTGGTAGATGCGTACGCCGGCCCAGCCGAGCACGGCGAACGACAGCACGATCACCGCGGCGAACGCGGTCCACTTCGATCTCATGACGAATCCTCCTGGCCTCACGTGTGTGTGTTGAGGCCAGTGTGCGTGTTCGCCAGCGGCGGTGGTATGACGGCCGTCATACCGTCCGCCAGCGTCGGCTGCGACACTCCCTCCATGAGCACCGGCAGCACCGCCGGTCACAGAAGGGGTGGGGTATGACATCGCGATTCGCCGCCGATTCACTGGGGTCGATTGTCGCCGCGGACTTCCGGATGGCGTCCGTCCTCGATCAGTTCGGACTCGACTACTGCTGCCACGGCAAGCGCACGCTGGAGGAGGCGTGCCAGCAGCACCAGGTCAGCCTCGAAGCGGTCGAGTCGGCGCTGTCACTGGTCTCGGGACCGGCGGCCGACATGCCCGACGCCAGCTGGTCGGCGGACGAACTCACCCGGTTCATCGTGCGCCGGCACCACGCCTACGTGCGGGCCCAGCTGCCGGTCATCGACGCGCACCTGCAGAAGCTCGTCGCGGTGCACGGAGGGCGCCACCCGGAACTGCGGCCGCTGCACGAGCACTTCAGGGCGATTGCTGACGAACTGCAGATGCACATGATGAAGGAGGAGGAGATTCTCTTCCCCTACATCCGCGCCCTGGCGGCCGCCGCCGAGCAGGGGACCGGTGCACCACCGAACATGTTCGGCACCGTCATGAACCCGATCCGGATGATGGAGGCCGAGCACCAGAGCGCCGGCAACGAGCTCGAGGCCGTCCGCACGCTCACGGGGCACTTCACCGTTCCGGCGGACGGCTGCACGACCTACCGGGTCTGCTTCGGGGAACTCGAGGCCTTCGACCGCGACCTGCGCACGCATATCCACCTGGAGAACAACCTGCTGTTCCCGAAGGCGGTGGCGCTGGAGTCGACGGTGAGTGGAGGGGCCGGATTCCGCGGGGAACGGCTCCGCGCGTAGTCGGGGCGCGGACGGTGGGAAGGTGGGGCGGCGGGCCCGAACCGGGGCAGGCCCGGCATGTGCCGGGCCCGCCCAGGTCCGACGGCCGAAGCTACTTGGTGATGACGCCGCAGGCGACGCGGTCGCCCGCTGCGCCGGCCGGGTCGGTCTTCATGTCGTCCGGACCGGCGTGGATGACGAGCGCGGTCCCGCCGTTCGCGAAGACCGAGTTGGCACCGCTGCCGAGCGTGATGCCCTTCGCCATGACCATGGCCTTCGAGGTCCCGTCCGCCTGGACCATGAAGTTCTCCATGTCACCGGCGTGCGGCCCTTCGGCGCTCTGCAGCCCGTGCTTCTTGCCGGCCGGGTTGAAGTGGCCGCCGGCCGAGGTGAAGGCCGGACCTTCGCACTTGGCCGTGGCGTGCACGTGCAACGCGTGTTCACCGGGCTTGAGCCCCTTCACGTCCAGCTGGATGTGCACCATGCCGGACATCTCGCTCAGGCTGGCGGTCCCGATGGACTGGCCCTGTGCATCCTTCAGCTCGACGCGCACCGGCCCCTGCGCCGACAGGGTTGCGCACAGCATCACGGCGCCGAGACCGGCGCCGACCATCACACCGCGGATCAACTGCTTCATTACGGCTCCTCCAGGGAACGCTCCCCGCACCAAGACAGAAAGACAGCATAAACCAAAAGGTGCGATCGACGGGATTCCGGCAGAAATCGCGGCATTCCCTTTGCCTCTCCCGTCCGCAGACATGGAGTCACATCATGCTTGATCGGCAGAAAGTCGAGGCGATCCTCAGCCGACGCTTCCCTGGTGCGACTCGCGACCAGGTTGCTTCGGCCGCCAATGCCATCATGGGCCTCTCAGACGAGTGGGAGGAGGTCCTGCACGAGGACCACCACGGCGGCTATCACTTCTCGAACGAGTGCGGCAACGTCTGCTACCTGACCGACACCGGTGAGCAGGGCGTGGAGTTCCGCCTGTTCAAGAGACGCGACGGCTGACCGGCGCCCTGCGAGGACGCCTGGTTGGATCGACCACGCCGGATTTCCGGCAGGAGTGAGCATCATGAGCGGAGGGATGGTGAAGAGCGCGCTGCAGGCACACTTCGAGGCGGTGCGCCGGCAGGAGATGGATCGCCTGCAGCGCAAACTCGTGGGGCTCTCGGATGCGGAGCGGGCGTGCGCCGAAACGGTGATTGCCGATGTCATCGGCGCCCTGGCTCGCACGCCGGTCGAACGGCTCGACGACGAGGCGCCGCACCCGGCGACCCTCGAGGCCATCGTGCACCTGTTCGCGCTCGAACACCACGCGGCCTGACACGCACTGCCCCAGGACCGACGAAGGCCCGGCGACCTCACGGCCTGCCGGGCCTTCCTGTTTCAGCGACCGGTGTCGCCGCGCCTGTCGATGCGCAGCGCGCGTGTCAGTTGGCGGTCCCTGCCACCTTCGACCGAGCCTCCCCGATCATCGTCCGGACCTTTGCCGCCTCAGGGTAGGCCGGGTTCTTCTGGAGCAGCAGTTCCCACGCCTTCACGGCGCCGGCGTAGTCCCGCTTCCCGTCCGACCGGACGATGCCGATGTTGAAGAGGGTCTGGGCGTGATCCGGGTCGATGCGGAGGGACGTCTCGTACTGGGCCAGTGCCGCGTCCGCCTTTCCGGAGTACCACAGCGCGGTTCCGAGGTCGGTGCTGACGTTGACGTCCGCGGCATTCACCGCGAGTGCCCGCTCGTAGAACCCGATCGCCTCGTCATAGCGGTGGGCGTCGTACAGCATGTTGCCGGCATCGACAGCGGCCTGCACGTTCCTGGGATCGCGCGCCAGGATGTCGCGGTAGGTCTGCAGGACGGTCTCGTTCACCATCGACCCGCTGCCGCCGGTGGCCGGAGCGGCGGCCGGCACGCCGGCCGCTGTCACCACCACGGTGCGTGGTGTCGTGGCGGTGGAGAGGACATAACCGGCGAGTCCTCCGATGAGCAGCATCCCGACTGCGTAGACGATCCAGGTGTACTGCTGCGGCGGTTCCTCTTCGTACGTACGCTCGTGCGATCTCCTGACGGTTTTCCTGTGGCTCATGGCTGGAACTCCCTCGCGTCCCGTGATCGTGTTCCCGTGAGGTGCCGCCCGGCATGGGCCGGGCCGGCCTGTGGCGTTGTGGACGCCTGGCGGGTTCAGATCACGAGCACGCGAAGGAGGACCGGCAGGTCGAGCACCCGTACCCAATGCGGGGACGGGACGCCCGTTGCCGGTTCCGGAACGGGGGGAACGGACGGGTCCACCAGCGCAGCGTGTGGCACGTGCAATGGTGACGGCGCGACCCGGAGCTGCGGCGCACGATCTGTCGGGGTTGGCGCGGTTGGGAGGCAGCAGGTGATGACCGCCGTGTGACGGCAGCCCTCCACCGGCTTCATGCAGTGCGTCGTCCGACCGACCGATGCCCACGCGACACCCGAGAACGCGATGACCACGGTGAGCATGGCGCTCATGACGTGTTTCGCGCTGGCGCTGATGGACATGACGATTCGCTACAGAGCAGGCGGCGTGCCAGCCGGACTGCATCGGCTGACAGGTGGAATTGCACGGAAATCGCGCGAACGCCGGTGCGTGCGCGTCGCTGTCGCGGGAGTTTTCCGGCGCCGCCGCCGGAATTCCCCCATGTGGGCGTGTCGCGGACGCGGTACGTCGACCTACTTGGTGGGAATCGAGATGTGGACGACCGTCCCGCCGGATTCCGGCGTCTCGATGTCGATGTGTCCGCCGTGCGCCTCGACGATGCGGCGGGCGATGGGCATGCCAAGGCCGGTGCCGCGGTGCTTCGTGGTGAAGAAGGGCTCGAAGACCTTGTCGC
>JBFWPN010000022.1:0-16910 GCA_050249955.1 Vicinamibacterales bacterium
GTCCGCCAGTCGGGCGAGAAGAACCTGCTGATGGTCGAGGCGTACCTCGTCCACATCGAGAAGGCCAAGTAGGCTGCCCGTCGCGGACCCCATCTACTTCGAGTCGCCGGCGGCATTCCGCCGCTGGCTGCTCGCCCATCACGAGACGGCCGGCGAGGTGCTCGTCGGCTTCCACAAGGCGCACACCGGACGGCCCACGCTCACCTGGTCCGAGTCGGTTGACGAGGCGCTGTGCGTCGGCTGGATCGACGGCATCCGCCGCAGCGTCGACGCCGAGCGGTACACCATCCGGTTCACGCCGCGTCGGCCCGGCAGCATCTGGAGCCTGATCAACATCCGGAAGGTGGAGGTGCTGACGGCCGAGGGGCGGATGCGCCCGGCCGGCCTTCGCGCGTTCGAGGCGAGGCGCGCCGAACGCTCGGGTGTGTACTCGTTCGAGAAGCGGGAGGCAGGACTCGATGGGGTCGGGGCGCGCCGTTTCAGGGCGAACCGGAAGGCGTGGGCGTTCTTCTCGGCCCAGCCGCCTGGCTACCGGAAGACGGCGCTCCACTGGGTGACGAGCGCCAGGCGTGAAGAGACGCGCGAGCGGAGGCTGGCCCAGCTCATCGCGGACTCGGAGGCTGGCCTCCGCATCGCCAGCCTCCGCCGTCCCTGAACACTCAGAACTTGCCGTAGGTGCCGGAGCCCGCGTCTTCCAGCGGGAACTCCTTCTCGGCATCCGCCTTCGATACCGCCTGCGGGCGGCGCGACGCCAGCGGCACGACTGCAGCGGACGTCCGGGCTGGTGCGACGGCCGGTGCGTCCGCAGCCGACGCCGCCTTGTGCGCGCGGTGCATCTTCACGTGCGGCTTCTTCATCGCGCTGCCCTGGCCCACCAGCGCCTCGAGCCGCTTGACGACCTGCATCGAGGTCTCGGCCTGCGCGTTCAGTTCCTCGCTCGCCGCCGCGCTTTCCTCGGCGGTGGCAGCGGTGGTCTGCGTCACCTTCTCCATCTGCGCGATGGCCGTGGACACCTGGTCGAATCCCTGCGCCTGTTCCCGGCTCGCCACCGACACCTCCTCGACGAGCCCCTTCACCTTGCCGACGCTGGTGGTGATGCCGGCAATGGCCGAGGCCACCTGCTCGACATTGTGCGCGCCGCCCTGTGCCCGTGCGATCGACTCCTCGATCAGGGCCGCCGTGTCCTTGGCCGCCTGGGCGGACCGCTGTGCCAGGCTGCGGACCTCGTCGGCCACCACGGCGAACCCCATGCCGGCCTCGCCGGCGCGGGCCGCTTCCACGGCCGCGTTGAGCGCCAGGATGTTGGTCTGGAACGCGATTTCGTCGATCGTCTTGATGATCTTGCCGACCTTCTGGCTCGATTCCTGGATGGCGGTCATCGACCCGACCATCTCGTTCAGCGCCTGGTTCGAGTCGCGCACCTGGCCGTCGACGGCCACCATGAGCCCTGCCGCCTCCTGCGAGTGCTCGGAGTTGCGCCGGGTCATCGAGGTCATCTCCTGCATCGACGCCGAGGTCTCCTCGAGCGACGAGGCCTGCTCGCTGGCCCCCTGCGAGAGTGACTGCGACGACATGGCCACCTGCGACGCGGCGGACGCCACCTGCTCGGCACCCTCGCCGAGCTCGCCCGCCATCTCGCGCATGGTGTTCGTGATGGTGCGGACCACCTGCAGGACGGCGATGCCGATGCCGATGCCCAGCGCCACGAAGAAGAGCATCTCGAGCCGGAGCTGCCTGTAGGTCGCCTCGGACCTGTCGGCGTCCTCCTTCAGCTTGGCAGTCTCCATGTCGAAGATCTTCTGGGCGTCCTCTTCGGCCTTCGCACTGAACACCTTGGCCTCGTCATTGGCCTTCACGGCTTCCTCGAACTCGAACTTCCTGGCGTGTTGGGCCACGTCGAGTGCCTGGCGCTGCCAGTTCTCCATGTTGGCCTTGGCATCTCTCGCCAGTTCCTGCACTTCCTTGACGCTCGTGAGGCCCTGCAGTTCGTCCGCCGCCCGGGCCAGCTCCTTCAGCTGCGCCTCGCTCTCGGCCGCCTTGTCGTCGATCGTCTTGATGTCCTTCTGGTTGGCCGCGATGATCTGGAGGCGGGTCGAGGCGCGGAGGTCGGCGATCAGGTAGCTGATGCGGCCGGCGAGCTTCAGCGCGACCGCGGTGCGCCCGGTGATCACCTTGACTTCCTCGTTGATGTCGCTGAGCGCATACATCGATACGCCGGCCGACAGCAGCAGCACGCCCAGCAGGGCTCCCGCTGCGGTGTAGAGCCGTTTTCCAATCGTCCACGTCATGACTGCCTCCTGCCGGGGAGCCCGATGGGCTCCGTGTCTACACCGGCCAGACTCTGTTGCCCTGATGCGTCGACCGCGGAGTCTCCACGCCCGCGTCGTCAGCGCATGCCTTCTAATCGGCCGGTTCCGCGCGCTTATCAGTCGCTCACGCCGTGTGGGACCGGGGGCCCTGTGCGTGGGAACTTCATGGACGTACATGGACGTACACGGCGCGCGCACGGTCTGCGGTCGCACGCGAACGGTTGAGTCGACACGCTCCGTGGTGGCGCGCCGCAGGGCGGGCGGTGTCGGCGAGGCGACACACCGGCGTGCGCGAGCAGGCGGTATGGATGCGTCGCTGGCCGGGCGAGCGTCGGGAGGCGCGACGTGGCTGGCGGGCGGGGGCGACACAGTGCGAGAATCGAGCGCGCGAACGGATGGGTTCAGGGATACGCATGGCGCTCACCGCGACGATCTACAACTTCGACATCGACCTCGCCGACAACGATCGCAGCGTGTACGAGTCGCTTGCGCTGCGGGTGGCCCGGCATCCCTCCGAGTCCGAGGAGTACCTGCTCACCCGCGTGTTCGCCTACGCACTCGAGTACGCGGACGGGATCGAATTCTCACCGGGCGGCCTCTCGAGCCCGGATGACCCGGCGATCACCATCCGTGACATGACCGGCGCGCTCCGTGCCTGGATCGAGGTGGGTACGCCCGATGCCGATCGGCTGCACCGCGCGTCGAAGGCCGCTCCGCGCGTGGCGGTGTACGTCCACCGCGATCCCACGCAGTTCCTCGCCAGGCTGGCCGGCGAGCGCATTCACAGGGCGGACACGCTGGCCATCTGGGGTATGGACCAGGCGCTGCTGCAGCAGCTGGCGGCGCGGCTGGAGCGTCGCATGAGCCTGAGCGTGTCGGTCACCGACCGCGAGCTGTACGTCTCCACCGGCGTCGAGACGTTCACCGGCCGGGTCGAACGCTGCACCATCGACCGGTGAGGGTGGGGGGCTGATGCGGAAAGTGCGGTACAACGTCGCGGCGTCCCTCGACGGCTTCATCGCGCGACCGGATGGTCGCTTCGACTGGATCGTCGAGGATGCCAGCATCGACTTCGCCGCGCTCACACGCGAGTTCGACACGGCCCTCCTCGGCCGCGCCACCTGGGAGGTGATGCGAGCCATGGGACCGTCAGGGACCATTCCCGGTGTCCGCATGGTGGTCTGCTCCACGACCCTGACGGAGGTCGAGACCGCGGCGGCAGGCGCCACGCTCATCCGCGCAGACGTTCCCGCCCGCGTGGCCGCCATGAAGCAGGAGCCCGGCCGCGACATCTGGCTGTTCGGCGGAGGCGTGCTGTTCCGTGCCCTGCTCGAGGCCGGCCTGGTCGACACGGTGGAAGTGGCCGTGATGCCCGTGCTGATCGGCGACGGCCTTCGGCTGCTGCCGGGCGTCGACCGCGACGCCAGGCTCGCCCTCCGCCATGCCTCATCCCTTCCCTCCGGCATCGTGATGTTGAAGTACGACGTGCACCGGGATGCCGTGCCCGACGCCAATGGCAAAGGCTGACTCCGCGCGCGCCAGGCTGCCTGCCGGGCCGCGGGTGTACCTGCGGTCGCCCGCCGGGCGCGATCGCGACGAGTACCTCGCGCTGAACCACGCGAGCGTCCGGTTCTTCCGCGGCGTGGCCGCGCCGATCCTCGAGCCCGCCGCGTTCGCCGCCTGGCTGGCGCGGTGCCGGCGTCCGGACTACACCGGCCTGCTGGTCTGCCGTGTCGCAGACGACGTGATTCTCGGGAGCGTGAACCTGGGCCAGATTGTGCGCGGCAGCTTCCAGAGTGCGTACATGGGATACCAGGTGTTTGCGCCGCATGCGCGGCAGGGGTACATGGGCGAGGCCATGCCGCTGGTGCTGCGCGTGGTCTTCGGTATCCTGAAGCTGCACCGGGTCGAGGCGAACATCCAGCCCACGAATGCGGCGTCCATTGCGCTGGTGCGCCGTGCCGGGTTCGAGCGTGAGGGGTACTCGGCGCGGTACCTCAAGATCGGTGGACGCTGGCGCGATCACGAGCGCTGGGCCATGACGATCGAGCGATACCGCACCATCAGGGAGCGGGAGTGAGACAGGGAGCATGGGATTTCCGAAGCCGCAGATCATTGCCATTGGCGGGGCATCGTTCCGCGCGGAACCGCAGAACCTGGCGGCCGACCGCTACATCCTGCAGCAGGCGGGCACGCGGACGCCGAAGGTGTGCTTCATACCGACGGCCAGCGCCGAGCCGGCGGACAGCATCGAGCTGTTCACGTCCATCTACACGCGGCTGGGTGCGCAGCCGAGCGTGCTGCGGTTCTTCCAGCGGACGCCGGACCTGCGCGAGACGCTGCTGACCCAGGACGTGATCTACGTGGGTGGCGGGAACACGAAGAGCATGCTCGCCGTGTGGCGTGAGTGGGGCCTGCCCGACGTGCTGCGTGAGGCCTGGCAGCGCGGCATCGTGCTGGCGGGCGTCAGTGCCGGCGCGATCTGCTGGTTCGATCACGGGGTGACCGACTCCTGGGCCGATCGCCTGCGTCCACTCGAGTGCCTCGGGTTCCTGAAGGACACCTGCTGCCCGCACTACGACGGAGAAGCGGACCGGCGCCCGAGCGTGCACGCGATGCTCGGAGAGCGGCTGGTGCCGCCGGTGCTTGCGCTGAACGACGGTGCCGCCGCACACTTCGTCGGACGCCGCCTGCATCGTGTGATCACCTGGAGACCGACCGGTGCGGCGTTTCAGGTGCGTCGCGGCCGTGGTGGGGTGGTGGAGACCGCGTTGCCGTCCACGCGCCTCCGGTCCTACCGGCTGCGCTGAGAAGGAGAGTCCGATGCTGCTGACCCGACGGAGTGTCCTGGCTGCCGCGGCGGCGTTGCCGCTGGCGGCCTGGAGGCAGGGCCGCGCCGCGGCCCAGACGGTGACCACGATCCTCGGAACGGGCGTCGCCGGGCTGTCCGACACACAGGTCAACAACCCGTACGGCATCATCTTCGGCCCCGACGGTGCGCTCTACTTCTGCGACCTCGACAACCAGCGTATCCGGCGGTTCGACCCGCGCACCAGGGCGGTGCGTACCATCGCCGGCAACGGACAGCGTGGATACGCGGGCGACGGCGGGCCGGCGCTCGACGCCTCGCTGAACATGCCGCACGAGATCCAGTTCGACGGCGCGGGGCACCTCTACATCGCGGAGCGCGACAGCCACGTGATCCGGAGGGTGGACGCGCGTACCGGGATGATGTCCACGGTGGCCGGCACCGGGTTGGCGGGCTTCGGCGGCGACGGCGGGCCAGGAACCCAGGCGCAACTTCGGCAGCCGCACAGCATCGTGTTCGACCGCGACGGGGCACTCCTCATCTGCGACATCGGCAACCAGCGAATCCGGCGCCTCCGGCTGGACACCGGCATCATCGACACCTGGGCCGGCACCGGGCAGCCGGCAGAGACACCCGAGGGGGCACCCATCACCGGCACGCCGCTGCGCGGTCCGCGCACGATGGCCATGGCGTCGAACGGTGACCTGTTCCTGGCGCTGCGGGAAGGCAACGCCATCCTCCGCATCGATGCCTCCAGCCGGACCCTGCACCGCGTGGCCGGCACGGGCGAGCAGGGCTACACCGGCGACGGCGGACCGGCGCTGGCTGCGCGGCTCGGCGGGCCGAAGGGCCTGGCCTGGGCGCCGGGACAGCTGTTCGTGGCCGACACCGAGAACCACGCGATCCGCCGCATCGACCTGGGCACCGGTGTCATCACGACCGTGCTTGGCACCGGGGTGAAGGGCGACGGCCCTGAGACCGCGCCGCTCGAGTGCAGGCTTGCGCGTCCGCACGGCCTGCTGGCCGACGCGGCCGGTGCCCTCTATGTCACCGACAGCGAAGCCCACCGCATTCGCCTGTTGAGGTAACCCCGTCAGGCCGATAGGGTCTAAACGTAGCAATCGCTGCCGGAGACTTCGTTCAGGGGGACTCGATGCGCCGACTCACTCTTCGACTCATGCTCGCTTTCATGATCGCCGGCGGGCTGGGGGCCTCGCTCACGCTGCGGGCCGCCACGCCGGCAGCACGGTTCGATGGCCGGCCCGAATTCAAGGAAGGCAAGGCCTTCGGCTACTTCATCTGGCGTGACGGCGACACCTGGAAGGTCCGCTGGACTACCTTCGGAGCCGAGAAGCGCTTCAGCGGCCATGTCCTCGTCGAGGGAGGCGAGCTGAGGTCGTTCAAGCGCATCGACGCCGACGAGGAGCGGCGTGTCATCCGGCGCGGTCGTCCCGGACGGGTCGTCCGCGGGCCGCGCGGCCGCGTGCGCGCGGTCCAGCCCGGCCGGGCCCCGGTCGTGGCCGAGCGCGACGAGGACCACATGAACCAGGAGAACGAGCACGAGATCCGGTTCCTCGCCCGTACGGACGATGACATCGACGGGTTCGACTTCAAGGTGGGGGACCGCACGGACCGCATCCGCTTCCGGCTGGAGATCGACGGTCGGATGCGGGCGGACGAGATCGAGATCGGCGCCCGCAACGTCCACCCGGACGAGGATCCACTGGTCGCGATCCTGCGCTAACCTGTCCGGCGTGCACACGCCACTCCGCAACGGCCGCCTGCTGCCGGTCCTCGCGACCGCACTGACGGCCGTCTTCTTTTGTACGGGTCCGTCCACCCGCGCCCAGGCGCCAGACCCACTGTCCCGTGCCGATGCGGCGGCGGCTGGCGTTCGCGCCGAACCGCTGGCTGCGGCCACCGCGCTGCTGCAGCGCTTCGTCGACGAGCGCAAGACGGCAGGTGCCGTGGCGCTGCTCGCCAGGAACGGGCGGCTCGCGTACACGGCCGCGGTCGGCGTGCAGGACCTCGAGACAAAGACCCCGATGAGCGAGCGCACGCTCTTCCGGATCTATTCGATGACCAAGCCGGTCACCGCCGTCGCCGTGATGATGCTGTTCGAGCAGGGGCGCTTCGGCCTGGACGATCCAGTGTCGACGTACCTGCCCGAGTTCGCCACGGTAACCGTACGCGGTGCCGCCGGCACGCCCCGGCCGCCGGCCCGGGCGATCACCATTCGCGACCTGCTGCTCCACACCTCTGGGCTGGAACACCGGACCGCGCCGATCTACCGCGAGGCACAGGTCCGGTCGCGCTCGATCGATCTCCCCCAGTTCGTCCGCAACATCGTCCGCGTGCCGCTCATGGAGGATCCGGGCACCCGTTTCCGCTACAGCGAGTCGACGACCGTGCTGGGGAGGCTGGTGGAGTTGTGGTCCGGGGAGCCGTTCGACCAGTTCCTGGAGACACGCATCTTCCGTCCGCTGAAGATGCCCGATACGACCTTCTTCGCGTCACAGGCGCAGCGTCCGCGGCTCGCGACGGTCTACGCCCCCGCCGATGGGGGTGGGCTGCAGGCCGTGGAGATCGAGGCGGTGCCGTTCACCGAGAAGCCTGCGCTCCTCGAGGGGGCCGTGGGGCTGCTGTCGACCGCTCCGGACTTCCTGCGCTTCAGCCAGATGCTGCTGAACGGCGGGGCGCTCGACGGTGTGCGCCTGCTGAAGCCGGACACGGTCGAGGCCATGGTGGTGAACGGCCTGCCCGAGTCCGTGCTCGCCGCACGCGGGAATGGCGTGATGGGCTGGGGACTGGGCAACGTCAACATCGTCATGAAGCCCGAGTCGGTGCGCTACCCGGCGAACCGCGGCGAGTACGGCTGGGATGGGACCGCCGGTACGATCTTCTGGAACGATCCGGTCGCGAAGACCGTGATCGTGCTGCTGACCCAGAACGCGCCGGCGGATCCGGACAACCTGCGCCGGCAGTTCAAGACCGCGATCCAGCCAGCGATTCCCTAGTGCCTCCGTGAGGCGGACCTAGTCGCGCGTGCCTCCCTGGGAGCCGTTCGCGAGCACGCGGTTCCTGAGCGGCATGCCGAGCCCCTCGATGGCGATCTCGATGGTGTCGCCCGCCTTGAGCGGCACCACCGGGGCCGGCACGCCGGTCTGGAAGATGTCGCCCACCTCGAGCGTCATGCGGCCCGAGACGTAGTTGATGATCTGCGGAATCTTGAACGTCATGAACCGCGTGTTCGGGTTCGGCATCGGCGACGGCTGGCCGTTGATGGTGGCCGACAGCGCGAGGTTCTGTGCGTTGGGGACGTCCTCCTTCAGCGTGAGGAACGGCCCGCACGGCGAGAAGGTGTCGAGCCCCTTGTCGAAGGTCGCCCCCTGCGTGGGATGGCTGCCCTGCTGCAGGTCGCGCGACGAGACGTCGTTGCAGATCATGTAGCCGAACACGTAGTCGAGCGCCTGCGCCTCGGGGATGTTCTTGCCGCGGCGGCTGATGACGAGCGACAGCTCCGGCTCGTGGACACCGCGCGTGATGAGTCCCGCCAGATCGATCGGGTCGTTGTGCCCCGTGAGGGAGGCCACCGACTTGAAGAACGAACTGGGGAACTTCGGGTTCGCCAGGTCCCCCTCGCGCGGATAGTTGCCGGCGAAGCCGTAGATCTTCGACGGGTTCGGCACCGGCGCCATGAACTTCACCGCCGTCGTCGGGTAGAAGATGCGGTGCTGCCCGCCGGGGTCCTTCAGCGTGCCTGCGGCCTTCCTCGCGGCCAGCACCTGGTACACCTGGCGGATGGCCGCGGTCGCGCGCGGGCCCGCACCGGCCAGCGTGCGCATGTCGGCCGGAATGTAGGGGAGGTTCTGCGCCTCGGGGGCGTTGGTCTGGAGCAGGTAGCGGATGCCGTTGTGCACGTCGAGCAGGTCGTGCTCGCCGTTGCCGACCGTTGCGCCGAGGCGCGGATCGCCTGAGGCGTCGAAGGTGGCCAGGCGGAACGTGCCGCTCGGCGCCTGCGCCTGACCCGATACACCGGCCACCACGACCGCCAGCATCGCGGCGGCCACCGTCCACAGTCCCTTCATGTACCCGAGCCTCACGTCGTGGCCCTCCCCGGCCGCGCGCATCATAGACCGGGCTGGGCGCTTTTTCACAGGTACATCCCGGACTCTGGCGGTAGGATGCGCGGCTGGAGGTTGCCGTGACTAGGACCATGAAGCCGACCCGTCGTGACGCGCTCGCAGGTGTTGCTGCCCTTGCCGGGACGTGGCTTGGCGCCACCGCTGCCGGGGCACAGGGCACGACGTCCACCGGTGCGCGCCCGGGTGGCGGAGCCTTCGCCGATGTGAAGCTCCTCGTGTTCGATACGTTCGGCACCGTCGTCGACTGGCGGTCGGTGGTGATTGAAGAAGGGCAGGCGCTGGGCAAGGCGAAGGGGCTGACGGTCGACTGGCCCGCCTTCGCCGACGAATGGCGCGGGGCCTATGGACCGTCGATGAACCGGGTGCGTCGGGGCGAACTGCCCTGGACCAAGCTGGACGTGCTGCACCGGATGTCGCTCGACAGCCTGCTCGCGAAGCACGACATCACGCAGCTCTCCGAGGCCGAGAAGACGGCGTTCAACCGTGCGTGGCATCGCGGACGCCCGTGGCCCGACTCCGTGCCCGGCCTCACGCGCCTGAAGCGCCGCTTCACCATCGCGCCCATGTCCAACGGCAACCTGAGCCTGCTCACGAACATGGCCAAGCACGGCGGGCTGCCGTGGGACTGCATCCTCGGTGCGGAACTGGCGCGGCACTACAAGCCCGATCCGGAGGCGTACATGAGCCCGGTCGAGTTCTTCGATCTCACCCCCGGCGAAGTGATGATGGCGGCGGCGCACCCGCCCGATCTGCAGGTGCCGAAGCGGCTGGGGCTACGGACCGCCTACATCCACCGGCCGTACGAGGGAGGCACCTCCGGCGCGGCGCGGATGCCCGACGCAGGCAGCTTCGACATCATGGTGAAGAGCATCGAGGAGCTTGCCACCGCGCTCGGCGTCTGACGCACGTCGCGCCGGCGGAACTCAGGCGTTGCCTGTGCGGCGGACCTCGGCAATCTGCGCCAGGTTCCTCCGGGCGGCCTCGAGCCACGGTGTGTCGGCTTTCATCTGGCCACTGAGGATCTCGAATCCCGCAGTCGTCTCCCGCTCGGCCTCGTCCAGGCGACCGAGGGCGATGAGCGTGCCGGCACGCTTCACGCGGCCGATCCCGACGTTGACGTGACCCGCCTGGAGTGTCGTGGTGAACATGTCGATCGCCTGCTGCAGCAGACGATCGGCCTCCTCCAGGTTCCCGCGATCGTGCGCGACACTCCCGAGGTTCGAGAGCGCCACCCCCATGAGGTAGTGCGGCTGGCCGCCGTACACGTCGCGGTAGATGTCGGCCATCTGCCTGTAGCGCGCCTCGGCCTCGTCGAAGCGTCTCTCCAGCCGGGCGATGGTCCCGAGTTCGTTCAGCGCCGATGCGACGCTCGGGTGTGTCGGACCGTAGGTGCGGATGCGAATCGTGAGCGCGCGCTCGAGCGCCTCCGTCGCCTCGTGCCGCTTCTCCCGCCTGGCGAGCGTGCGGCCCAGCATCGTGAGGCAGCCGGCGGTCCGGTAGTGCTCGACGCCGTACCACGGCTCGATGATGGAGAGCCCCTCGCGGAACAGCCGCTCGGCCTCAGCGTAGTCGCCGCGCTCGAACTCGATGGCACCCAGGTTCACCAGCGTATCGCCCACGAGCGGGTGGCGCTCACCTGAGATACGTCGGTAGATCCCCAGCGCACGCTGGTTCAATCGACCGGACTCGTCGTAGCGCCCTGCGTAGAAGTGCACATTGGCCAGTTCGTGCACGCTGTTGGCGAGTTCCACTGTTTCCCCGCCGCGCTCGTGCAGGCGGATGGCCGCTTCGAGGACCGGCACCGCCGCATCGTACGAGCCCCGTTCCTGCAGGAGGCGCCCGCGCGCCTCCGTGGCTGCCGCAACCAGCGCATGGTCGGGGCGGAGTGACCGCCCGGCG
The DNA here is from genome assembly GCA_050249955.1 of Vicinamibacterales bacterium. Lineage (GTDB taxonomy): Bacteria > Acidobacteriota > Vicinamibacteria > Vicinamibacterales > CAVVIG01 > CAVVIG01. The sequence goes on from JBFWPN010000022.1 coordinate 11,163, forward strand.
CGTTCGAGCGCGTCGCTCACGAACTGGTCTGCTTCGTCGAACTGTGCCTGGTCGGTCCGGAGCCGCGCGAGTGCGACCAGGCTGCGGACCACTTCCGCGGCGTCTGGACCGAAGAGCCGCTCGTGCGCACGTCGCGCCTGCTGCAGCAGGGCGTCCGCCTCGGCGAAGCGCCCGAGCTTGTGGTGGATGCGTCCGAGGGCCTGGTACAGCTCCGCCTGGTCGACCGGCTCGCCTGCCAGCGCATCGGCTTCGCGCACGCCCCGCTCCAGCAGCGTCGACACCCTGAGATCCTCGGCCGGACCTGCCTCGAGGTCGCCACCGTCGAAGAGATTCAGCATGAACGCCTGGATCCGGTTCGCCCGCCGCGCTTCGAGCACAGCCGCGTTCCGCGTCGTCGCCAGCCGGAATGTGTAGAAAGCCACGAGTCCCACGATGCCCGTGACGGCGGCGCCAGCCACGGAGAGCGGTGCACGGTTCCGGCGTATGAACTTGCCGGTCCGATAACCCAGTGTGTCCGGCCTCGCCTCGAGCGGCTTGCCATTCAGGAAGCGATCGAGATCCTGGATCAGCGCCTGGACGGTGCGGTATCGGCGTCCCGCATCCTTGTGCATGGCCGCGAGGCAGAGCACATCGAGGTCGCCCCAGGCTCGACGCGGCACGTCCACCCGATCGGCCGACGTGGGCCGGTTCAGCACGGCTGAAGGCTTTGCCGGTGCGGTTTCGAGGATGATGCGCTCGGCTTCGACCTGCGTGCAGCCAGCCAGGTCGAACGGCAGGGTGCCAGTCAGCAGTTCGAAGAGGATCACGCCGAGCGAGTACACGTCGGTGTCGATACCAGCCGGTTCGCCTCGCACCTGCTGCGGCGACGCGTAGGCGGGGGTCATCAGGCGGAGGCCCGTCCGGGTCCGCTCCGCGAGCGCCAGGCTGTCGTCCAGCTGCTTGGCGATCCCGAAATCGAGCAGCTTCACTGTTCCGGCGGGCGTCACCATGATGTTCGACGGCTTCAGGTCGCGGTGGATGACCAGGTGCTCGTGGGCGTGCTGCACGGCGGCGCACACGTCGCGGAACATGGCCAGGCGCTGCTGCAGATTCGGGTGGTGCGCGCGGCAGTGGGCCGTGAGCGCCTCTCCCTCCACGTACTCCATCGCGAACCACGGCGTGCCGTCCGCGAGCACGTCCGCGTCGTAGAGGGCCGCGATGCCCGGGTGCTTGAGCTGCGCCAGCGTCCGCTGCTCCGCCTGGAAGCGGTGCCGCCGCGCTGGGGAGAGCCACGCGTCGCGCAGGACCTTGATGGCGACGGTCAGGCCAAGGTCGGGCCGTTCGGCGCGGTACACGACACCCATGCCGCCCTCGCCGACCATCGATCTGACCTGGTAGCGCCCGAAGCGCCCATCGGGCGGCAGCCCGTCATGCGCAAAGACCCGCTGCGCTGCCTGGTGCAGCCCGCTGTCCAGAAGCGGCTGCTCCCGGCGATCTTCCGCCACCATGCGACGCACCTCATCGGACAACGAGGGGTCGTCGTCGGCGACCGCGTCGAGGATGGCGTCGCGCAGGCCCATCGGCAGGTCCACCACCTCGTGGAAGAGGGCCTGCACGCGCTGCCAGTGTCCCGCGTCCATGTGGGTGGGGTCAGCGCGGTTCGCGCAGTTGCATGCCGAGCCAGGCGCGCGCCGCCCGCCAGTCGCGCAGGATGGTCGCTTCCGAGACGTTCAGCAACGCCGCGGTTTCGTTCACGTCCAGCCCGCCGAAGAAGCGGCTTTCCACCAGCTGGGCCTGGCGCGGCTGCACCCGGGCCAGCGCCTCGAGCGCATCGTCGAGGGCCACGAGGTCGTCTGCCCGTGCGGCCGGCCGATCGCGCCCTTCGTCGAACGTCACGAACAGCACGCCGTCGTCGCCACCGCCCCGCTTGCCTGCCGTGCGCCGCCGTGCCGCCTCGACCAGGACCTGCCGCATGGCTCGTGCGGCGATGCGCTTGAAGTGGACCGCAGAGGTGGTGTGGAACTCGGGGGATCGCGAGAGCTTCAGCCAGGCTTCGTGGACCAGGGCCGTGGGGGTGAGGGTGACCGAGCGGTCGCCCCGTTTCACGCTCGAGGCCAGGCGCCGCAACTCGCCGTAGGTCAGGTTGAAGAGCGTGTCCAGGTCCGCGCCTGCCGCCCCGGCCTCACCTCTGTCCATGTGCTCCCGACCCATCGGCGGCACGCTACCACCGTGCAACCGGATGGTGCAATGCGTGCCGGCAGAAGCGTGCCGTTCCGTGCCCCGGGGCTTGGCCGTAGCTCCGCTTCCAGGCGATGACGGTTTTCGCCCGCCGTTTGCGCATAGCGCGGTGGACCCTGCACCCAGGGGACCGCCGGCATTGACGCGCGGCTCGAATTCCAAGGAGAGAAACATGTTCGTCTCATCGCGGACACGCGCCACGCTCGGTGCCGCGTTCACGCTCGTGACCATCCTGGCCGCACCCGCACGGTCCGCGGCCCAGTCCACCTACCTGGTCGACACCGGGGCGGGATCGGCCGGGAACGTCTTTCCGCAGGTGTCGCTCTTTGCGAGCGGCAGCACCACCTGCGCGCCGCAGCCCTCCTGCTCGGCTGCCTTCAACTTCCTTGGCGCGCAGTTCACGCTGACCGAGGCGGCCTCGATCGAGTCCATCGAGGCCTGGGTCAAGCCGAACACGGGCGGCGCGATGGACGTCAACATCCGGGAAGACTTCAATGGTCGCCCGTCCACGCTGGCGCCCCCGCTGTTCAGCCCGAACAGCATCTACTCGAAGCGGTACTCGAACCTGCCAGGATTCAGCCCGACCTCGGGATGGCTGGAGTTTCCACAGTTCGAGGCGGTGCTGGCACCCGGGACCTACTGGGTGACCTTCGAACCTGTCGCCAACTCGGGGCTGAGCTACACCATGCCGATGCATGCCCCGAACCCGCTGGCGGCCTACGCGTACTACACGAACGGAAATGCGGGTTACCTGCCGCTTACCGCGACGCCCACGGTGGACAACCGGCTCGGCATCCGGATCAAGGGCGCCCGGTTCCCAGGCATCGCCTTCGGCACCGCAACCCGGACCATGATGAAGGGATCGGCAGGCCCCGGAGGAAACTACGACAAGGACTACATCCGCTCGGGCACACGCGCGTTCGGGTGGAACGGCCTGGGAGGTCCGGCACTGACTTCGAGCTACATCTTCGTGATTCCCGGAGGCGACGTGCACGCACGCGGCTCGCTCTTCCCGAACGGTCTCAGCGCGGGCGCCTATGGATACATGAGCGACTGCATCGTGCTGCCCTGCAGTGTGTCGGCGGTCGGCGCTGCACGCGGCGTCGCATTCCGCACGTTGCAGAACATGAGCAACATGCCGAAGACCTTCCAGGTGAAGGCCATCCTCGAGGGGGCGCTGCGCAACGCCGGCCGGCACGCGTTCGGCGGCGTGTACGCCTTCGACTCGACGCAGTTCACCGACACCATCGCGAACAGCGGCCTGACCCCACAGGAGTTCCTCCTGTCGCGTGACGACTTCTCGCGGATCGCAGCCGGCAGCAACCTGTCGCTCGCCACGCTGTTCCCACCCTCCGCGCTGCTCGCGCTGGACACCGAACTGGTGACGGGCCCCAACGACCAGCTGCTCTCCGTGCCGCTCTCGACCGGCCTCATCACGCTGAACCCCCAGGCCGCCATCACGCTCCTCTTCGACGTGGCCGTCTACGCGCCAGATGGCGGTGCCGTCGCCTTCGGCGATACCCTGAAGCCGGCGCCCGACTTCATCACCGATGCGAACGGGAACCCGGTACCGGAAATCGTGGCGGTGGGGCCGTCCGCGGCTCCGGCCGGTGTGCCCGCGTCCATCGCCCTCTCGCCCGCGTCAGCGACGACCGGTGTTGGCCTGGCGCACGCGGTGACCGCCACGGTGACCGACGCCGGCGGAGTCCCTGTGAGTGACAGTGAGGTGACCTTCACGGTGTCCACCGGCCCCAACACCGGGCTCACCGCCATCGTCCACACCGACACGGACGGCGAGGCCACGTTCACCTACGCGGGCTCCGCACTCGGTATTGACAGCATCGGTGCCGCGGTGGGCACAGTGTCGTCGACACCGGTGACCAACACCTGGACCGAGGGCGTGCTCGACCGCCTGGCTATCAGCCCGACCAGCTCGTCGATCGCGGCGGGCGCGTCACAGGCATACACCGTCACCGGCTTCGATGCCTTCGACAACAGCCTCGGGGACGTGACGTCCACGGCGGCGTTCTCGATCGCACCGGATGGGTCGTGCAGCGGTTCCACGTGCACGGCGACCACGCCGGGTCTGCACACGGTCACGGCGTCGGCCGGCGGCAGGACGGTGCAGGCGGACCTGACGGTGACCTCCTCCGCAGGCTTCACCTTCACGGGGTTCTTCGCACCGGTTGACAGTGCGCCGACGGTGAACGAGATGAGTGCCGGTCGGGCCGTGCCCGTGAAATTCAGCCTGGGCGGAGACCGCGGGCTGGCGGTCTTCGCGGCCGGGTTCCCGGCATCGCAGGCCATTGCCTGCGATCTGTCGGCGCCGACCGACGCCCTCGAGGAGACCGTCACGGCGGGCAGCAGCGGCCTGGCCTACGACCCGGCAACCGATCGCTACACCTACGTCTGGAAGACCGAGAAGAGCTGGGCGAACACCTGCCGGCAGCTCACCGTACGCTTCACCGACGGTACGACGCAGAAGGCCAACTTCCGCTTCAGGAAGTAGCGGATGTGGCGCTGCCCTGGGCACGGCGCCTGCCGCGGCTCAGGGCAGCCACCTCCCCCGACGGGCGTCACCCGTGCTGCGCGTGTGCCTCGAACCGGCGGTCGGGAATGAACCACACGACCGCCACGGTCACGAACAGCGCGTCGGCAATCCACTGGTTCACGAACGCCAGCGGTACGGCCGCCACGTAACAGGCCAGCGAGAACTTCCCCTTCCAGTCGCGTCCAACCGCCCGCGCGAGGTCGGACTCCGGGCCCAGGGTCGCGAGGATGGCGGTCTGCAGGATGGTGTACGCCACGGCCGACATCACCATCACCACCCCGTAGGCGGCGGCCGGCACTGACGCGCCGTGGTTCTCGCCCATCCAGCCGGTCACGAACGGAATCAGCGACAGCCAGAACAGCAGGTGGTTGTTCGCCCACAGGATCGGGCCGGTCACCGTCCGGGCTGCGTGCAGCATGTGGTGATGGTTGTTCCAGTAGATGGCGAGGAACACGAAGCTGAGCACGTAGGTGACCAGCACCGGCACCAGCGGCTGCAGCGCATGCAGGTCGGTGCCGTGCGGGAGCTTCAATTCGAGCACCATGATCGTGATCAGGATCGCGATGACCCCGTCGCTGAAGGCTTCGAGTCTGTTCTTCGGCATGCGCTGCGGTTCTCCCCCGGCACCCTCCGCGTACAATCCCGGATGTGCCCATCGATCTGCGTTCCGACACCGTAACCCGACCCACCGACGGCATGCGCGCGGCCATGGCCGCCGCGCCGGTTGGCGACGACCAGTTCGGCGAAGACCCGACGACCAACGCGCTGCAGGCCCGCGTTGCCGCCCTCCTCGGCACGGAGGCCGCCCTCTGGCTGCCCAGTGGCACGATGGCCAACCAGGTGGCGCTCCAGATCCTCACCCAGCGTGGCGACGATGTGGTGGTTGGACGCGCGACGCATGCCGTGTGGTCCGAGGCCGGGGCATCGGCCGCCAATGCCGGGGTCCAGTTCACCGAGGTGGGCGCCGGAGGCATGTTCAC
>JBFWPN010000023.1:0-14346 GCA_050249955.1 Vicinamibacterales bacterium
TTCCTGACAGGAGCCGGCATCGGGTTCCCCGGCCAGGGGCACCGGCGCTCTCACGGCGATCGCGATGCGGTGGCGGATCTCGCAGCTCCAGAGCCGCATCGGGCCAGACTGGCGGGTCGTGACGACCGGCCACTCCTCGAGGGCGCTCGAAACGCAGGGCGTCGCCCGGGGGACAGAGCACCCGTTGGACGGCCACTCCCTCCGCTCCGTCCAGCGGGTGTTCGTTTTCGTTCCGACGTCAGAACCTCGTTCCACGTTCCCCCAAGAGTCGCCCGCCAGATTTCCCCACAGTGGCCGTGGATTATTCCGCGCTGCTCCGTGACGGGAACCCGCTGACCGACGGAAAACCACCGGAAATCGGACCGGACTGCTCCCATACCGGGCGGCATTCCGATTGCCCCTGAGGCAGGTGCATGTCCTGTCACGTTGCGCACGAACAGCCCAGGGAGGAGCGGCGTATGCTCCGGCTGCGCGCGCGGCCGCTCCGCGTGGCGCTGGTCGGCAACCCCAACGTGGGCAAGAGCGTGGTCTTCGGTGCCCTGACCGGCCGCTACGCGACCGTATCGAACTACCCGGGCACGACGGTCTCGGTGACGAAGGGCAGGGCCCTCGTCGGTGCCGAAGTCTGCGACATCGTCGACACACCTGGCGTGAACGCCCTGAGCGGGTCCATCAGCGAGGACGAACGAATCACGCGCGACGTGCTGGAACGGGGCGATGCCGACCTCGTGGTGCAGGTGGCCGATGCCCGGAACATCCGACGCGCCCTGAGCCTCACCGCGGAGATGGCCACCTATCACCGGCCAACGATCCTCGCCCTCAACATGGTGGACGAGGCGCTGGCGCGGGGGATTGCCGTGAACGCGGGGGCCCTCGCTGCGGAGCTCGGCGTCCCGGTGGTCGAAATGGTGGCGACCGAGGGGCGTGGCCTGCAGGCCCTGCGTGAAGCGCTCCCGGATGCGGCACACCTGCACGTGCCCGCGTTTCCGGACGCGGCTGCACGTGCGGCCTGGGCGCACGAGCTGACGACGCGAGTGCGGACCGTGAGCGCGCTCTCGCTCGCCTACGCCCAGGAGGCGCTCTCGCGGGCGACCCGGAGCCCCGTGACGGGCCTGCCGATTCTCGCTGTCGTCCTCTACGCGATGTACATGTTCGTGGGCGTGTTCGGTGCCCAGACGCTCGTAGGCCTGATGGAAGAGCAGGTGTTCGGCGCCTGGATCAACCCGGCCACGACCTGGCTGGTGGACCGGGCGCTGCCGTGGTCCTTCGCGCACGACTTCTTCGTGGGCGAGTACGGCCTGGTCACCATGGGCCTGACCTACGCGGTGGCGATCGTCCTGCCGGTCGTCACCACGTTCTTCCTGCTCTTCGGCTTCCTCGAGGATAGCGGCTACATCCCGCGGCTGGCCGTGTTCAGCGACCGGATCTTCCGCGCGATGGGCCTCAACGGGAAGGCGGTCCTGCCCATGGTCCTCGGCCTCGGCTGCGACACCATGGCGACGATGACCACGCGGATCCTGGCGACACCGAAGGAACGGCTGATCGCGATCCTGCTGCTGGCGCTCGGCATCCCGTGCTCGGCACAGCTCGCCACCATCCTCGGCATCCTCGGCGGCGTGTCGTTCGCGGCCGTGCTGACGCTCTTCTCGGTCGTGCTCGCCCAGATGTTCATCGTGGGCTGGCTTGCCGGCCAGCTGCTGAAGGGCGAGCGGTCGGACTTCATCATGGAGCTGCCGCCGATCCGCCTGCCGAAGCTGCGGAACCTGCTCACCAAGACCCGGATGCGCGTCTGGTGGTATCTCGGCGAGGCGGTCCCGCTCTTCCTCATCGGCACGGTGCTGCTGTTCGTGCTCGACCGGATCCATGCGCTCGGTGCGCTGGCCGCGGCCGGGCGGCCCGTGGTGACCGGCCTGCTCGGGCTGCCGGCCGAGACGGCGCAGATCCTGATGATGGGATTCCTGCGCCGCGACTACGGCGCGGCCGGGCTCTTCCAGCTGGCGCAGGATGGACGGCTCACGGGCGTGCAGGCAGTGGTGGCGCTCACCGTCATGACGCTGTTCATCCCGTGCGTGGCCAACTTCCTGATGATCATCAAGGAGCGCGGCGCGAAGGTCGCCTTCACGCTGCTGGGCGTCATCACGCCGATTGCCATCCTCACCGGTGCGGGGCTGCACTATGTCTTCGATACGTTTGGTGTCCGCTTCTAGCCGGGTGCGGGCCCTCTCGATGCTCGTACCGGGGGACCGGGCCACGGTGCACCGGGTGCAGTCGCACGCCGACCGGCTCGACCGCCTGCTGGCACTGGGCGTCACGGTGGGAGCTCCCGTCACCGTGCTCCAGACGTTCCCGGGCATTGTCTTCCTCTGCGACCAGACCGAGCTGGCCGTGGAGCGGGCTGTCGCCGACACGATTCTCGTTACGCTCGCGGAGGGATAACGTCATGGCGTCACCATTGCGCCTCGTCTTCTGGGAAACCACCAAGGCCTGCAACCTGAGCTGCAAGCACTGCCGCGCGGTGCCGCAGCGGGCGCTCGGCCCCGAGGAACTGAACACGCGGCAGGCGTTCGACCTCATCGACGCCATCGGCAAGGTGTCGAAGCCGGTGATGGTGCTGTCGGGTGGCGAGCCGCTGTTCCGCCCGGACATCTTCGACATCGCCGAGTACGGCGTGGAGAGCGGCTTCCGGATGGCCATGGCCACCAACGGCACGCTCATCGACGGCCACTACGCGGCCCGGATCGCGGATGTCGGCATCTCGCGCGTGGCGATCAGCCTCGACGGCGCGACCGAGCAGACCCACGACCGGTTCCGCAACATGGAGGGGTCGCACGCCCGGGCGCTGCGGGGCATCCGGCTGCTGCGCGACGAAGGGGTGTCTGTCCAGATCAACTCCACCATTGCGAAGCACAACGTCGACGAGCTGCCGCGCATGCTCGACCTGGCGCTGTCGCTCGGCGCTGACGCGCTGCACCTCTTCATGCTCGTGCCCGTGGGGTGCGGCCTCGAGATCGCACCCGCGCAGATGCTGCCGGCCGACGAGTACGAGCGGGTGCTCCACTGGTTCGACGAACAGGCCAAGACCTGCCCGATCGACCTGAAGGCTACCTGCGCCCCGCATTACTACCGCATCCGGGCGCAGCGCCTCGAAGAGGCCCGTCGCCATGGCGACTACAGCGAGGGGTTCATTGCCCCGGGTACGCGCGCCAAGGCCGCACCCACGCTGCTGCACGGCGCCGGCGGGCACGGCCAGCACCTGTCCGCCATGACGCGGGGCTGCCTCGCCGGCACCAGCGTCTGCTTCATCTCCAACACCGGCAAGGTCTACCCGTGCGGTTACCTGCCGGTCGCGGCCGGGAACACCCAGACCGAGCCGTTCTCGGACATCTGGCATGGATCGGCTGTGTTCCAGCAACTGCGCAACCCGGAGGCGTACGAAGGGAAGTGCGGTGTCTGCCGCTACGAGGCGATCTGCGGCGGGTGCAGGGCGCGCGCGTACGCGGCCACCGGCAACTTCATGTCGGAGGAACCGTTCTGCCTTTACCAGCCCGACGGAGCGGCCACGCACCAGGGCGGTGGGCACGCCACCACGATCCGCCTGCAGCAGGTCTGACAGGTTACGTCGCTGGCGCAATTCCGTCGGCCCGCCGGTACATCGGCGGGCCGCTCGACGCGTCTCCGGCGTGACGCTCCTGTGCCTTCGAGTGCGCCTGCGCTAACTCGCTGCACACCGGAGCCTTCCACGGCACAGCCGGCCCCAGGCCCCACGGCGCGACAAATGCACCGGTGATCATCGGCGCCGGTCGGGCGGATCACGCCGGTGGAACCCACAGTGGCCTGGTCACGCGCTGGATGATGGGCACCGTGCCGGTACGTCGGGCACGTAAGGGCTCCACCCGCGCAACGACAGCCGCAACTCCATCGCCGCGGTCCGGACGCGCTCCAGCCAGACCGGAGACGCGAGCCGGCCGGTGCCGCACTCATACAGACACACGACACGCTGACAGGGGAGGGAGGCAGCGCGCCAGGAAAGAAGGACGTCATGGCTGTCAACACACCCGTGAAGGCCGGGTCGGCCCCGCTCGTCCCGTGGGAGCGCTCATTCGGATTCCCGCTGCTCAATCGCCTGAGCCGCGAATTCGACGCCATGTTCGACAGGTTCGGCCTCGAGAAGCCGTTCCTCGAGAACATGCCTGCCACGTGGACGCCCCAGATGGAGATGTCCACGCAGGGCAACGAGCTGAAGGTCATGCTGGACGTGCCCGGCATGAAGAAGGAAGACCTCACCATCGAGGTGGCCGACGAACACCTCGTCGTGCGTGGTGAACGCAAGCAGGAGAAAGAGGAGAAGAAGGAAGGCTACTTCAGGAGTGAACGGACCTACGGCACCTTCTACCGGACCGTTCCGCTGCCCGAGGGCGTGAAGCCCGAACTGGCCAAGGCGACGATGCACGATGGCGTGCTGGAGATCGTGATGCCGATGGCGGCAGTGGAGTCGAAAGCCCGGAAGCTGGAGATCTCGGAGCCCGTCGCCGGGACCACCACGAAGGCGGCGTAGGTCCGCGGATGCGGCGGGCACGGGGACAGCGCGTGTCCCGTGCCGCCGCCCGTTCACGTGGATCGGGGAGGCTGCTGCCGGCGGACCGCTGACACCCGCCGCCACGGCAGCCCACCCGCTCCGCCGTTCGTGCCGGCAGCGATCACGGACGGTAGACGTTGGATGGGTGGCGACCTCGGCGCGTGCGCCGGCGTGGTCGTGCTGTTGACGGCGGCACGATTGGGCCGATGGCCCCCCGTGTCCGCTGCTGTCCGTCCGTATCCCGGTTTCCCACCCATCCGCCCCAGGCCTCTCAGGCCATCCGTACCGGGGCGATCACCCGTTCATCGCACCTCACTGCGGCCAGCGCCGAACGTGGCGATTTTCCGTCAGCCCCCAGGCTGAACAGGGACGCATGTTCGCGCGCCGCCGGGAAACCGCTGACGCTTGTGACAGGACGGATCATAGTTTCCGGATCCCGAACAAATCCGTCTCTCTCGAGTGATTTGCCGCTGGCACTGCCGTTGCTGCCTTGGAGGTCGCATCCACGCAGGACCGCGTGCCCGGCGGACCTGCTTCGTTGGCCGGCGTCTCCCTCGGTTGGAGGTGTCCTTTGTTTGCTTCGTTCTCTCTCGACTCACCGGGCGTTGGGGAAGTATCCCGCCGCGATTTCGTGCGCTTCTGTTCGATGGCGGCTGCCGCCGTCGGACTGGGCCCCCTGGCCGCCGAAGACTTCGTCAAGGCCGCGGAGCGGGGAGCGAAGCCCTCGGTCATCTGGCTGCAGTTCCAGGAGTGTACGGGGTGCACCGAGTCGCTCCTCCGCACCTCCCATCCCGGGGTCGACACCCTCATCCTCGACCTCATCTCCCTCGACTATCACGAGACACTCTTTGCGGCCGCCGGTCATCAGGCGGAAGCCGCCCTCAAGTCGGCGATGGAGGCGAACGCGGGCAAGTACGTCTGCATCGTCGAAGGGGCCATCCCCACGAAGGAGGACGGCATCTACTGCATGATCGGGGGCCGCACGGCGATCGAGATCGTGAACGAGGTGGCCGCGAAGGCCGGCGCCATCATCGCGATCGGATCGTGTGCGTCGTGGGGCGGCGTACCGTCGGCCGACCCGAACCCAACCGGCGCGTCGCCGGCGCATGCGGTGCTCCAGGGCAAGACCGTGGTGAACATCCCGGGCTGTCCTGCGAACCCCTACAACCTCCTCGGCACCGTGCTCCAGTACGCCACCTACGGCACGCTGCCCGAACTGGACGAGGAAGGGCGCCCGAAGTGGGCGTACGGTCGGACCATTCACGAGCACTGCCCGCGGCGCGCGCACTTCGACGCCGGCCGTTTCGCCGAGAAGTTCGGCGACGAGGGGCACCGCCTGGGGTACTGCCTCTACAAGCTCGGGTGCAAGGGGCCGGCGACACACGCCAACTGCTCCGTGCTGCATTTCGGTGAAGTGGTCGATGCGTGGCCGATCGGGCTCGGACACCCATGCTTCGGGTGCACCGAGCAGAAGATCGGGTTCCGCATGGGGCTGCACGACACCGTGCAGATCTACCGGCCGACGCCGCCCGACACCTATCCCGAGATCAACGAGTCGCAGGGGACGGTCAGTCCCGTGGCCACGGCGGTGGGTGGCGCGGTCGTCGGCGCGTTGATCGGCGGCGGGTACGTCGCCTCGAAGAAGCTGTCGCAGCCACCCGAGGACCCGTCCTCGAAGACGGGGGTGTAGCCATGGGCATCACGCGACGCGCAGCGTTCAAGGCCATGCTTGCCGGCGGCGCCGCCGTGGCGGGGGTGTCCGCTGCGACGAAGCCGGCGTCGGCCGCGCCGCTCGAGGCGCCGGCCGATGCCCTCGGCCTCCTCTACGACGCCACGCTCTGCATCGGGTGCAAGACCTGCGTGGTGAAGTGTCAGGAAGCCAACCACCTGGAACCGGACACCAGCGGTATCGACGCGAAGTACAACGCGCCGCTGTCGCTCAGTGCCAACGCGAAGACCGTCATCAAGCTCTACACGGGCGAAGAGGGTGAGTCGTTCATGAAGGCGCAGTGCATGCACTGCATCGACCCGGCCTGCGTGTCGGCCTGCATGATTGGCGCGCTCACCAAGGGCCCCAACGGCATCGTCAGCTACAACGTGGACTACTGCGTGGGCTGCCGGTATTGCGAGATCGCCTGCCCGTTCAACGTGCCGAAGTTCCAGTGGGCCTCGAACACGCCGCAGATCGTCAAGTGCGAGCTGTGCCGCGAGCGCCTGGCCGAGGGACAGGAGCCGGCGTGCACGGAGGTCTGCCCGCGCCATGCGGTCATCTTCGGCAAGCGGTCCGAACTCCTGCTGGAAGCGAAGCGGCGGATCGCGGCCGAACCCGACAAGTACCAGGCCAAGGTCTACGGCGAGACCGAGGCCGGCGGCACCCAGTGCCTGTACATCTCCCACGTGCCGTTCGAGAAGCTCGGGTTGCCGACGCTGGATGACACGCCGGCACCCGAACTGGCGCGCAACATCCAGCACACGGTCTACAAGGGCTTCATCGCCCCCGTGGCGCTCTACGGCATCCTGGGCGCCGTGATGCTGCGGAACCGCCGTGCAGCAGAGAAGCCGGAGGCCTGAATCATGAGTGCACATGCTCCTGCTGCGCCCGTGGGCGGGCACCTGATGACCCCGTCGATGCGGGTCCTCGTCGCACTGTTCGGTGTTGGTGCCGTGATGATCGCCTGGCGGCTCGTGGCCGGCCTGGGGGCGACCACGGCCATGAACGACGGCTACCCGTTCGGGCTGTGGATCGCCTTCGACGTGGTCACCGGCACGGCCCTGGCCTGTGGCGGCTACGCGGTGGCCATCCTGGTCTACATCCTGAACAAGGGGCAGTACTCGCCCCTCGTCCGTCCGGCGATCCTGACCAGCGCACTCGGCTACACGCTGGCCGGCATGGGCGTCGCGCTCGATGTCGGCCGCTGGTGGGGGCTCTGGAAGGTGCCGCTGTTCTTCTGGCGCTGGAACGTGAACTCGGCACTCCTCGAGATCGCGCTCTGCATCATGGCCTACGTGGTCGTGCTGTGGATCGAGATCGCCCCCTACCTGCTCGAGAAGTACAAGGACGGGGCGAACCTCGCGCTGCGGCGCGTGGCCCGCAGCGCCCTGCCGGCGCTGAAGAAGGCATCCATCTGGATCGTGGCGCTCGGCCTGCTCCTGCCGACCATGCACCAGTCGTCGCTGGGGACGCTGATGCTGCTGGCGAACTCGCGGCTGCACGAACTGTGGCGGACGCCGCTGGTGCCGCTCTTCTTCCTGCTCACCTGCGTGTCGATGGGATACGCGGTGGTCGTGTTCGAGTCCGCGTTCTCGGCCGTCGGCTTCAAGCGCCGGCCGGAGACCGAGATGCTGGCCGGCCTCGCCGGCATCATCGTCCCGCTCCAGTTCGTGGTGGTGGCGCTGCGCCTGGTCGACATGGGCGTCCGTGGCGTGCTCGGCAGCCTGTTCGCGTTCGACACCCGCTCCATCATGGTGCTGCTGGAGATGGCGCTGTTCCTTGCGCCGGCCATCATGCTGCTGTCGCCCGCCAGCCGACGCGACCTGGGCCATTTGGTGCGGTCGGCCATGGTGATGATGTTCGCCGGCGCCGTCTACCGCTTCGACGTCTTCCTCGTGGCGTTCAACCCGGGGGCGCACTGGTCCTACTTCCCGAGCGTCCCTGAAATCCTGGTGACCGTCGGCCTGATCGCGGCCGAGGTGATCGCCTACGTCTACATCGTCCGGAACTTCCCGATCCTCTCCGGCGGCCGCACGGTCGCGCCCGAAAGGCAGGCAGCGTAATGAGCACGCACATTACGGTCGATCCGATCACACGCATCGAGGGGCACCTCCGCATCGACGTCGAGGTCGACGGTGGTGTCGTGAAGAAGGCCTGGTCGTCGGGTCAGATGTTCCGCGGCATCGAGCGGATCCTGGAAGGCCGCGATCCGAGGGAGGCGTGGGTGTTCACGCAGCGCTTCTGCGGCGTCTGCACCACGGTCCACGCCATTGCGTCGGTGCGCGCCGTGGAGAACGCGCTGAAGCTCGAGATTCCGAAGAACGCGCAGTTCATACGGAACCTCATCATCGCCGCCCACGCGATGCACGACCACATCGTGCACTTCTACCAGCTGTCGGCCCTGGACTGGGTGGACGTGACCTCGGCGCTGAAGGCCGACCCGTCGAAGACGGCCGCCCTGGCGGCCAGCATCTCCGACTGGCCGGGGAACAGCACGCAGCAGTTCACGCAGGTGAAGGACCGCCTCGCGAAGTTCGTCGCCGGCGGGCAGCTGGGGATCTTCACCAACGGGTACTGGGGGCACCCGGCGATGAAGCTGTCGCCCGAGGTGAACCTGCTGGCGGTGTCGCACTACCTCGAGGCGCTCGACTACCAGCGCAAGGTGAACAAGGTGGTCGCCATCCTGGGCGGCAAGACGCCGAACATCCAGAACCTGGCGGTGGGCGGCGTGGCAAACGCGATCAACCTGGACAACCAGGCGACGCTGAACATGCAGAAGCTCTACGAGGTGAAGAGCCTGCTGGACTCGGTGCACCAGTTCATCGAGCAGGTCTACTTCGTCGACGTCTGCGCGGTCGGCGCCATGTATGCCGACTGGCTGAAGCACGGTGCGGGCGTGACCAACTACCTGTCGGTTCCGGACCTTCCGCTCGACGGCAAGGGCACGCAGTTCGACTTCCCCGGCGGGACCATCTTCAACGGCGACCTGTCGAAGGTGACGCCGATTGCCTCGTTCGAGGACGACTACTTCCGCAAGAACGTGTCGGAGTCGATTGCGCACTCCTGGTACGACGGCGACTGGCAGAAGCACCCGTGGGAAGAGGAGACGGTCCCGAAGTACACCCCGTACGATGCCGACAAGAAGTACTCGTGGATCAAGTCGCCGCGGTTCGACGGCAAGGTGATGCAGGTGGGCCCGCTGGCACAGGTGCTCACGGGTTTCGCGCAGGGGCATGAGCCGACGAGGCGCTGGGCGGTGAAGACGCTCGAGACGGCGGGGAAGGTTGCCGGCGCGCAGTTGACGCCGGCCATCCTGCACTCGACGCTCGGCCGCCACGCGGCCCGCATGATCCGGTGCGCGGTCATCTCGGAGCTGGCGGGCAAGCACTGGCAGCTCCTCGCGGAGAACATCGGGAAGGGCGACACCGACATCTTCAACGAGCCGGTGTTCCCGAAGGGCGAGCAGCAGGGGTTCGGCTTCCACGAGGCGCCGCGCGGCACGCTGTCGCACTGGATCGTCATCGAGGACGGCAAGATCAAGAACTACCAGGCTGTCGTGCCCAGCACCTGGAACGCCGGTCCGCGCGATGCGCAGGAGCAGCCAGGGCCGTACGAGGCGTCGCTCGTCGGCAACCCGGTGGCCGACCCGGAACGGCCGCTCGAGGTGCTCCG
Source organism: Vicinamibacterales bacterium (assembly GCA_050249955.1). Taxonomy (GTDB): domain Bacteria; phylum Acidobacteriota; class Vicinamibacteria; order Vicinamibacterales; family CAVVIG01; genus CAVVIG01. The sequence continues at coordinate 9,960 of JBFWPN010000023.1, forward strand.
GACCGTCCACTCGTTCGACCCCTGCATCGCGTGCGCGATTCACACGATGGACGTGGAGGGGAATGAAATCGCGCGAGTAAAGGCACTGTAGCGATTGTGTCAGGCGAAGCCTGTGTCGTAACGCCAACTCGAAGCGGAGCGAGGCTATGGCGCGAACGTATGTGTTGGGTCTCGGCAATGTGCTGATGGGCGACGACGGGTTCGGTCCGGCCGTCGTGCGGGAGTTCCTCGAGCGGTACGAGGTGGGGCCGGAGGTGGAGGTGATCGACCTCGGGACACCTGGCCTCGACCTGACGCCCTGGCTGACCGACACCCACCACGTGATCTTCGTGGACACGGTGAAGGCGAAACTGCCGCCGGGCTCGCTGCGCACCTACGACAAGGCCGACCTGACGAAGCACGCGCCCTTCGCCCGCACGGGTCCCCACGACCCCGGGGTGAAGGAGTGCGTGCTCACGCTGGAGTTCGCCGGCCGCGCCCCGGAACACGTGACGGTGGTTGGTGCCGTGCCGGCCGAGTGCGGCATGAGCCTCGACCTGAGCGCCCCGCTGGCTGCAGCCGTGCCAGCGGCAGCCGATGCGGTTGCCGATGCCCTGACCCGCCACGGCGACACGGTCACGCCGCGGGCCGGCGAGGTCGTGGCATCCAGCCCCTGGTGGCAACCTCTCGTGCCGAACCTGTCCTGAGTTCTGGAGTCCGCTGAATCATCCGCCTGAGGGATATTTCGCGGCACCGCGAATCCCGCCGCGATCCCGCCGCCGGAAATCCGGCGGGTGATTCAGGAATCCGAACAAAATCGCCGTATCTGCCATGGCAGACGAATTGCCCTCAGGTGGGCATCGGCCATGGGCACCGCTGCGGAGGGAAGACGCATTCGGATTCGGGGCACCGTCCAGGGTGTCGGCTTCAGGCCGTGGGTCTACCGCGTGGCGGTCGAGAACGGGGTGTGCGGCCGGGTCCGGAACGACTCGTCGGGCGTCACCATCGATGCCTTCGGAGACGACGCCTCCCTGTCGGCGTTCGAGCGTGCGCTGCATGCCGCGCCCCCACCCGCCGCCCGCATCGCCGACTACCAGGCGACCACCATCCCGCCCGAGCCGGTCACCTCGTTCGTCATCGAGCACAGCGCCCCTGCGGCCGAGCGCCGGGTGTCGATTCCGCCAGACCTCGCCACCTGCGACGACTGCGTCCGGGACATCCTCGACCCCACGAACCGCCGCTATCGCTACGCGTTCACGAACTGCACGAACTGCGGTCCGCGCTTCACCATCGCCACCGACGCGCCCTACGACCGGGGCGCCACCACGATGGCGCCGTTCGAGATGTGCGGACCGTGCCGACGCGAGTACGAGGATGTTCGCGACCGCCGCTTCCACGCGCAGCCGACCGCCTGCCCGGACTGCGGTCCCCGGCTCGAGCTGGTGCGGCTGCCAGACGACGCGCCAGCGTCCACGGTGCGCACCAACGGTCTGGGAGCACGCGCGGCTGTTGGCCGACGGTTCCGCGATCCCATTGAGGAAGCGGCGGACGCGATTGTCCACGGCCTGATCGTGGCGGTGAAGGGCATCGGCGGGTTCCACCTCGCGTGCGACGCCACGTCGGAGGAGGCGGTGGCCCGCCTCCGCGCGCGCAAGCATCGCGACGAGAAGCCGCTCGCGGTGATGGTGCCCACGCTCGCCGCGGCGGAAGCGGTGGCCGTGCTCACGCCCGCGCACCGCGACCTGCTGCAGGCGACCGAACGGCCGATTGTGCTGGCCGATCGTCGGGTGGATGCAGCGCTTGCCGTCTCGATTGCCCCACGCAACCGCCAGGTCGGGGTGATGCTGCCGTACACCCCCCTGCATCACCTGCTGCTGTCCGACGTGGGCCGTCCCCTGGTGATGACCTCCGGGAACCTCTCCGACGAACCGATCGCCTTCACGAACGACGATGCCCTGCAGCGGCTTGCGGGTATCGCCGACTACGTCCTGCTGCACGACCGCGACATCCACACCCGGTGCGACGACTCGGTGGCCATGGTCGTTGCCGGTGCACCGCTCCTCATCAGGCGATCCCGTGGCTATGTGCCGAGGTCGGTCACGCTGACCACGCCGGTGACCACGCCGGTGCTGGCCACCGGGGCGCTGCTCAAGAACACCTTCTGCCTTGCCTCGGGAACGCAGGCCTTTCTCGGGCCGCACATCGGCGACCTGGAGAACCTCGAAACCTACGAGTCGTACCGGACCGCGATGGAGCGCTTCGAGCGGTTCGTGGACATCCGGCCGGCACTGATCGCCTGCGACATGCACCCGGACTACATGTCCACGATGTACGCGGACACGCGGACCGAGCCGGTCGTGCGGGTGCAGCACCACCACGCCCACGTGGTGTCGGCCATGGCGGAGCACGGGATTGACGGGCCGGTGATCGGCATCGCGTACGACGGCACCGGCTACGGCACGGACGGCACGAGCTGGGGTGGTGAGATCCTGCTCGCCACGACGGCGCACTTCGAGCGCCTGGCCACGTTCAGGCCGATCGCACTCGTCGGGGGCGACAAGGCCATCCGCGAGCCGTGGCGCATCGCGCTCGCCCTGCTGCTCGACGCCTACGACGGCGCGCCGCCAGCCGCGGCCGACCGGCTGCTGGCGTCGGTCAGCGCTGCCGACCGGCAGACGATGACTCAGCTCGTTCAGGGGCGTGTGCAGGTGAGCCTGGCGCGCGGCGTCGGTCGCTATTTCGACGGCTTCGGCGCCCTGTTCCTCGACCGCCGGCGCGCCGCGTATGAAGGACAGGTGGCGCTCGAGTGGAACCAGGTGGCCGACCGGCTCTCGCGCCGCTCGTATCCCTTCGACGTGCATGAACGGACCCGGCCGCTCGAACTCGACCTTCGCCCGGCGGTCCGCGCGGCGGTGGACGACGTGGTGAAGGGCGTGCCGGTGGGGACCATCGCGGCTGCTTTCCACAACACCATTGCGGCGGCAACGGCGGCTGCCGTCACGCGCGCGGCGGCCATCGTCGGTCCGCTGCCGGTGGTGGCCAGCGGCGGCTGCTTCCAGAATGCGCTCCTGGCCGACGCCGTGCGTGCGTCGCTGACCGGGTTCCCACTGAAGCTGCACGCACAGGTGCCCCCCGGCGATGGCGGCATCGCCCTCGGGCAGGCGGTGGTGGCCCACGCCATTGCGTCAGGACACGACGACCGGGGGCTGTAGCCCCCTGAAGGAGCCGGCCATGTGTTTGGGTGTTCCAGGCTGTGTCACCGAGGTGGACGACATGACAGCCGTCGTGGACTTCTGGGGCGTGAAGCGTCGGATCCGGCTCGACCTGTGTGACGAACCGGTGCAGCCGGGCGACTACGTCCTGAACCACGTGGGCTTCGCCATCCGCCGCATTCCGGCCGAGGACGTGCAGACGACGCTCCAGATGTACGAGCAGCTGCTGCGCGAGAACACCGGCCGTGGTCCAGAAGACCTCATGGCCGCCGACGTGCGCGGCGAGATCGAAGCGGGGCGATCATGAACGCCAATCCCCTCGAGTTCCGCGACCCGCAGCGGGCGCGGGAGCTGACCGAGGCGCTCGAGCGGGCCGTCACCGCCATCGGACGCACCGTGTCGGTGATGCACGTCTGCGGGAGCCACGAGCAGGCCATCGCCCGCTTCGGCCTCAGGGCCACGCTGCCGCGGGCGCTGAACGTCATCATGGGCCCCGGGTGCCCCGTGTGCATCACGGACATGCCCGAGATCGACGAGGGCGTGGCGCTCGCCCTGCAGGGGGTCCGCATTGCCACCTACGGCGACATGATCCGGGTGCCCGGGTCGGCCGGATCGCTGGCCGACGCGCGGGCCGCCGGCGCCAAGGTGGACGTGGTCTACAGCGTGGCGCAGGCGGCCGACCTCGCGCGTGAGTCCGACGAAGAGGTGGTGTTCTTCGGCACCGGCTTCGAGACCACCGCGGTGGCCACGGCGGCCATCCTGCTCAACGATCCGCCGAAGAACTTCTCGGTGCTCTCGGCCCACAAGTTCATCCCGCCGGTGATGGAGATCGTGGCCGAGATGCCGGACACGAAGGTCGAGGGGTTCCTCGCGGCCGGGCACGCGGCCACGATCACCGGCTCGGACATCTTCGAGCCGTTCGTCGAGCGGCACCACATCCCGGTGGTGGTGGCCGGCTTCGAGCCGCTGGACATCCTGGCCGCGCTGCTCCGCCTGGCCGAGATGATCCGCGACGGGCAGGCCGAGGTCGCCAACATGTTCCCGCGCTGCGTCACGCGCGAGGGCAACCGGAACGCACAGGCGCAGCTCTGGAAGGTGTTCCGGCCGATCGGCGGCCGGTGGAGGGGCATTGCGCACATCCCCAACGGCAACCTCCGCCTGCGCGACGAGTTCGCCCACGTGGACGCCCGTCGTCG
>JBFWPN010000024.1:0-14069 GCA_050249955.1 Vicinamibacterales bacterium
CCAGCGGCGGAATGCCGCCGGCGACTCGAAGTAGATGGGGTCCGCGACGGGCAGCCTACTTGGCCTTCTCGATGTGGACGAGGTACGCCTCGACCATCAGCAGGTTCTTCTCGCCCGACTGGCGGACAACGCCGAGCAGGCGGTCCATCTTGACGACCTCCTCGAGCTGCTCGTCGATGAACCACTGCAGGAAGCTCTGGGCGAGGTAGTCGCTCTCCTTCACCGCGATGTCCATCAGGGCACCAACCTGGCGCGTGACGTCCTGCTCCCACGCGAGCGCGGCGGCCACCGCCTCCTCGGACGAGTCGAAGGTGGGCTTCGGCGCGGCGACGGACGGAATCCGGAGTTCGCCCTTGGTGTCCAGCAGGTACTGGACGAACTTCATGGCGTGCGTCCGCTCCTCCTCGGCCTGCTCCATGAACAGCTTGGAGAGTAGCGTGAGCTGCTTCTGCTGGAAGTGGGCAGCGATGCTGACGTACTGCATGCTGGCGCCGAATTCGTTGCCAATCTGCTGGTTGAAGGCGGTCGCGAGTTCGCGGCTGATGAGCACGAGTGTCTCCTTGTGTGTCTCGGATTATATGTAAGAAGCGGCGCCTGCCAGGCGGGCGACGGGCTTCCATGTACTGTCGGCCTGAAACCACCTCGGCTGCAGCCGGGGGCTCCCGGCCCGTCGCTCAGGACGTGGACCGGTCAATCCACTTGCGCACCCGCGGCGGCTCGAACGCGGCGAACCGGTCCAGCAGGTCGTCCGCCCGCTCGCAGACCGGCAGCCACGGCTCGTACTCCCGCCGCACGAACTGCTCGTCGACGGCATGGCGCAGGAAGGCCAGCAGCGGGTCGAAGTAGCCGTCCACGTTCAGGAGTCCGCATGGCTTGCCGTGCAGCCCGAGCTGGCCCCACGTGAGCACCTCGAAGAGCTCCTCCAGTGTGCCCCACCCGCCCGGCAAGGCGATGAACCCGTCCGACAGGTCGGCCATCGTCGCCTTCCGCTCGTGCATCGACGACACGACGCGAAGCTCGGTGAGGCCCGTATGCGCCACTTCGCGGGCGACGAGCGCCTCCGGGATGACACCGATCACCCGCCCGCCGGCCGCGAGCACGGCGTCGGCCACTGCCCCCATCAGCCCCACGCGCGCGCCGCCGTAGACCAGCTCGAACCCGCGCTGCACCAGAATCCGGCCCAGGTCCCCGGCCGCTGCCCGGTAAGACGGACGCCGGCCCTCGCTCGATCCCGTGAACACGCAGATGCGGGGCATGACGCTATGTTCGCACGCGCCGTCCGGCCGGCACGTGCCGCGGCGCGAGGCTCACGCCGGCGCCTGGTTCGAGACAACCTCCCGAACCACTGACTGCGGACGCTGGTTGATGGTGAGGAATGCACGGCCGATGTACTCGCCGATCAGGCCGAGCAGCACGAGCTGTGTCCCCGAGAAGACCAGGAGGGCGGCCATCAGCCAGCCGAATCCGTAGCTGGGACCCACGTTGTGGAACCAGAGGTATGCCACGACCGCGAGCGCCACCATGCCGGCCGCCGCCATCACCAGCCCGATCACGGTGGCCACGCGCAGCGGCAGCACGGAGAAATTCACCCACGCCGCCATCCAGAGGCGCACCAGCCGACGCAGGGTGTAGGTACTCTGTCCCGCCCGCCTCGGCTCGTGCCGCACATGGATCGAACCGATGCGCTGCGTCACCTGCAGGATCAGACCATCGATGTAAGGGTAGGGTCCTGCGTAGCTCACGACCTGACCCGCCACGAAGGCGCTCACACACCGGAAACTGGAAAGGTAGAAGCCGTGCGGCTTGTCGAGCGCCCAGTCGGTCATCCGGTTGGTGAACCAACTGCCCGCGTTCCGCCACACCGAGTGCTGCTTCATCTCGTAGTGGCCGAAGACGACGTCGAGCCCGGTCCGGCGCGCCTCTTCCCAGAGCCGCCTGGCCTCCGCCGGCGGGTTCTGTCCGTCATCGTCCAGGTTCACGATGTGGGCGCCCCTGGCGTGCCGCCATCCGGTGAGGACGGCGTTGTGCTCGCCGAAGTTGCGCGCGTGCTCGACGAGCGTGATCGGCACCCTGGCCGCACGCATCACCTCCCGCACGACCGCGCTGGTCCGGTCGGCACTGCCGTCGTTCACCAGCACGATCTCATGCCCACCCTCGATCTCGAGCGCCTCGATGTCGCGGACGACATCGGCGATCGTCTCGGCGCTGTTATAGAGCGGGATGACGAAGGACAGGGCGCAGGCGGACATGGTTCGGGGAGCCGGGCTGGGCAAGTATACAGGCTCGCGGCGCCCCCGCCGCACCGCGAGCCGCCGTCGTGCGCTACTCGTATCGCCAGTTCTGGGTCTTCCCCGCCGCCATCTGCTCAACCGCCGCAGCCAGCCGGCGGTCCCTGGTGGCCTGACGCTTCGCCCCCTCGATCCAGTCGACGTACTCGCGCCGGTGGCTCGGGCTGAACGCGTCGAAGGTGGCCCGCGCCTTCCTGTTCTTCGCGAGGGCAGCCGCAAGGTCTGCCGGCACCACGATGGGCGTGGCCTTGCGGGCGGCGCTCCGCTCGCGCCTGGCCGCCATCCACGAAGGCGAGACGCCGGCGGCATTCAGGGCGGCGGCCTTCTTCACCAGCGCCACCAGCTCCCGTTTCGGCGGCAGATCCGCGAGGCTGGTGATCCGCCCGAACTGGCCGAGCGCCTCCTCGCGCTTCTGCGCGTCGGGAACCACGAGATCGGCCCCCTTCCAGAACATGAACACGCAGTGGGCCTTGAACGCGGCGATGCCGCAGAGCGGCCCGTTGAAATCAAAGAACGGCCGGCTCCACTTCATCGTCTCCACGGCTTCCGGGCACCCCGCGTGCACCACGGCACGCAGGTGGGCCAGTATCGGCTGCGCGAAGGGAGCGGCCTTCCTGATGTAGGCGTCGACGCGGGGATCGGTCTTCGGGCTCATGTCGGAATCGCGATCATCATCCCTGCTCGGCGGCCGAGAAGTCCACCACCGGCCGGATCTCGATGCTGCCGAGCCGCGCCGACGGGATGCGGGCCGCCACCTGGATCGCTTCGTTCAGGTCGCGCGCCTCGATCAGGTAGAACCCGCCGAGCTGCTCCGTCGTCTCGGCGAACGGCCCGTCGGTCGTCACGATCGACCCGTTGCGCACGCGCACGGTGGTGGCGGTGCTCACCGGCTGCAGCGCCTCGCCGCTCACGTAGTGGCCACGATCCTTCACGTCCTGGGTGAAGGCGAAATACTCGCCCATGAAGGTCTCGGCCTCCGCCTTCGGCATGGCGTCGAGCGTCTTTTCTTGGTCGTAGATCAGGCACAGGTAGCGCATCACGTCCTCCTGCAGGTGCGCTCCCTCAGCGGACCTGCACAGGCTTGTCGAACGGCGGAGCACCGGATCGACAGGCGTCGGCCACGAAATCCACCGGTCAGCGCCCCTCGGGCGTGAACGGGTCGAACATCGCGTCGACCTCCGCGAACGACGTGGCATCACCGAGCGCCGTGAACGTGCCGCCCGCGGCGATTTCACGGGCGGCGGCAAGCATCCCGGTCCACGCCGCACGGGCCAGTGCACCGCCCGTGCTGATGCGCCGCACACCCAGGCCGGCCAGGTGCGCAACCGTCGCGAAAGGCGCGCCGACCAGCACGTTGACCGGCTTCGGCGCCACGGCCTCGACCACGGTCCGGATCTGCTGGTCCGTGCGGATACCCGGCGCATACAGGCAGTCCGCTCCCGCCGCCGCATACGACACGAGCCGACGGACGGTCTCCTCCAGGTCGGGGCGACCGACAATGAAGCCCTCGGAGCGGGCGGTGAGCAGCACCCCGGTACCGCTGCGATCGATCGCCGCGCGCGCGGCAGCAATCCGCGCCGTCGACAGGTCGAGGGTGAACAGCGGGTCGGACCGGTCGCCTGTCCAGTCCTCGATCGAGATGCCGGCAATGCCGGTCTCCACCGCCCGCGTCACGTTGCGAGCCACATCGTCGGGATCGACCGCAAAGCCGCCCTCGAAGTCGGCGTTCACCGGCAGGTCGATGCTGCTGGTGATCAGCCGGAGATGTGCGAGTGCCTCGTCCAGCGTGACGTGATTGTCCCGTCGTCCCGTGGACCACGCGAACCCCGAGCTGGTGGTGGCCAGCGCGGGGAAGCCGAACGACGCGAGCAGGCGGGCGCTGCCCGCGTCCCACGGGTTGGGCATCACGAACGTGCCGGCCTCGTGCAGGGCGCGGAACCGCGCGCGGCGTTCGTCGACCGAGGCGTGCCCGACCGGTGGACGGTTCACCGCGTGCCTGCGCCCGAGCGGGCACGGCTGGTGGCCGCATCGAGGAAGTCCAGCGCCGCCTTGTGGGGTACCGGCATCACCGACAGCGTGTCGCCGATGCCGAGCGCCTTCTCGTCCGCAGGATTGAAGGCGGGCCAGGCAGGCAGTCCCGGCCCATTCGGATCGCCCGTGGTGGCAAAGTTCACCCAGTACTGCGACACCTGCTCGGCAAGCGCCTTGTCCGCCGCAGTCCACGGCACGTTCGTGCTGTGCGTACCGTTCGGCCAGTTCAGCGCGTAGGGAATCTCGGCGCCGTGCTGCGCGCCGAGCCACGACGCATTGGGCAGCGGCGGCGCCTTGCTGAAGTAGTAGAGATACACCTTCGACCTGCCGGTCTTCGCCTGCAGCCGCGCCCAGGTCCGCATCTCCCACCCGAACGTCTGGTCGCGCATGCTGTGCGCCTGTGCGAGGCGTGCCTCCTGATCGTTCGCGAAGGGATAGAGCGCAAGGTACGCATCGGCCTGGGCACCGAACCGACGGGCCACCTGTTCCCGGAACGTGGCGGCGGTTGTGGTGGCCGGTGTGAAGATCGACCCTTCGTCGGAGTTGGAACCGATCAGCACCGGCACGTCGTTCTGCTTCCCCGCACTGAAGGTGTCCCAGGCAATTGCCGGCAGCACCCATCCGTCCGCGTTCGCCACGGACTGGAACGAGCCGTTCGGCACCGAGTTCAGGGCCTCCGCAGGCTTCGCACGCAGGTCGGCCACCGTCGTGGCGCCGACGGCGGCGCCGAACGTCACGCCCGCCTGCTCGGCCTGCGCCAGCGTGGTGGTGATGGAGAAGCGCGCCCCACTCTGGCCGATGGCGCGGTGGAAGAGCCCGCGTGCCAGCGGCGATGCCACCAGACTGTGCACGCTCCACGAGCCGGCCGATTCGCCGAAGATGGTGACACGCGCCGGGTCGCCCCCGAATGCGGCGATGTTCTGCTGCACCCACGTCAGCGCCGCGATCTGGTCGAGCAGCGCGTAGTTGCCCGAGGCATGCTGGGGCGACTCCTTCGTCAGTTCCGGGTGCGCCAGGAAGCCGAACACGCCGAGCCGGTAGTTGAGGCTGACGTAGACCACGCCCTTTCTCGCAAGGTCTTCACCCTGGTAGATCGGTCCCGACCCGCTCGTCCAGGCACCGCCATGAATCCAGACCATCACAGGCTGCTTCGCCGACGCCGCCGACGCGGTGGTGTAGACGTTCAGGTACAGGCAGTCTTCGCTCATGGTCGTTGCCGACCGGTCGCCACCGTAGGGCGGGAAGGCGGCACCGTTCGCCTGCCGTTGCATGCAGTTGTCCGAGAAGCGGGCCGCGGCCCGCACGCCGTCCCACGGCGCGGGCGACTCGGGCGCCTTCCAGCGCCGGTCGCCCACCGGCGGCTGCGCGAAAGGGATGCCCTTGAAGACGCGGACGGCCGGGTTGGCGCCCGCCACTCCGGACACGAGGCCGCCAGTGGTCCTCACCGGCTCGGGGAGCGCCGCGGCCACGCGGCCGCCGAAGGCGAGCAGCAGCAGGGCGGCGAGCGATGCGGTGCGGAGTCCGGACATGCCGCAGATGATAGGCAGGCGCATGCGCAATCGCAACGAGCGAATTACGATACGCAGATGCCGTCCACGCAGCCCGACCTCGTCGTCATCCACGAACACCCCGAGTGGCAGAAGCCGCTCTTCACCGCGCTCGAGCGCCGCGGCATTGCCTTCGAGCCCTTCCCGGTGACAGCGGCCGCCTTCAGCAACCACGACGCCCCGCGGGCGAGGCTCTATTTCAACCAGGCCAGCCCCAGCGCCTACGTCCGCGGCAACACGCGGGCGGTGCCGCTGGCGCTGGCGTACATGCGCACGCTGGACCGCCTCGGGGCCCGTGTGCTGAACGGCGCGGACGTGTTCGCCCTCGAACTCAGCAAGAGCGCGCAGGCCACGATGCTCCGCAGGCTCGGAATCGACACGCCACTGTCCGTCACGTTCAACGACCCCGCGGCGCTACGTCCCTACGAACACCTGCTGTCCTGGCCCGCGCTGATCAAGCCGGACCAGGGGGGCAGCGGCGCGCGCATCCAGGTGGTGGGTTCGGTGGCGGAGGTCGAATCGCTCTTCGCAGGGAACCCGGGCATCTGGGAGCCGGACAACCTGTTCCTCCTGCAGGAACTCCTCCCCCACGATCCGGAGCACGGCATCATCCGGCTCGAGTTCGTCGGCGGGGACCTGTTGTACGCCATGCGCGTGGTCACGCACGGCCGGTTCAACCTCTGCCCGTCGCCGGTCTGCAACCCCGACGATGGCGACGGGATCTGCGAGGTGCCGGCCCCGGAGGCCACGGCTCCGCCTGAGTTCTTCCCGTTCCCGGACGTGCCAGCGGATGCGGTGGAGACAGCCCGGCGGATCGTGCGTGAGGCGAAGCTGGATGTGGGCGGGATCGAGTATCTGGAAACGCCGGATGGCCGCCGGGTGTTCTACGACATCAACGCGAACTCGAACCTTCGGCCGTCGGTCGCGGCAGCCTTCGGGTTCGACCCCTTCGAGCGTGTGGTGGACTACCTGCAGGGGCAGTTGCGGGCGCTCGCCGAGCACGCGCGATGAATGGAGGGTGTCAGATGGCAGATGTCAGCTGCCGAACCTGGCCCTGTTCCGCTCGCGGGCCTTCTCCGCTTCCACGGCCCGGTCGCGCGGTGGGGCACTGGTCGACAGCGAGTCGATCAGGCGACGCGCCGAGGCAAACACGTCCTCGACCGCACGGTTGAAGGCCTCCTCGTTGGCCTTCGACGGCTTGCTGGTCCCGCTCAGCTTCCGCACGAACTGGAGGGCTGACGCCCGGATCTCGTCGTCGGTGGCTGGCGGCTGGAAGTTCGCGAGCGTCTTGATGTTCCGGCACATGGTCCGAGTGTAGCAACCCTGCCGGCCAGCACCGGAGCCGGCGCTATTTCTGCCTGAGATCGTCCACGTAGTGGGCGCGCGACTCGACCTCGGTCAGCCGCATCGAGGCATAGAGCGAGGCATCGCGCATGACGCGGTGACGATCGGCATCTGCCATCTCGTGCAGGGCGTCCGGCGTGAAGCCGTGGTTCTCGAGGTACTCGGCAATCAGGGAACGCTCGAGTTCGGCGGTCTGGTCGGGTCGTGGTGCCTGGTCTGCGTCGGGACGCATGGGTCACCTCTCAGCGCCAGCCTACGCCCCTTGCCATCCCGATGCAAATGCGCGGCGGGACGACGCCCCTTCCATGTCACTCGCCCGGGTGATACGTGCGCTCGGTATGGGCCGCGAGGTCTTCGCGGTAGAAGTACACGTCGCGGAGGTCGCCGTCGGCGTACCGCTGGGCCTGATCGGTGAAGTGCGGGGACGCCGGGTCGCCGCTCTGGCCTCCGGCCGTGATGGCCCTGGCCTTCACGCGGTCACCGAACTCGACCACGGCCAGGAAGCTGTTGCCGGTCGTGCCGTAGATCTTCTTCGACCCATTGAAGGATCGCGCCCCGAATGCGGCCAGCGACCCCCAGCGCGACGACGTGAAACCCACGGGGATGCTCGGCCTGCTGTCGTCGAAGGGATGCACGATGGCGGGGCTGAAACGCTGGAACCGGTTCACCTCGCCCCACGGCGTCTTCCAGGTGCCGAAGTCGGCCGACAACGTGTCGACGGCTGCAGACAGCGCCTCGAGTCGCTGCGCCGCCGTGGCGCGTGTTTCCATGTAGTCGTACACCGTCAGGTTGGCGGCGCGGGCATCGGCCGACACCTTCGTCCAGAGTTCTTCACCCCAGAACACCGCCAGCGTGGTCGGCACCGATGTGGTGGCCCAGCGCCGGTCCCATCCGCGCAGCTGCGCAATGGGATCGGCCAGCTTCGCGCGCAGGGGGTCCGCAGGCCTGAGCCCGTCGTAGGCGCGCAGCAGGCGCGGGATGAGCGGGTCGAAGGCCGGGAGCTGTGTGTCGAACGCCGCCGCGATGAGCGACTCGGGCGTGAAGTCGGTCTTCCCCTCCAGCACGCGAATCGCGTGGACGCCACGCGGGTTCTCGGTGCCCACCTCCATGTACTTCGGATAGTCCGCCGCCTTCGGGCTGTGCGGCCCGGCTGCCGAGAACGGCCAGTTGTTGGTGTTCTGGATCCAGCCGTTGGGTGGGTTCAGCACGTTCGGGCTCTCGTCGATGCCGTGCACCCCCTTCCAGTCGGTGGCCGGGTTGCTGCCGTCGACCGGCTTCGTGTAATCGAAGGCGGGATCGCGCCTGGGGACGAAGTTCGAGTAGAAGAACGCGATGTTGCCATCGGCGTCGGCGAACACGGTGTTGTTCGACGAGTTCGTGTGCAGCTCCATCGTGTTGCGGAAGCTGCGATAGTTCGTGGCCTTCGTCCGCATGTAGGACTGGGTCAGGGCCTTCACCGGATCCTGCATCATCCGGACGCTGACCCACCTGTCACCCTCCTGGCGTACTACCGGGCCGTGATGCGTGCGGTAGACGGTGAACTTGCGGGTGGCCATGCCGCCGGCAGTCCGGTAGGGGACGGCGATCGTCCGTACGTCCACCGGACGCCGGTCGGTGCCGAACCGGTAGAGCAGCGCTTCGCCGTTCTTCTCCACCGTCTCGAGGAACTCGTCGATGTTGTCCACGCCGCTGGAGGTGGTGTGCATCCAGCCGGCTTTCTCGTTGAACCCCTGGTAGATGAAGAACTGCCCCCAGGTCATCGCGCCGTAGGCGTTCAGTCCCTCTTCGCTCGTCATCTGCGCCTCGGCGCGGAAGAAGAACGACGTGTGCGGATTGATCCACAGCAGCGCCTTCTTCGACGCGCTGTTCGAGGGGGCGATGGCGAACCCGTTCGAGCCGGTCGGCTCGGGCGGCATCATGCCGTGGGAGGCCACCTGCGGCACCTTCGGCCCGTCGCCGTAGAACACCTGGAGCTGCGGAATCGACACACGCTCGATGTCACCGCCGATGCTGCCTTCGGTGTAGGACAGCGCCATCCAGGGCTCGAACCGGGTGATGACCCTCGGCTTCACCTGCGGGTGCGTGTCGAGGTAGAAGTTCAGCCCCTCGGCCCACGCGTCCATCAACGTCCGCAGCGACTCCGGGCTCGAGGCGTAGAGCTGCCTGAGGTCGTCCGGGTCGATGAACAGCTTCATCCGCAGGTCGCGGAAGATCTCGGCCTCACCTTCGGCTTCCGCCAGGCGCCCCATCGCGTTGATCAGGTTCGTCTCGACCCGGTTGAAGTCGTCTTCCGCCTGCGCGTACATGACCCCGAACACGACGTCGGCATCGGTCTTCGCCGACACGTGGGGAATGCCCCAGGAGTCGCGGGCGATGGTGATCCGTTGGGCACGCGCGGCTCCGGGCGAGGCCGGCGTGGCCGGCCCCGACGACGGCTGGGCACACGCCCACTGCGCGAGTGCAACGAGCAGCACGAGGGTCTTCTTCATCGGGTCAGTCCGGGAAGTGTTCGGCGTAGACGAGGAACTGCTCGGGGGTGAGGTCCGGCACCTTGTCGAAGGACACCCGCGTGCCCTTGTCGGCGAACGACAGGTACAGCTCCGCACGCTCGCGCTCCGAGTCGATCGACGCCAGGTTCGGCGGACCGGCCTTCACCACGCGTGCGCGCAGCTTGCGATCGCGGATGCCCTGCGCGAACCGTTCGAAGAACTGGGCGCGGGTACCGTCGAACTTCCACACGTCGTTCGCCAGGCGGCCCGCCGTCAGCAGGCCCGACCCCTTCAGGCCGGTGTCGCCCGGGTCCACGCTGCGGATACGGTACGTGTTCTTGTGGTTGGCGGCCGAGGTGAGCACCATGACGGTCCACTCGGTCTCCTCGGACAGGGCGGTGCCGAACGGCGCGACCCTGAAGCAGTACGCCCCACCCTTCGCGTAGAAGGCGAGCGCGGCGTCCACGGCGTTCTGCGCGGCCACGACCGGGGTCATCGTCAACAGCAGGAGGCAGACGCCAAGCGCGCGAACGGCGAATCGAGTCAAGCCACGTTTCTCCTGTCGTAGCCGGGGCGAGCGCGGGCTGCCCGCACGGCAGCCCGCCTGATCCAATTCTGCACTGAAGAGCCGCCCCGCGCGCAACAGCGATGCCCGCGACGCCCGCTTCAGGGAAGGACGACCCTGATCACGCCGTCGCGCTTGTTCATCAGGAAGAGCCGTCCCTGCGCACCCATGGCCATGCGCAGATCGGCACGCGGAGCCTGCGGCCGCCCCTGGGCGGCGTTCCGCTCGCGAATGAGCTGCAGCAGCGTCTTCTGCTGTCCCTTGTCGTTGAAGAGGACGCGGCGGATCGACTCGGAGCCGCCCGTCGGCGGCGCGTCGGCATCCACGGTGAACACCTCGCCGCTCGGGTTGTCGCCGAAGATGAGCCTGTTGGCGAGGGCGCGCACCGGCCCCTGCCGGTAGACGTACACACCGGTCACCGCCGGGCGGTTGAGGAGCGGATCGCGGTGGTCGTACTCCGCCACAGGATAGGTCATCTTCGGGTCGCCGCGCCGGTTGGCGGTGCCCACTTCACGTGCCCCGTAGGTGAAGCTGCCCTCCCAGACGTTCCAGCCCAGGTTCGCCCCGGCCGTCACCGGACTCACCTCCTCGACAATGTTCTGCCCGATGTCGGCCACGTACATCTGCCCGGTCTTCGGGTCCCACGAGAAGCGCTGCGGATTGCGTACGCCGTAGGCGTAGATCTCGCCGAGCGCACCGGCCTGCCTGACAAACGGGTTCGACGCCGGAATGCCGTACTTGCCGTTGCTGCTGTTGATGCCGAGCGGATCGATCCGCAGGATCTTCCCGAACGCCGACGACAGGTTCTGGGCCAGGTTCATCGGGTCGCCGCCACTGCCGCCGTCGGCGACACCCACGTACAGGAGCCCGAACTCGGCGCTGCTGGCTGGCGTGAGCGGGTTGAAGGCCACCATGCCGCCGTTGTGGTTCGGGAACGGCTGCTGCATCCGGAACAGCTCGCGAGGCGCGTCGCCGTCGTAGGTGGCCGCTGCAGGATCCTTCGCCGTCCACTCCAGCAGAACCGTGTCGTGGGTGCGACCGGACCCGGGCGTGACGAAGTCGGGCTTCGCATCGAGCTTGCTCGTGTCGAGATGCGTGTAGAACTTGCCGTAGCCCTTCGCCCCGCGCTGGCTGAACTGCGGGTGGAACGCCATGCTCTGGACGCCCCGCTCCGAGAAGTTCGACTGGACCGGCACGTTCCACTTCGGGTCGTTGATGTCCAGGTAGGGCGTCACCGACCTGCCGTCGTAGCTGACGCTGAAGACCGGCCCCCGCATCGTGCTCACGAACAGCCGACGCGTCCCCGGCTCGTCCACCATGGTCATCATCCGCGGCGCTTCCCCGTTGATGTCCGGGATGACCGCGAACTCGGCAATGTTCACCGCGATGGCACCGTCGGCGGCAATGGGCGGGAACGGGTCGGCCGTGCCCTGGGCGCACACCCGGGTGGCGCCGGCAATCGCGAGGCCCGCGGCCACCACGGCCGCCACTCGCGCGTGTCTCGAAAGGGTCTGCATCATGCCAGTCCTTACGCTGCGTGCAGGCACGCTGTTTACGCCGGGACGTCGGGGACCGTGGGGCTCACTGCCGCAGCCGCGCCACGTGTGCCTTGAGGACGGTGTGGACGAAGTCCTGGCAGGCCTCACCGGCCTTCGGGTCGTACGAGCTCGCGTTGGTGATGTTGTCGGAGAGCACACGGATGCCCACGAAGGGCACGCGGAACTGCGCCGCCACCTGCGCGGCCGAGGCGGTTTCCATCTCCTCGACCGAGGTACCGAACGTCTCGTGGAACTGCGCCACACGGTCGAGTTCGTCGATCCACATGTCGCTCGACCCGATGATGCCGTCGACAACCCTGCCCCGCGCATAGCTCGATCGGACCGACCGGGCCACCTCGAGCAACCCGGGATCGGCCTCGAACCGCGACGGCATCTTCGGCGCCGTCTGGCTGATCGCGCTCCCCTCGGCCAGCAGGTCGAGCGGCACCCACTCGAGCGGCCGGCTTCCCTCACCAGCCTTGCGGAACATGGCCCGGAACGCGCCGACATTCATCGACGCCGTGCCGATGACGATGTCGTACACCCGGAGTGCGGGATCGTGGCCGCCCGACGTTCCCTGGTTGATGATCGCCACGGGACGGAAGCGCTCGATGGCCAGCGCGGTGGCGGCCGCGGCGTTCGACATCCCCTTGTTCGTCCGGGACACGATCACCGGATAGCCGTCGATGGTGCCGCGCCAGAACAGCCACGTTCCGATCTGCTCGGTCGTCGGGTTCTCGAGCAACCGCACCAGCTTCTCTGTTTCGGACACCATCGCGCCCTGCACGACGATGGGCGGACGGGGCGATTGCGGCGGCGCCTGGGCGCGGACCGGGCCCGCCGCGAGGCCGAAGACGATCAGGCACACCAGTGCTCGCGCGTGACGCATTTCGTTGTCTCTCCCTGGGAAACGCCCCTGAGCCCGGCCGACGCCAGGCAGGCCCCCTGATTATCGCCGGAGCGGGCCTCGGCCGGCCGTCAGCGGCGCTTGCGGGCGGCGAGGGCGGCCCGGTGCTCGGCGATGCGGGCGCGGACAACCCGGCGAATAAGGGGATAGGGCATCGTCGCGGCGAGCGCGAAGCGCAGGTTGCCCTTGGGCCCGCGATACGGCGCGAGCGCCCTGTCCAGTTCGGCATCGCCCTTCACCTGCGGATAGATCCCGATGTGGGACGTGAAGGGCGCGTAATAGATGAGCGCACCGCCCTCGAGGCGGAAGGCGGGCATGCGGTAGCTGATCACGTCCTCCGCGCCCGGCGCCTCCTTCCTGACGATGGCGCGGATCTTCCCGAGAATGGACCTCACCTTGGGGGCACACGCCGCGATGTACGCATCGACGGCGGCCGAGCCGCCGCCGGACGGCTTCGTCGACGTGGGTCTGACGGGGCGTGCTGTCGCGGCTCTGGCTGGAGTCATGGTGCTCCGGGATCCGGTGCGCCCCCGACGCGGCGCTGGGGCGGAGATGGTCTGCTGCCACGCGAGCGTCAACGCCTCGCCGACCCGTTCCTCGTCCGCCGACTCGAGGTGGATGCGGGTCCAGCCCTGCCGGCCCCAGGCTCCACTCGCCGGCGCGAAGGTGGCAGGGGCCTCGGTCACGAACCGGGCCTGATCGGCCGGCGACAGCTTGGCGGTGCCGTGCCGTTCCTCGCGGTCGAGCGACGCGAAGACCCGGCCGTTGACGCGGAAGTCGGCGTGTCCCATGTGGGCGCCTTCGTGCGCGTCCTGCAGCGCACGGGCGAGGCGCCTGAAGCGCGCGGCGTTCATCGCCCCTCACCAGCGGGTGCGCTCGACACCTGACGCCACTGAGCCAGCCAGGCCATCGCATCGTCCAGGCTCGTGGTGATGCGGACCATCACGCCGCGATTGGTCATCACGGTCTCGCCGAAGCGCTCGGGATCGAACTGTTCCGGGGTCTCGATGATGGCGAGCCTGATGTCGGGCGAGAGTGCCTCCACCATCGCCCGCCCGAGTTCGAAGCGCTCCATCACCGGCACGTCGGCGGTGGCGAAGCTCCGTAGTTCGGTCACGTCGCAGATGACGCAGCGGCCGGCCTGGGCCAGGTCGGTCTCACTCCACGCACGACAGGCCTCGCGTGCGCGGTCCAGCGAGAAGTCGCCGGTCACGCGGACGTACAGGTAGCCCTCCCGCCGCTCCGTCGAGACCTTCATAGCCGCGCCTCCAGGCGTGAACCGCGTCCAGCCCCATCCTACTCTCCCGCGGGGCGACCGCCGTCGGCCATCTTCCTACCACGATCGCAGGCAGGTGCGTGC
>JBFWPN010000025.1:0-9891 GCA_050249955.1 Vicinamibacterales bacterium
CAATCAGTGCAGGGCTGGCGGCCTCGACCGTCACGCCCGGGAGCACGGCTCCCGAGGTATCGCGCACGATACCCGTGATCGCACTCTGCGCATGCGCCAGGGTGGGCAGGGCCAGCAGGCCCGCCACAAGGGCACACGCCACTCTCAACTTGCTCGACAACATCCGCGCCTCCTTCGGTGTACTTCCTTCAGCCAGGGAACGAACCATCTACGGGATAAAGCCACGGAACATGAATGAGGGTGGGAACTTTACGCGTGACCGTTCAGCTGGTCAACCCGGAAGGGCGCTAGAACATTGCGTGTTTCACTGAAATCCAAAGTTCCGAATCTCCCCCTTCGCCCCCGGTGCTCCTCCCCCCTTGACTCGATTTTTCGGGGTGGCCGATGGCTGTGCTGGCGGTAATCTCCCAAGTCGACGAGCCGCCCGGTTCCGGGCGGTGTGGGAGGTTAACGAATGATTCGGAAATTCCTGTTGGCCGGGTTCGCCGCCGCCGCGTGCGTCCTCTGGCTTCCGGCTGCCGCTCAGGCACAGAGCGCCATCGCCGGTGTCGTGAAGGACACATCCGGGGCGGTGCTGCCCGGCGTCACCGTCGAGGCGGCATCGGACGTCCTCATCGAGAAGACCCGCTCGGTCATCACTGACGGCGAAGGCGCCTATCGCATCGTCGATCTCCGCCCGGGCACGTACTCGGTCAGCTTCATCCTGCCGGGCTTCCAGACATTCAAGCGTGAAGGGCTCGACCTTCCGGCCAACTTCACCGCCACGATCAACGCGGACATGAAGGTGGGCGCCCTCGAGGAGTCGGTCACCGTCTCGGGTGCGTCGCCCGTGGTCGACGTGAGCTCGAATGTGAAGTCGCAGGTCATCAACCGCGAGGTGCTCGACGCGGTGCCGACCGCGAAGACCATCCAGAGCCTCGGCCAGCTGGTGGTCGGCGTGAACCTCAGCTCGCCGGACGTTGGCGGCAGCCGCGCCATGCAGCAGACCTACTTCGCCGTGCACGGCGTCGGCGCGTCCGGCACCATGGTCACGGTGGACGGCCTCATCACCAACGGCACCATGGGTGACGGCGCGGTGCAGGCGTACCACAACGAAGCCATGATCCAGGAAGCCGTCTACCAGACGGCGGGCGGCGCGGCCGAAACCATCACGGGCGGCCTGAACATGAATCTGGTCCCCAAGGACGGCGGCAACCGGTTCGCCGGCGGGTTCAAGTTCGCCAAGTCCCCCTCCTCGTGGCAGGGGAACAACCTGACGGACGGCCTGCGCGCCCTCGGCGTGACCGGCGTCGACCGCATCTCCAACTTCTACGAGTGGAACGTCGAGCAGGGCGGCCCGATCGCCAAGGACAAGCTCTGGTTCTACGGCGCGTTCCGCAAGGCTCGCTACGACAAGCCGATCGCGAACACGTTCGTCACCCCGGCCGGGGTGCCCTTCCCGCAGGGCTACCAGACCTGCGCCGCCAACCCGGGCACCTGCGAACAGGGTGTGTCGGACGAGAAGATGGACAACCCGATCCTGCGCCTCACCTGGCAGGTGTCGCCACGCAACAAGTTCGCGATCTTCAACGACCGGGCGATGCGCCTGCGCGGCCACGCCATGGGCGCCCTCACCGATCCGACGACGGCGTCGGTGAAGTGGAACACGCCGACCTTCGCAACCGGCTCGGCGAAGTGGACCTCGACGCTCACGCCGCGACTCCTGGTCGAGGGGGGCATCTCGTTCAACCGTGAGCGCTACGACAACCTCTACCAGCCCGGCATCCTCGCCGAGCGCGGTACGGCCGCCTGGTATGCCAACGTCCGCAAGAGCGACAACAGCCTGGGCTACCTCTGGAACGCCTCGAGCCAGCAGCTGGGCAACTACCCGGACCGCTACAACGTGGGCGCGGCCACCTCGTACGTGACCGGTTCGCACAACATCAAGGTCGGGTTCCAGGACTCGTTCGGTCCCTACCGCCGGTACAACAACGCGAATGCGGATCTGTACCAGGTCTACAACAACCTCGTGCCACTGCAGGTCACGGTGCTCAACACGCCCCTCGAAGTGGGCGAGTACCTCGACGCCAACCTCGGCATCTACGCCCAGGACTCCTGGAAGCTGAACAAGCTGACGCTGAACTTCGGCCTGCGCTACGACTACGTGAAGCAGCACATCATGGGGCAGAAGGCGCAGATCGGCCGCTTTGCCAACGCGCCGGCGTACGACGACATCCAGTTCCCGGTGTGGAAGGACTGGTCGCCCCGCGCTGCCGCGGTGTACGACATCTTCGGCAACGGCAAGACCGCTATCCGTATGGGCTACAACAAGTTCATGACGGCGGCCACGACCGGGTTCGCGCAGCTCTACAACCCGACGGCCTCCACCACGCTGACGCTGCCGTGGACCGACCTGAACGGCGACGACATCGCCCAGGGTGAGCGCGGCTGCACGTTCGGCACGATCGGATGCGAGATCAACTTCCTCACGCTCCCGAACAACTTCGGTGTCCGCTCGCTCACCCGCGTGGATCCGGACCTCCGTCGGCCCTACCAGCTGGCGTTCAACGCCGGCATCTCGCACGAAGTGGTGCCGGGCGTCGCGATCACGGTCGAGTACTTCCGCAGCGCGTTCCGCAACCTGATCGCCCGCAACAACATGGCGCTCTCGGCGTCGGACTACACCCCGGTCTCGATCTACAACCCGATGACCGGCGGCACCGTCACGGCATACAACCTCGCCGCCTCGCAGGCGCGCGCGGTCGACTACCTCGACGCGAACGACAAGGACCTCAAGCGCCGGTACGACGGCCTGGAAGTGAACTTCAACGCCAGGCTCCCGCACGGCGCCCGCCTGTTCGGCGGCACCTCCACCGAGCGCACCGTGTCGAACAGCTGCAGCGCGGCGGCCCGGAATCCGAACCTGCTGGCATTCTGCGACCAGAACCAGTACGACATCCCGTTCCGCACCTCCTTCAAGCTGGCCGGCACCGTGCCGGTCGCCTACGGGGTCACCTTCAGCGGTTCGCTGCAGGCGCTGGCTGGCAGCCTCCTCGGCTCCGAGGCACTGCCGTACGGCGTGTTCACCGCGGGCACCGGCTGGGATGCCACGGGCAATGCGGCCGGGCCGAACGGGCGCGGCAGCTACCTGCTGGTGACGCCGACCACGAACTGGACGGCGGCCACCTGCAAGGACACCACGAAGTGCACCATCGGCCAGCGCATCATCCCGAACATGACGCAGGCCGGGCTCACGATTCCGCTCGTTGCCGCACAGACCGAGTTCGCACCACGCCTGACCCAGGTGGACCTCGCCCTGGCGCGGAACTTCACGGTGGGCAGCCTCCGCATCAACCCGAAGCTGGACATCTTCAATGCGTTCAACTCGGACGCATACACGTCGGTCACCAGCACGCAGTTCGGCGCGGCCACCTTCGGGCGTCCCTCGGTCATCCTCCAGGGCCGGATCATCCGCTTCGGCGCGGACATCCGCTGGTAGGGGCGTTCCAAAGTTAGAAGTCGGAAGTTGGAACTCAGGAGTTCCGACTTCTGAGGCGTCAGACAGGAAGGGCCCGGTGAGTCACTGACTTGCCGGGCCCTTTTCATTGCAGATTGCAGATTGCAGATTGCAGATTGCTGATTGCCGATGGGAGATGCGCTAGCATGCGTGCGTGCCTCCGCTCATCGTTCCCATCACGCGCCTGACACCATCCGCAGTGCTTCCGGAGTACACCACCGCTGGTGCCGCCGGCATGGACCTCTCCGCCGCGATCCCCGACCCGCTCATCATCGCCCCAGGTGCCATCGCCATGGTCCCCTGCGGCTTTGCCATGGCCCTGCCCCACGGCTTCGAGGCGCAGGTCAGGCCGCGATCGGGGCTCGCCGCGAAGCACGGCGTGACGGTCCTGAACGCACCGGGGACGATCGACGCCGACTACCGGGGAGAGGTGAAAGTGATCCTGATCAACCACGGAACCGCGCCGTTCCCGGTCGCTCCAGGCATGCGCATCGCGCAGATGGTCGTGACGGCCGTGGAACACGTGATGTGGGCCCCCAGCGACGAATTGCCGGAGACGGAGCGGGCCGACGGCGGCTTCGGACACACGGGAACGTAGCGTTCCGAAGTCAGAACGCGACCGCTTGCAGCCGCACGTAGTCCGCGGTCCAGGCGCCGGTGCTGTCGCAGAGGGACGGCCGCAGCAGGTCGACGATGTCCTGCTCCACCTGGGCGACGAGTCCGGCCGGCACCGCCGCGAACTGCAGCGTCGTGAAGGTGCGGAGCCAGCCGATCATGCCGGTCGGCAGCGGTGTCGGGCGCGGCACCAGCCTCACGTCAATGACCTCGAAACCGCCCGCTTCCAGGCGCGCCCTGTACTCGGCCGGTGTCGGGTAGTACCACGGGGTCGCAAGGGCAATTCCGTGACGGTCGAACACGGCCCGCAGCGCCACTGCGATAGCCGCAATGTTGCCGTGACCACCGAACTCCGCCACGAAGCGCCCGCCCGGCTTCAGCGCCCGCTTCACGCCGGCGATCACGGCATCGGCGTCCGGCACCCAGTGCAGCACGGCATTCGAGAACACGGCATCGAACTCGCGCTCGAACGACAGCGCGCGGGCATCCATCACGCGGGCGTCCAGGCCGCGCGCCGCCGCGGCCGTCACCATCGCGGCGGAGGCATCGACCCCCACCACCGACGCGCCAGCCTCGACCAGCCGTGCCGTCAGCACGCCGTCGCCACAGCCGAGGTCGAGGATGCGCTCACCAGTCCGCGGCGCAAGCCGCGCCAGAATCGCCTCGCCGAGCGCCGGGACAAACGAGGCGTTCGCCTGGTACTGCTCCGGCGACCACTGCTGTGCCATTCGCCATGCTGTGCCGTGCCGGCAACCTCCGTCCAGCGAAAAACGCGCATCGAGCCCTGCTCGTCCGCTCGGGCTACTCGCGCTCTGCCACGTAGCGCTGGTGAAGCTGGACCGGCTTGCCGGCCCTGACGCGAAGGTTCACCATCTCGACGCACACCGAGAAGCCCATCGCGAAGTAGATGTATCCCTTCGGGATGTGCATGCCCAGGCCGTCGCCCACGAGCGAGAGGCCGATCAGCAGCAGGAAGGACAGCGCCAGCACCTTGACGGTGGGGTGCCGCGAGACGAACGCGCTGATCGACTCGGCGGCGAACATCATGATCCCGACCGAGAGCACCACCGCGGCCACCATCACCGACACCTCGTCGGCCATGCCCACGGCCGTGATCACCGAGTCGAGCGAGAAGACGATGTCGAGCAGCATGATCTGGCCGATGACCGCGGCGAACGACGGCGCCACGCGGCTCGCCCCGTGGCCTTCCTCGCCCTCCAGCCGCTCGTGAATCTCCACCGTCGCCTTCCCCATCAGGAAGAGGCCGCCGCCGAGCAGGATCAGGTCGCGTCCCGAGATGTCGTGGCCAGCCACGGAGAAGAGCGGGGCCGTGAGCCGCACGATCCACGCGATCGACATCAACAGCACGATGCGCATCAGCATCGCAGCCACGAGCCCGGTCCGCCTGGCGCGCAACTGGTCAGCCGGCGGCAGCTTGCCGGACAGGATCGAGATGAAGATGACGTTGTCGACCCCGAGGATGATCTCGAGGAAGGTGAGCGTGACGAGGGCGAGCAGGCCCTCGGAAGTCAGGAACGCGTCCATCCGATCAACTTAGCACTTCCTCGGTCCGGTGGGCCGTTGTGGGCCTGTCGCACGCCGGTCAGGCGACACTCCGTGCAGTGGCGTGGAGCTCGGCGGCGCGTGCCAGCGCCTGCGAGGTGTTGGCGCAGATATTCGAGGCCCCCACGTGGGCGTGGAACTCCGCCGACTGCAGCAGGGTGGCCGGCTGCGTCTGCGCGCCGCAGACGATGAGATCGCGCCCGCTTCTGCGGAGCCGGCCCGCGAGATCCTCGAGCGCGCGCAGCCCGGTCGCGTCGATGGCGGTCACGTGCCGCAGCTTCAGGATGACGATCGACGGGAGCCTGTGTACGTGGTCGGTGATGACCTGCAGGCCGTCGGTCGCCCCGAACAGCAGCGGACCATACACCCGGTAGACGCTGACGTAATCCGGGACGTGCTTGTCGTGCAGGACGTGCAGCGCACCCTCGTCGGCGTCGGTCACCGACGCGGCGGTCACGCTGGTCGTGCTCGACACCTTGCGGATGAACATGAGCATCGCGAGGATCATCCCGGCTTCGACCGCCACGGTGAGGTCGGCGAACACGGTGAGCCCGAACGTCACGATCCAGACGGCAATGTCGGCCTTGGGCAGCCTGAGCAGGTGCGGGATCTCGGCCCACTCACCCATCTGATAGGCCACCATGAGCAGGATGCCCGCCAGCGCCGCCAGCGGCACGTAGCTGGCCAGCGGGGCGGCCACCAGCAGTACCGCCAGCAGCGTCACCGCGTGAACGATCCCGGACACCGGCGTGCGCGCACCCGACCTGATGTTCGTGGCTGTACGGGCCAGCGCACCAGTGGCCGGCAGCCCGCCCACCAGCGGCGAGGCGATGTTGGCGAGCCCCTGCGCCACGAGTTCCACGTTCGGGTTGTGCCGGTCGCCCCCGAGGCGGTCGGCCACGACCGCCGACATCAGGGACTCGACGGCGCCCAGCATGGCAATGGTGAGCGCGGGCGAGAGCAGCGTGAGGATCAGGTCGGGCCGCCACTGCGGAAGTACGATGTGCGGCAGTGCCCCGCTGATACCCCCGAAACGGCTGCCGACGGTGTCGACCGGCAGCCCGGCCAGCGCCGTGACGGCCGTGGCCCCGAAGAGCACGACGATGTACCCAGGGAGGCGGACGCCGAGCCGGCGCCACACCACCAGGAACGCCAGCGAGCCGACACCGAGTGCGGTGGCCAGCGGCGACCATGTGTGAGCGGCGGCCGTGAGCGCCTCCATCTTCGTGATGAACTCGCTCGGCACCGAGCTCATGCGAAGCCCGAACAGGTCGCGCAACTGGGTGCTGGCAATCACCACCGCGATGCCGTTGGTAAATCCGACCACGACCGGCTGGGGGATGAACTTCACCGTCGTCCCGAGGCCGGTTGCACCCAGCACCACCAGGATCACGCCCGCCATCATGGTCGCCATGAAGAGGCCGTCGATGCCGTGTTCCGCGATGATGGCGGCCACCACCACCACGAACGCACCCGTGGGGCCACCAATCTGGAAATTGGAACCGCCGAGGGCGGAGATGATGAAGCCGGTGACAATGGCGCAGTAGATGCCGGCCTGTGGCGATACGCCGGATGAAATGGCGAACGCCATGGCGAGGGGCAGGGCAACCAGCCCGACCGTAACACCCGCAATAAGGTCGGCCCTCAGGGACTCGAGGGAATAGGCGCGCAGCGCCTGCAACGACTTGGGCGTCCAGCGGTCCATCGGGATTTCGGCGGGAACCGTTTCAGTATACGCCCATCACGACGACAGCGCTGGCAGCGTCACCCTGAACGTGGCGCCCTGACCGGGCCCGTCGCTCTCGGCCACGATGCTCCCGCCGTGCATCTCGACGAGCTGGCGGGCGATGGCCAGGCCCAGTCCGAGGCCGCCGTACTCGCGGACGAACCGGCCGTCGCCCTGGCGAAACCGCTCGAAGACATGCGGCAGGACGCGACGGTCGATGCCGATGCCCGTATCGCGCACGGCGACTTCACAGAGGCCGTCGTGGCAGATGAGCCGCACATCGACCCGGCCACCACGCGACGTGAACTTCACCGCGTTCGACAGGAGGTTCCAGAACACCTGTTGCAACCGGTCTGGATCACCGCTCACGTCGGGAAGTCCGGCCTCGCTCTCCAATCCGACGGTTACGCCCTTCGCGTCGGCGGCTGGCTGCACGGTCTCCACGCTGTGGCGCACGATCGGCTCGAGAGCCACGGATGAGGAATGCAGTTGCAGCTTGCCCGCGGTGATGCGCGCCGTGTCCAGCACGTCGTCGACGATCTGCGAGAGAGCGCTCGCATTCTTGTCGAGCACCTCGTAGGCGCGTCCCTTCCGGTCCTCGGCCACGGCCCCCTTCATCAGCATCTGGGCGTAGCCACGGATCGCATTGAGCGGCGTGCGCAGTTCGTGCGACAGGTTGGCGAGGAAGTCGTCCTTCAGCCGGTTGGCCGTGCGCGCGTCCTCGTACGACAGCATGCTGTCCACCGAGAGCGCAACCCGGTAGGCCAGGTCCTGCACGAAGGCGAGATCGGGACGTGGGGCGCCGCGGCCGCTCGCGGTCGCGAGCAGCGTCAGCGCGCCGAGGGTCCGGCCGTGCGCGACGAGCGGCACGCAGGCGATCGACGGCTGGCCCAGCGCGCGCCCCATGGCAATGCGCACCTCCGCGTAACCGGCGTACCCCGGGGCACCGAACCGGTCGACCGTCATGCCGGTGCTGGTGCGGATCACGCGGTCCACACTGAACAGGTCGTCGGCCTCGCCCGCCTGGGCGCGCAGCATCCCCTCGGCACGCCCGGGTCCCCCCTGCCCCGCCTCGGCCACCAGCTCGATGCCGTCCACCTCGCCCACCAGGTGCACGGCGCAGGCGTCGGCGAAGGCTGGCACGACGCGATCGACAAGGTGACGGAGCGCCTCGCGCAGGTCCGGCGTGCCGGCGAGGATGCTGCCGGTCTCCGCGAAGAAGGCGGCCTCGATCCGCCGGCGGCGCTGGGCGTCGTAGAGTGACGCGGTTGCGATCGCCACCGACGACAGGCGCCCGAGCGCCGCCGCCGTCTCGCGCTCCACGAGGCCGAACTGCTGTCGGGTCCGGAAGTAGAACGCGATGGTTGCCCGCATCCCGTCGCCAGCCCGCAGCGGCACCAGGAGCATGGACTCGATCCGCTCGCGGGCGTAGACGTCGAGCCGCGATCCGAACCGCGCGTCGGTGATCGACTCCAGCATCAGCACCCCGTCACCGAGGTCGGGACCGGCCTGCTCGTCCAGCACCACCGACGTGAACGCATCGGAGAGGCCATGCGCCGCGGCGACACGCCAGGCGTGCGCGTCGAGGTACCACACGGCAACGCCGTCGGCCGTGAGGACCTGGCGCGACACGGCCAGGATTGCCGGCAGCACGTCGTCGAGCCTGGGCGACTGCAGGAGGGCGCCCGAGGCGTCGATGATGCCAGCCAGCCGCCGGCGCAGCTCCGCCTGCTCCGCGCGCGCGTCCTGGAGCGCACGCGTCGTGCGCTTCCACTCGGTGATGTCGCGCGCGATCTTGGATGCGCCGACGATCCGGCCGTCAGCCGTACGGATGGGAGAGATGCTGACCGACACGTCGAACCGCTCGCCATCCTTCCGGCAGCGGACGGTCTCGAACGGCTCCACCCGCTCGCCGCGCCTGATCCGCGCGAGCACCATGTCCTCTTCCGACTGCCGGTCGGGCGGGATGATGAGGCGAATGCTCTGGCCGATGGCTTCCTCGGCCGTCCACCTGAACATCCGCTCAGCCGCGCGATTCCATGAGGTGATGATCCCGTTCGTGTCCTTGCTGACGATCGCGTCGTCAGAGCCCTCGACGATCGCAGCCAGGCGCAGCGCCTGCATCACGGGATCACGCTGCGACTCCATCAGCCGCGATTGTACCTGCGCCGTGAGCGCATCCACGGGGCGAGTGCAGCCGAGCTTCACGCACAGCCCATCAGTCGGGGCCGCGCACGCTCATCCAGCGTGAACCTCGAACCGATGCAGACGCGTCGATCCCGCCGAGTTGCGAACGGCGACACATCACGCAAGATCGTCACGGTTGCCGGGTGAGCCCGGCCTCACTGCATCCGCACATGCGTCGTGTGCGCGGTGGCGTTGCGATTGCACAACGGCTCCCGTGTCTATGGGAGGTATCGCATGAAGAGAGTGTGGACAGGTGCAACGTTCGCGATCGCGCTCGGCTGTGCAGCAGGCATGTCGGCGCAGG
>JBFWPN010000026.1:0-9781 GCA_050249955.1 Vicinamibacterales bacterium
CCGCCGGATTCCGGCGTCTCGATGTCGATGTGTCCGCCGTGCGCCTCGACGATGCGGCGGGCGATGGGCATGCCAAGGCCGGTGCCGCGGTGCTTCGTGGTGAAGAAGGGCTCGAAGACCTTGTCGCGGACGTCAGCGGGCATGCCGGGTCCGTGGTCGGCGATCGAGATGACGAATGCCGCCCTGCCGGTCGCCTCCGCCCTGGTGATCCCGACGTCGATGCTGCCGCTTCCGCCCATTGCCTGCGCGGCGTTCATGAGCACGTTGGTGAAGACCAGCTGCAGCTGCTCCGCGTCGGCGGCCGCCACTGCCTCGGACTGCGGGAACTCGACCTGCAGGTTGGCGAAGGTCGGATCGCGGTGGAGCAGGTGCAGGGTGTTCCGGACGAGTCGATCCAGGTCCACCGGCTCGGATCGGAGCTGGCGGGGCCGCGCGAACACGAGCAGGTCGTGGACGATGCCGTTCAGTGCATCCAGCCGGGCGATGATGTCGCCGACGACCGGCTTGTCTCGCGAGTCGACCGGCATGCGGGCGGCAATCACCTGGAGCGCCCCGCGGATGCCGGCGATGGGGTTCTTCACCTCGTGGGCGACGACGGCCGCCATCTGCCCGAGGCGTGCCAGCGCTTCCTGTTCCCGCAGCCGCTCCTCCGAGGTCTTCCTCGCCGTGATCTCGTAGCGCAGCGCCATGTACTGATAGGGCTTGCCGCGATCGTCCAGGAACGGGACGATGGTCGTGTCGACCCAGTACAGGCTGCCGTCCTTCGCACGGTTCCTGATTTCACCCCGCCAGATCCGGCCGTTCGCGATGGTGACCCAGAGATCCCGGATGAATTCCTTGCTGTGATGCGTGGAGTTGAGCAGCCGGTGGTCCTGTCCGAGCAGTTCAGCCCGCGTGTACTTCGAGATCTCGCAGAACTTGTCGTTCACGTAGGTGATGCGGCCCCGGGTGTCGGTGGTCGCCACGATGGCGGAGTGATCGATGGCGAAGTTGACGTCGGCCAGGTCCTTCGTGCGCGCCCGCAGGTCGAGCCAGGTGGCGCGGAACCGGGCCAGCACGATGGCCGTGGTCCAGATCAGGATGAGTGCAATCGAGCGGTTGGTGAAGACGTAGGGCCGGTCGAGCCCGTCCGGCGCGAGCCAGGCGCCCGCCATGGTGAGTGCCGAAGCCACGCCTGCCGCCACGAGCTGGAAGCGTGGCGGTTCGTTGAACGTGCCGACGAGCAGCGGCAGCGCGTAGAGGGCCGCGATGCCCTGGCCGAGGGGCGTCGAGATGTCGATGACGAAGATGGCGGCAGCCAGGACGGCGGCCGAAATGGTCGCCCCGTTCAGCAGCGTGGTGCCCGGGGCTGTCGGCGTGGAATTCACTGGCGGCCCATGTGGAGCGTCTTTTGAATCGCGAAACGGCGGTGGCACTATGCTAGCCCAAATTTCGGCCTCAATTCCTTCCATCACGCCTTCGTCGGTGCCCGCAGTCGGGGGGGGAATTCCCCCACGTCCGGAAGAAATCCGCGACGCGCGTGCTGGTGGTGGATGACGAGCCGCTGGTGCGGTGGTCGATTGCCGAGACGCTCAGGGCCCACGGGTTCGAGATCGTCGAGGCGGCGGACGCGCACGGGGCGCTGCTCACCGTCCTCGACGCGGCGACCGAGCCGGACGTCGTCCTGCTGGACCTGAAGCTTCCGGACAGCGACGACCTGAGCCTGCTGATGTCGATCCGTCGCATCCTGCCCCGTGTGCCGGTCATCCTGATGACGGCGTTCGGGACCCCCGAGGTTTTGGACGAGGCGCGTCGGCTGGGTGTGTTCACGGTGCTCGACAAGCCGTTCGAACTCGACGAACTCGACCTGCTGGTCGAGCGGGCCGTGGAAACGCCCAGGCCGAGTTGAGGGGCTGATCCTGCCGGTGGGGGCGGCGCCGCCCGCGGAGCCGCTGCGGCGGTCCGCCCGGGGGCGCGCATCGCCCCAGTGCCGTCCCCACACCGGCCCGTCCGAACTCCTGCCTGCGTGGGTTGCCGGGCATCGCTATACTAGTGCCCGGCATGCCCGCTCCCACCATTCTCGTTGTCGATGACGAGCCGCTGATTCGCTGGTCGCTGAAGGATCGACTCTCCGAACAGGGGTACCGCATCATCGAGGCCGATACCGCCACCTCTGCCATTGCCAGGAGCGAGGAGGGGGTGGATCTCGTCCTGCTGGACTACAAGCTGCCGGATGGTGACGGCCTGCAGGTCCTGAAGAAGCTCAAGGAGCGCGACCCGGACGTCCTCGTCATCCTGCTGACGGCATTTTCGAGCATCGAGACGGCCGTCGAGGCCATGAAGCACGGCGCGTATCACTACGCGAACAAGCCGTTCAACCTCGACGAAATCGCGCTGCTGGTGGACAAGGCGCTGGAAACCACGCGCCTGCGGCGCGAGGTGAAGACGCTTCGCGCCAACCAGGCCCAGCCCTACAGCTTCGATCGGATCGTGGGCGGGAGCGCGTCGCTGGTGACGATCAAGTCGCTGATGCGGAAGGTGGCGTCGAGCCCGGCGTCGACGGTCCTGCTGAACGGTGAGAGCGGCACCGGCAAGGACCTCGCGGCCAAGGTGATCCACTACAACAGCGACCGGGCCCAGAAGCCCTTCATGAACATCACCTGTTCGGCCCTGCCCGAGTCGCTGCTCGAGAGCGAGCTGTTCGGGCACGAGAAGGGCGCGTTCACCGGGGCTGACCGCCAGAAGCGCGGGTTGCTGGAGACGGCGGATGGCGGCACCGTGTTCCTGGACGAAATCGGGGAGATGGTGCCCGGGCTGCAGGCGAAGCTCCTGCGCTTCCTGGAAGAGAAGACCTTCAAGCGGGTGGGCGGCTCGGTGGACATCCACGTGGATGTGCGGGTGATTGCCGCCACCAACCGGAAGCTCGACGAGGAAGTGCGCGCGGGCCGCTTCCGGGAGGACCTGTTCTACCGCCTGAATGTCCTGCCGATCATGCTGCCGCCGCTGCGCGACCGGTCGGACGACATCCCGCTGCTCGTGGAGTTCTACATCGACTCCTACAACACCGAGTTCAAGAAGCGGGTGCGGGGGGTGGCGCCCGAGGCCATGAAGCGGCTGCAGGCCTACGGCTGGCCGGGCAACATCCGCGAACTCCGCAACACGGTGGAACGCGCCATGCTCCTCGCGGACGGCGACGTCCTGCAGGCCGACGACTTCACCATCGGCGGGGCGTCGGCGGTGAAGCTGGGCGACCGCGTGGAACTGCCGCCGAACGGCATCGACCTCGAACAGCTCGAACGCTCGCTGGTGGTGCAGGCACTCGAACGGACCCAGTGGAACCAGACCCGGGCCGCCTCGCTGCTTGGCCTGAACCGGGACCAGATCCGCTACCGCATCGAGAAGTTCCACCTCGAGAAAGCCACGCACTAGTCCTAATTCATCCGCAGCCGGTGGATTATCCCCATCGGCTGCGGAAAATTCCCCGCCCGCAGACAG
This sequence comes from Vicinamibacterales bacterium, assembly GCA_050249955.1. GTDB lineage: Bacteria > Acidobacteriota > Vicinamibacteria > Vicinamibacterales > CAVVIG01 > CAVVIG01. The sequence goes on from JBFWPN010000026.1 coordinate 3,475, forward strand.
TCTTCCGGCGCCTTCCCGCGCCGAATTTTCGCAAACACTCCGGAAAACCGGCAACGGAGGTCTGGCACAGGCGTTGCCCCTGCGTCAGTCGTCTTCCTTCATTCGCATGGGTTCGAAGCGGGAGAAACGGCAATGGTTTCCAGGGAACGCGTTCAGGGAGTGCTGGATCGGGTCCGCCCGTTTCTGCAGGCGGACGGCGGCGATATCGAGCTGCTCACGGTCAGCGGCAACTCCGCCGACGTCAGGCTGACCGGCATGTGCGCCGGCTGTCCGAGCGCGCACATGACGCTGCACGTGGGGGTCGAGTCGGCCATCCGGGAGGAAATCCCCGAGTTCGAGACGTTGCGTCTCGTCTAGGTGCACCATGACCACACAGCAGATTTCGATGGACTCGGTGGTGGTCGGACGCAGCGCGCGGATGCGCGCGGTGTTCGAGTTCCTCCGGGTCATCGGCAACAGTGACAGCACCGTGCTGGTGACGGGGGAAAGCGGCACCGGCAAGGAAGTCACGGCGACCCTCATCCACCAGAACAGCCGCCGGCGGCACCACCCCTTCGTGGCGGTCAGTTGCGCCCTGTTCTCGGAAACGCTGATTGAATCGGAGCTGTTCGGACACGAGCGCGGCGCCTTCACGGGCGCGATCAAGGACCGCCCCGGCCGCTTCGAACTGGCCGAGGGGGGCACCATTTTCCTGGACGACATCGACGACGTGCCGTTGTCCATGCAGGTGAAGCTGCTGCGGGTGCTGCAGAACCGCACGATCGAGCGGCTCGGCGGCACGCGGACCGTGCCGGTGAACGTCCGGGTGATTGCCGGCAGCAAGCGCGACCTGAAGCAGCTGGTTGCCGAGGGAAAGTTCCGCGAAGACCTGTACTACCGGCTGAACGTGCTGCCGCTGACGCTGCCGCCCCTGCGGGAACGCCGCGAGGACGTCCCGGTGCTCATGGAGCATTTCCTCAACCGCTACTTCAAGCGTCGCAACGAGGACATACCCGCGATTTCCGACGCCGTGAAGCAGGCGTTCATGCGCTACTCCTGGCCCGGCAACGTCCGCGAACTCGAGAATGCCTGCGAACGGATTGCGCAGACCTGCTCCTGCGGCACCGTCCGCATCGGCTGCATGTCGGCCAGCATCCTGTTCCGCGCCGGCGCGCAGCCGGCCGAAGTGGCCCCGCCCGTGGCGCCGGCCACCGATACCACTGCCCCCATTTCGCTGGATGACCGACTTCGCGAGGTGGAGGCGAACCTGATTGGCTGGGCCCTGAAGGTCAGCGGCGGCAACAAGTCGCGCGCGGCAGAGCTCTTGCAAATCAAGCGGTCAACACTGGGCGATCGCATCAATCGATGCGGCCTCGGTGCCCTGGACAAACCAGAGACACAGGCGGCTGCCGCGGTACAGACTGCATGACGCAACTTCACGGGAACTCCCCCCACCGTCGGGCGCTGGTCGTCGACGACGAACTGTTGATCCGCTGGTCGCTGTGCGAGACCCTCAGCGACCGCGGATTCACGGTCGACGAAGCGGAAGACGGGCAGGGAGCCGTCAAGGCGCTCACCCATGCCTCGGAACCGCCGGAGGTCGTCCTGCTCGATTTCCGCCTGCCGGATTCGAATGACCTGAATCTCCTGTCGCGCATCATCAGCCTCGTGCCCCAGGGTCGGGTCATCCTGATGACCGCGTACGGCACGCCGGAACTGGCCAACGCCGCCCTCGAGCGCGGGGCCTTCATGGTGCTCCACAAGCCGTTCGAGATGCAGGACGTCACGGCCCTCGTCGGCTGACGCCCAACCCTCGCAGGGCGCCTCGTACCGGCGCCGTTCTCTCTCCGCCACACCACCCGCGTCCTCCGAACCGTCCGCCCGCCTCCCGCGCGGGTTTTTCCTCACAGCCCTTTCGAAATTCCCCGAGTACGGGCCGGTTCCAGCGAGGCTCTCCCCGAGAGATCGCAGAAAACGTCAAGGATTCAGTCTGATCCGGTGCCCGTCTGCTGCGGCACGCCACTTGCCCTCAGCAATGGCCGGAGGTTCCACTCCCATGATTGCTTTGAAGCGAATCCTGGTGCCACACGACTTCAGCGAGACGTCGTCGACGGCCGTCAACTACGCGGTGATGCTCGCCAAGAGTTTCGGGGCCACCGTCACGTTCCTCTACGTGGGCGATCGCACCCAGGCTGAACTCGAGGGTGAGGTGCCGGTCGGTCCCGACGGGCAGGTCACCGAGGCCGCCCGGGCCGCCATGCTGAAGATGCTGTCGCCCGCGGACCAGGCGGCCATCGGCCCGCAGTTCTTCGTGCGTGCCGGCACGCCCGCCGACGAGATCGTGCACTTCGCTGCCGATCAGGAGATCGATCTCATCGTCATGGGCACGCATGGCCGCGGGTTCGTCGGTCACCTGCTCATGGGCAGCGTGGCCGAGAAGGTGGTGCGGACCGCACCGTGCCCGGTGCTGACCGTGCGTAACCCGCATGCCGTGCAGGGGCTTGAAGTCGTCGCCGAAGCCGCAGAGGCCGCGCGCGTGGCGGTGTAGCGGACGGTGTTCCAGGGAGCCCCATGGCTCCCGGGGAAAGGGACGCCGGACGTCGTGGAGGGAGGGTGTCATGTTCGAACAATTTGGAAGAGCCCGTCAGAAGACCGCAGCCGCACCGCTGATGCTGTCGATCCTCGGGCATGTCGTGGTCCTTGGCCTGGTGGTGGTGATCCCGCTGCTCTACGCAACGGACAACCTGCCGCAGGTGCCGAACATGATGGCCTTCGTGGCCTCCGTTCCTGAGGCACCGCCACCTCCGCCCCCGCCGCCGCCCCCGCCGCCGCCGCAGGCGCAGCAGGCGCCGCAGCCCGTTGTGGAGAATCCGTACGCGGCTCCGGTGGAGGCCCCCTCGGAGATCCGGCCGGAAGCCCCTGACCTGCCGGTAGCCGTCCGCGGTGTCGAAGGTGGCGTCATCGGCGGTGTCCAGGGTGGCATCGTCGGTGGCCTCGAAGCGGCACCGCCGCCACCCCCCCCGCCGCCGCCACCCCCGGCCCCGAAGCAGGTCCGGATCGGCGGCAACATCCAGGCGCCACAGCTCGTGAAGCGGGTCGAGCCGACCTATCCCGAACTGGCACTGGTGGCCAAGGTGACCGGACTCGTGATTCTCGAGGCGTCGGTCGGCCCGGATGGTTCGGTGCAGGACGTGCGGGTGCTCCGCTCGGTGAAGTTCCTGGACCAGGCTGCGGTCGACGCCGTGAAGCAGTGGCGGTATGCGCCGCTCGTGCTGAACGGCATCCCGACCCCGTTCGTCCTCTCCGTCACACTGAACTTCAGCGTGAAGGAAGGCTGATTCCGGAGCGGACTGGTGGCTGACTGGCTCTTCGTCCTCGCGCTCGTGGTTCCGCCCGCTGTCGTCATCGCGTGCTTCGCGCTGCTCGCCCTTCCCGTGCGGCGCGAAGCACGGACCCTCAACAGGGTCGGGGTCGCCCACTGAGTTCTCCCTCCCCACACTCTGCGCAGCGTCGGAGGGCCGGCACTACGCCGGCCTCCGTCGTTGCGCTATGCTCTTCGCATGCGGATCCGCCGGAATCCCGGCGCTCCGCCTCGCACGGCGATGAATCACTCCGCGATACGCGCGGAATGCCGTTTGCGACAACCCTTCACAGGGGGTGGCACATGAACCGCCTCGGTTTCGTGACCGTTGCTTTCGTCAGCCTGATTCTTTTCGCCGCATCTGCCAACGCACAGCAGGCCAGCCGCTGTGCCGACTGCCACTTCGCCCAGAGCGTCGTTCCGGCTCCGGATCACCTGTACGACTGGGACCGATCGCCGCACTCCAGGAACGGCGTGGGCTGCGAGAAGTGCCATGGCGGCAACAGCACGGTGTTCGAGAAGACCCTCGCGCATCGCGACATCCTGAACTCCGGCAACCGGAAGAGTCCCGTGCACCGGAGCAACCTGCCGGCGACGTGCGGGAGCTGCCACGTCGGGCCCTTCGTCGCGTTCCAGGAGAGCCGCCACTACGAACTGCTGAAGAACGGTGACGACCACGGCCCGACCTGCTCCACCTGTCACGACCCGGTGGCGGGCCAGCTCCTCTCACCCAAGGCGCTGGAGAAGCAGTGTGCGGAGTGCCACGGGCCGAAGGAAGTGGCGCCGCGTGCCGAGCGCGCCCGCAACGCGCGGCAGATGTACGAGAGCCTGAATGCCGTGCGCGAGCAGCTGAAGCTCGCGAACTCGATGATCAAGCGGGTGGACGACCGCCAGCGCCGCGCCGACCTCACGGCCGAGTACGAGCAGGCCACGGTGCCGATGACCCGGGCAATCAACGCCGGCCACAAGTACGTCTACGCCGAACTCGACGAGCACCTCAAGGTGGCGCAGGAGCGTGTCGAGAAGCTGATGGCGCGGATCGCCAACCGGGCGAACTGACCGTCGGCGGGACGTCGGGCCTGGAGCCCGCAGGACTCACCAGGGCCGGGTGGCGATGCCGCCCGGCCCTTCGTACGTCTGGTCAGCTGCGCACATGGCGATGGCGTCCGGCACGGAAGCGGTGGGAGCGCACCGCGGGCTCCGGCGCCCTCACCGGCAGCTCGGCATGCCTGGGCCGCGCGGCGCGCGTCGGCTGGGGCTCGGGGCCCGCATCGTCCACCACGGGCCTGGGCGCAAACAGGCATACCCCTGGCGAGTTCCCGAGCAGCAGGATGCCTCCGGCGTAGTAGCAGAGCGACACCATCCCGAACGGCGCCCAGAACGCGTCCAGGAACACGAACACCGTGAGTGCGAGGGCGACCAGGGAGCCGAGGTCCCAGGCGGCCGCCGCCCAGCGCCGACGCGCATCGACGAGCAGCCGGCCACCGGTGAAGGGCAGGCCCGTATCGACGAGCGTGAGCCGCAGGGCCTGCGAACCCCGCCCGGGCTGATGGGCCTCCGCCGGTGCGGCTGGTGATGGGGGTGGGGGCGTGCCCTCGGTCGTCCCCGGTCTCGGCGCGGCAGGAGCACCTGCGGCCGGATCGGGGAAGCGTTCGAGGAACTCGTGGACGATGGCGTCGGGATCGAGCCCGACCGCTTCCGCGTAGGCGCGCATGAAAGAGCGGCGGAAAATGCCCGACGGCCACCGCGACGCATCGTCGCGCTCGATGGCGTCGAAGAGCGACGCGCTGATCTTCGTGCGGGCAGCGATGTCGGCCACCGTGACGTGCCGGCGCTCACGCGCCGCGCGAAGCCGTGCTCCAAAGCTCTCGTTCATGAACGATCGTCTGCCTGGTGCTGCATCAGCCACTGGCGGCTGACGCTGATCCGGTCGAGTGCGCTGAAGGGGACGCGTCTGCGCCTGATGAAACCGGTGATGCCGATCGCGAGGGCCACGAGCGCCGACACTACAACCACCTCGGCCATGCCACGTCCTCCACGTGCGGCGTTTGCGCACGCGGGAGCAGCGTATCGGGATGTCGCGCGTCGTTTCAAGGTGAGCCGTGAGGGTGTGCGATCGTGATGGCCGCGCACGCCGCGCGACCATCACGTCGTGCCGCGCTACTGCGTACAGGTTGACGAGATCATGCGGACCGACGTCACCTGGACGCGCTGGCCCGCTCCAGCCATCGAACCCGAGCCGGAACTGGAGCCGCCACTCGCCGCTGTCGTGCCGCTCGTCGTGTTGCCGCTGCCAGTGGCGCCCGAACTTGTGGTGGCGCCGCTGCCGGCCGAGCCCGAGCTGCTACTGGCACCCGGCGAGGTCGACGCGGCCAGGGTGCCTGTCACCTCGATCTGGTGGCCGCGATGCTGCGCGAGTTCCGACTCACGCCCCTCGAGGATGTACGTGGACCCGCTCATCGCCATGCTGCCGGAGCTGCCGCTCCCGGCCGTCCCGGCGGTGGAGCCGCCAGCGCCCGAGGTCGAGCCGCCCGCACCGGCCGTGGCGCTGCCCGCGCCGGAGGTCGAGCCACCAGACGTGGAGCTGCCCGCGCCCGACGCGCTCGTCGAACCGGAACCGGATGCGCCGCTGGCCGAACCGGTCGAGCCGGTCGACGAGCCCATGCGCGCATTGGTCAGCATGTACTGCGCTCCCGAGCGGGATGCGCCAGCAGCGGTACTCGCCGAGCCGCTGGTGCCGGTGGCGCCGGAGGTGGCACTCGCGCCTCCGCCCTGCAGGCACCCCGTCACCGTGATCGCGCGACTGCTTCCCGAGGTCTGGCTTCCCGTGGTCGAGCCTCCCTGCGCCGACATGCCTGCTGCACAGCCGAGCGCGATCGCGAACGTTGCACCTGTCCACACTCTCTTCATGCGATACCTCCCATAGACACGGGAGCCGTTGTGCAATCGCAACGCCACCGCGCACAC
>JBFWPN010000027.1:0-5635 GCA_050249955.1 Vicinamibacterales bacterium
GCCTCGGACCGCAGTGTCATCCCGCTCAACACCCGGCTGCGCTACACGACGATGATCGTCCTGCCCGACGGCGAGGAGATCCTCGACGTCATCTGCGGCGACCGCGACTTCTGGGTCATCAGTGCCGTGCAGAACGTGGCGCACGTGAAGCCCGCCAAGACCGGCTCCGAGACGAACCTCAATCTCGTCACCGCACGCGGCACCATCTACTCCTTCCTGCTCAGTGAGAAGAGCAGCGGCGCTGGCGCGCAGTTGGCGCCTGACCTGAAGGTCTACGTCACTGCGGACCCCGCGACCCCCGTCGGCCGACAGAAGTACTACAGCGCCGCTGAGGTTGAACGCCTTCAGTCCGAACTGACTGAGGCGCGCGAAGCGACGACGCAGGCAGAGGTCCGCGCGCGGGAGCTGGTCGCGACCGCGAAGCAGGAGTTCCCGACCCACATGCAGTTTCCGTATGCGGCCGTTAAGTACGAGCGGCCCTTTCTCCTGCGGGCGATCTGGCACGACGGCCAATTCACCTACCTGCAGTCGGACGCCGCCGAACTGCCGGCTCTCTACGAGCTGAAGGACGGCAAGCCGGCGCTCGTGAACTTCCAGGTGCAGCGCGGCACGTATGTGGTTCCGAAGGTGCTGGAGCGCGGCTACCTCGCGCTCGGCACTGCGAAGCTGGCGTTCGACCTGCGGGAGCGGTAGCCATGGCCGACCAGGTCGAAACCCCCGGCACGGCACCCGTCGTTGACCGCCGCCCTGTTCCGCGCGGCGTGCTGCCCAAGGGCGTGCAGACATGGCTGATGGTCGCCTTGGCGGTGGGCATGCTTGGCATCATCTTCCTGACCGGGAAGCCAGAGGGTCCAGCCACGCCCAGGCCGAGTGCGCAGCCCGCGGCGGCACCCACCGCCGACAGGGTGCGCGACTATCAGGACCGCCTGCGAATGTTGGATGAGCAGGCGGCGCGCGACCTCCGGCAGGCCGCGCTCGACGCCCAGGCGTCGCCCATGCCGACGGCGCCGAACGATGGCGCGAGTGCGCCTGTCGACCCCCTCGTCGCCGAACGCCAGCGGCGCGAGTACGAGAGTCTGTTTGCCAGCAATGTCGTGCTGAGCCGTCGTCCCGAGGGAAGTCAGCCGGACGCAGGCCAGCGGTTGGCGAGCCCATCGACGAACCAGCGCCTCGCATCCGGCGAGCCCTCGATCGACGACATCGCCGATGCCGTCGTGCGCGCAACGTCGCGGACGGCCGGCGCTTTGACTCCGCCGCCCGGCGCACTGCAAGTCGCTTCAACCACTTCGGTCGTCACGCCCGATGTGTCGCGCGGCGAGCGGCCGAGCCCGCCGCAGCCCACGTCACGGATCAGCCCGGTGGGGCCGCTCCATCGCGTGCTGGAAGGGACAGTCATCGACGCGGTGCTGACGAACCGCCTCGACGGCGCCGCCGCTGCCCCGGTCAACTGTCTCGTCACCAATCCGCTGTACTCGCACAGCGGCCAGCAGGTGCTGATTCCGGCCGGAGCGCGAGTGCTCGGGGAGACACGGCCCGTCCAGGCGCTCGGACAGACGCGCTTGGCGGTGGCGTTTCATCGGCTGCTGATGCCGGATGGCAGCACTGTGCCCCTCGACCAGTTCAGGGGGCTCAATCAAATCGGCGAATCGGGGCTGCGCGACCGCGTGAATCACCATTTCCTGTCGACGTTTGGCGCGGCGGGGGCCATTGGCCTGGTGAGCGGGCTGTCGCAGCTCCTCGGCAACGCGGCCTTTGGCGTCGGCGACGGGAATCGCACAGTCGTCATCGCAGGAAGCGCCGCTGACGCCACCGCGCAGGCAAGTGCCCAGGTCATGAGTCGGTTTCTCAACCGGCTGCCGACCATAACGATCCGCGAGGGGCACAGGGTGAAGGTCTACATCACCAGCGACCTCGATCTGCCGGAGTGGTCTCCGGTGTCGACGGCCGGACTGGCGCAGCGGAGGTAACCATGCTCAGACAGGTCATCATCATCGGAGTCCTCGTGGCCGCGCTGGCCACCCCCGCCCACGCACAGTGGACCGTCTTCGATCCGTCCAACTTCGCTCAGGCCGTGCTCATCGCCCAGCGTACGCAGCGCCAGTACGAGGAGCTCCTGGCCCAGTACCGCACCATCCTGCGGATGGGACAGGGGCTCGGGGCTCTCGATCCCTATCGAATCCCATCGATCGCGGCAACGCGCCACGACGTTGGACGCTGGCCTTACGGACGGGCCTGGCTACAGGGCCTGAACAGCGGGGATCCGGCCGGCGCCGCCTACTGGGCCACAACCTTGCCGTTGGAGCGGCCTTCGGCGCTGCCTGCCCGGCTGACCGCCGCGGCGCGCCGGATGCTGGAACGTCAGTACGCCACCATCGAGATTACGGACTCCGTTGCGATGATGGGCGGTCACCAAGTCGGCGCCTTGCGCGGCTACCACGGGCAGTTGCAGCGCGCAGTGCAGGACCTCGAGGGCGACGTCCTGAACGGTTTGGAGCGGTACCACGAGATGACCGCCATCCTGGACAAGGTCGCCGCCGCCGAACTCCTTGGACGCCGTCAGGACATGGCGGCGAACCAACTGCTTTCGCATGCCCTCGAGCAGATGCTCGCGCGCAGCAAGCGCCTCCGCGACACCGAGGCGTCCACGATGAACATGCAGCTGGTGACGTGGCGGGACGGCCGCGCCGCCAACGATGCGCTCGTGCGCGGGACGGGCGACGCCCTGCGCACGTGGCGCCAGCCATAGGAGGACGCCATGCGAACGCTGATCCTGACCGTCGGGTGTGTCTTGGTCGTCTCGGTGCCGAGCCACGCGCAATGGGTCGTCTACGACCCCGCCGTGACCTATCGGAACAGCGTCACCGCCGTGCTCAAGGAGGTGCTCTTGCGCGTGCAACAGCAGCAGCACAGCGAGCTGCGGCGGATGGCCCAGCGCCTCAGCATGTTCACGTCGCTCGCCAAGTTCCGCGTGCCGGACCCACCACGGTGGCGGACGCACGACTTCGAGGGGCCCGCGTTCTTGTATGCGCGGGACTATCACGCCGCGTTGAACTATGGCGACAGCTCCGGGCGGGCCTTTTTGGGCGTCAGCCACCCAGTGGTGGACGCGGCCTCGGCGCTCGGGCGGCTGTCACCGCAAGCCCGAAGGGCATTGCTGAGCCAGTTGGCGACGCTTGACCTGAGCGATTCGGCCGTCATCTCGGCCACCCACGACACCGGCCAATTGCGATACAACGGTCGGAGAGAACTGGCCGCGATTGACGCCCTGGAACGGGACGTCACCAACGACTCGTTGGAGCAGAGCACGACCGCCGTCCTCGACAAGATCAGCGGCGCCGGACTCGTGGCCGCACGGCAGCGGCAAGCCCGCATCCAGCTCCTCGATGGCATCGTCGAGCAGCTGCTGGTGGAAGGCAAGCGGACGCGGGACACCGAGACCGCGGCCATGAACATGCAGCTCACCGCGTGGCGCGACCGCGCGGCCGTGAACCAGGCGTTCGCCGCAGGCGCCGGCGATGCCCTACGGACCTGGCGCCAGCCGTAAGACAGACGGGAGCGGGCCATGCCGACGCAGCCGTCCCTCAATCTGATTCCGACGATCCAGCAGGCGATCATGAGTCTGCTGCTGACGTATGAGCCGGTGTTCCTGCGGTTCGGGTACACCATGTTCATCTCGTTCGCCACCATCCTGATTGCCTGGCAGGGCATCCGGATGATGTTCAGCCACGACGGGCTCGGTGAGCAGATGTTCGAGTTCGCCAAACTGCTGCTGTTCATCTCGTTCGGCTATTCGTTCATCGCCTTCTACGAGAGCCCGCTGCCAGGCATTGGCGTCTCGTTCAGCAACCTGATCACCGACCAGGCCGGCTACTTCCAGTCGGTGCTCGAGGCGCGCGCGTTCGACAATATCTACCGGCACTTCGATGAGCTGTCCGAGCACTTCATGCAGCCGGATCCATGGTCGATTCTGGCCAACCTGATCTACTGGACGGTGCTGCTGCTGATCGCGTTTGCGAAGGCCGTGTCGCTGGCGGTGATCGCCTTCGGATTGATCGCCACAGCTGTGTGCGCGCTGCTCGGTCCGATCTTCGTGCCGTTCTTCATCGTGCCGAAGCTCGACTGGCTATTCTGGGGCTGGCTGCGGTCGTTCATCCAGTACTCGTTCGTGCCGGTCGTGGCCATTGCCTTCCTGATGATCTTCGAGCAGTTCGTCTTCCGCTATGTGACGACGCTGCCTCCGATGATCACGCAGGCCGAGTACGGCGTCTACGCCCTGCAGGCGTTCGCGGTGGTCGCGACATTCTGCCTGGGCATCCTGCAGGTGCCGTCGCTCACGCAGTCGATCTTCTCGGGTTCGAGTGGAGAGAGCGTCGTCACCAATCGTCTGAATGTCGGGCGACTCTTGTCGCGGCGATAGGAGGTTCGGATGGCCAATCGATTCACGACAGTCCGGCGCCACGACGGTGAGCCGTCGCCCGGCCTCGACGTGTCGCGGGTGATCGTCGTGGGGTTTCTCGTCGCCGCGGCACTCGGGTTCCTGACCGGCATCGGCTGGATGGGCTACCAGTTCCTCCGAACGCAGTTCGGCGGGTAGGCAAGAGGTGGGGCCATGCGTGCAACCGTGGGGGATGTGAATCCCAAGACGCTGGAGAACGCCAAGCGGCAGTTCGTGGAGGTGTACGGCTCCGCGTTGGTGCTGAACACCTACCTGAAGATCGCGCTGGTTCTGGTGTCGCTGATCGCGCTTGGACTGATCGGCCTGAATGTCTACACGGCCGCACGCTACTCCGACGTAAAGCCTCTGGTCGTCCGGATCGACGAAGTTGGCCGCGCCGAGGCCGTGGCCTACGACGCGTCGCGGTATCAGCCCCAGCCTCCGGAACTGCGCTACTTCCTGACGCAGTTCATCGTGAAGCACTTCGGCCGCATCCGCGCCACTGTGCAGCGGGAGTACCCCGACTCGCTGCTGTTCCTGGAGCCGGGGCTGGCGGATGCCACGATCGCCCAGAACGACCAGAGCCGAAGCATGGAGTCGTTCCTCATGAATCCCTCAGCCGACGAGATCGAGATCGTCGTGCAGAACGTCAGCCTGAGCGAGCTGACAACAACTCCGTTCAAGGCCGCCATCAACTTCCAGAAGATTCTCTACAGCCCAGGCACGCGCCATGAGCGGTCGCGGGAGACGTTCGTCGCCCACGTGGACTTCGTGCTGCGCGACCGCGTGCCGAACGCCTTCGTCCGCGTGAATCCACTGGGCCTGCAGGTGTCCTACTTCCGCATCGACCAGGCGTTTCAGGAGGTGGGCCGGTGATTGCCAACGCCGCGTTCCTGGCGGCCGTCACGGTGTTCCTCGTGGCCGCGTGGCTGGCGGGGGAACTCGTGTTCCTGGCGCCGTACAAGGCCGCCCTGTTCCGCCAGCACGGCTGGCTGCTGGGCGGTGCAACACTCGTGTTGTTCTTCAACCTGTGCGCCCTCTACTACAGCGTGGCGCGGTGGCTCTTCCTGCGAGACTCTGGTCGCAAACTTCTGCACCTCGACCGGCAACTGGGCACGTCCGACACCGCCCTCGACGACCTCGGGCCGCATTTCGATGCGTAGGGAGTGTGCCCATGTCGAGAGACATCGATCCGCGTGA
>JBFWPN010000028.1:0-4057 GCA_050249955.1 Vicinamibacterales bacterium
GGCGGCCAGCGGCGATGCGGCCCGGCTGAAGCTGTGCGTCATGGACGAGGCCTGGCGGCTCATTCAGCATCCGACGCTCCGCGCCTACGTTCAGGAGGCGTTGAAGACCTGGCGCAAGCGGAACGCGGCGATGGTGCTGTCGACCCAGGCGGTCGAGGACTTCGCCTCGGCCGACCTGTTGCGAACCGTGATCGAGAGCTGTCCGACGAAGCTGTTGCTCGCGAATCCGGCGCTCGATCGATCCCGGTACGCGGACCTGTTCCAGTTAAACGAGATGGAGTTGGACCTACTCTCGGCTCTAGCGCCCAGAAGCCAGCTGCTGCTGAAGCGCCCGCAGTTGACCAAGGTGCTCACGTTGGCCGTCGACCCGAAGAGCTACTGGATCTACACGAACACTCCCATCGACAACCAACGGGTGGAGGCGGTGCTCAAGGAGCGGGGCCTGGAGGCCGGGCTCGATCGTCTTGCGGCATCGGTGTGACAGGGAGGTGTGAGATGCGACGGTGGCCACTCATCGGACTGCTTGCGGTTGCGACGATCGCGCCCACGACAGCGTTGGCGCAGACGCCAGGCGTGCGAGAAGTCTCCGCGTCCGAACGCGGCGTGATTCCGCTGCAGACGAGGATTCGATACACCACGATGGTCGTCCTGCCGGAGTCCGAGGAGATCCTCGACGTGATCTGTGGCGACAAGGACTTCTGGATCGTGTCGTCGACCCAGAACATCGCGCACATCAAGCCGGCGAAGGAGAGCGCGGCCACCAACCTCAACCTGGTGACCAAGAGCGGGGCCATCTACTCCTTCCTGCTGACCGAGAAGGCCGCTCCGCCGGACCTGAAGGTGTACATCGATGGCGGTAACGTCTCGCCGACTGCCAAGCCAAAGTACTACTCTGCCGCCCAAGTCGAAGCGCTCGAACTGCAACTGGCAGAGGCTCGGACCACCCAGCGCGAGACCGAACGCCGGGCCGAGGAGGCGAGCGCGACGTTCCGGCAGGAGTACCCGTCGCGTCTGCAGTTCGTGTACGGCAGCCTCAAGTACGAGAAGCCGTTCCTCGTGCGGTCCGTCTGGCACGACGGCCAGTTCACCTACGTGAAGTCCGACGCGACGGAGCTGCCCGCCCTGTACGAGGTGAAGGACGGAAAGCCCGCACTCCTGAACTTCCACGTTCGGGAGGGCACCTACGTGGTGCCGAAGGTGCTGGACCGGGCCTACCTCGCGCTCGGCTCGCAGCGATTCACCTTCGAGCAGCAGGGACGGTAGTCATGGCAGAGCCACCCGTCGCACCGGGAGCCGCGCCGGTCAGCGACCTCCGGCCCGTCCCTCGGGGTGTCGTGCCGAGAGGGTTCCAGACCTGGCTGATGGTCGGCTTGGCCGCCGGCATCGTGCTGATCATTCTGTTGGCCGGCGAGCCGGAGCCGCCCGGGCCCAACGTGACGACCAGCACCGCGCCGGCCGCGCCGAACCCGGACAGGCTGCGCGACTACCAGGAGAGGCTCAAGGCCATGGAGGCCAGGCAGGCACTTGAGGCCCAGGCGGCTGCCGCTGCGCCGCCATATCCCGTCGAGCCGCGATACGAGGAGCCGAGCGCTCCGGCCGCCGAGGATCCCATCGTCGCGGATCGGAAACGGCGCGAGTACGAGAGCCTGTTCGCAAGCAACGTCGTCTCGAGTCGCCGTCCGGAAGCGGAGCGTCCTCAGGCGGAGGCCTCCCGGCCCTCCACGGGGCCGACGAGAGCCGCCACGGACGCGTCGCTGGATGAGATTGCCGCGGCGGTCGTTCGCGCAAGCGGTGGAGCCGCGCCATCCAATCAAGCACTCCCGGTCGGCTCGCCACCCAGCCCGGCAGCCCCCCAGGGAGTAGCGGGGCTGCGCGACGGTGAGCGACGCACGCCAGAGAGGACGGGCCCCCTGTCAGCCGCCGGTCCGCTCCACACGCTCCTGGAAGGGACAGTCATCGACACCGTCCTGACGAATCGGCTGGACGGCAACGGCGTCGCCCCGGTGAACTGCCTGGTCACGAACCCGATCTACTCCCACAGTGGCCAGCACGTCGTGATCCCGGCTGGCGCCCGCGTTCTGGGTGAGACCAGGCCGGTTCAAGCACTCGGAGAGACGCGTCTCGCGGTCAGCTTCCATCGCTTGCTGATGCCCGATGGAAGCACACAGCGGCTCGACGAGTTCCTTGGGTTGAACCAGATCGGCGACGCCGGGCTACGGGACAAGGTCAATCAGCACTTCCTGGCGACGTTCGGCGCCGCCGGCGCAGTCGGCCTCATCAGCGGGTTGGCGCAATGGCTCGGCACCGCGGGCCTCACGGGAGGGACGGGTGAGCGCACCGTGATCATCGCTGGCGGCGCCGCCGACAGCGCGTCGCAGGCGAGCCTTCAGGTGATGAACCGGTTCCTCAACCGGCTGCCCACCATCACGATCCGCGAGGGGCACCGCGTGAAGGTGTACCTCACCAGCGACCTGCAGTTGCCGGCCTACCAGCCGTCTGCACTTGCGGTCTCCACACGGCGTTGAAGGGAGAGAGCCATGGTTCGGAAGATCGGCGCAATCGTGCTCGTCGTTCTCACCGCCGCGCCAGCCCAGGCGCAGTTCGCCGTCATCGACAACGCGAATCTGGCCCAGGCCATCCTGATCGTGCAGCGGACGCAGCGGCATCTCGAAGAACTGCGCGCGCAGTATCTGACCATCCAGCGAATGGCGCGGGCGCTGGGGAACATGGACCGCTATCGGACGCCTTCTATCGCGCTCACCGGGCACAACCCAGGCCAGTGGCTGTATGGCACGCCGTGGATCGCTGGCCTCAACGGCGGTGACCCGATGGGTACCGCCTACTGGGCCACCACCCTCCCTCTCGAGCGTCCCGGCCCTGCCAGCCGGCTGGCTGGAGTCGCCAGACGAGCCTTCGAGCGGCAGTACGGCAACGTCGAGATCGCGGACACCGTCGCGATCATGGGCGGGCATCAGGTCGGCATTACCCGGACCTACTCCGACCAACTGCAGCGCGCCGTGCAGGCGCTCGAGACCGACGTGCTGAATCCGGCGGCCTCGTACCACGAGATGACGGCGATCCTCGACAAGATTGCCGCTGGTGAGCTGCTCGGCCGTCGGCAGGACATGACCGCCAATCAGCTCCTGTCTCACGCTCTCGAACAACTCCTCGCGCGCAGCAAGCGCCTCCGTGACAACGAGGCCGCCGCCGTCAACATGCAGCTCGTCACCTGGCGAGACGGGGACGTCGCGAATCTGGCATTCCGGAACGGCATGGGTGACGCCCTTCGCACGTGGCGCCAGCCCTGAGAGGAGCACGACCATGAGAACCTCGCCCCGACAGACTGTGCGGACTGCCCTCCTCGTGCTGGCGGTCGCCTTCAGCGCGGCTCGTCCGGCGTCGGCGCAGTTCGCTGTCTTCGACGCTGCCACCACCGCGAGGAACCGCACGACGGCCGCGCTGAAGGAGCTGCTGTACCGGCTGCAGATTCAGGAGCACGACAAGCTCCTCTTGATGGCCCGTCGACTCAGTGCGCTGACCAGCCTGCGGCGGTTCGCGCTGACCGACGTCCCGCGGTGGAGGGTCCACGGCAGCGTGGACTTTCCGTTCGTCCAGTCCTACCTCGACACGCTGAATTTCGGCGATCGCTCCGGCGCGGCGTACCTCGCGCTGGTGGAACGCCTGGCCCAGTCCCCGCGGTTGGGGCGTCTCTCGCCAGCGGCCAGGCGCTCAGTGGTCTCCCGGCTCGCGACCATCGATCTCGCCGATGCTGTTGTCATCGCCGGCAGCAACGGGACGGGGCAGCTCCGGAACGCCGGCCGGCGACTGGAGATCGACGCGATTGACGCTCTTGAGCGGGACGTCATCGATCCGTCCATCGAGCAGAGCACGACGGCCGTTCTGGACAAGATCAGCGGTGCCGCGTTGATTGGCGTGACGTCCCCCCGTCTTGAGTAGCACTCGGCCTTAGAGCCCGGCGGTGACTGTACTCGCTTTCGATTGCAGCTGCTTCGCGAAGCCGGCGGGCGTCAGCCCGCCCAGCCCCTTCTTCGGCCGT